>NZ_KB907244.1 GCF_000381885.1 Actinomadura atramentaria DSM 43919 | reverse complement strand
CGAACCCTCGCAGGGGCGATGAGGACAGGACCTGGACGCGGCGCCGCGGCCTCCGCGGTTCACGTTGCGAACCCTCGCAGGGGCGATGAGGACCCCAGAGTAAAGCCGCAGGTCGCTGATGGCCAGGGGTAGCGGTTGGGATCGACTTTTGCAGCAGACCTCCGGTTGTGCAGAAACCCCGGGAGGTTTGCTGCAATCCGGGGTTCGTCGTGTTCGGTTGGTCGCTGTGAGTTGTCTTGGTGTGGCGTCGGGAGCTCTTGGCTAGGCGTCGTCGGTGAGGACGTGGTCGCGGCGTTGCGCCCAGGTGAGGGAGTCGCGGATGCCGTCCGCGATCGTCCGTTCGGCTTTCCAGCCCAAGAGCTGGGCGGCGCGGTCGCTGCGGGTGTAGACCCCGGCGACGTCGCCGGGTCGAGGACCGGCCTCGATCGCCTCGACCGGCCGGTCGGCGACGCGGTTGAACTCCGCGACCAGTTCGCGGACGGTCGTCCCGCGGCCGGTTCCCAGATTGATGGGCAGGCAGGTCCGGTCCGCGAGGACCTGGTCGAATCGGGTGACGGCGGCCAGGTGCGCGGCGGCGAGGTCCCAGACGTGGATGTAGTCGCGGATGCCCGACCCGTCCGCGGTCGGCCAGTCGGTTCCGGTGATGGTGAACGGCTCGCGGGCCTTCCACGCTTGGATGACCTTCCCCAGCGCGTGGGTGGGCCGACGATTCTGCAGTCCGGTCCGCATTTCGGGGTCGGCGCCGATCGGGTTGAAGTAGCGCAGCGACAGCACGCGCAGCGGCGTGGCGGCCGAGACATCGGCGAACACCCTTTCCATCATCGCCTTGGTCTGCGCGTACGGGCTCTGCGGGTCGAGCGGGGAATCCTCGGTGACGGTGAAGTCGTCGGCGGTCTGATAAATCGAGGCCGACGACGAGAACACCAGCCGTGTGCAGCCGTTGCGGATCAGATGCCGCGCCAACTCCAGCCCACCGACGACGTTGTTGTCGTAGTAGCCGATCGGATCAGCGACCGAGTCCGGCACCACGGCCAACGCCGCACAGTGGATGACGGCCGCAATGTCAGGATGCTCGGCGAACACCCGATCAACGAGCGCGCCATCCCGAACATCCCCTTCATAGAACGCGCGCCCAGCAGTGAACTCCCGACGCCCATTGACGAGATTGTCCAGGATCACCGGCACATGCCCGGCATCCAACGCGCAAGAGCCAACGGTCGCCCCGATGAACCCGGCCCCGCCGGTGATGAGGATCTTCATAGTCCCTGCACTCTAGAGAACGCCCGCCCGCCTCTGACGGCGATCCCGAACCCCGACCGTCCTGGAGCACCCCACTGTCCGGGTTCGCAAACCCTCGCAGGGGCGATGAGGACAGAAGGCACTGATCAACTGGGCGGGGAACGCGACCGCGTTGCGAACCCTCGCAGGGGTGATGAGGACGCGCTTGGTGTCGCGCTTGTGCGGGACGACGAACGTGTTGCGAACCCTCGCAGCGGTGATGA
>NZ_KB907243.1 GCF_000381885.1 Actinomadura atramentaria DSM 43919 | reverse complement strand
CAGTGCTATCAGTAGGATGTCGATAGACTACTTCCCATGCTGTCGGTGAGCTATCGATTGGCTACGAAGTGATGCGAAGCACCAGGTAGGACTGTGTAGCGCACCAGGGCGCGGCGGCTGTGCTACTTGGCGTCGGGGTCCGGAGCACCGCCAGCCCTGGGGAAGATGGTGGGCCTTCTAGGCCTAACGGCTCATCGCCGCGCAGCCGCTGACCGAAGTGTTGTCGCCAACTGGCGACACGGCGTCCAACGAGTCCAAGATCCGCGCGCTCCTCCCGATCGCCGCCCGCGGCGCCCTGGTCGTCCACCACCCCATCTGGATCAACCCCCACATCAAAGGCCCTGACGGCAAGCCCCTATGCGCCGGCGAGAGCGTCCGCATCTGGGATCGGTGACCCCTGCGGCCAGTCGGCCGCACCAGCAGTGCCGTTCAGGAATCCAGGCGAGGAGGAGAGCCCGAACGGCACTGCCGTGGTTTCCGTTACTCGGAACTTTGATCCCGGACGAGTACCAGAGGACCGCCGAGGGAGCGCCGTAGCGCGGCGTTCAGCACCCGGCACGCGGTGACCCACCGCGTGATCTCCTGTTCGTCACCGCCGCAGCCTCGGATGACGCCCGCGACGTACTTCTGGGAGAGAGCCGGGCTCGACGACGCCGAGCCGTGGATGATCTTCGACACGGTCGACTTGGAGAACGCCTGTCCTGACCGGTCCGCGAGAGTCTGCATGCTTGGCTTGTCCGCCCACTCCCAGAACTCCCGCAGCCTCTGCAGCAGCTCCGGCATGTCCTGCGCCGACAGCGGGTCAGGCTTGAGGTTGTAGCCCGGCGCGTCACTCCACACCTGCTGCACCCCCGCCAGATCATGAATGTAGGTGGCCGGGGTCGGAGCGGCTGGGGCAGGGCGTTCCGTTCTGCGGCGGGCGGCCTTGCGCGCCACCATCAGGAAGTTTCCGGCGCGCAACTCGTAGAAGCGGTAGGCCATTGGAGGGTCGGGGGGGAAGTCCTCCATGTCGACCAGCTGGAGCAGGGAGAAGTAGGGAATCCTCAGGTCGCTCGTGGACTTGCCCGTGAGGTGCGCCGCTCTCTTTACGAACGGCCAGGAGGGGACGAGCTCCCCAGCAAGGACTCCGCGGATGATGTGGGAGTCGCGGGGCACCATGTTCATGGCCTGCCGGACCTGGTCCTCGCTCTCGAACTCGTAGAGCAGCGAACGGAACTCCCGGTAGAACGGGTGGTCTTGTGGAGGAGACGCCAGGAAATCGAGTTCAGTTGGCACGCTTCCCCCTGCGGTGCCGGGAACCCCGCATGGATCCCGTGAGGAACGCGGTGAGGTTGCCGTAACCGGCGACTACCGCCAGTTCGACGGCGTCTGAGGGGGTGTGGCCGCCATGCCAGGCGATGTATCCGAGAGCGGCGGCTGACGCTACTGCGGATCCGACGGCCTTCATCCGGCGTCCGCCCTTCACGGACACCGTGATCTCTGCCATGACCTAGAGGTTCCTTTCGGGGTAATGGAGCCCGATACGAAAAGATCACCGTCCGGTTCGCGGGGGCCTGCTACGTCCCGTCCGCGCCGTGAGTGGTGATCCGGTACTCATGCTTCCGCATTATCCGTACCGTGACAAACGGTACCGGCAGG
>NZ_KB907242.1 GCF_000381885.1 Actinomadura atramentaria DSM 43919 | reverse complement strand
CCACCGGCGCGATGACCACCGGCGCGATGACCACCGGCGCGATGACCACCGGCGCGATGACCACCGGCGCGATGACCACCGCGCCCGCGCTCATCCCAGCACCCCGCCCCGAACCCGACCCCGACCCGCCACCCCCGGCCACCCCCCAGGACAGCCAGAACGACAGCCAGGAACACGAACCGCACGCTGCCGCGGTCCCGACCCCACCGCCGATCGCCGACGTCGTCAGCACCCGGCACGGACCTGAACACCAAGCCGCCGCCGCACGCGGCGCAGCCCTCGCCCGCGCAGCCCTCCCCCGCCGTACCCGCTAGGCGCCCGACAGGGTCGCGACCGGACCGCGACCGTGCTCGGCTAGCGAGGCGGCAGGTAGGCGTCCAGCACGACTCGGATGAACTCCGAGCGGTTCCCAGCCGCGAACTGGGCGGCGCGGTCGTCCAGGACGGCGAGGTCGTCCGGTGTCGGCGGGCGGATCGGGACCTGAACCGTGGGGTCCTGGCGCTGTCCGGTGGGCGTCCGGCGGCGGGTCGAGCGTCCCGAGAACAGGGACTTGGCGGGCGCGCCCGCCCGGCCGGGGAACAGCCCGTCCAGGCGCTCGTCCAGCTCGTCCACGGCGTCGAACAGCACGTCGGTGTAGGTGCGAGCGGTGCGCTCGGCGGTGCGTTTGAGCCGGTCGCGGAGCCGGGACGGGATGTAGGCGATCACCGGGCCGGGCGACACGGCGCCCTTCTGCCGTTCCCCGGTTCTGGCCGTGCGGTCGAGCGGGCGTTCGTCCACGGGAGCGGGCGGGGACGAAGCATGAGCCGGGCTCTCCCCGTCCTCGGGAGAGACCGGAGGCGATGCGGTCGATGCGGTCGGTCGCGTCGGCTTGCGTGAGCTGAGGAACGACAGGTCGGCCGCCTTGGGCTGCACGGGGACGCTGCCGAGAGCGGGCTTCTCGCGCTCGTCGGTCATCGCGCCGTCGCCTCCTCGGCCTCGGCCTCTTCCTCGCGCGCGACCAGGAGCGCGAACAGCTCCTGGGCGAGGTCGCGGAAGTCCCCGGCCAGGCTGCCTGCGGTCGTCGCCGGGCCGCGCGGCCCCGGCACTCCCGAGCGCAGCCGCTCGTACCAGGCCGGGCCGGTTTCGACGTCGCGTTCCAGCTCGTGCGCGAGCTGTCCGCGGTCGCGGATATCGACGGCGGGTGCCTCCAGGTGCCGGATCACGGTGTTCAGCAGCGGCGCGTTCTCCCCGAGGACCGCCTGGATCGCCGCGCGGGCGCGGGCACGGATCTGTGTGGCTCCCTTGCTCGTCCCGTACAGGAACACGCCCAGCAGTTCGAGGTCGGGGTTCAGCGCCCACGCCGCCTGGATGCGGGTGGCCACGCGGTTCAAACCCTTCCGGGACGACTCGTCGCTCTTGTAGGGGATGACGACCCACCGCGCGGCCGCCATCGCCAGCTCCTGGATCTGCGGCTCCCCGGGCGGGCAGTCGAGCAACACGAAGTCGTAGGGCTCCGGCGTGGCCGCCAGAACCCGCGCGAGCGCGAGCGGGGCTTCGGTGTCGCCCTTGCGGCGTCGAGCGTCCAGCACCGCGACCAACTCGTCCAGGCGTTCGCCGCCAGGCAGCACGTCGACGTTCTCGCGGACGCCCTCCAGGACGGTCGGCGGTTCGTCGTCCATCATCGCCCGGGCCAACGCACGGCCGTCGTCGGAGAGACCGGCCGCGTTGTACCCCAGGTCCTCCCCCACGTTCCCCTGCGGGTCCAGGTCGACCACGAGCACCCGCATCCCCGCGAGGCCGAGCAGCCCCGCCAAGTGCGTCGTGGTGGTGGTCTTCCCCACCCCGCCCTTGCCGTTGGTGATCGCGATACACCGGACCAGCCGCGACCGATCGACAGCGCTCATGCTGCTCTCCCTCTGCACGTCATCCGTACTCCCATAGCGGTGCCATTGCTAGCACTTCGCACCATCAAAGTCATCAACATGCAGTCCATGACGCAATCAAGCTAATGCACGACAAGCGTTGCAATCACTTGCTGCACTGCACAGAGACAGCAGAACGAAAGCATTCA
>NZ_KB907241.1 GCF_000381885.1 Actinomadura atramentaria DSM 43919 | reverse complement strand
GTCGCATGGGCCGACCTGCAGTTACAGACCTCGGGCGCTGTTGTACTGTTGGACGCGCAGAGCAGTGTCACATGTGAGCAACACCACATCGATGACTCTCTGTAACAGACGAAACGGCCTCGTACCGGCAGGATCTTGGGATGAACCCTGGTACGAGGCCGTTCGTGCTGCAAGGCTCCAGACTCGTTAGCGGTGCGTCGTGATGATCAACCAGGTGATCATCTTGACGACAGCTTCGATCAGCCACGCATGTGTGCGGAGCCTCTCGCGCCAGCGAGACCAGTCCCACCGTTTCATGATCGCGTCATCCCATCCCCGGCCCGATGGGGCTGGCCGGTAGAGCCCTCACCAGACGGATGGTCATCCGGCGAGCTCCCCCGGACGAATCCAGGGCAAGGACCCCACGAAGAGACACGCGGCCTATGGAACGGGCAGCACGGCGAGTCTAGCAACGTGCGCCGGACACCTACGCTCACCGACGGCGTGGCCTGTGGATAACTCGGCTGGACGGCTCGCCAGCCCCTCGGGGGCGGTCGTAGCGCCGCCGCTTGCGTTACGCCGGTGGTCGATCATCGCGCAGGTCGCTCCAGGAACCAGCCTGCCTCTGGAGGAAGAGTTCTCGATGGTGGGCCGGATCTCCTCCAGCTAGGCTGCCCGCGCCCACGGCGCAGCCCGCTACTGCTGGGTCAGGGAGCAGGTCTCGGACGGGCCACTAGCTGTTGAAGGTGTCCACGTGGGCATGCGGACTGGGGCCTGGATGTCCGAAAAGGTCGCGCAGGACCTACTTCTCAACGTGGCCGTTGAGGATCCACTCGCCGCCTGGTGCCGTCGGCGGTATCGCCAGGTTCAGGACGTGGTCGTCGTCCATCACGAGGTACCCCAACGCATGGACCGAGTGAAGGATGAAGGCCGCCGCGTCATCGGTCACGAGTTGGGCCTGCTCAGGGAGATCGGCCTCCGGATACTCCTCACGCAACTTCTGGAGGAACTCAGGATCGGAAACATCACGGGCGAGGTCGACCAGCGGGATCTCGCGGCACTCATCAGGACGGCCCGTGATTGCGATGAAGACTTCACCGCGTTTGATCTGTTCCTCCAGGTAGAGCGCGGCGATCGGCACTTGGCCCTTGTAGCGTGGGCCCAGGTGGATCAGCGTGTCCGCCATCTCCTTGGCACCGTCGTCCAACCGCTCATCGTGCTTGCCCGGGTACTCGATCAGGTCGTTTGCCGCAGACGGAACGCGGATCCACTCCTTGTACGGCCCGAACGGCGGCGGCTGGTCAAACAGCGGGTTGGTGAACTTCCTCGCCTGGCGTCGAGCCCGCTCGCGAGCAAGCTGCTTGTCGCGGCTGGAGCGGTTCTTCTTCGGCCGTTTCGCCATCTTCGGGGCTCGCTGCGGCGATGTAGCGGCTGGGGGGGGCGACGATAGCGCTCCCCCAGACTCCATGGCGCTAACACGTCCAAGCCGGCCCCAGCGCCAACTCGCCAGCGGCCACACCCTTGCTCTGGATCGAGGAACGAGACGGTAGATGGCGGCGTGGGGGGCGCGGACGCCTGCGGTCGAGTTCACCCGGCTCCGCGCCCCACTGGAAATCCGACGGTACTGCGGCATCGTCTACGCCTGGCCGTCCACGGCGCACCGAGCGTCCGGCGCACATTCCGCGCGCAGCCGCTGCCGTCCCGCTACTTGTCGCCGTCCTGTTCCCGTGGCCCGCAGGCGGCAGGCGACCCGGTCAGGTCAACGCACTTCGCCGAGCGACCATCCCACGATGTGATCGACCCGCGCTCGCCAGAGGGGAAAGGTCGTTGCCTGGGCCACCTGGCCCTGGTAGATCCGGGCATCACGAAAGTGGATGAAGTACTCCGGCTGTGGCGGCGTCTCGTCGCCCTCGTTTTCAGGCGCGGAGCGCGACTCGTCCTGCGCCTCGTAGAACTCGCGCATCGTCTGCGCTAGGTCGGGTGCGAAGCTGGCGACGCTATCCAGATAGCGGTCGCGCCACGCAGCAGGGCTGATGACCGTCCCAGTGATGACGGTTCCCCCGAAGTCGATGGTGAGGGCCACCTCGCCTGTAAGTGTGCCGGTGGTAACGCCCACCAGCGCCATGAGGTAGCGGTCGTTGGACGGAGGGTCGAACTCGATGGCCCCCTCTTCCGGTTCGGGGGTTTCTTCTGGAATATCTGCTCTTGTCATAGGACAAGTGTGCGGTCGTCGTGAAAGAGGTCACGACGACACGCGGGAGCTTCGTGACGAAACACGCTGGTACGCACGGCCAACCCGTCCGCGTCCTGGCGCGCCACCCGCCCCGGGCCTGCCTCGCCTTCGACTGGCCGACCTGACCCATCAACAGATATCTGTCGCCCCCTGTCCTCTTGCGCTGGGTGCAACCCGACGATCATGATCGTCGGGTTGCACCCAGGTATGGCTACGCCATACGAAGATCATCCTGGGGCGGGAGGCGCGGGCGGAGGTGACGGCGGGGTGGCGTGGTTGACGGTGATCGGCCCTGCCGTCGAGCAGGTCGAGTACCGGTTGGAGGCGTCCGCCGGATGCGGCCACACGCAGGCCGCCGGGGACGCGCAGACCGCGTACCGGATGGACCCAGCGAACCGCTTGACGTGGTTCGGCGGGGGCTTGGGCGACGTCGGTATCCGGGCAGGGGAAGAGCTGCGCGGTGAGGCCGACAAGGCGCGGGCGCGCGCGTTGATGGACGGTGTCCATCCCGAGTCCGGCGAGGTGTTGGTCGCGCCGAAGCGCGCCGCCC
>NZ_KB907240.1 GCF_000381885.1 Actinomadura atramentaria DSM 43919 | reverse complement strand
AGCGGGGACAGGATTTGAACCTGCGACCTCTGGGTTATGAGCCCAGCGAGCTACCGAACTGCTCCACCCCGCGGCGATGTCTTAACTCTATGGGGTGGCGGGGGGTTGTGCAAATTGATTGGGGGGTGGGGCGGTGAGGGCGGCGGTGAGCATGGCGGTGAGGTCGGCGGTGAAGGTGCGGTGGTCGAGGAGGGAGGGGTCGGGTGCGTCGGGGTGGGCGGCGAGGCGGGCGGCGCGGTCGGCGAGGGCGGCGGCGAGGAAGGCGATGTGGAGGGAGAGGCGTTCGAGGGCGAGGGGTTCGGGGAGGTCGCGGGTGAGGTGGTGTTGGAGGAGTCCGAGTTGTTCGGCGAGGGCGGTGTCGCGGATGGGTTCGGGGACGGTGTGGAGGCGGAGTCCGGCGCGTCCGGCGACCTGGTTGACGATGCGGAGGAAGTCGCGGCCGTGGGGGGTGGCGAGTTCGTCGGCGATGGGGTGGACGACGGCGGCGACGACGTCGGGGAGGGGCGCGTCGCGGAGGGCGGGGAGGGCGGCGCGGCGGGCGGGTTCCATGCGTTGGACGCCGGCGCGGAGGATGGCGTCGAGGAGTCCGGCGCGGGAGCCGAAGTGGTAGGTGACGGCGGAGTCGTTGCCCTGTCCGGCGAGGGCGACGATGTCGCGGGTGCGGGCGGCGTCGATGCCGCGGGCGGCGAAGAGGCGGGCTCCGGCGGCGAGCAGCCGGTCGCGGGTGGCGCTTGCGTCCTTCGGCATGCCGACCGATACTAACCGGACACGTTAATAACGGCCCTCGTTAGGATCGCCGATGGCGTACGACCCGTTCGACCCCCGGTTCCAGGCCGACCCCTACCCCGCCTACCGCGCGCTGCGCGACGACGACCCCGTCCACCGCCACGACGCCCCGCCGTTCTGGGCGCTGTCGCGGTTCGAGGACGTGTGGGCGGCGGTCCGCGACCACGCGGCCTTCTCGTCCGCGAGCGGCCTGACGTTCTACCCCGACGAGATCGGCGCGCTCGGCCTCGCGCCCACGATCGTCATGCTCGACCCGCCCCGCCACACGGCGCTGCGCCGCCTGGTCAGCAGCGGCTTCACGCCGCGCCGGATCGCCGCGCTGGAGGATCTGCTGCGCGCGTTCGTCCGCGACCGGATCGCCGCGATGGAGCGCGCCGCCGCCGACGGCGGGCGGCCCGACCTGCACCGCGACCTCGCCGCCGCGCTGCCGACGTTCGCGCTCGCGCACCTGCTGGGCGTCCCGGCGGCCGACCGGGCGCGGTTCGGCCCGTGGGTGGCGGCGCTGACGACGCTCCAGGACGACGGGTTCGGCCCCGGCGCCCTCGACGACGCCCGCGCCGCGCACGCGGTCGCGGAGATGTTCGGCTACTTCTCCGACGTCATCGCGGCGCGTCGCGCGGACCCGGCGGACGACCTGATCAGCGCGCTGACCGCCGCCGAGGTGGACGGCGAGCGGCTGACGGACTGGGACGTCCTCGGCTTCTGCTTCGTCATGGTCGCGGGCGGCAACGACACGACCGGGAACCTGATCTCGCACGGCGTCGCGCTGCTCGACGGCGACCACGCGCAGCGCGAGCTGCTGGCGGCGGACCTGTCCCTGCTGCCGAACGCGATCCTGGAGTTCCTGCGCATGGAGGGTTCGGTGCAGGCGCTCGCGCGGACGACGACGCGTCCCGTCGTCCTGCACGGGACGGAGATCCCGGCGGGCGAGAAGGTCATGATGATGTACGGGTCCGCGAACCGGGACGAGCGCGAGTTCGGGCCGACCGCCGACCGGCTGGACGTCACCCGCGAGATCCCGCGCCATCTGGGCTTCGCGAGCGGCGTCCACTTCTGCATCGGCTCGCACCTGGCGAAACTCCAGGCGCGCGTCGCGTTCGAGGAGCTGCTGTCGGCGCACCCGCACGTCGGCGTGGACCTCGACGTCGCCGAACGGATCTCGTCCCCCTTCACGCGCGGCTGGAAGTCCCTGCCCGCGACGGGACTGTGACGCGTCCGAAGATCAGCGCGACACGAACGAGCGGAGGAAGAACGCCAGGTTCGCGGGCCGCTCCGCGAGGCGGCGCATGAAGTAGCCGTACCAGTCGGCGCCGTACGGGACGTAGACGCGCATCGCCTCGCCGTCCGCCGCCAGCCGCCGCTGCTCGCCCGCGCGGATGCCGTACAGCATCTGGAACTCGTAGTCGCCGGGCGCGCGGCCCGCGCGGACCGCCAGCGCCTTGGCGATGGCGATCATCCGGGGGTCGTGGCTGGCGACCATCGGGTAGCCGTCGCCGTCCATGAGGAGCCGCAGCGCGCGGACGTACGCGCGGTCCACGTCGGCCTTCGCCTGGTACGCGGCGGACGCGGGCTCGGCGTACGCGCCCTTGACGAGCCGGACGCGCGACCCGTCGTGGACGAGGTCGCGCAGGTCGCCCTCGGTGCGGCGCAGCATCGCCTGGATCGCGACGCCCGTCGCGGGGAACTCGGCGCGGACCTTGCCGAGGACGCCGAGCGTCGAGTCGACCGTGGTGTGGTCCTCCATGTCGAGCGTGATCGTCATGCCGTGCCGGTCGGCCGCCGCCGCGACGGCCAGCGCGTTCTCCAGCGCGACGGCCTCGCCGTCGCCGGGCAGCGCCTGCCCGAGCGCCGACAGCTTCACCGACGCCTCCGCGCCGGCGGCCAGCCCCCGGTCCGCGAGCGCGCCGAACAGCCGCAGGTAGGCGTCGCGCGTCGCCTCGGCCTGGGACCGGTCCAAAGTGTCCTCGCCGAGGTGGTCGAGCGTGACGCGCAGCCCGTGGTCCCGGAGTTCGCGGACGGCGTCGAGCGCGGCGGCCAGGTCGTCGCCCGCGACGAACCGGTCCACCACGCCCCTGGTGAGCGGCAGCGCGGTGATCAGCTCGCGGAGGCGCGCGCTGCGCGCGGCCGCGAGGAGCGATGAGTTGGCCACGGGTTCCTCCCCACGGTGACTGGGTTCCTGCCTAGACGTTAGAAACCGCTCACCACCAGGGCATACCTTCAAATGCCACACCGACCGCACGAATTCTTCAGACGAACGTCCAACCGGAGGACGGCGATGGCGGACGATCTGCAGGAGGTCACCGAACGCGTCGCGGACCTGCTCGGCGCGCCCGCGACCCTGGAGGACCGCGACTTCCACCTGGTCGCCTACGCGGCCCACGGCACGACGATCGACCCGGTCCGCATGGAGTCGATCCTCCACCGCCGCTCCACGGAGCAGGTGAGATCCCGCTTCGAGCGCTACGGCATAGCCCGCGCGACGGAACCCGTCCGCATCCCGCCCGACCACGCGGCAGGAGTCCTGGGCCGCCTGTGCCTCCCGGTCCGCTGGAACGGCGTCACCTACGGCTACCTGTGGCTCCTGGACGACGAATCCCGCATAGACGAGAAACTGGCCAGAACCGCGACACCACTCTGCGAACGCGCGGGCCTCCAAATGGCCAGACAAGCAAGAGAACGCGGCGACCTCGGCCTGCACCTGGCAGAACTACTCTCCACAGACAACGAAGTCCGAGCACGAGCAGCAGCAGACACAACAATAGAAACCCCGGTAGCGGTAGCGGTCCTGAACGCCCCCGGCGCGACAGTCCTGAACCCCTGGCAACTCCCAAGAGCGGTCCTGACCACGATCTGGGAAGGCGACCACGTCATCCTGATCCCCCTACCAGGCCGCTCCCCCGCCCCGATCATCGACCGAGCCAGAGCCCTCCTGGCAGAACACGCGACATCCCCCGTGACAACAGGCGTCTACCAACCCTGCACAACCCTGACGTCAGTCAGAGAAGCCTGGCAACGAGCAAGAACAACAGCGAGAGCAGCAGCCCCGGGCACCACAAGATCCTGGGACACCCTAGGAGCCCTACGCCTCCTACGCTGGTCAGACGAGACCCACCTAGCAGAAGCAGTCCTCACAGAAAAAATCACCGACCTAACAACCAACCACCCGACCCTGACAACAACAGCCAAACTCTACCTAGACAACGCAGGCGCAATAAAACCAACAGCACAAACCCTCAACATCCACCGCCAAACCCTCTACCACCGAATAGAAAGAATAGAAGAAATAACCACCCTAGACCTGACCAACGGCCAAGACCGCCTAACCCTCCACCTAGCCCTGACCCTAAACGAACACATAACATAAAAAGCAAGGAACCACGAAGCGAAGCGAGCCCAAGACAACGGAGAGCCAAACAACAAACAGCAACCACAGGGGGGCGTGGGGGGCGGAGCCCCCCACACCGGGGGGCTCCGGGGGGTCGTCCCCCCGGGAAAAGGCGAAGGAGCCCGCCGGGAAGCAACAAACGTTGCGACCAGACGAGCCCCAA
>NZ_KB907239.1 GCF_000381885.1 Actinomadura atramentaria DSM 43919 | reverse complement strand
GAATATCTTGGAAGAGATTCGAGATAATACTTCGGAATAGAAATACAAAAGACGGCCCCCGATCTAGAAATCGGGGGCCGTCTTTTGTGTGGCTACTTTCGCTTGTGCGCATTGTCGAGCATGGTGAAATACTCCGGGGTTCCGAATTCGGGGCATTCGCAGGGGGACTTGTGGCAGAGCGCGCACCGGACGTTTTCGAGGGGTATTTCACCCGCCGCATACCTGTCGAAGTCAGGGGAGATGTGGCCGGAGATCTTCTTGCCCATTGTGATGCCTTCCTTCGTGGTGTTCGGATTCCGTACACCCTTGACTGTACGGAATCCGAACACCACGGGCAAGCTGTCTCCGGCGGTACAGAGTGCTTACCTCCGACGTCTAGACGTCTAGGCGTCCTGACGTCGGTCGTGGTCGAAGTGCGTCAGCATGGCGCGGTAGACCGTGCCACCCTTGTTGGCCTCTGCTACCAGGGCCGCGAGGATCTGGGAGCGCGGAGTCCGCTTTCCGAGCCGCGAGACGACGCGCGTGTGCAGCTCGTCCAGCGCTTCGGCCTCCCTTGAGGTGAGGCGCCATGTGTACGCGCGCGGTGGCGGGCCGGGTTCGACAGGAGGGAGCGGAGCAGGGACGCCAGGGGTGTCCTGGGCAGGGGCCGGCGCGCGTGCGTCGTCAGCGTTCGGCGCGGTTGGGTTCGCGGGGATGTATGCCCGCTTTTTGCCCCGTGGACGTGGCTTTGGTTCGCTGTTGCTCTCGTTTCTACTTGCCATGCTTCACCCTGGCTTTGATCTCGTCCGTTACTTTCCGGTACACGCCGAGCGTGGGGGGAATGGTCCCCCACACGTGCGAATAGATGTCTAGGTTCTGCTGCACCTCGGTTTCGAGCATTTCGATACCGGCCTTCGTCACCTCGGTCCTGCATTTCCTGGCGAGCCCGCGGCCAGGGTCGGGCGTCCTGGTGATGACCGCGATTTGCCGGACTCCGGCATTCATGGCGATGACCTGAGTGGCAGGGACACGGGACAGCTCCCCGCGTTCGCCTCCCAGCGGTGATATCAGGAGGCTTGCTCTTGTCAGGGCTTGCTTGAGGACATGGGGAGCTTCCCCTCCCACGTCGATCAATACGCGATCGGGACTGAATCGCTCTACCGCTTGATTGATGAACGGGACGAGTAGTCCCTGACCCGGTGACCACTGGACCACGTCGAACGGCAGCGTCTCGCCGTTGCCGTACACCTCACCAGCCCAGTCGGTCACTCCCTGTGTTCCATCGTCCGCGTCTATGACGAGGACGTCTTCCCCATCGTCCGCGAGCGCGAACGCGACAAACATCGTGGTTGTGGTCTTCCTGCTCCCTCCCTTCAAGAAGTTGATCACCCACCAGGGCACGTCATCGGTCATGGCGTCTCCGTGTCGCTCGGTGACGTCCGGACGTCTGAACGTCCAGACGTCACCAGCATTCCAGACGGAGCGATGCCGGTCCGGGAGTAAGGCGCGTGTCACTGCCGGGGTAGCTTGTGGCGGGTGTTCGGAAACCGTACAGTCAAGGGTGTACGGAAACCGAACACCTGGAAAGGGTGCAGATGGACATCACGTGGGAGGACGCACCCGGAGGGAACGACGGACGCGTCATCACCATCACGATGAGCGCCGGGGAAGACCCGCTCGGCATCTTGTACGGGATGGTGCTGAAAGGCCGACTCGAGAGCTTCTTGACGGTCCTCGCGGCACCCCAGTACGCGGACACGGCTGACCGGGCGATGGTGTATCACCTGCTGCGCGACGTGGCGAGCGTTCACGCGGCCCTTACCCGTCGCCGCGAGCATCTGGAGTTGCTTGCGCGGGACCGCGACGGTCAGGGGTGGGGGAGCATCGCGACCGCCACCGAGGAAGCGCGCAGCACTGTCCGAGACCGGATCATCCGGTTGCGGCGCGAGTACGCCGCGATGGGCATCTCCTACGGCACTCCGCCCGAGGACCAGTAGAACGAGCGGCCGGGGGACGGATCTGACTTCGCAGGGTCCGCCACCGTCCCCCGGGCCGTCTCCGATCCGCACGCAGACCAGAGAGGAACGATGATGGCATCTCCCGAGGTTTTCGCCGGCGTTTTCGCCGCGCTGTTCGCGGCCCACGAGGTTGCGGACCACTGGGTCCAGACGCACACGCAGGCCGTACGGAAGGGCTCGCCCGGATGGGTCGGGCGGTTGGCGTGCGCGCGGCACGTCGCGACCTACACGGCCACGCTCACCGTCGTCCTGGCGCTCGTCTCGTGGCGTCTGGGCATCGGCTACAGCCTGCCGAACGTCGTGGCCGCCGTCGTGCTCACGGCCGGGACGCACTACTGGGCGGACCGGCGGACCACGCTCCGTCGTCTCGCGGACCTGGCGAGGAAGGGGGACTTCGCCGGACTCGGTGACCCCCTGGCCGCTCCGACCGGTACGGGTGCCTACTCCCTTGATCAGGCGTGGCACATCGGGTTCCTGTCGGTGGCCGCGCTCATCCTCGCATGACGTCTGTACGTCTAGACGTCTAGGCGTCCTGACGTTGCGTCCGGGTGCCCCGGCCAGCACGGGGCAGCACCTCACGGGACGGCAGAAAGCCACCTGCACCACGAGACATGAGGAGACGAGATGGGCGAGTGGAAGCGCGGACGGCAGAACTTCGTCGGCAACGTGATGGGCAACGTCACCATCAACGGCCAGGCCGTTGGTCCGGGTGTCTATGCCGGAGGGGAACAGGTCGCCTGTTCATGCGGTAACACGACGAACTGGGGCGACGTGAAGATGACCCCGGCCGGGACGACCGCCGAATGCGGGGAGTGCGGCGAATCCGTCCGCCAGTAGCGCGCAGAACAAGGAAGGGACCCCTGCCCATAGGGCTGGGGTCCCTTCTCGCGTTGCGGCTACTGCGGGGTTCCGGGGACGTCCCACATGGTGACCGCGAACGCGAGTTCGGGGGCCCTGGACGTCTGGGTCGCGTACTGCGTCACGAGCCGGACCACCCTCCCCGGAGCCGTCACCACGCACACCACGTCGCCCGTCCGGAGGCGATCGGTGACCGCTTCGCCGGACGCCAGGGCCGCGTCTCGGCACTGCGAGGCACCCGAGCGGCCCCCGGGGGGAAGGACCGCGATCCGGGCGTCCGACATCGCTTTCAGCATCGTTTGAAGCCAGTCCCCGCGGATGTCGGCCGCGCCGGAACTTTCGGAGACGCGCGGTGGAGTCTGGTCCAGGTCCTCGAGGGCGTGCGGGCCGTTGACGCGCAGCGTCCCCCGCCAGACGACCCGGGGAGGCGGTGCCTTCGACGGTGCCGGGGAGCTGGACGAGGCAGACGGCCCCGGCACCGGCGCGGCGCTCGCCGGGCCAGGCCGGGCCGACGCCGTGACCGTGACCGTCGCCCGTGGCGCGGCGGCCGGCTCCTTGTCTCCATCGCCTCCCCCTGAGCACATCACCAACGTGAACATCCCGGCGACGAGCGAGACACCGCCAGCGATAGCGGCGGTCCGCAGGTTCCGGGGGGTCAGTCCCCGGTCAGGGTCGGGCGGCTGGTCTGGGGGAGTCGTCACGATCCTCCTTACGGTCTCGCGGTCTCGGTCGGAGCGTTGCCGGGGTCATCACGGGGAGTGCGTGGGGGAAGCTCCCCCTGACCCACCGCCGTCCACCCCGAGCGCGGTCGTGATCGCCTTGGCTATCACCACGATCACGCCCGGCGTGTAGAAGATCACTCCGACGAGCACGGCCAGGGCCAAGAACTGAACGAAGCGCGTGATCTCCCGCGTGAACAGGAAGAAAATCGCAACGATGCCGACCCCTGCCAGGAACAGCGGGCCGAAGAAGCCCATGAGCCAGTCCGCCAGGCCCTGAGTGTTCGGGTCCTGCTGGGCAACCGTGGTGGTGACCAGTGCCAGCGTCGCGCCATGCATGTCTGCGCGTCCTCACGTACGTGTAGGGGAAAGGGCCAGGTCAGGAAGGGTGTGGCGCTTGCCGGGAGGCCGGTGACCGCTCACGGGTGCCTTTCGTCTCGCCCTGGGGGATGCAACCTCCCACGGTATCAGCGTCACCTTCGAAAACGGGTCAGGACGAATTCGCACGCGACCCGAACAATCAGCAACCACACGAATCCGATCATTGGCGCGGCAACCATTCCCATCACTCCATATAGCCATCCGTTCCGCCAGGTGGTCACCCACCATCCGAGGACGAAGAAGAAGGCGGTCACGAGTGTGATCACGGACGCGCACCCGAGGTAAATCCAGCGAATCACAAGGGGAGTCGCCAGGATCGTAAACCTGGTGTCGGTGAGCGCCGATATCAGACCTGGCTGTTTCGGGGGGTAAGGAGAGCCGGGTGAAAGTGGTTCGGGCATCGGATCACCTCCTATCTACTTTTCCGATCGGAGCGGCCCCGCGTTCACCCAAAGGGGAAAACGCGGGGCCGCTCCGATATTTGTTAGATTCTCTCAGTAGTCGATTTCTTGAATGTTAGAGACGGTCATCGTCGGGACGTATCTGTGAATGATCCCCTTTAGCGCATCGGCTGCCGCCTGCGGCCCGTGCTCGATCATGGCGCTGATGATGCGGTCAGCCTCTTCCGGGGTCATGTGCGTCCCGGGGTTGATCCATCTATCGCGCCTGTCCTCGGACACCTCGACTGTGCCGAAGATGGCCAGGCCCCCGGTTCCCGTTTGGTCCTTGCTAGGGCCGGTAGCCGTGCCGGACCCGGCCATCTGAGCCTTTCTGCCTGGTGTCAGCTTCGTTTCCCGGAACGCCGCATCGAACTTCCCCCGATTGCTCTTTCCGGGGTTCTGCTCTCCTTTTTTCCAGCGTTGGACGGTCCGGATGTCC
>NZ_KB907238.1 GCF_000381885.1 Actinomadura atramentaria DSM 43919 | reverse complement strand
CTCTCACGGAACCCTCGTAGACGAGACGGTGACCGTAGCGGGGCCGCCGAAGCGAGCGCAGCGAGCGAAAAGGCCCCGCAACGAAGGGCGGCCAAGGGGGGTCTCCACCCGAACCGGGACGAAAACTCCGGGGGGTGCCCCGCGCGCGCACGGCCGCGAGCCGCCAGGCGAGCGGCCGGGCGCGCGCAGCGCGAAGGGCCGCACCGCAGCGGAGCGCCAGCGGAGCGAGGATGCGGCGCTTCGCGCCGCGGGGGGTGCGGGGGGTCGACCCCCCGCAATGACACTTCTTGCACTCGACTGGGTAGAGTGCTAAACACATCATTGGCACTCTGCTGTGGAGAGTGACAACCACAGCATGGGTCGGACGATGAGGTCTCAGCCCGGCGGCGGAATGGCAGCCGTGCGGGTGGGGCCGTCCGTCGCGGGCGTCGTCCAGATCCGTTCATGGCCACCTGTTCCGGGAGGACTGGAGCCCTATGGCTGCAAAGATGATCGCGTTCGACGAGGAGGCCCGCCGGGGTCTTGAGCGCGGCATGAACCAGCTCGCTGACGCCGTGAAGGTGACCCTCGGTCCCAAGGGCCGCAACGTCGTGCTGGAGAAGAAGTGGGGCGCCCCCACGATCACCAACGACGGTGTGTCGATCGCCAAGGAGATCGAGCTCGAGGACCCGTGGGAGAAGATCGGGGCCGAGCTGGTCAAGGAGGTCGCCAAGAAGACCGACGACGTCGCCGGCGACGGCACGACGACCGCGACCGTCCTGGCCCAGGCGCTGGTACGCGAGGGTCTGCGCAACGTCGCCGCGGGCGCCAACCCGATGTCGCTGAAGCGCGGCATCGAGGCGGCCGTCGAGCGCGTCAGCGAGGAGCTGCACAAGCTCGCCAAGGACGTGGAGACCAAGGAGCAGATCGCCTCCACGGCCTCCATCTCGGCCGGTGACGCGCAGATCGGCGAGATGATCGCCGAGGCGATGGACAAGGTCGGCAAGGAAGGCGTCATCACCGTCGAGGAGAGCAACACCTTCGGGCTGGAGCTGGAGCTCACCGAGGGCATGCGCTTCGACAAGGGCTACATCTCGCCCTACTTCGTGACGGACCCGGAGCGGATGGAGGCGTCGCTCGACGACCCGTACATCCTGATCGTGCAGGGCAAGGCGTCCGCCAACAAGGACCTGCTGCCCGTGCTCGAGGGCGTCATGCAGTCCGGCAAGCCGCTGCTGATCATCGCCGAGGACGTCGAGGGCGAGGCCCTGGCGACCCTGGTCGTCAACAAGATCCGCGGCATCTTCAAGTCCGTCGCGGTGAAGGCGCCGGGCTTCGGCGACCGCCGCAAGGCCATGCTGGGCGACATCGCCACGCTGACCGGCGGCCAGGTCATCTCCGAGGACGTCGGCCTCAAGCTGGAGAACACCACCCTCGACATGCTGGGCCGCGCCCGGAAGGTCGTCGTCTCCAAGGACGAGACCACCATCGTCGACGGCGCGGGCGACGCCAACGAGATCGCGGGCCGGGTCAACCAGATCCGCACCGAGATCGACTCGACCGACTCCGACTACGACCGCGAGAAGCTCCAGGAGCGCCTGGCCAAGCTCGCGGGCGGCGTCGCGGTCATCAAGGCCGGCGCGGCCACCGAGGTCGAGCTGAAGGAGCGCAAGCACCGCATCGAGGACGCGGTGCGCAACGCCAAGGCCGCGGTCGAGGAGGGCATCGTCCCCGGCGGCGGCGTCGCGCTGCTGCAGGCCGGCACCAAGGCGTTCGACAAGCTGGAGCTGTCGGGCGACGAGGCCACGGGCGCGCAGATCGTCCGCCGCGCCCTGGAGGAGCCGCTCAAGCAGATCGCCGTCAACGCCGGCCTCGAGGGCGGCGTCGTGGTGGAGAAGGTGCGCAACCTGACCCCCGGCGAGGGCCTGAACGCCGCGTCCGGCGAGTACGTCAACATGTTCGAGTCCGGCATCCTGGACCCGGCGAAGGTGACGCGGTCGGCGCTGCAGAACGCGTCGTCCATCGCCGCGCTGTTCCTGACGACCGAGGCCGTCATCGCGGAGAAGCCGGAGAAGAACCCGGCCCCGGCGGGCGGCATGCCCGACGGCGGCGGCATGGACTTCTGAGCCGGTCCCCGATCGGTTCGCGGTTCCGCGCGCACGCAAGGGGCGGTCCCCGTCGGGGGGCCGCCCCTCGCGGCGTTCCGGGCGGGCCGCGGGTTTCCCATCGCGGCCGGGGCTTGGCACGATCGGCGGGTGAGCGAACTCTTCACCGCCCCCGCCCTCCGCGTCGAGCAGCCCCGGCGCGGCTCATCGGTCCGCTACCGCGTCCTGGACGACTCCGGGACGCTCCTCGCCGTCGCCGAACGGGTCGGCGAGCGCCGCCGCGGCGACGGCGTCCGCAACGCGCTGCGCGGCGGCGCGTCCGATCTCGACGCCCGTGCCGTCACGCTCTCCACGCCGGACGGCGAACCGCTCTTCGAGGTGGACAAGGCCGCCGGCCGGACGCTGATCACGCTGCGCCGCCCGGACGGCACCACCATCGGCACCTACAACACCCGCTACGCGGGCCGCGAGTTCACGCTGCGCGACCCGGACGAGCACAAGGTCGGCTCGCTCGTCGCGGATCTGGCCCAGCGGAACTTCACCATCACCGACCCCGACCGCAACCAGGTCGGGACGGTCCGGAAGCGCTTCGCGGGCATCGCGACGCACCTGCTGACCACCGCCGACAAGTACGACGTCGAGATCGCCGACGACGTCCCGGAACCGCTGCGGACGCTCGTCGTCGGCGCGGCCATCGCGATGGACCTCGCCCTCCACGAGCACAAAGAAATCATCTGACGGACGTGCCCCCGACCCGGTCGGCTGGGTAGGTACCGGACCATGCGGACGATGCAGGAGCGGACCGACGGGCGGCGGATCTCCCCGGCCGTCCCGTCGATCGCGAACCTCCTGCTGGCCGCGCTCTGGGCCTGCTCGACGTACGGCGGATGGGGCGAGAGCGGCTTCTGCGGCGACGGCCCCGCCCGCGACCCGGCCTGCTCGGACGGGTTCGCGGTGGCGGTCCTGCTCTCGACCCCGTTCGCCGCCGCGGCGGCCGTGCTCGCCCTCGCGTCGTGGGCGTCGCACGATCTGCGCCGCCGCCCGTCCCGGAACGCCGCCCGCCTCACCGTCGCGGCCCTCGGCTGGGTCGTGGCGGAGGGCGTGCTATTCCTCGGCGGGTTCGTCGTGCAGCCCTGACTCAGATCCGGCCGTTGGCGCGCAGGAGGGCGACGGCCTCGACGGTCTTGTAGCCGCGCCAATCAAAGGCGGCGGCGGGGGAGTAACTGGCGAAGTCGGTCGTCCAGCCGCCGTCGTCGCGCTGAAGCGCGGCGAGCCGGTCGAGCTCCGCGTCGATGACGCTCGCGGCGAACAGGGCGCGCGCCGGACCGCCCGGCAGCGGGGCGAAGTCGAGCGGCCGCATCGTCTCGTCGGCCAGGCCGCCCTCGACGGGCACGAGCCCGTCCCCGGGAACGAACCGGCCGAGCCGTTGAAGGAGCCCGGCTGCCTCCGGGATGGTCCCGTGAACCGCGTCGAGGAACTTGACCGCGAACGCGAGCACCAGGGCGTGCGGCGGACCGTCGAGCGCGTCGATCGCCCGCAGGCAGTACGCGGTCGCGCGGTCGAGCCAGGGGTGGCCGGCGATGGACGGGACGCGGTGCGCGTGCGTCGCGACGATCGACGTGATCTGCAGGGACGAGACGGTCGAGTCAGCGCCGACCCAGAACGGCGCGCACGCGGTCGGGTCGTCGATCGGGACCGCGAACCGCAGGCCGCCGTCCGGGAGGGTGACGGTCATCAGCCAGTCCGCGAGCGCGCGCGCATCCGCCGCTGCGGCGTCGGCGGGCAGCTCAGCGAGCACTTCGAACGCGTGGAACGCGGCGGACGGTTGGCTCCCGACCGCGCGGAGATCCGGTTCGAGCCCGGAACCGTAGCCGCCGTCGGGGTTCCGGTATCCGCGCAGCGCGGCGAGGACGGCGTCCGACGAGCCCGCGCCGAGAAGCGCGGCGAACCGCCACCGGTCGAGGAGACGTGCGTGCCCGGCCATGAACCGGGACGCGGCGTTGAGATCAATGGACATGCGTCCCAGCATCGGGACGGCCCCGGCCCGCCGTCTTGTAGAACTCGGACATCTTGCCGTGCTCGTTGCCGCGAAGTGACGCGCACCACGTTCACGCGGTCGGGAACGTCCCAGTCGTGTCGAGCGTTGAACACCATGTAGCCGGGCGCGACGAGAGCGCGCAGCGCCCTCGAAGCCACGTCGATCCGTGTGTCCGCGCACGTCGCGGGCACGATCCGCCCGCAGGACGGAGCACGCGCCGAGCCACGGCCGGACGTTCTCTCCGCGACACGGAGAAGAACTTTCGCCGAACGGTTTGACGCCGCTGCCGCATGGGCATACTGTTCACTTCGCCCCACGGGGAGCCCGGACGCCTGACGGCGGCCGACCCGGGGGAACCACCACCGAACCGAGCACCACGGCACTTGTCGTGCGCCCGTCGCGGTGGCGGCATCGGAAACGGCCCGGTTTTGACAACCGAGCGGAATCTGGTGAAATAGCAGGGCCTTCAGGACGGGTCGCGAAAGCGGTCCGAATCGGAGGAGCCGGGAAAGCGCGGAATTGACAGTCCGGGCGGAACCGGTAAAGTAAGAAATGTCGCCCCGGAGCGAGGATCGCGGAAGCGGTCGGAGCGCGGTGGGTGTCCGTTTCTTGAGAACTCAACAGCGTGTTAAAAGCCAGTGCCTTTATCGGCCGGGTGACCTTTCGGTTTGCTCGGCCGCCCCGTGGTCACTGTCGTCTGACGATGGTGGCGGGGATTTCTTTGAGGCAGTCGTCGGCTCTTTTGATGGAGTCGGCGCATTGCTGGGATTTCGATCCTTTTAAGGTTTGGCGTGCTGGGGGTTCGCCCCTCTGGTGCGTCGTTGGGCCTT
>NZ_KB907237.1 GCF_000381885.1 Actinomadura atramentaria DSM 43919 | reverse complement strand
CCCCGCGAGCCGCCTGCCCGCCGCGCCGTTGCTGGAGGCGTTGGAGAAGCGCGCGGCCGAGGCGGGCGTGCCGCTCGGCGAGCTGCCGTCGTCGGCGTGGGGCCGCGCGCGTGTGGCGCGGTTGGCGCGGATGGTCGAGCGGGACGGGGAGGCGCACTGTGTCCCGGTGCGGGACGCCGAGCGTCTGGCGGCCGCCGTGCCCGGCGTGCGCTTGGAGGACGTGTTCGGGGCGGAGGAGCTGCGCGTCGCGCGGGTGCACCGGGGCGAGACCGTCCGCGTCGGGGACCGCGGGTTCGACCTCACTCTGGATCTGCCGAAGTCGGCGAGCGTGGTCTGGGGCCTCGCCGACGAGGCGACGGCGGGCGAGCTGCGCGATGCGTGGCGGGCGTCGGTGATGGAGACGCTGGCCGATGTCGAGCGGTGGTGCGCGTACGGGATGCGCGGCCAGCACGGCGACGGCCGCACTGCCCGCCGGGTCGAGACGTCGGGCCTGCTGGGTTGGGTGATGTGGCACGACGAGGCCCGTCCCGTCGACGGGCAGGCGCCTGACCCGCACCTGCACGCCCACGCCGTCATCGCTCACATGGTCCGCGGCGAGGACGGCCGCTGGTCGACGCCGGGCAACGGCGGCCGCGAGTTCCACCGTCACGTCGAGCTGGCGGGCGCGACCGCGCAGGCGCGGTTCCGCGCGAAGACGACGTCGCTGGGATACGTGTGGGAGCGCGGTGAGGGGCGGGTGTGGGAGCTGGCGGGCGTCCCGCCGCGCGTCCGCGCCCTGTACTCCAAGCGGCAGGCCCAGACCCACGGAGTGCTGCGGCGTCTGGGGATCGACCCGGCCGAGGCGACGTCGGCGGCCGGGAAGGCGGCGGCCGCGTTGTCGCGCGAGGGCAAGCACACCGCCGGAACCGGCGCGGCGGGTTCGGCGGCTGCGGGCGGGGCGGACGGTGACCTGCGGGGATCGTGGCGGGCGCAGGCCGAGGGGGCGGGCCTGGACGCCGCCGCGATCGTGGCGGCCGCGCGGGGACGCGGGCCGGACGGACCGTCCGCGACCCCGCGCGGCCCAGGCGGACCGTCCCCGACGCCCGCCGCGCCGTCCGTGCGGGAGCTGGCCGACGCGCTGTTCGGCGGCGAGGGCAGCCTGACCGCGCACACCAAGGTGGTCACCCGGCCGCGGCTGGTCGCGGCGGTGCTGGACGAGCTGCCCGCCGGAACCGTTGACGTCGCCGAGGCCGAGGAGCTGGCGGACGCCGTGGTGGCGCTTCCGGACGGGCCGGTCGTGCCGCTCCCGGCGGCCGGGGGGCGGGAGCGGGGACCGGCGTACCAGACGCATCCGCAGCGGTACACCAGCCGCGACATCGTCGCCGCCGAGCGGGCGGTGCTGGCCCTGACCGAGGCGGGCCTGGACGGCGGCCGAGCCGTAGTTCCGCCCGGTGGCGTCGCCGCCGCCCTCGAACGCTGCGAACAACGCTGGGGGTTCCGGCTCAGCGGTGAGCAGCAGGGCGCGGTCGAGCGGCTGACCGGCGGCGGGCACGGCGTCGACGCCGTGGTCGGCGTCGCGGGCAGCGGGAAGACGACGCTGCTGGCGGCGGCGCGCGAGGCGTGGGCGGGTGCGGGGCTGGTCGTGCGGGGCGCGGCGACGGCGGCCGTCGCGGCGCAGCAGCTCGCGGCCGAGACCGCGATCCCCGCCCACACCATCGCCGGACTCCTGCACGCCCTGGACCACGGCGAGGGCCTGGCGGGCGTCGACGTCCTGGTCGTGGACGAGGCTGCGATGGTCGACGACCGCGACCTCGCGCGTCTCCTGGCGGCCGCGAACGCCGCCGGGACCAAAACGGTGCTGGTGGGGGACCCGCTGCAGCTCCGCGCGATCGGCGTCGGCGGCGCGTTCGCCGCCGCCCACGAACTCGTCGGCGGGCTGACGCTGACGGAGAACCGCCGCCAGCGCGACCCGGTCGAGCGCGCCGCGCTGGAGATGTGGCGGGAGGGCCGCCGCGACGAGGCGCTACGCCAGTGGGCGTCGGCCGGGCGCGTCCACGCCGAGGACGACCGCGACGACGCCCTGGCCGCGCTGCTGCGCGACTGGACCCTGGCCCGCCTGGACGCCGCGCCCGCCACCGTCCACGACGAGCTCCGCGAGGTCCTGGTCCTGGCGGGCACGCGCGCCGACGTCGACACCCTGAACCGGGGCGCGCGGGCGATCCGCCGCGCCCTCGGCGAGATCACCGGCCCGGACCGGCACTACCGGCTCGCCGGAGGCGGCACCCTCGCCCTCGCCGTCGGGGACCACGTCCGCGTCCACCGCAACGACTACCGCACCCGGAAGAGGAATGCGCCCGCCGATGCCGTCGACGTGCTGAACGGGTACCGGGGCGTGGTGGTCGCGTTCGACGGGACGCATCCGGTGGTGGAGTGGCAGCGGCCCGGCGGCCGTACCCAGTCCGCGGTGATCGGCCGCGCCGCCATCGCCCGCGGCGACCTGGCCTACGGCACCGCGATGACCGTCGCCGCCGCCCAGGGCCAGACCGGCGCGCGGACGCTGGTGTACGGGATGGGCCTGGACCCCCACGCCCTCTACCCCGCCATGAGCCGCGACCGCCACCGCGTCGACCTCTACCTCCCCCGCGCCCTGCTGGAGACCGACGCCGACCGCGCCGCCCACGGCGACCCGCACGGCCCGGCCGACGAACTGACGCGCGCCCTCGCCGCCTACGCCCGCACCCTCACCGGAGGCCCCGACCGCCTCATCACCCCCGAACTCGACACCCCGCAGCCCGCGGCCGCGGCCGTCGTCCCCGAACAACGCCGGGCCGACATCGAGCGCCAGGAGCAGCCCCAGCCCGACCGCGAACAGCGCCGCCAGGACGAGCGCCAGCACGAGGCGCGACGGGCGCGCCGGACCGAGCCGCCGGTGCCGGGCTGGCGCGAGCGACCCTACGGCGCCGTATCCGACGTCCGGCTCCGCGAGCTGCTGGACGGCTACCAGCGGCAGGCCGCCCAGCACGCGCGCCTGCAGGCCGAGACCGACCGCCTGCAGGACCAGGCGCAGCGCGGGGACGGCCCCGCCGCCGCCGCGCTGCGGCAGCGCCGCGCAGCCCTGGAGACCGCCGCGCCGATCGAGGCCGAGATGGCCCGGCTCGCCGACCTCGTCCACGCGGCCCGCGCCACCGCCGCCGACGCCTGGTCCCGCGCCAGGGACCTGGACCGCGAGGCCGCCCGGCATCCGGTCGCGCTCCGGCTCGCCGGGACCTCCCGCCGCGCGGTGCGGGCGCAGCGGGACCAGGCGCAGGAGGAGATCCGCGCCGCCGACCGCGCCGCCGACGACGCCCTGCGGCAGACCGACGCCCTGGCCCGCGACGCCGCCCGCGCCTACCCCGCCACCCGGCACACCCCCTGGACCCCGGGCGCGGCCACCCGCGACCTGCGCGACCTGGCTGAGCACTGGACCGAGCACTGGACTGACGCGATCGTCTCCGACGTCCGCACCGCCGCCGACCGCGCCGCCGAAACGCTGCTCCCCCCGTACCTGTCCGGCGGCCACACCCGCGCCACCTACGCCCGCGACCTCGCCCGCGCCCCCGAACGGCTCCGCCAGGTCGAAGGCGAGATCAGCACCCGCCGCCGACTGCCCCGCACCACCGCGCTCACCGAGGACCGCGAACGCCGCACCGCCGAACGCGCCGCCGCCCGCCAGGCCGCCGAACAAGCCGCAGCCAAACACGCCGCCAACCCCACCTACGACCCCGGCCTCGCCGCCCCACCCACCACCCCCGACCGCAACGGCCCCACCCTCGGCCGCTGAACCCTCACCGCGTCCGGGGCACGGCCGCGTGAGCCTGCCACACCGGCCCCGCGCCCGCTCGTCCCTCGCGACCACGCGCCCGGCGCGGCCAACGGCCCACGCCCGCGCCCCGAACGCTCCGGCTACTCCTCCCAGGGAGACCGGCGCCCCAGTTCCTCCCACCAGCCGTCGAGCTGGTGGATCGGCTGGCGGTTGTCGCTTTCGAGGCGGACGTCCTCGACCCCGGCAGCCTGCGCGGTCGCGACGGCCGCATGCGCCAGCCGCGCGTACTGCTCCTCGGTGACGCCGTCGCCGAGCCTCACCCTGAACCACCGATCAGCCATGCCGCACAGCCCCTCGCTCGTCGCTCGCTGTCCAGCGCCATCATTTCCTCCGTCGATAGCTGTCGCCGGCTTGATCGCGATAACGCGAACACCCCGGCCGCAGTGCGGTCGGGGCGTTCGTGGATGCTCGGTTCAGCGTCCGGTTTGGCGCTGCCACGTGGGGCGCACGTAACTGGCGGCGCTTGTTCGGTTACGGGGCGATCAATCTTCGTGTATAGCCGCGCGATACGAGCCGGTCGTAGGCCTGGCGGACGCCGTCGGGCATTGGTTGGGGGATCGCGAAGCCGCGTTGCGCGTACACCTCGATGCGCTGGGTGTCGCCGACGAGCATGTTGATAACTCGTTCCGAATCTCCAATCGACGCTACGTAGTCGTCGAGCGTGAGAGGGATGGACCCGCAGATCACGTCAATCTCAGGCCAGACCTTCCGGCACGTCGCGTACGCGCGACGCTGCTGGTACGGGCGACTGATCAGCATCACCGACTGGGGCGTCTGGCCATGCGCGGCGAGGAGTTCGCGGGTCAGAGAGATGTTCTCGGCGGTGTTCGTTGCGGCCGACTCGATGAGGATCGCGCTGTCAGGGACGCCCAGTTCCAAGGCGTGCTCGCGGTAGTGCACCGCTTCGCCGCGTGGGAATCGCGCCACGGTGGTGGGGGCGTTCGCACCGGTGAACACGATGAGCGGGGCGATGCTCTGTCGCCACATCTGCGCGGCGTATGTCGCGACGCTGAGGTCGTGGGAGCCGAGTCCGATGATGACGTCGACAGGCCGGATCTGATGGCCCATCTGGTGGTATGCCCACAGGGTTGCGACGTCATCGCGCACGCTCGCGGGCAGTACGTCCGAGGGCATGTTGGAGCTGGCGGGGGCGGCCCAATGATGTGCTTCGGCGAGATGTGCCGCTGCCGCGACCGGCTCGGGGACG
>NZ_KB907236.1 GCF_000381885.1 Actinomadura atramentaria DSM 43919 | reverse complement strand
CCCTCTTCGTCTCAGGTCACAGGCCCCACCAAGCCATTTCGTGAGTGTTCCAAGTCACATATTTGTACCCACGGTTCCGACGAAACGGACCGTTACCGCCGCTACGAGCGGCCGAGGCGGGGCCCGGCCTTCGGATGAGGGGCCAGTGGATCTCCATGTGCTCCTCCGTTCGGAAGAGGAGCGCGACCGTCGTCGTCATCCCTGGTGGGGGTTGAAGGCGGCCAGTAGCCGCGTGAACTCGGGGTCGTTGAGGTCGACCTGGTGGTAGGTGGCGGTGTCGATGTCCAGGTGGCCCCAGGCGCCGCGCTGGCCGGTGCCGCAGACCATGATCGACACGGTCCGGCCGGGCTCGCCGAGGATCGAGGTGACCTCGTGGAAGACGTCCTTGCCGACGGTGTTCGTCGTCGGCGAGGCGTGGGCGATGTGGGGGACGACGTCGACCTGGCCGTCGTCGGCGAGCAGGTAGCGGTCCTCGGTGTAGCCGCCGAGGACGACGTGGCCGGTGAATTCGCGCCAGGGGTGGTTGTGGGGCAGGGGCTTGCCGTCGCCGCGCAGGTCGGGGGCGTGCCACACGTTGACCTTGACGGTGAGGTCGGGCGTGCGGTGCAGCACCAGCTCGGCCTTGGACAGCACCGCGTCGGGGGTGGGGATGAGCCACCAGGAGGTGGGATCGGTCATGGTCTCCCACGTCAGCGGCGGGCTCGCGGGGGCGTGCTCGGCGACGGCGTCGGCCGCCGCCTCGAACATCGCGTCGGTGATGGCGAGGTCCGGGAGGACCTGCGTCATTCTGGGCATGGATCTCTCCTCGCGGTGTTGGTGGCGGGGGTCCGGCCCGGCCGGTGTGCCAGCACCGGCCGGGCGTCCATCGAAAGCCTGCGCTCGCCATCGCGGACCGCACCAGGGGTTGCCCGTTTCCAACAGCGAGACGAAACGCGCGCCCCTGGCGGGTCAGCGGTGCGGGGCGACCAGGGTTTGCAGGATGGTGCGGGCGTCGCGGGCGTCTCCGAGGGCGCGGTGGTTGCCGCCGAGGGGGAGCCAGCGGCCGGTGCGCGCCCAGGTGGAGCGGGCCTGCATGAGGCAGCCCCAGTCGGTGGGCAGGTCGGCGGGGTCGAGTCCGGCGTGCTGGTGGGTCTGGTGGAGGCGGTCGCGGTCGAACGGCGCGTTGTAGGCCAGGACGGTGCGGCCGGCGACGGCGTCCAGGAAGCGGGGGAGAACGTCGGCCCAGGGCGGCGCGTCGGCCAGTTCGGCGTCGGTGATGCCGTGGACGCGGCGCGCGCCGGGCTCGACCGGGACGCCGTCCGGGCAGACCAGGGTGTCCAGCAGGACGTCGCCGGTCGCGGCGTCGATGACGGCGAGTTCGATGACGACGCCGCCTAGGTCGGTGGTCTCGGTGTCGAGGACGACGGCGGCGCCGGGTTCGAGCATGTCGCGCGCCCAGCGGATGACGTCGCCGACCGCGGTGGACAGGTGGATGCCGCCCAGGTGGGCGTCGGCGCCGGGGTGGTCGGCGAGGGCCTGGCGGACCTCGCCCAGGGTGGGGTGCCCGTCCTGGCGGACCTCCCAGTCGATTTCCCACCGGTCTTCGGCGTTCCAGTAGTGCGGCCACACCTCGATCGACCACTGCTCGGCGAGCGCGCCGCAGAACCCGTGGACGACGTCGGCGCGTTTGATGGGCAGGCGGGTCCACTCGCGCAGCGGCGACGGTTCGCCGGGCCGCGTCGCGCGGACGGCCTCCCAGTCCACGCCCGGCGTCTGCAGGGCGTCCTCGATGTCCCCGACGCGGAACAGCGGCACCTGGACGGTCTTGCGGACGCCGACCTTCATCTCCATCCACGTCGCGACGCGGACCCATCCGGCGGCGCGGACGTAGTCGAAGTCGCGGCGGCGGATCTCCATCCGCGTCGCGGCGGTCTCGGGGCCGACGAGCCGGGCGCGGCGGACGTCGTCGACCAGGTCCTGGTCGTCGGTGAGGTGGGCGATGTCCTCGCGCGCCCACCGGCCGTCGCGTCCGGGGGTGATGCCCTGCTCGGCCGCGACGCGCTCCAGGTCGGCGGCCCGCCAGTCCAGCCAGACCGCCGCGTCCTCGGTCGTGATCGACGCGGCGAGCCAGGCGTGCCGGGCCGCGACGACCTCGGCGAGGACCAGGCGGCCGTCGTCGGACTCGGTCAGCGCGGTCAGCGCCGCGACGTCGTACAGCGGCCACCCCTTGTACTCATCGACCTCGGCGACCAGTTCGCGGTCGATGAGCACCTGGACGTCGTCCTCGGTGACGTCCAGACCGGTCCGCTCGGCGGCCAGCTCCGCGCAGCGCCGCGCCCCCAGCGGCTGCGGGGGGATCGCCGCCCGGACTTCTTCGGCGCGCGCGACCAGGTCGCGCAGTAAGGCGGCCGACCAGAACTCGCCGGTGTCGGGGGCGGGGATGGCCCCGGCGTCGGTCCCGCGCCGGAACTCCCCGCGCGTGATCCCGAGCGCCTCGCGGAGCTGGTCGCGGTCGGCCAGCTCCGGGACCGCCGCCGTCAGCTCGGCGGCGCTCGCGACCAGGCCGTCCACCGTCGTCCCCGACCAGCGCGGGGTGCGCATGTCGAACGGCGGCAGCACGGTCCCGGCGGCGAGCGCCCGCGCCATCTGCCCGTCCGTCCACCCCAGCGCCGCCGCCAGCTCACGCGGACTGTGCGCCTTGGTTCTGCGCGGCTTGCGGGGCGGCGGGACCTCCGCCGAGGACGTGCCCGTCGTGCCGGTCATCGCTTCTCCTTCGGGCCGGTGCCCGGGCCGGTGTCGGTGCCGGTGTCGGTGCCGGTGTCGGTGCTGGTGTCGGCGCGCAGGGCGACGCGGGCCAGGCGGCCGCCCTTCGCCAGGCGGGCCAGGCCGGAGGCGTATCCGGCCAGGCGGTCGGTGTGCTCGTCCGGCCCGCCGGGCGGGTCGATCCGGCGGACGGCGGCAGCGTGGATCTCGCGCAGTTCCTGGGCGGTGTCCTCGTCCAGGTCGGTGACGATCGGGTCGGGGGTCCACGGCCACGCCCGCATACGGGCGCGGACGGCGTCGTCGTCCACGGCGGCGATCGCGGCCAGGACGTCGCCGCCGCCAAGCGCGGCGCGGGCGGCGGCGTCGGTCACCAGCGCGTAGCGGATCGCGGCGTCCCGCAGCGGCTCGCGCAGCGCGGCCGCGCGGTCGGCCAGGTACTCGGCGAGCCGGGCGGTCTCGCGTTCCACGGCGGCGCGGTACCGCCCGGCGGCGCGCTCGGCGGCCGCCGCGTACACCGCGACCGCGCGGTCCCGGCCCCGCAGCCCGGCCAGCGTCCCGGCGGTGTCGGCGGCGTTCGTGGCGGACTCGAACGCCTCACCGACCTCGGCGGGCAGCGCGGCCGCCGACCGCGCGGCCGCCCCGGCGCGGTCGGCGAGCGCGGGCAGCTCCCGCACCGCGACGCGCGCGGCGTCCACCTCCGCCTCGACCGCGCGGTACGCGGCGGCCGCGGCGTCGATCGCGTCCTGCGCGGCGTCCGGCCACCGCGACCACGACCCGTCCGGGTGCGGGGCCGCGACGTCGGGGTAGGCCCGCGCGTACTCCTCCCAGAGCTCCCGGTAGTGGGCGCGGCCCTCGGGCGTCAGGACGTGCCGCCGCGCTCCCACGGTGACCAGCGGCGGCGTCCGCTCGGTCAGCCACCGCCACGCCTGGCTGATCCCCTGTTCCCGGCCGTCCTCGCCCGCCGCCCAGACCTGGACCAGCATCGACCACAACGTCCGCGACAGCAGCCGGGACCGCGCCCTGATCACCTGCGCGGGGTCCACGCCGCCCGCCCGCGCGACCGCGCGCCCGTGGCGGGTGAGCTGAACCTCCAACCCGACGCCGGACCCGCCGGACGCGCCGGTCTGGCCGCGCGTCTCGATCAGCCCGGCCTGCTCCAGGGCGCGCAGCGTCGGCTCCGCCTCCCGCCCGCCGAGCTTCGCCCGCCGCAGACGGCCCCCCAGCTCGCGGGGCTCCAGCCACCGCCACTCCGACGCCGGAGGCGGCCGGAACCCATCGGCCCACAGGCCCTTCGCCCACACCTCGGTCGCCTGGTCGAAGTCGTAGACGACCCGCAGCATCCGGCGCTGCCGGTCGGTCAGCGCATCCCACGCCGCCCGCTGCCGCTCGGCCGCCGTGGGCCGCTTCTTCGTCTTCTTCGTCACCATCTCTCCTCCTCCCCGTCTCAGAAGGGCGGTTCGCCCTGGACGACATCGGCGGCGTCGGAGTGCAGCCGCAGGGTCGTCAGCGCCTCGGCGAGCGTGGCCCCGTCGCCCTCGGCCACCACCACGCCGTCGCCGTCGCCGGGCGCCGTCTCCAGCGTCGCGACGAACCGGTCCCGCTCCGGCGGCTCCACGGACTCGTCCTCATGCACCGCACCGCCGAACCCCGGCACCACGAACGCGCGCAACTGCAAGCCGTGCTCGAACATCAGGTCCTCGATCGACAGCGGCACCCGCTCATCGGCCCCAGCCTCGGTGCCGTCCTCGGCGTCGTCCTCGGCCGCCCACCGCTGCAGCGTGCGGAGCTTGACCTGCGCCAGCTCGGCCGTGCGCCGCCACGTCAGGCCCACCGCCAGCGCCTCCAGCGCCCGCTGCCGGACACGCGCGACCGCGGACTGCTCCGCCGGGCGGGTCACCGCCCGCACAGCCGCCGCCGCCGACAACGCCCGCGCCGCCTCCGCCCGCCGTTCCTCCGGCAGCAACTCCCGCCCGCCCTGCGGATGCGGCGTCAGGTTGATCTCCATCGGTTCCTCGTCTCTGGATTGTTGGGGTGGCGGCCGCGCACGCCCATCCGGGTCGGGCGCGGCCGCCGTGGAACGCGCGGGGTCAGCCGCGCGCCGAGCCGGTCGGGCCGGTCCACCCGCGCGGCGTCAGCCACGGGCCGGAGTCATCGCCGAGCGCCGCACGGCGCACCGCCGCGACGGCGTCAGCGTTGGTGTCGGCGGGCGAGTCGGCGGGCTCGCGGCCCGGTCCGGCGGCGTCGGCCGCCTGCGCGGGCCGGTCGATGACGTCGCGGTGCAGGTCGCGGTGGACCAGGACGACGTCGCGGTCGCGCAGCGCGTACGCCAGCGCCATCCCGACCGTCGCGGCCCGGTGCCGGCCCCCGGCGCAGCCGACGGCGACCGTGACCGGCGCGTCGGTCGGCCCGGCCAGGTACGCCCGGACGGCCGCCGCCGTGGCGGTCACCAGCCGCGAGATGCCCGGCGTGCCCATCACCGCCTCCCGGACCTCGATGTCCTCCGCCGTCAACCAGCGGAGTTCCGGCCGGACGTGCGGGTCGCGGAAGTGGACGCGCAGGTCCAGGACGATCGTCGCCTCCGGAGCCGGAGCGTGGCCGTAGCCGAACGTGGTGATCTCGACGTGCTGCTGCTGCATTCTTGATCCAGTCCTTCCAGGTGCATCTGGGTGGATCAGGACCTCGGCGGATGGTGGCTCACCCGCCGAGGTCCGACCTTGTACGCATGAGCCTACGCGGTGTACGCCTAGGCGTACACGACATCGCGAGAGTTGGCCGCATCGCGCCAAGATCGGCGCGTTCATCTAACGGTCGTTTGATGAACACGGCGGGGCGCGCGCCGGACGGGCCGCCCCGCCACCCCTAAGCGTTCATCTGGCCGTTCATTTTCCGGTAGCGTTCGGAAACCTCGCCTACTGCGTTTGATGAACGGAGGGGATCGCCGTGGCGCTCATTGGCCTCGTCCGCGTCAGCACCGACAAGCAGCAGACCCAGCGGCAGCACGACGCCCTCGACCCGATCTGCCTGCGGGTCATCGAGGAGAAGACCAGCGGCAAGCTCGCCACCGAGGACCGCCCGGACCTGCTCACCGCGCTGTCCTACCTGCGCGACGGCGACCTGCTGACCGTCCAGGAGGTCGACCGCCTCGGCCGCAACCTCCTGGAAGGACTCATCGTCCTCAACGACCTGTTCCAGCGCGGCGTCGGCGTCAAAGTCCTGGAAGGCATCGCCGCCGGGGAGCACACCGAGCGCTCCCTCATCCTCGACCTCGCCCTGGCCCTGGCCGAAGACCGCCGCCGCGACATCGTCCGCAAAACCAAGGACGGCCTGGAGGCCGCCCGCCGCCGCGGCCGGGTCGGCGGCCGCCGACCCGTCGTCGACGACGACAAGCGCGCCGCCATCCTCGCCCGCCGCGAACGCGGCGAGTCCATCCGCACCATCGCCGCCGGCGTCAAGGTCTCCGTCGGCGTCGTCCACAAGACCCTCACCCAAGCCGCCGCCACCGCCCCGGCGGCCCGCCCCGCACCCACCACCGACCTCGCCACCAGCGGCACCACCAGCGGCACCGCTACCGGCGCCCCCGCCGACGCCGACGCCGTCCTCACCAACGCCGACCGCGCCCTGCTCATCATCCTCATGTCACAGGGCGGCGAAGCCGAC
>NZ_KB907235.1 GCF_000381885.1 Actinomadura atramentaria DSM 43919 | reverse complement strand
GTCCGATGGCGTCCAAATGTGTCTACTTCCAACCAGGTCCGTTCAGTTCTGGTTGAAGTCGACCAGTTGCGTCAAATTTTAGATATTTGCTTCCAGGTCGATCGACATGAATCGGCGATATCGGCATTACTGGAGGGGCGCTACTGACGACATCGGTGTACATGGAGCCCGATACGTTTTGGAGCAGCACCTTGGGAAGGGCGACTGCTACTCGCCCTTCCCCGGCCGGAGGCAGCGGTGGGGGCCAGCGTCCCCGCCCGCCTCCCGCCCACACCGTTGGCTGAACGGCCGGAGCCTGTCGGCTGTCAGACGTTGGCCGCCCCGTCCTGCCGAGGGTCCGGAGCGTGAAGACACCGAACCAGAGTGCCGGTATCCGTCTCGCTCAGGCCTTGGTGGTCGCATACGGCGCAGGCGTCGATCACCGCGCGATCTCGTATTCGTCTGGCTTCGGCGTTCACCTCTCTGAGCGCACCGAGCGCGAGCGGCTGCTGATGCCAGCGCGGGGAGTCGTACTCGGGGATGGCGTGGTGGAGTTCGATGGCGTTGTCGATCTTGCCGTTGAGGATGGTGACCGCGCCGGAGGACGCTTCGGCCGGTCCCATGTGCGCGTTGCGTTCCTTCCAACCTGCCGCCGAGTCAGCGGCGCGCCAGGCGAAGCAGATCATTTGGCCGGGGGTGTATCCGGCTGCCAGGCCTTTCTTCACAACGTCGGCGAGCTCTTGACGGCGCCCCTCGGGAACCGGCGGGTAGTCGTACTTCTTCGTCAGCAGGCCGTCGAGGTAGGAGATGACGTTGATGGTCTCCATGCGCTCGACGAGCCCGGCGAGGGACTGGCGGGCCTCATGGGCACCTGGTCCGTGCCCCGTCACGAGGTAAGCGGTGATGCTCTCTGCGGTCGCGGTGGTGAACGCCGCACTGCCTACCAGGCGCCACCTTGCTTCCGTGCGGTAGAACCTGACGCCATCGTCTTCGTCGGAGACCACGAATGCTTCCACGGGAGTCTCGGCGGCGATGGCGACCAGATGCGCCCGGTACAGGTCGAGGAACGCCTCCCCGTCCGTGGTGGAATCCCCTGTCCACCCGGCCGGGGCCACCTCGGTCACGCTTGGCAGCGGTTTGTCGGCACGGTACGCGGCGTGGTTGACCAGCGCGATGTACAGGGAGAGGCCCAGCGAGGCGTCTCCGGGGAGCGAGCTCTCCGAAGAGCTCGTCGCTCCTTCTCGGGCGATGAGTTCGGCGATCTTACGGTCGCGCTCCGCGGCCCTGGCTTCCTCCTGCTTCTGCACGGCCTGAGCCGCTTCAGCCTCGGCCTGACGCCGGTGCAGGCGCTCCTGCTCTTGGACTTCGCTGCACTCAGGACACAGGTAGGTCCCGCTACGCCGGTCGAGATTCGGTCCTCCGACCTTGACGGCCCACGACCGGTTGGGTACCCGGATAGGTTCGTCGCAACTGGCGCACAGCGACCCGAGCAGCACAGCGTGGGAAGCCGATGTCGCCGTCATACTGACCGCCTGCTGCTCACCGATGCTGGCAACGGTCCGCGCCCATTTGCCGTCCTCGGCGACCTCCCAGTACTTCAAGGCGATCTCCCGCGCCTCCGCGGGCTGGTCAGCCTGGACGATCACGCGGATACGAGGCGCGGCAGGCGGGAACTCGGTAACCACCGCCGTCGGGACGGATCGCTGTCTCTTCGCCCGTTCCCGCTTCCGGCGCCGCTCGCGCTTACCCATGCGGCTCTCCAAGACTCATGAACACGATGGTTCCGCACGTCACGTCGCAATGTCCCCCGTTCCAAGCGAACAGGGCCAACACCGGACGTGACTCTCCTACTGGCCCCTTGCGCCCGTCATCACCCGCCGTCCGGCGGGTTACGGGAATGTCCCGACTAGTGGATCCTGGCCGAGTGCTCACAGCGCGGCTGGGAGCGCTCGGTCACACGGTGGAGGACGAGCGGCTGCTGGATATGGGGTTGCGGCGGCCGGGCGGGGCGGGATCGGAGGGGACGGTCCGCGCCCCGCGTTCCGGGTCGGCCAAGGGGCGGCGCTAGCTACGCGTGGCGGGCAGCCAGAGCTGCGCGGTGCAGTGCGTCTCCTTGCTGGCCACGTGCAGGGGCCGGTAGGCGGCGGGGTTGATCAGGCCGCCGGTGGCGAGGGCGGAGTCGTAGAACTCCTCGCTGACGATCATGGCGAGGTCGGTTCCGGCGTCGGCGAAGGCGTCCTTGAACGCGGGGGCGTCCAGGAGCCGGAACAGGTGGATCAGCGGGCGGCCGATGAAGCCGCCCCCGTCGTGCTGGATGTGCCCGGCGCTGACCGCCAGCCGCAACCGGAGGCGGCCGACGTCGTTGGCCGTCCGGTTGGTCCGCCGCAGCAGCGCGGTCAGGTGGTGGGCCAGGGGGTCCAGGAACAGCGCCGGAGGGATGCCGGGCGGGGTGATGATCAGGGTTCCGTCGCCGCGGTCGTCGCGGACCGAGCGCCACCACGGCAGGTCGGTCATCGCGAACGCCTCGCTCATCAACGTGTACATGATCGCGCGCAGGTGCCGGTGGGTCTCGTCGTCGCGGCGGCGGTCGCCGAACGCGGTGATGTCGGTGGCCAGGACCGTGGTGTGGATCAGGCCGGACGGCATCTCCGGGACGGTGCCGTGGTGGTTGCGGCCGTCGCCGGCGCGCAGCGCCGAGTCCGCGATCGACCCGGGGAACACCGCCGGGGCCGGTCCGGCGACCGGTGTCCCCGCCGAGACCGGAGCGGGGAACGGGGCGGGGACCGCGACGGTCTCGTGCAGGGGGCCGGGGTCGGGAGGAAGTTCACTCGTGGACGTGCTCACCGACGGGCTCCTCTCGCGCGGCCGCTGCGGCTCCCGCGGCGGCCGAACCGCTGCGGCGGCTCCATCGCCGGGTCGGCCCAGAACTCGATCAGCGCGTCGCACGCGGCCGTGCGGGGCGCGGACCGGCCCGTCACCAGCGTCCACGTCGTGATCAGCAGGAACCTCACGTACTCCTCCTCGTTGTTCGTTGGACTCGTCGGCGCGTCCAGCGCCGCGAGCGTCGACAGGTCCGCCAGCAGCGGGGACCAGCACCGTGCGTTCGCGCCCCGCACCTCTGCGGTGACGCGGCAGGGCCGGACGGTCTGGTGCCGGTCCTGGGCGGGTCGACGCGGGTGGGCGTGGGCCACAGATGTCGTTTCCGTCGGGGTTGCGAATGGTGCGGAACCAGAGATTGGCAGTCCTCTCGCGCGGACGGCGGTGTTTTCCGAAGAACGGACCAGAGCGGACGAAACTGAAGAGTTAGGCACCGGGTGAGCACGCTCGCGGCGTTTTCATCCGGCCGTATCCGCTGGTCTCCGGTCTCGTCCGGTTCCATCCGGTTCCATCCGCCCCGAAAACGATCACGCCCCTTACCTGCGGTTTCGACAGCGGACGGTGACGGAGGTAATGGGATGTGTCATTCTCCACAAACCTCACGGATACCGAGTGAGATCATGTGTGCAGACACAGTTACCGCAAAGGACGACGGACCCCCCTATGACCGGACTCTCTCCCCGCGCCGCCGCGGTCATCCGAGAATTCGCGGCCGCGCTCGCGGGCGCCAGGCACAGGGCGGGCGACCCGTCGTTCGACCGGATCGAGGAGGTGTCGGCGGGGCTCGCGGCGGCCAGCGTCGACGACGCGCCGGGCGTGGGCGTCAAGGTGGTGAAGCTGCCGACGTCGACGGTCCACGACATCCTCGGCGGCAGGAAGCGGGAGTCGCTCACCAAGTGGCGCCGCGTGGTGTCGTACCTGGTGACGCTGCGGGCGATCGTGGCCGAGGACGGGCTGGACCCCGACGTCCAACTCGGCACGATCGCCGAATGGAAGAGCCACTACGACCGCGCCTGCGAGCAGTTGCGCGCACAGGAACGCGACCGGGAGGACTTCCCCGCCCCTGCCGGAGGCCCTGTTGGACGGCCCAGGGCTCCCGAGCACGCCCTCCCGCCCGTCGTGCCGCCCGCAACGCCGCCGCCGGCCCCGCCGGACGGCCCGCCTTCTCCCTGCGTCGACGCGGCGAGGGTGACCGCCGTCGCGGCGAACGCCGCGGAGTTCGCGTCGAGGGCGCTGAACTTCATCGACGTCGTGCCGAACTACGAGGCCGACTCCGCCAGCGTCGCCGTGGACCCCGGGCCGGACCCGAACACCGAAGGCGACCCGGAAGACCTGACGCTCTCCCAGCGGCGGTTCCGGGAGTCCTACGGCCGGACCGGGCCCCGGCTGCTGCGCCGCGCCGAGGACGGAGACCCGCAGGCGCAGTTCCAGCTCGCCGCGCTGCTGGGCTGCGACTGGCGCGTGCAGGAGTCGGTGTACTGGCTGGAACGCGCAACCCGGGCCGCGTACCCGGCACCGCTGCTGTACGGCCTCACCGACGAGTCGTCCGCCGTCCCCTACGTCGAGCGCTGCCGCGAGGCCGCCTACCGGATCGGACTCGACTACGAAGCGGTCGACCGATCCCTCACCGCCGTCGTGTTCTTCCGCCGCGCCGCCCGGCTCGGCCACACCGACGCCGCCAGCAGGGCAGCCAAGATCCTCGTCGACGTCGGCGCCCTCACGGCCATCGACCCCCTGAGCTGGCCCCTCGACCCTTAGAGGGGCCCATCCCACGGGCTCGCGGCGATGAGGCAAACGCGATGTGGGACGTCAAGCTGCGAGTTGTTCCGCGCCTGGAAGGCCCCGCTCGCCGAACACGGCATCACTACTGGGCCGGTGCTGCGCGGCATCGACCGGCACGGCCACATCGCCGGCCGGCCCGGATGGGCCGGGAACGCCTCCGCCGACGGACGCATGAGCGGCGACGGCATCGCTCGCGTCATCAAGGACACCGCCGCCCGCGCCGGACTCGGCCACACCGCGATCCGCGGCCACAGCCTGCGCGCCGGCGGCGCCACCGGCGCCTACCTCGGCGGCGCCGACCTGGTCTCCATCGGCCGCCACGGCGGCTGGAGCGACGGTTCCAACGCCCTGCTCCGCTACATCCGCGATGTCGACCGCTGGCAGAAGAACCCCATGCACGGCGCCGGTCTCTAACGATCGCATCCCCTTACATCCGACCGGTGGAAGGAGAACGCGATGCGGGACGTCGGGCTGTAGGCGTAGCGTCCCCGCACCAACGACGAGAGGACTTGCATGGGGATCGCGATCCGCGAAGCGACCACGGCCGACCTGGAGTGGATCAATACCGACAAGGAGGAGTGGGGAGCCAAGGTCCAAGAGCACCACGAACATGGCGGCGGCCACTCGCTGGAGAAGGCGTGGGCGGTGCTCGTCGCCGAGGACGAGCGGGGCGAACGGCTCGGCTGGATGTACGTGGACACCGGCATGGACCCCTCGACCATCGTTCCCCACCTGCTGTACGTCGAGCCCGACCACCGGCTGCGCGGTGTCGCCCGCGCCCTGATGGAGTACGTGTTCGCGCGGCACGAGGGGGACATCGAGCTGGCCGGGTGGGACCCGAAGCTGTTCGATGCGTGGATCTCGCTGGGGTTCGACTACGAGCCCGCCGCCGACGACCGGCCGTACGACCTCCGGGGACGCATGATGCGCCGCGCCCGGCGACCCGACTGACGCTCCCCGACGTCCGACGACATCGCGCCGCCCTGCCGCTCTCGGTGGGGCGGCGCTCGGCGTCCCAGGCCCACTCAATCGGCATTGTGTGAGACCTCGCCGGGCCGGGGCATCGGCTCACGGCCGGTGCGCGGACGGTGCTGGCGGGAGGGGCCGGAACCCTGTGCCGAGCCACGGGCAGACGGGGTCGTCGGCGGGGCGCACGCACTCGTACCGGCTGGGGTACCCCGGGTCGTGGTCGCAGGCGCAGAACGTCGTCTCCCGCCAGCCGGTCTTGCGGCAGTCGGGGCACCGCAGCCAGTGCCGCACGTACTCTTCCTCGGGCGCGCGCCGGTGGTCCGGGCCGGGCAGCGCTCCGCGGTCGAGGCTGGCCATCAGGCCGTTGCAGGTGTTGCAGATCCCCACGCCGATCGCCCCGCGCACCCAGCCGTGCCGGTGGCAGTGGTCATGCACGAGCGGGTACGGGCTCTTCCCGCAGATCAGGCACAGCCCTTTCGGGCGGCCCCAGCCGTGCCCCATCCGGTACTTCACATGCTTGCCCACTTACCGCGCCTACCCCGCTGATCTCCCCATCGCGCATCCCGGGCCCCTGGGGAGACGACGGCGGGAGAAGGGGCGGGAAAGGGTGGGAAGGGGACGCCGCCGGTGGGTAGCCTGCGTTCCATGACCGTCCAGCGCCACGAGGGGCACCGCCCGCCGATCGAGCGGACCTTCACCGCCGTGCGGTCCGCGCTGCCCGAGCCCAACGCCGCGGCGTTCGACGCCGAGCTCGAAGCGATCACGTCCGCGCCGGTCGTGGACCTGGCGGCCCTGGACGGCTTCTTGTCGGCGTGGTGGCGCATCGCGGTGCGCGCGGCCGCCGACCCGGCCGACTGGCAGCGGATGAACCGCGAGGCCGGAGAGATCGAGGCGGGCGCGCGGCCGGTCGGCCCGACGCTGGAGCAGGTCCTGGCCCGCCGGGGAACCCGCCGCTAGGTGTTCACCATCCGGATGGGCTCGGACATCGCCGAGGCCCAGATCACCGCGCTGTCGGACACCGAGGTCGACGTCCTGCTGGAGATCTACGAAGTCCTGCGCCTGACCCCGGCGAACGGCCGCCGACTCACCCCGGCCGGTGCCATGTACGTCTGGGACCACCAGCGCGTCTCGGCGGGCATCTCGGTGACCTACCTCCTGCTCGAACCGCAGCGCGAGGTCGCCGTACTGCGAGTCGACCGCTTCCCAGCCTGATCGCCGAGAGCGATCGGCTCTCGGTCTCGTCGCACTCGGGGGG
>NZ_KB907234.1 GCF_000381885.1 Actinomadura atramentaria DSM 43919 | reverse complement strand
CTGCACACCAAGGTCAAGGTCTCCTACGAAGGCCGCAGCGTCACCGGGTTCATCGGCGACCGAGGCCCCGGCGAACCCTCGCACCGCGGCGTGATGCTCGACCTGGACACCTACACGTTCCGTCACCTGCTTGACGGCGGCACGCCGAAGTCCAAGTACAACACCGGCTCCGACGCCGGACACATCAAGGGCGTCAAGTACGAAATCCTCAAGTGGGGCAAGGGCGCCGGCACCAAGGGCGAACCCAAGCCCCTCGGATAATCCCCCAGCGCAACCCGGAAGCCCCGGCGGTCATTCGACCGCCGGGGCTTCCGGCATGCTCAGAAGAACAACGTCAGAGGTACAGCCCGGTCCCGTGCTCCGGCCGCTCGTTGGCGACGGCGTGCAGGTCGCGTTCGCGCATGACGAGGTAGTCCTCGCCCTGGATCTCCACCTCGAACTGGTCCTCCGGGTGGTACAGCACCCGGTCCCCGACCTTCACCGTCCGGACGTGGTGGCCGACGCCGCAGACCTCGCCCCACTGCAGCCGGTTGGAGCGCTCGACCGTCGCGGGAATGACGATCCCGCCGGAACTGCGGCGCTCCCCGGAGTCCTTCTCGCTCCGGATCATGACGCGGTCGTGGAGCATCTGGACTTCGAACTTCGAGTCGGACACGCGGGACAGTTTAGCCGCGCCCCCAACCGCCCCGACCGCCGGAAAACGCGTCACCGCAGCGGCGCGACCCGCGCGTACACCCCCGGGAACCCCGGCCGCGCGCATCCGTACGCCCAGGACGTCAGCGCGACGAGCCGTCCGCCCGCCAGCAGCGGCCCGCCGCTGTCGAACTGGCAGGTGTCGGCGGCGGCTGATCCCGCGCACGCCATGTCGGCGGCGTCGTAGGACGCGCCGTACGCTCGGCGGCACGCGGCGTCGCCGGGCAGCGGCACGTCCGCCGCGCGCAGCCGCGTGTTGAAGAAGTCGGTCTCCGCCGTCCCGCCCCAGCCGACGACGCGCCCGCTCCGCGCACCGCCCGCGCCGCCCGTCGCGACGACCGGCCGCGTCGTGCGCCGCGCCAGCGTCAGCTCGGCCAGGTCGTGGTGCTCGACGGTCTCGCCCCGGAAGTCGCCCTCCCGGTACCGCGAGTCGACCCGCACCTTCTTCACCGCGATCTGCTCGCCGCCGCCCGCGCCCAGGTCGGAGCGCCCGAACGTGACGGTCAGCAGGCCGGGCGCGGCGCGGAACAGCGCGACGCAGTGCGCCGCCGTCAGCACGCGGTCCGGCGCGACGAGCGCGCCGCCGCAGAACTGCCCGGCGGGCCGGACGAAGAACAGCGGCGATCCGACCGCCCCGAGCCACGGATACTTCGCCGCGTCCGCGGGAGCACCGCCGACGACGGCCGACGCGGGGGCCGCGGCGAACAACGGCGCGGCCGCGCAGACGGCGACGGCCGTTCGGACGATCCGGGGGAGAAGGCCCATTCCCGCAATCTAGGGGACGTTCCGCCGCACCGCACCCGGTTCCGGCCCGCTCTCGTACCGGGGGAACACCACCAGCGCCAGCACCGCCAGCACCAGCCCCGCCGTGCGCAGCGCGAACGGCACGACTCGGTCCGGCCATTTCTCCTCGAACAGGATCATGCTGCTGAGCAGCAGGTACGTCCGCCCGATGACGGTCAGGACGCTCGCCACCACCGACAGCCGGCACCGCTGCAACGCCACCTGCAACTGCCCGAGCGCGATCCCCGCGAACACGAGCGTCAGATACGGGTACGGCGACCGCGCGACCGCCGCGAAACTCCCGGTGTCGTGGAAGAGGATCGCCATCCCCCGCACCCCGGCCTCCGCGAGGCCCGCGCACGCGCCCGCGCCGATCCCGTACGCGACCCCCGCGAGCCGCCGCGCGTGCCGTCCGCCCGCGCGCCGGTCCCCGACGATCCAGACGAGGATCGCCGCCAGCAGCGCCGGGGCCATCACGCCGAGCATCAGCCACGGGTCGCGCAGCACGTCCGTCGCCCGGAGCTGGACGCGCAGGACGCCGTCGCCGCGCGCCGACAGCCCGATGAGCACGGTCGCCGCGACGAACAGCCCGATGCTCGTCCACTCCCGCCCGCTCATCCGCTCCCCGAGGAACACCCCGGTGTAGACGAGCAGCAGCACGAGGCTCACCGCGAACACCGGCTGCGCCAGCGCCATCGGCATCGCGGTGAACGTGACGATCTCGTACCCGAGCCCGATGAACAGCACGAGGCCGCCGCCGAACCAGGTCGGGCTCGTCGCCATCAGGCGCGCGACCGCGAACGGGCGGCTGCCCCGCAGCGGCGGCATCCGCACCGCGGCCGAGCGGAACATCACGAACGACACGTAGTAGGCACTGGACGCGAGCAGGGCCAGGACGACGTGGCCCGGCGTGTCGCCCATCGGGGGTCCTCTCGGCGTGCGGGAAGCGACGGCGACGGCCCAGCCTGCCCGCCCGGGACGGCCGCGGCAAGGCACCCGGTTCACAACGCGGACGCCCCGATTTCACCTTTCAGTCGTAGCTGCGACCCGCGCCCGCCGACAGCCGGGCCGCGAGCTTCGGCGGCACCAGCCGCGAAAGCCCGACGATCGCCTTGTAGCGCAGGCTCGGCACGCTCACCAGCGCCCCGCGCCGGAGGTCCCGCAGCGCCTCGTCCACGACCAGATCCTGCTCCAGCCACATGAAGCCGGGGACGTTGTCGACGCCCATCCCGGCGCGCTGGTGGAACTCCGTCCGCACGAACCCCGGGCACAGCGCCATGACCCGCACGTTCGCGTGGCCGCGCATCGCGATGTCCTGCTGGACGCCCTGGCTGAAGCTCACCACCCACGCCTTGGACGCGCCGTACGTCCCGCGCGCGCCGAACGCCGACACCGACGACACGTTCAGGACCGCGCCGCGCCCGCGCTCCAGCATCCCCGGCAGCGCCGCCTGCGTGAGCCGCAGCACGGCCTCGCAGTGGACCTTGAGCATCGTGACCTCGTCCGACACCGGGACGTTCAGGAACGTCCCCTTGTGCCCGAAACCGGCGTTGTTGACCAGGAGGTCGACGCCCGCGCGGGCGCGCTCCTCGGCGGCGGCGATCCCGTCGTCCGTCGCCAGGTCCGCGACCAGCGTCTCGGCGCGCACGCCGTACCGGTCGGACAGCTCGGCGGCGGTCGCGTCCAGCCGCTTCCCGTCGCGGGCGAGCAGGACGAGGTCGAACCCGTCGGAGGCGAGTCGGCGGGCGAAGGCCGCGCCGATTCCGGCGGTGGCCCCGGTGATGAATGCGGTCGGCATGACCCCGACCCTAAGCCGCCCGGCGGACGGTGAAGTGCCGGGGGTCGGGCCGTCGAGTCGCCCACCGGTAGGCGAACGTGAACCCGGGCCAGTTGTTCACGATCCGCCCGTCCCCGGTCATGTACCAGCTCGCGCAGCCCGACGCCCAGACCGTGCCGCGCAGCCGCTCCTGCATGACGCGCGAGAAGTCCGCCTGGACGTCCGGCCGCACCTCGATCCACGCGAGGTCCTTCTCGCGAAGCGCGCGGACGCAGCCGAGCACGTACCGGAACTGCGATTCGAGCATGTAGATGATGCTGTTGTGCCCGAGATTGGTGTACGGACCGTACAGCAGGAACAGGTTCGGGAAACCGTTCACCGTGATCCCGAGATGAGCGTCCGCGCCGCCCCGCCATTCCTCGCTCAACTCGCGGCCGTCGCGTCCGACGATCCGCATCGGCGCGAGGAAGTCGCTCGCCGCGAAACCCGTCGCGTACACGATGACGTCGACAGGACGCTCCACGCCGTCCCGCGCCACGATTCCCGTGGGCGTGATCCGCTCGATCGGATCGGTGACGAGATCGACGTTCGGCCTGTTCAGCGCCGGATAGTAATCGTCGGAGATCAGAATCCGCTTGCAGCCCATCGGATAGTCCGGGACGAGCCGGCGCCGCAGTTCCGGATCGGGCACCTGCTCTGCCAGCCGCCGCTCGAACCGCCGCTCCATGAGCTTCATCAACCGCGACTCACCGAGGAATCCGACCGCCCGCGCCTCGTAGAACGCGTACGTCTTCGCCCGGCTCAGCGTGTGCAGCCCCCGGAAACCGGAAAGGGCGTCCTTCTCCCACAGCCTGTAACCGCGGTCCGCCTTCTCGATGACGTACGGCGCGGACCGCTGGTACACGTCCAGCCGCTCCACCCGGCCCGCGACGGCCGGGATCACCTGGATCGCGCTCGCTCCCGTCCCGACCACCGCGACGCGCTTCCCGCGCAGATCCACGCCGTGGTCCCAGCGCGCGGTGTGGAACGCCTCGCCCGCGAACGAATCCCGTCCGTCGATCTCCGGCAGGACGGGCCGGTTGAGCTGCCCGCACGCCGAGATCAGCACCCGCGCCGCGACTTCGCCCGCCGACGTCTCGACGCGCCACACCGCCGCGTCCGCGTCGAACCGCGCGCCCGAGACCTCCGTGCCGAACCGGATGCCGGGCAGCACGCCGTGCTCGCGCGCGCAGTCGTTGAGGTAGTCCAGAATCTCGCGCTGCCCCGGGAAGCGGCGGCTCCAGTCGGTTTTCGGCGCGAACGAGAACGAGTACAGGTGCGACGGGATGTCGCAGGCCGCGCCCGGATAGGTGTTGTCGCGCCACGTCCCGCCGAGCGCGTCGCCGCGCTCCAGGACGAGGACGTCGCGCACGCCCGCCCGCCGCAGCGTGATCGCCATGCCGATGCCGCCGAACCCGGCGCCGATGATCACCACGTCGTGCGGAGCGCCCATGTCGCCTGCTCCCGAAGATCGCCCGAATCCCGTTCGCCCCACCGTAGGTGACCACAAGGTCATCTGGCGACCTTTCGGCCTTTGTCGGACTCGTCTGCGACGATCCCCGCCATGTCCGCGACGACGGGAGGCCGCCCGTGACCGACGCCGCCGTACTGCTGCGCTCCCTCACCGAACCCCGCCCCGACGACGCCGCGCTGCTGCCCGGCCTCGACGCGTCCGGCCTCACCGACGTCGAACTCGGCTCCCTCGTCCCGGCCGCCTACCAGGGCAACCGCCGCGGCCACCCCGCCACGGTCATCGCGCACACCGTCCAGGACGAGATGCGCGCCCGCCAGCCCCGCTTCACCCCAGCCGCCGTCCGCGCCCTGTTCGACGCGCTCGTCGCCGAACTCCCGCACCGCGACTGGGCCGACCTCGCCCTCGGCGTCGGCGCGCTGTTCCGCTGCACCGGTGAGCCGCCCGACGTCGCCGCGCCCGCGCGCACGCTCGTCCGCGCCCTGCTCGACCGCGACCGGCTCGGCGAACCGTTCGCGCTGCTCGCCGCCGCCGCCCGCGCCGGGCAGACCGCCGCCGTCCGCGCCCGGCTCACCGTCACCGGCCCCATCGCGGTCGACGAGGCCGCCGTCCTCGACGCGCTCGCCCCCGACGACCTGCTCGCGCTCGCCGAGATCGAGGACGCGGGCGGCTACGCCCGGCCCGCGCCGCACCCCGACGCCTGGCCCCGCCTCGCCGCGCTCCCCGCCGTCGCGGCGTTCGCCCGCCGCGCGCTCGACGCGGCCGCCGCCCGCGTCGCCGCCCTGCACGCGGGCGACCTTCCCTACCGCGCCGACAAGCTGTTCACCGCCGACGAGGTCGCCGCGCTCGGCCGCGCCGCCCGCGCCGCCCTGCTGCGCGACGAACCGTGGCTGCGCGGCCTGCTCGACGGCCTGCTCACCGGCGTCGCCGTCGCCCCCACCAGCGCGAAGACCCTGCCGTCGCAGGCGCTCCTCTACGAGTTCGCGCGCGCCGGGCAGGAGTTCCCCACGCCCGAACTCGTCGCCGCGCTGCGCGCCGCCCGCGCCGCGACCCGGCACGCCGGCGTCCCCAAGCAGCTCGGCCGCAACCTCGTCCGCGTCGAGGCGGCGCTCGCGGCCCGCGCCGACGTCGCCCTCCGGATGCCCGACCACGGCTTCGCGCCGGACGGCACCCTGCGCCGCACCCTCGGGGACCACCAGGCCGTCATCACCGCCGCCGACACCGCGACGCTGACGTTCCACTCGGCGCGCGGCCCGCTGCGCGGCGTCCCGGCCGCCGTCCGCCGCGCCCACCCCGACGCCGTCCGCGAACTTCGCGACCTCACTGCCCGCGTCGGCGTCCAGCTCGCCACGCTCACCCGCGCCCTCGAAGGCGGATTCGCCGCCGTCCACCCGTACGCCGAATGGCGTTCCGGACTCATCGACCACCCCGTCGCCGGGGCCGTCGCGCGCCGCCTGATCTGGGACGTGGACGGCCACACGATCCTCCCCGTCCGCGACGCGCTCCCCGACGCCCCCGCCGACGCGCCCGTCCGCCTCTGGCACCCCGCCCGCGCGACCGCCGCGGACGTCGCCGCCTGGCGCGACGCCCTCGCGGACCTGGAGATCCGCCAACCGTTCCGGCAGGCGTACCGCGAGACGTACCGGCTCTCCCCGGCCGAGGACGGCGGCGCGGTCCGCTCCCACCGGTTCGCCGCCCACCTCGTCCACTACCGGGCGCTGTACGCGCTGTTCCGGTCGCGCGGCTGGACGTCCGGCCGCCTCGGGCCGTGGGACGGCGGCGACGCCGACGACGCGGCCCGCCTGCTCGGCGCGGGGGAGTGGCGCGCGACGCTCGCGCACACCCTCGCGGACCCGTCCGCCGACCTCGCCGCGCGACCGGCGCGGTGACCTTCGCCCGCCGCGTGGACGGCACCTGGCGGGACGCGCCGCTCGCCGACGTCCCCGCCGTCCTGTTCAGCGAGGCCATGCGCGACGTCGACCTCTTCACGGCCCGCACCTCCGTCGCCCCCGACCCCGACGCGGCCGCCGCCCCGTGGTGGACCCGCGCCGAGTTCGGCGCGCTGACCGCGACCGCCGAAACCCGCCACGCCGCCCTCGCCCGCGTCCTCCCGCGCACTCCGCTCGCGGACCGCTGCACCCTGCGCGCCCGCTTCCTCGACGTCGCCGGAGACCTGCGGACGTACCGCATCCACCTGGGATCGGGCAGCGTCCTGCGCTCTCCGGACGACACCCACCTGGACCTGACGGACGTCCGCCTGCCCGCCCCGCCCCCGGTCGCCCTCCCGTTCGCCGACGACCGCCTCACCGCCATCCTCGCCACGGCCGCCCTGCTCGCCGCCGACGCCGCCATCGACGACCCGGCCCTGCTCGCCCGCCTCGACACCCCCGCCGACACGCCCCGCGCGGCCCCGGCTTGACATCCGCCGCGCCGCCGCGTAAGTTACCCACTTGTCCCCGGAGGGATGCAGGACGTCGCATGTGCGGCGGCCGGCCCGTGGGGGAAACCTCCTCGATCTTTCACCGGCGTGGCTCTGTCGCGTCCGGCACGTTGTCGCGTGCCGGGGAATCGTGTGGTTTGACAATCACGCGGGATCTGGTGAAATAGCGGAGCCCTCGACGAAGAACCCGCGAAAGCGGTTCTGGAATCGGGGGGTGCCGGGGAAAGCGCGGAATTGACAGTCCGGGCGGAACCGGTAAAGTAAGAAATGTCGCCCCGGAGCGAGGATCGCGGAAGCGGTCGGAGCGCGGTGGGTGTCCGTTTCTTGAGAACTCAACAGCGTGTTAAAAGCCAGTGCCTTTATCGGCCGGGTGACATTCGTTCGCTCGGCCGCCCCGTA
>NZ_KB907233.1 GCF_000381885.1 Actinomadura atramentaria DSM 43919 | reverse complement strand
CCCCTACCTTTTCCGCTACTGCGCGCGTTGATCCCCATTTCTCGATCATCGCTTCGGTAGCCGCCGCAGTATCGGCCGCTTGCTTTTCGTGAGTGCTGTAGGCCCGGCCGGTGAGCGCCTGCCATATAGCGTGCCCGAGGTCTTTGGTCGCCTTTCCTCTGATCTGCATTTCATGCCTTCCGGGGGTTTCCACGGACGTCGGAAGCGAGGAATTCCGGCATCGTGAGGACGTTTTCCGGCTTCACCGTCCATTCCCCAAGCTTGGGAATGTCGCCGGTCTTAGGGAGTTTCCAGCTCTTTATTTCGCCGTTCTCTTCCCAGGTCGGGACTTCCCGGGCCGCGTCGGTCGAGTTCGCCGCGTAGTACACGCAGTCGTGGTTGATGCGCACGGGCCACCGTCCGGTTTCGGTGCCGACCTTTGCGACCTTCCGCAGAAGGGTGGCTCTCGCGGTGCCGATGATCAGGTCTGACCAGTCCGGCCGCCGAACGTAGGCGGTGCCGTGCCTCAGCATCCCGACGCCTTCGCTGAAGGTCGCCTTGATCGCGGCTCTGACAGCCGCTTCGTCCGCGTCGGGAGTCGCCGGGTCGATCGCGGCGAGCGCGTCCCGGATCTTCTCTGCGACTCCGGGTGAGCCATGAAGGAGACGGCCCCCACGGGGCAGCTCCCGGCCGCGCTCGTCCTGGCGGACGCTCGGCAGCCATGCGTCCGTGATCATCTCTTCGGGCATCCCGTGCTCGATGAGGTGAGCCACGGTCGGGGTCGTGAGCCAATGCGGCCCACCGTCCCCTCCCCGGCCGGTCAGATCAGGGAGTAGGTCGAACGGCCGCCAGGCCCCCGACACCTGCCAGTAGCCGGGGGCGGACGCGTCGAACCCGACCGGAACGCCGGTGTGGGTGAGGGTGTCCCACGGCAGAACGGCCATGACCATAGCGCTGAGGAACTGACTCACCGCGTCGAACCCGACCACGTACGGCATCGCGCGCTCGTCCGCCGACAGACGGTCGAGAGGCCGATCCCACACGCACGCGTGTTCCTGGACACCAGAGGCAGGGGAGTCGCCCCCGTCCCACTTCATCCGGGCCGACCGGCGGGCCCTCCGGCCGGTCCGCTCCCGGTTCGGCCCGAGTGCGTCCCGCATCATGTTCACGCCGCTCGTGCCGGAGGTCATCACGAAGTTGACCCCGGTGAGCTGCCGGTACCGCGACAACAGGTAAGCGGCCGTGAGCGCGTCATGGTGAGCGAGGATGTAGGGCTTGCCAGACACCCGCATCTTTCTCGGGTCGATCCATTCGGGGACCACGATCACGATCGACGGCCTGTCGGGGCCGTGCCAGGCGGTCCACGCGCCGATCCCGGCTGCGCTCGGCTGCCACCCGGCCCCGGCCGCTTCGGTCACCGCGCGGCACTCCTGGCGGCTCTTGGCGCTCTTGCTCGGCGTCTTGGCCTGCACTCCGGGCCGCGCGTTCACGGGTTTGTCCGGGTACCCGAGCCGGGCCGCCGCGCCTGCGTCGATCGCGATCGTCCCGCCGGAGGGCATCCGTTCGGAAACGGCCGCTAGCAGCGCGGGAAGCGAGTCGTACCCGCCGTCTTCGACGTCGGCCCCGGCCGGGCCGACCCACGTCACTCCGTGCTCGGTGGCTCCGGCCGCCAGGACGGGCCCCCCGGGCGGAGCGTCAATAGCGGCGCGGGCCGTGCCACCTGCGCGAACGTCAGCCGCGGGCCCGGCCGGCGAACTACTGGGCACCACGGGTGACGTGGACGTTTGCTTATTGGACGGGTTCGGGGTTGTCGCAGTCGTCACGGAGGTCTCCGCATCCGCACCGGCAGAGCCGGACATCGCTGCGTTCCCAGCGGGGCCGCTCGCCGAGGTTGCGGGCAAGCTTGTCGATGCTGTCCAGAGAGTCGGACATTCGGTGTTCTCCTTCGTCGGTTGTTCCGCTGTTCCATGAGGGCCGCCGTCGTCCTGGCCGTGCGGGACCGCGTCGTTCGGGCCGCTGTCGCCTGCGTCGTCGGCAAGGTCGGGCCAGATCACCGTTTCGGGGATCACGAGATACCAGTGCTGGACGCCGTTGATCGTCACGCGCTTGACCGGCCGGGCCGACCCGGGGACGAGCGCTCCGGCCCGTCGCAGCGCCTTCCCGATCGACGTTGCGGTGTATCCGGCGGTCCTTCCGTCGCCGGACGCGCGGGCCAGGTCGTACAGCGCTGACGGCCGCACGGCCACGCCTCCGTAGGCCGGGACGTAGTGGAACGCCACGCCCTGGCCTTCGTACTCGGCCATGCCGATCTGCCTGAGCCCGGCCGCCTGAGCCGTGAGCCCTGCCGGGAGGTAGGTCGTGCCGGTCGTCCCGTCCGGGCCGGTGAGGAACGCTCGGCGCGACAGGAAGCCGTGCCGGATGACGTCCCCGATCGCGGTCTTGAGATCGTCGGTGGCTTCCCTGCGGTCTTCCATCGTGTCTCCCTGGACAGCCAGGGACCGCGCCAGCGGGCTGGCCACGACGTCCAGCAGCGCGCGGCGCTCGACTCCGGCCGCGTCCGCGACGAGGGCTAGGCCCCCGAGCATGGCCCCGGCCATCTCGACCACTCCGACCATGCCGGTCTCGGAGTCGGCCCACCCGGGAATCTCGCGGTCCGCGTGCTCGCTCAGGACCGCGCGGCCGGTCGCATCGGCGTCCGTCAGCAGCGCGGCCGGGTCCTCGGCGTCCGCCAGGCGCTCAATGATGCGGTCCCCGATCGCGCGCAGGCCCGGCGCGATCACGCGGGCCATGTCCCCGGGGCCGTCGTCGGTGATGGTGTTGATCTGCTTCCACCACCGCCAATTGCAGTCACCCGGGACGAGGCTCAGGACCACGGCGCGGCGGTACAAACTCGCTTGCATCTGCGGGGGAAGGGACTGCGCGGTCAGCACGGGGATCGTGCGGACGGCCCGGACCGCCTGCGGGGTGATCCCGTCCCGCTTGCGGCGGCCCCGCATCGGGCCCCCGTTGCCCACGGCCCGGATGATCCGTTCAAGCTTCGCCACCGCGTCCCGCTGGACGAGGACCGGCGCGTCCAGGGTCAGCGCGAGATCGTCCAGAAGGCTCGGCATGTCGGCTTCAAAGTCGATCTTCGCTTCGATGTCGGTGACGGTGTCCTCCGACATCTTCGCCGTGACCGGCGGAGGGTACTTCACCGTTCCATCCCCGGCCAGGGGCGTCATGACCAGCAGACGGCCCGCGTACCCGAACATCGTCTTGCCCGAGTTCTGGTCTCCCACGGCCAGCAGAGCGGCCGGGACGGGCCGGAGCGTCTGCCCGAGACTGCGGGCACCTACCCCGATGCCGAAGACCGGGGCCCATCCGGCGTTCTTCACCACCTGCGCGAGCACGTCCGCGACGGTGTGCCCTTCGGGCAGCTCGACCGGGCCCGCCGCCGCCTCGAGTTCCGGCGGGGCACCCACGACGTCCACCTCGGGGCCGGACGGCCGGGCCCGGCCGTCCGCCGAGACGTACACCTGGTCATCACCCACGGTGTGCCAACCGGTCCGCGTGACCGCCAGCGTGAGCGGCAGGCGTTCGGCCTGGTCAAGCACGATGTTCGTGAGGACTTCCCGCCAGGTGCGAAAGCCGAGGCCAGGGGCGCGAAACCGCTCGCGCCAGGCGTCCCCGGCCATGAGTTCGCGGTGGGAGATCGTCGCTTGCTGGTCTTTGACGGTCACGCGGTAGTACCACGTGTCCACTTCGCCGTTGGGCCGCAACGTGATCAGGCCCCGGGTTACCTCGGGGCACCATTCCAGGACGGTCCGGAATTCCAGCTTCGTCGGTGCCGCCTGGGCGGGTTCCTCACCCTTCTTGCCCGTGGGCTTGGGCGGCCGGGTCTCTTCGACCTTGAACACCTTGCCGGGCTTGACCTGGTAAGCCCACCCCGGCGAGCCCGGGACAAGCTCACGATCCCGGCGAAGCGGATGAACGGTCCCCGCCGTCATCGGGCCGATCCTGGACGGATCGGCGCGGGCACTGGAGACGGGACGGCATGAGTCACGTAGACTCTCCCTTGTGCGTGAGGGTCCCTGTTGGGTCTGAACCGGGTGCGAACCGGTCCAGCAGGGGCCCTTCGGTTTTTCAGTTGACGAGTTGCGAGGCTACGCCCGCAGACCATGCGCCGCGTGAGATCCCGGCCGCGTGTCGTGAACCCTGCAACGTTCGGTGCCACAACTTCCTCTTGATCCTGGTGTGACTCGCAGATGAGAAAACGGCCCCGGCCGCTTCGAGCGGCCGGGGCCTTGCTATGTCAGCCCAGAACGCCCCTGAGCATGTCCACGTGCGCGGGGAACACGACACCCCAGAACCGACCGGCCAGGTCCGTCTTCAGCTCTTCGAAGCTGTCCGCGCGGACCCACCCGGCGCGTTCGGCGTCGTCGGCCCCGGCGACTTCCGGGAAGTCGTTGTGGTCCCGGACGCCGAGGTCCGCGACGCACAGGACCGTGACCATCCATGCCTCATCCGACGCGCGGGGGTCGGGCACGTAGCGCGGAGGGGTCGAGGTCCAGCGAGCGCCAGGGAGCGCCAGGCAGGTTTCCTCTTCCAGTTCCCGGACGGCCGCCTGCATCGCGGTCTCGCCCGGATCGACCTTCCCGCCGGGGATGGCCCACCCGTGCCCGTCGCCCCTCTGGATCATGAGCACCCAGCGGTGCCCGTGCGGGTCGGTCAGGGTGACCAGCGCGTCCGCCGCGAGCTGTTCGCCCCAGTGCTTCATCTCGTTCCGGCCGTGGCGGACGCCGGTCGGGCCGTGCGGGTTGACGGGACGACCGGCGATCACCTCGAAGGGGATCGCGGCGCGAGCCTGCCGGGCCGGCCAGTCGATCCGGGTCGGGTCGGTCTCCGGCTCGGGCCCGTTCTTCTTCGTCATGTCGTTCCTTCCGAGGGGGGCGGCCCCTCCGCCGGGGTGCTGCGGAGGGGCCGCCGGTTCATGGGGTGTTGAGGGCGACGGCCGCGAGCGCCTGCGCGGTCACGACCGTCATCGCTCGCCGCGCTCCCGGGCGCGAGCCTCGCGGCGCCGCTCCTGCTCACGCGCGTTCGCGTTCAGGCGCGCGAGTTCGGCGCGCGTGTACGCGTCGTAGTCATCGCGCTTCGGGTCCGGCGGGGGCGTCTTCTGCGCCACGATCAACGACCCCCCGCAGGACGACGGACCATCTCGCGCAGCGAGTCCGCCGTGTCCGTCCGGGCCTTCTGGCACCACACCACGACCCGGCCGCCGCGCCGCGTGGCCTGGCCGTCCAGCACACCGCCGAGGTAGAGCGCGACGCAGCACACGGGCACGGTCACGACCGGCGGGAGCGCGTAGAGCGCTCCGGCGACGATGCCGACGCTCAGGGCCGTGATCGCGGTCTTGACCCCGTCCCGGCGGGTGTACCGGGCGCTCACGCCGGGCCCCCCGAGTGGATCTCGGTCTCGGTCTTCGCCATGATGGGAAGACCTCCCTTCTTGGGAGTGGCGGCCCCGCCGGGTCATGTCTGTCCAGGACTCCCGGCGGGGCCTTCTTCTGTTTCAGTGGTCAGGCACTTGGCGGCATGATCCACTGCACATACGTTGGCAGTGGTGACACCTCGTGTCATCACGCACAGCGCCTAACCACCAACCACGATGACAGCCAAGACAGGTCTTGGCAAGAGCGCGCATTCCTGTCACGATGACTTTTATGACAGCCGTGACAGGGGTACCCGCGCCTCCCAGCGAACGGAGACGCCCGATGGCCCAGAAGCCGCCCGCCCGACTGCTCGTGTCGGATGAAGTCCTCGCGGAGGTTGACACCCGGCGCATCGAGGTCGTGATCGAAACGCGCCGCGAGTGGACGAAGAAAGCCGTCAACGACGCGATCGTCCGCATCGGACTTCAGCACCTTGACGAAGTGGCCGCCCTCCTGACCAGGGATGAGGACGCTCCCAATGACGAGTGAGATTGACCAGAGGCCGGCGGCGGTATCGTCCGCAGCACCGGCGAACGCGGGAGACGTTCCCGCTGAACCCACACCCGGACAGGGAAGGACCCCCCTCGATGCTGTACCGCCTCGTGATGACCGTCCTCGTCCTCCTGGCGCTCACACCGGCCCTCGCGGCGGCGCGCATGGTTACGGAGGGGGCCCCCGGGTGGGTGACCCTGACCGCTTCCGTCCTCGTCCCGGCCGGGACGCTCGTGATCGGTCTGGGTCTCGCCCGCTGGCACAACACGCGGAGGGCATGACCGCAGGGGGCGACGCGGTTCGGTGGCCGCGCCGCTGGCCCCTCGTCCTCCTGGCGCTCCCGGCCGGAGTCGCCACGTGGTCCGGCTGGGTCGGGCTCGGAGAGCTGACCGGTTTCGGGCCCGTCAAGCCCCTCCCTGGAATCGTGGACACGCTGACGATCAACAGCGCGATCACGCTTCCGGTGGGGGTCGAGGCATACGCGGCCCTGGCCATGTCGGCATGGCTCACTTCGGCCCCCGTGAAGGACTCGACCCGCGCGTTCGCTCGGGCCTCCGCTATCGGAGCCCTCGGACTCGGCATGGTGGGCCAGGTCGTCTATCACCTCCTTGAGGTGAACAAGGCGAAGGCGGCCCCGTGGTGGGTCGTGATCTTCGTGTCGTGTCTGCCCGTGCTCGTCCTCGGGCTCGGGGCCGGACTCGCCCACATGATCCACCGCGACCGGACGAGCGCCGCAGAGACGCAGGGACGTCCCGACGCCTGGACGTCAAACCCTCCGGCGGACAGCGCGGCGATCCCCCCCGCCTCGATGACGCCTCTTCTCAGCGATCCCCCTGCACTCGCTGGTCTTGACGTGCCCCCGGATCATTCGGCCGCCGATGAACCGGGAAGGACGTCGGGACGTCTGGACGTCCCGACGTCAACCGAAGAAGTGATCCCCCCTCCGCTGGCACCGTCTGGAAACGCGGGCCGGGACGAACCCGCCGACGACGATGACCCGGACCCGGACCCCGGCGGTCCCTCACAGAGCCGCAGGGCCGACAACGACGTCCCCGCGGATCTCCGGGAGGAAGGCGAGCGCCTGGCGGCCCTGCGGTCCGATGCGGCGCGCGTCAGAGCGGCCCTCGCCGTGCTGGGGATGCAGGCCGGCCCGGCGGATGTCCGGGCCTGGCTCGGCGCACGCAACGTGACGATGAACGACGACTACATCCGGACCGCGATCAAGCGGGCCCGCAAAGCGGCCCGCGATGACGAGCGACCCGCGCTGTCCCTGGTGAAGGAAGAGGCTCAGGCATGAGCCACCTGGAAGGCGCTCCCTGAGCAAGTACGGGACGGGCCGCGCCCTCGATTCCAGCCGAAGCGCGGCCCGTCTGCCGATCGCAACTCAGAAGAGAGATCAGCAATGGACATCCTGTCAGTAGGCATGACCGTCTTCGGTGCGTTCGGTGCCGGTGTGACCGTGGGTGCGTTGGCGTTCTCGCCGCGCCTCGTCACGTGGTCCGGCTCGTCCGGCCGGGCTGAACGCAGCGACCCGGCCCCCACCGTGTACGTGATCCCGGGTGAGCCGGGGGCCCCGGTCGGTCCCGGCTTCATCCCGGGTCACTACCTCGGGAGCGCTGCGGGCATGATCCCGGTCGTTGCTGTGCCCGCGCATGAGTTCGGCGGTACGTCCCGGGAGCAGATCCCGGGACGTCCGCCCGGGAACGACCGTGACTCTGACCTCGGTCAGGGCCTACCGTCGATCATGTCCCCGGGTCCGCGTCCCTCTGCCCCCGGGACGCTGGAAGAGGGTCAGCGATGACGACGAAGAACACCCCGGCCGCCGTCGCGTTCGCCGTGGCGGTGTGCGTGGCCGTGGCCCTTCCCCAGTTCGCCGGCGGCCCGGCACGGGTGGCGGCCGGACTCGTCTACATGCTGGCCGGTGTGCTGCTGTTCGCAGCTCCCCGGCCGCGCGCCGCGCGCATCATCGTCAGCGCTCCCCACCCCGACACCGTGATCAACCGCCGTGAGGCCGTGAGTGGCCCTCTGAGCCGATGGGAGGACCGATAGGCATGAGCACCCTCTTCGACGTCGTTCGTGCGTTCCTGCGCGGGCTCAGCGCCACCTACTCCGCGTTCGCGGACGCCGGGCTTGAGTGGCTGCCGTGGGCACTGCTCATGGCGTTCGCCGTGGCGTTCGGCACCTGGCGCGTCCGGCGACACCTGGCCAAGGCCCAGTTCAAGGCCGGGGATCAAGTGCTCGGCGCGAGCACTGGCCGGGACCACGCAGGGGCGACTCTGTGGCGCTCGGCTCACAGCGCTGACCGTCGGCCCGGCGGTCTCTCCCCGTTCTATGGTCGGCCCGCCGTCCTGCGGGCCACGCCCTACCCGGCCGCCGTCGTGCTGCTGTGGATCGCGGTAGAGGCCCGCGTCCTGTTCGTCATGCTCGCTGCGGGCAGCTCGGTCTACCTCGTCCGGGCCGTCTGGCGGACTGGCTCCGCGCTCGGCCACCGTCGCCGGGTCGTCGGGCCGATGACCAAGGCTCTGGGGCCCGTGCTCGGAGTCGAGCCGGACAAGATCCTCGAGGGGATCGTGGTGCCGAAGGACGCGGGCACCAACCCGTCCACGCAGGTGGTCATCCCGCTCCCTGAGCATCACCGCACGATGATGTTCCCAGAGGTCGTCCGAGTCGCGAGCGAGCGCATCGGGGGCGAGTGGAAGACCTCCCGCAACGACCAAGCCCCATACTTCCTCACCCTGAGTCACAAGCCGTCCCCCCCGAAGTACGTCGCGTTCGAAGACGTCGCCGATCTCCTGATCCAGGGCGACATGTGGCACCCGCTAATCGGGCTCGGCACAGAACGCGAAATCAGGCGACTCGACTTCTCCGGCCAGGTCGTACACCTGGCGCTGGCAGCCGGTACCGGCGCAGGAAAGAGCACTGTTAACCGGCTGCTGTTGACGCAGTTGGCCGTTCATGGCGTCCCCACGATGATCGGAATTGACGTCAAGGGCGACTCATTCGAGGGGTCCGAGCACATCCCCGGGTTCTACCTCTACAACGATATTGGCGGAATCCGCACTCTCGATGGAATACCGAGGATGTGGAACGCAGTCGCCAAGGTCGTCAACGAACTCGATGCCCGCAGGCTCGGCAAGCGCGGTCCCAAAGAAGGATGGGACCCGATTTATCTGTTCCTCGAAGAGCAGAACGAGTTTGCGGAAATGAGCATGACCTATTGGGATCTCGTCCGCGAAAAGAGCGATTCCAAGACTCCGCCCGTGTTCCGGGACATCCGCACTATCGCGTTCATGGGACGATCGTTCGGTATCCGCATGGTGTGGGCCGGTCAGGACATGACAGCCGATGCTCTCGGGGGCGGCAACCTCGGAAAGGGCGGAAGCGTCCGGAGCATGTTCGGAAACAAGCTTCTGGCGCGATTCCAGCCGTCCCACTATGACAAGCTCGTCGGCACTCGGCCCCGCGCGGCATCGTCCGACATCCCTGGCCGCTGGGTACTCGTTCAGCATTCTGGAACGCCTATGGCCGTACAGATCCCCGACTTCCGGCCCGAGCACTCGGCCGCGCTGCTCAGGCACGCGGGGATTGAGCTGGACGTGTCCCCGGACGCTGTCCCCGTGGTGGGTGTCAGTCCTACTCACCAGCTCCCGGCCTCGTTCGGGGACACGGGGACGGGGGACAGT
>NZ_KB907232.1 GCF_000381885.1 Actinomadura atramentaria DSM 43919 | reverse complement strand
CGGTGGTCATCGCGCCGGTGGTCATCGCGCCGGTGGTCATCGCGCCGGTGGTCATCGCGCCGGTGGTCATCGCGCCGGTGGGTTCGGTCGCGGGCTCCGGTGCCGGTGGGGGTTGTTCGGTGTAGTAGGCGGTGCGGTCGGGGTCGGCGATGTCGCGTTCGTCGATCAGGTTCTCGTGGGCGGTGATGATGGCGGTGAACGCGGCGCGCATGGGGCGGATCTGGGCCAGGAATCTGGCGTGGTCGGTGCGGTGGGCCTGGTACTGCTCGACGCGGTCGGCGAACAGCGTGAACGCGTCGAGTTCGGTCGCGACGTCGTCGAGGGTGCGGGGGCCGCGCCGCCATCCGTCGGGGCCGCGTTCGGCGAGCCCGTAGGCGCCGAGGGCGCGCAGGGCCTGGGCGGTCGCCGAGGCGCTCAGGCGTGCTCGGCGTTCCAGGTCGGCGGGCCGCGCCTCGACGGCCGTCAGTCCCTCGTAGAGGAGGGCCGCGACGGGTCCGAGTTCGTCGGCGAGCCATGCCGGGTGGCCGGTCTCGATGCGGCCCGCGGCCGGCGCCGCCCGCGCGGCGTCGGCGCGGTAGGCGTCCGGCACGCGCAGCATGTAGACGTCGGGGTCGTCGTCGCGGCCGCGGCGGACCAGGTCGACCAGGGGGTCGTCTTCCTCGCGCAGGTCGGCCAGGACGTCGGCGACGGTCCGCCACGACACCGGTGTGGCCAGCGCGAGCGATCGGGTTCCCCACGCGACGGTGACGTCGCCGGTGTGCCAGGCGGCGCGTCCCAGCGCCCGCAGCACCAGCCGCACCGACACCGCGCGCCGCCCCCAGGCTTTACAACGTACAGGGTCGCGCTCGGCGAGCACGACCGCCGCCAGCCACCGGTCCAGGTCCGCCCGGGCCCGACCCGACGGACCGGGCGTGAGGGCGAGCGTGGAGGGCAAGGCCCAGCACCCGGCGGCCGAGGGGTCACCGCCGGCGGGCGAAGCGGAAGCCGGCACCGATCCGGGGGGAGCCGGAGGGGGGTGTGTAGCTGTAGGACTGGTGTGCGAGTTGCGGACCCGGTCCTGCGCGGTCCGCGAAGCGGTCGTTTCGATGACGGCGCGGTCCCAGTCGCTGGTCAGGACGGCTGTGCGCTGCCGGGCGGAGCGGGTGCCGCACAGTCCGCCCGCGACGCCCTCCAGCGGCCCGCCCGCCCGCATCTCGGCGGCCGCCTCAGCCCACGTCCATCCCCCGGCGGCCAGGGAGCGGAGCACGGCGTAGCGGGCCTCGGACGCCGAGGGGTAGCGGCCGTTCTCGGGCTGCAGGTGCGGGGCGTCCCACGCGCCCGTGCGCGCCAGCTCCGCCAACCGCGCGGGCAGGGGACGGCGGCCACCGCGCAGCGGCGCCCACGGCCGCCCGTCGTCATCGGTGTGCTGCAACCCCGGCAGCGGCCGCCTCAACGTCGGCGCGGGGTCAACGGCCGCCAGCTCCGCACCGAGCTTGCGGCGCAGCCGGTCCAGCACGCTCGGGCCGCACGGCCGCCCCAGCACCGCCAGGGCCTCGCTGAGCGGCATCGACAGCGCCATGTAGCCCAACAGACGGCCGCGCCGCGCGAACGTCCCGTCCGGCTGCTCGACCGGCGCGCGCTTGTACGGGGACCCGGCGATGCGGATCTGCCCGGACGGGCTGCGCATGGGCGCGGGGTCCAGGGTGGAGTACCGGTCGGCCGCGGCCAGGACGACGTCGCGCAGCTCCTCCCACGGCACCGCCCGGGCGAACCGGACGTAGACGTGGCGGCCGCCGCTGGGGGAGACGTCGTGGACGACGCGGCCCCCGCACTCCTCCACCAGGCCGCAGTAGTCGTCGGCCTGACGCGCGACCAGCGCCGCCGGGTCAACGTCGTCCGGCGCGCGGCCGGTGTCGAAGTCGGCGACCAGCAGACGACCCACGGTCGCGCCGTCCGGGGTCTGGGCGTAGACCGGGACCGTCACAGGCTCGGACGGCAGGTCCCCTCCGACCGGGACCTGGTGGCGGCGGCCGCGCCGGGGGAAGTTGTCGCCGCCGTCCGGGCTCATCCGCGCGACCGGCTCGGCCGCCAACAGACGCGACAGGGCCGGCCACGTCTCCGCCGCGTCCGGACCCGACCGAATATCGGCGACCGCAAACCTGACAGGGAGGCCCGCCGACGAGCATGTCGGTTGGTCCTCGCCGGAGGGCGGTCTGCTGGTGATGACGGGAGGGGGACACGCCGGATATCCGGGGCGTCCTCGCCTACCGTCGGGAGGCGGTGTTATCGTCGCTCCTGACGTTGTCGATCCCATCGACTCGCAGCTCATGCTTTTCCAGGGCGGTAGAGCTGGGAGACCAGGGATCGGGATCGATATTTAGGAAGCGAAGGGCGTTCCCGAAAGGGAGCGCCCTTCGGTATGTCTGCGGAACCTCCTGCGGCCGCTGGACGGAAGTACGCGCCGCTACTGCATGATCACGGTAGGGCTGCTGGCACCCTACGCCCAGCGCGCATCGTGATGCACCGCGACGCGCGGGGCACGCGAAGAACGTCAGCATTCGGGAGTCTTTCGTCTCAAGGCTGCGGTGCTGGTGGGACTCGATAGGGCCGAAAGAGCCTGGTCCGCCTGGGTCGGGCCGGGCTGGTGAACCTCAGTGGTTGCGTTCGCGGGGTTGGGACAGCGTGAGTGCGACCTCGGTCAGCGGCTCGCTGATCTGCTCCAGGGATTCCAGGACGCTGTCCAGGATCTCGGGGTCGGGGAGGCGGGCTTCGTCGACTCCGGCGAGGAGGTGGCGCAGGAGGGTGCAGCCGTCGGTGACCAGGGCGATGAGGACGGCGAGGTGGGAGCGGCGCATCTCGCTGGTCTCGGCGTAGACCAGGTCCATGACGTCTTCGATCTGGTCGGGCAGGCCGCCGTCGCCGGGGCCGCCACCGTCGTCGTCGCCGGGGCCGGTGAGGTCGAGCAGCCGGGTGACGAGCAGGCCGGCGGTGGGGTGGTCCTCGATGAGGCGGGCCTGGATGTACTCCAGGCGTTCGTCGCCGTAGTCCAGGGCGTCCAGGGTGGGCGTGGGCATGGTTGTCTCCGTGGCGTTCGCGGGTTAGAGGCGGTCGAGGACGGCGGGCAGGCTGTCGGGCTGGACGAGGACGTCGCGGGCCTTGGAGCCTTCGGCGGGGCCGACGACGCCGAGGTCCTGCATCCGGTCCATGAGTTGGCACGCGACGGCGAAGCGGACGCGGAGTTTGCGTTGGAGCATCGACGTCGATCCGAACTGGGTGGTGACGACCAGCTCGACCGCCTGCCGCAGCAGTGCGTCGTCGTCCTGGCCGTCGTCCTGGCGGTGAGCGCCGGACGTCGCGGCGGCTGGGCCAGCGGGCGCTTCGGTCGGGGCGGGCTGGTCGGTGGGGAGTGCCCAGCCGTCGCCGACGGCGACCAGGCGGCCGGAGCCGACCAGGGTCTTGAGGTGGCGGTAGATGCTGGAGCGGGGGATGCCGGTCGCGGTGATCAGCGCGTTCCGGTCCAGCGGGCCGCCTCCGGCGGCGCGCAGTGCCGCGACGACCTTGTCCGCGGCGCTCGCCTTGGCGGCCGTCGCGGCCGTCGCGTCCTTCGCGGAAGCGGCGGGTGCTTCGTCGGCGTGGTCGTCCTGGCGGCGGTCGGCAGGGTCGGCGGTGGGTTCGGCGTCGGTGCCGACGATCATGGGGGAGATGTCAGGCGGGGTGCCGTCGGCCGGGATCGGCGCGGCGGGCTCGGTGGGCTGGTCGTGCGGGCGGTCGTCGCCGGGCGCGGGGATCTGGATGCGCTGGGCCTGGGTCTTGCAGTGGCCGACGACCTTCTCGATCTCGGTGTCGGTGACGTAGGCGCCTTGCAGGCGGGTGGGGGTGCTGGCTCCCATCGGGAGGAACAGCGCGTCGCCTTGGCCGATGAGCTTTTCGGCGCCGGGCTGGTCGAGGATGACGCGGCTGTCGCCGAGCGAGGACGTGGCGAACGCCAGCCGGGACGGGACGTTGGCCTTGATGAGGCCGGTGACGACGTCGACGGACGGGCGCTGGGTGGCCAGGACGAGGTGGATGCCGCAGGCGCGGGCGAGCTGGGTGATGCGGACGATCGAGCCCTCGACGTCTTTGGGCGCGACCATCATCAGGTCGGCCAGCTCGTCCACGATCGCCAGGACGTAGGGCAGCGGCTCCAGCACCGGCGAACCGTCGGTGTGCTTGGCCTTTCCGGCGCGGATCTTGGTGTTCAGGTCGTCGACGTGCCGCACCGCGTTGTGGGCGAGCAGGTCGTAGCGGCGGTCCATCTCCCCGCACAGCCACCCCAGCGCCTCGGCGGCCTTGACCGGCTTGGTGATGATCGGGGTGAGCAGGTGGGGGATGCCCTCGTACTGCGTCAGCTCGACGCGCTTGGGGTCGACCAGGATCATCCGGACCTCGCACGGCGTCGCCCGCCGCAGGATCGAGGTGATCAGGGAGTTGATGCAGGCGGACTTGCCCGCGCCGGTCGCGCCGGCGATGAGGATGTGGGGCATCTTGGCCAGGTTCGCCACCACGGTGCGGCCCTCGACGTCCTTGCCGAGCCCCACAATCATCGGGTGCGGCTCGCCGGTGGCGACCGGGGAGCGCAGCACGTCGCCGAGCGCGACGATGTCCTTGACCTGGTTGGGGGTCTCAACGCCGATCGCGGACTTGCCGGGGATCGGGGAGATGATCCGCACCTCGGAACTCTTCACCGCGTAGGCGATGTTCTTGGCCAGGGCGGTGATCTTCTCGACCTTCACCCCGTCGCCCAGCTCGATCTCATACCGGGTGACCGTCGGGCCGCGCGTGAACCCGGTGACCCGCGCGTCGATCTTGAACTGCTCCAGCACCGCGGCGATGCGCGCCTGGACGCGCTCGGCGTCCTTGTCGCCGCCCGCCTTGGGCGGGACCGAGCGCAGCAGCTCGTCGGCGGGCAGCTCGTAGTCCGCGCACGGGTCGCTGATCGGGACGGGCGTGCCGTTCACCTCGACCACCGGCAGCTCCGGCGGCCCGCCCGCCGCGTTCGCAGCCGCCGTCCCGGCCGCCGCCGCGTTCGCGGCCGCGCCCGGCGGCCCGGTGGTCGCCGCGCCCGGAACCGCCGCGCCGGTGCCGCCGGTCGCGGAGGCGTCGGGCACGTCCTGGCCCTCCCCGCCGGACCCGTCGTCCCCGCTGGTCTCGCCGTCGGGTGCGCCGACGCGCCACAGCGCGACGACGGCGACCACCACGGCGACGGCCGCCCACAGCGGCGCGCCCGCCGCGATGGCCACGACCGGCTGCGGCGCGACCAGGACGACGGCGGCGCAGATCCCCCCGCGCATCCACCGCAGCCGGGTCCGCTCCCGCTCGATGTCCTCGGCGGTGACCTCGGCGACGGTCGGCGGCGGCAGCACCCGCCGCTCCCGGTCGCGGTCGCGGGCGCGGTCGGTTCCGGCGGCGCGGCGCGCGCGGCGCGCGGCCGGGTCCAGGCGCTCCTCGGCGGCCTGGCGGCGCTCGGCGTCCGCGCGTTCGCGCGCCGCCGCCACGATCCGCTCGGCGACCTGCTCGTCGGACAGGTCCGCGGTCGTCGCCCACGCCCGCACCCGCGCCGCCGACACCCCCGCACCGCGCCGGACCCGCCGCACCTGCCCCACCACCCCGCCACCGGCGGCGGGCACGACGGGCTCGACGGGCGCGGCGTCCTCCCCGTCGCCGGCGGCGAGGGCGTCCTGGGCGGCGGTGCCGTCGTCGGTGCCGAACGCGGCGCGCCGCTCGGCCTCGACCTCGGCCGGGGTCGGGCGCGAGCGGCCGCGCAGCGCCGTGACCGCGTCCGCAAGACGGTCGCGCCATCCCGGCCGGTACGGGTCCGCGCCCTCCGCCGCACCGGACGCGGACGCCGACTGGGGGCCCGGAGCGGGGCGCGGGGAGGGGACGGCGTCCGGAACGACGGACGGCTCAGTCCCCGGGCCGGTCGCCGGACTGGTGTTCGGGTCGGTGTTCATCGGGGCGTCTCCTGCGGCGGGTCGGGCGTCGGGTCGAGGTGGGCGATGTGGGTCTCCAGCGCCTGCAGCACGGCGGCCCGGTAGGCGTCGGCGGTCGCCTCGTCCAGTTCGGCGAGGAGGACCTTCCAGTGGTCGTAGGCGACCGCCACGCGCTCGGCGGTCGTGTACGCGCAGTCACGGCGGTGGCGGTAGTGCGCGGCGCGGTTGGCGGCCCGGCGGCGGGCCAGCGCCTCAACGGAGCGCGGCATCGGGGACCTCCCTGCGGGGTCGTGAACGGGGCTCGGGCGGGGCTCGGACGGGGTCGTCTCACTGGGCCGTCTCACCGGGGGTCGCGCGCGCGTGTACGCGCGCGCCTTGGCGTCTGTCAAGGGCCTGAGACGAGACGGTGAGACGAAACGGTGAGACGGTCGTGAGACGGGGCCGGGGAACCGGCCGGGGGAAGGGGCGGCGGGCGGCCCCGCCGCCCCTTCCCCCCGGCTCGGTGGCGGCCGGGCGGGGCGGTCTCCGCGTCTGCGGACCGCCCCGCCGGTCGTCACCGGCCGTTACCGGTTCCGGTGTTCGGAGCCTGCTGCGGCACCGAGCCGGTGACGTTCGTCATCATCGAGTTCAGGCTCCCGCCGACCGCGCTGGACGTGCTGATCGCGATGGCGCCGACGACCGACCCGGCCAGCAGCACGCCCGCCGTGCCCGCCGCCAGCACGTGCGCGAGCTTCACCTTCTTGCTCTTGAGCTGGTTGTGGAGGTAGACGGCCAGCAGGATCAGGACCAGGACCGAGCCGCCGCCAGCCAGCGCGCCGCCCGGACCCGCCTGCGGGGCCTGCGGGGCCTGCGGCGCGGCCAGCACCGCCGCCGACGTCGTGGGCGCGCCCGCCGCGTGGATCGCCGCGTCCGCGCTGGTCAGAGCCGTGGTCATCGCCATGTGGGACATTGGGGTTCTCCTTCGGTTTGCTGATTTCCGATGGGGTTTCAGCGGGCGACCCCCGGCCAGGGGGGCCGCCCGCGCCTGTTCAGGGCGTCAGCGCCCCGGCGAGCAGCGCCACCGCGACCAGCGCGAGGGCGACGACGAGCAGGTCACACGCGACCCGGAGCCGACGCTGCTTGCGCCGGACGATCCCGGCGAGGATGTGCAGGTCAGACGGTCCGATCTCGGCGACCTCGATGGGGTCGGCGAACAGGTCCTCGATCTCCACGGGGCTGAGGTCGGCCCACTGGCTCCACCCGCGCCCCCCGACCTGGGGGCGCAGGACCCCCTGCAGCAGGACGATCGCGGCCGCCGTCAGCGTGATCCCGGCGGCGGCCAGGACCAGGCGGACCGCGAGCGGCCCGTGGCTGATCTGGCTGGTCAGGACCGCGATCCCCACCCCGGTCACGGCCGTGAGCGTGGACGTCTTGGCGTCCAGGCGGGCCAGCTCGCCGCGCACGGCCGCCAACTCCCCGTCCAGCACCCGCACCGCCGCAGCGTTCATCAGGGGGTTCACCTCTTCTTCTCCTTCTTGCTGGTGCGCTTGTCCCACTCGGCGCGGCACCCGCCGGGCTCGCTCTGCGCGCGGTCCGCCGCGTCCAGGCGTGCCGAGATGATCGCGACGGCGTTCTCCGCCCGCTTTCCGGGGTCCTTCCTGGTCGCGGCCATCACGCGCCCGCCCATCCGGCCGCCAGCAGCGACCGCGGGGACTGCCCGGGCGCGGGGAGCTGGCCCCGCTCCTCCAGCAGCCCGGACAGGATCGCGACGGGGTCCAGGTCGCCCCGCCCGGCCGCCGCGACGACGGCGCGGGCGTGCGCGAGCAACTCGGCGTGGTCGGCCTGCAGCAGCCGCAGCGCCTGACGGGTCTGGGCGAGCTGGTCGGCCAGCACGACGGTCTCGGCCTGCGCGGCCGCCACGGCCGCCGCCGCCCCCGCACGCTGGTGCAGCTTCCGGGCCGTCCGGACCGGACGGGTGTGACGCGGCATCACCGGTCACCCCCCACCACGGCCAGGTACCGCTGCGGGTCGGCGGCCGTCGTCAGCGACATCACGCGCTTGGCGCGCTCGAACCGCAGTCCCAGGGCGTTCTGGACCGCGCGCACCGACGGGTCGGCGGGCAGGTCCCCGCGCTCGATCAGGGCGTCCAGGCGCTCCCGGAGCTGCACGTCGGTCAGCGACCGCGACGACGGCTCGGAAGCGGTCGCCCGCGCGCTCTCGGGCACCCGCGCACCCCGGTTCGGACGCACCTTCGGCCGCGCTTCCGACCCCTGCTTCCGCGCCTGGTCAGCACCGGTTCGCGACCGCTCGGAACCGCGCTCCCGCGCGGTCTCCCGCACGATCTGGGGAAGCGCCCACCGCTCCCCCCACGCCAGCGCCCCGCGCACCGCCTCGGGAGCACCCACGGAAGCGGGCTCGGAAGCGGTGTCGGAAGCGGGCTCGGCGGGAGCGTCGGCGGGGACGATCGGGAGCGCGGTCCGCTCCCCGCGCGGGATCGGCCACGCAGTCTCCGGCCGCTCGGCGGCGTCCTCGGACGCACGCTCGGACGCACGCTCGGACGCGGCCTGCGGCGCGGGGTGGAGGGCGGCCGTGGGTGCGGCGGGGAGCCGCAGGTCCATCTCGGCCAGCAGCGGAACCGCCCGCCCGCGCTCGTCGGTCCACGGGTCGGCGGCGGCGACCGACCGGTCGACCAGACCGATCAGGTGCGCGGTGACGGCCGCGCCGCACGGCCCGATCGCGTGCGCGACCATCGCGCCGACGATCGCCGTCACCGACTGGTCCGACCCGTTCGGCGCGCCCGCGATGAGGTTCAGCGCGATCGAGGTCGTCAGGCTGGCGATGGCGATGACCTCGCCCCCGTGGTCGAGCGTCCCGCCCGACTGCGCGAGCCGCGCCCGCACGATGATCACCCAGGCGACCAGGCCGATCAGCACCGGCTCCAGCAGCCACAGCGCCCACCACACCGGCGCGGACTGGTCGACGTCCATCAACCGCGCCGCGCCGTGCTGCACACCCGCCGTGGACCAGGCGGCGAACCCGATCAGCACCGGGATCAGGACCTTGAGATTCAGGACGCGCGTCTTCTCCAGCCGCAGCGCGCGGGCCTCGCCCGAGCGCGCCATCTGCGACCCGATCCGGATGCGCTCGCCCTGCGCGCGGGCCGTCCGGTACAGGCGGGCCAGCTCCGTCCGGGCCTGCGCGTCCTCCGACCGCTCGGCCCGGTCCAGCTCCGCCAGATCGATCTCGGCCGCGACGTCCGCACGGGCACGGCCGTGCGAGGCGTCCGCACGCGCCGTCTCCAACTCGTCGTCCCGGCGCGCGGCCGCCAGCTCCCGCTGACGCCGCAGCTCCGCCGCCAGCTCCACCGGGTCCTCCGCACGGGCGGCCGGAGCCGTACCCGTGGCCCGCGACACCCGGCTCACAGCGCCACCACCAGGGCGACGACCAGCAGGAGCACGAGCGCGCCCGCGATGATCGCCAGGTTCACGACGTCGGCCGCGCAGCGAGGCGCGCGCCAGATGCGACGGATGCTCACGACGCCACCGCCCCCGCTCCCCGGTAGCGGATGGGGCGGCCGATACGCTGCTGCGCGATCTCCGTCCGCGCCCACAGCGCGAAGCCTCGGCTGTGATCGCCGTAGCGCTGCCGTGCCAGCAGCTCCCGTTCCCAGGGCGCGCGCGCACCGCTCGTGCCCCACGGCCGCTGACCCTCACTGATCGCCCGGACGTCCAGCTCCAGGCACTCACGGGTCACGGGGCACCCCGCGCAGAGCTGACGCGCCCGCATCTCATACGCCCGCCGGGCGCGCGGCACGGCGCGGCGCAGGTCGGGCTCGTCGCGGAACCATGCGTCGGGGTCATCGCTCCCGACGCACGCCCCGTTGGCGTGAACGCGACTGCGCAGCCCCATCGAGCTCAGGCGACGCAGGTCGATGGCCTCACCCATGTAACTCACGACGCCACCGCCTCGACCATCGAGACCGGGCGGGAGATGATTCCTTGCATCGGGCCAGCTCCTTCAGCCGTTGGTCCGGTACGCGGCCCCGGTGCACCACCACCGGGGCCGCAGTCGTGTTCGGATCCTCGAATAGATCCGCTCGACGGACCTATTTTTACGCCGGGCGAGGGCATGATGTCAATAGGTCCACCGAACGGACTAGTGTGGCAAGATGGCTGGCACGAGCAGAGGGAGTTGGATTGCGGATCACGCCCGAGGAAGTAGCCGCCTACTTCCGCCAGGACATCTGGGGGGAGCGCTACCGGCACGGCGACAAGCTCCCCCGCGCGGTCGACGTCGCGGCACAGCTCGGCGCCGATCGTAAGACTGTGCTCGACGGCTACCGGAGACTGGCCGAGGAGGGACTCGTCGAGGTCAAGCGCCGCAGCGGCACCGTCGTCACCTACCGGTTTCCCCTCAAGCGCATGGGCGCCGACCGGTACTCACGCACCAACCGCAGTCGCGGCGTCGTGGCCTTCGCAGCCGACCGCGAGGCCAGCGGCGAGACCTGGAAGCGCACCGACCAGACGCCTACGGTCCGTCGCATCCCTGCGACTGAAGAGATCGCCGAAGCGCTTAGCATCCCCATCGGCACCGAGGTCATCGAACGCGACCGCCTCGTCCGCGATTCCGACGAACGTCCCACCCAGGTCCTCACGAGTTGGTACCGCGTCGAGGACGTCGCCGGCTCCCCCATCGAGACCAGTCTCACCGGCACGGCCGGGAGCGGCGGCGGCTACTCCGCACTCGACGACCTCGGCCTTGGCCCGACGGACATCGAAGAGGAGATCTGGCCGCGCATGCCGCTCCCTCATGAGATCGAGCAGCTTGAGCT
>NZ_KB907231.1 GCF_000381885.1 Actinomadura atramentaria DSM 43919 | reverse complement strand
GCCGGGGGGACCATCCCCGCGTGCGCGGGGAGCACCCTCGCTGACCTGGACCTCTGTCAGCCGCAACCCCCGAAAATCATGACTTTCATCGAACCCGACGAACACCCCAAACAAGGCATACGCATCATCCACCCCTTCACCGACGCACCCGACGACCCTGCCACAACCAAAGACGACCCCGGCGTGTTAACGACAACCCCACATCGACTTCAGCAACTCTGGCCCCGACAGCGGCCACCACGGACCCGAGAGCACCCGCATGCACCTGACCAACGAAGCCCGCCGAGCCATCACCGACTACGTGGACATCCACTCCCCGCCCCCGAAGAACACCCCCACAGCCCTATTGATCTTCGGAACCAACCAGCCCGCCCCCGCCGACATGGCCGCCGAGCTGCACCACCGAGGCCATGCCCCATTAATCATCGCCACCGGAGGCATCAACCGCCACAACGGAGTAATCGAAGGCCAGATGTTCCACCGGCTACTACGCGACCGCGACGTCCCCGAATCAGCGATCCGCTACGAAGACCGCTCGTCCAACACCCAGCAGAACATAGAGAACGCCCTCTCCTACATCAACGAAGCACTGGCAGCCGACCTCCCGATAACCGCCATCAGCAAATGGTTCCACCGCCGCACAATAAGCCTACTGGCAACCCTGGTACCCAACCTGAACACTTTCCACGCCCTAGGCTGGGAACCCATCTACGCCAACAACCCGGTCACCCGAGAAAACTGGCACGAAACCCCAGACGGCCACCGCCGCGTAACACGCGAATGGACCGAGGTAACCCGCCGCACCACCGAAGGCACCCTGTCCCCCACCAGCCGGACAACCCAAGGCTGGACAAGAACCGCCTGAGAAAAATCTGACGCCGAACTACCCGTAACCATCCCCACACGCGCGGGGAGCACGCCGCGCTTCGGCAGGTTCTCGCCGCTGTCGGGGGACCATCCCCGCACGCGCGGGGAGCACTTCCTGAAGAGCGGCGACCCGGCGGCTCAGACGGGACCATCCCCGCACGCGCGGGGAGCACGTGTCCCCATACGAGACCTACCACGCCCGCATGGGAACATCCCGCACGCGCGGGGAGCACATCACCGGGCTCAAGCGCGGGACGACCTACACGGGACCATCCCCGTACGCGCGGGGAGCACGGGCGCGCTCGTCCGCTGACGCCCCGATCCCGGGGACCATCCCCGCACGCGCGGGGAGCACAGCCGCGCCTGCCGCTGCTCCAACCACAACTGGGGACCATCCCCGCACGCGCGGGGAGCACTCGACCGCCACGGCTGAGACCGCTACGGCTGAGGGACCATCCCCGCACGCGCGGGGAGCACACTTGCTGACCTGGGTCGCAGTCAGCCGCAACACCCGAAAATTATCACTTCCATCAAGCCCGGCAAACGCCCCAAGAGGGGTGATTGCGACGCTCGCGCTCCGCGCCGACGCACCCGACAACCGTGCCATGACCACGGACGTCCCACCACCGCATCGACGCGCCTTCGACCGCGAAGTTGAATCCGCTCGACGGTTCCCCCCGGCGAATGCTCCGGGTCGGCGGTCCGCCAGCGGGCCGTCGACCCGCCCCGACTCACCTGCCACGACCCGGTCAGACCGGGCGAAGCAGCGCTTCGATCTGCGGGACACCGGCTGCGACATCGGTGAACAGCACCGTCGCCATGCCCAGGTCCTCGGCCGGTGGAAGGTTGTGGGCGGTGTCATCGACGAACACGCACTCCGACGCCGTCAATCCAATCTTTTCGACGCACAACCGATAGATCCGCGGATCGGGCTTGCGCAGCCCAACCCGATCAGAGATCACGACGGCGTCGAACCGCTCGTCCAGGTCGTAGCCGTCGTACGGGTCGTACTCGCCAGTGCCCCACGAATTCGACAACACAGCCGTCTTGATCCCCTCAGCCCGCGCACGCGCGACCAGATCCAGGATCGGCTGACACGGCCGCAGGTCGGCCAGCACCCGGCCGAGCAACCCCACCGGACTCACCCCCAGCAAACGCGCGAGAACCCGCGCGTACTCATGCTGGGGCACGCTGCCCACTTCCACCCCGGCGAGCACGGCCCGTCCCTCATCGCTGTCCCGCAGAACACGCTCGACAGCGCTTTCCCCGATCCCCTCCCGAACCCCGAAAGCGCGAAGCGCCCCATAGAAATCACTGGTGACGACACCCCCGAAGTCCAACAGCAACCCGCGCTTCCCACCAACACCGATCACTCGGCACCCCTCAAGCTCAACCCGCTCACTGCAACCGACCTCTCAGCTTCCGCCCACCCGCCGTCTCGCACACGGTGGCCACCCGTCGCGAGTAGACCGGCATGCCAAAGAGGGCGCGTTCGACGGGAGATCAGCCGCGCGCGGCGGATCTGCTGCGCTTCGCCGAGGAGCCCGGCGCGCTGCGCGGCTGAACCTGGCCGTCGCCGACCTCCCGCACCGGCCCGTGACGCGCTCATTCCGCGAGAGTAACCCCGACCGCGCCGAACATTGCCGCTCCAGGCAATATCACCGCCGTCGCCCGGCGTTGATCGCCGCAGCGCGGAGACACGAGCGCGGGAACGGACGGCAACCGCCCCGGTGCCCGCATTCCCTGGAGGACCCTGATGACCCCGGCGAACACGCCGTCCAGCCTCACTCGGCAGGCCGTCCCACCGGAATTCGCAGCGCTCCCCGAGTTCGTCCACGACCCGGCCGCGCAGATCCAGCGGACCAGGTCCCTGAACGAAACGCCGTTGGTCGACGACATCGCGCCGATGCCCGAGACCACGAGCGCACCGGTCCTGTGACCTGGGGGGAAGCGGATGCGGGGGTGCGGCGAAAAACCGGTGACCGACACCGACGCTGCGAAAGGCCCGCGATGACGAGGATGAGGACTCGGTGACCGCCGAGGTGCATCAGCACAGCGACAAGGCGATCATCGAGAGGTCTCGCCGGGATCCGGAGGCGTTCGCCGCGCTGTACGACCGGCACGCCCCGGCGATCCACCGGTACCTCGCCCGGCGGCTCGGCCGTGATCTGGCCGACGATCTGCTGGCTGAGACGTTCCTGCGGGCGTTCCGGCAGCGCGACCGCTACAACCCGGAACGCCTGAACGCCCTGCCCTGGCTGTACGGGATCGCCACCAACCTGATCGGCCAGCACCGGCGGCACGAGGTGCGGCTCTGGCGGGCCATGGCCCGGACGGGAGCCGACCCCGCTGCGATCTCGGCCGACGAGGGAGTGGCGGACCGGGTGGCCGCCCAGGGAGTCCGGCCGGATCTGGCGAGAGCGCTGAGCCGCCTGGAGCGCGGGCAGCGGGACGTTCTGCTGCTGACCGCGTCCGGCGACCTGTCCCCGGCCGAGATCGGCGCGGCCCTGGGCGTCGCCACCGGCACCGTCCACTCCCGGCTCAGCCGCGCCCGCACCAAGATGCGCGAGGCGCTGGGCGGGATCGACCCCCTTGACATAGGAGAGGAACAGCTCGATGGGTGAACTCCACCGCATGTACGACGAGGTGCCCCCGCCCAGCCCGGTGGTCCTGGCCGAGGGCCGGGCGCGGCTGACCGACCTCGCCCGCGACGGCGGGCGCCGGAACCCCCGTCCCCGTCGGACCCGCGGCCTGCTCGCGGTCGGCCTGGCCGGCGTGGTGACGGCCGCGGGCGCCGTGGCGATCGCCGTGCAGGGATCGGACGGCGGCGGCGCCCGCGAGTTCCGGCCGGTCAGCGCCCACGAGGTCCTGACCCGGGCCGCCGCCGTCGCCCGCCTGGAACCCGAGCTTCACCCGCGACCCGACCAGTACCTCTACGTCCGCTCCGTCGTCGCGTGGGGCCCGGGAAGGACCGCCCCGAACAAGCCGAGGGGGCAGCAGACACGTGAGCGCTGGGTGTCGGTCGACGGCTCCAGAACGGGCCTGCTCCGCGCCCCCTGCCGGCGCCAGCCCGCCAAGTCCTGCGACACCCCGATCGCCGTCGAGGACAGGAGCGCGCCCCTTCCCCGTCCGGGCAGCCATCTCTGGCTGGTACGTCAGTTGCCCGGACTGCTCAAGCGTTGGAAGCCCCAGCTCGACGCTCCCGCCCCCGCCGCGACCCCGGGCCGCGACAGGCCGTTCGGGACGTGGAGCTGGTACGGGATGAGCGACTTCGTCCAGGGTTACCTTCCCCCCGGACTACGCGCCCAGGTCTTCGAGTTCCTCAGCGGCGTCCCACGGGTCAAGGTGGACGAGCACGCCACCGATGCCCTGGGCCGTCCTGCCATCGCCCTTACGCAGAACTCCGGCGGCGCCCGGCTGGAACTGCTCTTCGACCGCGCCACCTACCGCTACCTGGGCAGCCGCTTCCTCGACCTGACGCCTCGCCCCAACGGCGGCGACTGGACGGACGAGGCCGAGAGCGGCGCCGGCGAGGTGAAGACCACCATCCTCCAAGTAAAGGTCGCCGACCGCCTCCCCTCCCGCTCCTGAGCGGACGCGGCAGGCTCGGCATCACCGGGATGCTGGGCCTGCCGCTCTCACCCAAGCACTGCCCCGCGGTCCAACGCGGCCATCCGCGCGCGTGCTGGCCGACGACCTCTGGGCGGGAAGCCGAACTCCCAGCCTCAGCAATCGTAAAGCTCAGACTCGATTTCTGGACACCGCCTGCATTTCCTCGCGCAAACTGCGCTGCACGTACGCCATTGCCTCCTGCGCGGCCGGATCGGCGAAACGGCTGCCCATTTCTTCCGGCGCGACGTCCTCCACTCGTTCGTGCAACCACCACAGGTGCCCCTGAAGGTCGCGGATGCGGGCGACGCGTTCGCCGAAGGCCAGCAGCGTCGGGCGGGTGACCACGCGCGCTCCCGCCGCGACGGCCCGGTCCACGGCCGACGCGACGTCGTCGACGTAGACGCGCAGGTGAGCGGGCGTCTCCGGCCAGTCCGGCTTGGCGTCGAACAGCATGATGACGCTGCCTCCCAGCTCGACCTCGACATGGCCGACGTCGCCGTCCGCGTCCAGCATCCGCGAGCCCGGCGTCTCCACCGCCCCGAACACCGACGCCAGGAAGCGCACCTCCGCGTCGGTGTCGCGACTGATCACCCACGCGTTGACGCGTGCGTACCGGTCCGGAACCTGCGTCTCATCCTGGAATGCCATACGGCCGATCATGGCAGAGACCAGGGACAATACCGCTCGCGCGCCCACGTCCGGCGGTACGAGGACCGGAGCGGGGGCGACCCGGCCCGCCGCCCCGGCCGCCGATCAGATCCGCGTCGCGAGCGGCACCGTGATCTCCTTCATCCACGCGCCCGTCGCGAAGTCACGCGCCTTGAGTACCACTCGATCCCGGTAGACCTCCACCTGAATCCTTTGGTTGAAGCTCCCGTCCACGGCCGACTCGCCGCCCTGCCCGTTGTCGGTGTAACCCGTCTGCACCGCGCCCGTGTTGATCACCGAGAAACCGTCGAGGTTCGCCGTCCCCGGCACCACGCGGCGCACGTACCAGTCCGAAAGCCCGAGATCCCAGTGCGTGTGCCCGCTGAACAGGAATACGTCCCGGTACCTGCCGAGCAGTCCGAGCAGCCGGTCCGCTTGCAAATAGTCGCTCATGTAGAGCTTGTTGCGCGTCCCCGAGACGGTGTTCGGCAGCGGATGGTGCGTGATCACCATGACGGGCTTTCGCCGCCGCGCCCAATAGGCCAGCCGGTCCTCGATCCACCGGAACTGCGCCTCGCTTATCCACACCTCGTCCCACAGTTTCTTGTCGTGGTAGTGCATGTAGCGCTCGGTGCCGATCGTGAGGACGGGGATTCCACCGAACGTCGTCTCCGCGAAAATCCGATTGCGCCCGGCGAACCGGTAGAAGCTCCGGAACAGCGAGTCCTCGGTCGTACCGTTGGGCCACGTGTCCTGCGCCAGCTTGTCGGGGTTGGCCCATTTGGGGACGTAGAACTCGTGGTTCCCGATGGCCCACGCGATCTTGCGCGGATGCGGATTCCGGTCGAACACCCGCCGCACCTCGGCGTATTCGGCGTCGTAGCCGCGCGGCGTGATGTCCCCGGCCACCGCGAGCCCGGAGCTGCGCGGGTTCGTGGCGCGCATGTCCTTCAGCGCGACGGCCAGATCACCGAGATCGCCCTGAATATCGCTGATGACGTTGAAGGCGGTCACCGGCGGACCGCCGCGCCCGACGCCGGCCTCCGCCGCCCCCGGCGCGAGCGCCCCGAGCGCGACGGCCCCGGCGGCGCCCGCCGCCCCGGCCATCAGTGATCTGCGTTCCATGCGTGGTTCCTTTCACCTCGCGCGGGGCGCGACGGATCGCGTCCCGCCCCGCGCGTCGAATCCGGACCCGCCATCGGTACGCGACCGACACGACCTGCGGGTGAACACCGCACGACCCCTGACCGAGCCGCTTTGGACCGATCCACACACGGTGACGACCGCCGCGCCCGTCAGCGTGAACTCTCCAGACGAGGCGACCGTCGCACCACGCCAGAAGGCCGCGCCTCGCCGAGTACGACCAGGCGGCATGACCGCGGGCGCGCTGACCCGGCGCCGTTCAGCCGCCGCTCGCCGGAGCGGGTGTGCGCGGCGGGCACGACCACGGTCCGGGACGGGCGTCCCGCCAGGCGAGGCAGTCCGCCAGCCGCGCCCGCGCCCACGGGTCCTGCGCGAGGTCCTCCGGAAGACGGGTCGTCTCGTCGATGAACGCCCCGGCGAGTTGCTCCGCGGTCAGCCCGCGGACGTCGCGCAGGTCGCTCCCGTCGAGCATCGTCCCGGCCAGCCGCACGCCGCGCAGGACCGCGCCGCGCAGGTCGGCGCCGACGAACGACGCGTCGCGCAGGTCGGAGCCGTCCAGCCAGGCGTCCCGCAGGTCCGCGCCGTTGGCGATCGTTCCGCGCAGGTCGGCGCCCCGGATCTGGGCGCGCCGGAGGTCCGCCCACGTCAGGAACATCCGCCGGAGGTTGGGCGACTCCGCGGCGTCCATGATCCGGACGCTCGCGCCCGCCAGCGTCGCCGCGCGCAGGTCGGGGCGGTTCGGTTCGTCGCGCGCGGGCCGGCGCGCCAGCACGGTGACCGCCGCGTCGATGTCGGCCGCGGGCTCGACGCGTCCGGAGTCGTCGGACCGGTGCCCGTAGGCCCCGTCGTCCAGTTCCGGACGGAGCGTGTTCCGGCGCACGTACGAGCAGAGCACGGCCACCACCGCCCCGTGGTCGACCGCCGACTCCGCCATGACGTGCTCCAAGGCGAAAATCCCGCCGATCCGCTCGTCGATCTTGTCGGACGCGAGCTGCGCTATCGCCTTGTTGAACCGGTCGGTGATCTGCCCCCGCCGCGACAGGTAGTACGTGCGGACGGTGAACCCCAGCGCGACCAGCGCGGATGTGCCGCCGAGCGCGGCCAGGACGATCTGCCGCACCGCGTTGATCGCGTCGGCGCGCTCCTTGCCGTCCAGACCGCGCACGGTCCGCCCCGCGACCAGCCACGACAACGGGCCGAGGACGAGGACGACGCCGAGCACGACGCCCAGCGCCGCCAGTGCGCCCAGCGCCCCGCGCGTCGCCACGGGATGGCGCGCCGACCACGACCGGCGCCACCGCGCGAACCGGGTCGCCAATCTCAGCACGGCCGGATACCGCTACGAGGCCCCGGCGACGAGGCCGACGCCCGCGAAGTGGGGGACCTCGCGGGGCGGCACCGGCGCGTCGGGACGCCACTGGGAGCAGGAGACGACACCCGGTTCCAGCAGTTCGACGCCCGTGAAGAACGCCGCGATGTCGTCGCGGGAGCGCGCGCAGATGGGCGTGCCGCCGCGCTCCATCACCGAGCGGACCGCGCGGCGCATCGCCTCGCCGTCCAGGGTCTCGCTCGTGTGGTCGCAGGTGTGGGAGACGATCAGCAGACTGCCCGGGGCGAGCGGCGCGCACAGGCGGCGGACGATGTCGCGCGCCTCGTCGCCGTCCAGGACGTGGTTGAGCACGCCGAGCAGCAGCAGCGCCGTCGGCCGTCCGAAGTCGAGCGTCCGCGCGGCGGCCTCGACGACCTTCGCCGGCTCGCGCATGTCCGCTTCGAGGTATTCCGTCACGCCTTCGGGGGAACTGCTCAGCAGCGCGCGGGCGTGGACGAGCACCAGCGGATCGTTGTCGACGTACACCACGCGCGACTCGGGCGCGAGACGCTGCGCGGCCTCGTGCGTGTTGACCGCCGTGGGCAGGCCCGACCCGACGTCCAGGAACTGCCGGATGCCGCGTTCCACCGCGAACCGGACGGCCCGTCCGAGGAACGCGCGGTCCTGGCGCGCGGAGACCGCGATGTCGGGGACGTACCGCAGCACCTCGTCCCCCGCCTCGCGATCGGCCCGGTAATTGTCCTTGCCGCCGAGCCAGTAATCCCAGATCCTCGCCGAATGCGGCACGCTCGTGTCGATGGCGGGCTGCGGTCCGGTGCTCATGAGGCCCCCTTCGCGAATCACGACGACCCTAGGGAGTGTTTCAGAGTCCCGGCCTACGGCAACTCGGGCCTGACCGGTCCTCGGCGCGCGCGGCATCGCTTCGCGGACAGTTAACACTCGCGTTCCTTCGGGACTCGCCCCAAGCGAATCGCGGGCGGCCTAGCCGAGGCGGCGTTGGTTGCTGGTGCCGCAGACGAGGCAGACGATCCAGTCGCGGCGTTCGCCGTCCTGGTCCCACGGCTCGCTGGCGACGTTGGATTCCTCCTCACCGCAGAAGAAGCAGTCGGATTCGGCGCCCGTCAACCGCCGCATCGGCCTGATCGGCCCGTCGCCGCGATTCTGGCAGCCCAGCCAGCCGCACCCGGCGCAGCGCCACCAGTTCTCGGGCCGGGTATGCGGCGGCGCGCCGGGGCGGCGGCCCCAGGCGTTGCGCCGTACCGCGACGCGAAATCCGTCGAGTTCGCGCCCGCAGCGCGGACATGCGACCGCCGTCACCGGCTCCTCCATTGACGTTCTCCCGGGAGCCGCCCCCGGCCCTCTGGAAACGCGAAGGACGGGGGCGGTACGGCCGTCAACCGCAGTTCATCGACGGGTTGTCGGAATCCTCGCCGAACCGCGTGCAGGTGTGCTGCACGCCCTTCAGGTCCGAGATCTCCGTCTGCCCGACGCGGCCCAGCCAGTAGACCTCGGGCGAGTCGGACGTCGCCTTCATGTGCGGGTAACGCAGGACCTCCCAGGACGGGAACTGGTCCTTGGTCGTTTTGACGTCGAACGTCGCGGTGTTGTTGACGGTCGCGCCCGGGACGTACTGGTGCGGCGTCAGCCAGAAGGTCGCGTTGATGCGCCCGAAGCTGCTCAGTTCCGGATAGCCCGATTCGGAGAAGCCGTTGACCAGCGAGACGTCGATGCGCGCGCCGCCGTTGCCGTACGGCTCGACCCAGTACTCGTTCTGCTCGATGTCGTTGGTGTCGGTGTTCTCCTTCGCGTGCGGCGTGCGGACCAGCGGCTTGGCGTTCCAGCAGTGGACCCACTGGAAGCACGAATGCTCGACGTAGATCCCGACGCGGCCCGTCGCGGTGTCCCAGGCGAGCGTTCCCTTGGCCCCCGCCTCGGGGTTCGTGCTGAACGAGCGGTGCTCGCCGATCTCGTCGTAGAACGACGTGGTGTTCGCGATGAAACCGCGGACCAGGACGATTCCGCGATCGGCGCCCTTCGGCAGCAGCGTCGCGCTCTCGTGCTGGTCGCCCGCGTTGGCGCCGCCGTCCAGGTGCTTCGCCTTGGCCTGCGACCACAGCGGATTGACGGACTCGTTCGGCGCCCAGCCGATCGGCCCGTTCTCGAAGACCTGCGTGAACCCGTATTCCGGGCTCGTGCTCGGGATCTCGTCGGTGACGGGATAGCCGTACGCGCCGTTCTCCCAGCCCGCGGCGGCCCATTTGTTGCCGATCTCGCCCCACACCGGGTGCGCGCCATTGGACCGGCTCGGGTGCCAGTAGATCGTGCCGCCCTCGTATTCCTGGCGCTTGCCCGCGCCGTCGGGGTTCGTGAACTCGTCGCTCTTCGGGAAGCCGAGTTTGCCGCCCTCCCAGCCGAGCGCGCCCCATTTACCGCCGATGTCGCCCCACACCGGGTGGGCGCCCGTCTCGGGGGTCCAGTAGATCGACCCGCCGTCGAAGGTCGTGAACTTCCCACGCCCGTTCGGGGTGGTCTGCTCGTCCGACCGCGGGCAGCCGAGCGGGCTGTTCGGGCCGTTCAGCTCGTCGTACTTGGCCTGGATCGCACCGTTGACCCAGTACGGACGCCCGCAGTACTGGCCGTCCGCGTACGCGGCCACCGGCGACGCGACCGCGGCGGTGACGGTCGCGGCGGCGAGGACGACGCATCGGCGCAGCGCTTTGTTGCGCGAAATCAAGGACCCACCCAATCTGTTGGAAACTGAGGTCTTTCCAGGAGCGGATTCGGCCCGGGAACCGAAATAGGGAGCACTGTTCCGGCCACCGGGCATGGCTGTTCCATCGGAGGTTGACCCAAATGAGGCTACGCCAAAGGAACACCGATGTCTATCTGTCCTTAAGTGTGAGACGTGCCACTGAGCCAATTCCGGAACGCCGCCGCAGGCCGCTCCTGGCCGCCTGCCAGACGGCCGCCGCGGCCGCGACCGCCCGCCCCGGGAACCCGAGGTGAAGGGCTCGGCCAAGATCCACTACGCCTACGCGCCGGACGACGACATCCGGTTCGACCTCGACGCGCGCGGCTTCTACACGCTGGCGCATGGCACGTTCCACTTCCGCCACACCGGCACCCTCCCGGACGGCACGCGCACCACCGGCGAGGCGTGGGGGACGATCGACTGCCTGGCCACCGGCGGCGACACCGCCACCCTGACCGGCACCATCACCCGGACGAACCCGCCGGGAATCATGTCCGGAGCCGTCGGATTCAGCGTGTCCGGCTCGGGCCGGCACCAGCGCTTCGGCTTTTCCTGGGGCGTTCTCCCGCCCGCAGCGGAACTCCCCCGCTGCTATGCCATCGCCCCGTTCACCACGGTCACGAGCGGCCAATTCACCGTCCGTGACGCACCCCTTCCCGCCGGCACTCCGCCCTGGCTCGAATGAATGCAAGAGGGAAACCCCTCCACTCCTGGGGCGCATTCCCCCTTTGGCCGCATGCGCACCGCTGGGAGGCTGGCGTCATTCCACCCCAGGAAAGACGGAAGGGTTCCCATGAGCAGTCTGAAGACGAGCGGCCGCGTCGCCGCAGTCATCGCGGCGGGCGCGATCGGCGCCGTGCTGGTCAACCCGGGAATCGCGAACGCCGCCACCGCGGCCCGCAGTTTCCCCAGCTCGGGCGTCGTCAAATTCGAGGCGAACGACACGACCAGCGGCAACAACGTCCGGGCCAGGATCACCGTCACCATCGACACGCTCGGCCGGTGGAATCTGTCCACCCACGTCTACAACGGCCATGTCGCGTGGCGGAACGTGACCGTGCAATGCACCGTCGGCCCAGGCTGGCAGGGGTCCACGACGTTCCGCAGCCCCCGGTTCAGGGTCGGCGGCCACGACCACAAGGACGCCAGTTGGAGCGGCCAGGACAACCAGGTCGGCCTCGACTACGCGTACTACGTCGGCCCGAACGGCTACGGCACCTGCGACGTCACCACCGGTTGACGGACGAACGCGAATGAGGGCCATGCCCGGAACACCAGTCCGGGCATGGCCTACGCGTTGCGCAGATACGCCAGCACGGCCAACACGCGGACATTGATGTCGCAGCGTTCATCGTCCTGCGGCAGCCCGAGCTTGCGAGAAACCGCGGTGATCCGCTTCTCCACGGTTTTCAAGCTGTAGTTGAGTTCCCGCGCGATGGCCCCGTTCGACCGTCCCTCGGCCATCAGCGCGAGCACCTGCCGCTCGCCGCCGGTGAGTTCGCGGAGCGGATCGACCGTGCGGCGCCGGTGCATCACCCGCTGGATCACCTCGGGATCGACGACGACCTCGCCCCCGGCCACCCGCCGCACCGCGTCCACGAGCCGGTCGGTGTCCTGCACCCGGTCCTTGACCAGGTACCCGACCGAATCGGCCGCCACTTCCAGAAGCCGTACGGCGTAGGACGTCTCGGCGTAGTGCGAGAGCACGAGCAGGCCGACGGACGGATGCCGGGCGCGAATCCACGCGGCGGCCTGCAACCCTTCGTCCCGGTGATCAGGCGGCATCCGGATGTCCAGCACCACGACGTCGGGCGGGACGACCTCCACCGCGCGCAGCAGTTCGGGCAGCGACGCCGCCTCGCCGGTCACCGCGAACCCGCGCCGGGTGAACGTCTCGACGAGCATCTGCCGCAACAATCCCGAATCGTCGGCGATCAGCAGCCGCACGGCGTCCTCCCGGGCGGCCGACAGTGGTCAGATGACCGTCCGCGATGACCGGCCAGAGCAGAATGTCGCCGTGTCATCGACTGACACCATCGGCGGAATGCGCGGCCGACCGGTACGGGCGCTCTCGCTGGCCGCCGCCGGTCTGCTGACCGCCCTCGTGGTGACCCTGCTGACCTGGCGCAACGCCCCGTACAGCGCGCCGGTCTGGCTCATGATCGAACTGCCGGGCGTGCTGTTCGCCGTCTCCGGGCTCGTCCTCGGGCTGCGCCGTCCGGGCCGGGGCGTCGGCCCGCACATGGCCGTCGTCGGCTGCGCCTGGTACGCGGGCGCGCTCCAGGCGAGCGACCACCGGTGGCTGTTCGTGGTCGGGTACGTGCTGTTCTTCGTCCCGCTGGTGGTCTTCACCCACATGGTGCTGGCGTTGCCGGACGGGCGGCTCACCCGCGGCGGACGCGTCAACGTCACCGCCCAGTACATCGCCGCGGTCCTGCTCCAGGTCGTGAACCTGCTGCGGGACGGCACGCCGGAACCGGAGATGTGGGGCCGGAACGGCGGACGCCAGGCCGACTCGTTCTGGGGCTGGCTGGGCAACGGCCTGATGCTCGCGTTCGTCGTGGTCTCGGTCGGCCAGGTCGTCCGCAAATGGCGCCGATCGGGCGGCCCGGAGCGGCGCGAGTACACGCTGGTCTGGGCGTCGGTCCTCGGCGTCGGCGCGGTGACCGGCGGCACCGCCGTCCTCTACCTGGTCGGCGTGAGCTGGCTCGACCGGCAGCGCCTCGCGGCGGCCCTCGGGCTGAGCGTGCTGGTCATGCCGCTCGCGGTCGCGGCCGGGCTGCTGCGCGCCCGGCTGGCCCGGCTCGCGGTCGCCCGCCTCGTCGTCCGGCTCGACCAGGCGGTCGAGCCCGCCGAGGTGCAGGCCGCGGTGTCGCGCGCGCTCGGGGACCCGAGCCTGCGGCTGCACTTCCCGCTGCCCGGCGGCGCGGGCTACGTCGGGGTGGACGGCCGCACCGTCCCGGCGCTGATCCACGCCGGCCAGGCCACGACGGCGGTCGAGCGCCAGGGCCGCGTGCTGGCCGTGCTCGTCCACGACCCCGCGCTGCGGCGGCAGCGTCCGCTGGTCGAATCGGTCGTCGCGGCGGCGCGCCTCTCGCTGGACAACGCGCGCCTGTACGCGGCTCAACACGCTCAACTGGAGCAGCTCCGCGAGTCGCGCGCCCGCGTCGTCGTCGCGTCCGACGCCGAGCGGGTGCGCATCCAGCGCGACCTGCACGACGGCGTCCAGCACAAACTCCTGACGATGGGCATGTTCCTCGGCCGGGCCCGCGACGGCCTGACCGCCCGGGACGACGTCCTTGCGCGGCGGCTCGACACCCTCGGCACCATGATCGCCGAGGTCATCCGGGACGTGCGCGACCTCGCGGAGGACATCTGCCCGCCCGCCCTCGCCGAGCAGGGCCTGGCCGCCGCGATCGAGTCGGTCGCCGAACGCGCCCCGCTGCCCGTGGTCGTGGACATCCCGCCGACGCGCTGGCCCGAGCACGTCGAGCGCGTCGCGTACTTCGTCGTCGCGGAGGCGCTGGCCAACGTCTACAAGCACGCCGAGGCCGGGGCGGTGACCGTGCATGTCGCTGACGAACCCCTCCGGCTGGTCGTCACCGTCCGCGATGACGGGCGGGGCGGCGCGGACCCGGACAAGGGCAGCGGTCTGCGCGGCCTGCATGACCGGGTCGGGGCCCTGGGCGGGACGCTGACCGTCGACAGCGTCCCCGGCTCGGGCACCGTTCTCGTCGCAACCCTACCGATCTGACCCGATATCGACAGGAGGGAAAACCCTCAACCACCGGG
>NZ_KB907230.1 GCF_000381885.1 Actinomadura atramentaria DSM 43919 | reverse complement strand
TCCCTCCTGTCGATATCGGGTCAGATCGGTAGGGTTGCGACGAGAACGGTGCCCGAGCCGGGGACGCTGTCGACGGTCAGCGTCCCGCCCAGGGCGCCGACCCGGTCATGCAGGCCGCGCAGGCCGCTGCCCTTGTCGGGGTCCGCGCCGCCCCGCCCGCTGCGCGCAGAGCGTGACGGCGGCGGGCGTCCAGCACCGCGTCACGTTCCCAGCGGTCGGGCCCTGCCCTGCCGATGCCGGCGAGCGTCCAATGGCCGGGCCGGGCTTCCGACACTTTGAGCAGCCGTACCCGCCGCGCTTGGCGTCATCGAGCGTGACCGTTCTCATGCCCCAGCTCGGCATTCCTTCAAAACGAGCAGGCTGACTGAGGGCAGTCCTATTTGATTATTAAAGACATGAGTGAGTACCCAAACCTAACATGGCCCAGCGAAATCCAAGGCTCATCTACTTTGAACGCCAGGGATGGAACGCGGAGTTCGGAAGTAGGGCATGGATCGCCGCAATGACTGTGGCGCTCACGGCACTGTCGACCTTTATGTCATTGGTAAGTCCAGTGATCCGAACACGGGCTATTCAGCGCGCCGAAGACAACACCGATGCCGGACTGCGAGGCCCAGTTGAAGTGGCTGGTTGGCCGCTGAGTTCATCGAGCTCAACCAGTGACCGCGAAAGACCCGGCTCCGGAGGCGCTACTCCGAATCTCGAAAGCGGTGGTGGGCTGATGCGGTCAATGAGTGGTGGGCAGGCTCGATTCGCGCTGTCCGTGTCTGCGACGGTAGTGCTCGGATGGTACCGGATTCGAATACTCGCCTCTCCATGCGACTGACCCGCGAACTCATGAGGGCTGTCAACAGACTGATCGTCTCGTGCCGCTGAGAGCTGCTTGCTGATTGAGGCTGCGGCCATGACAAGTGCCAGCGGCTGATCCGCCCGAGACGTAATCCGCACCATATCGAACAACAGGACTCCGATCTGGGCACACCCCGCTACATCATCGAACGCACAATCTCTCTTTCGCACTAGTTTGGCCGGCTGCGGACCCGCCGGGTGATCCGCAGAAAGGTTCAGGGAGCCTTCCTCGCTCTTGCCAAAACACTCATCTGCTAGCGCCGCCTCGTCTGCCTACCTTTTCTGTTGAAAGTTCACGCTGTGCCGGAAGGGCCTTCCTCGTCGCGGGGAAGTTTCGCCTGAGCCCAGATCGGCTGACTGGCCCGCCATGCTTCGAACTCTTCATCTGGTACGTCGAACCAGTGGCCGAGGGCCCTCTTGAGCGCGTTGGTTGCCAGCCTCTTAGCACGTTCTTCCCGCTTCCCGGGGCCGAGCGTGGGATGGCTGACCTCCAGCGCCTTGCACTGCTGCTTGATGCACAGGTCGAGGTAGAGGCGCCGGGCATCGCTGAGGCCTGAGTCGAAGGCATCGCGATCGGTCAGCCACAGGGCGATGTGCTGCCAGACCGAGCGGAGAGTCAGGGCCTGCATCCAGAAATACCGGAAGTACACCGCGTTGGGGGTGTCCATGTTGGTGATCTGGTTTATTGGGTTGCTGCAGTCCTTGCTGAACGAGTACCTGCGATCGCGTGCGCGGCCGTGACCGATCTGGAAGAACGTGTTCCATGCGGCGACGAGAGCTTCGGCGAATGCGGGAAGATCCTTGAGGTCAGCGCCGCCGGGCTGCGTTTTGCGCATTTCCCACAGAGAGCCGAGGGTCATGACCATACCGAGCTGGCAGGCGTGTGTGTTGAATACGCCGAAGGCGGCTTTGCAGCGCCTGATGGCGTCGGGGCGAATAGAGCCGAGGTATTCGTGGGCGCGGTGCTCATCGAACTCGCTCTCTTTATCCCGAAGCGCCTCCCACGCCCGGATCACGTCTGATTTCGGCGGTGTCGAGCCGCCTTGGGCGCGGTTGGCCTGGTAATGGTCATAGCTGTCGCGGAGGGTCCAGTAGACCCCGACGCCGCCAAATAGGGCGTCATGGGCGAGCTGGGCGTGGGTATTGGCAGTGTGCCAGCTGTCCTTAAAATTGGAAAGAGCTGCTGCATGGGCGGCGTAGGGCGCGGTCTGAGACAGGAGCGTCAGAATCGCCTGGCCCCAGGTTTCCATGAACCTGCCACTTAGGGCTTCCGAGCGGCCAAGCGGAAACTTGGTGTCGCCGATCCCGCCTAGATCGTAGGCGTAGCCGGCGTCATCGAGGTGCTCAGGGAGCAGACTAACCAGGTCAAGCTGGGTCCGCATGAATCGATCGCGTTCCTCGGCCTTCTCCCTTCCGCCAATTGGCTGTGCGAGATTGGTGAGGTACTTGGGCGGGCCGTAGATACAGCGGTTGACAGCCATCTTGAGCAGGTGGATATTCGTCATCACCGACCATCGGGCGGGGCGGCTTGTGTTGATCTCGGGGTTGTCATACTCCACCGCGTAAAGTGGCAGGTTGGTCCCGCTGCGGCCGCGAAGTGCGCTCAACAGGCTTCGCGTGAGTACATTGGAGAGTTCGCCGTCGGACAGCAGGATGATCCGGGACTCGCTCGGGGGCCGCGCCTCCTTATTGACGTCAACGAATAGCTTACGTGCCGCCTCGTGGGCACGCGAGGTCTCCCCGGTCTCATCAGGGAACCAGCAGACGGTCACTGGGACTTCGATCTTCGCCAAGTCGACCTCGGAAACATGGTGCTCATTGAGCAGGTGCTCGACCTGGTGCTCGTAGAAGGGACGGTACTGGGCGCCGCTGCCTTGCCAGCTACGGGAAAGCGTTCGCTCGATGGCCAGCAACGCCATCGCTCGGTGCTGGCCATCAAGGACGACAAGGCTTGACTCCGACTGGTTCCACCACAGTTTGGCGAGGTTGGCCGCGTGGAGCTCTCCATCGGCGTCGAGGAGGCGATGCACTCGGAAAGCATTGCCAGCCCGCTCTTCACGCCATTGCGCTTCGTCGTGCTCGACCGCGATCGGAGCCCCGAGACCAGGGAAGGAAGTCGGCCGCTTGTTTTGAAATGGCAGGAGTACGGCGACGATTGGAGGGAAGAATGCGGGACCGGTGGACATCTGCTTGAGCAGATACGGGATCAGGTTGACCGCAACCCGATGATCGTCCAGGTCCCGTTGCAACAGCTGGCTGAAGTCGAGGTCGCCCGCGTCCATGACTTCCCGGACTGGCGCCAGACTCTTGGTGAGCTGCCGCTCGGGCGCGTCAGCGTCCCCTCCAAGCCTAGCCTTGGTCATGATGTAGTCGACCCGGCCAGCGGGGGTGTCGAAGCTCCCCCACGTGCCCTGCACGTAGTCGCGGAAAGTGATTTTGGAGCCTGAACCGAACATCCTTGCATGCCTCCCTGAGTATGGTTGCACCGAGGGCAGCGGCGCGAGTTGGTAATCACGGGATCGGGGTGACTGCGGCAGTCAGTGAGTTGGACTATGATGTAAGATTCGACGATCGACGATGCGTGGGAACGGGCCGTGAACCCTTGGACGCAGGCTACTCGCGGCGGCTCACTGGTCCTTGAACTCCTCGCGCAGAAGAGCTTCAGTGAACATCCCCCAGTAAGTGCGCAGATCATCGAAGCGCTCGGGGTCCTCGTACATCCCCTCTGCCCGTGCATAGCCCATAAACAGCAGGTCGATGGCTGCCTCGGCCCGGCGGGCCAGGTCGGTGAGCTCTTCCGGTTCCATGCGCTGTGCGCCCTCATCCGCGACCTTCTTCAAAGGGGCATAGACCTTGTCGAAGAACGCGTGGCGGTGGTTGAGCTTGACCACGGACTTGCCGTTGAGGTGGTGGATCACTAGAAACTCTTTGCCCGGCCACTGGGCGTCCAGCAGGGTGATAGGCTTAGAGTTGATTTTTTCTCGCAATTTTTGGATCTTGCCCGCGTCCGCATCGGCGTCCAGCCCCATGTCTGCTGCTGCCTGCTGGACCACTCTTTCTTCAAGCTCGGGGGTTGCCCCGCGGCCGGCCAAGCCACTGGGAAGGGCCGGGACGACATTGGATGCGATGTCCATGCTGCCACTGTGCTCGCCGTTCTCGAACCGCTTTTGAGTCTCGGTTTCCTTCCACAGTGCCTGGATCTGCGAGAGGGCCAGCTTCACGGGAGCCTTGAGCCATTCTCGCAGCTCGGTACGCAGCTTGCTGACCGGCTCTGCCCCGCGTTTGACATTGCGCACTTGAAAATATTCGTCCAGCTCCGCGGGAAAACTCACCTCGACAGCGACGTAACGCAATACTTTTACGCTGCGTCCGCCATCCAGCATACGCGGGATGATGTCGTAGTAGATCTCCCGACCATTACGAAGGATGCTGATCTTCGCCGTGTTATCGGAATTGATCTGGAACTCACTGATATCCTGCCCTTTGCTGTCTACCTCGCCACCTGCTCCTCGCCAAGGACGAAACTCCTTGGGGACGATGGCGACCGACACGTGCACTTTGTGGCCGTCGATGTTTAGATCGGTCTCCTCGATTAGTTCACCGCGGGGGTCAAGCGGCTTGTAGCGGGAGATGATCCTAGGGTTGTCCCGAAGGAAGAGTGGGTCGTGGAGCGTAATGACCTTTCCCTCCAGCTCGAACACCCGGCCAGTGTCGATGAAGGTTCGGTAGGCGCGGGCGATGAACTTGCGCAGCTCGGAGATCTTCTGGTCGAGAGAAGTGCCGTAGGTGCCTCCGCTGGAAAGCCGATCGATCTTTCCGAAAACTACAACCGTTCCCGAGGCAAATGGCCGGTCATTGCGAACCATCAGTTTCGCGGCCTCTGCAGGCCAGTCTTCGGCTTCGGTGGTGGTTATGCAATATTGCTTCCCCATCCGAATCTCCTGCAGGTCAATATAGCTGTGGTAGATCTTTGGGTTGCCGGTCTGCTTGCTGTAGATGTCGATGCGTTCGCCCAAGCTGAGGCCAGCCAGTTTGAGGCCAACCCCAAACCGTCCCAGGCCCTGGCGCTCCCCATAGCGGCTGCTGTAGCCCATAGAGAGCACATGGTGCATGCGAGTGGGGTCGATACCTATGCCGTTGTCGGCGATAATCACGCTATCGATGTTCTTCTTGCCGCGGCCGAAAACCGGCAGCACGCGCATCAACGTGGCTTCGGCCTCGATGGAGTTGTCCAGGGGCTCACCGATTGCGGCGGTAAGATCAAAGCCAGCGTCGCGCATGGAGTCCAATGCGCGGTCTACCTGGATGAGCTCAGCGCGGTTGTCATCCGGGACGAGGAATTGCGAATCTGTCGCCATCTTGTGTCCTTAACTTGCGTCAGTGGGCAGGGAACCACGGTGTCCCCCAGGCCGGGCCTTAAATACGGTTGGTCGCGCGGTGCGCTGCGCAAGCATGCAGAACACGCACGGCGTAGGGTGGAAGTCGGGCCGGTCGGGGTGCATACGGTTGGCCAGGTGCGGTGCCAGGAGGTGAAACAATGCGCACTCGACGTCGTAGGCCGCAGTCACGCTGTGATGCACGTCGTAGGTGAAATAGGCGCCACGTCGGCCAGTGCAGTGCTGCAGGAGCCGTCGGCGGATGTCGGTGTCGCTGCGGCCAATGTATGCAGGGCGGCCGGTTGCCGTGTACAACACGTAGGTGCCGATCCGTTGGGGAGGGACGAGAGCGCGCACAAGCCAGGGCCGCAATCGCATGGGCCTAGGTCTAGGTGTCACGCCGCTGTCTCCGCTTTGCGCCACAGCGTCCTGGCGTGCCGGCGGGCGCGGCTGATGCGCTCGCGCATCCGCGGAAGTGGCACCCCGAGGTGGTGCGCGATGGAGGTAGCGTCGTGGCCGCGGGCGAGGTCGTTGAGCAAGGCACGTTCGGCGCTTGCGAGTCCGGGCTCGGCGTGCAACCACACGAGGATCTCCACCGTCAAGTAGCAGGTGTCGATGCGCCCGTGATCGGCGCGCTCGGGGTTGAGTGCGACGAGGGGGGCGATGGCGCGGCGCCGCTGCAGCGCCTCGTAGGCGTGTCCCATAGCCGACCGGATGCGGTGCTGAGCGGGTGTCGAGGCGTCTGTCGGGTTGCGCAGGAGTTCGTCGAGGGCGCGATCGATGCGGTCGAGTTCGTAGGTGTCGCGGCTGGCCAGCGCCTGCCTCTGCAGAGCTGTGACCGCCCTGGCGACGGAGTAACTGATCATGTTCGCTCCAGGATGTCTGGTGGTGGGCCCCATGCGGTGGCACACGTCCGAAAGGTGAAGCGGTGTTATGGAGTTGTTCGTCTGAGGGTACCGGACGGGACTGGCAGGTGACGATGTTTCGCCGAACCTGGCCGCTTTGGGCCCTGTAGCCCCATCACCCATAAAGATCGGGTGGTAGACGTGGTTGTTGCGGTGTGAGGCGAGGTTTTTCTGATGGTGTGTCGGCTGCTGCCCCACGGCGTACGTGCGAGGGCTCGCTTCGACGCGTGCGGGAAGCGGGCCATGCCTTGGCAGTCGTTGCCCTACTCGACGGTAATGGCGAGCAGGGCCTGGATGGAGCGCAGGTCCTGGCGTCCGACGAGGAAGCCGATGCCACGGTGCAGGTGGACGAGCAACGTCTTCGCCACGGCGGCGTCAGTAGGCTCGTCCCCGTCGGCCACGCACCTTTGTTTGAGTAGGGACAGGTAGATGTCGCCGTATGCACCGGCGAAAGTCTTCCAGGAAATCTCCACGTTGGAGTCGGTAGTGATCTCCCGCACGAGCGGCGTGGAGGGGTCGCGCAGGGACAGTGCTAGCGCCCATCGACACAGTTCGTTCCACTGGGTCAGCCCTGTGTGGCGTTTGAGCCAGGACAGCTGATCCTTGGCGGCCTGGGATAGCCTAACGGTGATCTCAGACTGCATGCAGGGCTCCCTCAGTCCACCAGTATCCTTCGGCGACGCGGGTGGTGAAGGCGACGTCGTCGTGCACGAGAACGTAGCTGTGGGCGATGGATGGCCTCAGTCGCTGCAGTAGGTGTTCGTCGATCTCCTCGTCCGTGGACAGCAGGAGGACCTGTCGGCCAGCATGCGGGAAATACCGGTCGACGAGGTGCTCGCGGTGGTGGCTGTCTAGGCGCCCGAGCGGAGTGTCAATCACCGTGGGCAGACGGTTGCCCGCAACCTTAGCCAGGCCCCACAGCAATGAGATCGCCAAAAGTTGCCGCTCGCCGGCGCTGAGTCGCGCGGGGTCGATGGGTTCCTCGTCTCCATTGGTCAGCGCGAGCGTGAACCTGTCGGTATCGATCCGTAGGTCTTTGATCAGCCCGTTTTTGCGCATCAGCGTCTGGAAGCTGCGCAGGACAGCCACTTCCAAGCTGCTGATGTGCTTGCGCAAGAGCGCTTCGCCGAAGCGTTCCAATGTTGCGCGGGCCTTGTCTGCATAGGTGACAATGCGCTGGAGCTCCTCCTCACGTATGAACGTCCTGACCCTCTTTTGCCGCGCGCGCTCCAGCTCTGCTTCAAGGCGCTCTTGTCGGGAGTTGACCTCCGCAACCAGCGCTCGATGTCGCTCCACTTCGGCGCGGGCGACGATCACGGCTTCAGTGGCCTGCTGACGGTCCTCGATCAAAGTCTTGATCTGCTGCTCGTCGGGTACAGCCGCCAGTTGACGCTCGGCCTGCTGGAGTTGTCGGACGGCCTTGTCTGCGGCGCGAAGCAGTTCCGCCGAGCGGGCTGCGTCCGCGTCCAACACCCCATCGAGTGCCGACAGTTTCTGTGCAAGGTCGGGCGGCAGGGTGAGGTTCAGGGTCAGTTCAGTCGCGGACGCCCGCTTCTTGCGGTCTGCGGCCAGTTTCTTTATCAATGCCGTACGGGCTGCGGTTGGCACGCTCTCCGGCAACTGATCGACCAGCCAGTTATCACGCTTCTCTAGGACACCGATGACCTGGCGGGCCTCGGCCGCCTCCTGCTCGCGCAGAGCCTGCTCGCGCAGTGCTGCGAGCTGGGCGCGTAGCAGCAGCAGCGGCAAGACGCCTTCGGCCAGGTCCCGAAGGTTCTTTTGTGTCTGGGCCAGACGTTCCGCAGCGGTCTCCTTCACAGCCTCGAGCGCGCGTCGTTCCTCATACAACTTTCCCCCGGCGCGTTCGAACTCGCGCTCCGTCTTGGCAAGTTGGGCGTGGGCGACGTCCAGGCGTGACATGGCCTGCGCCAAGAGGTGGTTCTGGTCGATCACCTCTTGGGCCACCAACTGCGACTTGGCGTTAAGGTCACGGATCTGATCAAGGATGCCCTGGTCCTCCCGTGACAGCCGTTGGCGACGTTGGAGGGCGAGTAGGTCGGTGCGCAGCTGTTCGACGGCTCGGACGCCTAGGAGGGACTGGACGGCGGCTTCGATGACGCCCGCGGCCCGCTCAGGGTCAGCGAGCTGTTCGACCTTCTCGCCGTCGAAGAAGAACAGCGAGGCTACTTCGAGGGGAAGGATTTCTTCGACGTGCTCAGCCCAATTCTCGCTGATCGTGTCGTCATACTTGCCCTCGACGGTGACGGCGAGGCTCTCGCGTACCTGCTTGCCGGTGAGGAACCAGGTACGGGCTACCTCGTAGGTTCGTGGGCGGCCTTCGATGGTGATCGAAAACTCCAGTCGCAGTTCGGCACCTCGGGTCGCATCGGCTGCACGGTTGATGCTTTCACGCAGGTAGGTATCGTACGAGCGGTTGCCACGCCCGCTGCATCGGGCTCTGGGCCCATACAGAACGAGCTGAATGGCGTCCAGAAGAGTCGTTTTGCCGCAGCCGTTCAGGCCGCCAATCAAGACGATCGGGCGCTTCGGTTTTACTCGCAGATCTAGACTCTGCCGGCCGCGGTAGGCGCCGAAGTCGTGCAGCGTGAGATTATGCAGGTGCATCGGTGATGGTCTCTTCGTCCAGCGTCGTTTGAGTCGGGTCGCTCTCGCGCATTTCCTGTAGCTGCTTGGCGAACTTAAGCGCGTCTTCCGCGTCCTCGTAATAGCCTTTCTTGATCGCTTTCTCCAGGGCCTCAAATAGGCCTGCCCGACGGGTCATCGTCCGATACTGCCGCTCGACTGCGAGTAGCTCTCGAGCCATCGAGAAATGGATCGGATCATCCTCGCACGCTTCCTTGAGTAGACCAATCTCTTCGGCGCCTAGGACGAGTTGCTCATCCAGCGGCGGTCCGGGGAATTTTTCTCCGGTCGCCTCCTCATAAATTTGCGGCAGGGAGTCCTCGACCTCGTGTTTCTCAAAAACCCAAATTCGGCGGATCTCATGCAGCTCTGCCATTGAGATCAGTTCGATGTCCCGGACGTGCTCGGGTGCCTTCTTGCGGACCTGGGCTTGAGCGGCGAAAAGCTTGCGCAGCCAATCTTCGCGGGCTGACTGCTTGTAAGGGCCGGGAATCGGCCGATCGCCGAACAGTTGGACGTTGCCGTTCATGCGGCGGAAGTCTCGCGTCTGGGCTTCCTTGGTGACGTCGTCGAGCTCGTTGCGGAGCTTGAGCAACGGCCGCATCCACTGCTTTTCGTCATCATTGCGAATCATCGCGGTCATTGACTTGTCCTGCTCTACCAGCGTGCAGGTCCAGCAGCCGAAGCGGCTGTCGCCGCACGAGGGAGTACTGTCATCAACGACCAGCGGGCACTCAGAATCATCTGACGCCCCTTGATACATCGTGAGTAGGTCCTTGTTCTTGTGGCCCCACGGATTGGGGTACTGCATCAAGAACGCCCACACTTCCTCGGTCGACCACGTCTCGATGGGGCTATAGACAAGGGAGTTGGGGAGTTTTCCGTTGGGTGAGAGCCGGTCGCGAACCCGTCCCTTTTCATGACGGGCCATCGCCCGCGCCCGTGCCCGGCTCTCTGTCTTTCGAATCCCCAGTACAAGAATCGCTTCGCCGTGCCGACGCACGACGCGCCGGATGAAGGCGTTCGATGGCTTGATCTTCAGACGTTCGGTGCACCACCGGAATTTCGGACGGGGCGCGGGGTAGCCTTTGCCGATCAGGCTGACCCAAAAAGTGTCCTTGACCTCCGGGGTCAGCTTATGTGAATCAATAGGAAGTTGCTGTTCCTGTGCGGCAGCGCGCATGGTGTCCAAGGATTGGCCTACCCATGCGGCGACGACAGGGTTTTCGACGAGGGTGTCCGTACTGATCACGTGGACCGGCTTTTTGCGCTGCTCGGCTGGCAGGCCTTTGAGCGCGAGCCACACCAGTTGCAAAACAGCGGTGGAGTCTTTCCCGCCGCTATACCCGATGACCCACGGCACCTCGTCGGCGACGTAGAGCTCGCGGATCTCCTCCGTCAACTCCCCGACGACCTCCGCCAGGGGCCGGTCCTGAAAGGGTACTGCTGTCCTGGGTGCGCTCATGACTCTCCTCGCAGATAGGCGTCTTCGACGCGCTGTTCCTCATGGCTCAGCTCGAGGTTCAGGTGCTTACGCAGATAGTTCGCGGTCAACGTCAAGTTTTGGTGACTCTTTGATACACGCCCGCCGATTAGTGCGCGCCCTTCCCAGTCGACGTTGGCGCGTGACCAGTCGACCATCGACAGGCGCTTGAGCGTCGGTGTCCAGGTCTGCGGCGCCAGAGACATGCGCAGCAGCGAGTTGCCCACTCGTCCCAGCGCGTGCAGCGCGATCCCGTGGCTGTGCAGGTAGTCGCGGCGCACTTCCGGTGCTGACAACTCCCGGCTCCGCACCAGCTTCCATTCGGGTATGGCCGCATCGACCGCAGTCCAGTAGGCCTCGGCTAGTAGCTGGGATTGCTCTTTAGTAGTCTCCAGCCCCTGCAGCAAGGCACGGGTGGCATAGTATACCGAGCTCAAGGTAAATAGTTTGCGTGAGCGCTGGGACAGCGTGGACTTTTCCATTTCCACGAACCCCTTGAACACCGGCGCGCGTATCGCCAGGAGCCGCGCCGTTGTCGCCTGATCGTCACGGTGGTCGTACAGAACCCCGATGGAGCGCGGTGGCCGCACGGCGTGCCGGTTCAGATCGGCGAACATCTGCTGGCAGCGGGCGAGTCCGGAGTCGTGGAAGAACACGACGGCGATCGTCTCTTCGCCCAGCTCAGGGTTCTCCTTGAGCGCCTGTTCGATCGCGGCACGCCGGTGTTGGCCGTCGTTGATCAGAAATCGGGCGGCCATCGAGATTCGGATCTGGCCGGCTCGCGTCCCGCTCTCGCTGTTAGCGATGCTTTCGAAACGGATGTCGCCATCGATGGAGGCCGTTAGCGCGCTAAAGACGTAGTCGTTTGGGTTGTCGATAATGTAGCGGGTCAGCGCCGGCAGCCGCCCTTTGTTCAAGATCCGCTGGGCTCGCACCTCGGGTACTAGCTCGTCTTCGTCGAAAAGGAATATCTTCGGGATGAGTCGCAACGGGCACATGGACACATAGAACTCGCGTCTGGCCTGGATGCCTCTGATAGCCGGAAAAACGTACTCAAATCCGGCGGAGGTAGCCGGTTCGGCGGGTTGAGATGCTACGGAGGATCCCACCCGCTCACGGTATCGTACGTCACGGTAATGACGTACACGATGTGTAGATCAACGCTCGGGGATGGAGTAAGTTCGATGGTGACGTACCTCGATGCGGCCGCGACGACGCGCGTGGACCAGCGGGTGGCCGATGTGGTGCTGTACTGGATGACCGCCGAGTTCGGCAACGCAGGCAGTCGTCACGAGTACGGTGCCCGCGCCAAGCGTGGTGTGGAGCGGGCCCGCGAGTACCTGGCGAGCACGGTGGGCGCGGAGCCCGATGAGTTGATCTTCACCAGCGGTGCCACAGAGAGTAACAATGTCGCCCTGCTCGGGCTCGCTCCTTACGGCGAACGCACCGGCAGGCGTCACATCATCACGTCTGCCATCGAGCACAAGGCGGTCTTGGAGCCGCTGGAACACCTGGCTAGCCGGGGGTTCGAGGTCGACTTCCTCAAGCCTGGTCCCTCAGGCCGGGTTACCATCGAAGCGGTGATGGAACGGCTGAGGCCGGACACTCTCCTGGTGTCCCTGATGCATGTGAACAACGAGACTGGGGTAATCCAACCAGTTGCCGACCTCGCACACCAGTTGCGCGCCACACCCACGTACCTGCACGTGGATGCTGCCCAGGGGTACGGCAAAGTACCCGGCGACCTCACCGCACCCATCGATTTGATCAGCTTCAGCGGGCACAAGATCGGCGCCCCCAAGGGTGTCGGTGCACTGGTCACCCGCCGCCGAGAGGAGATGGACGATGAGCGAGTGCCCCTTGAACCTCTCATGTTCGGCGGCGGCCAAGAGCGAAAGCTTCGCCCCGGCACTCTGCCCGTCCCGCTGGTCATGGGGCTGGCCGAGGCCGCGAAGATTTTTGAAGCCGAGCACGCCGAATGGCATGCCGCGGCCCAGGACCTGCGCTCCCGAATCCTGGCCGGACTTGCATCGACGCGCTTCCAGATCAATGGCGACCAGGAGCACGTTGTTCCTCACATCCTCAACCTATCGTTCGAGGACGTGGACGCTGAGGCTTTTCTTGTCACCCTCAAGGATCTGGTCGCAGTCGCGACCGGCTCGGCATGCACCAGCGCCTCGTATAGTGCCAGCCATGTGCTCCGAGCCATGGGTTTGCCCGAGAAGGCAGCCTCGAATGGGTTGCGTTTCTCCTGGGTCCCGGGGCAGGCAACGGACTTGGACGTGGAGGAACTGGCCCGAGGAATCGCGAAACTAAAGCCGCACTCTTGATCTGTTCTCATTCACGTGTACGGATCAGACGATGCCCATGTAGTTCCCGTCCGCAGCGGGCGAGCTCACTTTCCCAACCTTTCTCGGTGCCAATCAGGTGAGGATTAGCGTACAAGCCGGCCCGTATTTCGGTGTCGGTCAATCGTCGATACTTGGCGGCGTCCGGATCATTGGGATGAAGGAACTCGTGCTTGCGGTGTAGCAGCGGCCGGTTTTCACAGTTGCCATACGAGTGGTGTGATATCTTCAATGTTTCGAGATTAACCTGATAAGAGGTCAGTAGGCGGGGATGCGGGTGATAGTCGAAATCAGGGTAGTCCAGCCAGCTGACCGCGCGTCCTCGGTGGCAGAGCTTGGCGATCGTCCAGGCTTGTGGACGTCCGGCAGCGATCGACGCGCAGTGCTCGTATAGTCGCAGCACGGTGGGCATCTGCTTCACAGCACGTCGGTGGACGTACAGCGCGGTGGGCGTCAGCTTACCCACCGCTGAGGCATTCATCGCGCCCCGCACGTACGTGTCCTCCCGCAACTTGAGCAGTAGCCGGTCGGCGCGCCGACACGCCTCCTTGTAGGACGAGAAGAACGCCCGGAGGTCCAGTTGGACGGTTAGCGGCAGACTGCTGAACGGTCCTCGACCGTTGAATAACTCGACCGCGAGAAACATCAGCGTATTGAGGGTGGTCCGTTTGGCGCCCTCGTCCACCTTGGCCGGATCAGCGGAATCACGCACGAGTCGGTTCATCTCAGCCGGACGCAGGCGCCCCAGCAACTGGGCCATTGAAATGGACATCTCCTCCACCTGAGGCAACCGCCCGCGACGCTCCGCATAATTGATTAGCGCGGCAATCGCTGATGCCGTATCGGTTGAAGCAGCCCATTGATCATCGGGGACAATGCGACGTGCCAGATAGTTCAGCCGTGTGGCGTTGTCTCTGAAGGCATAGATGATCCCTGGCGAGGCGGACACTGCACGGCTCCCGGTGACTTCCTCGACATAGCTCCGCAGCTCGCTGGCGCCGTATAGGTGCTGGAACGTCTTGCGGCGGGTCAGGAATCCATCCCCGAACTCCTCGCCGTTGATCTTTGACCGCTCCCAGGTCAGACGCGCCGAAACAATCAGGACCGTACCCGTCAATCCCCAGGCACGCTGAAGGACCCGGCGCCGTTCTGTAGAGTGCTCGATCACATTCAAGACGTAGGTCAGGAACACAACCGGGCACGATTCCAAACGGGTATCAGGCTGGTAAAACGGATCCCAGCCAACCGCTTCATATCCCAAGCGCTGCAGTGCATGCACGTCCTCCCCGCGCCCGCACCCGTAGTCGAGCACGGTGCCACCCGGCATCACCAGCCCGTCAACGACCGCCTGGCGGGCTGGTACCGAAAGGCCGGATCTACTAATCGCGGTCAGCCGACGCTCAGTGGCCCAACTTCCCCAGTCCATCGGTCACGTCCTCATGCTCAGAATTGGCAGGCCCGACGGGTGTGGGAAAGATGCCGTTGAACCCCCTGTATTCCGGCGACTGTCGGGAATGTTCGAGTCTCGGCGACATGGCAGAGGTTAGGGGACCACCGAGGCTTTCGAACCAGGATAGCGCTCTGACCGCTGCCGAGTGAGGAGCGTTCGGTCGCCTGTGCCCCCAAGGCGCGAACGCTGAGTGCTGTGAGTTCAATACTGCGTGTCCTCGCAACCGGCTGATGATCCATGAGCTTGTCGGGCGTCGCTCGCCGGTGACCAGAGCAAGCGCAGCTAGCACTCATGCGAAGGCATCCTGCTGCCGGAAGCGACCTAAACGTCCCTTTTTCAGCCTAAGATGGGGATGGGTCGGGAAGGGCGCAGCCAGACTACGTCCGGCTGCGCCCTTCGGGATGACAGTCAGCGTGGTGTAACACCGTTGGCCTTACATCCTCTGCTTGCTGCGGTACCGGGCCTGTGGCGCATCTGTGCGATGGGCTCCTGGACGAACTGCCTATCGCGGGTACCGATGACATCGCGCTCATCGCCGTCCGGACTCCCGGTGGTTGAGGGTTTTCCCTCCTGTCGATATCGGGTCAGATCGGTAGGGTTGCGACGAGAACGGTGCCCGAGCCGGGGACGCTGTCGACGGT
>NZ_KB907229.1 GCF_000381885.1 Actinomadura atramentaria DSM 43919 | reverse complement strand
CCACCCGCACACCCCCAGCCACCCACCCGAGGGCAACCCGACCCGCACCACAGGGCCGCCCCAGCGGCCCGAGGAGCGGAAGCGGGGCGGCAGCACAAAAAACCCCAGGTAGGAGGCGAGTATGCCTAAACGCCTTCCCTATACGTGACTCTCACGTATGATGTGTGACAGTCACGTATACGAGCGGATGGGGGCACGATGCCGAACAAGACGCTGTCGGTGCGCGAGGACGACGCGCCGCTGTGGGAGCGGGCGGACCGGACGGCGCGGGCGGCCAGGACGACGGTGTCCGCGCTGGTGGCTACCGCGCTGGCGGAGTACCTCGGCGGTACCGACACGATCTCGGTCTACATGTACGAGCCGGGCCGAGGCCCTGCCCGCGAAGAGCGGTTCGAGGGTCGCTGGATCAAGGAGCCGCCGACCGGAGACCGGTACGGGGACGGTCCGGAGTACGGCCACACCGGAGCGCCTGCCGAGTGGCGGTACGGGGTGGCGGAGACCGCCAGGGGCCGTATCGCGGTGTATGTCTACCACTGGAACTACGATTACGACCGGCCTCCGGAACTGCGCGTTTTCGAGAACCTGGCCGAAGCTCAGAGGGCGTTCGCGGGCGATCCGCGCATCCCTGCGGATGAGCTGCGCTGGCTGACCGTACCTGCGGCGAAAAAGATGGAGGATGCTCCGGTTGTCTGGCGGGATATCTGACAGATGACGTAGCCGGAAGAAGGCACGCAGAAAAGCGGCTCCGATCACGTGATCGGGGCCGCTTTTCTGCGTGTCCATTAGTAATGGAGGTGGCATTATTTCCGCGAAATAAACTCTGTTAGTCTCGAACTTACAGTGTTATTGAATTCACGGGCGTGTTGGCGTAGTCCCGGACTAACAGAGTCCCGTATGCTGTATGGCATGAGTGCTTTGCGGGCGGATCCTGGCGCGGCTGCGGCGCGGCATACCGACACTCCGGTAATTCTTATAGCAAATGGCAAGGGCGGTGTAGGGAAAACGCTTTTGATGATGGGATTGTGCGCCCATACCGCAATGGCTCATGGTCGGGCACTGGGGGTTGATGTCGACCCGCTGAGGATTGCTTACCGCATTACTCAGGAGCTGCATGACCCTGGATACGACATCGTCCACGAAAGTGATCCGCGGGCGCTCAGTGGAATCCGCAAGTTGCGGGATTACGACATGATATTTGTCGATGCTCCGGGGAGCCTGGAGGGGCGGGATGTGCTGCGGGAGCTGCTGCGCAGGGTGTCCTACGTCATCATCCCGAGCGATCATGAGCCGACGACCAGAGTCGCGACGCTCGACACGGTCGATCTCATCGCCCCTACAGGGGTCCCGTACCGGGTCCTGCTCAATAATCTGGACCCGTCTCGCGGAGTGGGCCACGTGAAGAAAGCGCGGGAATGGCTGGACAAGAAGGAGCTGCCATATTTCCGCACGCTTGTCCGTCGCTATGTGGCGTGGCCAACGTCCCTTGATGAGGGACGGACGATCACACAATGGCGCGGAAAGAATTCGGCGAACGCGCGCCAGGACATTTCCGCTGTCCACACGGAACTGCTGTTGGACCTGGCGAAACGGAGGGTGTCATGAGCCGGGAGCCGGAGACGGTGGCGGAGCTGCTGGAGCGGCAGCAGCGGGAGCTGGAGGCCGAGGTCGCTGCTGTGTCCGCGCAGGAGCAGGACGAGCAGGATGACGGGGGCGGCCGGGGGGCCGGCGGGCGGGAGCCCCGGGGGCGCGACCAGGTCCGCCGGAGCCTGGGGCGCCGGGACCTGCCGCGCGGCCCCAAGCACCTGGTACTGGACCGGAAGGAGGTATATCTGAATCCCGGCCAGATGGACGCCCTGACGAGTCTGCAACGGGCTCTGAATCGCCAGCGCGGCCGGGGAATAGGTGAGCGGATCACCGAGAACACGCTCATTCGTATCGCGGTGGACCTCCTGCTCGCGCGCCAAGATGATCTTTCGGGTACGACGGAAGAAGAATTGCGGGACTCGATCTCGTAGCTGGGGCACGATAAAGGCGCGGCCGGTTTCCCGGGCCGCGCCTTTATCGTGCCGGGATTAGTGGGCGCAGGATGCGCAGAGCGCGTCTCCGTCCTGGGTAGTGGTGGCCGGTGCGGTGTAGCAGGAGACGCACATGGTGCCTCCCTGGTCCGTCACGCGGCGGGCCTGTCCCCGGAGTCGCGCGGCCTCGCGCTGCGCGATGGTCTCGTCTCCGTCGTTGCTGTGCTTGCTCATTTCAGGTCCTTTCTCGCAGGGTTTATGGGGCGGTCTGCCGCTCCGTGAGGCGCACGGGTGAGTCGTGCGCCAGGACGCAGTGTCAGGCCAGGATCAGGGTGGCTATGAGGAGCCATCCGAGGTGCCATCCCTGGTCGAGTGCGTACGCTCCGGTACCGGCCGGAGCGGTTTCGCGATTTCCGAGACGCACGAATCCGCCTTTCCCGCAATGGTCGGCGATCCATTTCAGCGAATATCCGCGATCAACAATGAAATGTGTGATCGCCGTGATGAGTGCGGCGAGCGCGGCGCGGCGCGGGTCGTAGGTGATGCCGGTGCGCCAGGCGACCAGGGCGAGGATCGCGGAGAGGGTGGCGGTGTAGGTGAGGACGTGGCGGGCGGCGGCCCAGGTCCCGGCGAGACCGGGGTCCTGCTTGCGCTCGGCCTGGGTGCCGGTCTGGATCCAGTGGTCGGCGACGTGGTGCGCGACGAGCGCCGTGACCAGGGTGACGGCGTAGGTGACGGGGTGGGTGGTGGCGGTGGTCATGGCGTCCACGATGACCGGGAACGACGTCGGTGTCTGTCGGATACCCGACACAACTCTGTAACTCACAGACTTTTTCGCCTGCGCTGCCAGATAGTCACTTGTCGGTCACCGACGGTAGTGTCCGGTCGATGCTGACGGATGATGATGATCTTCCCCCCGCTGCGACCCTGGCGGGCGGCCCAGAGCCCCCCGAGCCTCCTGGCGACGCGGAGCGCGCGGCACGGCGCCGCAGGGCTGCGCGGGCGGGCGGGGCTGCGCTCGTCCTGGCGGTGGCGCTGGGGGCGGCGCTGGCGGTGCTGGTGAGCCCCCGGGACGCCCGGACGGCGGTGGACGCGGGCCAGGGCGTGCCGCGCGGCGGCCCGGCGGTGAGAGCCTCCGTCCCGGAGTCCGGGCCGGCCCGGACTCCGGGCATGAGCACGAGCACCAGGGCGACGGGGGCCAGGCCGACCGCGACGGCCAGCGCCAGCGCGCAGCAGGGGGACGCGCGGCGTCCGCGCCGCGCACGTCCTGCGCAGGCGCTGAGGCCGTCGGTGCGAGCGTCCGGCCAGCGCCCCCGCATCGGCCATCGGCCGCGCGTCCACCGGCGTCCCAGAGCGCGCCATAGGCGCAGCGGGTGGGCGGCGGCGGAGTGCGCGCGCAGGTATCCCCGCGACCGGATCAGCCGCCGCTCCTGCGTCGCCGTGCTGCACAGCGTGTTCGGCAGATAGCGGGCATCGGCGGCGGCGGCGGTGCGACCCTGGCGTCATGGATCAGACCAGCACGACGCAGACGGTGACCGTGACGCTGGTGGGCGGCCCTGCCGACTGGCGCGGGCGGGAGCTGGAGATGCCGCGCGGCGACGTCTACGGGTGCCCGCGCGAGGACGTAGGCGCCTACCTGGTGACCGCGCACCCGCCCGAGCGCGGGGAGGGACACGACCCGGACCCGCGCGCGGACTACTCCCCCGCCCTGGACGAGTCCAGCCCCCGCACCGTGTGGCAGTTCTGGGGATGGGTGCCGTAGGCGACTACGGAAAGGGAATAAGAAATGCCCCCGACTTGAATAGTCGGGGGCATTTCTTATTCCCGCTAGAAGCGGATTTCGGAAATGGAGATAATGGTCATCGGGTGGTAGTAGGTGTCGATCAGGTATTGGAGGCGCGCCCCGGCTTCCTCGGCGCCTTTCTCGACCATGATATCGATGAGCTGCTGCATTTCGTGGGGCGGGGTGTAGGGGCCGAGATGCACCGACCGATACTCGATCCTCTGGCTGATCTGAAAATACCCCTTAATGGAGAGGCCACTGTTTCGCGGCCCGTCCTGGCTGCCGGATTTCGTCCCGGACGCCGCGAAATCCTTCCCCCGGCCGGGACGAATCCGCGACCGCCTGACCTCCTGCGTGAGCTTGTCGGCGTTTTTGGCGCGGGCAGTGTTCTTCGCGGCCTGCTTACCGGATATCCAGCGCTCCATCGTGCGCTTGGAGACGCCTACGGCTTTGGCGGCGGCGGCAGCAGACCCGTGCCTTTTCTGCAATTCCCGGGCCTGGTCCTGGCTGGTGACAGGCTCGGACTTCGGCGACCGGTTCGTCAGCGCCTCATAGATCGCCTTTCCGGGGCTCGACGCTTTCGAGCGCAGCTTGCGGACCGTCCGGCCGTACTGGTCTTTCCTCGGCATTAGTGGTCCTCCCCTGCGATGTAGCTTTCGGTCGGCCGCCAGTACTTCACGCCGAATTCCCCGAGCTGCGGGGACCGGTCAGTCCCGACCGGGATTTTGTAGATCTCTGCGAGCGGCACGGGAATCGCGCCGGTAGGAATGGCTTCTCCGAGCGTCCATCCGTCCGGTACCGGGGTGTCGATGGCGTACCACGCACAGTCGGTGTCAATTTTCACCGGCCACATGTCCGCAGCCTCTCCGAGCCGCAGAACTTTGCGCATGAGCGTGGTCCGCCACGTCGCGATAATGGTGTCCGACCAGTCCGGACGCCGGACGTACGGCGTCCCGCGCCGCAGCATCCCGGCCGTCTCGGAATAGGCCGCTTTGGCTGCCTCGATGACGCGCCGGTCGTGCGGGTCAGTGGTGTCGGAACCGTCTCCCAGGATGACGTCCCGCCATACCTCGGCGACCGGCCGAAGCGCCTCTTTGGTGTGGTGGCGCCGCTGCCCTTCGGACGAGTGCGGCGCGGGCAGCCAGGCGTCCACGATCGCCTCGCGCGGCATCCCGTGCTGCATCCACAACACGGCGGTCGGCGTGGTCACCCACACCGCGCCCGTGCCGGGCTGGTCGGTCAGCCAGGGCGGCAGCAGCTCCCAGCGGACGTCGTCGCCGCGCAGCTCCCAGCCGTGCCGCGCCACCTGGACGTACCCGGCGGTGTAGCGGTCCCAGTCCTCGGGGTCGGAGGGGACCAGCGGCCGGATCGACACAGCGGCGCTCAGCTGACTGCCCACGTACGCCTTTGTGCCGTCCACCCCGATCACGCTGGGCGCGGCCTGCTCGGTCGGGGTGAGGGTGCGCGCCCAGCCGAGCCGCGCCTCACACGCGGTCTCGCCGGGCGAGCGTGAGGCGTCCCAGCGCAGGCTGGGCGTCCAGCGGCGCCCCGGCCGGGACCGTCCGCGCTCGTACTCGGCATGGATCCGCGCGAGCGCGGCCGTCCCGGCCGTCATGAGGTAGGGCGCCCCGACCCGCTCCCGCCAGGCCGCCAGCAGGTACGCGGCTGCGGCGGCGTCGTCGCCCGGGTCCAGGAGCTGGTGGCCGGAGGCGTCCATGTCGGTGGTGGCGAGCCATGCCGGGACGACCAGCGTGTACCTCGGGCGCGCGTCGCCCCACCACGTGGTCCACGCGTCGATGATCTGGCTGCCCCGCCAGTCCTGGGCGGCGGCCTCCGTGACCGCCCGGCATCCGGCGGCGGCCTTGGCCGCGCGCTGCGACATGGCGGACATCGGCCCGTCCGGGTAGCCGACGAGCGCGGCGACGTCGGCGTCCACCGCGACCGTCCCGCCGTCGGGCATCACCTCCCGCAGCCGCGCCAGCAGCGCGGGCAGCGACGCGTAGGCGTCACCGGCCGGGACCAGCCGCTCGTCCCCCAACCACAGCCCCTCAGGGGCGCAGCCCACCGCGTACACCGGCCGGTGCTCCTGGCGCTGCTCCTGGCGCTGCTCCTGGCGGACGGTCGCGACCGGCGCGGCCGGGCCGGCGGATGCGCGGTCGGGCTCGGGCAGCGGCAGCGCGGTCGGGCTCGGCGCCGGGACCTGCTGCGCGGCGCCCTGCTCCTGCTCGCGCTCGGGGACGTGCTCCTGGCCGTGCTCCTGGCCGTGCTCGTCCGCCTGGTGCTCGTCGGGGTCGTCGTAGGGCAGGTCCTCCAGTTCGGGGAGGTCGGGCAGCCGCAGCCGGTAGACGGGCACCGGGATCCCGGCCAGGCGCTGGCGGTGCTTGTACTCGCCCGCCTTGCGGGTCGCGGCGGTGACGTGCAGCAGGCCGCGCGCGTGCAGCTCCCGCAGCGCGACCGTCCGGTCGATCCCCAGCGACTCGGCGACGTCGGCGACCCATGCCGGGAAAACGGCGAGCCACTGGCCTTCGTCGTCGCGGACGCCGTGCAGCTCCCGCGCGATGCCGTGCTGGGGCAGGGCGGTGCGGTCGGGATCGCGCATCGAGGCGAGCGCGGTGTCCTCGCGCGGGCGGGCGGACTCGCGGTAGGCCGAGTGCGTGGGCCACGCGGCCGGGACGGCGGCCAGCGACTCGGCGAGCGCGGCCAGGAGCCGGTCCGCGTCGTGCTCGGGGTGGTCGGGAACGTGGTCGAGGTACACGCGGGCCTCCTGCGCCGCCTGGTCGGACAGGATCGTGCCGGTACCGGCGAGGTCGTCGATCAGCATCGCTCCGGCGACGTAGGCGTGCAGGTGCCGCGCGATGGCGCGGCGCGTCCCGCCGTCCGGCAGGGGGACGGCGTCCTCGGCCGCGCGGATGAGCGCTGCGACGTCGGCCGCGGGCCGGTCAAGGATCGCTTCGCCCAGGTGCCCGTACAGGCTCGGCAGCAGGTCCGTCTCGACCCGCTCGGCGTCGGTCGCGCGCAGCGTGAACGGGGTGTCCAGCTCGATGACGCGGCGCGGCAGACCCGCGTACTTGCCGGACTCCAGGCCGTCCAGCAGCCTGCCGTTCCCCGACGAGAACAGGATCCCGTACCAGCGGCGGGAGACCCGCGCGCGGTCCCCGGTGCGGTCCCCGGTGATGCGCTGCGCGCCGTGCGCCACGGAGTAGAGGAGCTTGCCCCACCGCTCGGGCGTCAGGTCCGCCGTCCCGGCCTCATCGAGGAATCCCGGCAGCAAGCCCAGGCCGCCGAGGTACCGCGTCAGACCGATCGCGGAGGCGTCCCACTGCTGCACGATCCCGCCGTCGTCCTCGGGCGATCCCCAGATCGCGGCGGCCGCCCGCAGGACAGTGGTCTTGCCCCTGGTCGCGTCGCCCCACAGGGACACGGTGTGGCTCTTGCGCTTGAGCGGGCGGACGAAAGGCGCGACGGCGGAGGCGCCCAGCACCAGCGCCATCCACCGGGACCGCACGGCGATCTGCACGACCTCGCGCCAGGTCTCCAGCGCCTGGCCGCGCTCGACGGGGGCGGTCTCCAGGTATCCGGCGGGCAGGCTCTCGCGGACCGGGACCGTCATCCGCCCGTCGCTGCCCAGGCGCGGAGTCGCGTCCCGTTCGGGGGCGTCCTCGGCCATGAGCCGGATCGCGCTCCCCGCCGCGCGGATCACCTGGTCGTCGTCGGACAGGGCGACGCTCATGATGTTGGCCCACTCGCCCGACCGGACACTCAGGTGCCCGTACAGCGCACGCTCCCCCTCGGGGGTCGCGGACATGAGGTAGTCCGTGCCCGCGACGCGCCCGGCGCCGTCGCGGCGCACCACCCGCGCGTGGACGACGGGCAGCCGCGCGACCCGCAGCCACCCCAGCGACTCGGACTCGTCGCGCCGGTAGACACCCGGCTCGAACACGTCCGCGTCACCGGGCGCGCTCCAGCGCAGCGCCCCCCGCGCAGACGGCACCGCGCGGTGCGGCCGGATCCGGTCCAGCAGCTCCCCCGCGTCATCGGCGGCATCGGCCGCGCGCCGCGCGCGAGGACCAGGCCGTACCGCACGCGCGGCGGCTGCGTCCTCTGAACTGGCGCGACGCGCTTTGCGCGGACGCGGGACGCGACCGGAAGACTGAGACGTCGTCGTCATGCCTCACCACCCGCCAGGGTGGGGCGCGACACGTCGGAGATTGCGCCCACGGTGGGACGCGAGTACGGAGTCACGTAGACTCTCCTCGGGATGTCGTGGGCGTCTCAGAGATCGGCTGGTAACCGATCCGCAATTCTGAGGCGCCCATTGGCTTTTAACCGGCAACCCTACGCCCCCTACGGCCTACGTCTTGTGTTATCGCCCGCGTGTCCCGGCACTAGTTTGACCATCTGTCACCCGGCGAGTTGACGGCCTGCTGTGCTGCGTGGACGCCTGGGCCGCGCGATATGGGCGCCGTGTCCGGGCGTGGTGGGCATGGTGTGACAACTGGGATAGGAATTGGCCCCTGACCGGATCCGGCCAGGGGCCGTGCAGCGTCTACAGGATGGTGTCGGCGGGCACCTCGCAGTCCTGGCAGACCGCGCGGCGCACGATCCCGCCGTCGTCGGGGTCGTCGTGCTCGTGCCAGAGGGCGGGCGGGTCGGCGACCGCGCCGCAGCGGGTGCAGGTGTCGGGCAGCGGGAGCGCGGCGACGGCATCGACCAGGTCGCGGTCCTGCTCGTCCCACGGCACGTCCAGGAGTCCCGCCCCTGCCAGCCACCGCACCCAGACCGGCTCGATGCCGGGGTCGGCGCTCCACTGCTGGTCGGAGATCTCGCCGCGCGCGTAGGCCAGCGTGCGCGCGGCGGCGGTGGCCAGGCCGTCACCGTCCATCCAGCGCACGTCGGCGACCTCGCGCCGCGCGGGCTCCAGGGCCGGGTGCTCGGTCACGTGCAGGCGGTAGACCGTCCAGCGGTGTCCGGCCGTGGGCAGCGCCTGCGCCAGGTCCAGCGGCGCGGACCCGTCGCCGGCGACGTCGGCGACCGTGGGCGGCCAGGGGCGGCGGCGGCACCTGTTCGGCCGCCATGCCTGCGCCAGGGTCGGCATCCGCGTCCACCGGTCGGTGACCGCCAGGCCGATCTCCTCCCGCAGCTCGGCGAGCGCGGCGTCCAGCGGGGTGCCGTGGTCGTCGACGTGTCCGGCGATTCCCGCGAGTCCGGCCGGGGGCGTGGCGCGCTGGATCATCAGGACGCGGTCCTGCGGGTCGGTGATGACGATCCCGACGCTGGTGCCGTCGCACTGTTTCGGCATGTCAGCGCCCCTGTCCGGTGCCGTGGCAGGTCCGGCAGGTGACCTCGCGCCGCTCGCCGCCGAACTCGCTGATCAGAACCTTGGCTCCCGCGCAGTTCCAGCACGCGCCGCGCGCCTCCGCCGAGGTCGGCGACTCCGTGCTGTTCACCGGCTCTTTGTTCTCCTCCCTCATGGTCAGCTCCCGCTCTGGACGCTGGTCGTCGCCGTCTGGACGCTGGTCGTCAGGGTGACCGACCAGCGGTCGGCGACGTCGGGGTCGGTGGGCAGCAGGTCCCGGATCGTGGTGGCGAGCGCGCCGTACTGCGCGCTCAGGTCCCGCATGTGCTCGACCTCGCTCGCGCTCTCCTGGCCGTACTCGCCGTGGGTCAGGTCGGCCGCCGTCGCGTACGCGGTCTCCGCGCGCTCCAGGGCCTCGCGGATCCGGTGCAGGTCACCGGCGTCCATCGTGAGCGTCCTGCCGTCCGTCTTGCTGTGGTCCATGTCGTCTCCGTTCTCGGGGGGTCGGTCCCCGCGCTGTGCGGGGTGACCGGGTCCGGTCCGCCACGGGGCAGCGGGCCGGACCCGGTCATCACCACAGCGCGGCAGCGTGGTCAGGGCTGCGCGAGCAAGCCGTCGGGGGCCAGAGCCTCCCGCAGCAACTCCACGTGCGCGGCGAAGACTCTGCCGCCCAGGCGCTCGCCCAGGTCGGCGGTCAGGGCGTCGTAGGAGTCGGCGCGGACCCACTCGGCGCGCACGGCGTCGTCCAGGCCGCGCACCTCGGGCAGGTCGGCGAGCAGGATCTGCGCGACGCACACGGTCGTGACCATCCACGCCTCATCGGTGGCGCGCGGGTCGGGCACGTACCGCGCGGGCAGCGGCGTCCACCGCGCGCCCGGCAGACTCAGCGCCGCCTCCTCGTGCAGCTCGCGGACGGCGGCGTCGGCCGGCGACTCGCCCGGATCGACGTAGCCGCCCGGCAGCGCCCAGCCCAACCGGTCCCGGCGCTCGACCATGAGCACCCACAGCTCGTCATCGGGCAGGTCGGCCAGCACGAGCGCGTCCGCGCACTGCTGCTCGCCCCAGTGGCCCAGGTGCCCGCGCCCGTACCGGATCCCGGTCGGGGCGCCGGGGCTGACCGGGCGCCCGTCCACGACGCGGTGCGGGACCGCTGCGCGGGCCTGCCGCCCGGCCCAGTCGATGCGGGTCGGGTCGGTCTCGGGGTCGGCCCAGTCCGCGCCGTCGCGCGCGGCGAACAGGACGTCGGGGTGCGTCCAGGCGGTCTCCGGGGTCGCCCCCGCGACCAGCGCCGCGCGCAGGGCGTCGGTGACATGGGGGTCGTCGGGCAGTGCGGACCCGATCTGCTCGGCGAGGTACCGGAAATCGTCCGCCAGGTCGGCCATCCGGTCCGCGTCGCCCGGCATGGCCTGGTGCCACGTCGGGACGCTGATCACGGCGCGGTAGTCGGTCCCGGCCTCCTCCTCCTGGTGCAGCGCCCGCGCGATCTCCTTGGCCATCCGGTGCGCCTCGGTCAGCGCCAAGCAGACGGTCCGCAGCCCGTTTCCGGTCAGCGTGACCGGAGCCATCGGCGTCCGCGTCGTGTCGTGCGTCATGTGAGTCTCCGCTCGCTGCTGGGGGTCGTGAGGCAGTCGGGGCAGCGCACCACAGCGCGGCCCCTGCACTCGGGGCACATCCGGTCGAGGGGGTAGCCGTCCCCGTCGCACGCGGTGCAGGTGACGCGCTGCGACCCGTCGCACGTCAGACACGGGTGGTCGCCGTCGCAGTTGATCAGCAGGCACTCGTCGCACTGCACGTAGATCCCGCTCCCGCCGCACAGGATGCACTCGGGTCCGCACCTGGCGGATGTGCATCTGCGCCGGATCATGGCCATCTCTCTCCGATCATCGTCATGTCCCCCTGGCCGGGGGGTCCCGCTGCGCGGGGTGACCAGACCCGGACGGATCCCACAGGGTGCGGGCGTCCGGCCGGGCCTGATCATCACCGCAGCCGGTCAGCGCTCGATCTCGTCGCCGCAGCCACGGCACTGGTAGACGTCACGGCCGGTCGTCCCGCCGCCGGTACCGGCGGGCGTGAACGACTGGCCGCCGCAGGTCGGGCACTCCATCACGCCACCTCCCGCCGCGCCGCACCCGCTGAGCCGCCGCTCGCCGAGCCCGACGGGTCCGCCGTGCGGGCGGTGGGGACCGTGGGGGCGTCGGCGCCACGGCCGCGTCCGCCGCGCGGGGGACCACCGTCGTCCTGGCCGTCCCCGTCGTCCTGGCCGTCGTCCTCGCGGCGCCACATCCGCACCGCCCAGTCCGCGACCGTGCGGACGCGCAGCCGGTCCCCCGCGTCCAGCGCGCCCAGGACGTAGCCGCTCAGCGTCGCCGCCAGCACGCCCACGATGAGCCAGTAGTGGCCGGTCAGGACGTCCACGACCAGCACCACCAGTACCGGCGTCGGCAGAATCTGACGCGCGTCCCGCGTCCGCTTGCGGGCGCTCACTTGGACTCCTTGCGCTGGCGCTCCATCTCGCGCGCCGCGCGCCGGATCTCCTGCTCGGCCGCCGCCGTGTTCAGCCGCGCCAGCTCCCGCCGGACCTGCTCGTCGTAGTCGCTCGTCGCCTTGTTGGAGGCCATCACAGCCCCCCGCCGCGCGGCGCGGGCACGTCGTCCCCGCAGTGCAGCCCCGCGTGCGACGCCTCACGCGCCACGATGAGCTGCGCCACCGCCTCCGCACGCAGCCGCGCGAACGCTCGCCCGCACAGACCCGCGAGCCACCCGCGCACGTCCCGCCCGCCGTCCCGGCGACTGTCCGCGCTCGCGATGTGCTCGGCGACCAGCACCCAGGTCTCGGCCGCCACGTCGTCGGCGTCCTCGCGCGTGTCCGCCAGCACCCGCGCCAGCGCCGCGACGTGCCCCGCGTGCTCGCGGTACAGCGCCTCCAGCGCCACCCGCCCCTGCTCGATCATCGGCGGGACCACCGGCACGCAGTGCCCCGCCACGGGCGCGATCTCGCGCCCCGTCACGTCGTAGGTCATGATTGACCCACTCCTTCCAGGAGTGCGCCCTCGCCGGAGTTCTTTCCTAGGGACCCACCGGCGGGGGCGCTTTGCGTTGCCCGTTGCCAGGCTTGGCAACGGGCCATGTGACACTCAGTCGTAGATCACCATCCTTGACTGAGTGTCACACCATCCAGCACGACAGTACGGCGCTTGCCGCAGGACTGCAAGTCTGTCATCCTGCCAACATGACAGTTCTCGGCAGCGCGCCTCCGACCGACAGGAGCCGCCACATGGCCAACCGCCCTCCGTCCCGCCTGCTCGTGTCCCACGCCACCGCCGACGACGTGGACATGGCCCTCATCGACGTCTCCCACGAACTGCGGCGGCGTGTCGGCAAGGCCGAGTTCAACGACGTGCTGGTCCGCGTGGCCCTCGCTCACATGGACGAGGTCAAAGCGCAGGTCAGGGGAGGACAGAGCCAGTGACAAACGACAACGACCCGGCCCCGCTGGCCGCCGTCCTGGACCGCGCGCTGCGCCGGATCGACCGCGCGTTCGCCGAGGATGCCGACCGGCACGAGTCCGACAAGCACTCGGCGCTGGAGGACATCGAGGCCGAGCTGTCGCGCGCACGCCGCGAGCTGCTGGGGGAGGTGGCCACCAGTGATGGCGAGTGACCTGCTGAGCCAGTTCGGCCAGCACCCGGTCCCGGCCGCTGTGGTGGCCGCGTCCGCCGTCGCCCTGGTGGCGCTGGTCGCGGTCGCGGTGCGGCGGGGGGTGCGGGCCGGCGCTCGCGCGGTGCGGGCGCACCGGGCGCGGCGCGCGTCCGCCAGCTCGGCCGCGCGGCAGGGCGCGGACGGCCCCGCGGTGACCGCGTGGACGCTGCTGGGCGCCGCCATCGCGACGGTCGTCGCGGCGGAGGGCATGTGGGAGACGTTCTCCTCCCCCGGCATGCACATGTCCCCCCTGATCAGGATCGCCACGTTCGCGTTCATCGAGGTCGCGGTGGTCGGCGCGGCGCTGCGTGCGCGGCAGTCCATGCGCGAGTCGTACGCGCCCGGTGTGGACGGCATCGCGATGTGGGTGCTGACCGGCACGTCGGCGCTGCTGAGCGCGTCGCACGCCATCGGCGAGGACGACCCGAGCGCGGGCGTCATCCTGATCCGCCTGTGCGCGCCCCTCATCGCGGCGTGGGGCTGGGAGCGCACGATGCGGCTGGAGCGCCGCCGCCGCACCGGCCGGACGGGCGCGATCCACTGGCGGATCACGCCGGAGCGCATCCTGGTCCGGCTCGGCCTGGCCGATCCGACCGCGCAGGAGACGCCGGAGGTCGCCGCGCGCCGGTACCTGATGCAGGCCGCACGCGCCGCTGGCCGCGCGCGGGAGCTGACCGGCAAGGACAGGCGGCAGCGCACGGCGCTGCGTCGTCTCTCGCGGGCTTTGGGCCGCGCGATGGAGCACGCGAACCTGGCCACCGACCCGGCGCGGCAGGACGAGTTCCTGGGCGCCCTGGGCGTGGTCTACAACGCGGCCGGAGTGCTCCAGGTCCAGCCGCGCGCGCCGTGGGACCCCCAGCCGCAGCGTCCGGCGGACGGCGGCCTCCGGGCGGACGTGCCGGTGCGGGACGCGCTGCGCACGGTCGCGGGATACGGCGTCCCGGCGCTGCGGTCGGACCGGGCCGGGCGCATCGCGCGGGAGGGAGCGGTGCGGCTCCCGCTCGCGTCACTGCGGGACACAGACTCTGTGAGTCCGCGAGTCATCGAGTCACTGACTCCGGGTGTCCCGGATCTGATCCGGGATCAGATCCCGGATCAGCCGCGCGCGGTGATCCCCCCGCAGCGGGACGGAGGCCGCAGCGGCGAGACCGAGTCCGCCCGCGTCGCGGATCAGATCCGGGATCAGATCCCCGGTCGCGCCGCCGCCCCCGAATCACCGACTCCGGATGTCCCGGAGTCACAGGCTCCGGTGATCCCCCCGCAGATGACGGAGGAGATGGTGGCGGAGCGGGACATGCTGCTGGCGCTGCCGTCCGCCGCCGCGCGGGTCCGCGCCGCGATGGACGCGCTGTCGGCGGACGGCACCGAGCCGTCGCCCAGCCTGGTCGTCGCCTGGCTGGGCGCGCGGTGGCTGCCCGTCACCCTGGGGTACGCGCGCACCGCCATGCGCCGCGCGCGGCGCATGGCGTCCGGCGACGAGCACGACCAGGGCCAGGGCCAGGACGAGCGCGGGGACGGACGGCAGGGAGACGCCGTGCAGGACGCGGGATCCTCTCGCCTGATCCGCGCGTAGCCGCAGGTCGGGCGCCCTGCGACTGGCATGATCGAAACTCTGTGAGAACCAGGATCTGTGAGAACCGGAGGAACAGGAAAATGAACGGGCTGTACATCGGAGACATCGTGGTCGGTGTCGGTGCGGGTCTGCCGTGGGTGATCGACGCGGGGCAGGAGATCCGGCCGCACCTGCTGGTGGCCGGGGGAGCGGGCAGCGGCCGGACGGCCCTGGCGCGGCTGGCGCTGGCGCAGGATCTGGCGGCCGGACGGCACGCGCTGGTGCTCGACCCGTCCGGCGGGTCGCGGTGGTCGTCGCTGCTGCCGTACGTCGATCACCGCATCGACCTGCTCGACATCGCCGAGGGCCTCATGGCGCTCGGCGACACGGCGGGCGCCCTGGACGCGCCGCTGACGCTGGTCATCGACCGGGCGGACGAGCTGCTGCGCACGCTCGCAGCCACGCCGATCGGCGAGCGCGCGGCCGACGTCGTGGCGCACCTGCTGACCGTGGACGGCCTGCGCGTCGTGGCGACGTGCGGCTCCGCCAGCTCCGGCCAGGTGCCCCCCGTCGACCAGTACGGGACGGCGGTCCTCACGCGCTACACCCGCCACACGTGGCAGCAGGTCACCGGCGGCCTGCCCCACGTGCCCTCGCCGTCCGGGCAGGGCCGCGCGGTCCTGGTCACCCGTGGCCACCTCCCGTCGATGACCGAGCCGCTGGCGGTCCCGTGGCTGGCGCCGGGATGCGCGCAGATGCACGCGGCCGGACTCCTGACCCTGCGCGCGGCGCTCGACCAGAGCACCACGCACCGCTGACCCGCCGCTGACCAGGGCGCGAGGGGCCGACCGACGGCACATCGTCGGCCCCTCGCCTCGATCCCGAGAGAGAGATCATGTCCAGTTTCGCAGCAGTGCTCAGCACCGCGACGGGCGGCTTTGCGGTCGGAGTCGTGTTCGGCGGCGTCGTCCTGGGGCCGCGCGTCTACCTCACCGGCCGCGCGGCGCGCGGGCCGGCCTACGGACCCGCCGCCCGTCCCGCCGCCGCCCCCGGCGTCACCGCGCACGCCCAGCCGCAGCCGGGCGCGATCCCGGTCACCGTGACCGTCGTGGCCGCGCCGCAGCTCGGCCCCGCGTCCGGATCGGTGGACGCGTACGGCGTGCCGCAGCCGATTCCCGCGCACATTCCGACCCGCACCGCCGGAATCGGCTATACACCCGCCCTTACCGGTGGCAGCATGATCAGCAACCGTCCCGGTCAGACCGGGCCGGGGACGACCCCCCAGGAGACCGGCCATGAGTGACCCCACCACCCGCAGCCCCGGCCGCAGCCTCGCGGTCATCGTCCTGCTCGTGCTCGGCGTGCCGAGCGTCAGCGTCGCCGTGCTCCTGGCGCTGCTCGCGCTCCCCGACGCCGTGGCGCTCCCGCTGTCCCTGGCGGGGCTGTGCGCGTGCCTGTGCGTCCCCTGGGCGCTCCAGCGCAGCGCCGCCCAGCAGGCCACCCAGCGCGCCGTGCGGGACGCGCAGCAGGTCCAGGGCTGGGCGCAGGAGCTGTACCTGTGCGCCGTCGATGTTGAGGGCGGCAGCTACCGGCACGACTACGCGCGGCTGACGTGGCCGGAGGTCGCAGGGTGGGGGGCCGACACCTCCCGCGCGCATCCGGGCGCCCTGGTCCACGTGGAGCGCGCGCTCGATGACGGAGAGGACGCCGCGTCCCTGCCCCGCACCGTGTGGACGTGGCGCGACGGCGTCCTGATCTCCTCCCAGGTGCCGGGCGGTGAGGAGCTGTGAGCGCCCCCGCCGTCCGGCCCTGCCCGTCCTGCGGCACGCCGCGCCCCATCCGGTACTACCTGTGCCGGTCGTGCTGGTACCAGCTCGCGCCCGCCGCGCGCCGCGCCCTGTCCCTGCGCGACTCCCGCGCCCCGCAGCGCCTGGTGGAGCTGCACCGCCAGCTCCACCAGGACGTGCCGCTGGCGGAGGTGACGCTGTGATCCGCCCGGCCCTGTCGACGCTCCTGGCCGTCGCGCTGGCCCTGGTCATCGTGGCCGCGCTCACCGCCGCCGTGGTCCTGGTCCTCGGCCTCCCCGCCCGCGCGATCCCCGGGACCGTCTCCGCGATCGCGTTCGCGATCGTGGCCTACCTGCGCGGGCGCCGCATCCGCCGCCGTGGGGGTGACCGGTGATGCGCGCGCTCCTGGGCGCCGCCGCCGCGCTCGTCCTGCTGGCGCTCGTCCTGGCCGTGGGCCGGCCGGGCGACGCCGCGCGCGTCGTCCTCGGCACGCTCGTCCTGGCGGGCGCCGCCGCCTACCTCACCGTCCCGGCCTGGCTGCGCGGACGTCCCGTCATGGTCGCCGTGCAGATCCAGGGCGGCCCCGGTATCTGCTGGATCTCCCGAGGGGGCGAGTCATGAGCCCGCAGCGCATCCGCATCCGCAAGGGCGCGTTCGGCGGAGAGCAGCTGGAAGTCCACAACTCCCACTACGCGCTCCCCGTGATCTGGCGCTGGTTCAGCGGTGCGGCGCTGGACGGCCAGCGCCGCACCGACGCCACCTGGACCCACCGGGGCACCTCCCCGCGCGGGGACGCAGCGCCCATCTGGTGGGACTACCTGACGCGCTGGGAGCGCGCCGGGATCCGGACCGGCGGCACGCTTGGCATCGCCGGTCTCGGCGCGTCCGCCATCGTCGCCCCCGGCGCCACGCTGGACGGCGTCCACTACGGCGGCACCGGGATCGGGTGCGCGCTGGCGCTGTGGGGCGGCCACCGCCTCGCGGACGGGCTCCTGACGTGGCGGCACCGCCGGGACTGGCTCTGGCCCCTCCACGTCGCTCTCAGGCCCGTCCTGGGCTACCCCGAGGGCACCAAACCCGGCAGCTACATCACCCTGCCCGAGAATTTCGCGCAGATCACGGGTGAGATGCTGCGCATCCAGCTCCCCGCCACCTGGGTCGGAGAGTCCTCCGCGCTGATCGCCGAGGGCCAGGAGCGCATCAGCCAGATCGTCATCCGCAAACTCGGCCTCCAGGACGTCAGCGCGAGCTACCACGTGCGCGGCCGGGACCACTACATGACCATGCGGCAGGCGCCCCGCCCGCCCGCGCGGGTGATGTGGGCGGACGCCGCAGTACAGCGCATGGTCGCCAAGGCCGACCCGGACGCGCCGCTGCTCGGCCTCACCCACCAGGCCCGCCCCGTCGCGGTCTCCCTGGACGACGAGTCGCCGCACATCCTGGTCTCCGCAGGCACCGGAGGCGGCAAAAGCGTCATCCTCAGGACGATCGCCGCGCAATTCATGGCGCAGGGCGCGAAAGTCGTGGTCCTCGACCTCAAGCGCCATTCCCACAAATGGATCCGCGGACTGCCCGGCGTCACCTACTGCCGCGATGTCGAAGACATCCACGAAACGATGGAATGGCTCACCCTCGAAGGTGACCGCCGCAACCGGATCGTAGACGAGTGGGAGGGCGATCCCAATGACGCACCGGTCGGGCCGCGAATCGTCATCCTGCTCGAAGAACTCAACGCGACCATGGGGAGGCTCAAGAAGTACTGGAAGCGGATAAAGACAAAGGAGGACGACCCGGAATCGCCTGCGATTACGGGTCTGGCCGATGTGCTGTTCATGGGGCGCGCGGTCCGCATGAACGTCATCGCCTGCGCGCAGTCCGCCACGGCGAATGCGCTCGGCGGCCCTGAAATGCGCGAGAATTTCGCCACACGCATTCTCGCCCGGTACACCAAGAACGCCTGGAACATGCTCGTCCCGGAGGTCCAGCCTGCACCGTCTTCCACTCGGCACCCAGGCCGCGCGCAAGTTGTTCTCGGTGGCGTCGCCCACGAAACGCAAATCATGTTCTTCACTCCCGAGGAAGCGCGCGCATTCGTCCTCTCCGGCGGTGTCTGGATGGATCCGGGCGACGAATTGGAATCGCTGCCCTCCCCGTCGGGCGGAGTCCCGGCCGTGCGGCACACCGGCCCGGCCACCACGTCACGTCACGATGTCACGGACCCACCTCTACCAGGTGACACGCGCCCTGAGCGTCACGTGACGGCCACGACCTGGGCGGACCCGCGTGACGACCAGGACCAGGTCCCCCGCCAGCGCGGGCCATTCCAGATCTACGACGGCGGAAGGGCCGAGGAATCGACTCCGGAGCGTGAGCCCGAGCGCGAGCTGTTCGGGTTCGCGGAGGCCGCACGCGCCGGGATCATCACCCTGTCCGACACCCCAGACAAGACCGCACAGATTCTCCGGACCGAAAAACGCCGGGACCCGGAATTCCCCGAGCCAGACGGGACGAAGAACGGCCGCCCGGCCTACTACGCAGAAACTCTCCAGCGGTGGGCACGCAACCGGCCGCGCGCGGCTGGCGACGAATAGAAAGGAGCACACAAATGTTCCGCAGAAAGCCGAAAGCCGAGCACTGGGTATCGTGGGATGAGGAAAAGCCCACCGACCCGCGAGACACGATCGGCCGCGCCTATCTCACCGGCGATTTCGTCATCCGGGACGAGCCGAAGGCCGAGCCGCCCGCGCCTCCGGCCGCCGATGCCCAGGACGCGCCCACGCGGCCGGACCTGCCCGCAGTCCAGCTCCCGCCACCCACCGCACCGCCCCCGGCGCCGCGCGCCACGCGGGCGCCCACGCCCCCGCCGGCGATCGAGGGCACTCCGTCCACGCGCCCCGCGCAGCGCCCCATAGCGCCGCTCACCCGCGCCATGCCCCCGGCCTCTGACCGGCCCGTCCTGCCCGAGCCGCCGATCCCGCCAGCGCGCAGCTCCACGCCCACCGAACAGGGGCCTCCGCCCCTGTTCGGTGGGCAGACGGCGGCCACCGTCCCCGACCGCCCGGAGCCCCGCGTCCCGGCCGTACCGGTCACCAAGCCCACCCGCAGCCGCCAGCGCAGGGTGATCCGGTCCGAGCGCGCCACCACACCCATCCCGTGGCGCTCCCGCGCGCTCGTGATCGGCGTCGGAATCGCCACACTCGCAGGCACAAGCGCGGCGCTACTCACCGTCGGCCTCGCCACCTACGCCGTGATGTGGCTGCCGTGGGAAGGGCGCATGATCATCGGATTCGGGATCATCGGATTCGGCTGGCGCACCGCCAAGGATTGGCCGGGAATCCGCGCGAATATCGCCACCCGCGCCACGTACGTATGGGG
>NZ_KB907228.1 GCF_000381885.1 Actinomadura atramentaria DSM 43919 | reverse complement strand
GAACCCTCGCAGGGGTGATGAGGACAGGCGAGCGCGCCGCCGACCGGCTCGTCCGGTTGTGCGCGTTGCGAACCCTCGCAGGGGTGATGAGGACGTGTTGGTGGGGAGCTGAGTGACGCCGGGCAGGTAGTTGCGAACCCTCGCAGGGGTGATGAGGACCAGGTCCGCCAGGACCGTCGCGACGGTCCGCCGTTGCGAACCCTCGCAAGGGTGATGAGAACACCAGCAGACGGCCGTCCACGTCGTCCGGCGCGCGACGTTGCGAACCCTCGCAAGGGTGATGAGGACCCCAGGGTAAAGCCGCAGGTCGCTGACGGCTAGGGGCGGCGGAGGGGGCTGTGTTTTGCAGCGGACCTCCGGTTGTGCAGAAACCCCTTGGAGGTTCGCTGCATTTCGCTGTTCACCGTGTTCGGCTGGTTACTGAGAGTCGTCGTGTGTCGTGGGTGGTCTTTTGGTGCTTCGTGGGGGTTAGGGCCTGGTTGTCGTTTTCGCTTTTTGGTCCTGGTGGCACGTTAGTGGGGGCGGGCAGTGGTGGGTGGGTGTGGTGGGTTCTGAGTCGGGCCGGATTGGTCAGATGTTGAAGCGGAATGCTCGGCGGCCGGAGCGGTGCCAGATCATTTCGCCGCCGACCAGTCTGGTCGCGGTCTGGACGATGGCGAGGGCTGCGGGGTTGTCGTCGCGGACCACGATGATCGGGGCGCGGAGGGCCTTGCCGGGGGCCTGTTCGAGGGCGGCGAGCAGCAGCCGGAGGCCGTGGCCCTTGCCTCGGAAGGACGGGCGGATCGACACCCAGAGCTGTCCGCCGCTGTCGTAGTGGGCGGGGGCGAGATCGTGGCGGAAAGCCACGCGGCCGATGACGTCGGTGGCTTTGCCCAGTCGCGCTCGGCACCACCACAGGTCCATGCCCGCCATCGTCGGCCGGACGCCGCGCCGCATGCTGGTTCCGGCGGCCTGGCTCTCCACGAAGCCGCGCATCGTGCCGCGCTTCAGCTCGTCCAGCGCAAGCCCCTCGCCATCGGGTGCGCCGTCGCCCCGCTCGTAGTCGGCCTGCGCCTCCCGGAACGCCTGCACCAGATCCATGCGCGGAGCGGAAAGGTAGTAGATGACCATCACCCCAGCCAAGCAGGCCAGGCCACCTGACGTTGGGTGTTCAGAAGATGGCAGCGGGCGACCGCCGGGCGGTGCTTGGGGTTGTGAACCCTCGCAGGGGCGCGACCCCGACCGGCCACGGCGGCGCGGTTGGTCGTCGCGGTGATGTTGCGAACCCTCGCAAGGGTGATGAGGACGGATCAGCCCGTCCGGATTCGTCATCGGGGAGATGTGTTGCGAACCCTCGCAGGGGTGACCCCAGCCCTGTTGCGAACCCTCGCAGGGGTGATGAGGACCTGACAGTACCGGAAGGGTCTCGGGTCGCTGCACACGTTGCGAACCCTCGCAAGGGTGATGAGGACGTCGGCGTCCTCGTACTCGGCGTCCTCGAGGTCGGGTTGCGAACCCTCGCAAGGGTGATGAGGACCGTACGCGCCGGGAGTCGAGTTCTTCAACCCCTTCCGTTGCGAACCCTCGCAAGGGTGATGAGGACCCCAGGGTAAAGCCGCAGGTCGCTGGTGGCTAGAGGTGGCGGAGGGAGCCGCGTTTTGCAGCAGACCTCCGGTTTTGCGGGAATCCCGGGAGGTTCGCTGCGATCCGGGGTTCGGCGTGTTCGGTTGGCCACTGATTGTCGTCTTGGGTTGGGTTGTGGTCGTGCAAGCTTGGTGTGGGTGTGGTGGCACGTTAGTTGGAGCGGGTGGTGTTTGGGTGGTGGTCTAGGTTCCGGCCGGTCCTGGTCAGTCGTGGCGGGTGGGGAAGGGCAGGCATCGTGTCGGGGTCGGGTGTTTTGGGGTGTGGGATGGATGAAATTGCTTCGCGGTTGGGGCATGTTTATTGGGTCGGGGGTGGGAGTGGGGCGGGGAAGTCCACCGTTGCTAGGCGGCTTGCTGAGCGGTATGGATGGCGGGTTTATTCTACGGATGCCTCTATGCGGGAGCATGCTGGGCGGGCTTCTGTGGAGGATGCTCCGTTCTTGCATGCATTCATTCGTATGACTATGGATGAGCGGTGGGTGGAGCGGTCGCCGGAGGTCATGTTCGAGACGTTCCACTGGTTTCGGGGGGAGGGTTTCGAGTTCATTGTTGAGGACTTGCTTCGGTTGCCTCGGGATACCTGTGTTGTCGTCGAGGGGTTTCGGTTGTTGCCGGGGTTGGTCGAGCCGTTGCTCGGGGTGGCTGGGCGGGCTGTTTGGTTGTTGCCTACTGCTGAGTTTCGGTCCGTGGCACTTCGTCGGCGGGTTGGGTTGGGGGGTGGGTTTCTTGCTCGGACCAGTGATCCTGGGCGGGCTGAACGGAATCTTGCTGAGCGTGAGCGGTTGTTCGTTGGGTGGCTTCGCGAGGAACTCGGGCGGTTGGGGCTTCGGGGTATCGAGGTGGACAGGACCATGAGTGAGGAAGACGTCGAGGCTTCGGTGGCTCGGGCGTTCGAGCTTTGAAAAGCGATCGGGTGTTCAGGTGAGTGTCAGGACGACCTTGCCTCTTGCCTGGCCGTCTCGTAGGCGGGCCAGGGCTTGGGTGGCCTGGTTGAAAGGCCATGTGCCGTCTATTACCGCTCGGACTCGGCCGTCTGCGATGGCGGGGGACAGGTTCGTCGCTGCCGTCGTCAGGATTTCGCCTAGTTCTGCCGGGCGGGAGAAGCCGAAGGACACGCCTCTTACGCGTACGTGGCGGTAGGAGAGGGTGTCCAGGTCGATCGTTGCCGTCGTTCCGCCCAGGCGGCCGATGTTGACCATCGCGCCGTCCGTGGCCGTCGCGGGGAGGCAGGCGGCGAAAGTGTCGCCGCCCACGTGGTCCAGGACGATGTTCGCGCCTTCGTCGTTGGTGGATTCCAGGACCGTTCGCGTCAGGTCGTCGTCGGACGTCACGATGACCTGGTCTGCTCCGGCCTCGATCAGCAGGTCTCGGCGGGCGGACGTTCGGGTGGTCGTGAGGATGTTGCGTGCGCCCAGCGTGCGGGCGATGCGGATGCCGATCAGGCCGATCGCGGATGTCGCGCCCGTGATGAGGACCGTGTGGCCGGATTGGAAACCGGCCAGAGTCAGTGCGCCGTGTTCGGTCAGTAGGCCGGTGGGGAGGGCGGCCGCTTCCGTGTCGTCCAAGGCGTCCGGAATCGGGATGACGTGGCGGTGGTCGGCTAGGACGTATTCGGCGAAGCTCGCGGGGCTGGTACCCATCACGCGGGTGTCGATCGTTCCCTCGGCGCCCGCGCCCAGGGCAGTGATTCGGCCGGCGAATTCGAAGCCCGCGATGTACTCCTTACCGTCCCCGGTGAGCATTGCCAGATCGCCGTTGTTCAGGGCCGCCGCGTGGACGCGGACGAGCACCTGGCCAGGAGCTGGAGAAGGGACGGGCGTTCGGCGGATCTCCCAGTCCGGTCCCGTTCCTCCGAACAGCGCGGTCATCGTGGCGGGCGCGGGCGGCATGCGTTTCCCCTCCGTCGTCGTGCGGGACGGTTCGGGCCTACCCCGTCCCGCGCGACGGTCGACGGGGGATGAACCGCGCTAGACCGAACGATTGCCGACGGGTCAGCTCTGCGTCGCCAGCCACGCGTCGAAGGTCGTCGGCGCCAGGCGGGCGTCCGGGCCGGGGAGCAGCGCGTTTCCCGCCGCCGTCGTGTCGAACACCGACGACCACGTCGGGACCAGGCGGACCGCGCGGCCCCGCGCGTCGTTGGTGCGGCGCGCCATGTCCACGAGGTCCTGCGGCTCGGGACCGGCGACGTCGCGGTAGCGGCCCAGCGGCTCGCCGGCCGCGATCTCGGCGAGGACGTCCGCGACGTCGCCCGGTGCGACGGGCTGCACGAGCAGCGGCGGGAGCGTCGCGACGCCGTCCTGCTCCGTCCAGCCGGTGATCATCGCGGCGAAGTCGTGGAACTGCGCCGCGGGAACGATCGTCCACGGCACGGAACCCTCGGAAACAAGGCGTTCCTGCTCGCGCTTGCCCGCGTAGTGCGCGTTCAGCTCCATCCGCTGGACGCCGATGATCGACAGCAGCACATGGTGCCGCACCCTGGCGCGGGCCTCGGCGGCCAGCAGGTTCCGGGTCGCCGCGCCGAACAGGGCCACGGCCTCGTCCCGGTCGGCCGCCGGGATGTTGGTGACGTCCACGACCGCGTCGACCCCGGCCAGCGCGGCGGCCAGGCCGTCGCCGGTCGCCAGGTCCACGCCGAGCGAGCGGCTGATCCGCACGACGTCGTGGCCCGCCCGCTCCAGTGCGGCGACGGTGAGCGCGCCGATGTTCCCGGTGGCTCCGGCGACGGCGATGCGCAGGTTTCGCATGGTGACCTTCTCTCGTGCGGACTGCCCGGCGACTCTAGCCACCGCGTCGGCGGCCCAACTCGCGCAGCACTACGGCCGGCCCGCCGCGGAGATCACGCTGTTGGACATCGTCGAGGCGGTCGACGGCCCGTCCTCGCCGTACGAGTGCCGGGAGATCCGCCAGCAGGGCCGGGGCGCGCTGTCGCCGGAGGAGTGCCGGAACACGCGGCGAGAATGGCGACCGCGCACGAGGCGTGGCGGCGGAGCCTCGCGGACTCGCCGCTCGCGGACGTCCTCGCGGAGCTGCCCGAACACGCGCCCGCCCGCACGCGCTCCCTGCTGACCGGCGGCCGGGGGATTTAATCCGTTGCGTCGTGGTTCGCCGCCTGGCACCGTTAGGGACGTCGGCGACCGCGAGATCCGGAAGGAGGACGCCGTGAAGCTACGACTGACCAAGGCGTCGTCCCTCGTCTCCGGCCGATATCCCCGCTCCTGACTTCTCGGCCGCGCGGACCGGACGACGCCGTTCCGGCCAAGCGCGCGGCTCTACCCCAACCGGCAGAGGGGCCATCCTCAGGAGATGGACGTTCCGGGTTCGAATCCCGGGAGCCGCACCATGCCCCTGTAGCCCAATGGGTAGAGGCGTCCGGTCGAGGGCCGGGAGGTTGCGGGTTCGAATCCCGCCGGGGGTACGAGAGCGGTCTCCCATCCGAGGGGCGGCGTCGACGCGGGAGAGTCGAGCCTGCCTGTAAAGCAGGTGCCCAGCGCTGAGCGGGTTCGAATCCCGCCCGCCCCACCCAGGCGAAAGATCATGCCGTCCGCGAACTCCGCCGCAGGTCGCGGCGTCGGATACCGTGATTCCCGGATTGTTTGGCGAAAGCGGGCACGATGCTGTTCTCGATTCCGGACTCGCGGTGGTGGATCGTCGCGGTCGGGGCCACGGTCTTCTTCGTGGCGGGGCTCCGCCTGCTGGCGGTCGGCGTCGAGTTCCCGCCCGACGTCCGCGCCGAGATGAAGCAGCAGCGCTCCAAGGGCCGCGTGCTGCTCTACGGGATGACGCCCGTGCTCTGCGCGGCGATCCTCGGGGTGAACCTGCTCCGGCCCGAGCGGACGGCGGAGATCCTGTTCCTCTACAGCGTCGTCTTCGTCGCCATTCCGCTCGCGCTGTACCCGGTGCGGGGGCGCATGGTCCGCGACTACCTGGCGCGGCGCGAGAACCCCGACGCGGAGGTCAAGACCGACGTCGTCAGCACGGTTTGGATCGTGACATTCCTCTGCGTGGTCCTCTTCGGGGCCGTCATCGCGCTGATGGCCGCGACGTACACGCCGGACTGAATCGTTTTCCGACGGAGCACCGGGGTAGTCGGCGGTGCATGGACCACTCCCGGACGCCCGTGTTGGAAGCCCTGACGAAGTTCCGCGAACGCGGGGACGTGGTGTACGGGCCGCCCGGACACAAGCAGGGGCGCGGGGTCGATCCCCGCGTCCTGGACGTCCTCGGACCGGGGATGTTCGCCGCCGACGTGCTGATGCTCAACGGCCTCGACGACCGCCGCGAGTCGCGGGGCGTCCTCGACCAGGCGCAGGCCCTCATGGCCGACGCGGTCGGCGCGGAGCGGTCGTTCTTCTCCACGTGCGGCAGCTCGCTGTCGGTCAAGACGGCGATGCTCGCGGTGGCCGGTCCCGGGGAGAAGCTGCTGATCTCCCGGAACGCGCACAAGTCCGTCGTCTCCGGCGTGATCATCAACGGGACGGACCCGGTGTGGGTCCACCCGCGCTTCGACCCGGACCTGCACCTGGCGCACCCGCCGCAGCCCGACGACGTCGAACGCGCGCTGGACGAGCACCCCGACGCCAAGGGGATGCTGCTGATCACGCCGACCGACTGGGGCGGCTGCGCGGACATCGCGCGCATCGCGGAACTCTGCCACGCCCGCGACGTCCCCCTCATCGTGGACGAGGCGTGGGGCGCGCACCTTCCGTTCCATCCGGATCTCCCCGCCTGGGGGATGGCGTGCGGCGCCGACCTGGTGGTGACGAGCGTCCACAAGATGGGCGGGGCCATCGAGCAGAGCTCGGTGTTCCATCTGCAGGGCGACCGGGTCGATCCGGACGTCCTCAAGCAGCGCGAGGACCTGCTCGGCACCACCAGCGCGTCATCGCTGGTCTACGCCTCGCTCGACGGCTGGCGGCGGCAGATGGCCGAGCAGGGCCGCGCGCTGCTCGACGCGGCGCTGGCGCGGGCCGGACGCGTCCGGGCGGCGGTGGACGGGCTGCCGGGCCTGAGCGTCATGGGCCGCGAGACCGTCGGGCCGGGCGGCGCGGCCGACCTCGACCCGCTGGCCGTCACCGTGGACGTGCGGGGCCTCGGCGTCAGCGGCATGCAGGCCGCCGAATGGCTGCGCGCAGCGTGCCACATCGACGTCGGCGCGGCCGACCAGTGCCGCGTCAACGCGCGCCTCACCCACGCCGACGACGACGAGACCGAGGCGCGGCTGCTCGACGCGCTGCGCCGACTCGTCGACGAGCACGAACGCATCGACCCGCAGCCGCAGATCCGGCTCCCGGCCCCGGACACCCTCCAGCTCCGCACCGTCATGCTGCCGCGCGACGCGTTCTTCGGGCCGACCGAGCAGATCCCGGTCGGGAAGGCGGCCGGGCGGGTGGCTGCGGAACTCGTCAGCCCCTATCCGCCGGGCGTCCCCGTCCTCGCGCCCGGCGAACTCATCACCGGCGCGGTGCTGGACTATCTGGCCAGCGGGCCGCCCGCCGGGATGCTCGCGCCCGATGCGGCCGATCCCTCATTGCGGACGCTCCGCGTCGTTGCAGAATGACAAGCTCGGGAACGACACGTGGGAGGTGACCGAATGTCGGTGTACGTGATCGGCCGGGGGCCGCAGGTCGTCGACCTGGTCGTCGGGGCCGTGCGGGCCAGCGGCGTCGAGGCGGCCGGGGCCCCGACCGACGAGGCGGCGCTGGCCGCGCTCGCGGACGGCGGCGTCGAACTGCTGGTGATCGGCGGCGGCGTCGAGGAACCGTCGCGGGTGAGGCTGCGCGCGGACGCGAAGGAACGGGGCGTGACCGTCGTGGAGGCGCCGCTGCGCGGCCGTGCGCTGCAGGACTACGTCCAGACCGAGATCATCGACCGGCTCGCGGGCCGGACCTGACCCGCCCGCCCGGCCCGCCGGTCTAGTCGCCCGCGGGCCGGGCGCCGGTCAGCGCGACCAGCAGGCCGTTCAGTTCGGCCAGCTCCTCCTTGCCGACGCGCTCGGCCAGCGACCGCTGGACGTCGTCCAGCGCGCCGAGCGCGTCGGCGAACCGCGCCGCGCCGAGCGGCGTCATCTCCAGCACGTGCTCGCGGCGGTCGGTCGCGCTGCGCTCGCGGCGCAGCAGGCCCGCCGCGTCCAGCTCGTCGATCGACCGGACGACCGCCGGCCCGCTGACGCCCATGCAGCCCGCGAGGCGCTGCTGCGAGCAGGGCTGCGCGCGTTCGAGCGCGGCCAGGACGCCCAGGTGGCGCGGCTCCAGGCCGAGGCCGCGCAGCGCGTCGTCGCTCTCGTCGCGCAGCCGCCGGTGGACGCGGGCGAGCAGGAACCCCGTCCGGCCGGTGACGGCCTCGGGCAGCGCGGCGGCCAGGTCGGGGATCACCAGCCGGAGCAGGCGGTTCAGCCGTTCGTGCTCGGCGGCGGTGAGCGGCTCGGTCAGCACCTTCTCGGCGCGCCGCATGCCCTCGTACATCGACGCCATCGTCGCGCGGCCCGCCTCGGTGATCCGGACGGCGTTGCGGCGGCGGTCGGCGGCGTCGCGCTCGCGGACGACGAGCCCGGCGTCCTCCAGCCCGTCGACGATCTTCACCATGATCGTGCGGTTCAGCCGCAGGACCTCGCCCGCGCGCGCCTGCGAGAGCGGCCCCGCGTCCGCGAGCAGCAGGAGGACGGCCAGGTCGCGGGGGTGGCGGCCGGGCGGGACCGAGTCCATGCCGAGGCCGGTGGCGCGCTGGGTGGCGGGCAGGGCCAGATACCCGGTGTAGCCGGCGAGCCGGGGCTCGATGCGGGGGGCGGGGTCGCTGTGGTTCGTCATGTCACCTCGCGACCCAGAGTAGCAAAGCACTGAAACCATTAAGCGCGTTGACGATTAAGGTGGGTGATGTTAGCGTCGGGTCGCGTCACCGTGGACGAGTTGAGGGGACCGGATGGAACGCAAGTGGTGGACGCTGACGGCGGTGGTCGTCGGGGTCTTCATGCTCCTGCTCGACGTCACGATCGTGAACGTGGCGCTGCCCGACATCGAGCAGGACTTCTCGTCGTCTTTGTCCGACCTCCAGTGGGTCATCGACGCCTACGCGCTGACCCTCGCGGCGGGCCTGCTCACCGCCGGATCGCTGGCGGACCTGCTCGGCCGCCGCGCGCTCTACGCCGCCGGCACCGGGATCTTCACCCTCGGGTCGCTGCTGTGCGGCCTGGCCAACGGGCCGCTGTTCCTCAGCATCGCGCGGGCGGGCCAGGGCATCGGCGGCGCGATCATGTTCGCGACGTCGCTCGCGCTGCTCGGCCACGCGTTCCGCGGCAAGGACCGGGGCGTCGCGTTCGGCGTCTACGGCGCGGTCAGCGGGCTGGGCGTCGCGGTCGGCCCGGTGCTGGGCGGACTGCTCACCAGCGGGATCGACTGGCGCTGGATCTTCTTCGTCAACATCCCGGTCGGCGTCGCGGCGATCATCGTGACGCTCACCAAGCTCGAGGAGTCCAAGGACCCGCACGCCTCGCGGCCCGACTGGCTCGGGTTCGTCACCTTCTCCGGCGGGCTCGCGCTGCTGACCTACGGGCTCATCGAGGCGGGCGACGGCTGGGGCCAGAACCGCGTCGTGTGGAGCCTGGCGGGCGGGGCGGTGCTGCTCGCCGCGTTCCTCGTCGTCGAACTGCTCCAGCGGCGGCCGATGCTCGACCTGTCGCTGCTGCGCAAGCCGACGTTCTCCGGCGGGCTCATCGCGGCGTTCGCGCTGTCGGCGTCGATCTTCTCGTTGTTCACCTTCCTCGTCCTCTACATGCAGGGCCAGCTCCACTACTCGGCCGTGCAGACCGGTACGCGTTTCCTGACGCTCACGGCCGCCATGTTCGTCGCCTCGACGGCCGCCGGACGGCTCTCGCACACCGTCCCGGTCCGCGCGATGATCGGCGTCGGCTTCCTGCTGGTCGGCGGCGGACTGTTCCTGATGCGGGGGATCGAGACCGGGTCGAGCTGGACGCACCTGATCCCGGGCATGATCATCGCCGGGGCGGGCTCGGGCATGGTGACGGTCCCGCTCGCCTCTACCGCCGTCGGCGTCGTGCCGGTGACGCGGGCGGGCATGGCGTCCGGCATCAACTCGACGTTCCGGCAGGTCGGCATCGTCACCGGCATCGCGGTCCTCGGCACCCTCTACACGTCCAAGCTCCGCGACACCGTCGTGGACAAGCTCGCCGGGACCAGGCTCGCCGACCGGGCGCAGAGCATCGCCGACGGGATGGGCGGCTCGTCCGGCGCGGCGGGCGCGGCGCACGGCAAGGGCGATCCGCTGATCGCGGCGGCGGCCCGCGCGGGCGCGATCGACGGGCTGAACTCGATCCTCCTCGTCGGCGCGGTCATCGCGCTCGTCGCGGCGGTCGCGTCCTTCGCGCTGATCCGCAAGAAGGACTTCGTCCCCCCGCCCGGCCGGCCGCCGCAGGGCGCGCCGAACGGCGCGGCCGCCACGGTGCCGGACGGGACCGTCAACGGTGGTTCCCCCAACGGCGTCCCCGATCACGGGGCGCGGACGGCGGAACGCCCCTGATCCGACCCCCGACCGCCCCCTGAGGCGGCGACCGACTGGCCCGCGCGGCACCGCGCGGGCCATTCGGCGTGTGTCGGGACGGCCGCGCCGGGACGCCGGCGCGGCCGCACTGTCGCGTAATTCACACCGCGCATTTCGTGACGTCCCTTAACTGGGAATATGTCGAACCGGGTCGTTGTGCGGCCATTGTCGCGGCGCATTGCACGCGCAGGTCACGAGAGGTTTTCACGGTCTCGCCGGAAGGTTCGGCCGCTGGCCGAATCCGGACCCCGGCCCCCAGGGGCGGGTGTTGACATACGACGGTGGGCTCATGCTTACTACTAGTCGTACGTCGGCTGTGAACATTACAACCTCCATTTACTAGCTGAAAAGCTGGTCAGGGCCATTATCACTCAGCCGTGCGGCGCCTCCCACCCCGCCGTTGCGCACGGCCGAGCAACCGTGTGACCAGGTATTCGGACCGGCGGCGGCCGATGTTCCGAAGACCGGGGCGCGGTCACCCGCCAGACGACGAAAACGTCGACCGACCACCAGGTGGTGTGCGAATGCGAACACAGTCATGCGCGGCCCCGGTCTGCGGACCCGGGGCCGACGAACGGCGGTGCCGGAGCGGGACCGCTCCCGGGCTCCGCGTCTGCGCGGCGTGCCGCGACCGGCTCCGCGGCGCGCTCGAACGGCTCCCCGCCCTCTACGACGAGTGCGGCACCGCGCTCGCCCATCCGTCCCGGTCCCCGCGCGAACGGGTCGGCGGCACCCGGCCGCTCGGGCTGTCGCTGCCCGAGCCCGTCGTCGCGGCGCGGGCGGAGATCCTCAGCGTCCTGGCGAGCTGGGCCGCGCTCGTCGCCGACGAGCGGGCCGTCGCGCCGCCGCCGCGCGCGGTCCGCGCGCTGGCGGTCTTCCTGGTCCGGCACCTGGACTGGCTGCTGGCCCACCCCGCCGCCGCCGACCTGGTCGGCGAGGTCGCGGCGGTGAGCCGGGCGGCGCGGCGGGCGGCCGCGCCGGACCGGGCGGCCCGGCTGGCGCTCGGCCGGTGCGGCCGGCAGGGCTGCGACGCCACCGTCACCGCCGACGTCGGCGACCGCGGGGACCGGCCGCCGGGGGAGGCGCGGTGCGGCGCGGGGCACGTGTGGCACGCCCACCAGTGGCTGCTGCTCGCCCGCCGGATGGAACGTGCCGGTCGGGTCCGCGGGGGAGCGGGCTCGTGAGCACCGGCGCGCGCCCGCGCCGGACCGTGCCGACGCAGCTCGCGGCTCTCGCCGTGGGCGTGTCGGAGGCCACGATCCGCAAGTGGGCCAGCAGGGGAAAGCTCGCCCGGTACGGGAGTCCGGGCCGGGCCGAATACGACGTCGACGAACTCATGGAAATCGCGGCCGAGCGGGGGGAAGCGCAATACCGCGAGCAATCCGAAAGCTAGCCGAACGGCTTGTCCGGCGACCGCGCCCGGCAGTCGGCGAACGGGGTGTTAAAGACTGATTCTGAATATGTTTCCACATCGTTTCGGAACCTACTCTTCGTATTTCCTCCGATTCACCGAGTGAAATACCGCAGAAGTTCGGGGGAGCGTGTTGACAGTGCGGCACCGCCGATGTCACGCTTTCTTCCGGCGGGCGAAGTGTGCCCGGAGCGACTTTTCCCAGGTCGTGTCCCGGCCCCGCCGGCGGACCAGCGCGGCGAACACCGCCGCCGCACCGCCACCGGCCTTGCAGAAAAGGCGCATCCTCCTGTGATCAGCAGTTCCTCGGGCGTCCGCCACCGGCGGGCGCCCGAGCCGTCCGCGCGCCCGAACACCGCGCGCGGCCGAGGACCACCACCATCCGGGAGCGCGAATCCGTGAGCATCACCGAAGAGACCGTCGTCCCCGAATCCGCCGCGCCCCCGCCGGCGGCCGACCCGCCGTCCGACCCGCGGTCCGACCTGGCGCGCGCGAAACAGGCGCTGCGCGACGGCGACCCCGACGCCACCCGCCGCCAGCACGGCAAGGGCAAGCTCACCGCGCGCGAGCGCGTCGACCTGCTGCTGGACGAGGGGACGTTCACCGAACTCGAACCGCTGCGCCGGCACCGCGCCACCGGCTTCGGCCTGGAGCGCCGCCGCCCGCACACCGACGGCGTCGTGGCGGGCTGGGGCTCCGTCCACGGCCGGACCGTCTTCGTCTACGCGCACGACTTCCGGATCTTCGGCGGCGCGCTGGGCGAGGCGCACGCCGAGAAGATCCACAAGCTGATGGACATGGCCGCGTCCGTGGGCGCGCCGCTCGTCAGCCTCAACGACGGGGCGGGCGCGCGCATCCAGGAGGGCGTCACCGCGCTCGCCGGATACGGCGGGATCTTCCGCCGCAACACCCGCTCGTCCGGGGTGATCCCGCAGATCAGCGTCATGCTCGGACCCTGCGCGGGCGGCGCGGCCTACGCGCCCGCGCTCACCGACTTCGTGTTCATGGTCCGGGACATCTCGCAGATGTTCATCACCGGGCCCGACGTCGTCCAGGCCGTCACCGGGGAGCGCGTCACGCACGACGAGCTGGGCGGCGCGGACGTCCACGCGGCGACGTCCGGCGTCGCGCACTTCGCCTACGACGACGAGGCCGCGTGCCTGGAGGACGTCCGCTACCTGCTGTCGATGCTGCCCGCCAACAACCGCGAGCTGCCGCCCGTCCGGCCGCCCGCGGACCCGGCCGACCGGCCCTGCGACGCGCTCGCCGACCTGGTCCCGGCCGACCCGAACCGGGCCTACGACGTGCGGGCCGTCCTCGCGGAGATCGTCGACGACGGCGACTACTTCGAGGTCCACCCCGCGTACGCGGCGAACGTCGTGTGCGCGCTCGCCCGGCTGGACGGGCACGTCGTCGGGTTCGTCGCCAACCAGCCCGCGCACCTGGCCGGGGTCCTGGACATCGACGCCAGCGAGAAGGCCGCGCGGTTCGTGCAGTTCTGCGACGCGTTCAACATCCCGCTGGTCAGCCTGGTGGACGTGCCCGGCTTCCTGCCCGGCGTCGGCCAGGAGCACCACGGGATCATCCGGCACGGCGCGAAGCTGCTGTACGCGTACTGCAACGCGACCGTCCCGCGCGTCCAGGTCATCCTGCGCAAGGCGTACGGCGGCGCGTACATCGTCATGGACTCGCGGTCGATCGGCGCGGACCTGTCGTTCGTCTGGCCCGGCAACGAGATCGCGGTCATGGGCGCGGAGGGCGCGGCGAACGTCATCTTCCGGCGGGAGATCGCCGCCGCCGCCGACCCGGCGGAGGTGCGGGCGCGGCGGATCGAGGAGTACCGCGCCGAGCTGATGCACCCGTTCTACGCCGCCGAGCGCGGGCTCACCGACGACGTCATCGACCCGCGCGACACGCGGTCGGTGCTCGTCCGGTCGCTCGCCATGCTCCGCGCCAAGCACGCCGACCTGCCCGCCCGCAAGCACGGCAACCCGCCGCAGTGACCTTGAGAGGGGACCTCGTGGACGACATCCGCATCGAGAAGGGCGCGCTGAGCGCCGAGGAGACCGCCGCCGTCGTCGCCGTGGTGCTGGCGCGCGCGGCGACCGCCCGCGCCGCCGCGTTCCGCGACCGCCGCGCCGCGCGCGCGGCCCGCTCCACCGCGGGCTGGACGCGCCTGGAAAGGAGTTTCGGATTCCGCTGCGCGCACAGTTGGCAGAAGATCTCCTGAGTTTCCCCACGCGGCCGCCGGTGTGATTTTCGCCGCATCGGGAGAACCCTTGACCGGGCGGCGTGGAAAGTGTCACGCTTTTTCCGGCGGCCGACGTGTGCCCGAACGCTGATCGGGCCTTTCCGGCCGATTCCGCTTTTCCTTCCCACTGCCGAATGCCACCGCGTCCGCGCACGTCATGCGCGGTGCGCGGTCGTCGGCGATCCCATCGGGGGAGAATGTCATGGACGCTGCCGTCATCATCGTCGGCGCCGGTCCGAGCGGTTTGACGCTCGCCGCGGAACTGCGCCTGGCGGGCATCGACACCATCGTCGTGGAACGCCTGGAGAAACCGTCCGGAGAATCGCGCGGACTCGGTTTCACCGCGCGCACGATGGAACTGTTCGACCAGCGCGGGCTGCTGCCCGAGTTCGGCGACGCGCAGATCAGCCCGCACGGGCACTTCGGCGGAATCAACTTCGACTACCGGGTGCTCGAGGGCGCCCACTTCGGGCTGCGCGGCGTCCCGCAGGCGCGCATCGAGCGCATTCTGGAGGACTGGGCGACGCGGCTCGGCGCGGACGTCCGGCGCGGCGTCGAGCTGACCGGCCTGGACGACGACGGCACCGCCGTCACCGCCCACGTGACCGGCCCGGACGGCGCCGCGGCGCTGCGCGCGCCGTGGCTCGTCGCGTGCGACGGCGGCCGCAGCACCGCGCGCCGCCTCGCCGGGTTCGCCTTCCCCGGCACCGAGGCGACGATGGAGATGTACCTCGCCGACGTCGCCGGGCCCGACCTGCGGCCGCGCCCGCTCGGAGAGCGGCTGCCCAACGGCATGGTGATGTCCGCGCCGCTCGGCGACGGGTACCACCGCGTCATCGTCTGCCCGCGCGGCGTCCCCGCCCGCGACCGGCGGGCCGGGCCGCCGCCGTTCGCGGAGGTCGCCGGGGCGTGGAAGCACATCACCGGCGAGGACATCGGCGCGGCCGACGCCCGCTGGGTCAGCGCGTTCGGCGACGCGACCCGGCAGGTCACCGAGTACCGGCGCGGCCGCGTCCTCATCGCGGGCGACGCGGCGCACGTCCACCTGCCCGCCGGGGGGCAGGGCCTCAGCACCGGCGTGCAGGACGTGATGAACCTCGGCTGGAAGCTCGCCGCCGAGGCCCGGGGCTGGGCGCCGCCCGGCCTGCTGGACACCTACCACGCCGAGCGGCACCCGGTCGGCGCGCGGCTGCTGGCCAACACGCGGGCGCAGGGGACGCTGTTCCTCGGCGGCGCGGACGTCGAGCCGCTGCGGTCGGTGCTGGCCGGGCTGATGGCGGAGACCGAGGTCCGCCGCCACCTCGCCGGGATGGTGAGCGGCCTGGACGTCCGCTACGACGTCGGGCCGGGCGACCATCCGCTGCTCGGGATGCGCGTCCCGCCCGTCGGGCTGCTCGCCGGGTCGGGGCCGACGAGCACCGTCGAACTGCTCCGCGACGGGCGCGGCTACCTGCTCGACGCCGCCGACGACGCCGCGCTGCGCGCCGCCGCCGCGCCGTGGGCGGACCGCGTCCGGACCGTCACCGCCGTCCCGCGCGGCCCCGGCGGCCCGCTGGACGGGACCGCCGCGCTGCTCGTCCGGCCGGACGGCCACATCGCGTGGACGTCGCCGGGCGGCGGCGACCCGGCCCCCGCGCTGGCGCGCTGGTTCGGCGCGCCCGCCCGCTGAGACCCCACCCACCGAAACGAGGGAACCGATGCACAGCACCCTGATCGTCGCGCGCATGGAGCCCGGCCACGAGAGCGACGTCGCGCGGCTCTTCGCCGACTTCGACGCCACCGAGATGCCCGGCCTGATGGGGACGCGCCGCCGCGAGCTCTTCACCTACAAGGGCCTGTACTTCCACCTGCAGGACTTCGACGGCGAGCACGGCGGCGAGGCCATCGAGGAGGCCAAGACCCTCCCGGCCTTCCAGCGCATCAGCGCCGACCTCAAACCCTTCATCGAGGCCTACGACCCGGCCACGTGGCGGTCGCCCGCCGACGCGATGGCCCACCGTTTCTACCACTGGAGCGCATGATGGCACGGCGAGTCGCGATCACCGGCATCGGTGTGCTGGCCCCGGGCGGGACCGGCACCAAGGACTTCTGGACGCTGCTGACGGACGGGCGCACGGCGACGCGCGGCATCACCTTCTTCGACCCGTCGCCGTTCCGGTCCCGCGTCGCCGCCGAGATCGACTTCGACCCGGAGGCGCACGGCCTGACGCCGCAGGAGATCCGGCGCACCGACCGCGCCGCGCAGCTCGCGCTCGTCGCGGCGCGCGACGCGGTCGCCGACAGCGGGCTGGAGGCCGACGACCTGGACCCGCAGCGGACCGGCGTCACCATCGGCAGCGCGGTCGGCGCGACGACCGGGCTCGACGAGGAGTACCGCGTCGTCAGCGACGGCGGGCGGCTGCACCTGGTGGACCACCGGTACGCGGTCCCGCACCTCTACAACTACTTCGTCCCCAGCTCGTTCGCGGCCGAGGTCGCGTGGGCGGTCGGCGCGGAGGGCCCGGCCGCGGTCGTCTCGACGGGCTGCACGTCCGGGATCGACTCGGTCGGGCACGCCGGCGAGCTGATCCGCGAGGGCTCCGCGGACGTCATGATCGCCGGGGCGACGGACGCGCCGATCTCCCCGATCACGATGGCGTGCTTCGACGCGATCAAGGCGACGACGGCCCGCAACGACGAGGCCGACAGCGCCTCCCGCCCGTTCGACGCGACCCGCAACGGGTTCGTCCTCGGCGAGGGCTCGGCGGTGTTCGTGCTGGAGGAGCTGGAGCGCGCGCGGGCGCGCGGCGCGCACGTCTACGCGGAGATCGCCGGGTACGCGTCGCGCTGCAACGCCTTCCACATGACCGGGCTGCGGCCGGACGGCCGCGAGATGGCCGAGGCGATCCGCGTCGCGATGGACCAGGCGCGCGTCGCGCCCGCCGACGTCGACTACATCAACGCGCACGGCTCGGGCACCAAGCAGAACGACCGGCACGAGACCGCCGCGTTCAAGCGGAGCCTGGGCGAGCGCGCCCGGGAGGTCCCGGTCAGCTCGATCAAGTCGATGATCGGGCACTCGCTCGGCGCGATCGGCTCCATCGAGATCGCCGCGAGCGCCCTGGCCATCGAGCACGACGTCGTCCCGCCGACCGCGAACCTGCGGACGCCCGACCCCGAGTGCGACCTGGACTACGTGCCGCTGACCGCGCGCGAGTGGCGCACCGACACCGTCCTGACGGTCGGGAGCGGGTTCGGCGGGTTCCAGAGCGCGATGGTGCTCGCCGATCCGGACCGGGAGGCCGCGTGAACGCGTCCGTCCTCCCGCTGCCCGCGCCGGGCGCGGCCGGAACCGGGCTGCGCGCGGCCATCACCGGCGTCGGCGTCACCGCGCCCAACGGGCTCGGCACCGAGGCGTTCTGGAAGGCCACGCTCGCGGGGGAGAGCGGCATCGACCGCATCACCCGGTTCGTCCCGGACGGGTACCCGGCGCGGCTCGCCGGGGAGGTCCCCGGCTTCGTCGCCGCCGACCACCTGCCGAGCCGCCTCATCCCGCAGACCGACCACATGACGCGGCTCGCGCTCGTCGCCGCCGCGTGGGCGCTGGAGGACGCCGGGCTCGACCCGGCCGAGCTGCCCGAGTACGAGATGGGCGTCGTCACCGCCAGCTCGTCCGGCGGGTTCGAGTTCGGCCAGGGCGAACTGGCGAACCTGTGGGCCAAGGGCAGCCAGTACGTCAGCGCCTACCAGTCGTTCGCCTGGTTCTACGCGGTCAACAGCGGCCAGATCTCGATCCGGCACGGGATGCGCGGGCCGAGCGGCGTCGTCGTCAGCGACCAGGCGGGCGGCCTCGACGCGCTCGCGCAGGGCTGCCGCCAGATCCGGCGCGGCAGCCGGATCATCGTGTCCGGCGGCGTGGACGGGTCGCTGTGCCCGTGGGGCTGGGTCGCGCAGCTCGCGGGCGGGCGGCTCAGCACCGCCGACGACCCGGCGCGCGCCTACCTGCCGTTCGACGCCGACGCGGCCGGGCACGTCCCCGGCGAGGGCGGCGCGCTGCTGATCCTGGAGGACGTCGAGTCCGCCCGGGAGCGCGGCGTGCGCGGCTACGGCGAGATCGCCGGGTACGCCGCGACGTTCGACCCCCGGCCGGGCAGCGGCCGCGAGCCCGGCCTGCGCCGCGCGATCGAGCTGGCGCTGCGCGACGCGGGCGCCGAACCCGGCGACATCGGCGTCGTGTTCGCCGACGCGGCGGGCGCGCCCGACCTCGACCGGGCCGAGTCCGCCGCGATCGGCGCGGTGTTCGGCCCGCGCGGCGTCCCCGTCACCGCGCCCAAGACCATGACCGGCCGCCTGTACTCCGGGGCCGCGTCCCTCGACGTCGTCGCCGCGCTCCTCGCGCTGCGGGACGGCGTCATCCCGCCGACCGTCAACGTCGAACCCGACCCCGCGCACGGGCTGGACCTCGTCGTCGGCGCGCCGCGCCCCGCAGCGCTGCGCACCGCGCTGGTCCTCGCGCGCGGCGAGGGCGGCTTCAACTCCGCGCTCGTCGTCCGCGCCGCCGACTGAACCCGCCACCGAAACGCCGAGAGGAAACACGCAGATGGCCACCAAGCTCACCCTCGACGACCTGCTGGAGATCCTGCGCGACGCCGCCGGGGACAGCGAGGAGATCGCCGGGGCCACCGACGTCCTGGACACCGAGTTCGCGCAGCTCGGCTACGACTCCCTCGCCCTGCTGGAGACCGCCGGGCGCATCGAGCGCGACCACGGGATCGAGCTGGACGACTCCACCGTCGCCGAGTCCCCGACGCCGCGCGCGCTGCTCGACGTCGTCAACGAACGCCTCGCGCAGGCCGCCGCCGTCTGACGCGGACGCGATCCCACCCGAACGAAGGAGAGACATGACAGCGGAAACGACAACGGCCAAGGTCGCGCTCGTCACGGGCGCGACGAGCGGCATCGGGCTCGCCGTCACCCGGCTCCTCGCCGAGCAGGGCCACCGCGTCTTCCTGTGCGCGCGCGGCGCCGAGTCCGTCGAGGTGACCGTCAAGCAGCTCCGCGACGAGGGGCTGGAGGTGGACGGCACCACCTGCGACGTGCGGTCCGCCGAGGACGTCCGGCGGTTCGTGCGCGCCGCCGTCGACCGGTACGGGCCGGTGGACGTCCTGGTCAACAACGCCGGGCGCAGCGGCGGCGGCGTCACCGCCGACATCCCCGACGACCTGTGGCTCGACGTCATCAACACCAACCTCAACAGCGTCTTCCTCATGACGCGCGAGGTGCTGACCACCGGCGGGATGCGCGAGCGCGACACCGGACGCGTCGTGAACATCGCGTCCACGGCGGGCAAGCAGGGCGTCGTCCTCGGTGCCCCCTACTCGGCGTCCAAGCACGGCGTCGTCGGATTCACCAAAGCGCTCGGCAACGAGCTGGCCCCCACCGGCATCACCGTCAACGCCGTCTGCCCCGGCTACGTCGAGACACCGATGGCGCAGCGCGTCCGCGAGGGCTACGCGGCGGCGTGGGACACCAGCGAGCAGGAAGTCCTGACCAAGTTCCAGGCCAAGATCCCGCTCGGCCGCTACTCCACGCCCGAGGAGGTCGCCGGGCTCGTCGGCTACCTCGTCACCGACACCGCCGCCTCCATCACCGCCCAGGCGATCAACGTCTGCGGCGGACTCGGGAACTTCTGACAGGAAGGACGACGCGGATGCCGAACACCGCCCCCCGCGAGGTCGAGCACGAGATCACGATCGGCGCGCCCGCCGCCGACGTCTACCGGTTCATCGCCGACGTCGAGAACTGGCCGCGCATGTTCCCGCCCACCGTCCACGTCGAGCGGACGCCGCTGGACGGCGCGAACGAGCGCATCCAGATCTGGGCGACGGCCAACGGCGAGCCGAAGACGTGGACGTCCCGGCGCGTCCTCGACCCCGGCGCGCTGCGCGTCGAGTTCCGCCAGGAGAAGTCCACGCCGCCCGTCGCGTCGATGGGCGGCACCTGGATCATCGAGCCGCGCGGCGACGCCGGGTGCCGGGTCCGGCTGCTGCACGACTACACGGCCGTCGACGACGACGGCCTCGCCTGGATCGAGCAGGCCGTCGACCGCAACAGCCGCTCGGAGCTGGCCGCGCTCAAGGCCAACGCCGAGCAGGCGGTCGGCGCGGCGGAGCTGTCGCTGTCGTTCGAGGACTCCGTCGAGGTGGACGGGTCCGTCGAGGACGTCTACGACTACATCAACGAGGCGGGCCGGTGGAAGGAGCGGCTGCCGCACGTCGCGCGGGTGATCCTCACCGAGGACACGCCCGGCCTCCAGACACTGGAGATGGACACCAGCGCCAAGGACGGGTCCACGCACACCACCAAGTCCGTCCGGGTCTGCTTCCCGCACCACACCATCGTCTACAAGCAGATCACGCTGCCCGCGCTGATGTCCCTGCACACCGGCCGGTGGACGCTGGAACAGCACGGCGACAAGGTGACCGCGACGTCGCAGCACACGGTCGTCGTCAACACCGCCAACATCGCGGCCGTGCTCGGGCCGGACGCGGGCGTCCCCGAGGCCCGCGAGTTCCTGCGCTCCGCGCTCGGCACCAACAGCCTCGCGACCCTCGGCCACGCCAAGGAGTACGCCGAGGGCCGGCGCTGACATGGACGCCCAGGTCATCGTCGTCGGGGCGGGGCCGGTCGGGCTGCTGCTGGCGGGCGAGCTGCGGCTCGGCGGCGTCGAGACGGTCGTGCTGGACCGGCTCGCCGCGCCGACCGACGAGTCCCGCGCGTCCACGCTGCACGCCCGCACGATGGAGATCTTCGAGCAGCGCGGACTGCTGGACGCGCTCGGGAGCCCGCCGAACGACCCGCGCGGCCACTTCGGCGGCCTCCCGCTCGACCTCGGCGGGCTCGCCACCCCGTATCCCGGCCAGTGGAAGGTGCCGCAGACCGTCACCGAACGGGTCCTCGGCGCGTGGGCGGCGGGGCTCGGCGCGGACGTCCGCCGGTCGCGGCGGGTCCGCCGCGTCGTGCCCGGGGGCGACCGCGTCGCCGTCGAGGTCGAGGGGCCGGCCGGTCCGGAGCGGCTGACGGCCGCGTACGTCGTCGGGTGCGACGGGGAGGGCAGCACCGTCCGCACGTCGGCCGGGATCGCCTTCTCCGGGACGGACGAGGAGAAGTGGCTGCTGCGCGCCGACGTCGCCGGGATCGACGTGCCGGACCGCCGCTTCCAGCGCCTCGACCGGGGCATGGCGGTCGCGGCGAGGCGGCCGGACGGCGTCACGCGCGTCATGGTCCACGAGTTCGGCGCGCCCGCCGCGCCCGGCGGCCGCTCACCGGACTTCGCGGCGGTCGCGGCGGCGTGGAAGCGCGTCACCGGCGAGGACGTCGCGGCGGGGGAGCCGCTGTGGGTGAACGCCTTCGGCGACGTCTCCCGCCAGGCCGAGCGGTACCGGCACGGCCGCGTCCTGGTCGCGGGCGACGCCGCCCACGCGCAGATGCCGGTCGGCGGGCAGGCCCTCAACCTCGGGCTGCAGGACGCGTTCAACCTCGGCTGGAAGCTCGCGGCCGAGGTCCGCGGCGACGCGCCCGCCGGGCTGCTCGACAGCTACCACGGCGAGCGGCACCCGGTCGGGGAGCGCGTCCTGTCGAACATCCGCGCGCAGACGCGGGTGCTGCTCGGCGGGCCGGAGATGGAAGGGGTCCGCGCGCTGTTCGGCGAACTCCTCGCGCTGCCGTCCGCGCGGACCCGGCTCGCGTCCGCGATCACGGGACTCGACGTCCGCTACGGCGCGGACGACGACGAACGCGTCGGGACGCGGCTCGAACCGGCCCCGCTGGACACCGACGACGGCCCGACGAGCACCGCCGCGCTCCTGCGGCCGGGCCGCGGCGTGCTGCTCGACCTGTCGGGACGGGCCGCGGCCGCGTGGGCGAAGTGGAACGACCGCGTGGACGTCGTCACCGCGGCGGCCCGCGCGGACGGCCCGCTCGCCGGGCTCGGCGCCGTCCTGCTCCGCCCGGACGGCCACGTCGCGTGGGCCGCGCCCGCCGACGCGGCCGGGGCCGACCCGCGCCCCGCGCTGCGCCGCTGGTTCGGGGACCGCGGCGATGGGTGAACTCGCCGGCCGCACCGCCCTGGTCACCGGGGCGGACCGCGGCATCGGCCGCGCCGTCGCCGAACGCCTCGCCCGCGACGGGGCGCTCGTCGCCGTCCACCACCGGCCCGGCGACGAGGCCGCCGCCGCCCGCGCCGCCGCCGACATCGCGGCGCTGGGCGGCGCGGCGTTCCCCGTCGCGGCGGAACTCGGCGTCCCCGGCGACGCCGACGCCCTGTTCGACGCGCTCGGCGCGGCGCTGCGCCGCCGCACCGGGACCGACCGGCTCGACATCCTCGTCAACAACGCCGCGATGTCCGACAACCGGGACCCCGCCGACATCACCCCGGAGGTGTTCGACCGGCTCGTCGCCGTCAACGCCCGCGCCCCGCTGTTCCTCGTGCGGCGGGCGCTGGACGTGCTCCCGGACGGCGGCCGGATCGTCAACGTCTCCACCGGCCTGACCCGGTTCGCCAACCCGCGCGAGGTCGTCCACGCGATGTCCAAGGCGGCGCTGGAGATGATCGGGCTGCACTACGCGCGGCTGCTCGGGCCGCGCGGCATCACCGTCAACACCGTCGCGCCCGGCGTCGTCGACACCGGCGACCCGGCGCTTTCGGCCCCCGGCCTGCGCGCCGGGCTCGCCGCACTGTCGGCGTTCGGGCGGCTCGCCGAGCCCGCCGACGTCGCGGGCGTCGTGGCGTTCCTCGCCTCCGCCGACGCCCGCTGGATCACCGGCGCGTGGATCGACGCGACCGGCGGCACGCTGCTCGGCGCCCGGCTCACCGTCCCCGACCCCGAACCCGAAAGGTGGTTGGCCCGCCCATGAACACGACCATCCGGCGCTCGTCCATCGACCTCTACACCGACGAGGCCGTCCTCGCCCCGTACGGCCCGTACCGCGAACTGCGCGACCTCGGCCCGGCCGTCTGGCTGGAGGCGCACGAGGTGTGGGCGGTCGCCCGCTACGACGACGTGTACGCGGCGCTGCACGACCACGAGACGTTCGCGTCCGGCACCGGCGTGGGCCTCAGCGAGGACCTGAACAAGGTGATGGCGGGCAGCACGATCGCCAGCGACCCGCCGTACCACGACCACATCCGGAGCGTCGTCGGCCGCCCGCTGACGCCGCGCGCGTTGCGCAAGCACCGCGAGGACGTGCAGCGCCGCGCGGACGAGCTGGTCGACCGGCTCGTCGCCCTCGGCGAGTTCGACGGCGTGACCGACTTCGCGCAGGCGTTCCCGCTGGGCCTCGTCCCGGACCTGCTCGGCTGGCCCGAGGAGGGCCGCGAGCACTTCCTGGCCTGGGCCGCGGCCGGGTTCAACGCGCTCGGCCCGATGAACGAGCGCGCCACCGCCGGGTTCGCCGACCTCCAGGGCATGCTCGGCTACCTCAACGAGATGTCGGTCCCCGGCCGGCTCTGCCCCGGGAGCTGGGGCGCGCAGCTCGTGGACGCCGCCGGGGACGGCACCATCACCCGCGAGATCCTGCCGACGCTGCTCGGGGACTACCTCACCCCGTCGCTGGACACCACGATCGCGACGCTGTCCAGCGCGCTGTGGCTGCTCGGCACCCACCCGGAGGCGTTCGACGCGCTGCGCGCCGACCCCGGCCTCATCCCCAACGCGTTCAACGAGGTCATCCGGGTCGAGTCCCCGGTCCGCGGCTTCTCCCGGCTGCTCACCGAGGACCACGAGATCGGCGGCGTCAAGCTCCCCGAGGGGAGCCGCGCGCTGCTGCTGTACGCGTCGGCGAACCGCGACGAGCGGCGCTGGGCGAACCCGGAGGTCTTCGACGTCCGGCGCGCCGACGCCGCCGGGCACGTCGGCTTCGGGCACGGCGTCCACGGCTGCGTCGGGCAGGGCCTGGCGCGGCTGGAGGGGCACTCGCTGCTCGGCGCGCTCGTCCGCAAGGTCCGCCGGATCGAGGTCGGCGACGCGGTGTGGCGCCCGCACAACACGATCCACGGGATCGCGAAGCTGCCCGCCGTGTTCCACGCCGCCTGACCGCCCCGCCCCGTCCACCGGAAGGAGAACCCGTCGTGAAGGTGATCGTCGACCGCGTCCGCTGCGAAGGCCACGGCCTGTGCGAGGAGGCGGCCCCCCAGATGTTCCAGCTCGACGACGAGGGCGAGCTGATGGTCCTGCAGGACGCCGAGCCCGTCCCCGCCGAGCAGATCGAGGCGGTCGCGGACGCGGCCCGCACGTGCCCGGTCGGCGCGCTGCGGGTCGAGTCGTAGCGGTGGCGCGCCGCCTCGTGGTCGTCGGCGCGTCCCTCGCCGGGCTGCGGGCCGTCGAGGGCGCGCGGGCGGCCGGGTTCACCGGCCCGGTCACGCTCGTCGGCGCCGAGCCGCACCCGCCCTACGACCGGCCGCCGCTGTCGAAGGAGTTCCTGCACGGCGGCGCGGAGCCCGCGCCGCCGCTGCACCGCGACCCGGCGTCGTACGCGGCCGAGCTGGACGCGGACCTGCTGCTCGGCGAGCCCGCGACGGCGCTGGACGCCGCCCGGCGGACGGTCCGCGTCGGCGGGGCCGACCTGCCCTACGACGCGCTCGTCATCGCGACCGGCGTCCGGCCGCGCGCGCTGCCCGGCGCGGGCGCGCTCGCGGGCGTCCACACGCTGCGGACGCTGGACGACGCGCGCGCGATCCGCCGGGCGCTGGACGACGGCGCGCGCACCGTCGTGGTCGGGGCCGGGTTCATCGGCTCCGAGGCCGCGGCGGCGGCGCGCAGGCGCGGGCTGCCCGTCACCGTCGTGGAGGCGCTGCCGACGCCGCTCGCGCGGGCCGTGGGCGAGCCGATGGGCCGGCTCTGCGGCGACCTGCACGCCGCCAACGGCGTCGAGCTGCGCTGCGGCGCGCCCGTCGCGGCCGTCGAGGGGCGCGGCCGGGTCGAGCGGGTGCGGCTGGCGGACGGGACCGTCCTGCCGGCCGACCTCGTCGTCGTCGGCGTCGGATCGGTCCCGGCCACCGACTGGCTCGCCGGGTCCGGCCTCGAACTCGCGGACGGCGTCGTCTGCGACGAGACCCTCGCCGCCGCGCCGGGCGTCTACGCGGCGGGCGACGTCGCCCGCTGGCGCAACCCGCTGTTCGGGCGGCGGATGCGGCTGGAGCACTGGACGGGGGCCGCCCAGCAGGGCGACATCGCGGGCCGCAACGCCGCCGACCCCGCCGCCGCCCGGCCCTGCCCGACCGTCCCCTATTTCTGGTCGGACCTGTACGGGACGCGCGTCCAGTTCTCCGGCGTGCCGGACGCCGACCGCGTCGAGTGCTTCGGCGACCCCGGCGGCGGGGGCTTCGCCGCCCTCTACTGCCGGGACGACCGGCTCACCGGCGCGCTGGTCTTCGACCGGCCCGCCCTCGCGCTGCGGTACCGCGCCCTGATCAGGCAGGGCGCGGCGTTCCCCGATGCCGTGGAGTACACCGCGAGCCGCCTGGACCCGGCGCGCGCGGCGGTCGGCTGAACCCGGCCGCCTTCACCCCCCTCGAAGGAGAAGACACCGATGTCCCCCACCCTTTCCCCGACGAAGAAGTCCCTGACCCGCCGGATCGTCGTCACCGCGACCGCCGCAGCGCTCGCTGGCGGCGCGTTCACCGGCGTCGCGTCCGCCGACACCACCGGCTACACCGACCCGGTCGGCAAGTGGCAGGGCACCGTCACCCACGGCACGCAGACCGACCAGATCAACCTCACCTTCACGGCGGGCGGGAAGGTCTGCCTGACGACGCCGATCAGCGCCGGGACCGGGACCTGGAGCAAGACCGGCGGGAGGACGTTCACCTACCACCTGAAGGAGGTCTTCACCGACGGCAGCGGGTGGGTGGACGTCACGCAGGACAACACCGAGCCCGGCTGGAACGCGTTCACCGGGTCCGGGCCCGCGTCCATCTACGACGCGGCCGGGAACCTGCTCGCCACCACCAACGCGACCTCGTCCCTCACCCGGACGAGCTGGTCGTCGTCGGGCTGCTGAACCCCGGCCCGGACGGCGCGCCGCCGCGCCGTCCGGGCCGTCTCGACCACGCGGGAGGAGACCCATCGTGCGCAAGGTCCTGATCGCCAACCGCGGCGAGATCGCGGTCCGCATCGTTCGCGCGTGCCGCGACGCGGGATTGGAGAGTGTCGCGGTCTACGCGGAGCCGGACCTGGACGCGCTGCACGTGCGCGTCGCGGACGAGGCGTACTCGCTGGAGGGCCGGAGCGCGGCCGAGAGCTACCTGGACATCGGCAAGCTGCTGAAGGTCGCCGCCGAGTCCGGCGCGGACGCCGTTCACCCGGGTTATGGGTTCCTGGCGGAGAACGCGGATTTCGCGTCGGCCGTGCGGGATGCGGGGTTGACGTGGATCGGTCCGCCGCCCGCCGCGATCACCGCGCTGGGCGACAAGGTCCAGGCCCGCCACATCGC
>NZ_KB907227.1 GCF_000381885.1 Actinomadura atramentaria DSM 43919 | reverse complement strand
ATCCACGTCAACCCCGCATCCCGCACGGCCGACGCGAAATCCGCGTTCTCCGCCAGGAACCCATAACCCGGGTGAACGGCGTCCGCGCCGGACTCGGCGGCGACCTTCAGCAGCTTGCCGATGTCCAGGTAGCTCTCGGCCGCGCTCCGGCCCTCCAGCGAGTACGCCTCGTCCGCGACGCGCACGTGCAGGGCGTCCAGGTCCGGCTCGGCGTACACCGCGACACTGGCGAGCCCGGCGTCGCGGCAGGCGCGGGCGATTCGGACCGCGATCTCGCCGCGGTTGGCGATCAGGACCTTGCGCACGATGGGTCTCCTCCCTCAACCTCGCACGCAGTCTAGATAATCGTTCCGAAGTGATGACGTAAGCCCCTCCTTATAGACGGAGCCGCGCATCCGCCGCGCGCGTCTCATCTACCGATTCGCCCGAGTTCGTCGGGCGACGGAAGGAGAGACCCGTGCCCAGCCCCCAGCGCCTGCGCGCGCCGAGCCGCCGCACCGCGATCGTCCTCGCGGTGGTCCTCGTCGTCGTGGGCATCCCCGTGCTGAACGCGCTCTTCGGCGGATTCGAGCGGACGGGCGGCGGCGAGGTCGCCGTCGTCCGCAACGGCGGGTTCTTCGACAACAACCGCATCCGGCAGGTCATCGACCCCGGGTCCGGGCGGAAGTGGATCGGCCTGTACTCCAAGGCGCACAAGTACCCGGCTCAGCAGCGCTTCTACACGATCACGTCCAAGGCGTCCAAGGGTGACGAGTCGGGCGTGGACGTCGTGACGGTCCCGTCCGCCGACGGCGTCAACATGGGCATCGAGGGGACGCTGTACTTCACGCTCAACCTCGACCACAAGACGCTGCGGTCCTTCGACGACAAGTACGGCACTCGCAAGTTCACCGGTGCGGACGGCAAGGCCCGCTACGCGTGGGAAGGCGACGAGGGATGGTCGGCGTGGCTCGACCAGATCCTGCGGCCGGTGATCGACAACGACCTGCGGTCGCAGATCAACAGCTTCCGGTGCTCGGAGCTGGTGTCGTCGTGCGCGCTCGTGCAGAACACGTCCGCGAACGTCAACACGATCCTCAAGGGCGCGCAGGCGCAGAGCAACAACGCCAACATCGCGAAGGTGCAGAGGGCGATCAACACCAGCCTGGCCGCCGACCTGACCTCCACGCTCGGCGGGAACTTCCTCACCAACATCCACTTCAACCTCGTCCGGGTCACGCTGCCGACCCAGGTGCAGGACGCCGTGGACCGGGCGCAGGCCGCGTTCGCGCAGGTCAGCGAGGCGCAGGCGAAGGTCGCGTCGGCGCGCGCCGAGGCCGCCGCGAACAAGGCCCGCCAGGACGGCTACAACAAGTGCCCCACCTGCGCGCGGATCGAGGAGTTGAAGGCCCTTCCCCAGGGCATCACCGTGTACGCCCCCGGAAACCCGAACGGCGCGCTGTTCGGGAACAAGTGACGCCCGGTCGGGCGCGGTAAGCGAGGCGAAACGTGCGGCTCGTCATCCTGGTCGCGGCGGCGGCGCTGGCCACCGCCGTGATCGTGCTCGTCATCTACGGTTCGCGGCCGCGCGGTCCGCGCGCGTCGCGCTGGGAGGTCCGGACGGAGTCCGGCGGCGGGCGCACCGTCGTCGCCGTCGTCCAGGCGGCGCTGGAGGACGGCGCGGAGCTGGGCCGCCAGCACATCGCGGAGATCCCGGACGCGGCGCCGGACTGGGAGGCGCGGTACGAGGAGGCCATGTCCCGCGCGCGGGACCGCGTGTCGCTGCTGCGCGTGCAGGCCGAACCGGTCCAGCCGGACCCGTGAGAGCACGCCGCCCCCGCCGCGCGCGGCGGCGGGGGCGGGCGGCGTCAGCCGGACTTCTTGCCGTAGCGGCGGTTGAAGCGCTCGACCGCGCCGGTGGTGTCCATCACGCGGCCGCGGCCGGTGTAGAACGGGTGGCTCGCGGACGAGACGTCCACGTCCACGACCGGGTAGGTGTTGCCGTCCTCCCACTCGATCGTCTGGTCCGTCCGGGCCGTCGAGCGGGTCAGGAACGCGTAGTCGGCGCTCCGGTCGCGGAAGACCACGGGACGGTAGTCCGGGTGTACGTCCTTCTTCATCGTTCCTCCCGGTACGTCGTGTGCTGGCGGGCGATCGGGTCGTATTTCCGCAGGACCAGGCGGTCCGGATCGTTCCGGCGGCTCTTCCTGGTCACGTACGTGTGACCCGTGCCCGCGGACGACCTGAGCTTGATGACGGGTCGTGCGTCGTTGCGCGCCATCGGCGGTCTCCTCTCCGTCGCGCGTACGGATGAACCATATGGCAACGGTTTTCATTCCCGTACGGCGTTCCGCTCGGCGGCCGGGCGGTGTAGGTTCCCGCCCAGATCGGCCGGAAGATCAGGGAGCGGCGGGATGCGTCACACTCGGAACTTCGGCGCGCGGGGGCTGGCGGTCGCGGTCGTGCTCGTCGGGTGCGCGGCGGTGCCCTCGTCGGCGCTCCAGCGGCGTCCGCACGTCGACGCCGACACGACGCGGCAGCTCGCGACCGTCGCGGGGGCGCTGCTGGAACAGCGGTCGCAGGCGCTCGTGCGGCCCGGGCCGGGCGAGGACGATCCGCCGGCCGAGGTGCTCGGCGTCAAGATCTCGCCGCTGGTCGCGCGGGACCAGCGGCACGCCGTCCACGAGCTGGAGCACCGCAACCGCGCGCCCGTCGAGGGCGGGCCCGTCTACACGCGCGCCCGCACGCGGCTGGAAGCGCCGCGCGCCCGGCGGGACGGCGACCGGATCACGCTGGACGCGACCGAGCACCTGGAGGTCCGGTACGCGAACGGGCGGGTCGTGCAGTCCGTGCGGCGGCGGTTCGAGTTCCGGACCGACGACGAGCAGATCGTGCTCGTCGGGGAGAACGTGCTCGACCCGCGGGCGCGGCCCGTCAACGACGCCGCGCCCCCGCCGGACGCCGGGCCGGGCGCCGGGCCGACGCCGCCGGACGGCGCGGACCGGTGAACGCGTCCGGCGGAACGCCATTTCGGCCTGCGGATTCGTTGACGCGGCGTCATGAAGATCGTCAGAAATCGGTTCGGTGGCCGGAACCGGCCAGTGAAATCCGGCGGTCAACGCCCAGAACGGGCACCTGAATCGCGGTGAGCGGCTGGCTCGCCGTGATCGCCCGGGCGTAGGCTGACGCCATTCCGGAAAACGGCGTCCGGCCGTTCCGGCAGCGGACTCCCCGGCCGCGCGGGCGGACGCCCGACCGACCGGCGGCGCCCCCGCCGGCGGGCCGGACGGGGGCACGACGAGCGAAAGGGCCGAGGCGATGAGCGGTGACCGGCGCGGAGCGAGCATCGGCGAGCTGGAGGAGCTGTCCCGCATCTTCAACAAGCACGCCAAGAACCTCGACGCCCTGATCAAAGACCTCAACGGACGCACCGTCGGCAGTTCCGAGATCTGGTGGGGACCCGGCGCCGACCGCTTCCGCTCCACCTGGGCCGAAGCCAAATCCGCGTTCGACAAGATGGCGCTCGCCCTCGAACAGGGCAGCCAGGACATCAAACGCTCCCAGCAGAACATCGAGGCCGCCACCCGGTAGCCCCCGCGGACGGACCGGACGGCGACCGCCCCGGCCACCGCACCCGAGACGGCGAATCCCGGCCCATCCCCCCGAGGCCGGGATTCGCTCTTTTCATTGTGGGGGGGCGACCCCCCACGCCCCCCGCGGCGCGAAGCGTCGCATCCTCGCTCCGCTGGCGCTCCGCTGCGGTGCGACCCTTCGCGCTGCGCGCGCCCGGCCACTCGCTAGCGCTCGCGGCCGTGCGCCCGCGGGCACCCCCCCACGCCCCCTGCGGCGCGGAGGGTCGCATCCTCGCTCCGCTGGCGCTCCGCTGCGGTGCGACCCTCCGCGCTGCGGCCGTCCGGCACCCCCCACGGTCGCCGCTGGTGTTCGGGTGCGGAACCCCCTTGGGTTGCTGCGGACGGTGCGTCTTATGGGCTCTTGGGTTAGTGGTCTTCTTCTCGGGCTGGGAGGGCGCCCAGGGCTACCTGGATTTGGGTCGTCGTGCCTGTGGCGACGAAGAGGCCGCGGCCGGTCGGGCCGCCCAGGTTGGCGTTGCGGGGGAGGCGCAGGCCGAAGAGTTCCGCGTCCTCCGGGGTGTCCACGGACAGCAGGACGCCGGAGCGGGAGCGGCGGGCGTCGGGGAGGAAACCCCGGTAGCCGCGGCCCAGGTCGGCGGTGGTGCCGCCGAGGACCACGGCGTGCTCGCCGTCGCGGGCCGTGCGGAGCGTGTCGCGCAGGGCGTCGTCCAGGTCGGTGTCGTCGAGGAGTTCGGCGTCGTCCACCACCACGACGTAGCGGTGCTCGCCCGCGACGGCGGCGTCCAGGTCGTCCGGTCCGGCGTCGGCGTCGAGGACGGCGAGTACGCCCGGCCGGCCCGCGAGCAGCCGCAGCGGCGAGCGGCGCGGCAGCACGAGCACGACCGGGACGAGGCCGCCCGCGACGGCCGGGTCGAGCAGCGAGGACACGATCGTCCCGAGCGTCGTGGACCGGCCCGAGCGCGGCGGCCCCGCGACGACGAAGCCCGGCCCGTCCGCCAGCAGGTCCACGCCGACGGGCGCGAGCGTGTCCCCGCCGACGCCGACGAGCGCCCACAGCGCGGACGGCGGCAGGAAGTCCGGGTCGAGCGCCATCGCCTCCCGGTAGGTGACGCGCACCGGCAGCTCGTCCACGTGCAGCGGCCGCTGGCGGCGCGGCAGCGCGCCGTACCGGCTGACGCAGGCCCGGCCGATCTCCTGCAGCGCCGCGACCTGCGCGGTGCCGGACGGGTCGTCGGCGAGCAGCCCGATCTGCGACTCGCGCAGCGGGACGCCCGGCGCCAGGACCTCCAGCGCCCGCCCCGGCGGCATCGCCGCCGGGACCTGCCGGGCCTGCAAACCCGCGTACCCGTAGTCGTTGGGGTCGGCCATCCGCAGGATGAGCCGCCGGTCGAACACCGTCGAGATCTGCCCGCCGAGGCCCGACCGGTCGCCGGTGAACACCGCGCGCAGCCCGACCGCCGCGCCCTCGCGCAGCAGCCGCAGCGCCTGGTCGACGAGCCGCCCGTAGTCGTAGTGCTCGAACGCGGCGACGAACGCCTCCCACCGGTCCAGCAGCAGGACCATCCACGGGAGCCGGTCGGTCGCGGCGACGGCGGCGCGCTGCTCGGCCAGCGACGCGAACCCGGCCCCGGCGAGGAGCTGCTGCCGCCGCGACACCTCCGCCGACAGCGCCGTGACGAGCCGTTCGCAGCGGTCGAGCTGGTCGCGTCCGACGACGGCCCCGCAGTGCGGCAGCGCCGTCAGCGGCAGCAGCGCGCCCGCGCCGCAGTCGATCGCGTACAGGTGGACGTCGTAGGGCGAGCACGACCCGGCGAGCGACCCGGCGAGGGTGCGCAGCGCCGTGGACCGCCCCGACCGCGCCGTCCCCGCGAGGTACAGGTGGCCGCCGCCCGCGAGGTCGAGCAGCAGCGGCTCGCGGGACTGGACGGCGGGCAGGTCGGTGATCCCGAACGTGATCGGCGGGACGTCCACGACCGAGCCGCCCGCCGCGGTGCGCGGCGTCAGCCGGACCCGCTCGGGCAGCGGCGTCAGCCACGGCGACGGCTGGCGGGGGATGCGGGAGCGGCGCGCGGCCTCGTCCACGGCCTGCACGAGGACGGCGAGGTCGGTGAGCGTCGTGGCGTCCTCGTCGGGTTCGCCGCAGGCGGCGGGGAGCGGGCGGCCGAGCCCGTCCCACGGCAGCGGCGCGACGACGGGCCCGCGCCCGGCCGGGCCCGCGCCGGGCCGCCGCCCGCCGACCCGCGCGGACTGCATCGCCTGCGGCGCGCCCGCGCCCGACCGGACGTAGCAGCGCCCCGGCACGGCCTTGGCGATCTGCGCGGCGTCGGGGCTGCCGAGCAGGTCCGTCGACTCCTCGGCGTCGGTGACGCGCAGGATGATCCGCAGGTTGGTGTTCGCGCGGATGTCGCCGGTGACGACCCCGGCGGGCCGCTGCGTGGCGAGCAGCAGGTGGACGCCGAGGGACCGGCCGCGCCGCCCGATGTCGACGAGCCCGTCGAGGAAGTCGGGCAGCTCGCCGACCAGCGCCGCGAACTCGTCGATGACGAGCACGAGCCGGGGGACGGGCTGCCGGTCCGGTTCGGCGGACCGCAGGTCGTTGTAGTCGTCGATGTCCTTCGCGCCCGCCGCGAGCAGGATCTCCTCGCGCCGCCGCAGCTCGGCGGCCAGCGACTCCAGCGCGCGCTCGGTGGTGTGGCCGTCGAGGTCGGTGACCATGCCGACCGTGTGGGGGAGCTTCGCGCAGTCCTTGAACGCGGCGCCGCCCTTGTAGTCGATGAGGACGAACGTCAGCTCGTCGGGCCGGTTCGCGACGGCGAGCGCGGCGATGAGCGACTGCAGCAGCTCGGACTTCCCGGCCCCGGTGGTGCCCGCGACGAGCCCGTGCGGGCCGTCCGCGCCGAGGTCGAGGTGCCGGACGCCGTCCGGTCCGACGCCGACCGGGACGCGCGTGGACCGCCCGCCCGTCGCCGTCCACGACCGCAGGACGTGCTCGGCGGTCGGGTCGGGCATGTCGAGCAGGTCGAGCAGCCGGACCTCGGCGGGCAGCGCCTCCTCGGCGTCCTCCCGGGACACGTCGCGGACGGGCGCGAGCGCGCGGCCGAGCCGCTCCGCCCACGCGGCGGACACCCGGTCGGCCAGGACGTCCCCGACCGCGTCCAGCCCCTCGCCGCGCAGCCGCAGCAGCTCGGGCCGCTCGGGGTCGAGGGCGGCGACGGCCGCGCACTCCTCGGGCAGCAGCCGCTCCTCGTCGTCCACGCAGATCGCGTGGATGCCGAACTCGGCGCCGCGCGCCAGCAGCATCGGCATGCCGGGGACGCGGCGCAGCGACCGCGCGCCGTCCAGGACGAGCAGGATGTCGCCGTGCGCGGGCGCGGCGCCCGGCACGACGGACTGCGCGGCGCGCCGCCGCTCGGTGAGCCGGATGGCCAGCTCGGTGACGCGGTGCGCGACGGACTCGGCGTCCGCGCCGACGAGCGCCGCGCACTCCTCGCCGCCGCGCGGCGCGCAGTGCGGGAGCCAGCGCACCCAGTTCCACGCGTCCCCGGCGTCGGCCGCGGCGGGGTCGGTGAGGACGACGATCGTCAGGTCGCGCGGGCTGTGCAGCGCGGCGGCCTGCGCGACGAGCCAGCGCGCGAGGCCCCGCGCGGCGTCGCGCGGCCCGGTGACGCCGAGGACGCCGACGTCGCGCAGCGGCACCGCGACGGGCACGAGCCGCGCGAGCGGGACGCGCGCCGCGGGCGCGCCGTCGCCGCCGGGGTCGCCGGTCAGCTCGATCCCGGCGGGCAGGTCGGCCAGCCCGAGCCGCAGCGCCAGCGCGTCGGGATCGGTGGCGCGGCGCTCCCACAGCCGCCGCCGGGGGCCGGTCGCGGTGAGCAGGACGTCGGCGGGGTCGGGGCAGGCGGCGCGGCGGTCGGCCTGGTCCTCGCGGCGGAGCCGGTCCAGTTCGCCGCCGAACGCGTCGGCGCGCGCCTGGTACTCCTTCAGCGCCTTCTTGTACGACTTGCGGCCGTGCATCCGGTCGCCGAGCCATTCGCCGACGGTCGTCAGCGGCCACGCCAGCGCGAACAGCGCCCACCACCACTGCCCGAGCCCGAACGCCATGACGAGCCCGAACGCGGAGAACAGCAGCGCGCCGAGCAGCCGCAGCCGCTCGCGCGGGTCGCGCTCGGGGCGGCGCGGGACGGCGATCGAGCGGGTCCGCGCGGGCGGCCGCAGCCGCGGCGGCCGGTTGAACGCCAGGCCGCCGCCGGGCAGCGGCTCCAGATGGGTGTCGGGCGCGGCGCTCGGGACCTGCGTGAGGACGGTCGCGCCGACGGTCAGCGGCTCGCCCGCGGGCCACACCGTGCGGCCGGGCTCCAGCGGGACGCCGTCGAGCAGCGCCCGGGTGTGCGCGGACGGCTCGACCAGCACCTCGCCGCGGCCGACCGTGACGCGCAGGGACGCCGCCGGGATCGCCGGGTCCGCGACGGCGACGTCCACGTCCGCGCCCGAGCCGAGCGTGCTCGCGCCGAGGCCGAGGCGGTGGACGGTGCCCGCGGCCGGGCCGCCGACGACGCGGATCTCGGCGAGCCCGGTCGGCTCGGTCAGGACGGTTGCGGCGGCGGCCCGCTCCTCGACGGCCAGGACCGCGCCGTCGCGCAGCTCGCGGACGGCGAGCGCGTCCGGGTCGAGCATGCGGCCGTCCATCCACAGGGCGCGGCGCGGTTCGGCGGCGGGCGCGGTGGGGACGGTGGCGAGCCCGCCGGTCAGCGCGTCCTTGGAGAAACGCGGTGCGGGAACGGCGGAAGTGAACTCCTGTTGCGCCGGTGAACTGCCGTGCAGAGTTCCGTGAAGGGAGCGCGCGACGCCGTCGACCGTCATTTCGGAATCGATATGGATCACGACGTCACGGGGGCCGTCCCCCGTGAGCGCCGTACACGAGATCCGCATTCGAGCCCCTTCGTCGCGCGTGCGCCGGAGCGTCCCCGGCGTCCGGGCCAGCTTAATTACTCGGCGGGGGCCGACCCGGGGGCGCGCCCGCGCCCCGGGGGCGGAGCGGCCCCGGAAACCGACAGAACACGAGCACGCGATGACAAATCCGTCTAGTATTCCGGTGACTGTCAGCGGGTCGTGCAACTGGTCGTCAGAACACAAGTGGCCGACGAAATCGCTGGTCAACCCGGCACGTTCCGTCACGTCCCGGCTTCGACCGGCCGAATCCATTGACGCGGCCCGAGCGGCGACGCGAGCATGGAGCGCTCGACAGGCGAGGATCTCGTGCGGCGGCGGCGACCGCCGAACGGGAAGGAGCGGTGGCCAGCGCGATGAAGTCCAACCAGTCGGCGGTCGCGGGCGGCGAGTCCGGGGTCCGCTCGGGCGGTGTCTCCCTGAACCCGCCCGGCGGCGCGAACGCGTCCGACCCGGCGGCCGGACTCGGCCGTTCCGGGCTCGGGTCGGCGGGCGGGCAGCGGCTCCCGGTGGCCCCGCGCGAGCGGCGGCCCGCGCTGGCGGCCCTGGCCGTGCTGCTCATTCTCGGCGGCGCGCTGACCAGCGCGTACCTGGTGATGGCGAGCGGGCAGCGGGTGTCGGCGATCCAGATCGCGCAGCCCGTCGCGGCGGGGCAGCGCATCCCGGCGTCGGCGCTGCGCGAGGTGCAGGTCGGCGACACGGGCGCGGACTACTACGTCGCGTGGACCGAGCGGGCGAAGGTCGCGCAGACGTACGCGGCGGTGCCGCTCGTGCCGGGCGCGCTGCTGACCAACCAGATGACCACCACCGAGAGCGACGCCGCCAGCGGCCGCGTCGTGGTCGGACTCGCGGTGAAGCCCGGCCAGTACCCGGCGGCGGGCCTGTCGGTCGGGGACCGCGTCGCGCTGTACGCCGTCGCGGCCGGGACGGGCGGCGCGGCGGCCGGGACGCGCTCGGGCGGCGTGCTGTCGGGCGACGCGGTCGTGCGCAGCATCGGCAAGGGCGACAGCGGCAGGCTCGGCGGCACCGACCAGACCACGATCGACGTCGCGGTGCCGGTGAGCGACGCGGGGAAGGTCGCGCAGGCCGCGTCGGCGGGCGGCGTCGCGGTGGCGCTGCTGCCCGCGGGCGCGAAGCTCGCGACCACCAAGAACGACGAGACTCCGCGCGCGGGCAAGTCCGCGGACGCGGGCACGCCGTCCACGGGTGTCTCTCCTAACACGGGTTCTCCTAACACGGGTTCTCCTAACACGGGCGGGCACTGACCGTGGCGCTCATCGCACTGGCCGCCGACAAGGGAGCGCCCGGCGTCACCACCGCCGCCGTCGCGCTCGGCGCGGTCTGGCCGCGTCCCGTGCTGCTCGCCGAGTGCGACCAGGCGGGCGGCGACCTGGTCTACCGGCTCCCCGCCGACCCGTCGGCCAACCCGGCGCCCGGCGGCGACGCGCTCGGCGGGCACGACGCGGCGATGCTCAACCCGTCGCGCGGCCTGCTCAGCCTCGCCGCGACGGCCCGGCGCGGGCTGCGGCCCGAGCAGATCGCGGAGCACTGCCAGCGGCTCGTCGGCGGCCTCGACGTGCTCGTCGGGCTGACCGGCGCGGAGCAGGCGCAGGCCATGACGTGGCTGTGGGGGCCGCTCGGCCGCGCGTTCCGGGGCCTCGGGGACGTGGACGTCCTCGCGGACTGCGGGCGGCTCGGCGCGGCCAGCCCGCTGACGGACCTGCTGCGCGAGGCCGATCTCGTCGTCCTGGTCACCCGCGCGACCCTCGAACAGGTCGCCCACCTGCGCGAACGCGTCGCCGTCCTGGCCGAGGAACTGCGCGGCGGGCCGCCGATCGGCGTGCTGGTGCTGGCCGACCCGCGCGCGTTCCGGGGCTCCGTCGCGGAGGTGGAGCGCATCGTCGCGGGGACGCGGCAGCGGCTCGCCGCCGACAGCGCCGCGCGGCCGGGCCGTCCCGCGCCGCGCGTGGACGTCCTCGGCGGACTCGCGCTCGACCCCAAGGGCGCGGAACTGCTCGGCGGGCGCTGGGGCGGGCGGCTGGACCGGTCGCTGCTCATCCGCTCCGCCCGGGAGGCCGCCGGGACGCTGCTCGCCCGCGTCCCGGCCGCGTCCGCGGCGTTCGCCGACGCGCTCCCGGAACCGGCCGTCCCCGAGGGGAGGGGCTAGATGGACCACGGACTCGTCAAGCGGCTGCGCCAGGAGGTCGGGGACCGGCTCGCCCAGCAGCGGCGGCTCGACGCCGCGCACGGCCTCGCCCCGATGACCGGTGAGGACGAGCGCCAGTTCGCCCGCGCGCTCATCGGCCAGGTCCTGGAGGAGTACGCGCGCGGCGAGATCGCCGTGGGGCGGCGGCCGCCCAACGCCGAGGAGGAGGAAGCACTCGCGGCGGGCGTCCACGCGGCGCTGTTCGGCGTCGGCCGGCTCCAGCCGCTGCTGGAAGACCCCGAGATCGAGAACATCGACATCAACGGGTGCGACCGCGTGTTCATCGGCTACGCCGACGGGCGCGAGGTCATGGGCGAGCCCGTCGCGGAGAGCGACGAGGAACTGGTCGAGCTGATCCAGATCCTCGCCGCCTACAGCGGGCTGTCGTCGCGGCCGTTCGACACCGCGAACCCGCAGCTCGACCTGCGGCTGCCGGACGGGTCGCGGCTCTCGGCCGTCATGGACGTCACCGTCCGGCCCGCGCTGTCCATCCGGCGCGCGCGGCTCGGCAAGGTGTTCCTCGCGGACCTCGTCGGGACCGGCACGTTCAGCCCCGAACTCGGCCGGTTCTTCAAGGCGGCCGTCCACGCCCGCAAGAACATCATGATCGCCGGGGCGACGAACGCGGGGAAGACGACGCTGCTGCGCGCCGTCGCCAACGAGATCCCGCAGCACGAGCGGCTCATCACCGTCGAACGGGCGCTGGAGCTCGGGCTGGACGCGTTCCCCGAACTGCACCCCAACTGCGTCGCGTTCGAGCAGCGCCTGCCCAACTCCGAGGGGCAGGGCGAGATCTCGATGGCCGAGCTGGTGCGGCGGTCGCTGCGCATGAACCCCTCGCGCGTCATCGTCGGCGAGGTCCTCGGCGACGAGATCGTCACCATGCTCAACGCCATGACGCAGGGCAACGACGGGTCGCTGTCCACGATCCACGCGAACTCGTCGGCGGAGGTGTTCAACCGCATCGCGACGTACGCGATCCAGTCCGAGGAGCGGCTGCCGGTCGAGGCGACGCACATGCTCATCGCCGGGGCCATCGACTTCGTCGTGTTCATCCAGAAGCGCAACGACTACGCGCGGGGCGGGCGGCTGCGGCGGTACGTCGCCAGCGTCCGGGAGGTCACCGGCAGCGACGGGCGCGTGCTGTCGTCGGAGGTGTTCGCGCTCGGGCCGGACGGCGTCGCGGTCCCGCACGCCCCGATCGCGTGCGCCGACGACCTGGCCGAGTACGGCTACGACCCGGCCCGCGAGGCGGGCGCGTGGTGACGGCGCGGGGTCTCGCCGGGCGGGCGCCGCGCCGCTTGGCGCGGCGCGGGCCGACGCTGTGCGGGCCGACGCGGCGCGCGGCGGCGCAGTGCGCGGCGCGGCGGGGGCTGGCGCAGTGCGGGTCGGCGCGGTGCGGGTCGGCGGGGCGCGTGGTGACGGTGCAGGGTGGGGGAGGCGGGCGTGTACGCCTCTGACGTGCTCACGGCGATCCTGGCGGGCGGGCTGGTCGGCGGCGGGGTGCTGCTGCTCGTCGCGAGCCTGCGCGGGATGCCCGTCCGGGACGCGCCGGACCGCGCGCGGCGGCGCGAGGAGCTGATCCGCACGCTGACGACGCGGACGGCCGTCGCGGTGCTGGTCGGCGCGCTCGTGCTCGTCGTGACGCGCTGGCCCGTCGCCGCAGTCGGGACCGGCGCGCTCGTCCTGGCCTGGAACTCCATCGGCGGCGGGGCCGCCGACGAGCGGCGCGGCATGGCGCGGCTGGAGGGCCTGGCGGCGTGGACCGAGTCGCTGCGGGACACGATCGCGGGCGCGGTCGGCCTCGAACAGGCCATCCCCGCGTCGCAGCGCGTCGCCGCGCCCGCGCTCCAGCAGCCGCTGCGCGACCTGGTGGACCGGCTGCACACCCGCGTCCCGATGCCGGACGCGCTGCGGCGGTTCGCCGCCGACCTGAACGACCCGTCCGCGGACCTGGTCATCGCCGCGCTCGTCCTCAACGCGAAACTGCGCGGGCCGGGGCTGCGGGACATGCTCGGCGCGCTCGCGTCGTCGGCCCGCGCGGAGCTGGACATGCGGCGGCGCGTCGAGGCGGACCGGCGCTCGACGCGGCGCAGCGTCCGCATCGTCGTCGCGGTGTCGGTCGGCACGGCCGTCGCGCTGGCGGTGTTCAACCGCGCGTACGTCGAGCCGTACGACGACTTCGTCGGGCAGCTCGTGCTGTGCGTCATCATCGGGCTCTACACGGCCGGGTTCCTGTGGCTGCGGCGGCTGTCGCACTACGAGCTGCCGGGGCGGTTCCTCGGCGACGGCGCTGCGGCGCGGCCGGGTGTGCCGGGCGCGGTGCCGTCGACCGTCGCGGGCTGGCGCGGGCGCGGCGCGCAGGCCGGGTCGGTACTGCGCGGCCGGCACGCGATGGACGCGGGCGGCGGCGCGCGCACGGACGGCGGCGCGGGCCGGTTCGGCGACGCGGCGGCGCCGGGCGACGACGCGGGCGGCCCGGGCGCGGGTGGCCTGAGCGGGAGCGCGGGCGGCGTGAGCGGATACGCGAGCGGTGCGGGCGCAGGCGGCCTGAGCGGGAACGCAGGCGGCGCGGGCGCGGGCGGCCTGAGCGGTTCGGGTGGCCTGAGCGGGAACGCGGGCGGCCTGAGTGGCGGTTCGGGCGGCCTGAGCGGTGGTTCGGGCGGTCTCAGCGGCGGTGCGGGCGGTGTGAGCGGCGGTTCGGGTGGTGTGAACGGCGGCCTGGGCGGACATCCGGGCGGCGGAGTCGTGGACGGGGGTGCGCCGTGAACGCCGCGCTGCTCGCCGGGGCCATCGCCGGACTGGGGCTGTTCGCGCTGGTCCGGGCGCTGTTCCCGGCGCGTCCGGGGCTGACCGCGCGGCTCGCCGCGCTCGACGCCGTGCGCCGCCGCGACGAGGAGCGCGCCCGCGCCGGACGTGCGTCCCCGACGATGGAGCGCGTCGGCGGCATGCGGGCGCGGCTCGGCCGGGAGCTCGTCCGGTTCTGCGAGGCGCGCGGCTGGCGGCTGACGTCCGTCCGCGCGGACCTCGCCATCACCGACCGGTCCCTGGAGGCGTTCCTCGCCACCAAGTTCCTGCTGCCCGCCGCCGCGCTGCTGTTCATCCCCGTCATCACCGCGTACTTCGCGCTGATCGGGTTCGGGATGTCGCTGCAGGTCCCGGCGTGGGTCTGCGTGATCTTCGCGGTCGCGGTGTTCTTCTTCCCCGACATGAAGCTGCGCCAGGAGGCCGCCGCGCGCCGCCAGGACTTCCGGCACGTCGTCGGCGCGTTCCTGGACCTGGTCTCGATGAATCTCGCGGGCGGCCGCGGCGTCCCGGAGGCGCTGACGACCGCCGCGGGCGTCGGCGAGGGCTGGGCGATGCGGCGGCTGCGCGACGCGCTCGGCAACGCCCGCATCACCGGCCGCACCCCCTGGCAGGCGCTCGGCACGCTCGGCGAGGACCTCGACATCGCCGAGCTGCGCGACCTCGCCGGGGCGCTGGCGCTCGTCGCCGACGACGGCGCGCAGGTCCGCAAGTCGCTGGCCGCGCGCGCCGCGTCGATGCGCAGCCGGGAGCTGTCCGAGCTGGAGGGGAAGGCCGGTGAGCGCTCCCAGTCGATGCTCGTCGCGCAGCTCTTCCTGTGCGCGGCGTTCCTGATCTTCCTCGCCTATCCCGCGCTCATCCGGGTGATGGGCTCCTGACCGTTCCCCGCCGTCCGTTCCCCCCGACCCCGACCGCGACGCACTAGGAGCTGATCCGATGAACCCCCTCGACGACCCGATGATCGTCTATCTGCGCGCCTTCGTCGGCGCGCGCATCCACCGGCTGCGGAACGAGCCCGACCGCAGCCGGGGCGCGTCGGCGATCGAGTGGGCCATCATCACGGCCGTGCTCGCGCTCATCGCGGTGACCATCGGCAAGATCATCATGGACAAGATCAAGGCCAAGGCCGACAGCATCAACACCGGCACCTGACGGCGATGGCCAGGCGCGAAGACGGCGACCGGGGCGCGTCCGCGATGGAGTGGGCGCTGCTGACGCCGGTCCTCATCCTCGTCCTGCTCGCCGTCGTCCAGTTCGCGATGATCTACCACGCCCGGCAGGTCGCGCTCGCCGCGGCGCAGGCGGGCGCGCGCGTCGCGCGGACGCAGCCGGACGGCGACTGGCGCGGCCAGGCCGTCGCCAAGGCCGGGACGGACGTCCGCCAGATCGGCCCGCGCCTCATCGAGGGACTGCGGATCGACGCGGGCCAGGACGGCGACGAGCGGTGGGTGCAGGTCAGCGGCACGGCCGTGCGGGTCGTGCCGTTCCTGAAGGTCTCGGTGACGCAGCGGTCGCAGGGGCCCATCGAGTGCTTCCGGCCGGACGTCGGCTCGGGCACGACCTGCGAGGCCCCGCGATGAGGGAGGACGGCGAGCGCGGGTCCATGTCGCTGGAGATGGTGCTGGTGACGCCGCTGCTCGTGGCGTTCCTGCTCGTCCTCGCGGGCGCGGGGCGGCTCGTGGACGCGCAGAGCCAGGTGGACGGGGCCGCGCGGGACGCGGCGCGGGCGGCGTCCGTCGCGCGGAGCGCGGGCGGCGCGGACCAGATGGCGCGCGCCGCGGCCGCCGCCGACCTGCGCGGCCGCGACTGGTGCGCGGGCGGCCCTTCGGTGGAGGTGGACCTGAACGGCTTCCGGGCGGGCGGCCGCGTCGCCGTGACGATCGTCTGCTCGGTGGACCTGGCCGACCTGGCGTTCGTCGGATTCCCCGGCACCAAGCGGCTCCAGGGCCGCGCCCTCGCCCCGATCGACACCTATACCTATCGCGGGGGTGACGAATGAGACGCCTCCGCGAACGCCGCGCGACGGCGGGGCCGGACTCGGAGGGCACCCCGGCGGCGACGCGCGTCCAAAAACGCGGCGCGGAAAGAAGAGCGGACCCGGGGGACGGCGCGGGGAAGCGTCGTCGGCGACGCGGAGCGGTGGTGCGCGACCGGGGGGCTGCGTCGATGTACGTCGTGCTGTTCGCGCCCTCGGTGCTGCTGCTCGCGGGGCTGCTCGTGGACGGCGGGCTGGCCATCCACGCCCGTCAGCGCGCCGCGGACATCGCCGAGCAGGCGGCGCGGGCCGGCGCGAACCAGATCGACGAGGCCGCGCTGCGCCGTACCGGCAAGCCCGTCCTCGATCCGGGGCGGGCGCGGTCGGCGGCGTGCGCGATGGTCACCGAGTACGACGCGTCGGCCAGGCCGTTGAGCTGCGACGCCGATACCGGCCACGTCCGGGTGGCGGTGCAGCTCACGGTGCGGTCGCAGATCCTCGGGATCGTCCCGGGGCTGGGGTCGTTCACGATGACGTCGTCCGCGACGGCCCAGCCGGTGACGGGTGGGGAGGCCCCGTGACGGCCTCGAGCAGAGGCGCACTTACCGCAGCAGGTAAGGACGAAGCGGACGACAGAGGCATTGAACGGGCGGTCACCCCGTCTACGATGACGAAGACGGCACGGGCCGCCACATCGGCATCGACTTCGGCAACGGCACGGAATTCGGCACGGAACTCTGCACAGGCGGCGATCGGCGAGCGCTAGGGACGCGGCGGCGAATGGCGATACGACAGACACCGATGGACCCCCGGCGGACCGGGCGGCGGCGCACCCCCGGCGACGTGCTCGCCGGCGTCGGCGCGCTCGCCGCGCTGACCGCCCTGCTGGTCGGCGTGCCGTGGGCGCTGCTGGCCGCGTTCGGCTCCCCGGTCCCCACCGAGCTGCCCGCCGCCGGGGACCTCGGGCAGCGGATCGGCGAGAGCGCGCTGATCCCGATCCTCGTCGGGCTGGTGTGGCTGGCGTGGCTGCAGTTCGCGCTGTGCGTCGCGGTCGAGGTGTACGCGGGGGTGCGCGGCGTCGGCGTCCCGGCGCGGGTGCCGCTCGCGGGCGGGACGCAGTCGCTCGTCCACCGGCTCGTCGTGACGGCGCTGCTGCTGTTCACCGCGACGACCGCGGTCGTGCCCGCGTTCGCGGCGCGCGGGCTGCACCAGGCGCCCGCCGCCCCGGCGGCCGTGCGGCTCGTCGCGCAGGTGCAGGACGCGCCCGTCGAGCAGCACGCCGAGCGGGCCGCGCCCGACGCCGCCCCGTACACCGCCGCTGCCGCGCCCGACGAGCACGGCCGCACGACGAAGATCTACCGCGTGCAGCCGCCGGAGGGCCGTCACCACGAAAGCCTGTGGGAGATCGCGGAGAAGTGCCTGGGCGAGGGTCGCCGGTACAAGGAGATCTACGACCTCAACCACGGGCGCGTCCAGCCGGACGGCAGCAAGCTGACGATCGCGAGCCTGATCCGGCCCGGCTGGGTGCTGGAGATGCCGCACGACGCGCGGCACGCGAAGGTCGTCCCGGTCGGGGAGCTGGACGACTACTTCCGGCACGGGCATCCCGTCGAGCATCCCGCGCCGCGCGAAGAGACGCCGCCCGCGCAGACGCCCCACGAACAGACGCCCCACGAGCAGACGCCGCACGAGCAGACGCCGCACGAGCAGACGCCGCCCGCGCAGACCCCGCACGAGCAGACGCCCCGCGAACAAGCGCCGCCCGCGCAGACCCCGCACGAGCAGACGCCCCGCGAACAAGCGCCGCCCGCGCAGGCTCCGCACGAGCAAACGCCGCACGAGCAAACGCCGCACGAGCAGGCCCCGCCCGCGCAGAAGCCGCAGGAGCAGGCCCCGCCCGCCCAAGCTCCGCACGAGCAGACGCCGCACACCCAGGCCCCCGCGCCGAGCGAGGCGCCGACGCACGCGCCCGCGCAGGCCCCGACCCACGCCCCCGCGCACGAGAAGCCCGAGCACGCCCCCGCCGCCCCGCCGGTCAAGGACCCCGGCCGGCAGGCCCCCGACGAGACGCCCGCGTCCAGCCCCGCGGCGAACCACGACCACACCGTCCCGCTGCCGCTGCACATGGAGTGGCCGCAGGGCCTGGCGGTCGCGTCGCTGCTGGCGGCGGGCCTGCTCGCCGTCCTCGGCCGGCGGCGGCGCGCGCAGGCGCGGGACCGCGCGTTCGGCCACCGCATCGCCCGCCCGGAGGGCCGCGCCGCGCTCGCCGAGCACGCGCTGCGGTTCGGCGCGGACGAGTCCGCGGCCCGGCTGCTGGACCTCGGCCTGCGCCAGCTCTCCAAGTCGATGGCGGCGGGCGGGCGGCCGCTGCCGACCGTCTACGGCGTCCACCTCGGCCCCGGCAGCCTCGACCTGTGGATCGCCCCCGCCGACCGCAACCCGCCCGCGCCGTGGCAGGCGTTCGACGACGGCCAGGTGTGGCGGCTGGGCGCGGACGCGCTGCCCGCGCTGGACGCCGCCGACCTCGGCGACGTCCTGGCCCCCTACCCGGGCCTGGTCTCGATCGGGACGAACGACACCGGCCGCATCCTGGTCGACCTGGAGGCCGCGCACGGCCTCGTCGCGCTGCGCGGCCCCGACGGCGACCGCCGCGCCGTGCTCGCCGCCCTCGCCCTGGAACTGGCGACGAACCGCTGGTCGGACCACATGCGCGTGACGCTCGTCGGGTTCGGCCAGGAACTCGGCGAGGGCCTGGGCCGGATCGCGCCCGACCGCATCCGCTCCGTCCCGAACCTCGCCGACGCGCTGCCGGAGCTGGAGGGCCGCAGCGAGGAGGTGCGCCAGGCGCTCGCCGCGTCCGGCGTGGACTCGGTCCTGACGGGCCGGTCGCGCGGCGTGTTCGGCGAGGCGTGGATGCCGCACTACCTGATCATGGCGGACGAGCCGGACGAGGCCGAGGCCGACCGCCTCGTCGCGCTCGCCCGCACCGGCACCCGCATGGCGGCGGGCTACCTCGTCCCCGGCGACGTTCAGGGCGCGACGTGGACGTGGGACCTGGACGAGTCCGAGCGGCTCCAGGCGGGTGTCCTCGGCTTCGAGGTCGACGCGCAGCTCGTCCCCGAAGAGCAGTACCGCGGCGTCTTCGAGCTGTTCGACACCGCGGACCGGGCCGAGTCGGTCGCGCTGCCCGAGCCGTCCGCGGGCGCGGAGCCGCCGGACGGCGACCAGTCCGCGGTGGACATCCGGCTCCTCGGCCCCGTCGAGGTCGACGCGCCCGGCCCCCTGGACGAGACCCGCCGCGAACTCTGCACCGAGGCGCTGGTCTACCTCGCGCTGCACCCCGAGGGCGTCCACCCGACGGTGCTGGGCGGCGCGATCTGGCCGCGCGGCGTCACCGCGGGCGTCCGGGACGCGACGATCGCCCGTGTCTCGGACTGGCTCGGCCGCGACGCGCGCGGCCGCCCCAACCTGTACTACGACGACCGGGGCCGCGTCCGGCTCGGCTCGGAGGTCCGGGTCGACTGGGCGGTGTTCCGCTGGCTGCTGTGGCGGTCGGCGGCGGAGCCGTCGTCGGAGACCGCGTACATGTCGTACGCGCTGGACCTGGTGCGCGGCCCGCTCCTGGCGGACCGGCCGCGCGGCCGGTACGGCTGGCTCGCCGCGAGCGACGTCGAGTACGAGGCGACGGCGCGCGTCGTGGACGTCGCGCACCGGCTCGTCCTGCTGCGGCTGGACGAGAACGACCCGCGCGCCGCCGCCGGGGCCGCCCGCGCGGGCCTGCGGCTGGCCCCCGAGGAGGAGGGCCTGTGGCGCGACCTGCTGCGCGCCGTCCACGCTCTCGGGGACGACGCCCAGGTCAGGGCGGTCGTGGACGAGCTGCGCGACCGCCTCGGCCGCGACCCGATGTACGACGGCCTCCAGCCGGAGACCGACGCGCTGGTGGAGGAACTGGTCCCCGAATGGGGTCGCGTCCCCGTCCGCTGACGGGCGGCGCGGTCAGTCGGACGTGCCGTACCCGATGCCGAACTCGCGGTACACGCGCTCCCAGAAGCCGTCGCGCAGCCAGGTGCGCGCCTCCTGGTAGGGCCGCAGCGACGAGCCGAGCTCCTTCTCGGCCTCGATCAGCAGCTCCTTGTCGATGACCGGCGGCAGGATCGGGCCGGGCAGCAGGTCGCGGATGTTGTCGCGGCCCCGCTCGAAGATCCACTTCTGGGCGACGTGCTCGCCGATCTCGCGCATGTGGTCGCGCTCGGGACCGAGCTTGGTCTCGGCGAGCGCCGCGCCCGCCGCGCTCAGCGACGCCGCGACCGTCGCGGGAGACGGCCCGCGCACGGTGTTCGGGACGTTGTTCGGCACCACGGCGGGCGACACGTTCGGCGTCGGCACCGGCCGCACCGCCGGAACCCGCCCCGCGAACACCTCGGCGGGCGACGGCACCGTGACCGTCTTGCCCGCGACCTCGCGAACGGCGGTCGGCGCGGGCACCGGCAGCGCCTTGGCCTTGGTGAAGTACGGGCGCAGGAAGTCGGCGGGCAGCACCTCGACGGTGTCGGACTCCCACACGAGCCATTCCGCCTGGTTGGAGCCGTGCGTCGGCTCCACGCCCCACAGGTGGACGCGCACCCCGTAGCGTTGCGCGGCCTCGACGGCGGGCAGCATGTCCTCGTCGCCCGCGAGCAGCACCGCGTCGGTGATCGCCCGGTGCCGGGCCAGGGCCTCCAGGTCCGCGCGGAGCTGCGCGTCGACGCCCTTCTGCTGGCCCTGCGCGTTCAGGTTGCCCAGGCGCAGCTTCACCAGCGGCAGGTTCGCGATGACGCGCTGGTCGACGGTCGGCTGCCGCTTGGGCGCGGCGTCGAACCAGTACACGCGCAGCAGCTCGCCCAGCAACTGGTCGTCCGCGTGCCCCGTCAGCGCCTTGATCAGCTTCTCCGCGGCGACACGGTACTCGCGCCTGGAACCGCAGCCGAGCAGCAGCGCCCCGGAGGCCGCGTAGAGGTATCCCGCGTCGACGAAAATCGCGAAGCGCGCGGGCTGTGGGACGAACTCCGAGGTGGCCATGGCCTTTCACCTTATTCGTGCAAGGCCCTCAACAGGGCGCGATCCACGGTTGCGTGTGCCATCAGCATGTCCCGTCGGCGGCCGTCCACACCCGTCCGCCGCGAATCACCAGGAGAAATCGCGGGACCGCCCACCGTGACCGAACATGTGACGCCGTGTCGCCGCCCCGGCGTGTCGTCCCGCCGAGTCTGCGCCGGTCAGCAGCCGGTCAGCGGTGCCGCGCCGCGTCCCGCCACGCGCCGGGGCCCGGCCGCGCGGGCGCGCCGCCGCGCACGAGGCGCGCGCGGTCGGCCCAGCGCGAGACGGGCTCGGGCGCGGCGCCGCGCGCGGCCGCGGCGGCCTGCGCGCGCGCCGTCAGCACCGCGACGAGCGCCGCGACCTCTTCGGCCGTCGGGTCGCCCCGGACGACCTGAAGGAACGGCTCGGCCTCACTCATGAAGTCCTCCTTCGGCGACGGATCGTCCCTCCCGAGACCGCCGTCCCCACAACGCGACCGCGTGACCTGAGGGCCGGGACGAGCCGAAGCCAGGTCCCGGCTCGAAGACCGCGAAGCGATGCGCGACAAGCCCGAGCCGCCAGGCGAGGGCGCAGCCCGGAAGGACAAGATCACAGCGGGATGTTGCCGTGCTTCTTCGGCGGGAGCGTGGCGCGCTTCTCGCGGAGCGCCCGCAGCGCCTTGACCACGTGCCCGCGCGTCTCGGACGGCTTGATCACCGCGTCCACGTAGCCGCGGTCGGCGGCGATGTAGGGGTTGGCGAGGGTGTCCTCGTACTCGGTGACGAGTTCGGCGCGCAGCGCGTCCGGGTCGTCGGCGGCGGCGAGTTCGCGCCGGTACAGGATGTTCACCGCGCCCTGCGCGCCCATGACGGCGATCTGCGCGGTGGGCCAGGCGAGGTTGACGTCCGCGCCGAGGTGCTTGGAGCCCATGACGTCGTACGCGCCGCCGTACGCCTTGCGGGTGATGACGGTGACGAGCGGGACGGTCGCCTCCGCGTACGCGTACAGCAGTTTCGCGCCGTGCCGGATGATGCCGTTCCACTCCTGGTCGGTGCCGGGGAGGAAGCCGGGGACGTCCACGAACGTCAGCACGGGGATGTTGAAGGCGTCGCAGGTGCGGATGAACCGGGCGGCCTTCTCGGAGGCGTGGATGTCGAGCGTCCCGGCGAACTGCATCGGCTGGTTGGCGACGACGCCGACCGAGCGGCCTTCGACGCGTCCGAACCCGACGATGACGTTGGGGGCGAACAGCTCCTGGACTTCCAGGAACTCGCCGTCGTCCACGACGTTCTCGATGACGGTGTGCATGTCGTACGGCTGGTTCGGCGAGTCCGGGATGAGCGCGTCCAGCTCCTCGCGCAGCTCCGCCGGGTCGGCCGGGGCGTCGAACGCGGGCGGCTCGGCGAGGTTGTTGGACGGCAGGTACGACAGCAGCGCCTTGACGTAGTCGATGGCGTCCTGCTCGCCTGCGCCCTGGTAGTGCGCGACGCCGGAGCGGGTGTTGTGCGCGTGCGCGCCGCCCAGCTCCTCCATCGTGACCGTCTCACCGGTGACGGTCTTGATGACGTCCGGCCCGGTGATGAACATGTGGGACGTCTGGTCCACCATGACGATGAAGTCGGTGAGCGCGGGGGAGTACACGTGCCCGCCCGCCGCGGCGCCCATGATCAGGGAGATCTGGGGGATCACACCGGACGCGTGGACGTTCCGCTTGAAGATCTCCGCGTAGAGCCCGAGCGCGACCACGCCCTCCTGGATGCGCGCGCCGCCGCCCTCGTTGATCCCGACGACCGGGCAGCCCGTCTTGAGCGCCATGTCGAGCATCTTGACGATCTTCTCGCCGTAGACCTCGCCGAGCGACCCGCCGAACGCCATGACGTCCTGGGAGAACACGCACACCGGGCGGCCGTCCACGGTGCCGTGGCCGATGACCACGCCGTCGCTGTAGGGCCGCTTCTTCTCCAGCCCGAACATGGTGGAGCGGTGCCGGGCCAGCTCGTCGAACTCGGTGAACGAGCCCTCGTCCAGCAGGGCGTCGATGCGCTCGCGCGCGGTCATCTTGCCCTTGGCGTGCTGCTTTTCGACCGCCGCGGCGGACGCGGCGTGGACGGCCTCGTGCCGGCGGCGTTCCAGGTCCGCGATCTTGCCCGCGGTCGTGTGGATGTCGATGTCCGAGGACACCACGGGTTCAGGAGCTTCCATCGCCATGCCGGTCAGGGTAACCACTCGCTGATGGCGGCGCGGCGCGCGGGGCGGTTTTCCACAGCCCCCGCCCGCCTTGCCGCCCCCGTCCCGCGGCTGATTACGCTGAGGCCGTGGCTACCAAGACGCGGGACATCCTCCGGCACGACCTGCCCGACCCGCTGCGGCGGGACGTGCGCCTGCTCGGCGCGATGCTGGGCGACAGCCTCGTCGAGTACGGCGGGCAGGGCCTTCTCGACGACGTGGAGCGGCTGCGGCACGCGGTCATCGCGGCGCGGCGCGGCGAGGTGCCCGTCGCGGAGGTGACGGCGCTCGTCGAGGGCTGGACGTTGGAACGCGCCGAACAGGTCGCGCGCGCGTTCACCGTGTACTTCCATCTGACGAACCTCGCCGAGGAGCACCACCGCGTCCGCACGCTGCGGGAACGCGACACCGGGGAGAGCGTGCCGTCGTCGGTGGCGGCGGCCGTGGAGCAGATCGGCGCGGACGGCGACGGGCGGCTCGCCGAGGCGGTCGCCGGGCTGGAGGTCCGGCCCGTCTTCACCGCGCACCCGACCGAGGCGCGCCGCCGCGCGGTCGTCACCGCGATCCAGCGGGTCAGCGACCTGCTGTCGGCGTGGGACGCCGCGCCCGAGTCCGCGCCGGGTGCGGGGGCGCGCGCCGAGATCGGGCGGCGGCTGCGCGAGGAGATCGACCTGCTGTGGCGGACGGCGCTGCGCCGCCACGCCCAGATGGACCCGCTCGACGAGGTCCGCACGGCGATGGCCGCGTTCGACGAGACGATCTTCCGGGTGGTGCCGCGGATCTACCGGGCGCTGGACGCGGCGCTGAACCCGTCCGGGACCGGCGCGGAGCCGCCGCGCGCGCCCGCCTACCTGCGGTTCGGGAGCTGGATCGGCGGCGACCGCGACGGGAACCCGTTCGTCACGGCGCGCGTCACGCGGGACGCGGTGACGATCCAGTCCGAGCACGTGCTGCGCGCGCTGGAGAACGCGTGCGCGCGCATCGGCCGGGAGATGACGGCGCACGAGTCCACGACGCCGCCGTCGGAGGCGCTGTGCAACGCGCTCGCGGCGGCGCGGACCGCGCATCCGGAGCGGCTGGCGGCGATCGAGCGGCGGTCGCCGGGGGAGCCGCACCGGCAGCTCCTGATGTTCGCGGCCGAGCGCGTCGCCGCGACCCGCGAGCGCGACGCCGACCTCGGCTACGACCGGCCCGGCGACCTGCTCGCCGACCTGCGGACCGTCCAGGAGTCGCTGGCGGCGGCGGGCGCGCCCCGGCAGGCGTACGGGCGCGTGCAGGGCCTGATCTGGCAGGTCGAGACGTTCGGGTTCCATCTCGCGGAGCTGGAGATCCGGCAGCACTCCGAGCTGCACGAGAAGGCGCTCGCGCAGGTCCGGGCGGGCGGCGAGCGCGACGCGATGACCGAGGAGATCCTGGAGACGATGCGGGTCGTCGCCTGGATCCAGCGGCGGTTCGGGGTGACGGCCTGCTCCCGGTACGTCGTGTCGTTCACGCGGTCGGCGGAGGACATCGCGAACGTCCACGAGCTGGCGGCGTCGCTGGGCGAGCACGCGCCCGTCCTGGACGTGATCCCGCTGTTCGAGACGGGGGAGGACCTGGAGCGCGCCCCGTCCGTCCTGGACGGGATGCTGGAGATCGAGGCGGTGCGCCGCCGCCTCGCCGCGACGGGCCGCCGCATGGAGATCATGCTCGGTTACTCCGACTCGGCCAAGCAGCTCGGCCCGACCAGCGCGACGCTGCGCCTGTACGACACGCAGGAGGCGCTGACGGAGTGGGCGGCGCGCAACGACGTGACGCTGACGATGTTCCACGGGCGCGGCGGCTCGCTCGGCCGGGGCGGCGGCCCGGCGAACCGGGCGATCCTGGCGCAGGCGCCGGGGTCGGTCGCGGGGCGGTTCAAGGTCACCGAGCAGGGCGAGGTGATCTTCGCGCGGTACGGGAACCCGGAGATCGCGCGGCGGCACGTCGAGCAGGTCACCAACGCGGTGCTGCTGGCGTCCACCGACGACGTCCAGGACCGCGCCCGCGCGGCGGCGGCCCGGTTCCGGCCGCTGGCCGACAAGATCAGCGACGCGGCGCGGGCGGCGTTCCGGTCGCTGATCGAGACCGACGGGTTCGCCGCGTGGTTCGCGCGGGTCAGCCCGCTGGAGGAGATCGCGGAGCTGCGGATCGGGTCGCGGCCGTCGCGGCGCAAGGCCGCGCAGGGGCTGGAGGACCTGCGGGCGATCCCGTGGGTGTTCGCGTGGACGCAGACGCGCGTGAACCTGCCCGGCTGGTACGGGCTGGGCAGCGGGCTCGCGGCCGTCTCCGACGACGGCGCGGACCTGGCGGGACTGCACGAGGCGTACGCGTCGTGGCCGCTGTTCGGGACGCTGCTGGACAACGCCGAGATGAGCCTCGCCAAGTCCGACCGGGACATCGCGGCCCGGTACCTGGAACTGGGCGGGCGTCCCGAGCTGACCGAGACGGTGCTGGCCGAGTACGACCGCACGCACCGGCTGGTGCTGGCGGTGACGGGCCACGAGCGGCTGCTGGAGAACCGGCGCGTCCTGTCGCGCGCGGTGTCGCTGCGGAACCCGTACGTGGACGCGCTGTCGCACCTGCAGTTGCGCGCGCTCGCCTCACTGCGGGCCGGGGTGTCGGACGAGGCGGAGCGCGCCCGGCTGGAGGAACTGCTGCTGCTGTCCGTCAACGGGGTGGCGGCGGGGTTGCAGAACACGGGTTGATCCCCCGCGTGCTCGTGTCCGGGCGCGTTCGCTGAGAACGAAATCCGTGGGCCATGAACTCATGGTGAGATGTCCGAACATGAGTTCGCCGCGCGGTGCCACCGTGCGGGAGGGGGTGGGGTCCGTGGAGAACCGGCGTCCGGTGCTGGGCCGGGTGCGGCGCGTCGCGGACGCCGCGGCGTGGCACGAGCTGCTCGACCTCGTGGACGGGTTCCGCGGCGGGGTCGTGCAGCACTGCCTCGTCGACAACGGGGCCTACGTCGGCGCGGACCGGGGCGCGGCCGCGCCGTGCGGGCGCGTCGCGTGGCTGCTCGTCCAGTTCCAGGGCGGGGACGCGCCCGTGCTGCTGATCCGCGCGGTCGGCGTGACGGACGCGCGGGTGAACGCCGACTGCGAGACGTGGCCCGCCGAGGCGGTGTTCGGCGCGCGCATGTCCGTCGTGCTGCTGGACGTCCAGCTCGAATGCGCCCGCCTCGACGTCGTCGCGCTGGGGCGGGAGTGGCTCGGCCCCGTCGCGCTGAGCAGGCTCGAAACCGCGATGTACGCGCTCTTCGACGAGTGATCCCCGCTCAGCAGCGGGCCGGGCCGTTGGTGAGCAGTTCGACGTAGCGCGCCGCGACGTATCCGGGCTGGGTGAAGTTGCGGTTGTCCGGGCCGAGCTTGTACCAGGTCGTGTTGCCGCCGACGCTCTCGCCGGGCGTCCAGCACTCGATCTCGAGCTGGAACCCCCGCACGTAGTGGTCCTTGGACGGCGACTTGGACGTGGGCCGGGAGCGGATCTCCAGCGTGGACGCGGTGACGCGGCCGTACGCGTAGCGCGCGGCGCGGGCCGGTGCGGCGTCGGCGGGGGCGAGCAGCGGTCCTGCGGTGAGCAGCAGGCCGGTCGCTGCGGTCACGGCGAGCGGACGCTTCATGGCGGGTTCTCCCTCGGGTGTGCGGCGCGTCCCGGCGTGCGCGGCCGGGACGGGGCGGGCGCGGCCGTCCGGCGGCGGCCGGGCCGTCCGCGCGGGGCGGACGGCGGGCGCGGCCGCGCCGCCGGGTCGATCGCGCCCTTCTGATGCCCGGCGCGGCGCGCCGCGACGCTGCCCGCGACCAGGACGAACACCTGTCGCGGCGGGTCGGGGGCCGGTGGCCCGCCGGGTACCCCGGTTTGTCGCCGTTCGCGGGTTACGACCAGGTGCGGCCCGCGCGCCGGAGGCGGTCGCGCACCGTCGCGGCGGCGGGGTGGACGGTCCCCGCGCGGCTCACCAGGTACAGCGTGTTGATCGGCGGCAGCTCCGGTTCGCGCAGCACGCGCAGTCGTCCCGCCGCGAGGTCGGCCGCGCACAGGTAGCGGGGGAGGACGGTCACGCCCGCGCCCGCCGCGACGGCCGCGAGCACGCCGCGCAGGTCCGGGACGACGAGCGCGGGCGCGCGGGTGAGGCGCCTGCCGAAGACCGTCCGCCAGTAGCGGCGCAGGATCGGCAGGTTCTCGGCGTACGCGACGAGGGGTGCGCGGTCCACGTCGGCGTCCGCGCAGGGCGGGGCGGCGACCAGGACGAACTCCTCGTCGCACAGCGGTTCGGCGTGGAGCCCGGCCTGGCGCGGGCGGACCGTCGAGACGGCCAGGTCCAGGCGGCCGTCGGTGAGCGCGGCGGCCAGGTCGCCGGGCAGGCCCAGCGCGACGCGGAGCTGCAGGCCGTCGCGGACCAGCGGGGCCAGGCAGGGCAGCACCCGCGCGGCGACCAGCTCGGCGGGGCCGCCGAGGTGGACGGCGCGCGCGAACGCGTCCGCGCCCGTGTCGTCGCCGACGAACTCCTCCAGCGCGTCCAGCGGGCCCGCGACGCGGCGGGCGAGGCGGTCGGCGGCGGCGGTCGGCGCCATGCCGCGCGGCCGCCGCTCGAACAGCGGGCGGTCCAGGGCGCGTTCGAGCGCCTTGATCTGGGCGGTCACCGTGGGCTGGGAGAGCTGGAGCAGTTCGGCGGCGCGCGTGACCGATCCGGCGCGGTGGACGGCGAGGAACGTGCGGAGCAGGTCGAACGAGACGGGCATGCCGTCTGGATATCAGGTTTCCTATGGCAAGGTCGGCTTCGCGCTATTGGATCTCTATGGGGCGCCGGGCGCAGACTGTCGGCCATGCCGAAGCGAGTGCTGATCGTCCTCACCAGCCACGGCGTCCTCGGGGACACGGGGCGGCCGACCGGGTTCTACGTGTCGGAGGCCGCCGAGCCGTGGGACGTCCTGACCGCCGCCGGGCACGCGGTGGACCTCGCGAGCGTCGCGGGCGGCGCGCCGCCGCGCGACGGGGAGGACCGCGCCGATCCCGTGCAGCGGCGGTTCCTCGACGACGGGCGGGTCCGCGCCGCGCTCGCCGCGACGCCGCGCGTTGCGGACGTGGACGCCGCGCGGTACGACGCCGTGTTCTTCGCGGGCGGGCACGGGACGATGTGGGACTTCCCCGGCGACCCGGCGGTCGGCGCGCTGATCCGGGCGGTGGACGAACGGGGCGGCGTCGTGGCGGCGGTGTGCCACGGGCCGGCGGCGCTCGTCGGCGCGACGCGCCGCGACGGGACGCCGTTCGTCGCGGGGCGGCGGGTCGCGGCCTTCACCGACGCCGAGGAGGCGGCCGTGGGGCTCGCCGACGTCGTCCCGTTCCCGCTCGCGGGGCGGCTGCGCGCGCTCGGGGCCGAGCACGTCGCCGCCGACGCGTTCGCCGCGCACGTCGTGCGGGACGGGCGGCTCGTCACCGGGCAGAACCCGGCGTCGGCGCGAGGCGTGGCGGAGGCGGTGTCGGACCTGCTCGGCGGCTGGACGCCGGTGGCCGGGCCGGACGGGCCGCTGGACGTCTTCGTCGCCCGGCCCGCCGGGGTTGGACCGTTCCCGAGCGTGCTCGTCGCGCCGGAGCTGTTCGGGGCGGACGAGCACATCCGGGACGTCGTCCGGCGCGTCGCGTCCCTCGGGTACGTCGCGGCCGCGCCCGACTTCCACCACCGCGCCGAGCCGCGCGCCGCCCTGCCCTACGGCGACGCGGGTCGCGCGCGGGGGTTCGCGCTGCTGCGCCGCCTCACCCGCGACGGCGTCGTCGCGGACGCCGCCGCGACGCTCGCCGCCCTGCGCGCCCGCCCCGACACGACGGACCGCGCGGGGATGCTCGGCTTCAGCGTCGGCGGGCACCTGGCGCTCCTCGCCGCCGCCCGCCTCGACCTGGCGGCGGTGGCGGCGCTCTACCCGAGCTTCCTGACGGACCCGACGCTGCCGCTGAACGCCGGAACCCCGACGCTCGCGTCGCTGCCGGCGATCAAGGGGCGGGCGCTCGTCCTGTTCGGCGGGGCGGACGAAATCCTCCGCGCGGAGGAACGCGACCGCATCATCGCGGCGCTGGCCGCCTCCGGCCCGGATCACGAGGCCGTGGTCCTCCCGGACGCGCCGCACGGCTTCTTCTGCGACGCCCGTCCGTCCTACGCCCCCGCCGCGGCGGCGGAAGCCTGGAGCCGCATCACCGCACTTCTGGCGGGCCTGGATTCCTGACAGTCCCACGCATGATCCGAGACGGCGACCACGGGAGGCCGGCCGGCGCGCGCGGCTCGGTGCGGTGCGCGTTCGGCGGGGCGGTTCGGGGGGTGCGTCGCGGCGGTCCCGCGACGCGGGTTCGCCCGGTCCCCGACGGGGGACCGGGCGGACGGGTCAGCGACAGCGGTCGGGACGCTGGGTGAGGAGCTTCACGTAGTGGCCGGCGACGTAGCCGACGCCGCTGAAGTTCTCGTTGTGCGGCCCGAGCTTGTACCAGGTGGCGTCGCGGTGGATCTTCTCCCCGGGCACCCAGCACTCGAGTTCGAGCTTCTGGCCCCGCTTGTAGTAGCCGAGCTTCCGCGAGTGCGTCGTGGGCCTGCTGCGGATGTCCAGCGTCGAGGACGTCACCTTGCCGTACGCGTAGTGCCGCGGCCTCGGCGCGGACGCCGAGAGGACGCCGGGCGTACCGGACGCCGGGGACGCCGTGGCCGCGGACGCCGAGACGAGCCCGCCGCCGAGGACCGCCGCCGCGACGGCGGCGACTGCGATTGATCGCTTCATTCTCCTGTGCTCCGTTCGGGCACGGTCGCGGACGGATGGGGGCTTCGCCCGCGTCGACCGGATCCGCCGGCCGGCATCCGCCCGTCAGGTGCTGCTCGTGCCCACGCGTCCTGATGCCCGCCCCGCCACCCCGCGAAGCTCCCCCGACCAGCACGAACACGTCCCTCGACCGCCCGCCCCACCCAACCCCCCGGGCACCCCGAAATCAGCGGCCCGCCCCGCTTCCGCCCACTTTGCCGACCGTCGCCGCGCAGGGCGGAGATGGCGGCACCAGGCTTACCGCTATCCCTTCCCGGATCGTGTTGGCCGTTTCGCCTCACGGTGGATGGCGTCGGTGGGGCGTCGGTCAGTTCTTGGCCACTTCGCGGCGGGCCTTCAGGTAGCGGCGTTCGGGGAAGGCACGGTAGGCCCAGGCGAGGTCGGGGGGTTCGGTGCGGCCCGTCCGGCGCAGGTGCTCGTGGGCGCGCTTCCAGTCACCGGCGAAGTAGAGCGCGCCGCCGAAGAGGTGGTGGGCCTCGACCGCGCGCAGATGGCCGGACTCGGCGGACAGCAGCCGGTCCGACGCCGCGCACAGTTCCGCGTGGACCTCCGGCGACGCCATGTACTCGAACGGATCTTCGCAGTTCTCCAGGTGGGCGATCGGGAGCATCGCGGCGAGCGGGTCGCCGGGTTCGGCGCGCCCGGCCGCGTCCACGCCGAAGGCGAGGACCTCGGCGTTCGAGCCCTGCCACTTGGCGCACAGGACCTGCGCGCGCCGCCAGTGCCCGGCGTACAGGCCCGGGGCGCGGGCGACGAGTTCCGTCCAGAGGCGGTCGGACTCGTCGCGGCCGAGCTGGAGGCCGAGCGCGTGGGACTGGAGCTGGACCCACGGCGTCGGGTCGGCCGGAAGGAGCTCGGCCGCGCGGTACAGCGGCGGACCCGCCGTCAGCAGGTGGCGGAACAGGCCCGCGAACTGGTCGTCGCTCACGTACTTCGCCCGGTACGCGCTGCGGATCGACCAGCCCTCCGCGATCCGCACCGCGCCGAGCAGCAGGTGGAGGTCCGGGTCGTCGGGGGCGTCCGCCGTCATCGCCTCCAGCGCGTCGCCGCGGCCGATCGCGGCGTTGGCCAGCCGGTCGGCGGCGAGCGCGCGGACCTCGGCGTCGGCGCGCGTCGCGGCGAGCAGCCCCAGCGCCGCGCGCAGGTCGCCGCGCCGGACGGCGGGCAGCGTCCGGGCCAGCTCGGCGTGCGTCCACGCGGGCGGGAGCGCGCGCGGCGCCCGCCGCAGGACGCGCGCGAGCGGCGACGGCGGCCGGTCCGGCCGCGGCGCGGGCAGCTCCGGCGGCGGGCCGTCCGGCCGGGCCGGGACGACGTCCGCCGCGCGCTCGGGCATCGGGACGATCAGCTCGGCGGGGACGGCCCGGTCGATCTCGTCGGCCAGCGACTCGCCGCCGGCCCACCGGTTCGGCTCGACGGCCACGACGGTCGCGTCCGCGCCGATGAGCTGCCGCGCCCCGTCCGGCCACGCCAGGACAGCCGCGACCGACGCGAACGGGACCGTGACGATCGTCGTCCCCTGCAGCCGCGTCACGCCGTCCGCGCCGATGACCAGGTGCTGCATCTTGTCCTCGACGTGCGGCAGCACGCGGCCCGCGACGGCGCGCCCGGCCGGGTCGGCGTACGAGAACCGCCCGTCGCCCGGCTCGCGGTCCCCGGGCAGCATCAGCAGCGCCGAGTCGAACAGCGCCCGGCCGATCGCCCGCACGTCCTCCGGCTTCACGGCCGCGTACTCGTCGAGCGTCTCGTCGAGGGTGCGGATCGGGGTGCCCATCAGCTCGCTGACGGCGGCGGAGGCGGGGCGGGCCGCGCGCGCGTCCGGGGTGTCCAGCCGCGTCCGCCACGCCGCGACGGCCTCGGCCAGCTCCGCGTCGTCGGGCGGCTCGGTCGCGATCCGGTCGAGTTCGCCGAGGAACAGCGCGATCAGCTTCTCCTGCGACTCGCGCAGCCCGTCGGCGTACGCGGCGACGTGCGCGGCGGCGGCGTCGCGCGGCGCGTACTCGACCTCGATCGTGTAGCTGACGCCGCCGTCGCGGCGCAGCACCCGGCGCAGCCGCCGGTCCAGGACGGTCTCGTAGAGGACGCCCGCCGGGGAGCGCGGCACGACGCCGGACACCGCGACGCCGCCCACGCCGGCGTGGAAGTAGGCGGGCGCGTGCTCCAGCACGTCGCGCGCGGCGGGCAGCGGCCGCCGCTCGCCGGGCGGCAGCGGCAGCCGCAGGCCGTCCGGCGGCGGGCCGCCGAGCACCACCAGGACGGCGTTGTCGCGGGTGAACCAGCGCGCGGCCCAGTCCCGCAGGTCGGCGGGCGCGAGCGCGCCGAGCCCGAGACCGGTGAACGCGGCGAGCCCGTACGACGCCGCGCCGTACCGCCAGCCGAGCATCCGCGCGGCGGCGTTCGGGGAACGGGCCGCGTCCTCGGTGCGGAGAATCGTCTTCTCGGTCTCCAGGCGGTCCATCGGAAGGTCGCCGAGCGCTTCGCACACCGAACCGAGGAATCGCGCGGTGTCCGACGCCGAGCCCGTCATGACGAATTGGGTCAGCACCGCGTCGACCATGCCGTTGCAGCGGTGTTCGCCGTCGGACACCTCGTGCAGCGCCAGGTGCTCGATCAGGTGCGTCACACCGCTGCGAGCCAGGGTCTCGTCGGCGTGGCCGACCCGGAAGATCAGCGCGACGCGGTACTCGTCGCCCCCGTCTCCCCAGAAGACCGGGACGCCGTCGATTTCGGTCCGCGTGTATTCCATGATGATCTCCCGTTTCGGTCCGGGGCATCATACGATCGGCGGGTGGTAGGAAACATCTCTTTTCGGTATCAGCGATCACGTCGGACATCGGCCGGTATTCTCGCCATTCCGCTCGCCATCCTCGCGGCCTGGGCCGTCTTCGGACTGGTGCTGCTGGCCACCGGCGCGCTGTCCGGCCCGCCGACGACCGGCGCCGTCTCGACGGACTCCGGCAAGGCGGACCCGCGCCCGACCCTCGACATCGGCGCGGGCTACCGCTACCGGCTCTGGGTCCGGGAAGGCGTTCCCCACCCGCAGGACTGCTTCTCCGCCGCGTCGGACGGGAAGGTGAAGCACCTCCGCCTCGACCCCGCGTTCGGCGACCGCGACGGCGGGCCGACCGGGTACCGGTGGGTCGGCGCGTTCCGGCCGGACGCGGACGCCTACGTCGCGATCGAGTGCGACGAGACGCCGTCGCTGCCGCTGCTCGTCCAGGTGGACTACCAGCGGCCGCTCATGAAGGAGTTCCTCGGCTGGGTCCTGCGGGTGTGGTTCGTCTTCGGCGCCGTGAGCCTCGTGCAGGCCCTGCTGCGCCGGCGGCGCGAGCGGGGCACCGACGCGCTGCGCCCGATGACGCCCGCGCCGACCGTCCCCGACGCGGCGCGGCGCGCGGCGGGCGGGCCGGGGGTGGGACGGGCGTTCCTGCGGCACGGGACCGTCGTGCCGGTCGGCGGAGCGACACCCGGCGAGGTCGAGGGTGCGCTGCGGGCGTTCGGCACGGCCGAGCGCGATCCGCGGCGCTTCACCGTCACCCGGCTGCCCGACGGCGGCGGATGGCTCGTGGCGTTCCCCGACGCGACCGTCCACCTGCGGGACGACGAGGTCAAGGACTCCAGCACCGCCGGGCTCGGGCGGCAGGCCCGGGCGAAGTTGTTCCTGGACGCACGGCGGCCGGTCGTGCTCGCGGTCGAGGGCTAGCCGTTCGTGGCGCGCACGGTGTGGGCGACGACGTCCGGGAGCGGGACCAGGGTCGTTTCGGATGTCGCGCGGGTGGTGAACTCCGCCGCCGATTCCGCCAGCGCCCGGCGGCCGACCGTGACGCGGAACGGGATGCCCGTCAGCTCCATGTCGCGGAACTTGACGCCGGGGCGCTCCGGCCGGTCGTCGAGGACCGCGTCGACGTCCGCCGCGCGCAGGTCCACGTAGATCCGCTCGGCGGCGGCGGCGACGTCCGGGTCGTCGGACTGGGCGGGGACGACCGCCACCGCGAACGGCGCGACGGCGCGCGGCCACAGCAGGCCCCGGTCGTCGTGGTGCAGTTCCGCGAGGACGCCGAGGGCCCGCTCGATCCCGATGCCGTAACTGCCCATCTGCAGCGGGCGGCGCGCGCCGGACGGGTCCAGGACCGTCGCGTCCAGCGCCGCCGCGTACCGGTCACCGAGCTTGAAGATGTGCCCGACCTCGATCGCGTTCTCGGCCGCCAGCGGCGACCCGCAGCGCGCGCACGGCTCGCCGGCGGCGACCTCCCGGACGTCCGCCCAGGTGGTGACGGCGATGTCGCGGGCGACGTCCACGCCGCGCAGGTGGACGCCGTCCTCGTTCGCCCCGGTGAACATCGAGCGGCGGCCGCGCAGCGCGGTGTCCGCGACGACGGGCAGCGCGACGCCGACCGCGCCGAGGCTGCCCGGCGACGCCCCGAGCGCTTCGCGGATCTCCTCGGCCGTCGCCGCCCGCAGCGCGGCCGCGCCGGTGGCGTCCGCGAGCTTCTGCTCGTTCAGCGGGTGGTCGCCGCGCAGCAGGACGAGCGTGACCGCGCCGTCCAGGACGTACACCAGCGTCTTGACCTGCCGGTCGGCGGGCGCGGCGTGGTCGCGCGCGAGGTCGTCGATGGTGCGGACGTCCGGCGTCGGGAACCGCTCGGGCGCGTCCGGGCCGGGCTCGTCCGCGACGGCCGCCAGCGCGGAGACGGCCTTCTCGACGTTCGCCGCGTACCCGCACGCGCAGCGGATCACCACGTCCTCGCCGATCGCGGCGGGCACCATGAACTCGGTGGAGTCCGCGCCGCCCATCGCGCCCGACGACGCGTCCACCGGGACCGCCGGGATGCCGAGCCGCGCGAAGATCCGCTCGTACGCCTCGCGGTAGGCGGTGTAGGACGCGTCCAGCCCGGCTTCGTCCAGATCGAAGGAATAGGCGTCCTTCATCGTGAACTCGCGGGTGCGCAGCAGCCCGCCGCGGGGCCGCGGCTCGTCCCGGAACTTCGTCTGGAACTGGTACCACTGCTGCGGCAGCCGCCGGTAGCTGCCCAGCTCGGCGGCGACGAGCGTGAAGATCTCCTCGTGCGTCATGCCGAGCGCGAGGTCCGCGCCGCGGCGGTCCCGCAGCCGGAACATCTCCGCGCCGATCGCGTCCCACCGCCCCGACCGCCGCCACGGGTCCGCCGGGTGCAGCTCGGGCAGCAGCATCTCCTGCGCCCCGACCGCCGCCATCTCCTCCCGGACGATCCCGATGATCCGCGCGCGGACGCGGACCGCGAGCGGCAGCAGCGAGTAGTGCCCCGCCGCGAGCCGCCGGACGAACCCGGCCCGCAGCAGCAGCCGGTGGCCGGGCGCCTCGGCCTCGGCGGGGTCCTCCCGGAGGGTGGGCACGAACAACTGGGACCAGCGCATTCGCGAAGGCTAACGCGGTCCACCGCGCCTCACCACCGACGTGCCGGGAGTGAGTACCGTTCGCCGGATTACTTCTCGATATCGGCGATTCGCCCGTTGTCGGGCGAAGATTCCCGTCTGATCCGGCGTCGGCCGGTGCGGGATTGGCGCTTCTCTGCCACCTGCCCGGCTCGGCCGGGTCTGACGGCGGCTCCACGCCCGTTTTCCATCTCCGGGCCACTCCCGGCGATGACGTGTTTCGCCAAAGCCGCTAGATTGAGCGCGGCATTGCGATCCCGGTCCAGTACCAGGCCGCAGGAATCACAGGTAAACGTCCGGATGTGCAGCGGTAGCTTGGGTTTCACCACGCCGCACGCCGAGCAGGTCTTACTGCTCGGGTACCACCGATCTGCGATTATCAGACGTCCGCCGTTCCACGCGGTCTTGTAGGCGAGTTGTCGGCGTATTTCGCCGAAGGCGGCGTCGGACAGGGCCGCGGAGAGTCTGCGGTTGCGGAGCATCCCGGCCACGTTGAGGTCCTCGATCACGATCACGCCGTATTCGCGAGCGAGTGAAGTGGTGAGTTTGTGGATCGCGTCTTTCCGTTGAAACGCCGTCCGTCGGTGGAGGCGGGCGCGGGAGGCGTCCGCTCGCCGCCAACGCGCGGAAGGAGCCCTGCCTGCGCGCCTGTCGGGCCCCTGCCGCCGTGACGCTCTTCGCGACGCGATGCGCAGTCGACGTGCCGACTTCTTCAGCCGCCGCGTGTTCTCCACGTCAGGCCGGTCGTCGGAGAAGACGGCAAGTTTCTTCACTCCGAGGTCGACGCCGATGATCGCCGCAGGTCGCGCCGGAACGCGGACCGCGCGATCGACTTCGCAGGTGAAGGACACGAACCATCGTCCGGTTTCGCGTCGTACCGTGGCCGACAGGATGCGTCCGGTGCCGGCGGCGATGCGGCGGTGGAGTTTCCGCGTCGACTCGTGCGTCCGCAGCGTGCCGACCACGGGAAGGGTGACATGGTGTCGGCCGTCCTCCAATCGGATCGCACCCGTCGTGAAACGAACCGAGGGCACCGCGCGCCGTTTCGCTTTGAATCTGGGAAATTCGACTCGGCGCCCGGCGCGGTCGCCGTGCCGGGACCGCGACCAGTTCGCCAGGGCGGCGGCCAGTTGGGTCAGCCCCGAGGCGTACGCCTCCTTCGAGCACTCCGCCCACCAGGGCGCGACCCGGTGCTTGGCCTTGTTCCATTCCTTGCGCAGCGCGTACATCGACCACGAGGTCGCCGGTGTCAATGCATCCTCGGGCAGCCCGTACGTGCGCTCGGCCTCCCGTTGGGCGAGGTTGGCCCGCACGTGTGCGAGACCCCAGTTGTAGGCGGCTCGGGCGGCTCCTGCATGACGCAGCAGCCGACGCTCCTGCGACGGGGTGACGTCGAGGGCGTAGCGGAACGCCTGCATGACGATCACACGGACGATGATAGCATATCGTTATCGATTGATTACTGAACGTTGGGGCTGGGGTGGTCGATGTGCGCCACGGGTGGGTGGCGGATCGCCGGTGCCGTCCGGTTCCGGCCGAGTTCTCGGTCGCTCCGGAGATCCCACCTTGACCGGAAACCGCGACTTCCCGCAGCAGATACCCTCTTCCGTGTGAGTCGAGAAGGTGTGACGCCGCAGAGCGAGGATTTCTCCGCCTGGTACAACGAGCTGGTCATCAAGTCGCAGCTCGTCGACCGGGGGCCGGTGCGGGGCACGATGGTCATCCGGCCGTACGGGTACCGGGTGTGGGAGCTGCTCCAGGCCGACCTGGACCGGCGCATCAAGGAGGCGGGGCACGACAACGCCTGCTTCCCGATGTTCATCCCGGAGTCCTACCTCAAGCGGGAGGCCGAGCACGTCGAGGGGTTCTCGCCGGAGCTGGCCGTCGTCACCATCGCGGGCGGCAAGGAGCTGGAGGAGCCGCTGGTCGTCCGGCCGACGTCGGAGACCGTCATCGGCGAGTACATGGCCAAGTGGGTCGACTCGCACCGCGACCTGCCGCTGCTGCTGAACCAGTGGGCGAACGTCGTCCGGTGGGAGATGCGGCCCCGCATGTTCCTGCGGACGACCGAGTTCCTCTGGCAGGAGGGCCACACCGCGCACGTCGACGAGGCCGACGCGATGCGCGAGACGATGTGGGCGCTGGACGCGTACGCGAGCGTCGCGCGGGAGCTGGCCGCGATGCCGGTCGTGCCGGGCGAGAAGACGCCGGGCGAGCGGTTCGCCGGGGCGGTCCGCACGTACACGATCGAGACGATGATGCGGGACGGCCGCGCGCTCCAGGCCGGAACGAGCCACTACCTCGGGACGAACTTCGCGAAGGCGTTCGAGATCCAGTACCAGGACGAGGACGAGAAGCTCACGCTCGCCCACACCACGTCCTGGGGCATGAGCACCCGCATGATCGGCGGCGTGATCATGACGCACGGCGACGACAAGGGCCTGGTCCTGCCGCCCCGCCTCGCGCCGTACCAGGTCGTGATCGTCCCGATCGGCCGCAAGGAGCAGGGCGAGCAGGCCGCCGCCGAGGCGCGGCGGCTCGGCGCGGCGATCAAGGCGACCGGCGTCCGCGTCCACGTGGACGACAACCGGCCGAACCTGTCGCCGGGCTACAAGTTCAACGAGTGGGAGATGCGCGGCGTCCCGGTCCGCATCGAGCTCGGGATGCGCGACATCGAGGCCGGGGTCGCGACGCTCGCGCGCCGTCTGCCGACGGTCGAGGGCCAGGGCAAGGAGCAGATCCCGCTCGACAAGCTGCCCGAGCTGCTGCCCGGCGTCCTCGCCGAGTTCCAGGCGTTCCTGCTGGCCCGCGCGGAGGCGTTCCGCGAGGAGCACACCGCGACCGTCGACGCGTGGGACGCGTTCGCCGCGCAGGTCTCGGGCGGCTGGGCGCGGGCGTTCCACTGCGGCGCCGCCGCCTGCGAGGACGAGATCAAGGCCGAGACCGCGGCGACGCCCCGGTGCATCCCGCTGGACGCGCCCGAGGAGTCCGGCGCGTGCGTGAAGTGCGGGCGGCCGTCCGCGTACGGCAAGCGGGTGCTGTTCGGCCGCGCCTACTGACCCGTCCCGTCCCGGCCCGTCGCAATGCGCGGCGGGCCGGACGTGCTTTACAGGGGCTCGGGCGGCGATACGCGCAGCGCGAGCATCGACACGTCGTCGCGCAGGTCGCCGTCGCAGAACTCCTGGAGGGCGCGCTCCACCGCGTCGGTCAGCGCGCCGAGCGGCTGGCCCGCGACCCCGGCGAGCGTCTCCAGCAGCCGTTCCCGGCCGAACTCGGCGCGCGCGGCGTCGCACGCGTCCAGGACGCCGTCCGAGTGCAGGAACAGCGTGTCGCCGGGGAACAGCTCGACGGTGTCGTGCCCGGCGGTGAAGTCCTCGAACAGGCCGAGCGGGACGCCGCCGTGCGACGCCGACCGGATCACCCCGTCCGCGCGGACGACGATCGCCGGGGGGTGCCCGGCGATGCCGAGCGTCGCCACGACCCGGTCGTCGCGGACCTCCAGGCCCGCGAGGACGGCCGTGACGAACCGGTCCTCGTCCAGCAGCGCCGCGTTGACCTTCGCCAGGACCTCCGCCGGGTCGTCGTGCCAGCGCGCGGCGAGCCGGACGCCGTGCCGCGCCGACGCGGTGACGGCCGCCGCGTCCTCGCCCTTGCCGCACACGTCGCCGAGGACCAGCCCCCAGCCGCGGCCGAGCCGGAACACGTCGTAGAAGTCGCCGCCGACCTCCGCGCCGTGCGTCGCCGTCAGGTACCGCGCGGCCAGCTCCACGCCGGGGATGGCCGGGAGGCTCTTCGGCAGCAGGCTCGCCTGGAGGCTGTCGGCGACCTCGGCGCGCCTGCGGTACAGCCGGGACGCGCGGATGACGAGCGCGAGCTGCCGCCCGATCCGGCCGACGACGGCGAGGTCGTGCAGGTCGAACGGGCCGCTCTCGCCGCCGCCCGCGAGGGTGATCGTGCCGAGGCAGCGGTCGCCGTCCTCGATCGGGACGGCGAGGACGGTCGTCGCGCCGATCCGGCCGCACACCGGCTGGCCCGCGTCGTCCGCGCCGAGCAGGCCGAGGTCCTCGACGTGGGGGCGCAGCGCGGCCTGCTGCGTCGCGAAGACCGTGCTCGGCAGCGGGCCGGGCGGCAGGGACTCCAGGACGCGGACGGACTCCTGCGCGTGCTCGTCCTCGGCGGGGCCGACGACGACCTGGCGGCGCAGGTCGCCCAGCCGCGCGCCCGGACCCGCGGCGGCCAGGTCGATGAACGCCCAGTCCGCCAGCTCGGCGGCGAGGAGCCGCGCGCAGCGGCGCACCGCGACGGTCTCGTTGAACACCGGCTCGTCCAGCAGCATCTCGCCGACGGCGGCGAGGACGTCCATCCGGTGGCTGATCGCGGCGACGGCCTCGTCGTCGCGGACGGCGGGGCGCTCCTCGGCGGCGGCCTCGTCGCCGGTCGGCGTGGACGTCGGGCCGGCGACGGCCATGACCATCGGGTCGGGCTCGCCCGCGATCCACACGCGCGCGAGCGTCACGACGGCGTCCACCGGCCGGTCGCCGCCGAGGAACCGGACGCGGACGCGGTAGCGGCGGCCCGTCCGGACGACCGCGGCGAGCTGGGACCGCAGCGGGCCGCGCGTCGCCAGGTCGCAGAACGAGGTGAACTGCTTGCCGGACACGTACCCGGGCGACGTGCCGAGCAGCGTCGCGGCCTGCCGGTTCACGCGCCGCACGCCGCTGTCGCGGTCGAGCAGGAACAGCGGGACGGGCGCGTCCTGGAAGACGGTCCGCAGCACGCGGCGCTCGGTGTCGCCCGCGCCCGCGCCGTTCCCGACGGCGGCGCGCTCCGCGCCCGCGGCCTGCAGCGCCTCGACGGCCAGTTCCAGTTCGGCGAGGGCGGCGTCCAGCGCCGCCCGCGGGTCGGCGGCGGGCATCGCCGCCGCGCGGCGCAGCTCCGCGACCCGCTCGCCGAGCCCGGCGACCTCCCGGAGCACCGCTCCGGGATCGAGTTCATCGGACATCGGGCTGCTCCGGAGGGCATCGGGCGCGGACGCGGATCGAACCACGCGCGGGGACGGGACGTCGGGGTTCACCGAACCGTCTCGCGAAGCTTATTCCGGTGGGCGCGGTGCGACGGCAAGGTCCGTGATGACCGGCTCAGCGAAGCCCCTGATCGCCCACGATGCGCTGTGCGAGAGCGGTGAGTTTCACACGCCGGTTCTGCGAAATCCTGCGCATCTCGATGAACGCCTCGTCGGCGTCGCAGCCGAGGGCGTGCATCAGGATGCCCTTGGCCTGGTCGACGACGGCGCGGGACTCGACGGCCTCCTGGAGCTGCACGGCCGTGCGGTGGACGTCCCCGTACTGCTGGGAGTTCGACAGCGCCGCGCTGCCCTGCGCGGCGAGCAGCGCCGCGAGCCCGCCCCGGCCCGAGCCGAGCGCCTTCGGCCGGACGCCGAACAGCGTCAGCGTGACCAGCACCGGCGCCATCCGGTGCGGCGTGGTGGAGAAGCAGCGGACGCCGACGCGCAGCAGGTCCGCCATCGCCTCCGGCCAGCGGGCCTCGGCGAGGACGTCGTCGGCGCCGACGGGCCGCCGCTCGGCCACGACGTCGAACAGCGGGCCGCGGCCGCGCGCGAGCTGGCGGTCCACGGCGGCGGCCAGGTCGGGGTGGCTGGCGGCGGACGCCAGCGGCTCGGGCCGCTCGTCGGGCCCGTGGGGGAGCGCCCAGCGGACGCCGGACGCGCCCGCGCAGCCGGGGACGGCGCGGTGCGCGAGGTCGGTCACGCGGTGCAGCGTTCCAACGTCGGAGGACTCGCCGACGATCCCCAGGCGCGCGATCTCCACGGCGAGCCGGTCGGTGAGGACGGCGTCGGGAGCGGTGTCGGGCGGTCCGGCGGCGGACCCGGTGGTGGGCGGCACGGCTTCGACGGTAGCCGCAGTCGGGGCGTGCCGGTACCCCTCAGTTCACCGCTAGAGATCGGGCGGGGCGCGGTGCAGGTCGGCGAGCGGCGCGAGCACGCCGTCGCCGGGCTCGGCGAGGTCGCCCATCGTGACGATCCCCACGGGCCGCTGCGCCTCGTCCACCACCGGCAGCCGCCGCACGGCGCGCTCGCGCATCAGCCGGAGCGCCTCGCCGGTGTCGTCCTCGACGGTGATCGTGGCGAGGTCGGCGGTGCAGACGTCCCCCAGGGGGGTGACGGAGCTGTCCCGGCTCTCGGCGACCGCGCGGATCACGATGTCCCGGTCGGTGACCATTCCGCACAGCCGGCCCGCGTACGTGACCAGGACGTCCCCGATGCCCTCGTCGCGCATGACGCGCGCCGCGTCGTAGAGGGTGGCGTCCAGCGGCAGCGCGCACGGGCCGGATGTCATGACCTCGCCCACTTTGCGTGTCATCCCCGTGTACCTTTCGGCGTCTCCTCACTCGGCGTACGCCGCCGCCCGCTCGCGGCCGCCGGGTCAGAACGCGAACAGCGTTCCCGTCCTGGAGCGCATCACACACGCGTTGGCGTATTCCTTCCGGAACCGGACGTCGAGGCCCCGGTACCGGCCCGCCGCCTCCGCGACGACCGGCGCGAACAGCATCGTGCAGAAGCCCCGGCTCACCGCGTTCTCCGGGCGTCCGCCGCGCTCGGCGAGGTCGGCGCAGGCGTCGGCGGCTCTCGGGTGGGTGCCGCCCGGCGGGTCGCAGCGCAGGACGACCGAGCGGATGACGGGGCCGCCCACGCGGCGGACCGCCAGGCGGATCTCGGCGCCCGGGGCGGGGCCGGCGGCGGCGGGGACCGCCGGGAGGAGGGCGAGGGCCGCCCCGGTCAGGGCGGCGTGGACGAGGCGCGGCATGCGATCCCCCTGCGGTTGTCCGGCGGGTTCTCGCTCACCGTAGTGGCCGGGGGACGTTCCGTGGGGCCGCTTCGGGGGTCAGGCGGCGAGGACGTGGTCGCGCTCGGCCAGCGTCTCGCGGAGCTGCTTGCGGCCCCGGTGCAGCCGGGACATGACGGTCCCGATGGGCGTGCCCATCATCGCCGCGATCTCCTTGTAGTGGTAGCCCTCCACGTCGGCCAGGTAGACCGCGTCGCGGAAGTCGCGCGGCAGGGCGCGCAGGGCGGCCGCGACGTCGCCGTCGGGGATGCGCGCCAGCGCCTCGTGCTCGGCGGACCGGAAACCGGCGGAGCTGGCCTCGGTCTGTTCGAGCTGCCACTCCTCCAGCTCCTCCGAGCCCGCGCGCTGCGGCTCGCGCTGCTTCTTGCGGTAGGTGTTGATGAAGTTGTTCGTCAGGATGCGGTGGAGCCACGCCTTGAGGTTCGTGCCCTCCTTGAACTGGTGGAAGTTCGTGAAGGCCTTGGTCAGCGTCTCCTGGACGAGGTCCTCGGCGTCGGCGGTGTTGCGGGTCATGCGGACGGCGCTCGCGTACAGCGGGTCCGCGAGCGGCATGACGTCGCGCAGGTAGCGTTCGGTGGTGGCGGTCGTGGGTGCGGCGGTCATGGTCGTTCCCCCCTGCTTCGGTGGCCCCGAAAGGCCGGTTGCGGGCCCGTGGCGGTGCGGGCTCGGGCGGGCTGGCCGCCCCTCGTGGTGAGATCCGCCGCCCGGCGGACGGTCCCTCCCGGATCGCGTTCCGCAGAGGGGGCCGGTCAAACGGGCCGGGGCGTGTCGGGTTCGGACGGGCGTCGTCGCCGGGTCTGCCGCCCGGCCGGTCCGGGCGCGGATCGCGGTGCCGGGCGACCCCGTGGGCGGGACGTCGCGGGCGCGCTCGATCAGGCGTTTCCGCTCGCGCGGTGGCGGTCTCGCTAGGTAAGACGCGCCACAGGTGCGGACAGGTTGCGTGGTATCCGTCACAAACGCGAGGTCAAGGGCGTTCGCCCTCCGTCAACACGATATATGGCGTTGGGGTGGAACGCCTCGGTGGCTGGGTTCATTCCGGTAGATCGTTTTGACGGTTGATCGTGGTGGTTGTCCGGGCAACGTGCTCTTTGACCCGTGTGGGCGCTTGCGTTGGGACTCGTCCGAGACGCCCTAACGGTGCGAGTAGGGGAATGTTCCTCCCGCGACAGGTACGTTCCACGGCCGCCTTCGGGTCTGATCAGTACTGGACGGATCACCGCTGAGACGCCGCACCCGCGGCGGAGCCGGAGAGCGAGACCGACGTTGGGTGCGACCTTGACGCTGCCCGTGGCCGACCGGCTGCAGGCCACCTACGCCGTCGCGCTCCGCGAACCGCCCGCGGGGCTGCGGGCGGCCGTCCGGCGGGAGATCGCCGACGGTTACGACGCGCCGCTGCGCGAACTCGTGCTCGGCGTGTTCGACAGTCCGATGCTCACGCTGGACCTGCGGCCCGCCGACGAGTTCCCGCCGCTGCCCGTTGATCTGCTCGCGGCGTACGGGGCTGCGGCGTCCGAGACCGCGGGGATCGCCGGGGCCTCGCACCTGCTCGCCGTCCGCGCGGCGTACCGGCCGGGCTGGCCGCCCGCGCACGAGTGGGCGGCGCGGGCCGTCGCGGGGGCCGTCGCCGCCGTCGCGGGCGGGACGGTCGTGGACGTCTTCACGCCGCGCGTCCTGGACCCGGCCGGGCTGCGGCGGTCGCTGCCCGGCCCGCGCGGCGGCATCCGGCTCACCGACTGGATGCTGATCCCGCACTCGCCGGGCGCGGACGGGCACTGGTTCACGACGCGCGGCCTGGCGCGGTTCGGCCTTCCCGAGCTCCGCACCGAGAACGTTCCAAACGAGCTCGTCGAACCGTGGGGGCGGTTCCTCAACGGGCTCGCGCGCCGCCTCCTGGACCTCTGGCTGGCCGAACTCGCCGGGGCCGACCCGGCGCCGTACGAGATCGCACTCCCGGCGGTCGTGACGGTCGGGCTGCAGGACGTCGCCGCGGCGTCCGGCGGCTGGGAGACGCTGGGGCGCTCGGTCGCGGTGCGGCTCCGGCCGGACGAGCCGCGGCCGGGGGACGAGGCGCCCGTCCTCGCCGTCGTGCCCGCCGACGACGGGCCGGCGGGACCGGCCGCGCTGTGCGCCGCCCTGTTCGGGGCACCGGCCCACGGAATCGAGTGATTCGAGGGATATGCGGCCTGTTTTCCGTCTTGCCCGTCACCGATCTCTCAGCGGAGGATCGGGGGCGTGAGCCCCGGTCCCCAGGACAGCCCGTACCCCGAGCCCGAGGAGCCCGCCGTGCCCGCCGAGCCCGACCGCACACCCGAGCCGCCGGTCCCGCACCCGGGCGACGTGCGGGTGGCCGGCCGCCCCCGGAACCGGCCCCCGGAACCCCCGCCCGGCGCCGCCGCCCCGCCGCCGGACCCGGTACCGGACGCCGCGCCGCCTCGCACCCGCCGCCCCAGGCACGCGGCGGGTCCCGGAACCGCACCCGGGGGGCCGCCTGGGGCGGGGCCCGGCCCTGCGCCCGCTTTCGCCCCCGCAGCGGGTACCGCGCCTGGACGAACGCCTGGGGCTGGTCCGGGGCCCGTGCCAGGCCAGGGATCTCCGCCGGGGTCGGGGCCTGCGGCGGGATCGCGGCGCGGACCAGCGCCAGGGTCCGGCCCCGTGCCCGCGCCGGGCTTCGCGCCCGGACCCGGGCAGGGATCTCCTCCCGGACCCGCCTGGGGTTCCGGCCCCGGTGCCGCGCCAATGTCCGATCCGCGATCCGCGCCGGACACGGGGACCGGTTCCGGACCCGCGCCGGGCTCCCCGCGCGGGCCCGGGCAGCGGCCTGGCCCCGCGCCAACGTCCGACCCGCGACCGGGGCCGCGTTCAGGACCCGGCCCGGGATTCGAACCCGGGTCCCGGCCCGGTTCCGCACCGGCCCCCGGCTCCGTTCCCGGGGCGAACCACGGTCCCGCGCCCCGGCCCGGTCCCGCACCAGCCCCCAACTCTGCTCCCGGGCCGGATCACGGCCCCGCGTCCCGGTCCGGTTCCGCACCGGCCCCCGGATCTGCTCCCGGGACGAACCACGGTCCCGCGCCGCGTTCCGGACCCGCGCCGGGCGGCGGCTCCGGGCCCGCGTCCGGGGCCGTTCCGGGCTCCGCGCCGCGTCCTCAGCCCGCGCCGGGTTCCGGTGCCGGGACGGGGGACGCGCGGGGGCGACGGGAGCAGGCGCTGCCGCCCGCCGACTGGCGGCACGTCCCGCCCGCGGACCGGGTGCCGCTGCCGCCGCTGCCCGGGACGCCGCCCGTCCCGCCGCCCGCCGGGACGCGGCCGGGTTTCGCCGGGACCACGGTGCCGGACGGGTTCCGCGTTCCCGACCCGGCCGTCGAGCCGCCGCCCGCGGCGCGTCCGCCGGAGCCCGGCGACCGGCCGCGGGCCGCGGCCGGGCCGTCGTGGTCCCCGCCGTCCGCGCGCGGATCGGCCGCTTCCGGCGCGTCGCCCGCGGCCGCCCGCGATGATGGGCCCGCCGGCGGCACCGCGCCGTCCGGCGGCCCGCCCGCGGGCTGGGGCGCGCCGCGCGCACGGGACGCGGCGGCCGGACCCGCGGACCCGACCGCGCGGCCCGCACCCGCCGCGCCCGCAGAGGGGGACGACGTGAACGCAGGCCCGCGCGACGGACGCGAACGATGGGGCACGACCCCCTTCCGCCTCACCCCCGAGTCCCGCCCGCGCAGCGGCGACGCCCCCGACCAGGGCGCGCAGGACGAGGAGACCGCGCCCCCCGGCGACGGCGAAACGGGCGACCCCCTCGACAGCGCCGAGCCCGAGACGTCGGACGACGCACGCGCGAGCCGCACGAGCGCCCCGCCCGACCAGGACGAACCCACCACATCCGCGCTGGGCCGCGACCGCCCCACGCGCGCGCCCGCCGGCGGCCCCGCCGCCCCCGGACGCGTCGGCCCCGGACGCAGCCCGCTCAGCGGCGACGCCCTCGCCAACACCGAGCCCGACGACCTCGGTGACGGCCGCCAAGCACGCGGCGGCGCCCCGCTCGACTGGGAGGAACTCGACTCCGGCAGCACCCCGCCCGGGAACCGCGAGGCCCGCCACGCGGCGGCCCCGCGCGCCGACGACGGACCGTTCACCCCGGCAGGGGACGACCCCGCGCTCGTTCCCGCCGACCTGGACGACGCATCGAAACCCTCGGCAACGGACACGCCCGAGCCATCGGCCACCCCGGGCACGCCAGAGCGTCCGGCCGTCCCAACGGCGGCGGGCGCGCCGGAGCCATCCGTCCCGCCCTTGACGGACGACGCACCCGACCTCTCGGCCAACCCGCCGCTGACGGAGAGCGCATCGAAACCCCGGATCGCCCCGCCGGTAGACGAGGCGTTCGAACCGCCGACCAAGCCGTCGCTGACGGAAACCGCATCGGAGTCCCCGGCTGGTCCTCTGTCGCCGGACACCGCGTCCGAGCCTCCGAACATGACCTCGTCCACAGAGGACACGCCGACGCCCCCGGCCGCTTCACGCGCGGCCGAGAACGCGCCCGAACCACCACCCGCCCCACCACTGGCGAAAGACACGCGGGCACCGCTTGCGGACGACGCTCCGGAACCCTCGGCCGTGCGACCGTGGGCGGACGAGGTGCCGGAACCTTCGGCCGTCCAACCGTTGGCGGACGGCGCCCCGGAGCCTCCGGCCGTCCACCCGTGGGCGGACGATGCGCCTGAGCTTTCGGCCATTCCGCCGTTGGGGGAGGGCACGGCGGACGACTGGGTTCGGCAGCCGTCGACGGGAAAGGCGGAGGCCGCGTCGGAACCGGTCGATCTCGGCAAGCCCTCCCGCGGGGAACCGGCGTACGAGCCCCGGCACGAGCCCCGGCACGGGCCCCAGCACGGGCCGCAGCACGGGCCGCAGCACGGGCCGCAGCACGGGGCCCGGCATCGGGCCGAGCGGCGCGCGGCGGGGGGCGGGGGCGGGCTGTCGGCCGTGCCGCCGCGTCGCGGGCGGGCCGAGTGGCGGCCGACCGCCGTCCCGCGGCCGCGCGAGCCGCGGCACGCCGCCGCGCCCGCCGGGCCGCTCGCCGAACCGGCCCGCCGCAGGGCGCACGTGGACGCGTTCATCGGCGAGTTCGTCGGCGGCGCGACCTGGCAGGCGCTGCTCGCCGTGCTCGAAGGCGCGTTCCCGGGGCTGGGCATCGCGTCCGCGCTGTCGTGCCGCACCGACGAACTGCGCGCGTCCATCGACGGCCTCGACCGGGCGGGGAGCGCGGCGCTCGGCGTCCCCGCGTGGTCGGACGAGTCCGGGCTCGTGTTCGACCTGAGCGCGCACCGGCCCGTCGGGGAGGCGCTGAGCGGCGACCGCGCCGCCGTCCGGGCGCGCGCGTCCCGGCCGTACGCGGGCGCGTTCGTCATCGACACCCTCGACCCGCTCCGCTACCACCGCGCGATGGGCGGCCCGCAGGCCCCCGGCGGGAAGGCGACGGCGGCGGCCCGCGCGGTCGGGGACGAGGACGACACCGGCGTCGTGATCGTCGCGGACCTCACCGCCGCCGGGGACCGCGTCCTGGACGCCCCGGCGCTGTGGCGGCACGCGGGCCGCGTCGTCACCGCGACGCTGCACGACGCGGAGCGGCCCGAGAGCCGCGCCCGTACCCGCGGCGCCCTGCGCGCCCTGCGCCGCGTCGTCCTCGTCGACCCGGGCCTCGGCCTGGGCGTCTGCCTGGAGGTGGACGCGACCCGGACGCCCCGCTGCCTCCTCGCCTTCGCCCTCGACCCGGAATCCTCGCCCCACTTCGTCCGCCTCTAGAAAGGCCGCGAGCCCCCGCCCTGCTAGGGGATGGGGGTCTCGGCGCGTTCCCCGGCCAGGGCCTGCCTCAGAGTGCCTCAGCCACAGCGCGAGTGCGTTGACTGTCCGGTGAAGCGACGCCGGAGGCGAGCTTCGCCGTCCAGATCGCGAAGCGATGCCGCGCTCGCACAGGCCCGGTGAGGCCCGAGCCGCCAGGCGAGGGCCGTGGGCCGGTACTTTGAAACACCGCCTAGGGCTCGGCGGTCAGCCAGGTCAGGTCGCACTGCTGGTCTTCGGGGAGTTCCCGCAGTTGGGCGGCGAGTTCCCAGGGTTCGGTGGGGACGGGACGGGCGTCGTCGTCGGGCAGGAGGCCGCACAGGAGCGCGCCGGGGGCGCGGACGGCGGCCCACGGGCCGATGCGGGCGACCGCGCCGCCGTGGAGCTGCGCGAGCTCGGTGAGGAGCGCGGCCAGCGCGGACGGGTCGCGCGGGTCGTACATGCCGCGCGCGAACGCGAACAGCTCGTCCGCCAGCGCCTCGGGGCGGCGGCCCGACAGGTGGTAGGACGTCCCGTGGAACGCCGCGCCGCCCGCGCCGTGCGCCGTGTACTGGTCGCGGACCCGCACCCGCAGCCCGTACTCGGCGGCGCACCGCTCGTACAGCTCCGCGAGCAGCGCCTCGGCCTCGCCCTCCTCGCTGAGCAGCAGCCCGGACACCACGCCCTCCTGGCGGGCCAGCCGCTCCAGCATCTCCTGGTGGAGTTCGCCGACGTCCTGCTCGACGGCGTCCAGGGAGCGGGCCAGCGCGTGCCGGGCGTCGCGGTCCAGGTCGAGGCCGTCGAGGCGCGCCGCGACCGCGTCGACCCGGGCCTCCAGGCGGTCGAGCCGCTCGGCGGTCCGGTCGTCGGGGACGGGCGGGGGCGGCTCGGGCAGCGCCGTCGGGACGGGCTCGCGCTCCAGCGCGTCCTGGCGGGCGGCCAGCTCGGTCACCTGTTTGCGCAGTCTGCGCAGTTCCTCCTGTGCGCGGGGGAGGCGCTTGTCGGACGCGAGGTACATCTCGCGTCCGGCGATGGCCAGGCACAGCAGGACCAGGATGACGGTCGTCATGTGGCTCCTCGGGGGCGGGGCTGCGTCCGACCCTAGCCATCCGGCGGGGGATCGGCCGACACACACGTGCATCTCGTCCGGAACGCCCGGCTCGCCGGGCCGGGGGATCAGCCGAACAGGTCGCCGAGCGCGTCCGCGAGGCCGTCCGCGACGCCGATGGCGACCCCGGCGGCGGCCACGCCGACGACCCCGGCCGCGATCCACTCGCCCGTGTGGGGGCCCACGTGGTGCCCGTAGCGCGGGTAGTACGGGGCGGGCGCGTGGCCGTACCGGCCCGGCGGGTACGGCGGCGGGACGGGCGCGGGCGGCGGGTACGCGGGCGGTGCCGCGCGCGGGTACGGCGGCGGCGGGACGGGCCCGGCGTGCGGCGCGCGGTGCGGCCCGGGCGGCGGGTAGCCGGGCGGGAACCCGGGCGGCGCCTGCCCCGGCGGCGCGAACGGCGGCACACGCCCCGCCGACCCGCCCGCCGGCCCGCCCGGCGGCGGATAAGGCGCACCGCCCACCCCACCGGGCGGTGCGACGGGCGCACCCCCAGGGCCGGGGAACGGCGGCGGCGACGCGGGCCCCCCGAACGCCGGCCCACCGCGCGCCGCCCCGGGCATCCCGCTGTGCGCCGCGCCGGGCAGGCCACCGGGCATCCCACCGGGGAGGGCGCCGGGCGCAGCTCCGGGCGGCCCGCCGGGCAGCGCGCCGTGCGCGGCACGGAGCGGGCCGCCGGGCACTGCGCCATGAGCGGCGCCGGGCGTGACGCCGGGCATGCCGCTGGGGATCGCGCCGTGCGGCGGCACGCCCGGGGGCGGGGGTGGGAGGGACGATGGGTCGCCGGGAACGCCCGGCGGGGGCGGGGGGAACGGGGGTGGGACGGCTTCTGGGCCGAAGGGCGGGGGGTCTCCGGCGGCGCGGCCGGGTTCGCCGTGGCGGCCGCCGAAGGCGGCGGGGAGCGGCGGGGGCGCGCCCGCGTAGCCCGCCGGCCCGTGTTCCGCCGGGGCGTAGCCGGCCGGTCCGTATGGCGGGGAACCGTGGGCGGCCGGGGCTTGACCCGGCCGGCCGTATCCGGCCGCGCCGTGCTCGGCGGGGCCGCCCGGCCCGCCGTATTCGTGCAGGCCGGCCGGGCCGCCGGGGCTGCCAAGGTCGCCGTACTCGTTCGGGCTGCCAGCGCCGCCGTATTCGTTCGGGCCGCCGTAGCCGGCCGCGCCGTAAGCGCCGGGGCCGTCCGGTGGGCCGTATGCGCCGGGGCCGCCGTAGCCGGGCGGGCCGTCCGGGGGCGGGGTCGGGGCGCCCGGGGAAGGCGCGGCGGCGGAGTGGGGAAGGCGGGTCGCGGAGGTCAGCCAGTCGCGGAGGAGCGCCGGCCAGTCCGTCTCGGCCGCCTCGGCGTGGCCCGTCTCGAAGACGCCGAACGCGTCGTCCGGCGCGTCCCGGCCCTCGGCGCGCAGTTTGAAGACGACGGCGCGCGGGCTCGCGACGAACGAGAGCGCCACCCGGTCCAGCAGCCCCCGGAACGCGTCCGGCGGCGTCAGCCCGATCTCCTGGTGGAACGGCAGATGCCGGGTGACGCCCGGCAGCGCGGCCCGCTCGAACGCCACCGAGTCGATGCGGAACCCCAGCCGGGACACCGCCGCGAGCACGTGCTGCTGCGACCGCAGCGGCTCCACCGAGATCGGGTCGACGTCGTGGGCGTCGGCCCCGTCCGCGACGTCGACCTCGGTGCGGAGCCCCAGGGTGAAGCCCGGCAGCTCCCGCCCGAGGACGGTCGTGAACGGCAGCTCGTACGGCAGCGGAATCGAGAACGCCAGCTCCCGCTCCGCGCCCGCCTCCAGCCGGAACGCCCGCGTGAGCGCGCCCCGGTAGACCTCGGGCCCGGCCGTATACCCGCCGCGCGCGTCCGCCATGAGCGGCATGAGGGCGATCGTGACGTGCCGGACGTCGCAGGCGGCGTCGCCGCGCAGCCGGACCTTCCCGGCGACGACCCCGCCCGGATGGCAGCCCGACCCGCTCAGGAGCGCGTCGACGCCGATCCCGCCGGGCGCGCGCCCGTCCGCCATCGGTCCGTAGGACACCCGAGGCCCCTCTCACCTGACGGCGGGGTGGTCCCCGCCTTAGCAGCCGGGCACCACCCTGCCATCCGATGCATCCCGTTTGGAGATCATTCGGGTGAGATGTTCGTTCAGGCGCGTCACTCCGCCCCGGCGGCCTCCGGGGCGGTCACCGTCACCGGGCCGTGGCCGAGCCGCTCCAGCGGCTCGCGGATCTGCGCCGCGTCGCCGACCGCGACGACGGTCAGCGCGTCGGTGTCCACCCGACCGGTGTACGCGCGCGCGACCGCGTCCGGCGTCGCCGCCCGCACCGCCGCCAGGTACGCGGCCGGGTAGCCCGAGCCGAGCCCGCTCGCGGCGGCGTCCGCCAGCTCGGCGGCGACCGCGCGGGCCGTCTCGTACTCGGCGGGCGCGCGGTCGGCCAGGGCCCGCACCGACGCGGCGCACTCGTCGTCGCCGATGCCGTCCGCGGCGACGCTGCGCAGCACCGCCAGCCCGTCCGCGACGGCGTCCGCCGTGACCTCGGTGTGGACCGAGCCCTGCGCGATGAACACGCCCCGGCCGCGCATCCGCAGCAGCCCCGCGCGCACGCCGTAGGTGTAGCCCTTCTCCTCGCGCAGCAGCGCGTTCAGCCGCGAGGTGAGGCCGCCGCCGAGGACGTGCGCGGCGACGGTCAGCAGCGGCCAGTCCGCGTCGGTGCGGTCCGGGACGCCGTGCGCGATGCTCAGGTACGTCTGCACCGAGCCGGGCCGGTCCACGATGACGACGCGCGGCGCGTCCGCCGGGGGCAGCTCGTCGGCGGCGGGCAGCTCCGGGCCCGGCGTCGTCCAGCCCGCGAGGGCGGCGGCCAGCGCCTCGTCCGCGCCGGACCCGGCCAGGTCGCCCGCCAGGACGGCGACGGCCTCGGCGGGCGCGACCGACCCGTAGAACGCGCGCACGTCCGCGCCGGTCAGCCCGGTGACCGACGCGCGCGTGCCGCCGGTCGGCAGGTGCGCCCGCGACTCCGGCGGGAACAGCACCGCCCGCAGCTCGCGCATCGCGCGGGTGCCGGGGTCGGCGTCCTCCTGGGCGATCTCGTCCAGCCGCTCGCGGACGAGCCGCCGCACGTCGCCGTCGTCCAGCGCCGCGTCCCGCAGGACGGCCGCCAGCAGCTCCAGCGCGGGCGCGAGCCGCGAGACGGGCGCGTCCAGCGCGATCCGCAGCGCGGCCAGGTCGGCGCTGGCGTACAGGCTCGCGCCCAGCCGCTCGAACGCCGCCGTCAGCTCGGTGCCGCCGCCGGGCCGCGTCCCCTCCAGCAGCGCGCGGGACAGCAGCGTCGCGACGCCCTCCTTCCCGGCGGCCTCGCGGCCCGCGCCGGCCTGCAGCACGAGCCGCAGCGACGCCAGGCGGCGGCCGGGCAGGTCGACGCGCAGCGTCTCGGGGCCGTCCGGGACGCGGCCGGGGTCGCCGGACGGGAACGTCCACGCCGGGACCGGCCCCGGCACGGGACGCGGCTGGAGGGCCAGGCCGGAGTCGGTCACGCGTTACCTCCGTAGGTCAGCGCGGTGCGGGCGCCCGGCGCGAGCCAGCGTCCCGCCATGTCCTTGATCTGGTCGGCGGTGACGGCCGCTGCGCGGCCCGGCGCGGTGAACACGCGGCCCGGGTCGCCGAACTGGGTGGCGTTGGCCGACAGCGCGTTGGCCAGGCCGGTCACCGTCTCGGTCTGCTCCAGGAAGCCCCGCTCGGCCTGCGCGGCGGCGCGCGCGGCCTCGTCGGCGTCGGGGCCCTCGGCGGCGAACCGGGCCAGCTCGTCGTCCAGCACCTCGGCGATCTTGGCCGGGTCGGGGCCGATGGCGTCCACGATGGCCAGCGACGGGCCGCCCGCGAGCCGGGTGACGCCCGCCCAGACCTCGGTGGCGATCTCGTCGCGGCGGACCATCCGGTCGTACAGCCGCGAGCCGGCGCCGCCGCCGAGGATCTCCACGGCCAGCTCGGCGGCCTCCACGTCGTCGCCGCCGTCGGACGGCAGCGGGAACATCGCGAAGTAGGCGGGGGACGGGACGTCCTCGGCGACGTCCTCGCCGCGGACCTCGCCGAGCGGCCCGAGGCCGCCCGGCCGCGCGGGCGGCGGCGTCGGCCCGGCGGGCAGCCCGCCGAAGTACCGCTCGACGGACGCGATGGCCTTCTCCGCGTCCACGTCGCCGACGATGGACAGCACCGCGTTGCCCGGCGCGTACCAGGTGCGGAAGAAGGAGACGCAGTCCTCCAGCGAGGTGGCGTCCAGGTCCTCCATCGACCCGATCGGCGTGTGCGCGTACGGGTGCCCGGCGGGGAACGTCAGCGCGCACAGCCGCTCGAACGCGGTGCCGTACGGCTGGTTGTCGTAGCGCTGTCGGCGCTCGTTCTTCACGACGTCGCGCTGGTTGTCGAGGTTGGCCTGGGTGAGCGCGGCGGGCAGCGTGCCCATCCGGTCGGCCTCCAGCCACAGCGCGAGGTCGAGGTGACTGACCGGCAGCGTCTCGTAGTAGTTGGTGCGCTCGAACGACGTGCTGGCGTTGAAGGTGGCCCCGGCGCTCTCCAGGACGGCGGCGTGCTCGCCCTCGGCGACGTTCGCCGAGCCCTGGAACATGAGGTGCTCGAAGAGGTGCGCGAGGCCCGTGCGGCCCGCGACCTCGTGCCGGGAGCCGACCCCGTACCAGATGTTGACTGCGGCGAGCGGAACGAAGTGGTCCTCGCGGACCACGACGCGCAGGCCATTGCCGAGCGTGTGCTCGTGCAGCGGCTGATCGGCCACGGAGCGCTCCCGTCCGGTTCGGTGTTGGGTGGCGGGTGAGGCGCCCGCGCAGGCGGGCTTGATCTCCGTCTCACCGTACCGTTCCGGGGGCGCCGTCCACGTCGGCCGGCGGAAGCGCGCGCGGTCAGCCGCCGGACGGCGCGGACCCGGCGGTGGCGCGCGCGGCGACGGCCTCGTCCAGCGACGGGTAGAGGGTGAACACCTTCGAGAGCTGGGTGATGTGGAAGACGCGGCGGACGCGCTCGTTCGCGCAGGCGAACGCCATGCTCCCCGACCGGGATCTCAGCCGGTGGTAGGCGCCGACGAGGACGCCGAGTCCGGTGGAGTCCAGGAACGTCACGTCGCCCAGATCAACGAGGAGGTGCAGTGCGCCGCCGTCGATGAGGTCCAGCAGGGTCTCGCGCAGTTCGGGGCTGGTGAAGACGTCGACCTCGCCGTGGATCGTCACGACCGTCAGGTCCTTCTCCGAGTGGTTCTCGACGGCGAATTCCACGGACGGCTCCTTCTGCTGGCGGGTTCCTCGGCCTCGGCGGGGGGAGGTGCCTCCCGTACCCGGTGCGGCGGCGGTTATCCCTCAGTCCCTACGCGCGCGCCCGCGCGCGAGGCCGCGGCCGGAGCCGGTCACGGCGCGTGGAACAGCGCCCAGACCACTTTCCCCGTCGGCAGGCCGCGCCAGCCCCAGCGCGTGGTGAACGACTCGACGAGGTGCAGGCCGCGGCCCGTCTCGGCGATGTAGTCGGGCTCCTTGCGGCGGGGCGCGGCGGGGCTGGCGTCGGTGATCCCGCACAGCAGCCACGGGAAGCGCCGCAGCAGGCGGAGCTGGATGACGGCGGGGGCGGGGCGGAGCGGGTCGGCGAAGCCGCGGTGGACGCGGCCGAGCGGCGCGGGCGGCGGGACGGGCGGCGGCGTCAGCGGCGACACCAGTGGAGTTCCGCCGTGCCGGAGCGCGTTGGTGACGAGTTCGGACACGACGAGCCCGACGTCGTCCCCGAGCCCGGGAACGCCCCAAGCGGCCAGGCGGGACAGCGTGAAATGGCGGGCCTCGGTGACCGATTCCGGATCGGGGAGCACCACGTAGGTCTCGGCGGGGCCCATCGGGTCGATGAGCCGGCCGAGCGCGTCGTCCAGCGAAGGGGGGAGGTCGGACGACTCGGGTATCGGACTTGAGTACACGGCATGGTCCTGTGGTTCCACGGGCGGCCCCACAACGGAGCCCACCCTCCACCGCGTGTCGTCGTGCGCGTGGCGTGACGTCATTCCCCGGACCCCGCAGAGTGATCTCGTTGTGCAGCCGTGGCTCGGAAGTCTCGTGCGTTATCCTGCGCATCGTAGCGTGCGAATGCAAGGCCCAATGCACGTGCATCTGGCTTTCCACAGGCGGACGGCGGGGTCGCGCGGGCATCGGAGAGAGGAGCCCCCAGGACACTGAGGTCAATGGCACACTAGGTTCGCTGTCCGCCATGTAGCCGGGAGGTTGGGCGTGACTCCAGAGACGTCGGGAACCGGGTCGACGGTCCGCAGGATCCTGCTCGGCTCACAGCTTCGTCGCCTGCGTGAGGCGCGAGGGGTGAGCCGTCAGGACGCCGGATACGTCATCCGGGCGTCGGAGTCCAAGATCAGCCGTCTCGAGCTCGGCCGGGTCAGCTTCAAAGAACGCGACGTCGACGACCTGCTCACCCTCTACGGGGTCAACGACGAGGGCGAACGCGCCTCGCTGCTGCAGTTGGCCCGCGAGGCCAACACCCCGGGCTGGTGGCACCGCTACAGCGACGTGCTGCCCGGCTGGTTCCAGACCTACGTGGGCCTGGAGGAGTCGGCGGCGCTGATCCGTACCTACGAACTGCAGTTCGTTCCGGGGCTGCTGCAGTCCGACGGGTACGCCCGCGCCGTCATCCGGCAGGGCAACGCCGGGGCCGCCGACCACGAGATCGAGCAGCGCGTCGACCTGCGGCTCCAGCGGCAGGAGCGGCTCACCGGTCCGGAGGCCCCGCGGTTGTGGGCCGTCCTGGACGAGGGTGCGCTGCGCCGGCCGATCGGCGGCCCGGAGGTGATGCGGGGACAGTTCGAGCATCTCATCAAGATGGCCAAGCTCCCCAACGTGACCATCCAGATCATGCCGTTCCGCTTCGGCGGACACGCCGCCGAGGGCGGAGCCTTCTCCATCCTGCGCTTTCCCGAGCAGGACCTGCCGGACGTGGTCTACGTCGAGAACCTCACCGGCGCGATGTACCTCGACAAGCGCGACGACGTCGACACCTACCTGCAGGTGATGGAACGCCTGTGCGTCGACAGCGAAACCCCGGAACGCACCGTCGAGCTTCTCGGTGATCTGCTCAGAGAGGCATGATGCTCCAGTCCGACACCGGCCCGTTCAGCGGCCGGGTACCCACCGTCCCCCTCGACTCCAACGAGATCTCCGCCGCCGACCTGCACGGGGCGCGCTGGCTGAAATCGCGTCGCAGCAATTCACAGGGGAACTGCGTCGAGATCGCCGAGCTCCCCGGCGACCGGATCGCGATGCGCAACTCCCGCCATCCCGAGGGCCCCGCCCTCATCTACACCCGCCCCGAGATCGAGGCGCTGATCCTCGGCGCCAAGGACGGCGACTTCGACCATCTGATCGCCCACGGCGAGAACTGAAAGGCGCCTCCGCGGGCCGCCGGCCCGGCCCGCGGACGACTCCGATCCGCCCGCTCCCCCCGTACCGCGAACCGTCCTACGAACCGCAGTGGCCCCACGCGGACGCCCTGCCGTTGCCGCCGTACTGCACGCAGACGTTCTTCGCCGACACGTAGACCGGCCCGGCGTACCACGCGAACGAGCCGCTGTCGGCGACCTTGCTCCCGCCCCTCTTCACCAGCCACACCGACACCGGTGACGCCTTGCCGACGTTCACCGTCTTCATCGTGACCGCGCAGTTCTTCCCCGTGCTGCCGCTGTAGAGCAGGTACGCGCGCCCGCCGGACACCGCCATCGACTCCAGGACGCCGTAGCCGGAGCCGCAGGCGGCCTGCGGCGTGTACTTGTTCGGCGGCTCGGGGCGCTTGGCGGGCTTGCCGCCCGCGGTCGCGGTCGGGTCCGCGCCCGGCTTGGCCGACGTCTGGCCGCCCGGTTTCTTGGGGTTGCCGGGGGTCGGGGACGTGGCCGCGCCGTTCGAGGGGGACGCGCCCGGCCTGCGGGGCGACCTGGGGCCGGTCGTGCCGCCGTGGCCGCCCGCCGCGCCCTCCACCGCCGCGCCGTCGCCCGCGGTGCCGTCCTGCGCGGCGGCCTCGCGCTGACCGGCGTCCCCGTCGCCGCGGGACGTCGCGGCCCACACCGCGCCGCCCGCGGCGAGCACGACGGCGGCGGCCGCGACGGCCGCGACCGGCACGACGCGGCCGATGCCGCGCCGGGCGGGACGGTTGGCCGGAACCGGCCCCGGCGGGGGCGGCGGCGCGGGCGTGCCCGGGTTCGTGCCGGGTTGGGTCGCCGGGTGCGTGTCGCCGGGCAGGGTGCCGCCGGGCTGCGGGGTCTGCTGCGGAAGCTGCTGCGGGGGGAACTGCTGCTGCGGCGCCGCGTACGGGAACGGCGGCGGCGCCGGGACGGCGGGCGGCAGCGGGGACGCGCCGCTGGCCGCGCCGACCAGCCGCTCCTGCGCCTCGCGCGCGCTCGGCCGCCGCTCGGGGTCCTTGTCCAGGCAGGCCGCGACGAGCGCGCGCAGCGGCTCGGGCAGGACGCCGAGGTCCGGCTCGGCCGTGAGGACGCGGTGCATGACGGCGGCCAGGTCGTCGTTGCCGAACGCGGGCCGCCCGTTCGCCGCGAACACCATCGTGGTGCCCCAGGCGAACATGTCGGCGGGCGGGCCGACCTGCGCGCCGGTGAAGTGCTCGGGGGCCATGTACGCGGGCGTGCCGACGTTCTGGGTCTCGCCCGCCGCGCCGAGCGCCCGCGCGACGCCGAAGTCGATGACGCGCGGCCCGTCCGGGCCCATCATCACGTTGTGCGGCTTGAAGTCGCGGTGGACGATCCCGGCCTGGTGGATCGCGATGAGCGCGGTGAGCGTGCTGACCGCGAGGCGTTCCAGCGCGCCACCGGTGCGCGGGCCGTCCTGCTGGACGACGCGGTGCAGCGACAGGCCCGGCACGTACTCGCTGACGATGTACGGCTGGTCGCCCGCGAGGTCGGCGTCCAGGACCTGCGCGGTGCAGAACCGGGCGACGCGCTTGGCGACCGCGAGTTCGCGGACGAACCGGGACCGGGCGGAGGTGTCGCCGCTCAGGTCGGCGTGCAGGAGCTTGATCGCCACATGCTCGTCGGGGCCCGCGCCGGCGGCGCCCGCGCGGCGGCCCAGGAAGACGGCGCCCTGGCCGCCCTCGCCCAGCCGGCCGAGCACCTCGTATCCGCCGAGTCGCGCCGGGTCGCCCGCCCGCAGCGGTCGCGCGTCGGGCGTGGTGCTGTCCGTCACTTGCTCACTTCCATCGCTCGGGGTCCGGCCAGACTATTGGGCTGACCACGGTGGGTGCGCCGATAACGGGACGAAGAGCGCGAAAGCCCCCGCACATCCGTGCGGGGGCCTCGGTGCCGGGGTTCAGGCCGGGTCGGGCGCGTGCCGTCGCGTCGGAGCGCCCGTCCGGCCGGACGTTCCGCCCGGCGGGCCCTCCAGTTCGTGCTGGCGTTCGAGCCGCGCGGCGACCGCGAGGGCGCGCAGCGAGTGCGTCCGGACCTGTTCGCGCCGCGGCTCGCGGCGGCGGGGGATGCTGCTCGGCATGGGGGAACCTCCAGGCGGGTCGGGGGCGTGTCGATCACTCCAACCTCATGATCGCCGGATGTATTCCCGCTCATATATCCGCAAACCTTCCTACTTAGGTTGCATTCCTATCTAGGTCGCTTTAGGGTCTAGCTTGCCACCCCGACCTCATGGAGGGTCCGATGCACTTCTCCGTCCCGGCGCTCGTGCTCGCCGCGCTGCTGACCGTCCACCTCGCCGTGGTCGAACCGCTGCTCGGCCGGCGCGAGCACGCGCGGCTCGTCCGGACGCGGGAGCGCGACGCCGCCGCGCTCACCCGCGTGTACGCCCGCTGGATCGGACGGTCCTGGGCGTGGGTCGCCGTCGCCGCCGCGATCGTGCTGCTCTCCCCGGGCGTCTCCTGGGCCGACCTCGGGCTGCGCGCGCCGGACCGGCCGGGGCTCGCCTACGGCCTCGTCGGCGGGGCCGCCGTCGCGACGGCGCTGGCCGCGCGGTTCGGCCGCCCGCCCGCGGCGATCGGCGCGCTGCTGCCCCGCACGCGGCGGGAGCGCGGCGCGGGCCTGGCGATGGCCGCCACCGCCGGGACCACCGAGGAGATCGTCTTCCGCGGCCTGCTCATCGCGCTGTTCACCGCGCCGCTCGGCGGGACGTGGCCCGCCGCCGCGGCCGCGCTCGCCGTCTTCACGGTCGGGCACCTGTACCAGGGGGTCCGCGCGCTGCCGCCGATCCTGCTGCTCGGGCTCCTCCTGACCTGGGTGTACGTGAAGACGGGCAGCCTCTTCCCCGTCATGGCGCTGCACGTGCTCATGGACGTGCGGGGGCTCGCGCTCACGTCCGCCCCGACCCGGACCGGGACGGCCGCCGCGCCCGTCCCGGCCCGCTAGGCGCGCCGCCGTGGCCGCCGACCGCCGCGCGAGCTGGCTCAAGGGCGTCCTCGACCTGCTCGTCCTCGCGAGCCTCACCGAGGGCGAGAGCTACGGGTACGAGATCGCGAAGAACCTGGCCGAATCCGGCCTCGGGCAGATCAAGGGCGGGACGCTGTACCCCGTCCTCAACCGGCTGGAGGAGGCCGGGCTCGTCGCCGCCGAGTTCCGCGCCGCCGAGCGCGGGCCGGGCCGCCGCTACTACCGGCTGACCGCCGGCGGCCGCGCGACGCTCGCCGAGCAGGGCGCGCTGTGGCTCGCGTTCGACGCGTCCGTCCGCTCGGTGCTGGAGAGAGGAGACGTCCGGTGAGCGACTACTTCACCGACCTCGCCGCCGCGCTCGCCGCGCGGGGCGTCCCGCGCGACGAGATCGCGGCGACCGTCGACGACCTGGCGGCGTTCGCCGCCGAGAGCGGACGGCCGCCCGCGGAGGAGTTCGGGCCCGCCGCCGGCTTCGCGGCCCGGCTCGCGCCCGCGTCCGACGCCGAACCGGCGCCCGCCGGGGAGCAGACGTGGCGCTGGACGGCCGACGCGTTCCAGGACGTCCGCCGCCTCAACGCCTACGGCGACGAGGGCTGGGAGCTGCGCGGCATCGACGGCGCGGGCCGCTTCGTCACCCACCGCGACCCCGACCGCCCGCTGCGCTGGGAGTACCGCCGCGCGCTGATGCTCCCCGGCGCCGAGCGCCCGCGCACCGAACCGCCCGCCGCCGAGGGCTGGGAGCGCTGCGGGACGTGGGTCTGCTTCGCCTACTACAAGCGGCCGAGGGCGGCGTCGGCGGGCCCGGCGGGCGAACGCCCCGACGCCCCGCCGCGCCCCCGCCGCCGCGTCTTCTTCGGCGCGGGCTTCTACGTCTTCGTCACCTGCTACGCCCTGGCCGTCGCGGCCGTCGTCACCGCCGCCCTCACCTTCGGCGGCGCGCTCTCCAGCGTCCTGAAGGGCACGGCCATCGGCGCGATCCTCGGCCTGGCGGTGGCGCTGGCCACGACCCTGTCCCGCCGCCGCTGACGGCTAGCGGCAGTCGGCGCATCCGTCGAGGAACGCGACGAGGGCGCGCGCGATGCGGTCCGCGCCGTCCCGCGCCTCGGCCTCGGCCAGGGGCGTCGGGTCGGGGTCCGGGCCGTCGGCCCGGCCCGCCTCCGCGTCCCGGCCGGAGAACCGCACGGTGGCGACCAGGTTGCGGTAGCGGACGGAGAGCTGCTCGGTGCCGTCCGCCGCGCCGGAGCGCGTCCAGTACTGCCGGACGGCTCCGGAGCCGACGCCCGACACGTCGTCGGCGGGGCCGTAGGCCAGCGCATCCGCGCCGGACTTCCGCCGGGCGCCCGCCCGGCCGCGCAGGACGTCGCGGTCGTCGGCGAAGGCGGACGACGCGGCGTCCTCGGCGGGCCACAGGTGGAACCCGACGTCGAGCGCGCGGCTGCGCTGGACGAGTCCCGTCCGGGCGGTGGACGACGTCTCCCACGTGCAGCCGCCGATCGGGGCCGCGCGCTTCAGGTCGGTCCCGCGCTGGGAGAACCCGGCGTCCGGGACGAGCCGCTCGGCGACCGCGCGAACGCTCTCGCACGCCTGCGGGACGGCCGCGAGCAGACCCGGCAGCGGCAAGGGCGACGCCGACGACGGCGCGGGAGACGGCCGCGGATCGCGCACGTGCCCGCCGCGCAGGCCGAACCCGAGCACGAGCCCCGCCGTGACCGCCCCGGCGGCCACCGAGGACAGCACCGGGACCAGGCGGCGTCCGCGCCGGCGCGGCGGGTCCGCGCGGGTCGGAGCGGGGAGCGTCATGCCCGGCACTCCCCGCACGCCGCCAGGTTCGCCGCGAGGTCGCGCGCCGCCCGCAGCGCGCGGTCCCGCGCGGTGCCCTCCAGCGCGTTCAGGTCGATGGACGAGGGGTCGGGGGTGTCCGGCGAGAAGTTGTAGGAGTAGATGACGCTGACGACCGCGTTGTCGAGCCGGAACTCGACGGTGGCGCTCGCGGTGCGCCCGTGGTCGTCGCCCTGCGCCGACATCCGGAACGCCTCGGAGCCGAGACCGGGCTCGGCCTGGAGCTGCCCGTACCGGAGGCCGCCCGACGTCGTCCGCGACCTCTTCTTCAGCTTCTCGCGCTCGGCGGCGAAGTCGCGCGCCGCCTCGGTCGGCCCGTCGCGCCCCGCGCCGCTGCGCCGCACCTTGACGCGGGCGATGAGCTGCTGGAGCCGGTACGGGCCGGAGCCGTCGTCCGCGGACCGCTTCTCGGCCGTCCACGCGCAGCCGGTCTGGGCGCCGTCCAGTGACGCGTCCTGCACCGCGCCGTCGGTGGTGGGGCGGGCCTCGGCGCCGGGCGTCAGCGCCTCCAGGAGCGACGGCGAGACGATCGCGCAGGGCTTGGCGGGGCCGACGTACTCGCTCCGCCGCGTCGGTCCCGGCGTCGTGGCGACGGCCGCCGCCGCGCGCCCGTGTCCCGCGCCCTCGTCCGGCGCGTCGTCGCGCAGCAGCGCGACCGCGCCCGCGCTGACCGCGCCGACGACGACCGCGGTCGCGGCCGCGGACACCAGCGACGTCAGCCAGAGCGGCCGGGGCCGCCGCGCCGCCGGGGCGGGCGCGGCCGGCCGCTCGGGCGACCAGCCCTCGGCGATGACGGCGGTCGCGGCGCGCTCGGGGTCGGGGCCGGAGACCAGGCCGGACAGCAGCGCCTGCGCCGCGGGCCGCCGGGCCGGGTCCGGCTCCAGCGCCGCGCGCACGAGTGTCTGGAACTCGGCGGGGACGCCCGTCAGGTCGTGGCGGCCCTGCTGGGCGCGCGCGGCGAGCGTCGCGAGGTTGCCCGTCCCGTAGGGGTTGCGGCCCGTCGCGGCGTACGCGACGAGCGCGCCCCAGGCGAACACGTCGGCCGCCGGGCCCGCCTGCCCGTCGAAGACCTGCTCGGGCGCGGCCCAGCCGGGGCTGCCGACGACGCCGCCGGTGCGGGTGAGGCGGTCGTCGGAGTCCAGCGCCCGCGCGATGCCGAAGTCGATGACGCGCGGCCCGGTCGCGGACAGCATCACGTTGCGCGGCTTGAGGTCGCGGTGGACGAGCCGGACGGCGTGGATCGCGACGAGCGCCGTCGCGACGCCGACCGCGAGGGCGCGCAGCGGCGCGGGCGCGAGCGGGCCGCGCGCGGCGACGTGGTCGGCCAGCGACGGCCCGTCGATGTACTCGGTGACGAGGTACGGGCTGCCGCCCGAGACGCCGTGGTCGAGGACCCGCGCGGTGCAGAACGACGCGACGCGGCGCGCGTGGTCCACCTCGGCGGCGAACCGGGCGCGGAACGCGGGCGCGGCCGCCAGCTCCGGGCGGACGACCTTGACGGCGACCTGCCGCCCGTCCGGCGCGAGGGCGAGGTACACCGCGCCCATGCCGCCCTCCCCGAGCCGGCCGAGGAGGCGGTGCCCGCCGACCGACTCGGGGTCGGCGGGCGTCAGGGGGTCGGCGCCGGACGTCCACGGCGACTGGTCGGCCCGCACGGCGTCTCCCTCGGCGTCGCGTCGGATGTTCACGAGCGGACGGGAGATTACCGATTTCCCGGGAGGGCGTCAGAAGCCATGTCCACCGAAAGAGGGGCGACCGGCGGATTCGTCCCGGGGAATGGCCGGAGGCGGTCAGAGGTAGAGGCCTGTGTGGTCGGGGTCGGTGGACAGGTCGGGTGGGAGGTCGGCGGCGTGGAGGGTGGTGACTTCGGTGGGGGAGGGGGTTGTCGTGGTCGTCAGGCGTTGGGATTGGCGGGCCACGGCGGCGTCGAGGACGTTGCGCATCAGGCGGCCGTTGCCGAAGGACGGGCCGCGGCCCGCGCCGCGCAGGAGGGAGCGCAGGGCGGGTGAAAGGTCCGCGGCCAGGGAGAAGCCTTCCGCGGCGGCGAGGTGTTCGAAGATGGCGACGAGTTCGGAGTCGCTGTAGTCGGGAAAGCGCAGCCGTTTCGGGAAACGCGATTCCAGGCCGGAGTTCGCGGTCAGGAAACCGCGCATCTCGCGTTCGTATCCCGCGACGATGACCAACAGGTCGCCCCGGTACTCCTCCATGAGTTTCACGAGCGTCGCGACGGCCTCCTGGCCGTAGGCGTCGCCGGTGAGGGCGTACGCCTCGTCCACGAACAGGACGCCGCCGAGGGCCTGCTCGACGGCGGCGCGGACGCGCGGCGCGGTCTGCCCGAGGTGCGTCCCGACGAGGTCGGCGCGCCCGACCTCCACCAGGTGCCCGGACGACAGCAGCCCGAGCTGCGCGTACACGGCCGCGATGAGCCGCGCGACGGTCGTCTTGGCGGTGCCCGGGTTGCCGGTGAACACCATGTGCCGCGACGGGGACGGCGCGGGCTGCCCGGCGGCGCGCCGCAGCTCGGCGGTGCGGGCCTCGGCGACGAGCCGGTGGACCTCCTCCTTGACGGTCCGCAGCCCGACGAGCCCGTCCAGCGTCGTCAGCGGGTCGGCGGCGGGCGCGTTGCGCGTCGTGCCGGACAGGGTGTCGGGGAGGTCGGCGGCGACGAGCGTCGACAGGTCCTCGGCGGTGGCGCGGGGCAGCGCGGTGACGCGCCGGGCCTGCAGCGCGGTGGAGCGCTCCGCGAGGTTGCGCATCAGCCGCGCGTTGCCGAACGACCGGCCGCGCGGCGCGCGGCGCAGCAGCCCGGCGAGCTTGTCGCGGGCGGCGGCGTCGGGTTCGAGGCCCGCCTGCGCGGCCTGGCCCGCGAAGATCTCGACCAGTTCGTCGTCGCTGAAGTCGGGGAACCGCAGCGTCGTCGGGAACCGCGACGCCAGCCCCGGATCGGACGCGACGAACCGCTGCATCTCCCGCTCGTAGCCCGCCGCGATGACGACCAGGTCGTCGCGGTGGTCCTCCATCATCTTGATCAGCTCGGCGACGGCCTCGGGCCCGTAGTCCTCGCCGAGGTCGGACTGGGTCAGCGCGTACGCCTCGTCGATGAACAGCACCCCGCCCACGGCGCGCCGCACGACCGCGCGCGTCTTCACGGCGGTCTCCCCGATGTACTGGCCGATCAGCTCGGCCCGCGACACCTCCACGAGGTGCCCGGACGACAGCACGCCGAGGTCCTTGTAGATGCGGGCCAGCAGCCGCGCGACGACGGTCTTGCCGGTGCCCGGGTTCCCGCTGAAGATCATGTGCCGGGCGGGCGCGGGGACGGTCAGCCCCGCCTCCCGGCGCAGCCGCGCCGCCTTCGCCCCCGCCGCGAGCAGTTCGATCTCCTGCTTGACCGAGTGCAGCCCGGTCAGCGCGGCGAGCTCGGCGAACGGGTCGCCCGCCGTGCGGCCCGCGTGGAAGACGGCCGGGACGTCCGAGCGCTTGACGACCAGTTCCTCGCCGGGCGGCGTCCGCTCCCGGACGGAGTCCACGACGACGTCCGCGAGCCGGTGCGCGAGCCGCGCGTTGCGCAGGTTCCGCACCGGCGCGGTCTCGGCCAGCAGCCGCCCGGCGGCGGTCAGCGCCCGCTTGTGGGCGCGCGCGCCGCGCTGCCGCAGCGCGCGCTCGAACAGCTCGGCGTACCCGTCGGCGTTGAACGGGTGCGTGTAGGCGACCTGGAACCGCAGCGCGAGGCCGGGGTTGACCTCGCGGATGCGCTCGTCGCCGCCCGGCTCGCACAGCGCGACGACGTGGAGGTCGTCGTGGACGTCCAGCGCGCGGTGCAGTTCCTCGACGACGGCCTCGCCGCTGCGCGGGTCGCGGGAGATGTCGTCGAGCCCGTCGATGACCATGAGCCGGTTCCCGGCGGAGTCGCGGGCGTCCACGTGCAGGTGCGTGGTGCCCGCCGAGACCTCCTTGCCCGCGAAGAAGTCGTCGGCGAGCCACAGCGGCGGGCCGGTGATGAGGCGGTCCTGGAGGACGCGGGCGATCTCCTGGGCGGCGTCGCGCTTGCCGGTGCCGTCCGGGCCGACGATCATCAGCCGGACGGGCCGCCCGGGGTTCGCGGCGATCTCCTCCAGCGCGGCGACGAGCGCGGGCTGCCCGACCAGGCCCGTCCCGACGTCGGGCGTCCTCGCGCGGCGGCGGCGCGCCGGGTCCGCGCCGACGGTCGCGGCGACCGGGTTGACGTACCGGCGGCGCGGCGCGGCGAGCCGCCGCAGGTCCGCCTGGAACTCGCCCACCGGAATCCACTCGGGGTCGGGGTAGCGGGCGTCGTCGGGGAACCCCTGCGCGCAGCCGGTGAACCGCATCGCCATGTCGAGCCAGGCGCGGCACGCGTCGGCCTCGCCCGCGCCGAGCGCGCGGGCCAGCCACGCCCGCGCCCGGCCGTACCAGGCGGCGGGCTCGAAGTCCTTGCGGACGACGGGGAACCGCTCCAGCACCTCGCCGAACTGGTCCTGGGTGAGCGCGCCGGACAGCTCGGCGGGCACCTGCTCCAGCCCGGCCTGGGCGAGGAGGTCCACGATGAGTTCGACGGCGGTCTCGTCGTGCGGCGCGACGGTCCGCAGGTGCTCGTGGACGGGCAGCAGGCCCGAGCACACCCAGTCCAGGTAGCCGATCGGCCCGGCGAGTTCCGGGAGTTCCGCGACGATGTCCTCGGAGGCGTGCGCGATCCACGCGCGGCGCTGCTCGTCCAGCGGCGCGCGGATGTCGAGGTCGGGCGGCGGGTCGTCGTACAGCTTGATCAGCGCCTGGCGGCGGCGCTCCAGCGGCTCCATGCCCTCCAGGACGTCCAGCGACTCGCGGGCGAGGGCGAGCGCGAGGTCCTGGTCGGGGGACTCCTCCAGCCATTCGAGCGGCCGGAACCCGCCGGTGGTGACGCCCCAGCCCGTCACGGGCCGCACCGGGTCCTGCGGCTCGCGCATGTAGGAGTTGAAGAACTGGTACTGCAACCGGGAGTGCGTGCCGGAGTTCACGGCCGCCGCGCCGCACAGGAAGTCCACGATCAGGACCAGGTCGCCGACGACGAGCGACGCGGGCGGCGCGAGCAGCGGCTGCGCGTCGGTGGTCAGCCCGGCGGCGCGCGGGTCGGCGGCGAGCTTGTCGATCCGGGCGCGGATCTCGTCGTACAGGCCGTCGGGCACGCGCCACGGGCCGTGGAAGTACAGGTCGCAGACGGGTTCGTCGCCGACCAGCAGTTCCAGGTGCTCCGGTAGCCGCAACACGATCCCCCTTCAAGCAACGCAAACCTCAACGAAACAGCCCGGTCGAACAGCCTAGGTGCTCCCCGCCGACACGGCGTCCCGTTGGCCGGACCGAGCCCGCCGGCGGGACGGGCGCCGCGTTATGTTGGACGCGCTCGACGCCGAGCCCGGTAGGCCGCGCGTGTCGGGGCGGCCCGCCGTCCCCGACCCCACGGGAGTTGAGTCGTGATCAGCAAGCTCCTCGTCGCCAACCGCGGCGAGATCGCTGTCCGCGCCTTCCGCGCGGCCTATGAGCTGGGCATCCCCAGCGTCGCCGTCTACCCCTACGAGGACCGCTTCTCCCTGCACCGCCAGAAGGCGGACGAAGCGTACGAGATCGGCGAGCGCGGCCACCCCGTGCGCGCCTACCTGGACGTCGAGGCGATCGTGTCGACCGCGCTGCGCGTCGGCGCGGACGCCGTCTACCCCGGCTACGGGTTCCTGTCGGAGAGCCCCGAGCTGGCCGAGGCGTGCGAGCGCGCCGGGCTGACGTTCGTCGGCCCGCCCGCGGCGGTGCTCCGGCTCGCCGGGAACAAGATCGAGGCCGTCGCGGCGGCGCGCCGCGCGGGCCTGCCCGTGCTGCGGTCGGCGACGCCCGAGCCGGGCGCGGAGCTGGCGGCGGCCGACGAGGTCGGCTTCCCGCTGTTCGTCAAGGCCGCGGCGGGCGGCGGCGGGCGCGGGCTGCGCCGCGTCGAGCGCCGCGAGGACCTGCCGCTCGCCGTCGAGACCGCGCGCCGCGAGGCCGAGTCGGCGTTCGGCGACGCGACGGTGTTCCTGGAGCAGGCCGTCGAGCGGCCCCGGCACATCGAGGTGCAGGTCCTCGCGGACGGGGCGGGCCACACCGTCCACCTGCGCGAGCGGGACTGCTCGGTGCAGCGCCGCCACCAGAAGGTCGTGGAGATCGCGCCCGCGCCCCGGCTGGACGCGCAGCTCGTCCGGCGGCTGTGCGCGGACGCGGTCGCGTTCGCGCGCGAGATCGGCTACGTCAACGCCGGGACGGTCGAGTTCCTGGTGGACGACCGGGGCGAGCACGTCTTCATCGAGATGAACCCGCGCATCCAGGTCGAGCACACCGTGACCGAGGAGGTCACCGGCGTCGACCTCGTGCAGAGCCAGCTCCGCATCGCGGGCGGCGAGACGCTGCGCGACCTCGGGATCTCCCAGGACGAGGTCGCCGTGTCCGGGTTCGCGGTGCAGTGCCGCATCACCACCGAGGACCCCGCGAACGGGTTCCGGCCCGACACCGGCCGCATCTCGGCGTACCGGTCGCCGGGCGGCGCGGGCGTCCGGCTCGACACCGGTACCGCGTACGCGGGCGCGGAGGTCAGCCCGCACTTCGACTCGCTGCTGGTGAAGCTGACGACGCGCGGCCGGACGTTCGAGGACGCGGTCCGCCGCTCGCGGCGCGCCGTCGCGGAGTTCCGCATCCGGGGCGTGGCGAGCAACATCCCGTTCCTGCTGGCGCTGCTGGACGAGCCGGACTTCGGCGCGGGCGGCGTCACGACGTCCTACATCGCGGACCATCCGGAGCTGCTGACGGCGCGGTCCAGCGGGGACCGGGCGACGCGGCTCGTCCGGTACCTCGCGGACGTCACCGTCAACAAGCCGCACGGCGAGGCCCCCACCGACCTCGACCCGGCCGCGAAGCTCCCGCCGCTCGACCCGGGCGCGCCGCCGCCCGGCTCGCGGGACCGGCTGCTGGCGCTCGGCCCGGCGCGGTTCGCCGCCGAGCTGCGCGCGCGGGAGGCGCTGGCCGTCACCGACACGACGTTCCGCGACGCGCACCAGTCGCTCCTCGCGACGCGCGTGCGGACGTTCGACCTCGTCGCCGCCGCCCCCCACCTGGCGCGCGCGACGCCGGAGCTGCTGTCGCTGGAGGCGTGGGGCGGCGCGACCTACGACGTGGCGCTGCGGTTCCTCGGCGAATCCCCGTGGGACCGGCTCGCCGCGATCCGCGAGGCCGCGCCGAACCTGTGCCTGCAGATGCTGCTGCGCGGGCGCAACACGGTCGGGTACACGCCGTACCCGGACTCGGTCGCGCGCGCGTTCGTCGCGGAGGCCGCCTCGACGGGCGTGGACATCTTCCGGGTGTTCGACGCGCTCAACGACGTCGAGCGGATGCGGCCTGCGATCGACGCGGCGCTCCAGACGCACGCGCTCGTCGAGGGGACGCTGTGCTACACCGGCGACCTGTCCTCGCCGGGCGAAACGCTCTACACGCTCGACTACTACCTGCGGCTCGCCGAACAGCTCGTCGCCGCGGGCGTCCACGTGCTGTGCATCAAGGACATGGCCGGGCTGCTGCGCGCGCCCGCCGCGCGGACGCTCGTCACCGCGCTGCGCGAGCGCTTCGACCTGCCCGTCCACCTGCACACGCACGACACGGCGGGCGGGCAGCTCGCCACCTACCTCGCCGCGATCGACGCGGGCGTGGACGCCGTGGACGGGGCCGCCGCGCCGCTCGCCGGGACCACCAGCCAGCCGCCGCTCCAGGCGATCGTCGCGCACACCGACTTCACGCCGCGCGCCACCGGCCTGTCGCTGGACGCGCTGACGGAGCTGGAGCCGTACTGGGAGGCCGTCCGGAAGCTGTACGCGCCGTTCGAGATGGGCCTGCCCGCCCCGACCGGCCGCGTCTACCGGCACGAGATCCCCGGCGGGCAGCTCTCCAACCTGCGGCAGCAGGCCGTCGCGCTCGGCCTCGGCGACCGGTTCGAGGAGATCGAGCGGCTGTACGCGGCGGCGGACCGCATCCTCGGGCGGCTGGTGAAGGTGACGCCGTCCAGCAAGGTCGTCGGGGACCTCGCGCTGCACCTGGTCGCCGCCGGGGCCGACCCGGACGAGTTCGCCGAGCACCCGGAGCGGTTCGACATCCCCGACAGCGTCATCGGGTTCCTCGCCGGGGAGCTGGGCGACCCGCCCGGCGGCTGGCCGGAGCCGTTCCGGGGCCGCGCCCTCGACTCGCGCGCGCACGCCCCGGCGCGCGCCGAGCTGACCCGCGAGGAGGAGAAGGCCCTCGCGGGCCCGGACGTCCGCGACACCCTCGACCGGCTGCTGTTCCCCGGCCCCGCCAAGGAGTACCGGGAGACGCGCGCCGCGTACGGCGACCTGTCGGTGCTGCCGACCGGGCCGTTCCTGTACGGGCTGCGGACCGGCGACGAGGTCGCGTTCGACCTGGAGCCGGGCGTGCGCGTCCTCGCCGGGCTGGAGGCGGTCGGGGAACTGGACGAGGCGGGCGTGCGCCAGGTCATCTGCACGGTGAACGGCCAGCTCCGGACGCTGTCGGTGCGGGACCGGTCGGTCGCCGCCGAGGCCCCGCCGGTCGAGCGCGCCGACCCCGCCGAGCCGGGGCAGGTCGCCGCGCCGTTCGACGGGTCGGTGACGCCGCGCGTGGAGAAGGGCGCGCGGGTCGAGGCCGGGGACGTCGTCGCGACGATCGAGGCGATGAAGATGGAGGCGGCGATCACCGCGCCGGTCGCGGGCTCCGTCGCGCGCGTCGTCGTGCCGGGCGCGACGCGCGTGCAGGCCGGGGACCTGCTGATCGTGATCGACTGAACACCGCTCCGGGGTGCGCCGCCGGAGGCTCCGGGCGTCCGGCGGCGTATTCTCGGTTGTCTACTTTGGCTGGAAATGGGGCGGGGATGGGACGGCTGCTGCGACGGTGCGCGACGCTGCCCGCGCTCGGGCTCGCCGCCGCGGTCGCGCTGTCGTCCGTCGCGGCCTCGGCGGTCGCGCCCGGCGGGCGGCCCGCGCCGCTGCGCGTCGCGGCGACCGCGTCGGTGACGGCGGCAGCGCCCGTCCTGGACTCCGGCCTGCTCCGCGCGACGCTCGACGCGGTCCGCGCGTCGGGCGCGTACGGCGTCTACTCCGAGGCGCGCGACGGCGCGGCCGTCTGGCGCGACGCCGCCGGGGTCGCGGACCGCACCACGGGCCGCACCACGGGCCGCACCGCCGAACCCGGGCTGCGGCAGCGGGTCGGCGCGGTCACGATGACGTTCACCGCGACGGCCGTCCTGCGGCAGGTCGAGGCGGGCCGGGTGGACCTCGACGCGCCCGTCGCGCTGTACCTGCCCGGCGTCGTCCCCGGCGACCGGGGCCGCCAGATCACCGTCCGGATGCTGCTCCAGCACACCAGCGGCATCGCGGACTACCTGCCGAGCGCGTTCCCGTCGCTGCGCGAGGAGTCGGCGGCGGACGTGGACGCGGGGCGGTCGCGGCGGCTCGCGCCGGACCGGCTCGTCCGCTGGGGGCTGGCCGCCCCGGCGACCGGCGCGCCGGGGGAGCGGTTCGCGTTCTCGCGGACGAACTACGTGCTGCTCGGGATGCTCCTGGAACGCGTCACCGGGAAGAAGGCCGAGACCGTCATCGAGCGGGACGTGATCGACCGCGCCGGGCTCGAGCACACCGCGTTCCCGGACGGCGTGGACATCGACGGGCCGCACCCGAAGATGTACGAGTCCCTGCACGGCAGCGCCGATCCGCCGCGCGAGTACTCCGAGTACGACATGTCCTACGCGTGGACGGCGGGCGGGCTCGTCTCCACGGTCGGGGACCTCGACCGGTTCTACGGCGCGCTGCTGTCCGGCCGCCTGCTCGGCCCGGCGATGCTCGCCGCGATGCGCACGACCGTCCCGGCGGGCGACGCCGACGATCCGACGCGCGGGCGGTACGGCCTCGGCATCGCGGAGCGCACGCTGCCGTGCGGCGTGTTCTGGGGGCACGACGGGACGGTGTTCGGCGCGCACACCCGCGTCCTGGCGAGCGCGGACGGCGCCCGCTCGGTCGCGGTCGGCATCAACCGGGGCGGCTACCAGCCCCTCGACGGCGACGGCAACCCCGTCGCGGACCCGCTGGACAACGCGATCGGCGCGCACCTCAGCCAGGCCCTCTGCGGCCCCACGGCCTTCGCCCCGCCGCAGGACTGATCCGCCCGCGCCGCGCGTCCGGCGCCTGGCCGGCGGTAACGGTCACCCCCGTTTGTAAAGAGTCTTAGCGACATCTTGACGTTTGTCACCACATTCATCCACGATTAACCCCATGAACGGGCAAGAATCCACAAGTTCGGGCGATCATGCTGCCCGCTGAGCGGCACGCCCAGATCGTCGAGGCGCTGCGCGACAACCGCGTCGTCAGCACCGAGGAGTTCGGGCGGCTGCTGGGCGTCTCGGCCGAGACCGTCCGCCGCGACCTCAAGGAGCTGGAGCGGCGCGGCGCGCTGGTCCGGGTCCACGGCGGAGCGACCGCGCGCGACGGCGGAACCGGCGAGGAGCCCCCGTTCACCGAGCGGGCCGGGATCGCCTCGGCCGCCAAGACCGCGATCGGGCGGGCCGCCGCCGCGCTCGTCCGGCCCGGCCAGACCGTCGTCATCGACGTCGGCACCACGGCCGTCGCGGTCGCGCGGGCGCTGCCCGCCGAGTTCCGGGGCACGGTCGCGACCTGCTCGCTGCAGGTCGCGGCCGAGCTGGCCGGGCGGCCGGGCGTGGACGTCCTGGTCGCGGGCGGCCGGGTCCGCGCCGGCGACCTCGCCTGCTCCGGGGCGCAGGCCGTCGCGTTCTTCGCCGACCTGCACGCCGACGTGGCGTTCCTCGGGTCCGGCGGGCTGGACGCGGCCACCGGGCTCACCGACTTCCACCTGGACGAGGTCGCGACGCGCCGGGTGATCCTCGGCACGGCCCTGCGGTCCTACGTCCTCGCCGACTCCGGCAAGTTCGGGCGCGTCGCGCCGCACCGCGTGTGCGGGTTCGACGCGTTCGACGGGCTGGTGACCGAGGGACCGGTCCCGCCGGACCTCGCCCGCGCCGTCGAACGAGCGGACGGCGTCATCGTCACCGGATGACGGGCCGGACGGCGCTGCCACGCCGCCCGGCCCCTGATCGAAACCCCCGCCGCAAAGCTAGGAGCACGACCCATGACACAGTCTTCCACCCGTCCACCGGACTCCGGACCCGGCTCCGGCCGCGCGGGCGAGGCGGGCTACACCGCCCAGTTCGAGCGGACGCTCGGCAAGTTCGAGTCGTTCGCCGTGGCGTTCTCGTTCATCTCCATCACGACGGGCCTGTTCAGCACGTATGGAACGGTCCTGGGCGAGGGCGGCCCGGCGGGCATCTGGACGTGGCCGATCGCCACGGCGGGCACGCTGCTCGTCGCGCTCGTGTACGGCATGCTCGCCAGCCGCATCCCGCTGTCGGGCTACAGCTACCAGTGGGCCTCGCGCCTGGCGTCGCCGGTGCTCGGCTGGTGGTTCGGCTGGGTGTCGTTCACGTTCCTCGGGATCGTCGTGGTCGCCGTGGACTACGGGCTCGCGCAGGTCGCGCTGTTCCCGCTGTTCGGGCTGGAGTACACGGCGATGCGCGGCGCGGTCGTCACCGCGGTCGTGCTGCTGGTCCAGATGGCGCTGATCATCTGGTCCACCCCGATCGCAACCAAGATCAACAACTTGGCGGTGGCGGCCGAGGTCGTCGCGATGATCGGCCTGACCCTGCTCATCGCCGTCATCGTGATCTTCTTCGGCAAGGGCGACTGGGGGAACCTCGGCTCGACGGCGGCCGCGTCCGGCGGCGGCGGGAGCTATTTCGGGTTCCTCGGGCCGTTCATGCTGTCGGCGCTGCTCGGGGCGTTCACGCTCGTCGGCTGGGAGTCGGCCGCGAACCTCGCCGAGGAGACGCACAACCCCAAGCAGGTCGTCCCGCGCGCGATGGTCCGTGCGATCCTGATCAGCGGGGTCATCGGGATGCTGTTCCTCATCGTCATCAGCGTCGGCCTCGGCGGCGACATCGCCTCGATCAGCGCCAGCTCCGCGCCGGTCGCGGCGGTCATCGAGAACACCGCCGGGCATTTCATCGCGCGCGCGTTCCTCGTGGTCGTCAGCGTCGCGATCTTCGCCTGCGGCCTGATCATCATGACCAGCAACAGCCGCCTCGTCCACTCGATGGCCCGCGACGGCCGGGTGCCGTTCTCCCGCGCGCTCAGCAGCGTCCCGCGCTCCACCGGCGGCCCGACCTGGGCGACGGCGCTGTGCGGCGTCGTGTCCGTCGTCATCGTCGCGGTGTTCTCCTCCAACGAGAACGCCCTGTCGGACCTGCTCGGCGCGGGCACGCTCATGCCCGCCATCCTGTACGCCGGGACGGTCGCGCTTTACATCTTCACGCGCCGCTCCTACAAGCCCGCGCCGGGCGACTTCCGGCTCGGCCGCTGGGAGCTCCCCGTCGTCGTCGGCGCGGTCGTGTGGCTCGTCATCGAGCTGTGCATCTTCGTCATCCCGAGCGACTTCCGCGCCGCGCAGTACTACGTGCTCGCGACGCTCGGCATCGGCGCCGTGGTCTTCGCGGTCGTGTGGGCCACCCGCCGCGACCAGCTCGTCAAGATGCCGCTGCTGGAGGAGGAGCGGCCGTGACCGTCCTCGCCATCGACCAGGGGACGTCGGGCACCAAGGCGATCGTCGTGGACCCCGCCGACGGGGTCCTCGGCCTCGCCGAGGTCCCCGTCCACCCCGACTACCTCCCCGGCGGAGGGGTCGAGCAGGACCCGGCCGAACTCCTGGACTCGGTGCTGACGGCGGGCCGGCTCGCGCTGGAGCGCGCGGGCCGCCCCGTCGCGGCGGTCGCGCTCGCCAACCAGGGCGAGACGGTCCTCGCCTGGGACCCCGCCACCGGGAGGCCGCTGTCGCGGGCGATCGTGTGGCAGGACCGGCGCGCCGAGCCGGTCTGCGCGGAGCTGGCCGCGCACGCGGCGGACGTCGCCGCGCGCACCGGGCTCGTCCTCGACCCGTACTTCAGCGCGCCGAAGATGGCGTGGCTGCGCCGGAACGTCACCCGCGAGGGCGTCGTCACGACCACCGACACCTGGCTCGTCCACGCGCTGACCGGCGAGTTCGTCACCGACGCGTCCACCGCGTCGCGGTCGCTGCTGCTCGACCTCGACGCCGTCGCGTGGGATTCGGCGCTCGCCGAGCTGTTCGGGCTCGGCGGCGAACGGCTGCCGCGCATCGTCGGGTCCGACGAGATCGTCGGCACGACCACCGCGTTCGGCGGGGAGATCCCCGTCGCGGGGCTGGTCGTCGACCAGCAGGCCGCGTTGCTCGCCGAGAACTGCCTGGACCCGGGCACCGCCAAATGCACGTTCGGGACCGGGGCGTTCCTGCTCGCCAACACGGGCGAGACCGCGCCCCGCTCGGCGTCCGGGCTCACCACCTCGGTCGCCTGGCGGGCGCGCGGCGCCACCCCGTACTGCGTGGACGGGCAGGTTTACACCGCCGCGTCCGCCGTCCGCTGGCTCACCGACCTCGGGCTCGTCGGCTCCGCCGCCGAGCTGGACGCGGTCGCCGCCGGCGCCGCCGACGAGGAGGCGGGCGGCGTCCTGTGCGTCCCCGCCCTCGCCGGGCTCGCCGCCCCGTGGTGGCGGTCCGACGCGACCGCCGCGCTCACCGGCATGACGCTGTCCACCGGCCGCGGCGACCTCGTGCGCGCCGTGCTCCAGGGCATCGCCGCGCAGGTCGCCGAACTCGCCGACCTGCTCCCGGCGCCGCTCACCGCGCTGCGCGCGGACGGCGGCCTCACCCGCAGCGCCGTGCTCATGCAGTCCGTCGCCGACCTGACGGGCACGCCCGTCGAGGTGTACCCGTCCGCGCACGCCACCGCGCTCGGCGCCGCCGCGTTCGCGCGGCTCGCCGTCGAGCCCGGCCTCGCCGTGCGCGGCGCCGTCGTCGGCTGGACGCCGAGCACCCGCCACGAACCGCGCTGGAGCGCCGACCGGGCCGCGGCCTTCCGCGACCGGTGGCGCGCCGCGCTCGCACTCGGCCTGCCCGGGGGACAGGCCGCCGAAGGGGGATCATGACCACCGACCCATCCGCGGCCGACCGCGCCGGCGCCCCGGGGGCGTTCGACGTCGTCGTCGTCGGCGCGGGCGTCGTCGGCGCGGCCATCGCGCGCGACCTGGCGGGCCACCGCCTGTCGGTCGCGCTCGTCGAGGCCCGCGACGACGTCGGCGACGGCACCAGCAAGGCCAACACCGCCATCCTGCACACCGGCTTCGACGCCAAGCCGGGGACGCTGGAGTCCCGGCTCGTCCGGCGCGGCTACGAGCTGCTGTCGGGGTACGCCGCCGAGACCGGCATCCCCGTCGAACGCGTCGGCGCGCTGCTCGTCGCGTGGACCGACGAGGAACTGGACGCACTGCCGGGACTGCGCGACAAGGCCGCCGAGAACGGCTGCACCCGCTGCGAGATCGTCTCCGCCGACGAGGTGTACCGCCAGGTGCCCGACCTCGGGCCGGGCGCGCTCGGCGGACTGACCGTCCCCGACGAGTCGATCATCTGCACGTGGACGACGACGCTCGCGCTCGCCACCGACGCGCGGGCGCGCGGCGCCCGCGTGCTGCTCGGCCACCGCGTCACCGGCGTCACCGAGGGGCCGGACGCGACGGTCCTGCACACCACGCGCGGCGACGTCGCCGGGCGCTGGATCGTCAACGCCGCCGGACTCGGCGCGGACGTCCTGGACCGGATGCTCGGGTACGACCGCTTCACGGTCACGCCCCGGCGCGGCGAGCTGTTCGTCTACGACAAGCTCGCCCGGCCGCTGGTGGACCGGATCGTGCTGCCCGTCCCGTCGTCGCGCGGCAAGGGCGTCCTGGTCAGCCCGACCATCTACGGCAACGTGATGCTCGGCCCGACCGCCGAGGACCTCGACGACCGCACCGCCACCGGCACCTCCGAGGACGGGTTCGCGTTCCTGCTGGACAAGGGCCGCAAGCTCATGCCGAAGCTGCTGGAGGAGGAGGTCACCGCGACCTACGCGGGGCTGCGCGCCGCCATCGACCGCGGCGACTACCTCATCGAGGCCGACGCCGACCGGCGCTACCTGCTCGTCGGCGGCATCCGCTCGACCGGGCTGACGGCGGGCATGGCCATCGCCGAACACGTCCACGGGCTCCTCGCGGGGGCGGGCCTGGCGCTGGAACCGCGCGCCGACCTGCCCGCGCCGCCCCGGATGCCGAACATCGGGGAGGCGTTCACCCGGCCCTACCAGGACGCGGACCTCATCGCCCGCGACCCCGAGTACGGGCGCGTCGTGTGCTTCTGCGAGCGCGTCACGGCGGGGGAGATCCGCGACGCGCTCGCGTCGCCGCTGCCGCCCGCCGGGCTGGACGGCCTGCGCCGCCGCACCCGCGCGATGAACGGGCGCTGCCAGGGGTTCTTCTGCGGCGCGGAGGTCGCGGCGCGGCTGGCGGCGGGCGCGCCGCCGTGCGCGTCCGCCGGACGTCCCGCGGCGGAGACGAAGGAGGACGCCCGATGACCGCGACCAGCGTGCTGCGGCCCGACGTCGTCGTGGTCGGCGGCGGCCCGGCCGGGCTCACCGCCGCCGCCGCGCTCGCGGGCCGGGCCGACGTGCTCGTCCTGGACCGCGAGCGCGCGACCGGCGGCATTCCCCGGCACAGCGACCACACCGGGTACGGCCTGCGCGACCTGCGCCGCGTCATGACCGGCCCCGCCTACGCGCGCCGCCTCACCGACCGCGCCCTGCGCGCCGGGGCGGCGCTGCACACCGAAGCGACGGTGACCGGCTGGACGGGGGAGCGGACCCTCGCGGTGACGTCCCCGCGCGGCCGGTACGAGGTCGAGGCGAAGGCCGTCGTCCTCGCGACCGGGGCGCGCGAGCGGCCCCGCCCCGCGCGGCTCGTCCCCGGCGACCGGCCCGCGGGCGTCTACACCACCGGGCAGCTCCAGAACCTCGTCCACCTGCACCACGGGTCGCCGGGCACGCGCGCCGTCGTGGTCGGCGGCGAGCTGGTGAGCTGGTCGGCGGTCGTGACGCTGCGCGAGGCGGGCTGCGCGACGGTCCTGCTGACGACCGAGCACCCCTCGCCGGAGTCGTACGCGGCGTTCAACGCGGCGGGCCGGACCGTGCTCGGCGTGCCCGTCGCGACGCGGACGCGGGTCGTCCGCGTCGTCGGGAAGGGCCGCGTCTCCGGCGTCGAGGTCGAGGACACCGCCACCGGCCGCCGCCGCACCGTCGACTGCGACTGCGTCGTCTTCACCGGCGACTGGATCCCCGACCACGAGCTGGCGCGCTCGGCGGGCCTGGCGATGGACGCCGGGACGCGCGGGCCGCTCGTCGACACCGCGCTGCGCACCAGCCGCCCCGGCGTGTTCGCGGCGGGGAACCTGCTGCACCCCGTCGACACCGCGGACATCGCCGCGCTCGACGGCCGGTTCGTCGCCGACCGCGTCCTGGACCACCTCGCGGGCGGCGGCGCGGCGGACCCGCGCGGCGTCCCGCTCGTCGCGGACGCGCCGCTGCGCTGGGTCGCGCCCGGCCTGCTGCGGCCCGGCGACCCGGCCCCGCCGCGCGGGCGGCTACTGCTGTGGACCGACGAGCTGGTCCGGGTGCCGCGCGTCGTCCTCACCCAGGACGGCCGGGAGCTGTCGCACCGGACGCTGCCGTGGCCCGCGTCGCCGGGCCGCGTGTTCCGCGTCCCGTGGTCGGTGGTCCGCCGGGTGCGGCCGGGCGGCGGCCCGGTCCACGTCGGCCTGGCCTGACGGCCGACGCCCGCGGCCCGACCCGGCCCGCTCCGGGTCGGGCCGCGGCGTCTCCGGACGCCGCCGCGCGGCAGGCCACGGGCGCCGCCGGCAACACGGTGAACGCGCCGGATGCGCGCGGCCTTTGTCGCCGGATTGCTAATTCGTCTCCCGAGGCTGTGACGAAACTTCATTCCTCGTGCGCAGTCGCGTGCGGAACAGTCGTCAGCGTTCACTTTTCCGGTCTTCCACCCCTGGAGTGGTGATGAAACTTCGGTCTCTGATGACCACCGCGGCTTTCGGTGCCGCGCTGGCGGCGCCGGCGGTGGTCGCGGCGCCGTCGGCATCGGCCGCGCCCACGGGCTGTTCCGCGTCCGACGACGACATCTACGCCGCCGCCCCGGCGAACCTGAGCGGGAGCAACGGCGACCTGCTGGCCTGCCGCGAGATCCAGCTCTCCGGCGTCTCCAACGCCCCCGGGCTGAAGGCGTGGAAGGTCCGCTACGTCACGACGGACGCGAAGGGGAAGAAGGTCCCGGTCACCGGCACCGTGGCCGTCCCGACCGCCGCCTGGACCGGCGGCGGCTCCCGGCCGACCGTCGCGTTCAACCCCGGCACGCTCGGCTCCGGCGCGCAGTGCGCGTTCTCCAAGCAGCTCGGCGGCCAGTACCAGGACATGTACGAGGGCGACAACGTCGTCACGTTCCTGAAGGCGGGCGACGCGGTCGCCGCGACCGACGGCGTCGGCTACATCAAGGGCATGGTCCACACCTACGTCAACGGCGCCAACGCCGGGCACGCGCTGCTGGACATCGTCCGCGCGTCCCGGCAGCTCCCCGGCTCCGGCCTGGCGGCGGACGGCAAGGTCGGCATCTCCGGCTACTCCGAGGGCGGGCACGCCGCCCTGTGGGGCGCGCAGCTCGCCAAGTCCTACGCGCCCGAGCTCAACGTCGTCGGCGCGGCGGCGGGCGGCGTCCCCGGCGACCTGAAGGTCACCGCCAAGCAGCTCAACGGCAGCCTGTTCGCCGGGTTCCTCGCGGACGCGCTCATCGGCCTCAAGCAGCAGTACCCCGAGCTGCCCTTCGACCAGCTCATGAACGACCAGGGCCGGCAGGCCGAGCAGAACGTCAAGACCAACTGCCTGCTCGGCACGCTCGCGGTGTTCATGGGCGCCAAGGTCGAGAACTACACCACCGACCACCTGACGCTCGACCAGCTCTACCAGGTCAAGGCGTCGGACGGCCGCACCGGCGGCGAGATCATCGACGACCAGAAGGTCGGCGTCGACATCGGCCCGGCGGGCTCGGGCGCCAAGTACGAGATCGGGTTCCCGGTCTTCCAGTACCGCGGCTGGCTGGAGGAGATCATCCCCCACGAGACCGAGGACGCGACCCACGCCGCCTACTGCAAGGCGGGCATCAACACCACGTGGAACAACACGTACATGTCCGAGCACCTGTCCACCGACTGGAACGCGGCGCAGGACGTGACCAAGTTCCTCAACGACCGCTTCGCCGGCAAGTCGGTCAAGGGCAACTGCTGACCCTCCCCCTCACCGCGCGGCCCGGACGGCTCCTCCCGAGTTCCCCGTCCGGGCCGCGCGCCTTCCTACTCCCCGGCGCGGCGCAGCAGCGCGCGGCGCTCGGCGGCGTTGGCCGTGCGGTCGGCGGCGCGGCGGAACTCCGCCCGCGCCTCGGCCGCGCGGCCGAGCCGTTCCAGCAGGTCCCCGCGGACGCTCGGCAGCAGATGGTGGTCGCGCACGGCGGCCTCGCCCGCGACCGCGTCGAGCACCGCCAGGCCCGCCGCCGGACCGTCCGCCATCCCGACCGCGACGGCCCGGTTCAGCTCGACGATCGGCGACGGCGCGACGGACGCGAGCACGTCGTACAGCGCGCGGATGCGCGTCCAGTCGGTCTCCTCGGCCGTCGCGGCGCTCGCGTGGCACGCCGCGATCCCCGCCTGGAGCACGTACGGGCCGGGCGGGCCGCCGACCTCCTTGGCGCGCAGCAGCGCCTCGAAGCCGCGCCGGACCAGCAGCCCGTCCCAGCGCGCCCGGTTCTGCGCGGGCAGCGGCACCGGCTCGCCGTCCGGTCCCGTCCGCGCCGGGGTCCGGGACCACTGGATCTCCATCAGCGCGACGAGTCCGTGCGCCTCGGCCTCGCCCGGCATGAGCGCCGCGACGAGCCGGCCCAGCCGCAGCGCCTCCCGGCACAGGTCGGCGCGCAGCCAGTCGTCGCCGGACGTCGCCGCGTACCCCTCGTTGAAGATCAGGTAGACGACCGCGAGCACCGAGCCGAGCCGCGCCGCGCGGTCCGCGCCCTCCGGCACCTCGAACGGGACGCCCGCGTCGCTCAGCGCCTTCTTCGCCCGCACGATGCGCTGCGCGACCGTGCTCTCGGGGACCAGGAACGCGCGGGCGATCTCGCCGGTGGTGAGGCCGCCGATCATCCGCAGCGTCAGCGCGACCCGCGCCTGCTCGGGCAGCACCGGGTGGCACGCGGTGAAGACGAGCCGCAGGACGTCGTCCTCGATCCGCTCCGGGTCGGGGTCGAACGTCTCGGCCGTCTCCAGCCGGTGCCCGATCTCCGCGAGCCGTTCGGCGTAGCGGCGGTCGCGGCGGATGCGGTCCACGGCGCGGCGGCGCGCGACCGTCGTCAGCCACGCCCCCGGGTTCTCCGGGACGCCCGACTCAGGCCACTGTTCGAGGGCGGCGACGAGCGCGTCCTGCGCCAGTTCCTCGGCGAGTCCGACGTCGCGGACGAGCGCGGCGAGCGCGGCGATGATGCGGGCCGACTCGAAACGCCAGACGGCCTCGACGGAGCGGTGTGCGTGCGCGGTCACGCCGCCGATGACAGCACCGGCGGCGCGACCCGCGCAAATCGGCTCAGCCGGGGAACTCGTCGCCGGGGCCGAACACCCGCTGCATCGTGCCCTCGCCGCCGCCGGTGATGGCGTAGAAGCGGCGGCTCAGTTCCAGGGCCTCGGCCTCGTCGCGCACGTCGATGAGCGCGAAGCCGACGACCTGCTCCTTGGCCTCGCTGAACGGGCCGTCGGTGACGGTGAACTTCCCGTCCCGCGTCGCGCTGATCTTCTTGACGCGCGGGTCGAGGCCGCCGGTGGCCAGCAGCGCGCCGGACCGCGTCATCTCGTCGATGAAGGCGCCCATCTCGGCCATCAGCTTCTCGTCGGGCGGGCCGCCGGCGGAGTCGTCGTCGGTGGTCATCAGCAGGTAGCGCATGGGTCCGTCCTGTCGGTCCGCGGGCCGGGCTCCTCCCGGCCTCTCACTGACGCGTCGTCCGGGCCTCCCCGGTTTCGACATCTTCGCCGAGATTATTTCGGAGAATCTTGTTCGCGCAGGTCAGGCGTCGGGGTCCCAGTCGAGGACGAGGTCGAGGAGGCCGGGGAAGCGCGCGTCGAGGTCGTCGATCCGCACGTGGCTGCGGCGTTCGAGGCCGTACTGGCGCTGCCGCAGGACGCCCGCCTCGCGCAGCGCGCGGAAGTGGTGGGTCAGCGACGACTTCGGCCGGTCGATCCCGAACCAGCCGCAGGTGTGGTCGAACTCCTCGCGCTCCAGCAGCAGCGTGCGGACGATCCGCAGCCGCAGCGGCGTGCTCAGCGCGGCGAGGACGGTCTCCAGCCGCAACTCCCCGGCGGCGGGCTCGGGCAGCGGCGCGGGCAGGCCGGGCGGCTCGGGCAGGACGCGGACGGCGGCCCGCGACGGCGACGGCATGGGGCGCTCCCTTCTGTACGAGATTCATCGTACATGGGTGTAAGTTCGAGTTTATTCGTACTGATGTCGACCCGGGAGGCCCCCATGACCGAGACCCTCGCGTCCCGCCCGCCCGAACACGCCCGCCCGGCGGTCCCCGTCCGCCGGATCTGGCTCGCCGCCTGGCCGGTCACCGCCGTGTTCGTGCTGTCCAACGCGGCCACGCCGCTCTACGTCGTGTGGCAGCGCGACCTCGGGTTCTCCGGCGGCACGCTCACCGTCGTGTTCGCCGCCTACATCGCCGGGCTGCTGGCGTCCCTGACCGTGTCCGGCGTCGTGTCCGACCGGCTCGGGCGGCGGCCCGTGCTGCTGCCCGCGCTCGTCCTCGCGCTCGTCGCCTGCGGGATCTTCGCGACCGCCGGGAGCGTCGCCGCGCTGCTGGCCGCGCGCCTGCTCACCGGCGTCGCGGTCGGCGCGACGGTGTCGGCGGGGATGGCGGCCGTCACCGACGTCGCCGGCCCGGAGCGGCGGCGGCTCGCCGCGCTCCTGGCCTCCTGCGCGATGGTGTTCGGCGCGGGCCTCGGCCCGCTGCTGTCCGGCGTGCTGTCGGAGACGCTGCCCGGCCCGACGCGCACGGTGTTCGCCGTCGAGGCGGTGCTCCTCGCGACGGCCGTCGCCGTGACGCTGCGGATGCCGCTGCCCCGCCCCGCCCCCCGCGCGGACGCCGGGCGCGGCGGGATCGGGGCCTGGGTGCGCGTCCCGTCCGTGCCGAAGGGGAGCGGCGGCCACCTGCTGCTCGGGATCGCGGTCTTCGCGCCCGGCATCACCGCCACGTCGTTCGTGCTGTCGCTCGGGCCGTCACTGCTGTCCGGGCTCCTGGACACGCGCAGCCGCGTCGTCGCGGGGCTGACCGCGTTCGTGATGTTCCTCGCCGCGACCGGCGTCCAGTTCGCCGTCCGGGGCCTGTCCCGGCGCGCGATCCTGGCGGCGGGCGCCGCCGCGACGGCCGCCGGGACGCTGCTGCTCGTCGCGGCCGTCGCGCAGGGCTGGGCGGCGGCGCTGGTCGGCGCGGCCGTGCTCGCGGGCGCGGGCCAGGGGCTCGGCCAGCTCGGCGGCCTGTCGCTGCTCAACCACGCGGTGCCGCCGCGCCGCCTCGCCGAGGCCAACGCGGCGCTCAACGTCGGCGGGTACGTGCCCGCCGGGCTGCTGCCGGTCGCGGCGGGCTACCTCGGCGACGCGGCCGGGCTCGCGACGGGCGCGGCCGTGTTCGGGGCAGTCCTCGCGGCGGCGGCGCTGGCGGGCGGCGCGGTCGTCGCCGTCCGGCGCGGCATCGACGCGTAGGAGACGCCGAGGACCCCGCGCGGGCGCGGGGTCCTCGGGGCGTCACGTCAGAACTTGCGGGCGCCGAGCGTCGCCATGATGTCCGGGAAGACCTTGTGCATCTCGTCCTGCCAGTACTTCCACGAGTGCGAGCCGTTGCCGTAGAAGTCCGACTTGACCGGGACGCCGAGTTCCTTGGCGCGGGCGACGAAGTCCTTCGACGCCCGCTCGACCTGGCCCTCGCTCAGGTACCGGATGTCCCACGGCGCCGAGTCGGGGTTGTCGTACGGCCCCGCCTTGCCGTTGCCGGACGAGACGAAGACCTTCGTGCCCTTGAGCCGCTGCACCAGCGTCGTCGGGTCGTGCGCGGCCCAGTTCGAGCGGTTGAGGACCGGGTCGCCCCAGATGTCCGTCGCGTTCGTCCCGTACCGCGTGTTCGTGTAGAGCAGCAGCGCGGGGATGCCGGGGCTCAGCATCGACAGCACGCCGCTGAACGACGCCGTGTACTTGTAGAGGCCGGGGTGCCGGGCGGCGTAGCTCATCGCGCCCTGCGCGCCGGACGAGATGCCGAACGCGGCGCGGTCCGGCCCGGCGCGGAAGTTGCGCTCCAGGAGCTGCCGCACCTCGACGGTGTGGAACGTCTCCCAGCGCGGCGTCCCGCCCTTGCCGCCGTTGTACCAGTCGGTGTACGAGCCGTTCGAGCCGCCTTCGGGCATCGCGACGAGCGTGTCGTACTTGGCGGCGACCTGCTCGATGTCGGTGCTGCGCGTCCAGGAGACGTAGCCGTCGTTGCCGCCGTGGTAGGCGTACACGGTCGGCCAGGTGCGCTGCGCGGTCGGCTTCCAGCCCTTGGGGACGAGCAGCCGGACCTTCACGGACTTGCCGAGGCCCGTCGACTTGACCGTGATGTCCAGCTCGGTCTTGGCCTTGTCGACCCACTTGACGCCCGTGACGGACGAGCCGTCGTCGGCCGCCGCGTACTTCGACCCCGTCGCCGGCTTGTTCGTCTTCGGCGTGCTCCCGCCGTTGCCGGACGGGGCGTTCATCGTGGGGAACGGGTTCGTCGGCGCCTGGTTCCCGTTGACGGTCGGCGCGCTGACGGTCGGCGTGGGCAGGGCCTCGGTCGGGATCGGCGCGTTGAGCTGGGCGGCGGCCGGGTCCGGCAGGTGGCCCGGGTCCTTGTCGTCCTTGCCGGAGGGCAGCAGGACGAGCACCGTCGGGACGATCGTCACGACGGCGATGCTGCCGATCGCGAGCAGAGCGTCGGTCCCTTTCCGCACTTGCATCCCCCTTTGGGTCGGAGCAGACCATACTGGCCCTCACCGTGAGCAACGGGGCGCACGGGACAAACGTGAACCAATCGAGACCTGGGGCACACGTTATCGTTCGGCGACAACGGGCACGCAACCGGCCCCGCGTCCAATAGTGCTCCATTGAGGGGTCCGGGCGGGAGGCCCCGAACGGGATTCAGGCGCACGAATCAGTGCGTCGCGACGCGCAGCAGCAGCGCCGCCAGGACCAGCGCGCCGACCGCGATGGCCGGCGCCGTCCGCGCCGCCGAGTCGCCCGCCCGGCTGTGCAGCACCAGCGCGCCGACCATCAGGACGAACAGGCAGAACCCCACCGCGATGCCCAGCCACGCCAGCCACAGGCCGATGACCAGGCCGAACGCGCCGACGATCTCCGCCGTCCCGACCAGCCGGTAGGCGTCCCAGCCGACGCCGAGGCGCGCGGCGGTCGCCACCTGCCCCCGGACGCCCTGCATCTTGGCGAGGCCCGCCCCGAGGAACACGGCGGCCGTCACCAACGAGAAGATCACCGTGAGCGCGAACACTGGGGAGGCGTTCCCCCGCCCGGCCGCGCGCTACCGGCGGGCCGGACAAAAATGATCAAGACATGATCACGCCGTTGAGGTACACCCACGCGCCGTCGTGGCGGAGGAAGCGGCTGTCCTCGTCCATCCGGCCCGCGCGGCCGTCCTCGGTGAACGTCGCGCTGAACCGGACCGTCCCCTCGGCGTGCAGGGGGCTGCCGCCCGTCGTGCCGAGGACCGTCAGGCCCGTCCAGACCAGGCCCGGGTCGAACCCCATGCGGCGCGGGCGCGTCCGCGGATGCCAGCTCCGCAGCAGGTAGTCGGCGTTCCGCAGGGCGAACGCGCTGTACCGCGACCGCATGAGCTGCTCGGCGGTCGCCGCGTCGGCCTCCCCGCGGTGCAGCCGCCCGCAGCACGCGTTGTACGCCATGCGCGGGTCGCAGGGGCAGTTCACCGGCGTCCGCGGGGACGCTGCGCGCTTCGGCATGGCCTCATTCTCGCCCCTCGCCGCCGGATCATGCGGGCGGCCGCCGGTTTCAGCCGCCGCCGCGCGGTCACGTAGGGAAGATGACGAGACGCGACGACCAGGACAGGCCCCTCGCCGACCGGCGCGCCGACCCGGGCGACCCGGTCCCCGACGACGAGGCCGACTTCGCGGGCGAGCACACGCCGGGGCCGACCGACCCGCCCAACGCGGCGGCCGACACGCCCGGCGGCGAGGACGAGGGGTACCGGCCGCAGACCGAGGTGCCCTGAACGGGGGAGAGGGGGCTCCGTGATGGTGCGGGCCTACGTGCTGATCCAGACCGACGCCGGGAAGGCGATGGAGGTGGTCGACCGGGTCGCGGGGGCGCCCGGCGTCGCGGAGGTCGACGCCGTGACGGGGCCGTACGACGTCATCGCGCGCGTCGAGGCCGCCGACGTCGCCCGCCTGGGCCGTCTGATCATGGACTCGGTCCAGTCGGTCCCCGGTGTCGTCCGGACGCTGACCTGCCCCCTCACCGGCTGATCGTTTCCCCGCCGCCGCCGAGTGCTTTGCCCGCGACCGGGTAGTACCGCGACGCCCCGCGGACCGGCCGGGTCCGCGGCGGCCGACCGGAGGGGGCGGCTCGGGGTGCGGACGGACGCGGCGGTGCTCGCGCTGCTCCTGCTGCTCGCCGCCGCCTACTGCGCGGTGCGGGCGCTCTCGCCGTTCACGGAGGCGCTCCGGGCGGGGCCGTTCCTGTCCGGGGGCGCGCCCGCCGAGCACGCGCTGTCGCGGTTCCACGTCCGCTGGTACGCGGTGACGATGGTGTTCCTCGCCTTCGACATGGAGATGATCTTCATGTACCCGTGGGCGCTCGTCGTGGCGTCGCTCGGGGCCGAGGCCGTCGTGGAGATGTTCGCGTTCCTCGGGCTGCTGCTCGTCGGCGTCCTGTACGCGTGGCGCGAAGGGGCGTTCCGGTGGGCGTGAGGGCGCGGCTGGCGCGGTACGCGGCGGGGCTGCCCGCGCCGTTCGTCGTCGCGGTGCCGGGCGGGGCGCGGTGCCGCGTCGCGGTGGAGGCCGAGCTGCGGCGGCGCGGCTGGACGCCGGTCGCGGACCCGGTCGCCTGCGACGCGCTGCTCGTCTGCGGCGAGCCGGGGGACGAGCTGGCGGCGGCGGTCGACGCGGTGTGGGCGGGCGTTCCCGCGCCGCGCGTGCGGGTGGACCTGCCGTCGCGGGCGTCCGCGCGGGAGGTCGCGGCGGCGCTGGACGGTCTCGTGCCCGTTCTCGCGGACGTCCCCGCACAGCGCGCCGAGGCGGCCCGCACAGCGGCGAAACCGTGGCCCCCGCCCGCGGAACACGCGGAACACGACGACGAGAGTGGGCACGGCGGTGGCGGGATGGAGATGGGCGGGCCCGGTGGGGTCGCGCTCGCGTCGCGTGCGCCGGATCGGGACGGGCTGAAGCTGGACGTGCTGCACGTGCCGCTCGGGCCGGTCCTCGCGTGGTGGCCCGCCGGGCTGCGCGTCGCGGTGACGCTGCAGGGCGACGTCGTGCAGTCGGCCGACGTCGAGCTGCTGCCGGGCGCGGTGGCCGAGACGTTCTGGGACGTGCCCGCCGGAACGCCGCGCCGCGCGGCGGCGCGGCGGCGGGCGGCGGCGCGGCTGGACGCGCTGGCCCGGTTCCTCGGCGCGGCGGGCTGGCCCGCACGGGCGGCCGAGGCCGCCCGGCACCGCGACGACCTGCTCGCCGACGCGTTCCGCGAGGCGCGCGTCCGCCGGTTCGCCCGGAGCGTCCGCCGCTCCCGCACGCTGCGCTGGATGGCGCGCGGCGTCCCGCCGTCCTACCTGGCCTGGCTGGACGACGTCGAGACGACGCTCGCCGAGCTGCACGAGCCCGGTGAGGACCCGGCCGCGTGGCGCAATGGCGAACGCGGCTCGTGCGCGCGCGGCGGGCGCGACGCGGCCGGGTGCGGGGAGCGCGGGCCGGGTTTTCGGGAGTTGGGGGAGTCGTTGGTCGGGGTCGAGCTAGGGACGGCCCGGTTGATCGTGGCGAGCGTCGATGAGCGGTGAGCGCACGCCCGTGTGGGCCGTCGTGGCGCTGCCCGCGGCGGTCGGCCTGCTCGCGTACGCGGTCGCGGTGTTCGACGCGGTCGCCGTCGAGGGGATGCGGGGCCGGGCGTTCGCGCGGCCCCTGCGGCGGGCGGCGCTGCTCGCCGTCCGGCAGCGGCGGACGACGCTCGCGGCCGACCGGCTGCTGCTCGGCGCGGGCGTCGCGGTGCTCCCGGCGGCGGCGCTGCTGGCGGCGCTGGTCGTGCCGGTCGGCGGCGTCCCGGTCGTGGCGTCGCCGGTCGGGATCGTCTGGTTCAACGCGGCGGAGGTCGCGACGTGGGCGGCGGCGTGGCTGGTCGGGTGGGGGCCGAACGCGGCGTTCTCGCTCGTCGGCGGCTACCGGTTCCTCGCGCAGGGACTCGCCTACGAGCTGCCGCACATGTTCGTCCTGATCACGGTCGCGGTCGGCGCGGGCTCGCTGGACCTCACCGCCGTCGCGGCGGCGCAGCGGCACCTGTGGTTCGCCGTCCAGATGCCGGTCGCGTTCGCGCTGTACCTCGTGTCCGCGTCGGCGCTCGCGTTCTGGGGCCCGTTCGCGCATCCGCTGGACGGCGCGCTCGGCGCGGACCTGTCCGGCGCGGACCGGCTGCTGTTCCTCGGCGGGCGCTGCGCGATGCTCGCGGTCGCGGGCGCGGCGGCCGTCCCGCTGTTCCTCGGCGGCGGCGCGGGGCCGCTGCTGCCCGCGCCCGTCTGGTCGCTGGTGAAGACCCTCGCGGTGCTCGCGGCGCTGGTGTTCGCGGGCGCGCGCGTCCCCCGGCTGCGCATGGACCGGTTCCTGGCGGCCGCGTGGACGGTCCTGATCCCGGTCGCGCTGCTGCAACTGCTCGTCGTGGCGGTGACGCGGTGATCCCGGCGACGGTCCTGTTCTGGGCGCTCGCGGTCGGCGCGGTCGCGGGCGGCGTCGCGGTGTTCGCGGTCGGGTCGATGGCGCGGGCGACGTTCGCGCTGCTGGCGTCGTTCCTGTGCGTCGGCGGGGAACTGCTCGTCCTCGACCTGGACTACCTCGGCGTCCTGGTCGTCCTCATGATGATCATGGAGATGCTGGTGATGGCCGTCTTCATGGTGATGTTCATGATGAACCCGGCGGGGCTCATGCCGATGTCGATGGTCCACAACCGGTGGGGCGCGCTGGGGATCTCCGGCGCGGTGTTCGCGGCGCTCGCGGCCGGGATCGTCCTGACGCCGTGGCCGCACCGCGCGGGCCGTCCGCCGCGCGACCCGACGCGCGCCCTCGGCCTCGCGATCATGGGGCCGAAGATGCCGGTCATGATGGGGATCGGGCTCGCGATCCTCGCCACGATGATCGCGTCCGTCGTCCTGGCGACGCGGCGCGGCCGGTACGGGGACGCGGAATGACGCTGGAGACGTTCCTGCTGCTCGCCGCCGCGCTGTTCGCGGTCGGGCTGTTCGGCGCGCTGTCGCAGCAGTCCGTCGTGATGGTGATGATGGGCCTCGAACTGATGGTCAACGGGATCGTCGTCGCCGGGGCCGCGTTCTGGCACTACGTCGCGCCGGGCGCGGCGGACGGGCAGGTGCTCGTGCTCGTCGCCGTCAGCGTCATGGCGCTGGAGATGGCGGTCGGGTTCGCGGTCGTCACCGCGCTGTTCCGCGCCCGCGACGCCGACACCACCGACGAGGCCGGGGACCTGCGCGGATGACGGCCGTCCTCGCCGCCCTGGTCCTGCTGCCGCTCGGTGGCGGGGCGCTGCTGCTCGTCGCCGGACGGGCGCGTCCGGCGCTCGTCCCGGCGCTGGCGGTCGGCGCGGCGGCGGGGACGCTCGCGCTCGCCTGCCTCGCGGCGGCCGGCCGTCCGGCCGCGCGGTTCCCGCTGTTCGCCGGGCTGCCCGGCGGGCTGCGCGCGGACGGGTCGGCGGGTGTCCTCGCCGTGACGACAGCGCTCGTCACGCTGCTCGTCCTGGTGTACGCCGCCGGGGACATCGGCGGCGCGCGGCCCCGGTTCTTCGGGTTCACGCTGCTGTTCGCCGGGGCGATGCTCGTCACCGTCCTCGCCGCCGACCTCGCCGTGCTGCTCATGGGCTGGGAGGTCATGGGCGCGGCGTCATACGCGCTCATCGGGTTCCGGTGGGACGACGGCGCGCGCGTCCGGTCGGCGGCGACCGCGTTCCTCACGACCCGGGCCGCGGACCTCGGGCTGTACGTCGCGGCGGGCTGCGCGTACGCGGGCGCCCGCACGCTCGACCTCGACGCGCTCGCCGCCGCGCCCGCGCCGTGGCGCGACGCCGTCGCCGCCGGGATCGTGCTCGCCGCGCTCGGCAAGTCCGCGCAGCTCCCGTTCTCGTTCTGGCTGTCGCGGGCGATGGCCGGGCCGAGCCCGGTGTCGGCGCTGCTGCACTCCGCGACGATGGTCGCCGCCGGGGCCTACCTGCTGCTGCGGACCGCGCCGCTGCTGCACGCCACCGGCTGGGCCGCGCCGCTCGTCGCGTGGGCCGGCGCGCTCACCGCGCTGCTGCTCGGCGGCGTCGCGCTCGCCCAGCGGGAGCTGAAGCAGATCCTCGCCGCGTCCACCTGCGCGCAGCTCGGGTTCACGGTGCTCGCCGCCGGGACGGGGGCCGTCGCGGGCGGGACCGCGCAGCTCGTCGCGCACGCGGCCGTCAAGAGCCTGCTGTTCCTGTGCGCGGGGATCTGGCTCGGCGCGCTGGGGACCGGGGCGCTGGACGGGCTGCGCGGCGCGGCCCGGCGCAACCGGGTCGTCGGCGCGTGCTTCTGCGCGGGGGCGTGGTCGCTGGCGGGGCTGCCGCCGTTCGCGCTGTGGGCGACCAAGGACGCGGCGCTGGCCGCCGCGCCGTGGCAGCTCGCGGCGGTGGGCGTCGCGGCGTCCGCCCTCGCCGCCGCCTACGCGACCCGCGCCGCCCGCGCGCTACTCGCCCCCCTCCCACCCGCCGCGCCTGCCGCGTCCGCCGCGCGTGACGCACGTGCCGTGCCCGCTGCGCCCGCTGCGCCCGCCGCGCCCGCCGCGCCCGCCGCGCCCGCCGCGTCCGCCGCGCGCGACGCACGTGCCGCGCCCGCTGCGCCTGCCGCGCCCGCCGCGCACGACACGCGTGACGTGCCTGCCGCGCGCGACGCGCGTGCCGCGTGCGACGCGCCTGCCGCGCCTGACGTGCCCGACGCACGTGCCGCGCGCGGTGGTGCCGTGCGGGGTGGGGCGCTGCGGGTCCTGCCGCTGCCCGTGCTGGCCGTCGCGTCCGCCGGGGCGGGGCTGTCGGCGCTGCCGCCGGTCGCGGGGGAGTGGCGGCGGGTGCTCGGCGTTCCCGGCGAACGCGGGCCTGAGTGGTGGGAGTTCTTCGGGACGGCGTTGATCGCGGGGGTGGTGGCGGTGCTCGTCGGAATCGGGGTACCCGTGCGGGGAGCGGCCGTGGCGCGGGTCTTCGGGTCGCAGGCGGTGGCGCGGGTCTTCGAGGGGTGGCTCGGGTTGGAGCGCGGGGCGTTCGCCGTCGTGCGCGGCGTCCGGGCGGCGGCGGGCGGGCTGGCGCGGTTCGACGACCGCGTGGTCGACGGCGGCGTGCGCGCGGCGGCGGCCGGGGCGCGGCGGGCCGCCGCGCTCGCCGCCCGCGCCGACCCCGACCCGGTCGTCGAGGCGGTCGCCCGCGCGTTCCGCGCGCTCGGCGGCCTCGCCCGCCGCCCGCAGACCGGGCAGCTCCACCTGTACTACGCGCAGGCGGCCGTCGTGCTGCTCGCCGTCGTCCTCGCCGTCGCGCTGGCCGGGTGACGCCCGTGCCGGAGCACACCGTGCTGACCCTGGTGGTCTTCTGGCCGCTCGCGGCGGCGCTCGTCCTGCCCGCGCTGCCGCGCCGCGCCGCCGTCGCCGCGTGGGCGGCCGCGTCCGCCGCCGACCTCGCCGCCGTCCTCGCGCTGTGGACCGCGTACGACGGACCGGGCCTCGCCTACCAGGACCGCGTCCGCTGGATTCCGTCCGTCGGCGCGGGCTACCACGTCGGCGCGGACGGACTCTCGCTCCCGCTGCTCGCGCTCACCGCGCTGCTGTTCCTGTGCTGCGCGCTCTACTCGCTGCGGACTCGGACACGTCCGCGCGCGTTCGCCGCGCTGTTCCTCGCGCTTGAAACCGTCTGCCTCGGCGTGTTCGCCGCACAGGACCTGCTGCTGTTCTTCGTCTTCTTCGATCTTTCGATCGTGGGCATGTACTTCGTCATCGCGGGTTGGGGGCACGGCGACAACGCCCGGTCGGCGCTGAAGTTCTTCCTCTACACCTTCACCGGTTCGCTGGCGCTGCTGCTCGGCTTCATCGCGCTCTACCTCGACGCCGGGACGTTCGACATGGCCGAGATCACGCGCCGTCCCGTCGCGTCCGGCGGCGGCCTCGCGCTGCTCGCGATCGGGATCGGCCTCGCGGTGAAGACCCCGGTCGTCCCGTTCCACACCTGGCTGCCGCCCGCGCACACCGACGCGCCCGCGCCCGGCTCGGCGATCCTCGCGGGCGTCCTGCTGAAGATGGGGACGTACGGGATCGTCCGCGTCGCCATGCCGATGCTCCCCGACGCGTGGCGGCGCTACGCCTGGGTCGCCGTCGCGCTCGGGCTGCTCGGCGTCCTGTACGGGGCGCTCGTCGCGCTCGCGCAGCGGAACGTCAAACGGCTCATCGCCTACACGTCCGTCAACCACATGGGCTACATCGTGCTCGCGGCCGGGGCGGCGGGCCTGGCGGGCGACGCCGCCGCGCGGCGCCTCGCGGTGAGCGGCGCGGTGACGCAGATGGTCGCGCACGGCCTCGTCACCGGCGCGCTGTTCCTGCTCGCGGGCGTCCTGCACGATCGGGCGGGCAGTTACGACCTGGCGCGGTACGGCGGCGTCGCGCGGGCCGCGCCGCGGTTCGCGGGCCTGCTCGCCGTCGCCGCGTTCGCGTCGCTCGGGCTGCCCGGCCTGTCGGGGTTCATCGCGGAATTCCAGATTTTCACCGGCGCGATCGGCGGCGGCGCGCCCGTCGCGGGGGCGCTCGCGGTCCTCGGCGTGCTGGTCACGGCCGGGCTGTTCCTCGGCGTCCTGCACCGCGTGCTGCTCGGCGCGCCCGGCGAGCTGACGCCGCGCGTCACCGACGTGCGGCGCGCCGAACTGGCCGCGGTCGCGCCGCTGCTGCTGGCGTCCGCGGCGATCGGCGTCGCGCCGCGCTTCCTGCTGGACCTGGTCGAACCGGCGTCGGCGACGCTCATCGCGCTGGTGGCCCGATGACGGAACTGCTCCCCGAACTGCTGCTGCTCGCCGGGGCCGTCGCCGCGCTCGGCACGGGGCTGGCGGTGCCGCGCGGCCGCCAGTGGACCGGCGCGGCCGTCGCCGTCGCGTTCCTGCTCGCCGCGCTCGGCGCGGCCGGGTGGGCGGCGGGACGGCCGGACGCGACGGCGTTCGACGCGTTCACCGTCGACACCGCCACGCACGTGACGCGGCTCGTCGTGCTCGGCGCGACCGTCCCCGTCGTCGCGCTGGCCGCCGCCGCGTTCCACGGGCACCCGCGCGAGACCGAGTTCACCGTCCTCGCGCTGCTGTCGTCGCTGGGGACCATCCTGCTCGGCGCGTCCTCGGACCTGCTCGTCCTCACCGCCGCGTTCCTGCTCGCGAGCATCCCCGCCTACGCCCTCGCCGGGTTCGCCAAGGACGCGGCCGGGACCGAGGCGGCGCTGAAGTACTACCTGACGGGCGCGCTCTTCGGCATCGTGACGCTCGCCGGGACCACCGTCCTGTACGGCCTCGGCGGGAGCACGTCCTACGCGGCGCTGCACCGCGCCCTGCCCGCCGCGCCGCCCGGCGCCGTCGCGGCCGGGGCCGTCGCGGTCGCGGCGGGGCTGCTGTTCAAGGCGGGCGCGGCGCCCGGCCACTTCTGGGTGCCGGACGTCGCGGAGGGCGCGTCGCCGGTCGCGGCGGCGTACGTCACGACGATCCCGAAGGCCGGCGCGCTCGTCGCGCTGTTCCGGCTGACGACCGAGGTCGTCCCGGACGTCCCGCAGTGGCCGCCGTTCCTCGCGGCCGTCGCGGCGGCGACGATGACGCTCGGCAACCTCGCCGCGTTCCGGCAGGCGAACGCGCGGCGGCTGCTCGGCTACTCGACGGTCGGGCAGGCGGGGTTCCTGCTGCTGCCGGTGGTCGTCGCCGCGTCGGTCCCGGCCGCGCGCGCGGCGCTGCTGTTCTACCTGGCCGCCTACGCGGTGACGAACCTGGCCGCGTTCGCCGTCGTCGTCGCGACGGGCCGGGACGCGCTCGCCGACTACGCCGGGCTGTTCCGCGCGTCGCCCGCGCTCGCGCTGTGCCTGGCCGTCGCGCTGCTCGGCCTGGTCGGGACGCCGCCGACGGGCGTCTTCGTCGGCAAGTTCCTCGCGTTCGCGGCGGCGATGCGCGGCGGGTACGGCTGGCTGGCGGCGCTGGCGGTGGTGAACACGGTGGCCAGCGTCTTCTACTACCTGCGCTGGCTCGCGCCGACGCTGGCGGGGCGGTTCGGGCCGTCCCGGGGGCGGTCGCTCCCCGGGGCGACGGCCTGCGCGGCGGCGGTCGCGGCGGTCGCGCTGGGGGTGCTGGGCGGGATCGTGCGTTGACAGGCGGCGCCGCCCCGGACATAATTTTGCTTTCAAAGCAAAACTATGGAGGCGGCATGGCTGACTGGAACACCGCGGTCATCGCGGAGTTCAGGGCGAACGGCGGACGGGTCGGCGGCGGGTTCGCGGGCGTCCCGCTCGTCCTGCTGACCACGGCGGGCCGCGTCAGCGGCAGGCCGCACGTGACGCCCGCGGTGTACCGGCGCGACAGGGACCGCTACCTGGTGTTCGCGTCGAACGCGGGAGCGGACGACCATCCCGACTGGTACAAGAACCTGCTCGCCAGCGCGCAGGTGACCGTCGAGATCGGCGACGGCGACGGCGGGGTCGGCGTCCACTCGATGGTCGCGCGCTTCCTCGACGGGCCGGAGCGCGACCGCGAGTGGGAGCGGCAGTGCGCGATCGACCCCGGCTTCCGCGAGTACGAGCGCAAGACGAGCCGGACGATCCCCGTCGTCGCGCTGATCCCGCTGGACCTGTCCGGCGACGCCGGACGCGCGCGGGCGCGCGCCGTCGCCGAACAGCTCGGCGCGATCCACGCGACGCTGCGCGCCGAACTGGCCGACGTCCGCGCCCGCCTCGCGAGCGCCGCCGCCGGACCGCCCGCACCCGACCTCGCGTCCCAGCTCCGGCGGCACTGCCTCAAGTACTGCTTCGACCTGCAACTCCACCACACGCGCGAGGACGGGGCCTTCACCGAGTTCGAACGCCGCTTCCCCGCGCTCGCACCCGCCATCGCGCGCCTCCGCGACGAACACCGCGCCGTCGAAAAGGCACTGGCGGCCTTCGAGGATTTCCTGCGCGGCGACGACCTCGACCCCGACCACGTCCGCACCGAACTCGACCGCGTCGCCGCGGACCTGGAGGACCACTTCGCCCGCGAAGAACAGGCACTCCTCGCCGCGACCGCGGACTGACCCGCCCGCCGCCCCGGATATCGTGACGGCAGGCGGGAGCCTTCCGGAGCGAGGTCGAGGGGCGGCGGGTCATGTCGGGGAAGCACGGTTCCGACGCGGACGCGGCCGACCCGGGCGCGGGCCTCAGCACCGACGACGCCATCCGCGCGATGCTCCTGCTGATGCCCCGCCTCGTCGGCCGCGCGAAGCGCACGCCGCTGCCCGAGGCGCTGCGCCCCCTCAACCTCGCGCCGCGCCACCTGTCCCTGCTCGCCTACCTGCTCTTCGACGGCGAGATGACCGTCAACGCGCTGGCCGAGCGCCTGGAGGTCGCCCCGACGACCGTCAGCCTCATGGTCGGCGACCTCAGCCGCCAGGGCGTCCTCGAACGCCGCACCGACACCGCCGACCGCCGCCGCACCATCGTCGCGATCACCCCCGACCCCGACACCCGCGCGGCCATCGAGGGCTGGCTGGCCAACGGCGCCCGAGCCTGGCGCACCGCCTTCGCGTCCCTCACCGACACCCAACGAGCCCTCGTGGTCCACACCCTGCGGTCCTACGAATCCGCCTCCCAAACCCCCACCGACTGACCTCGGCGTTTCATCGAAACCCGGCCCGCCGCGCCGACGCGGAACCGGACGGGCGCCCCGGACGGGAGCGGCCCGCTCGTCAGCGGGTCGGTGACGCGGCCGCCGGGACGCGTGGGGACGCGTCCTCGGCGTGGTCGGTGTCCGGTGCGTGCAGCGCGCGGAGCACCGCCTGGTGGGTGACCCAGCCGACCAGCGCCGCGCCGGAGGCGTCGAGGACGGGGAGGCCGGTGCCCGGTGCGCCGGTGAGGACGGCGAGGGCGTCGCCGAGCGGCGTGCCGGCGGTGAGCCGCGGGGGGACCTCGGCCAGGTCGCCGACCCTGGGGGCGCGCTGCCCGGGTCCGGCGTCGGTGAGGGCTTCGGCGGCGGCGCGGGCGGTGACGATGCCCTGGTAGGCGCCGTCGGCGTCGAGGACGGGCAGCGCGCCGTGCTCGGAGAGCGCCAGCGCGCGGGCGGCGTCGTCGACGAGCGCCGAGGCGGGCAGCGGTTCCGGCACCGGCCGCGCGACGGCGCCGACGGGCGCGGTCAGCCGGGCGTCGGTCGGCGGCGCGTCCAGGTCGATGCCCCGGCGCCGGAGTTTGAGGCTGTAGACGGTGTCGCGGCTGAGGACGCGGCTTGCCAGGGCCGCCACGACGATCGCGGTCATCATCGGCAGGATGATCGAGTACTCGCCGGTCAGCTCGAACAGGATGATGACGGCGGTGATCGGCGCGCGGGCGGCCCCGGCGAACACCGCGCCCATCCCGACGAGCGCGTACGCGCCCGGCGATCCGGCGAGCGAGGGCGCGGCCTGGTGGGCGAGCGCGCCGAACGCGCCGCCGAGCATCGCGCCCATGAACAGGCTCGGCGCGAACACCCCGCCCGACCCGCCGATGCCGATCGTCAGACTGGTCGCAACGATCTTGGCGACCAGCAGGAGCAGCAGGAACCCGACCGCGTACCGGCCGTCCACCGCGTTCTGCAGCACCGGGTAGCCCACCCCGTACATCTGCGGCAGCGCCAGCAGCAGCCCACCCAGCAGCAGACCGCCCACCGCCGGGCGCAGCCACTCCGGACCGCGCCACACCCAGTCGCACGCGTCCTCGACCGCGTACAGCACGCGCGTGAACCCCACCCCCGCGACCGCGCCGAGCAGGCCCAGAACCGCGAACAGCGCGTACTCCGCCGGATGGGAGACGTGGAAATGCGGCGGCGACATGAACGGGTCCGCGCCCAACACCCCACGCCCGATGACACTCGCGGTCACACTCGACAGCACCACCACACCGAACGACTCCACGGTGTAGTCGCGCAGGATCAGCTCCATCGCGAAGAACACCCCCGCCAACGGAGCATTGAACGTCGCCGCGATCCCGCCCGCCGCACCGCACGCGACCAGCACCCGCAACCGGTCCTCAGTCAACCGGACGAGCTGCCCGAGCGTGGAGCCCAGCGCCGCGCCGATCTGCACGATCGGCCCCTCGCGGCCCACCGACCCGCCGGACCCGATCGTCAGCGCCGACGCCAGCGACTTCACCACCGCCACCTGCGGCGCGATCCGCCCGCCGCGCCGCGCGACGGCCAGCATCACCTCCGGCACGCCGTGCCCCCGCGCCTCCGGCGCGAACCGCTGCACCAGCGGCCCGTACACCAGACCCGCGACGACGGGCGTCGCGACCACGAAGAACGGGCCGAGCCAGGCCAGGTGGGGGTGGGCGGCGTGCCCGGCGTCGGAGTAGTCGTCGCGGCCGGTGAACACGCGGGTGAACGTCTCGATCAGCCAGCGGAACACCACCGCGCCGAGGCCCGCGCCGCAGCCGACGACCAGGGCCAGCCCGACGAGCGTGCCCTGCGCCGACCGGGCGCGGCCGAGCAGCCCCCGGACTCCGGTTTCGACCGGTATCCGCCTTCGTGCGGCCGTCTCGCCCACCCCGCCACCTCCACGTCCTTCGTCCCGCTAACTCTTGCAGTATGCAATATTAAGGACGGTGCCACGGCCCGGGGTGAGCGGGGTGTGGCGGCCGGGCCGCACCGGCCCCGGCGTGGGATAGAAAGTTCGGCATGACCGACGACCCAGTGCCGGGCGGACTCGACGCGACCGACGTCGACGAGGTCACCGCCGCGCTCCTGACCGCGTCGCGGCTCCTGGTGGCGATCTCGGCGCGGTCGCTGGCGGCCGTGGACGACGCCGTGACGCCCCCGCAGTTCCGCCTCCTGGTCGGGCTGTCCACGCTCGGCCCCGCCAAGCTCGTCGCCCTGGCCGATCTCCTCGGCGTCAACCCCTCGACCGCGATGCGGATGGTGGACCGCCTGGCGGCGGCGGGGCTGGTGACCCGGCGCGCGAGCCCGCAGAGCCGCCGCGAGGTCCGCGTCGAGCTCGCCGCCGCCGGCCGCGCCGTCGTGGACGAGGTCACCGCCCGCCGCCGCGCCGACATCGCCGCCGTCGTGGCGCGCATGCCCGCCGGCCGCCGCCGCGCCCTCGTGGACGCCCTGCGGACCTTCACCGAAGCGGGCGGCGAGCCCCCGGCCGCCGCCGTCCTCCCCCTCGGCTGGACCTGACCCGGCGGCTCTCAGCGGTCGCGGATTCCGCGGCGCCGCCGGCGAGGACGCTCACGAGCATCAGGCCCGCGCCGGCGATGAGCCGCGGGACAAGGCGTCACAGGTAGCGGAGCCAGAGGTAGGGGGTGGCTATCGCGACGGTCGTGACGGTGACGATGAGTCCGTATTTGGTGAGGTGCCAGAAGGCGATGGGGGCCCGGGCACCAGTTCGCCGCCCAGCTCGCCCAGGTGCAGGTCGTCCGAGCCCCGGGCGACCGCCAGGAACAGGACCACGAACGGCAGGACCAGGCCGTCGTTCACCCCGGACTCGACGTTGAGCAGGTGCCGCAGCCGGGGCGGCACCCGGTCGTTGCCCACGAGCGCCGCCGCGAAGACCGGGTCGGTGGGCGTGAGGATCGCCGCGATCAGCAGCGACTCCACCCAGCCCAGCCCGACGACGTACCGGGCCAGGAGCGCGGTGATCAGCAGCGTCAGCGGCAGGCCCCAGCCGAGGGCGCGTCCGGGGAGCCGCCACGCGCCGCGCAGGTCCTTCCACGCCGCGTGCATCCCGTCGGTGAACAGGACGGCGAACAGCGCGAGCTCGGCCAGCTCCGAGACCAGCGGGTCGCCGGGCCGCACCGAGACGACGCGGTCGAGGACCGAGCGGCCGGGTTCGCCGTGGTGTCCGGCGGCGTGCAGCGGGAAGAGCGACAGCAGGCCGGTGGGGCACCACCACAGGCGCGGCCGGTCGGCGCCGGGGGCGTGCGGCCCGATGCCGGGCGCGGGGCCGTCCGGTTCGTCCGGGTCCGGGTATCCGACCGCGCGCAGGTAGCGTCCGACGCGGTCGCCGAGGCCGTCGAGCGTCAGCCCCCCGAGCGGGACGGTCCGCACGGCGCCGTCCGCGAGGACGAGGGCGTCGCACCGCCACCGGCTCGCGTTGAGGACGACGACGGGTCCGCGGTCGCCCGCGGCGAGCAGGTCGGCGGGCGGCGGGGGCCGCAGGAAGCCGCCGAACCCGTCGAGCGCGCGGACCTGGTCGACGAGGCGGTCGCGTTCGCGGGCCAGCGCGAACCGGCGGTCGGCGTCGGTCACGGGGCCTCCGGGCGGTGGGCGTCGGCGTCGAGGCGGTCGAGCCGGCCCGCGGCGAGCCAGTCCTGCCCGGAGTCGTCCACCGGGCAGCCGACCGTCCGCAGCCGCGCCGCGAGCTCGCGCCGCCATCCGACGCCGTCGTCGAACTGGACGAAGTTGCGGCCGTCGAGGTCGGCGACGGGCCGGTGCGCGCCGACCCGCACGATGACGGTGCGCTCGGGGGCCGCCGCGAGCGCCATCCCGAGTTCGAGCAGCACGTTGGGCCTGGCCTGCATCGTGAAGCGGGTCTCGTCGGGGCCGTCCGCCGGTCCGTGCGGGCTCGGGTGCAGCCGGACGACGTCCTCGGGGGTGAGCAGCACCACCACGGCCGACACACGGGCGTCGATGTCGGTTCCGGCATGATCCGCGCCCGCTGTTCGTCCGGCGGGGCGCACGGCCTCACACGAACCGGCGGCGCGTGATCGCCCCCTGCCCGACCAGGTGACGGGTCCAAAGTTCGAATCGGGTTCCCGTCGTGAGGAGTTCGTGGGCTCGCTCATCGGTCGTCACCAGCGTCACCTGGCGGGCATGGTCTCCGGGCCGGAGCGGTTCGTCGTCCTCGGTGGTCAGGAGGGCCTCCAGCCTGCGCGGGCCGCTCGCCCCGCGACCCGGTATCCGCACCCCGACGCGGTGGCTCGGCCCCGGCGGGCTGGCGATCGACGTGGCGGTGGAGTCCACCGTCACCACGGCTCCGTACGTCGTCGTCCGCATAGCGTCCCCTCGCTCGGCTGCGTCCGTCGTCGGCGTCCCCCTCCGGAGACCCCGACAACGGATCACTAACCGCGCACGGCGATCGCATGCGCCGCCGGCGGCTCGGCGCCGTCCCCGAGGCCGCCGCGCGTCAGGTGTGAGCAGGGATTACGGCGTGTCCGGATTCGCAGGTTTTCCTTTGCATTATGCAAAGGTTCGGGTACGTTCGAGCCCATGCGCGGCCCGACCCGCCCCGCGTGGGGAGCGCCGGTGCGCGGGCGGGACGGCCCGTTCGGCGGCAGCGGAGCCGGTCCGACGCAACGGGCTCGCCGAGACGGCGGGAAGAGGGGCCTGGCGATGTCCGACACGGTGATCGACGCGGAGGACGCGGCGGAGCCGCAGACGGCCCCGGCGCGACCCGATACGGCCGGCGCCGCCGAGACTCCCTCCGCGGCTTTCGCGCTCAACGCCGAGACGCGTGGAATCCTGCGGGCGCTGGCGGGTGAACAGCGGCAGGACCTGCTCGCGCTGTTCGCCGGCGGCGCGGAGCTGACGGTCTCCTCGGTCGCCGAGCGCATGGGGATCGCCCAGCCGACCGCCTCGCAACGACTGGCGGCCCTGCGCCGAAGCGGCGTGCTGAGCTATCGGAAGGACGGCCGGCAGGTGTACTACCGCATCGACGCCCGAGCCGTCGAGCGTTCCCTGACCGAACTACTGGCCTACCTGCGAACCGGCCGATCCCCCGAGGCGGGGCCGACGTAGTCCGCCACCCGGTGAGCCAGGCGGGGCGACGAGACAGTCGACCCAACATCTGGTGTCGAGGAGGTTCGGTCCGTCAATATGTGGTGCGTCGGGCGGGTGAAATGTCGGTGCCGCCTGTTACGGTTACCGAGAGCTGAAAACTCCAGCCTGGGCACCAACGCTGGGGATGGCACCTGGCTGGGGTCTGTCTCTTTGGCGAGAGTCCTGGACTCTATACGGCGGGGGCAAGCGGGTACGCGCAAGCCCCGGCCGTTTCGCGTAGGTGCTCGGCTCGGACAGGGGGTGAGCAGGCGCATGGCGAAGGAGAGTAAGTCCTCGAGCTCAGGCAAGGCCCGGAGTGCGATCACGGGTAGGTACGTGAGCAAGGCGACGGCGGCCCGGCACCCCAAGACCACGGTCGTGGAGAAGCCGTCGAAGCCGAAGAAGAAGTAGTTCGTTAACTGAGAGTCCGACGTACCCTGCGGCTCACAAGATCGGGCGGGGCTCAGTTGCGCTGACGCCCCGCCCGATTTTCGGCGTGCTCCCTGCGGGGACCAGACAGACGGCGCAGGCCCAGTGCCCGTGACCAGCTGCGTTCGATCGCGATTAGGAGCACTCGCCCGCTGCGAGGTCGCAAGCGGTGAGGCCCGGCGGCGTGCTGTTGGCCGATCCGCGCTGCGGGCGGCGTCAAGTCGTTTGCTGGGGTGAGCCAACTCTGGTCCGTTGGCGTGAACGGGTGCTCGGTGACGAATGGTTGCGGTAAAGCTACTGGCCGAGGTCGTCGGCTGCTTGCCGTGACCGGGTGAGCTTCTCCGCGGTGGAGGTCGCCGGGTGCGTTCCGAGGAGATTCATGCGCACAGTGCGAACGGGCTGGGGCGTTGTCACGACCTGGCGGATCATCTGCGGGGGACTGCGGCTCGGGCGAAACGTTTCGCGGACGCGTTCGGCGCGCGCGAGGCCGCCGAGTACCTCGGGCTCGTCCATGACTTGGGGAAGGTGTCGTGCGCGTGGCAGGACGGGTTGCGTCTTGTCGGCACCAGTGATGGCCGGGTCGGTATCGACCAAACCGAGGAGCACCTCAACGACGGCACGGCGCGGGGCGAACATGTTCGGCTGGCGGCGGGCCGGACGTGCGTCCTGGCCGCCCGGGGCGGGTGCGTGTTCGCGCTCGACTACGGCACCCACGTGCCGTTCTGGTCGCCGGGGGTGTGGGGGCTGCTCTCGGCGGGTGCTGCCGCGCTCGGTCGCCGTCTCTCGCGTCGGTTCGACCGGACGGCGTTGATCGCGGTCGAAACCCGTTCCTCGGGTCGGCGGCTACCCACCGCGTCAGAACCGAGGCCGTGCCTTGGACGATCTCGCGCGCCTGGTCGCCAGCCTGGAGCACCTCGACGTCCTGGACCCTGACTTCACCCAGGAGGTCAACGCGCGGGTCGCGAGTCTCGGCGCGGAGCGGAAAGAGAAGGAGCGGCGGCTGGCCGAGTTGGCGGCCGCACGGCCGAGTCGGCGGTGCCCCGACCTGCTGGAGGCCCTTTCGACGGAATGGGTCTCGAAGGGCCGCCGGAGGCGATGGCACACCGGTTGTTCGAGGCGTTCCGACTGGAGATCCGCCGAGGGAAGACGCTTCCAGGTGACCGTCGGAGGCGACGTGCTTCCCGCCCAGCGTGAGGCGGCGCGGGAAGCGCTGGACGGTTCAGCGGACGCCGAGAACGGCGATCACGCACAGGTCTGTACGGCGCCCCCGGCAGGATTCGAACCTGCGACACCCGCTTTAGGAGAGCGGTGCTCTATCCCCTGAGCTACGGAGGCTGGTGACGCCCGATACAGGAGCGTAGCGGACGACGCGTACAGGTTAAGGGAACGGGACGGGAGTCCGCTCCCCGATATGCGGTGCCGGCTCGTTGGGTCTTGGCCGCTTCTGTACGCTTCCGTCCCGTGGGCGGACGGCATCGGGGGAAGACGCAGACGGGTGAGGACGCCGTTCGCGGCGGGCGGGTGAGCCGGGCCGCCGTCCTCGTGACGGGCGGGATCGTCGCGTGCGTCGCCGTCGGCGGGTTGGCGGTGCTGGGGTCGCGCGACGGCGGGCGGGAGTCGCCGCCGCAGCGCGCGGAGGCGTCCGTCGCGCGTGCGCCGCGCAGTCCTGAGATTCATCCCACGTACGGGGAGTCGATCCCGCCGCGTCCGGTGCGGCGCGCGACGCCGAAGGCGACGCGGCCGGCGGCGCCGCCGAGCACGCGGCGGAAGCCGTCCGGCAGGCCGTCGAGGCCGCGGTACGAGCCGTGCCCGCCCGGGATGGAGGACATTCCGGTCATCGGGCGATGGTGCCGCAGGCATCCGCGTGGAGCGCGCTGATCTGCCAGGACGACCCGTGAACCTGTAGTAGCGTTCCTGGCGCTGTTCTGCATTTGGGCATCAGGAGGAAAACCACCGTGCCATCCCCCCGGGCGGCGGTGCTGACCGCGGTCGTCCTGGTGATGTCGGCGATCGGCGCGTCCCCCGGACGGGCCGCGCAGCGCCAGGACCCGCTGGACGCGCTGCAGCGCCAGGCCACCGCGGCGCGGAAGGACCTGGAGAAGGCGACCAGGCAACTGGAGGGCCGCGAGAAGGACCTCGAAGGCTCCCAGCGCAAGCTCCAGACGACGCTCAAGCAGCTCGCCGCGGCCGAGGCGGACGTCAACCGCGTGCGCGGCCCGCTCGCCAGCCTCGCCAACGCCAGCTACCAGCAGCAGAACGCCGCCGGGTCGATGGCGGTCTTCGGCACCGGCGACCCGGAGGACGCGCTGCGCACCTCTGCGGACGTCGACCACCTCGCCGCCGACCAGCAGGGCCTCATCGCGCAGGCCGGTCAGTACGAGAAGCGCCGCGAGCAGCTCGCGTCCACCGCCCAGGACCTGCAGTCGCGCAACGCCGTCGCGCAGACGAAGGTGGAGCAGCAGATCCAGGACCTCAAGACGAAGTCGGCGGACCTCACCCGGCAGCTCACCGCGATGATGAACAAGCTGGACGTCAGCCGCGAGCGCCGCCTGGAGATGGCCTGCGACAAGAGCCTCGCGGCGGACGCCAAGCGGTTCCCCAACGGGCTCATCCCGGACAAGTACCTGTGCCCCCTGCCGCAGAAGGGCCGCGAGCTGCGCGCCGACGCGGCCCTCGCCTTCTACAAGCTCAACGCCGCCTACAAGAGGCGGTTCGGCCGCGACATGTGCCTCACCGACTCCTACCGCAGCCTCGCCGAGCAGCAGTCGATCTACGCCCGCCGCCCGGCGTTCGCCGCCGTCCCGGGGACGAGCAACCACGGCAAGGGCCAGGCCGTCGACATCTGCGGCGGCGTCCAGATCTCCGGCTCGATCCAGTTCCGCTGGATGGAGGCGAACGCGGGCCGCTTCGGCTGGCGCCACCCCGCCTGGGCGTACAGCAACCCCTTCGAACCGTGGCACTGGGAATTCGGCACCGAGTAGAAGCGGACGAAAAAGCCGCCGCCTGCGCCTCACTGGCGTGGGACTGCGGCGCTCTGCGACGCCGAAGCTCGGCGGGTTGAATTGGGCGTTCGGCTCGTTCATTCCCTTCTGCGCCGGGCGGCGCGTCGGTCAGGCGGTGGTGGAGCCTGAGCGGGGGTTCGGGGCGACGGCGTCCGCGGGGGCGGACTCGATGACGACCGCCGTGCAGTGGCGGCAGCGGCGGGCCCGAATCGGGATCTCGCCCAGGCACTCGGGGCACTCGCGCTCGGTGCGCTCCTTCCCGCGGTCGAGGCGTTCGAGGATCTTGCTGGTCGGCAGGACCACCAGGAAGTACACGATCGCCGCCGTGATGAAGAACGACAGGGCCGAGGTCACGAAGTTGCCGTAGGGAAACGTCGTTCCGGCGATCTTGAACGTCAGCTCGGTGTAGTCCGGCTTCCCGCCGAACAGCGCGATCAGCGGCGTGATGAACGAGTTCGCGAAGTCCTTCACCAGCGACGCGAACGCCGCGCCGACGACGACCGCGACCGCGAGATCGACCAGGTTTCCGCGGATCAGGAACTTCTTGAAGCCGCCCATCAGGGTTCTCTCCACAACATGTCGGGGGTGTTCGTGCGGCCTCCTTCTTACCCTGTGTGCCCGGCTCCATGAGCGGTGTTACCGAGGACTGCCGCTCGGCGCTTTCCGTCCGAACCGCTTGAGGATCGGATGGCGCGCTCCCGCTGGCGGCCCGGAACTCCGGTGAACCTGGTCACAGTGCGCGAGGGACGCGGGCGGACGCCTCCTTTCGTCGAACCGACCTCACGGCGCTATCCCGGGCTGATCGTGACCGCCAGGTAGCCGCCCGCGCCGGTCAGCGCGGCGGCCTGCGCGCGGTCCGTCGCGACGACGATCAGCGCGCCTTCGCCCTGCGCGCGGATCTTCGGAACCGCGACCACCGTCACTCCGGCGACGATCAGCCGCGCCCGGCCGCCGTAGCCCCCGCCCGCCGGGCCGGTGGATTCACCGAAGCCCACGTTCATGGGACGCGGAGGACCACCGGAGTCGGTGCCCGCCGGACCCACAGGGCCGGAGTTCACGCTCGGCGGAGTCGGTCGTCCGGCGAGATTCGCGCTCGCCGGGTCTGGGGGCAGCGGAATGGGCGTCGCTCGCCGCCTCTGCGGCATGAACCCGCTCGCTGCAGCCGCCGCAGGCTCGGCCGGACGCGCGAGAGGCGACGGGCGGTCCGACCATCCGGCGGCCGATGCGAAGGGCGGGCGCCGCGACGATGGACGCGCGCGCCCAGCGCTGACCGACACGGGCTGGAACGGTTCCAGGCCCGGTCGGGGAAGGATGGGCGCGCCTGCGGAACCCGATCGCTTGTTCCCGCGCGGCATCCCGGGCCGTGTGCCGGACGCCTCGCGTCGTGTCCCCGGAGTCGCGGGGTGTTCCCTCACGCTGCCAGGCTTGCCGACGTCGCCGCGCTTTCCCGACCGCGTGCTGGCTCCGTCAGGTACCCCGGGCCGGGGTCTGCCGCGGGGAGTCTCCGGGTGCGTGCTGCCGGACGCCCCCGACCGTTCGCCGTTCTCGCTGGGCTTTCCCGGGCGAGGTCCGCTGCGGGGCGTTATCGGGTGCGTGTCACCGCCGCCGGACGTCCTGGGCCGTTCCCCGTCGCCGGACCTCCGGGATTGTTCACCGTTGCCGGACGCGCCAGGTCTCGTGCCAGAGCCACCCGGTTGCGTGCCTTCCGTTGTTCCCGGCGGTGTTCCGCCGCCGTCGAACATGCCGGGCCGCGCGTTGCCGGGCGACTCCGGCCGTTCGCCGTCCTCGCCCGGCGTTCGCGGTCCGGGGCCGGGAATCTCCACATCCGCCGCCGGTTCGGTCGCCGCCGCGCCGTCCGATGGTCCGGCCGCCAGGATGTCCACGCGGTCGCCCGGCCGCAGCAGGCGGACCGCGTCGGCGTCCGCGATGCGGACGGGGGTCGCGACGGTCCCGGCCGGAAGGCCGCGCAGCAGGCCCGCCGCGCCCACGACCCGCGCGTCGGTGAACAGCTCGCCCGCCCGCATCGCGCCCGCCAGCACCCGGCCGGCGATCCGGCCGTGCAGGGCTCCGGCGGGCACCGCGCTCGGCGGGACGGCCGTCCGCCGCACGTCCGAGGGACGGATCGTCACCCCGGCGGGCAGGTCGCGCGCGGCGGCGAGGACGTCCGCCGCGGCCGCGCCGGGCGGGCGCAGCGCGAGCAGCCCGAAGCCCGTGCCGAGCGCCGCGAGCGCCGCCGCCAGCGGGCGGCGCCGGCGCAGTAACCGGGACCGCGCCGACAGCGCGCCGGCCCTGTTCATACCAGCCCTGTTCACGGCAGCTCCAGGGGCAGGTCCGCGCCGGACAGGACGTCCGGGCACGCGCACGTCCGCTCGGCCGGGAGCGCGGCCACCACGTCGCCGACGAGCGTCCGCAGCCGCCCGATGTTGGCGCGGAACACCGCCAGGACGTCCGCCATCGTCACGCCCTCGCCCGTCTCGACGCCCGCGTCGAGGTCGGTGACGAGGCACAGCGGCGTGTAGCAGAGCGCGAGTTCCCGCGCGAGGACGGCCTCGGGATGCCCCGTCATCCCGACGAGCGTCCACCCCTGCGCCGCGAACCACTGCGACTCGGCGCGCGTCGAGAAGCGCGGCCCCTCGACGACGACCAGCGTGCCGCCGTCCACCGGCTCCCATCCGGCGGCGCGGCCCGCCGCGAGCGAGACCCGGCGGCCCTCCGCGCAGTACGGGTCGGCGAACGGGACGTGGACCGCGCCGCCCCGCTCGTAGTACGTCTGGGCGCGGCCGGCCGTGCGGTCGACGAGCTGGTCCGGCACGGCGAGCGTCCCCGGCCCCCGGTCGGGCACGAGCGACCCGACGGCGCTCGGCGCGACGACCTGCCGCACGCCGAGGGACCGCAGCGCCCACAGGTTCGCCCGGTAGGGGATCGCGTGCGGCGGGAACCGGTGGTCGCGGCCGTGGCGCGGCAGGAACGCGACCCGCCGCCCGGCGAGCTCGCCGACCGCGACCGGGTCGCTGGGCGCGCCGAACGGCGTGTCGACGCGGATCTCCTCGGCGTCGGTGAGGAAGGAGTAGAAGCCCGAACCGCCGATGACGCCGATCTCGGCGACGGGCGGGCGCGAAGTCGTCATGCCGCGACCCTAGACAGCCGCCGCGCGGCGCGCCGAAATCACGCACAGGCTGTGGATAACTCGGTGCCCGCGACGGCATTGCCGCAGGTGAGCGCGGTGCGGCGGACTGCGGCGGCCGAACAGGAAGCCGCCGCTCGGCGAAAGACGCGAGCGGCGAGCACCGCGCCCCCGAGCAGGGTCGGCGAAGGACCGGCGGTACCAGGCCGGTCGGCGGAAAGCACGATCTCCCTCCGGAGGCGAAGCGAGCGCGCCCGGAGGGGGAGATCGACGTGCGTCAGGCGACCTTCTCCGACGAAGACGAAGACGAAGACGAAGACGAAGACGACGAAGACGCCGAGGAAGAAGAGGAGGACGACTCGCTCTTCCCCGAGGACGAGGACGACGAAGAAGCGTCCGTCTTGCCCGAGTCCGACCCGCCCGACGACGAGTTCGAGGACGACGACGTCACCGTGGACGTCGACCCCGACCCCCGGCTGTCGGTCCGGTAGAAGCCCGACCCCTTGAAGATGATCCCCGCCGCCGAGAAGACCTTGCGGAGCTTGCCCGAGCAGGCCGGGCACTCGGTCAGCGCGTCGTCGCTGAACTTCTGCACGACCTCCAGAGGCTCGCCGCACTCGGTGCAAACGTACTGATACGTCGGCACGGTTCCTCCTCGCTGACTCAGCCCGGACCAGCGGGCTGGCACTCAGTTGAAACGACTGCTAATGGTACCGATGATGGCAACGGGATTCGTCCCGCCCCTGTTCCCGGAGCGGGCGCGCCCCGGCCTACCCGCCCGTCTCGCCGAACCAGCCCGCGAGCTTGCCGCGCCTGCTGATGGCGCGGAGCCGCCGTTCGGTGAGGTCCCGGACGTCCTCGGTCGCGATGACGAGCAGGGTGTCGCCGCCCTGGAGCGCGGTGGTCGCCCCGGGCACGAAGCTCGTCCCGTCCCGGACGACGAGCGTGATCGACGCGCCTTTGGGCAGCCGCAGCTCGAACAGCTCCACGCCGCCGAGCAGGGAGTCCGGCGGCACCCGGATCTCCAGCAGCTCGGCGTGCAGTTCCTCCAGCGGCGCGGCCTCGACGCCGAGTTCGCGCGGGGCGTCGTCGTTCTTGAGCCGGCACCAGCGCGCGACGAGCGGCAGCGTCGGCCCCTGGACGAGCGTGAACACCACGACGATCGCGAAGACGATGGAGAACAGCCGGTCCGCGCCCTCGACGTCGTTCACCCACGGGATCGTCGCGAGGATGATCGGCACGGCCCCGCGCAGCCCAGCCCAGGACGCGAACATCTTCTCGCCCCAGCTCAGCCGGAATCCGATCGTCGACAGCACGACCGAGATCGGCCGCGCGACGAGCAGCAGGATCGACCCGATGATGAGCGCGGGGACGATCTGGGCGGGAAGCTGATCAGGCGAGGCGAGCAGTCCGAGCATGACGAACAGCCCGATCTGGGCGAGCCAGCCGATCCCCTCGGCGAAACCGCGCGTGGCGGGCCGGTGGGGGAGCCGCGAGTTGCCGAGGACGAGCGCGCTGACGTACACGGCGAGGAACCCGCTGGCGTGCAGTTCCGCCGTGACGCCGTACGCGGCGACCGACAGCGACAGCACCGCGATGGGGTAGAGGCCGGACGCGGGCAGCGCGATGTGCCGCAGCCCGTACGCGCCGAGCCAGCCGATGGCGAAGCCGATGAGTCCGCCCGCGACCAGCTCGTACACCATGACGCCGAACAGCTCGGGGAGGTTCGGGACGCTCGCGTGGGCGGTGCTGAGCGTGACGACGATGATCACGACGGGGGCGTCGTTGAATCCGGACTCGGCTTCGAGCAACCCGGTGAGCCGGGACGGGAGGGGCAATCGCCGCAGTACGGAGAACACGGCGGCGGCGTCGGTGGGCGCGAGGACGGCGGCGAGCAGGAACGCGAGCTGCCAGTTCATGTCGAGCAGCCACATCGCGGCCCCGGCGACGACGCCGATGCTGATCAGCGTGCCGAGGACGGAGACCGAGATCGCGGCGGGCACCGAGGCGCGGACGTGCCGCCAGTCGGTGGTGATGCCGCCCTCGGCGAGGATCAGGACGAGCGCGGCGAGCCCGAGGACCTCGGCGAGTTCGGCGTTGTCGAAGTCGATGCCCAGGCCGGATTCGCCGATGAGGAGGCCGAGCCCCATGTACGCCAGGAGGCTGGGCAGCCCGGCGCGGTGGGACAGGCGCACCGCGACGATCGCGCTGAGTACGAGTGTGGATCCGAGGAGTAGCCAGAGTTCGAGATGCACATCCCTCCCCAGGGGGTCGCGACCGGTGATCGTTTAGGAATCCTACAGATTTAGCCGCAGATCGCATACTTTCGTTGACCCGTCGGCGTGGTCGCGACGCCTGGATTGTCCGCGTAAATGCGCCCTGGCCTGCGTATCAGCGGTGCCGTCGACCCCTTTGGTCATGTTCTTCCCCAGAGGCGGCGTTCGTCCCCCGGGCGGAGCGGCCCGTCCCGAAAATGTCAGACCCCTGTCGCAGGATGGCGACGCACGGTCACCGGGCCGTCGCGGACAGGGAGGACGATCATGGGAACCGCACCAGCCCCTCGGACGGCGTCACCGCCGCGCGCACCCGGCGGTCGTGCGGCTCCGCCGGGAGCCGGTCCACCAGCTCGCCGTCGTACAGCAGCGCGACGGTCAGGATCGCCGGACCCACCCGCGCCAGCGCCCGGTCGTAGGAGCCGCCGCCCCGGCCGAGGCGCGTCCCCGACCGGTCCACCGCCACGGCGGGCGTCAGGACGACGTCCGCGCTGGCCACCGCGCCCGGACCGCGCGGCGGCTCGGTCGGCTCCAGCGTCCCGCGCGGCCCCGGGGCGAGCGAGTCCGGGCCCTCGTAGGACGCCCAGTCCAGGTCGCCGTCCGGCAGCAGCAGGGGGAGCAGGACGTACGCGCCCCGCTTCCACAGGGCGAACAGCAGGCCGCGCGTGTCCGGCTCGCCGCCGACCGACGCGTACGCCGCGATGGTCCCGGCCATCTCGATCTCGGGCGCCGACAGCAGGTGGTCGCGCAGCGAACGGCCCGCCGCTGCGCGCGCGGACGGCTCCAGCGCGGCCCGCGCGGCGAGGTGCGAAGCACGCAGATCCGGTTTCGCGCCCATGTCGCTCATGGTGCTCCCCTCGGGGGTGGCTAGGGTCTGAACATGGCCGACAACGCACCTGTACTCAAGGCGGTCGTCCCCGCGGCGGGCCTGGGCACGCGCTTCCTGCCCGCGACCAAGGCGACGCCGAAGGAGATGCTGCCGATCGTCGACAAACCGGCGATCCAGTATGTCGTCGAGGAGGCCGTCGACGCGGGACTCACCGACGTCCTGATGATCACCGGCCGGAACAAGCGGTCCATCGAGGACCATTTCGACCGCGCCTACGAACTGGAGGAGGCCCTCGACGCCAAGGGGGACGAGGAGCGGCTGGCCGCCGTCCGCGAGTCCGCGGACCTGGCGATCATGCACTACGTCCGGCAGGGCGAGCCGAAGGGGCTCGGGCACGCGGTGTTCTGCGCCCGCCAGCACGTGGGCCGCGAGCCGTTCGCGGTCCTCCTCGGCGACGACCTGATCGACGCGCGCGACGACCTCCTGCGCCGGATGATCCAGGTGCGGCAGCGGTACGGCGGCAGCGTCGTCGCGCTCATGGAGGTGGAGCCCGACCAGGTGTCGGCCTACGGCTCCGCCGCCATCGAGGCGACCGACGAGGACGACGTCGTCCGGATCACCGACCTGGTCGAGAAGCCCCCGAAGGACGAGGCGCCCAGCAACTGGATCATCATCGGCCGGTACGTGTGCGACCCCGCCGTGTTCGACGTCCTGGAGAGGACGCCGCCCGGCCGGGGCGGCGAGATCCAGCTCACCGACGCGCTGCGCACCCTCGCCGACACGCCGCCCGAGCAGGGCGGCGGCGTGTACGGCGTGAAGTTCCGGGGCCGCCGCTACGACACCGGCAACAAGCTGGAGTACCTGCGCACCGTCGTGATGTTCGCGTCCGAGCGCGAGGACCTGTCGGCCGAGTTCCTCGCCTGGCTGCGCGAATTCTGCCGGGAGCACGACGGCGTGGACGGCGCCGGTCCCCGGTGACGACCCGGCACACTTGGGAGACGTGGGCATGAGAACGGTCGAGGAACATCTCGCCGAGATCCTGGCCGGCGTCCCCGTGCCGGAGCCGCTGGATCTCGCGCTGCTGGAGGCGGCGGGCACGGTCCTGGCCGAGCCCGTCACCGCGCCGGTGCCGCTGCCGCCGTTCGACAACTCGGCGATGGACGGCTACGCGGTCGTCGCCGCCGACATCGCCGGGGCGACCGACGCGTCGCCGGTCGAGCTGCCGGTGGTCGGGGACATCGCCGCCGGGGACGCGGGCGTCGAGGCGATCACCGGCGGGCTCGCCGCGCGGATCATGACGGGCGCGCCGCTGCCCGCCGGGGCGGACGCGGTCATCCCCGTCGAGTGGACGGACGGCGGCGTCCGCGCGGTGCGGGTCTTCCGGGCCGCGCCGCCGGGGAACTACATCCGGCGCGCGGGGGAGGACGTGATCGCGGGCGAGGTCGTCGCGGCGGCGGGGGCGCGGCTCACGGCCGCACGGCTCGGCATGGTCGCGGCGGTCGGCCGGGCGAGCGTCCGGGTGCGGCCGAAACCGCGCGTGGTGGTGCTGTCCACTGGCAGCGAGCTGCGGGAACCCGGCTCGGAGCTGGCGCCCGGCCAGATCTGGGACTCCAACAGCTTCATGCTGACCGCCGCCGTCACCGAGGCGGGCGGCGTCGGGTACCGGCAGGCGACGGTCGGCGACGACCCCGCCGAGGTGCTGCGGACGCTGGAGGACGTCCTGGCCCGCGCCGACGCCGTCGTGACGTCCGGCGGCGTGTCGATGGGTGCCCGCGACGTGGTGAAGGAGGTCCTGACCGGCGTCGGGTCCGTCGCCTTCCACAAGGTGCGGATGCGGCCCGGCAAACCGCAGGGGTTCGGGCTCCTGCACGGGACGCCGGTCTTCACGCTGCCCGGCAACCCGGTCAGCGCGTACGTGTCGTTCCAGGTGTTCGTCCGGCCGGCGCTGCGCGCGATGCAGGGCCTGCCGCCGGAGGCGCTGCCGACGGTCAGCGCCGTCCTCACCGCGGACCTGCGCTCGCCCGCCGGAATCCGCCACTACCAGCGCGGGACGCTCAGCGAGACCCGCGGCCATCCCACCGTCGCCCCCGCCGACCGGCAGGGGTCGCACCAGCTCGGCGCGCTCGCGGGCGCGGACGCGCTGATCGTCCTCCCCGAGGACGTCGAGGCCGTGCCCGCGGGGGCGCATGTCGAGGTCATGAGGTTGCCGTCATGAGCATGGGTTCGGAGTTCGCCGGGTTCAGCCATCTGGACGAGGCGGGCGCGGCGCGGATGGTCGACGTCGCGGACAAGAAGGTCACCGACCGCACCGCGACCGCGACGGGGTTCGTCGCGCTGTCGGCCGGGTGCGTCGCGGCGCTGCGCGCCGGGGACGTCCCGAAGGGCGACGCGCTGTCGGTCGCGCGCATCGCCGGGATCATGGGCGCGAAACGGACGCCGGACCTGGTGCCGCTGTGCCATCCGATCGCGCTGCACGGCGTCGCGGTGGACCTCGCGGTCACCGACGGCGGCGTCGAGATCACCGCGACGACCCGCACGGCGGACCGCACGGGCGTGGAGATGGAGGCGCTGACCTCGGTCACGGCCGCCGCGCTCGCGCTGGTCGACATGGTGAAGGCGATCGACCCGGCCGCGTCGATCGAGCGCGTCCGCGTCGAGGAGAAGACCGGCGGCAAGACCGGGACGTGGCGGCGGGCGGCCGACCGGTGATCCGCGCGATGGCGGTCACCGTGTCGAACCGCGCGGCGGCGGGGGTGTACGAGGACCGGTCCGGCCCGATGCTGGTGACCCTGCTCGAGGACCTGGACCTCCAGGTGGACGGCCCGGTCGTCGTGCCGGACGGGGAACCGGTCGCCGAGGTCCTCGCGGACGCGGTCGCGCAGGGCTACGACGTGGTCGTCACCACGGGCGGCACCGGGCTGAGCCCGACCGACGCGACGCCGGAGATGACGCGCCGGATCGTCGAGCGGGAGATCCCGGGCATCGCGGAGGCGATCCGCCAGGAGGGCCGCGCCGAGGTCCCCGCGTCGATCCTGTCCCGGGGCGTCGCCGGGATCGCCGGACGTACGCTGATCGTGAACCTCCCGGGCTCCACGGGCGGCGTCCGCGACGGGATGGCCGTCCTGCGGACCGTCCTGCACCACGCCGTCGACCAGATCGGAGGCGGCGACCACCCCCGCCCCCCGGAGAGCTGATGACCGACCCCGCCCCGGCACTGCGCAAACTCGGCGCCGCCGAGTGGGATCGGCCGCTCGGGGGGAAATTCGGGGCGTACGGCGACCGGACGACGTTGGACCTCGCGATCCACGTCCTCGACGAGTTCTCCCACCACACCGCCGAGATCGGCGTTCTGCGGGACCTGTATCCCCACCGGCACCACGTCTTTCCGTAGCCGGTACGGGGCCGAGCGCGCCGCGCCGGGCGGCCGGGGCGGATCTGCGGGACAATGGATGGCGTCCGCACCCTCGAAAAGGGAATCATGGAGCCGTGGAACGCATGCGGGGATGGCCGGTCACGCTGACCGATGGTCCGGTCGGGCTGCGCCCGCTGCGGCACCGCGACGCGTCCGTCTGGCGCGATCTGCGCGTCCGCAACGCCGAATGGCTCCGCCCGTGGGAGCCCACCAATCCCGAGACGCCGCTCTTCCGCAGCGGCCTCGGCCCCTACTTCGCGATGGTGCGCACGATGCGCCGCGAGGCCCGGCAGGGGCTCGCGCTGCCGTGGGTCGTCACCCACGAGGACCGGTTCGCCGGGCAGCTCACCGTCGGCGCGATCGTGTGGGGCTCGGCGCGGTCCGCGCAGATCGGGTACTGGGTGGACCGGCGGGTCGCCGGGCGCGGCATCACCCCCACCGCCGTCGCGCTCGCCGTCGACCACTGCTTCTTCACCGTCGGGCTGCACCGCGTCGAGGCCAATATCCGGCCGGAGAACACCGCGAGCCGCCGGGTCGTGGAAAAGCTCGGGTTCCGCGAGGAGGGAATTCGGCGGCGGCACCTCCACATCGACGGCGCCTGGCGCGACCACATCTGCTACGCCCTCACCGTGGAGGACGTGCCGGGCGGGTTGCGGGCGCGCTGGCTCGCCGCCCGCAAACGAGCATTTCCCCACTCCTCCTCGTCACCCTGACATTTGAGCGGACGGTGACGTCCGGACGGGGCGGCGCGCCGTAAGTTTCCTGCGTCGGCGAAGCCTCGGCAAACGGAGAGTAACCAAGAGAACTATCTCGCGACACACCGCCCCTTATGCTCGTCAACCATTGACACCGACTCGTAGCGTGCGGGCGTGACCCTGCTCCCGACGCACGTGCGCGAGCCGCTTCGCGGCCCGCTCCGTCGCCGTGCTCCGGGCCGCCCCCGGCGCCGGGGGGTGGCCGCTTGAGCAGCGCCGTCCTCTATCTCGCGATCGTGGCCGTCTGGGCCGTCGTCCTGGTTCCCATGTGGCTCCGCCGGGACAACAATGAATCCCCCGGAGCATCCCGTTTCCGGACCCGCCGCGGCGGGGAGACGGACGAGGCCGACCTCGCGGACACCGACGCCGACGGGCCCCCGGCCGAGATCGAGGCGGAGGACGACGCGGACACCCACGACCCGGTCCCGGCCGCCCCGCGCCGCCGCGCCGGCCGCGCCGCCGTCATCGCGCGCCGCCGCCGTCGCACGGCGGGCCTCACGCTGCTGTTCCTGACCTCGGTGGTCCTGGCGGCGACGGGCGTCGCGCCGTGGTTCGCGACCGTCCCGGCCGTCCTGCTGCTGGCCGGGCACCTCGCGCTGCTGCGCGTGGCGGTCGGCGTGGACGCGGTCCGCCGCCGGGAGGCCGCCGAGCGCCGCGCCCTGGCCGCCGAGCTCGCCGCCGCGGAACCCGAGCCCGCCGACGAGGCCGAGGTCATCGAGCTCCTCCCCGTCGCGGAGGAGGAGGTCTTCGACCAGTACGCCGACGACCGCCGCGCCGTCGGCGAGTGACCCGGCGCCTTCGATTACGCGAACGCTCCCGAGTCCTGCTAACCTAAACACGTCCTTGGGGCTGTGGCGCAGACCGGTAGCGCACCTCGTTCGCATCGAGGGGGTCAGGGGTTCAAATCCCCTCAGCTCCACAAGGTCGACAAAGGCCGGTTCCGCTCGTCGGAACCGGCCTTTCGCATGTGCGGCGGACCGGCGGGCGTCCTCCTTTCCCTGAAACGGCGTCCCAACTTTGGGTGATGGCGGGGGATGGAGCCGGAGCATTCGGCGCCGCCGTGAGGAAGTCGCGCCGCGAGTGGGCAGGAACCCGGAGAAGGCGGTTGCGGACGGGACCGGGGGACTGGCGATGGGCGGTGCGGGCGGGGTCGGCATGGGGCGGCTCGCGCTGGAGGCCTTCGATCCGGCGCCGGTCGCGGTCGCGCTGACGATCGGGCCGGAGCACCGCCTGGTGTACGCGAACCACGCCTACCGGTCGTTGGTGGGGGACTTCCCGCTCGGCGAGCCGATCGGAGAAGCGTTCAGCACGGTGGCGAAGCGCGAATACGGCGACCTGTTCGACCGTGTGCTGGCCACCGGTGAGACGGTCAGCCTGGTCGAGGCGCCGGTGCGGCTGGCCGCCGCGCGCGTCGCCGATCCGGAGCGGTGCTTCTCGTTCAGCCTCTCGCGGTTCACCCACGAGCGGCCCGGGGTCCTCGTGGTGGCCGTGGACGTCACCGAGCAGGTCGCGGCGGTCCGGCGCGCGGACCGGGTGACCGAGGAGCAGACGCGGCTGCGCCGCCGGTTCGAGAGCCTGGTGTGGATCAACGCGCAGGTCGTCTGGGTGACGGACCCGGCCGGCCAGGTCGTCGAGTCGCACGGCGGCTGGGAGCGCATCACCGGGCAGACCCCTGAGGAGTTCCGCGGCGACGGCTGGACACGGGCGCTGCACCCCGACGACGTCGAGGCGACGCTGCGGTCGTGGGAGCGCACGCGCCGGGAGCTGCGCCCGTGGCACCACGTCTACCGGGTCCGCACGCGGGACGGCGAGTACCGGCACTTCGAGGTGCGGTCCGCGCCGGTGGTCGAGGACGGCGTCGTCGTCGAGTGGATCGGCACGTGCTTCGACATCGAGCAGGAGCACCGGGACCGGCAGCGCCGCGCGCTGCTCGACCGCGCCGCCGCGGCAGCCACCGAGCAGACGGCGCTGACCGACATCTTCGCCGCGCTCGCCGACGTCCTGGTGCCCGCCCTCGCGGACGGGTGCGGCGTGTATCTGCTGCCCGACCTGGGGGACCGTCCGGCCGGGGCGCCGGTCATCGCCCGGCGGATCGCCACCGCCGCGGTCGGCGGGCTGCCGCGCAAGCCGCCCAGCGGCGATGAGCGGTTCTCGCCCGACAGCGCGTTCGCCCGCGCGCTGGCGCGGCGGCGGCCGCTGCAACGCACCTTTCCGCCGGGCCGGCCGCCGGTCGACCTGCTGCCGAAGACCACGGCCGACTGGCTGGCGGAGACCGGCGCGACGAGCGTCGTGCTGATGCCGGTCGTCGTGGACGGCGCGGTCGCGGCGGTGGTCACCGGCGCGCGGCGGGGCGGCCGCGGCCCGATGGACCCCGACGACATCGCCCTCATGCGGCAGATCTTCGAGCACACGCACGACGCGTTGAGCGGGGCCGTCGAGTTCTACCGCACGCAGCAGGTCGCGCTGGCGCTGCAGCACGGGCTGCTCGCCGAACCGCCCGAGCTGTCCGATCTGCGGATCGTCGCGCGGTACCTGGCGAGCCCGGCGGCGGCCGAGGTGGGCGGCGACTGGTACGACTCGTTCGTCCTCCCGGACGGCGCGACGGTCGTGGCCATCGGGGACGTGGCGGGGCACGACCTGGCCGCCGCCGTCGACATGAGCCGGCTCCGCAACATGCTGCGGGTGCTCACGGCCGACCGGCTCGCGCCGCCCGGCGAGATCCTGCGCCGCCTGAACGACGCGATGGAGACGGTGGCTCCGGACGCGACGGCGACCTGCGTCCTGGCGCGCGTCGAGGAGCCCGAACCCGGCCGGTGGCAGTTCAACTACGCGGTCGCCGGGCATCCGCCGCCGCTGCTGGTCACCGCCGGGGGCGCGGGCCGCTTCCTCGAAGGGGCGAGCAATCCGCTGCTGGGCTTCCCGTTCGAGCAGGAGTACCACAGTGCGACGGAGTCGCTTCCGCCTGGTTCGACGCTGCTGCTCTACACCGATGGCCTGGTGGAGCATCCGAACGAGCACCTGGACGCGAGCCTGGAGCGGCTCCGTCGTCAGGCCGCCGGGCTCGCGCGCCGGCCCGTGGCGCATCTGTGCGATGGGCTCCTGGACGAACTGCCTATTGCCGGTACCGATGACATCGCGCTCATCGCCGTCCGGACCCCCGGTGGTTGAGGGTTTTCCCTCCTGTCGATATCGGGTCAGATCGGTAGGGTTGCGACGAGAACGGTGCCCGAGCCGGGGACGCTGTCGACGGTCAGCGTCCCGCCCAGGGC
>NZ_KB907226.1 GCF_000381885.1 Actinomadura atramentaria DSM 43919 | reverse complement strand
AGCCTCGGCCCCGCGCAGATCCCCGCCCTCACCGACCCGGCCGCCATCGCCGCCAACCCCGAACTCGGCCTCCTCACCCTCCTCACCCACCCCGACGACCCCGACGTCATCGAAGCCTGGTACCGCGCCACGTTCTCCCACACCGCGGATAACGCAGCGCGATACTATGAACACGCCTTCGACCTCGTCCGGCCCGCCACCCGCGAGATCCTGGAGAAACTCATGACCTCAACCGAATGGCTCGTCGTCAGCCCCTTCGCCCGCGAACACTACGGCCGCGGCGAACGCGACGGCGAGCACCGGCAGGCCGTCGAGGCGGCGCTGGACAACATCGACGCCCGCGGGCTCGCCCTCACCGACGCCGAACGCGAACGCATCACCACCTGCACCGACCTCGACCAGCTCCGCACCTGGCGACGCCGCGCCGTCACCGCCCACAGCGCCGCCGACATCTTCGACTGACACACGCGCCCACCGGGCCACCACCGAGCGCCGCCGACGTCCTGGGCCGACGGCCCGGCCCGCGCCTGCGCACGACGGACCCCCGCGGCCTCGCCGCCGCGGGGCGTCACTGCCTGGTGTCCATCTCCGCCAGGCGGCCGATCTGGTACGTCATCAGGCGCGGGCGCAGCGGGCGCGGGGTCTCCGCGCGGGCCCGGCGGCGCGCGCTCCGGGTGAGCAGGGCCGGGGCCTCGCCCGGCGGCAGGACGCGGCGGGCGTGGGCGCGGTAGCCGCGCCGCACCGCGAGGTACACCGCCAGCGCGATGACGAAGTCCAGCGCGACCTTCACCGCGATCCCGGCGGCGCCCGCCGCGAGCGGCGCGTCGAACAGCCAGTGCATCGCCATCGCCAGCACGATCAGTCCGATGGCGGGCGCACGTCGGCCGATCAGCGCGTAGCCGACTCCGGCGCCCGCGACGGCGGTCATCGTCCAGTGGGAGCCGAGGCCGGTGACGAGCACCCGGCCGAGGAACGACTGCACGACCGCCGCGCCCGGCGCGACGCCGCCGCCGAGCGGCACCGCCTGCACGCCGTAGATCACGTTCTCGGCGGCCTGGAACCCGAGGCCCGCCAGCGCGCCGAACACCATGCCGTCCACCGGGCCCGACACCAGCGCCGGGACGGCGAGGGCGAGCAGGCCGACGCCCGCGACCTTCAGGACCTCCTCGTCCAGCGGGGCGGACAGCGCCGCGCCCCACGACGACGCGAACCCGAGCGTCCCGATCTTCGACCACGCCGACAGCAGCCCGTCGTTGGCGATGACCGCGCCGCCGCTCGCCGCCGTCGCGCCCCACGCCAGCGCCGCGACCGACGCCCCGAACGACGGCGCGTGGATCGGCCGGAACCGGCGCAGCAGGACGAACCCGATGAACACGACCGCGCACTCCAGCAGCGCGGCGAGCACGAACGCGGCCGGGAACACCGAGATCGCGCCCGCGTACAGCGTCCACAGCACGGCCGCGCCCGCGACGACGCACAGCGCGAACACGACCCGCGCGACGACCGCCACCGCGTCGAGGCGGCGGACGGGCGCGAGCGGCATCGCCGGGGCCGTCACCGGTCCGCCGCCTCGAAGCGGATCGACGCCACGACGTCGTCGGCGGCGGCCCGGTCGGCCGCGCTGCCCGGCGAGCCGAGCGCGGTCGTCTCGACGGACGGGTCGTCGCCCGGACCGGGCAGCACGGTCGCGACGCCCGTCTCGCCGCCCTGCTCGATCGAGCCGCGCAGTCCGTCCCGGTACGGGCTCGGCTCACCGAGGACGGCGTCGGGCGCGGCGATCCGCGCCGTGTTCCGCAGCCCGGCCCAGAGCTGGGCGGGCGTCGTCCCGGCGGGCGGCGTCACCAGCGCGATCGTCAGCTTGACCGTCCGGCGTTCGAGGCGGTAGCGCTGCGCGGGATCGCTGCCGGACTTGCGCAGCGTCCAGCCCGGCCCGACCGCGAAGCGGACGCGGCCCGAGCCGGAACCCGTGCCGGAACCCGAGCCGAGCGTCAGCCGCTCGCCGTTGCGCAGCGCGTCGGTGCCCGGGCCGAGCAGGGAGTTCAGCAGCGGCCACCCCGCGACGACGAGGACACCGACGGCGAGCACCGTGACGAGACCGCGTGCGCGTGGGTTCACATGTCCTGGGATGTCCGGAGGAACGGCCGTTCATGCCCATGCCCGGCCCAAAACGCGGTTCCCGTCACCCCTTGTTCTTGCCGAGCGCGACCAGGCTGACGACGACGCGGATCGCGCCGAACACCATCGGGCCCCACGCGACGAAGTACACGCCGCCGGACGCGCTGGCGTTCGCGTAGGTGACGACGGTGATGACCAGGCCGATGAGGAACAGCACGCCGCCCCAGGCCAGGCCGACCTTCGCGCCGGTCGCGGCGCGGCGGCGGCGCTCGGCGTCGGCCGCCGCGAACGGGGTGCCGTACGCGGGCTGCGGGTACGGCTGCTGGTACTGCTGCGGCGGGTAGGGCTGCCCGTGCTGGGGCTGCGCGTACTGCGGTTGCCCGTGCTGCGGTTGCCCGTACTGCGGCTGGCCCTGCGGCTGGCCGTATTGGGGCTGCCCGTACTGCGGCTGCTGCGGCTGGCCGTACGGCTGCTGCTGCGGCGGCGGCCCGTACTGCCCGCCGGGGGGCGGCGGCGCGTAGGACGCGGGGTCGTGATCGGTCATCGTTCTCCTAGCGGTGCTGGCGACCGGGCGTCCCTGGGGCGTGGGAGCAGGCGGACGATCTTATGCCGCACCGCCCGCCACTCGCACAAAGCGGCCGGAACCGGACGTCAGCCCGCCAGCCCGTGCAGCTCCGCGAACGCGGCGAGCCCGTCGAGCGCCTCCCGTCCGCGCCGCCACGGCCGGACGATCAGCCGATCCACGCCCAGCGCCGCCCACGCGGCGGCTTCCTCAAGGCCCGGAGCCTCGGCCGCGTGGACGGTGACCTCGAACGGCCCGTCCCGCCCGTCCCGCAGCGCGCGGAGCCGGTCCAGCGGCGCCCGGACGTCGTCCAGCCCGCGCGGCATGGAGATCCACCCGTCGCAGAGCGTCGCGGCGCGGCGCAGCGCGGCGGGCGACTCGCCGCCCGCGAGGATCGGCAGCCGCGCCTGGACGGGCTTGGGCTCGAACGCGACCTCGGGGAACGCGAAGAACTCCCCGTCGTGCGCGACGGCGGGCTCGGTCCACAGCCGCCGCGTGACGGCGATGGCCTCGTCCAGCCGCCGCCCGCGCGTGGCGAAGTCGATCCCGGCGGCGATCCACTCCCCCGCGTACCAGCCCGCGCCGACGCCCGCGACGGCCCGTCCGCCGGAGACCACGTCGAGCGTCGCGAACGCGCGCGCCGCGATGAACGGGTGCCGGAGCGCGTGCAGGTACACGGCGGTCCCGAGCCGGACGCGGGTCGTGACGGCCGCGAGCGCGCACAGGTACGCGGGCGCGTCGAACAGCGGCGTCTCCGGCACGATCCCCGGCGACGCGCCACCCGGATACGCGGCTGTGGACAGGTCCGTCGCGAACACCAGGTGCTCGGGCAGCCACACCGACTCGTAGCCGAGCCGGTCGGCGTGGACGGCCAGGTCGCGCCAGAGCGACGGATGGACGAGCCCGAGCGGCACCCCGAACTTCACGGCCCCTCCGGAAGTCGGCGCGGAACGCCGTCCAGCAGCGCGCCGGCGAGCCGGGCGCGGTGCCGCGCGTCGTCGCCCCAGGCGGGCCGGAGCGCGAACACGCGGGTGAGCCAGAGCCGCAGGTCGAGTTCGTCGGTGTAGCCGATCGCGCCGTGGACCTGGAGCGCGGCGCGCGCGGCGGCGTGCGCGGCGCGGCCCGCCGCGAGCTTGGCGGCGGACGCGTCGCGGGCCGCGTCCGGCGCGCCGACCGCGAGCGAGTACGCGGCGCGGTGGACCAGCGGCCCGGCGAACTCCAGCGCGACGGCGACGTCCGCGAGCCGGTGCTTGACGGCCTGGAACGCCCCGACGGCCGTCCCGAACTGGCGGCGCTCCCCCGCGTACCCGACGGCCTCCGCGAGCAGCCGCCCGCCGAGGCCGAGGAGCTGCGCGGCGGTCGCGACGGCCGCGTGGTCGAGGCCGGGCGCCCCGGCGGCGTCGAGGTCGTCGGTGAACAGCGGCCGCGCGGGGTCGGCGGAGCGGTGCGGGGTGAGCGCCACCGCGCCGCGCGGCGCGACGCGCCCGCCCGCCGCGACGAGGTCCGCGAGGTCGGCGTCGGGCAGGAACCGGTCCCCGGCGGGCCGCGCGCTGACGACGAGCCGCCCGGCGGCGAGGTCCGCGAGCCGGTCGGCCGGGACGACGAGCGGCGCGACGACGCCGGTCTCCACGACCGGCCCCGGCACCGCGAACCACCCGGTCTCCTCGTAGGCGAGGACGGTGTCGACGGGCGTGAGCCCGAGCCCGCCGTACTCTTCGGCGACGTGCGCGCCGAACAGCCCGACGTCCGCGAGCGCCGCCCAGCCCGGCCCGGGACGCGGCCCCGACCGGACGGCCTCCGGCGGGCACGTCTTCTCCAGCGCCTCGCGGACGGCGCCCGCGAACAGCTTCTGCTCTTCGGTGAACTGGAATCTCATCGCGGCATCCCGAGGACTCGTTCGGCGATGATGTTGCGCTGGATCTCGTTGGTCCCGGCGTAGATCGGTCCGGCGAGGGCGAACAGGAACCCGTCGAGCCACGGCCCGGCGGCGGGCGCGTCCGGGCCGAGCAGTTCGAGGGCGAGTTCGTGCATGCGCAGGTCCAGCTCGGACCAGAACACCTTGGTCAGGCTGGACGCCGCGCCGGGGTCGATCCCCTCGGCGAGGTCGGCGGCGGCGCGGAAGGTGTGCAGCCGGTAGGCGTCGGCGTCGCACCACGCGGCGGCGGCCCGGTCGCGCAGGGCGGCGTCGGCGCTGCCGCGCGCGAGGGCCAGCAGCCGGTCGGCGGTGGCCATGAACCGGCCGGGGCTGCGCAGCGTCAGGCCGCGTTCGGAGCCGGTCGTGGCCATCGCGACGCGCCAGCCCTGGCCGGGTTCGCCGAGGACGGCGTCGTCGCCCACCCGGACGCCGTCGAAGAAGATCTCCGCGAAGCCGGCCTCGCCGTCGAGCTGCGCGATGGGCCGGACGGTGACGCCCGGCGCCTCGAGCGGCACCATGAAGTAGGTGAGGCCGCGGTGCCGCTCCGCGTCCGGGTCGCTGCGGAACAGGCCGAAGCACCGGTCGGCGAACGCGGCGCGCGAACTCCAGGTCTTCTGCCCGTCGAGCCGCCAGCCGTCGCCGTCGCGGACGGCGGTGGCGCGGATCGCGGCCAGGTCGCTGCCCGCCTCGGGCTCCGACCACGCCTGCGCCCAGATGTCGTCGCCGCGCGCCATGCGCGGGAGGTGGCGGCGCTTCTGCTCGTCGGTGCCGTACGCCAGGAGCGTCGGCGCGAGCAGGAAGATCCCGTTCTGGCTGACGCGGCCGGGCGCGCCGGACGCCCAGTACTCCTCTTCGAAGATCAGCCATTCGAGGAGGTCCGCGCCGCGCCCGCCGTACTCCCGCGGCCAGGACACGGCCGACCACCGGTCGGCGGCGAGGGTCCGCTCCCACGCGCGGTGCCGCTCGAAGCCCTCGGCGGTGTCCATCGAGGGGAGCGGTTCGGCGGGGACGTGCGCGGCGAGCCAGTCCCGGACGCGGGAGCGGAACGCCTGGTGCTGCGGGCTGAAGGTGAGATCCACGTGCCCTCCGGACGGCGACCAACCTAGCGACCGCTTGGTACGCTAGCCGCCGCACCGCCCGCGCGGCAAGACCCGCTCGACCAAGCAAGTGCTTGCTGTTAGCGTGACGCCCAGATCCCCGACCCCGGAGGGCGGACGACGTGACGAGCGAGACCACGACCATGCGGGCGGCGCTGCTGCGGAAGTTCGGCGCGCCCCTCGACCTCGCCGAGGTCACCGTCGCGCCGCCCGGCCCCGGTGAGGTCCTGGTGCGCGTCGCCGCCTCGGGCGTCTGCGGGTCCGACCTCAAGGCCATCGCGGGCACGAGCCCCGTCGTCACGCATCTGCCGTGCGTCCTCGGGCACGAGAGCGCCGGGACGGTCGAGGCGGTCGGCCCCGGCGTCGCGTCCGTCCGGCCGGGCGACGCCGTCGTCGTCGCGATGAACGGGCCGTGCGGGAAGTGCCGCGAGTGCGTGCGCGGCCGCGTCCACCTGTGCGGCGGCCGCGCCCGGATGGCGGCGATCATGGGCCTGACCGCCGACGGGACGACCCGGCTGCGCGCGGGCGGCGAGGTCGTCCGCCCCTACATCGGCATCGGCTCGTTCGCCGAGAAGGCCGTCGTGGGCGAGGCGATGTGCGTCAAGGTCGGGAAGGACGACCCGCTGGACCTGCTCGCGCTCACCGCGTGCGCCGTCGTGACCGGGGTCGGCGCGGTGCTGAACACCGCGCGCGTCGAGCCGGGCGCCAGCGTGCTGGTGGTCGGCTGCGGCGGGGTCGGGCTGAACGTCGTCCAGGGCGCGGTCCTCGCCGGGGCGACGACGATCATCGCCGCTGACATCGCGGAGTCCAAGCTGCGCCTCGCCCGCGAGTTCGGGGCCACCCACACGATCGCCGCCGACGACCTCGCCGACCGCGTCGGCGCGATCGTGCGCGGCGGCGCCGACTACGCCTTCGACGTCACCGGCGTCCCGGGCGTCCTGGCCGCCGCGTTCGCCGCGACGCGCCCCGGCGGCACGACGGTCATGGTCGGCAGCCCCGCCGCCGACGCGGCCGTCCAGATCCCGCCGGGCCTGCTGTTCGGCTCGCGCCGCCTCATGGGCACCCAGGGCGGCGACGCCAACCCGGCCCGCGACCTGCCGCTGCTGGCCGCGCTGCACCGCGCGGGCCGCCTGCGCCTCGACGCCCTGGTCAGCGAACGCCTCCCCCTCGACGCCGTCAACGACGCGGTGCGGCACGTGAAGGAGGGCGGGGTGGCCCGCTCGGTGCTGGTCTTCTGAGAAACCGGAGCGGCAGGACGCGCGTCCTACTATGAACCACCGAAATCGGAAGGAACCCCCGTGCAGGACGCGCCCCCGCCGCCCGACGACGACTCGCGGCCCCCACCCCACGGCTACCCCTACGGAGCACCGGGGGGCCACGCCTACGGCTACGACCCGCGCTACGGCTACGGTCCGCCGGGCGTCCCGCCGGGCGGCTACCGGCAGGGCGCCCCGACGAACCCGCAGGACACCAACTGGGCCGTCGGGATCTACATGGGGACGCTGTTCGCGGGCATCCTCGTGCCGCTCGTCATCTACTTCGCCAAGCGCTCGGACTCGGCGTTCGTCCGGTTCCACGCGGCGCAGGCGCTGAACTACCAGCTCACCGTGATGATCCAGATGTTCGCGCCGCTCCTGGTGCTGGTGCCGATCGCGATCCTCGCGGACACGCCGGTGTTCCTCATCCCGATCATCCCGATCTTCTTCTTCCACGCGATAGCGCAGTACGTCTTCCTGATCCTCGCGACGGTGCGCTCCGCCAAGGGCGAGCTGTACCGGCTGCCCACGGTCGTCTGCTTCCGCATGGTCCGCTGACGGCCGTCCCGCGCCCTCCCCCGGCGGGAGGGCGCGGGGCGCCCGAATCCGGCTCGGATTTCTCCAACCAAGCGATTGCTCGGCTTGCGCCAATTGATGTAGCGTGCGCTTGTTCGGTCACGTCGCCGGAAGGGGGATGCCGATGCCGTTCGCCGACCTGGGCGACGCGCGCCTGTTCTTCACCGACGACGCGCCGCGCGCAGCGCCGACCGGGCCGCCGCTGCTGCTCGTCCACGGGTTCGCCGCCGACTCGGCCGACTGGTCGTTCCACGTCCCGGAGCTGAACCGCGCCCGCCGCGTCGTCGCCCCCGACCTGCGCGGCCACGGCCACTCCTCGGCCCCGCCGACCGGCTACCGCCCGCAGGACCTCGCCGCCGACCTGCTCCGGCTCCTGGACCGGCTCGGCGTCGCGCGCGCCGACGTGATCGGCCACTCCCTCGGCACGATGGTCGGCAGCGTCCTGGCCGTCGAGCACCCGGACCGCGTCCGCGCGCTCGTCTGCGTCGACCCCGCCTACGGCCAGCCGACGTCGGTCGCCGCCCACTTCCCCGCGATGTTCGCGGGGCTGCGCGGCCCCGACCCGTACGCCACCGCGCTCGCCAACGACGCGTGGTGCTACACCCCCGACTCCCCCGCGTGGCTGCGCGAGTGGCACCGCCGCAAGATCCTCGCCACCGCCCCCGCCGCGCTCGCGCAGGCGTTCGCCGGGCTGTACGAGGGGCCGGACGCGTTCGGCGTGCGGCCCGCCAGCGCGGCCTACCTCGCGCGGCGCGCCGTGCCCGTCCTGTCCCTGTGGTCGCAGGCGCAGGCGGGCTCCGCCGCCTGGGAGCGCGACCTGCCCGGCCATCCCGCGTCCCGATCCGTCCTCGTCCCCGGCGGCGGGCACCGGCTGCACGCCGAGCGGCCGGAGGAGTTCCTGCAGACCGTCACCGCGTGGCTCGACGCACTCGACAAGGAGTAGACCCCGTGAAGTTCTCGATCTTCCTCAACCCGCAGATCCCCGGGTCGGGCTGGGCCGCCGAGGAGAACGCCAAGGCGCGGCGGCCCATCGGCCGCGACGTCGAGTCGTACCAGAAGCTGCTCGACGAGGTCCGCGAGATCGCCGTCCACGCCGACCGGGTCGGCTTCGACGCGCTCATGATGACCGAGCACCACTTCCACTCCGAGGGCTTCGAGTTCTCGGTGAACCCGCTGATGTTCCTCACCGACCTCGCGGCCCGCACCGAGCGCATCCTGCTCGCGCCGCTCGGGCTCGTCCTGCCCGCCTGGGACCCGATCCGCGCCGCCGAGGACGTCGCGCTGCTCGACCACTTCTCCAAGGGGCGGCTGCGGCTCGGCGTCGCGCGCGGCTACCAGGCGCGCTGGGCGAACGTCCTCGGGCAGCGGTGGAACGCGGCCGCCGCGCGGTCGGACGGGTCGGCGTCCGACAACCGCAACTTCGACGTCTTCGGCGAGATCCTGAAGATCATGAAGCTGGCGTGGGCGAACGACTCGCTGCGCTACAAGAGCGACGTCCTGGACTACGAGGTCCCGAACCCCTACAGCGGCATCGAGGGCTGGCCCGCGCAGGAGTGGACGAAGACGTTCGGCGCGCCCGGCGAGATCGACGAGAACGGCGTCATCCAGTCCGTGTCGGTCTGCCCGAAGCCGTACCAGAACCCGCACCCGGAGCTGTGGCAGCCGTTCACCGTCTCCGACCGGTCGGTCATCCGCGCCGCGCAGGAGGGCATCCTGCCGTGGATGTTCACCCCGAACCCCGACGACCACGCCGCCAAGGCGAAGCTCTACCAGGAGGAATGCGCCCGCCAGGGCAAGGACTACAAGCTCGGCGAGCACACCGGCATCCTCAAGATCGTCGGAATGGCCGACACCCGCGAGGAGGCCATCCAGACGTACGGCAAGGGCATGCAGAAGGACTTCGCGTCGTTCTTCGGCCCGTTCGGCTACCTGGAGGTCCTGCGCAAGAAGGAGGACGACCGGCACAAGCCGATCTCGCCCGAGAAGGGCGACTTCAAGCGCATGAACGAGGTCGAGATGGCGCTGCTCGGCACCCCCGACGACGTCAAGCGCGGCATCCAGCGGATGCTCGACCGGATGCCCGACCTGGAGTGGTTCGGCCTGTTCATGCAGGGCCAGCAGGGCGTGCTGCCGCTCGACACGGTGAAGCGCAACCTGGAGATGTTCGCCACCGAGGTCATCCCCGAGTTCCGGGACTGACGCGATGCGCTTCTGGCTCGGCGCCTCCTTCGCCGACGCGGGCGAACTCCCCGGCCTCGCCCGCGCGGCGGACCGCCTCGGCTTCGACACGGTCGCCGTCTCCGACCACATCTTCCACACCGACTACAGCAGCCCGTACCCGTACACGGCGGACGGATCGCCGCCGTACGAGCCCGGGACGCACTGGCCCGACCCGTGGGTGGTCATCGCCGCGATGGCCGCCGTCACCGAGCGGGTCAAATTCGCGACGAACGTTTACGTCGCGCCCGCCCGCGACCTGTTCACCGTCGCCAAGGCCGTCTCGACGGCGGCGTTCCTGTCCGGCGACCGCGCGCTGTTCGGCGTCGGCGTCGGCTGGTGCGCCGACGAGTTCGCCCAGACCGGCCAGGACTTCCGGACGCGCGGCAGGCGGCTGGACGAGATGATCCCGGCGCTGCGCGCGCTCTGGGCGGGCGGCGAGACCGAGTTCCACGGGCGGTTCTACGACTTCGGGCCGCTGAGCATCGCGCCCGTCCCGTCGAAGCCCGTTCCGGTCTACGTCGGCGGCGACAGCGACGCCGCGCTGCGCCGCGCCGCCCGCGTCGGGGACGGCTGGATCGGCAACCGCATCTACGCCGAGGACGACCTGGAAGACCTTCTGAAACGCCTGGAGGGCTTCCTGGCCGAACACGGCCGGACGCTCGCGGACCTCGACGTCGTCGCCCCCATCGCGGCGATCCCGACCCCCGACCTCTACCGCAGGTGGCGCGACCGGGGCGTCACCTCGACGCTCGCCGCCCCCTGGTGGCTCGCCACCCCCGACGAGAAGGAGCGCCACGGCAAACGCACGCCCGCCCTGAAACTCGCCACGATGGAGCGCTTCGCCGCCGAGGTCATCGACCGGATGTGACGCGGGCGACGGCCCGGACGGGCGCTCCGTCCGCGGCCAGGCTCAGCGGGAACAGGAACGCCTCGACCGCGCGTCCGGCCGCGCGGGCGGCGGCAACGCGGGCCAGGTTCGCCAGGTTCTCCGCGATCACCCCGTCCGCGCCGAGCAGTGCGCGGTGCGCCGCGAGGTCCCCGCCGTCCGGTTCGCCGGGCGGCGGGGTGCGGTCCACGCTCGGCGCGTCGATCCCGACCGTCCGGACGCCCGCCGCGACGACCGCCGCCGCCGTCTCCGGCGCGAGGTACGGATGCGCGAAGTAGCGGCCGGTCGCCCAGTGCTCCGACCAGCCCGTCCACACCAGCAGGACGGCGCCGGGGCGCAGCCCGGCCGGGAGCGCGGCCGGGCCGATCGCGGCGTGCGGCGCGTGCCCGCGCGCGTCCATGACCTCGACCGGGCCGGTGAAGCGCGACAGCGGCAGCGCGTCGAGGCGCGGCCAGGCGTCGTCGAGGTGGAACGGGGCGTCCACGTGCGTGCCCGACTGCGAGCCCAGGTGCAGGCGCTGCACGTTCACGCCGTCGCGGGACGCGGTCAGGGCGGGCTCGACGCGCACCTGCGGGTCGCCGGGAAAGACCGGCGTCCCCGTCCGCAGCGGCACCGACAGATCGACCAGCTCGGCGGTTTCCACGTCGCGCACGATAGCGTTCAGGCGTGCTTCCGCTCGTGACCGCCGTCCGGTACGTGACCCCCCTCCGCGAGGGCGGCTCGCTGCCCGGCATCGTCGAGGCCGACGACCTCGGCACCTACGTCATGAAGTTCCACGGCGCGGGGCAGGGCCGCAAGGCCCTGGTCGCCGAGGTGGTCGCGGGCGAACTCGCCCGGCGGCTCGGGCTGCGCACGCCCGACCTCGTCGCCCTCGACCTCGACCCGCTCATCGGCCGCCACGAGCCCGACCCCGACGTCCAGGACCTCCTCAAGGCCAGCACCGGGCTGAACCTCGGCGTGGACTACCTGCCGCGCTCGTTCGGGTTCGACCCGCTCGGCTGGAAGCCCGACCGGGCGTTCGCGTCGCGGGTGCTGTGGTTCGACGCGTTCATCGGCAACGTCGACCGGAGCTGGCGCAACCCGAACATGCTCGTCTGGCACGGCGACGTGTGGCTCATCGACCACGGCGCGAGCCTGATCTTCCACCACGCGTGGGCGAACGCGGCGCGGCTGTTCAGCGGCGCGTACGACGTGGACGACCACGTCCTGACGCCGTTCGCCGACGACCTGCCCGGCGCGGAGGCCGAGCTCGCCCCGAAGATCACCGAGGCGCTGCTGCGGGAGATCACCGCGCTCGTCCCCGACACGTGGCTGGAGAACGAGCCCGGCTTCGCCTCCCCGGACGACGTCCGCGACGCCTACGTGGACATCCTCCTCAAGCGCGTCGCCGAACCCCGCGTCTGGCTGCCCGACCTCGACGTCTCCGCGCGCCGCCCCCACACCGGCGCGCGGCGCGGCGAGAACCGCCCCGGCTGGCTCGGAGGCCCGGTGTGAGCCCGACCGTCTTCGAGTACGCGGCGCTGCGCGTCGTGCCGTGCCAGGAGCGCGGCGAGGCGATGAACGTCGGCGTCGTGCTGTACTGCCGCGCCCACGACTACCTCGGCTGCCGCGCCGACGTGGCCGACGCGCGGCTGCGGGCGCTCGACCCGGCGCTGGACCTCGCCGGCGTGCGGACCGCGCTGGCCGCCGTCGCGGCGCTGTGCGCGGGCGGGGCGGACGCGGGCCAGGCCGCCGGGGAGCCGCCCGGCGCGCGGTTCCGCTGGCTGACCGCGCCGCGCAGCACCGTCCTGCAGCCGGGGCCCGTCCACGCGGGCCTCACCGAGGACCCGGCGGCGGAGCTGGACCGGCTGCTCGACCTGCTCGTCCGGTAGCTCAGAACAGCACGGACATGAACACGCCGGTCTCGCGCAGGCCGACGCGGTGGTACGTGGCGCGCGCGGGCGCGTTGTAGTCGTTGACGTACAGCGACACGACCGGCGCGACCGTCCGCAGCGCCTCCCCGACCAGCGCCGCCATCCCGGCGGCCGCCAGCCCCCGGCCGCGCAGGTCCGGCGGCACCCACACGCCCTGCACCTGGCAGGCGCGCGGGGTGACGGCGCCGATCTCGGCCTTGAACATGACGCGGCCGTCCTCGATCCGGGCGAACGCGCGGCCCGCGCGGATCAGCTCGGCGACCCGCGCCCGGTACAGCACGCCGCCGTCCCCCACGTTCGGGGAGACGCCGACCTCCTCGGTGAACATCGCGACGCACGCCGGATACACCAGGTCGAAGTCGTCCATCCGGACGCGGCGCACCGCCGGATCGGGCGGGACGTCCGACGGCTCGGACGTCGCCATCACCGGCTGCGCCGACCGGATCGCCCGCGCCGGACCCCAGTACGGGCCGAGCACCTCCCACATCGCCGAGACCGCGTCGACCGGCCCGACGATGGACGAGCAGCGGCGGCCCTGCGCCTGCGCGCGCTCGGCGAACGCCCGGACGGCGGCGGGCCCGGCGTTCACCGGGATCAGGTTCGCGCCCGCGTAGCAGACCGCCCCGAGCCGCCCGTCCCGGACGTAGCCCCACATCTGCGCGCCGAGCCGGCGCGGGTCCAGCCCGGCCGCGTGGACGCGCGAGCCGACGAACACGTTGGCCACCGGGTCGGCGTCCAGCAGGTCGAGGACGTCGTCCCGGTACCGGTCGTCCAGGAGCCGCACGGGCGACCCCAGCATCCGCATGCTCACCGGCTCCGCGGGACCGGAGGCCGGTGGGGCCTCAGCGCTGTCTCGGTCACGGTGCCAGCCTATGCCGTCCCGATCATCGGGCCGCCAGGGGCCGCCGCCGTCACCGGGCCGCGGGCGGCGGTCCGGCCTGGCACGTCGCGTCCACGCCCGGCCCGGCGGGCGGCAGCGCCCCGGTCCGCAGGTACGCGGCGACGGCCCCGTCCACACAGGCGTCGCCGCCGCCCGTGACGCCGTGGTCGCCGCCGCCGCGCTGCACCAGCAGCCGCGACGCGGGGAACAGCCGGTGCGTCTCGACCGCGCCCGGGTACGGCGTCGCCGCGTCCTCGGTGGCCTGGATCAGCAGCGGCGCGGCGGTCCCGCCGACCGCCGGGGCCGGGCCGCCGGGCACCGGCCACGTCGCGCACGGCGCGTTGTACCAGGTGTTGCCCCACGTCTCGAAGCGGTAGCCCGCGCGGAACTGGCGGACGCTGTCGCGGTGCCAGGTCTTCCAGTCGCGCGGCCACGCGGCGTCGCGGCACTGCGTGGCGGTGTAGACGGCGAAGTTGTTCTGGTCGAGCCAGCCGGGGGCGCGCCAGCGGGCGCGCAGGCCCGAGTCGTCGCGGCGGTTCACGTACGCGGCCAGCGCGGCGGCGTGGGTGGGCCAGGTGGACTGGGTGTACCCGTCGTCCAGGAACAGGTCGTCCAGCTCGGACGCGCCGATCTTCCCGGCGGCGGGCGCGGCCTTCAGCCGGGCGCGCGCCTTCTCGTAGTTCGCGCGGACGGCCGTCCCGGTGCGCCCGAGGCGGTACACCGCGTCGTTCTTCGCGATCCACCCGAAGAACGCCCGGATGCGCTTCTCGAACGCGACGTTCTGCGCGAGGTTGTCGGCGTACCAGACGCCGCTCGGCCGGACGACGCTGTCCAGCACGAACCGGCGCGCGTGCTGCGGGTACCGCGTCGCGTAAACAGCCCCCAGGTAGGAACCGTAGGAGTAGCCGAAGTAGCTGATGCGGTCCTGGCCGAGCGCGACGCGGATCGCGTCGACGTCGCGGACCCACGCGTCGGTGCCGAGGTACGGCAGCAGGTCGCCGTAGCGGCGCGCGCAGTCGCGGGTGTACGCGGCGGCGCGGGCGCGCCACGCCTTCTCGGCGGCGGCGTTCGCGGGCCGGGTGTCGGCGCGGGGACGGCCGGGGTTCAGGTAGGACGTGTCGCAGACGAGCGCGGGCCTGCTCCCGCCGACGCCGCGCGGGTCGAACCCGATCCAGTCGTAGGCCGCGACGACGTCCGCCGGGAACCCGGCGCGGAACTCGTTCGGCATGTCGCGGCCGTGCGCGCCGGGGCCGCCCCGGTTCAGCAGGATCGCGCCCTGCGAGCGCGCGGCCGTGTGCCGGAGCCGGGTGAGCGCGAGCGTGATCGTCCGGCCGCCCGGGCGGGCGTGGTCGAGCGGGACGCGGAGGGTTCCGCACTCCAGCCCTTTGAGCCGCTCGCCCTCGACGGGGTCCTTGGCGGGGCACGCCTTCCAGGAGATCGCGGGCGGCGGCGCGGCGGGCGCGGGGACGGCCGGGAGGGACAGGAGCGCGGCGAGGGTCGCGGCGCTCGTGGCGGCGCCGCTTCGCAGAGTGATGAGCACCCGACGATTACACCTGCGGCGGGGCCGGTCACCCGGTCACGCCGCAAGTCCCGCGATTCCCGGCGAATGCCGTCATCTCCCCCGGTGGACGGGGCCGGTCGCGCGCGACCGGCCCCGCCTCCGAGGTCCCGCTACGGCCGGGCCAGCAGCAGGTTCTTGTCCGGCTCACCGGCGACGCGCGGCGCGGCCTGCGCGGCGCGCGCGGTCGCGCTCGTCGGCACCGGGTCGTTCAGCGCGGGCAGCGCCTCGCAGACGACGTCCGCGGTCCGCCCGGCCCGGCGCGCCGGAAGGCTGCCGTCGGTGAGGTACGCGGCGACGCGGTCGTCGAGGCAGGTGTTGCCGTTGAGCGTGTTGGCGTGCGTCTTGCCGCCCTCCTCGGCGACGAGCCGCGCCGACGGGAACAGCGAGCGCATCTGCTCGCCGCCCGGGTACGGCGTGGCCGCGTCGAGCGTCGACTGGACGAGCAGGATGCCCGGCGTCCGCGTCGACCCGACCGCGAACGGCCGGTTCCCCGACGCGTGCCAGTAGTGGACGGGCGCGTTGAACCACAGGTTCGACCAGGCGTTGAACCGGATGCCGCTCGCGTACTGCCGCGCGACGTCGTTGTGCCAGGTGCTCCAGCTCTTCGGCCACTGCGCGTCCACGGCCTGGACGGCGTTGTAGACCGCGAACCCGTTGTCGCCCTCGCCCTCGGTGAGCCAGTCGAGCAGGCCCGCCGGGTCCTTGTCGTTCGCCCAGGCCGACAGCGCCTCGGCGAACGGGATGTAGAAGCCGGTGTTGTACCCGGCGTTGAGGACGGTGTCGTCCAGCTCGTCCGGGCCGATCTTCCCGGCGATCGGGCTCTTCTTCGCGGCCGCGCGGATCGCGTAGTACTTCGCCTCGACGGCCTTCTCGGTCGCGCCCAGGTGGTACACCGAGTCGTACTTGGCGACCCAGGACCACCACAGCTTCATGTTGCGCTCGAACGCGACGTTCTGGCTGAGCTGGCCCTTGTACCAGACTTCGCGGGTGTCGACGTTGCCGTCGAGGACCATGCGCTTGAGCCGCTGCGGGAACAGCGTCGCGTAGGTCGAGCCGAGGTACGTGCCGTACGAGAACCCGTAATAGCTGATCTGCTTCGCGCCGAGCGCCGTGCGGATCGAGTCGATGTCACGCGCCGCGTCGGTGGTGCGCATGTACGGCAGCATCCAACCGAACTTCTTCTGGCACGCGTCCGCGTACGCCTTCGACCGCGCCTTCCACACCGCCTCCTCCTTGGCGTTCGCCGGGACGTAGTCCGGACGGACGGGATCGGAGTAGTCGGGGACGCACGTCAGCGCGGGCTTGCTGGACTCCACACCGCGCGGGTCGAACCCGATGATGTCGTAGCGCGCGGCGACGTCCTTGGGCAGCCACGACGCCAGCCCGCCCGACAGGTACAGCCCGGACCCGCCCGGACCGCCCGGGTTGCCGAGCAGCACGCCCTGGTAGTTCTTGTCGTCGGTGTGCTTCACGCGCGACACCGCGACCGAGATCTTGCGGCCGTTCGGCCTGCGGTAGTCCAGCGGGACCTGGACCTGCCCGCACTCGGCGTTCGCGAGGTACGCGCCGCCGGTGACGTCGGTGGGGCACGCCGACCACCGGATCGCGGCGCCCGGGGCGGTGTGCCCCTGCGGCGCGGCGAGGGCGGCGGTGGCCGACCCGCCGACCGCGACCGCCGCGGCGGCGGTGATCACTACGAGCCTTTTCAAGGAAACCCCCTTGTCGCCGGCCGCCCGGGGCAGGGAGGTCCGGGCGCGCCGGGAAGGCGATGATGAGCGCAAACGGTGTGGATTGTCGTCACCGCGACGCATTTGCCGGGAGGGGCTGCGGCAAGAGGATGCCCAATCGTGACAATATTCGCGAAAGTTTGTGATCACCGAACACGTTTCAACCCCCCGCCCTGACTCCATCCCCTGACAAACACGGCCGCGGCGGGGCGACGCGCTCCGCGCCTCGCCCCGCCGCGGCCGACCATCGCCCACCCGACCACGCACCTCCGCGCGTCCCGCGCGCGGCGTGCCCCACGACACCGCGTGCGCCGGGGCACGGCGAGCGCCACCCGCGCCGCGACACGGCCGCCCCGCGCGCGCGTGGCGCGCGGCGGGGCGCTCGCGTTCGTGTAGCCCCGCGCGCGAGCGGGGGTGCTCGCGTTCTGCGCGTGTAGCCCCGCGCGCGGGCGGGGCGCTCGCGTTCTGCGCGCCCGCGTTCGTGTAGCCCCGCGCGCGAGGCGGGAGCGGGTGGGTGCGGCGGGGTGTGAGCCGCCAGGCGAACACCCCGCCGCACCCCTTGGTTTCCTTTAGCGGACGACCTCCAGGTCGCGGGTCGCCTGGGCCGCGCGGGCGGTCTTGGCCGCTGCCGCCTTGGCCGCCGTCGCCGACTGCGCCGGGGGCACCGGGTCACCGAGCTGCGGCACGTGGACGGTCCGCTGCTTCGGCCGCGTCCCGTTCAGGAAGTACGCGTCGAAGTAGGCGTCCACGGCCGCCGAGCCCCGGTGGACGATGCAGTGCGTCCGGTCGCCGTCCTGCACGACCAGCCGCGAGCCCTTGAGGTGGCGCTGCATGTCGAGCGCGCCCTCGTAGGGCGTGGCCGCGTCCGCCGTCGCCTCGAACATCAGGATGTTCTCCGGGAAGCCCTTGGCCCTGCCGATGTCCACCGGCTTGCCGGCCTTGGCCGCCCAGTTGCGGCACGGCGCGTTGAACCAGACGTTGCCCCACGTCAGGAAGGGGTGCTTCCGGTTGATGCGGTCGTTGTCGCGCTGCCACTTGTTCCAGCTCAGCGGCCACTGGACGTCGGTGCATTCGGTGGCGAGGTACATCGCCCACGTGTTGTCGTCCGAGCCGCCGGTGGTCTGCGCGCCGAAGATGGACGCGAACGTCGCGGCGTCGCCGGACTTGTACGCCGACAGCCCGACGCCGAACATGTCCCACAGCGCCTGGCTGCGCCGGTACGCGGCGTTCTGGATGACGTCGTCCAGCTCGTCCGGCCCGACGGCCAGGGAGGTGCCGTCGACCGTCTGGTAGACGGGCTTCTTGGCGAGCGTGTCGACGAGGCCGTAGAAGAACTTCCGCACCTGCGTCTGCGTCGTGCCGAGGTGGTACACGGAGTCGTACTTGGCGAGCCAGCCGAAGTAGTACTCGATGTTCTTGTCGAACGCAACGTCCTGGTCGAGGTTCGCCTGGTACCAGACGCCCTTCGGCCCGACGACGCCGTCCAGCGCCATCCGCCCGACCGTGCGCGGGAACAGCGTCGCGTACACCGAGCCCAGGTACGTGCCGTAGGACGCGCCGTAGTAGTCGAGCTTGGAGTTCCCGAGCGCCTTGCGGATGGACTCCAGGTCGCGCGCGGAATCGGTGGTCTTGACGTGGTTCAGCAGCCCGATCTTGTCGGCCGCCGCGCACTTGGCCGCGTAGTCCGCGGACCGCTTCAGCCAGACCGACACCGACTCGCGGTCGCCGTTCCCGTAGGCCGGGCGGGGCGCGTTGGAGCTGTCCGGGTCGCAGCTCAGCGACGGGACGCTGTGGCCGACGCCGCGCGGGTCGAACCCGATGACGTTGTAGGCGTCCTGCATCGCCTTGGAGTTCTGCGCGAACACGCGCGCGCCGAAGTCGATGCCCGCGCCGCCGGGCCCGCCGGGGTTGACCACGAGGTCGCCCTTGGCCTTGCCGGAGCCGGTGTGCGGCGTCCGGGTGAGCTGGAGGGTGATCTTGCGGCCGGTCGGCCGGGCGTAGTCCAGCGGCACCTGGAGTTCGGCGCAGCGGATGGTCTCGGAGACCTTCACGGAGCTGAGCGCGTCGTACGGCTTCACGCTGTCGACGATGTCGGCGGCGCACCGGTGCCAGGCGAGTCCGGCGGGGGTGGACCCGCCGGGGGACGCCAGGGCTGGCGTCGCGGCGGCGGCGCCGAGCCCGGTGAGGCCCAGTCCCGCGGCCACGGCGGCGCTGACGAGTTTCTTCACGAATCCTCCTCCTGCGCGGTCCCGGACTAAAGGGACCAACATGCGCATTCCGGGAGGGAACCGTGCCACTCGGTCATTTAAGACGGCAGAGGCCGGTGGGAAGGGATGCGGATTCGTGATCTTTCAGACGCCGGATCGTGAGTCATGGAACGTTCCGAAATGATCTCGGCGCAGACGACGACGGCCCCCGGGCGAACCCGGGGGCCGTCGGACCGGACGGCGGGGAACGTTCCCGGCGATCCGGATGAAGACTGCGGCGGTTAGCTCACGACGACCTCGGCACCGGGGCCCGACGCCGCGCCGTCCTCGCCGATCTCGATGCCCATCTCCTCGGCGATGCGCATCGCCTCCTCGATCAGCGTCTCGACGATCTGCGCCTCCGGCACCGTCTTGACGACTTCGCCCTTGACGAAGATCTGGCCCTTGCCGTTGCCGGACGCGACGCCGAGGTCGGCCTCGCGCGCCTCGCCGGGCCCGTTCACCACGCAGCCCATCACGGCCACGCGCAGCGGCACCGGGAAGTCCTTCAGCCCGGCGGTGACCTCCTCGGCGAGCGTGTAGACGTCCACCTGCGCGCGCCCGCACGACGGGCACGACACGATCTCCAGCCCGCGCTCGCGCAGCCCCAGCGATTCGAGGATCTGGGTGCCGACCTTGACCTCCTCGACGGGAGGCGCGGACAGCGAGACGCGGATGGTGTCGCCGATGCCCTGCGACAGCAGCGCGCCGAACGCGACCGCGGACTTGATCGTCCCCTGGAACGCCGGGCCCGCCTCGGTGACGCCGAGGTGCAGCGGGTAGTCGCAGGCGGCGGCGAGCTGCCGGTACGCCTCGATCATCACGACCGGGTCGTTGTGCTTGACCGAGATCTTGATGTCCCGGAAACCGTGCTCCTCGAACAGCGAGCACTCCCACAGCGCCGACTCCACCAGCGCCTCGGGCGTGGCACGGCCGTACTTCTCCAACAGCCGCTTGTCCAGCGAACCGGCGTTCACGCCGATGCGGATCGGGACGCCCGCGTCCTGCGCCGCCCGCGCGATCTCCCCGACCTTGTCGTCGAACTTCTTGATGTTCCCCGGGTTCACCCGCACCGCCGCGCACCCCGCGTCGATCGCCGCGAACACGTACTTGGGCTGGAAATGGATATCGGCGATCACCGGGATCGGCGACTTACGCGCGATCTGCGGCAACGCCTCGGCATCGTCCTGCGACGGGACCGCGACCCGCACGATCTGGCAGCCGGACGCGGTGAGCTCCGCGATCTGCTGAAGCGTGGCATTGACGTCGGCGGTCAGCGTCGTGGTCATCGACTGCACCGAGACGGGGGCGTCACCGCCCACCGGCACACTGCCGACCATGATCCGGCGGGACTTGCGGCGGGGCACCGCGGGCGTCCGCCTCCCCGCGTCCTCGCCGCGCACCATCGGAATTCCCAGTGAAACGCTCATCCCTCTCCTCTGACTCGCCCCTCCAACCCTAAGCGCCCGGCCGACGAGGCGTGACGCCGACGCCCGACGAAACGGGTGACATCCCGAAAACTCCCGGTGACATCGTCCGTTTCCTGCCGGTCAGCCCGGTATCTGGAGCGGATTGATCAGGTCGGCCAGGATCAGGAGTACCCCGAATCCCACCAGGAGCACTACGGCGAGGTAGGTCAGCGGCATCATCCGGGTGAGATCGACCGTCCCGGGGTCCGGCCGCCCCCGGACGCGGTTCACGCCCGCCCGCGCCTTCTGGTAGGCGACGACCGCGAGGTGGCCGCCGTCCAGCGGCAGCAGCGGGACGACGTTCAGCGCGCCGAGGAAGATGTTCACCGACACCACCAGCGACAGGTACAGCGCGATCTTCTCCCGCGCCGTCCCGTGCGCGGAGAAGATCTGCCCGGACGCCTCGGTCGCGCCGACGACGCTGCCGACCTGGCCGCCGGGCGTCGCGCCCCGGTCGGGCGAGAACAGGCGCGGGATCGCGGACGGCAGGTCGGCCACGGCCGAGCCGAGGGCGCCGAGCGTCGAGCCGATCCCGTCGGCGGCGAAGGCGAGCGCCCCGCCGGGCCCGCGCCGGTCCCAGCCCGCGCCGACGACCTTCGCCGACATGCCGAGGAACGGCGCGCCGCCGACGTCCGCGAGCCGCGCCCGCAGCGTCAGCGTGCCCGCGCCCGGCCGCTCCACCGTGATCGGGACCGTCTGCCCCGGCTTCGCCGCGCCGATCGCGGACCGGAGCTGCGCCCAGTCCGCGACGGGCCGTCCGCCGAACCGGACGATCCGGTCCCCCGGCCGCAGCCCGGCCGCCGCCGCCGGGGACCGCGGACGGCCCGGCCCGCACTTCCCGGCCAGGTCGGCGGGCACGCACGGGCTGACCTCCGCCGCCGTCGAGGTCGCGGTGCCCGGGTCGCGGACGCCGACCGTCATCGCCATCACCGCGAGCAGCAGGAACGCGAACACGAAGTTCACGACGACGCCCGCCGCGATCACCACGGCCCGCCGCCCGGCGGGCTGCCGGAAGAACGCGCGGTCCCGGTCCTCCGGCGGGACGTCCTCCAGCGGCGTGTACCCGACGATCCGGACGAACCCGCCGAGCGGGATCGCCTTCACCCCGTACTCGGTCTCGCCGCGCCGCCAGGAGAACAGCGTCGGCCCGAAGCCCACGAAGTACTGCGTGGCCTTCATCCCGAACCGCTTGGCGGCCACCAGGTGGCCGCCCTCGTGCAGCATGACGGTGACCAGCAGCGCGACGACGAACGCCACCGCGCCCAGAAAGTAGGCCATCGACCCTCCCGTGCCCGCGGGCGCGGGAGCGCCCGGGTCAGGCCGCGGCGGTCAGCTCCCCGGCACGGGTCCGCGCCCAGTCGTCGGCGGCGAGCACGTCGTCCAGCGACGGCGCGTCCGCACGGCCCGTCCCCCCGGCCTCGTGCTCCTCCACTACCCGCGCGACCGTGTCGACTATCCCGAGGAACGGCAGGCGGCCCGCGCGGAACGCCTCGACGCACGCCTCGTTGGCCGCGTTGTAGACGGCCGGGAACGTCCCGCCGAGCGCGCCGACGCGCCGCGCGAGCGCGACGGACGGGAACGCCTCGTCGTCCAGCGGGAACAGCTCCCAGGTGTGCGCCTTCGTCCAGTCCAGGGCGGGCGCGGCCTCGGGGACGCGGTCCGGCCAGTCCAGGCCGAGCGCGATCGGCAGCCGCATGTCGGGCGGGCTGGCCTGCGCGAGCGTCGACCCGTCGGTGAACTCCACCATCGAGTGGATCACCGACTGCGGGTGGACCATGACGCCGATGCGGTCCATCGGGACGTCGAACAGCAGGTGCGCCTCGATGACCTCCAGGCCCTTGTTCACCAGCGTCGCGGAGTTGATCGTGACGACGGGGCCCATGTCCCAGGTGGGATGGTTCAGGGCCTGTTCGACGGTCACGTCCGCCAGCTCGGCGCGGCTGCGGCCCCGGAACGGCCCGCCGCTGGCCGTCAGCACGAGCCGCCGGACCTCGTCGGCGCGCCCGCCGCGCAGGCACTGCGCGAGCGCCGAGTGCTCGGAGTCGACCGCGACGATCTGACCGGGCCGCGCCCGCTCCTTCACCAGCGGGCCGCCGATGATCAGCGACTCCTTGTTCGCGAGCGCGAGCGTGCGGCCCGCGTCCAGCGCGGCGAGCGTGGACGCCAGGCCGAGCGCGCCCGTCACGCCGTTCAGCACGACGTCGCAGGGCAGCGCCGCGACCTCGGCGACCGCGTCCGGGCCCGCGACGATCTTGGGGATCGGGAACTCGCCGGACGCGAAGCCGCGCTTGCGCGCCTCGGCGTAGAAGGCGAGCTGGAGGTCCTGCGCGGCGGACGCGCGCGCCACGGCGACGACGTCCGGCCGGAACTCCAGCGCCTGCGCGGCGAGCAGGTCCACCCGGCCGCCGCCCGCCGCGAGCGCCGCGACGCGGAACCGGCCGGGGTTGCGGGCGATCACGTCGAGGGCCTGGGTGCCGATGGAGCCGGTCGAGCCGAGGACGACGACGTCCCGGGGAGCGGTGGTGTCAGAAGGAGGCGTCACGGCGTCCATTGTCCACGCGGTGGCGCCGGTGGGGCGCGGCGACCGGCCTCGCCGCACCGGCTGCCGACCTTTGCCGCTCTTTGCACTCACGGTAACGGTCGCAACACCTGTGGCGACATATAAAGGGAGGCACGCGACAGCGGCTCGTCCGGGAAGGAGGGGACATGACCGGAGCGACCGAACCGGGGTTCGACCCGAGCGTGCTCGACGCGGCGCAGCGCCACGGCGACGCGTGCGTCGTCTGCCGCAAGCGGTGGCCGCGGCCCCGCGTCCGCGTCGGCCACGTGCCCGGCGGCGGGGGCGTGTTCGCCTGCGCCGAGTGCGCGGCGCTGCTCCCCGTGCCCGCGCCCGCGACGCCCGCCGGCGAGCGGCCCGCCCGGCAGCGCCCGGCGTGGGCGGCGGCCGGCGACTGACCGCCGCGGACCCCCCGACAGGACTTTCCAGGAAGAAGAGGGTGACCCGGGCCATCGGGGGGAGGCTCGGGACCACCCGGGGCGTGCGCTCGGCTGGGGGCGGTCGAGCGCGCGCGGACGGGCCCCGGCGGCCGCCGACTCCGATCGGCGGCGCCGGGGCCCGCTCACATCAGCGGGCGAGTTTCGTCGCCTCGATCCACGCGCGGGACCACTCGACGTAGTCGGTGCAGCGGCGCTCGCCCTTGTCGGGGCCGCCCACGCACACCGCGGACGGCGTCCGCGCGAACAGGATGCCGTTGAGCCGGTCCCGGTCGCCCACCCGGTAGGCGTCGCAGAACCCCGACTTGGCGCGCTCGCCCGAGCACGCCTGCGGGTTGGCGGGCGCGACGCCCGACCATGCCGCGACCTGCGCCTGCACGTCGGGCGAAGCCGTCCAGCGCAGCCACTGGTACATGCAGTTGGGGTGCGCGGCGCGCGCGCCGATCATCCACGCGCTCATCCAGCCCGTCACGCCCTCGGACGGGTCCGCGGTCTGGACGCCGCGTCCGGCGCGGCCGAGGACGTCCGCCTGGTAGGGCGAGCCGCCGCCGAGCACCGCGCCGCCCGCCGCGAACGCCGACACGGCGTCGGCCGAGTCCGTCCAGTAGTCGCGCACGCTCGGCCGCTGCCGCTCCAGCAGGCGGCGGACGGCGGCGAGCTGCTTGGGCGTCAGCGAGTACGGGTCGGTGATCTTGAGCTTGCGGTCGCTGGCCTTCAGGTAGAGGGCCGCGTCGGCGATGCTGAGCGGGGAGTCGCGGACGACGATGCGGCCCGCGTACCGGCGCGCCTGGTCGGGGTCGTACAGCGCGCCCCAGCTCGACGGCGCCGGGACGGTCCGCGCGTCGTACATCAGCACGTTCGCGCCCCACAGGTACGGGACGCCGAACACGTCGCCGTCCTTCTTCAACAGGTTCCGCAGCTTGGGTTCGAGCTTCTTGTAGCCGTCCACGAGGTCGGTGTTGACCTGCGCGACCTGCTTGCCCGCGACGAGCCGCCCGGACACCTCCGGCGGGGCCAGCACGCCGTCGTAGCGGCGCGCCGGGTTGCTCATCAGGTCGGTCATCTCCTGCGTGGTGCGGGCGGTGCGCCAGCTCACGGTGCAGCCGGTGCGCTCCTGGAACGGGGTGACCCAGTCGACGCGGGGGTCGTTGCCGCCGTTCTCGATGTCGCCCTGGAGGGCGACGAGGTTCAGCTCGCCCTCGGCGGGGCCGAGCGTCCCGGCGACGCGCGCCGCCGTCGCCGCGCGGTGGCCGCCGTCGCCGCCGCCGCAGCCCGCGAGCAGGAGCGCCAGCGCGGCCAGCGCCGCGCCCGCCCGCGCACCCGTGCGCGCGGCACCCCGCCGTGACCCGCGCCGTGACCCCAGCATGTCGCTCCCGATCCGCTTGCCCGGACCGTCCCCGCGGTGATCCGGCCCATCGGCGCAGCGTAGCGCCTCCCGGGGCGCGGCGATCCGCGCGCCCCGGCCCGTACGGGGGCGCGGGCGGGCCGCCGGAAATCCCCGCGGCGAATGCCGGGAAGCGTTTCTTTGGACATGTCCCATTTCCCCGGCCGGGGGCGCGGCGGCGTTTATCGCGGGGCGCGGGCGCGCAATTTTCGGTGCAACGGCGCGGGGCTGTCCGGGACGGAGGGCCGCCGCGGCCCGGGGAGGACGGTGTGCGCCAGGGTCCGCGCCGCGCCCCGGTTCGCTGGAGGGGGGTGCGGCGCGGCTCGCCCGGCCCCGGGCCGCGGCGGCCGCGGCGGTGGCGGCCAGGTAAGGACGGCGGTCACCTCGCGGTGCCGCCCGGCCACGCGACCACCGGTACCCGGGGGGACGGCGGCGGTGTGGCGCCCTCGACACGGAGCAGGTTCGAGGGACGCCGCGCGTCCCGCCGGGGCTGGGGGGACGGCGGCCGCGCGGGGGCCCGCTCGGGGTGCCGCGCGGCGCGGGGGACGGGGGGACGGTCGGCGGGCGGGCGGCCCTCGATGCGGGCGATGAGGTGCTGCGGGGTGGCGGCCTCGACGAAGCCCCGGGCGGCGCTCCCGCGCGGCGGCAGGGCCCACCAGTGGCCGGTGTAGGGGCCGTACCAGACGGCCCATCCGGGGAAGCGGCGCCGCAGTGCCTCGACCTCCGCGGCGTGCTCGTCTGCGCTCATAACGCGGCTCCCCTGCGGCGGACCGGCCGGACGGCCGGTACGAACCTTTAACGTTTTAGCCACATTTAATTGGAACAGTCAGATTGTGTCGCCCGACACAGACCCAGTCAATGGCCGTGGCGATGATTTGTCGATACCGCGCAGACGGAAATTAACGACAACAACCAACAGTCGTCAACAATCTTCGGGAACCCGACGAACAGGGCATTCGCCCCAGACGGCTCGCGACCCGGCCGCCGCGCGGGCGTTGTGAAATTTGTCCCTCTTCGCGCGTTTAGTCCGTTGTTTCGCCACGCGCGCGGCGGCCCAGCAGGCGCAGCAGGCCGGGGTCCGTCGCGAACAGCCGGTCCAGCTCGTGCTCGCCGACCCGCTCGGCGAGGATCTGCAGTGCGGCGTCCTGCCGCACGTACTCGGCGGCCATCAGGGCGACCGCCGGGTCGGCGGTGTAGATGCCCCACGCCGTCCCGTCCGCGCCGAAGCCGCCGACGACGGCCTCCCGGCGGTCGCCCACGACGACGATCAGGCGGTAGCCGAGGTCGTCCAGGACGGCCTCCGGCGCGGAGTAGCGGTGGCGGTGGACCGTCGCGGCCGCCGCGAGGCCGTCCGGCTCGGGGCCGAACGCCAGGACCGACACCTCGACGCCGCGCTCCCCCGCGTCGCGCAGGCCGTCCGCGAGGTGCGCGGCCTCCTGCGGCCACAGCGAGGCGAACACGTCGCGGCGGGCGGCGGCCAGGACGTCGGCGGCGCGGGCGAGCAGCGCCGCGCCGTCGCGCAGGTTGTGGATGACGTGCGGCTCGGGGGCGGCGGCGACGGCGGGCAGCGCGGTGCGCAGCACCGAGACCGAGCCGTCGAACTCGCGGCGCAGCCGGTCGAGCAGGGCGTCCGGCGGGAGCGGCAGGTACCCGGTGGCCTCGCCGTCGCCGCGCAGCTCGTAGGCCGCGCCCCGGCTGACGAGCTTGCCGAGCGTCTCGTAGACGGTGCTGCGCGGGACGCCCGAGCGCTTGGCGACCTCGTACCCGTTCAGCGGGCGGCCCGCGCCGACGAGCGCGGTGTACGCCTTGGCCTCGTAGCCGGACATGCCGAGCCGCTGGAGGTGCGCGAGGACGTCCTGCATGCTCACCGCCGACATCCTAGAGGCGTCCGCGGCCGTGACCGCCCCGTGATCTAGGATCCTTGAAACGATCTTGGAGGGGACGCATGGACCTCGGACTGGACGGCCGCCGCGCCGCCGTCGCCGCCGCGTCGGGCGGGCTCGGGCTGGCGAGCGCGCGGGCGCTGCTGGCCGAGGGCGCGCGGGTGGCGATCTGCGGACGCGACGCGGACCGGATCAACGCGGCGGCGGCCGACCTCGGGCCGGGCGCGCATCCGATCGTCGCGGACGTCGGGACGCCGGAGGGCGCGACGGGGTTCGTCGCGGCGGCGCGCGCGGCGCTCGGCGGCGTGGACATCCTCGTCGCCAACGCGGGCGGGCCGCCGCCGGGCGGGTTCGCGGACACGCCGCTGGAGTCCTACGGCCCGGCGCTGGAGCTGAACCTGCTGTCGGTCGTGGCGATGTGCCGGGCGGCGGTGCCGGAGATGCGCGAGCGCGGCTTCGGGCGGGTCGTGGCGATCACGTCGCTGTCGGTGCGGCAGCCGAACCCGAACCTGATCCTGTCGAACACGGCGCGCGCGGGCGCGACCGCGTTCCTGCGGACGCTGGCGCGCGAGGTCGCCGCCGACGGCGTCACGGTGAACTCGCTGCAGCCCGGCTCGCACGCGACCGCGCGGCTGGCGAAGCTGTACGGCGGCGACCTGGCGAAGGCCGCCGCGCAGGTCCCGGCGCGGGCGGTCGGCGCGCCGGAGGACTTCGGCGCGTTCGTCGCCTACCTGTGCTCGCGGCAGGCGTCGTTCGTGACGGGCGCGGCGATCCCGGTGGACGGGGGCGAGTACGCCGGGCTGCTGTGACCCGGCCCGCCCTGCGAATAAGCGCTCGGTGACTACGATGCGGGGATGGCCTCCCCCGTGGACTGGACGCCCCCGTCCGAGCACCTGATCCGCGCCGCCGACCTCGCCCTCGCGCCGTGGCGCGCGTGGACGTCGCCCGTCTTCCACGGCGTGGAGAACGTGCCCGTGCGCGGCCCGGCGCTGCTCGTCGGGAACCACACCGTCTACGGCGTGGTGGACGCGCCGCTGATGTTCTTCGAGATCCACCGGCGGCGCGGCGTCTGGGTGCGGTCGCTGGCCGACCACCTGCACTGGCTCGTCCCCGGCTGGCGGACGCTGCTGACGGCGGGCGGCTCGGTGGGCGGCACCCGCGACAACTGCCGGGCGATGCTCGCGGCCGGGCAGACGGTCGTGGTGTTCCCCGGCGGCGCGCGCGAGGCGACGCGGCGGCGCGGCGAGCGGTACCGGCTCCAGTGGGAGGGGCGGCTCGGCTTCGCGCGGATGGCGGTGGAGGCGGGCTGCCCGATCGTCCCGTTCGGGTCGGTCGGCGCGGAGGAGATGTTCACGACGGTCGTGGACGCGGCGAGTCCGCTGCTCGGCCCGGCGCGGGCGCTCGGCCGCGCCGTCCTCGGCGACCGCGGCCGCCGCGACGACCTGCTGATGCCGCTGTCGCGCGGGATCGGCCCCACCCCGATCCCGCGCGCGGAGCGGCTCTACTACCGGTTCGGCGCGCCGATCGACACCTCCCCGTGGCGCGGCCGCGCGGACGACGTCGGCGCGCTCACCGAAGTGCGCGACGCGACCCGCGAGGCCGTCGAGGGGATCATCGACGGGCTCCGCGCCGAGCAGGCCGCCGATCCCGGCCGGACGCCCGCCGGGCGCCTCGGCCGGGGTCTGGCGCGCGGCGCGCGGCGGCTGCCCCGGCCGCGCGCCGCGCTGTCCCTTCCGCCCGTGCCGCTCGCCCGGCGGCGCGCCGCGCCGCCGGGCTGACCGTCACGCGGCCGCGCGCCGCTGGAACGGCAGGTAGCGGTCCGCGCGGTGCGGCCGGGCCGGCATCCCGGTGGACTCGACGGCGAGGATGCGGTCGAAGCGGAACGCGCGCACGCCCCGCCGCATCCGGCACCAGCCGACGAGGTACCAGTGGTCGCGGTGGACGAGGCAGGTGACGGGCTCCACCTCGCGGATCGTGACGTTCGCGCCCGCGTCGCCGTAGCAGAGCCGGACGACGCGGTGCTCGGTGATCGCGGACGCGATGACGCGGGCGCGGTCGGCGGTGGCCGCGTCCTGGGCGTCGGTGAGGGTCTGCAGGGTCTCGGCGGCGACGGCGTCGTGCGGGCCGTCGCCGAGGAGGGCGCGCAGGGCGCGGCGGGCGGTCGCGGCCTGCGGTCCCGCGCCGAGGTGGGCGAGCGAGAGCGCCAGCGAGGCGACCTCGGCGGGGGTGAGGGCGGGCTCGGTGGTTGCGGACTCGGTGGTTGCGGGCTCGGTGAAGAGCGGTTCCGTGCGGGGCGTCGCAACGTTCGGCATGGTTCGATTATATGTTCGAACACCGACATTTCCCAGGGCCGCGGGCCGCCCGCGAGGGGGCCACTTGAGCAGATCAGCGCGGTACGGGACACTGATCCCCCTATCAGGGGAATGACAGGTTCCAGTGCCGTCCGGGGGTGTGCCGCTTGACCGACGCGTTCCCCGTGCTCGACCGCGACGGCGTGGACGCCGAGCTGGCCGCCGTCCGCGACGCGCGGGACCGGATCAACGCCGAACTGCTCGAACTGGAGGCGCAGCCGGGCTACCGGATGCTGCTCGGGGCGCCGGTCGAGGGCGCGACCGCGCGGGCGCGGGCCGAGGTCCGGGCGGGCGTCGCGGAGCTGTGGGACTGGTTCGGCCGGTACGCGCGGGTGGTCGACGCGGCCGGGGAACTGCGCGCCCGCCGGTCCCGGCCCGACCGCGCCGAGCTGGCCGAGCTGTCGCGCCTGCTGCTCGGGCGGTCCGTCGAGCCGCCCGCCCGCGAGGTGCCGCTGGAGCGGCGGACGCTGCTCGCCGCGCCGCCGCCGAACCACACGCTCGCGACCGTCGTCGACCGGATGACCGACCTGTACGAGGACGCCGTGCGCCGCGTCGCCGACGTCGACGCGGCGTGGTCCGCGCTGCTGCCCGCGCTGGAGCGCGCCGAGCAGGCCGGACGCGACGCCGCCGCGCTGCCCGAGGCCGCCGCGCCGCTCGCGGAGCTGGCCGCGCTCGCGGCGGCCGTCCGCGCCGACCCGCTCACCGCGCTCCGCGACGGGCTGCCGCGCCTCACCCGCGTCCACGACGCGCTGGCCGGGCTGCGCGAGCGCGCCCGCGCCGAGGCTCGGGCGCGCGCCGAGCTGGGCGACCGGCTCGCGGCGCTGGACGCGGCGGTCGCGCTCGTCCGCGACGCCGAGGACGAGGCGCGCCGCGTCCGCGCCGAGGTCGCCGCCAAGGTAGCCGCCCCGCCGCCGCCGGACGTCCCGGCGCTCGCCGTAGCCCTCGCGGACCGCTGCGCGGCCGTCCGGCGGGCCGGGGACGCGCCCGGCCTGGCCGACCGCGTCGCCGCGCTGGAGGCCGCCGCCGCGGACGCGCTGCGCCGCGTCCGGGAGAGCCGCGACCTGGCCGCCGGGCTGCTGGACCGCCGCGAGGAGCTGCGCGGACGGCTGGACGCCTACCGGATGAAGGCGGCCAGACTCGGCCACGCCGAGGACGCCGACCTCGCCGAGCTGCACGAGCGCGCCCGCGCGCTGCTGTGGTCGGCGCCCTGCGACCTGCGGCGGGCCACCGCGGCGCTGTCGGGCTACCAGCAGGCCATCACCGCCCGCGCGAAGGGACCGGACCGTTGAACTGCACCGCGCCGGGATGCACCGGAAACATCGAGGACGGTTACTGCGTCATATGCGGCATGCCACCTTCCTCCGGCACGCCCGCGGGCGGGGCGCTGCCCGGCGCCGCGCCGCCGACGACGCGCACACCCGCGTCGGGGCCGCCCGCGCCGCGCTACGGGTCGCCGTCCGGACCGCCGAGCGCGCCGCCGTCCGCTCCCCCGCCGGGGACGCCGTCCGCGCCGCCGTCCGGGCCGCCGTCCGGGCCGCCGTCCGCGCCGCCGCGCTGCGCGGTGGCGGGCTGCGGCGGGACGATCCGCGACGGCTACTGCGACGTCTGCGGCATGCCGCCCGGCCAGGGCGCCGAACCCGCCCCGCCCACCGTCGTCAGCCGCCCGGCCGCCGCCGGCTCGCACGCGTCGCGCGGCAGCTACGGCACGCACGCGACCGGCTCGGTGCGCACCGGCAGCACGCGGACGGGCTCGGCGCGGTCGTCGGGCCGGCGCGGGATGCTCGGCGCGGGCCTGGTCGAGGTGCCGCGCGTCCCCTACCGCGACCCGTCCACGGCGGTGCTGTCCAACGCGGAGGTCGCGGAGAACAAGCGGTTCTGCGGGAGCTGCGGCGAGAAGGTCGGCCGCGCGCGCGGCGACCAGCCCGGCCGCAGCGAGGGCTTCTGCCCCAAGTGCGGCACGCGGTTCTCGTTCACGCCGAAGCTGCGCCCCGGCGACCTGGTGCGCGGCCAGTACGAGGTGCTGGGCTGCCTCGCGCACGGCGGGCTCGGCTGGATCTACCTCGCCAAGGACCGCAACGTCAGCGACCGGTGGGTGGTGCTGAAGGGCCTGCTGGACACCGGCGACGCCGACGCGGCCGCCGCCGCGCAGGCCGAGCGGGCGTTCCTGGCCGAGGTCGAGCACCCCAACATCGTCAAGATCTACAACTTCGTCGAGCACGCCGGTGACGACTACATCGTCATGGAATACGTCGGCGGCCGGTCGCTGAAGGAGATCCTGTCGGCGCAGCGCGCGACGGGCGCGGAGGCGCTGCCGCTCGGCCAGTCGATCGCGTACGCGCTGGAGGTGCTGCAGGCGTTCGGGTACCTGCACGCGCAGGGCCTGCTGTACTGCGACTTCAAGCCGGACAACGTCATCCAGTCCGAGGAGCAGCTCCGGCTGATCGACCTCGGCGGCGTCCGCCGGGTGGACGACCAGGTCAGCCCGATCTACGGGACGGTCGGGTACCAGGCGCCGGAGATCTCCGAGGTCGGCCCGTCCGTCACGTCCGACCTCTACACGGTCGGCCGGACGCTGGCGGTGCTGAGCTTCCCGTTCCGCGGCTACACCGGGAAGTACGCGACGAGCCTGCCGCCGCGCGAGGACGTCCCGCTGCTGGCCCGGCACGAGTCGTTCGACCGGTTCCTGCGCCGCGCGACGCACCGCGACCCGGCGGAGCGGTTCCAGGACGCCGCCGAGATGGCCGAGCAGCTCACCGGCGTCCTGCGCGAGGTGCTGTCGGCCGAGGACGGGCAGCCGCGCCCCGCCGCGTCCGGGCTGTTCGGCCCCGAGCGGGCGGTGCCGGGCACCGAGGGCGACGCGGCGACGGCGCTGCCGCCCGTCCCGCCCGCCGAGGCGGCCGCCGCGCTGCCGGTGCCGCTGGTGGACGGCGCGGACCCGGCGGCGGGCACGCTCGCCGGGCTGACCGCGATGGAGCCCGCGCAGCTCGCGGCGGCCGTCGCGGCGATCCCCCGGCAGACGCCCGAGGTCCGGCTGACGCTGGCCCGGGTGCGGATCGAGCTGGGCGACGGCGCGGGCGCGTGGTCGGTGCTGGACGGCGTCGCCGCCGACCTGCCCGGCGACTGGCGGATCGAGTGGTACCGGGCGGTCGCGCTGCTCGCGGACGGCCGCACGGCCGAGGCCGAGCCGCGCTTCGACCGCATGTACGGGCTGCTGCCCGGCGAGGCCGCGCCCAAGCTCGCGCTGGCGTACTGCCGCGAGCAGTCCGCGCCGCGCGACGCCGCGCGCCTGTACGACCTGGTGTGGCGCACCGACCCCGGCTACATCAACGCGGCGTTCGGGCTGGCGCGGGTGTACCTGCGGGCGGGCGACCGGACGTCGGCCATCGCGGTGCTGGACTCGGTGCCGCGCACGTCGGTGCGGCACGTGAGCGCGCAGGCGGCGGCGGTCGCGACGGCGGTGCGGGGCCGTCCTTCGGGCGAGGCGTCGGCCGAGGAGCTGGTCGGCGCGGGCAACCGGCTGACCGTCCTGGAGGTCGACGAGCTGCGCCGCGCCCGGCTCGCGGTGGAGGTGCTGCACGCCGCGCTCGACTCCGTCCGGCACGGCCGGGCGGGCGGGCCGGCGACGGTGTTCGGCGTGCCGCTGGCCGAGCAGCCGCTGCGCGGCCGCCTGGAGGAGACCTACCGGGTGCTGGCCCGGCACACCCGCGACCGCGAGGAGCGGCGCGAGCTGATCGACGCCGCGAACGCGGTCCGGCCGAGGACGCTGCTGTGACGGAGGTTCCGACGATGAAGCCGGCCGACCCGGTCTGCCCCGCCTGCCGCGAGGTCGTGTACGCCGGGGAGGAGTTCTGCGAGGCGTGCGGGAGCCGGCTCGGCCCCGACCCGGTCCCCGCCCGTGTTCCGACCCGCGGCGGCGGGCGGGCGTGCGCGGGTTGCGGCGCGGACGCGGTGGACGCGGACGGCTACTGCGAGCGCTGCGGGCTCAAGCAGCCCGCCCCGCGCGACCGCGTCGAGCTGGAGATCGCGGCGGGCCGCGCGGCGGGCGTCAGCGACCGGGGCCGCCGGCACAGCCGCAACGAGGACTACCTGGCGCTCACCGAGCATCCGGCCGGGTTCGCGACGGTCGTGTGCGACGGCGTCGGCTCGTCCCCCGACCCCGACCGCGCGTCGCTGGCCGCCGCCGAGACGGGCGGCGCGGCGCTGGCCGAGCGGCTGGCGGCGGGCGACGACCCGGCCGACGCGACGCGCGCGGCGCTGCTGCGCGCCGGGGACGCCGTGGCCGCGCTCGCGCCGTCGCCCGCCGAGGCCCCGTCCTGCACGTACGTGTCGGCGGTGACCGGGCCGGGGACGGTCACGGTCGGCTGGGTCGGCGACAGCCGCGCCTACTGGCTCGCCGCCGACGGCTCGGTCGCGGACGGCGACGGCGGCGACGTCCTCGGCCCGTCCCGCCAGCTCACCGCCGACGACTCCTGGGCCGCGATCATGGTCGCCCGCGGCGCGCTGACCGAGGCCGAGGCCGAGGCGCACCCCAACGCCCACGTCATCACCGGCTGGCTCGGCGCGGACGCCGAACAGCTCGACCCGCACGTGCGCACCTTCGCCGTGGACCGCCCCGGCACGGTCCTGGTGTGCAGCGACGGGCTGTGGAACTACCTGCCCGCGGCGGGCGGGCTCGCCGCCGTCGCGGGCGACGCCGCCGCGGCGCCCCTCGACGCGGCCCGGGCCCTGGTCCGGCACGCGCTGGAGGCCGGGGGACGCGACAACATCACGGTGACGCTGCTTCCCGTCACCGCAGGGAACGGAGCGCCCGCATGACCGACCTGCCGCAGTTCGCCATCAGCGTGGACCAGAACAAGTACCTGCCCGAGGGCGGCAGCGAGGTCCACGCGATCGTGTCGGTGGAGGCGACGGGCGGGCCGGTGGCCGCGCCGTCCGCCGCCGCGGCCGAGGTGATCATCATCGACACGTCGGGGTCGATGTCCTACCCCGACACCAAGCTGAAGTCGGCGGTGGCCGCCGCGACCGCCGCCGTGGACACGCTGCGCGACGGCGTGAACTTCGCGATCGTCGCGGGCAACGACTCCGCGCGGATGGTGTATCCGGCCGAGCAGGCGCTCGTCCCGGCGAGCGACGCGACGCGCGCCAAGGCCAAGGCCGCGCTGCGCAAGCTGAAGGCGTTCGGCGGCACCGCCATCGGGTCCTGGCTGCGGCTCGCGGACGAGCTGGTCGAGGACCACCAGGGCGGCGTCCGGCACGCGATCCTGCTCACCGACGGCAAGAACCAGCACGAGACCGACGAGGAGCTGGACGCGGCCCTGTTCCGCTGCGGCGGCCGGTTCGTCTGCGACTGCCGGGGCGTCGGCACCGACTGGAAGGTCGCGGAGCTGCGCAAGGTCGCGTCGGCGCTGCTGGGCGGCGTGGACATCGTCGCGGACCCGCAGGACCTCGTCGCGGACTTCCAGGCGATGACCGAGGCGGCGATGGGCAAGGCCGTCGCGGACGTCGCGCTGCGCGTGTGGACGCCGCAGACCGCGCGGCTGCGGTTCGTCAAGCAGGTCATGCCGACGGTGGAGGACCTGACGGCCCGGCGCGCCGAGTCCGGCCCGCAGGCGGGCGACTACCCGCTCGGCGCGTGGGGCGCGGAGAGCCGCGACTACCACATCTGCGTGGAGGTGCCGCCGAACGCGGTCGGCAAGGAGCTGCGCGCGGCGTGGGTGAAGCTCGTCGTGCCGGGCGCGGCGGGCGCCGAGGACCAGGTGCTCGCCAGCGGCAACGTCCTCGCGGCGTGGACCGACGACGAGGCCGAGTCCACGCGCATCAACCCGCGCGTCGCGCACTACACCGGGCAGGCCAAGCTGGCGGACGCCATCCAGCAGGGCCTCCGGGCGCGCGAGGAGGGCGACCTCGACACCGCCACCGCGCGGCTCGGCCGCGCCGTGCAGCTCGCCGACGAGGCCGGGAACGACCCGATCACCGCGCTGCTGCGCAAGGTCGTCGACGTGGAGGACGCCGCGACCGGCACCGTCCGCCTCAAGCGCGACGTCGACAAGGCCGACGAGATGTCGCTGGACACCCGGTCCACCAAGACCGTCCGGACGCGCGGCGGGGTCTGACATGGCGACCTGCCCGGCCGGGCACGCCTCGGCCGCCGCCGACTACTGCGACGTCTGCGGGGAGCGGATCGGCGGCGCGCCCGCCGCGCACCCGCCCGGCCCCGCGCCGGTCCGCCCCGCGCCGGTCCGCACGGGCGCGACCTGCCCGGACTGCGGCACGCCCGGCGCGGACCGGTTCTGCGAGAACTGCGGCTACGACTTCGCGACGGGCGGCGGAAAGCCCACCCCGGCCCCCGGACCGGCGGACCGCCCGGCCGGCTGGGTCGCGGTCGTCGCCGCCGACCGCGACTACTTCGCGACGGTCCTCGCCGGGGACGGCCCGGACGTCAGCGGCCTGACGTTCCCGCCGTACAACCCCGAGCGCCGCGTCCCGCTGACCGGCCCGGAGGTCCGCATCGGGCGGCGCGGGTCCGCCGGGCCGCCGCCGGAGATCGACCTGCGCGAGCCGCCCGGCGACCCCGGCGTGTCCCGCACGCACGCGGTGCTGCTCGCCCGCGAGCGCGGGTGGGCGCTCGTCGACCCCGGCTCCACCAACCGGACCTGCCTGAACGGCGCCGCCGACCCGATCCCGCTCAACGTGGAGATCCCGGTCGGCGACGGCGACCGCATCCACGTGGGCGCTTGGACCACGATCACGCTCCGGGAGACCCGATGACCGCCGTCCCGCAGGCCGTCCAGCAGGCCGCCGCCGCGCCGCCCGCCCGCCGGGAGCCGCGCGGCCCCGTCCGGCGGCGCGGCCCCGCCCGGCTCGTGCCGCGCACCGCCGCCGCCCGCGTCCGCGCGCTCGCCGCGCTGGTCGTCGTCGCGCTGGCGGTGACGCTCGCGGTGACGTGGAACGCCGTCGCGGACGCCCGGCACGGGATGCGGGTGATCGGGCACGACGCGGGCCCGCAGGTCGTCGCGACCAGCGACCTGTACTTCCAGCTCACCGACATGGACGCGCAGCTCGCCAACGCGCTGCTCATCGGCGGCTCGCAGGGCCTCGGCGCGACCCGCGCGCAGGCGCTCGCCCGCTACGAGCAGAACCACGCCAAGGCCGCGACGGCGCTGCTGCAGGCCGCCAAGCTCGCGGACGAGCCGTCGGAGAACGCCACCGCGCAGGAGGTCGTGATCGCCCTCGGCGACTACGAGCGCCTCGCCGGGCAGGCGCTGCTGCTGGACCAGCAGTTCGGGCACACCGCCGGGCCTCCGTCGCAGCGCGTCCTGGACCTGTACCGGCAGGCCAGCGACATCATGAAACTGGACGTGCTGCCGAAGGCGTACAACCTGACGCTCGACAACGGCACGCTCGTCCGGCACACCTACGAGGACGAGCGCGCGGCCGTCCGCAACGGCGTCATCGCGGTGGTCGCGGCCGGGGCGGTGCTGGTCGTGCTGCTGCTGGCGCTCCAGGTGTTCCTGACGCGGCGGTTCCGGCGCGTCCTGAACCCGCCGCTGGCGCTGGCGACGCTCGTCGCGGTCGCGCTGACCGCGTTCGGCGCGGTCACCCTGTCCGCGCAGTCCGCCCACCTGAAGCGCGCCAAGGAGGACGGGTTCGACTCGATCCTGTCCCTGTCGCGCGCCCGCGCGATCGGCAACAGCGCCAACGCCGACCAGACCCGCTACCTGCTCGACCCGGGCCGCGCCGACACCTACGAGCAGGTGTTCCTCAGCAAGTCCCAGTCGGTGCTGTACCTGAAGGCGGGCAACCTCGCCGCCTACAACGACGCCGTCCAGCGGCAGCGGGGCCGGACGGGCTTCCTCGGCTTCCTCGGCACCGAGGCGGCGCAGCGCGGCATCGCGGGCCAGGACGCCGCGCTGGCGAAGGTCATCGCGGCCTACCGGACGTTCCAGGCCGACGACCACCGCATCCGCGGCCTGGTCGAGGCGGGCCGCCGGGACGAGGCGATCCGGGCGCGGCTCGGCCGGACGGCCGGGTCGTCGGCGGCGGACTTCGCCGCGTACGACGGCTCGCTGGTCAAGCTCGTCCAGATCCACCGCGACGTGTTCGACGACGCGGTCCGCGACGGCGACGGCGGGACGCGGCACTGGGAGTGGGGCCTGCCCGTCGCGGGCCTGCTGGTGGCGGCGCTGGTGCTGCTCGGCGTGCGGCCCCGGCTGGCGGAGTACCGATGAGGAGGCACACGATGCTCGCTTGGACGGGCGCTTCGACCCGGGCCCTCGCCCGCCGGTCCGGCGCGGCCTGCGCGGCGCTCGCGCTGCTGGCGGCCGGCGGCTGCGCGGTCGCGGGCGCGGACGGCGACTCGGTCGCCCGCAAGGACGAGCTGGTGATCGGGATGAGCCCCGACAAGCCGGGCCTCGGGATGCGCACCGGCTCGACCTACAGCGGGTTCGACGTGGACGTCGCGCGGGAGATCGCCAAGCGGCTCGGCGTGCCCGCGGGCAAGGTCGCGTTCCGGCCGGTGACGTCCGCGACGCGCGAGAAGATGTTGCGCGCGCACGACGTGGACATGGTCATCGCGTCCTACTCGGTGACGCCGGAGCGCAAGACGCAGGTGACGTTCGCGGGGCCGTACTACGTCGCGCACCAGGACATCCTCGTCCGCCGCTCGGACACGTCGATCAAGAACGTCCGCGACCTCAAGGGCAAGCGGCTGTGCGACGTGCCGGGCTCGGTGTCGTTCCCGCGCGTCACCCGCGAGCGGGGCGTCGCGGCGGTCTCGGTGAAGGCCGACACCTACGGCGAGTGCCTGACCAAGCTGCAGTCCGGCGCGCTGGACGCGGTGTCCACGGACGACCTGATCCTGGCGGGCATGGCCGCGCAGTCGGCGAAGGACGGCGGCGCGCCGCTGCGGATCGTCAACGCGCCGATCTCCGACGAGCCGTACGGCGTCGGGCTGGCCCGTGACGACGTGGACGGCTGCGAGGCGGTGAACAAGGCGATCACCACGATGTACCAGGACGGGACGGCCGCGAAGCTGCTCAAGCAGTGGTTCGGGCCGGTCGGGCTTCAGGTGACGACGACCGTGCCGCAGTTCGAGGGCTGCGACTGACCGGACGCGCGGTAGAGATCTCGGCCGCGAAACGGTCAGTGATATCAGGCGGTTACGTAAGTACCGGACGTCACACAAGATCGTAGGTTATGGTCGCGGCCAAAATCCGTTCTTGTCCTCACATCTGGTGCGAGGAGCGACATGACGACCATCGTCCTGGTGGTGATGTGCGTCGTGGTCGGAGTCCTCGAACTGGACGCGGGTCGGCGCGGCCGGGACCGCGAACGCGCGTTCGCCCGCCAGATCAACGCGCTGGGCGACCAGATCGCCCGGCAGAACGAGGCGCTGGCGACCGCGGGCGAGCGGCTGACCGCCGAGCTGTCGCGGGTCCGCGACGACGTCCTGCCCGGCCTGGACTCGCGCGTCCGCGACAACGCCGGGCAGGTCGCGGACCTCGCCGAGCTCGTCCACCGCGCCGACGCCCACGTCCGCGCGCAGGCGGGCCGGATGACCGACCTGGAGCAGCAGCGGGTGACGCTCGCCGCGCTGCGCCGCAAGCTGGGCGAGGTCGAGGGCGCGGTCCGCGCGCTGGACCGCGCGGGCGGCGCCGCCGTCGAGGACAAGGTGGACACCGCGCTGGACCGCCTCGCCGACCTCGCGCGCGGTGGCGGCGAGATGCTCGAACTCCAGCGCACCCTCACCCGCACGCTGGAGGAGATCGAGGACGTCGTCGGCGAACTGCTCCAGCTCACCGAGGGCGAGCTGGACGACGCCGTCGCCGGGGCGCTCGCGGGCCGCTCCCCCGACTCCGGCGTCCGCGCGACCGGCCGCCTGTGGACGCGGGACGCGCAGATCCGCGACATCCTCACCGAGGTCTACGAGCGCGCCGTCCGCGCGAGCGGCCTGGAGGTCCGGTTCCGCACCGGCGAGCACGCCGACGGCGCGGCCGAGGGCGAGCGCCGCCGCTACTTCCTCGGCGGACGCCACGTCGCCGACCTCGGCGGCACGTTCACCGCGCTGCTCATCTCCACCGGCACCGACCTGCGGCCCGGCCTCGCCCGCGACGGCGCGGCCCGCGCCCCCGAGGACGAGGCCGCGCTGAAGGCCCTGCTGCGCACCGTCTTCGAGTCCACGGGCGCGGTCGCGCAGATCGGCCCGCTGCTGGCCGTCCGCACCCGCGACGAACTGCTGTGCGCCGTCCTCACGCCCGACCAGAACCTGGAACTGGAGAGCGACGAGGTCTTCTTCGACCCGGTCGCGGCCGTCCGGCGGCTCCGGCTGCTACCGCCGCATCAGGTCTGGGACCTGACGGCCTGGGGCGCGGGGGCGGGCGCGTAGGCGCGGACCCGCCGGTCGTCCGGCGGCCCGATCCGCACGAACACCGGGCAGCGCGGCACGCGCGTGCGCGGGTCCACCTCGGCGCACAGCCCGACCCCGGCCGCGCGGTCCAGCAGGACGACGTTCTCCACGGCCCGCGCCGCGCGCACCGCGTACGGCACCGAGTCGGCGTCGTCGTCGTGGACGAGTTCCTCGAAGGTGAGGCGGCGCGCGAACCGCAGCAGCGCGGCCGCGTCCACGATCCGCGTCCCGGCGGCCTCGGCGGGGCCGGCGATGACGATCCCGAAGCTCGGGTCGGCGCGGCCCCGCACGTAGATCTCCCGGTCCGGCTCCAGGCCGCGCGCCCGCCGCGCGAGCTGCAGCCCGAACCCGGCGTCGCCCGTCAGGAACGCGGGCGGGCCCGCGGCGCCGCACGCGACGCCGACCGCCCCGGCGGGCGCGCGCCAGCCGGGCAGGTACAGGCCGAGCCCGCGCACCAGCAGCCGCCAGACGGGCCGCCCGGTGACGTCGGGGACGAACTCCCCGCCCGTCCCCCGGGCGTTGGCCGGGCCGCCGCCCGGCGGGAGCTGCGACGGGTCCGGAACGAGGTCCACGCGGCCGTCCATGCGCCCATCTTCGGACGCGGGCCCGAGCCGCACAAGGCCGCGCGGGAACGGCCCGGCCGGGACCGGACGGCCGCCGCCCGGCCGCTCCCGCCCGTCCCGCGCGGTCGGCTACGGTGGTTACCCCCACGGACGGACGAGGGTGCGCCCAGCGTGAATATGCAAGACCTGATGGTCCGCCGCGACTCCGAGTCGCGGATCATCGACAAGTACCTCATGTCGTACGAGGGCCGGGTGATCGCGGTGCGCAAGCACCCCGCGGTCCTGCTGCCCGCCGCGTCGGTCGCGGTGGGCGCGCTGCTGGTCTGCGGCGCGGTGTCGGTGGTCACCGGCCTCTGGCTCGTGTGGTGGCTCTGGCTGATCGCCCTGGGGTACCTGCTGTGGAAGATCCTGTCGTGGTCGATCGACTTCTTCCTCGTCACCGAGCACCGGATCATGGCGGTGTCGGGGATCATCAACCGCAACGTGGGCATGGCGCCGCTCAGCCACGTCGACGACATCAAGCTGACCCGCACGGTCCTCGGCCGGACGCTCGGCTACGGCGACTTCGAGCTGCAGACCAGCGGGCAGTGGCACGCGCTCAAGGAGATCGGGTTCGTGCCGTACCCCGAGCAGCTCTACCTGGAGATCTCCTCGGTGATCTTCGGCTCGGACGACTGACGGGGCCGCCGCCGCGACGCCGCCAGCGCGGCCAGCGCCCCGGCCGCGAACAGCAGCGTGCCGAGCGCGTTCGCCTGCGGCGGCACGCCCGTCTTGGTCGCGCCGTACACCCACACCGGGAACGTGACGGTCGAGCCGCCGGTGAAGCCGGTGACGACGACGTCGTCGATCGACATCGCGAACGCCAGCAGCGCGCCCGCCGCGACGCCCGGCGCGATCATCGGCAGCGTGACGAGCCGGAACCGCGCCCACGGGCCCGCGCCGAGGTCGCGGGCGGCCTCGTCCACGGCCGGGTCCAGGCCCGCGACGCGCGCCCGGACCGTCACCGCGACGAACCCCAGCGAGAACAGCACGTGCGCGGCGACGAGCGTCGGGAAGCCGCGCGGCACGTTCAGCGTCACGAACATCGACAGCAGCGCCGCGCCGAGCACCAGTTCCGGGCAGGCGACGCTCATCAGCACGACGACGTTCACCGCGCCGCGCCCCCGGAACCGGTACCGGCCGAGCGCGAGGCCCGCGAGCGTGCCGAGGACCGTCGCGACGGCCGTCGAGACGAGCGCCAGCACGACGGACGTCGCGAACGCGCGCGTCAGGTCGGGCCGGTCGAACAGGTGCTGGTACCAGCGCAGCGTGAAGCCCTGCCAGCGGGTGTTGCCGCGGTTCTCGGTGTCGTTGAACGCGAACAGCGCCATCACCGCGACGGGCAGCAGCAGCCAGCCGAGCAGCAGCCACGTGTAGGCGCGGCCGATCACGCGGCGTCCCCGAGCACGTTGCGGGCGCCGAGCGCGCGGGCGTACGCCAGGACGGCGACGAGCAGCACCGCCATCAGCGTGAACGACAGCGCCGACGCGGTCGGGTACGCGCCGTTGTCGAAGTACTCGGCGCGCACCACGCCGCCGACCATCGTGTCGTCCGGGCCGCCCAGCACCTCGGCGTTGACGTAGTCCGCCGCCATCGGCACGAACGTCAGGACCGCGCCCGCGAACACGCCCGGCAGCGACAGCGGCAGCAGGACGCGCGCGAACGCCGCCGCCCGGCCCGCGTACAGGTCGCGGGCGGCCTCGGGCAGGCTCCGGTCGACGCGTTCCAGCGCGACGTAGATCGGCAGCGCCATGAACGGCAGGAAGTTGTACGTCAGGCCCGCGATCACGGCGAAGCCGGTGTCGAGGACGCGGAAGTCCGTCGGGAGCAGACCGTGGTCCTTCAGCGGGCCGAGCAGCGGGCCGTCGTCGGTGAGGACCTGCCGCCACGCGAACGTCCGCAGCACGAACGACACGAAGTACGGGACGACCAGCAGGAACAGGTACCGGGTCTTGTGGCGTCCGGCGCGGAACGCGATCCAGTGGGCGGCCGGATAGGACAGGACGGCGCACGCGACCGTGGCGGCCAGCGCGTAGCCGAGAGACCTCGCCAGGACGCCGCCGTACACGCCGATGCCGTCTCGGTAGTTCTGCCAGTGGAACGTCTGGCGGAACCCGTCGATCAGATTGCCCGACTGCAGGGACAGCGACGCCATCAGCGTCATCGGAATCAGGAAGAACGCCAGGAGCCACAGCCCGCCCGGCAGGACGAGCAGGTACGGGGCGAACCGGCCGCGCCGCGCCACGCGCGCGTCACGCTCCCCGCGGAATGGGCTCGAACGCGCGCTGGTAGACGGGTTCCTCGTCCTGCGTCAGGCGGCGGTAGCGGCGCAGTCTCGCCAGTTCGTCCGCGTTCGGGAAGACGAGCGGGCTGTCGGCGAGGCGGGTCAGCTCCTTCGCCTTCTTGCCGGACGCTTTCTGCGCGTCGGCCCGGATGATCCGGCGGGTGTCCGGGACGGGCGTGATGTAGTTGACGAACTCGGTGAGCGGGGCGTTGTGCTCGGGGACGTACAGCCAGTCCATGAGCGTCAGCGCGTCCACCGGATGCTCGGCGGTGCTGGGAATGCACAGATTGTCGGTCCAGCTCGTGCCGCCTTCTTCCGGCACGACGAACGCGACGTCCGGCCCGGCCATCGTGTAGACGTCACCGGACCACGCCATCGTCAGCCAGACCTCGCCCTTGCTGACGGCGTCCACGTAGTCCTGCTCGTAGTACTTGCGGACGATGCCGTCATCACGCTGCCGCCTGAGCTTCGCGGCCGCCCGCCGCCAGTCGTCCGGGGTGCTCTTCTCCGGGTCCGCGCCGACCGCGAAAACGCCGAACGAACCGAGTTCCTGCGAATCGCTCATCATCCCGACGCGGCCTTTGTACTTCGGGTCGAAGAGCTGCGCGATGCTCGTGATCTCCTCTTTCACGTACCGCGTGTTGTACGCGATACCCGTGACGCCCGACTCGTACGGGACGGTGAACGCGTTGCCCGGATCGAACGACGGGTTCTTGAATCCGGGCCCGGCGTACTTCTCGAAGTTCGGCAGCCTGGCGTGATCGAGCGGCGCCAGATATCCGAGCCTGCGGCATTTCTCGAGCTGGATGCCGTTCGTCAGGACCATCAGGTCGAAACCGATCGACTGGTGCGCGGCCAGCGGAGCCTGGATCTTCCCGAACCAGGGGCCGGTCTCCTCGATGACCTCGCGGTAGGTCACCCGGACGCCGCTGTCCCGCTCGAACGCCTTGATCGTCGCCTGGTCGTCCTGCATGTAGCCGGGCCAGTTGGCCCAGCTCAGCTTTCCGGCGGCGCGCTTGCCGCGCCAGAAGTCCGCGTCGGGCGCCTTCCCGCGCCCCTTCACACCGCACGCGCTCGCGGCCATGACCGTTCCGGCCGCCGCAAGAAACCCCCGCCGCCTCACGCGACACCACCCCGGCGCGCCGCACCGGACCGCGCCGACCCGTCCGCCTCCGCATCCGACCGCACCGCGCCGTCCGGACCTCCTCCCGACCGCGTCGGTGGTCGCCGGTCGGCGTCCGGGTTCGTGTCGTCGTGCGAGGCGGCGTCGAGCGCGTAGGAGTGGCGCTGGTGCCAGGAGACCCAAACCCTGTCGCCGCGCGCGGCCGGTGTGCGGGTCGCGTCGTCGTTCTGCGCGTAGACGACGACGTCCCCGGCCGCCGTCGCGACGCTGTACGTCGTGGACGCGCCGAGGTACCCGACGTCGGCGACGGTGCCCCGCAATGCGCAGCGCGCGTCATCCGGTCGGTCCCGGCCGATGCCGATCTTCTCCGGCCGCACGGCGATCTCCAGCGGCTCGCCGGAGCGCGCGGACGCGTCCGGAACGACGACCCGGCCGTCCGCGCCGAACGCCAGCACCGCGCCCTCCGGCCTCCATTCGGTAACGCGGCCCGCGATGAGGTTCGACGTGCCGACGAACCCGGCGACGAACCGCGTCCGGGGCCGCTCGTAGACCTCCCGGGGTGTGCCGACCTGCTCGATGCGGCCGTCATTCATCACCGCGACCCGGTCGGACATGGCCAGCGCCTCCCCCTGGTCGTGCGTGACCAGCACGAACGTCACGCCCACCTCGCGCTGGACGCGTTTCAACTCGCCCTGCATCGCCTGTCTGAGCCGCAGGTCCAGCGCGGCGAGCGGCTCGTCCAGCAGCACGGCGCGCGGCCGGTTCACCAACGCGCGGGCGAGCGCGACGCGCTGTCGCTGCCCGCCCGACAGCGCGTCCGGGCGCGCCTTCTCCCGGCCGGTCAGCTCGACGACCTCCAGCATCCGCCCGACGCGCTCGCGGACCTCCGCGCGCCCGACGCCGCGCCTGCGCAGCCCGAACGCGACATTGTCGAAAACGTTCATGTGCGGGAACAGCGCGTACGACTGGAACACCGTGTTGACGTCCCGCCGCTCCGGCGGCACGCCGTCCACGGACGCGCCGTCGAGCCGGACCTCGCCCCGGTCGGGCGTCTCGAACCCCGCGACGACGCGCAGCAGCGTCGTCTTCCCGCAGCCGGACGGGCCGAGCACCGAGAAGAACTCGCCCGCCGCGACCGCCAGGTCGACGCCGCGCAGCGCGGGAACCGTCCCGCCGCGCCCGGGGAACGCCTTGGCGACGTCGCGGAGGCCGATCGCGGGAACGCCGTTCTGCACCCTGCACCCCCGTCCCCGTTGAGCACGCGATCCGGACGCCACTATCCCATTTCCCGCCATATCCCTCGAATCCCGGCTACTCATCCATCCGGGGGATGCCAGCGCGCACTGGCGCGTCGTATTTTGAGGTGCTGCCAGGAAGGAGACCGGCCATGCCCGAGTCGGTTCCCGCTCCCCGCTCCGAGTCCGTCGAGTTCCGCATCTCCCCCGAACAGCACCTGGTCCTCCACGAGGCCGCCGCCCTCCTCGGCTGGACGGTCGCCGAGTACGTCCTGTCCACCGCCCTGGACCGAGCGGAACGAGACCTCCACACCCACGCCGCGACGATCGCGCCCCCACTCCCCGACCCCGACCTGACCCCCTTCACGGTCTTCCTGACCATGAACACCTGACCCACCCGAACCCCCACACGGCAGCAAAACCCCACCCCACCCAAACAACGCCACCAACCACCCGACCACTCGGCCAAACCCGAGACCACCGCCCCACCCCGGGAACACCGCAGACCAGCCCCGCGCGAGAAACCCGGCCGCAACCACACGGCCCATCACCCGAACCGCCCCTGCCCGGCCGCTCCTCGAAAAGCGCCCCGCCCGCATCGAACGCCCCCGGCGCAGGCGCGCCCCCACCCGACCCGCACACCACGTCGCACATCACGGATCACAACCCCGAACGGCCCCGCCGCCCACACGACACACCGCTCAACAGACGACGGCCTCACGGGCCACCCCACCCACACACCAACTCACGCGCCGGAGCCCCTGCAATCGGACTGAGTCCGCAGCCGCCCGCAGCACCGGGTTCCCACATCGCGAGTTCCGGCGATCCTTGCGCGAACACTGATCCCGCAGGCGAGGCGCCGGACGCGTCACCCACACCGATTCCGTGGCAGAGCCACCGGGCCGAAGCCAGGAAATCCGCAGCATCCGTCACGTGCGCGTCTACGTCCCAAGCGCGACCTGCACAACTTCACCGAACCACCCGACGCGCGCGCAGACGACCTCGACGCGGTCAGCCAGGTCACAGCCCCAACGCGATGGCACTCCCCACGCAACGGCTCGGAAGCCCGAGGCCCGTGCCACAGCCTGCCCTCGCAATGGACGCATCGTCGTCGTGGAGCGTCGAAGACCCCAGCAAGCCCATCATGCAAGCAGCCAAGACACCGTGACCATGATGCTCCCGTTTCGCTCGCGGACGTCTACCCGACTGCGGGAACAAACCCACGCGCGTCACCCCGAGAGACCACACCACGCACCGCTCCACCCGCAGACCTCTGCCCGACCTGCGGAAATGGACCGACGCGCGCCGACCCGGGAGACCGCGCCACGCTCCGTTCCACTCGCGGACCTCCGCCCGACCTGCGAGAACAGACCAGTGCGCGCCGACCCGAGAGACCTCGCCACGTCTTACTAAGCCCTCTGGGCGCGCGACCTGCCGAGCGTCACAACGCGCGCGTCGAGCGTGGGAGCGCCGCGCCTCATGCCGGATGCGGCCCAGCAGTCCGCTGCTCACCGGGTGGCCGCTCTCCAGCCCGCGGCTCAGGATTCGAGGGCCGCGCGCAGGCGGGCCGCGTACTCGGCCGCCTCATCCTCGGACTCGTACTTGTGACGGGGCCAGAAGAAACCGCGCAGGCCGTCCTTCGGGTTGCGTGGGACGACATGGACGTGCAGGTGCGGGACGCTCTGGCTGATCCGGTTGTTCTCCGCGACGAACGAGCCCGCCGCGTCCAGTGCCGTCTCCATCGCGGCCGCCAGACGGCGGGCGTGGGCGAACAGCGGGCCGACCTCCGCCTCCGGCAGGTCGACCAGCGTCTCCCGGTGGACGCGCGGGACCACGAGCGTGTGCCCCTTGAACAGCGGCCGGACGTCCAGGAACGCGACCGCGTCGGGGGCGTCGAGGACGCGGTGCGCGGGCCGCGTCCCCGCGATGATCTCGCAGAACAGGCAGTCGGTCATGCCCGGCATTGTCCGCCCGAACCGGCTTGACGACCCGCTTACACGCCGGTCGCTAGCGTGCGGCTGCGATGCGCCTCGACGATGTCGCCTTCCGCTACCGCCGCCGCGGCCCCTGGGTCCTGCGCGGCGTGACCCTCGACGTCCCGTCCGGCCGGATCATCGAGGTGACCGGCGGGAACGGCTCGGGCAAGTCCACGCTGCTCCGCGTCCTGGCGGGCCTGCGCCGACCTCGGCGCGGCTCGGTCACCGGCCGCCCGGCCCGCGTGGGGTACGCGCCCGAACGCTTCCCCGTCGCCCAGCCGTTCACCGTCCGGTCGTACCTCGCCCACGCGGCCGCGCTCCGCCGCGTCCCGAAGCACGTCGTCACCGACTGGGCCGAGCGACTGGAGTACACGCGCCTTCTGGACGTCCGCCTACCCGACCTCTCCAAGGGCAGCGCGCAGAAGATCGGCCTCACCCAGGCCTTCCTGGGCGACCCCGGCCTGCTCATCCTGGACGAGCCGTTCGCCGGTCTCGACGCGCGCACCCGCGACGCCCTGCCCGCACTGCTCACCGAGCACGCCGAACGCGGCGCGACCGTCATCGTCAGCGACCATCAACGCGTCCTGGACCACCTCCCCGCCCTCCCCCGCCTCCGCGTCGCCAACGCCACGGTCACCCCTCTCGCCGCGCTCGATGCCTCTCTCGCCGCGCTCGGTGCCAACCCCGACGCGCACCCGCCAAAAACGTCAGAGGACGCAGACCCCAGGGAAACCGCAGACCGCAGGGGAACGGCAGTCCCCAGGGAAACCGCAGATCCGAGGGAAACGAACGACGACGCCAGCTCGGACACCGCTGCGGTGACCGCACCCGGCGCGCGGAAACCGAACGAGCAACGAGCAAGGCCCGCAGACCCCACGCGTCCGGACGCGTCCGCTAAGCAGGAGGAGCAGACCATCCTCGAAGTGACGGTCGCCACCAGGGAGGCGGACGCCCTCGAAACGCGCCTGCGCGCCGACGGCCACCGCGTCCGGAGACTGCCGTGATCGCACTCATCCGTTTCCTCCTGGCCGGTTATCTGCGGTCATCCCGCGTCCTCTACGCGGTGATCCCGATGGTCCTGCTCATGGCCCTGGCCCTGACCCAATGGCCAGCGGGACTTCCGGACGTGCGACTCCGGCTGGGCACCGGCGAGCTGGGCGACGTCCCCGCGTTCATGTTCCCGATCTGGGCACTCGCCGCCCGAAACCTGATCAACACCCAGCCGGACGCGCAACGCGACCTGTCCTTCATGGCGACCCGCCGCACGCACGTCGCCGACCTCGCCGCCGCGTCGATCGCGAACCTCGCGCTCGCCGTCATAGTCCTACCGCTCCCCTTGATCCAGGCGATGGACGCCGACGTCCCCGCATCCGCGCTCCTCGCCGGAGCCGCACTCACCTTCCTCGCCTGCCTGGCCGCGACCGCCCTCGGCGCCTGGACGGCCCAGACGCTCATGCCCCGCGCCGCGACCTCCGTCTTGGTCCTCCTGTGCCTGCTCACGGCCGTGATCCTGCTGAACCTCAGCTCCCTGACATGGCTCTCCATCCCGGTCATCGCCTGGACGAAGGCAGCCCACGACGGCCCCACCTCGTTCACGGCCGCATTCCCCGGCACCGCCCTGCACCTGTTCCTCTGGACGGCCGTCGCGACCACCGCCTACCTCACCGCGACGCGCACCCGCCCCTAACCCGACTCCCCCCGACCACCCGTCCCGTAATCCCAGGGGCGCATTCCCCGGTAACGCGCTCCGCCAGTTCCCCGGACCACGGCCAGAACCCTTTTCGTCATCGCCACTCGCACTCTCCCTCAACTCGCATGCCATCGACCCCCCAGCGTTCGCTTCGCACACGCGTCCTTCAGCAACGCGCTTCGCTTTCTCTGCTGGATAGCGCTCCCGGCCACCGTTCTTCTCGCCACGACCGCACCGCGTTGAATCCGCACGCCGTCAATCACCCGACCTGCGCCCACCGGCAGCGCGACCCAAGCTCAAGATGCGTACGCCACCCGGTCGCCCGCCCCGCGCCCTCTGCGGAGCCGCACCGTCTCCGCCCGACCCACGCGCTTCGATCACGCACGCCGAGCCAGATACATGTGCGCGGCCTGGTCACGCATCTCTCACATGAATTCGTCTGTGCCTCCCTTCCGCACGCCTCCCGCGACGCCGCGCGCACGTCCACAGACGCCAACCAGGCGACGTGCCATGCCCCGCCCCATGCTGACGCTCTTTGACTCGCGCACGTGATTCGACGCGCACCTGTGTTCGCGCATGTCTGCCACTCCCGCACTCTCGCGAAAACCAGGCTCCGCCAATGCGGAAGCGCCGTTTCCTCCGCACCCGCCCGATGTCGGGAACCGCGCGGCTTCCCCGCGCGCGAGCGTCGTGCCCTGCAACACGCTGGCCATCAGCAGCGCCACCAGACGCGTCGCCAGCGGAAAGCCTGGCCGACAGCGTGCTGGTCGGCAGTAAAGGAACAGATGCATGACGCCCGGCGCGGTTCCCGCTTCCCTCAGCTCGCGCACCGTCCGACCGACGCTCGTGTTTCGCCAGCGCCCGCGCCTTGGCTGCCGCCCGCGTCCTGGCTGCCGCACGCGTTTCAACCAGAGCCCGCGTTCCGACCGGCCTATTCCTTTCGGCCGGCATCCCCGCCTCGGCTGCCATCCCCGCTTCGATCGGCCTCCCCGCTTCGGCCGGTGACCCCGTCTCGACCGACATCCACGCCCCGGTCGGCACCCCCACCCCGGTCGGCACCCCGCTCGGCATCCCCGCCCCGCTCGACGGCTGTGCGTCGGCCGAGGCTCGCGATCTGGCCCGCTCGCGCCGTCCGCCCCGGCCCGCGCTTCTCAGGCCGCGCATTGTTCGTCCCGTCGCGACGCGGTGTCCGGGCGTGCGCGGTGGGCGTACGCGGACTGTGTCATCGCCGCCGTTTCCTTGATGGGCTCACCCACACCACGATGGAAGAACACGCGGCCCGGCTCTCCCCAATACCGGTCGATGCGCGGATCGCTGTCGAGTTGCAGGAGCAGGCTGCGATCGGGCACAGGCCGGGCGAGCGCGGATCGGACGAGCGCGGACCCGGCCGAAGCGGCCCGGCCCGCCACCGGCTCGACCTGCACTGACGCAGCGGGCTCAGACCCGTCGGACGCCGACTGGACGAGCGCCCGCGTTGACGCACCGAATCCGGGCTGGTCAAGGCCCACCTGTGCAACCGCACATCCAGCGGATTCAGAGGCCGCAAGCACCGACCCCGCGAATCCAAGCCCGCTGACCGGCGAACGAATGAACCCGCCATCGTCCCCAACGAGTGAAGGCCACCCACCGAGGCGATGTTCCGGCTCTCCATCCGGACTCAGATGGCACCGCCACGCCTCGTAGACCGCCTCGTAAACGCCTAAGAGACCAACGAACCTTCGCTCCAGCGCCTGAACGGCCGGCTCCGTCGGCGACGGCGGCGACAGGACCGGCGTCACACCGCAATCCAACACCGACAACCCCTGGCCGGACTCGGCCGCGCCCATCAAGGAATCGCCAGCACCGTCACGGTCCCACCGGACGCACCAGCCATCCCCTCCACCAGCAGGCGGCCCCGGCATGCATCCGCCGTGGAACGACATCCACCCCCGCAGCGGAAAGCCCGGCAGCCGGAGCACCGCCGCGAGCGCCGCGCAGTCAACCCCCGCCAAGAGCCCGAGCGAAGCGTCGTCCAGCCCCCGCGAACGCCCCGGCGGCGGGCCGCAGAGCCGCACCACCGCCCCCTCCCCCGGCCGCAACCGCAGCGCGGGACGGGCCAGGGACAGAACGACCGCCACCGCCTCGGGCACGAGATGGAGGCCGAGAAGCGAACCGAGCCGATGGCGCTGGGCGCTGAGAGACGTCATGTCGCCCAGCGTTCACCACACGACCACGCTCCGCGAAAATTCCGCCGAGGCTGTGGATAACTTCAGTCGCGCTCCAGGACGTCGGCGAGCTTGACCAGGAACCGGTGGACCTCCCGGCCGTCATAACCCGGCATGAACCGGACGACCGTGAACCGCACGCTCCGCACCTCGGCAGCGGCCACCGGTGCCGCGTCCCCGCACAACCCGGCCACGACCCGGTCGAGGAACGCGTCCACCTCCTGCGCGTCGAACCCCGGCCGGAACCGGCTGGCCCGGAACCGCGCACCCCGCACCCACTCCGCCAGCGCGGCCGCCCCAGCGTCACCCGGCCGCTCGCCAGGCACACCGGACCCACCGGGCTCCGCGCAGTAAGCGGCCAGCAACTCGTCCACGGCGCGGCGGTCGTAGCCGCGCGCCACCACGTCGAACCGGGCCTCGCGCACCTCGTCCGCAGGCACGGTCGTCCCGCCCTGCCCGGCCCGGTCGAGCCGGTCCAGCAGCGCGTCGACCTGCGCGGGTGAGTACCCGCGCATCGCCAGCGGCGGGCGCTTTGTCGCCTTCGGGGTCATGCGGCTCCTCAGCAGTGTTCGCCTGAACTCGCGGTGCCCCCGCACCTGTCCACGGCCGCCCGTCCCCCACGGGCGGCGACGCGACCAGCCTGACGCGGCGTTCGACACGCGTGCAACCGATCTCACGGATCGGGGCGGGCGGACGGCGGAACGGGCCGCACTATCTGTGCGCCGCCGGAAACGTTACGCGCGAAATTCTGGGCGATTCGGACGCTCAACGTACCAAGAACGCCCGCGAACCACACCGAAGCTCACTCGGTCCCCCCGCCCCGACCTGCGCGGACGCCACCCGGTTCGCCTGAACTGACAAGAATCCCCACCCGCGGACCGGGTTTTTCACCTGGCCGCATCCGGCCGCGCGCCGCCGAACGCGATTCAACCCGACTGCGCGGCGAGCTGCCCGCAGGCCCCGTCGATCTCCCGGCCCCGCGTGTCCCGGACCGTCACCGCGACGCCGTGCGCCTCCAGCCGCCGGACGAACTCCCGCTCGTCCTGCGGCCGCGACGCCGTCCACTTCGACCCCGGCGTCGGGTTCAGCGGGATCAGGTTGACGTGGACCAGCCGCCCCTTGAGCAGACGTCCCAGCAGGTCGGCGCGCCAAGCCTGGTCGTTCACGTCCTTGATCAGCGCGTACTCGACCGACACCCGGCGGCCGCTGCGCTCGGCGTACGCCCACGCCGCGTCCAGCACCTCCGCGACCTTCCACCGGTTGTTGATCGGGACGAGCTCGTCGCGCAGCTCGTCGTCGGGCGCGTGCAGCGACACCGCGAGCCGGACGGACAGCTCCTCGGCCGCCAGCTTCTCGATCGCCGGGACGAGCCCCACCGTCGACACCGTCACCGCCCGCTGCGAGATCCCGAGCCCCGCCGGAGCCGGATCGGTGATCCGCCGCACCGCGCCGATCACCGACCGGTAGTTCGCCAGCGGCTCGCCCATCCCCATGAAAACGATGTTGGAGACGCGCCCGGGACCGCCCGGAATCCGCCCGCGCGCCAGCGCCCGCGCACCCGCCGCGACCTGCTCCACGATCTCCGCCGTGGACAGGTTGCGGGTCAGCCCGGCCTGGCCCGTCGCACAGAACGGGCAGTTCATCCCGCACCCGGCCTGCGAGGACACGCACATCGTCGCCCGGTCCGGGTAGCGCATCAGCACCGACTCGAACAGGACTCCGTCGAACGCCTTCCACACCGTCTTGAGCGTGCGCCCGTCGTCGCAGGCCAGCTCCCGGACGGGGCTGAGCAGCGGCGGCAGCAGATCGCCGACCAGCCGGTCCCGCGCCGCCGCCGGAAGATCGGTCATCTCCGCCGGATCATCCACGAGCCGGGCGAAGTAGTGCCGGGAGAGCTGGTCGGCGCGGAACGGCTTCTCGCCGAGCGCGACGACGGCCTCGCGCCGCTCCGCCGGGCTGAGGTCGGCCAGGTGCCGGGGCGGCTTGGCGCGGCGGGGCGCGGCGAAGACCAGTTTCGCGGGCGTCCGCGCGGCGGCGGCGTCAGTGCTGGAAGACATGGTCCTTCCAGTGTCGCAAACCCGAGCCGATGCCCGAGCCGTCCCGCCGCACGCGTTCCGGCGCGGGGACGGGCCCGGCGGACTAAGGTCTCGATCATGTCGGTATTGCGCAGGGGGTCCGCTTCGGCGCGGCGCACCGCCACAGGGGGCGCCGCGGCGACGGTGCGGTCGGAGATCAATCCGTACGGCAGCCGCCGGCTCGTGATCGAGAGCGACGGAACCGTCACCTCGGCGTCACTGCTGGACGCCCGCGAGCGGGTGATAGGCGCCGTCTGGGTCGCCAATCACGAGCCCGCCCCCGACCAGCCCGACCAGGAGCGGCTGGCGGCGGGCGCGGCGCCGCTGCTGCCCGCCGCGCACGTCCGCTCCCCCGAGCCGAGCCCGCCGCTACCGGTGGCGGACCTCGACATCGTGTGGTTCGAGGAAGGCGACGGCGTCGCGGCCCTGGACGACGGCGAGCCGCTGTTCGTCATCCCTGGCTGGTCCGACATGGGCCGCGGCATCCCCGGCTACAGCCGCGACGCCACCGCGCAGAGCCCCTTCGCGTTCCCCCTCGACGACGAGCGCGACGCGTTCGACGCCCGCGTGGAACGCGCTCGCCGCCACTGGGCCGACGTGGCGTCGGAGGAGGCGTTCGCCGAGTACCAGCAGTCCGTCCTCGGCCACCTGCTGCAGCGCCTCGGACCCGGTGGCCACTACTGGCACGACGTCGGCCGCGGCCTCACCGGCGGCACCGCGACCGCGCCCACGGTCGGCCTGTCCGAGCGCCCGCCGCAGGACGGCCGGGACTTCGCCGTCCTCAGCACGGTCGGCATGTCCCGGCAGCGCATGCCGACCATCGAGCTGTACGAGGACGACGTCACCCCGCACGCCCGGATCGAGCTCGCCGTGGCGACGCGCCTGCCCAGCAAGCGCGCCGGGGCCGTCTTCCCGTGGCTCGCGCAGTACCCGTGGCGGTCGGTGACGTGGTTCGCGCCCGGCGACGTCGTCAAGTGGTACCACGACGCGGGGACGTTCCCGCTCGGCGGCGACGACGCGGCGTTCGAGGGCGTCCTGCTCCTGGACGACCCGAGCCGCCTCGCCGGGCCCGTCCCGCCCGGCCTCACCGGCTTCACGGCCGGCGGCGACCCCGTCCGCTGGCTGTGGCTGATCCCCATCACCGGCGAGGAGCACCGGTACGCCAAGAACGAGGGCTCCGACGCGCTCGTCCGCCGCCTCGCCCAGCAGGGGCGCTCCTGGGTCGTCTCCTAGTGAAAAGCGAAGGCCACGGAACCGGCGGCGGTTCCGTGGCCTCGTTGTTCCACCCTGATCAGGACGGGACGAACAGCTCCAGCAGCATCCACACCACCGGCGCCGTCGCGACCAGCGAGTCCAGCCGGTCCATGACGCCGCCGTGCTCCGGCAGCAGCGTGCCCATGTCCTTGATCCCGAGATCCCGCTTGATCATCGACTCGACCAGGTCCCCGACCGTCGCCGCGACGACCGCCGCGAACCCGATCAGCACACCCGGCCAGATCCGGTGGTCGTCCAGCAGCCACCACAGCAGCCACGCCCCGACCGCCATGCACGTGACCGCCGAACCGGTGACGCCCTCCCAGGTCTTCTTCGGGCTGATCGTCGGCGCGAGCTTGTGCCGCCCGAGATAGGAGCCCGCGAAGTAGCCGCCGATGTCGCTGGCGACCGTCACCGCGATGAAGATGACGATCCGGTGGTCACCGTCGTCCGGCCGCATCAGCAGCGCGACGACGCCGCCCATCAGCACCAGGTATCCGGCCGTGAAGACCCCGGCCGTCACGTCCCGGACGTAGCCGTCGCTGCTCCCGCGCGCCATCCGCACGATCATCACGGCGAGGACCGTCAGCGCCACGACGGCGACCAGGCCCCGCGTCCCCCACCAGTACGCGACGAGCGGCGCGGCGACCATCGCCGCCGCGACCGGCGCGAACGGCACCTCGATGCCGCGCGACCGGAACGCCTGCGTCAGCTCGCGCATCCCCAGGAACAGGAACACGATCATGACGGCGAGGAAGATCTCCTTCACCGTGTAGAGCGAGACCAGGACGAGGGCGCCGAGGAAGACCCCGACGCCGATCGCGACCGGCAGGTTCCGCCCGCCGCGCTTCTTCGCCGGGGGCTGCTCCCCGCCGCCGGATTCCTCCGGCCCGCCGGGTGAGGTCACGGTGTCCCCGGTCCTGTCGGTTTCCATCAGACTTCGAGCAGTTCGGCTTTCTTGTGCTCGAGCAGCTCGTCGATCTGCGCGACGTACTTCTGCGTCGCGTCGTCGAGCTCCTTCTCAGCACGCCGGACCTCGTCCTCGCCCGCGTCGCCGTCCTTGGCGAGCTTCTCCAGCGCGTCCTTGGCCCGCCGCCGCACGTTGCGGATCGACACCTTCGCGTCCTCGGCCTTGCCGCCCGCCACCTTGACGAACTCGCGGCGGCGCTCCTCCGAAAGCTCGGGGAACACGACGCGCAGCACGTTGCCGTCGTTGGTGGGGTTCACGCCGAGGTCGCTGTCGCGGATCGCCCGCTCCACCGCCGACAGCGACGACTTGTCGAAGACCTGGACGATGACCATCCGCGGCTCGGGCAGCGTGAACGACGCGAGCTGGTTGATCGGCGTCGGCGTCCCGTAGTACTCCGCGGTGATCTTGTTGAACATGGCCGGGGTGACGCGCCCGGTGCGGATGCCCTGGAAGTCCTCCTTGGCGACCGCGACCGCCTTCTCCATCTTCTCCTCGGCTTCGAGGAGGGTCTCGTCGATCACTTCGACTCCCGGTTCACCTTTGGTCGGCCGTTTCCGGCCCGTCTGTGGTCAGCGGTCCGCCGGGCTGACCAGCGTGCCGATCTTCTCGCCGCGGACGGCCCGGACGATGTTGCCCTGGCCCATCAGGTCGAAGACCACGATGGGCAGCGCGTTGTCCATGCAGAGGCTGATGGCCGTCGCGTCCATGACCTTCAGACCCCGCTGCAGGACCTCACCGTAGTCCAGCCGGTCGAACTTCACCGCGTGCGGATTCTTGCGCGGGTCCGCGTCGTACACGCCGTCGACCTGGGTGGCCTTGAGCACCGCCTCCGCGCCGATCTCCAGGGCGCGCTGCGCGGCGGTGGTGTCGGTGGAGAAGAACGGCTGGCCGAGCCCGGCGCCGAAGATCACGACGCGGCCCTTCTCCAGGTGCCGGATCGCGCGGCGGGGGATGTACGGCTCGGCGACCTGGCTCATCGTGATCGCCGTCTGGACGCGGGTGTCCAGGCCCAGCTTCTCCAGGAAGTCCTGCAGCGCCAGGCAGTTGATCACGGTGCCGATCATGCCCATGTAGTCGCCGCGCCCGCGGTCCATGCCGCGTTCGGCGAGCTGCGCGCCGCGGAACATGTTGCCCCCGCCGCACACCACGGCGACCTGCACGCCGTCGCGGACGGCCTCCGCGACCGCCTCGGCCACGTGCTGCACGACGGCGGGGTCGATGCCGAGCGGGTCGCCGCCGGCGAACGCCTCGCCCGACAGCTTCAGCAGGACGCGTTTCCAGCCCGCGCGCGGCGCGTGCTGGTCGGACGACGAGGCCGCCGTCGTGTCAGTGGTGGTCTTCTCCGGCACGTCGGCGGCCTCCTCGTTGCGTTGCGAATATGCGGTCCCGTTCGTCCGGGACCTACGCCTGGCCGACCTTGATGCGGATGAAGCGGACGACGTTGACGCCCGCCTCCTCCAGGACCTTGGCGATCGTCTTCTTGCCGTCCTTGACGAACGCCTGCTCCAGCAGCACGAAGTCGCGGAAGTACGCGTTGACGCGGCCCTCGACGATCTTCGGGATGGCCTGCTCGGGCTTGCCCTCGTCGCGGGTGAGCTGCTCGGCGAGCGCCCGCTCCTTGGCGACGGCCTCCGCCGGGATGTCCTCGCGGGTGAGGTACTTCGGCGACATCGCGGCGATCTGCTGCGCGACGTCGCGGGCGACCTCGGCGTTCTCCTTGTCCAGCTCGACCAGGACGCCGGTGGTCGGCGGCAGGGACGGGTCGGACTTGTGGAGGTAGCTGGCCACGTACGCGCCCTGGTAGTGCGCGAACCGGCCGATCTCCAGCTTCTCGCCGATCTTCGCGCTGGCCTCCTGGACCAGGGCGTCGACGGTCTTGCCGGACTCGATCTCGGCGGCGAGCAGCGCCTCGGCGTCGGCCGCGCCGCTGGTGGACGCGAACTCGACGATGCGGTCGGCCAGCGCGATGAACTCGGCGTTCTTCGCGACGAAGTCCGTCTCGCACTTGAGTTCGAGCAGGGCGCCGTCGCCGGAGCCCTGGAAGTACTGCGCGACCAGGCCGTTGGCGGCGGTGCGCTCGGCGCGCTTGCCGACGTCCTTGGCGCCCTTGAGGCGCAGGATCTCGACGGCCTTGTCGAAGTCGCCCTCGGCCTCGGTGAGGGCGTTCTTGCAGGCCATCATGCCGGAGCCGGTCAGCTCCCGGAGCCGCTTGACGTCGGCGGCGGTGAAGTCAGCCATCGCTCTTTCGTCTCTGGAGTGGGTGGAAAAGTCTGCGGGGACGGCGTCCCGGGGCCGCTGCGGCCCCGGGACGGCGCGTCGTCAGGCCTGCTCGGCGGCGCCGTCGGCAGGCGCCTGCGCGGCCTCGGCCTGCTCGGCCGGGGCGGCCTCGGCGGCGGGCTGCTCGGCCTCCGCCTGCGCGGCGGCGGGCTCCTCGGCCGGGGCCTCGGCGGGCGCGGCCTCGGCGGCGCCCTGCTCCTTGTTCTCCAGCAGCTCCCGCTCCCACTCGGCGAGCGGCTCCGCGCCGCCGCCGGACTCGGCGGGCTTCTCGTCGCCGCCGGACGCGGCGCCCGCGCGGGCGATGAGGCCGTCCGCGACGGCGTCGGCGACGACGCGGGTCAGCATGCTGACGCTGCGGATCGCGTCGTCGTTGCCCGGGATCGGGTAGTCGACCTCGTCGGGGTCGCAGTTGGTGTCCAGGATCGCGACGACCGGGATGCCGAGCTTCTTGGCCTCGTTGACCGCGATGTGCTCCTTCTTGGTGTCCACGATCCAGACGGCGCTGGGCACCTTGGCCATGTCGCGGATACCGCCGAGGGTGCGCTCCAGCTTGTCCTTCTCGCGGCGCAGCCCGAGGAGCTCCTTCTTGGTCATGCCGGAGCCGGCCACGTCGTCGTAGTTGATCTCCTCCAGCTCCTTGAGCCGGGTGAGACGCTTGTGGACGGTGGAGAAGTTGGTGAGCATGCCGCCCAGCCAGCGCTGGTTGACGTACGGCATCCCGACCCGCGCGGCCTGCTCGGCGATGGCCTCCTGGGCCTGCTTCTTGGTGCCGACGAACAGGATCGTGCCGCCGTGGGCGACCGTGGCCTTGACGAACTCGAAGGCGCGGTCGATGTAGGACAGCGACTGCTGCAGGTCGATGATGTAGATGCCGTTGCGCTCGGTGAGGATGAAGCGCTTCATCTTCGGGTTCCAGCGGCGCGTCTGGTGGCCGAAGTGAACGCCGCTCTCCAGCAGCTGCCGCATCGTGACGACGGGTGCCATATCCCGTGTTCTCCTCTTCTGGCCCGCCGTTCCGGTTCCGGTCGGGAGGGCCGCGTGTCGGTTGTGTCTGCGCCCCGACACCGCCTCGCCGCCGCGAACGGCGGACCGAGAGGCCGTGCCCCACCGGCCGCGAGGACCGGATGGCGCGAGAGCGCGTGAATTCGGCCGCCTGGGCATGGACCCACGCAGCCGTTCTCCGATTCTATGGGATGAGCGACGTGCGGGTGGAATCAGCCGACCGCAGCGGCCTTCGGACGGAGTTGTCCACAGGTTCGGCCGCCGTTCGCGCCGGTCGGTGGCGGCTCGTCAGGCTCGCGGCATGACTGCATTCGCACTCGCGCTCGCGATCTTCGCCGCGCTCGGCCTCTCGCCTTCCACCGCCTCGCCGGGCGGTCCGCACGGCTTACGGCCCGGCGGCGTACACGGCACCGCGTCCACCGACCCGGCCGACGCTGCCCCTGGCGGTCGGCGGGCACGCCCCGCGAACAGCGCTCCGACGCGTCACGCCGTAGGGCGCGACGCCTCCAGCGGGTGGCGCTGGCCGCTCGGACCACCGACGCCCACGGTCGTCCGAGCGTTCTCACCGCCCGCCGTCCCGTGGGGGCCCGGCCATCGGGGCGTCGATCTCGCGGCCCGGCCCGGTGCGCCGGTCCGGGCCGCCGGAGCCGGGACGGTCTCGTACGCCGGGCGGCTCGCGGGCCGGAGCGTCGTCGCGGTCAGCCACGGGGTGCTGCGGACGACGTATCTGCCGGTCCTCCCCTCGGTGCGGGTCGGCGCGGCCGTCGCGGCGGGGACGCCGATCGGGGTCCTGGAGCGCGTCCCGTCGCCGCACTGCGCGGTTCCGTGCCTGCACTGGGGCCTGCTGCGCGGGACGGTCTATCTCGATCCGCTGTCGCTCGTGGGCCGGGGCGTTCGGCTGCTCCCCCAGTGGGCGACGGCATCGTCCGCGCCGCACGTTCCGGGAACCGCCCGAAGGACGCCTGATGTTGCGCTGCGCTCCGCGACGTCCTTCAGCGGGACGTGGCTGACGGGAATGGGCTCAGGCTTCCTGCTCGCGTTCCTGGCGCTGTTCGTAGGGCGGCACGCGCGGCTCAGACGGCCCGCGCGCCGACGCCAGCCCTGCGAGGTGATCGACCTGGCACGGGAACGCCGCCTGCGCCGGGTCCGCTGACCGCGCATTCACTCGGCTCCGCGCGGATGCGCCTGGCGATGCACGCTCCGGAGGCGTTCCACGGAGACGTGCGTGTAGATCTGCGTCGTCCTCAGTGACGCGTGGCCGAGGATCTCCTGGACGCTGCGCAGATCCGCGCCGCCCTCCAGAAGATGGGTCGCGGCGCTGTGCCGCAGGCCGTGCGGGCCGAGGTCGGGGACGTCCCCGGCCTCGGCGATCCGCGCGTGGACGATCTTGCGCGCCGTCGTCGGGTGGAGCCGCCCCCCGCGCGCGCCGAGGAACAGCGCCGCGCCGCTGGACTCGGTCGCCAGCGCGGGGCGGCCCGCGCGCAGCCAGTCCTCGGCGGCCTGGACGGCGACGGCGGCGATGGGGACCCTCCGCTCCTTGTCGCCCTTGCCGATGACGCGGACGGTGCCGCGTCCGGGATCGAGGTCGTCCACGTCCATCCCGCACAGCTCGCTGACCCGGACGCCGGTCGCGTAGAAGACTTCGAGGACGGCCAGGTCGCGCAGACCGATCGGGCCGTCCGCCGTCATGCCGTCGAGCAGGCGCGCGGCCTGCTCCTTCGACAGCACGGTCGGCAGGTCGCGGTTCGGACGCGGCGTGCCGAGCAGCGGACCGGGGTCGGCTTCGAGGAGCCCCCGGCGGTGCAGGTACCGGGTGAACGCGCGCGCGGCGGCGGTCCTGCGTGCGAGCGTCGCGCGCGACCGGCCCTCGGCGTGCTGCCGGGCGAGCCACGCGCGCAGGACGCCGACCTCCAGCTCCCCTGGCCCGGCGAGGCCGACGGCGGCCGCGTGCCGCACGAGATCGCCCACGTCGCCGAGGTACGCGCGGAGCGTGTGCGGCGACAGGCCCCGCTCCGCGCGCAGGTGGCGCTCGAACTCCGCGATGGCCTCGCTGAACGGGGCGGGGATCGCCTCCTGGTCATCGGTCGTCACAGCGCCACGCTCGCCGTTCCACGACCCGATTGCAAGCGCCGCCTCCGCCCGGCGGAGGGCCGTGAGTCGTATCACCGAGAGCCGGTCACCAACGCCCCCACGAAACCCCAGGTCAAGGGGCCGATCGTTGTCGGTCCGACGCGGTCGGCGCACCCAGTTATCCACAGCCTCGAAACGATTTTCCGTTGGCCGCCCCCGAGGACGCAGGGTCGTGCCCGGAGGTGATTCCGATGCGATCGGAACTCAACACGGCGCACGCCCTCGGCGCGCGAGGCGAGGCCATCGCCGCGCACCACCTGGTGCGTCTCGGCTGGACCGTCGTCGACCGGAACTGGCGCTGTCCCGAAGGCGAGCTGGACATCGTCGCGCGCGACGGCCGCTGGTACGTGGCGTGCGAGGTGAAAACCCGCCGCAACGGCAAGTTCGGCCATCCCCTGGAAGCGGTGACCCCCGCCAAGGCGGCTCGCCTGCGCCGCCTCGCCCTGCGCTGGGGCGCCGACCACGGCATTCCCCCCACCCATCTGCGGGTGGACGCCCTCGGCCTGCTCCTGGCCCCCGCCGGCTTCACCATCGAGCATCTACGCGCGATCAGCTAATGCCCACACCCCACAACAACCACCCGCAACCCACCGACCACCGCCGGGTCGTCGGGTACACGCCCACCCACTGGAACACAACAGCACATCAGCACCTCACCGACCCCAACACAACGCATCCGCACTCCCCCACACGACTCTCTCCCCGCCCCACCCACCACACCACCGAATCCCGCGGCCCACCCACCAGACCGCCGCGAGCGCAGCGCCGGACCAGTACGACCGCGCAACCTGCGACCACGCAGCGCACGACGGCTAACCAACGCAGCGCCGAGCCAGCGCGGCCACGGCGACCAGGCCGGCCCAGGTTGGCCCAGGTTGGCGTGGCTCCGGCACCACCGCGCCGTACCGCAGCCGACTCAGCGTCAGCACTCCCGCGCACTGCGGCGACCGGACAACGCCGCGCCGGACAAGCACAGCCGCGCGGCGGCGAGCCAGCACAACGCCGGACCAACGCCGCCGCGCGCGGTGCTCGGCCGGCCCAGCGACGAACGAGCATGCCCGCGCACGCACGGAGGCGGTGGGCCGCCGGGAAGCTCTGCGGACAGGACGAGCAGCATGCCCGCGCACGCACGGAGGCGGTCCGGCGCAGCCGTGGCCGCCGGGCCGCCGGAACAGCGCGGCAACCGCCGCGCAGCCGCCGACGCCAACCGTCCCGTCCACCGACCCGGCTCGATCAGCACGATGCAGCGCAGCACGACCAGCGCGGTTAGCGCGGCGCGATGCGGTGCGGCAGCAGCCGCCGCGAGGCAGCGAACGCACACCGTCTCGTTCGTCAGTGCGGTGCGGCGCGGGCCAGTGCAGGTCGGTGCCGTCCAGGACGGCGCAGCCCGGGCAGCCCGGTGCGGGCCGAGGCGGCGCAGGGTGGGGCGGCGCGGGGTGGGGCGGCGCAGGGCGGGGGCGGTGGGTGCGGGGTGGCGGGGTCGTGCGGCGCGGATGCTCGCCGTCTCGTTCGTGCCTGGACCGATGCGGGTCGGCGCAAGTCGGCGCAAGTCGGCGCGGTGCGGGCCCGTACCGCAGGGCGCGCTCCGGGGTCGGCCCGGTCCGGCGCGAACCGGCCTGATGCGGCCCGGTACGGCCCGGTTCGGCCCGTGTGGGGCGGATCGGGGCGGTGGCTGTCGTGCGGTTGGGCGCTCGCTGGTCCGTGTGTCGGTCTGGTTCGGCGCGCGGCCGTGGCGGGGCGCTGGGCGGAAGTGCAGTGCTTTCCAGCAGTTCTTGTCCCTCGCTGGTCGCGAGGGGTCTCGATTCAAGGAGTTGTGCATGACACTCGCGAAGACCAAATCGGTCTCGCTGCTCGGTGTCGACGGTTATGTCGTGGACGTCGAGGCGGCCATCACGAGCGGCGTTCCCGGCCTCCATCTCGTCGGGCTGCCCGACACGGCGCTCAGTGAGGCTCGTGACCGCGTCCGTGCGGCGATCTACAACTCGGGCGAGGACTGGCCGAACCGCCACGTCACCGTGTCGCTCTTCCCGGCGAGCCTTCCGAAGAAGGGTTCGTTCTACGATCTCGCCATCGCCATAGCGCTGCTCGCGGCGGCGGAGGCGGTGCCGCCGCGGTCGTGCGCGGGGCTGGTCGTGATCGGTGAGCTGGGGCTCGACGGACGGGTCCGGGCCGTGCCGGGCGTGCTGCCCGCCGTCCTGGCCGCGGCGAACGCCGGGTGCCGCACGGCGGTGGTGCCGCTCGCGAACCGCGCGGAGGCGGCGCTGGTGCCGGACGTCGAGGTCATCGGCACCGCGACGCTGCGCGGGCTCCTGGCGATCCTGCGCGACGAGGCCCCGCCCGTCGAGGAGACGGACGCCGAGCCCGATCCGCCGCCCGCCGCCCACGACGGCCTCGCCGGGCGCGTGCCCGACCGCCGCGCCGTCCTGGACCTCTCGGACGTGCGAGGGCAGGCCGAAGGACGCCGCGCCCTGGAGATCAGCGCGGCGGGCGGCCACCACCTGTACTTCGCCGGACCACCCGGCTGCGGTAAGACGATGCTGGCCGAACGGCTCCCCACGCTCCTGCCGCAACTGGAGCCCGACGCGGCGCTGGAGGTGACGGCGATCCACTCCGTGGCGGGCACCCTCCCGCCCGGCCAGCCGCTCATCACGCGCCCGCCGTTCCACGCCCCGCACCACACCGCCAGCGCGGCCGCGCTGGCGGGCGGCGGCTCGGGCCGCGTCCTCAAACCAGGCGCGGTCTCCCTCGCCCACCGGGGCATTCTCTTTCTGGACGAAGCCCCGGAGTTCAGGTGGGGCGCGTTGGACGTCCTGCGGCAGCCCCTCGAAGAGGGCGAGGTCCGGATCTCGCGGGCCGAGGGAACGGCGTGCTTCCCCGCGCGGTTCACGCTGGTCCTGGCCGCCAACCCGTGCCCGTGCGCGGCGGCGACGCAGATGGACTGCTCGTGCGCGCCCTCCGCGCGTCGCAAGTACCAGTCGCGGCTCTCGGGACCGCTGCTCGACCGGGTGGACCTCAAGCTGGAGCTGGCCCCCGCCAGCCGCGCCGAACTGCGCTACGACCTGGAGTTCGCCGAACCCAGCGAGGTCGTCGCCGAACGCGTCGCCGCAGCCCGGGAACGGACGCTGAAGCGCCTGTCCGACACCCCGTGGCGGACGAACTCCGAGATCCCCGGCCCGGAGGTGCGGCGCGCCTTCACCCCGTCCGCCGCCGCGATGGGCGCGGTCGACGCCGCGCTGCAGAACGGAAGCCTCAGCGCGCGCGGCCTCGACCGGGTGCTGCGCGTCGCCTGGACCATCGCCGACCTGGCGGACCGCGACGAGCCGGACGCGGACGACATCGGCGGCGCGCTCGCCCTCTGGATGGGACGGCGATCATGAACACGAGCCACGACGATCCGACCGGCCGCGCCGCGCGAGCCGCGCTGACCGCCCTCGCCGAACCCGGAGACCGGCTGCTCAACGCCCTCATCGAGCGGGCCGGACCGCCGGGCGCGCTTGGCGCCGTCCGCTCCGGGACACTGCCGGACGGCGTCGCGCGAACGGCTGAGGACCAGCACCGCGCGCTGGCGCGGCTGGAACACTGGCGACTCCGGCTGTCCGCCGTGGACACCGACGCCGACCTGGCCGTCGCCGAGCGGCTCGGCGTCCGGCTCGTCTGCCCCGGCGACCCGGAATGGCCGACGACGCTGGACGACCTCGGCGACGAACGCCCCTACGCGCTGTGGCTGCGCGGCCCCCGCGACCTCCGCCACGGCTGCCTGCGGTCGGTGGCGATCGTCGGGGCACGCGGCGCGACGTCCTACGGGACGCGGATCGCCGCCGACCTCGCGGCCCGCCTGGCGGAGACGGACTGGACGATCGTGTCGGGCGGCGCGCTCGGCATCGACGCGGCGGCGCACCGGGGCGCGCTCGCCGCGGACGGACGGACGTTCGCCGTGCTCGCCAACGGCGTGGACGTCCCCTACCCGGCCGTCCACGAGGGCCTGTTCGCCGAGCTGGCGGGCCGGGGCCTGCTGGTGAGCGAGTCGCCGCCGGGGGCGAGCCCGCGCCGCTCGCGGTTCCTCGTGCGCAACCGCGTCATCGCCACGCTGACCCGCGGGACGGTCGTCGTGGAGGCGGCGTGGCGGAGCGGCGCGCTGAACACGGCGTCGTGGGCGCAGCGGCTGGACCGCGAGCTGATGGCCGTCCCCGGCCCGGTGGACTCGGCCGCGTCCGAGGGCTGCCACCGGCTGCTCCGCGACTCGCCGCCCGCGTTGCTGGTCACCCGGCCGGAGGAGGTCGTCGAGGCGCTCGGCAGACTGGGCGACGACCTGGCCCCGCCGCCGCGCGACCCCGTCCTGCCCCGCGACCGCCTGGACCCGGCGACGCGCGCGGTCCTGGAGGCGCTCCCCGCCCGCGGCCACGCGGGCCCCGCGCAGCTCGCCGCGACGGCCGGGATGAGCCTGGACGCGGTCAACGCGAAACTCGGGCTCCTGGCGGCGGCGGGCTTCGTAGAACGCAGTCCCGGCGGGTGGCGCCTCACGACCACAGCGCGGGGCCGCGCATGACGAACCCGATCCGCCCGCGAGAACCCCCGCCCACCAGGCACCCGGCCTAACGATCACGTTGGAAGCAAGAACGGTACGGGCCGCAGCGCGCGATGCGGCCCGCCGCCAAAGGCGAATCAACCAAGAGAAGGAGACCGGGCGCACCCGCTGAGCGAGCAGATGGGATGACGACGCAACTGCACGGCAGGTGAGTCGACGTGCGAGACAGCCTGGATGAACAGCGCGCCAACAAGCGGCCGACATGGAAGGGGAAACCGAACCAGCGCGCGACACGACTGCGGCGCGGTCTCTCGACCGGGCGCGTTGTGGGCCACCGGGGACGGACGTGTGGGGGTGACGGTAGGCGCGGTCAGGGTCTGTCTCAGAGTGCCTCAGCCGCAGCGCGAGTGCGTTGACTGGGCGGTGAAGCGAAGCCGGAGGCGAGCTTCGCCGGCCGATGCCGCGCTCGCACAGGCCCGGTGAGGCCTCGATCCGCCAGGCGAGGGCCGTGGGCCGGGACTTCGAAACACCGCCTAGTCGGCGGACGGCAGTTCGAACTCGCTCTTGGCGATCTCTTCGACGTTGACGTCCTTGAACGTCACGACACGCACGTTCTTGACGAAGCGGGCGGGCCGGTACATGTCCCAGACCCAGGCGTCCTGCATGGTGACCTCGAAGAAGACCTCGCCGTTCTCGGTGTCGCGGACCTGGAGGTCCACCGAGTTGGTGAGGTAGAACCTGCGCTCGGTCTCCACGACGTAGCTGAACAGCCCGACCACGTCCCGGTACTCGCGGTAGAGCTGGAGTTCCATCTCGGTCTCGTACTTTTCGAGATCCTCGGCGCTCACGTCCGTGCCCCTTCCGTCCGGCCACCACCGGAGACCTCCACGGCCTCCGCCCCCGAGCCCACCTCCCCATTCTTGCGCACGACCCGTCCGACGTTGACGTAGGAGAAGCGATGCTCCGGGCAAGGACCGTGCGCGTCGAGTGCCGCCGAGTGCGCGCGCGTCACATAGCCCTTGTGGACGTCGAACCCGTAGTCGGGGTAGCGCTCGTGCAGCTCGACCATGAGGCGGTCCCGGGTGACTTTCGCGATCACCGACGCCGCCGCGACGCACGCCGCCGCGCGGTCGCCCTTGATGACGGGCAGGCCGGGGACGTCGAGGCCGGGAACCCGGAACCCGTCGCTCAGAACGTAGTCGGGGCGCGTGTCCAGGGCCGCCAGCGCCCGGCGCATCCCGGTGATGTTGCAGCGGTGCAGGCCGATCCGGTCGACGTCGTGGCAGGGGATGACGACCGCGCTCCACGCCACGGCACGCCGCACGACCTCGCCGTAGATCTCCTCGCGGCGCGCGGGGGTCAGCAGCTTGGAGTCGGTGAGCCCGTCGATGACGCCCGCGCGCCCGACCGGGAGGATCGCCGCCCCGACGACGAGCGGCCCGGCGCACGCGCCCCGCCCCGCCTCGTCCACCCCGGCCACCCGCCGGAACCCGCCATGCGCGAGCGACCGTTCGAACGCGTACAGACCCGCGTCCCGGCGCGGCGTGAAACGGAGGGGGCGTTCCATCATGGTTCGCAGAGTACGTCCCCCCACGACCAATCGCCCACGCACCCACCGCACACGCCAGTGCGGCGCGCGCACCGGCTGCGGCCCGGCCGTTCAGCGCGCGCCGCGCTCAGGGACGTGCGGGGCTGCGGCGCGTGTGATGACGTCGCGCCCTGCCTCGGCGGGTGGTGAGGCAGGGCGCGGGGTCAGGAGGTGTTGTCAGGAGCGGTTCCGGCGGAAGCGCAGGCGGCGGGTCAGCAGGGTCACCGGGATCGCGCCGACCACGCCCAAGGCGACCGGCGTGGCGGGGAGAAGGGTCGACATCGCCCGGATTCCAGGCTGGTCGAAAGTCTTGGGGATGCCCAGGCCGCCCATGTGGCCGACCGGCCAGACCACCACGAACGCGCGGCCGATGACCTTGTCGACGGGGATCGCACCGCCGCCCGGGTCGCCCTGGTGCTCGCGGGAGTCCCACGACAGGGCGCGGTGGTCGCCCATGACCCAGATGTGGTCCTTGGGGACGATCTTGTCGAAGGCGGTCTCGGACGGCTTGTTGCGCTCGTGGGTCACGGGGTCGGTGAAGAGGTAGGAGTCCTCGTCGAGCGGCTTGCCGTCGACCGTGACCCGGCCCTGCGCGTCGCAGCACTTCACGCGCTGCCCCGCGACGCCGATGACGCGCTTGATGTAGTCCTTCTCGTTCGGCGCGACGCCGAACGCGGACCCGACGGCCCGCAGCACCTTCGACACCGGGTTGCCCGGCTTCGGCACGGTGGTCTCGGGGTCCCAGGAGTCGAGGCCGTTGAAGACGACGATGTCGCCGGGCTTGATGTCCCGCGTGTGGTAGACGATCTTGTTGACGAGGACGCGGTCGCCGACCCGGAGCGTGTTCTCCATCGACCCCGAGGGGATGTAGAACGCCTGGATCGCGAACGCCTTGATCACCAGGGCGAGGACGATCGCGACCACGATCAGGATCGGCAGTTCCTTCCAGAAGGAACCCTGCTTCTTCTTCGGCTTGTCCCCGGAGTCGGTGTCCTCACCGGGGGTCACGGTCTCTTCGTCTTCGGGCACCGCGCCCTCGGCCTCGGATCGCACGTCTCTCCGATCGTCCTCGTCTGTCATCAGGGCGAAAGCCTAGCGGCGCGGACGGCCGTCCACCGCGCGCATCCGCGTGTCGTCGCCGAAACGGCAACGCCCCGGGAACACGGGCGTGTTCCCGGGGCGGCGGCCGTGTCCGGCCAGCGGCGCGGCCGGAGGTACGGTCAGAAGTCGCGCTTCTCCTTGATGCGCGCGGCCTTGCCGCGCAGGTTGCGCAGGTAGTACAGCTTCGCGCGGCGGACGTCGCCGCGGATGACGACCTCGAGCTTCTCGATGTGCGGGCTGTTCAGCGGCCAGGTGCGCTCGACGCCGTACCCACCCTTGCTCACCTTGCGGACGGTGAAGGTCTCGCGGGCGCCGCCGTTCTGCCGGCGGATCACCACGCCCTCGAAGATCTGGACTCGGGTGACCTTGCCCTCGGTGATGCGCGCATGCACCTTGACCGTGTCACCGGGACGGAAGTCCGGGTGGTCGGTGCGCATCGCGGCCTTCTCGATCTCCTGGATCAGGGTGTGCATGATGTCCTCAAAAGTCGAACGCGGGCGTCGAGAGGCTCCGGGACGTGCGTGAGGTGGGGCGTCGCGCCGCGAGAGGTGGATCGTCGTCGTCCGGCGCGCTGAGCGCACGGGACGTTTCAGTGTGCCATATCTTCGCCGCCGACCGGAAAACCGGCCTCGGCGAGGACGGCCAGGTCGCGGGCGTCGAGGGCGGCGCGGTCGAGCCGGGCGAGCAGTTCGGGCCGGTGCCGCGCGGTGCGGCGCAGCGCCTCGTCGCGCCGCCAGCGGGCGATGGCGCCGTGGTTGCCCGAGAGCAGGATCTCGGGGACGGCGCGGTCCCGCCAGACGGGCGGTTTGGTGTAGACGGGGCCTTCCAGCAGCGACTCCATCGAGCCGGGCGCGAAGGAGTCGTCCACGGCGGACTCGGCGTTGCCGAGGACGCCGGGCAGCAGCCGCCCGATCGCCTCGACCATGACCAGGACCGCGACCTCGCCGCCCGCGAGGACGAAGTCGCCGAGGCTGACCTCGTCCACGCGCATCCGGGTGGACGCGTCCGCGACGACGCGCGAGTCGATGCCCTCGTAGCGTCCGCAGGCGAACAGCAGCCACGGCTCGCCCGCGAGCTCGGCGGCGGTGGCCTGCGTGAACGGACGTCCGCTCGGGGTGGGGACGACGAGCCGGGGCGTCTCGGGCCCGGGCGCGAGCGCGGCGAGCGCCTCGCCCCACGGCTCGGGCTTCATGACCATCCCTGGACCGCCGCCGTAGGGGGTGTCGTCCACGGTGCGGTGCCGGTCGTGGGTCCACTGCCGCAGGTCGTGGACGGCGACGTCGAGGATTCCGGTCCGCCGGGCCTTGCCCAGCAGGGAGATCTCCAGCGGCGCGAAGTACTCGGGGAAGATCGAGACGATGTCGAGTTTCATCGGGTTCCTAGGGCGGCCCGGCCGGGGCGGTCAGACGCCCTGGTCGTCCAGCAGGCCGGGCGGCGGGGCGACCACGAGGCGGCCCGCCCCGAGGTCGACCTCGGGGACGAGCGCGGCCACGAACGGGATCAGCGCGTCGCCGCCGCCGGTGCGGCGGACGACGAGCAGGTCCTGCCCGAAATGGCGGATCTCGGTGACGGTGCCGACGTCCTCGCCCCGGTCGGTGACGACCGCGAGCCCGATGAGGTCCTGGTCGTGGAACTCGTCGGGGTCGTCGGAGGGGGGGACGTCGGCGGGGTCGACGACGAGCCAGACGCCGCGGATCTCCTCCGCGGCGGTGCGGTCGTCGACCCCGGCGAAGCGCAGGAGCAGGCGTCCGGAGTGCCAGCGGGCGCGGTCCACCGTGAGGGGACCGGCCGCGGCCGGGTCGGTGGCGATCTCGGCGCCGGGGGCGAACCGGAGGTCCGGGTCGTCGGTCCGGACGTCGATCGTCACCTCGCCGCGGACGCCGTGCGGCCGTCCGACGCGGCCGACGACGAGCGGCTGCTCGCTCATCGGCGGCCGCCGGACGCCGGACGGCGGGCCGCCCGCCGGGGAGCGGACGGTGCCGGATCGGGGCCGCGACGCGCGCGGACGCGCCGCGGGCGCCGCGGTTCCACGGTCAGCGGACCTCGTTGACGTCGAGCAGGTCCACCCGCACGTAGCGGCCTCCGGAGAGGGCGCTCATCACGGTGCGCAGGGCCTTGGCGGTGCGCCCGCTGCGCCCGATGACCTTGCCCAGGTCATCGGGGTGGACGCGCACCTCCAGGACCCGACCGCCCCTGATGCGGCGGGCGCGGACCCGGACGTCGTCCGGGCTCTCCACGATCCCCCGCACCAGGTGCTCCAGCGCTTCTTCGAGCACGTCAGCCCTCGCCCTTGACTTCGCTGTTCTCGTCGGCGGCGGCCTCGGCCTTCTTCGGCTCGGCCTTCTTGCGGGTGCGCGTGGCGGGGGCCTCGCCCGCCTCGCCGCCGAGGGACTCCTTGACGGCGGCCTCGAACACGGCCTTCTTGTCGGCCTTCGGCTCGGCGACCCGGAGGGTGCCCTCGGCGCCCGGCTCGCCCTTGAACTTCTGCCAGTCGCCGGTGATCTTCAGCAGGTTGAGGACCGGCTCGGTCGGCTGCGCGCCGACGCCCAGCCAGTACTGCGCGCGCTCGGAATCGATCTTGATGAGCGACGGCTCCTGCTTGGGCTGGTAGAGCCCGATCTCCTCGATGGCCCGGCCGTCCCGCTTGGTGCGGGCGTCGGCGACGACGATCCGGTACTGCGGGTTCCGGATCTTCCCCAGACGCTTGAGCTTGATCTTGACTGCCACGGGTGTGGTGTTCTCCAGACTTGATACAGGGTGCCCGGTCCGCGCCAGGTGGGGAACACCGGCGACGGGCGGGCAGAGGACTCCGGCCGCACAGGACGAGAGAGGGCGCCTTGGCGGGTCCGGGGTTTCCAGCCTGCCATTCTGCCAGACGATCGGGGGTGGAAGTGCAATCGCGCGGTGACACGCGGCCACCCGGCGTGGCGGCGCGCCCGCAGACCGCCCCGAACCGCCGCTTTCCCGGCCGCGCGCCGGGGCGGGGCGCGGCCGGGACGCGGTCACTTCTTCTTGCGCCCCTGGAGTTTGCCCAGGTCGGGCATCTGGAAGCCGGGCGGGAGCTGGCCCGCGAGGCCCGGCGGGAGCTGCCCGCCGCCGAGGCCGGGCGGCAGGCCTTGCGGCGCGCCGTCGGGCAGCGCGGCGGGCTGGTCCTCGCCGCGCCCGCCGGCGGCGCGCTTGCGCGGGTCGCCGCTGCGCTGCTTGCCCTTCTTCTTGGCGGCCTTGGCCGCCTGCTTGGCCTTGCGGCGGCCGGGCGTGCCGGGCAGGCCCATGCCGCCCGCCATCTGCCGGACCATCTTCTGCGCGTCGAAGAACCGGGTGACCAGGCTGCTGACCTCGCCGACGCCGACGCCGGAGCCGCGCGCGATGCGCGCCCGCCGCGAGCCGTTGATGATCTTGGGGTTGGACCGCTCCTCGGGCGTCATCGAGCGGATGATCGCCGCGACGCGGTCGAGGTCCTTGTCGTCGATCTGGCTGATCTGGTCCCGGACCTGGCCCATGCCCGGCATCATCCCGAGCAGGTTCCCGATGGGCCCGAGCTTGCGGATCATCATCATCTGCTCGAGGAAGTCCTCAAGCGTGAAGTCCTCGCCCGAGGCGAACTTGGTCGACATCCGCTGCGCCTGCTCGGCGTCGAACGCGGTCTCGGCCTGCTCGATCAGGGTGAGGATGTCGCCCATGTCGAGGATGCGCCCGGCCATGCGGTCGGGGTGGAAGACGCTGAAGTCCTCCAGCTTCTCGCCGGTGGACGCGAACATGATCGGCCGGCCGGTGATGTGCCGGACCGACAGGGCCGCGCCGCCGCGGGCGTCGCCGTCGAGCTTGGTGAGGACGACGCCGTCGAAGCCGACGCCGTCCATGAACGCCTGCGCGGTGTTGACGGCGTCCTGGCCGACCATCGCGTCCACGACGAACAGGACCTCGTCGGGGCTGACGGCGTCGCGGATGTCGACGGCCTGCTGCATCATCTCGGCGTCGATGCCGAGGCGGCCGGCGGTGTCGATGACGACGACGTCGTGCAGGGCGCGCCGGGCGTGCTCGATCGAGCGGCGGGCCACGTCGACCGGGTCGCCGACGCCGCTGCCCGGCTCGGGCGCGAACACCGGCACCCCGGCGCGCTCCCCCACGACCTGGAGCTGCTGGACGGCGTTGGGCCGCTGGAGGTCGGCGGCGACGAGCAGCGGCGTGTGGTCCCCGGCCCTGAGCCAGCGGGCGAGCTTGCCGGCCAGGGTGGTCTTGCCCGCGCCCTGGAGGCCGGCGAGCATGATCACGGTCGGGGGGTTCTTGGCGTAGCGGATCTCGCGGGTCTCGCCGCCGAGGATCTCGATCAGTTCCTCGTTGACGATCTTGACGACCTGCTGCGCGGGGTTGAGCGCCGGGGAGGCCGCGACCTCGCGCGCGCGCTCCCTGATCCGCGCGATGAAGTCCTTGACGACGGGCAGCGCCACGTCGGCTTCCAGCAGCGCGACACGGATCTCGCGGGCCGTCGCGTTGATGTCGGCCTCGGAGAGGCGGCCCTTGCTGCGCAGCGACGAGAAGACCGTCGTCAACCGGTCGGAGAGCGTCTCGAACACGTGTCTGGACCCGTCCTTGGAAAGCTTCTGGAATCGCCCATCAGACTATCGGGTCGCGGCCGGTGGCGACCCGGCCGCGATTCCGCGCGGGCTCAGCGCAGCGCGGCCAGCACCTTCTGCCGGACGTCGGACAGGACGCCGGGGTCGGCGGGCGGCCGCCCGTCGGCGTCCACGACGTAGAAGACGTCGACGGCCTCCGCGCCGAGGGTGTCGACGCGGGCGGCGCGGACCTGCAGCCCGAACGCGCCGATGGCCTGCCCGACGCGCCACAGCAGGCCGGGCCGGTCGGGCGCGCGGACCTCGATGACGGCGGCGACGGCGGAGGCGTCCTCGACGACGGTGACGCGCGGCGGCGCGACGGGCGCGCCCGGCCGGACCCGGACGGCGGCGGCCCGCCGCTCCAGGCGGCCCGCGACGTCGAGCCGGTCCGCGAGCAGGCGGCGCAGGTCGGCCTCCAGCGCGGCCGGGTCGGGCGGGGAGCCGAACTCGGGGACGGCGGTGAAGTCCAGGACGGCCGTCCCGCCGGAGCCGCGCGGCGCTGCGGTGATGCGGGCGCTGCGCACGGCGAGCCGGTGCAGGGCGAGGACGCCCGCCGCGCGCCACAGCAGGCCGGGCCGGTCGGGGGCGGCGATCGTGACGCGGGAGCCCGCGACGCGGACGGCCGCGCCGTCGTGCCGGGCGAGCGCGAGGTGGTCGGGGGCGGGCGCGGGCGGCGGCGGGAGCGGTCCGCCCGCGAGGGCGGCGGCGGCGCGGCGGGTCAGCTCGGCGACCTGCCCGGCCTTCCACGAGCCCCAGGCGGACGGGCCGGTGGCGCGGGCGTCCGCGACGGCGAGGGCGGCGAGCAGGTCGAGCAGTTCGCGTTCGCGGCCGGGGGCGTCGCCGAGGGCGGTCAGGACGGTCTCGATCGTCGCGGGGTCGTCCAGGTCGCGGCGGGTGGCGGTGTCGGGGAGCAGCAGGTGGTGGCGGACGGCGGCGGTGAGGACGTCGACGTCGCCGGGGTCGAAGCCGAGCCGGGCGGCGATGCCGCGGGTGCGGGCGGCCCCGGTGACGGAGTGGTCGCCGGGCGCGCCCTTGCCGATGTCGTGCAGGAGCGCGCCGACGAGCAGCAGGTCGGGGCGGGCGACGTCGCGGGTGTGCGCGGCGGCCCCGGCGGCGGCCTCCACGAGGTGCCGGTCCACGGTGAAGCGGTGGAAGGGGTTGCGCTGCGGCCGGTTGCGGACGTCCGCCCAGTCGGGCAGGAGCCGGACGATGATCCCGGCCTGGTCCAGGTCCTCCCAGACGCCGATCGCGGCCGGGCCCGCGCCGAGCAGCGCGACGAGCGCGTCGCGGGCGGCGGCGGGCCAGGGCGCTTCGGGCAGCGCGGCGTGCGCGGCGAGCCGGTCGACGGTGGCGGGCGCGAGCGGGAGCCCGGCGTGCGCCGCGGCGGCGGCGACGCGCAGGACGAGCGAGGGGTCGCCGAGGTCCGCGCTCCGGGCCAGGACGACCTCGCCGTCCTGCTCGACGGCCCCGTCCCCGACCGGGCGGCGGTCGGCGGCGCGCTGGCCGCCGCCCGGTCGGCGCGGCGCGAGGAACCGGTCGACGCGGTGCCACAGGTGGTCGCCCGCGTGGACGACGACGCGGGCGGCCTCGGCGGTGGCGCGCAGGAGCCGGTCGGCGTCGCCGAGGCCGAGGGCTTCGGCGACGGCCTGCTGCTCCTGGAGGACGAGCCGGTCCGCCGACCGCCCGGTCTGCGCGTGCAGGGCGTGCCGGACGTCCAGCAGCAGGCCGTGCGCGGCGCGGACCCGCTCGCCGGGCGCGGACGCGACCCAGGACGCGGCGACGGCCCGCATGACGTCGACGTCGCGGAGGCCGCCGTGGGCCTCCTTCAGATCGGGTTCGAGGAGGAACGCGAGGTCGCCCTGGGCCGTCCAGCGCTCCCGGCACAGCACGGCGAGGTCCGCGAGGCGGGCGCGGGCGTCGGCGCGCCAGTCGGCCAGGACGGCGGCGCGCAGCTCGTCGGCCAGGGCGCGGTCCCCGGCGACGCGGCGCGCGGACAGCAGGCCGAGCGCGGCCTTGAGGTCGGCGCGGGCGACGGCGCGGGCCTCGGCGACGGTGCGGACCGAGTGGTCCAGCCGCGGGCCCGCGTCCCAGATCGGGTACCAGAGGCGGTCCGCGAGGGCGGCGACGTCGTCGCGGCGGCCGTCGTGGACCAGGACGAGGTCGAGGTCGCCGCCGGGGGTCAGTTCGCGGCGGCCGTGGCTGCCGACGGCGACGAGCGCGACCCCGGCGGGCGGCGTCCCGTCCGGGGCGAGGAGCCCGGCGAGCCAGGCGTCCAGTTCGGCGGAGCGCCCGGCCCGCGCCGCCGCGAGGGCGGCGCGGGCCGGGGCGGCGGGGTCCCCGGCGTCCGGTCCGGCCGGTGAGGGAGCCGGTCGCCCGGCCGGGCCGTGCGCGGGGACCACGCCCGCCGCCTAGAGGGCGTCCGGGCCGGTCTCGCCGGTCCGGACCCGGACGACCGTGTCCACCGGCACGGACCAGACCTTGCCGTCGCCGATCTTCTCGGTGCGGGCGGCCTTGACGATCACGTCCACGATGTCGTCGGCGTCCTCGTCGTCCACCAGGACCTCGATGCGGAGCTTGGGCACGAGGTCGACCTTGTACTCGGCGCCGCGGTAGACCTCGGTGTGGCCCTTCTGGCGGCCGTAGCCGCTGGCCTCGCTGATGGTCAGGCCCTTCACCCCGAAGGACTCCAGGGCCGCCTTGACCTCGTCGAGCTTGAACGGCTTGATGATCGCCGTGATCAGCTTCACGCTTCCGCCTCAACCTTCTTGTGCTCGCTGCTCTGCCCGCCGCCGAGGGCGGCGGCCACCGACGCGCCCGCGCCCGCGTGGACGGTGCCGAAGTCGTAGGCGGTCTCCGCGTGGGAGGCGCTGTCGATGCCGGTGATCTCGTCCTCGGCGCTGATCCGGAAGCCCATGACCAGGTCGATGACCTTCGCGATGACGTAGGTGACGACGAAGGAGTACACGATCGTCACGGCGACCGCGAGGGCCTGCTTGCCGAGCAGGTCGATGCCGCCGCCCGCGAACAGGCCCTTGGCGCCCGCCGGGTTGACGGCGGTGCTGCCGAGGAAGCCGATGAGCAGCGCGCCGACGATCCCGCCGACCATGTGGACGCCGACGACGTCGAGCGAGTCGTCGAAGCCGAGCTTGTACTTCAGGCCGACCGCGAAGGCGCACACGACGCCGGCGATGAGGCCGAGGACCAGCGCGCCGACCGGCGTGACGTAGGCGCAGGCCGGGGTGATCGCGACGAGCCCCGCGACGATGCCGGACGCGATGCCGAGCGTGGTGGACGCGCCGTCGCGGAGCTTCTCCACGACGATCCAGGCGAACCCGGCGGCGCAGGTGGCGACCAGCGTGTTGATCATCGCGACGCCCGCGATGTCGTTGGCGGCCAGCGACGACCCGGCGTTGAACCCGAACCAGCCGAACCACAGCAGACCAGCGCCGAGGAGGACGAACGGCAGGTTGTGCGGGCGCATCGGGTCCTTCGGCCAGCCGCGCCGCTTACCGAGGACGAGCGCGAGCGCGAGCGCCGCGACGCCGGCGTTGATGTGGACGACCGTGCCGCCCGCGAAGTCGAGCGCGCCGACCTTGTCCATGATCCAGCCGCCGCCCCAGACCCAGTGGGCGATGGGCGCGTAGACGACCGTGACCCAGACGAGCGAGAAGACGACCCACGCGCCGAACTTGGTACGGTCCGCCACGGCGCCGCTGATCAGCGCGACGGTGATGATCGCGAACGTCGCCTGGAAGGCCACGAACACCAGGGACGGGATTCCGGTGCCGTCATCGAGCGTGGCGGTCTTCTCCAGGCCGACCAGGCCCCAGTCCTTCAGTCCGCCGATGAACTTGTTGGCGCCGCCGCCGTCGCTGAACGCGAGGGAATAGCCGTAGAGCACCCACACCATGCCCGCGACGGCGATGCTGACGAAGCTCATCATCATCATGTTGAGGACGCTCTTGGCCCGGCTCATCCCCCCGTAGAAGAACGCGAGCCCCGGGGTCATGAGCAGGACGAGTGCGGTACTCGCCAGCATCCAGGCAGTGTTGCCGCTGTCGATTTTCATCTCGGGGGCTGTCCCTCCTCGGCCACAGGATTCTGATGGTTCAGAGACTCCGGCCTGGCGGTTTCGTCCCGAGTGCGCCGATGTTTCGGCAGTGTGAAACCACACCGCTTCGTGTTTCCAGGGCGTTTCCAACCCCTCACCACTCAGACTGACATGAAGGCGACATCATCAGTCATCGGCGGTGTCAGGCCCCGCTCCCCCGTCCCCCGCTGACAAAGAACGCCCCGCCCGCGCGGGATGCGCGGGCGGGGCGTCAAGAGCGCGGAGGATGCACCGCAGCGAAGCGAGGACGCTTCCCGCGCCGCGGGGGCGGGGAGTCGTCCCCCCGCAAGCGACTCAGTCCCCCAGGATCGCGTCCACGAACGCCTCCGGCTCGAACGGCGCGAGGTCGTCGGCCCCCTCGCCGAGGCCGACGAGCTTCACCGGCACGCCCAGCTCCCGCTGCACCTGCACGACGATGCCGCCCTTGGCGGTGCCGTCGAGTTTCGTCAGGACGACGCCCGTGACATTGACGACCTCCGCGAACACGCGCGCCTGCTGCATCCCGTTCTGGCCGGTGGTGGCGTCCAGGACGAGCAGGATCTCGTCGATCTGGCTCTGCTTCTCGATGACCCGCTTGACCTTGCCCAGCTCGTCCATCAGGCCGGTCTTGGTGTGCAGGCGGCCCGCGGTGTCGACGATGACCGTGTCGATCTTGTCGTCCACGCCCTTCTTGACGGCGTCGAACGCGACGCTGGCCGGGTCCGCGCCCTCCTCGCGGCGGACGACCGGCGCGCCCACCCGCGACCCCCACGTCTCCAACTGGTCGGCGGCGGCGGCGCGGAAGGTGTCGGCCGCGCCGAGCAGCACGGTGCGGCCGTCCCCGACGAGCACGCGCGCCAGCTTCCCGCAGGTGGTGGTCTTGCCGGTGCCGTTGACGCCGACGACGAGCACGACCGACGGCCGCGTCCCGTGCGGGGCGGTGTGCAGCGAGCGGTCCAGGTCGGGGCCGATCTGCTTGACCAGCTCCTCGCGCAGCAGCGCGCGGACCTCGTCGGGGGTGCGGGTGCCGAGCACCTGAACGCGGGTGCGCAGGTCCTCGGTGACCTGGCGGGCGACGGACACGCCCATGTCCGCGCCGATCAGGGTGTCCTCGATCTCCTCCCACGCCTCGTCGTCCAGCGTGTCGCGGGACAGCAGGCCGAGCAGGGCCTTGCCGAACGTGCCCTGCGAGCGGGCGAGGCGGGCGCGGAGCCGGACCAGCCGCCCCGCGCCGGGCGGCGGCTTCTCGATCTCGGGCGCGGGCCGGGCCGCCGGGACGGGCGGCGCGCGCTCGGCGGGCGGGGCCTCCGGTTCGACCGTCCCGGCCGCCGCGTCGGCGCGGGTCGCCCCCGCCTCCGGCCGTGGCGCCGGTTCGGCGGGCGGCCGCGGCGCGCGGCGGCGGCCGGGGCGCAGGAACAGGACGCCGCCGACGACGAGGAGCAGCACGGCGAGCACGGCGATGAGGATCACGTATTCCATAGCGTCCCCCAGTTTCCCAGACGGTCCGCGCTGCCCCGAACAGGCCCGGCGCGGCTCATTCGGCGTCGGGGTCGCGCAGGCGCTGGCTGATCACCTGCGTGACGCCGTCGCCGCGCATCGACACGCCGTAGAGCGCGTCGGCGCCCTCCATCGTCCGCTTCTGGTGCGTGATGACGATGAGCTGGGACGACTCGCGCAGTTCCTCGAACACCGTGATGAGGCGCTGGGTGTTGGTGTCGTCCAGGGCGGCCTCGACCTCGTCCAGCACGTAGAACGGGGACGGCCGCGCCTTGAACACCGCGACGAGGAACGCGATGGCGACCAGCGACCGCTCGCCGCCCGACAGCAGCGACAGCCGCTTGACCTTCTTGCCGGGCGGCCGCGCCGACACCTCGACGCCGGTGGTGAGCATGTCGTCGGGCTCGGTCAGCGACAGGCTGCCCTCGCCGCCGGGGAACAGCCGCGCGAAGATCCGCCCGAACTCGCGCTCGGTGTCGCCGTAGGCGGCGGCGAACACCTGCTGGACGCGGTCGTCGACCTCCTTGACGACGTTCATCAGGTCGCGGCGCGTCTTCTTGAGGTCTTCGAGCTGCGTGGTGAGGAACGCGTGCCGTTCCTCCAGCGCCGCGAACTCTTCGAGCGCGAGCGGGTTGACCTTGCCGAGCTGGGTGAGCTGCCGTTCGGCGGTCTTGGCGCGCTTCTCCTGGACGGCCCGGTCGTAGGGCGCGGGCGCGGCGTCCTCGGCGGCCTCGGGTCCGGGCGGGACGGGCTGGTCGGGGCCGTACTCGCCGACGAGCGCGTCGACCTCCAGCCCGAACTCCTCCAGCGCCCGCTGCTCGTACTGCTCCAGCCGCAGCCGCTGCTCGGCGCGCGCGACCTCGCTGCCGTGCGCGACGTTGACGAGCCGTTCCAGCGAGCTCGACAGCTCCCGCACCTGCCCGCGCACGACCTTCAGCTCGGCGTCCCGCGCGGCGCGGGTCCGCTCGGCCTCCTCGCGGCGCGCCACCGCCTCGGCCAGCGACCGCTCGATGTGGTCCAGCGCGGTCTGCGCGCCGCGCTGCACGGCGAGCGCGACCTTGGCCTGCCGTTCGCGGCGCTCCCGGCGCTGCGCCGCGCGCGCCCGCTCCTCCCGCTCGCGGCGCGCCCCGCGCTCCAGCGCGTCGGCGCGGCCCGCGATGGCGCGGACGCGTTCCTCGGCGGTGCGGACGGCCAGCCGCGCCTCCATCTCGGCGGAGCGCAGCTCGCGGCAGCGGCCGTCCAGCTCGTCGCGGACGGCGGTGTCCTCGCCCGCGTCGCCCGCGACCTCGGCCGCCTCCTCCGCTTCGGCGAGGCGGACGGCCAGTTCCTCGGCGGCCTCGGTGTCGGCGGCGAGCGCGTCGGCGGCGGCGTCCAGCGCCTTGGACAGCCGCTCGGCCTCGCCGGACGCGGCGCGGGCGTCGGCCTCAAGCCGCGCGGCGCGGCGCGCCTCCTGCGCGGCCTCGGCCTCGGCGGCGCGGACCCGCGCGCGGACCCGGTCGAGGTCGCCCTGCGCCTGGTTGACCGCCGTCTGCGCCTGGCCGGTCGCGGCCTGGGCGGCGTCGAGGTCGCTCTGGGCGCGCTGCTCGGCGTCGAGGGCCGCGGCGAGCGCGTCGGCGCTGGCCTCGGCGGCGGTCTGCGCGGCGGCCAGGTCGGCGGCGGCCTCGTCCAGCGTCGCGCGCATCTGCAGCAGGCCCTGCGCGCCGCCCGCCGCGCCGCCCTGCGCCCAGTGCGCGCCGACGAGGTCGCCGTCGCGGGTGACGGCGCGCAGCTCGGGCGCGCGGCGGACCAGCGCGGCGGCGGCCGCGACGTCGTCGGCGACGGCGACGTCCCCGACGAGGTGCTCCAGCGCGGGCCGGACGCCGTCCGGGACGGTCACCGCGTCGAGGACGTAGTCGGCGTCCGGCACGCGCGGCGCGGGCACGGCCGTCCCGCCGCCGACGAGCAGTCCGGCGCGGCCCGCGTCGCGCGAGCGCAGCAGCTCCAGCGCGGCCTCGGCGGTGTCGAGCGACCCGACGGCCAGCGCCTCGGCCGCGCCGCCGAGCGCCGCCGCGACCGCCGCCTCGTACCCGGGCCGGACGGTCAGCAGCGACGCGACCGTGCCGAGCACGCCCGGCAGCGTCCCGTCGCCCGCCGCCGCCAGCAGCGCCTCGCCGCCGTCCGCGGCGCCGGCCAGCGTCAGGTTCAGCGCCTCGATGCGGGCCTGGAGCGCGGTGACGCGCTGCTGCGCGGCCTGGTCGGCGGTGCGGGCGGCGGTGACGGCCGCGCGCGCGTCCTTCACCCGCGTCCGGGGGCCGTCCACCGCCGCGCGCGCCGCCTCGGCGGCGTCCTTCGCGGTCGCCAGCGCCTCCTGGACGGCTTCGTGCTCGGCGGCCAGCTCCGGGTCCGCGACGACCTCGGCCTCGAACGCGGCGAACTCCTCGCGCGCGACCTCGGCGCGCCGCTCGGCCTCCGCGCGGGCCTCGCGCAGCCGGCCGATCTCGGCCTGCCCCGCCTGCGCCTTGCTGCGCAGCGCCTCGACGCGGCCGCGCAGCCGGGCCAGGTCCTCGCGGCGGTCGGCGGCGGCGCGCGCGGCGGCCTGGAGGCGGCGTTCCTCGCCGGCCAGCGCCTCTTCCGCTCCGGACCGTTCCCGGACGGCCTCTTCGAGCCCGTCCTGCGCGGACTCGAGCGCCGCCTGCTGCATCTCCTCCTGCTCGCGGACGGCGGCGGCCTCGCGCTCCATCTCGTCCGGGTCGCGTCCGCGCCGCTCGTCGCCCGCCGCCTCGACCGCGCCCCGGTGCCGCTCGGCGGCGAGGTCCGCGACGCCGCGCAGCCGCTCGCGCAGCGCCGACAGCTTGAACCAGGTGTCCTGCACGGCCGCGAGCCGGGGCGCCTCGGCGACCTCCTGCTCCTCCAGCATCGCCTCGCGCTCCTGCGCCTCGGCCAGCGCGCGCTCGGTCTCGGTGCGGCGCTCGCGGACGCGTTCCTCGTCGGCGGTCTCCTGGTCGAGGCGGGTGCGCAGGGTGACCAGGTCGTCGGCGAGCAGCCGGGCGCGGGCGTCGCGCAGGTCGGCCTGGATGACGGCGGCGCGCCGGGCGATCTCGGCCTGCCGCCCGAGCGGCTTGAGCTGGCGGCGCAGCTCGCCGGTCAGGTCGGTGACGCGGTTGAGGTTGGCCTGCATCGCGTCGAGCTTGCGGAGCGCCTTCTCCTTGCGCTTGCGGTGCTTGAGGACGCCCGCCGCCTCCTCGATGACCGCGCGGCGGCCCTCGGGCCCGGCGTGCAGGACGCGGTCGAGCTGGCCCTGCCCGATGATGACGTGCATCTCGCGGCCGATGCCGGAGTCCGACAGCAGCTCCTGGATGTCCAGCAGGCGGCACGAGTCGCCGTTGATGGCGTACTCGCTCTGCCCCGACCGGAACATCAGGCGGCTGATCGTCACCTCGGAGTAGTCGATCGGGAGGGCGCCGTCGGAGTTGTCGATGGTGAGGACGACCTCGGCGCGGCCGAGCGGCGCGCGGTTGGCCGTCCCGGCGAAGATGACGTCCTCCATCTTGCCGCCGCGCAGCGACTTGGCGCCCTGCTCGCCCATGACCCAGGCGAGGGCGTCCACGACATTGGACTTGCCGGACCCGTTCGGGCCGACGACGGCGGTGATGCCCGGCTCGAAGCGCAGCGTGGTGGAGGACGCGAAGGACTTGAACCCGCGCAGCGTCAGCGTCTTCAGATACACGGCGGCCCCTGCCCTCCCCTGCCGGCGGTCCCCCGGGCGCGGTGCGCGGCCCGCCGGAGACCCGAGGAACGATACCGGCCGCGACCGCCGCCGACCGGCATCCTCGGGACGGACCCGGCGCGCCCGCGCCACGATCCCCCCGACGGGGGACGGACCGGAACGAACCGGGGCAATCGGGGACGATCAACGCGCCGGACGCCGCGGGCGGGCGGATTCACCGGTCCGCCGCCCGAACGGGTCTCCGGCGTGACCGAAAACACATTCAGGGCAGGGCAAAACAAAAGGGACGCCCACGGTGGCGTCCCTGTCGTTGTTGTTCTCGAAGTGGACGCCGATCAGGTCAGCGCCGGTTCACGGTCCTTCACCGCGAGCGACATCACGTCGTCGTCCGCCGCCGTCGCGAGCGCGTCGTTCTCCTCCTGAAGCCGTACCAGTTCGGCTTCCAGATCACGTACGCGCTGCTGAAGGCGCCGCATCTCCGCGACCATCCGGGGGTCGGGACCGCCGACGTGGCCGAGTAGAGCCTTCGCCATGACTAAGGGTCCTCCACGCTGAGTAACCAGCAGGAATCGCGCCCGAAGAAGAGTTGCCGGTGCGCGTTTCATCTAGAGTCGCACCGGCGAGCGCCCTGGTCAAGATGGACATCACGGGCCGGTAACAACCTGTCTTCTCTAGTTTAGCATGCGCAAACCGGGTGTCCTTACCCGATCACCTCTCCACGAAACCGCGCAGGCCCCCGCGCGGCGGGGACCAGCGGGCCGCCGCGCCGTCCGCGCGGCCCGGCCGCCCGGGCGCGTCCGGCGCGTCCAGCAGCGCGAACAGCGCCGCGCACGCTTCGCGCCGGCCCTCCGCCACGACCTCGACGCGGCCGTCCCGCAGATTCGACGCGCTGCCGACCAGTCCGAGCTCCAGCGCGCGCGAGCGCACCCACCAGCGGAAGCCGACGCCCTGCACCGCCCCGCGCACCCAGGCGGTGAGGCGCACGGGCTCCTGGGACTCGTCCACCTCAGAACACCCCCCGGCGCGGCCGGGGCTGGCAGACCGGGCAACTGAACGACGACCGGTTCATGAACGCGTCCCGGCGGATCGGCGCGCCGCACCGGCGGCACGGCTCGCCCTCGCGCCCGTAGACCTCCAGCGCCCGCGCGAAATAGCCGCTCTCGCCGTTCACGTTGACGTACAGGCTGTCGAACGACGTGCCGCCCGCGGCCAGCGCCTCGGTCATGACCTCGCGCGCGCCCGCCAGGACGCGCGCGGCCTCGGCGCGGCGGAGCGTCTCGGTCGGCCGCGCCCAGTGCAGCTTCGCGCGCCACAGCGCCTCGTCGGCGTAGATGTTCCCGACGCCGCTGATCAGCGACTGGTCGAGCAGCGCGCGCTTCACACCGGTGCGGCGGGCGAGCATCCGGCGGACGAACTCCTCGTCGTCGAACGCGTCCTCCAGCGGGTCCGGCGCGATGTGCCGGATCGGCTCGGGGACCGCGCCGTGCGGCCCGTCCACCAGGTCCGCGACGAGCAGGTGCCCGAACGTCCGCTGGTCCACGAACCGCAGGTCCAGCCCGCCGTCGCCGAACGACAGCCGCACCCGCAGGTGCTTCTCCCGCGCGCGCTCCGGATCGCCGACCAGGAGCTGCCCGCTCATCCCCAGGTGCGCCAGCAGCGCCTCTCCCGGCGCGCCCGCCGGCTCGGTGAGCAGCGGCAGCCACAGGTACTTGCCGCGCCGCCGCACGGCCGCGACCTCCGCGCCCGCGAGCCGCCCCGCGAAGTCCCCCGCGCCCTCGGTGTGGCGGCGCACCGCGCGCGGGTGCAGGACCTCGGCGGCCGCGATCGTCCGCCGGGCCGTCCAACGCTCCAGCCCGCGCCGGACGACCTCGACCTCGGGCAGCTCAGGCATCGGCCGCGGGCGCGTCCGGCGCGGCGGCGCGGCGGACGGCCTCCTCGCGGATCGCGTTCCAGGCCGCCTCGGCCGCGTGCTGCTCGGCCTCCTTCTTGCTGCGGCCCTCGCCCGCGCCGTACGTCTCGCCGCCGACGCGCACGGACGCGCGGAACGTCTTCTGGTGGTCGGGGCCGCTCTCGGTGACGTGGTACTCGGGCACGCCCAGTTCCTCGACGGCCGTCAGCTCCTGCAGCGAGGTCTTCCAGTCCAGGCCCGCGCCGAGCCCCGCCGAGCGGGCGATGAGCGCGTCGAACAGGCGGTGGACGAGCGCGGCGGCCTCGTCCAGGCCCCGGTCCACGTACACCGCGCCGATCAGCGCCTCCAGCGTGTCGGCGAGGATCGACGCCTTGTCGCGTCCGCCGGTGCCCTCCTCGCCGCGGCCGAGGCGGATGTGCGCGCCCACGCCGAGGGCCCGCGCGACGCCCGCGAGCGCGCGCATGTTGACGACGGCGGCGCGGAGCTTGGCGAGCTGCCCCTCGGGCAGGTCGGGGTGGCCGCGGAACAGCGTGTCGGTGACGACCAGGCCGAGGACGGAGTCGCCGAGGAACTCCAGCCGCTCGTTGGTCGGCAGGCCGCCGTTCTCGTAGGCGTAGCTGCGGTGCGTCAGCGCGCGGTCCAGCAGCTCCGGGGTCACCACGACGCCGAGCGCGCGGGTGAGTTCCCCGGTGTCGGCGGCGTGGCCTGGCTTCTTGGCGCTCACGGGCCCTCCTCACGAGGCCGGGCGACCGCAACGCGCGGTCGCCGGTGCGGCGCGTGACGAGGGGGAGCCCGGCGGCCCGGGAGGGTCCGCGGAGACGAGGTGCGCGCCGGTGGCTCGGGGCCGCCCGGCGTGTACCACGGCTCCGGGCGCGGTACCCGGGGGAACGGCCCGGCACCGGCGTCACCCGCCGATGGTGGCACCGGACGGCGGAAGCCGCCCGGATCGGGCGCGGTCACCGCGGGCGACCGCGCCCCGGCATCCGAAGGGCGGCCGGCGCGCGTTGCGCGGGACCGCCCCCGGGATGCGCGGACGCGTCAGGACGACGGGGAGACGACCTGACGGCGGTCGTAGGTGCCGCACGTGGCGCACGCCGTGTGCGGCAGCTTCTGGTCGCGGCACGTCGGGCACTCGACGAGTGTCGGCCGGGCGGCCTTCCACTGCGAGCGCCGGTGCCGCGTGTTGCTGCGGGACTTCTTCCGCTTGGGGACGGCCACCTCAGCCCTCCTGCTTTCCTTCTCGTGGGTCGAATGGTCCGCGAGGGCGTTCGCCCCCGCTCCCCCCGGAGGAGGAGCCCGGCGCTGCGTTCGGCGCGAGGCCGCCGCCGGTCAGGTCCTTGAGCGCCGCCCATCGGGGGTCGGCGACATCGTGGTGGTGGTCGGGCCCGACGTCGGCGAGCCGTACACCGCACTCCGCGCACAGGCCGGGGCAGTCGTCCCGGCAGAGCGGCGACAGCGGCAGCGCGAGCACCACCGCGTCCCGGAGCACCGGTTCGAGGTCGATCAGGTCGTCCTCGAGCCGGAGTTCGTCGTCCTCGGCGTTCCCGCCGGAGCGGGTGTCAGAATAGACGAAGAGTTCCTGGAAGTCCGCCTCGAACGCCGAGGAGATCGGGTCCAGGCAGCGGGCGCACTCGCCTTCCAGGGGCACCCGCGCCGTGCCGCTGACCAGCACGCCCTCCAGCACCGCCTCCAGCAGCAGGTCGAGTTCGATCTGCGCGCCCGCGGGCACGCCGACCATCTCGACGCCGAAGTCCGCGGGCGCGGGGACGCGCAGCGTCTCGCGCCGCGACGTGCCCGGCTGCCGGCCGAGGGTCCGCGTGTCGAGCACGAGCGGGGCACCTGGATCGAGGCGGGACAGCGGAGACTCCTGCGCTTGGCGGGACGCCGCGACCGCGGACGCCCGGAGATGAGGCATGACGAAGGGCGGCCGTCGTTGCGGCCGGTACACCAGGGTAACCGACCCGGCGGACCGCACCCAACTCGCGGCGCGCCGCTACTCCTGGAGGCGCGCGGCCAGCCGCTCGTGGACCATCTCCGGGATGAGGCCCGTCACGTCGCCCTTGTACTTGACGATCTCCTTCATGAGGCTGGAGGAGAGGTAGGAGTAGAGCGGGTTGGTGGACATGAACATGGTCTCCACGCCCGCCATGCGGTGGTTCATCTGCGCCATCTGCAGCTCGTACTCGTAGTCGCTGACCGCGCGCAGGCCCTTGACGATGACGGGGATGTCGTTCTGCCGGCAGAAGTCGACCAGTAGACCGTGCCAGGTGTCGATGCGGATGTTGCCGTACTCCCGGGTGACTTCCCGGAGCATGTCGACGCGCTCGTCGATGGTGAAGAGGCTCTTCTTCGTCTTGTTGATCAGAACGGCGACGACCACCTCGTCGAAGAGGCGTGAGGCCCGGCTGATGATGTCGAGGTGTCCATTGGTCACGGGGTCGAAGGACCCGGGACAAACGACGCGGCGCACGCGGTGGCTCCATCCTGGCGGCTCTGCCTTCGTGCAGGTGAGGACCCTGCGGCGCGACGGTACCAAATCCGGATCATGCCGCTTTCACCCGGGTTTCAGTCCTTCAGGGACGCCAGGACGCGCGCCGCGATCTTGCCCGACTCGAGGCCGTAGCCGTCCGCCTCGGTCATCACCGCGACGGCGTACTTCGGCCTGCTCCCCGATTCGAACCCGATGAACCAGCGGTCGTTGTAGGCGACGCCGTCGATGTCGGCGGTGCCGGTCTTGCCGCCGCCGACGCGGCTGCCCTGGAGCTGCTTGCCGGTGCCGGTCCGGACGACCTCGCGCATCATCGCGCGCATCGCGTCGGCCTGGTCGGACGTGAGGGGGCGGGCCATCCGGTGCGGCCGCGCGGACTCGACCGTGCTCCCGTCGCCGCCGCGCAGCTTGTCGACAAGGTAGGGCTGCATGACCTCGCCGTCGTTGATCGTCGCGGCGGCGACCAGGGCCATCTGCAGCGGCGTCGCGACCGTGCTGCCCTGCCCGATCGAGCCGAGGGCGCTCAGCGACGGCTGGTCGGTGCGGGGGAACGAGCTGGGCGCGGCCGACATGCCCTTCTCGATGTCGATGCGCTGGTAGAAGCCGTACTTGGCGGCCTGGTCCGCGATGGCGCCGTTCCCCGGGCTCTCCGCGCCCATCCGCGCGAACGTCGTGTTGCAGGACTGCGCGTAGGCGTCCAGGAGCGGGATCGCGGGCCGGTCGCACAGGCCGCCGATGTCGCCCTCGTCGTTGTTGATGGGCTGGCCCGCGCCCGGCGGGCGGTAGCTGCGGCCCGTCCCGACCTGCGTGGCGGTCGTCGCGCCGCCCGCCAGGTCGGCGGCGGACACGATCGTCTTGAACGTCGAGCCGGGCGGGAAGACCTCGCCGGTCGCCTTGTCCAGCATCGGCTTGAGCGGCGCGGCGTTCAGGCGGCGGAACGCCTGGTCGGCCTGTTTGGCGTTCAGCGTGGAGACGTCGTTGGCGTCGAAGGACGGGTAGGACGCGAGCGTGCGGATCGCGCCCGTCGAGGCGTCGATCACCACCGCCGCCGCCCGCCGGGCGCCGCTGGCGCGCAGCGCGGCGTAGGCGGCGCGCTGGGCGCGCGGGTCGATCGTGGTCTCCACCGTGCCGCCCGGGACGTGGTGGCCGAGCAGCCTGTCCACCAGGCTCGTCGTGGCCAGGCGCGCGTCCGTGCCGTCGAGGATGCGGTTCTCCGCGCCCTCGACGCCGCTCTGCGAGTACAGCGAGAAGTAGCCGGTGATCGGCGAGAAGACCGCGCTGTCGACGTATTTGCGCTGGTAGCGCTTGTCCCCCACCTTCACCGAGTACGCCAGGCGCTCGCCGCCCGCCGTGATCGGGCCCCGGTCCAGCGTCGTGCGGCCCGCGAACTGGCGCGCGTTGTTCGGATCGTCGCGCAGCGCCTGCGCCTGGAACCCCTGCACGTACGTGACGTTCGCGAGCAGGGCCAGCGCCAGCAGCAGCGCGATGATCCAGACGCGGCCCAAGGCCTTGTCGATGCCGAGCATGACCGACTCCGTCCCCCCGGAACACGGTGATCACACATGATCATCACGTTCGGGGGCCGGACGTCAATCCGTGGCGCGCCCGTACCAGAAGACCGCCTCGCCGTACCGGCGGTCGCGCTCGGCCTCGAAACCGTCCGGCCACGCCAGCGCGGGGCCGCGCGCGGACCGCTCGACGGCGACCAGCGCGCCGCCCGCCAGCCAGCCGCCGTCGCGCAGCGCGGCGAGCAGGTCGAGAACGGCGGCGTCGGCCAGCGCGTACGGGGGGTCGGCGAAGACCAGGTCGTAGGGCGCGGCCGGGGGGCGGCGCACGACGCGCTCCACGCGGTCCGCGACGACGTCCGCGCCGGGCAGGCCGAGCGCCGCCGCGTTCTGCCGGACGACCTTCACCGCGCGCGGATGCGACTCGACCAGCAGCGCGTGCGCCGCGCCGCGCGACAGCGCCTCCAGGCCGACCGCGCCGGACCCGGCGAACAGGTCCGCGACGCGCAGGCCGTCCAGCGGGCCGAGCAGGGCGCCGATCGTGGCGAACAGCCCTTCGCGGGCGCGGTCGCTGGTGGGGCGGGTGTCCCGGCCGGGCGGGACGGCCAGCCGCCGTCCGCCCGCCGTGCCCGCGATGACCCTGCTCATGCCCCTCAGTATGGGCCAGCGGTGAGGGCGGGCGAGGCGTCCCCACCCCAGGGCGCCCCGCCCGCCGCTCGCCGGTCCCGGACCCGCGGGGTCCGGGACGTCGCGGCGCCCGCTCGCGCGGGCCTGGTCAGGCCAGCGCCCAGCGGGCCTGCGTGCGGACCCCGGGGTCGGGGTCGCCCAGGGTCTCGGTCAGCGCCGTGACCGCGTCGGGGATCTCGCCCGCCCACTGCTCCAGCGACTGGACGGCGGCGCGGCGGACGTCCACGATCCCGTCGCGCAGGGCGCGGCGCAGCGCGGGGACGGCGACGTCGGGGTCCGCGGAGCCGAGCGCGAGGACGGCGCGGCGGCGGACCTGCCAGCTCCGGTGCGCGGTCGCCGCGACGACGCGGACGTCCAGCGGCTCGGGGACGCCGAGCCCGGCGGACGCGTCGAGCGCGGCCATCCGCACGACCGGGTCGTGGTCGTCGAGCAGGTGGCCGAGGGCGTCGAGCGCGCCCACGGCGATACCGGGCGCGGGGTCGCCGGGGACCGGTTCGGCGAGCCGGGCGAGGCCGTCCGCGACGGCGACGCGGACGGCGCGGGACGGGTCGTCGGCGGCCTGCGCGGTCTCGTCGGCGGCGCGCAGCGCGACGAGACCGATGACGGCCTGGACGCGGATCTGGACCTCGTCGTCCTGGAGGCCCTGCGCGTACAGCTCGGCGGCCGCGCCGACGAGCTTGGCCAGCACCGTCGCGGCGGCGGCGCGCGCCTGCGCGTCGGGGGCGCGGTGGACGGCGCGGTGCAGCGCGGCGACGCCGTCCGCTCCGAGGGACACTTCGGCGAGGCCGTGCAGCAGCCGGGCGGCGAGGCGGCGGACGTCGCGGTCCTCGTCCGACAGCGCGCGGGCGAGCGCGTCGCCGGTGGCGCGGTCGCCCGGCTCGCCGCCGCGGCGGACGGCGCGGCCGAGGACGCGCAGCGCGGCGGCGCGGACCTCGGGCTCGGGGTCGGCCAGGTACGGGGCGAGTTCGGCGCCGTCGGGCGCTTCGAGGCGGTGCAGGTCGATGACCCGGTCGAGCAGGCCGGGGGAACGGGTCTCCCGCGCGCGGTGGGCGCGGCGCGGGCGGGCGGTGCGGGTGCGGTCGGTGAGCGTCATGGCGGTGGCCTCCGGGGAACCGTCGGAATCTCGTCGTGGGAACGGGATCAGCGACGGGAACACAGCGCGCTCGCCTGCCGCCGGAGGTCCACGTGGCGGCGGACGGTCAGGAGCTCGTTCGGGGTCACGTCCCCTATCGTGACGCACGGCCCGGCTATAGTCAACTTATCAAGTAGGAAATCTAGGTCTTTTCGAGGAACTCGGCGCGCTCCTCGTCCAGCAGCGTCGCCAGCTCCGCCGCCAGCGCCGGATGCCGCGCCAGCTCCGGGTCGTCGGCCACCAGCGCCGCCGCCGCGTCGCGCGCCGCCGTGACGACCTTCTCGTCGGCCAGCAGGGTCAGCAGCCGCAGGCTCCGCGCCCGGCCCGCCTGCGCCGCGCCGAGCACGTCGCCCTCGCGGCGCTGCTCCAGGTCCAGCCGGGACAGCTTGAAGCCGTCGGTCGTCGAGGCGACCGCGTCCAGCCGCTCGCGCGCCCGGCTCCCCGGCTCGGCGTCGGTGACCAGCAGGCACAGGCCCGGCAGGCCGCCGCGGCCGACCCGGCCGCGGAGCTGGTGGAGCTGGGAGACGCCGAACCGGTCGGCGTCCATGATGACCATGACGGTCGCGTTGGGGACGTCCACGCCGACCTCGATCACCGTCGTCGCGAGCAGGACGTCCAGCTCGCCCGCCGTGAAGCGGGCCATCACCGCGTCCTTCTCGTCCGGCGCGAGCCTGCCGTGCAGGACGCCGATCCGCAGGCCCGGCAGCAGGTCGGCCAGGCGGGGCTCCAGGTCGGAGATGCCGAGCGGGGCGCGCCGCGCGCCCTCCTCGTCGACCGGGACGGCGTCGGTCTCCTCGCCCTCCCCGATGCGCGGGCACACGATGTAGACCTGCCGACCGCCGCGCGCCTCCTCGGCGATGCGCTCCCAGACGCGCGTCAGGAACTGCGGCTTCTCCGGCGGCACGACGACGGTCTGGATTCCCGCGCGGCCCGCCGGGAGCTGGCCGAGGACGGACGTCTCCAGGTCGCCGAAGACGGTCATCGCGACGGTCCGCGGAATCGGCGTCGCCGTCATGACGAGCACGTGCGGGCGGCCCGCCCCGGCCTTGCCGCGCAGCGCGTCCCGCTGCTCGACGCCGAACCGGTGCTGCTCGTCCACCACGACGAGCCCGAGGTCGGCGAACGACACCTGGTCCTGCAGCAGCGCGTGCGTCCCGACGACGATGCCCGCGCCGCCGGACGCGACCTCCAGCAGCGCCGCCCGCCGCGCCTTCGCCCCCAGCGACCCGGTGAGCAGCGCGACCCGCGTCGCGTGCTCCTCCCCGCCGATCTGCCCGGCCTGCCCCAACCCGCCGAGCATCTCCCGGATCGACCGGTAGTGCTGCTGCGCGAGCACCTCCGTCGGCGCGAGCAGCGCCGCCTGCCCACCCCCGTCCACCACCTGCAACATCGCCCGCAACGCGACGATCGTGTTGTGCGTGGGCGTCCAGCCGTCGGTCACGTACTGCCGGTCGGGGTGGGCGACCGAGATGCACCGGACGGGTTTGCGCCCGACGTGCTCGATGGCGCGGATCGCCTTGCGGCGGCGCTCGTACTTCGTGCGCGGCCGCAGCCGGTCCGCCTTGCGCGCCAGCCGGAACGGGCGGACGGAGTTCGGCAGGGCGACGCTCGTCATCCAGTACCGCGCGCCCATCTTCACGACCGGGCGACAGCGCGCGTACCCGCCGAGGGACCGGGTGAGCCACGCGACGTCCTCCGCCAGCCGCCGCGACGCCGAGACGAAACTGACGTCGCGGCCTTCCGCGCGGAGCGTGCCGTCGGTGTCCATCAACCCCTGAAGGAGCGCTTCGCGGTCTTTCGCGGGGGCGGCGAGGTAGGACGGCGGGACGAACTTGTCGTGGGCGCCGAGACCGTAGACACCGATCTCGCGGAGCGCCGCGAGCAGGGGGTTCCCCGCCCCGCGCCGCTCGCCCAGGATCGACCAGTCCAGCGGGCGGGACTCCGAGCGGCGCAGCACGCAGCCCGGCGGCAGGAGGTTCGCGACGGCCGCCACGATCTCCTCGTCCGCGCTCGACACCGTGACGCGCCCGTACTTCAGGCAGCCGTCCCCCAGGAGGACGCCGAGCAGGTACGGCGGGACGGGACGGCCACCGCGGTCGTCGAGTTCGGGAGCCTCGACGAGCGGCAGGTACCACTTGCTCCCGCCGTTCGCGCGCAGCAGGTCCGCCCGCAGCTCGCGGGTCGTCAGGATCTTCAGCGGGCTTCCCCGGTGCCAGCCGGTGTCGGTCTTGACGGGCCACAGGTGCTCGTCGTCGCACTCGACGGACGTGCCATCGGAGAGCGCCAGTGCGTACACGTCCCGCTCGCCCTGCGGGAACACGCCCGTGACGACCGTGACCTCGCCGGACGGCGTGACGACCTCCTGCCCGACGCGCATCTCGCCCATCGGCCGGAAACCCTCCGGCGTCAGCACGAGCGCGTCCAGCGGCTGGGCCTTGCCCGCTCCGACGTCGCCCTGGAGGAGGCGGTGCATGGGGTGGGAGCGGGAGAGGTCGGCGGAGATCTCGGTGCCCACCTGGCGCTGGCCGCCGGTCAGGGTGAAGGGGAGGCGGGTGTCGAAGGCGTCCAGGAGGCCGCCGGGGACCGGGGGGCGCGGGGTCGCGGGGAGGGCGGCGGCGGCTCGGCGGCGTTGGGCCAGGGCCACCTGGACCACGAACGCCTCGTCCCATTTGAGGCGGGCGCGGGCTCGGGAGAGCTGGTCCCAGTCCTTCGGGCGGTGGATGCCCTCGTAGGCGTCGCGCAGGGGGATCAGGCCGCGTTCGGCGAGGATGCCGGCGGGCATCGGATCGGGGCCGAGGTCGGCGCGGTCCAGGGCGACCTCGACGGACTTGCCGATGGTCTCGATGTCGAGGCCCTTGGTGGACGGGTAGATCGGGATGATCTCGTCCGCCCACTCCTGCGCCGCCGCCTCCCCCGCGCGGTCCGGGACGACCTTGTACTGCGGGTGCGCGAGCTGGCGGCGGGGTCGGCCGCCGCGCGGCCGGTAGGTGCTGATCTTGCCCGCGAACAGGCCGCGCGTGCCGGGGGCCAGGTCCTTCTCGGGCCGGTAGGAGCCGCGGCGGCCGAAGAAGCTCAGCGACAGCTCGCCGGTGCCGTCGGTGACGGTGATCTCCAGGACGTAGCCGGGGCTGCGGGTCAGCGTGCGGCCCTGCACCTTCACGACCTCGGCCATGACCGTGACGTGGTCGTCGTCGCGCAGCTCGGCGAGCGGCGTCAGCTCGCCCCGGTGCGCGTAGCGGCGCGGGTAGTGGTGCAGCAGATCCCCGAGGGTGTGCAGGTCGAGGCCCTTGGCCAGCACCTTCGCGGTCTTGTCGCCGAGCACCTTGTGCAGCGGCTCGTCGAGGTTCGGCACGGGGTCCATTCAAGCCCATGCCGGGGACACCGGCTCATTCCACGCCGATGAGGAGCGGATAGAGGACCTGGCCGCCGTCGTAGACGCCGACCTCGACGTCGGGGTGCTGCTCGCGCAGGTACTTCTCGACGGACGCGACGAGGGCGTCGTCGGCGTGCGCGCCGCCGATGAGCGTGACCAGCTCGCCGCCGCCCGACAGCAGCCGGTCCAGGACGCGGCGCGCCGCCGGGAGCTGGCCGGACTCGATCAGCGCGACGTCGCCGTCGATGAGCCCGAGGACGTCGCCGGGCCGGCACAGGCCCGCGCTGGTCACCGCCTCCTGCGCGGCGACCTGGAGGTGGGCGAAGCGGGTCGCGCCCGCCGCGCGGGTCATCGCGATGACGTCCTCGCCGAAGCGGCGCAGCGGGTCGTGGACGGCGAGGGCCGCGATGCCCTGCACGGACGCCTTCGTGGGGACGACGGCGATGCGCGCCCCGGCGTCGCGGGCGCGTTCGGCGGCGGCCTCGGCGAGGGCGAGGACCTCCGGCTCGTTGGGCAGGACGGCGACCTCGTCGCCCGCCGCCAGGATCGCCTCGGCGAGGACGGCCAGCGGCGGGACCGCGCCGGGCTCGCGGCGGACGACGCGCGCGCCGCAGCTCTCGAACAGGGCGGCCAGTCCCCCGGCGGCGGTGACGGCGACGACGGCGCGGCCGCTGTGCGGGCGGTCGTCCTCGTCGGGCGGCGGGGCGTGCAGCGAGGTGACGCGGATGCGGTGCGGGCGGCCCGCCGCCAGGCCCGCCTCGATCGCGGCCCCGGCGTCGTCCACGTGGACGTGGACGTTCCACAGGCCGTCGCCGCCGACGACGACGAGGGAGTCCCCGAGGCCGTCGAGGGTCTCGCGGAGGCGCGGGACGGCGGCGTCGGCGGCGTCGAGCAGGTACATGACCTCGTAGCCGGGGCCGCGCGGCGCGGGCGGCGCCGGTTCGGCGGCGGGCGCGGCGGGGAGGCGGCCGGGGACCTCGTAGCGCTCGGGGTACTCGTCGGTGACGACGGCGGCGAGGGCGTCCAGGACGACGCAGAGCCCGGCCGCGCCCGCGTCCACGACGCCCGCGGCCGCGAGGACGTCGAGCTGCGCGGGGGTGGCGCGCAGCGCCTCGCGCGCGCCCCCGGCGGCGGCGCGGACGACGGCGGGCAGCCGGGCGGGCGGCGGGGTCGCGGCGGCGGCCGTCGCGGCGGCCGCGAGGACGCTGAGGATCGTCCCGTCCACCGGGTGCTCGACGGAGCGGCGGGCGAGCCCGGCGGCGTGCGCGAGGGCGGCGACCAGGCCCGCGCCGTCCGCGGGCCCGTCGGCCAGGCGGTCGGCCAGGCCGCGCAGGACCTGGCTGAGGATGACGCCGGAGTTGCCCCGCGCGCCGAGCAGCGCGCCGCGCGCGAGCGCCCGCCAGACCTCGGCGGCGGGCGCGCCGGGCGGCGCGCCCGCGACGGCGTCGGCCGCGCCGAGGGCGGTGAAGTGCAGGTTGGTGCCGGTGTCGCCGTCCGGGACGGGGAAGACGTTGAGGGCGTCCAGGTCGTGCCGGACGCCGCCGAGGGCGTCGGCGGCGAGCCGGCACCAGCGCCGCACCGCCGCCCCGTCGAGAAGGTCGAGACCGCCGAGCCCGTCGTCCACGCCCGCTCCCCTCACGTCGCCGCGCCCGCGATGGGCTCGCGTACCCCGGCGTCCTTCTCTGTACCGCGCGGGACGGGGTGTTGGGAACGGCTCGCGCCGATTCGCGTCCCGGACCCGCGGTCGGCTAGTCTGGCCTTTGCCTCGCGTGAGGCGAAGTTCAGCGAGCGCTCCGGCCGCCCCCTTCCCGGGTCCGGCTCTGCGGGGCGCTCCGTTTCAGCACCGACACCCACTTGGAGTTTCCCGTGGCTTCCGTTTGCGACGTCTGCGGCAAGGGACCCGGTTTCGGCATGCGCGTCTCCCACTCGCACCGCCGCACCCCGCGCCGCTGGAACCCCAACATCCAGCGCGTGCGCGCCGTCGTGAACGGCGGGACCAAGCGCATCAACGCCTGCACGTCGTGCATCAAGGCGGGCAAGGTCGTCAAGCCGACCGTCTAGGCGTCCCCCGACGTTCGACCGGCCCCGCGGCTGTGCCGCCGGGCCGGTCTTTCGCGTTCTCAGCGGGCGGTGACGTCGGAGACGAGCCGGACGCCGGGCGCGTCGCGGACGGGCTGCGGGGTGACCTTGGCGGGCGCGGGCCCGCTGCCCCGGCCGAGGCCCGCGTCGCGGGCGAGCAGGGCGAAGACGGTGGCGCAGCCGATCAGCAGCACGGCCAGGACGATCGCGGCGATCCGCGTCGAGCGCGTCGAGGCGGGGCGCTCCGCGGGCTCGGGTTCGGGGGCGCCGCCGCGTCCGAGTACTGCCGCCACTCCGGCACCCGCCTTCCCGGCCGGTCCGTCCGGCCCGGGGGCATCATGGCATGGATCGGGAGGTTACCGGCGGGGTCCGTCGTCCGGTGAGCGCGGCCGGCCCGGCACCGCTCACCGGGGTGAGCGGTCGCCGCGCAGCCGCCAGCCGTGGTCGACGGGGCCGATGCCCGCGCCGAGCGGGAAGCCCGCCGCGATGGCGCCGGTGACGTACTCCTTGGCGCGGGCGACGGCGTCCGGGACGTCCGCGCCGAGCGCCAGGTGGGACGCGATGGCGGAGGCGAGCGTGCAGCCGGTGCCGTGGGTGTGGCGGTTGTCGTGGCGGGGCGCGGTGAAGCGGTGCTCGCGCTCGCCGTCGAACAGCAGGTCGGCGGGCTCGCCGGGCAGGTGGCCGCCCTTGACGAGGACGGCCCGGGGGCCGAGGGCCAGGACGGCCTCGGCGGCTCCGCGCAGCCCGGACTCGTCCACGACCTTGACGCCGGTGAGCTGCTCGACCTCCCACAGGTTCGGGGTGACGAGCGTCGCGACGGGCAGCAGGACCGAGCGGACGGCGTCCACGGCGGCGGGCTGGAGCAGCGCGTCCCCGTGCTTGGAGACCCCGACGGGGTCGACGACGACGGGCGCTTCGACGCCGTCGAGGCGTTCCGCGACCGTCTCGACCAGCGCGGCGGACGCCAGCATCCCGGTCTTGACGGCGTGGACGCCGATGTCGCCGAGCACCGAGTCGAGCTGCGCGCGGACGGCCTCGGGCGGCAGCTCCCAGTAGCCCTGCACGCCCACGGAGTTCTGCGCGGTGACGGCGGCGACGACGCTCATGCCGTGGACGCCGAGCGCGAGCATGGTCTTCAGGTCGGCCTGGATTCCGGCGCCGCCGCCGGAGTCCGAGCCCGCGACGGTGAGGACGAGCGGCGGGGCGGTCTGGGGCATGGCACCCACCTTACGGGCGTCCGGGCGGAATGCCCGACTCAGGCCCGGGTGCAGGCGACCCGGTTGATCACGCACGCCGAGGGGCCGGCGGCCTTCCCCGACGCGCGGAAGACGACCTTCACCGACTCCCCCGGCTCCAGCGCGGGCGAGCCCTTCGGGCTGCGGACCCAGCCGCGCCGCCCGGTCTCCACGACCTCCGCGCCCGTCGCCGACAGGACGCGCGCGTGCGGGATGACGAACGCCAGCGACCAGCGCGCGACGGGCTCGGCGCCCCGGTTGGCGACGGTGACGCTGGCGGTGAACCCGGCCGTCCGCCGCTCGACGAGGCGGAACGCGACGGTCAGCCCGCCCTGTTTCCCGTGCCGTGAGACCTGGCTGTCGCGGACGCCCTCGGCGTGCGGCTCGCGGGCGGGCGCGGCGAAGTTGAGGGAGATCTGCTGGGTGCTGAACGCGTAGGAGACGACGCCGATCGCGACGACCAGCGCGAAGATCGGGAGCAGCGGGACGGGGACGCGCAGCCGCCGCTTCGCCGGGGCGGGCGCGGGGTCGGCCGGGCCGGTCACCGGGGTGCCCGGGCCGGGGAGGCCGCCGACGCCGGACGCCGGTTCGTCATCCGGCTCCTGGAGTCTGGTGTGTCGTCCCATCCCGTCCCTCTTCGATCAGAGGATGTATACCAAAGCGTCCTCAACCGTGCCTACCGGTTGGGGAATCGCGCGCGCCGCCGTGCTGTCCGCCGTATACCCCCGTCGATGTCCCGTTATCTGCGCTATTCAGCGAAATGATCCCATCCCCCGGCCGCCACCGGACGCCCGTCCACCAGCACGCCCGGCTCCCCCGCCGCGACGCGGCCGACGACCGTCCACGACGCGGGCGCGCGGCCGGGCGGGAACGTGGCGGCGAACCCGTGGTCCTCGCCGCCGGTCAGGACGTGCCGCAGCCCGTCCGGGCCGAGGTCGGGCGGGACGGGCAGCGCCGCCGCGTCGAGCTCCACCCGGACGCCGGACGCGGCCGCGATGTGCCCGAGGTCGGCGGCCAGGCCGTCGCTGACGTCGACGAGGGACGTCGCGCCCGCCGCCCGCGCCTCCGCGCCCGCCGCATAGGGCGGCCGGGGCCGCCGGTGCGCGTCGAGCAGCGCGGCCGGGCCGGTCGCGCCGCGCCGCAGCAGTTCCAGCCCGGCGGCGGAGCGGCCGAGTTCGCCGCGGACGGCGACGAGGTCGCCCGGCCGGGCCCCGGCGCGGGTGAGCGGGGGCGCGCCGCGCAGGTCGCCGAGCGCGGTGATCGCGAGCGTGACGGCGGGCGCGCGCACGACGTCGCCGCCCGCGACGGACGCGCCCGCGGCCGCGCACTCGGCGGCGAGCCCGTCGTACAGCTCCTCGACCCAGGCGACCGGCGTCTCGGGCGGCAGCGCCAGTCCGACGAGCAGCGCGGTCGGGGCCGCGCCCATCGCGACGACGTCCGCGAGGTTCTGCGCGGCGGCCTTGCGGCCGATGTCAGCGGGGCCGGACCAGTCGCGGCGGAAGTGGCGGCCCTCGACCAGCAGGTCCGTGGTGGCGACGACCCGGCCGTCCGGGGCGGCGACGACCGCCGCGTCGTCGCCCGGTCCGAGCGGGACGGCCGGTCCCGGCGGGAGCCGCCGCGTCAGCCGTCTGATCAGCGCGAACTCGCCCAGCGACCCGACCGCGCCCGTCGACACCCGCCCGCCCCCCGCCTCCGCACCGGTAACAGAACCCCCGCGACCCGGGGGTCGACAGCGGCGCTCAACACGATACGGTGACCGCTCGACGGCATTTTCTCCGCCCGGGGAGGACGTGATGGTGCGGGCCTACATCCTCATCCAGACCGAGGTGGGCAAGGCGGCCGAGGTCGCCGACCAGATCTCCGGAGTCGCGGGCGTCACGAAGGCGGAGGACGTGACCGGCCCCTATGACGTGATCGTGCGAGCGGAGGCCCGTGATGTGGACGAACTGGGCAGGCTCGTCGTCGCGCGCATCCAGCGGATCGAGGGCATCACGCGCACTCTCACCTGCCCGATCGTCCGCGTCTGAGCGCGCGTTCCGGGCCGCCGCGGCGCTGGCCGCGGCCGCCGCGGTACTCGTCGGCTGCGGGGAGGGCTCGGTGCGGGTCGCCGCGCCGACGCCGGACGCGGCCACGGCCCGGCTGTGCCGGGGGCTGCGGCTTCCGGCGACCGTCCACGGGCAGCACGCCCGGGACGTCTCCCCCGACTCGCCGCTGACGGCGGCGTGGGGCTCGCCCGCCATCGCGCTGCGCTGCGGGGTGCCGCTCCCGGCGGGGCTGCGGCCGACGTCGCAGCTCCAGACCGTCAACGGCGTCGACTGGTTCGGCGTCCCGGAGGACCGGCCGGTCACCTGGACGGCGGTGGGCCGCCAGGCGTACGTCGAGGTGACGATCCCGCCGAAGTACGCGCCGCCCGGCGACGTCCTCATCGAGCTGGGCGACGAGATCACCAAGACGATCCCCGCCAAGCCCGAAGGCCAGATCTAACCGCGGGCTCTCGGGACGCGGCGGCGGCGGGTGCGCGGCCGGTCGGCGGCGGCCGTCATCGCGCGTTCCAGCAGTACCAGCGCGTCGGTGATCTGGGTGCGCTGCTCGGGCGTGAGGCCGTCGAGCAGTTCTTCCTCGTTGGCCAGGTGCAGCGGGAACAGGGTGTCGATCAGCTCCAGCCCGGCGTCGGTCAGCTCGGCGAACATGACGCGGCGGTCGCTGGGGTGGGCGGTGCGGCAGATCAGGCCGGCGCGCTCCAGGCTGTCGAGGCGCCCGGTCATCGCGCCGCTGGACAGCAGCGAGGACTCGGCCAGTTCCGAGGGCGTCTTGCGGTAGGGCGGGCCGCCGCGCCGCAGGTTGGCGAGGACGTCGAACGCCTTGGGCGTCAGGCCGTGCTCGCCGAGGTAGGACTCCAGCTCGTGCCGGGACATCTCGGCCACCCGGCGCAGCCTGCCGAAGATCCCGACCGGGGAGGGGTCCAGGTCGGGGCGCTCGCGCCGCCAGTCGTCGAGGGCCTTCTCGACCGTGTCCATCGCACCGTCCATCGCGCAGTTCTCCAGGGGCTGGTCCGTCGCGCGGAAGACTAGCGCGAGCGAGATACCTTGACACAAGTAATTCGGAATTAAGATACTTTAAACTAAGCGAACATGCGGACGTCGCCCCGGCGGCGGACCGCGGACCGGACGGCGGGACCTGCGACGCGGCACGGCCGCGTACAGCACCGCCCGTACAAGCTCTCAACGAGGTCACGATGAACACACCCCTCGCAATGCTCCGCAAGCGCCGCCGGACGGTCCTGCCGGGAGTCGCGATCGTCCTCACGGCGGCGCTCGCCCTGAGCGCGTGCGGCGGTTCCGACGACGACACGTCCGCCGGCGGCCTCACCAAGGTGAACGTCCGGACGGACGTCTTCTTCACCGGCTCGGTCCTGCCCCTGATCGCGGGCGTCGACCAGGGCATCTACAAGAAGCACGGTCTCGACGTCACCCTCAACGCGGGCAAGGGCTCCACGACCACGCTGCAGACCGTCGCCAACGGCTCCGACGACATCGGCTACGCCGACGGGAGCGCGCTCGTGCAGGCCGCGGGCAAGGGCGTGCCGGTCCAGATGGTGGCCGGGATGGTCCAGCGGTCGCCGCTGGCGATCTTCACCCGGTCGGACTCGGGCATCCGCACCGCCAAGGACCTCGCGGGCAAGACCGCCGGGTTCACCGCCGGGTCCGCCGCCGAGACGGTGTTCCCCGCGTTCGCCAAGGCCAGCGGGCTCGACCCGGACTCGGTCAAGCTCAACAAGGTCGACGTGCCGACGCGCGACAGCCTGTTCGTCCAGGGCAAGACCCAGTTCACCTTCGGCCTGCTGAACGTCACCGAGCCGAACATGAAGGTCAAGTGCAACTGCGACCTGAGCGTGCTCAGCTACGCGGACGCGGGTCTGGACGTCCTCAGCTCCGGGATCGTGACGTCCGACAAGTACGCCAAGGAGCACCCGGAGACCGTCAAGAAGTTCCTCGCCGCGACCGCCGAGGCGGTGCAGGCCGCGAACTCCAACACGGACGCGGCCGTCGAGTCGTTCTTCAAGTTCGTCAAGACCAGCACGCTGTCCAAGCCGGTCGTGAAGCAGCAGTGGGAGGCGTCGGCCAAGCTGCTGACCACCGACCGCACCAAGGACCAGCCGTTCGGCTGCACGTCCGAGCAGGACTGGAACAGCACGATCAAGGTCATGGAGCAGTACGGCGGCGTCGCGGGCGGCAAGCTCAAGCCCGCCGACGTGGCCAGCAACAAGTTCCTGACCGGCTGCACCGACACCCTCGGGAACGCGTGATTATGGCGGCGACCACCACTCCCTTCGTCGAGTTCGACCGGTTCACCAAGTCGTTCGACACCGGCGGCAGCGTCGTCACGGCCGTGAACGAGATGTCGTTCCAGTTGGAGCGCGGCGAGTTCCTGGCGATCGTCGGGCCGTCCGGCTGCGGCAAGAGCACCCTGCTCATGGCGCTCGCCGGGCTGACGCAGCCGACGTCCGGGCAGGTCCGGGTCGACGGGACGCCGATCCTCGCGCCGTACACCGACGCGGGCATCGTCTTCCAGAACGCCGAGCTGCTGCCCTGGCGGACCGCGCTGCAGAACGTGCTGCTGCAGGCCGAGGTCCGCAAGGCCCCCAAGGCCGAGTCGGAGGCGCGCGCCCGCGAACTGCTCGCGTCCGTCGGGCTGAAGGGCTTCGAGGGCCGCTACCCCGACGAGCTGTCCGGCGGAATGCAGCAGCGCGTGTCCCTGTGCCGCGCCCTGCTGCACGATCCCGACATCCTCGTCATGGACGAGCCGTTCGGCGCGCTGGACGCCCTCACCCGCGACCAGATCCAGATCGACCTGCAGCGGCTCTGGATGGAGCGCCGCAAGACGGTCGTGTTCGTCACCCACAGCATCGACGAGGCCGTGTTCCTCGCCGACCGCGTCCTGGTGTTCTCGCCCCGGCCCGCGCGCATCGCCGCCGAGTTCCGCGTCCCGCTGGCGCGGCCCCGGCACCTGTCGGCGCGCGCCGGACGCGAGTTCGGCGACCTGGTCGGCGAGATCCGGGGCGTCTTCGAGACCCTCGGCGTCCTGTCGGAAGGAGAGCGGTGAGCACCGTGCAGCAGGAGACCGTGCAGCAGGAGAAGGCGGCGACCGGCGCGGCGCACGCGGCGCCCGCCCGGCGGCGCAGGAGGTTCCTGGAGACGCGGTGGGCGGACTGGCTGCTGCCGCTCGCGCTCGTCGTCGTGATCGTCGCGGTGTGGCAGGCGGTCTGCGTGTGGGGCGGGCTGGAGGAGTACGTCCTGCCCAAGCCGTGGGACGTCGTCCACAAGATGTTCGCCGACCTCGACACCTACGCCGACCAGTCGGTGCCGACGATCGTCGCGATCTTCGCCGGGTTCGCGCTGGCGATCGTCGTCGCGCTGCCGATCGCCGTCGCGATGGTCTACAGCGAGGTCGTGCGGCGGGCCGTCTACCCGCTGCTGATCATCGCGCAGGTCGTCCCGAAGGTGGCCATCGCGCCGCTGTTCATCATCTGGTTCGGGTTCGGGCAGCTCCCCAAGGTGCTCATGGTGGCGCTGATCTGCTTCTTCCCCGTGGTGATCGACTCGCTCGTCGGGTTCAAGGCCGCGCGGCCGGAGAGCCTGATGCTGGTGCGGTCGATGGGCGCGAACCGGTGGCAGGCGTTCTGGAAGGTCCGCTGGCCGTGGGCGCTGCCGAGCATCTTCGCGGGCATCAAGGTCGGGATCACGCTCGCCGTCGTCGGCGCGGTCGTCGCCGAGTTCGTCGGCGCGGACAAGGGCCTCGGCGTACTGCTGATCACGGCGCGCGGCGACATGGACAGCCTGACGGTGTTCGCGTCGATCGGGTGGCTGACGGTCATCGGGTTCGTGCTGTTCCTGCTGGTCGAGGTGCTGGAGCGGGTTCTGGTGCCGGGGCGCAGGAGCGGGCGGTCCTTCGAAGCGTCCGGGTCGCTGTGACCGGGACGCAGCGGGCCGTGGTCCTCGCCGGGCCGGGACGGGCCGAACTCGGCACGGCCCCGGCCCCGGCGCTGGACGTCCGGCCCGCGCCGGGCGTCCTGCCGCGCCGCTGCGGCCACGGCGTCATCGTGGAGACGCTGGCGACGTGCGTGTGCGGGTCCGACCAGCACACGCTGCACGACCCGAACGCGACGCCGGGCATGGTGCTCGGGCACGAGCTGACCGGCGTCGTCGTCGAGACGGGCCGGGACGTCGAGCGGGTGAAGGTCGGGGACGTCGTCGCGGTGCCGTTCAACGTCGCCTGCGGGCGGTGCGCGAACTGCCGCGCGGGCCTGACCGGGCACTGCCTCACGGCGAACCCGGCACGGCCCGGCGCGACGTACGGGATGGGCGACGGGTTCGGCGGCTGGGCGGGTCTGCAGGCCGAGCGGTCGCTGGTGCCGTACGCGGACTTCAACCTGTACGTCTTCGCCGATCCGGACGCCGCGCGGGAGCGGCTGCTGGACGTGGCGCTGCTCGGGGACGTCCTGCCGACCGGCTACCACGCGGCGCTCGGCGCGCGCGTCGGCGCGGGCTCGACGGTCTACATCGCCGGGGCCGGGCCGGTCGGCCTGGCGTGCGCGGCGGCGTGCCGGCTGCTGGGGGCGGCGCTGGTCGTCCTCGGGGACTTCAACGCGGAACGGCTCGCGCACGCGGCGCGCGCCGGGTTCGCGACCGTCGACCTCTCGGCGGGCGACCTGCCCGACATGATCGCGGAGCTGGCGGGGACGCCGCTGGTGGACGCGGGCATCGACTGCGTCGGCGTGTCCGACGCGGCGCTGGCCGCCGGGCGCGAGTCGGGCCGGACGCCGGTCGCGGCGGCGCTGGACGCGGTCATCGGCGTCGTCCGGCACGGCGGGGCCGTCGCGGTGCCGGGCGTGTACCCGGCGGGCGCGCCGGGCGCGCGGCCCCCGGTCGGCGTGTGGCTCGGCGGGCTGTGGTCGCGGGCGATCACGCTGACGGCGGGCGCGACCCCGGCGCGGCGGCACATGGACGTCCTCGCGACGGCCGTGCTGCGCGGCGGGCTGGACGCGGCGTCGGTCGTCGCCGCGACGGCGGTTCCGCTGGACGAGGCGGCCGACGCCTACGCGCGGTTCGGCGCGGGCGAGGGACGCAAGTTCGTCCTCACGCCCTAGTGCTCGGGTGCCGCGCGGCACGGCCCCGTCCCCGCGCGGCACCCGTCCCGACCTCGGGCGGGCGAGCGGGTTGTGTCCTCGCAGGCAGGCTCGTCCGCTCTCACGCTTCGTAGTTTGGAAGGACGTAACGTCACCTCCCCGGAGGGCGTCATGTCCGAGATCGTGTTCGATCACGCGGTCCGCGAGCTGAGCACCGCGCACGCGCGATGCCTGGCGGCGGCGGCGAAACTGGCCTACGCGGGACCGGACGCGGTCCGCGCGCAGGCGGCCCGGTGGGGCTTCGACGACGTCCGCACGTTCTGCGTCCGGCACGGCGACGAGTTCCCGCTGCCGGACACGCAGGGTTTCTCGGCCGCGTGCGACCGGATGGTCGTCGTCGCGTTCCGGGGCACCGAACCGGACCAGTTGCGCGACTGGCTGTCGGACGGCGAGGCGCTGCTGATCCCGCACGCGTCCGGGCGCGGTCGCGTCCACCAGGGCTTCCACCTGGCGCTCGACGCGGTGTGGCCGCAGGTCGCGGACGCCGTCGCCGCGCCGGGCCGGACGGTCTGGTTCACCGGCCACAGCCTCGGCGGCGCGCTGGCGGTGCTCGCCGCCGCGCGGCTGTACTTCGCCGACCCGTGCCGGAGCGCGGACGGCGTCTGCACGTTCGGCCAGCCCCGCGCCTGCGACGCGGCCCTCGCGGACGCCTACGACGAGGCCCTGCGCGGCCGCACGCACCGCTTCGTCAACAACAACGACCTCGTCGCGCGACTCCCGCCGGACCCCTTCTACCGCCACGTGGCCGAGGAGAAGTACATCGACGCGGACGGCCGCCTCCTTCCGAAACCCCCGTCGCTCCTGGCCCGGCTGGCCGACGAACTCGAAGGCCACCTCCAGCGCTTCCCGTCCCTGACCGACGCCCTCGACGACCACGGCATCGACCGCTACCTGGCCTCTTTCGGCGCCTGAACCGGACGGGGTTCCACCACGCGCCGCCGCCCGTTCCGCTGCCAAGATCTCGATAGCTGCAGCGCCCCCTGGCGGATCACGGTCTCCGACGACGGCGTGCCCGACGCCGGGCGGTGAGGCGCGGCGGGTGCGCGCCCCACGGCTCGGCGGTCAGCCGGCGACTTCGAGGGTGACCTTCGTCCAGCCGGGTTCGCGGCGGTCGAAGGCCTCGAAGGCGTCGACGGCGTTCGGCAGGGGCTCCTGCTGGGTGATGATCGACGTCGGGTCGGCCGCGCCCGTGGCGATGCGGGACAGCAGGCCCGGGACGTAGCGGCGGTGGTTGCAGTTGCCCGCCTGCACGGTGAGGTTGCGGTTCATGACCGTGCCGATCGGGAAGCGGTCGAAGTTCGGCGGGTAGACGCCGACGACGCCGATCGTCCCGGCCTTGGCGACGGCGTCCACGGCCCAGCGCAGCGCCTGGCTCGGCCCGTCGCCCGGCACCCACAGGTCGCCCTCGGGGTTGGCGTCGGGCGCGGTCTCCTGGACCTCGTCGTCGAAGAGGTCGGCGATGGGGCCGCCCTCGCGGTCGGCGGCGGGTCCGCCGGACGGCCGCTGCGCGTCCACGCCGACCGCCTCGATGACGCGGTCCGCGCCGATGCCGCCGGTCAGGTCCTTCACGACCGCGACCGGGTCCTCGGCGTTGAAGTCGATCGCCTCGGCGTTCTGGAGCTTGGCGGTCTCCAGCCGGTCGGCGTCGCCGTCCACGATGAGGACGCGGCCCGCGCCCTGGATGCGCGCCGACAGCGCCGCGAGCTGCCCGACCGGGCCCGCGCCGAGGACCAGCACCACGTCGCCGGGCGACACGTCCGCCAGCCGCGCCCCGAACCAGGCGGTGGGGAAGATGTCGCTGACCATCAGCGCCTGCTCGTCGCTGACGCCGGACGGGATCGGCACGAGGTTGGTGTGCGCGTACGGGACGCGCGCGTACTCGGCCTGCAGCCCGTCGAACGGGCCGGTGGAGACGGGGCCGCCGTAAAAGGACGTCCCGGCGTCGCGGCCCTGCGGGTTCACGACGTCGCACTGCGCGTAGTACCCGGCGCGGCAGTACACGCACCGGCCGCAGCCGAGCGTGGACGGGATCACGACGCGGTCCCCGACCGCGAGATTGCGCACGTCCGGGCCCAGTTCCTCCACGACGCCGACGGCCTCGTGCCCGAGGATCGTGCCCGGCCGCATCCCCGGCATGGTGCCCCGCACGAAGTGCAGATCCGTGCCGCAGATCGCGCTGCCGGTGATCCGGACGGTGGCGTCCGCGGGTTCCTGCAACTTGGGCTCGGGGACGTCCTCCAACCGGATGTCGCCGACGCCCTGCCAGATCACGGCCTTCATCTCGTCGTCCTCCCGTAGTGGCTGTTCGGATTCGCCCGCCCCTTGCCAGTGGCGCGGGGGCTGACACATGCCCGGGCGGGATCAGCCGGGGCCGAGGCGCGCGGCGGCCTGGAGCAGGAACGCGTGGACGAAGCCCTGCGGAAGGTTCGCGCGGAGCTGCCGCTGCGCGACGTCGTACTCCTCGGTGAACAGGCCGGTCGTGCCGCAGCCGGAGCGGACGCGCTCGAACCGGGCGCGGGCGGCGGCGGTGTCGCCCGCGCGGTGCTCGGCGAGGGCGAGCAGGAATCCGCAGAGCATGAACGCGCCCTCGGCGTCGCCGAGGGGCCGGTCCCCGACGCGGTACCGGTACACGAAGCCCTCGTCGGTGAGGCCGTCGCGGACGGCGCGGACGGTCGCGGCGGTGCGCGGGTCGTCGGGCGGGACGGCGTCGCGGACGAGCGGGACGAGCAGGGCCGCGTCGGCGCGGTCGTCGCCGGGCGCGCGCCGCCAGCCGCCGCCGGGGCGGGCGCCGGTGCGGCGCGTCCGGTCCAGGATCGCGGCGGCGAGCCCGTCCCAGGTGCCGCGCTCGTCGGGCGCGGCGAACGCGGCGGCGGCCGCGCGCAGGCCGCCGACGCAGACGAGCCGGGAGTGCGTCCACAGCGCGGGCCGGGTCTCCCAGATGCCCGCGTCGGGCTCCTCCCAGCGGCGCGCGACGGCCGCGACGGCGACGCGCGCGGCGCGGGCGGCGTCGTCGGTGAGCCGCCCGGCGGCCGCGGCCGTGGCGAACAGGTGCAGCGCCTCCCCGAGCGCGTCGAGCTGGAACTGCCCGGCGGCGTGGTTGCCGACGACGACGTCGGAGCCGGGGTAGCCGGGCAGGTCCAGGCGGCGTTCGGCGGGGACCGGGTCGCCGTGGACGGTGTAGGCGGGCGCGAGGCGGTCGCCGTCCGCGAGGACGCGTTCGGCGACGAACGCGACGGCGGCGTCGAGCAGGTCGGGGCGCGCGCCGTGCGCGGCGACGGCCTCGCCCGCGTAGCACTGGTCGCGGATCCACGCGTACCGGTAGTCGTAGTCGCGGCCCGCGCCGGTGCGTTCGGGCAGCGAGGTGGTCGCGGCGGCGGCCATGCCGCCGGACGCGGCGGTGAGGCCGGTCAGGACGGCGTAGGCGAGGCGCGCGTCGGCGGGCGCGGCGGTGTCGGCGCAGTCGGGGACGGCGCGCCGCCAGTCGGCCTCGGTCGCCGCCCACAGCGCGCGGGGGTCGGGCGGCGCGGCGTCGGGCGCGGTGCCGAGTTCGAGGACGAGGTCGTGTTCGGCGCCTTCGCGCAGTTCGACGACCGCTTCGAGCCCGCCGTTCGCGGACGCGTGCGCGGCTCCGGTGAAGCGCAGGTGCAGATCGCCGCAGCGACCCGTCCACACGCCGTCCGCGCACGTCAGGCCGGTGAGGGGGCGCGCGCCGAACTCGGCGCGCGGGTCGAGCCGGACGCGGACGGCCGCCGCCCCCCGCACGGCCCGGACGCGCCGCAGCAGCACCAGCCGGTCGGGCGCGGCGGGCCGCGCGAGCGCCTCCCGGCACTCCACGACGCCGCCGGACGTCACCCAGCGCCGCCGGAAAATCAGCGTCCCGTCCTCGTAGGCGCCGCCCCAGACGCGCCAGGGGTCGGCGGGCGCGACCCGGTAGTCGCCCCCGCCGCCGAGCAGGCCGGCGAAGACGGCGGGCGACTCCCACGACGGGACGCACCCGAACGCGCAGTCGCCGTCCGGGCCGGTGAGGACGCCGCGCTCCCCGTCCGCGAGCACGGTGTACTCGCGCAGGGCGTAGGGCCCGTTCACCGGCGGCGGTCGCGCGCCAGCGCCGCGCCGGCGAGCCCGGCCGCGCCCATCGCCCCGGCGGCGAGCAGCCCGCGGTGCTCGGACGCCCAGCGCTGGAGGCTGCGCGGGTGCGCGCGGTCGTCGAAGTCGCCGTGCGCGCCGAAGTCGCGTCCGCCGGACCCGTCGGCGGGCCGCCACAGGTTGTCGGGCGCGTCGGGGTCGCGCGGGCGGCCGGTCTGCTGCGAGCCGAAGCCGGTGCGGGCGAGGTAGCGGTCGAGCAGGCCGGGCGCGATCCGGTTGCCGAGGATCGTGCCGACCGTGCTGCCGCCGACCCAGTACTCGCGGCGGCGCGGACGGTCGGCGGCGCGCAGGAGCGCGCGGGCGGCGACCTCGGGCTGGTAGATCGGCGGGACGGGCTGCGCGTGGTCGGGCAGCCGGTTCTCCACCCAGTCGAACTGCGGGGTGTTCACGGCGGGCAGGTGAACGATCGTGGTCCGGACCCGCGTCCCGTAGTGCAGCAGCTCCGTCCGCAGCGACTCGTGCAGGCCCTGGATCGCGTGCTTGGCCCCGCAGTACGCCGACTGGAGCGGGATGCCGCGCCGCGCGAGCGCCGATCCGGTCTGGACGATCGTGCCGTGGTCGCGGGGCAGCATGTGGTCGAGCGCGGCGCGCGTGCCGTACACGAAGCCGAGGTAGGTGACCTCGGTGACGCGGCGGAACTCGTCGGGGTCGATCTCGGTGAACGGCGCGAACACCGAGGTGAACGCGACGTTCACCCACACGTCGAGGGGGCCGAGTTCGCGGACGGCGCGGTCGGCGGCGGCGCTGACCTGCTCCCAGTCCGACACGTCGGTGGGGATCGGGAGCGCCCGGCCGCCCGCGTCGCGGATCTCGCGCGCGGCCGCGTCCAGTCCCGTCGTGCCGCGCGCGAGGAGCGCGACCCGGTCGCCGCGTTCGCCGAACATGCGCGCGGTCGCGCGTCCGACGCCGCCGCTGGCACCGGTCACGACGACGACGCGGGGTGCCTTCCGCCGTCCCATCTGCTCCGCCTCTCCTGCCGTCCGGACATGGTCCGGGCGGCCTACCCGGACGTCCTCCCGGCTAACGGCCCGTGTCAGCGGCGATTTCCCGGGCACGGGGGGACACATGGGGAAAATCGCATCGGAATCGCTGATCGAACGGCTCATCGACTGGAACGTCGACACGATCTTCGGGCTCCCCGGAGACGGCATCAACGGGATCATGGAGGGGCTGCGGCGGCACCGCGACCGCATCCGGTTCGTGCTGGTCCGGCACGAGGAGGCCGCCGCGTTCATGGCGACGGGGTACGCCAAGGCGACCGGAAGGCTCGGCGTGTGCCTGGCGACGTCCGGGCCGGGAGCGGTCCACCTGCTCAACGGGCTCTACGACGCCAAGCTCGACCACACGCCCGTCCTCGCCATCACCGGGATGCAGGAGACGTCCGTGCTCGGCACCGGCTACCAGCAGGAGGTCCACACCGAGCACCTGTACGAGGACGTCGCCGAGTACAACCTCGTCGTGGACAACCCGGCCCAGCTCCCCGGCGTGGTGGACATCGCGATCCGGACGGCCATCGCGCGGCGCGGCGTCGCGCACCTCAGCCTGCCCAATGACATCCAGGTCGCGGACGCGGACGCGGACCCGTACCAGCACGTCGCCCCGGCCCGGCCGCCCGCGACCGCGCCGGTCTACCTCCAGCCGCCCGGCCTGCCGCGCGAGGCGGACCTGCGGGCGGCGGCGGACGTCCTCAACGCCGGGAACAAGGTCGCGATGCTCGTCGGCGTCGGCGCGCTGCACGCCCGCGACGAGGTCCTGGCGGTCGCGGAGGCGCTGGGCGCGCCGGTCATCAAGACGCTCCCCGGCAAGGCGGTCATCCCCGACGACTCCCCGTACGCGGTCGGCGGCATCGGCCTGCTCGGCACGAAGCCGGGCGAGGAGCTGATCGAGGACTGCGACACGCTGTTCATGGTCGGGACGAACTTCCCGTACACCCAGCACCTGCCGGAGCCGGGCAAGGTCCGCGTCGTGCAGATCGAGGCCGATCCGTCGCGCGCGGGCGCGCGGATGCCGACCGAGGTGCCCGTCATCGGCGACGCCAAGGAGGGGCTGGCCGCGCTGCTGCCGCTCCTGCACCGCAAGAAGAAGCGGTCGCATCTGGAGAAGTACCAGAAGGCGATGGGCAAGTGGCGCAAGCAGATGGACGCGCTGGAGAACGGCAAGCGCAAGCCCATCGCGCCCCAGTACGTCATGGGCGTCATCGACGAGCTGGCCGAGGAGGACGCGATCCTCACCTGCGACAGCGGCACGATCGCGACGTGGGCGGCGCGGCACTGGACGATCCGCGGCGACCGCGGCTTCTACCTGTCGGGCAACCTCGCGACGATGGCGCCCGGCCTGCCGTACTCCATCGCGATCCAGCACGCGTTCCCGGGCCGCCAGGTCATCGCGTACGTCGGGGACGGCGGGTTCTCGATGCTGATGGCCGACTTCCTGACGGCCGCGACGAACAACCTGCCGATCAAGGTGATCATCAACAACAACAGCTCGCTCGGGCAGATCCTGTGGGAGCAGATGGTCCTCGGCTACCCCGAGTACGGCGTGCGGTACCCGACCGACCCGGTGTCGGACTTCTCGGGCTGGGCGCGGTCGTGCGGGGCGTGCGGGCTCAAGGTCACCGATCCGCGGGACGTGGAGAAGGCGGTCCTGGAGGCGTTCAACCACGACGGGCCCGCGCTGGTGGACATCCAGGTGGACCCGGACGAGCCGCCGATGCCCGGCAAGATCGAGTACGACCAGGCGAAGAAGTTCGCGAAGGCGTTCGCCAAGGGCCAGCCGCGCCGCGCGTCGATCGCGACGACGCTGGCCAAGGACAAGATCCAGCAGTTCAAGTGAGCGGTCGCGGTGCCGGGCGCGGTCAGCGCGTCCGGTACCGCTCGGCGTCGGCGCCGCGCAGCCGCAGGCCGTGGCCGGGCGCGTCGGCGCGGGGCCGGACCTCGCCGTCCGCGACGGTCAGCGCGCCGTCGAACAGCAGGCCCTCGACGCGCTCGTGGTCGTGGAACCACTCGATGTGCCGCGCGTTGGGCAGCGCGGCGAGGACGGCGGCGTGCAGGTTCGGCGCGCAGTGCGCGGACAGCTCGCGGTTGCGGGCGCGGGCGAGCGCGCCGACGCGCAGGAACTCGGTGACGCCGCCGACACGGGTGACGTCGGCCTGCGGGGCGTCGATCGCGTCCAGCAGCCGCTCGAAGTAGGGCAGGTCGTAGCCGTACTCCCCCGCCGCGACCGGGCAGTCGACGGCGGCGCGGACCCGGCGCAGGCCGTCCAGGTCGTCGGACGAGACGGGTTCCTCGAACCAGCCGAGCGGCGGCGCCTCGGCGGCGACGCGGATCGCGGCGGGCGCGTCGTAGGCGCCGTTGGCGTCGGCGTACAGCTCGGCGCGGCCCGCGAGCACGTCGGCGGCGAGGCGGAGCCGTTCCAGATCTCGGTCCTGCCGGGTGCCGCGCGCCTCGCCGATCTTGATCTTGACGGCCGTCATGCCGCGGGCCAGCCAGCCTTCGAGCTGGGCGCGCGTGCGGGCGTCGTCGTAGGTGGTGAAGCCGCCGGAGCCGTAGACGCGGACGGACGCGTCCGGGTCCGCGCCGAGCAGCCGGTGCAGCGGCACGTCGAGCAGCCGCGCGTGCAGGTCCCAGAGCGCGCAGTCCACGGCGGACAGCGCCATCGCGCCGATTCCGGGGCGGCCCGCGTTGCGCAGGGCGCGGCACATCGCCTCGTGGGACGCGGCGGTCGCGAGCGCGTCGCGGCCGGTGACCTCCGCCGCGAGCAGGTCGTCCACGATCGCGGCGCAGGCGGCGGGGCCGTACGTCCAGCCGATGCCGGTCTCGCCGCCGGCCTCGGCGGTGACGAGGACGAGCGTCGTCTCCGTCCAGGAGAGCGTGCCGTCCGCCTCGGGCGCGTCGGTCGGGACCGTGTACGCGGCGGACGTCAGCGCCGTCACGGGCGTCACATCAGCTCCCGGAGCAGTTCGGCGAGGTGGCGCGGGGCGGCGTCGGTGCCCGCCTCGATCTGCGTGCGGCAGGAGAAGCCGTCCGCCAGGACCTCGGTGCCCGGGTCGGCGCCGCGGACGGCGGGCCACAGGCCGAGTTCGGCCGCGCCGACCGACACGTCGTAGTGGCCGCGCTCGAAGCCGAAGTTCCCGGCGAGGCCGCAGCAGCCCACGTCGAGGACGTCCGCGTCCACCCCGGCGCGGGCGAGCAGCTCCCGGTCGGCGTCGAAGCCCATGATCGCGTGGTGGTGGCAGTGCGGCTGGGCGAGGGCCTTGATCTTCTCGCCGCCGCTCACCGGGACGTCGTGGGCGTTGAGCAGTTCCGCGAGCGTCTTCGTCCGGTCGCGGAGCAGCCGGATCGTCTCGGCCTCCTCGCCGTCGCTGATCAGGTCGGGCGCGTCGGAGCGGAACACCGCCGCGCAGCTCGGTTCGAGGACGACGATCTCCTCGCCCGCGCGCAGCCGGGGCGCGAGCGCCCGCGCGGTGCGGCGCAGGACGCGGTCGGCGACGTCGAGCTGGCCGGTGGAGATCCAGGTGAGGCCGCAGCACAGGCCGCTCGTCGCGGTCCCCAGCGGTGACGGCTGCGGCGGTGATTCCACCCGGAACCCGGCCTTCTCCAGCACTTCGACGGCGGCTTTCCCCGACTCGGGGTGGAAGTTGTCGGTGAACGTGTCCGGCCACAGGACGACCGGGCCGCGCCAGCCCGTCCCGGCGGGCTCGCGGTCGCGGAACCAGTCCGCGAACCGCCGCCGGGCGAAGTGCGGCAGGTCGCGGCGGCGGTCCACGCCGCCCGCCGCCTTCACCAGCCGCGCCAGGCCCGGCGCGTGCGCGAGCGTGTTCGCGGCGCGCGGCGCCGCGGCGGCCAGGCCCGCCCACAGCGGCAGCCAGCCCATCGCGTAGTGCGCGGCGGGCCGGACGCGCCCCGCGTAGTGGTGCGACAGGAACTCGGCCTTGTAGGTGGCCATGTCCACGCCGACCGGGCAGTCCTGCTTGCAGCCCTTGCAGGCCAGGCAGAGGTCCAGGGCGTCCGCGACGTCGTCGGAGCGCCAGCCGTCCCGGATGACCTCCCCGCGCATCATCTCGTTCAGCAGCCGCGCGCGGCCGCGCGTCGCGTGCTTCTCCTCGCCGGTGACGCGGTAGCTCGGGCACATCACGCCGCCCGAGGACGTCCGGCAGTTCCCGATCCCGACGCAGCGCTCGGCGGCGTGCGCGAACCGGTGGTGGTCGTGCGGGTAGTCGAAATGGGTGGCGGGTTCGGCCGGGTGGTAGCCGCGCCGGTCGAGGTTCTGGGTGATGCCCTCGGGTTTCGACTTCCGCCCGGGCGTGCTGACCTTGCCGGGGTTCATGCGGTCGTCCGGGTCGAAGACGGCCTTGAAGCGGCCGAACAGGTCGACCATGTCGTCGCCGAACATGAGCGGCAGGAGTTCGGCCCGGGACTGGCCGTCGCCGTGCTCGCCCGACAGCGAACCGCCGTGGTCCACGACGAGCTGCGCCGCGCGGCGGACGAAGTCGCGGTACTTCGCGACCCCGGCGTCGTCGGAAAGGTCGAAGGGGATGCGGGTGTGGACGCAGCCCTGCCCGAAATGCCCGTACAGGGAGACGGGCGCGTAACCGAACCCGTCCACCAGCTTCCGGAAGTCGCGCAGGTAGTCGCCGAGCCGGTCGGGCGGGACGGCCGCGTCCTCCCAGCCCTCGTGCGTGTCCGGCTCGCCGGGCGGATAGGCGGTCGCGCCCAGGCCCGCCTCGCGGACCTTCCACAGCTTCTCCTCGCTGCCCGGATCGTCCTGGTACTGGACGCGCGGCGAGTGGTCCGACAGCGCGAGCGCCTTGAGCAGGTCGTCGGCGCGGCGGTCGGCCTCGTCCTGCGACTTCCCGCCGAAGCGGACCATCAGCCAGCCCGAACCCTTGGGGAGCTGGTGGCGGACGTCCGTGCTCATCAGGTGGTCCGCGCGGGCCAGCTCCACCAGCTCGTTGTCCAGGCCCTCCAGCGCCAGCGGCTCGTGCTCGGCGACGGCCGGGACGGCGTCGGCGGCGGTCGCGATGTCGTCGTAGCCGAGGACGACGAGCGTGCGCGCGGCGGGGCGCTCGAAGACGCGGATCTCCGCGCGCAGGACCGTGACCAGCGTCCCCTCGGAGCCGACGAGGGCGCGCGCGACGTTGAAGCCCTTCTCCGGCAGCAGCTCGTCCAGGCTGTAGCCGGAGACGCGCCGCGGGATGTTCGGATAGCGCGTGCGCAGGAGGGCCATGCCGTCGTCGCGGAGTTCCCGCAGGTCGCGGTAGATCTCGGCGCGGCGGCCGCCCTCGCCCAGGACGCGGGCGTACTCGGCGTCGTCGGTCGGGCCGACCCACGTCCGGACGCCGTCGTAGGTCAGGATCTCCAGGCGCAGCACCGAGGCGGTCATGCGGCCGTACGCCTGCGCGGTCGCGCCGCACGAGTCGTTGCCGATCATTCCGCCGATCGTGCAGGTCGCGTGCGTGGACGGGCGCGGGCCGACGGTCAGGCCGTGCGGCTCCAGCGCGGCGTTGAGGTCGTCCAGGCACGCGCCGGGCTCGACGATCGCCGTGTTCGCCTCCTGGTCCAGCTCCACCAGGCGCGTGCAGTACTTCGACCAGTCGAGGACGACGGCCGTGTTGCAGCACTGCCCGGCCAGGCTCGTCCCGCCGCCGCGCGAAAGCACCGGGACGCCCTGCTCCCGGCACACCGCCACCGCCTCCGCACCGGCGTCGACCGTCCTCGGGACCACCACCCCCACCGGCGGCCACCGGTAGTTCGACGCGTCGTGGGCGTACATCGCCCGCGATCCCGCGTCGAACCGCACCTCCCCGTCCACCCTCGCCCGCAGCGCGCGCTCCAGCGTCTCCATATCGGCGCGCTTACCCCGACATCTTCGAGTGAACCGGGCATCCGTTGGGGAAAGGCGCCGCCAAGAGTCTTTGGCCCGCGCCCGGCACTGCGCGGGCGCAGACCGGGAACAGGTGGAGAAGCCGGACAAGGAGGCCATCGTGAAGGACCGGATCGCCCCGGACGTCGAGGAGCTGTGGGACGTGTTCCACGCCGAGGTCAACATGACGTCGGAGGAGCTGCGGGAGTGGCTGCTCACCGAAGCCTCGGGCACCGACGCGCTCCCCGCCGAGCCCGACTCCGGCGTCCCCGACCTCGGCCGCCACGTCGCCCTGATCCTGCGCAAGCGCAAGATGGACCTCACCGACGAGGACGCCGAGGTCATGCGCGACGTCGTCGCCCGCGTCCAGGACCTGCGCGCCAACCCGCCCGGCCGCGGCGCGGCCAACGAGCACTGGCGCCACTCCCTGATGGACCTGGGCCACGACCCCCTGAAACCGGAACCCCACAACGACGAGTGACTCCCTCCCGTCCAAGCCGCCGCTGCTCTGCCACGCGCCGCCACCGCGCGCATGGCAGCGCAGCGGCGTTTCCGCCCAATGCCTTCCCGCAGCGCCGCGCACACGCCCCAGCGACTGGCGCGCCCATGCTGCCGCGCGCCCACAAAGCCCGGCGCGCGTTGAACGTCCGCCGCGCGCCCGCGTTGTCGCGCTGGTGCGCTCGCGTGGAGTCCGAGCGCAACACCCGCACGGCCGCGAGCCGCCAGGCGAGCGGCCGGGCGGCCGTATCGGGTGGGCGGGGCGCGTTCGGTCAGAGGGGGCGGGGTTCTTCGAAGGAGCCCCGCATGTTCTCGATCCACATGGTCGACGCCGGGCGCTTCGGGAGGCCGAGCGACGCGAGTTCGGCGGCCAGCGGATGGTCGCCGAGGGACAGCGCCACGCCCGACCCGTCGCCGAAACCGACGCCCGTCCCGCCCTGGGTGAAGGACGTCGCGTGCGGGCGGCCGTCGCGGAGCGTGTAGGACGCCATCGGCGTCGGGGGCAGTTCGCCGTCGCCGCCGCGCGGGACGGCGATGTCGAGGGCGCGGACGCCGTCCATCGTCAGCGTCCAGCGCGACGTGGTCGGGGTCTGCTCGACGTCGATGCGCTCGACGGTCTTGGGATAACCCCAGATCCGGTTCCCCGCGACGCAGGTGAACTCCCGATCCACCGGCAGGTGGGTGATGAAGGTGCCGTCCGGCCCGCCGTTCTCCGGGCGGACGAACAGGATCGTCCCGATCTCGCGGTAGTCGCCCAGGTCGTTGTCGCGGTAGTCGATCAGCGCCAGGACGAACTGGGTGCGGCCCGGCGCTGTCTCGGTCACCGCGAAGCCGGGCGGGGCCAGGCGGCGCGCGGCGTCGGCGGCCACGTCGTAGAACACCGTGGCCGCCGACGCGTCGCGGACCCGCACGGGCAGGGTGACGGCCGTGCCGAGGACGTCGTACGTCATCGCTCCTCCGGTTCAGCGGGGCTGACCCAGAGGCTAACGCCGCAACCAAGCAAGCGCTAGGCAACAAGGGGAGCGCCCGGCCGGGCGCTCCCCCGGCCCGGCCTCAGTCGCGCGTGACCCCGTGCATCGGAGACGTCTCCGGGTACGTCGGGAGCTGCGGCTTCTGCGTGCCGATGATCACGCAGAACAGCGCGTCGGTGTCCCCGACGTTCTTCAGGCTGCGCGGCACCCCCGCCGGAACCCGGATCAGGTCGCGGTAGCCGAGGACGCGGCTGGCGGTCTTGGTGCCGTCCTCCACGTCGTGGACGGTGACCTCGAGCTGGCCCTCCAGCACGAAGAACGCCTCTTCGACGTCGTGGTGGGTGTGCTCGGGCCCCTCGCCGCCCACGGGCAGCCGCATGTTGGAGAAGGTGAACCCGCCGGACGGCAGAATCCGCGAGTCGCCCTCGTGGTTCCCGGTCGCGCCGGACCCGACGTAGCGGATCTGCGCGCGCCGGAACTGCTCGCCCGCCTTGGCCTGGAAGGCCAGGGTGTCCCAGTCCTCCCGGCGGCTCTCGCGGCTCGCGATGCACGAGTCGATCAGGGCGTCGAGGTCGGAGAAGTCAACGTTCGACACGGTCACTCCTTGCTGTGGTGGGAGGTGAGGAAATCCGCGACGGCCGCCGCGAACGCGGCGGGCCGCTCCTGGTTGGCCAGGTGTCCGGCGCCGGGGATCTCGGCGTACCGCGCGCCGGGGATTCCGGCGGCGAGGCGGCGGCTCTCGGCGGGCGGGCAGACGACGTCGGCGGAGCCGACGACGACGAGGGTGGGCACGGCGACCTCGCCGAGGCGCGGCCCGTGGTCGGTGTCGGCCATCGCGCGCGCGGCGTGGCCGTAGCCGGGCAGCCGGATCGCGGCGCGCATGGCGTCGGCGACGGCCTCGACGGCCTCGGGCGGCGCGGCGGCCGACAGGAGCCGGGGCGCGCGCCGCCGCGCGAAGTCGGCGGGGTCGGACGCGGCGAGTTCCGCGCCCCGCGCGCGCATCGCCGCGCCGCCGTCCGGCGAGGCCCCGGAGCCGCGCGTCGAGTCCGCGAGGACGAGCGCGGTCACCCGGTCGGGGTGCCGCAGCGCGAGCCGGGTCGCGATGACGCCGCCGAACGACACGCCGAGCACCAGGGAACGTTCCAGTCCCAGCGCGTCCAGGACTCCGGCGGCCGCGTCGGCGTACCCGTCCATGCCGGGCGCGGCGGGCGGGTCGGCGGACGCGGCGTAGCCGGGCGCGTCCCAGGCGATGATCCGCAGCCGGTCGGACAGTTCGCGCGCGAGTCCCGCGAACGCGGCCGAGCTGGACCCGATGCCGTGCAGGCACAGGACGGGCGGCAGGTCGCCGCCGGTGTCCGCGACGGCGATTCCGGAGGGCAGGACGTTCACACGAACCTCCAGCCGGACGCGGGGACGCGGTCCGCGACGGCCCGCAGCACCGCGTGCCCGACGAGCCCGCTCGTCGCGGGGTTGTCCGGATCGGGCAGGTTGCCGAGGTCGAACCGATAGGCCCCGGCGGGCGCGGCGAACTCCACGACGTGCCGGGTCAGCGGCGTGCCGGGGTCCGCGACGAGGCGGACGCGGACGCGGTCCCAGTCGCCCGCCGCGAGCGCGAGCGTCGCGGCGACGTTGGCGTTGCGCGGGAAGCGGACGGCGGCCTCGCGGGCGGGCCCGTCGAACACGGTGACCGGGGCGTCCCCCGGCGTCGCGTCCGTGAGCCGTCCCGCGAGACCGGCGTCCATCCACGGCTGGACGAGGGACGCGGACCGCTTCGTCGAGGTCAGCGTCACGTTCGCCAGCGGGCCCGAGCGGGCGGCGGCGCGGACGACGTCGAGGCCGCCGAGCGCGCCCTGGCTGAGCAGGAGCGTCCCGGGGCCCGCGTGGTCGAGGGCCTTGGCGAGGTCGTCGTCGGCGAGCGCGCCGACCGAGACGGCGAGCAGGTCGCGGCCCGCGGCGAGGACGGCCGGGCCGTGCTCGCGCAGCGCGTCCTGCCCGGCGGCCTCGACGACGAGGTCGGCGGCGGCGGTCAGCGCGGCCAGGTCGCGCACGCGCGCCGGGACGGGCCGGCAGCCGCGCACCAGCACCCCGGCGAGCACCGCGCCGGGGACCTCCCCGGCGGCCAGCGCCCCGGCGACGCGCGCGCCGATCGCCCCGTGCCCGATGACGCCGACGCGCAGCGGCGCCGTGCGGTCGTCCTCCACACCGCCCCCTTTAGCTTGGCTCCAAGATATCCTAACCCAAGGTATCAACTGCCTTCGACCTGAGATTTCCCGAACCAAGGTATCTGGGCAAGCGAAAACGCCCCCGGCCGGTCCGGCCGGGGGCGCCGCGGGGTCAGTCCCGGATCTCGCAGACGGTCGCGCCGCCCGCGACGGTGTCGCCGACGCCCGCGCTCAGGCCGGTGACCGTCCCGGCCTTGTGGGCGGTGAGCGGCTGCTCCATCTTCATCGCTTCGAGGACGACGATGGTGTCGCCCGCCGCGACGGTCGCGCCGTCCGCCACGACGAGCTTGACGATCGTCCCCTGCATCGGGCTGACCAGCGCGTCCCCGGACGGCCGCGCCGCGCCGGGCCCGCCGCGCCGCCGCCCCCGCGCCGCGACGGCGCCCGCGAGCACCGCCTCCCCCACCTGCGGCGCTCCGGAGGCGACGGCCGTCAGCGCGGTCGGCAGGACGACCTCGACGCGCCGCCCGCCGACCTGGACGGTGATCCGCTCGGTCGCGGGCGGCTCCGCGGCCGGCCCGGCGATCCCCTCGTAGGGCGGAATCCGGTTGTCGTACTCGGTTTCGATCCACCGGGTGTGGACGGTGAAGGGAGAGTCGTCGGCCGGGACGAACGCGGGGTCGTTCAGGACGGCGCGGTGGA
>NZ_KB907225.1 GCF_000381885.1 Actinomadura atramentaria DSM 43919 | reverse complement strand
CGTCGACCGCGAACTCCTTCGCCGGCGGAGCCGGCGGCGGCGGGCTGAAGGGACTGGTGGGCAGGTGGCGGCGCGCGGCGCCTCGTGAGGGTCTCATCACCTCCAGTATGCGCCCTTTTGCTTGTGGGGGGGCGACCCCCCACGCCCCCCGCGGCGCGAAGCGCCGCATCCTCGCTCCGCTGGCGCTCCGCTGCGGTGCGGCCCTTCGCGCTGCGCGCGCCCGGCCGCTCGCCTGGCGGCTCGCGGCCGTGCGCCCGCCGGTGACCCCCTTCGGTTGCTGCTCGTTCGCGGGGGCGCCCTCGCTCGCTTCGCTTCGCTTCGGGGCTCCCCCGCGACGGGTTTGGTCGTCCCCGAGGGTTCTTCGTTCCTCGTCTACGAGGGTTTTTCGGTCTTCGTCTACGAGGGATTTTCGTTCTTGTCTACGAGGGTTCTTCGTCCGCTGCGCCGCGCGGCTCGCCGCGTGTTCTCGTGCTGGTCTCGTCCGCCAGGGCTCTGGCTAACCCCGTCGCCGCATGGGTCAGGGCCGTGTCGAGCAGTTCCTCCAGCGTGGGGCCCTCTTCGTGGGAGAGCCACTGCTCGTACGACGTCAGGGCGGCGGACAGGAGGACGTTGGCCACCAGGCGGGGGAGCAGGGCGTCCCGCGGGTGGCCGGTCCGGTGGGACGTGAATTCCGCCACCACCGCCCGCCACGCCTCGTAGCGGAGGGTCGCGTCCGCCCGCAGGGTCGGGGCGGCGAGGATGAGCTGCATGCGGCGGCGGTACTCGGCGGTCGTCCGCGGGTCGAAGCGGTTGAGTTCCAGGACGGCGCGGTGGAGCACGGCCATCAGGGGCTCGGCCGGGTCGGCCTCGGCCAGGAGGCGGCGCAGGCCGGCCAACTGCTTCTCGAAATCGCCCCAGACCAGGTCGTTCTTGGACGGCACGTAGCGGAAGAACGTCCGGCGGCCGATGCCCGCCGCGGCGGCGATGTCGTCCACGGTCGTCTCGTCGAAGCCGCGCGCGGCGAACAGCTCGAACGCGAGCCGTTCCAGCTCGGGCCGCGACGTCGCGCGCGGCCTGCCCATCGCGCGCCGGGGCGTGGTTTCGGCGTCCGGACTCACGGGGCCAGCGTTTCACGCCCGCGCTCCGCCCGCCCGGCCCGGCGGACGGGCGGATCGGGGCGTCGTTTGACGCGGCCGCGGACGTCGGCTAAGCTACGGAGAGTTGCGGTTCCCATAAACATTGTGTGCGCCTGCCGTCAGTACGTCAGGCGTTTTTTTGTTGTCCTGGTTCATTCCGGGTGGGCCATCGCGGCGTCCTCGGTCCCGCACGGTGCGGGACGAGACCCGACCCACAGGGGGAATGAAACATGGCTACTGGCACCGTGAAGTGGTTCAACTCCGAAAAGGGCTTCGGCTTCATCGCCCAGGACGACGGCGGCGCCGACGTCTTCGCCCACTTCTCCAACATCGCCGCCCAGGGCTTCCGCGAGCTGCAGGAGGGCCAGAAGGTCTCCTTCGACGTGACCCAGGGCCAGAAGGGCCTCCAGGCCGAGAACATCGTCCCGGCCTGACCAGGACCCTCCCGCGCGGCGGCACGAGCGTTCGTGCCGCCGCGCGCGGTTTCCCGGCCCCGGGCCGCGGAACCGCCCGCCGCACCGCGGACCCTCGCTCCGCGCGGCTTCCCCGGCCGACCACGGCCGCTCCCCGGCACGGCACGCGGCGTCCCGCCGCCCGCCGGCCACCGGGCTCGTTCCTTGCGGATGTTCCGCCCTCCACGGGCGATCTTCCTGGCGACGCGCCCCTCTCAGGAAGGTCGACCATGACCCGTGACCCCCGTTCCACCCGACGCTCCACCGCGCGCGGCCGCGGCGGCCGGCCCCGCTCCGGCGGCACCGGACCGCGCCGCCCCGACACCGAGTTCACCGCGCCGACCGGCACGACGCCGGGCCTGCCCCCGGCCGCGTCCTTCGCGGAGCTGCCGCTGCCGAAGGCGCTGCTGACGGTCCTCGCCGAGCAGGGCGTGACCGAGCCGTTCCCGATCCAGTCCTCGACGCTGCCCGACGCCCTCGCGGGCCGGGACGTCCTCGCGCGGGGCCGCACCGGCTCCGGCAAGACGCTCGCGTTCGGGCTGGCCGTCCTCGCCCGCACGGCGGGCCGCCGCGCCGAGCCGCGCCGCCCGCTCGCGCTGGTGCTCGTCCCGACGCGCGAGCTGGCGCAGCAGGTGACGGACTCGCTCGCCCCGTACGCGGCGGGCGTCCGGCTGCGGCTGGCGACGGCCGTGGGCGGGCTGTCGCTGACCAAGCAGGCCGCCGCGCTGCGGCGCGGCGCCGAGGTCCTGGTCGCGACGCCGGGCCGCCTCGCGGACCTGGTCGACCGGGGCGACTGCGACCTGCGCGGCGTCGAGATCGCGGTGCTGGACGAGGCCGACCAGATGACCGACATGGGCTTCCTGCCGCAGGTCACCCGGCTGCTCGACCAGGTCGCGCCCGGCGGCCAGCGGATGCTGTTCTCCGCGACGCTCGACCGCAACATCGACAAGCTGGTGCGCCGGTTCCTCAGCGACCCGGTGAGCCACTCCGTCGACCCGTCGGCGGGCGCGGTGGTCACGATGGACCACCACCTCCTGCTGGTGGACGAGGCCGACAAGCAGGACACCCTCGCGCACATCGCCGCCCGCGACGGGCAGGTGATCATGTTCGTCGGGATGAAGCACGCCGCCGACCGGCTCGTCCGCCGGTTCGCGGCGCGCGGCGTCCAGGCGGTCGCGCTGCACGGCGGCAAGTCGCAGTCGCAGCGCAACCGGGCGCTGGACGGGTTCAAGTCCGGGACCGTTCCGGTGCTCGTCGCCACGAACGTCGCCGCGCGCGGCATCCACATCGACGACCTCGACCTCGTCGTGAACGTGGACCCGCCCGCCGACCACAAGGACTACCTGCACCGGGGCGGCCGGACGGCCCGCGCCGGGCGGACGGGCACGGTCGTCACGCTGGTGCTCCCCGAGCAGCGGCGCGAGACGACGCGGCTGATGGAGACGGCCGGCATCGCGCCGAGCGTCACCGCGGTGGTGCCGGGCGGCGACGACCTGGCCCGGATCACGGGCGCGCGCGTCCCGTCCGGCACGCCGGTCGCGGCCGTCGCCGCGCCCGCGGCCGCCCCCGCGCGCGAGCGCCGCGCGGCGGCCCCGCGCGGCGGCGCGGATCGCAGCACGGATCTGAACACGGGCCGCAGCACGGATCGCAACACGGGTCGCGGCGCGAGTCGCAGCACGGGCCGGAGCCGGGGCACGCGCGGCGGCGCGGGCCGGGCGCGCTCCGCCCGCCGCGGCGCGTCCCCGCTCAACAGCTGACGTCTGTTTCGACGGACCTCAGCCGCGGCGCGAGTGCGTTGACCGGCCGGTGAAGCGAGCCGAAGGCGAGCTTCCCGGCCGGATCGCCCTGTGTTGCGGCGCGCGGAGCGACCGGTTTCGGGAACGGCTCAGCGCACGCGTTCGACGTTCAGGCGGCCCGCGCGCAGGTCGTCCACCGCGACGGCGAAGTCGCCGTTCGGGAGCGGTGCGGTGAATTCCGTGCCGAGCACCGCGCGGGGCAGGAATTCGCGCAGCTCGTGCCGGAGCGCGCCGGGGTACTCGACCGGCTCGCCCCAGTCGTCGCCCGCGTCGTCCAGCCCGAACAGGATCCAGTGGTCGGTGGGGACGGGCCGGTCGAGGTCGGGCGGCGCACCGGTGTGGCAGTCGAGCGCGGGCAGGACGATGCGGTCCGGGTCGGTCGGCTCGTACCAGAGCAGCAGCGGCTTGGCGCGGCGCGCGTCGGCGTTGTCGAAGCAGCACACGGCCATGACGTGGCCCGGATACGCGTCGGCGTAGAACTCCAGCAGATCCGTGCGCAGCGGCGGGCGGCGGCGCGGCGGGACGCGGTGCAGCGCGGCGGGGATCAGCGTCGGGTCGTCGGCGAGCAGGACGGTGTAGACGTCGTGCTCGAAGACCTGGACGCGCGACGGCTCGTCGGAGCCCATCCAGTCGATGCCGCCCGCCGGGACCGGGCGCACCGCGTCCACCATGCGGGTCAGCACGTCGCCGTGCCGCCCCACGGGGACGAACTGCCCGGGCGTCAGCGCGCGGGCGGGCAGGTGCAGCAGCATCGCGTTCGGGCCGGTGTGCAGGTTGACGGCCGTGTTCTGGTAGCCGACGACCTCGATCAATCCGTGTACGGGGTGCCGCCGGCGTCCGCCGTACAGGATCGTCCCGCTGAACTCGGCCGCCGCCGTCGAAACGCACATGGCGGCGAATCTACGGGAATGTCACCGTCACCGTGACGGTGATCTGCACGGCCGCGGTGAACGGGTGCGCGCTCCCAGACGCGCGTCACCCTGCGGTCAGGTCGCGGACGACGTCGGCGAAGCCGCGCACCAGCGGGCCGTCCGCGCCGTCCGGCCACGCCAGCGCGACGCGCAGCGGCTCGGCGTCCACCAGCGGCGCCCAGACGAGGTCGGGACGGGTGTAGTACCGCGCCATGCTCGCGGGCGCGAAGCAGATCGCGACACCGTCCGCGACCTGCTCCAGCATCTCCTCGACGTTGTCGTTCGTCGGCCCCCAGCGGGGTTCGCGGCCGTCCGGCCGGGGGTTGACGGCCCACCAGTCCACCCACGCCCGGGGCGCGCGCTCGGTCCACAGCAGCGGCTCGTCGCCGACGTCGGCGAGCGCCACGCCCTCGCGGCCCGCGAGCCGGTGCCCGACGGGCAGGCCCACGACGCGCGGCTCGGTGTGGACGACCTCGGCGCGCAGGCCGGTGAGGTCGGCGGGCAGCCACACGAACGCGACGTCGATGCGCCCCTCGCGCAGCGCGTCCGCCTCGCCGCCCCAGTCGAACCGCTTGGGCCGCACCCGCACCGCCGGATGGCGCCGCGCGAACTCCGCGCGGGCGCGGGCCGTCAGCTCGCCCGCCCCGGTCGCCTCGAAGCCGAGCCGCAGGACGCCCGCCGCGCCGTGCCGGTGCCGGTCGGCGACCGCCGCGACCAGGTCGGCCTGGCGGACGGCGCGGCGCGCGGCGGCGACCACGTCGCGGCCCGCCGCCGTCGCGGTGACGCCGCCGGAGTGCCGGTCGAACAGGCGGACGCCGAGTTCGCCCTCCAGGTTCCTGAGCGCGTACGACAGGGCGGGCTGGCTGACGAACAGGCGCTCGGCGGCGCGGCCCAGGTTGCCGTCCTCGTCGATCGCGATGAGGTAGCGAAGCTGACGTAGCTCCATGCAGGGATGATAAGCGGCATTGATCGACATGACGGATCTCTGTCTTGGACGCCGCCCCCGCCGACCCGCGATAACCGAGGGCATGAACGAACGAGTCTGGTTGATCACGGGGGCTTCGTCGGGCTTCGGGCGCGCGCTGGCGCAGGCCGTGCTGGACCGGGGCGACACGGTCGTCGCGGCGGTCCGCGATCCGGCGGCGCTGGACGACATGCCGGGCGTGTCCACCGTCCGCCTCGACGTCACCGAACAGGCGCGGATCACCTCCGCCGTCGCCGAGACCCTGGACCGGCACGGCCGGATCGACGTGCTCGTGAACAACGCGGGTCGCGCCCTGTTCGGCGCGGTCGAGGAGACCACCGACGCCGAGCTGCGCGCGCTGATGGACCTGCACTTCTTCGGCCCGGCCGCGCTCGTCCGCGCGGTCCTGCCGCACATGCGCGAGCGCGGCTCGGGGACGATCGTGCAGATGAGCAGCATGGGCGGGCAGCTCTCCTTCGCGGGCGTCGGCCCGTACTCCGCGACGAAGGCCGCGCTGGAGGGCCTGTCGGAGGCGCTGGCCGAGGAGGTCGCCCCGCACGGGATCGGCGTGCTGATCGTCGAGCCGGGCGCGTTCCGCACCGGCCTGTTCGGCGACCGCCTCGCGCAGGCCGCCGAGACCGACCCGTACGCCGGCACCGTCGGGAAGGCGCGCGCGACCGCGCTGGCGGCCGACGGGCGCCAGCCCGGCGACCCCGCCAAGGCCGCCGCCGCGATCCTCGCGGCCCTCGACGGCGACACGCCGCTGCGGCTCCCGCTCGGCAACGACGCCGTGGACGCCCTGACCGCGCACGCCGACTCCGTCCGCCGCGAGCTGCTGGCCTGGGAGGACGTGGCGCGCGGGACGGACTTCGACTGACGCGTCCGGCTCAGCGCGCCTCGCTGGACCGCGCCCAGATGTTGACGCCCGCCTCGACGGCGTGCCGGTCGATCGCGGCCAGCTCGTCGCCGGTGAGCGGGGGCGCGGTCGCGGCGGCCAGGCTCTCCTCCAGCTGCGCGACGCTGCTCGCGCCGATCAGCACCGACGTGACCCGGCGGTCGCGCAGCGCCCACGCGATGGCGAGCTGCGCGAGGCTCTGGCCGCGCTCGCGGGCGATGCCGTCGAGGGCGCGGACGTGCGCCAGCGTCTCGTCCGTCAGCCAGTCGGGCGACAGCGACTTGCCCTGCGCGGCGCGCGATCCGGCGGGGACGCCGTCCAGGTACTTGTCGGTGAGCATCCCCTGCGCGAGCGGGGAGAAGGGGATGCAGCCGACGCCCGCGCGGTCCAGGACGTCCAGCAGGTCCTGCTCGATCCAGCGGTTCAGCATCGAGTACGACGGCTGGTGGATGAGCAGCGGCGTGCCCATCTCCCGCAGGATCGCGGCGGCGCGGACGGTGTTCTCCGGCGAGTACGACGAGATGCCCGCGTACAGCGCCTTGCCGGAGCGGACGGCGTGGTCGAGCGCGCCCATCGTCTCTTCGAGCGGGGTGTCGGGGTCGAAGCGGTGGCTGTAGAAGATGTCGACGTACTCGACGCCCATCCGCTGAAGGGAACGATCCAAACCGGAGAGCAGGTGCTTGCGCGAGCCCCACTCGCCGTACGGGCCGGGCCACATGTCGTACCCGGCCTTCGTGGACAGGACGATCTCGTCCCGGTACGCGGCGAAGTCCTCCCGGAAGATCCGGCCGAAGTTCTTCTCCGCCGAACCCGGCGGCGGCCCGTAGTTGTCGGCCAGGTCGAAGTGCGTGACGCCGAGGTCGAACGCGCGCCGCAGGATCGCCCGCTGCGTCTCCAGCGGCCGGTCGTCGCCGAAGTTGTGCCACAGCCCGAGCGAGATCGCGGGCAGCCGCAGCCCGCTGCGCCCGCACCGGTGGTAGGGCAGCCGGTCGTACCGGTCGTCGGCGGCGACGTGAACCATGATCGTCCCTTTCTTCGCGAAACCGCCTTTCACCGTACGCAACGCGCGCGGGTGCCGCGCCCCGTCAGCGGACGACGAGCGCGGGCGTGAACACCTCGCTCGGCGCGCGGACGCCCGTCCGCAGCTCGCTGATCAGCATCCGGACCGCCGCGACGGCCTGCTCCTCGCGGCGCGTGTCGATCGCGGTCAGCGGCGGGTCGGCGTGCCGGGCCACCGGCCCGTCCGCGGTGACGACGCGCAGGGCGCCGGGGACCGCGACGCCCCGCTCGCGCGCCGCCGCGAGGACGCCCGCCGCGAGCGAGTCCAGCGGGGCGTACACCCCGTCCACGTCGGGCCGCGCCGCGAGCAGGTCCCCGAACGCGCGCTGCCCGGCGCGGGTCCGCCCGCCCGGCGCGGCGAGGTCGGCGGTCGCGACGAGCGGTTCCAGCCCGGCGTCGCGGCACCAGTCCAGGTACGCGTCGCGGGTTCCGGCGGCGGTCTGCCGCCCGCTGCCGTCCACGAGCAGCGCGGGGACGCGCGCGCCCGCCGCGAGAAGGTGCGACATCGCCAGCGCGACGGCCGCGCGCCGGTCCAGCGACGCGGACGCGACGCCGGGGTCGGCCCCGCCGAGCACCACCGTCGGCAGGCCGCGCGCCCGCAGGTCGTCCAGCAGCCCGTCGCCGGGGTCGGGGTCGATGAGCAGCGCGCCGTCCACGGCCAGCGACCGCGCCCGGCCGCGCTGGTCGTCGGGCGGGACGAGCACGAGCGCGTACCCCTCGCGCAGCGACGCGCCCGCCGCCGCGAACGCCGTCCGGGTGTACCAGTCGAGGCGGCTGTCGAGGTCCCCGGCCTGGTCGGCGGGGAGCGAGGTGATGAGGCCGAGGCTCATCGTCCGGCCGGTGCGCAGCGCCCGCGCCTCCCGGTGGACCTGGTAGCCGAGGCGTTCGGCGGCGGCGATGATGCGGTCGCGGGTGGCCGCGTCGAGCCGCCCCTTGTTGTTGAGCGCGAGCGACACGCTCGCGGCGGAGACCCCGGCGGCGCGGGCGACGTCCCGCATCGTCGGCTTGCCGGTCATGGCTCCCTCACTGGCCGAGGCGGTCGGCGACGAGGCGTTCCAGCGCCCCGACGAGCGCGTACACCAGGATCGACGCGGCGGTCACCGCGACGATCGAGGCCCAGAGCCGATCGTAGTCGTACAGCGGGATCGCCCTGATCATGGCGGAGCCGAGCCCCTTCCCGGTGCCGAGCCACTCGGCGATGAGCGCGCCGACGAGCGCGCCCGGCACCGAGATCCGCGCCGCCGCGAACAGCGCGGGCACGGCCCACGGCAGCGCGACCCTGCGCAGCGCGGTCCCGCGCCCGCCGCCGTAGGCGCGGACCAGGTCGAGCGCCTGCGCGGGCGCGTCCCGCAGCGCGGCGGTGACGACGACGAACGCCGGGAAGAACACCACGAGCCCGCCCATGACGGCGACGGCCGCGGTGCCGCGCCCGACGACGAGCACGACCAGCGGCGTCATCGTGACGAGCGGGATCGACCGCAGCAGCGTCGCGACGGGCACGGCGGTGTGCGCGAACCCGCGCCACAGCAGCGACAGCGCGGCGGCGGCGAGCGCGGCGCACATCCCGGCGGCGAAGCCGGTCGCGGCGTCGGCGAGCGTCGTCCCGAGCCCGGACAGGACGGGGCCGCGATTCTCGGCGACCGACAGGTACGTCCACACGTCGAGCGGCGTCTTGCCGACGCGCGGCCCGATCTGCGGGAACGCCAGCAGGAACGCCGTCCACAGCACGACGACGAGCACCGCGGCGAGCAGCGTGGACCCGAGGAAGCGCAGCACGGCGGTCACGCGGCGGCCTCCCGCCGGCGCGGCCCGTACAGCAGGCGGTCGGTGGCGCGGCCGAGCAGCGCGGCCAGCAGGTACCCGGCGCCCGCCAGCGCGCCCGCCGCGAGCGCCATCCCCCAGGTGCGCGGGACGTCGTAGGCGGCCTGCGCGGCGGTGAGCGCGACGCCGACGCCGCTGTCCACGCCGCCCAGGTACTCGCCGAGGATCGCGCCGAGCACCGCCGCCGGGGCGGCGATCTTCAGCGCGCCGACGACGCCGGGCAGCGCCGCGATCGCCTGGACGCGGACGAGCCGCTGCCAGCGCCCGCCGCCGCACGCGGTGACGAGGTCGAGCCCGGCCCGGTCGGCGGACCGCAGCCCGGCGAGCGTCCCGACCATCGAGGTGAAGAACACCGACACGGCGGCCAGGAACACCGTCGGGGTGCGCCCGCCGAACACCACGAGCACGATCGGGCCGAGCGCCAGCAGCGGTGTGCAGTAGCTGAGCACGGCGAGCTGCGTGGCGAGCGGTTCGAGCCGGGGCAGCAGCGCGACGAGCAGCGCGAGCGCGACGGCCGTGCCGTTGCCCCACAGGAACCCCTTCGCCGCGCCCGCCGCCGTGACGCCGAGGTTCGGGCCGTACAGCGCCCAGCCGTCGTGCCGGACGGACGCCAGGACCGTCCAGGGGCTCGGCACCGTCCCGGTCGAGCGGAACACGGTCACGGCGGCGATCCACCACGCGGCGACGAGCGCGAGGACCCCGGCGGCGCCGCCGACGCGCCGGGCCGTCACGACTTCAACGCGGCGTCGGCCGCGTAGATCTCGCGGAGCGGGGACGGGTCGAACAGCTCCTCGACGCCGATGTCGGTGCCGCTGCGCCGCAGCGCCGCGACGGTGTCGTTCATCAGCGCGTCCGACAGGGTGAACAGGCCGTTCCGCTTGGTCTCGGCGGTCGCGACGAGCGGGACGGTCGCCTTGAGCAGCGCGGTCTGCTGCGCCTGGTCGAGGTGCTGGTCCGCGCCGTACTTGGCGACGGCGAGCCGCGCGCCGCCCGCCGGGTCCGCGAGGGCGTCCTTCCAGCCCTTGATCTCGGCGGTGAGGTACGCCTTGACGGCGTCGCGCTCCTTCTTCAGCGTGTCGCGGGCGACGACGAACGTCTGCGCGCACATCCGCAGCCCGTGGTCGGCGTACATGAACGAGTGCGTCTCGAAGCCCTTCATCCGCAGCGAGACCGGTTCGTTGGTGATGAACCCCGACCACGCGTCCACCTGCCCGGACGCCAGCGGCGTCGGGTCGAACTGCACCGGCACGATCGTCACCGACCCCGGGTCGACGCCGTTGGCCTTGAGCAGCGCCGTGACCACCGGCACGTTGTGGTCGGCGACGCCGACCTTCTTCCCGACGAGGTCCTTCGGCGCGTCCAGCGGCTCGGCGGCGGGCGAGACGATGCACATCGGGCTCGTCGCGAGCACCGCGCCGACGATCACCACCGGCACGCCCTTCCTGATCGCGGGCGCGGCGTTCTGCGGGGTGCTCGTCCCCACCCACGCCTTCCCGGTGTCCAGGGCGGCCTCGGCGCTGGTGCCCGCCGCGCCGCCCGCGACGAGCGTGACGCCGAGATCGCCGTAGTAGCCCTTCTCCAGCGCGAAGTACTCGCCGGCGAACTGGGCGTTCTTGATCCAGCCGAGCTGCATGGCCCGGCCGCGGCCGGAGCCGCCGGACCCGCCGCCGCAGGCGGACAGGAGCCCGGCCCCGGCGACGGCCGCGCCGCCGAGTCCGGCGAGACGGAGGAAGTCGCGGCGTGAGTGCATGACGATGGGTCCTTTCGGGGGGTCTAGCGGCTGAGGCGGTAGGACCAGCCGGAGTTCGGCAGGGCCGTGGACTCGGACACGTCCGCGGGCGCCGACGCGTCGGCCTTGCCCTGGGCGAGCAGGCCGTACGGGTCGAACTCGCGCTTGAACGCGGCCTCCTTCCCGCCCCACGGCTTCATCCCGCTCGCGCTGAGGACGGGGGTGTGGGTGTTGGCGATGGCGAGGCCCGCGTCCTGCAGGCGCGCGGTGGTCTCGGCGAGGTGCGCGCGCCCCTGGTAGGAGAAGACGGGGGAGCCCTGCGCGGACAGGCCGCCGTCGATCCGCTTCATCTCCAGGTGCAGCGGCCCGAGGTCGGCGAAGTCGTGGTGGACGCGCATGATCGACTCGTGGAGGCCGTCGTGCGGGTACAGCGCGAGCAGCCCGATGAGGGAACGGTCCACGCGCTGGTAGTGCATCATCGAGTGGCCCCACGTGAACTCGTACAGCGGAGCCCCGTACACGCCCTCGCCCTCGCGGCACCGGTAGCGGATCTCGCCGCCGTTCTCGTGGACCAGGTCCTCGACGTTCGGCAGCGACTGCGCCGCCGCCAGCAGCAGCACCATCGCGTGCCCGTCCGGGACGAACGGCGCGAGGTCGGGGAAGTACCTCGGCAGCGGGTGCGCGTGCGGCGACACGACCTTCTTCAGCACGCCGTCGCTGGTGCAGACGTCCACCGAGAACCGCGCGGCCCGCGCGAAGTCGGGGAACGACACGACCAGCTCCGTCCACTCCCACGCGGGCGCGACCGGCAGCTCGACCTCGGTGATGATCCCGTTCGCGCCGTAGGCGTGGTGGACGGTGTTGACGTCGCGGCCCGTCAGCTCGACCAGGCGCGGCTCCTCCTCGACCGTCATCACCTCCAGCGCGGTGATGTTGCCGGTGTCGCGCAGGATGCCCCACTGGCAGCTCCCGATCCCGGCGTGGCCGCCCGCGATGTAGCCGCCGACCGTCGCCTGCCGCGCCGTGGACGGGTGCATGCGCAGCTCCCAGCCGTCCGGGCGCGTCGCGGCGTCGATGTCGGCGACGACCGTGCCTGCGAGCGCGCGGACGCCCGTCGGGACGCCCGCGCCCGTCCAGCCGACGACCCCGGCCACCCCGGTGACGTCCACGACCGCGCCGCCGCTCAGCGGCACGCCCTGCCCGAACTGGCCGCTGCCCGCGCCGCGCACCGTGATCGGCACGCGGTGCCGCGCGCACGCCGCGACGGCGGCGCGCAGCTCGTCCTTGGTGCGCGGCGCGATGATCACGTCGGCGGTGCGGCCGTGCAGCAGGTCCCGCAGGACGGGGCTCTGCGCGAACCGGTCGCGGCTGCCCGCGCGCAGCCGCCGGGGGTCGCGCGAGTGCTCGATCCCGCCGAGGCGGTCGCAGAGGGCGTCGATGGCGTGCATGCTTCTCCCTGGTCAGGAACCGAGCGGCCCGGTCGCGACGCGGACGCCGCCGACGTGGACCGCGCTGATGTTGGCGGCGGACAGCGCGAGGACGGTGTGCGCGTACACGTCCTCGCCGACGGGGCCGGTGCTCGGCCGCTCCGGGTCGAGCACCGCGAAGTCGGCGTACTTGCCGGGTTCGAGGCTGCCGACGTCGGCCTGGACGCCCAGCACCTCGGCCGCCCCGAGTGTGTGGGCGCGCAGGACCTCCCGGGCGCTCATCGCCGCCGCGTCCCGGGCGGCGGCGCGCAGCAGGTACAGGCCGGTGCGCATGTTCTGGAAGGGGTCGGCGACGTCCGCGCTGGCCTGCCCGTCCAGGCCGAGGCCGACGCGCATCCCGGCCGCGCGGCACGCGGCGACGTCCGGCACGCCCGACCCGAGCCGCCCGTTGGACAGCGGGTTCCACGCCATCGCCGCGCCGAGCCGCCCGGCCGTCCGCACGATCTCGTCGGTCGTGTGGACGAAGTGCGCGAACACCGCGTCCGGGCCGACGCGGTCGCCGTCGAGCAGCAGCGGCCACTCGGCGCGCTGCCGGTCCGCGGCCGACGGGTCCTCCAGGTAGTGGGCGTGCTGCGCGAACCCGTACTCGCGCAGCAGCGCCGACTCCTTGCGCATCTCGGCCGGGTCCAGCACGCCCGTCGTGTTGACGGCGTACCCGAGGACGCGCGGGTCGTCGACGCCCTCGGTCAGCTCGCGGAAGCGCCGTATCCCCTCGGTCCGCTCGGCGGCGGTCGCCCAGCGGGTCGAGCTGAACGCGTACACGGTGCGCTGCGGCAGGTCGAACACCGCGCGCCACTGCCCGTCCGCGCCGCGCCCGAAGTCGTGCGTGTGGTTGCAGACGGTCGTGACGCCGTGCCGCAGCAGGTCCGCGCCGCCGTGCAGCGTCGCGGCGTACATGGTCTCCTCGGTCATCGCGGGGCCGCGCCGCTTGTGGAGGCGGTCGATCCACGCGTACGTCCCGCACCCGTCCGCGACCCCGCGATGCACCGACTGCCACAGATGCGAGTGCGCGGACACGAACCCGGGGACGACGATCCGCCCGCCGAGGTCGACGACCTCGCCGCCGCCGGGCGGTGGCGCGCCCGGCCCCGCCGCGACGACCCGCCCGTCGTCCCCGACCACGAGATGACCGTCGAACGGCTCGGCGCCGTCCTGGACGGGAACGAACAGCCCGCCCGCGAACACCACGGTCATGGGCAACCTCCTGAGCTGTGCTTAATCGATTAAGCAACCTGCTCGGAATCCTGCCCCTGCGACATTTCCGCGACGTAAAAACCATGTTGCTTCCCCGCCCGCGGGGGAAGCGCGCTAGCTCTCCAGGTGGGTCTTGAGGCGGTCCAGCGTCGTCGCGATGTTGCGTTTGTTCGCGCCGGGGCGGTTGACGACGCCCGTGATGAGCATCGCGAGCGGGATGAACCAGAGGGGGACGCGGAGCCAGACCCGTTCGGTGACGACGCAGCCGTCGCCGGCGGGTTCCACGTCGTAGCGCCAGTGGGAGATCGGCAGGCCGAACGCGGTGTCGACGTCGTAGCCGAAGCGGCGGCCGGGCTCGGCGTGGGTGACGGTGCAGACCGTCGACCAGCGGCGGCGGCCGTTGCGGTTGTGGCCGCGGAAACGCGCGCCGACGGCGGGTCCGGGAATGCCGCCGAGCCATTCGGCGCGGAACGCCTCCTCGGCGAAGGACGCCATGAGCGGCGGGTCGCTGACGACCGCGTAGGCGGCGGACGGGGCCGCGTCGATGGCGACGCGGCCCGTGGCGAGGGGTCGGCTCGGACGCATGGGCACCTCATCCCGGCTTGATGTGAGCACTGATTACATCAAGGCGGCGCGGAGCCGGTCAACGGCGCGTCAGCCGATTCGCACCGGTAGCGTCCGCGGGCCCCGCACCTGGCCGCCCGACCACGTCACCGCCGCCGGATCGGCCAGCTCGAACGACGGGACGCGCTCCAGCCAGACCTCCAGCGCGACGCGCATCTCCATCCGCGCCAGATGCGACCCCACGCAGCGGTGGATGCCCAGGCCGAACGCGGCGTGCCGGTTGACCTCGCGGTCGATGACGACCTCGTCCGCCCGGTCGAACTGCGCCGGGTCGCGGTTGGCGGCGGGGAACGACAGCAGCACCCAGTCGTCGGCGCGCAGGTCCACGCCGCGCCAGCGCGTGTCCTCGCGGACGAGCCGCGCCATCGTCACCGGCGCGTACGCCCGCAGGAACTCCTCGACGGCGGTGGGGATCAGGCTCGGTTCGGCGACGAGGCGTTCGCGGTCGCGCGGCGTCCCGGCCAAATGCCAGAGGGACGCGCCGATCGCGCTCCACGTCGTGTCGATGCCCGCGATCAGCAGCAGCGCCATCGTTCCGGAGACGTGCGCCGGGGCGAGTTTGCTGCCGTACAGTTCCGCGTTCAGCAGGTACGTCGTGAGGTCGTCGCGCGGATTCTCCAGATGGTCGTGGATCTGCTGGAGCAGGTAGTCGAACAGCTTGTCCATCTTCGCGAGGCGTTCGGCCGGGGGAAGATTGACGCCCTCCAGCACGGTTTCCACGAACTCTCGGAAACGCGGGCCGTCCTCCGGCGGGAACCCGAGCATGTCCGCGATGACCCGGACGGGAATGTGCTGGGCGTAGTCGCGCGCCGCATCGACGTCGCCGCGCCCCTCGAACTCGTCGATGAGCGTGTGGCAGTAGGCGCGCGTCGCGTCCTCGAGCCGCGCGACCGCCGACCGCGTGAAAGCGGGGAGCAGCAGCTTGCGCGCGTCGTGATGGAAAGGCGGATCGGACGAGATGGGCGGCGTCGGACCGATCGGCGCCAGATCCGGCGACGGCCGGAAGTTGCTCATGACGATCGCCCGCGACGTGAACGTGTCGGTGTCGTAGGCGACGGCCGCGACGTCCTCATAACGCGTCGGCAGCCAGGCCCCGCCGAACCGCTCGGTATGCGCGACGGGGCAGCGCTGCCGCAGCTCGTCCTGGATCGGATAAGGGTCCGCCGCCCACTCGGGATCGAGATGCGAGAAGTCGGTGGCCCAATCGCTGACCGGCCCGGTGACGACCTCGCTGTGCGCGCCGGGCGGGCGCTTTCGCCGATAGTCGTCCGCGAAACGCTCGTCGCCCACGTCAGCCCTCCGCCTCGAAAGCGATGGCCCGCTCGGGGCAGTTGGCCACGGCCCTCTTCGCGCCCTGCTCCGCCCCCGGCGGCACGACGCCGTCACCGAGGACCGTGCCATAACCCTCGTCGTCCTCACCGAACACGTCGGGCGCGAGCTCGTAGCAGCGGCCGTGTCCCTGGCAGAGCCCCGGATCAAGACGCACTCTCATGGCGTTCCCCCTCCGCGCCGCCCGCGCGGCGCATCCGATCACCGGTCGTGATCAAGATTCAAGGGCCGCACATTTCCCACGTCAAGACCGCACGAATGAGACCAGAAACCCACACGGGCCGAAACCCGAGCCACCCCACCTGATGGCCTAATTACGGACATGTACCAACCCGATTTACGGCCGCCAACGCACATCGGAAATCGCGACGGAGTCCCACACACTTGCTTAACCGTGGGCAGTCCGCATGCCACTAGTAGCGATGCATCAGTCAATCAACTCTGGAACTTGACTGCCGACGACAGAGAGTCACCGGGATATCCGCTCGTGCTCACGTGCTGTATCGCCTCGCGGACACTTGGCCAGATGCTCACAACCGCGCATCAAGCAACTGCGGAGCGTCACCGCTAGGCGCGTCGGCTACGTGCCCGTCCCGGCCCGTCGAGTGACGGAAGGTCTGTCGGCCGGCGTGCCCTCGTGCATAGCGATGGGTAGTACTACACGCTGTCTGTACAACTACTCATGGGCGACCTGTATAAGTATTATGTCGTTATTTTCGCCTTTGTACCGAATCTATGCGCGAATCCTAGTGCCTGGATTGGTTTGAAACCAGGGTGTTCCCGTTGATTTCTATCTATAACTAGCTACGGGCGATCTATTCACGTGAACGCTTGGTAAGCGTGCGTTTCCTGGCTGGTCGATGGCGCTTCAACGTGCTCCGGTACATGATTCATTCATGAACTCCTCACCGGAATTCTCGGTCTTCACCAGGCTCCTTGAACGATCTCGAACTCGAAATCTGAGGTCGGGGGAGGTGCTGTTTCGGGAAGGTGATCACGGAACGCTTGTTGGCATCGTCCTAAAAGGGCAGGTCAAGATCTGGCGAGCCACTATCAACGGGTCTCAGGACGTGCTGGCTTTCCGCAGTGAACGCGATCTAGTCGGCCGGACCGCTGTACTCGACGGAAAAGTTCGAACTGCGACGGTAGAGGCGCAGGTACGCAGCCGGGTCGCACTTGTTCCGGGGAGTGTTTACCTCGACGTACTGCAGGCGAGCAACCTGCGCGTCGGTGTGGAGCGAGACATCCGTAAACGCGTAGATGAGTCGCGCACCGTTCGTGGGTTAGATCCCTCCATCGCGCGTCTTGCCTACGCGTTCACCACTCTTCTTGACCGGCGGATCGCAGACACGCCGGGCAGTCCACGAACGGTGATCCTGCATTCCTCGCGCGCGGATCTCGCGCGTTATCTGGGGATAGGAAGAAACAGGATTTCGCGCCTACTTGTGGAAATGGGCAGTGTTGGTGTCCGCGCGTCGCATGCACAAATCGAGATACAAGATAGTTCGCGGCTTCGGGAGATGGCCCGAAGCGTGCGTGTTTCGGAACGGAGGCAGTAGATATGGAGAATGAGTGCGCGGAGCATGTGCCTGTCGATTACCTCGGCATTGTCGCGGTTGATGCGGAGCGCTTCAGCGAGCGGTCGGATATCGCCCAGGGTCAGGCCGCCGAGTTCCTCGTCGGAGCGCTGGCTACTTCGTTCCAAGGTGTGGGACTGGGCGACGTCTGGAAAAATCGCCTTTTCCCCGCCCACCGAGGTGACGGATACGCGTTCGGATTCGACTACCGCCGAATTCCCGAAGTTGTCGGCCGGTGGCTCGACGAGCTCCAAGAGGTCCTCATGGCGTCCGAGCCGTCGTCCGGAGGGCCTCTCCGGCTGCGGGTCAGTCTCAACGCCGGGCCGCTTCCGGCGATCGGCGGTCTGAGTGACGGGACCGGAACCGCACGTAACGAGACGCATCGACTGCTGAACGCCCGCGTGCTGAAGCAGGTTCTCGCCGGCCAGAGCTCAGAGGTGACCCGTGTAGCCGCGATCATGTCCGATCGGTGTTTCACCGACGTCGTCCGCAGTGGTCGGGCGTTGCATCCGGACCGTTTCGTCCATGTTACTGCAACGGTCGAGGACAAGCGGTTTGAACAATCTGCATGGATCTACGTTCCAGTGCCCTCAGGGAACCTCCTCGCCGCCGGGGTCGCTGCGCTGGCGGAGCGCAAGGCGGAGGTGGGGACGAGGGAGGAAGAGGCCTCGAACCGTCCGTGCGTCCATGTCGTGGGCAGGGGGACAGTCGGGAACGTCAACACGGGCGTCATCGGCGGGAACCAATCGGGATCCTTCCACTGCTGATTACACGGAAACTGAGTGATATAGGTCACTGACGTACTGCACCGAAGGGGCGGTCTCTCGGCCGCTCCGATCGGAAACTCGATCACATGCGGCGTCGGACGCCGAGCGGGGTTGACCACCGGCGATCGGCTTTGGTCTCCCATCCGGTGCCGCATCCAACAACGAGAGGATTTTGAGTCGTGATGGGCGATATGTCCTGGTCAGCTGGTGATTTTTACATCGAAAACTTCACTGGAAATTTGAATACAGGAAACGTCGGTCACGACCAAGAGATGTACTCCGCCCTAAGTCGGCGATCGGCTCAAGATCGGCGTCAGACGACGGACGAGTACGTTCGTTATCTATCGCCGGAGATTCTTCGAAATGCTTCTCAAACGTTCGTTCCCCCGGAAAATTTCAAGAAGATGACCCGGGTGGCCGAATCTGGTGTGGTGATGCTGGTCGATAGGAAAGGGGCGGGTGTCAGAACCGTCGCGCTCAAACTTCTTCATGACCACGTCGACGGTGGCGAAGTCCACCACCTACTGGGTGACTTCAATTTTCGGTCATGGCGGCCCAGCCGGCATGGAGTCCGGGGTTTTCTCGCAGAGGGAACGTTGGGCGGCATGGTTATGGAACCGCTTGCGTTGGATTTTTTGGCCGGGGAACTCAAGAAGGCTGGAGGGCTGCTTGTTGTCGTGCTCCCCCTGAAAGACGAACTTGCGGTCAAGCGCTCGAACTCATCAAAGTTCACGCCGATTCGCTGCATGCCACCCTCCGGAGTGTCGGTCCTCCGCGCGCACTGCGCAGTCCGTTTGGGGGATCGCGCCGAAGCAGATCGTTTCATTGACGAGCTTCCTGCAGGGTTCTTGGATAATTTGCTGGCTCCAGGGTCTACTCCCGGTGCTGCGCTGGAGGTTCTGGAGATCCTGGTGTCCTTTCGGGAGTCGGGAACTTTGTCCGCCGACCCGGCCAGTTATGTTCTTGGCGAACTGACTGCAATGGCCGAAGCGGATATTTCCGACCGATTTGATTCGGTTGTGCTTAATGCTCGCGAACTCGGATACATTGTAGCCGCAGCAGCATTTTCTGGTGAGGGCGAACATGTCATCAGTACTCTGGCGGAACGACTGTTTGATGAGATCAAAAAGTCGCGGAACTCTGTCTCAGGCAACATCGACGAGTCGATTCGCCTGGAGTTCTACGAACATTTCGGGCTTCGAAAAGAGGTCATTCATAGTCCGGGCCAGGCGCCTTCCACACGCGTGCTGTTCGCGCGCCCGATGTGGACATTGGCAATTTTGCGGTACGTCTGGCGCAAGGCTGGCATCGACCGGGCGATGGCGCGGTGGCTGCACGGCGTCGACGACGACTGGCTGGCGGAGCGAGCGGGCTGGGCGCTTGCTCAGTCGGCGGCATCGAAGCCGGGAACCGGGATGCTGCGCGATGTCAGGGCCTGCGCAGTGGTGGACGGGAGTACACCGTGCGCCGTTGCCTCAGCGGCACTGCGGACGCTGCTGCCGAATCCTGAGACGGCGCGCGACGCGATCGGACTGTTGAACCTCTGGGCCTCATCGAACCGCATCGCGTATCGCCACACAGTTGCGCTTGCCTGCGGTTCACAGACAGGTGCTGCGCCCGTGCGACTCGCGCTCCCCATCCTACGCCGACTGATAGTCGCGTCGGAGATTTACCCGAACATCGCGGTGGATCGTGCAGTTGATGAGGCAATGCTGGCCGTCTTCCTGCACGGTGACCGATCCGCGTATCTGGAACAGCTCGTTTCTTGGCCTCGGTCGGACGGTGCGGAGTCAATGTACATCGCTCGCATAGTCCCTCGTCTATTGCTGCAGGAATCATCATGGTTCGAATATTGCAGTAATGACTCGGACACGTTTGAAATTATCGCGGATGTCATCACGCTGGCCATCCGGGCACGTGAGAATGGTCGGCTGCTCGATGTTGTGCGACGTTGGCGTCGTTCGGCCATTGGCGATCAATCCCGGCTCGAGACCATCGATGCGCTACTTTTCGCAGTGGAGGAGGATCCGCACCCGAACATTCGACGATTCATGCGTTCACTCGGCTCACATGAGTAAGGAAAGTCATGAACTATATCGGCACGCGCAGCATGCTCTTCCAGCAGATAGGCGCGCGAATCGCTCAGACACACCCCGGCGTATGGATCGATGAGGGAGGTGGCGCGCGCCATCTGGAGCCGGATGAGGCGCGCGCGGAAGTCCGCGGAGACGGCCCGTCGGCACCGTTGCGCCATCTGGTCTGGCGCGCGGCCATCGGCGCTGCCCTATCCCGACAGCCGGACTGTGACCTGGCGAATTATTTCGTGCTATGGCTGGGTGAACCATGGATCCGCCGTGCCGTAGCGTTCATCGTCTCCCGGCTGCATGTTGAGGTCGAGGAGGCTGAGGCTGAAATGGTTGCATGCTTCGTCGATGAACTGTCGCGGAGTGATCCGACCGATCACGACGCGGGGGAGAAGCTTCTTCGCGCCGCCTCGCGCCGAACTTGGCGGGAGTTTCGCCGCGGAAACCGTGAGTTCGCCTTCCGTGACATGGCCGCGTTCGCGATGAAAGATCAGCTCGTGAATAACGACGATGGCTGGGAGCTGGAGATCAACCCGCCGCCCGCGTCGCGAGGGCTTCGTGCTCCGATACGCATCAAGAACCGCAAGCAGGCAGAAGGGGAACTCGTCGGGATGATCGCGCGGGACTTCGGACTCGAGGAGATCGTTTACCGGGCGCGACGGCTTTATGAGGGCCGCGCTGTCGGCAGGCTGTCTATTCGTCGTATCGGAGCCGCCCGATGACCAGCGCTCCACTCACGTTTGCCGAGGTCTTCGCCCTACCGCTGGCTGTGAGCATGCGGACGGCGGCCAGAGCGCTCGACATCCATGTACAAACCGCCTACCGAATGGTCCGCGAGGATCGTTTCCCCTGTGAAGTCATCCGAGCAGGCCGGAAGTACCGGGTTCCGACACTCGCGCTCATGAACGTTCTGGGGATCGAGGAATTCCCGATCGATCTTGATTACGTGCAATCTGGGATTCAGCTCGCTCTCGACGTCCAGCATGACTGATGGTACTGGCTTATGGCATGCGGACTGGACACAGAAATCCAGCTCGCCATCAAACATGAGGAGATCGTATGACCGTCGTTTCGCCATCCGCCGTGGTCGTGCCGCAGGGGAAGAACCGGTCGTGGACGTGTTTCGCAATCGGTCCGATCGGGGACCGTCTCGCCGCACCTGACACGCCCGAAAGGGAGAAGTATGAGGAAGCGCTCGAAATCTACGAAAGCGTCACGGCGGCAGCCTGTAAGAAGTACGATATTGCGCTGTGGCGCGCCGACGAGCTCCCCGGATCTGGCGAGATCACGGAGCAGATCTGCCGCCTTGTCCGGGATGCGGACATTGTTATCGCGGACCTCGGGGGCGGAAACGCCAACGTCATGTACGAACTGGGCATGCGGCACGCGACGGGTAAGCCGACGATCCAAATCGGAGACCACAAGAAGCTTCCGTTCGATGTCGCCAACATCAGGACGATCAGGTTTGAACGGACGCCGGCGGGTCTCGTCCGGGCCCGTAAAGAACTCGAAGCTGCGCTGGAAGCTGGTCTTAAAGACGGATTCGAGGTGCTGACCCCTGCACGGATCATGGAGAATGGTGGGGGGTCGGAGACCTTGGTGACAGGGGCGGCGACGCCGGACGATCCCGAGGAACCTGGCCTGGTCGAGGCAACGGCTTTCCTCGAGACGGAACTCGTGATGGTTTCGCAGGACTTCGACGATGTAACGAAGGCCATCATCGCGTTGGGCGACGTTACGGAGGAGTCGGTTCCTTCGATCGACCGGCTGAACCGGAGAGGAGCCCCTCCCAAGGACTACCTCGTTGCGTTCTCGGAGTTTTCGCGGGCGATCGATGGCCCTGTCGATGCTCTCGATACGGCGACCGCACGTCTCTCCGAGCGGATGAAGGACATCGACGGAAGCATTCGCAACATCCTCGCGTTCGTCGCGGAGTTGCCCGAGGACGACCGGCCGGACGGGGTCGATGATCTGCTCCGGCAGCTCGTCGGCTTGGACGCGTCATCCACATCCGGCATGGCGGGCGACCTCAGTACGATGAACGAGGTGATGGATGGGGTCAAGGGACTGAGCCGTCAGCTTCGGAAGCGTGCCGTGCGGATCTCGACCTCGCTGAAGCGGCTGGATGATGTTTTCCTTTGCGTCAACGAGTGGGCTGAGATGGCCCGCGCGCTTCAGTAATACGTCAGTCACGTCGGCAGGTGTCACCGGCCAGCCAGACAGGCCGGTGACACCCACCGCATCGACGGTTGCTGATCCTCGTGGAACGACCCCGTCTGAGACACTGCCCGGGTGCTGCTATCCTTGAGGAGCCGGACAGGCCGTCGGATCGGCCGCGAAGGCATGCGCCGTTAGCTCAATTGGCAGAGCAGCGGACTCTTAATCCGCGGGTTCGGGGTTCAAGTCCCTGACGGCGCACCCGACAGGGGAACGGGCGAACACGATCGTGTTCGCCCGTTCGCCGTTCGCAGAGCAGTTCGGTCGCCCGCTTATTCGGCCTGCAACAGCCCGACCGCGGGGCGCTGCCACGACCAACCGGAGACGGTCGGCTCAGCCTGATGGGGATGGTGTTCAGCCGGGGCGGGAAGACGTTCGCCTATGCCCGCCAGCGGGACGAGCGAACGCGCCTACGGCGTCGGCGCGTGTCCGTGGGAGGTCGGCGGGCGTGCTCGGGCTCAGTTGTCTTCGCCTGTGATTCGGCAGATCGTGAGTTCGTCGGTCGACTCGTATGTTCGGGTGCTGCCGTCCGCGAACTCGACTACTGCACCCGTGTCGGGTTGCGGGGAGATTCGTACGATTCTGACGACTTCGGCTCCGGACGTGGCCGCCGAGGCGAGGTCGCCTCGGAGGTCGACGAATATCTCCGCGCCGTTCGCTCCGAGAGCCGAGAGGTCGAGGGCCGGGTGTCGGCTGAGGGTGAGCCTGTCGGGGACGGGCTGGGAGCCGTCCTGGGCCCGGTTCGCTTCTTCGGCGGAGTCGTGCTGGGTCGAGGTCCACACGACCCGCATCCTGTTGGTGTCGATGAGGGCGAGCCGTCCGCCCGAGAGCTGCATCTCGGTGACGCCTTTTCCGGCCGTGCCGGTCGACCAGACCTCCTTGCGGTCGTCGAACACGCCCGTGTACGCCGCGAAGTTGCCGTCCTGGGTCAGTGTCGCGCTGGTCAGCTTCGCGTCGCCGACCGGCGGGGACCAGAGAACATTGCCGCTGAGGTCGTGTACGCGCAGTTTCCCGTCGGAGGTGAGGGTCAGGAACAATAACATTCCGTCGCCCTCGTTGAGGGAGGGTCCTCCCGCGACGAGACTGTCGCCCAACCGCATGACGCCCGGCTCCATATCGACCTCCGTGAATTCGGGAACGTTGAATCCGCGACAACGCGGGAAGGGTTTTGTGAACCATTCTCCGGCGTCTGGTGCGGTGCTCGTCGCCTCGGATGGAAGTGACACATGTAATCGTAAGGTACCGCGTGCGGCGGCGTACACCGCCTGCTTCTTGATTCCTGTCCTACCCCGGCCTTGCGGAACCCGGAGCCGACTGGTTGACGCGCAGCGTGAGGTGATGTACCAGGAATGGATCACCCCTATTCTTCGGCGATCTCGTCGTTCTGCGCGGCAGCCGTTGTTAACGGTTTGCGGGCCACGCCGGACCAGTACCGGGTCGGGAGGTCGCTCTCGCGGGCGGGCGCGGGCGCCTGCGGTGCGCTCTTCGGCACCTCGGCGGCGGCGCGGTCGGTCTTACAAAAGGCGATGCGGCTCGGACGCGATATTTGTGAGATGAGTTCGGGTTTTGTGGGCGGGGTTGTCAGGTTCGGGGGATCGCGGGATGTTCTGGTTACGGGGGCGTTAGGGTCGTCTCACCGTCGCTCCCCGGAGGTGGTCATGGTCGCCGAGCCGCCCGTCGGCGTCGATCTCCGCGTGCCCAACGCCGCGCGGATCTACGACTGCCTGCTCGGCGGCAAGGACAACTACGCGGTCGACCGGGCGGTCGTGGAGCAACTGCTGGCCGTCGTGCCGGAGGCGCGGACGGCGGCGCGGGAGAACCACGCGTTCGTGCGGCGGGCGGTGCGGCATCTCGCGCGGACGGGGATTCGGCAGTACATCGACGTCGGGACGAAGCTTCCCGCGGCGGGGAACGTGCATGAGACGGCCGCGGAGGTCGTCGCGGACCCGCGCGTGGTGTTCGCGGACGGCGATCCGGTGGTGCTCGCGCACGCCCGCGCGCTGCTGACGAACGTGCGGCGCGCGGCGGTCGTCGCGGTCGGGACGGAGCGACCGGACGCCGTGCTGGACGATCCGCGCGTCCAGGAGCTGCTTGACCTGCGCGAACCCGTCGCCGTCGTGCTGGACCGCCTGCTCGGCTTCATCGAGGACGACGACGTCGCGAGCGGCGCGGTGCGGCGGCTGCACGAGCGGCTCGCGCCCGGCAGCCACCTCGTCGTCACGCACATCACGCAGGACCCCGAACCGGAGGCGCAGGGCGACGTCACGCGCGTCTTCCAGCCGATGGCGCGCCGCTTCCGGGGCCGCTCGCGCGACGGCGTCGCCGCCCTGTTCGGCGACTTCGAGCTGCTGGAACCCGGCCTGACGTACACGCCGCTGTGGCGGCCGGACCCGGGCGGCGAGCCCGTCGCGCATCCGGAGCGGACGTTCACCGTCGCGGCCGTCGCGGTGCGGCGGTAGCGGAGCGTATTCCGCGTTATCGGACGGTGGCGCGGGCCTTTTTCGTTCCCGCCCATTTATGGTGACGGTTTTGTTCCCCTTTACACCGGACGGGGCCCGGCTTAGCGTGGGCGGCAGCCCGAAGCGAGACCGTTTCCGATCTTCGCCGACCCCCGGCGAAGTGGAGGTCCCAGAAATGAATAAGGCCACCGCCCGGAACGGGAGGGAGCCGTTCGGTCCCGCGGTCCGGCGGGTGCTGGCGCTGGCGCCCGAGGTCGGCGGCGGCGCGCTGTGCTCGCGCGACGGGGCGGCCGTCCGCGTCCGGGCCCGGACGCGCGACCTGCTCGACGGCGGCGCGGTGCGCTGGCTCCTGCCGATAGCCCCACGAAGCAGGACGAGGTTCGTCGCCTACCTGGCGGATCTGCGCGCGGACGCCCCGACGCACGGGACCGCCGCGCTGCGGGCGGTCGTCGCCGGTTCCGTCCGGCACGGCGGCCGGACGCTGACGGCGGGCGACTGGCTGTGGGAGCCCGCCGGAACGGCCCCCGCGACGGCGGGCCCAGATGGCGCGCTGCTGTTCACGGCCCTGCCCGAGCCGGCCGGCCCCCGCGCCCCCGATCCGCGCGACGACGGCCCGGCCCGCGTCGACGGCCGCTGGACGGCCCTGGCCAGCAGGTTCGACGGCCGGCTGACGTCCAGGACCCCGGGCGCGGACGAGGCCGTCCGGGACCTGGCGGACATCGCCGACCACCGCTTCCTGCCGTTCACCGGCCGGGCGCGGCTCGTCCTCTGGCAGCTCCTGGTCGAGCCGCACGCGCCGCTCCCCGACGCCGACTGGGCCGTCGTCACCGGCGGCGCGCTCGACTCCGCGGACGGGACGCTCACGGCGGGCGACTGGCTCTGGACGCCCGGCGGCGTCCCCCGCGACGCGAATCCCAGAGCGACCGGAGCGGGCGCGCTCCTGCTCGCCGGCCGGTTCGAGGACTGACCCGCCGTGCCGATTCCCGAAAAGGCCGCGACCATTCAGGAGACCGAACGCGTCCGCTTTCCCGGCGCGCGGCGATTTCTCCGCGAGTACGCCGCCGAGGCCCGTCCCGCGATTTTCGCCGGCCCGCCCGCCAGAACCGCCGCACTGGATCGTCTCGGCGGCCTGGACCTCCTGTTGGGCCGTGCCGATCCCGAGGGAAGCGACCCCGAGCACCTGAGAGCCACCCTGCGCGGCTATCTGGCGGGAGCGGGCGCGGGATTCCGCTGCCTGTGGCGGCCGATTCCGCCGGAGCTGCGGGGCGTCGCCGGGCCGCCGGTGCGTTTCCGGGGCGGCGAGCGCCGGTTCCGCGTGGGCCGGAAGGGCGAGGTGTCCGCACTGCATTTCGACGCGGAGTTGCGCGGCGTTCTGCTGCACCAGGCGTCCGGCACCGCGCGCGTCCGCTGGGTGCCGCCCGGAAGGTCGCCGGACGTCGATCCGTTCCTCAACGTCGGCCGCGCCGCGGGCCCGTTCCCGGACGAGTCCGCGGGCGAGCTGGGGCCCGGCGACACCGCGTTCGTGCCGACCGGCTGGTGGCACCGCGTCGAGCACTTCGGGGACGGCCTCGCGGTCCGCGTCCGGCTGCCGCGCAACGCGCTCAACCGGGCGCTCGGCGGCCGCGTCCACACGACGTGGCGGGCGGCGGGGATCGCCGCGTCCGCGCCGGGCCCGGCCGCGCTGACCGCCGTCGACCGCGCCGACCTGGCCCGCGTCCGCGCCGTCCTGGCCGCCCCCGGCGCGCCGGGCGACCGCCTCGCCGCGATGGACGCGCTGGTCCGCGAGCTGCACGCGCGCCGCTGCGGCGGCCCCGACCTGCCGCCCGACCCGGCCGAGGCCGAGGTCTGGCGCGCCCTGGCCGACTCGGGCGTCCTGTACGCGCCGATCCGGGGGAGGACCGGATGACCCTCGCCCACCGCCGCGCCCGGCCGCTCGACCCCGACGCCTGCCCGCCGGGCCGCGCCCGGCACGCGCAGGCCCACGGCGAGCCGGGCGCCGTCGGCCGCCGCGAGCGGGCCGCCGCGCGGGTCCACGGCGGGCTGCCGCCGCGCGCCGCCGGGCTGCTGATCCTCGCCAAGTCGCCGGTGCCCGGCCGGGTGAAGACGCGGCTCTGCCCGCCCTGCACGCCCGGCGAGGCGTGCTCGCTGGCCGAGGCGATGCTGGCGGACACGCTGCACGCGGCGCGCGCGGCCCGTCCGGCGTGGACGTGCCTGGTGCTGGACGGCGCGCCCGGCCCGTGGGTGCCGGACGGCGTCGAGGTCGTCCCGCAGCGCCCGGGGGACCTCGGCGCGCGGCTGGAGGGCGCGTTCGCCGACGCCGGGACGCCCGCGCTGCTCATCGCCTACGACACGCCGCAGGTGACGCCGGGGCTGCTGGCGTCGTCGCTGTCGGCGGTCGCGAGCGCCGACGCGGTCCTCGGCCCGGCCGACGACGGCGGCTACTGGGCGATCGGCCTGCGCCGGAACGTGGCGGGGATCTGCGCGGGCGTCCCGATGAGCCGGTCGTCCACGCTGCGCTCGCAGCGCCGCCGCCTGGCCGCGCTCGGGCTGTCGGTGGCGGACCTGCCGCCGCTGCGGGACGTGGACCGGATGGCCGACGCCCGCGCGGTCGCCCGCGCCGCACCCGGCACCCGGTTCGCCGCCGCGCTGACGGACGTCGAGCGGGCCATCACCGCCCGCCGGACGGGCCGCTGATCTACCCCCGGTTCACGCCCGTGGTTCAAGCCCGTGGTTCACGCCCGTGGTTCAAGCCCGTGGTTCAAGCCCGCCCGCGCGCCTTGCGCGTGTCGCGGTTGTTGGCCTTCTCGATGGCCTTGACGAGCTGCATCTTGGTCATCGACGACCGCCCCGGCACGTCCAGCCGCTTGGCGACCTCGTAGAGGTGCTGCTTGGGCGCCTCCATGTCGACGCCGCCCGCGCTCGTCCGGTGCGTGTTCCGGCCGCCCTTGGACTGCGGGTCGGACGGCCCCTTGCGCCCCCCGGCCTTCGGCTGCCAGTGGTCGCCGACCTTCTCGTGGGTGTGCTTCAGCGCGCCGTAGGCGACGCGGAAGGCGCGCTGGCCCGTCCCGTACTCCTTCGTCGCGGAGTCGTGCGCCTCGGCGAACGTCCGCTGGGCCTTGGCGTCGGACCGCTGGATCGTGCTCGGCAGCTCGCTCTTCCTGACCTTGCCGCCGCTTGTCATCATCGGCATCGGTGCGCTCCTTTCGGGTGCGTTTCCTCTGCTAACGGCCCGATACCCGGCGAAGCGCGTTCCTCACGCGAGACGGGTCACACCCTCCCGGGCGTCCCGCCGTTCGCGCTGCGGGACGACGGTGTACTTGGGGTCGGACGCCGACTGCATTCCGGCGTAGAACACCCCGAACCGCGTACAGGCCGAGGCCGCGAGCAGGGCCGTCCCGGCGGCGACGGCGGCCGTGCGGCTGCGCCCGCCGAGCGCCGCGCCGCCCACCGCGCCCGCGACGGACAGGATCTTCGCGGCGCGCATCAGCCGTCCGCCGCGTCCCGTCTTGTACGGTTCGGCGACCATGCCGAGGCGGCGCTCCATCCGCAGCACCGCCGCGTTCTCCAGCGCCGCCGCGAGCAGCGCGACGGTCCGGGCGGGCCCGGCCTCGGCGCGCGGCGCGGCGGCGAGCGCGAGCCCGGCCGCCGCCATCGAGGCCGATCCGGCGAAGACGAACGGCATCTCCCGGAACCCGTCGTGCCAGGCCGGGACGGCGGTGTTGGTCGCGAGCACCGCCGTGTACGTCGCGACGCCCGGCCCGAGCACCGCCGCGCTGCCCGCCGCGATCCGGCCGAGGCGGGGGAACAGCCCGGTGACGTCCAGCACCGCCGCCGCGCCCGCCGCCGGGCCGTACGCGGCGAGCAGCCACGAACCCATGCTCATCGGCGACGTCGGCCGCATGACGCGCAGCATGTTGTAGAAGCGCGACGGGCGGCCGAGGTCGTGGATCAGCGCCGCCGTGGACCCGGAGATCGCCAGCAGCGACGAGACCTTCAGCGCCCGCGCGGCGGCGGGCCGCCCGGTGAACTCCGCGCCCGCCGCCAGCACCGACCCGGCCCCGGCGAGACCGCCGAGGAAGAAGTAGCCCGCGATGTCGCGCGCCTCCCAGGTGGGCGGGTTCAGGACGGGTTTGCCGTAGTACGAGGTGAACTCGGCGTCGGGGACCATCGCCTGCTCGCCCCGGCGGCCCCGGCCCCGGCGACGCCGCCGCAGCCCCTCGCCGACGAGCGCGGCCCGGCCCTGCCGTTCGCCCCGGATGCCCTGCTTCGTCACGTCGGACGTGCTCACCGCCGCGCCCCCTTCCGGCCGTGGACCGCGAAGACGGCCGCGACGCCGCCGAGCAGCGCCGCCGCGGCGACGCCCGCGTGCCGCCACATCGACGGCAGGTCGCGCGTGGTGACGACCGGGTCCGGCGGCAGCCCGTACACCTCGGGCTCGTCGAGCAGCAGGAAGAACGCGCCGTCGCCGCCGACGCCGTCCGCCGGGTCCTCGCCGTACAGGCGCGCGTCCTCGACGCCGATGCCGTGCAGCTCCTCGACGCGGGCGGCGGCGCGCTCGCGCAGCTCGTCCAGCGGGCCGAACTGGATCGAGTCGGTCGGGCACGCCTTCGCGCAGGCGGGCTCCATGCCGTCGCCGATCCGGTCGTAGCACAGGGTGCATTTCCACACCCGGCCGTCTTCCTTGCGCTGGTCGATCACGCCGTACGGGCAGGCGGGGACGCAGTAGCCGCAGCCGTTGCAGACGTCCTCCTGCACGACGACCGTCCCGAACTCGGTGCGGAACAGCGCGCCCGTCGGGCAGACGTCCAGGCACGCGGCGTGCGTGCAGTGCTTGCACACGTCCGACGCCATGAGCCAGCGGAGGTCGCCGCGCTCGCCCGCCTCGGCGTTCCCGATGGACTTGCGCTGCTCGATGAACGCGACGTGCCGCCAGGTGTCGGCGCCGAGCCCCTGCGAGTTGTCGTACGACATGCCGGTGAACTCGAGGCCGTCCTCCGGGACGGCGTTCCACTCCTTGCACGCCACCTCGCACGCCTTGCACCCGATGCACACGGACGTGTCGGTGAAGAAGCCCATGCGCGGCGGCGCGTCGCGGTGCCCCGCGTCGCCGGCCGGGTCGGGTTCGGCGCCCGCCAGCAGGTTCCGGCCGATCAGCGACATCATCCGCGCACCTCCGTGCCGGTCGTCTCGGTGATGCCCGCGCGCTCGCGGTAGGCGGCGAGGAACGGGGGGACGGCGGGCCCGCGCGGTCGGCGGCCCGGCCGGATGTCGGCGCTCAACGCCTTCACCTCCTGGATGTGGACGTTCGGGTCGAGGGCCATCGAGGACAGGTCGTTCGCCGAATCGCCCGTCGTGTACCCGTTCGGCCCCCAGTGGTAGGGGACGCCGATCTGGTGGACGGTCCGCCCGCCGATGCGCAGCGGCGTGATCCGGTCGGTGACCAGCACCTTCGCCTCCACGACGCCGCGCGCCGTGACCAGGTGCGCCCAGCCGTTGTGCGTCAGGCCGCGCTCGGCGGCCAGCTCGGGCGACACCTCGCAGAAGAACGCGGGCTGGAGTTCCGCCAGATACGGGGACCAACGGGTCATCCCGCCCGCCGTGAAGTGCTCGGTGAGCCGGTACGTCGTGAGGACGTACGGGAACACGCCCGCGCCCGCCTCGCCGCCGCTCGGGTGGTACCGGTTGCCCTCGTGCGGAAGGAGCTGCCGCACGGGACTGCGCTGCTGATCCGGGTACAGCGGATTCGCGATCGGCGAGTCCTGCGGTTCGTAGTGCGTGGGCATCGGGCCGTCCACGAGTCCGGCCGGGGTGTAGAGCCAGCCCTTGCCGTCCGCCTGCATGATGAACGGATCGTTCCCGGCGATGGCCGCCACGCCCGTCGCGCCCTCCGGCGGGCGGTAGGACGGCGGCCGGTCCGGGACGAAGTCGGGCACGTCGTGGCCCGTCCACTTCCCGGCGTCGGCGTCCCACCAGACGAGCGCCTTGCGGTCGCTCCACGGGTTCCCGTCCGGGTCGGCGGACGCGCGGTTGTAGAGGACGCGGCGGTTCAGCGGCCACGCCCACGCCCACTCGTGCGCCGTCCAGTCCTGCTCGGTGTACGGCTTGCGGCGCGCGGCCTGGTTGACGCCGTCCGCGTAGACGCCGCAGTAGATCCAGCAGCCGCACGCGGTCGAGCCGTCGTCCTTCAGCTCGGTGTAGCCCGACAGCGGGCGGCCGCCGACGTGGTGGCCGTTGATCTCCGCCAGGACGGCCTCGGCGTTCGGCTCGGCGATCGTGCCCTCGGTCGGGTAGTGCCAGGTCAGGTCGCGGAGCGCCTGGTCGCGCGGGTCGCCGGAGTCCGCGACGCGATCGCGCAGCCGCTTGCCCAGGTGGTACATGAACCACAGGTCGCTGCGCGCGTCGCCGCGCGGCTCGACGGCCTGGAAATGCCACTGCAGCATCCGGTTCGTGTTGGTGAACGAGCCCGCCTTCTCGGTGTGCGCGGCGGCGGGGAAGAAGAACACCTCGGTCTTGACGTCCTCGGTGCGGAGTTCCCCCGTTTCGATCTCGGGGCCGTCCTTCCACCACGTCGCGGACTCGATGAGCGAGAAGTCCCGGACGACGAGCCAGTCGAGGTTCGCCATTCCGAGCCGCTGCAGCCGCCCGTTCGCCGACCCGACCGCCGGGTTCTCGCCCATCAGGAAGTAGCCCTTGCAGGTGCCTTCGAGTTGCGCGAGGACGGTCTCGTACGTGCTGTGCGAACCGGTCAGCCGGGGGAGGTGGCCGAAGCAGTAGTCGTTCTCCGCGGTGGCGTTCTCGCCGAAGTACGCCTTCAGCAGGCTCACGAGATAGGCGCGCATGTTCGACCAGTAGCCGCGGTCCGCCTTCGTCGCCTCGACGAACGCGTCCAGGTCCTCGTGCGCGTGCGCGTGCGGCATCGGAATGTAGCCGGGCAGCAGGTTGAACAGCGTCGGGATGTCGCTGGAGCCCTGGATCGAGGCGTGCCCCCGCAGCGCCTGGATTCCGCCGCCCGGACGGCCGATGTTGCCGAGCAGGAGTTGCAGGACCGACGCCGCGCGGATGTACTGCGCGCCGTTGCTGTGCTGCGTCCAGCCGACCGCGTAGACGAAGTTGCTCGTGCGGTCGCGGCCGGAGTTCTCCACGAGCGCCCGGCACACCTGCATGAAGGTGTCGCGCGGGATTCCGCACGTCTCCTCCACCATTTCCGGGGTGTAGCGGGCGTAGTGCCGTTTGAGGATCTGGTAGACGCAGCGCGGGTGTTCCAGCGTGGGGTCGCGGCGGATCTCGCCGGTGATGCCCGCGCCGCCGGAGCCGTGCGATTCCGATGTTCCGGCGGGGGCGGCGGGGCCGCCCTTCTTGACGCGCTCCTGGTACAGCTCGTCGCGTTCTCCGGACGCGGCCTGCACCTGGCCGCCCTCGTACTGCCACGTCGTGAGGTCGTAGTGGCGGTTCTCCTCGTCCAGGCCGGAGAAGACGCCGCCGAGATCCTCGGTGTCCCGGAAGTCCTCGCCCACGATCGTCGAGGCGTTGGTGTACTCCACGACGTACTCGCGGAAATCCGAACCGGTGCTCAGGACGTGGTTGATGATTCCGCCGAGGAAGGCCACGTCGGTGCCCGCCCGGATCGGGACGTGCAGATCGGCGACCGCGCTCGTCCGCGTGAACCGGGGATCGACGTGGATGACCTTCGCGCCGCGCGCCTTCGCCTCCATCACCCACTGGAAGCCCACCGGATGGCATTCCGCGAAATTCGAGCCCTCGATGACGATGCAGTCGGAGTTCTGGAGGTCCTGCATGAACGTCGTCGCGCCGCCGCGCCCGAACGACGTGCCGAGCCCCGCGACCGTCGAGGAATGGCAGACCCGCGCCTGGTTCTCCACCTGCACGATGCCGAGCGCGGTGAAGAGCTTCTTGATGAGGTAGTTCTCTTCATTGTCGAGGGTGGCGCCGCCGAGGCTGGCGATGCCGAGCGTCCGGTTCACGCGGATGCCGTCGACCTCGTCCTGCCAGCCCCCGCGGCGCGCGGAAAGAACGCGGTCCACGACCATGTCCAGCGCCGTGTCGAGGTCCAGCCGCTCCCATTCGGTGCCGTACGGGCGGCGGTAGAGCACCTCGTGGCGGCGCGCGCTGCCGGTCGTGAGCTGGAGGGACGCCGAGCCCTTCGGGCACAGCCGGCCTCGGCTCACCGGGGAATCGGGGTCGCCCTCGATCTGCACGACCTCGTCGTCCTTGACGTACACGTTCTGCGCGCAGCCGACCGCGCAATAGGGGCAGACGGATTTCACGACCTTGTCGGCGGTCTCGGTGCGCGGTTCGAGTTCGCGCGTCTTCCGCGACATCGCCGCGGCCCCCCGGCCGAGCGGATCGTCCCCGGTGAACTGCCGGTACACCGGCCATTCGCCGATCCATGTTCGGACACCCATCGTCAGCGGCCTTTCTCCTCGGCGGGCTCCGCCGCCTCCTGCGGCCAGTGCAGGTCGAAGGCGGGGCGGATGGAGCGGATGCGCGGCAGCTCGGTGAAGTTGTGGCGCGGCGGCGGGCACGACGTCGCCCATTCCAGCGAGCCGCCCGTGCCCCACGGGTCGTCCACGCCGACCGTCCCGGCGCGGCGGTGCGTCCGCAGGACGTTCCACAGGAACGCGAACGTGGACGCGCCGAGGACGAACGACCCGATGGACGAGACGAAGTTCAGCGTCGTGAACTGGTCGGCGTAGTCCGCGTACCGGCGCGGCATCCCCTGCGCGCCGAGCCAGTGCTGGACGAGGAACGTGGTGTGGAAACCCACGAACAGCGACCAGAAGTGAACGCGGCCCCAGCCGTTGTGCAGCTTCTTGCCGGTCATCTTCGGCCACCAGAAGTAGAAGCCGCCGAACATCGCGAACACGACCGTCCCGAACAGCACGTAGTGGAAGTGCGCGACGACGAAGTAGGAGTCGGTGACCGAGAAGTCCAGCGGGGGAGAGGCCAGGATGACGCCGGTCAGCCCGCCGAACAGGAACGTCACCAGGAACCCGACCGCGAACAGCATCGGCGGCTCGAAGGTGAGCTGGCCGCGCCACATCGTCCCGACCCAGTTGAAGAACTTGATGCCGGTCGGGATCGCGATGAGGAACGACATGAACGAGAAGAACGGCAGCACGACGCGGCCCGTCGCGAACATGTGGTGCGCCCACACCGTCATCGACAGGCCGGTGATCGAGATCGTCGCCAGGACCATCCCGATGTAGCCGAACAGCGGTTTGCGGGCGAACACCGGGAAGATCTCGGTGACGATCCCGAAGAACGGCAGCGCCACGATGTAGACCTCGGGATGCCCGAAGAACCAGAAGAGGTGCTGCCACATCAGCGCACCGCCGTGGTCGGCGTCGTAGATGTGCATTCCGAGGCGGCGGTCGCCTTCCAGCGCCAGCAGCGCCGCCGTCAGGACGGGGAAGGCGATCATCACCATCAGGCTCGTGAGCAGCACGTTCCAGACGAAGATCGGGAGCCGGAACATCGTCATGCCGGGCGCGCGCATCCCGATGATCGTCGTCGTGATGTTCACGGCCGTCAGCGTCGTGCTGACGCCCGACATCACCAGGCCCATCGCCCACAGGTCGCCGCCCTGGCCGGGGGAGCGGGTGACGTCCGACAGCGGCGTGTAGGCGAACCACCCGAACGCCGCCGGACCGCGCGGCGTGAAGAACCCGAGCAGGACGATCACCGCGCCGAACAGGTACAGGTAGTAGCTGATCGTGTTCAGGCGCGGGAACGCGACGTCGGGCGCGCCGATCTGCAAGGGCACCAGAACGTTCGCGAAACCCGAGAACAGCGGCGTCGCGAAAAGCAGCAGCATGATCGTGCCGTGCATGGTGAAGAGCTGGTTGTAGACGCTGTTCCCCATGATCTGCAGGCCGGGTTCCAGCAGTTCCGCGCGCATGAACATCGCCATGACCCCGGCGATGAGGAACATCGTGAACGACGTCCCGAGATAGAGGTAGCCGACGACCTTGTGGTCGGTCGTGGCGAGGACGTGCTCGAAGCGGGTGCCCTTGCGGTGGCGGCTCAGGGCCTCCCGCGCGCTGGTGTCCGGGCTCTCCTCGACCGCCGTCATGGCCTTCCGTCCTCCCGGTCCTCGTCGTACCGGCCCTGCCCGCCGCCGGAGACCTCGCCGTCGTAGTCGAGGTAGAACCGGTTCGCGCGGGTGCGGAGCTGCGCCTTGATCCGCCCCGGCGTCGGCAGCGGGATCAGGTGGTCCGGGTACGGCGCGACCAGCTCGCGCGGCTGGCGGACGCGCGTCAGCGCCGCCTCTTCGGGTGTTTCCGGGTCGTGGTGCTCCAGGTAGCCGCCGCGCGGGCTCAGCCAGACCGTCCCGCTCTCCACGCCTTCCTCGGCGGTGCGGACGTCGCGGCGCTGCAGGCTCAGGCACGCCCGCCGCGTCACCGCGAACGCGACGGCCGGGAACACGAAGAAACCGGCGCGGAAGAACCAGGTCGTGGCCTCCAGCGGGGCGCCGAACGTCACGGCGAGGACGTCGTTGCCGCCCGCGGCCCACAGGTTCCCGTACCAGGCGATGACGGCCGCCCCGATCGCCGTCCGCGTCGCGGCGTTGCGCGGGCGGTCCAGCAGGTGGTGGTAGCGCCGGTCGCCCGTCGCCCAGCGCTCGAAGAACGGGTACAGCGCGACGCACGTCAGGAAGACGCCGGGCAGCACGATCGTCGGCAGGAACACGTTCCACGAGATCGTGTGGCCCGCGACGGTCGTGCTGACGCGCGGCATGATCCGCAGTGCGCCCTCCAGGAACCCGACGTACCAGTCGGGCTGCGCGGACGTGGAGTCCTGCGCGGTGTCGTACGGCCCGTACAGCCACACCGGGTTGATCTGGAACGCCGTCGCGAGCACCGCCAGAATCCCGAACGTGTAGAGGAAATAAGCGGCGCTCTGCGCGGCGAAATGCGGGTAGGTCGGCTCGCCGGAGACCTTGCCCTCGACGCGTCCCTTCGCCGGGAACTGGGTGTGCGTCTGGTGCCAAAGGATCATCAGGTGCGCGGTGATCAGGCCGAGCAGCAGCGCGGGGACGAGCAGGATGTGCATCGTGAACAGGCGCGGGATGATCTGCTCGCCGGGGAACTCGCCGCCGAACACGAAGAAACTCACGTACGTGCCGACGATGGGAATGGCGAGCATGATGCCGTCCGCCGTGCGCAGGCCCGTCCCGGAGAGCAGGTCGTCGGGCAGCGAGTAACCCGCGAAACCCTCGGCGAGCGCCAGCGTGAAAAGGGTGACGCCGATCAGCCAGTTGATCTCGCGCGGCTTGCGGAACGCGCCTGTGAAGAAGATCCGCAGCAGGTGCGCGCAGATCGCCGCGACGAACAGCACCGCCGCCCAGTGGTGGAGCTGGCGCATCAGCAGGCCGCCGCGCACGTCGAACGTGATGTGCAGCGTGGACGCGTACGCCTCGCTCATCGTGATGCCGTTCAGCGCCCGGTACGAGCCGTCGTAGACGATCTCGTCGTTCGTCGGGTGGAAGAACAGCGTGAGGAACGTGCCGGTGAGCAGCAGGACGACGAACGAGTACAGCGCGATCTCGCCCAGCAGGAACGACCAGTGCTTCGGGAACGCCTTGCGGAGGTTGCGCGCCGCGAAACCGGCCACGCCGAGGCGGTCGTCGATCGCGCGGGCCGTCCCGGTCGCGAGCCGCGCGCCCCGTCCGCTCACCGGACCGCCACCCGGATCGCAGCGCACGGCGACGGCATGAGCGATCTCCTTCCGGGACTCCCCTGGGGACGCGGTGGTGTCTCACCGACCGCGCGGCGGCGAAACACGCCGGCCCGTCCCATCGGTGCGGTCGAGGGGTGAATGCCCAGCTCAGCGACCATCAACCGAGGTGGAGAACCAAAGATCGTCAAGGCTCGGACCGCGTCGCGCGCCCGCCCGGGCGCGCGGCGGTCCGTCAGTCGAGCAGCTTGGCCAGCCGCTTCGGGGCGATGAGGCGGTAGCTGTCCTCGATGAGTTCGGCCAGTTCGTCCCAGTCCTGGGGGACGTCGAGACGGGCGGCGACCCAGCCCTTGGCGCCGACGTAGGGCGGGACGTAGAAGCGCTCCGGGTCGCCCTCGACCAGCGCCTGCTGGACGCCGGGACCGGCCTTGACGGTCAGGGCCGCGCCGTCCCGCATCGTCATCGCGAACAGCTTGTCGCGCACGCGGAAGCTCGGCGCGGTGTGGCCGCCGAACGGTTTCTCGACGGCCTCCGGCAGCGCCAGGCAGATCTCCCGGAGGCGCTGCGCGATCTCTTCGGCGGCCTCGTCGCTGAGCCCGCCGCCTGCGGCTTCGTCCATGCGGGCGACTCTACGACGGCCCGCCGACAGAATGCGGACGGGCCGTCCGGCCCGGAGCGGGCCGGACGGCCGTTCCCCTGAGGAGGGGGGTCCGCGGCGGCGGTCCGCGCCCGCCGCCGTCGCCGGGACGGGCACCGCCGCGCGAGTACGCGCCGCCCTCAGGAGACCACGCCGCGCGCGACTTAGTCAACCATCCCTACTGGATTACTAGGTTAAGCGTTGACGCGAAATCCTACTTTTCCTACTATGTAGATAGGTAAAGGGCGTCCGCAACCGGAAGCCGGGACGGCGCAGCGAAGGAGACTCCCCGCCATGCCCAAGCAGATCCATCTCGCGGCCCACTTCCCCGGCGTCAACAACACGACCGTCTGGTCCGACCCCCGCTCCGGCAGCCAGATCGACTTCGCGTCGTTCGTCCACCTCGCGCGCACCGCCGAGCGCGCCAAGTTCGACTTCTTCTTCCTGGCCGAGGGCCTGCGCCTGCGCGAGCTGAAAGGCCGCATCCACGACCTCGACGTCGCCGGGCGGCCCGAGTCGCTGACCGTCCTCGCCGCGCTCGCCGCCGTCACGACCCGCCTCGGCCTCGCCGCGACGGTCAACTCCACGTTCAACGAGCCGTACGAGGTCGCGCGGCGGCTCGCGACGCTCGACCACCTCAGCGAGGGCCGCGCCGCGTGGAACGTCGTGACCAGCTACGACGCGTTCACCGGCGAGAACTTCCGGCGCGGCGGGTTCCTGGACGAGGCCGACCGCTACACCCGCGCCGCCGAGTTCCTGCACACCGCGCGCGAGCTGTGGGACTCCTGGTCGGCGGCGGACCTCGTCGCGGACCCGGCCGAGGGCCGCTTCGTCCGCGAGGACGCGGGAGCGTTCCGCCACGAAGGCCAACATTTCGCCATCCAAGGCCGGTTCACGACGCCGCGCGGCCCGCAGGGGCATCCCGTCATCATCCAGGCGGGCGACTCCGACGAGGGCCGCGAGTTCGCCGCCCGCGACGCCGACGTCATCTTCAGCCGCCACTCGACGCTGGAGGACGGCCGAGCGTTCTACAAGGACGTCAAGAGCCGCCTGGCCAAGTACGGCCGCCGCCCGGCCGATCTGAAGATCATGCCCGCCGTCACCTACGTCCTCGGCGACTCCGAGCGGGACGCCGCCGAGCGCGCCGCCGAGATCCGCCGCGCCCAGGTCTCCCCGCAGAACGCCCTCGCGTTCCTGGAGGCCGTCTGGGGCCGCGACCTGTCCGGCTACGACCCGGACGGCCCGCTGCCCGACGTCGAACCCGACCTGGCGGGCGGCGTCTCCAAGGGCCGCGCCCAGTTCCGCGGCGACCGCTCCGAGACCGTCCGCCGCTGGCGCGAGCTGGCCGAGGACCGCGGCCTCAGCATCCGCGAACTGGCGATCGAGGCGACGTCGCGGCAGACGTTCGTCGGCACGGCGCGGACCGTCGCGGACCGCATCGACGAGTTCGTGCAGACCGACGCCGCCGACGGCTTCGTCTTCGTCCCGCACCTGACCCCCGGCGGCCTGGACGACCTCGCCGAGCACGTCGTCCCGCTGCTCCAGGAGAAGGGCGTCTTCCGCGCCGACTACACCGGGCCGACCCTGCGCGACCACCTCGGCCTCGGCCCGGCCCGCACCCCCGAGGAGACCGCGTGACCCACCTGCACCTCGCCGCCGCGCTGGACGGCGCCGGCTGGCATCCCGCCGCGTGGCGCGAGCCGGGCGCCCGCCCCGCCGACCTGTTCGCCCCCGCGTACTGGACGGGGCTCGCCGCCGAGGCCGAGCGCGCCGCCCTGGACCTGGTGACGTTCGAGGACGCGCTCGCGCTCCAGTCGTCGGACGTCCTGGCCCCCGACCACCGCACCGACCAGGTCCGGGGACGGCTCGACGCGGTGCTGCTCGCGTCGCGCGTCGCGCCCGCGACGTCCCGGATCGGGCTCGTCCCGACCGTGAACACCACGCACACCGAGCCGTTCCACGTCGGGATCGGCATCGCGACGCTCGACCACGTCAGCGGCGGCCGCGCGGGCTGGCGGCCGCGGATCTCCGCGAGCGCCGCCGACGCCGCGCACTTCGGGCGGCGGGACGTCGTCGCGCTGACGCCCGAGGACCTGACCAGCCCGGCCGCGCGGTCGTTCGTCCGCGAGCTGTTCGACGAGGCCGCCGACGCCGTCGAGGTCGCCCGCCGCCTCTGGGACAGCTGGGAGGACGACGCCGAGATCCGCGACGTCGCCACCGGCCGCTTCCTGGACCGCGACAAACTCCACTACATCGACTTCGAGGGCGCGCACTTCAGCGTGCGCGGGCCGTCGATCACGCCGCGCCCGCCGCAGGGGCAGCCGCTCGTCGCGGCGCTCGCGCACAGCGCCGTCCCGTACGAGTTCGCGGCGCGCGCCGCCGACGTCGTGTTCGTCACGCCGCACTCGCGGGACGAGGCGGCGGCGATCGTCGCGGAGGTCCGCGCGGCCGAGGAGCGCGTCGGCCGGGACGGCGCGCCGCTGACCGTCCTCGCGGACCTCGTCGTGCTGCTGGACGACGCGCCGGGCGCGGCGGCGGACCGGCTCGCCCGCCTCGACGCCGTCGACCCGCTCGCCTCGGACGCCGGGACCGTCGCGGGCACCGCCGCCGAAGTCGCGGACGTCCTGCTGGACTGGCGCGGCGCGGGCCTCGCCGGATACCGGCTGCGGCCCGCCGTCCTCCCGCACGACCTCGAAGGCGTCACCCGCGCGCTCGTCCCCGAGCTGCGGCGGCGCGGCGCGTTCCGCGACGGGTACGCCGAGACCTCGCTGCGCGCCCGCTTCGGCCTGCCGCGCCCCGCCGACCGCTACGCCACCACCTCCGGGAGCTCCCGATGAGCACGACGCCGCTGTCCGTCCTCGACCTCGCGCCGATCCCGGCGGGCGGCACCGCCGCCGGGGCGCTGCGCGACACCCTCGACCTGGCCCGCCGCGCCGAGACCGCGGGCTACCACCGGTACTGGCTCGCCGAGCACCATCTCGCGCCGGGCGTCGCCAGCGCCGCGCCGCAGGTGCTGATCGCGGCCGTCGCCGCCGCGACGTCCCGGATTCGCGTCGGCTCCGGCGCGGTGCAGACCGGCCACTGGACGGCGCTGGCCGTCGCGGAGCAGTTCGCGACGCTCGGCGCGCTGCACCCCGGCCGGATCGACCTCGGCCTCGGCCGCTCCGGGCAGCGCCGCGCCGAGGCCGCCGAGCGCGCCGCCGCGCCCCCGCCGCGCCGCCCGGCGCGGGTCGTGGACGGGCTGCTGCTCCCGAGCGCGTTCGAGTTCGCGTCCCGCCTGGCCGCGTCGCCCCGGTTCGCGCTGATGACCGCCCTGCTCCAGCAGCCGGGCGCGGAGTCGCCCGGGTTCGCCGCGCAGGTGGACGACATCACAGCGCTGCTCGACGGCACGTACCGGTCGCCGGACGGCGAGGTCGCGCGGGCGCTGCCGGACGGCGACGAGACGACCCGGCCCGAGCTGTGGATACTCGGCAGCAGCGGCGGGGAGAGCGCGCGCGTCGCGGGCGAGCGCGGGCTGCCGTTCGCGGCGAACTACCACGTCAGCCCGGCGAACGTGCTGGACGCGGTGGACGCGTACCGGGCGGCGTTCCGGCCCGGGGCGCTGGCCGAGCCGTACGTCGTGGTGTCGGCGGACGTCGTCGTGGCCGACACCGACGAGGAGGCGCGCCGGCTGGCGTCGCCGTACGGGCTGTGGGTGCGCAGCATCCGCACGCACCTCGCGGCGATCCCGTTCCCGACGCCGCAGGACGCCGCCGCGCACGTCTGGAGCGACGAGGACCGCGCGCTGGTCGCGGACCGGGTGGACACCCAGTTCGCCGGGTCGCCGGAGACGGTCGTGGAGCGGCTGGAGACGCTGCGCCGCGTCACGGGCGCGGACGAGCTGCTGGTCACGACGATCACCCACGAGCACGAGGCGCGCGTCCGGTCCTACGACCTGCTCGCCAAGGCGTGGTCGGCCGCCTGACGCGCGACGCGGACGGGCCGGGGTTCCGCCCGGCCCGTCCGGCTCCCGTCAGCCCGCCGCGGGGGCGGGCTGCTCCGGCTCCTCGGGCTTGGCCGCCGTCTCGGCGGGGGCGCCCGGCTCGTCCGGCTCGTTCTTGGAGAACGCCGCCGCGTGGGTCCGCAGCGGGACCTCCTTGATCAGCGCCGACAGCACCAGCGCGATCAGCAGCACGCCCGCGCCGACCAGGAACGCGACCGTCAGCGCGCCGGTGAACCCGGCCTTGAACGGGTGGGCGAGCGCCGGGTCGAGGTGGTTGAGGAACGTCATGTTGTTGAGCACGTCGTCGCCGCCGGACGACGCGTCGTGGAGCGTCTTCATCTGCTCGGGGTGCGCCTTCGCGGCCGCCTGGAACGCGGCCGTCCCGCGCGCGTCCGCGAACGAGCCGGCGATCTTGTCGCTCACCGTCGAGTAGACGATCGACAGGAACACCGCGACGCCGAGCGTGCCGCCGAGCTGCCGGAAGAACGTCGTCGACGACGTCGCCACGCCGATGTCGCGCGGCGGGACCGCGTTCTGCATCGCCAGGACGATCGTCTGCATGTTCAGGCCGAGGCCCGCGCCGACGACGAACATGGCGGCGTCCACGTAGACCAGGCTCGTGTCGGCCGTCAGCCCGAAGAGCATCAGCATCCCGACGACGAGCAGCCCGGACCCGATCACCGGGAAGATCTTGTACCGGCCCGTCCGCGACGTGATCTGGCCGGACACCATCGACAGCGACATGATCCCGAGCATCAGCGGCAGCGTCAGCAGGCCCGCCTTGGTGGGGGAGTAGCCCTTGACGAGCTGGAGGTACAGCGGGATCAGCGTGATGCCGCCGAACATGCCGATGCCGATGATCGCGGACTGCGTCGTCCCCAGGGCGAACATCCGGTTGCGGAACAGGCGCGGCGGCAGGAGGGCCTCGTCGCCCGCGCGCAGCTCGGCCAGCACGAACGCGATGATCCCGACGACGCCGATCCCGTAGCACGACAGCGCCGCCGCCGACCCCCAGCCCCACTCCCGGCCGCGCTCGGCGACCAGCAGCAGCGGGACGAGCGCGATGATCAGCGACGCCGCGCCCGCGTAGTCGATCCGGTGCGGGCGCGGCTCGTGGTTCAGGTGCAGCACCCTGGCGACGACGACCAGCGCGAGCACGCCGATCGGGACGTTGATGAGGAAGATCCAGCGCCAGCCGTCCACGCCGAGGAGCTGGTCCTGCCCGGCGAGCGCGCCGCCGATGACCGGCCCGAGCACGCTGGACGTGCCGAACACGGCCATGAAGTAGCCCTGGTACTTGGCGCGCTCGCGCGGCGGGATGATGTCGCCGATGATCGCCAGCGCGAGCGACATCAGGCCGCCCGCGCCGATGCCCTGGAAGGCGCGGAACGCGGCGAGCATATACATCGACGTCGACAGCGTGCAGAGCGCCGAGCCGAAGATGAACACCGAGATCGCGAAGATGAAGAACGGCTTGCGGCCGTACTGGTCCGACAGCTTGCCGTACAGCGGCGTCGCGATGGTGGACGTGATCAGGAACGCGGTCGTGACCCAGGCCTGCGCGGTCAGGCCGTCGAGGCTCTCGCCGATGCGGTAGATCGCCGTGGACACGACCGTCTGGTCCAGGGCGGCGAGGAACATGCCGAGCAGCAGCCCGGACAGGATCACCATGATCTGGCGGTGGGTGTAGCCGGTGGGCTCCGCGGCCCGTGGCGCCCCGCCGGGCGCCGGTTCGGCCGGGTCGGCCGAACCGGCCGGCGGGGCGTCGGCGTTGGTGCTCATGTGGTCGGGTCCTCTCGTGTGCGATGCGGGGTCGGACCCCCGCATCCCCCCGCTGGGCAGGCGGGCAGGGGTGGGGCGGTGTTCGTGAGGGAGGGAGGGCCTGGGGGATCGTCCCGATTTGTCGGGTTTGGTGCGGTCCAACGGCCTGAATCCCGGTCTGGGGCGGGAGACGGGACAGCCTTTTCTAGCACATACCTGTATGACGCACGCAACTAAATAAGCCGCTTCGCGGCGATCCGTCCAGGGCCCCCACCGCCGCCCGCTTCGCCGGGCCGTTGACGGACGCGGCGGCGTCGGTCTCGTTGGCGACGCGCGGCCGCCTGCGCGCTCTGGCGATGCGTGCGATGACGGGCGCCGCTCACCGGCGCGATGCGCTCCGGGGCGGCGGCGGACGCGCCGCCGGACAGGGTCCCGCTTTCGCGGTACATGCGGAGAAAATTCCCGCTTTCGTGGCCGACTACGGCCGCCCAGGTCGCACTCCCCGGCGACGCGGAGGTCTCCGCGGGGAGAGCCAGGTATCGCCGACGGGAGCCCCCGGCGCGGTGCTTACGGGAGTTCGTCGCGGGTCGGCGTCCGGGCGTCCGTGTCCCCGGAATCGGGTGAATCCTCCGGTTCGTCCGCGCTCTTCGTTCCAGCCGGGTCCACCGGGTCGTCGGGGTGTTCCGCCAGGGCGGTGGCGACCTCGGGCGGCAGCTCGTCCGGCGGGTCGCGCAGGGCGGGCCAGGCGCGGTAGACGACGGCCGCGATCGGCACCGCGACGGCCGCGCCGGGGATGCCGCCCGCGATCCCGCCCACGCTGATCGCCAGGATGATCGCCAGCGGGTGCAGCCGCACGAGCCGCCCGACGAGCAGCGGCTGCAGCAGATGGCTCTCGATCTGGTGCTCGATGATCAGGATGCCGAGGAACACCAGCGCCGCGACCCCGCCCTTCGCGCCGAACGTCACCGCGACGGCGAGCGCGCCGCCGACCAGGATGCCGACGATCGGGATGAAGCTCCCCAGGAAGATCACGACCGCGAGCGGCGCGACCAGCGGCACCCCGAGGATCGCCAGCACGACGGCCAGCACGACCGCGTGGATCGCCGCGACCATCACCGTCCCGTGGACGTACTGCGACAGCGTCTCCCACGCGGCGCGGCCCGCGCGGTCCACCCGCGCGCGGTACCGGCCGGTGCCGCTGATCGTCCACGCCCAGATCCGGCTGCCGTCCTTGAGCAGGAAGAACGTCACGAACACCATGAAGACGAGCGCGGTCAGGATCTCGGCGGTGAGCGTCCCGGCCTCCAGCGCGGTGTCGGCGATCTTCCCGCGCCGCTGCTCCAGGTAGTCGATGCCCTTGTCCAGGCTGTCCTGCAACTGCGAGTGCTTGATGTGGAACGGCCCGGTCTCCAGCCAGTGCTGGATGGACTTGGCCGTCACCTGGATCTCCGACGCCAGCTTCGGGAACTCCGAGTTCGCCTGGATGCCCACGTACGTGCCGATACCGCCGAGCACGGCGAGCCCGAACAGCATCGTCACCCACGTCGCGGCGAGCGCGGGCAGCCCGAGGCGCTCCAGCCGGGCGGTGAGCGGACGCAGCAGCGCGCACAGGAACAGCGCCACCGCGCACGGGATGAAGACGAACTTCAGCGTCCCGACGATCCACACGAGCCCGTAGCCGACGACGCCGATCGCGATGGCCCGCCACGACCAGGCCGCGACCGCCGCGAGCAGCGGCGGCACCGGCGGCCCGCCCGCCGGAGCCCTCTTCGCACCCATCCGCACCCGCCCGTCGCCGGAGAATCCCCGTCCATCATCGGGCACGGGCGGCTCCCGCGGAAACCCGCTGGTCGGCGTCCCGGCCCCGTGGTATCCAGGGTCCACGAGAAGAGGGAGGCCGTCCATGAGCCTTGCGATCTGCGTGTTCTGCGCGTCCAGCAGCAGGATCGACCCGCGCCACGTCGAACTGGCCGAACAGGTCGGCCGGGAGATCGCCCGGCGCGGGCACAGCCTGGTCAGCGGCGGGGGGACGATGTCGTGCATGGGCGCGGTCGCCCGGGGCGCGCGCGACGGCGGGGCCGCCACGGTCGGCGTCATCCCCGAGGGGCTGCTGGAGCTGGAGGTCGCGGACCAGGCCAGCGCCGAGCTGATCGTCACGCCCGACATGCGGTCCCGCAAGGGCGAGATGGACCGCCGCAGCGACGCGTTCCTCGTCCTGCCCGGCGGGATCGGCACGCTGGAGGAGCTGTTCGAGATCTGGACGGCCCGCACCCTCGGCATGCACACCAAGCAGATCGCGATCCTCGACCCGCTCGGCGTCTACGACCCGCTGCGCGAGCTGATGAAGAACCTCGCCGACACCGGGTTCGCCCGCGCGAAGGTCTTCGACGCGATCGGCTGGACGCGCTCGATGGACGAGGCGTTCGACCACCTGGAGCGCAGCCCGGTCCGCATCGAGGCGACGGCCGAGGACTACGCGGAGGCCGAACCCTGAACCGTCAGGCGAAGCCCGGGGCAGGGCGCTCGCCTGGCGGCTCGCCCCCTGCCCCGTGCGGGCGGCGTTCCGGCTGACGGAGCTGGCCCGCCCCGCGCGAGCGCGGACGCGCGCTGGAACCGCGCCCTGGATCAGGCGAGGCCGCGGACGGAGAGGGCCGGGGGGCGGGTGCCGCGTACCGAGTCGACCATCGCCAGGACGTCGCGGACGTCGCGCGACGAGGGGTCGGGCACCCGGAGGTGGCGGACGCCCAGCCACGCGTAGACCGCGACCTCGGCGAGCAGTTCCGGGCCGTCCGGCGCGGGCGTCACGGCGACCGGCGCGCCCGCCGCGACCAGCTCCGCGACGCGCGCGGCGGGCGGGCGCTCCCCGGCGTCCACCGCGCCGGGCGGGAGCGGCGCACCGGCCGCGAGCAGCCGGTCGTCCTGCGTTTCCATGCCCCGATCGTGGCACAGGACCGCCGCGCGCGTGTGGCACGATCGGGGGCGGCAACGGGGTCGACAGATCGGAGCGTGCGGTGATCGTGCTCATCATCCTGGCCTGCGTCGCGGTCCTGGGCGCGGTCGTCGCCCTGGCGGCGGGCCGGGGCGGCGAGCTGGCCGCGCCGCAGCCCGACCACGCGCCGCTGCCCTACCCGGAGGACTACCCGGTCAGCGGCGCGGAGGTGGCGGGGACGCGGCCGCCGCGCTCGATGTGGGGCTACCACCCGGCCGCGACCGAGCAGTTGCTGCACCGGTACGCCCGCGCGCTGGACGAGCGCGACGCCCGGCTGGCGTCCCTCCAGAACCAGGTGACCGAGCTGCGCCTGGGCGCGGCCGAGGGGCCGCCGCCGCACGTGACGCCGGGCGACCACCGCGCCGCGGCCGAGGACGGCCCCGAGGACGGCCCGGCCGGAAGTGTCGGCGGCGTCGGGTAGAACGGGGCGGTGAGCATCGCCGTCGCCGGTCTGGACGGACTCGCCCGCTGCCCCTGGGGCCTGTCCGCGCCGGACTACATCGCCTATCACGACACCGAGTGGGGCCGTCCCGTCCGGGACGATCAGGGGCTGTACGAGCGGCTGTGCCTGGAGGCCTTCCAGTCGGGCCTGTCCTGGCTGACGATCCTGCGCAAGCGCGAGGGGTTCCGCGCCGCGTTCGCCGGTTTCGACCCGGTCCGCGTCGCCGCGTTCGGCCCGGACGACGAGGCACGCCTCATGGCGGACGCGGGCATCGTCCGCAACCGCGCGAAGATCAGCGCGGCCGTCGCGAACGCGCGCGCCGCGCTGGAGGTCCCCGGCGGGCTGGCCGCGTTCGTGTGGCGCTACGCCGATCCGGACGCGCCCGCACCCGAGTCCACCGCCGACGTCCCGGCGACGACGCCCGCGTCCACGGCCCTGGCCAAGGACCTCAAGCGGCACGGCTTCCGGTTCGTCGGCCCGACGACGGCGTACGCGCTGATGCAGGCGTGCGGCCTAGTCGACGACCATCTGACGGGCTGCCACCGGCGCGGCGCGTACGCCGGGCTGTGACCGGCCGTCACCCGTCGAGGTCGGCGGGGTCGGTGAGCGGGGCCGGGTAGCCCGCCGGGAGCGCGTCGAGCCGCCACGGCGTGTGGACGTCGCGGCGGTCGAGGTCCGCGAGTTCGGGCACGTACCGGCGGACGTACGCGCCGTCGCGGTCGAACCGCCTCGCCTGCCGCAGCGGGTTGAGGTACTGGTTGGGCCGCGAGGTGTTGCCCGTCCCGGCGACGAGCTGCCAGTTGCCGGGGTCGTCGGCGGCGTCGCCGTCCACGAGCCACCGGTCGAAGTGGGCGAGGCCCGCGCGCCAGTCGACGCGCAGGAACCGGGTGAGGTACGTCGCGGTGATCAGCCGGACGCGGTTGTGCATCCAGCCCTCGCGGCGCAGTTGGCGCATGCCCGCGTCCACGATGGGGACGCCGGTGCGGCCGTCGCGCCACGCGTCGAGGGCTGCCGCGTCGTCGCGCCAGGGCGGGCCGGGCCGCCGGTAGTCGGCGCGCGGCAGGTCGGGGAACGCGGCGAGGATCTGGTGGTAGAAGTCGCGCCAGGCGACCTGGCGGACGAACTCGTCCGCGCCGCCGTGCTCGCGGGCGGCGGTGACGACCTCCAGCGGCGACAGGCAGCCGAACCGCAGGTAGCCGCTGAGCCGGGACGTGGCGTCGGCGGCGGGCGCGTCGCGTTCGTCGCCGTAGCGGTCGAGGCCGCCGCCGAGGTAGGCGCGCAGCCGTGCGCGCGCCTCGGTCTCGCCGCCGCGCGGCAGGTCGGGGGAGGCGCCGCGGGCGAACTTCCGCGCGATCGTCGCGGGGTCGGCCCGCCTGCCGGGCACGTCCGCCGCCTTGAGCCGCACGGTCGGCGCGGGCTCGCGGAACGCCGTCTTCTCCCACGCGCGCCAGTACGGCGTGAAGACGCGGTAGTGGTCGCCGCCGGACGGTGTCACCTCGCCCGGCGGGACGACGGTCAGGCCGGGATGGAACGACACCTCGAAGCCGTCGCGCGCCGCCGCGTCCTCCAGCGCCGCGCGCCGCCGCCGGGCGGTGCGGCTCACGTCGTCGGCCAGGAACACCGCCTGCGCCCCGGTCGCCCGCGCGAGCCTCGCCGCCTCCGCCGCCGGGTCGCCGCGCCGCAGGACGAGCGCGTCGCCGAGGTCGGCCAGGCAGTCCAGCAGGAACCGCGTCCGGTTGGGGGAGCGGGCGAGCAGCGCGTCGTCGAACACGAACAGCGGGACGACCCGCTTCGCGGCGTCCCGCGCGGCGGCCAGCGCCGGGTTGTCGCGCACCCGCAGGTCGCGGGTGAACAGCATGATCGCGGTGTCGGTCACGCTCTGATCGTCGCCCGCGCGACCGGCGCCCAGTCCGGTATCTCGCCGGTTTTCCCCGCTCTTTGCCGTCGCCGGTGGCGGCGCGCGGCCCGGCGCGGTTAGGAACGGACCACCGGCCGCCGACCCGACGGGAGACCCATGCGCGCGAGGACCGACGACCGTCCGGCCGCGATCCCGGCGGTCCGCCGGGCCCGGCCCCGGCTGGCGGTGTCGAGCTGCCTGGTCGGGGAGCCCGTCCGGTACAACGCGGGGCACAGCAGGCACCGCTTCCTCGCGGACCGGCTCGACGCGTTCGTGGACTGGGTCCCGGTCTGCCCCGAGATGGAACTGGGCCTCGGCGCGCCCCGGACGCCGCTGCGGATCGTCTCCGGCGACGGCGGCGACCGCCTCGTCGCCCGCGACGGCACCGCCGACCACACCGGCCCGGCGGCGGCGCTGGCCGAGCGGCGCAGCGCCGACCTGCCCGACCTCGACGGCTGGGTGCTGAAGTCGCGGTCCCCGAGCTGCGGCCCGCGCGGTGTCCAGCGGCACCACCGCGGCGGGATGCCCGCCGACCGGCGCGGCGCGGGCGTGTTCGCGGCGCGGCTGGCCGAGCTGCGCCCGCTGCTGCCGATCGAGGAGGACGGCCGCCTCAACGACCCCGTCCTGCGCGACCACTTCCTGGCCCGGATCTTCGCGCACGCCCGGCTGCGCGCCCTGTTCGCGGACGGCTGGAGCCCGCGCGACCTGGTCGACTTCCACTCCGCGCACAAGCTCCAGATGCTCGCGCACGACCCCGAGGGCTACCGCCGCACCGGCCGGATCGTCGCGGGCGCGGGCTCCCGGCCGCCCGCCGGGCTGGAGCGCGACTACCGGGCCGCGTTCGCCGGGGCGTTCGCGGCGCGGCCGACGCGGGGCCGCCACGTCAACGCCCTCCAGCACGTGTTCGCGCCGATGAGCCGCCGCCTGGACGACGCCCGCCGCCGCGACGTCGCGGAGGTGATCGCCGCCTACGGGCGCGGCGACGTGCCGCTGCAGGTCCCGCTGACGCTGCTGCGCCACCACGCGCGCGGGGAGGACATCGCCTACCTCGACGCCCAGACCTACTTCGAGCCGTATCCGCGCGAACTCGCGTGAACCGGGCCGCCGCCCGTCCCCGCGTGACCCATTCCCCCGTAATCATTGGGGTTTCGCGTTGCTCGTGTAGATGATCACAGTGCAGGTGATCAGGGTGGAAACCATCACTGATGTGTGCAGTCTTCCTATCTGGCGGCTGATCGTTACCACTTCGCGCCCGGAAGACGAGATAATGGGCTTACTGAAGACGCGGATGCGACAGGCGGCCACGCGGCCTACGGTGCCCCGAGGCCCCAACGGCCCTAAGGACGGAAGGGGATGCACGCATGGCGGCGATGAAGCCGCGGACGGGAGACGGTCCGCTCGAAGTGACCAAGGAGGGCCGCGGAATCGTCATGCGGGTCCCGCTGGAGGGCGGCGGACGCCTGGTGGTCGAGCTGTCCGCCGACGAGGCCAAGGAACTGGGCGACGCCCTCGCGCAGGTCGTGGGCTGACGGCTCCGCCCACGACCCTCGCTGACGGCCCCGGCGGCCCGTTCCGGCCGGGGCCTTCGTCGTGCCGGGCGTCCGGCGCGGCCTTCCGCAACTGATCAGGGGGACACGTTCATGCCCATCCAGACGCGGGTCCAGGCGCTCGGCGGGGCGCTGTCGGCGGCCGACGCCGACGTGCTGGCCGTCCCGGTCCCGGCCGGGGCCGCCGCGCCGGACGCGGAGATCGCCGCGTTCCTGCCCGTCCCGCTCGGCGAGCTGCTGGAGCTGCACCGGGCCAAGGGCGAGGCCGGGGAGGTCAACGCGACCCCCGTCAAGACCGGCGACCGGGTGCGCGAGCTGCTGCTGTACGGGGTCGGCGCGGCGACGCCCGCCGACCTGCGCCGCGCGGGGGCGGCGGTGGCGCGCCGCGCGAAGGGGCGGGGCTCGCTCGCGGTGGGCGTCCCCTCGGGGGACCTCGCGGCGTTCGTGGAGGGCGCGCTGCTGGCGTCCTACGAGTTCTGGATCGGCCGGGCGCCGTCGCGGCGCGCCGTCGAGACCGTCTTCGTGCTGACCGAGGCGGGCCCCGAGGCCGCCGCCGACGCCGTCGCGCTCGGGACGGTCCGCGCGCGGGCGACCGCCGCCGCCCGCGACCTCGCGAACACGCCGTCGGGCGAGAAGGGGCCGTCCTGGCTGGCGGACCGCGCGGTCGAGACCGGCGAGCGGGCCGGGCTGACGGTCCGCGTCCGCGACGAGAAGGAGCTGGCCGAGGGCGGTTTCGGCGGGCTCGTCGCGGTCGGCGGGGGCTCGCCGCGCCCGCCGCGCCTGGTCGAGCTGGCGTACCGGCCGGACGGCGCGGACGGCGCGCCGCACGTCGTGCTCGTCGGCAAGGGCATCACGTTCGACAGCGGGGGGCTGTCGCTCAAGCCCGGCCCGGCGATGACCACGATGAAGACGGACATGGCGGGCAGCGCCGTCGTGCTCGGCGTGCTGGGCGCACTGCGCGACCTGGGCGTCCGCGTGCGGGTGACGGGACTGCTGGCGGTCGCGGAGAACATGCCGTCCGGGTCCGCGATGCGCCCCGGCGACGTGATCACGCACTTCGGCGGGACGACGTCGGAGGTGCTGAACACCGACGCCGAGGGCCGTCTCGTCCTGGCCGACGCGCTCGCCTACGCCGACGCCGAGCTGGACCCGGACGTCCTGATCGACGTCGCGACGCTCACCGGCGCGGCGAAGGTCGCGCTCGGCCTGCGGCACGGCGCGCTGTTCGCGTCCGACGACGCGCTGGCCGCCGCGCTCACGGCCGCGGGCGAGGCGGCGGGCGAGCCGCTGTGGCGGCTGCCGCTCACCGAGGAGTACCGGCCCGCGATCGAGTCCGACGTCGCCGACATCGTCAACACCGGGCGGCCCGGCTACGGCGCGGGCGCGATCACGGCGGCGCTGTTCCTGCGCGAGTTCACCGGCGACCGCGCGTGGGCGCACCTGGACGTCGCCGGACCGGCCCGCGCGTCCGGCGACGACGGCGAGAACACCAAGGGCGCGACCGGCTACGCGACCCGGCTCCTGCTGTCCTACCTGGGCGGACTCGGCTGACCTCGGCGGAAAACCCGGTGCGGGGCCCGCACCGGGTTTCCTAGTCTGGGCGCCCATGACCCGGATCGAGCAGGTGGACCCCGCCGACGACCGGCGGTACGCCGAGTTCCACGACGCCTACGAGGCGTCCCACGACCTCGACTGCCTCATCCCGTGGACGGCGCGCGAGAAGCGCGTCCTCCTCGAACCCGACCCGTACGAGCGCTGCGCCGCGCTGCTCGCCCGCGACGACGCCGGGCGCGTCGTCGGCGGCGGGTCGGCGACGCTCCCGCGGCGCGACAACCTCACGTTCGCGTATCTGCAGGTCTGGACGCTCCCGGACCGCCGCCGCGAGGGCCACGCCACCGCCGTCCTCGCCGCGCTGGAGGACGCCGCCCGCGCCGCCGGGCGGACGAAGGCGCTCATCGGGGCCGCGTCCCCGGTGGGCGCGGAGCGACCGGCCGCGCCCGCGTTCGCGGCGGCGCGCGGCTACGAGTTCGACCTGCGCGACGCCGTCCGCGAGCTGCCGCTGCCCGCCGACCCGCCGGACGCCCCGGTCGACCCGGCGTACCGGCTGGCGAGCTGGCCCGGCGTCATCCCCGACGCGTACGTCGCGGAGTGGGCGCGGCTCCGGCACATCCTCACCGAGGAGGCCCCGAGCGGGGACGCCGGGATCGAGAACGAGCACTGGGACGCCGAGCGCGTCCGCCACCAGGAGCGGCTGCGCGAGCGCCAGGGCCGCGACGCGTGGGTGACCGTCGCCGTCGCGCCGGACGGGACGCTCGCCGGGCACACCGAGCTGTCCCTGCCGCGCGGCTCGGACGAGGCGCACCAGTGGGACACGCTCGTCCTGCCCGAGCACCGCGGCCACGGCCTCGGCCTGGCGATGAAGGCCGCGAACCTGCGCGCCGCCGCGCCGCTGCTCGCGGGCCGCCGCCGGATCACCACCTGGAACGCGGCGAGCAACGCCCCGATGATCGCGGTGAACGAGGCGCTCGGCTTCCGGCTGATCGCCTGGGAGGACGAGTACGTCAAGCGGCTCTGACCCGGGCCCCGGAGAAATTCTCGACCAGGGACCAATCCGGGGGCGGCCCGGCTCCGAATACCCCGCGTGACAGACGACGATCAGCGCGGGCCGTCGCGGACCGCCGGGCTCGCGGCGGGCCTGCTCGCCGGGGCGGTCGGGCTCGGCGCGGCCGAACTGGCGGCGGCGTTCGTCCGGCCGCAGGCCGCGCCGCTCATCGCGCTCGGCGGCGCGGGCGTCGACCGGACGCCCGAATGGCTCAAGCACTGGGCGATCCGGTCGTTCGGGACGCACGACAAGCAGGTCCTGCTCGGCTCGATGCTGGCCGTCGCGGCGGTCGCCGCCGCGCTGCTCGGCCTGCTGGCCCGCACCCGGCCGCGCGCGGCCGGGGCGGCGCTGGCCGCGCTGACGGCGGCCGGGGTCGCGGCGGCGCTCACCCGCCCGGACGCCGGGCCGGTGGACGCCGTCCCCGTCCTGCTCGGGGCCGCGGCGGCCGTCGCGGCCCTGCGCGCGCTGCTCCCGGCCGCGGCGAGGGGAGGGCGCGGCGACCGGCGGGCGTTCCTGCTGCTCGGGGGCGGGGCCGCCGCGCTCGCGGCCGGGAGCACCCTGCTCGGGCGGGCGCTGGCGGGCCGCCGGGACGTCGGGCGGGCGCGCGCCGCGACCCGGCTGCCGCCGCCCGCCCGGCCCGCCGCGCCGCTGCCGCGCGGCGCGGACCTCCGCGTGCCCGGGCTGACGCCGTTCACGACGCCGAACCGGGACTTCTACCGCGTCGACACCGCGCTCGTCGTTCCGCAGGTCGATCCGGAGGACTGGACGCTGCGCGTCCACGGGCTCGTGGACCGGCCGCTGGAGATCACGTTCGCGGAGCTGCTGCGCCGCCCGCTGGTCGAGGCCGACGTCACGCTGACGTGCGTCTCCAACGAGGTCGGCGGCGAGTACGCCGGGAACGCGCGCTGGCTCGGCGCGTCCCTGGCCGGCGTGCTGCGCGAGGCGGGCGTGCGGGCGGGCGCGGACCAGGTGTTCAGCCGGTCCGCGGACGGCTTCACCGTCAGCACTCCGCTCGCCGCCGTGCTCGACGGGCGGGACGCGCTGCTGGCCGTCGCGATGAACGGCGCGCCGCTGCCCGTCCCGCACGGCTTCCCGGCGCGGCTCGTCGTGCCCGGCCTGTACGGCTACGTCTCGGCGACCAAGTGGGTCGTGGACCTCAAGGTGTCCCGCTTCGCCGACGACCGCGCCTACTGGACGGCGCGCGGCTGGGCCGACCACGGCGAGGTCCGCACGATGGCGCGCATCGACCTGCCGCGCCCGTTCGCGCGCGTCGCGGCGGGGCGCGTCGCCGTCGCGGGCGTCGCCTGGGCGCAGCACCGGGGCGTGGAAGCCGTGCAGGTTCGCGTGGACGGCGGGCCGTGGCGGACCGCGCACCTCGCGCCCGTCCCCAACACCGACACCTGGCGGCAGTGGGTCCTGGAGTGCGACCTCGCGCCGGGCCGCCGCCGGATCGAGGCCCGCGCCGTGGACGGCACGGGGGCCGTCCAGACCGGCCGCCGCGCCGACCCGTTCCCCGCCGGGGCGACGGGCTGGCACTCGACCGTCGTCACCGTCCGCTGAAACCCACCAATCAAGGAGAACACCCATGAAGGTTCGCGTCCTGGCCTCCGCCGTCCTCGCGCTCGGCCTGGCGGCCGGCCTCACGGCCTGCGGCGACGACGACGGCGGCAAAAAGGCGGCGTCCGGCCCGATGTCCGACCACCCGATGAGCGGCGAGCCCATGAAGGACGGCGGCATGACGCACCCGTTCGGCCCCGCCTGCGCCGCCGTGCCCGCCAGCGGCATGGGCAGCTTCGACGGGATGGCCGCCGACCCGGTCGCCACGGCCGCGTCCCACAACCCGGCGCTGTCCACGCTCGTGTCCGCCGTCAAGAAGGCCGGGCTCGTCGACACCCTCAACTCCGCGGACGGCATCACGGTCTTCGCGCCCACCAACGACGCGTTCGCCAAGATCCCGAAGATGAAGCTGGAGGAGACCCTGGCGGACAAGAAGAAGCTGACCGCGCTGCTCACCTACCACGTCGTCAAGGGCCGCCAGGACCCGAAGGCGCTGGAGCACGGGACGCTCACCTCGCTCCAGGGCGGTACCGTCACGACGACGGGGATGGGGACGTCCTACAAGGTCGACGGCGCGGCGAACGTCGTCTGCGGGAACGTCGCGACGAAGAACGCGACGGTCTACATCATCGACTCGGTCCTCATGCCGAAGTGACGCCCGTCCCCCGACGGAGAGAGAACGTGGAGAACGCACCGTCCCCGCGCCGCCCCGGCGGCGCGGGGACCGCCCCGGCCGACCCGGACGCGCTGCTCGCCCGCGTCGCGCGCGGCGACGACGCGGCGTTCGCGCTGCTGTACGACGCCGTGTCCGCGCCGGTGTACGGGCTCGTCCTGCGCGTCGTCCGCGACCCCGCGCAGGCCGAGGAGGTCGCGCAGGAGGTCATGGTCGAGGTGTGGCGCACCGCCGCCCGGCACGACGCCGGGCGCGGCGGCGCGCTGACCTGGATCATGACGCTCGCGCACCGCCGCGCCGTGGACCGCGTCCGGTCCGCGCAGGCCGCCGCCGACCGGGAGACCCGCGCGCACCGCCCGGCCGCGCCCGCGTTCGACGAGGTCGGCGAGGAGGTCGAGGGACGCCTGGAACGCGAGCGGGTCCGCCGCTGCCTGGGCGGCCTCACCGAGCTCCAGCGCGAGTCCGTCACCCTCGCCTACTACGGCGGGCACACCTACCGGGAGGTCGCCGAACTGCTCGGCGCGCCGCTCGGCACCGTCAAGACGAGAATGCGCGACGGCCTCGTCCGGATGCGCGACTGCCTGGGAGCGTGGCGATGACCGACGCCGTCCACGGCCTCGCCGGACCGTACGTGCTGGACGCGCTCGGCCCGGCCGAGCGCCGCGACTTCGAACGCCACCTCGCGGGCTGCGCGGTGTGCTCCGGCGAGGTGGCCGAGCTGCGGGCGACCGCCGCGCGGCTCGGCGCGGCGGCGGCCCGGCCCGCGCCGCCCGGCCTGCGCGCCCGCGTCCTGGCCGAGGCCGCGCGGACCCGGCAGCTCCCGCCGCCGCTGCCCGCCGCGCGCGTCCGGCGGCTGCGCCGGGCGGTGCCCGCGCTGGCCGCCGCCGCGTGTCTGGCGCTCGCCGCCGGGCTCGGGACGGGCTGGTACCGCGCGGAACGACGCGCCGACCACGCCGAGGCCGCCAAGCAGGACATGGCGCACATGATGGGCGAGATGATGTCCGCGCCGGACGCGCGGACGCTCGCCGGATCGGTCAGCACCGGCGGCCACGGCATGGTCGTCGTCTCCCGGCAGCGCGACAGCGCGGTCGTGATGCTGAGCGGGCTCGCCGCCGCCCCCGCCGGACGCACCTACGCGCTCTGGCTCACCGGGGACGGCGCGCCGCGCCCCGCCGGGCGGATGCGCACGACGGACGCGCCCGCGATGATCCACGGCATCGGCCGGGCGACCGGCGTCGGCCTCACCGTCGAGCCCATGAGCGGCGCTCCCGCGCGGCCCACCGGCGACCAGATCTTCGCCGCCCGCTGGACCCGCTGACCGCTACTTGGTGCGGCGGTCCACGACCGGGACGGGGTGCCGCCGCCGGATCTGCTTCACCAGCGCCGGGAGCGTCGTGTCCCAGCGCGGCCCGACCGGCACGCACCAGCGGACGGCCTCCGCCCCGCCCGGCGGCAGCCGGTCGGCGGGGACGTCCGCGAGCGTCAGCACCACCAGCCGGTTGCGCGCGGACGTGCGGACCAGTTCCGTCATCTCCTCCGTGGGCAGGAACACCACGAAGTCGCGCTCGCCGCGCCGGGTGCCCTCGACGCCCCGCCGCAGCGCCCCGACCGCCGCGATCCGCGGCCACTCCAGCGCGGGGCCGCGCCCGGCGGGCAGCGGCCACGGCGCGGGCCGCCGCACGCCCGTCTCGTCCACGACGAGCACCGGGCGGCGCGCCAGCATCCGGCCGAGCGCGACGGTCAGCCCGGTGCCGAACAGGACGATGCCGACGCCGCCGAGGACCGCGAAGACCGTCCCGCCGAGGCCGAAGCCGCGCAGCACGCCGCCGGACACGAACGCCGCCGACGCCAGGACGAGGATCAGGCACGACACGGCCTGCGCCGCCGCCCGCAGCGTCGGCCGCTGGCGGACGAGGAACGGCTCGGCGGGGGCGTCCGTCACGCCCGCTTCACCGCGCACAGCAGCCCGTCGCCGACCGGCAGCAGCAGCGGCACCAGCCGGTCGTCGTCGCGGACCAGCCGCCCGACCTCGCGGATCGCCTCGGTCTCGGCGTCGCGCCGCGACGGGTCGGCCACGCGGTGGTGCCACAGCGCGTTGTCGAACGCGACGACGCCGCCGGGCCGCAGCAGCCGCAGCGCCGCCGCCAGGTACTCGGGGTACTCCTGTTTGGCCGCGTCGCAGAAGACCATGTCGTACGCGCCGTCGGTGAGGCGCGGCAGGACCTCCAGCGCGCGCCCGACGATCATCCGGGTGCGGGACGCGCCCAGCCCGGCCTCGCGGTAGGCGATCTTGGCGAGCCGCTGGTGCTCGTGGTCGACGTCCACGCTGGTCAGCACGGCGTCGCGGGCCATCCCGCGGAGCAGCCAGATGCCCGACACCCCGCAGCCGGAGCCGACCTCGACGACGGTCCGCGCGCCGATCATGGCGGTGATGAACCGCAGCGCCGCGCCGCCCGCCGGGCCGATCGGGGTCGCGCCGACCTCCTCGCCCCGGCGGCGGGCCGCGCGCAGCGGCTCGTCCTCGACGAGGAAGTCCTCCACGTACGCCAGGCTTGCGCTGATCGCGTCGATTGCTGCCTCCGGAAAGGCCACTGGTGGGAACGACCGTTGTCGGAGAGACCATATCGCTGAGGGGGAACCAAACCACGGTGCCGCGCGTTGTAACGGACGATGACGTCGCAGGACGCCCCCACCGGGCATCCCGCGGCGAGCACGGCAGTACGCCCCAGCCCAGGCGCGACCGTGTCGTTCCACAGCGACAGTGTTGGTCATCAGAGAGGAACAACCCGGCACCATGGGAGTGGCAGCACTGACATTCAAGGGCGCCGTGGGCGTCGCCCGGCCGAGCGGCGCCGTCCGCGACGCCGCGCGCGAGAACGCCCCCGACGCCGCGTGGGCGCCGCCGTCGTGGGACGAGGTCGTCCGCGAGCACTCGGCCCGCGTCTACCGGCTCGCCTACCGCCTCACCGGCAACCAGCACGACGCCGAGGACCTCACGCAGGAGGTCTTCGTCCGCGTGTTCCGGTCCCTGTCGAACTACACGCCCGGCACGTTCGAGGGCTGGCTGCACCGCATCACCACGAACCTGTTCCTCGACGGCGCGCGGCGCAGGCAGCGCATCCGCTTCGAGGGCCTGGCCGACGACGCCGCCGAGCGGCTGCAGGGCCGCGAGCCGACGCCCGCGCAGGCGTTCGACGACACCAACTTCGACGCCGACGTGCAGGCCGCGCTCGACGCGCTCGCGCCCGAGTACCGCGCCGCCGTCGTCCTGTGCGACATCGAGGGCTTCTCCTACGAGGAGATCTCGGCGACGCTCGGCGTCAAGCTCGGCACCGTCCGCAGCCGCATCCACCGGGGGCGGGCGCAGCTCCGCGCCGCGCTGGAGCACCGCAAGCCCCGGCGGGGCGGCGTCGCCGCGGGCTGACGCGGCGCGACCACGATCCGACTGTCCGTCCCCGCACGACCGACGAGGAGCCACGTGAGCTGTCTGGGGGAGCGTCTGACCGCCCTGGTCGACGGTGAACTGGACCACGAGGAGCGCGAGCGCGCCCTCGTGCATCTCGCCCGCTGCGCGGACTGCCGCGCCGAGGCCGATGCGCTGCGGGGCCTGAAGAACCGGTTGCGGGGCCTCGGCGGTCCCGCCGGGGACCTGCCGTCCGGGGACTTCCTGGCCCGGCTGCGGGGGATGGCGCCGGCCAGCGTCCCGCCGCCCGTGGACCCGGTCCGGCCGCCCGCGCAGGCGGCCCGGCCCCGCGACACCCGGCCCGCCCCGCGCGCTTCCACACGGGCCTCAGCACGGGCCTCCGCACGGGCCTCCGCACGGGCCGCCGCCGGCACCCGGCCGCCGGTCCGGGGCACGCGCCCCGCCCCCCGGCCCGGCGCGGGCCCGCTCGGGACGCGGCCGCGCCGCACCGTCGTCGCCGTCGGCGCGGCGACCCTGTTCCTCGGCCTCGGCGGCGGCGCGTACGTCGCCGGGGGCCGCCAGGACACGCCCTCGGTCCGTCCCTCCTTCGACCGGTTCGCGGTCGAGCACTCGCTGGTGTCCGGCGAGGCGCCGCTGACCGACCCCCTCACCGACCCCCGGACGATGCAGACGGCCGTTCCCCTCCCCACGGGGCCGTGAGCGGGCGGCCGGCGTCCCGGTCCGACCCGCCTCCCGCGCCGCCGCGTCCGCCGCTCGCCCGGCTGCGCGCGCCCTACGGGCGCGGCTGCGCCCTCGCGGCGGCCGGGCTGGCCGCCGCGCTCGCGCTGGGCGGCGGGGCGTTCGGCGACCCGCGCGCCGAGCGGCCGCCCGCCGACGACGCGGGCGCGATCCGGCTGCTGCGCGCCGCCGCCGACGCGGCCCGGCGCGTCCCCTACCAGGGGAAACGCTTCCTCACCGTGTGGGGGGCGACCGCGACGACGGCGGCCGCCGCCGTCGCGCACATCCCCGGCCGGGGCACGCTGTACGGGGCGATGCTGCGCCCGGACGGCCCGGCCGCCGCCGATCCGCCGACCGGCCGCGTCCTGGCCGCGCTGCTCCGCAACTACACGGTGCTGCGCGGCGCGGATACCGGTGTCCTCGGCCGCGCCGCGCACCTGGTGGAGGCCCACCGGCACGGCGGCGGCGTCGCCGGGCGGTTCTGGCTGGACGCCGCGACCGGGCTGCTGCTGCGCCGCGAGCTGCTGGACGCGCGAGGCCGCCAGGTCGCCGAATCGGGGTTCACCGAACTCGTCGTCGGGCCCGCCGCCGCGCCGCCGCGCGGCGTCCCTGACGCCTCCGCGCTCTGGCCGACCGCGCTCGACCGCGCCGCCCGCACCGCGCTGCGCGGCGACGGCTGGCCGGTGCCCGAGGAACTGCCCGGCCGGCTGCGGCTGTTCGACGCGCGCCGCGCGCCGGACGGCACGGTCCACCTCGGTTTCTCCGACGGCCTGGCGGCCGTCTCGGTCTTCGTCCAGCGCGGCCGGACGGACCGTTCCGCGCTGCCTGGCTGGCGGCCCGCGCGACACGGCATACTCGTCCGTGATGACGATCTTCTCCGTCATTGGGCGATCACGTCCAGTAATGGGTATGTCGTCACTGTCGTGACCGAGGCGCCGGCGTCCACCGCCGTCGCGGTCGCGGCGCGGCTGCGGCCCCGCCGGGACGCCGTCACGGCGCGGTTGGGCCGTGGGGTGCGCAGGCTAGGCTCTTGGCTCAATCCGTTCGACTGACGGGTTTTACGCTCGTCACACGTCACCGTCGGCACGATGGGGACAGACGATGAAAAACCGTGCTCGGTAGGAGAGATGGGGATGACGGAAGATAACCGCCCCGGGCCGCCGTCGGAGGACGAGGGGTCCGTCCCCGGGCGCGAGCCCTCGTGGCGCGACGAGTCCGCGGCTCCCCGCGCGACGATGGTCGACCGGCTTCCCGACGTCGGGCGGGCCGAGGACGACGCGGAGGACGCCGATGACGGGCCGGACGTCGAGCCCGGCGACCGCCGCGTCGCGGGCAGCGGGTTCGCCGCGCCGGACGCGGCGGACGACGCCGAGGTCGGGCCGGGCGACGACGCGCCCCGCGACGACGTGCCCCGTGCTGATGGGCCCAGTGCTGACGTGCCCCGTGCCGATGCTCCCGTCGCGTATGCCGCGGAACAGCAGCAGCAACCGCCGCAGCAGCAGTGGGGCTCGCCCGCGGGCCCGCCGCCCGTGGACCCGAACGATCCGGCGCGGCGGCCCGGCTTCGTGCCGCACGACGCGCCGTACGGCTGGACGGGGCCCGGCGGTCAGCAGCCGCCCGGCTCCGGCGGACCAGGCGTCCCGCCCGGGTCTCAGCACGGGCCGCACCAGGGGCCGCACGGCCCCGCCGGTCCGCCGCCCGGCGGCCCCCGGCCGATGGCGGGCTACGGCCAGCCGCCCGGCACCGGGCCGAACTGGGCCCCGGTGCCGCCGCCCCCGCCGTCCGCGCGGCGCGGGCCGGGCCTCGGCCTGCTGGCGATCCTCGTCGCGGTCGTCGCGCTGGTGTCGGCCGGGGTCGGCGCGGGCGTCGCGGTCCTGACGTCCGACGACGACCAGGGCACCGTCAGCCTCGGCGGCGGCTCGGGCAGCTCGGGCTCCGGCGCGGTCAGCCGCCCGCCGGACTCGGTGGCGGGCATCGCCAGCCGCGTGCTGCCGAGCGTCGTGATGATCCGGGTGAAGAGCGCCACCGAAGAGGGCGCGGGCACCGGTTTCATCGTCAACGACGGCTACATCGTCACCAACAACCACGTCGCGGCGGGCGCGGGCCAGGGCGGGCAGATCCAGATCGTCTTCAACGACAAGAAGACGCTCCCGGCGACCGTCAAGGGCACCGACCCCAGCTCGGACGTCGCCGTCCTCAAGCCGGAGGGCCAGCACTCGCTGCCGCCGCTCCAGCTCGGCGACTCCGACAAGATCGCCGTCGGCGACCCGGTCATCGCGATCGGTTCCCCGCTCGGCCTCCAGGGCTCGGTGACGACGGGCATCGTCAGCTCGCTGAACCGCGCCGTCCCGACGCAGAGCGAGAACGGCGGCGACGCCACCTACCTCAACGCGATCCAGACGGACGCGGCGATCAACCCCGGCAACTCCGGCGGCCCGCTCGTCGACTCCCAGGGCCGCGTGATCGGGATGAACACCGCCATCGCGACGCTGAACAACGGCCAGTCGCTCCAGGGCGAGCAGCAGAGCGGCAGCATCGGGCTCGGCTTCGCGATCCCGATCAACCAGGCCAAGCGCGTCGCCGAGGAGATCATCAACACCGGCACCGTCCACAAGGCGATGATGGGCGTCCTGCCGGACCCCCGCTCGCAGGGCGGCGCGAAGATCATGGAGCAGCCCGTCCAGGGCCAGCAGCCGGTGACGCGCGGCGGCCCCGCCGAGAAGGCGGGCCTCAAGCCCGGCGACCTGATCACCAAGGTGGACAGCACCCCGATCGAGGACGCGTCGGACCTGATCGCGCTGATCCGCAGCAAGGCCCCCGGCGACAAGGTCAAGGTGACCTACATCCGGGGCGGGCAGGAGCACACGGCCGAGCTGACCCTGGCGGCGGGGCAGTAGGGGCCGGGTTCGTCCGGACGAGGGCGCGGGGACACGGTCCCCGCGCCCTCGCGCGTCAGCGGTGCCCGTGGCCGTGGCCCGGGCGCTCGTGCCGCCACGGCCCGGTGATCGCCAGGACGTGGCCCGGGCTCTGGATGTTGGCGAACAGGATGCGCCCGTCGTCGCTGAACGTCGGCCCGGTGAACTCGCTGTTGTTCAGGTCGTTGCGCGCCACCGGGTACGCCTGCCCGGCGTCGGTCACGCCGAACAGGTGGCTGAGGCCGTCGCCGTCCTCGGCGAGGATCAGGCCGCCGTGCGGCGAGACGGTGATGTTGTCGGGGCCGTCGAAGTGGGTGTCGGCGTCCGGGTCGGGGTTGACGCCGAAGATCGTCTCCAGCGTGACCGTCTCGGTGCGCGGGTCGTAGAACCACACCTGGCCGTCGTGCTCGTGGACGCTGCCGTCGTCGCCCCGGGCGAAGCTCGCCACGAAGTACGCGCCGCCGTCGCCCCAGTACGCGCCCTCCAGCTTGTGGCTGCGGGTGACCTGGTCGTCGGTGAACTGCTTGCGGACGGAGGTCGTGCGCGCGTCGCGGTCGGGGACGTCCACCCAGCTCACGCGGTACCGGGTGCCCGGCTTCGTCGCCTCCGACAGGTCCCGGACGTGCCGGCCGCGGTCGCTGCACCGCATCGCCCGCAGCCGCCCGGCCGTGTCGCCGCCGCGCCCCAGCGCGAGCTCGCGCAGCGCGCCCTTGCCGCCGTGGTGCCCGTGCGGCGGGGTCCACCGGTAGTAGAGGCCGTTCGGGCCGCCCGCGTCCTCGGTGAGGTAGATGTCGCCGCGCCGCGGATCGACGGCGACGGCCTCGTGGGAGTACCGGCCGAGGAACTTCAGCGGGACGGGCTCGCGGTTGGCGGCCCGGTCGAACGGGTCCACCTCGAACACGTACCCGTGGTCCTTCAGGAACCGGCCGCCCGCCCGCTGCTCGGTCTCCTCGCAGGTCAGCCAGGTGTCCCAGGGCGTCCGGCCGCCCGCGCAGTTGTTGTGCGTCCCGGCGAGGCTGACGTACTCGCGGACGCGCTCGCCGCGCGCCGACACGTCGATGGTGGTCGTGCCGCCCCGCGCGCCGGGGTCGTAGGTGAGGCCGTCCAGGGCGGGGACGGGGTAGTCCTCGCCGCCGTCGATCTCGTGGTTGTTGACCAGCGCGCGGGACCGCCCGCGCGCGAAGAACGCCGTGCCGTCGGCGTCGCTGGGCGTCGGCTCCCCGGTCTCCAGCCTCGTCACGCCCGCCTGGGCGACGACGGAGTAGGAGAACCCGCGGGGCAGCGCCAGCAGCCCCTTCGGGTCGGCGACCACGGGGCCGTACCCGGCCGCGCGCCGGGTCACGTGCGCCATGGCCGGGTCGGCGACGGCCGTCAGGCTGCCCGCGACGACGATGCCGATCCCTCCGGCGACGCCGCCGCGCAGCATGTCACGACGGGAAAAGGAAGATGCCAAGTCGATCACCCTTGCGGTGTTGCTCCGAGAACGCTCCGCCGCGGCCGGGCGGCCGCGGCGCGCCTCATTGAACGGGCCGCGGGAACCGCCCGCCGGGTCCGGATGGAACGTTCCGGGAAACGCGCGGCGAACTCTTCGCGAAGCGCCCGCCGGGCGGCCCGCGCGGGGTGGAGGCGGGTACGCCGCCGCCGGTGCGGCGGATACGCTGTGATGACCGGTTTCGCGTGGGCCGGGCGACGCAAGTGGAGGTCGGGTGTTCGACGTCGGACTCGGTGAGATGGTGGTGCTCGTCGTCCTCGCCCTGGTGATCTTCGGGGACAAGCTGCCGAGCGCCGCCCAGCAGCTCGGCCGGACGCTGCGGCAGTTCCGGTCGATGGCCGACAACGCCAAGTCCGAGCTGCAGAAGGGCCTCGGCCCGGAGTTCAAGGACTTCGACATCGCGGACCTGCATCCGAAGACGTTCGTCCGCAAGCACCTGTTCGAGGACGACCCGCTGGACTTCCTGCGCGACGCCGACCCCACGACGGACGACCTGCCGTACGCGGTGCCCGCGACGGGCCTGCCGGGCGGCGAGCGGCCCCCGTTCGACGACGAGGCGACCTGACCGGGAGCGGCGCCCGCGCGCGGCGGGCCGGTCAGGCGGTGTAGCGGCCCGCCGCCAGGTCCTCCAGGAGCGTCGGGCCGGTCGGCTCCCAGTCCAGGAGCTCGCGCGTCAGGGCGCTGCTCGCCGGGATGTCCGCGCCGACGAGCTGCGCGAGGAACCCGAAGTGCCCGGGCGCGTCCTCCGGCGCGATCGACGCGGCGGGCACGCCGAGCCGGGTTCCGATGGCCTCCGCGACGGCCCGCAGCGGCACGCCCTCGTCGGCCACCGCGTGCAGCACCGAGGCCGCCGGGGCGTCCTCCAGCGCGAGCCGGAACAGCCGCGCCGCGTCGTCCCGGTGGACGGCGGGCCAGCGGTTGCCGCCGTCGCCCAGGTATCCCGCGACGCCCGAGGCGCGGGCGGCGCCGACGAGCACCGCGACGAAGCCGCGGTCGCCCGCGCCGTGGACCGTCGGCGGCAGCCGCACGACGGACGGGCGGACGCCCCGGTCGGCCAGGCCCAGCGCGTGGACCGCCGTGCCGAGCCGCCCGTTCGGCCCCTCGTGCGCGCGGGCGACGGCGGCGGCGTCGCGCGCGTCCCGCTCGGTCAGGACGCGGCCGGGCGCGACCCCGGCCGTCCCGGACGCCAGGACGAGCGGCCGCCCCGACCCCGCCAGCGCCTCGCCCAGCACCTCGACGGCCCGCCGGTCCGCCGCGGCGGCGGCCGGGGGATCGCCCTGCTCGAACGCCACGTCGTGCTTGTAGGCCAGGTGGATCACGCCCTCGGCCGCGGCGGCGGCGTCCCGCAGCACGTCGAGGTCGTCCAGCGAGCCGCGCACGGCCTCGGCCCCGGCGGCGGCGACGGCGGCGGCGGACGCGTCCGACCGCGCCAGCGCGGTGACGCGGTGCCCCGCGCCGATCAGCTCGGGGACGACGGCGGAACCGATCCAGCCGGACGCCCCGGTGACGAGAACCCGCATGGGAACCCCCTTCGATGACAGTCACTGACGTCATCCACGCTACCACCGCGATGTCAGTGACTGTCGTCGACTACGATGCCGGACATGGGTCGATGGACGCCGGACACGCGCGCCCGCCTGGAGCAGGCGGCGCTGGAGCTGTTCGGCGAGAGCGGGTTCGAGCGGACGACGGTCGCGGAGATCGCGGGCCGCGCCGGGCTCACCGAGCGCACGTTCTTCCGGCACTTCGCCGACAAGCGCGAGGTGCTGTTCGGCGGGACGGGACCGCTGCGGGACCTGCTCGTCGGCGCGGTCGCGGCGGCCCCGCCGGGCGCGGCGCCGATCGACGCGGCGCTGGCCGCGATCACGGCCGCCGCCGCGCTGATCCAGGACCGCGCGGCGCAGGCCCGGAGCCGCCAGGCCGTCATCGACGCGCACCCCGAGCTGCGCGAACGCGAACTGATCAAGCTGGCGGCCCTGGCGGCGGACGTCGCCGCCGCCCTGCGCGCCCGCGGCGCGGGCGACCTGGCGGCGGCGCTGGCCGCCGAGACCGGCGTCGCGGTGTTCAAGGTCGCGTACGGCCGCTGGATCGACGGCCCGGCCGACACCCCGCTACCCGACGTCGTCCGCGACACCGCCACCGAGCTGAGAACGGTCACCGCAGGCCGCTGAACGCGAAAGCGCCGCGTCCCCGGAGGGGGACGCGGCGCTTTCGCGGGTTTCGCGGGTCAGCGGCCCTTCGGGGAGATCCCCAGGGACATGCCCGCCAGGCCGCGCGAGCGACCGCCGATCTTGTCGGCGATCGTCCGCAGCTCCTTGGCGGCCTCGGCGTCCGGGTCGGCCAGCACCAGCGGCACGCCGTTGTCGCCGCCCTCGCGCAGCCGCGGGTCGATCGGGACCTGCCCGAGCAGCGGGACGCGCGTGCCGAGCGTCGTGGCGAGCGCGTCCGCGACGGTCTGCCCGCCGCCCGAGCCGAAGATCTCCTGCCGCTCCCCGCAGTGCGGGCAGCTCAGGTACGACATGTTCTCGATCACGCCGACGACCTGCTGGTGCGTCTGCGCGGCGATGGCCCCGGCCCGCTCGGCCACCTCGGCGGCGGCCTGCTGCGGCGTCGTCACCACCAGGATCTCGGCGGACGGCAGGAGCTGCGCCACCGAGATCGCGATGTCGCCGGTGCCGGGCGGCAGGTCCATCAGCAGGATGTCCAGGTCCCCCCAGTACACGTCCGCGAGGAACTGCTGCAGCGCGCGGTGCAGCATCGGCCCGCGCCACACGACCGGCTGGTTCCCGGCGGTGAACATCCCGACCGAGATGACCTTCACGTCGTGCGCGGTCGGCGGCATGATCATGTCGGCGACCTTGGTCGGCGCGTGCTCGACGCCGAGCATCCGGGGCACCGAGTGGCCGTAGATGTCGGCGTCCACGACGCCCACCTTGCGGCCCTGCGCGGCCAGCGCCGCCGCCAGGTTCACCGTCACCGAGGACTTGCCGACGCCGCCCTTGCCGCTGGCCACGGCGTACACCTTGGTCAGCGAGTTCGGCTTGGCGAACGGGATCTCCTTGGCGGGCTCGCCGCCGCGCAGCTTGGTCTGCAGCGCCTTGCGCTGCTCCTCGCTCATCACGTCCAGCTCGACCTCCACCGAGGCGACGCCGTCGAGGCGGGCCACGGCCTCGGTGACGTTGCGCCGCAGCGTGTCCTTCATGGGACAGCCCGCGACGGTCAGGTAAAGCCCGACGCGAACCACGCCGTCCGGCGCGATCTCGACGTTCTTGACCATGTCGAGCTCGGTGATGGGCTTGCGGATCTCAGGATCGTTCACGGTCGCGAGCGCCGCGGTCACCTGCTCGGTCGTCAGCTGGGAGGCCATGCACCCATGGTATGGACTGCCGGGCAGTGCTGCTGCACCCGGCCCGTCCCGAACGTCAGGTCAGGTCGGAGCGCTGGTCCCGCGCGTCCAGCTCCTTGATCATCGCCTGGAGTTCGGAGCGGACGAAATCCCTGGTGGCGACCTCGTTCAGGGCCAGCCGCAGCCCGGCGATCTCCCGCGTCAGGTACTCGGTGTCGGCGATGCTGCGGTCGTTGCGGGCCCGGTCCTGCTCGTACTGGACGCGGTCCCGGTCGTCCTGCCGGTTCTGCGCCAGCAGGATCAGCGGGGCCGAGTAGGACGCCTGGAGCGACAGCATCAGCGTCAGGAAGATGAACGGGTACGGGTCGAACCGCAGCGAAGCCGGCCCGAGCAGGTTCCAGCCGAGCCACACGACGATGAACACCGTCATGTAGACCAGGAACCGGGCCGTCCCGAGGAACCGCGCGATCCGCTCGGACACCTTCCCGAACGACTCCGGGTCGTAGTGCGGCCGGGGGACGAGCGTGCGGCGGATCTCGCGCGGCTGGTCGAGCCGTGGCGTCGTCAAGGGTTCCCCTCCCCGGCGCGGCGCAGCGCCTCCTCCTCCGGGTCCGCGACGTCCGGCGCGGCGTCCATGACGGCCTCCCGCCAGTTGTCGGGCAGCAGCCGGTCGAGCACGTCGTCGATCGTCACCGAGCCGAGCAGGTGCCCGTCGTCGTCCACGACGGGCCCGCCGACCAGGTTGTAGGTGGCCAGGTACATCGCGACGTCCTGCAGCGGCTGGCGGGGCCGCAGCGGTTCGAGCTGGGTGTCGGCGATGCCGCTGACCAGCGTCGGCGGCGGCTCGCGCAGCAGCCGCTGGAAGTGGACGGTCCCCAGGTAGCGGCCGGTGGGCGTCTCGGTCGGCGGGCGGCACACGTACACCTGCGCGGCCAGCGCCGGGTTCAGGTCCGGGTTGCGGATGCTCGCCAGCGCCTCGGCGACCGACGCGTCCGGCGCGACGACGACCGGGTCGGTGGTCATCAGCCCGCCCGCGGTGTCCTCCTCGTAGGACAGCAGGCGGCGCAGCGGCGCGGCCTCGTGCGGCTCCATCAGCAGCAGCAGCCGCTCGCGCTGCTCGGCGGGCAGGTCGCGCAGCAGGTCGGTGGCGTCGTCGGGGCCCATCGCCTCCAGCACGTCGGCGGCCCGCTCGACGCCGAGCTTGCCGAGGATCTCGATCTGGTCGTCCTCGGGCAGCTCCTCCAGGACGTCCGCCAGCCGCTCGTCGTCCAGCGCGGCGGCGACCTCGGCGCGGCGCTTCTCGGGCAGCTCGTGGACGACGTTGGCGAGGTCGGCGGGCTTCATCCGCTCGAACGCGGCGAGCAGCCCGGCCGCGCCCTGCCCGTACTCGACGATCGAGAAGCCCTCGACGGCTTCCCAGTCCACGACGAGGCTGCCGCCCCGGCGGCGCAGGCCCCGGCCCGGCCGCGTCCGCTGGACGGCGACCTTGGAGACGATCCAGTCGCGGGTCCGGGTGGACTCCATCGCGACGTCCACCACCGACACCCGCCCGGCGTCCTCCCGTAGGCGGACGGTCCGGTCCAGCATCTCCGCCAGCACCAGCGTCTCGGACTCGCGCTTGTGGAAGCGGCGCATGTTCAGCCGCCCGTCGAACACGATCGCGTCCGGCTCGATCACGGTCACCCGCGTGATCGGCAGGAACACCGGGCGGCGCGGCGAGACCTCCACCACCAGCCCGAGGACGCGCGGCGGCCGGCGGCCCAGCCGCAGCGCCACCACGACGTCGCGGACCCGGCCGACCTGGTCGCCGGCCGGGTCGAACACCGCGATCCCGGCCAGCCGGGCGATGAACACCCGAGTCGAAGATCCGCTCATGCGCAGGAGATTACCCACCATGATCGGCCTCATCCGGCGTGGCGTGTCACAGCGGGGCCGCGCGGCCCGTCCTTGGGGGTGACGGCATTCCCTGACTCAGGAAGGCACGACGATGGCCAGGATCTCGCTCGAACCGCGCCGCACCCCGCTGAACCGGCTGATGCAGTGGGTCGTCCGCCGCCGCTACAAGGCCGACCTCCAGCCGGTGCTGGCGATGGGCCACCACCGGGGCGTGTCGGTGGCGTACTCGGTGCTGGAACTCCAGGTGGAGCGGTGGAAGGCGCTGCCGCGCCGGTTGGGCGATCTCGCGGTGATGGCGTCGGCCGTCCGGATCGGCTGCTCGTGGTGCGTGGACTACGGCACCTGGTCGTCGTGGTCGCACGGGATGGACCGCGCGAAGATCGAGGCGGTGCCGGACTGGCGGTCCAGCGACCTGTTCGCCGAGGACGAGCGCCTCGTCATGGAGTACGCCGAGGCGATGAGCGCCGACCCGCCCGCCGTCACCGACGAGCTGACCGGGGCGCTGCGCCGCCACCTGGACGAGCGGCAGCTCGTCGAACTGACGATGATGGTCGCCGTGGAGAACCTGCGCTCGCGCTTCAACGCCGCCGCCGGGCTGACCGGACAGGGCTTCAAGGACCGCTGCGACGTCCCGGAGAACGCGTCGTGACCCGCCCCGAGGACGTGTTCGAGCAGCATCGCGGACGCCTCTTCGCGGTGGCGTACCGGATGCTCGGGACCGTCGCGGACGCCGAGGACGCCGTGCAGGACGCCTGGCTGCGCTGGTCGGCCCGCGACCGGTCCGACGTCCTCGATCCCGAGGCGTACCTCGTCCGGATCACCGGGAACGTCGCGCTGGACCGGCTGCGGGCCGCCAAGGCGCGGCGCGAGTCGTACGTGGGGCCGTGGCTGCCCGAGCCCGTCCTGACCTCGCCGGACGTCGCCGAGAACGCCGAGCTGGCCGAGTCGGTGTCGATGGCGCTGCTCGTCGTCCTGGAGACGCTGAGCCCGCTGGAACGGGCCGTGTTCGTGCTGCGGGAGGTGTTCGGGTACCCGTACGCGGAGGTCGCGGCGGCGCTGGAGCGGACGGAGGCGTCCGTGCGGCAGCTCGCGACGCGCGCCCGCAAGCACGTCGAGGCGCGGCGGCCCCGGTTCGAGGCCGACACCGCGCGCCGCCGGGCCGTCACCGACCGGTTCTTCGCGGCGGTGATCGGCGGCGACGTCAACGAGCTGATGGCGCTGCTGTCCCCGGACGTCGTGCTGTGGAGCGACGGCGGCGGGCGGGTCAAGGCGGCGCTGCGCGTCCTGCACGGCCCCGACAAGGTCGCGCGCTGGCTGCTCGGCGTGACGCGGCTGACGATCGACGACATCGGGATGGACGACGTCACCGTCCGCGCCGACATGATCAACGCCTCGCCCGGCCTGCTGCTGGACGCGCCGGACCGCTGCGTCAGCGCGGTCACGATGGACTTGGACGACGCCGGGCGGATCAGCGCGATCCAGGTCGTGCTGAACCCCGACAAACTCGGCGCGGTCGAGGCCGGGCGGGTCCTGGAACTGTGAACGAGCGCCCGGCGGAACGCGGGGGCGTCCGCCGGGTCTGGTCCACGCGGTTCGGCGGGACGCGGGGCGTCGGTCGGGGCTGGGTCCGCGTGGCCGGTCAGCGGTCAGCGGTCGGCGCGGCGGCCCTTCGCCCCGGCCAGGCGCGGCGGCGGCCCGGCGGTCGCCGCCGGGGTCGGCACCGGCCGGACGGCCGCGTAGTCGTCGGCGTGCTCGCCGGGCCCGGTCACGTCGCCCTCGGGCGTGAGGCGGACCACGTACGACTCGGCGGCCCACCGGTCGAGCTGCCCGTCGTGGGAGGCCGCGTTCAGCCGGTCCTTGGCGAGCAGCGGCGCGACCTCGTCCCACAGCTCCGTGCCCGGCTCCACGCGCGCGCACCGCGCCGTGAACGCCACCAGCCGCCCGCCCTTGTCCTTGCTGCGCAGCACCACCCGGACCGTCGCGGCCTCCGGCAGCCCCGGCAGCGGCTGCTCGCCGTCGCCGCCGGTCAGCACGTACGCCGACCCGTCGTGCCACAGATGCCAGGCGGCGCGCGGCTGCGGCAGCCCCGGCAGCTCCAACCAGAGCAGCCCGGACTTCTTCGCCGCCTCCGCCACGAGCGCGATGCTGTCCTCACCCATGCGCCAAAGCGTCTCACACGCGTCGTTAGCATCTGCCGCATGAGATCTCGGCGCACGGTGCTCGCGGTTCCCGGCAGCAATCCACGGTTCATCGAGAAGGCGCAGGGCCTCGACGCCGACGAGATCTTCCTGGACCTGGAGGACGCCGTCGCGCCGTCCGCCAAGGCCGACGCGCGGCGGCTCGTCGTGGACGCGCTCAACGACGGGGACTGGACGGGCAAGGTCCGCGCCGTCCGCGTCAACGACCTCGCGACGCCGTGGGCGTACCGGGACGTCATCGACGTCGTGGAGGGCGCGGGCCGCAACCTGGACTGCCTGATCCTGCCCAAGGCGCAGGACGCCTCGCACGTCCAATGGCTCGACCGGCTCGTCACGCAGATCGAGCTGGCCACCGGTCTCCCGCCGGGGCGGATCGGGATCGAGGCGCAGATCGAGGACGCGCGGGGGATGACCGGGATCGACGCCATCGCCGCGTCCTCGCCCCGGCTGGAGAGCCTGGTGTTCGGGCCCGGCGACCTGATGGCGTCGATCAACATGCGGACGCTGACCGTGGGGGAGCAGCCGCCCGGCTACACCGAGGGCGACGCCTACCACTACATCCTCATGCGAATCCTGTTCGCGGCGCGCGCCCACGACCTCCAGGCGATCGACGGGCCGTACTTCAACGTGCGCGACGTGGACGCGTTCCGGCGCGTCGCGGCCCGCTCGGCGGCGCTCGGCTTCGACGGCAAGTGGGTGCTGCACCCCGCGCAGGTCGAGGCCGGGAACGAGGTGTTCTCGCCCGCCCAGGAGGACTACGACCGCGCGGAACTGATCCTGGACGCGTACGCGCACGCCACCGAGGTCGAGGGGCGCGGCGCGGCGACGCTGGGGGACGAGATGATCGACGAGGCGTCGCGGAAGATGGCCCTGGTCGTCGCGGCCAAGGGACGCGCGGCGGGGCTGCGCCGGACGACGGCGTTCGAGCCGCCCGCGCCCTGACCCGCCCGGCGGCCCGCGCTGCGCGGCGCGGCCGGCCGTGACCGGTTCGTGCCCGGCGGCGCGCGCCCGCCGTCCCCGCCGACCCGTACGCTGCGTGACGAACGGCACGACGGCGCAGGGAGAGAGACGCGGTGACCCCACCTTCGGACGGCGGCTGGACCCCGCCGGACACGCCCCGGTCCGACGCGGACGGCCCCGGCGGCCCGCCGGACGCGGTCCCGCAGCCCCCCGGCCGGCAGCACACCGGCCCGCAGCACACGCCGGAGGCCGCGCAGCAGGACGCACAGCCCGCAGCCCCGCAGCACGCGCCGCCACACGAGCCTCCCCCCGCGTACGGGCCGCCCCCCGCGCCGCCGTACGGCCCGCCCGCCGCGCAGCAGGACATGCCGCCCGCCGAGTACGGCCCGCCCACAGCGCCGCAGGACACGGAGCCTGCCGCGCCGTCGTACGGCTCGCCCACCGCGTCACAGGACGCGCCGCCCCCCGCGCCGCCGTACGGCTCGTCCACGGCGCCGCAGGAGACGGCGCCCGGCGTGCCGCCGTACGGGCCGTCCGCGCCCGTCCCGCCGCCGTACGGTCAGCCCTACGGCGCGGCTCCCGGTTCCGGGCCGTATCCCGTCCCGGGCGGAGAGTACGGCCCGCCGCAGGGCCGCGACCCCCGGTACCCCGGCGTCACCGCCTGGCCGCCGCCCGGCGTCGGCGGCTACGCGCACGGCCCGCGCGCGCCGTGGCTGGTCGCGCCCGAGCCCGGCACGCCGTTCCACCGGATGGCGCGCACCGCCGCGCACCGCTGGTGGCGGCCGCTCGTCGCGACGCTCGCGGGCGCGGGCGTCTACCTCGTCGTCGGCTTCGTCGTCCTCTTCGTGTTCATGCTCGGCTGGGCGATCGTGACGAACGCGGACCCCGAGACGATCAGCGACGGCGACGACCTGTTCGGCGACCCCACGGCGGACGTCGCGTTCAACCTGCTCGTCATCGCCCTGCTGCTGCCCGTCATGGTGCTCGCGGCCGTCGTCCAGCGGCGGCGGCCCGGCACGCTGTTCTCGGTGCTGGGCCGCGTCCGCTGGCGGTGGCTGGCCGCCTGCGCGGGCGCGGCGGCGCTGTTCTGCGTCGTGTCGTTCGCGCTGTCGCTGGCGGCGCAGGCCGTCGCGCCCGACGACGGCGAGGCGGACGGCTCCTGGGTCGGCTGGGGCGCGTTCGTCGGCCCGGCGATCGTGATCGTGCTGCTGGTGCCGTTCCAGTCGACGGCCGAAGAGGTGACGTTCCGCGGCTGGATCTTGCAGGCGGTCGGCGCGTGGACGCTGGAGACCCGGACGGGCCGCGTCGCCCGCGCGTTCAGCCGCGTCCTCCGCACGCCGTGGCCCGGCATCGCCATCGGGTCCGCGCTGTTCGCGAGCGCGCACGGCTACACCGGCTGGGGCGTCCTCGACATCTTCGCGTTCGGCGCGGTCGCGGCGTGGCTCGCCGTCCGCACCGGCGGCCTGGAGGCGGGCATCGCGATGCACGTCCTCAACAACCTGATGGCGTTCCTGCTGCCCGCCGCGTTCGGCGAGCTGAGCCTGGACCAGGGCGGCGTGCCGTTCGCCTACGTCGCCGCCGACATCGCCGCGATGCTGATCTACGCGGGCCTCGTGCTGCTGTTGGCCCGCCGGATGAACGTCGCGCGCGTCACGCCGGGCGAGCCGGAACGCCCGCCGATCGAGATCACCTGGCAGAACGCGCAGGACGTCGCAGAGGGTCGCTGAACGCCGGGCCGCGCACCAGCAGGCCGTCCAGGGCCAGGGGACGGGCGTTGCCGGGATTTTCCCGTTCCCGGACACGCGTGAGTGTTGACGTTCCGGCATCGCGAACGCACTGTAAGTAGTTATGAAGGCCGAGGCGAGCTGCCCGCGCTGCCCACGGACGCTCCGTCCGCCGGACGCCCGCACGCCGGACTGGACCTGCGCGGCGCACGGGACGGTGCTTCCCTGGCGTCCCGCCGCCGAACCGGGGCCGGCCGCGCTCGCGGCCGTCCTCGCCGACGCGCGCGTCCCCGTCTGGGTGCCGTGGCCGCTGCCGGCCGGATGGCTCGTCACGGGCTTCGCGGCGGCGGGCGACGAGCGCACCGGCGTCCGCGCCGCCGCCGTCGCGCTGTCCGCGCCGGGCCTGCTCGGCGGCCGCGCCGACCTGGTGCTCGTCGCCGAGGAACCCGGCGTGGGCGCGGGCGCGCGGCTCGCGGGCCTGCGCGGGCCCGACCCCGGCGCGGGCTTCCACGCCGCCGCGCCGCACGTCAAGCTCGACGTCGCCGGGCCGCGCGCGTGCGCCGTCCCGCTGTGGGCGGTGGCCGCCGCGCCGGACCGCGCCGCGTACGTCGGGGAGGCCCTGGGCGACTGGCTGTGGGCGGTGCTGTGGCCCGCCGACGCCGGGATGCTGCTGCTGGAGGCGACCGGCCTGCTCGACCTGCGCGCCCCCGGCATCGCCGTCGACCTGCCCTACGGCCCGCTCGGCCCCCGCCTGACCCCCTGAACTGCTATCAAGGGTTGATGGCGTCCCCCACGCCCGCGCGGCGCATCGACCTGCACAGCCACAGCGACGTCTCCGACGGCACCCGGCCGCCCGCCGAGGTGGTGGCGCGGGCGGCGGCGGCCGGGCTGGACGTCCTCGCCCTCACCGACCACGACACCACCGCCGGATGGGACGCCGCGCTCGCCGCGCTGCCGCCCGGCCTGACGCTCGTGCGCGGCGCGGAGCTGTCCTGCCAGCGCGACGGCCAGGCCGTCCACCTGCTGGCGTACCTGTTCGACCCGGCCGAGCCCGTCCTGGCCGCCGAGCTGGCGCGCATCCGCGACGACCGCGTCCTGCGGGCGCGCGCGATGGTGGAGAGGGCCGCCGCGCTCGGCGCGGACATCACCTGGGAGTCGGTGCGCGCGCAGGCGCGCGGCGAGTCGGTGGGCCGCCCGCACGTCGCCCGCGCGCTCGTCGCGGCGGGCGCGGTCGCCAGCGTCGAGGACGCGTTCACGCCCGCGTGGATCGGCGAGGGCGGGCGCGCGCACGTGGACCGGTACGCGCTCGACCCGGCCCGCGCCGTCCGGCTCGTCCGCGCGGCGGGCGGCGCGGCCGTCCTCGCGCACCCCCGCGCGCGCCGCTACCGCCGCGACTTCCGGGACGGCCTCATCGAGGAACTGGCCGCCGCCGGGCTGTCCGGCGTCGAGGCCGACCACCCCGACCACGGCCCCGACGACCGCGCGCGGCTCCGCGACGTCGCCGCCGCGCTCGGCCTCCCGGTGACGGGTTCCAGCGACGACCACGGCGCGATGACCGGCGACCGGCTCGGCGCGGAGACCACCGATCCGCAGGTCTACGCCGCGCTCGTCGCCGCGACGTCCGGCGCGGTGCCGCCCGTCGCCCGCTGACCGCCGCCGCGCGTGCGGCGGGCCGCTCGCGGGGCGCGGTAGGGTGCGGGCGTGGACGCGCGCATCGATCAGGTCGTGACGTCGGGGAAGACCACCCTGGACGACACCGAGTACGACGTCGAGAACAACACCTACCTCGTCGGCGACGACGACGAGGTCATCGTGATCGACCCGGGCTTCGACGCCGAGGCCGTGCTTAAGCAGGTCGGCGAACGCGAGGTCATGGCCGTCATCCTCACCGACGGCAACGAGCACCACCTCGCCACCGCCCTCGAGGTCGCCGCCGCCGGGGAGGAGGACGAGGACGACTGGGCCCCGATCGCCCTGCACCGCGCCGACCGGCTGCTGTGGCGGGACTACTTCGGCCGCCTCGCCAAGGAAGAGGAGAACGAGGACGACGCCAAGGCGCTCCGCTCCCTCGAACCGGACATCTGGCTGGAGGACGGCGGCGTCTTCGAGATCGCCGACGTCCAGCTCGAGGTCACGCACACGCCCGGCCACACGCCCGGCAGCATCAGCGTGATCAGCGAGCAGCTCGCCGTGCTGTTCTCCGGCGACACGCTGCACCGGGGCCGTCCCGGCTCGATCGGCGGCGCGTTCGAGGACCTGCGCAAGCAGCTCAACTCGATCGGCGCGCTGCTCACCCCGCTCCCCAAGGACCTGCGGGTCCTGCCCGGCCAGGGCGAGGAGACGACGGTGGGCGAGGAGGACGCCCGCTGGGACACCTGGGGCGCCCTCACCGACGAGGACGACTGACGCGGTGCCCCGCCGGCCCGCCGGAGGCCCGGACCGGCCCGAGCAGCTCGGGCTGGAGGGGATGCCCCGGCGGCTGTACGCCTGCACGCCGTCGCGGCTGAACACCTGGCTGGACTGCCCGCGCCGGTACCGCATGGCCTACCTCGACCGGCCCGCGCCGCCGCGCGGTCCGCGCTGGGCGCACAACAGCTTCGGCGTCAGCGTCCACAACGCGCTCGCGGGCTGGTGGAAGCTGCCCGCCGCCGACCGCACGCCCGCCGCCGCCGGGACGCTGCTGGCGCGCGGCTGGATTCCGGACGGGTTCCGCGACGCCGCGCAGTCCGCCCGGCACCGGGACCGCGCGCGGGAGATGGTGGAGCGGTACACCGCGCGGCTCGACCCGGCCGACGAGCCGCTGGGCGTGGAGCGCACGGTCGCGACCCGCACCGACCGCATCGCGGTGTCGGGCCGCATCGACCGGCTGGACGCGCGCGGCGGCGCGCTGGCCGTCGTGGACTACAAGACGGGCCGCCGCCCGCTCACCGCCGACGACGCCCGCACGTCCCTGGCGCTCGCGCTGTACGCGGTCGCGGCCGGGCGGATGCTGCGCCGCCCGTGCCGGACGGTGGAGCTGCACCACCTCCCGTCCGGCGACGTCCTGACGTGGGAGCACACCGACGAGTCGCTGGACCGCCACCTGCGGCGGGCCGAGTCGATCGCGGCGGAGGCCGAGTCCGCCGACGAGGCGTACCGCGCCCGGGTGCCCCGCCCCCGCGCGTCCGCCGACGACCGGGCCCGCGAACCCGACCACGCCCCGCACGACGCGGTCTTCCCCCCGCGCCCCGGCCCGATGTGCGCCTGGTGCGACTTCGCCCGCCTCTGCCCCGAGGGCCGCGCCGCCGCCCCACCGAGAGACCCGTGGTCGGCCCTCCCCGACGAACCCTGATCGACCCGGCGGACCCACGCCGTCCCCCGCACCGGGTGCGTCTGCGTGCCGGGTGCGTCCGCGTGCCGGGTGCGTCCGCGTGCCGGGTGCGTCCGCGTGCCGGGTACGTCCGCGTGCCGGGTACGTCCGCGTGCCGGGTTGCGCCGCGCAGCGGCGCAACCCGGCACGCGGACGGTGATCCCTGCGGTGCGCGCGGGCGACCTTTGCAGGTTTGTGTGGGTTTGGTGGCTTGCGCGTGGCGCAGCCGCGCGGTCAGGCCGAGATCGCGGTGGGGTGGGGCCAGCGGCGGGGGTCGCGGAGGCCGTAGAGGCCGTGGCTCAGGTCGTAGCCCTCGGCGGCGAGGGCGCGGCGGGAGCGCTCCAGCATGTCGCGGGTGGGCTTGGCGAACGCGTAGTCGTGGATGCGCTCCGGGACGGTGCTGAGCGCCGTCCGGAACGAGCGCAGCGCGGCGGTCACGGCGGGCTGCGGGACCTCCGGGAGCGTCCCGTACATGCGGCGCGCCCAGTCCGGCAGCGCGTAGTAGCAGAGCGCGCCGAACGGGAAGTAGCCCGGTTTCCCGGCGTTGAGGAACTTCAGGTTCTCCGGGAGCGTCGGCCAGAGCAGGAACCGCGCGGTCTTGGCGGCCTCCTCGGTGACGCGCAGGTGCGGGCGCATCGAGGCGAAGTAGTCCTCCATCTCCGCGACGCTGCCCGGCACGTCCTCGGCGTGCAGCCCCACGTAGGTGGCGGTGTGCCGCTGCTCGTCGAGGTACCGGTCGGCCATCGCGGGCGTGATCGGCAGCCCGGACCGCCGCGCGACCTCCAGGTACGAGTAGACCTCGGCGCAGTGGACCCACAGCAGCAGTTCGGGCTGGTCCAGGCGCTCCTTGCGGCCGGTGTCGTGGTTGAGGATGCGCAGGCTGCGGTGGATGCCGCGGACCCTGGCGGCGAGGGCGTCGATCTCCTCGGGCGTCCCGAAGGTCGCGACGCCGACGAAGTCGGCGGTGCGCTGGAGCCGCCCGAGCGGGTCCTCCTGGAAGTTGCTGTTCTGCCACACGCCCCACATCGCCATCGGGTGCAGCGCCTGGAGCATGAGGCTCCGGACGCCGCCGACCCACATGGACCGGTCGATGTGGACGCGCCAGGTGACGCTCTCGGGGGGCTGGACGGTCGCGGGCATGAGCACGCCTCCGCATCAGGGGTGAGACAAACCGATGTAAGTGTGTCATTACCTCCGCGCGCGCGACACCCCGACCCCCACCCAACGCCCGCCGCGCCCCGCGCAGGCCCGCCGCGCGTTCGTCCGGACACGCCGTGCGCCGACGCGCCGTGCGCCGACGCGCCGTGCGCCGACGCGCCGTGCGCCGACGCGCCGTGCGCGTGGCCTGCGCACGCGGAGCGTGCGCAGGCCACGCGCGGGGCGCGGTATCCCAGTGACCGCGCGCGCCAGGCCCAGCGCGCCGTGCGGGTCAGCGGGGGCGGCGTTCCGTCTGGTTCCAGAAGGCCGTCAGCGCGCTCGCCGTCGTCTCCGGGGCGTCGACGGCGGGGGAGTGGGCCGCGCTCGGGATGACGACGCGCGCCGCGTCCAGCCGCTCCGCCATCGCGGCCTGCGTGCGCGGCGCCCACACGTCGTCGTCCTCGCCGTACAGGACGAGCATGTCCAGGTTCATGCCGCGCGCGTGCTTGGCCAGCTCCTCGACGCGGTCGGGCGCGGTGAGGATGCCCTCGGCCATCGCCGACAGCCCCGTCGTGCAGTTGGCGAGCGTCCGCTCCCGCAGGAACGCGACGATGTCGGCCGGGACGCCGCGCTCCACGGCCTCCGGCTCGATCGCCAGCGTCCAGATCTGCTCCATGCCGAGCTGCGGCAGTGCGTCCCGCAGCGCGGCCGCGCGCTCGGCGTACGGGCCGGTCACCGCCGCCGGGCCGGACGACATCAGCGTCAGCGACGCGGGCAGCACCGCGCCCGACAGCACCGCCTCCCGCACGATGAGCCCGCCGAACGAGTGCCCCACCAGGTGGACGGGCTCGGGCCCGAGCACCTCGCCGACCGCCGCGACGTCCGCGCCCAGCTCGGCGCGCGCGTAGACGGCCGGGTCGTCGGAGCCCGGCGACTGGTACTGCCCCCGCATGTCCATCGCGACGACGCGGCGGCCGGACGCCGCGAGCGTCTGCAGCACCGCGATGAAGTCCTCTTTGCTGCCGGTGAAACCGGGCACGAGCAGCGCCGGGCCGCGTTCGACGACACCCGACCCGGGCAGGGCCTCCAGCACCGCGAAGGTGCCGCGCGGGGTCGCGACGGACGTCCGGCGGACGCCGGCGGGCAGGGTCAGGAACGGGGGCGTGCTCACAGAGCGCCACCATACTAAACCTGTCGGGGAGAACACCGGTCAAGCCGCTTCGGTGGTAGCGTCGCGGCGTGGGTGCGGGACCGGCGATCTCGGCGCACCGCCGCGACGCGGCGGGCGTCGCCGGGCTGCGCGACGCGGCGGCGTCCGGGGCCGAGTACGTCGAGATCGACGTCCGGCGCGCGGGTGACGGCACGCTCGTCGTCCACCACGACGCGACCGTGGGCGGCCTGCCCGTCCGGCGGCTGAGCGTCGCGCGCATCCGGGAGGCCGCCGCGCAGCCCGTCCCGGACGTCGCGGAGGCCATGTCGATCATCGCGCCGCACGCGTTCGGCCACCTCGACCTCAAGGAACCGGGCGTCGAGCACGAGACCGTCGCGCTCGCGCTGGAGATCTTCGGGCCGGGCCGCTTCGTCGTCACCACCCGCGACGCGGCCGTGCTCGCCCGCGTCAAACGGGACTTCCCCGGCGCGCGGACGGCGCTGTCGGTGGGCCGCGGGCTGCTGGAGCGCGGCGCGGCGGGCGACCTCGCGCCGCTGCGCGCGATCCGCGCGTCCGGCGCGGACATGGTGGCGCTCAACCACCGCCTCGCCCGCGTCGGCGTGCTGCGGCAGTGCGCGCGGGCGGGCTACCCGGTCATGGTGTGGACGGTCAACGCGGACCGGCTGATGCGCCGCTTCCTGCGCGACCCGCGCGTCGCGGTGCTGGTCACCGACCGCCCGACCGCGGCGCGCGCCCTGCGCTGAGACGCGAAATCCCCGGGAGACGGGGTCTCCCGGGGCGGCGTGGCTGTGTTTCCAAGTCCCGGCCTACGGCCCTCGCCTGGCGGCTCGGGCCTGTGCGAGCGCGGCATCGCTTCGCGATCTGGCCTGTGAAGCTCGCCTCCGGCTCGCTTCACCGGCCAGGTAACGCACTCGCGCTGTGGCTGAGGCACTTGGGACAGACGCTAGGAGTTGTACGGGTCGGCGGTCCGGCCGGCGCGGGTGCGGCGGCGGGTCCGGGTGCGCGGACGCTCGGAGACGACGGTGTCGCCGGACGCCTCCGCCGGGGCGGCGGTCTCGGGCGCGGGCTGCTCGGCGGCGGCCTCGCCCTGGGCGGGCGTGCCCGTGGTGGACATGCCCGTGGTGGACGTGCCCGTGGTTGGCGTGCCCGTGGTTGGCGTGCCCGTGCTCGGCTGAGCGGCGGTGGACTTGGCGGCCGACCGGGAGCGCCGCGTCCGCTTGCGCGGCGCGGGGGCCTCGGCCGCCTCGGCCGCCGGAGCGGCTTCGGCCGGAGCCTCGGCGACCGGAGCCGCCTCGACCGCCGCGGTCGCGTCGGCCGCGACGGGCCGTCCGCCGCGCGTGCGGCTGCGGCTGCGCTTGCGCTTCGGCCGCGCCGGACGCTCCTCCTCGTCCCGGTCGCGCCGCGCGGTGCTGCGGTTGCGCCCGGTCTCGCCGATGTCCTCCAGCTCCTCGGCGGCCAGCCCGGCGCGCTCGCCGCGCTGCTCCTTGGGGAGCGTCCCGGTGATGCCCGCCGGGATGCCGAGCGTCGCGTAGAAGTGCTCGGAGGTGGAGTAGGTCTCCTCCGGGTCGGCGAACGGCAGCCCGAGCGTCCCGTTGATCAGCTTCCAGCGGGGCAGGTCGGACCAGTCGACCAGCGTGACGGCCACGCCCTCCTTGCCCGCGCGGCCCGTCCGGCCGATGCGGTGGACGTAGGTGTCGGCGCTGTCGGGGCACTCGTAGTTGACGACGTGCGTGACGTCGTCCACGTCGAGGCCGCGGGCGGCGACGTCCGTCGCGACCAGCACGTCGATCTTGCCGTTGCGGAACGCGCGCAGCGCCCGCTCGCGCTGGCTCTGCCCGAGGTCGCCGTGGACGGCGGCCGCGTCGAACCCGCGCTGCACCAGCTCGCCCGCGACGCGGTCGCAGGTGCGCTTGGTCTGGCAGAACACCATCGTCAGCCCGCGGCCGTCGGCCTGCAGCAGGCGCGCCAGCATCTCGGGCTTGTCCATCTGGTGGGCCTGCCACACGTGCTGGACGACCTGCGGGGTCGCGTCCGACTCGCTGTGCGCCTCGGCGCGGACGTTGGTCGGGCGGGTGAGGTAGCGCCGCGACAGCGACACGATCTCGCCCGGCATCGTCGCGGAGAACAGCATGGTCTGCCGCTTCGCGGGGATGCGCTCGATGATGCGCTCGATGTCGGGCAGGAACCCGAGGTCGAGCATGCGGTCGGCCTCGTCCAGGACGAGGACGCCGATCTCGGAGAGGTCCAGGTGCTTCTGCTTGACGAGGTCGAGCAGGCGGCCGGGCGTGCCGACGACGACGTCGACGCCCTCGCGCAGCGCCGCGACCTGCGGCTCGTAGGCGCGCCCGCCGTAGACGGCGAGGACGCGGGTGCCGATCTTGCCGCCCGCGACGAGCAGGTCGTCGGTCACCTGGCCGGCCAGCTCGCGGGTCGGGGCGACGACGAGGGCCTGGGGGCGCTTGCCGCCGTGGGTGATGCGCTGCAGCAGCGAGATGCCGAACGCGAGGGTCTTGCCGGTGCCCGTGCGGGCCTGGCCGATGATGTCGTGTCCGCCGATGGCGATCGGGAGCGCGAGTTCCTGGATCGGGAACGCGTCCACGATGCCTTCGGCTTCCAGGGCGTCTGCTATCTCGGGTCGGACCCCGAGTTCACGAAAGGTAGTCAGGGCTTTCAGCCTCCATAGTGCGGGGTCCTCGCTCCGTGCGCGGCGCCGCGGTAGCTCCCTGGCCGCGCCGGGGCCGGCGGGCCGGAGGGGTCCGTCACGTTCCGCGGGGGCCGTCCCGGTCGGGTGCCGGGCCGCCGTCCGCGTCCGGTGTCCGCGCGCTCATGCGGGAGGGACCAGCCGTCGATCATTTCTCGGGCGACCGCAGTCAGGGGTTGAAAGCAGTCACTCGCTGTGGGTGCGTGCGGTCACACTCCGCGACGCAGTGTACCGACCGAGGTTCAGGTCCACCAACGGTCGATCACCAGTGTTAACGGTTCCCGCTTCCGCGCTATTCCATGCCCGGTCGGGAGGGCCGATCTGACAAGCGATTTTACCGTTTCGTCCCTAAGTTGGCCAGTATCGGCCAGCGGTTGGATTCCGGCGTCGCGTGATCTTCCCGGAGTCCCCGCGCCCGCAGCGCGGAACCGTACGATCTTGGCGTTCCAGTCGCCGGGCGAAGGGCCGACGCATGGCATCCGAGGACGGGCCCGGCGCGCCGGGCTGGCGCGTCGAGGGGTTCACCGAGGTCCGCGAGCTGGGCGCGGGCGCGCAGGGGCGCGTCGTCCTCGCCCGGCACACGACGGCCGGGACGCCCGTCGCGATCAAGTACCTGGTCCGGCGGCCCGGCGACGACGCCGCCGTCGAGCGGCTGCGCGCCGAGGCCGTGATGCTGGGCCGCGTCGAGGACCCGCACGTCGTCCGGCTGTACCGGTTCGTCACCGGGCCGGACGGCGCCGCGCTGATCATGGAGGCGGTGGACGGCGTGACGCTGCGCGCCGTCCTGGACCGGCACGGGGAACTCGCGCCGGAGGCCGCGCTGACCGTGCTGTCCGGGTCGCTGTCCGGGCTGGCCGCCGCGCACGCCGCCGGGGTCGTCCACCGCGACTACAAGCCCGCCAACGTCATGGTCCGCGCGGACGGGCTGAGCAAGCTCATCGACTTCGGCGTCGCCGCGCTCGCCGGGGACGGCGCGCGCTCGGGCACGCCCGCGTACATGGCGCCCGAGCAGTGGGACGGCGCGCCCGCCTCGCCCGCGACCGACGTGTACGCCGCGACCTGCGTGTTCTTCGAGTGCGTGGTGGGGCGGCGGCCGTTCTCGGGCGGCGCGGCCGAGCTGGGCGCGGCGCACCGGAGCGCGCCGCCGCCGCTGGACGCGCTGCCCGGACCGCTGCGGCCGCTCGTCGCACGCGGCATGGCCAAGGACCCGGCGGCGCGGCCCGCGGGGGCGGCGGCGTTCCTCGCCGAGCTGGAACGGGCCGCCGCCGACGCGTACGGCGCGGACTGGGAGACGCGCGGGCTGCGGCTCGTCGCCGGGGCCACGGCGGCGCTCGCGGCGGCGTTCCCGCTGCTCGCGGCGGGCCTCGTCCCGGCCGGGGGAGCGGCGGCGGGCGCGGCGGGCGGCCTCGCGGGCGGCGCGGCGGGCGGTGCGGCCGGGGGAGCGGCAGCGGGCGGCGCGGGTGGTGCGGCGCTGACGGGGGCGGCCGGGAGCGGCGCGGCGGGCGCGGGAGCCGGGGGTGCCGCCGCGGGCGGTGCGGGCGGTGCGGGTTCGGCGGCGGGCGGGCTGCTCGCCGCGACGGGCGCGAAGGTCGCCGTCGCGGGCGTGGTCGCCGCCGCCGTCGCGGCCGGCGGCACCGGCGCGTACGTCGCCGCCCGCCACGACGGGCCGCAGCAGCCCCCGCCCGTCCACGTGGCCGTCGTCCCCGCGTCCTACACGCGCGACCTCACCGGCCCGACCCTCACCGTCCGCGTGAACTACCCGACGATCGGCGGCCTGCGCGACCCCCGCGTCGAGGCGGCGGTCAACCGGGTCCTGCGCGCGCCCGCCGACGCGTGGGTCACGGCCGTCCACGACGACATCGGCTCGTTCGAGGGCACCGGATCGGCGACGCAGTATAAGCCCGTCGCCCGCTACCAGATGGGATTGACGGGGCCGCGGTACGCGTCCGTCCGCTACTCGTTCGAGGACACGCAGCGCAACAGCGGCCGGGCCGTCACCGCCGTCGCGGATCTGCGCACCGGGAAAGCCGTGACCAATCGGGATCTGCTGCTGCCCGCCCTGTTCGCGGACGCGGGCGCGCGCCGCCTCACCGAAGTCCTGGACCGCCACGCGCGCAACGGGAACCTGTGCCAGGAAGCGGGCCACGAACCGTCCGGGCTGCCCGGGGAGCAGCCGCATCTCGTCGGGCAGCAGGTGAAGGACGGATCGGTGACGGTCTTCCTCGCCAAGCGCGGGGCCGAGTTCGCGCTGCCACTGATGGCGCTCGGTTATGACATGTCGTGCCAGCGCGGCGCGGACCCGGTCGTGGTCCCGTACGCCGACCTCGGCGGCCTGTTCCAGCCGGGACCGCTGAAGGAACTGGCGCGGACGCCGTCCTAGGACAGGGCGCAGCCCCCGCCGCGGGGGTCGGCGGGGGCTGCGGTCCGGAAGCCGTGCGGCCGTGCGGCCGGGCGCGCTAGTAGGAGCGGCCCCAGTGCCCCCCGCGCGCCGTGGTGAGGGCGGCGACCCCGAGCGCGGCGATCACCACCGCGAAGACGAACGCGAGCACGGAGCCCGCGCCGAGCGCGTTGGCGACGACGCCGCCGAGGATCGAGCCGACGATGCCGACGAGGATCGTCAGCAGGATGCCGATGGGGTTGCGGCCCGGGACGACGAGTCGGGCCAGGGCACCGATGACGGCACCCACGATGATGAACCAGAGGACCGTCAGAACCATTGTCGATCACCATTCCGTTCCAGGTCGTGCCGTTCGGCGGCGCGACCGCTCGGTCGGTGGTCGATATGCCCGTCAGGAGGGCGCTAAACGTCGGCTCGACGGCGCGGGGTCAGCCGCCGAAGCCGACCCGGCGGCTCTCGTCCTCCCCGAACTCCAGGTAGCCCAGGTGCCGCGCGGGGACGACGACCCGGCCGCCCTTGCGGTCCGTCAGGACCAGGACGCCGTTCTCCTCCGCCAGCGCCTCGCGCAGCGCGCGCTCGACGTCGGCGGCGCCCTCCCTGGTGTCCACGACGAGTTCCCGCGCGGCGAACTGCACACCGATCCGCACCTGCACGGCGTCCCCTTCCAGCCCCGGCCCGTCCCGTACGGACGGGCCGCCTGGGACCGATGGTGGCACGCGGAACGGCCGGCGCGCGCGCCGCGCGGTTCGCCGAAAGTGAAACTCTAGGGGGTGCGGGGGAAGCCGGAGATGCCGCGCCAGGCGAGCCGCGCGATGATCGCCTCGGCCGTCTCCTTGGGGATCGCGCGGTGCTGGCCGAGCCAGAACCGGGCGCTGACCTCGGCCATCCCGACCAGGCCCATGCCGAGCAGGTGCGCCTCGTCCTCGGGGCAGCCGGTGTCCTCGACGATCACCTGGGCGATCATCTCGGCGCACTGCTGGTTGGCGCGGTCGACGCGGGCGCGGACGGGGGCGACGTTGCGCAGGTCCGACTCGAAGACCAGCCGGTACGCCTCGCCCTCGCCCGCGACGAAGTCGTAGAACGCCTGCATGCTGGCCTGCACGCGCAGCTTGTTGTCGGTGGTGGAGCCGAGCGCGTCGCGGACGGCCTTCACCAGCGCCTCGGCGTGCTCGTCCAGCAGCGCGAGGTACAGCTCCAGCTTGCCCGGGAAGTGCTGGTAGAGCACCGGCTTGCTCACCCCGGCCCGTTCGGCGATCTCGTCCATCGCCGCCGCGTGGTAGCCCTGGGCGACGAACACCTCCTGCGCCGCGCCGAGCAACTGCCTGCGGCGCGCCAGCCGCGGCAGCCTCGTGCCACGGGGGCGGGCGTCCGGGGTAGCGGCCACCTCACACTCCGATCAAACCGAATCAGTGCGGCGGAAAGGGGTGACCGCCGCGGGAACCGTTCCCTTATCTTACGCGCCGGTAACCTCCCGGTCACCAGTCCACGCCCAGGTCATGGTGTCAGGCCGGAACGTCCCGCGCGGGTGAAACCGCAGGAGAAGCCCGCAGAACGGGCGCCGCCCGGGTCAGCGGTACTCGTCCTCGTCGCCGGGGACTTCGCGCTCCTGCTCGGCCACGTCGGCCTCGTCGGCCTCGGCGGGCAGGCCGTCCGGGCGCGGGCCGACGTCGCGGGCGTCGGCGCGCTGCTCGGCCGCGTCCGCCTCGTCGGCCTCGGCGGGGACGCCGCCGGGCCAGTCCGGCTCCGCGCCCGCCAGGTCGGCGCGCTGCTCGGCCGCGTCGGCCTCGTCCGCCCCGCCGTCCACCGGGCCGGTCGTGTTCTCGGTCATGCGCCGTGCTCCCCTCCGCCGTGGTCACTGCGGGTTCTCGCGTACCCCGGCGGGGGCGGGTCGATGCCCGCGCGCATCAGGGGACCGGCGGACGGGCGTCGGCCAGCAGCGGCGCGAGCAGGTCGCCGTCCTTCTCGACGCGGGCCAGCACGTCGGCGGGCGTGAACGCCAGATCGGCCGGATCGGCGCAACCCTCGACCTCCGCCCACGTCACCGGTGTGGACGCCGACGGCTGCGGGGCCGCGCGCAGCGAGTACGCGGCGACGGTCGTCTTGGCGACGTTGTTCTGGCTCCAGTCCACGAAGACCTTGCCGCCGCGCAGCTTCTTCTCCATCTTCGCGACGACGAGGTCGCCGTGTTCGCCCGCGAGCCGTCGCGCCGCCGCCTTGGCGTAGTCGGACGTCCGCCCGGTCGGCTTGACCGGCGCGTACAGGTGCAGGCCCTTCTTGCCGCTGGTCTTGGCGACGCATTCCAGGCCGTCCTCGGCGAGCAGGTCGCGCAGCAGCAGGCCGACGCGGCACGCGTCCACCAGGTTCGCCGGAGGGCCCGGGTCGAGGTCGAAGACCATGAGGTCGGGTTCGCGGCGCGCGCCGCGCGGCCCGACCCGCCACTGCGGGACGTGCAGTTCGAGCGCGGCGAGGTTCGCGCACCACACGAGCGTCGGCAGGTCGTCCACGACGACGTAGTCCACCGACTCGCGGCCGCGCGTGCTGCCGGGCGTCGCGATCGTGACGGTGCGGACCCAGTCGGGCGTGTGCGACGGCGCGTTCTTCTCGAAGAACGCCTGGCCGTCCACCCCGTCCGGGTAGCGCTTGCGGGTCGCCGGGCGGGCGCGCAGGTGCGGGAGCGCGACCGGCGCGATCCGCGCGTAGTAGTCGATCACCTCGCCCTTGGTGAAGCCGGGGTACAGCTCCTTGTCGAGGTTGGACAGGGACAGCTCGCGTCCCTCGACGGTCACACCGGTACGGCTACTGCTGCTCATCGGTCACCTCGCGGGGGTCCTTGTCGTCGCGCAGGCCCCGCCACGCCGGGTGGCGGAGGCGGCCCTCGTCGGTGAGGGCGCCGTAGGCCACGTCCCCCACCAGGCGGGGTTCGACCCATCGGGCGTCGCGGACGACGTCGCGGGGGAGCGGTTCGGCGTACGGGCTGGCGTCGCGGAGCAGGGGCGCGAGCAGGGCGTCCAGCTCGTCCAGGGCGCGGTCGGTGAAGCCCGTCCCGACGTGCCCGAGGTAGCGCAGCCGCCCGGCCGCGTCGTACTCCCCGAGCAGCAGCGACCCGACGCCGCCCGCGCGGCGGCCCTTGCCGGGCTTGTAGCCGCAGACGACCGCCTCGCGGGTGAGGAAGTTCTTCACCTTCCGCCAGTGCGGGACGCGGCTGCCGGGGCGGTAGGGGGAGTCGAGCCGTTTGGCCAGCAGGCCCTCCAGCCGCTGTTCGAGGGTGTAGGCGAGGAGTTCCTTGACCTGGGCGGCGTCCGCGCCGTTCAGGTAGGGCGGGACCTCGACGGGGCCGCCCGCCGCGATGCCGAGGCCGTCGAGCAGGGCGCGGCGCTCGGCGTACGGGAGGTCCACGACGTCGCGGCCGTCCAGCGACAGCAGGTCGAACACGATGTAGCGGACGGGCACCTCGCGGACGAGCCGCGCGTGCGGCCGCTCGACGTGCATCCGCCGCTGGAGCCGTCCGAAGCTCGGCAGCCCGCCGTCGAACGCGACGATCTCGCCGTCCAGCACGGCGGTCCGGCCGGGCAGCAGGTCCGCGAGCCCGGACAGCTCGGGGTAGCGGTCGGCGACGTCCGTGCCGCGCCGCCCGGCCGCGCGGACGCCGCCGCCGACTTGGGCGACGACGCGCACGCCGTCCCATTTCAGCTCCAGGCCCCAGCGCTCGGCGTCGGCGGGGAGGTCCCCGCTGACGGCCGTCATCGGCTCGATCGGCCACGGCAGGCTCATGCCGGGTTCCCTACCCGGCCGCCGGGGTGCCGGAAGACCGAAACGAAGCTGGCGGACGCGCTAGTAAGAACTGTCTTCCGGGTAAGGGTCGGTCATGCGCAGCATCTGGAAGGGCGCGATCTCGTTCGGCCTGGTCACGATCCCGGTGAAGCTCTATTCGGCGACCGAGCAGCGCGACGTCGCCTTCCACCAGGTCCACCGCACCGACGGCGGCCGGATCCGGTACAAGCGCGTCTGCTCGATCGACGGCGAGGAAGTGCCCTACGCCGACATCGCCAAGGGCCTCGAACTTCCGGACGGCGAGACCGTCATCCTCACCGACGAGGACTTCGCCGACCTGCCGCTGGACACCAGCCGCCAGATCGACGTGCTCCAGTTCGTGGAGTCCGACGAGGTCGACCCGATCTACTTCGCCAAGTCGTACTACCTCGAACCGGAGAAGCAGGGCGCGAAACCGTACGTCCTGCTGCGCGACGCGCTCGCGGACACCGGGCAGGTCGCGATCGTCAAGGTCGCGCTGCGGCAGCGGGAGTCGCTGGCGACGCTGCGGGTCCGCGACGAGGTGTTCGTCCTGGAGACGATGCTGTGGCCCGACGAGGTCCGCGCGCCCGACTTCGCGTTCCTCAACGAGGACGTCGAGGTCCGCAAGCAGGAGCTCACGATGGCGACCTCGCTGATCGAGTCGATGGCGGGCGACTTCGACCCGTCCGAGTACCACGACGCGTACCGGGAGGCGCTGCAGGCCGTCATCGACGCCAAGATCGAGGGCCGCGAGGTGACGCGGCCCGCGCCCGCCGCGCCGGAGGCCCCGGCCGCCGACCTGCTGGGCGCGCTGCGCGCCAGCGTCGAGGCGGCCAAGAAGAGCCGCGCGGACAAGGAAGGCGGCAAGGCGTCGGGGAAGGCGGCCGAGAAGTCCGCCGCCAAGCGCCCGGCGACGCGGAGTCCGGCTCCGCGCAAGAAGGCCGGTACGTCGAAGGAGAAGCCCGCGTCCAAGACGCGGAGCCGGAAATCCGCCTGACGACCCGCCGCGCGCGGGCGGCGGGTTGGGGCCCGCGGCGGCGCGGGCCCTCCGCACCGCGCCGCCGCGGGGTCAGGGGGCCCGGTGGGCGGCGAGGCTCGCGTCCAGCACCCGGGCGGCGCGGGACGGCTCGCGGCAGGGGCCGATGCGCTCGCCCCAGCCGAAGCGGAAGCACCAGTCGCGGGCGTCGCCGGAGCCGTCCGGGACGGCGATCACGGTCTCGCTGAAACCCGGCGGGGCCGGGGCGAGGACGTCGGCGGTGGGCCGCCGGTCGCCGTGCGCGGTGACGTGGACGGTCCAGCCCCGGGAGCGCAGCTCGTCGGCCAGCCGGTCCAGGTACGCGAGCGCCGCCGTGGCGTCGCCGCTCACCTGTGCGGACATGGGTTCCCTCCAAGGGAGAGGCGCGGAATCCCCCTCATGGTGCGGCGGCGGGCGCCGAGATCACAAGCACTTTGCGTAATCTGTCGGTCACGGTGCGGAAAGCGGCGGTGCGGGGGCGTCGGCGCGGTCGTTCCGGCCGTGCCGACGCCCCGCGCGGTCACGTTCCGGCGGGCTCCAGGGCGCGCGCGGGCGCGTCGTCCTCGCGGACGCCGTAGCGGCGGTACAGCCGGGCCAGCGGGCCGGGCGCCCACCAGCCCGCGCGGCCGAGCAGCCGCATCGTCGCGGGGACGAGCAGCATCCGCACGACGGTCGCGTCCAGCGCGATGGCGACGACCATCCCCACGCCGGTCATCTTGATGAACGCCACTCCCGACGTCGCGAACGCGCCCATGACCACGATGAACAGCGCGGCCGCGCCGGTGATGATGCGGCCCGTCCGCTGGAGGCCGGACGCGACGGACCCCGCGACCTCGCCCGTCGCGTCGTACCGCTCGCGGACGCGGGAGAGCAGGAACACCTCGTAGTCCATCGTCAGCCCGAACAGCATCGCGATCATGAGGATGGGCATCGACGGGTCGAGCGCGCCGGTCGCGGTGAAGCCGAGCAGGCCGGACAGGTGGCCCTCCTGGAAGATCAGCGTCAGGACGCCGAACGTCGCCGAGAGGGACAGCGCCGTCGTCACCATCGCCTTCACCGGCAGCAGCACCGACCCGAACGCCAGGAACAGCAGCACGAACGACGCCAGGCCCACGGTCAGCGCCAGCCACGGCAGCCGCGCGCCGATCGCGGACAGGCTGTCGGCCAGCTCGGCGGTCTGGCCGCCGACGAGCATCCGCGCGCCGGGCGGCGGCGTCTGCGCGCGGACGTCCGCGACGAGGCGGCGGGCGGCGGGGGTGTTCGGGTCGCCGCGGAACCGGACGTCGATCTCGGCCGCGCCGCCGCGCGTCCGGGTGACGTCCGCGCCGGTCGCGCCGGGCAGGGCGCGGAGCGTCCCGGCGAACGCGGCGGCGTCGGCGGGCGCGCGCAGGCCGGTGAGGACGACGCGGACCGGCTCGGTGGACGAGCCGGGGAAGTCCACGCGCAGCGTCTCGGCGGCGGTCCGCGCGGACGCGCCGGACGGCAGGACGCGGGCGTCCGTCCCGCCCCACGCGATTCGCGCCAGCGGCGAGCCGACGGCCAGCAGCAGCGCGCCGATCGCGACGACCGTCACGGCCGGGCGGCGCATCGCGGCCGTCCCGACGCGGTGGAAGAACCCGGCGCTCTCCGGCCGCGCCGCGCGCGGCTTCCGGCGGATCGGCAGCCGCAGCGCGTCCACGCGCCGCCCGAGGACCGCGAGCAGGGCGGGCAGGACGGTGAGCGCCCCCGCGACGCACACCAGCACCGTCGCCATGCCGCCGAAGCCCATCGACCGCAGGAACATCTGCGGGAACAGCGTCAGCCCGGCCAGCGACACCGCGACGGTGACGCCGGAGACCAGGACCGTCCGCCCGGCCGTGGCGAGGGTGCGGCCGAGCGCGCCCGCGACGTCGTCGCCGCCGCCCAGCTCCTCGCGGAACCGCGACACCACGAACAGGCCGTAGTCGATGGCCAGGCCGAGGCCGAGGAACGTCGTGATGTTCACCGCGAAGATCGACACGTCCGTGACGGACGCGAGCAGCCGCAGCGCGGTGAACGAGCCGAGGATCGCGATGCCGCCGACGACCAGCGGCAGGCTCGCCGCGACGAGCCCCCCGAAGATCACCACGAGCAGGACGAGCAGGACCGGCAGCGAGAAGCCCTCGGCGCGGCCGATGTCGGCGCTGACGCGCTCGTTGATGTCGGCGACGGTCGCGACGGGGCCGCCGACCGCGACGGTGAGGCCGTCCGCGCGGGCGAGGCGGTCCTTGATGCGGTCGTAGGCGTCGGAGCGGGCCTCGTCGTCGGCCCCGGCCAGGCGCAGCGCCGCGTAGGTGGCGGTGCGGTCGTGGCTGACGAACGCGTCCGAACCGGTCGTCCAGCGGGTCGCGACGCCCGCGACGGCGTCCTTCGGCAGCGCGGCGAGCGCCCGTTCCACCGACGCGCGGACGGTCGGGTCGTCCACGTCCTTGCCGCGCGGCGCGCGGTAGACGGCGACGACGTCGGCGGCGTCGCGGCCGAGCGCGCGGTCCGCGACGGCGGCGGCGCGGGCGCTGTCGCTGCCGGGCGTGGTGAACGCGCCCGCCGAGCTGAGGGAACCGAACACGCCCGTCCCCCAGACGGCGGCGGCGACCAGCGCCAATGCGGACAGGACGAGCGCGGCCCGCCGTCTCCGGTGCAGTAGTCGTCCCCAGCGGTCGAGCATGGCTGCCTCCCGTGATAGCCGTTCGCGTCCGTAAACGCTGTTAACTCGTAACGGGTGTTAACCTCGCATGGCCCCAGCGGGCACGTCAAGCGGGCGGGAGGACGGATGGAGAGCCGGCGGGAGCGGCAGCGCGCGGCGACCGTGGACGAGATCACCCGGACCGCGCGCCGCATCCTGGTCGAGGCGGGGCCCGAGGCCGTCACGCTCCGGGCCATCGCCCGCGAGATGGGCATGACCGCGCCCGGCCTCTACCGGTACTTCGCCAGCCACGGCGACCTGCTGCGCCACCTCGTCGGCGTCCTGTTCGGCGAGATCACCGCCGCGCTGGAGGCGGGCATGGCGCGGGCGGCCAAGGGCGACCACGGGGGCAAGTTCCTCGCGGTGGCGCGGGCGTTCCGGCGCTGGTGCCTGGCGCATCCGCGCGAGTTCTCGCTGCTGTTCGGCGCACCGCTGCCGTCCCTGGACGACGAGGGCGACCTGGACTTCGCCGACCAGTGCGGGCGCGAGTTCGCGTGGACGTTCGTGCGGTTGTTCGTCGACCTGTGGCGCAAGCAGCCGTTCCCGGTCCCGGCCGACGAAGAGCTGGACCCCTCGCTGCGCGCGCAGTTGACCCGCTACCGCGACGACGTCCTGGGCGTCGACCTGCCGCTCGGCGTCATGCAGCTCTTCCTGCAGTGCTGGGTGCGGCTCCAGGGGGCGATCAGCCTGGAGGCGTTCGGGCACCTGAACTTCGCGCTGGACGATCCCGAGCCGCTGTTCGAGCTGATGCTGGCGGAGCTGTGCGGGCTGCTGAATCTGGAGTACGAGCCGCCCGCGGGGTGACGGCGGGCATGGGTTTTCGCCCGATTTCATGCCAGTATTTACTGTCATAGATCCGGGGCGCGCGGGGAGCGGGGCCGCGCTCCCCGGATCTTCCCCGTCACGCCGTCGTGTAGTCGGGGAGCGCGGTGTCCGTGGCGGCGGGCCAGGACCTACGCGCCGACGACGGCGGTCCCGACGCCCATTCCGCCGAGTGTCAGGCCCGCCGGGCCGCAGATCCTCGACGCGCTCGCCCTCACCGCCGCCGAGGACGGCTGACGCCTTTGGTCAGACGACCGGACGTTCGGCGTGTTCTATTATCGAACCATGCTGGTGGAGGCTAAGGAGATCGGCCGCCGGATCGCCGACGCGCGCGGCCGGGCTGGCTTCACGCAGGCGGATCTCGCGCAAGAGATCGCGCTGGACCGGTCGGCGCTCGCGAAGATCGAGACCGGTGACCGACGGGTCACCGCTCTGGAGCTGGCGCGGATCGCGCAGGCGGTGGGCGCGCGCATCGAATGGTTCGTCGAACAAGCTCCCGAGGCGATCGTCTCGAGGCGCAACCGGCAGGAGCCGGGCGCGCCGAGCCCGCGTATCGACCAGTGGGCGGAGCGTGTCGCGCGTGCCGTGGAGTTCACGGTCGGCTCGTCGCTGGGCGGCGTCCCCGCCGAAACGATGCCGACCGACAGGAACGAGGCCGAACGGCTGGCCGCGAAGGCGCGTCGACTGCTCGGCGCGGCTCAGGACGGTCCCCTGCCCGACCTTGCCGAGCACGTGGCGGAAATCGGGCTGCTGGCCTTCTCCTTCGATCTCGGGGTGGATTCGGCGGACGCCGCGACGGTGCTGCTCCGCTCCGGCGGCATCGCCATCGTCAACGGCGCGTCGCAGGTGGGGCGCAGGCGTCTCGCGCTCGCCCACGAACTGGGTCATTACCTCGTCGCGGATGAGTACACCGTGGATTGGCGTATCGCCGAACAAACCGGTGCCGAGCGACGGGAGAGCCTGCTGGACCGCTTCGCTCGCGCGCTGCTGCTGCCCGCCGACAGCCTGCGTCGGGACTGGGCGAAATCGGCCGATGGCCCGACCGGCGATCCGCGCGCGGCTGCGGTCCGCGTCGCGAGCGCCTACCGGGTCGACATGGCGACGCTCTCCCGGCGGCTGAGCGAGCTGGGAATCATCGACGGCACGGCGGCGGGACGCGTTCGCGCCGTGCGCACGACTCGGGCCGACATCGTGGAGCACGGCCTCGTCGTCGCCGACGAACTGGCCCCGCCCGCCCTGCCGCGCGCGTACGAGCGCGCCGTGCTCCGGCTCTACCGGCAGGAGGACGTGTCGGCGGCACGCGCCCTGGACCTGCTCTTCGACACCTGGGATGAGCCGAGCCTCCCGCAGCTTCCCCAGCGCCCCGAGCACGACATCTGGCAGTTCGTTCAGTGACGCCGAGGCAGGTGGAAACCCTCGTCTTCGATACGGGACCGCTCAGCCACTTCGCGAAACAGAATTGGCTCGGTGTGCTCCGCGCGGTCGTCGATGAGAGCGAGCGGTGATCCCGGACACCGTCGTCGCGGAACTGAGGGAGGGGGTTCATGCGCACTCGCACTTGACGGCCGTTCTCGAAGCTTCCTGGATTGAACACTGCGAGGTTCCCGTCAGCGCCGAGTTCGCGATGTTCGCCGCCCGGCTCGTCGGCGCTAACGGCCGCGACATCGGGGAGACCGGAGTGCTGGCCTACGCGAAAACACATGGTGCGACGGCGGTGATCGACGACGGTGCGGCCAGGAAGGCCGCGCAGGCGTACGGCGTCGAGCACACGGGCACGCTCGGCCTGCTCTGCGAGAGCATCCGCACGGGGCTGTTAACGGTGGCGTTGGTGTCCGCGCTCGCCGACCAGTTGATGGAGGGCGAATACCGGTTGCCCTTCGGACTCGGCGGTTTCGAACGATGGGCGAAAGAACAAGGCTTGGTTTGAAAGCGTTCGACCGGCTGCTGAGCGAGCGCATTGCGGGATGATGGTCGGTATGACCCAAGAGGAGAAGCCGACCACTCTGGGGGAGATGGCGGAGATGCTGCGGGTTCTCATCGACTCTCTCGGACCGGAGACGCCGGTTGAGTTCGCTGTGTGCGACGGCACGGGGCTGCTGATCCACGACAACGTCGATATCGGGCCATACCAGAGGTTCAGCGGCGAGTCCGGGGAGGCAGCCGGTGCATTCGTCATGCTCCGCGCGCACCATCACCCCGGCACCTCGCCGGGGCGGCGGCTCACGTCCCCGACTGCGGACCTGGATGAGGAACTGCGCGGGCTCATCGAGGGCGACGCCTGATCGCGCGGAGCACCGGTCGCGGGCGCTGGTCGCGGGCACGCGGTCGGACGGCCCGGAGCGCCGTGGCCGGCGAGGGGCAGTACGTCTGGCTTGGTTCCGAGGGCCATCGGGTCGGCGGGTGACGGACGGGCTCGCCGCCGACCGGGTGTCCCGCCGTCCGCGCGGCGGCGGGACGACCGCGCGGTCAGGCGAAGAAGTCGAACTCTCCGTTGCGGACGCCTGCGGTGAAGGCTTCCCATTCGGCGCGGGTGTAGATGATGAGTTCGGCGTCGGGGTGGTGGCTGTGGCGGACGGCTACGCGGTCGGTGCCGTCGTTGAGCGGGCCGGCTTCTATCGCAGTTCGGCCCGTTGTTGGGGCTGAACGTGCTGATGTGCCAGGCGACCCGGGCGCGCTCGTTGGGTTCGAGGGTGCCCGTCGTGGTGTCGTCCATGTCGCCTCCGGGGGTCAGGCGAAGAAGTCGAACTCCCCGTTACGTACCCCGGCGGTGAAGGCTTCCCACTCTCCGCGTGTGTAGACGATGAGTTCGGCGTTGGGGTGGTGGCTGTGGCGGACGGCTACGCGGTCGGTGCCGTCGTTGAGGGGGCCGGCTTCGACGCAGTTGCCGCCCCCGTTGGGGCTGTAGGTGCTGATGTGCCAACGGACGCGGGCACGCTCGTTGGGTTCGAGCGTGCCCGTCGTGGTGTCGTCCATGTCGCCTCCGGGGGTCAGGCGAAGAAGTCGAACTCCCCGTTACGTACCCCGGCGGTGAAGGCTTCCCACTCTCCACGCGTGTAGATGATGAGTTCGGCGTCGGGGCGGTGGCTGTGGCGGACGGCCACGCGGTCCGTGCCGTCGTTGAGGGGACCGGCCTCGACGCAGTTGCCCCCGTTGTTGGGGCTGAACGTGCTGATGTGCCAGGCGACACGGGCACGGTCCTCCGGACCGAACCCTTCGTGCGTCTTCGCCATGGTTACTGCCACTCCTTCGCTACCGCCAAGATCCGCTCGGCAGAGTCCTTCTGCGACAACGCCAGCGCTGTGTGCTCATCGTACGTTCGGAAGAACACCTCGGTGTCGGGCGACTCAACGTACAGAGCACCAGCCATGGTCTCCGTATGAGCGACCTGCGGAAGAGGATCGGGGAGTTCGAACATCTCAAAGGTTCCGTACGTGCTGGCGGGTGTTCCGGCGTTGAACGGGAGGACACGGATGTCGATGCCGGGCCGCGCGGCATAGTCCGCGAGGCGGCGGAGCTGCGCGATCATGATTTCTGCGCTGCCGATCTGGCGGAGCAGAACCGACTCGTCAAGGATCGCAGAGAAGAGCGGCGGCTCGTCAGAGTCGAGGATCTGTTGCCGAGCCATACGTAGCTCGTGCCAGCGTTCGATCTGTTCGGATGTCGCGTCGTTGTCGTTGATCCTGATGACCTCTTCGGCGTACTCCGGGGTCTGGAGCAGGCCGGGGACCACGATCGCGGCGTAGGTCCGAATATGCCGGGCGCGGGACTCCAGCCACACGTAGTCGATGAGCGAGCCGGTGACGTCCGTCGCGTAGCCGTCCCACCAACCCTTCTGCCACACGTCGTGGCTGAGGTGGAACAGCTTCTCGCGCAGTGCGGCGTCCGAGATGCCGTACAGGTCGAGCAGCGCCATGAGGTCCGGGCGGCGGATGGGGTAGTAGCCCGTCTCGTACCGGCTCAGGGTGGCGACGTCGCGCTGGAGGTACTGCGCGGCGTCCTTGAGAAGCATCCCGCGCTTCTCGCGCAGGTCTCGGAGCTGCTGTCCGAGCCAGTGCGAGCGGAGCGTCGCACCGCGTTGGGCGGCGGCCATCTCGTCCTCCCGGGGGTCGGAAAAAAATCTTGATCGGATTTCGTTGGGAAACTTGCCCAGTGTCGGTCGGGCTGCAACTATACCAAGCGTGCAAGGCCCGACGCAGGGAGTCACCAAAGATCGTTAAAGAAAAACGGACCGGGACGGTCAGTGCTTGGCGGCGTGCCCGTCCCGGCCCGCGGTGCTCGGAAGGGAGCGCATCACATGGATGGCGTCAACGAGTCCGAACGTCCGCCTGTCTACCACGCCTCGGCGGCGGGGACGAACGAGGCCGGGGCCGCCCGGCCCGGCGACGACCGCGATGATCTCGCCGCGCTCTGGCCGGAGGACGACCCGATCGTCCTCGCGGCGGACGCCGAGATGGTCGCGCGGCTGTTCGGGGACGACCTGCCCCGGCTGTTCGCGCTCGTCCGCGACCCCGGCGACGACGAGGACGACGGGGACGACGAGGACGACGAGGGGGACGACGACGGCGTGAGCGGCGACGTGCGGACCGGCGCGGACGGCGGCGACGGCGGCGACGGCCGCGCCGGGGCGGCGGCGGACGACGACGCGGCGCAGGTCGTGGAGCCGAAGCTCGTCGCGCTCGGCGTCGCCCTGCCGGGCGGGTCCGCGGCGACCTTCACCCCCGGCGGGCACACGTTCGGCCACTGGAACAGCGCCGAACGCGCCGCCCACCGCCTCCGCTCCGAACTCGTCTGGTTCGCGTCCTGACGCGGACGACCCCCGCACGACGGCAGGCCCCGGCCCACGGCCGGGGCCTCCCGCACCCCCAGCGCCGCGCCGCCTCGTGCCGCGCCGCCCCGTCCCGTCCCGCGCCGCCCGCCCCGCCCCGCCCCGCGCCGCGCCGCCTCGCACCGCCGCGCGCCGCCCGCCCGCACCGCACGCCCCGTCCCGCACCGCCCGCGCCGCACCGCCTCGTTCCGCGCTGTGCCGTCCCGTCCCGCGCCGCCTCGCGCCGTCCCGTCCCGCGCCGTCCCGCGCCGCGCCGCCTCGCGCCGCCTCGCGCCGCCTCGCGCCGCCCCGCCCCGCGCCGTCCCGCGCCGTCCCGCGCCGTCCCGCGCCGTCCCGTCTCGCGCCGCCTCGCGCCGCCCCGCCTCGCGCCGCCTCGCGCCGCGCCGCCCGCGCGCCGCTGCCCTCGGCTCGTCCCGCGCACTAGTTGTATTGACCCGCGGGATTGTTGACGTGGCTGATGGGTGGTTGGCCGTCAGGTGCGGTGTGGCACCGGTGGTGGTTGTAGGTGTGGAGGAAGTCCGTCAGGGCTTCGGTGCGTTCGGCGTTGCTGGAGTGCGGGCGCACGTGTGCCCATTCGTCGAGCAGGGTGTGATTTAGGCGCTCCACCTTGCCGTTCGTCTGCGGGCGATAGGGGCGCGCGCTTATGGACGATGCCGGTGGCGCTGAGAGTCCGGCCGAACAGGCGGGATCTGTAGCAGGAGCCGTTGTCGGTGAGGACGCGCTCGACGGTGATGCCGTGCTCGGCGAAGAAAGCATTCGCGCGCTGCCAGAAGGAGGCCGCGTTCTCCTTGCGTTCGTCGGTCAGAACCTCGCTGTACGCGAGCCGGGAGTGATCGTCGACGGCTGTGCGAACGAAGCTGTAGCCGATCACGGGACTGCCGCCCCTACGCACGTCGGTTGTGGCCTGCCGATTGCCTGCGGCCTGCTGGCGGGGCACGATCCGATGTCCGCCGCGGTCTGGAATGTTGCCGAGCTTCTTGATGTCGACGTGGACCAGTTCGCCGGGATGTGATCGTTCGTGGCGTCGGATGGTCTGACCGGTGGGCCGGCCCATCCAGCGCAGCCGGTTCAGGCCGTAGCGGGTCAGGACACGGTGGACCGTCGAGCTGGGTATGCCCAGGACCGGGCCGATCCGTGCAGGACCGAGCTTGCGGTCGCGCCGTAGCTCGCAGATGCGATTCCCGACATCGGCAAGAGCCGTCTGCCGTGGACGGTCAGCCGGGCATAGGGGTGGGGCACGGGAAACCTCTGGGATGGTGCGGAATCTGGTGCGGAATCTGAGTTCGTGCCCGAGGCCGCCGATCTGGTGATCGGCGTCCTCGGGCGACAGAGGGCGAGCCTTTTGTGGGCGGCGGGTCAGGCCGGGGCCGTCTGCGCGCCCCACGGGATCTATTCGGCCCAGGCATGCTCCAGCCGGGTGCGGAAGGTGGCGGGCTCTCGCCCGATCAGCTCGGCCAGCGTCGAGTCGACAGCGGTGAACTCGCCGTTCCGCGCCGCGGCGAAGATGCTCAGCATCAGGTCGCCGATCGGAGCCGGAACGCCGTGCGCCAAGACCTGCTCGCGGAAGGCGTCGTCGGGGACGACGGTGCGGGTGAAGGGCCGTCCGGTGGTCTGGGACGCGATCTCGGCGACGGTGTCGAAGTCGAGCGCCGCCGGGCCGGTGAGCGGCGGGGTGGGCCCCTCGAAGCGGTGCTCCTCGGCGAGGATCGCCGCGGTGGCCTCGGCGAGGTCGTCGTGGCCGGTCCAGGCGACGGGGCCGTCGGCGGGAAGGGCGATGTCGCCGGTGTGGCGGGCGGACTCCAGGAACTGCAGGGCGCTGGAGGCGTAGAAACCGTTGCGCAGCGCGGTCCAGGGCAGGCCGGTGGCGCGCAGCAGATCCTCGGTCTGGGCGTGGTCGCGGCATGCCTGGAACCGGGAGTCGTGGGCGGCGCCCACCTGGCTGGTGTAGAGGATGCGGCCGACGCCGGCCTTCACGGCGGCGTCGACGGCGGCGCGGTGGCCGCTGACGCACTCCTGGCCCGCGCGGTCGAGGGAGACGAGGAGCAGTTGCTCGGCGCCCTCGAAGGCGCGCACGAGCGAGGCGGGGTCGTCGAAGTTCCCCTGCCGGACGCGGACGCCGCGGTCGGCGAGGTCTCGGGCCTTGCGGGGGTCGCGGACGCTGACGCCGACGCGGTCGGCGGGGACGCGCTCCAGGAGGCGCTCGACGATGCGGCGGCCGAGCTTTCCGGTGGCTCCGGTCACGATGATCATTGGGTCTCCCGACACTGGTTCCGGTGGAATCGCTTCAACGGTAACATCGGAAATTCCGGTGGAACCAAATCCTCGGTACCATCGGTTCATGGCTACGCGCGACTCCACCGACAGCCCTCGGCGCCGCATCGTCGAGGCGGCCGTCGAGCTGCTGGAGAACGGTGGCCCCGATGCGATGAGCACCCGCGCGGTCGCCGCCGCGGCCGGAATGCAGCCGCCGGCGATCTACCGCCTCTTCGGCGACAAGGAGGGGCTCCTCGAGGCCGTCGCCGAGCACGGCTACGCGCAGTTCCTGGAGAGAAAGCGCGCGCAGCTCGACCCCGCTCCGCAGGACCCGGTGGAGGAGCTGCGCCGCGGCTGGGACATCGTGGTCGAGTTCGGGGTCTGTCGCCCCGAGTTGTTCGCGGTGATGAACAGGGCCACCGGCCGGGGATCGGACGCGGCACACCGCGCGGGCCTGGAGATCCTCCAGGGGCGGGTGCGTCGCCTGGCGGCCGGGGGGTGGCTGCGGGTCGACGAGGAGCTGGCCGCCCAGATCATCCAGGCCACCGGCCAGGGCGCGGTCACCACCTGGCACTCCACCCCTGCGGACCGCCGCAATCCGGCGCTGTTGACTGTCCTGCGCGAGTCCATGGTCGCGGCCGTCACCCGCGCCGAGCCGACACTTCCCACCGCGGAGTCCGGGCCCGCCGCAGCGGCCCGCGCGCTGCGCGCCGCCCTCCCCGACGACGCCGATGTCCTGAGCGACGCCGAGCAGCGCCTGCTGCGTGAGTGGCTCACGCGCCTGGCGGCGGACGGTGGCGCGCCGCATGCCTGATCACGTCTCCGCCGCCCACTGTTAACAACGCTCGTGGTCAATACAACTCGTCGCGGCCCGTGATCCCGGAACGAGCGCCCGTCCCACGTCCGAACCGTTTCCCCCGATCCCGCCGCGCGGTGATCAACGAGCTATTACCGTGAACGGCGACGATCTACGCGAAACGCAGCGACCTGTTGCTCGGACCCGGACGAGGGGCGCGGATGGGCTCTCAAGCGGAGCACGAGGGAATCGACACCACGACGGCCAGTACGGCACGCGTGTACGACTACCTGCTGGGAGGCAAGGACCACTACGCGATCGACCGCGAGTTCGCCGAACGGCTGGCGGAGCGGTGCCCCGAGCTGAATTTCAACTGGGAGGTCCGGCAGAACCGGGGCTTCATGGTGCGGGCCATCCGGCACCTGGCGGCCAACGCGGGGATGCGGCAGTTCCTCGACATCGGCACGGGGCTGCCGACGCAGGAGAACGCGCACCAGGTGGCGCAGGCCGTCGCGCCCGACGCCCGGGTCGTCTACGTGGACAACGACCCGATCGTCCTCGCGCACGCCCGCGCCCTGCTGACGAGCACGCCGGAGGGCGTCACCCGCTACATCGACCGGGATCTACGCGACCCGGACGCCATCCTGGAAGACGCCGCCCAGGTGCTGGACTTCTCCAAGCCGGTCGTGCTCTCCCTCATCGCGGTGCTGCACTTCGTCTCCGACCCGGAGCCGGTCCTGGAACGGTTGCGCGCCGCGCTGGCGCCCGGCAGCCACCTGGTCATCAGCCACGGCGTCCACCGTCCGGAGTTCGAGCCGATCGCGGAGACCTACCAGCGCGTGATGCGGCTGGAGGACGCGGCGCTGCGGCCCTACGCGCGCATCCAGGCGATGTTCGGCGGACCGGACTGGGAGATCCTCGACCCCGGCCTGGTGCCGGTGGCCGTGTGGCGGCCGGACGAGCCCACGCTGGTCGACCCGGCGAGCGGCGTCTTCATCGGCGGGATCTCGCGCAAGGTCGGCTGACCCGGCCGGATGTGGACAAGACGACGCCCCCCGGACGGGCCGGGGGGCGTCGGAACGCCGGTCAGTAGCTCGGCAGGCTCGGGTCGATCTGGTTCACCCACGCGACGATGCCGCCGCCGACGTGGACCGCGTCGCCGAAGCCCGCGCCCTTCACCACGGCCAGCGCCTCCGCCGAGCGGACGCCCGACTTGCAGTGCAGGACGATCTTCTTGTCCTGCGGCAGCAGCGCCAGCGCCGAGCCGTTCAGGAACTCGCCCTTCGGGATGAGCGTCGCCCCCGGGATGGAGACGATCTCGTACTCGTTGGGCTCGCGGACGTCCACGAGGAAGATGTCCTCGCCCCGGTCCTGGAGCGCCTTGAGCTCGTGGACGGAGATCGTGGAGTCCTTGACGGCCTCCGCGGCCTCGTCGGAGACCGCGCCGCAGAACGCCTCGTAGTCCTCCAGCAGCTCGGTCTGCGTGGGGTTCTTGCCGCACAGCGGGCACTCGGGGTCCTTGCGGACCTTCACCGAGCGGTACGTCATCTCCAGGGCGTCGTAGATCATCAGGCGGCCGACCAGCGGCTCGCCGATGCCCGTCAGGAGCTTGATCGCCTCGTTGGTCTGGATGGAGCCGATCGACGCGCACAGCACGCCGAGGACGCCGCCCTCCGCGCAGGACGGGACCATGCCGGGCGGCGGCGGCTCGGGGTAGAGGCAGCGGTAGCACGGCCCGTGCTCGGCCCAGAACACCGACGCCTGGCCGTCGAACCGGTAGATGGAGCCCCACACGTACGGCTTGCCGAGCAGCACGGCGGCGTCGTTCACCATGTAGCGGGTGGCGAAGTTGTCGGTGCCGTCGAGGATCAGGTCGTACTGACCGAAGATGTCCATGATGTTGTCGCGGTCCAGCGCGGTGTTGTGGACCACGACGTCGATCAGGGGGTTGATCTCGCGGACGGTCGCGGCGGCGGACTCCACCTTCGGCTGCCCCAGCGAGGACTGCCGGTGGATGATCTGCCGCTGCAGGTTGGACTCGTCCACCACGTCGAAGTCGATGACGCCGAGGGTGCCGACGCCCGCCGCGGCGAGGTACATCAGCGCGGGGGAGCCGAGGCCGCCGGCGCCGACGCACAGGACCCTGGCGTTCTTCAGTCGCTTCTGCCCGGACATGCCGACGTCGGGGATGATCAGATGTCGCGAGTAACGGTTGACCTCGTCGCGGGTGAGCTCCGCTGCGGGCTCGACCAGAGGTGGCAACGACACGGTGGCTGCTCCTGTGCTGACGCTCGTGGGGCGTGTGGGGGACGGACGACTGTGTCCGGTCACTGTCCTGTCACCGCACAACCCTGCCATGCGGCCCCGCATTCCCGAACCCCGGCCACCGGCCGTGAACGCGCACGTCAGCCGCGCCGCGCGCATGGAACGCCCGCGAGCGGGAAGCACGCCGTCCCGAGCGAAGGAGCGACATGCGATTCACCAGGCGGAAACGACGCCCCGCGACGCTGCGCGAGACCCGCGCCCGGATGCGGACGGCCCAGGCCGAGACGGACCTGCTCGCCACCGAGGTGCGCATCAAGGAGGAGGCCGCGCGCATCCGACGCGCGCTGCGCGCCCGCTGACCCTGCCGGGAAAGGGCGGGATGGTGGGTAATCTTGGCTGCTGTGGCGTTCCAGCCCCCGTCCCCCCAGCCCCCCGGCCGCCCGCCCGGCGCCCCGTGGCCGCCGCCGCTCGCGCCGCTGCGGCCGCTCCCGCCGCGCGAGCCGCGCCGGCTCGGCCTGACCGCCCGGCAGTGGGCGGGCGCGGCGTTCACGCTGGCGTGCTGCCTGCTCGCGCTGACGGCCGTCGCGGCCGTCGCCGGGTGGCAGACGCTGCACCGGCCGCCGACGTTCGCGGAGATGGAGCGCGCGGCGGACGCGGAGGTCGCGCGCCGCTGGTCCGCGTGGCCCGCCGACCGCGTCTTCCCCGCCGAGATCGCCTACCGGCCGGACGACGAGGGCCGCACCGCGACCGCGCGCCGCATCGGCATCGCCCCCGACACGGCCTGCGCCGACGCCGTGGACCCGGCCATCGCCGGAATCCTGACCGACAACGGCTGCCGCGCCGCGCTGCGCGCCACGTACGCCGACGAGCTGGGCGGCGTCGTCACGACGGTCGCGGTCGTCGCGTTCCCGGACGCGTTCGGCGCGGACCGGGCGCTGAAGGCGCTGCCCGCCCCCGCGTCCAACGAGGGCGTCAAGGAGATCGGCCCGGCGGTGCGCGCGGCGGCGTTCCCCGGCACCGCGTCCGCGCTGTTCACCGACGCGGCCCGGCTGAACCGCAGCCAGACCCGGAAGGGGCCGTACGTGGTGCTGACCGCGTCGGGGATGTTCGACGGGCGTCCGGTGCGGGCGCTGACGGCCGAACTGCCCGGCCACCCGTTCGTGGTCGCGCCGCAGCTCGGGTCCGCCATCGCGCGCGATCTGGGGGAGCGGCCGCTGCCGAACTGCCGGGACGGGGAGTGGAAGTGCTGAAAGCTCTCCGGGTCGCGGCGGCCCTCGGGATCGCCGCCGGCTGCGCGGTGCTGCCGCAGCCGCCCGCGTCCGCCGACGACATCCGCGCGCGGCAGTCGGGGTTCCTGCGCGTCATCGAGGCCGAGAAGGCGTGGCGGACGACGCGCGGCGCGGGCGTCACGGTCGCCGTCGTGGACAGCGGCGTGGACGCGAACCAGGCCGATCTTCGCGGATCGGTCACCACCGGCCCGAACATGATCAAGAAGATCGACGGCTCCGCGACGCCGAAACGCCTGCACGGCACCGGCATGGCGTCGATCATCGCGGGCCACGGGCACGGCGCGGGCAACGCCTCCGGCGTCATCGGGCTCGCGCCGCAGGCCAAGATCCTCGCCGTCCGCTCGATCGCCGAGCCGGAGGACACCGGGTACCCGCGCTACAAGACGTCCGAGGACGCCCGCGAGTCCGTCGCGGACGGCATCCGCTACGCCGCCGACCACGGCGCGGACGTGATCAACCTCTCGCTCGGCAACTACGACCCCGACCCCGGCGACCGGTCGGCCATCGCCTACGCCGTGCAGAAGAACGTCGTGGTCGTCTCGGCCGTGGGCAACGACGGGACGAAGCAGTCCAAGCTGGACGAGAACGGGTTCGCGCCCTACTCCTATCCCGCGTCGTTCTTCGGCGTCATCGGCGTCACCGCGACGACGCCCGGCGGCGCGCACGCCCCGTTCGCCAACAAGAACTACTCGGCCGTCGTCGCCGCGCCCGGCGTCGGCCTCGCGGTCGCCGGGCCGGGCAGCAGCTACTACATCAGCGACGGGACGAGCGACGCGAGCGCCGTCGTGTCCGGCATCGCCGCGCTGATCCGCGCGCGGCACCGGGGGCTCGCCCCCGCCGTCGTCGCGCAGGCGATCCTCACGAGCGCGCAGGGCGGCGGGTACTCCCCGGAACTCGGCAACGGCCAGGTCGGCGCGGCGCGCGCCCTCGCAGCGGCCGACCGGCTCGCCGGGGCGGGCGCGCAGACGGGCCTCGCGGCGGGCAGGCGCTTCGGTTCCGGCGACGCGGGGCCGGTCACCGTCATCCACCGCCCGGTGTGGATGCGCCCGCTCATCGTCGTCGTGCTCGTCGCGGGGATCGGCGGGGCCGCCGTCGGGCTCTGCGTCGCCGTCGCCCTGCTCCGGCGCGCCCGTGCCACCGGACCGTGAGGTTCGCTACGCTCCGGTCGTGTCGCGCGCCGAGATCCCCGCTCCGCACCTGGAGCGCCCGCCGGACGAGCCGGAGCCGCGGCGCGGGATGCGCGGCGCGCTCGTCGCGGCGGCCGCGGTCGGCTGCGCGGCCGTCCTCGCGCTGTCGGCGGCGCGGCTCACCGCCGAGCTGACCCGCGACCCGACGCCCGCCGAACTCGCCGCCGCCCGCACCGCCGAGGTCGCCAACCGGTACCGGACGTGGCCCGCCGGGCGGATCTTCCCCGCGTCGCTGCGCTACACGCTCCAGGGCTCGGCCGGGACCGCGCGCCGGCTCGGCGTCGACACCGGGACCGCGTGCCCCTCGGGCGTGGACACGGCCCTCGCCGACACGCTCGCGAGCCTCGGCTGCCGTGCCGTGCTGCGCGCCACGTACCTCGACGGGCAGCGCGCGCTCGCGATCACGGTCGGCGTCGTCGTGCTGCCGGACGCGGGGTCCGCCGCGCGCGCCGCCAAGTCGTTCAAGGTCAAGCGCGGCGTGCGGGCGCTGGCGTTCCCCGGCTCGTACGCGGCCCGGTTCGACGACGCGGCCCGGCAGACCGCGGCCGTCCGCACCGGCGGGCCCTACGTCGTCGCCGCGACCCTCGGGTACGCGGACGGGCGGCGGCGCGGCAGGAACCCGCAGCCCGACCTCCCGCCGCTCGCGGCGCAGCTCGCGGCGGGTGTCCTCGCACCCCTCGCCGCCCCCGCCGCCGTCGACTGCGCCGCCCGGGAGTGGTCGTGCTGACGCCCGCCGCCCGCGCCGGGCGGGAGCGGGCGTGTTGAGGCGCGTCGGGGCCGTTCTGGCGGCCGGCGCGCTCGCCGTCGTCCCGGTCGGGCCCGCGCCCGCGCGCGCCGACCAGGTCCGCGCCGCGATGGCACCCGTCCTGGCCGCCCTCGACGTCCCGCGCGCGTGGGAGCTGAGCCGGGGCGCGGGCGTCACCGTCGCCGTCCTGGACTCCGGTGTGGACGAGAACCAGGCCGACCTCGCCGGCAGCGTCGAGCAGGGCCCCGACTACACGGCGGGCGCGAACCCGCCGGGCGTCCTGCCGCGCCGCGTCCACGGCACCAGCATGGCCTCGATCATCGCCGGGCACGGCCACGGGATCGGCGGCGCGGACGGGGTGCTGGGCGTCGCGCCGCAGGCCCGGCTGCTGGCGGTGCGCGTCATCCTGGAGCGCGACGAGCCGGGGTTCGCCGAGTTCACCCGCGACCCGCGCTTCGAGGGCGCCATCGCGTCCGGCATCCGGTACGCGGTGGACCACGGCGCGGACGTCATCAACCTGTCGCTGGGCCGCTCGTACCCGACGAAGGCCGAACGCGCCGCCGTCGCGTACGCGCTGGCGCGCGACGTCGTGGTGGTCGCGGCGGCGGGCAACAGCGGCGCGGACCCCGCCGCGCCGGGAGCGAAGGCCGCGGACGGCGGCGGGTTCACCTACCCGGCGTCGTTCCCCGGCGTCATCTCCGTCGCGGCCGTGGACTCGGCCGGGCGGCACGCGGGGTTCTCCAACAAGAACACGGCCGTCGCGGTGTCCGCGCCCGGCGTCCAGATCATCGGCGCGGGGCCGGGCGGCCAGTACTGGATCGGCGACGGCACGAGCCCCGCGACCGCGTTCGTGTCCGGGATCGCCGCGCTGATCCGCGCGCGGCATCCGGGGCTCGCGCCCGCGCTCGTCGAACAGGCCCTCACGACCGGCGCGCAGCACCGGCCCGCCCGGGGCTACGACGCGTCGGTCGGGTTCGGGCGGGTGGACGCGCGCGCGGCGCTCGCCGCCGCCGACGCGCTCGCGGGGAACCGCGACGCCGGGCTCGGCCTCGACCCGGCGAGGCGGTTCGCGGACGGGCGGGCGCGGCCGGTCGAGGTCGTCCACCGCTCGGGCGCGGTCGTCGCGGCGACGTCCGCCGGGTGCGTGCTCGCCGCCGTCGTGATGTTCGCGGCCGTGCAGGATCTGCTCCGCCGCCGGCGGCTCCGATGAGCGACAATCCGGGCATGGACGACTACGCCGAAGCCGTGCTGGACGCCGTCGAGCGCATCCCGCCGGGCCGCGTCATGGCCTACGGCGACGTCGCCGAACTGGTCGGCGGGGGCGGCCCGCGCCAGGTCGGCCGCGTCATGTCGCTGTACGGCGGCGGCGTCCCGTGGTGGCGCGTGCTGCGCGCGGACGGCAGTCCGCCGACCGGCCACGAGGCCCGCGCGCTCGCCCGGTACCGTGCGGAGGGCACGCCGCTGCGCCCGGACGGCCGCCGCGTCGACATGCGGCGCGCGCGGTTCACCGGCGACTTCCCGGGGGACAATCCCAAATAAACCGGGCGAAGGAGGTACGTGTTTCCTGCTCGTAACGCGCCGGGCACCTGCCCCGAACAAACGTTTCGTACGTTCCTCCCGTGAAGACCGCTGACCTGCTGGAGGACCCCGACCTCGCGCTCCGGCCGCTCGCCTGCGCCGCCGCGCTGGACCGGCCCGTCCGCCAGGTGTTCGTCACCGACCTGCCCGACCCCAGCCGCTACCTCGACGGCGGCGAGCTCGTCCTCACCGGGCTCATGTGGCGGCGCGGGCCGTACGACTCGGTGCCGTTCGTCGCGTCGCTGGCCGCGCGGCGCGTCGCGGCGCTCGGCGCGGGCGAGGCCGCCGCGCCCGTCCCCGACGACCTGGTGGCCGCCTGCGAGCGCTACGGCGTCCCGCTCGTCGCCGTGCCCGCCGAGACGACGCTGTCGCGCGTCATGGCGATCGTCGTCCGGCGGCTCGACGCCGAGACCGGCGACCCCGGCGCGGCCGTCCCCGCCTCGCACGCCGCGCTGCTCGCCCGGCTGCCCGCCGAGGCGCGGCGCGGATTCCGGCAGCAGGTCCTCGGCGCGATCACCGCCTACGACCGCCGCTACCGCAGCGACCTGCTCGGCACGCTGACGCAGTTCCTCGCCTGCTCCGGGTCCTGGACGGCGTGCGCGCGGCGGCTGAACCTGCACGTCAACACGCTGCGGTACCGCATCCGGCGGATCGAGGAGCTGACCGGCCGCGACCTGTCGTCCCTCGAAGACCGGGTGGACCTCCTGCTGGCCCTGCGAGCCTGACCACGGGCCTGACCCGGCGCGGGACGGTCTCAAGTGTCGCGATCATCTGCTGAAATCGTTTCTTGTGTCGGGAGGGTCCTATCGTCTCGTGCGCCGCGCCGGTCCCGTCCGGGCCGCGGCGCCCCAGCTCGATGAGCGGCAGCGGCGCGTCGTCGAGCACGGCGGCGGGCCGCTGCTCGTGCTGGCCGGGCCGGGGACGGGCAAGACCACCACGATCGTCGAAGCCGTCGTCGACCGCATCGAGAACCGCGGAACCGACCCCGAGCGCGTGCTCGTCCTCACGTTCAGCCGCAAGGCGGCGGGCGAGCTGCGCGAGCGCATCACCGGCCGCCTGCGCCGCACCACGCGCACCCCGCTCGCGCTGACGTTCCACAGCTACGCCTACGCGCTGCTGCGCCGCGACGCGATTCAGAACGAGGAAGAACCGCCGCGCCTGCTGTCCGGCCCCGAGCAACTGCTGGAGGTCCGGCGGCTGCTGGAGGGCGAGCGCGCGGACGGCGCGGCGGGCTGGCCCGCCGACCTCCACGAGACGCTGGGCACGCGCGGCTTCGCCGAGGAACTGCGCGACTTCATGCTCCGCGCCGCCGAACGCGGCGTCCACCCCGAGCGGCTGGACGAGCTGGGGCGGCTGGCGGGCCGCCCGGAGTGGTGCTCGATCGCCGGGTTCATGGAGCGGTACGCGGCGCGGTTCGACCTCGATCCCGTCCCGACGTACGACTACGGGCAGCTCATCCAGCTCGCGGCGGGCACGCTCGCCGAGGAGACCGCGCTGGTCCGCGAGCGCGACGCCTACGACGCGGTGTTCGTCGACGAGTACCAGGACACCGACCCCGCGCAGGAGGAACTGCTGCACCGGCTGGCGGGGGAGGGCCGCGACCTCGTCGTCGTCGGCGACCCGGACCAGTCGATCTACGGGTTCCGGGGCGCGGACGTGCGCGGCATCCAGGAGTTCCCCGACCGCTTCCGCACGTTCGACGGCCGTCCCGCGCCGGTCGTCGCGCTGCGGACGTGCCGCCGGATGGGACCGGCGATCCTGGCCGCGTCCCGCCGCGTCGCGGACCGCCTGCCCGCCGCCGCCGGAAGCGCCGAGCACCGGGCGCTCCTGCACCCGCCGGAAGCGGAGGAAGGCGAGGTCCACGCCGTCGTCGCGGACTCCGCGAGCCAGGAGGCCGCGCTGATCGCGGACGAGCTGCGCCGCGCCCACCTGCTCGACGGCGTCCCGTGGTCGCGGATGGCGGTGCTCGTGCGCAGCGCGGCCAACCAGGTCCCGGCGCTGCGCCGCGCGCTGGGCCAGGCGGGCGTCCCGGTCGTCGTCACCGGCGACGACGTGCCGCTGATGGCCGAACCCGCCGTCCGCCCGTTCCTGCAACTGCTGCGCGCCGCGCTGAAGAAGGGCCACCTGGACGGCGAGGTCGCCGAGGACCTGCTGACGGGCCCGCTCGGCGGCGCGGACGCGCTCGCGATGCGCCGCCTCAAACGCGCGCTGCGCGACCTGGAGGAGATCGCGGGCAAGAACCGTCCGCTCGGGGACCTGCTCGTCGCGGCCGTCAGCGACGCGGGGGAGCTGGCGCTCGTCCACGAGAAGGTCCGCGCGCCCGCCGAGCGGGTCGCGCACCTGATCGCGGTGGCGCGCGGCGCGGCCGAGCGCGGCGGGTCCGCCGAGGACGTCCTGTGGGACGTGTGGCGCGAGAGCGGCCGCGCCGACGCGCTGCTGGAGCAGAGCGTGCGGGGCGGCGGCCGGGGCGCGTCCGCCGACCGCGACCTCGACGCCGTCGTCGCCCTGTTCGACCACGCCGCCCGGTTCGTGGACCGCCTCCCGCACGCCGGTCCCGAGCTGTTCGTGGACGACATCGCCGCGCAGGAGATCGCGGGCGACACCCTCGCCGAGCGCGCCCCCGACGGCGAGGCCGTCCGCATCCTCACCGCGCACCGCTCCAAGGGCCTGGAGTGGGACGTCGTGGTCGTCGCGGGCGTCCAGGAGGGCGCGTGGCCCGACCTGCGGCTGCGCGGCTCGCTGCTCGGCATCGAGGAGCTGGTCGAGTACGCGGCGGGCGCGGAGGTGCTGGGCGAGGGCGTCGCGGGGCCGTCGATGGCGGCGAAGATGCTGCACGAGGAGCGGCGGCTGTTCTACGTCGCGGCGACGCGCGCGCGGCGGCGGCTGGTGGTGACGGCGGTCGGCGGCGACGCGGCCGAGGACCGCCCGTCCCGCTTCCTGAACGAGCTGGTGCCGGGCGCGCTGGAGCAGTCCCAGTTGGACGAGAAGACGCGCTGGCTGTCGCTGCCCGCGCTCGTCGCGGACCTGCGCTCGGTCGTCGCGGACCCGGCGCGTCCCCCCGCGCTGCGCCGCGCCGCCGCCGGGCACCTGGCGCGGCTCGCGCGCGCCGGGGTGCGGGGCGCGCGGCCCGACCAGTGGTACGCGATCACGGCGCTGTCGGACCCGGGCCCGGCGTTCGCGGAGGACGAGGCCGTCCAGGTGTCGCCGTCGCAGGTGGAGACGTTCACCACGTGCGGGCTGCGCTGGCTGCTGACGTCGGCGGTCGGCGCGCAGGAGGGCGGCCCGGACGAGTACAGCACGATGGGCAAGGTCGTCCACGCCATCGCGGAGATGGCGGGCACCGACGACGGCGTGAGCGAGGTGGACGTCGCGCGCCGCCTCGACGAGATCTGGAACGACCTCGACTTCCGCGGCGGCTGGTACTCGGCGAAACAGCGCGCGCAGGCGGCCGAGATGGTCGACAAGTTCCTGTCCTGGCACCGCGACAACCCCAACGAGGTCGTGGCGCTGGAGGAGTCGTTCCGCGTCGACCTCGGCCGCGTCGTCATCAAGGGCCGCATCGACCGGGCCGAACGGGACGCGCAGGGCCGCGCCGTCATCATCGACGTGAAGACGTCCGGGTCGGCGGTGAAGAAGACCGAGCTGGACCGGCATCCGCAGCTCGGCGTTTACCAGTACGCGGTGATGCTGGGCGCGTTCGAGCGGCACGGGCTGATCGAGCCGGGCGGCGCGAAGCTCGTCCAGGTCGGGAAGGGCTCGCTGACGCGCAAGGCCCGCGAGCAGGAGCAGCGCCCGCTCGCCGAGGACCCCGACCCGGACTGGCCGAAGAAGCTCGTGGAGATCGTCGCGTCCGGGATGGCCAGCGAGGTCTTCAAGGCCCGCGCGAACGAGAAGTGTCGGAGCTGCCCGGTACGGTCCTGCTGTCCGGTGCAGGACGAGGGGAAACGGGTCGGCCCATGATCTCACCGGCCGAGCTGGCGCGGCTGCTCGGCGTGCCCGAGCCGACGGCCGAGCAGGCGGCGGTGATCGAGGCGCCGCTGGCGCCGATGGCCGTCGTCGCGGGCGCGGGGTCGGGCAAGAGCGAGACGATGGCGGCGCGCGTGGTGTGGCTCGTCGCCAACGGGTTCGTCCGCCCGGAACGCGTCCTCGGGCTGACGTTCACCCGCAAGGCCGCCGCCGAGCTGGCCGCGCGCGTCCGCAAGCGGCTCGACACGCTGCTGGCGGCGCTGCCGCCCGACGAGCTGGACCGCCTCGGCGGCGACGACCTGCGCAACGGCGAGCCGATGGTGTCGACGTACCACGCGTACGCGGCGCGGCTGTTCGGCGACCACGCGCTGCGCGAGGCGCTGGAGCCGACGATGCGGCTGATCTCCCCGGCGGTCGCGTGGCAGCTCTGCTCGCGGGTGGTGGACGCCTACGACGGGCCGATGGACGACGTGGACTGGACGCCCGACACCGTCACCAAGGCCGTCATGGACCTGTCCGGCGACCTCGCGGAGCACCTGCGCGAGCCCGACGACGTCCGGCGCGTCGGGGACTGGCTGCGCGAGCGGTTCGCGGCGCTGCCCAAACCGCTCGCCGCGCACCGCGACATCCTCGCCCGGCAGGCCGTGCGGGAGCGGCTGCTGCCGCTCGTCGACGCGTACCGGCGGGCCAAGCGCGGCCGGGAGGTCATGGACCACGGCGACCAGATGGCCCTCGCCGCGCGGATCGCGGCGCGGCATCCCGAGGTCGGGATGATCGAGCGGTCCCGGTTCTCGGTGGTGCTGCTGGACGAGTACCAGGACACCAGCCAGGCGCAGCTCGTCCTGCTGCGGTCGCTGTTCGCCGGGGGCCACCCGGTGACGGCCGTCGGCGACCCGTGCCAGTCGATCTACGGGTGGCGGGGCGCGAGCGCGGGGAACCTGCTGCGGTTCCCGCACGACTTCCCGCGCCGCCCGGCGATCGAGGGGCCGCGCGGGCGGGCCGCCGAGCCCGCGCCCGTCCGGCAGCTCAGCCGCAGCTTCCGCAACGGCGAGCGGGTGCTGGCCGCCGCCGCGCGCGTGCAGGCCGAGCTGCGCGCCGACACGCGGGACGTGCCGGTGCTGGTGCCGGGCGCGGGGCGGGAGGGGCGCGGGCGGGTCGAGTGCGCGCTGTTCGAGACGGTCGAGGACGAGGCGGAGCGGATCGCGGCGCGGATCGTCGCGCTGCACGGGGCGGAGCCGGGCGTCGCGCCGGACGGCGGCCCGGCGGACGAGCCGCCGCGCTGGTCCGACATCGCCGTCCTGGCCCGCAAGCGCGCGCAGTTCCCGCTGCTGCGGGCCGCGCTGGAGAACCGGGGCGTCCCGGTGGAGGTCGTCGGGCTCGGCGGGCTGCTGACCGTCCCGGAGGTGCAGGACGTCGTCGCGACGCTGCGCGTCATGCACGACCCGGCGGCGGGCGCGTCGCTGGCGCGGCTGCTGACCGGGCCGCGCTGGCGGCTCGGGCCGCGCGACCTGGTGGCGCTCGGCCGCCGCGCGCGGGAGCTGGCGCGGGACGCGGCGCGCGACATCGAGCGGCCGCAGGACGCGCCCGCGGCGGCGGACGAGCCGTCCGGCGACGATCCGCTGCGGCGGCTCGTCACCGAGCTGAACCAGGAGACCGGCAGCCTCGTGGACGCCTTGGACGACCTCGGCGAACCGGCCGCGTTCTCGCCCGAGGGCTACGGGCGGCTGCGCCGTCTGCGCGACGAGCTGCGGCACCTGCGCGCCCAGGCCGGGCTCGCGCTGCCCGACCTGGTGGCGGAGGTCGAACGCGCCCTCGGCCTGGACATCGAGGTCGCGGCCCGCACCGGACTTGACCCCGTCACCGCGCGCGCCGACCTCGACGCGTTCACCGACGCGGCCGCCGCGTTCGCGGGCGACGCCGAGGACGCGACGCTCGGCGCGTTCCTCGCCTACCTCAAGGCCGCCGAGTCCGAGGAGTTCGGGCTCGCGGCGGGCCGCGCGGGCGAGACCGACAGCGTGAAGCTGCTGACCGTCCACGCGTCCAAGGGCCTGGAGTGGCCGGTCGTGGTCGTGCCGGGCCTGGCGTACGCGCCGCGCAAGGACGGCGGCCCCGCGAACGGGTCGGTGTTCCCGTCGCCGCCGCAGAACGCCACCCGGTGGACGGCGAACGCGCGCGTCCTGCCGTTCCCGCTGCGCGGCGACCGCGCCGACCTGCCGCCGCTGCGCGGGCTGGACAAGGCCGACCTGGAGGCGTTCGACGCGGCCTGCGCCGAACGCGACCTGCGCGAGGAGCGGCGGCTGGCGTACGTCGCGGTGACGCGCGCGTCGAGCCTGCTCATCGCGACCGGCTACCGGTGGGGGCGGACGGGCCGCGCGCTCGAACCGTCGCCGTTCCTGGAGGAGGTCCGCGCGGTGTGCCTCGACGAGGGCGCGGGCACCGTCGCCGCCTGGGCCCCGCCGCCCGAAGAGGGCGCGACGAACCCGCTGCTGGAGCGCGGCGAGGAGGGCGCCTGGCCGCCGCCGCCCGACACCGGCCCCCGGCACGCCGCGACCGTCGAGGCCGCCCGGATGGTCGAGGACGCGATCCGCGGCCGCACCCGCCCGTGGGCGGGCGACGGCCTCGCCGAACCCGACCGGCTGCGGATGACCGCGTGGGCGCGCGACGTCGAACTGCTGCTCGCCGAGCGCGACCGGGGCCGCGCGGGCGACGGCCTCCAGGTCGAGCTGCCCGCGCATCTGACGGTGTCGTCGCTGGTCGCGCTCGCGGAGGACCCCGGGGCGCTGGCCCGGCAGATCCGCCGCCCGATGCCGCGCCCGCCCGCGCCGTACGCGCGGCGGGGCACGGCGTTCCACGCCTGGCTGGAGACCCGCTGGGGGCAGCAGCGCCTGCTCGACCTGGACGAGCTGCCCGGCGCGACCGACGAGGACGCCGCGCCCGACTCCGACGTCGACCTGCTGCGCGCCCGGTTCGAGGAATCGGAGTGGGCGTCGCGCGAACCCGTCGACGTCGAGGTCCCGTTCGAGACGATGATCGGGGACCGGCTGGTCCGGGGGCGGATGGACGCGGTGTTCCGGTCGGCGGACGGCCGGTACGAGGTCGTGGACTGGAAGACCGGCGCGCTGCCCTCCGGCGCGGCGGCCGCGCACGCGTCGGTGCAGCTCGCGGCGTACCGGCTGGCGTGGGCGCAGCTCGCGGGGGCGCCGCTGGAGGACGTCAGCGCGGCGTTCCACTACGTTCGGGCTAACCGGACGATCCGCCCGTCCGATCTGCTGGACGAGGCGGGGCTGGCCGCGCTGCTGGAGGCCGTCCCGGCGACCTGACCCGCTGTCAACCGCGTCCGCGCGTCGAAAACACCATTTCCGGGCGGGGCGTTTGTCAATCGCCTCGCTGTCGCCGCGCGGGCGTTCCTGGTTCCCTTGTCGCTCGTCGGAAATACGTCGGGAAAGGCTGGGCGGACGCATGGTCGCTGCTGGGGCGGAGAGCGGCACGGTGCCGGTGGACGAGCGGCATCCGCAGATCAGGACGCGGCGGGTCGCGTTCGACTGGGAAGAGACGCCGCTGCACTGGATTCCGGGCGCGCCGGTCGCCACGCATCTCGTCAACGCATTCCAAATTCTGCTGACGACCGGCGAGAAGTGGTTCATCCAGTGCGTGCGGGACGCGCTCCCGTACGTCGCCGACGAGCGGCTGCGCGCGGAGGTCAAGGGCTTCGTCGGCCAGGAGATGGTCCACTCCCGCAGCCACCAGGGCGTCCTTGACCGGCTGCTCGCCCGCGACGGCCTGCCCACCGCGCACCTCACCGACGCCGCGCACGCCAAGCTCGCCGAACGCGCGACGGCGATGGCCGAGCTGGCGCGCACCGACCCGCGCCGGTTCCGGCGGCGGCTGCGGTTCGAGCTGGGCGCGGTCAGCGCGATCGAGCACTACACGGCCGTCGTCGGGCAGTGGATCATCGAGAACGACGGGCTGGACCGGGCGGGCGCCGACCCGACGATGCTCGACCTGTTCCGCTGGCACGGGGCCGAGGAGGTCGAGCACCGGTCCGTCGTGTTCGACGTCTACACCGCGCTCGGCGGCGGGTACCCGCTGCGCGCCGCGTCGTGGGCGGTCGCGACGGCGCTGCTGTCGCTGGCGCTCGTGCAGGGCACGTTCGAGCTGCTGCGCCGCGATCCGTCGATCACCGTGCCGGTGACGTTCCGGCGCGTCCGCCGCTCGTACCGGGCGTCGGTGCGCAAGGGGCACGTCCCGGCGATGGCGACGATGTTCCTGCGCGAGGGGCTGACGTACCTGCGGCCGGGGCACCACCCGTCGAAGGTCTGCTCGACGGAGATCGCGCTGGAGTACCTGCGGCGCTCCCCGGCGGCCCGCGCGGCGGCGGGCGCGGCCTGACCAGGACCACCGCCCGGACCCCGACGACCTGGCGCGCTGCGTGTAGCGGGGCGGTCCGCCGTCGCCGCTGGTCGGCGGCCGTTCCGCCGCGCCCGCGCCGGGGTGCCGCCGCCGTGTGAGGGCTGTCACCGGCTCTGGTCACGCCGCCCGGTTTCAGGGATGATCCGGGCATCGACCCGAGGAGGCGGCGTGCCGACGAGCCACGACGAGAAGATCGTCACCGAGTTCACCAAGCAGGCGGTCACGTTCGCCGACCCGAAGCTGAACATCGCGTTCGTCCGCCATCTGGACCGGCTGCTCGCCTTCGCCGACCCCGAACTGGACCTGGAGGACGTCGTCCTGGAGGTCGCCGCCGGGACGGGCATCGTCGCGCGGGCGCTCGCGCCGCGCGTCCGGCACGTCACCGCGCTCGACCTGACGCCCGCGATGCTCGCCCAGGGCAAGGCCGACGCCGACCGCGACGGCCGCACCAACGTCACCTTCACGCGCGGGGACGCCACCGCGCTGCCCTACCTCGACCGGTCGTTCACGCTCGTCGTCACGCGGTTCTCCACCCACCAGGTCGCCGACCCCGCCGCGATGATCGCGGAGATGGCGCGCGTCGGTCGGCCCGGCGCGGCGCTGATCATCGCGGACATCGTGCGGCCCGCCGGACTCGACGGCGACCCCGACCGCATCGAGCGCCTCCGCGACCCGTCGCACGGGACGCTGCTCACCGAGGAGCGCGTCGCCGAACTCGTCGCGGCGTCCGGGGCCGAGGTGAAGCGGACCGAGCGGTTCGACGTCGTCCGCCCGCTGGAGACCTGGCTCGCGTCCGCGCGGACGCCCGACGACGCCGCCGCCCGCATCCGCGCCGAACTCGCCGCCGAACTCGACGGCGGCCCCGCGACCGGCATGCGCCCGGTACGCCAGGACGGCGAAATCCACTTCACCCACACGTACCTGCACCTTCAGGCGATTGTTGGGTGAACCACCCGGCGCATTCGCGCAAACGTTCGACGCGACGCCTCCGGGTGCCCTATCTTATCGAACATGCTTTCTAGCGGCACCGTCCTTCCCCCGGACCGCGAACCCGCGGCGCTGGCCATGCGCATCGGCGTCGTCGCGGCCGAGGCCGCCCTGGCGACCTTCGCCCGCAACCTGGACCTGGACGCCCTGGCCGACGGCCCCGTCGACTTCCAGGGCGCCATAGGCCCCCACGAATGGCCGATCTTCTCCCTGGTCATCGACACCCTCGCCGAATCAACCCCCGACGACGACCGCCCCCTGGACGAACGCCGCACCGAAGCCCTCAACGACCTCGCCAGAATCTGCCTAGCCGCCAAATCCCACGCCGCCTGACCGCTCAGGTGCGGAGGGCTTTTTTGCGGACTTTGCCGGTGCTGGTGCGGGGGAGTTCTTCCACGAAGGTGATGTCGCGGGGGACCTTGTAGCGGGCCAGGCGGCGTTTGACGTGGGTGCGGAGGGCGTCGGCGGTGACGGTCGCGCCGGGGGCGCGGACGACGTGGGCGGCGAGGCGCTGGCCCCACTCGTCGTCGGGCACGCCGGTGACGCTGGCCTCGGCGACGTCCGGGTGGCGGTTCAGCAGGTCCTCGACCTCGGCGGGGAAGACGTTCTCGCCGCCGGAGACGATCATGTCGTCGGCGCGGCCGTCCACGAACAGCCGCCCGGCCGCGTCGAGGTGGCCGAGGTCGCCGGTCGCGGTCAGGCCGTCGCGGAGCCGCTTCGCGCCGCCGCCGGTGTACCCGGCGAACCGGAGGCCGCCGCTGGTGTAGATCTCGCCGGTCTCGCCGGCCGGGAGCGCGCGGCCGTCCTCGTCGAGGATGCGCAGGGTGATGCCGAGCGTCGGCCGGCCGACCGTGCCGGGCGCGGCGCGCAGGTCGGCGGGCGTGGAGATCGCCGCCCAGCCCGTCTCCGTCGCGCCGTACACGTTGTGCAGGACGTCGCCGAACGCGTCCATGAACTCCTCCGACAGGTGCGGCAGGAGCGCCGCGCCGCCGACGAGCACCGCGCGCAGCGACGCCGGGCGCGAGCCGTCCGGCACGTCCAGCAGCCGCCGCAGCATGACGGGCACCGCGACGAGCGTCTCCGCGCCGTGCCGCTCGATCGCGGCGAGCGTCGCGGCCGGGTCGAAGCGGCGGGCCAGCACGACCGGGCAGCCGAGCGCGAGACCCGCGTTGAGCAGCCCGAACCCGAGCACGTGGAACAGCGGCGGCGCGACGACGATCGGCGCACCGGACCGCACCGGCACGCGCAGCGCGAAGCTCAGCGCGCCCGCCGCGAGCGCGGGCAGCGCGTAGTCGTGCCGGGCGCCCTTCGGCGTGCCGGTCGTCCCGGACGTCATGATGACGAGCTTCCCGGCGCGCTCGGCCGTCATCGGGCGGGGTTCGCCGACCGCCGCCACGAGCGCGGCGACCGACGGCCGCTCCCCGTCCGCGCCGTCGCCGTGGACGCGCAGGCCGCCGAACCCGGACTCGTCCACGACCGCGTCGAACTCGCCGTCGTGGACGAGCACCGTCACGCGCTCGCGGTCCAGGACCTCGCCGAGCTGCGGCGCGGAGAAGTCGGTGTTCAGCAGGACCACGTCGTTGCCGAGCCGCGACAGCCCGAGGACGGCCGTGACGAACTCGCGGTGGTTGCGGCACAGCACGCCGATCCGCCCGTCCCGCCCCGGCGCGTCGCGCAGCGCGGTGGCGAGCGCGGCCGCGCCGTGCTCCAGCTCCGCGCAGGTCACCGCCCCGCGTTCGTCGATCACCGCCGCCCGGTCGGGGAACCGGAGCGCCGCGACCGCCCCGAGCGTCGCCGGAACCGGCCCGAACCGGACGAGCTGGAGCGGGATGCGCGCCAGCCGGTCCGGCCGCACCACCCCCGCCGCGAGGACGTTGCGCGCCAGCGTGACGAGTGAGGACGACATGCGGTCACTCCTGTCTCAGGGCGGAGAGAACTCCGACATACCCGGCCATAGCGCGCCTACGCCGGTACAGTACCGCCGCCCGCGCCCCCGCCCCGGCCGGGAAATGACGGACCCGGACGGTAAGCATGGAGGAACCGTCCACCGCCCGGAGGTCCACCCGATGAGCACTCCGCTGCCGAAGACCGCGGCGCCCGCGCGCCGCGCCCTCGCCAACGCCGGATACGACGACCTGGAAAGCCTCGCCACGGCCACCGAACGCGAGGTCGCGGACCTGCACGGAATGGGGCCGAAGGCGCTCGCGACCCTGCGCGAGGCCCTGGCCGAGCACGGCCTGTCCTTCCGCGCGGACCCCGGCTGACCCGCGTCCGCGCTCAGAGGGGGTTCCGGGCCGGGACGTAGGTCGCCGCGCGGTCCGCGCTGCGCGACCAGCGGGCCCGCAGGTTCGCCTTCGCCGGGAACGGGACGCCCGCCAGCAGCGCCCGCACGCCGGGCCGGTCGGCGTGGCCGGAGCCGGTCAGCGCCCGCCGCACCGCCCGCCACAGGTCGCGGTCCAGCGCCGGGTGCAGGTCCGCGACGGCCGCCGCGACCTCCGCGAGGTGGTTCACGAACAGGCAGTACACGACCCGGTTCCAGCCGCGCTCGGCGTCGTAGGCGACGGCGTCGCGCACGGTGGCGTCCACGTCGCGCAGGTCCCACCGACCGGCCGTCAGCTTGGTGCCCTCCAGGTCGCGGAACACCGCCTGCACGGGCATCCCGTCGCCGTCCACGGCCATCAGCACGTTCTGCAGGTGCGGTTCGAGGATGACGCCGTGGTCGAGGCACGCGGCCAGGACGGGCCGCAGCAGCAGCCGGACGTAGGCGTCCCACCACCGCGCGGCGCCGTCCGGCGTCGCCAGCGGCGGCAGGGACGCCAGGACGGTCCCGTACGGGTCGGCGAGCGCGGCGGCGAGCAGCGGCGTGCCCGCGAGCCCGCCGACGCCCTCGCGCAGGATCGTCCCGAACCCCTCGTACAGCCGCGCGTCCGCGAGCGCGGCGGTGCGGTAGGCGGGCTCGGCGAGCAGCGCGCACCCGTCGAGCCGGGCGAAGACGGGCCGCAGCAGCCGGTCCAGCAGCACCGCGCCGTCCAGCTCGTACCAGGCGTTCTTGCGGACGCAGTTGGTGATGCGGACGTCCAGGCTGAACTTGAGGAACACGTCGGCGGCGGGCGCGTACACGGTCCGGACGGACGCGGTCGGGAACAGCTCCGGCCCGCCCGCGCCCAGGTCGCGGACGAGCCCGGCGGCGAGCGCACGGCGCAGGACGGGCCGGTCCGCGAGCAGCGCGAACTGCCACGGATGCACCGGAAGCGCCCGGTACCCGGCGGGGACGGGCGGCCCGAGCGCGTCCAGCCCGGCGAACGCGGCGCCGTCGCCGCCGGACGCGAGCGCGTCCGCGCGCACCGCGAGCCACCGGGCGCGGAACCGCGTCCCGGTCTCCGGCGCGTACGGCAGCCAGTCGGCGGGCGCGCCCTGCCGCGCCTTGGGCGACGGGTGGAACCGGTGCCCCGCGACGAGTGACCGCTCCGACGCCAGGTACGGATCGGCGTCGGCGGCGGGGGACGCCGCGCGCGCCGCCAGGATCGCGTCGAGCGCGGCGTGGCTGTCGCGGACCTGGCCGGGGAACTCGGGGTTGGCGCGGCCCGTCGCCAGTTCCAGTTCACCGGCGGCCAGATCAGCGAGCCGTTCCCAGTCCGCCGCCGCCCACCGGTCGCCGCGCCGCTCCTCCACCGGCGGGACGAGCCGGAACGTCGGCCCCACCGGTGGCCGCGCGAGTCCCGCCCGCAGCAGCACCCCGGCGCGCGGCAGCCGCAGCACCAGGCGGCGGCCGTCCGCCCAGACCTGGCGGTCGGGGGCGCACACCTCGCGGACGAGGCAGTTCAGCAGCGCGGTCGCGGTCGCCTCGTCGGCGGTCACGGTCCGGTGGGTCAGGAGCACGGTTCGTCCCGGAGGTAGTTCGGCCCACTGGGGCCGTAGTGCTTGTTGATGTCGGCCGCGCCGGTGCGCGCCTTGTCGACGAGCGTCCCGGCGGTGAGCATCGCCTTGCCGGGCAGGCGCGGGGCGTCGAGCGTCGCGGCGCGCAGGAACGCGTCGCCCGGGCCCAGGGCGGCGGCGAGCCGGTCCCGGACGAGCGCGACCGCGTCCGGCAGCAGCCCGCGCGCGGCGAGCCCGAACGCGGGCGCGGCGGCGCACAGGTGCAGGGTGATGGTGGTGAAGACGCGGGCGAGCGCGCCCGGGTCGGCGGTGCGCATCCGGGCGTCGGCGAACGGCGCGGGATCGTCGCGGGTGCGAAGGCGGGCGGCGAGCCGGGCGGGATCGACCATCGCCCCGTCATTGTCCTTGATCAGCAGCCGGAGGTCGCGGGGGTCGTCCCCGAGGACGAGCGCGACGTTCTGCTGGTGCGCCTCCAACGCGATCCCGTACCGGAAAAGGGTGACGTTCCACGCGAACAGCGCGTCCAGGAACGCGCGGAACAGCGCCCGGACGTCCCACCGCGCGATGACCGGCCCGCCGTCCGGATCGTCGGCGAGCAGCGCCGCGACGGGAACGACGTGCCGCCCCGCCGTCGCCGCCGGGAACCGCCGGACCAGGTACGCCAGCAGCGGCGATCCGGCGTGCCCGTAGGTCTGCTCGTCCGCGAGCAGGACGGGCAGGTGCGGTTCGCGCTCCAGGACGCGGCGCAGCAGCCGTTCGGCGAGCGCGCCGTCCCCGAGCGTCGCGGGCTTGATCGTGCGGATGTTGCGGAGCCCGAGCGTGCTCGTCGGCAGCGGCACTTTGACGTGCTCACCGGTGGCCGCGACGACCGTCCGCATCGACAGCGTCGGCCGGACCCGGACGGGCGGCACCGCGTCGGCGGGCAGCACCCGCGCGCCGGGCTCGGCGGCGACGAGCGGCACGGCCAGCGGATGCACCGGGAACAGGCCGTCCGGCCAGAAGTCCGGGAGCGTTCCCGCCGTGACGCGGTCTCCGCCGACTTCGGCCCAGCGCAGCGCGAACTCCGGCGCGTACTCGGGCGCGTGGCGTTCCAGGTCGGCGGCGCTCAGGCCCGTCCGCGCCCGGCCCAGCGGATGCACCGGATGCCCCGCGAACGCCGCCAGCGTCTCGTAGAACACCCCCGGCCCGAGCCGGTCGGCGCCGCGCAGCCGCGCGAGCGTGCGGGGGAGCAGCGCGGCGTCGGCGCGGTGCGCGGCGAGGGCGGCGGCGCACTCGCGCTCGAACGCGGCGACGTCGTCGCGCGGGTCCGCGAGCGCGCGGACGGCGGCGAGCACGTCCGCGAGCCGCAGCCCGGCCGCGTCCACCGCCCAGTCCGCGAGGAACCCGGGCCGCGCCAGCGGCACCGCGCGGCCCGGCAGCGCGAGCGCGCCCGCCCGCACCCGGGATCGCAGCCCGCCGTAGTCCTCGCGCAGCAGCGCCTCCAGCACCCGCGCGGCCAGGACGGCCTCCACGGCGCCGGCGTCGGTCAAGCGACGGTCCACGCGTGCGCGGCGCGGAACCGGGCGACGGCCGCGTCCACCGCCGTCGCGTCCGGGCCGATCGCCCGGATCGTCCCGAGATAGTCGCGGTTGGTGCGCGTCACCGCCACGGCGTCGCCCACGGCCCGCTGCGGCAGGTACCGGACGCGGACGCCGCCGTCGTCGCCCTCCCACGGCCCCGGCGCCGCCGCCAGCGTGCCGGGCCGCTCCGCGAGCACCGGTTCGGCGACGGCGGCCAGCCCCGGCGCGGGGACGGGCGGCGGCAGCGGACGCCCCAGATGCACGCCCAGGATCTGCTCGAACAGCGGCACGCCCAGCAGTTCCGCGAGCAGGAAGTCGCAGTGGTCCCCGATCAGCCGGTAGTTCACCTCGATGATCCGCGCCCGGCCCGCGTGGACGACGAACTCGGTGTGGCACGCCCCGAACCCGACGCCGAGCGCGCCGAGCAGCGTGAGCACCGCCGCGCTCTCCGGCGGCGGCGCGGCCCACTCCAGCCGCTCCTCCACGAAGTGCGGCGGCGGTGACAGCGCCGTCCGGAACGAACCGAGGACGCGCAGTTCCGTCCCGTCGCCCAGCGTCTCCAGCGTGTGCAGTTCGCCCGGCAGGTACTCCTCCACGATCAGCGGATCGTCCCGCCGCGCCGCGATCTCCGCGCGCCGCGCCGCCAGCTCCGCCGCGTCCCGGACGAGGACGACGTCTTCGCTGGCCACGCCCGCGCGCGGCTTGAGGACGAGCGGGTACGGCGCACCGGCGGGCACCCGGTCGGCGGGGGCCGCGAACACCGGGTCGAGCGCCGCGAGGTGCCGCCGCGCGAGCAGCTTGTCCTTGGCGCGCAGCGCGGCGCGCCAGTCCTTGCCGGGCAGCCCGAAGTAGTCGGCGGCGAGCGCGGCGGGGGACTGCAGGAAGTCGCTGTTGGTGAAGATCCCGAGCGGTTCCGGCCCGTCTTCGGCGGCCGCGACGATCGCCCGGTGGTCGGTGACGTCGCAGCGCACGACCGGGCCGTCGAACACGGCGGCGTGCGCGGCGGGCCGGTCGGTGAGCAGCACGACGGGCACGCCGAGCCGCGCGGCGGCGGGCAGGAAGCCGTGCGTGACGGCGTCGGTGACCTTCCCGGCGGCGAGATACAGCGAGGCGGCCACGGCCTCCCTTTCAGAGTGAGGTAAGCCTTACCTAACTGAGCGTGGTCATCATAGGCCCGCCGCTCGGGGCCGCGCGCGGGAACGCGCGAGATGATGGGCGCATGGACGTCCTCGACCGGTGGACCGCGCTCGCCGGGGCCGAGACGCGCCGCATCGGCGCCGACCTCGCCGCCCGCTACGCCGAACCGCACCGCCGATACCACACCGCCGCGCACCTGACCGCCGTCCTCGACCTGGTGGACGAGCTGGCCGCGCACGCCGCCGACGCCGACGCCGTCCGGCTCGCCGCCTGGTTCCACGACGCGGTGTACGACCCGTCCCGCGCCGACAACGAGGAGCGCAGCGCCCGCCTCGCCGTCCGCACCCTCGGCCGCACCGACCTGCCCGAGGCGGTGATCGCCGAGGTCGCCCGCCTCGTCCGCCTCACCGCCACCCACGACCCCGAGCCCGGCGACGCCAACGGCGAGGTCCTCTGCGACGCGGACCTCGCCGTCCTCGGCGCGGACCCGGCGACCTACGCCGCCTACGCCGCCGCCGTCCGCGAGGAGTACGCCTTCATCCCCGAAGAGATCTTCCGCGCGGGCCGCGCCGAAATCCTCCGCAACCTCCTCGCCGCCCCGACCCTCTACCGCACCCCCGAAGCCATAACCCGCTTCGAGACCCGCGCCCGCGCCAACCTCGAAACCGAACTGACCCTCCTCAACGCCTGACCGCCGGCGTCGGGTGCGTCAGTGAACAGACGTGATCTTGGCGTCGTTCGCCTGCCACGCAAGGACGGCCCAGCCCTTCGCGTTCCGGTTGTTCCACTCCTTGCAATTCACGGGACGCGAGACCTGGTTCTTCTTCGAATAGCGCACCCAAGGCTTCTTCGCACGGCAGATCGCCATTCGGAACGACTTGATCTTGTGCTTCGAGCTGACGGCGTGCCGGGTGCTCCCCCAGCCGTCCACCCCGGTGCCGCAGGCATAGGTCATGAGGGGACCGTGGTGCTCGTGCGGATCGGTGGTGAAGTCGAGCCAGACCTCCGCGCAATAGCCGTCGCTCTTGGTGTCGTGGACGTACGCCTGCAGCGTGTACCCGGTGCCCTGCTGCGCGTACAGTCCGATCCCGTAGACGCCCGTCGCGCTCATGGTGTGCTGCTGCCGCGGAGCGGACGCCAGCGCCGACGACGCCGGCGGTGTGACGACGAGTGCGGCGGCTGCGCCGAGGACGATCGCGACCTTGCCCGGCGCTGAGTTGTTTCGCATGTTTCCACTCCCCGAATATGAGCGTGTCCGCCCCTTGTCGTGCGGAGGCGAAAACACGCCATGGCGGGACGATCGTAGCTCAGGAGAACTGTGCGCGGCGTGGCCGGATCAGGCCGCGCGAAGTGCGCGGCTATTTTCGCCGCAGGGTTGGATGAGTCGATAATTAGTGAAATGTCGAATCTGTGCCGCGGCCGCAGTCAGCGCCGGGCGAATTTGCGGCGGCGGAGGCCCGCGGCCGTCAGGCGGGCCAGGAGTTCCTGGCAGCCGACGGCGTTCGCGCCCGCCGAGACGGCCGCGTCGTACAGCTCCGCGGGGACGTCGTAGTGGTCGCGCTCGAACGCGCGCGGCGGGACGCCGAGGGCCGCCGCGAACGCGTGCAGCTCGTCGAACGAGACGTCGCTGACCAGGTGCGACCACACCCGTCCCCGGGCCGGCCACAGCGGGGGGTCGATCAGGATCACGCACTCACCTCCTGAAGGCTTCCAATGTGCCTTAGCCACAGCGCGAGTGCGTCAACTGCCCGGTGAAGCGACGCCGGAGGCGAGCTTCACCGGGCAGATCGCGGAGCGATGCCGCGCTCGCACAGGCCCGGTCAGGCCCGAGCCGCCAGGCGAGGGCCGTAGGCCGGGACTTTGAAACACTGCCTAGAGTGCCATGCAGTGTCGAGAGGTGAGGGGGGCCGGTGGACGTCGTCGGCTATATCGAAGGGCAGCGGGAAGCGTTCCTCGCGGAGTTGAAGGAGTGGCTGGCGATCCCGTCGATCTCCGGCGACCCCGCGCACGCCGGGGACGTACGGCGCTCCGCCGAGTGGCTGGCCGCGCACCTGCGCCGCACCGGGTTCCCGACCGTGGAGGTCTGGGAGACCGGCGGCCTGCCCGCCGTGTTCGCCGAGTGGCCCGCCGCCGATCCGGGCGCGCCGGCGGCGCTGGTGTACGGGCATCACGACGTGCAGCCCGTCGATCCGCGCGAGGCGTGGGAGACGGACCCGTTCGAGCCCGTCGAGCGCGGCGACCGGCTGGTCGGGCGCGGCTCGTCCGACGACAAGGGGCAGGTGTTCTTCCACACGCTGGGGCTGCGCGCGGGGATGGCCGCGGCCGGGGCCGACGCGCCGCCCGTCACGCTGAAGCTGCTGGTGGAGGGCGAGGAGGAGTCCGGGTCGATCCACTTCGCGGAGCTGTTGCGGGAGCGCCGCGACCGGCTCGCGTGCGATGTCGTCGTCATCAGCGACACGACGATGTGGGCGGCGGACGTCCCGTCGATGTGTACGGGAATGCGCGGTCTGACCGAGGCCGAGCTGACCGTCCGCGGCCCCGACACCGACCTGCACTCCGGCTCGTTCGGCGGCGCGGTCCCGAACCCGCTGCACGCCCTCGCGGGCATGATCGCCGCGCTGCACGACGAGCACGGCCGCGTCACGCTCCCCGGTTTCTACGACGACGTCGTGGAGCTGACTGACGAGGAGCGCGCCCTGTTCGCCAAGCTCCCCTTCGACGAGGACGCCTGGCTGCGCACCGCCGGGAACAGCCGCGCCGCCGCGGGCGAGGCCGGCTTCACGACGCTGGAGCGCGTCTGGGCGCGGCCGACCGCCGAGGTCAACGGTATGTGGGGCGGGCACACCGGCCCCGGCGGCAAGACGATCGTCCCCCGCGAGGCGCACGCGAAGGTCTCGTTCCGGCTCGTCGCCGGACAGGACCCGGTGCGCGTCCAGGAGCAGTTCCGGGCGTGGGCCGCCGCGCACACCCCGCCGGGCGTCGAGGTCGAGGTGACAATCCCCGGCGGCGGCGTCCGCGCGTGCGCGTCCCCGATCGGCTCGCCCGCCGTCCGCGCCGCCCGCGCCGCGATGGAGAAGGCGTTCGGCCGCGAGGTCCTGTTCACCCGCGAGGGCGGCAGCGGCCCCGAGGCGGACCTCGCCGAGATCCTGGGCGCGCCGCTGGTGTTCCTCGCGGTCGGCCTGAACGACGACCGCATCCACGCCCCCAACGAGAAGGTCGAGATCCCGCTGCTGCTCAAGGGCGCGGAGGCCGTCGCGCACCTGTGGGACGAACTCGCGACCGCGCTGCGTTGAGGTACACCGTGACCGACGATTCCGCCCTCCCCTGGCTGGCGCTCGCGCGCGGCGACCTCGACCGGCGCGCCGAACTGCGCCGCGACGAGGACCGCCTCGCCGAAATGTGGAAGGACCCGCGCGCCCGCGTGCTCGTGGTCGAGGACGGGCGGACGCTCGTCGCCTCGACCCCCGAACCCGCCCTGATCACCGTCGCGCCCGCCGACGCGCCGCCCGGCGACCCCTGGTACCTCGGCTCCGCCGACGACGGCGTCCCGTACTTCGCCGTCGCGGGACCGCTCCCGGACGTCGAGGGCGCCGACCGGGGCGGGCTGCGCCGCCTCGGCGCGCTGCTGTCCGACCGCGACTCCGGCCTGCTCACCCACGCCGTCGCGCTGGCGAACTGGCACGCCGCGAACCGCTTCTGCCCGCGCTGCGGCACGGAGACGGTTGTCGCCGCCGCCGGGCACGTCCGCGTCTGCCCGAACGACGGCGGCGAGCACTACCCGCGCCTCGACCCGGCCGTGATCATGCTCGTCCGCGACGACGCCGACCGCGTCCTGCTCGCGCGCGGCCCGCAGTGGCCCGCCGACCGCCGGTCGATCCTCGCCGGGTTCGTGGAGCCCGGCGAGTCGCTGGAGCAGGCCGTCGCCCGCGAGGTCCGCGAGGAGGTCGGCGTCGGCGTCCGCGACGTCGAGTACCTCGGCAGCCAGCCGTGGCCGCTGCCGCAGAGCCTCATGCTGGGGTTCTTCGCGCGGCTCGACGGCCCGGCCGACCTCGTCCTGGACGGCGCGGAGATCAGCGACGCCGGATGGTACGGCCGCGACGAGCTGCGCGCCGCCGTCGAGTCCGGCGAGATCGTCACGCCCGGCGCGGTGTCGATCGCCGCGCAGCTCATCGAGCGCTGGTACGGCGGCCCGCTGCCGCAGACGCGGGCGTTCTGACCACGGGTGTTCTGACAGGCCGAAGGCCCGTCCGGAACGTTCCGGACGGGCCTTCGGCGCGGCGTCAGAGCGCGCCCAGCTCCTGGAGGTGGCGCTTGACCTCCTTGGCGCTGGGGTTGGTCAGCACCACGTCGTCGCCGATCGTCACCGTCGGCACCGTCTGGTTCCCGCCGTTCACGCTCATCACGAACTCGGCGGCGGCGGGGTCGCGCTCGATGTCGATCTCGACCATCTCGATGCCCTCGCGGGCGAGCTGGCTCTTCAGGCGGCGGCAGAACCCACACCAGGTCGTCGTATACATCGTGAGCGGCGTGGCCATCGGCGCGTGTCTCCTTGTCGGACGTCTCTCGGCGGGCGCACCGAACAACACCGGCGGCCCGGCCCCCATTCCGGAGGTTATCCACACCCCGGCGGCCCGGCGGCGGCGCCGCCCCCAGTCCTGGAAGGATGACGGTCATGGACGCACAGGCGGTGCTCGCGGGCCTCGACCCGGAACAGCGCGCGGTCGCCGAGGCCGTGCGGGGTCCGGTGTGCGTGCTCGCCGGAGCCGGAACCGGCAAGACGCGGGCGATCACCCACCGGATCGCCTACGGCATCCTCACCGGGCGGATGGTCCCGCAGCGCGTCCTCGCGCTGACGTTCACCAACCGCGCGGCGGGCGAGCTGCGCGGGCGGCTGGCGCGGCTCGGCGCGGCGGGCGTGCAGGCCCGCACGTTCCACGCGGCGGCGCTGCGGCAGCTCACCTACTTCTGGCCGCGGGTGGTCGGCGGGGAGCCGCCGACGATCCTGAAGTCCAAGATCCCGCTCGTCGCGGACGCCGCCCGCGCCTGCTCGATGTCGCCCGGCCGCACCGAGCTGCGCGAGATGGCCGACGAGATCGAGTGGGCGAAGGTCACCCAGCACCGCCCGGAGGACTACGCGGCCGCCGTCGCCCGCGCCGGCCGCCGCTCCGCCGCGAGCGTCGTGGACATCGCCAACGTCTACGCGATGTACGAGCAGCTCCGCCGCGAACGCAACCTGCTCGACTTCGAGGGGATGCTGGAGCTGACCGCCGCGATCCTCACCGAGCACCCCGAGGTGGCCCGCGAGGTCCGCGCGCAGTACCAGCACTTCGTGGTGGACGAGTTCCAGGACGTCAACCCGCTGCAGAAGCTCCTGCTGGACACCTGGCGCGGCGACCGCGACGACGTGTGCGTCGTGGGCGACCCGAACCAGACCATCTACTCGTTCACCGGCGCGACCCCGGCCTACCTGCTCGACTTCACCCGCGACTTCCCCGACGCGACCGTGGTGAAGCTCGTCCGGGACTACCGCTCCACGCCGCAGGTCGTGCGGCTCGCCAACGACGTCATCGGGCAGGCGCGCGGCGAGGCGGCCAAGCGCCACAAACTGGACCTGGTCGCGCAGCGCGCCGACGGGCCCGCGCCCGACTTCGCCGCCCACGACGACGAGGTCGCCGAGGCGGAGGACGTCGCCCGCCGGGCGCGCGCGCTCATCGAGAAGGGCGTGCCCGCGCGGGAGATCGCCGTGCTGTTCCGCATCAACGCGCAGTCGGAGGTGTACGAGACGGCGTTCGCCGCGCTCGACGTCCCGTACGTCGTGCGCGGCGCGGAGCGGTTCTTCGAGCGGCAGGAGGTCCGGCAGGCGGTGTTCGCGCTGCGCGGCGCGGCGCGGGCCGGGGCGGACGCCGAGACCGACGGCACCGGGCTCGTCCGCACCGTCCGGCACGTGCTGACCGGCGTCGGGTTCAGCGAGCGCCCGCCGGACGGGTCCGGCGCGGCCCGCGCCCGCTGGGAGTCGCTGGCCGCGCTCGCGCAGCTCGCGGAGGACATGGCCGCCGAGAACCCGCGCGCGGCCCTGCCCGACTTCGTCGCCGAGCTGGAGACCCGCGCCGCCGCGCAGCACGCGCCGCCGCTGGAGGGCGTCACGCTGGCGTCGCTGCACGCCGCGAAGGGCCTGGAATGGGACGCGGTGTTCCTCGTCGGCCTGACCGAGGGCATGATGCCGATCGTCTACGCCGAGACGCCCGAGCAGGTGGAGGAGGAGCGCCGCCTGCTGTACGTCGGGGTGACGCGGGCGCGCGAGCACCTGACGCTGTCGTGGGCGCTGGCGCGGTCGCCCGGCGGCGCGCGCGGCCGCCGCCCGTCCCGCTTCCTGGACGGCCTGTCCGGCAGGACGTCCACGCCGAGCCCCGCCCCGGTGGACCGCGCGAAACGCCCCCGCCGCGCCACCGGCCCGCAGCCGTGCCGCGTCTGCGGCCGTCCGCTGACGGCGGCGGTGGAACGCAAGCTCGGCCGCTGCGAGGACTGCCCGTCCGAACTGAACGAGGACGTCCTGCTCGCCCTGAAGGACTGGCGCGCGGAGGTCTCCGCCGAGCAGAAGGTCCCCGCCTACGTCGTCTTCACCGACGCGACCCTCCAGGCCATCGCCGAACGAGCCCCCGGCTCCCTGGAAGAACTCGCCCAGATCCCCGGCGTCGGCCGCGTCAAACTCGACCGCTACGGCGACGCGGTCCTCAACCTCTGCGGCTGAACCCCGGCGCCAGCGGGAGTGGAGCGTGTCGGACATCTGATGTGATTCGTGCCGGATCGGCAGTGACCAACGCCATCGGGGGTGAGCGGACCGAAGCGGGCGGTCGTTTGGGAGACTGCGGATGTGAAGGAGTCCATGAAGGCACTGCTCGATCTGCTGGATCTGGAGCAGATCGAGAACGACATTTTCCGCGGGCGCAGCCCCGAGGACCGGCAGCAGCGCGTCTTCGGCGGCCAGGTCGCCGGGCAGGCGCTGGTCGCGGCGGGCCGCACGGTGCCGGTGAACCGGCCGGTCCACTCGCTGCACGCCTACTTCATCCGCCCCGGCGACCCGCTGGTCCCGATCGTCTACACGGTCGACCGGGTCCGCGACGGGCGGTCCTTCACGACGCGCCGGGTCACCGCAGTCCAGCACGGCAAGGCGATCTTCACGCTGTCGGCGTCGTTCCAGATCGCCGAGTCCGGGCCGGAGCACCAGGCCCCGATGCCGCCCGCGTCCGACCCGGAGACGCTGCCGACGAGCCGGGACCGGTTCGTGCCGCTGTTCGGCGAGCGGTTCGCCGACGAGTGGGTCAGCCGCCGCCCGTTCGACGTCCGGCACGCGACCCCGCTGACGTGGGAGGCCGCCAAGGACCCCGCGCTGGCGACACCGGTGTCGGAAGTCTGGCTGAAGGCGGACGGCGAACTGCCCGACGACCCGCTGCTGCACGTCTGCCTCATGACGTACGCGTCGGACATGACGCTGCTCGACACCGTCCTGCTGAACCACGGCCTGGCCTGGGGCGACAAGCGGACGATGGGCGCGAGCCTCGACCACGCCATGTGGTTCCACCGGCCGTTCCGCGCGGACGACTGGCTCCTGTACCTCCAGGACACCCCGTTCGCCGGGGGAGCGCGGGGACTCGCGCGCGGTCAGGTGTTCACGCGCGACGGCCAGCTCGTCGTGTCGGTGATGCAGGAGGGCCTGATCCGCGTCACCGACGCCTGACCGGCGAACGCCGCCCCATCTTCCTGAGATGCGGCGAATCGCCCGGAAGTTCGCTGCGGAACGCGTGAAGTGAACCACGAAACCGCAGGTCAAAAATATCTTGCCGATGTCGCGCCGAGCCCCGTACGCTCGACGCGAGCAATCAACCGGCCGCCCCGGATGCCCAGATCCGGCGGAACGGCCCCGATGCGCCGAGAGGTGGTGTGCAGTCCGGTGATCAACAACACGACGAAATCGTGGCGCGCTCTGACTGCCGCGCCGCGCTCCGGCGCGTCCCCCGTGTATTGCGCTCTGCCCTCGGCTCTGCCGGGCCTCGCGCAGGCACGGCCGTGCGAGCCGGGACGGCTCAGCGAGCGGCCGGGCCTCGGCCTGGTCGGCGCCGCACGGCCGAGCGCGCGGCCTGACGGAGCGCGGCAGAAGCAGATCCAGCAGCGGGCGGATCGCCATGAGTTCGTCGGCGCCGAGAAGGCGACGGCCGAATTCGGCGTCCGCGCCATGACCGGCCTCTCCCGTCTGGGAGAGGTGTCGGGTCCGCAGCCCTGGAGGCGACCGGTCTAGCAACAGCCGGCGAGCCCCAGGCCGCGGATTCCGACACCGGAATCCGCGGCCTTTCTCTTTGCCCGAAGACCAACGACACACCCGCAGAGATCCAATGAGAGGAACCAGGGTGACCGTGACGCAGGGGGCTCTCGCCGTGAGCGACGAGGACCTCACACTTCCCTGCCGGACCGACCCGGAGCTGTTCTTCGCGGAGGCTCCCGCCGATGTGGAGCTCGCCAAGGCGCTGTGCCTGGAGTGCCCGCTGCGCAAGCGGTGCCTCGCGGGCGCCGTCGAGCGCCGGGAGCCGTGGGGCGTCTGGGGCGGCGAGCTGTTCGTGCGCGGCGTGATCGTCGCGCGCAAGCGGCCCCGCGGACGTCCGCGCAAGCACCCGGTGCCCGAGGCGTCCTGATCCCGGCCGGGCCGCGCGCCGCGCGGCCCGGCCGGGGCCGGACGACCGGCACCGCACGACGCGGCGGGCGGCCCGAACCACCGGGCCGCCCGCCGGAAGAGGGGAACCGATGACGAACACCACCACCGCGCGGACGACCTCCGCGCCGACCGCCACCGCGCCGATCGCGGTGCCGCTGGCCGCCACCGCGCCGACTGCCATCGCGCTGGCCACGGCCGCGCCGGTCGCGGGCGCGTCGGCCACGGTCGCGCGGGCCGCCACCGCGTCGGCCACGGCCGCGCTGGCCGCGGCCGTGCCGGTCATGGCCGCGCCGGTCGTCGGTGCGGCGCGCGCGGCGGAACTGGAGCGCATTCGGCGCGTCGCGGCGCTGCGCCGCGCCCGCCGGGACGCGCGGACGCGGGCGGCCCGTGTCGCGCGGGTGCTGCTCGCCCCGACTCCGCGGGAGGCTCCCCGGCCCACGCACTGACCACCGGGCCCACCACGGGGGTCCTCACCACCGGCCATCACTCGGCCCGTCCGGTTCCGCCACGGGGGCGAACCGGGCAGGCCGCACCCGGCCCGCCCGGCCGGTCGCAGGCGCCGTCCGTCCTTTCTGGGATGGTTTCGACGGGCCGCGCGCCTCCCGGCCGGGCCACCCCGCACCGGAGATCCCCTCCCCGGTGCGCCGAAGCCCGCGCGCCTCATCAGCGCGCGGGCTTCGCCTTTGCCCAAAGGTCAGGACGAGGCGGGCGTCAGCTCCGCGTCGTCCTCGTCCGCGAACCCCGGAATCCACCGGATGGACTCGGCGCGCGCCGGGATCTCGCATTCGAGCTGGCACAGCACGCCCGTCCCGGCGGACAGGACCCGGTGGACGATCACGTACTCCGGCGGCAGGTTGAGCTGCCGGACGACGTTGGTCGGCCGCAGGTCGGTGACCGTCGCCGCCATGTCGCGGAGCCATTCGCGGTTGAACGCGAACGTCTCGTTGATGAACGGTTCGGTGATCGGCGCGAGGAACGCCTGCAGCGCCTCGGCGTCGATCGTGACGTTCTCGCGGATGAAGTCCTCGTCGCGCAGTGCTTCTTCGACCTCGTCGATCTCGGCGAGGGTGCCGATGCGCAGGAGGCGGCCCATCCGGTTGAGGAACTCCGGCGGGATGCGGTCGACCGCGCCGAAGTCGAGCACGCCGAGGCGCCCGTCCTCCAGGAGGCGGAAGTTGCCGGGGTGCGGATCGCCGTGGAGCATCCCGGCGCGCTTCGCGCCCGACAGCAGGAACCGGCAGTACAGCAGCGCGGCGTGGTTCCGCTGCTCCTGGTCGCCCTCGCTGATGACCTTCGACAGCGGGATGCCGCCGATCCACTCGGTGACCAGGACGTTCCCCGCCTGCGCGACGACCTCGGGGATGTAGAAGTCCGGGTCGTCGGCGGGGTACGCCTCGCGCATCGCCGTCTGCGAGTCGGCCTCGATCGTGTAGTCGAGCTCCTCGACGACGCGTTCCTTCAGCTCGGCCAGCATCGACTTGACGTCCAGGCCCGGCATGAGCACGCCGAACAGCCGTCCGAGCCGCGCGAGCTGGTTGAAGTCGCTGATCAGCGCCTTGCCCGCGCCGGGGTACTGCACCTTGACGGCCACCGCGCGGCCGTCGTTCCAGACGGCGCGGTGGACCTGCCCGATGGACGCGGCCGCGGCGGGCTTGTCGTCGAACGACGCGAACTCGTCCCGCCAGTCCGGGCCGAGCGCCTCCGCCAGCACCTTGTGGACGGCGGACGCGGGCAGCGGCGGCGCGGCCTCCTGCAGCCGGGTGAGCGTCGCCCGGTACGGCCCGGCGATCTCCGGCGGCAGCGCGGCCTCGAAGATCGACAGCATCTGGCCGAGCTTCATCGCCCCGCCCTTGAGCTCCCCGAGCACCTTGAACAACTGCTCGGCGGTGCGCTGCTGGATCTCCAGGGCGACGGCCTCGGCGGGCCGCCCGAACGTCTTTTTCCCGATGCCCAGCGCGGTGCGCCCGGCGAAACCGAGCGGGAGGGACGCCAGCTTTGCGGACCGCGTCACCGCGCGGCGGGGAAGGTCGCTCACGTCACCCATTGTCCGCGATGTACCCGCTTTCCCGCCACAGCGACCGTCAAGAAAACCGAGCGCCCGCTTTGGTCAAGGCCGCTGCCTGCGCGAACGTCGTAAGTGTGCGCTTTCTCACCCCGGACGCGCGGCATCACGGCCCGGTCCGGCGCGGAATCGCGCGGGCGAACCACAGACCGGCGGCCGCGCAGACCCCGCCCGCGAGCCACAGCGCCCCGTGCGCCGCGCCGACCGCGCCCATCGCGGCCACGCCGAGCGTCGCGCCGACCTGGCGGCCCGCGTTCAGCAGCCCGCCGGTCGCCCCGGCCGTGCCGGGCGGGGCCGCGCCGACCACCGCCGCGACGAGCGCGGGCAGCACGAACGGCATCCCGAGCCCGGTCAGCAGCAGGCCCGGCAGCAGGCCGAGGTAGCCGCCGTCCGTCCGCGCCGCGACGGCCAGCGCCGCGCCGCCGAGCGCGAGCAGCGCCGTCCCGGCCAGGATCGGCGCGCGCGGGCCGGACCGCGCCACGATCCGCCCGGTCGCCGTCGGCAGCAGGACGAACGGCAGCGTCAGCGGCAGGAACGCCAGCCCCGTCCCGACCGGGCCGTACGACCGGTCGTGCAGCAGCAGCGGGAGGACGAACAGGTCGCCGGTCAGCGTGAAGTTCGCCGCCGCGCCGACCAGCAGCCCCGCCCGGACGCCCCGGCCGCGCAGGAACGCCCGGTCCAGGACGGGCGCGGCGCTGCGCCGCTCCAGCGCCGCGAACACCGCCGCCGCGGCGGCCGCCCCGGCGAGGGACGCGCCCGCGTGCGGCCACGCGGCCCCGCCCGCCGCGATCACCGCGTCCGTCAGCAGGGCCAGCACGGCGCAGCCCGCCGCCTGCGCGAGCCAGTCGACGCGGCGGTCGCCGCGCGGCGTCCGGACGAGGCGGCCCGCCGCGAGCGCGAGCACCGCGACCGCGATCGGCGCGTTGACGACGAAGATCGCCCGCCAGCCCGCGAGCCCGACGAGCAGGCCGCCGACGACGGGGCCGGCCGCGACCGCGCTCCCGCTGATCGCCGCCCACACCGCGACGGCCCGCGCGTGCGCGCCCCTGCCGGGGTACAGGCGGCCGATCACGGCCATCGACGCGGGCACGCACGCGGCCGCCGCCGCGCCCAGCACCGCGCGGACCCCGACGAGGAACGCCAGGTCCGGCGCGACCGCGCACAGCAGCGACCCCGCGCCGAACACCGCGACGCCCGCGCGGAACACGCGGTGCGCGCCGTACCGGTCCGCGACCGCGCCCGCCGAGGGAAGCAATGCCGCGAACACCACCGTGTACGCCGTCGTCGCCCACTGCAGGCCCGCGACGGACGTGCGCAGCGACCCGGCGAGGTCCGGTTCCGCGACGGACAGGACGGTCGTGTCGAGCAGCACCATGAAGTAGCCGAGCGAGATGCCGATCAGCGCCGCGCGGCGGCGCGCGGCGCCCGGTTCCGCCCGGACGGAAGCGTCGAGGGAAGTCATGCCGCCCACTGTCGGCCCGCGCCCGGTCCGGCTCGACCGGCTGCGCCGTACACTCCGTTCGGGAAAACCGAATGATCGGCGGGGGCATGGAACTGCGGCAGCTCCGGACGTTCGAGGCCGTCGTCCGGCACCGGACCGTGAACGACGCCGCGGCGGCGCTCGGCCTCGCGCCGTCCACGGTGTCCGAGCAGATCCGTGCGTTGGAACGGTCCCTGGACGTCGCGCTGTTCGAGCGCACCGCGCGCGGCATGCGGCTCACCGCGGCGGGGGACCGGCTGACCGGTTGGGCGCGCCGCCTGCTCGACCAGGCCGAGCAGGCGCGGCGCGAGGTCGCGGCCGAGCCCGTCGCGCTGCGGCTCGGCGCGCTGGAGACCCTCGCCGCCGTCCACGTCCCGCGCGTGCTCGCGCGGCTCGCCGAACGGCGGCCCGGCGCGGACGTCCGGGTCGTCACCGCCGCCAGCCGCGACGACCTCCTCGCGGACGCCGCCACCGGGGCGCTGGACGCCGTCCTGCTGCTCGACGCCGGCCCCGCGCTCGGGGACCTCGGGTTTCCCGTCCCCGCCGCGCCGCTGGCGTTCCTCGACCTCGACCCGGTGCCGCTCGCGCTCGTCGCCGAACCCGGCCACCCGCTCGCGGACCGCCCGCACCTCGCGCCCGGCGACCTCGCCGGGGAGCGGCTGCTCGTCAACGTCCCGAACTGCTCGTTCTGGATCGCGGGGGAGCGGGTGCTCGGGTCCGCGCCCGACCGCGTCCGCGCCGGGAGCGTCGCGGTGATGCGGGCCTGGGCCGAACGCGGCCTCGGCGTCGCGCTGCTCCCGGAGTTCGCCGTCGCGGACTCACTCGCCGCCGGAACCCTCGCCCGCCTCGCCCTTCCCGCCCCCGACCTGCGCCTGCGCCTGGTCTGGCGCGCGGACCGCGAGGACCGCCCCGGCCTCCGCGACGTCCTGTACGCGGCCTGCTGACACCCGGCCGCAGAAAGGCGGGCGGAACGGAAGTAGATCAACCCGTGATCGGACGCGGAAAGGCGGGACGCCGTTCACCACGACGCCCCGCCCGCACGGCCGGAAAGACCCGCCCGCTCAGCTCCCGGCGACCGCCGCCGGCCGCCCCGCGGGCTCGGCCGGCGCGTCCGCGCACGCCTCGGCGGCCCGCAGCGGCAGCGGCTCCGCGGCGGCGTGCCGCCGCGTCCGCCGCCGCCGGACCAGCCGCGCCGCCGTCACCGACAGCGCCAGCGGGGCCAGCACCTGCATGAGCCGGATCATCGCGGAGGCGTGCAGCCGCACGCGCGGCGCGGCCCGGTGCGCGGACGGCCGCAGCTCCCGCGCGACCGCCCGGCCGAGCACCGCGCCGACGCCGCCCGGCGTCCCGCGCCCCCGGCCCGTCCCCGTCTTCCTCTTCCTGCGCGCACCCACGGCAACCCCCCGATTCGCCCGGCGCGTCCGCTCTGGAGAGCGGTCGTCGCGTTCCTATCGAACGACACGTTGTGTACCCGCATGAATGCGGAGAGAAACGGCGCGGCCGGGCGACCGGGACGCCCGCGCGGGGCCGTGCGGGGCGCGTCCGGCCTGACCGTCCGCGTGAAAAGCCGGTGATGATTTTGTGTAATCGGCGACCGAAAGGTAAAAACATCGCGGTTGACCTGCGGCTACGCTAATTGACCCCTGTGGTTTCCACCAACGATTGGGTACGGTTCATGTGTGCCCCCAAACGTTGAGGTCCGCCGAAGCAGCCGACGACGGCGGACGGTGTCCGCCTACCGCGACGGGGACAAGGTCGTCGTGCTGCTGCCGTCCCGCCTGAGCAAGGCCGAGGAGGAGCAGTGGATCGCCACGCTCCTCCAGCGGCTCGCCGAACGGGAGCGCCGGCGGCGTCCGAGCGACGACGACCTGTTCACCCGCGCCCTGGAGCTGTCCCGCCGCCATCTGGGCGGCCGGGCCGAGCCGGCGAGCGTCCGCTGGGTCGACAACCAGCACGCGCGCTGGGGGTCCTGCACCCCCGACGACGCCACGATCCGGCTGTCCACCCGGCTGCGCGGCATGCCGCCCTGGGTGCTGGACTACGTCCTGGTCCACGAGCTGGCGCACCTGCTGATCCCCGGCCACGGCCCGGACTTCTGGGCGCTCGTCGGGCGGTATCCCAAGGCCGAGCGGGCGCGCGGCTACCTGGAGGGCGTCGCCGCCACCGCGCACCTGCCGCTCGGGCTGGACGACGCCGACGAGCTGGACGACGCGCGCCGCAGCGTCGCGGGCTGACCGGCCCTAGGTCAGTACGCGGTCGACGAGCCGCCGCAGTGACTCCTCCAGCGAGTCCGGCAGTTCGTCGCGCGTGAACCAGCGCAGGTCGTCGGCCTCGTTGCTCGCCACGGGCCGCGCGTCCGGCGGCGCGACCGCGGCGAAGTGGACGTTCAGGTGCCAGGACCCGCCCGGCCGGCACACGGCCCGGTAGCGCTCCAGCGCGGGCGGGACGGGGTCGAGCCGCAGTCCCGCTAGGCCGGATTCCTCCGTGGCCTCGCGCAGCGCCGTCCCCGCGAGCGAGGCGTCGGACGGCTCGCAGTGCCCGCCCAGCTGCACCCACAGGCCGAGCTTGCGGTGCAGCATCAGCAGGACGCGCGCGCGGTCGGCGTCGACCACCAGCGCGCTCGCCGTCAGATGCCCGGCCGCGCACGCGCGGTCCGCCGCCGCCGGGAACGCCGCCAGATGCGCCAGGAACTCGCGCCGCAGCGCCTCCTGGCCCGCGTCCGGCGCGACCCACGACGACAGCAGCCGCACCGCGTCCCCGTGGACGCCCGCGGCCCGGGGAACGGCCGTCACGCCCGTCCGACGCGCCGGTACTGCGATCCGGACCGCCGCAGCCGCCGCCGCTCGTGGTCGGTCGGCCGCTGCCAGCACAGCGCCGTGCGCGCCACCCGCCGCCGCACCGCGACCGTCGAGGACGCCGGGTCGAGGCGGCAGCCGCTCAGCCAGGAGCGGGTCCGGGGCCGTCTCACGAGCGGCCCTCCGGGCCGTCGCCCTCGTCGTCCTCGCGCTTGTCCTCGGCGTCCTCCGCCGACTCGTCCAGCAGCGAGTCCAGCCCGGACAACTCCGCCGAGCCGCCCCGCACGAACGCCTCCGGGTCGTCCAGGTCGTCCGCGCCGGGCAGCAGGTCCGGGTGGTCCCAGATCGCGTCCCGGCCGTCCGCCCCGCGCGCCTCCGCCAGCGCGCGCCACAGCGCCGCCGCCTCGCGCAGCCGCCGGGGCCGCAGCTCCAGCCCCACCAGCGTCGCGAACGTCCGCTCCGCCGGGCCGCCCGTCGCGCGCCGCCGCCGGACCGCCTCGGCCAGCTTCTCGGCCTCCGGCAGCCGCCCGGCCGCGACGCCGTTGACGACCGTGTCCACCCAGCCCTCGACCAGCGCCAGCGCCGTCTCCAGCCGGGCCAGCGCCGCCTTCTGCTGCGGCGTCTCCTCCGGCTGCAGCGACAGCTCGCCGCCCAGCGCCTCCTGGATCGCCTCCGGGTTGGACAGGTCGAGGCCCTGCACGGCCTGCTCGATGCCCGACAGGTCCACCGTGATGCCGCGCGCGTAGTCCTCCACGGCGCCGAGCAGGTGCGCCCGCAGCCACGGGACGTGCGCGAACAGCCGCTGGTGGGCGGCCTCGCGCAGCGCCAGGTAGAGCCGGACCTCCTCGTCGGGGACCTCCAGGCCCGCGCCGAACGCCTCGACCCCGGCGGGCAGCAGCGCGCCCACGCCGTCCGGCGCGAGCGGCAGCCCGACGTCCGCCGAGCCGACGACCTCGCGGGCCAGCGCGCCGAGCGCCTGCCCGGCCTGCCCGCCGACCATCGCGCCCGCCATCTGCTGGACCATGCCGATCAGCGGACCGGCCATCGCCTGCATCTCCGGCGGGATCTCCCCGCCGCCGAGCGCGCCGCCCATGCTCTCGACCATCCGCGCCGCGATCGGGTCGCAGACCTTGGCCCACACCGGCAGCGTCTGCTCGATCCACTCCGACCGGCTCCACGCCTTCGGCGCCTTGATCCCGGCCGGGACCGACGTCGCCTCGTCGAGCCACAGGTCGGCCAGCCGGAGCGCCTCCTCGACCTGGCGGCGCTCGGCGTCCACGATCGAGGGGTCGCCCTGCTCGACGACCGCGTGCCGGGCGATGTTCTTGGCCATGTCCCAGTTCAGCGGACCGCCGCCGCCACCGCCGGCGGCCTGGCCGCCGATCATGTCCGCGAAGCGGTGCAGCATGTCGGCGAACTGCCGCATGTCGCCGCCCATGCCGCCGAACGGGTTCTGGGGGTTCTCGTCGTCGCCGTCGCCGCCCGGACGGTTGAAGCCGAAGGGAGTGCCGCTCATCGGTTCGCCCCCGGGATGCATGATGGGCTCATGTCCGCAACGTTAGCCGGTCCCGGCGACGTCGCGTACCCGAGGAAGGGGGCACCTCGATGGCAACGGGCAAGGTTCGCCCTCGGCGTAGCCGGGGCCCGGTCGTGGCCGTCACCGGCGCGGCCGGGGGAGCGGGACGGCTGCTGGCGGCCCGGCTCGCCGGGAACGCGGCGGTCGGGAAGGTCGTCGCCGTCGACGACCACCGGGGCGACGCCGAGGGCGTGGTGTGGCGCGTCGCGGACGTCCGCGACCCGCTGCTGTCCAGCAGGCTCGCGGACGTGGACGTCATCGTCCACCTCGACCTCGTCCGCTCGCCGGACGCCGACGCCCGCGAGCGCCGCACCCACAACGTGCGCGGCGCGCAGACCGTCGTGCTCGCCGCCGCCGCGGCGCGGGTCCGGCGCGTGGTGCTCGTCACCAGCTCGATGGTGTACGGGGCGGCGGCCGACAACCCCGTCCCGCTCGCCGAGGACGCCCCGCTGCGCGCCGAGGCCAACGAGAGCATCGCGGGCGACTACCTGGAGATCGAGGAGCTGGCGGTCAGCGCCGCCGCCGCGCATCCCGGGCTGGACGTGACGGTCGTGCGGCCCGCCGCGCTCGTCGGCCCCGGGATCGACACGGTCGTCACCCGGCACTTCGAGGCGCCCCGGCTGCTGTCGGTGAAGGGCACCGCGCCCGGCTGGCAGTTCTGCCACGTCGAGGACCTGGCCGCCGCGCTGGAACTCGTCGTCGCGAACGAGCTGACCGGCCCGCTGGCGGTCGGCGGGGACGGGTGGCTCGCGCCCGAGGAGGTGGCCGAGATCACCGGGAAGCGGTCCTTCGAGGCGCCCGCCGCCCTCACGTTCGGCATGGCGCAGCGACTGCACCGGCTCGGGATGACGCCCGCGCCCGCCACCGACCTGCACTACGTCGCCTACCCGTGGGTCGTGGACTGCGCGCGGCTGCGGGCGGCGGGCTGGAAACCGGCGTACGACAACGCGGCGGCGCTCCGCGTCATGCTGGCGGAGTCGGCGGGGCGGCACGCCGTCGTCGGCCGCCGCGTCGGCGGCAAGGAGGCCACGATGGCGACGGCGGCCGGGGCGACGGTCGCGGCGATCGGCGCGGCCGCCGCGATCCGCCGCGCCCGCAGGCGCCGCCGCTGACGGGCGTCAGCCGCTCGCGGTGGGGGACGCCGTCGGACCCGGCTTGGCGGCCGGCTTGGCGGCCGTGCCGCCCGCCTTGGCGAGGGCGTCCCGCGCCGCGACGATCCGCTTCCACGCCTCGCCCATCGCCGGGTAGTCACCCGCCCGCCGCGCCGCGTCGAAGTCGTTCACCGCGTCCGCCAGCTCCGCGATGGCCTTGCGGGCGTCCGCGCCGAGCGCCGTCTGCCCGCCGCCGTCCGCGGACGGCACCGAGTCCGTCCCGAAGATCTTGTCGGTGGCCTCGTCGAACGTCGTCCCCGAGGCGATCTTGTCGCCGAACCGCACCAGCACCTGCCCGAGGATCGGGTACGGCTGCTGCTCGGTGCCGCCCGCCGCCTTCGCGTACATCGGCTCGACGTACAGCAGGCCGCCCGCGAACGGGATCGTCAGCAGGTTCCCCGCGACGGTCTGGGTGTTGCCCAGCCGCAGCGCGTTGAGGGCCTGCTTCACCTGCGAATCCGTCTCGAACGAGTTCTGCACCTGCCCGGGGCCCTGCGTCGGCGGCGTCCGGGGGAGCTGCAGGACGCGGATCTTCCCGTAGTCGCCCGGGTCGGACCCGACCGCCATGAACGCCGCCAGGTTCGGGCTGTTGCGCGGGTTGAACACCGTCGTCAGCGCGAAGCTCTTCGACGTCGTGCCCGGCATCTGGATGCTCTGGTAGTACGGCGGCTGCCGCTTGCCCTTGGACGCCGGGTCCTCCGGGACGTCCCAGAACCCCTCGCCGTTGTAGAACGCCGCCGGGTCCGTCACGTGGTACTTGGCGAGGATCTGCCGCTGCACCTTGAACAGGTCCTGCGGGTACCGGAAGTGGGCCTCCAGGTCGCGCGGGATCGCGGTGCGCGGCTGGACGGTCCCCTTGAACACCTTCATCCACGTCTTCAACACCGGGTCGGAGGCGTCCCACTGGTACAGCTTCACCGTGCCGTCGTAGGCGTCCACGGTGGCCTTCACCGAGTTGCGGATGTAGTTGACGTTGTCGTTGGCCTGCCGCGCGACCGCCGAGCGGGTGTCGGTGATCGTGTCGCGCGTCGCGTCGCCGAGGCTGGTGTTCTCCGCGTACGGGTAGCCGCCCGCGGTGGTGTAGCCGTCCACGATCCACTGGATTCGGCCGTCCACCACCGCCGGGTACGGGTCGCCGTCGACCGTCAGCCACGGCGCGGCCCGGCGCACGATGTCGCGCGGCGTCCGGTTGTAGAGGATCTTCGCGCCCTTGTTGATCGCGCCGGACAGCAGGAGGTTCTTCTCCTGGAACTTCGTCGCGAACAGCAGCCGGTGGAAGAACGAGTCGATCGGGACGCCGCCCCGGCCGTCGTAGGTCGTGCTGACCTGGCCCGCCTGCGTCTTGTCGGCCGGGTAGTCCAGCTCCTGCTGGCCGCTGCCGCCGACCACCGAGTACGACGGGGACCGCTCGCCGAAGTAGATCTGCGGCCGGTCCACCCGGATCTGCGCGTCCCCGGTGACCGGCATGTCCTTGGTCAGGAAGTTCGGGACGCCGCCCGCCGCGAGCCTGTCGCCCGGCGCGGACACGATCCCGTAGCCGTGCGTGTAGACCATGCGGTCCTTCACCCAGCTCTGCTGCCCGGCGGGCGCGCCCGACAGCTCGCGCAGCGCGACGAGCGTGTCGGTGGTCTGCCCGTCGATCGGGTACCGGTCGACGTCCAGGATGTCGGGGAAGCGGTAGAACGGACGGACCTGCTGGAGCTGCTGGAACGTCTCCCCGACGACGTTCGGGTCCAGCAGCCGGACGCCGTGCAGATCATCGCGCGCCTGCTTCAGCTTCTTCGGGTCCGACTCCACGTTCTCGCCGTACGGGACGACCTCCGCGTCGGAGATCCCGTACGCGGCGCGCGTCGCCTCGATGTTGCGCTCGATGAACGGGCGCTCCTTCGCCAGCTCGTCCGGACGCACCTGGAACTGCTGGATCACCAGCGGGTACACCCCGCCGAGCAGGATCGCCGACAGCACCAGCAGCGTGAACCCGACGCCCGGCAGCATCATCCCGCGCCGCAGCAGGTTGCTGACGAACAGGCCCGCGCAGATCAGCGCGATGATCGCCAGGATCGTCTTGGCGGGCAGCAGCGCGTTCACGTCCGTGTAGGACGCGCCCGTCGTCACGCCGCGCTCGGAGTGGACGAGCCCGTACCGGTCGAACCAGTACGCGAACGCCTTCAGCAGGATGAACACGCCGACCAGCACCGACAGGTGCGCCCGCGCCGCCGGGCTCGCCTTGTCGCCCGGCCCCTGCAGGCGCAGCCCGCCGTACAGGTAGTGGACCATCACCGAGGCGATGATCGACAGGATCACCGTCGCGAACACGACGCCGAGCAGCAGCCGCAGGAACGGGTACGTGAAGACGTAGAACGAGACGTCCTTGTGGAACTCGGGGTCCTTCACGCCGAACGGCGTCCGGTTCAGGAACGCCAGCCACACCGGCCACCGGCCCATCACCGACGAGCCCGTCAGCACGCCGAGCAGCAGCAGCGCGCCCGCCGTCACCAGGCGGCGGCGCGGGTCGATCAGCGCGCGGTACCGCTCCAGGCCCTGCTGCTCCACCGACAGCGGCCGGTACGCGGGCGGCAGCCGGTACGCCACCGCCATGTTCAGGCCGACGACCAGCGCCATCAGCAGGCCCGACCCCGCGAACAGGACGGCCTTGGCGGAGAGCTGCGTCGTGTAGACGCCCGAGAAGCCGATCGAGCGGTACCACAGCAGGTTCGTCCACACGGCCGTGAACACCAGGAAGACGATCAGCAGCACGGCCAGCGCGACCAGGACGGGCAGCACCAGCCGGCTCCGGCCGGTCCCGAGCGCGCGCCCGAAGCCGGGGGTCCGGAAGGTCAAGGGGCTCTCCGTTTCGACGTTCGGGCCACCGGCGGCCCCGCCGGTTCCTGCCTTAGCAACTTATCGACTCCGCTGGGGGTTCCCGCACCGCGCCGGATCAGCGGCCGCCAAGATGGTCGGGTGAATCCTCTGGAAGACGTCGTCCTCACCCTCGAACGCACCATCGGCGAGGAGGGCTGGGACCTGCCGCCCCGGCTGTACGCGCTCGTGCCCGCCGCCGAGCTGCGCGCCGCGTCCCCCGACCTGGCCGCCGAGATCGGCCTCGACCCGGCCGCCGACCAGCTCGTCCTGCTGGAGCAGCCCGACATGCCCGCCGCCGACTCGCTGGAGGAGTCGCTGGCCACCATCGTGTGGCCGGACGCGGTCGCGGGCTGCGCCATCGCGCTGGAGCGCGTCGTGCTGCCGCCCGCCGTCGAGGACGACATCCCCGACGACGCCGACGAGGCCGCCCGCTGGGTCGCCGGGCACCCCGCCCGCGAGGACGTCCGGATGATCGTCGGCGTGCTCCGCGACGGCACCCGGCACTCCGCGCTCCGGTTCCGCCGCCACGCCGCCGACGACGAGGTCCTGCACGGCGACGACCTGGTCCCCGCCGTCGGCGACGCCCTGGAGGCCACCCTGGAGCCCGACGAGCCCGACGACCCGGCCGCCGGGTAACCTGCGACGGGTGAGCGACAACGGGATTCCGGTCGCGGACCCGATCCGGCTCGCCCGAGTCCAGGACCGGCCGCTGTCGGTCGACGAGGTCTTCGCCGCCGTGGGCGACCCCGCCGCCGGCGGCGTCGCGCTGTTCGTCGGGACCGTCCGCGACCACGACCACGCGCGCGCCGTCCGGCGGCTGTCCTACAGCGCCCATCCGAGCGTCGAGGACGAGCTGCGCACCGTCATGGGCAAGGTCGCGGCGGACCTCCCCGTCCGCGCCCTCGCCGCCGTCCACCGCGTCGGGGACCTGGAGATCGGGGACCTCGCCGTCGTGGTCGCCGCGTCCTGCCCGCACCGCGCCGAGGCGTTCGCCGCGTGCCGCCGCCTCATCGACGACCTCAAGGCGCAGGTGCCGATCTGGAAGCACCAGCTCTTCGCGGACGGCGGCGACGAGTGGGTCGGGGCCTGCTGAACCGGCGGCTGCGCATAGAGTTTCGGCCATGTCCCGACACGCCGTCACCCTGACCGTCGCGAGCGTCCTCGTCCTGCTGCTCGCGGCCGTCGCGTCGGTCCTGAAGGTGCCCTACGTGGCGCTCATGCCCGGCCCGACGAGCAACACCCTCGGCGCCAACGACAAGGGCGAGCCCCTCGTGAAGATCGAGGGACGGCAGACCTACGACGACTCGGGGCACCTCAACTTCACCACCGTCACCTACCGGGGCGGGCCGGGCGCGCGGATGGACCTGCTCAGCGTCCTCAACGGCTGGCTCAAACGGGACGTCTCCATCGTCCCCGAGGAGACGCTGTTCCCCAAGAACGAGTCGCAGAAGCAGGTGGACGCCGAGAACACCCGGCAGATGCAGGACTCCCAGCAGAACGCCGAGGTCGCCGCGCTCCACGAACTCGGGATCACCGTGCCGTCCGGCGTCGTCGTCCAGTCCGTCCAGAAGGGCAAGCCCGCCGACGGGCAGCTCCGGCCCGGCGACGAGGTCGTCGCCCTCGACGGACGGAAGATCACCGACGTCGCCGACGTCACCAGGCGCATGGGGGACCGGCGGCCCGGCTCCGTCGCCGAACTCACCCTCCGGCGCGACGGCAGGGAACAGAAGGTCACCCTCGCCACCGTCCCCTCCGACGACCGCAAACGCGCCGTCGTCGGCGTCGTCCTCGGCACCGCCTACCGGCTCCCCTTCAAGATCGACATCAGCGTCGGGGACATCGGCGGCCCCAGCGCCGGCCTCATGTTCTCCCTCGCCATCCTCGACAAACTCACCCCCGGCTCCCTCACCGGCGGCAAGTTCATCGCCGGCACCGGCACCATCGACCCCGCCGGGAACGTCGGCCCCATCGGCGGCATCCAGCAGAAGATGATCGCCGCCCGCGACGCCGGCGCCACCGTCTTCCTCACCCCCAAGGACAACTGCGCCGACGCCACCGCCGCCCGCCCCAAGGGCCTCCGCCTCGTCCGCGCCGACACCCTCCACCAGGCCCGCCAAGCCCTCGACGCCCTCACCACCGGACACGGCCCCATCCCCGCCTGCCCCTGATTTGCACAACCCCCCACCGCCCCATAGAGTTAAGACATCGCCGCGGGGTGGAGCAGTTCGGTAGCTCGCTGGGCTCATAACCCAGAGGTCGCAGGTTCAAATCCTGTCCCCGCTACGGAGCTTGGGGCTCGTCTGGTCGCAAC
>NZ_KB907224.1 GCF_000381885.1 Actinomadura atramentaria DSM 43919 | reverse complement strand
ATGATGGTCGCCGGCGTCGCCCTCTCGGGCAACGACCACGACGACGCAGCCGCTAAGACCAACACGGCCGCCGCCGCGAACCTCGCCCCCGCCAAGAAGACCGAGGGCAAGGACTCCAAGGCGCTGCTCACCGGCAAGACCACCGCGTCCTACTTCTGGGACGACGGATCGGGCGTCAACGGCGACACCGGCGCCCCGGCCGGCGGGAAGCCGATGCAGAAGGGCCTGTTCGCCTCCCCGTCCTGGCCCCTGCACACCAAGGTCAAGGTCTCCTACGAAGGCCGCAGCGTCACCGGGTTCATCGGCGACCGAGGCCCCGGCGAACCCTCGCACCGCGGCGTGATGCTCGACCTGGACACCTATACCTTCCGTCACCTGCTTGACGGCGGCACGCCGAAGTCCAAGTACAACACCGGCTCCGACGCCGGACACATCAAGGGCGTCAAGTACGAGATTCTGAAGTGGGGCAAGGGCGCGGGCTCGAAGGGTGAGCCCAAGCCGCTCGGATAATCGCCACGCGTGGTGCCGGAAGCCCCGGCGGTCGTTCGACCGCCGGGGCTTCCGGCTGTTCAGAACCGGATCGTCGGGCTTTCGGTTCCGGTGCCCTGGTACACCCGCTGGAAGTAGAACTTCGGCAGGACGCGGTACGCGTGGTGCGGGGGGACGGCGGACGCCTCGAAGGTGCAGACGATCGCCGTGCAGCGCGGCGAGGTGAAGTACTGGACGCTCTTCTGGGTGTCGGCCGTCTTGAGGACCAGCACGAGTTGCACGTCGTTGCTCGCGATGAGCTTCGGGTCGTTGCGGGACGCGACCGGGTCGGTGGTGCCGCGCAGGTAGACGCGGTGGCCGTCGGTGCGGATGCACGCCGTTGTGTAGTGGCCGCGCGCGTCCGCCGCCGTGCGCGGGCCGCACAGCCAGCCGGTCGGCTTGGCGCCGCCGCTCCCGCCCGTCCTGCGCTTCGGGGCGCCTGACCTGGAGGCGGCCGGGCCGGACGCGGACTCCGAGGGTGACGCCGACGCGCCCGGCTTGCGGTGCGGCCGCGTCGGGGACGGCGACGCCGCGGCGGCGGCCCCGTCCGTCGCGGCGGCGTTCGCCTGCCGCCCCGCCGCCGCGAGGCCCCGCCCGTCGCCGGAACCGCCGCCGTCGCCGCCGGAGGCGAACGCGAACGCGCCCCCGGCCGCGACCGCCGCGACGAGCGCCGCGCCCGCGCCGATCAGCACCGGCGTCCGGTAGGACCGCCCCGCCGTGCCGCCGCCCGTGCCGCCGCCCGTGCCGCCGTCCGTGCCGCCGCCCGTGCCGTCACTCGTGCGCGTCGGCGGCGGCGTCTCGGGGAACGCGGGCGGCGCGGCGGGGAACGGCGTCGGCGTCCCGCCGCCCGGTGCGGACGGCAGCGTGCGCTCGGCCGCCGGCAGCGGCGTCAGCGCGTACGGCGCGGTCCGGTGCGCCGCCGCGTACTCGGTGAGGCCCTGCGCGAGGGCGAACGCGCCGATCCGCGCGACCGGTTCCTTGGCGAGGCTCTGCTCGACGAGCGTCCACAGGCGGCCGTCGACGCCGGGGATCGGTTCGGGCGCGTCCTCCAGGTGGGCGCGGATGACGGCCGTCAGCTCCGCGCCCCGGAACGGCGGCCGTCCCGCCAGCAGCTCGTAGAGGGTGACGCCCGCCGCGTACACGTCGGCGGCGGGGCTGAGCGCCTGCCCGCGCAGCACCTCGGGCGCCATGTAGGACGGCGTGCCGACGACCTGCCCGGCGGCGGTCAGCTCGGTCCCCGAGACGATGTGCGCGACGCCGAAGTCGGCGAGCCGGGCGGGGGCCTCGCCGCCCGCGCGGTGGTCGAGCAGGACGTTGGCGGGTTTGAGGTCGCGGTGGACGAGCCCGGTCCCGTGGACGGCGACGAGCGCGGCGCAGACCTGCCCGACCAGCCACGCCGCCTCGGCGGGCGGCAGCGTGCCGCCGCGCCGCGCCCGGTAGCGGCCGAGGTCCTCGCCGGTGACGAGGTCCATGACGAGGGCGAGCCGGTCGCCCTCGACGACCATGTCGTGGACGGCGACGACGCCGGGGTGGCGGACGCGCAGCAGCGCGGTCCGCTCCCGGACGAAGCGGGTCAGCGCGTCGGGGTCGTCGGCCAGTTCGCCGCGCAGGATCTTGACCGCCCGCTCGGTGCCGGTGTCGCGGTCGAGCGCGCGCCAGACCACGCCCATCCCGCCGCGGCCGATCTGCTCGGTCAGTACGTACCGGCTCCCCAGCGGCGCGCCGCTCTCGGTCATCCCGTCGCTCCCCCGTCCGCCCATGATCGGGACATTATGGTGCCTTGCGGACGGGATCGGGGGCCGTCAGGCGTGCGCGGCGCGAATCTGCTCGATGACGCGGAGGATCGCGACGCTCTCGTCCAGCGGCATCAGCGGCGACTCGGTCTCGCCCGCGCGGAGCCGCCGGGCGACCTCCTCGGCCTGGTGGGTGTAGCCGTGGCCGGTGAGGGGCGCGGTGAAGGTCTCGGGTTCGGCGCCGCGGCGGACGAGCGTGAGTTCGGTGGGCCGGTAGAACGGCGCGGCGACCTCGATGCGGCCGCGGGTGCCGACGACGGTCGCGGCGTGCGGGGACTCGCCGCGCAGGCCGCAGTGCAGCAGCGCGACCGCGCCGGAGTCGTAGCCGAGCAGGATGCCGGTGTTGGCGTCCACGCCGGTCGGCGCGGGGGCGCTCACGGACCGGACGGCGGCCGGGTCGCCGAGCAGCGGCCAGGTGAACGACAGGGCGTAGCAGCCGAGGTCGAACAGCGCGCCGCCGGCGAGGGAGGCGTCCCACAGGCGGTGCGCGGGGTCGTAGTCGGGGGCGATGGAGAAGTCGGCGTGGACGGCGGTGATCTCGCCGATGGCGCCGTCGGCGGCGAGGGCGTAGGCGCGGCGGACGAGCGGGTTGCAGCGCGTCCACATGGCCTCCATGAGGAACCGGCCGCGGACGCGGGCGGCCGCGACGAGCGCGGTCGCGTCGGCGACGGAGGTGGTGAGCGGCTTCTCGACGAGCACGGCGCGGCCGCCCTCCAGGCAGCGCAGCGCGGGCGCGGCGTGCAGGGGGTGCGGGGTGGCGACGTAGACGACGTCCACGCCGTCGTCGTCGGCGAGCGCCGCGTAGGAGCCGTGGGCGCGGGGGACGCCGTAGCGGTCGGCGAAGTCGCGGGCGGTGCCCGCGGCGCGGGAGCCGACGGCGGCGACCTCGTGGCCGGGCAGGAGCAGCAGGTCCTCGGTGAAGGTGGCGGCGATGCCGCCGGTCCCGAGGATTCCCCAGCGGATCGTCGGTTCGCTCATCCGGCGATCATAGGGGGCGAAGGGGGCGGTCCCGCTTGACCTGGAGCGCGCTCCAGATGATCGACTGGGGGGATGGAGTACACACAGCTCGGACGGACGGGACTCAAGGTCAGCCGACTCGTGCTCGGCACCATGAACTTCGGCCCGTTCACCCACGAGGCGGACAGCCACAAGATCATGGACGCGGCGCTGGACGCGGGCGTCAACTTCTTCGACACCGCCAACATGTACGGCGGGCCGGGGAACCGGGGGCGCACCGAGGAGATCCTGGGGACCTGGTTCGCGCAGGGCGGCGGGCGCCGCGACAAGACCGTCCTGGCGACGAAGGTCTACGGCGACATGGGCGACCCGGACGCCCCGTGGCCGAACGAGGGCAGGCTGTCCGCGCTGAACATCCGCCGCGCGGCCGAGGCGTCCCTGAAGCGCCTGGGCACCGACCGCATCGACCTCTACCAGTTCCACCACATCGACCGGGCGACGCCGTGGGAGGAGATCTGGCAGGCCGTCGACGTCCTGGTGCAGCAGGGCAAGGTGCTGTACGCGGGGTCGTCGAACTTCCCCGGCTGGGCGGTCGCGCGGGCCAACGAGACCGCCGCGCGCCGCTCGTCGCTGGGCCTGGTCAGCGAGCAGTGCCTCTACAACCTCGCGGAGCGGCGCGCCGAGATGGAGGTGATCCCGGCGGCGGAGGCGTACGGTCTCGGCGTGATCCCGTGGTCGCCGCTGCAGGGCGGGCTGCTCGGCGGCGTCCTGCGCAAGCAGCGGGAGGGTGTGCGGGGCCGGTCGACGGGCCGGGCGGCGGACCAGCTCGCGGACCCGGCGGTCCGCGACCGGGTCGAGCGGTACGAGGCGCTGTGCGCCGACCACGGTCTGGAGCCGGGCGACGTGGGCCTGGCGTGGCTGCTGACGCGGCCCGGCGTGACGGGCCCGATCGTGGGGCCGCGCACCGCCGAGCAGCTCGACTCGGCCGTCCGCGCGGTGGGTCTGGAGCTGCCCGCCGAGCTGCTGGCGGCGCTGGAGGAGGTCTTCCCCGGCCCCGGGCCGGCGCCGGAGGCGTTCGCCTGGTAGGGCGGGGCCGTCCCGGGTAGGGGCGGTCGGCGGAATGCCGGACCGCCCCCGCCGGTTGACGGGGGCGCGGCACGAACGCCGACGAGAGGAGGCCGTGATGGCCACCGTGGAGCTGACGCGCGACACCTTCGACGAGACCCTGGAGCGGGAGGGCACGGTCCTGGTCGACTTCTGGGCGTCGTGGTGCGGCCCGTGCCGCACGTTCGCGCCGGTGTACGACCGGGTGTCGGACAAGCACCCCGATGTGACGTTCGCCAAGGTCGACACCGAGGCCGAGCCGGAGCTGTCGGCCGCGTTCGAGATCAGCTCGATCCCGACGCTGATGGTCGTGCGCGACAAGATCGTGCTGTACTCCGAGCCGGGGGCGCTGCCCGAGCAGGCCCTGGAGGACCTGATCGGGCAGGCGCAGGCGCTGGACATGGACGAGGTCCGGCGCAGCGTCGCCGACCGCGCCTGACGGCGGCGGGCCGGGCCCCGCGCGGGGGTCCGGCCCGGTCAGCCGATCCAGACGGTCTTGGCGTTGCAGAACGCGTGGATGCCGAGGTCGGACAGCTCCCGGCCGTAGCCGGAGCGCTTCACTCCGCCGAACGGGAGTTCGGGGAACGACGTCGTCATGCCGTTGATGAAGACCTGCCCGGCGTCGAGTTCGCGCAGGAACCGGTCGCGTTCGTCGGGGTCGGTGGTCCAGGCGTTCGAGCCGAGGCCGAACCCGGTGGCGTTGGCCAGTTCGACGGCGGCCGAGACGCCCCGCACGCGGAACAGCGACGCGACGGGCGCGAAGACCTCTTCGCCGAACATCCGCATCCGCGGCGTCACGCCCGTGACGACGGTCGGCGGGTAGTACCAGCCGGGGCCGTCGGGGCGCAGGCCGCCGCACAGGATCGTCGCGCCCTTGCCGACCGCGTCGGCGACGAGGTCCTCGACGGCGGCGCGGGCCTTCTCGTCGACCAGCGGGCCGACGTCGGTCTGCGGGTCGGTGGGGTCGCCGACGCGCTTGGCGCTCATGTGCGCGACGAACCGCTCCTCGAACTCGTCCGCGACGGCCTCGTCCACGATGAACCGCTTCGCCGAGATGCAGCTCTGCCCGTTGTTGAGGCAGCGCGAGTCGGCGGCGGTGCGCGCGGCGGCCTCCAGGTCGGCGGACGGCATGACCACGAACGGGTCGCTGCCGCCGAGTTCCAGGACGGTCGGCTTGATCTCGTCCCCGGCGGCGGCGGCCACGGCGCGGCCCGCCGGCTCGCTGCCGGTGAGCGTCGCGGCGCGCACGCGCGGGTCGCGGACGATCCGCTCGACCTGCGCGGACCCGACGAGCAGCGTCTGGAAGACGCCCTCGGGGAACCCGCCGCGCCGGAACAGCTCCTCCAGGAACAGCGCGGTCTGCGGGACGTTGGAGGCGTGCTTGAGCAGCCCGACGTTGCCCGCCATCAGCGCGGGCGCGGCGAACCTGACCACCTGCCAGAGCGGGAAGTTCCACGGCATGACCGCCAGGACGGGGCCGAGCGGTTCGTAGCGGGTGAACGCCTGCCGCGCGCCCACGGCGGCGGCGTCGGCGTCGCGGTCGGCGAGGAAGCCCTCGGCGCGTTCGGCGTAGAAGCGCAGCGCCCCGGCGCACTTGCGGGCCTCGGCGCGGGCGGCGGAGAGGGTCTTGCCCATCTCGGCCGTCATCGTCGCGGCGATCCGGTCGGCGTCGGCGTCCAGGACGTCGGCGGCGGCGTTCATCCAGCGCGCCCGCTCCTCGAACGAGGTCAGCCGGTACGCGCCGAACGCGGTCGCGGCGCGCTCCAGCGCCCGGTCGATCTCGGCCTCCGACAGGGCGTCGAAGGTCTTCTCCACTTCCCCGGTGGCCGGGTTGACGCTCGCGATGGCCATGAGCCGTTCCCCCTCGTCGTCCGAGAAACCCCAGCAAATGGGCCGTTCCCGTGACGTAAGTGGAGAAACCCGGCCTAGGTGAAACCCGGGACGCCGATGACGCAGACCGGCGTCGGCACCGGCGCGGCCGTCCCGCGCGGGACCGGCACGCCGTCCGGGCCGAGGTGGAACGTCGTCACGCCGCCGCCGCGCTCGTTGGCCACGTGCAGCCACGGGCCGTCCACGTGCAGGTCGCGCGGCCACGCGCCGCCCGTCGGGACGTCGGTGACGGGCTCCAGCGCGCCCCGGTCCGGCGGGACGCGGTGGACGGTCACCACGTCCGGGCCGCGCGTGGTGGTGTAGACGTGCGCGCCGCCCGCGCCCACCGCGATGCCCGCGCCGAGCGCGCCCGGCCCCGGGTCGCCCGCCGTCGCGGGGGACTCGGCCGACACCGCCAGCTCCGCGTAGGACGGGCCGGGCGTCAGCACCAGCAGCCGGGGCGCCAGCTCGCAGACCACCAGCACCCGCCCGGACGGGTGGATCGCCAGGTGGCGCGGCCCGTACCCGGCGGGCACCGGGATCTCGGTGACGGGCCACAGCTCCCCGCCCGAGTAGCGGAACGTGCGGATCAGGTCCGCGCCGAGGTCGGCCGCGAGGACCGTGCCGTCCGGGGCCCACGCCACCGCGTGCGGGTGCGGGCCCGCCTGCCGGTCGGCGTCCGGGCCGCCGCCCCGCACGTGGACGACCGAGGGCTCGCCCGCGAACGAGCCGTCCTCGGCCAGCGGCACCGCCGCGACCGCCCCGCCCGCGTAGCAGGCGACCAGCAGCGCGCTCCCGTCCGGCGCGACCGCCAGGTGGCACGGCTCGGCGGGCAGCTCGCGGGTGCCGGTGAGCAGCAGCCCGTCGGTCTCCTCCGCGTACGCCGACACCGTCCCCGGGTCGTTCTCCCCGACCGCGTACAGCGTCTCGCGGCGCGGGTGGACGGCCAGGAACGACGGGTCGTCCGCGCCCGCGACGAGCACCGGGTCCTCCAGCGCGCCGTCGCCCCGGCGGCGCAGCAGGTACACGCCGTTCCCGTCGCCCCGGTCGCCGGTGTACGTGCCGGCCCACAGCCACTCCGCGTCCACGCGCGCCCCCCCGATCGTGCCGTTCCTCCCGACACTACGGCCGCGTCCGGCCGACCGGCCGGAGCTTGCCTGGTTCTTGGTGTTATGTCGCCCGGCTCGTTGGAACGGGCCAGGTCAGGGGAGGGGAGACGGCCGTGACGTCGCCGCGCGAGCGCTACGAGCGGGGCCGCGCGCTGCGCGACCGCGCCCCGCACGCCGCGCACGCCGAACTCGGCCCGTGCGCGGACCGCCCCGACCCGTGCGCGGTCCTGGCCGCCCGCGACCGCGCGCTGCCGCCCGCCCTCGCCGCGCTGCGCCGCGCCCGGATGGCCGGGACGCCGCTGGCGTTCCTGAGCGGCGCGACCGCCGTCATGGCCGCCGACCTCGCCGCCGCGCCCGCCGCGCCCGCCGCCGGACCCGCCGTGCGGCTCTGCGGGGACGCGCACCTGCTCGCCTTCGGCCTGCGGCCCGGCCGGGACGGGTACGTCGTCGTCCCCGAGGCGCTGGAGGAGTCCGTCCCCGGCCCGTTCGAGTGGGACGTCAAGCGCCTGCTGGCCAGCCTCGCCGTCGCCGCGCTGCAGAACGGCGGCGGCGAGGACGCCGCCCGCGCCGCCGCCGCGACCGCCGCCCGCGCCTACCGCGAGCGGATGCGGGCCCTCGCCGCGGCCGGGGACCTGGCCGTCTTCCGCGCCCGCGCGCCCGCCGGGCCCGGCCTGCTCGCCGCCGTCCCGCTGCGGCGGCGGCTGCGCCCGCCCGGCCGCGCCCGCGACCGCGACGGCCCGCTGCCCGACCCGACCCGCCGGACCGGCGGGCGGCGGCGCATCGTGGACGACCCCCCGCTGGTCGAGCGCGGCGCGCCGCCGCCCGCCCTGGCCGCCGCCGCGCTGGCCGCCTACCGGCGCGCGCTGCCCGAGGACGCCGCGCTGCTGCTGTCGCGGTACCGCGTCGCCGACAGCGCGTGCGACGCGGCCGGCGCGCCGGCCGCCAGCGTCCGCGCGCACCTGGTCGCGTTCACCGGCCGCGACGCCGACGACGTGCTGCTGCTGCGCGCCGCCCAGGCCCGCCCGTCCGCGCTCGCGCCGTTCCTCCCCGACCCCGACCGGGCACCCGCCCCCGACCACCCCGCCCCCGACCCCGACCCCGACCGCGCACCCGCCGACGCCGCCCTGAGCGACGCGCGGCGCGTCGTCGCCGCGCACCGGCTGCTCGGCGCGCACGACCCGTTCCTCGGCGCCGCCGGCGCCTGGTACTGGCGGTCCCCGCACGACCGCCGCGCCGCGTTCGACCCCGCCCGCGCGACCGCCCGCGGCCTGGCCCTGTACGGCCGGGCGTGCGCGGCGGCCCTCGCGCTCGCCCACGCCCGCACCGGCGACCGCCTCGTGATCGCCGGATACCTCGGCGGCGGCGACGGCTTCGACCGCGCCGCCGCCGACTTCGCGCTCGCCTACGCCGCCCGGACCGCCGCCGACCACCGCGCGTTCCGCGCGGCCCACCGCACCACGGGCCAAACCGCGGGCCGCACTGCGGGCCGCACTGCGGCGGCACCGCCGCGCCGCTGAATATGATCACCTGGGACGGGCACGGGGTCCGCCGGGGGCGCACCGCCCGCCCAGAGCACGGCGAGAGAAGAGGGGACGATGGCCGAACCGACGCCCGACATCACCGCCACGACGGAGTGGGCCGAGCTTTCCGCGCACCACCGCGAGATCGGCGGCGCGCACCTGCGCGAGCTGTTCGCGGCCGACCCGGGCCGCGCGGAGGCCATGACGATCACCGCGGGCGACCTCGTCCTGGACTACTCCAAGAACCGCGCGACCGCCGAGACGCTGCGGCTGCTGACCCGCCTGGCCGACCGCGCCGCGCTGCGCGAGCGCGTCGAGGAGATGTTCACCGGCGTCCACGTCAACGTCAGCGAGGACCGCGCCGTCCTGCACACCGCGCTGCGGCTCCCGCCCGGCGCCGCGCTGAGGGTGGACGGGCAGGACGCGGCGGGCGACGTCCACGCCGTCCTGGACCGGATGGCCGCGTTCAGCGACCGCGTCCGCTCGGGGGAGTGGCGCGGGTTCACCGGCGAGACGATCAGCACGGTGGTGAACATCGGGATCGGCGGGTCCGACCTCGGCCCCGCGATGGCCGCCGAGGCGCTGGCCGACTACGCCGACCTGCCCGGCCGCCCCGGCGAGCGCGTCGCCACCCGGTTCGTCTCCAACGTCGACCCCGCCGACGTCACCGGCGTCCTGGCCGGGCTCGACCCCGCCCGCACCCTGTTCATCGTCAGCTCCAAGACGTTCGGGACGCTGGAGACGCTGACCAACGCCAAGGTCGCCCGCGCCTGGCTGGTGGACCGCCTCGGCGACGACAAGGCCGTCGCGCGGCACTTCGCGGCCGTGTCGACCAGCGCCGAGCGCGTCGCGGACTTCGGCATCGACACCGGCAACATGTTCGGCTTCTGGGACTGGGTCGGCGGCCGCTACTCCTTCGACGGCGCGATCGGCCTGTCGCTGATGATCGCGATCGGGCCGGAGCGGTTCCGCGAGATGCTCGACGGGTTCCACACGATCGACGAGCATTTCCGCACCGCGCCGTTCGAGGCGAACCTGCCGGTCGTGATGGGCCTGCTCGGGGTCTGGTACAACGACTTCTTCGGCGCGGAGACCCGCGCGGTCCTGCCCTACAGCCAGCGCCTGGCCCGGTTCCCCGCCTACCTCCAGCAGCTCACGATGGAGTCCAACGGCAAGTCGGTGCGCGCCGACGGGACGCCCGTCGCCGCCGCGACCGGGGAGATCTTCTGGGGCGAGCCCGGCACCAACGGCCAGCACGCCTTCTACCAGCTCCTGCACCAGGGGACGCGGCTCGTCCCGGCCGACTTCATCGGGTTCGCCGAGCCGTTCCAGGACGCCGCGGCGGGCGGTCCCGGCATGCACGACCTGCTCGCCGCGAACCTGTTCGCGCAGACGTCCGCGCTGGCGTTCGGCAGGACCGCCGAGGAGATCGCCGCCGAGGGCGCGCCCGCCGCGACCGTCCCGCACAAGGTGATGCCCGGCAACCGGCCGACCAGCACGATCCTCGCGCCCAAGCTGACGCCCGGAACTCTCGGGCAGCTCGTCGCGCTGTACGAGCACATCGTGTTCGTCGAGGGCGTGGTCTGGGGGATCGACTCCTTCGACCAGTGGGGCGTGGAGCTCGGCAAGGTCCTGGCGAGCGACCTGGTGCCCGCCCTGACCGACGCGGAGCCGCCGACCGGCCTGCCCGACCCGTCCACCGCCGCGCTCGTGCGCCGCTACCGGGCGCTGCGCGGCCGCGCGACCTGACCGCGGCGCCGGGCGCCGCGCCTCGCGGGCGCGGCGCCCGGCCTTCGGAGGGATCCGGCGGTGGGATCAGCCGTGCGCGGCGGCGGCGCCCTTCGTCGTCCAGCCCTGCGTCGTCAGCAGCCCGCTGAACTCCGGAAAGGAGATGAAACCGTCGCGGTCGAAGTCGGCCTGCTCGAACCGGTGTTGCACCTCGGCCTTGTTCCAGGACAGCCCCAGCAGGTCGAGGACCAGCGAGAACTCCATCAGATCGAGCTTTTCGTCACCGCCGAGGTCCGCGCGCGAGAATACGGCAAGAAGGTCGTCCTCGGACGGCTTGGTGGTCATATCACTCCCTACGCATGGGTCCGATGTGCCCCGCATCATGTCATAAGGCCGCGGAACTCATGGTGCGAAACGCCGGAGCGCGGGCTGCTGTTCCCGGTGCGCCCATTCCGGCCGGTGAGAATTGGGTGACACCCGCGAAACACCGGCCGGGCGCGGGAGAAAACACCGAATTCCGTCCGCGTTAATCGGCGGCGGCGCGCGTCCGGTACTCCTGCGGGCTCACCCCGTGCGCGCGCTTGAACGCGGTGCTCAGCGCGAACGGCGTCGCGTAGCCGACGCGGCGCGCCACCGCGTCCAGCGTCACGCCCGTCTCGCGCAGCAGGTCCGCCGCCCGCGCCAGCCGCAGCCCCGTCAGGTACGCCATCGGCGGCTCGCCGACCAGCGCCGCGAACCGGCGCGCGAACGCCGCGCGGGACGCGCCCGTCGCCGCCGCCAGCGCCGCGACCGTCCACGGCCGCGCCGGGTCGGCGTGCAGCAGCCGCAGCGCCGGGCCGACGACCGCGTCGCCGTGCGCCCGGTACCAGCCGGGCGGGGCCGCGTCGGGGCGCGCGAACCACGACCGCAGCACCGCGATGAGCAGCACGTCCAGCAGGCGGTCCAGGACGACGTCCTGGCCGGGCTCGTCCCGGCGGATCTCGGCCTCCAGCAGCGCGGCGAGCGCGGCGGCGACCGTCCCGCCGGGACCGTTCCCGCGTTCGCCGCCGGGCACGACCAGCAGCGGCGGCAGCGCCGCCAGCAGCCGCCCGGTCACCGCGCCGCCGTGCCCGTAGGTGCCGACGAGCATCACGTCCGGGCCGTCCGGGTCGGTGCCCCACGCGCGCGGGCCGAACGTCATCTCCTCGGTCATCGGCGTGCCGTCGGGGGCCGCGCAGCGCTGCCCGGGGTGGACGACGACGTCCGGCGGCGCGGCCGGGTCGTCGCCCAGGGTGTAGCCGTCCGGGCCGCGCGCGACCGCGACGTCGCCCGGCCGCAGCAGCAGCGCCGAGCCCGCCGCCGAGCCCGCCGCCGCGCCGTCGCCGCGCAGCCACGCCTCGCCGCGCACCATCACCATCAGCGTCAGCGGCGCGCGGTCGCGGATCTCCACCGACCACGGCGGCGCGAACGTCGCGCGGAGCAGGAAGGCGCCGTGCGCGCGGGGGCCGTCGAGGAGGTCGGCGAGCGCGTCCATCCCGCCACCCTAACCAGGACGAACAGGACACGCGGCCGGGTGTGGAGACGTTCGCGTATGCGCCCGCGCTCCTGGGCGATGTCGCCCCCGCCGCTCGTGCGATGGACTCGGAGGCGACGGCGGGAACTCGTCCCGCCCGGGGAGGGAGACACCCATGCGCACGGCTCTGGCCACGGTGCCCGGCGTCCTGTCGCTGCTGATGTCGGCCGCGATGGCCGGCACGTTCTTCGGTTTCTCGGTCGGGGTGATGCCGGGCCTGAACGCCACGCCCGGCGCGGCGTCGATCGCCGCGATGCAGGGGATCAACCAGCGCATCCAGAACCCGCTGTTCCTCGCGGCGTTCATGCTGATGCCGGTCGCGGCGGCCGTCGCGGGCATCGCGCTGTGGAGCATGGACCGGCGCGCCGCCGCGCTGCTGTTCTTCGCGGCGGCGGCCGTGTACGTCGTCGGCGCGTTCCTGCCGACCGTCGCGGTGAACGTCCCGATGAACGACGCCCTGGCGCGGCTGCGCATCCCCTCCGACGCCGCCGACGCCGCCCGCGAGTGGACGCGGTACTCGGGCCGGTGGACGGCCTGGAACCACGTCCGCGCCCTGTTCAGCACCGCCGCCGTCGCGCTGGTCGCCGCCGGGTTCTGGGCCTACGGCCGGGGCCGCTGACCCCCGGCGAGCGCGGCCATGTCCACCACCTCGTCGGCCGCCTCCACGACCGCCGGGTCGTGCGTGGCGACGACGGCGGTGCGGCCCCGGCCGCGCACGGCGTCGCCGAGCAGCGCCGCCAGCCCGGCGGCCTGGCTCCGGTCGACGGCGGCGGTCGGCTCGTCCACCAGCAGCACGGCGGGCTCCAGGACGAGCGCGCGGGCCAGCGCGACGCGCTGGCGCTCCCCGCCGGACAGCTGCTCGGGCCGGTGCCCGGCGCGGTGCGCCAGCCCCACCGACTCCAGCGCCGCGGCCGCCGCGTCCCGCAGCCCCGACACGCGCCGCCCGTTCAGATGCCCGATCGCCAGGACCTGGTCCAGCGCGGTGAGACCCGGCAGCAGGTTCCCGGACTGGAACATGTACCCGATCCGCTCGCGGCGGACGCAGGCGCGCCGCGCGTCGCTCAGCGGCACGACGTCCTCGCCGCCCAGCAGCACCCGCCCCGACGCCGGGCGCAGCAGCGCGCCCGCGACGGCCAGCAGCGTCGACTTGCCCGACCCGGACGGGCCGACGAGCGCGGTGAGGCGGCCGGGGGAGAAGGACAGGTCCAGGGAGTCCAGCACGGTCGTGCGCGCCGCGCCCGTCCCGTGGACGACGGTCACCGACTCCAAGGCCAGGTCGGCGGTGGTGCGGACGGTCATCGGTTCGCTCCGAGCATCGTGAGGGGGTCGGGGGAGGTGACGCGGCGCAGCGTGAGCGCCGATCCGGCCAGGCCCGCGACCGAGACGGCCGCGACCGTGCCGAGCAGCGTCCCCGGCGGCAGGCTGAACGGGACCGCCGAGCCGAGCGCCGCCCCGACCGCGGCCGCCAGCGCCCCGCCGACGGCCGACGCGCCGACCACGACGAGCGCGGCCTGCAGCATCGTGTGACCCAGCAGCCGCCGCCGCGCCGCGCCGAGCGCCCGCAGCAGCGCCAGCTCGGGCGTGCGCTGCACCGTCCACACCGCGAAGAACGCGCCGACGACGAGCGGGGCGATGAGGTAGAGGAACACCAGGATCGAGTTCATGGTGATCCGCTCGCCGGAGTAGCCGGGCGCCGCCGCGAACGCCGCGTCGCGGGCGACGGTCCGCGTGCCGAACCGCCGGTCCAGGGCGGCGACGTCGGCGCGGTCGCCGGTCTTCAGCGCGACGGCGCTGTACTCGCGCGGCCCCGACGACGCCCGGATCTTCTCCCAGGTGTCCAGCGAGACGTACGCGGCGGGGACGTGCCCGTAGGCGGCGCGTCCGGCGACGCCGACGACGGGCACGCGCAGCCCGATCCGGTCGATGACGAGCGTGTCGCCGACGCGCACGCCGTCGTCGGCCAGGCCGCGCGACACCACGACGCCGTCCCCGGTCAGGCCGCGCGGGGCGAGGAACCCGGCGGGGTCGACGCCGAACGCGGCGACGTCCACCGGCACGCCGCGCCGCGTCGTCCCCCGGGTGATCGTGACGCCGAGCGGCGTGGCGCGCACGCCGGGCGCGGCGGCCATCCCGGCGGCGGTCGCGGGGTCGACGCCGCTGCGCGCGAAGTCCGTCCCCGCGTGGGCGGAGAAGGCGATGCGGTCGGCGGGCAGGGCGCGCAGCGCGGAGACGGTGTCGTCGCCGAGGCCGGCGGTGAACCCGGAGACGACGCCGACGAGCGCGGCGATGAGCGCCACGACGGCGCCCATGAGGGCGAAGCGGCCGCGGGCGGCGCGCAGTTCGCGGAGGGCGAGGAACATGGGATTCCCGAGGTTGGGGACGGTATGTCGCCAAAAGCGTACCCAGATGGGGACGCGGCGTCGCCAACGGGGCCGCCCTACACTGGTCGCCGTGCCCCGGATCAGCGCCGCCACCGTCGCCGACCACCGCGCCCGCCAGCGCGAGGCGCTCGTCGCCGCCGCCCGCGACCTGCTGGAGGAGCACGGCGACAGCTCCGCCGTGACGTTCGCGGCCGTCGCCCGCCGCACCGGCCTCGCCCGCAACAGCGTCTACAAGTACTTCGGCGACCGCCGCGACCTGCTCGCCGCCGTCGTCGAGGACACCGTCCCGCGCTGGCTCGCGGCCATCGGCGCCGCGATGTCCGCCGCCGGGACGCCCCGCGACCGCGTCGCCGCCTACGTCCGCGCCCAGCTCGACGTCGTCCGCGCGGGCGGCCACCGCGTCGCGCAGGCCCTCGCCGGCGGACCCGACGCCGCCGCGCTGCGCGGCCACGGGGCCGAGGCGCACCGCGCGCTGCTCGGCCCCGTCGAGGCCGCCCTGGCCGCCCTCGGCGACGACGACCCGCCGCGCACCGCCCGGCTGCTGCAGGGCCTGGTCAACGCCGCCGTCACCGCCGTCGAGGCGGGGGACGACCCGGCCGCCGTCACCGACCGGGCCGTCCGCCTCGCGCTCGACGGCGTCGCCGGGCTCGCCCGGCCCTGAACGGCTCAGTCCCCGGTTCAGTCCTCGGCTCAGTCGTCGGCGATGGGCAGGTGCAGCCGCCCGCCCGCCGAGCGGAACTCCGCCGCCTTCTCCCGCAGGCCCGCTTCCAGCGCCGCGTCCGCGGCCAGGCCGCGCTCGTCGGCGTACCGGCGGACGTCCCGCGTGATCTTCATCGAGCAGAAGTGCGGCCCGCACATCGAGCAGAAGTGCGCCGTCTTGGCCGCCGGGGCGGGCAGCGTCTCGTCGTGGTACGCCCGCGCGGTGTCGGGGTCCAGCGACAGGTTGAACTGGTCCGCCCACGCGAACGCGAACCGCGCCCGCGACAGCGCGTCGTCCCACGCCCGCGCCCCCGGATGCCCCTTGGCGACGTCCGCCGCGTGCGCCGCGATCTTGTAGGCGATCACGCCCGCCTTCACGTCGTCGCGGTCCGGCAGCCCCAGGTGCTCCTTCGGCGTGACGTAGCACAGCATCGCCGTGCCGTACCAGCCGATCATCGCCGCGCCGATCGCCGAGGTGATGTGGTCGTAGCCCGGCGCGATGTCGGTCGTCAGCGGCCCCAGCGTGTAGAACGGCGCGTCGTCGCACCACTCCCGCTGCAGGTCCACGTTCTCCTTGATCTTGTCCATCGGGACGTGCCCCGGGCCCTCGTTCATCACCTGGTTGCCGTACTCGGCCGCGACCGCCGTCAGCTCGCCCTGCGTCCGCAGCTCCGCGAACTGCGCCTCGTCGTTGGCGTCCGCCAGCGACCCCGGCCGCAGCCCGTCGCCCAGCGACCACGTCACGTCGTACGCGGCGAAGATCTCGCACAGCTCCCGGAAGCGCGTGTAGAGGAAGTTCTCCTCGTGGTGCGCCAGGCACCACGCCGCCATGATCGACCCGCCGCGCGACACGATCCCCGTCGTGCGCCGCGCCGTCAGCGGGACGTGCGCCAGCCGCACCGCCGCGTGGACCGTCATGTAGTCCACGCCCTGCTCGGCCTGCTCCACCACCGTGTCGCGGAACAGCTCCCACGTCAGCGCCGCCGGGTCGCCGCCCGCCTTCTCCAGCGCCTGGTACAGCGGCACCGTCCCGACCGGGACCGGCGAGTTGCGCAGGACCCACTCCCGCGTCGTGTGGATGTCCTTCCCGGTGGACAGGTCCATGACGGTGTCGGCGCCCCACCGCGTCGCCCACGTCATCTTCGCGACCTCGTCCTCGACCGACGACGCGACCGCCGACGTCCCGATGTTGGCGTTCACCTTCACCAGGAAGTTCCGGCCGATCACCATCGGCTCGATCTCGGGATGGTTGACGTTGGCGGGCAGCACCGCGCGGCCCGCCGCCAGCTCGTCGCGGACGAACTCCGGCGCCACCCCCTCCCGCAGCGCCGCGAACTCCATCTCCGGCGTGACGACCCCGCGCCGCGCGTACGCGCGCTGCGTGACCGCCCCGCCCCGCGACCGGCGCGGCGGGCGGGCCGGGAACGCCGCCCGGTCCGGCGCGCTCCCGCGCCGCCGCCCGTCGTCCTCCGGCCGGACCCGCCGTCCCGGATACTCCTCGGTGTCCCCGCGCTCGGCGATCCAGCCCGCCCGCAGCGGCGGCAGCCCCCGCCGCACGTCCGGCCGGAACCCCGGATCGGTGTACGGCCCGGAGGTGTCGTACAGCACCACGGAGCCGCCGTCGCTCAGCGGCACCTCCCGCATCGGCGCCCGCACGTCCGGCCGCGACCCCTGGAGATAGGTCTTGCGCGCCGCGGGCGCGCCGGACCCGGCCTGGATTTCCTCGATGTTCGTCATGACGACCCGATCTCTCCCTACGCCGGCATTACCCGGTCAGGTTCGAGCGGTCAGCGGCCGTCCCAGCCGCAATCTCAGCCCGGTTCGCCGGGCCCCCGCGATCTGTCGCCCCCGACGCTAACCGCCGTCCCCCCGGTTGCCGCAACAGCGGGGGACGGGGTATATGGCGCGCGGCGCGGAGCCCGGCTCAGCCGAAGCGGTGTCCGGCGACGGCGCGCAGATGGGCGTCCCGCTCGTCGGCGGGCAGGAACGCCGCGCGGAACGAGTTCTCCGCCAGCAGCCGCACGGTCGCGTCGTCCAGGCCGAGCGCGGCGCGCAGCGCGTCCATGTTGTCCTCGACGTACCCGCCGAAGTAGGACGGGTCGTCGGAGTTCACCGTCACCAGCAGCCCCGCGTCCAGCATCCTCGGCAGCGGGTGCGCCGAAAGGTCCGGGACGCACCGCAGCCGCACGTTCGACAGCGGGCACACCGTCAGCGGCACCCGCTCGGCCGCCAGCCGCGCCACCAGCGCCGGGTCCTCCAGCGACCGGATGCCGTGGTCGATCCGCTCCGCGCCGAGGACGTCCAGCGCCTCGCGCACGTACTCCGGCGGCCCCTCCTCGCCCGCGTGCGCGACCCGCCGCAGCCCCGCCGCGCGCGCCCGGTCGAACACCTCCCGGAACTTCGCCGGGGGATGCCCGACCTCCGCCGAGTCCAGCCCGACGCCGTGGATCAGCGTCCCGAACCACGGCCGCGCGGCCTCGAACACCTCCAGCGCCTCCTCGGCGGGCCGGTCCCGCAGGAAGCACAGGATCAGCCGCGTCGTGACCCCGTGCCGCTCCGGCGCGGCCCCCAGCGCCGACCCCAGCCCCGAAAGGACCGTGTCGAGCGCCACACCGCGCGCCAGGTGCGCCTGCGGGTCGAAGAAGACCTCCGCGTGCCGGACGCCCTGCGCCGCCGCCCGCGCCAGGTACGCCTCCGCCAGGTCGGCGAAGTCCCGCCCGGTCCGCAGCACCGCCGTCAGCGCGTAGTACAGGTCCAGGAACGACTGCAGGTCCTCGAACGCGTACGCCGCCCGCAGCTCCGCCGCCGACCCGTACGGCAGCGCGACCCCGTTGCGCTCCGCCAGCGACAGCGCCAGCTCGGGCTCCAGCGTCCCCTCGATGTGCAGGTGCAGTTCCGCCTTCGGGACGGGGACGGTCACGCGGGGCCTCCGGGGTTTCGCGGGGAGCGCGGCGCGCGGGCACGCGCCGTGAAACGGTCCAGGTCATCGTACGAGCGAGATGCCCCTGGGCCGTCCCCCGAACCGCCCGGTAGGGTCGGGCTCGACGGGGACAGGGGACGGATCGGAGCGCGCTCGGTGGGGACTTCGGACGACGGCGAGGGCACGCGGCGACCGGCGGAGGGACGGGTCCTCACCGTCCCCAACGCGCTCAGCTTCGCCAGACTGCTCGGCGTCCCGCTGTTCCTGTGGCTCATCGTCGCCCGGCACGACGGCTGGGCCATCGGCGTCCTGGTCTTCGCGGGCCTGTCGGACTGGCTCGACGGCCGCCTCGCCCGCACCCTCAACCAGACCAGCCGGCTCGGCACGCTGCTCGACCCCGCCGCCGACCGGCTCTACATCCTCGCGACGCTCGTCGGGCTCACCGTCCGCGACGTCATCCCGCTGTGGCTGGTCGTCCTGCTCGTCGCGCGCGAGGCCGCGATCACCCCGATCGTGCCGATCACGCGGCGGCTCGGCTACCGCGGCACCCTGCCCGTCCACTTCGTCGGGAAGGCGGGCACGATGTGCCTGCTGTACGCCTTCCCGCTCCTGCTCCTCGGCGACCACCACGGCACCGCCGCGACCGTCGCCAGGGTCGTCGGCTGGTCCTTCGCGATCTGGGGGACCGCCCTCTACTGGTGGGCCGCCCTGCTCTACTGGGAGCAGACCCGCCGCCTCGTCCGCGACGCGCGCCGCGCGCCCCACCCCGCACACCCCGAGAACCCCGCAGCACAGGAACCCGCAGCACAGGAAACCGCATCAGAGGCCGACTCCGATCCGGCGCCGGGCGCGAGCCCCGGCGCCGGACCCCGTCCGGGCGGGGACGACGCGCCGCCCGGCGACCCGAAGGGAGCACCGACCCCCCGATGAAGGCCGTCGTGATGGCGGGCGGTGAGGGGACGCGGCTGCGTCCCATGACCGCCAACCAGCCCAAACCCCTGCTGCCCGTCCTCAACCGACCGATCATGGAGCACGTGCTGCGCCTGCTCAAGCGCCACGGGCTCGACGAGACCGTCGTCACCGTCCAGTTCCTCGCCTCCCTCATCCGCGACTACTTCGGCGACGGCTCCGAACTCGGCATGAGCCTCAGCTACGCCACCGAGGAGATCCCCCTCGGCACCGCCGGCAGCGTCAAGAACGCCGAGGCCGCCCTGCGCGACGACCGCTTCCTGGTCATCTCCGGCGACGCCCTCACCGACCTCGACCTCACCGACATGATCCGCTTCCACCGGGAGAACGGCGCGCTGGTCACCATCGGGCTCAAGCGCGTCCCCAACCCGCTGGAGTTCGGCATCGTCATCGTCGACGACGCGGGCCGCGTCCAGCGGTTCCTGGAGAAGCCCACCTGGGGCCAGGTGTTCTCCGACACCGTCAACACCGGCATCTACGTCATGGAACCCGAGGTCCTCGACCACGTCGCCGCCGGCGTCCCCGTGGACTGGTCCGGCGACGTGTTCCCCCGCCTCCTCGCCGACGGCGCGCCCCTGTACGGGTACGTCGCCGACTGCTACTGGGAGGACGTCGGCACCCACGACAGCTACCTCAAGGCCCAGGCCGACCTGCTCTCCGGCCTGGTCGACGCCCCCGTCGACGGGTTCGAGATGTCGCCCGGCGTCTGGGTGGGGGAGGGCGCCGAGATCGACCCCGGCGCCGTCCTGCGCGGCCCCCTGTTCATCGGGGACTACGTGCAGGTCGAGGCGGGCGTCGAACTGCGCAAGTACACCGTCCTCGGCGACAACGTCGTCGTCCGCGCGGGCGCGCAGCTCCACCGCGCCGTGCTGGGCGACAACGTGTACGTCGGGCCGTCCGCCGACCTGCGCGGCTGCGTCGTCGGCAAGCGCACCGACCTGATGGCCGGGGCCCGCGTCGGCGAGGGCGCCGTCATCGGCGACGAATGCACCATCGAGGCCGAGGCCGTCGTCCACGGCGGCGTCAAGATCTACCCGTTCAAGACCATCGAGGCCGGCGCCGTCGTCAACTCCAGCGTCATCTGGGAGTCGCGCGGGCAGCGCAGCCTGTTCGGGCCGCGCGGCGTGTCCGGGCTCATCAACGTCGACATCACCCCCGAACTCGCCGTCCGCCTCGCCGGGGCCTACGCCACCACCCTGCGCAAGGGCTCCACCGTCGTCACCGGCCGCGACGCCTCCCGCGCCGCCCGCACCCTCAAACGCGCCGTCATCAGCGCCCTCACCGCCGGAACCGTCAACGTCCAGGACCTGGAGGCGTGCGCGCTGCCCGCCGCCCGGTTCCGCACCGCCCGCGAGGGCCTGGCCGGCGGCGTCTACATCCGCACCACCCCCGGCGACTCCCAGAGCGTCGACATCCTGTTCTTCGACGAGACCGGCGCCGACCTGTCCCAGGGCGCGCAGCGCAAGCTCGAACGCGTCTTCGGCCGCCAGGAGTACCGGCGCGCGTTCCCCGGCGAGATCGCCGAGCTCACCCACCCCGCCCGGTCCGCCGAGACCTACACCTTCGACCTCCTCGACCGCGTCGACACCGCCGGCGTCCGCGACGCCGACCTGAAGATCGTCCTGGACTGCGCGGGCGGCACCGCCTCCCTCGTGCTGCCGAGCCTGCTCGGCCGCATCGGCGTGGAGGTCCTCACCCGCGGCAACGCCCTGGACGAGGTCACCCCCACCGAGACCGCCGAGCAGCGCGCCGCCGGACTCGACCGGCTCGGCGAGCTCGTCGCGTCCTCCCGGGCCGCGTTCGGCGTCCGGTTCGACCCCGTCGGCGAACGCGTCTCCCTCGTGGACGAGAACGGCCGCCGCATCGCCGACGACCGCGCCCTGCTCGTCCTGCTCGACCTCGTCGCCGCCGAGCGCGGCGGCGGCCGCGTCGCGCTGCCCGTCACCACCACCCGCGTCGCCGGGCGCGTCTGCGCCGCGCACGGCGTCGACGTGATCTGGACCACCACCGCCCAGGACGACCTCACCCGCGCCGCCGCCGAACCCGACGTCATCTTCGCCGGGGACGGGCGCGGCGGGTTCGTCGTCCCCGAGTTCGGCGCGTCCGTCGACGGCCTCGCCGCGTTCCTGCGGCTCCTCGGCCTCGTCGCCCGCGCCGGCCGCCCCCTGTCGGAGATCGACCGCCGCATCCCCGCCGCGCACCTGCTGCGCCGCTCGGTGCCCACCCCGTGGGCCGCCAAGGGCGGCGTCATGCGGCAGGTCGTGGAGGCCGCCGACGGGGCCGAGCTCGACACCACCGACGGCGTCCGCGTCGTCGAGGACGACCGCTGGGTCCTCGTCCTGCCCGACCCCGCCGAACCCGTCACCCACCTGTGGGCCGAGGGCCCCGACCCCGACGCCGCCCGCGGCCTGCTCGACCGGTGGGCGGGCGTCGTCGAACGCGCCCTGTAGGCAACGCCGCCCCGTCCTGTTCGCGCGCCGTGATCGCCCGGCGCGCGAACAGGACGCCCGGCGCGATACGGTCGGGGGACGAGGGGCGACGGGGGCCGCCTTCCCGGGCGTCCGGCCGGGCCCGGCGGGGCCGGGGGACCGGTCGCGGCGGCGTGGACCACGATCATCGGGGACGGTAACGTTGGACGGTCGGCGCTCCCGTCCGGTTGACCCCTCGGGCACTACCCGCGTAGGTTGCGGCAACCGTCGTGTCAACGGGCGGGCAGCCGGACCGTGATCGGGGGCGGGTCCCCGGCGTGGGTTGGTAGAAGGATGCGCGCGGCGCGGCGGTCCCTGCGGGGGCGGCGCGCGACGCGCCGATGGTAGGAGGCCGAGCCGATCTATGCCGAGCGTCTACTGCACGCAGTGCGGTCACGCCAACCCGGATGATGCCCGTTTCTGCTCGAACTGCGGCAATCCGCTGGCCAGGAGCGGGCAGCAGCCCGCGCCGCAAGCCGCGCCCCAACCCGCGCCGCGGCCCGCGCAGCCGCCGCTGCCGCCCCGCGAGTCGCCCGGCGAGTCGACCTCGACGATCTCGATCGGCGGGTTCGAGGCGCTGGAGGCCGCCGCCGAGCAGGCCGAGGCCGAGTCGCTGTCCACCGACCAGTTCGGCGTCGAAGCGCTGCCGCCCGGCACCGCGCTGCTCGTGGTGAAGCGCGGCCCGAACGCGGGCAGCCGGTTCCTGCTCGACAAGGACCGCACCTCCGCGGGCCGCCACCCCGGCAGCGACATCTTCCTCGACGACGTCACCGTCTCCCGCCGGCACGCCGAGTTCACCCGGCAGGGCGACACGTTCGCGGTCCGCGACGTGGGCAGCCTCAACGGCACCTACGTCAACCGGCAGCGCATCGACCAGGCCGGGCTCGCGGGCGGCGACGAGGTCCAGATCGGCAAGTTCCGGCTGGTCTTCCTCAGCAACGCCCAGCACGGCTGACCCGGACGGCGGCGGTCGGGACAGGCGGCGACGATGGGAGGTCCATGAACGCGGAGCCGGCCAGGGCCCTGATGACGATCGGGGACGTGCTGGCGCTGCTGCGGCCCGATTTCCCCGACATCACGGTCTCCAAGATCCGGTTCCTGGAGGCCGAAGGGCTCATCGAGCCGCGGCGCAGCCCGTCGGGGTACCGCAAGTTCGGCGACGGCGACGTCGACCGGCTGCGGTTCATCCTCACCGCCCAGCGCGACCGGTACCTGCCGCTGCGCGTCATCCGCGAGCAGCTCCGGGCGCGCGACCGCGGCGAGACCGTCCCGCCGCCCGCCGCCGGGGACCGCCGCCGCCCCCGGACGCTCGTCGCCGCCCCCGGCCCCGCCGAGCCCGCCGACCCGGCCCCCGAGGCCGAACCCGAGCCCGCGCCCGAGCCGCCCGCGCCGGTGCGGCTCACCCGCCGCCAGCTCCTGGACGGCGCGGGCGTCGACGCCGCCCTGCTCGACGAGATGGAGACCTACGGGCTCGTCCGCCGCACCGGCGGCCGCAACGGCTACTACGGCGGCGAGGCGCTGGCCGTCGCCCGCGCCGTCGCCGCCCTCGGCGAGCACGGCTTCGAGGTCCGGCACCTGCGCGCCGTCAAGGCCGCCGCCGACCGGCAGGTCGGCCTCGTCGAGCAGGCCGTCGCCCCGCAGCTCCGCCGCCGCGGCCCCGGCGCCCACGAGGCCGCCGCCGAGACGGCCCGGTCCATCGCCGAGCTCGCCGTCCGGCTGCACGCCGCCCTCGTCCGCGCGGGCCTGCGCGAGACCCTCGGCCCCTGACCCCGCAGCCCCACAGCCCTTCGGGCGGGACGCCCGCGGAGCGGGAACGGGAATCACCGCGATTCGCCGAACGGTGTACGTTGGCAGAAGGACCGGTCGCGCGCCGGACCGCCGTACGGTCGTCCAGGAGCCTGCAGGGGAGCCGCTGTGAAGCAGATGGAGGTCGTCGGCGTACGGGTCGAGATGCCCTCCAATCAGCCGATCGTCCTGCTCAAGGAGACCGGCGGGGAACGCTACCTGCCGATCTGGATCGGCGCCGTGGAGGCCACCGCCATCGCGTTCGCCCAGCAGGGCGTCCTGCCCGCCCGGCCGCTCACCCACGACCTGTTCCGCGACGTGGTCGAGGCGCTGGGCGTCCAGCTCCGCACCGTGAACATCACGACCCTGCGCGAGGGCGTGTTCTTCGCCGACCTGGTGTTCTCCAACGGCGTCGAGGTCAGCGCCCGCCCGTCCGACTCGATCGCGCTGGCCCTGCGCACCGGCGCGACGATCTTCGCCAGCGAGGACGTCCTGGAGGAGGTCGGCGTCGCCGTCCCCGACGAGCAGGAGGACGAGGTCGAGAAGTTCCGGGAGTTCCTGGACACGATCTCCCCCGAGGACTTCGGCTGATCAAGCGGGCGGCGGCTTCCGGAGACCGCCCCCACGGGTCGTCTCCGCGCAACTGGGTACCAGTGAGAAGAGGGTGCAGGTGCGCCGGTTTGCCCACGTGAAGGCGGTTCATCCGGGCATGCGACGCGCCGACGACGAACGTTGACCACACTCTGACCGGCACCTACCGTGCTGGTGGAACACCCGTGGCGTCCGTTGAACCCCCTTGACGGAGCATCACGGGCTGACAGAAGCCGGAGGTCCGCGTGGCGGTGAGCAGCGGCGAGGGCAAGGCGGCCCCCGACAGGCGCAGGGCGTCCGAGCACGCCGGTGAGCAGGGCCTGCTCTTCGACGCCGAGGTGTCGTCGCCTCCCGAGGACGTCGGCTACCGCGGCCCCACGGCGTGCGCGGCGGCGGGCATCACCTACCGGCAGCTCGACTACTGGGCGCGGACCGGGCTGGTGACGCCGAGCGTCCGGTCGGCGCAGGGATCGGGCAGCCAGCGCCTCTACGGGTTCCGCGACGTGCTCGTGCTGAAGGTCGTGAAACGGCTGCTGGACACGGGCGTGTCCCTCCAGCAGATCCGCACGGCCGTCACGCACCTGCGCGACCGCGGCGTCCGCGACCTGGCGCAGATCACGCTCATGAGCGACGGCGTCAGCGTCTACGAATGCACCTCGGCGGACGAGGTCGTCGACCTGCTGCAGGGCGGGCAGGGCGTCTTCGGCATCGCGCTCGGCCGCGTCTGGCAGGAGGTCGAGGGCAGCCTGGCGGAGCTGCCGGGCGAGCGCGCGCTCGGCGACGACGACGGCGGCGACGCGCCGCACGACGAACTGGCCAGCCGCCGCCGCGCCCGCAAGACGGGTTGACCGGCCCCGGCTGATCGCCGCGTCCCACCCCCGGGACGTGGCAGGGGCATCCCCGGACAATCCGGGCGCAAACCACGATTCCCCCACTTTTTTACAGCGCTTCCTTGCGCTGCAGGTACGCGAACGCCGCCCAGCCGGGGAGCACCGGCAGCCACAGCGTGAGCAGGCGGAACAGCAGCACCGCCGACGTCGCGGTCTCCGCGGTGAGCCCGGAGATCGTCAGGGCCAGGGTCAGCGCGCCCTCGACCGCGCCGAGCCCGCCCGGGGTCGGCGCGGCGTTGCCGAGCGCGTTCGCGGTGAGGTACACCACGACGACCGTCGTCCACGGCAGCGAGCCGCCGAACGCGCGGACCGAGGCGTCCAGGCACACCACGAAGCTGAGCGTCAGCAGCAGCGTCCCGCCCAGGCCGGTCGCGAGCTTGCGGGGCGACTGCAGGACGTCCACCAGGCGCGGCACGACCCCGGAGAACATCGCGCGCAGCCGCGCGGCGACGAACCGCCGGACGCGCGGGATCGTCAGCGCCGCCCCCGCGACGACCGCCGCCGACAGCAGCACGATCACGATCATCCGGGACGGCGCGAGGTCGCGGGTGGCGTTGCCCGTCGAGCCGGTGACGAACCCGAACACCACCAGCAGCAGGATGTGGGTGATCATGCCCATGAGCTGCGAGGCGCCCACGCTCGCCACGGCCGGGCCGGGCCGGACCCCGGCGCGCTGCAGGTACCGGGTGTTGACGGCCACGCCGCCGACCGCGGCGGGCGCGACGAGCTTGACGAACGACGCCGCGACCTGCGCCACGACCGTCCGCCCCAGCGGCATCCGCTCGGGGACGAACCCGAGCAGCATCAGCGCCGCCGCCAGGTAGGTCCCGGCCGCGGCCGCGAGCCCGGCCAGCACCCACCCCCACCGCGCCGTCGAAGCCAGATGGACCAGGTCGACGCTGCTGACCTGCGGGATGACGATGTAGGCGGCGACGCTCGCCGCGACGATCGACACGATCGTGCGGAGCCGGAACCGCTCCAGCCGCACCGGCGGGGCCTCGCCCTCGGGCTCCAGCCGGCTGATCTGCTCGCGGATGCGGCCGAGCAGGTCCCGGTCGCGGCGCAGCGCGGCGCGGGTGCGGCGCGACAGCGCGACGCGCTGCAGCAGCGGCACGGCCGCCGCCAGCGCGTCCTCGCCGAGCACCGCGGCGGCCGTGGCGACCGTCCGCTCCGGCCCGGCGCGCAGCGCGAGCGTCGCCAGGAGCTGCGCGAGGTCCAGGCGGAGCGCGAGGTCCCCGGCGGCGATCTCGCCGGAGTCCAGGCGCAGCAGCAGCACCCGGCCGTCCTCGCCGACGTGCAGGGCGTCGTCCTCCAGCCGCCGGTGCGCGATCCGCGCCGCCTGGAGCCGGGCGAGCTGCCGCCAGACGTCGGTGAGGACCGCGTCGGTGACCTCGTCGTCGGCCAGGTCGCGCAGCGGCCGACCGGGGACGTGCTCGTAGGCGAGCAGCGCGGCCTCGGTGCCGACCTCGCAGGTGCCCAGCAGCCGCTGCGTCGCGGCCCCGGCGGCGCCGACCGCGTACGCGGTGAGGGACTCCTGCTCCAGCGAGCGGCGCAGCGAGCGCAGCGCGCGGCGCGCGGCGGTGTCGCGGAACCGGACGAGCCGCCACACGCGGCCCAGCAGCCCGGCGCTCTGCACGTCGCGGTCCAGGACGTGGACGTCGAGCCGCCGCTCCCCGCCCGCGCCGCCCGCGCCGCCGGCGACGGTCACGCCGTACCGGCGCGGCTCCCCGTCGCCGAGCCGCGCGGCCCGCACCGGCGCGAGCCCGATCCGGGTGAGCGCGGCGACGACCGTCGCGCCGGACGGCCGCGGGTTCGGCGCGCCGACCGCGTACAGCGTCCCGTAGCCCATCGCGCGGCCGAGGAGGTAGGTGGCGGCGAGCGCGGCGACGGACGCGTACGCGGCGGTGAGGCCGGTGAGCGCCGCCAGCCCGATCATCGACCAGGTCGCGGCCTGCCAGCGGGTGCGGCCCGCCATCCCGACCGCGCTGACGAACGCGATCACCGGCGCGATGTCGGTGTGGACGGGCTGGGTTCCCGCGCCGCCCCAGATCAGGGAGTCCAGGACGCCGCCGGGCGCGGCGGGCGCGACCCAGCCGTCCAACGCGATCGTGATCCCGAGGGTGAGGACGGCGGCGAGCAGCGCGATGGCGACGCGCATCCCGTCGCGGTTCAGCAGCCGCTCGACGGCGAACGCGACGGGCACCGCCAGCACCCCGAAGCTCGACGCGAGCGTCGCCAGGGTCAGCACGAACCGGGGCGCGTGCGCGGTGCCCTGCGTGATGTCGGTCTGGAGGCCGTGCGTGGTCTGCTGCGCGATCGACACCAGCAGCATGACGGCGGCGAGGCCGACGAGCGCCGCCGCGAAGCGGATCGCGTCCGAGGGGCGGTGGATGCGCTCGGGCAGCCGCGGCTCGTCCACCGGGACGGCCCCGGGCGCGCGGGGGCGGCCGGGCGGGTCCGCCCGCCCGGATTCCGTCGCGGCGCCGTCGATCCGCGTCACGTCGCCCTGCCGTCGGGAACCGTCACTGTGATCAGCGTCCCAGAACCGGAGGCGCGCCGTCGAGCGGCGCCGCCGCTCCGGGCGACGCACATGCTCCACCCGCACCCCTCGCCCTCGTCGCCGCCGGGCGCCCGCGGCCGGTCCGCCGGGGCCGTGAGCTGTGGTTATCGTAACGGTCACCGGTTCCGCCCCGGCCCGGCCCCGGCGCCGGGCCGCCGCGCGCGGGCCCGGCGGACGCGCGGCGGGCGGCGTGACCGGCGTCCGGGGGCGTTGGATAGAGTCGGGCGCAGGAAGGCCGTCGACCCTGTGCGGGAGAGATCCCGCGCCGCCAGCGCCGGGACGCCGAAGGGGCAACCCTCCCCGGAACCTCTCAGGCAAAAGGACCGCACGGGAGAGGCACCTCTGGAAAGCGGCCACCGCCCGTCGGCGGCGGCTCACCGAAGGGGAAACCCCGCAGCGCGGCGGGCGAAGCTCTCAGGTGCCATGACAGAGGGGGAGGAGCCGCCGGCGCACCGCCCGGCGGTGTCCTGAGCGACCGCTCCAGCCCAGGAGGCTCTCCCGCATGACGGCTCGACACCTCTCCCCGGTGGCCTCGCCCCGCCGGCCCCGGACGGTCTTCGCCGACCGCCACATCGGCCCGGACGCGGCCGACCGCGACCGGATGCTCGCGGCCATCGGCCACGCCACCGCCGAGTCGCTGGTCGAGGCGGCCGTGCCCGCCGCGATCCGCGCGGACCGCCCGCTGGACCTGCCGCCCGCGCTGAGCGAGACGGCGGCGCTGGCGCGGCTGCGGGAGATCGCGGCCCGCAACACCGTCCTGACGTCGATGATCGGCCTCGGGTACCACGGGACGACCACGCCGGGCGTCGTCCTGCGCAACGTCCTGGAGAACCCGGGCTGGTACACCGCGTACACGCCGTACCAGCCGGAGATCTCGCAGGGGCGGCTGGAGGCGCTGCTGAACTTCCAGACGGCCGTCGCCGACCTCACCGGCCTGCCCGTCGCCAACGCCTCGATGCTGGACGAGGGCACCGCCGCCGCCGAGGCGATGACGCTGGCGCACCGCGCGTCCAGGGCCAAGGAGCCGGGCGCGTTCCTGGTGGACGCCGACGTGTTCCCGCAGACGATCGAGGTGGTGCGGACCCGCGCGGTGCCGCTCGGCATCGACCTGGTCGTGGCGGACCTGTCCGGCGGGCTGCCGGACGGCGACTTCTTCGGCGTGCTGCTGCAGTACCCGGGCGCGTCCGGCGCGGTCCGCGACCTGGCCCCGGTGATCGAGGCGGCGCACGCGCGGGGCGCGCAGGCCGTCGTCGCCGCCGACCTGCTCGCGCTGACGCTGCTGCGGTCGCCGGGCGAGGCGGGCGCGGACATCGCGGTCGGCTCCGCGCAGCGGTTCGGCGTCCCCTACGGCTTCGGCGGCCCGCACGCCGGGTACCTGGCGGTCCGCGAGGGCCTGCAGCGGCAGCTCCCCGGCCGCCTGGTCGGCGTCTCGGTCGACGCCGACGGCGCCACCGCCTACCGGCTCGCGCTGCAGACCCGCGAGCAGCACATCCGCCGCGAGAAGGCCACCAGCAACATCTGCACCGCGCAGGTCCTGCTCGCCGTCATGGCCAGCATGTACGCGGTGTACCACGGGCCGGACGGGCTCGCCTCGATCGCGCAGCGCGTCCACGGCCACGCCGCCGGGCTCGCCGCCGCACTGGAGGCGGGCGGCGTCGAGGTCGTCCACGGCGCGTTCTTCGACACCGTCCTGGCCCGCGTGCCCGGCCGGGCGGACGCGGTGCTGGCCGCCGCGCTGGACCGCGGGATCAACCTGCGCCGCGTGGACGCCGACCACGTCGCGGTCGCGTGCGACGAGACGACGCTGCCCGAGCACGTCGCCGCCGTCCTGGCCGCGTTCGGCGTCGCCGCCGGCGTCCCGGCCGAGCCCGCCGAGGCGTACCCCGCGGCGCTGCGCCGCGAGAGCCCGTACCTGACGCACCCGGTCTTCCACGAGCACCGCTCGGAGACCGCGATGCTGCGTTACCTGCGCCGCCTCCAGGACCGCGACGTCGCGCTGGACCGGTCGATGATCCCGCTCGGCTCCTGCACGATGAAGCTGAACGCGACCGCCGAGATGGAGCCGATCACCTGGCCGGAGTTCGCGAACCTGCACCCGTTCGCGCCGATCGACCAGGCCGCCGGGTACCTGGAGCTGATCGGCGAGCTGGAGTCCGCGCTCGCCGAGATCACCGGGTACGCGAAGGTGTCGGTGCAGCCCAACGCCGGGTCGCAGGGCGAGCTGGCCGGGCTGCTGGCGATCCGCGGGTACCACGCCTCGCGGGGGGACGAGGGCCGCCGGATCTGCCTGATCCCGTCGTCCGCGCACGGCACGAACGCCGCGAGCGCCGTCATGGCGGGCATGAAGGTCGTCGTCGTCAAGTGCGACGAGGGCGGCAACATCGACCTGGACGACCTGCACGCCAAGATCGACGAGCACGGCGCGGAGCTGTCCGCGATCATGGTGACGTACCCGTCCACGCACGGCGTGTTCGAGGAGACCATCACCGACGTCTGCGCGGCCGTCCACGCCGCCGGCGGCCAGGTGTACGTCGACGGCGCGAACCTCAACGCCCTGGTCGGCCTCGCCCGGCCCGGCGAGTTCGGCTCCGACGTCTCCCACCTGAACCTGCACAAGACGTTCTGCATCCCGCACGGCGGCGGCGGCCCCGGCGTCGGCCCGGTCGGCGTCCGCGAGCACCTGGCCCCGTTCCTGCCCGGCCACCCGCTGCGCGACCCGAGCGGCGGCACGGGCGGCGGGACGACGGGCCCGGTCTCGGCCGCCCCGTGGGGCTCGGCGGGCATCCTGCCGATCTCCTGGGCCTACATCGCGATGATGGGCCCGGACGGCCTGCGCGCCGCCACCGAGGGCGCGGTCATCGCCGCCAACTACCTCGCCGCGCGGCTCGCCCCGCACTTCCCGATCCTCTACACCGGCCGGAACGGGCTCGTCGCGCACGAGTGCATCGCCGACCTGCGCAAGATCACCAAGCGGACGGGGATCACCGCCGAGGACGTCGCCAAGCGGCTCATCGACTACGGCTTCCACGCGCCGACGCTGTCGTTCCCCGTCGCGGGCACGCTGATGATCGAGCCGACCGAGAGCGAGGACCTGGCCGAGCTCGACCGGTTCGTCGCCGCGATGGTGGAGATCCGCCGAGAGATCGAGCGCGTCGAGTCCGGCGAGTGGGACGCGGCCGACAACCCGCTCACCGGCGCCCCGCACACCGCCGCCGCGCTGCTCGCCGACGACTGGAAGCACCCCTACACCCGGGAACGCGCCGCCTACCCGCTGCCGTCGCTGCGCGAGGACAAGTACTGGCCGCCGGTCCGCCGCATCGACCAGGCGTTCGGCGACCGCAACCTCGTCTGCTCCTGCCCGCCGCCCGAGGCGTTCGAGGACTGAGTTCGAGCACCGCCCCGCCCGCCCCGCCGAGATAACGATCTCGGCGGGGCCGGGGTGTCGGGACGAGACGCGGCGCGCCCCCGCTCGCTAGGCTCGGGGCCGCCGATCCCGACCCCCAGAGGGCAGCGAACCGATGACCCAACCGCCGGACCCGGCGCGACTGTGCGAGCGCGCCCGCGCGCTCGCCGAGGACGGCGACGCGGCGGGCGCCGCGGCGCTCTTCGAGCAGGTGCTCGACCTCGGCGACACCCCCTACCGGGCGCGGGCCGCGCTCGGCCTGGCCGTCGTCCTGGACGACGCCGGGGACACCGCGGGCGCCCGCGCCGCCGACCGCGCCGCGGTCGCCACCGGCGACCCCGAGTACGGGCCCCGCGCCGCCTACCACCTCGCCGTCACCTGCGAGCGCGCCGGGGACCGCGCCGAGGCCGCGCCCGCCTGGCGGACCGTGGTGGAGTTCGGCAACGCGGCCTACCTGCCGCCCGCGCACCTCGCGCTGGCCCGCATCGCCGACGACGCGGGCGACTTCGCCGCCGCCCGCGAGCACTGGGAGCGGGCCGTCGCGACCGGCGACCCCGAGTACGGGACGCTCGCCGCCCACGACCTGGCGCAGCGGCTGCTGGAGCGCGGCGAGCCCGCCCGCGCGCAGCGCGTGCTGACCGCCGGGCTCAAGCTCGTCGACCCCGGCGGCGCGCCCTACGCGCACGGCCGCCTCGCCGTCGCGCTCGGCATCGCGTTCCTGGACCAGGCGATCAGCGCGTTCCGCGCGGCGCTCGGCGACGGCCCCGCCGACCCCGAGGTCGCGCCGCTGGCCACCGAGCTGCTGGCCCGCACGCTGCCGCTGCGCGGCCGCGGCGAGGAGGCCCGCGAGGCGTGGCGGCGCGGGCTCGCCGACCCGGCGGCGGCGGGCCAGGTCCGCGCCCGGCTGCGCCGCGACTTCGCCGCCGACGACGAGGACCCCGGCGACCCCGCCGACCTGTGGTGGGAGCCGGTCCTGGAGGGCGCGGTCGCCGACGGGACGCTGCCCGCGCTCGCCGGGGAGGCGTTCGGGGCGCTCGACCACATGTACGCGCTGCTGGCCGTCCGGCGGCCGGGCGGCGCGGCGGCGCCCGCCGACGACGGCGCGGAGCGGGCCCTCGCGGACGCGGTCGAGGTGCCCGGCGCGTACGCGTGGGGCCCGCTGCTGCGCGAGAGCTTCGCCGAGCGGCTGCGGCTCGCGCTCGGCGCGGAGGACGCGCCCGCCGAGACGCGCGACGCCGCGCCCGACACCGCCTGACGCCGCCTGACCCGGCGGGCCGGTCTCAGTCGGCCAAGTCCGCCTGCGCGACGACGTTCCGGACGCGGACGCGGACCAGCAGCTCGCCCGGCACGGCGTTGCGGCGGCCGAACTCCTCGCCGCGCTCCTGGCCCATGTACCGCGCGCCGATCCGCACCGACAGCGGGAGCATCGCCGCCACGTCGTCGGACAGCTCGGCCTCGCCGTGGACCGTCACGAAGGAGAACGGCGGCCGGTCGTCCTCCACGCACAGCGAGACGCGCGGGTCGCGGCGCAGCGCCCGGCCCTTCACGGTGTCCGCGCCGGTGTTGAACACGATGTCGCCGCCGTCCAGGACGAACCAGACGGGCGTGACGTGCGGCGACCCGTCGCGCCGCACGACCGCGACCTTCGCCGTCCGGGTGCCCGCGGCGACGAACTCGCGCCACTCGGGCTCGCTCATGATCTTCATGGGACCAGTGTGCCCCGTGCGTCCGGGCGGGACTCCGGCCGCTACCGTTCCGGGTATGGCCCGTGCCGCTGACCTCATGTCCGAGCGCGTCGAGTTCGCCACCGGGCAGGGGCCCGCCGAGGCGGAGATCGACGCCCCCGCCGACCCGGCGTTCCTGCTCGTCCTCACCCACGGCTCCAACGGCGGGCTGGACGCGCCCGACCTGCTGGCCGTCCGGGACGCCGCGCTCGACCTGGGCGGCGCGGTCACGCGGGTGCTGCAGCCGTTCCGCCGCGCGGGCCGCCGCGCGCCCGGCCCGGCGGCGCGGCAGGACGCGGCGTGGCTGGAGGTCGTCGCGGAGCTGCGCGCCCGGTTCCCCGCCGGGCCGCTGATCCAGGGCGGCCGCAGCAACGGCGCGCGGGTGGCGTGCCGCACGGCCCGCGACGCGGGCGCGGCCGGGGTGCTGGCGCTGGCGTTCCCGCTGCACCCGCCGGGCCGCCCGGAGCGGTCGCGGGCGGACGAGCTGCGCGGGGCGGGCGTGGAGGTGCTGGTCGTCAACGGCGATCGTGATCCGTTCGGCGTCCCGGATTCCGCCGACGCGGCGGACGTCGTCGTCCTGCCGGGGGAGCGGCACGAGTTGAAGCGGGACCCGGCGGCGGTGGGCGCGGCGGCGGTCCCGTGGTTGCGGCGCTGGGCCGCCACCCGTTCGGGCTAGTCATCGCGGGCCGGCCGGGTCACCGGGCCCGCTCGGGTCGCGCCGGGCGGTGCGTCCCGCCCGGCGCGCCGCGGGCTACGCGGCGGGGACGGCCCCGCTCACGGCCCCGGTCACGGCGGGTCGGCGCGGCGCGATCACGGCGCCGTCCGGCAGCAGTTCACCGGTGTCGTCGAAGACGACGACGCCGTTGCAGAGCAGGCTCCAGCCCTGCTCGGGGTGGCGCGCCACGGTGCGCGCCGCGTCGCGGTCGGGTGCGGAGGAAGCGGGACAGGGCGGCTGGTGCGGGCACATCGGCGTGCCTCCGGTCTCGGTTCTCGTTGTGGTGACGGTCATTGGGACGCATCCCAGTCTGGAACGGTTCACGGGCCACCTGCCATAGCACGATGGGACGGTTGTCCGGTGGCCACGCGCGCCGCCGCGCACGTTGCCGCGAACCTTGCGCGCGGCCGCCCGGAACCCGGGCGCGCGGGGCCCCGCCGCCCCGTGGACGCGCACGTCACAGCGTCTCCCCGGCGCGGCGCGGAAAAGGAAGCCGACACGCCGCGCGAACGGTGAATACACCTGGAGGAGACAAGAACGTGGCCTTCGGACGGCCCGCTCCGGCCACGGCCGAACTCCGGTTTCGGCCCGACCGCGGGCCGCGCGGCCCCTACGATGTCCGGACGGGACCGTCGGCGCCCCGGCGCGGCCGGGTCGCGGGCCGGGGACGGGGCCGACGAGGGTGCCGGGACGAGAGTGGGGGCGCGATGCGCGTGGCGCTGTTCGTCGCCTGCTACAACGACGCGCTGTTCCCCGCCACCGGCCGGGCCGTCGTGCGGCTGCTGGAACGACTCGGCCACCAGGTCGTCTTCCCCGCCGCGCAGACCTGCTGCGGGCAGATGCACTGGTCGACCGGCTACCGGGCCGAGGCCGCGGCGCTGGCGAGCGGGTTCGCGGAGGTCTTCTCCGGCGGCGGGTTCGACGCGGTGGTGACGCCCTCGGCGTCCTGCGCCGCCGCCGTCCGCCGCGACCACGCGCGGATCTTCCGGGCGGCCGGGCGCGACGCGCCGCCGCTGCCGCCCGTCCACGAGCTGACCGAGTTCCTGGTGGACGTCCTCGGCGTCACCGACGTCGGCGCGTCCTTCCCGCACCGCGTCGCCTACCACCCGACGTGCCACGCGACCCGGGCGCTCGGCGCGGGCGACCGGCCGCTGCGGCTGCTGCGCGCCGTCCGGAGCCTGGAGCTGGCCGAGATCCCCGCGGCCGACGAGTGCTGCGGGTTCGGCGGGACGTTCGCGCTGAAGAACGCCGACGTGTCCGTCGCGCTGGTGGCCGACAAGGTCCGGCACATCCGCGCGACCGCCGCCGACGTCGTCTGCGCCGTCGACAACTCCTGCCTGGCCCACATCGGCGGCGCGCTGTCGCGGCTGCGGTCGGGCGTGCGGGTCCTGCACCTGGCCGACATCCTCGCCGGCCCGGAGGACGGCGCGTGACCGCCGCCCCGCGCCCCCGGCTCCGGTTCGCCGACGCCGCGCGGCCCGCCCTCGCCGACACCGCGCTGCGCCGCGACCTGCGCGACGGGGCCGCCGCCGTCCGCGCCCGCCGCGCCGCCGCCGTCGCCGAGACGCCCGACTGGGCGGAGCTGCGCGCGGCGGGCCGCGCGCTGAAGGACCGGACGCTGCTCAACCTCGACGCCTGCCTGGAACGGCTGGAACGCGCCGTCACGGCGGCGGGCGGGACCGTCCACTGGGCCGTCGGCGCTGCCGAGGCGGCGCGGACCGTCGCGCGCCTGGCCGGCGGGGCGGCGGTCGCGATGCCCGCCGCGCCCGTGCTGGAGGAGATCGGCGCGGCCGACGCCCTCGCCGCCGCCGGGTCCACCGTCCACCGGACCGGCGCGGACGCCGAGTTCCCGGCCGTGCGCACCGCCGTGACCGGCGTGGACGTCATGGTCGCCGAGACCGGCGCGATGGTCCTGCTGGAGTGGGCGGGCGACGCGCGCCGCTGCCTGGCCGTCCCGGACGCGCTGATCACCGTCGCGGGCATCGAGCAGGTCGTCCCCGACCGCGCCGACCTGGAGGTCCTGCTGCGGTCCCTGCCGAGGTCGGCGGGGGAGCGGCTGACCCCGGCGGTGTCGGTGTGGACGGGCGTCGCGCCCGGCGACGGACCCGCCGCGTTCCACCTCGTGCTCGTCGACAATGGCCGCACCAGGGCGCTCGCCGACGAGATCGGCCGCGCCGCGCTGCGCTGCGTCGGCTGCGCGGCCTGCCTGGACGTGTGCCCGGTGTACGAGCGCACCGGCCCCGGACCCTACGGCGCGCCGCCCGGCGGCCCGATCGGCGCGGTCCGCGTCCCGCTGCAGCGCGGCGTCGGGTCGGCGGCGACCGCGTCGCTGCCGTTCGCGTCCACGCTGTGCGGGGCGTGCGCGGACGTGTGCCCCGTCGAGATCGATATCCCCGAGGTGCTCGTCCACCTGCGCGGCGAGGTCGTGGACGCGCGGCGCGGCCGCCCGGTGCCCACGCCGGAGCTGGCGGTGATGCGCGCGGCGGCGTGGACGATGGGCGACCCGCAGCGCTACGAGGCGGCGCTGCGCGGCGGCGTCCGCTGGGCGCGGCTGCTGTCGCGCGGCGGGCGCATCCGGCGGCTGCCGGGCCGGTTCGGCGCGTGGACCGACGCCCGGGACCTGCCCGCCCCGCCCGCGCGGAGCTTCCGGGTCTGGTGGCGCGACCGGGCGGGGGCGCGGTGACGTCCCGCGACCGCGTCCTGCGCCGCATCCGCGACGCGCTCGGCCCCGCGCGCGGCACGCCCGTCCCGGTCCCGCGCGACTACCGGCGGCACCTGGGCGCCGAGTACGCGCGCGCCGACGTGATCGCGCTGTTCACCGAGCGGATCGCCGCGCACGGGACGCCGGTGCGGCACGTCGGCGCGGGCGGGCTGCCGACCGCGCTGGCGGCGGCGCTGTGGGCGCGGGAGGCGGCGCGGATCGCGGTCCCGGCGGGGCTGCCCGCCGGATGGCTGGCCGAGCTGGAGGGCGTCGCGGTCGTCCCGGACGGGCCGGGCGTGGACCCGGCCGCGCCGGACGGCCCGGACGCCGTCGTGACCGGCTGCGCGGCGGCCGTCGCCGAGACCGGGACGATCGTGCTGGACGGCGGCCGCGGCCAGGGCCGCCGCGCGCTGACGCTGTGCCCGCGGCTGCACGTGTGCGTCGTCCACGCCGACCAGATCGCCGGGACGGTCGCGGAGGCGGCGGCGCGGCTGCCGCCGGGGCGGCCGCAGACCTGGCTCACCGGCCCGGCGGTCGCGCGCGGCCCGGCGCGGGAGCGGTCCCCGCACGGCGCGGCCGCGCTGGAGGTCCTGGTCGTGGAGGACTGGCTGTAGCTAGAGGGCGCCGAGGACGAGGTCGAGGCCGGCGGTGAAGCGGCGGTCCCAGTCGGCGGTGCTCGCGGCCGCGCCCGCCTCGTCGGCGTCGCCGGGGCGGGGCGTGCCGCGCACCTCCAGGGCGGCGTGCCCGACGACGTAGCCGAGCAGGGTGTGGGCGGCGGTCGCGGCGGCGTCCTCGGGGACGCCGCCGAGCCGCATGATCTCGCGCAGCGACGCGGTGGTCTCGGCGAGCGCGGGCGGGTTGCGGCGCGTCACGACGAGCGGCAGGACGCCGGCGTGCTCGACGAGCCGCGCCCGGTAGTCGCGCGCCCAGCGGCGCAGCGCGTCCCGCCAGGCGGCGGCGTCGGCGGGGGAGGGGCGCGCGGCGGGCGCGGCGGCGACGTGCGCGACGAGCCCGTCCAGAAGCTGCTCCTTGCCGCGCGGCAGGTGGTGGTAGATCGCCATCGCCTCGACCTCCAGGGCGTCGCCGAGCCGCCGCATGGTGAGGCGGCCGAGGCCCTGGCCGTCCACGATGCGCAGGGCCGCGTCGACGATCCGCTCGGTGGACAGGGGTGGGCGGTGCTGGGCGTTGATGCTGGGCTGCCGGACCATCGGCGGGTGCCTGCCTTTCGCAGCGGTGCGGGCCGTGCTTCCGTGCGGGTCAGCGTAGGGGGCGGGGCCGACGGAACGGCGTCCGGCGCGCCGGACCTGCCTTACCGCGTAAGGTCCGCGTCTGAGTCGGGCTTCCCACCGACAACGGCGCTACGCTGACTCCCGGAACGAAGATCGGCAGATGTGAGGAGCACCGCCATGCCGCTGGGCCGCCGGGTGAGCAAGGACGTCGCCGAGCCGTACGAGGCCGACCGGCGCGCGGCGGCGGAGTATCCCGCTCTGCTGGCCGCCGCCGGCGAGGCCGAGCGGGCGCTGCGGGCCGCGCAGGCCGAGGACGCGCCGGAACCCGAGATCCGGGCGCTGACGATCGCGTTCGACCGGGCGCTGACGGCCGCGCTCGCCGCCGCCGAGGCGACCGAGCGGGTCCGGATGGGGCCGCGCACGTACATGACGGACGCGCAGGACGCCACGGCGCACCGCACGGCGCAGATCCGGCGGCGGCGGGCGAAGGCGCGCTGGGACGTCCGCCCGTGGACCGACGAGGTGGACCGGCTGCGCACGGCCCGCGAGGCGCTGCGCCTGGGCTACCGGACGGTCCCCGCCGTCGCCCGCTGATTCCCGTGCCGCGTCCGGAAGGCGGGCGCGACACGGCCGTTTCGCGAGTGGAACCGGCTGCCAAACTCTGAGAGTCTGCCGTCTCGGGGTAACGCTGGACGCCCGGGGGCGGGGTCCGGGCACGGGGGGTCTGACACACGTGGAGCGCACGCCGCCGGATCGGAGCCGCGTCCTCGCGTCCTACCAGGACGGGGTGCGCGCGGTCCGCTCGGCCGCGGCCCGCGTCGCGGACTGGCGGGCGGCGACGCCGTGCGCGGAGTGGCAGGCGATCGACCTGGCCGGGCATCTGCGGTGCGTGGCCGAGAACCATCTGGAGTACCTGCAGGACGCGCCGGACAGCCGGCTGGCGAAGCTGTTCGCGCGGGAGACGGCGAGCGCGGTGCTGATCCGGCAGCAGGCGCGGCAGAACGCGGCGGAGCTGGCGGTGCTGCCGGCGGAGTCGGGCGCGGAGCGGATCACGGCGTTCACGGTGTCGGCGGGGGCGTACGCGGATCTGGTGGCGGACCAGTGGGACCGGACGCACCTGATCTACCGGGGCACCAAGTACACGGTGGGCGATCACGCGGGCGCGGCGTGCGTGGAGTGGCATCTGCACGCGTGGGATCTGGCGCGGGCGGCGGGCGGGGACTACCGGCCCGCCGATCCTGAGCTGCTGGTGTCGGCGTGGCACTGGGGGGTGCCGCATCTGCCGCTGGGGCCGGTCGCGGCGGGGGACGCGTGGGGCGCGGTGCTGCGGTCGTCGGGGCGGTCGCCGGACTGGAGCGGTCCGGTGGGCGGTGCGGCGGCGGGGGTCCGGAACGTCCGGGCTTCACAGGCCGCGCCGGCGCGAGTGCGCAGGATGTAGCAGTCCGGGTACGGGCCGCGCGGTTTTCCGTAACGGGCCGTCCCTAGTTTTCCGTGGCATCGGACGACTGGGAGGCGGACGGATGACCACGGTGACGGATGCGGCGGCGGAGCGGGCGGGTGCGCCGGTGCGGCGGGGGCGGTCCTGGATCGAGGACTGGAACCCGGACGACGAAAGGTTCTGGGCGGCGAGGGGCCGCCGGGTCGCGGCGCGGAATCTGGCGTGCTCGATTCTCACCGAGCATCTGGGGTTCTCGGTGTGGCTGCTGTGGAGTATCGCGGTGCTGAATCTGCCGAAGGCGGGGATCTCGCTGTCGGTGGGGCAGACGTTGTGGTTGACGACGCTGCCGAATCTGGTGGGGGCGGCGTTGCGGGTGCCGTACACGTTCGCGCCGGCGCGGTTCGGCGGGCGCAACTTCACGATCGTGAGCGCGTTGCTGCTGCTGGTTCCGTGCGGGTTGTTCGTGTGGGCGATCGAGCATCCGTCGATTCCGTACTGGGCGCTGCTGGTGGTCGCGGCGACGACGGGGCTGGGGGGCGGGAACTTCGCGTCGTCGATGGCGAACATCACGCACTTCTATCCGGTGCGGCGGCAGGGGCTGCCGCTGGGGTTGAACGCGGCGGGCGGGAATCTGGGGACGAGCACGACGCAGTTGCTGATGCCGCCGCTGATCGTCGCGGCGGGGCTGGCGGCGGTGGGCTGGGTGTGGATGCCGCTGGTGCTGGTGGCGGCGGTGGTGGCGTACTTCTTCATGAACAACCTGTCGCGGGCGAGCGCGGCGTACGGGTTCGGTGAGATGGCGGCGAGCGCGCGGGACCGGCAGACGGTGGTGATGTCGGTGCTGTACGTGGGGACGTTCGGGTCGTTCATCGGGTACTCGTTCAGTTTCGGGGTGCTGATCAAGAACCAGTTCCCGGAGGTGACGGGGTCGCACTTCATCTGGCTGGGGGCGTTCGCGGGGTCGTTGGCGCGGCCGTTCGGGGGGTGGCTGGCGGACCGGTTCGGCGGGGCGCGGGTGACGATGGCGAACTTCCTGGCGATGGGGGCGGGGGTCGCGGCGGTGGCGGGCGCGGTGCGGGCGGGGAGCTGGCCGGTGTTCCTGGGGGCGTTCCTGCTGGTGTTCGTGGCGACGGGGATCGGCAACGGGTCGACGTACAAGATGATTCCGGCGATCTTCCGGACGCGGGCGCTGGCGGGCGCGGTGAGCGACGAGGAGGGCGCGGTGGCGGCGGCGCGGCGGGCCGGTGCGGCGGCGATCGGGCTGATCTCGGCGGTCGGGGCGGCGGGGGGTGTGCTGATCCAGCAGGCGTTCCGGATCTCGATCGAGCGGACGGGGAGCATCGGGGCGGCGCTGCTGATCCTGGCGGGGTTCTACGCGGTGTGCCTGGCGCTGACGTGGTTCTGCTATCTGCGGCGGGGTGGTGGGGCGCGGGTGTTCGCGGAGGCGCGGGTCTGAGGTCGGGGAGGCGCGCCCGCCGGGGTTCCGGCGGGCGCGTCCGCGCGTCCGGGGGTTGATCTTGACGGGTGGCGGCGGGCGGGGGCGGGTAGACCGTCGTGGCGGGGCGACGGGGGATGGGGAGAGCTGACATGGGGACCTGCGAGGTCTGCGGGAACGACTACGCGATGTCGTTCGAGGTCCGGGCGCAGGGCGGGACGCACACGTTCGACTCGTTCGAGTGCGCGATCACGGCGATGGCGCCGATCTGCGAGCACTGCTCGTGCCGGATTCTGGGGCACGGGGTGGACGTGGGCGGGCGCTGGTACTGCTCGGCGCACTGCGCCCGCGCGGCGGAGCCGGAGCGGGGCGGGGCGATCCGCGACAGCGTGCCGGTGTAGGCGGGGGGCCGGCTCCGGCGCGCGGTCAGCGGGCCGGGGCCGGTTCGCGTCCGTCCTCGAGGTAGACGGTGCGGCCGTCGGCGAGGGCACGGAGGCTGGGGGCCATGCGGCGGGCGATGTGGGGCGGGGCGAGGGCGGGGATCTCCTCGGGGGCGGCGAGGAGGTGGTCGGAGAGTTCGTCGGGCGGGAGTTTGAGGCGGGCGGCCTCGTCGTCGGTGATGGCGCCGCCGAAGACGTAGATGTTGACGGCGTCGACGCCGTCGCGGGGCGGTGCCCAGTCGACGCAGACGAGTCCGTCGAGGCGGGGGACGAGGCCGAGTTCCTCCTGGCATTCGCGGACGCAGGCGGTGAGGGGGGACTCGTCCTGCTCGATGACGCCGCCGGGCAGGAACCAGCCGTCCTTGTAGGTGGGTTTGACCAGGAGCACCCGGCCGCGGTCGTCGCGGAGGAGGGCCGCGGCGGCGCCGCGCGTCCGGGGCAGGGAGGCGAGGTACGCGAGGTCGGGCATGGTCCGAGGCTAGACGCGGCGGGCGTCGCGCGGCGCTGGATCGGGTGGTGCGGGGCCGGTTCGCCGGTGGGGGGCGGGGGGTGTCCGGTGATTCGCGCGGGGGGCGGGGCGGTGGGCGGCGAATGGGGCATGGCGGGGTTCGACAACGCTTGACCCGTGATCGTCAAGGGTGGCGGCGGTGGGTGCCGCTGGGTGGTGCGCATTTTTCGCAGCGCGGAAAAGTTGCGGTAATTCGCATGGGTCCGATTGCGTTATGACCACGTTTCGGTTTCAGAGTGAGCGGCTTTTAACACGCCGGTGACAAAGGGGACGCAATCACGAAACGGCCCCTGCTGAGGATCGGCCCATGAACCACGGAGGGGACGCACGGATGCACGTGGTGGTCGTCGGGCACGGACCGGCGGGCCACCGGCTGGTGGCGGCGCTGCGCGCGGGCGACGCGGCGGGCGCGCTGCGGATCACGGTGGTGGGGGAGGAGGCGCGGCCGGCGTACGACCGGGTGGCGCTGACGTCCTACCTGACCGAGGGCGCGGATCTGGGCCTGCCCGGGCACGGCGCGGAGGTGGAGGTGGTCGCCGGTGATCCGGTGACGGCGGTGGACCGGGCGGGCCGCGCGGTGCGGACGGCGGCGGGGCGGGTGATCGGGTACGACGCGCTGGTGCTGGCGACGGGGTCGGCGCCGTTCGTGCCGCCGGTGCCGGGGCGGGACCTGCCGGGCGCGTTCGTGTACCGCACGGTCGATGATCTGGACGCGATCCGCGCGGCCTGCGAGCGGGCGGGCGCGGGTGCGGGCGGTGTGGTGGTCGGCGGTGGGCTGCTGGGTCTGGAGGCGGCGCGGGCGCTGCAGGGGCTCGGGTTGGAGACCCGGGTGGTGGAGGTCGCGCCGTGGTTGATGCCCCGTCAGCTCGATGAGGGCGGTGGGGCGATGCTGCGCCGCCGGATCGAGGAGCTGGGGTTGGCGGTCCACGCGGGGACGCCGCTGGCGGCGTTGGAGGCGGGCGCGGACGGTGCGCTGGCGCGGGTGGCGCTGGCGGACGGTTCGGTGCTTCCGGCGGCGGTGGCGGTGTTCTCGGCGGGTGTCCGGCCGCGTGACGAACTGGCGCGCGGGTGCGGGCTGGCGGTGGGGGAGCGCGGCGGGATCGTGGTGGACGACGGGTGCCGGACCGCGGATGAGGCGGTGTTCGCGATCGGGGAGTGCGCGCTGGTCGGCGGGCGGGTCCACGGTCTGGTGGCGCCGTGTTTCAGCATGGCGGAGGTCGTCGCGGACGCGTTGCTGGCGCGGGTGTCGGGCGGGGCGGGCGGGGCGCGGTTCGAGGCGCCGGATTCGTCGACGAAGTTGAAGTTGATGGGTGTGGACGTCGCGAGTTTCGGCGATCCGTTCGCGGACGCCGATCCGGCGGGCGGGGCGCTGGGCGTCACCTACACCGATCCGGTGGCGGGTGTTTACAAGCGGCTGGTGGTCAGCGATGACGCGCGGACGCTGCTGGGCGGTGTGCTGGTGGGCGACGCGTCGGCGTATCCGGCGTTGCGGGCGCGGGTCGGGGCGGCGCTGCCGGGGACGCCCGAGCAGGCGCTGTTCGGGGACGTGGAGGCGGCGGACGGTGAGCTGCCGGACGCGACGGTGATCTGCAGTTGCAACAACGTCGCGGCGGGGCGGATCCGGGCGGCGGTCCGCGACGAGGGTCTGGCGGATCTGGCGGCGGTGAAGGGCTGCACGCGGGCGGGCACGACGTGCGGGAGCTGCGTGCCGCTGGTGAAGAAGCTGGTGGACGCGGAGCTGACGGCCGCCGGGGTGGAGGTGAGCCGGGCGCTGTGCGAGCACTTCGAGCACAGCCGGGCGGAGCTGTTCGACATCGTGCGGGTGCGGGGGATCACGACGTTCACGCGGTTGATCGAGGAGCACGGCCGGGGGCGGGGCTGCGACATCTGCAAGCCGGTGGTGGCGTCGATCCTGGCGAGTCTGGGGCACGGGCACGTGCTGGACGGGGAGCAGGCGGCGCTGCAGGACACCAACGACCATTTCCTGGCCAACATCCAGCGCAACGGGACGTACTCGGTGGTGCCGCGGATTCCGGGCGGGGAGATCACGCCGGAGCGGCTGATCGTGATCGGGGAGGTCGCGCGGGACTTCGGGCTCTACACCAAGATCACCGGTGGGCAGCGGATCGACCTGTTCGGGGCGCGGGTGGAGCAGCTTCCGGAGATCTGGCGGCGGCTGGTGGAGGCCGGGTTCGAGTCGGGGCACGCCTACGGCAAGTCGCTGCGGACGGTGAAGTCGTGCGTGGGGTCGACGTGGTGCCGGTACGGGGTGCAGGACTCGGTGGCGATGGCGATCCGGCTGGAGCTGCGGTACCGGGGGCTGCGGTCGCCGCACAAGCTGAAGGCGGCGGTGTCGGGGTGCGCCCGCGAGTGCGCGGAGGCGCAGGGCAAGGACTTCGGCGTCATCGCGACCGAGAAGGGCTGGAACCTGTACCTGGCGGGGAACGGGGGGATGCGGCCGCGGCACGCGGACCTGTTCGCCGCCGATCTGACCGAGGAGGAGCTGGTCCGCTACATCGACCGGTTCCTGATGTTCTACATCCGCACCGCCGACCGCCTCCAGCGCACCGCGAGCTGGCTGGAGGGGCTGGACGGCGGGATCGGCTACCTGCGCGAGGTGGTCGTCGACGACCGCCTCGGGCTGTGCGCCGAGCTGGACGCCGCGATGGAGCGGCATGTGGCGGGCTACTCCGACGAGTGGCGCGACACGCTGGAGGACCCCGGCAAGCTCGCGCGGTTCGTGTCGTTCGTCAACGCGCCGGGGACGCCCGATCCCAGCATCGTCTTCGAGTCCGAACGCGACCAGATCAAGCCGGTCCTGGTGGCCGGCTCCCGCTTGGAGGTTGCCGCCCGATGACCATGACCACCCAGACCATGACCGCGGCGCCCGCCGCGCCGCCGGAGGTCCGCTGGACCGACGTGTGCGGCTACGCCGACCTGCTGCCCGAGCGCGGGGCGTGCGCGATGGTCGACGGCGTCCAGGTGGCGGTGTTCCGCGCCTTCGACGGCCGGTTGTACGCGGTGTCCAACCTCGATCCGTTCAGCGGCGCGCACGTGATGTCGCGGGGGATCCTGGGCACCCGGGCGGGCGCGCCGACGGTGGCGTCGCCGATGTACAAGCAGGTGTTCGACCTGCGGACCGGGGTGTGCTTGGACGAGCCGGACGTGGCGCTGCCGACGTTCCCGATCCGCCGTTCGGCGGCGGGCGACCGCGTGGAGGTGGGGCTGACCGATGGGCACCGAGAGTGAGCCCCTCGCCGGGTTCGCCGTCGGCGTCACGGCGGCCCGCCGCCATGAGGAGCTGGCGACGCTGCTGGAGCGGCGCGGGGCGCGGGTCGTCCACGCGCCGGCGATCCGGCTGATCCCGCTGTCGGACGACGTGGAGCTGCTGGAGGCGACGCGCGAGTGCGTGGCGCGGCCGTTCGACCATCTGGTGGTGACGACCGCGATCGGGTTCCGGGCGTGGTTGGAGGCCGCGGACGGGTGGGGGCTGCGGGACGGGCTGCTGGACCGGCTGTCGGGGGTGGGGGTGCTGGCGCGCGGGCCGAAGGCGCGGGGCGCGATCCGCTCGGCGGGGTTGCAGGAGCGGTGGTCGCCGTCGTCGGAGAGTTGCGCGGAGGTCCTGAAATACCTGCTGGAGCGGGATCTTTCGGGCAGTCGGGTGGCGGTGCAGCTCTACGGCGAGCAGTTGCCGGAGTTCACCGAGGCGCTGCGGGCGGCGGGCGCGGAGGTTCTGGAGCTGCCGGTGTACCGGTGGTCGCGGACCGACGACTCCACGCCGCTGCGGCGGCTCGTCGGGCAGGCGGTGGCCGGGACGGTGGACGCGGTGACGTTCACCAGCGCCCCGGCGGTCGCGGCGACGCTGGCGGTCGCGGCCGAGGACGGGCTGGAGGACGCGCTGCTGGAGACGCTGCGGACGCAGGTCGTCGCGGCGTGCGTCGGGCCCGTCACCGCGCAGGCGCTCACCGAGCGGGGCGTGCGGACGGTGCAGCCGGAGCGGCCGCGGATCGGCGCGCTGGTGCGGGCGCTGGTGTCGGAGCTGCCGCGGCACCGGTCGCGGCGGCTGCAGGTGCGCGGGACGTCGCTGGAGCTGCGCGGCCACGCGGTGGTGCTGGACGGGCAGTTGCGGCCGATCGCGCCCGCGCCGATGGCGATCCTGCGGGCGCTGGCGCGCCGCCCGGGGCACGTGGTGTCGCGGGCGGAGCTGTGCGGGGTGCTGCCGAGCCGGCTGGTGCTGAGCGGCGCGCCGTGGTCGCGGGACGCGCGGCCGCAGGCCGACGAGCACGCGGTGGAGATGGCGGTGGCGCGGCTGCGGCGCGGCCTGGGCCGGTCGGGGATCGTGGAGACGGTCGTCAAGCGCGGCTACCGGCTGGCGTGCGACCCGCGGCTGGTGGAGTTCAACGGTGCGTGACCGGGTGCGTGAACCGGAGGGCGTGCCGGTGCTGCTGGCGGTGGCGCACGGGACGCGCAGCGCGGCGGGCGTCGCGGCGGTGCGGGCGCTGCTGGCGCGGGCCCGCGCGCTGCGGCCGTGGGTGCCGGTCGCCGAGGCGTACGCCGAGATCGCCGCGCCCCGGCTGGAGGACGCCCTCGGCGCGCTGGGCGGGCGGCCGGTGGTGGCGGTGCCGCTGCTGCTGGCGCGCGGGTACCACGCGCTGGTCGACATCCCGGGGCGGGTGGAGCGGCTGCGGCCGGACGCGCTGCGGGGCCGTCCGCTGGGGCCGCATCCGCTGCTGGCCGACGCGCTGGCGGCGCGGGTGCGGGCGGCGGGCGGGCTCGGGCCGGGCGACGCGGTGGTGCTGGCGGCGGCGGGGTCGGCCGATCCGGCGGGCGGCGCGGACGCGCGGACGGCGGCGCGGCTGCTGGGGCGGCGGCTGCGGCGGCCCGTGGTGTGCGGGTCCGTGGTGGGCGGGTCCGGGGCCGGTGCGGGGACGCCGCTGCCGGCGGCGGTCGCGGCGCTGCGCGCGGGCGGGGCGCGGCGGGTGGTGGCCGCGTCGTACCTGCTGGCGCCGGGGTTCTTCCAAGACCGGGTGGCGGCGTCGGGCGCGGACGCGGTGACCGCGCCGCTGGGCGCGCACGACGCGGTGGCGCGGCTGCTGCTGCGCCGCTACGACGAGGCGCGGCTGGGGGCGTGCGCGGCGCTGCCCGTCCCCTGACCGGCGGGCCGGGCGGCCCTCGGGCCGCCCTCGGGTCGGCGGGCGGTGCGGGCGGCCCGGGGGGACCGCCGCGCCGCCCGTCCCGCGCCGGGAACCCGCGCGTCAGGTGCCGGCGGTGCCGGCGGTGTCGGCGAAGCGGGGGTCGTGGTGGGCGAGGACCTTCAGGACCAGGCCGCGGAACTGCTCGACCTCGGCGGGGGTGAGGGCGGCGAACAGGTGGTCGTTGAAGCGTTCGCGGCGGCCGAGGTCGTCGTGGAAGAACGCGCGGCCCTCGGGCGTGGCGTCGACGGCGTGGCGGCGGCGGTCGGCGGGGTCGCGGCGGCGCTCGGCGTATCCGGCGGCCTCCAGGTCGTCGACGATCCCGACGAGGTCGGCGGCGTCCATGCGCAGCCGGTCGCTGACGCGCTTCTGGGAGGTGGGGCCGTCGGAGACCAGGCAGGCCAGGACGAGCAGGTGGGGCCAGCGCACCCGGTCGCGCGGGGGCCGGGCCGCGGCCGCGTCGCGGCCGCTCCACAGGGTGGGGGCCCGGTCGCCGATCTCGCGGCGGATCAGCTTCACCAGCTCGACCGTGAGGTAGGTCGGGATGCGCAGCAGCGCCTCGGGCGGCCGGTCGTTCATGGCCCGTCTCCTCTGGGGTTGTCCAATCTCTCTTGACCTGAGAGATAGGTCGAGCCTACGGTAGGCGCGGCCAATTTGACGACCCCGCGAGGAGGCCCCATGCGGGAGGGAGAGCCGGCCGTCGCCGTGGACGGGCTGGTCAAGGCGTTCGGCGAGGTGACGGCCGTCGCGGGCATCGACCTGCGCGTCGGGCGGGGCGAGATCTTCGGGTTCCTCGGCCCCAACGGGGCGGGCAAGTCCACGACGATCAACATGCTCTGCACGCTGCTGCGGCCGTCCGGCGGGACCGCGCGCGTCGCCGGGTTCGACGTGGTCGCCGAACGCGACCAGGTGCGCCGCCACATCGGGCTGGTGTTCCAGGACCCGACCGTCGACGGGTACCTCAGCGCCGAGCAGAACCTGCGGTTCCACGCCGAGCTGTACGGCGTCCCGCGCGCCCGCACCGCCGACCGCATCCGGCAGGTGCTGGAGATGGTCGCGCTGTGGACCGCCGCAAAGACCTGGTGCGGACGTTCTCGGGCGGGATGCGCCGCCGCCTGGAGATCGCGCGCGGCCTGCTGCACTCGCCGCGCGTGCTGTTCCTGGACGAGCCGACCGTGGGCCTGGACCCGCAGACGCGCGCGTCGATCTGGGACTACATCCGGCGGCTGAAGGACGCCGAGGACATCACGATCTTCATGACGACGCACTACATGGACGAGGCGGAGTTCTGCGACCGCATCGCGATCATGGACTCGGGGCGGATCGTGGCGCTGGACACCCCCGAGGTGCTCAAGGCGGGGGTGGGGGAGGACCGGGTGCGCCTCCGCACGTCCGACGACGACGCGGCCGTCGCGGCGCTGAAGGAGCGGTTCGGGGTGGACGCGACCGTGTCGGAGGGGCAGGTGACGTTCACCGTGGCGTCCGGCGGGGAGTTCGTGCCGCGCCTGTTCGCCGAGCTGGACGTCCCGATCGGGGCGGTGAGCGTGGCGCGGCCCTCGCTCGACGACGTCTTCATGAAGTTCACCGGCACGTCGATCCGCGACGCCGAGGGCGGCGCGGCCAACGAGATGATGCGGCTTCGAATGCGGGGGCGGGGATGAGCGCGCAGACGGCGGGCGTCGCGGGGGTGCGGGTGCCCGAGCGGAGCCTGCGTCACGACGTGCGGGCGGTGAAGATCGTCCTGCACCGCGAGCTGATCCGGTTCTGGCGGGACCGGATGCGGATGGTGTCGGGGCTCGTCCAGCCGGTGCTGTGGCTGCTGGTGATGGGGACGGGCCTGTCGAACCTGGTGCGCGGCGGGGGCGGCGGCTCCCACGTGGACCTGCGGACGTTCATCTTCCCCGGCGTCTGCGCGATGTCGGTCATGTTCACGGCGATGTTCTCGGCGGGGTCGATCGTGTGGGACCGCGAGTTCGGTTTCCTGCGGGAGATGCTGGTCGCGCCGGTCAACCGGGGGTCGATCGTCGTCGGCAAGTGCATCGGCGGCGCGCTCGTCGCGACGCTCCAGGGCGTGGTGATCCTCGCGCTGGCGGGACTGGCGCACGTCCCCTACCACCCGCTGCTCATGCTGGAACTGCTCGGCATGATGTTCCTGTGCGCGTTCGCGCTCACCGGGTTCGGCGTGATGATGGCCGCGCGCATCAAGACCATGCAGGCGTTCTTCGCGCTCAACCAGATGGCGCTCATGCCGATGATGTTCCTGTCCGGCGCGCTGTACCCGCTCAACGGGCTCCCCGCGTGGCTGAGCGTCCTCACCCGCTTCAACCCGCTCACCTACGCCGTCGACCCGATGCGGCACGCGGTGTTCGCGAACCTGGACGTCGGCGAGGCGGTGCGGCGGACGTTCAACCCCGGCGTCACGTGGGGCGGGTGGCACGTCCCCGTCCCCGTCGAGGTGCTGATCGTCGTGGCGATGGGGCTCGGCATGATGGGCGTGGCGATGCTGGAGTTCCGCAACGGCGAATGACCGGCCGCGCCGTGGCGGGCACGCCGAAGGCCCGCCGGATTCCCGGCGGGCCTTCGGGGGGTGTCAGACGGCGAAGTCCAGGAGCGGGCGCGCGTTGCTCGGGTGCCGCAGCTTGGACAGCGACTCCTTCTCGAGCTGGCGGATGCGCTCGCGCGTCAGGCCGAGGGCCTTGCCGATCTCGTCCAGCGTGCGGGGCGTCCCGTCGTACAGGCCGAACCGCATCGCCATGATCCTGGCCTCGCGCGGCGACAGGATGTCCAGCGTCCGGCGGAGCTGGTCGGCCATGAGCTGCCGGTCCACCAGCTCCGACGCCTCCGGGCTGTCGGTGTCCTCGATGAGGTCGCCGATGCGCGTCTCCCCGTCCTCCCCGATCGTGGAGTCCAGGCTGATCGGCTGCCGCGACGTGCGCAGCAGCTCCCGGATCTGCTCGGGGCTGCGGTCCAGCTCCACCGCCAGCTCCTCCGGCGTGGGCTCGCGGCCCAGCCGCTGGTGCATGTCGCGCTCGACCCGGCTCAGCTTGCTCAGCAGCTCCAGCACGTGGACCGGCAGCCGGATCGTGCGCGCCGAGTCGGCGAACCCCCGCTGGATCGCCTGGCGAATCCACCACATCGCGTACGTGGAGAACTTGTAGCCCTTGGAGTAGTCGAACTTCTCCACCGCGCGGATCAGCCCCAGGTTGCCCTCCTGGACGACGTCCAGCAGCGACAGCCCCCGGTCGGAGTACTTCTTGGCGACCGACACCACCAGCCGCAGGTTGGCCTCCAGCATGTGCGCCTTCGCGCGGCGGCCGTCGGCGGCGACCCACTCCAGGTCGTCGCGCAGATCCTCCGGGGCGTCGCCGCACTCCAGCTTGTACTCCGCGTACAGGCCAGCCTCGATGCGCTTGGCCAGGTCGACCTCCTGCTCGGCGGTCAGGAGCTGGCGGCGGCCGATCGCCTTCAGGTACGTGTGGACCGAGTCGCCCATCGCCGTCGAGGTGTCGTCCAGGTCCGGGGCGGCCTCCACCTCCACGACGTCGAAACCGCCGTCGCCGTCCGCGTCCTCACCGGCGGCGGGGACGGGCGGGGCGGCGGGCGCGGCCGTCACCGCGCCCTTGGCCGACGCGTCCGCCGGGGACGCCGCCCGGCGCGTCTTGCGCGTCGTCGAGCGGCGGGCGGGGGCGCCGTCCGCGTCGGCCCGTGCTTCGGCCTGTGCCTCGGCTCGTGCTTCGGCCTGTGCTTTGGCTCGGGTGGCGGGTCCGGCGGCGGGGCGGGTGCCGGGCTCGTCGCCGTCGGTCATGCGGACCCCCGCCGCCGACAGCTCGCGCAGGATGGAGCGGCCCCGCGCCTGGCTGATCCCGGCGTCGGCGAACGCCCGGCGGACCTCGTCGAGCGAGAGGCGGCCCGTGGACCGGCCGCGCTCGAACAGGGCGTCCAGCGTGCGGCTCGCCGGCGGCGTGAGCGGGGTCTCGGCGGCGGATCGCGGCATGGCGGCGCCCCCTCCCTTCCGTGGTGTGGGTGCGTGCGGAGACGTTTTCTCTCGTGACGCACGCATTAACCGGAACGTCGGAGCAGGCCACCGTTGTTCCCAGAACCGTATTCGGGTAGCCGTACGGTCGCTGAACGTGATAATGCGGGGCGGTCATGTCCCGGCGGGAGGCTCCAGCGGACGCCCGTACCGGGCGATCACCCGCGCCCGCAGGTCCGGGTCGTCGCGCGGCACCGGCTCCAGGAACACCTCGTCGATCTCCGGGTGCGCCTCCCGCAGCTCCCGCGCCATCCGGACGCACGCGTGCTCCACGTCCGAGGCCCGCAGCGCGTCCCGGAAGTCCAGCCGCGCGCACACCAGCACCCGGTCCGCGCCGACCGTCATCGTGACGATGTCGACCAGCCACTCCACCTCCGGCGCGGCCGTCAGCCGCTCCCGCACGTCGGCGATGATCCGCGGATCGGCCTGGTTGCCGATCAGCAGGTTCAGGTTGACGCGGCCCAGCAGCAGCGCGACCGCCGTCAGCAGCACCCCGATCAGCGCCGACCCCACCCCGTCCCACACCGCCGAACCGGTGAGCTGGTGCAGGCCGAGGCCCGCGAACGCCAGCAGCAGGCCCAGCAGCGCCGCCGAGTCCTCCAGCAGGACGCTCAGCGACGTCGGCTCGTCGGTGCGGCGCAGGAACACCCGCAGCGGCAGGTTCTCCGCCCGGGCGTCCGCGCGGACCTGCCGCACCGCCTGCCGCCACGACGTCCCCTCCAGCACGAACGAGACGCCGAGGACGACGTAGCCGACCAGCGGGTCGGCCTCCCCGCCGTGCCCGGCCACGATCGTCTCGAACCCCTGGTAGAACGCGAACAGCGCGCCCATCCCGAAGATCGCGACCGCGACCAGCAGCGTCCAGATGTAGCGCTCCTTGCCGTACCCGAACGGGTGGCGGCGGTCCGCGGGGCGGCCGCTGCGGCGCAGCCCCACCAGCAGCAGCACCTCGTTGAAGGTGTCGGCGACCGAATGCGCGGCCTCCGCGCCCATCGACGCCGACCCCGTCACGACCGCCGCGACGATCTTGGCGACGGCGATGCCGAGGTTGGCGGCCAGCGCGAGGAACACCGTGAGGGTGCTCTCCTGGCCCTGGTCGCGGCCCTGGTCGCGTTGCTGGTCCCCGCCGGGGGCGGTCTCGGTCATGATCTCCCTCGTTCCCCGCCCCGCCCGTCCTACGCGGCCCCCTCCCGCGCCGCCCGGGTCAGGACGGGCGGCGCAGCAGCTCCCGGTCGGGTTTGCCGGACGCCAGCAGCGGGATCTCCGGCAGCAGCACCAGCTCGCGGGGCGCGGCGGCGGCGGGCATCGCCGCCCGCACGAAGTCCCGCAGCTCCGGCAGCGCGGGCGCGGCCGCCGGGTCGGCGGGGACGACGACGGCGGTGACGCGCTCGCCCCACTCCGGGTCGGCGCGGCCCACGACGACGACGTCCGCGACCTTGGGGTGGCGCGCCAGCAGCGCGGCGACCTCGCCCGCCACGACCTTCTCGCCGCCGGTGTTGACGACGTCGTCCACGCGGCCCCGCACGCGCAGCCGCCCGCCCTCCACCGCGCCGAGGTCCTGGGTGACGAACCATGCGCCGTCGCGGGCCCGCTCGGTGAGGGCCGGGCGCAGGCGGTAGCCGCTGAACAGCACCGGCCCGGCGATGCGGATGCGGCCGTCGCCGCCGACCGCGACGCGGACGCCGTCCAGGGGGACGCCGTCGTAGGCGCAGCCCCCGCACGTCTCGCTCATCCCGTAGGTGGTGAAGATCCGCGCCCCGGCGTCGCGGGCCTCGGCGACCAGGTCGGGGGGCGCGGCGGCGCCGCCGAGCAGGATCGCGCGGAACCGGGCGAGGTCGGCGCGGGCGTCCAGCAGGCGGCGGAGCTGGGTCGGGACGACCGACACCAGCGCGGCGTCGGCGGCGGCGACCGCGGCGGCGTCGAACCGCGGGTGGATGACCGGTTCGGTCCCCGCCAGCAGCGACCGGACGAGGATCTGCAGTCCGGCGATGTGGCTGGTGGGCAGGCAGCACAGCCAGCGGTCGCCCGGTTCGGCGGCGACGCGGTCGAGGGTCGCGGCGGCCGAGTGCCGCAGCGCGGCGGCGCTCAGCTCGACCGCCTTCGGGGTTCCGGTGGACCCGGACGTCGCGATGAGGACGGCCGTGTCGGCGTCGACGGGGATTCCGGCGACGGGCGCGCACGCGCTGCGCGCCCGGTAGGGGGTGACGCCGTCCTCGGTCTCGACGGCGTGCGGCGCGAGCGCGTCGACGAGCGCGTCGAGCGCGGGGGCGGGCAGGTCGGGGGACAGCGGGCAGACCGCCGGTCCCGAGCCGTCCAGGGCGGCGGCCAGGACGGTCAGCAGGCGGGGCCCCGGGGGGAGCACGACGGCGTGCAGGCGGCGGTCCATGATCCGCCAGGCTAGTACGGAGTCCCACGTGGGAGGGGGTGGGGGCGGCCGGTGTTCCGCGGGTCACGTGGGGCGGCCCGGCGTTGAACCCCGCCCCCGGTGTCCGTATTGTGTGGGTTCGCCGATGATCGTGGAAAGCGGTCACCGCGCACCGGACCAGACACTGCTGGGGAGGTGCGATGCGTACTGGTTCCCCCCGCGGGCGAGCGCCGCTGACCGTTGCGGTCCTCGCCCTGCTGACCGCCTCACTCCTGACGGGCTGCGGGTCCCGTCTCACGCCCGCGCAGCGCGCGGCGGCCCTCGGCCGCACCGGGCGGGACGGCGCCGGGCCCGCGGCCGCGCCGACCGGCTCGGCGGGCGCGCTCCCGTCGGCGTCCGCGCCGTCCGCGGACGCCGGGGACGGCGGCGGCGGAAAGGACGCCGCCGCCTGCAAGGGCCGCGGCGGCAAGTCCGACACCGGCGTGACGCCGGGCGAGATCACCATCGCCAACGTCGTGGACCGCTCGGGCCCCGTGCCCGGCCTGTTCACCGACGTCCAGAACGCCGTCCAGGCGTACGCGGCGTACTTCAACTCCACCCAGACGATCTGCGGGCGGAAACTGAAGGTGCTGCCGCTGGACGCCCGCACCGACGCCGCGGGCGAGCAGCAGGCGACCGTCCAGGGCTGCCGCCAGGCGTTCGCGCTGGTCGGCGGCATGTCCGCCTACGACCAGGCGGGCGCGGGCCCCGCCGCGGACTGCAAGATCCCCGACCTGCGCGCCGTCGCCGTCACCCGCCAGCGCCAGCAGTCGCCCGTCACCTACGCCGTGGACGCCCACCGGCTCGGCCTCATGTCGACCGCCGCCCCCGACCTGCTCAAGCAGAAGTACCCCGACGCCGTCCGCAAGGCCGCGTTCGTGTACCTGAAGGCCGAGTCGAGCGAGCAGACCGCGAAGGACTGGATGGCGGGCTACGCCAAGCGCGGCCTGAACTTCGTCTACAAGCAGGCCATCGACGTCGACGACTTCAACTACGCGCCCTACGTCACGAAGATGAAGAACGCCGGGGTGAAGCTGGTGTTCTGGCTCGGCTCCGGCGAGTTCGCCGTCCGCATGCAGAAGACCATGCGCCAGCAGGGCTTCACCCCCGAGGTGTTCTACACCGACAACACCGCCTACACGCCCTCCTACGTCAAGCAGGGCGGCTCGGCCGTGGACGGGACCGTCATCCCCATCGCGTCGGTGATGCTGGAGGAGTCCGCGCAGTCCGCCGAACTGCGGCGCTACGCCGAATGGCTGCGCAAGACCGCGCCCGGCGCCAGCCCCACCAGCTTCGGGATGTACGGGTGGGCCGCCGCGAAACTGTTCACCGAGACGGCCGCGAAAGTCGGCCCGAACCTGACGCGGACGGCGTTCCTCGACAAACTCAAACAGGTCAAGGAGTACACCGGCGGCGGCATGCTCGCCCCCCAGGGCGTCGGGACGCGCCAGCCCGGCGCGTGCGAGCGCCTGATCAGGCTCAGCGGCGGCACCTGGCGGCCGCTCGCGCCCACCGGGTCGCGGTACCGGTGCGGCGGCCTCGTGGGCACGGGCGGCTGAGGCCCGCATGGACTCCTTCCTCACCTACACCGTCCTCGGCCTGGTCAGCGGCGCGGGCTACGCCGTCGCCGCCGGGGGCCTGGTCGTGACGTACGCGACGTCGCGGATCTTCAACATCGGGCACGGCGCCGTCGGCATGGTCATGGCGTTCCTGTTCTGGGAGCTGTCGGCCGGGCGCGGCCTGCCCGCCTGGGCCGCCGTCGCGCTCGTCGTGCTCGTCGTCGCGCCGCTGTGCGGGGCCCTGGCCGAGCGGACCGTGCTGCGCGACCTCGGCGAGGCGCCCTCCGACGTCGCGCTCGTCGTCACCGTCGCGCTGATGGTCGCGCTCCTCGGCCTCGCGCAGACCCTCTGGCCGCCCAAACCCCGGCCCGTCAGCCCGTTCTTCGAGGGCCACGGATTCCACCTCGGATCGGCGTTCGTCGGCGCGCACGACCTGCTCACCGTCGCCGCCGGGCTCCTCGTCGCGGCCGGGCTGTCGGTGCTCCTGCGGTTCACCCGCACCGGCGCGGCCATGCGCGCCACCGTCCACGACCCCGGCCTGCTCGCCCTGTTCGGCGGCCGCCCCGCCTGGACGACGTCGCTGAGCTGGGCGATCGGCGCGTCCCTGGCCGCCCTGTCGGGCATCCTGCTCACGCCCGTCGTGCAGCTCGACTACTACGGCCTCACCCTCCTGGTGATCAGCGCCTACTCCGCGGCGATGCTCGGCCGCCTCACCAGCCTGCCGATGACCTACCTCGGCGCGCTCGCCCTCGGCCTGCTGCAGTCCTACACCGTCGGATACCTGCCGACGTCCGGGGCGTTCACCGGGCTGCGGCCCGCGATCCCCGCCCTGTTCCTGTTCGCCGTGCTGGTGTTCCTGCGGTCCCCGCAGGCCCGGCTCGGCCGCCTGCGGGGCGCGGCGGGCGTCGCCGTCGCGTCCTCCCGCCGCGCCGCGCCGTGGGCGGCGGTGTTCGTCGTCGCCGCGGCCGTCGCGGCGGCCGCGCTGCCCGCCGAGCAGGCCCTCGTCGTCGCGCTCGGCGTCGTGTACGGGATCGTCATGCTGTCGATGGTCCTGCTCAACGGGTACGGCGGGCAGGTGTCGCTCGCGCAGCTCACCTTCGCGGGCGTCGGCGCGGTCGTCGCCGCCCGGTGGGCGAGCGGGTCGGTGCTGTCGCTGGTGGCGGCGGCGGTCGTCGCCGCGGCGGTCGGCGCGCTGGTCGCGCTCCCGGCGCTGCGCCTGCACGGCCTCTACCTGGCGCTGGCGACGCTGGCGTTCGGGCAGCTCATGGACAAGGTCGTCTTCCAGGCCGACTTCGCGTTCGGGTACAACGGCGCCCTGGACGTCCGGCGGCTGACGGTCCTGGGCGTCCGGTTCGGGACGGAGAAGGCGTACCTGGTCCTGTCCGCCGTGGTGTTCGCGCTGGTCGGCGCGGGCCTGCTCGCCCTGCGGCGCGGCCCCTACGGGCGGCTGGTCCTGGCCCTGCGCGACAGCGAGACCGCCTGCGCGACCCTCGGCCTCAACGCCCGCCTCGCCCGCGTCGTGCTGTTCGCGGCGTCGGCGGGCATCGCGGGCCTGGCGGGCGCGCTGATGGGCGGGCTCCGGCAGAGCGTGTCCGCCAGCGACTTCATGGTGTTCAACAGCCTCCCGCTGCTGCTGCTCGCGGTGGCGTGCGGGGTGACGTCGGTGACCGGCGCGGCGCTCGGCGGCGCGGCCCTGGCGTGGCTGCCGAAACTGCAGGCCCAGTTCCCCGCCGCGGGCGGGCTGCTGTTCCTCGTCGTCGGCGTCGCGGCCGTCGCGCTGCGCAGCGAGCCCAACGGGATCGCGGGCTGGGTGTTCCGGTTCGGGCGCGAGACCGTCGCCGCCCGGTGGACCCGCCTGTCCGGCGGGCCGTCACCCGACGCCGAGCCGGTGGACGTCGGTCCGGTGGAGGCGGTGGGCCATGCCCCCCGGTGAACCCGCCGCCGACCCCGCCGAGCTCCTGGACCCCGTCGCGCCCGGCGCGGACGGCCTGCGCGTCTCCCGCGTCACCGTCCGGTTCGGCGGGATCACCGCCGTGGACGGCGCTTCCCTGCACGTCCGCCCCGCCTCCGTCACCGGCCTCATCGGCCCCAACGGCGCGGGCAAGACCACCCTGTTCGACGTCGTCACCGGCCTGCGGCGGCCCGAGACCGGCGCCGTCCTGCTCGACGGCGACGAGGTGACGCGCGCCCCCGTCCACGAGCGGGCCCGGCGCGGCATGGCGCGGACCTTCCAGCGCCTGGAGGCGTTCGGATCGCTGACCGTCCGCGAGAACGTCCTGGTCGCCGCCGAGATCCACGCCACCGCCGGACGCGCCCTCGGCCGCCGCGCCGCCCGGGCCCGCGCCCGCGACCGGGCGGACGAGCTGCTGGCCCGCACCGGCATCGCCGACTACGCCGCGCACCGCGCCGACACCGTCCCGACCGGCACCGCCCGCCTGCTGGAACTCGCGCGGGCGCTGGCCGCCGAACCCCGCGTCCTGCTGCTGGACGAGCCGTCCGCGGGCCTGTCCGCGCCCGAGTCGGCGGCGCTCGCCGGGCTCCTGCGCGGCCTGGCGGGCGAGGGACTGGCGGTGCTGCTCGTCGAGCACGACATGGAACTGGTGATGGGCGTGTGCGACACGCTGTACGTCCTGGAATCCGGCCGGATCATCGCCGGCGGGCCGCCGGAACGGGTGCGCGCCGACCCGCGCGTGCGGGACGCCTACCTCGGGCCGGGGGAGGGGGCGGCGTGAGCGCGGTCCTGGAACTGACCGGCGTCCGCGCCGGATACGGGCGCATCGAAGTCCTGCACGGCGTCGACCTCGACGTCCCCGAAGGGTCGCTGACGGCGCTGCTCGGCCCGAACGGGGCCGGGAAGAGCACCCTGCTGAAGACCGTCGCGGGCCTGGTGCGGGCCACGTCCGGGCACGTCCACCTCAGCGGCGTCCACGTCAACGGCGCGGCGCCCGGCGCGCTCGCCCGCGCCGGACTCGTCACCGTCCCCGAGGGCCGCGCGGTGTTCCCCAACCTGACGGTCGAGGAGAACCTGCGGCTCATGACCTACGGCGGACGCCGCGAGGCCGCCGTCCGGGAGACCGCGTTCGGGCGGTTCCCCCGCCTCGCCGAACGGCGGCGCAGCCTCGCCGGGTCGCTGTCGGGCGGCGAGCAGCAGATGCTCGCCCTCACCCGCGCGCTCGTCGCCGACCCGGTGGTGCTGCTGGTGGACGAGCTGTCGATGGGCCTGGCGCCGATGGTCGTCGCCGAACTGTACGACGTCCTCGCCGGGCTCGCCGACGACGGCGTGACGGTCCTGGCGGTGGAGCAGTTCGCCGCCACCGTCCTCGCCGTCGCCGACCACGCGGCCGTGCTCGTCCACGGCCGGATCGCGGCGGCCGGACCGCCGCGCCGCATCGGAGCGGACCTGGCGGAGCTGTACCTGGGAGGAGCGGCGTGAAGCACGAACACGGGACGCGGCGGCGCGGCCGGACGCGCTGCCGGACGGGCCGGACGGGCCGGACGGTTCGGCGCGGGGTCGGCCGGGTCGCGGCGGCGGGCGGCGCGGTCGCCGTCGCCTGGTCGGTGTGCCCGCTCCAGCCCGTCCACGCCGCGCCGAAAGACCTGGGCGGCTGGACGCTGTCGGGCAGCGCCTCCCCGCTGTCGATCCTGATCTACGACAAGGCCATCCCCGTCCCCGCCGACCCGCAGGTCGAGATCAACTTCACCTACGCGGGCGTGACCATGCAGTCCGGCAGCGCGCAGGCCGTCTCCAGCGCCCTGTGGCCGGGCACCACGATCGCCGAGGGACTCCCGCAGCTCATCAAGAGCGACAAGGCGGCCTGGCCCGCGTGGGCGCGCGCCGCCGCGCCCGGCGGCCCCGCGAAGGCGTCCAAGGACCCCGGCATGGCCGCCGCCGCCCGGGACCGGCACGCCACCGCCGCCACCGAGGGCGGCCCGCCCCGCGACAGCCTCGGCACGCTGAACCTCGGTACCACGTCCGTCCCGCTGCCCGACCTCGCGGGCATGATCGGCTTCCGCGGCCTCGCGTGCTCGGCGGACGGCACCGTGACCGGCACGTCGGCGGGCGCGGCCGTGTCCGCGACCATGCCGAAATCCTCCCTGTTCGGCGGCCTGGTCACCATCGACCGCGTCACCGCGCGCGCCGCCGCCTCCAGCGACGCCCGGCACGGCACGGCGACCGGATCGGCCGCCTACCGGGGCCTGAAGGTCCTCGGCCAGGACGTGACCATCAGCGATTCCGGGGACGTCCGCGTCGGCGGGAAGCCGTTCCTGCCCGGCGACCAGAAGAAGACTCTGGCCGACCTCGGCTTCACCTTCCAGCGCGGCGGCGTGAAGCGGACCGTGGACGGCGCGCACGCCACCGCCGCCGCCACCGGCCCCAAGATCGTCTGGGACACCCGGCCGCTGCGCGCCGCCCTCGACGGACCGTTGGAACTGCTGAAGCAGACCATGTCGCCGCAGGACCTGAAGGATCTCGGGTTCCTGTTCGACCTCGCCCCCAAGATCGTCATCGTGCTCGGCAACACCACCGCCGACGCGACCGCCGCCCCGCCCATCGACGCCGGCGGCCTGCCCGGCTCGCCGCCGTCCCCCGACGGCGCCGCGCCGGTGTCCGCGCCGGACGCGCAACCCGACGTGCGCCTCCCGCAGGTCGCGGGCGGCGCGCCCGCCACCGCCCCGGCCGCCGCGTTCGGCGGCCTGCCCGGCGCGCTCGTCGCGGGCGGCGTCGTCGCCGCGTTCGCGGCCGCGTGGGGCCTGCGGCGGTTCGACGCGGCGATGTTCCCCGGCGGCACCTGCGCGTCCGGCCATCCCGTCGGCGTGCCCGACCTGCGCGGGAGGCGCTGACATGAACGGCGTGAACGGCGTGAACGGGCAGCCGCCGCGCGGCCGGGTCGTGGAGCGGGCCGCCGACCGGTGGCTGTCGACGGCGGGCGCGGTGCTGATGGCGCTCGGCCCGGTGCTGATCGGCCTCGGCTGGTACGGGGCGGCGCACACCCCGTACGAGTTCGAGCAGCTCCCCTACCTCATCTCCGGCGGCCTGCTGGGGCTGGCGTGCTGCGTGATCGGGGGGTTCCTGTTCTTCTCGGCGTGGGTGGCGCGGCAGCAGCGCCGGCAGGCCGAGCTGCTGGCGGGCGCGCTGGAGCGCCTCGCCGACGCCGCCGAGGCCGGGCCGCGCGCGCCGCGCCGCCCGGCGGAACCGGACACGCCCGCCCTGTGGGGCCCACCGCCAGGCGGGGACGGGCAGGTCCCCGACGCGGGGGCACCCCGCTGAACGCGTTCACATCGCGGCCCGGTTGAATATGCGCACCGGCCGCCCCGGGCGGCCCGGTGCGCGCCGGCGCGGCCGGGCGCGCGCGGCCGTCCAGGAAGGGAAGTCATGGTCTCGGAGCTGTTCGACCCGTCGGCGTGGCGGGAGGTGGAGGGGTTCGGCTTCACCGACATCACCTACCACCGGGCGGTCGGGCACGGCACGGTGCGGATCGCGTTCGACCGGCCCGAGGTCCGCAACGCGTTCCGGCCCCACACCGTCGACGAGCTGTACCGGGCGCTGGACCACGCGCGGATGTCCAGCGACGTCGGCTGCGTGCTGCTGACCGGCAACGGCCCGTCCCCCAAGGACGGCGGCTGGGCGTTCTGCTCGGGCGGGGACCAGCGCATCCGCGGCAAGGACGGCTACAAGTACGCCGAGGGCGACACCTCCGACACCATCGACCCGGCGCGCGCCGGGCGGCTGCACATCCTGGAGGTGCAGCGCCTCATCCGGTTCATGGGCAAGGTCGTGATCTGCGTGGTGCCGGGCTGGGCGGCGGGCGGCGGGCACAGCCTGCACGTCGTGGCGGACCTGACGCTGGCCAGCCGCGAGCACGCCCGGTTCAAGCAGACCGACGCCGACGTGGCCAGCTTCGACGGCGGGTTCGGGTCGGCGTACCTGGCGCGGCAGGTCGGCCAGAAGTTCGCCCGCGAGATCTTCTTCCTCGGCGACACCTACGACGCCGAGGACGCCCACCGCATGGGCATGGTCAACGCCGTCGTCCCGCACGCCGAACTGGAGCGCACCGCCCTGGAGTGGGCGCGCAAGGTCAACGGCAAGAGCCCCACCGCCCAGCGCATGCTCAAGTTCGCGTTCAACATGATCGACGACGGTCTGGTCGGCCAGCAGGTGTTCGCCGGGGAGACCACGCGGCTGGCCTACGGCACCGACGAGGCCGCCGAGGGCCGCGACTCGTTCCTGGAGAAGCGCGAGCCCGATTGGTCGCGTTTCCCGTGGTACTACTAGGAATCCGATCGGCGGCCGAGCCCGCCGGACACGGCTGATACGGCGCGGGAAGGTCAGGGGGTTCAGCGGGTGCGGGTCTACGCCATCCCGATGCGGACGCGGTTCCGCGGCATCACGCGGCGGGAGGGCGCGCTGCTGCGCGGCCCGGCGGGATGGGGCGAGTTCTCGCCGTTCCTGGACTACGGGCCCGGCGAGGCCAGCCGGTGGCTCGCGGCCGCCGTCGAGGCCGCCCGCGACGGCTGGCCCGCCCCCGTCCGCGACACCGTGCCCGTCAACGCGACCATCCCCGCCGTGGACCCCGACCGCGCGTACGCGATGGCCAAGGAGTCCGGGTGCGGCACCGCCAAGGTCAAGGTCGCCGAACCCGGGCCCGACCCCGCCGCGTCCGACGCCGCCGACCTGGCGCGCGTCGAGGCCGTCCGCGACGCCCTCGGCCCCGCCGGGCGGATCCGCGTGGACGCCAACGGCGGCTGGGACGTCGACCGCGCCGCCGCGATGATCCGCTCCCTGGACCGCTACGAGCTGGAGTACGCCGAGCAGCCCTGCGCGACCGTCGAGGAGCTCGCGGCCGTCCGGCGGCGCGTGGACACCCCGATCGCCGCCGACGAGTCCATCCGCCGCGCCGAGGACCCGCTGCGCGTCCGCGCCGCCGACGCCGCCGACATCGTCGTGCTCAAGGCGCAGCCGCTCGGCGGCGTCCGCGCCGCGCTGCGCGTCGCCGAGGCCGTCGGCCTGCCCGTCGTGGTGTCCAGCGCCGTCGAGACGTCGATCGGGCTGGCGGCGGGGCTGGCGCTGGCGGCGGCGCTGCCCGAGCTGCCGTTCGCGTGCGGGCTCGGGACGCTGTCGCTGCTGGAGGGCGACGTCGCCGCCGACCCGCTCGTCGCCGTCGGCGGGGCCCTGACCGTCCGGCGGCCCGCGGTGGACGAGACCGCGCTCGCCGCCCGCGAACCCGCCGCCGGCGCCCCCGAGACCGCCCGGTGGCGCGAGCGCGCCGCCGCCGCGGCCGCGTTCCTGCCCGCCCCGCCCGGCGGCTGGGCCGCCCTCGGCATCGACACGGGTCTCAGCACGGGTCTCAACACGGGCAGCAGCACGGGTCTCAGCACGGGGCCCGGCCGGTGAACCCCGCCACCGCGCTGGCCACCGTGCTGGTCGACGAGCTGCTGCGCTGCGGGATGACCGACGCCGTCCTGGCCCCCGGCTCGCGGTCCGCGCCGCTCGCGCTGGCCCTGCACGACGCCGAGCGCGCCGGACGCGTCCGCCTGCACGTGCGCGTGGACGAGCGGTCCGCGTCGTTCCTCGGCCTCGGCCTGGCCAAGCGGTCCGCGCGGCCCGTCGCGCTGGTCTGCACCTCCGGGACCGCCGCTGCGAACTTCCACCCCGCCGTGGTGGAGGCCGCCGAGTCCGGCGTCCCGCTGATCGTCGTCACCGCCGACCGGCCCCCCGAGCTGCGCGCCACCGGCGCGAACCAGACCATCGACCAGGTCAAGATCTACGGCACCGCCGCGCGGTGGAGCACCGAGATCGGCGTCCCGGAGAACCGGCCCGGGATGGTCGCGTACTGGCGGTCGCTGGTCAGCCGCGCGTGGGGCGTCGCGCAGGCGCCCGCGCCCGGACCCGTCCACCTCAACGCCGCGTTCCGCGAACCCCTCGTCCCCGACGGCGACGACACCTGGTGCGAGCCGCTGGACGGCGACGCGACCGGCGCGTGGACGCGCGTGCGGGCCGCGACGCCCGGGTCGGTGCTGCACGTCCCCCCGACGCGGCGCGGCGTGCTGGTCGTCGGGGACGGCGCGGTCAACGTCAAGCGGTACGTCGCGGCGGCGTCGATGGCGGGCTGGCCGGTGCTGTCGGAGCCCAGCGGCAACGGCCGCTACGGCGACCACGCCCTGTCGGCGCACCACTTCCTGCTCGGCGTCCCGGAGTTCGTGGAGCGGCACCGCCCCGACGTGGTGGTGACGCTCGGCAAGCCCGGCCTGTCGCGGCCGGTGCTGTCGCTGCTGCGCCGCGCCGAGGAGCACATCGTCCTGGCCCCCGACCTGACGCGGTGGCCCGACCCGGTCCGGTCGGCGACGCAGGTCGCGCCCGAGGTCGAGATCCCCGTCGTGTCCGGCGACGACGGGTGGCTGCGGTCCTGGCGGAGCGCGGACCTGGCCGCCGCCGCCGCGATCGACCGCGTCCTGGACGGCGTCGCGGAGGTGTCCGAGCCGCGCCTGGCGCGGGACCTGGCCGCGTCCCTGCCCGGCGGGTCGCTGCTGTTCGCCGCCGCCAGCATGCCGATCCGCGACCTGGACCAGGTGATGCGGCCCCGCCGGGGCGTGCGGATCATGGCGAACCGGGGCGCGAGCGGCATCGACGGGCTGGTGTCCGCCGCGATCGGCGCGGCCCTGGCGCACGGCGGCCGGTCCTACGCGCTGCTGGGCGACCTGGCGTTCCTGCACGACCAGAACGGGCTGCTGGTCGGCGCGGGGGAGCGGCTGCCCGACCTGGCGCTGGTCGTGGTGAACAACGGGGGCGGGGGGATCTTCTCGCTGCTGCCGCAGGCGTCGGTGCCCGAACCGTTCGAGCGGGTCTTCGGCACCCCCCACGACGTGGATCTGGAGGCGCTGGCGGCCGCGCACCGCGTCCCCTACCGGCGGCTGGAGGCGGCGGCGGACCTGCCCAAGACGCTCGCGGGCGAGGGCCTGCGGATCGTGGAGGCGCGCACCGACCGGGCCGTCAACGCCGAGCTGCACGCCCGGCTGCGGGCCGCCGCGCAGGACGCCGTCCGCGACGCCCTCGCGTCCTGACGCCCCGGGTTCCGGCGGGGGTCGCGGGCTCCGTTGCCCGCTCCCGTTCGTCTGCCCGCGTCTCTGGCCCGTGTCAGCCGACGAGGCGTTCGGTGAGCGCGCCGGTGTCCTCCGGCGTCCACCCGTGCCCGGCCAGCCAGCCCAGCGGGCCGCCGAACTCCTCGTCCACCCGCGCCAGGAACTTCTCCATGATCTCCGCGTGCGGGCGGTGGGTGTCGGCGGGCCGCCGGTCCAGGTCGTCGGCGTAGGTGCCGCTGCCGCGCAGCCGCGCCAGGATGCCCGCCAGCCGGTCGCCCGTCGCGACGTAGTCCGCCACGACCGCCTCCCGGTGGACGCCCACCGACTCCAGCGCCAGCGCGCACACCACGCCCGTGCGGTCCTTGCCCGCCGCGCAGTGGACGATCGAGGACCCGTCCGTGCGGGCCATCACCCGCAGCGCCGCGACGATCGAGTCGCCCCGCTCGCGCAGGTACCCCAGGTAGTGGGAGACGGACCGGTCCTGCTCGCTGCCGTCGGACCGCCGCGACTGCCACGGCAGCACCTTGTCGGCGTCGATGCGGTCCGGGGCGCCGGCGGCGACGTCCGCCGCCACGTCGGTGTTGCGGCCGCCCTCGGCGAACAGCGACAGGTGGTGCAGGGTGACCGAGGGCGTCCGGGCGAGGGGGCCGGGGCCTTCCAGCCGCACCTCGGTGTCGCTGCGCAGGTCGATGACGTTCTTCAGCCCGTAGTCGTCCAGGAGGAGGCGGACGTCGGCCACCGAGAGGTCCTGGAGGTTGTCGGCCCGCAGCACCCGCCCGAGGCGCGTGGCCCGTCCGTCGGCGGTGGGCAGGCCGCCGAGATCCCGCACGTTGACGGCACCGTCCAGTTCGATCCACCGCGTGCTTAGATTCATGTCTTGCAACTGTATCGGGCGATACACACCGTTCTTTTACTGAGGGTCCAGTTTGTTACGCCCGGGGAAGGGCGACCGTACCTTTCCGTCGCCCCCCCCGCGTCACTCTCCCGGATGACCCGCGCCCGCCCGACCGGGACCTGCGGGTGCCCCCACCGGATGGCTCTCCGGCGGGGCGACCGCCCGGCCCCCCGCTCCCTAGCGTCGTCACCACCCGAGAAACACCGCCGAACCATCTCAGACGACGCGTGCCGCCCCGGCGCGCCGACCACCCGGAGCGCCCATGACCACCGCCACGCTCGCCCCGCCCCCGGCCGCCGGACGGCCCGCCGACCCGCCCGCCGACCGGTCCGGCGGCGCCAGCGCGTTCGGGCCGCTCGCCCGCCGCGTCCGCGACGCCGGGCTGCTGGAGCGCCGCCGCGGCCGCTACGCCGCCATGATCGGCCTCAACCTCGCCGGGACCGCCGCCGCCTGGACCGGGGTCGGCGTCCTCGGCGCGGCCGGGCCGGCCGCCGCGTGGGGCGCGGTCGCCCTCGCCGCGCCGCTGGCGGTGCTGTCGGCGCGGACCGCGTTCCTCGGCCACGACGCCGGGCACCGCCAGATCGCCCGCACCCACCGCGCCAACCGCGCCCTCGGCCTGCTGTTCGGCAACGCGATGCTCGGCATGGGGTACGGGTGGTGGAACGACAAGCACAACCGCCACCACGCCAACCCCAACCACGTCGGCAAGGACCCCGACGTCGGCGACGGAGTCCTGGCGTGGACGCCCGAGCAGGCCGGCCGCAAACGCGGGTTCGGGCGGTGGCTCGCCCGCCGCCAGGCCGCCGCGTTCTTCCCCCTCCTGCTGCTCGAAGGGCTCAACCTCAAGCTCGGCAGCGCCCTGTACCTGCGGGGCAGGCCCCGCCGCCAGCAGGCCCTGGAGGGGGCGCTGCTCCTCGCGCACCTGGCCGGATACCTGGCGCTGGCGTTCACGCTGCTGCCCGCCTGGCCCGCCGTCGCGCTCGTCGCCGTCCACCAGGCCCTGTTCGGCCTCCACCTCGGCTCGGCGTTCGCCCACAACCACAAGGGCATGGCCATGCCCGGCCCGGACGACCGGTGGGACCACCTGCGCCGCCAGGTCCTCACCTCCCGCAACGTGCGCGGCGGGCCCGTCGCCGACTACCTGCTGGGCGGCCTGAACTACCAGATCGAGCACCACCTGTTCCCCAGCGTCCCCCGGCCCAGCCTGCGCGCCCTGCAACCCCTCGTCCGCGAGCACTGCGCCCGCGTCGGACTGCCCTACGAGGAGACCGGCGCGCTGGCGTCCTACCGGCTCGCGCTCGGCCACATGAAGGACGTCGGCGCCGCCGCCTGACCCCGCCGCCCCCACCCCGCCGCCGCGCCTATGCTGGCGGATCATGCCCGAAGGACACACCGTTCACCGCCTCGCCGCCGAGCACCGCCGCGTGTTCGGCGGCGCGCCCGTGCGGGCCGAGAGCCCGCAGGGCCGCTTCGCCGCCGGGGCCGCCCGCGTCGACGGCCGCACCCTCACCGACGCCCAGGCGCACGGCAAGCACCTGCTCCTGCACTTCGACGACGATCGCCTCGTCCACGTCCACCTGGGCATCTACGGCAAGCACGCGTTCGGGCCGCTGCCCGCGCCCGCCCCGGTCGGCGCCGTCCGGCTGCGCCTCACCGGCGCCGAGCAGCACGCCGACCTGCGCGGACCGGGCACCTGCGAACTCCTGGAGCCCGCCGGGGCCGCCGCCCTGCTCGACCGGCTCGGCCCCGACCCGCTGCGCGCCGACGCCGACCCCGACCGCGCCCACCGCCGCGTCGAGCGCAGCCGCACGTCCGTCGCCGTGCTGCTCATGGACCAGTCCGTCGTCGCCGGGCCCGGCAACATCTACCGCGCCGAGGTCCTGTTCCGCCAGGGCGTCCACCCCGACGTCCCCGGCCGCGCCCTCGGCCGCGACCGCTGGACCGCGATCTGGGACGACCTGCGCGTCCTCATGGCCGAGGGCGTCCGCACCGGCCGCATCGACACCGTCCGCCCCGAGCACACCCCCGAGGCGATGGGCCGCCCCCCGCGCGTCGACGACCACGGCGGCGAGGTGTACGTCTACCGGCGCGCCGGAGCGCCCTGCCTGGTGTGCGGGACGCCCGTCGCCACCCGCGTCGTCGGCGGCCGCAACCTGTTCTGGTGCCCCGGCTGCCAGCGGGCCTGACCCGTCACCCGGCCCGCGCGTCCCCCGCGACGATCTCCGGCGCGTCCGGCGTTTCCGGCGCGGCGGGGGAGCGGCCCGCCGCCCGCGCGTCCCGGGCGCGCCGCAGCCGCTGCGCCGCCGGCTCGGTCGCCCGCGCCAGCAGCGGCCCCGCCACCGCCAGGATCAGCACGTACGCCGCCGCCAGCGGCCCCAGCCGCGCGTTGGTGCCCGCCGACACCGCCAGCCCCGCGATGACGATGTTGAACTCCCCGCGCGGCGCGAGCGCCGCCCCCGCCCGCAGCCGCCCCGTCACCGCCACGCCCGCGCGGCGCGCCGCCAGCCAGCCCGTCGCGAACTTGGTGGCGATGCCCGCGGCCGCCAGCAGCGCGGCGACGCCCAGCACCGGCGGGAGCTGCGCCGGATCGGTCGTCAGCCCGAAGAACACGAAGAACACCGCCGCGAACAGGTCCCGCAGCGGCGTCAGGATTCGCTGCGCCGTGTGCGCCAGCGACCCCGACAGCGCGATGCCCACCAGGAACGCTCCAACGGCCGCCGAGACCTGCAACTGCTGGGCGATCCCCGCGACCAGCAGCGTCAGCCCGAGGACCTTCAGCAGCAGGACCTCCTCGCTGGGGCTGGCCACGAACCGCTCCACCAGCCGCCCGTGCCGCAGCGCCACGTACAGGATCGCCGCGATCGTCGCCGCCGCGACCGCCAGCGCCACCGCGCCGCCCAGCAGGCCCGCGCCCGCCAGCAGCGCCGTGAGGATCGGCAGGTAGGCGGCCATCGCCAGGTCCTCGAACACCAGGATCGACAGCACCGCCGGGGTCTCCCGGTTGCCCAGCCAGCCCAGGTCCCCGACGACCTTCGCGGTGATCCCCGACGAGGTGACGTAGGTGACGCCGCCCATCGCGACCGCCGCGACCGGCCCCCACCCCAGCAGCAGCGCCGCCGCGACCCCCGGCGCCGCGTTCAGCGCCAGGTCGGCCAGCCCGACCGGCGCGGACGTCCGCAGCGTCCCCACCAGCTCGTCGGCGGTGTACTCCAGCCCCAGCGTGAACAGCAGCAGGATGACGCCGACCTCCGCGCCCACCGACACGAACTCCTCGCTCGCGCCCAGCGGCAGCACCCCGCCCGACCCGAACGCCAGCCCGGCCAGCAGGTACAGCGGGATCGGCGACACCGAGAACCGCACCGAGACCGCCCCGAGGACGCCCAGCGCCAGAATGATCCCGCCGAGTTCGATGAGCTGCGTCGCGGTGTGCATGCGCTCTCAGCCGTCGGCGAGGATGCCGGCGACGGCGCTGGTGCCCTCGTCGGTGCCGACCACCACGACCACGTCCCCGGCCTGGAACACGAAGTCGGGGCGCGGGCTGGCCACGACCTCCCCGCGCCGCGCGACCGCCACGATCGACGCGCCCGTCCGCGTCCGCGCCCGCGTGTCGCCCAGCGGCCGCCCCGCGTACGGGGAGTCGGCCGCGAGCGCGATCTGCTCGGTCGTCAGGCCCTCCACCTGCCGGTGCAGCTCGGCCAGGTGCTCCACGATCCGTCCCGTGCCGAGCAGCTCGGCGACCGCGTTGGCCTCCTCCGGCGTCAGCGCCGCCGTCACCGCGCACGAGTCGGGGTCGTCGCGGTCGTAGACGACCAGGTCCCGGCGGCCGGTGCGGTGCGAGATGACGCCGATCCGGCGGCCCTTCCCGGTCGTGATCACATGCTGCAGGCCGATGCCGGGCAGGGCGGTCCGCTCGACGTCCACGGTCGCGGGTCCTCTCGGGAGACGGGGTCGGCGGCGGCCGGGCCGCCGGTCGGAACGCTCCAGCGCGTCACCGATCACCAAGGATGCTACGACACGTATCCCATGTCCCGTTTCGACTGTCAGGTCCGCTACGGCGTGACGGCGTCCCGGTACGTCCGCAGCGCCGCCGTGCGCGCCGCGCTCTCGTGGCCGATCGCGACGGCGGTGTACTCCACCGGGCCGAAGCGGCGGCTCGCGAAGTACTGGGAGGCGGGGTAGCCGGCGGTCTCGACGCCGAGGACGCCCGCGATCCGGTCCACCTCGGCGCGGTCGCGCGCCTCGTCCCCGGTCGCGATGTCGGGGCGGACCATCACCGACTCCGGCTCGGGCAGGTCGGGACGCGCCTCCAGGAACGCGGCCAGCTCCCGCAGGCCGCCGACGTACGCCGCCCGGTCCGGCTCGGGCTCGGGGTCCGCCGGCGGCCCGGCGGCCCCGCCCGGCCACGGCGTCACCGACCCCGAATAGCTCGACCACGCCCGGTACCGGTCCATGCTCGCGCGGGTGAGCGCGAACGCCCGGTACTTGACCGGGCCGAAGAACCGGCGCGCCGAGCACTCGCCGTCGCCCGCGACCGCCTCGATGCCCAGGACCTCCGCGATCCGCTCGACCTCCGCCCGCTCGTCCTCCTCGGTCGTGCGGGGGAGGGACGGGCTGAAGAAGTCCGACGCGTACGGCGGCGGCAGGTCGGGGTGGGCCGTCAGGAAGTCGGCGAGCTCGCGCAGGCCGCGGACCGCCGCCGCCCGAAGGGCCGGGAGTTCGTCGTGCGGAATCATCGTCGTGCTCCGGAGGGGGTCGGGGACTCCGGACCCGCACGCTAGCGGACCGCCGCCCCCTCCGCCCGAATGTCCGAATTACCCCGAAATTTACTACGTAAAGGCGCGAGGCGGGAAAATCGGACACCAAGTCGCAGGGCAAAACAACGACGACGGCTGAGGGCTCCCTTCGAGCACGGAAGCCCCCCGGCCGGTCAGCCCTCCAGCGCGTAGCGCATCGCGCGGAACTTGTTGTCGGCCTCGGCCAGCTCCTCGGCGGGCACCGAGTCCCCGACGATCCCGCAGCCCGCGAACAGCCGCGCCCGCCGCCCCCCGACCTCCGCGCAGCGCAGCGCGATGCCCCACTCGCCGTCGCCGCGCCCGTCGATCCAGCCGACCGGGGCCGCGTACCTGCCGCGTTCCATGCCCTCCAGTTCGGCGATCAGGTCCAGCGCCGCCGCCGTCGGGGTGCCGCCCACGGCGGGCGTCGGGTGCAGCGCGCCGACGACGTCCAGCACCGAGCGCTCCGAGCGCAGCCGCCCCCGGATCGGGGACGCCAGGTGCATGACGTTGGGCAGCGCGAGGATCTCCGGCTCGTCGGGCGCGACCAGTTCGTCGCACAGCGGCGCGAGCGAGGCCCGCACCATGTCGGCGGCGTAGGCGTGCTCGTGCAGGTCCTTGGCCGACGCGCGCAGCGCCGCCGCGCGGGCCGCGTCATCGGCGTCGTCGGTGCCGCGCGCCGAGGTTCCGGCCAGCACCAGGGACTCCACGGTGCCGCCGGAGCGGCGGACGAGGAGTTCGGGGGTGGCCCCGACGAGGCCGTCGCAGGCGAAGGTGTAGCAGCCGGGGAACCGGTCGGCCAGGCGGCGCAGCAGGACGCGGTCGTCGATGGGGGCGGCCGCCTCGGCGTACAGGTCGCGGGCCAGGACGACCTTGCCGAGGCCGCCGGCGCGGATGCGGGCGACGGCGGCGGCGACGGCGTCCTGCCACCCGGCCGCGCCGAGCGCGCCGTCGCTCCAGGTGAGGGGGCCGGGGTCGGCGGGCGGGCGGACGAGCCCGAGGGGTGCGGGGTCCGCGCCGATGGTGGTGACCCAGGCGGCGCCGTCGCGGCGGCCCAGGACGTGCCGGGGGACGATGAGGGCGTTGCCGGGGGAGTCGGGGGTGAATCCGAAGGTGCCGAAGGCGACGGGCCCGGTGCCGGGGAGGCGGAGCGGGTCGTGGACGTCGGCGCCCGCGAACAGCTCGGCCAGGCGCGCGGCGGCGGCGGTGAACCGGTCGCGGCCGCCGGGCACGGCGATGCGGGCGGCCTCGCCCCAGCCGATGACGCCCTGCCCGCGGTGGACGAAGGCGAGGGCGCCGGGTCCGGGCAGGCGGGCGATGAGGTCGCCGGGGTCGGCGATCGGCGCGGTGTGGACGGTGAGGTGGTCCGTGGTGGTCGCGGCGAGCTTCACGAACCTCACTGTACGGGACTTTTGAACCTGTTCAAACAGTCGGGGTGGCCGGGCAGCGTGAGGCGTGTGCCACATCTCGTCCGGTATGTACCCCGAAAACGGCGGTGCGGGCGGGGATCGGCCGACCCCGCCCGCACCGGTGCGCGCGACCGCCGGCTAGCCGCGGTCGCGGCCGGCGAGCCGCCACGCGCCGGGCAGCAGGGCCGCCGCCAGGACGATCTTCAGCCCGTCCCCGGCCAGGAACGGCGTGAGGCCCAGGTGGACGGCCTTGCCCAGGTCGACGCCCAGGGACGCCGCCAGGTACGGGACGCCCGCCGCGTACATGATCACCGTGCCGAGCAGCATCGTCCCGAGCGTGCGCAGCGGCGTGCGGTCGCCCCCGGCGCGGGCCAGCCGGCCGACGACGGCGGCCGCGACGACGAACCCGAGCACGTAGCCGAGCGTCGGGACGCCCGCGCCGGACGACCCCTCGGTGAACCACGGCACGCCCGCGAGGCCGGCGAGCAGGTAGACGAGCATGCCGAGCGCGGCGCGGACCGGCCCGAGGGCGGCCCCGGCGAGCAGGACGGCGAAGGTCTGGCCGGTGACGGGGACGGGGGTGCCGGGCAGCGGGACGCTGATCTGGGCGGCGACGCCGACGAGGACGGCCGAGCCGAGGACGAGCGCGGCGTCGCGGGTGAGCGCGCCGGGGAGCAGGTCGCCGAGGACGGTGCGGCGGCGCGGGGCGGCGTGGGCTGTGGCCACGGGGGACCTCCAAACGGTTCTTACTGTCTGGTCGAAACCTAGCGAACCGGTCGGATGGGGGGAGTGGCCCGGGTCGACAGAAACCCCCGCGCCGGGTTGTCGGGTTTGTCGGGTTGCTCTGGTCAGTCGCCGGGCCGGGGGCCGCGGGCGAGGTACACCAGGTCGGGTTCCCCGCGCCGCACGGGCACCGCCCGCACGTCCACCGAGCGGAACCGGTCGCGCAGCAGGTCGGCGAACCCGGGCGCGTCCCCGGCGCTCCAGACCGCCAGGACGCCGCGCGGCGTGAGGCGGTCCGCCAGCCGCCGCAGCCCGGCGGGGCCGTAGAGGCGGGCGTTGCCGGGGGTGACGGTCCAGTGGGGGCCGTTGTCGATGTCCAGGCACAGCGCGTCGTGGCGGTCGTGTTCCCCGTCGAGCCAGTCGAGCAGGTCGGTGACGCGCAGTTCGACGCGGGGGTCGTCCAGCGCGCCGCCGGAGAACGGCGCGAGCGGGCCGCGGTGCCAGTCCGCGACGGCGGGTTCGCGCTCGACGACGGTGATGCGGCGCAGGTGGGGCCGGGCGGCGGCCTCGGCGAGGGAGAACCCGACGCCGAGCCCGCCGATGAGGACGCTCGCGGGCGCGGCCGGGCCGTCGACGGCGGCGCGGACCAGCAGCCGCTCGGACGTCCCGTCGCGGGTGTCCATGAGGAACACGCCGTTGCTGATGATCTCGTAGTGCGGGCCGCTGCGCCGCAGGACGAGTTCGCCGCCGACGCCGGGCGCGCGGGCGAGGACGACGGGGGCGGTGTCCGTGCTCGGGGCCATGAGGGGGCAGATTACCGGTGCTTCCCTCGCGGGGAGGGGATTCCCGGGCGGGGCGGCGCGGGCTAGGGTGCGGGGCCATGCCCCTCGAACCAGACGATTCCGACCGGCGGCTGCTGCCGGGCCGCCGCGTGCTCGTGGTCGGCGCCGGGACGCGGCGCAGCGACGACGCGGACGCCCCCGTCGGCAACGGCCGCGCGATCAGCGTGCTCGCGGCCCGGGAGGGCGCGGCGGTGGCCTGCGCCGACATCGACGCGGACGCGGCCGCCGGGACGGCCGCGCTGATCGCGGGCGAGGGCGGTGCCGCGCATCCGCTGACCGGGGACGTCGCCGACCCCGGCGACGCCGCGCGGATGGTCGCGGACGCGGCCCGGCTGCTGGGCGGTCTGGACGGCGTGGTGGTGAACTCCGGGATCGGCGTGGGCCTGGGGCTTGCGGGCACGGACGTCGCGGACTGGGACCGGGTGCTGGCGGTGAACCTGCGCGGCCCGTTCCTGGTGGCGCGGGCGGCGCTGCCGGTGCTGCCCGCGGGCGGGTCGGTGGTGTTCACCGGGTCGCTGGCGGGCGCGAAGCCGGGCAGCCGGTCGCCGTCCTACGACGCGTCCAAGGCGGGGTTGACGGGGCTGGCGCGGCACGCGGCGGCGGAGGGCGCGCCGCGCGGGGTGCGGGTGAACGTGGTCGCGCCGGGTCTGGTGGACACGGTGATGGGCCGGTCGGCGTCGGCGGGCAACGCCGACCGGGACCGGGTGGCGCGGCTGATCCCGCTGGGCCGGCAGGGGACGGCGTGGGAGGTCGCGGACGCGGTGGTGTTCCTGCTGTCGGGGCGGGCGTCGTACGTGACCGGGCAGGTGCTGGGCGTGGACGGGGGCCTGTCGACGCTGCGGTAGGCGGTTCAGTGGGCGGCGCCGACGATGAGCAGGACGGCGACGACCCCGGCGGCGGTCATGGCGAGCGTGGCGACGCGCGGGTGGTTGCTGTGCGCCTCGGGGAGGATGTCGGCGGCGGCGAGGTAGAGCAGGACGCCGGAGATGAACCCCAGGTAGGGGCCGAGGACGCCGTGCGGGACGGCGACGAGTTCGGTGAGGCCCGCGCCGAGCAGCGGCGCGAGCATCGCGGCGGCCAGGAAGGCCAGGGCGGGCCGCCGGGCGGGGTCGCGCAGCGACGCGAACGTGACGGTGTTGAACCCGTCGGCGAAGTTGTGCGCGAAGATCGCGACGGGGACGAGCAGACCGGTCGTGGTGGAGGACTCCAGCGCGAGCCCGATCGTCAGCCCGTCGAGGAACGTGTGGGTGATGAGGGCGGCCGCGGCGATCCGCCCGGCCGTCGAGGCGTGCGCGGCGGCGGCCTCGACGGTCTCGGCCGCCGACGCCGCGCCGGGATGCCGGTGCGGGGCGTACTCGTGCTCGTGGGCGCGGTGCATCGCGGTGGCCTGCTCGACGACGTGCAGCAGCCCGAATCCGAGCGCGAACCCGATCATCGGCGCGGGGACGTGCAGGAACGCCGCGCCGCTCTCCTCCAGCGCCTCGGGGACCAGGTCGAACGACACGACGCCGAGGACGATGCCGCCGGCCAGGCCGAGGACCAGGTGGCGGCGGTCCCCGATGCGCAGCGCGACGGTCCCCCCGGCCAGGATCATCAGGGAGGCCACCAGCGCCAGCAGCACCGCCATGCGCAGGGTCCTACCCGCCGGGCGGCCGGGCGCGTCCCCGCGCCGGGAACGCTTGGCCCCGGGTTCGCCCAAGCGGGCGCGACCAGTCCGGCGGGTGGGTGACAATGGCTCGCTATGGTCTGGCGAGCGACGGTCCGGGACACGGCACGACGACGTACACGGCGTACCCGGCGGCGCGCCCCGCGGGGGCGGGCCGCCGGGGCGGTGGCGGCGGCCGCGCTGGCGTGCGCGCCGCTGGCGGGCTGCGGCGGCTCCGACGAGCCCGCGGCGGAGGCGGCCCGCGCCCCGGCGGCGGGCGGCGGCGCGTCCGCGGAGTGCCCGGCGATGCCAGCGCCGGGCGACTCGCCCGCCCGGCAGGTCCGCGGAATGTGGATCACGACGGTCGGCGGCGCGGACTGGCCCGCCGGGGACCGGTCGCGCGACGAGCAGCAGGAGCGGTTCCGCAGGCTGCTCGACACGGCGCGGGCGATGAACTTCAACACCGTGTACGTGCAGATCCGCCCGAACGCCGACGCGTTCTACGCCTCGCCGTACGAGCCGTGGTCGCAGTGGATCACCGGGACGCAGGGCAAGGACCCGGGGTGGGACGTGCTGGGGTTCATGGTGAAGGAGGCCCACGAGCGGGGCCTTGAGTTCCACGCCTGGTTCAACCCGTACCGGGTGTCGCGCGACACCGACCGCTCGAAGCTGGCGGCGTCGAGCCCGGCGCGGCGGCACCCCGACTGGGTCCACGCCTACGGCGGCGGCCTGTGGTACGACCCGGGCCTGCCGCAGGTCCGCGACCTGGTCACCCGCTCGGTCCTGGACGTCGTCAACCGCTACGACATCGACGGCGTCCACTTCGACGACTACTTCTACCCCTATCCCGAGGACGGGAAGGACTACCCCGACAAGGCCGCCTACGCCGCGTACGGCAAGGGGAAGTCGCGGGCGGCGTGGCGGCGCGCGAACGTGGACGGGCTGGTGCGGGGCCTGTCGGCCGACATCCACCGCGCCAAGCCGTGGGTGCGGTTCGGGATCAGCCCGTTCGGGGTGTGGCGCAACGCCGACACCGACCCGGCCGGGTCCGCCACCCGCGCCCTGCAGAGCTACGACGACCAGTACGCCGACACCCGACGCTGGGTCCGCGAGGGCTGGCTGGACTACGTCACCCCGCAGCTCTACTGGCCGATCGGCGACGACCGCGCCGACTACCGGACGCTCGTGGCGTGGTGGGCGAACCTGGTGAAGGGCACCCGCGTGCAGCTCACCATCGGGCAGGCCGCCTACCGCGTCGGGGAGGGCGGGCCGTGGCGCGACAAGGCGGAGCTGTCGCGGCACCTGGCGCTGAACGCCCGCTACCCGCAGGTCCGCGGCGACGTGTTCTTCAGCGCCGCCGACGTCGCGGCGAACCGGCGCGGGTTCGCCGAGCGGCTGCGCGCCGACCACTATCCGCGCCCCGCCCTGCTGCCGCCCGCGGGCGACGGCCCCGCCCCGGCCGGGACGCGGCACGTCACCGCAGAACCGGACGCCTCGGGCGTGCGGGTCCGGTGGCAGGCCGTGCCGAACGCCGCGTCGTACGCGGTGTACCGGGTGGACGGGACGGGCCCGGCGTGCGCGCCGGTGCGCGCCGACCGGCTGCTGGCCGAGGTGCGCGGCGGCGGCGTCGTCGACACCGGCGCCAAGCCCGGCCGGACGTACACGTACTACGTGACCGCGCTTGATCGACTGCACCATGAGAGCGCTCCCGCGCGGGGTGTGACCGCCACCACCCGAGACGGATAATGATCTTGTAACCGGGGGAGGATAACGGCACCCACGTCCCCCGGAGGTTGAAGCATGGCGCTGTCGATGGAGGAGCGGCGGCTCCTCGCCGAGATCGAGGTACGGCTCACCGCGGACGACCCGCGGCTCGCGGTCCGCATGTCGAGGCTCGGCCGGGAGCGGCGCCGCCGGCGCGTCCGCCTGATCGTCGCGGTCGCGGCCGTCGCGGTGGCCGTCGCGGCGGCGCTCGCGGGCGTCTTCGCGTTCTGAGACGTCCCGGACCCCCGCCGAACCCCCGCCGACTCCCGTTCGCCCGGTCCGGGGCCGCGTTCGCCCGCGCGGCCCCGGACCGGGCGGCGGGCACCCCCGCTTCCCGCGGCGGGCCCCGGAACGACATCGGGCCCCGGCGCTGACGCGCCGGGGCCCGATCCCGCGTTGGATGGCCGGTGTGGTTGGTCGCCTCACGGCGAAAGGCACAACGCGGCTCCGGCCCGGACGTCGAGGCCCGGCGGTATTCCACGAAGGCTGTGAATTGAGCCCGGGGGACACATCCCACACCGACCGCGACCACTGTAACCGGTTCCGCGGTCCCCGTGTTCCACGCCGCCCCGCCGCGGCCCCCGGTGTCGCGCACGTCACGTCCGGGAACACTCACGGTCCGCAGCGGACGAGGGGAGAACCGGTGGGCGACGACAGCGAGCGGGGCGGGGACGGGCGGGTGCGGCTCGGGTCGCGCACCGGCCGGTGGGTGATCGGCGCGACCGTCCTCGGGTCCGGCGCGGCGTTCCTGGACGGCTCGGTCGTCAACGTCGCGCTGCCCGCGATCGGCCGGGGCCTGGGCGGCGGCCTGACCGTCCTGCAGTGGGTCCTGGACGGCTACCTGCTCACCCTCAGCGCGCTGCTGCTGTTCGGCGGCGCGCTCGGCGACCGGTACGGGCACCGCCGCGTGTTCGCCGCCGGGCTCGCCCTGTTCACCGCCGCGTCCCTGGGCTGCGGCCTCGCGCCGACCCCGGCGCTGCTCATCGCCGCGCGCCTCGCGCAGGGCGTCGGCGGCGCGCTGCTGGTCCCCGGCAGCCTGGCGATCATCGACGCGACGATCTCCCGCGACGACCGGGGCGCGGCCGTGGGCCGGTGGGCGGCGCCGTCGGGCGCGGCGTCGGCGCTCGGCCCGTTCATCGGCGGCTGGCTGGTGGACGCCGCGTCGTGGCGGTGGGTGTTCCTGATCAACCTGCCGCTGGCGGCGCTGACGATGCTGGCGCTGCGGCGCGTCCCCGAGAGCCGCGCGGGCGGCGCGGCCCGCCTGGACTACGCGGGCGCGGCCGCCGTCACCGCCGGGCTCGGCGGCGCGGTGTACGCGCTGATCGAGGTGCCCGCGCACGGCTGGAGCCCCGCCGCCGCGGTCCTCGCCGCGGTCGGCGTCGCCGGGCTGGTCGCGTTCCCGCTGATCGAGCGGCGGCAGGCCGACCCGCTGCTGCCGCTGCGGATGCTGCGGTCCCGCCAGTTCGTCGGCGTCAACGCCGTCACCCTCGCGGTGTACTCGGCGCTGGGCGGCGCGCTGTTCCTGCTGACGCTGCAACTGCAGAACACCCTCGGGTACTCGGCGCTGCGCGCGGGCCTGGCGACGCTGCCGATGACCGTCATCATGATGGCGCTGTCCAGCCGGATCGGGGCGCTGGCGCAGCGGACCGGCGCGCGGCTGCCGATGACGGCCGGGCCGGTCCTGGCGGGCGGCGGCGTCGCGCTGATGGCGCTGGCGCGGCCAGGCGGGAGCTACCTGACGTCCGTCCTGCCCGGCGTCGTGGTGTTCGGGTTCGGGATGGCGCTGACCGTCGCGCCGCTCACCTCGACCGTGCTGGCGTCGGTGGACGAGGCGCACGTCGGGGCCGCGTCGGGCACCAACAACGCGGTGTCGCGGCTGGCGAACCTGCTGGCCGTGGCGGTGCTGCCGCCGCTGGCGGGCCTGTCGGCGCGCGGCGACGGGCCGCTCGGGCCCGGCTTCTCCCGCGCCATGCTCATCGCCGCCGCCGTCTGCGCCGCCGGCGGGCCCGTCGCGTGGTTCGCGGTGCGGCGCTCGGTGCCCGTCCGCGGGCACACGCCCGCCGGAATCCACCAGGCGTGCCAGGACCCCCGCACCCGGCGGGGGCACGGGACGCGCGCGGGCAAGAACGTCCCAAGACCTACCTAAACCGGTTGGGAAGGGGGCGGCGGCGGGGAATGCGGTCACCATGCGCGCCATCACGATCAGCGGGTTCGGTGCCGAACCCGAACTGTCCGACGTGTCCCAGCCGAGCCCCGGGCCCGGCGAGATCCTCGTCCGCCTCCAGGCCGCCGGGTACAACCCGGTCGACCTGAAGATCGCCGACGGGATGCTCAAGGACGCCGTCGACCACCGCTTCCCGCTCGTCCTCGGCAGCGACGGCGCGGGCGTCGTCGAGGCGGTCGGCCCCGGCGTCACCCGCTACCGGCCCGGCGACCAGGTGTACGGGCAGTTCCAGCACCCCGACCGGGGCCTGGGCTCCTACGCCGAGTACGCCGTCGCCGCCGAGGACGGGCCCGTCGCCGCGATGCCCGCCGGGATGATCCCCGAGCAGGCCGCCGCCCTGCCCACGCCCGCCACCACCGCCGCCGAGCTCGTCGAGACCGCCCGCGTCGACGTCGGGACCGTCGTCCTGGTCGTCGGCGCGACCGGCGGCGTCGGGGAGTTCGCCGTGCAGCTCGCCGCCGACCAGGGCGCGCACGTCATCGCGACCGCCGCGCCCGGCACCGCCGCGGCGCTGGAGCGCCTCGGCGCCGCCGAGACCGTCGACTACGCCACCGGGTCCGTGCCCGAGCAGGTCATCGCCGCCCACCCCGACGGGGTCGACGCCATCCTGGACATGGTGACGCCCACCTCGGGCATCGAGGCGCTGGCCAACCTCGTCCGGCCCGGCGGGACGATCGTCTCCACGATCTTCGCGCTCAACCCCGACGCGCTGGCCGCCCGGCAGATCACCGCCGTCAACCTCGCCAACCGCGCCACGCCCGAACGCCTCGCCGCCATCGCCGACATGGTCGACGCCAGTCTGATCCGCGCCCGGATCGAACGGCAGGTGCCGCTCGACGAGGTGCCCGCCGCGCTGGCCGCCGCGCGCCGCGGCGAGGCCCGCGGCAAGACCGTCTTCCGGATCTGACATGACCGGCCCCGACACGCCGCCCGTGCCGCCCGCGCCGCCCGGCGGCGGCGCGGGCGCGGCCATCACCGCCGGGGCCGGGCCCGCGACCGAGCCGTTCCCGTCGATCCCGCTGGACGAGTGGCGCGCCGCCAAGGACACCTTCCACCGCTTCGCCCAGATCGTCGGGAAGGTGCGGCTGGCGTGCAGCGTGCGGCGCAACCACTGGTGGAACGTCCCGTTCCACCTCACCGGCCGCGGCCTGACGACCCGGCCGATGGGCGGGCCGGGCACCCCGTGGCCGCTGTTCTGCGTCGACTTCGACCTGGTCTCCCACGACCTGGTCGTGGACCGCCTCGACGGGACGCGGGTGCGGATCTCGCTGCCCGGCCGGTCCGTGGCGTCCCTGCACGCCGCGTTCTTCGACGCCCTGCACGCGCTCGGCGTCCGGCCCGCCATCGACGCCCGCCCCTACGGGCTCGACGACGGCACCCCGTTCGCCGACGACACCCGCCACGCCGACTACGAGCCCGCCCGCATCAACCGATACTTCCGCGTCCTGGCGCAGGTCGCGCAGGTGCTGGAGCGCCACGCCGCCGACTTCTGCGGCAAGACCAGCCCCGTCCACCACTTCTGGCACACCTTCGACCTGGCCGTCACCCGCTTCACCGGCCGACCCGCGCCCGTCGACGCCGCCGCCGGGCCCGTCGCCCGCGAGGCCTACAGCCACGAGGTCATCAGCTCCGGGTTCTGGTTCGGCGACGACGAGCGGCCCTGGCCCGCGTTCTACTCCTACACCGCGCCCGAACCCCGCGGCCTCGCCGACGAGCCGCTGTGGCCCGACTGGGCCGGATGGGTCGAGAGCGGGAACGGGCACCTGGCCGTCCTGAAGTACGACGACGCCCGCACCACCGACGACCCCGTCGCGACGATCCTCGGGTTCCTCGACAGCGCCTACCGCGCCGGGGCGCGGCGCTCGGCCACCGACACCGGGCGGTTCGCCAGCCCCGGCGGCGTCACCGACCCGCACCTCAGCCCCGACTAGCGGGAGGCGGATCACGGGCGGGATCACGGGCGGGGTCACGACAGCTCGGCCGCGACCCCCGCGAAGTCCTCGCCCGTCAGCACCAGCGTCGCCGAGTTCCCGATCGCCTGCGTCGCCTCGGCCCGGCCGAGCTGCCGCGTCGCCGCCCGGTCCAGGTACGCCTCGATCAGCCGCGCGCCCGTCAGCCGGCCCCGGCCGCGCAGCGACGGCAGCTCGCGCCGCACCACCTGCCAGGCGTCGGCGGCCAGCCGCAGCCGCCGCTCCTCGGCCAAAAGTCCCAGCAGGCCCTCGCGGACCGCCGGGACCGACAGGTCCGGGAGCCGCACCGCGCGCAGGTCCGTCAGCAGCTCCGGCGACGCCGCCGACAGCTCCCCGACCCGGTCCGGCGCGCACGTGCCCAGCAGGGCGGTGTCGCTGACGCCCTCCAGCCGGGCCCGGTAGATCGCCGTCGCGTAGGCGCGGCCGTCGGGCTGGTCCAGGATCAGCTCGTCCAGGCCGTCCAGCAGCAGCGCGTGCCCGGCGTGCGCGTCCAGCGCGGCGCGCAGCCCGTCCGGGCCGCCGTCGCGCAGGTCCTCGGCGTGGACGGTGCGGACCTCGCCGCTGGACACCTCCACCTCCGCCAGCGCCCGCGCCACCATCCGCGCCAGCCGCCGCTGCCCGCTGGACGGGCCGCCGATCAGCAGCAGCGCCGGGACCGACGCGCTCGACACCTCCTGGCCGCGCAGCCGCGCCGCCCACTTGCCGCGCCGCCGCGCCTCGGTCACCACCCGCTCCACGTCGTCGGCGCCGCACAGGAAGCGGATGCCGTACGCCTCGGCGACGCGGGGGCGCGCCTCGCCCTCGGGGGCGGGCGGCAGCGGCGGCGGGGCCTCGGGGACGGGCGCGGGCGGCGGCGGGAGCTGCGCGCCGCGGCCCGGGTCGAGGTGCGTGCGGAACGGGTCGTCGAGCTGCGTGCCCGCCGCGGGCGGCGGCGCGGGCGGACCCGGCGCCGGGCCCGGCGCGGGGCGCGGGGGGTCGGCGGGCGGCGGCGCGGGCGGCGGCGGGATGCGCGGCGGCTCGGCGCGCGCGGGCTCCGGCTCGGGTTCCGGCACGGGCGGCGGCGGGGGCGGCGGGGCCGCCTCCGGCGGGTCGGCCGGGGCGACCGGCTCGTCGGCCGCCGGGGCCGGGCGGCCCGCCGCCAGGTGCGCGCGCGCCGCCGAGATGATGTCCCACGCGCTCAGCTCGTCGGTCGAGGGCGGCGAGTAGTTCGCCGGGCTCGTCAGCTCCGCCGCGACCGCCTGCGGCACCGCGTACCCCGTCGCGGGCGGCGGGACCTGCGCCAGGCGGCACCACGTCAGGCCCAGCCCGTACGTGGTGGACAGCAGCGAGCCGAGCGTCGCGGCGTCGCCCGCGCGCAGCGGGTCGGGCAGCCGCCCGTCGCGCGGCCACAGCGCGCGCAGCGGATGCGCCGGATCGGTCAGCACCGCCTGCAGCGTCCGTCCCGAGTCCGGGTCCAGCCAGCGCTGCAGCGCCGGGAGCGCGCCCGGCGCGGCCTGCAGATCGGCGGCGAGCAGCGCCAGGCCCGCGTGCCGCGCCCGGTCCTGCCCGCGCGGCTGCCCCGGCTGCGCCGCCGGGACCGCGCCCAGCTCCACCACGATCTGCTGCAGGTCGTACAGCGCCAGCCGCAGGAACTCGCCCGGCGCGGTGTCGCGCAGCAGCGGGGCCGCGAACTCCGGCGGGCAGCGCCGCCGCCACTCCTGCACGATCGCCTGCGGCCCGTACCGGACCGTCGCCAGGTCCTGCTGCACCAGCCGCAGCGACGCGCCCGTCACCGCCGCCAGCGCGTCCGCGCCCGGCCGGAACCGCTCGTCGCCCTGCAGCCCCGTCGCGACCTCGTACATCACCCGCGCGACGTGCGCCGCGCCCGGCCCGTCGCCCTTGGCGAGCCGGTCGACGTAGTAGCCCGCCAGCGACGCGAACTCCGGCGGGCTCATCCAGTGCAGCCGCTCCGCCGGGAGCGTCAGGTAGTAGGTGAACGACTCGATCAGCGGGTGCTCGGTCAGCGCGACCGGCGCGCCCGCGCACCACAGCAGCGCCCCCCACGCCGCCGCGACCGTGCTCGGCGTCCCCGGCTGGAACGTCGGGGTCTGCTGCGCGAACTGCGCCGGGTTCACCGCCAGCGCCGTCGTCAGCGCCTGCGACACCCGCGCCACCACGCCGGTGTCGGGGAGCGGGCCGAGGAACCCCAGCGACGACATCCGGCCCGTCGCCAGGTCCGGGCCCGCCGGGAAGAGCTGCGGCGGGACCGGCGGGGTGCCCGCGCCCGGCGGGGCCATCGACGCCACCGCGCGCTCGGCCGGGTCGGCGGGCGGCGGGCACGGATGCCACGTCCCGTCCAGGCCGCACCGGTACCAGCGGCCCCACGCCCCGAACAGCCACCACTCGCCCGCGCCCCACAGCAGCCGCCGCATCACCTGGTCGGCGCGCTGCTGCGGCGGCGCGGCCTGCCACCACGCCGAGGCCGTCAGCTCCCGGACGTTCGCCTCGACGGCCGCGAAGAGGTCCCCGCCCCCCGCCGTGCTCCCTGCCGTTCCTGCGCCGGGTCCAGCCCCGGCCCCCTGCCCGCTCACCCCGCGAATAGTAGTCCTGTCGGTCGTGACGGCCGTATCCGACAAGACGCCCGTCAGGCGCCCTCGCGGCGGAACCGGCGCGCGCCCGCCGCCACCGACGCGCACAGCAGCACGGCCGACACGGCCGCGCCCGCCGCCGTCCGGCCCGACAGCACGTCCCCGGCGAACGCCGCGCGCGTCCCCTCCACGACGTACCGCAGCGGGTCGGCGCGCGACAGGACGTCCAGCCAGCGCGGCGCGAGGCCCATCGGCAGCAGGACGCCCGACAGCAGCATCAGCGGCAGCGTCACCGACGTCAGCAGCGGCGCGAACGCGTCCTCGGACCGCAGCGTCAGCGCGAGCGCGTGCGACAGCGCGGCGATGGCCGCCGCCGCGGCCAGCACCGGGACGAGCCCCGCCGCGATCCCGATGAGCGGGGCGCGCATCCCCAGCGCGACGCCCGCCGCCGTCAGCAGCACCGCCTGCACCGCCACCACCAGCGTGTCGCGCAGCACCCGGCCCAGCAGCGGCGCGACGCGGCTCACCGGCGCGACCCGGAACCGGTCCACCACCCCCGACCGCAGGTCCGCGATCAGCCCGAACCCCGCGAAACCCGCGCCGAACAGGGCGAGCTGCACCACGATCCCCGGCACGAACACCCGCCAGGAATCCGCGCCGCCCGCCTCCCCGACGCGGGTCAGCAGCGGGCCGAACAGCACCAGGTACAGCAGCGGCTGCACCGCGCCGAACACCATCGCGGGCCTGCTGCGCAGCGTCTGCCGCAGGTAGCGCAGGAAGATCAGCCAGGTGTCGCGGGCCGCGCCCGCCAGCGCTCCGCCGGTTCGCTCGTCGGTCATCGTCGTCCTCTCGGGGGTCATGCGCTCGGGGGTCATGCGGTGTGCAGGGCGCGGCCGGTGACGGCGCGGAACACGTCGTCCAAGGTGGGGCGCGCGAGGGTGAGGGAGACCAGGCCCCCGCCGCCGGGCGCGTCGCCGAGCGCGTCGTCCAGGGCGCGGACGAGGCCGGGCAGGGCGCGCTCGCCGTCGCGGACCGTCAGCCGCAGCCGGTCCCCGGCCGCCCCCGTGTTCGTCACGCCCGTGTTCGTGAGCACCGCCTCCGTCACCGCCGGATGCGCCGCCAGCGCCGCGCGCGCCCGCTGCGCGCCGCCCGCCGCGACCGCCACCTCCACCACGTCGCCGCGGACGCGGCGCTTGAGCGCGGCGGGGGAGCCCTCGGCGACGATCCGGCCCGCGTCGAGGATCAGCACCCGGTCGCAGAGCGCGTCGGCCTCCTCCAGGTAGTGCGTCGTCAGGAACACCGTCACGCCGTCGCGGTCGCGCAGCCCGCGGACGTGGTCGCGCACCGCCGCCCGCGCCGCCGGGTCCAGGCCGGTCGTCGGCTCGTCCAGGAACAGCAGCGGCGGCCGGTGGACGAGGCCGATCGCCAGGTCCAGCCGCCGCCGCTGCCCGCCCGACAGCGCCCCGCACGGGCGGTCCAGCAGGTCCGCGACGCCCAGCCGCCCCGCGACGTCCGCGATCCGCGCCGCCGCGTCCGGCACCCGGTGCAGCGCCGCCTGCAGCGCCAGCTCCTCGCCCGCCGGGACGCCCGGGTCGGTCGTGCCGCCCTGCGGGACGCAGCCGACGCGCCGCCGCACTCCGGCCGGGTCGCGGCGCAGGTCCGCGCCCGCGACCGTCGCCGATCCCGCCGTCGGGGCCAGCAGCGTCGTCAGCATCCGCACGGCGGTGCTCTTGCCCGCGCCGTTGGGGCCGAGGAAGCCCACGACCTCCCCGGCCGCCACGTCCAGGTCCAGGCCGCGCACGGCCTCGATCTCGCGGTCCCTCGCCCGGTACGTCCGGGCGAGGCCGCGCGCCTCGATCATCGTCGTCGCCATGCCGGGTAGAGTAACCACAAAATTGGTGTCACTACAAAATTTATGCGGCACCAGGCGGTCGGCTACGATGGCCGCCATGACCGAGGAGGGACTGCGCGAGCGCAAGAAGCGCCAGACGCGCCGCCGCATCTCCGACATCGCCACCGGCCTGTTCATGACCCGCGGCTTCGACCGCGTCACCGTCGCCGACGTCGCCCGCGCCGCCGACGTCTCGGTGAACACCGTCTTCAACTACTTCCCGGCCAAGGAGGACCTGTTCTTCGACCGGGAGGACGCCGCCGTCGACGGCTACGCCCGCTGCCTGCGCGACCGCCGCCCCGGCGAGTCCGCCGTCGCCGCGTTCCGCCGCGAGTTCCTCGACGGGCTGGCCGCCCGCGACGTCCGCACCGGCTTCCACGAGGGCGCCGAGACCTGGTACGCCGTCGTCGCCGCCAGCCCCGCCCTCACCGCCCGGCTGCGCGAGATCGGCCGCCGCGCCACCGACGCCCTGGCCGCCGCCCTCGCCGACGAGACCGGCGCCGAACCCGACGACCCCCGCCCCCGCGCCGCCGCCGCGATGATCAGCGCCGCGCGCGAGACCCTGGTCGAGGGCGTCGTCGCCCGCAGGCGCGCGGGGGAGACCCTCGCCGAGATGCACGAAAGCGTCCGCACCGACGCCGAACGGGTCTTCGACCTGCTCGAACACGGCCTCGGGGACTACGCCGTCCGCCCCTCGGACGCGGCCGCCGTGAGGTGAACCACCCCCGCCGCGGATCACAGGTCCGAAAATGAGTGCCTGAGCGGTCTCCGGGCTTCCTAGACTCCAGGGCTAGCGGAGGCAACCTTGGACACCCCCACGCTCCTCACCCACCTGCAGACCCACGACCGGCCGCTGACCCTTCCCCGGGGCGGCGCCCTGCACTGGGACGACGCGGCCCGGCACGCCGCGGCCCGCGCCGCCGCGCCCGGGCGCTACGCCGTGCTCGGGCTCGCCCCGGGCGTGGTGCCGTGGCAGCGCGCCCGCGTGCTGCTGCAGATCCTCACCGCCTCCCAGGCCGGGCTGCGCGACGACGACCGCGCCGTCCTGGCCGCCGCCGCGCACCGGCTCGCCCACGCCGTCCCGCCCGGCCACGTCATCACCGCCCTGCTCGCCCTGCGGCGGCTGCGCGCCAACCACAAGCACACCACCCGCGCCGTCCTGCGCTTCGTCCTGGAGCACCCCGACGCCGACGTCCTCATCGCCGCCCGCCGCGCCGCCCTCGCCGACTGCTTCGAGCACGCCCTCGGCACCGCCACCGCCCGCGGCTGCGCCCGCCGCGTCGCCGCGGGCGACACCGGATCGGACTACCTGCGCCGCCGCCTGCTGCGGTTCCTCGCCGACCCCGCCGCCGCGCTCCCGCGCGTCACCGCCCTCTACACCGCCGACGCCGCGCCCGGCGTCGCGGCGGGACTGCCCGCGCACCCGCCCCGGCCGCTGCCGCCCGACCCGCCCGGACCGTTCCCCGGCGACCTCACCCTCGTCCTGCACGAGACCGAGGCCGACCCGGCCGCCCGGCACCTGGCCGCCGCGCTGCGCACCGCCCTCGGCCGCACCTGCCCGCGGCTGGCCGTCCGCTCCGCGCCCGCCCCGGACGGCGCGTCGGACGGCGTACCGGACGGCGGCGGCGTGCTGGTCACCGTCGAGCCCGGCGGCGACGGGACCGTCGTCCACTGCCGCCCCCGCACCGGACCCGACGACGACGCCGAGGGCCGCGCCCTCACCCGCACCGCCGAGCTGCCCGGACTCGCCGTCTGGATCGCCGCGCACGCCCCCGCCGGCCCCGACTGGCTCCACGACGCCCTGCGCGACCGCCTCGCGCCGCCCGCCCGGCCCGCCGGAACCCGCACCGACGCCGCCGCCGGGCGCCCCTTTGTCAACTGACTTCACAACACGCCCCGCAAGTGGTGTGCCCGGTGCGAAGACCGCCCCCCGAGTGTGACCGTACGGTCGTGCCCTGATCGCGGCCGCCCGGCCCCGCAGCCCGGACCGTCCCGGCCGCCCCGTCACCGCGCGAACGCGAAGGAGCCCTCATGACAGCGGGTGTCGCCGATGTGGGCAGCAGGGCCCCCCTGCCCGACATCGCCCCCAAGCCGGTCCCGATGGTGGAGCGCATCAGCGTCGTCGTCTTCGTCGTCGCCCCGATCGTCGGCCTGTTCGCCGCCGTCCCGTTCTTCTGGGGCTGGGGACTCGGCTGGACCGACGTCGCGATCTTCGCGTTCCTCTACCCGTTCAACGCCCTCGGCATCACCGTCGGATACCACCGCTACTTCACCCACGGCGGCTTCAAGGCCAAGCGGTGGCTGAAGATCGCCCTGGCGATCCTCGGCGGCCAGGCGTGGCAGGGCTCGGTGATCTTCTGGGTCTCCGACCACCGCCGGCACCACAAGTACTCCGACCGCGACGGCGACCCGCACTCGCCGTGGGCGTTCGGGCCCGGCGTGTGGGGCCTGACCAAGGGCCTGTTCCACGCCCACATGGGCTGGCTGTTCCGCAAGACCCGCACCTCCCGCACCAAGTACGCGCCCGACCTGCTCAAGGACCCCGACCTGCGGTTCCTCGGCCGCAACGACGTCTACGTCCTCATCGCCGCCAGCACGCTGCTGGTCCCGATGGGCCTCGGCGCGCTGCTCACCTGGTCCTGGCACGGCGCGGTCACCGCCCTGTTCTGGGCCGGCCTGCTGCGGGTCTTCGCCGGCGACCACGTGACGTTCTCGATCAACTCGATCTGCCACGTGTTCGGCAAGCAGCCGTTCAAGACCCGCGACCAGTCCCGCAACGTGTGGTGGCTGGCGCTCCCCTCGTTCGGCGAGTCCTGGCACAACCTGCACCACGCCGACCCCACCTGCGCGCGGCACGGCGTCCTGAAGGGCCAGATCGACCTCAGCGCCCGCACCATCTGGCTGTTCGAGAAGGCCGGCTGGGTCTGGGACGTGCGCTGGCCCGACGAGAAGCGCCTCGCCGCCCGCCGCGCGGACGCCGACGCCGAACCCGCCGCCGCCTGACCGCCGCCCCACCGCAGAGCCCCCCGCATCCGAGAGCACCACTGGAGCGCCACCCTCATGACCATCCTCAAGGATCTCGACCGGACCCCGCTCGTCCAGCGCCTCGCGCGCTGGGCGCAGCAGTACCCCGACGACCGGGCGTACACCTACATGGACTACAGCGAGGACGTCGACGGCGTCGCCGTCGACATGACGTGGGCGGAACTGGACCGCCGCGCCCGCGCCCTGGCCGCCACGCTGCGCCAGCACACCGACGCCGGGCAGCGCGCCGCGATCCTCGCCCCGCAGACCCTCGACTACATCGTCGGGTTCCTCGGCTGCATGTACGCGCGCGTCATCGCCGTCCCGCTGTTCTCCCCGGACCTGCCCGGCCACGCCGACCGGCTCCTGGCCGTCTACACCGACTCCGAGCCCGAGGTCATCCTCACGATCACCTCCGCGCTCCCGCACGTCGAGACGTTCTTCAACTCCAACCCGGTCCCGCGGCCCAAGCAGATCATCACCGTCGACACCATCGACACCTCCCTCACCTGGGAGGACGAGTCGATCTCGCCCGACGACCTGGCGTACCTGCAGTACACCTCCGGGTCCACCCGCGCGCCCGCCGGCGTCATGCTCACCCACGGCAACCTCGCCGCCAACACCGAGCAGTGCTGGGGCGTGTTCGACGGCATCCCGCGCGTGTCGACCGGCGTGAACTGGCTCCCGCTGTTCCACGACATGGGCCTGGTCACCGCCGTCGGCCTGCCCATCGCCTACGCCAGCCCCGCCGTGCTGATGGACCCGGTCGCGTTCATCATGCGGCCCATCCGCTGGCTGGAGCTGCTGAGCAAGCAGGGCCACGCGTTCACCTGCGCGCCGAACTTCGCCTACGAGTACCTCGCCACGAAGGTCACCGAGGAGGAGAAGGCCGGGCTGGACCTGTCGGGCGTCCAGGTGTTCATGAACGGCGCCGAGACGATCCGCGAGGAGAGCCTGGACCGCTACCTGGAGGCGTACCGGCCCTACGGGCTGCGGCCCGAGGTGCAGGTCCCCGCGTACGGGCTCGCGGAGGCGACCGTGTACGTCGCCTCCTCGTCGCGCTACGAGCTGCCGACCGTCCGCGCGTTCGACCGCGACGCCCTCAACCGGGGCGTCCTGGAGCCGTGCGCGAAGGACGCCGAGCGCGCGACCGTCCTGGTCGGCTGCGGGCAGCCCTACGGGCAGCTCGTCGCGATCGTCGACCCCGAGACGGGCGTCCGCCGCGAGGACGGCCACGTCGGCGAGATCTGGATCCACGGCCCCAACGTCACCGCCGGGTACTGGAACCGCCCCGAGGAGACCGCCGCCGTCTTCGGCCAGCAGATCACCGGGAACGTCGGGGACTTCCCCGAGGGCCCGTGGGTGCGCAGCGGCGACCTCGGCGTCTGGTACGAGGGCGAGCTGTGGATCACCGGCCGCATCAAGGACCTGGTGATCGTCGACGGCCGCAACCACTACCCGCAGGACATCGAGTACACCGCCTTCCACGCCCACGAGGGCGTCCGGCGCGGGTACGCCGCCGCGTTCTCCGTGGACGACGGCGAGACCGAGCGGCTCGTCGTGGTCGCCGAGCGGAACCGGCGCGTGCCGATCAAGCGGCTGGACCTGGGCGCGGTCACCGACGCCGTGCGCGGCGCCGTGCAGCAGCACCACGACGTCCGCGTCCACGAGCTCGTCCTCATCGAGCCGGGCGGCCTGCCCCGCACCAGCAGCGGCAAGGTCTCCCACACCGCGTGCCGGAAGGCGTACCTGGAGGGGGCGCTGCCGGTCACGGTCCTGGAGGGCTGAGACGCACGCGCAGACGCCGGGGCCCGCGCACGGCCCCGGCGTCTCCGCGTGCGCGGGCCGGAACGGTCCAGGACGCGAAAAGGGCCGATCCGCGGGGGGATCGGCCCTTTCTCGTGCTTCAGGTCAGAGCTGCTTGGCCCCGATCGACTTCATGAGGGTCGGCCAGATGAACGTCGCCTCACGGATCCACGCGGGCCAGTTGTGCCGCCCGTCGCCGTAGATGTGCGCCGTGTACGGGACCTTCGCCTCGTCCAGCTTCTTCTGGAAGTCCTTGTTGTCCGCGCCGATCGCGATCTCGCTCAGCAGGCCGATGTCCCACGGCGCGACGTCCGGGTCGCCCGGGCCGGGCCGCCCCGTGGTGCCCGCCGAGAAGAACAGCCCCGTCCCGCGCAGCTTGTCCACCAGCGACGCCGGGTCGTGCGCCTTCCAGTTCGCGTCGTCGAACCACGGGATGCCCCAGATCGCGTACGGGTCCTGGCCGTTGCCCGCGTTGGTGAACATCAGCATCGCCGGCATGCCCGGCGACCGCATCGACAGCGTCCCGCTCAGCGACGCGACGTACTTGAACATCCCCGGGTGCCGCGCCGCGTAGCTCATCGCGCCCTGCGCGCCCGAGGAGTTGCCGATCGCGGCCGCGACCGAGCTGGCCCCGAAGTTGCGCTCCACGAGCTGCCGGACCTCGGTGGTGTGGAACGTCTCCCACTTGGGAGTGCCGCCCTTGCCGTAGTTGTACCAGTCGGTGTACGACCCGTTCTCGCCCTCGGGCATCACCACGATGACGTTGTACTTGCGGGCCCACGCCTCGATGTCGGTGTTCTTCGTCCACGAGGTGTAGTTGTCCTGGCCGCCGTGGAAGGCGTACAGCACCGGGTAGGTGGACCCGGCCTTCCAGCCCTGCGGCAGCAGCAGCCGCGTCTTCACCGACTTGCCGAGCGACGGCGAGGAGATCGTGATGTCGACCTCCCCGGAGGCGATCTGCTGCTCGCCGGTGATCTTCGCGCCCGTGTCGGCGGCCTTGAACGTCTGGGCGTGCGCGGGCAGCGCGACCGTGACGCCCGTCCCGGCGGCGAGCACCGCGGCGGCGGACACGGCCAGCGAACGCCTCCAGCGCACGGTCGTTCTTGCGGGGACGGAGACGTTCATGGCACTCCTGCGCAGACGCTCGACGGCGGCCCCGGCGGCCACACGACTAGGCGCCGAGTTTCCCGGAACGTCCGATAAATGATCTATGGGGAAGAGTGACAAGAATCGTGCCCCGACCTGTCGTGTGTTGAGTCAACCGGGGCCGGGCGTCACGAGTCGTGGGCGGCGCGCCGCGCCACGTCACCGGCACCCCGCCCGATGCGGCAGGATCGGGGGATGCAGGTGCTCCGCTCGGGGGACGGGCGCCTCGGCCCGCGCGCACTGCGCGCCGCCACCCGTCCCGAGGTGTCCATCGGCGTCGCCGCCGCGCTGCTCGCGGTCGCCGCGACGGCGGACGTGCTGGCCGGGGGCGCGCTGCGGGCCTTCGACGGCCGCGCGCTGGCCGGGTTCGCCGCGGGCGGGCCGCCGCCCGCGACCGGCGCGGCGCACGCGTTCTGGCGGACGGTCGTGGGCGGCGGCCAGTACTGGCTCGTCGGCGGCCTGACCGCGCTCGCCGCGCTGGCCGCCGCGTGGCGGCGGCGGTCGGTCGCGCTCGCGGTGCGGGCCGGGCTGTGGCTGGTCGCGGCCGAGGCCGCCGTGCGGGGCGCGCAGCTCCTGTTCGCGCGGACGCCGCCGCGCACCGGACAGGACGCCTTCGCCGCCGCCGGATACCTGTCGTATCCGTCCGGGCACGCCGCGAACGCCGCGATGTGCCTGACGGTCCTGGCCGCGCTGGCGGTCGGCTCCCGCCCGCGGAGCCGGACCGCGACGGCGCTGTCGTGGGCCGTCCCGCTCGGCGCGGCGGCCGCGGTCGGCGCGGCGACGGTGCTGCTCGGCTACCACTGGCCCACCGACGCCGTCGCGGGCTGGGCGCTCGGCGCGGCGCTGGGCTGCGCCGGCCGCGCGGTCATTCCCCGGAGATGATCGTCGTGCCGCGGTGGGCGTCCCACTCGCGGCGCAGGATCGCGTAGACGATCTCGTCGCTCCACTCGCCCTTGACGAACTCGTTCTCGCGCAGATGGGCCTCGCGGCGCATCCCGAGGCGCTCCAGAACCCGCGCGGACGCCTCGTTGCGGGCGTCGATGCGGCCGACGACGCGGTGCAGCCCGAACTCCTCGAACCCCAGCCGCAGCCCCTCGGCCGCCGCCTCGGTCGCGTACCCGTGCCCGTGGTAGGCGGGGTTGATGACGTAGCCGATCTCGCCCTGCCGGTGCTCGCGGCTGCGCCACCCCAGGTTGATCTCGCCCATCAGCTCGCCGCTGCCGGAGTGGACGACGGCCGCGACGAGCCAGTCGCCCTCCCGCTCCAGCGTGGACGCGTCCATCTTCTGCCGCAGGAACAGCCGCGACTCCTCGCGCGTGCGGGGCTCCCAGGTCAGGTACCGCGTGACGTCCGGCAGGGACTGGTAGGCGTACAGGCCGTCCAGATCGCCGGGCTCGAACGGGCGCAGCAGCAGGCGGCGGGTCCGCAGCGGGTATCGGGGGCGCAGCACACGACGATCCTAGGACTCAGCCTCCGGAACGCAACGGCGCGTTCGGAAATTCTCTGTCGGCACGGCCGGTGTACGCCCCGTCACGGCACGTCGAACCCGAACGAACTCGGGCGAACCCGGCGCGGGGGAGGGGCGGGGGAGGGGAGCGGGCCGCTCAGCCGCGCCCGACGAACGACGGCATCGCCGTCGCCAGCACCGACATGAACTGCACGTTCGCCTCCGGCGGCAGGTTCGCCATGTAGAGGACGCCGTCGACCGCGTTGCGGACGTCCATGACCGGCTCGGCGCGCACCGACCCGTCCGCCTGGAGCGTCCCGGTCCCGAACCCGCCCGTCATGTCCGTCGCCGCGTTGCCGATGTCGATCTGCCCGCACGCGATCCCGTGCGCGCGGCCCTCCAGCGACAGCGCCTTGGTCAGGCCCGTCATCGCGTGCTTGCTCGCGGTGTAGGCCACCGAGCGCGGCCGGGGCGTGTGCGCCGACAGCGACCCGTTGTTGATGATCCGGCCGCCGCGCGGGTCCTGGTCGCGCATCACCCGGAACGCCGCCCGCGCGCACAGGAACGCGCCGGTCAGATTGGTGGCGAGGACGGTCTCCCACTCGGCGAGCGGGAAGTCCTCGACGGGGGCGGGCGCGCCGAACACGCCCGCGTTGTTCACCAGCAGGTCCAGCCGGCCGAACCGGTCCGCGGCCGCCGCGAACAGCGCGTCCACCGACTCCGGCGACGTCACGTCCGCCGGGACGACCAGCGCCGCGTCGCTTCCCCCGGCGGTCGCGCGCAGCGCCTCGGCGCGGCGGCCCGCCAGCACGACCCGCCACCCGTCGCGCAGCAGCGCCGCCGCGACGCCCGCGCCGATGCCCGACCCCGCGCCGGTCACCAGCGCCACCCGGCCCGTCCCCGCCACCGCCCGCCTCCCTCGCCCGCCTTCTGGACGGCTCGCCCGCCTTCTGGACGGGGCCATCCCACCACACGCGCGTCAGCCCGTCGCGACCCACTCCACCCGGTGCGCCTCGGTCGGGTCGGGCGCCTCCCAGCGGCGCGCGAGCCGGTCGACCACCGCGTCCGGCACCGGGACGGCCCGCGCCCGGTTCCGCTCGCGCAGCACCCCCGGCGGGGCCTCCACCGCGACGACCTCCACCCGCGCCCGGTAGGACGCCGCCAGCCCCACGCACCGCTCGCGGAGCTGCCGCGACACGTTCGTGGCGTTCCACGCGAACGACCGGCCCGCCCGCAGGTGCCCGCGCGCCCGCTCGAACGCCGCCGCCGCGACCGGCCGCTGGTCCCCGGCCGGGTCGACGCCCAGCTCGCGGCGCAGCGCGTCCAGGCTCACCACCGGCACGTCCGGGCGGTGGCGCGCCAGCCAGGTGTCCTTGCCCGCGCCCGGCAGCCCCGACATCACCGTCACCGTCAGGCGCGTGTCGTCGTAGGCGGCGTAGGACGGGTCGCGGCCGTCGCGGCGGAAGTACCAGAACCGGGCGTGGTCGGACGGGAACGCGCGCGGCCGGTCCAGGCAGTCCTGCTCGGCGCAGTACTCGGCGAACAGCGCGACGCTCTCCAGCACCTCGTCGGCGTCGCCGCAGACCCGGCCGAGGATGTCGGCGGTCGCCAGCACCGCCAGGTCGTCGTTGCGGGCCAGCAGGCTCGTGCGGAACGCGATCTTCTGCAGGTCGGGGCGCTCCAGCGCCCAGAACGGCACCTGGTGGTGGCGGACCAGCGCCGCGACGTGCTCGCGCCACGCCGGGTCCGCGCCCAGCTCCCACAGCACGCGCCGCACCATCAGGTCCCCGGCGCGCGAGTGGCCGTGCGCGGTGATCCGGCCGTCCTCCTCGCGGGTGGTGTACGGCTTGGCGACGTCGTGCATCAGCACCGCCGCGAACAGCCGGACGCGCTCGCCCTCCGGCCGCGCCCGGAACTCCGGCAGCCCCGCCAGCGCCTCGCACGCCATCCGCGTGTGGACCTCGACGTCGCCCTCGGCGTGGTGGACGGCGTCCTGCGGGACGCCCGCCAGGTCGCGGACCCACGCGAACGCCGCGCGGATCTCCGGCCACGGCACCCGCCAGTCCGGCGGGGCCGGGCACAGCTCAGCGAACGCGCGCATACAGCGCCTCCGGGTCGGCGAGGCCGTTGGCGACGACGGGGCGGTCCAGCCAGTGCGTTCCCGCGTCGAGGATCGTCGTGAGGAAGCCGGGGCGCACCCACTTGCAGCGCCCGACCGTGCGGCCGTCCTCCTCGACCTTGACGTACAGGCCCTCCATCTCCTCGGCCGCGTCGGTCTCGGCGGCGACCCGGTCGGGGTCCGCGCCGCCCGCCTCGGCCGCCGCGCGCAGCGCGTCCCGCCAGCGCGGGGTGCGGCAGGTGGACGGGCCGACGAACCGCGTCAGCTCCTCCAGCGACGCCAGCGCGCCCTCGTACAGGACGGGCGCCGACGCGACCGGCGTGCCCGCCAGCAGCTCGCGGCGGCGGGGCGTGGACAGGAACGTCCCGTCCGTGCGGTCGAGGACGTCGAACTCGCAGAAGTAGTGCGGCAGCGCGTCGTAGAAGACGGTGTGCTTGGCGTACAGCCACTCGCCGTACAGGACGTACCGGTCCCGCAGGCGCGGCCGCAGCAGGTCCTGGACCGACGCGGCCCACGCCTTGAACGGACCGAACTGGCGCTCGCGGGGGCCGCCCGCCAGGTAGTGGCCGCGGCTCTGCAGCCGCAGCGTCCCGCCGGAGTCGAAGCTGATCCCGGCGTTCGCGCCGTCCAGCTTCTCCTCCACCACCAGGTGACGGCCCGCGATGTCGGCGAACGGCAGCGCGGCCAGGTCCTCGTCGCCGGGCTGCAGCCGCGACCCCGCCAGATGCGGCGTACGCGGGTACTTGCGAAGCATGCCGACCGTTGTAACGCGGCGCGCCGACCGCGCTCAATCGGTTTTCCGGGCCGGGCCGCCGCGCCGCGTGCGCACCGGGCGGCCCGGCCCGGCCGTCAACCCGCCGTGACCAGCAGTTCCTCGGGGGCCCGCGTCAGCAGCCCCGTCTCGACGGGGACGAAGCCCTCCGCCCACCGCAGCCGGGGCAGCCGCTCCAGCAGCACGCCCACCGCGATCTCGGCCTCCATCCGGGCGAGCTGCGCGCCCAGGCAGAAGTGGCGGCCCGCGCCGAAGCCCAGATGCGTCGCCGCGCCGGTGAACTCGCGGTCCACCGACTCGGCCCGCCGGGGGTCGAACCGGTCCGGGTCGGCGAACCGCTCGGGGTCGCGGTTGGCCGACCCCACCAGGCACGCGACCGTCGCGCCGTCGGGAACCCGCCCGCACGGCAGGTCCACCGGCCCGTCCGCCTGCCGCAGCACCACGTGGACGGGCGGGTTGCGGCGCAGCGACTCCGCCCACGCCGCGCCCAGCAGCCCCGGGTCCGCGCGGACGCCCGCCAGCACCGCCGGATGCTCCAGCAGGTTCGCCAGCAGCGACGCCAGCGCCCGGTCGGTCGTCTCCCCGCCCGCGCCCAGCAGCGCCCCGCAGAAGCCCTTCACCATCGCGTCCGGCAGCGGCTCCCCGTCCACCCGGACCGCGCACAGCACCGACAGCAGGTCGTCGCGCGGACACGCGCGGCGCGCCGCGACGTGCGGCTCCAGATAGGCGTACAGCTCGTCGCGGGACGTCAGGCCGCGCGCCAGCGTCGCCGGGTCCTGCCGGTAGTTGCCGAGATAGGAGAAGCCCGCCCGGTACCAGTCCTGGAACAGCGGCGCGTCCCGCGGCGGCAGGCCGAGGGCCCGCACGACCACGTCGATCGGGAGCCGCCGGGTGAAGCCCTCCACCAGGTCCACGTCGCGGCCGTCGGCGACGTCGGCGGCCAGCCGCGCCGCCAGCCGCTCGGCGGTCGCCCGCACCGAACCCGCCAGCCGCTCCAGCGCCCGCCCCCGGAACGCCGGGGTCAGGAACGCCCGGTGCGCCGCGTGCTCGCGGCCCTCCATCTGCAGGACCGTCCGCCCGAACATCGGCTCCAGCTGCCAGGCGTAGTTGCGGGGCGTCAGGCGCGGCTCGGTCAGCGCGGCCCGCACGTCGGCGTGGCGGCTCACCAGCCACGCGTCCAGCGGCTCGTCGCGCACCAGCGGGAACTCGGCCCGCAGCCGCGCGTACAGCGCGTACGGGTCGCGTTCGAACGACGGCCACAGCAGGCTCGGCGGGGACCGGCGCGTGTCCACCACCGGTTCCGCCAGCAGTTCGACCACCGGTACCGCCGGCGCGGCGGCCGTGCCCGCTCCCGTCGAGGGCACGGCCTGCCAGTGGTAGCGGGGGACCGAGCGGTGCCAGTCCAGCGACGCCGCCAGGACGTCCGCGAGCCGCCCCGCGTAGGCGGGGTCGGCGCCGCGCCGCGCCGCGCGGAACGCCGCGACGCGCTCGCGGATCATCGCGTGCGCGGCGTCCACCGCGTCCTGCCAGGACCCGCCGCGCTCGTCGCGCAGCAGGCACACCAGGTTCGCGGGCTCGCCGAACGCCAGGTCCTTCTCCAGCGAGTACACGTCGTTGGTCCAGGCCAGGACGTCGGCGGCGCTCTCGCGCAGCACCGCCGGACGGGCGCGGGCGGGCAGCTCGCGCCCGTCCGCGGCCTCCATCAGGTCGAAGAACAGGTCCGCGCCGAACAGGTCGCGGCGGGCCGCGACGTAGCCGTGGACGTCCATCGGCTTGCCCGCCGCGCGGCGGTCCACCAGGTCGCACTGCGCCCACAGGTGCCGGGCCAGGTGCTCGGCGAAGCGGTGCCGCCACGCCGGGCCCGCGAGCGCGGCGGTGCGCGGCCACAGGTCGTCGGCCAGGTCGGTGAGCATCGGCTCGGCCGCGCCGCCCGTGGCGTCCGCGCCGGTGCTCGTGAAACCCGGGAACGGGGTGCCGGGGACGCCCCGGACGATCGCCAGCGCGGCCTCGGTGAAGGCCGCGAGGGTGCCGTCGTGCGCCCACGGGCCGTCGTCGATGCGGTCGTCCAGCAGCAGGACCCACAGGAACCAGTCGAGCGGGACGGCCGCGCGGTCGGGCGGGGCCGTCCCGGTCAGCGCCAGCCCGAGGTCGAGGTTGCGGCCGGTCAGCAGCCGTTCGTGGCCGCGCGGGCCGAGGACGCCGCGGTCCAGCGCCCGGTCGCACGCGGCGGCGCGCAGCCGGGCGGCGTCGGGCCGCGGCTCCGGCGGGGGGAAGGGCAGGGTCAGGTCGGGGAGCCGGAACGCGGCCGGGCACCCGAGCGTGTCATCGGTGTCGGTCACGGGCCGTCGTCCCGGGTGACCGGGTCGTTCCCGGTCATTTCGGTCGTGCTGGCCGTCATGGCCACCTCCGCGGATCGAAAAGACGTTCGTGCCTCGAATCTCCGGGAAGTGCGCGGGCATCACCCCACCGCCGCGCCAGACTTGACCCTTGCTTTACCGACCCGCGGCCGCCGGTCCCGGACGGGCCGTGCGGGTTTCGGTCGTCCGTTAAAGAGAACGGTCGGCAGGCTCCGCGTCACGCACCGAAATGTCCGGCGCGCCGGGCGCGGTCCCGTCCACGAGCGCGAGCGCCATCCGCCGGACGGAGCGGCGGAAGAACCGCGGGTCCTCCGGCGGCGACAGGTGCCGGACGAGGTCGCCGTCGAAGACCGCCAGCAGGCCGTGCGCGAGGAACCCGGCGTCCAGGTCGGGGCGCTGCTCGGCGAGCAGGCCGCTCAGGTGCGCGTGCCACCGCAGGTAGACGGGGTCGGTGAACCGGTCCTGCGCGCACTCGCGCCCGTGCGCCGACAGCAGCACCGCGTTGTCCTCGGCGATCGAGGCGAGGACGTCCAGGAAGGCGGTCATCCGCTCGCGCGCGGGCGCGCCCGGCCCGAGCGGCGGCGGGCCGCCCGCGATGGCCGCGCGCAGATGGCCCGACCGCTCCTCCAGCAGCGCCCGCAGCAGGCCCGCCCGGCTGCCGAAGCGGCGGAACACCGTTCCCTTGCCGACCCCGGCCAGCGCCGCGACGCGGTCCAGCGACACGTGGTCGCCGCCGCCCTCGGCCAGCAGCCGCTCGGTGGCCGCCAGGACGGCGCGGCGGTTGCGGGCGGCGTCGGCGCGCTCGGCCATCGCGGGGTCACGCTCCTCAATCGGACTGCCGGTCCGAATATGGTAACTTCCCGCAAATCGGACTGACGGTCCGTTTTCCCCGAGCTTGGAGCGCTCCATGCCCATGCAAGCCCTCGTCGTCGACCCCGCGGCCCCCGCCGCGCTCCGCCTCGCGCCCGTCCCCGACCCCGAACCCGGGCCCGGCCAGGTGCTCGTCGACGTCCGGCACATCTCCCTCAACCGCGGCGAGGTCGAGTTCGCCGCGCGCCGCCCGCCCGGCACCGTCCACGGCTACGACGCGGCCGGGATCGTCGTGCGGGCCGCCGACGACGGCACCGGACCCGCCGCCGGGACGCCGGTCGCCGCGTTCGGCGCGGGCGCGTGGGCGCAGCGGATGGCCGTGGACGCCGACGCCGTCTCCGCGATCCCGGCCGGCGTCGACCCCGCCGCCGCGGCGGCGCTGCCGATGGCCGGGCTCACCGCGCTGCGGACGCTGCGGACGCGGTCGGTCCTCGGCCGGCGGGTCCTGGTGACCGGCGCGGCCGGGGGCGTCGGCCGGTTCGCCGTCCAGCTCGCCGCGCTCGGCGGCGCGCACGTCGTCGCGTCGGTCGGGTCGCCCGGCCGCGCCCGGGGCCTGCGCGAGCTCGGCGCGGGCGAGGTCGTCGTCGGGCTCGACGGCGTGGACCGGCCCGTCGACCTCGTCGTCGACACCGTCGGCGGCCCGCAGCTCACCGCCGCGTTCGCGCTCCTGGCGCCCGGCGGGGACGTGCAGCACGTCGGCTGGGCCTCCGGCGAACCGGCCGCGGTCGCGCCGCACTCGCTGTTCTCGCTCGGCGCGGCGCGGACGATCAGCACGTTCGGGGACGTCCGCGAACCCGGCCCCGACCTCGCCGTCCTCCTGGGGTTCCTCGCCGCCGGACGGCTGTCCGCCGAGATCGGGCACCGCGCGCCCTGGACGGACGTCGCCGACGCGGCGGCGGCGCTGCTGGACCGCCGCATCGCGGGCAAGGCCGTCCTGGACGTCGAACCCGCCGCCGCGTAACGGGGCGCCCGGCATTCAATCGGACCGCCGGTCCGAATACGCGACTTCTCTGAATCGGACCGGCGGTCCCCTTTTCACCCCCCGCGGCCGCGGCGATGGGCACGCGGTGCGAAAAGGCGAGTTCCGCCCCGCCGGCCGTCGCCGGGTCCGCTGCGGGCGCGGGGGCGGCGGTCGGCGAACCGTCGCCGGGACACCCTGATCACGAACAGATCACGTGCCCGCCGGGGCCGCCGGTGGCGATCTGTCCGGCGGCGCCGAGTAATGCCCGAAAGCTGTGATTTAGATCACACGAATTGATCTTTCCCGCACGACAAAGCGCCATTCATCGGTTAACCGTCACGTACGGTGCCCGCCGGGTGACGGATTCGGCCCTGTCGGCGGCTCCCGCCGGTCTGTTATTCATTGATGCGTTCGCGGCGGACCGTGCCATGAGGCGGCGGATCTCCGAGCGATTTGGGTCATTGTCCGAAGGCGGGGGCACGTTGAATCGCAGTGCTGTTTTCTCGCGTTGGCACGAACGTGCGGGGGTGCGGATCGCCCCGCACCGGAAGCTGGCGGAGGTACCGGCGGGGATGCGTTACTTCCCCCGTTCGCTGATGCCCTATCTCGACCACCCCGTGGTCGCCGAGTTACCGGACGAGTTGCATTTATCCCTCGGCGTCTGGCATCTGTACGCCTATCTGGACTCGGTCGCCAACCTGGAGTCCAAGGTCGTCAACCGGGCGACGCTGCTGGTCGCCGACGACGGCCTCGGCCTGGGCCTCCCGGCGGAGGTCCGGCTCGACGCGTGGAAGATCTACTGCGACGAGGCGCACCACGCGATGAGCAACTTCGACCTCGTCTGCCAGGTCGAACGCAAGACCGGGGTGCCGCACCTGCCCTACACGTTCGCGCCCGTGACGGGCGCGCTCACCCGCGCCACCGAGCCGCTGCGCGCGGACGCGCCCGGCCTCGGCCGGCTGCTGGAGGCGGTCATCTTCGAGACCGTCGTGACCTCGCTGCTGGAGACCATCCCCCGGTCCGCCGAGGTCGTCCCCACGGTCCGCGACGTCGTCGCCGACCACGCCCGCGACGAGCGGCTGCACCACGCCTTCTACACGATCTTCTTCGACCGCCTGTGGGGCGGCCTGGAACCGGCCGTGCGCGAGCGGGTCGCCCGCGTGCTGCCCGCCCTGGTCCGCGCCTGCCTGGCCACCGACACCGTCGCGCACACGACCTCGCTGCGCGCCGCCGGACTGACCGCCGAGCAGGCCGAACAGGTCCTCGCCGAGACCTACACGCCCCGGTTCGAGACCGACCAGATCCGCCAGGCCGCGCGGCGCACCCTGCGGATGTTCGCCGAACACGACGTTTTCGACCATCCCGGCGCGCGCGAATCCTTCGAGGCGTCCGGGCTCCTGATCGGGGAGATCTGAGATGGCGGGCCCAGGCGAGTTCCCGTACGAGGCGGGCATTCATCCGACCGGTTACACCACCCGGCCGTGGACGGTCCGGCAGCTCGCCGGACTCGGCGACGGCGAGGACACCAACCGGCGGTTCCACTATCTGCTCGAACGCGGCGAGACCGGCCTGTCGCTGGCATTCGACCTGCCGACGCAGATGGGAATCGACCCGGACGAGCCCGCGGCCGAGGGAGAAGTCGGCCGGGCCGGCGTCTCGGTGGCGACCGTCGACGACTTCGCGTCGGTGTTCACCGGAATTCCGCTCGACCAGGTCTCGGTCGCCTACACCATCAATGCGACCGCGCCGATGATCCTCGCGATGTGGATCGTGGCGGCCGAGGAATCGGGTGTCGACCCGGCGGCGCTCCGGGGAACACTGCAGAACGAGATGTTAAAGGAGCATCTCGCGCGGAATGCCGTCATCTTCGACCTCGACGACAGTTTCCGGTTCTCGCTCGACGTCATCGAATACTGCGTCCGGCACCTGCCGAAGGTGAACCCGATCTCGATATCGGGCGGGCACGCCCGGGAGGCGGGCGCGAACCGGGCCCTGGAGGTCGCCCTCGGCATCGCCGACGCCGAGCAGTATCTGGACCACATGATCGCCCGCGGCTACGGCGTCGACGAGGTCGCCCCCCGGCTCAGCTTCATCTTCGGCACCCACATGGAACTGCTCGCCGAGGCCGCCAAGTTCCGCGCGCTGCGCCGGATGTACGCGCGGCGCATGGCCGAGCGCTACGACGCGCGCAACCCCCGCTCCATGCGGATGCGCATCCAGGTCAACACCTTCGGGTCGACGCTGGCCGCCACCGAACCGCTCAACAACATCGCCCGCACCACCGTCCAGGCCGTGGCCGCCGTCCTCGGCGGCGTCCAGTCCCTGCACGTCTGCGGGTTCGACGAGGCCGCGCAGATCCCCGGGCGGCTCGCCGCGCGCGTCGCGCTGCGCGTCCAGCAGATCCTGCTGACCGAGACCGACCTGGCCCGGCACGTCGACCCGCTCGGCGGGTCCGGCGTGATCGCCGGGCTCGTGGACGAGATCGAGGCCGACGCCGACCGCTGGCTCACCGAGATCGACAAGCGCGACGGCCTGCTGGCGTGCCTGCGCAGCGGCTGGCTGGAGGGCGAGATCGAGGAGATGGCCTACGCCTCGCCCGGCCCGCGGGTCGGCGTCGCCGACGCCGAGGACGCCGCGGAGGAGCGCCGCCTGATGCGCGAGCAGCTCCGCACCGGCGTCGCCGCGGGCCGCCGCCGCCCGTTCGCGCGCGTCGACCGCCCCGCCGAGCTGGCCGCGCTCACCGACGACGTCGCGCTCGGCCGCAACGCGATGCCCGCGATGATCCGCGCCGTCCGCGCCCGCGCCAGCGTCGGCCAGCTTCACCGAGCACTTTCCGCAGGACTCGCCCGCGGCCGGGCCTGACCGGCCGACCGGCAACCAAGCGAAACGAGGAGACAACCATGTGTGGCATCACGGGGCTGGTCGATTTCCGGCGGCGGGCCGACACCGACGACACCGGGCTCATCGAGGCGATGACCGACACCCTGCACCGCCGGGGCCCGGACGAGCGCGGCGTCTGGCGGCACGGCCACGCCGCCCTCGGCGTCCGGCGGCTGTCGGTGATCGACCTGGCGGGCGGCAAGCAGCCGATGGTGGACGAGCGGCCCGACCGCGAGCCGGTCGCCATCGCCTACACCGGCGAGGTGTTCAACTGCCCCGAGCTGCGCGCCGAGCTGGGCGCCCGCGGCCACCGGTTCGAGACCACCAGCGACACCGAGGTCGTCCTGCGCGCCTACCTGGAGTGGGGCGCGGGCTGCGCGGAGCGGCTGCTCGGGATGTTCGCGTTCGCGGTGTGGGACGCGCGGACCGAGGAGCTGCTGCTGATCCGCGACCGGCTCGGCATCTACCCGCTTTACTACGCCGAGATCGACGGCGGCGTCGTGTTCGGGTCCGAGCCCAAGGGCATCCTCGCGCACCCGCAGATCCGGCCGGAGATCGACCAGAGCGGCCTGCGGGCGATCGTCACCCTCGTCAAGTCGTCCGACCACGGGATCTTCAAGGGGATGTTCGAGGTCGACCCCGGGTCGATCGTCCGCTTCGGGCGCGGCGGGCTCGCCAAGAGCCGGTTCTGGTCGCTGCAGGCCGTCGAGCACACCGACGACCTGGACACCACCGTCCGCACCGTCCGGGACCTGCTGGAGGACAGCGTCCGCCGGCAGATGGTCTCCGACGTGCCGCTCGGGGTGTTCCTGTCCGGCGGCCTGGACTCCAGCGCCCTGGCCGCGCTGGCGATCCGCACCGGCGGCTCGGACGAGAAGCTGCGGACGTTCTCGGTGAACTTCACCGGCCACGCCGACGCGTTCAAGCCCGACGAGGTCCGCGCCACCCCCGACTTCCCGTTCGTGAAGATCATGAGCGAGTTCCTGGGGACGCGGCACACCGCGGTGGAACTGTCCGCCGACCAGCTCATGGACGCCGAGGCGCGCAGCACCGTCCTGACGGCCCGCGACCACCCCACGTCCCTCGGGGACCTGGACACCTCGCTCTACCTGCTGTGCAAGGCGTTCCGCGAGCAATGCACCGTCTCGCTGACCGGCGACGGCGCGGACGAGCTGTTCGGCGGCTACCACTGGTTCCACGAGGAGCGGTTCCGCGGCGAGGGCACCATGCCGTGGCTGGAGTTCGCGCGCCGCATGGCCGGCAAGAACCAGATGCGCAGCAGCGGCCTGCTCGCCCCCGACCTCGCGGACGTCCTGGAGGCCGACGAGTACGAGCGCGCCGAGTACGAGAAGGCCGTCGCGGGCGTCCCCGTCCTGGAGGGCGAGAGCGACATCGACCGCGAGCTTCGCCGCATCACCTACCTCAACATGACCGGCTACCTGCGGATCATCCTGGACCGCCGGGACCGGATGGGGATGGCGGCCGCGCTGGAGGGCCGCGTCCCGTTCTGCGACCACCGCCTCGTGGAGTACGTCTTCAACGTCCCGTGGGAGATGAAGACCTTCGACGGCCGGGAGAAGAGCCTGCTGCGCGCCGCCGTGCGGGACCTGCTGCCGCCCTCGGTGCTGTACCGCAAGAAGGCGGGCTACCCGCCCACCGACGACCCCCGCTACGGCGCGCTGCTCAACGCCCGCCTCGCCGAGGTCGTCGCGGACCCGAAGGCGCCGGTCCGCGACCTGCTGGACCTCGGCACCGCCAAGTCGTTCGTGGAGGACCCGACCGGCCCGGCCGCCGAGGTCGTCAACCGGTTCAGCATCGAAATGGTGCTCGGCCTGAACGAGTGGCTGGGCCGCTACGACGTCGGGCTGGCCCTGTGACCGGCCCCGCGACCGACGCCGACGACATCCTGGACATCGTCGGGGTGGGCTTCGGCCCGTCCAACCTGGCGCTGGCCGTGGCCGTCCGGGAGCACAACGCCGACCGGCCCGCCGCGGAACACCTCACGCAGGTCTACTTCGAGAAGCAGCCCGCGTTCGGCTGGCACCGCGGGATGCTCATCGACGGCGCGACGATGCAGGTCTCCTTCATCAAGGACCTCGTCACGATGCGGAACCCGGCGAGCGAATACGGGTTCCTGTCGTACCTGCACGACAACGACCGCCTGGCCGACTTCATCAACCACAAGTCGCTGTTCCCCTCGCGCGTGGAGTTCCACGACTACCTGGAATGGGTCGCGCGGCGGTTCCAGGACGTCGCCCGGTACGGCAGCGAGGTCGTGGCGATGCGCCCGGGGCCGGGCGGCGACCACATCGAGGTGATCGTCCGGCGGGGCGGCGAGCACCGCGTCCAGCGGGCCCGCAACGTCGTCGTCGCCGTCGGGCAGGAGCCCGCGCTGCCCGACGACATCGAGCTCGGGGACCGGATCTGGCACTGCGCGCAGCTCCTGGAGCGGGTGGAGCGGCTGACCGAGGAGCCGCGCCGCGCGGTGGTCGTCGGGGCGGGGCAGAGCGCCGCCGAGACGACCGAGTTCCTGCACCGGCGGTTCGAGAACGCGGAGGTCTCCGCGATCTTCCTGCGGTACGGGTACAGCGTCGCCGACGACACCCCGTTCGCGAACCGGATCTTCGACCCCGAGAGCGTGGACGTCTTCTACGGCGCGCCCGAGAACGTCAAGCGGATGCTGTTCGACTACCACCGCAACACGAACTACTCGGTGGTGGACCAGGAACTGGCCGACGAGCTGTACCGGCGCGTCTACCAGGAGCGGGTCCGCGGCGTGGAGCGGCTGCGGATACTCAACGCCTCCCGGCTGCACGCCGTCCGCAGGGACGTCACCGGCGACGGCCTGCGCGTGGACGTCGAGCACCTGCCGACCGGCGAGAAGCGCTCGTTCGGCGTGGACCTGGTGGTGTACGCGACCGGCTACCGGCCGATCGACCCCGCGAACGTGCTGGGCGAGGTCGCCGAGTACTGCCGCCGCGACGCCGGCAAGCGGCCCGCGATCACCCGCGACTACCGGCTGGAGACCGACGACCGGCTCCGCGCCGGGATCTACCTGCAGGGCGGCACCGAGCAGACGCACGGGATCTCCGCGCAACTGCTGTCGAACACCGCCGTCCGCGCGGGGGAGATCGTCCGGTCCATCGCCGGGGCCCGGGTCGGGGCGGTGTGATGTTCACGCGCGTCGACCACGTCGGCATCGCCTGCCACGACCTGGAGGAGACGATCCGGTTCTACCGGGACTCCTTCGGCTTCGAGGTGTGCCACCGCGAGACCAACGAGGAGCAGGGCGTCCACGAGGCGATGCTGCGCGTCAACGGCACCGACGACGGCCGCGCCACCTACCTGCAGCTCCTGTCGCCGACGCGGCCGGACTCGCCGGTGGGCCGGTTCCTGGCCGCGCGCGGCGAGGGCGTCCACCACGTCGCGTTCGGCTGCCCGGACGTGGACCGCGCCGCCGCCGAGCTGCCCGCCGCGGGCCCGCGGGTCCTGTTCGATCCGCCGCGGCCCGCCTCGATGGGCTCGCGGGCGACCTTCCTGCACCCGAAGGACTGCCACGGCGTCCTGGTGGAGCTCGTGACATCCTGACGCGTTCGGAGGACCAGTGTTCGTTCCCCCCCAGTACCGGCCGCGCGGCCGGAGCTGGACACTCGAAACGGTGCGGAGCAACCCGCTCGCCATGCTCGTCACCCGCGGCGAGCGGGCCCTGCCCTGGATCACCCACCTGCCCGTCATCACCCACCCCGAGCGGCCCCCGGCCGAGCTGCCGGGCGCGACGCTGCTCGGCCACATGAACGCCGCGAACCCGCACTGGGCGGCGGTCGCCTCGGGCGGCCCGGGGACGCTGGTGTTCACCGGCCCGCACGGGTACGTCTCGCCGACCGTGTACGAGCTGCCCGTCGCCGCGCCGACCTGGGACTTCGTGGCGGTCCACGTCCACGGGACGCTGCGCCCGCTGGACACGCCCGAGGACGCGCGGCGGGTGGTGCGCTGGACCGTCGAGGCGTACGAGGGCACCCACGGCACCGGCTGGGACCCGGAGGGGTCGCTCGACTACTTCGACAAGATCCTGCCGGGCGTGCGGGCGTTCGAGTTCCACGTCGAGTCCGTCGACGGGATGTACAAGCTCAGCCAGGAGCAGGAGCCGGAGACCCGGCGGCGCGTCGTCCGCTCGTTCGCGGCCAGCGGCCGGGGCGCGCACGCCGAGCTGTCGGCGCTGATCGACCGGTTCGGCGACCCGGGCCCGGGAGCACCGGCCACCGGGTGCCCGGCCGCGCGGGAGGCCGGCGATGGCGCGCGGTAGCCTCAGCGTCCCCGGCGTCCCGAACGTGGTCGAGGAGATCTGCCACGGCCGCCTGCCGTGGGACCTGGTCCACCCGTTCCCGGCGCAGGCCGGCGCGGACCGGGCGGCGGGCGACGCCGCCGTCGCCGGGGTCCGCGCGGCGCTGGCCGGGCTGCCGGACGAGCCGGACGGCGAGACGGTCGCCGAGGCGCTGCGCGCGGGCGGCTGGCTGCACCTGCTCGCGCCCGCCGAGGTCGGCGGGCGGGAGCTGTCGCCCTACAACGCCTTCCGCGTCATCACCGAGGCGAGCGGCGAGGCGCTGCCCGCGGGCTTCATGCTGGCCATCCACAACGGGATCGGCGCGGCCGCGTACCTGCCGGTGCTGCCGGACGGCCCGATCCGCGAGCTGGTCATGAAGAGACTCGCGGCCGGGGCCGTCACCGGGATGGCCGACACCGAGCCGGCGGGCGCGGCGAACCGGCGGCGGTTCACCACCGCGACCGCCGACGCGGACGGGTACGTCCTGGACGGCGACAAGCTCTACATCGGCAACGGCCCGATCGCCGAGCTGCTGGCCGTGACGGCGACGGAGGACGGGCGGCCCCGCGTCTTCTTCGTCGACACCGCCTCGCCGGGGTTCGAGGTCCGCGCGCGGCTGGAGTTCATGGGCCTGCGCGGGTTCCCCAACGGGGCGCTGGCGCTGCGGGGCGTCCGGGTGCCGCGCGAGCTGGTGCTGGCCGAGCAGGGCGGGCAGTGGCTGTCGGCGGAGCGGGCGGCGGTGCTGTCGCGCGGGCGCGTCCACATCATCGCCGCGCCCGCGCTGGCGCTGGCGCGGCGGGCGCTGGAGCACACCGGGGAGTACGTGCGGCGGCGGTCGGTGGACGGCCGGGCGCTCGGGACCTACGACGAGATCCAGCGGGCCGTCGCGGAGTCGGCGGCGGACCTGTACGCCCTCGACGCCACCGCGCGCTGGACGATGCTGGGCGACCAGGGCCCCGATCCCGTCAACCTGATGCCCGAGCAGTTCGCGGCGAAGGACATCACGTCGCTGCTGTGCTGGCGGATCGTCGAGCGGGCGATGACGGTCATGGCGGGGGAGGGCTACGAGACGGCGCGCGGCAAGGCCGCCCGGGGCGCGCCGCCCGCCCCGCTGGAGCGGCTGTACCGGGACGCGCGCGGCCTGCGCATCGCGGGCGGCACGGAGGTGCTGCTGCAGGGGCGGCTCGCCGACCGGATCGCGCTGGCGTGCCTGGAGCCGGACGAGATCGACGCCCGCGCGCACGTCCCGGACGTCCCGGAGCTCACCGCGCGCAACCGCGAGCACCTGGCGCGACTCGCCGGGCAGATCGGGACGTTCTCCCAGCACTGCGCGGACGTGCTGCGGAACCATCCCGACCCGGCGGAGCGCGCCGGGCTCGGCCGCCCGCTCACCCTGCTCGGCGCGATCCTCGAAGAGCTGGTCACGGTGACGCTGACGCTGGCCCGCGCCGCCGGGGACGCCCCCGACGCCCAGGACCTCGCGGACGTGTACTGCACCGGCGCGTGGCGGTCGCTGGACGCGCACTGGAGCGGCCTGGTCGACGCGCTGGCGGGCGCGGGCCCCGACCACGCCCGCATCAGCGCCGCCTGGCTGGGACCGGTGACCTGATGGCCGTCGCCGGAGCCGTGGGACCGGCGTCCCACGGGCAGCACAGGCTGTGGCTCGCCGAGCAGCTCGCGCCGGGCGCGTACGTGATCCAGCGCGCGTTCCGCCTGCGCGGCGCGGTGGACGAGGACGCGGTCCGCCGCGCGGCGGACCGGCTCGCCGCCCGCCACGAGGCGCTGCGGACGACGTACCGCGCGGCGCGCGGCGGCATCGAGCAGGTCGTCGGCGAGCCCGGCGCGGTGTTCGACGCGGTGGACGCCGCCGACGTCGACGCCGTGATCGCCGCCGAGCGGGCGGCGCGGTTCGACCTGGCGGCGGGACCGGTCCTGCGCGTCCGCCTGCTGCGGACCGCCGCCGACGACGCGGTGCTGCTGCTGACGATCCACCACATCGCGTTCGACGGCTGGTCGATGGAGGTGTTCTTCCGCGAGTTCGCCGCCGCCTACGCGGCGTTCGCGGCCGGGGAGGAACCCGACCTGCCGCCCGCGCCGGGCTTCCTGGACCACGTCCGCCGGGAGGCGGGCCGCGACCACGCGGCGTCGCTGGAGTTCTGGCGGCGGACGCTGGCCGGGGCCCCGCCGGTCTCGCTGCCCGCCGACCCCGCCCCGGCGGGGCCGGGCGGCGCGCACGCGGTGCCGGTGGCGCTGTCGGACGCGACGACCGCGCGCATCGACCGGCTGAGCAGGGAGCGGCGCTGCACGGCGTACATGACGACGCTCGTCCTGTACGCCGCCGTCCTGGCCCGCCGCGCCGGACTCGACGAGGCGGTGCTGGCGACCGCCGCGTCGGGGCGGCTGCGCGCCGAGGACCAGAATTTGGTCGGCTTCCTGTCCAACACGGTGCCGCTGCGGGTCGCGTGCCCGCCGGACGCGACGCTGGTCGAGGCGGTGGACGCGGCCCGCGAGGTGTGCCTGGCGGCGTCCGAGCACGGCGCCGCCCCCTACGACCAGGTCGTCGCCGCGAGCGGCGTCGCCCGGCCGCCGGGCCGCGCGCCGCTGGCGCAGGCGCTGTTCGACCTGCGCCCCGCGCCCGGCGTCCCCGAGCTGCCGGGCCTGCGCGTCGAGGAGCGGCCGATCGAGCCGACCGCGACGCGGCTGGAACTCGAACTCCACCTCGTCCGCGGCGGCGCGGGCGTCCGGGGCCACCTGCTGGCCTCGCCCGCCGTGCTCACCGCCGACACCGCCCGGACGCTGCGCGACCGCTTCACCCGCCTGGCGGCCGCGTGGACGGCCGAGCCCGACTCGCAACTCAAGGAGATGCCGTGACCGACACGACCGCCACGACCGTCGCGACCGTCACCGCGATCTGGGAGGCGACGCTCGGCGTCGACGGGATCGCCCCCGACGAGAACTTCCTGGACCTCGGCGGCGACTCCATGACCGCCACCAAGGTCATCGCCGCGCTGCACCGCGAGTACGCGCTGGAGGCCCCGATGCGGCTGATCTTCGACCACCCGACCGTCGCGGAGCTCGCGGAGGCCGTGGACGAGCTGCGGGCGGGGGTGTCCCGGTGAGCGCCGCGCCCTCGGCGTCGCTGTGGGGCGGGCCGTCCGCCGCGCCCTGCCTGGTCGACGCCCTGTTAGAGACCGCCGCGGGCCGTCCCGACGCGACCGCGCTGGTCGACGGGGACCGCGCGTTCACCTACGCCGAGCTGTACGCGTGGGCGGCGGGCGTCCGCGACCTGCTCGCGGACCGGGGCGTCGCGCCCGGCGACCGCGTCGCGGTGTGCGCGCCGCGCGGCGCGGCGGCCGTCGCGGCGATGCTCGGCGCGATCCTGCGCGGCGCGACCTACGTCCCGCTGGACCCGGAGTACCCGGTGCGGCGGCTGGAGCACATGGTCGCGGACTGCACGCCGCGCCTGCTGCTGAGCCACGGCGACACGCCTTATCTGGGGGAGAGCGTCCCGATTCCGGGGCCGGACGTGCGCGCGGAACCGGCGACGCGGCCGTGCGATCCGGACCTGGCCGTCTACATCATCTACACGTCCGGCTCGACGGGCTGGCCCAAGGGCGTGACGGTCGGCCACCGGTGCCTGGACACGATGGTCGGCTGGCAGGCCGGGCACTCGCCGCGCCCCGACCTGCGCACGGCCCAGTTCGCGCCGCTGAACTTCGACGTCTCCTTCCAGGAGGTCCTCGGGACGCTGCGCGGCGGCGGCACCCTGGTGATCATGCCGGAGCGGCTGCGGCGCGAACCGGTGGAGCTGCTGTCCTGGCTGGGCGAGCACCGCGTCGAGCGGCTGTTCCTGCCCTACCTCGCGCTGCAGATGCTCGGCGTCGCGGCCCGCGGCGACCTGCTGGCCGGGCTGCGCCTCGTCGAGGTCAACACCGCGGGCGAGCAGATGGTCTGCACGCCGGAGATCCGGGCGCTGTTCGCCGCGCTGCCGGGCTGCCGCCTGGTGAACCACTACGGGCAGAGCGAGTCGGCGATGGTCACGTCCCACATCCTCGGCGACGACCCGGAGGACTGGCCCGCGCTGCCGCCGATCGGCGTCCCGCTGCCCGGCTGCGAGGTGCTGGTCGACCCCGCCGACCCCGACGACCCGGCAGTCGGCGAACTGCTGGTGGCGGGCGACCCGGTCTCGGCCGGATACCTCAACCGGCCCGAGCTGACCGAGCGCCGCTACGTCGAGATCCCGGAGTCCCCGGCGGGCAACACCCGCGCGTTCCGCACCGGCGACCTGGTGGAGATCAAGGACGGGCGGGTCCGGTTCCTCACCCGCCTGGACGACGAGGTCAAGCTGCGCGGCATCCGCGTCGACCTGCTGGAGGTGGACGCGCAACTGCTCGCCGACCCCGCCGTCGCGGCGGCCGCCAGCACGATCGTCACCACCCGCTCGGGCGCGCCGAGCCTGCGCGCGGCGCTCGTCACGCGCGGCGACCCCGCCGAGCTGGACGTCCCCGCGACGCTGGAGCGGCTGCGCGCGGCCCTGCCCGAGGTGTCGGTGCCGCGCTCCCTGACGGTCGTGCCCGAGCTGCCGCGCACGCCCAGCGGGAAGATCGACCGGGACGCGGTCGCCGCGCTGATCCTCAAGGAACTGACCTCCTCCGACCGCCGCGCCGGGCGGTCCCGGTGACCGCGACGCGCCCGGCGAACGCCGCGCAGCTCGCCCTGTGGGCCGAGGCGCAGGCCGACCCGTCGACCAGCAGCAGCGGCTACTTCGCCGTCACGCTGCGCGGCGCGGTCGCCGAACCGGACCTGCGCGCGGCGGCGGTCGCCGTCCTGCGCCGGCACGAGCCGCTGCGGTCGGTGCTGCGGCTGGTCGGGGACCGCCTGCACCAGGTCGTCCTGGCGGCGGACGAGGCGCTGGCGTTCGCGACGGCGGACGTGCCGTGCGCGGACGGCGCGGAGGACGCGGCCGTCCGCGCCTGGATGGCCGCCGGGGAGGGGCGGCGGTCCTGGGACCTGGCGGCCGAGCCGCCGATCCGGTTCCACCTGCTGCGGCACGGCGCAGACCGCGCCACGGTCGTGTTCGCCGTCCACCACGTCGGGTTCGACGGGCGCAGCAAGTTCGTCGTCGCGGCCGACTTCACCGGCTACCTCGGCGCGATCCGGGACGGCGCGCGAGTGCGGCCCGAGGCGCTGCCGCAGCCGGACGTCCCCGAGGCCGGTCCCGACATCGTCGCCGAGGCCGTCGATCACTGGCGCGCGCTCCTGGCCGACCGCGCCGGCCCCCTCGAACTCCCCGCCGACGCGGCCACGGGACGGCGCGGCGTCACCACCACCGGAACGGTCGAACTCGACCCCGCCGACGTCGCCGCGCTGCGCGGCCTCGCCCGCGACCGGGGCGTCAGCACCTTCACCACGCTGGTCGCCGCGCTCACCGGGCAACTGCGGCGGTACGGCAACGAGGCCCCGATCCTCGGCATCGCCGCCGACGTCAGCGACGCCCGGACCCGCGCCGTGGCCGGGCTCCAGATCAACGTCGTGCCGATGGCCGTCGAGGCGTCGCCCGACAAGGACCCGGTCGGGGAGGCGCGCGCCGCGCTGGCCCGGCTCGCCCGGTACCGGCGGGTGCCGTTCGCCGCGCTCGTCGCGGAACTCGGCGACCGCGCCGCCGGGCGGCTGATGACCCAGTTCGGGATCTCCTTCCCCCGGCCCCCGGCCGGACTGCGGCTGGAGGTCGAGGGGCTGGCCGCCCGCTGGGAGTTCTTCACGCCCAACACCTCGGCCACGTTCGCCCAGACGCTCCAGCTCCGCGCGGACTGGCCGCGCTGCCGCGTCCGGCTGGACTACCGGCAGGAGGAGACGGGACCGGCCGCCGCCGACCGGTTCCTGGACGACTTCCGCGCGGCCGTCGCGGCGCTGACGCGGCCGGACGCCGCCGGACTCGGCCCGGCCGCGGCGCGCGCCGTCGGCACGGGTTCCGCCGCGAGCGGCGAGCCGTACCGGCGGGCGGGCCGCCTCGCGGGCCGCGTCGAACCCGCTCGCGACCCCCGCGACCCGCCCGTCCTCGTCCCGGCCCCCGGCGCGGTCATCACCGCGCACGGCCCGGACGGGGAACCGCTCCCGGCCGCCGTGCCGGGCCGCCTGCGCGCCGTCCTGGCCGGGGGCGAGACCGTCGACACCGGCGACCGCGGCTACGTCGCCGGCGACGGGCGCGCGCGGCTGCTCGGCCCCGCCGGGCGGCGCTGGCTGCTCCACCACGGCGTCATCGACGTCCCGCTGGTGGAGCGGGTGGCGCGCGCCCACCCGCGCGTGGCCGGGGCGCGGATCGAGGTCCGCGAGGGCCGCCGCCGCGCGGCCGTGCTGACCGTCCGGCCGCGCGGCGGGGCGCCCGCCCCGACCGTCCGGGCCGTGCGAGCCCACCTGCACGCGTGGCTGCCGGGGCACGACCTGCCCGGCGTCATCGAGATCGCCGAGACCGCCGAACCCGAGGAGGACTGATCGCATGGACGCTCTCGCCGAGGCCGTCGTCGCCGGGGAGCCCGCCGACGTCCTGGAGCGCATCCCGGTTCCGGACGCCTACACCGCCGCGCACACGCGCGTGCAGGACGCGGGGATGTTCCGCGGCGTCGAGGACAAGGACGTCCGCAAGTCCCTGCGCGTCGGCGAGGTGCCGATGCCCGAGCTGGCGCCCGACGAGGCGCTGGTCGCCGTCATGGCGTCGGCCATGAACTACAACACCGTCTGGTCGGCGATCTTCGAGCCGCTGCCGACGTTCGCGTTCCTGAAGTCCTTCGGGCGGCAGGGCGGCTGGGCGACCCGCCACGACCAGCCGCACCACGTGCTCGGGTCGGACGCGTCGGGCGTCATCGTGCGCCTGGGGTCGGGCGTGCGGAACTGGAAGGTCGGGGACCGGGTCGTCGTGGCGACCAACTACGTCGACGACCAGGACCCCGCCACCCACGCCGACGGGATGCTCGGCGGCGACCAGCGCGCCTGGGGCTTCGAGACCAACTTCGGCGGCCTGGCCCACTACGCGGTCGTGCGCGCCAGCCAGCTCCTGGCCAAGCCCGAGCACCTGACCTGGGAGGAGGCCGCCTGCAACCCGCTGTGCGCGGCGACCGCCTACCGGATGCTCGTCAGCGACCGCGGCGCGAACATGAAGCAGGGCGACCTGGTGCTGATCTGGGGCGCGGCGGGCGGCCTCGGCGGCTACGCCGTGCAGTTCGCGCGCAACGGCGGCGCGACGCCGATCGGGATCGTCAGCTCCGACCGCAAGGCCGAGATCGCCCGCGACCTGGGCTGCGAGCTGGTCATCGACCGCCGCGAGCTGGGCCGGATCGGATCGGACCCGGACGTGGTCCAGTCGGCGGGCAAGAAACTCGGAAAGATCATCCGCCGGGAGTGCGGCGAGGACCCCAACATCGTGTTCGAGCACGTCGGCCAGGCCACCTTCGGGATCTCGGTGTTCGTCGCCGCGCGCGGCGGGACGGTCGTGACGTGCGGGTCGAGCACCGGCTACGACCACCGGTTCGACAACCGCTACCTGTGGATGCGGCTGAAGCGGATCATCGGCAGCCACGGCGCGAACCTCCAGGAGCAGTGGGAGACCAACCGGCTCGTGCGGCGCGGGAAGGTCGCCTCGATGCTGTCGGCGGTGTACCCGCTGGCCGAGGCGCCCGAGGCCGCGCGCGGCGTGCAGCTCAACGAGCACATCGGCAAGGTCGGCGTCCTGTGCCTCGCGCCGCGCGCCGGGCTGGGCGTCGCCGACGCCGCGCTGCGCGAGCGCGTCGGGGCGCGCGGGACCGCTCCGCTCATGGTGGGAGGGCCGCTCGGTGCGGGCCGCTGACCGCCCGGCGGCCGCTTTGATCCCCTGCTTTGCAAGCACTATGGTTTGCAAAGTGAGCGACGCGCGGCCGGACGGCGACAACGAGGAACTGGCGGGGCACCCGGTGCGCAGGGACCTGCTGCGCCTGCTCCGCCGCGACGGCGTCGTCACGGCCACCACGGCCGCCCGCGAGCTGGGCGGCAGCAGCGGCCTGTACTCCTTCCACCTCCGCAGGCTCGCCCAGGGCGGGCTCATCGAGGAGGCCCCGGCCGGGCGCGGCCGGGTGCGGCCCTGGCGGCTGGCGACCCCGCCGTCCCCGGACGCGGGCGGACCGGACGCCGGGGCGGCCCCGCCGCCCGAGCCCGGCCCGGTCAGCGACGCATGCCTGGACCTGTTCGCGCGCGGCCTGGAGGACGAGAGCTTCCGGCGCTGGCTCGAACACCGCGACGCCGCGCCCGCCCGCTGGCGGCAGGACGAGGCGTTCAGCCAGGTCGCGTACCTGACCCCGGAGGAGATGGCCGGGATGGCGCGGGTGATCCGGGCGCTGGTCGCCCAGTACCGGCACCGCGAGTCCCGGCCCGACGCCCGTCCGGCCGACGCCGCTCCCGTCGCCGTGGTCTCCCGGCTGTTCCCGCTGCTGGAGCCCGGCACCGAACCGGCCCCACCCCCCTGACCGGGCCCGCCGGACAGGGTGGTCCGATCCCCCCGAGGAGCACGCAGTGCCCGACAACAGCCCCCCACGCCACGGAGCAGGCGCGATCGTCGCCGTGTTCGGCGCGGCCTTCCTGGCGATGGTCGACCTGTCGATCAGCGCCGTGGCGATGCCCGCCATCCGCGACGACCTGCACGCGTCCCTGTCCGGGCTGCAGTGGATCTTCGACTGCTACACGCTGGCCTTCGCCGGGCTGCTCATGGTCGGCGGCACCATCAGCGACCGGCTCGGCCACCGCACCGGGCTGATCGCCAGCACCGCCCTGTTCACCCTCGGCTCGGTGGTGTGCGTCGCCGCCGACGGGGTGTGGCTCCTCATCGTCGGCCGGTCCGTCCAGGGCGCGGCGGCCGCGATGCTCGTCCCGGCCAGCATGGCGATGATCAGCCGGCTCGCGCCCGAACCCGAGCGCAAGGCCAAGCTCCTCGGGGCGTGGGGCGGGCTCAGCGGCGTCGCCATCGCGCTCGGGCCGCTGCTCGGCGGCTGGTTCGTCCACCTGTCCGGGTGGCGGCTGATCTTCGGGTTCAACATCGCCGCGGGCGTGCTGCTGCTCGTGCTCATCCTGGCGGCCGCGCCGAAGGTCGTGCCCGGCGAGGGCGGCTCCCTCGACGTCCCCGGCCTCGTCCTCGGCGTGCTGTGGCCCACCGCGCTCGCCTACAGCCTCATCGAGGGCCACGCGCAGGGTTGGTCCGCGCCCGGCGTGCTGGCCGGGTTCGTCGTCGGCGCGCTCGCCCTCGCGGTGTTCGTCGTCGTGGAGGTCCGCGCCGAGCACCCGATGATGCCGGTGCGGTCGTTCACCTCCCGGGTCTTCGCGGCCAGCAACCTCGTCGCCGCCGTCCTCGGCTTCGCGCTGTCGGCGGCGTACTACTTCCTGTCCCTCTACATCCAGCAGGTCCTCGGCCACGACGCGCTCGACGCCGGGTTCGGGTTCCTGCCCGGCGCGCTCGGCCTGATGTTCTGCGCGCCGCTGGCCGGCAAGCTCGTCAAGCAGGTCGGCGCGCGGTCCCTGATCACCGGCGGCCTGCTGCTCGGCGCGGTCGGGCTGTTCGGGCTGTCGACGCTCGGCGCGGACTCCGGCTACTGGGCGTCCTGGTGGGCGGTCGCGCTCGTCGGCGTCGGCCTCGGCCTGGCGCTGCCCGCCAACACCACCCAGGCGCTGACGTCGCTGCCGCCCGAGCGCGCGGGCGCGGCGTCCGGCACGGTCGAGACCTCCATGCAGCTGGGGACCGTGCTCGGCATCGCGGTGCTCGGCACCGTGCAGGCCACCGGGTTCACCGGCGACCTGCGCGACCGGCTCCGCGGCGAGTCCGTCACCGGGCACGCGCTCGACCGGGCCGTCGACGACGCCACCGCCAGCCGCCCGCTGCGCGTGCCCGGCGTCGCGGCCGACCGGCTGCACGACCTCGTCGCCGGCGCGTTCGCGCACGGCCTGCACCTGGCGTTCTTCACCGCGTTCGCCGTCAGCGCGGCGACCGGCGTCATCGCGTTCGCGCTCCTGCCGCGGCGGTCCGCCGCGGACGGGCCGGACGCCGAGGCCCCCGAGCCGCCCAAGGTCGCGGTCGACGCGGGCGCGGACACGGGCGCCGACACGGGCGCCGACACGCCGAACCGCGACGGCTGACCCGCCGGGGCGGCGACCCCCACACCACGATCGGAAGGCGACAGCATGGCATGGACGGCGGTTCACCGGCTCCTGGCGGCCCGCGCGGCGGCGAGTCCCGACTCGCCCGCCGTGCGGCACGGCGCCCGGACGCTCACCTACGGCGAACTCGACGCGCGCTCCGACCGGGCCGCCGCCCTCCTCGCCGGGCGCGGCGCCGCGCCCGGCGGCGTGGTGGGCGTCCTGCTGCCGCGCGGCGCGGACCTGGTCGTCGCCGAGGCCGCGATCCTGAAGACGGGCGCGGCCTACGCCCCGGCGGACCCCCGCCACCCCGTCGAGCGCACGGCCCAGGCCATGACCCGCGCGGGCGCCGCGCTGGTCGTCACGACCGCGGAGTTAGCGGACGGCCTGGCCGCGCGCGGACTGCGGCCCGTCCTACTCGACGAGGTGCCCGCCGATCCGGTCGCCGCCCCGCCCGACCGGACCCGCGACCGCGACGTCGCGATGATCGTCTTCACCTCCGGCTCCACCGGCGCCCCCAAGGGCGTCCTGCTCGAACACGGCTCCCTGGCCCGCTTCGCGCGCTGGGACGCCGACGCGTTCGGCCTCGGCCCCGCCGACCGCGTCGCGCTGATCGCCTCGCCCGGCTTCGACGCGTCCGCCTGGGACATCTGGCCGACCCTCGCCGCGGGGGCCTGCCTGCACGCCGCCGACGAGGACACCCTGCTCGACCCGCGCGCGCTGCGGGACTGGCTGGTGGCCGAGCGGATCACCGTCCTGTTCCTCACCACCGCCCTCGCCGAACGGCTGCTCACCCTGCCGTGGCCGGCGGACACCGCGCTGCGGACGCTGCTGACGGGCGGCGAGCGCCTGAAGTTCCGGCCGCCCGCCGGGCTCCCGTTCCAGGTCGTCAACAACTACGGCCCGACCGAGACGACGATCATCGCGACGTCGGGGCCGGTCGCGGCGGCGGGCGACGGGCCGCCGTCGATCGGCGCGCCGCTGTCGATCGCCGCCGTCCACATCCTGGACGAGGACTTGCGACCCGTCCCCGACGGGGAGCCCGGGGAGATCTACATCGGCGGGACGGGCGTCGCGCGCGGCTACCTCGCCGACCCCGCGCAGACCGTCGACCGGTTCCCGCCCGACCCGTTCTCCGGCCGCCCCGGCGCGCGCATGTACCGCAGCGGCGACCTCGGGCGGCGGCGCCCGGACGGCGAGATCGAGTTCCTGGGCCGCGTGGACGACCAGGTCAAGATCCGCGGGAACCGGGTGGAGCCCGGCGAGATCGCCGTCGTCCTCACGGCGCACCCGGCCGTGACCGTCGCGCACGTCGCGCCCTACACCCGTCCCGGCGACGACGAGACCCACCTGGTCGCCTACGTCGTGGGAGGCCCGGACGACGTCGGCGAACTCCGCGCGTACCTGGCGGAGCGGCTGCCGCGCGCGCTCATCCCCGCCTACTTCGTCGCGCTGGACGCGCTGCCGCTCAACGCCAACGGCAAGGTGGACCGCGCCCGGCTCCCCGAGCCCGACGCGCGCCGCCCCGCCGCGTCGGCCGCGCACACCCCGCCCCGCACCGGCCTCGAACGGCGGCTCTGCGCGCTGTGGGCCGAGCTGCTGCACCTGGAGCGCGTCGGCATCGACGACTCGTTCTTCGACCTCGGCGGCCACTCGCTGCTGCTGGTCGAGGTCCACCGGACGCTCACCGAGGACCTGGGGCACGACCTGCCGCTCGTCGCGCTGTTCGAGGCGCCGACGATCCGGAGCCTGTCCGACCGGCTCGAACCCCGCGACGCCCCCGCGCCCGCGCCCGTCCCGGCGTCGCGGCCGCGCGGCGACTCGCGGGCGCTGGCCGTCGTGGGCATGGCCGGGCGGTTCCCGGGCGCGCCGAGCGTCGCGGAGTTCTGGGCGAACCTGTGCGGCGGCGTGGACTCGATCCGCGTCCTCGCCGAGGGCGACGGGCACCTGGACGTCCACGGCGTCCTGGACGACGCCGACCGCTTCGACGCCGCCTTCTTCGGCTGCCCGCCCAGCGAGGCCCTGATCATGGACCCGCAGCACCGGGTCTTCCTCGAATGCGCCTACCACGCCCTGGAAGACGCGGGCCACGACCCCGCCCGCTTCCCCGGCACCATCGGCCTGTTCGCCGGGGGAGCGACCACCGAGCACCTGGCCCGGCTCCGCGCCCACCGCGACCGCCTCCCCTTCGTGGACGCCTGGCAGATGCGGCTCGGCACCGGCCCCGACTTCCTGGCCGCCCGCGCCGCCGACCGGCTCGGCCTGCGCGGGCCCGTCGTGTCGGTGCAGACGGCCTGCTCGACCTCCCTGGTCGCCGTCCACCTCGCCGCGCGCGCCGTCCTGGACGGCGAGTGCGACATGGCCCTGGCGGGCGGCGCGACCGTCCACGTCCCGCCGCCGCGCGGCGGCTACACGCCGGGCGGCATCATCTCCGCGGACGGGCGGCTGCGCGCCTTCGACGCCGACGCGCGCGGCGCCGTGGGCGGCAGCGCCGCCGCGCTGGTCGCGCTGCGCCCGCTGGAGGACGCGCTGGCGGACGGCGACCACGTCCACGCCGTCCTGCTGGCGACCGCGATCGGCAACGACGGCGGCGGCAAGGTCGGGTTCACCGCGCCGGGCGTGGACGGCCAGGTCCGGGTGATCCGCGCCGCGCTGGACCGCGCGGGCGTCGACCCCGGCACCGTCACGTTCGTGGAGGCGCACGGGACCGGCACCCCGCTCGGGGACCTCATCGAGGTGCGGGCGCTGACGAAGGCGCTCGGGCCCGTCGCCGCCGACGCGGGCGGCCGCGCCCTCGGCTCGGTCAAGACCAACATCGGGCACACCGACGCGGCCGCCGGGGTCAGCGCGTTCATCAAGGCGGCGCTGGCCGTCGAGCACGGCCTGCTGCCGCCGACGCTGCACTTCGACCGGCCCAACCCCGAACTCGACCTGGACACCGGCCGGTTCCGCGTCACCACCGACCTCACCAAGTGGGAGACCGGCGGGACGCCGCGCCGCGCGGGCGTCAACGCCCTCGGCATCGGCGGGACCAACGCGCACGCGATCCTGGAGCAGCCGCCCGTCCAGCCGCCCGCCGACACCGGGCGCGGCAGCCAGCTCCTGGTGGTGAGCGCCCGCAGTCCCGAGGCGCTGGCGGAGCTGTCGTCGTCGCTGGCGGCGGCGGTGTCGGCGCGGCCCTCGGGGTCGCTCGCCGACATCGCCTGGACGCTCCAGGACGGGCGGCCCGCGCACCCCTACCGGGCGTTCGCGGTCGCGGGCGACGCGGCGGCCGCGGCCCGCGCGCTCACCGCGCCGCGCCCGGCCCCGTCCGGCCGGACGGGCGAGTGGCCGGTGGTGTTCATGTTCCCCGGGCAGGGCGGCCAGCACGTCGGCATGGCCCGCGAGCTGTACGAGCAGGAGCCGGAGTTCCGCCGCCGGTTCGACCGCTGCGCCGACCTGGCCCTGCCGGGCCTCGGGCTCGACCTGCGGGAGATCCTGTTCCCGCCGCCGGAGCGCGCCGCCGACGCGGAACGGACGCTGGAGCGGATCTCGGTCGGCCAGCCCGCCGTGTTCGCCGTCGAGTACGCACTCGCCCGGCTGTGGACGGCGTGGGGCATCACGCCCGCCGCCGTCACCGGGCACAGCCTCGGCGCGTACGCCGCCGCGTGCGTCGCGGGGATCATCGACCTGGACGACGCGGTGCCGCTGGTCGTGGAGCGGGGGCGGCTGCTGGAGTCGCTGCCCACCGGGACGATGCTCGCGGTGCAGCTCTCGGAGGACGAGGTCGCGCCGCTGCTGCCGCCCGCCCTGTCCGTCGCCGCCGTCAACGGCCCCGGCCGGACGACCGTCACCGGCGCCGCCGCCGACGTCGCGCGCTTCCACGAGGAGCTGACGGCCCGGGGCGTCGACTCCAAGCCGCTGCGCATCGCCACCGCCGGGCACTCGCCGCTGGTCGACCGGATCAGGGACGAGTTCGAGGCCGCCGTCCGCGCCGTCCCGCTGCGCGAACCCGCCGTCCGGTTCCTGTCCGACCGGACGGGGGACTGGGCCGCGCCCGCCGAGCTGACCGACCCCGCGTACTGGTCGGGCCACATGCGCGACCCCGTGCGGTTCTCCGCCGCGCTGTCCCGGCTGTTCGCCGAGCCCGACGCCGTCCTGCTGGAGGTCGGCCCCGGCCGCACCCTGGCCACGCTCGCCCGGCAGCATCCCGAGCGGCCCGCGTCGCGCGTCATCGCGCAGAGCCTCCCGCACCCGGCCGACGACGCGTCCGCGCTCGACACCGCGCTCACGGCCCTCGGACGGCTGTGGGCCGAGGGGATTCCCGTCGACTGGGCGCGCGTCCACGAGGGCGAGCGGCGCCGCCGGGTCAAGCTGCCGCTCTACCCGTTCCAGCGCAGGCGCTTCTCGCTGGAGACGTCCGACGCCGACGAGCCCGCCCCGCCGCCCGCGCCCGCGTCCGCGCCGGAGCCGCGGAGCACCGACGCCGCCCGCATGGCCGAGGGCTTCGCCGTCATCCTCGGCCTCGACACCGTCGACCGCCACGACGACTTCTTCGAACTCGGCGGGGACTCGCTGATCGCGACCCGGCTCGCCGCCTGGATCCGCGCCGACCGCGGCGTCGAGGTCACCGCCCGCGAGATCTACGGCGCGCCGACCCCCGCCCGCCTCGCCGACCTCGTCACCGGCCGCGCCCAGGAGGAGACCCGATGACCGTGTACGACGTGGTGACCAACGACGAGGCCGAGTACGGCCTGTGGCCGGCCGGGCGCGCCGCCGCGCCCGGCTGGACGCCGACCGGGTTCCAGGGGTCGCGGCGGGACTGCCTCGACCACGTCGCCCGCGTGTGGACCGACATGCGGCCCCGCAGCGTCCGCCGGGGCCGCTCGCCCGGCGCGTCGCGCTGGCTCGTGCGCCGCCGACGGCGCGGCGACGCGGCGCTGCGGCTGTACTGCTTCCCGCACAGCGGCGGCTCGCCCGGCGAGTTCGTCCGCTGGTCGGACGCGCTCACCGACGTCGAGGTCCTCGGCCTGCAACTCCCCGGCCGGGGCGCGCGCCTGGAGGAACCGCCGTTCACCGACATGGCCGCCCTCGTCGCCGCCGTCGTGGAGGACGTCGAGTTCACCGGCCCGTACGTCCTGTTCGGGCACAGCCTCGGCGGCTGGGTGGCGTTCGAGACGATCCGCGCGCTCCAGGCGAGCGGCCGCCCGCTCCCCGAACGGCTCGTCGTGTCCGCGACGCCGCCGCCGCACTTCCGCGTCGAACGCGACCCGCTGCACCGGATGGGCGACGACGACCTGCTGGACGCCGTCGAGCAGCGCTACGGCGGCCTGCCCCCGACGCTGCGCGAGGACCCCGACCTGCTCGCGCTCGTCCTGCCCGCCTACCGCGCCGACTTCCAGATCTTCGAGGAGTACGAGCACGCGCCCGGCGACCCGATCGACGTGCCGATCACCGTCGTCGGCGGAGCGGACGACGCGATGCCCGCCGACCTGCTGCGCGCCTGGGACCGGCACACCGCGCGCGGCGCCGACCTGCACATGCTGCCCGGCGGCCACTTCTACCTGCGCGACGAACCCGGCCGGACGCGGCTGCTCGACCTCGTGCGCGCCCTCGCGCCCGGAACCAAGGAGGCGGACCGGTGAGACGCGTCCGAGTCGTCATCGCCAAACCCGGCCTGGACGGCCACGACCGCGGCGCGAAGGTCGTCGCCCGCGCGCTGCGCGACGCCGGGCTGGAGGTGATCTACACCGGCCTGCACCAGACGCCCGAGCAGATCGTGGAGACCGCGATCCAGGAGGGCGCGGACGCGATCGGGCTGTCCCTGCTGTCGGGCGCGCACATGACGCTCGTCCCGCGCGTCCTGGACCTGCTCGCCGCCGCCGACGCGGCGGACGTCGCCGTCTTCTGCGGCGGCATCATCCCGCCCGACGACATCGACGCCCTCACCGGGCTCGGCATCGTCCGGATCTTCACGCCCAGCAGCTCCGTCGAGGAGATCATCGCCTGGGCCCGGGCGGAGCTGCGGCCCCTCGAGGTGGCCGAGTGAGCCTGCTGGACCGGGCGCGGGCGGGGGACCGGCGCGCGGTCTCCCGCCTGCTCACCCTGCTGGACGCGGCCGGGCCCGGCGGGCACCCCGCCGTCGCCGAGGCGCTGCGCCGCCGGGACCGGGCGCTGGTGGTGGGGCTGACGGGGCCGCCCGGCGTCGGCAAGTCCACGCTCACCTCGGCGCTGATCGCGGAGTTCCGGCGCCGGGACCGGCGCGTCGCGGTGCTGTGCGTGGACCCGTCCTCGCCGCTGACCGGCGGCGCGCTGCTCGGCGACCGCATCCGGATGCAGCGGCACGTCGGGGACGGCGGCGTCTTCGTCCGGTCGATGGCCAGCCGCGGGCACCTCGGCGGGCTGTCGGCCGGGACGCCCGCGGCGGTGCGGGTCATGGAGGCGGCCGGGTTCGACGTCGTGCTGGTGGAGACCGTCGGCGTCGGGCAGTCGGAGGTCGAGATCGCCGCGCTCGCCGACACCACGGCCGTCGTGCTCGCGCCCGGGACCGGCGACGCCGTGCAGATCGCCAAGGCGGGCGTGCTGGAGATCGGGGACGTCTACGTCGTCAACAAGGCCGACCGGCCGGGCGCGGCGCGGATCGTCCGGGACCTCAACGCCATGACGGCGCTGAACACCGCGTCCGCGCGGCCGCCCGTCATCACCACCGTCGCGACCGAGGACGAGGGGACGGCGGCCCTCGTCGACGAGCTGGTCGCGCGCGGCATCCGGCGCGACGGCCCGACCGCCGTCGCCGACGTCGAGTACGTCGAGGACGAGGCCGCGCTGCTCGCCCTGTACGGCGACGCCGCCGCCCCGGCCGCGCACAACGGGCACTCCGGTCTCGACGCCCGCGCCCGCGACTGGCTCGCCGCCGCGGCGCTCTGCCTGCTGGCCACCGCCGACGCGGCCGGGCGGTGCGCGGTGTCGCCGCGCGGCGCGGCCCGCGTCCTGGACGACCGCACCCTCGTCCTGCCGGACGGGCCGGGCGGCCGCCTGGACGCGCACCGCGACGTCCTGGCCAATCCGCGGGTCGGGCTGCTGTTCCTGGTCCCCGGCCGCCGGGACGCGCTGCGGGTGGGCGGCCGGGCCCGCATCGTCGCCCGCGCGCCCTACCTCGCCGGACTCGGGGCGGACGGGGAGCCCGCGCCGAGCGCGATCCAGGTGGCGGTCGACGAGGTCGTCTTGTACGAGCGCTGGCTGCCCGACGCGTTCTGAGCCGACCCACCGCCCGCGTGCCCGGTCAGGCGTCCGCGATGCGCTCCAGCCATCGTTGGAGGAGAGCGGTCTCGACCGGTTCGAGGGCGTCGGCGGCGCCGAGCTGGAGTTGCGCCCGCAGACGTAGCGCGGCGGTCCGCAGGGGGTCGGCGCCGCGCTCGGCCGGCGTGGCGGTGAGCACGTGTGAGAACACGGCGTCGCGCATGCGGTGGGACGTCGCGGGATCGTCGAACAGGGCAGGCCGGGCGATGTGGTCCAGGGCGGTCCCGATGTTGGCCGACAGGATCAGCCGAGCGGCGGTCGGCGGCTCGGTCTTCAACGCGCCCACGGCCGCGCACCGGGTGAGCGCCGCCGTCAGCAGGTCCATCACGCGCTCGCGCGCCGTCGAACGCGACCACGGCCGCGGCGTGAACATCAACTGGTAGAGGGCCGGGTTCGCCCGGGCGAACGCCAGATGGCCGTCCCAGCCGGCGTGCAGGTCGGCGACCGGGTCGCAGGTCCGCTCCTGGGCGGCCTTGAGCGCGGTGTACCGCTCGTACCCGTGGTCGGCGACGGCGTCGAGCAGTCCGCGCTTGTCGCCGAACAGCCGGTAGAGCACGGGCTGGCTCACCCCGACCGCCTCGCAGACCGCGCGGGTGGCGACCTCGTGGTCGGCGGACGACGCCAGTTGCCGTTCCGCGGCCTCGATCATCGCCGCGCGAAGCGGATCGGTCTCCGTCATGAGATCGATGATATCGCCGATTGCTAGCGGTGATACGAACCCGTGCTACAGTCTTTTTGTAGCGTCGATACGGGATACGCGTATCGACGTTACGAACAAGAGGAGGCAGCTATGAGTGACCAGCGTGTGGCCGTCGTCAGCGGCGGCTCCCGCGGAATAGGGAGGGCCGTCGCGGTGGCGCTGGCGGCACGCGGCTGCGCGGTCGCGGTGGGGTACCAGGGAGCGGCCCCGGCCGCGGCGCGGGTGGTCGAGGAGATCACCGCGTCCGGCGGCCGGGCGATCCCGGTGCGGGCCGACGTGGCCGACGAGGACGATGTCGCGGCGATGTTCACCGCGGCGGAGGACGCCTTCGGCGGGGTCGACGTGGTCGTCAACTCGGCCGGGCGGCTGTCGCTGTCCCCGATCGCCGACCTGGACCTGGCCGAACTGGACGCCCTGCACCGCACCAACGTCCGCGGCGCGTTCGTGATGTCCCGGGAGGCCGCCCGCCGGGTCCGCGCCGGGGGCGCGCTGGTGAACCTGTCCACCTCGGTGGTCGGCCTCCAGTTCCCCGGCTACGGGGCGTACGCCGCGAGCAAGGGCGCGGTCGAGGCGATGACGCTCGTGCTCGCCCGCGAGCTGCGCGGGCGAGACGTCACGGTCAACGCCGTCGCGCCCGGCCCGACCGCCACCGAGATGTTCCTGGACGGCAAGGACGAGGCGACGATCCGGCGGCTCGCCGCGCAACCGCCGCTGGAGCGGCTCGGCACCCCCGAGGACGTCGCCGAGGTCGTCTCCTTCCTGGCGAGCCCGGCCGGGCACTGGGTCAACGGCCAGGTCGTCCGCGTCAACGGCGGGATCATCTGACGGCCGCGTCCCGGCAGGCCGCCGCAGCACCGCCCGCCCGTTCCCGACCATCCCCACGAAAGGTGACCAGCATGCCGTTCGCCAACCTCAAGGTCCCCGCCGACACCCTGACCCCCGAATCCAGGAAGAAGCTCATCGACGCCGTCACCGACGCCTTCGCCGGCGTCTACGGGGAACGCGCCAGGGCCACGACCCTGGTCCTCCTCGACGAGGTCCCCGACGGCGGCTGGGGCCTGGGCGGCAACGTCCTCACCGCCGAGATGCTCGGCCGCAGCTGACCCGCCCCGGGGCCGGGCGGCCGCCCGGCCCCGGCAGGCGCACGGGCCCGCCGACCACGTGCGCCCGGACGGATTCCGGCTCGACCGCCCGCTGCGACCCCTCGTCGTCCTCCTCGCGCCACGGCCACCGGCGGAAGTCCGGCCGGGGCCGGGCGGTGGACGGCTAGGACGTGCAGCGCCCGCGCGTACGACCGTCCGGCCGCGACCGGCGCTAGGTTCCTTCCGCGCGGCGCAGCGCGTCCTCGGCGACGGCCGCGCGTTCGCGCTGCCTGGCCTGCTCGGCGCGGGACTCGGTGAGTTCCGCGCGCAGCCGGTCGGCGTCGGCGCGCGCGGCGGCCAGTTCGGCGGCGTGCCCGGCGCGGGCGGCCCTCAGTTCCGCGCCGAGTTCCGCGCGGACGGCGGCGAGTTCCGCGCGGGCCTCGTGCTCGGCGCGGAGCGCGTCCTGCCGTCCGGTCTCAGCGGTCTCCACCCGCTGCGCCGCGTCGCGGCGGGTCGCTTCGGCGTCGCGTTCGGCGGCTTCGCGGGCTTCTTCGGCTCGGTGGCGGGCCGTGTCGGCGGCGTGCGCGGCCTCGGTGAGGCGTTCGAGCGCCGCCCGGTCCTCGGCGCGGCCGCGCAGCGCCTCGCCCAGCTCCCCCTGGAGCGTTTCCAGCCGGGCGGCGCGGGCGTCGGCCTCCGCGCGGACGCGCGCCAGTTCCTCCTCGGCGGCGCGCAGCCGGGCGGCCGTCTCGGCGTGCGCGGCGCGCAGGTCCTCGCGGGAAGCCAGGACGAGGTCCAGTTCCGTCCGGGCCGTCTCCAGCGCGCCCTGCGCGGTCGCGGCGCGGGCGTGCTCGGCGGCCGCCCGGGACTCGGCCTCGGCGCGGGCCCGCTCGGCCTCGGCGACGGCGCCGCGCGCGGACTGCTCGGCGTCGCGCGCGCGGGCGGCGGCGGTCGCGGCGCGGTGCTCGGCGTCCCCGGCGCGCGCCTCGGCGGCGCGGGCCTCGCCGCGCGCCTCGGCCTCGGCGCGTTCGGCGGTCGCGACCCGCGCGAGCGCGCCCGCGCGCAGCTCGTCCGCGAGGCCGAGCAGGGCGGCCAGGTCGTCGCGGGTCTCGCGCAGGCGCGGCGCGAGCCGGTCGGCCAGCGCCTCGAACCGCGCCAGCCCGTCGTCGGCGGTCGCGGCGGCGGCCTGCCGCCTTAGCCGGGACGCGCGGTCGGCGTGCGCCTTGCCGCAGAACTTGGGCGGTTTGCCGCCCTTGCGGCGTCCGGCCTCGTCCAGCGGGAGCGGCGGGGCGGGGTTGTCGCAGGGCTCCCACTCGTTCAGCCCGCACCGCCACCCGGCCGCCGCGCCGACGTCGATCCCGTCCTCCAGCACCCCATCGCTCATGCCGGATACCGTCTCACAATCACGTTCGCGTGTCGAGAAACAGTATCGCGCAATCGCGAACGCGATACCCAGACTCAAAGCTGGGTAGGGAGAAGGATACTTCTCCCTACCCAACGAGCCCAGGAGGCCGGGCGCTCCTGAGGGAGCGCAGACGGCGAGCACATGCTGCTGGGCGCGCGGGTCCTCGACCACGGCGGCTTACCTGCGCAGCGCCCTCGGCCGCGACGACGGCGCTTGGCTCGCGGCGCGCGCGGAGCTGGACGGCGATTCGCAGCCCTTGGGGAAGATCCAGAGCAAGTGCGCTCCCCGCTGAGGACGGCGCCGGGGCGCGAGGCCCGTCAGCCCACGGCTAGGGGGTGGGTCGTGTCGCCCGGGAGCGCGTGGCCGCCCAGCTCGCGAGGAGTTTGAGTCGGTCTTCGGACGCGGTGCCGGGCTCGGCGGTGTAGACGACCAGGTCGTGTACGGCTCGGCCCGGCAGGGGCAGGTCGAGGGACTGGAAGGTCAGTTCCAGGTGACCGGCGTCGGGGTGCCGGAGCCGTTTGACGCCGTCGTGGCGCATCAGGACGTCGTGCGCGGCCCATCGGTCGCGGAACTCGGGGCTGCGGGCGGACAGCTCGCCGACGAGTTCGCGCAGCGCGCGGTCGCGGGGCTCGCGCCCGGCCTCGGCGCGCAGCAGGGCGGCGGTGGCGGCGCAGGCGGCGTCCCAGTCGACGAAGAAGTCGCGTGCGCCGACGTCGAGGAAGATGTAGCGGGCGAGGTTGGGGCGACCGCGCTCGTCGGCGGTGGCGCTGTCGAACATCGGCGCGAACACGGCCCGCGCCAGGGGGTTGCCGGCGACGATGTCCGTGCGGCCGTCGCGCACGAACGCCGAGGACATCGTCATGGAGTCGAGCAGCCACCGGACCCGGGGCGGAACCTCGACGTCCCCGCGGCGCGACGGCGTGCGGCGCGCGCGCCGCGACGACCGGGCCAGGTCGAACAGGTAGGCGCGTTCGTCGTCGTCCAGTCGCAGGGCGCGGGCGACCGCGTCGAGGACGTCCTCGGACACGCCGCCGATGTGGCCCTTCTCCAGCCGCGTGTACCACTCCGTGCTCACCCCGGCGAGGACGGCGACCTCCTCGCGCCGCAGCCCGGGGACCCGGCGCCGGGAGCGTACGGCATGGGCCGCTCGGAGACGGTCCTCGCCCGGGCGCTGGCGGGCTTGGACCGCGGCGAGTACCGGCTGTCGACGAAATTCACCCCGCAGATCGCGGGAGACGGCGACGATCCCGTCGCGGACATGCTGGCGCAGAGCCTCGACCGGCTGAACACCGACTACGTGGATCTGTTCTGGATTCATAACCCCGCCGACGTGGCGCGGTGGACGCCGTCTCTGATCCCGCTGCTGCGGAAAGGCAGGATCAGGCACGTCGGCGTCTCGAACCACAACATGGAGCAGATCGTTCTCGCCGATCGGATTCTCGGCGAGGCGGGCTTCCGCGTGGAGGCGGTCCAGAACCATTTCAGCCTCCTGTACCGGAACTCCGAGCGCGCAGGCATCCTTGAGTACTGCCGTGAGCACGACGTGCGGTTCTTCTCCTACATGGTCCTCGAGCAAGGAGCGCTGACCGGCAGGTACGGCCCGGCGAATCCGCTGCCGGAAGGAAGCGACCGGGCGGCCGTCTACAACGGCATCCTGCCCCGACTGCAGGCGCTGACGGACCGGATGCGGGCGATCGGCGAGAACCGAGGCGCGTCCGCCGCCGGCGTCGCCACCGCCTGGGCCATCGCCAAGGGGACCACCCCGATCATCGGGGTCACGAAGGCGGATCACGTCGACGGATTGGTCCGAGCCCGCGGCATCGACCTCACCGACGAGGAAATCGCGGAACTGGAGGCGCTGGCGGACGCCGCGAACGTCGACACGCGCGGATGGTGGGAGCAGGAGATGTGACCCGCTTCGAGCGGCGGTCCGGCGGGCGGCCGGGAGCGGAGGTCCGCCTAGGGTGGGCGGTATGGCACTGCGACCCGTACAGGTGAACATCAAGGCCGGGGACGACTCGGCCCTCGGCCGGTTCTGGGCGGACGCCCTAGGCTGGGACATGGACAGCGAGGGCCCGGGCGTGACCAACCTCGTGCCGGCGGGCTTCTCCTGGCCGGGCCCCGCCGCCGTCTGCGTCGACCTGGTGCGCGTCCCCGACCCCGAGACCGTGGACTACCGCGTCCACCTCGAACTGGCCAGCGCCTCCGACGCCCACCACGCCGAGCTCGTCGCGCGGTTCACGCGACTCGGCGCGACGCCCGTGGACAACGGCGACGTCCCGTGGACGGACCTGGCCGACCCGGAGGGCAACGTCTTCTCCGTCCTGGAGCCCCGCGAGGTCTACCGCGACACCGGCCCGATCGCCGCCGTCGTGGTCGACTGCGCGGACCCGCGCGCGATGGCCCGCTTCTGGGACGCGGCGATCGACTGGACCACGCACGAGACGACCGACGACCGGGCGGTGCTGCGCTCGGCCGCGGGCGTCGGCCCCTACCTGGAGTTCCGCCGCGTCCCCGAGGGCGGGGCCGTGTCCACCCGCGTCCACCTCGACGTCATGCCCTACGCCGGGGACGACCAGGCGGCGGAGGTCGCCCGCCTGGAGGCCCTCGGCGCGACCAGCGTGGACATCGGCCAGGGCGACGTGTCGTGGAAGGTCCTCACCGACCCCGAGGGCAACGAGTTCTGCGTCCTGCGAGCGGGCTGATCACGCCCGGTCGAGTTTGGCGGCCACGGCGTCGAGGACCCAGTCCAGGCCGGTCGCGAACGTCTCCTCGGCGTCCACCTCGGCGCCGTCGTGGACGAACTTGGCGAGCATCGGGAACCGGCCCGTGGCCAGCATCCTCGTGACGTACGGGCCGGACTCGCGCTGCCACTCGCGGTCGGACAGACCGGTCTCGCGCTCGGCCCGCAGGTGCGCGATCTCCCGCCGGATCGCGCCGGTCGTGTAGGCGCTGACGGTCTCGGCGGCGCGCAGGAGGGTGTCGAGGTCGGCGAGGCCGTCGAGCGCGGCCAGCGTCGACTCGGTCAGCGCGAGCGCGTTCGGCCCCAGCACGGCGCGGCCGCCGAGCAGGTCGGCCAGCCACGGGTGCCGCAGCGCGGCGCGCCGCGTGCGGTGCGCGCGGCCGCCCAGCGCCGCCCGCCAGCCGCGCGGCGGCTCCGCCGGCAGGATCTCGGCGTGGACCTCGTCCACCATGAGGTCGAGCAGGTCGTCCTTGGCGGCGATGTGGGCGTACAGCCGCATCGGCCCGGCGCCCAGCCGCGCGGCGACCTTGCGCAGCGAGACGGCCGCGAGCCCGCCCTCGTCGGCCAGTTCGACGGCGGCGGCGACGATCCGCGCCCGGTCGAGCGGGGCGGGGCGCGCCTGCGGCTCCGGCCGGTCCCACACAGTCATGGTCACACCGTACTGTTGCGATACAGTGTATTGCCATGAGACACCGTATCGCCGTGGTGGGCGCCGGCCCCGCCGGTCTGACCTTCGCCCGCGTCCTGCACCGCCGCGGCCACCCCGTCACCGTCCTGGAGCGCGACTCCGCGCGCGACGCCCGGCCGCCGGGCGGCACGCTGGACCTGCACGAGAAGATGGGCCAGCTCGCGCTCGACAAGGCGGGCCTGCTGGCGGACTTCCACGCGCTGGCGCGCCCCGAGGGGGAGTCGATGCGCATCCTGGACACCGACGGGACCGTCCTGCGCGACTGGCGGGCCGACCCCGGCGGGTCCCCCCATCCCGAGATCGACCGGGGGCGGCTCCGCGACCTGCTGCTCGGCCCCCTGGACGTGCGGTGGGGGCGGGGCGTGGCGGCGGCCGTCCCGACCGGCGACGGCGCGCTGGTCCGTTTCGCGGACGGGCGGGAGGAGGCGTTCGACCTGGTCGTCGGCGCGGACGGCGCGTGGTCGCGGGTCCGCCCGGCGGTCTCGGCGGCGGTCCCGGCCTACACCGGCGTCACGGCGGTCGAGACGGCCGTGGACGACGTCGACGTCCGCCATCCCGGGCTCGCTGCGCTGGTCGGGGACGGTTCGCTGGCCGTGTACGGGGTGAACCGCTCGCTCGTCGCCCAGCGCAACAGCGGCGGCCACGTCAAGGTGTACGCGCAGTTCCGCGCGCCGCTGGACTGGCACGCGGGCCTGGACTTCGCCGACGCGAACGCCGTGCGGTCGCGCCTGCGGGCCATGTTCGACGGCTGGGCCGAACCCGTCCTGGAACTGCTGGACCACGGGACCGCGTTCAGCCACCGCCCCCTGTACGTCATGCCGGTCGCCCACACCTGGCCGCACGTCCCCGGCGTGACGCTCATGGGCGACGCCGCGCACCTCATGCCGCCGCTGGGCGTCGGCGCGAACCTCGCCATGCTGGAGGGCGCCGAGCTGGCGGAGGCCGTCGCCGCCGCCGGTCCGGGGGAGCTGGACGGGGCCGTCCGCGCGTTCGAGGAACGGATGCGGCCGCGCGCCGCCAGATGGGCGGAGTTCACCGCGGCCGGGCTGGAGCGCCTGGTCAGCGCGGACCCCGCCGAGGCCCTCGCGGTCTTCGACGAGGTCCAGCCGTGAAAACCCGTTGGCGGGGCGCGGCGGCGGCTGCTACCTTCCGGGAGGCCGTGCGAGAGACCGAGGAGGTGGTACCCGTGAACGCAGTATCGACATGGGTGCTCCCCTCCGGGGTCACGGTCGGGCGATAGGTCGTCCGGGAGCGCCGTTTCACGAGCACTCCCGAAAGGCACGACCATGCATTTCACCGCTGAGCGACGCCTCGACGACGGCGTCCTCGAACGCGAATTCACCTTCGGCGACATTCCGGGAATCCTGTGGACGCCCGAGTCCGCCGCCCCGGCGCCGCTGCTCCTGCTCGGCCACCCCGGCGGACTGCGCAGGATGTACCCGCGCCTGGCGGGCCGGGCGCGGAGCGGCGCGGCGGACGGTTTCGCCGCGGCCGCGATCGAACTCCCGGGCAGCGGCGACCGGCCCCGTTCGGCCGCCGCCGACCGGGCCCGCGCGGACCTGCACCGGGCGCTGGAGTCCGGCGGCCCGGTCGATGCCGGGATCGTGGACCGGCTCGTCCTCCCGCTGGTCGAGAGCGCGGTCCCGGAATCGCGGGCCGTCCTGGACGCCCTTCTCGAACTGCCGGAGATCGGCGGCCCGGTCGGCTACTCCGGCGGAATCGTCGCCATCGGCGTCCGGCTGGCGGTGGTCGAGCCGCGCGTCAAGGCGGCCCTGCTGTTCGCCGGAAGCTTCATTCCCGCCGCGATCCTCGAAGAGGCCCGCCAGGTCACCATTCCGCTGCAGGTCCTCCTGCAGTGGGACGACGAGGGCAACGACCGCGAGGCGGCCCTGAACCTGTTCGACGCCTTCGGTTCCAAGGAGAAGACGCTGCACGCCAACATGGGCGGTCACACCGGCGTTCCCGAATTCGAGGGGCCCCCGGCCGCCCGTTTCTTCACCCGCCACCTGACCTGATCCCGTCCCGCCGCCGCCCGGCTCACCCCGGGCGGCGGCCGCCCGCTACCGGCCCGGCGCGGGTCGTATCTCGGCCGCGATGACGTCGGTGAGGCGGGCCGCGATGTTGCGCAGGGGCGCGGTGTCGTGTTGGACGCGGGCCAGGAGAAGCGCGCCTTCGATGGAGGAGAGGACGAAGACCGCGAGTTCCTGCGTGGTGCCGGCGGGGACTCCGCGTTGGCGCAGGCGTTCGGCGATCAGGTCGATCCACTGCTGGTAGCCCTGGGCGCAGGCGGCCCGCACCTGGTCGCTCTCCGCGGCGACGTCCAGGGCGACGCTGGCGATGGGGCAGCCTTCGCGGAACTGCGTGCCCTCCAGGGCGGCGCCCAGGAGGTCGGCGATTCCCCGGGCGGCCGCGGCGAGGTCGTCGGACTGCGCGAGGACGGCGTCGAGGGCCCGGCCCAGTTCCTCGCCGGACCGAAGGACGGTTTCGGCGGCGAGCTGTTCTTTGCCGCCGGGGAAATGGAAGTACAGGACGCCCTTGGGGGCGGCGGCCTCGGCGAGGATCTGGTTGACGCCGGTGGCGTGGTAGCCCTGGCGGTGGAAAAGGGTCCTGGCCGCGTCCAGGATCCGCTGCCTGGTCTCTCCCCGGGGCGCCATCACACGTCCGCGACGGGCTGGGCGAGCGCGCCGGTCGCGCGCGAGGCGCGGTCGAGTTCGTACTCGTCGTGGGCGCAGAAGACGTCCGCCTCGCCGCTGAGCGCCAGCGCGTTGAGCCGGGCCAGGTTGCGCAGGCGGGTGGTCCGGTCCGCCTGCAGCAGCGACTGGAACAGCGCGAGGAACGGCGGGCAGGACGGTGCGCGCTCCATCTGGCGGTGGTTGAAGTACGCGTCGCCGGCGTGGACGAGCCACCGCCGCGACCCGCCGCCCGTGTCGCCGCCCCGGTCGACGACCACGCCGACATGCCCGGGGGTGTGCCCGGCCAGCGGGACGAGCAGGATCGACGGCGGCAGCCCCGGCAGGTCCCGGACGGCCGAGAACCCGAACCAGTCCTCACCGCCCGCCGAGTGCGGGACCCAGTCCGGCCCGTGCGCCCACTGCACGGCGTGGTACCGAAAGCGCTCCTGCGCGGTGCGGGGCCGCCGCGCTGCGTCGAGTTCGGCGGCCGACACGTGGACCTTCGCGTTCGGGAAGTCCCCGAGCCCGCCCGCGTGGTCGACGTCCAGGTGGGTGAGCACGATGTGGCGCACGTCGTCGGCCGAGTAACCGAGCCGCGCGACCTGGCGGACGGCGGTCTCGTCGGGGTCGAGCACCGGCCGGGCGTAGAGGCGGAACCGCCGGCTCAGCCGCTCGGGGCGGGCGGTGTCGGCGAGCCCGAACCCGGTGTCGACCAGGACGAGGCCGTCGTCGGTCTCGACCAGCAGGCAGTGGCACACCTGCCGGGCGAACACCGGCGGCCGGGCGGCCCCGCTGACCAGGCGGCCGCCCAGCGGCCGGGTCGTCCCGCAGTTCAGATGATGGATGCGCATGCCCGGAATCTACAGACTGGTCTAGTAACAGTCCAGCCCCGCGGGGCCCGTCGCGGCGCGACGGTCGGCCGATCGGGCGGCCGTCGTACTTCGGCGGGCGACGGCGCCTACCCGTCCCGCGCGGGCGGTTCGCCGCTGCCGAGGATCTCGTAGGCCTGTTCGGCGGCGCGGGTGACGCTCTCGGCGACGTAGTCCAGGAAGCGGGCGATGTTCTCCAGCCGGACGGCCGCCGGGGTGCCGGGTCCGAGCACGTCGACGCCGTGCCGGGCGACCTCGACCTGCCGGACGAGGGACCGGGCGCTGGCGAGCATCGACTGGTAGTAGAGGTCGGAGTCGACGAAGTACCGCTCGCGGCGGCGCTCGTCGCGCTCCCGGCGGACGAGGGCTTGGCTCTCCAGGAACGCGACCGCCTTGGAGATCGACGCGGGGCTGACCTGGAGGCGTTCGACGAGTTCGGCGGCGGTGAGGCTGCCGGAGTCGGTGGTGTAGAGGCAGGTCATCACGCGGGCCATCATCTTGTTGGACACGCCCGACTCCATGAGCGCGGTGGTGAACTCCTCCTCGTACTCGCGGACCGCGTCGGGGTCGCGGCCGTAGGGCAGCGGGCCCGCGTGCGCGCTGCGGGGGGCGGCGCGGCCGCGGCGGCGGGCGCGCCGCTCGGCGGCGCGGTGGGCGAGGTCGGCGCGGTAGCCGGTGGGGCCGCCGTTGCGGGTGACCTCGCGGGTGACGGTGGAGGTGGGGCGGTCCAGGCGCCGGGCGATCTCGGCGTAGGCGAGGCCGTCGGCCAGCCCCGCGGCGATCTGCTGACGGTCCTGCTGGGTGAGCCTGCCGCCCGGCATCGGGGCCTCCTTCGTCGTCGCGTGACGGTGCCACCTTAGCGTTCACGTTCATTCGATTGCAACGAACCCTCGTGGATCGTTGCATTCTTGCGCAGGGTGGATGCAACGATTAACTGGCTCTGACGTGCATAGATGTGTTTCCAGTGCAAAGTTCTCGTTGCGTGAACCGTGAAGGCAACGTAGCGTTTCCATTGTTCGAAACGACACGGCGCAAGGAGCCCCCCGATGCGGAACTTCGACACCCCCGCCCCCATCACCACCGTCCTGGACGTCCCCGCCGGGCGGGTGCGGTTCATCGCCGCCGACCGGCCCGACACCGCCGTCGAGGTGCTGCCCGCCACGCCCGGCAAGGGCCGCGACGTGACGGCCGCGGAGCAGGTCTCGGTCGACTACGCCGACGGCGTCCTGCGGATCGAGGGCGCCGCCGCGAACCGGTACCTCGGCCCGTCGGGGTCCGTCGAGGTGACGGTCCGGCTCCCGGCCGGGTCGCGGGTCGAGGGCCGGGCGGCGAGCGCGGAGCTGCGCGGCGTCGGACGGCTCGGCGACGTCGCGTTCGAGGGCGCGTACCGCCGGATCAAGCTGGACGAGGCGTCGAGCGTCCGCCTCACCGCGGTCGACGGCGACGTCGAGGTCGGACGGCTGACCGGCCCCGCCGAGATCAGCACCGCGCGCGGCGACATCCGGATCGCCGAGGCCGCCGCCGGGGACGTCGAGCTGAGGACCGCCGCCGGGTCGATCACGGTCGGCGCGGCCCGGGGCGTGTCGGCGGCGCTGGACGCCGGGACGGGCCGCGGCCGCGTCGCCAACGCCCTGGCGAGCACCGGCGCGCCGGACCTGCGCATCCGCGCGACGACGGCGCACGGCGACATCACCGCACGCAGCCTCTAGACCCCCCGAAGGAGCATCGCCATGACGAACCTGGCCATCGCGGCGACCGGGCTGCGCAAGTCCTACCGCGACAAGAGCGGCGACAAGGTCGTGCTCGACGGCGTCGACCTGGCCGTCCCGGAGGGGACGATCTTCTCCCTGCTCGGCCCGAACGGGGCGGGCAAGACCACGACCGTCAAGATCCTGTCCACGCTGACGGCGGCGGACGGCGGCGACGTCCGAGTCGCCGGGCACGACCTGGCCCGCAGCCCGGACGAGGTGCGCGGCGCGATCGGCGTCACCGGCCAGTACTCGGCGGTCGACAAGCTGCTGACCGGCGAGGAGAACCTGCTGCTGATGGCCGATCTCGGGCACCTGTCGCGCCGGGACGGCCGCCGCCGCGCCGCCGAGCTGCTGGAGCGCTTCGACCTGGTCGAGGCGGCGCGCGAACCGGCGGCGACGTACTCGGGCGGGATGCAGCGCCGCCTGGACCTGGCGATGACGCTGGTCGGCGAGCCCCGCGTCATCTTCCTGGACGAGCCGACGACGGGCCTGGACCCGCGCAGCCGCCGCGCGATGTGGGAGATCGTGCGGGAGCTCGTCGCGGGCGGCGTGACGATCCTGCTGACGACGCAGTACCTGGAGGAGGCCGACGAGCTGGCCGACCGGATCGCGCTGCTGGACCGCGGGCGGCTGATCGCCGAGGGCACCGCCGAGGAGCTGAAGCGGCGCATCCCCGGCGGGCACGTGGAGCTGGCCTTCGCCGACGCCGCGCGGCTGGACGCGGCGGTCCGCGCGGTCGGGGTCGGGACGGCCGACCCCGAGGCGCTGACGCTGCGGGTGCCGAGCGACGGCGGCGTGCGGATGGTCCGCGACCTGCTCGTCCTCCTGGACGACCAGTGCGTCGAGGTCGCGGGTATGAGCGTCCGCACGCCCGACCTCGACGACGTGTTCCTGACGTTGACCGGCCGTGAGAAGGAGACCGTCCGATGAGCGCCCTGACCCTGGCCGCGCGCGACTCGTCCACGATGATCCGGCGGCAGCTCAAGCGGCTGCTGCGCTACCCGTCGATGACGGTGCAGCTCGTGGTAACGCCGGTGATCATCCTGCTGCTTTTCGTGTACGTCCTCGGCGGGACGCTCGGGCAGGGCCTGGGCGGCGGCCGCGGCGCGTACGCCGACTACGTGGTGCCGGGCATCCTGCTGATGGCGGTGGCGACGGCCGCGACGGGGACGGCCGTCATGGTCGCCACGGACATGACCGAGGGCATCGTCGCCCGGTTCCGCACGATGCGGATCTCGCGGGCGTCGGTCCTGACCGGGCACGTCGTGGGCAGCGTCGTGCAGCAGGTCTGCGGGATGGCGGTGCTGGTCGGGGTCGCGCTGGCGATCGGGTTCCGGCCGAACGCGACCGTGCTGGAGTGGTTCGCCGCGGCGGGGCTGCTGGTGCTGTTCGCGCTGGCGGTCACGTGGCTGGCGGTGGCGCTGGGCCTGCGGGCGCAGACGCCGGAGGCGGCCAGCAACGCGCCGATGCCGCTGATCCTGCTGCCGTTCCTCGGCAGCGGGTTCGTCCCGACCGACTCGATGCCGACCGCGCTGCGGTGGTTCGCCGACTACCAGCCGTTCACGCCGATCATGGAGACGGTGCGGGGGCTGCTGCTGGGCACGCCGATCGGGGGCAGCGCCGCGCAGGCGCTGGCGTGGTGCGCGGGCACCGCGGTGCTGTCCTTCCTGTGGGCGAGGCGCGCGTTCGACAGGGCGTGACGCGCGCGCCGGGGCCGTCGGACCGAAGGGTCCGGCGGCCCTTCGCGCGTTCACCGGGCGGGCGGCGGCCTGCGGTGCGGTAGGACTGCGGGCATGGAGTTCTTCTGCTACCACCGCGACCGGCCCGGCTCGCTGCCCCTGCGCGAGGCGCTGGCGGAGGCGCACTGGTCCTACATGGACGGGTTCGCCGACGCGCTGGTCGCGCGCGGCCCGACGTTCGCGGGCGAGGCCGTCACCGGCAGCGTCCACATCGCGGACCTGCCCGGCCCGGCGGCGGCGCGGGCGTTCGCGTTCGACGAGCCGAACTACCAGGCGGGCGCGTACCGGGACGTGCTGATCCGGCGGTGGCGCAACACGCTGGGCCGCACGATGTGGGAGTTCCCGGGCGGCGCGGCGGGCGGGGACCGGTTCCTGGTGCTGGGCCTGGGCGAGGGGCCGGGCGCCGATCTCGTCCCGCCGCCGGGCCGTGACGGGCTGATCGCGTTCGGGACGCTGCTGTCCGACGACGGCGCGGCGTGGCTGGGCACGGCCGCGCTGGTGCGCGCCGACGGCGCGGACGCGGCGCGGACCGTCCTCACCGCCGACCGGTACGCCTCGGTGGAGGTCCACGCGTGGGAGTTCGGCGGCCGGCGGTGAGGGCGGCCGTCAGGTGGTGAGGACGACGAGCCGCCGGGTGGCGCGGGTCATCGCGACGTAGCGGTCGACGGCCCCTTCAATGGCCCCTTCGATGGCCCCTTCGGTCCCGTCGCCGAACCGCTCGGGGTCGACCAGGACGACCAGGTCGAACTCCAGGCCCTTGGCCAGCTCGGGCGTCAGCGACCGGACGCGCGGCCCGGGCCGGAAGTCGGGCGCGCCGATGACGCATGCGGTGCCCTCGGCGTGCGCGGCGAGCCAGCCGTCCAGGATCGCGCGCAGGTCGGCGGCGGGTCCGCGCGTGACGGGGACGCCGCTCTCGCGGACGGAGACGGGCACGTTGGCGTCGGGGAGCGCGGCGCGGATGACGGGTTCGGCCTCGGCCATGATCTCCCGGGGCGTCCGGTAGTTGATCGTCAGGGACGCCAGCTCGATCCGGTCGAGGCCGACGCGTTCGAGGCGGTCGCGCCAGGACTCGGCGAACCCGTGGCGGGCCTGGGCGCGGTCCCCGACGACGGTGAGGCTCCGCGACGGGCAGCGCCGCAGGAGCATCCGCCACTGGGCGTCCGTCAGCTCCTGGGCCTCGTCGACGATGACGTGCGCGAACGGTCCGGCGAGGCGGTCGGGGTCGGGGGCGGTCGCCGCGGTCTCCTCGACCAGGGCGTCGCGCAGGTCCCGGCCGCGCAGCATGGCGACCGCGCCCTCGCCGTCGTCGTCGGCGGCGAGGATGTGGTCGATGACGCCGGCGCGGCGCGCGTGCTCGGCGGCGACGGCGGCGCGCGTGCGGCGGGCGCGGCCGGACGCGCGCGGGTCGCCGAGGCGGTGCCGGGCGGCGTCCAGGAGCGGCAGGTCGGCGGCGGTCCAGGCGTGGGCGTCGTCGCGCTGGAGCCGCCGGACGTCGGCGGCGTCCAGGCCGGGCGCGCACAGCCGCAGGTAGGCGGGCACCGACCACAGGTCCCCGACGAGGTCGGCGGGTTCGATGGGCGGCCAGGCGCGGTTGAACGCCGCGTGCAGGTCGCGGTCGCGGTCCAGGGCGGCGCGGACGGCGTCGGCCGGGGCGTCGGCGTGCTTGTCGGTCAGGATGCTCAGCAGCTCGTCCCAGATGCGGTCGCGGGCCTCGTTGTGGGGGACGCCGGGTTCGGCGGCGGCGAACGCCTCGGCCCAGTCGGCGGGGGTGACCTCGGTGTCGGCCCAGGGGGTGGTGACGGCGGTGGCGCGCGCGGGCGGCCGCTCGTAGAAGCGGACGGCGGGCTCGATCGCGTCGACGAGCGCGGCGGACGCCTTGAGCCGGGCGACGTCGGGGTCGGTCTCGGCCGGGGCGGCGGCGCCCTCGGGGACGAGGTCGCGCAGGGTGCAGGTCTGGACGCCGTCCTCGCCGAGGCTGGGCAGGACGTCGGCGACGTAGGCCAGGTAGGGCTGGTGGGGGCCGACGAACAGCACGCCGCCGCGGTTCCGGCCCAGGCGCGGGTCGGCGTGCAGCAGGTAGGCGGCGCGGTGCAGGGCGACGACGGTCTTGCCGGTGCCGGGGCCGCCGTCCACGACGAGGGTGCCGCTCGATCCGGCGCGGATGACGGCGTTCTGGTCGGCCTGGATGGTGCCGAGGACGTCGCGCATCCGCGCCGAGCGGGTGCCGCCGAGGCCGGCGATGAACGCGGACTGGTCGTCCAGGGCGGCGTGGCCGGTGAGGCCGTCGGGGGTGAACACCTCGTCCCAGTAGTCGCTGACGCGGCCGTCGGTCCAGCGGTAGCGGCGGCGGCTGGCCAGGCCCATCGGGTCGGCGTGGGTCGCGCCGAAGAACGGTTCGGCGGCGGGGGAGCGCCAGTCGAGGAGCAGGCGGCGGCCGTCGGCGTCGGTGAGGCCGAGGCGTCCGACGTAGAGGGGTCCGGTGCCGTCCGCGGCGACCATGCGGCCCAGGCACAGGTCCAGGCCGAAGCGGCGCAGGGTGCGCAGCCGCGCGGACAGCCGGTGGATTTCCATGTCGCGCTCCAGCGCCTGCCGGCCGCGGCCGCCGGGGGCGCGGCGCGCGGCGTCCAGGCGGTCGGCGAGGTCGGCGACGGACGCGGCGAGGCGGTCCGCGACGGCGGCGAAGTGGCGCTCGTCGCCGGCGATGAGCGCGGGGTCGGCCTTGGCGGCGAGGTGCTCGGGGAGGTCGAAGGCGCCGGCGGTCAGCGGTTCCAAGTGGAGGGGCTCCGTTCTCGGGCCGCGCGGCGGCGGCCCGTGGTGCGTGCTGGCGGGTGGGCGTTTGCGCAGGTCGCGCGCCCGAGGTCGACGATTGTGGGGCACGAGGGGGGTCTTGCCGCAAGCCCCCCGGTGCGCTATACGTTGGATATGGCGAGGGGTTCCCCCTCGCCTTTCGCGTTCCCGGGGTGCCGCGCGTTCGCGGCGGGGCGGGCGGCGCGGCACACTGGGCGGCGGTGCGGGCGCGATGGAACGGAGCGTGGTGACGGCGTGGTGACGGCGTGGTGACGGTGTGGTGACGGTGTGGTGATCTCGGCGCAGCCTCCTGATTCGCCGGTGCCCGCGGAGTTGGCGCCGGGTCCGGCGCGGCGGCCGGTCGCGCCGCCCGCGCGGACGCCGGACGACGCGCTGTCGCCGGAGGCGGCGGCGCGGGTCGGCGGGGGGCTGGCGCCGGCGACGGTCCGCGCCTACGAGCGGCACTGGGCGGCGTTCTCGCGGTGGTGCTGGCTGCGGGGGCGGTCGGCGCTGCCGGCGACGGCGGCGACGCTCGCCGAGTACGTCCACCACCTGACCACGACGGTGACGCAGTACGGCGGGCCGCCGGGTCCGGCGACGATCGAGCAGGTGCTGGGGTGCGTGCAGTCGGCGCACCAGCTCAACGGGACGCCGGTCAACGCGCGGCTGGCGCGGCTGGCGCTGCGCGACTACCGGCGGGAGGTCAGGGCGCGCCGCGACCGCGCCGCCGACACGGGAGGGACGGCGGGCACGGCCGGGCCGGTGCCGCTGCCCCGGTCCCGTCAGTCGCTGCCGATCACGGCGGACGTGCTGCGCCCGATGGTCCACGCCCTGCTGGACGGTGTCGCGGCCGGTGAGCTGGCGGCGGTGCGGGTGCTGCGGGACCAGTGCGCGCTGGTGCTGGGGCTGGCGCTGGCGGCGCGGGCGTCGGAGGTGCGGAATCTGCGGGTCGGGGACGTGCGGTTCACCGAGCACGGCCTGTCGGTGCGGATCGCGGCGTCCAAGACCGACCAGGACGGGCGCGGGGTGGACGTGCCCGTCCCCTACGGCGCGCATCTGGAGACGTGCCCGGTGCGGATCACGCGGGCGTGGCTGGACACGCTGGCCGCGCACGGGGTGGGCGGCGGCCCGCTGGTGCGGGGCGTGGACCGGCGCGGGCGGATCGCCGGGACGCCCGGTTACGGGGGGCGGGGTGGCCCGGTGCCCGCGCCGATCACCGGGCAGGCGCTCAACGACCTGCTGCGGGCGGCGGTGGCGCGGGCGCGGCGGGACGGGGCGCGGCTGGAGGACCCGGCGCGGTACTCCTGGCACGGGCTGCGGGCGGGGTTCGCGACGGGCGCGGCGACGGCGGGCGCGGCGCCGAGCCGGATCGCCGACCACGGCCGGTGGACGGGGCTGATGATGGTGCTGCACTACTGGCGGTCGGGGCGCGGCCACCTGGACAACCCGGTGGCGCGCCTCGGCCTGTGAGGGGCGTCAGCCGGTGAAGGACTCCGGTCCGAGGCGGCCCCAGGCGATGAACGCCGCGAGCGCGAGGTAGGCCAGGTTCAGGGCCGCGAACCGGTGTTCGCCGCGTCGGCCGTGGACGGTCGCCGCACCGGCCATCAGCAGGACCCAGCACAGGGCGGTGACCGGCACCAGGACCGGCGCGACGCCGGTCGCGGCCGGGAGGACCAGGCCGACGGCGGCCAGGATCTCCAGCGCGCCGAGGGCCTTGACGGCGCCGGCGCCGACGTCCCGCGTCCATTCCCCGCCGGGCGACGCGGCCAGCTTCTCCTTCGGCGCGGACGTCTTGACGGCGCCGCCCGCGAGGGCGATCACGGCCAGGATTCCGGCGCCGATCCACAGTGCGAGGTTCATGAGGGGTTCTCCTGCGACGGTCTTGGGTCCGGGGTGTTGGTCGGTGCGGGTTCAGGCGTCGTCGGCGCGGATCAGGGCGCCGAGGTCGCCGACCCGGCCGAGGTGCCGGAGCTTGTCGGGGTTGACGATGGAGTGGATGGTCTGGATGCGGCCGTCGGCGATGTCGAGGCTCAGCACGGCGACCAGGAGGTCGCGCGCGTCCAGGGTCAGGGCGCCCGGCCGGCCGTTGATCCGGGCGGGGTGGAAGCGCAGGCCGCCGGCGCGGGCGAGCAGGGGCGCCGTGCGGGCCAGGACGCGCGCCACGGGCCGCCGTCCGTTGAGGGGCCGTCCGAGCGCGGGCACCCGGCCGCCGCCGTCGCCGTGCATGGCGACGTCCCGCGCGAGCAGTTCCTCCAGTGCGGGCAGGTCGCCGTCCTGGACGGCGGCGAAGAAGCGTCCGGCGAGTCGCCGCTGCTCCTCGCGGGTGGCCCGGTGGCGCGGTCGGCGTTCGCGGACGTGCCGGCGGGCCCGCGCGACCAGGTGCCGCGTGGTGTCCACGTCGGTGCCGATGATCTCGGCGACGTCGGTGTAGGGGTACTGGAACACCTCGCGGAGCAGGAACGCGGCCCGCTGCCGCGGTGTGAGGGTCTCCAGCAGCACCAGGACGGCGAGCGACAGCGCGTCGGCGGTCTCGGCGTGCTCGCCGGGCGACGGCTCGGCGGCCAGCGGTTCGGGGAGCCATTCGCCGACGTACCGCTCCCGCCGCGCCCGCGCGGAGCGCAGCTGGTCGATGGCCAGCCGGGTGACCAGGGTGGAGACGTACGCGCGCGGCGCGGTGATCGTCTCGCCGTCGCGGCGGGCGCGGTGCAGGCGCAGGAGCGCCTCCTGCACGACGTCTTCGGCGTCGCCGACGCTGCCGAGCATCTGGTAGGCGATGGCGAAGGCCCGGGGCCGCAGGTCGGCGTAGGGGTCGGGGGCGGGCATCGGGTCAGCGGCCGATCGCGCCGGGCGCTGCGGCGGTGGGGGTGGTCATGGCGTCTCCGTTCGTCGCTCGTGAACCAAGACGGAACACCGCCGCGGTCCATGAACGGCGGTGACCGGGCTCACCCGCGGGCCGGGCCGTCAGGCGGGGGGCAGCATGGCGGCGACGCAGTCCAGGACGCGTTCGAGGTCGTGCTCGAAGCGCTGCCCGGCGGGCAGGTGGGGGCGGCGGGCGTCGCGGACGATGCGGGTCATCATGGGGTAGCGGCCGGATTCGACGACCGAGGCGACGTAGGCGGCGTTGGCGCGCATCCACTCGGCCTCGGTGCGGCCGGTGCGGCGGGTGATCTCGGCCCACTGGAGTTCGTCGCGGGCGGCGTCGGTGACGAAGGAGGAGACGAGTCCGGCATAGGTCATGATGTCGTCGATCGGGATGCCGACGTCCAGCGAGCCCATCATGAACTCGATGTAGCGGAGCTGGTGGGGGCCGAAGGCGGGCCGGACGCGCAGGACGTCGACGAGCCAGGGGTGGCGCAGCAGGGCGTCGTGCTGGCGGTGCGCGCCCAGGCGCAGGTCGGCGCGCCAGTCGCCGCTGGGCCGGTCGGGCAGGTCGAGTTCGCCGAAGGCGTGCTCGACCATCAGTTCGACGAGGTCGTCGCGGGAGGGCACGTACCGGTACAGCGACATCGCGCCGGTGCCGAGGTCGGCGGCGATGCGGCGCATGGAGGCGGCGGCGATGCCCTCGGCGTCGGCGATGGCGACGGCCGTCTCGGTGATCCGCGCGCGGCTGTAGGCCGGGCGGGGGCCGCGGGCGGGCCGTTCGGGCCGCGTCCAGATCGGCTGGTCCTGGTCGTCGCTCACCTGCTGCACCTCACGTCGGAGGAGTGTAGTTGCGTACGTCGTACCCAGTGGCCTACCCTCGCGGCATCCGACTGCGTACGATGTACCCAATGGGGGGTCCGATGTCCGACCCGATCGTCCTGGCCGAGGGGCTGCACAAGCGCTTCGGCGCCACGCGCGCGCTGCGCGGACTGGACCTGGCGGTGCCCGCCGGGACGGTCTGCGGGGTCCTCGGCCCCAACGGCGCGGGCAAGACCACCGCCGTCCGCGTCCTGGCCACGCTCACCGGCCCCGACGCCGGGCGCGCCCGCGTCGCCGGGTTCGACGTCGTCCGCGACGCCGACCGCGTCCGCGCCCGCATCGGCCTGGCCGGGCAGCACGCGGCCGTCGACGGGCGGCTCACCGGCCGCGAGAACCTGCGCATGTTCGGGCGGCTGCACCACCTGACGCGCCGCGCGGCGCGCGCCCGCGCCGACGAGCTGCTGGAGCGGTTCGGGCTGGCCGCGGCCGCCGACCGCCTGGCGGGCGGCTACTCCGGCGGGATGCGCCGCCGCCTGGACCTGGTCGCGAGCCTGATCCTGCGGCCCGACGTGCTGTTCCTGGACGAGCCGACGACGGGCCTGGACCCGCGCGGCCGCACCGGGATCTGGGACGCGGTCCGCGCGCTGGCCGCCGACGGCACGACGGTGCTGCTGACCACCCAGTACCTGGAGGAGGCCGACCGGCTCGCCGACCAGATCGCGGTCGTCGACCACGGCCGCGTCATCGCCACCGGCAGCCCCGACGCGCTGAAGGCGCGGATCGGGGACCACCTGGACGTCGTCGTCGCCGACCCCGCGCAGGCCGCGGCGACGGCGGCGGCGCTGGCGACGCTGCCGGGCGCGCGCCCGGCCGTCGAGGCCGGGCCGGGCCGGTTCAGCGTCCCGGTCGCGGCGGGCGCGGTGCGGCTGGCCGAGGCGGTGCGGGCGCTGGACCGCGCCGGGGTCGACGCCGCCGACGTGGCGCTGCGCCGCCCGACGCTGGACGAGGTGTTCCTGTCCCTGACCGGCCGCCCCGCCGAGAACACGGCACCGGACGCGGCACCGGCGGCGGCCCGATGAGCGCGGCGGCGGTCCCGGGCCGGCTGGCGCGGCTGCGGTGGACGTTCAGCGACGGCGCGGCGCTGGTCGGCCGCGAGCTGGGGCACCTGCGGCACCGGCCGGGCGAGCTGGTCGGGGCGCTGGTGTTCCCGGCCGTGATGGTCGTGCTGTTCGGGTACGTGTTCGGCAGCGCGATCAGCGTGCCGGGCGGCGGGGACTACCGCGAGTTCCTGATGCCGGGCCTGTTCTCGATGGTGACGCTGACGTCGCTGATGGCGGTGACGCAGAAGGTCGCCGCCGACGCCGAGAAGGGGGTGATGGACCGGTTCCGGGCGATGCCGATGGCGCGGTCGGCGGTGCCGTTCGGGCACACCGGCGCGGACCTGGTCGGCGGCTCCCTCGGCCTGGTGGTCATGGTGGGGGCGGGCCTGCTGGTCGGGTGGGCGCCGCACCGGGGCGCGGTGCGCGCGGCGGAGGCGTTCGCGCTGCTGCTGGTGCTGCGGTACGCGCTGAGCTGGCTGGGCTGCTACCTGGGGCTGGTCGCGCGCAGCGAGGAGGTCGCCGACCGGCTGGGGCCGCTGGTGCTGCCGCTGTCGATGCTGTCGAACGCCTACGTTCCCACGGCGGGGATGCCGGGGTGGCTGCGGACGGTCGCGGAGTGGAGTCCGGTGAGCGCGCTGACGGCGTCCAACCGGGTGCTGTTCGGGAACCCGGGGGTTCCGGCGGGGGACGCGCCGTGGCCGCTGGCGCATCCGTCGCTGGCGGTGCTGGGGTGGTCGGCGGCGCTGCTGGCGGTGTTCGTCCCGCTGACGGCCCGCGCCTACCGGCGGCGCGGCCGCTGACCCGCCGCCGTCCCTCACACCCCGAAGGGCGCCGGGTAGCGGATCGTCCCGGCCGGGACGGGGCCGTCGCGCAGCGGCAGCGCCATCAGCGCGTCCGCGGGGACCTCGAACGGCGCGCGGACGCCGAACCGGGACGCCGGGACGAACCCGAACCGCGGGTAGTAGGCGGGGTCGCCCAGCACGACGGCGAGGGTCTCCCCGGCGCGGCGGGCGGCGTCCAGGGCGGCCCCGACGACGGCGGTGCCCGCGCCGGTCCGCTGCCGGGCGGGCCGGACGGCGACGGGCGCGAGCGCCACCGCGTCCCCCGCGCGCCCGCCGGGTTCGGCGATGCGGCAGCGGGTGAGGAGCGCGTGCCCGGCGATCTCGCCGCCGGGGCCGGTCGCGACCCAGGACAGGCCGGGCAGCCAGGCGGGGTCGGCGCGCAGCGCGTCGACCAGGTCGGCCTCGGCGGGGGTCGGGAACGCCTCGGTCACGACGCGGCGGACGGCGGCGCGGTCGGCGGCGGTCTCGGGCCGTACGGCCCACGGCTGGGTCACGGGTCCTCCCCTGGGGTGGCGACCGGCGCCCGCGGCGGGAACCGAATCCGGTCGAACGGCAGTTATCGTGACAGGGAATCGGTGCGATGAGCGGGGGTCCGGCGTGGACGCACAGCGTAACGGCATGAGCGGCCCGGACGCGGGCGGGGCGGAGCCGGGCGGGGCGGTGGAGCCCGCGGCGCCCGCGCCGCGCACCCCGCCCGCCGACGGGCCCATCGACGGGCCTATCGACGGACCCGCCGACGCCCCGGCCGGTCCCGAGTGGCCGGGGGTGCGGGAGCTGGCGGCGCGGTGGGACCGGGCGGCGGCGGACCGGTTGGAGGAGCTGTGGGCGGGGCTGGCCCCGGCGGCGGGCGCGGCGGCGCGCCGCGCGGGCGAGCTGACGGGCCCGGCGCGCGGCGCGGCCGGCGAGGCGGCCCGCGACATCGCCCGCGACATCGCCCGCGACGTGGTCGGGGAGAACGCGGTCGGGGCCGCGCGGGAGCTGGCGCGCGGCGCGGTGGGCGGCGCGGCCGAGCGGGTGGTGGACCGGCTGGCGGGGACGCCGGCGATGCGGGCGGTGGAGCGCGCCGCGCACGAGGCGGCGGTGCGGCTGGCGGTGGCCGCGGCCGAGCGGGCGGTCGCCGAGGCGCGCGCGGCGGCCGGGTCCAACCCGGTGACGGGGACGGCGCTGGAGCTGACGACGACGGCGGTGCGGCGCGCGGCGCGGCTGGCGGCCGCGAGTCCCCTGGCCCGCGCGGCGACGTCCTCGGCGCTGGACGCGGTGTCGGACGCCGTGTCGGACGCGGTGAACGAGGCGGGCCGGACGGTGGCGGCGTCCCCGGTGGTGCGGGCCGCGACGCGGCAGGTCGCGGACGCGGCGCTGGACGCGGTCGCGGACGCGGCGGCGCGGGCGGTGCTGGAGGTCGGCGGCGACGTCGTCGCGCAGGTGGTGCGGGAGACGGCCCGCGAGGCCGTCCGCGACGCGGCGTCGGTGTGGGGCGGGCGGGCCTGGGAGCGGGCGCGGGACGCGGCGGGCGCGTATCCGGCGGCGGACCTGGTGGTGCGCGCGGCGGGCAGCGACGCGGCGCGGACGGCGGGCGGTCTGCTGGCGGGCATCGCGGGGGGTGTGGCGGGCAGCGCGGTGGCGCGGACGGCGCGGGACCTGGCGGGCCGGGCGGCGGCGCGCGCGACGGCGGTGGCGGTGGAGGCGGTGCTGGCGGAGCTGATGCGCGAGGCGCTGCGGCTGGTGCTGCGGGAGCGGTTGCGGGGGCTGATGCTGGACGCGGCGCGGAACGCGGTCGTGGCGGCGGCGCGGGCGGGGCTCGAGTCGGCGGTCCGCCCGTCCGGCGACGCGCCGCCCGCCGGCTCCCCGGCGGGCGACGCGTGGGCGGCGGCGACCGCCGAGCCCTAGCCCGGCGCAGGGTGAGGGGCGGCTCAGAAGTTCCTGAAAGCCGCATGAGAATCGCCTCGTCCCGTCGGGCGCGCGGGCCCCGCTGGTTACGGTGGGTGCATGGACGCGGGAGGGCAGGACGCGGGCGGGGCGCGGATCCTGGTCGTGGACGACGAGCCCGCGGTGCGCGAGTCGCTGGCGGGGAGCCTGGAGTTCGAGGGCTACCGGGTGGACGAGGCCGCCGACGGGACGCTGGCGCTGGAGCGGGTCGCGCAGCGGCGGCCTGATCTGATCGTGCTGGACGTGCTGATGCCGCGGATGGACGGGTTGACGACGTGCCGGCGGCTGCGCGCGCAGGGCGAGGTGATGCCGGTGCTGATGCTGACGGCGCGGGACATGGTCGGGGACCGGGTGACGGGCCTGGACGCGGGCGCCGACGACTACCTGGTGAAGCCGTTCGAGCTGGACGAGCTGCTGGCGCGGATCAGGGCGCTGCTGCGGCGCAGCACGATGACGGCGCCGCAGGCGGCGGAGGCGGGGGACGTCCTGGCGTTCGAGGACCTGCGGATGGACACCGTCACCAGGGAGGTGACGCGCGGGGGCCGTCCGCTGGGGTTGACGCGGACCGAGTACATGCTGCTGGAGATGTTCCTGGCGCATCCCCGGCAGGTCCTGACGCGCGAGCAGATCCTGGAGACGGTGTGGGGGTTCGATTTCGAGCCCGCGTCGAACTCGCTGGACGTGTACGTGATGTACCTGCGGCGCAAGACCGAGGCGGGGGGGCTGCCGCGGCTGGTCCACACGGTGCGGGGCGTGGGCTACGTGCTGCGCGCGCGGGCGTGAGCGCGCGGTGAGGCGGGTCGGGCGGATGGGGTTGCGGCGGCTGCCGCTGCGGGGCCGGCTGGCGCTGCTGATCGCGACGGCGGTGGCAGTGGCGGTGGCGGCGTGCGCGACGCTGTCGTGGTTCCTGGTCCGCGACCAGCTCTACCGGGAGCTGGACCGGCGGCTGGGGGCGTTCAGCGGCCCGCCGGGCGACCCCGACGCGCGGGGCGGCCCGGAGCCGGGCGGGCAGGACGGGGGTCCGCTGCGCGGCGGCCAGCGCCGCCTGCTGCTGTACCAGCGGTGGCTGGAGCAGTGCTCGGCCGATCCGGTGGCGGCGACCGGGGAGCTGCGGCCGCCGGTGCCCTCGGACGTCCTGCAGCTCGTCCGCGCGGACGGGCGGCGCTGCACGGTCCCCGACGGGGGCGCGCTGACGGTGTCGGCCGCGGACCGGCGGGTCGCTGCGGGCACCCGCGACCAGGCCGTCCACGACGGGGAGGGCGTGACGTCGGACGGGTCGAAGGTCGCGGTGCGGGTCCTGACGCGGCCGCTGCGGACGTCGGACGGGTCGCGGGCGGCGGTGTCGTACGCGATCCGCCTGGACCAGGTGGACCGCCCGTTGAAGGACCTGGCGCTGGCGCTGATCGCGGTGTCGGCGTTCGGGGTGCTGGTGTCGGCGGGCGCGGGCCTGATGATCGCGCGGGCGTCGCTGCGTCCGGTGGACGAGCTGACCGACGTGGTGGAGCACATCGCCCGCACCGAGGACCTGGACACCCGCATCCCCGCGCACGGCGCGGACGAGATCGCGCGGCTGAGCCGGTCGTTCAACACGATGACGGCGGCGCTGGCGGGGTCGCGGGAGCGCCAGCAACAGCTCATCGCCGACGCCGGGCACGAGCTGCGGACGCCGCTGACGAGCCTGCGCACCAACATCGACCTGCTGCTGCGGTCGGAGCAGACGGGCCGCCCGCTGCCGCCGGGGACGCGGCACCGGCTGCTGGTGAGCGTGAAGGCGCAGATGCTGGAGCTGTCGAGCCTGGTGGGGGACCTGCTGGAGCTGGCCCGTCCCGCCGAGCGGGAGCCCGCCAGCGGCGCGGTCGCGCTGCACGCGGTGGTGGAGCGGGCGGTGGAGCGGGCGCGGCTGCGCGGCCCGGGCCTGCGCCTGGACGCGTCCGCCGAGCCGTGGTTCGTGCGCGGGGACCCGGCGTCGCTGGAGCGCGCGGTGGTGAACCTGCTGGACAACGCGGTGAAGTTCTCGCCGCCGGGCGGGACGGTGCGGGTGCGGCTGGACGGCGGTGAGCTGACCGTCGCCGACGAGGGCCCGGGCGTCCCCGAGGAGGACCTCCCGCACGTGTTCGAGCGGTTCTGGCGGTCGCCGTCGGCGCGGAGCCTGCCGGGGTCGGGGCTGGGCCTGTCGATCGTGGCGCGGGTGGTGGCGGAGGCGGGCGGCCGGGTCGCGCTGGAGCGCGCCGAGGGCGGGGGGACGCTGGTGCGGGCGGTGTTCCCGGGGTCGGCGGCCGAACCCGCCCCCTGATCCCCGATTCTCATGGGGCGTTAACGCGGGGCTCAGGGGCGGCCCAGACCGGCCGCCGAGCGTGGTCCCCATGAGCCACCTGACCACCGAGCGCGGCACGCCGGACGTGCCGCCCGGACCGCCGCGGGCGCACGAGCGCCGGGAACGCCTCGTCGAGGTCGTCGTCCCCGTCCACAACGAGGAGCGGGTGCTGGAGGCCAGCGTCCGCCGCCTGCACGCCTATCTGGACGGGTCGTTCCCGTACCCGTTCCGGATCACGATCGCCGACAACGCCAGCACCGACGCCACCTGGTGGGTGGCGGAGCGGATGACCGCCGAGCTGCGGCACGTGCGGGCGGTGCGGCTGGAGCGCAAGGGCCGGGGCCGGGCGCTGCGGCACGTGTGGGGGGCCAGCGACGCCGACGTCGTCGCGTACATGGACGTGGACCTGTCCACGGACCTGGACGCGTTCCTGCCGCTGGTCGCGCCGCTGATCTCCGGGCACAGCGACCTGGCGATCGGGAGCCGCCTGACGCGGGGCGCGGCGGTGGTGCGGGGCCCGCGCCGCGAGGTGATCTCCCGCTGCTACAACCTGCTGCTGCGCACGGCGCTGGCGGCGCGGTTCACCGACGCGCAGTGCGGGTTCAAGGCGGCGCGGACGGAGATCGCGCAGGCGCTGCTGCCGCGCGTGGAGGACCAGGAGTGGTTCTTCGACACCGAGCTGCTGCTGCTGGCCGAGCGCAACGGGCTGCGCATCCACGAGGTCCCGGTGGACTGGGTCGACGACCCCGACAGCCGGGTGGACGTGTGGCGGACGGCCCGCGACGACCTGCGGGGGATGGCGCGGGTGGCGCGGCGGATGGCGTCGGGCGGGTTCGCCGCCCCGGTCCGCCGCCGCCCCGCCGCGCCCGACGCCGCCGCGGGGGCGGGGCTTCCGGCGGGTCTGCCGGCGGGGATGGCGCGGCAGCTTCCGGCGTTCGCGGTGATCGGGGCGGTGAGCACGGCCGCGCAGCTCGTGCTGTTCGTGCTGCTGCGGCTGGTGATGGGGCCGCTGGCGGCGAACGCGCTGTCGCTGGTGGTGACGGCGGTGGGGAACACCGCGGCGAACCGGCGGTTCACGTTCGGGGTGCGGGGGCCGGGCGGGGCGCTGCGCCACCAGCTCCAGGGCGGGCTGGCGTTCCTGCTGGGGCTGGCGCTGAGCAGCGGGGGGCTGGCGGCGCTGCACGCGGCGGCGCCGGGCGCGCCGCGGGCGGTGGAGGTCGCGGCGCTGGTCGCGGCGAACGCGGCGGCGACGCTGGCGCGGTTCCTGCTGATGCGGGTGTGGATCTTCCGGCCGCGCGCGGCGGAGGCCGCCCGGACCGAGGGCGACGAGACCGGGGAGATGGCGTGACGGGAATGCTGACGGGAACGCTGACAGGAACACGGTCGGGGGCGCGGTCGGGTTCGCGGTCGGGTTCGGTGGGCCGTCCGGGCGCGGGCCCAGGGTCGCGGGTGCGGCGGCTGCTGCTGGGGGGTCCGGACGATCCGCGCTGGTCGCGTCCGGCGCTGTGGGCGGTCCTGGCGGTCGCGTGCGCCCTGTACACGTGGAATCTGCCGGGCGGCGGGGACGCCAACGCCTACTATTCGGCGGCGGTGAAGAGCGGGACGCAGAGCTGGAAGGCGTTCTTCTTCGGGTCGCTGGACGCGGGGTCGTTCATCACGGTCGACAAGCCGCCGATGGCGCTGTGGGTCCAGGGGCTGTTCGCGCGGGTGCTGGGGTTCTCGACGTGGTCGCTGCTGCTGCCGCAGGCGCTGGCGGGGACGGCGTCGGTGGCGGTCCTGCACCAGACGGTGCGGCGGGCGTTCGGCCCGGCGGCGGCGCTGGCCGCGGCGGTGGTCCTGACGCTGACGCCGATCACGGTCGCGATCGACCGGGACAACAACCCCGACACGCTGCTGGTGCTGCTGCTGGTCGGGGCGGCGTGGGCGGCGCAGCGCGCGGTGGCGGGCGGCCGGGTCCGGATGCTGCTGCTGGCGGCGTTCCTGGTCGGCTGCGGGTTCAACACCAAGATGCTGCAGGCGTTCCTGGTCGTCCCGGCGCTGGCGGCGGTGTATCTGGTGGCGGCGCGGCCGGGGATCTGGCGGCGGCTGGCGCACCTGGTCGCGGCGGGCGCGGTGCTGGCGGTGTCGAGCCTGTGGTGGACGCTGCTGGTCGATGCGATCCCGGCGCGGTCGCGTCCGTTCATCGGGGGCAGCACGGACGGGACGGTGTGGGACCTGGTCGTCGGCTACAACGGCCTCGGCCGGATCTTCGGCCGGTCCGGGCCGGGCGGCGGCGGGCAGAGCGGCGGGTTCGGCGGGGAGCCGGGCGCGGGCCGGCTGTTCAACGACGTGCTGGGCGGGCAGATCTCCTGGCTGCTGCCGCTGGCGGCACTGTCGCTGCTGGTGGGGGCGCTGGCGCTGGCGTGGCGGCCCCGCCGGGACCTGCGGGGCGCGGCGCTGCTGCTGTGGGGGCTGTGGCTGGCGGTCCACTTCGCGGTGTTCAGTTTCGCGGAGGGGACGTTCCACCCGTACTACTCGACGGCGATGGCCCCGGCGGTCGCGGCGCTGTGCGGGGCGGGCGTGCCGCTGCTGGCGGCGCTGTACCGGCGGCCGCGGTGGGCGTGGGCGGTGCCGGTGTGCGTCGCGGTGACGGGCGGGTGGGCGTTCGCGCTGCTGGCGCGGACGCCGCAGTGGCACCCGTGGCTGCGGTGGGCGGTCGCGGCCGCCGCCGTCGCGGCGGTGCTGGGTCTGCTGGCGGGCCGGTACCTGCCGGGGCTGCGGCCGGGCGTGTGGCACGTCGTGGTGCCGGGCGCGCTGGCGGCGGCGGTGTTCGCGGGGCTGGCGGGGCCGGGCGCGTACGCGGTCGCGGCGGCGGCGTCCCCGGTGAACGGCACCAATCCCCTGGCGGGGCCGTCGTCGGGCGGCGGGTTCCCCGGCGGCGGCCCGTCGCGCGGCGGAACGCGCGGCGGGTTCCCGGGCGGGCCGGGCGGCATGCCCGGCGGTGCGCCGGGTGGCGCGGCCGGCGGTATGCCGGGCGGTGCCTCCGGGACGCCGGGCGGTGCTTCCGGCGGTGCCTCCGGGAACGCGTCCGGGAACGCGCCGAGTGGTGTCCCGTCCGGTGGGATGCGGCCGGGTGGTGGGCGCGGCGGGTTCGGGGGCGGTCCCGGCGGCGGCCTGGATTCGGCGATGGTGTCGTATCTGGAGCGGGAGCAGGGTTCGGCGCGGTGGCTGGTGGCGGTGTCGAGCGCGCAGTCGGCGTCGTCGGTGATCCTGCGGACGGGCCGTCCGGTGATCGCGATGGGCGGGTTCACCGGCTCCGATCCGGCGATGACGGTCGCGAAGCTGCAGGGGCTGGTCGCGTCGGGGCAGGTGAAGTTCGTGCTGCTGGGCGGCGGGTTCGGTCCGGACGGCGGGAACGACGCGGTGACGGCGTGGGTCCGCGCGCACGGCACGGCCGTCCCGGCGTCGCAGTACGGCGGAACCTCCCAGGACACCGGTTCCTCGGGTTCGGCGGGTTCGTCGGCGGGCCTGTACCGGCTGGGGGCGTCGTGACGGCGACGCTGCGGCGCGGCGCCCCGGCCCGCCCGTCCCCCGGGCGCCGCGCGCGGCTGGCGCGGCTGGCGCGGGGCGCGCCGCGGGACCCGGTGTGGGCGCGTCCGGCGCTGGCGGTGCTGCTGGCGGCGATGGCGGCGCTGTACCTGTGGGATCTGGGGGCGTCGGGGTGGGCGAACGCGTTCTACGCGGCGGCGGCGCAGGCCGGGTCGCAGGACTGGACGGCGTTCTTCTTCGGGTCGTCGGACGCGGGCAACGCGATCACCGTCGACAAGACGCCGGGGGCGCTGTGGCCGATGGCGCTGTCGGCGCGGCTGTTCGGGGTGAACCCGTGGAGTCTGCTGGTGCCGCAGGCGCTGATGGGCGTCGCGTCGGTGGGCGTGCTGTACGCGTCGGTGCGGCGGGTCCTGGGCGGGACGCGCGCGAGCGTCCTGCCCGCGCTGGCGGCGGGCGCGGCGCTGGCGACGACGCCGGTCGCGGCGCTGATGTTCCGTTTCGACAACCCCGACGCGCTGCTGGTGCTGCTGCTGGTCGCGGCGGCGTACGCGCTGCTGCGGGCGTGCGAGGACGAGCGGGCGCGGTGGGTGGTGGCGTGCGGTGCGCTGGTCGGCTGCGGGTTCATGGCGAAGATGCTGCAGGCGTTCCTGGTGGTCCCGGTGTTCGCGGCCGTGTACCTGGCGGCGGGGCCGGGGCGGGCGCGGGGCCGGGTGGGGCGGCTGGTCGCGGGCGGTGCGGCGCTGGTGGTCGCGGCGGGCTGGTGGGTGGCGGCGGTCGCGCTCGTCCCGTCGGGTTCGCGCCCCTATATCGGGGGGTCGCAGCACGACAGCGTGCTGGAGCTGGCGCTGGGCTACAACGGGCTGGGCCGGTTGAGCGGCGCGGAGACCGGCGGGCTGGGCAACACCGACCAGGACGCGGGGTGGGCGCGGATGTTCGGCCCGGCGGTCGGCGGCCAGGTGTCGTGGCTCGTCCCGGGGGCGCTGGTCCTGCTGGCGGCGGGGCTGTGGGCGGTGCGGGGCGCGTCGCGCACGGACCGGGTGCGGGCGGCGCTGGCGCTGTGGGGCGGGTGGCTGCTGGTCACCGGCGGAGTGTTCAGTCTCATGCGGGGGATCTTCCACGAGTACTACACAGTGGCGCTGGCCCCGGCGGTCGCGGCGCTGGTGGGGATCGGCGGCGCGGCGGTGTGGGAGCGGCGGCGGTCCCCGCACGCGGCCGGGGCGGCGGCGGTGGCGGTCGCGGCGACGGCGGCGTGGGCGTGGGTGCTGCTGGGCCGGACGCCGGAGTGGCATCCGTGGCTGCGTCCGCTGACGGCGGTCGCGGGAACGGCGGCGGCGCTCGCGCTGGCGGTGGCGCTGCCCCGCACGGCGGGCGGCACGGGCGCCGGTCGCGGGGCGCGGTGGGGCGCGGCGGCCGGTGCGGCGCTGGCGGCGGTGGCGTGCCTGGCGGGTCCGGTGGCGTACGCGGTGCAGACGGCCGCGACGCCGCATTCGGGGTCGATCGTGACGGCGGGCCCGGCGACCGGCGGCGGCTTCGGCGGGTTCGGGCCGCGCGCGGGCGGGGGCGGCCGGGGCGGTTTCGGCGGCGGGCCGGGCGGTGCTCCGGGCGGCGGGCAGCGGGGCGGGCCGGGCGCGGCGTTCGGCGGCGGTCCTCCCGGCGTCCAGCCGGGCGTTCAGCCGGGCGGGCGGCCCGGCGGTGCGGGCGCGGGTCAGGGCGGCCGTGCCGGCGGGCGGGGCGGTCCGGGCGGTTTCGGCGGGGGCCTGCTGTCGGCGGCGACGCCGGACGCGCGGGTCACCGCGCTGCTGCGGCGGGACGCGTCGTCGTTCCGGTGGGCGGCGGCGGTGGTGGGGTCGAACAACGCGGCGGGGTACCAGTTGGCGAGCGGCCGTCCGGTGATGGCGGTCGGCGGGTTCAACGGCACGGACCCGGCTCCGACGCTGGCGGAGTTCAAGCGGCTGGTCGCCGCGGGGCGGGTCCACTACTTCGTGGGCGGGTCGGGGACGGCGGGGCGCGCGTCCAGCGGCAGCGACGCGGCCCGCTCGATCGCGGAGTGGGTGGAGCGGTCGTTCACGGCCCGGACGGTCGCGGGCACGACCCTGTACGACCTCACCGCGTCCTGATCGGGTCCTGATCGGGTCCTGATCGGGTCCTGATCGGGTCCTGATCGGGTCCTGATCGGGTCCTGATCGGGTCCTGATCGGGTCCTGACCTGCCGTGGGGCGCGGCGGCGCGTCCGGCGGCGGCCGGTGCGAGGCTGGGTGCGGGGTTGGGGGCGGCCGGTGCGGGCAGGGTTGCGGGGGTGGGCCGGGTGGGCAGAGCACCCGGCCCACCCCCG
>NZ_KB907223.1:81226-159859 GCF_000381885.1 Actinomadura atramentaria DSM 43919 | reverse complement strand
CACCAACAGATGCCTGCAGTGGTCGCATCCGGTATTAGACCCGGTTTCCCAGGCTTATCCCAGAGTCAGGGGCAGGTTGCTCACGTGTTACTCACCCGTTCGCCGCTCGAGTACCCCCGAAGGGGCCTTTCCGCTCGACTTGCATGTGTTAAGCACGCCGCCAGCGTTCGTCCTGAGCCAGGATCAAACTCTCCATCAAGGCCCAACGACGCACCAGAGGGGCGAACCCCCAGCACGCCAAACCTTAAAAGGATCGAAATCCCAGCAATGCGCCGACTCCATCAAAAGAAGCCGACGACTGCCTCAAAGAAATCCCCGGCCGCCGTGAAATCCGGCGACCGCGGGGACGACCCGGTCGACAAAGACCGAGCCGTATAAAGGCACTGGCTTTTAACACGCTGTTGAGTTCTCAAGAAACGGACGCCCACCGCGTTCCAGCCACTTGCGTGACTCTCACTCCGGGGCAACCCTTCAAGCTTATTTGATCCGTTCCGGCTGTCAAACCGGAGCGAATCCCTCCTCGGGGCATGAATGATCACGCGCCTTCGGCGCGGACCGTGTCCCAAGGATTCCCCCGGGGCCGGCCGCCTTTCGGCGTCCCGCTCCCCCGTGGGGCGAGTAGAACTCTAGGTCCGGGGCGAGGGACCGTCAAATCAAGGTCCCTACCCGTGAACCCGCTGCTCAGCACCTGTTTCCGGGGCGTTTCACGGCCGTCGGCGGGCGTGCCGTGACAGCACTGTTACGTGGATCTCCCCAAGCTTGACCGCCGCCCGGCGAACCAGCGGGCCCCGGACGCGACGGAGCCCGGCGTCCCGCAGGGGGACGCCGGGCTCCGGAACGCCCGGCTCAGGCCGGGACGACCTCCACGCCGCCGATGTTCCGCTTGCCGCGCCGCAGCACCAGGAACCGCCCGTGCAGCAGGTCGGCCGCAGCGGGTGCGGCGTCCTCCGCCTCGACCTTGGCGTTGTTGACGTACGCGCCGCCCTGCGCGACCGCGCGCCGCGCCTCGGACTTGCTCTTGCACAGCCCGGAGGCGGCCAGCAGGTCCACGACGGGCGGCAGCTCGCCCGGCGGCAGCTCGACGCGCGGGACCTCGGCGAGCGCCGCCCGCAGTGTCCGCTCGTCCAGCTCGTCCAGGGACCCCTGGCCGAACAGCGCGCGGGACGCCGCGACGACGCGCGCGGTCTCGTCCGCGCCGTGGACGAGCGTCGTCATCTCCTCCGCGAGCGCGCGCTGCGGCGCACGCGCGGCGGGCCGCTCCGCGCCCTCCTTGACCAGCGCCTCGATCTCCTCCCGCGAGCGGAACGAGAAGACCTTGAGGTACTTCTCGACGTCCCGGTCGTCGGCGTTGATCCAGAACTGGTAGAAGGCGTACGGCGACGTCAGCTCCGGGTCGAGCCAGTACGTCTCGCCGCCAGCCGTCTTGCCGAACTTCGAGCCGTCCGCCTTGGTGAGCAGCGGCGTCGTCAGCGCGTGCGCGGTGCCGCCCTCGGCGCGGCGGATGAGGTCGACGCCCGCGGTGAGGTTGCCCCACTGGTCGCTGCCGCCCGTCTGCAGGACGCAGCCGTACCGGCGGTACAGCTCCAGGTAGTCCATCGACTGGAGCAGGACGTAGCTGAACTCGGTGTAGCTGATCCCGGTCGTGTCGAGGCGCGCCTTGACGGTCTCGCGGGCGAGCATCCGGTTCACCGGGAAGTGCTTGCCGATGTCGCGCAGGAACTCCACGACCGACATCGGGCCCGTCCAGTCGAGGTTGCTGACCATCAGCGCCCCGGTCGGGCCGTCGCCGAAGTCCAGGAACCGCGACACCTGGCCGCGGATGCGCTCGACCCAGCCCGCGACGGTCTCGGTGGAGTTCAGGACGCGCTCGGCGCTCTTGCCGCTCGGGTCGCCGATGAGGCCGGTCGCGCCGCCGACCAGGCCGATCGGCCGGTGGCCCGCCCGCTGGAACCGCCGCAGCGTGAGGATCTGCAGGAGATTGCCCAGGTGCAGGGACGGCGCGGTCGGGTCGAATCCGCAATAGAGCGTGACCGGCCCCGCGGCGAGCAGCGCCCGCAGTTCACTCAGATCGGTGGACTGCGCGATCAGATCGCGCCATGCGAGATCGTCGAGGATGTCGGTCACGGTCTTCTCTCCGGATGGATGTCGGCTCGCCCACCAGGATGCCGGTGGACGGATTTCAACGCTATCGAGTTTCGGGGCGGGCCCCGCCGGTGCGGGGGCGGCGGCGCGGGGCGTGCGCGCGGTACTGGGAGACGAACGGGTCGCCGTCGATCCAGTACCGCCACGGGACGTCCTTCGCGCCCGAGACCCCGACGCGCGGGCCGGTGCGGACCGCCGCCGGGTCGACGGGCGCGCCCGCGCTGATCTCCAGCGGCCCGCCGGAGCACACGTCCAGCCCGTTGTGCTCGCGGACGATCCCGAGCGCCTGGCACAGCCGCGCCGGGCCGCGCGCGAGGTCGCGGACGCTGGAGCGGGGCCGCCGCGCGGCGGCCGCGTCCTCCCCCGCGACGATCTCGGCGGCGCGCAGCAGGACGGCCGACGCGGTGCCGTCCGGCCCGCACACGAGGTTCACGCAGTAGTGCATCCCGTAGGTGAAGTACACGTACGCGTGCCCGGGCGGCCCGAACATGACCTCGACGCGGGGCGTGCGGCCCCGGTAGGCGTGCGAGGCGGGGTCGAGCGGCCCGGCGTACGCCTCGGTCTCGGTGATGCGGGCCGCGACCGTCCCGTCCGGGGTCTCGTGGGTGAGGACGCGCCCGAGCAGGTCGGGCGCGACCTCCTCGACGGGACGGTCGAAGAACGCGCGCGGCAGCGGCCCGCCGCTCATCGGCCGCCGGCGGCGCGCCCGTCGTCGGCCCCGGCGGCCCACGCGGCGTGCTCGTCGACCTGGCCGCGCAGGGCGTCGATCTGCTCGCGGACGCGGTCGGGCGCGGTGCCGCCGTAGGCCTTGCGGGACGCGAGCGCGCCCGGGACGTTCAGGACCTCGCGGACGTCCGGCGTGAGGTGCGGCGACACCTTCGCCAGCTCGTCGTCGGTGAGGTCGCCGAAGTCCTTGTCGTTGACCTGGCACCACACGACGAGGTGGCCGACGACCTCGTGGGCGTCGCGGAACGCCACGCCGCGCCGGACGAGCAGTTCGGCAAGGTCGGTGGCGAGCGCGAATCCGTCGGGCGCGAGGGCCTCGAGCCGTTCGGTGTTGACGCGCATGGTCGCGATCAGGCCGGACATGGCGGGCAGGACGAGCAGCAGCGTCTCGACGGCGTCGAAGGCGCCCTCCTTGTCCTCCTGGAGGTCCCGGTTGTAGGTGAGCGGCAGGCCCTTGAGGGTGGTGAGCAGGCCGACGAGGTGCCCGATGAGGCGGCCCGCCTTGCCGCGCGCCAGCTCGGCGACGTCGGGGTTCTTCTTCTGCGGCATGATCGACGACCCGGTGGCGTAGGTGTCGTCCATCTCGATCCAGCGGAACTCCTGGGAGGCCCACAGGACGATCTCCTCGCCCAGCCGCGACAGGTGGACGCCGACGAGCGCGGCCGCGAACAGGAACTCGGCGACGAAGTCGCGGTCGGCGACGGCGTCCATCGAGTTGGGCGCGGCGGCGTCGAAGCCGAGTTCGGCGGCGGTGGCCTGCGGGTCGAGCGGCAGCGACGATCCGGCGAGGGCGCCGGAGCCGAGCGGGGACACCGCGGCGCGGCGGTCCCAGTCGCGGAGCCGGTCGATGTCGCGGGTGAGCGGCTGCACGTGCGCGAGGAGCTGGTGGGAGAACAGCACCGGCTGGGCGTGCTGGAGGTGGGTCATGCCGGGCGCGGCGACGCCGAGGTTGTGCTCGGCCTGCGCGATGAGGGCGGTCTCCAGCTCGACGAGCCGGGACACGATCTGCCGGGCGTGGTCGCGCAGGTACAGGCGCAGGTCGGTGGCGACCTGGTCGTTGCGGCTGCGGCCGGCGCGCAGCTTGCCGCCGAGGTGGCCGAGGCGTTCCAGCAGGCCGCGCTCCAGGGCGGTGTGGACGTCCTCGTCGGCGACGGTGGGCCGGAACTCGCCGGAGCGGCAGGCCGCCTCCAGGTCGTCCAGGGCGCCGATCATGCGGTCCAGCTCGTCGTCGGTGAGCAGCCCCGCCCGGTTGAGCACGCGGGCGTGCGCGCGCGAGCCCATCAGGTCGTAGGGGGCGAGCCGCCAGTCGAACTGGACGCTCACCGAGAGCCGCGCGAGCGCGTCCGACGGGCCGCCTTCGAACCGGCCGCCCCACAGGCGCGTCGGTGCCTTGGTCACGAGATTCCTCTTCTTCCCACCGTGTCGTTCGTTTGGTTGCTGGATTACACCCGGTGCCGCGCGCGTGCCAAACCGAAAGCCGTGATCCCGGGCCGGGGCACCGGGATCACGGCGGGCGCGCGGGGGTCAGTCCTGCGCGCGGTCCCGCATCGCGGCGATCTTGCTGGGCAGGCTCCACAGCTCGACGAAGCCCTTGGCCAGGGTCTGGTCGAAGGTGTCGCCGGTGTCGTAGGTGGCGAGGTCGTAGCTGTAGAGGGACGCCTCGCTGCGGCGGCCGGTGACGACGGCCTTGCCGCCGTGCAGGGTGAGCCGGACGTCGCCGGACACGTGCTGCTGCGCCTCGGCGATGAACGCGTCGAGGGAGTCCTTGAGCGGGGAGAACCACAGGCCGTCGTAGACCAGCTCGCCCCAGCGCTGGTCCACGGACCGCTTGAAGCGGGCCAGGTCGCGCTCGACCGTGACGTTCTCCAGCTCCATGTGCGCGGCGATGAGCGCGATGGCGGCGGGCGCCTCGTAGACCTCGCGGCTCTTGATGCCGACGAGCCGGTCCTCGACCATGTCGATCCGGCCGACGCCCTGCGCGCCCGCGCGGCGGTTCAGCTCGTCGATGAGCTGGAACGGGGTGAGGGCGCGGCCGTCGAGGGCGACGGGGACGCCGGCCTGGAAGGAGACGACGACCTCGTCGGCCTCGCGGGGCGCGGCGGGGTCGGCGGTGTAGGCGTACAGGTCCTCGATCGGCGCGTTCCAGATGTCCTCCAGGAAGCCGGTCTCGACGGCGCGGCCCCACAGGTTCTGGTCGATGGAGTAGGGCGACTTGGCCGTCACGTCGATCGGCAGGCCCTTCTCCTCGGCGAAGGCGATGGCCTTGTCGCGCGTCCAGGCGAAGTCGCGGGCGGGCGCGATGACCTTCAGCTCGGGGTGCAGCGCCGACAGGCCCGCCTCGAACCGGACCTGGTCGTTGCCCTTGCCGGTGCAGCCGTGGGACACCACGGTGCCGCCGAACTTCTTGGCGGCGGTGACGAGGTGCTTGACGATCAGCGGCCGCGACAGGCCAGAGACCAGCGGGTACCGGTCCATGTAGAGGGCGTTGGCGCGCAGCGCGGGGAAGCAGAAGTCGGCGGCGAACTCCTCGCGGGCGTCGATGACGACGGCCTCGACGGCACCGCAGGCCAGCGCCCGCTTGCGGATGGTCTCCAGGTCCTCGCCGCCCTGGCCGAGGTCCACCGCCACCGCGATGACCTCGCCCCCGGTCTGCTCGGCGAGGAACGGGATGGCGACCGAGGTGTCGAGGCCGCCGGAGTACGCGAGAACGACGCGCTCGCTCATGCTGGTGTTTCTCCTGTCGGGAAGTCGGGGTGTTCGGTTGCGAGGCTCGGAGGCTGGGGCGCGGCGCCCCTAACTTCGTCGCTCGCGCCCGGCCGCGAGCCGGAGCAGCGCGTCGGCCAGCGCCTCGCCGCCGGCCGGGTCGCGGGCGATGACGAGGATCGAGTCGTCCCCCGCGACGGTGCCGAGGATCGACGGCCACTCGGCGTGGTCGATGGCCGAGGCCAGGTACTGCGCCGCGCCCGGCGGCGTGCGGACGATCACGAGGTTCGCCGACGCCTCGGCGGAGACGAGGAGTTCGGCGGCGAGCCGGGTGAGCCGGCCCGCGAAGCTCTCGGCGGACCCGGTGCGGGCGCGGCGGATGCGTTCGCCGCCCTCACCGGGGACGGCGTAGATCAGGCTGCCGTCGTCGGCGCGGAGCCGTACCGCGCCGATCTCGACCAGGTCGCGCGACAGCGTCGCCTGCGTGACCTCCAGCCCCGCGTCGCCCAGGAGCCTGGCCAGCTCCGGCTGCGAGTGGACGGGGTGGCGGTTCAGCAGTTCGATCACTTTGGCGTGCCGTGCGGCCTTGGTCATCGGAGTGGTCATGCGGATCTCTCCAGGAGCCAGGTCAGCAGCGCCTTCTGGGCGTGCAACCGGTTCTCCGCCTCGTCCCAGACCCGGCTCTGCGGGCCGTCCAGGACGGCCGCGGCGATCTCCTTGCCGCGGTAGGCGGGCAGGCAGTGCAGCACCGCCGCGTCCGGCGCGGCGAGCGCGAGCAGCGCCTCGTCCACAGCGTAGGGCTCGTAGCGTTCCGTGTCCTTGCCTTCCTGACCCATCGACACCCAGGTGTCGGTGGCGAGGACGTCGGCGCCGTGCGCGGCCTCCTTGGCGTCGGCGGTGACGGCGACCGAGCCGCCGGTGGCGGCGGCGATCTCGGTGGCGCGGTCCACAACGGACGCGTGCGGCGGCTGGTCGGCGGGGGCGGCGATCCGGACGTGCATCCCGGCGGTCGCGCCGCCGAGGAGGTAGGAGTGCGCCATGTTGTTCGCGCCGTCGCCGAAGTAGGCGAGGGTGATCCCGGCGAGCCGGCCCTTGGCCTCGCGGACGGTCTGCAGGTCCGCGAGGATCTGGCAGGGGTGGAACTCGTCGGTGAGGGCGTTGACGACCGGGACGGCGGTCCCGGCGGCCATCTCCTCGATGCGCTCCTGCCCGGCCGTCCGCCACACGATGGCGCTGACCTGGCGTTCCAGGACGCGGGCGGTGTCGGCGACGGGCTCGCCGCGGCCGAGCTGGCTGGACCCGGCGTCCATGATCAGGGCGTGGCCGCCGAGTTCGGCGATGCCGACCGCGAACGACACGCGGGTCCGGGTGGACGGCTTGTCGAACAGGACGGCGACGGACCTCGGCCCGTCCAGCGGCCGCCGGGCGAACCGGTCGGCCTTGAGCGCGGCGGCGAGGTCGAGGACCTCGGTCTGCTCGGCGGGGGTGAGGTCGTCGTCGCGGAGGAAGTGCCGGACCGTGGGGGGCATCGGGTCAGCTCTCCTTCTGCGCGGCGTCGAGGACGGCGGGAAGCGCCGCGGTGAACGACCGCGCCTGCTCGGTGGTGAGGATCAGCGGGGGCGCGAGGCGGACCGCGTCCGGCTGGACGGCGTTGACGAGGAACCCGGCGGCGCGGGCGGCGGCCTCGACGGCGGGCGCCGCGTCGGCGGTGAGGACGAGCGCCTGCCACAGGCCGCGCCCCCGGACGCCCGCCAGCAGCGGGTGCCGGACGGCGGCGATCCCGGCGGCGAGCTCCGCGCCGACGGCGGCGGCGTTGGCCAGCAGCCCGTCCGCCTCGATGGTGTCCAGGACGGCCAGGGCCGCCGCCGCCGCGACGGGGTTGCCGCCGAACGTGCTGCCGTGGTCGCCCTTGGCGAACAGCTCGCCGTGCGGGCCGAACGCCAGGCACGCGCCCACGGGCAGGCCGCCGCCGAGGCCCTTGGCGAGGGTGAGCACATCCGGCCGGGAGTTCTCGTGCTGCCAGGCGAACCAGGTGCCGGTCCGGCCGATCGCGGACTGGATCTCGTCCGCGACGAACAGCGCGCCGGTCGCGTCGCAGATCTCGCGGGCGGCGGCGAAGTAGCCGGCGGCGGGCGGGACGACGCCCGCCTCGCCCTGCGTCGGCTCCAGGAACACGGCCGCGCACTCGCCGGTGACGGCGGCGCGGAGCGCGTCCGCGTCGCCGTAGGGGACGAACCGGACGTCGAGCGGGAACGGCCCGAACTGGTCGCGGATCGAGCGCTTGCCGGTGAGCGACAGCGCGCCGAGCGTCCGCCCGTGGAACCCGTTCTCGGTCGCGACGACGTACGGGCGGCCGTGCGCCTTCCCGTACTTGATCGCGAGCTTCAGCGCGGCCTCGTTCGCCTCGGTCCCGCTGTTGGCCAGGAACACCCGCGCGCCGCCGCCCGCGAGCGCGACCAGCCGCTCGGCGAGCCGCACGGACGGCTCGTTGACGAACAGGTTCGAGGTGTGGGCGAGCGCGGCGGCCTGCGCGGCGACGGCGGCGGCGAGCGCCGGGTGGCCGTGGCCGAGCGAGGACACCGCGATGCCGCCGATGAGGTCCAGGTACTCGTCGCCGTCCGCGTCCCAGACGCGGGCGCCCTCGCCGCGCACGAGCGCGACGGGCGGGACGCCGTAGTTCGGCATGAAGACGTCGGCGAACCGTTTCCGCAGGTCGTCGTTGCTCACGGGGTGGCCTCCTCGGGGGCGGGGGCGCCGGGCGGGCTCGGCACGACCATCGTGCCGATGCCCTCCTCGGTGAAGATCTCCAGCAGCAGGGAGTGCGGCACGCGGCCGTCCAGGACGTGCGCGCGCGGCACGCCGCCGCGGACGGCGTGCAGGCACGCCTCCATCTTGGGCACCATCCCGGCGGTCAGGCCGGGCAGCAGCGCGGCCAGCTCGTCGGTGGTCAGGCTGTCGACGACGTCGTCGCTGTCGGGCCAGTCGGCGTACAGGCCCTCGACGTCGGTGAGGACGACGAGCTTGGCGGCGTCCAGCGCGACGGCCAGCGCGGCGGCGGCGGTGTCGGCGTTGACGTTGTAGACCTCGCCGTCGTCGCCGCGCGCGACGCTGGACACGACGGGGATGCGGCCGTCGTCCAGCAGGGCGCGGACCGCGCCGACCTGGACCTCGACGATCTCGCCGACCTGGCCGATGTCGACGGGCTCGCCGTCCACGACGGCCAGCTTGCGCTCGGCGGTGAACAGGTTGGCGTCCTCGCCGGACATGCCGACGGCGAACGCGCCGTGCCGGTTGATGAGCCCGACGACGTCCCGGCCGACCTGGCCGACCAGGACCATCCGGACGACCTCCATCGCCTCGGGGGTCGTCACGCGGAGCCCGGCGGTGAACTCCGAGGCGATCCCGGCGGTCTCCAGCGCGGCGTTGATCTGCGGGCCGCCGCCGTGGACGATGACGGGCTTGAGCCCCGCGTACCGCAGGAACACGACGTCCTCGGCGAAGGAGTGCCGCAGCGCCTCGTCGGTCATGGCGTGGCCGCCGTACTTGATGACGACGGTCGCGCCGTGGAACCGCTCCAGCCACGGCAGCGCGCTGATCAGCGTCGCGGCCTTGGTCAGGACCCCGGCCCGGTTGCTGCGCATCCGTGCGCCCGAGATGGCGCTCATGTCGAGTACGCCGAGTTCTCGTGGACGTAGTCGGCCGTGAGGTCGGTCGTCCAGACGGTCGCGCTGTGCGGCCCGGCGGACAGGTCCACCGTGATCGTCACGTCCCGGGGGCGCAGGTCCACCTTGTCGCGGTCGTCGCCGAACGAGCCGTTCCGGCAGACCCAGATGCCGTTGATGGCGACGTTGAGCTGGTCGGGCTCGAACACCGCGTCGGTGGTGCCCACGGCGGACAGGACGCGGCCCCAGTTGGGGTCCTCGCCGTGGATCGCGCACTTGAGGAGGTTGTTGCGGGCGACCGCGCGGCCCACGGTGACGGCGTCGGCGACGTCCGCCGCGCCGACGACCTCGATCGCGATGGCCTTGGACGCGCCCTCGGCGTCCACCAGGAGCTGCCGGGTGAGGTCCTGGCACAGGTCGGTGAGCAGGGCGGTGAACTCGGCCTCGTCGGGCACGACGCCGGTCGAGCCGGACGCCAGCAGCAGCACCGTGTCGTTGGTGGACAGGCAGCCGTCGGCGTCGAGCCGGTCCAGGGTCGCGCCGGTCGCCGCGCGCAGCGCCCGGTCCAGGGTCTCGGCGGGCAGGTCGGCGTCGGTGGTGAGGACGCAGAGCATGGTCGCCAGGGACGGGGCGAGCATCCCCGCGCCCTTGGCCATGCCGCCGATCCGGTAGCCGCCCGCGCCCTGCCGGTGCGCGATCTTGGCGACGGTGTCGGTGGTGCGGATGGCGTCGGCCGCGTCCAGGCCGCCGACGTTGGGCGACAGCGCGGCGACGGCCGCGCCGACGCCCGGCAGCAGCCGGTCCATCGGGAGCCGTTCGCCGATGAGGCCGGTGGAGCAGACCGCGATCTCCCCCGCGGACTCGCCGAGCAGTTCGGCGGCCTTCTCGGCGGTGGCGTGGGTGTCCTGGAACCCGGCCGCGCCGGTGCAGGCGTTCGCGCCGCCGGAGTTGAGGACGACGGCGTGGACGCGGCCGCCTTTGAGGACCTGCTCGGTCCACAGGACGGGCGCGGCCTTGACGCGGTTGCTGGTGAACACTCCGGCGGCGGCGCGGGACGGACCGTAGTTGACGACGAGGGCGAGGTCTCGGGCGCCGCTGTCCTTCAGCCCGGCGACGACGCCGGAGGCGCGGAACCCGTGGGGGGCGGTGACGCTCACGGAGACACTCCGATCGTGGTGAGTCCTGCGGTTTCGGGGAGGCCGAGGGCGAGGTTGGCGCTCTGCACCGCGCCCCCGCCGGTGCCCTTGGTGAGGTTGTCGATGGCGCACACGACGACGACGCGGCCCGCGGCCTCGTCCAGCGCGACCTGGACGAGGGCGGTGTTCGCGCCGACCGTCATGGCGGTCGCGGGCCACTGCCCCTCCGGGAGCAGGTGCAGGAACGGCTCGCCGTCGAAGGCGTCGGCGTAGGCGGCGCGCAGCGCGGCGGCGGTGGTCCCGGCCTTGGCGGGGACGACGCAGGTGGCGAGGATGCCGCGGCTCATCGGCGCGAGCGTCGGGGTGAACGACACCCGGACCGGCTCCCCGGCGACCGCGCCGAGGTTCTGGGCCATCTCCGGGGTGTGCCGGTGGACGCCGCCGACGCCGTACGCCGACACCGACCCCATGACCTCGCTGCCGAGCAGGTGCGGCTTGGCGGCGCGGCCCGCGCCTGAGGTGCCGGACGCGGCGACGACCACGGCGTCGGGTTCGGCGAGCCCGGCGGCGAACGCGGGGAACAGCGCGAGGGTGACGGCGGTCGGGTAGCAGCCGGGGACGGCGATCCGCCGGGCCTCGCGCAGCAGCTCGCGCTGGCCGGGCAGCTCGGGCAGGCCGTACGGCCACGTCCCGGCGTGCGGCGTGCCGTAGAACCTCGCCCAGTCCGCGGGGTCGGCGAGGCGGTAGTCCGCGCCGCAGTCCACGACCAGGACGTCCCCGCCGAGGTCGGCGGCGAGCGGGCCGGACTGCCCGTGCGGGAGGGCCAGGAAGACGACGTCGTGCCCGGCGAGGGTGTCGGGGTCGGTCGGTTCGAGGACGCGGTCGGCGAGGGATCGCAGGTGCGGCTGGTGCGCGCCGAGCGCGGCGCCCGCGTTCGACCCGGCCGTGACGGTCCCGATCTCGAAGTCGGGGTGCCCGGCGAGGACGCGCAGGATCTCCCCGCCCGCGTACCCGCTGGCACCCGCGACCGCAGCCCGGATTCCCACTGTGCATCACCCTTCCCTGAGGATAGGCAAGATTATGCATGAGATCGAATGATCATGCAACACCGGAGTAACATCATTAGTTCCTTAAAGATTTGACAGCTAAAGCTTAGGTGCCTAACAATCTCCGGCATGGACCCACGCGACCTCGGCTACGGCGACCCGGAGGAGCTCGGGCCGCCCGAGCAGTGGCCGATCGGCCGGCTGTTCGCCGCCGCCGCCCGCCTCGTCGGCCCCACCATGTGGCGGCTCATCGAGGGGCACGGCGTCAGCCCCGCCGGGTTCTTCGTGCTGCGGATGCTGGGCTCGCAGGACGGGCTGCGGCCCGGCGAGGTCGCCCGGCGGATGATGACGAGCCCCGCCAGCGTCACCTCCGTCCTCGGCACGCTGGAGCGCAACGGCCACGTCGAGCGCCGCCGCGACGAGCACGACCGCCGCGCCGTGCGGCTGCACATCACCGAGACCGGGTCGCGGCTCGTCGCCGTCACCGCCGAGGCGATCGGCCCCGACATCTGGAGCTTCTACGACGTCGTGGAGCCCGAGGACGAGCCCGCCGTCCGCCGCTTCCTGCTCGCCCTGCTCGACCGCTTCGACACCCTCAGCCAACAGAACGGAGACCCCTCGTGACGGCTCCCCCCGAGACGGCCGTGCAGACCGTCGACCTGCACAAGACCTACAGCGGCCCGAAGGGCGACGTGGAGGCGGTGCGCGGGATCGACCTGGACGTGCGCCGCGGCGAGTTCTTCGGCCTCCTCGGCCCGAACGGCGCCGGGAAGTCCACCACCATCGGGATGCTCACCACGCTCGTCAGGCCCACGTCCGGCGAGGCCCGGGTGTGCGGCTTCGACGTCACCCGCGACGCCGTCGAGGTCAAGCGGCGCATCGGGATGGTGTCGCAGAACAACACCCTCGACAGCGAGCTGACCGCCGCCGAGAACCTGGAGTTCCGCGGCCGGTTCTTCGGCCTCGGCGCGCGCGCCGCCAAGCGCCGCGCCGACGAGCTGCTGGAGCTGTTCGGCCTCGCCGACCGGCGCGACGGCAACCCGTTCGAGCTGTCGGGCGGCCAGGCCAAGCGGCTCATGATCGGCCGCGCGCTCGTCCACCGCCCCGAGGTGCTGTTCCTGGACGAGCCGACCGCGGGCCTGGACCCGCAGAACCGCGTCAACCTCTGGGACCTGCTGCGCGAGCTGCAGAAGCAGGGCCAGACGATCGTCCTCACCACGCACTACATGGAGGAGGCCGAGGTCCTCTGCGACCGCCTCGCCGTCGTCGACCACGGCAGGGTCCTCGCGCGCGGCACGGCGGCCGAGCTGAAGGACTCCGCCGGGGCCGACACCGTCCTCACCGTCTCCTACGACGGCGACGTGCCCGCCGACCTGTCGAAGCTGTCCGAGCGCGCGGGCATCTCCAAGGTCGAGGTGAACGGCGGCCAGATCCGCGTGTTCTCCACCGCGCCCGAGGGGCTGCTCGGCGAGCTGGTCGGCGCGGGCGCCGCCGCGGGCGTCAACGTCACCGACGCCTCCCAGCTCCGGCCCAGCCTGGAGACGGTGTTCCTCAGCCTGACCGGCCGGGACTACCGCGACTGACGCCCGCCATCCCCCTTCCTAGGAGCCCTCGATGACCGCCACCCTCCCCGCCGAACCCGCCGCCGGACCGGCCGTCCGGACGACGGTCGGCCGGACCTTCCTGGCGATGATGTCCCGCGAGCTGCGGGTCCTGCGCAAGAACTTCGTCTCGACCTTCGTCCGCGTGCTGCTCCAGCCGCTGCTGTTCGTCTTCGTGTTCGCCTACGTCCTGCCCAAGCTCGGCACCGGCGCGCCCGGCGCGGGTTCGGCGGGCGGCGGCACGACGTTCTCCACGATCCTCGTGCCCGGCCTGGTCGGGTCCTCGATCGTCATGCAGGGCATCATGGCCGTCGTCTTCCCGCTGATGATGGAGCTGAACTGGCAGCGGTCCATCACCGACCGGGCGCTCGCGCCGCTGCCGATCCCGCTGCTGGCCGTCGAGAAGATCGTCGCGTCCGGGCTGCAGGCGCTCATCGCCGGCCTGCTGGTGTTCCCGTGCGTGCTGTTCATCCACGCGGGCGGGCAGGCCCCCGACGTCCACGTCAGCAACTGGCCGCTGCTGGTGTTCGTGCTGGTGTTCGGCTCGCTGCTGTCGGCGGCGGGCGGGCTGTTGATGGGCACGCTGGTCGACCCGCAGAAGGTCCAGATGATCTTCGGGATCATCCTGATGCCGATCTCCATGCTCGGCTGCGTGTACTACCCGTGGGCGGCGCTGGAGCACGTCCGCTGGCTCCAGATCGTCTCGCTCGCCAACCCGATGGTGTACGTGAACGAGGGGCTGCGCGCGGCGCTGACGCCGGACGTCGGGCACATGCACTTCTACGTGTACGGGACCGTCATCCTCGTCGGGACCGTCGCGCTGACGTGGCTGTCCGCGCGCAAGTTCACCCAGCGCGTCCTCACCTGAGCCCGTCCGGGGCGGCCCGGTCGAGGCCGCCCCGGACCGCGCCTCACAGCGGATCGGCCTCGGTCAGGCCGTCCGCCCGGTCCAGCCGCAGCCAGCGGGTCAGGCCCAGCGTCCGCAGGAACGGCGCGTCGTGGCTGACCACCACCAGCGCGCCCTCGTAGGCGGCCAGCGCCTCGCCCAACCGGCGGACGCTCGCGACGTCCAGGTTGTTCGTCGGCTCGTCCAGCAGCAGCAGGTGCGGGGCGGGCTCGGCCAGCAGCAGCGACGCCAGCACCGCCCGGAACCGCTCGCCGCCCGACAGCGTCCCCGCCGGACGGTCCGCGCGGCCGCCGCGCAGCAGGAACCGCGCCAGCCCGGCCCGGATCTCGTTCTCCGACGCGGACGGCGCGACGGCCCGGACGTTCTCGACCACGCTCAGCGCGTCGTCCAGGACGTCGAGGCGCTGCGGCAGGTACCGCACCCGGTCCCCAACCGACGCGACCCGCACGCCGTCCGGCGCGGGGCCGCCCGCGAACGCCCGCAGCAGCGTCGTCTTCCCCGAGCCGTTCGGGCCGGTCAGCGCGATCCGCTCGGGGCCGCGCACGACGAGTTCGGTGATCGTCCGGCGCGGTTCCTCGTCTGCGTCCTCGGGTGCGGCGGGCGGCGGGAACACCGCCGTCAGCACCGTGCGGCCGTCCGGCACGCGCGTCCGGGGCAGGCTCACCCGGATCTCGGCGGCCTCGCGCACCGCGTCCTCGGCCTCCGCGAGCCGTTCCCGCGCGTCGGCCAGCCGCCCCTCGTGCAGGGCCTTGTGCTTGCCCGCCGACACCTCGGCCGCCTGCTTGCGCAGGCCCATGACGATCCTCGGCTCGCTGCGGCTCTCCTGCACCCTGCGTCCGGCGCGGGCACGGCGGGCCAGTTTGACCTGCGCCTCCTCCAGCTCGCGCTGCTGCCGCCGCAGGTCGGACCCGGCGGCGCGGACGGCCCGCTCGGCGGCCTCCCGCTCCACCGCCAGCACGTCCTCGTACTCCGACAGCGTCCCGCCGAACGTGCGGACGCCGCCCTCGCGCAGCTCGGTGACCGCGTCCACCCGCTCCAGCAGCTCGCGGTCGTGGCTGACGACGATCAGCACGCCCGGCCAGGCGTCCACGGCCGCGTACAGCCGCGCGCGGGCGTCCAGGTCGAGGTTGTTGGTCGGCTCGTCCAGCAGCAGGACGTCGGGCCGGGCCAGCAGCAGCGCCGCGAGCCCGGTCAGCACCGCCTCGCCGCCGGACAGCGTCGCGACCGTGCGGTCCAGCCCGAGGTGGCCGAGGCCGAGCCGGGCCAGCTCGGCGTGAGCGCGTTCCTCGACGTCCCAGTCGTCGCCGATCGCGGCGAAGTTCTCCTCGGTCGCCTCCCCGCGCTCCAGCGCGAGCAGCGCCGTCCGCGCCTCGGCGACGCCGAGCAGGTCGGCGACCGTGCGGGACGCGGCGAGCGGCAGCGACTGCGGCAGGTAGCCGGTCGTCCCGGCCACCGACACCGAGCCCGACGACGGCGCCAGCTCCCCCGCGACCACCCGCAGCAGCGTCGACTTCCCGGCGCCGTTGGCGCCGATCAGCCCGGTGCGGCCGGTGCCGAACGCGGTGGACACGCCGTCGAGGACGACGGTGCCGTCAGGCCAGGCGAACGAGACATCAGTGCAGACGACGGAGAATGACATGGGCGGCCCCCAGGGTGCGATGACGGAACGGATTCACGAACACCTGAGACACCGCGGACCGCGCCGCACGCCATGCGGGCATGAAAAAAGCCCGGACGCCGAAAAGTCCGACCGAGATCGCGTTGCGCGGAAACAGGCCAAGACGGGCCTTCGCGCGGTGCCTGCGATCTCAGTTACGCAACGGACTCCCCAACCGGGCGGCAATGGGACGTCGACCATTATACCCGAACACGGGAGTGCCCCCGCGCGCCGCCGAAGCGGCACGCGGGGGCACTCCCCTGCTCTGCCTGATCAGGCCCCGCGCAGCACCGCCCCGGTCCGCTCGGCCGCAGCCGCGACCGCCGCGTCCCGGGCCGCGCCCGACTCCTCGGCCGTCAGCGTCCGATCCGCCGCGCGGAACCGCAGCGTGTACGCCAGCGACCTGTGGCCCTCGCCGACCTGCTCACCGGTGTAGACGTCGAACAGCCGCACCGACTCCAGCAGCTCGCCCGCGCCGTCGCGCAGCGCCGCCTCGACCTCGGCGGCGGGCACGTCCGCGCCGACCGTCAGCGCGACGTCCTGCGTGGCGACCGGGTACGTCGACACGTGCGGCGCGCGCGGCGCGGCGGGCTCGCCCAGCCGGCGCAGCTCCAGCTCCATCGCGCAGGTGCGCGGCGGCAGCCCGTACGCCTTGATCGTGCGCGGGTGCAGCTCGCCCGCGTGCCCGACCAGTTCGTCGCCCAGGTAGAGGGCGGCGCAGCGGCCGGGGTGCCACGGCTCGTGCCGGTCCGCGGCGACGCGCAGCTCCACGCCCGCCTCGCGGGCGACGGTCCGCGCCGCCTCGATCGCGTCCGCCCAGGTCGCCGGGCGGCCCCTGCCCCACCAGCCGGACGGCTCGCGCTCGCCCGCCAGCACGACCGCGACCCGCTCGGGCTGGTCGGGCAGCGCCGCGTTCAGCGAGGCCACCTCGCCGGCGGACGGGCCGCGGTCGACGGGCGGCCGCGGCGTCGCCGTGACCTCGACCGAGCCGTCCGCTCCGGCGTCCGGCCGGAACACCACGCCGCGCTCGAACAGCGCGAGGTCGCCGAAGCCGCGGCCCGCGTTGCGGGCGAGGGTCTTCAGCAGGCCCGGCAGCAGCGTCGTGCGCAGCAGCGGCTCGTCCTCCGACAGCGGGTTCGCCAGCCGCAGCGCGCGGCGGCGCGGGTCGCCCGCCGGGAGCTGGAGCGCGTCCCAGTCCTTCTCGGCCGCGAACGGGAAGTTGATCGCCTCGACGTAGCCCGCGCCCGCGAGGGCGCGGCCGACGCGGCGGCGCAGCCGCTGGACCGGCGTGAGGCCCTGGCCCGCCGCCGGGCGCGGGGCCCGCGACGGGATCGCCGAGTAGCCCTCCAGCCGGATGACCTCCTCGGCGAGGTCGGCGGGGTCGGTGAGGTCGGGACGCCACGACGGCGGCGTCACCGCCAGCGCGTCGCCGTCCGCCGCGACCGCGCAGCCGACCTGCTCCAGCCGGCGCACGACCGTCTCCCGGCCGTAGGCGACGCCCGCGACCCGGTCGGGGTAGTCCGGCGCGAGCGGGATCGCCGCCGCCGCGACCGGCGACTCGGCCGACGACTCGCCCGGCACGATCTCCGCGCCGCCCAGCTCCGCCAGCAGCCGCGCCGCCCGGTACGCCGCGTACCGGGGCAGCTCCCGGTCCACGCCGCGCTCGAACCGGTACGACGCCTCGCTGTGCAGTTTGTGCCGCCGCGCCATCCGGGCGACGGCGATCTCGTCGAAGTGCGCCGCCTCGATGACCATCGCCGTGGACGCGTCGTCGATCTCGGTGGCCAGGCCGCCCATCGTGCCCGCCAGGGACAGCGGCCCGGTCTCATCGGTGATCAGGACGTCCTCGGGGTGCAGCTCGCGCTTGACGTGGTCGAGCGTCTCCAGCCGCTCCCCCGCCGCCGCGCGCCGCACCGTGATCTGCCCGGACACCTTCGCCGCGTCGAACGCGTGCAGCGGCTGGCCCAGCTCCAGCATCAGGTAGTTGGTGACGTCCACCGCCAGCGACACCGACCGCATCCCGGCGCGGTGCAGCCGGACCCGCATCCACAGCGGCGACCGCGCGTCGGCGGCCAGGCCGCGGACCTCGCGCAGGACGATCCGGTCGCACGCGGACGGGTCCGCGATGGCCACCGGATGCCCGGGGCCCTCGCCGGTCGGCAGCTCGACCGCCGCCGGATCGCGGAACGGCACCCCGTAGGCGATGGCGGCCTCCCGCGCGACGCCCCGGATCGACAGGCAGTAGCCGCGGTCGGGCGTGACGGCGATGTCCAGGACGTCGTCGCGGACGCCGAGCAGCTCGATCGCGTCCGCGCCGACCTCCGCGTCGCCCGGCAGCACGAGGATGCCCTCGTGGTCGTCGCCGATGCCCAGCTCCCGGACGGAGCAGATCATGCCCTCCGACAGCTTCCCGTAGGTCTTGCGGGCGCCGATCTCGAACCCGCCCGGCAGCGCGCCGCCCGGGAGGATGGCCACGATCTTGTCGCCGACCGCGAAGTTCGTCGCGCCGCACACGATGTTCTGCGGCTCGCCGGTGCCGTTGGCGTCCCCGACGTCCACCCGGCAGTACCGGATGGGCTTCTTGAAGCCGGTCAGCTCCTCGATCTCCAGCACCTCGCCGACCACCAGCGGGCCGCGGACGTCGGCGCCCGCGCGCTCGACCGTCTCGACCTCCAGACCCGCGTCGATCAGCTCGGCGGCCAGGTCGCGGCCGGTCACGTCCGCCGGCAGCTCGGCGTACTCCCGCAGCCAGGAGAGCGGGGCGCGCATCAGATCTCCATCCCGAACGGAAGGGTGAAGCGCACGTCGCCCTCCACCATGTCGTGCATGTCCTCGACGCCGTGGCGGAACATCAGCGTCCGCTCCACGCCCAGGCCGAACGCCCAGCCGCTGTAGCGGTCCGGGTCGATGCCGCAGGCCACCAGCACGCGGGGGTTGACCATCCCGCAGCCGCCCAGCTCGATCCAGCCCTCGGACGAGCACGTCCGGCACGGCCCCGCGCCCGGCTCCACCGACGCGCCCCGGCACACGAAGCACTGCATGTCCACCTCGGCGGACGGCTCGGTGAACGGGAAGTAGGACGGCCGCATCCGCGTCACCAGGCCCGGCCCGAACATCCCGGCGACGAACGCGTCCACGCCGCCGCGCAGGTCCGCCATCGTCAGGCCCTCGTCCACCGCCAGCCCTTCGAGCTGGTGGAACACCGGGCTGTGCGTGGCGTCCAGCTCGTCGGTGCGGAAGGTGCGGCCCGGCCCCACCACGTACACCGGCAGATCGCGGGTCAGCAGCGAGCGGACCTGCATCGGCGAGGTGTGCGTCCGCAGCACCAGGCCCGTCTCCTCCGACTCCACGAAGAACGTGTCCTGCATGGAGCGCGCCGGGTGGTCCGGCGGGAAGTTCAGCGCGTCGAAGTTGAACCACTCCGCCTCGACCTCGGGGCCCTCCGCGACCTCGAAGCCCATCGAGACGAACACGTCGACCATCCGCTCCTGCAGCGTGGTCAGCGGGTGGCGGCCGCCGCGCGGCGCGCGGTCCCACGGGAGGGTGACGTCCACGGCCTCCTCGGCCAGGACGCGCTGGTCGCGCTCCTCCTCCAGTTCGGCCTGGCGCTTCTTCAGCGCCTGGGACACCGCGCCGCGGGCCGCGCCGATGCGCTTGCCCGCCTCGGCGCGGCCCGCCGGGGGCAGCGCGCCGATCTCGCGGTTGGCCAGCGCCAGCGGGGAGCGGTCCCCGGCGTGCGCGAGGCGGACCTGCTTGAGCGCGTCGAGGTCGGCCGCGGCGGCGATGGCCGCCAGCGCCGCGTCGCGCGCCCGGTCCAGCGCCTCGGGCTTGAGCGCCGAGACCTCGACCGGGTCGTAGGACTTGTTGGGTGCAGACATGGTGGTGTGACAACTCCGGTGGGCGTGGGACGTCCGCAGTCTAGTGGGCGGACGAGAGATGGCCGGATCGGGGAAACGCGTGCGGGGGCGGCCCGCTCGGGGCTCCCGGCCGGTCCGCCGCGCGGGTGCGCGCGGGTCAGACGGCGTGGTCGGGAGCGCCGGCGGGCACGGTAAATCGGAACTCGGCGCCGCCGCCGGGCGCGCGCCGCACGGAGATCGACCCGCCGTGCGCCTCGACGAGGCCCTTCACGATGTAGAGGCCGAGACCGGTGCCCGCGCGGCGGTTGCCGCCGGGGCCGCGCCAGAACTGCCGGAACACGCGCTGGGCGGCCTCGGGCGGGATGCCCTCGCCCTCGTCGCGCACCGACACGGCGGCCCCCTTCTCCTGCGCGTCCGGCTCCACCACGATCGTGACAGTACCAGCCCCGTGTCGCACGGCGTTTTCGAGCAGGTTGCCCAGGATCTGGTCGATCTTGTCGGGGTCGAGCCACATCTCGGGCAGCTCGCCGCGCGACTCGAACCGGAACCGGTCGCCGGGGTCGCCCGCCGCGACGCGGCCCGCGACGGCCTTGCGGATCTCGGCGGGCAGGTCGACGACCTGGCGGCGCATCTCCAGCCGCCCCGCCTCGATCCGCGACACGTCCAGCAGCTCGGTGATCAGCCGGGTGACGCGGTCGGCGTCGGCGTTGACGGTCTCCAGCATGACGAGCTTCTGGTCGTCGTTGAAGCGGTGCCAGCGGGCCAGCAGCGTCGCGGTGAACCCCTTGACGCTGGTGAGCGGGGAGCGCAGCTCGTGCGCGACGGTGGAGACCAGGTCGGCGCGGTCGCGCTCGCGGCGGGCGCGGGCGGCCGCGTCGCGCAGCCCCACGGTGAAACGTTCCACCCGGCCCCGCTCGCCCCGCCGGTAGGCGGCGGTGACCAGCAACTCGGTGCCGTCCGGCAGGAACAGGGAGCGCTCGGGGTGGCGGGTGCGGGTCGACAGCCCGCCGTAGGGCGCGACGCACTTCCACCAGTCGCGGCCCTCGGCGTCCTGCAACGGCAGGACGTCGCGGAAGTCGCCGCCGAGCGCCGCGGCCGCCGGGACGCCCGTCATCCGCGCGGCGGCGGCGTTGAACGCCACCACCCGGGCCGCCGCGTCGGCGACGAGCACGCCGTCGGGCAGACCGTCCAAGAGGTCGGCGAAATCCCCCGCGGCGCGGTCCGCCGGACCGGCGTCACCCCGGCGGGACGGCGGCACGGTCGGGGAGTCCTTCGCGACCACGGCGGCCTCCAGAACACGGTCGGAACACGGCCCGTCGCCCACCGACCCTATCCGGCCGGCGGGTGCGGTCAGGACCCGGGAACGCCGTCAGGACAGGGGCTGCGCGGCCGCCGCGACGGCCTCGTCGACCGTCGCGTGGACCGGGAACAGCCGGTGCAGCCCGGTGATCCGGACCAGCCGCTCCTGCGCCGGGCGCATCCGCGCCAGCCGGATGCCGCCGCCCCGCGCGGCGATCTCGTTGTGCGCCGCGACCAGCGCGCCCAGGCCCGTGGCGTCGCAGAACGGGACGCCCTCGAAGTCGACCACGAGGCCCCGGTCCCCCGCCGCGTGCAGCGAGGCGAGGCGGGCGCGCAGCGTGTCGGCGGTGTGCAGGTCGATCTCGCCGGTGACCGCCGCGACGGTCACCCCGCCGGGAGCGCGCTCGGCCGTGACCGCCAGGTCCGTCCGCCGCCGCTCGTACCGCATGACCGGCCCCGGTGCGGAGGCGCCCGCGCTGCAGCGCACGACGCCCGGCCCCCGCCGGGTCGGCCGCCGCTCCGCGGTCGTGTTGTCCTCGGCCATCACTTCTGCCCCCTTCGCGCGGCGGCGTCGCCGCGCAGACCTCATCACCGTAGGCCGCGGTGCCGACAGGTTTCCTCCGCCGCCGGACGGTTTCCGGCTCCTACCTTCGTAGGACGCGGCGGCGCGACCCCCGTGCGCCGCCGGAGACCTCATTCTCCCAGGTCAAAACGGACACCGGACCGCCCGACGCGGCCGTATGCGGCCATCGCGGGCGGTCCTGCGGCGCAGGCGTGTCGTAGCCATAACACCGTGGTGCGTATCCGAAATTTCGGTTCTCGGCGGTTTTCAGCCGCGCTGGGCGCGGGCCGACGCGTACAGGCAGACCGCCGCCGCCGTCGCGAGGTTCAGGCTCTCCGCCCGCCCGTAGATCGGCACCCGGACGCATCCGTCCACGTGCCGCAGGATCTCGTCCGGCAGACCCCACGCCTCGTTCCCGAACACCCACGCCGTCGGGCCGGCGAGGGTGCCGTCGTCGATGCACGCGTCCAGCGTGCGCGGGCCCGCGCCGTCGGCGGCGAGCACCGTGAGCCCCGCGCTCTTCAGCTCGGGGATCAGCGTGTCGAACCGCGGCCCGACGACGACCGGCAGGTGGAAGAGGCTGCCCGCCGACGCCCGCACGCACTTGCCGTTGTACGGGTCCACCGACGCGTCGGTGAACACCACCGACTCCGACCCGGCGGCGTCGGCCGTGCGCAGGACCGTCCCGGCGTTGCCCGGGTCGCGGACGTGCGCGAGGACCGTCACCAGCCGGGGCCCGGCCGCCAGCGACTCCGCGAGCGGGACGTCCACGAACTCGCAGACCGCCAGCAGCCCCTGCGGGGTGACGGTCTGCGCCAGCTCGGCCATGACCTCGCCGCTCACCCGCAGCACCGGCGCCCCCGCGCGCTCCGCCGCCTCGACGAGGTCGGCGTGCCGCGTCTCGGCCTCGGCCGTGGTGAACAGCTCCGCCAGGCCGCCCTCGATCGCCAGCGCCTCGCGCACCGCCTGCGGCCCCTCGGCCAGGAACCGCCGCTCGCGGCGGCGGAACGCGCGCTTGGCGAGCCGCCGCGCGGCCTTCACCCGCGGTGAGCGGATCGAGGTCAGCTCACGACCCGCCATGCGCCCTTCCCCTTTCGAGCCCCCGCCCGGGCCGGCGACGCGGCGCCGGGACCGGGGACCGCCGCGCGGCTCAGGCCGCCTCGCTGCCCTCGGTCGGCAGCGCGGCCCGGGCCACCTCGACGAGCGCCGCGAACGCGGCGGCGTCGTTGACGGCCAGCTCGGCCAGCATGCGCCGGTCGACCTCGACCTCGGCGAGCTTGAGGCCCTGGATGAGCCGGTTGTAGGTCATGCCGTTGGCGCGGGCCGCCGCGTTGATGCGCTGGATCCACAGGCGGCGGAACTGGCCCTTGCGGTCCTTGCGGTCCCGGAAGGCGTACGTCATCGAGTGGAGCTGCTGCTCCTTGGCCTTGCGGTACAGGCGCGACCGCTGGCCGCGGTAGCCGCTCGACCGCTCCAGGACGACCCGACGCTTCTTGGCGGCGTTGACCGCCCGCTTCACGCGTGCCACGTGTTGAACTCCTTCGTGGGGGCCGGGCCCTTCCGGGCTCCGGCGGGGTCAGGTTGTCCGGACTACTTGCGGAGCAGCTTCTTGATGTTCTTGGCGTCGGCCGGCGCCACGACGGCCGGGCCGTCCAGGCGGCGGGTGCGCTTGGAGGGCTTGTGCTCGAGCAGGTGGTTCTTGTTGGCGCGGCGGCGCATCACCTTGCCGGAGCCGGTCAGCTTGAAGCGCTTCTTGGCACCGCTGTGGGTCTTGGTCTTCGGCATGGTCGCCGTCGTCTCCTCAACTCGTGCGCCCCCGCACCGGCGCGCGGGGGCGTGCCTGACCGGGCGCGCTCCCCGGACCTGTCGGATCGCGCCTGGGCAGGCTTCAATGTACGTGCGTCCCGGACCCGTCGGACCGGGGTGCGGACCGGGCCGGCGACCGGCGCCGGCCCGGGGTCAGCCGGCGGCCTGCGACTGGTCCGCGCGCGACGCGTCGCGCTCGGCCTTCGCCTCCGCCTTGGCCTCGGCCTTCTTCTTGTGCGGACCGATCACCATGATCATGTTACGGCCGTCCTGCTTGGCGCGGGACTCGACGAAGCCGAGGTCGTCGACGTCCTCCGCGAGCCGCTGCAGGAGCCGGTAGCCGAGCTCCGGCCGGGACTGCTCGCGGCCGCGGAACATGATCGTCACCTTGACCTTGTCCCCGGCCTTGAGGAACCGCACCACGTGACCCTTCTTGGTCTCGTAGTCGTGCGGGTCGATCTTCGGCCGGAGCTTGATCTCCTTGATGATCGTGTGCGCCTGGTTCTTCCGCGCCTCACGCGCCTTCATCGCGGACTCGTACTTGAACTTGCCGTAGTCCATGAGCTTGGCGACGGGCGGGCGCGCGGTGGGCGCCACCTCGACGAGGTCGAGGTCCGACTCACGCGCGAGCTCAAGGGCCTTGGCGATGGGAACGATGCCCACCTGTTCGCCGTTCGGGCCGACGAGCCGGACCTCGGGCACGCGAATGCGGTCGTTGATACGCGGTTCGGCGCTGATGGGACCTCCTAGGGGCCGCAGTCGTGAAAGTTCTCGGACCGGTCGTACCCCAGGGCTCCCATGCGAAAAGCCCCGCACGACTCGCATACGGGGCCACCTTCGGCCGCCCGCGGCGACGATGCGCCGGGGCGACGGCGTCGCGGGACGGCGCCCGCGTGCCGGACCGAGACCCGCCGGCCGTGGGCCGGTCAGGTGGGAGGTGGCCTCCGCTTGAGCGCCCGGTGCGCGCGTCGGAACACGCTCGCCAGGCCGGTCGAGTTCCCACTCTACCACCCGTGTCGAGCTGTTCGCGCTGCCCCGGGATACCACCGCCCCCGCACAACACCGCGCGGGGCCGCGGGATTCCCCGGCGGTCAGGCGCGGCGGGCCAGTTCGGCCGCTCCGGCGGCGCGCATCGCCTCCACCGGGACGTCCGCGCGGCCCGTCATCAGGGCGACCTGCCGGACGGCCTGGTGCAGCAGCATCGCGAAGCCGCCGACGACGGGCCGGCCCGCCGCCGACACGGCCGCCGCGAGGGCCGTGGGCCACGGGGCGTAGACGACGTCGAACAGCGCCGCGCCCGAGGCCGCGACCGGCGCGGCGAACGCGTCGGCGGCCCCGCCCGGCAGCGTCGAGACCACCAGGCCGACGTCCAGCAGCTCCGGGACGCGGTCGAGCGGCGAGACCTCGACGGCCAGCCCGAACCGCTCGCCCGCCGCCACCGACGCGGCGGCGCGCTCGGGGCTGCGCACGGCCAGCCGCACCGAGTCCAGCCCGAGCCGGGCGAGGGCCGCGAACGCGGACGCCGCCGTCGCCCCGCCGCCCAGGACCAGGGCCGACCCGGGATCGCCCAGGCCCGCCTCGGTCAGCGCGGCGACGATCCCGTGGACGTCGGTGTTGTCCGCGACGCGGCGGCCGTCGCGCAGGACGAGGGTGTTCGCCCCGCCGACCGCGACGGCCAGGTCGGACGCCTCGTCCGCGAGGTCGAGCGCGACGCGCTTGAGGGGCATCGTCAGCGACAGCCCCGCCCAGCCCGCGTCCAGCCCGTCGAGGAACCCGGCCAGACCGTCCTCGGCGCACTCCACCGCCGTGTACGACCAGTCGTCCAGGCCCATCGCCGCGTACGCCGCGCGGTGCAGCGCCGGCGACAGCGAGTGGGCGACGGGCGAGCCGAGCACGGCCGCGCGGAACGTCGTGTTCTCGTCAGCCATCGGGGTGCGCCGCCAGCCATTTGTCGAGTTCGTTCTTCATGCGGGTGAAGTCGGCGTCGGTCGTGCCGTACTCGGTGTGGCCTGTGGACGGGTCGGTGGTCACGAAGAACAGCCAGTCGCCGTCCGCGGGCTTCAGCGCCGCCTCCAGCGCCGCCGCGCCGGGGCTGTCGATCGCGCCGACCGGCAGGCCCTTGACGTAGTAGGTGCTGTAGGGCGACCGGACGGCCGTGTCCTTGTACGTGACGTGCAGCGTGCGCTTGTTCAGCGCGTACAGGACCGTCGTGTCGAGCTGGAGCTTGCGCCCGGCGTGCAGCCGGTTGTAGAGCACCCGCGCGATCTTGGGGTAGTCCTCCTCGGTGCCGCCCTCGGCCTGCAGCAGGCTCGCCAGCACGACGACCTCGCCGGGCTTGAGCCCCACGTCGCCGGCCTTCTCCTCCAGCCCGACCTTCTGGGCCTCGTCCTTGAACCGGGCCACCATCGCCTTGAGGATCTGCGGCGCGGACGCGTTCGGGTCGAGGTCGTAGCGGCCGGGGAACAGGTAGCCCTCGACCTTGCCGTCGGCGTACTTGGGCAGGCCGAGCGCCTTGGTGTTCTTCGCGGCGGCCTGGAACTTCTTCGCCGAGATCCCGGTCTTCTTGGCCAGCAGTTCGTAGATTTCACCAGCTCGCCGACCCTCGGGGATGGTGATCTGGTTCCCCGCGCGGGACTTGGGGTCGAGCAGCAGCGTCATCGCCGCGCGCGACGACATCTTGCGCCGCATCTGGTAGAAACCCGGCTGGATGCCGCTGGCGCGGGTCTCCCCCGCGTAGACCTTGAGGAACGCGGCGACGCTCTTGATCACGTCGTGCTCGTGCAGGGCCGTGCCGATGGCCTGCCCGGTCGCGCCCTCGGCGACCTGGACGGTGACGCTGCCCGTCCCCTCGCCGGAGTAGTCCGGCGGGTGCAGGCGGTTGTCGAGCCACGCCGCGCCGAGGACGCCGCCGGTGCCGACGATCGCGACGAGGAACGCCATCGCGAACAGGAACGCCGCCTTGCCGCTGCGCCGCTTGCGGCGCCTGCGCTGCGGGACGGCGGCCGGGCGGCGGCGCCGCCGGTCGCCGCGCGGCGCTTCGGAGAACAGGTCGAGGTCGCTCATGTGCCCTCACCGACGGTCTCGCCCGGCGGTCGGCCGGTGCTGCGCTCGGCGTCCAGCGCGGCCTGCAGCAGGACGGTCGCGGCGGCCTGGTCGACGACCCTGCGCCGCGCCTGCCCGTGGACGCCGCCCGCCCGCAGCCCCGCCTCGGCGGTGACCGTGGTGAGCCGCTCGTCGTACATCCGGACGGTCCCGGCGGGGAGGCGGCCGGCGAGCATCCGCGCGAACCGGCGGGCGGCGGCCGCCGCCGGGCCCTCCCGGCCCGACAGCGACGTGGGCAGCCCGACGACGACCTCGACGGCCTCGTACTCGGCCATCAGCTCGACGATCCGGTCGACGTCGCCGCGGCCGAACCGGACGGTCTCCAGCGGCACGGCGAGGGCCCCGCGGGGGTCGCTGCGCGCGACCCCGACGCGGACGCTCCCGACGTCGACGCCGAGCCGGACGCCGGTCCTCATCGCGGCTCCCCCGCCGCCGGCCCGCTCACACGGCCTCGACGGCTCGTTCGACGGCGGTCAGCGCGTCGCCGACCGCGCCGGCGTTCGCACCCCCGCCCTGGGCGAGGTCGTCCTTGCCGCCGCCCCCGCCGCCGAGGGCGCGGGCGGCGACGCCGACGAGCGCGCCCGCCTTGAGGCCGCGGTCGCGGGCCCCCTCGCTGACGGCGACGACCACGACGGGCCGGTCCTTGGGGACGCCGACGACCATGACGACGGCGGGCCGCCCGGCGAGCCGCCCGCGCACGTCCACGGCGAGCTTGCGCAGGTCGTCCGCGCCGGTGCCGTCCGGCGCGCGGTGCGCGACGTAGGCGACGCCGCCGACGTCGCGGGCCCCGTCGGCCAGCGACCCGGCGACCGCGAGGACCTGCTGGGAGCGCAGCCGCTCCAGGTCCTTCTCGGCCTCGCGCAGCCGGGCGACGACGCCGGAGATCCGCTCGGGGAGCTGCTCCCTGCGGACCTTCATCTGCTCCGCGAGCTGCGCGACGAGCACGCTCTCGCGGGCGAGGAACCGGAACGCGTCGATGCCGACGAGCGCCTCGACGCGGCGGACGCCCGCGCCGATGGACGACTCGCCCAGCACCTTGACCAGGCCGAGCTGCCCGGAGCTGGCGACGTGGGTGCCGCCGCACAGCTCGCGGGAGTAGTCGCCGACCTCAACGACGCGGACCTCGTCGCCGTACTTCTCGCCGAACAGGGCGAGCGCGCCCATCGCGCGGGCCTCGTCGATGGAGGTGTGGAAGGCGCGGACGTCCAGGTCGTCGACGAGGACGGCGTTGACCTCGTCCTCCACGTCCCGCAGGACGCTCGGCGGGACCGCGCCGGAGGCGGTGAAGTCGAACCGGAAGCGGCCCGGGGAGTTCTCCGACCCGGCCTGCGCGGCGGATTCGCCGAGCGCGCGGCGGAATCCGGCGTGGACCATGTGGGTCGCGGTGTGGGAGCGGGAGATCGCGCGGCGGCGCTCGACGTCGATCTCGGCGAACGCGGTGTCGCCGACGCGCGCCTCGCCCGCGGTGACCCTGCCGCGGTGGACGACGAGCCCGGCGAGCGGGGCCTGCACGTCGTGGACGGCGACGCGCGCGCCGTTCCCGAACGTGATCGTGCCCTGGTCGGAGAGCTGGCCGCCGCCCTCGGCGTAGAAGGGGGTGCGGTCCAGGACGACCTCGACCTCCGCGCCCTCGCCCGCCGCCTGCACGTTGGCGCCGTTGATGATCAGGCCGACGAGCCGGGCGTCGCCCGTCACCGACTTGTAGCCGGTGAAGTCCACGCGGCCGCCGGAGCGGGTGAGCAGCTCGTCCAGGACGGAGACGTCGAGGTTGCCGGTCTTCTTCTCGCGGGCGTCCTTCTTGGCCCGGTCCCGCTGCTCGGCCATGAGGCGGCGGAAGCCGTCCTCGTCGACCTTGAGGCCCTGCTCGGCGGCCATCTCCAGGGTGAGGTCGATGGGGAAGCCGTAGGTGTCGTGGAGCTTGAACGCCTGCGCGCCGGGCAGCGCGCGCCCGCCGGAGCGGCGGGTCTCCTCGACGGCGGTGTCGAAGATCGCGGTGCCGGTGCGGAGCGTCTGGAGGAACGAGTCCTCCTCCGCGTCGATGACGGTGTGGATGTTCGCTGCGGTGCGGACCAGGTCGGGGTACTGCTCGCCCATCGCCGCGATGGCGGTCTCGGTGAGGGCGTGCATGAGGCCGGCGTCCTGGCCGCCGAGGAGCCGCAGGTTGCGGACGGAACGGCGCAGGATGCGGCGCAGGACGTAGCCGCGGCCCTCGTTGCCGGGGCGGATGCCGTCCGCGACCATCATCGTGCCGCTGCGGACGTGGTCGGCGACGACGCGCAGCGACACGTCGTCGCGGCGGTCCGCGCCGTACTTGACGCCCGTCAGCTCGGCGGCGCGCTGCAGGACCCGCCACAGGGTGTCGGTCTCGTAGATGTTGTCGACGCCCTGGAGGATCGCCGCCATGCGCTCCAGGCCCATGCCGGTGTCGATGTTGCGGGACGGCAGGTCGCCCACGACGTCGAAGTCGGTCTTGGAGCGGACCTCGCCGAGCTGCTTCTGCATGAAGACGAGGTTCCAGACCTCCAGGTACCGGTCCTCGTCCGCGACGGGGCCGCCCTCGCGCCCGTACTCGGGGCCGCGGTCGTAGTAGATCTCCGAGCAGGGCCCGCCGGGGCCGGGGACGCCCATGTGCCAGTAGTTGTCGGCCAGGCCGCGCCGCTGGATGCGGTCCAGCGGGACGCCGACCTCGCCGTGCCAGAGGTCCTGGGCCTCGTCGTCGTCGGTGTAGACGGTGACCCACAGCTTCTCTTCGGGGAACCCGAACCCGCCGTCCTCGCGGGGCCGCGTCAGCAGCTCCCACGCGAACGGGATCGCCTGCTCCTTGAAGTAGTCCCCGATGGAGAAGTTCCCGAGCATCTGGAAGAAGGTGGCGTGCCGGGTGGTCTTGCCGACCTCTTCGATGTCGGGGGTCCGGACGCACTTCTGGGCGCTCGTCATGCGGGGGGACGGCGGTGTGCGCTGGCCGAGGAAGTACGGCTTGAACGGCACCATCCCGGCGGGCACCAGCAGCAGCGTCGGGTCCTCGGCGATCAGGCTGGCCGACGGCACGACGGTGTGCCCGCGCTCGGCGAAGAAGTTGAGGAAGCGCCGCGCGACCTCTGCCGACTCCATGATCAGTGGCCATCCTTGTCGTCGTCGATGATCGTGTACCGCGCCCGCAGGACGCGGCCGCGCCGGACGGCGTCCGGCTCGGGCGGGGCCTGGTCCAGCCGGACCGCCGCGCGCAGTTCCTCCTCGCGCTCCGCCATCCCGACGCGCACGTCGGAGGCGAAGTCGCGCAGCCGCCGCCCGGCGCCCTGCCCGGTCTCCACGGCGCGGGCCGCGACGCCCTCGGGCGACCAGGCGCGGGCGAACCGCTCGACGCGGCGCTTGACGCGGTGCGTGGCGTAGACGCCCGCGCCCGCGCCGACCGAGAGCCAGAACAGGCGCCTCACCGGCGGCCTCCCTTCCTGCCGCCGCCCTCGCGGGGGCGGGGGAGCTGCGGCGCGCCGTCCGCGGCGGAGTCGCCGCGGCCGCCGAGCGCCTTGCGGACGCCGTAGGAGAACGCGGCGGCCTTCACCAGCGGGCCGCCGACGACGGACGTCATGACGGTGGTGACGGCCGAGACGTTCTGGGTGATCCCGGCGGCCTGCTTGGTGATCACGTCGGTGCGGCCGAGCTGCTCGTTGGCGCGCCGGACGGTGCGGTTCATGTCGTCCAGCAGCGGCCCGGCCTGCTCGGCGATCTCGTGGACGACCTCGCCCGCGTCGCGGAGCAGGCGGGCGAGCCGCAGCAGCGTGTAGGCCAGGAAGGAGACGAGCACCGCCCAGAACACGGCCACGATGAGACCTGCGAGCTGTCCGCCAGTGAGCATCAGGGTCTTCCGTTCGGTTCGCTTCGGCGCGGCGCGCCGGACCGTCGCAGCGGCGCGTCGCTCCATCGCGGGCGGGCCGGAAACGCACCTTACCGCGAGTGTCGTCCCGGTCCGCGCGGTGAGCGGCGGGCGCGCCGCCCGATCGCCGCGCACGGCGGTACTTCGCAGGTTATCGGGACGAACCGCCCAGTGGGGCCGTCCCGGCGGAGTACGCCGTGCCCGCCAGAGTGCCATGATCGTCCGGCCCGCCGCCACCTTGGCGCGGCCGCCGGGGCGTCACCCGCGGCCGGCCCCGCCGCGCAGGACCGCGCGGATGCGCGCCAGGACCTCGGTGAACCGGGCCTCGGCGCCGTGCCGCGTCGGCCGGTAGTACTCGCGCCCGTCCACGTTGTCGGGCGCGTGCTGCTGGCGGACGACGCCGCCGGGGTGGTCGTGGGCGTACTTGTAGCCCTCGCCGTGGCCGATCTTCGCCGCGCCCTTGTAGTGGGCGTCGCGCAGGTGGTTCGGGACGGGTCCGGCCAGGCCCCTGCGGACGTCCGCCATCGCCGCGTCCACCGCCCTGACCACCGCGTTGGACTTCGGCGCGAGCGAGAGGTGGATCACCGCCTGCGCCAGGTTGATGCGCGCCTCGGGCAGCCCGACCAGCTCGACGGCCTGCGCCGCCGCAACGGCGGTCTGCAGCGCGGTCGGGTCGGCCATGCCGACGTCCTCGCTGGCGTGGACGACGATGCGGCGGGCGATGAACCGGGGGTCCTCCCCCGCCTCGATCATCCGGGCCAGGTAGTGCAGCGCCGCGTCCACGTCGCTGCCGCGGATGCTCTTGATGAACGCGCTGATCACGTCGTAGTGCTGGTCGCCCTCGCGGTCGTAGCGGACGGCGGCGCGGTCCACCGCGCGCTCCAGCACCCCGACGTCCACGACGCCGTCGTCGGGGGCGACGAGCGCGGCCGCCTCCAGGTAGGTGAGGGTGCGGCGGGCGTCGCCGCCCGCCAGCCGGATCAGGTGGTCCTCGGCGGCGGGCTCCAGCGACACCGCCCCGGCCAGGCCGCGCTCGTCGGCGAGGGCGCGGGCGATCACGGCGCGCAGGTCGTCCTCGCCGAGGGGCTCCAGGGTGAGCAGCAGCGACCGGGACAGCAGCGGGCTGATCACGGAGAAGAACGGGTTCTCGGTCGTCGCGCCGATGAACGACACCCAGCGGTTCTCGACGGCGGGCAGCAGCGCGTCCTGCTGGGCCTTGTTGAACCGGTGGACCTCGTCCACGAACAGGACCGTCTGGCGGCCCGTCATGCCGAGTTCGCGGCGGGCCAGCTCGATCTCGGCGCGGACGCGCTTGACGCCGTCGCTGACGGCCGAGACCTCCACGAACCGGCGGGCGGTCACGCGGCTCACCACGGTCGCGAGCGTCGTCTTGCCCGTGCCGGGCGGGCCCCACAGCAGCAGGGACATCGGGACGTCGCGGTCCACGAGCTGGCGGATCGGCGTGCCGGGGCCGAGCAGGTGCGCCTGGCCGACGACCTCGTCCAGCGAGCGCGGCCGCATCCGGACGGCCAGCGGCTCGTTCGCGCCCGGTTCCGCGAACACCGGCGCGGCCGGTTCCGGCGGTTCCGGCGGTCGCGCCGGGTCGTCGAAAAGGGCGTCAGCGCGGCCCGTTTCCCCCCTGCTCGTCACACTCCGACACTATCCCGCGGGCCGCCCCGCCCGGCACGCGCCGATCGTCCTCCTCGCGCGGACGCCGCCGGGTATCCTTCGGAACTCGGCGGCGGTCTCCCCGCGTTGGCGATGCGGAGACCGGCGGACGGAGCCCGGGGAGGTGGCGTGGACGCGAGCGGCGCGGCGGCGCGCGCGGGGCGCGCGCTGCGGCACGGGCCGTCCGGCCTGCTCGTCGCGCTGCTGGTCGTCGCCGGGCTGGTGTTCAGCTACGGGCTCGGGCACGCGCCGCCGCAGGAGGTCTGCACGGCCCATTCGCTGCACGTCCCGGCGGGGTCGCCGCTCGTCCACGGCGTCGGCACGGCGTCGCCCGGTCCGCTGATCTCGCTGACCGACCTCCCGGCGCGGGCCCCCGTCTCCCCCGCCGACGCGTGCTGCCTGGTCCTGCCCGTGCTGTTCGGGCTGCTGGCGTTCGCGCTGGCCGCCCTGCCGCGCCGGGCGGGCGGCCGCGCCGCCGCGCGCGGCGGCTGGGCGCTCGCCCCGCCGCGCCCCTTCGCCCCCGCCCCCCGATCGCTCGCCGCCCTCCAGGTGCTCCGGCTGTAGAAGACCCGGCCCCCCGGCCCCCTTCACCAGCTCGTCCTTCCATCCGAGCACCGGAGGTCCCTTTCCCATGCCCACGAACGAGCGCGGCGCGAACCGGCCCCGCACCAACGCCCTGACCGAGCGGCGGACGCCCTGGGGCGGCATCGGCTTCTTCACCGCCGTCGGCCTCGTCGCCGTCGCGGCGGTGGTGTTCGCGTTCCTGCAGACCCGGCCGTCGCAGGCCGACGACGACATCAAGGGCGTCGTCGTCCACGACGGCCTCAGCCGGAACCACACGACCGATCCCGTCGACTACCCGGACTCGCCGCCGATGGGCGGCGACCACGACCCGACCTGGCAGAACTGCGACGCGCGGGTCTACGACGCGCCGCTGCGGAACGAGAACGCCGTCCACGCGCTGGAGCACGGCGCCGTGTGGGTCACCTACCGGCCCGGGCTCGCCGCCGACCAGGTCGCGGCGCTCGCCAGGCGGGTCCGCGCGGTGGACTACTCGCTGATGAGCCCGTACCCGTCGCTGGACGCGCCGATCGCGCTCAGCGCGTGGGGCCGCCAGCTCAAGGTGCAGGACGCGAACGACTCCCGTATCGACGCGTTCCTGGCCAAGTACGTCAAGGGGCCGCAGACGCCGGAGCCGGGCGCGCCCTGCACCGGCGGCAAGGACACGCCGTGACCGAGCCCGTGGTGACCCGGCCCGTGGTGACCCGGCCCGCGAGGGGAAGGCGGGCCGCCGTCCTGCTCGCGGCGCTCGTCCTCGGGGTGGCGGCGGCGCTGGCCGTGCTGCCGCTGCTGCGGTCCGGCCACGCCGACGCCGACTCGCCGGAGGCCGGGTTCGCCCGCGACATGAGCACGCACCACGCGCAGGCCGTCCGGATGGCGATGGACATCCGGGACCGGACCGGCGACCAGGCCGTCCGGACCCTGGCCTACGACATCGCCACGACCCAGTCCCAGCAGATCGGCATGATGACGGCCTGGCTGGACGAGTGGGGCGCGCCCAAGACCGACCCGCGCGGCCCGATGCGCTGGATGGGCCACGCCGGGCACGGCGGGGCACAGGCCGCCGGAGCGGAGTCGATGCCGGGAATGGCCACGCCCGCGCAGCTCCGTGCGCTGGACGCGGCGTCGGGCCGGGCGGCGGAGGTGCTGTTCCTCCGTCTGATGATCACGCACCACCGGGCGGGCGTGGAGATGGCGAAGGCCGTCCTCACCCGCACCGGCGACGAGCAGGTCCAGCGGCTCGCCCGCTCGATGGCGGCCGCCCAGCAGAGCGAGATCACGCTGATGGAAGGGATGCTCGCCGAACGGTCGGCGGCCTGACGGCGCGGCGCGGGGGTCCGGGCGGGCCCCCGCGCCCGCGCGTCAGGAGAACTCGGCGAGCGTGCGCTCGGCCTCGGCCAGCCAGGACCGGCGGGCCGTCAGCGCCTCCTCGGCGTCCTTGACGTCCCGGTCGCGGCCCGCGGCGGCGGCCTTGTCCCGGCGGCGCTCCAACTGGGCGATGGAGTCGCGGAGCTGCGCCACCGTCGCCTCGGCGCGGGCCCGCGCCTCGGGGTTGGTGCGCCGCCACTCCGACTCCTCGGCCGTCCGCACGGCCTCCTCGACCTTGCGCAGCCGCGACTCCAGCCGGTCGCGCCGGTCGCGCGGGACCATGCCCGCCGCCTCCCAGCGCTCCTGGAACCCGCGCAGCGCCTGCCGGGCCGCGCGGACGTCGCGGACGGGCAGCAGTTTCTCCGCCTCCGCGAGGATGCGCTCCTTCTCCTCGGCGTTCACCGCGAACTCGGCGTCCCGCTCGGCGAACACGGCGGAGCGGGCGGCGAAGAAGACGTCCTGCGCGCCCTTGAACCGGGCCCACAGCTCGTCCTCGACCTCGCGGGACGCGCGGCCCGCCGCCTTCCAGCGGCGCATCAGCTCCCGGTAGGCGGCGGCGGTGTCGGACCAGTCGGTGGACCCGCTCAGCGCCTCGGCGTCCGCGACCAGCCGCTCCTTCTCGCGGCGGGCCTCGGCGCGCTGGTCGTCCAGCGTCGCGAAGTACGCCTTGCGGCGCTTGGTGAACGCGTTGCGGGCCGCCGACAGCCGCTTCCACAGCGCCGTCTCGGTGGTCCGGTCGACGCGGTCGGCGGCCTTCCACTCCTCGACCAGCGCGCGCAGCCGCTCGCCGCCGTTCTTCCAGTGCGTCTCCTCGGCGGCGATCCGCTCGGCCTCGGCGACGATGCGCTCCTTGACCTCGCGGGCCTCGTCGCGGGCGTGCTCGCGGCGGGCCTTGACCTCCTCGCGGCGGCGGCCGACCAGGTCGTCGAGCGCGTCCAGGCGGCGGCCGAGCGCGGCCAGGTCCCCGACGGCGTTCGCGCCCTCGACGGACTCGCGGAGCCGCTGCACGGCCTGCTGCGCCTGCTGGGGCTGCAGGTCGGTGGTCTTCACCCGCTGCGTCAGCAGGCCGATCTCGGTGGCCAGCGCGTCGTACTTGCGCTTGAAGTAGGCGAGCGCCTCGTCCGGGGCGCCCGCCTGCCAGGACCCGACGACGTGCTCGCCGCCCTCGGCGGTCCGCACGTAGACGGTGCCGTCCTCGTCCACCCGGCCCCACGGATCGGTCGCGCTGGACACCCTTGCCTCCTGATTCGCGAGTCCGTTCGAGATCGCCGGACTCCGGACGATCACACCTTAGTATCCCGAACGCCTAGTTCCCGGCGATGGTGACGTCCTGGATCGTGACCTTCTTCTTGGGCTCGCCCGTCCCGTCCGAGCCCTTGGTGGCGACGCCCGCCTTCGCGACGGCCTGCAGCTTGTCGATACCCGAGGTGATCTTGCCGAACACGGTGTAGTCCGGCGGGAGCTGCGAGTCCCCGTAGACGAGGAAGAACTGGCTGCCGTTGGTGCCCGGGCCGGCGTTCGCCATCGCGAGCGTGCCCGCGGTGTACTTCGCGCCCGCGGTGTTCTCGTTGTCGAACTGGTACCCGGGGCCGCCGGTGCCCGTCCCGGTCGGATCGCCGCACTGGAGCATCTGCAGGCCGGCGCTGGTGGACAGGCGGTGGCAGTGGCTCTTGTCCCAGAACTTCTTCCCGGCCAGGTAGGCGAAGGAGTTCGTCGCGCAGGGGGCCTTCGCGCCGTCCAGCGTGAGGCCGATGTCGCCCTGGCTGGTCTTCAGCACCGCCTTGACGTCGCCGTGGTACAGGGGCTTGGCGGGCGGCGTGCCGAGGTCCTTGGGCGCGCCCGCGTCCTGCGCGGCGCGGTAGTCGCAGGTGCCGTCGCCCTTGGCCTCGGCCTTGCTGCCCTTGTCGTCGCCGCCGGCGAGGACCGCGGTCGCCACGCCCGCCGCCGCCAGCACCGCCACCGCCGCGACCCCGCCGATGATCTTCACGCGCCGGGAACGCGCCCGCTGGGCCTCCAGCCGCTGCTGCTGACGCTCGTAGCGCTGCCGCGCCAGTTGCTTCTTGCGGTCCTTGCCCGCCACCAGAGCCCTCCTCGCGGCCGCCGACCCCGCCGGTCCGTGCCGGTCCGTCGCCGATTCGTTGAACGTGGTGGGCATGGTAGCGGCCAACGGGACGTACCGGTGCCCTGCGGGCACCGCGCCGCGCGCCGGGCGGCCGACACGGCGTTCCCGGTATCGCGTTCGCGGTGGTGGCCGTCGCGCCGGTACGCTCGGTGACACCGCCCTCCCCGCCGGACTCGCTCCGCATCGGCCCTTAGGAAGGACGACCGTGCTCGTCGCCGGGTTCCCCGCCGGATCGTTCGCCGCGAACTGCTACGTCGTCGCGCCCGCGGCGGGCGAGGAGTGCGTCATCATCGACCCCGGCGAGAACGCCGCGGCCGGGATCGACGAGATCCTGCGCGAGCACCGGCTCAAGCCGGTCGCGGTGCTGCTCACCCACGGCCACATCGACCACGTCTGGTCGGTCGCGCCGGTCTGCGGCGCCAAGGACGTCCCGGCCTGGATCCATCCGGACGACCGCGGCCTGCTCAGCGACCCGGCCCGGGGCCTGTCGCTGAACCCGGGGCAGGAGCTGTTCGGCGGCGTGACGCTGAGCGAGCCCGACGACGTCCGCGAGCTCTCCGACGGGGCCGTGCTCGACCTCGCGGGGCTGAGCTTCACCGTCGGCCACGCGCCGGGCCACACGCCGGGGTCGGTCGTGTTCCGCACGCCGCCCGCCGCCGGGCCGGACGGGGCGGTCCCGGAGGTCATGTTCTCCGGGGACCTGCTGTTCGCCGGGTCGATCGGCCGCACCGACCTGCCGGGCGGCTCCTACGAGGACATCCTCGCGAGCCTGTCCCGCGTCTGCCTCACGCTGCCCGACACCACCGCCGTGCTCCCCGGCCACGGCCCGCAGACCACCATCGGCCGGGAGCGCGCCACGAACCCGTTCCTGGCGGACCTCGCGCCCGCCGACGGCCCTCACCAGGGATTCTGAACCGAGAGACCATGAGTTCGAGCTTTCAGGCCCCGAAAGGGGTCAAGGAGTACGTCCCGCCGCGCGCGGAACTGTTCGCCGCGATCCGCGACGCCTTCGCCGAGCAGGCGCGGCTGGCCGGATACGGCTACCTGGAACTGGCGGTGTTCGAGGACACCGAGCTGTTCAAGCGCGGGGTCGGGGAGTCCACCGACGTGGTGTCGAAGGAGATGTACACCTTCGAGGACCGGGGCGGCCGCTCGCTGACGCTGCGCCCCGAGTTCACCGCGACCGTGCTGCGCGCGGTGCTGGAGCACAACCTGCACAAGCAGGGCGCGCTGCCGGTGAAGGTGTGGACGGTCGGGCCGGTGTTCCGCGCCGAGCGCCCGCAGCAGGGCCGGTACCGGCAGTTCTACCAGCTCGACCTGGAGGCGATCGGCAGCGAGGACCCGCTGGTCGACGCCGAGACGATCGCGCTCGCCGCGCACTGGTACCGCTCGCTGGGCCTGACGCGGGTGCGGCTGCTGCTGAACTCGCTGGGCTGCCGCGAGTGCCGTCCGGCGTACCGGGCCGTCCTCCAGGAGTTCCTGCGCGGCCTGGACCTGGACGAGGCGACCCGCGAGCGCATCGAGATCAACCCGCTGCGCGTCCTGGACGACAAGCGCCCGCAGGTTCGGGCGCAGCTCGCCGACGCGCCGCTGATGGCCGACCACCTGTGCGGGGCCTGCAAGGACTACCACGACCGCGTCCGCGAGCTGCTGGCCGACCTCGGCGTCGCCTGGGAGGACGAGCCCCGGCTCGTCCGCGGCCTGGACTACTACACCCGCACCACCTACGAGTTCGACCACCCGCTGCTCGGCGCGCAGTCCGGCATCGGCGGCGGCGGACGCTACGACGGCCTCGCCGAGGACATCGGCGGCCCCGCCCTGCCCGGCATCGGGTTCGGCCTCGGCCTGGACCGGACCATCCTCGCGCTGGAGGCCGAGGGTTCGGCGTTCGCCGCCAAGCCGCGCTGCGAGGTGTTCGGCGTCCCCCTCGGCGAGACCGCCGAGCGCCGCCTGTTCGCGCTCGTCGCGGACCTGCGCCGCGCCGGGATCGCCGCCGACCTGGCGTTCGGCGGCAAGAAGCTCAAGGGCGCGATGAAGGACGCCGACCGGTCCGGCGCGCGCTACGCGGTGATCCTCGGCGAGCGAGATATCGCCGACGGCGCTGCCCAGGTCAAGGAGCTGGCCACCGGGGAGCAGACCGCCGTCCCGCTCGCCGAACTCACACCGACGCTGAAGGAAAGGCTCACACGATGATCCGCACGCACGGGGCGGGCACGCTCCGCAGGGAGCAGGCCGGGCAGCCGGTCACGTTGGCCGGCTGGGTGGCGCGCCGCCGCGACCACGGCGGCGTCACCTTCATCGACCTGCGGGACGCCACCGGCACCGCCCAGGTCGTCTTCCGCGAGGAGGACACCGCGCACGACCTGCGGTCGGAGTTCTGCGTGCGGATCACCGGCGAGGTCCGCGTCCGACCGGCGGGCAACGAGAACCCCGAGCTGCCGACCGGCGACATCGAGGTCGCGGCGACCGAGATCGAGGTGCTGTCGGAGTCGGCGCCGCTGCCGTTCCCGATCGAGGGCGACGTCAACGTCAACGAGGAGGTCCGGCTCCGCTACCGGTACCTCGACATCCGCCGCGAGGCGGTCGCGAAGGCGCTGAGAATCCGGTCGCAGGCGTCGTTCATCGTCCACGACGTGCTGGCGTCGCACGGGTTCGTCAACGTCGAGACGCCCACGCTGACCAACTCCACGCCGGAGGGCGCGCGCGACTTCCTCGTCCCGGCGCGGCTGCGGCCCGGCCGCTGGTACGCACTGCCGCAGTCGCCGCAGCTCTTCAAGCAGCTCCTCATGGTCGGCGGGCTGGAGCGCTACTACCAGATCGCCCGCTGTTACCGCGACGAGGACTTCCGCGCCGACCGGCAGCCGGAGTTCACCCAGATCGACATCGAGATGTCGTTCGTGGAGCAGGCGGACGTCCTGCGCGTCGCCGAGGACCTGGTCGCCCGGCTGTGGAAGGACGTCGCCGGGTACGAGATCCCCCGGCCGATCCCCCACATCACCTACGCCGACGCGATGGCCCGGTACGGCTCCGACAAGCCCGACCTGCGGTTCGGCGTCGAGCTGACCGACATGACCGCCTACTTCGCCGACACCTCGTTCCGGGTGTTCCAGGCCCCCTACGTCGGCGCGGTCGTCATGCCGGGCGGCGCGGCGCAGACCCGCAAGGAGCTGGACGCCTGGCAGGACTGGGCGAAGGCCCGCGGCGCGCGCGGCCTGGCCTACGTGCTCGTCGGGGAGGACGGGACGCTCAGCGGCCCCGTCGCCAAGAACCTGTCCGACGCCGAGAAGGCCGGGCTCGCCGCCGAGACCGGCGCCGCCCCGGGCGACGCGATCTTCTTCGGCGCGGGCAAGCGGCACGCCACGCAGGAACTGCTCGGCGCCGCGCGGCTGGAGATCGGCCGCCGCCGCGACCTCATCGACGAGTCGCAGTGGGCGTTCGCGTGGGTCGTGGACGCCCCGATCTTCGAGCCCGTCGAGGACGACCGCGGCGAGCAGATCGGCTGGACGTCGGTCCACCACCCGTTCACCGCGCCGAAGGCGTCCGTCGCCGACACCTTCCACGACGACCCGGGCGCGGCCCTCGCCGACGCCTACGACATCGTCTGCAACGGCAACGAGATCGGCGGCGGCTCGATCCGCATCCACCGCGCCGAGATGCAGCAGCGCGTGTTCGACGTCCTCGGCCTGACCAAGGAGGAGGCCGAGGTCAAGTTCGGCTTCCTGCTGGAGGCGTTCAAGTTCGGCCCGCCGCCGCACGGCGGGATCGCGTTCGGCTGGGACCGCGTCGTCATGCTGCTGGCCGGGGAGTCCTCGATCCGCGACGTGATCGCGTTCCCGAAGGCCGCGTCCGGCTACGACCCGCTGACCGGCGCGCCGACGCCGATCACACCGCAGCAGCGCGCCGAGGCCGGGGTGGACGCCTCCCCCGACGAGGAGGACGAGTCCGCGGACGCCTGACCCCGCGCACGAAGAAGGGCCGGTCCCCCGAGGAGGACCGGCCCTTCGCCGTGTCAGCGGTTGGTGCCGCTGGTGACGCGGTAGACGTCGTACACGCCGTCGATGGAGCGGACGGCCTTCAGCACGTGCCCGAGGTGCTTCGGATCGCCCATCTCGAACGTGAACCGGCTGACCGCCACCCGGTCCCGGGTGGTCGTCACCGACGCCGACAGAATGTTCACGTGCTGGTCGGACAGGACGCGCGTCACGTCCGACAGCAGCCGGGGCCGGTCCAGCGCCTCGACCTGGATCGCGACGAGGAACACCGAGTCCTCGCCGGGCGACCACTTCACGTCGATGAGCCGGTCCGGCTGGGTGCGCAGGCTCGCGACGTTCGAGCAGTCGGCCCGGTGGACCGACACGCCGTGGCCGCGCGTCACGAACCCGACGATGTCGTCGCCGGGGACGGGCGTGCAGCACCGCGACAGCCGCACCCACACGTCCGGGTCGCCCGCGACGACGACGCCCGGGTCGCCCGCCGGGCGGGTCCGGCGGCGGCGCGTCGGCAGCGCGATCTCGGCCAGGTCCTCCTCGGCGCTCTCCACGCCGCCGAGCGCGTCCACCAGGCGCTGCACGACGGTCTGCGCCGACACCTGGTTCTCGCCGACCGCCGCGTACAGCGACGACACGTCCGAGTAGCGCATGTCGCGGGCCAGCGCCAGCAGCGCCTCCCCCGACATCATCCGCTGCAGCGGCATGTTCTGCTTGCGCATCGCGCGCGCGATGGCGTCCTTGCCGGACTCGATCGCGGTGTCCCGGCGCTCCTTGGAGAACCAGTGCCGGATCTTGTTGCGGGCGCGGGCGCTCTTGACGAAGTTCAGCCAGTCGCGGCTGGGGCCCGCGTCGGGGGACTTGGAGGTGAAGACCTCGACGGTGTCGCCGTTGTCGAGGGTGGATTCCAGGGGGACGAGACGCCCGTTCACCCGGGCGCCGATACATCGGCTGCCGACCTCGGTGTGGATCGCGTACGCGAAGTCCACCGGCGTCGCGCCCTGCGGCAGGGCGATCACGTCGCCCTTGGGGGTGAAGACGAAGACCTCCGACACCGACAGGTCGAAGCGCAGCGACTCCAGGAACTCCGCCGGGTCGGCGGTCTCCTTCTGCCAGTCCAGGAGCTGGCGGAGCCACTGCATGTCGGCCGCCTTCCGGCCGCCGACCGTCTCCTCCTTGTACTTCCAGTGCGCCGCGACGCCGTACTCCGCGCGCCGGTGCATGCCCCAGGTGCGGATCTGCAGCTCGACGGGCTTGCCCTCCGGGCCGATCACCGTCGTGTGCAGCGACTGGTACATGTTGAACTTCGGCATCGCGATGTAGTCCTTGAACCGGCCGGGGACCGGGTTCCACCGCGCGTGGATCGTGCCGAGCGCCGCGTAGCAGTCGCGGACGCTGTCCACCAGGACCCGGATGCCGACCAGGTCGTAGATGTCGTCGAAGCCCACGTCGCGGGCGATCATCTTCTGGTAGATCGAGTAGTAGTGCTTGGGGCGGCCGGTGACGGTCGCCTTGATCTTGGCGTCCCGCAGGTCCGTCGAGACGTTCTCGATCACTTCCTGGAGGAACAGGTCGCGGCGCGGCGCGCGCTCGGACACCAGCCGCGCGATCTCGTCGAACCGCTTGGGGTACAGGGTCGCGAAGGACAGGTCCTCCAGCTCCCACTTCAGCGTGTTCATCCCGAGCCGGTGCGCGAGCGGGGCGAAGACCTCCAGCGTCTCGCGGGCCTTCTTCTCCTGCTTGTGCCGCGGCATGTACCGGAGCGTGCGCATGTTGTGCAGCCGGTCCGCGAGCTTGATCACCAGGACGCGGATGTCGCGGGCCATCGCCACGACCATCTTGCGGACGGTCTCGGCCTCGGCCGCGTCGCCGTACTTGACCTTGTCCAGTTTGGTGACGCCGTCGACCAGGGCCGCGATCTCGTCGCCGAAGTCGCCGCGCAGCTCGTCCAACTGGTACGGCGTGTCCTCGACGGTGTCGTGCAGCAGCGCGGCGACGACCGTCTCGGTGTTCATGCCGAGTTCGGCCAGGATCGTCGCGACGGCGAGCGGATGCGTGATGTACGGGTCGCCGCTCTTGCGCTTCTGGTCGCGGTGGTAGTGCGCCGCGACGTCGTAGGCGCGCTCGATCTGCCGCAGGTCCGCCTTCGGATGCGTGTTGCGGACGGTCTTGATCAGTGGTTCGAGTACCGGGTTCATGGCTGGCCCCCGCTGCGCGCCGAGCCGGGCGAGCCTGCGGCGCACCCGTGCCGCGGACGGCGGGATCGGGGCCGGTGTCGGCCGGGACGGGTCATCGGGCGGCGGGGGCGCGGCGCCCCCGGGTTCTGCTGCCGGCGGCGCGGGAGCGGGCGCGGCGGTGCCGGCGGCGGCCTGGTCGCGGTCCGCCCGCTCCGCCGGGCCGTCGTCCGGTCCGGGCGTGTTCGCGGGCGGCACGGCGGTCACCGCGTCGGTCGATACCACCTCACCGGGCACCCAGCCTCCCCAACACTGACGGGCGCGATCCGCCCTGTTCCGCCGGGAAGCGCCCGTCCCCGCCGGACTCTGGTGGCAGCCAGTCTATCCGCCGCCTTTTCGTACTAGACCGTAACCAGGGAATGCACGTCCAGCTTCCCGATCCGGTCGCGACCGCCCAGAAAGGACAGTTCCATCAGGACCGAAACCCCGACGACCTCGGCGCCGCCGTGCGCCACCAGCTCGGCCGCCGCCCGCGCGGTGCCCCCGGTCGCCAGCACGTCGTCCACGATGAGGACGCGCTCGCCGGGCTCGAAGGCGTCGGCGTGGACCTCGATGGTCTCGGTCCCGTATTCGAGATCATAGGACCGCCCGTGCGTCGCGGCGGGCAGTTTCCCCTTCTTGCGCACCGGGACGAAACCCGCCCCGAAGTGGTAGGCGACGGGCGCGGCGAGGATGAACCCGCGCGCCTCGATCCCGACGATCTTGTCGACGGTGCCCCGGCCGTGGTGGTTGACGATCGCGTCCACGACGCCCGCGAACGCGACGTGGTCGGCCAGCAGCGGCGTGATGTCCTTGAACAGCACGCCGGGCTTGGGGTAGTCGGGGACGTCGCGGATGCGTTCGCGAATGAGGCTGTCGAGGTCCACGGTGCTCCTGATCTCGGATCGGGCGCGAACGCAGGTCGGCCGTGCCCGCGGTCCCGCGGGCACGGCCGGACCGTGCTCTGTCACGCCGTGCTGGCCCGCCGCGCCCGGCGGCGGGGTCCTACTTGTCCTGCTTGGCCTACTTGTTGCGGCGCTGGGTACGCGTGCCGCGCTTGGGCTGCTGGCGCGGGCCCGTCTGGACGACCTTGCGCAGTGTCACGTCCGACTTGATGTCGATCCCGGTGTCGTCCGCCCGCGTCTCGTCCGCGCCCGAGTCGTCGTCGGCCGCGCCGCCGCCTCCGGCGCGGACCGCCGTCCGCGCCGACCTGGCCTGCCGCTTGGCGCTGCTCTCGCGCCGCGCGATGTTGGCGCGCAGCTCGCGGTACTGCGGTTCGCGCTCCTTGAGCTGGACGAGCAGCGGCGTCGCCACGCAGATGGACGAGTACGTCCCGACGATCATGCCGACGAACAGCGCGAGCGACAGGTCCTTGAGCGTGCCCGCCCCGAACAGCGTCGTCCCGATGAACAGGATCGCGCCGACCGGCAGGATCGCCACCAGCGAGGTGTTCAGCGACCGGACCAGCGTGCTGCTGAGCGCCCGGTTCGCCGCGTCGCTGTAGGTGATCTTGGAGGTCGGCGTCAGCGGGCGCGTGACCTCCTTGATCATGTCGAAGACCACGACCGCGTCGTACAGCGAGTAGCCGAGGATCGTCAGGAAGCCGAGCAGCGTCGCGGGCGTGACCTCGAACCCCGACCAGGCGTAGACGCCCGCCGTGATGACGAGGTCGTGCAGCAGGGCGACCAGCGCCGCCACCGCCATCCGCCACTCGAACGCCACCGACAGGTACAGGATGATCAGCACGAGGAAGACGCCGAGCGCCTGCCACGCCTTCTTGGTGATCTCACCGCCCCAGGACGCGCCGACGACCTGCGTGCTGACCTTGCCCTCCGCGACGCCGAGGTCCTTGGCGACGTTCTCCTTGACCTTGGTGGCCTCCGCGGACGGCATGCTCTCGGTCGTGACGCGCCAGTCGCCGCCGGCCTTCTGCACGATCACCTGGTGCGCGCCGCCGGCCTCGACCGCACCGCGGACCTGCTCGATCGAGTGGCCGGGCGCCTTGAACGTGAAGACCGACCCGCCCTTGAACTCCACGCCGAAGTTCAGGTGGAAGACGGCCAGGCCGATGATCGAGAACGCCAGCAGCGCGCCGGAGATCGTGTACCAGATCTTCGGGCGGCCGACGATGTCGGCGCTGATCTCGCCCCGGTAGACCCGGGAGAACACTCCGCCGAGCGCCATGCTCACGCCTCCTGACCGGTCGGGCGGGCCGCGGCCGCCGCGGGCTCCGGCTTGTGCAGCTTACGCGGGTCCAGGCCGGACAGCGGATGGCCCTTGCCGAAGAACGCGGTCCGCGACAGCAGCGTCACGATCGGCTTGGTGAAGAAGAAGACGACGATCACGTCGATGAGCGTGGTCAGGCCCATAGCGAACGCGAAGCCCGCGACGCCGCCGACCGCCAGGAAGTACAGCACCAGGGCGGCGATGAACGTGACCGCGTCCGCGACCAGGATCGTGCGGCGGGCGCGCTTCCACGCCGCCTCCACCGACGGCCGCAGCCGCCTCCCGGCGCGCAGCTCGTCGCGGAGCCGTTCGAAGTAGACGATGAACGAGTCCGCCGTGATGCCGATCGACACGATCAGGCCGATGATGTGCGGCAGCGACAGCCCGAAGCCGATGTTCTCGCCGAGCACCACGACCGCGAGGTAGGTGATGCCGGACGCGACGACCAGGCTGGACACCGCCACCAGGCCGAGGCCCCGGTAGTAGAGCATGCAGTAGACGACGACCAGCGCCAGGCCGATCCCGCCCGCGATCATGCCGCCGCGGAGCTGGTCGGAGCCGAGCGTCGAGGACACCTCGTCGATCGAGCTCTGCTTGAACTCCAGCGGCAGCGCGCCGTACTTCAGGACGCTCGCCAGGTCGGCGGCGTACGCCTGGGTGAAGGTGTCGGCCTGGCCGTAGATGCTGGCGCTGCCGCCGGTGATCGCGCCGTTGTCGATCGTCGGCGCGGAGACCACCTGGCCGTCCAGCACGATCGCGACCTGCCGCTGCGGGGAGCCCGCCGCGGCCTTGTAGGCCTCGCCGGTGACGTCGGCGAACTGCTTGGCGCCCTGGCTCTTGAACTTCAGGGCGACGCTCCAGCTCGCGGTGCCCTGCTGGGCGTTCGGCGCGATGGCGTCGGCGGACGAGACCTGCTCGCCGAGGACCCGCACCGGGCCGAGGATGTACTTGGAGACCGCGCCCTGCTCCTCGCGCTGGTCGCACGCCGGAACCCACTGGCGGTTCGGGTCGTTGGAGCCCGGCGCGTGCTTGTCGCCGACGTAGCAGTTGAGCTGCGCGAAGTCCCGGATGACGTCGTCGCCCACCGAGGCCGGCAGCGACAGCTCCTTGCGCAGCTCCGCCGGGGTCGGCGGGGCCGAGGCGTTCGGGGACGCGCCCGTCAGCGGGCTCGACGGGCTCGCCGACGCGCCCGGCGAGGGGCTGGTGGACGGGCTGGACGACGGGTTCGGCGTCGGCGCCGCGAGGGCCCCGGTCACCGCGCGGCCGCGCGGCGTCGAGGTCGCCTTCGGGGTGCCCGGCGACGCCGAGGTCCCGGGCTTCTTCTCCTTGTCGGGCGTCGCGCCCTGGAGCTGCACCGGCTTGCCGTCGGTGACGGCGAAGACCTGGCGGAACTGCAGCTTCGCGGTCGTGCCGATGAGCTGGACCACGCGGGCCTGGCCCTCGCCCGGCACGTTGACCACGATGTTGTTGCTGCCCTGCTTGGCCACCTCCGCGTCCGACACGCCGAGACCGTTGACCCGCCGGTTCATGATCTTGACGGCCTGGTCCATCTGGGCCTGCGGCGGGTTCTTGCCGTTCCCGGTCTTGGCCGTGAGCGTCACGGTGGTCCCGCCGGCGAGGTCGAGCCCGAGCTTCGGGGTCGTCCGGCCCTGCAGGAACATCACACCCGTCAGGGCCGCCAGGACCGCGAACAGGGCGATCAGCGTGCGCCCGGGGGCGGAGGGTGTGTTAGAAGACGAAGCCACTGGTCGTCGTACTTCCCGTCTTGTTCTCCGTGCCGGACGGCCGTCAGGCCGTCGGCTTGTCCGCGCCCTTGCCCGTGGACACGGCTTCGGCGGCCTCGTCCATCTCCCCCGGGGTCTTGTCGGCGTCCTTCACGTCGCCCGTCGAGGACTCCGGCGCGTCGTCCAGCGCGCCGTCGTTCTTCTTGGACAGGTCGATCTTGTTCTCGTCCTCGTCGGCGGCGTCCTCGTCGAGCGCCTCTTCGGGCTCGTCGTCCTTGAGGACCTGCATGACCGCCTGCTTGACGAAGCGGGCCTCGACGCCCGGCGCGATCTCCAGCACGACGCCGTCGTCGTCGCTGGAGACGACCGTGGCGTGCATGCCGGCGGTGGTGATGATGCGCGCGCCCGGTTCGATCGAGTTCTGCAGACTCAACTGCTCGCGGCGCCGCTTGTTCTGCGGGCGGATGAGCAGGAAGTAGAAGATGATGGGCACGGCCAGCAGCATCAGCAGCCCGAAGCCGCCACCGCCGCCGGAGTTTCCCGCCGCAATAATCATGTCGATGCCCTGACGGGCGTCCTTCCGATGTGGTTTGCCCAGCCTGCCGCCGGATTGCGATCATCGGCCGAGGCTGGAGACGTGACCAAGTCCCGGAGTCTAGAGAGTATGCGAGACCCCGGCAACGAACCGACGAACGACCGCCCGCGGAAGTTCCCGGCCCGTGACCGGGCCGTCACCTACGGCTCCGGGCCCTCGTCGCCGTCGGTGTCGAACAGCGTTCCGGCGGGCGGGCCGAACGGGGCGGCGGGCGGCGGGGTGAGGCCCAGGTGCGCCCAGGCGGCGGGGGTCGCGACGCGGCCGCGCGGGGTCCGGGCGAGCAGGCCCTGCCGGACCAGGAACGGCTCGGCGACGACCTCGACCGTCTCCGGCTCCTCCCCCACCGACACCGCCAGCGTGGACAGCCCGACCGGGCCGCCGCCGAACTTGCCGAGCAGGGCCGCCAGGACGGCACGGTCCAACCGGTCCAGGCCGCGCTCGTCCACCTCGTACAGGTCGAGCGCCGACCGGGCCAGTTCCTCGGTGACGACGCCGTCCGCGCGGACCTCGGCGTAGTCGCGGACGCGGCGCAGCAGCCGGTTGGCGATGCGCGGCGTGCCCCGCGAGCGGCCCGCGACCTCGGCCGCGCCGTCGTCGGTGATCTCGACCTCCAGCAGCCGGGCGGACCGCCGGACGATCACCTCCAGCTCCGCCGCGCCGTAGAAGTCCATGTGGGCGACGAACCCGAAGCGGTCGCGCAGCGGGCCGGGCAGCATCCCGGCACGGGTCGTCGCCCCGACCAGGGTGAACGGCGCGATGTCGAGCGGGATGGCGGTCGCGCCCGGGCCCTTGCCGACGACGACGTCGACCCGGAAGTCCTCCATCGCCATGTAGAGCATCTCTTCGGCGGGGCGCGCCATGCGGTGGATCTCGTCCAGGAACAGCACCTCGCCCTCGGCGAGGGTGGACAGGATCGCCGCCAGGTCGCCCGCCCGCTCGATCGCCGGGCCGGAGGACACCCGCAGCGGCTGCCCCAGCTCCGCCGCGATGATCATGGCGAGGGTCGTCTTGCCGAGCCCCGGACCGCCCGACAGCAGCACGTGGTCGGGCGTCCGGCCGCGCCGCAGCGCGCTGTGCAGCACGAGCCCGAGCTGCTCGCGCACCCGCTCCTGCCCGACGAAGTCGTCCAACCGCTTCGGCCGCAGCGCGGCCTCGACGACCTCCTCGTCGGGCCCTTCGGGATCAGGCCCCACCAGCCGGTTAGTGTCCATGACTTCGCCCTACGCGGCCCAGGATGGCGGGGGTCACTTGCTCAGCTTCTTCAGGGCGGCCTTGAGGAGGGCGGGGACGGGCGGGGGCGGGGTGTCGCCGAGGTCGGCGGCGACGGCGTCCACGGCCGCGTCGGCGTCGCGGGCGGACCAGCCGAGGTTCACCAGGCCCGCCTGGACCTGGTCGCGCCAGGCCGCCGGGCGCGGGGCGGCCGGGGCCGCCGCGCCGCCGGCGGGCGCGCCGAGGCGGTCGCGCAGCTCCAGGACGATCCGCTGCGCGCCCTTCTTGCCGATGCCGGGGACCTTGGTGAGGGCCACCAGGTCCTCGGCGGCGACGGCGGCGCGCAGCCCGTCGGGGCTGTGGACGGCGAGCATCGCCAGCGCGAGGCGCGGGCCGACGCCGCTGGCGGTCTGCAGCAGCTCGAAGACCGTCCGCTCGTCGTCGTCGGCGAACCCGAACAGGGTCATCGAGTCCTCGCGGACGACGAGCGAGGTCGGGACGCGGACCTCCTCGCCCTCCCGCAGCCCGGCGAGCGTCGCGGGCGTGCATTGCACGGCGTAGCCGACGCCGCCGACGTCGACGACGGCCGAGTCCGGGCCCGACGCGGCGACCGTGCCGCGCACGAAGGCGATCATCGGGCGGTTCCTCCTGGCGTTCTCGGGCGGGCGACGCGCCCCCGGGCCGCGTCCAGCCGGGCCTGCGCGCCGCCGCGCCACACGTGGCAGATCGCGAGCGCGAGCGCGTCGGCGGCGTCGGCGGGGCGGGGGGCGGCGGTGAGCCGCAGCAGCCGGGTGACCATGCTGGTGACCTGCGCCTTGTCGGCGCGGCCGTTGCCGGTGACGGCGGCCTTGGCCTCGCTCGGCGTGTGCAGCCCGACCGGCAGGCCGAGCCGGGCGGCGGCGAGCATCGCGACCCCGGCGGCCTGCGCGGTGCCCATCACGGTGCTGACGTTGTGCTGCGCGAACACGCGCTCGACGGCGACCGCGTCGGGCTCGAACTCCGCCAGCACGGCCAGCAGGCCGCGCTCGACGCCGAGCAGCCGGTGCGCGACGTCGTCGTCCGGGCTGGTGCGCACCACCGAGACGTGGACGAGCGCCAGCGGCCGGCCCGGCGCGCCGTCGACCACGCCGACGCCGCAGCGCGTCAGGCCCGGGTCCACCCCCATCACCCGCACGCGCCCGCTCCTTCGATCATGTGTTCGGCGCGGGTCACGCTACCGGACCGGGCGGACATCGCGCGCGGGACGGGCCGGTCAGAAGAAGTCGAGCGCGAACGGGTCGGCGGCGAACGCCGCGTCGAGCGCGTCGTCGTGGGCCGCGCCGCCCGCGGCGAGCCCGGCGCGGCGCAGCGTCGCGAGCGGGACGCCGGCGTACAGCGCGGCGAGCCCGCGCGGGCCGAGGCGGACGGCGTCCGCGTCGTCGGCGGAACGCTCCAGGGCGGCCGCGCCGTCCGTCACGACGAGCATCGACAGCGGGAGCCCGAGTTCCGCGCACCGGTCGAGCACCGCGCGGACCACGGCGCGGGCCAGGCCCCGGCCGCGCAGGTCCGGCGCGACGGTGACGCCGCTGACGCCGCCGAGCGGCAGCGCCCGCCCGCGCCACCACTGGCGCTGGTCGTTCACATGGGCCGTGGCGACGACGCGGCCGTCCAGGAACCCGCCGAGGCAGCGGCCCGCCTCGACCAGCGGCCGGACCCGCGCGAGGGACCGCTCCCACTCGTCGTCCGGCACCGGCCCGAACGCCTGGCGGCGCAGGTCGCGGGTGGCGGCGAACTCGGCCACGGTCAACGCCCGGATCTCCATGATCCGTACGGTAGCCCCGGACGCCGGACGGCCGCCGCGCGGGGACGCGCGGCGGCCGTTCCGGGAAACGCCGGTCAGGCGTCGATCGCGGCCAGGACCTCGTCGCTGACGTCGAAGTTGGCGTAGATCTCCTGGACGTCGTCGGAGTCCTCGAGGGCGTCCATGAGGCGGAACACCTTGCGGGCGTTCTCCTCGTCCAGCGGGACGGTCATCGTCGGCAGGAACTTGCTCTCCGCCGAGTCGTAGTCGATGCCCGCGTCCTGCAGGGCCGTGCGGACGGCGATCAGGTCGCCCGCCTCGGACACGACCTCGAACTCCTCGCCGAGGTCGTTGACCTCCTCGGCGCCCGCGTCCAGGACGGCCATCATGACGTCGTCCTCGCTCGCGCCGTTCTTCGGCACGACCACGACGCCCTTGCGGTTGAACATGTACGACACCGAGCCCGGGTCGGCGAGGGAGCCGCCGTTGCGGGTCAGCGCGACGCGCACCTCCGAGGCCGCGCGGTTGCGGTTGTCGGTCAGGCACTCGATGAGCACCGCGACGCCGCCGGGCGCGTAGCCCTCGTAGGTGATGTTCTGCCAGTCCGCGCCGCCCGCCTCCTCACCGGCGCCGCGCTTGCGCGCGCGCTCGATGTTGTCGTTGGGGACGGAGTTCTTCTTCGCCTTGTAGATGGCGTCGTACAGCGTCGGGTTGGCGTCCGGGTCGCCGCCGCCGGTGCGGGCCGCGACCTCGATGTTCTTGATGAGCTTGGCGAACAGCTTGCCGCGCTTGGCGTCCAGCGCGGCCTTCTTGTGCTTGGTCGTCGCCCACTTGGAGTGGCCGGACATGCGTTAATCCTCCTCCGTCGCCCGGCGCACCAGATCGGCGAAGTAATGGTGCACGCGGTGGTCGTCCGTCAGTTCCGGGTGGAAGGCGGTCGCCATCAGGCGGCCCTGGCGGACGGCGACGATCCTATCGGCGCTCGGGCCGCCCTCGGCACGGCCGAGGACCTCGACGCCCGGTCCGACGCGCTCCACCCAGGGCGCGCGGATGAAGACGGCGCGGTAGGGCTCGTCCCCCATCCCGGCGAGCGGGACGGCCGCCTCGAAGGAGTCGACCTGGCGGCCGAAGGCGTTGCGGCGGACGGTCATGTCGATGCCGCCGATCGTCTCCTGGTCGGCGGTGCCGTCCTCGACGCGGTCCGCGAGCAGGATCATCCCGGCGCAGGACCCGTAGACGGGCAGGCCGGACTCGACGCGCTTGCGCAGCGGTTCGAGCAGGTCGAAGGCGCGGGCGAGCTTGCCGATGGTCGTCGACTCGCCGCCGGGGACGACGAGCCCGTCCACGCGGTCCAGCTCGGCGGGGCGGCGGACGGCGAGGGTCCGCGCCCCCGCGCTCTCCAGCGCCCGCGCGTGCTCGCGCACGTCGCCCTGCAGCGCGAGGACTCCGATGGTGGGCTCCGCCGTCATGTCACCCCTGCTTCCTGGAATTCGACCTGCACACCCTAAACGCCCGGGTGGCGGCCCGTTCTTCCAGGGTGGGACGGCGCGGCGGCCCGCCGGGGGGCTCCGGCGGGCCGCCGCGAACGGGCGTCGGGATGAGCGTCAGAGGGCGAGCGTCCAGGAGTTCACGGTGCCCTGGCCGCCGGGCCAGTAGTCGGTGGCGCGCAGCGTCCAGTCGCCGTCGCGGTCGGCTCCCGCGAGGTCCACGGGATAGGACGCCTTCAGGTCGGTGGCGAAGTCGAACAGGTCGAAGCCCTTGAGGGGCTGGACGGAGCCGTCCGGGGCGACGAGGTCCAGGACGAGCCCGCCGCGCCACGGGACGGAGACGTCCACGGTGACGGTCGCGGCGGCCCCGGCGGTCCCGGCGCACCCGCTGATCTTGATCTTGCTCGACACCGTCTGCCAGGACCCGAACGCGGCCTTGGCGGCGCTGGACGCCGGGGCGCACGGCGCGGGCGCGGCCGGCGAGCCGCCGTCGGTGGTGAACAGCAGCCGGTTGGGCGAGCCCGTGCCCGGGTTGCCGACGACGCCCGCGTCCGCCGCGCCGGTCAGCGCGGTCGCGACCTGGGCGGGGGTGTCCTGCGGGTGGGCGGCCAGGACGAGCGCGGCCGCGCCCGCCGCGTGCGGGGACGCCATCGACGTCCCGGACGCGCTGCGGGTCGCGTTCGCGCCGCCGATCCAGTCGGAGGTGACGTCGCTGCCCGGCGCGAACAGGTCCACGCACGTCCCGTAGTTGGAGTAGTCGGCGCGCCGGTCGGCGCGGGTCGTCGCGCCGACCGTCAGCGCCTCGGGGACGCGGGCGGGCGAGCCGCCGCACGCGTCCTTCCCGTCGTTCCCGGCCGCGACGACGACGGTGACTCCGGCGGCGACGGCCCGCTTGATCGCCGCGTCCAGGGTCGCGCTGGTGCCGCCGCCGAGGCTGAGGTTGGCGACCGCGGGCCGGACGGCGTGCTCGGCGACCCAGTCCAGCCCGGCGACGACGCCGGAGACCGCGCCGCTGCCCGAGCAGTCCAGCACCCGGACGCCGACGAGCTTCACGCCCTTCGCCACGCCGTGCGCGGCCCCGCCGACGATCCCCGCGACGTGCGTGCCGTGCCCGTTGCAGTCGGTCGCGTCGTCGTCGTTGTCGACGAGGTCGCGGCCGGACACGGCGCGGCCCCCGAAGTCCGCGTGCGTCGTCAGAATGCCGGTGTCCACGATGTACGCGGTGACGCCGGGCGCCTTGGTGTCGTAGGTGTACGAGCCGTTCAGCGGCAGGCGCGTCTGGTCGATGCGGTCCAGCCCCCAGTTCGGCGGATTCGGCTGCACGTCCAGCGCGTGGACGGCCGAATCCCGCTCGACGGTCGCGACGGCCGGGTCGGCGGCGAGCCGCCGCGCGCGCTGCTCGCTCATCGACGCCTGGAAGCCGCGGACGGTCCGCGAGTAGACGCGCCCGACGCGGCCGGAGTACCGCCCGGCGAGGGCGCGGGCCTGGGTCGCGACGCCGTCCGTGCCCGTCCGCCCGTCCTTGAGCGTGACCAGGTAGCTGTCCTTGACGGACGCGGCGGTCGCGCCGCCGAGGATCGGGCCCTCGGCGGCCGCGGGCGGCGCGGCCGTCAGGGGAAGCAGCAGCGTGCCCGCCGCCGCGAGGACAAGACCGCCGATGCGCACTCCGGCCACCTCTCGCTCCGTGGTGACGCGCGCCACAGGCGGCGCGCGGACCCACATCCTGGACGGAGCGGGAAAGGCGGATCTATCGACTAGGTGCGCGTAAACGCCTACGAAACTCTCGTTTCGGTGCGGACCGGGTGGTCAGGAGAGCTTGAAGCGGCGCACCGGGAGTTCCAGCGGCAGGAACCCGTCCGCGCCGCGTTCGGCCAGGCCGCGGCCGAAGAGGCAGGACGCGGCGAGGGCGAGGCCGAAGTCCTCCTGGTCGAACGGCAGCGGCACGTCGGGCGCGCCCTCGTCGAGCGCGCGCCAGAACGGCTCCTCGGCGGGGAGGCGGTCGCCGACGTCCACGACGACGCCGTCCTCCGCGCTGACGAACACGTCGCGGCGCAGCTCGCCGGACTCGTACCAGCGGAACCAGCAGACCGACGCGACGCTCTCCAGAACGAGCACGCCGCAGACGGCGTCGGGCAGCGCGGCGGCGGCGCGGTCCACGATGTGGCGGGCGTCGTCGTCCAGGCCGAACAGCCGCCGGTCGCACAGCAGCACCGCGCCGCCGCCGTCGCCGCCGTACGCGCCGACGAACATCTCGTCGCCGTACGGATTCAGCGCGAAGTCCAGGACGGTGTCACCCGTCTCGGTGAGCGTCGCGGCGGGGTGGAGGCCCCGCGCGAACGACGCGGCGGCGCGCGGATCGGCGGTCACGCCGGGCCGGAAGACCGCCGCCGGGTCGGCCGAGCGGCAGCAGGCGAGCGAGACCGACCACCCCATGCGCACCCCTTCCGCCCGTGTTCCGCGTGCCGCGCCGGAATCGTCCGACGCGGCGCGAGATCAACCGGATTCAGGGTAGCCGCCGGAGTCCCCGCGCAAGGCGGGGAAGACTCCGGGGGAAGAAAGGTGTCACCAGCCGCGGCCGGCGAACTTCTGGTCCTCGCCGAGGGACGCGACGCTGATGCCGACCATCGCCTCGCCGAGGCCGCGCGAGACGTTCGCGATGACGTCGGGGTCGTCGTGGAAGGTCGTGGCCTTGACGATCGCCTCGGCGCGCTGCGCGGGGTTGCCGGACTTGAAGATGCCCGAGCCGACGAACACGCCCTCCGCGCCGAGCTGCATCATCATCGCGGCGTCGGCGGGGGTGGCGATGCCGCCCGCGGTGAACAGCACGACGGGCAGCTTCCCGGCCTCGGCGACCTCCTTGACCAGCTCGTAGGGGGCCTGCAGCTCCTTGGCGGCGACGTACAGCTCGTCCTCCGGCAGCGACTGGAGCCGCCGGATCTCGCCGCGGATCTTGCGCATGTGCGTGGTGGCGTTGGAGACGTCGCCGGTGCCCGCCTCGCCCTTGGAGCGGATCATCGCCGCGCCCTCGGTGATGCGGCGCAGGGCCTCGCCGAGGTTGGTCGCGCCGCACACGAACGGGACGGTGAACGCGAACTTGTCGATGTGGTTCTCGTAGTCCGCGGGGGTCAGGACCTCGGACTCGTCGATGTAGTCGACGCCGAGCGACTGCAGCACCCGCGCCTCGACGAAGTGGCCGATGCGGGCCTTGGCCATGACCGGGATCGAGACGGCCTGGATGATCCCGTCGATCATGTCGGGGTCGCTCATCCGGGAGATGCCGCCCTCGGCGCGGATGTCGGCGGGGACGCGCTCCAGCGCCATGACGGCGACGGCGCCCGCGTCCTCGGCGATCTTCGCCTGCTCGGGGGTGACGACGTCCATGATCACACCGCCCTTGAGCATCTCCGCCATGCCCCGCTTGACCCGGGCGGTGCCGGTCGCGGGAGCGGTGGTCTCAGAGCTGGAAGCAGACACGGGCATTCCTCACGTGAACGGGCGATAAGTCGTGATCCATGATATTCCCCGGCGGGGACGCGCTCGGACGCAGGTCAGGGCATATACGGTTTGCCGTCGTTGACCAGGACGATCCACACCTGGCCGGTCGCGAACGTCATCGGCGCGCCGTCGGCCGTCGTGAACGTCGTCCCGGCGTCCTCGGACGGGCGCGACCAGCGGGCGCCGTACGCGCGGCCGTCGCGCAGGACCGTCGCGGTGCCGGTCCCGGTCGTGTGGATGAGCGGCGTGTACGCGCCGAGGAAGTCGTGGAACTGCGACCGGGTGGTCTTCACCCGCTGCACGACGACCGTCGCGCCGCCGAGCACGCCGCCCTCGGCGGCCCGGTCGGGGCTGCCGCCCCAGGACGCCAGCCAGCGCTTGGCCTTCGCCGACCAGGTGAAACCCATCGTCGTGGCGGGCCACTTGGCGGTGAACGTCTTCGTCGGCGCCCCGCCCTGCGGGGCCGGGCCGAACTTGAACCCGACGTCCTTCGGCGGTTTCGCGTCCGGTGCGCGCTTCACCAGCGCGCGCGGGTCGGCGTAGAGGTTGTAGGGCGCGGGTTTGGTCCCGGCGCGCGTGTAGCCGCCGTCCCCCGCGTCCTGGGAGACGTCCTGGACGGGCGCGCGCCGCACGTACTTCTTCATCTTGCTCTGCACGCCCGAGAACGCGAACGCCGGATGCCCGAACTGCGGCAGCAGGTGCAGGTCGGAGATCCGCGCGCTGCGGACCGGTCCGACGCGCTTGGGCAGCGTGGACGAGTACACCGCCATCAGCCGCGTCTCGCCGCCCTCGACCTGCTCGACATACACCAGGTCGGCGGCCGAGACGCCGGTCTGCGGCATCGCGGGCCGGGTGTTCTCGATCTTGACGGCCAGCACCGGCCTGCCGACGCCGCGCCGCAGGCCCGTCAGCGGGTTCACCGCCGGGGTGGCGGACGCCGAGCCGCCCGGCGAGGACGGCGTGGCGGCCGGGCCGCCGCCGTCCGACCCGCCCGAGCAGGCCGCGAGGGACGCGGCGAGCAGGACCGCGCCGCCGGCCGCGAGCGGCCCCCGCCCGGCCGTGAACGAACGCACGATACGCCCCCTTGATGAGAATCGTCTCCGAGCGTACCGATCCGGCTCCGGTGCGCGGTCCGTCCCCCCGGCGGGGCGGCGTTCAGAGCCGGGGCGGGTCGTCGTCGATCTCGAAGAAGCCGGGCAGCGCGGCGCGGCCCGCCAGCGGCAGGACGCGGATGAGGAGCTTGCGGCGGGCCGCGCGCGCCTGCGCGACCGCGTCGTTGTAGAAGTTGCGCGCGTAGACGACCTTCTGCGCGGACGACGCCAGCTCTTCCAGGACGTGCCCGCCGTCGTCGGCGCGGTCGTCGAGCCCGGCCGCGAACCCTGGCTGGTCCACGGCGGCGCGCAGCGCGCGCGACAGGTCGCTCTCGGCGAACTCGCGGCCGTCCGCGTCGGCGGTGCGGGCCTGGTGGGCGGCGGTCGCCAGGACGAGGCTCGTCGCCGGGTCGAGCAGCCGCGAGGCGGCCAGCTCCAGCGTCACGGCCGCGCGCCGCACCAGCGCCGCGTCCAGCGCGGCCCGCGCGGTCTCGACGCGGACGTGCAGCCGGTCCAGCCGCGTCGCCCGCCACGACACGTACACCACCAGCAGGAACGCGGCGGCCAGGCCGAGCAGGACGTCGATGATCCAGTCGGGGAACACGGGTCCTCCCTACCCTTCGCCGTCGGTGGCGATGACGCCGCCCGCGCCGAGCGTGACGGTCTCGTACACCCGCAGCACGTCCCGCGCGACCGCCGACCAGTCGTAGGCGCGGACGGCGGCGCGGGCCGCGGCCGACAGGCGCTCGCGGCGGGCCGGGTCGTCCAGCAGCGCGCCCGCGGCGGCGGCGAGCGCGGCGGCGTCGCCGGTCGGGAACAGCACGCCCGCGCGGCCGCCGCGCAGCACGTGGTCGAACGCCTCGATGTCGCTGGCGAGGATCGGCGCGCCCGCCGACATCGCCTCGGCGAGGACGATGCCGAAGCTCTCGCCGCCGAGGTTGGGCGCGACGAACGCGTCCACCGAGTGGTAGGCGCGGACCTTGTCCTCCTCGCTGACGAGGCCGAGGACGACGACGCGGGACCGCAGGTCCGCCGGGACGCGCGCGAGGACGTCGTCGGCGTCGCCCGGCCCGGCGACCAGCAGCCGCAGGCCGGGCCGCTCCCGGCCGAGGGTCTCGAACGCGCGCAGCAGCACCTGAAGGCCCTTGCGCGGCTCGTCCATCCGCCCGAGGAAGCCGAGCGCGCCGCCGTCGCCGGGCCAGCCGGGCAGCGGCTCGGCGGTCGCGTACCGCGCGGTCGCGACGCCGTTGGGGATCAGGACCGCGTCGCCGCCCAGGTGCTCGACGAGCGTCGTGCGGGCGGCCTCGGAGACCGCGATCCGCCCGGTGATCTTCTCCAGGGCGCTGCGCAGGATCGGCGCGGTGACCGACACGACGCGGGACTTCTCGTAGGACGCGTGGAAGGTGCCGACGATCGGCCCGGCCGCCGCCCAGCAGGCCAGCAGGCCGAGCGAGGGCGCGGCGGGCTCGTGGACGTGCAGGACGTCGAACGCGCCGTCGTGGATCCAGCGCCGCACCCGCGACGCCGACAGGAACCCGAACGCCAGCCGCGCCACCGACCCGTTGTAGGGGACGGGCACCGCCCGCCCGGCGGACACGACATACGGCGGTAGTTGCGCGTCGTCGTCGGCGGGCGTGATGACCGAGACGCCGTGCCCGTACCCGATCAGCGCCTCGGCGAGGTCGCGGACGTGCTGCTGGACGCCCCCCGGCACATTCCAGGTGTAGGGGCAGACGATCCCGATCCTCACGCGCCGCGCCCCGCCAGGTCGGCGATCCAGACCTTCTGCAGCATGTGCCAGTCCTCCGGGTGCGCGGCGATGCCCGCCTCGAAGACCGCCGCGAGGGACTGGGTCATCGCGCCGATCTTCTCGCGCCGCGCGCCGTCCCCGGGCACCGGGATCTCGTCGTGGACGCGCGCGCCCCAGCCGTCGCCCTCGAACCAGAGCGTCACCGGATACAGGGCCGCGCCGGTCTGGATCGCCAGCGCCGCCGACACGGCGGGCATCCGCGCCGTCTCGCCGAAGAACTCCACGTCCACGCCGGTGTCGGTGAGGTCCCGGTCGACGACCAGGCAGACGGGGCGGCCCGCGCGGAGGCGCTGCGCGAGCCGGCCGAACGCCGACGCGCCCCTGTGGGCCAGGACCTCCATGCCGAGGCTTTCGCGGAACGCCACGAACCGGTCGAACAGCGAGGTCGGCCTCAGCCGCTCCGCGACCGTCGTGAACGGGTACCCGCTGTGGACGAGCCACGCCCCGGCCTGCTCGTAGTTCCCCATGTGCGGCAGCGCGAGGATCGCGCCGCGCCCGGAGTCGAGGGTGGCGAACAGCTTCTCGTGGCCGGTGACGCGCATCCCGCCGAGGATGCGGTCCCGGCTGTACTCCGGCAGGCGGAAGACCTCCAGCCAGTACCGGAAGTAGGACCGCAGCACGCGCTTGCTCAGGACGCGGACCTCGTCGTCCACGGCCTTCTTGCCGAGGACGCGGCACAGGTTGCGCTCCAACTGGCGGACGCCCGCGCCGTGGGCCTGCCACGTCCGGTCGGCGAGCGCGGCGAACGCCAGCCGGGCCAGCGGCTCGGGCGTCTTGCGCACGACCCGCCAGCCGAGCGCGTACGCCGCGTCGGCCGCCTCGTCGCGCAGGCCGTCCGTCACGAACCGCCCCCGGGCGCGGGCACCTCGTCCCGCGCCTGCCGCCACACCGCGACGAGCCGCTGCCCGACCGTCACCGCGCTGAGCACCGCGAGGACCCACAGGCCCACCGCGAGGATGTAGGGGACGCCGAGGCCGTGGAACCCGGTCGGCACCAGGACGATGATCAGCCGCTCCGACCGCTCCGCGATCCCGACGTTGCAGGTGTAGCCGAGCCCTTCGGCGCGGGCCTTGGCGTAGGACGTCACCACGCCCGCGACCAGGCAGAACAGCGCCAGCGCCGCCAGGACGTCCTCGCCGTCGCGGTCCAGGCCGATCATCAGGCCGCCGAACACGGCCGCGTCGGCGACCCGGTCCATCGTGGAGTCCAGGAACGCGCCGAACTTGGAGATCCTGCCGGTGACGCGGGCGACCGCGCCGTCGAGCATGTCGAACAGCACGAACGCGGTGATCACCATCGTGCCCCAGAAGTAGGAGCCGCGCGGGAAGAAGCCGAGCGCGCCGACGACGACGCCCACCGTGCCGATGACCGTGATGGCGTTCGGCGAGATCCCGGTTCGCGCGACCGAGCGTCCGATGGGGGTCAGGACGCGGCCCAGCGCGGGCCGCACTTTGTTGAGCATCGCCGTCCGTTCGTGAAGGTTCGGGGCGCGGTCGCGCGGGCCGCGCAGCGCGCCCATCGTAGTGCCGCCCGGCGGCGCGGGTGACCTCGACGATCAAGGTCCGGGCGCGGGGCGCGTCAGCCCTCGCCGGTGCCGGGCGCGCGCCCCGGCGGCAGCGCGCACGCGGGCGTCCCGCCGGGCATCCGGTCGCGGTGCGCGGAGACGAACCGGTACACGCCGAGCGCGATCCACCGGATCGGCGGCACGCGCAGGACGAGCCCCGGCACGCGCCAGAGGCCGCCCGCGTCGGTCAGCAGCCGCGCCACCGCCTGCGCCGCGCCGGACACGCGGCCCGCGCGGTCGACCCACAGCACCTCGCGGCGCGCGCGGGCGGCGGTGACGCCGAGGGCGGCCAGGTCGGCGCGCTGGTACGGCACGATCCGCGCGGACGTCGGAATCCACCGGTCGATGAACCGGACCGACGCCGTGCAGAAACCGCAGTCCCCGTCGTAGAGCAGGACCGGCCGGGCGGCCATCAGCCGTCCTCCGGCCAGGCGTCCGCGATGAGCGCGCGCGTCTCCCGCAGCAGTTGCGGCAGGACGCGGGTGTGCCCCACGACCGGCATGAAGTTGGTGTCGCCGCCCCAGCGCGGGACGACGTGCTGGTGCAGGTGCGCCGCGATGCCCGCGCCCGCGACGTGCCCGAGGTTCATCCCGACGTTGAAGCCCTGCGCGCCGCTGGCCTTGCGCAGCGCGGCCAGCGCGCGGCGGGTCAGGACGGCCAGCTCGGTGTACTCGTCCGCGTCCAGCTCGGCGTAGTCCGCGACGTGCCGGTACGGGACGACCATCAGGTGGCCGGAGTTGTACGGGTACAGGTTGAGGACGGCGTACACCGTCCGGCCGCGCGAGACGACCAGGCCGTCCTCGTCGGACATCGCGGGGATCTCGCAGAACGGGCAGCCCTCGCCCGCGTCCGCGCCGCTCGGCCGCCCCTCGCCCTTGATGTACGCCAGCCGGTGCGGGGTCCAGAGCCGCTGGAAGTTGTCGGGGAGGCCCGCGCCGCCCCGCTCCTCCTCGACCTCGGGTCCGGACGCGGCCTCGCGCGCCTGCTGCACCACGGACTCGTCCGGCTTTGCGCTCAAGGCGGCGATCTCCTTCGTGTACGGCCCCATCAGCAGCATAGAGAGAGATCCCGGACGGTCGGACGCCGGTCCCCCGCCGGTCAGGCCCCCGGCCGGGCGTAGCAGGACTTCATCGGGGAGCCGACGGCCAGCGCGGTGACCTTCACCCGCTGCACCGTCGTGACCGGCGCGGCGAAGGAGAAGGTGTGCGGGACGCCCTTGAGCACCGTGTCCTGCTTGGCCTGCGGCTCGCCGGCGGTCAGCGTGAGCTGGACGGCGACGGCGGAGCTGTTCTGCAGCGTCACGACGACGTCCACGCCGCCCGAGGCGGACGGACGGTAGATCGCGGTGGACTGGTCGCACAGGTCGGCGCTCGTCCCGCCGCCGGTCTGCGTCGGGTCCGGCATGGTGCCGCCGACGCCGCCGGTGCCGGGGGGCGCGGCGGTGTTCTGGCTCGTGCCCGGCGACGGCTGGGTCGGCTGCTGCTGGATCGGGTTGTTCGGGTCCGCGCCCGGGTAGCCGGGGGCGGTGGTCGCCGCGGCCTGCCCCGGGCCGGGCGTCGCGGCGGCGCGGCGGGCGCCGCCGTCCCGGTTCAGGACGGGGAGCAGCAGCACCGCGACCGCGGCGGCCACCAGCAGCAGCGCGCCGCCGTAGCCCGCGACGCGCCACCACGGCGACCGGGGCGGGCGCGCGGCGCGGCCCGGCCGCCGCGCCGGGCGCGCGGGCCGGGCGGGCCGGTCCCGCCCGCTGAGCTTCCTGGGCACTGGGCAGTTTCTCCCAATTCGTAACGATTGATCGCCGAGGCTACCAAGCGCGGCGGGGCCGCCGGGCCGGATCGCCCCGGCGGCCCCGCCGCTGCTCCGGTCAGACCTGCGCGTGGCTCTCGATCGCCGCCACGATCTCCTCGACGGCGTCCGGCAGCGCGACGCCGTTCTTCTGCGAGCCGTCCCGGTACCGGAACGACACCGCGTCCTTGGCGACGTCCTCGTCGCCCGCCAGCAGCATGTACGGCACCTTCTGCTTCTGCGCGTTGCGGATCTTCTTCTGCATCCGGTCGGCGGAGGTGTCCACCTCCACCCGGACGCCGCGCTCGCGCAGCATCGCCGCCAGCTTGTCCAGGTGCGGGACGTGCGCGTCGCCGATCGGGATGCCGACCGCCTGCACCGGCGCCAGCCACGGCGGCATCGCGCCCGCGTAGTGCTCCAGCAGCACGCCGAAGAACCGCTCGATCGACCCGAACAGCGCCCGGTGCAGCATGACCGGCCGCTTGCGGGTGCCGTCGGCCGCCTGGTACTCCAGCCCGAACCGCTCCGGCTGGTTCGGGTCGACCTGGATGGTGGAGAGCTGCCAGGTGCGGCCGATCGCGTCGCGCGCCTGGACGGAGATCTTCGGGCCGTAGAACGCCGCGCCGCCCGGGTCGGGGACCAGCTCCAGGCCGGTGTCCTCGGCGGCCTCGCGCAGCGCGGCGGTGGCCTTCTCCCACATCTCGTCCGAGCCGATGAACTTCGGGGAGTCGTCGCGGGTGGACAGCTCCAGGTAGAAGTCGTCGAGCCCGTAGTCGCGCAGCAGGTCCAGGACGAAGGTCAGCAGCCGCTTGATCTCGCCGCCCAGGTCCTCTTCGGTGGTGTAGATGTGCGAGTCGTCCTGGGTCATCCCGCGCACGCGGGTGAGGCCGTGGACGACGCCGGACTTCTCGAACCGGTACACCGACCCGAACTCGAACAGCCGCAGCGGCAGCTCCCGGTAGGACCGCCCGCGCGCCCGGTAGATCAGGTTGTGCATCGGGCAGTTCATCGGCTTGAGGTAGTAGTCGGCGCCGTCCACCTCCATCGCCGGGAACATGTCCTCCTTGTAGTTCTGGAGGTGCCCGGAGGTCTCGAACAGGTGGCCCTTGCTGATGTGGGGGGTGTTGACGAACTCGTACCCCTCCTCCTCGTGGCGGCGCCGCGAGTAGTCCTCCATCACCTTGCGGACGATGCCGCCCTTGGGGTGGAACACCGCCAGGCCGCTGCCGATCTCGTTGGGGAACGAGAACAGGTCCAGCTCCGCGCCGAGCCGCCGGTGGTCGCGCTTCTCGGCCTCCTCCAGGAACCTCAGGTACTCGTCCTGCTTCTCCCGGGACTCCCACGCAGTGCCGTAGATGCGCTGGAGCTGCGGGTTCTTCTCGCTGCCGCGCCAGTACGCGCCGCCGGAGCGCATCAGCTTGAACGCCGGGATCACCCGGGTGGTGGGCAGGTGCGGGCCGCGGCAGAGGTCCTTCCAGCACAGCTCGCCGGTCTTGGCGTCCACGTTGTCGTAGATGGTCAGCTCCGCGCCGCCCACCTCGACGTCCGCGCCCTCGCCCGCCTCGGCCGCGCCGCCCTTGAGGCCGATCAGCTCCAGCTTGTAGGGCTCGTCGGCCAGCTCGGCGCGGGCGTCGTCGTCGGCGACGACGCGGCGGGAGAACCGCTGGCCCTGCTTGACGATCTCGCGCATGCGCTTCTCGACGCGCTTGAGGTCGTCGGGGGTGAACGGCTCGGCGACGTCGAAGTCGTAGTAGAACCCGTTCTCGACGGGCGGGCCGATGCCCAGCTTGGCCTCGGGGAACAGCTCCTGCACCGCCTGCGCCATCACGTGCGCCGCCGAGTGCCGCATGATGGCGCGGCCGTCGTCCGAGCCGATCTCGACGGGCTCGACCTCGTCGCCGTCGGCGAGCCGGTACGCCAGGTCGCGCAGCTCGCCGCCGACGCGGGCGGCGACGACGGTGCGGCCCACCCCGTCGAGCACGGCTTCCAGCGCCTCGCCGGCGGTCGCGCTGGCGGGCACCGCCCGCTCGCTCCCGTCGAGGGTGATGCGCAGCTCAGACACGGTGGACACGGGTTCTCCTCGGGCTGGTCCGGTTGAGTGTGCGGACGATGCTATCGACTTGCGCGCCGGGGCTCCGGGCGAGTCGGGGGTTGCTGCGGGCGGTCCCGCCATGACGGCGTCCTCCTGCCGGACGGGCGGGCGGGACCGGCGGAGAGGTCCCGGAACGGCGAGGGGCCCCGGGATCTCTCCCGGGGCCCCACCGCGCGATGTTCTAGGACATGCGGCCGATGCGCCGGGACGGACCCGGCGTCGTCGTCTCGAACGCGGCGCGCATCATGCCGCCATCGTAACTCAGGTCGCGCGGCCGTGCGGATGGTGCTTCTCGCCGCCGTGGACGTGGTGGTGCGGGTCGGCCAGCTCGTCCATGTCCTCCAGCTCCATGCCGCGCGTCTCCGGCACGGCCCGGAACACGAAGATCAGCGCGAGCACGGAGAACGCGGTGTAGACGCCGTAGGCGAGGCTCAGCGAGACGCCCGACAGGCCGGGGAACGAGGTCGTGATCACCCAGTTGGCGATCCACTGCACGGCGGCGGACACCGCCAGCGCCGACGCCCGGATGAAGTTGTTGAACATCTCCCCGAGCATCACCCAGACGACCGGCCCCCACGTCGCCGCGAAGGAGAAGACGTACAGGTTCGCCGCGACGAGCGCGACCGGCCCGGCCGCGCCCTCCAGCGCGGGCTTGCCGTCCACGACGGTCGCGGTGGAGAAGCACGCGGTCAGGACGCCGAGCGTGACGACCATGCCCGCCGCGCCCATGAGCAGCAGCGGGCGGCGGCCGATGCGGTCGATGAGCAGGATCGCCACGACCGTCCCGACGACGTTGACGATCGAGTTGATCACCGAGGTGAGCATCGCGTCGTTCTCGCTGAAGCCCACCGCCTGCCACAGCGTCGAGGAGTAGTAGAAGATCACGTTGATGCCGACGAGCTGCTGGAACGCCGACAGCAGCAGGCCGACCCACACGATCGGCAGCAGCCCGAACCGGGGGCCGCGCAGGTCGTGCAGGCGGACCGGCCGGTCGCTGGCGATCGAGTCGTGGATCTCGTCGATCTTCGCGCCGATCTCGCGGCCGTCCATCAGCCGGGACAGGACGCCGCGCGCCTGCGCGGTCCGGCCCTTCTTGACGAGGTAGCGCGGCGATTCGGGGATCACCAGCGCGATGGCGCCGTAGATCGCGGCGGGGACGGCGGCGCTGACGAACATCCAGCGCCAGGCCGTCCCGCCCCACGGGAAGTGCCCGGCCGCGCCGCCGTCGGAGACCTGGGCGATGATGTAGTCCACGACGAGCGCGGCGAAGATCCCGAGGACGATCGCCATCTGCTGGAGCGAGCCGAGGCGCCCGCGCAGCCGGGCGGGGGCGATCTCGGCGATGTAGGCGGGCGCGATCACCGACGCCGCGCCGATCGCGAGGCCGCCGAGGATGCGCCAGACCGTCAGGTCGACGGCGCTGAACGCCAGCGCCGACCCGGCCGAGCTGATGACGAACAGCGCGGACGCGATGAGCATGACGCGCACCCGTCCGATGCGGTCGGAGATCGGCCCGGCGAACCACGCGCCGACGGCGCAGCCGAGCAGCGCGGCGGCGACGACGAAGCCGGTGACGACCGAGCCGAGGTGGTACTGGCCCTTGATCGCGTCCACGGCCCCGTTGATGACCGAGGAGTCGTAGCCGAACAGGAAGCCGCCGAGCGCGGCCGCGCCCGCCAGCAGGATCGCCGTCCCGGTCGGGTGGGCGGGGGCGTCGCCGCCCGCTCCGTCCGGCCGCGTGCCGCCGTCGTCGCCGTCTGTCACCATACGGGCGATCTTCCCGCTGTGGCGTGCGTTATGCGGCGGGCGGCGTCTTCGCAGGTCAGCGTGGTCGGTGGTCGTCCCTTCGGCGCGGTTCGGGCGCAAAGCCGAGCTGCTACTCAAGACGGGGCCTCGATCTCCCTCCGGAGGGGCACGCGCCCGCCGCGGGCGACCGCCTAAGCTCGCCGCGATGAGCGACTCCCCTACCGCCCTGTCCCCCGCCCGCCTGCGGCGCGGCGTCCGGGCGGCCCTGTCCCCGCGGGCGGCGGGCGGCGACCCGCCCGGCGCGGGCCTGCCCGCCGCGCGGTTCCTGCGCGTCCCGGCGGCGGTCCTCGTCGGGCTCGTCGCGCTCGGCTGCACCGGCGGGACCATCGCGATCCCGCTCCAGGTCTTCCACCCGCCGCCCGCCGCGACGCTCGCGTGGCTGCTCGGCATCGCGCAGGTCCTCCCGCTGGCGTTCGCGCCGTTCCGGCCGCTGCCCGCGTGGCGGGTGAGCGCCGCCGGGTTCCTCGCGGGCGGCGTCCTGCTGCACGGGCGCTACTTCTGGCCGTGGCCGGTGCCGGGCGGGATCGCGTTCCTGCTGCTGCTGTACTTCGTCGCGGTGTCCGCCGCGCGCGAGTCGCGGCGGGAGACGCTGATCGGCGTCGGCGCGCTGACCATCGGGGGCGTCATCGTCCCGACGTCGCTGCTCGGGATGCCCGGCTGGTTCGCGGTGCTGCTGTCGCTGCTCGTCACGGCCGTCCTGGTGTTCGGCGACGCGGTCGGCGGGCGGACGTCCGCGGAGCGCGAACTGGCCCGGCAGGCCGAGGTCCACCGCGCCGACCTCGCACGGCGCGCCGTGCTGGAGGAGCGCGCCCGCATCGCGCGGGAGCTGCACGACGTCGTCGCGCACCACATGTCGGTCATCGCGATGCAGGCCGAGGCCGCCCCGTACAAGATCGACGGGCTGCCGGAGGAAGCGCGGCGGACGTTCGGGATCGTCCGCGACGCCGCCCGCGAGGCGCTGACCGAGACGCGGCGCGTCGTCGGGCTGCTGCGCGCCGAGGACGAGGACGCCGAGCGGTCCCCGCAGCCCGGCCTCGCCCGGCTGGACGACCTCGCCGCCGCCGCGCGCCGCGCCGGGCTGACCGTCGCGGTGTCGGTCACCGGGGTGCCGCGGCCGCTCGACGCGGGCGTGGACCTGTCGGCGTACCGGATCGTGCAGGAGTCGCTGAGCAACGCCGCCCGGTACGCGCCGGGCGGGCGGGCCTCCGCCGAGCTGCGGTACGGGCGCGACGCGCTGACCGTCGCGGTCCGCGACGAGGGGGCGGCCGGGCCCGCGCCGTCGTCGCGCGCGGGCGGCGGGCACGGGCTCGTCGGGATGCGCGAGCGCGTCGCGATGCTCGGCGGGACGTTCGCCGCCGGGCCCGCCGAGACCGGCGGCTGGTCCGTCACGGCCGTCCTGCCGTACGGAGGCGGCTAGGGTTCATCCGTGACGATTCGGGTGCTCATCGCCGACGACCAGGAAATGATCCGGGACGGGCTGGCCGCGCTGCTGTCCTCGGACGCGGAGATCGAGGTGGTCGGGCAGGCCGGGGACGGGCGGGAGGCCGTGGAGCTGGCGCGCCGCCTCGACCCGGACGTCGTCGTGATGGACATCCGGATGCCCGAGATGGACGGGCTCGCCGCCACGGCCGAGCTGCACCGCGACACCCCGGCGGACGCCGCCGACGCCCGGCCCAAGGTGCTCGTGCTGACGACGTTCGACCTGGACGAGTACGTCTACGAGGCGCTGGCGGCCGGGGCCAGCGGGTTCCTGCTGAAGGACGCGTCCGCCGCCGACCTGATCCGCGGGGTGCGGATCGTCGCCGCCGGGGACGCGCTGCTCGCCCCGTCCATCACGCGGCGGCTCATCGGGGACTTCGCGCGGCGCCGCCGCCACCAGCGGCCGAGTCCCGCGGCGACGGCCGCGCTGACGCCGCGCGAGACCGACGTCCTGCGGCTCCTCGCGCGGGGGCTGTCCAACGCCGAGATCGCCGCCGAGCTGGTGCTCGCGGAGCAGACGATCAAGACGCACGTGGGGCACGTCCTGACCAAGCTCGCGCTGCGCGACCGCACGCAGGCCGTCGTGTTCGCGTACGAGAACGGCTTCGCCGGGTAGCGGGTCAGCGCGCCGGGTCGAGGACGAGCTTGCCGAGGGTGCGGCGGGAGCGCAGATCCTCGTGGGCGCGGCGGGCCTCGGCCAGGCCGTACTCACCGCCCGCGATGACGCGCAACTTGCCGTCCAGGACCAGGCCGAACAGCTCGTCCAGGGCCGTGCGCATCACGTCGCCGGGGAGCTGGAAGACGTGCGCGAGCCACATGCCCGCAATCGTCGTCGAGTGCGCCATCAGGGACGCGGGCTGCACCGGCTGCGGCGGCGTCCGCGACGCCATGCCGTAGAACGCCAGCCGCCCGAACGGCGCGAGCGCCCGCAGGCTCTGGTCGGTGACGGCGCCGCCCGTCATCTCCAGGACGGTGTCGACGCGGCGGCCCTCGTTGGCCTCGACCAGCGCGGCCTTGAGGTCCGGTTCGGCGGGGTCGATCGCGACGTCCGCGCCCAGCTCCAGCGCCAGCTCGCGCTTCTCCGGGCTCGACGCGGTCGCGATGACGCGGCCCGCGCCCCACGCCTTCGCGAGCTGCACCGCGAGCGTGCCGACGCCCCCGGCCGCCGCGTGGACGACCACCGACTCGCCCGGCGCGAGATGCACGCTGCGGCGCAGCAGCAGCCACGCCGACGCGCCCTGCACGACGAGCCCGAGCGCGGACACGTCGTCCACGCCGTCCGGCACGTCCCACGCGGTCGCGGCCGGGGCGACGGCCTTCTCCGCGTATCCCCCGGACCCGAGCAGCGCCACCACCCGCCGCCCGTCCGCCGTGCGCCCCACGGCCTCCGCCCCCGGCACCAGCGGCAGCGACGCCTTCGCCAGATAGCTGTTCTCGGCCTGGTGCGTGTCGGCGTAGTTGATCCCCGCCCGCGACACGTCCAGCAGCAGCTCACCCTCCCCAGCGACGGGATCGGGGAGGTCGGTGACGGCCAGCACTTCCGGACCGCCGAACTGGGTGATCTGAACAGCACGCATCCCGCTGTTCTATCAACCCCCACCGACACCCCCGCCGCCGCGGTCGGATCACCGCCTCGCGCGGACCGGTGAGCCACCCAACGCGCACAGCACGGCCTCCCCGCGCACGGCCGGGCGCATACAGCGCCGATGATGCACCAAGCGCGTGAGCGGCGCGGCCCTCCGCGCACGGCCGCGAGCCGCCAGGCGAGCGGCCGGGCGCTCGTGTTCTCACCTGGGGCCGGGGACTCCCCGGAACTTGAACGGGCCGGGCTCGCGGCCGGGGACCACGAACCACGCCTCCCCCGTGCCCTCGGTGTTGAGGATGCCGAAGAACGCGTCCACCACGTCGCTCACGTCGAGGATCGGGAAGTTCGTCGCTTCGAGGTGGGACTTCAGGGGGATGAGGATGTCGGTGTCCGCGAAGGACGGGCAGAGGGCGTTGACGCGGATGTTCTCGTTCGCGTACGCCGGGCCGAGGGAGCGGACGAGCCCGACGACGGCCGTCTTGTTGGCCCCGTAGACGGGGTCGAAGGGCGCGGGCGTGAGGCCGGCCATGCTCGCGGTGGCGATGATGTCGCCGCCGCCGCGGGCGCGCAGGGCGGGGAGGGCCGCGTGGATTCCGTAGACGACGCCGTCGAGGTTGACGCCCATCGCGCGCCGGTACGCGACGGGGTCGAAGTCGTCGCCGAGGCCGTGCCCGGAGGCGATCCCGGCGTTGAGGAACGCGAGGTCGAGCCCGCCGAAGCGGTCGAGCGCGGTGGCGACGGCGGCGGCGCTGTCGCCGGGTTCGCGGACGTCGCAGGGGACGAACGCGGCGTCGAGTTCGGCGGCGAGGGCGGCCCCGCGTTCGGCGTCGACGTCCGCGAGGACGAGCCGCGCGCCGGAACCGGCGAGGGCGCGGGCGACGGCGGCGCCGATGCCGCCCGCGCCTCCGGTGATCAGGGCGACCTTGTCCGTCGCGTCGTAACCGGCCGTCATGGACCCTCCTCCACAAGTAACTGACTCGTCAGTTACTATACCGGCATGGACTTCGCACCGAGCGAGCGCGCCCAGGAGTACCTGGAGCGCCTGCAGACCTTCATGACCGAGCACGTCTACCCCGCCGAGCCGGTCTACGCCGCCCAGCGCCGGGAGCTGACGGCCGCCGGACGCCCGCACGAACTCCCGGCGATCGTGGAGGAGCTGAAGGCCGAGGCGCGCGGGCGCGGCCTGTGGAACCTGTTCCTCCCGCACAGCGAGGACCCGGCGCACGGGCTGAGCGTCACCGACTACGCCGCGCTGGCGGAGGTCACCGGCCGCTCCCCCGTCATCGCGCCGGAGGCGCTGAACTGCTCCGCGCCCGACACGGGCAACATGGAGGTGCTGGACCTGTTCGGCACGCCCGAGCAGAAGGAGCGCTGGCTGAAGCCGCTGCTGGACGGCGAGATCCGGTCCGGGTTCGCGATGACGGAGCCGGACGTGGCCAGCTCCGACGCCCGCAACATCTCCACCAGCATCGTCCGCGACGGCGACCACTACATCGTCAACGGGCGCAAGTGGTGGATCACCGGCACCGCCGACCCGCGCTGCAAGGTCCTCATCGTCATGGGCAAGACGGACCCGGACGGCCACCCGTACCGCCAGCAGTCGATGGTGCTCGTGCCGGTGGACACGCCCGGCGTGGAGATCGTCCGGGCGCTCCCGGTGTTCGGCTACGAGGACCAGGAGGGCCACTGCGAGATCCGGTTCACCGACGTCCGGGTGCCGGTGGAGAACCTGATCGGCGAGGAGGGCGGCGGTTTCGCCATCGCGCAGGCGCGGCTCGGGCCGGGCCGCATCCACCACTGCATGCGCGCGATCGGGATGGCCGAGCGGGCGCTGGAGATGATGTGCGAGCGCGCGCTGGCGCGGGTGGCGTTCGGCAAGCCGCTCGCCGCGCAGGGCGTCGTCCGGCAGCAGATCGCCGAGTCGCGGATGGCGATCGAGCAGGCCCGCCTGCTGACGCTCAAGACCGCGTGGCTCATCGACAACCACGGCGTGAAGGCCGCCCGCTCGGAGGTCGCGGCGATCAAGGTGATCGCGCCGCGCGTCGCGCTGCAGGTGCTGGACACCGCGATCCAGATCCACGGCGCGGGCGGGGTGTCCGACGACTTCCCGCTGGCGGCGATGTGGGCGGGCGCCCGCACGCTGCGGCTGGCCGACGGGCCGGACGAGGTCCACGTCCGGTCGGTCGCGCGCGCCGAACTGGCCAAGTACACCGGCTGATGGCCGGGACGACGGGGGACGACGCGGGCGTGCGGCGGCGGATGCCGCACGCCCTGCGCCGCGAGCAGTTGCTGCGCGCGGCGCTCGGGGAGTTCGGGCGGCGCGGCTACCACGAGACGCAGATGGAGCACGTCGCGGCCGCCGCGCGGGTGTCCAAGGCGCTGCTCTACCAGCACTTCTCCGCGAAGGACGAGCTGTTCGCGGCGGTGTCGGCGGAGGTCGTCGCGGGCCTGACCGCGCGGCTGAACGCGGCGGTGCTGGCCGAGCAGGACTCGGCGGCGGGGATCGCGGCGATGGTCCGCGTCCTGTACGACTACGCGACCGACGAGCCGGACGCGTGGAACCTGCTCGTCCGCCACATCGACAAGCCGGAGGTCGGCCCGGAGCTGCGGGAACTGCGGGACCGGCTCGGGGAGGCGTTCGCGGCGCTGCTGCTGCGCCGCCGCCGCGCGGACCCGACGCTGTCCCCGGCGGCGCTGGCCGTCAACGAGCGGCGGGCGCGGCTGCTGGTGCCGCTGATGTACGGCTCGATGCTGTCGTCGGTGTCGTGGTGGCTGGAGCATCCGGACACGCCGCGCGAGGAGGCCGAGGCGATGGCGATGGACTTCGTCTGGCTCGGCCTGGACCGGCTGCGCTCGGGCGAGCGGACGGATCTGCGCGCCCGCTGACGCCCGAGCGCCGCCGGTGTCACTGCGCGGCGACGGGTCCGCGCGCGACGGTCGGGACGGTCACCGACGCGTCGGTCACCTCGGCCCACCCGATGGCCTTCTGCCCGGTGAACAGGGCGGTCCCGGGCGTGATCTGGAGGGCGAGGCGGCTGCCCGGAGCGATCTTCCAGGAGACCGCCTCCAGGTCGCGGGAGAGCGTGCGCGCCTTCCCGTCCAGGACGATCGGCAGCGGCGTGGCCTGGTTGCCGACGACGAGCCCGGTGTCCTGGTCGACGAGCTGCGCGTACAGCGCGGTGTGGTCGTTGACCGCGTTGCCCTTGTAGGACAGCTTCACGTGCGGGACGCCGAGCGCCTGCGCGTCCTTCTTCGGCGCGGGGATCGGGATCGTCAGCGCGTTCCCGGCGGGCGCGGCGGCGACCTGCGAGCCGGACGAGTCGAGCGGGTTGACGAACAGCCAGCCCTTGCCCCTGCCGGTGAGGGCGCCGGTCGCGGCGGGCGGGTAGGCGGGCGCGGAGCGGTACACGCCGTCCTGGTCGACGTACTCGAAGCCGGGGCCGGTGGCGGTCGCGGCCTTCTTCTTCAGGTACTTGTCGAACCAGGCGAGCGTGAGGTCGGTGAGGTGGCTCTGCGGGCCGGGCTTCGTGCTGCACTCGCCGTGGCCGCCGCAGAACCAGACCATCTTGACCGGCGTGCCGTTGGCCTTGATCTGCCGGTAGAAGCCGATGCCCTCGCGGAGCGTGAAGAGGGTGTCGACGGTGCCCTGGAGGACGAGCGTCGGGGCCTTGATCTTCTTGACGAGGTCGCCCGCGCCCGCGCCCTCGAACCAGGTGGCCGTCCTGTCCGACAGGACGCCCGTCAGCAGGCCCTCCCCGCAGCCCCGCACGACCGGCCCGGCGACCTTGTTGCCGTTGAGCAGGCCGCCCGCGCACAGCAGCAGGCCCCAGCCCGCCTTGAACACGTCGTCGGGGTACAGGCTGCGGCGGACGTTGGTGAACGCGATCGTCGGGACGATGGCGTCCACGCGCCGGTCGAGGCCGGCCGCGACGAGCTGGATGCCGCCGCCGTAGCTGCCGCCCGCCATGCCGAGGCGCGGGTCGCCCGCGCCGTCGAGCTGGGCCTCGGGCTGCTTCGCCGTCCAGTCGATGAGCTTCACGGCGTCGCGGCCCTCGATCTCGGGGCGGTCCACGTTGGCCTCGCCGCCGGAGCCGAAGCCGCGCGCGTTCCACGTCACGACGTTGTAGCCCGCGCCGGTCAGCGCGGCGAGGTCGCCGGTGGCGACGTCGGTGGCGGCGCGACCGCCCCAGCCGTGGCCGAGCAGGACGGTGGGGGCCTTCGCGCCCGCCGCGAGGCCGCGCGCCGGGAAGAAGTAGGTGACGATCTTCGTCCCGTCGTAGGACTCGACCTCGGCGGTGCGGCCCCCGGCGGGGGCGTCGGCGTGCGCGGGGACGGCGGCGAGGGGCGCGGCGAGCAGCCCGGCCGCGACCGCGGCGGGCAGGACGTGGCGGCGTGGCACTGGGGGCTCCGGGGGGTGGGGTCGGTAATAAGCACCTGATTTTTATCACCGGCGGCGATCCCGATCCAGGCCGGGCCCCGCGCGGCTCCGCGAACCCGCAGGTCGCGCGGGCTACGCTCGGTCGCCGTGACCGAGCATCCCGGGGAGGGCGCGGACGCCTACTCCGCGATGGAGGCCGCGCTGCGCGGCGGGCACGAGCCCGGCGTCGGCGCGGACGCCTACGCGACCCTCGACCTCGCGCTGCGCGTCGGGGAGCTGATGCTCGCGGGCGGCGAGACCGCCGAGGCCGTCGACCTGGCGATGCGCCGCCTCACCCGCGCCTACGGGCTCCCGCACACCGAGATCGACGTGACGCTCGCGGCGGTCGCGCTGTCCTACCGGCCGCGCGGCGGCCGCCCGCCGGTCACCGCCGAGCGGCGGGTGCGGCGGCGGCTGCCCGACTACGGGCGGCTGCTGGCCGTCCACGAGCTGGTGGAGGCCGCCGCCGCGCGGGCGCTGCCGCTCGCCGCGGCCCGGTTCGCGCTCGGCGACGTCATCGGGCGGCCCGCCGGGTACCCGGGCTGGGCGCTGGCCGGGGCGCTGTCGCTGCTCGGCGCGGCGGGCGCGGCGCTGGTCGGCGGCGGCGCGGTCGCGATGGCCGCCGCGTTCGTCGCGACGCTGCTCGGCGACCGGACCGGGGCGTGGCTCGGGCGGCGCGGCGTCGCGGACTTCTTCCAGGCCGCCGTCGCCGCCGCGATCGGGACGCTGGTGTCGGTCGCGCTGGTGTGGTCGGGCGCGGGCGTGCGGCCCGAGGGCGTCATCGTCGGCGTCGTCATCGCGCACATCCCCGGCCGCGCGCTGGTGGTGTCGATGCAGGACGGCATCGCGGGCGACCTGGTGACGGGCACGACGCGGCTGGTGGAGGTGCTGTTCACCATCACCGCGATCCTCAGCGGCATCGGCGGCGTGGTGTACGCGGCGGCGCGGTTCGGCGCGCCCGTCTCGCTCGGGGACCTGCCGCGGGCGCCGTCCAGCCTGGCCCTCCCCCAGACGCTCGGCGCGGCGCTCATCGCGGCGGCGTTCGCCGTCTACCACCTGGTGCCGCGCCGGTACCTGCCGGTCGCGGCGGCGGGCGGCGTCCTCGTCTGGTGGACGTACGCGGAGCTGCGGCACCTCGACCTGCCCGCCGCGCCCGCGACGGCGGTGGCGGCGACGCTCGTCGGCGTCGCGGGGACGGCGCTGGCGCGGCGGCGCGGGATCCCCGCGCTCGTCCTGGTGACGCCGTGCATCGCGCCGCTGATGCCCGGCTCGCTGATGTACCGGGGGATGCTCCAGCTCACGACGGGGTCCGCGCCGCGCGGCGTGCTGATCCTCGTCGAGGCGATGGCGACGGCGCTGGCGATCGGCGCGGGCGTGTACGTCGGCGCGGAGCTGCTGCGGCTGGTGCGGCCCGCGCGGCGGGTGCTGCGGCCCCGGCGGGCGCGCGCCTGACCCCCGGAGCGGGGCCGCTACCAGATCGTGACCGGGCCGGGCCGGTGCGTCTCCGGGCCGGTGACCTGGCACGGAGCGGCGCGCCGCCAGCCGCGCCGGGCCGGGCGGGCCGCGAACGTCGCAGGTCGACCCCGGAATGAGCCCGATCGCCGTTACCATTCCCGAAGTGTCAAGATCCTGTTGGCATGATCTGTACCGGAACGGCGTGAAATGGATGACCTCGATCTGCGGCCCCGGCTGCCCGGCAACCTGCCGCAGCTCTTCGCCGACGGCGCCGCGGGCCGGGTCCTTCAGACGCCGCTCCCCCCGGGCGACGTCGTGTGGCCCGATCCCGGCTATCCGCAGCGCCAGCTCCAGCTCCGCCCCGCGTTCTGGGTGAGCGACGAGCCCGTCGGCGGCGAGGTCTGGGCGCGGTTGCGCGCCGAGCACGAGCGGTCCGGGCTGTGGCCGCTGCTGCTGGACGAGTCCGACCAGCCGTGGGCGGCGGGGCAGGTCGCCCCCGAGCCCGTCGAGGACGTCGGCAACTACGCCCCCATCGCGTTCATGTCCGAGGTGTGGAGCGACTGGGCCGAGCAGGCCACCCAGGAGGACGTCGACGACCTCGCGCCGTTCGGCCTCGACTGTCCCGGGCCCGCGCCGCGCGGCTCGGCGATGGACGACCCCGGCGCGGTCGCCGACCGGCACGCCCGCGCGCTCGCCGGGCGCGGGCTGTCGCTCGGGCTCGTCGCCGTCGAGCGGGGCGCGGACGCGCTGACCGCCGTCGGCTGGCAGGGCGCGCTCAACCACAACGAGTGGACCGCGCCGCTGTCGGCCGTCGTGCGGAGCTGGGAGGAGCGGTTCGGGGCGCGGGTCGTCGGGATGGGGTTCAACACGCTGGAGCTGAGCGTGGCGGGGCCGCCGGTGACGTCGCGGCACGCGCTGCAGGTCGCGGCGGAGCACTGGGCGTTCTGCCCGGACATCCTGTTCCAGGGGCCGGGGACCCTCGCCGGGTACGCGGAGGAGATCCGCGGGAAGACGTGGTGGTCGTTCTGGTGGGACTGACCGCCTAGTCGGCCGGGCCGGAGGCGAGCATCCGCAGGGCGAGGTGGGCGCAGAGGGCGCCGATCTCGTCGGGGGTGCGCGGGCCGTCCGGGCGGTACCAGCGGCAGACGTCGATGGCCAGGGACGCCAGCGCACGGCTCGTGCCGGGGACGTCCGCGACGTCGAAGACGCCCGCCGCCGCCCCGGCCTGGACCTCGTCGTGCAGCAGCGCGCGGACGCGGCGGCGCAGCGCGGCGATCTCAACCGCGTGCGGGGGCTCCAGCGCGCCCAGCTCGTTCTGGATGACGCGCGCGGCGCGGTGGTGGCGGGCGTGCCAGCGCGCGAACGCGTACATCAGCGCGCGGACGCGCTCGGGGCGGCCGTCCACGCCGTCCAGCGCGTCCTCCAGCGCGGCGAGCACCGAGGCGTGGACGCGTTCGGCGATGCGGAACAGCAGGTCGGCCTTGGTCCGGTAGTGGACGTACAGGGCGCCCGCGCTCATTCCGGCCGCCGCCGCGATGTGCCGCGTGGACGTGCCGTGGTAGCCGAGTTCGGCGAAGGAGTCCACGGCGGCGGCGAGCATGCGCCGCGACGCCTCGGGGGTCACGGCGGCCCACATCTCGTCCTCGGGAGTCACGGGCCGATTCTAAGCGAGCGCTCAGTACACTGGCGGCGCATCACTACGAACCGGGAGGTACCCGCCCATGCGCCGCACCGTCTTCGAGGCCGACCACGAACTGTTCCGCGAGTCCGTGCGCGAGTTCGTCGAGCGCACGCTGCTCCCTCTGGACGAGAACATCCGCGCTGAGCGAATGCTCAGGCGCGAGGTGTGGCTGGAGGCGGGCCGCCAGGGGTTCCTCGGCATGCAGGTCCCCGAGGAGTACGGCGGGCAGGCGGCGGGCGACTTCCGCTACAACGCGGTCGTGGGCGAGGAGCTGGCGCGCGTCGCGGTGGCGTACAACTCGATCGTCAGCATTCACACCGACATCTGCGCGCCTTATCTCCTGGAACTCGCGACCGACGAGGCGAAGGCGAAATGGCTTCCGGGCTTCTGCTCCGGCGAGCTGATCACCGCGATCGGCATGACCGAGCCGGGCGGCGGCTCCGACCTCGCGGCGCTGAAGACGACCGCCGTCCGCGACGGCGACGCGTGGGTCGTCAACGGCTCGAAGACGTTCATCACGAACGGCGGGCACGCCGATCTGGTCATCGTCGCGGCCAAGACCACCCCGGAACGCGGCGCGAAGGGGATCACGCTCTTCGGCGTCGAGGCGGACACGCCCGGTTTCACGCGCGGCACGAAACTCGACAAGGTGGGGCAGCCGGAGGCGGACACGTCCGAGCTGTTCTTCGAGAACGTCCGCGTCCCCGACTCCCACGTCATCGGCGAACTGGACCGGGGCTTCATCCACATGATGGAGCGGCTGCCGCAGGAGCGCCTTTCCTGCGCCATCGCCAACGTCGCCCACGCGCGCGGCGTCCTGGACGAGACGATCGCCTACGTCAAGGAGCGCCGCGCCTTCGGCCAGGCGATCGGCAACTTCCAGCACAACAAGTTCCTCGTCGCCGAACTCATCACCAAGCTCGACGTCGCCCAGGCGTTCGTCGACCAGTGCCTCGCCGCCCACGTCACCGGCGACCTCGACTCGGTCGACGCCTCGAAGGCCAAATGGTGGACCTCCGATGTCCAGAACCAGGTCATCGACGCCTGCGTCCAGCTCTTCGGCGGCTACGGCTACATGCGCGAATACCGCGTCGCCCGAGCCTGGATGGACGCCCGCGTAACCCGGATCTGGGCCGGCTCCAACGAGATCATGAAAGAAATCATCGGCCGCTCCGCTGGCTTGTAGCCTGACCAGCGGCAACGGCTGACGAGATGTCAGCCAGATTGTGAGCCCAAGCCCAGGAAATACCCTGGGTAGCGAAATCGCCGCCGTCCGACCTGGTCACAGCAGCACGCCGCAGTCCCGCCGCGACCGTGGCGGGACTAGTGTCCCGGATCAGAAACAGCGCCGTCCGCGTGCGACGGCGGTCGGTGGCCGAGGAGCCGCGCGAGACTGGCGCGCAACTCGCCCGCGGCCTCTTCGTCGGTCGTGCGCCCCGCGGCGACCTCCTCGCCGGCGGCGTGCCCCAGCGCGATGACCGCCGTGACCAGCCACGCGTCGGAGAGGCCGCCGTCGAACTCCCCGTTCCGGCGGCCGCGCCCGATCACCCGCGCGATGCGGTCGGCGACCGGCGCGTGCAGCTCGTGCTCGACCGGCGCGGTGCGCGGAACCGCGTTCGCCGCCTGGAGCAAAAGCCGATGCTCCCGCGCCGTCCGGACGGAGGCGTCCAGGAGACGCCACAGCGCCTCCGCGGCCGGTCCCTCGTCCGGACGCGCGGCGTCCATCGCCGCGACGGCCTGCCGGGTGACGTCGTCCAGTACGGCCGCCAGCAGCAGCCGCCGCGACGGGAAATGCGCGTAGACCGTCTGCCGCGTCACCTGCGCGGCGACGGCGACGGCCTCCATGCCGGCCTCCGGATCGGTGTTCAGCACGCGCACCGCGGCCGCCAGGATGGCGGCGCGGCTGCGGCGCGCGTCGGCGCGTCGGCGGTGCTCTCCGGACGTACTCATCTCTTACATCTTGTCAGAACTGCCGCGCCTCGATAATTTACAGCGTGTAAGAGTTCTGACGACTCCCGGAGGGAAGACCATGCCTTCACTGAACGGCGCTGATCCCGGGCAGTTCCTCGCCGACTTCCTCACCTCGTTCACCCGCGACCTGCTCACCGGTGACGAGTCCGCGGAAACGGTCGTCGACCGGTACCACGCCCCGGACGTCGTCCAGATCGCCGACGGGCACCGGATCGACCGGGCCGGGCTCATCGCGCACACCCGGCCGGTGCGCAAGAACCGTCCCGAGAGCCGCGTCGAGGTCCACGAGGCGCTGGCGGACGGCGACCGCGTCGCCGCGCGGTACACGCTCCACGTCCGGCAGCGCGGCAAGGACCTCGCCATCGAGGTGCATTACTTCGGCCGGTTCACCGCGGACGGGCGCCTGCGCGAAGCGCACATGGCCACCCGCACCCTGCCGACGGCCGAGGACAACGCCGACGCCGGGACGAGCGGCGACGAGTGACACGGCTCGGGCCCAGGGTCTGCCTCAAAGTGCCTCAGCCCCAGCGCGGGTGCGTCAACTGGCCGGTGAAGCGAAGCCGGAGGCGAGCTTCACCGGCCAGATCGCGAAGCGATGCGGCGCTCGCACAGGGCCGTGGGCCGGGACTTCGAAACACCGCCTGGTCGTCAGATGACGGGCGGGCGTCCGAGGCGGATCATGCGCCATACGGTGCGCCGGCGGCGCGCAGTTCGGGCGGTCGAGAACCATCGCCGCCGCTTTCCTGGCGTTGCTGGACGCGAGATTATGTGGAAAGGGGCCAGGAAGGCATTCACCTGAACAGGGCGCAGGAGTGGGAGATACTTCCGCGCGAGTCGGCTGGGCACCCGGACGCCAACCCCGTTCGACGGAACGCAGCAGTCCGGCGGTAAGGTCTCACGCGGAATCTGCGGGCGGAGTGCGAGGGGCGAGGGCGGGAAGTGACCACAGCTCCGAACACGTGGGTCCGGGTTCCCGTGGGAGAAGGCTCGGACTCTTGGTCCACGTTCGGCCGGACGCGCAAGGTCCTCGCGGTCGCGCACTCGGTGACGAGCATCGCCCGCCTGCTGGACGTCCTGACGGTGTTCGAGAACGACACGCGCGTCCACGTGCTGTTCACGCGCATAGCGGCTTCGGCGTTCGACGACGGAGTGGCGGACGCCCTCACCGAACTGGGCGCGCGCACCCTTCCCTGGAAGCAGGCGGTGAGCACGCGTTTCGACCTGGCCATCGCCGCGAGCCACAGCGGCGATTTGCACGAGATCACCGCACCCATTGTCCTCATGCCGCACGGAATCGGCTACAATAAATATTTGAGAACAGAGAACAGAGAACAGAGAACAGAGAACAGAGAACAGAGAACAGAGAACAGAGAACAGAGAACAGAGAAC
>NZ_KB907223.1:0-81216 GCF_000381885.1 Actinomadura atramentaria DSM 43919 | reverse complement strand
GAGAACAGAGAACAGAGAACAGAGAACAGAGAACAGAGAACAGAGAACAGAGAACAGAGAACAGAGAACAGAGAACGGTTTACGGGCTGGCGCCGGAGCAGTTGCTGCATCGCGGGCGCGTGATCCCGTCCGCCCTCGTCCTCTCCCATGACGAGCAGTTGCGGCGGCTGCGCGCGTCGTGCCCTCCGGCGGTTCCCGTCGCCCGCGTCGCGGGCGACGTGTGTTTCGACCGGATCGGGGCGTCTCTGCCGTGGCGTGCGTATTTCCGGTCGCGGCTCGGTGTCCGGGCCGGGCAGCGGCTCGTGGTCGTCTCGTCCACCTGGGGGGCGAACTCGACGCTGGGCCGCCATCCCGAGCTTCCCGCGCGGCTGCTGGCCGAGTTGCCCGCCGACGAGTACCGCGTCGCGCTGGTGGCGCATCCGAACATCCGGGCGGGGCACGGCGCGTGGCAGATCCGGTCGTGGCTCGCCGACGCCCGCCGGGCCGGGCTCCTGGTGATCCCGCCGCTGGAAGGGTGGCGGGCCGCGGTCGTCGCGGCGGACTGCGTCCTCGGCGATCACGGTTCGGTGGGGCTGTACGGCGCGGCGCACGGCCGGGCGACCATGTTCGCCACGTATGCGGCCGACGAGACCGATCCCGAAACCCCGATGGCGATGCTCGCGGCTCGGGCCCCCCGGCTGGATCACGATGCTCCGCTGCGTCCCCAGGTCGATGCCGCGATCACCGGTGCAGATCCCGCGTTCGCGGCATATCTGGCCGAGCACGCGGTCGCCGGACAGGGCGAGGCCGCCGCACGGCACCGCGCGCTGTTCTACGAACTGCTCGGGCTTCCCGAACCCGCATCTCCCGCCCGCTCGCTACCCGTGCCGCCCGCAGCGCCCGAACCGGCCGGGTGGGGTTACGGCCGTCCGGCCCTGCTCGTCGCGGCGCGAACGGGCGGCCCCGGCGAGCATCCGGTCATCGGTGTCGAACGGGTGCCCGCGATCGTCGCCGACCTGCGGACGCGGCCGCTGCGCGATGTTCATCTCCTCGTGGAGGACACCGAGACCGATCAGTCGCTCCGTGACGTCGCCGCGGTCCTGGTTCGCCGGGCGGACGAGCCCGGGGCGACCGCCGGGCTCACCGCACGCGAGGTGCTGAACCGCAACCCCCGGTGCCGGGTGGTCGCCGACATCGACTCCGGCCGCTGCGCGGTCTGGACGCGCGGCGGCGGACCGACCGTGTTCGACCCGCTTGGTGAGGCGGACGCCGCGTTGTGCGCGTCGGCCGCGCTGGCTCTCGGTGAGGCGCCGTACCCGCCGGAACTGACGATCGGGATCGGAGCCCGGCGGCTCAACGTCGAGGTCAGCCGATCTCGCGGGTGATCCGTTCCCGGACCTGCTCGGCCCGGACGCTGTTGATCCGCGCGTACGCCTCGACGGCCTGCTCCAGATGGCCCCGCCGGTCCTCGGTGCCCGTCTCCGCGAGCTTTTCGAGGATCTGCGCCTCCTGGTAGGCGCGCCCTTCACCGCGCATGATCTCCAGGGCCTCCAGCAGCGCGGCCCGCGCTCCGGAGACGTCGCCGTCGGCGAGCCGCGCCTGACCCAGCGTCGTGAGCGCGCGGCCCTGGTTGTAGCGGTCGGGTTCGGTTCCGGAGCCGTCCTTGCGGGGAATTTCGCCGAACAGCCGGTGCGCGGCCTCCGCCGCGTCGATCGCCGCCGCCCGCTCCCCCAGCCCGAGCCGCGCGCGGGCGATGTGGTGCGACTGGATCGCGGTGCCCCGCGCCCGCCGCCTCGGGTCGGTGCTGCGTTCTTCCAGGTTTTTCGCTCGTTGGAAGAATGGCAGCGCTTCACCGAACTCCCCGGCGTCCAAATAGGCCCGGCCCGAGAACTCTTCCGCGGTCGCCTCGTCCTCTCGCCGGCCCGTCGCCCTCGCCGCCGCCAGGCCCTCCGCGAGGACGGCGTGCGCCTTGGGGAAATCCGCCGTCTCGAAATACGCGCGGCCCAGTCGGCATGCGATCTGGAAGATCCACCGATCGTCTCCCAGTTCGCGGGCGGCGCGCATCCCCGTCTCCAGAACCGGCAGCAGCGAACCGTAGGGGCGCGTGGCCAGTTGCAGCGCCCACTGGGCGTCGCAGAGTTGGACCACGAGGCCGTGCCAGCCGCGTTCGGCCGCCGTGCGCGCGCACGCGCACAGGTTCAGATGCTCGATCTCCAGCCAGCGCACGGCCCGGTTGCGCCCCTGCGCGCCGCCGCCGAAGGCCGATGGCCCGTCGGCGCCGACCGCGACCAGGCGCGGCCGGTAGGGGTTGATCGTGACGTCCGCGACCCATGCCATCGCCAGATACGACTCCACGACCCGGCGGACCGCCCGATCCCGGAGATCCTGCGGAATGTCCCCCGCTTTGCGCACGGCATGGCGGCGCACCCGGTCGTGCAACCGGTAGCGGCCGTTCTCCTCGGTGAGGAGCTGCCAGTCGAGCAGGGTCTCCAGGTCGTCCTCCGTCTCGTCGGCGGACGCTCCGAGCAGCGCGGCGGCCGCCGGCAGAGCGAACGACGCCCCGGACGCGGCCGCCCGGCCCGGCCGGTCGCCGGCGGCCGGATGCAGCCCGAGCAGCAGGAACGCGCGGCGGGCGCGTTCGGGCAACGCCTCGTAGGCGCCATCGCTGACCGCGACGATGCGAGGCCCCTCCGGACCGGCGCCGTCCGCGTCGCGCGCGGCCCGCAGCCGCCGCACCGCCGCCGTGATCTCCCGGCCCGACCGCTTGCGCAGCCAGCCCGCGGCCAGGCACAGCTCGTCCGGCCAGCCCTCGCTCAGCTCCAGCAGCGCCCGGACGGCCTCGGGATCGCCCGCGACCCGCTCCGCGCCGACCATGCGGTCCAGCAGCTCCCGGCACGACGCCTCGTCCAGCGGGCCCACCCGCAGGCGCGTCGCGCCGTAGGCGTCGATCACCGAGTCGAGGTCGTGGTCGGTCGTGACGAGGACGACGGCCTTGTCCGACGACGGCATGACCGCCTCGATCTGGGCGTGGACCTGGACGTTCGCGAGCACCACCAGCAGCTTGGAGTTGAAGGTGCGCGCCCGCCACACCGATTCGAGATCCGCGCCGGACGCCGACAAGTCCTCTTCCGGGACGCCGAGCTGCCGCAACAGCGACGCCAGCAAATCCGTCGCACTTGTCACCGCGCGCCCGGCCGGGCCGTCGAAATCCACGTAAAGGCTGCCGTCGGGAAACGAACCGGCGTTGTCGTGCGCCCAGCGCAACGCCGCGGTACGACGCCCGACCCCGGGCGTTCCGGCCAGCACCACCACCGCCGGGCTCGCCTTGTCCCGCGCCGCCGCGACGGCCGTGTCGATCGCCGCGAACTCGGCCGTGCGGTCGGTGAAATACGCGATGGCCGCCGGGAGGGTGTTCAGCGCCCCCACCCGCCGATCGAGCCTGCCGTGGTAATGATGGTGAATGCTTCCGATGGACCTCGCTTGGACGACGTTGTAGGCATCCCCGTCCGACCGGTTCTCGACACCGCCCGCCTCGTCCATCGACCCCACGATTCCGCTCGCCGCCACAACCCGGTCGCGCGCCAACCTAACCCGTCCACCGGAAAACGCGCGGCCGATTCCCCGAACCCGACCACAAGCGGCCTCTGATCACCCCGCGGCGCCCGGCGGGGTCGGTACTGGGCCCGGTGGCGACGAAGGTGCGGCAGCACCTGCGCGGCAGGCCCGACGTCGTCCAGCGGCGAGGCGACCGGTTTTCCGTCGATCAGCGACCGCATCTACGCCGCGGCCGACTGTCTCAATTGAACGTGATGTTGCCGCTGTTCTCGGTGATCTGGACGACGTTCTGCGCCGTCCCGTTGAAGGAGTTCCCGTGGTTCGCCTGCTGCCACAGCGAACGGATCTCCTTCGCGAAGGCCGGGTCGCGGGCGAATTCCGCTTCGAGCGCCTCGGCCATCTCCTCGGTGGTCCGCGGCTCCCCGGTGATCCGCTGCCGAACGCGCCCGGCCAGGGTCGCAATGGCCGTGCCGGCGCGCTCTCCGACTCCCGTCGCCATCCCCGTGCCCAGGGCACCGGCGATGGCCAAGGTAATCGGGTCCATGAAAGCCTCCTTCTTGCCGGGGAACTCCAAGAGTCAACCACGAGACCCGCCGACCTCGGAAGCGCGTCGGCATCCCGATGAACAGGGCCCGCAGGCAAGAACAGCACGAACGGCGCCCACAGTCGGACATCAGATAACGAATCGGGCACCTACTATCTGCACAGAGCACCATTGCGGTTAGCCGATCCAGTCCCTGGCCGAACGCGGCGAGGCCGACGTCACCCACCTGCCCACCGGTGAATCGCTCTACCGGCACTGCAGCCCCGAGCACCACCACCACGTGGTGTGTCGCTCGTGCGGCGCGGCCGAGGAGATCCGGGAGGGCGCCATCGAGGACTGGGTCGCCCGCGTCGGCGGCGAGCACGGCTACACGCAGCTCACTCACAGCGTCGAGATCTACGGCCTGTGCGCCGTTTGCGCCGCCTGACGAGTCGCATAGACCAAGCGGTACTGGCTGCCGTCCGAGGGCCGCCACGTCCGGCTGAAACTGTCGGCCCGCGCCATCAAGACGGTCGACGAGATCGGGATCGAGGCGGCCGTCGCCCGCATCCGCGCCCGCGGGGAGAAGGTCTGATGGCCAAGGAGAGCAAGATCGCCGCCAACGAGCGCCGCCGAAAGGTCGTCGCCCGGTACGCCGCCCGGCGCGCCGAACTCAAACGGCTGATCGCCGCGCCGCGCACCGACGCCGGGGCCCGCGCGGCGGCCGTCGCCGAACTCCGGCGCCAGCCGCGCGACGCCAGCGCGACCCGCGTCCGCAACCGCGACGCCATCGACGGACGGCCGCGCGGCCACCTGCGGCGATTCGGCGTGTCCCGCGTCCGCTTCCGGGAGATGGCCCACCGCGGCGAACTCCCCGGCGTCACCAAGCTGATCGTGGACCTGTGGGACACGGTCGAGCCCCGGTCCGTCGCGGACGCCCGTCCGGACCGCCGCAAGACCAACCCGCTCAAAGCCGAGCCGGATGCCGGTGCTACAGCGCGGGACCGCGCCGACTCGTGCGCCATCGCTCACGAACAGATGCCGCCACTGCGCGGGGTTTGCGCACCGAGCCCGGTCCGGACGCGGGGCGGCGGGCTCCTTAGTCGCGGGTGCCCTGGTCTCCGCCGCGCGGGTCGTCGGCTCGGGTGCGGCGGCCGGCCAGGACGCGGTCGGCCAGGGCGGTGAGCGTGGCGCGGTCGGCCGGGTCGAGGACGGCGGTCAGGGCGCGGACGCGGGCGCGGACGTCGCGCTCGGCGGTGCGGGCGAGGCGGCGGCCGTGGCCGGTGAGGGTGACCAGGACGGCGCGGCCGTCGCGCGGCGAGGGGACGCGGCGGACCAGGTCGCGGCGTTCGGCGCGGGTTACCAGGCCGGTGACGCTGGACTTGTCGAGGTCGAGATGACGGGCGAGCTGCCGCATCTCGGCGTCGCGGTCGCGCAGGATGCCGAGGAGGCGGACCTGCGGCAGGGACAGGTCGTGCTCGGCCGCCGCGGCGGCCAGGACAGCCTGGACGTGGAAGGAGAGCTGGACGAGCCCGTCGACCAGCGCGTCGGCGGGCGGGTCGGCGGGGCCGGACGGCTGTGCGGGCATGGCGGGCAGTCTAGTTGACTTGGTTTGTTGGGCAAACTAATTTGGTTTGTGTCACCAACTACTTGGAGTTCCGCCATGCCGTCCACCGCGCCCGCGTCCGTGCGCGCCGCCGTCGTCCGCGCCTTCGGCGAGCCGCCCCGCTGCGAGTCCGTGCCGCTGCCCGAGCCGCACGGCGCCCACCAGCGCGTGGTGGACGTCCTCGCGGCGGGACTGCACCCGCGCGTCCGCTCGGCCGCCGACGGCGGCCACTACACCTCCACCGGGGAGCTTCCCCTGGTCCCCGGTGTCGACGGTGTCGGCCGCGACGCCGACGGGAGCCTGCTGTACTTCGCGTTGCCCGACACCGCGTTCGGGTCGATGGCCGAGCGCACCGTGATCGACCGGCGCCGCGCGTTCCCGCTGCCCGCCGACGCCGACCCGGTGGCGGTCGCGGCCGGGATGAACCCGGCGATGTCGTCGTGGGTGGCGCTGCGCCACCGCGCACCCGCGTTCGCGCCGGGGAGCGCCGTGCTGGTACTCGGCGCCACCGGCAACGCCGGCCGGGCGGCCGTCTCGGTCGCGCGGCTGCTGGGCGCGGGCCGCGTGGTCGGGGCGGGGCGGGACGCCGCGCGACTCGCCGCCCTGCCCGCGCTGGGCGCCGACGCGACGGTGCCCCTGGTCGGCGCGGCCGACGAGGTGGCCGGACGGCTCGCCGCGCAGGCCGCGGACGTCGACGTGGTCCTGGACTACCTGTGGGGACCGCCCGCCGCAGCGGCGATGGAGGCACTGGTCCGCGCCCGCGCGGACCGGTCCGCACCGCTGGACTGGGTGCAGATCGGCGCGGTCGCCGGCCCGGAGCTGGCACTGCCGTCAGCGCTGCTACGCGCCGCGAACCTCCGCGTGTCGGGCAGCGGCCAAGGATCGGTCGGCCTCGACGCACTGCTGGCCGACCTGCCGGAGCTGGCCGACCGGATCTGCGCGGGAGACCTGCCGGTGGACGCCGAGGCGGTGCCGCTCGCCGACGTCACCCGCACGTGGACCCAGCCACCACCGGAGGGCCGCCGCGTCGTACTCGTCCCCTGAACCACACCCCAAGCCCGATCCCGCACAGACAATCCCAACGATTCCGCTCCGCGGGCCTGTAACTCAATCGTTTTCACGGGCATAGTCGCGCCAGAACGGCACGGTTGCCTCGGGCGGCCAGGAGTCGGGGTATTCGGGCCGAGGCTCTTCGAACTCCTGGTCGATGTAGTCGAGCAGGTCGGCGCCGTAGGAGATGATGTCGTGGCCCCGCATCGACAGGACCGGGTGGCCGAAGGCGCCGCGGCCCGCAGGCAGGAATCTGTGCGCGTAGACGGGGACCATTCTCGGCACCTCGGCCAGCCGCGACCGTGCCAGGTCGACGGCCGCTTCGCCGGAATCCGGCCGCGCGTCCCAGCCGGGCGGCCAGTGACCGCGCCGAATGTCGCTGAGGAGAAAGTCGATCGGCCAGTCGAGGTGGTTGCGGAGTTCGTCGGGGTCACCGTTGCGCCAGTCCGGCCACGGTCTTTCCCAGGCGTGGGAGACGTCCGGTTCCTCTTCCCGCGGCTCGTGGACCGGCAGTCCAGCGGCGAGGAACGCCCGGTGGTCGTCTGCGAACTCGAAGCCGTACTCGCGCTCGATGCGAGCGAATTCGGCGTCGGTCAGCCCCGCTTCGATCACGCAGCAGTCCAGCCGGACCAGACGGCGCGCGGCCTGCTTTCCGAGCCGGGTCCCCCCTTCGGTGATCACGTCCGAACCGTACCGCCGCCCGGCTCGCCGAGGTCAAGGGATCCGGGTCAGTGGGCGGTGTAGCCGCCGTCGACTGGGAGGGCGATGCCGGTCACGTAGCTCGCGCCGGGGCTGCACAACCACAGGGCGGCCTGGGCGATCTCGTCGGCGGTGGCGAGGCGGTCGATGGCCTGGCCCGGCCTCGGTTCGGACGCGGTCGAGTTCACCGCTCGCGATCATGGCGTCGACCATCGGCGTGCCGATGGTGCCGGGGCGGACGGCGTTGACGCGGACGCCGTCGTCACGTGGCCGGGGCGGCGGCGTACTCGGCGTCGGTGTCGGGCGTCAGCCAGTGGACGCCGACGAAGCCGACGACGCCGCCCGGCCGCGCGGAGCGCAGTGCCTACCGCATGGCCTGCGGAGTGCCGACGCATTCCAGCACGCTGTCGGCGCCGATCCCGCCGGTCAGTTCCTTGATGTGGGCGACACCTTCGTCGTCGCGCTCGGTGATGATGTCGGTCTCGAAGTCGTGGGCCAGCTTCTGGCGGGGTTCGTGCCTGGCGATGATCCGTTCCGCGCCGGTGCCCATCACGTCCGGGACGGCCAGGAGGCCGGGCTAGGGCCGCCGGGACCTCGGCGGCGGCGGCCAGCGTGCCCTGGGCGTTGGGGGTGCGGACGTACTCGGACTGGCGGGCTCGAAGCGGATGTCGCCGGCGCGTGGATCAACTGCTCCGCGCAGGGCCGCCGCGCCCGCCCGCGCGGCGTGCTGCGGGGCCGGTCGCCGGGTGGGCGCTGATCAAGTTCGGTGCCAACGGCCGCACTGGAGATCGCCAAGGGTCGCGGCGGACGGGGTGGTCTCCGGCGTCGGCGGGGCAGGTTCCCGCACGGGGCGACCCTCACCGCCGTTCTTCCTGTCCGTTCGCGGTGACGCCGGCGACGAGGTCGCCGCGCTGTGGACGGGCCTCGCGGACGGCGCGGCGGTCATCGAGGAGTTCGGCCCGTCGCCGTGGGCGCCCGCGTTCGGGATGCTGCGCGACCGTTTCGGCGTCACGTAGATCCTCGCGGCCGAGTACGCCTAGAGGATCTCCCGCAGGTCGCGGCGCATCTGCGTCACCTCTTCGCCGCCCGCCATGTGCCGGACGAGCTCGTCCAGCGTGATGTCGGAGGCGGCGGCGTCGATGGCGACCGCACCCCGTTTGAGGACGACGAACCGGTCCCCGACCGCCCACGCGTGGTGCGCGTTGTGCGTGATGAGGACGACGCCGACGCCCTGCCGCTTGGCGCGCACCGCATAGCGCAGCACCGTCTCGGCCTGGCGGACGCCGAGCGCGGACGTCGGCTCGTCCAGCAGCAGCACCCGCGCGCCGAAGTACACGGCCCGCGCGACCGCGACGGACTGCCGCTCGCCGCCGGACAGCGTGGAGATCGGCCGTTCGGGGTCGGTGAGGCGGATGCCGATGGACGCGAGTTGCTCCTCGGTGATCGCGCGGGCCTTCCGCTTGTCGAACCGCGCGAGCGGTCCCCGGCCCCGGACGGGCTCGTGCCCCATGAAGAAGTTCCGGTAGACGGGCAGGGCGGGGACCATCGCGAGGTCCTGGAAGACGGTCGCGATGCCGCGGTCGAGGGCGTCCCTCGGGTCGGCGAAGCGCACGGGTTCGCCGTCGACGGCGAGCGTGCCGCCGTCCGGGGCCGTCACGCCCGACAGCACCTTGATCAGGGAGGACTTGCCCGCGCCGTTGTCACCCAGCAGGCACGTGATCTGCCCGGCTCGGACGGCCAGGTCCACGGACGTCAGCGCCCGCACCGTCCCGTACGCCTTGCTGACGCCGCGCGCCTCGAAGACGACGGCCTGGTCATCGGTCATCGCGCAACCGCCTCATCGTGAACTCCCGCGCCGTGTTGTTGCTGGTGACGGCGATCAGCAGAAGGATTCCGAGCAGTGCCTGGAACCAGTTGGTGTCGATGTCGGTGAAGTAGAAGCCCTGGTAGACGAGGCCGAAGAACAGCGCGCCGAAGACCGTCCCGATCGGTGTGCCGAGCCCGCCGAACAGGAACGTCCCGCCGATGACGGCGGCGACGATGACCTCGAACTGCAGGCTGCTGCCGTCCGCCGCGTTCGCGGTGTTGGTGCCGAGCGCCGCGAGGACGCCGGACAGCCCGGCCCCGGCGGCGGCGAGGACGAACATCAGGATCTTCACGCGGGCCACCGGGATGCCCGCGCGCTCGGCGGACGCGCGGGCGCCGCCCGTCACCGAGATCCAGTTGCCGAAGCGCGTGCCGCCGAGCACCCACGCGGCCAGGACGCTGAGGACGAGCCACCACGCGGCGGCGACCGGGAACCAGTCGGTGATGTTCCCCTTGAAGAGGGACAGCAGGGGGTCGCCGTCGAGGGCGTCGGTGACGCCCGCGATGGTCGTCCCGCCGAGGTTGCCGTTGGCTATGGCGGCCGCTCCCCCGGCGACGATGAACATCGTCGCGAGCGTCACCAGGAACGACGGGATGGACGTCCGGACGGAGAGAATCCCGTTCACCAGGCCGATCGCCGCGCAGACCGCGAGCGTCAGCAGCAGCGCCGACCACAGCGACCAGCCGTGGACGACCGCGTACCCGAAGACGATCTCGGCCGCGCCGACCGTGGACCCGACGGACAGGTCGAACTCGCCCGCGACCATCAGCAGCGTCATCGGGGCCGCGACGATCCCGATCGTCGCCGACACCTGGAACACGTTGCGGATGCCGAGCGCCGACAGGAACCCGTCGTCCCCGCCCGCGACCGCGAAGATCACGAAGACGACGACCGTGCTGGCGACCGCCGTCAGCTCCGGCCGCAGCAGGGCCCGGCGGCCCGGCGCGGTCATGTGCGCGATGGCCACGTCAGTGAATCCCTTCCGCGGCGGCCTTCTGGTATCCGGCGATGTTGTCGCGGGTCACCAGGAACGGGCCGGTCGCCATGACGGGGTCGGCGGGCTTGAGCCCGTACCGGACGTACTGGTGGCAGACGAGCGCGGCCCAGTAGCCCTGGAGGTACTGCTGCTGGTCGAGGGCGAAGGCGAGCTTCCCGTCCTTGACCGCGCCGAGGATCTGCGCGCTGGTGTCGATCGTCGCCCAGGTGAGTTTGTCCGCGCGGGCACCGGTGGCGTCGCGCGCGGCGAGGACGGCGGGCGCGAAGACGACGCCGGTGGTGAACACCGCGTCGATCGACGGATCGCGCGCCAGCTTCGCTTCGATCGTTCCAGCGATGGACGCGGTCGTGCCGGACGCCTCCCGCAGCGACATGTAGAGCCAGTCGGTCTTGCCGCTGAAGCCCTGCTTGAACCCGTCGTTGCGCTGGTCGGTGAGCGGCAGCGAGCCGGGCGCGAGCGTCACGACCAGCGGGTGCTTGACGCCGCGGCGGGCGAGTTCCTGTCCGCCCGTCCGGCCCTGCGCGGTCTCGTCCGAGCCGATGTACGTCAGCGCGCCGTACTTCTCGGCCTCCTGGTAGCCCGCGTTGGCGAACACGACGGGAATCCCGGCGCCGATCGCCTTCTCGACCTCCGGTCCCTGGGCGGACGGGGTGTCGAAGGTGACGATCATGCAGTCCGGCTTCTCCGCGACCGCGTTCTGCAGGAGCCGCTTCTCCTGGGCCGGGTCGCTCGCCTTGGTGTTGGCGGGCGCGCCCTGGAAGACGACGTCGTCGCCGAGGGCCTTCCCGGCGGCCTGGTAGCCCTTGACGATCGGGGCGTCGAAGGGCGCGGGCTGCGGCACGTCCCGCACGTAGACGATCTTGAGCCGGGGGCCGCCCGCGGCCGCGCCGCCCGACGACCCGCACGCGGTCGCGAGCGCCGCGACGGCGGTGATCGCCGCGGCGGTGCGCACCCCGGTGCGCAGGTTCGAGTGCTTCACGTTGCGCTCCCTTCCCGGGACCGGCGTTCGGCCCGGTCCGCCCCCTGTGACGCAGCTCACCGGGGCGTGTAACGAACGACTATCGGCGCGCGCCGGAGCGGTGTCAATAGATTCTTGTCAGTCTTGAAAATTTTTCTGGGCCGTGCGATCGTCCCTGCCATGCGATGGCCAGAGGGGTTCATATGGGGCACGGGAGCGTCGGCGACTCAGGCGGAGGGGGCCGCGCCGGCCTCCGACTGGCACGCGTGGGAACGGCTCGGCCGCGCCCCCGCGTCCGGTGACGGCAACGGGTTCGCCCGCTCGTACGCGGCGGACTTCGCGCTCTACGCCGGGCTCGGGCTGCGCCACCACCGGATGTCGGTCGACTGGGCGCGGCTGGAACCGGAGCCGGGCCGCCGCGACCGCGCCGAGGTCGCGCGCTACCGGGACGTCCTGCGCGCCGCCGCCGACGCCGGGATCACGCCGTGGCTGTGCCTGCTGCACTTCACGCTGCCCGCGTGGTTCGCGGACGACGGCGGGTTCGCCGACGAGCGGACGTGGCGGCGGCGCTGGCCCGACCACGTCGAGTTCGTCGCGGACGCGTTCGGCGACCTCGTCGGCGGCTGGCAGCCCGTCAACGAACCCAACTACTACCCGTGGATCGCCTACGGCGGCGGCCCGTTCCCGCCCGGCCGCGACGACCCCGACGAGTTCGGCCGCGTCAGCGAGGGCATCCACCTCGCCACCGCCGAGGCGGCGCGGCGGCTGCGCGCCACCGGCCGGCCCGTCGCGTCGATCTACGGGCTCTCGACGGCGGTCGCGCTGGACGACTCCGCCGCGACGGCCGCGCGGATCGCCGAGCACCGGGCCGACCACTGGGCGTCCTGGCTCGGCCTCGTCCGCGACGGCGTGCTGCGCGTCCGGGACCGGCCGCCGATCGAGGCCCCCGACCTCGCGGGCGTCTTCGACATGATCGGGTTCTCGTACTACCGGACGGTGGGCGTGCGCGACGGCGCGCCCGTCGGGTACCCGTCCGGCGCGCCGCGCTCGGACATGGGGTACCGGGTCTCGGCGGACGGCCTGCGGCTCGTCCTGGACGAGCTGCGCCGCGAACTGCCCGGCACGCCGCTGCTCGTCGCGGAGTACGGCGTCGGCACGGCCGACGACGGGCTGCGCGCCGCGTACCTGCGCGACGGACTCGCCGTCGTCCGGGCCGCCATCGCGGACGGCGCGGACGTCCGGGGCTTCTTCCACTGGACGGGCGTGGACAACTACGAATGGCTGCGCGGCCACGACGTGTCGTTCGGCCTCATCGACCGGGACCGGAACGTCCGGCCGAGCGCGGCCGTCCTCCGCCGCGAAGCGCTCGGCTGACCGCTCAGCCCGCCGCCGCGCGGACGGCCCGCATCAGCTCCAGGGCGCGGGCGTCGCAGCGCGGCGGCAGCGCGATCCGCTTGACCGTGTAGCCGAACGCCAGATCGTGGAACGGGTCGCAGACGCCCGCCGAGCCGCCCAGCCCGTCGTGCCCGAACGCCCACGCGCTGCCGTAGGCGAGCCGGGGCGCGACGGGCCGCTGGAACACGATCCCGTAGCGGAACGGCAGGCCGGAGAGCAGGTCGTCGCCCTGGACCTGGAGTTGCGCGACCTGCGCCACGGCGTCGGCCCCGGCGATCGGCTCCGCGCCGACGTCGTGGCGCAGCGCCGCGTACATCCGGGCGAGGCCGTGCGCGGTCGCGAGCCCGGCGAGGGCGGCGGGGCCGACGCGGCGGGGTTCCTCGGCGTTGACCCAGTCCCAGACCGGGCCGCAGTCGCGCGGGGCGATGAAGGCGTCCAGCGTGTCGGGTTCGGCGGGCCGGATCGCGTCGGCGTTCGCCGTGATCTCCTCGACGGTCGGCAGGTCCACGGGGACGACGCGGTGGTCCAGTTCGGGCGGGACGCCGAGGTGGACGTCGATGCCGCGCGGCGCGGCGACGTCGTCGCGGAAGACCTGCGCGAGGGGGCGTCCGGTGACGCGGCGGACGAGTTCGTCCGCGAGCGTCCCGATCGTCACGCCGTGGTACGCGAACGCCGCGCCGGGGTGCCAGAGCGGGCGCTGCGCGGCCAGCCGCCGGGCGAGTCCGTCGTGGCCGAGGAGTTCGGCGGCGCCGTAGCCGCCGTCCACGGTCGGGAGTCCGGCCTGGTGGGACAGGAGCCGGCGGACGGTGACGTCCTGTTTCCCGGCGGCGGCGAATTCGGGCCAGTAGTCCGCCACGCGCGCGTCGAGGTCGAGCAGTCCGCGCCCGACCAGCAGCGCGACGGTCACGCCGATCGCGCCCTTTCCGCAGGAGAAGACGGGCAGCAGCGCGTCGTCGTCCCACGGGCCGCAGGCCAGGTCGACGACGGGCGTCGCGCCCCGGTACGCGGTGAACTGGGCGCAGTACGTCGGGTCCGCGGCGGCGAGCGCCGCGAAGGCGTCGCGCACGGCCTCGTAGCCGGGCGCGACGCGGCCCCGGACGTCTGGAGCGGTCATGGCCGATATTATACAGTCCTGTAAAGAAATTCCTCCTCTATCGTGGACCGGCACCGCATCCCCTCCAGGGAAGGACCTCGCATTGGCGGACAGCCCGACTGACGAGCCGCGCGCGCCGCGCAAGCGCGCCCCGGCGGACGGCGCGAAGCGCCAGCCGCGCGGCGAGGCCCGCCGCCAGGCCATCCTGGACGCCGCCATCGAGGCCCTGGCCCGCAAGGGCCAGCGCGGCCTGCGGCTCACCGAGCTGGCCGAAGGGCTCGGGATCAAGCACTCGCACCTGATCTACTACTTCGGCAGCAAGGCGCGGCTGCTCAGCGAGGCGGTCGAGGAACGCGAGCGGCGCGAGCGGTGGTTCTACCGGATTCCGGACGAGATGGTGAGCCTCGGCGAGCTGTACGACGCCGCGAAGCTCATCAAGGAGAACGCGCTCTTCACCCGGCTCTACATCGTCCTGGCGGCAGAAAGCCTCGATCCGGACGACAGCCTGCACGAGTTCTTCGTGAACCGCTACGACCGCGCCCGGCAGCGCATCGTCACGGCGGTCACCACGGACAAGGCGGCCGGGCGCGTCCGCCCGGACGCCGACGCGGAGCAGATCAGCTACGAGGTCATCTCGATGATGATGGGCCTGGAGATCCAGTGGCTGATGGACCCCGACAACGTCGATTACCTCGCCGTCATGCGCAAATACACCGAACAGCTCCACGACCGCTTCGCCGTTCCCGAGAGCGAGCGCGCGGCGGACGAGTGAGCGCCCGTCCGCCGCGCACCCGGCGGATCAGCGGCACCGACACCCCACCAGGCGGCGGGTCGAGAATTCCTCGGCCCGCCGCCGTCGCATGTCCGGACTCGAAAAAGCGAATCTCCCGTGCGTCGCGGCAGGTCACGCGCGGGATACCCGGATTGGTATAACAAGACCGGCAATTGGCATTGGTTCCGCGAATTTCGGCGAGTGCATGATACCGGCACGCTCCCGGATGGCGGCGCCGATGATCCACCGCGTTATCCCGAAAACCCGATGACGGAGAGATCCCATGCTGACCGAACGCGCCGCCGAACTCGACGCCGCCGACGCCCTCGCCCACGTCCGCGACCGCTTCCTGCTCCCCGAAGGGGTCGTCTACCTCGACGGGAACTCGCTCGGCGCGCTGCCCGCCGCCGTGCCCGCCGCCGTCGAGGACGCGGTGCGGCGACAGTGGGGCGTCGACCTGATCCGCTCCTGGAACGGCAACGGCTGGTGGGACGCGCCGATCCGCGTCGGCGACGCGCTCGGGCGGCTGCTCGGCGCGGCCCCCGGCCAGGTCGTCGTCGGGGACTCCACCAGCGTCCAGTTGTTCAACACGCTGGTCGCGGCGGCGCGGCTGCGGCCCGGCCGCCGCCTGCTGCTGACCGACCCCGACCACTTCCCCACGGACCAGTACATCGCGGACTCGGTGGGGCGGCTGCTCGGGCTGGAGGTCCGCCGGGTGCCCGCGCGGGACGCCGCAGCGGCGCTGGCCGCGTACGGCGCGGACGTCGCGGTCGCCGCGTACGCCCCGGTGGACTACCGCACCGGCGAGCTGTACGACATGGCCGCGCTCACCGCCGCCGCGCACGGCGCCGGGGCGCTCGCCCACTGGGACCTGTGCCACGCGGCGGGCGCGCTGCCGGTCGGGCTCGACGCGATCGGCGCGGACTTCGCGGTCGGCTGCGGCTACAAGTACCTGTCCGGCGGCCCCGGCGCACCGGCGTTCGCGTACGTCGCGCAGCGCCACCAAGCCGACTTCGACCACCCGGTCACCGGCTGGCACGGGCACGCGGAGCCGTTCGCGATGTCCGGCGCGTACGCCCCCGCGCCGGGCGTCGCCCGCGCCCGGATCGGCACGCCGCCGCTGCTGTCGCTGCTCGCGCTGGAGGCCGCGCTGACGGCGTACGACGGCGTGGAGATGGCGGACGTCCGCGCCAAGGGCACGTCCCTGACCGGCTTCTTCCAGGAATGCGCCGACGCGCTGCTGGACGGCCTCGGCTTCACCGCCGTCACGCCGCGCGACCCCGCCCGGCGCGGCAGCCAGGTCTCGCTCCGCCACCCCGAGGCGTATCCGCTGGTCGCCGCGCTGACCGCGCGCGGCGTGATCGGCGACATGCGCGCCCCCGACCTGCTCCGGTTCGGGTTCAACGCCCTCTACGTCACGCACGCCGACGTCCTGCACGCCGTGCGGGAGCTGCACGACATCGCGACGACGGGCGCGCACCGCGCCCCGGAGTTCCAGCAGCGCCCGACGGTCACCTGAACGCGCGGGCCCGGGCCCGCACGCGCTTCTCGACGCCCATCCCCCCGAAAGGACCGTCAGATGCGACATGCCCGAAGGAACACCGCCCTGGCCGCCGCGGCCGCCGCCGTCACGGCCACCGCGCTGATCGGGACCGGCACGGCCGGCGCCGGTCCGGCCCCCGATCCGAACATCCCCGACGTCTGCGCCGACCGCCGCCCCGAACCGGCCGATCCCGGCTCGTACGGAATGCAGTTGGACGGCACTTTCCGGCACCCCTCCCTCACGCCGGTCGACGAGGAGAACGGGCATCCCTTCCCCGGCCGCAACAAGAATTACGACACCCGCTCGTACATCAGGAACATGAAGGTCGAGGCCGCCTACGAGGGCGCCGACTTCACCCCCGACTACTGGCACACCTGGCAGAACATCGTCGATTTCGACGGCCGCCGCTACCTTTTCCAGTACGACCGCTCGGAGGGCCGCGTCTACGACGTCACCGACGTGAAGAAGGTGAAGGTCGTCGAGAAGCTGAGCCGCGGGGACGTGGACGGCGACGAGACGAAGCCGAACCGCGACTGGGCGGCGAACGACTACTGGGGCGCGTCCACGATCCAGTGGAACAAGCGGCTGAACGCCTACGTCATGGTCCAGAGCTTCGAGAGCAAGCGCCAGATCGACGACCTGCTGGACGACCCGGCGAAGGACAAGTACCACAACCCCGACGGCGTGAAGAAGGTGCGGAGCAAGCCGGGCCTGAAGGGCTTCAAGGTCTACCGCCTCGACGGCCCGCGCAAGAAGGACTGGAAACTCCTCGCGACCGTCTCCACCGATTCCACGCAGCGCGACCCGCTGCACAGCGACACGTCCAAGGCGCAGCAGGGCTCCGGCTCGCTCGACGTGCCGTACTGGACGGGCGAGCGGTACATGTTCATCGCCACGGCCCCCGACGACACCTACTCCGGCAGCGAGTACCCGACCAACCTGTACTCGGCGGGCTACCAGTCCTGGGACATGGCCGATCCCGCCCACCCGAAGCTGCTCGACACCTGGCACCTGCCCGGCCAGCGCACCGGTGAGGACGCGGCGTACGCCAAGAACCCGCGCTGCGGCAACCACACGAGCTGGATGGGCGCGCGGATGCCGCTGTTCCTGCCGAAGCCCGTGGAGCGGGGCGGCCGGTACGCGTTCGCCGCGATGGGCGGCTACGGGCTGACCGTGCTGGACGTCTCCGACCCGGCGCACATGCGGACGGTGAGCCACCTGGACCTGCCCGCGTCGGTGTCGGGCACCGAGGGCGACAACATCGACGTCTCCCAGTACGAGAAGACCGGGATGATCTACTTCTCCGGTTACCCGCTCACCGAGGACTGCTACGAGCCGTACAAGGACGTCTACCAGATCGACGTCAAGGACCCGAAGAATCCCCGCGTCGTCGGGGCGCTCCCCCGCCCGACGCCGCCCCGGTCCGCCGGATTCACGGACTACTGCCAGCGGCGCGGCAGTTTCGGGCCGAAGCGCACCGGCTACTACACCAATCCCGGCCGGCACACGCCGGGCGTTCTCGGCTACGGCTTCTACAACGCGGGCGTGCAGTTCTTCGACGTCTCCAACCCCGCGAAGCCGGAGATCACCGCGTACTTCGTCCCGAAGGCGTACGCCGCCGACACCCCCGACTACGCCTACGGCAACCAGACCCACGGCATCTACGTGGAATGGGACCGCAACATCGCCTGGGCGATGACCAATCACGGCATCTACGCGCTGTCCTCGCGCAAGGTGCTGGGGAAGCCGGACCTGAACCGGCCCGCCAAGCCGTTCCGCAACAGCGAGTTCTGAGACGACCCGCGGGGGCGGCGTGAGCCGCCCCCGACCCACCCCCCCCCGCTCAGAAGGACAGTTATGGCTTCCTCGGAAAAGTCCGCGCCGCCGCCGACCGAAACAAGGACACCGGCGCGGGACGGCGAAAAGCTCGTCCGCGCCCTCACCCACCGCCAGACCACCATGATCGGGCTGGGCTCCGCGCTCGGCACCGGCCTGTTCCTCGGCTCCGGGTCGGCCATCGGCGCCGCCGGGCCCGCCGTGATCGTCTCGTACGCGGTCGGGGCCGTGCTGGTCGGCGTCATCGCCGTGCTGCTCGGCGAGATGTCCGCCGCGCACCCCGTCCAGGGCTCGTTCGGCGCGGTCGCGCAGCGGTACCTCGGGCCGTGGGCCGGGTTCCTGAGCCGCTGGCTGTACTGGTTCAGCGCCGTCGTGGTCATCGGCACGGAGGTCGTCGCGTCGGCGCTCTACATCCGCTGGTGGTGGCCGGGCGTGCCGATGTCGGCGGCGATCCTGGCGGTCGCGGCGGTCGTCCTGGCGATCAACGTCATCAGCGTGAAGTCGTTCGGCACCGCCGAGTTCTGGCTGTCCACGATCAAGGTCGTGGCGCTGTGCGCGTTCGTCCTGTGCGCCGCGCTGCTGGTCTTCTTCGGGCTGCCCGACACCGAGGCGACCGGGTTCGCGCACCTCACCGACGACGGCGGGTTCCTGCCGCACGGCGCCAGCTCGATCTGGATCGCGATGTCGGTGGTGATGTTCGCGTACGCGGGGTTCGAGGTCGTGGCCATCGCGTCGGCCGAGGCCGCCGACCCGCAGCGGACGATCCGGACGGCGATGCGGCAGCTCGCGTGGCGGCTGGCGTTCTTCTACGTCCTGTCGATCGTCCTGGTGACGGCGCTGATCCCGTGGCGGAACCTGGCGGCGGGCGACGGGAGCGTGGAGGCGAGCCCGTTCGTCCGGGTCTTCTCCGACGTCGGCGTGCCCGCCGCCGCGACCGTCACCAACGCGGTCGTGCTCATCGCCGCGATGTCCGCCGCGAACGCCCACCTGTACGGCGCGTCCCGGCTGCTGCACTCGCTCGGCGACGACGGGCTGGCGCCCCGGGCGACGGCGCGGCTCAGCGGCCGGGGCGTGCCCGCCGTGGCGCTGGCGTCGTCCAGCGCGGGGATCGCGGCGGCCGCACTGCTCGCCTTCTACGACGTGGGCGGCCTTTTCTCGATCTTCATGTCCATCGCGCTGTTCGCGGTCCTGCTGGTGTGGCTGCTGATTCTCGCCGCCTACGTCGCTTTCCGGCGGCACCGGAACGCGAATCCCGGGGAATTCACCGGATTCAGCGTTCCGGGCGGCAGCGGGCTGGCGGCCGTCGCGAGTGCCGGGGTCGTCGCGGTCGCGGCGACGGCGGTCAAGGTGCCGGACATGCGGCGGGCCGCGGGAATCGGGCTGGCGTTCACCGTCGTCCTGCTTGGCTGCTACGCGCTGACGGCCCTGCGCCGGAAATAGCGATGGCAAGGAGGAGACTCCTTGCCACTACCAACATATAGCGCACCGGGGGGCTTGCGGCAAGACCCGGGTCGTCCCTCATCATTGCCGACCGGAAATGGAGTCGAGGGGACGGGGGATTCTCCGCATGCGAATTCTGCTCACGACCTGGGGGTCGCGCGGGGACGTCGAACCGCTGGTCGGACTGGCGGCGGCGTTGCGCGGACTGGGCGCGGAGGCGCGGGTCTGCGCGCCGCCGGACGACGATTTCGCGGAGCTGCTGAGCGGCGCCGGCGTTCCGCTGGTGCCGCTCGGCCCCGCGGTCCGCTCGATCGTCGCCCGCGACCGGCCGCCGACCGCGCAGGACGCGTTCCGGCTCGCGGCCGACCTGGTCGCCGCCCGGTTCGAGACGCTCGGCGCGGCGGCCGGGGACTGCGACGCGCTGCTGGCGACGGGCCTGATGCCCGCCGGGGCGCGGGACGTCGCCGAGCTGCACGGCATCCCCTACACGATGGCGTGCTTCCACACGTTCGGGCTGCCGTCGCGGCGCTTCCCGCCGGGGCGGCGGCCGGGGAGGGCGTCCGACCCGGCCGAGACCGACCTGAAGGTGCTGTGGCGGGAGGACGCGCAGCGGGTGACCGCGCTGTACGGCCCGGCGCTCGACGAGCATCGGGCGGCGCGGGGCCTGCCGCCGGTGGACGACGTCCGCGCGCACGTCTTCGCGGGCCGGGTGCTGCTGGCGGCCGACCCCGTCCTGGCCCCGTGGAAGGACGACTGCGAACTGGACCTGGTGCAGACCGGGGCGTGGTTCCGGCCGGACCCGCGTCCGCTCCCGGACGACCTGGAGGACTTCCTGGCGGCGGGCGAGCCACCGGTCTACGTGGGGTTCGGCAGCATGGCGTCCTACCTCTCGCCGGACGTCGCGCCGACCGCCGTCGCGGCGATCCGCGCGCAGGGCCGCCGCGTCCTGCTCGCGCGCGGCTGGGCGGGCCTCGCCGCGACCGACGACGGCGACGACTGCCACGTCGTCGGCGAGGTGAGCCACCGGGCGCTGTTCGGCCGGGTGGCGGCCGTCCTGCACCACGGCGGCGCGGGCACGACGGCGGCGGCCGCGCGGGCGGGCGCGCCGCAGGTGGTGGTCCCGCAGATCGCGGACCAGCCGTACGCGGCGGCGCGCGTCGCGGAACTCGGGATCGGCGCGGGGCACGACGGCCCGGTCCCGACGTTCGCGTCGCTGTCGGCCGCGCTCACGACGGCCCTGGCCCCCGGGACCGCCGCGCGGGCGCGGGAGGTCGCGGGGACGATCCGCACGGACGGCGCGACCGTCGCCGCGCGGCTGCTGCTCGACGGGTTCAACGGGTGAGCAGGTCCGCGACGGCGGCGGCCACGTCGTCGGCGTCCGCGTAGTAGGTGAACGCGGGCGCGGGGTTGGCCTCGAAGCAGAACCACTCGCCGTCCGGCGTGACGCGCAGGTCGATCCCGGCGACGTGCAGGCCGAGGCCGCGGGTCAGCGCGACGCAGCGGGCGGCGAGGTCGGCGGGCAGGTCCACGCGGCGCTGGCGGGGGTCCGCGCCGGGGGTGCGGTAGTCCACCGCCTCCGACTCCACGCGGACGGCGAAGACGCGGTCGCCGACGACGTGGACGCGCACGTCGTCGCCCGGCACGTACCGCTGGAAGTACGTCGGGCACGCGGCGAGGCGGGCGAGCCGGTCGCGGTCGCCGGGGTCGACGAGCGCGACCCGCGCCCGCACGCCGCTGCCCGGCTTCACCACGACGGTCCCGTGCCGGGCGGTGAAGGCGGCGAGCGCGTCGGCGTCGCCGGTGACGAGGCTCGGCGGGACCGCGAGGCCCGCCGCCTCGATCAGCCGGCCCTGGTACGCCTTCGCGCCGTTGCTCGCCGACGCGGACGGGCGGTTGACGACGCGCGCGGGCGCGTGGTCGGCCCAGGCGGTCAGCGCCGACTCGGCGCGCGCGGCCCGCCGGGTCAGCGCGGTGCGCGCCGCCGAGCGGGTGACGGCGGCCATCCGCGCGGCGTCGTAGGGCCGCAGGTAGGCGGCGGTCACGTCGGCCAGATCGAGGCGGACGCCGTCGCCCGTGCGGACGCGCGTCCCGACGACGGCGACGTGGCGGCGCTGGTCCAGGACGGCGAGCGGCGCGCCGCGTTCGCGCAGCGTGCGGACCATCCGGGCGAAGGGCCGGTCGGCCGGGTGGCCCCACAGCAGGATCATCGCGTCCCTCTCGCCAGGAGCGCCGCGACGGCCTCGGCGGTCGCCCGGTCGGCGGCCCGCCACCACGGCTCGACGGCCGACACCGCCCAGCCGCCGGAGCCGCACGCGACGCGGGCGCACAGCACCTCGGCGCCGAGCGCGGCGGCGAGCGCGCGGACCAGCTCGCCCGCCCCCGCGTCGGCGGTGGCACCGGTGCCGGCGGGCAGCAGCCGGTCCCCGACGAGCGTGAGCCGGACCGCGTCGCGGGCGGGCCGGTCCAGCACCGGGAGCCCGGCGGCCCGCGCGGCCCACCGGACGTCGTCGGCCTCCAGCCCGCGCCCGCACAGCACTCCCCCGGCGGGCCGGTTCACGACCCGCCGCGCACCCTCCAGCCAGAGGGCGAGCAGCGCGGTCAGCTCGGCCGCGACGAACGCCCGCTCGGCGCGGGCGATGTGCGGCAGGTCCCACGGCGTGACGGCCGGGAGGCACGCCGCGACGTCCGCCGCCCCGGCGCGCAGCGGCCCGGCGCGGGTCGCCAGGACGGCGTCGGCGGGGCGGGCGGGATCGCAGCGCGTCCCCGGCCCGGCCAGGGTCCGCGCCGACACCAGCCGGGCCGGGGACAGCGCCGCGAGCAGCGGCCGGGACGGCCGGTGGCCGTGCCCGGTGAGCAGGACGATCAGCGCCCGTCACCGCCCTCGTCCGCGCCGTCCGTGTCGTCCGTGTCGTCCGTGTCGTCCGTGTCGTCCGTGTCGTCCGCGTAGACGTGCGAGCCGACGTCGGGCCGGTCGTGCCCGCTGATCCACGGCGTCGCGCCCGCGCCGCCGTCGTCGGGCCCGAGCTCGTCCGGACTCCCCCCGCGGACGTTCTCCATGTCCTTCTCCTTGGGGAGCAGCTTCTCGCGGCCCAGCTTCTCGATCTTCGGCTTCTCCTCGCCCTTCGGGAGCTCGACGCGCAGCGTCGCCTTCCACTCCCGCATCCCGGCCACGACCCAGATCGTGTGGATGCCGACCGTCAGCAGCGGCAGCGTCATGCCATCGCTGTAGAGGCTGTTGCGCTGGACGTTGTACGTCCCCACGTTCACGTTGTCGATGATCAGGTACACGGGGAACGCCTGGGGCGCGGGGACGTTGAGGACGGCGCGCAGCACCGGCCGGACGCCGTGCTCGATCACGGCGGGAAGCGCGGTCCCGTCCGTCCGCGTCACGGTCGTCATGCCGCAGACGGTCAGGCTCCACGTGCGGAGCGGGCCGAAGTATCCGACGTCGCGCTGCGTCATGCGCAGGTAGAGCGGCAGGACGCCGACGTCGTCCAGGTTCGTCGCCAGCAGGACCTCGACGGTCTGGCCCGGTTCGACGGTCCCCACGTCGCCGCGGTAGGTGTGGAACCAGTCGACGCCGTCCGGCGGGGCGGCGACCAGGCGGTGGCCGAACAGGTCGAGCCACGGGACGGTCCCGGTGTTGGTGGCGTACACCGGAAGCGAGGGCGAGCCGCCGGAGACGAGCGGCGGGAGCACTCCCAGTTCGAGCCGCGCGGAGAGCTGCGCCGGGCCGACCTGCGCGACCGCGACGGTCCGGGTCGCGGTCGGCTGGCCCCACGTCGCGGTGATCGGGCCGGGGACGCCGCCCGTGGACGTCACGGTCGCCATCCGGAACCCGCCGGTCAGCGTCGCCGGGGCGTGCGGGGCCTGCGCGACGAGGTCGAAGACCGCCTCCTCCCCCGGCAGGATCACGCCGGGCACCGGGACGCAGCTCGCCAGCTCGACGCTGGTCCGGTAGATCCGCAGCCGCGTGAAGTCCCCGAACGGCACCAGGGCGTGGCCCGCCTCCGGACGCCAGATCGTGTTCCCGGTGTTCCGGTAGCGGATCTTGAAGCGGTACGCCTGGTCGGTGTACGCGCTCGCCGGGAGGTCCGCGCTCGTCGGGGACGCGTCCAGCAGCGGGGTGTCCACGTCCACCGCGCGGATCTTCCACTGCTGCTCGGGCAGCCCCTTGTACTCGGTGACGGTGCAGGACGGGCCGTTCGGCCCGTCCACCGCCGTCAGGCACCGGTAGCCGCCCCGCAGGTACATGACGACGTACCCGTCGCCCGTCGAGACGGGCTGCCAGAGCTGGTTCGAGTTGGGGTACGAGCCCGGCGCCGGGGCCTGGACGACCGGCGCGCCCTCCTGCCCCGCCGGGTCGGCGGTCAGCAGCAGGCCGCTGTTCCACGCCGTGACGGCGAAGTTCGCGTGCTCGACCCAGCGGAACGCCCACTGCTGGTTCGGCCCGCCGTGCTGCGGCCAGGTGATGATCGGGACGCCCGCGTCCACGACCGCCGCGCCGCCGGTGACGTCGAGGCAGTCGCCGTCGCCGCGGACGGACAGGAAGTACCGCCGGTAGGCGTCCTTCGGGTCGAACGACGCGGTGTTGGCCCGGTCGTAGATCTTGATCTCGGGGATGTCGGTCTCGGGCAGCGTGAGGAGCGGGTCGGTGAAGTCGAGCGGCAGCGTCGTGTAGAGGAACGGGTCGCCGTCCGGGTTCGGCTCGACCTTGATCCGCCGGGCCTCGCCCGCGGGCCGCCCGGCCGGGTTGCCGTCGTCGGTCGGCTGCATCCAGAACTCGAACCGGCCGCTGCGGACCAGCTCCGCGACGTGCTCGGCGGTCAGCGACCACGGGCGTCCGTCGGTGACGCCGCCGATGCGGCGGACCGGCGCGGTCAGGAGCTGCCGGGGCGCCTGGCTGACGGCCGAGACGTCCACCCGGACGGCGTACTGCTCCCAGCTCGCGTCCACCAGGCCGAGCCGCAGCCAGCCCTCCTCCACGACCGGCGGCCGGGCGGGCTGCGCGCCGTCCGCCGCGGCGGGCGGCAGCGCGGCCACCTCGTCGGCGGCCCAGGCGTACGGGTCGGGGCGGTGCAGCCACGACCACGCGCCGTGGACGTCGGCGGGCAGCGGCAGCCGCCGGTTCTCCCGGTCCACCAGGACCGGGCCGTACCGGAACGTCGGCGTCATGCGGGCCAGCGGCTCGGCCACCCACGCCCGGCGCATGCCGACCGCCTTGGCGGGCAGCAGGCCGGTGCGCACGTGGACCTGGCAGTCGGGCGCGACCAGCAGCGTCAGCTCGACCGGGACGCCGGGCCGGACGATCAGCGGCTCGCCGGTGACGTACCGCTCGGCGAGCGGGTGCCCGGACTCGCGGGCGGCGTCCACGACGGCCGGGTCCACGACGTGCAGCGTGTCGGGGTCGCCGTCCACGAGGTAGCCGACCAGGCCGTCCTCGAAGCGGTCCAGCGCGCCGAGCCGGACCTCGACCGGGACGTCCCGCCGGGGGCCGCCCGCCGGGTCGTCCACCTCGACGGTCAGTTCGGCGCGCAGCACCGCGATCGGGTGGCCGAGCAGCAGCGCCAGGTGCTCGTCGCCCGCCTGGCCGGTGAAGTCGATCGTCCACCACGTGGTGTCGGCGACCTTGAGCAGCGACGACAGCGCGGTCGGCTCGTAGGCGCCCGCCGCGCCCCGGTCGGCGCGGACGACGGCGGAGGCCAGGTCCGCGAGCGCGGGGTCGTTGATCGCCTCGGCGGGGTCCGCGCCGAGGCGGCCCGGCCGGTCGGGGCGGGCCGGGTCGTCCTCCCAGCCCGTCGCGCCGGTGCCGGTGTCGCGGAGGCGGCCGAGCCCGGCCCCGGCCGCGTCGAAGAACTCGGCGGAGCCGTCCACGTAGTCGGGCATCAGGAAGCCCGCGACGGGGCTCACGGTGTCGTCCGCCTCGACGCGCGCGCCGGTGACCGGGTCGGTGCGGCCGTCCGCCGCGACGTACCGCAGCGTCACCCGCGCGGGCGCGGTGAAGCGGGGCGCGAGGGTGAGGACGCCCGCGCGGCCCGAGCCGGGCGGGACGGCGACGGGCGGGCGGTCCGGCGGCGCGACGCTCGCCGGGTCGCCGCCCGTGCCGAACTCGACGGTCTGGCCGTAGGTGTCGACGAGCCGCAGCCGGGTCAGCGTGACGTCGCCCGCGCGGACCGGCGGGGGCGGCGACGCGGGCGGCGGGCGCTCGCCGTCGCCGACGAGGTGGCCCTGCGGCTCGCCGCGCAGCATGCTCGTCAGCCCGTCCAGCCGCCCGCCGAGCAGGTCGAGCAGGTCGAGCGCGCCGGGATCGGCGGCGGGCGCGGCGAGCCCGGCGGCGTCCGCGCGCCGCCGGGCGCGCCGCGCCGCCCCCGACAGGACGGACGCCGGTCCGGCCGCGAGCGGCGCGCGGCCCCGGAACACGCGGGCCGGTTCGGGCAGCGCGGGGCGCGGCGCGCCCTCCAGGTCGGTGTCGCCCAGCCGCCAGCCGGTCGCGGCGAGCGGTTCGTAGCGCAGCTCCCAGTCGGCGTGCAGCGGGTTCCACGGGCGGGTCGGCGGAGTCACCGCGACCGGGGACGGCAGCGCGGCGCCGTCCGCCGCCGGGGGGTTCTCCGGGTTCCACGTCGCCCACCAGTCGGTGCGGGCGAGCGCCGGGGGGCGCTCGCCGGGGCCGGGCGGCGGCGCGGAGCCGGGGTCGAGCGCGGCGAGTTCGGCCAGCAGGTCCTGGCAGGGGGCGGGGACGCCGGGGCGCAGGACGCCGTCCGCGAGGCGGTCGGCGGGCGGGCCGCCCGACCCGTCGGCGGCGGGGCCGAGCGTGCGCACGACCATGCCGCCGAGGCGGACGGTCAGCATCCCGTCGTCCTCGTGGCGGCCGTCGCCGCCGTGCTTGAAGCTGCGGCCGCCGCCCTGCACGACCAGGACGGGGTCGGTCGGCTCGAACCGGCGGGGGCGGGCGCGGTCGACGCCGACGAACCGGCCCGCGCCGACCGGGTCGGCGGCGGCGGCGAGCCCGGTGACGGCCGGGCGGGCGTCGGCGGCCTCCCAGATCGTGTCGGCGTTCGGCTCGTCCGGCGCGGCCCCGAAGCGCAGCGCGTGCAGGGCGGCGGCGAGCCGGGGCGCGCCGTCGGCCGATCCGTCGCCGAGGCTCTCGCCGTCCGCCTGCGCGAGGAACGCCTGGATCGCGGCGGCGTCGGCGGCCGGTTCGCCGGGTTCGACGGCCAGCGCGGTCAGCGCGTCCACCAGCGACTCGGCCAGCGCGAGCCGGACGTCGGCGGGGTCGGGGCGGCGGTCGGCCTCCTGGGACAGGACGCCGCCGAGGTCCCCGGCCCAGCCCTCGTCCGGCCAGCCGATCGACACGGCCGAGCCGTGCAGCAGCAGGCCGGACGGCGGCGCGGCGAGCGGGTCGTACTGCCCGGCGGGCAGCCGCCAGCGGTGCGCGGTGAGGAAGTCGGCGACCGCCGTCCACGTCGTCGCGCGGGCGCGGCGCAGCGGGTCGAGGTCCCGGTGCGCGTACCAGCCGCAGACGAGGTAAGCGACGGGGCCCTGCGCGTCGGTGAGCGGGTCGTAGAACCCGAGGCGGCCCTCGACGTTGTCGTAGTAGGCGGCCCAGCCGAAGTCGCCGTGGCCGAGGGCCGTCAGCGGCTTGTCCGGCACCGGGCCGGGGTCGGGCGCGGTCCACTGCGGCAGCGGTGTGACGACCGGCGGCGCGGCCGCCCCGGCGGTCGCGTCCAGGACCCACGCGCGGACGGCGCGCGGCCTCGGCCCCGGCCCGGCGGACACGCGGACGACCAGCCACCGGTCGGGCAGCGCGGGGAAGTCCACGCCGCCCGGCGCGCCGCCGGTCGGCGGGGCCTGCTCGGCGTGGGTGAGCCCGTCCGGGACGCCCCAGTGCAGGTACGCCCCGGCGGGGCGCGGCGCGGACCGGGCGGCGAACGGGTCGGGGAACAGTTCCTGGACGGTCGGTCCGGCCGGGTCCGGGACGCGCATCGCGCAGTCGGCGAACGGCGGCCCACCCGGTCCGGCGCGCAGCGCGAGGACGTCGAGGGCGACCGGGACGAGCAGCCAGGACGCGGCGTCGGGGGCGATGGCGGTGGTGTTCAAGGCGGGTCCTCCCGCGTCGCGTGTCACTGGAAGACCTGCCGGTAGGGGCGGCGCAGCAGCGCCGCGCCGAGCGGGCCGGGGGCGGCGGCCGGGGTGCGGCCGGGCTGGACGGCCAGCAGGTTCGCGAGCTGGGCGACGTCCACGGCGCGTCCGTCGCGCGTCGGGACGGGCACCGGACCGCCGCCCGACGCCGGGACGGGCGGGACGACCAACTGGCCGCCGGAGCGGTCGAAGCCCTGGCCGAGTTCGCGCTCGGGCTCCTCGATCCACACCGCCGCCGGGGTGCCCGGCCACAGGACGAGCAGCAGCGTCGGCGTCAGCGTCTCCGACCGCAGCGGCACGAGCGCGCCGCGCGGCTGCGCCGCGTCCGGGGCGGGCGGCGGCGTGCCGAACGCCCGGACGCGCAGCGTCGGCCAGCGCGCGATCAGGCTGGAGCGCAGCAGCATCCCCGACACCGGCCCGGGGAACGCGGCCGTCCGCCGGAGCGACTTGAGCGCGGCGGCGTGCCGGGCGGTGAGCGCGCGTTCGCGGCTGCCGGTGCCGCCGACGCCGAGGACGCCTTCGGCGAGCGCGTCCAGCCACGCGTCGTCCAGGACGAAGAAGCGCGCCGACTCCTGCGGCAGCAGGTCGGGGTCGGGGATCAGGTGGTCCAGCGGGATGCCGTACAGCAGGCGGTACCGCTCGACGGCGTCGGCCACGGCGGGCGGCGGCTCGCTGGGGGCGGCCGCCGCGAGCGCGGCGGGGCCGGGGCGGACCGGCGGTGGCTCCGCCGCGAAGTCCTCCGCCGCGGCGCGGCGCACGCGGCGGGCCGGGGGCTCGTCCGGCTCCCGCAGCGCCTCGGGCACGCGCCACGGGTCGGCGGTCGCCGCCGAGAGCCGCGCGGCCGTCTCCTCCGCGACGTCCGCCGGACTCGTCCGGGCGGCGCGCGCCAAGGGTGAGAAGGCGGGCGGGCCGAGCGCGGACATCAGGTCGCGCCTGCGCCACTCGCTCAGCTCGCGGACGAGCGGCCGGTCGGCGGCGGCCAGCAGGCGGCCGAGCGTCGCGGCGGCGGCCAGGCTGACGTCGGTCTCGTCGTCGGCGGGCTGCTTCGGGTCCGTCGCGCGGCCCACGATCGGCCCCCGGTACAGGGCGGTGCCGGGCGTGCCGTCGCGGCGCGTGTGGGCGAGCCGGACGGGATTCGCCGCCGTGACGCCGAGCAGCGCGGCGCGCTGCGCGAGGTTCAGCGCGACCTCCTGGAACGTCCCGCCCTCCCCGACGCGGAACGTCCAGTCGTAGAGGACGGGCAGCGCCACCGACGCGGGCACGGGACCGCCCGAGCCGACCGCGTCCAGCACCGCGCCGTGGTCGGCCAGCGACACCAGGCAGGCGCGCTGCGGCTCGCCGTGCGCGGGGAGCCGGTTCGCGGTGACGACGGCGACCCAGCCGTCGTCGTCGGCGGCGACGTCCGCGCCGCCGGGGGCGACGTGCCGGGCGTGGCAGAGCAGCCGCACGTCGGCGCGGCGCGGCAGGGCGCGGCGCGCGACGGCCTCGGTGAGCGTCACCGTCGTGCAGGGCCGGCCGTCCGGCGCGACCGCCTCGCGTTTGAGAACGGCCTCGCTCTCGCCGAGGACGAGCACGGCCAGCCACGGCGTCGTCGTGCCGGGCGGGACGACCCGCTCCCACGGCAGCGTCCGGCGGCGCAGCACGACGTGCGGGAGGGTCGTGTCGTAGTCGCCCTCGGCGTCGGGCGGCGGGAACGCGGCGAGCACTTCGCCGCGGTCCAGCCGGTAGCGCGGGCCGGCGACCTCGATCCAGCGGTCCTCGGTGAAGACCTCCAGGACCTGGGCGTCGGAGGCGTCCGGGGCGTCGGCGTGCTCGACGGTCGTCGTCACGCGGACGCGGTACCGGTCGTCGCGCAGGCCCGGCGTCACGTCGTCGTAGAAGTCGATGCGGCCCGGTTCGAGTTGTGCGGTCATTCCTGTCCCCCGTTCTGCGAGTCCGTCCAGCGCACCGACGCGGGCGCGCGCGCCGCCAGGCGCGTCTCCGCACGGGTCGCGCGCGGCGCGGTTCCGTGGACGGCGACCGGCCGCCAGCCCTCGGGCAGCGCGACGTCCACCTCCACGGGACGGTCGGTGTCGTCCCGCGCCGGAACCTCCAGCAGCAGCCGCACGCCGGTGGCGGTGCGGGCGGTCTCGCCGCGCGCGGGCAGGCCGTCGACGGTCACGGCGGCCATGAGGTCCATGCCGGTTTCCGTGCCGGTTTCCGTGCCGTCACCGGTCGGTTCGGCGACGACCGTCACGGCGGTGACGGTCGGCGGCAGCAGCGTCCGGCAGGCCGCGCGGCCCCGGAGCAGGTCGGCCGCCGTCAGCAGCGCGACGCCGTGCGCGGCGGTCGGCATCGGGACGGGCCCGTCCGGCAGCAGGGTCGCCCCGCCGCCGAGGGCCGCGCCGGGCAGGATCTGCGCGAGCGGCGTCCCGAGGTGCCAGCCGGGGTCGGCGGCGTCGGGCTCGTCGTGGACGACGACGCGGGACGTGCCCGTCGGGACGGCGAACGCGCCGCCGTCCACCGCGCGGTCGGCGAGGACGTTCCCGGACTCCGCGACGCACACGACCCGGACCCGGCCCTGTTCCACCGTCAGATCAGGCGCACCGGAAGGTGAAACTCGCCAGACCTGCGGTGAACCAGGTTCGAGATCCACCGATTCGGCGGCCAGCGAGGCGCGCGCCGGTCCCGGGACGGGCCGCAGCGCGCGCCGCCCGCCGGGGCGGACGACGGCGAGCAGCGCGGGCGGCTCGACCTCCGCAACGGGCTCGGGCTCAGGCACGGGCACGGGCTTGGGCACGGGCACGGGCGCGATGCGCTCCGGCACCGCCGACTGCGCCGGTCCCCCCGACGACGACCCCGACGCGAACGGCAGCGACACCCGGTTCACGTCCGGCCCGGGCCGCGCCGTCACCGGCGCCGCCGCGACGGCCGTGATGAAGTCCAGGTCCAGCCCGCCGAGCGCGGGCAGCGCGTCGGTGTTCTGCGACCGGTCGCCGGGGCCGGGCGCGGGCTGCCAGAGCGCCGTCTGGAACCCGCCCTGGCGCGGCGTCGCCGCCAGCGACGGCGGCGGCGCGCCGAGGCTGTCGGTCACCGTGACCTGGTGCGTGACCCGGACGCGCGCGCGGACGTTCGTGCCGCACGGCGTCGGGTGGATCGGGTGCGCGCCGCCGACGACGACGCCGGTCAGCGGGACGTCGGCCGTCCCCACCTGCGCGCGGGTCGCCGGGACGCGGGTCTCGGTGCGCAGCCGGCACGACGCCTGGACGAGCCAGGGCCGCTGCTGCGTCCCGTCCGGCGGCGCGGCCGCGCCCGGATCGGCGGCGGCCCCGGCCGACACGGCGACGACCGCGGGCCCGGCGGGCCCCGCCAGGTACCGCCCGCTGAACGCGAGCCAGGTCAGGTAGGACGGCGGCGGCGGGACCGGCTTGCCGATGTGGACCGTCACCGACGCGACGGCCAGGTCCACCCGCGCCTTGCCGTGCAGCGGCGGCCCCTCCAGTTGCAGGGACGCGCTGAGGCTGACGCTGACCTTGACCGTCACGCACGCGATGACGCACACGCGCATCCGGAACGACGCGCCGACCTCGATCCCGAGGTCGAGCCGGTAGTAGAACGGGTCCCAGCCGATGAGGACGTCCAGCCAGGCCGTGAACCAGACGCGCACGATGTCGGTGGCGTACGCGGCCTCGATCCGGCCGCCGAACATCACGAAGCCCGGGACGAGCGCGAAGTACGTCTCGCCCTTGACCGACACCTCCTTGGACACCGCCCAGCGCAGCCCGACGCGCGGCACGGCCGGGAACCCCTCGGCGTCGAACCACGGCGAGTAGCCGCCGATCGTCAGCACGAACCGCCGTTCGCGGAACCAGATGACGAACGCGAACCCGCCGGTGAGCTGGCAGTCCCGCGACAGCAGCCACGAGTTGTCGGTGAGCTGCGCGCGGATCGACAGCAGTTCCTCGGCCGAGTCGTAGCGCGCGTTGACGGCCAGTTCGACGTTGGCGATCGGCGGCCCGGTCATCGGCAGCGTCATCCGCGAGACGCCGAGCAGCCCGACCTGGAAGCCGCGGTCCAGCGCCGCGTACACGACGGCGGTGGTGTGGACCAGCTCGAAGCTGGTGAAGCGCACCCCGGCGGCGATCCAGTGGCTGCCGCGCCGCGCGGGCGCGGCCTTGCGCAGCGCCGCCAGCGCCGTCTCGGGGCTCTGCGCCTGCCCGACGTCGCCGTGCTGGATGGCCTGGACGAGCGGGAACGACGCCGCCGCGACCGGGTCGGTCGGGACGACGAGCGCGCGGTTGTACCCCACGCCCCCGGCCAGTCCCTCGACGAACAGGTACGGCGGGCCGCCGAGCGGGTAGCCGAGCGAGGCGAAGACGAACAGCGACGTCGCGCCGTCCGCGGCGCGGGAGAACCCGCCGATCGCCGTGAAGCCGCGGCCCGCGACGTCGACCGTGACCGCGCCGTCGTACTCGACCTGGCCGTCCTCGACGACGCGGCTGAGCCCGCCCGCGACGCGGACGCCCGGCAGCTCCAGCGACATCGCGATGCCGTCGAGGCCGATCTCCCACTCGCCCGGGTCGCCGAGGTGGGCGAGCGGGACCAGGACGCGCAGCCCGTCCGGCTCGACGGCCATGCCCGCCAGGGCGACGCCGCCGTCGAAGTAGACGGCGACGGCGTCGGGCGCGGCGGCGTGCTCGGGGCCGGTGAGGCGGCGGTGCGCGAGGCCGATCTGGTCGAGGTGCAGCGGGCCGAACGTGCGCTGGACGCGCAGCCAGTGCGGTTCGGCGGCGTCGGCGCCGTCGAGGACGACCTGCGGGCCGTTCGGCCCGGTCGCGACGACGACGTCGATCGGCGGGTTCGCGGGCGCCGCGTCGCCGCCGCCGGGCGCGAGGATCGACCCCGCCACCGGATCGTTCGGCGGGCCGGGCGGCGCGAGCAGCGGCAGGCCGAGGCCGCCGAGGACGACGGCCGTCCCGAACGCGCCCGCGCCGGTCCGGCGCGGCGGCGTGCCGATCGGCAGCGCGATGTCGGCGCGGACGAAGCCGGAGACGCGGCCGACGCGGAAGCCGCCCGCGTCCACCAGCGCGGCGGCGTCGCGGCGCCGCACGGTGAGGCCGACGCCGCCGAGCCGGAGCCGGGGGGCGAGCCGCGGGGCCGCGCCGGAGACGTCCAGGAGCAGGACGGACACGCCGCCGCCCCCGTCCGCCCACTGCACGGCGGACCCGGCCGGGAGCCCGGCGTGCAGGTCCGCGACGATGTCGCCGCCGCCGAGCGCGGCGGTGCCCGACAGCCGCAGCCCGAGCAGGTCCCCGGACCGGACGGTCGCGAGCCGCACGCCGCCGGGCAGCGGGACGGCGATGCCGTCGATCGCGCCGATCAGGTCGCGCAGCGCGGTCGCCGGTTCGGGCGGCGGGAGGACGAGCGCGCCCGCCGCGTCCACGACCTTCGCGGCGCGCAGCAGGTCGCCGGCGGTCTTGGCCCCGGTGCCGCGCCACAGCGGGCGCGTGAGCCAGGGCGCTGCCGCGTCGAGCATGAGCTTCGTCGCGGGCGGGACGATCCAGGCGCGGGCGAGGCGGACGGCGTCCGCGACGGTCGGCGGCGCGGGCACGGGGGCCAGCGGCACGACGACCTGGTCGTCCCCGAGCGGCCGGAACTCGACCGTCAGCCGTCCGTCCGCGGGCGCGGCGGACACGTCGAGGCGCGGCGTCAGGACGAGCCCGACGCCGGTGTCCAGCCGCAGCCCGAGCCGCGCCGACGCGGTCAGCGCGCCGCCGGACCAGCCCGCCGCGACGTCGGCCGTGACGCGCCCGGCGGCGGGCGTGGCCAGCGTCAGACCGGACAGCGCGACGCTCACGGCGGGCGCGGACGCGGTGCGGGCGTCGAGGGTCACGGTGCCGCCGAGGACGCCGGTCGTGACGCGCAGCGCGCCCGGCTCCGGCGACGCGACGGTGACGCCGGGGCCCAGCAGCCGCCCGAGCAGCGTCGCCGCCGCCGTGACCGACGCGGCGGTGACGCCGTCCGGGCCGGTGAGCCCGGCGGCGGCGAGCCGGGCGAGCCGGTCGCCGCGCGCCGCGAAGCCGTGGCCGGGGCCCGCCGCCGGGTCGTAGGCGCCGAGCGCCTCGGCGACGGCGAGCGCGTCCGCGAGCAGCGGGGACGGCGCGGAACCGGCGGCTGCGGCGGTCAGGCCGTCCAGGACCTCCGGCAGCAGCCGCGCGGCCTGCGCCGACACCAGTTCGGCGACGCCGCTGACGGTCGGCAGGAGTTGCACGACGGCGTTCGCGCCGGGCAGGCCGACGCTCAGCCGCGTCCCGTCCGGGCCCTGGCCGAGGGAGAACCGGACGCTCCCCCACGAGCCGGGCAGCGGGACGTCGAGGCCGAGCGTCCCGCCGACGACGGCGTGGCGGCCCGCCAGCGCGACGGACGCCGCGAGGGTCAGGGCCGCGCCGCCGACGTTCAGCGGCGTCGCGGTGGCCAGCGACAGCGCGGTGCCGTCGTCCGTCGCGTCCGCGCGGACGGTGAGGCCGCCGGGCAGGGCGAGCGGCCGGTCCGGGCCGCCGCCGAGGCCGACCGCGCCCGCGAGTTCGGCGAGCACCGCGTTGACCGCACCCGCGTCGGGGGTGCCGTCCGTCCCGTCCAGCAGGGCGTCCAGCAGCCAGCCCGCCGGGTCGTGCAGCGCGCGCGACAGCGCGGCGGCCGGGAACGGGATCGCGCGTTCGAGCAGGCCGGTGAGGCAGACGTCGGTGACCAGGCGCAGCGCGAGCGGCGCGAGGACCGTCCGGAGCCCGGCGGCGCGCAGCGGCACCGGCTCGGTCAGCCAGGGGGCGCGCAGCAGCGGCCCGCCGTCCGCGGCGCGCTCCAGGCGCGCGCCCGCCAGCGACAGGGCGGCGTCCGCGTCGGCGGCGCCGTCGAACCGGAATTCGCCGGTGCCCTCGAAGCGGCCGTGGCCGGAGGTGCGCAGCCCGCCGTCGACCGTCCGCACGGTGACCCGCCAGGGGTCGGCGGCGACGGCGAGTTCGACGGGCAGGTCCGGCGAGCGCCACCGCCACGCGCCGTCGCCGGCCGCCGCGTCGCGCGCCAAGCCGTACAGGCCCTCGGCGCGGTCGAGCAGCGCGACCAGGCGCGGGCCGAGGAAACCGGCGGGGTCGTCGGCGAGGGCGCGGAAGGCGTCCGCGACCAGGACCGCGCCGTCCGACGCCGGCGCGGTCAGGCCGAGGTCGGCCAGCAGCGCGCGGAACGCGGCGAGCGAGCCGCCCGCCGGGTCCTCCGCGCCGAGCGCGGCGACGAGCCGGGCCAGCAGCGGCTCGGCGCGCGCGTCCCCGAGCCGGACGGACGGCGACCAGCGGCCGTCCAGCGCGGCGTCGCGCAGGACGGCGTCGAACACCGCGCCGTCCGCCGTGACCGCGACGGCCAGCTCCGCCGAGCCGACGCGCGCGCCGGTCTCGCGGGCCGCGCCGGTCTCGGTGTCCAGCAGCGGGCCGTCCGCGCGGGTCAGGGCGATCCGGACGGTCAGCCCGGTCGCCGGGGCCTGCGGCTCGGGCGCGCCGACGACGAGCGGGACGCGGCCGAGGTCCAGGCGGACGTCCGCGTCCGCCCGCACCGCGCCCGGCACGCCCGGGGCCGGCAGGCCGATCCGGACGCCGTGCCCGAGGTGCGTGACCTCGTCGCTTCCCGCGACCGCGGCACCGGCGACCAGCGCGCCGAGCCGGTCGGTCAGGTCGGCCGGGAGCCGCCCCGCGACGGCCAGGACCGGGACGGACCCGGTGCCCGGCGGCTCGGCCGGGACCGCCGCGAACCGGGCGGCGGGCAGGTCCGCCGGGCCCGCGGCGGGCGGCGGGTCGTCCGGCGTCGGCGCGAGGAACACGAGCATGTCGTCGGTGCCGGGGGCGTCGAGCCCGTCCGGCGCGGCGCCCCGGACGAGCCGCGCGGCGGACCGCACGTCCGGCCCGGCGAGCCCGGTCACGTCCACCGGGGCCAGCGGCGTGCCCAGCGTGACGAGCCCGAGCACGCCGCCTTCCGCCGGGAGGTCCGCGACGAGCCGCCGCGCCGCGACGCCCGCGACGGAGTGCGCGACGAGCACCGTCCGCACGCCGGGCCGCGCGACGGCGACGCGGTCGAGCACGCGGCGGAGCTGCGCGGCCTGGTGCTCGGCGGGATACCGGTCGTCCTCGTTCAGGCGGACGACGTAGTACGACGCCGCGCCGACCGCGCCGAGGTCGGCGCGCAGCGGGTCCGGCGCGGCCCGCAGGTCGGCCGTCGCCACGCTCGCGGGCGCGGCGGCGGCGAGCAGCTCCGTCCAGCAGTCGTCCCCGGCGAAGGACGGCGCGACCAGCACGACCGACCACGGCGTGCCGCCGAGCCCGGCGGTGCGCCGCCCGACCTCGTCCAGCACCGCCTCGACCGCGCCGGACGCGCGCGGCAGCCGGTGGTGCGCGGCGGCGACGACGCGGCTCGGCAGGCCGGGCGTCCACGGCCCGGCGTCCGCGAGCGGGACGACGCCGTCGCCGTCGCCGAGCGTCGCGGCGAGCAGTTCGAGGGCGGCGGTCGCGCCGCCGAGCGCGGCGGTGTCGGCGTCGAGGAACGGGGCGAGCGCGGCGGCCGCGTCGGCGACGTCGGCGGCGTCGGGCCGCCGCTCCAGCAGCCGTCCGACGGCCGGGGCCGCCCACGCGCCGGGCGCGCCGTCCGGCAGCGCCCAGGCCAGGAGTTCGACGGGCGCGCCCGCCTGCGGCTGGAGCGGCACCGTCCACGGGTCGGCGGCCGTGCCCCGGCCGCCGGGTTCGACGCCCGTCCCGCCGGCGTCGGCGAACAGCCCGGCGCGGTCGGTGAGGAACGCGGCGAGCGGGCGGCGGAGTTCGGCGAGATAGGGCAGGCCGTCCGCCGCCAGGCCCGCCTCGGCGGAGACGAGCGCGGCGGCCCACTCCCGCAGGGCGTCCAGCGGGCGGTCGAGCAGCGAGCCCGCGTCGTCCGGGTCCGGCGGCGCGAGCGCGGGCGCGCCGAACAGCGCGGGCAGCAGTTCCGCGCCGGGCCCGCCCCAGGACCGGGCGGCCCGCGCGACGGCGGCGCGCAGGACCGCGACGGCCTGCTCCGGCGTGACGGGCAGGCCGAGCGACGCGTCCAGGGCGTCGGCGGCGGCGGGCAGCCGCAGCGTGCCGAGCGCGACCTGCTCGTCCCCGGCCGACAGCGTCACGTCCGCCAGTTCGGCCGACGCGGTCAGGGGCGCGCCGGGCCGCCACGACGCCGTGGCGCGCACCGCGCCGACCGTCAGGCCGAGGTCGTCGTCCAGGATCTCGGCGGGCGGCGTGACGGACAGGTCCGCGTGGACCGCGCCCAGCCACGCGACGGTCCCGCCGCCGCCTTCCGGCAGGTCGACCGCCAGCAGCGCGGCGCGCGCCGACGCCGCCCACGCGGCGCGGGCGTCCGGCGCGGACGCGGCGCGCAGCCGCAGGCCGAAGCGCAGCCGGGGCTCGGCGGCGTCGCCCTCGTCCCACAGGGCGAGGCCGAACCCGGCGGTCGCGGCGGGCCACCAGTCCAGCGGCAGGACCCACGGGTCGGCGGCCGTGCCCGCGCCGGTCACGCGCGCGACGTCGTCCGGACGGTCCGAGCCGAGGAGGCCGCCGACCGCGGCGAGCAGCCGCCGCCAGCCGTCCGGGGCCCGGCGCAGCCGCCGGACGCGGTCCGCGAGCGCGCGGGTCGGCGCGGTGGTGAGCAGGCCGAGGTCGACGGGGGTGTCGCCGCCGAGGCCCAGCAGCGTCCGCAGCGCCGACGCGTACGGCCCGGCCGCGCCGAGCCCCTCGTCGAGCGCGTCGCCGAGGGCGGTCACGGCAGCCGCGCCGAGGCCGCGCGCGTCGGTCAGGTCGAGCCGGGGGAACACGTGCTCGGGCGTGACGACGTCGCGAAGCTCCACGACGGCCGCCGGGCCGCCCGACCCGTGGTTCAGCCCGTGGTTCAGCCCGTGGCGCAGCCCGACCCGGACGTCCCCGACGCCGAAGCCCGCGCCGCCCACCGGCACGACCGGGCCCGCCGCCGTCCGCCGGACGGTCAGCTCGACGCGCTCGACCAGCGCGGTCGGCGCGGTCCCGCTCAGCGGCACCGTCAGCAGCACGGCCTCGCCGACGACGGCGACCCCGGCGGACGGGACCGGCAGCTCGGCGGACAGCGCCGCGACCAGCACCGGCGTCCCGCTGTCGGGTGCGGGCCGCAGCCAGACGCGCGCCGTCACGGCCGGGCTCGCGCCCGCCGCCGTCAGGTGCAGGACGACCGGGTTGTCCTCGCCCGGCTGCCCGGTCGCCGGGGCGGTCGGCGGCGGGCCGCCGAGCAGCCCGCCGACGTGCCGCAGCCACGCGACCAGCGCCGAGCCGCCGTCCGCCGGCGTCGTCGCGGCGAGCCGCGCCAGCCAGCCGCGCAGCGCGGCCGGGTCGCGGACCAGGTCGCCCACCGGCAGCGGCGGCAGCGCGCCGTCCAGGCCGAGCAGCCCGGTCAGGCCCGCCGCGAGCCGCCGCACGTCGGCCGGCTGGTCCGCCGACGACAGCACCGCGTCGACCAGCGCGACGGCGAGCGGGGCGAGCCCCGCCGGGGCCGCGACCGGGTCGAGGTCGAGCGGCGGGAACACCGAGCCGGGGCCGGGGCGCAGCCGGGCGCGGAACCGGGCGGCGTCCGCCGCGACCGCGAGGGACGCCGCCAGCTCGCCGTCGTCCGGCAGCCGCACCGCGACCGCGAGGTCGACGGGGTGGTCCGCCGAGCCCGTCACCGCGACGAGCGATCCGTCGCGGACGAGGACCAGCGGGACCGTCGCGGTGACGCGCGGCGCGGCCGGACCCGGCCGCGCCACCGCGACGAGATCGAGCCGGACCGTCTTCGCTTCGGGGGTCACGCCCAGGTAGACGCCGCCGACGCCGTTCGGCGGCACGAGCGGGTGCAGCCGCGTGCCGTTCTCCTCGGCGGTGTGCGGCAGCAGGAGGTCCAGCGCCTCCAGCACGGCGTCGCGCTGCTCGGCGTCGGCCAGGAGCCGGGCGACGTGCTCGCCGGGCGAGCCGAAGAAGTCCTTGTCGAGGTGCAGCCCGCCGGCGGCGTCGCGGCGCAGCAGGCCGATGGCGCGGCCGAGCGCCGCCGCCTCGGCGGCGATGTCCTGGGGGTTCACGGCGCGGGCCATCCCTTGAACGTGCCGGGCTTGGGGTCGAGGTCGTCGGTGGCCGCGTCATGGCGGGTCAGCAGGACGTCGTCGCGGCGGCCGCGGTCGTCGGGGATCACGCGGCGGATCGCCATGTAGTTGACCGCGAGCCGCATCAGCCACTCGTCGTCGCGGCTCCCGCCCAGCGTGTAGGCGTCGGCGGCCTGGGTGCGGCGGTAGGCGGTGTCGATGTCCTTGACGACGTATTTCGGCATGTTGATGTGCGAGTCCAGGACGATGGCCGCCGCGAACTGCGACGACATCAGCCGGGCCAGCGGGTACCGCGGCGCGGGCGGGGCCGCGCCGATGGGATACAGGATCGGCTGCCCGTGCTCGTCGAAGGTCGCGTCGAGCAGCCGCTGGAACCGGAACACCGCGACCTGGAACTGGACGGCGCGCAGATCGGGCGACATGTCCGCGGCGAGCCGCGCGACGCCGCTCCACACCGACGAGAACTGGATGACCTTCCCCGGCTTCTCCACGCCGCCGAACAGCGCGTAGCGGGGCTTCCAGTCGCGCGCGACCGGCCGCGGGACCTCGACCGTCCCGCCGGTGCTCCAGCCGAGGGAGTACAGCTTGGCGTAGGTCGCGAACCCGTCGTCGGGCGGTCCCGACCCGGCGTCGCCCCACCGCGTGAACGGCGGCGCGGCGTACGGGCTCCGCCAGGTCTCGGGGGTGTCGGGCCGGGCGCGCGGCCGCAGGTGCTTGTTGGACGCGTCGATGTCCGCCGGGCCCGGCTCGGTCGCGGCGTCCGCCTTGGTCCACGGCCGCACGCTGATGCCGCGGATGCCGAAGAACAGGTCGAAGTGGTCGGGGGCGACCTGCTGGTAGCGGTACAGGACGACGGTCAGCTCGTCGTCGCCCATGATCGTCCACTGCTGGATGCCGATCGAGATCAGGCCGTAGTCGGCCTGCCGGGTGGCGTTCAGCTTGCCCTCGCTGGGCGCGATGGCCTCCACGATCTTGCACGCCGCCGCCAGCAGCGGCGTCGGGGACGGGCCGAGGAGCCCCGGCGTCGCCTTGCTGTAGACGTCGGCGCTCAGGCTCCCGGACGCGCCCGGACCCGTGAAGGCGTACCCGTCGTGCTTGCGGGTGTCCTCCGTCCCGACCTTCATGACGCGGCCGTACGTGATCGCGGTGTACCTGGGCTTGGCGCCCTTCTCGTAGCCCTGGTTCCTGGTGAGCGCCAGGTCGACCGGCTGGACGGACGGGCCGCGCTCGGTCGGCGCGTACCAGGTCGCGGTCCCGTTCGGCGCGAGGCCGAGGGCGTCCGCGAGCAGCGCGCGGGCCGCCGCGACGGCGGGCTTGTCGGCGGCGGGGACGGCGTCGCCCTTGCGGCGCAGCGCGTCCCAGAAGCGGCGGAACAGCGCGTTGCCCGCCATCGTCCAGCCGACGACGCGGGCCTGGTGCTCGGGCAGGCCCGCCAGGACGGCGAGGACGAGCGGCAGTTCGTCGGCGGGCCGGTCGCGGCGGAGCTGCCGCAGCACCTCGACGGCGTCGAAGAGGTCCGCGAACGGGTTGGCCAGCAGCGACGTGCGGAGCTGGCCGCCGAGCGCCTGGATCTGCGCGGGGGCGGCGGGCGACGCGCCGAGTTCGGCGACCCGCGCCGCGACCCGGGCCTCGACGTCCTCGGGGCGGTTCGGCGCGGCCTCCGGCGACCCGAGCGGGCGGGCCGTCATCGTCAGCAGCGTCTGGAGCTGCGCTTCGCCCCAGGTCGCGCCGGTCGCGGCCCACGCGCGCATCTGCGCCCGGCCGACCGTCCACCGAATCCCGGTCGGCGCGGCGGTGAGCTCGATCGGCAGCAGGACGCGGTCGCCCACCCGCCAGCTCGACGGCGCGACCGGGCCGAGGCTGAGGTCGAGGTAGACCAGCAGCGCCCGTTCTAGCTGCTGCTGGGTGAGCTTCAGGTCGGTCGCGCCGGGCGGCGTCGCGGGGTCGGCCGGGTCGAGCGCGCCCTGGTTGACCAGCGGCGCGATGGCGGCGGCGAGGCCGCGCACGGTCGCGCCGAGGCTGAGGAACGCGCAGACGCGCGGCGGGCCGGCGACCTCCAGCGCCGGTTCGGCGTGCTCGGCGGTGAGGGTTCCGTCCACGACGGGCGGCGGGTCCGCCGGAACGGTCCCGTCCGGCTTGGTGACGCGCCAGAGCAGGACGTTGGCCTCCTCCGCGCTCGGCGGGCGCGGCGGCGCGGGCGCTTTCGGCGGCTTCGCCGCGACCGCGTTCTTCAGGACCGGCAGGGACGGGCTCACGGGGCCACCTCCGTGGACGGAACGGGCGCGGTGCGCGGTGCGGCGACCCGTTTCCGGGCATGCCGAAGAGAACTTCCGATCACGGAAAAGACCCCCATCGAAGAAAACCCGAGGCCCCCGCCTCCGGGCTTGGCGAGGTTGATAGAAGCACATCTTCGCCGCCGCCAAGGAGCCGTCCGCGTGACCGCATCCGGACGCGCCCGGACGTCAACCGGCCGCCGGGCGACGCGGCACGGAGTCGATCATGAAAAACGGATCGAATTCCCTTTCCCATTCCCCCGGAAGCCGTGACTCAGGTCAAGGAGCCAGTGAACGAACCCCCGCCGACCGGGGCGTTCGGCGGTCCTGACGGCCGAGTCGACCACGGCTCTCCCGGCCCGTCGACCCCGCTACCAGCCACGTTCCCCCGAGGCCGCGACCCGCCGGTCATCAGACCCCGGGAAATCCCGCCCATCGCCCAACTATTACAGAAGTAACCATCGAACCGGAATGCATTTCACAAGCACACAAGATCAATCTTCAATTCCGCGTGGAATCGGCGGGCCGCCGAGCGTCCGGAAACGCGACCGCGCCGCCGCCCGGAAGGGGGTCCGCACGCGTTCCCCGTTCGGGGACGTGGGTCGCGGAGGTAGTCGGCGAGCCCCGAAGTCCTTGATCACGTCGCCGTTGCTTGATCTAATGCGCCCGATGACAACGTTGTCGGCACATCCCGCCCTGGCGTTGCTGCTCCTCGTGCCCGCGCCCGCGAAGCCGCCCGTCGTCGTGGGCGTCCGCCCGGACGCGGGGCTGACCGGCGCGTGGCACCGGTTCGGCGACGCGGGCGGCGGCCGGGCCGACCGGCGCGGCTGGGCGGCGGGCGACGGCACGTACTCGGTGCCGCTGCCGGACGGGCGCGTCGCCTGGCTGTTCGGCGACACCTTCCTCGGCCCCGTCGACGCGGACGGGGGCCTGCCGCGCGACGCCCCCTTCCTGCACAACAGCATGGTCGTCACCGGCCCGGACGGGCGGCCGGGCACGACCGCCGCGCGCGGGACGCCCGCCGCCCCGCGCTCGCTTCTCGGCGCGACGCCGACCGCGCCGCCCTGGAACCCGTCCGGCACCAACCCCCGCTGGTACTGGCCCGGCGACGGCATCGTGGACGGCGGCAGGCTGCGCGTGTTCGCGTACACGATCGCTCCCGCCGACGCCGCGCCGCCGTGGAACTTCCGCTGGGTGCGCAACGGCCTGGTCACGTTCGGCCGCGGCCTGCGCCCCGGCCGGGTGCGGCGGACGTACGGCGACGGCGGCGTGATGTGGGGCGTCGAGCTGCTGCGCGCGGGCGGGTACGTCTACGTGTACGGCTCGGAGGCGGGCCATATGCACCTCGCGCGCGCCCACAACGGGCACCTAGCTGAGCGGTCGTGGGAGTTCTACACCGGTTCGGGCTGGTCACGCGATCCGAAGGCGTCCGCGCGGATCGCTGACAACGTCGGCGCGTCCTACAGCGTCACGCGGGTCGGCGGTCGGTACGTCCTGACAACGACGGACGCCTACCTCGGCCACGACGTGTACGCGGCGACCGCCTCCACGCCGACCGGCCCCTTCACCGGCCGCACGGCCGTCTACACGGCCCCCGAGGGACGCGGCACCATCTACGCGCCGTACAACGTCGCCGCGCATCCGGAGTTGAGCCGCCCCGGCGAGCTGGTGATCTCCTACAACGTCAACAGCGAGAAGCTGGACGATCTGTACGCCGACGCCGACAACAACCGGGCGCGCTTCCTCGTCCTGCGCTTCGCCCGCTAGCTCCCGATCCCGCGCCGTTCGAGGCGCGTCGGGACGACGGTCTCCGAAGGCCAGGACGCGTCCCCACCGATCCGCGCGAACAGCCGCGCGGCGGCGGCGCGGCCGAGTTCCCGCACGTCGTAGCCGACGACGGTCAGCGGACGCGGCATGAGCGCCGACAGCTCGAAGTCGTCGAACCCGGTCAGCGCGGCGTCGTGGCCCCGGCGGCACAGCTCCTGGATCGCGCCGACCGTGATCCGGTTGTTCCCGGTGAAGAACGCGGTCGGCGGGTCCGCGCCGTCGAGCATGGCGGCGACGGCGCGCGCGGCCCGCCCGGGGTCCGCGACGTCCGTCCTGACCAGCGCGTCGTCGTAGGGGACGCCCGCGCCCGCGAGCGCCGTGCGGACGCCCGCCAGCCGCTCGCGCGCGGTGTAGACGGACGGCGAGTCGGTGATCACGCCGATCCGGCGGTGCCCGGCGGCGAGCAGGTCCGCGACGCCCGCCGCCGCGCCCGCCGCGTTGTCGACCACGACGCTGTCGGCCAGGATTCCCGAGGGCGGCCGGTCCAGGAACACCATCTTCAGGCCCAGCTCGGCCTCGGACCGCGTGTAGGCGTGGTCGGACCCGGCCGGGACGATGATCAGCCCGTCCACGCGCCGCTGGCACAGCTCCGCGAACTGGCGCCGCTCCAGCGCGGGGTCCTCCTCGGAGCTGACGGTGATCAGGTGGGTGTCGTGCCCGCGCGCGACCTTCGCGACCGCCGCGGCGATCGTGGAGTAGAACGGGTTCGCCAGGTCCTCGATGATCAGGCCGATCGTGGCGGACGCGCGGCCGGAGCGCAGCCCGCTGGCCAGCGCGTTGCGGCGGAACCCCAGCTCGGCGACGGCGGCGAGGACGCGTTCGGCCAGCGCGGGGCGGACGCCCGGTTCGCCGTTGATGACGCGGGACACCGTCTTCACGCTGACCCCGGCGGCGGCCGCCACGTCCGAGATCGTCGGCCTGCGCCGTCTGTCCTGCCCGTCCACCGCAGCCTTTCCGCCGAACCCCGTCCAACCGTATCCGACCGCCCGGGGACGCCGTTGACAACGATGTCTTCCGTGGGCGACATTGGCCACCATGCACCCCCTGCTGCTGCCCGCCAACCAGCCCCGGCACTTCTACCGGGGCGGCGCGGGGATCGGCCGCTTCCGCGGCGCTCCCCCGCCCGACGACCACCGCCCCGAGGACTGGGTCGGCTCGGCCACCGGCCGGTTCGGCGGCACCGCCGGCCCGACCGTCCTGCCGGACGGCCGCCCGCTGCGCGCCGCCGTCGCCGCCGACCCGGCCGGCTGGCTCGGCCCCGCCCACGTGCGGGCGCACGGCGACTCGCCCGCGCTGCTGGTCAAGCTCCTGGACGCCGCGCAGCGGCTCCCGGTCCACGTCCACCCGACCCGCGAGTTCGCGCGGTCGCACCTCGGCAGCCCGTTCGGCAAGACCGAGGCGTGGCTGGTCCTGGACGTCCCGGGCGGCGCGGGCGGCACGGGCGAGGTCCACCTCGGCTTCCGCGAGGACGTCGGCGCGGACCGCCTGCGCGGCTGGATCGACGCCCAGGACGGCGCGGCCATGCTCGCCGCCCTGAACCCGGTGGCCGTCCGCCCCGGCGACGCCGTCCTGGTCCCCGCCGGGCTCCCGCACGCGATCGGCGCGGGCGTCTTCGTCGTCGAGGTCCAGGAGCCGACCGACTTCAGCGTCCTGATCGAGTGGGCGGGGTTCGCCCCGGACGGCGCGGACGCCGACCTGCGCCTCGGCTGGGACACGGCGGTGCGCTGCGTGGACGGCCGCGCCCGCTCGGCGGCGGACGTCGCCGCGCTCGTCCGCCGCCCCGCCGGGCTGCCCGAGTCGCGGCCCGGCGTCCGCCGGGTGTGGCCCGAGGCCGCCGACCCGTTCTTCCGCGCCGAGCTGGTCGGGGACGGCGCCGACCTCGACCCCTCGTTCGCGGTGCTCGTCGTGCTGCGCGGGGCGGGCGAGCTGCGCGCCGCCCGGACGACGCCGCTGCGCGCGGGCCAGACCTGCGTCGTCCCGTACGGGGCGGGGCCGGCGACGGTGCGCGGGGACGTCGAGATCCTGCGCTGCCTGCCACCGGCGGCGACAATCTGACCACCGACGGCTGCTGAGGGAGTGCGGATGGCGCGGATCACGGTGCTCGGCGAAGCGCTGGTCGACCTGGTCGGGGAGCCGGGCGGGCGGCGGTTCCGGGCCGAGCCCGGCGGCGGCCCGGCGAACGTCGCGGTCGGGCTCGGGCGGCTCGGGGAGCCGGTCACGCTCGTCACCGGGCTCGGGGACGACGCGTTCGGCCGGCTGGTCGAGGCGCGGCTGGCCGCGTCCGGCGTGGTGGCGGACGTGTGGCGCGCGCCGTTCACGCCGCTGGCGGTCGTGTCGGTGGACGGCGCGGGCGTCCCGTCGTACGACTTCGCGTTCGCGTGGGAGCCGCCCGCGCTGCGGCCGCCGCCGGACACGGCCGTCCTGCACACCGGGTCGCTGGCGGCGGCGCTGGCGGCGGACCGCGTGGAGGCGGCGATGGCGGCCGCGCCGACCGCGACGTACGACCCGAACGTCCGGCCGCCGCTGCTCGGCGCGCGGGACGCGGAGCGGGCGCGGGTCGAGCGGCAGGTCGCGCTGAGCGCCGTCGTCAAGGCGAGCGACGAGGACGTCGCGTGGCTCTACCCGGGCGAGGACGCGCTGGCGGTCGCGCGGCGCTGGCGCGGCCTCGGCCCGGCGCTCGTCGTCGTGACGCGGGGGCCGCGCGGCTGCGTCGCGGTCACGGGCGCGGGCGCGACCGCGTGCCCGGCCCCGCCCGTCGAGGTCGCCGACACCGTGGGCGCGGGCGACGCGTTCATGGCGGGCCTGCTGTCCGGCCTCCGCGCCGCCGGCCTGCTCGACCCCGCGCGCCGCGCCGACCTCGCCCGCGCCGACGAGGCCGCGCTCGCCGCGCCCCTCTCCCGCGCGACGAGGGCGGCTGCGCTGACCTGCGCGCGCCCCGGCGCGGACCCGCCCACCGCCGCCGAACTCGCGGCCCCGGCCCCATGAGGCCGGGACGGGCCGTTCCCACAGCATAGAAACCGTTCGCTTTTCCAAATACCTCATCCCGGTGCAGCGCGCCTCGTTGTGGCCGCCCCGCCCACCGTTGATCTTCGGTGGGAACGTTCGACGGGGGGACGGGAATGGCAGAGGACGAAACCTACGAGCCGGTCCATTCCGACCGGGAACTCGGCATGGACCGGGCGATCAGCCGCCGCGACTTCCTCGACGGAATGGCGGTGGCGGTCGGGGCGGCGGTCGCGGGCGGCGCGGTGGCGGGCTGCTCGGCGGGCTCGTTCGGCGGCATCCACGACAAGGTCGTCAATCCGCCGAACGGCTGGAACTACGCGGGTCAGGGGAATCCCGCGTACCCGCCCGCGATGACGGCGCTGCGCGGCAGCACGAATCCCGCGATGCGCATCCCCCACGAACTGCGCGACGGGATCTTCTGGACGGCCGACCGCTCCGTCCGGCCGACCGGCGAGCACTACGACCTGGTCGTGGTCGGCGCGGGGATCAGCGGGCTGAGCGCCGCGTACTTCTACCGGCGGCAGCACCCGGACGCGACCGTCCTCATCATCGACAACCACGACGACTTCGGCGGCCACGCCCGCCGCAACGAGTTCCGCCCGAACGGGAACCTGATCATCGGGTACGGCGGTTCGCAGTCGATCGAGGCGCCCTCGGTATGGAGCCCGGTCGCCAAGGGCCTGCTCACCGACCTCGGCATCGACGTCCAGCGGTTCAACCAGTTCTACGACCAGAAGTTCAACGACCGCTGGAAGCTGAACGACTCGGAGTTCTTCACCCGCGACCTGTTCGCCCACGACTACCTCGCGGTGATGAAGGGCGACACCCAGAACGCCGAGACGCTGCGGAACGCGCCGATGTCGGAGGCAGCGAAGGCCGCCTTCCTCGAACTCCAGGACCACCCGCGCGACTACATGCCGGGGCTGACCGCCGAGCAGAAGAAACAGCGGCTCGTCGGCCTGACCTACAAGGAATACCTCCGCGACTACGCGCGGATGCCCCCCGAGGTCCTGAGCTATCTGCAGACCTACACCAGCGACGAGTGGGGCTTCGGGATCGACGCGTTCGGCGCGGTCGACTCCTGGGCGCTGGAATACCCGGGATTCGACGGCCTGAAGGTGGACCGCACGAAGACCCCGTACAAGTACTGCGGTCCGACCGTCCAGATCCAGTGGAACGAGGACGAGCCCTACATCTACCATTTCCCGGACGGAAACAACGGGATCTGCAAACTGCTGATCGACAAGCTGATCCCCGGCACCGGCGCGCCCCGCTCGATGGACCAGGAACCGCTCGCGCACATCGACTACGCCAAGCTCGACGTGAGCGGCAACCAGGTCCGGCTTCGGCTGAACTCGCCGTGCGTGCGCGTCCAGCACGAAGGCGGGCTCATCAACGCCAAGACCGTCAACGTGGACTTCTTCCACGCGGGCGAAGTCCACCGGGTGACCGCGAACGGCGTCGTCCTGGCCTGCTACAACACGATGGTCCCGTACCTCGTCCAGGACCTGCCGATCGAGCAGAAGCGCAATCTGTTCTACGGCACGAAACTGCCGATCGTCTACGCGATGGTGCAACTCAGGAACTGGCGCGCGTGGGAGAATCTGAAGATCTACCACACGCGTTTCACCAGCGGAGACTGGTGCGTCGCCGAACTCGACTACCCCGTCAGCATGGGCGGCTACGAGTTCTCCAAGGACCCGGACCAGCCGATCCTCGTCCACATGATCCGGATGGCGACGCAGGAGGGCTACCGCAATCCGCGCGGCGGCATCGGGCCGGGCCGCCGCGAGCTGTTCGGCCGCCCGTTCGAACGCTACGAGCGGACGATCCGCGACCAGCTCACCCGGCTGCTCGCCGCCGGGGGCTTCGACCCGGCGACCGACATCCAGGCGATCACCGTGAACCGCTGGGGCCACGGCTACGCGCTGGAGTACGGCCGCCCGTGGGCGGAGTTCTGGCCGGACGGCCCGCTGCCGTCCGTCGAGGGCCGCCGCAAGTTCGGGCGGATCACGATCGCCAATTCCGACTCGGAGAACCGCGCGTACGCGGACGCGGCGATCGACGCGGCCTGGCGCGCCGTCAACGAACTCGGCTGACGGCGGTCAGTGCAGCACGAACGCCACGGCCTGGTCGAGCTGGAGCGCCAGCGACGCCAGGCCGCTGGTCGTCACGCCCGTCCCCGCGAGCGTCACCGGCCCGCTGATGGTGTTCTGGCCGGGCGGGTCGGTGAGCAGCGCCTCGACGCGCCGGACGACGGCCGAGTCCGCGAAGCCCGGCGCGAGCGGCGGCCGCGCGCCCCGGCTCAGCGCGACGTGCGCGATCGTGCGGGCGACGAGCCGCCGGTCGCCGAGGCGTTCGGCGGCGTCCTCGTCCGCCCAGCGCTCGACGGCGAACCGCAGCCGCTCGTTGAGCCGCCGCAGCGGCGGCAGCGTCGCGGCGGCGAGCGCGCCCGCCGCCAGGTACCGGTGGTGCCGGTGCCGCAGGTGCGCCAGCTCGTGCTCGAGGACGGCCCGCAGTTGCGGCGGCGCGAGCGCCGCGAGCAGGCCCCGCGACACCAGGACGCCCCCGGCGCGGCCCGGCACGGCGACGGCGACCAGGTCGTCGGTGTCCAGCACGGTCCCGGCGGCCTGCCGCTGCGCGGTCCGCACGTCGGCGCGCCAGCGGCGGGCGAGCCGCGCCACGACGGCCGCGTTGACGAGCGTCACCGCCAGCGCGGGCGCGCCGAGGACGGCGGGCACGGCCACGTCGTCGCCGAACAGGGCCCACTCGGGCAGCCGCCGCGCGGCGGCGGGGGCGAGCGTCGCGACGTAGTTGACGGCGACGAACAGCGCCGTCCCCGCGACGGCGGTCGCGGTGGTCCCGGCGACGACGGCGAGCAGCCGCGCGGACCAGCGCGGGTGCAGCGGCGGCGCGACGCGGCCGAGGACGACGCCGAGGGTGAGGGTGAGCGCGGCGGGCAGCAGCGTGAACCAGGTCACGGCGCGGCCTCCCCGGGGCGGCGCGCGCGGTCGAGCAGGTCGCGCAGCGCGTTCTCCTGCTCGGGGCTCAGCTCCTGGAGGAACTGCGCGAGGACGCCGTGCGGGTCGCTGGCGTGCCGCAGGTGCTGGTGCATGCGGTTCGCGACGAGCCGCGACTCGTCCACCGCGAGGACGTACCGGAACTGCCGCCGGTCGCGCCGCCGCGTCACCATGCCCTTGCGGTACAGCCGGAACAGGATCGTGTTGACGGTCGTGTAGGCGGGTTCGCCCGCGAGGCGGCCGCCGACGTCGCCCGCCGACAGCGGCGCGCCCGCCGCCGCGAGCGCGGCGAGGACCTCGGCTTCGAGCTGGCCGAGCGGTCGTCGGGACACGGGCTCCCCCTCACCGGGTCGGGTCGGCGGGGCCGCCCGCGCGGGGCGGCCCCGGGGGGATCACAGGTCGAACTCGGCGGGCGGCAGGCCGACCGCGTAGCACGCCTCCCGGACGACGGCCTTCTCGTGGTCGTCGAAGTGCCCGTCCGCGCCGCCGATGACGATGCCGATCTGGATGACGGCGCGCGCCTCGGCGGGCTTCTTCTTCACCTTCGCGACGTCCTGGAGGACGCCGACCTTGCCGAACTCGAAGTCGGCCTCCAGTTTGGCGAGGTAGCCGTTGAAGCGCTGCCGCAGGTCGTCGGCCGGGAAGTTGGCGAGGACGTCGTTGGCGCCGATGAGCGCGGCGGTCCGCTGCCGCTCCGCCGGGTCGACGACGCCGTCCGCGGCGGCGACCAGGGCGCAGATCGCCATGCTCGCGTCCCGGAACGCTCCGCTCTTCAGTTCGTTCTTCTTGGCGTTGAGCTGTTCCTGCATCGTCTGGGTGGACTCGCGCAGCCTGGACCAGAGCGCCATCGAAACCTCCACGTCACCGGGGACGGCCCGGCCGGACCGTCTGCTACGAGTGTAGTAGCGGCTCGGTCCGGTCCGCCGTCACCGGCCGGGCCGGCCGCCGATCGGCTTGCGCAGGACGAACCGGTCCAGTTCCTCGTAGTTCCGCGAGCCGAGATCGGCTCCGTAGTGCGTCACCGTGATCTGCGTGTGCCCGCGCTTCGCATGCGGCTCGAAGTCGAACGACGCGAACCCGTAGGGGCGCATGAGGTCCCGGTACGCCGACCACGGCGCGGGCTCGGTCGCGAACTTCGACGCCCGCCCGCTGCGCGGCCCGCCCGCGCCGACGCCCGTGATCACGACGCCGTCGTTGGGGCTGTCGAACGCCGACCACGGCGTCGCCGACGAGTGCCCGCCGCCGCCGATGATCATGTGGACGGCGCCCTTGGTCGTGTCGATGACCGACGGGTCCGTCTCGCGCGGCGCGGGCGTCAGCAGCGCGCTGCCCGGCAGCACGCCCCGGACGGGGAACGTCCGCTCGAAGTGGTGCTCGTGCCCCGCCAGCACCAGGTCCACCCCGTACTCGTCGAACAGCGGCAGCCACTCCTGCCGGATGCCGAGGTCCGCGCCGTTGAAGTGCGCCGACGACATCGCGACCTGGTGCATGCACACGACGATCCAGTCGATCGCCGGATCGTGCGCCGCCGCGCGCAGCGTCCGCTCCAGCCACCGCTTCTGCTCGCCCCGGCTGTAGCCGCGGATGTAGGGGTCGTAGCCCTTGGCGTCGTAGCCGGGGACGTGGTCGCGGCGGTACGCGCTGAACGCGCCGTCCTGGAGGCACACGTCGTCGTTGTTCAGCGAGACCACGCGGATCGGGCCGACCGTGAACGCGTACCAGTTGCCGGAGAACTCGCGCGAGCCGTTGTCGGGCAGCGCGAACCGCGTCCGGTACGCCTCGTAGCCCTGCGGGCCGTTGCCGACCTCGTTCTCGTGGTTGCCCGCGCACGGCATCCACGGGCGGCGGCTCGCCGACCGCTGGTTGTTGGCGAAGAACGACCGCCACGTCCCCACCGGGTCGTCGCTGACGTTGGCGTAGCACAGGTCGCCGTTGAGCAGGTGGAACAGCGGGTCGAGCCGGTCCACGGCGTCCACGACGTACCCGGCGTTGGGCGTCGCCGGGCCGAGGCCCGCGCCGACCGCCGCCGGGATCGCCTGGTCCCCGAAGCTGGTGAACCGGAAGCCCCTGGACCGGCCGTGCGGCGCGGTGCGGAACGAGCCCGCGACCGGCGCGGCCCCGTCGTGCTCGACGCGGTAGACGTAGCCGGTGTCGGGGCTCAGCCGGGGCAGCTCGGCGTGGTACGTGAAGACGCGCTCGCCGGTCAGCGCCTCGGTGTAGACGCGCTCGCGCGCCCGGACGGTCGTGCCGAACCCGTGCCCGGGGCGGCCGAGGCGCACCAGCGGCCGGGCGACGCGCCGCGGCGCGGCCCAGGACACCGCCATCTCGCGCGCCGCGTCCGCGCCGAACTGCAGGTGGAGCTGCTCGGGCGCGGGCGCGCCCGCCCGGTCCGGCGTCGTCACCAGCGCGGCGGCGGTCCCCGCCCGGCCGAGCACCGGGACGGCGATCGCCGCCCCGCCCAGTCCCCGCAGCACCTGCCGCCTGCTCGTTCCGTCCGTCACGCGGGCCTCCCTCGGTGGTCGTTCGCGGCTGGAACGATCCACCTCGCAGGTGAGCGGGACGTGACGCCCGGGTGGACGGGCGGGTGAACGCTAGTCGGCCGCGGGCGCGGACCGGCGCAGCAGGTAGGTGTCCATGATCCAGCCCTTGCGGCGGCGGGCCTCGGCGCGCGCCTCGGCGATCTGCGCGGCGACGTCGGGCAGCCGCCCGGAGATCAGGATCTCGTCGGGCATGCCGAGGTAGGCGCCCCAGAAGATCTCGACGTCCCCGCCGAGACCGGCGAAGGCGTCGCGGGCGTCGAGCATGACCACGACGTCGTCCGCGTCGTCCGGCCAGCGCTCCGCGAGCCGCCGGCCCGTCGTGATCTGCACCGGGCGGCCGACGCGGTTCAGGACCGTCCCGTGCCGCGCCGCGAGCGCCGAGACGCTGCTGATGCCCGGGACGACCTCCACCTCGGCGTCCAGCGCGCCGCGTTCGCGCAGGTCGTCGAGGATCGCCAGCGTGCTGTCGTACAGGGCCGGGTCGCCCCAGACCAGGAACGCGCCGGTCTCGCCGTCCGCGAGGTGTTCCGCGATCAGCCCCGCGCAGACGTCCGCGCGCCGCCGCCGCCAGTCCGCGACGGCCTCGGCGTACGCGCCGCTCGCCCGGTCGCGGTCGGGGTCGCGGCCGACCGCGACGCGGTACTCCCGCCCCTCGACGTAGCGGTCGAGGATCTCCTGCCGCAGGTCCACCAGCTCCCGCTTGACGTCGCCCTTGTCCAGGACGAAGAACACGTCGACGCGGTTCAGCGCCCGGACGGCCTGCACGGTGACCTGCTCGGGGTCGCCCGCGCCGATCCCGATCACGATGATCCTTCTCACCGCGCCATTCTCCCGCATACCGGGCACCCGGCCGGACCGGGCCGTCCGGGAAAGCCCGCGTCAAGTCTTCGTCCCGGAACGTCCCGGAGCGCCCCGGAACGCGCACCACCGCGCGGCGGCCGGGGGTACGGAGCGGGAAACCACAATCCTCGGAAAGTGGGACCAATGCTCAAGAAACTCGTGGCGGAATTCCTGGGGACGGCGCTCCTCGTCTACTTCGCCGTGGGCGTGGCGACCCTGTCGTTCGGCTTCGGCGTCACCGGGCGGAGCCTGTCGGCCGGCGTCGTCGCGACCGCGCTGACGTTCGGTCTCGTCGTGCTCGTCCTGACGTACGTGCTGTCGCCGATCTCGGGGGCGCACGTCAACCCGGCCGTCACGCTCGGCGCGCTGCTGGTCGGCCGCATCAGCCCGCGCGGCGCGGTCGGCTACTGGATCGCCCAGTTCCTCGGCGGCATCATCGGCGCGCTGCTGCTCTGGGCGACGTACTCGGCCTCGCCGCTGTACCGCCGTCCCACGACGGGCCTCGGCGCGGACGGCTGGGGGTCGCTGAGCCTCATCCACATCAACGCGGGCGGCGCGTTCCTCGTCGAGGTCATCCTGACGGCGTTCTTCGTGTTCGCCGTCCTGGCCGTGACGAGCAAGACCGCCGACCGCACGACGGCGGGCCTGGTCATCGGCTTCGCGCTCGCGACGGCCCACCTCATCGGCCTCGCGATCACCGGCACGTCGGTGAACCCGGCGCGGTCGCTCGGCCCGGCGCTGATCGCGGGCGGGACGGCGCTGCACCAGGTGTGGCTGTTCATCCTCGCGCCGTTCGTCGGCGCGGTGCTGGCGGCGGCGATCCACATGTTCTTCAACGGGCCCGCGCGGATCGCGACGGCCCCGCCGACCGAGGAGCGCGCCGGCGCCGAGCCCCAGCCGGGAAACCCGCCGGACGACGGCTCCCCCGGCTAGGGTCCGCCTCGAAGTGCCTCAGCCACAGCGCGAGTGCGTTACCTGGCCGGGGAAGCGACGCCGGAGGCGAGCTTCCCCGGCCGGATCGCGAAGCGATGCCGCGCTCGCACAGGCCCGGTGAGGCCCGAGCCGCCAGGCGAGGGCCGTAGGCCGGGACTTTGGAAATTCAGCCGTAAAGATCCTGGTCCGTCGGGCGGGGGCCTTCGGGGCCGTCCCGCCCGACGCGTACGGCGCGGGTGATGCGGACCATTCGGAACGAGCGGCCGAACGCCGTGAAGTCGGGGCCGGGGGACGCCTCGATCGCGTCCGCCGCCGCCTGCCACTCGGCGAGGTCCTCGGGCGTCGGCGGCCCGCCGCGGTGCCGCCGCAGCACCGGGAGGATCTGCGTCCAGTACGTCGCCAGCATGGTCCGCGCGGCGGCGGGCCCGTGGCCGCTGGTGAACGGCTTCCACCGCTCGCCGTCGACCTCGATGACCGTGAAGCTGGGCGGCAGCAGGACGACGCCGGGGTGGGTGCGCACCGCGTGCCGCGCCTCGGTCTCGGCCGCCGCCGGGACGGTCTCGGGCGGCGGCAGGTACCCGACCAGGTTCAGCCGGAACTGAGCCTCCCACGGCCCGGCCGGGGCGGGCGGGTCGATGAGCCACCCGCGCGCCGGGTCGCGGCCGTCGGCGGGGTCGGTGTCGCCGGCGCGCGGCGGCTCCAGCTCCCCGGTGCGCAGCAGCGTGAACTTCTCGACGCGAATGACGCGGTAGCGCCGGTCCCCGATCTCCCACTCGTCCTTGGCGAGCTGCTCCCCGTCCTCGGGGTCGAGGCGCGCGGCGGCGGCGAGCATCGCGTCCGCCGCCTCCGCGTCGGCCTCGCGGGCGGTCTGGCGCAGGCGCGCCCCCAGCGCGATGCGGGCGGTCGCCGGGTCGGGGCAGCCGAGTTCGGCGACGCGCCACTCGGCGCCGCGCTGGACGGCGAAGCCGAACTCGGGGCGCTCGGGCGAGAACAGCTTGGGGTAGGCGCGCATCCGCTCCCCGAGCTCCCCGTCCCGCACGGCGGCGACCGGGTCGAGGTCGGCGACGATCTGGATGTGGTCGTATCCGGGCATGAGGGGAAAGGACTTCGCACCGTTCATGCTTTCCATCCTGACCTTCGCCGCGCGCCCGGTCAGGGAATTTCCGGGATTCGGCGGGCGAATGCGCGGTCCGGCCGCGAGCATTTCCGACAAAAGCCGAATTTCAGAAACCCGCTAACGGGCGTCGCCGAGGACCGCCGCCCACAGCGCGTCCGGATCGGCGCTCGCCGCGCCGCGCCACGCGACGTGCTGGTCGGGCCGCACCAGGACGAGCGGCGCGCCGAACAGCGCGTCCGCCCGCTTGTACGCCACCTCCGCGAGCGGGACGCCGCGCCGCCGGGCCGCCGCCGCGATCGGTGCCGCGCCCGGCTCCCCCAGATCCCCGACGAGCGAGAATCCCGGGCCGAGCCGGTCGTACAGCGACTCGTCGGGGCCGAGCCAGACGTGCGGGAGCCGCGCGCCGGGGGCCGCCTCCGGCTCATAGACCGAATGGTCCCATTCGTCCGCCGCCGCGCCCCCGACGACGTTCGGCGAGTCGCCGTAGGCCGTCCCGAGGACGAGCCCGAGGCTGCGGAACTCCGCCGACTTCGTCCGGCGCACGGCCGCCTCGACGGCGGGCTTGGCGGCGCGGAACTCCTCGTCGGCGCCGACGAGCCGGCGGTCCCCGAGTTCGGGCGTGAGCACGGCCATGTTCCGCGCCGCCGCGTCGATCGTCGCGGCCGCGACGGGCCGCCGCTCGGCCTCGTAGCTGTCCAGCAGCCCGGCGGGGGCCCAGCCGGACAGGACGGCGGCGAGCTTCCAGCCGAGGTCCACGGCGTCCCCGACGCCGGTGTTGAACCCGTGCCCGCCCCACGGCGGGTTCAGGTGCGCGGCGTCGCCCGCGAGGAACACCCGGCCGCTGCGGTAGCGGTCCGCGAGCCGCATCCGGGCGCGCCACGGGTCGGTGGCGACGACCTCGATCGGGACCTCGCCGTCCGCGTCCCCGATGAGCGCGCGGACCATCCCGACCGGGTCGGCGGACCCGCGCTCGGCGTCCACGCCGATGCCGATGCACCACCAGGCGTCGTCGAGGTCCAGGCGGCCGACGAGCCCGGGGCGGCCCGGGTCGAGCACCCAGTACTGCACGGCGCGGCCGTGCGGGACGCGGTCCGCGAGGCCCGGCGCGCGGAACACGACGTTGAAGTTGGGGCGGCTGTCGTCGTCGCCCTCCAGCGCCGCGCCGATCGCGTCGCGGACGACGCTGCGCCCGCCGTCGCAGCCGATCACGTAGGACGCGCGCAGGGTGCGGTCCCCGGCGGCGTCGCGGACGTCCACGTCCACGCCGTCCGCGTCCTGCCGCAGCCCGGTGACGGTCGCGCCGGTCAGCAGCACCGGCCCGGGCCGCGCCTCGACGGCCTCCCGCAGAACGCTCTCCACCAGCGGCTGCGGGACCTGCTGGCCGCCCTCGGCGACCAGGTCGTCGCGCAGCAGGTCCAGGCCGAAGCAGCGGTCGAACCGGGCGACCTCGCGGCCGAGCAGCGTCGTGCAGAACACGACCTCGTCCGACCACGCCTGCGGCAGCGGCGCGCGCTCGCGCAGCGTCCGGGCCAGGCCCCAGCGGCGCAGGTGCTCCATCGTGCGGGCCGAGGTGGTCTTGGCGCGCGGCCGGGCGTGGTCGACGGACGCGCGCGGCTCGACGACGGTCGCGGCCACGCCGTGGTGGGCCAGTTCCAGCGCCGCCGCGAGCCCGACCGGCCCGCCGCCGACGATGAGCACGGGGAGGTCAGCGTCCACGGGTTCGTCCTTCCGTCGCGGGGGTTCCGGTGGCATCGTGGCCGCTCGCGACCCGCTCCGGGCCGGAGGTTCCATTGGACGGAACGCGGGTCAGCGCCCGCCGAGGCCCCGCGAGACGGCCCGCGCGGCGGTGCGCACCGCCGGGACGAGATGGCGCACGTCCGCCCCGCCGTCCGGCACGACGACCGACAGCGCCGCGACGACCTCCCCCGCCGCGTCCCGGACCGGCGCGGCCACCGACACCATCGGCGCGGGCGCGGGCCGGGCGACGACCGCGAACCCGTCCCGGCGGACGGCCGCCAGGTCGCGGCGCAGCGCGTCCGCGCGGACCGGCACGCCCTCGGGCTCGGCCCGCCGGTCCCGCGCCAGGTACGCGGCCTGCTCGTCGAACCCGGCGTGCGCGAGCAGCACGTGCCCGACGCCGGTCGAGTGCAGCGGCAGCCGCCCGCCGACGCGGTACAGGACGGGGTCGGCGCCGGGCGCGGACAGCCGCTCCACCAGGACGGCCTCCTCCCCGTCCCGGACGGCCAGCAGCACGTGCTGCCGCGTGACGAGTCCCAGGTCCTCCAGGTACGGCATCGCGACGGCGCGGAGCCCCTGCGCGCGGGGCGCGAGCGTGGCGATCTCGAACAGCCGCACGCCGATGGAGAACGCGCCGTCCTCGGACCGTTCCAGCGCGCCGAGCCCGGTCAGGACGCGGGCCAGCCGCAGCGCGGTCGTCTTCGGCAGGCCGCTGCGGCGGGCGAGTTCGGCGAGGGTCAGCGACCGGTGCCGGGCGTCGAAGGCCGCGAGCAGCGCGAACGCGCGCTCGACGACCGGTTCGCCGTGCGGCGGGCGCTTGCCGCGGGCGGGCTGCGAAGGCGTGGGATCGGCGGTCATGGGCGGTTCGAGCGTAACGCCCGGCGCGGCGGCTACGTTGGGCCGGGTGGAAAAGATCATTCTGCTGCTGTCGGGCAGCATGCGCGCCGGATCGTCCAACGAGGCGGTGCTGCGCACGGCCGCGGCGGCGGCCCCGCCCGGCGTCCGCGCGGTCCGCTACGACGGGCTCGCCGGACTCCCCCACTTCAACCCCGACGACGACGGCGACGCCCCGCCCGCCCCCGTCGCGCGGCTGCGCGCGGCCATCGCCGGGGCGGACGCGCTGCTGGTCTGCACGCCCGAGTACGCCGGGACGCTGCCCGGCTCGTTCAAGAACCTGCTCGACTGGACGGTCGGCGGCACCGAGATCTGCGACAAGCCCGCCGCCTGGGTGAACGCCGCCGCGCCCGGCCGGGGCGCCGGGGCCGCCGCGACGCTGCGGACCGTCCTCGGCTACACCGGCGCGGCCATCGTGGAGGACGCGGTCGCGGCGATCCCGGTCGGCCGGGACGCGGTCGGCGCGGACGGGCTCATCGCCGATCCCGGCGTCCGGCGGCGGATCGCCGGGGTGCTCGCCGCGCTGGCGGCGGCGGCCTGACGCGTCAGCGCGCGCCGCGGCCCCGGCCCTGGCCGTTCCCGTCGCCCTGGTCGTCCTCGTTCCCCTGGTCGCCGCGCGCGGGCGGCCCGCCGCGGCCCTGGTCGGGCTCGCCGCGCCAGTCCTGCCAGTCCGGCCAGTCGGACCAGGCCACGCCGCCGCGCGGCGGCGTGGCCGGGGCGTGCCCGCGCCCCGGGCCCTCGGCGGTCCCGGGCGCGGGGCGGGGGCGTGTCCGGCCGCCCGTCGCGGCCGCGTCCGGGCCGGGCGAGGCGGCGGTCCCGTCCGGGGACCCGGGCGTGCGGCGCGCCACCCGGTCGCGGCCCACCGAGTCGGCGGGCGCGGGGCTCGCCGGGGCGGACCGGTCCGCGTCCGGGCGCAGGTGGCCGCCCGTCGCCGCGAGGGCCGCGCCGCCGCCGAGCGCGAGGACCGCGCCGGTCACCGCGAGCGTGCGGGCGGTGCGGCCGCCGAACCGGCGGGACCGGCGGCCGGGCGGCCGGGCGGGGCGGGCGCGGCGGGCGGCGCGGAACGCGGCGGCGGCGCGCTCCTCGCCCGCCAGCTCGTCGGGCGTGCCGGGCGCGGCGGCGGCCGCCAGCAGTCGCGCGAGGTCCGGGTCGTCCGGGTGCCGGGCGTCGCGGACGCGGTCGCAGGCGGCGCGGCCGACGCACCGGTCGCCGCCCGTCTTCCCCGTGTCGCGGGTCATCGCGCCCCTTCCGTCCTCGGCCCGGTGCGCAGCGCCGACCGGACGGCCGCGCGCGCGGGCACCGGTACGGGCGCGGGCTCGTCCCGCCGCGCCTCCGCCGGGCGCGCCTCCGTTGGGCGCGCCCCGTCCGCCGCCCCGTCCAGTGCCGCCGCCTCGGCGGCGCGGGCCGCCTCCAGCCGCGCGGCCAGCCGCCGCAGGCCCCGGTGCGCGGCGGTGCGCACCGCGCCCGCCCGTTTGCCGAGCACCCGGCCCGCCCGCTCGGCGTCCAGGCCGAGCACGACGCGCAGCAGGACCGCCTCGGCCTGGTCGCGCGGCAGCTCGCCGATGAGGCGCACGGCGTCGTCGGTGGCGATCCGGCCGAGCGCGAGGGCCTCGGTGTCCTCCGGCGCGGGCATGCTCAGCACCTCCTCCAGCGGGCGGTCGGCGACCGGGCGGCGCGTCCGGCGGCGCAGCAGGTCCAGGGCGCGGTTGCGGACGATCGTCGCGCACCAGCCCCGGAACGCGTCCGCGCCGCCCTGGAACCCCGGCAGGTCGCGGGCGATCTGGAGCCAGGCGTCGGCGGTGACGTCCTCGGCGTCGACGCCCGTCAGCGCCCGCGCGTACCGCAGCAGCCGGGGCTGGACGTCCCGGTACAGCACGCGGAACGCGTCCTCGTCGCCCGCCCGCGCCGCCGCGACGGCGCGGCCGAGCACGTCCTCCGCCCCGCCGGGCGCCGCGCCGTCCACCGCGCCATTGTGCCGACATTCAGGGACTGGTGTGACGAAAACGGTCGGCAGAGCGCTGAAGGGGTCGGAGTCCGCCGCAGATTCGGACGCCGCCCCCGAGATCCGCGAAGGGACCATGACCGACGAGATGACGGCCCCCGCCACCCCGCCGCCCGGCGCGGGCCGCCGCCGCGCGCCGCGCCCGGCCCCGCTGGCGGCGCCCGTGCCGGGGCCCGTGCCGGGACGCGGGCTGGGGCCCGTCCCGGCCGCCTACTACCCGGGCGTGTCGGTGATCGTCGCCGCGCGGGACGCCGAGGACCGGATCGCCGCCGCCGTCCGCGCGGCGGCGGACGCCGAGTACCCGGGGCCGCTGGAGGTCATCGTGGTGGACGACGGGTCGCGCGACCGGACGGCCCGCGTCGTCGAGGCCCTGGCCCTGCCGCGCGTGTGGGTGGTGCGGGGCCGGCGCGGCGGCCGGGCGAGCGCGCTGAACACCGGCGTGGCCGTCGCGCGCCACGACCTGCTGGTGTTCGCCGACGCGGACGCGGTCCTGGCGCGCGACGCGGTCCGGCGGCTCGTCGCGGCGCTCACCGATCCGGGCGTGGGCGCGGTCGGCGGCGCGGTGCTGCGCGGGCCCGAGCGGGACCGCGCGGGCACGCGCGGCCGCGCGCCGGGCTCGGTCGGCGCGGTCCGGCGGCTGGCCCTGTCCGACGCGGGCGGCGTCCCGGACAGCGCGGCCGGCGGCACGGGACGCGGGACGGGTCGTAACACGGGTCGCGGCACGGGCCGTTACGGCGGCGACGCCGCCCTGCGCGCGGCGATCCGCCGGGCCGGGTGGCGCGTCGTCCGCCGCGACGACGCCGTGGCGTGGAAGGACGCCCCGCGCCGCAAGCGCCTGCGCCGCCTGCTGCGCCGCCGCCGCTAGCCGTCAGCGCAGGTACGCGATTCCGTCGATGCCGACCGTCGGCCGGCCCTTGGTCCCGGCGACGACCACGGCGATCGTGTGCTTGCCGGACGACGACCACGCCTTCGTCCAGGCGAGCTGCCGGTACGCGGTCGAGGACGCGCGGGTGTCGAGCGTCCCGGCCTTCTTCCCGTCGATGTAGACGGTGACCGCGCCGAGGTTCTTCGCGCGCTTCACGATGAGGCCGACCGACCGGCCGGTGAACGTCCACTTCGCGGTCGCGCCCTTGGACGACGAGTACAGGCCGCGCCCGCCCAGGTAGGACGACGTCGTCGTGGTCTTCCACTTGCCCTTGCGGGTCGCCGAGGTCTCGGCGACGAGCGCGGCCGTCCGCGCGACGCTGGACGACGCGGTGTTGCCCGCCGCGTCCGCCGCCGTCAGCGCCCACGTCTGCGCCGTGCCGGGCCGCGCGGACGCCGACCAGCTCGTCGTCGTCGCGCCGAACGTCCGCGCGGCGGGCGAGGTCGCCCGGACGGACGCGAGCAGCGTCCCGTCCATCGCCTTCCAGCTCAGCGTCACGGGCACGGCCGTCGTGGCGACGGTCCCGCGCCGCACGGCCAGCGTCGCGCCGGTCTTGAACACCGGCCTGGTGGTGTCGGCGGTGACGGAGTACGCGGTGGAGTCGGCCGTGGTCCCGTCCGCGTAGACGGCGCGGAGCCCGAGCGTGTGCGCGCCCGCCTTGAGCGGCACGGCCGCCGACGTCTCGGTCGCGGCGGGCTTGGCGACGACGGCCCCGTCCACCCTGACCTGGTACGACGCGGCACCGGTCGACTTCCAGCCGAGCGTGACCGCGCCCTTGGTGTAGTACCTGCTCCCCGACTTCGTCGCCCCGGACAGCGTGGTCGCCGGGGGCGGCGACGTGATCGCCTTCGCGGCGGTGCGGATCGCGGGCAGTTGCGCGTAGAGCTTCGCGCCGGGGCAGGCCGTGGCGAACCCGTCGCGGTGCCCCGAGACCGTCTTGAACGAGACCTTCTGCCCGTACTTGTACTTCCCGCCGGTCCCGTCCGGGGCCATCGACGTCAGCGTGGTCGAGCCGTTCGGGTCGACGCCGGTCAGCGCGAGCTTCCACGCGGCGACGCGGGCGACGGCGTCCAGCGCGGCCTTCGCCGGGGCGGTGGACTCGTAGTTCCCGAGGACGGCCACGCCCGTCGTGTCGGTGTTGAAGCCGTAGGTGTGCGCGCCGTGGACGGGCTTGTCCGCGCCGCCCGCGCGGCCCTCGAACACCGTGCCGCACTTGTCGACCAGGAAGTTGTATCCGATGTCGTCCCAGCCCTCGCTCTTCACGTGGTACAGGAAGATCGACCGGACGACCGACGCCGACTGCGCGCACGTCGCCGTGTTCGCGGTGTCGGTGTGGTGGACGAACACCGCCTTGACGGACGTGTCGTAGGTCGGCGGCCCCTTGACGATCGACTCGTCGGCGGCCCATCCGGCGCGCGAGACCATCGCGGGCCGCGGCACCGTCCGCTGCGCCTCGACGGGCGGCGGCGCGGGCTCCGAGGGCGCGGGCGGGTCCGGGGGCGGCGCGGACGGCTCCGGCGCCGGATCGGCGGGCGTCGGCGAGTCCGCCGGCGCCGGGGACTCCGGCGGCGCGGACGGGTCCGCCGGAGCGGGCGAGTCGGACGGATCGCCGGTGTCCGCCGCGAGCCGCACCGGCACGCCGCCGCCCGTCCCCGACGCGCGGGCCACGGTCCGCCCGCGCCTGGGATCGACGAGGTCGACGCGGAGCCCGGCGGGCAGCGCGGACCCGTGCCTGGACCCGTGCCCGGTCACGCGGACCTCGACGCCGTCGGACGGCCCGGTCCACAGCCCGCCCGTCCCGCCGCGCGCGGTCCGCTCCGGCGCGTCCGGCGCGTCGGCGGTCTCGACGGGCACGGTCTGCCACCGCGACCACGTCCCGGTGCCGAGCGCCCGCGCCCGCACCTTGACCGTCCCGCGCAGCTCGGCGCGCGGCCGGTCCCAGGTGACGCCGACGAGGCTGAACGGCTCGGTCGGCGCGGCGGGCAGCCCGCGCGCGCCGCCGGGCAGGGCGCGGAGCGCGTGCGCGGCGACGCTGCCGTGGTCGACGGAGACGGCGGCGGCCGCGCGGCCGGGCGCGGGCGCGTCGGCGAGCCGCAGCGCGACGACGCCGCCGCCGGACGCCGCGAGGACGACGGCGGACGCGCCGAGGAGGATGCGCCGGGACATGGGGGAGCTCCGTTCCGGGGGGAAGATCGCGCCCCAGAATCCCACGGCCGACGTCCGACCGGGCCACCAGTGCGGCTTATGTCCACATCCGGCGGGGAATGAGCGGAGACCCGGCCCGCCGATTCACCGCGCAGGACCGGCGGACCGGGCTCCGAACGCCGGAACGAACGTCACCGGCGAGCATGAGACTACTCTGTGTCACCACTTGATACGCACCGAAGTCGAAAATCCCGATCAACGGTGGCCCGGTTCGCCACGCGGTGTCTACTATGCGGCGCAGGCGGACGATCGGTTGGCGGGAGGCGCCTCCCCCGCTGCGGGTCACGGCGGTGAGGACGGGACGCCAGATGGGCATGCGGGGAACGGCGGGGCGCGGCGGCGTGCTCGCGAAGCGGGTCGCGGCGGGCGCGGTCGGCGCGGCGGCGGTCGCTTCGCTGGCCACCGGTGTCGCCCGGGTGACCGCCGGGGACGGCGAGGCGCCGGGCGGGCGCGCGCCGCGCGCGGGCGACCTGGTGTCGGTGGCGCAGGAGGCGCGGGCCCCGGTCGTCGCGCCGCTGGGCAGGCGGCTCGCGCCGAGCGTGCTCGCCGCCGGGACCGGTCCGCTGCCCGCCGCCGCCGTGGAGCGCGTCCGGCGGCTGACGGGCGTCGCGGGCGTGACCGTCGTGGACGCCGCGCAGGCGCAGGTCGCGGGCCGCCGCGTCGGGCTGCTCGGCGTGGACCCCTCGGCGTTCCGCGCGTACGCGCCCGCCGCGACGGCCGCGTCCGACCAGCTCTGGCAGACGGTCGCGACGGGCGGCCTGGCGGTCTCGTTCGACCTCGGGCGGGACGGGTCGCTGGCGCTCGGCGCGATCGTCCCGGCGGGCGACCCGCGCCGCCCCGGGCAGGTCCGGGTGGGCGCGTACGCGTCGATGGGCATCGGCGACGTGGACGCGGTGGTGTCCCGCGCGCAGGCCCGCGCGCTCGGCATGCCGGACGGCAACGCGCTGATCGTCAGCGCCCCCGAGGCCGACCCGGCGGCGCTCGGCAGGAAGCTGCGCGAGCTCCTGCCCGCCGGGACGAAGGTCGCGGCGCTGGCGAAGAGCGAGCAGCGGAAGCAGCGGGCACCCAAGAGCACCGGCCCGGCCGTCACGGGCCGTCCGGACGGCGCGCAGGGCGACCGCACGACGGTCTCGGGCAACCGGATGACGCCGACGATGCGCGCCGTCGTCCTGGAGATCAACCGCTACTTCGGCCCGTTCCCCGTCATCGGCTGCTTCCGCAGCACCGGCGACCCGCAGGACCACGGCGACGGCCGCGCCTGCGACTTCATGGAGACGACGACCGGGCGGATGCCGAGCGCCGCCGCGCAGCGGCACGGCGACGCCGTCGCGCAGTACGCGATCACGAACGCGCGGCGGCTCGGGATCTCGTACGTGATCTGGAAGCAGCACATCTGGAACGTGCGCGGCGGTGGGTGGCGGCCGATGGAGAACCGGGGCAGCATCACCCAGAACCACTACGACCACGTCCACATCTCGGTGTTGCGCTAGGGCAGCGGCTGTTCGCACCAGACGGCCTTGCCGCCCTGCGTGCGGCGGACGCCCCAGCGGCGGGAGAGGCGGCCGACGATGTGCAGGCCGCGCCCGTCCTCGGCGAACGCGTCGTCGCCCATGTGGACGCGCGGCCGCCCGTCCGAGGAGTCCAGCACCTCGCAGACCAGGCCCTCGTCGCGGATGAGCCGCAGCACGATCCGCCCGTCCGCGTGCCGGATGGCGTTGGTGACCAGCTCCGACGCCAGCAGGACGGTCGTGTCGGCGAGCGCGTCCAGGCCCCAGCGGCGCAGCCGGTCCCGGATGAGGCCCCGCGCGCGGCGGACGGCGGCGGGCTCGGCGGGCAGGTCGAACGAGACGTGGTCGTCGGCGGGGATGCGGTGCAGGCGGGCCAGCAGCATCGCGATGTCGTCGCGCTGCCGGTCGTCGTAGACGCCGTCGAGGGCGGCGCGGCACAGCTCGTCCAGGTCCGGTTCGCCCCGGTCGAAGACGCCGCGCAGCCGGGCGAGGCCGTCGTCGATGTCGCGGGCGCGGTTCTCCACGAGTCCGTCGGTGTAGAGGAACAGCAGCGTGCCGTCCTCGACGGCGAACTCGCGGCTGGCGACCGGGCCGTCCCCGACGCCGAGCGGCGGCGCGGGCGGGACGTCGAGGTAGGCGGCGGGCCCGCCGGGCGGGGCGAGCAGCGGCGGCAGGTGCCCGGCGCTGGCGACCTCGCACCGGCCGCTGACCGCGTCGTAGACGACGTACGCGCAGGTCGCGAAGTGGGGTTCGCGCTCGCCGAGGGTGCGCATCAGCGAGTCGAGCCGCTCCAGCGCCTCGGCGGGCGGCAGGTCGAGTCCGGCGAGGGTGTGGATGGCGGTGCGCAGCCGCCCCATCGTGACGGCGGCCTTGACGCCGTGGCCCGCGACGTCCCCGACGATCAGCGCGACGCGCGCGCCGGGCAGCGGGATCGACTCGTACCAGTCGCCGCCGACCTCGACCAGCTTGCTGCCCGGCAGGTACCGGTGCCGGACCTCGATCGGCGCGGGCGCGGACAGCCCGGTCGGCAGCAGGCTGCGCTGGAGCGTCAGCGCGGTGGCGCGCTCGCGGCCGTACCGGCGGGCGCTCTCCAGGAAGATCGCCGACCGGTTCGCGAAGTCCATCCCGATCTCGACGTCGTAGGCGTCGAACGGCCGGTACGCGGGCGTCCGGACGCACACGAAGAACCCGAGCAGCCCGCCCTCCGCCGTGATCGGCAGCAGCAGCATCGACGCGCCCTTGAGCAGCTCCGCGACCGGCGGCCGCCGCCACGCCTCGGCCAGCTCGGCGGCGCGCTCGCCGTCCAGCGCGACCAGCACCGGCTCGCCCGTCGCCAGGCACCGCGCGTACGGGCTGCCCTCGGGGTAGACGACGTTCTCCCCGGTGGGGAACGCCGCGTCCCACGCCGAGTCGCCGTCGTCGGCGGCCAGCGCCATCCGCCGCATCGGCGGGACGCCCGCCGCCGGGGGCTCCTCGGGGTCGAGCGCGCTCTCCAGCAGCAGCAGCGCGCCGGTGTTGCACAGGTGCGGGACGGCGACCTCGATGAGCCCGCGCGACAGCAGGTCGAGGTCGAGCGTGGACCCGATGCGCGGCAGCGCGTCGTCCAGCAGCGCGCGCCGCACGACCGCGGGGTCGACGAACCGCTCGGCGTGCGGGACGGGCACCCGGACGACGGCCAGCACCGCGACGCCGCCGCCGGCCGCCGCGCCGCTCAGCGGGTGCAGCGTGACGACCGCGTCGTGCGCCGCGCCGGACGGCGTCTCCAGCGGGAGCATGACCGTCCGCTCCCGGCCGCCGCGCAGCGCCTCGCGCAGCGGGCCCAGCGCGCCGGACACCACGTCGTCGAGGCGGTCGCCCGGTTCGACCTCCAGCACGGCCGCCGCGTTGCGGTCGAACTGGAGGACTTTCCCCGACGAATCCATGCCGAGGATAAGAATTCGGGTGGACGAGTCCATCGCTCGATTATGGGACACCGGAAGGCCGCGCGCAGGGCGATGCGCGGACGTGATCGAGAAGAATTGCGCCCGCCGTTTCCGGCGGCCGGAAAACACGCGGTCAGGGCCGCCCGAAGACCGGTTCGGGCGGGACGGGCGGCACCACGTCGGCGGCGTCCCGGATCGGGGCCGCGCCGCCGCCGAACGCGGCCAGGTCCGCGCCCGCCACCAGCCGCGCCCGCGCGATGCCCCCGGCGGCGCGCCGCCGCAGCGCGTCGGCGGGCAGCGGGGCGCGCGACGCGGCCAGCACGAGGTTGCCGAACCGGCGGCCGCGCAGGACGCCCGGGTCGGCGAGCAGCAGGACGTGCGGGAACACCGCGCGGACCGTCGCCGCGACGCGCCGCGCGAACGCCAGCCCCGGCCCGTCCGCGATGTTCATCAGGTATGCGCCGGACGGCCGCAGCACCCGCGCCGCCTCCCGGGCGAACGCCTCGGTGACCAGCTCGGCCGGGACGGCCGCCTCGGCGAACGCGTCGAGGACGACCAGGTCGTCGGCGGCGTCGGGGACCGCCGCGAGCCCGGCGCGGCCGTCGGTGATCCGGATCTTGACGCCGGGCACGCCGCGCAGCGGCAGCCGCTCGCGGACCAGCGCGACGAGCCGCGCGTCCGGCTCCAGCACGACCTGCCGCGAGCCGGGCCGGGTCGCGGCGACGTAGCGGGGCAGCGTGCAGCCCGCGCCGCCGATGTGGACGGCGGCCAGCGGCTCCCCCGCCGGGGCGAGGCAGTCCACGATGTCGCCGAGCAGCCGCATGTACTCGAAGTCCAGGTGCGTCGGGTCGCGAAGGTCCACGTAGGACTGGGGGACGCCGCCGACGACGAGCACCCAGCCGCCGTCGCGGTCGGCGTCGCGCAGCAGCTCCGCCGCGCCCGACCCGACGACGTGGAGGTCCGGCGCCGTCCTGCCCTTGCGTGCCATGCGCCCACTCTAGGAGGACGGATCGGCAGGTCGTTCCGCCCGCGCCTGATAAGGACCCCGCCCGTTCCCTGTGCGCGGCGATGAAGTAGGTTCGGCCGCGCGTCGGAGCAGCCGCGCCGCGGCGCGCGGAGAAAGGGGCCACGGTGACCGAACCGCTCATGGAGCAGCCCCCGGACTGGACCGAGCCCGGCGCGCACCCCGTCGTCCCCGGCGTCCACCGCGTCCCGCTGGCCCTGCCGATCCCGTCGCTGCACGCCGTGAACGTGTACGTCATCGACGACCCGGCGGGGCCGGTCGTGGTGGACGCGGGCTGGGCGATGCCCGACAGCCGCGCCGCGCTCGCGGACGCGCTCGGCGCCCTCGGCCACACGCTCGCGGACGTCTCCCAGTTCCTCGTGACGCACGCCCACTGGGACCACTACTCGCAGGCGCTGACGCTGCGCGAGTCCTTCGGGACGCGGGTCCGGATCGGGCGCGGCGAGGAGACGTCGATCAAGGCGTCCGAGGGCCCGCGGCGGCACCGGCGGCAGGTGGACCTGCTGCGCCGGTGCGGCGCGCCCGACCTCGCGGCGGAGATCGAGGCGCTGGACCGCGTCGAGGAGGAACGGTCCATCGGCAGCCGGTTCCCCGACGGCTGGCTGGACGACGGCGAGCGCGTCGGCCTCGGCCGCCGCGACCTGGAGGTCTTCGCCACGCCCGGCCACACGCGCGGCCACGTCGTGCTGCGCGACGCCGCCGCCGGGCTGCTGTTCGCGGGCGACCACGTGCTCCCGCACATCAGCCCGTCGATCGGCCTGGAGACCGAGCCGGAGCCGGGGCCGCTGCGCAGCTACCTGGCGTCGCTGCGGCTCGTCCGCGACATGCCCGACACGCTGCTGCTGCCCGCGCACGGCCCGGTCACCGGCAGCGTCCACACCCGGGTGGACGAGCTGCTGCGCCACCACGAGGAGCGGCTGACCGCCGCCGCCGACCAGGTCCGCGCGGGCCGGGCGACGGCGTTCGAGGTCGCGTCCGCGATGCCGTGGACGCGCCGCCGCCGCGCGCTCGCGGACCTGGACGTGTTCAGCCGGATGCTCGCCGTCCTGGAGATCGACGCGCATTTGGACGTCCTGGTGGATCAGCGCGTTCTCGAAACGGACGACTCGAACGGCATTCGCTCTTACGCCGTGCGCGCCTAATCGCGGGGGAACGGCGCCCCGTGCTCCACGCGGTCAAGAACCCGTCGTTCCGCGTCCTCCCAAAGCGAGGCGGCGGCGCGCGGGCCCGGAAGGGACTCCGCCGGAACGGTCCAGAAAACGAATTCCGCGTCGCGCGTCCACGCGGCGGCCCGCTCCCGGACGGCCGCGTGCGGGTCGGCGCGCGCGTAGGCGGCGAGCGCCGCCCGGTCCGTCCACGCCGACAGCGTCCAGAACTCGCCGCGCAGCGGGTGGGCGCGCAGCGACACCCCGAGCGCCCCGCGCGCCCGCAGCGCCTGGCGGCGAACGCGCAGAGCATCGAGCAGGAACGCGGGCGAGCGCCGGACATGTTGCAAGCGGAAGCGGGACGCCATGATCACGGCTTCCCCGTCGTCCTTCGCGACGACGGTCCACGGGAGTTCCACGGCTCCTCCTAGATCTTTCCGATGCCGAGCGTGTTCTCGGCGGGCAGCAGCCCGCTGCCGACCGCCGCGACCCAGACGGGCCCGAGCAGGTCCGCGAGCCGGTCGGCGTCCGCGCCGAGCGCGGTGTAGGCGGGCTCGGCGAGCTCGTCGGTGCGGCGCTCGACCTCGTCGCGGAGCGCGCGGCCCGCGTCGGTGGCCGCGCCGGACGCGTCCAGCAGCCCGCGCGCACGGAGCCGGTCGGCCGCCGCCGCCCACTCGTCCTCGCTCCAGCCCCGGCTGGCGAACACCTCGACGGGCGCGGCCCCGACGGCGGCGAACGACACCAGCGCCTCGACGGGGTCGAGCCCGGCGGCCAGCAGCGCCGCGACGTGCCCGTCGCCGCGCTGCTCGCGCAGGACCGTCGCGGCCTGCCACAGGACCAGGTGCGGCTCGTCCGGCCAGGGCAGGTCGGCGTTGGCGGCGGCGAGCGGGCGGCCCGCCAGCGGCGCGGCCTCGGCGGCGCGCCGGGCGAGCGCGGCGGCGGCCGCCAGGTCCGCGCCGCCGAGGGCGGGGCCGAGCAGCCGCCGGTACAGCGCGTCGATCCCGCGCAGCCGGGCGGCCAGGACGCGGTCGGGCGCGGCGGTGTCCCAGGCGCGCTCGGTGTGCCGGCGGACCATGCCGGGCTCGAAGCTGTAGAACGCGGCGGCGACCGCGCGCGGTCCGGGCGCGCCGAGCGGCGCGGCGCGCAGCGGGAAGTAGGCGGGCCAGCGGACGGCGGGGTCGTAGCCGAGCGCGGTCGTCTCGGCGACGACCTCCGGCGCGTAGTAGACGACCGCGTGGACGGGCTCCAGCAGGTGCCAGAGGCGGCGGGCGAGCACGGGCGGCTCCTCTCAACAGATCTTGACACCGACAAGATTCGCATCCGCGCGGCGAACTTGTCAACGTCAAGATTGCGGCTAGGATGCGGCGCATGTGCCCTTACCACCACGGCGACCTGCGGCGCACGCTGCTCACCGAGGCCGCCGTCCTGCTCGCCGAGCGCGGCCCGGACGGCGTCAGCCTGCGCAACCTCGCCCGCCGGACGGGCGTCTCGCACGCCGCCCCCGCGCACCACTTCGGCGACAAGACCGGCCTGTTCACCGCCCTCGCCGCCGAGGGCCACGCGCTGCTCGCGGACGCGCTCGGCACGCCCGGCACGTCCGGCCTGCGCGAACTCGGCGCGCGGTACGTCCGCTTCGCCCTGGCCCACCCGTCCCACTTCGCGATCATGTTCCGGACCGATCTGGTGGACCCGGCCGACCCCGAACTCCAAGCCGCGCAGGACCGCTCGTACGCGCCGCTGCGCGCGGCCGTCCCGGACGACGACGCACTGCTCGCCGCGTGGTCGCTCGCGCACGGCTACGCCTCGCTCGTCCTCGCGGGCGTCGGCCCCGAGCAGACCGGGGCCGCCGACCGCTTCCCCGCCATCGCCCGCGCCGCCGCGGTCCTCGGCGACGGAACCGCGCCGTCCTGACCTCATGCCGTCCCGGCTACAATCCTCCTTAGCCCTCAGAGATCCAGGCCCAGGAGACGCCGATGGCGCGCAGACCCGCGGATCGGCTCGACACGGTCGAACTGATCATGGAGCAGTGGCGGCGCGAGCGCCCCGACGTGGACGTGTCCGCGCTCGCGGTGTTCGGCCGCATGCACCGGGCGTTCCTGCGCTACGCGACGCTGCTCAACGAGGTGTTCGAGCGGTACGACATCAACATGGCCGCGTTCGACGTCCTCGCCACCCTGCTGCGCAGCGGCCCCCCGTACCGGCGGACGGCCGGCGAGCTGGCGGGCATCGCGCTCGTCACCACGGGCGGCATCACGCTGCGCCTCGACCGGCTGGAGAAGGCGGGGCTCGTCGTCCGCGAGCGCGACCCCGCCGACCGCCGCGTCGTCCACGCCCGGCTCACCGACGCGGGCCTCGCGCTGATCAACGAGGTCGTCGCCGTCCACTTCGCCAACGAGAAGCGGATGCTCGCGGGCCTCACCGAGGCCGAGTCCGAACGCCTGGCCCGCCTCCTGGCCAAACTCGAACGCTCCCTGCAACACGCGGAGCAGACGGCCCAGGCACCAGAAGAGGACCAGGAACCAGAAGAGGGCGCTGCGGACGCGCGGCCCGCGAGCCCGGGGGGCTCGCGGGCCGCGCGTCCGCAGCGGTGAGGCTGCGCCACAGCGCGAAACCGGCACCGCAGCGCGAAACCCCGCCACAGTGCGAGGCCACACACCTCAGCGGAGCGCCAGAGGACGCGGCCTCACCGCCCGCAGGGGACGGTCACCCGGCCCAGGGCAGTACCTCGTCGGTGCCCCAGTACACGCTCTTCTGGCGCATGTAGCCGAGGATGCCGTCGCGGCCCTTCTCGCGGCCGAGGCCGCTCTCCTTCATCCCGCCGAACGGGGTGGAGACGCTGAACTGCTTGTAGGTGTTGACCCAGACCGTCCCGGCCTCGACGCGGCGGGCGACGCGCCAGGCGGTGCGGTGGTCGCGCGTCCAGATCCCGCACGCGAGGCCGTAGACGGTGGCGTTGGCCTGGGCGACGAGGTCGTCCTCGTCGGTGAACGGCAGCGCGACGAGCACCGGCCCGAAGATCTCCTCCTGGCAGATCGGCGCGTCGTTCGGGACGCCGTCGAGGATCGTCGGCAGGTAGTAGGCCCCGGCCGCGTACTCGGGGCCGTCCGGGGCACGGCCGCCGCAGCGCACCCGCGCGCCGCCGGCGACGGCGGCGTCGACCATGACGGCGACGCGGTCGCGGTGCGCGTGCGCGACCATCGGCGCGACCTGCGTCGCGGGGTCGTCGCCCGGCCCGATCCGCAGTTTCCCGGTGCGGCGGACCAGCTCGTCCAGGAACTCGTCGTAGATCGACGCGTGCAGGAACAGCCGCGACCCGGCGATGCAGCTCTGCCCCGTCGAGGAGAAGATCCCGAACATCACCCCGGCCAGGGCCTGCTCGCGGTCGGCGTCGGGGAACACGATCGTCGGGGACTTGCCGCCCAGCTCCAGCGACACCGGCATGATCTTCTCGGCCGCGAGCGCCCCGATGCGCCGCCCGGTCGCTGTGCCGCCGGTGAACGACACCTTCCCGACGCCGGGATGCCGGACGATCGCCTCCCCGGCGACCGGCCCCGGGCCGGGCAGCACCGACATCAGCCCGGCGGGCAGCCCGAGGTCCGCGAGCGCCGCCGCGACGATCCGGCCGAGCGCGAGCGCGACCAGCGGCGTCCACTCGGCGGGCTTGAGGACGACCGCGTTGCCGCCCGCCAGCGCGGGCGCGACCTTCTGCGCGTCGCTGGCGATCGGGGAGTTCCACGGGGTGATCGCGCCGACGACGCCGATCGGCTCGTGGACGCTCAGCGTCACGTACGGCCCGCGCGACGGCGTCAGCGACCCTTCGAGGGTCTCCAGCGCGGCCGCGAAGTACCGGAACGTCCCCTCGGCGCTGGCGACCAGCGCGCGCGTCTCGTTGATCGACTTGCCGGTGTCGGCGGTCTGGAGCCGCGCCAGGTCCTCGGCCCGCTCCGCGACGAGGTCCGCGACGCGGGAGAGCAGCCGCGCGCGCCGGTGCGGCGGCAGGTCGCGCCACGCGAGGTCGGCCGCGGCGGCGGCCCCGGCGCGGACGGCCTCGTCCACGTCGGCGGGGCTCGCCCCGTGCAGTTCGGCGAGCGGCGCGCCGGTCAGCGGCGAGCGGGTCTCGAAGGGGTCGCCCGTGCCGCGCCGCCAGCAGCCGCCGACCAGGATCTCGTCCGGGTGTCCCATCGCCGCTCCTCCTCGCGCCAGTTACCTTAGCTCTAAGGTTAATACGGCGAAGTAGGCGCAACGACCAGCCGTCAACAACGGGATACGAAGCCAAGAAACCTGAGCCATCATCTTCTCGGCACCGAAAGACCGGTCCACGGCCGAGATACGCGCTGGACAGCGCGCCGCACGCCGCTGGAAGATGAACGGCGGACCGGCCGTACGGCCGGAGAAAGGGGCTCGTACCGGTGTCCGACCCGGCCGAGATCACCACATCCGACGACCTGCGCGCCCTGCTCGGCACGCCCAAGCCGCGCGCGGTCTCCAAGGAGCGCGTGAGGCTGCACGCGCGCGACCGCGAATGGCTGGCCGCGTCCCCGTTCTGCCTGATCGGCACCAGCGACGCCGACGGGAACTGCGACGTGTCCCCCAAGGGCGACCCGCCCGGCTTCGTCCACGTCATCGACGACACGACGGTCGCGATCCCCGAGCGGCCCGGCAACCGGCGCGGCGACGGCTACCTGAACATCCTGAGCAACCCGCACGTCGGGCTGCTGTCGATCGTGCCGGGCCGCAGCGAGACGCTGCGGATCAACGGCCGGGCCCGGCTGCTGCGCGACGCGCCGTACTTCTCGTCGATGGTCGTGAAGGGCCACCGGCCGATCCTGGCGATCGAGGTGGACATCGAGCAGATCTTCTTCCACTGCGCGAAGTCGTTCCTGCGCTCGCGGCTGTGGAAGCCGGGGACCTGGAACCCCGACGCCCTCCCGTCCCACGCGCGCCTGGTCAAGGAGGTGCAGGACACGCCGGAGACGCTGGAGGAGCTGGAACAGTACTACGGCGAGACCTACGCCAAGACGCTGTACGCGGGCTGATCCCGGCGGCGGGCCGCTCCGCCGCCGGGGCAGCCGTCAGCCGCTCTTGCGCCGGAACTGCCGTTGGTGGTCGGCGCGCTCGTGCGCGCCGCGCACCTTGGAGCCGCTGCGGCCGCCCGCGCCGTTCTGCCGGTCGGCGGCCGCGCCGCGCTTGCGCTCCAGCGCCTCGCGGAACTTGCGCTTGTTCTCGTCCGCCTGCTCGTCGGGCGTCTCGGGCATGGTGTCCTCCGGTGGGGTCGGTGTGGCGCGGTGTGCGCCGCTGGACGTTCCCAGCCTCGCACGGCTCCGCACCGGATGCGCGCCGCCACCCCACCAGACATTTCCTGATGTATCGGGACTGAGCGGGCAGCCGTCCTCTAGAGTCTGGGCCGATGGAGCCACTGACGCCGCCGAACGACCCCGCCCACGGCCATCCCCCGCTCGCCCGGCTGGCCGTCGAGCCGCTGCTCACCGGCGACGGCCGGGCGCGGCCCGCGCCGTTCCACGAGGAGCTGCGGGCCGCCCACGGGGCCGTCGCGCCCGTGGACGTCCACGGCGTGCCGGTCTGGCTCGTCCTCGGCTACGCCCAGACGCTCGACGTGCTGCGCGACACGCGCGCCGTCTGGAGCAAGGACCCCGCCGCCTGGCGCGAACGCGAGGGCGGCCGGGTCCCGGCGGACTGGCCCGCCGCGCCCGCCGCCGCCGAAGGGGCCGTCCCGTTCGCCGACGGCGCCGCCCTCGACCGGCTCCGCGCCGCGTGGAACGCCGCGCTGACCGCGTTCGGCGACGGCAAGCGCGCCGAGTCCCGCGCGCTGGAACGCCACGTCGCCCGCCGCGCGGACGAGCTGATCACCGCCCTGGTCACCGCGCACGGCGTCGCGGGCACCGCCGACCTGGCCGCCGGATACGCGCGGCCGCTCGCGCTCGCGACGGCGGCGCGGCTGCTCGGCCTGCCCGAGGGGGAGGACGACGCGGGCGGCGGCATCGTCGCCGACCTCGGCCGCTCCCTGGACGACGACGCCGAAGCCTCCGCCCGCGTCGCGGCGCTGATCGCGGACCGCTGCGCGGCCGTCGCCTCCGGCGAGCCCGCCGCCGAGCCCGTCCCCGACCTGCCCGCCGCCCTGCACGCCGCCGACCCGACCCTGACGGCCGACGAGCTGGCCCGCGAGTGCGCCCTCGCCGTCCGCTGGATCGGCGGCCACACCGCCGCCCTCATCACCGGGACCGTCGTGGAGCTGACCGGCGGCGGCCGCCCGGCGGGCCTGCCGCTGGAGGCGGTGAACCGGGCCGCGATGAGCGCACCGCCCGTCCCGTACCTGACGTTCCGGTGCCCGCGCTCGGACGTCCGCCTCGGCCGCTACCGCCTCGCGGCGGGCGATCCCGTCCTGCTGTCGCCCGCCGCCGCGCACGCCGACCCGGCGTTCGCGGGCGGCCTGGCCGCCGACGCGGTGTTCACCTCCCGCGCCCACCTGGCGTGGGGCGCGGGCCCGCACGCCTGCCTCGGCCGCGACCTGGCGACGGCGCTGACGGTCCTGGCCGTCGAACGGCTCCTGGCCCGCTTCCCGGTGCTGCGGGCCGCCGTCCCGGCCGAGTCGCTGGAATGGCGCGCGACGCCGCTGGCGCTGGAGGTCGCGGCGCTCCCGGTCGCCTACGAGGCCGCCGCCGAGCCCGTCCCCGACGAACCGGCGGACGAGGCGGACACCGCCCGCCGCCCGAACCGGTCCGCCGCCCGCCGCCTGCTGCGCATCCCCCGCCGCGGCCGCTCCCCCAGGGACACCGAACCCGGCGAACCGGACTGAGGGTTCACCCGCCCCGAACCGGGCAGGAGCGCGCTTCGAGGGAAGGGAGGACCCCATGACCGAGCAGCAGACCGGCAAGCACGGTCCGCACCTCGACGACGAGCTGGAGCGCGAGACCCGCGGCATGGTCAACGGCGGGCACTCGACGCACGCCGAGGAGTGGAAGGAGACCGAACCCGTCTCCGACGACCCGGTGTGGCACCCCGGCGAGCGCCCTGACCCCATGCAGCCCCGCGACCCGCTGCGCGGCTCCCCGCCCGGCATGACCGCCGGCGACGTGGACGGCCGCAGCGCCCTCGCCCGGATGCTGACGGGCGTCCGCTACCCCGCCCGCCCCGACGACCTCGCGGCGCACCTGCGCGCCGGGGAGTCCGACGAGGCGGCGGAGTTCCTGCGGGACCTGCCCGACCGGCCCTACGAGAACCTGGCGGACGTCGCCGAGGAACTCGGGTACGGCAGGGAAGAGCGGTTCTGAGCGCGCGTCACCCCGCGCCCCGGGCGGGCGCGGGGTGGTCCGCGCCCGTCCACGCGGCGAGCGCGTCGTGCGCCGTGGCGGGCGCGGGATCGTCGGCGGCCCAGGCGATGTGGCCGTCCGGCCGGACGAGGACCGTCGTCCGCGTCCGGCCGTCCGCCACCGCGTGGCGGACGCGGTCCGCGAAGTCGCGTTCGACCAGCGCCGCCAGAACCGGGTTCGCTTCGGGCGCCGCCAGGACGAACCGGCCGTCCCGCAGCGCCTCGAACAGCCGCGTGCCGCCCGTCAGGGGCACGTCCGGCGCGCGGCGGCCCGTGAGCGGATGCGCGTCCCGCGGCGCGGGGTAGTCGACGCCGATTCCGGACACCGCCCGCGCGACCCGGTCCCCGACCGGCGGCGCCGCCGCGACGGCCCGCAGCAGCACGTCCCGCGCGGCCCGCAGCGGCGCCGGCCGGAGCAGCGCGCCGCGCAGCAGCGCCCCGCTCCCCCGCAGCACCGCCCGCCCCACCGGATGCCGCTCGGCGTGGTACCCGTCCAGCAGCGTGTCCGGGACGCCGCCGCGCAGCACCGCCGCGAGCCGCCAGCCGAGGTTCGCCGCGTCCCCGAGGCCGACGTTCATCCCCTGCCCGCCCGCCGGAGAGTGGACGTGCGCCGCGTCGCCCGCGAGCAGCACCCGCCCGACGCGGTACCGGGGCACCTGCCGCTCGTCGCTGTGGAACCGGGACGTCCAGCGCGGCTCGCCGATCCCGTGGTCCGTGCCGTGCGCGGCGCGGACGGTCTCGCGCAGCTCGGCGACGTCCACCGGCTCGGAGTCCGGGAGCTGCCGGGCGCGGTTCCACGCGATGACGCGGTACCAGCCGTCGCCGAAGGGCGCGATGAACGCGAACGCGTCCCCGGTCGAGCCGAACGTCAGGACGTCCTCGGGCGCGTCGCGCAGCCGGACGTCCGCGAGCATCACCGAACGCACCGCCGACCGGCCCGGGAACGGCAGTCCCAGCGCGGACCGGACCGCGCTGCGGACCCCGTCCGCGCCGACCGCGTACGCCGCGCGCCGCACACCCGTGCCGCCGTCGTCGCGCACGTGCAGCACGACCTCGTCGGCGTCCTGCCGCAGCCCGGTGACCTCGACGCCGGTCTCGATCCGCGCGCCCGCCGCCAGCGCCCGGTCCCGCAGCACCCGCTCCGTCTCGTACTGCGGCGTCACCAGGACGAACGGGTACCGGCCCGGCAGCCGGGACAGGTCCACGGCCGTCCGCCCGAACAGCCGCAGCCCCGCGACCCTCGTGCCGGTGCGCAGCAGCTCGTCGGCCGCGCCGCGCATGTCGAGCAGTTCCAGCGTGCGCGCGTGGACGGCGAACGCCCGGGTCAGGTTGGACGTCTCCGCCCGCCGCTCCAGCACCGTCACCGCGACGCCCGCGCGGGCCAGGTCGCCCGCCAGCAGCAGCCCGGTGGGCCCCGCGCCCGCGATCAGCACGTCCGTCATGCGCACCCCTCCTCGTCGGTCGAGGGACGTCATGCCCGGCGGCGGGCGCGGCGAACGCCGGTCAGCGCGAACGCCAGTCCCCGGGCCCCTGACCTCGCGGTTCGAGCCCGAGATGGATGCGGTACCGGTCCGCGCGGTAAGTGGCCGTCGCGACCTCGACGCACACGTCCCGGCTGAACGTGCGCTGCAGCAGGAAGAACACGGCGCTGCCGGGCGGGACGCCGAGCAGCGCGGCCTCGTCGTCGTCGGCGGGCCCGGCCTCGATCGTCTGCTCGCCCCGGTCCAGGACGATGCCGTGGTCCTCTTCGAGCACCGCGAACAGGGACCGGTCGGACACCCCGCGCTCCAGCAGGCCCGGCGCGAGCGCCGCGAGGATGCAGGACCGCTCGACGGCCATCGGCTCGTCGTCGGCGAGCCGCAGCCGCTCGATCTGGTGGACGGGCGCGCCCGCGTCCACCCCGAACAGCCGCGCGAGCCGCGCGTCGGCGGCGACGGTCCGCGCGCCGAGGACCTTCGCGGCGGGCCGCAGCCCGCGCGCCCGCATGTCCTCGGTGAACGACACCAGCTCCTTCGGCATCTGCACCTTGGGCCGCGCGACGAACGTCCCCTTGCCGGGGATGCGGCGCAGCCGGTCCTCCGCGACGAGCTGGTCCACGGCCTGGCGGACGGTCATCCGCGACACCCCGAACCGGCGGCACAGCTCGCGCTCGGACGGGACCGGCGAGTTGACCGGCAGGCGCTCCTGCTCGATCAGCTCCAGCAGGATCGCCCGGAGCTGAAGGTACTTGGGCTGGGGGCCCGCGGGATCGATCACCCCCCATACATACCGGATTCGGCGGGCGGTCCGGCGAGCCCGTGCAGGAACAGGTCGGTGAGGGTGTCGATGATCTCGTCCTCGCCCGCGTCCGGCCCGTGCTCGCCCGCGGTCAGCACCGCGTACCCGAACATGCTGATCAGCGCGCCCATCGCGGGGGCGAGCAGCGCCGGATCACCGGGCAGCCGGTGCCCGCGCTCGCGCAGATACTCCAGATGGTCGCGGTAGACGCCGGTCTCCGTCGCGAGGCTCTTCCACAGCAGTCCCGCACCGGGCTCCCCGGCCAGCATCCGCTGCATCCGCGCGACGACGACGGGCAGGTTGTCCCGGTACACCGCCCACGCGACGCGGACGTGGTCGCGGAGCTGGCCGCGATCGGTCAGGTCGTGGTCGGGCGGGTGGCCGCCCGCGCCGATCTCCGCGTCCGCCTGCGACTCCATGTCGGCCATGAGGTCCGCCAGCAGCTCGTCCTTGCTCGCGAAGTGGTCGTAGAAGGACCCGGTCGCGCGGCCCGCCGCCGCCGTGATGTCGGTGATCTTGGTGTTGAGGTAGCCGCGCTCCATGAAGAGCGCGCGGGCGGCGTCCTTCAGCGCCGCGCGCGTCTCGGCCGCCCTGGCCTGCCGTACGCCCACGGGTCTCCTTCTCGGCTTGACGGTGCCGTGCCCCGCCATGATACTGAACTTTCATTCGCCGAATGAACATTCAGTGAATCAAGATTCAAGGAGACGGCCATGCGGGTGATCGTTGCGGGCGGCGGGGTCGCGGGGGCGGCGACGGCGGTGGCGCTGCGGCGCGCGGGCGCGGACGTGACCGTCCACGAGGCGTACGAGGACCCGGCCGGGCCGGTCGGCTCGTTCCTCAGCCTCGCCGTCAACGGACTGCGCGCCCTCGACGCGCTCGGCTGCCTCGACGCCGTGCGCGCCGCGGGCTTCCCGATCCCCCGGCAGCGGATGTGGTCGGGCGGCGGACGGCTGCTCGGCGACGTCCCGCGCGGGCGGCCCGCGGACGAGCCGATGGAGAGCGTCAGCCTGGAACGCGGACGGCTCGTCGCCGCGCTGCGCGCCGAGGCCGTCCGGGCTGGCGCGCGGATCGTCACCGGCGCGCGGCTGACCGATGCGACGCCGGACGGGACCGGCGTCCGCGCCGAGTTCTCCGACGGGTCCGCCGACGACGCCGACCTGCTCGTCGGCGCGGACGGCATCTGGTCGCGGACCCGCCGCCTGCTCGACCCGGCCGCACCCGAACCCGCGTACGCGGGCCTCTACTCGGTGGCGGGCGAGACCGCCGGCCCCGTCGCGGGCGTGGACCCCGGCACGTTCAACATGGTGTTCTGCCGGGCCGGCGCGTTCGCCGCGATCGGCCGCCCGGACGGGCCGGTGTGGTGGGCCGCGCAGGTCGCGGCCCCGGAGCCGCCCGACCTCGCGGCCGTCGACCCGGCCGCGCTCGCGGATCTCTACCGCCGCGAGCCGATGCCCTCAGCCGTCCTCGCGGCGGCGACGGAAACGCACCGCCCGACGCTCCACCACGTCATGGAACCCGTGCGCGTCTGGCGCACCGACCGGATCGTCCTGGCGGGCGACGCCATGCACCCGGTCGGCGCGGGCCAGGGCGCGTCGATGGCCGTCGAGGACGCCGCCGCCCTCGGCCGCGCCCTCCTGGCGGCGGCCGACGTCCCGGCCGCGCTCGCCGCCTACGAGGCCGACCGCCGCGCCCGCACCGCCGACCTGCTCAACCTGGCGCGCCGGAACCGCGACTCGAAGGTCGCCGGACCCGTCGCCGCCCGCGTCCGCGACATCGTCATGCCGCTGGTGTTCCGCCGCTTCCACGCGTGCGCGACCGCGTGGCTGTACGAGCGCGAGGAACCCCGCCTCGCGGCGGTCAGCGGGCGCGCAGATTGAGCCCGAGCGCCCGGAACTGCTCGACCGGCCGGTGGTAGCCCCGCTCGATGTGGTGGACGCCGCGCAGCGTGGACGGCCCCTCCGCCACCGCCGCCGCGAGGACGGCCGAGAACCCGGCGCGGATGTCCGGCATCGTCACGTCCCCGCCCCGCAGCTTCGACACGCCCCGCACGACGGCCGAGTGCAGCGCCGCCGTGTCGTGGTACCGGCACGCGGGCCCGCCGAGGCACGTGTCGTACACCTCGATCTCCGCGCCCATGCTCTGCAGCGCCGGGACGTACGCCAACCGGTTCTCGTACACCGTCTCGTGCAGCACCGACATCCCGTCCGCCTGCGTGAACAGCACCATCAGCGGCGTCTGCCAGTCCGTCGCGAACCCGGGATGGGTGTCGGTCTGGACGGCCGCGGGCCGCAGCCCGCCCGGCGCGGACGCCATGATCCAGTCATCGGTGATCTGGAACTCCGCGCCCATCCGCGCCAGCGTCGTGATCGCCGTGACGAGCCGGTCCTGCGGGCACCCGTGGACGCGCACCTCCCCGCCCGTCACCAGCCCCGCCACCAGGTAGGAGAACGCCTCGATGCGGTCGCCGCCGAGCCGCGTCTGCGCGCCGCCCAGCCGCTCGACGCCCTCGATGACGATGCGCCGGTCCGGGCTGAACGAGATCCGCGCGCCCATCCGCTGCAGGAACAGCGCCAGCTCGGTGATCTCCGGCTCGGTCGCCGCGTTGCGGATGACCGTCTTGCCCTCCGCGAGGACGGCCGCGAGCAGCACCGTCTCCGTCGCGCCGACGCTCGGGTACGGCAGGTCGATCCGGGTGCCGACGAGCCGGTTCGCGCGGGCGTGGATGCCGTCCGCCGCGAGCGTCACCTCCGCGCCGAACGCGCGCAGCGCCTCCACGTGGAAGTCGACGGGACGGCGGCCGATCGGGTCGCCGCCGACCAGCGGGACGAACGCCTCCCCGGCCCGGTGCAGCAGCGGGCCGAGCATCAGGATCGGGATGCGGTTCAGGCCGGTGAACGCCTTCGGGACGTGCGGGTCCGCGACCTCGCCGGGCACGAGCGTGATCTCGTCCCCGGAACGCTCCACGGCGGTCCCGAGGTGCTCCAGCATCGCACCGGTGATGCCGACCTCTCCCACGTCGGGGGTGTTGCGCAGGGTGCTCGGCTCCGTCCCGAGCATCGCGGCCACCATGTGCTTGCTGACGGCGTTCTTCGCCCCCCGCACGGTGACGTCTCCGCGCAGCGGTCCGGACGGCTCGATCTCCCACAGCTTGTCGGTCACCCGGTCAAGCCTACGGGCCGGGCCGGACGACACCAACCGCTCGCGCCCTCACAGGCCCTTCATCAGCAGCAGCGCGTAAGCCGCGATGGTGGAGTCGTCGGTGACCAGACCGTCCTCGACCATCGCGGCGAACGCGTCGCGGGAGAACCACGCCTGCCGCATGTCCTGTTCCTCAGCCTCCCGGTCGTGCTCGCCCTGGACGAGATCCGTCGCCAGGAACGCGTCGAACCCCTGACCGCTCGTGCCGTGCGCGCAGTGCAGAAATCCGAGGTGCCGCAGCGTTCCGGCGCGCAGCCCGGTCTCCTGCGCGAGCTCGAGCCGCGCCAGCTCCGCCGGCTCGGCCTTCTCCTTGCCGGGCATCGTGCCCTGCGGGAAACTCCACGTCCGCCGCCCGATCGGGTACCGGAACTCCTCGACCATGTGGAACCCGCCGTTTTCGGCCGGGACGACCACCGCGAAGTCCGGCTTGTGGACGACCCCGTACACGCCCTGCGACCCGTCCGGCCGCTCGATCCGGTCCTCGGTGACGGTCATCCAAGCGTTCTCGTAGACGACCGAACTCCCGAGCCTTCTGATGACACCGCCGTCGCCCATCCCCGAACCTCCGTCCGTCCCGCGCCGAGCCCGGCCCGCCGCACTTCCTGCCGAACGACGTTAGGGCACCCCTCCGCGCAGGCGCTCCACAAACCCAACCAGGGCACCGAAACAAAAAAGCCCCGCCTGACGGCGGGGCTCAAAAGAAAACAAATAAAACAGAGCAGGCCCCGCCTTGCGGCGGGGCCTGTTCCCAAGATGAGTCCGGCGGTGTCCTACTCTCCCACACAGTCCCCCATGCAGTACCATCGGCGCTGAAAGGCTTAACTTCCGGGTTCGGAATGGGACCGGGTGTTTCCCTCTCGCCAAAACCACCGAACGACCAACCCCAACCCCTCCGAAGCACCGAAGC
>NZ_KB907222.1 GCF_000381885.1 Actinomadura atramentaria DSM 43919 | reverse complement strand
CTGCACACCAAGGTCAAGGTCTCCTACGAAGGCCGCAGCGTCACCGGGTTCATCGGCGACCGAGGCCCCGGCGAACCCTCGCACCGCGGCGTGATGCTCGACCTGGACACCTACACGTTCCGTCACCTGCTTGACGGCGGCACGCCGAAGTCCAAGTACAACACCGGCTCCGACGCCGGACACATCAAGGGCGTCAAGTACGAAATCCTCAAGTGGGGCAAGGGCGCCGGCACCAAGGGCGAACCCAAGCCCCTCGGATGACCCTGAGCCCCGCCCCCGCACCACCACTCGGGAGCCCCGGCGGTCCGCGCCGGGGCTCCCGGCCGTCCCGGGCGGTGAGTTCGCGCGGCCGGGGCGGTCGGTACCGGGTGCAGGGCCCGGTGTCGCCTGCGTCACACTTCCTTGACCTCGGGGAAGCCTCCGGGCGACGGTCGGGGACCCGACCTGCGCGGGTGTCCGAACAGGCGAGTCCAGACTGTCCGACCCGCACGGAATACTCCACTGGTCCGCGAACGTTATCGAGTCGCAAAGTGTCAGTAGCTGCAGTATTTTGCTGCGGTATCTCGGCATCCGCGTCCCGGACCGACCCCTGCCCGCGCCCCCGCGCGGGCCCGACGATTGGAAAGAGTCTTGACCGCTCCCGCGTCTCCCTCGGCGATGGACGGCCCACCACCCGAGGCCGCCGCCGGCGGCGGAGGGCTCGATCGCGGCGTGATCGCGGTCGCGATGGTGGTCGTCCTCGGCGCGATCATGTCGATCCTGGACGTGACCGTCGTCAACGTCGCCCTCAAGGACCTGAGCCAGACGTTCCACTCCCCGCTGGAGACCATCCAGTGGGTGGCCACGGGCTACACGCTCGCGCTGGCCACGGTCATCCCGGTGACGGGCTGGGCGTCCGCCCGGTTCGGCACCAAGCGCCTCTACATGACGTCGATCGCGCTGTTCGTCATCGGGTCGGCGCTCGCCGGCATGGCGTGGAGCGCCGAGTCGCTGATCGCGTTCCGCGTGCTGCAGGGCCTCGGCGGCGGCATGATCATGCCCGCCGGCATGACGATCCTGACCCAGGCCGCCGGGCCCAAGCGCGTCGGCCAGGTGATGAGCATCGTCGGCATCCCGATGCTGCTCGGCCCGATCCTCGGCCCGATCATCGGCGGCTGGCTCGTCGATGACGTGTCCTGGCACTGGATCTTCTACATCAACGTGCCGATCGGCGCGCTCGCGCTCGTCCTGTCGGCGCGCATCCTCAAGCGCGACGAGCCGCGCCCGGCGGAGCGGCTCGACTTCGTCGGCCTCGCCCTGCTGTCGCCCGGTCTGGCCGCGCTGATCTACGGCCTGGCCACCGGCGCGCAGAACCAGGACTTCGGCCGCCCCGACGTGCTGGTCGCCGCGATCGGCGGCGCGTTCCTGGTCATCGCGTTCGTCTGGCACGCGCTGCGGCGCGGCAACACCAACCCGCTGATCGACCTGCGGCTGTTCCGCCGCCGGTCCGTCGCGGCGGCGTCGGGCACGATGGTGCTGTTCGCGTGCGCGTTCTTCGGCGCGATGCTCATCCTGCCGCTGTACTACCAGTCGGTCCGGATGGAGTCGGCGTTCTCGTCCGGCCTGCTGCTGGCCCCGCAGGGTCTCGGCGCGATGGTCACGATGCCGATCGGCGGCAAGCTCACCGACCGGCTCGGCCCGGGCCGCGTCGTCCTGGTCGGCCTCGCGGTCGTGGTGGTCGGCGTCGCCGGGTTCGCCACGCAGATCACGCCGGACGCGTCGTACTGGCTGCTCGGCTCGGCGCTGTTCGTCATGGGCCTCGGCATGGGCATGACGATGATGCCCGCGATGTCGGCGGCGCTGCAGACGCTCCAGCACGACGAGGTCCCGCGCGCGAGCACCGGGCTGAACATCCTGCAGCAGGTGGCGGGCTCGGTCGGCACCGCGTTCATCGCCGTCCTGCTGGCGTCGCAGTTCCGCTCGCAGGGCCTGCCCGCCGTCGGCGAGGCGCAGAGCGGACCGGCCAACCCCTCGCCCGAGGTGATCGCGCAGGTCGTCAAGAAGATGTCCGACGCGTTCCAGCACACCTACTGGTGGTCGCTGGCGCTGCTGGTCCTGGCGTTCATCCCGGCCCTGGTGCTGCCGCGCCACCGCCCGGACGCCGCCGAGTCCGGCGCGGACCCGGTGGAGATGCAGAAGATGCCGATCCACTGATCGGATTCCGGCGGGCGGCCCCGCCTCCGGAGACGCGTTCTCCGGGGGCGGGGCCTTCGTCTTACGCGGGGGCGTCCGCCCAGTACTCGTCGCGCAGGAGCCGCTTGAACAGCTTGCCGGTCGGGTGGCGCGGCAGCTCGGCGCGGAAGTCGACCGTGCGCGGGCACTTGTAGTGCGCGAGGCGGTCGCGGCAGAACGCGATCAGCTCGGCCGCCAGCTCCGGTCCGGCGTCGGCCGGGTCGGCGGGCTGGACGACGGCGTGGACGGCCTCGCCCATCTCGGCGTCGGGGACGCCGAACACGGCCGCGTCCGCGACCTTCGGGTGGACGGCCAGGACGTTCTCGGCCTCCTGCGGGTACACGTTCACCCCGCCGCTGATGATCATGTAGGAGCGGCGGTCGGTGAGGTACAGGAACCCGTCCGCGTCCACCCGGCCGATGTCGCCGAGCGTGGACCACCCCCGGCCGAGCGGGTCGCGGGACGCCTCGGTCTTGGCGCGGTCGCCGTGGTACTCGAACTCCGGGCCGCCGCCGAAGTACAGGGTGCCCTGCTCGCCGGGCGGGACCTCCGCGCCGGACTCGTCGCAGACGTGGATCTCCCCGAGCAGCGGCCGCCCCACCGTGCCGGGGTGCGCCAGCCAGTCCTCGGGGCCCGCGTAGACGAAGCAGTTCCCCTCCGTCCCCGCGTAGTACTCGTGCAGGACGGGCCCCCACCACTCCATCATCCGCTGCTTGACCTCGACGGGGCAGGGCGCGGCGGCGTGGATCGCGTACCTCAGCGTGGACAGGTCGTAGCGGGCGCGCGTCTCGTCGGGGAGCTTGAGCATGCGGATGAACATCGTCGGCACCCACTGGCTGTGCGTGACGCCGTACCGCTGGATCGCGGCGAGCGCCGCCTCCGGGTCGAACCGCTCCATCACCACGACGGTCGCGCCGAACCGGTGCAGGTTCAGGCAGTAGCGCAGCGGCGCGGCGTGGTAGAGCGGCGCGGGTGAGAGGTACACCGAGTCGCCGTCGGGCTGGAACAGGAACGAGATGAGCTGGTAGAGCGGCCCCGGCGTCCCCATCGGGGTGAGCGGGAGCGGCGGTTTGACGCCCTTCGGGCGGCCGGTGGTGCCGGAGGAGTAGAGCATGTCCATGCCCTCCCGCTCCGTCTCCAGCGGGAGCGGCGGGTGGGCGGCGACGGCGTCCTCGTAGGACGCGAAGCCGGGGGCCGTGCCGTCGAGCATGAGCCGCAGCGCGACCCCCGGCGTCCGGTCGGTGACCGCCGTCGCCGTCTCCGCGAGCGCCGCGCTCGTGATGAACGCCTTCGCCTCGCAGTTGTCGACGATGTAGGCCAGCTCGTCCGGGCCGAGCCGGGAGCTGACGGGCGTGTAGTAGAGGCCGGACCGCTGCGCCGCCCACGCGACCGCGAGGTACAGCGGGTGGTTCTCCAGCAGGAAGGCGACGTGGTCGCCGGGGCGCAGCCCGGCGGCGTGCAGCAGCCGCGCCAGCCGGTTGGACTCGTCGTTCAGTTCACGGAAGGTGACGACGCGGCCGGAGCCCGCCATGATCACGGCGGGCCGGTCGGGCGTCTGCTCGGCGATCTGCCCCAGGTGCATGCTCCGGCACGCTACCGCGACCGGACGCCGATTGGAATGGCGTTCGGTTCACCCGGCGGACCCGACGAGCATGTGGTCGAAGTCCCCGTCCTTGGCGCCCCCCACGAACGCCTCGACCTCCGCCCGCGTGTAGACGAGGTACGGGCCGTCCGGGTAGCGCGAGTTGCGGACCGCGATGTCGCCGTCCGGCAGCTCCGCCAGCTCCACGCAGTCGCCCGTCGGATCGCTCCGCCGGCTCTTCTGCCACACGAGGCCGACCGCCCCCGCGGCCGGCAGCTCCTGGCCGTTCATCGTGCCCCCTCCGGCGTCTCCGCCTCCCGCCTCCGGGAGGCCGTGATCCCGCCCACCCCATCACGAATGGTACGAGATGCACGTGCATTTGTTCATGCATACGGTCTTGCATCTGCACGGCTTGGGGAGCAAGATAGCGAACGCCCGCCCCCGCTCCACCCGTTCGCCTTGGGGTTCTGACAATGATCGTTGACCAGGCACACGCCGTCGCCGTCCCCGCAGCCGACGGTCCGCGGCGGCACCGGCGGCCCGACGCCGACCACACCGCGCCCGCGCACCGCCGCCGGGCCTCCTGGAACTCGCCGGTCCCCGAGCCGGGCCTGCGCGGGTTCTGGCCCGAGCCGCACGCGGGCACGCCGCGCACCGCGCGCGCCGTGCTGGCCGCCGCGCCCGAGGCCGTGGGCGAGGCCCGCGACTTCGCCGCCGTCACGCTCGCCGAGTGGGGGGCCGAGGCGGTCGGCGACGACGTCGTCATCGCCGTCTCCGAACTGGTCACCAACGCGCTCCGGCACGGCCTGCGCGACCTCGCGCCGGGGGCCGGGCGGCGGCTGCAGCTCGTCCTGCTCGGGCACCCGCGGCGGCTCGTCGCCGTCGTCACCGACCCGGGCGGCGGACGGCCCGAGCCCGCGCTGCCCGCCGACGACGTCTTCGCCGAGAACGGCCGGGGGCTACTCGTCGTGGGCTCGGTCAGCTCCGCGTGGGGCTGGGCCCCGCTCGGCAGCGGCGGCAAGGCCGTCTGGGCCGCGTTCGACCTGCCCGCCTCCTGACGCACCGCCGAGGCCCGGTCCCCCGCGCGGGAGGCCGGGCCTTCGCGCGTCCTCACGCCGCCGCCGGCTCGCCCTCCAGGGAGTCCAGGAACGCGGCGGCCCAGCGGTCCACGTCGTGCTCCAGGACGCGCTTGCGCATCGTCCGCATCCGGCGGCCCTGCTCGGCCGGCTCGCAGCGGATCGCGGCGAGCATCGTGTCCTTCAGCCCGTCGATGTCGTAGGGGTTCACCAGGAACGCGCCGCGCCGCAGCTCGGGGGCCGCGCCCGCGAACTCGCTGAGGACCAGCGTCCCGCGCAGGTCCTCCCGGCACGCCACGTACTCCTTGGCGACGAGGTTCATGCCGTCGCGCAGCGGCGTCACCACCATCACGTCGGCGGCCAGGAACAGCGCCGCCAGCTCCTCCCGGTCGTAGGAGGTGTGCAGGTAGTGGACGACGGGCGAGCCCAGCTCGGCGTACTGCCCGTTGATCCGCCCGACCTGCTGCTCGATCTGGTCGCGCAGGAGCTGGTACTGCTCGACGCGCTCGCGGCTCGGCGTCGCGATCTGCGCGAACACCGCCTCGCCGGGCTTCAGCTCGCGGTCGGCGAACAGCTCGCCGAACGCCTGGAGGCGCTGGGTGATGCCCTTGGTGTAGTCGAGCCGGTCCACGCCGAGCAGGACGGTGCCGCCGCCGAGGTCGGCGCGGATCTCGTCGGCCCGCCACCGCACCTCGGGGCGGGCGATCAGGTCGCGCAGCTCCTCGACGTCCACCGAGATCGGGAACGCCCGCGCCCGGACGCTGCGGCCCTCCCACTCGATGTCCTGCTTGGCGGTGCGGGCGTCCAGCAGGCGGCGGCACAGCCGGACGAAGTTCGCCGCCGCGCCCGGGAGCTGGAACCCGACCAGGTCCGCGCCGAGCAGCCCCTCGAGGATCTGCCGCCGCCAGGGGAGCTGGTAGAACAGCTCCAGCGGCGGGAACGGGATGTGCAGGAAGAACCCGATGCGCAGGTCCGGCCGCAGCTCGCGGAGCATCGCGGGGACGAGCTGCAACTGGTAGTCCTGCACCCACACCACCGCGCCCTCGGCCGCGGTCTCGGCGGCCGCCGCCGCGAACCGCTCGTTGACGCGGACGTAGGCGTCCCACATCGCCCGGTCGTAGACGGGCGGCGCGACGACGTCGTGGTACAGCGGCCACAGCGTCGCGTTGGAGAAGCCCTCGTAGTACAGCTCGACGTCCTCGGCCGTCTGCTCGACGGGCACGAGGTGCATCCCGTCCTCGGTGAACGGCGCCAGCCTCTCGCCCGCCGCACCGGACCAGCCGACCCATGTCCCTTGACGGCTCCGCATGACCGGAGCTATCGCGCTGACCAGCCCGCCGGGGCTGCGCCGCCACCCGTTCCCGTCCGCCACCCGGTCCACCGGAAGCCGGTTGGCCACCACCACGAATTCACTCTCGCGCGACACCCACGACCCGCCTTTCCCAGGCACCCCTGGTGATCAAGATGCCCGGAACCGAAGTTCCGGAACTCAGTGGTCATTCTCCCCCCGCTCGGCGATGCCGGAGGTCAGCCGGGGGTCGAGCCCCTCGGTCGGCGGGGGCGCGGGGTCTCTACCCGTCCGGAACGGTCCCATGCGGATGACCGAGCGTCACTCGTAACACAGGACATAAGTTGTTTAACGGGCAGCCGAAACCGGGGACCTGGGAGAACGACCGGCCAGTGGACCGTGCCAAGGGTGTCCGGAGGCCCGCTCGGCGCGCCCGAAAAGGGCCGCCGCGGGGCGGGTGGACCGTTGCACCCGTCCAATCGCCGCGGGCGCGTTCCTGGCGCAGCGCGATGGGATTGTCACGGTCCGAACATGTGTGCGATGCGCCACTGGCAGGGCGTTGACCAGCCGACTTAATGCCCCAAAGCACAACAAATGGGACGAATCCTGAGCTTAACCCACAAAATGTGACGGAAGTCACACACGGCCGAGTCGTGGTGGGCGCTGCGGGTCACGGTCCGCGCCCGCGCCGTCCGGTGGCGTGATCATCGGACCGTTCCCGTGGATCACTCCCCGCGGCGCACGATCAGCAGGACCTCCGCGCCCGGCAGCGCGGCCAGCTCCTCGCCGGACACGAGCAGCTTCGAGCGGCGCAGGCCGCTGCCGACCACCAGGTCGTCCGCCGCCGCGACGGCCTCGTCCACCAGGACCGGCCAGCCCGCCGGCAGGCCGACCGGCGTGATGCCGCCGTACTCCATGCCGGTGCGGCCGGTCGCCTCGTCCATCGGCGCGAACGACGCCTTGCGCGCGCCGAGCCGCCGCCGCACCGCGCCGTTGACGTCCGCGCGGTCCACGGCGAGCACCAGGCACGCCGCGTAGGTCGTCTCGCCGCCGCGCCGGGCCGCGACGACGACGCAGTTCGCGCTCGTCTCCGGCGGCGTGCCGTAGTGCTCGCAGAACGCCGCCGTGTCGGCGAGGCCGGCGTCGATCTCCGCGACGCGCGCGCCCGGCGCCGCGCCGAGCGCCGCCGCGACGGGCGGGGCCAGCAGGTCCGTCCGGTCCGCCGCCGGAATCCAGGTCAGCTCGCTCATGTCGTTCCCTCCGTGCTCATCACGATCCGAGGTACCGCAGGACCGCCAGGACGCGGCGGCTGTACCCGGCCGCGTGGGACAGGTCGAGCTTGTCGAAGATCGCGTTGATGTGCTTCTCCACCGCGCTCCGCGAGACGTACAGGTGCTCGGCGATGGACGCGTTCGTGCGGCCCTGCGCCATGTGGTCGAGGACGTCGCGCTCGCGGGGCGTCAGGCGGGCGAGCGGGTCGGCGTGCGAGCTGGCCGCCACCAGCCGCCGGACGACCTCGGGGTCGAACGCCGCGCCGCCCGCGCCGACGCGGTCGAGCGCGTCCAGGAACTCGTCCACCTGCGCGACGCGGTCCTTGAGCAGGTAGCCGACGCCGCCGGTGTCCGCCGTGATCAGCTCGGCGGCGTACCGGCGCTCGACGTACTGCGACAGGACCAGCACGCCGACGGCGGGCCAGCGGCGGCGGATCTCCAGCGCGGCGCGCAGGCCCTCGTCGGTGTGGCCGGGGGGCATGCGGACGTCCACGACGACCGCGTCGGGCGGTTCGGCCTCGACGGCGGCGAGCAGCGCCGCGCCGTCGCCCACGGCGGCGGTGACGGTGTGGCCCTCCTCGGCGAGCAGCCGGACCAGGCCCTCGCGGAGCAGCGTCGAGTCCTCGGCCAGGATCACCCGCACGGCAGCTCCGCCCCGATCACGGTCGGACCGCCCGGCGGGCTGGCGACGGTGAAGGTTCCGTCCAGGGCCGCGACGCGGCGCGCCAGGCCGGCCAGGCCGCCGCCCGCCGGGTCCGCGCCGCCGCGTCCGTCGTCCTCGATCCGCACGGCGACCATCCTGCCGTCCGGCGCGCTCCCCCGCGTCACCCGGACGCTCACCCGGCGCGCGCCGGAGTGCTTGGCGGCGTTGGTGACGGCCTCGCAGACGACGAAGTACGCGGCGGTCTCGACGGCGTGCGGCGGCCGCTCGGGGACGTCGTAGTCGATGCCGACCGGCAGCGGGGACCGCTCGGCCACCGTCTCCAGCGCGGCGCGCAGGCCCTCGCCGTCGAGCGCGGCCGGGTAGACGCGCCACGCCGTCTCGCGCAGGTCGGCCAGCGCGCGCTGGGCCTCCTCGTGGGCCTGGCGGAGCAGGTCGCGGGCGCGGTCGCCGTCGTCGGCGCGGCGGGCGCGGCCGATCAGCATCCCGAGGGCGACCAGGCGCTGCTGGACGCCGTCGTGCAGGTCGCGTTCGATGCGGCGGCGCTCGTCGTCGACGGCCTCGACGACGTCGGCGCGGCTCTCGGCGAGCTGCGCGATGCGGCGCTCGTACTCGGCGAGCCGGCTCGGGCCGAGGCAGCGGCGCGCGACCCGCCGCTCCAGCGCGACGACGCCGGCGAGGCCCTGGACGGCGAGGAACAGCAGGACGAGCCCGGCGACGGCGACGTAGGCGACGATCCATCCGTCCGGCGGGATGCCGTCGAGGTGGTCGCCGGTGACCCACCAGCCGACCGCCAGCGCGGCGGCCTCGGCCGCGCCGTAGGCGACGAGCGCCAGGACCGCGCCGCCGAGCAGGCCGACCGGCACGCGCAGGACGAGGTAGGCGAGGGCGCGCAGCGGGCCGAACTCGGCGGGTTCGCGGTGGCCGAGGAACGCGCCGAGCCTGCGGTGCTCGGCGCGCGCGACGCGGACGGCCGCGTCGGCGAGCGCGCCGGGGACCTCGTCGCGGCCGCGCGCGGACGCCAGCGAGGACGCCGCCGTGTACGCCATGACGAGCGCCGCGACCGCGAGGAAGAGCAGTTCCGCGACCGCCGACAGCGCGCCGAGCGCGAGCCCGGCGGCCTTCCGCGCGGCGCGCGCCGGTGGTTTCACGTCCCGTCGTCCCATCCTCGTTCCCGCCCGCCCGTGTACTCGGCCGGGCCGTCCTTGCGGCGGGACTTCACGATACGGACCGCCAGGACCGCGACGGCCGCGACCGCGACGACGGCCACGACGGCGCGCGAGTAGATGCCCGCGTAGTCCTGGACGAGCCGCCAGTTGTCGCCGAGGACGTATCCGGCGAGGACGAACAGCGTGTTCCAGATCAGGCTGCCGAGCGTCGTGCAGATCAGGAACGGGACGAGCGCCATCCGCTCCACCCCGGCCGGGAGGGAGATCAGGCTGCGGAAGACCGGGATCATCCGGCCGAAGAAGACGGTCTTGCGGCCGTGCCGCGCGAAACACGCCTCGGTGCGGTCCAGGTCGGCGGCCTTGACGAGCGGCAGCCGCACCGCGAGGGCGCGGACGCGGTCGCGGCCGATCGCCGCGCCGAGCCAGTACAGGGCGAGGGCGCCCGCCACCGCGCCGAGCGTCGTCCAGCACAGGACGGCGGCCAGGCCGATCTCGCCGCGCGCGGCGGTGAACCCGGCGAGCGGCAGGATGAGCTCGCTGGGGATCGGCGGGAAGAGGTTCTCGAGGGCGATGGCGATTCCGGCGCCCGGCGCGCCCAGTTCGTCCATGAGGTCGACGGCCCAGTCCACTGCGTTGATCATGGCTTCGACGGTACGAAGCGGGCGGTGGGCCGGGACAGGGCGTGCGCCGCCGGGTTCACCGGCCGCGCGCCGCAGGGTCCGTCCTGCGGAGAACCGCACCCCGGTCGCGGGGGGCGGGGTTCCGGGCCCGGGCGGCCGTCCGTTTCGGTCTCCGGATCTTGGGTGGGAGATGCCGGACATGCCGGGCGATTTGCTTCCGGGCGGGGCGGGTTCCTTGTAGCGTGCGCAGGGTTTTGTGAATCACATTCATGATCGACATGCCTCCCGAGAGATCATGAAAGGACCCCGATGGCCTTCGCGACCGCCGCCGCCGCGCTCACGCTGCTCTGCCTGCTGATGTCGCGGGTCGCGCCCGTCCGGCGGACCCCGCCGCTCCCCCGCCCGGACGTCTATCCCGAGTCGCTGACGGCCGTCCTCGATCCCGCCGACGAGGAGTACCTGGCCTGGCTCGCCGCCCACCACTGGCCGGACGACGAGTACCTGGACCTGGAACGCTCCTGGCAGGCGCCGGACGGCGAGGACCGGGCGGACTGACGGCGGCGCGGCCGCCGGAGGATTCCGACCCGATGGGCGATTCCACTGATCATCTCGCCGGCGTTGAAGGTAAAGAATTTCCCACGACCTTGCCTTTTTCGGACAGGCAGCAGCATTGTTGGGCATGTCCTCATTCCGGGGCTCGGAGGTCGCCATGTCCGTTCCCAGCCCGTCCTGTCCGCACCGGCCGCCCTGCCCGCCCGCCGGCGGCCCCGGCCGCGAGGCCGCCCAGGTGATCGCCCGGCATCCCGACCAGGGTTGGAGCCTGCTCTGCAACGGCGTCGTCCTGTTCGACGACACGGGCGAACTGCTCCCGGACGGCCGGGCGGTCCCGCCCCGCCGCGCGACCCCGGTCCCCCACTGACCCGCGGCCGGCGCAGCGCGCCGGCACTCCCGCGAGAGAACGACACTCGGTGAGCACCGACGACGTCCCCGCGCTACTGCGCGTCACCGGTCTACGCAAGTCGGGCTGACGCCGCCGCCGAGCGGACCGCCGGGTCGGCGGTGCTGTTCTCCTCCCACGACCCCGCGCTGGTCGCCGCCGCCGACCGGGCCGTCGAGGTCGGCGGGTGACGGTACCCGTACCGACCGCACGCGCGCTGCGCCGCCGGCTGCGGGCGACCCGTCCCCGGCGGACGGCGGCGGGCCTGCTCGAACGCGCCGTCTACACGGTGTTCGGCGGAGCGCTGGCGATCGGCGCGGTGCGCGCGGGATCGCGTCGGATCGGCGGGCTCGCGGTGACGTCCCCCGACACGGCGGTGACCCGGCCGCTCGGCGCGGTCCTCACGGTGCTCGCCCTCGTCCTGCTGGCCAGGGCGCTGCTGGCGATCGGCCCGCTGTACGCGGGCGCGGCGGAGCGGACGTGGCTGCTCGGCGCACCGGTCGATCGCGGGCGGCTGCTGACCGGCCACCTCGCCGCCGCGACGGCGGCCGGGGCGGCGGCGGGCGCGGCGGTCGGCGGCGTCCTGATACCGGCGGCGGACCTCGCGGCCGCCCCCGTGCCGTGGCCGGCGGCATGGGCGACGGCCGGGACGCTCGTGGCGTGCGCCTGCGTGCTCGTCCAGGCGGGCGGGCGCACAGCGGGCGTCCAGCGTGTTCTCGGCGCGGCCGCCTGCGCGCTCGCCGTCGCCGCGGCGGCGGTCCCGCTCGCGCGGCCGGGCCTCCCGGCACCCCCGGGCGGAATCGGCGCGCCGGTCGCGGCGGTGCTCCTGCTCGCCGCCGCACTCGCGATCTACGCCGCGCGGCGCGCCCTGGACTCGCTGGACCGGAGCGCGCTCGCCTCCGGCGCCGAACTGGCGTCGGCGACGCGGGTGTCCGTGCTGTCGCTGGACTTCTCCTACTTCTCGTCCATCGTCCTCGAGCGCCGGGCGCGCGCGACCGGGCGGGTCCGGCCCGCGCGAATCCGGGGGAACCGCTTCGCGGCGCTCGTCCGCGCCGACGTCGCGCGCGTCCGGCGGGACCGGACGGGCCTGATCGTCTGGGCGGCGCTCGTCCCGCTCCCGTACGCGGCGCACCTCGCGGGCCTGGCGTCGGTGCCGCCCGCGCTGCATCTCGTGACGGCGTGGCTCGCCGACGACCGGCTGGCGGGCGGCCTGCGGGCGGTCGCGCGGTCACCCGCGCTGCGGCGCGCGCTGGGCGGCGCGGACCGGTCGCTGCGGCTCGCGCACCTGGTCGTCCCCGGCGCGGGCGCGGCGGTGTGGTCGGGCGCGGCGGCGGCGCTCGCGCCCGGCGTCGGGCCGCTCGCCGCGGCGATCTCGGCGGCGGGCGCGCTCGCGGTCGTGTACCGGACGGCGACCCGGCCGCCGATGGACTACGGCGGGCCGGTGGTCGACTTCGGGGCGTTCGGCGCCGTCCCGGTCGGGCTCGTCGCGCAGCTCGCGCGCGGCCCCGCGCTGCTGGCGGCGGTCGCCGTCGTCCAGGCGGCCGTCGCGGGGTGAGGCGGAAAAGCCGCAGAGGGCACGGCGGGGGTCTCGGTCGTGTATACCGACGCCGACCCGTCCCAACTCCCGTGAAATTCCGCGGCATCACTCTGCCTGGCGCGCGGCATGTCGCGCTCCCATCCGATAGATCCGCCTAGTAGCGTTCAAGCGTTTTGCTCCTTACGCAAGGATCGCGTACGCAAGATCACGCCTCGGATACGACGCGGAAGGACGGCGCGGTGTGATCACGGCTCTCGTTCTCGCCCTACTCGCCGGCATGCTCACGCTCTGGCTGCCGCGCCTCGTGCGCGCCGTGCCCGCGCGGGAGGAGGCCGGCGGCCATCCCGAATCCATGACCGCCGAACTGGACCCGGGCGACGAGGAGTACCTCGCCTGGCTCGCCGACCAGCTGTGGCCCGAGGACGAGTACCTCGACCACGAAGCGCCCCGGGAGAACGACCACGACGGCGAGGAGTCCGGCGGGATGTGCCGCTGAGCCCGCCGCGCCGTCAGCGCGCGGCGGCGTTCTCCAGCGCCCTGTCGACGGCCGCCGAGAACACCGGCAGGTAGCCCTCGGCGTGCCCGCGCGCGGTCGGGTGGTAGGACGAGCCGAACGGGATCGTGACCGCGTTCAGCCAGCCCTGCCCCGAGCACAGCTCGTGCCCGGCGAAGCGCGGCCGGACGTCGGCGAACACGAACCTCGCGCGCGCCGCCGCCCTGCGGACCGTCTCGTCGAGCGTGTCGGCGGCCCGGTTCAGCACCGTGCGCTTGGCGTTGCCGATGCCGACGCACCCGCTGACGATCGTGTAGAGGTGCGGGTAGCCGAGCACGACGACCCGCGCGGACGGCGACCTGCGGTGGATGCCCGCGTAGAGCTTGTCGAGCCTGCCGGGCAGCGTCCGCTTCATGACGTTCTCGGCGTTGCCGACCGCCGTCTCGCAGTTCGCCGCCGACTGGATGACGCAGACCTGCATCACGCCCGCGAAGTCCGCGTCGTTGCCGCCGACCGTGATGCTGACGAGCCGCGTGTTCCGGTGCAGAGCGCCGAGCTGCGCGCTCTGGACCGTCGAGGTCGTCGCCCCCGCGCACGCCGCGAACGCGAACTTCGCGGGCTTGTGCTCGGCGGCCCACAGACGGGGATACGCCTTGCCGCTGCGCTGGCAGTCCCCGGCGGACGGGTCGTACGAACCGGTCCCCGTCCCCGACGAGTACGAGTCGCCGAGCGCGACGTAGGCGGGCCCGGCCGCGGACGCGGGACCGGCGGTGAGCAGGGACGCCGCGGTGATCGCGGTCCCGGCGGCGACCGTGCGGAGACGGGGACGGCGCATCGGCACTCCGAGGGGCGGGGGCGGACAGGGCCCTTCCATTGATAACCCGCCGATCCGCCGCGCGGCCACGGCCGGAAATCGGATGTTTCCCAGCGACCTATTCCGACAATTCACCACCAGCCCGCTTCACCCGCCCGGCCAACGAATCCCCAGGTCACCGCAGTGATCACCGATCATTGGCGAACCCGGCCATCCGACCGCCCCGCCAGGCTTTCCTCACGCCGCCGCGCCCGTACCCTCACCCGCTCGCGAGCCCCGCGCCGGCGGGGCCGGTGGACGCCCGGTGAAGCCCCCGGGAACGAACGATGACAAAAGCGAAATAACCTCCGATCTAGATCATCCAGCCACGAGATCGGTGCAATCCTCTTTGGAGCGTCCAAGGGCGGGAAGCGGTCGCCGGGGCGTTGTTCTGCGGCGTTCCGGCCGGGCGGTGTCCGGGCGGTGGAACGGTTTCGGAAAGGGGAGCGCGATGACGGCGGTGATCACGGTCGGCGCGGTCGAGCCCACCGGCATCGTCCCCGACTCGGCGGCGCTGCGGCTGCCGGACGACGCCGACGCGTTCCTCGCCGGGGCCGAGCGGGCGCTCGACGAGCACGGCGCGGCCGTCGTCGTGCATCCCGCGTGGCACGCGGACGCCGCCGTGCGGCTCGTGCGGCGGGCAAGGGCGCTGCTGGACACCGACCGCGTCGCGGCGGTGGGCGTGGACCTGCCGCCGCTGGCGTTCTCGGTGGTCGCGGACCAGCTCGCGTTCGTCGCGCCGCACGTCCCGCCGGGCGCGCTGGCGTGCCTGCCGGGCGTCCTCGCGGCGCGGGTCGTCGCGGGCGCGCGGGTGCGCAGCGTGGCGCGGCTGGAGCACGTCCGGACGGGCCTGCGCCAGCACGTCGCGTCGTACCTGCCGGGCAGCGCGTTCGTCGTGCTGGCCGGGGCCGAGCCGGGCGTCCACCGGGTGACGGCGGCGCGGCCCGTCCCCGAGCCGCCGCGGCGGCCGCTGGAGCCGGTGCTGCTGCTGGCGTCGGCGGACGGCCCGGACGCGGCGTGGGCGGACGAGCGGCTCGCGCCCGCGCTGCGCGCCGCGTCGGTCACGTCCGTCCCGGCGCAGCCCCTCGCGGACGCGTACTGGGGCGTGCGCGGGCACGCCGAGTTCGCCGCGTTCAGCGGGCACCCCGACGACCTGTCGCGCGCCCTGGCCGTGCTGCGCTGCGCGCCGTGCCCGTGGTGCGGCGCGGAGGTCGCCGGGCCGCGCTGCCCGTTCTGCGGCATGGCGCGGCCGGCCGCGGCCGAGCCCGCGACGGCCGAGACGCCGTCCTCCCCTCCACGGAACGGAGCCCCATGAACCCTCGCCAGCGCCGCGGCGTCCTGCTGATGGCCGCGGCGGCCGCCGGCGCCGTGCTGGTGTTCGTCACCGTCCTCGGCTACGTCGGCCGGGTGCGGTCCGACGCGGACGCGGCGGTCGGCCAGATGACCACCGTGCTGCAGGCGGGCGCGGACGTCGCGGCGTTCGATCCGGTGACGTCCGCGCCGCTCCGGCAGGTCCGCATCCCGAAGAAGTGGTCCACCGGCGCGTTCGTGACGAACGTCGCCGAGCTGCAGGGCAAGGTCGCGGCCGGGGCGATCCCGGCGGGCGCGTACCTGCAGCGCGGGATGTTCCTGGACGAGCCGAGCCTGCGCCCCGGCCAGCGGGAGATCGCGATCATGATCGACGCGGAGACGGGCGTCGCGGGCAAGGTCCGCAACGGCTCGATCGTGGACGTGTACGCGTCGTTCGACTCGACGCAGAACGGCGACCGGACGACGTCGGCCTGCGCGGTGCGCGTGCTCAACCGCGTCCAGGTGATCAACGCGGGCGAGGTCCAGCAGGGTTCGCGCGGCGACGGCAAGAGCGCGGCGCAGGGCGCCTCGGAGGTGATGCCGGTGACGTTCGCGCTGAACTCCGACGACGTCCTGAAGCTCACCTACGCCGAGAGCTTCGCCCGGAAGGTCCGGCTCGCCCTGGTCGGCGGCAGCCAGGACGCCAAGCCGCCGTTCAACAAGCTGTGCGAGACCCCGCAGGCGGGGCGGTGACCGTGCGGGTGCTCCTCGGCACGGGCGACCACGAGCTGGCGGTGCGGCTGCGCGCGCAGGTCGCCGAGCTCGCGGACGTCGAGGTGGTCGGCGTCGAGTCCGGCTCGGCGGAGCTGCTGGCGGTGGCGGCGTCGCCGCAGGACCTGGACGTCGTCCTGGTGGACGAGCTGATCGGCCCGCAGCCCGCCCACGACCTGGCGCGCGACCTCGGGCTGCGCGCCCCGCACGTCGCGTCGGTGCTGCTCAGCCCGCGGGTGGACGAGGAGTCGCTGGCCCGCGCGCTGGAGGCGGGCGCGCGCGGCGTCATGCCGCGCCGCCCGAGCCTGGACGAGCTGACGGCGCGGCTGACCGGCGCGGCCGAGTGGTCGCGCGGGATGCGCCGCTGGCTGGCGGCGGGACCGCGCGCCGAGGCGGGCGCGCGCGGCCGGGTCGTCGCGCTGGCGGGCGCGAAGGGCGGGACGGGCACCACGACCCTCGCCGTCCAGCTCGCGCTGGCGGCCGCCCGCCGCCGCACGGTGTGCCTGGTGGACATGGACCTGCAGTGCGGGGACGTCCCGAGCTACCTGGACCTGACGCACCGCCGCAGCATCGTCGACCTGGTCGGCGTCGCGGACGCGCTGACCGGGCAGCTCCTGGCGGACGCGCTGTACGTCCACGCGGGGGGCCCGCACGTGCTGCTGGCCCCGGCGGAGGGCGAGCAGGCCGAGGACGTCACGTCGCTGGCGGCCCGCCGCGTCCTCGGGGTGCTGCGGTCCCGCTACGACGTCGTGCTGGTGGACTGCGGGACGTTCATGACCGAGGGCTCGGTCACGGCGGTGGAGCTGGCCGACACGGTCGCGCTGACCGTCACGCCGGACCTGCCGTGCCTGCGCGCGGCCAAGCGGATGACGCGGCTGTGGGCGCGGCTCCAGGTCCGCAAGCCCGAGGACGTCGTGCCGGTCCTGACCCGGCTGGACCGCAGGAGCGAGATCCAGCCGGACTTCGCCGCCCGCGTCCTCGGCGCGGCCCCGGCGAAGGCGACGGTCCCGCCCGCGTTCCGCGCGCTGGAGCGGGCGATCAACGACGACGCGGTGGCGCGCGTGGACGACGAGGGCTACCGCCGCGCGGTGGCGCGGCTCGGCGTCGAACTCGGCGTGCTCCCCGAGGACGCGCCGTGAGCGGCCGGGACCGGGGCGCGGTGGAGTTCGTCGGGATGCTGCCGCTGGTGCTGACGACGGTCCTGCTGGTGTGGGAGGCGTTCCTGATCGGCATGGCGATGACGTACAGCGCGCACGCCGCGAACGAGGGCGCGCGCGTCGCGGCGGTCGGCGGCGGCCCGCGGGCGGTGCGCGACGGCGCGGTGGAGCGCGTCTACGGGACCTGGGCGGACGAGCGCAACATCCGCGTCCGCTACCCGACCGGCGCGGCCTGCGACGACGACGGCCCGCGCGACCCCGACTGCGGCTACGTGCGCGTGTCGATCCGGCCCCCGGCGGTGTTCCCCGGCCTGCTGCTGCCCGCGACCGTCAGCGCGCGGACGCGGATCGTGGACGAGGACGCGCCGTGAGGGCCGGGGGCGACGCGGGCAGCGCCGCGACCGAGTACGTCTCGATGCTGTTCCTCTTCCTGTTCGCGCTCGCGGGCTGCTTCGAGGTGTACGCGTCGTTCACGACCGTCGAGAAGGTCGAGGACGCCGCGCGGGCGGGCGCGCGGGTCGGGGCGATGCGCGGCGCGGCGGCGGGCGGCGGCGCGGCCCGCGCGGCGCTGCCCGGCTGGCTCGGCGGGAGCCGGGTGGCGGTGTCGCAGCGCGGCGACACGGTGGTCTGCGAGGTCCGGGCGCGGGTGCCGCCGCTGTTCCCCGGCGTCCCGTTCGGCGCGGCGGTGGAGCGCCGCGTGTCGATGCCGGTCGGAGGCTGACATGGGGCTGACATGGGACTGAAGAGGCGGCTCGACGCCGAGGACGGCGACGTCCGGCAGGCGGGCGCGAGCGTCGCGATGTGGCGGCGCCGCCTGCTGGAGGACATCAACCTCGACGACTTGGCGGGGCTGGACACCGCGCAGCGGCGGGCGCGGCTGGAGAAGGTGATCGGGCACATCCTGAGCCGCGAGGGCCCGGTGCTGTCCACGCGCGAGCGGGCGATGCTGATCCGCCGGATCGTGGACGAGGCGCTGGGCCTCGGCGTGCTGGAGCCGCTGCTGGACGACCCGACCGTCACCGAGATCATGGTGAACGGCCCCGACAGCGTGTACGTGGAGCGCGGCGGCCGGATCACCCGGACCGACCTGGCGTTCGCCAGCGAGGCGCAGCTCTACCAGACGATCGACCGGGTCGTCGCGCAGGTCAACCGGCGGGTGGACGAGTCCAGCCCGATGGTGGACGCGCGGCTGCCGAGCGGCGAGCGCGTCAACGTGATCGTGCCGCCGCTGTCGCTGGTCGGCCCGGTGCTGACGATCCGCCGGTTCCCGCGCGCGTACCGGATGGACGAGCTGGTGGCGCTCGGCTCGCTGGACGCGCCGACCGCCGACCTGCTCGCCGCGTTCGTCCGCGCCCGGTTCAACATCGTCATCACCGGCGGCACGGGCACCGGCAAGACGACGTTCCTGAACGCGCTGTCGGGGCTGGTGCCGGGCGGCGAGCGGATCATCACGATCGAGGACTCGGCGGAGCTGCAGCTCCAGCAGGAGCACGTGGTGCGGCTGGAGTCGCGGCCGCCGAACATCGAGGGCGAGGGGTCGATCAGCATCCGCGACCTGGTCCGCAACGCGCTGCGGATGCGGCCGGACCGGGTGATCGTCGGCGAGGTCCGGGGCGCGGAGACCCTCGACATGCTCCAGGCGATGAACACCGGGCACGACGGGTCGCTGGTGACCGTCCACGCGAACTCGGCGGAGGACGCGGTCCACCGGCTGGAGACGCTCGCGTCGATGAGCGAGGTGAAGATCCCCTACGAGGCCGTCCGCGACCAGATCAACAACGCGGTGGACGCGATCGTCCACCTGGACCGGTCCGCCGACGGGTCGCGCCGGATCGCGGAGGTCGCGGCCGTCGTGTCCGGGCGGCGCGAGGCGATCCGGGCCGAGAGCGTGCTGCGGTTCGTCCGCGAGCCGCTCGGGCCGGACCGGGTCGTGCGCGGCCGGTTCGAGCACCGCCCGCTGCCGGTCCGGCTGGCGGACCGGCTCCGCCACGCCGGGGAGGCGGTCCCCGTTCCGTTCCTGCCGGGAGAGACGCCGTGACCGTGCCCTATCCGCTCGTCCTGCTGCTGCTCGCCGTCGTCCTCGTCCTGTTCACCGCCGCCGCCTGGGAGTACGGGCGGGGTCTGGACCAGCGCGCCGCGCTCGCCGAACGCGGCGGGCGGGGCTACGACGACCGGCGCGGCCCGTCCCGGCTGGACCGGTTCGACGCGCGGCTGCGCCGGACGCCGTTCGGGCGGCGGCTGGCCCGCCGGATCGCCGCGGCCGGGCTGCGGGCGCGGGTCGGGACGGTCGTGCTGGCCGGGGGCGGCGGCGGGGCCGCGCTGCTCGCGGTGCTCGGCGTGTTCGTGTCGTTCGCGCTCGGCCTGATCGTCGCGGGCGTCGCGGCGGGCGCCGGGCTGGTGTACCTGCAGCGGCAGGAGGACCGGCGGCGCGAGGAGTTCGTCGCGCAGCTCCCCGAGCTGGCGCGGGTCCTCGGCAACGCCACCGCCGCCGGGCTGTCGCTGCGCACCGCCGTCGCGATGGCCGCCGACGAGTTGGACGAACCGGCCCGCACCGAGCTGAACCGGACCGCCGAGGCGCTGCGCCTCGGCCAGGGCTTCGAGGACGCGATGTACGAGCTGCGCGACCGGCTGCCGTCCCGCGAGCTGGCCGTCCTCGTCGGCACGCTGGTCGTGTCCGCGCGGGCGGGCGGATCGCTCATCACCTCGCTGCGGTCCATCTCCACCACGCTCGAACAGCGCAAGGAGACGCGGCGGGAGGTCCGCACGATCCTCGGGCAGTCCCTCGCGGTCGGCTACACGATCACCGGGATGGGGGCGTGCCTGCTGCTGGCGCTGCCGCTCGTCAGCCCCGGCGTGATGACGAAGATGACCGGGTCGGTCGCGGGACTGGCCGTCCTCGCGGTGGTGATCGCGCTGTTCGCGGTCGCGCTCGTGCTGTTCCGCCGCGTCACCAGGATCGACGTCTGATGGCGCTGCTGCTGGCCGCCGCCGCGGCGCTGTGCCCGGTCCTGCTGGTGTGGGGGCTGCACCTGCGGGCCGCGCCCGTCCCGGCCGAGCGGGACGCGGCCGTCGCCGCCGCGCGGCGCACGAGCGAGGGGTTCGGGCCGCTCGGCCGGCTCGTCGAGGCGGCCGGGCGGCCGTTGGCCCCGCCGCTGCTGCGGGCGCTCGGCCCGGCCCGGCGCGCCCGCGCCGCCCGGCGGATCGCGCGGGCCGGGGTGCGGATGACGGTGGAGGACTACGCGCGGCACCGGGCGGGCAGCCTCGCCGTGTACGGCGGGGCGGCGCTGCTGATGCTCGTCGCCGGGAAGCCGGTGTTCGCGGTGCCGCTGCTGGCGATCGGGCTCGTCCAGACCGACGTCATGCTCTGGTACGAGATCCGCGGCCGCCAGGCCGAGATCGAGAAGGCGCTGCCGGACTTCCTGGACGTCCTCACCGTGACCGTGTCGGCGGGCCTGTCGTTCCGGCACGCGCTCGACCGCGTCGCGGCGGGCATGGACAGCGCGCTGGCCGACGAGATGCGCACGGCGCTGCGCCGGATGGAGCTGGGCACGCCGCTGCGCGAGGCGTTCGAGGAGCTGCGGCGCCGCAACGACAGCCCGGCGCTGTCGAGCTTCGTCACCGCGATCCTGCAGGCCGAGGAACTGGGCGCGCCGCTGTCGGCCGCGCTCCGGCAGATCAGCGTGGACATGCGGCGCGAGGCGCACCAGGCGGCGCGCCGCCGCGCGCAGCGCGCCGAACCGCAGATCACGCTGATCACGACGTTCTTCATGATCCCGGGGGTGGTGCTGCTCATCGCGGCGGCGCTGTTCTTCGGGACCGGCGGGGCGCTGCTCCATGTCCTCGGGTGACGGCGACGCGGCGCGGACGGGGGCCGCGTTCCGGCTGCTGATGAAGCTGCGCGTCCTCGTCGGGTTCGTGGGGGCGCTGCTGCTGCCGTGGGAGACGGTGGATCTCGCGTCCGGCTTCGTGATCGTCAGCGCCATCGCGCTGTCGGGCGTGGCGCTGGCCGGGTGGGAGCGGATCTCCCCCGCGCTCGCGCGGCACCCGACGCTCGTCGCGCTGGACGTCGTCGTGTCGTACGCGGTGCTCGCGGCGGGCGGCGTGCTCGGGCCGTTCTTCCTGCACACCGTCGTGACGTCGGTGCTGGCGGGGCTGCTGCTGCGGTGGCCGGGCGCGACGCTGATCTCCGTCCTCCAGGCGCTGCTGTACCTGGTGTCGGTGACGGAGCTGGGCGTCGCCCCGACGTTCCAGACGTTCATCGGGACGCCGCTGTTCTACTTCGTCGGCGCGTTCGCGGGCTCCGCGCTGCGCCGCCTGCTGGCCGACAACGCGGCGCTGGCCGAGGCCCGCCGCGCCGCCGAGGTCGCCGCCGCGGCCGCCGAGGAGCGGGCGCGGCTCGCCCGCGAGATGCACGACTCCGTCGCCAAGACGCTGCGCGGCATCGCGCTGGCGGCCGGGGCGCTGCCCGGCTGGGTCGCCGCGTCGCCGGAGCGGGCCGCCGACCGCGCCCGGCAGGTCGCCGCCGCCGCCGACACCGCGTTCGAGGAGGTCCGGGCGCTGCTCACCGACCTGCGGCGGGACGCGGGCGGCGCGCCGCTGGCCGCGGTGGTCGGGGAGCTGGCGCGGGCGTGGGGCCGGTCGGCCGGCGTCGCGGTCGCGGTGCGCGCCGATCCGGCCGCCGCGCTGCCGCCCGCCGCGCGGCACGAGGCGCTGTCGATCCTGCGGGAGGCGCTGGACAACGTCGCGCGGCACGCCGCCGCCGAACGCGTCGAGGTGGTGCTGGAGCTGGCGGACGGCACGGTGGCGCTGCGCGTCTCCGACGACGGCCGCGGGTTCGCGACGGGCGAGGACGCGGCGCGGACGGGCCGGTACGGCATCGTCGGCATGCGCGAGCGCGCGGCGCGGGCGGGCGCGGCGCTGGAGCTGCGGTCCGCGCCGGGCGCGGGGACGGTCGTCGCGCTGGCGGTGCCCGTCGCGGCGCGGGAGGTCGCGGCGTGAGCCCGCTGCGGGTCGTGGTCGCCGACGACAACCCGGTGGTGCGGTCCGGCCTGGCGGCGCTGCTGGAGCTGCACGACGTCGCCGTCGTCGGGGAGGCGGGCGACGGGCGGCGCGCGATCGAGCTGGCCGCGCGGCTGCGGCCCGACGCCGTCCTGCTGGACGTGCGGATGCCGGTGCTCGACGGCGTGGCGGCGGCCGGGCGGATCAGCGCGCACGCGCCCGTCCTGATGCTGACCTACACCGACGACCCGGCGGTCGTGCGGGCGGCGATCCGGGGCGGCGCGGGCGGCTATCTCGTCCACGGCTCCTTCACGTCCGACGAGCTGGTCGCGGCGGTGCGGGCCGTCGCCGCCGGGGAGCGCAACCCGCTGTCCCCGCAGGCGGCGCGGGCGCTGGTCGCGGCCGTGCGGGACGCCCCGGCCGCGCCCACCGCCGACCGGTCCCGGTACGGGCTGTCCGCGCGCGAGACCGAGGTGATGGACCTCATCGCGCGGGGCCTGGCGAACCGGGAGATCGCGGCGCGGCTGTTCCTCACCGAGAAGACCGTCAAAAACCACGTGAACCGTATTTTCACCAAACTCGCCGCCGCGAACCGGGCCGCCGCGATAGCGCGCTGGCTCGGCACCGAGGGGACGGAGGAAAGGCGCCGATGACAGGTCCGCGCATGGGTCCGGCTTGGGCCCCCGGGCCCTTTGGGCCGAACGGCCGCGACCGTACCGTCATGGACAGTGCGGTAACGGAGAGGCCGGAGGAATTCAATGGACGCCATCAGGAAGCGGTTGTCGTTCCACGGCGACCGGGGCGATGTGGGGCCCCTCGGCTATGTGGGGATTCTCCTGCTGGTCGCGTCGATCATCATCGTGCTGTTCCAGGCGGACATCGGGAAGCGCCTCACCGGCGGCATGCAGTGCGCGGTGGACAAGGTGATCTCGGCCGGGGGCGGCGGCGAGGTCGGCAAGAACGAGGGCTGCTCGGGCACCAAGCCGACCGACGGCGGCTGATCCCGGGGGCCGGGGCGTGAGGCGCGCGTGCGCGGCGGCGCTGGCGGTGCTGCTCGCGGCCGGGTGCTCGGCGGGCGGCGGCGGGCCGTCGTCCGCGCCGCCGCCGTCGCCGTCCGCGCGGCCGGGCGACCTGGGCGTCCGGTACGACGTGAACGATCCCACGGTGTCCGTCCGGCTGGTGTCGCTCGACCGGATGGTCGGGAAGGTCGTCGTCGCGCGGTTCGTCCTGCGGGACGACGACGACCGGCGGCTGAGCGTCCACCGGGGCGGCGCGTGGGCGGGGCCGGACGGCTTCGGCGACCGGGTCGACGGCGACGCGATGTCGGGGATCAGCGTCCTCGACGGCGCGTCGCTGCGCCGCTCGTACCCGCTGACCGGCACGGACGGCCGCTGCCTCTGCACCGGCTTCGGGCTCGCGTCCTTCGACGTCCCGGCGCGCGGGGAGCGCGAGGTCGCCGCCGTCCTCCCGGCCCCGCCGCCGGGCACGGCGCGGCTGGACGTGCTGTTCCCGAACGCCGCGCCGTTCCTGGACGTGCCGCTGCGCGACGTCCCGGCCGGGCCCGTCGCGCTCGGCGACCGGACGCTCGACCCGTCCGCCGCCGCGGTGGCCGAGCCGGTGACGGTGCCGGTGACCAGCACGGTCGAGGACGACGCGGCGAGCGAGGACGACGACGGCGCGGACCTGCGCGTCAACCTGTCCACCGACGTGCTGTTCGCCGTCGACGAGGCGGACCTGACCCCGGCGGCGCGGGCGGTCCTGCGGCGCACCGCGCAGCGGATCGACCAGTCCGCCGGGCCGCTCGTGCGGATCGACGGGCACGCGGACTCGACGGGCGACGACGCCGTCAACGAACCGCTGTCGCGGCGGCGCGCCGAGGCCGTCGAGCGCGCGCTGAAGGACCTCGTCACCCGCGCCGACGTGCGGTTCCGGGCGGCCGGGCACGGGTCGCGCGAGCCGGTCGCGAGCAACGGCACCGCGGACGGGCGGCGGCGGAACCGGCGGGTGACCGTGACGTTCCGGCGGCCCGCGCCGCCGCCCGCGTCCGCGCCCGCTCCCGCGGCGAGCGGGGACGGCAGGCGCGAAACACTCCCCCGGCCGGTCCTCGCCCGCGCGCCCGTGACCGGTTCGCCGTCGTTCCTCCCGCGATCCGGCTTCACGTGGCCGAAGCGCGGCGAGGCGGCCGTCCACGCGCTGCGCCGGGACGCGAACGGGTACGCGGCGCTGGTCTGGACGATCCGCGACGACGACCCGGACACCGGCTACGACCCGCGCGCGGGCCTCTCGGTGACCGACCAGGGCAAGTACGGGCAGAACGGGCCGTACGCGGTCCGGTTGCGGTTCGACGGCAAGGCGTCCCGCGCACTGCACACGGAATTCGAGACGCTCGGCCCGCAGTACGGGACGGCCGTCGCGTCGCCCGTTCTGCGCGCGGGTGAAAGTCTGGTCGCGTGGGCGATGTTCCGCGTTCCGTCGGACGTTTCCTCGGTGACCGTCGACATTCCCGGATTCAAGTCGATGGACGGAGTTCCGGTGAGCTGAGATTGGGTCCGTGGACCCTGGCCGGAAACGGCGCGCGGACCTAGGTTCACGTCGTCGGAAAACGAAGACGAACACCGGTGGTGCGTACGTCGTGTTCTCTCGGTGCCGCGATTCCCGGCGCGACGCGGGGTCCGTGCAGATGATCATGCTGGTGGCGATGCTGTGCGCCGCCGGACTCGCGCTCACCGCGCTGCGCGTCGCGCGGGCCAACGACCTGCGCTCGGCGGCGCAGACGGCGGCGGACGCCGCCGCCGTCGCGGCGGTGACCCCGCTGCGCGACGCCGCCCTGGCCGCGGCGCGCGCCGGGGAGCCGCCGGACCTCGTCGGGCTGTGGTCCGTCGCCCCGGACACGGGCGCGGCCGACACCCCCTACGCCCGCGCCGCGCGCCGGTACGCCGCCGCGGACGGCGCGGTCCTCACCGGGAAGGTCACGCCGTCCGGCGCGCGCGGGCAGACGATGAAGGCGTCCGTCCGCACGCGCGGCTGCGTGATCAAGGAGGACGGCGAGCTGACCGACCGCGACCGCGACGACCTCGCGCACCGCCGCAACGTCTGCACCGACGCGCGCGGCAGGACGGGGATCGTCAAGGGCCACGGGACGGCGACGGCCGTCGCCGAGCTGCGGCTGCCCGAGTGCCGGCACGTCAACCACGGCGGCACCGACGCCGAGGCGAACTACGACGAGCTGCGCTGCGACGGCGTGACCGTCTGGCGGCAGAACGGCGGCGGCGCGCCCCGCTCCCGGATCATCCGGCTGTTCAAGATCAGGCTCGTCGCGAAGGAGGACCCGACGCCCTACACCGGGACGCCGTTCTCCGGCATCGACGGCGGCGGCGGAACCGTCCAGAACCACTGCAAGAACGGCAGGACGCCCGATCCGGGGCTCCCGTTCGGCGAACGCGTCGTCGCGTGGGCGCAGTGCTGGATCGGGACGCCCTACTCGTGGGGCGGCGGCGGCGCGTCCGGGCCGGGCACCGGGATCTGCTGCTCGCCCGGCGGATACAGCGGCGCGAACACGGTCGGGTTCGACTGCTCCGGACTCACCCAGTACGCGGTCTACCAGGCGTCGCGCGGGCGGATCACGCTGCCCCGGACGACGTACGGGCAGGTCAACGCCGGTTTGCGGGTGTCCGCCGGGGAACTGCGGCCGGGCGACCTCATCCTGCCCAATCCCGGACACGTCGCGGTCTACGCGGGAAACGGGCAGATGGTCGAGGCGCCGAGAACGGGCGAGACCGTCCGCGTCGCGCCGATCGCGGGGCGCGGTTTCTACGCGGGCGTCCGCATTACGCCGCCCGCCGGAGACCGTTGAACTGACACTTCCGCAGCACCGCCGTCCCCCTCGGGCGACGGTGTTGTGGCGTTTATCGCCGAATCCGCGCCCGATCATTTGGGCCCGCTTTTGGGCCCACGGCCCCAGGGAAATCCGAGAAGGACGTGGCAACCTCTCGGCGTGCTGCACATCGGCGGGGACGAAGAACTGCGGCGAGATCATTTCCAGGATCGCGGCGAGGGCGCGCTGCCCCTCGTCGGAATCCTGTTGCTCGTCGCCGCCGTCGTCGTCGCGCTGATGGTCGTCCAGCCCGGCGGGCGGCTCGTCTCGGCCGCCGAGACCGCGATCTGCCGGGTGCTGCACGCGGGCGGCGCGGCCGACCGCTGCGACGAGCCCGCGGTCCCCCCGGTCCCCCTCGGCCGCGACCCCGACCAGCCCGTGCAGGCGTGCAACGCCGGGTACGAATCGCATTACCTCGAAGAGACCGTCACCATTCCCTTCCGATATGCCGACGCCCGGACCAACAGCCGGGGGACGCTGCAGATCACCAAACGCGTCGGGCCGGACGGCGTCCCCTTCTGGGAGGTCGGCGACTTCACCTGGGGCGAACTCGGCGCCGGCGAGGGGATCGAGAAGGGCGGCGACATCGGCTTCAAGGCCGAACTGTGGGCCGGCGCGCAGATCACCAACGGGAACGTCTACCGCTTCGGCAGCGAGTCCGAGGCCCGCGAGTTCTACGACGACCTCCTGAAGCACCGCATCGGGAACGCCGCGAAATTCACCTTCCGCACCAACCCCGTCACCGGCGGGCTGGCCTGGCTCGGCGGGAAACTGCCGTGGGTCGGCGACGACATCGACCGGTGGATGGGCGGCAGCGAACCCGACCGCGACCCGGCGTCGTCCTACACCGAGGGCGGCCTGACCGGCGGCTTCAAGGGCGAGGGCTCGCTGGAAGCGGTCAAGGTGCCGTTCAAGGGCCGGGGCTGGCTGACCGTCGGCTCCCAGACCGACCACCGCACCGGGCAGCAGACCGACTACTTCACCCGGCGCGGCGAGGCCGAGGTCGCCGTCCAGATCGACTTCTCCGCGATCTGGGACCGGCTGCCCGCGGGAATGCGGCAGCGCGCCGCCGCCGGAATGGACGACGCGCTGGAGGCGGCGATGGCCCTCGTCGAACGGACCCTGCGCGCGAAATACGGTCCGGAGTTCCACCTCGACGCCGGATACCGCAGCCAGATCAAGACCCAGTTGAAACTACGTCCGAGCGGCGGCATCAACTACAAGCACCGCGGCGGGACCACCTATGCGCTCACCTACGACAAGAACGGCGACCTGATCCGGATGACGAAGACGGAGAACGGTCAGGACGTGGTGTACGTCCGCGCCGACGGGAAGTTCGACGGAAAGAACGACGTCGGCGACAAGGCCGGGGCGACCTACGGGAAGCAGTGGATCCTGTTCGGCCGCCGCACCATCACCGACAAGACCCTCGACCTCACCGACCCCGACGACCTCGCCGCGCTGAAACGCTTCTTCACCGGCCTCGACGGGGACGCCCTCGACCGCTATTTCCAGTCCGGCGGCGGCACGATGTCCCGCACCGTCTACGACAACGACGGTGACACCGGGAAACTGGAGGGCAAGGGCAAGGCGAAGGGCCGCAAGAAGGACTGGGGCGGCGTCTTCGAACTGAGCGAGGAGGACGAGAAGAACGTCCTGCGCTCGGCCGAGTACTACAAGCCCGGCCTCGGCTGGATCGACTGGAAGCCGTGCCGATGAACCGCACGATCCCGGTTCTCGCCGTTCTCGGCGCGGCCATATCCCTCGGCGCCTGCTCGGGCGGCCCGGACGAACCGCCCGTCCCCGACGGATTCGTCCGCTACCGGGGCGGCGGCGTGTCGTTCGTCCACCCCGCCGGCTGGCGGCCGGTGCGCACGACCGACGAGCGGAACCGCCCGGTCCTCGACGTCAACGGCCCCGAACTGCCGTCCGGCCTCTACGACGGCCAGGTCCACCTCGAACGCGTCCCCGGCTGGCGGCGGGGCCTCGGCGTGCAGGTCCGCCAGTTCCGGGGCGCGGCGCTGCTCAACGGGTACACCGTCACCGCCGACCGCGCCGCGCGCGTCGAGGGCGCGGCGGCCGCGCGGCGGATCGAGGCCACCTACGCGGCGGACGGCGCGTCCGGGAAGGTGCCGTTCCGGATGCTCGGCCTCTTCGTGCTCACCCGCGACCATGTTCTCCGCGGCTTCATTCTGCGTTCACCCGTGTCGGGTTCCGCGAACGCGGACCTGGCCCGAATATATGAGTCCTTCCGCCTGATCAAGGAGTGAGCCGTGCCGCTTCGCGTCGGCGCCCCCTCGCCGGCGGTCCTCGCGCGCGCGGTCGCGCTCGCGGCGGTCGGCGCGCCCGCCGCCGCGCTGACCTGGATCGTCTGGGCGCCGCCCGACCCGCGCGTGTGGTTCGTCCTGCTGACGGCGTGCGGGCCGGGGCTGCTGGCCGCCGCGCCCGCGCTGGCGGTCGCCGAGCGCCGGTTCCGCCGCCGCGCCGTCCGCGCGTCCGGGACCGTCGTCGCGTGCCGGGGCACCGAGCTCGACCACGGACGGCCGCTGCTGACGGTCGCTTTCACCGCCCTTGACGGGACATCGCATACATTCCGGGAGAGGGACCGGTGGGCGCGTCCCGCCGGGTCCGCGATCGAAGTCCGCTACGACCCGGCCGCGCCCCGCCGGGCGCGGCTCGACGCGAGCCCGGCCGCGACGGCGTTCCTCGTCGCGGTCGTCGCGGCGGTCGGCTCCCTGTTCACCACCGCGCTCCTCGCGGCCGCGTGGTTCACGGCGCACGGATCGGATCTGCCGGGATGAGGCCCACGGGACGGCGGGCGGTCCTGCCCGCCGCGTTCGTCGCGACCGTCGCAACGCTGCTCGCGCTGAGCGGCGCGCTCCCCGACGTCTGGCTGCGCAACGCCGCGCTGACCGCCGGGGGGCCGCTGCTGCTCGCGCTGATCCCCGTCGTCGCCGCCGGTGAGCTGCGGTTCCGGGGCCGCGCCGCGCGGACGGCGGGCACCGTCGTGGCGTGCGAGCAGGACGGCGTCGACGAGCCGCGCTGCGCGGTGACGGTCGAGTTCACCGCCGTCGACGGCACCCCGCACGCGTTCACCCAGCACCGGACGGCGCGGCGCGCGGTCGGCTCGCCGGTCCGGGTCCGCTACGATCCGGCCGCGCCGGACGCGGACGCGCGGCTCGACGCGGGGCCGCTGCCGGTCCTGGCCGAGGTCGCGGTGATGGCGGTCGTCGGGACGGCGCTGACCGCCTACCTGTTCTGGCCGGAGTGGACGAGCGAGCGGGTGGGCGCGTGGCTGAGCTGACCCGCCCGCGCGAGGTCCGGGCGTGGACGGCGGCGGTGCTGCTCGGCGGCGGCACGGCGCTGGGCGGGGCGGTGCTGGCGGCGCTGCTCGTCGCGGCGTTCTTCCCGGCCGGGCCGGACGTCGTGCTGTCGGACGCGTTCTGGTGGTCGTCGGCCGTGCTGGCCGTCGTCGCGCAGGGCGCGGCGTGCTTCGCGGGCGCGGCGCTGGCGTCGCGGCGGCTGCGCCGGGCCGCCGCCCGGGGCCGCGTCGCCGCGGCGGCGGCCGGGCCGGTCGCGGTCTGCGCGCTGGTGCAGTTCGGGAACTCGGTCGAGGGGTCGCTGCCGGTCGCGGCGCTGGCGCTGTGCGCGGGGCTGGCCGGGGCTGCGGCGGGCACGCGGGCCTGACCCGGGCCCACGGGCCCATGCGCCGCCCGGGTTCCAGGCGGTGGGATGGAGGCGTGCGCCGATCCCCCGCCGACCGATGCTGCCAGCGCTGCTCGCGCTGACCGGCGCGGGCGCGGCGGCCGGGTGGCGGCTGGCCGCGCTCGCCGCGCCGTACACCGGTGCGGTCCCCCGTCGCCGCCGCGCCGCGTCCGCCGCCGTCACCGCGCTGATCTGCGCGCTTCTGGCGCGGCGGTTCGGGGCTGATCCGGTGCTGCCCGCACTGCTGTACCTCGCGGTCGTCGGGACGCTGCTGTCGTTCGTGGACGCGGCCGTCCACCGGCTCCCGGACCCGTTCACGCTGCCGTCCTATCCGGTCGGCGCGATCCTGCTCGCCGCCGCCGCGCCGTTCACCGAGAACGGCTGGCGGCATCTGCTGTGGGCGCTGTGCGGAATGGCGGCGATGCTCGCGGTGTTCGGCGTCCAGCGGCTCGCGGCGCCGAGCGCGCTCGGAATGGGCGACGTGAAACTGTCCGGCGTGACGGGGCTGTACCTCGGCTGGTCCGGCGCGGCCGCGTGGTGCGCGGGACTGCTGGCGACGGTGCTGCTGGCGGGGGTCGCGGGGCTCGTCGCGGCGGTCGCGCGGCGGAGCCTGCGGGGCGGTGTCCCGTTCGGCCCGTACATGCTCGCGGGGACGCTCCTGGGCGTTCTCACGGCCGCCGCCTGAGCGATTTACCGCGCGTTTGTCCCGCCATTCTTCGGGGCCGTCCCCCGAAATCGGGCGCGCTTTTACGCGGACTGAACACCCCCGTCGCTACCATTATCACCGTTGATGAAATGCTCAGTCATGTGTACTTTGGTGCCTATATGGACTGATGTCATGCGAAGGAGGACCGTCCTCATGACTTCGACGACGATGCCGCCGCACCGGTTCGACTCCGGCCTCCTCCTTCTCCCCCGCCCGGCCGCCGACCGCGCCCGGCCGCTCCGCCCCGCCGCCGTCCGCGCCCACGCCTGCCACTGCTGCGCCGCCGCGCGCCAGGCGCTCGACCTGTGCTTCACCGCCGCCCGCTACGGCGACCTGCGCTGGGCCGAACTCGCGCTCGCGGAGGCCGAGCACTACGTCCGCACCGGGCGGCACCACCGGCGCTGCCCGCTCACCGCCGCGCCGAAGGCGTCCCCGCGCGCCGGGTTCCACGGCTCGCTCGCCGAGTGGGCGCGGCGGCCCGGCCCGCGGATCGCGGCGACGGACGCGTCCTGCAAGCAGCGCGCCTGCGGGCTCGGGTACGTCGTCAGCGACGGCCGGTGGGGCATGCACGGCCGCGTCGCCGGGCCGTACGACCCGCCGGGGCCGGTGGACGTGCTGGTCAGCGAGCTGCGGGCCGTCGCGCTGCTGCTCGACCGCGTCGGGGACGACGGGCCGCTGACCCTGCTCGTCGACAGCCTCGGCGCGCTGCGGCTGCTGCGCCGGTGGCGCTCGGGGGACCTGTCGCCGATGCCGAACGCGTACCGGACGCGCCGCCGCCGCTCGGGCACGCCGACGCTCGTGCGCCTCGCCGCCGCCGTCGCGGCCCGCCCGGACCTGCGGCTCAGCCACGTCAAGGGGCACGCCGGGCACCCGCTGAACGAGACCGCCGACTCGCTGGCCTCGATCGCGCGCCGCCGCCTCACCACGTCCTTCGACGCCACGACGCGCGCCGAGGGCCTGGTCCGCGCGTTCCTCGCGGACTGGCACGACCACGCCTCCACCACCAGCCCCGCCGCCTGACCGCCGCCCTAAGCTGGCCGGCATGGGAGAGATCGAGGACTTCACCGCGCGCCTCCGCGCGATCTCGGCGGCCCGCGACTGGGACCGGTTCCACACCCCGAAGAACCTCGCGATGGCCCTCGCCGGGGAGGTCGGCGAACTCGTCGCCGAACTCCAGTGGCTCACCCCGGAGGAGGCCGAGGACCTGCGCGCCGACCCGGCCGCCCACGCGCGCGTCGCCGCCGAGATGGGCGACGTCCTGTCCTACCTGGCGCGCCTGGCGGACCGCCTCGGGATCGACCTCGTCGCCGCCGCGCACGCCAAGCAGGACGAGGTCGAGCGCCGCTACGACGTCCCCACCTACCGCGCCACCGCCGCCAAGGCCCCACCCCTCTGACCCCCGCGCCACGTTCGTGTCACCGGAGGTAAACCGCGCGCGGCGCGGCACGTCCCACTGGGCACGCGGCGACGACGCCGCCCCCCGGTGCTCACGAACGGAACCACGCGACGATGACGACTCAGGACGCCCCCGCTCCCCCGCTGCTCGGCTGCCAGGTCGACCGGGACGACAGCGCGCGGCTGCTGCGCCTGGTGGGCCTCTTCCTGCGGCCCGGCGAGGCCGTCGCCGGGCTCGCGACGGCGGTGAACCCGGCGCCCGCGCTCACGCACGTGGCGGTCACCGACCGGCGCGTGCTCGGCTTCGCGGCCGCCGACCTCGCCAAGGTGGGGCCGTGCCGGACGGCCGCGCTCGCGGAGACGGCCGCGGTCGAGGCGCGCGTGTGCGCGTCGGGGCGGCGGCTGCTGGTCCTGGTGGGGGCGGACGGGGCGCGGACGGAGTTCGGGGAGGTCCCGGAGCGGGACGCGGACGCGCTGCTCGCGCTCGTCCGCGCGCGGCTCGCGCCCCCGCCCGAGCCCCTGCCCGCGCCGCCGGCGGGCGCGCCGTCCTGGCGGTGGGCGACGCCGCCCGGCTGGCCCGTCCCGCCGGCGGGGTGGACGCCGCCGGCCGGGTGGCGGCCCGACCCGTCGTGGCCGCCGCCCCCGGCGGGTTGGCAGTTCTGGGTCGCGGACGGGCCGCCGCCGGTGCCCGCGCCGCGGCCCGTCCCGCCTGCCGCTCTGCCCATCCCACAGCCCATCCCACAGCCCGTCCCGCAGCCCGTCCCGCCGGTCCCGGCCCCGTCCGGCGGCGAGCGGCGGCCGATGTTCGGCGGCAGGCGGCAGCGGATCGAGGAGCTGGAGGCCGAGAACGCCCGCCTCACCGCCGAGCTGGCCCGGCTCGGCCTGCTGGAGCCGATGCGGCTCGCCGCCGAGGTCGCGGGCCTGCGCGAGCAGGCCGCCGCGACGCGCGCGGAGGCCGACGCGCACGAGGCGCGGCTGACGGCCGCGCGCCGCGAGATCGTCGAGACGCGGGACGTCGCGCTGCTCCAGGAGGCGGGCGTCTACGAGTACGAGCACCCCCTCGCCGACGCGGTCGCGTACAAGGCGCGGCTCGCGGAGGTGAAGGACGAGATCAAGGCGCTGGCGCGGCAGGGCCGCGCGGTCGTCGGCAGCACGAGCTGGTCGGTGAACGGGTCGCACGCGCAGGGCCGCACGATGGTGAAGGATTTCTCCAAGCTGATGCTGCGCGCGTTCAACGCGGAGGCCGACAATTTGGTCCGCACGATGCGCCCGTACAAGCTGCAGTCGGCGCTGGACCGCCTCGACAGGACCGCGCAGACCATCGAGCGCCTCGGCCGGACGATGGACATCCGCGTCAGCGCCCAGTACCGGGAGGTCAGGCGGCGCGAGCTGCGGCTGACGGCCGACCATCTCGCCAAGGTGGACGAGGAGCGGGAGCGGGTCCGCGCGGAGCGGGAGCGGCAGCGCGAGGAGGAGAAGGCCCGCAAGGAGTACGAGCGGGAGAAGGCGCGCCTGCTCAAGGAGCGGTCGCACGTGGAGTCGGCGCTGGCGCGGCTGGAGGCCAAGGGCGACGCGGCCGGGGCGGCGGAGCTGCGGGAGCGCCTGGACGACGTGGAGTCGGCGCTGACGAGCGTCGAGGGCCGGGCCGCGAACACGCGCGCCGGGTACGTCTACGTGATCTCGAACCTGGGGGCGTTCGGCCCGGAGATGGTGAAGATCGGCATGACGCGGCGGCTGGAGCCGATGGACCGGGTGCGGGAGCTGGGCGACGCGTCGGTCCCGTTCCGCTTCGACGTCCACGCGCTGATCTTCAGCGACGACGCCGTGGCGCTGGAGACGCGCCTGCACCGGGAGTTCGCCGAGCGCCGGGTGAACCGGGTCAACACGCGCCGCGAGTTCTTCTACGCGACGCCCGCGGAGGTGCGGGACGTGCTGGCGCGGGTCGCGGGCAACCATCTGGTGGAGTACCGCGACGTCCCCGAGGCGCCGGAGTTCCGCGCGAGCCCCCGGCCCAGGGAGGGGTGAGCAGAGGCGGTGCGGGGAGCCATCCCCCCGGTGGTCCCCGCACCGCGTGACGCCTCTGGGGCGCACTAGGTAGAACGGGGGCGACCTGCCGGTTGTTCCCGGGGTGCGGGGAGTTTTCCACAGGAAAACCGGGGCCGGTCCTCTCGGCGGAGGGGGTCGGCCCCGGTCTGTGTCCGGGCTTGTGACCTGGGTGTTTGTCGGCCTCGGGGTGATCTTGTCTGGCTGGTGCTGACTGGTGGTCGCTGGTGTGTGTTGTTCGCGGGCCATGCGCGGGCCATGCGCGGGCTACGGCCCGTGGTGTTAGGGCTGGTGGTGTCCCCATCCGGCGCGGTCTAGGGCGTTGTTGGCGCGGCTCTCGCTCAAGCGGGCTTCGAGTTCGTTGGCGGGCCAGTCGGTGAGGGCGACGTGGACGACGCCGCGTCCGGCGCGGGTGATGACGGGTCGGCCTAGTTTGCGTCCGGCTGCGCGTCCGGCTTGGCGGAGGGCGGCGGCGTGGGCGTCGTCTCGGGCGGGGACGCTGAGTGATCCGGCGCGGCGGAGTTCGGCGGTCATGTCGTCGGGCGTCATGGCGGCTCCTGCGGGCGGTGCTGGGGTGTTCAGTGTCGCAGGGGCGCGCGTTTCAAGGGGTGCGGGGGCGGGCTTGCGCGGGGCGGAGGGCTGCTAGCCTCGCGGGGCTCCGGGGCGGCACCTGCCTGCCCGCGAAGTGCCCCGGTGCAGCCCTCCGGCGGGGTCCCCGCGCAAGCCCGCCCCCGCCCCCGGCAGCCACAGCAACCAGGGGAGATCCCCACCGCGGAGTGGTACCCGCGCGGCGGTGCGGTTGTTCGGGGGGCCGGGTCGCACACGCTCTTTCGGGCGCTGGCCGCGTAGCGGCTCGGCTGTAAGGGGCTGGGTGGTCGGGGTTGGTTGGGAACCCCTGCACGTGCCACGTTGCCGGAGTCGGTCACCACAGCTTGGTGCTCTGATGGGGCGGGTATGACTGGTGGCCGACGATGCGCGGGCGGGAGCCGGGAGGCACGTGATGCGGGTGAAGTTCAAGCGGCCGGTGACTCACGGTGGGGCGACGGTGAGTGAACTGACGTTCCAGACCGCCGTGCGGGTCGTGCTGGTCGATGCGCAGGGCCGGGCGGTGTACGACGGGGATGCGGACGACATCGCGGTGATCGACCACGGGGCGGCGGCGCGGACGGAGCGCTTGCGGGGCGCGAACAGTTCGCATGGGCGTCCGTGGCTCCCGCAGGAGAAACAGGACCTGCGGGACGCGTGGTTGGCGGGGACGCCGATGGCTGACCTGGTCACTCGCTTCGGCCGGTCGTCCAACGCGATTGCGTCGGAGGCGCGGCGGCAGAACCTTCCCAAGACGGTGGGGCGGTCAAAGTAGCGGACTGGTCGGCTGCGACCGGCGGGCCGTCCGGTGAGCGGCGCGGAGGTCGGGGCCGCCGCGAACGGGTGGCGGCAACGCGCCGACACGGCCGCCGGGAGGCGCGCGGGCGGGCGCTCGCGACGGCGCGCCGGGGCGGAGCCTCGGCGCGGCCAGGAGCGAGGCGTCCCGGTCCGGCGCGGCCGATCCGGCGGAGCCGTGATCGGCGCGGCGGCCGACGTCCCGGCCGCGAGCGAACCCGGCGACGCCGCCGCGTTCAGCGGGCGGCCGTCGCGGGGAGCGATGCGGCCGGGACGCCACGACGGCGGCTCGTGGTTCTTCTACGGGGCTGCTGCGAACGCGTGTCGCCCTGTGGGGGATGTCCGGCTCCCCACTCGCGGACGCCGCCGGGAGGGCGCGCAGCGCCCGACCGCGCGGGGACGCCAGTGGCTTGATGTAGTAGGGAAAGTTCTCACACACTCGCGGGTGCGGCCCCCGGACGCCTCCCCTCCGGGTGTCCGGGGGCCGCGCTTGGTGCTCGCACGGTCCCGGTCTCGGGGGTGTGCGAGTGGTGGGGGCCTTCGAGCGGTGCCCGGCGTAGGGGGCCGCAGCGGGTGGTGCGGGGTGTCGGGGTGTTGCTCGAAGGGGTCAGCGGGACGGCGGGCGTTCGGTCGTGTGCTGGGTCGGGGGCGTGGTGCCGGTCTTGTCGCGGAGGGCCTCGACGCTCATGTGGGCTTCGGCGGTTTCGTCGCAGTAGGCGCAGACTTTGCGGCGCTTGGCCTTGGCGACGGCAGCGGCGCGGGTGCGGGCGGTGGCCAGGTCGGTGAACTCTCCGCCGTCCTCGCACTTGGAGTGGGTCTTGCGCAGGCCGGGGCATCGGGAGAGCTGGTCGTAGTAGACGCTGCGGCGGCCGGTGCTGCCGGTGCCGATGCCCGCGATGTGGACGACGCTCTTGCTGATCATGAGACGGTATCGGCCGGTGGGCATGTGCGGTCCTTTCGGGTGTGTCGGGTCGGGTGTGTCGGGTCGGGTGTGTCGGGTCGGGTGTGTCGGGTCGGGTGTGTCGGGCGTGTGCGGGCGTGCGGTGATCGCGGCCGTGGTGGCTGACCTTCCGCCCGGCCGCCCGCGCCGGGGTGCGGGTGTTCAGGTGGCGGGCGTGCTGCTGGGGACGCCGGTCACCGCTCCGGTGGCGGCGGGGGCGGGTGCGGGCATCGGGAGAACGTTCGGCAGATGTCGCACCACTGGGAGGCGGTGACGTGCCATCCGCAGAGCGGGTACGGCCGCTGCGCCGCAATCATGAGCCGCGTTCCACATGCGCGCGGTTCGCGGCGCGTGAGCAGTCCGGGCACAGCCCGACGCCGCGTCGGCCCGCCGCTCGCAACGCTGACATCACCGCCGCTGAAAGATCGTCGTGGAAGCTGAGCGGTTCTCCCCCGTCGTCCACCGGGCAAGCCTCGGCTTCAGCCGCGACGCCGCGTACGTGAACGGTTTCGTCGGCGAGGACGACGCGGTACGGCGTCCTTCGCTCGACGGTCGCAAGTGCCTCCCGCAACGTGCTCCGCGCGTAGGCGGTGACCTCGTAGACCTTGCCCGTGAGCATCCCCGCGCGCCGCATCGCCTCGTGGTAGGCGGCCGACACCAAGTCGAACGCGAACGTCAAGTCGGTCGGGCCGTCGCTCGCCGCGTCGCCCGGCGTCTCCTCGGGCGTTCCGCCCTCCGACCCGCCCGACAGCGGACAGTAGGTCCTCGGCCAGTAGAAGCAGTACGGGGTACAGACGTGCGCGTCGGTCATGCCGTCTCCCTGTGGCGCGACGCGGGCACCGCTGCGATCCGGGCGGCGCGCTCGTCCTCGTGCGCCATCAGCTCGCGCACGGCGTCCAGCGAAGCGCCGACGACGGCCGACAGGAGTCCGGCGTTGCGTTCGGCCCATGACAGCCGCGCGCGAAGATTGCAGCGCCATACCCCGTCTCGGGTGAGGTACGGCTCGAACCAACGTCCGACCGGCGGCCGGTATCCCGGCAACGGCTCGGTGTGGCCGATGTGTCCCGCCTTCACCGGTCGCACTCGTTCTGGGCGTTGTGAGCGGGAGCGTCCCAGCATCGTGAGATGCGAGTCGTAGTGTGGTTGGCCATCGGGGGATCGACTCCTCGCAGTCGGTGTCTCCGTAGGCCCGTCCGACGCTCCGAACGTCGGGCGGGTCGTTCGTTTCACCAGCCAAACCGCGTCACACGCCACAGACCAAGAGGGCACTATGGGGAACAGGGGCCGTGTTCCCAGGGGACATCGGCGGTAGTGGAAGGTGTGTTCCCCATGACCGACGACGCGCGGCGCGCACAGGCGACGCGGTTGAGGGCTGAGCGGGAGCGGCGCGGTTGGGGCGTGCGCAGGATGGCGCGGTTCCTGCATGACGCGGTGGACGACCACCAAAAGCCCGAGGTTTCCTCGTTCGTGACGTACATCAAGCGGTGGGAATCGGGTGGCGTCGAACTCACCGATGCGCGTTATCGGGCCGCGTACGCCCGCGTGTTTGACTTTCCCGAAGCGGACCTGTTCGGCTCGGTCCCGGCTGTCGAAGTACCGACAACGACGCGCTTCCCGAGCGATCCGGATGAACGTGAGCGGCTTGTCATGGCCGCCCGCAATCCCGCGCGCGTCGATGGTGCGGTGGTCGATAGCGTCGCCGCGACGCTCGCAGGCCAACGGCGCATCGAAGACTTGCTAGGCGCTAAAGCTGTCATCGGAGCGGCAACGGAAAACCTCGCACTGATGCTGCGGCTACTCAAAGAGACACGCGGACTAAAGGCGAGAACCCTTGCGTACACCGCTTCGGATGCAGCGCAATTCGTGGGTTGGCTGAACACGGCCGTCGGTAATCACGACCGCGCGAGTACGCTTTATGACCAAGCCCTACGCCTGGGGATGCAAGCACAGGACGACGACCGTGCCGCGACCGCGTTGTCCATGCGCGGTCATCTGGCCTGGGTCACCGGCGATGTGAGCGATATGGCGTCGCTGTCCGAGGCGGCGGCCGGATTGGCGACAGCCCCCGCTACCCGCACCGTTGCTATACAACAAAGCGGGCGCGCGCTGGCGATCATGGGTGAGAAGCAAGAGGCACTGCGCGCGGTCGGCCGTGCGGAAGAGAGCTTGAGTCGAGGCGGGTCAGGCGATCCTGACGGGCTGTATTTCTACGGGGCCGAGTACCTTACCGCGCAACGCGGCCTAATCCTGGCATATCTCGCAGAGGAACCGGCCGAGTATGCCGCCGCCGCAGACACCATCTCGACTGGCCTAGATGCGCTTCCGCCCGACGTCCGGCAATCGGCATGGGTCGCCGCACACCGCGTTCGGGTCGCCGCCACGCTGCTCGCAAGCGGCGAGGTGTCGGGGGCCGTCGCCATCCTCCGGGCCGCGCTGCGCGTGATCTCGCGGACGGGGGACCAAAAAGGCATGGAAGAGATCACGCGGACCTACCGCACGATGTCAGCGCGCTTTCCCCACGAACCGGATGTGATCGAACTGGGCGACGCGCTTCGGGCTGGTACAGCGGTGTGCTGAGGTTCGCCCTGCACTGGTCCGGTGATGGCGGTTCCTCCAGGCACCTTTTCGGCAACGATTCGTTTGGGCGCATTGTGGCTTGGGAAGACCTTTAGGGCGGTTCATCTGGTCGGTGTGGTGTGAGTTGTGGTCGTGGTGGTTCGTAGGCGCGTGCTTGCGCGGCGGTGTCGGTGTTGGTGGATGAAGGTCACTTTGAAGAGAGCGGGCCGCGTCAGCGGCTCCTTCTCTGCCGTCTGGGGGCTGTTGTCGGCTATGCGGCGGTCTGGGTCTGCGCGTGGCGTTGACCGAAGGGTGGTCGGTGGTGAGCGGTGCGGCTCGGCTCCGGAGATGAGTGCGCCGCGTGCGGCGCTCCGATAATGAGCGGGGCGTCGCGCCCGGCCCCGGCCAGCGACATGAAGCGCAGTTTCAGCGGACAATGGCGCATTAAAAAGGCACGGGCCGCGAATGCGGCGCGATATTAAGGGTGGGGGGTGGGGGTTTGTGGGACGGAGCCGGCCCCGATGCCGCACTTTGCGGAAATGATCAACCGGCTGGTGTCAAGTGAATTTCCGTTGAAAGAATGGCCGGTGCCGGTCATGGTGGCGCGCGTGTTTTCCCGTGGCCCGTGCGGGCCGGATTCGGTTTCTGTGGGGGTGTGGTCTGTGGGCACGGTGGACCCTATGCGTGTCGCCGACGTCGTCTCAGAGTTGCGGGTGCCTCGTTCTACGGTATATCGGTGGCTGGCGACCGACAAGGGTCCGGCGTGGTATCGGCTGCCGAATGGGGAGATCCGCATTTCCCGCGCCGATTTCGTAGAATGGCTGGGGCAGCTCGAAACACACAGGAAGGCGTGACCTTGGAATCGCAGGATATCCAGTTCTGGGCGACGCGGAAGCGGGCCGGTCGCCGCAAGCCCTGGGAAGTGCGGTGGCGGGTGGACACCTCGACGTTCGGGCGGTCGTTCCTGACGTCGGCGCTGGCGGAGACGTTCCGCGCCAAGCTGGTGACGGCGGCGCGGAAGGGTGAGGTGTTCTCGACCTCGACCGGTAAGCCGCTGGCGTGGGAGCGCAGCCGCGAAACGGTGTACTCGGTCGCGCGGTCGTTCATCCAAAGCCGCTGGGCCGATGATTCGGCGAACACCCGAAAGGCCCTGAACCGGGGGCTGACCTCCGCCGTGCTGGTGACCGTGCGCACGCCCAAGCGCGGGGCCAAGCGTGCGCCCGATGCGGCGCTGATGGGCCGCGCGGTGACTCAGTGGGGGCTTCGTCCTCCCGCGTGGGATGCCGTACCTCCCGACGACATCGCCTCGGCACTGCGGTGGGTGGACGACACCTCCCGTCCGGTCGCCGATCTCGCCGACCCTGCGGTTCTGCGGGATGTGCTGGCGGCGCTGTCGCGGCTCGCGGACGGCCGTGCGGCGGCGCGTGCGACGTTCCGTGTCCGCCGCAGCACGCTTCACGCGCTGCTCGATCACGCGGTGGAACTGGGCGCGCTCAAGGTCAATCCGCTGACCGGGCTCAAGACCCGCCGCAAGCGCACGAGCGACCGGGTCGACCCGCGCCGCGTCCCGTCGCTGGATCAGGCGCAGCGGATCATCGACGCCGTTCCCGGCCGGTGGGGGCACCTGTCGGCGTTCTTCGCGGTCCTGTACTACTCCGGGTGCCGTCCCGCTGAGGCGCGGGCGCTGCGGGTCGGGGACTGCGACCTTCCCGCGTCGGGCTGGGGGCGGCTCATGCTGGCCGCAAGCCGCCCGGAAGTCGGCGAAGAGTGGACCGACGACGGGGACCGGCACGCCGAACGGGAACTCAAGCACCGTGCGCCCGGTGAGGTCCGCCCGGTCCCGATCCCGCCCGTCCTGGTCGCGGCCCTGCGCTCCCACCTGGACCAGTACGGGACCGCGCCCGACGGGCGCGTGTTCTGGCACGAGACCAAGACCAAGACCAACCGTCCCCCCGTTCCCGGCGACGCCTACCGGCGGGCGTGGCAGCGCGCTCGACACGCAGCCCTGACCCCGGCCGAACTGTCCGCCGGTGTGGCTGAGCGCGTCTACGACCTGCGGCACGGCTGCGCGTCGGTGCTCCTGTCCAACCGCGTGTCCCCCATCGAAACCGCACGGCGCCTCGGACACTCCGTCGCCCAGCTCTACACGACCTACGCGCACTGGCTCGACGGCGAAGAAGAAGCCGCGAACGCAATCCTGGACACCGTGTGGACCACACCTGACCAGCCCAAACACGCCTCCTAGACGCGGGCCACCTGCGGGCCGCCAACCCACAACCACACCAAACAAGCGCGTTCGACCTGGTCACAGGCCCCCAACACCAACAACACGCGCTATCCACAGGCCGCGGCGGATTCGGCGGGGGTGCGCCGGATGGGCGAGAATCGGCGCATGCATTACGGGGTTCTCGGTCCGGTGGAGGTCGTCGACGACGGGCGGGACGTGCCGGTCGGCGGTCCGATGGTGCGGGCGCTGCTCGCGCTGCTGGCGCTGGACGCGGGGCGGCCGGTGCCGGTCGGGCGGCTGGTGGACGGGCTGTACGGCGAGGACCCGCCGGACGGCGCGGCGAACGCGCTGCAGTCGCAGGTGTCGCGGCTGCGGCGCGGGCTCGGCGACGCGCGGCTGGTCGCGGGCGGCGCGGCCGGGTACCGGCTGGCGGCCGAGCCGGACGAGGTGGACGCGCTGCGGTTCGACGGGCTCGCCCGGGACGGGCGGCGGGCGCTGGCGGCGGGCGACGGGGCGCGGGCGGCGGAGCTGCTGGGCGCGGCGGCGGGGCTGTGGCGCGGCCCGGCGCTGGCGGGCGTGGCCGCGCCGTTCGCGGCGGGGCAGGCGGCGCGGCTGGAGGAGGCGCGGCTGACGGCGCTGGAGGACCTGGCCGCCGCGCGGCTGCTGCTGGGCGAGGCCGCGGGCGTCGTCGACGGGCTGCGGGACCTGCTGGCCGCGCATCCGCTGCGCGAGCGGGCGGTGGCGCTGCTGGTGCGGGCGCTGGCGGCGGCGGGGCGGCAGGCGGAGGCGCTGGCGGAGTTCGAGGGGGTGCGGGCGCGGCTGGCCGACGAGTTGGGCGCGGACCCGTCCCCGGAGCTGGCGGAGGCGCATCTGGCGGTGCTGCGCGGCGAGCGGCGGACCGGCCGCCCGGAGCGCGCGCCGCTGCCCGCGCTGCTGACCAGTTTCGTCGGCCGGGACGAGGAGCTGGCCGGGATCGGGGCGGCGCTGGCGGCGTCCCGGCTGATCACGCTGCTGGGGCCGGGCGGGGCGGGCAAGACGCGGCTGGCGGTGGAGGCGGCGCGCCGGGAGCGCGGCGAGGCGTGCTTCGTGGACCTGGCCCCGCTGGGCGACGGCGCGGAGGTCCCGACGGCGGTGCTCGGGGCGCTGGGGTTGCGCGAGAACGCGATCCTGCCGGGCGGCCGGGCCGCCGGGACGGGCGTGGAACGCCTGGTCGCGGCGCTGGCGGGGCGGCAGATGCTGCTCATCCTGGACAACTGCGAGCACGTGGTCGACGCGGCGGCGGACCTGACGCACCGGCTGCTGACGGCCTGCCCGCTGCTGCGCGTCCTCGCGACGAGCCGGGAGCCGCTGGGCATCACCGGCGAGACGCTGCGGCCGCTGCCGCCGCTGGAGCTGCCCCCGGCGGGCGCGGACGCCGCGACGGCGCTGGAGTATCCGGCGGTGCGCCTGTTCCGGGACCGGGCGGCTGCGGTCCGGCCGGGTTTCGCGGTGGACGGGGAGACGGTCGGCGACGTCGTCCGGATCTGCGCCGCGCTGGACGGCCTGCCGCTGGCGGTGGAGCTGGCGGCGGCGCGGCTGCGGTCGCTGCCGGTGCGGGAGGTCGCGGCCCGCCTGGACGACCGGTTCCGGCTGCTGTCGCGGGGCGAGCGGACGGCGGCGGCCCGGCACCGGACCCTGCGCGGCGTCGTGGAGTGGAGCTGGGACCTGCTGCGCCCGGAGGAACGCGTGGCGGCGCGGCGGCTGACGGTGTTCGCGGGCGGGTTCACGCTGGAGACCGCGCAGGAGGTCTGCGGGCTGCCGGAGATCGACGAGCTGGTGCTGGAGCTGGCCGACAAGTCGCTCGTCCAGTCCGACGGCGCCCGGTTCCGGATGCTCGACACGATCCGGGCGTTCTGCGAGGAGCGCCTGGCGGAGGCGGGCGAGCGGGCGGAGCTGGAGCGGGCGCACGCGGCGTTCTTCCTGGGCCTGGCGCGGCGGACGGACGGGGCGCTGCGCGGCGCGGGGCAGCTCGCCGCGCTGGACGTGCTGGTCGCCGAGCACGCGAACCTGCACGCGGCGCTGCGCCGGTCGCTGGGCGAGCCGCGGACCGCGCTGCCGCTGGTCGCGGCGCTGTCCTGGTACTGGTGGCTGCGCGGCCGCGTCGAGGGCGGGGCGCTGGCGACGGAGCTGATGGCGGCGCTCGGCCCGGACGTCCCGGACGGCCTGGAGGAGGAGTACGTCATGTGCGCCGCGAACGCGGTGGCGGCGGGCGGCCCGGTGGCGTGGCTGGACCGGGCGGAGGAGGTGATGGCGGGCATCGACCGGCCGCTGGGGTACCCGGCGTCGATGGTGCTGTGGGCGCTGACGGCCGGGCCGGACCGCACGGACAAGGAGGCGTTCGTCCGCCAGCTCCCCGACGGCGACGCGTGGACCGAGGCGGTCCTGATGATGAGCGAGGGCTTCCTGTCGCAGTTCCGGGGCGACTTCGCGGCGGGCGCGCGGCTGTGCGAGGACGCGCTGGCGACGTTCCGGGCGGTCGGGGACCGCTGGGGCATCGCGAACACCCTCGATCCGCTGTCGATGTTCGCGGAGGCGGCGGGCGACCGGGAGCGCGCGCGGGACCTGCTCGCGGAGGCGCTGGCGGCGGCCGAGGAGCTGGGCGCGCTGGAGGACTCGGCGGACCTGCTGTGCCGCCGGGCGGGCCTGGCGCGGCGCGGCGGCGAGGCGGCGGACGCCGAGGCCGACTACCGGCGGGCGGCGGCGCTGGCGCGGCGGGCGGGCGCGCCGGACAAGGTGTCGGCGGCCTACGACGGGCTGGGCGTGGTGGCGCGGGCGCGCGGCGACCTGGCGGCGGCGCGGCACTGGTACGAGGAGGCGCTGGCGGGCCTGCGGTCGGTGGAGCGGTACCTGGCGGACGCGGCCCGGATGGGCGCGCTGGTCGGGTACGGCTGGGTGGTCGCGGGCGAGGGCGACGCGGCGCGGGCGGCGGCGCTGTTCCGGGAGGCGCTGGGCATCTCGACGGACCATCCGATCTTCACCGCGCGCGGCGGCGCGGTGGCGGGGATGGCGAAGGTCGCCCTGCTGGCGGGCGACGCGGAGCGCGCGGCGCTGCTGCTGGGGGCGTCGACGGTCCCGGCGGGGTCGGTCCCGCCGGACGAGCCGGAGTTCCGGGACGTCGAGGCGGCGGTGCGGGCGGAGCTGGGCGCGGAGCGGTTCGCGCGGGAGTGGGCGCGCGGCGCGGCGCTGACCACGGAGGAGGTGGTGCGCACCGCCCTGGAGTGACGCGGTCAGCGGACGGTGCGCGGGCGGTCAGCGCCGTCGCGGACGCTTGCGCCCATGAAGACGTACTCGGCCGCGCGCAAGTGGGCGACGTTCGCGCTGTGCGCGCTGGTGTCGCTGGTCCCCAACGTAGACATGACCGCGCTGAACCAGGCGATCCCCCGGCTCAGCGCGGACCTCGGCCCGTCGGCGACGCAGATCCTGTGGATCTCGGACGCCTACGGGTTCGCCCTGGCGGCGCTGCTGATCACGATGGGCGGCGTCGGCGACCGCATCGGCCACAGGCGCCTGCTGCTGATCGGGACGGCGGTGTTCGCGGCGGCGTCGGCGGTGACGGCGTACGCGGGGTCGGCGGAACTGCTGATCGCGGCGCGGGCGCTGCTGGGCGTGGCGGGCGCGACGCTGATGCCGTCGGCGCTGTCGCTGATCCGCCGCGTCTTCACCGATCCGAAGCAGCGGACGGCGGCGGTCGGCGGGTTCATGGCGGTCGGCGGGCTGGCGGTCGGCCTCGGCCCGGTGCTGGCGGGCGCGCTGCTGTCCCACTTCTGGTGGGGCTCGGTGTTCCTGATCAACGTGCCGGTGATGGTGTTCGTGCTGGTCGTGGGCCTGTTCGTGCTGCCGGACGCGCCCGGCGCGGTGACGGGCCGGCTGGACGTGGCGAGCGTGCCGCTGTCGGCGGCGGGCGTCCTCGGCGTCGTGTACGCGGTGAAGGAGGCGGCGACGCACGGCCTCGGGGTCCGCGTGGAGGCCGCGGCGGCGGTCGGCGTGCTGGGCGTCGCGGCGTTCGTGTGGCGGCAGACGCGGCTGGCGGAGCCGCTGGTGGACCTGTCGCTGTTCCGCCGCGCCGCGTTCACCGGGTCGGTGACGGCGAACCTGTTCGCGATGTTCGCGCTGGTCGCGCAGTCGCTGATCTTCTCGCTGCTGTTCCAGATGGTGTTCGGCTGGTCGCCGCTGAAGGCGGGCCTGGCCGGGCTGCCGGGCGCGCTCGGCGCGATGGCGGGCGGCGCGGCGCTGGCCCCGCCGCTGATCGCGGCGGTGGGCCGGGCGCGGACGGTGGCGGTCGGCATGACGCTGTCGGCGGTGGCGTTCGCGTCGTTCACGGTGGTCGACGCGGGCACGTCCTACTGGGTGCTGGCGGTGCTGATGGTGCTGTCCGGGGTCGGGATGGGCCTGGCGATGACGGTCACGGGCGACACGGTGCTGGCGTCGGTGCCGCGCGAGCGGTCGGGCGCGGCGTCGGCGATCTCGGAGACGGCGACGGAGCTGGGCGGCGCGCTGGGCCTGGCGGTGCTCGGCAGCGTCCTGAACTACGCGTACCGGAACGCGCTGGACCTTCCGGCGGGGCTGTCGGGGGCGCAGGCGTCGGCGGCGCGCGACTCGCTGCCGGGCGCGGTGGAGGCGGCGGCGCACCTGCCCGCGCGGACGGCGGGGGCGCTGCTGGACGCGGCCCGGTCGGCGTTCGTGGCCGGGATGCACGCGTCCCTGGTGCTCAGCGCGTGCTTCGCGGTGCTGGTGGGCCTGACGGCCCTGGTCACGCTGCGGTCGGTCCCGAAGGTCATCGAGGAGGCGGCGGCGGAGGAAGAGCCGGTCCTCGTCGCCTGACCCCGCGAGCGGCGAGCCCCCGTCCCGCCGGACGGGGGTTCCGCCGTCCCCTTGGAAAAGTGATATCACTTTGCTAGTTTGGTGATGACACACCGAGGAGGACGCCATGACGGAGAACGACACCGGGGTGGAGATGCCCCGCCCGACGATCGTGGAGCGCCCCGCCCGCAACGCGGGCGGCTGGCGGATGCTCGGCATCGCGCTGCTGACCGTGCTCGCCGGGATCATCGTGATCGTCGCGGGGGCGCTGGCGTCGTCCGGCGGCGTCGGGCTCGGGATCGGCCTGGTGGTGGGCGTGCTGCTCGTCCTCGCCGGGCTCGTCCTCGGCGCGGGCCTCACCGCCGTCGCGCCGGGCGAGGCGCGCGTCGTGCAGGTGCTCGGCCGCTACACCGGCACGGTCCGCGAGGACGGCCTGCGCTGGGTCAACCCGATCTCCGACCGGCAGCGCATCTCGACCCGTATCCGCAACCACGAGACCGGCACCGCGAAGGTCAACGACCTGGACGGCAACCCGATCGAGATCTCCGCGGTCGTCGTCTGGCAGGTCGAGGACACCGCGCGCGCCACGTTCGAGGTGGACGACTTCGTCGAGTTCGTGGCGTTCCAGACCGAGGCGGCCGTCCGCCACATCGCGGGCAGCTTCCCCTACGACGCGGCCGACCGCGTCTCGCTGCGCGACAACGCCGACGAGATCACCGCGCAGCTCTCGGCGGAGCTGGCGCTGCGCGTCGCGTCGGCGGGCGTCCGCATCATCGAGTCCCGGATCACGCGGCTGGCGTACGCGCCGGAGATCGCGCAGGCGATGCTGCGCCGCCAGCAGGCGGGCGCGGTCGTCGCGGCGCGGCAGCGGATCGTGGAGGGCGCGGTCGGCATGGTGCAGCTCGCGCTCGACCGGCTCGACAGCGAGAACGTCGTGGAACTGGACGAGGAGCGCCGCGCGACGATGGTCAGCAACCTGCTCGTGGTGCTGTGCGCGGACCGGGACGCCCAGCCGGTCGTCAACACCGGCTCGCTCTACCAGTGACCCCGTGGCGACCGAGCGCAAGAAGATCCTGCTGAGGCTCGATCCGGCGGTGCATGACGCGCTCGCGCGCTGGGCGGGCGACGAGCTGCGCAGCACCAACGCCCAGATCGAGTTCCTGCTGCGGCGGGCGCTGGCGGACGCCGGGCGGATGCCCGGCTCCGCGGGCCGGATGCGGCGGCCGGGGCGGCCCCGCAAGGCCGGCGACGCGCCCGCCGCGGAGAACGAAGACGGAGACGACGGGGAAGAGGACCACCGATGACCACGACGCCCGACACCCTCCCGGACCGGATGTTCCTGCTGGCCTACGACGTCCGCAAGCAGCGGATCACGGGCGGGAGCAGGCTCGGCTACGTCCTGCGCGGCGCGGCGCTGACCGAACTGTTCCTCGACGGGCGGATCGTCGAGGAGAAGGGCAGGCCCGTCCCCGGCACGCCGGGCGACGACCCGTACGGCGTTCTCGCGCAGCTCGCGGCGGGCCGCCCGAAGAGCTGGCAGCACTGGGTGCGGCGGGACAGCCGCGCGATGGTGCGGACGGTCCGCGAGGAGCTGGAGCGCGACGGCTGGATTCGCGTCCGCTCCACGCGCGTCCTCGGCCTGTTCCCCCGGCACCGCGTGACGGTCAAGGACCCGCGCGTGGTGAAGGAGCTGTGGGGCGGGGCCGCGGCGGCGCTGCGCGGCCGCCCGGTCGCGCACGTCAACAGCTACGACGCGGCGGCGGTGGCGCTCGCGGCGGCGGGCGAGCTGTCCACGGTCCTGCCGCGCGCGGACCGGCGGCGGCACAGGCGCCGCATCGCCGAGCTGACGGCCCGGTCGGGCCCGGCGGCCCCGGCGGTCCACAAGGCGATCCGGGCGCAGCAGATCGCGGTGACCACGGCGGGCGGCTGACCCGGGCCGGGCGAACCGGGCGGATCGGAAAAAACCGGTGTCCGCCCGGACGCCGCGTCCGTAGATTGTCCGGATGTTTCGACGGCGGCGCGAGGACGCGCGAACGACCTCCATCCACGACCACATCCGCGCCCACCTGCGCCCGGACGGGCCGGGGCTGCGCGACGGCGGCGAGGCGCTGCCCGACGACGCCGAGCAGACGACGCCGTGGGCGCCGGGCGCGCGCGACGGCGTCCTGACCCACCACTGGGGCGGCGCGGCCGACCCCGCCGAGGTGGACCGGGTCGTCGCCGCGGTGCTGTCGGGCGAGCCCGCGCGCGTCGAGGAGGCCGTGGCGGACGTCAGCGTCGTCGCGCTGGTGGAGGACCTGCTGACGCGGGTCCGCGCCGAGGCGGACGACCCCGAGCTGATCCACGGCCTCGGCATGGCGCTGGCGACGCGGTCCGCGCGGCGCGAGGCGGTGAAGGCGGGCATCGCGCTGCTCGGCATGTTCGACGCGTCCCACCACCGCGACGTCCTGCTGACGCTGGGCCGGCACGACGAGTTCACGCTGTTCGCGGCCGTCGCGCTCGGCAACGGCGACGGCGACCCCGAGGCCGTGCTGTGGGACCTGGCGCGGCGGGTCACCGGCTGGGGCCGCGTCCACCTGGTCGAGCGGCTGTCGGCGACGGAGAACCCGGAGCTGCGCGACTGGATTCTGCGGGAGGGCTTCCGCAACGACGTCATGGACGAGTACCTGGCCGGGATCGCCGCCGAGACCGGCGGCCTCGCGGACGCGCTCGCCGCGCCCGCCGCCGGGTCGGACGCGGAGCTCATGGCGGCCGCCGCCGGAATCCTCACCGCCCTCGCGACGGACGGCGGTCCGATGATCGGCATGGCCGGGTACGCCGACGGCGAGCGCGCCACCGGCCGGTACCTGCGGCACGCGGCGGCGGCCCCCGCCGACCTGCGCCACTACCTCGCGGCGCACGCCCTGCGCGACCACGCCGCCGCGCACTGGCCGGGCCTCGTCGGCGCGGCGGACGCCGTGCTGGCCCGCCCCGAGTGGCCGGATCTCGCGACGGCCGCGCTGCGGTCGCCGGACCCGGAGCTGTTCTACCGGGGCGACGAGGCGGGCCGTCTGCTGGGCGTCCCGGTGCGGCCCGCGCACGCCGCGCGGCTGCGCGACGACCCGTTCGCCGTCCAGCACTGGGTGGGCGCGCTCGGCGGCGCGGACACCGCGGAGGCCGCGCCGCTGATCGCGTGGGCGGCGGAGGTCCTGCCGCTGGCGGAGATCGCGACGGGCCCGGGCACGTCCCTCGGCGTCGGCCCGGACCACGCGCCGCACCGGGCGCTCGGGGCGGTCGTCGACGCGCTCGACGGCCATCCGGGGCTGGGCTGGCCGCTGGTGGCGGCGGCGCTGCGGTGCCCGGTGACGTCCGCGCGGAACGCCGCCGCCCGCACGCTGGACGCGTGGGGCGACGCCCGGCCGCCCGAGGCGGCGGACGCGCTGCGCCGCGCGCTCGCGGAGGAGCCCGACGACGACCTGCGGGGCCGCCTGCGCGCCCTGGCCGGCGGCTGACCGGGCAAGTACGGAACCCTACAAAGTCCGGACGGTCCGCTTTGTTATGCGCGGGCACCGCGGGCGCGGCGCCCGCGTTCCTACGCTCGATACATGGACTCCGCGACGCTGATCTACCCGCTCATGAAGCACGTCGTCCTCGGCCCGGCGCTGCGCGTCGCGTTCCGGCCCCGGGTCGAGGGCCGCGAGCGCGTCCCGGCGTCGGGCCCGGTGATCCTCGCCGCGAACCACCTGGCGTTCTGCGACTCGTTCGTGCTGCCGCTGGTGATGCCGCGGCAGGTGTTCTTCCTCGGCAAGCACGAGTACTTCACCCGGCCGGGCGCGGCGGGCCGGGCGATGGCGGCGTTCTTCCGGGGCGTCGGGGCCATCGCGGTGGACCGGTCCGGCGGCGCGGCGGCGCAGGCCGCGCTGGACGCGGGAGCGCGCGTGCTGGACGCGGGCGGCGTGTTCGCGCTGCACCCCGAGGGCACCCGCTCCCCCGACGGCCGCCTGTACCGGGGCCACACGGGCGTGGCGCGGCTCGCGCTGCGGACCGGCGCGCCGATCGTGCCGGTCGCGCTGGCGGGCACCGACCGCGTGCAGCCGCCGGGCCGTGCCGTGCCCCGGCCGGGCCGCGTCGGCGTGCGGATCGGCCGCCCGCTGAGCCCGGCCGGCTACGGCCCCGACGACGCCCGCGAGCTGACCGACGCGGTGATGCGCGCGATCCACGCCCTGTCGGGCCAGGAGTACGTGGACGCCTACGCGCCGCGCCGCGGCACCCGTCCCCCGAAATCCGGCGAGACCCGCCGCGCGGCCTGAAAAACCGGTCGTACCGCCCGGACCCGGGCGGCTAGCGTCGGCCGTCATGGACGATCTCCTGATCAACGTCATCGACGTCGAGGCCACCTGCTGGGACGGCCCGGTCCCGCCCGGGCAGCACAACGAGATCATCGAGATCGGCCTGTGCGTCGTCGACCCGGCGGCCCGCCGCCGCGTCGGGCGGCACCGGGTGCTCGTCCGGCCGGACCGCTCCGAGGTCAGCGCGTTCTGCACCGAGCTGACGGGCCTGACGCCGGCCGAGGTCGCCACCGGCGTCTCGTTCCGCGAGGCGTGCGCGCTGCTGGAGCGCGAGCACCGTTCCGGTTCGCGGCTGTGGGCGAGCTGGGGCGACTACGACCGCAAGCAGTTCGAGGCGCAGTGCGGGCGGGCGGGCGTGCCGTACCCGTTCGAGGCGCGGCACGTGAACGCCAAGGCCGTCCACGCCGCGAGCCGCGGGCTGCGCCGCCGCCTCGGGATGGCGGCGGCGCTGCGCGGCAGCGGGATGGAGCTGGAGGGGCGGCACCACAGCGGCGTGGACGACGCGTGGAACATCGCCAAGCTCGTGCTGGAGCTGGTGGAGCGCGGCGACTGGCCCGCCGCGGGTTAGGCGGCCGCGCGGCGCAGCACGGCGGCGACCATGAGGAGGGCCGCCGCCGCGAAGCCCGCCGCGACGGTGAACACGGCCGTCGCGCCGCCGGACTGCGCGGTCACGACGACGGCCGACCCGACCGCGCCGCCCGACCACAGCATCGCCTGGGAGACGCCGGACGCCGCGCCCGCCTCGGTGGGCTCGACGCGGGCGAGGATCTCGGCGTTCAGCGGCATGACCGACATCCCCGCGCCCCCGCCGATGAGCGCGAACGGGACCAGCAGCCCGGTCGCGTACCCGGCGTGGTCCGGCAGCAGCGCGAGCCAGGCGAACCCGGCGGCGACGAGCAGGCTTCCGGCCGCGACGAGCGGTTTCGCGCCGAGCCTCGGCAGCAGGCGCGGGACCGTCCGCACGACGGCGAACTGCGCGAGGACGATCGGCAGGAACGCCGCGCCCGCCCGCAGCGGCCCGTACCCGAGCGTGTCCTGCAAATACTGGGTGAGGAAGAAGTTCCCGCCGAACAGCCCCGCGATCAGCAGGAACTGCACCAGGTAGGCGGCCGTGCGGTTGCGGTCGCGGAAGAGCCCGAGCGGCACGACCGGCTGCGCGGCGCGCCGCTCGACCAGGACGAACGCGCCGAGCGCGAGGACGGCGGCGGCCGCGGCGACGGCGACGCGCGCGTCCGACCAGCCCGCGTCGCCCGCGCGGATGAACAGGTACACCAGGGCCGTCATCCCGGCGACCGAGCCGAGCGCGCCCGCCGCGTCGAACCGGCCGGGACGGCGCGGCGTCTCGGCCAGGACGCGGGCGGCGAGCACGGCGAGGACCGCGCCGACCGGCACGTTGACGAAGAACACCCACCGCCACGACGCGGCCTCGGTGAGGACGCCGCCGAGGACCATGCCGAGCGCGCCCCCGACCCCGGTGACGGCGGAGAAGAGGCTGAGCGCGCGGACCCGCGCCGGGCCGTCGAACAGCGCGGCGATCAGCGCCATCCCGCTCGGCGCGCAGAACGCGGCGGCGAGCCCCTGGAAGGCGCGGGCGGCGACGAGCGCGCCGCCGCCGGGCGCGCACCCGCCGAGCAGGGACGCCAGCGTGAACGCCGCGATGCCGCCGACGAACACGCGGCGGCGGCCGAAGACGTCGCCGGCCCGACCGCCGAGCAGCAGCAGCCCGCCGAACGCGATCATGTAGGCGTTGAAGACCCACGCGAGGCCCCCGGTGGACAGGCCGGTCTCGCGGCCGATGTCGGGGAGCGCGATGGTGACCACGGACGTGTCGATGCCGATCATGAGCTGACCGCCGACGATCGCCGCGAGGGCGAGTCCGGGATGATGGAGGGGGGACGGAACGCCGGGCGGGGCCTGCCGACCGGTGGTCCTTCCCGTCGGGACAGTCGGCACTGCGACCTCCGCACGGAATGATTTAAGGAACGGGTTCGTTCACTATGAGGGCAAGTTACCACCGCGACACGAAAAAGGGAACGCGATCGTTCACTACCTTGGGGCGCCGGGGATGAGCGGCCCGATCCGGCGGCGCGGCGCCGACCTCGAAGCGGCGATCTTCGCGGCGGTGTTCGGCCAGCTCGTCGAGGTCGGCTACCGGCGGCTCACGATGGAGGGCGTCGCCGCCGCCGCGCACACCGGCAAGGCCGCGCTCTACCGGCGCTGGTCGTCCAAGGAGGAGCTGATCGGGGACGCCCTGCGGCACGAGCTGCCGCCGCCGCCCGAGCCCCCGCGCGCCGGGACGCTGCGCGGCGACCTGCTGGAGCTGCTCGGCCGGTTCCGCGACGCGCTCGGGACCTGCAACGGCGCGGCGTTCCGCGTCCTGAAGGAGGACTCCGACGGCGTCGGCGTCATGCACGACGTGGTCCACGGCCGGCTGATCCGGCCCGTCAAGGACCTGCTGTACGAGACGCTGCGCGCGGGCGCGGAGCGCGGCGACGTCCGGCCGGGCGCGGCGACCCGCGACATGGCCGACGTCGGCCCCGCGATGGTCGTCTACCGGTACATGACGCGCGGCGAGATCATGGACGACGACGGCCTGGTGTTCGTCGTGGACGAGATCGTGCTCCGCGCCGTCGCCGCGCCGGACGCGGCCGTCAGCCGACCTTGACGCCCGTGCCGCCCGGCGGGCCGCCCGGCGCGCCGCCCGCCGGGTCGAGCCGCAGCGTCGGGTAGGGCGTGCCGACGCCCTCGTCGCGGAACCGGCGGTGCAGCCGCTTGACGAACTCGTGCTTGATGCGGAACTGGTCGCCGAACTCCTGCGTCCGCAGGATGACCGTGAACCGGATGCTGGAGTCGCCGAAGGTGTGGAAGCGGACCAGCACCTCGGCGTCGGGCACGCCGCCGTCCACCTCGCCCATCACCTCGGCGCCGACCTCGACCACCAGCCGCTCCACCAGGTCGAGGTCGGCGTCGTAGGGCACCTGCGCCTGGATCAGCAGCGACATGTCCTGCGCGGGCCGGTGGTAGTTGGTGAGGATCGTGTCGGAGAACCGCTGGTTCGGGATGACCTCGACGTTGTCCGACAGCGTCTTGATCGTCGTGTTGCGCCAGTTGATGTCGACGACGTAGCCCTCCTGGCCGGTGCTCAGCCGGATGTAGTCGCCGGGCTCGATCGTCTTGGACGCCAGCACGTGGACGCCCGCGAACAGGTTCGCGAGCGTGTCCTGCAGCGCGAGCGCGACGGCCAGGCCGCCGACGCCCAGGGCGCCGAGCAGCGGCGTGATCGACACCCCGAGGCTCTGCAGCATGATCAGCACGCCGATGCCGACGACCACGACCCGCGTGATGTTGGCGAAGATCGTCGTGTTGGCGGCGGGCCCCTGCCGGGCGTGCGCGACGGACGCGACCGCGCCGGAGATCAGCCGGGCCAGCGCCAGCGCCACCACCATCACGGTGATCGCGGTGAGCACCTTGCCGGTGTAGTCGAGCGTCCGCGCGGACGGCTCCATGACCTCGGCGGCGACCCACAGCCCGCCGAGCAGGGCCAGCGGCAGCGCGAGGTCGTGCAGCAGCCGGGCCAGCAGGTCGTCCCAGGCCCACCGGGTGTCGCCCGCGCGCCGGGTGAGCCGCCCCGACAGGACGCGCAGCACGATCGCGACGGCCAGCGCCGCGGCCACGACGACCGCGGCGGCGATCACCCGGCTCCAGTCCACCGAGTCAGGCATGGGGGGAATCACTCCTCGTCCTGGTACTCCGCCCGGTACGGGCGGCTTCCGACGATCTTGATCGTAATGACGTCGGCGGGCGCGGGGCGGGCGATCGGGGCGGCCGGGCCCCGGTTACGATCGGGAGAATGGTAGGCGTGGGCGTGATGCGCCGGCTCGGGGTCACGGCGCTCGGACTGCGGAACGGCCCCCACCGGGTCGCGGTGACCCGCGACCTGCGCGTCCCCGCGCACGACGGCGTGGTCCTGCTGGCCGACCACTACGCGCCGGACGGCGTGGAGCGGCCGCCGACCGTCCTGGTCCGCTCCCCCTACGGGCGGCGCGGGCCGTTCGGCCTGATGTGCGGCCAGGCGTTCGCCTCGCACGGCTTCCAGGCCGTCGTGCAGAGCGTGCGCGGCGGGTTCGGGTCCGGCGGCGAGTTCGAGGCGCTGGACGAGCGCGACGACGGCCTGGCCACCATCGCCTGGCTCAAGGAGCAGCCCTGGTTCGGCGGGACGTTCGCCATGCACGGCCCGAGCTACCTCGGCTACGTCCAGTGGGCCGTCGCCGCCGAGGCCGGACCCGAGCTGCGGGCGCTGTCGATGCAGGTCACCGCATCGCAGTTCCGCGAGGCGATCAACGTCGGCGGCACGTTCGCGCTGGAGTCCACGCTGATCTGGGTGGACCTGACGGCCCGGCTGAAGTCGCCGCTGTCCGGGCTGACGACCGGGTTCTTCTCGCCGCGCCGGGCGCGCCGCGCCGCGCTGTCGGGCCGCCCCATCGCGGAACTGGACCGGCTGGCGACGGGCGAGCCGCAGAAGTTCTTCCAGGACCTGCTGACCAACGGCCCCGACACCCCGTTCTGGGACCGCCGCGACTTCTCCCCGACCGTCGCGGAGGTGAGCGCCCCGGTCAACATGACCGGCGGCTGGTACGACATCTTCCTGCCGTGGCAGCTCAAGGACTACGCGGCGCTGCGCGCGGCGGGCCGCCGCCCGCACCTGACGATCGGTCCGTGGTTCCACGCCGACCAGCGGATGATGCGCGGTTCGGTGGACGAGGCGCTGCGGTGGTTCCGGGCGCATCTGCTGGACGATCCGTCCGGGCTGCGCGCGCAGCCCGTCCGGCTGTTCGTGACGGGCGCGGACGAGTGGCGGGAGTACCCCGACTGGCCCGTCCCCGGGATGCGGGAGGAGGCGTGGTACCTGCAGCCGGACGGCGGGCTCGGCACCGGCGCTCCCCCGCCGTCCGCGCCGGACCGGTTCCGCTACGACCCGCTGCACCCGACGCCGTTCCTCGGCGGGCCGACGCTGCTCGGCGGCAGCAAACCCGTCACCGACCAGCGGAAGCTGGAGAAGCGGCGGGACGTGCTCGTCCACACCTCCGACCCGCTGCCCGAGGACGCCGAGTTCGTCGGGCCGGTCCGCGCGGACCTGTTCGTCCGCGCCGACAGCGGGCACCACGACGTGGTCGTGCGGCTGTGCGACGTCGCGCCGGACGGGACGTCGCTGAACCTGTGCGAGGGCATGCGGCGGCTGCTGCCGGACGCGCCGGAGGCGGACGCGGACGGCGTGCGCCGCGTGTCGGTCGAGCTGTGGCCGACCGGGCACCGGTTCCGCGCCGGGCACCGGCTGCGCGTGCAGGTCTGCGGCGGCGCGTACCCGCGCGTGGCCCGCAATCCGGGCACGGGCGAGCCGGTCGGCACGGCCACCCGGATGGTGCCGGTCGTGCAGGAGGTCTTCCACGATCCGGCGCACGCGTCGTCGGTCGTGCTGCCGCGCGTCCGGCCGCGCTCCTAGTCAGGCGCGGCGGAGCGCCGCCAGGGCGCGGTCCGCGTGGACGTTCATGCGGATCTCGCTCTTGACGATCTCCAGGACGCGCCGGTCGGTCCCGATGACGAACGTCTGCCGCCGCGTCGGCGCGAACGCGATGCCGCGCTTGACGCCGAACCGCTCGCGGACGTGCCCGGCCGGGTCGGACAGCAGGGGGTAGCCGAGTCCGTGCTTGTCGGCGAACTCCTTCTGCCGGGGCACCTCGTCGGCGCTGATCCCGACGGGGTGCGCGCCGGCCTCGGCCAGTTCGGCGACGAGGTCGCGGAAGCGGCACGCCTCGGCGGTGCAGCCGGGCGTGAGCGCGGCGGGGTAGAAGAACAGCACGACGGGCCCCTGCTCCAGCAGGCCGGTCAGCGTCCGGACGGTCCCGGTCTCGTCGGGGAGCGCGAAGTCTTCGACGACATCACCGATTTTCATGATCCCCATCTTGACCGCCGGCGCCGCGCGCCGCCATAGCCGGGTTCTCCCTAGCGAAAGTGAGATTCCTTCATGTAATTTGGCGCTCCCCCCCGGAGCTAGGAGCGCCCATGAGGCCACGCCCCCGCGCACTGCCGCTCGCGTCCACGGCGGGCGGGGCCGTCCTCGCGCTCACGCTGGCCGGAGCGGTTCTGGACCCGGTCGGGTTCTTCGCGCTGCTGGGCGTGCCCGGCCCGGTGCTGCCGAAGGCCCGGTGGCAGGTCGCGCCGGTGGCCGTGTACCTGCCGCTGCTCGTGCTCGGCACGGCGTGGGTCGCGGCGGGGCTCGGGCGGCTCGGGCGGCGGGCGAGGTTCGCGACGATGTGGGCGGGGTTCGTGCTCGTCGCCGTCGTCGCGAAGGCCGTCGCCTCGGTCGTGGCGACGGCGCCCGAGCTGAACATCCTTGATCTGCTGTGGGCGACGAGCTACACCGCGCCGAAGGCCGCGCTGTACGGGGCGGTCGTGGCGGCGGCGACGCTGTTCGTCCCGCGCGCCGACGAAAATCCCGCCGAGCCCGTCGAGCCCGCCCACCGGGCGCACCGGCCGATCGCCGCGCTCACCGTCGCGGCCGTCGCGGCGACCGGGCCGTGGGTCGGGGCGCACTGGTCCCGCGACCTGCCGGACCGGCTGCCCACGGTCGATCCGCGGGGCGGCGCGGTCGGGGTCGTGCTCGGCCTGGCGGTGCTGCTGCTCGCGCTCGCGCGCACGCAGCGGACCTTCGCCCGCCGGTTCCCGACGCCGGGCGGGGCGTTCCTCGGCGGCTGGCTCGGCGCGCTGTGGGCGGGCCTCGCGCTCGGCGCGGCGCAGGTCGTCGGGCTGCTGGTCGTGGACGGGTTCGGCGCGCCGTTCCAGACGCCCGCCGCCGCGTGGGTCCGGCTCGGCGAGGGCGCGTCGCTGGGCGCGGCGGTCGGGTGGCTGCCCGCGCTGCTCGCCTGGGCCGCCGCGCGCGGCGCGCCCGCCGTCCGGGGCGCGCTCGCGGGCGTGCTCGCCGTCGCGGCGACGGTCGCCGCCGTGGTCGTCGCCGGGCCGGACGCCGCCCCCGCCGCGCGGGCCGCCGCCGGGACCGGGCTCCCGGCGCTGCACGTCGTCCGCGGCGCGCACCCCCGCATCGTCGATGACGGGGGCAGGCAGGTGCTGCTGCGCGGCGTGAACGTCAACCAGTTGGTGGACTTCTACGTCCGCGACCCGAAGACGCCCGCGACGCTTCCCCTGACCGAAGACGATTTCGCGCAGATCGCGGCGCTCGGCCGCAACGTCGTGCGGCTCGCGGTGTCCTGGTCGGCCGTCGAGCCGCAGCCGGGCCGGTACGACGAGAACTACCTGCGGAAGATCGACCAGGCCGTCCACTGGGCGGAGAAGCACGAGATCTACACCGTCCTCGACATGCACCAGGACGGCTGGAACAACCAGGCGACGCCGGCCGGGACGTCCTGCCCGCTCGGCACGTCGAAAATGGACGGCTACGACGGCGCGCCCGCCTGGGCGACCCGCACGGACGGCGCGCCCCGCTGCCAGTTCACCGGCCGCGACATCTCCCCCGCCGGAGACCGCGCGTTCACCAATTTCTATTACGACCGCGACGGCGTTCAGGACCATCTCGTGAAGGTCTGGGGAATGCTCGCGCGGCGCTACGCGGAAAGCACGTCCGTCGCCGGATTCGACCCGCTGAACGAGCCGGGTTTCGGCGAGCAGGCCCCGCTGACCTCGACGTTGCTGCTCGGCCGTTTCTACGACCGCGTCCTGCGCGCCGTCCGCGCCGCCGAGAAGCGCCCGCACATCCTGTTCGCCGAACCGAGCATCTTCTGGTCCGGCACCGGATTCGACGCGATGCCGCGCGGCTCGTTCCAGGACGACCCGAACGTCGTCTTCGCGCCGCACCTGTACGCGGAGTCGATCACGATGGACGCGTCCCTCGGCCTGCCCGCCATGACGTCCGTCGAGCACGGTTTCCGGATCGCCCGGCGGACCGCCCGCGACCTGCCGGTCTGGAGCGGCGAATGGGGTTTCTGGGGCGACGACGCCGCGATGGTCGGCAAACTGCGGCGCTATTCCCGGCAGGAGGACGACGCGTTGATCGGCGGCGCGCTCTGGGTCTGGAAACAGGCGTGCGGCGACCCGCAGAACGGCGCCGGGCCGACCGGGAACGGGCTCAACAACCTCGACTGCGCCACCGGGAGGTTCCTTCCCCGCGATCCCGAGGGCGTCGAGGAACTGTCCCGCGCCTATCCGCGCGCGGCGCCGGGCGTGCTGCTCTCGCTGCGGTCCGTTCCGGAGACGAAGGAGTTCGTCCTCCGGGGCCGGGCGGCGGGCGGGTCCTGCGCGCTGGACGTCTGGGTGCCGGGCGACGCCCGTCCGGCCCCCGCGACGACGAACATCGACCGCCTCGACGTCCGCAGGGCCGACGGCGGCTGGCGCGTCGGCGGCTGCGCCCGAGGGACATACCGACTGGCGGTCGGCTAGCCCGACGCGGTCGTTTTGTCGGGACCGTGTGGCACTATCGGGGTTGTGACCAGCAGAATCACCGAGGCGCAGCGGCTCGACGACCTCGCGCGGCTCCGCCGCGTGCGGGACCGGATCGACCGCGAGTACGCGCGACCCCTGGACGTCGAGGCCCTCGCGCGCGGCGCGAACATGTCCGCCGGGCACCTCAGCCGCCGGTTCCGGCAGGCGTACGGGGAGTCGCCCTACGGGTACCTGATGACCCGGCGCGTCGAGCGGGCGATGGCGCTGCTGCGGCGCGGCGACCTCAGCGTCACCGACGTGTGCTTCGCGGTGGGCTGCTCGTCGCTCGGCACGTTCAGCACCCGCTTCGCCGAGCTGGTCGGGGTGCCGCCGAGCGAGTACCGCCGCCGCGCGGCGCGGGCGACGGCGGGCATGCCGTCGTGCGTGGCGCGGCAGGTGACCCGACCGGTCAGGAATCGAGAAGCCCGCTCCCCCGAGCCGCAACTAGCGTGACCGGCATGGACATCAGCATTCACCACGCCTTCCTCCCGCACGACGACCCGGAGAAGGCCCTCGGGTTCTACCGGGACGTCCTCGGCTTCGAAGTCCGCGACGACGTGGGGTACGCCGGGCTGCGCTGGATCACGGTCGGGCCGAAGGGCGGGGAGGGCCCGTCGATCGTCCTGTACCCGCCGGGCGCGGACCGGGGCGTCACCGAGGACGAGCGGCGGACCGTCGCCGAGATGATGGCCAAGGGCACCTTCGGCATGATCGTGCTGGCCGCGCCCGACGTGGACGCGGTGTTCGACCGGCTCCAGGCCCGCGACGCCGAGGTCGTCCAGGAGCCGACCGACCAACCGTACGGCGTCCGCGACTGCGCGTTCCGCGACCCGGCGGGGAACCTGGTCCGCGTCCAGGAGGCCCGGCGATGAGCGGCGCGCGGCACGCCGCCGACGCCCACGACCTGATCCGCGTCCACGGCGCGCGGGAGAACAACCTGAAGGACGTCAGCGTCGAGATCCCCAAGCGCCGGCTGACGGTGTTCACCGGCGTGTCCGGCTCGGGGAAGAGCTCGCTGGTGTTCGGCACGGTCGCCGCCGAGTCGCAGCGGATGATCAACGAGACCTACAGCGCGTTCGTGCAGGGGTTCATGCCGTCGCAGGCGCGGCCCGACGTGGACGTCCTGGAGGGCCTGACCACCGCGATCGTCGTCGACCAGCAGCGGATGGGCGCGGACCCGCGCTCCACGGTCGGCACCGCGACGGACGCGAACGCGATGCTGCGCATCCTGTTCAGCCGCCTCGGGACGCCGCACGTCGGGTCGCCGAACGCGTTCTCGTTCAACGTCCCGACCGTCCGGGCGAGCGGCGCGATCACCGTCGAGCGCGGCGACAACAAGACCGTGAAGCAGACGTTCAGCCGCATGGGCGGCATGTGCCCGCGCTGCGAGGGCCGCGGGACGGTCTCCGACATCGACCTGGCCGAGCTGTTCGACGACGCCAAGTCCCTGTCCGAGGGCGCGATGACGATTCCCGGTTACAAGGCGGGCGGCTGGAACTACCGGCTGTACGCGTCGTCGGGGTTCTTCGACCCGGACAAGCCGATCCGAGAGTTCACGAAGACGGAGCTGCACGACTTCCTGTACCGCGAGCCGACGCGGATGAAGATCGAGGGCATCAACATGACCTACGAGGGGCTGGTCCCCCGGGTCCGCAAGTCGATGCTCGCGAAGGACAAGGAAGCGATGCAGCCGCACGTCCGCGCGTTCGTGGAGCGCGCGGTCGCGTTCACGACGTGCCCGGAGTGCGGCGGGACGCGGCTCGGCGAGGCCGCGCGGTCCTCGAAGATCGAGGGGATCAGCATCGCGGACGCGTGCGCGATGCAGATCAGCGACCTGGCCGAGTGGGTCCGCGGGCTGGACGCGCCGTCCGCCGCGCCGCTGCTGGCGGCGCTCGGGCGGGTCCTGGACTCGTTCACCGAGATCGGCCTCGGCTACCTGTCGCTCGACCGGCCCGCGGGGACGCTGTCGGGCGGGGAGGCGCAGCGCGTCAAGATGATCCGGCACCTCGGGTCGTCGCTCACCGACGTCACGTACGTCTTCGACGAGCCGACGACGGGACTGCACCCGCACGACATCCAGCGGATGAACGAGTTGCTGCTGCGGCTGCGCGACAAGGGCAACACCGTCCTGGTGGTCGAGCACAAGCCGGAGACGATCGCCATCGCGGACCACGTCGTGGACCTCGGCCCCGGCGCGGGGACGGCGGGCGGCGCGGTCTGCTTCGAGGGGACGGTCGAGGGGCTGCGGGCGTCCGGCACCGTCACCGGCCGCCACCTGGACGACCGGGCGGCGCTCAAGGAGGCCGTCCGCAAACCCACCGGGGCGCTGGAGATCCGCGGCGCGTCCGCGCACAACCTCCAGGACGTGGACGTCGACATCCCGCTGGGCGTGCTCGTCGTCGTGACGGGCGTCGCCGGGTCGGGCAAGAGCTCGCTCGTCCACGGGTCGATCCCGGCGGGCGCGGGCGTGGTGTCGATCGACCAGAGCCCCATCCGCGGTTCGCGGCGCAGCAACCCGGCGACGTACACCGGTCTGCTCGACCCGATCCGCAAGGCGTTCGCCAAGGCCAACGGCGTCAAGCCCGCCCTGTTCAGCGCGAACTCCGAGGGCGCGTGCCCGGGGTGCAACGGCGTCGGCGTCGTCTACAGCGACCTGGCGATGATGGCGGGCGTCGCGGCGACGTGCGAGGAGTGCGAGGGCCGCCGGTTCGACGCGTCGGTGCTGGAGTACCGCCTGGGCGGCCGGGACGTCAGCGAGGTGCTGGCGATGCCGGTGGCCGAGGCGCTGGAGTTCTTCGGCTCCGGCGAGGCGCGGACCCCGGCCGCGCAGCGGATTCTGGAGCGGCTCGCCGACGTCGGCCTCGGCTACCTGGCGCTCGGCCAGCCGCTGACGACGCTGTCCGGCGGCGAGCGGCAGCGGCTCAAGCTCGCGTCGCACATGGGCGAGAAGGGCGGCGTGTACGTCCTGGACGAGCCGACCGCCGGACTGCACCTCGCGGACGTGGAGCAGCTGCTCGGCCTGCTCGACCGGCTCGTGGACGCGGGCACGTCGGTGATCGTCGTCGAGCACCACCAGGCGGTCATGGCGCACGCGGACTGGATCGTCGACCTCGGGCCCGGCGCGGGCCACGACGGCGGCCGGGTCGTGTTCGAGGGCACGCCCGCCGAGCTGGTCGCGGCCCGCTCGACGCGGACCGGCGAGCATCTGGCCGCCTACGTCGGCGGCTGACCGCCCGCGAGCGCGTCGTCCCCGGCGGGGCGCGGCGCGACGAGCAGGTCGCGGACCGCGCCCGGCGTCCACGCCCCGGCAGCGCCGGGCCGCCCGGCCAGGTACCCGGCGGCGCGGCCCGCGTCCCAGCCGTGCGCCTCGCGCAGCCCGTGGCCGAGCATCGCCAGGTAGGCGGCGGTCGGGGCGGTGACGGGCGCGCCGTCGAGGGGGTGCGGGGCGGTGAACGTCAGCACCGGGTCGCCCTCGTGCTCCCCGACGAGCAGGACCGTCTCGTAGCGGCCCGGCCCGAGCGTCTGGCGGCCGGTGGCCAGCACCTCGGCGAGGTCGAGGTCGGTTCCGGCGGGGCGGTGCATCTCCTGCGCGACGACGTCGCCGAACTGCTCGGCGGTCAGCAGGTAGGCGCGGGCGGCGGCGCGGCCCGGCAGCTCCGGGTCGTAGAACGCGACGCCGCCGCCCCACGTCGGGGACGAGTGGGCGAAGTAGATCCCGCCGGGCAGCGTCAGCGCGCGGTCGGCGGCGGCCGGGCGCGGGTCGCGGCACCCCGAGTAGGTGACGGCCGCGCCCGGCGGCCGGCCGCCCGCCAGATAGCAGGCGAACCGGCGGCGGTAGAGGTTGCTCCCGTAGGCGGCGTACCAGATCCTCATCCGGTCAGGGTCTCATCGGCCCGTCCTCACGCTTCGGACGGGTCCGCGACGCGCGCCAGGAACAGCGGCTCGCCGGTCGTGCCGTCGCGGACGACCAGCACGTACGGGCGGTCGAAGACGATCCGCTCGCGCGGCTGCGGGACGGCGGTCGCGCCGATGCCCGCGCCGGTCGCGGCGGCGGCCTCGGTGCCGCGCTCGTCCACCTTCATCATCGCGGCGTGCCGGACGAAGCCGAGCGAGGTCGCGTGCGGGGACAGGCCGGTGAAGTCGGCGTCGTCGCCGAAGGCCGGTCCCATGCCGAGGTCCTTCAGCAGCGGGACGGCGTCCAGGCGGGTCTTCAGGTCGAGCTTGGGGAACGAGAGGCTGACGAGGCCGGGCGTGAGCGCCTTCACCACGCCGTCCACGTCGTCCGCGCGCAGGGACGGGCAGCCGCGCGCGCCGGAGTCGGGCAGCAGCGCGGTCATGCTGAGCCGTCCGCCCTTGTAGGGCAGGTCCACGGCCGTCCAGCCCCCGGCGCGGGCGGTGCGCAGGCTGTGGCCGGAGCTCATCATCCTGACGTCGGCGCGGTTCCCGGCGGCGGTGGTGAACGGCTCGGTGCCGGTGTCGCTGCGCTTGAACGCGGTGTCCCAGTCGGCCTTGAGGTAGACGGCGTCGGTGAGGACCCAGCCGGTGTCGGCGGTGACGGTGCGTTCGCCGAGCAGGCCGGTGATGCGCCCGGCGGTGGCGTCGGCGACGGCCGCGTTGATCGCGCGGCGCGCGCCCTCGGGGTCGCTGCGGATGTCGAGGGACTTGACGTCCGCGTCGTAGGCGGTCGCGACCCTGTCGAGGTAGTCCTGGGCGGGCGGCAGGCCGCGGTCGGCCCAGATCTGGTCGGTGACGCGCAGTTCGACGCCGTCGCGGCGGACGCCGCGCAGCGCGGCGGTGCGGGCGGCGAGGCCGGGGACGGGGTCGCCCGCCGGGAGCCGCAGCGCCTTGGCCATCGCGGTCGCGGTGTCGCCGCGCGCGCCGAGCGCGGCCATGCCGAGTCCGGCGGCGAGGCTGCTCGGGGACAGGACGAGGTTGCGGTCGGGTTCGGCGCGGCACCACCGGTCCAGCAGCGCGAGGCCGAACTCGGTGTCGGCGCGGGCGTAGGGGGCGGGGTCGGCGGCCGGGACGCTCCGCGCGTGTCCCTTCAGCGACCGGGGCTCCTGGCCCTCGGCGGTGCCGCAGGCGGCGGCGAGCGGGAGGAGCGCGGCGCAGGCGGCCGCCGCGAAGGCGCGGCCGGGGATCGTGCGGATCAGGCCCATGACCGTCGGACGCCGCCGGAGTTCTCCGGGTTCCGGAGGATTTTTCGGCCGACCGGGTTTGGCGGACCCTCGGACGGGACAGAACAGGGGGCGAGCAGGTGTCTAAGACGCAGATACCTCCAGGTTTGCCCTGTCTTTAAACCCGGAGGCTTTCATGCGTCGTCCCGCTCTCGCGCTCGTCACCCTCGCCGACCTGGCCACCGCGACCCCGCAGGCCGCCCGGGTCCGCGAGCTGGCCCGCTCCCTCGCCCGCCCCGCCGACGACGGCGGCCCCGGGCACCGTGTGACCATCTTCGCCCGCCGCCAGGACCCCGACGCGCGCAGCCGCTCCCGGCTGGCGTCCGGCGCGGCGCTGCGGCTGCTGGACGTCGGCCCCGCCGAGCCGCTGACCGAGGACGCCGCGCTGCGGCACGTCGGCGCGCTCGCCGAGGCGCTGCGCGAGCGCTGGACCGGCGCGGCCCGCCCCGACGTCGTCCACGCGCACGGCTGGATCGCCGGGCTGGCCGCCTGCGCCGCCGCCCGCGAGCTGGACATCCCCTTCGTGCTCAGCTACCACGGGCTGGCGGCGGGCGACCGGCGCGCCGGACGGCCCGTCCACCCGGCCCGGATGCGCGTGGAGACGGCGATCGGCCGGGACGCCTCGCTCGTCCTCGCCGCCCACACCGCCGAGGCCGAGGCGCTGGCCCGGATGGGCGTGCCGCGCCCGGCCGTGCGGGTCCTGCCGCTCGGCGTCGACGACGACCGCTTCACCCCCGAGGGCCCGGCCGCCGGGGGCCGCCGGGGCCGGGCGCGGCTGCTGACGATGCCGCGCGACCTCGGCGACGGCGGCGCGGAGGCCGCGATCCGCGCGCTGGTCCACGTCCCGGACGCCGAGCTGGTGGTCGCGGGCGGCCCGGACGCCGAGGGCCTCGGCGGCGACCCGGACGTCCACCGGCTGACGCTGCTGGCCAAGGAGCTGCACGTCGAGGACCGGGTCGAGTTCACCGGCGCGGTCGCGCCGCGCGCGCTGCCCAAGCTGCTGCGCTCGGCGCGGCTGCTGCTCAGCCTCTCCCCCACGCTGCCGGTGCCGGAGGTCGCGGTCGAGGCGATGGCCTGCGGCGTCCCGGTCGTGACGACCCCGGCGGGCGCGAACGCCGACAGCGTCCTGTCCGGGATCACCGGGCTGCACGTCCCGGCGGGCCGCCCGGCGGCGGTCGGCCGCACGCTGCGGCGGCTGCTGGCCGACGAGACCACGCTGCACGGCTGGTCGATCGCGGCGGTGGACCGGGCCCGCTCCCGCTACGGCTGGGGCCGCATCGCCGCCGAGGCCGCCCGCGCCTACGAGCGGGTGCTGCCCGAGCCCGAGCCGGAGCCGGAGGTCGAGGCCGCGCCCGAGCAGGACGCCGAAGCGCTCGCGAGCTGACCTTCCGCGGAGTGGCCCCGGTCCCGGACCGGGGCCACTCCGCTTTCTGCCTGATAATCGACATATGGTCACCGACACGCTCATCGGGCGCGGCGCCGAGTTCGACGTGCTCGCCACGGCGCTGGACCGCGCCGCCGCCGGGTCGGCCGGGGTCGTCCTGGTCGGCGGGGACGCGGGCGTCGGCAAGACCCACCTGACCCGCGCCCTGGCCGCGCGGGCGCGCGAGCGCGGCGCGACCGTGCTGGTCGGGCAGTGCGCGGAGCTGGGCGAGACGATGCCCTACCTCCCGCTGTCGGACGCCCTGTGGTCGGCGTCGCGGGCGGACCCCGGGCTGCGCGCGGCGGTCGCCGCCCGGCCCGCGCTGCTGCGGCTGCTCCCCGACGGCGGCGGCGGGCCCGAAGACCTCGGCGACCTCGGCCGCCAGCAGCTCCTCGGTGCGACGCTCGCCCTGCTCGGCGAGCTGGGCGACGCCGAGCCCGTCCTGCTGGTGCTGGAGGACCTGCACTGGGCGGACCGTTCCACCCGGCACCTGCTGACGTTCCTGTGCCGCCTCCTGGACCGCGAGCGCGTCTGCCTCATCGGCACCTACCGCACCGACGACCTGCACCGGCGGCACCCGCTGCGGCCCGTCGTCGCCGAACTGCTGCGGCTGCCGAACGTCGCGTCGGTGGCGCTGCCCGCGTTCGGCCCCGACGAGACCGCCGCGTTCCTCACCGCGCTGGACGGCGACCGGCCGGTCGGCCCCGAGGTCGTCCGGCGCATCCACGACCGGTCCGAGGGCAACGCGTTCTACGCGGCCGAGCTGCACGCGGCGGCCCGCGACGGCGACGAGCTGCCCGCCGCGCTGGCCGACCTGCTGCTGGCCCGCGTCGAGCGGCTGCCCGAGGACGCGCAGCGCGTACTGCGGGTCGCGGCGGTCGTCCAGCGGCGCGTGGACGACGAGCTGGTCCGGCGCGTGTCCGGGCTGTCGGAGCCCGCCGTCGGCGCGGCGCTGCGCGAGATCGTCTCGCACCAGCTCCTCGTCCCCGACAGCCCGGACGGCTACCGGTTCCGGCACGCGCTGCTGCGCGAGGCCGTCGCCGCCGACCTGCTGCCCGGCGAGGCCGTCCGGCTGCACGCGGCGTTCGCCGAACTGCTCGCCGCGCTCGCCGCCGAGGGCCGCCCGCGCGCCCACGCCGAGCTGGCGCACCACAGCCTGGCCTCGCACGACCTGCCGACCGCGTTCGGCGCGTCCGTCGCGGCCGCGCGGGAGGCCGAGCGGATGGGTGCCCCGGACGAGGCCCGCGACCACTACGACCGGGCGCTGTCGCTGTGGCACGCGGTCCCCGCCCCGGCGTCCGCCGCGGACGCGGGCCAGCCCGCGCTGAAGCTGGCCGCCGCGCGCGCGTCGGCGCGGGCGGGCGACGTCCACCGCGCGATCCACTGGCTGCGGGGCCTGCTGGACGACGGCGGCCCGGTCGACGCGCGGACGGGCACCGAGGTGCGCGTCCGGCTCGCCCACCACCTGGAGCAGGTCGACGACCACGACGCCGCGCTGGCCGTCGTGCGCGACGCGGTGGACCTGCTGCCCGCCGACCCGCCGACGCCCGAGCGCGCGCGGGCGCTCGCGGGCCTCCTGCGGTCCCTGCTCGCCGACGACGACCAGGACGGCTACGAGGAGCGCGCCGCCGAGACCATCGCGGCGGCGCGCGCGGTCGGCGCGGTCGACGCCGAGGCCAGCGCGCTGATCTCGCTCGCCCGGTACCGCGAGCAGCGCGACGCGCGCGCCGACGTGGGCGGGCTGTTCCGCCGCGCCCACGATCTCGCGGTGGGGGCGGGCGACCACGACGTGGTGCTGCGCGCCGCGTTCAACCTGGCGCGCGAGCCGTACGACGCGGGCGACTTCGCCGCGGCGGCGGCCGAGATCGGCGAGCACCTGCGGTACGTCCGCGAGCACGGGCTGGAGTGGAGCTCGGACGGGGTGCTGCTGCGCTGCATGGACATGCTCGTCCACTACGCCGCGGGCGACTGGGACCGGGCGGCGGAGCTCGCGTCCGGGTTCGGCGTCCGGTTCACGCGGCCGTTCGAGGCGCAGGTGTCGGCGTACGCGCTGTTCCTGGACGTCGGGCGCGGCACGCCGGTCGCCGCCGAGCGGCTGCGCTGGCTGGCGCCGATCTGGCCGCAGGACCAGCTCATCGCCTACATCGGGCGCGGCCTGGCGGCCGAGCACGCCCTGTTCGGCGGGGACGCGGCGACGGCGCTGGAGCATGTCGCGGAGGTGCTGGCCGCCACCCACGCGGCGGACACGGCGGCGATCCGGATCGCCGCGACGGGCCTGTGGGCGCACGCGGACCAGGCGGCCCGCGCCCGCGCCGAGGGCGACGGCGCGGCGCTCGCCGCCGCGCTCGCCGGGGCCGACCGGCTGCTGGAGCGCGCCCGCGTCGCCGCGACGACGGCCCCGGACGGCGAGCCGCGCGCCCACGTCGGCTACGAGGGCCGCGGGTTCCTGGCCCGCGCGGAGGCCGAGCACCGCCGCGCCCACGGGGCCGACGACCCGGACCTGTGGCGCGCGTCGGTCGAGGCGTTCGAGAACGGCGGGACGGGCTTCGTCTACGAGGCGGCGCGGTCGCGGTGGCGGCTGGCGGCGGCGCTGGCCGCGCGCGGCGACCGGGCCGCGGCCGCGGCCGAGTGGGCGGCGGCCATCGCCGCCGCCGAGCGGCTGGGCGCGCGGCCGCTGCTCGCGGCGCTGCACGAGCTGGGCGCGCGGGCGCGGCTTGGGACGGCGCGGACGGAACCGGACGGGTGGGAGTCGTCGCCGCTCGCGGCGCTGACGGCCCGCGAGCGGGAGGTCCTGGACCTCGTCGCGGAAGGGCTCGGGAACCGGGAGATCGCGGCGCGGCTGTTCATCTCGCCGAAGACCGCGAGCGTCCACGTCTCCAACATCCTCGGCAAGCTCGGGGCGTCGAGCCGGACGCAGGCGGCGGCGGTCGCGCGCCGGGCGGGTACAACAGAGGAATGATCTTCGCCGCGCCGTCCCCGTCCCGGCCGATCGAGGCGGGCGACCTGCTGCTGCGCCCGTTCGAGGCGGCCGACGAGCCGGCCGTCGCGGCGGCGCTGGCCAACCCGGACATCCTGCGGTGGGCGGTGAGCGGCGTCGTGCGCGCCGTCCCCGAGGCCGAGCGCGCCCGGCACTGGCTCCGCTCGCGCACGACGGGCCGGGGCACGGCGCTGGCGTCGTTCGCGGTGGTCGACGCGGCGGACGGGACGCTGCTCGGATCGGTGAGCCTGCGCGACATCCACCGCATTCCCGACCAGGCGGTCGCCGCGTACTGGGTGACGCCCGCCGCGCGCGGGCGCGGCGTCGCGGGCCGCGCGCTGGACGCCCTGATGGGCCGGGCGTTCGCGGCCGCCGTCCGGGGCGGGCTCGGGCTGCACCGGGTGACGCTCGACCACGTGCTCGTCAACACGGCGTCGTGCCGGGTCGCGGAGAAGGCCGGGTTCCTGCTGGAGGGGACGATGCGGGACTCCTTCGTGGACTGCGACGGGGTGCGGCACGACTCGCACCTGCACGCGCGGCTGGCGACGGACGGCCGCTGACCGAGACCGGCGCCACACTCCGCCCGGCTTGACTGGTTAGACGGGTCTGTCTAGATTCGACGGTGTTCTGAACAGACTGGTCTACTCAATCGCTGAGGACTTCCCGTGAGCACCCTGCTCCGCTCCCCCGTCCGGACCGCCCCCGCCCCCCGAGCCCACCCGGTGGCCGCCCTCGCGCTGCTCACCTCGATCGCGGTCTCGCTGCTGGCCTCGTCCAGCGCGCCGACCCCCCTGTACGCCACCTACCAGGCCGAATGGGGGTTCTCCCCGATCACGACGACGGTCGTGTTCGGCATCTACGCCGTCGCGGTGCTCGCCGCGCTGCTGATCTTCGGCCGCGTCTCCGACCACGTCGGACGGCGGCCGGTGCTGATCGCCGCGCTCGCCGTGCAGGCCCTCACGATGCTCGTCTTCGCCGGGGCCGGCGGCGTCGGGGTGCTGATGGCGGCGCGGGTCGTCCAGGGCCTGGCCACCGGTGCCGCGCTCGGCGCGATCGGGGCCGGGATGCTCGACGTCGACCGGACGCGCGGCGCGGTCGCCAACTCCGTCGCGCCCGGCGTCGGCACCGCCAGCGGGTCGCTGGCCTCGGCGGTCGTCGTGCAGTTCCTGCCCGCCCCCACGCACCTGATCTACCTGCTGCTCGCGGTCGTGTTCCTGCTGCAGATCGCCGGGGTCGCGGCGCTCCGCGAGACCGCGCCGGGCAAGCCGGGCGCGCTCGCCGCGCTGCGGCCGGACGTCCGCGTCCCCCGGCACGTCCGGCGGCCCATGCTCATCGCCGCGCCGATCCTGTTCGCGGTGTGGGCGCTCGCCGGGTTCTACGGGTCGCTCAGCCCCGCGCTGACCGCCGACCTCGTCCACTCGCGCTCGGCGCTGTACGGCGGGCTCGGGCTGTTCACCCTCGCGGGGACGGCGGCGCTGTCCACGCTGCTGCTGCGCGACATGCGGGTCCGGCCGGTGCTGTTCCTCGGGATCGGCGCGCTCGCCGTCGGCGTCGCCGCCGCGCTCGCCGCGGACGCGGCCGGATCGGCGGCCGGGTTCTTCGCCGGGACGGCCGTCGCCGGGCTCGGGTTCGGGTCCGGGTTCCAGGGCGGCATCCGGATGGTCGCGCCGCTCGCCGAGCCGCACGAGCGGGCGGGGGTGCTGTCGGTGGTGTTCGTGGTGTCGTACCTCGGGATGGGAGTCCCGGCCGTCGTCGCGGGGTTCCTCGTCGTCCACGGCGGCGGGCTGGCGGTGACCGCCCGCGAGTACGGCGCGGCCGTCGTGCTGCTCGCGCTCGCCGCGCTCGTCGGGCTGCTGCTGGACCGGCCGCGGGCCGGGTCGCGGCGGGCCGTCCGCGCATAGGATGAGCGCGGTTCGTGGAGGAGAGGTGCTGGGAATGTCGAACACGGCTTCCGTCCGGTCGTCGGCCCGCGAACGGCTGCTCAGCGCGGCGAACGAGCTGTTCTACCGCGAAGGCGTCCACACGGTCGGCATCGACCGGGTCATCGAGCGCGCCGGGGTGGCCAAGGCGTCCCTCTACAACACCTACGGCAGCAAGGACGGGCTCGTCCGCGCCTATCTGGAGTCGCGGCACGAGCGCGTCCGCGCCCGCCTCGAACGGCACCTGGCGGCGGCCGCCTCGCCCCGGGACCGGCTGCTCGCCGTGTTCGACTCCCTCGCCGAGAGCGTCGCCTCGCCGGACTACCACGGGTGCGCGTTCATCAGCGCGTCCGCCGAGTCCCCGGCGGGCAGCGCCGCCGACCGCGCGGCCCGCGACTACCGCGCCTGGCTCCGCACGACCCTGACGGGCCTCGCGGCCGACGCGGGCGTCCCCGACCCGGCGGAGCTGGCGCGGCGGCTGCACCTGCTGTACGACGGGGTGTCCCTGGCGGCGCGGCTGGACGGCGACCGGACGGCGGCGCACACGGCCCGCGCGGCCGCCGAAGCCCTCCTCGACGCGGCCCTGGCCGCTCCGGAGGCGTCCTAGGTCCGGCGCGAGCGCGACCGCTAGGCGAGCGCCTCGGCCCGCGCTCCGATCAACGCGTCCGCGTTGCCGATCGCGGGTTCTCCGTGGCCGAAGCACGCGGTGGTGGGGCGCAGGGCCGCGAGCTTCCTGAACGACCGCGCGGCCTCGGCGGCGTCCAGATTGAAGACGCCCGGAATGATCTCCCCCTCGTATTCGGCGATGAGGTCACCGGTGAACAGGACACCGTGCTCGGGCAGGTGCAGCGCGATGCTTCCGTCCGTGTGGCCGGGCACCGAAACCACCCGCGCGCCCCCGCCGAAATCGAGCACGTCACCATCCGCCACCTCGACGTCCACCGCCACGGGCGGCGCGGGCCTCAACCCGGCCGCCGTACGCGCGTGCAACTCGCGCTCGAACGGCGTGAAGTCCGGCGGCGGCCCGGGAACCTCGCCGCGCAGTACCGGCGCGTCGGCGGCGTGCGCGACGACCGGCACGCCGAACGCCGCGATCTCCGCGGCCGACCCCGCGTGATCGTCGTGGAAATGCGTGAGCACGACCCGCTCCAGCGCGTCGGGCGACAGCCCGATCTCCGCGAGTGCGGCGACGATCAGCGCCCCGGACCCGACCTCGCCCGTGTCGACCAACGTGGCCCGGTCCCCGTCCCGCCACAGGTAAGCCTGGTACCGCCCGAGACCGAGCCGGTACAAACCCTCCGAAAGCTCCGTGGCAACCATCGTTCCCCTCCCCCGGCCGCCCTGCGCGGCCCACCCCACCCTGCGCCGCCTCCCGCGCTACGAAGAACCCTTCTCTGCCCAGAGCAGAACCGCCACAGCCCAACCCGCCGCCGCCCGGTCGTTAGGCTGATCCGCAGACGCCCCGGCCGAGGTACTAGGGAGGCGCAGTGCTACTGCGGGAAGCACTCGGACGCGTACTCCGAAAACTCCGCCGAACCCGCGGCCTCTCCCTCCGCGAGGTCTCCGAGCTGGCCCGCGTCTCCCTGCCCTATCTCTCCGAGGTGGAGCGCGGCCGCAAGGAGATCTCCTCGGAACTCCTCGCCACGATCTGCCGAGCCCTGGGCATCACCCTCGAACAACTCCTGATCGAGGTCTCCACCGAAATCCTCCGCCACCGCCCCGCCCCCACTCCCCGCACCATCCACCTCACCACCCAGCAGACCTACCAACTGGCCGCCTGACCCACCATCCGCGAAAGCGCGCGGCCCACACGACCAGCCGGGCCTCGCCCGCCGACGCACGCGACCAACCGGGCTGGGATGAGCGGCATTCATGCCCGCGTCTCCGCGGGCGGTCCCGCGGCCAGGAGCCGTCAAAGTTCGGGTGGGTTGGTCACGGTTGTGGGGTGATGGGGTCAGCGGAGGTGGACCGGGTCGCCCGGGTGGATTACGCCGGGGTGGAGGACTGTGGCGTAGATGCCTGCGCAGGCTCGGGGGGTCATGCCGGGGATTGGTTCTAGGCGGTTGTCGCGGGCTGGGATGCCCAGGGCTTCTTTGAGGCGGGGTAGAGGGCCGTGTTCCAAGGTTGGGATTGCGCAGCGGGGGGTTCTTGCTATTACGCGGAGGAGTAGTTCGTCGCCGATCTTTATTTCTCGGCCGACCCATGTGTTCTCCAGGTAGCCGGGTTCGGCTTCTGGTGTGTTGATGAGGATGTTGGGGCGGTAGCGGGTCGGGTCTATGGGGGTTTCTGCCGCTTTGGCTACTGCTGCGAGGGTGGCTGTTGTCAGGAGGTGGACGGGGGCGAAGTCGTGGAACGATCCCGCGCGGAGGGCGCTGGGCTCCACGGCCACGTCGGCGGTGATGCCTTGTTCCAGGACCTGTTCGGGGACTGCGCGGTCCACCGCTCCGGACTCCGGGGGGACGTCCGTCAGGCGGACGGGGCGGCCCACGAGTTCCGAGAGTGCGGCGTCGGCCTCCTTGGCGGCCAGCGTTCGGCCGTCCGGGAACGTCAGGTGGACGCCGTCGCCGGTCGTGCGGGCGGCCACCGCCAGCAGCGCGCGCCACAGCCTCGGGTTCTTCGCCGACGCCACCCGGCCCGTCGCCGCGTCCACGACGGCCAGCACCCGGTCCCCCTCGACGCCCGCCGACGTCACCTCCGCCACCGCGACCCGCTCCCCGAGCATCGACTTCACCGGGTGGCGGCGGATCTCCTCGATCGTCTGCACCCGGCCATGATGCCGGGCCTCCCCCCCCCCCGCCCCGCCTTCCCCGCACTCGCACCCGCCCGGCCGCCCTCTCCTCCCGCCCGTCCCACCCCTTCCGGCCTTTCCTTGGACCCACCTCCGATCTACCTCGGCCTCGCCCGCCTGCACGCTGCCCCACCCACGTGCCGCCCCGGCGGCATTCCCGGCCCTCCTGCGCCCCGCCCGTACTTCCCAAGCCGGGGGCGCAGGTGCGGCCATGCGCTACACCGCCCGCACGCTGCGCCTCCGGCTAAACACCACCCCCTGCGCTGCCTCACCCGTGTGATGCCCCCGCCGTGCAGTGCCCGGCCGCACACCAGTCCGGCCGCACACCACGCCAGCCGTACCCTGCCCTGACCGCACGCTCTGCCTCGGCCATCTTCCGCACCGTCCGCGCGGCACTCAGCGGCGCTATCCCGGCCGCGCGGTGCCCGGTCACACGGCACCGCGCAGTACAACGCCCCACCGCACGACGCCCCGCCGCGCGGTGCTCCGCCGCACGACGCCCGACCGGGAGGTGGCCCGCCGCGCGCCACTCCGATCCGCGCCACGCCGGCCCTACAGTGTCCTGCCCGCATGCTCTGCCCCGGCCATGTTCCGCGCCGGCCGCGCGGCACTCAGCGGCGCTATCCCGGCCGCGCGGTGCCCGACCGTGCGACGCTCCGGCGTGCGGTGCTCCGGCGTGCGGTGCCCGACCGGGCGTTACCCGATCGGGCTTTTCGGGGTGTGCGGTGTGTTGGGCGGGGCTGTTCCGCTTGGGCCGCTGTGTGGGCGGTGTTCTGGTTTGTGGTGTGGTGGTCGTGTTCTGGGCGGGTGGTGGGATGGGGTCAGTCGGGGGTCGGCGCGGCGGGGGGTCGGTGGAGGCGGGTGGTGGCGGTGGCGGTGAGGGCGGCCAGCGCGGTGCCCAAGGTTGCTGCGGCGGTCCAGATGAGCGCCTCTCGGCCGCCCAGGACTTCCTGCACGTTGTAGTCGCGGACCAGCATGAGCCAGGGCGGGGCGATGAGCAGGACCGCCGCCGGGAGAGGCGGGTTCCGGCGCATCAGCAGCAGGGCCGCCACCAGGCCGACGACGAGCAGGGCCGCGATGCAGAACCCGATCTCGGCGGCCGAGGGGCCGTGGCGGTACCAGAGCGGGCGGGACTCGCGGGTGGCGGGGATGCCCGGTATCCGAGTGGTCTCCCAGAAGTCGCCGTTCGCGAACGTCGCGGCGGTGAGGGCGGCGAGGCCCGCCGCGGCCAGCAGCGGGACCGGTCTGCGGTCGGCGCGTTCCGGGGCGAGGGGATCGACCGGCGCGGCCAGCACGACCGCCGCGAAGAACACCAGCGGGGCCAGCACGAACAGCGGCGGCCGGGGCACGCCGGTGACGGCCGAGAGGGGGAACGTCGCGGCGGCGGCGAGGACGCTCGCGCCCGTGAACGCCCTCGTCGCGCGGCGGTGGCCCAGGGTCGCCGCCACGAGCACCAGCAGCCAGCACGCGTACACGACCGGCCCGAGCGTCGTGAACGGGCCGAAACTCGGCGGCGCGGACGGGTTCGGCAGCGCCTGCGCCCGCCAGTCCCACTCGGCGAACAGCAGGAACACGGCCGACAGGACGGCCCCGGACGCGGCGGCGAGCGGCGCGGCGGCGGCCACCGCCGCGCCGAAGCGCGATGACGCGGTCAGGCCGAGGCGGTGCCGCAGCGCGTGCGCGAAGAGGTCGGCCAGTTCACGCGCGGCCCCGGCGGGGCCCTGGCCGCGCAGCGCGTCCCGGACAGTGTCGGTGATCTCGGCGGCCCGGTCGCGGCGGGCGGCCGGGCGGTACAGCCGGACGACGAGCCCGGCCAGCCGCTCGGCGGACTCGCCGCCCCGGCCGTCGTCGGGCGCGCGGCCCCGGTGGTCGTCGGGCGCGCCGTCCGGACGGCCGCTCACGCGGGCACGCTCCGGGTGCGCAGCGCGAGACGGCGGTCCGCCTCGGCGGCGAGGGAGCGCAGCCGGGCCGCCTCCTCGGCGAGGGCGGCGCCGCCTTCGTCGGTCAGCGCGTAGTAGCGCCGGTGCCGGCCGTCCACGACCTCCTCGCCGCTCGCCTCGACCCACCCCTGCTCCTGGAGCCGGGCGAGCGCGGAGTAGAGCGTCCCCGTCCGGAGCCGGACCCGGCCCGAGGAGATCGCCTCGACTTCCTTGATCAGTGCGTAGCCGTGCCTGGGCTCGTCGGCCAGGGCGGTGAGCAGGAGGCGCGTCGGCTCCTGCATCGCTGTGGATGCCATGCCGCGACTATAGGTCGTCCATCGGCATATGTCGAACGGCGGCCGGTCAGCCCGCGAAGTTGAAGGTGTCCGGGTCGGGGCCGGTGCGCTCGTCGCGGTTGAGGGCGCTGATCGCCTCGACGTCGGCGGGCGTCAGCTCGAACCCGAAGACGTCGAAGTTCTCCCGCATCCGCTCGGGCGAGGACGACTTGGGGAAGACGATGTCGCCACGCTGCACGTGCCAGCGCAGCGTGACCTGCGCGGGCGTGCGGCCGAGCCGGTCCGCGATCTGCTTGATCACGGGATCGGAGAGGACGTTGCCCTTGGCGATCGGGGACCACGCCTCGGTGGCGATGCCGTGCTCGCGGTCGTACGCGCGGACGGTGTCCTGCGTCAGATACGGGTGGACCTCGATCTGGTTCACGGCCGGGACGGTCTCGGTGCTCTCCAGCAGCCGCCGCAGGTGGGGCGGCTGGAAGTTGGAGACGCCGATCGCGCGGCAGCGCCCGGACGCGTAGATCTCCTCCAGCGCCCGCCACGTCTCCACGAAGTCCCCCACCTGCGGCAGCGGCCAGTGGATGAGGAACAGGTCGAGCCGGTCCAGGCGCAGGTCGTCCATCGTCTGGTCGAACGCCTTGAGGGCGTCGTCGCGGGCGTGGAAGCTGTTGTTGAGCTTGCTGGTCACGAAGACCTCGTCGCGGTCCAGGCCGGACTCCGCGACCGCGTCGCCGACGCCGCGCTCGTTGCCGTACATCTCGGCGGTGTCGATGTGGCGGTAGCCGACCTCGAAGGCGGCCAGGACGGCGTCGCGCGTCTCGTCCGGATTGATCTGGAACGTTCCGAAGCCCAGTTGCGGGATCGTCACGCCGTTGTTGAGGGTGATGTCCGGCACGTCAGTCATGGCAAATCCCCCATAAGACGATGTTCGCCCTATCAAGGGCGGCCGCTCATCTTCCTATAACCGGGGCAACCCACGACAAACGGTCACGCCAGGAAGTCGAACGCCGGAACGCCCTCCCCCGCCCGCCCGTACGCCTCCCACGCCAGCGCGAGGTCCTGCCACGGCAGGCCGACCGGCGCGTACACCGTGACCTCCCCGGCCGACCGGCGGCCCGGCGCGGGGCCGCGCAGCACGTCGCCGAGCACCGCCGGACCGGCGACCGCGCCGCCCGCGAGCACGCCCGTCGCGGTGGCGAGCGGCACGTCGTCCACCACGACCCGCGCGGACGACAGCAGGTCGGGGGCCAGTTCCGCCTTGCCCGGCTCGTCCGCGCCGAGCGCGGTGACGTGCGCGCCGGGCGCGACGTCGGCGGCCGACAGCAGCGGTTCGCGCGACCACGTCGCGGTGACGACGACGTCGGCGTCCCGCGCGGCCTCGCGCGGCGAGCCCACCGGGGCTCCGCCGTGGCGCCCGGCGAACGCGGCGGCGCGGTCGGCGTCCAGGTCGCAGACCGCGAGGGACCGGACGTCCCGCAGCGCGGCCAGCCCCCGGACGACCAGCTCGGCCTGCGCGCCCGCGCCGACGACGCCGACCGCGACCGCGCCGGACCGGGCCAGGACGTGCGTGCCGAGCGCGGCGGCCAGGCCGGTCCGCCACGCGGTGACGGTCGCCGAGTCGAGCAGCGCCAGCAGCTCCCCGGACGCCAGGTCGTGCAGGCACACCACCCCGCGCAGGGCGGGCCGGGCGGCCGGGAACTTCGCGTTGACCTTGACGGTGTACGCGGGAATCCCGTCCACCAGGCCGGGCAGGAGCGCCGTCGCGCCGCCGGGGGCGGGCAGCTTCGCCACCGTGCGATGGGCCGGGACGGGCGGGGGCGGCGCGACGAAGCCCGCGCGCAGCGCCGCGACGCAGCGCGCCGGTTCGAGGACGGATTCCAGTGTGGACCGGTCGAGGAGCAGCGTCACGCGGGGACGCCCAGGGCCGCGTGGATCTCCGCGATGACGTCCGCCCGGCGGGGCACCAGGTAGAAGTGGTCGCCGGGCAGGACGCGCAGGCGGAACGGGCCGTCCGTCATCTCGGACCAGCGGGCGGCGGTCGCCTCGTCCACGTGCGGGTCGGCGTCCCCGATGATCGCGGTGACGGGCACGGTCAGCCGCGTCCCGGCGCGGTGCGCGTAGTCCTCGATGAGCCGGAAGTCGTTGCGGACGTACGGCAGCACGAGTTCCCGCAGCTCGGCGTTGGCGAGGACGTCGGCGTCGGTGCCGCCGAGCTCCGCCATCGCGGCGACCAGGCCGTCGTCGTCGCGGTCGGAGACGCGCTCGTCCCCCCGGTCGTGCGGCGGCCGCGCCCCCGACACGAACAGGTGGACGGGCGGGGCGCCGCGCTCCTGGAGCAGCCGCGCCACCTCGTACGCCAGGACGGCCCCCATGCTGTGCCCGAACAGCGCGGCGGGCCGGTCGGTGAGCGGCGCCGTCGCGCCCGCGATGAGCCGGGCGAGCCGCTCGGCGTCGGTGACCGGCGGCTCGCCCATCCGGTCGGCGCGGCCGGGGTACTGGACGGCGTGGACCTCCACGGCCGGGCTGATCTCCTTCGTCCACGGCCGGTAGGCGACGGCGGAGCCGCCCGCGTGCGGCAGGCAGAACAGCCGCAGCGCCGCGAACGGCCGGGGCTCGGGGCAGCGGAACCAGGTCATCGGATCAACTCCTGCTCTCGCGTGCCGTCCACGAGGACCGCACGGGCGCGCCGCTCGACGCGCGGGTCCTCGGGCAGGGGCCACGGCGCATAGCGGGGGTCGGGGACGGTCTTGGCGAACGTCGTCTCGCCCGCGACGTCGAAGCCGCGCCGCCGGTAGTTCGCGAGCGCGTTCGGGTGGTCGAGCGTGCTCGTGCGCAGCCAGACGCGGGTGGCTGCCCCGGTGTGCTCGGCCCACGTCCGGCCGCGCTCCCAGGCGCGGCGGACGCACTCGGCGACGAGATGCCCGCCGTTGCCCGACCCGACGAACGCCGGGGTCAGCCCGACGAGGTGGATCTCGGTGTCCCCGCCCGGCTGCGCCTCGATCTCGAAGAACCCGGCGAGCGTGCCGTCCGCCAGCGCGAGCCACACGCCCAGCTCGGGCCGCTCCACCCAGGCCAGCCAGTCGTCGTGCGTCCAGCCGAACCGGTCGGTCCAGCAGACGCGCGCGCCGACCGCCGCGTACAGGGCGCGGCTGACGTCCGGCGACGGCCGCAGCGCGCGGGAGAACGTCATCGGCGTCTCCGGCGGCGGCGCGGACCGCAGCGCGCCGGGGTCGCGCATCTCCATCACCCACTCGGTGACGGCGGGGACGGTGACCGGCGGCGCGGCGGCGCGCCCGGTCCCCGAACCGGGCGCGCCGCCGCCGGGGCCGTCAGGCACCCATGGCCTCGATGAGGCTCTTGGGGCGCATGTCCGTCCAGTTCTCCTCGACGTACGCCAGGCACGCCTCGCGGGTGTCCTCGGTCTTGGCGACCGTCCACCCGGCGGGGACCTCGGCGAACGCGGGCCACAGCGAGTGCTGGCCCTCGTCGTTGACGAGCACCAGGTAGGCGCCGTCGGCGTCCTCGAAGGGGTTGGTCATCGGGGGTGTCCTCTCGGTCGGGGGTCGAAGGCGCGGACGCTGCCCAGCGTAGCCGCCGGTCAGCGGCGCGCCGAGGCCAGCTTGTCGAGCCGGGCGGCCAGGACGGAGCCCATCGCGCGGACGGGTCCGGGCTCCATGAGCGCGTGGTGCTCGGCGTCGACCGGGTGGTCCTCGACGACGCCGTCCACGAGCGGGCCCCAGTTCTCGGCGGCGCCGGGGTCGCCGTCCTTGCGGCCGCGCATCGCGGTGAAGAACAGCACGTCGCCGCCGAACCGGCCGGGGATGTACTCCTCGGCCTGCCGGATCCCGTTGGCGTAGTTGGCGTAGACGTTGCGCAGGCTCCGCTCGTCGAGGGTGGCGAGGGCGTCGCCGCGTTCGGCGAGCGCGGCCATGATGCGCGGGACGTCCGGTTCGCCGTTCTCGTCGGCCATCGACGCGTCGATGCCGATGCCGCCGAGCAGTTCGGGCAGCACCTCGCGGCGCTCGGAGTTCAGGTCGAGCCCGTTGTAGGAGTCGATCATGGTGAGCAGCGCGACCTCCTCCCCCGCGGCCTGGAGGCGGCAGCCGATCTCGTAGGCGATGAGGCCGCCGAGGGACCAGCCCGCCAGGTGGTACGGGCCGTGCGGCTGGACGGCGCGGATCTGCCCGACGTAGTCGGCGGCCATCTCCTGGACGGAGCCGGGCAGCGCGTCCTCGGTGAACGCGCGGGCCTGGAGGCCGTAGACGGGCTGGTCGGGGCCGAGGTACCGCTGGAACTGGAAGTAGCCCCAGGCCAGGCCGCCCGCCGGGTGGACGAAGAACAGCGGCGGCCGGGAGCCCTCGGTGCGGATCGGCAGCATGACCTCGAAGCCGAGGCCGCGCGCGGCGTCGTCCAGCTCGTCCAGGCGGGCGAGGGCCTCGACGGTCTGGTGGGTGAACACGTCGCGGGGCGTCAGCTCGATCCCGGCCTGCGCGGCGCGGGTGACGAGCCTGAGCGCGGTGACGCTGTCGCCGCCGAGTTCGAAGAAGCTGACGTCCGCGCCGACGCTTTCCAGCCCGAGCGCGTCCGCGACGGCCCGGCACAGCGCCTCCTCGCGCTCGGTGCGCGGCGGGCGCCCGGCGGCGGCCCCGGCGAGGTCGGGGGCGGGCAGGGCGCGCCGGTCGAGCTTGCCGTTGGGGCCGGTGGGCAGGGTGGGGAGCGCGACGAACGCGGCGGGGACCATGTACTCGGGGAGCCGCGCGGCGGCGTGGGCGCGGAGTTCGGCGGCGGTCGGCGCGTCCGGCCCGGCGGGGACGACGTAGGCGACGAGCCGCTTCACCCCGCCGTCGCTCCGGACGACGGCGGCGGCGTGCGCGAGGCCGGGGTGCGCGGCGAGGGCGCTCTCGACCTCGCCCAGCTCGATGCGGAACCCGCGGATCTTGACCTGGAAGTCGACGCGCTCGACGTACTCCAGCGTCCCGTCCGGGCGGCGGCGCAGCAGGTCGCCGGTGCGGTACATGCGGTCGCCGGGCGCGCCGAACGGGTCCGCGACGAACCGCTGCGCGGTGAGGCCGGGCCGGTGCAGGTAGCCGCGGCCGAGTCCGGCCCCGGCGACGTACGCCTCGCCGGTGACGCCGGGCGGGACGGGCCGCAGCGCCGCGTCCAGCACGTACACGCGGACGGCGTCGATCGGGAACCCGAGGACGGGCGCCTGCTCGGCGGGGTCGGCGAGGGCGTCGCGCATCGCGACGATCGTGCTGTAGGTGGTCGCCTCGGTCGGCCCGTAGACGTTGCCGACGGCGGTGTCCGGGCAGGCGGCGAGCACCTTGCGCATCGCGGCGACCGATCCGGCCTCGCCGCCGGTGAGGACTTCGCGGAGCCCGGCGAACGTCTCGGGGGCCTCTTCGGCGACGAGGTTGAACAGGGTCGTGGTGATGAACAGGCCCGTCACGTCGTGGTCGGCGACGAGCCGCCGGAGCGTCGCGGCGTCCACGCGGCCGGGCGGCGCGACGACGCTGGTGCCGCCCGCGAGGATCGGGGCCCACAGCTCGTAGGTGGACGCGTCGAACGCGTGCGGGGAGTGGACGAGGACGCGGTCGTGCGCGCCCGTGCGCATCCAGCCGTCCGTCGCGAGGTCCACGACGTCGCGGTGGGTGAGCATCGAGCCCTTCGGGAGCCCGGTGGAACCCGAGGTGAACATCACGTACGCGAGTTGTTCGGGGTGGTCGGGGACGCCGGGGTCGGTGCCGGGCTGCGCGGCCGTCTCCGGATCGTCGTCGACGACCAGGACCGTCGCGGCGGTGGAGATCCCGGCGACGCGCTCGCGGGTGGCGGAGTCCACGAGCAGGACGGGCGCGTCCACCTCGTCCACGGCCCACTGCACGCGGTCGGCGGGGAAGCTCTCGTGGATCGGGGCGTACGCGCCGCCCGCCTTGAGGATGGCGAGCGTCGCGACGATGACGTCCGCCGACCGCTCGACCAGCATCGCGACGCGGGAGTCGCGGCGGACGCCGAGGCCGATGAGGCGGTGCGCGAGGCGGTTGGCGCGCTCGTCCAGCTCGGCGAACGTCAGGGTCTCGCCGCCCGCGACCTCGACGGCGGGCGCGTCCGGGCGGTCCGCGACGAGCGCGCGGAACCGGCCGGTGATGGTGCGCGGCTCCGCGGTGTCCTGCGGTCCGCCCTGCCAGGTGCTCAGCAGCAGGTCGCGTTCCTCGGGGTCGAGGGTGTCGACGCGGCCGAGCGGTTCGTCGGGCCGGTGCGCGACGGCGTCCAGGACGCGCAGCAGCCGCCGCATCACGGTCTCGGCGGCGGCGGCGTCGAACAGGTCCGTCCGGTGGTCGATCCGCAGCGACAGCCGCTCGCCGGGGACGGCGGCGAGCGCCAGCGGGTAGTGCGAGGCGTCGTAGCCGCCGACGCCGTGCAGGGTGAGGCCGCCGAGGTCGGTGCCCGCGCCGCCGTCCTCCAGCGCCGGGTCGAACGGGTAGTTCTCCAGGACGGTCATGGTGTCGAACAGCGTCCCGGTCGCGGCGAGCCGCTGGACGTCGGCCAGGCCGAGGTGGTGGTGCGGCAGCAGGTCGGCCTGCTCGCGCTGGAGGCGGGCGAGGGCCTGCGCGACGGTCGCGGCCGGGTCGAGGCGGACGCGGATCGGCAGCGTGTTGATGAACAGCCCGATCATCTGCTCGACGCCGGGCAGCTCGGCGGGCCGCCCGGACACGGCCGCGCCGAACACGACGTCGGCGCGGCCGGTGAGGTGCCCGAGCACGGTCCCCCACGCGAGCTGCAGGACGGTGCTGAGCGTGACGCCGTGCGCGCGGGCGCGGGCGGTGAGCGCGGCCGTCAGCTCCGGGTCGAGCAGGCGGCGGACGCGGCCGGGCTCGGTGCCGGGCTCCGGCTCGGGCGCGCCGGGCGCGACGAGGGTGGGCTCGTCCACCCCGGCGAGCGCGGCCCGCCAGGCGTCCTCGGCGGCGGCGCGGTCCTGCCGGGCGAGCCAGGCGAGGTAGTCCTTGTAGGGCGCGACGCGCGGCATGCCGGTGTCGTCGCCGCCGGTCAGGTACAGCGCGAACAGCTCGGTCTGGAGGACCGGCGTGGACCAGCCGTCCAGCAGGATGTGGTGGTTCGTGAAGACCATCCGGTGCCGGTCGGGGGCGAGGCGCACCAGCGTGTACCGCAGCAGCGGCGGCCTGGCCATGTCGAAGCCGCGCGCCCGCTCGCGGTCCGCGATCTCGGCGGCGGCCTCCTCCGGGTCGGGGCGGTCGGAGACGTCGATCTCCTCCCACGGGACGCGGACGCGGCGGTGGATCACCTGGACGGGCGTGCCGTCCTTGCGCTGGCGGAATCCGGCGCGCAGGTTCGCGTGCCGGGCCAGGACCGTCTCGGCGGCGGCGCGGAGCCGGTCGGCGTCCAGGCCGCCGCGCAGTTCGAGCACGAGCTGCGCGGTGTAGACGTCGCCGTCGTCGTAGCGGGCGTGGAAGAACAGGCCCTGCTGGAGCGGCGACAGCGGCCAGACGTCCTGGAGCTGCGACTGCTTCTTCGGTTCGGCCATCAGTCCAGGTCCCATTCGTCGTCGAGTTCGGCGGCCAGCGCGTCGATCTCGTCCTGGTCGAGGTCGACCAGCGCGAGGTCGGAGGGGGTGAACCCGCCCACCGGGCCGTCCGCGCCGCCGGAGACGTGCGCGACCAGGCCGCGCAGCGCCGCCGTCCAGCGGTCCGCGAGCGCCCCGATCTCGGCGGGGTCGAACAGGCCGCCCGCGTACGTCCAGGTCGCGGACAGCTCGGGGCCGCCGGGCAGGTCGCGGGTGTGGGCGTTGACCTCGATCGCGTGGACGAGCGCGAGCGCGTCGTCCTGGCCGCCGGCGAGCGCGTCGGACTCGGCCGCCGGGGCCCAGTCCGCGCCGCCGTCGCTCGCGGCGGTGCGGCCGAGGTAGTTGAACGCGAGCTGCGGGGCGGGCGCGGCGAGCCGGTCGGCCGTCGCGGGGTTGAGGCGGCGGAGCAGGCCGTGGCCGATCCCGTTGTCGGGGATCTCGCGGAGCTGCTCCTTGACGCGCTTGAGCGCGGTGCCGAGGGCGGGGCCGCCCGCCTCGACCTCGGCGCGGTCGACCGTCCCGGCGTCCACGCGGACGGGGAAGATCGAGGTGAACCAGCCGACCGTGCGGGACAGGTCCGCGCCGGGGACGATCTCCTCGCGGCCGTGGCCCTCCAGGTCGAGCAGGACGGCCGTGTCGTCGCCCGTGGGACTCGGGCCGCGCTCGCGCCGCCAGTCCGCGACGGCCAGCGCGAGCGCGGTGAGCAGGACGTCGTTGACGCGCCCGTGGAACGCGGCGGGCACGTCGGTGAGCAGCGGCCCGGTGACGTCGGCGGGCAGCTCGACGGTCAGGTGCCGCGCGGTGCCGAACGTGTCGCGGGCCGGGTCGAGCGGCCGGGCGGCCAGCGCCGGGTCGGGCGTGGCCTGGACGTCCGCCCACAGCTCGGCCTCGGCGGCGCGGGCCGGGTCGGTCGCGGCGGCGGTGAGCCGCTGCGCCCAGCGCCGGAACGACGTCGGGACGGGTTCGAGGGCCGCGCCGGACCAGGCCGCGACGAGGTCGGGCAGCAGCACGCGCCAGGACACGCCGTCCACGACGAGGTGGTGCAGCGTGAGCAGCAGGCGGCCGGACGCCTCCGGTCCCGCGTCGAACCAGACGAGCCGGGCGTTGCGCCCGGCGGCGGGGTCGAGCGCGCGGCGCGCGGCCAGGGACTCGTCGTGCAGGACGGCGCGGAGCGCGTCGCCGGTCAGGCCCGCGACGTCCACCCGGCGGACGAGCGCCGCCGCGTCGGCCGAGCCGGGCGGCGGGATCTCGAACCGGCCGTCCGCCGCGCGCATCCGCAGCGCGTCGTGGTGGTCCAGGACGGTCTGGAGCGCGGCGGCGAGCCGGTCCTCGCCGAGTCCGGGCGGGACCTGGAGCAGCATCCGCTGGCTGTAGTCGTCGGTCGGGCCGGACAGTTCGGTGAACCAGTGCAGGATCGGCGTGGGCGGGACGGGGCCGAGGGCCGCGCCGGGCGGTTCGACCTCGACGGCTTCGTCCTCGCCGACCGGCCGGGCGATGCGCGCCAGTTCCTCGACGGTCTGGTGCTGGAACACGTCGCGCGGCGAGATCACCAACCCCGACTGGCGCGCCCGCGAAACCAACTGGATGGCGATGATCGAGTCACCGCCGAGATCGAAGAACCCGTCGTCCGCGCCGACCCGCTCCAGGCCCAGGACTTCGGCGAAGAGGCCCGCGAGTGTTTCCTCCTCCGGGGTGCTCGGCGTCCGCGCCGAGGTCCCGGCCGCGAAGTCCGGGGCGGGCAGCGCGCGGCGGTCGAGCTTGCCGTTCGGGGTGAGCGGGAGGGCGTCGAGCGGCACGACGGTCGCGGGGACCATGTAGTCCGCGAGGTCGCGGGCGGCGAACCGGCGCAGTTCGCGGGCGTCGAGCGCCGCGCCCTCGGCGGGCACGGCGTAGGCGACGAGGCGCTTGTCGCCGGGGCGGTCCTCGCGGACGACGACGGCGACGTCGCTCACCGCGTCGTGGCGGGCCAGGACCGCCTCGATCTCGCCCGGCTCGATCCGGAAGCCGCGCAACTGGACCTGCTGGTCCGAGCGGCCCAGGTATTCGAGCTGACCGGACGTGTTCCAGCGCGCGAGGTCGCCGGTGCGGTACATGCGCGTGCCGGGCTTGCCGTGCGGGTCCGCGACGAACCGCTGCGCGGTCAGGTCGGGCCGGTTGAGGTAGCCGAGCGCGAGGCCCGCGCCCGCGACGTACATTTCGCCCACGACGCCCGCCGGGACGGGCTGCAGCCGCTCGTCCAGCACGTAAACACGCAGGTCGGGGATGCCCGCGCCGATGACGCTGCCGGAGGCGGACGCCGCGTGCTCGCGGTCCAGCGCCAGGTAGGTGACGTGGACGGTCGTCTCGGTGATGCCGTACATGTTGACCAGGCGCGGCGCGTCGTCGGCGTGGCGGGAGTACCAGTCCTCCAGACGGCCCGGTTCCAGCGCCTCGCCGCCGAACACGACGTAGCGCAGCGCGAGATCCAGGCCGGGATTGTCCCGGTCCGCAGCCATGAGCTGGTAGAACGCGGACGGCGTCTGGTTCAGCACGGTCACGCGCTCGGCGGCCAGCAGCTTGAGGAAGTCTTCCGGCGACCGCGACACCAGGTACGGCACGACGACCAGGCGGCCGCCGTACAGCAGCGGCCCCCACAGCTCCCACACCGAGAAATCGAACGCGTAGCTGTGGAAAAGCGTCCACACGTCGTCCGCGCCGAACCCGAACCACGGCTCGGTCGAGCGCAGCAGCCGGATCACGTTGGCGTGCGGGACGACGACGCCCTTGGGGCGGCCCGTCGAACCCGAGGTGTAGATGACGTACGCGGGGTCGCCCGGCACCGGTCCCGGGAGCGGCGTCGCGGGGTGGCCGGCCTCGGGCCGCTCGTCCAGCAGCAGGCGCGGGACGTCGCCGGGCAGCGCGTCCGCCGCGTCCGCCGTCGTGAGGGCGAGCACGGGCGCGGAGTCCGCGAGCATGTACGCGATGCGGTCCGCCGGATAATCCGGATCGACCGGAACGTACGCGGCCCCGGACTTCAGGACGCCGAGGATCGCCACGACGAGGTCCGCCGAGCGCGGCAGCGCCAGCGCGACGAACGAGCCGCGCCCCACGCCCTTGTCCGCGAGCAGGTGCGCGAGGCGGTTCGACCGCTCCTCGACCTGCGCGTACGTGAGCGTCGCGTCCTCGAACGTGACGGCGGGGGCGTCCGGCCGGGCCGCCGCGCGGGCGGCGAACGCGGCCGGGATCGTGTCCTCCCCGAGCGCGGGCGCGAACCCGGCGGGCAGGCCGGGTCCGGCGGGCCAGCGGCGCAGCAGCGTGCGGCGCTCGGCGCGGTCGAGGATCTCGGCGGTGCCGACGGGCGCGTCCGGTTCGGCGAGCAGTTCCCCGACGAGCCGGACGAACCGGTCGGCGAGGCGCTGCGCGGTGTCTGCGTCGAACAGGTCGAGCGCGTACTCCAGGTTCGCCTCGATCCCGGCGGGCACGCCGTCGTCGTGGCGTTCCTCCAGGTAGAGGGACAGGTCGTACTTGGCGGTGCCGAGCGGCATCGTCTCGGGGCCGCCGGTGAGGCCGTCCATCTCCAGGACGGCCTCGGGGTTGTTCTGGAACGACAGCGCGACCTGGAACAGCGGGTGCCGGGCCAGGGACCGGGCCGGGTTCAGGACTTCCACGAGGCGTTCGAAGGGGATGTCCTGGTGCGCGTAGGCGGCCAGGTCCGCCTCCTTGACGCGCGCGACCAGTTCGCGGAACGACGGGTCGCCGGACGTGTCCGTGCGCAGGACGAGCATGTTGACGAACATGCCGACCAGATCGTCCAGCGCCTCGTCGGTGCGGCCCGCGATGGGCGACCCGACCGGCACGTCCGTGCCCGCGCCGAGCCGCGTCAGCAGCGCCGCGAACGCGGCCTGCGCGACCATGAACAGGCTCGCGCCGCTCTCCCGCGCGAGGGCCAGGAGCCCGGCGTGCAGGTCGGCGTCCAGGCGGAACGGGACCGTCGCGCCCCGGTAGGACGCCCGCGCGGGGCGGGGCCGGTCGGCGGGCAGCGGCAGTTCCTCCGGAAGGCCCGCCAGGGCGTCCGTCCAGAACGCGAGCTGGGTCGCGGCGACGCTGCCCGGGTCGTCCTCGGCGCCGAGGAGGTCCCGCTGCCACAGCGTGTAGTCGGCGTACTGCACCGGCAGCGGCGACCACGCGGGCGCGCGGCCTTCCGCGCGCTCGGCGTAGGCGACGATCACGTCGCGGGCCAGCGGCGCCATCGACCAGCCGTCCCCGGCGATGTGGTGCAGGACGAGCAGCACGACGTGCTCGTCGGGCGCGAGCCGGAACAGCCGCGCGCGCAGCGGCGGCTCCACCGACAGGTCGAAGCCCTCCCCCACGGCGGCGGCGAGCGCGGCGGGCAGCGCGGCCTCGGCCGTCGCCACGACGGTCAGCGGCGGGCGCGCGGTCTCGGCGGGCAGGACGAGCTGGCGCGGCGTGCCGCCGGACTCGGGGAACACCGTCCGCAGCGGCTCGTGCCGCGCGACGACGTCGCCGAGCGCCGCGTCCAGCGCGGCGGCGTCGAGCGCGCCGCGCAGCCGCAGCGCGACCGGCATGTTGAACGTCGCGGACGGCCCCTCGAACCGGTTGAGGAACCACAGCCGCTGCTGCGCGTACGACAGCGGGACCGGATCGGGGCGGACGGCCGGGACCAGCGGCGGCCGGGCCGTCCCGGCGGCCTCGTCGAGCCGCGCGGCCAGGCCCGCGACGGTCGGGGCCTCGAACAGCGCCCGCACCGGCAGCTCCACGCCGAACGCGGTCCGGACCCGGCTGACCAGGCGCGTCGCGGTGAGCGAGTCGCCGCCGAGGGCGAAGAACCCGTCGCCCGCGCCGACGCGGGCGACGCCGAGGACGTCGGCGAACAGCCCGCACAGGATCTCCTCCTGCGGCGAGCGCGGGCCGCGCCCGACCGTCGCGGCGGCGTCCGGCTCGGGCAGCGCGCGGCGGTCGGTCTTGCCGCTGACGGTCAGCGGCAGCGCGTCCAGCGCGGTGACGGTCGCGGGGACCATGTGGTCGGGCAGCCGCTCGGCGAGCGCGCGGCGCAGGGCCGCGGTGTCCAGGGCCGTCCCGGACTCGGGGACGGCGTAGGCGGCGAGGCGGCCGTCGCGGACGACGGCGGCGGCCTGCGCGACGCCCGGCAGCGCCGTCAGCGCGCTCTCGACCTCGCCCAGCTCGATCCGGAACCCGCGGATCTTCACCTGGTCGTCGGCGCGGCCCAGGTACTCCACGATCCGCGCGCCGTCCGGCCCGGCGACCTGGCGGACGAGGTCGCCCGTCCGGTACATGCGCGCGCCGGGCGCGCCGAACGGGTCGGCGGTGAACCGCTCGGCGGTCAGGCCCGGCCGGTCGTGGTAGCCGCGCGCGAGCTGCGGCCCCGCCAGGTACAGCTCGCCCGCGACGCCGGGCGGGACCGGCTGGAGCGCCGCGTCCAGGACGTAGGCGCGCGCGCCGGGGTGCGGCGCGCCGATCGCGGGCCGGTCGGCGGCGGCGAACGGCAGGTTCATGACGTCGACCGCGGACTCGGTCGGGCCGTAGAAGTTGCGGGCGGCGACGCCGGGCAGGGCGCGCAGCTCGTCCCACAGCGCGGGATCGACGGCCTCGCCGCCGAGCAGCAGGTGCGCGGGCAGGTGGCGGCCGTCGGGGTCGAGCAGCCCGGACTCGCGCAGCGACCGCAGGTGCGACGGCGTGGTGTTGATCAGGTCGATGCGCGCGGCGTCCACGTACGCGGCGAACGCCTCGACGTCGCGCCGGGTGGCGTCGTCGACGAGGTGGAGTTCGTGGCCGTGGTACATCCATAGAAGGCCCATCCACGACGTGTCGAACGAGAACGACGCGAGGTGCGCGAAGCGGAGCCGCCGCCCGCCCGCCGCCGCGACGGCCGGGTCGAAGAACGCGGTCCGGTGCGCCTCGTAGTAGGCGAGGACGGCCGAGTGCGGGACCGCGACGCCCTTCGGGCGGCCGGTGGACCCGGACGTGTAGATGACGTACGCGGTGTTCTCCGGCCCGGCGGCGTTCTCCGGCGGGGCCGCGTCGGGCAGCGGGTCGTCCAGGGACAGGCGGCCGGGCGCGTCCGGCGCGAGGCCGCCGGCGGTGACGGTCGCGACGGGCCGCGCGTCGGCCAGCATGTCCGCGACGCGGTCGGCCGGGTACTCGGGGTCCACCGGCACGTACGCCGCGCCCGCGCGGTGCGCGGCGAGGACGGCGACGACCAGGTCCGGGACGCGCGGCAGCACGATCGCGACGCGCTCCTCCGGGCCCGCGCCGCGCGCGGCGAGCGCGGCGGCGAGCCGTCCGGCGCGGGCGTCCAGCTCGGCGTAGGTGAGCGCGGCGTCCCCGGCGACGAGCGCGACGGCGCCGGGCGTCGCGGCGGCGCGTTCGGCGAACAGGTCCGCGAGCGTGCCGGGGCGGCCGACCGCGCCGGTGTCGTTCCAGTCCGCGAGGGCGGCCAGGTCGTCGGGCCCGGCGAGGGGCAGCGCGCCGATCGGCGTCGCGGGGTCGGCGGCGACGGCCTCCAGCACGCGCCGGACGCGCGCCAGCAGCGCGTCCGCGAGGTCGGCGGTGTAGACGTCGGGCCGGTAGTGCAGCCGGAGCTGGAGCCCGTCGCCGGTCGGCGCGGCGACGAACGACAGCGGGAAGTGCGTCGCGTCGTAGGCGTCGGCGGCGGTGATGCGGACGCCGTTCAGCGACCCGTCCATCGCGTCCGGGTCGAACGGGTAGTTCTCCAGGACCGTCATCGTGTCGAACAGCGCGCCGCCGTGCCCGGCCGCGCGCTGGATGTCGGTGAGGCCGAGGTGGTGGTGCGGCAGCAGGTCGGTCTGCTCGTCCTGGAGGCGTTCCAGCAGGTCGCCCAAAGACTCGCCGGGGCGGAACCGGACGCGGACCGGGAGCGTGTTGATGAACAGCCCGATCATCTCCTCGACGCCGGGCAGCTCCGGCGGGCGGCCGGAGACCGTCGCGCCGAACACCACGTCGTCGCGGCCGAGGACCCGGCCGAGCACGACGCCCCACGCGGCCTGCAGCACGGTCGACAGCGTCGCGCCGTGCCGCCGCGCGACGCGCGTCAGCTTCTTGGCGAGCCGGCCGTCGAGCGCGGCGGCGGCCCGCTCCGGCGGGACCGGCGGCAGGCCCGCCGCCTCCGGCGCGACCAGGCTCGGCTCCGCGACGCCGTCGAGCGCGGCCCGCCACGCGGCGCGGGCCGCGTCGCGGTCCTGCCCGGCGAGCCACGCCAGGTAGTTCTTGTACGGCGTGACGCGCGGCATGCCGGTGTCGTGGCCGCCCTGCACGTACAGCGCGAACAGCTCCGTCGCGAGGACGGGCGTGGACCAGCCGTCCAGCAGGATGTGGTGGTGGGTGAAGACGAGCCGGTGCTCGTCCGGCCCCAGCCGCACCAGCGTGAACCGCAGCAGCGGCGGCTCGGTCACCGGGAACGGCCGGACGCGCTCGCGGGCGACGACGGCGTCCGCCTCCGCGCGATCCGCGACGACTACCTCCTCCCACGGCAGTTCGACCGAGCGCGGGATCACCTGGACGGGCTTGGACAGGTTCTCGTGCCAGAACGCGGCGCGCAGGTTCGGGTGCCGCCGCAGCAGCGTCGCGGCGGCGGTGCGCAGCGCGGCGGCGTCCAGCGGCCCGGCGAGGTCGAGGACGAGCTGCGCGGTGTAGACGTCACCGGAATCCGTGCCGGCGTCGAAGACGGCATGGAAGAAGAACCCCTGCTGCAGCGGCGACAGCGGCAGGATGTCCTCAAGGTCCCCCCGGTTCAATCTCTGTTCCTCCACGCGCTCTGCAGGCTGTCGATCTCGGTCTGGTCCAGCTCGACCAGCAGGTCGGACGGGGTGAACGCGCCGCCGCCGTCGCCGCCCGCGGCGACGTGGGCGGCCAGGCCGCGCAGCGCCGCGAACCAGGCGTCGGCGAGGTCGCGGACGTCGGCCTCGGCGAGCAGGCCGTCCGGCCACGTCCACGTCGCGGACAGCCGCGGGCCGTCGGCGAGGTCGCGGGTGATGGCGTTGACCTCGACGGCGTGCGCCATCGGCATCCGCGGGTCCTCCCCGGCGGGCGGCTCCTCGGGGGCGAGGCTCCAGTCCTCGCCCGCCGCGCCGGGCGCGACGCGGCCGAGGTAGTTGAAGGCGAGCTGCGCGGGCGGCAGTTCGGCCAGCTCCTCGGCGGCGTCCTCGGTGAGGTACCGCAGCAGGCCGTAGCCGATCCCGTTGCGGGGGACGGCGCGGAGCTGCTCCTTGACGCGCTTGACCGCGCCGCCGACGGCCGCGCCGCCGCGCGTCACCTCGGCCCAGTCGGCGGGCCCGGCGTCCAGGCGGACGGGGAAGATCGAGGTGAACCAGCCGACCGTGCGGGACAGGTCCACGCCGGGCACGGCCTCCTCCTCGCGGCCGTGGCCCTCGAGGTCGAGCAGGACGCCCGTGCCGCGCCCGCCCCGGTGCCGCCGCCACTGCGCGACGGCGAGGGCGAGGCCGGTGAGCAGCACGTCGTTGACGCGGCCGTGGAACGCGGCGGGCACGTCGGCCAGCAGCGGCCCGGTGACGTCGGCGGGCAGCTCGACGGTGAGGGACGCGGCGCGGCCCGCGATGTCCACGCGCGGGTCCAGGGCGCGGTCGGCGAGGCGCTGCGGCGGGCCGTCCACCAGGTCCAGCCAGGTGTCCAGCTCGGCGGCGAGGTCGTCGCCGGAGGCGAGGGCGGTGAGCTTGTGCGCCCAGCGGCGGAACGACGTCGGGACGGGTTCGGGGTCCGCGCCCGCCCACGCCGCGACGAGGTCGGGCAGCAGCACGCGCCACGACACGCCGTCCACGACGAGGTGGTGCAGGACGACGAGCAGGCGGCCGCGCGCGTCGCCCGCGTCGAACCAGACGACCTGCGCGGTCGTCCCGGCGACCGGGTCGATCCGGTCGCGGGCGGCGGCGGCCTGTTCGGCGAGGACGGCGGCGAACTTGTCGGCGTCGAGTCCGGCGACGTCCACGCGGGTGACGAGCGGTCCGGCGGGGACGTCCCCGGCGGGCCGGACGACGGGCCGCCACGCGTCGTCGTCGACGTCCAGGCGGAGGCGGAGCATCGCGTGCCGGTCCAGCACGGTCCGCACCGCGCCGACGAGGTCGTCGGCGGACAGGCCGGGCGGCGTGACGAGCGACGTGGCTTGTGTGAACGCCGAGACCAGCGAGGCGTCGCCGGACACGCGGTCGCGCAGCCACGCGACGATCGGCGTGACGGGGACCGGGCCCTCGTCCGCGCCGGGCGGCTCGGTCTCGACGGCCTCGTCCTCGCCGACGGGGCGGGCGATCCGGGCCAGTTCCTCGACGGTCTGGTGCTGGAACACGTCGCGCGGCGAGATCACCAGGCCCGACTGGCGCGCCCGCGAAACCAACTGGATGGCGATGATCGAGTCACCGCCGAGATCGAAGAACCCGTCGTCCGCGCCGACCCGCTCCAAGCCCAGGACTTCGGCGAACAGGCCCGCGAGCGTCTCTTCCTCGGCCGTGCCCGGCGCCCGGCCGGACACCGCGACGGCGAGGTCGGGGGCGGGCAGCGCGCGGCGGTCGAGCTTGCCGTTCACGGTCAGCGGCAGCGCGTCCAGTTCGACCACGTTCGCCGGGACCATGTAGTCGGGCAGGTCGCGGGCGGCGAACGCGCGCAGCTCGCGGGCGTCGGCCGCCGCGCCCTCGGCGGGGACGACGTAGGCGACCAGGCGCTTGTCGCCGGGCCGGTCCTCGCGGACGACGACGGCGACGTCCGCCACCGACGCGTGCCGCGCCAGCGCGGCCTCGATCTCGCCCGGCTCGATCCGGAAACCGCGCAACTGGACCTGCTGGTCCGAGCGACCCAGGTATTCGAGGGTTCCGTCCGGGAGCCACCGGCCGACGTCGCCCGTCCGGTACATCCGGGTGCCGGGCGCGCCGTACGGGTCCGCGACGAACCGCTCGGCGGACAGGCCGGGCCGGTTCAGGTAGCCGCGCGCCAGGCCCGCGCCCGCGACGTACAGGTCACCGGTGACGCCCGCCGGGACGGGCTGCAGCCGCCCGTCCAGCACGTAGACGCGGAGGTCCGGGATAGCGGTCCCGATCACACTCCCGCGCGCGGCCGTAGCGTATTCGCGGTCCAGTGCGATGTAGGAGACGTGGACTGTCGTTTCGGTGATGCCGTACATGTTGACCAGGCGCGGCGCGTCGTCGGCATGCCGGGAGTACCAGTCCTCCAGACGGCCCAGTTCGAGCGCTTCACCGCCGAACACGACGTGGCGCAGCGCCAGGTCGAGGCCCGGATTGTCCCGGTCCGCAGCCATGAGCTGGTAGAACGCGGACGGCGTCTGGTTGAGGACCGTCACGCGCTCGGCGGCCAGGAGCTTCAGGAAGTCCTCCGGCGACCGCGACACCAGGTACGGCACGACGACGAGACGGCCGCCGTACAGCAGCGAGCCCCACAGCTCCCAGACCGTGAAGTCGAACGCGTAGCTGTGGAAAAGCGTCCACACGTCGTCCGGGCCGAAGTCGAACCGGTCGTGCGTCGCCGACAGCAGCCGCGTGACGTTGCGGTGCGGGACGACGACGCCCTTGGGGCGGCCCGTCGAACCCGACGTGTAGATGACGTACGCGGGGTGGTCGGGGCGCAGCGGCGCGGTGCGCTCGGCGTCGGTCAGGTTCGCGTCCAGGTCCGCGTCCGGGCCGTCGCCGGCGTCGGTGAGCAGGACGCGCGGCAGCCCGTCCGGCAGCGCGGCGTCCGCGCCGGGCACGGTGACGGCGAGCGCGGGCGCGGCGTCCGCGAGCATGTAGGCGATGCGGTCCGCCGGATAGTCCGGGTCCACCGGGACGTACGCGGCACCGGCCTTGAGCACGCCGAGGATCGCGACGACCAGGTCCGCCGAGCGCGGCAGCGCCAGCGCGACGAACGTCTCCGGACCGGCCCCGGCGGCGGCGAGCCGCCGCGCGAGCCGGTTCGCGGCCGCGTTGACCTGCGCGTACGTCAGGGTCGCGCCCTCGAAGGTGACGGCCGGGGCGTCCGGGCGCTCGGCCGCGCGCGCCTCGAAGAGTTCGGTGACCGTGGTGGACGAGGCCGTCGTGGCTGAACCCGGCGCGGCCGTGCCGCCCGCCCAGGAGCCGAGGATCGTCGCCCGCTCGGCCGGGTCGAGGACGTCCGGCGCGCCGATCGGCGCGTCCGGGTCCGCGAGCAGCGCCGCCAGGAAGCGCTCGAACCGCGCGACGAGCGCGCGCGCCGTCGCCGGGTCGTACAGGTCGAGGGCGTACTCCAGCTCGCCGTCGAGCCCGCCGCCGTCCGGCCGCTCGGTGAGGACCATGAGCAGGTCGAACCGGGCGACGCCCGCGTGCAGCGGCTCGGGTTCGGCGGTGAAGCCGGGCAGCTCGACCCGGGCCTCGGGGTTGTTCTGGAACGTCAGCCCGACCTGGAACAGCGGGTGGCGGCCCAGGTGGCGCGGCGGGTTCAGGACCTCCACCAGGCGCTCGAACGGGACGTCCTGGTGGGCGTACGCCGCGAGGTCCGTCTCCTTGACGCGCGCGACCAGCTCGCGGAACGTCGGGTCGCCCGAGGTGTCGGTGCGGAACACCAGCATGTTGACGAAGTTTCCGACGAGGTCGTCCAGCGCCTCGTCGGTGCGGCCCGCGATGGGCGACCCGACCGGCACGTCCGTGCCCGCGCCGAGCCGCGTCAGCAGCGCCGCGAACGCGGCCTGCGCGACCATGAACGGGCTCGCGCCGGTCGCGCGGGCGAGCGCGAGCAGCGCGGCGTGCGCGTCGGCGCCGAGCGCGAACCGCTCGGTCGCGCCCCGGTACGACGCCTCGGCGGGCCGGGGCCGGTCGGTGGGCAGCGGCAGTTCCTCGGGCAGCCCGGCCAGGGCGTCCGTCCAGTACGCGAGCTGGCGGGAGATGAGGCTGTCCGGGTCGTCCTCGGAGCCGAACAGCTCGCGCTGCCACAGCGTGTAGTCGGCGTACTGCACCGGCAGCGGCGACCAGCGCGGCTCGCGCCCGGCCGCGCGCTCGACGTACGCGCCGATGAGGTCGCGGGCCAGCGGCGCCATCGACCAGCCGTCGCCCGCCACGTGGTGCAGGAGCAGCAGCAGGACGTGCTCGTCGTCGGCGAGCCGGAACAGGTCCGCGCGCAGCGGCGGCTCGGCGGTGACGTCGAAGGTGTAGCCCGCCGCCGTGCCGAGCCGGACGGGCAGGTCCCGCTCCGTCGCGTCCGTGACGCGCAGCTCCGGCCGGGCCGCCGCCGCGTCGAGCACCACCTGCCGGGGGACGCCGCCGGTGTCGGGCAGGACCGTGCGCAGCGCCTCGTGCCGGGCGACGACGTCCCCGAGCGCGGCGCGCAGCGCGGCCAGGTCCAGCGCGCCCCGGACGCGCAGCGCGACCGGCACGTTGTACGTCGCGGACGGCCCCTCGAACCGGTGCAGGAACCACAGCCGCTGCTGCGCGTACGACAGCGGCACCTCGGCGGGCCGCTCCCGGGCGGTCAGCGCGGGCCGCGCCGGGCCCGCCGCGCCCGACCCGCCCGCCAGCGCGGTCAGGCCCGCGACGGTCGGGGCCTCGAACAGCGCCCGCACCGGCAGCTCGACGCCGAGCGCGCGCCGCACCCGGCTGACGATCCGCATCGCGACCAGCGAGTTGCCGCCCAGCTCGAAGAAGTCGTCGTCGATCCCGACCCGGTCCGCGCCGAGCAGTTCGGCGAACACGGCCGCGACCGCCGCCTCCCGCTCGTCGCGCGGCGCGCGGTACTCGCGCAGCGGGACGGTCAGCACCGGGCGCGGCAGGGCCTTGGTGTCGATCTTGCCGTTGGGGGTCAGCGGCATCTCGTCCAGGACGACGACCGCCGAGGGGACCATCGAGTCCGGCAGGTTCGCGCGGGCGTGCGCGCGGATCTCGTCGGGGTCCAGCACCGCGCCGGGCTGCGCGACGACGTAGGCGACGAGCTTCTTCACGGTGCGCGGCGCGGGCGCGGGCAGCGCGGGCTCCCGCGCGGCGAGCGCGGCGAACCGCTCGCGCAGCCCGACGTCCACGCCGCCGAGGCCGGCGACGGGCCGGTCCGGGTCCGCGACGACGGCCTCGATCACGCCGAGCAGCGCCGCGACCAGCGCGTCGGCGGTCGCGCGGTCGAACACGTCCGTCCGGAACCCGAGCCGCAGCTGCAGCCGCTCCCCCGGCACCGCGTCGAGCGTCAGCGGGTAGTGGGTGGCGTCGAGCAGGTCCGCGCCGGTGAGCCGCGCGCCGCCGAACTCGGCGTCCAGCAGCGACGCGTCCAGCGGGTAGTTCTCGAACACCGTCATCGTGTCGAACAGCGCGCCCGCGCCGGTCTCGCGCTGGATGTCGGCGAGGCCGTGGTGGTGGTGGCCGAGCAGGTCGGCCTGCTCGGCCTGGAGGCGGGCGAGGAACGCGGCGGCGGTCTCGTCGTCGCGGACGCGGACCCGCACCGGGAGCGTGTTGATGAACAGCCCGACGATCCGCTCGACGCCGGGCAGCTCCGGCGGGCGGCCGGACACCGTCGCGCCGAACACCACGTCGTCGCGGCCGAGCAGGCGGGCCAGCAGCAGGCCCCACGCGCCCTGCACGACGGTGTTGACGGTGACGCCGCGCGCGCGGGCGGCGGCGGTGAGCCCGGCCGACAGGCCCGCGGGCAGCAGGACCTTGACCTTCTCCGGCAGGCCGGGCGCGGCCGGCGCGGCGGCCGGGGCGACCAGCGTGCCCCGGTCCAGCCCGGCCAGCGACCGCGCCCACGCGGCGCGCGCCTCGGCCGGGTCCTGCCGGGCGAGCCACGCCAAGTGCTCGCGGTAGCCGGGGGCGCGCGGCGGCTCGTGGCCCTCGTACAGGGCGAGCAGTTCGGCGGCGAGCGACGGCATCGACCAGCCGTCGAGCACGATGTGGTGGAACGTCAGGACCAGGCGGTGGCGGTCCGCGCCGAGGCGGGCGAGGACGAACCGCAGGAACGGCGGGCGGGCCAGGTCGAAGCGGCGGGCCCGCTCGGCGCGCAGGAGTCCGGTGGCCGCGTCGTCGTCGGGGACGTCGGTCTCGCGCCACAGGCCGGGCGCGTCGGAGACGTCCGCGAGGACGACCTGCACCGGCTCGCCGTCGGCCGTCTGGGTGAACGCGGTCCGCAGCGCCGGGTGGCGGCCGGGCAGGGCCAGGGCGGCGGCGCGCAGCGCGGCGGCGTCCAGGTCGCCCGCGAAGTCCAGGACGAGCTGGCCGGTGTAGACGTCGGTGCTGTCGGCGTCGAGCAGCGAGTGGAAGTACAGGCCCTGCTGGAGCGGGGCGAGCGGCCAGACGTCGGTGAGCGTGGGCCAGGCGCGCTCCAGTTCGGCGACGTCGGCGTCGTCCAGCGCGACGAGCGGGAAGTCCGAGGGCGTGTGCCCGCCCTCGTCCGCCGCGCCCGCGAGCGCGCGCAGCTCGGCGAACCAGCGGTCGGCGAGGTCGCGGACGTCGGCCTCGGTGAGCAGGCGGCCCGCGTAGGTCCAGGTCACCGACAGGCGCGGGCCGTCCGGCCCGTCCTGGGCGACCGCGTCCACCGCGAGGGCGTGGCCGAGCGGCATCGCGCCGTCCGCGCCGCCGCCGAGCGCGCCGGGCTCCGCCGCGACGCTCCAGTCGCCGTCGCCGCCCTCGACGCGGCCGAGGTAGTTGACGACGACGTCCGGCTCGCGGCGAGCGGCCAGCTCGTCGGCCGTCCCCGCGTTCAGGTACCGCAGCAGGCCGTAGCCGATCCCGTTGTCCGGGATCGCGCGCAGCGCCTCCTTGACGCGCTTGACGGCCGTGCCGGGCGAGCCCGTCCCGGGGTCGAGCAGCACCGGGTACTTGCTGGTGAACCAGCCGACCGTGCGGGACAGGTCCGCGCCCGCGAGCGCGCCGGACGCGGCGTCCTCGCGGCCGTGGCCCTCCAGGTCCACCAGGACGGGCCCGGTCGCGCCGCCGCGCGCGGCCCGCCAGCCCGCGAGCGCGCGGGCGAACCCGGCGAGCAGGACGTCGGCGGGGCGGCCGTGGAACGCGGCGGGGACGCTGGTGAGCAGCGCGCCGGTCGTCGCGGCGTCCAGGTCGGCGGTGTACCGCCCGGCGGTGGCGTGGGTGTCGGCGGACGGGTCGAGGGGGCCCGTGCCGAGACCCGCGCCGCCGTCGAGGACGCCGCGCCACAGGTCGAGCTCCCCGGTGCGCGACCCGGCCTCGACTTCGAGGCGCTGCGCCCAGCGGCGCAGCGGCGTGCCGACCGGATCGAGCCGCGGCGCGCCGCCGGATGCCAGCGCCGCCCACGCGGCGACCAGGTCGGGCAGCAGGACGCGCCAGGACACGCCGTCCACGGCGAAGTGGTGGACGACGAGCAGCAGGCGGCCCGCCGCGTCGCCCGCGTCCAGCCAGACGAGCTGCGCGTTGACCCCGGCGGCCGGGTCGAGGCGGTCGCGGGCGGCGGCCAGCTCCGTCTCGACGGTCGCGGCGAGCGCCGCGTCGGACAGGCCCGCGACGTCGGCGCGGCGGACGCACGCGGCGGCGTCCGCGGAACCCGGCGCGGGGATGTGCAGCGTCCCGTCCGGGCGCGCGACGAGCCGCAGCGCGTCGTGGTGGTCGAGCACCGCGCGCAGCGCACCCGTCAGCGGCTCGACGCCGAGCCCGGCGGGCGTGCGCAGCAGGACGCTCTGGCTGAACCCGCCGAACGGGCCGCCGCGCTCGCGCAGCCAGCGCAGGATCGGGGTGGCCGGGACGTCGCCGAGCGCGGCGTCCGGGCCGTCCGGCGCGGCGCCGGCGTCCTGCGCGGGCCGCGCGACGGCGGCCAGCTCGTCCACGGTCGGCCGCTGGAACACCTCGCGCGGCGAGATCAGCAGGCCCGCGCTCCGCGCCCGCGACACCAGCCGCATCGCGATGATCGAGTCGCCGCCGAGGTCGAAGAACCCGTCGTCGACGCCGACCCGCTCCACCCCGAGGATGTCGGCGAACAGGCCGCACAGCGTCTCCTCGACGGGGGTGCGCGGCGCGCGGTACGGGCGGCCCGCGCCGGACGCGGCCGCGTAGTCGGGGGCGGGCAGCGCGCGCTGGTCCAGCTTGCCGTTGGCGGTGAGCGGCAGCGCGTCCAGTTCCACGATCGCGGCCGGGACCATGTACTCGGGCAGCGCGGCGGCGACGGCGCGGCGCAGCTCGCGCGCGTCAGTGGGACCGTGGTCCGGATCGGGGACGACGTAGCCGACGAGCCGCCGCGACCCCGGCCCGTCCGCGCGCGCGACGACGGCCGCGCGCGCCACCGACGGCTGCGCCGTCAGCGCCTTCTCGATCTCGCCCAGCTCGATGCGGAACCCGCGGATCTTCACCTGCTGGTCGGCGCGGCCGACGTACTCCAGCGCGCCGTCGGCGTTCCAGCGCGCGAGGTCGCCGGTCCGGTACATGCGCTCGCCGGGCGCGCCGAACGGGCACGCCGTGAACGCCCCGGCGGTCAGGCCGGGCCGGTTCAGGTAGCCGCGCGCCAGGCCCGAGCCCGCCAGGTACAGCTCGCCGGTGACGCCGGGCGGGACGGGCCGCAGCGCCGCGTCCAGCACGTACGCGCGGGTGTCGTCCAGCGGCGTGCCGATCGGGACGGTCCGCAGCGCCTCGACGTCCACGCCGCGCAGCGCATGCTCCAGCGCGTACGTCGTCGCCTCGGTCGGCCCGTACACGTTCGCGACGGCCGTGTCCGGACACGCGGCGACGACGCGGGCGAGCGCCGCCGGGGACGCCGCCTCCCCGCCGGTCTGCAGCACGCGCAGCGACGCGAACGCGGCGGGCCGCTCGGCGGCGACCAGGTTGAACAGCGACGTGGTGATGAACATCCGGGTGGCGCGGCCCTCGGCCACGACCCGCTCGACCTCGGCCGCGTCCATCGCGCCGGGCGGCGGCACGACGACGGTCCCGCCGCCGAGCAGCGGCGCGTACATCTCCAGCGTGGACGCGTCGAACGCGTGCGGCGAGTGCATGAGGTGCCGGTCGCCGGGGCCCTCGGCGAGCCGCCGGTCGGTGGCCAGCTCCACGACGGCGGCGTGCGTCGCGCCGACCGCCTTCGGCGTGCCCGTCGAACCGGAGGTGAAGATCGCGTAGGCGAGCGTGTCCGGGTGGACGGTCGCGGCGGGCGGATCGGCGGGCCGCTCCGCCCACGGGTCGTCGTCCAGGACCAGGACGGCGACGCCCGCGTGCGCGGCGTCCGCGAGCCACGGCCGGTCCGCGAGCGTCGCGCGGTCGCAGACCAGCACCCGCACGCCGGTGTCGCGCAGCAGCCACGCGACCCGCTCGGCGGGGAACGCGTGGTGGACCGGGACGTAGTGGCCGCCGGTCTTCAGGACGGCCAGCGACGCGGTGACGACGTCCGGCGACCGCTCCAGCAGCGTCGCGACGGGCGTCTCCGGGCCCGCGCCGAGTTCCGCGAGGCGGTGCGCGAGCCGGTTCGCGCGCGCGTCCAGCTCCGCGTAGGTCAGCGGCGGCGCGGCGGGCTCCCCGGCGGGCGGGACCGCCACGACGGCGGGCGCGTCCGGGTCGGCGGCGACGCGGGCGGCGAACGCGTCCAGGACCGTCGCCGGGCGGCGGTCCGTCGCGGTCGCGTTCCAGCCGGTGACGACGGCCGTGCGCTCGGCGTCGTCCAGGAGTTCCAGGTCCCCGACGCGGGACGCCGGGTCGGCGGCGGCCATCGCGTGCAGGAACCGGACGTGCCGCGCGTGGTGCGCGGCGATCTCGTCGGCCGTGTAGAGCTCGGGGTGCCCGTCGAGGTCGATGCGGGTTCCGCGCCCGTCGAGGCCGTCGTGGATGTTGAACGCGACGTCCTCAGTGAGGCCGAGCGCGAGCGGGTGGGCCCGGCCGGTCGCGCCCGCGAAGTCCGCCGTGTAGTCGAACGGCATGATGTTGACGACCGCGCCGTACAGGCGGCGGCGCTCCCCGAGCAGCTTCAGGTCGCGCAGCAGGTCCTCCAGGCGGTACCGCTGGTGGCGCAGGGCGCGGGCGGTGGCGCGGGAGACGGTGCGGGTCAGCTCGTCCAGCGTCAGGCCGGGGTCGACGCGGACCCGCAGCGGGACGATGTTGGACATCATCGTCGGGGTGCGGCGGGCGAGGTCGGTGGTGCGGCCCGTCACCGCGAGGCCGAGGACGACGTCGGGGTCGCCGGTGACGCGCGCCATGTACGCGGCGGTCGCGGCGATGGCCAGGCCGGGCGTGGCGGTGCGCAGCCGCCGGGCGGCGGCGGCCAGGCCGCCGCTGGCGGCGGGGTCCAGGGTCGTGCTGCTGCGGACGAAGTCCATCGTCGGCGCGGCCGTCCGGTCCGACAGGCCGGTGATCTCCGGGAGGTCCGCGAACCGCTCGGTCCAGTACGCGCGGTCCTTGGCGAACCGCTCCCCCGCCCGGTACTCGGCCTCCTCGGCGAGCAGCGCCCGGTAGTCGCCGCGCTCCTCGAAGACGTACTCCCCGCCGCCCGCCAGCAGCGTGTAGAGCTCGCCCATCCGGCTGTTGACGAGCGAGCCGCCGAACCCGTCGACCGTGATGTGGTGCGCCCGCAGGTACCAGAAGTGCCGCTCCGGGCCGAGGCGCAGCACGGCGAGGTGGTGCAGGCGCTCGCCGAGCAGGTCCATCGGGCGCGCCATGTCCGCGCGCATCCACGCGCGCGCCGCCGCCTCCGGGTCCGGTTCCGCGGAGAAGTCGGTGAGCAGGATCGGCGTCTCGGGATCATCCGGAATGACCTGGAAAGGAACGCCGTCGCGCTCGGTCAGCCGCATCTGCAGGCTGGGGAACTCGGCCGCCGCCAGGCGTCCGATCTCGTCGAAGAGACGCGGGTCGAGAGGCCCCTCGATCTCGATGTACTGCGCGATGCAGATCGGCACCTCGGGGGTGAGCTGCTGCGCGTACCAGACGCTCTGCTGAGCGGCGGAGAGAGGAACGTACTCGGAGGACGACATCAAGCGGTACTTTCCCGGTCGAGGAGGTTTGCGTCATGCCCGAGAAGGCGACCGGAACGGTCGTCGGGGCGGGATTCCGAAAATGCGACGACAGAAACTGAGGGCTTTCCCGTCCCCTTTCCCCGAGTTTCGTCCCGATGGCGCGCCGCCCGGCCGCCGCCCGGCTCGCGCCGGACCGGTTCCGCCGTGCCGGACACCGCCGCTTTCCGCCGTCCGGCCCGGGTCCGTCGTCGACCACGTGTCTACTCAGGAGTAGCGGAGCCACAGTTAACCAGCCCGTCACATGCCTCGCAATCCCCCGGATTGTAGAACTTGCCCGTGGATATTGCTCACAGGAGTGACAAAAGAGACGACCGGTTCGCGGCGGTTCGGCACTGCGGACACTCGCCATGTGACAACGAGTGACCGGGGTCTCCCCGCCGTCGCGATCACGCTCGGTGATCAAGGTCCGGGGAGGTCAGGGCCGCTGCTCATCCCACGGGGAACTCGTGGACGACGACCGCCGCCGCGCCCACGCCCGGATGCCGCTGCAGCACCGCCTCGATCTCGCCCAGCTCCATCCGGACACCGGAGATCTTGACCTGGCGGTCCACCCGGCCGAGGTACTGCAGCGTCGGCCGGTCCTCGCCGCCCGCGCCCGGCGGCAGCAGCCGGACCGCGTCGCCCGTCCGGTAGAGCCGGCCGGTCGGGGTGTCGGCGAACGGGTCCTGGAAGAACGCCTCCCGGGTGCGCTCGTGGTTGCCGAGGTAGCCCCGGCCGACGCACACGCCGCCGACGAACAGCTCGCCGGTCTCGTCGATGCCGCAGGCGTGCCAGGCGCCGTCGTCGTCCTCGCGCAGCACGTAGAGCTGGGAGTTGACGATCGGCGTGCCGATCGGCAGCCGCAGCAGGTCCAGGTCGGCGGCGGTGACGCGGTGGTGGGTGACGTCGTCGGAGCACTCGGTCGGGCCGTAGGCGTTGAGCAGGCCCGCGTGCGGCAGCGCCGCCAGCCAGCGGCGGGACAGCTCGGCGGGCAGCTCCTCGCCGGTCGCGATCATCCAGCGCAGCGCGCCGAACGCGCCGTCGGGGGCGTCGGCCAGGTCGTCCAGCAGGTGCCGGACCATCGTCGGGACCAGCTCGACGACGGTGATGCCGCGCTCGTCCACCGCCCGCGCGAACGCGACCGGGTCGTGCGCGACCTCGTCGCCGACGATCTCCACGCGGCCGCCGAGCAGCAGCGGGCACAGCATCTGCCAGACGGAGATGTCGAAGCCGAGCGGGGCGGTCTGCGCGAGGACGTCCGCGCCGGTCATCCCGAGATCGGTGATCTTCGCGTAGAGGTGGTTGATCATGCCCTGGTGCTCCACGACGGCGCCCTTCGGCCTGCCCGTGGAACCCGAGGTGAACAGCACGTATCGCGGCTGGTCGAGGGAGTGCAGCCGGGGTTCGCCGGGCCACGGCTCGCACGCGTCCGCGCCCTCGGCGGGGACCACGGCGCAGCCCGCCTCGGCCGCGCCCGCCGTCAGCGCGGCCGCCGGCTCGCCCGCGACGACGAGCACCGCCGCGCCCGCCTGGCCCAGCACGTCGCGGACGCGGGCGGCGGGCCAGGTCTCGTCGGCCGGGACGTACAGCGCGCCGACCAGCTCGACCGCCAGGAACGCCGCGACGATCCGCCAGCCGCGCTCGCCGCCGACGCCGACGACCGTTCCCTCCTCGACGCCCTGTTCCAGCAGGTAGGACGCCATCCGGCGGGCCTCGGCGGCCAGCCGCGCGTAGGTCAGCCCGACGGGTCCGTCCGCGACCGCGACCGCGTCGCCCGCGGCGGCGAACCGCTCCACGCGCGTGATCACCGGCGCGGCCAGCTCGATCTCGCGCTCGGCGGTCATGCCGTGCCGGGCGGCCAGGACGCGCGCCCGCTCGGCCTCGTCCGGCGCGATCGGCAGCGCGGGCAGCGCGGACCGGTCCAGGAGGCGTTCCGCGACGGGTCCGCGAGCATTCATCTTGACTCTCCGTGAGGTAGGACGTCTCCACCGTCATCGCCGAATGGCCCGGCCGGGGGCCGGTCGCGGGCGGCCGGGCCGGCCGCGGATAGCTTATGTCCACACCGTCCCGGCCTTCACCGAATCAGTGCTTTGGGATAGTACCGGCGGGTAAGTCGGGGGTTGCGACCGGACATGGCCGCAGGTACGGTGATGCTTCGCCCCAGTTCGCCTAGAACCGGGGTGAGTCATCGGGGGAAGATGGGAGGATCGGCCGGCCCTCTTGAATTCTCGGAATTCGATCAGCGGGAAACTCGCGGGACCGAACGCCGGATCACGAAAACCGGTTACTCCACTTCCGCCGCACCCACCAATTGTCATTCATTCGAGGGTGGCAGCGTGCCCATCATCACCTCGCCGCAGGAATTCAATGTCGACGACCTCTACGTGGATCTGCGCCCGGTACTCGACTGCCCGCTCTACCTCAAGTGCGAGGGGTTCAACTTCGCCGGCTCGGTGAAGCTGAAGGCCGCCGCCGCGATGGTCGCCGCCGCCGAGCGCGACGGCGTCCTCACCGCCGGGTCCACGATCGTCGAGTCGTCCTCCGGCAACCTCGGGATCGCGCTCAGCCTGATCGCCGCCGACCGGGGCTACCGCTTCGTCTGCGTCACCGACCCGCGCTGCAACCCCGCCTCCATGCGCCTCATGCGCGCCCTCGGCGCCGAGGTCCGCGTCATCTCCCACCAGGACGCCAACGGCGGCTACCTCGAGAGCCGCATCGACTACGTCCGGAGCCTGGCCGAGTCCGAGGACGGCTGCGTCTGGCTCAACCAGTACGCCAACAGCAACAACTGGCGGGCCCACTACTCGGGCACCGCGCCCGCGATCGACCGCCAGTTCCCCGACCTGGAAGTCCTGTTCGTCGGCGCGGGCACCACCGGCACGCTGATGGGCTGCGCCCGCTACTTCCGCGAGCACGGCCGCCCCGTCACGATCGTCGCGGTCGACGCGGTCGGCTCGGTGACGTTCGGCGGCCTCCCCGAGCGGCGCATGGTCCCCGGCCTCGGCACCAGCAGCCGCCCCGCGCTCGTGGACGAGTCCTACGTGGACGACGTCGTCCACGTCGCCGAGACCGACACGATCCGCACCGTCCACGCGCTGTCCTCGCGCGGGTTCCTGTTCGGCGGCTCCACCGGCACCGTGGTGTCCGGCGCGGCCCACTGGCTGGCGGCCAAGTACCCCGGCGCGTCGCCGGTCGCCGTCGCGATAGCGCCCGACCTGGGCGAACGCTATCTCGACTCGATCTACGAGGAGAGCTGGCTGCGGGAGAACTTCAGCGACCTCGCGCGCGAACTGCAGCTTCCGGGCGCCGATATCCTCGGCGTCTGATCAACACGACTCGATCCAGGAGAAGCCGGATATGACGCAGTCCCCCTCGTTCGCGGTGATCTCGGGCGCCCAGGTCCACGAGGCGGTGAGCGGGCGCGAGCGGCGCGTCATCGCGATGGTCGAGGACGCGTACCGCCTGCACGGCGAGGGGCGGACCGTCAACCCCGACTCCTACTTCCTGCGCTTCCCCGACGAGCCCGCCAACCGGATCATCGCGCTGCCCGCGTCGGTCCAGGGCGACGTGAACGTCCACGGGATCAAGTGGATCTCCAGCTTCCCGGGCAACGTCGCGGGCGGCGTCCCGCGCGCGTCGGCCGTCCTGATCCTCAACGACACCGCGACGGGCTACCCGTTCGCGTGCCTGGAGAGCTCCATCGTCAGCGCGGCGCGGACGGCCGCGTCGGCGTCGCTGGCGGCGGCGCGGCTCGCGGACGCGCGCGGGGAGCGGCCGCGCCGGGTCGGGTTCTTCGGCGTCGGGCTGATCGCCCGCTACATCCACACGTACCTGGCCGCGAACGGGTTCGAGTTCGACGAGCTGAACGTCCACGACCTGTCCCGCGAGCACGCCGAGGGCTTCCGCGACTACCTCGCGCGGACCGAGGGCGGGCGAATCGAGATCCGGGACTCGGCGGAGGACCTGGTCCGCTCGTCCGACCTGGTCGTCTTCGCGACCGTGGCGGGCGAGCCGCACGTCACCGAGCCCGCGTGGTTCGGCCACCACCCGCTCGTCCTGCACGTCTCGCTGCGCGATCTCGCGCCGGAGATCATCCTCGACGCGTACAACGTCGTGGACGACGTCGAGCACTGCATGAAGGCGAACACCTCGCCGCACCTCGCGGAGCAGAAGGTCGGGCACCGCGACTTCGTGGCGGGCACCCTCTACGACGTCCTGACCGGCGCGACGACGCCGCCCGCCGACCGCACCGTGGTGTTCTCGCCGTTCGGCCTCGGCGTCCTGGACCTCGCCGTCGCCCGCTACGTCTACGACCACGTCGCCGAGTCGGGCGACCTGCACGAGGTGCCCGGCTTCTTCCACGAGATGAAGCGGTACGGCTGATCCGCGCATGACCGGCGGCCCATCGGGCAGGCGCGCGGCATGAGCGAATCCCGTGTGCGAGAACAGCCCAGGCTCACCGCGCCCGGCCAGAGCGGCCCGGGCGAGATCGAGGAGCGCGCCGACGTCCAGGGCCTGTCGGACGCCGACCTGACCGTGTACGAGGCGGTCGCGACGGTCGACCAGACCGGCGACGTCGCGGAGTTCGACTACCTGAAGGAGACGACGGGCCTCCCGGAGGACGATCTGCGGGAGGCCCTGCGCCATCTCCTGGACGCCAACCACGTCAGCACGACCCCGGGCGGCTACGCCCTCGGCCCGCACGACTGGTCCGTCTGGCAGTGACCCGAGTCCCGTCCGGCGGACGGGACCGGGCTCAGGTGAACTCGGCGGTGTCCAGCTCGAACCCGAACGGCTCGGGCAGCGGCACCGCCTTGCCGAACGGCTCGGTGACCGACGCCCGGTAGTCCTCGCCCTCGGGGTCGTGGAACAGCGTCACCGACTGCTTGTCCCGGTCGACCAGCAGGTAGAAGTCGATTCCGGCGCGGGCGTAACAGCACCTCTTGGCCGCGCGGTCGCGCTCGGCGCGGTTCGACGTCACCTCCAGCACGAGGAGCACTCCCTCGGCCGGTCCCCACACCAGGTCGTCGTTGAAGAGGTCGAGTTCGGTGGGGGCGAAGGCGCCGTCCGGGATCACGTGGTTGCTCGGACACCCGCCGCCGCGCGGGACCTCGAGGCCGCGGTTCGGCATGAAGTCGAGGTCGACGCCGCCGCTGTAGAGCTGGCGGACGATCTTCCCGACGATCCGGTCGTGCTTTCCGATGGGGGGTGGCGACACGACGATCTCTCCGTCGATGAACTCGGCTCGAAAGCCCTCGGGGGTCTGGAGGGCGAGGAAACCTTCCAGCAGGAGGTCTTCTTGCTCCTCCTGCTCCTGCGTCACGTGCTGGTCATGAACCATCGCGGTCATGCCCTGGCTCCTTCCTCGTCGGAGACGAGTCTAGATACAGGACGCCACCTTTCGCTTACGAATAGTGATCCCCGGAACCGACGCCTCCAGCCTAGGTCGCCGGGCCTCGGGATGCGACGACCGGCCGGCCCGGCCCCGTGCTAGCTTGTTGAGCAAGCGTATGCTTGGGAGGCGGTATGGGGGGTTCGGACGAGCGGGACGAGCTGCGGCGGGTGCTGCGGCGGTTCTTCGCGGAGCGGTCGCCCGTCGCCGAGGTCCGGCGGCTGACGGCGGACGGTCTCGGGCACGACCCCGCCGTGTGGGCGGCGCTGGCCGGGACGGTCGGCGTGCAGGGACTGGCGGTGGCCGAGGAGTTCGGCGGCGCGGGCTGCGGGATGCGGGAGCTCGTCGTCGCGCTCGAAGAGGCGGGCCGCGCGCTGGCGTGCGCGCCGCTCCTGGCGACGGCCGTCGCCGCCGAGGCCGTCGCGGCGTCCGGCGACGCGGCGCTGGCGGCCGAGGCGCTGCCGCCGATCGCGGACGGCTCGCTGATCGCGACGCTCGCGTGGGCCGAGGGCGACCGCTGGGACGTCGGGACGACGACCGCGCGCCGCGACGGCGACGGCTGGGTCCTGGACGGCGTGAAAGACCACGTGCTGGACGGCTGCACGGCCGGGCTGGTCCTCGTCGCCGCGCGCGACGAGCACGGCGAGCCCGACCTGTTCGCCGTCCGCGCGGACGCGGCGACCCGCACGCCCCTCCCCTGCCTGGACCGGACGCGGCGGCTCGCCCGCCTGGAGTTCGCCGGGACGCCCGCGCGCCGCGTCGCCAACGGCCCCGCCGCGCTCGCCCGCGCGCTCGACGCCGCCGCCGTGCTGCTGGCCGCCGAGCAGCTCGGCGGCGCGCAGCGCGCGTTCGACATGACCGTCGAGTACGTCAAGGTCCGCCGCCAGTTCGGCCGTCCCATCGGGAGCTTCCAGGCGGTCAAGCACCGCTGCGCCGACCTGTACGTCCTGGTCGAGTCGGCGCGGTCGGCGGTGCTCGGGGCCGCCGCCGCGGCCGACGGCGACCCGGCCGCGCTGCCCGCCGCCGCCGCGACCGCCCAGGCGTACTGCGCGGACGCGTTCTTCCAGGTCGCGGCCGAGACGATCCAGTTGCACGGCGGCATCGGCTTCACCTGGGAGCACGACGCGCACCTGTACTTCAAGCGCGCGGCGGTCTCCCGCGAGCTGTTCGGCCCGCCCGCCCGCCACCGCGCCCGCCTCGCGGCGCTCGTCGGGCTGACCGCCTGACATGTACGGAAGAATGCCCGCATGACGTTGCAGGCGAGCGGGTCGGTCTTCGGGCTGGCGTACGGGGACGCGCTGGGCGCCCCCACCGAGTTCATGACGATGGAGCGCATCACGGCCGTCTACGGCCCGGACGGCCCGGACGGCCCCGAGACCACGCCCTGGCGCGTCACCGACGACACCCAGATGGGCCTCGCCGTCGCCGAAGGGCTGCTGGAGGCGGCCGGCGACTGGGACCCCGCCGCGCTCGCCGCGATCTGGAGCCGCCGGTTCGTCGCCTGGGCCGCGAGCCCCGACAACGACCGCGCGCCCGGCATGACGTGCCTGCGCGCGTGCGGCGGCCTCGCGGAGGGCCTGCCGTGGGCGGAGGCGACGCAGCCGACGTCCAAGGGCTGCGGCGCGAACATGCGGGTGACGCCGCTCGGCCTCGTCCCCGCCCCGGACGACGCGGCCCGCGCCGGGGCCGCCCAGCTCCAGGCGGCGCTGACCCACGGCCACCCGACCGGCCTGGCCGCCAGCGAGCTGACGGCGTTCGCGGTCGCGTGGCTGCGCGACGGGATCGAGCCCGCCGAGCTGCCCGCCGCGCTGCGCGCCCGCGCCGCCGCGCAGCGGACCGTCTACCACGGCGACTGGCTCGGGGACCTGTGGCGGCGACCCGCCGCCACGTCCCCGCAGGACTTCGCGGCGCGCGGCTGGGACGAGTGCCTCGCCGTCCTCGACCGGCTCGACGCGGCGCTGGCCGCCCCCGACCGCGCGGCGGACCCGTGCGCGGCGACCGGCGAGGGCTGGGTCGCCGAGGAGGCGTTCGCGACGGGCCTGCTGTGCTTCCTGCTGTTCCCCGACGACCCGGTGGGCGCGATCCGGCGCGGCGCGGCCAGCGCGGGCGACTCCGACTCGATCGCCTGCCTGGCGGGCGCGTTCGCCGGGGCGCGGCACGGCCTCGGCGGCTGGCCGGACGCGTGGCGCGGGCGGATCGAGTACGCCGACCGGCTCGCCCGCGTCGGCGCGGCCTGGGACTAGCGGCCTGGGACTAGGGGGTCAGGACGCGGCCCAGCCCGTCCACGACTCGACGGTCACGGCGATGACCGGGCCCTCCGGCGGACGGTCGCGGTACTGCGGGTAGCGCTCCGCGAGCAGCCGCAGCGGCTCGGCCGTCGCGGCGGGCTCGGTGACGACGCGCGCCGCGCCGTCCGCGCGCACCCACCACAGCCGCTCCCAGTCGTCGTCGTAGCGGTCCGCGAGCAGGCTGACGCGCGGGTTGGCGCGGACGTCCGCCAGCCGCCGCAGCTCGCGGGTCCGCTTGGGCTTGTGGTCGACGGCCGTGACCAGGACGTCCCGGCGCAGCGCGAACACGACCGGCACGATCCGGGGCCGCCCGTCCTCCCCGACCGTCGCGAGCCGGACGACGGGCGCGGCGGCGAACCGGGCGCGGGCGTCGTCGGTGCTGAGCGCGGGCATGGCCGCAGCCTGTCGCGATCTCGGCCGCCCGGTCAAGGCGGCCCGCTGGACCGTTCCGGACGCGTCCCGGGCGCGCGTACGCTGTCGGCGGACGATCGCGAGGGGGAGCTCATGGCCGTCGTCACGCTGGGCGCGCACGCCGTCGTCGTCCTCGCGGACGCGGACGCGGGGCGGATCGGCGTCGCCCCCGCCGGGTGCGCCGCCGGGACGGCCGTCGCGCTCGCGCGGCTCGGCCACGACGTGGTGTCGGTCGGGGCCGTCGGCGACGACGACCTCGGCGACCTGCTGACCCGCGTGCTGGCGCGCGAGGGCGTGGACACCGGCGGGCTGGTCCGCCGCGCCGGGGAGCGGACGGGCGCGGCGGTCCGGCCGCTGCCCGCCGGACGGGGCGGCGCGCTGCGCGCGGCGGGCGCGAACCCGACGCTGACGCCCGGCGCGGTCGATCCCGGCCTGCTCGCCGCCGCCGACGCCGTCCACCTGGGCGGCCCCGACCTGACGCCCGGCCTGGCCGACCCGGCGTTCTTCGCGGCGCTCGCGGCGGCCCGCGCCGCCGGGACGGTCGTCACCGCCGACTTCGACGCCGCCGACCCCGAGCCGCTGCGCGCCGCCGCGCCGTTCCTGCGGCACTGCGACTACGTCCTGCCCGACGAGGAGCAGGCGCTCGCGCTCACCGGCGCGGCCGACCCGGTGACGGCGGCGCGGCGGCTGCTGGCCGAGGGGCCGCGCGCGGTGATCGTGACGCTCGGGGAGCACGGCGCGCTGCTGGCGTCCGCCGCGGGCGTGGAGCGGCTGCCCGCGCCGGAGGTCGCGGACGCGGACCCGACGGGCTGCGGCGACGCGTTCGCGGCCGGGTTCCTGACGGCGCTGCTGCGCGGCCTCGACGCGTCGGCGGCGGCCCGCTGGGGCGGCGCGGCGGCCGCGACGGTCGCGGCCGGGTCCGGCCCCGCCGCCGGTCTGGCGGGCCCGGCGTCGCTCGCGCCGCTGCTCCCCTGACCTACGGCGACTCCAGGAGCTTCTCGGCCGCGCCGAAGATCGCGGCGGCGGCACCCACCAACTGCTCCAGGCGGAACACCTCCGACCGGTGGAAGGGCGGCGCGCCCGTCCGCGCGACGACGAGCACGACGTCGTCGGGCATCGGCGCGAGCGCGAACTGGGTACCGTCCGGCGCGGTGAACGCCCGCGCCCGCACCGGCTCCAGCGCGGGCAGCACGACGCCCGCGCCGACGCCGAGGCTGGCGTGCAGGACCGCCGACCCGGCCGGGCCGGGCTCGGCGAGCGCCGCCCAGTCGGCGCTCAGCAGCGCCGGGACCGCGTCGGACAGGGTGAACGGGCCGCGCCCCGGGTCGGCGGCGACCCGGCCGAGCAGTTCCGCGTCGGGGAACGCGCCCTGCGGCTCGACGGTCGGCCAGATCCCGACGATGTCGACCCCGGCGACGGCGGCCAGGCCGTCGCAGAGCCGGTCGATGCCCGCCCCGGCGGGCCAGGCGACGGTGAAGTCGTCGAGCGCCCGGCCGCCGTCGCGCTCCAGGACGGCCATCTGGGCGACGTCGGCGCCCGCCGCGCCGAGCGTCCGCGCCACCTGGCCGAGCGCGCCGGGACGGTCGGGAAGACGAACTCGTACCCGCAGCAACATCGTCACCTCCGCACATCGCGGTCCGCCGGGAGCGGCGTCCCGTGTTCACCCTGGTCGACGGCCGTTTCGGGCGTGTTACCCCCGTGTGTCGGCCCGGGGAAACCGGTGGTGCGGGCCGCGCGCGCCGCGGTTTCGTCGTCCCGACGGGCCTACCCGCCGCCTTCAGGTGCCGTTAAGGTGACTGCACGTGTCGAGCGACCCGGATACCGCAGTCAGCGCGTCCCCCGAGACCGAGCCCGTGCCGGAACCCGTGCCCGGGCCGGAGAGCGAGCCCGGGGCGGGCGCGGAGATCCTCGCGGCGCTCGCCGCGCTGAGCGCCCGGCTCGACCGCGAGCACGAGCGGGCCGCGCACCGGGAGGCCGTCATCGACCGGCTGCACGAGGAGAACCAGCGGCTGCGCCGCGGCGAGCTGGAGTCGGCGCTGGAGCCGCTGCGCGCCGCGCTGTACCGCTGCCACGACCTGGCGCGCCGCGAGGCCCGCCGCTGGGACGCCCCGGACCCGCCCGACGCGGCGGGCGCCGCGGCCGTGCTCGCCGCGCTCGCCGACGACATCGCCGACGCGCTGGCCCGGTCCGGCGTCGAGCGGTTCACCGCCGAGCCGGGGCAGCCCTACGACGCGGCGCGGCACCGGCCCGTCGCCGTCGCGCGGGTGGCCGACCCCGCCCTGGACGGCACGGTCGCCGAGGTCCGTTCCGACGGTTTCGAACGGGACGGACGGGTCGTCCGCAAGGCGGAGGTCGGTGTGGCGCGCGTCGCCGCCGCCCCGAACGGCTGCGCGGAGGCGGACCGGGCGGGACGATGAGCACGCGGACCCGAGCACGGCACACGAGCGCCGGGACAAGCACCGGAACGCGGTACCGATAGGTGAAGAGGGACATGGCTGTCTACGGGATCGACCTGGGAACCACGTACTCCTGCATTGCCTCCATCGACGATGTGGGACGCCCCGCGGTCCTGCGCAACCTGGAGGGCACCGACACGACGCCCTCGGTCGTCTACTTCGAGAGCGGCGACAACGTCGTGGTGGGGGCGACCGCCAAGGACACGGCGGCGCTGGACCCCGACAACGTGGTGAGCCTCATCAAGCGGGACATGGGCCGCGACGTCGCCCGGCAGATCCACGGGATCGACTTCAAGCCCGAGGAGCTGTCGGCGTTCATCCTGCTGAAGCTCGCGACGGACGCGCGGACCAGCGCGGGCGAGGAGGCGCGGGACGTCGTCATCACCGTCCCGGCGTACTTCGGCGCGGCCGAGCGGGACGCGACGCACAAGGCGGGCCGCATCGCGGGCCTCAACGTCATCGACATCGTGTCCGAGCCGATCGCCGCGGCGATCACCTACGGGGTGCTGAACCCCGACGCGGACCGCACGATCCTCGTCTACGACCTCGGCGGCGGCACGTTCGACACGACGGTCATCGCGTTGCGCGGCGGGCACATCGAGGTCGTCTGCACCGACGGCGACCACGAGCTGGGCGGCGCGGACTGGGACGAGCGGATCGTGGAGTTCCTCGCGGAACGGTTCCTGGCCGAGCACCCCGACGCGTCCGACCCGCTGGACGACCGGCAGACCGAGCAGCAGCTCCGCCGGGACGCCGAGGACGCCAAGAAGGCGCTGACGACCCGCACCGCGCACACCGTCCGGGTGATGCACGACGGCCGGGTCGCGGCGGTGGAGCTGACGCGCGAGCGCATGGAGGACCTGACCCGCGACCTGCTGGACCGGACGATCGAGATCACCGGGCGGACGCTGACGACGGCGGCGGAGAAGGGCGTCCACGACTACGACGACCTGGTGCTCGTCGGCGGGTCCACCAAGATGCCGGTCGTCGCGTCCCGGCTGGAGAACGAGCTGGGGATGCGCCCGCGCCTCCAGGACCCCGACCTCGCGGTCGCCAAGGGCGCGGCGCTGTACGCGTTCGAGGAGACCTACCGGCGGCTGGTCCGCGAGGGCGCGGCGGAGCAGGCCGCCGACATGGCGAACCGGGCGGGCCTGTCGGCCGAGCAGCAGCGGCAGATCGCGGGCCGCCGCATCCGGACGGTCGCCTCGCACGCGTTCGGGATCGTCGTGGTGGACCGGGAGACGGGCGAGGAGAGCGTCGCGCACCTCGTCCACGCCAACGACGAGCTGCCCGCCGCCCGCACCGAGGACTTCTTCACCGTCTTCGACGACCAGGACTCGGCGGACGTGCGGGTGATGGAGCAGGCGGGCAGCGTCGAGTCGCCGGAGCTGATCGACAACACCGAGATCGCGGCCGGGGACATCCGCATCCCGTCCGGCAAGCAGGCGGGCTGGCCGATCGAGGTGACGTTCCAGCTCGACTCGTCGGGCCTGCTCAACGTCGCGGCGGTCGAGAAGGAGAAGGGCGAGCGCCTCGACCTCAAGATCGACGTCGGCGGCATGTCCGAAGAGGAGGTCGAACGCTCCCGCACGGCCCTCTCCCGCGTCCAGGTGAGCTGAGGCCCCCCGGTGACCACTGGCGCGCGCCGAGCGAAGCGAGGCCATGAACACCGCGCGCGGCGCGCGGCGGCTGGACTGAGGAGCGCGCGCAGCGACGAAGGAGCGAGCACGCGACGAGGGAAGCCGCCGCGTGAAGCGCCGCGCGCCCGCCGAGCGAAGCGAGGCCATGAGTACAGACGATGAGTACCGGCGCACGGTGCTCGAGCCCGCGCGGGCGGCCGGGGACCGGCCGCCCGATGATCTGCGGGTGCGGTATCTGCTGCCCGATCCGCTGGAGCCCGCGGCGGTCGCGGCGGCGGTGAAGCAGGTCCGGCAGTGCTGGCGGCGGGCGCGCGGCCAGTTGAAGTACCGGCGGCTGGTGGACCGGCTGGAGGCCGAGCACCGGGAGCTGGCGCCGGTGTTCGCGGCGGCGGAGCGCGGGGATCTGCGGCCGCTGGCGGAGCGGCTGCGCGGCGGCCGGGAGCTGGACGAGCGGCGGCGGGCGGCGGCGCGGGCGCGGCTGTCGGACGCGGCGGGGACGCTGCGGATGGTGACGCCCGCGGAGGTGGAGTCGATCGCGCGGGCGGCGGGCGTCCCGGCGGCGGAGGGCCGGGAGCTGGCGGTCGCGGACCAGGTGGAGATCCGCGACCCGGACCCGCTGCCGCCCGCGGCGCCGTACGCGGCGTACCCGAAGGTCCGCGAGTCGCTGGACGTCCTCGGCAAGCGGCATCTGGCCGACTTCCTGTTCGGGGACCGGCTGCGCGGCCCGATGCGGGTGCTCGGCGGGTTCGCGGCGCCGGGGGTGTCGCTGGACGCGGCGGCGGTGGAGGCGGCGGTCGCGGCGTGGGCGCGGCGGAGCCGGGACACGAGCACGACGCACGCGGGGACGGTGCTGGCGGGCCTGCGGTCGGGCGCGGACCCGGCGGGCCTGGTGCTGTTCGACGTGGTGGAGCGGCTGCGGGAGCGGGCGCGGCAGCGGGCGTCGGAGCGGGCGCTGCTGCGGTACGCGCTGGAGGAGCTGGGCGTCGAGCCGGAGGACGCGCGGCGGCTGGTGTTCGCGGTGGTGCGGGAGGCGGGCGGGGGCGGCGGCCCGGCGGCGCGGCTGCGGGCGCTGCTGGACGCGGGCGAGGTGTTCGCGGCCGCGGAGCTGGCGGGGGCGGCCGACGACGACGCCGACGAGGAGACGGCCGTGCTGGCGGCGGAGGCGCGGCGGCGGGTGGACGCGGCGGTGCGGCTGCGCGAGGAGGCGGCGGCGGACCCGGACCCGGACCGGGCGTGGCGGCTGCTGGCGGACGCGCTGCGGCTCGTCCGGGACCTGCCGGGCGCGGCGGAACTGCAGCGGCGGCTGCCGCCCGCGCCGGTCCCGGCGGTCCGCGCGGACGTCGACGCGACGGACGGCGGCGCGGTGGTGCGGCTGTCGTGGGAGCCGTCGCCGTCCACGGCGGGCGAGATCCGGTACCACGTGGTGCGGCGGCGGGACCGGCCGCCGCGCGGCGCGGCGGACGGCGAGCCGCTGGTCGGCGGCCGCGACGAGCGCCCGCCGGTGAACGCGCCGCTGTTCTACGCGGTGACGGCGGTGCGCGGCGAGGCGGCGTCGGTCCCGGCGGTGACGGGCCCGGTGACGGTCCGCCCGGAACCGGCGGCGGTGGAGCTGTCGGTCGGCGACGGCGTCGTGTCGGGCCGGTGGTCGCTGCCGCCGGAGGCGGCGGGCGCGCGGGTGACGCGGGACGGCCGGCCGCTGCCCGCGTCCCGCGACGGGTTCCGCGACCACGTCCCGAACGACACGACGCACCACTACACGGTCGCGGCGGTGTACCTGGACGCGGACGGCCGGGAGGTCGTGACGCCGGGCGTGCGGCGGTCGGCCGCGCCGACCGCGCCGCCGGGGCCGGTGTACGAGCTGGCGGCGGGGCCGCATCCGACGGACCGGGACGCGCTGCTCGTCCGGTTCGTCCCGCCGCCGCACGGGACCGTCGAGCTGGTGCTGACCGAGGGCCCGCCGCCGTGGCCGCGCAGCGCGCTGCTTCCGCTGGCGGAGGTGCGGGCGGCGTCGCGGCGGCTGCCCGCCGAGCCCGCGCCGGGCGGGCTCGCGGTGCGGCCGGACCGGGCGGGCTGGATCGTCGCGGTGACGGTCGCGGGCGGCGCGGCGGCGGTCGGCGCGTACCACCGGCACCTGCGGCTGCCCGCGCCGGAGCGGCTGATCGCCGAGCGGCGCGGCGCGCACGTCCACCTGGGGTTCGACTGGCCGGGCGACGCCGCCGAGGTCGAGGTCGCCTACCGCGTCGGGACCGATCCCGCGACGGGCCTGCGCGCGCCGCTGCGCCGCCAGGTGACGCGCGCGGCGTACGAGACGCACGGCGGGCTGCGGCTGCCGGTGCCCGAGGACGAGCCGGTGGAGGTCGCGGTCGCGGCGGTCGGCACGTCGGGCGGCGCGCGGGTCACCGGCCCGGCGGCGGCGGCGCGGCTGGCGGGCCGCACGATCGTCGGCTACGAGCTGCTGCGCGGCGGCCCGCCGTGGCGGCGGACGCTGACGGTGCGGCTGACCGGCGGCCGCGCGGCGCGGATCGGGCGGCTGGCGCTGGTGCTGCGCGCGGGCCGGGTGATGCCGCACCGCGCCGACGACGGGGAGGTCCTGGGCGTGTGGGACGGGGTGCCGGTGCCGGGCGAGCTGACGGTGGCGCTGCCGCGCGTCGCGGGGCCGTACTGGCTGCGGTGCTTCGCCGAGGATGATGGGATCGAACTCGGCGATCCCCCCGTCCGCTCGCTGCGGGTCGCCAAATAGGAGGTGCGTCGTGTCGCTCGCGTCCCGGGTGGGCCTGCCGAAGGCCCCGGCCCGCCAGGCGGTGACGTGCCCGTACTGCTTCGCGGTGGCGCCCGCGCACCGAATCCCGTTCCGCTGCCGGGGGCAGGCGGGCCGCCGCGCGGGCTGCGCGCCGGTGCTGGACGAGCGGCTGGCGGCGTACACGGGGTCGGCGGCGGGCGCGTCGCTGCCGCCGGTGTTCGCGGCGCCGGGCCGGGGCGGGCGGGCGGACTGCCCGGCGTGCGGGCAGCCGACGGGCAGCCGGGTGTGCGGGGAGTGCCACAATCCGCTGCCGTCGGCGTACTGCGAGGCGCCGGGGCGGATCGTGGCGCTGGTCGGCGCGAAGAACGCCGGGAAGAGCACCTACATCGCGGTGCTGCTGCACGAGCTGATGAACCGGGTGGGGACGGAGCTGGACGCGTCCCTGGTGGCGTGCGACGACCGGACGATCGAGCGGTACAAGCGGGACTTCGCGCGTCCGCTGCTGGAGGAGCGGCGGCTGCTGCCGACGACGGCGAGCGCGGCGACGTCGCCGCGCGAGCCGCTGGTGTACCTGCTGACGCGGACGCGGCGCGGCCGGTTCGCGCGGGAGCGCACGGACTCGCTCGCGCTGGTGCTGTTCGACACCGCCGGGGAGGACCTGCGCAGCCGCGAGCTGCGCGACCTGCACCTGCGGTACCTGGAGGCGGCGGACTCGATCATCTTCCTGGTCGACCCGCTGGAGCTGCCGGGCGCGGGCGCGGCGCTGACGGCGGCCCCGCCCCCGGACTCCGACGCCGAGCCGGACTCCGAGCCCGTCAACATCATCGCGCGGGTGACCGAGGCGCTGCGGGCCCGGCACGGGACGCGGCCGGGCGAGCGGCTGGAGGTCCCGGTCGCGGTGGCGCTGACGAAGATCGACGTGCTGGCGCCGGAGCTGGCCCGGCAGTCGGCGCTGCACCGGTCCCGGTCGGGGTCGGGCGTGCTGGACCTGGACGACCGCGACGCCGTCCACGAGCAGGTCCGGTCGCTGCTGCACGACTGGCAGGCGGGGCGGCTGGAGACCTACCTCGGCCAGCAGTACGCCGACTTCGCGCTGTTCGGGCTGTCGGCGCTGGGCGGCGTCCCGGAGAACGGGCGGGTCGGGGCGGGCGGCGTCCGGCCGCACCGCGCCGAGGACCCGCTGCTGTGGCTGCTGTACCGGTTCGGGATGCTCGACGGGACGCGCGGCGCGGCCGAGGGCGCGCGGGGCCGGGGGGCGTGACGGGTGGCCTGGCAGCTGCACTACACGTCGGCGCGCAACGGCCCGACGGGCCGGTCGGGGTTCCAGTTCACGGCGCAGACGCCGGGCCTGCCGGACCGGGTGCGCGCGGCGGTCGCGCCGTTCCTGGCGTACCGGCCGCCGCCGGACGCGCCGCTGTCGCCGGAGCCGGGCGAGCTGGCGCGGTTCCCGGTGGCGCTGCTGTACGACCGGATCGAGGGCCGTCCGCTGCTGGCCCGGTCGCGGTACCTCGGGCAGGACTACTCGGGCCGGTACGGGAACTTCTTCGCGCACGCGGTGGTGGCCGAGCCGGACGAGCTGGAGGGCCTGCGCCCCGCCGAGCTGTGGAACGCGCCGCTGTGGCGGACCGGCCCCGCCCCGGACGACCCCGCCGAACTGCCCGACCTGCCGGACCTGTCCCCTGATCCGGGGTTCTCCCCCGACGCGCTCGCGGACTGGCTGGCGGCGCAGCCGGACCTGCTCGCCCCGCTGCTGGACGCCGTCGTGGACGTCCTCGGCCGGGGGCACGGCCGGGTGGTGCTCGTCGCGGACGACGTGGAGCCGATCGCGCGGTGGATCGCGGTGGTGTCGTACTCGCTGCCGCTCGCGGCGGCGGAGCGGCTGACGTTCGTCACCTACAGCGCGGACCCCGACGGCGCGCGGCAGCGGGTCGTCGGCACGACGCCGGACGTGTGGGCGGCGGTGCGGTACCAGGGCGGCCCGGTGTTCGTCCTGCCCGGCGCGGGCTCCAGCTCGCGCGTCAGCACGGGTTCCGGCACGGGTTCCAGCACGGGCTCCAGCACGGGCTCCGGCACGGGCCGGTTCGCGCGGACGGCCGCCGCGTGCTGGCGGTCCGGGGACTTCGCCGGCCTGGACGCGCTCGGCGAGCTGGCGCGGCTCGACGGCGACCCGGGCCCGCGCGCGCTGGAGCGCGCGGCGGCGCTGCTGGCGCTGTGCCGGGGCGAGCCGGGCGTCGCGCCCGCCGAGGAGGCGGAGGCGGCGGCGCTGCTGGCCCGGTCGGGCGGCGACCTGCCCGAGTGGGTGTGGCGGGACCTGGTGCCGGGCGTCCCGTCGATGGGCGTGGACCTGGCGGTCGCCGTCCGGGACCTGGCGAGCGCGGCGGGCGCGGCGGACGTCGCCGGGCAGTGCGCGCTGCGCGCGGTGACGGCGGCGCTGGCCGACCCGGCGGCGCGGGACCGGCTGCCGCGCGGCCCGCTGCCGCCGGAGCTGCGGCCCGCGCTGGAACCGGCGGTCGCGGCGGCGCTGGCGGCGGCGGGCGACCTCACCGACGTCGCGCGGACGGCGGAGATCGCGGCGGCGGCGGGCGCCCCGGCGCGGGCGGGCGAGATCGCGGCGGCGGCGCAGGGCCGGACGCGGTGCGGCGCGGCGGACGTCCCGGCGGCGCTCGCGGTGTGCCCGGACGCGTCGCGCGCGGCGCTGCTGGACGGCGTGCTGGCCGGGCTCGACGCGACCGACGCCGCGACCCGCGCGGCGGTCCTGGGCGACCGCGCCTGCGACCTGCTGTACGCCGCGCTGGACCCGGCGGACGCGGAGCGCTGGGCGGCCGTCCCGGCGGCGGCGCTGGCGGTGCTCGGCTCGGTCGGGCGGCGGCGGCCCCGGCACCGCGTCGCGGCGACCGCCGCGCTGCTGGCCGTCGAGGGCTGCGACGCCGTCCTGGCCGACGTGTGGGCCGCGCCGCCGGAGGCCGCCGAGTGCCTGGCGCTGCTGACCGACCACGCGGCGGCGTTCGCCGAGCGCCCGGCGCTGGCGGCGCTGCCGTCGCGGGCGTTCGCGCGCGCGGTCGGGGACGCCGACCTCGGCGTGGACGTGCTGCGCCTGGCGGCCCGCGTCCGCTCGGTGCTGCCCGGCGGCGACGCCGACCGGGACGCGGCGGCCGTGGGCGAGTGCGCGGCGGCGGTCGGCGCGGAGCGCGCGGACCGGGCCGCCGCCGCGCTCGCGGCGCTGACCGCGCGGGACGCGGGCCCGCTGGGCGAGCCCGCGTTCGGCGTCGCGTCGGGGCGGCTCGGCCGCCGCGACCCGGAGTTCCGCGCGGCGCTGCTGGCCGCCGCCCCGGCGCGGCTGCGCGCCCGGCTGGGCGCGCGGTGGGCGGGTTCGCTCCCGGCGCGCGGCGGCGACGCGGCGGCCCGCGCCGAGCTGGTCGAGGTGGTGCTGCGGCTGCGGCGCGGCGGCGCGGCCGAGCCGGGCCTGGAGGCGTGGGCGCGGTCCGCGGTGAACGGCTGGTTCGCGGGCCGGCGGCTGGAGGCCCGGTTCGCGGGCGACCCGGCGCTGCGGGCCGCGCTGCGCGACCTGGTCGCCGAGGGGCGGGGGCGGTGAGGCGATGCATCCGCTGATGCTGCTGGCGCTCGCGGCGGCGTGGGTCGCGGCGATGGTGGTCGGGTTCGCGGTGGTGTTCCCGGTGCTGTTCGCCGTCACGCTGGTCGTGGCGGGGTTCGGCGCGGCGGGGCTGTCCTACGCGCAGGCGGTGCGGGCGCTGACGCCGTCGTCGCGGGAGGGGCCGTCGCCGGTGCCGGAGCCGGCGGTCGCCTACCGGCACTACCTGCTCGGGCAGATCTGGCGGGACTGGTGGGCCATCGCGCGGGCGGTGGGGCCGCGCGTGTGGACGCTGGCGCGCGAGGTCCTGGTCCGGCTGACCGGGGTGCTGCTGCTCGGCGGGCCGTGGGGGTTCTTCCTGTTCCCGGTGTGGCTGGGGCTGTGCGCGGGGATCGTGGTCGCGGCGGTGCCCGCCGCGCTGCTCGCGCTGGCGCTGACCGTCCTGTACGGGGCGGTCGCGGCCGCGGGCCTGGCGGGGTGGCTGGTCTGCGCGGGCGTGCTGTGGGCGGTGGAGCGCGTCTTCACCGTCTACGGGCGGATTCTCCAGACGTGCCCGCACCCGTTCTGCTACGAGCGGATCGGGCTGCCGGTGTACGCGTGCCCGGGGTGCGGGGCGCGGCACGGGCGGCTGGTGCCCGGCACGGCGGGCGCGTTCCGGCACGTCTGCCGGTGCGGGGCGCGGCTGCCGACGACGGTGCTGCTCGGCCGGTTCCGGCTGGCCGCGTACTGCCCGCACTGCGCGGGGCGGCTGCCGCCGCGCATCGGCCGCGTCCGGGTGGAGCCGCTGCCGTTCGTCGGCGGCCCCGGCGCGGGCAAGACGACGTTCATGGTGCTCGGCATCCGCGCGCTGCACGGCCGGGCGCGGGCGGTGCGGGGCCGCGTCGCGTTCGTCGAGGCGCGGCACGCGGCGGCGTACGCGGGGACGGTCCGCGCGTTCCGCAGCGGCGGCCGCCCCGCCAAGACGGGCCCGGAGCTGCCGCTGGCGACGATGCTGGACGTGGAGCTGCCGGGCCGCGCCCGCCGCATCCTGTACCTGTTCGACCCGGCGGGCGAGCACTTCACGGGCGCGCCGGAGGTGGAGTCGCTGCGCTACCTCGACCACGGCGAGGCGCTGCTGTTCATCGTGGACCCGTTCGCGCTGCCGCACGTCCGCCGGTCCCTGTCGGACGCCGAGCGGGCGCGGGCGGAGGCGGCGGCGGGCCCGTCCGGCGAGGACCCGGCCGACACGCTGCAGCGGGTGCTGAACGAGCTGCGGTCGCGGCCGGACCGGGGGCGGCAGAAGCGCGTCGCGGTCGTCATCACCAAGACCGACCTGCTGCTCGGCACGGAGGTCGGGCGGCGGCTGTACGCCGACCCGGACCTGCGCGAGTGGCTGCGGTCGGTGGGGCTCGGCAACACCGTCCGGACGCTGGACCAGATCGCCGCCGAGGTCCGCTACTTCGGGTCGGGCCTGACGACCGACCCGGCGTACGTCGCGGACCTGCTCGGCTGGGCGGCGGGCCTGTCCCCCGCCGAGCCGTCGGACGCGCCCGCCGCGCTGGACGCCGCCGACGAGATCCCCGGCACCGCGCCGCTGCGCGCGCCGTGGCCGGTGCGGGGCCGGGACGCGGCGCTGGTCCCGGCGGGCTACCAGGTGGGCCGGTGGACGGTCCTGGCGGGCACGTCGGTGCTGACGCTCGCGGCGCTGACGGCGACGGCCGCGGAGATCACGACGCGGCTGCCGTTCTGACGCCGTCTACGGCAGCAGCGGGGCGAGCAGGTCGAGGTAGCGGCCCGCCCAGTCGCGGAACGTCCAGTCCTCCGGCCACCAGCGCAGGCGGTTGCGCTGGAAGAACTCCCACAGCATCGCCCGGTCCACCAGCAGGTGGGTCGCGGCGCGGGCGGAGAAGCCGGGGCGCGGCGGGCGGGCGTCCAGGTAGGCGGCCAGGAACGCGCGGGCGAGGCCGGGGTCCTCGTCGAGGTAGGAGCAGAGCGTGCGGGGCAGGTCGGCCTCGCCGTCGCCGAAGTAGCACTGGGCGAGGTCGAAGACGCCGGACACCCGCCACGTCCCGCCGTCGCGGGCGACGACGGTGTTGCCCTCCTTGTAGTCCTCCACGACCAGCGACGGCGTGAACGGGACGGACGTCGCCGCCTCGTTCTCGGCGAGCAGCCCGGCCGTCCAGGCGCGGTCGGCGGCGGTCGTCGCGGCGGGGGCGTGCCCGGCGGCCTGCGCGAGGCGGGCCAGGACGCGGTCCGCGACCCACCGCGCGTACGGCCCGCCGGGGCCGGGTCCGGCGGGGCGCGGCGCGGGCAGCGCCCACACCGACGCGTCCGGCGGCTCCAGCGGGACGACGGCGTCGGCGGCCGGGTGGTAGCGGCCGGGCGCGGGCGCGGTCACGGCGTGGATCGCGGCGAGCGCGGTGCCGAGCGCGCGGGCGATCCCGGCCCGGTCGTCGGCCGTCAGTCCGGCGCGGACGTCCGGGTCGTCGGGCTGGATTCCGGGCATGCGCGGCATGAGCGCGTAACTCCAGCCGAACAGGTCCGCGCCCGGGTCGATCCGGTACGGCCACGGCGCGGGGACGCCCGCGCGGACGAGCAGCCCCGAGTAGTACCGCTCCGCCGCGAACTGGCCCGGGTAGTGGGGGTTGCCGCGCAGGACGTACTCCCCCGACGCGGCGGTCAGGAAGAGGTTCTGCCCGAAGCTCCCGTGCCGGACGGGCTCGGCGCGGACGAATCCGCCGAGGCCGTGCCGCGCGCAGGCGGCGCGGAGCCGGTCGTCGGGGAGGCAGCCGAGGCGTTCGGAGTAGGGGCCGTGCATGTTCCCGCCTTTCGCAGCAGTTCGTCGGAGCGCGGTCCGCGCGGCCGGCGCGTCCCGTCCGGCTCCGGGGCGCGGCCGAGGCCGTACCAGCTCCGCCGGACGAACCCGGCGAGCAGCACCACGTAGCTTCCCGCCCAGAACACCGACCCGGTGTCGATCGCGTCAAGCGGCCCGGGAATCCGCTGGACGGCGTGCCGGACGAGCGCCGCGACGAGCAGCGCGCACAGCGCGAGGTGCGGCGCGACCTCGCGGAGGTACAGTCCGGCGCGCTGCACCTTGCGCGTCACGCGGTACTCGGGTTTGCGGCGCGGCCCATACCAGGCGGCGCGCACGCTCGCGCCGATGTAGACGAACGTCAGCCCGACCCAGATCTGCTTGGCGCGCCACACCTCGCGCCAGGACGTGCCGTTGCCGAGGGCGTACATGAAGACGCTGAGCAGCGTCACGTACGCGACCGAGTACCCGACGTGCAGCGCGGTCGCCGTCCGGAACATGCGGACGTCCGCGAGCAGGCAGCACGCGGGCGTCAGCATGAGGACGAGCGTCGGCACGCTCGACAGGTAGAACAGGCCGACCTCCAGGAACTGCGCGCGCTGCCGGAGCGTCAGGCCGCGCGCGGTCAGCGGCGACCGCCAGTACAGGATGCGCAGCGTGTCCACAGCCCAGGTGCCGAGTTGCTTGTAGACGTTCGGCAGATCCTCGGGCGCGACCTGGCCGATCGCTCCCTCGATCGGCAGGTACGCGCCGCGCAGGCCGTGCCGGAGCGCGACGTACCCGGAGTACAGGTCCTCCACGAGGTTCCAGGTGGGGAACCCGCCGATGGCCTCCAGGTCGGCCCGCCGCCACACCAGGCCGCTGCCGCACGGGAACGCCGACCCGGTGGCGGCGCGGGACAGCATGATGCCCCGGTAGAAGAAGCGGCGGCGGTTGCCGAACGGGTCGCCGGGGCCGACGACGGCGTCCTTGACCGTCTGGACGAACGCGGTGCCCGGGTGGCGGACCAGGTGCCCGACCGTGCGGCGCAGGAACGCCGGGTCGCCCACGAGGTCGTCGGCGTCGCGGGTCTCGACGAACGCGGCGTCGGGGTGGGTGCGCGCGACGAACGCGAGCATGGCGTTGAGGTTGCCGTCCTTGGCGTCGCCGTTCCGCTCGGGCGTGCGCCGACGCGGCGGCAGCAGGTAGTGCAGCGTCGCGCCGGGGAACGCGGCCCGCAGCTCCGCGACCAGGTCGCGGACGGCGGCGCGCCGCCCGTCGTCGCCGACGACCACGACGAGCCGGTCGTGCGGCCAGTCCTGGCGCAGGACGCTCTCCAGCGTGCGCCGCAGCATGTCCGGCGGCTCGTTGAGCGTCGGGACCAGGACGGCCGTCAGCGGCTCCGCGAACGGGCCCGGCTCGGGAACGGCCGCGGGCAACCGGTGCCAGTTGTTGAAAACGGTGAGGCACAGCAGCGACACCATGAACAGGTTGGCCAGCAGAAACGGCAGGGAAATCCACAGGTCGTCGGCCGCGGCGTCCGTCGCGATCCATCCGACGTATCCCGCCGACGCGACGACGAGCGTTCCCCCGATTCCGCGCCGGACCCGGTCGGACGCCCAGGAGATCTTCACGCGCAAACGGCTCCCGTGTACCATGAGGCCGCCTTTCCGCACGCCGCGAAAGCGGCGGGGAATCGACGTTTTCGCAGGTCACAGGACTGGTGGTGGAGTTGGGGGAACTGCCGCGCCGACCGTTTCGGCGAGCGGTGGTGACCGGCGGCGCCGGTTTCCTCGGGTCCCATCTGTGCGAACGCCTCCTGGACCGGGGGACGGCGGTGCTGTGCCTCGACAGTTTCGTCACCGGGACGCGGGCGAACGTCGAGGGATTCCGCGCGGACCCGCGTTTCCGGCTCCTCGAATGTGACGTCACCGACGCCCTTCCGGTTCACGGGCCGGTGGACCTGGTGCTGCATTTCGCGTCGCCCGCGTCCCCGGCGGACTACCTGCGGCTGCCGATCGAGACGCTGCGCGCGGGGAGCCTCGGCACGATGCACGCGCTGGACCTGGCCCGCGCGCACGGGGCGCGGTTCGTGCTGGCCTCCACGTCCGAGGTGTACGGCGACCCGCTGGAGCACCCGCAGCGCGAGACGTACTGGGGGAACGTCAACCCGGTCGGGCCGCGCGGCGTGTACGACGAGGCGAAGCGGTTCGCCGAGGCGCTGACCACCGCGTACCGGACGCGCCACGGCACGGACACCGCGATCGTCCGCATCTTCAACTCCTACGGCCCACGCATGCGGCCGGGCGACGGCCGCGCGATCCCGACGTTCATCCGGCAGGCGCTGCGCGGCGATCCGCTGACGGTGACCGGTGACGGCCGCCAGACGCGCACCGCGTGCCACGTCGCCGACACGGTCGCGGGCGTGCTGGCGCTCGCGGACTCGCGGTGCGCGGGGCCGGTCAACATCGGCGGGACGCGGGAGACGACGATCCTCGACCTGGCGCTGCGCATCCGGGAGCTGGCGGGCTCCCGGTCGCCGGTCCGGCTGGTCGCCGCCCCGGTGGACGACCCCCGGACGCGGCGACCGGACACCTCGCGGGCGCGCGAGACGCTCGGCTGGACGCCTGAGGTCCCGCTGACGCGCGGCCTGCGGGAGACCATCGCGTGGTTCCGCGACCGGCTGGGCGACGGCACCGTCCCCGAAGGCGCGTCGCCCGTCGGCGCGTGACGCGCCCTACTCGGTGCGCAGGCCCTCGGGCCGCGCGAGCCGCCGCAGCGGCGGCAGCGTCGCCGCCGTGACCAGCAGGACCGTCGCGGCCGCGACCGCGCACGGCCCGGCGACCGCCCGCGCCGAGAACCGCACCGGTTCGGCGACGGCCGCGAGCAGCACCGCCCCGAGCCCGGTCCCGACCGCGACGGCCAGGACGAGCCCGAGCAGCACCGGCACCGCCGTCTGCCACAGCACCGACCGGGCCAGCGCGCCGCGCGGCGTCCCGAACGCCAGCAGCACCGCGAGCGCGCGGCGCTGCTCGGCGAGCCGCTCGACCGCGCCGACGAGCAGGCTGACGCCGATGAGCAGCAGCGTCACGGCCGAGCCGATGAACAGCGCCCGCTCGATCGTCGCGAACTCGCGGGCGCGCTCGTGCTCGGCGAGCACGTCCACCGACGCGAGCGGGTCGAGCGACGCGGCCGCGTTGCGCACGCGCTCGATCGCGTCCGCGTCGCCGGGGGCGGTGCGGACGAAGAGCTGCGCGCCGCCGGTGGCGGTCGGCAGCGCGCCGCGCGTGGCGAAGACGCCGGACCGCTCGCGGCCGATCGGGTCGGGGCGCGGCGTCGCGGTGCGGGCCGTGGCGGGCACGGTCCACGTCCGCCGCTCGCCCGTCAGCTTGACACGCGCGCCCGGCTCGGGGAGGGGAAGGCCGCCGGGGAGCAGGAACACCTGGCCGTCCGAGCACCGGTCGACGCGCGCCAGTTCGCGCAGCGCCGCGCAGTTCCCCACCGCGACGTCGTAGACGGGCGGGTCGCCGGCCGGGCCGCGCCCGGTCGCGCTCGTCACGGTGACGGGCGCGACCGGCCGGACGCCGGGGATCGCCGCGAACCGCGCGGCGGCCGTCTCGGCGGGCGCGTCGAGCTGGACGAACGCGCGGGCGCGGGCGGGGTCCTGGCCGGTCGCGCCGGTGAAGTCGGCCGCGAGCCCGCCGACGAGCGTCTGCAGGGCGATGGCGCCCGCGACGGCGACGGTGACGCCGCCGACCGCGCGCGCCGCGCCGCCGTCGTCGGTCTGGAGCCGCCGCACGGCGAGCGTCCAGGACACCGGTCCGCCGCCGAGCCGCCGCACGGCGGCCTCCACGACCCACGGCAGCAGCATCGCGGTGCCGACGAGCAGCAGCGTCACGCCCGCGCCGACGCGGAGCTGGTGCAGCGGCCCGTCCGGCGTGCCGCCGCCCACCGCGTCCGGAACGATCAGCAGGACCCCGGCGACGGGCGCGGGCAGCCGCCATCCCAGCCGCCGGGGCCGCGCGGACCCGGCGCGGCGGCGCACGCCGAGCGGTTCGACGACGATCCGGCGCAGCGCGGCGAGCGCGGCCAGCACGGCGGCGGCCGGAACCCCGACCGCGACCAGCGCGGCCAGCGCCGGGTCGGGCCGCACGTCGGCGGCGAACAGCGAGACCCCGCGCAGCGTGACGTGCTCGACCAGCGGCCGCCCGGCGGCGAACAGCGCCGCCCCGGCCAGCACGCCGACGCACGCGCCGAGCAGCGCCTCCCCGGCGGCGATCCGCAGCGTCGTCGCGCGGTCCGCGCCGACGAGCCGCAGCGCGGCGAGCCGCCGGTCGCCGCGGTCCGCGCCGAACCGGACGGCGGCGGCGACGAACACGGCGATCGGCACGAGCAGCACGACGACCATCACGACGACGAGCATGAGCAGCCGGGGATCCAGCGGATCGCCGACCATGCTGCCCCCGAACGCCGTCACGCGCGCGACCGGCTTGTCCCCGAGGTGACCGGCGAGCCGGTCGCTGCCGAGGTAGTAGAACAGTTCGTCCGGCCCGGCCAGCCCGCGATCCGCGATCGTCGCGACGACGGGACCGTCCAGGCGCGGCCGCAGCAGCGCCCCGTCCGGCGAGTCCAGCAGGCGGCGCAGCGCGGGCGACGCGACCAGCTCGCCCGGCCCGGGCAGCCGCGCGAGCCCCGGCGGGACGGGCGCGCCCGGCCGCTCCGGCTGCACGACCGCACCGCTGATCTCCCGGCCGCGGAACTGGGTGTCGGCGCGCAGGACGAGCAGCGCGGGCGCGCCCGGCTCGGCCGACGCCGCCCCGAACGACCGCGCGGCCGTCCGCTCGTCACGGGCGGCGAGCAGGTTCGGGACGGACGCGGCGAGCAGCAGCAGCGCGATGCCGAGCCCGACGCCGAGCGCGGTCAGCGCCGGGCGCGTCCAGCCGCGCCGCCCGCCGGTCGCGGCGATCCGCGCGCCGAGCAGCAGGTCGGCGGCCCACCGCTTCGCCTTCACGGGGCGACCCCGGCCCGGTCCGGCGTGGCCCCGTCCCGGACGACGACCTCGCGGTCGGCGTACGCGGCGACGCGCGCCTCGTGGGTGACCAGGACGACGGCCGCGCCGCCGTCGCGCGCGGCGGCGGTGAACAGGTCCATGACCCGCTCGCCGTTGAGGGAGTCCAGCGCGCCCGTCGGCTCGTCGGCGAACACCACGCGCGGCCCGGTGACCAGGGCGCGGGCGACGGCGACGCGCTGCGCCTGCCCGCCGGAGACCTCGCCGGGCCGCTGCCGGGCGGCGCCGCCGACCTCCAGCCGGTCCAGCCAGTCGGCGGCGCGGCGGGCCGCGTCCCGGCGGCCGGCGCCGCCGAGCCGCAGCGGCAGCGCGACGTTCTCGGCGCAGCTCAGCTCGGGGACGAGCTGCCCGAACTGGAACACGAACCCGAACTCGCCGCGCCGCAGGGCGCTGCGCGCGGCGTCGGGCAGCGCGGACAGCTCGCGGCCGTCGTACTCGACGCGTCCCGCGTCGGGCCGCACGATCCCCGCGAGGCAGTGCAGCAGGGTCGACTTGCCGGAGCCGGACGGCCCCATGATCGCGACGATCTCCCCCGCGTCCACGCGCAGGCTCGCGTCCACCAGCGCGGGCGTCGGGCCGAACACCTTGGCCAGGCCCGTCCCGGCGAGCAGCGCGGTCACGACCGGACCTCCGCCGCGAGCCGGTCGAGCCGCGCGGCGGTCAGTTCGAGCCAGCGCAGGTCGGCCTCCAGGTGGAACAGCGCGTGGTCGCAGATGAGCTGGTCGGCGAGGCCGCCGCCGGACTTGCGGCGGGTCAGCTCGCGCATGAGCCGCAGGTGCTCGGCGCGCTGCGCGTCCAGCAGCTCCGCCGCGCCCCGGCCGGTCAGCAGCGCGAGGACGACCTTGGTGTAGAGGGTGTTCTGCAGGTACGGCTCGGGCTTCTCGGGCCGGGCGAGCCAGTCCTCGACGTCGGTGACGCCCGCCGCGGTGACGGCGTAGCGCTTGCGGTCGGGGCCGCCGCCGTGCTCGACGCCGTCGACCTCGACGAGGCCGTTCTTCAGCAGCCGGGACAGCGTCGAGTAGACCTGCCCGTAGTGCAGGGGGCGGTCCTGCCCGAACCGGGCGTCGTAGCTCTGCTTGAGGTCGTAGCCGTGGCGCGGCCCGGTTTCGAGCAGGCCGAGGAGGGTGTGTCCGATCGACATGACCGCGACTATACCTTCGATGTATACATGGTGTGTATACATGATCAGCGATCATGTCGACACGCTCCGGAGAAGAGGTCAGCAGCGGCCGACGCCGACCAGCAGGAACGACGACGCCGGGTCCAGCGGGCTGCGCCGCTCCGGCCGCCACTCCGGCGCGTACACCAGCCCCGGCTCCTCGAGCGTCAGCCCGGCGAACAGTCCGGCGACGCGCTCCCGGCTGCGCAGCGTGATCCGCGCGCTGGCGTTGTCGTAGACGCTGTTGGTCGCCGACACCGCCTCCGGGCGGCTGCCCTCGTTCGTGACGTGGCTGAGCACCAGCGCGCTCCCCGGGCACAGCGGCGCGCGCAGCGCCGCGACGACGCCCTCGGGGTCGCTCTCGTCCGGGACGAAGTGCAGGACGGCCAGCAGCAGCACCGCCACCGGCTCGGCGAAGTCCACGACCGCGCGCAGCCCCGGGTCGGCCAGCAGCGCGGCCGGGTCGCGCACGTCGCCCTCGACGACCGTGACGCCGGGCCGCCCGGCCAGCAGCGCCCGGCCGTGCGTCACCACGACGGGGTCGTTGTCGACGTAGACGACGCGCGCGTCCGGGACGACCTCGCGCGCGACCTCGTGGACGTTCGACGCCGTCGGCAGCCCCGCGCCCACGTCCACGAACTGCCGGACGCCCGCGCGGGCCAGCTCCCGCACCGCGCGGCGCAGGAACTCGCGGTTCTCCCGGACGGTCACGATCGTCTCCGGCGCGGCGGCCAGCAGCCGCTCCGCGGCGCGCCGGTCCGCCTCGAAGTTGTCCTTGCCGCCGAGCAGGTAGTCGTAGATCCGGGCGACGTTCGGGACGGTGACGTCGAACCCCCAGGTGCCGGGACTGGTCACCGCTCCCCCGTCCGCACCGGCAGCTCCACGGGCCGGTGGATGACCGCCGCGCCGACCCACGGCACGGACTCCGCCGGGACGGCCAGCTCCAGGTCGGGGACGGCCCGCGCGAGCGCGCCGAACGCCTCCTGCAGCTCCATCCGCGCGAGGTTCGCGCCGAGGCAGTAGTGCGGGCCGTGCCCGAACGCCAGGTGCGGGGCGTGCGGCCCGTCCCCGGCGAAGCGCGTCACCTCGAACGCGTCCGGGTCGGGGAAGACGGCCGGGTCGAGGTTCCCGGCGGGCAGCATGAGGAACACGGCCTCGCCCGCCTCGACGACGCCGGAGCTGATCTCCACGCGCTCGGTCATCCGGCGCAGCACGCCGTAGCCGCCCGGCCCCTCGTGCCGCAGGACCTCCTCGACGGCGGCGGGCACGAGCGCGGGGTCGGCGGCCAGCGCCGCCCACCGGCCCGGCTCGGCGAGCAGCCGGAACAGTCCGCGCACGAGCTGCGACGCGGTCGTCTCGTGCCCGGCGAGGATCAGGCCGAACACCAGCCGGACCAGCTCGTCCTCGCTGAGCCGGTCGTCGCCGTCGCGGGCCTGGACGAGCACGTCGATCAGGTCCGCGCCGGGCCGCGCGCGGTGCTCGGCGACGAGCCCGGCCGCGTACGCGGCGAAGTCCAGCGCGGCCGCGACCCGGTCGTCGGCGGAGGCGTCGGCGGTGGACAGGAACTGCTCGGTCCAGTGCCGGAACCGGTCCTGGTCGGTGACCGGGACGCCCATCAGCTCGCAGATGATCAGGCTCGGCAGCGGGAACGCGAACGCCTCGGCGAAGTCGCGGACGTCCCCGCCGCGCAGCCCGGCCGCCAGCTCCGCGGCGATCTCGGCGGCGCGCGGCCGCCAGCCCTCGATCTGCCGGGGCGTGAACGTGCCGGACAGGATGCGGCGCAGCCGGGTGTGCTCGGGCGCGTCCATGTTGAGCAGCGAGTCGGGGTCGTCGTCGAGGCCGAGGCCCTTGACCAGGCGCGGCGCGCCCGCGTAGCGCAGGTTCCGGCTCGCCGCCGGGTGCGCGAGCAGCGCGCGGATGTCCTCGTGCCGGACGACGGCGCGGACCCGGTCGCCGCTCGGCAGCGTGACGGCCGCCAGCGGCGCGGCGGCGTGCCGGTCGGCGAACGCCGGGGACGGCGGACCGAGCGGTCCGGGCGGCAGCTCCGGCCAGGCCCAGGCGAGCCGCCCGGCCGGGTCGTGCGCGGTGTCGCGGGCCATCGCGGCATCCCTCCGGCGTCGTGGTCGGTGCGACCCTACAACGGATCTTCGACCCGAAAGGGGCGTTCGCCGGGATCGTTCCCACGCGCCGCACACAGTGGCGCAGATCACTTCCTGACGCGGCAGATAACGGATGGTCACCCGGTTACACCATCCGGAACCGGAAGCGTTCCCGCCCGTGCCCCGACGAGAGGTCCGAACCCACGATGCCCACCGCGACCGATCTGCTGACGCTCGACGCCGCCGCGCAGGACCTGCTGTTCCGCGAGGCCCGCACCGCCAACGCGTTCACCGACGAGCCCGTCACCGACGAGCAGCTCCACGCGATCTACGACCTGGTGAAGTGGGGCCCGTCGGCGATGAACTCCCAGCCGCTGCGGATCATCGCGGTGCGGTCGCGCGAGGCCCGCGAACGGCTCGTCGAGCACATGAACGGCAACAACAAGGCCAAGACGCTCACCGCACCGCTGACGCTCGTCGTCACCGCCGACGCCGACTTCCACGAGCACCTGCCCGTCACGTTCCCGCACGCCGAGGGCGCGCGCGAGTCGATGGCGGGGAACCCGGGGCGGCCGCGGATGGCGCACTTCAACGCCTCGATCCAGCTCGGGTACCTGATCCTCGGCATCCGCGCGGCGGGACTCGCCGCCGGGCCGATGGCGGGCTACGACGCCGAGGGCGTCAAGCGGGAGTTCCTGACCGGCGCCGAGGAGGTCGTGGCGGTCGTCAACGTCGGCAGGCCCGGCCCGGACGCCTGGTTCCAGCGGCTGCCGCGCCTGGAGTACGACCAGGTCGTCCGCACCGTCTGACCTTCCCCTCCCCCCACCCCGACGCCGGGCGCCGCCGCGCCCGGCGCGCGCCGCCGTGACGGAGCGCCCCATGCCGAAGGCCGAACCCTCCGCCGACCCGTCCGCCGCCGAACGTCCCGCCCCCGCACCGGTCGCCGCCACGGGCACGCGCCGGATCGCGCTCGTCGTGGTCCTCGGCGCGCTCACCGCGACCGCGCCGCTGTCGATCGACATGTACCTCCCGGCGCTGCCGGAGCTCACCGACGACCTCGGGACGGTCGCGGCGCGGGCGCAGCTCACGCTGACGGCCTGCGTCGTCGGCCTCGCACTCGGGCAGGTCGTCGCCGGGCCGCTCAGCGACCGGCTGGGCCGCCGCCGCCCGCTCGTCGCCGGGCTCGCCGCCTACGCGGCCGCGTCGCTGCTGTGCGCGGTCGCGCCGACCGTCGGGACGCTCACCGCCGCCCGGTTCGCACAGGGCGCGGCGGGCGCGGCCGGGATCGTCATCGCCCGCGCCGTCGTCCGCGACCTGTACGACGGGACGGCCGCCGCGAAGTTCTTCGCGACGCTGATGCTCGTCAACGGCCTCGCGCCCATCCTCGCGCCCGTCGTCGGCGGCCAGTTGCTGCGCGTCATGCCGTGGCCGGGCGTGTTCGCGGTCCTCGCCGGGATCGGGCTGGCGCTGCTGGTCGCGTCGCTGGCCGGGCTGCCCGAGACGCTGCCGCCCGAGCGGCGCGCGACCGGCGGCGTCGCCGCGACCTTGCGGACGTTCCGGGGCCTGCTCGCCGACCGCGCCTTCGTCGGGTACGCGCTGACGCTCGGGTTCGCGTTCGCGGCGCTGTTCACCTACATCTCCGGCAGCCCGTTCGTGCTCCAGGACATCTACGGGCTGTCGCCGCAGCAGTTCAGCGTCGCGTTCGGCGTGAACTCGGTCGGGATCGTCGCGGCCGGGCAGGTCGGCGGGCGGCTCGTCGGCCGCGTCGCGCTCGGGCGACTGCTCGGCGCGGGGCTGGCGCTCGTCGCGGCGGGCGGCGCGGGGCTGCTCACCGTCGTCCTGGCCGGGGCGGGGACGGCCGGGGTGCTGCCCGCGCTGTTCCTCGTCGCCGCCGGGCAGGGGCTCGTCCTCCCGAACGCGACCGCGCTCGCGCTGGCGGACCGGCCCGCGGGGAGCGCGGGCAGCGCGTCGGCGCTGCTCGGGCTCGCGCAGTTCGCGTTCGGCGGGGCCGCCGCGCCGCTCGCCGGGATCGGCGGGGAGGGCACGGCCGTCCCGATGGCCGCGACGATCGCGGCGCTCGCGGCGGCGGCCGCGCTGTCCGCGCTCGGCGCGTCCCGGGCCGCGCGGCCAGGCGCGCGCGGTTAGGCCGGGCGCGGCTCCAGCGCGTCCAGGACGAACCCCGTCACCTCGGCGGCCAGCTCGGCGGCGCTCTTCGGGCCGTCCGCGCGGTACCAGGCCGTCATCTGGTTCACCATGCCGAGCGCGACGATCGTGACGGTCTCGGCGGGCGTCCGCGCCGAGAACTCCCCCGACCGCTGCCCCGACTCGACCAGCTCCCGGAACGCCACGTGGTAGCGGCGGCGGTCCGCGCGGACGGCGTGCATCCGCGCGTCGCCCAGCCGGTGCCGCTCGCGGGTGAACACCTTCGCCTCGTCGATGTGGGCGGCCGTGCTGAGGATCAGCCCGGTCAGCACCGCGCGGACGGTCTCGCGCGGCGGCCGCCCCGCCGCGATCTCGCGGTCGAGGTCCGCGAGCTGGCGGGTGATCAGCGCGTGGTAGATCTCGTAGAGCAGCGCGTCCTTGGAGTCGAAGTAGTGGTACAGCGCGCCCTTGGTGACGTCGGCCGCCTCGACGACCTGCTGCACCGACGCGCCGTCGAAGCCGCGCTCGGCGAACAGCCGGACCGCCGCGTCCACGATCCGGCGCTTGACCTGACTCGTCCCCCGCGCCACAGTCGTCCTCCTCACCGCCGCGCGGTCCGCGCGGCGCGGTTCCAGCCTGCCAGATACCGACCAGTCGGTATGACGGCTGCGAGGGGAGGCGTCATGGCCGCCGTGGAGACGGTGCGCGGGCCCGTGGACGTGGACCGGCTCGGCCGCGTCTACATGCACGAGCACGTGTTCGTGCTGAGCACCGAGCACGTGCAGAACTACGGCGCCGGGGCGTGGTGGGACGAGGACGAGCGCGTCGCCGACGCCGTCGAGCGCCTCCGCGCCCTCGCCGCGAGCGGCGTCACCACCATCGCGGACCCGACCGTGTGGGGCCTCGGCCGCTACATCCCGCGTGTCCGGCGGATCGCCGAGCAGGTCCCCGAGCTGAACATCATCGCCGCGACCGGCCTCTACACCTACGCCGACCTGCCGTTCCAGTACCGGTTCCTCGGCCCCGGCACCCCCTTCGGCGGCGACGACCCGATGGTCGCGGACTTCACCCGCGACCTCACCGAGGGCATCGCCGGGACGGGCGTGAAGGCCGCGTTCCTCAAGTGCGCCGTGGACGCGCCCGGCCTGACGCCCGGCGTCGAGCGCGTCCTGCGGGCGGTCGCGGCCGCCCATCGGGAGACGGGCGCGCCGATCACCGTCCACACCGACAGCGCGGGCGAGCGGCGCGGCCGGGACGCGGTCCGCGTCCTGCGCGAGGAAGGGGCCGACCTCACCAAGGTCGTCATCGGCCACGCGGGCGACAGCAACGACCTCGACTACCTCATGGAACTGGCCGACACCGGCGCGATCCTCGGCATGGACCGCTTCGGCCTGGACGTCTACAACCAGACCGCCGACCGCGTCCGGACCGTCGCGGCGCTGTGCGAGCGCGGCTACGCCGACCGGATGGTGCTGAGCCACGACGCGAGCTGCTTCATCGACTGGTTCGGCCCCGATCCGGAGGCGATGCGGCCGTTCGCGCCGAACTGGCACTACGGCCACATCGGCGCGGACGTCCTGCCCGCGCTGACCGCGCTCGGGGTGTCGGCGGCGCAGCTCGACCAGATGCTGACGGTCGTCCCGGCACGCTACTTCGGGGCAGACTGAACCGTTCGTACGGTCCACCCGTTTTCCTCCGGGTATACCGAAGATCGCCCCGACCGTGGATCATGCTGGTTACGGACCGGTTCGGTCCGGGCCGTGCGCCGGGGTGGGGCGGAGCGGTCGGCCGGATCGGGCGAAGGAGACATGCGGGTGAACGAGGTCCCCGGACGCGAGGGGTCGGGGTCGGGGGCGGTGACGCTGCTCGTCCTGCTCGTCCTCATCGGGGCGGCGGCGGTGGTGCTCGGACGGCCGCTGCTGCGGCAGTACGCGTCCGGCGGCGAGCTGGCCGCGCCGGTCCCCGCGCCGACGAGCACCCGGGCCGGGGAGCGGCCGAGCGGGCGGCGGCCGGGCGTGGTGAACATCGACGCCGAGCAGGGGCTGAGCAGCCTGCGCTCGTCGGGGACGGGCATCCTGATGTCGTCCTCGGGGCTCGTCCTCACCAACAACCACGTCATCGCGGGCGCGACGGCGATCACCGCGACCGACACCGACAACCGGCGCGCCTACACCGCCAAGGTCCTCGGCTACGACCCGCAGAACGACCTGGCGGTCATCAAGATGGCGGGCGCGGCCGACCTGGAGCCCGCCCGGTTCGGCGACTCGTCCGACGTGCGGATGGGCGACCCGGTCACGGCGGTCGGCAACGCGGGCGGCAAGGGCGGGACGCCCGCCGTCGTGACCGGCACCGTCACCGCGCTGGAGCAGACCATCACCGCGCGGAACCAGGCGGACGGCGGCTCGGAGCGGCTGACCGGCCTGATCGAGACGGACGCGGCGATCAAGCCGGGCGACTCGGGCGGCCCGCTGCTGGACACCGACGGCAAGGTGATCGGGATCAACACCGCCGCGTCCTCCACCCCCGACGACGACGGCCACGCGAAGCGCAAAGCCTCGCCGTCCCCCGGCACCGGCAGCGCGTCCGCGCGCCCGGAGCACCGCGGCTACGCGATCCCGGCGGCGCGGGCGCTGGAGATCGCCCGGCACATCCAGCGCGGCGAGGCGGTCGGCACGATCCACATCGGCGCGACGGCGCTGCTCGGCGTGCAGGTGCGCGGGAACGGGACGGCGTTCGGCGCGCTGGTGGACGGCGTCGTCCCGGACACGCCCGCGGCGGGGTCGGGCATCAAGGAGGGCTGCGTCGTCGTCGCGCTGGCGGGCGAGCCGGTGGACACGCCGGTGCGCCTCACCCAGCTCATGCTGACCCACCATCCGGGCGACGTGGTGCGGCTGGAGTGGACGACGAAGGACGGGCGGCGGCACGCCAGGGACGTCCGCCTGATGGAGGGCCCGCCGCAGTGACGCGCGGCGCGCGGTTGCTGGACCGCGCGGCCGGGGAACGCTATCTGTGGTGCGCCGACGAGCAATCCCCCGGCGGCGGGCGGCCCGCGCCCGCGAAAGGAGCCCCGATCTTGGCGATCACGACGGCGCCGTGCCCGGCGAACTGCAAGGACGGCTTCAACCTCAACACCCGGATGACCTGCAAGACGTGCAAGGGGACCGGCAAGATCACGGTGAACGTGCCGGACGACGACTGACCGCGCACCCACTCCAGCCCGGTTTGCCCCGATATGCGAGAGTTGCCACGGAACGCGTGGATCGAGAACGAGGAATGCGATGAGTCGGGAAGCCCCCCGGGACGACCCCGGCGACGCCGGCCTGCGGGTCGGCGCGCCGAAGGAGTGGGCGGCCGGGCTGCCCGGCGTCACCGCCGCCCTGCGGCAGGCGTACGACCAGATGGGCGTGCGCCGCACCGCCCTGACGCTGCTGCGCGTCAACCAGAAGCGCGGGTTCGACTGCCCCGGCTGCGCGTGGCCCGAGGGCGGCAGGCGGCATCTCGCGGAGTTCTGCGAGAACGGCGCGAAGGCCGTCGCCGAGGAGGCCACGACCCGCCGCGTCACCCGCGCGTTCTTCGCCGAGCACGACGTGGACGACCTCGCCGTCCGCTCCGACCACTGGCTCGGGCAGCAGGGGCGGCTCACCGAACCGATGGTCCTGCGGCCCGGGTCGCGGCACTACGAGCCGATCTCCTGGGACGAGGCGTTCCGCGTCGCGGCCGACCACCTCACCGCGCTCGACTCCCCCGACGAGGCCGTGTTCTACACGTCCGGGCGGACGAGCAACGAGGCGGCGTTCGCCTACCAGCTCCTGGTCCGCGCGTTCGGCACCAACAACCTGCCCGACTGCTCGAACATGTGCCACGAGTCGTCGGGGTCGGCGCTCGTCGAGACGCTGGGCGTCGGCAAGGGATCGGTGCTGCTGGAAGACCTGCACCAGGCGGACCTGATCTTCGTCGTCGGGCAGAACCCCGGCACCAACCACCCCCGGATGCTGTCGGCGCTGGAGGAGGCCAAGGCGAACGGGGCGCGGATCGTCGCGGTGAACCCGCTGCCCGAAGCCGGACTCCTGCGGTTCAAGAACCCGCAGAAGCCCAAGGGCGTCGTCGGGCAGGGCACCGGTCTGGCGGACCGGTTCCTCCAGATCCGGCTCAACGGCGACCTCGCACTGTTCCAGGCGCTCAACCGGCTGCTGCTGGAGTCGGACGAGCCCGGCGCGGTCGACCGCGACTTCATCGCGGAGCACACCCACGGGTTCGCCGGCTTCGAGCGGCACGTCCGCGACCTGGACTGGGCGGACGTCCTCGCCGCGACCGGCCTGACCCGCGCCGAGATCGACGCGACCCTCGCCGACGTCCTGGCCGCCGACCGCATCGTCGTGTGCTGGGCGATGGGCCTCACGCAGCACCGCAACTCCGTCCCGACGATCCGCGAGGTCGTCAACTTCCTGCTGCTGCGCGGCAACGTCGGCCGCCCCGGCGCGGGCGTGTGCCCGGTGCGCGGCCACTCCAACGTCCAGGGCGACCGGACGATGGGCATCTACGAGAAGCCCGCCGCCGCGTTCCTCGACGCGCTCGCCGCCGAGTTCGGGTTCGAGCCGCCGCGCGCGCACGGGCACGACACCGTCGAGGCGATCCGCGCGATGCGGGACGGGCGGGCGCGGGTGTTCGTCGCGATGGGCGGCAACTTCGTCCGCGCGACGCCCGACTCGGACGTCACCGAGGCCGCGCTGCGCTCGTGCGCGCTGACCGTCCAGGTGTCCACCAAGCTCAACCGGTCGCACGCGGTGACGGGCGGAACGGCGCTGATCCTGCCCGCGCTCGGCCGCACCGAGCGCGACCGGGGCCCGGCCGGGGACCGGTTCGTCACCGTCGAGGACTCGATGGGCATGGTCCACGCCTCGGTCGGCCGCCTCGCGCCCGCCGGGCCGGACCTGCGGTCGGAGGTCGCGATCGTCTGCGGCCTCGCCCGCGCGGTCCTCGGCTCCGGGCCGGGGAGGATCGACTGGGCGGCGATGGAGGACGACTACGACGTCATACGCGACCACGTGTCCCGCGTCGTCCCCGGCTTCGCCGACTTCAACGCGCGCGTCCGCGAGCCCGGCGGGTTCACGCTGCCGCACGCGCCGCGCGACGAGCGACGGTTCCCCACCGCCACCGGCAAGGCGAACCTGACGGTCAACCCGCTGGAGGTCGTCCGCGTCCCGGAGGGGCGGCTGCTGCTCCAGACGCTGCGCAGCCACGACCAGTACAACACCACGATCTACGGGCTGGACGATCGGTACCGGGGCGTCAAAGCGGGCCGCCGCGTCGTGTTCGTCAACCCCGCCGACCTGGACGAACTCGGCGTCGCGGACGGTTCCCTGGTCGACCTCGTGTCGGAGTGGACGGACGGGACCGAGCGCCGCGCGCCCGCCTTCCGCGCCGTCGCCTACCCGACCGCGCGCGGCTGCGCGGCCGCGTACTTCCCCGAGACCAACGTCCTGATCCCGCTGGACAGCACCGCCGACATCAGCAACACGCCGACGTCCAAGTCCGTCGTCGTGCGGCTGGAGGGCGCCCCGGACTCTCGGTGACAGGGAGACGCCGGTCCGTCACGGGGAGTACGATGGTCCGCGACCGGCTCACCCCCGGAGCCCTTCACCCGAGGTGATCGTCACGGTGCTGGCGGAGACGTCGCGGGGCGGGAACCTGCCCGCCGAGATGACCCGTTTCATCGGCCGCCAGCGCGAGCTGGGCGAGGCGCGGCAGATGCTCGCGCGCTCGCGGCTCGTCACGCTGACCGGCGTCGGCGGGGTCGGCAAGACGCGGCTGGCCGTCCGGGTCGCGGCCGACCTGCGGCGCTCCTTCCCCGACGGCGCGTGGCTGGTGGAGCTGTCGGCGCTGCGCGAGCCCGCGCTGCTGGCCCGGACCGTCGCCGAGGCGCTGCGGCTGCCCGGCCAGGCCAGCGGCGACCCGTCCGACCGGCTCGCCGACCACCTGTCCGACAAGCACCTGCTGCTCGTCCTGGACACCTGCGAGCACCTGGTGGACCGGTGCGCGATGCTCACCGAGGTGCTGCTGCGGGCCGCGCCCCGGCTGCGCGTCCTGGCCACCAGCCGCGAGCCGCTGGACGTGATGGGCGAGCACACCCTCGTCATCCCGCCGCTGCCGGTCGCCCCGGCGGAGTCGGGCACGGCGGGCGCGTCCGGCGACGACGCGGTGTCGCTGTTCGCCGACCGCGCCGAGGCGATGGTGCCCGGCTTCACCCTCACCCACGACAACCAGGCGACGGTCGCCCGGCTGTGCCGCCGCCTGGACGGCATCCCGCTGGCGATCGAGCTGGCGGCGGTGCGGCTGCGCAGCATGTCGGTGGACCAGCTCGTCGACCGCATCGACGACCGGTTCCGGCTGCTCGGCACCCCGCGCGCCGCCGGGGGGCGGCACCGCACGCTGCGCGCCGCCATCGCCTGGAGCCACGACCTCTGCACCCCCCAGGAGCGGCTGCTGTGGGCGCGGCTGTCGGCGTTCCCCGGCGACTTCGACCTCGCGGCGGCCGAGCGCGTCGGCGCGGGCGGGGAGCTGCCCGCCGACGCGCTGCTGGACGTCCTGGCCCGGCTCGTGGAGAAGTCGATCGTGCTGTGCGAGCGCGACGGCCGCCGCTACCGGATGCTCGACACGATCCGCGAGTACGGCTCCGAGCGGCTGGACGAGCTGGGCGAGCGCACCGAGGTGCTGCGCCGCCACCGCGACCACTTCCTCGCGCTGGCCGAGACCGCGAACCGCGAGGCGGTCGGGCCCGGCCAGCTCCCCGCGCTGCTGCGGCTGCGGGAGGAGAACGACAACCTGCGGGTCGCGCTGGAGTACTCGGTGAACGCCCCGGGCGACGAGGAGACCGCGCTGCACCTGGCGGGCGTCCTGCAGCACTACTGGATGTGCCTCGGGCAGTTCACCGAGGCGCTGCGCTGGCAGGAGCGCGTCCTGAACGCCACGATGGGCCTGCCGCCCGCGCACCCGGAGCGGGCGTGGGTGGCGTTCGGGGCGGGGCTGGTCGCCGTCCAGCGCGGCGAGGGCCCGCTGGCCCGCGCGCTGTTCGCGCAGGCCACCGCCGCCGACGACCCGGCGCTGCGCGCCCACACGCTGCACGGGCAGGGCCTGGTCGCGCTGTTCGAGGGCGATCTGGAGGGCGCCCGGACGCGCATCCAGAAGGCGCGCGCCGAGTTCGCGCGGCTCGACCACCGCGACCCGGCGGCGCTGCTCGCCGGGCCGCACCTGTCGTCGGTGCTGGCGCTGGAGAGCGACTGGGAGGGCGCGCTCGCCGTCGCCGAGGAGAGCGTCGAGGCGGGCGAGGAGAGCGGCGAGCTGTGGAACCACTCGTTCGCGCTCTACGCGCGGGCGGCGGCGCGCTGGTGGACCGACCGCCGCGACGAGGCCGTGGACGACCTGATGCACTGCCTGCGCATCAAGGAGGACCTGGGCGACCAGCTCGGCATCACCCTCGTCCTGGACCTGCTCACCCCGGCGGCGGTCGTGCAGGGCCGGGTCGAGGAGGCGGTGATGCTGCTCGGCGCGACCGAGCGGATGTGGCGGGAGCTGGGCGCGCAGTTCCAGTACGGGCCGCACTACATGGAGCGGCGCGCGCTGTCGGAGCGGGCGGCGCGCAAGCGGCTCACCGCCGAGCGGTTCCAGGCGGCCAAGCGGCGCGGCACCGAGCTGACCAACGCCGAGGCCATCGCGCTGGCGCGCGGCGAGCCGGTCGCCGCGCCGGGCCCGGCCCCGGCGCGCGAGACGCTGACGACGCGGGAGCGGGAGGTCGCGGCGCTGATCGGCGAGGGGCTGACCAACCGGGAGATCGCGGACCGGCTCGTGCTGGCCAAGCGCACGGTGGACTCGCACGTCGAGCACATCCTGACCAAGCTCGGATTCACGGCGCGGTCGGAGATCGCGGCGTGGACGCCGCCGGCGGACTGAGCGGCGGGCCGTCCGAGCTGGGCGGGACCGGAATGACCAGGTGGGCATTCTCCTGTTAGATTCCGAATCCCGTTCTATCGCTGGAGGCCGCCTTGAGTCCCTGGAACACCCCCGAGCGCACCGCCCTGCGCGCGCTGGTCCGCGACTTCACGACCCGGGAGATCGTCCCGGACCTCGCCGCGTGGGAGCGCGCCGGGGAACTCCCCCGCGACCTGCACCGCCGCGCGGCGGCGGCCGGGCTGCTCGGCGCGGGGTTCCCGGAGGACGCGGGCGGCTCGGGCGGCGACCCGATCGACGCGCTGATCGTCGCCGAGGAGATCATCCAGTCCGGCGGGTCGGGCGGCGTCGTGGCGTCGCTGTTCACGCACGGGATCGCGCTCCCCCACCTCGCCGCGTCCGGCGACAAGGCGCTCATCGACCGGTTCGCCCGGCCGGTGCTCGCCGGGGAGAAGATCGGCTCGCTCGGCATCACCGAGCCCGACACCGGCTCGGACGTCGCGAACATCCGCACGACCGCCGTGCGCGACGGCGACTCCTACGTCGTCAACGGCGCGAAGATGTTCATCACCTCCGGGGTGCGGGCCGACTTCGTCACCACGGCCGTGCGCACCGGCGGCCCCGGCTACGGCGGCATCTCCCTGCTCGTCATCGAGAAGGACACGCCGGGGTTCACGGTGTCGCGGGCGCTCGACAAGATGGGCTGGCTCTGCTCGGACACGGCGGAGCTGTCGTTCACCGACGTCCGGGTGCCGGTGGAGAACCTGGTCGGCGAGGAGAACACCGGGTTCCTGCAGATCGTGCAGAACTTCGTGACCGAGCGGCTGTCGCTGGCCGTCCAGGCGTACGCGACGGCGCAGCGCTGCCTGGACCTCACGCTCGCCTACGTCAAGGAGCGCGAGACCTTCGGCCGCCCGCTGTCCTCCCGCCAGCTCGTCCGCCACAAGATCGTCGAGATGGCGCGCATGGTGGACGTCGCCCGCGTCTACACCCGCTCCATCGCGGAACGCCACCTCGCGGGCGAGGACGTCCTCACCGAGACCGCCTACGCCAAGAACACGGCCGTCTACGCCTGCGAACACGTCGTCCACGAGGCCGTCCAACTCCACGGCGGCATGGGCTACATGCGCGAGTCCGAGGTCGAACGCCACTACCGCGACGCCCGAATCCTCGGCATCGGCGGCGGCACCAACGAAATCATGAACGAAATCGTCTCCAAGCAACTCGGCATGTGACCCGACCCGCGGCTTCGCGGTCCGGGTGCGTCCTACGGCCGACATCCGCCGCTCGAACGTTCCGGCTCGGTCAGGGGCGGGAGGGGGGCTGGTCGTGCGGGGGGAGGGCGGCGGCGCGCAGGAACGCGGCCGCGAAGCCGTCGCAGGCCCGGTCGGGGTCGGGGAGGTCGACGCCGGGGACGGTCTCGAGCGCGGGCCGGGTGAGGAAGTGCATGAGCATCGGCGCGGCGAGCTGCTGGAAAAGCATGATCGTCGGCATGGGGCGGATGCGTCCGGCGTCGACCTCGGCGGCGAGCCACGGTCCGAGGACGGCCAGGACGCGGGGGACGAGCTGGCGGGCCAGACCCGGGAACGGGCTGTTGCCGGGACGGGCTAGAGCGTCGGCGAACATGGCGGGCATGATGCGCGGTTCGCGGGTCAGGGCGACGGTGAGCATCCGGTAGATCTCGCGGACGGTGTCGGCGAGGTCGCGCGGGGAGCCGTCCAGGATGTGTTCGAGGTCCGGGAGCGGGCTGTGCCGTTCGTAGATGGCGCCAAGGAGTTCGTCCCGGCCGCCGAACACGTCGTAGAGGCTGTGGACCGAGCAGCCCGCGCGGCTCGCGATCGCCTCCAGGGTGAGGGCGGCCAGGCCCTGCTCGCCGATGAGGCGGGCTCCGGCGTCGATGGCGCGGTCCCGGACGGGCCGCTGACCGCCGGGGTCGATCCCGAGCGCGCGCACGGCGTCGTCCAGTGCCCGGCGGGAGCCGCCCAGGCGGCGCATGAGGGTGCTGCGGGAGATGCCCGCCTCCGCCGCGATCTCGCGGGCGGGCACGTCGGCGACGTCGCGGCCTGAGGACCGCGCCAGACGGACGGCGGCGGCCACGATCTCGGCGGCCACCGCGGGGCTCGTGTCGGTCACGGCGGACCTCCTAGCTGCACCGGACGCGTCGCTGGAACATGACCAACTATGCCAGGGGATAGTGTGTCATAGTTTAGGTGGGCGGGCGGGACGGCCGCCCGGCCGGGAAGGGATCTCGAGGATGAGCGCTGCGGCGACGACGGACGGCGCACCTGCCGGCGGGCGCGGGGACGCGGTGATCCGCGCGGAAGGCCTGGTGAAGTCCTACGGGGCCTTCCGCGCGCTGGACGGCCTGGACCTGACGGTCGAGCGCGGTGAGGTACACGGGTTCCTCGGCCCGAACGGGGCCGGGAAGTCGACCACCATCCGAGTGCTCCTCGGCCTGCTGAAGGCGAACGCCGGCACGGTCGAACTCCTGGGCGGCGACCCGTGGAAGGACGTCGTGGCGCTGCACAGGCGCCTGGCCTACGTGCCGGGCGACGTGACCCTGTGGCCGGGCCTGACCGGCGGGCAGGCGATCGACCTGCTGGGCAACCTGCGCGGCGGCCTGGACGAGGAGCGGCGCCGCGACCTGGTCGAGCGGTTCGAACTCGACACCGCCAAGCGGGGCCGCCAGTACTCCAAGGGCAACCGGCAGAAGGTCGCCCTGGTCGCCGCCCTGTCCTCGGACGTCGAGCTGCTGATCCTCGACGAGCCCACCTCGGGGTTGGATCCGCTGATGGAGGCGGTGTTCCAGGAGGAGATCGCCAAGGAGAAGGCGCGCGGCCGCAGCGTCCTGCTGTCCAGCCACATCCTGTCCGAGGCCGAAGCGCTCGCGGACCGGATCAGCATCATCCGGTCGGGGAAGATCGTCGACGTCGGCACCCTGGACGAGTTGCGCCGGGGCACCCGCACCAGCGTCCAGGCCGTCCTCCGCACGCCGCCCGCTGATCCGGCGGAGCTGCGGTTCGTGAAGGACGCCCGCCTCGACGGGACGAAGTTCACCGGCACGGTCGAGCCCGACCAGATCAACGAGGCGATGGCCGAGCTCAGCCGTCACCAGATCAGCGCCCTCACGGTGGCTCCGCCCTCGCTGGAGGACCTGTTCCTGCGCCACTACGGCACCGAGGACGACCGGTCGTGACCGCCGTCGCCGGGCTCCGTCCGCTGCTGAAGGTCGCGCTGGTCCAGGACCGCAGGAACATCGCCCCGTGGGTCGTGCTGATCACCGCCCTGTCGGCGTCGTCGGTGCTCGCCTACGCGTGGGTGTTCCCCGACGAGGCCAGCCGCAGGCAGTTGACGGCCACGCTGGGCTCCAACCCCGCCCTCGCCCTGATCTTCGGGCCCGCGCGGGACCTGTCGACCGCCGACGGGTTCAACGCCTGGCGCGCCGGAGCCCTCGGCGCCTTCTTCGCCGCCCTGATGGCCGTCTTCATCGTGATCCGCAACAGCCGTGCCGACGAGGACTCCGGACAGGCCGAACTGCTGGCCTCCGGGGTGATGGGACGGCAGACCCGGCTGGCGACCGCGATGGCGATGGCGGCGTTCGCGTCGATCGCGCTCGGTGCGGTGTCGTGGCTGGTCACGCTGGCCTGCGGGGGCGGCCCGTGGGACTCCCTGGCCCTGTCGGCGACGTTCGCCGGCTCCGGGCTGATGTTCACCGGCGTCGCCGGGATCGCGGCGAACATCGGATCGGACGCCCGCACCGCCAACACCCTCGCCGTCGCCGTCCTGGGCGTCGCCTTCATCGTCCGCGGCTACCTCGACGCCGCCCAGGCCGCTCCCTGGACGGCGTGGCTGACGCCGTTCGGCTGGCTGGAGGAAGTGAGACCGGCCTCCGGGAACAACCCGTGGCCGCTGCTGGCCGCCGTGGCGTTCGCCGCGCTCACCGCCGGGCTCGCCCTGGCCCTCAACCGGAACCGGGACTTCGGGATGGGGCTCATCGCCCCGAAGCCGGGGCCGGGACGCGGCGGCCGGGAGACCACCGTGTGGGGGCTGGCGTTCCGCCTCAACCGCGGATCGGTCATCTCCTGGCTCATCGCGTTCGCCGCCCTCGGCGTCGTCTTCGGATTCCTCGCCGGCCCCGTCAGCGACGTCCTGGGCGACGGCTCGGCGTTCCTGCCCACGGGGGCCTCCGCCGGTTCCTCCAGCATGCTGTTCGCCTTCCTCGTCCAGATCCTCCAGATCGTCGCGATCATCGCCGCCGTGTTCGGCGTCCAGATCGTCATGCGTATCTACGCCGAAGAGACCGACTACCGCGTCGAGCCGCTCCTGGCCGCGTCACTCAGCCGCGCCAAGTACCTGGCCAGCAACGCCGTCATCGCCTTCGCCGCACCGGCCATCGCCCTGCTGATCACCGGTGCCGTCCTCGGCGTCGTCGTCACCGCCACGGAACCCGGCATCTCCGCGGGCGAGGTCTTCGGTCAGGCCGCCGCCACCATCCCGGCCGTCTGGGTCCTCGTCGCCCTCGCCCTGGCCGCCGTCGGCGCGCGACCGGACGCCCGGCTGGTCGGCTGGCTCGGCGTCGTCGCGACGTTCGCCCTCACCCTGCTCGGCCCGCTGTTCAGACTCTGGGACTGGGTTCTCGGCATCAGCCCGCTCCACCACGTCCCCTCCGTCACGGCCCCCCACCCCGACTGGACCGGCCTGCTGATCGTCGCCCTCGTCGGCCTGGCGTTCACCACCGTCGCCTTCGCCGGCTTCCGCCGCCGCGACATCCTGTGACCCGTCCTCCGTCGCGGCGGGTGGGCTCATGGCCCGGGGTCACCCGTCCGTCCGGCGGGGTGGTTCAGTTTTCTCCGAGGATGAGGGAGCACCAGGTCGTGCCCTGTTGCGCGCGCACGCAGGCGGCGCCGATGGCGCGGGTGGCCGGTGAGCGCCCCGCGCCGCCCCGGGGCGCCTGGTCGCCCGCCGCGCGGTTCAGCCGGTCGTCGGTGCGCAGCCGGGGCACGCCGTTGGCCGTCCGTCCCCCGTTGGCGGCGGCGATCATCGGCGCTCCGTCCCGGATCGCGCGCTGCCGCGCCGTGACGCCGGGACGCGGCACCGGCGGCGATGCCGTTCGGACCGGCGGTCCGGACGGTGCGGCGCTCGGCGCAGCGGTCCGCCGGTGTACGGGCTCGGCCACGACGGCGGCGGTCGCGCCGGGCGCCGGGGACGCCGCGCGGGACCGCTGGGTTCCGGCCGTCGCGGGCCGCGCGGACACGGCGGTCGACGGGCCGCGCGGCGCGTCCTCCGGACGGTTCAGCACGACCACGACCGGCACGGCGACGAGCGCGACGCCCGTCACCGCGCCGACTGCGGGAAGGGACGCGAGTTTGTGCAGCGCCCCGGCCTTGGCGGCGGCGCCCGCCCCCACGGGCGCGCCGGTCTCGCCGAGGACCGCCGGGAGCAGCGCGACCGGCAGCAGCGCCGCGCGCAGGCACCGGTCGAGGTCGGTGAGTTCGGCGTAGGCGTCGGCGCAGCGGGGGCAGCCGCTCAGGTGCGCGCGGAGCCCGCGGGACGCGCCGCGTCTGCGGACGGCGCGGGCGAGGGCCGCGGCGTATCCGGCGCAGACGGTGGACGCGTGCAGGGCCAGATACGCCTCGCGCAGGCTCTCGCGGGCGCGGAACACCAGGACGTTGACGTGGCTCTGCGTGGTGCCGAGGGCGGCGGCGACCTGGGCGCGCGGCTCCTCCTCCACGACCGCGTGCCACAGCACGGTCTGCCGGCGTTCGGGCAGCGCGCGGAACGCGGCGGCGACGAGCGACCGGTCCTCGGCGCCGGCGACGTGCTCGTCCAGGCCGGTGCCGGTCCGCGGGCCGTCAGGAGAACCGGTGAACATGCGCACCATCCTCCCCGCGGCCGTGCTCGCGGCGGGGGCCGTCGTCACGATGACGGCGCCCGCCGCGTCGGCCGCGACCACCACCGTCCGCCAGGACACCGCCGACGGCGCCGCCTATTCACCCACGGCGCCGCCGGGCTCTCCTTCGACGTCTGCAACCGCGACAACCCCGCACGCCCGCTCCCCGACGACGACGCGCAGGGCAGGGCCGCCGACATCACCCTGGTCAAGCTCGCCGGAAGCGACGGCCTGTGCCCCGACAACGGCACCGGCAGCGCCGCGGCCGTCGCGCGCGGCGAGAGCACCCCCGGCTCGGGCGTCTTCGACCGCAAGCTCCATCTGACCTCCTGACCGCGCGGTCCCGGCCTTCACCGCGAGATCGCCGCGTGCGGCCGTCGTCAGCGGTAGCGGCAGCCGTCTCGAGAAAAGAAGAACGATGAACGGATTCACGGCGGCCTCCGTGCGCGCGGACCTGGTGGAGCGCGCGGCGACTTCGGCGCGAACCGTGGTCTGGGGCCCGTGGGGATCGGGACGGTCCTGGTTCCTGGACACCGTGGCGGAACGCGCGCCGGGCCCGGTCGTGCGGATCTGCGGGCACCGCGACGGCGCGCGCGGCGGCTTCGGCGCGGTCGCCGACGTGCTGACCGGGCTGGAGTCGGCCGGGCTCCCGCCGCCCGAGCTGGCCGGGCCGCTGCGCGATGTCACCGAGGCGCTCGTGCGCCGCGCCGCGCCGCCGCCGGACGGCTGGGACCCGGTCGCCGTTCGCCTCGCGCTGGCGGCGGCGCTGGACTCCGCGCCGGACGTGCGGCTCCTGGTCGACGACGCCCAGTGGCTCGACGCCGCCGACGTCGAGGTCCTGGCGGCCGTGCTCCGGACCGTCCGGGCGCCGGTGGCGGTGGCCGAACCGCGCCCGGGGAACGCCCTCCGGCTGTGCGGTCCCCGGGCGACACGGCTGCTGCTGCCGCCGTTGCCGGTGGAGGACGTCGCGGAACTGCTGGAGGCCCACGGGCTCCCGGTCCGCTGGGCGTTGCGCGCGCACCGCGCCTGCGGCGGCAACCCGCGCCTCGAGGCGCTGATCCGCGACGCGGGCGACGTCAGAGCGGTTCACGCCGCACTGGCCGCGTCGGTCGAGGACCCGGTGCAAGCCGTCCGGCACCGCCTGCTCGCCCGGGACGGCTTCGACTCCGCGCTGGCGGCCGACGCGGACCGGGCGGCCGACGCCGCCCGGTCCCGCGGTCGGCGCTAGCTGGCCGGGGAGCTGGCGCTGACGGCGGCGCGGCAGACCCCGCCGGGCGACGCCGCCGCGCGCGGCGCGCGGTTGCGCGCGGCGGCGGCCGACGCCGGCGCGAGCGGATCGGCCGAGCTGGCCCGCCTGGTGGGCGAGGCGGCGGCGTCGGCGGGCCGCGCCGACCGGGTGGCGGCGCTGCTCGCCACCGTCGACGCGGGCGGGCAGGCGCTCCACGAGATAGACGACGCGCTGGCGGGCGCGGCGGCGGCCGCCGGGGACGACCCGGTGCTCGCGGCGGCGGTCGAACTGCGGGCGGCGGTGCGCGCCAACATCGGCGCCGGCGACCCGGTGCTCGCCCGCGCGGCGGCGGCCCGGTCGGCCGAGCTGGCCCGCCGGGGCGGCGACCGCGCGGGCGAGGCGATGGCCCTGACGATGCGCGCCCGCATGGAACGGATCACCGGCGACCCCGCCGCCGCGGGCACCCTGGCCGCCGCGCTGGACCTGGACGTCCCGATCGAGACGATCGGCGTGCAGCGCTGCCCGCAGTACCTGGCCGCCCGGCACGCGGTGTTCGACGACCGGCTGGACGAGGCGCGCGGGCGGCTGCTGCGGCTGCTGGCGGTGGCCGAACGGCGCGGCGACGCCGAGGACCTGGAGGAGGTGCTGCGCAGCCTGGCGGAGGTCGACGTCCGGCGCGGGGCCTGTGCCCGGGCCCTGGAGTGGAGCGACCGCGCCGTCGACGTGTGCGCGGCGGCGGGCCTGTCGCCCGGCCCCGTCTGGTACACCGCCGCCGTCGCGCAGACCGCCGGCGGGGACCTGGACCGCGCCGCCGAGCTGGCCCGGCGCGCGGTGCGCGCGTCCCGCCAGGAGCACGACCTGGTCTTCCTGTCCCGCGGACTGCTGGCCCTCGGCGTCGCGCAGCTCGCGGCCGGGCGCGCGGCGGACGCGGTGACGGCGCTGCGGCGGGTGGCCGAGTCGGAGGGCCGCCAGCGGGTCGCCGACCCGTGCTGGACGCGCTGGAGCCCCACCCCGGCGTGGAGCGGGCGGCGGCGCTGTGCGCGGCGGCCCGGGGCCGGTACGACGAGGCGGCGGCCCGGCTCCGCGACGGCGCCGCCGGATTCGCGGCGCTGGCGATGCCGGTGGAGACGGGCCGGACGCTGCTGGCGGCGGGCCGGGTCGAGCGCGCCCGGCGGCGCCGGGCCGCCGCCGTCGCCCATTTCGAGGAAGCTGCCGGGCTCTTCGAGTCGGCGCGGGCGCGGCCGTGGAGCCGGCTGGCGGCGGCGTCGCTGGACCGTCCGGCGGCGACCGCCGGGACCGCGCTGACCGAGCCCGAGCGGCGGCTCGCCGCGCTGGTCGCCGCGGGGGCGACCAATCGGGAGACGGCGCAGCGGCTGTTCCTGTCGGTCAAGACCGTGGAGGCGACGTTGAGCCGGATCTACCGGAAGCTGAACGTGCGGTCGCGCACCGAGCTCGCGGGAGTGCTCGGGCGGGAGGAGGCGCGCCTGACCGCCGGTGCGCCGGCACCGGCGGTCGGGCGGCCGCGATCTAGCGGAACCAGACGTTCCAGGTGAACCGGGCGGCAGCGGTCGCGCCGCCGGATCCGGTGGCCGTGACAGTGGAGGTGAACAGCCCCCACTGGCCGGGCGTGCCGGAGATGACGCCGGTCGCGGCGTCGATGCGGAGGCCGGGCGGCAGGCCGATCGCCTGGTAGCGCACCGCGTTGGACGCTTTGATCGTCAACGTCACCGGGACGCCGACGTACGCGGTCTGCGTGCCGGGGTCGGTGATCGCCGGTGTCGTACCGCCGCTGCTGCGGATCGTCCAGCCGAACGAGGCGGTGCCGTTCGCGCCGTTCCTGTCGCGGGCGGTGACCGTGACGGTGCTCGTACCGGCCGCGCCCGGCGTGCCCGAGACCACGCCGGTGGACGCGTCGATCCGCAGCCCGGCGGGCAGTCCGGCCGCCGACCAGGTGTAGGGGGCGGTGCCGCCGGAAGCGTGCAGCGTCAGCGAGACGGCCCGTCCGACCGTGCCGGTCTGGTCACCGGGCGCGGCCACCGTCGGGGTGCCGGGCTGCGTTCCGCCGGTGGCCAGGGTGAGGTTCCACTTGGCCAGGGCCTCCCCGACCGGCTGGGCGTCGGTGTTGGGACCGGACTGCCCGCAGGCGTTCCCGCCACCGGAGTGAATCCCGACGGCCTTGTCCCCGGTCACGTAGGAGCCGCCCGAGTCGCCGCCCTGGGAGCAGGCGTTGGTGACGAACAGGCCGTCGATGACGACGTTGCCGTAGTCCACCGACTGGTTCACCGCCGTGACCGTCCCGCACCGCCAGCCGGACGTCTGCCCCGAACGGCAGATCGACATGCCGGTGACGGGCTGGGTGTAGCCGGTGACCACGACGTCGGCGCCGCCGTAGGTGTTGACGTCGGGCGACAGCGTCCAGGCGGGCTGGTCGACGTCCACCAGGCCGAAGTCGCCCTCCCGCGCGTTCACGCTGTGCGTGCCCCCGGTGTTGGACGTGCCGACGCGGGAACCGTCATACCCGTAGGCGGCCTGATCGGCGTCGTTGGTGCAGTGCCCGGCGGTCAGGAAATGCCGGGAGCCGTCGGCGCCCACGGCCGAGAAGCCGACCGAGCACGCCCCCTCGGCGCCGGGAACCCACGTTTCGCCGCCGCGCACCGTGCCCTGCTGGCGCTGCCGCGCGGCGGTGACGATCGACACGACGTCGCCGAGCCCGCGCAGCTGCCGGACCAGGGCCGTGGTCGCAGGATCGTCGGCCCGGGCGTCCACGGCGACCCGGACGCGGTTGAGCCGGGGGTCCGTCCCCCAACTGACCAGCCCGGGAGCCGGGGTCACCGCGCGGGCGGCGCGGGCGAGGGCCGCCTGGTCGTGGCGGACCCGCACCGGCACGGCGCCCGCCGCCCGCGCCCGCGCCGCCGCCGCGTCGGTGGTGACGGCGGCGACGAGCCGCCCCGAGGCGGCGTCGAACCACCGGCCGGGCTGGTCGGGACCGGCGCCGAGCCGTGCGGCGACGACGCCGCGGACGCGGGGAGGGCCAGGGCCACGGCGAGCCCGGCGCCCAAGGCGAACCGGACGCGAAAGGTCGAACCTCGGATCAGGGAAGCCATCCGATCTCCTACGGTCAGAGCGTGATCCCCCGTCTGCCGCGCTCAACCTAGAAACCGGACCAATCCCCCGAAACCGAGAAAACCCTCGCCGTCCCCCTCGACTCCGTTCACGGAGACGTTTCATACGCCTGGATGCGTGAACCCCGCGATACGCCCGCCTACCGGCGGTTCTGGTCGTCCTCGCGGGTCTGCCGGGCGCGGCGATGGGCCGCGACGCGCTCGCGGGTGGCGCACCGGCGGGAGCAGTAGCGGCGTTCGGGTCCGCTGCCCTGGTTGATGAAGACGTTCTCGCAGCTCGGCGACGAGCAGATCCGGCCGGGCGGCCGTTGCCGGTCCCAGACCAGGACGGTCAGGGCCATGCAGGACGAGGCGAGGAGCCACTGGCCCCACGGCGCGTCGTCATCGTGATCGAGGTGCGGATGCCAGGGCGTGCCGCCGTCGTGCGAGGTCAGGCGGAGCGGCCCGGTGTGTTCCCGCAGGAGGCGGTTGAGGGCGGTGGCGGCGTCGTCGACGTGTTCGGCGGCGAAGACGTCGCGGAGCAGGACGGCGGCAGCGCGCATCTCGGCGATGTCGGCGGCGGTGAGTCCGTCCGGCACGGACTCGCCGTAGGCGGCGAGTACGTCGGCGACGGTCGCCGGGGCGGGGCGGTCACCGGTCAGGGCGTTGATCAGGGCGGCGGCCCGCCGGGCCATCGTCAGCACGGAATGGCGGGTGGACCAGTCGCCGGTATCGGGTCGCACGACCCGAATGTAACGCATATTGATGTTTTTTGAGTTACCTCCGTATCGTTGCGCCGATGAAACGGCGCTACTCGTTGTGCTCGTACCTCGCCGGAGCGGTGGCAGCCCGTCTCGGGGACGAGATGTCCGGGCCGGCGCTGATGCTGGCGGGGTTCGCCCTGACCGGGTCGACCACGGACGCGTCGTCGCTCCTGGCGGGCATCACCGTCTCGGCCGCGGTCGGGGGTCCGGTTCTCGGGGCGCTCCTGGACCGGACGGGACGGCCGGGCGGCATGCTCGGTGGCGCAATCGCGTTGTACGCGGCGGGCCTGGTTCTGATCCTGCTCGGCCTCGGTCACGTGCCGTTCACCGTCACCCTCGTGATCGCCGTGGCGACCGGGCTGCTGGGACCGGCCCTGTCGGGCGGGTGGACCGCCCAGCTCCCCCGCGTGGTGACCGGCGACCGCCTGCCCCGAGCGAACGCGCTCGACGCCATGACCTTCAGCGCGGCGAGCCTCGCCGGCCCGGCCCTCACCGGCGGCGCCGCGGAGGCGCTGGGAGCGCCGATGGCCACGGTGGTCTCCGCCGCGCTCATGGCCTCGGCGCTGCCCGCCGCCTGGCGGCTGCCCGCCCGTCCCGCCACGGCCCCGGACGTCCGGCCGACCTCGCTGATCAGCGACCTCGCCGCAGGCATCCGAGCCATCGCCGGAAAACGCCTACTGGCGCGGGCGACCCTCGCCTCGGTGATGTGCTGCACCGCGCAGGGCATGCTGACCGCCTGCCTCCCGCTGCTCGGTGAGCGCGTCCTGGGCGGAGCCAACCAGGGAGTGATGCTCCTGTCCTGCTCGGCGATCTCCGCCCTGGCGGCCAACGCCCTGCTGGCGCGGTTCCCGCGGGCCGTCGCCCCCGACACGATCATCTGGGCCGGCGCGCTGGTCCAGGCCGCCGCACTGGCCCTGGCCGCCGTGGGACGACCGGCCGCGCTGATCGCGGCGATCGTCCTCATCGGGATCGGCGAAGGCCCCCAGCTGGTCGCCCTGTTCGCGGTGCGCCACCGGGAGGCCCCGGAGCACCTGCGCGGTCAGATCTTCACCACCGGCGCCAGCTTGAAGATCACCGGATTCGCCGTGGGAGCGGCGATCACCGGGCCGGTCGCGGGCTGGTCCCTCCCCGGCGCCCTGGCACTCGCATCGGTCCTGGCGGGCGCGGCAGTTCTCACCGTGTTCATCCCGTCCGCGACCGACGCGCCGCTGTCGAGGAGCTAGGGGCCGGTGTTCGCGCCGTTCCGGCGTTGGGCGGTGTCGGGTCGTCCGTGCGCGAAAAACCCCGTGCGGGCGCGTGAGTGCGCTTCCTAGGATCGGGGATTGTGCAGTCCGAACCTTCTTTCATCAGCGATGAGACGATCGCGCATGGGGTCGCTGCGCACTGGCTGCCCGAGGTCGCCGATATCAGTTACCTGCCCTGGGGATTCGGCGCGCACCACTGGCGTGCGACCGGTGGGGGCACCACTCTCTTCGTGACGTTGGACCAGGTGGAGCCGCGGCACAGCGCGGCGTCGCTGGAGGCCGCCTACGCCGGGGCCGCCGCCCTGGCCGCCGCCGGTCTGGGCGTGGCGTGTGCGCCGTTGCCCGCGCGGTCCGGGCGGTTCACGGTCGACGTCGGGGCCGGTGCGCTCAGCGTCACGCCGTGGCTGGACGGCCGGAGCCCGACCGAGGCGGAGTCCCGCGAGCCCCGGCACGTCCGCGAGGTCGTCAGCGCGCTGGCCGCGCTGCATCGCACTTCCCCACCTGACGGCCTGCGGTTCTGGGCTCCGCAGGTCGGCCCCGAATTCGCCGACGAGTTGCGGGAACACACGGCCGAGCCCTGGACGAGCGGGCCGTTGGCGGAGCAGGCGCGGACCGCCCTCGCCGCACACGGCGATGCGATCGAAAGCTGGACGAGCCGCTATCTGGAACTGGCGGATACAGCTCTCCACCGTCGAGATGAATGGGTGCCGACGCACGGCGAACCGCACAACGACAACCAGGTCATGACCGCCCACGGTTTGCGGCTGGTCGACTGGGAGTCGCTGGCCCTCGCGCCGCCCGAACGGGACTACGCCGATCTGCTCGCCGCGGCGGGCGGCCTCCTGCGCCCCGACCCCGCGATGGTCGAGTTGTTCGCGCTGGACTGGCGGCTCTCCGAGATCGCCGAGTACGCGCGCTGGTTCGCCGCCCCGCACACCGGCACCGACGACGACCGCACCGCCCTGGAAGGGCTGTACGAGGAATTGGCCGGGGGTGCGGAATAGCTGACGCAGTTCGTACGCCCGGCGTCCTGACAGCGCCGCGGGAACGCACCGGGCCGTCGCGCCATCACTCGCTCACCGCCGCCGGGTAGGCGGGCGGCGCGGCGTTGATGCGCTGGGCCGGGATGATCCGGTCCGGGGCGGCCGCGTCCAGGAGCCGGTACCGCACCGGGCGCAGGAACTGTCGCGCGGCGGGCGAACGCCGTCCGAAGCCGACGACGTCGACGGCGACGACGCCGTGGTGGGTCGCCACGGACGAGGCCAGGGCGAGCGGGTGCCGGGGCATGGTTCTCCGTTTCGGGAGTCAGATCTCGGACCAGAAGTCGACCAGCTCGTCCCCGCTGAGGCCGTGCAGCAGCCCGGCGCGGGGGCGGAGGCGCTCGCGGCGGCCGCTCGGGCGGCGCAGTTGCCAGACGGTGGTGAGGGCGAGGGCCATCACCGTCTCGTCGGCCGTCCGCGGACCCGTCTCACGGCCGCCCGCCGACCGTGCGGCGGCACGGCGGGCGGCCGCCGGGTCGGCGGGCCGGCGCGCCGGACGGGCGTGCGTGCGTGGGACGAGCGTGCGGGTGGTCACGGCGGTTCCGAGGGGAGTCGGGAACGGGGACGCGGCTGAGCGCGCGCCTCCGACCCTGCCCATCCGGTCGGCCGCCGGTCGGCGGATCGACCGGAAGCGTCCGCGATGCACCAAGGCCGACCAATACGTTCCACGCCCGCCGACGGCCCGCCGCGCATGGGGGCGGCGGGGCCGTCCGCGCCGCGCGGCCGGGATCGGCCGCGGGCGTCGCGCTCGGTGCCCCGCTCCGGCGTCGCCGCGATGACGCCCGCCGCCCGCCGCCGGACGCAGGCCCCGACGCCGAGCGCGGTGCCCGGCGGGCCGGTGGAACCGCGGACCGCCCCGCCCGATCTGCCGGACCCCGCGCTGATCGGCACCGTCGCGGAACTGAAGACCCGCCTGGCCGCGCTCAAGGAGCGCGCGGACCTCTCCTACCGGTCCATCGTCCGGGCGAGCGGCGGGGCCTACTCCCACACCACCTTCCAGGGCGCGGTCCGCGCCGACCGGCCGCTCCCCCGGCTCGACGTGCCGCGCGACTTCCTGCGCGGCTGCGGCGTCGCCGACGACGAGCTGGCGCCGTGGGAGGACGCCTGGCACCGCGCGCGGTCGAACAGGTGACGCCCTGATCCGGCAACGAGCCGCGCCCCCGGACCCCCGCGGTCCGGGGGCGTGCTTTCGCGCGCGCCGGGTACTCCCGAGGTGGGAGGCATGATCATGTCGAGAGCGCTGGTGCTCGGGCTGGGCGGGGTGACGCGCTCGCCGTGGCAGGCTGGGGTCGTCGACGGCCTGCGCGGGGCGGGAGCCGACCTCGACGCCGCCGACGTCCTCGTCGGCACCGCGGGCGGTGCGCTGTTCGCCGCGCTTCTGGCGCACGGCGCCGGGCTGGCCGAGGCGGCGACGGAATTCGCGCGGATCGACGGCCGGCTGCGCGCCTCGGGCGTCGTCCCCGCCGTCTACGAGCCCGTCCTCGCGATACTGGGCGACGCGTCGCTCCCCATCGACGAGCGGCGGCGCAGGGTCGGGCGGCTGGCCGAACGCGTCGACCTGACCGGCACCGAGGCGGGCCTGGACGCCCTCGTGGCGCTGCTCCCGTCCGCGCGATGGCCGCAACGGCAGTTGCTGATCACCGCGACGGACGCGGCGACCGGCCAGCGCGCCGTCCTGGACCGCGACAGCGGCGTCTCCCTGGACCAGGCGGTACGTGCGGCCTGCTCGGTCCCGGGCCTCGCGGGACCGACGCCCATCGGCCGGCACCGGTACATGGACGGCGGGATCTTCTCCCCCACCAACGCCGATCTCGCGGCGGGACACGACCGGATCCTCGTCATCGCACCCCTCCCCGAACTCGCCCCGGCGAGCGCCGAACCGGAACGGCTCGGAACGAGCACGGTCCAGACCATCCGCGCCGACGAGGCCACGAGCGAGCTCTTCGCGCTGACGTCCTTCGACCCGGACGTCCCGAACCGCACCTACGACCAGGGCCTGCGCCAGGCGGCCGATCTCGCCGACCAGATCAGGAACCACTGGAACGGCTGACGACGCGGCGGCTGGTACCTCACCCGGATGCGCGGGCGACGCCGCGCCGTTCCGCGTCGTCGTCTCCGGCGCGCGCCGCCCGGAAACCCCACGAATAAGGGACTAGGCGCCCCGGGTCGCGAGGAGCGCGTGGACGGTCGTGCGGACGCGGGCCGCCACGGCGTCGGGGTCGGCGGCGGCGAACTTGCCGTCGAGGTGGAGGAAGGCCAGGCCGTGGACGAGCGCCCACACGCCGTCCGCCAGCGGCGCGGGGTCGGTGTCGGGGAACACGCCCGCCACGAGGTCCCGGACGTACCCGGAGACGGCGGCGACCGCCGCGGCGCGCTCGGCGTCGCCCGGGCCGCAGGGCTCGGCGAACATCACCCGGAACATCGCCGGGCGGTCGAGCGCGAAACGGACGTAGGCGACGGCGATCTCGGCGAGATCGCCGGGAGCGGTGCCGGCCTCGGCCAGCTTCTCGGCCAGTTCGCGGTAGCCCTCGGCGGTGACGGCCGAGACGAGGGCGTCGCGGCTCGGGTGGTGCCGGGAGGGGGCCATCGGCGAGACCCCCGCCCGGCGGGCGACGGCGCGCAGGGACAGGCCGGTCGATCCGTCCACTTCGAGGAGTTCCAGCGCCGCGTTCAGGCAGGCGGCGCGCAGGTCGCCGTGGTGGTAGGGCCTCGGCGGCCTCGATCATCGGCCGGACGTGCTCCCGCACGGCGACCACGATGGCGGCCTTCTCCGCCGCCGACCGGGACCGCAGCGTCGTCCCGAAGACGGACTTCCTCGATGTTTACGCCATATACGTCAGCTCGGAAGTATGCACCGTCGACATAGGGGGCGGCGCACTCGGGGCGATACCCGCTGACTCGGGATAGGCTGGGCCGCGGTCAATGGGGGTAGCGATGCTGGAAACGCTCTACTACGAACTCTCGATAGCCGCGGCGCGGCAGTCGGGTTTGGTCACCCGGGCGCAGGTGGCGCGCCTCAGCGCCGACGCCGCGGTGATCGACCGCCTCAAAGAGGCCAAACTGCTGCGGGAACTCGACGACGACGTTTTCGAGCTTCCGAGCAGTCGCAACAGCCCGACATACGCCTACCCGTATGCGGCGTGGCTGGCGCTGGCCCCCGACCGGTTCCGCTGGGAGCGCCCGGAGGACCCGACGCGGGACGCCGTGCTGTCGCACCACTCCGCCGCGCGCGTCCACGGACTGGGCGCCCTGCCGGTGCTGCGGACGGCGTTCACCGCGCCGGAGGAGATCCCCGCTCCGCGCGGCGCCGTCGTCCACGCCGGCCGCCTCGCGCCGGAGGACGTCACGGTCGTCCGGGGAATCCCGGTGACCACGCCGCACCGGACGATCCTCGATCTCGTCCGCTTCCCTTTCAACGACGAGGAAATCGGCCGCGTTCTCCAGGACGCGCTCCGAAAAGACGTGATCGACCTGGCGGCCATTATCGACGCGATGGCGCCGTTGGCCGCGGAGTACGGTTTTCCGGCGGACGGCGCCGCGATGCTGCGCCGATTCCTCCCCGATCTCGTCCCGTCCTCGCTGTCCCCGCACAACCTCCGCACCTACGCGAAACTCGTCTCCCCCGATGACATCGCCGTCATCAAAACCCGGATCGCGGAAGCGCTGAGCATCGTCCCCTCGGCGGCCGAGGTCATGGAGACCCTGAGCGAGGACGTCGCCGCCGACATCGTCGGACGCCTCCGCTGGCCCTGACCCCCCGCGCGAACCGCGCGGACACGCGGGTGTGCCAGCCGCCGGTGTGAACGTGGACGTCTCGCAGGCCCGGGGCACGTTCGAGGGCGTTCGGACCGCTGGGCGGCGTCGCCGCCGGGCGGGCCGTGCTGATCCACGCCGCCACCGGCGAGGCCGCGACCACCAACGAAGCCGGCGCGCCTGCCCTGACGGCCGGCCCCCCGGTCGGCTCGTCGCAACGCGCGCCGCGAACCGGACCGGGGGAATCCGTCCCGGGTCAGCCGCCCGCCTGGACGACCGCGCCGCTCGCCAGGAGGTCGTCGGCGTCGGCGAAGCCGAGGTCGGCGAGGACGTCGCGGCTCTGGCCGCCGGGCAGGACGGGGCGGCCGTCGGTGTCGCCGGGCGTCCGGGAGAAGCGGGGCGCGGGGGCGGGCTGGCGGTGGCCGTCCTTCTCGACGAACACGTCGCGCTGCGCGTTGAAGGGGTGCTCGGCGGCCTCGACCAGCGACAGGACGGGCGCGACGCACGCGTCGCCCGGCAGGAAGACCGCCGCCCACTCGTCGCGGGTGCGCTCCTTGAACCGGGCGGCGAACCGGTCGCGCAGCTCGCCCCAGCGGGCGCGGTCGTGCTGGCTCGGCAGGTCCTCGCCGTCCAGGCCGAGGCCCGCGAGCAGTTGCGCGTAGAACTGCGGCTCGATCGCGCCGACGCCGACGTACTTCCCGTCCGCGGTCTCGTACACGTCGTACCAGGGCGCGCCCGTGTCGAGCATGTTGACGCCGCGCTCGTCGCGCCACAGCCCGCCCGCGAGGAAGCCGTGGATGAACGTGGACAGGTGCGCGACGCCGTCCACGATGGCGGCGTCCACGACCTGGCCCTTCCCGCTGACCTTGGATTCGAGCAGCGCGGCGAGGACGCCGACGACCAGGTACATGCTGCCGCCCGCGAAGTCCCCGAGCAGGTTCATCGGGACCTGCGGCGGCCCGTCCGCGCGGCCGATGGCGTGCAGCGCGCCGGTGATCGCGATGTAGCCGATGTCGTGCCCGGCGCTCTGCGCGAGCGGCCCGTCCTGGCCCCAGCCGGTCATCCGGCCGTAGACCAGGCGGGGGTTGCGCTCCAGGCAGGCGTCGGGGCCGAGGCCGAGGCGCTCGGTGACGCCGGGCCGGAAGCCCTCGACGAGGACGTCCGCCCGCTCGACCATGCGCAGGACGACGTCGCGGCCCGCGTCGCTCTTCAGGTCGATCGCGATGGAGCGCTTGCCCCGGTTGGTGAAGTCGGTGCCGCCGGTCGCGCGGTCGCCGAGCGCGGCGGAGGCCCGGTCCACGCGGATGACGTCGGCCCCGAGGTCGGCCAGCAGCATCGCCGCGAACGGCCCGGGGCCGATCCCCGCCAGCTCGACCACCCGTACTCCGGACAGCGGACCCTTGCCCATGTGCCTCCCCTTTCGCCGCCCACCGGCGCTGAATCCAGTTCGGTTTCCGCCCCAGTCTGCCCGATCGGGGTAAGCGCGCGCTGACCCGGCCCCGAGGATTCAGGAACCGAGCAGCGCCGTCAGCCCCTCGGCGAGCCCGCCCGCCCAGCAGGCGTAGTCGTGCCCACCGTTGTACTCGGTGTAGCGGACGGGGTAGCCGCGCATCCGCAGCGTGCGGTCCAGCTCGCGGTGCTCGTCCAGCATCGCCCACTCGTGCCGCCCGACGCGCAGATGAATCCGCAGGTCGCGGACGGGTTCGCGCGCGAACCGCTCGGTGAGCCACGGCGTCCGCTCCCGGTCGCCCGCGGGGTTCCACCACAGCGACGCGGACTGCGCGAGCACCCGGCCGAAGCGGTCCGGGGCCTCGAACGCGGCGTGCAGCGCGGTGAGCCCGCCCAGGCTCTCCCCCGCCAGGACGGTCCGCGCCGGGTCGTCGGTGACGGCCGTCCGCCGGGCCGCCCAGGGCAGCAGGTCCTCGGTGAGGAACGCGGTGAACGCGGCGTTCGGGCCGAGTTCGCGCATCCGCGTCGGGGTGTCGACGGCGTGCGGGGCGAGGACGGTGAGCGGCGGGACCGTCCCGGCCGCGACGAGCCGGTCGAACAGCGCGGCGACGTCCGTCTTCCCGAACCACAGGTCGCCGTCGAGCAGGACGAGCAGGTCCGGCGCGCCCGCCCCGCCGGGCGGCTCGTACAGCCAGACCTCGCGGTCGCCGCCGAGCGCCGGGGCGGGCACGCGGTGCCGGGTGACGGTCCCGCGCGCGGCCCCCGGACCGTCCGGCAGCCAGGGCCGCCACGGCTGGTCGGGCGCGCCGGGCAGCTCGAACACCGACGCGCGGCCGTCGCCCCACCGGAGCGGAACGCTCCACGGCGCGCGCGGATCGGGCCCGGCGTCCGCCGCGACGGCCGCGAGGTAGCGCTGCGCCCCGGCCGGGTCGGCGGGCGGCGCGGCCGCCCCGACCGCGATCCGGTACGACGCGCGGTGGTCGTCGCGCAACCGGTAGGTCAGGTGCCAGACGTCGGTGCCCGGCACGCGCGCCATCGCGCTCGCGGCGAGGTTCAGCGGGTCCGACAGCCGGTTGACGAGCGCGAGCACGACGCCCGCCTCGCCGCGCCACAGGAACGTGACGGCCCGGTGGCCGGGATCGCCGGGCAACTCCTCGACCAGCGGCGTCCCGCACCGGTCGACCTCGGCCCAGAACGCCTCCGCGCCGCCCGCGGTCAGCGCGGCGACGCGGGGGCTCTCGACGCGCTCCGGCGGGACCGGCATCGGCAGCCGGGGCGGTCCCATGATCATCGGCGGCCCTTCCTCGCGCGCGGGCGCCGACGATCGGCGCCGCGAAGTTAGGCAAGCCTAACTAATGCGCCGAGGCGTGGTACACGGCCCCCGGCCGCGCGCTCCCGGTCGGCCCCGGCACGAGCAGCAGCCGTCCGCGCCGCGCGACCCGCGGCGGCTTCCCGTCCACGCCGGGCATCGTGCCCGGCCCGGCGGCGGCGAGGAAACCCCAGTGCCCGTCCGGCATCTTCCACCACGTGCCCGCGGCCGGGCGGCGGTCGTCGCACCAGCCCGTCGCCAGCACCTCGCGCGGCGTCAGCAGCGCCGACTGCGCGGTCGTGCCGCCGCCCGCGAAGGCGAGCCGGACGCACGCCCAGTCGCCCCGGCCGGCGTCGCGCGGCAGCCGTCCCCACCAGAAGTCGTGCGCCGCCGCCTCGGTGAGCGGCCGCGCGGGCTGCGGGACGACGCAGCCGAGCCGCCGCCACAGGTTCAGCCCGCCGCCGGTGAGCCGGGTCGCGGCCGGGCCGGTCGGCGGCCGGTAGGTCAGCGCGAGCGGGCGCGGGCCGCCGAGGTCGCCGATCGTCCGGACGCCCGCCGGGCCGTGCAGGTCGAACAGCGGGCCGCGGCCGCAGGGCGTCGCGGGGTCGACCGGCCCGGCGACGCCCGCGCGGACCGGCACGGGCCGCCCGTCCGGCGTCGTGGCGGCGGTGTCCCAGGGCGGGAGCAGGTAGCGGCCGCCGCCGAGCGCGAGCGGGACGTCGGCGGCGTCGCCCGCCGCGTCCACCCGGGCGGGGCCGTCCGGGCCGGTGTAGCGCACGACGCGCTGGCCGCGCCGCAGCACGGCGAGGGGCGTCCCGCCGACGCGGCCCGCGAACAGCAGGTACGCGGGGCCGGAGCCGTCGCCCGTCGCGGCGGCGAACGCGCGCAGCGCGCGGCGGACGAACTCGCGGTCGCCCGCCAGCTCGCCGCGCGCGGGCCAGGCGTCCAGGGTGCGCGCGCCGCGCCGCCACGCGTCCGGGGCGGCGACGACCAGCCGGACGTCGCGGGCGGCGGCGGTGCCGTCCCCGCCGGTCCCGGTGGCCATCAGCGCGGCGACGAGCGTGGCGGTCAGCGCCGCGCCCGCCGTCACCGGCACCAGCGAGCGCCGCCGGACGGGCCGCAGCCGCTCGGGCGTGAACGGCTCCGGCCGCGCGGGCGGCTCCGGCGCGGCCTCGGCGGCGGCGAGCACCGCAGCCGGGTCGCGGACGCGCAGCTCGGTGAGCTGGTCGCGGACCTCGTAGGCGGGCAGCCCGGCGAGCCGCCGCAGCACGTAGGCGATCCGGACGTCGGGGTGCAGCCGCCCGAGCATCCGGGTCAGCGCCGGGTCGGGCAGCCGGACGGGCAGCGCCCGCAGCCACGGCCCGAGCCCGACGCCGAGCCGCCACGACGGCCGCGCGGCGGCGCGCAGCACGCGGGTGCGGCGGCGGCGCGGCGCGCGCGGGCGGCCCGCGACGGCCGCGTCGGCGATGCGCCGGGCGAGCGCGATCCGGCGCGGGCGGCGGCCCCGGTCGGGCAGGACGAGATAGGCGAGCCAGACGAGATCGCAGTACCGCGCCCCCGTCATGGGCTTTTTCCCGGCCGTTTCCGACATCGCGCCCCCCGCGTCCCGTTGATCAGTTCGGAGGGACCGAGATTAGGGAGCGGAACCGTTCCCGGGAGCGGAATTGACGCAACGGTGAACCGGGATTGACGACAATTCACGCCGTTCGGCGCGGGCCGTCAGGCGGGCGCGTCGCCCGGGGGGCTCGCGACCCGCGCGGTGAACGTCCCGTGGAAGCCCATCGGCACGTGGTGGCGCAGCGGGACGGCCGCGAGGGGCCCGGCGGCGAGGTCGCGGGCGTCCAGGACGAGCAGCCGCGACCGGTGCTCGTCGGGGTCGTAGGCGAGGACGAGCAGCCAGCCGTCGCCCTCGGCGGCGTCCGGGGCGCGCGGGACGAAGACCGGTTCGCCGAACCCGTGGCCGTCCGGGAGCCGGTGCAGGTCGCGCTCGCCGGTCTCGTGGTCGAAGGCGTAAATGCCGATGCCGTCGCCGTCGCGTCCGGCGAAATAGGTGAAACGGTGCGGGCGGCCCGCGCGGCGCACGTCGGCGTGCGGCAGTTCCATCGGCAGCGCGCACCGCTCCTCGCCCTCGATCCGCCCGGACGCGGTGATCCGGTACCGCATCAGCCCGCATCCCCACGGAAAGTCACTGGTGCGGAATTCCCGGAATGCCGTCGCGACCTGATTCCAGTCGGCGAACCGGACGAATTCCACGACGGTGTCGCCGCCGTCCTCGAATGCGTTGACGATGTGGAACCCCAGCAGCGCCTCGTGCTCGATGACGCGCGCCGGGCCGCCGTCGCGCGGGACGAGCACGAAGCACGTCGGCCGGTGCGGCTCGTACGTCAGCCCGTCCGCGATCGAGGCGGTCCCGAGCAGGATGGGCGCGAGCTTGGGGATGACCGGGTTGATCACGAAGACCAGGTGGCGGCGCGTCAGCGCGAAGTCGTGGTTCCACGGCGTGTACGGCAGCGCGACGCGCGGCAGCCGCGACAGCGCCCCGGCCGTGTCGACGCGGTAGCAGCGCAGGCTCCGCGCCCGCGTGAAGTCCATCCCGAAGTTGAACAGCTCACCGGTGTCCGGGCAGCGCGACGGATGCGCGGAGAACGCGGCCGTCATCCGCAGCCGTCCGCCGAAGGTGTGCTCGCCCAGCGTCTCCAGCGAGTCCGGGTCCAGGCGGTACGGGCGGCCGCCCTCCCACAGGGCGAGGAGCTGCCCGGCGTGCAGCACGACACCGGTGTTGGCGACGTTGGCGGGCGGCCGCAGCATGTTGCCGAGGACGCCGCCGCGCCGCTGCGTGCCGAGGCCGCGCGGCCCCGTCCGCCCGTGGCGCTGCCCGTACCGGTAGTGGCGCGTGCGGACGTAGCGGTTGCGGTACCGCACCTCGCCGCCCGCGATGGCGAACATCGACAGCATCCCGTCGCCGTCGAAGATGTGGTCGAGCATGCTCTCGCCGACCTGCCAGCGGCCGGGGCCGTTGCGGTAGAGGGTGCCGGTGAGCCCGTCCGGGAGTGTTCCCTCGATGCCGGTGACCCGGTAGTCGTGCTCGTCTTCGAGGGGGGCGTAGCTCCGGTGCCAGGCGTCGAGTGCCGTCATCTCCGCAGCGTCGCACGCGGCGGGACGCCGTTCAACGGTTAGTCGTCAGAAGTTTGACGACTACTTCAGTGGACGGGCTCGGGCGCGCGCTCCACGGCGGCGGGCGGCGCGGGCTCCGCCCGCTTGGCGAGCCGCCGCCCGATCCGCTGGAACGGCAGTTCCACCGCCCGGTGCGTGAGGGCCGCGACGGCGACGACCACCGCGAGGTAGCCCACGACCCACAGCGGCCGGTCCACGCCGGGGCGGCCGACCGTCTCGTCGGAGACGATCAGCACGACCGGGTGCAGCAGGTACACCGAGTAGCTGACGACGCCGAGCCAGGCCAGGGCGCGCGGCATCCGCCGGTCCCGCAGCGCCATCGCGGCCGCGAACGCGGCGACGGCGAGCAGCAGCGAGGTGTCCCACGCCCGCTCGATGCTGCCGTCCACCATGTTCGGGGCGTTCCAGTGGCCGAGCACCAGGCCCGCGACCACGACGACGACGCCCGCGAGCACCGTCCAGCGCCAGCGGAGCTGCCCGTGGTCGGCGCGGTACACGGCCGTCCCGAGGAACATCATCGCCAGCAGCAGGAGCCCCTGCCAGCCGAGGACGCGCCCGTTGGCCAGCACCAGGACCAGCCCGGTCGCCCCGCCGAGCAGCGCCCCCGCGCGGACGAGCGCGGTGCTGCGCGTGCAGGCCAGCCCGATCGCGACCGCGACGAGCCCGACCGCGACGACCACGACGGGCCGCAGCCCCGCCCGCGCCGACAGCTCCCCGGCGGGCAGCACCGCCGCGAACGCCGCCGCCGCACCGGTGAGGACGAGCGCGACGGCCGCCGACCGGTGGTGCTGGCGCACCGTGAACAGCGCGACGACGAGCAGGTAGAACACCATCTCGTACGACAGCGTCCACAGGACGTTGATCAGGCTCGGCACGCCCAGCAGGTCCTGGAGCATCGTGGCGTGCGCGAGCGTCACCGCGAGGGCGTCGTAGTCCGCGCCGAGCCGGTTGGACAGCGGCTTGCCCCCGGCCGTGGACAGCACGATCGCCGCCGCCATCGCGACGAGCAGCATCGGGTGGATGCGGAAGAGGCGGCCGATCCAGAACCGGCGGACCGACCCCGTCCGCTCCAGCGACGCGGGAATGATGTAGCCGCTCACCAGGAAGAACACCAGCACGCCCCACGCGCCGGGATTGAACTGCTCGACCAGCCGCGACCGGAAGTGCGGGGTGTAGCAGTAGGAGCCGTGGTGGAAGGCCACGGTGAGCGCGGCGATGCCGCGCAGGACGTCCAACCAGGCCAGCCGGGAGCGGTTCGACGTCGAGGAACGGGGCGATTGATCCACAGCTCGCCCACTCTAGGGGGTTATGTCAACCCCGGGGTAACCGCCCGGAAGGCACCTGGTGAAACGCCCGACGGCCACCGGATGACCACGTTCGGTGCGGTCGCCGATCCGTCGTCGGCGAACCGAACGCGCGCCTTATCCCGGACGTCCTAGTCTGTGTCATCGCGGCGAGGCATTCGGAGTGGACGTTGGGCGCGCAGTCAGTCATGAGCACGGGTTTCGACACGAACGAGGCCGGTCTGTGGGACCGCCTCAGCGGAACCCAGCCCGCGCCGCCGTCCTGGCTGGTGATCGTCGTGGGGCTCGTCGCGCTCGGCGCGGTGCTGCACGGCGGCACCTGGCGCGTCCTGCGCAACGTGGTGACGATCGCGCACGAGGGCGGGCACGCGCTCGTCGCGCTGGTCACCGGTCGCAAGCTCGACGGGATCAAGCTGCACTCCGACACCTCCGGCGTCACCGTGTCGCGCGGGAAGCCGCACGGGCCCGGGATGGTGTTCACCGCGCTCGCGGGCTACGTGACGCCGCCGCTGCTCGGCCTGCTCTTCGCCGCTCTGCTCGCGGGCGGCCGGATCACGCTCATGCTGTGGGTCTCCCTGGCGCTGCTCGCCGCGATGCTCGTCATGATCCGCAACGCGTACGGCGTGCTGTCGGTCGTCGCGACCGGCGCGGTGGTCTTCCTGGTGTCGTGGCTCACCGGCCCGGAGGTGCAGGCCGGGTTCGCCTACCTGGCGGCGTGGTTCCTGCTGCTGGCCGGGACGCGGCCGGTGATCGAGCTGCAGCGGATGCGCGCGCGGCGGATGGCCCCGTCCTCCGACGCCGACCAGCTCGCCTACCTCACCCACGTGCCCGGACTGACGTGGGTGGCGCTGTTCTTCCTGGTCGCGCTGGGGTCGCTGGGCCTCGGCGCGCTGCTGCTGTCGCCCGCCGACCTGCCGTTCGGCTGAGCGGCGCGGCTTTGTCCGACCCCGCCGCTACGTTCGCCCCGTGAGCGACCGAACCGTGAGCGACCGATGGGAACGCGGGCACGTCCTCGCGCTGGCCCCCGACGCCGCCGCGGCGAAGGCCGCCGCGACCGTCGCGCGGCCCGCCGCCTGGACCGGGGCCGCCTGCGACGGCGAGGCGGCCTGGGGCGAGTGCCGGGGCAGCGGGAAGTCCGTCTACCGGGTGAGCGTCGATCTCACCGGGCCCGCGTTCCGCTGCTCCTGCCCGAGTCGCAAGTTCCCGTGCAAGCACGCGCTCGGCCTGCTGCTGCTGTGGAGCGACGGCGCCGTCCCCGGCGGGCGGGCCGCCGACCGGCCGCCGTGGGCCGCCGAGTGGCTGGCCGGGCGGCGCGCCCGCGCTGAGGACCCGCCCGTCCGGGCCACCGCACGGGCGGCCGATCCGGCGACGGCCGAGCGGCGCGCGGCCCGGGTGGACGCTGGCCTCGACGACCTCGACCGCTGGCTGCGCGACCAGGTCGAACAGGGCCTCGCCCGCACCGAGAACGCCCCCTACGCCCTGTTCGACGACCTCGCCCGGCGGCTGGTGGACGCCCAGGCGGGCGCGCTCGCCGGGCAGGTCCGCGCGCTGGCCGCCGTCCCGCGCCGCCCCGGCTGGCCGGGCGCGCTGCTCGCGGAGTACGCGCTGCTGCGACTGCTCGTCCACGCCCACCGCCGCCCCGACCTGCCCGCGCCGCTGCGCGACACCGTCCGCGCGCGGATCGGGTTCACCGTGCCGCGCGAGGAGGTGCTGGCGGCGGGCGAGCGCGTCCGCGACCGGTGGTGCGTCGTCGGCGTCCGCGACACCGCGCAGGACCGGCTCGCGACGCGGCGCGCGTGGCTGCGCGGGCGCGGCGGCCGGTCGGCGCTGGTGCTGTCGTTCGCCCCGCCCGGCCGTCCGCTGGACGCCTCGCTCGCGGCGGGCACCGAGGTGGACGCCGAGCTGGCGTTCTTCCCGGGCGCCGCGCCGCTGCGGGCGCTGGTGGCCGAGCGGCACGGGGCCGCCGCGCCCGCCGTGCCGGACGGCGTCCCGATCGGCGCGTTCCTGGCCGAGCACGCCGCGGCGCTCGCCGCCGACCCGTGGCTGGACCGCTGGCCCGCCGTGCTGTCCGGCGTCCGGTTCGCGCGCCGCGACGGGGGGCTCGCGGTGGTGGACGCGGCGGGCGACGTCCTGCCGCTGCGCGACACCGAGCCGTGGCGGCTGCTGGCGGTGTCGGGCGGCGCGCCGGTGACGCTGGCCGGGGAGTGGACGCCGCGCGGCCTGCGCCCGCTGGCCGCCTGGCACGACGACGAGGCGGTGGTCCTGTGAGCGCGTGGGAGGAGCACGTCGGCGCGGCGCTGCTCGGCACGGCCCGGCGCCCGCCGCCCGCCCTGCCGGACGCGCCGGACGCCGGTTCCGACGCGGCGGCCCGGCTGCTGGACCAGGCCGCCCTGCTGACCGTGCGGCGGCGCGCCGGGCTGCGGCCCGCGCGCGGCGGCGCGGACCCGGTCGCGCCCGCCCCGCCGGAGGACCTGCCGCCCGTCCCCCCGGCCGCCGCCGCCCGGCTCGACCGCGTCCTGGCGGGCGAGGGCGACGGCTGCCTGGCCGAGTGGCTGGGCCTGGCCGCCGACCGCGGGCTGCGCGTCCCCGCCCGGGTCGTCCCCGACCTGCTGGAGCAGGGCCGCGGCAAGGACGGCTGGCACCTGCGCGCGCCGATCGCGGCCGTCGCCGGGCGGCGCGGCGTCTGGCTCGCGCTGCAGAACCCGCGCTGGGCGTGGCTGATCGCGTCCGCCGCCGACCCCGGCACCGACGACCCGGCCGTCTGGACGGGCGGCACCGCCGAGCAGCGCGTCGCGTACCTCGCCCGGCTGCGCCGCGCCGACCCGGCCGCCGCCCGCGCGGCCCTGCTCGACGTCTGGGACCGCGACCGCGCCGTCCACCGCCCCGAGTTCCTGACCCCGTTCGGCGCGGGCCTGTCGGCGGCGGACGAGGAGTTCCTGGAACTGGCGCTCGACGACCGCACCGGGAGCGTCCGGCTCGCCGCCGCGAACCTGCTCGCCCGGCTGCCCGAGTCGGCGTACGCGGCGCGGATGGCGGCCCGCGCGCGGGCGTGCGTGCGCGCCGAGCGGCGCACCGTCCGCCGCCGCGCGCAGACGTGGCTCCACGTCGAGCCGCCCGCCGAGCACGACGAGGGCATGGCCCGCGACGGCGTCCCGTTCCACCCGGAGGGCTCGTTCGCGCCGGGCCGCACGCCCGCGCCGCCGCGCGCGTGGCTGCGCGAGATCGTCGCCCGCACCCCGCCCGCGACGTGGACCGGCGCGTTCGGGCTGCCGCCCGCCGAGATCCTGGCGCTGCCCGTCACCGACGGCGCGGCGGCGGGCCGCGGCGCCGACGACCTGCACCTCGGCCTGGCCCGCGCGGCGCTGCGGTTCCACGACGCCGGATGGGCGCGGGCGCTGCTGACCGCCGGGGTCCTGCTGGACGAGCCGCGCGTGCTCGGCGAGCTGGTCCACGAGCTGCCCGCCGCCGAGCGGGACGACGCCGCCGCCGGGCTCGTCCGCTGGGTCGACGACGCCCGCGCGCTCACCGACGGGCTGCTGCGCACGCTCCCCCGCCCCTGGTCGGGCGCGCTGGCCGCGACGATGACCGCGAAGGTCGCCGCGCTCCTGGAACGCCCGGCGGGCACCGCGAACACCGCGCTCCAGGCGCTGTGCGCCAGCGCCGCGCACGGTTTCGACCCGGCGCTGGCGGACCGCGCCGCCGACCGGTTCGCCGAAGTGCCCGCCGCCGAGACCGCCGCCGCCCGCGACCGCCTGGCGGCCACCCTGCGATTCCGCCACGACATGCTGAAGGAGTTCCCCCCGTGACCGACGCCGTCCTGCGGCCGCACGCCGAGCAGGCGTTCGCCGCCGAACTGGCCCTGCTCGCCGAGCACGACGAGCGGCCGCGGCCGCCCGGCTGGAAGCTGTCCCCCCGGGCCGTCACGACGTACCTGCTCGGCGGCGAGCTGCCCGGCGGCGCGGAGATCACGCCCAAGTACATCGGGCCGCGGCGGCTGATGGAGGTCGCCGTCGCCACCCTCGCGACGGACCGGGCGCTGCTGCTGCTCGGCGTCCCCGGCACCGCGAAGACGTGGGTGGCCGAGCACCTGGCGGCGGCCGTCAGCGGCGACTCGACGCTGCTGGTGCAGGGCACGGCGGGCACCGCGGAGGAGGCCGTCCGGTACGGCTGGAACTACGCGCGGCTGCTCGCCGAGGGCCCCTCGACGGCGGCGCTGGTGGAGAGCCCGCTGGTGCGGGCGATGCGGCGCGGCGCGGTCGCCCGCGTCGAGGAGCTGACCCGGATGCCGACCGACGTCCAGGACACGCTGATCACCATCCTGTCGGAGAAGACGCTGCCGGTGCCGGAGCTGAACACCGAGGTCCAGGCGCGGCGCGGCTTCACCGTCATCGCGACGGCCAACGACCGGGACCGGGGCGTCAACGAGCTGTCGAGCGCGCTGCGCCGCCGGTTCAACACGGTGGTGCTGCCGCTGCCGGAGACCGCCGAGGCCGAGGTCGAGATCGTCGCGCGGCGCGTCGGGCAGCTCGGCGCGGCGCTGGAGCTGCCGGAGGCCCCGGCGGGCCTGGCCGAGATCCGGCGCGTCGTCACGGTGTTCCGGGAGCTGCGGTCGGGCACGTCGGCGGACGGGCGGACGAAGCTGAAGACGCCGAGCGGCACGCTCAGCACCGCCGAGGCGATCTCGGTCGTGACGGGCGGGCTGGCGCTGGCCGCGCACTTCGGCGACGGGGTGCTGCGCCCGGCCGACGTCGCGGCGGGCATCGTGGGGGCCGTCGTGCAGGACCCGTCCGCCGACGCGGTGGCCTGGCAGGAGTACCTGGAGACGGTCGTGCGGGAGCGGCCGGAGTGGAACGACTTCTACCGCGCCTGCCGGGACCTGTCGTGACACGGGTCGTAACACGGGTCGCGCGGTGAGCGGCGGGGACGGCGCGCGGGTCGAGGTCTACGGCGTCCGGCACCACGGACCGGGGTCGGCGCGGGCGGTGCGCCGGGCGCTGGCGGCGTTCGCGCCGGACGCCGTGCTGGTCGAGGGCCCGCCGGAGGCGGACGCGCTCGCGGCGCTCGCCGCCGACCCGGGCCTGGTGCCGCCGGTCGCGCTGCTCGCCTACCCCGAGGCGCCCGGCGACGGCGAGGCGGGCCGCCGCGCCGTGTTCTGGCCGTTCGCGGAGTTCAGCCCGGAATGGCAGGCGCTCCGGTACGCGGCGGAGGCGGGCGTTCCGGTCCGGTTCTGCGACCTGCCCGCCGCGCACACGCTCGCCCTGGACGACGAGCCGGCGGACGCCGACGCGGCCCCGCGCCTCGACCCGCTGGGCGCGCTCGCCGAGGCCGCCGGGTACGACGACGCCGAACGCTGGTGGGACGACGCCGTCGAGCACCGCGCGGACGGCCCGTCGCCGTTCCCCGCCGTCGCGGAGGCGATGGCCGAGCTGCGCGCGTCGGCCGAGCCGCCCGGCGCGGACCCGCCCGAGCCCGGGTCGGCGCGGGCGCGCGAGGAGGTCCGCGAGGCGCACATGCGCCGCGTCCTGCGCCGCGCGCGCCGCGACGGCTTCCGCCGGATCGCGGTGGTCTGCGGGGCGTGGCACGTCCCGGCGCTGCTGGCGTCCGTCCCCGCGAGCCGCGACGACCGGACGCTGCGCGGCCTGCCGAAGACCCGCGTCGCGATGACGTGGGTGCCGTGGACGCACGGCCGCCTGGCGAACCGCTCCGGGTACGGCGCGGGCGTCCGCTCCCCCGGCTGGTACCACCACCTGTTCACCGCCCCCGACCGGCCCGTCGAGCGGTGGCTGACGGACGCGGCGCGGCTGCTGCGCGCCGAGGACCTGCACGTCTCGTCCGCGCACGTCATCGAGGCGGTCCGGCTCGCCGAGACCCTCGCCGCGCTGCGCGAACGGCCGCTGGCGGGCCTGGACGAGGTCACCGAGGCGGTCCGCGCGGTGCTGTGCGAGGGCGCGGACGAGCCCGTCGCGCTGATCGCCCGGCGGATGGTCGTCGGGGAGCGCCTCGGCGCGGTCCCCGACGCCGTCCCGCTGGTCCCGCTCCAGCGCGACCTGCTGGCCGAGCGGCGGCGGCTGCGGCTCCGCCCGGACGCGCACGACAAGGAGCTGGACCTCGACCTGCGCAGACCCACCGACCTGGAACGCAGCCGCCTGCTGCACCGGCTGCGGCTGCTCGACGTCGCGTGGGGCGTCCCCGACCCCGACGCGGGCCGGGCGAACCGGTCCAAGGGCACGTTCCGCGAGGCGTGGACGATCCGCTGGCGGCCGGAGTTCGACGTCCGGCTGATCGAGGCGGGCGTGTGGGGCACGACGGTGGCGGGCGCGGCGGCGGCCCGCGCCCGGGACCGCGCCGAGCGCGCCGCGTCGCTGGCCGACCTGACGGCCCTCGCGGAGCTGTGCCTGCTCGCGGACCTGCGCGCCGCGCTGCCGCACGTCATGCGGGTCCTGGCCGACCGCGCCGCCGTCGACTCCGACACCGCCCGGCTCATGGCGGCGCTGCCCGCGCTGGTGCGGGCGCTGCGCTACGGCGACGTGCGCGGCACCGACCCGGCGCCGCTGCGCGCCGTGGTGGACGGCCTGGCGGTCCGCGTCCGGGTGGGCCTGCCCGCCGCCGCGACGGGCCTGGACGAGGGCGCCGCCCGCGCCCTGCTCGACGGCGTCGCCGCCGTCCACGAGGCGCTGGCCCTGCTCGGCGACGACGACCGCGCGGCGGCCCACCGAGCCGCCTGGCTCGACGCCCTCGCGGCCCTGCTGCGCCGCCCGGGCCTGCACGGGCTGGTCGACGGCCGCGTCACCCGGCTGCTGCTGGACGCGGGCCGGCTGCCCGACGCCGCCGACCGGATGGCCCGCGCGGTGTCGGCGGGCGCCGCGCCCGACCGGGCCGCCGCGTGGGTCGAGGGCTTCCTGGCGGGCGGCGGCGTGGTCCTCGTCCACGACGACGCGCTGCTCGGCCTGCTGGACGGGTGGATCGCGGGGCTGCCCGCCGACGCGTTCACCGACGTCCTGCCGCTGCTGCGCCGCACGTTCGGCGGGTACGGCGCGGCGGAGCGGCGGGCGATCGGCGAGCGGGCGCGGCGGCCGCGCTCCGGCGCGCCCGCTCCCGCGCCGGACGACGACCTCGACCCCGGCCGCGCCGCGCCCGCCGCCGCGACGGTCCTGCGCATCCTCGGCTGGGAGGTCCCCGCGTGAGCCCCGACACGCACGACGCCGAGCGGCTGCGCCGCTGGCGGCTGGTCCTCGGCGGCGACGGCGACGGCACCGGCGCGGTCCTGGACCGCGGCGACGCCCGGATGGACGCCGCGCTGGAGAAGCTGTACGGCGCGCGCCGCTCCGGCGGCGGCCGGGGCGGGCGGCGCGGCGCGGGCCTGGGCGACTCCGCGCCCTCGGTCGCGCGCTGGCTCGGCGACGTCCGCGAGTACTTCCCCGCGCCGGTGGTGCGGGTGATGCAGCGGGACGCGATCGAGCGCCTGGACCTGACGCGCCTGCTGCTGGAGCCGGAGATGCTGGAGGCCGTCGAACCCGACGTCCACCTCGTCGGCACGCTGCTGTCGCTGAACCGGCTCCTGCCCGACCGCGCGCGGGCGTCGGCGCGCGCGGTGGTGGCGCGCGTCGTCGCGGACCTGGAGCGGCGGCTCGCGCAGCGCACCCGCTCCGCGGTCGGCGGCGCGCTGGACCGGTCGGCGCGCACACCTCGGCCGCGCCGCCCCGCCGAGATCGACTGGGGCCGGACGATCCGCGCGAACCTGCGCAACTACCTGCCCGAGCACGGCACGGTCGTGCCGGAGCGGCTGGTCGCGTACGGGCGGCGGCAGCAGGCCGTCAAGCGGGACGTCGTCCTCGCGATCGACCAGAGCGGGTCGATGGCCGCCTCGGTGGTGTACGCGAGCGTGTTCGGCGCGGTGCTGGCGTCGATGCGGTCGCTGCGGACGTCGCTGGTGGTGTTCGACACCTCCGTCGTCGACCTGACCCCCGAGCTGCGCGACCCCGTCGAGGTGCTGTTCGGCACCCAGCTCGGCGGCGGCACCGACATCAACCGCGCCGTCGCCTACTGCGAGGGGCTGGTGACGCGGCCGAGCGACACGATCCTGGTGCTGATCAGCGACCTGTACGAGGGCGGCGTCCGGGAGGAGCTGCTGAAGCGGGTGCTGCGGCTGACCGCGTCGGGCGTGACGGTGGTCGTCCTGCTCGCGCTGTCGGACGAGGGCGCGCCGTCCTACGACGCGGAGAACGCGGCGGCGCTCGCCGAACTGGGCGTCCCCGCGTTCGCCTGCACGCCGGACCGGTTCCCCGAGCTGCTGGCGGCGGCGGTGGAGCGGCGCGACCTCAGCGCGTTCGCCGGGGACGGCGGCTGAGCGCGCGGGCGAGCAGGAACACGGCGGCGGTGGTCAGCGCGGTGTGCAGGGCCGTCGCGGTCGTCTCGGCCGCGCCGAACGCCGCCCACAGGGCGAGCCGGGCGAGCCGGGCGGTGACGGCCGTCCAGGCGGCGGCGCGGACGCCCCGCCACGCGAGCGGCGCGGCGACGAGCGTGACGACGGCGAGCACGGCCACGACGCCCGGAACCGCGCCCGGCCCGGCGGCGACGTCGGCCGCGACCCGCGCGGCCCGCCCGCCGCCCGCGTCGGCGGCGAGCACGGCGGCCAGATCGGCGGCCGCGAGGAACGCCGCGATCCCGAGCCCGACCACGGCCGCCCGCGACCGCACCAGAACCCGCGGCACCGGACGCCGACGCCCGGCCCGCCCGAACTCCTCGAACCCGCCCCGCTCGAACCCGGCCTCACCGGACACAGGCCCGTCGACCACGGCGTCATCGGCCCGGCGCGCGTCCACCACGGGCTCGTCCCGCACGGGTTCGTCCACCACGGGCTCGTCCACCACGGGCGTGCCCGCCGACCCGGCCGGGGGCATTTCGGTCTCCGGCTCCCGCGCCGTCCCGGCCGTGCCCGACTCGCCGCCGAACGCGTCCGCGACGGGCGTGGTGGCGCGCGTGCGCAGCGGCGGGCGCGGGCCGAGCCGCGCGGCCCGCCGCTCCGGCCCGGTGAAGGAGTTCGAGGACCCGCCCGCGCCGTACCGCCGCCGCTCCGGCCGCCCGCCCGAGCACCGGCCGCCGACCGGCGCGTCCGACGAGTCCCCGCCCGCGCACTCGTCGGGCGCGGGCCCGGAACCGGACCCGAACGCCGCCGGGACCGGCCCGAACACCCCCGGCGGCGACCCGCCCGAAGCGGACCGCGCCGCGACGAGATCCCCCGAATCCGCCGAACACGGAACCGGCGGAACGGCGACCGCCCGTCCCGTCCCGAGGTCCCCGAGCAGCCGGAGCAGCACGCTCTGCGCGTCGGGCCGCTCGCGCGGGTCCTTGGCCAGGCAGGCGGCGGCGATCTCCGCGACGGGGCCGGGCAGCGCGGCGAGGTCGGGCGTCTCGTGCTTGATGCGGTGGATGACGGCGGGCAGCGACCCCGCCGCGAACGCGTCCCGCCCGGTGGCCGCGTAGACGAGCGTCGCGGCCCACGCGAACAGGTCCGCGGCGGGCCCGGCCGCCCCGCCGTCGAGCTGCTCGGGAGCCATGTACGCGAGCGTCCCGACGATGGGGCCGCTGAGCGTCGCCCCGGCGTCCAGCGCCCGCGCGACCCCGAAGTCGATCACGCGCGGCCCGTCCGGGCCGACGAGCACGTTGCGCGGCTTGAGGTCGCGGTGGACGACGCCCGCCCGGTGGATGGCCGCGAGCGCGGTCGCGGTGCCGACGGCGAGCCGGTCCAGGTCGCCGCCGACGCGCGGCCCGGCGGACCGCACGAGGTCGCGCAGCGACGGCCCCGGCACGTACTCGCTGACGATGTACGGCCGGTCCCCCGCGAGGTCGGCCTCCAGGACCTGCGCGGTGCAGAACCCCGCGACGCGCTGCAGCAGCGCCGCCTCCCGGACGAACCGGGCGCGCGCGGCGGCGTCCCCGAGCAGTTCGGCGTGCAGCAGCTTGACCGCGACGGGCGGTTCGTCCACGGCGCGGCCGAGGTACCGCCCGAGGTACACGGTGCCCTGCCCGCCCGCGCCGAGCCGGCCGAGGAGTCGCAGGCCGCCCAGCCGCTCGGGGTCGCCGGGGCCGAGCGGGGCGGGTTCCACCATTGCGCCACCCCCGCGGTGACCGGCCGGGGCCGGTGACGGAATCAACGGACGTCGGGCGGCGCACCGCGCGCCGTCCCGGCCGGAAGAATATCGGAAAGACGTCCCGCCCCCGGAAAGTCCCTCGGCCCGCGACCCGTTCTCCCGACCATTGACAACCACCAATCCGCACATATCCCGACTGCGCCGCTGGCCCCGCGAACACCCCGCCGAGCTGCCGGAACGCCGCTCGACGCCGTCCGCGCACCATTACACTCACCTCACCCGACCGCGAGGGAATTCCCTCCGGCCAGCGCAGCACCGGCCCCCGCGAAGGCACAAAAAAGGCCATTGACATCCGTTTTCATCCCCACCGAGGGAAATGTGACGCACGTCCCGGACCGTCACCGTTCCCTGGCCACGGAGCGCCCCGATGTACTACCTTCGTTCATATGAGCAGTGATTCAGACATCGTGGCCCCGGCGGCCCGCGCGGCCGTCCGGCCGGTCGAGCCCGCCAAGGTCGCGCGGGTCGTCGCGTCCATGCCGGGCGCCGACACCGTCGCCGAGCTGGCCGACGTCTTCGGCCTGCTCGCCGACCCCGGCCGGCTGCGGGTCATCACGGCGCTGCTCGAAGGGGGCGAGATGTGCGTGCGGGACCTCGCGGTCGCGTGCGGGCACTCGGAGTCCGCGGTGTCGCACGCGCTGCGGCTCCTGCGCGCGAGCCGGGTGGTGCGGGTGCGGCGCGACGGCCGCCACGCCTACTACCGGCTCGACGACGACCACGTGCGCCTGCTGCTGGAACTCGCCCTCGCCCACGTCGACCACCGGAGGGAAGGCGAATGAGCGGGCACGGGCACGGGCACGGCCACGGGCACGGCGTCGCGCCGGACGGCGACCGCCGCGTCCTCGGCGCGGCCCTCGCGCTGATCCTGGCGTTCATGGCGGGCGAGGTCGTCGTCGGCCTCGCCGCCGGATCGCTGGCGCTGTTGTCGGACGCCGCCCACATGCTGACCGACGCGTTCGCCATCGCCCTGGCGATGGTCGCCATGCGCATCGCCGTCCGCCCGCCGCGCGGCGGCTACACCTACGGACTGCGCCGCTCGGAGATCCTGTCCGCGCAGCTCAACGGCCTGACGCTGATCCTGCTCGCCGCGTACTTCTGCTACGAGGGCGTGCTGCGGCTGATCAACCCGCCGGAGGTGCAGGGCGCGCTCGTGTTCGCCACGTCCCTCGCCGGGATCGTGGTGAACCTCGCGGCGACGTGGCTGATCAGCCGCGCCAACCGGACGAGCCTGAACGTCGAAGGAGCGTTCCAGCACATCCTGAACGACCTGTTCGCGTTCATCTCGACGGCCGTCGCCGGACTCGTCGTGTGGCTGACGGGCTTCGCCCGCGCGGACGCCGTCGCCTCGCTCGTCGTCGCCGCGCTGATGATCCGCGCGGGCTACGGCCTGCTGCGCGACGCGGGCCGCGTCCTGATGGAGGCCGCCCCGACCGGCCTGGACCCGGCGGAGCTGGGCGAGCGGCTCGCGTCCCGGCCGTGCGTGCGGGAGGTCCACGACCTGCACGTGTGGGAGGTCAGCTCCGGCTACCCGGCGCTGTCCGCGCACGTCCTGGTGGACGCGGCCGACGACTGCCACGGCGTCCGCCGCGACCTCCAGGAGCTGCTGCGCACCGCGTACGGGATCACCCACACGACGCTGGAGGTCGACCACGCGGACGGCGGGTTCCACTGCGAGGACCCGCACGGCCCCCGCCACGTGGCCGACGAAACCGCCGACGAGCCCGCGAGCGGCGGCGGCTCCGCCCGCTGCGACCACTGACCCGTCAGCCCGCCGGGACGCCGAACAGCCGCGCCGCCGCGTGCCAGCAGACCTCGCGCAGCCACGCGTCGCCGAACCCGAGGCCCGCGAGCACCTGCAACTGGTGCGCGTACGGGTAGGGGATGTTCGGGAAGTCGGTGCCGAGCAGGATTCGGCCGCGTTCGCCGAGGTCCCGCAGCCGGGGCAGCAGCGCCCGCGGGAACGTTCCCTCGTGCTCGAAGAAGTCCGTGAACGCCATCGTCGTGTCGAGGTGGACGCGCTCGAACCGGTCCGCGAGGTCCAGGAAGCCCTCGTACTCGGGCGCGCCGAGGTGCGCGACGACCGCCGTCAGCCGGGGGTGGCGCGCCAGGACGTCCCCGAACGGCCCCGGCCCGGTGAACCCGTGGGCGACCGGCCCGGACCCGGCGTGGACGACGACGGGCGCGCCCGCGTCCGCCAGGACGCCCCACGCGTCGTCCAGCTCGGGCGCGCGCGGGTCGAACCCGCCGACCTGGAGGTGGACCTTGAACGCCGCAGTCCCCGCGTCGATCGTCTTCGCCACGTACGACGCGACGCCCGGTTCGGGGTAGAGCGTCCCGGTCGGGATCGCCTCGGGGACCGCAGCGGCGAACTCCAGCCCCCACCGGTTCAGCCCCTCGGCCATTCCAGGCCGGTGCGGGTACAGCAGCGCGGTGAACGCCCGGACGCCGAGGCCGCGCAGCACCGCGACGCGCTCCGCCTCGGGCAACCGGTAGCGGACGGGCCAGTCGCGCCCGATCAGCGGACCCGGCTCGGCGAAGTACTCCCAGACCGCCTCCATCAGCCGTTCCGGCATGAAGTGGACGTGCGCGTCGATCAGCCCGGGCAGCCCGAGGGCCCGCCAGAACGCGGGCACCACCGCGTCCGCCCAGGGAACAGAATGCGGTTCAGTCACGCTCCCAGTCTCACCCGGCGCACACGTCCCCGAAACCCCTGGAGACGGGCGTTCCGGCCGATAGGGTGAGCCGGGACCGGAGGGAGCACCCGTTGCGCAGCAAGTCCGAGCTGGAGGCCGCCGTCCGCGACCACCGGGGCGGCCGCGCGGTCCTGATGGTCAACACCCGGTCGCGGCGCGGCCGGCGCGCGTTCCCGGCGGCGCGGCGGCTCCTCGCGGACGCCGGGTTCGACTTCGCCCGGATCATCCCGGTCATGGACCCGTCCCGGCTGGACGAGCTGTTCACCGAGGTCCTCGCCCTCGACCCCGACCTCGTCGTCGTGGGCGGCGGCGACGGGACGATCGCGGCCGCCGTCGGCCACCTCGCGCACCGCGACGTCGCCCTCGGCGTCCTCCCGCTCGGCACGACCAACAACTTCGCGCGCGGCCTGGAACTGCCGATGGACCTCGCCGGGGCCGTCCGCGTCCTGCGCGACGGGAAGGTCGCGGACGTGGACGTCGGCTGGTTCTCCGGCACCGACGACCCGGACGACCCCGACCGGCGCGGCCACATCTTCGCCAACATGGTGAGCCTCGGCCTGTCGGTGCAGGTCGCCGAGCACGTCCCGCACGGGCTCAAGCGGGTCCTCGGCCGCCCCGCGTACGCGCTGACGGCGGCGCGGCTGCTGCCCCGCCACCGCGCGTTCCACGCGACGATCGAGGTGGGCGGCGAGACCGTCGAGCTGGACACCCACCAGCTCAACGTCGCCAACGGCGCGCACCACAGCGGGCAGCGCATCGCCCGCGACGCCGGGCCCGACGACCGGCTGCTCGCCGTCTACCGGCTCGGCGACGCGCGGCGGCTGCGGCTCGCGGCGGCGACCGTCCGGCACGTCCTCACCGGCCAGTGGCGCTCGCTCGGCGAACGGGCGTTCACCACCACCCGCGAGGCGGTCATCACGACCGACCCGCCGATGCCCGTGGACGTGGACGGCGAGATCCGCGGCCGCACCCCGGTCCGCGTCGTACTGCGCGGGAACGCGTTGAACGTGTTCGTCCCGCAGTCGTTCGTGGACACCTGACCCGCGATTCGCCGCGCCCGAACCGGGAAGGGGCCGCGCATGGACGAGAGCGCGCTGGACGGGCTCGACCCGTTCGACATCCTCGACGCCGAGGCCGCCCGCCTCGACGCCTACTTCACCGTCCTCGACGGGGCCGAGTGGGACGTCCCGTCGCGCGACGAGGGCTGGTCGCGCCGCGACGTCCTCGCCCACCTCGCGGGCGAGGAGCTCTACAACCACGCCTGCCTGAACGACGACCTCGACGGGTTCGCCGCCGAGATGGAGCGGGCCGGCGTCCAGGGACTCGACGAGTTCAACGCCTGGTCGGTCGAGACGCGGCGCGGCCTGCCCGTCGCGGAGGTCGTCGCCGAATGGCGGCGGAAGAACGGCGACACCCGCCGCCGGATGCGGGCGCTCGGCCCGGCCGCGACGCTGCCGACGATGTCCGGGCCGTACCCGGTGCGGCTCCAGACGTTCCACTACGCCGTTGAGTACGCGACGCACGGCGACGACATCGACGTCCCCGTCGCGCCGGACGAGCGCGCGGCCCGCGCCGCGTGGCGCGCCCGCTTCGGCCTGTTCGCGCTGGCCGAGCGCGGCGCGCCGGTCGAGGTGGCGGAACTCCCGGACGGCTACCGCGTTTCGCTGGACGGCGTCTCCGCCGACCTGTCTCCGGCCGAGTTCGCCGACGCGACCGTGCGCCGGCTGCCGCCCGGCCATCCCCTGCCCCCCGGCCTGCGCGACGCGCTCGGCCCGGCGGCCTGACTCAGTCCGCCGGGCCGGTCAGCTCCGCGACGTCCGCCTCCGTCAGCCGCAGCGCCGCCGCGCCCATGTTCTCCTCCAGATGCGCGCGCGACGACGTCCCCGGAATCGCGAGCGCCACCGGCGACAGCGCGAGCAGCCCCGCCAGCAGCACCTGCGGGACCGACGCCCCGTGCCGGGCCGCGACCGCCGCGACGCGCGGGTCGTCGGGCAGCCCGAACCCGCCGAGCGGGAAGTACGGCACGTAGGCGATCCCGTCCCGCTCGCAGACGGCGAGCATGGCGGTGTCGGCGGGCTGCGAGATGTCGAACCGGTTCTGGATCGCGACGACGGGCGCGATGCGGCGCGCCTCCTCCACCTGCGCCAACGTGACGTGGCTGAGCCCGAGATGCCGGATCACACCCTCCCCGCGCAGCTCCGCCAAGATCTCGAACCGTTCCGCGACCGAGTGGTCATCGGCGGGTTCGAGGCCGCCGGGCCGCAGGTAGACGAGATCGAGCCGGTCCCGTCCAAGCTCCCGCAGATTCCGTTCGACCTCACGCCGCAGCTCGTCGGCGGGGAGCTGCCCGGTCGGGAAAGGGTCGTCCGGTCCCCGGTACGGGCCGACCTTCGTCGCGACGACGACGTCCGGCCCGAACGCCGCCTCCCTGATCAGGTCGTTCGCGGCGATGCCCTGCTGGTGGTAGAAGGCCGCCGTGTCGACGTGGTCCGCGCCGAGTTCGACGGCCCGCCGCAGCACCCCGAGCGCCGCGTCGAAATCCGCCGCGAGCGGCAGCCGCATGGCCCCGAACCCGAGCCGGTCGATCTTCCTGTCCCCGAGAATCCAAGATCCGTTCGTCATGCCCTCCAGCCTCACGCGCCGCGCCTCCCGCTTCGAGCCGGTGGCAGCTAACTGCCACGTTTGCCGGACGCCGCTCCGCCGGGAACACTGGAACGACCATGAGTGTGACCGTGCAGGGCGAGAAGGCGCTGTTCGAGCGCGCGGCCCACCTCTTCGCCGACGTCCGCGACGAGTTCGTCTGCGCCGCCGAGGACATGTGGACGTGGTCCCTGCCCGGCTCCCGCGAACGCCTCCGCGCCCGCCGCGCCGCCGTCCACCCGCCCGGCACGCGCGTCTGCAAGCTCTACACCCCGCGCGCCCTGGACGACGAGGACGACGAACGCCACCTGGTCGAGGTGAACGCGCTCGGCGTCGAGGTCCGCGTCTGCCTCGCCCCGCTCCCCTACGAGACGATCATCATGGACCGCCGCCACGCGGTCCTGGCGGGGCCGCCCGCCCGCGGCGTCCGCGAGTACACGATCGTCCAGGAGCCCACCGTCGTCGCGAGCATGCTCTCCCTCTACTGGGCGACCTGGGAGAAGTCCCCGACGCTGACCGCCTACCGCCGCGACCGCGTCCCGTCCCTGAACGACGAGAGCCGCGAGATCGTCCGTCTCCTGGACCGCGGCCTGAAGGACGAGGCCGCCGCCCGCCACCTCAACCTCTCGCTCCGCACCTACCGCCGCCGAGTAGCCGAAATCCTCACCCTCCTGGACGCCGACTCCCGCTTCCAAGCAGGCCGAAAAGCCCAAGAACTCGGCCTACTCCCCTGACCGGCGCACCGACCGCGTTCCCCGACAACACCCAATTAAAAGGACCCGGCCACGACGGCGAGGTCTCAAACAGAACAGGCCCCACAGAAAGAGGCCCGGAAAGCAGGACAGGCCCCGCCATGAATGGCGGGGCCTGTTCGTAATATGAGTCCGGCGGTGTCCTACTCTCCCACACAGTCCCCCATGCAGTACCATCGGCGCTGAAAGGCTTAACTTCCGGGTTCGGAATGGGACCGGGTGTTTCCCTCTCGCCAAAACCACCGAACGACCAACCCCAACCCCTCCGAAGCACCGAAGCGCTCCACGGACGGGCGGGAAACTCATGTCGTTTAAGCGAACATTATTCACTTGAAACTCGCGGAACCCAGTTGTTGTCTGGGAACCGCACAGGGACGCGAACACTACTCTCACACCAGCAGGGGTGTTTCTGTGGCGATGGGTTTGA
>NZ_KB907221.1 GCF_000381885.1 Actinomadura atramentaria DSM 43919 | reverse complement strand
GCCCCCTCGTAGACAGCCGAACCCAGTCGCGGGGGTGCCCCGAGGCGAAGCGAAGCGAGCGAGGGCGCCCCCGCGGACGGCGAGTAACCGAAGGGGGGTACCGGCGGGCGCACGGCCGCGAGCCGCCAGGCGAGCGGCCGGGCGCGCGCAGCGCGAAGGGCCGCACCGCAGCGGAGCGCCAGCGGAGCGAGGATGCGGCCCTCCGCGCCGCGGGGGGTTCAAGGGGGGTCGTCCCCCCTATGCCGAGAGCATCCCAAGAGCCCGCGCGATGAGCATCCGCTGGACCTCGGACGTCCCCTCGCCGACCTCGAGAATTTTCGCGTCCCGGTAGAACCGGCCGACCGCGTACTCGTTCATGAACCCGTATCCGCCGAAGATCTGCGTGGCGTCGCGGGCGTTGTCCATCGCGGCGTTGGAGGCGACGAGTTTGGCGATGGACGCCTCCTTCTTGAACGGCTGCCCGGCGAGGAGCCGCGCGGCGGCGGCGTAGTAGGCGAGGCGGGCGGTGTGCGCCCGGACCTCCATGTCCGCGATCTTGAACTGGATCGCCTGGTACCGGCCGATCTCGCGGCCGAAGGCGGAGCGTTCGCGGACGTAGCGCAGGCATTCGTCCACGCAGCCCTGGGCGAGGCCGACGGAGAGGGCGGCGATGGCGATGCGCCCTTCGTCGAGGATGCGCAGGAACTGCGCGTAGCCCCGGCCGCGTTCGCCGACGAGGTTCGCGGCGGGCACCGTGACTTCGTCGAAGGAAAGCTCGTGGGTGTCGGAGGACGACCAGCCGACCTTCGAATAGCTTTTCCCGACCGTGAAGCCGGGCGTCCCGTTCGGCACGATGATCGTGGAGATCTCGCCGTCCCCGGTGAGGGCGGTGACGGTCACGAACGCGGTGATGTCGGTGCCGGAGTTGGTGATGAAGCACTTCGACCCGTTGATCACCCACTGGTCGCCGTCGAGGCGCGCGGTGGTGCGCATGCCGCCGGGCACGTCGGTGCCGCCGCCGGGCTCGGTGAGGCCGAACGCGGCGAGCCGTTCGCCGGACAGCAGGCGCGGCAGCAGTTCCGCGCGCTGCTCGTCGGTGCCGAACCGGTAGATCGGCATGGAGCCGAGGGAGACCCCGGCTTCGAGCGTCACGGCGACGGACGAGTCGACGCGCGCGAGTTCCTCCAGCGCGAGGCACAGCGCGAAGTAGTCGCCGCCCATGCCGCCGTACACTTCGGGATAGGGCAGCCCGAACAGCCCCATCTCGCCCATCTTCGCGACGATCTCGTAGGGGAACTCGCCGCGCTCGTACAGGTCCCCGATCACCGGGGCGACGGTCTCGCGCGCGAACCGCTCGACGGTGCGGCGCAGTTCCTCCTGCTCGTCGGTGAGCGTGAAGTCGATCATGAGTTCTCCTTGGCGAGGGCCCGGACGACCCGGGACGGACTGGGGCGGCCGAGCCGGGCCGCCATCCACGTGCTGGTCTCGACGAGCGCGTCCAGGTCCACGCCGGTCTCGATGCCGAGGCCGTCGAGCATCCAGACCAGGTCCTCGGTGGCGAGGTTGCCGGTGGCGGACTCCGCGTACGGGCAGCCGCCGAGGCCGCCCGCCGCCGCGTCCACGACGGTGACCCCGGCGCGCAGCGCGGCGAGGGTGTTGGCGAGCGCCTGCCCGTAGGTGTCGTGGAAGTGGACGGCCAGCGACTCGACGGGCAGGCCCGCCGCGACGAGCGCGTCGATGAGCGCGGTGACCTGGCCGGGCGTCCCGACGCCGATGGTGTCCCCGAGGCTGAGCTGGTCGCAGCCGAGGTCCATCAGCCGTCCGGCGACGGACACGACCTGCTCGACGGGGACGTCGCCCTCCCACGGATCGCCGCACACCATCGACAGGTAGCCGCGCACCCACAGCCCTGCGGCGCGGGCGCGCGCGACGACGGGCGCGAACATCGCCAGCGACTCGTCCACGGTCCGGTTGAGGTTGCGGCGCGCGAACGTCTCGGTGGCGCTGCCGAACACGGCGATCTCGGTGACGCCGTGCGCGAGCGCCCGGTCCAGGCCGCGCTCGTTGGGGACGAGCACGGGCCGGCCGGGGACGCGGGGGAGCGCGTCGAGCAGTTCCTCCGCGTCCGCGAGCTGCGGCACCCACTTCGGGTGGACGAAGCTCGTCGTCTCGATGACGCCGAGCCCGGCGGCGGCGAGCCGCGCGACGAACTCGGCCTTCACCCCGGCGGGCACGACGGTCTTCTCGTTCTGCAGCCCGTCGCGCGGCCCGACCTCGTAGATCGTGACGCGCTCGGGCAGTCCGGGCAGCGGGACGCGCACGCGTCAGCCCTCCTCGATCACGGCGAGCACCGCGTCCAGCGCGACCTGCGCGCCGACGCGGGCCGCGAGCCGCGTCACGACGCCCGGGGCGGGTGCGGTGACGGTGTGCTCCATCTTCATCGCCTCCACGACGGCGACGGCCTGGCCCTCGGCGACGCGGTCGCCCTCGGCGACCTTCACGGCGAGGACGGTGCCGGGCATCGGGCTGCGCAGCACGCCGTCCCCCGCGAGGGCCGCGCCGCCGCGCGCCTCGGCGGGGACGTGCTCGGTGAGCGCCCAGGCCCGTCCGCCGCGGCCGAGCCACAGGACCGCGCCGTCGCGGACCCGCGCGAATTCCAGCGTCCGCCCGTCGTACCCGAGGACGGCCGTCCCGGCGTCGGCCGCGAGGGTCGCGGGGACGGGTTCGGCGTCGCCCACGGCGACGACCGCGTCCGCCGCGCGCCCGCGCACCCGGACCTCGACGGGCTCGCCGCCCGCCGGGGCGATGCGCCAGCGCGTCCACGCGGGGCCGCCGGGCCGCCAGCCGTCCGGGACCGCCCACGGGTCGGGGTCGCCGGTCTCCAGCGCGAGCATCCGGTCGAGGGCGGCGGCGGCCAGGACCTCCGGCGGCGTCCCGTCCCCGGCGGTCAGGTCGGCCAGGGAGCGTTCGACCAGGCCGGTGTCGAGGCGTCCGGCGGCGACGTCGGGGTGCCGCAGCAGCGCCCGCAGGAACGCGACGTTGGTCGGGACGCCGAGCAGCGCGTATTCGGCGAGCGCCCGGTCGAGGCGGCGCAGCGCGGCCGCGCGGTCGTCGCCCCGCGCGATCACCTTGGCGAGCATCGGGTCGTACGACCCGCCGACCTCCGTCCCCACGGCGAGCCCGGAGTCCACGCGGACGTGCGGACCGGACGGCTCGGTGAGCGCCAGCACCCGTCCACCGGTGGGCAGGAACCCGCGCGCGGGGTCCTCGGCGTACACGCGCGCCTCGACGGCGTGTCCGCGGAACGCGACGGCCTCCTGCGCGAAGTGCAGCGGCTCGCCCGCCGCGACGCGGAGCTGGAGTTCCACCAGGTCGAGTTCCGGGCGGATCGCCATCTCGGTGACGGGGTGCTCGACCTGGAGACGCGTGTTCATCTCCATGAAGAAGTACTCGCCGGGCCGGTCGGCGGACACGATGTACTCGACGGTGCCCGCGCCCGTGTACCCGACGGCCCGCGCCGCGTCGACCGCGCTCGCGCCCATCGCGGCGCGCGTCGCGTCGTCCAGCAGCGGCGACGGCGCCTCCTCCACGATCTTCTGGTGGCGGCGCTGCAGGCTGCACTCGCGCTCGCCCAGGTGGACGGCGTTGCCGTGCGCGTCGGCGAACACCTGGATCTCGATGTGCCGGGGGTTCTCGACGAACCGTTCGGCGAGCAGCGTGTCGTCGCCGAACGCGGCGCGCGCCTCCCGCCGTGCCGAGGCGATCGCGTCGGGCAGCTCGGCGGCGTCGCGGACGAGCCGCATGCCCTTGCCGCCGCCGCCCGCCGAGGGCTTGAGCAGCACCGGCAGGCCGACTTCCAGCGCCGCGTCGGCCAGGGCCGCGTCGTCCAGGCCGGGCTCGTCGCGGCCCGGGACGACGGGCACGCCCGCCGCCGCGACCGTCCGCTTGGCGCGGATCTTGTCGCCCATCGCGTCGATCGCGGCGGCGGGCGGCCCGACGAACACCAGCCCCGCGTCCGCGCAGGCCCGCGCGAACGCGCTGTTCTCCGACAGGAACCCGTAGCCGGGATGGACGGCCGCGGCCCCGGCGGCGCGCGCCGCCGCCAGGACCGCGTCCGCGTCGAGGTAGGACGGGACCAGCACCGCCTCGTCGGCCGCGCGGACGTGCCGCGCCCCCGCGTCGGCGGCGGTGTGGACGGCGACCGCCCGCACGCCCAGGCGGCGCAGCGTGCGGAACACGCGGACCGCGATCTCTCCCCGGTTGGCGACCAGGACGCATCCGAACATCTCCGCCCTCACATCCGGAAGACGCCGTAGCCGACCGGCTCCAGCGGTGCGTTCGCCGCGGCCGACAGGCCGAGGCCGAGGACGCGGCGGGTGTCGCGCGGGTCGATGACGCCGTCGTCCCACAGCCGCGCCGTCGCGTAGTACGGATTGCCCTGCCGCTCGTACTGTTCGCGGATCGGGGCCTTGAACGCTTCCTCGTCCTCGGCGCTCCAGCCGTCGCCCGCCTGGTCGCGGCGGACGGTCGACAGGACGCTCGCGGCCTGCTCGCCGCCCATCACCGAGATCCGCGCGTTCGGCCACATCCACAGGAACCGCGGCGAGTACGCCCGGCCGCACATCGCGTAGTTGCCCGCGCCGAACGACCCGCCGATGACGACGGTGAACTTCGGGACGCGCGCGCACGCGACGGCCGTGACCATCTTCGCGCCGTGCTTGGCGATGCCGCCCGCCTCGTACTCGCGGCCGACCATGAAACCGGTGATGTTCTGCAGGAAGACGAGCGGGACGCTGCGCCGGTCGCACAGCTCCACGAAATGCGCGCCCTTCATCGCCGACTCGGAGAAAAGGATGCCGTTGTTGGCGACGATCCCGACCGGGTGCCCGTGGATGTGCGCGAAACCGGTGACGAGCGTCGCGCCGTACTCCTTCTTGAACTCCTGGAACCGGCTGCCGTCCACGATCCGCGCGATGACCTCCCGCACGTCGTACGGCGTGCGCGGGTCGGCCGGGACGACGCCGTACAGCTCGGCCGGATCGGCGGCGGGCTCGCGCGGCGGCGCGGTGTCCCACGGCCGGGGCGCGCGCGGCCCGAGCGTCGCGACGATGTCGCGGACGATCCCGAGCGCGTGCGCGTCGTCGTCGGCGAGGTGGTCGGTGACGCCGGAGACGCGGGCGTGCAGGTCGCCGCCGCCCAGTTCCTCGGCGCTGACGACCTCGCCGGTCGCGGCCTTCACCAGCGGCGGCCCGCCGAGGAAGATCGTGCCCTGCTCGCGGACGATCACGGCCTCGTCGCTCATCGCCGGGACGTACGCGCCGCCCGCCGTGCAGGACCCGAGGACCGCCGCGATCTGCGGGATGCCGCGCGCCGACATCGTCGCCTGGTTGAAGAAGATCCGGCCGAAGTGCTCGCGGTCGGGGAAGACCTCGTCCTGCGCGGGCAGGAACGCGCCGCCGGAGTCCACCAGGTACACGCACGGCAGCCGGTTGTGGAGCGCGACCTCCTGCGCCCGCAGGTGCTTCTTCACCGTGACCGGGTAGTAGGTGCCGCCCTTGACGGTGGCGTCGTTGGCGACGACGACGCATTCGCGGCCGGAGATCCGGCCGACGCCGGTGATGATGCCCGCGCCGGGCGCGGCCCCGTCGTACAGGCCCTCGGCCGCCAGCGGCGACAGCTCCAGGAACGGGGAGCCGGGGTCCAGCAGCGTGTCGACGCGGTCGCGGGGGAGGAGTTTGCCGCGCGCGACGTGCCGCTCGCGGGCGCGTTCGGGGCCGCCCCGGCCCGCGCGGTCGATGCGCTCGCGCAGTTCGGCGGCCAACGCCTCGTTGTGCGCGGCGTTCTCCTTGAACGCGGCGTCGCCGGGATCGGCGCGCGTGCCCAGTTCGGTCATCACCCGTCCTCGGTTAACGGTCGTTAACAAGGCCGATGTTAACGCTCGTTAACTTCGGCCGTCTACACTCGTCCCCATGCCGCCGACCCCGAACCCGCGCCGCGCCGAGATCCTCGGGGCCGCCGCCGGGCTGTTCGCCCGGCGCGGCTTCCACGGCGTGTCCATCGGCGACCTCGGCCGGGCCGTCGGACTGACCGGCCCCGCCCTCTACCGGCATTTCCGCGGGAAGGACGACGTACTCGCCGCGATGCTGCTGGACATCAGCGCGCGGCTGCACGCCGAGGGCGTCCGGATCGCCGCCGAGCCCGATCCGTCGCGGGCGCTGGACGGTCTGCTGCGCGGGCACGTCGCGTTCGCGCTCGACAATCCGGCTCTGATCACCGTCCACGACCGCGAGCTGGACAACGTCCCGCAGCCGCAGCGCCGCGAGATCCGCCGCCTCCAGCGCGCCTACGTCGAGGAATGGGTGGGCGTGCTGCTGCGCCGCGCGCCGGACCGGCCCCGCGAGCACGCCCGCGCCGCCGTCCACGCCTGCTTCGGCCTGCTCAACTCCACCCCGCACAGCGCCGCCGGCCTCGACCGCGACGCGATGGCGAGCCTCCTCCACCGCATGGCCCGCGCCGCCCTGGAGGCGTGACCGGGCGCGCGGTCAGGGCGCGCAGGTCGCCCATTTCCCGTGCAGCGACGCCGCCACCGCCGCGGCGAACGCGTCCTCGCCGGGGTCCGAGCCGGTGAACACCGCGTGCGCGCACTCGCGCAGCGTCGCGCTGAACGCGCTGTAGTACGCGGTGACCGGACGCGGGCGCGCCCGCGACAGCGCCGTCACGATCGCCTGCGCCAGCGCCGTCAGCCGGTCGCCGGTCATCACCTCCGGGGCGCCCGCCGGGTTGTCGGGGTCGGCGCCCGTCGCGGACCGGACGATCTCCCCGCACGTCTTCACGGGCAGGACGCGCGCGTCCTGCCCCGGCTCGGGCGGGACGCCCAGCACCGCCGCGCGCGTCGGCGCGAACCCGCCGCACGAGTACAGCCGCCGCTCGGCCTGATCCCCGGTCAGGAACTTCACCAGCGCCAGGGCGTCGCGCGCGTGCCGCGACCGCGCCGACACCGCGAGCGTCTGCCCGCCGAGGACCGTCGAGCCCGGCGCGGCCTCGACGCCGAACTCCAGCTTCCCGTCGTCGCGCAATCCGGGCTCGTTGGCGAGGGTCTGGTAGGCGTACGGCCAGTGCCGCAGCACCGCCGACCCGTCCGCTTTGGCGAACGCGGCGAGGCTCTGGCTCTCCCGGTAGCCGGACCAGTAGGAGTCGTGCAGCGGACCGGGCCGCCCGATCGTGGCCGCGACGCCGCGCAGCGCCCGGTACGCCCGCCTCAACTCGGCGGCGTCGGGAATCCGCTCGCCCGTCAGCACCCCGTCGCCGCCGTGGTTCCACACCGCCTCCAGCGCGTTGACGACCAGGCCTTCGTAGTCGCCGAGCTGCTCGATGTAGTTCTCCTGCGGCCAGTCGCCCGGCGCGCGCGGCAGCCGCGACGGGTCGCGGTAGTAGAGCAGCCCGACGTCCAGGTTGAACGGCAGCGCGTAGAGCTCGTGCTCGTAGGACCCCATCTCCAGGCCGCGCGTGAAGAAGTCCCGCGTGTCAGCCGCTGTCAGGCCGAGGTCGCGCAGCGGCCGCACCCAGTGGCGCGCCGCGAACTCCGCCGTCCACGGCGCGTCGAGGACCAGCACGTCGTAGGCGCAGCTCCCGGACTCCTCGACGGCCTTGAGCTGCGCGCGCTGCAGGTCCGAGGACGGCGAGACCTCCACCAGCCGCGCGGGCGGCCGGCTCCCGCGGACCCCGCCGTCGTTGTCGTTCCACGCCTCGACCAGCGCGCGCCGCTGCGAGCCGAAGCTGACGTCCGTCCCGCCCGCGACGACGAGCCGCGAATCGTCGCACACGTCGGGCAGGTGTGAGCCGGACGATGGCAGCACCGCCGCCCCGAACGCCGTCAGCAACGCCCCGGCCAGCGCGAAGACCGCCGCGAGGACCGGGTGCTCGCGGACGCCCAGCAGGCCCGGCCTCACCGCTTCCCACCCCGCGCCGGGTCGCGCCATTGGACCAGGAGCCGCGCCGCCTGCCCGGCGTCGTCGCCGGAGAGCCGGACGCAGCCCGCGTCCACGCGGTCGCGGATCCGCCGGACCGGCGCGAAGTCGCAGCGGGTCGGTCCGGTCAGGGCCAGCGTGATGCCGGTGCCCGGATGGGCGCGGTGGAAGGCGGCCAGCGCGTCCAGATCGGCGTCGGTCGCACTGCGCGGCCCCTGCCCGTCGGTGACGACGAGGACGTCACCGGCCTTGGGCTGGTCGTCGACCCGGGCGAGCGCCCGCGCGAGGGGGAAGTCGCGGCCCGCGGGCTCCTGGCGGGCGAGGGCGGCGGCCAGGTCGGCGCGCTGGTCGCCCGCCGACAGCGGCGCGGAACCGACCGGTGTGGCGACCGGGTCGCGCGGACGGCTCCGCGAGGGCTGGGCGAACGTCCACAGGCTCGCGGTGTCGTCGCCCTTGAGCTGCCCGTTCAGGCCGCGCAGGAACTCCACGCCGACCGACAGGCGCGACCCGCGCGTCGCGGTGGACGCGGGGTACCCCATCGACCCGGACACGTCGAGCACGACCGACAGGGCGACGCGCTGCCGGGCCTTGTTGAACGTCTCGAGCGCGCTCTGGAAGTCGTCGCGCGCGGCCCGCGTGCTCTTGGGCGGCGCCGGGCAGGCCAGGCCGCCGGTGTCCCTTCCGGCGGCGCGGGCGAGGTCCGGCGCGGCGGCGTCGGGCCGGTGGCGGCAGGACGTGTCGCGCAGGCCCTGCGACGTCAGCGGGTGGTCGTCCAGCCACGACCGGAACGCCCCGACGCCCGCGGCGCGCGCGGCGGTGTCCTGGCCGGGCCGACGCACCCGCACGAACGGGTAGTTCAGCAGCGGCAGGTCATCGGCGTAGTAAGGGTGCAGCCGCCAGTCCGCGGGGATCGGGTCGCGTCCCGCCGCCTCGCACCGGTCGCCGAGCGCGCGTCCGGCGTCGTAGTCGAGCACCGCCTGCTCGGGCACCGCCACGGCGAGCCCACCGGGCGGGTCGGCACCGCGCAGGGCCTCGGCCCGCAGCCCGCACAGCAGGGTCGCCGGGTCGGGCGCGAGGCTGCCGACCGGGCTGAGGAAGCGCTCGGCGTCGGCGGAGCGCGGGATCGTCCCAGACTTGACCAGCGCCGCGTACAGCGCGGGCGTGGCCAGCAGGCTCGGCGCGAAGCTCTCCGGGATCGGCCGCGCGATGCCGGTGAGGTCGAAATAGCCTTTGAAGCGCACCAATATCTCTTCGGCCGTCTTTTCGCGGGGCGTCGAGGTCTCGGAGTAGACGAGGTTGTCGTCCTTGGTGAACAGCGCGATGACCACGGGCGACCGGCCCAGTGATCCGAGGACTTCCAACCGTCTGTCGTCGCCGGGCGGATCTGGATCGGCGTAGGCGTATTCGGAGAAGGACGACGGGATCCAGATATCGGGTTGCGGTCCCGGGACCGATCCGGTGTCGGCGTCGGACGCGGCGCGGTCGTCGGCGAAGGCGGCCGGGAGGGCGAGGACGTCGGGCTCCGCCGCGACGCTCACCGCGTAGCGCGGGCAGCGGGAGCGGCCCGGCTCGTGCGCGTCCCGGACGAACTCCGCCGCCGCGGCCCGCAGCGGGGTCAGCGCCTCCGGGGCCGCCAGCACCCGCAGTTCGAGCGGTGAGCCGCACGGCTCGAACGACTCGACCACCCGGTGTACGCCCGCGACCGCGAGGAGGACCAGCGCCGACGCCGCCGCGCCCAGCGCGGTCCACGCCGCCGCGCGCGTCACCCGCGTCAGCCAGGCGAGCACGGCGCGCATCATCCGGCCCGCCGCCTCGGGACGGACGGCGAACAGCGCCCACAGCCCGCCCGTCGCGGCGAGGGTGACGAGGACGCACAGCACCGCGGTGATGCCGATGCCGCGCTTGGAGCCCACGCCGAGCCGTTGGAGCAGCCAGGTGAGCGCCAGCGGTACGACGTAATTGGCGACGACCGCATCGACGAGAAAACGCCAGGTGAAGGAAGCGCGGAAGGGCTCCTGCGAGTCGTTCCCTTGAGTTCCGCTCATGGAGGATCGGATCGCCGCCTCGACTCGACGCTTCATCCCCCCAAGACGCTCGTCATTCTACAATTGGGGACTGCGTTGATGATCGCGGGAAATGGCCGGGACCGGCCGCCGAATCTGTGGCGTCCTACCCGGACGAGCGGCGGACGCGCAGGTAGGCGGTGTAGTCCTCGGCGCCCGCGCGGACGGCGGTGTGGACCGCGCGGGCGATGCGCGCGCCCCACGGCGAGCGCGGGCCGGCGAACGGCTCCGCGTGGTCCCCGGGGAGCGGCGCGGCGACGCAGACGGCGTCCGAGGCCGTGCCGGTGCAGGCGTAGCCCGCCTCCAGGAGCGCCTGGGTCTTCGCCTCCGTCACCGTCATGACCGCGTTGACCAGGGCCGCGTCCGTCAGCGGGACGGGCACCGACACCAGGATGTTGACGGTCCCGGGGCGCAGTGGCGCGAGTTCGGGGTCGGCGGTTCCGGCGGGCGCGGCGGCCCACGTCGGGACGCGCAGGCCCACGGTCGCGGCCGCGCCGACACCGCCGTCCGCGCCGTGGAAGGTGCGGTCCACGGCGGCGGCGGTGAGCATCCCGACGCCCGGCCCCGCCAGCCCGAACAGCGCCGCCAGCTCGCGCAGGTGCTCGGCCGGGTCCGTGCGCGCGTACGCGGTCGGCACCTGGGCGTTCACCACCCATTCCGCGGTGCCGAGGCCGCCGCCGAGCGTCGCCGAGGAGATCGTGCGCAGGGCGCGGCCGGGCCGCCAGACGGTCGCGGGCAGGCGCGCGCCGTCCTCGTCCCGCCGCATGAGGTTGAGATTCAGCATGGGCGCTCGGGGGACAGGACCGGGCGGCCGTCCGGCCCCGGCGCGACGCGGACGCGCGCGCCGAAGTGCTCCGCGACCGACTCGCGGGTCAGGACGTCGCCCGGCGGCCCGGCCGCCGCGACCCGGCCGCCCGACAGCAGGACCAGCGAGTCCGCGTACTGGCCCGCGAGCGTCAGGTCGTGCAGCGTCGTCACGACCGTCAGGCCGTCGGCGGCGCGCAGCGCGTCGACCAGCTCCAGCACCTGCTGCTGGTGGCCGATGTCCAGCGCGGTCGTCGGCTCGTCCAGCAGCAGCACCGACGTCTGCTGCGCCAGCGCGCGGGCCAGGACGACGCGCTGCCGCTCGCCGCCGGACAGCTCGCCGAGCGGGCGCGCCGCGAACGCGGCCAGGTCGAGGCGGTCCAGGACGTCGCCCGCCACCGCGCGGTCGCGCGCGCTCTCCCGGCCGAGGTGCGGGATGTAGGGGGAGCGGCCGAGCAGCGTGTAGTCGAACACCGTCATCCCGGCCGGGAGGCCCGGGTGCTGCGGCGCGTACGCGACGAGCCGGGCGCGCTCGCGGGGCCGCAGCGCGCGCGGGTCGCGGCCCGCGACGGCGACCTCGCCGCGCCCGGCGCGCAGCCCGAGCACCGCCAGCAGCAGCGTGGACTTGCCCGCGCCGTTCGGGCCGACGACCGCCGTCCAGCCGCCCGCGGGGACGTCCAGGCCGATGCCGCGCAGCACCGGGCGGCCCGCCAGGTCGACGTCCAGGCCCCGCACCCGCACGGTCACGTCTGCACCGTTCCCCGCGTCGCGCGCAGCACCACCACGAAGAACGGGCCGCCGACGAACGCCGTCACGACGCCCAGCGGCAGCTCGCCGGGCGCGATGACCGTGCGGGCGAGCAGGTCCGCCAGCGTCAGGAACGCCGCGCCGCCGATCAGCGACAGCGGCAGGACGATCCGGTACGAACCGCCCGCCAGCCGCCGTACGACATGCGGGACGACGACGCCGACGAACCCGATCAGCCCGCTCACCGCCACCGCCGACGCGGTCGCCAGCGACGCCGCGACCAGCACCGTCAGCCGCACCCGCGCCGCCGACAGGCCGAGCGCCGACGCCTCCTCGTCCCCGACCGCGAGGACGTCCAGCAGCCGCCCGTGCAGGAGCAGCACCACCGTGGACACCGCCGCGTACGGCGCGACCAGCGCGAGGCTCCGCCAGTCCGCCGAGCCGACGCCGCCGAGGACCCACGCGTAGATCCGCTGCAGCTCGTCGGTCTTGAGCTGCTGCAGGAACGTCTGCACGGCCGCGAGGAAACTCGACACCGCGACGCCCGCCAGCACCAGCGTCGCCACGCCCGACCCGCCGCGCCCCGCCGTCGACCCCAGCGCGTACGCCAGGAACACGCCGCCGAGCGCGCCCGCGAACGCCGCCAGCGGCACGCCGACCGCCGGGTCGCCCGGCACCGCGACGATCACCAGCGTCGCGCCGACGCCCGCGCCCGCCGCCGCGCCGAGCAGGTACGGGTCCGCGAGCGGATTGCGGAACACGCCCTGGTAGCCCGCGCCCGCCAGCGCCAGCATCCCGCCGACGAGCGCGCCCATCAGCACGCGCGGCAGCCGCAGCTCGAACAGCACGTTGCGCTCGACGCCGGTCAGCCCGGAGTCGAGGCGGACGCCCGGCACCGCGTCCGCCAGCGCCCGCAGCACCCCGCCGAGCGGCAGCCCGGCCGCGCCGACCAGCAGCCCGGCCAGCAGCGCCGCCGCGAGGACGGCGAGCGCGGCGGCCAGCGGCAGCGGGCGCAGGCGCGCCGCCGCGCGGGGCGCCGGGACGTCGAGCGCCCGCTTGCGCCGGACGGGGCGGACGGTCACTTCGCGGCCGCGACCCTGCGCACCGCGTCCGCGATCGTCTTCACCAGCTCCGGCAGGCGCGGGCCCCAGCGCGACGCGACGTCGTCGTCCAGCTCGACCACGCCGCCCTTGCGGACGGCCGTCAGGTCCTTCCAGCCGGGGCGCTTGGCGACGCTCGCGGTGTTCTGCGAGCAGCACTTCACGTCCGCCAGGAAGACCAGGTCCGGGTCGCTCTTCAGCAGCGACTCGCGGGAGAGCTGCGGGTAGCCCGAGCCGGTCTTGTCGGCGGGGTCCGCGACGTTGCGCAGCCCGAACAGGCCGTAAACGCGGCCGATGAACGTCGTGGACGTCACCGTGTGGAGCTGCTCGTCCAGTTCGTGGTAGTAGCCGAGGTCCTTCTTCGGCGTCGCCGCGACGGTCTGCTGGATCTGCGCCTTCATCCCGTCGGCGACGCGGCGGGCCTGCTCGGTGCGGCCGGTGGCCAGGCCGAGGTCGGCGATCTCGTCGTACACCTCGTCGAGGGACGTGGCCGCCGGTTCGAGCAGCACCGGGATCTTGACCTTCTCCAGCGCCTTGACGATCCCACCGGTGTCGTTGGAAAGGATCACCAGGTCGGGGTTGTACTTGATGATCGCCTCGGCGTTCGGGGTGAAGCCCGAGAGTTTCGTGCGGGGGGCGTCGGCCGGGTACGTCGAGTACTCGTCGGCGGCGACGACCTGCGGCCCGGCGCCGAGCGCGAACAGCGTCTCGGTGTGCGTGGGGGCCAGCGACACGATCCGGCGCGGCGTCGCGGGGACCGTCACCGCGCCGTTCCCGGCCTGGACGACGACCGACTTGCCGGCCTTCTCGTCGCCGTCGTCGCCGCCGCAGGCGGACGCGAACGACAGGACGCCGACGAGGGCGAGCGCGCCGAACGCGCGGGCGGATCTCACGTGAAGCCTCCAGGCTCCCAGGGGGGAGGCGCGGACCCGGCGGGACGGATCGCCCTTCCACGAGGTCGATGGTCGTCGGCGCGCCGGAGGCGACCTGGCTCGGCCTCGTTCGGGGGGCTCCACAGTTGCGGGACAGCGCCGGGTTCGCACCGGACTTCGCTCCGTGACGCGCGTGAAAAGCAACGTTATCAGCCGGGGCGCCCTGCTTTTCGCGGGCCGTCCGCGCACCGGATGGGCGATCATGGGACGGTGAACGACACGGAGTCCCTCACCCTCTTCACCCGTGACGCGGTCCGCATCGACGCGGGCCACTCGCCCGGCGACCGCGCGCTGTGCTTCGTGCTCGTCCACGGGTTCACCTGCTCCTGGCGGCAGCCCGCGCTGCGCCGCATCGCCGACGTCCTGCGGCGGCGCGGCGGCGTCGTCGCGCTCGACCTGCGCGGCCACGGGCGCTCCGGCGGGCACTCCACCGTGGGGGACCGGGAGGTCCTGGACGTCGAGGCGGCGGTCGAGGCGGCGCGGCGGCGCGGCTACCGGCGGGTCGCCGTCGTCGGCTTCTCGCTCGGCGGGGCGGTCGCCGTCCGGTACGCGGCGCTGACGGGCGGCGCGGACGCGGTCGCGGCCGTCAGCGCGCCCGCCCGCTGGTACTACCGGGGGACGGCGCCGATGCGGCGCGTCCACTGGGTCATCGAGCGCCGCGCGGGGCGGCTCGCGGTCCGGCTCGCGCGCGGCACGCGCATCGCCGCGAACGGCTGGGACCCGATGCCGGAGGCGCCGCACGAGGTCGCCGGACGCGTCTCGCCCGCGCCGCTGCTGATCGTCCACGGCGACGCCGATCCGTTCTTCCCGCTCGACCATCCCCGCCAGCTCTTCGCCGCGGCCCGCGAACCCCGTGAACTGTGGATCGAGCCCGGCTTCGGCCACGCCGAGATCGCCGCGACGCCGGAACTCGTCGCCCGGATCGCGGCCTGGACGCACCATGCCTGCGCCGAACCCGCGCCCGGAGACGCCTGAACGCGCCCGCGACCGGCATGGTCGGTCGCGGGTTCGGCTGATGCCGCGTCAGGCGGGGAGTTCTCCGGCGGCGACGGGTGCTGCGTCGGCTTCCTCGTGGAAGCGGGCCGGGCGGTGTTCCAGCCGACGCGGGCCGGTTCCGCTGCTTCGTCCGGTGCGAGGTCGGCGGGCGGTTCGGCGGCGACGGCGCGTTCGTGCAGGTCGGACATGGCGGCGACGTAGGGAAGCCGGTCGAGTTTTCCACAGGCCGATGCGGATTTTCGCGGAGTGCTTCTGGACCGTTCATGGTCGGGGCATGGACGACGGAGAGCTCTTCCCCGAGACGGCCGCCGAACCCCGTGACGCGGTCCGCGAGCGCGCCGAGACGGTGCGGCGTTCGCTGGAGCGCGCCGGAGACGCCGATGCCACGGTCGCGCGCCGCACCGCCGCGTGGATCTGGGGCCTGGACGTGCTGCCGCCCGGCGCCGACCCGCGCGAACCTCCGCTGGAGGTGATCGGCGGCGCGCGGGCCGGTCCGCCCGCGCCGCCCTGGAACGACCCCGAGCGCGTGCCGCTCCCGGCCGGGCACGTCGCCGAACGCGGCGGCGTCCGGCTGACGACCCCCGCGCGGACGGCGCTGGACTGCGCGCGCTGGCTGCCCCGCGCCGACGCGGTCGCCGCGCTCGACCAGTTCCTGCGGCGCGGCGCGACCGTCGCCGGACTGCGCGACCTGGCGCGCCCGCTGGACGGCTACCGCCGCAGCGACCGGCTGCGCGCCGTCCTGCGCGCGGGCGACGCGGGGGCGCAGTCGCCGGGGGAGAGCCGGACGCGCGTGCTGCTCGTCGACGCGGGCCTGCCCGTCCCGGCGACGCAGATCCCCGTCGCCGGGCCGGACGAGCGGTACTGCTACGTCGATCTCGGCTACGAGAGGTTCCGCGTCGGCGTCGAGTACGACGGCGAACGCCATCACACCGGCGCGCGGTCCCGCGCCCACGACGAGCGCCGCCGCCGCTGGCTGCGCGAGGAGGAGGGATGGGAGTTCATCACGGTGACGCGAGAGGTCCGGTACGCCCCGGCCCCCTATGTGGAGGCGGTGGTCACGGCGCTCCTGCGCCGCGGCTGGAATCCCCCGGCCGCCGCCCTCGACCGCGTGGCCGCCCGGCTGGCCCACCTCCGCCGCCGTCCCCGCTGACCGCCCGCTGGACCCGAACTGGGGGAGGGGTGGGGTCGTCAGTCGAACTGGAAGGAGCGTTTGGCCAGGCCGTGCCAGAAGCCGTCGACGGTGGTGCGGGGCGTGGCGGAGGCGTCGGCGGTCGCGCCCAGGGTGACGAAGAGAGGGGCGAAATGTTCTGTGCGGGGGTGGGCCAGGTGGGCGGCGGGGGCCTTGCGGCGGAAATCCAGGACGGCATCGACGTCGCCGCCCGTGACGGCCCGCTCGGTCCACGCGTCGAACTCCGCCGACCACGCGGGCGGCGGCGCGGCCGGGTCCGGGTCCAGGCCGCGCAGGTTGTGGGTGGTGAAGCCGCTGCCCACGATGAGGACGCCCTGGTCGCGCAGCGGCGCGAGCGAGCGGCCGAGCGCGAACAGGCGCTCGGGGTCCAGCGTCGGCATCGACAGTTGCAGGACCGGGACGTCCGCGGCGGGGAACATCTCGACGAGCGGGACGTACGCGCCGTGGTCGAGCCCGCGCGTCTCGTCGCGTCGCAGGCCGGGCACCAGCGCGGCGACCTCGTCGGCGAGGCCGGGCGCGCCCGGCGCGTCGTAGCGCACGCGGTAGTAGTGCTCGGGGAAGCCCCAGAAGTCGTAGACCAGCGGCACCGCGCGGGTCGCGCTCACGGTGGTCGGCGCGTCCTCCCAGTGGGCGGAGACGACCAGGATCGAGGACGGGCGGGGCAGCTCCGCCGACCAGGCCGCCAGTTCGCGCGTCCAGACGGCGTCGTCGGCCAGCGGCGGCGCGCCGTGGCTCAGGTACAGGACCGGCATCGGAGCCATGTCGCCTCCAAAGTTGAGCGTTCAACTATTAGGGTAGGCGATAGAATTTGAACATTCAATCAATGGGGGAGGGCGGCCCGCGCGATGGACGGCGCACGCTGGCTGGACGACGACGAGCAGCGCACCTGGCGCGCCTTCCTGTGGACGTCGCGCCTGCTCAACGAGGCCCTGGACCGGCAGCTCCAGCAGGACGCGGGCATGCCGCACGCCTACTACATGATCCTCGCGATGCTCTCGGAGTCGCCCGGGCGGACGCTCGCGATGTCCGAACTGGCCCGCACGGTGTGCTCGTCGCCGAGCCGCCTGTCGCACGCGGTGAAGCGGCTGGAGGAGCGCGGGTGGGTCCGCCGCGCCAAGCACCCCGAGGACCGCCGCACCACGCTCGCGGAACTGACCGACGAGGGCTTCGCCGTCCTGGCCGCCGCCGCGCCCGGACACGTCGAGGCCGTCCGCCGCCACCTGTTCGACCCGCTGACCCGGGCCGAATCCGCCCACCTGCGCGACCTGCTCTTCACCCTGCTCGCCGGCCTGGCCGACGACCCTAGCGCCCCGGCTCCGCCACAGCCTGAGCGCTCCAGGCGAAGGCGGTCCCCGGAGGAGCCGTGACCCGCCGCGCGAGCGGCGTCGTCGGTGATCTTTCCGGGGGAGGGGGTTGTATCTGGTTCGTCGGGCCAACAGAATAAAATTCTGTGAGTCGGGACGGGATTCTCAGGGCCGCGCTGGAGCTGTTCGCCCGGGACGGTGTCGCGGGGACGCCGCTCGGGCGGTTGCGCGAGGCCGCGGGCGTCAGTCCGGGGGCGTTCTACCACCACTTCTCGGGGCGGCAGCAGGTCGTCGATGCGCTGTTCGTCGAGTGCCTGGGCGTCTACCAGCGCGAGTTCCTGGCCGAGCTGCACGGCTTCGACGGCGTGCGGGCGGCCGTCGAGGGGCTCGTCGCGTTCCATGTCCGGTGGTGCCGGGAGCATCCCGAGCGGGCGCGGTTCCTGTTCACCGAGCGCGCGCCCGCGGGGGACCACGGCCGGGCGTTCTTCCGCGACGTCTTCGCGTGGTGGCGGGAGCGCGTGCGGGACGGGGAGCTGGCGCGGCTCGATCCCGGGCTGGTGTTCGTCGTGTGGCTCGGGCCGGCGCAGGAGCTGTCCCGGCTGTGGCTCGCGGGCGCGGTTCCCGCGCCCGACGACCGGCGCATCGCCGAGCTGGGGGCCGCCGCCTGGCGTGCCCTGGGAGGGAAGAACGATGATCGTTGACGCGTGGATGCAGCACGGGACGCCGAGGTTCCTGCGGCACGAGATGCTGGCGTCCCTGTGGCGCTGGATCGGGCGGCAGCCCCCGGAGGACTCCCCGGTCGAGGACACGCTGCGGGCGATGGACGCGGGCGGCGTGGACGTCGCGCTGATGAGCGCGTGGTACGGCCCCGAGGGCGACCTGGTGAGCAACGACGAGGTCGCGGACTTCGTCGCGGTCGCGCCCGACCGGTTCGCGGGGATCGCCTCGGTGGACCTGCGCCGTCCGATGGAGGCCGTCCGCGAGCTGCGCCGGTGCGTCCGCGACCTGGGGTTCCGCGGCCTGCGGGTCGTCCCGTGGCTGTGGGAGCGGCCGCCGACGGACCGCCTGTACTACCCGCTGTACGCCGAGTGCGTGGAGCTGGGCGTCCCGTTCTGCACGCAGGTCGGGCACACCGGGCCGCTCAGGCCGAGCGAGACGGGCCGCCCGATCCCGTACCTCGACCAGGTCGCGCTGGACTTCCCGGAACTCGTCATCGTGGGCGGCCACATCGGCTACCCGTGGACGGAGGAGATGGTCGCGGTCTGCCGCAAGCACCCGAACGTCTACATCGACACCTCGGCGTACACGGTGCGCCGCTACCCGCCCGAACTCGTCCGCTACCTGAACGACCCGCGCCACAAGGTGATGTTCGGAACGAACTACCCGATGATCGCCCCGGAACGGGCCCTGCGCGGCCTCGACGCCCTGGACCTGCCGGACGAGCAGAAGCAGGCGTTCCTCAGCGGCAACGCCACCCGCGTCTTCCTGGAACGGACGAAATGATCTACAACGTAAAGGCGCCAGCCGATTAACCAAACAACCAGCCGGGCCACAGGGGCCGCGGGGGGGCGTAGGGGGTCGCCCCCTACAAGCGCCACCCCCTCACGCCGCCGGGCGGTAGCGCCCCTCGCGCGTGTGCGCTCCGATGTAGCGCAGCATGCGTTGCAGCGCCCAGCGGTTGAGGCCGCTCGGCACCATCCGGTAGCCCTGCCGGTTCGCGAGGGCGAGGGCGCGGAAGGCCGTCTCGTCGAGCGGCCCCCAGGGGATCGCGAAGCGCAGCCGGACGATCGGCGGCAGGCAGCCGAACGTGACGAGGCGCAGCGGCCGTTCGGCGACGAGGCGGCCCGCCCGGTCGGCGCGCGGTCCGCCGACGGGCAGCAGCGTCAGCGTGTCGGAACCGTGCCGGGCGATGTCGAGGGCGCGGGCGGCCGCCGGGGTCAGTTCGAGTTCCTCGGCGCAGACGTGCCAGAACTTCGACTGGAACGCCGCGTAGTCCGGCGGCACGGGCCGCATGCTGACGCCGTACCGCGAGTACCAGGTGACGGTCTCGGCGTACAGCGCCTCCAGTTCCTCGGCGCGCAGCGTCGCGGGGTGGAACAGCTCGGCGGCCTTGAAGATCTCCCAGGTGAACGTCGCGTGCGCCCACCAGAACGTCTCGGGCGTGAGTGCGTGGTAGCGCCGCCCCAGCTCGTCCGCGCCGCCGATCGAGCGGTGCAGGTCGCGGACGGCGCGGGCGCGGTCGGCGCCGTCGGGGGCGAGGATCGTCGCCCAGATCTGCGGGACGGACCGGTGGATCCGGTCGAACGGCGCGTCGAAGAACGCCGAGTGCTCGCCGACGCCCGCGCCGATGGCGGGGTGCATGAGCTGGAGCAGCCCGGCGGCCGCGCCGGGGAGGAGGGACCGCACGTCGGCCGCGTACCTCCGCAGCAGGCTGTCTGGGCCGAGGGGGCGGGACGGAGGGGGCATCGAAACCTCCGGGCGACGGTTCCCTTCCGAGCGTAACCCGTTTGAGACGCGAGTCAATATCTGTCTCATTTCCAGTCTTGTCACCTGGCACGGTGTGACGGCGCTCACTTTCCTGCCCCGTCTTCGTAGCCCGCCCGGCGCGGGATCGGATGCAATGGCGGCCCCACCCCGCGGGAGACCCCATGCACACCTCGCGCACCCCGGCGCTCGTCGGCGTCACGACGCTCGTCCTGGTCGCCGCGCTGCTCGGCTGGCTCGCCCGCCCGCACCACGACGGGCGCCGCTACCGCGCCGTGTTCGACCGCGCCGGTCAGGGCCTGGACGCGGGCCGCTCCGACGTCAAGGTGCGCGGCGTCGCGGTCGGCCGCGTCGAGAGCGTGCGGCTCCTGCCGGACGGCCGCGTCGCCGTGCGGTTCCGCGCGACGGTCGCGGTCCCGGCGTCGGCCCGCGCGTCGATCGAGCCGGTGTCGGTGTTCGGCCCGAAGGACCTCGTCCTGGACCTCGGCTCCGGCCCGGCGCTGCCGGAGGGCGCGACGGTCGCGGCGGCCGGTCCGCCGCTCGAACCGGCCGACATCGCGGACCCGGCGTACGAACTGACCCGCGCGATCGACCCCGACGACGTCGCGGCGGTCCTGCACGCGCTGTCCGCCGGGCTGTCCGGCGAGGGCCCGGCGCTGCGCCGCGCCCTCGACCACGGCGCGGCGGTCGTGGCCGCGACGGACCGCCGCCGCGACGACCTGGCCGCGATCGTCGGGGACCTCGCGGACGTCGGCGCGACGCTGGGGGAGCGCGGCGCGCGCATCACCGGCGCGGTCGGCGACCTGGACCGGCTCGCCCCCGTCGTCCACGGCCGCCCCGACCGGGTGTCGGCGCTGCTGGACGAGGCCGCGCGGTTCGCGGCGACGACCGCCGGGACGCTGGACCGCCAGGGCGGACACCTCGGCTCGATCATCGACTCGGCCGCGCCCGCGGTCGGCGTGCTCGCCGCGCAGGCCCCGCGCATCGGCCGCCTCATCGACGTGCTCGACGGCTTCTTCCACGGCCTCGCGTCGATGATCAACACGCCGGGCCCGAGCGGCACGCTGCTCGGGCAGGGCCTGAACACGCTGTCCCTGGACCCGTGCTCGATCTTCATCGACGTCTGCTAGCCGGCGGCGGCCGCCCTGACGGCCGCGGCGAACGCGTCCACCTCGTCGGGCGTCGTGTCGAACGCGCACATCCAGCGGACCTCGCCCGTCGCCGCGTCCCACGGATGGAACGCGTACCGCTCGCGGAGCCGCCGCGCGGCGTCCGGCGGCAGCACCGCGAAGACGCCGTTGGCCTGCACGGGCCGCGTGATCCGCACGCCGGGGACGGACCGGACCGCGTCCGCCAGGCGGCGCGCCATCGCGTTCGCGTGCCGGGCGTTGCGCAGCCACAGGTCGCCGTCGAACAGCGCGACGAGCTGCGCCGACACGAACCGCATCTTGGAGGCGAGCTGCAGGTCCATCTTGCGGACGTACTCGATGCCGCGCACCGCGCCCGGGTCCAGCACGACGACGGCCTCACCGAGCATCGCGCCGTTCTTGGTGCCGCCGAGCGACAGGACGTCCACGCCCGCGTCGGCGGTGAACGCGCGGGCCGGGACGCCGAGGGACGCGGCCGCGTTGGCGAGCCGCGCGCCGTCCATGTGCAGCAGCAGCCCGCGCCCGTGCGCGTACTCGGCGAGCGCGGCGACCTCGGCGGGCGTGTAGACGGTGCCGAGTTCGGTGGCCTGCGTGATCGTGATGACGCGCGGCTGCGCGTGGTGCGGGTCGCCGAACCCGGTCACGAGCGGGTCGACCAGCTCGGGGGTGAGCTTGCCGTCCGGCGCGGCGACGGGGAGGAGCTTCAGCCCGGCGACGCGTTCGGCGGCCCCGCACTCGTCCACGTGGACGTGCGAGGTCGCGGTGCAGATCGCCGCGCTCCACGGATCGGCCATCGCCTGGAGGCCGACGACGTTCGCACCGGTGCCGTTGAACACCGGGTAGGCACGGGCGGTGTCGCCGAAGTGCCGCCGCACGACCGCGCCGAGCCGTTCCGTCCACGGGTCGGCCCCGTAGGCGGCGGCGCGGCCGGGCGCGGCGGCGGTGAGCGCGGCGAGGACGTCGGGGTGGACGCCCGCGTGGTTGTCGCTGGCGAAGCCCTGGTGGACGGCGGTCGGGTCGGTCACGGACGTCAGCCCTATCACGGCCCGCGCGCCGCCCGGCGCGGCGGGTCAGCCGCCCGCGGGCTCGGCGGCGCGCGGCGCGGGGACGGGCCCCGCGACGGGACGCCGGACGGGCTCGCCGCCCGACGCGGCCACGGCGGGCGCGTGCCCCGGCGCACGTCCGGGTTCGGCGCCCGCCGTCGCGCCGTTCTGCGCCTGTCCCGGGAGCGCTGCCGCAGGCGACGGCGCGCGTCCGGTCTCGGCGCCTGCGGTCGCGCCGTTCTGGGGGTGCCCCGGGAGCGTTGCCGCAGGTGACGGGGCGCGTCCGGTCTCGGCGCCCGCCGTCGCGCCGTTCTTGGGGTGTGCCGGTGCGCGTCCGGGTTCGGCGCCGGCCGTCGCGCCGTTCTGGGCGCGGCTCGGAAGGGTCGCCGCCGGTGACGGGGGGTGTCCGGCCTCCCCGGCGGTGCCCGCCCCCTGCCCGGCGTCGGCGGTCGCCTCCAGGCGCGTCCGCAGCCGGTCGAGGTCGTCGCCGAGCCGCGCGACGGTGGCCTGCACCTCGCGCCACAGCCCGGCGCGCTGTTCGAGCGCCGCGACGCGCCCGCGCACGTCCCCGACGCGCCGGTCGAGCCCGTCCAGCGCGGACTGGTGGCCCGCGCGGTCCTTCCCGGCGCGGATCAGCCCGGTGGCGAGCGCGGCGACGTCGCGCTCGGCGTCGTCCATGCGCTCGTCGATGCGCGGCAGCAGCCGCTGGTTGACGTCCGCGACGAGCGCGTCGAGGTCGGCGCGGAGCGCCCGCAGCCCGGCGTCCTGCCGCCCGAGCGCGGATTCGAGCCGGTCGAGCCGGTCGCCGTGGGCGGCGGTGAGCCGCAGCGCGTCCGCGCCGGGGCCGTGTTCTCGGGTCAGCCGGTCGAGCAGGCCGAGGCCGTCGCGCACGCGGCGCCCGGCCTCGTCGGCGACCCTGCGGACCAGTCCCGAGAACACGGCCATGACGCTCCTTCGCAGCGAGATCGTGACGTGGGAGATGCCCTCCTCAACTCTAGGCGAATGGTGAGGAAACAGGTCATGAACGGCGCGTGTCACCGGGTCGCGGCGGCGGCTTGCAGACGCACAGCCCGTGCAGCGTGATGAGCCGCGCCCGTTCGGCCGTGTAGTCGTCGCGGCTCAGCGCCGGGCGCACCCGGTTACAGCTCAGGCACAACATGGTCGCCCTCCCCTAAGCGATGCCGCCGCTTCGGACGTCTCCCCTCCCGGGACGCGCGAAGCGGCTGCACACGCACGGTAGGCGCGCGGACGTTGCACGCACGTTGCGTTCGCGTCCTCACGGCCGGTGGCAAAGAGCAGGTAGATCGGTTGTGCGGAACCGGTTGCGCGCCGCGGGACCGCGCCCGATGCTCGGACGGGACGGACGTCCGGCGCACCTGGGGGGAACATGCGGCGAGTCGGGGGCGCGGCCGGGTCCGCCGGGCACGAGTCCGCCCAGCACGAGTTCGCCGAACACGGGCACGCGGACCCGCCCGGCGCGCCGCGCGGGACCGGCGTGCGCCCGGCCATCGCCGCGTCGTGGCGCCGGTCGCGGCGCAGCGGCGTGGACGCGGCGGCCGAGCACGCGCCGCCCGTCCTCAGCCGCGCGCAGGTCGCGGCGGCGCGCGCCGGGCACCCGCTCGCCGCGCACCTGGCGATGGCGCGCGAGCTGCTGCGCGGGTCGGCGGGGGAGACGGGCCAGCTCATGGTCGTCACCGACGGCGACGGGACGGTGCTGTGGGCCGAGGGCCCGCCCGCGCTGCGCCGCGACGGCGAGGCGGTGGGCCTGGCGGAGGGCTTCGGCTGGTCGGAGCCGTCGATCGGGACGAACGGCATCGGCACCGCGCTGGCGTCCGGCGGCCCCGAGTACGTGTTCGCCGAGGAGCACGCCGTGCGCGTCCTGCACCGCTGGTCGTGCGCGGCCGCGCCGGTCACCGACCCCGACAGCGGCGCGGTCGTCGGCTGCCTGGACCTCAGCGACACCGCCGGGCGGCTCGACCCGGCGGCGGTGCGGCTCGTCGCCGCCGTGGCGCGGCTCGCCGAGACCGGGCTGGCCGCCGAGATGCGGGCCAGGGACGCGCGGCTGCGCGACGTCTACGGCCGCCACCTGCGCGCGCTGCGCGGCGAGCCCGGCCTGCTGGTGACGCCGACCGGCCGCGTCCTGGCGGCCGAACCGGCCGGGAGCGACCGCTGGCGCGGCCGCCGCATCGCCGCGCCCGCGCCCGGCGCGTGGGTGGAGCTGCCGGACGGGAGCCGCGCGCTCGCCGAACCGGTCGGGGAGGTGTTCCTGCTGCGCCCGGCCGCGCGCGGCCCCCGCGCGGACCGGCCGCTGCTGTCGCTGGCGCTGCTCGGCACCGAGCGCCCCACGGCGCGACTGGACGGGCGGCGCATCCCGCTGTCGCAGCGGCACGCCGAGATCCTGGCGCTGCTGGCCCTGCACCCGCGCGGCCTGAGCGGCGACCGCCTCGCGCAGTGCCTGTACGGGGAGGCGGGCAGCGCGGTGACGGTCCGCGTGGAGGTCCACCGGCTGCGCGGCCTGCTCGGCGGGCTGCTGGGCGCGCGGCCGTACCGGCTGGAGTGCGCGGTCGACGCCGACGTCCTGGCGGTGCGGCGGCTGCTGGACGCCGGGGACCTCACCGGCGCGGCCCGCCTGTACGCGGGGGAGCTGCTGCCCGCCTCCGACGCGCCCGCCGTCCGGGAGGAGCGCGACGAGCTGGCGGTCCGGCTGCGCGGGCTGCTGCTGCGGCGCGGCACGGCCGAGGCGCTGTGGACGTACGCGCGCCGGGCGGGCGTCGGCGACGCGGAGGTCCTGGCGCGGCTGGCGGCGCTGCTGCCGCCGGGCGACCCGCGCGGCGCGGCGGTCGCGGCGCTCGCGGGCCGGTTCGCGGGGCCGCGCGGGGTCAGGTGACGGGCTGGCCGAGCCCGTCCAGGTGCGCGCAGTCGTTGTAGCAGACCGGGCGCAGCCGGCCGTCCGCGCGGTGCCAGCGGCTGATCGAGGCGTTCTCGACGGGCGTCCGCTCGATGTCCAGGACGTCGGCCTCGGTGAGTCCCTCGACGACGTAGCGGCTGGTCACGATGATCGCGTCGTGGGCGACGACGAGGACGCGCGCGTCCGGCAGGTCCAGCGACAGGTCGCGGTAGAAGCTGCGCAGCCGCAGGATCAGGTCGGCCCAGCACTCGCCGCCGGGCGCGCGGTAGTAGAACTTGCCGAGCCGCCGCAGCCGCGCGGCCTCCTCGGGGTACCGGCGGCGGACGCCGAGCGGGGTGAGCCCCTCGAAGGCGCCCTGGTCGCGGTCGCGCAGGCGCTCGTCCACGCGGACGTCCAGCGGCCAGCCGGCCTCGTCGAGGGCGATCCGCAGGGTGTCGCGGGCGCGCAGGTACGGGGACACGAACGCGATGTCGGGCCGCTCGCCGGCGGGCAGCGCGGCGAGCCGCTCGCCGAGCCGGGCCGCCTGGGCGCGGCCCGCGGCCGACAGGGGGATGTCGGCGTCGCGTTCGGCGACGCCGCTCTCCTCGGCGCCCGCGGCCTCGGCGGCGCGGTGGGCGACGTTCCCGGTGCTCTCGCCGTGGCGGGCGAGGATGAGCCACTCCAGCGCGTTCACGCCCCACATGCTGCCATGCCGGGCCGGTCCGGCGTCCTCTACAGCCGGTAGTAGTCTTCGGGTCCTATGTCGAACGTCCTTTCCGCGGTGGTGATCGTCGCGGCGCTGCTCGCCGCCGCGTTCAGCGCCGTCACCGCGCTGCGCGACCGGCCGATGGGCTGGGGCGATCTCGCCGGGCTCGGCGTGCTGGAGGTCCTGCTCGTCGCGCAGGCGGTGGTGGGATTCGTGAAGCTGGCGGGCGACGGCGGTCCGCACAGCCCGGCGACGTTCATCGGGTATCTGGTGGCCGCGCCGATCCTGCCGCTGGCGGGCGCGGGCTGGGGCCTGATGGAGCGCACCCGCTGGGGTCCGGGCGTGATCGTGGTGGCCGGGCTCGCGGTCGCGGTGATGGTGGTGCGGATGCGGCAGATCTGGGACGGCACGGGTGGCTGAGCGGGAGCGGACCGGCGGCGGTCCGGGGCGGCTGCTGGTCGCGGTGTACGCGGTGTTCGCGCTGGCGGCGGGCGCGCGGGCGGCGGTGCAGATCGCGACGAAGTTCGACGAGGCGCGGCTGGCGTACCTGCTGTCGGCGGTCGCGGCGGTGGTGTACGTCCTCGCGACGGTCGCGCTGGCGGTCGGCGGCCGGGTGACGCGGCGGATCGCGGTGGCGGCCTGCTCGGTGGAGCTGGCCGGGGTGCTGGTCGTCGGTTCGCTGAGCCTGGCCGACCCCGCCGCCTTCCCGGACGCGACCGTGTGGTCGGGCTACGGCCGCGGCTACGGGTTCGTGCCGCTGGTGCTGCCGATCGCCGGCCTCTACTGGCTGTGGCGCACCGCCCGGTCGGACAGGGGCCGGGTGGTCCGGCCGGACGGGGACGGCTGAGGCGGCGCTGCGGCGGCGGGGTCGGATTTCCGGGGGCGCCCGCTCGGGACGGACCGGGAACTCCCGGAGACCGTGGCCCGGACGCGCGGTCCGGGCGGCCGGGCGGCTCAGGTGGAGGTCATCGTGCGGCCTCCGATCGGCAGGACGTGGACGCCCGCGCGGACGATCTCCTCGATCCGCTCGGGCGAGAACTCGGCGGTGGGGTGCTTGGCGATCCACCGCACCAGTTTCAGCGGCGGCGCGAACACGATGTCGTCCGCGACCAGCGGCGCGCCCTTGACGCGGCCGCCGTGGACGGCCAGCACCGGCGTGACGGCGATGTCGGTCCCGGTGCGCTCCGACAGCAGCCGGGCGGTCTCGGACGCGGCCCCGTGCAGCCCGCCGACCAGCTTCGACGGAGTGCGGCCGTCGATGAAGACCTTGCCGCCGAACGAGGCGATCTCGGTATCGGGGTGCCAGGCGTCGTTCTGGACGAGCCACACGCCGCCGGGCCCGACGAGGAGCTGGTCGGCGGTGCCGTGCCCGGGGACCACCCGGCCGTGCAGGACGCGGTGGCCGCGCCGCTCCAGCGTGTACCGCAGCAGCCGCGTCATGTTCTGGTCGCCGCGCAGCCCGCGCCGCCACACGCTGGAGGTGCGATAGCCGTACCAGTGGGTCGTGAAGTCGAAAATCGCGAACGCGGCGGCCGCGACGACGCCGAAAAGGGGGTTCACGAGGACCCAGCACAACACGAGCGTCAGCGCGCTGCGAATTACGCGCCTGCGGACGCGGCGCTTTCGGCCGCGCTGCCAGAGCTCCGCGTACACGGCCTGCGGGGTGCCTCCGGTGAAGGCGGGCCTGTCCCTGAGATAGATGGAGCTTCCGAACATCGTCCGACCTCTCGCTCACCTGACCGACGGCGACGATTATGGCAATGCCCGCGACATTGCCTCTCTCTCGGATGGTGAGGCAACTCAGACGAAAAAGCAACCGGTCATCGCGGGCATATCCGCATGAGGATGGGCCAGGTGGAAGTTCTCTCGCCTGGTCGGCCCGGATGTGCAGGTTCTGCGGCGGATGATCGACGGGGTAAATCGAAAGGCGCGGTGCAATTATCACCGCAACCCTCTCGCCGCCTTTCGCGCGTGGTATTTGTCACAGTCGGCCCGCGGCGGGCGGGCGGCGCGGACGGCAGACTGGGGAGGTGCAGCCCGACCAGCTACCCGTCCGCGCGGTGGTCCCCGAGCTGCGGGCCGCGCTGGCGGGGCCGGGCGCGGCGGTCCTCGTCGCGCCGCCCGGCACCGGGAAGACCACCTACGCGCCGCTCGCGCTCGCCGGGCTGACCGGCGACGGCCCGCCGCCCGCCCCCGGCGCGGTGGTCGTCCTGGAACCGCGCCGCCTCGCGGCCCGCGCCGCCGCCCGGCGGATGGCGTGGCTGCTGGGCGAGCGGCCCGGCGGGCGGGTCGGCGTCACCGTCCGGGGCGAGCACCGGCCCGGCACGCACGTGCGGGTCGTCACGACCGGGGTGCTGCTGCGCGCGCTCCAGGACGACCCCGAGCTGCCCGGCGTCGGCACGGTCATCCTGGACGAGTGCCACGAGCGGCACCTGGACGCCGACGCCGCGCTGGCGTTCCTGCTCGACGTGCGCGCCGCGCTGCGCCCGGACCTGCGGCTCGTCGCCGCGTCCGCCACCGCCGACGCCGACCCGTGGGCGCGGCTGCTCGGGTCCGGCGGCGCGCCCGCGCCGGTCGTGGCGACGCCCGCCGCCGCGCACCCGGTGGAGGTGGTGTGGGCGCCGCCGGAGCGGCCCGTCGCGCCGCCGCACGGGACGCGCGTCGATCCGGCGCTGCTCGCGCACGTCGCCGCGACCGTCCGCCGGGCGCTCGCCGAACGCGACGGCGACGTGCTGTGCTTCCTGCCCGGCGCGGGCGAGATCGCGCGCGTCGCCGGGCTGCTCTCCGGCGTCCCCGCCGACGTCCTGGGCGTCCACGGCGGCGCGCCCGCCGCCGTGCAGGACGCCGTGCTGGCGGCGGGGGAGCGGCGGCGCGTCGTGCTGGCCACCTCGGTCGCGGAGTCGAGCCTGACCGTGCCCGGCGTCCGCGTCGTGGTGGACGCCGGACTCGCCCGCGAGCCCCGCACCGACCACGCGCGCGGGCTCGGGGCGCTGACGACCGTCCGCGCGTCGCGGGCGGCGGCCGAACAGCGCGCGGGCCGCGCCGGACGCGAGGCGCCCGGCGCGGTGTACCGGTGCTGGACCGAGGCCGAGCACGCCCGGCTGCCCGCCCGGCCCAGCCCGGAGATCGCCGTCGCCGACCTCACCGCGTTCGCGCTCCAGGCCGCGTGCTGGGGCGACCCGGACGCCGCCGGGCTCGCGCTGCCCGACCCGCCGCCGCCCGCCGCGCTGGCCGCCGCCCGCGCCACCCTCGCCGCCCTCGGCGCGACCGGCCCGGACGGGCGCGCCGCCGACCGGGGCCGCGCGCTGGCGCGGCTCGGCGTCCACCCCCGGCTGGCGCGGGCCGCGCTGGACGGCGCGCCGCTGGTCGGGACGCGCACCGCCGCCGAGATCGTCGCGCTGCTGGCCGAGCCGCCGCCGCCCGGCGCGGGCGACGACCTCACCGCCGTCTGGCGGCGGCTGCGCGCGGGCTCGGGGAAGGACGCGCACGCCGCGCGCTGGCGGGACGAGGCGCGGCGGCTGGAGCGGTCCCTGCCCCGCGTCCCGCCGCCCGGCCCGGGGTCGACCGGCTCAGCGTCGACCGGCTCAGCGTCGACCGGCTCAGCGTCGAGCGGCCCGGCGCTCTCGGCGGACGCCGCCGCCGGTCTCGTCGTCGCGCTGGCGTTCCCCGAGCGCGTCGCGCGCCGCCGCGACGGCGGCGCGTACCTGATGGCGTCCGGCACCGGCGCGGCGTTCGCCCCCGGCTCGGCGCTGGCGGCGGCCCGGCCGGACTGGCTCGCCGTCGCCGTCGCGGACCGGCCCGCCGGGGCGGCCTCGGCGCGCGTCCGGCTGGCCGTCGCGATCGACGCGGCGACCGCCGAGCGCGCCGCCGCGCCGCTGCTGGCGACCGAGGACGAGGTCGTCTGGCGGGACGGCGACGTCGTCGCGCGCCGCGTCGACCGCCTCGGCGCGATCGAGCGCGCCGCGCGCCCGCTGCCCGACCCGCCCGCCGACCGGGTCGCCGCCGCGCTCGCGGACGGCCTCGCCGCCGAGGGCGCGGCCCTGCTCGACTGGACGCCCGCCGCCCGCGCGCTCCGCGAGCGCCTGGCGTTCCTGCGGGACGCGTGCGGCGACCCGTGGCCCGACGTCGGCGACGCCGCGCTCGCCGGGCACGCCGCCGCGTGGGCGACGGCGGCGGGCGCGCGCCGCCGCGCCGACCTGCGCCGCGTCGACGTCGCGGCGGCGCTGCGCGGCCTGCTGCCGTGGGAGTGCGCGGCGCGGCTGGACGAGTGGGCGCCCGAGCGCGTCCAGGTCCCGTCCGGGTCACGGATCAGGGTGGACTACTCCGGCGACCGGCCCGTCCTGGCCGTCAAACTCCAGGAGCTGTTCGGCTGGGACGCCGCGCCCGCGCTCGCGGGCGGCCGGACGCCGCTGGTGGTCCCCCTGCTGTCCCCGGCGGGGCGGCCCGCCGCCGTCACCGCCGACCTCGGCGCGTTCTGGCGGGAGGGCTACCGGGCGGTCCGCGCCGACCTGCGCGGCCGGTACCCGCGCCACCCCTGGCCGGAGGACCCGGCGAGCGAGCCGCCGACGGCCCGCGCGAAGCGGCGGAGCTGACGCCGGTCAGGCGTCCGGCAGCGCGGCGGCGCGGTGCCGCGCGACGGCGAGCGCCGGATAGCAGTCGGCGGGGAACGGCCCGTCCCCGTCCAGGACGGCGCGGAGGCGGCGGCCCACCTCGGCCGCCGAATACGGCTGGACGACGCACAGTTCCGCCTGCACGGCCTGCCGCGCCGCGTTCATCAGCGCGGGCACGTCCCCGACGACGACGATCTCGGCGGGCGCGTCGCCGTACCCGAGCCGGACCGCCAGCGCGTGCGGCGCGCCGCCGCCCGCGTACCGGAACTCGCAGACCAGGCGGTCGCCGTCCAGCGGCCCCTCCTGGATCAGCCAGACCGTGCCGGGCGTGACGCGGCCGAGGTCCGCCGCCCAGTCGGGGACGGGGACGTCCGGCAGCGACGCGGCCGCCTTCCCGGCGGCCCTGCGGCCCTCGACGGGGCCGATCGCGGCGAGCGCGAGCAGGAACACCCGCGCCCCGGACGTCCCGGCCGCGCGCAGCACGGTGATCAGGTCGCCCAGCGCCGCGCGGCGGCCCGCCGCGTGCGGCGCGGCGGCCTCCAGCGCGCCGAGCCGCTCGGACACCGCGACCTCCGCCTGGAGGACGCCGGGCAGCGCGGGCAGGCGCTCGGCCTCGCGGGCGTAGGCGGCGTAGACGTCGCGCAGGGCGGGCAGCGTCAGCCGGGGCGAGGAAGATCGGGTCGCGCTCACACCCCCAGGTTAGGCGGTGTCGCGCCCGGTCACGGACGCGCGGCCCGCCGTGACGGCGCGGTGACGCGCCGGAAAAGCCGCTTACTTGTTCGCGAGATTCTGCTTACCTAGGGGGCGGAACGATGCCGCGCCGCGTCCGACCCCCGCGCACGAGGAGGACGGAGAGGAGACGGGAGCCTCCCGGGACCGGCGTTCCGTCACGGGCAACACTCGTTCCGGCGGTGGGGCGAATGAGGGCACACGGCCCGCCTTGCCCCGAGACGGAGAGGCGAACGGGAGTGAGGGACATGCGACCGCTCGACGACGATTCACTGCTCTACCGGTTGCTGATGGCCGTGGACATCCAGGGGTTCAGCAAGCGGAGCGTCAGCGAGCAGACCCACGCGCAGCGCCAGCTCGGCGCGGCGCTGGAGAGCGCGGCGACCGGGACCGGCCTCGACCGCGCGTCCTGGGAGAAGCAGGCCGGCGGCGACGGCGAGCTGGCGACGCTGCCCGAGGGCGTCTCGCCGGAGTCCGTCGCGGGCGATTTCGTGATCGCGTTCGCGGGCGCGGTGGCCGCGCTGAACGCCGAGCGCGGCGGCGCCCCCCGGCTGCGCGTCCGGCTCGCCCTGCACCACGGCACGATGACGCCGGCGGGGCCGTTCGGCCCGGCGGGGAACGCGCCGATCGTCGTGCAGCGCCTGCTGGACTCGGCGGGGCTGCGCCGCACGCTCGACGACGACGCCGCGCGCGACGTCGCGTACGTGGTGTCGGACTCGCTGTTCGACGACGTCATCCGCACCGGGTTCTGCGCGCTGCCGCCCGCGGCGTTCCGCAAGATCCGCGTGACGGCCAAGGGCGCGGTGTTCCACGGCCACGTGATGACCGGGCCGTTCGAGCGGCCCGGGGCCGACGCGCCGCCGGGCCCGCCCGTCCCGCCCGCGCGCGTCCCCGGCCTCGCGGCGCTCACCGGCCGCTGACCGGCCGCCTACGCGGCGGGGAAAGCGTGCGGGGGCGGGAGCACCCGGACGTGCTCCCGCCCCCGGAAGGAGCGTGGAGCGAGAGCACCCCGCAGTTCTCTCGCTCCACGCGTTCATGGGGCCCCTGTTCAGGCGAGGTCGGGGCCGTACACCTCCCACAGTTCGCCCGCGAAGAAGCGGCCGAACCCGACGAGCGCCCGCACCCCGCCCGGACCGACCGTCCGGAACGTGGTGAGCTGGCGCGCGAAGTCGGACGGTCGGATGGTCAGGACCCCGGCGGCGAGCACCGCGTCGGCGGCCGTCCCGTCGGGCACGCCGTCGGCGTCGTCGTCCTCGACGTGGCCCGCCAGGACGCGGGTGTAGAGCGTCGAGGTGTCCGACCAGATCCGCGTCGGCGGCCCGGGGCGGACGTTCTTGCGCCCGACCAGCGTCAGCGGCCGCCCGTCGTCGCCGGTGAAGTGCAGCCGGTACCGCATCTCGCGGCGGTCCGGCGCGTCGCCCGGCACGAAGAGGTTGAACACGCCGTCGCCCACCGGGCGGCGGGTGCCCTCGCCGATCTTCACCCAGCCCTCCGCGCGCGCGGTGTGGCCGGGTTCGGCGACGAACCGGTCGACGTCGGCCGCCGTGATCGTCAGCCGGAACGCGGCGGGCACCCGGTCGGCGGACTTGCGGCCCGCCGCCGGATCGCGCTCCCCGAACGCGATGTGCCCGGTCATGTCCTCGGTGAACGACAGCGACGTGCGGCCCCCGCCGCCCGCCGCCGCCCCGGACGCGGCGCCGGCCGGCACCGCGTCCGTCCCGTTCCCCGGCGCCCCGCCGTGCGGGTCGGTCGTGTCGACCGGCCCGGCCCCCGCGGCCTGCGGCGTGGCGCCCCGCGTCGTCCCGTCCCCACGGTCGGCGCTGGTCTGGCGGCCCGTCACCGGGCCGGTGGTCGCGGCCGCCTGCTCCAGCAGCCGCGTGCTCAGCCGGTCCGCGAACGCGGCGATGGTGAGCGAGGGGTTCGGCCCGACCGGGCCCGGCATCGCCGACCCGTCGGCGATGTAGAGGCCCGGATGCCCGAACACCTCGCCGTGCGCGTCGCACACGCCCGCGCCCGGGTGCGCGCCCATCGGCGCGCCGCCCAGCGGGTGCGCGGTGATGACGCGCTTGCGGAACCACATCGGATTGTCGGCGTAGTCCGCGCCGAGCACGTCGGAGATGCGGCGCATCGTGCGGCGCAGCCGCTCGAAGTGCGCCTCGCTGGACTTGGCCGTCCAGTCCGCGACGAGCCGCCCGCCCGACAGGCGCAGCACGCCGTCCGCGGTGTCGCGGCCCATGCCGAGCAGCGGCAGCGAGCTGACCGACAGCGCGCCGTTCCCGACGAGTTCCGCCAGCTCGGCGGACAGGTTCGTGTCGGGCGCCTTGGAGAAGAAGTCGGTGAACCGGTCCCACAGGAACCGGGCCGCGCGCTCGATCTCGCCCGGCACGTCGAACGGCTGGACCATCCAGTCGACGAAGCCGGGGTAGCCGCCGTCCTGGATGTAGGCGCCGCGCGCGCCGGGCGGCCCGCTCGGGGACTCGTCCAGCTCGTCGGGCAGCCGGATCGCGCTGGTGATCACCGGGCCGTGGCTGGCGTCCAGCGGGCGGACGCGGTCGCGGTCGGTGGCGCGCAGCAGGAACGTCAGCAGGTCGCCGTTGCCGCTGAACCGGGTGCCGAGCGCCGCGCCGAGGCCGGGCAGCGCCGCCCGCGAGCGCAGCAGCAGGAACGTCGTGCCGTACGTCCCGGCGGCCAGGACGAGCCGGTCGCAGGAGATCGCGCCGGGCACCGGCCGCGCCGCCGGGTCCGCCGGGTCGTGGCGGACGTAGTCCACCGCGTAGCCGCCGCCCGGCCGCGGGCGCACGCCCTTGACCTCGTGCAGCGTCCGCAGGTCCGCGCCGTGGTGGCGGGCCGCCGACAGGTAGGTGTGGTCGAGGCTGTTCTTGGCGCCCTCGTTGCAGCCGATGTCGCACTCGCCGCACAGCGTGCAGCTCCGGCGCGGGACGCCGTGCAGGTTCGCGTACGGCTCGTCGGCCAGCGGCAGGCCGCGCCCCGGCGCGCCGCCCGGCCGGTCCGCGAAGCGCACCGCCAGCGGCGGCAGCGCGAAGTCCAGCCCGAGTTCGGCCGCCGCGTCCTGCATGGCGTGCGTCTTCGGGGTGTCGGCGTAGCCGGGCCGGTCGAACGGGTAGGGCGTGGGGGCGATCATCCGCTCGACGGCGTCGTAGTGCGGGTCGAGGTCGGCGCGCGTCACCGGCCACGACTCGTATCCGCCGCCGGGCAGCGGCTGCTCGTGGACGAACCACCGCTCGTCCTTGCGCAGCAGGACGTTGGCGTAGATCAGGGAGCCGCCGCCGAGGCCGCTGGACACGACCGAGTCGCAGCCCTTGAACCGCCACACGTCGTACATGCCGTACAGGCGCTCGTCGGGGTCCCAGAACGCCCGGCCCATCTGGGCGGGGGAGCGGGGGAAGCTGCCGGGCGGGTAGGGGCGGCCGCGCTCCAGCAGCACCACCGACCGGCCGGCCTCGGCGAGCCGGTACGCGGCGACCGAGCCGCCGAACCCGGAGCCGATCACCACGGCGTCCACGTGCTCCATGACCGGTTCCATCAGACGGCCTGCCGTTCCCGGCCGTGCGCGCGCAGGTGCTCCAGGACGAACGGGAACACGTCGCGGTCGGCGCGGCGGCCGACGATCGGGTCGACGTGCGAGTAGTTCGGGAGGACGCGCAGCGTGTGCCGCCCCGGCGAGCGCGCGTCCAGCACGCGGTGCGTGACGATGTTGGAGTCGGTGAACACCCGGTTGTGGTCGCCGGTGAGGAACAGGCACGGGGGCAGCCGGTCGCCCGCCGCTTCCAGGTAGTCCTGCGGCAGCTTGGCGTACGCCGGGTCGCTCGGCCGGTTCTTCACGGCGTGGCCCGCCGCGACCATCCTGCGGATGTGCCGGTAGTAGCCGAGGCTCGTCACCGGGAACAGGTCGGCCCAGCGCTCGTGCGTCTCGGGGGCGAGGCTGTCGTGGTCGTAGAACATCGCGGGCCGCCCGGTGCCCCACATGAAGCTGACCATGTGGCAGTCGCGGCTGTCGCACTCGTGGTGCGCCAACGACACCAGCCGCGAGATCGCCCAGTCGCGGGTCAGGAACTTCGCGGCGTCGCCGTAGGCGTTCAGCACCGAGGTGCCGAACCCGTACTCGATCACCGGCGGGCCGAACCGCAGCTTGAGCTTCGACCAGGCCGGGACGCGCGTCGCCAGCGACACGCTGTTGGACGTGACGCTCGTGATCCCGTCCACCAGGCCCGCGGCCATGCTCATGAAGAACGACACCGAGCCGAGGCACTGGCCGATCACGTGGAGCCGCCGGTCCCCGATGTGGCGGCGCAGCTCGGCGAGCGCGGCCGGGTGGTCGTACAGCGCGATGTCGTCGAGGCTGTAGGAGTTGGCCTCGCCGTTGTACGGGAGCCGGTTGCTCATCCGGAAGTCCAGCGCCCACACGTCGGTGTGGCCGTTGTCGAGCAGGAAGTTCACCAGGTTCTCGTGCTCGGGCATGATGAACATGTCGCTGGAGGCGGGCAGCCCGTGCAGCAGGAGCACGACGTCGTCGCAGTCGCCCCGGCGGAAGCGGGTGAGCGTCAGGCCGAGCCCGTCCTCGGTCGAGAACGGGTGGACGGAGATCTCCGCGTCCCGCACCCCTTCGTGGGTGTAGCGCGCGATCCGACGTCTCATCTCTCACCTCCGCGATTGCGGGACCAACGATGCCGTCCGGGCGGATCGGCGCACCATCGTGGGAAACCCTGACTTGTCCGTGCGGGCCGCTACGGGCGGCCTACGTAGTCCGCCCCGTGCGCGGGTGCGGGCGCGTTGCGTGGTTCCGCGTAGCCGGCTCCGCACGTGAGACGCGCGCGCTGGCCGATTCGTTGCGGTTTATTCGGTTTCGGGGCGTTCGGTGAGGGCGCGGACCAGCGTCACGCGCGACGTGACGCCGAGCTTTCCGAAGATGTTGGACAGGTGCGTCTCGACGGTCCGCACGCTGATGAACAGCTTCTCGGCCACCTGCTGGTTGGTGTGCCCGTCCGCGACGAGCGCCGCGACCTCCGACTCGCGCGGCGACAGCCCGTGCGGGCCGCGCCCGCCGCGCCGCGTCCCGCCGGACTCGCGGCCGTCCAGCCCGCGCAGCGCCCGCTCGGCCCGCTCCGCGAGCGCCGGGACCGCGCACGCCGCGAACTCGGCCGCCGCCGTCCGCAGCTCCGCGCGGGCCGCCGCCGCGTCGCCCGCCCGCGCCGCCGCCGTCCCCGCCGCGAGCCGGGCGCGGGCCGCGTCCAGCCGCGCGCCGCACGCCGCGAACAGCTCCGCCGCGCGGCGCGCCCGGTCGGCGGACCCGGCCGGGTCGCGGCCGAGCAGCCCGTGCGCCCGCGCGAGCGCGAGCATCGCCTGGTGGTGCGGCAGATCGGGGTGCGCCGACTGCTCGGCGCGCTCGGCCCACTCGGCGGCCTCGTCGGCCCGCTCGCGCTGCGCGGCGACGCCCGCGAGCATCTCGCAGCAGCCGAGCATCGTGCTCGGGTCCAGCAGGGCGGGCGGCCGGAACCCGCCGCACGCCTCCAGCGCCGCCCGCGTGCCCTCGTCGGTGCGGCCGAGCTCCAGCAGGGCCCGCGCCCGCGCGTGCCGGGCGCTCGCGCCCTGCCACTCGCCGCTGCGCGCCGAGATCGCCTCGGCCTCCTCCGCCAGCTCCAGCGCGTGGCGCGGCGACCCCGACAGGCCCGCCGTCAGCGACTGCTGGACGAGCGCCATCGTGAGCTGCTGCGCCGCGCCGAGCAGCCGCGCGTTCTCGGCCGCCTCCTCGGCCGCGCCGATCGCGTCCGGCAGCAGGCCGAGGACGGTGTAGGTCTGCGCGAGCCCCGACAGCAGGCTGCTGAGGATGTAGGTCTGGCCCGTGGAACGCGCCACCGCCACCGCGCGCTCGAAGTGCCGCCGGGCCGTCTCGAACCGGCCCATCATCTGCTCGGCCCAGCACAGCCAGGCGATCGAGTCGAGCCATTCGGCGAGCCGGTCGTCGGGGGCCTCGGCGACGAGGGCGTCCACTTCCTCCACGGCGGCGACCGCCTCGGCGGTGCGGCCCGCGATGTGCGACGCCATCGGCCGCAGGACGCTGATCGCGAGCTTCGTGCCGGGGCTCCAGCCGTCCGCCGACGTCTCGGCCATCGCGTCCAGGACCGCCAGGCCCGCCTTGAAGTCGCCGCGGAACAGGCTCTCGGCGACGAGCCGCAGCCGCAGCGGGACCGCGACGGGCGAGCGCGGGTCGGGCAGCCGCCGCAGCTCGTCCAGCAGCAGCGCCCGCGCCTCGTGCGGGCGGCCGAGCAGCCGCTCCATCAGCGCGCAGAACCGCGCCGCGCGGGCGCGCTGGTCGTGGGCGTCGGGCGGCAGCAGCCGCAGCAGCGTCCGCGCCGTCTCGCGGCCCGCGGTGAGCTGCCCGGCGACCGACTCGACCGTCGCCAGCTCCAGCAGCAGGTCCAGGCGGGACGGGAGGCCCGGCACGTCGGCGGCGGGGTCCTCGGGCATCAGCCGCAGCGCCGCCGTCAGCCACCGCGCCGCCGTCGCCGGGGCCTGCGCGGTGAACGCGCGGGACGCCGCGACCAGCGTCGCGACCGCGTCCGCGTCGCCGATCCGGCCCGCGCGCTCCACGTGCCGCGCGCGCTGCGCGGCGGGCGCGCCCACCGCCGCCAGATGCGCCGCGATCCGGCGGTGCGCGCCCAGCCGCCAGCCCGCCGCCGCCGACGCGTACACCGCGTGCCGCACCAGCGGGTGGCGGAACCGGAACCCGCCCGCCCCGGCGCGGACCAGGTCGCGGGCGGCCAGCTCGTCCAGCGCGGCCAGCGCCGCGTCCTCGGGGACGTCGGCGGCCGCCGCCGCGAGCTGCGCGGAGAACTCGTCGGCCGCCACCGCCGCGCCCTGCGCGACCAGCAGCGCGTCCGGCGGCAGGCCGCTCAGCTCCAGCCGCAGCGCGGCGTCCACCGCGGGCGGCAGGTCGCCCTCGCGCGACTCGACCGCCAGCGGCTCGCGGCTGCGCGCCAGCGCCTCCAGGTAGAAGGGGTTCCCGCCGCTCAGCCGGTACAGCTCGGCGCAGCGCGGCTCGGGCACCCACGCGCCCAGCAGCCGCACGACCTCGTCCTGCGACAGCGGCCCCACCGAGATCGGGTGCCCGACCGGGCCGCCGACCGTCGCCTGCACCAGCCCCGCCAGGCGCGGCGACGCCTGCGCGGGCCGGTACGCCAGCGCGACGAGCACGCGGGCGCGCGGCGGGTGCCGGACGAGGTGGTCGAGCAGTTCGACGGTCGCGTCGTCCGCCCAGTGGACGTCGTCCAGGATCAGCACCAGCCCCGGCCCGGCCGCGAGCTGCTCCAGCAGGTGCCGCACCGCGCGGTGCAGGTGGTAGCGGCCGACGGGCGTCGCGGGCGCGGCCGGTTCGCCGGGCGCGCCGCCCGGTCCGGCGGCCAGCGCCGGGAACACCCCGGCGAGCAGGCCGGTCGCGGCGGGCGACAGCGACGGGGCGTGCTCCTCCAGGTGGTCGTCGAGCGCGTCCACGACCGCGCCGAACGGCATCTCCTGCTCGAACTCGGCGGACCGGCCCGACAGCACCGGCATCCCGCGCGCCGCGCCCAGCTCCGCCAGCTCCCCGAGCAGCCGGGTCTTGCCCGCGCCGGGCTCCCCGGCCAGCGCCACGAACCGGGACGCGCCGCCCGCGGCGGCGTCCAGCGCGGCGCGCAGGTCGCGCAGCGCGTCCTCGCGGCCGACCAGCGGGAGGTGACCGGGCAGCTCCCCCGGAGAGGGGTCCGTCAGGCCCTTCACGTCCACTCTCCCACGGTGACAGGCGACCGACACGCCGTGGCGCTGCCGTGCTGCGGTTGCGTCCGGACAGTGCCCGGACCGCCGATCACCTTACCGATCCGCGGGCTGACGGGACAGGGGGCATGTCCGTATCGTCCAGGTACCCCGTCCGGGTGCGGACGCGGTCAGCGCGGGGCGGGCAGCCCCGCCCGCGCCGCCGCGCGCTCCCACGCGCCGCCGTCGCCGCGCGGCTCGTGGCGGCGCGGCGGCTGCGTCCGCGCGACGAGGTCCCGCGCCTCGGCCAGGCCGGGCAGGACGCCGTGCGCCCGCGCCTGGACGAGCGCGTTCCCGAGCGCCGTCGTTTCGACGGGTCCGGCGGCGACCGGCAGCCCGCACGCGTCGGCGGTCAGGCCGCACAGCAGCGCGTTGCGGCTGCCGCCGCCGACCAGGTGGACGGTCCGCACCGTCCGCCCCGACAGCCCGGCGGCGGTCCGCAGCGCGGCGGCGTGCGCGAGCGCGAGGCTGTCCAGCACGCAGCGGACGGTCTCGGCGCGGTCGCGCGGCTCGGGCTCGCCCCGGCGGCGGCAGTGCGCGGCGATCCGGGCGGGCATGTCGCCCGGCGGCAGGAACTCGGGGTCGTCCACGTCGACCAGCGACCGCAGGCCCGGCGCTTCCTCGGCGGCGGCGAGCAGCGCGGGCAGATCAGGGGAGCCCCACGCGCGCAGGCATTCCTGGAGCACCCACAGGCCCATGACGTTGCGCAGGTAGCGGACGGTCCCGTCCACGCCGCCCTCGTTGGTGAAGTTCGCGGCGCGGCTCGCGTCGGTCAGCACCGGCCCGGGCAGTTCCACGCCGACCAGCGACCAGGTGCCGCAGGAGATGTAGGCGAAGTCGTCGCCGGACGCCGGGACGGCCGCGACGGCGGACGCGGTGTCGTGCGACGCGACGGCCGTCACCGGGACGCGCTCGGGCAGTCCCGTCTCGGCGGCGACGCCGGGCCGCAGCGTCCCCAGTCGCGCGCCGGGTTCGCGCAGCGGCGGCAGCGGTGCCGGCGGCAGGCCGAGCCGGTCGAGCAGGTCCGCCGACCACGCGCCGGTGCGGACGTCGAGCAGGCCCGTGGTCGAGGCGTTGGTGCGCTCCGCGCCGACCGCGCCCGTCAGCCAGTACGCGACGAGGTCGGGGATGAGCAGCAGCGTCTCCGCGCGGTCGAGCGCGGCGCGGTCCGCGACGAGCTGGTAGATCGTGTTGAACGGCAGGAACTGCAGCCCGGAGACGCCGTACAGCAGGTCGTCGCCGAGGTCGGCGCGGACGGCGTCCATGATCCCGTCGGTGCGGGCGTCGCGGTAGTGGACGGGGTTGCCGAGCAGCGCGCCGCGCCCGTCGAGCAGCCCGTAGTCCACGGCCCAGGAGTCGATCCCGATGGAGGCGATCCCGGCGGGGGCGTCGCGCAGGCCGTCGAGGATGTTGCCGTAGAGGCCGAGGACGTCCCAGTGGAGCGTTCCATCCGCGGTCGTCCCGACACGGACCGGCCGGTTGGGGAACCGCCGGACCTCCGTCAGCGCCAGCGCGTCCGGGCCGACCTCGGCCGCCATGACGCGCCCGCTGGACGCGCCCAGGTCCACCGCGGCGAACAGCGTCCCGCTCACGCGACCACCAGCACCTTCAGCGTGCGCGGGCCGTGGACGCCCTCGACGCGGGACAGCTCGATGTCGCTCGTCGCGGACGGGCCCGACACGAACGTCAGCGGCCGCGCCGGGTCCAGCCGCTCCAGCGCCTCGGGCACGTCGGCGGCGACCCGGTCGGCGGCGACGACGATCAGGTGGTGGTCGGGCACCAGCGACAGCGCGCGGAGTCCTTGGTCGGGGCCGTGGTCCAGGACGATCGTGCCGGTCTCGGCGATGCCGACCGCGCAGCCGGTGACCGCGCCCGCGAGGCCGTCGAGGTCCGCGACGGCCGGGTCGGCGGCCAGCGACTCCGCCGGCGCCAGCGCCGTCCACGCGGCGGGCAGCCCGGACGGCACGCCGTGGACGCCCGGCCGCGCGGCCAGGATCTCCGCGACCGCAGCCGCGAGCTCGTCCGGGCCTACCCGGCGGACGTCGGCGCGGTAGTCCGCGACGCGCTCGGCGAACAGGTCCAGGACACCGTCGTCATGATGGCGGCGCAGGTACTCGCGGTCGATGCGGGCGTAGTCGGCGGCGATGTCGGCGGCCGCGCGCGGCGGCACGATCGCGTCGATGCGGCCGAGCACGGCGTCGCGCGCGGTCACGCTTCCTCCTCGGTGCGGCCGCCCCCCGTCCGGCGCCACCAGGCGCGGAACGACTCGCGGGGCGGGACGGGCAGGTCACGGGTGTCGGTCCAGGCGTGCAACGGCCCCGGCAGCCGCCGGAACCGGCGCGCGGCGCCCCGCCCGGCGGACGCGGCGCGCTGCGCCAGCGCCAGCCGGGCGGGGGAGCGGAGCGTCCAGCCGGCCGCCGCCATCGCGGCCCGCTCCAGCGGGTGGCGCGGCCCCTCCTCGACGGCCCTGGCCCGCAGGTGGACCAGGACCTCCGGGATGTCGATGGCCACCGGGCAGACGTCGTAGCACGCGCCGCACAGCGACGACGCGAACGGGAGCGAGGCGTCCACCGGCGACCCGACGCCCCGGATCTGCGGGGAGAGGATCGCGCCGATCGGCCCCGGATAGGGCGATCCGTAGGCGTGCCCGCCCGCCCGCTGGTAGACGGGGCACACGTTCAGGCACGCGGAGCAGCGGATGCAGCGCAGCGCCTGCTTGCCGACGTCGTCGGCGAGCGTGGCGGTGCGCCCGTTGTCGAGCAGGACGAGGTGGAACGCCGACGGGCCGTCGCCCGGCGTCACCCCCGTCCACGACGACGTGTAGGGGTTCATGCGCTCCGCCGTCGAGGACCGGGGGAGCAGTTGCAGGAACACTTCGAGGTCCCGCCAGGACGGGACGACCTTCTCGATCCCCATCACCGAGATCAGCGTCTCGGGGAGGGTGAGGCACATCCGGCCGTTGCCCTCGGACTCCAGCACGACGAGCGTCCCGGTGTCCGCGACGGCGAAGTTCGCCCCCGACACCGCGACCTTCGCCGCCAGGAACCGCGCGCGCAGGTGGCGGCGGGCCGCCTCCGCGAGGTCGGCGGGGTCGTCGGTCAGGCCGGGCGGCGCGTCCGGCATCGTCCGCGCGAACAGCTCGCGGATGTCGGCGCGGTTGCGGTGGATCGCCGGGACGAGGATGTGCGACGGCCGGTCGTCGCCGAGCTGCACGATCAGCTCGGCCAGGTCGGTCTCGTGCGCGGTGATGTCCGCCTCGGCCAGCGCCTCGTTCAGGCCGATCTCCTGCGTGGCCATCGACTTGACCTTCACGACCTCGGTCTCGCCGGTCGCGCGGACGAGGTCGGTGACGATCCGGTTGGCCTCGGCGGCGTCGCGCGCCCAGTGGACGGTCCCGCCCGCCGCCGTGACGCGTTCCTCCAGCAGCCGCAGGTAGTGCCCGAGGTTGGCCAGGACGTGGTCCTTGATCTGCTTCCCGGACTCGCGCAGCGCCGACCAGTCGTCCAGTTCGGCGACGGCCCCCGCGCGCCGCCCCCGGATCGTCGTGGTCGCGTGCGCGAGGTTGCGGCGCAGCCCCTCGTCCGCGACGGCGCGGGCGGCGGCGTCGGGGAACCTCGGCATCCCGAGGTAGGTCGGCATCGCGCTCGGCGCGGGCGGCGGCACGGTCATGCGGGGTCCTCCTCCGTCGAGGCGAGGATCTCGGCGAGGTGGACGGTCCGCACGTCCGAGCCGGTGCGGGTGAGCGTCCCGCCGAGGTGCATCAGGCACGAGTTGTCGGCCGCGCACAGCGTCCCCGCGCCGGTGCCGCGCACGTTGGCGACCTTGTCGGCGGCCATCGCCGCCGACACGTCCGCGTTCTTCAGCGCGAACGTGCCGCCGAACCCGCAGCACTCGGCCGCGTCCGGCAGCTCCACCAGATCCAGGCCGCGCACCGCCCGCAGCAGCCGCAGCGGCCGGTCACCGACGCGCAGCATCCGCAGCGAGTGGCACGTCGGGTGGTAGGTGACGCGGTGCGGATAGTACGCGCCGACGTCGGTGACGCCGAGGACGTCCACCAGCAGCTCCGACAGCTCGAACACGCGCGGCGCGACGTCCGCGACGGCGGCGGCCGGGCGCGGCCCGCCCCGCTCGGCCGCCAGCTTCGGATGCCAGTCCCGCACCATCGCCGCGCACGACGCCGACGGCGCGACGACCGCGTCGTAACCCGCGAACGCGCGCGCGAATCCCTCCGCGATCGGCAGCGCCTGGTCGCGGTACCCGGTGTTGAAGTGCATCTGCCCGCAACACGTCTGCGCCTCGGGGAACTCCACGTCGTGCCCGAGGCGGCGCAGCAGCCGCACGACCGCGCGCCCGGTGTCCGGGAACAGCGTGTCGTTCACGCACGTGACGAACAGCGCGATCCTCATGCGCTCCCCCCGCTCGACTCCCGGACGACCAGCTCCGGCTGGAACATCACCTGCTGGTGCGCGTGGCCGGACGGGTCGTCGCACTCCTCCAGCAGCAGCTCGGTCGCGATCCGGCCGAGCTGGTACGTCGGCTGGCGCACCGAGCACAGCGGCACGGCCGCCGCCGCCGAGAACTCGATGTCGTCGTACCCGATCAGCGCGACGTCCTGCGGGATCTTCACCCCGGCCGCGAGCAGGGCGCGCATCACGCCGAGCGCGAGCAGGTCGTTGGCGCAGAACACCGCGTCCGGCAGCGGGCGGTCGTCCGCCAGGAGCCGCTGCCCGGCCTCGTGCCCGGCGCGCGGGTTCATCGCGGGCATCGTCAGCTCGCGCAGCGCGTCCCTGCCGAGGCCGGCCGCGCGCAGCGCCCGCAGCGCGCCGCGCCGCCGGTCCGCGCACTGCCGCAGGCTCGCCGGGCCGGTCACGTACGCGACGTCGCGGGCGCCGCCGTCGAGGAGCCGCCGCACCGCCAGCTCGCCGCCCGCGACGTCGTCCACCGACACCGAGCACTGGCTGGCGCGCGGCGTCGGGTGGTCGAGCAGGACGACGGGGACGCCGCGCTCGCGCAGCATGTCGGCGCGCTCGGCCTCGTCCCCGACGGGCGTCAGCAGCACGCCGCGCACCCGCTGCTCGGCCAGGACGCGGATGTTGCGGGCCTGCCGCTCGGCGGAGTCGGCGGACGTCGCGAGGATCACCGCGTAGCCGCGCTCGCCCGCCGTCTCCTCCACGCCGCGCGCGACGTCGGTGAAGAACGGGTTCGCCAGGTCCAGGACGAGCAGGCCGAGGGTGCTGCTGTGCCCGGCGCGCAGCGTCGAGGCCGAGCCGTTGCGGACGAAGCCGAGGTCGCGGATGGCGCGCTCGACGCGCTCGCGGGTGGCGGCGGCGACCCGTTCGGGGCGGTTCAGCACGTTGGAGACCGTGCCGGGGGAGACCCCGGCGCGTTCGGCGACCTGCTTGATGCCGACCGTCCGCGCGCCGGTCCCGGCACGGGGCCGTGCCGCCGGATCGCCGCCGGTCTCGTCGGTGCGCACGGTCGTCCCCCCGGGGTCGTTCGTCGAGTGCCGGCCGCCGCGCGTCGGGGCGGGGCCGCGGCGGGCCGGCGCGCTCGGCGGCGGCTTTGCGGCGCGATGGTGCCGGTCTGGTGTTGCGGCGCTCACTCTGACCGAGCGATTAAAACGTGTCAACCCCGTTCGGGTGGATTCGACGGGTTCTGTCGGCGTCCGCGGGCGGCCGTCGCGAGCGGGGCGGCCGGTCCGGAAAAATCCCGCAACCCCACTGGCATGGGAGTTATCGGCGGTTCTGGGGTGACTCGGCGACGGATGGGGGGTTGACGAGTGGGCCGGGTCACATCTAGCGTCCAGCGCAACATCGACTTAAAACGTTTTTTACCTGCCCGACACCGACAACCCCGGCGAGGAGGGTGGCCATGAGCGCGCCGCCGAAGTCGGCACCCCCGACATTGGCACTGGTCAACGTGAGCAAGGCGTTCGGCGCCGTGCGGGCGCTCCAGGACGTGACCCTGGAGCTGCACCCCGGCGAGGCGCACGCCCTGGCGGGCGAGAACGGGGCCGGGAAGTCCACGATCGTAAAAACGTTCGCAGGCGTCCACCGGCCCGACTCCGGCGAGGTCCGGGTGGACGGCGAGCCCGTCGTCTTCGCGGGCCCCGCCGACGCGCAGCGCGCGGGCGTCGCCGTCATCTACCAGGAGCCGACCCTGTTCCCCGACCTGTCGGTCGCGGAGAACATCTTCATGGGCCGCCAGCCGCGCACCGGCCTCGGCCGCATCGACCGGCGCGCGATGCACGCCGCGACGGCCGAACTGTTCACCCGGCTCGGCGTCGACCTGGACCCGCGCCGCCCCGCGCGCGGCCTGTCGATCGCCGACCAGCAGGTCGTCGAGATCGCCAAGGCCATCTCCCGCGACGCGCGCGTGCTGATCATGGACGAGCCGACCGCCGCCCTCACCGGGCAGGAGGTCGCCCGCCTCTTCACCGTGACCCGCACCCTGTGCGAGCAGGGCCGCGCGGTGCTGTTCATCTCGCACCGGCTGGAGGAGATCTTCGCGCTGTGCCGGCGGGTCACGACCCTGCGGGACGGCGCGCTCGTCGCCACCGAGGACGTCGCCGGGCTCACCGACGACGACCTCGTCCGCCGCATGGTCGGCCGCGACCTGGACGCGCTCTATCCCAAGCAGGACGTCACGCCCGGCGAGGTCGCGCTGAAGGTCTCCCGCCTCACCCGCGAGGGCGCGTTCACCGACGTGTCGTTCGAGGTGCGGCGCGGCGAGATCGTCGCGCTGGCCGGGCTGGTCGGCGCGGGCCGCAGCGAGGTCGCCCGCGCGGTGTTCGGCGTGGACCGCTGGGACGCCGGGACCGTCGAGGTCGACGGGCGGACGCTCCCGCCCGGCAGCCCGACCGCCGCGATGGCGGCCGGGATCGCGCTCGTCCCCGAGGACCGCCGCCAGCAGGGGCTCGTCATGGACATGTCCATCGAACGCAACATGGGGCTGACCCAGCTCAGGTCGCTGCGGCGCGCGTCCAGGCGCGGGCCGCTGCTGTCGCGGCGCGTCGAACGCGACCGCGCCGCCGACTGGGCCGTCCGGCTCCAGCTCAAGTACGCCCGCCTCAGCGACGCGGTCGGCGTCCTGTCCGGCGGCAACCAGCAGAAGGTCGTGCTGGCCAAGTGGCTCGCCACCGAGCCGGCCGTCCTCATCGTGGACGAGCCCACGCGCGGCATCGACGTCGGCACCAAGGCCGAGGTCCACCGGCTCCTGTCGGAGCTGGCCGCGCGGGACCTCGCCGTCCTGATGATCTCCTCCGACCTGCCGGAGGTGCTCGGCATGGCCGACCGCGTCCTGGTGATGCACGAGGGCCGGCTGACCGCCGACATCGCGCGCGCCGACGCCACCGAGGAGACCGTGATGGCCGCCGCGACGGGCCGTCCGGCGGAGAGGGCGGCGTGAGCCCCGTGACCGCAGTCGCCGTCAAGAAGTCCGGCCCCGCCCGCGGCGGGGACTCCGGCCGCCGCCTGGTGGACCTCGTCCTGCGCGCCCGCGAGCTGAGCATCTTCGGCGCGCTCGTCGTGCTCGTCCTCGCGACGACGATCGCCAACCCGCGCTTCCTGTCCGAGCAGGGCGTCAAGGACATCTTCCTCAACGCCTCCGTCCTCGCGCTGCTCGCCGTCGGGCAGGCGATGGTCGTCGTCACGCGCAACATCGACCTGTCGGTGGGCTCCGTCGTCGGGCTCGTCGCGTTCGTGACCGGCGACTTCGCGTCCGGCGGGGACCACAACGTCGTCCTGGTCGTGCTGCTCGGGATGCTCATCGGCGCGGCGTGCGGACTCGTCAACGGGCTGCTGGTCAGCCTGTGCAGAGTGCCCGCGCTCGTCGTCACGCTCGGGACGCTCTACGTCATCCAGGGCCTCGACCACTCGATCGCCCACGGCCGCCAGATCAGCGCGTCGGACCTGCCGTCCTCGATGCTCGCGCTCGGCAACGACAGCGTGCTCGGCGTCCCGTACCTGCCGATCATCACCGTCGTGGTGATGCTGCTCATCGGGTACTACCTGCGGTCCTACTCGTCGGGCCGCGAGTTCTACGCGGTCGGGTCCAACCCGGAGGCGGCGCGGCTCGCGGGCGTGCGGATCGCCCGCCGGGTGCTCACCGCCTACCTCGTCAGCGGCGCGCTCGCCGGGCTCGCCGGGGTGCTGTGGCTCGCCCGGTTCGGGACGGTCGTCGCCGACGCCGCGCACGGCTGGGAGCTGAAGGTCGTCAGCGCCGTCGTCGTCGGCGGCGTCGCCATCACCGGCGGCGTCGGGACGGTCTGGGGCGCGGCGCTCGGCGCGCTGCTGCTCACCACGATCGGCAGCGTGCTGGTCGTCCTCAAGGTCAACTCGTTCTGGCAGGACGCCATCACCGGCCTGCTCCTGCTGCTGGCGATCAGCGTGGACCGGCTGCTGGCCGTCCGCGTCACCCGGGCGCTGCGGATGCGGAACCGGTCGAGCGCGGACGCCGCGCCGCCCGCCCCGCCCGCGCCCGGAAAGGAAGGGGTCCGCGATGGCGCGCGTTGACATCCGGGGCGCGGGTGCGCTGCTCCGCTGGGAGACCGCCGTCACCGCCCTGCTGGTGATCGTGTTCGCGGGCGGCGCGGGCCTGTCGCCCGACTTCGCCGACAGCGGCAACCTGTCGTTCGCGCTCGGCGACCTCAGCGAGACCGCGCTGATCGCCCTGCCGATGACGCTGCTGGTCGTGTGCGGGCAGGTGGACCTGTCGGTCGCCTCGATCCTCGGCCTGTGCAGCGCGCTGACCGGCGAGTTCTGGAACAACGGCTGGGCGATCGAGTCGATCGTCCCGGTCGTGCTGGTCGTCGGGCTCGTCTGCGGCCTGGTCAACGGGCTGCTGGTGACGAAGCTGGGGCTGCCGTCGCTGGCCGTCACGATCGGCACGATGACGCTGTACCGGGGGCTCGCCTACGTCGTCCTCGGCACCGAGGCCGTCGCGGAGTTCCCCGAGCGGTACACCGACCTGGCGACCTCGTCGATCCCCGGCACGTTCATCCCGTACCCGATCGCGCTGTTCGCGGTGCTGGCCGTCGTCACGGCGGTCGTCCTGCACGCCACCGGCGTCGGACGGTCCCTGTTCGCGATCGGCGCGCAGGAGGAGGCCGCGTACTTCGCGGGCGTCCGCGTCAAGCGGATCAAGCTCGTGCTGTTCGCGGTGTCGGGGCTCGTCGCCGGGTTCGCCGGGATCGTCTACACGCTGCGCTACGGCAGCGCCCGCGCCGACAACGGGCTCGGCCTGGAGCTGACGGTCATCGCGGCGGTGCTGCTCGGCGGCGTCGACTTCGACGGCGGCAAGGGCACGCTCGGCGGCGTCGTCGCGGCCGTCCTGCTCATCGGGCTGCTGCGCAACCTGCTCATGCTCGACGACGTCTCCACCGAGGTCCAGTCGATCGTCACCGGCGTCCTGCTGATCGTCTCGGTGCTGACGCCCCGGCTCATCGCCGTCGCCCGGACGGCGCGCGACCGGCGGCGGGGCCGCCCGGCTCCCGTGTGAGAACCCCGCTCTTCCCCACCCCCATCCCACCCCTCCGAAAGGCAACCACGATGACCGTTCGCTCGCGCCTGACCGCGCCACGCGGGCTGGCCGCCCTCGCGACCGCCGGGGCCCTGCTGATCAGCGCCGCCGCGTGCGGCGGGACGACCAAGGACTCCGCGTCCGACGACGGCGGCAAGGCAGTCGGCACCGCGTCGGCGAACCCGAACGCCCCGCTGAAGAAGGGGCTGAAGATCGCGTTCCTGCCCAAGCAGGTGAACAACCCCTACGAGAAGATCGTGGACGACGCGGGCATCGCGGCGGCCGGGGAGTTCGCCGGGACGGCCAAGGAGGTCGGCCCGTCCGACGCGTCCGCGTCCTCGCAGGTCTCCTACATCAACACGCTCGTCCAGCAGCGGCACGACGCGATCCTCATCGCCGCCAACGACGAGAACGCCGTCTGCGGCCCGCTCAAGCAGGCCCGCAGCAAGGGCATCAAGATCGTCGCCTACGACTCCGACACCGCGCCCGGCTGCCGCGACCTGTTCATCAACCAGGCCAGCACCGAGGAGATCGGCAAGAGCCAGGTCAAGCTGCTGTCCGACCAGCTCGGCGGCAAGGGCGACATCGCGATCCTGTCCGCGACCGCGAACGCCACCAACCAGAACGCCTGGATCAAGGTGATGCAGGACGAGCTGAAGAAGCCCGAGTACTCCGGCCTGAAGCTCGTCAAGATCGCCTACGGCGACGACGACGACCAGAAGTCGTTCCAGCAGACCCAGGGCCTGCTGCAGGCGTACCCGAACCTCAAGGGCATCATCTCGCCGACCACCGTCGGCATCGCGGCCGCCGCCCGGTACATCTCCGGGTCCAAGTACAAGGGCAAGGTCGCGCTGACCGGCCTCGGCACCCCGAACCAGATGCGCCAGTTCGTCAAGGACGGCACCGTGAAGAACTTCGCGCTGTGGGACCCGAAGAACCTCGGCTACCTCGCGTCGTTCGCGGCCGCGTCGCTGGCGTCCGGCCAGATCACCGGCGCGCCGGGGGAGAAGTTCACCGCCGGGAAGCTCGGTGAGCGCGAGATCGGCCAGAACGGCGAGGTCATCCTCGGCCCGCCGACGGTCTTCGACGCCGAGAACATCGACCAGTACCACTTCTGACCGCCCGCGGCCCGGCGCGCGCCGCGCGCGCCGGGCCGCCCCGGAAGGCTCCCATGCAACGCGTCTGTTTCCTGCTCAAGGTGCGCCCGGACCGCGCGGCGGAGTACCGCGAGCGCCACGCGGCCGTCTGGCCGGACATGCTCGCCGCCCTCCGCGACACGGGCTGGCACAACTACTCGATCTTCCTGCGGGACGACGGCCTGCTCGTCGGCTACCTGGAGACCCCGGACTGGGGCGCGGCGCGCGAGGCGATGGCCCGCACCGGCGTCAACGCCCGCTGGCAGGCCGAGATGGCGCCGTTCTTCGAGGATCTCGACGGCCGCGGACCCGACGAGGGGATGCGCCCGCTCACCGAGATCTTTCATCTGGACTAGAGGATCGGAGACCCCGTGACCGACATCCGCGCGGTGAAGGACATCCTGCGCCGCCAGCACATCGAGACCCCGTCCTGGGCGTACGGCAACTCCGGCACCCGGTTCAAGGTCTTCGCCCAGCGGGGCGTCCCGCGCACGCCGCGGGAGAAGATCGACGACGCGGCGCAGGTCCACGCGTTCACCGGCGTCGCGCCGACCGTCGCGCTGCACATCCCGTGGGACGCCGTCGACGACTACGCCGCCCTCGCCCGGTACGCCCGGGAGCGCGGCGTCGCGGTCGGCGCGATCAACACCAACGTGTTCCAGGACGACGACTACATGCTCGGCAGCGTCACCAACCCCGACGCGGCCGTCCGCGAGAAGGCGCTCCGGCACCTGCTGGACTGCGTCGACATCATGGACGCGACGGGCTCCCGCGACCTGAAGCTGTGGTTCTCCGACGGCACGAACTACCCCGGCCAGGACGACGTCCGCGAACGCCAGGACCGCCTCGCCGAGGCGCTCGCCGCCGTCTACGAGCGGCTGGGCGACGACCAGCGCATGGTGCTGGAGTACAAGCTGTTCGAACCCGCCTTCTACATGACCGACATCCCGGACTGGGGCGCGTCGTACGCGCACTGCCTCAAGCTCGGCCCGAAGGCGCAGGTCTGCGTCGACACCGGCCACCACGCGCCCGGCACGAACATCGAGTACATCGTGGCGTTCCTGCTGCGCGAGGGGAAGCTCGGCGCGTTCGACTTCAACTCCCGCTTCTACGCCGACGACGACCTGATGGTCGGCGCGGCGGACCCGTTCCAGCTCTTCCGGATCATGTACGAGGTCGTCCGCGGGGGCGGGCTGGACCCGGAGTCCGGGATCGCTTTCATGCTCGACCAGTGCCACAACATCGAGCCGAAGATCCAGGGGCAGATCCGCTCGGTGATGAACGTCCAGGAGGCCACCGCCAAGGCGCTGCTGGTGGACGCGGACGCGCTGCGCGCGGCCCAGCGGTCCGGTGACGTGCTCGGCGCGAACGCGGTGTTCATGGACGCCTACAACACCGACGTCCGGCCGCTGCTGGCCGAGCTGCGCGCCGAGATGGGCCTGGCGCCCGACCCGATCGCGGCGTACCGCGCGTCCGGCTACCTGGAGCGCGTCGTCGCCGAGCGGCAGGGCGGGCAGGCCGCCGGCTGGGGCGCGTGACCCGCCCCGCATGAGCCCCACGAGCACGGCACCCGAAGGAGAGGACCCCATGACCGCCACCCCACCGGAGGTGGACCGGCTGCTGGACCGCGCGCACACCCTGGGCGCGGACCCGCGCAACACCAACTACGCGGGCGGCAACGCGTCCGCGAAGGGCACGGTCACCGACCCCGTGACCGCCCGCGACGTCGAGCTGATGTGGGTGAAGGGGTCCGGCGGCGACCTCGGGACGCTCACCGAGCGCGGCCTGGCCGTGCTGCGCCTCGACCGGCTGCGCGCGCTCGTGGACGTGTACCCGGGCGTCGAGCGCGAGGACGAGATGGTCGCCGCGTTCGACTACTGCCTGCACGGCGGGGGCGGCGCGGCCCCGTCCATCGACACCGCGATGCACGGTCTCGTGGACGCCGCGCACGTCGACCACCTGCACCCGGACTCGGGCATCGCCCTCGCGACCGCCGCCGACGGCGAGGAGCTGACCCGCCGGATCTTCGGCGGCCGCGTCGCGTGGGTGCCGTGGCGGCGGCCCGGCTTCCAGCTCGGCCTTGACATCGCCGCGATCAAGGCCGCGGACCCCGACGCGATCGGCGTCGTCCTCGGCGGCCACGGCATCACCGCCTGGGGCGCGACGAGCGAGGAGTGCCAGGCCCGCTCCCTGGAGATCATCCGCACCGCCGAGGCGTACATCGCCGAGCACGGCCGCCCCGACCCGTTCGGCCCGGTCGTGTACGAGACGCTGCCCGAGGACGAGCGGCGCGCCCGCGCGGCGGCGCTGTTCCCGCTGATCCGCGGCCTGGCCTCGACGGACCGGCCGCAGGTCGGGCACTACACCGACGACCCGGCCGTCCTGGACTTCGTGTCCCGCGCCGAGCACCCCCGGCTCGCCGCGCTCGGCACGTCCTGCCCGGACCACTTCCTGCGCACCAAGGTCGCGCCGATGGTCCTGGACCTGCCGCCGGACGCGCCGCTCGACGACGTCCGCGCGCGGCTCAAGGAACTCCACGCCGCGTACCGCGCGGACTACGCCGCCTACTACACCCGCAACGCCACGCCCGACTCCCCGGCGATGCGCGGCGCGGACCCCGCGATCGTGCTGGTCCCCGGCGTCGGCATGTTCAGCTTCGGCGCGAACAAGCAGACCGCGCGCGTCGCGGGCGAGTTCTACCTCAACGCGATCAACGTGATGCGCGGCGCGGAGGCCCTGTCGACCTATGCCCCGATCCCCGAGACGGAGAAGTTCCGCATCGAGTACTGGGAGCTGGAAGAGGCCAAGCTGCGGCGGATGCCCGCGCCCAAGCCGCTCGCGGCGCGGGTCGCGCTGGTCACCGGCGGCGGGTCGGGCATCGGCGCGGCGACCGCGCGGCGGCTCGCGGCCGAGGGCGCGTGCGTCGTCGTCGCGGACCGCGACCTCGGGGCGGCGGAGAAGGTCGCCGCCGGGATCGGCGCGGGCGCGCTGCGGTCGGCGGACGCGGCCGTCGCCGTCGCCGCCGACGTGACCTCGGAGGACGAGATCGCCGCCGCCGTCCGCGCGGCCGTCCTGGCGTTCGGCGGGGTCGACCTCGTCGTCAACAACGCCGGGCTGTCGATCTCCAGGCCGCTGCTGGAGACCACCGCCGCCGACTGGGACCTCCAGCACGACGTCATGGCGCGCGGGTCGTTCCTGGTGTCGCGGGAGACCGCGCGCGTCATGGTCGAGCAGGTGATGGGCGGCGACATCGTCTACATCTCGTCCAAGAACGCGGTGTTCGCCGGGCCGAACAACGTCGCCTACGGCGCGACGAAGGCCGACCAGGCGCACCAGGTCCGGCTGCTGGCCGCCGAGCTGGGCGCGCACGGCATCCGCGTCAACGGCGTCAACCCGGACGGGGTCGTGCGCGGCTCGGGCATCTTCGCGGGCGGCTGGGGCGCGCAGCGCGCCGCCGTCTACGGCGTCGAGGAGGAGAAGCTCGGCGAGTTCTACGCCCAGCGGACGCTGCTCAAGCGCGAGGTGCTGCCCGAGCACGTCGCCGCCGCCGTCTTCGCCCTCACCGGCGGGGACCTGACCCACACGACAGGACTGCACATCCCCGTGGACGCCGGCGTCGCCGCCGCGTTCCTGCGGTGAGAGGGAGGCGACCATGACCAGCACCGCCGCGTCCCCGGTGCGCGTCGGCCTCGTGGCCGGCGGGCTCGGCACGTACTGGCCGCAGTTCCCCGGGCTGCTGCCGCAGCTCCAGCGCTCCGCCGAACGCGTGGCGGAGCGGATGCGGGGGCTCGGCGCGGAGGTGGTCGACGCCGGGTTCGTCTCCGACGCCGAGGAGGGGGCCGTCGCCGCCGAGAAGCTGCGCGCGGCGGGCTGCGACATCATCGTCGGGTTCCTCACGACGTACATGACCGCGACGATGCTGGTCCCGATCGCGCAGCGGGCCGACGCGCCCGTCCTGCTGATCAACCTCCAGCCGACCGAGTCGATGGACCACGAGACCTTCGACACCGGTCAGTGGCTCGCCTACTGCGGCGCGTGCCCGCTGCCCGAGATGGCCAACGCGTTCGCGCGCTGCGGCATCCCGTTCCGTTCGGTGTCGGGGTACTTGGAGGACGAGCGGGCCTGGGCGAAGATCGGCCGCTGGGTGCGCGCGGCGGGCGTCCGCCGCGCGCTCCGGCACGGCCGCCACGGCCTGATGGGCCACCTCTACCCGGGGATGCTCGACGTCTCCACCGACCTCACGCTGGTCTCCGCGAACTTCGGCGGCCACGTCGAGGTGCTGGAGTTCGACGACCTGCGCGTCCGCGTCGAGCAGGTCACCGACGCCGAGGCCGCCGCCGTGGAGGAGGCGGCCCGCGACACCTTCGAGCTGGACGGCTCCGTGCAGGCCGACGACCTGCGCTGGGCCGCCCGGGTCGCGGCGGGCCTCGACCGGCTCGCCGCCGACTTCTCCCTCGACAGCCTCGCCTACTACCACCGCGGGCTCGACGGGGAGGTCCACGAGCGGCTGGGCGCCGGGATGATCCTCGGCGCCTCGCTGCTCACCGCGCGCGGGATTCCGGCGGCGGGCGAGTACGAGCTGCGCACGTCGCTGGCGATGCTCGTCGCCGACCGGCTCGGCGCGGGCGGCTCGTTCACCGAGCTGCAGGCGCTGGACTTCCGGCGCGGCCACGTCGAGATGGGCCACGACGGGCCCGCGCACCTGGCGATCAGCGCCCGCCGCCCGCTGCTGCGCGGCCTCGGCGTCTACCACGGCAAGCGCGGGCACGGCGTGTCCGTCGAGTTCGACGTCCGGCACGGCCCCGTCACCGCGTTCGGGATCATCCAGCGCCGCGACGGCCGGTTCGCGTTCGTCGCCGCCGAGGGCGAGACCGTGGACGGGCCGCTGCTGAAGATCGGCAACACCACGTCCCGCGTCGACTTCGGCTGCGACCCCGGCGAGTGGGTCGACGCGTGGAGCGCCACCGGCATCTCCCACCACTGGGCGCTCGCCACCGGCCACCTGACCGCCGATCTGCGCGCGGTCGCCGAACTCCTGGAGATCGAACTGGTCGAAGTGCGGCCGTGACCGTCCCGGGCCGCGTGGAAAACCGTGCGGCCCGGGACGAAGCAGCCTCATCCGGACGACGCCACCCCACCCCCCACCCACTGGCGCACGTCGAGAGGACGTCCATGTCCATCCTCCCCCCGACCCCCCGAAACCTCTCCCGGCGCGGCTTCGTCCAGGCGGGCGGCCTCGCCGCCGCGGCGGTGACCGCGGGCGGCGCGTTCACCGCCCCGGCCGCCGCCTCGCCGACCGCGCCGCTCCGCCCGACCGGCCTGGAGACCGCGCACCTGCCGTCCCCGCTCGGCATCGACGCCGCGACGCCCACGCTGAGCTGGCGCTACGCCGCCGGGCCGCGCGGCGCGACGCAGACCGCCTACCAGATCCGCGTCGCGACCGCCGCGAACCGCCTGTCCCGCCCCGACCTGTGGGACTCCGGCAAGGTCGCGGGCGACGCCGTCGCCGTCGCCTACGCGGGCCGCGCCCTGCGCTCCCGCGAGCGCGCGGCGTGGCAGGTCCGCGTCTGGGACGGCCGGGGCCGCGCCTCCGCGTGGAGCGCTCCAGCGTCCTTCGAGACCGGCCTGCTCGCCGCCGCCGACTGGACGGCGCACTGGATCGGGAACCGCGCGTGGTCCGACCCGGTGCCCGCGCCCGTCACCGTGGAGTTCGCGCCGCGCACCGCCCGCTACGTCCGGCTGGACGTCACCCGCCTCGGCCTGCCGATCAAGGAGGGCTGGCCGTACCTCGTCTCGCGCCTCCAGCTCGCGGAGGTCGAGGTCCGCGACGGCGCGTCCGGGACGAACGCCGCCCTGCGCGCGGCCGTGACGGCGTCGGAGAGCTACACCGTCGCGGGCCAGTGGGAGCCGAAGGCCGTGACGGACGGCTCCCTCACCAGCGACGCGGCGCCGTTCGGCTACACCAGCATGGAGCGGCGGAACCAGGATCTGGACGCTCCGATCCGGCTCCGGATCGACCTCGGCGAGGAGCGCCGGTTCGACCGCGTCCTGCTGTACCCGCGCACCGACGCGATGACCGCCGACGGGCGGACGCCGAACTTCCCGGAGGACTTCACCGTCCGGACGTCCTCGGACGGCACGGACTTCGACACCGCTGCGACCGTCGAGGGCCAGCAGCCGCCCCCGCCGCTGCACGCCCAGCCCGAGGCGCTGCCGGTGTTCGAGAAGGAGTTCGCGGTCGGCAAGCGGGTGCGGTCCGCGCGGCTGTACGCGACGGCGCTCGGCGTCCTGGACCTCGCGCTCAACGGGCGCCCCGTCACCGACGCCGTCCTGGAACCGCCCTACAGCAACTTCAAGAAGCGGATCGTCTACTCGACGTACGACGTCACCGGCCTGCTCCGGCGCGGCGCGAACACGCTGCGCGCCGAGGTCGGCAACGGGATGGCGAACGTCCCGTCCACCCCGGGCCGCTACCAGAAGCTCACCCGCTCGGACGGCCGGCCCGCGTTCCTCGGCCAGCTCGAGATCACCTACACGGACGGGTCGCGCGCGGTCGTCGCGACCGACGAGTCCTGGCGGACCGCGCTCGGCGCGACGACGTTCTCCAGTTGGTACGGCGGCGAGGACCACGACGCGCGCCGCGCCCCGGCGGACTGGGCGCCCGCCGTCCGCCGCGACCCGCCCACCGCCGCGCTGACCGCCCGCATGGCCCCGCCGATCCGCCCCGTCGACACGCTGCGCGCCGTGAAGATCAGCGAGCCGCGGAAGGGCGTGTACGTCGTCGACCTCGGCGTGAACTTCGCGGGCTGGGCGCGGCTGCGCGTGCGCGGCGAGGCGGGGACGACCGTCACGCTGCGGCCCGGCGAACTCCTCAACGCGGACGGCACCGTCAGCCAGGGCACCACCGGCTCCCCGATCTGGGACTCCTACACCCTCGCGGGCCGGGGCACCGAGACCTGGCACCCCCGGTTCTGCTACCACGGCTTCCGCTACGTGCAGGTCGAGGGCCTGCCCGCCGCGCCCGGCCGCGACACCGTCACCGGGATCGTGCTGCGCGCCGACAACGCCGAGGCGGGCTCGTTCACCAACTCCAACAAACTGCTCAACGACATCCACCGGATCATCGACCGGGCCGTGCAAAGCAACATGTACTCGGTCCTCACCGACTGCCCGCACCGCGAGAAGCTGGGCTGGCTGGAGCAGGCGAACCTGGTGTTCCCGGCCGTCGCCCGCAACTACGACGTCACCGCGTACTACGGCGAGATCGTCCGCGACATCGCCGAGGCGCAGCTCGACAACGGGCTCGTCCCCGACATCGCGCCGGAGTTCACCGTGTTCTCCGGCGGGTTCCGCGACGACCCCAACTGGGGGAACGTCATCGTGTTCGCGCCCTGGCAGATGTACCGCGCGTACGGCGACACCGCCACGCTGCGCACGTACTACCCGAACATGGTCCGCTACGTGGACTACCTGTCCGGGAAGGCGGACGGGCACCTGCTCGACTACGGCCTCGGGGACTGGATCACCTTCGACGACAGCACGCCGAAGGGCGTCACCGCGACGTTCGGCTACCACCGCGCCGTCACCGCCCTCGCCTCGATCGCGAAGGTGCTCGGCAAGGACGGCGACGCGGCGACCTACGCCGCGCTCGCCGAGGACATCGGCGACGCGTTCAACGCGAAGTACGCCACGGGCGACACCTACGGTTCGGGCAGCCAGGCGTGCGACGTCCTCGCCCTGGACATGGGGATCGTCCCGGAGGGCAAGCGCGACGCGGTCCTCGCGCACCTCGTCGGGAGCATCGCCGCGAAGGGCTACCACCTGACGGTCGGGGAGATCGCGCTGCCGTCGGTGTTCCGCGTCCTGTCGGCGGCGGGCCGGGACGACGTCATCCACGCCGTCGCCACGCAGACCGGCAACCCCAGCTACGGCTACCAGGTCGAGCACGGCGCGACGTCGCTCACCGAGAACTGGGACGGCCCGACCTCCGGCAACTCCCAGAACCACTTCATGCTCGGCGCGATCGACGAGTGGTTCCACGCGGGCCTCGCCGGACTCGGGCAGACCGACGACTCGATCGGCTACCGGACGCTGCTCGTCCGCCCTGCCGTCGTCGGGGACGTCACCGGTGCGAGCGCCGACTACGCCACGCCGCGAGGCCGCGCCGCCGTCTCCTGGCGGCGCGACCGCGAACGGCTGCGGGTGGCGGTGACGGTGCCGCCCACCGCGACGGCGCGCGTGGAGGTGCCGCTGCTCGGCGGCCGCGCGCGCCCGGCCGCGCCCCGCGACGCCCGCTGGCTGGGCGTCGCGGACGGGCGCGGCGTGTTCGAGATCGGCTCCGGCGACTGGACGTTCGAGGCGGTGACGGGATGACCCGGCAGGACGGTGACCTGAGCAGGCGGCGGTTCCTCGGCGCGTCGGCCGCCGGGGCGGCGGGCGCGGTGGTCCTCGGCTCGGCCGTGCCCGCTTCGGCTTCGCCGGGAGCGTCCGGCGCGCCGTCCGGGCTGCTGACCTCGCTGCTGCCGGACGGCCTCGGCGTCGCGGCGAAGCCCCGGCTGAGCTGGCAGGTCGCGGACCTCGGCCCCGGCACACGGCAGACGCACCACCGGGTGCAGGTCGCGACGACGCCGCGGCGGCTGGCGCGCGGCCCGCGCGTGTGGGACAGCGGGCGCACCGCGTCCGCAGCGTCCACGGCCGTGCCGTACGGCGGGCCGCCGCTCGCGCCCGGCACCGCGTACTGGTGGCGCGTCCAGACGTTCGACGGCCGCCGCGCGTCCCGCTGGTCCGAGCCCGCGCTGGTCGCGACGGGCGTGGGGGAGTGGACGGCGGACCCGGTGTGGGCCCCGGCCGCGGCGGCCCCCGGCGACGGCGTCCTGACCGTCCGCGTGCAGATCACGGCGGTCGCGGCGAGCCTGTGGTTCCGCGCCGCCTCGACCGGCGACAACTACCTGTGGCAGCTCCGCGCGGGCTCGCCGGGCGTGCTGAAGAAGCACGTCGGGGCGGGCGGCTCCTACCGGGTGCTGGAGGAGAAGCGGCTCGCCGCGCCGATCGAGACGGGCCGCTGGTACGAGGTCGCGGTCGAGATGAAGGGCTCGACGTTCACGACGTCCATCGACGGCGAGGTCGTGGACGCCACCGAGGACGGCACGTACCGCACCGGCACCGTCGGGATGCGCAACGGCTCCACCGAGGCCAACGTGTGGGACAGCGTGCGGTTCGTCGCGGCGGACGGCGCGGCCGTGGTCGCGGAGGACTTCACCGACGGCCGGGGCACGTTCTCGGCCGGGACCGTCTCCGGCGGGACGCTGACGCTCGCCAAGGGCCAGTCCACGCTGTCGTCGGCGGGCGCGGCCGACGACGACTGGGCGCTGCTGCGCACCGAGTTCACGCCCGCCCGCAAGCCGATCGCCGCCGCGGTCCTGCACGTCGCGGCGCAGTCCCCGGCCCCGACCCGGCAGTACCCGGCGAAGATCTGGGTGAACGGCGAGGTCGCCGGGTTCGCGTCGATGCGGCACGGCTCGGGCGCGCCGCGCTACCACTCGTTCGACGTCACGGCGCTGCTGCGGCCGGGCCGCCGCAACGCGCTCGCCGCCCTCGCCTACACGACGCAGGACAAGCGGTTCGTCGCCCAGCTCGTCGTCACCCACACGGACGGCACGACCGGCGTGTTCGGCAGCGGCGCGGACTGGAGGGCGCGCCGCCAGGCGGGGCTCCTGCCGAGCGCGGGGACGATCGGGTCCTCCTTCTACGTCGGGCCGCGCGAGTTCTGGGACCTGCGGCACGAGCCCGCCGGATGGACCGATCCGGGGTTCGACGACTCCGGTTGGGAGCGCGCGGCCGTCCGCCCCGCGCTCACCGGGCTGGAACCGGCGCTGGTCGAACCGGTCGGCCTGTACGACGTCCGGCCCGCGTCCGTCCGCAGGACCGCGCCCGGCGTGTGGATCGTCGACCTCGGCCGCGAGATCGCGGGCGGCCTGCGGCTGACGCTCACCGGCCGCGCCGGGCAGACGGTCGGCGTCCGGCTCGGCGAGGAGCTGAACCCGGACGGCACCGTCCGGTACGCGCTGCGCGCGGGCGTCACCTACGACGAGACCTGGACGCTGCGCGACGGCCGCCAGACCGTCGAGCACTGGGGCTACCGCGGGTTCCGCTACGCGCAGCTCACCTGCGACGACTCGCTCGACCTGCGCCGCGCCGCCACCGGCCGCGCGTGGCGCGCGGCCTGGCGCGACTCCGACGCGTCGTTCTCGTCCTCCAGCCGCGACCTCGACCGCGTCTACGAGCTGAGCCGCTACTCGATCGAGGCGACGCGCGGCGACCTCTACATCGACACCCCGACGCGCGAGCGCGGGCCGTACGAGGGCGACGCGCTCGTCAACCAGGCGTCGGAGTACGCGGTGCAGCGGTCGTACGCGCTGGCCCGCGCGTCCGGCGCCTACCTGACGCGCAACCACACCTGGCCGACCGAGTACCGGCTGATGAACGTCATGTCGGCGTGGCGGGACTACCTGCACACCGGCGACCCGGACCGGCTCGCCGCCGACTACGACCTGCTCGCGGGCAAGCACCTGACGCGCTACCTCGGCGACGACGGGCTCGTCCACAAGAAGCCCGGCTCGTCCAGCCAGGACCTCGGGGACCTCGTGGACTGGCCCGCGTCCAACCGCGACGGCTACGTGTTCACCGAGGTCAACACGGTCGTGAACGCCTGCCAGTACGCCGCGTTCGCCGCGATGGCCGACATCGCGACCGCCCTCGGCCGCACCGACGACGCCCGGACGTGGCGGACCCGCGCCGACACCCTCGCCGCCGCGATGCGCGCCACGCTGCTCGACGCGGCGGCGGGCCGGTTCGCGGACGGCGCGGGCACCGACCACGCCGCGCAGCACGCCACCGCGTACCCGGTCGCGCTCGGCGTCGCCGGGCCGGGCACGGTCCCGGACGCGGTCGTCGCCGCGCTCGGCCGGACCCTCGCCGCGGGCGGCATGCGGGTCAGCGTCTACGCCGCGCAGTTCCTGCTCGACGCCCTGTTCGCGACGGGCCGCGCGGCCGACGCGATCGGCCTGATGACCGTGCGCGGCATGGCGTCGTGGCTGCACATGATGGACGACCTCGGCGCGACGATCGTCGCGGAGGCGTGGGACCCGTCCCTCAAGCCGAACATGACGTTCTCGCACGCGTGGGGCTCCGCGCCCGCCAACGTGATCGCGCGGCACGTCCTCGGCGTGCGGATCACCGAGCCGGGCGCGGCGGGGATCGAGGTCCGGCCGCGCCCCGGGGACCTCACGCGGGCGGCGGGCCGCGTCCCGACGATCCGGGGACCGGTGTCGGTCGCGCTGGAGCGCCGGAACCCGCGCGCGTACCGCCTCGACGTGGACGTGCCGCCCGGCGTGACCGCCCGCGTCGTCGTGGAGACCGGAACCGACGATCCGCGCGCCTACCGCGTCGCCGGACCCCACGCGAACGCGCGCCGCACCACCGGGAGCGACGTCACCGGCGGGCTGCTCACCATCGGCCCGGTCGGGTCGGACCGGACGACGGTGGTCCGCACGGGCCGCTGACTCAGGCGACGGTCAGGACGCCGGAACGTTGCAGGCCAGCAGCCCGGTGTCCTGGCCGTCGACGCGGATCTCGGTGAGCGCGCAGTTCTCCAGCTTCGGGAACACCGTGCGGTAGCGGGCTTCCGGGATGCCGAGCATGCGGCACAGCGCGAGCCGCAGCATCGTGCTGTGCGCGACGACCAGGACCCGGCCGCCGTCGTGCGCGGCGGCGGCGCGCCGCAGCGCGCGGGCCCCGCGCTCCGCGACGGCCAGCGGGTCCTCCGCGCCCTCGAACGCGCCCGCGACCGGGTCGGCGCGGAACGCGGCGACGGCGGCGGGCGGCAGCTCGGCGAGCGTCCGGCCCTCGGCGACGCCGAAGTCCATCTCCGCGAGGTCGGGGTCGGCCTCCGCCGGGTGCCCGGCGGCGCGCGCCGCGGGCTCGGCGGTGATCCGGGCGCGGCTCACCGGCGAGCAGACGACGGCGTCGAGCTTCGCCCCCGCCGCCCAGCCGCCGAGCCGCTCGGCCTGGTCGCGCCCGGCGGCGGTGAGCGCGACGTCGCTCACCCCGGCGTAGCGGTTCTCGGCGTGCCAGACGGTCTCGCCGTGCCGGACCAGGAAAAGGATCGTGCCCATGTGCTGCTCATCTCCCCGTTGCGCGCCGCCGGAGCGTTCCACGGCGGTCGCCGTCCCCCGGCACCGAGCATCCTTCCAGGGGACGGGCCGGTCCGGTCGCGCTTCGCGGAAGGCCGCGCCGTCGGTGTCGGCTCAGTCTCCGATCAGTCCAGCCGGAGCCGCGCCCGGTAGTCGCCGGGAGCGACGCCGCGCGTGGTTCTGCCCGGCGCGAGCGCGGTCAACCGCACCCGGTGCCCGCCGACCGCCGCCTCCGCAGGTCCGGCGGCGGTGTGCAGCTCGTGGTCGGTGGCGCGGTTCCCCTCCGCGCCGCGCAGGACGACCGTCGCGTCGCCCTGCCAGACGCACTGCACCTCGCGCGGGCAGCGGCTGTCGCCCGCGACGCGCACGAACGTCAGCGTGAGCGGCGCGCCCCGCACCCGGACGCTCTCGCCCGGCGCGAGCGTGAACTCCGTCCCCGCCCGGACGACGCCGTCGCCGCGCGCGGGCGTCGCCCCGCAGGCGGGCGCGAGGGCCGCGAGCGCGGCGAGCGCCCACGGGCGCGCCTTCCGCGTGATCGTCATGGTTCCACCCTAACCGGGACCACTACCCTCGGTCACCGGAACGTCACACCGGGCCGGAAGCCCCGTGAATCAGACGCGTGAATCAGACGATCGGGCGGCCACCGCGGATGCGCCGTCGCGCGTCCCACAGGTAGACGTTCCAGGGGAAGCAGCGCGCGGCGCGCGGCAGGGCGCGGTCGGCCAGGCCCGCGACGCGGGTGAACGCGTTGAAGCGCCGCTGGTCGCGGCGGGTCCAGGTGAGGCCGAGCTGCTCGCGGAACAGCGGCGGCAGGAACCCGGTCGTCACGAACCGGTGGAAGGGCGCGGCGGTGCGGCGGACCGGGCGCGGCAGCCCGCGCAGGTCGATGAGGTCGCGCAGGTAGCGGCGGGTGACGTCGTCCATCTCCGTCCGGCGGACCGCCGTCTCCCAGTACTCGGCGAACGCGGCGCGGTCGCGCGGCCACCGGTCCCGCGGCACCTGGAGCGTGGTGGCGAGCCGCGACGCGTGCGCGTAGACGGTGTCGAGGTAGGCGTCGTCGGGCCTGCCGTGCAGGACGGTCAGCACGTCCACGGTGCCCCGGTACAGGCACGCGGCGACCCAGAGCTGCAGGTCGCGGTCGAAGGCGTTGTACTTCACCGGGTCGCCGGGCGCGGAGTGGACGTGCCGGTGCGAGCGGTTGACCTCGGCGCGCATCGCCAGGCGCTCGTCCTCGGTGCCCCACCAGGCGACGGCGACGTAGCTCAGCGTCGTCCGCAGCCGTTTGACCGGATGCAGGTCGGCGCGCCCGCTCTCCACCTTGCTCTCCGCGACGCCGTGGCCGACGGGCAGCAGGGCGAGCTGCATGATCACGTTCGCCGTCGCGGCGTTCAGCGCGAACCAGCTCAGCGTGTCCGCCACGGCCCGCGGGGCGGGTCCGGCGGTCGCGGGCGGCGCGACCTCGCTCGTCGTCATGGGTGCCTCACTCCGGCCGATCTGCCAACGTCTGTTATCAGAATTAAAGGATCAGGAAACGCGTGTGTCAAGATGGGGTCATGGGCACCGCCTCGTCGCGCACGTACGCCGGACAGGACGCCGCCGCCCGCGCCGCCGACCGGCGCGCCCGCCTGGTGGCGGCCGGGCTCGACCTGCTCGGCACCGGCGGGCCGCAGGCGGCGTCCGTCCGCAAGGTCTGCGAGGCCGCCCGGCTCACGCCCCGGTACTTCTACGAGAGCTTCCCCGATCTCGACGCGCTCACCGTCGCGGTGTTCGACGCGGTCGTCGCCGAGCTGATCGAGCGCGGCCAGGCCGCCCTCGCCGCCGCGCCCGCCGACCCGCGCGGCCGCGTCCGCGCCGCCCTCGGCAGCGTCATCGACCTCGTCGGGGACGACCCGCGCAAGGGCCGCGTCGTGCTGACGGTCCCGCTCGCCAGCCCGGCGCTCTCCCGCCGCCGCCTCACCGCCGCGCGGCGCATCGCGGACCTGGTGGCGGACCGGTCCCGCGACGGCTTCGGCGCGGCCGTCACCGCCCGGCAGCGCGACCTGGTCGCCCGGTTCCTCGTCGGCGGCGTCGCCGAGACGATCTCCGCGTGGCTCCAGGACCCGGACTCGTCCTCCCGCGAACGGCTGCTGGACGACTGCACGGAACTGTTCCTCGCCGTGTCCGCCACGGCGCGCCGCCTCGCGCCCTGACGGCCCCGGACGGCGGCCGTCCCGTCACCGAGCGTAAGGTCGGAATCATGGACGCCGCGCGCTGGACCGGTCCCCGGGGCGTCGCCGTCGCCCAGGTCCGGCTGACGGGGGCGCACCGGGTGTGGGCGTCGTTCGCCGGAGTCCCGGCCGACGCCCGCGACGCGCTGCTGGCCACGGCGGGCGGCGCGCTGCTCGGCCGCGGCTACTACGCGTCGGCCGCCGACCTGTCCGCCGACCTGTCCGGCGTCGTCGACCTTTCGGAGCTGTCGCCCGGGTGAGACGATGCGCCCCGGAACCGGCCCAAGGGAGGCGCTTGTGACGGACGGTACGGGCGGGCACGACGTCGTGGTGGTCGGCTCCGCCAACGCCGACCTGGTGGTGCGGGTCGCCCGGCGGCCCGGCCCGGGGGAGACCGTGCTCGGCTCCGAGCTGGCCGCCCACCCCGGCGGCAAGGGCGCCAACCAGGCCGTCGCGGCGGCCCGGCTCGGCGGGCGCGTCGCGCTGCTCGGCCGGGTCGGCGACGACGGGCACGCGGCGCTGCTGCGCGACGCCCTCGCCGCCGCGGGCGTCGACGCCGCCGCGCTGCGGACCACGGCCGCGCCGACCGGCGTCGCGCTCATCACCGTCGCCCCGGACGGGGAGAACAGCATCGTCGTCGCGCCCGGCGCCAACGCCCTGCTCACCCCCGCAGACGTGGACCCCGCGCTGCTCGCCGCCGCGCGGGTCGTGTCGCTGCAGATGGAGATCCCGGTCGACGTCGTCCTGGCCGCCGCCCGCACCGCCGACGAGGGCGGGGCGCGGACCGTGCTGAACCTGTCGCCCGCCGCCGAGCCGCCCGCGCCGCTGCTCGGGCTGTGCGACGTGCTGGTCGTCAACGAGCACGAGGCGGCGTTCCTGCTGCCCGGCCGGTCCGCCGAGGCCGCCCGCGACCCGGCCGCGCTGCTCGCGCTCGGCCCGCGCGCCGCCGTCGTCACGCTCGGCGCGGACGGGGCGCTGGTCGCCGACGCCGCGACGGGCGGCGCGACCGCGCACGTGCCCGCGCCGCACGTCCCCGCCGTCGACACCACGGGCGCGGGCGACGCGTTCACCGGCGCGCTGTGCCTGCGGCTGGCGCGCGGCGACACGGTCGCGGACGCCGCCCGGTACGCGGTGCGGGTCGGCGCGGCGGCGGTGCGGACGCGCGGCGCGCAGCCGTCCTACCCGGCGGCGTCCGACGAGCTGCCGGTCTGAGCCCGCCACCGGCGCGTCAGCGCGTCGGCGGCGGTCGCGACGTCCGAGCCGAGGTCGAACGCGCTCAGCAGGTGCAGGTCGTCGTCGGCGCGGATCTCCAGCAGGCGGCTGCGGACGAGCCCGCGCCGCCGCTCGTCCACGCGGATCTCCTCGATCTCGCCCCACGCCAGCCGCCGTCGCCCGGCCAGGCCCGCGACGACCGTCACGCCGCCGTCGTCGGCGGCGAGCCGCACCGGGACCAGCACGTCCCGCAGCGCGATCCCCGCGACCGCCGCCGCCGCGACGCCCGCCAGCAGCACGCCCGCCGCGTCGCGGGCGAACGCGGCGACGACGACCAGCACGAGCGCCCCCGCCGCCTTCCCCGCGACGTGCGCACGCGGCACCCGCCAACTCTCGACCCCCTCGACCACCCGACCACGGTAGCCGGGTCAGTGGTCGCGGGGGGCGTAGCGGGCCAGGACGACCGCTTCCAGTACGCCGATCAGCGCGTAGACCGCGAGTGAGGCCAGTGTCACCGCGACGACGCTCGCCCACAGTTCGTCGTACTTGAAGGTGCTGCCGGAGGTGAGCATCGCGTAGCCGAGGCCCTTGCCGGTGGCGAGCCATTCGGCGAGCAGCGCCCCGATCAGCGAGCCGGGCGCGGCGATCCGCGCGGACGCGAAGAACGCGGGCAGCGCGCTCGGGACCATGACCTTGCGCATCGTCGTCCACGGCCCGCCGCCGTAGGCGCGGACCAGGTCGGCGGCCTGCGCGGACGACGACCGCAGCCCGAACACCAGGTTCACCAGCGCCGGGAAGAAAACGACGATCCCGCTGATGACGGTCGTGGCGAGCAGGTCCCGGCCGAAGATGAGCGTGATGACGGGCGTCATCGCGACCAGCGGCACCGACCGGACGACCATCGCGATCGGCATGAACGACCGCTCGGCCGTCCGCCACAGCACGAACGCGACCGCGACGACGGCCGCGGCGGCGAGCCCGGCGACCAGGCCCGCGCCCGCGTCGCGCAGCGTGACGCGCAGGCCGTCCCCGACCAGGTCGCGGTGCGCGCCCGCCTCGGGGCCCGACATCAGGTAGCGCCACACGTCCGCCGGGCTCTTGGCGACGAGCGGGTTGACGTCCAGCGCCTTGAGGAACGCCGTCCACCCGATCGCGATCAGCGCGAGGGACAGCGCCAGCGACAGCAGCGTCGCGCCGAGCCGCCGCGCGGCCGGGCCGAGCGCGGCGGCGGTCATCGGCCCGCCTCCCCGCGCGGCGCCCACGGCGCGACGAGCCGCCCGACGAGCGCGATGGCCGCGTACGACAGGCCGGCGAGCGCGCCCGCGACGAGCGCGACGCCCCACGTCCGCTCCACGTTGAGCTGCTGCTGCGCGACGATCATCGCCAGCCCGAGCCCCGCCGGGACGCGGCCCATGAACTCGCCGATGATCGCGCCGAGCACCGCCGCCGGGGCGGCGATCTTCAGCGCGGTGAACGCGGCGGGCAGCGCCGCCGCCAGCCGCACCCGGCGCAGCACCGCCCAGCGCCCGCCGCCGTACGCGCGGACGAGGTCCACGCTGGCCCGGTCGGCGGCGCGCAGCCCCGCGAGCACCCCGATCAGCGTCGTGAACACCACCGACAGCGCCGACAGCGCGACCATCGGGGTGTCGCCGTCGAACACCACCGTCAGGATCGGCCCGACCGCGATGATCGGCAGGCAGTAGCTCGCGACGGCGAGCTGCGTGACGACCCGCTCCAGCGGCGGGACGAGCACGACCAGCAGCGCCATCCCGATCGCCAGCGCGTTGCCCCACAGGAACCCGCGCAGCGCCTCGCTCCCCGTCCCGCGCAGGTGCGGCCCGTAGAACGACCAGCCGTCGGCGGCGAGCGTCCGCACCACCCCCTGCGGTGTCGGGACGGCGTGCCCGCCGGAGAACACGGTGACGGCCAGCAGCTCCCAGACCGCGAGGACGGCGACGATCCCGGCCGCGGGTCCGGCCCAGCCGGGCACGGTGGCGCGCCGGGCGGCGACGGCGGTCACGACCGGTCCCCGCCGTCGCCGAACAGCATCTCCGAGAGCCGGTCCTGCAGCGCGTGGAACTCGGGCGTGCGCATCATCTCCGGCGTCCGGGGGCGCGGCAGGTCGATCTCGACCATCGCCAGGACGCGCCCGGGCCGCGCGCTCATCACCGCGACGACGTCCGACAGGAACACCGCCTCGGCGATCCCGTGCGTGACCATCAGCGTCGTCGTGGCGCGCTCGGTCCAGACGCGCTGGAGTTCGAGGTTGAGGCGCTGGCGGGTGAGGTCGTCCAGCGCGCCGAACGGCTCGTCCAGCAGCAGTACGCGCGGCTCCACGACCAGGGAGCGGGCGATGGCGACGCGCTGCCGCATGCCGCCGGAGAGCTGCGCGGGCCGCGCCTTCTCGAACCCCTCCAGCCCGACCAGCTTGATCAGGTCCTGGATCTGCCCTTCGGACGGCCTGATCCCGGCGACCTCCAGCGGCAGCCGCACGTTCGCGGTCACCGACCGCCACGGCAGCAGCGCCGAGTCCTGGAACGCGATGCCGATGTGGTGGCCGCGCCGCGCGACCTCGGGCGACTCGCCGTGCAGCAGCGCCTCGCCGCCGGTCGGGGACTCCAGCCCGGCCAGGACGCGCAGCACCGTCGACTTGCCGCAGCCGGACGGTCCGAGCACCGACAGGAACGAGCCGCGCGGCGTGCGCAGGTCCACGCCGTCCACGGCGGTGACGGTGCGGCGGCCGAGCCGGAACTCCTTGCGCAGTCCGGAGAGGCGGATGCCGTCGCCGGGCTCGGCCGTCCCGGTTTCGGCGGGGGCGGGAACGGAGGTGACGTCAGACAAGGGACGGGTCCTCCTTGTAGATCTCGTCGATGATCGACAGGTCGAAGAGCTGGTCGGCCGTGACGTTGACCCCGGCGTACTTGAGCGTCGCGATGTTCGCGTCCACGAGCTGCCGCGACATCGTGAAGATGCCGTTCTTCTTGGTCTCGTCGGTGAGGATGAGCCCGTTCTGGGTCTGGGATTCGAGCGTCTGCTCCTTGATCTCCAGCCCGAGCCCCTTGCCATAGGTTTCGACGGCGAGTTTCGCGCCCGCCGCCGGGTCCTTGATGCTGTCCTTCCAGCCCTTGATCTCGGCGCGCAGCATCGCCTTGATCTTGGCCCGTTCCTTCTTGATCGACTCGGTCGTGACCAGGTAGGACTCGCCGACGAGCGGGTAGTCGTGGTCGGCCAGCATCATCACGTGCGTCTTGAAGCCCTTGAGCTTGAGAACGTTCGGCTCGTTGGTCACGTAGCTCATCCAGCCGTCCACGGTGCCGGTCGTCAGCGGCAGCGGGTCGAACTGGACGGGGACCTTCGTGACCTGCTTCGGGTCGATCTTGACGGCCTTGAGGAACGCCTCCCAGACCGCCTCGTTGGTGGCTTGGACGCCGATCTTCTTGCCGACGAGGTCCTGCGGCGTCCTGATGGGCTTGGCGGCCATCGACGTGATCGCGAACGGGTTCTTCTGGTACTGCGTCGCGACGATCTTGAGGGGCGCGCCCTGCATGATCGCCGCGCCGACGCGGTCGGGGGAGCTGAGCCCCGCGAACGCCTTGCCCGTCACCACGTCGGTCTCCGCCGGGGTCGCGTTCGGACCGCCGGTGATCAGGTCCACCTTGCCGAATCCCTCGGCCTTGAAGTAGCCGCGGCTGTCGGCCAGGTACTCCCCGGCGAACTCGACGTTCCTGATCCAGGCCAGCCGGAGGCCGAGCGAGCCGTGGCCCGACCCGCCCGCCGGGTCGTCGTCGCCGCAGGCCGCCAGCAGCGGCCCGGCCAGCATCAGCCCGCCGGCCTGCAGGCCGCGGACGAGGAGCGTGCGGCGGTCGAGGTGGCTCATGGGTCTCCGATCTCCGTTCCGCTGCCGGTCGCGGACGCTTTGATCCCGAAGGGGAGCGACCGGCTTGCGCAGAACGTAGGGACGGCAGGTTGCCGCCGGATGCCAGGTCTTTTTCGCGCTTGTTACGGCCGCCACACCGTTGGTTCGTCCGGACAAAGCGCCGGGATCGCCGGATCGCGGCTGGTACGTTCCTCCAACGGGGAAGTGATCCACGTCACCTGATGTTCGTTGGAAATTCGGTCAAACGTCGCTTTTGCAGTCCTGTTCTCCGGGCAGACCCCGGGCGTGGAACGTACGGCGAGACCGGTTCGGTAGCGTCCTCCCATGCGACTCGGCGTGCTGGACGTGGGCTCGAACACGGTGCATCTCCTGGTGGTCGACGCCCACCGGGGCGCGCGGCCCCTCCCGGCGTTCTCCCACAAGGCCGAACTGCGGCTCGCCGCGCACCTGGAGGACGGCGACCGGCTGTCGGCGCAGGGCGAGGAGCTGCTGCGGTCGTTCGTCGGGGAGGCGCTGCAGATCGCCGAGGACAAGGGCGTCGAGGACTTCGTCGCGTTCGCCACCTCGGCCGTTCGGGACGCGGTGAACGGGGAGGACGTGCTGGAGCGCGTCCGGTCCTCGTTCGGCGTGGACATCTCCGCCCTGTCCGGGCCCGACGAGGCCAAGCTGACGTTCCTCGCGGTGCGCCGCTGGTTCGGCTGGTCGTCGGGGCGGCTGCTCGTCGTCGACATCGGCGGCGGCTCGCTGGAGATCGCGTCCGGGCTGGACGAGGACCCTGACGTCGCCGTCTCGCTGCCGCTCGGCGCCAACCGCCTCACCCGCGACCGGTTCTCCGCCGACCCGCCGCCGCCCGAGGAGGTCCGCGCGCTGCGCAAGCACGTCCGCGCCGAGATCGCCCGGCACGTCGGGGAGATCGCCCGGTACGGCCCCGCCGACCACGCGGTCGCGACGTCCAAGACGTTCAAGCAGCTCGCCCGGATCGCCGGGGCCGCGCCGTCGTCGGAGGGCGCGTTCGTCCGGCGGGTGCTGCGCCACGACGACCTCGTGGAGTGGGCCGGCAAGCTCGCCGAGCTGGACCCCGCCGACCGGGCCGCGCTGCCCGGCGTCTCCGAGCGGCGCGTCCCGCAGCTCCCCGCCGGGGCGATCGTCGCGGACGCCGCGATGGACCTGCTGGAGATCCGCGAACTGGAGATCTGCCCGTGGGCGCTGCGCGAGGGCGTCATCCTGCGGCGCCTCGACACGCTCACCGGGTGACGGTCACCAGTTCGGGTGCGCGATCACCGTCCCCGCCGGGGTGAGGACGCGGTCGCCGGTGCCGTCCGGGCGGATGGCGTGGACGACCGGGTCGGTGAACGGGCCGCGCACGTAGACGAGCCAGCGGCCGTCCGGCGACCACCACGGGTCGGACTCGTTGACGTCGCCGGTCGTGACGCGGTGCGGGTTCCCGCCGCTCGCGGTCGTCACCCAGATCTGGCCGTGCGGGGACTTCCCGCGCGTGTAGGCGAGGGATTTCCCGTCCGGCGACCAGGCGGGGTCGCCCGCCGGGACGTCGTCGCGGGTGACCTGCTGGAACGCGCTCCCGGGTGAGTCGGGGTCCATCGTGTAGACGCGCGGGACGCCGTCGCCCGTCTTGCTCCAGAACGCCAGCCGCCCCTGGCGGGACCAGGTCGGGTCGTCCTTGTCGGCGTCGTCGGAGGTGATCCGCGCCGGGTCGCCGCCGTCCACCGCGCGGACCTCGAACTGCCGTACGCCGCCGGTCCGCACCGGGTAGGCGATGCGCTTCCCGTCCGGCGACCAGGCGACGCGGACGAGCCCGGGGAGCGCGTCGGTGACCAGGCGCGCGCCGCTCCCGTCGGCGTTCGCCACCCACGCCTCCACCGTGCGGCCGAGGGACCGGGTGAACGCGATCCGGCGGCGGTCGGGCGACCACTGCGGGAGGACGTCGCAGGTCGGGCCGCCGACGAGCACCACCGGCGCGGCGGTGCCCGGCGTGTAGCGGCCGATGTCGCCGTGGCACTGCTTCGGCCAGCCCGGCGCGGTGTCGATCCGGACGAGCAGCGGGTCGCGGGGGAACGCGGCGGGCCCGGCGGCGGGCTTCCCGTCCGGCCACAGCACGACGACCGCGACGGCGGTGAGCGCGGCGGCGACGGCGGCGGCACCGCCCGCCAGCAGCGCCCGCGACCGGCCGCGCCGCCGCGCGGGCGGCGCGTAGTCCGGCCCCGGCACGGGTTCCGGCACGGGCGGCAGGGTCGCGACCGGCCCGGTCCCGATCGGCGCGGTGTCCGGCACGATTCCCGGCACGGGTTCCGGCACGGGCTCCGTCCGCCGCTGCTCCGGCGGCGCGACCAGCGTCGGCGGGACCGCGCGGGCGGCGGCCTCGGCGGCGGGGCCCGGCGCGTCCGCCCCGACGAGGTCGAGCAGCAGCGCCCGCGCCGTCGGCCGCCGCGCCGGGTCCTTGTCGAGCGCGGCCCGCACGAGCCCGGCCAGCGGTTCGGCGAGCGCCGACAGGTCCGGCTCGGCGTGCAGCGCCCGCGCCGCCATCACGTGGACCGGCCCGGTGCCGAACGGGTTGTGCCCGCTCGCGGAGACCGCGACCAGGCAGCCCCACGCGAACACGTCCGTCGCCGGGGTGATCTCCCCGCCGGACACCTGCTCGGGCGCGAGGAAGCCGGGCGTGCCGAGGAGCTGCCCGGTGCGGGTGAGGGAGGCGGCCTCGTCCAGCGCCCGCGCGATCCCGAAGTCGATGACGCGCGGGCCGGAGCGCGACAGCAGCACGTTGCCGGGTTTCAGGTCGCGGTGGACCAGGCCCGCCGCGTGGATCGCGACGAGCGCCGTCGCGACGCCGACCGCGACGCCGTGCAGCGTCCCGGCCGTCAGCGGCCCGTCCGCGTCGAGCTGCTGCTGCAGCGACGGGCCCTCGATGAACTCCGTCGCCAGATAGGCGGTCGGGCCGTCCGTGCCGTGGTCCAGCACCTGCGCGGTGCAGAACGACGCGACGCGGCGGGCGTTGCGGGCCTCGTCGCGGAACCGGGCGAGGAACGCCGGATGCCCGGCCAGGTCGGGCCGGACGACCTTCACCGCCACCGCCGTCCCGTCCGCCGCGCGGCCCAGGTACACCGCGCCCATCCCGCCCTCGCCGAGGCGCGCCTCGATCCGGTACGGCCCGACCCGCTCGGGGTCGCCGGGCCGCCGGGCCGGGGAACCGTCCATCCGCGTCGACCTCCCGCCCGGACCGGCCGGGTCGTCGAAAGTAAAGAGATCTCCAAGTGTGCCGGTCGGAGCGGTCGTCGCGCAGCGGGCTCAGTGGAAGTCGCGCGACCTGTTCCGGCCCGGGACCGGGAGCCGCCGCAGCCGCGTCGCGCGGACGTGCGTCACGCCGTCCACCCGCTCCAGCCGCCCGTTCACCAGCAGCGCCTGGGAGTCGACGGCGAGGGCGCGGAACCGCTCGAACACCTGCGGCGGGCAGACGACGTTCACGATGCCGGTCTCGTCCTCCAGGCTGATGAACACCACGCCGCTCGCGGTCGGGGGCCGCTGCCGGTGCGTGACCAGGCCCGCGACCACGACGTTGCGGTCGCCGGAGACGTCCGCGAGAGCGCGCGACGACAGCGCGCCCAGCTCGTCGAGCGCGTCGCGGACGTGCGCCACCGGGTGCGTGCCGGACACGCCCGTCGCCCACAGGTCCGCCAGCGTCTCCTCGACCGGCGTCATCGCGGGCAGCGGCGGGGCCTCGACGCCGGGCACCACGCCGTCGAGGCGGTCCGGGCCCGTCCCGGCGAGCGCGCCCGCCGCCCACAGCGCGGCGCGGCGGTCCAGGCCGAAGCACCCGAACGCCCCGGCGGCGGCCAGCGCCTCCAGCGCGGGCGCGGACAGCGGGACGCGCCGCGCCAGGTCCTCCAGGCTCGCGTAGGGGCGGCCCGCCGCGACCGCCTCGGCGAGGTCGTCGCCCAGGCCCCGGACCCCGGCCAGCCCGAGCCGCAGCGCGGGCTGCGGCTCCGCCGGGCCGTGCGGGTGCCGGACGGTCGGCGCGACGGGCTCCTCCAGCGTCGGGTGCGCGGCGCTGGCGTTGACGTCCACGCCCCGGACCGTCACGCCGTGCCGCCGCACGTCCGCCAGCAGCGACTGCGGACTGTAGAAGCCCATCGGCTGGTTGCGCAGCAGCGCCGCCGTGAACGCCGCCGGATAGTGCCGCTTCACGTACGCGCTGGCGTAGACGAGGTGCGCGAAGCTCTGCGCGTGCGACTCGGGGAAGCCGTAGCCGGTGAACCCGAGGATCTTCTGGTAGACGTCCTCGGCCACGTCCTCGGTGATGCCGCGCTCGGCCATCCCCGACAGCAGCCGCGCGCGCATCCGCTCCACCCGCTCGGGCGCGCGCTTGGCGCCCATCGCCTGCCGCAGCTCGTCGGCCTCGGCGGGGGTGAACCCGGCGCAGGCGATGGCCAGCTCCATCATCTGCTCCTGGAACAGCGGGACGCCGAGCGTCCTCGCGAGCGCGCCCTCCATCAGCGGGTGCGGGCACGTCGGCGGCTCCAGGCCCTTGCGCCGCCGCAGGTACGGGTGGACGGACCCGCCCTGGATCGGGCCGGGCCGGATCAGCGACACCTGCACGACCAGGTCGTAGAACTCGCGGGGCCGCAGCCGGGGGAGCGTCGCCATCTGCGCGCGCGACTCGACCTGGAACACCCCGACCGTGTCGGCGTCCGACAGCATCGCGTACACGCGCGGGTCGTCCGGCGGGATCGACTGCAGGTCCAGGCGGGGGCCGTGGTGCTCGGCGACGAGGTCGAACGCGTCGTGCAGCGCGGCGAGCATCCCGAGGCCGAGCAGGTCGAACTTCACCAGCCCGGCGGCGGCGCAGTCGTCCTTGTCCCACTGCAGGACGCTGCGGTTCTCCATCCGCGCCCACTCGATCGGGCAGACCTCGCCGACCGGGCGGTCCGCGATGACCATGCCGCCGGAGTGGATGCCGAGGTGGCGGGGGAGGCCCATCATCCGCCGCGCGAGCGCCATGACCGGTTCGGGCACGGCGTTCTCCGTGCCGACCGGGTCGCGGGAGTCGACGGTCCGCGACCAGGCGTCCTGCTGGCCGGGGGAGTGGCCGAGCGCGCGGGCCGCGTCCCGGACGGCCATCCGCGGCCGGTACCCGATGACGTTCGCGACCTGCGCGGTGCAGGAACGCCCGTACTTGTCGTAGACGTACTGGATGACCTTCTCGCGCCGCCGGTGCTCGATGTCCAGGTCGATGTCGGGCGGCCCGTCGCGGCCCGGCGACAGGAAGCGCTCGAACAGCAGGCCGTGCCGGACGGCGTCCACGCCGGTGATGCCGAGCGCGTAGCACACCGCCGAGTTCGCGGCCGACCCGCGGCCCTGGCACAGGATCTTGTTGTCTTCGCAGAACGCCACGATGTCGTGGACGATCAGGAAGTAGCCGGGGAAGCCGAGCTGCTCGATGACGTCCAGCTCGCGGGCGATCTGCGCGTACGCGCCGGTGACCCGCTCGTTCTCGGGCGGCCCGTAGCGCCGCCGCGCGCCCTCCGCGACCAGGGCGCGCAGCCACGACGCCTCGGTGTGGCCGTCCGGGACGGGCCAGTCCGGCAGCTTCGGCGCGACCACCCCGAAATCGAACGCGCACGCGCGGGCCAGCTCCACCGTCCGCTCCCGCACGCCGGGGAAGCGGGCGAGCCGCGCCGCCATCTCCGCGCCGCCGCGCACGTGCGCGGCGCCGTGCGCGGGCAGCCAGCCGACCATGTCGTCCAGCGCGCGGCGGGCCCGGACGGCGGCCAGGGCCTCGGCGAGCCGCGCGTCCGGGCCGGGCGCGGCGAAATGCACGTTGTTGGACGCGACGAGCCCGACCCCCGCCCGCTCCGCCAGCGCGGCCAGCGCGTCGTTGCGGGGATCGTCTCCGGGCAGGCCGTGGTCGGTCAGCTCGACGAAGACGTTGTCGCGGCCGAACCGGGCGATCAGCGCGTCCAGCTCGCGCGCGGCGGCGTCCGGCCCGCCGGTCGCGAGCGCGGCGGGGACCGGTCCCTTGCGGCAGCCGGTGAGCACCGCCCAGTGGCCGCCGTGCGCGTCCGCGAGCGCGTCGAGGTCGTAGACCGGGCGGCCCTTCTCACCGCCCGCGAGCTGCGCGGCGGTGATGGCCGCGCACAGCCGCCCGTACCCCTCCGGATCGCGGGCCAGGACGAGCAGGTGCCGCCCGCCGGGATCGGGCTCCCCGGCACGCGGCCCGGGATCGTCCAGCGTCAGCTCGGCCCCGAACAGCGTCCGCACCGACGTCCCCCGCGCGGCCTCGGCGAACCGCACGGCCCCGTACATCCCGTCATGGTCGGTGATGGCCACGGCCTCGACCCCGAGCCGCACGGCCTCGGCGATGAGCGCATCGGGATCACTGGCCCCGTCCAAGAAACTGAACGACGAATGACAGTGCAACTCGGCCCAAGGCACAACATCCCCAGGCGCGGGCGGCTCCGGCCGGGGCACCGGCGCCTCCTCCACGGGAGCCACCGCCCCGCCGCCCCACCGCAGCCGCCGCTCCAGCTCACTCCAGGGCACGACGGGGTTGAACCAGCCCATGCCCCGCCCTCCCTCACCTCGACCGCCGTTCCGCGCGACCACGGTACGCCGAAACAACGGTTTCGACACCACTGGCCTGGCGAAGCACCTGGATCAGGGGCAACGCCCCGATGGTGGGCGGTGTCGGGAAGGTCAGCGTCGGTGGGCCTTCCGGAGTTCAGTCGTAGACCGCCTCGACCTGCCAGTTCCCGTGCTCCACCGACGCCAGGTAGGCGCGCCCGTCCTCGGTCGCGAGCTGGAAGCGGGCGCGGCGGCGGGCGCGCGGCGGGTCCCACCAGCGCTCCGCGACCGGCCACGGACCGTTCCACGCGACGATCCGCACGGCCGGGCCGCCGCCGACCGCGAGCCGCGCGGGCGGCGCCGACACCGCGCACCGCGCCGACACCGCCACCCGCGCGCCAGCGTCGTCGGTCACCTCGGCGGGCAGCGGGCCGGGCGGGACGGCGGCGGGCGCGGGATCGGGCACCCCGCCCGGCCACGGCCCGTCCGGCCGGTCAGTGGGCGCGAGGTCCCCGACCGGCACCCGCACCACCCGCTCGCCCGGGTCGCGGCCCGCCACCAGCACCGGCCGGGCGACGCCGCCGTGGCCGAGCAGCGCCTGCACCCGGTCGGCGGCGCGCGCGACCCGGTCGGTCACCGCGCCCCGCCCCCACAGGCCGTCCTGCCTACCGGTGTCGGGGACGAGCTGGTCGGGGACGAGCTCCAGCCACGCCGCGCCGCCCCACACCGCGTCGGCGTCCCCTTCTTCGGGCCGCCACGCCGCGAGCTGCCAGCGGACGCGCTCGGCCACCGCCGTCGCCGACAGGTTCCCGTCGTGCCGCCACAGCCGCTCCAGCACCCGCCCGTCGGCGAACCCGACCTCCACGCCGAGCCGCGCGCACGTCACGCCGTCCGCCGCCAGCGCCGCGTGCAGCTCCGCCGCCAGCCGCCGGGCGGCGAACACCACCTGCTCGGCCCGCTCGGCGGGCGGGTCGAACGCGGTCCGCGCCGCGCGGTCGGCGGCGGCCGCGCCGGGCGCGAGCGGCCGCGGTTCGATACCGCGCGCCAGCCGGTGCGCCCGCGCCCCGTCCGCGCCGAACCGGTCCGCGACGCTCGCGGCGGGCAGCGCCGCGAAGTCCCCGAGCGTCCGGACGCCGAGCCGGGCCAGCAGCTCCGCCAGCTCGGGCCGCTCCAGCACCGCCAGCGGATAGGGGGCCAGGAACCGCGCCGACCCGCCCGCCGGGACGATCGCCCCGCCGTCCTGCCGCGCCGCCAGCTCCGCCGCGAACAGCCCGTCGGCGACGCCCGCGCCGCAGTCGAACCCGGCCTCGACGACGGCGTCCTGCACGTGGACGCGCAGCGCCTCCTCCCCGCCGTAGAACTGCGCCGGGCCGCGCGCCGGGACCGCGCACACGCCCGGCCGCACGACCTCCACCCGGGGGATCAGCGCGGCGACGGCCGCCGCGACGGTCTCGAACAGCCGTCCCTCGGCGGCCTCGTCGCGGTCCTGGACGACCAGTTCCGGGCAGCGGCGCTGCGCGTCGCGGACCCGCTGGCCGCGCCGCACGCCCGCGGCCCGCGCCGCCGCCGTGCAGGCGGCGAGCCGCCCCCGGGCGACCACCGCGCCGGCCGTCGCGGCGTCGATCCCGGCCGCCGTCGCGGGCCAGTCCGGGCACCACACGACCAGTACCCGCGGACCGCCCGTCACGCGACGACCTCCAGCCGGGGCCGCCCGCCGTCCGCCGGGGCGACCTCCCCGGCCGGGCCCGGCAGCCACAGCCACGCGCCGCCGCCGCGCCCCTCGGCCGTCACCCGGGCGCGGCGGGCGCGCAGCACGCCGTGCCCCGCGCCGAGCCCCTCCCACCGGGACTCGGCCACCCGCAGCCGCAGCCGGACGCCCGGCCACGCGGCCGCGTGCGGGCCCGCGAGCGCCAGCACGCAGCCGTGCCGCCGCGCGAGCGCCGCCAGCCGCCGCGCCGCCGCCGCGCCGGGCCGCTCCGGCGGGCGCAGCAGGACCAGGTCGACGGCCTCGGTCAGCGCCGCGACCACGTCGGCCCACCGGTCGCCGGGGTCGTCGACGAGCAGCAGCCGCTCCGGCGCGGCCCCCATGCCCGCCGCCGCGACGACCCCGAACTCCGGCAGCCCGACGACGGCGCACCAGCCGCCCGCGCGGTCGGGGCCGCCGTGCCGGGACACGCCCGCGACGAGCGCCAGCCCGAGCGAGCCGGACCCATGCCCGGCCACGCCGACGAGCGAGCCCGGCCGCAGCCCGCCGGGGACGACCGTCCGCAGCGCGGGCAGCACCGGGACGGCCGGGCGCGGAGCCGCGCCGGGCAGCGGCCCCGCGAGCGTCCGCGCCGGTTCCGCCACGGTGTCCTCCCGCCTGAGAGCATGATCGAACGTGCGTTCGAATGCTTACGTTAGCGCAGGTCACCCGGTGTGCGACAGGCCGGTCCGCCGGTCAGTCCACGGTGAACGCGTACGTCGTGGAGGACGTGTAAACCCCGTCCTCGCGCAGCAGAACCGTCGGGAAGTCCGGCCGGTTCGGGGAATCGGGGAAGTGCTGGGTCTCCAGCGCCAGCCCGTCGTACCGGACGTACGCCCGGCCGCCGGTCCCGGTGAGCGACCCGTCCAGATGGTTGCCCGTGTAGACCTGCACGCCCGGCTCGGTCGTGGACAGCTCCAGGACGCGGCCCGTGCCCGGCTCGGTCACCCGGACCGCCGGGGACGCGCCGTCCAGCACGAACGTGTGGTCGAGGCCGCCCGCGCGGACGAGCTGCGGATCGTCCGCTGCCAGGACCTCCCCGAGCGGCCGGGGCCGGGCGAGGTCGAACGGCGTGCCCGCGACCGGCGCGGGCGCGCCCGGCAGCGGCAGCATCGTCTCGTCCACCGGCAGGTAGCGGGCCGCCGCGACCTCCACCAGGTGGCCGCGCACGTCGCCCGCGGACTCCCCGGCCAGGTTGAGGTAGGTGTGGCTGGTCAGGTTGACGACGGTCGGGCGGTCGGTGATCGCGCGGTGGTCGATCGTCAGCGCGCCCGCCCGCACGGTGTAGACGACGGTCGTATCGAGCCGTCCGGGAAAGCCCTGGTCGCCGTGCGGGCTGACGAGCCGGAGCCGCAGCGCGTCGCCGTCCGGCTCGGCCGCCCAGAGCCGCCGGTCGAACCCGTCCGGGCCGCCGTGCAGGTTGTTCGGCCCGTTGTTGGCCGCCAGCCGGTACGGCGAGTCGTCGATCGAGAACCGCGCCCCGCCGATGCGGTTGGCGTACCGGCCGATGAGCCCGCCGAAGTGCGGCCCGCCGTTGTGCTCGACGTACTCGCCGAGCGTCCCGAAGCCGAGCGCGACGTTCGCGGTCCGCCCGGCGCGGTCGGGCGTCTCGACCGCCTGCACGATCGCCCCGTAGGTCAGGACGCGGACAGTCAGCCCGGTCTCGTCCGCCAGCGTGTACCGTTCCACGGCCGTGCCGTCCGGCAGCGTCCCGAACGGCTCCACGGCGATCCCCATCGGCGCCCCTCCCCTTCAAGATCATGTTACCTGCGGTCCCGGAGGTCCTACCCGGCCGCACCGAGCCCGCGTGCCAGAACGGCGGTCGTCTCCGCGACGGTCGCCTCGTCCGCGGCCCCGTCCGCAGCTCGCCGGTTGGTGAGGATCACCAGGACGATCGGCGCTCCGGACGGCGGCCACGCGACCGCGACGTCGTTGGTCGTGCCGTAGCCCGGCCCCGTCCCGGTCTTGTCCGCGACGGTCCAGCCCTTCGGAAGCCCCGCCCGGATGCGCGCTCCGCCGGTCGTGGTCGCCTTCATCCAGCCGGTCAGGCGGTCGCGGTCGGCGGGCGCGAGCGCGGTCCCGAGCGTGAGCGTGCGCAGGTCGCGGGCGTACGCCGCCGGCGCGGTGGTGTCCCGCCGCTCACCCGGCCGCCACACGTTGAGATCGGTCTCCCACCGGTCGAGCCGACTGACCGGGTCACCGAGCGACCGGTAGAACGCGGTCAGCCCGGCAGGGCCGCCGATCTGCCGCAGCAGCAGGTTGCCCGCCGTGTTGTCGCTCACGGTGATCGCCGCCGCGCACAGGTCCGCGACGGTCATACCGGTGCCCACGTGCTTCTCGGTGACGGGCGAGTTGGCGACGAGATCGCCGCGCGTATAGCGGACGACCCGGTCCAGCAGTCCCGGATCGGACCGCCGCGCCTTCCGCAGCACCGCCGCGGCCGTCATCGCCTTGGACGTCGACAGCACCGGGAACAGCTCGTCCGACCGGTGGCCGAGCACCCGGCCCGTTCCGGTGTCGATCGCGTACGCGCCGACGCGTCCGTGATGCCGCTGCTCCAGTCGGCGGAGCTGCCGTTCCACCGACGACGCGGCGACGTCGCCCGGAGCGCCGCGGGGGACCGCCCGCTCGGCGGCCGGGGAGCCGCCGCCGCAGCCGCCGAGCGCGACGACGGCGGACAGGACGAGCCGAAACCGTAGTGAGCCGATACCCATGCGGTAGAGCAGAACAGATCCCGGCGCGCCGTGTCCAACGCGGGACGCGGCGTCAGATCCGGGGCCGGGAAGCCGCGTCCAGCCGGTAGTGCGCCCGCTCGTCGTCCGGGATCGGGAACGAGCTGTGGACCCACATCTGGTCGACCGTGCAGGCGGTCATCCGCCAGATTCCGCCGTCCTTGCGGAACCGGTCCACCCGCATCCCCTCGCCCGCGATGATGGGCCGCTGCGGGCCGCCCGCGTCCTCGCCCACCAGTACGCCGAGCAGGTAGGACAGCGCCGTCGCGGTGCCGTCGTCCTCGGCGTACACGGTGGGGTTGAGGCTGGCGTGGCGCAGCCCGTCGTTGATGGGCAGCTTCTCGCGCAGCAGTGCGATCGACGCGTCCCGGCCCTCCCGGTATCCCCAGACGTGGTCCAGGACGAAGTCGTCGGTGAGCATCTCGCCGAGCGCGTCGAAGTTGCGCGCGTCGAAGCACCACTCGAAGCGCGCGACCAGGTTCAGGCAGGCGAGCTGGTCGTCGGCGCCGAGGCCGGTCTGCGCCTTCTCCAGCGGGGCGAAGTAGCCGCTCGGGACGATCGTGGAAATCAACGGGTTCTCCTTTGCCGTACGGTCGGTACGGACAATGCTGGCGATCCGCCCCGCGCCCGCGACAGTGCCGCCGTCACCGGCCGACCGTGCATTTTTCACACGCGTCCGCTGGGAGGATGTCCGCATGATCCGTGTCCTGATCGCGGAGGACATGCACCTCCTGCGCGAGGCCCTGGCCGAACTGCTGGGCTTGGAGGACGACATCGAGGTCGTGGCGCAGGTGGACTCCGGCGCGCGCGTCGTCCCCGAGGCGGCGCGCCACCGGCCCGACGTCGCGGTCGTCGACATCGACCTGCCCGAGCTGGACGGGCTGTCGGCCGCCGCGCTGCTCCCCGAGCGCGCGCCCGGCTGCCGCGTGCTGATCCTCACCGCGCTGAGCCGCCCCGGCCATCTGCGGCGGGCGCTGGAGGCGGGCGTCGCGGGGTTCGTGCGCAAGGACGTCCGGCCGGACGAGCTGGCGGCGGCGGTCCGCACGGTCGCGGCGGGCGGCACCGTGCTCGACCCCGCGCTGGCGTCGGCGGCGCTGCTGGCCCCGCCGACGCCGCTGACCCAGCGCGAGACCGAGGTGCTGCGGCTGTCCGCGACCGGCGCGCAGCCGCTGGAGATCGCCGAACGGCTGTTCCTGTCGTACGGGACCGTCCGCAACTACCTGACGTCAGCGGCCGGCAAGCTCGGCGCCCGCAACCGGGTCGACGCCATCCGCATCGCCGCCGAGGCCGGGTGGATCTGACCGGAACTCGGCCACCACCTCGAACCCGCCGCCCGGCCGCGGCCCCGCCGACAGCCGCCCCCCGGCGCGCGCGGCCAGGCTCGCCAGGCCGGTGCCCCCGGCGCCCGGCGCGCGGGGCGGCCCGTCCGCGCCGTCGTTGACGACGCGCAGCCGCACGCCGCCGTCCGCGCCGGTCACCGCGATGGCGCAGATGCGCGCGCGGCTGTGCCGCAGGATGTTGGTGACGCACTCGCGGAGGACGGCGGCCACGGCGGTGCCCGTCCCGTCCGGCAGCGGCCCGGCCGCGACCTCCGCGCGGACGTCGATGCCCGCTGCGGTCAGCACCTCGACCGCCGCGTCCACCTCCCGGCGCGGGTCGAGGCGCACCCGGTCGCCGGTGATCGAGTCCAGCTCGGCGTGCGCGCGGTCCAGCACCGGGACGAGCGCGGCCAGCTCGCCGGCGGCGCGCGCCGGGTCGCGGTCCAGCAGCCGCAGCGCCAGCTCGCCGCGCAGCGCGACCGCCGACAGGCCGAACCCGAGGACGTCGTGCAGGTCGCGGCCGATCCGGGCGCGCTCGGCGGCGACGGCGGCCGCCGCCAGCTCGTGCCGGGCCCGTCCGAGCAGGACGACCAGGTCGCCGAGCCGGGACAGGCTGTAGAACAGCCACGCGAGGATGACGGTCGAGAGCAGGCCCGCCGCGATGTCCGGAATCGACGACGCCGGAGGCGGCGTCACGGACAGCACCACCTGCAAGGCCAGCACGGCGGCGGCGATCAGCCACGACCTCGGCGGCCGCACCCACGCCAGCGCCGCCCCGACGAACAGCCCCCACAGATCGCTGATCATCGCCAATGCGCCCGCCGCGTAGCTCCCCGGCCACGCCACCGGTATCAGCAGTAGGCCGACCACGGCGAGCCGCCCGCGCGACGGCCGCGCCGACAGCAGCGCCACGGCCAACGCCAGCAGCGGGACGAGCAGGTACGACCAGCGCGGATCGCCGTCCGCGACGAAGAAGAAGTTGACCGCCGTCCGCGCCGTCTGGACGAGCACGACCGCGACGAGGATCGCCCGGACGAACCCCGGCGACCGGACCGGCGGGGGCGGGCGGCGCGCCTCCGGGGCGCGGCCCGCGATCGAGCGGACCTCCGCGAGCGTCCGCCGGGCCGTCTCCGTCGCCGCGCGGACGTCGGCGCGGGCCTCCTCGGGCGCGGCCCCGGCCGCCGCCGCGAGCCGCCCGGCGATGGACCGCAGGTCCGCGCCGACGGTCCGGCGCAGCTCGGCGTCCAGCCGCAGCCGCTCCCGGGACGTCTCGATCCGGGCCAGGCCGTCCCGCGTGGCGTGCAGGTCCGCCACCAGGCCGCCGAGGGTGTGGAGGCTGAACACGATCAGCGCGTCCGTCGCCAGGGCGAGCGGCCGCCAGGCCCAGGTGCCGACCGGCTCCCCGGCCAGCGCGCCGACGACGGCCGTGCCGACCAGGACGGCGCCGAGCGACGGCCAGGCCGTCCGGGGCGGGAGCGCGACCAGCACCCCGGCCCCGATCGTCCACGGCAGCCAGCCCCACGCCGTCCCGACCAGCGCGAACGGCGCGAGCGCCAGCGCGGTCAGCGCCGCGAGCAGCGCGTGGCGGACGCCCGGCCGGAAGCGCCGGGCCAGCAGCAGGACCAGCGGCGGGTAGGAGGCCGCCGCCAGGGCCAGCGCCTCCGCGTCCGCGCCGCGCCGGACGGCGTCGAACGCCCGGATGCAGAAGAGCAGCGCGAGCGCGGTCCACAGCATCGCGCGCGCGACCCGCGGCCGGAGATCGTCCCCGCTCGACCCCACGCTGCCCCCCGAAATCACCCGGTATCTTCCCACGCCCGGCTCCGCAGCAGGGCGTCGAGGGAATCGAGGGTCCACGCCCACGACTCCTGCGCGGCGACGGGCGTGTGGCTGAAACCCCCGGCCGCCTCCAGGCTGACGAAACCGTGGAACACGCTGCCCAGCATCCGGACGGCGTGCGTCTGGTCGGGCTCGGCGACGTCGTAGCCGCGCAGGATCGCGCGCGTCATCCGCGAGTGCCGGACGCCCGCGCTGGCGGCCGCCGTCTCGGGATCGAGCCGGAGCCGGGCGGCGGTGTAGCGGCCGGGGTGCTCGCGGGCGTAGTCGCGGTAGGCGTCCGCGAACCCGGCCAGCGCGTCCCGCCCGGCCCGTCCCGCCACGGCCGCGGTGACCCGGTCGGCGAGTTCCTCCAGCGCGAACAGGGCGATCCTGATCTTGAGGTCCTCGGAGTTCTTCAGGTGCGAGTACAGGCTCGCGACCCTGACATCGAACCGGCGGGCGAGCGCCGAGACGGTCACCTGCTCGAAGCCGACCTCGTCGGCCAGTTCCGCGCCCGCGCGGGTCAGGCGCTCGGGCGTCAGTCCCGCTCGGACCACGGTGCCCCCTTCCTCTGCCTACATCAATTATGCAGTTGCCTAAATGATTTAGGCAAACTAGCCTGCGGCTCATGAGACCGATGACCGAGCAGGAGATCCGCACCGCGTTCGTGAACTGCACCAAGGGCGAGGCGAAGCGCCTGGCCGTCCCGCGCGACCTGGCCGAACGCCCGTGGGAGGATGTAGACTTCCTCGGCTGGCGCGACCCGCGCGCCCCCGACCGCGCCTACCTCGCCGCCGAGATGGACGGCCGCCCCGTCGCCGTCGCGCTGCGCTCCCCGGGCACCGCCGCCCGGCAGGCCCGGCGCGCCATGTGCTCCCTCTGCCTGACCACCCACACCGGCGGCGTCTCGCTGATGATCGCCCCGCGGGCGGGCCGCTCCGGGCAGCAGGGCGATTCCGTGGGCACCTATATCTGCGACGACCTCGCCTGCTCGCTCTACGTGCGCGGCAAGAAGCCCGCGGGCGCGGGCGCGCGGCTCCCCGAATCCCTCACGCTGGAGGAGAAGATCGAGCGGACCGTCGCGAACCTGCGCGCCTTCCTCGCCAAGGTGACCGCCGGATAGTTAACCGCTGGGTTCACGACCGTTGCGAACTTTGACGTTGTTGCAGGTAGGCGCGGTGAGCAGGATGAGGATCAGCGACAACGAACCATCCGGCTTCTGGAGGCGGCACCCCGCTATGAACGCGATCCCCGAGGAGTACAAGGGCGGCGTCCCGTATCTCAACGTCCACGACGCCACGACGGCCATCGGCTTCTACCGCAAGGCTTTCGGCGCGGACATCCGCATCGAGATCCCGCGGCGCGGCGGCAAGGTGGCGCACGCCGAATTCCGGATCGGCGACGCGGTCTTCCTGCTCCGCGACGAGTACCCCGAATACCACTTCCGCAGCCCGCGGGCGATCGGCGGAACCCCGGTCGATCTGCTGGTCTTCGTCCCGGACGTCTACGCGCTCACCGAACGGGCCGTCGCCGCCGGGGCGAGGATCGTCCGGCCGGTGGAGAAGCAGTTCCACGGCGACCTCCTCCAGGTCGAGCTGGAAGACCCGTTCGGCCACTCCTGGTTCTTCACGAGCCGCGTCCGGGACGTGACGGCCGCCAGCCTCTGAACGGCACTTGTTAAGCGCTTCGCAAGTAACTACGGGTGTGAGACATGACGTCCAACACGTCTCACACCGTCCGGCGCACCCAGGAGGAGCGGCGGGCACAGGCCGAAGACGCCCTGCTCGACGCCGCCGCCCGGCTGTTCGCGCGGCACGGCGTCGAACGGACCTCGATGGCCGACGTCGGCGCGGCGGCCGGATACAGCCGCGGCCTGGCCAACCACCACTTCGGATCACGGGCCGAACTGGTCGAACGGCTCGCCCGCCGCGCCCAGGCGGCGTTCGCGGCGCGGCTGGGCACACTGGACGCCGACGACCCGCAGGCCGTCGCGCGGCTGCTCGAAAGCCTCGCCGAACGCGCCGACCCCGGCCTCGCCGGGGACGCGGGCGTCGAGGTGCGCGCACTGGTGACGGTCGCGTCCACCTACCTCGCCGTCCTGGACGAGGCCCGCGCGTTCCTGGTGCTCTGGGGCTCGGCCCTCGCCGAGGAATCCGCGCTGCGGCCCGTCTTCGCCGCCGACGACGCCCTCTTCCGCCGCGGCGTGCGGCACGTCATCGCGCTCGGCCAGCGCAACGGGACGATCACCCCCGACCTGGACGCGCCCGCCGCGGCGACGGCGGTGGTCGGCCTGCTGCGCGGTGTCGCCGCGCAGTTCCAGATCGACCCGGACGCGGCCGACCTGGACGCGGCCCGCGCCACCTGCGCCCGCTTCCTGACCGCCGCCCTCCGTCCCTGAAGCGAGGTATCCGATGGCCCTCCACTACCCCCGGCTGGCGGAACGCGCGCGCGGTCAGCGGGAGCTGCAGCCCGGCCTCTACGGCGGGATCGACTTCGCCGAGACCCCCTACCGGTTCACGACCGACCCGGCCGACGAGTCCGCGCTGCCCGCGTGGGTCGCGGAGCGCGGGCCGCTGCTCGCGGACGAACGCCTCGTCGAGCTGATGCGGACCGCGACGCTGCTCGGCGACGTCGTCGCGGACCCGTACGCCTCGCTCGTCGAGAAGCACGGCGTCCGGGGGCTGATCGGCATGCTGCGCCGGGCCTGCCGCGAGGGCGTCGACGCCGTCCCCGACGCCCCGGACGAGCTGCGGGCGTTCATCGCCGCGATGGAGGCCGCCCCCGACTGGGTCGACCTCGGCCTGGTCGAGGAGGGCGCGCGCCACCTGCGCGTCAGCGGGGCGTTCCTCGCGCCGTTCCTGACGCGGGGCGCGTTCCTGGCGACGTTCCTCAACACCTACGCCGCGCTCCCGATGACGCTGACCGGGGCGCTGTCGAGCCGGCGGGCCGACCGGCGCGTCAACGAGACCGCGAGCTTCTTCGCGGTGACGGCGCTGCCGGGCGCGCTCCGGCGGCACGGCCCCGGCTTCGAGGCGGCGGCGATGGTGCGGCTGATGCACTCGATGGTGCGCTACAACGCGCTCCGCCGCTCCGAGCAGTGGGACGCGGACGTGTACGGCGTGCCCGTCCCGCAGGTCGACCAGATGCCCGCCGGGCTCATCAACATGTACGTGCTCGCGTCGCTCGCCCGCCGCCGGGGCCGCACCTCGTTCTCCCCGCGCGAACGCGCGATGCTGGAGGTGAGCCGGTACCGGTGCTTCCTGCTCGGCCTGCCCGAGGAACTGCTGCCGACCACGGCGGACGGGATCATCGAGGTCTTCCACGCGCGCGCGGCCGTGCTGCGGGACGGGTTCGACGACGCCACGTGCGGCGAACTCGTCCGCTCCACGATGAAGGCGTACCTGCGGCCGGGGCGGACGGCTTTCGACCGGGCGGCCGACGCCGTCGAGCGCAGTTGGAGCCGGGTTCTCTTCCTGGGCGTCTGCGGTGGGGACCGGAAGGCCGCCGCCGCCATGAGCGTCACCCTCGGCGTCGGGGACGTCGCGCGCGTTGCGCTCACCGCGCCGTTCATCGTCGGCCGGTTCCTCGCCGTGGTCGCGGCCGGTCGCCGTCCTTTTCTTCGTCGGGCGGCCGACGCCTACGCGACCCGCATGCTCAAGAAACGGCTCGCGACCTATGGCAGCCCGGAGTACACGCCGCACGCCGCCTGAGACTTGAGTCAGCCGGCTGTCCGACTTCGCTCCGGGCACGTCACCATGAGGTGCGACAGCACATCGGGCGGACGAGGGAGCGGGGCGACGGTGGCGCACGTCAGGGCGGCGGAGCGCGAGGGGCAGATCGTGGCGGCGGCCATCCGGTGACCTGGGAAATTGCGCACGCCTGGGCGCACCCCCGCTCGCGCGGGGAGAACACTTCGTGACCTGCGGTTGAGCCCCGCCGTTGCCTATTTGAGACCTGATGGGGGGCGTCAAGTGTCGGGATATGGCGGTGATCTTACGCTGAAGCGCTGATCGCTGGCGGGTGGTCGGACGTGGTTTGAGGTGGCGGGCGGGGGAGTGGCGCGGTCGCTGTGCGTGTGGGTGGGCGGGGTTGGGTGCTGTTCGCGCATTGCTGCGGGCGGTCCGGTGGAAGGGTCGTTGGTGTGGGGGTTTGCGGAGAAGTCAGTGACCTTGGTTTGGTTTTTGGGTAGCGTTGGATTTCGAGATCTTTGGGCCGGTCTCATGGTGTCTATATTCGGACGTTCTTTTTAATTCGGTCATTCTCTGGTCGAGGAGGGATGGTTTATGTCTGAAAAGTCCGTTCGGGGTCGGCGGTGGGGAGCCTTAGCCGCCGCCGTGTGCCTGGCGGCCGGTGGTCTGGCGGCGGTCGCCGGGGTGCCCGCCGTCGCCGCTCCGGACGCCGCCGTCGCCGGGGCTCCGGTCGTCGCCGGTGCCGCCGACGGGACGTTGACCGTCTTCGTTCGCGGCGCGGACGGCACCCTCTACCGCAGGGCGCGGGACCGCGAGGACGAAGGCTGGAGCGCCTGGGCGAGCACCGGCGGCAAGGCCGTGGGCGACCCGGTGACCGCCCGCAACCTCAACAAGCGCCCCTCGGTGTTCGTCCGGCGTCCGGACGGCCACCTGTGGTACCAGACCCAGGCCGCGAACGGGAGCTGGGGCGCGTGGGCCGACCTGGGCGCCCCGCCGAAGACCGCCGTCGCCGGGGCCCCGACGATCGTCGCGAACGACAACACCTACAGCAGCCCGTCCCCGAATCGCGACGGCGCCGTGAAGGGCAACACCGACGGCCGCCTGGAGCTCTTCCTCCGCGGGGCGGACGGGCACGTCTGGCACCTCGTCCAGAAGGCTCCCAACGGCACGAGCTGGAGCAAGTGGGAATCGCTGCCGGGAACGTGGGTCGGCAACCCCACCGCCGCGACCGCCGGGGACGGGCGCATCAGCGTCTTCGCCCGCAAGAGCGACGGGCGGCTCCGCGTGATCGCGCAGAAGCATCCGAGCACGCCGGACAAGCCGCTGCCCGCCGGCAACTGGTCCGCGTGGACGCAGATCGGCAAAGGCTTCACCGGAAACGTCTCCGTCGCACCGAACGTCCTCAAGAAGGGCACGCTGTTCCAGGTCTTCGGCGACCGCGGGGACGGCCGCCTGTGGACGGTCACGCAGTCGGAGCCGGGCACGTCGGCGAAACCGGTCGGGGCCTGGGGCGAGGGCCGGTCGATCGGCCCGGCCGTTCCCGGACGGCCCGCCGTCGTCGCGCACACCGACGGCCGCCTCTCGGTCTTCGGCATCGACGCCGCCGGTCGCGTCGCCTACAGGTCGCAGACGGCCCCGGTCTCCGAGGACGCCCCCAACGGGATCTGGAGCGGCGGCTGGCGCGCCCTGGGCGACGAGAAGATGCGGTCGGTCGCGGTGCAGCCCGTCCGGCGGGGGAACTTCGTCGCGCTCGACGTCTTCGCCATCGGCAAGGACTCCGACAAGCTCTACCAGCGCAGCCAACTCGCGGCCGGGAGCCCTACGGGCAGCAAGGAGGACGTCTGGGTCGACTGGGCCGACCTCTCCGCGGTCGGGTCCGACAAATGCGCGCCCCCCGGCTCGCTGGACTGCCTGACGATCATGCCGAGCGACCTGTTCCTGGCGCTGAACGTCAAGGACCCGCGCGACCCCGGGAGCCGCATCACGCGCGGCAACCCGCTCCGCAGCCCCGCGCACCTGTGGACGCTGCGTCCGACGGACGATCCGGGCGGAGCGATCAGCATCTACAACAACGCCACGGGCCGGTGCGTCGACGAGGTCGACGACACCTTCCCGCCGTACCATCTGCAACTCGCCGCCTGCGATCCCGCGCGCGTCGAACAGCAGTGGTACATCGAACCGGTCCTGCCCGCGAACGCGGACAAGGGCACGCAGACCGCCTCCGACTTCCGTTTCCGCCAGCGCGGTGAGCGCAGGTTCTGCCTGACCGCGCTGGCCGCGGACGCCGGAATCCACGACGGCGAGCAGGTGGAGCGGATGAACTGCGACACCGATTCGCCCAACGACCACAACAAGTGGAGGCTCGGCAGCAGCGCGATGCTCGGGAAGGGCCCCACCGCGCCCGGCGTGCTGAACATCGTCCTCAAGCAGGCCGCCGCCCGGTGCGCGGCCAATCCCGACGGCAACAAGTGCGAATTCGTCGCGCTTGAGGAACCGCGCGCCTACAAGGCGGCGGACGGCTGCGTGAACGGACGGGTCCTCTACAACCAGAGCCCCGACCGGGACGCCGAATACTACATAAGCTGGGCGCGGACCTCCGGTACCGAGTTCAGTTTCGGCCAGTCGATAGGGCTTTCGGTCGAGTTCTTCTCGCAGGAGTTCAACGAGTCCTTCACGTGGCTCCAGCAGAGCACCGTCACCGAACAGGTGCAGATCCACGTCCCGCCGAAGCGGTTCGGCTGGGTCGAGACCGCGCCCGTCCTGCGCGAGACGATCGGCTACTGGAAGATCAGGCTGGACGGGTACACCTGGACCGTCCCCGGCCACAACGTCTCGTACGCCAAGGAAGGGACGGACGGCGTCGAGTCCATTCCCGTCGCCCGGACGTCCAAGACCCCGCCGACGTCCGGCCGCTGCGATTCCTGAGTGAGCGGGCGGCGGCGTTCACACGCCGCCGCCCCCGGCCGGGGCGTAGGCGAGCAGGCGGCCGCCCAGCAAATCCTCGGCGGCGTCGAGAAGGACTTCCAGGGCGTCCGCTATCTCGTCCGGACTTTCGCCCGCGGTGATGCGCCGGCCGATCTCCGCGAAGACCAGGGAATGGACCGCGCCGATCTGCGCCGCGGCGACGCGGGGGAGCGGATCGTCCGGTGCCGCGCCGGTCTCCTCCGCCAGGACCGCCGCGAGCGCGTCGGTCATCTGCTGCCCGAGTTCCTCCAGCCGCGCGGTGAGCGTCGGGGCGGCGCGCATCATCTGGTAGATGCGGCCGAACCCTTCGGTGAGCCCGAGACTGCGGTCGCGGCGGCGGACCTCGGCGCGCAGCCGCGCGAGGACGGCGCGCGCCGCGGACTCGCCCGGCCCGCGCTCCCGCACGATGTCCGCGAGCCGCTGGGGGGACGCCTTCCGGATGCTCACCACGCTCCTGCCGCCCACCGGCGGCGAGGCCGAGATCGCCGGCCACGACCTGCGCCGCGACCCCGCCGGCGTGCGCCGCCGCATCGGGTACGTCGCGCAGTCGGGTGGGCTGGACCCCGCCTGCGACGTCCGCGAGGAACTGGTCACCCAGGGCCGTCTGCACCGGCTGAGCAGGGCCGCCGCCCGCGAGCGCGCCGCCGGGCTGGCCCGCGACCTGGACCTGCCGCCGGACCGTCCGACCGCCGCGCTGTCCGGCGGCCAGCGCCGCCGCCTCGAGATCGCGCTCGGTCTCGTCAACCGGCCCGAGGTCCTGTTCCTCGACGAGCCCACCACCGGCCTCGACCCCGGCAGCCGCGCCGACCTGTGGGACCTCGTCCGCCGCATCCGCGCCGAGCACGGCACGACGGTCTTCCTCACCACCCACTACCTGGACGAAGCGGACGCCCTCGCCGACCGCGTCGTCGTCGTGGACGCCGGGACGGTCGTCGCGGAAGGCACCCCCGCCGACCTCAAGACCCGCTACGCGGGCGACCCGGCCGCCAGCCTGCAAGATGCGTTCCTCGCCGTCACCGGCCGGGCCGATGAACCCGTCGCCATCTGACCGGAGACCCCTATGACCCTTCTCACCGACACCGGCACCGTTTTCGGCCGCTACCTGCGGGCGACGCTCCGTTCGAGAACGCAACTGCTCTTCGGGATGCTGCAACCGCTGCTGTTCCTCGCCCTGTTCGGCCCGCTGCTGACCGGGCTGCGGCTCGGGACGGACGCGACGTCCTGGCAGACGCTGGTCCCCGGCGTCCTCGTCCAGCTCGCGCTGCTCGGCGGCTCGTTCGTCGGCCTCGGCCTGCTGATGGACCGCAACCTCGGCGTCATCGACCGGATGCGCGCCACACCGGTGAGCCCGGCCGCGCTGCTGCTCGGCCGCACGTTGCGCGACGTCGTCCAGCTTCTCGCGCAGTCCGCCGTGCTCGTTCTGCTCGGTCTGGCGTTCGGTCTGCGCGCCCCGCTGCTCGGGATCATGATCGGGCTGCTGTTCGTCGGCGTGCTCGCGGCCGCGCTGTCGGCGCTGTCGTACGGGCTGGCGATGAACGTCCGGACGGTGCCGGAGTTCGCCGCCATCGTCAACACGGCGGCGATCCCGCTCATGCTGCTGTCCGGCCTGCTGCTGCCCATGACGCTCGCGCCCGGGTGGCTCGACGGGGCGTCGCGCGCCGTCCCGTTCCGCTACACCGTGGACGCGGTGCGCGAGGTGTTCCTCGGGCACTACGCCGACGGGACGGTCGCGGCGGGCGCGGGCGTGACGCTCGTCCTGGCGGCGCTCTGCCTGTTCGGCGGCGTCCGGCTCTTCCACCGCGCGCCCTAATGTGGGGGTAAGTCGATCAATGGGGGAGTTCCGATGCGCGTCGTCTCCGAGTCGCACCTGGCCGCCGTCCTGTCCGGACTGCCGGGCTGCCCGAGGATCGTCGCCGGAGGCAACTTCGCCGCGCCCCGGCGCGCCCTGGAGATCGTGGACGCGGCCGTCGCCGAATACCGCCTGTTCATGCTGAACGCGCAGACCGGGCTGCCCGACCGCGACGGCGTCGTCCTGGAGACGCCGTTCGTCGGTCCCGGCATGCGCGGCCGGGCGAACCTGCGGTACTTCCCGTGCCGCCTGTCGCTGGTCCCGCTGCTGCTCAAGGAGACGCTGCCGCCGGACGTCGTGGTCGTCCAGACGTCCCAGCCGGTCGGCGGCACCGTCTCGCTCGGCGTCGAGGTCAACATCCTGCCCGCCGCGATCGAGGCCGTCCGGGCGCGCGGCGGGCTGGTCGTCGCGCAGCTCAACCCGCGCATGCCGTTCACGCACGGGGACGCGGTCCTCGCGCTGGACGAGATCGACTACGCCGTCGAGACGGACGAGCCGCTGGCCGTTCCCGCGCACCGCGACCCCGGTGACATCGCGCGCCGCATCGGGGAGCGGGTGGCCCGGCTCGTCCCGGAAAGCGCGACGCTCCAAATCGGCATCGGCGCGATTCCCGACGCGGTGCTCGCCTCCCTCGCGGATCGGCGCGGACTGGCGGTGTGGTCGGAGATGTTCAGCGACGGCGTTCTGGCGCTGGAAAAGGCGGGCGCGCTGGATGCGGCGTCGCCGATCACCGCGTCATTCGCGTTCGGCGGCCCCGAGCTGTACGACTGGATCGACCGCAACGACCGCGTCCGGATGCTGCGGACGGAGAAGACCAACGACCCCGGGCTCATCGCCCGCCAACCCCGCCTGACCTCCGTGAACAGCGCCCTGCAGATCGACCTCTACGCGCAGGCCAACGCGAGCCGCGTGCGCGGGACGATCTATTCGGGATTCGGCGGGCAGACCGATTTCGTCGTCGGGGCGCTGCACTCGCCGGGCGGCCATGCGATCATCGCGCTGCCGTCGTGGCATCCGCGCGCGGACGTCTCGACCGTCATTCCGCGTCTCGCCGGGCCGGTGACGTCCTTCCAGCACAGTTACATCGTCAGCGAACAGGGGACCGCCGAGATCTGGGGCCACGACGCCGCCGCGCAGGCGGAGCAGATCATCGACAATGTGGCCCACCCGGACGCCCGAGAAGAACTGCGCACCGAAGGCCGCGCTCTCGGCTTCCCCCTGAGCTGACGTCCCACGCCTGCCGAACTGCGTGAACTGACCGTCCGACACCGACCTCGGACGGTGGAGCGAAACCGTCCAGGACGCGGTCGATCTCGCCTACGGTGTCCGGACCACCCTCCGCCGCTGCGCCGACACCGGAGCCGCCGCCCTGGTCATCACCCCCGACAGACCAATGCTCGTGTCCGCCGGAATCGCAGACCACACCGCCCTCATGCGCAACGGAACGAGCATCGCCACCGGCGACCTCACCACCCTCGACGACCCCTTCGCATGCGGCTTTCTTCCAGCACTGACCGCGAAACCTAGACTCGCAGGACCCCGCCGTAGTTGAGAGGGAACTCGTCCGGCCCGGGGTCGGGCCAGGTGCGCACGTTCCCAAGGCCGGGCGGCTCGACTTCGAAGCCGTCGAGGATTTCGTTGACCTGCGCCCGAGTGCGGATCAGAGCCGGGGAGGGCGCGCTGCCGAACTGCTGACGGATCCGCGCGGCAGCCTCCGGCGGGGCAGTGTTGGAAACCATTCCGGAGCACACGAACAGGCTTCCCGGAGCAAGCGCGCCGGTATAGCGGGTGATGATGCCGCGGGCGTCGTCGGTCTCGCGGAAGAACGGCAGCACGGCGACCATCAGCAGGACGAGGGGCTCGTCGTAGTCGATGAGCCCGGTATCGAGCGCGGCGCGAAGGACTTCGTCGACATCGCGCAAGTCGGCGTGTACGTATCTCGTGCCGGAGGAGTCGTCCAGGAGCGCGCGGGCGTGGGCGAGGACCATCGGGTCGTTGTCGACGTACACCACGCGAGCGTCCGGCGCGATGCGCTGGGCGACATGGTGGACGTTCTCCTGCGTGGGCAGGCCGGAGCCGAGATCGAGGAACTGCCGGAATCCGCGCCGCGTGAGCTCGGCGACGACCCGCGACAGGAAACGTCGGTTGGCGAGCGCGGCCGGGCGAATCTCCGGCCAGTCCTTCAACACCATGTCGGCGGCGGCCCGGTCGGCCGCGAAGTTGTCCTTCCCACCGATGAAGTAGTCGTAGACGCGTGCCGGCGACGGCTTGGTCGTATCGAGTTCAAGGCCGGCCGACCGGAGATCATGGTCAGGCATGCCCCCGATGCTCCCACGGCGATGAGTCACTGGAACGACCTCAACCGGATGTCGTCCTGGCCTGTCCTGGCCGGTCGGAATGCGGCCCTCTCCACGGAATACTCGACCGAGCCCGAATCCGTCCACCGGAACGAACGCAAGGAATCAATGCTCCCCAGACTGCTGGACGCGACGCATACGATCGCCACGACCGGTTACGGGATGTTCGCCTTCTTCGACGAGGGCGGCGACTATCCGGAACCGGAAATCTCGAGGTCCTGGGTGTCGGCGACGAGCGGCGCCGTCCACATCAATCCGGCCTGGGCTCTGCCCGCGCCCGGCATTCAGTTCGAACTCTGGACCGACGGCCCGTCGAGCGCTGACAGCACCGCCTGACGCGATCCGCGTGCCGGTCCGGCCGTGCCCCAGGCGGAGTCAGCGTTGGGGTGGGTGGTGGGAGTGGGCGGTTTCTCGGGGGCGGTTGGGGACGGAGCCGACGTCGGCGGCCGACGCGTTGCGTTCGGCGGAGTCGCCCGCCGAGCGGGTCGCGCCGCGCAGGATGCCGCTCGCGCGCGACACCGCGCGGGCCGGGCGCTCGGGCAGCAGGCGGGACGCGCCGCGCTCCTGCCGCCACAGTTCGCGCGCCTCCATGCGGTGCTCGACGCGCAGGTCGTCGATCAGCCGGTCGAGGTGCATCAGGATCTCGCCGTACAGCGGCCAGCGCAGGTCCGCTTCGAGCCGGCCGAGCAGGCGCTCCACGAACAGGTCGCGCTGCTCCTGCGCGGTGGCGATGGCCTCGCTGAGCTGTTCTTCCAGGTCGGACGGGGTCGCGGAGCGCTCCACGTCCGACCGCGCCAGCGTCGCGTAGGTGACGACGGTGTCGCGGATCGCCGTCAGCGTGCGGGCGAGCGGTTCGCGGACGTCGACCTCGTCGAGGATGCGGTTGCGGTCGTCGAGGTGCGCGGCGTCGGTGACGGCGCGGGCGAGGCCGCGCAGCGACACCGCGAACCGCTCCAGCGTCTCGACGCCGTTGCGCAGCGCCGCCCCCGCGTCGATGATCCGGGACGCGCGCGGGTTGAGCCGGACGCTCTGCTCGGCGGCCTCCAGCGCCTGGTCGGTCTGCCCGATGTCCTGGAACAGCCGGTCGGTGGTGGACCGCCACTGCCGGGCGTCGTCGGTCTGGACGCCGCGCCGCACCGCCTCGGCGAGGTCGTCGATGAGCTTGGACATCCGGTTCGCCAGGTTCTCGACGGCCTCCTGGGCGGGCGTCACCTGGACGGCGGGGACGAGGACCGTGACGACCAGGCCCGTCCCCGCGCCGATCAGCGTCTCCACCACGCGGTCGGTCGCGCCCGCGGTGTTCGACGCGCCGAGGGCGTAGATCAGCATCGCGCTGATCGGCACCTCCAGCAGGTGGTCGCCGAGCCGCAGCGCGAACCCGATCACGAGCGCCGCGAAGATCGTCAGCCCGAGACTCCACCAGGAGAACCCGACCGTGTGCCCGAACAGGACGGCCAGCAGCACGCCGGAGGTGACGGCCAGGACGCGCCCGATGCTCGACTTGATCGTCTCGTAGATCGAGTACTGGACGACGAGCAGCGCGGTCAGCGGCGCCAGCAGCGGCGCCGGCCCCTTGAGGAGCCAGTCGGCGAGGACATAGGCCGCGATGGACGTCAGGGTCAGCCGGGCGACGCGGGTGCCGACGAACTTGAGCTGGCTCGCCGTCCCCGCGGGAAGGCGGCTGAGGAGCCTGATTCTGGTCACGGTGGGCTTCCGGCGGTCGCGGGTTGTCGGTGCGTGCTCGCGTCTCCCACTAAAGCCGACGCTTCCCCCGCCCCCGAGCGCCCCCCGGCAAACGGCGCACAAAACCTGCGCCCCGGTCAGGGGGAGGGGACGCGGACCGTTTCGATCCAGGGCGGGACGTCCGCGGGGCCGATGACGGCGGCGATGAGGCGGGCGGCGGGGGGTTCGGCAGGCCAGGGGGTGAGGCCGTCGGTCATGACGATGACGACCTGCGGGCGGTCCGGGGCGGCGAGGGCGGCGGCGATGCCGACGCGCATGTCGGTCCCGCCGCCGCCTCCGAGGGCGACGTCGGCGGCGGCCGTCACGCGCGAGACGGCCTGCACGTCCGCGTCGCAGGCCAGGACGCTGACGCGGTTCCCGCGCACGCCGACCTCGCGCAGGACGCCGGTCACCTCGGCGAGCGCCGCGCCCAGCTCCTCGTCGCCCATCGAGCCCGAGGTGTCCACGACGACCGCGACGCGCGGCAGCGGGCGGCGCAGACTCGGCAGCACCGCGCCGCGCACGGCCGCCGTCCGCCGGGACGGCCGCAGGTAGGTGTAGTCCACCGCGCCCGACGCCCACGCGACCGCCTCGCGCACCGCACCGGCGAGGACGCGCCGCCAGTCCACGACGGGTTCCAGGACGGTGTCCGCCCAGCGCCGCCAGCCGCCCGGCACCGTCCCGCGCCCGCGCAGGTGCGCGCGGACCGCCTCGGCCGTCGCGCGGCGCAGCGCCGCCGCCTCGACGTCCCCGACGCCCGGCGCGTCCGAGCCCCCGGCCAGCTCCCACGGCCGCGCCGCCCCGTGCGCGCCCGACCCGCAGTCGTGCCCGTACGGCTGCGGCGGGACGCCCGCGACGTACTCCTCGAACAGGCGTCCGCGCGGCAGCCCGAAGTCGTCGGGCGCGACCCGCCCGGCGGGCAGCGGGACGCCGTCCGCCAGCAGGTCGTCGTTGATCTCGCAGTCCTCGGCGATGTTCACCCGCCGCGCGTCGCGCTGGAGCGCGGCGGGCAGCCGCGCGGACCGGCCGTGGTGGTCGCGCAGCAGGTGCGCGACCTCGTGCATCCACACGCCCGCCAGCTCCCGGACGTCGTGCGCGGCGACGAACGCGGGGTTGACGTAGCAGCGCCACCGCGCGTCCACGCCCATCGTCGGGACGCGCCCGCTCTCCACGACCGTCAGCGAGTACATCGCCGACGCGAGGTAGGGCCGGTCGGCCGCCGCGCGGTACCGGGCGGCGAGCAGCTTCGTCCGGTCCAGCGCCATCAGGCGAGCGCGCCCGACAGGCTCAGCAGCTCCACGAACGCGTCGATGCCGCTCGGCACCGGCCACGCCGGGTCGCGCATCGCGGCCAGGTCGGTCGCGGCGCGCGCGGCGACGTCCGGGACGCCCGCCTCGACGGCCTTGGCCAGCACCGTCCAGCCCGCCTCCCAGCGCTCGCGGGTCAGCTCGGCCTGGACGGCGGCGACGACGGCGGTGAGGAATGCGAGCTGCCGGTCGCCGCGCTCGGGCAGCGCGAACGCGTCCGGACGCGCGAGGACGCGGTCGGGGTCGGGCAGGTCGAGTTCGTCGAGGTAGGCGAGCAGTTCCAGGCCCGCGCCGTCGCCGACCGCGCCGACGACGGCGGCGGAGACCGCCTCCGGGCGCGCGTCCGTCGCGTATCCGGCGGCCAGCAGCCGCAGCGCCATCTCCCAGGTGCGGGGCGACGGCCACGCGCCGCCGCGCGCCTCGGCGTCGGCGGGGAGGTGGTGGGCGAGGCCGGGCCGCGCGGTGAGGAACGCCGACACGACGCCGCGCGCCCGCGCGACCGCGCCCGCCGCGGCGGCGGGGTCCACGACGGGGACGACGGGCGCGGGCCACGTCCCGGCGAGGCCGCGCGCGACCGTGCGCGGCTCGTGCGTCCAGCGCAGGTGGACGAACCGGTTCGCCAGCGGCGGGCTGAGGTGCCAGCCGTCGGCGGCGCTCGCGGGCGGGTTCGCGGCGGCGACGATCCGCACCGGGCCGGGCAGCGCGAGGCTGCCCACGCGCCGCTCCAGGACGACGCGCAGCAGCGCGGCCTGCACGGCGGGCGGCGCGGACGACAGCTCGTCGAAGAACAGCAGGCCGCGTCCGGCCGCGGCGACCCGCACGGCCCAGTCGGGCGGGGCCATCGGCACGCCGGTCGTCGCCGGGTCGTCGCCGATGACGGGCAGCCCGGCGAAGTCCGAGGGCTCGTGGACGCTCGCGATGACCGTTTCCAGCGGGACGTCGAGCGTGTCCGCGAGCAGTTCCAGCCCGGCCGACTTCCCGATGCCCGGTTCGCCCCACAGCAGCACCGGCAGGTTCGCGACGACCGCGAGGGCGAGTGCTTCGAGCTGGGTGGAGCGGGCGGGCTCGGTGCGCCAGGCGCGGGCCCGGCGGTTCAGGTCGTCGGCCGCCGCGAGCGCGTCCGTCATTCGTCGTCCTCGTCGTCGTGCTTCCAGTAGCCCGCGTAGGCGTCGGGGTGCTCCTTCAGGACCCGCTCGCGCAGGTCTCGCAGGTCGCGGGCGCGCCAGCGGTCGATGAGGTCCGCGATCGAGCACTCCTCGTCGTCCACCGGGTCGAGCCGCGCCCCGGCCGCGAGCAGCGCGTCGATCAGCGCGCGCGACCCGAAGTGCGCGACGGCGACCGCGAGCGGCGTCTGCGACATGTGGTCGACGGCCTCCAGGTCCAGCCCGGCCGCGAGCAGCCGGGGGAGCAGGCGCTCGTGGTCGAGCAGCGGGAGCGCGTGCAGCAGCGTCCGCCGCCGCGCGTCGCGGACGTGCGGGTCGACGCCGGCGTCCAGCAGCGCGACCACGCCCTCGGTGTCGCCGTGCTGGGCGAGCTGGAACAGCTCGGTGCGCTGGTCCCGCAGCGCGCGCGGCAGCCGGCCCGTGCCGCTCCGCCACCGCTCGTGGACCTCGAAGCAGCCGGTGACCGCGCCGCCGAACGCGCGCAGCGCCTTCTCGCGGCGCTGCTCGTCCTCGGTGTGCGGCATCGCGAAGCCGCCGCCGGACGAGCGGATCTCGTGCCACTCGCCCCGGCAGCGGACCCGCACCGGGCCGGGCGGCGCGGGGCGCGGCGGCCCGACCGGGCCCGCCGCCGGGCCGAGCGACGGGAAGTACGCGGCGCGCAGCAGCGGGTGCAGCTCGTCGGGGGTGAGCAGGCCCGCGCGGAGCAGGACGGCGTCGGCCGGGTGGGTCCAGCGGTGCTCGGCGAGCTGCGGGAAGGGCGGCGGCCGGTCCGTCGCCCCCGACGTCCGGATCAGCGCGAGCCCGCCGGTGCCGCGTTCGATCCACGACGGCGACCACTCCCGGCCGAGCATCACGCGCTCGTACCGCCCGGCCTCGCGCGCCAGCAGCGGTGCGTTGACGAACAGGGCGCGCAGCCGGTCGTCCGTCCGCCCGGCCGCGATCCCGGCGGCGGCCAGCTCCGCGCGCAGGTCGCCCGCCGCCCACTCGGCCGCGCGGACGACGTCGTCCGGGCCGGGGTCGGCGTCCGGCAGTTCGGCGTCGGGCAGCGGTGTCCCGTCCGGGCGCAGGAACGGCAGCCGCGTCCCGTCCCCGTAGAACGACAGCAGCGCACCGGTGTGCCGGACGTCCCACAGGAACCGCGACTCGTGCCAGTGCTCGACGGCGTACCAGCGGGCGTCCGGGTCGGGGCGCTCGAAGCGCAGGACGAGCCGCTGCGGCGCGTCCGGCTGGGTGGGCGTCCCGACGCTGAGCACGGGCCCGTCCCCGACCGGCCCGAGGTACACCGTGACGCCCGCCGCGAGCGTCGTGCGGCCGTGCAGGATGCGCGGCATGTGCCAGCGCAGCAGCTCGGGGGCGAGGTGCCGCAGGTCGTCGGCCAGCCGCTCGGCGACGTCCGCGCCGTGCTCGGCCGCGACCCCCGCCGGCGTGAACGCGACCTCGACGTCCGCGGCCGCGCACGCGCCGCGCCAGTCCCCGGCCAGCCGCCGCTCGGTCGCCCGCTCGATCATCGGGCGCGGCACCGCGTACCGGCGGACGCCCCGCCACGCCGCGAGCGTCGCGCGCTGCTCGTCGCGGAGCCTCACCGGTAGACGCTCCCGATCGCCCGCAGGTCCGGGTGCGACGGCGCGGCGGGCCGCAGCCGCTCCGCGACCGCCCGCTTCACGCGGCGCGGCACGCCCGGCCCGAACCCGACGTGCTCCAGCCGCGTCCGCTCGGGCAGCCCGGCGAGCAGGGCCTTGGCGCCGCGCCCGGTGACGCCCGTGTGCCGCAGCTCCAGCCGCCGCAGCGGGCTGCCCGGCAGCGCCTCGGCCAGCGCGCCCGCGCCCGCGTCGCCGGTGGTGTTCGGCGGCGCGCCGAGCGCCCGTTCCGACGCGGGACGGCCGAGGTCCAGCGCCTCCAGGCCGGGCAGCGCCGCCGCCAGGGCCGCCGCTCCGGCCGGGCTGATCCCGTTGCCGCCGAGGCCGAGCCGCGCGGGCCGGTCCGGCGACACGGCCGCGGCCAGCACGGCGGCGCCGTCGTCGCCGAGGTGGTTCGCGGGAAGGTACAGCTCGCGGACGCCCGCGTCCCGGACCAGCGCCGCGAGCAGCGGCGCGGCCTGCGGCGCGAGGCCGTTGCCGCCGAGGAACAGCCGCTCCAGCGGCGCGTCCCGCGCGACGAGCGCGTCCACCAGGGCCCGCAGGCCGTCGGTCCCGAGCCCGGTGTTCACCAGGTCGAGCGTGCGCAGCGCGGCGTTGCGGCGCAGCATCGCCGCGAGCGCCGCCGCGCCCGCGTCGCCCACCGGGTTGCGCTTCAGCCACAGCGCGCGGACGGTGCCGTCGCCCGCGAGCCGGTCGGCCAGCGCCGCCGCGCCGTCCGGGCCGATCCGGTTGCAGCCGAGGTAGAGCGTCCGCAGCCCGTGCCCGGCGGCGACGGCGTCCGCGACGGCCCGCGCGCCCGCGTCGCCGATCGCGTTCGTGCCGAGCAGCACGTGCGCGGCGTGCGGGGACCGCGCGGCGACCGGCAGCAGCCGCGCCGCGCCGTCCGCGCCGAGGCCCTGCTTGCACAGGTCGACGCGGCCGTCCGCGCGCAGCGTCCCGACCGGGAACTCCTCGTCCCCGGCGACCGGCGCGGGCGCCGCCAGCCGGTCCAGCAGCGGCGCCAGCGCCGCCGGGTCGGCGGGCGGGACGTCGGGGTGCTCGATCGCCGGGCAGCGCACCGGCATCGGCTCTGGCGTCATGTCGTTCTCTCTCTCACCCTGCGCCCTCACCACGCGGTGGGCCGGTAGTCCTTCAGGAACACCCCGGACAGGCGTTCGCCGCGCACGCCGCGCACGATCGGGTCGTACACGCGGGCCGCGCCGTCGATCGCGTCCAGCGGCGGGCGGAACCCCGCCGCGCGCTGCGCCGCCCGGTCCGGGTGCGGGCGCTCGTCGGTCACCCAGCCGGTGTCGACGGCCGTCATGTGGACGCCGTCGGCGGCGTAGTCGGCGGCGGCCGTGCGGACCAGCATGTTCAGCGCCGCCTTCGCCATGTTGGTGTGGGCGTGCCGGACGGTCTTGTTCGCCCGCGCGAAACTGCCCTCCATCGCCGACACCTGCACGACGTACCGGTCGGGGAACGGCGACGCGGTGAGCATGCCGCGCAGCCGCGACGTCAGCAGGAACGGCGCGAACGCGTTGACGAGCTGCGTCTCCAGCCATTCGCCGGGGTCGATCTCGTGCAGCCGCAGCGTCCAACTGTTGCGGTCCCGCAGGTCGAGCGGTTCGCCCGTCTCGTCCACCTGGCCGGACGGGAACAGCGCCGGGTCCGAGGCGGGCATCAGCGCGGGCACGGCCGCCCGCGCGGATTCGGCGACGTCCACCCGCGCCGCGCGGCCGAGCAGCGGCGCGCCCTCCCGCCCGCGCACCTCGCGGTGGTAGGCGGCGGGCCGCCGGACGGTCTGCGCCGCGTTGTTGACGAGCACGTCGAGATGGTCGAACCGCGCCTCGACGGCCTCCAGCAGCCCCGCGACGGACGGCAGGTCGAGCAGGTCCACCCCGTGGACGTGCAGCCGGTCCAGCCAGTCCGCCGCGTCCGGCACGGCCGCGAACCGCCGCGCCGCGTCGCGCGGGAACCGCGTCGTCACGACGACCTCGGCCCCGTCGCGCAGCAGCTTCAGCACGAGCTGGAACCCGATCTTGATGCGCCCGCCGGTGACGAGCGCGACGCGCCCGCGCAGGTCGCACCGCGCGTGGCGGCGCTCCCGGTTCTCCTCGGCGCACGCGGCGCAGAGCTGGTGGTACTCGGAATCGACCTCCCGGTACGGCTCCTTGCAGACATAGCAGGCGCGCGCGCCGCGCAGCACCGGCCGCGCCGTCCCGGCCGGCGGCCCGAGCGCGGGCGCGGGGGAGGGGTTCTGCTCGCGGAACCGCTCGGCCGTCGCGAGCGCCGCCAGGTCGTGCGCGCGGCGCTCGGCGCGCCGCGCGGCCCGGCGCGCCTTCTTGGCGGCGCGGCGGGTCTGCTCGGCGGCGCGGTGGACCTCGGTCCAGGCGGGGTCGTCGGGGTCGGCCTCGCGCGCCCGCGCGAGGACGCGCAGGCAGGCCGCCAGCTCGTCGTCCCCCGGCGGCCGCGGTCCGGCGGGGGGCTCGGCGGACACGGGGGCTCCTTCGACGGCTCGCCGGGACGGCGGCGCGTCGGGCCGCCGCCCGGCGTGGACGACCGGGGGCGGAACCGGTCGGATTCGAACCGACGTCCTCCAGCTCGCGGCATGGGCGCGACGACCTCTGCGCTACGGCTCCGCCGCGCCAGACGATAGCGAAGATCGACACGTTCGCGGGCATCATTCGCGAAGAGGACATCTCGCCAGGTCCGGCGGCGTCCGGCGCGGCATGATGGACGCCGGGCCGGAGGAACGGGAGGCGGCCGATGGGCGAGCACGCGACGGAACGGCCGCGCCGGGTCCGCAAGGGCCCCGACGAGCGCCGCGAGCAGATCCTGGCGTGCGCGCGGCGGCTGTTCGGCGAACGCCCGTACGAGGCGGTGTCCACCGCCGAGATCGCGGCGGCCGCCGGGGTGAGCCGCGGCCTGCTCCACCACTACTTCGGGACGCGCCGCGAACTGTACGTCGCCGCCGTCGAGCGGATGGTGGAGATCCCGCCGGTCCCCGTCCCCGCCTTCGACGCCGGGGCGACGGTCCGCGACCGGATCGAGCGGAGCCTCGACGCGTGGCTGGAGCTGCTGCACCGCAACCGCACCGCGTGGGTGCGGGCGCTGGACCTCACCGCGTCCGGCGGCGACGCCGACCTGGAGCGCGTCCTGGACGCCGCCCGCGGCCGCGCCGTGGACCACCTCACCGAGGTCGTCGGCCTCGCCCCGCTCGCCGCCGCGCACCCCGAGGTCCGCGCGGCGTTCCGCGGCTACTCCGGGATGGCCGAGGCCGCCGCCCGCGAATGGCTCAAGCACGGGCGGCTCACCCGCGCGCAGACCCGGACGCTGCTGCGCGACGTGCTGCTCCACCTCGTCGAGGACGTCGTGCCCGCCCTCGCGGCGCCGGACGCCGCGCTTTAGACAGTCCATACCTCGGACAGGGTTTCCTCGATGCCGTAGTCGGCGAATCACACAGTGTTGATCACCGACGAAAGGACATCGTGGCGTCCCCCGATCCGAGCTGGAGCTTCGACGAGCACGACCGGACGCTCGGCGCGCTCGTCACCCGCGAGAACTTCCCGGTCGCGACCCGGGTCCTGCCCGCCCGCCACCGCGCCGACCTGCGCGCCGTGTACGGCTTCGCCCGGCTCGTCGACGACGTCGGCGACGAGGCCCCGCCCGAGCGCCGCGCCGAACTCCTGGACCTGATCGACGCCGAGCTCGACGCCGTCGCCGCCGGGCGCACCCCCCGCCTCCCGCAGTTACGCCGGCTCGCCCCCACCGTCCGCGACCGCGGAATCCCCCTCGACCCCTTCCGCGACCTGATCCAGGCCAACCGCCAGGACCAGGTCGTCGACCGCTACGCGACGTTCGACGAGCTGCTGAAGTACTGCACGCTGTCCGCCGAGCCGGTCGGCCGCATCGTCCTGCACGTCTTCGGCCGCGCCACGCCGGAGCTGATGGACGCCTCCGACCGCGTCTGCTCCGCGCTCCAGGTCATCGAGCACTGCCAGGACGTCGGCGAGGACTACGCGCGCGGGCGCGTGTACCTGCCCGCCGACGACCTGCGGCGGTTCGGCTGCACCGACGACGACCTCGCGCTCCCGTACACGCCGACGCGGCTGCGCGGCGTCGTCGCGCTGCAGGCCGCCCGCGCCGCCGCGCTGCTGGCCGAGGGCGCGCCGCCGCTGCTGGCCGGGCTCGCCGGCTGGGCGCGGCTCGCCGTCGCCGGGTACGTCGCGGGCGGCCGCGCGACCCTCGCCGCGCTCGACCGCGGCCGCCACGACGTGCTCGGCCGGGAACTGCGCGCGGGCCGGGTCCGGCTGCTGGCCGGGTGGGCGTCCGCTCTGGGAAGGGGCTGAGAGATGACGGTGGCCGACGGTTACCAGCACTGCGAGCGGGTCGTCCGGGCCGAGGCGCGCAACTTCGCCTACGGCATCCGGCTGATGCCCGCCCCGAAGCGGCGCGCGATGAGCGCGATCTACGCGTTCGCCCGCCGCATCGACGACATCGGCGACGGCCCGGACCCGGCCGACGTCCGGCTGGAGCTGCTGGCCGACGCGCGGCGGCGGCTGGACACCCTCCAGGACGTCGTCGCGGGCCGCGCCGGGCTCGGCGCGCTCGGCGGCGACCCGGTGCTGACGGCCCTCGCCGACGCCGCGACGCGGCACCCGATCCCGCTCGACGCGTTCGGGGAGCTGATCGACGGCTGCGAGAGCGACGTGCGCGGCACCCACTACGAGGCGTTCGAGGACCTGCTCGGCTACTGCCGCCAGGTCGCGGGCACGGTCGGGCGGCTGTCGCTCGGCGTGTTCGGCACCGAGCGGCACGAGGAGGCCGGGCGGCTCGCGGACGCGCTCGGCGTCGCGCTCCAGCTCACCAACATCCTGCGGGACGTCCGCGAGGACCGCCTGGCGGGCCGCGTCTACCTGCCCGCCGAGACCCTCGACCGGTTCGGCTGCACCCTCGACCAGGACGCGGCGGGCCGCTTCACCGACCCGCCGGAGAAACTGCACGCGCTCGTCCGCTTCGAGGTGGAGCGGGCCCGCGCCTGGTACGCCGACGGGCAGCGGCTGCTGCCGATGCTGGACCGCCGCAGCGCCGCCTGCACCGCCGCGATGTCCGGCATCTACCGGCGGCTCCTGGAGCGCATCGCGGACCGCCCCACCATCGCGCTGTCGTCGCGGATGTCGCTGCCGACCTGGCAGAAGGCCGTCGTGGCGGCGCGGGCGCTGACGGGGGTGGAGCGTTGAGCGTCGTGGTCGTCGGCGGGGGCCTCGCCGGGATCAGCGCCGCCGTCGCGCTCCAGGAGTGCGGCGTGCCCGTCACGCTGCTGGAGGCCCGGCCCCGGCTCGGCGGCGCGACGCACTCGTTCCGGCGCGGCGATCTGACGATCGACAACGGCCAGCACGTGTTCCTGCGCTGCTGCACCGCCTACCGGGGGCTGCTCGACCGCCTCGGCGTCGCGGACAGGGCGGACGTCCAGGACCGCTTCGACGTCACCGTGCTCCAGCCCGGCGGGCCCGCCGCCCGGCTGCGCCGCGCCCCGCTGCCGAGCCCGCTGCACCTGCTGCCCGCGCTCGCCCGCTACGCGCCGCTGCCCGTCCGCGACCGGCTGCGGGCCGTCCGCGCGTCCGCCGCGCTGCGCCGCCTCGACCCCGCCGACCCGTCCCTGGACGACGTCGCCGCCGGGCCGTGGCTGGCCGCGCGCGGGCAGAGCGCGCTCGCCCGCGAGGCGCTGTGGGGGCTGTTCATCACCGCGTCGCTGAACGCCGAGGTGGATGAGGCCGCACTCGGCCTGTCCGCGCTGGTGTGCCGCCGCGCGCTGTTCGGCCGCCCCGACGCCGCCGACATCGGCGTCCCCGCCGTCCCGCTCGGCGACCTGCACGGCGGCCCGGCGCTGCGGCGGATCGAGGCGGCGGGCGGCGAGGTCCGGCTGCGGGCCAAGGTCGAGGCCGTCACCGCCGACCCGAAGGTCGTCGTGGACGGCGTCCCGATCGCGGCCGACGCGGTCGTCGTCGCCGTCCCGCACCGCGCGGCGGCCCGGCTGCTGCCGCCCGAGGCGCTGCCCGACCCGCTGCGCTGGCCCGAGCTGGACGCCAGCCCGATCGTCAACGTCCACGCGGTGTTCGACCGGCGCGTCCTCGACCTGCCGTTCGCCGCCGCCGTCGGGTCGCCCGTCCAGTGGATGTTCGACCGGACGGGACCGAGCGGCCTGGCCGACGGCCAGTACCTCGCGGTGTCGGTGTCGGCGGCGGACCGCTGGATCGACCGCCCCGTCGCCGAGCTGCGCGCGGTGTTCGAGCCCGAGCTGCGCCGCCTGCTGCCCGCCGCGCGCGACGCCCGCCTGCGCGAGCTGTTCGTGACGCGCGAGCGGCGGGCGACGTTCCGCCAGCGCCCCGGCTGCGGGGCGCCGCGTCCGGGGGCCGCGACCCGCGCCCCCGGCCTGTTCCTGGCCGGCGCGTGGACCGACACGGGCTGGCCCGACACCATGGAGGGCGCAGTGCGCAGCGGCCTGGCCGCCGCTCGCCTGGTCCGCCGCCACCTGGAGGGGGTGAGGGACCGATGACCACCGTTCCCGTCTCGATGACCGGCACGCGTGAACTCGTCGACGGGGCGCTGCGCGCCGCGGTCGGCCGGCTCGACCCGCGCACGTACCGCGTCGCGGCGCACCATTTCGGCTGGACGGAGGCCGACGGCAGGCCCGCCGGGGCCGTCGCGAACCACGGCGGCAAGCCCGCCGCGCCGGGCAGGCCGACCGGCTCGTCCGGCAAGGCGCTGCGGCCCGCGCTGGCACTGCTGTCGGCGCGCGCCGCCGGGGCCGCGCCCGAGACCGCGCTGCCCGCCGCCGTCGCCGTCGAGCTGACGCACGCGTTCTCGCTCCTGCACGACGACATCATGGACGGCGACCGCACCCGGCGGCACCGCCCCGCCGCGTGGACGATCTTCGGCGAGCCCGCCGCGATCCTCGCGGGCGACGCGCTGCTCGCCCTCGCGGGCGAGGTCCTGCTGGAGGCCCCCGCGCCCGGCGCGCAGGCCGCCGCCCGCGACCTCGCCGCCGCGACCCGCCGCCTCATCGCGGGCCAGTCCCTCGACCTGGAGTTCGAGACCCGCCAGAAGATCACCCTGGAGGAGTGCCTGGACATGGCGGGGGGCAAGACCGCCGCGCTGCTCGCCTGCTCCTGCTCGATCGGCGCGGTCCTGACCGGCGCGCCCGAGCCGGTCGCCGCCGCGCTCGCCGGGTTCGGGTCCGAGCTGGGCCTGGCGTTCCAGCTCGTCGACGACCTGCTCGGCATCTGGGGCGACCCGGCCGTCACCGGCAAGCCCGCGCTGTCGGACCTGCGGTCCCGCAAGATGTCGCTGCCGATCGTCGCCGCGCTCGGCGCGGGCACGCCGGAGTCGGCGCGGCTCGCCGGGCTGTACCGGCGGCCGGTGCCGTCCGGGACGGCCGACCTGGAGGAGATCGCCCGGCTCGTCGAGGCGTCCGGCGGGCGCGCGTGGGCCGAGGCGGAGGCCGTGCGGCGGATCGAGTCGGCCGCCGCGCACCTGGACGCGGCGGCGCCGCCCGACGACGTCCGCGCCGAGTTCCTGCACATCGCCGATTTCGTCACCCACCGGGACCACTGATGACGACCACCGCGTCCACCGAACCGGCGGGGGAGTCCGCCGAGGAGTCCGCGACCGCCGTCCGCCCGGGGGCCGTGCCGTTCGCGGCGGCCCCCGCGGGCGACCGCACGCCCGCCGACGCCCTCGCCGCCGCCCGCGACCGCCTGCTCTCCCTCCAGTCGCCCGAGGGCTGGTGGAAGGGCGAGCTGCAGACCAACGTCACGATGGACGCCGAGGACCTGCTGCTCCGCGAGTTCCTCGGCGTCCGCTCCGCGCACGACACCCGCGAGGCCGCCCGCTGGATCAGGTCCCAGCAGCGCCCGGACGGGTCCTGGGCGACCTTCCACGGCGGCCCGGCCGACCTGTCCACCACCGTCGAGGCGTACGTCGCGCTGCGGCTCGCGGGGGACGCCCCGGACGCCGCGCACATGGCGCGCGCCTCGGCGTTCGTCCGCGCGGACGGCGGCATTCCCGCGACCCGCGTCTTCACGCGGTTCTGGCTGGCGCTGTTCGGCCAGTGGTCCTGGGACGACCTGCCGGTCCTGCCGCCGGAGATGATGTTCCTGCCGTCGTGGTTCCCGCTGAACATCTACGACTGGGGCTGCTGGGCGCGGCAGACGATCGTCCCGCTGACGGTCGTCGGCGCGCTGCGCCCCGTCCGGCCGCTCCCGTTCGACCTGGACGAGCTGCGCCCCGCGCCCGGCCCGGCCCGCCGCCGGAGCCGCCGCCCCGGCCGTCCCGGCTGGGAGGAGGCGTTCCTCGCCCTCGACAAGCTCCTGCACGTCTACGACCGGCGTCCGCTGCGCGGCCCGCGCCGCGCCGCGCTGCGCCGGGCGGGCGAGTGGATCGTCGCGCGGCAGGAGGCGGACGGCTCGTGGGGCGGCATCCAGCCGCCGTGGGTGTACTCGCTGATCGCGCTGCACCTGCTCGGGTACGGCCTCGACCACCCGGTGATGCGGCGCGGCCTCGCCGGGCTGGAGCGGTTCACGATCCGCGACGAGAAGGGCCGCCGCCTGGAGGCGTGCCAGTCCCCGGTGTGGGACACCGTCCTGGCGATGACCGCGCTCGCCGACGCGGGCGTCCCCGGCGACGACCCGGCGCTGCTGCGCGCCGCCGACTGGGTGCTGCGCGAGGAGGTCCGCGGCCCCGGCGACTGGAGCGTGCGGCGGCCCGACCTGCCGCCGGGCGGCTGGGCGTTCGAGTTCGACAATGACGTCTACCCCGACACCGACGACACCGCCGAGGCGATCCTCGCGCTGGACCGCGTCGGCCACCCCGACGCCGGGCCCGCCGTCGAGCGCGGCCTGCGCTGGATGACCGGGATGGTCTCCAAGGACGGCGGGTTCGCCGCGTTCGACGCCGACAACACCCGCACGCTCCCGGAGAAGCTGCCGTTCTGCGACTTCGGCGCGGTGATCGACCCGCCGTCCGCCGACGTCACCGCGCACGTCGTCGAGGCGCTGTGCGCGCGCGGCATGGCCCGCACGCCCATCGTGAAGCGCGCCGTGGTGTGGCTGCTCAAACACCAGGAGGAGGACGGCTCCTGGTTCGGCCGGTGGGGCGCCAACCACGTCTACGGGACGGGCGGCGTCCTGCCCGCCCTGATCGCCGCGGGCGTCCGGCCGGAGAAGCCCGCGGTCCGGCGGGCCGTGGACTGGCTCGAACGCCACCAGAACCCCGACGGCGGCTGGGGCGAGGACCTGCGGTCCTACCGCGACGCGTCGTGGATCGGCCGGGGCGCGTCCACCCCGTCGCAGACCGCGTGGGCGCTGCTCGGCCTGCTCGCCGCGGGCGAGCGCGGCCCGGCGGTGCGGCGCGGCGTGGACTGGCTCGTCCGCAACCAGCGCGACGACGGCGGCTGGGACGAGGACTTCTTCACCGGCACCGGGTTCCCCGGCGACTTCTACATCAACTACCACCTGTACCGGCTGGTGTTCCCGGTCAGCGCGCTCGGCCGCTACCTCGGCGCGGGGGGACGTCGGTGACGCGGCTGGCGGTGTGCGCCGCGCTCGGCGTCGAGGCCCGCGCCCTGCGCGGCCCCGGCCGCACGGTCGTGCGGACCGGGATGGGCCCGCGCCGGGCGCGCGCCGCCGCCGACCGGCTCCCGCCGTTCGACGCGCTGGCCGTCGCGGGCTTCGGCGGGGGACTGGACGCCCGGCTGCGCCCCGGCGACCTCGTCGTCGCCACCGAGGTGCGCACCGCCGCCGGGCCGCTGCGCTGCCGCGCGGCGGCCGACGTCGCGGAGCTGCTCGAACGCGCCGGGGCGGCCGTCCGCCTCGGCCCGGTCATCACCGCCGACCACCCCGTCACCGGCCGGGAGCGGCGGGCGCTCGCCGCGCTCGGCGCGATCGTCGTGGACATGGAGTCCGCGCCGCTGGTCGCGGCCGCGGGCGACCGCCCGTGGGCGGTGGTCCGCGCGGTGGTGGACACGCCCGACCACCCCCTCGTCACCCCCGCGACCGTGCTGCGCGGCCTCGCCGCCCGGCGCAGGCTGCGGCTCGCCGGCCCCGCGCTCGCCGCGTGGGCCGCCGCCGCGGCGACGAAGGAATCCCACCTGCATGAGGAGGCCGGTCCGTAATGGCCATGCCACTGCGCCAGAGTCTGCGCATCGGCGGCTACATCCTGCGCAACAAGCTCACGGGACGCGACCGCTTCCCGCTGCTGGTCGAGCTGGAGCCGCTGTACGCCTGCAACCTCGCCTGCGCCGGGTGCGGGAAGATCCAGCACCCGGCGAGCGAGCTGAAGAAGCGGATGCCCGTCGAGCAGGCCGTCGCGGCGATCCGCGAGTGCGGCGCGCCGATGGTGTCGATCGCGGGCGGCGAACCGCTCATGCACCCGCAGATCGCCGAGCTGGTGGACGAGCTGGTGAAGCTCAAGCGGTACGTGTTCCTCTGCACGAACGCGCTGCTGATCCCGAAGAAGATCGACCAGTTCACGCCGTCGCGGTACTTCGCGTGGGCCGTCCACATGGACGGGCTCCGCGAGCGGCACGACGCGTCGGTCTGCAAGGACGGGGTGTTCGACGACGCCGTCGCGGCGATCCGGCTGTGCCAGGAGCGCGGCTTCCGCGTCACCACCAACACGACGGTGTTCAACAACGACAGCCCGCAGAACGTCATCGACGTCCTCAACTACCTCAACGACGACCTCGGCGTGGACCAGATGATGATCTCGCCGGCGTACGCGTACGAGAAGGCGCCCGACCAAGAGCACTTCCTCGGCGTCCAGGAGACCCGCACGCTGTTCCGCAAGGCGTTCGCGAACGGGAACCGGAAGCGGTGGCGGTTCAACCACTCGCCGCTGTTCCTGGACTTCCTGGAGGGCAAGGTCGACTTCGACTGCACGGCCTGGGCGATCCCGTCGTACTCGCTCAAGGGCTGGCAGCGGCCGTGCTACCTCATGGAGGACGGGCACGTCGACACCTACCGGGAGCTGGTCGAGACCACCGACTGGAGCGCCTACGGGCGGGGCCGCGACGCGCGCTGCGAGAACTGCATGGCGCACTGCGGGTACGAGCCGACGTCGGTGTTCGCGACGCTCGGCTCGCTGAAGCAGACGATCCGGGCCGCGCGCAGCGCCTGACCGGACGGGGCCGGGCCGCCGCTCAGCGCGGCCCGGCCTGCACGTCCTCCACGGCGACGGTCCGGGTGCCGAACCGGCCGTCCAGCGCCCGGTACGCGCCGGGGAACAGGCCCCGCACGACGACCGGAAGCCGCAGCCAGCGCGGCGCGAAGATCTCCGGGCGGCCCGCGACGATCCCCGCGAGCAGCGCGTCCGCGACGCGCTCCGCCGGGATCGGGCGGGGCCGCCGCCGCGGGTACGGCTCGCCGCGCCGCTCGAAGAACGCGGTGTCCACGACGCCCGGCACGAGCACCCCGACGCGCACGCCGGTGCCGCGCACCTCCTGCCGCAGGCTCACCGCGAACATGTCCAGGCCCGCCTTCGTCGCGGAGTACACCGACTCGCCCGCGACGCCGAGCCGCCCCGCGATCGAGGTGACGTAGACCAGGCTCCCGCCGCGCTCCAGCATCCCCGGCAGCAGCAGGCGGGTCAGCGCGATCGGCGCGGCGAGGTTCACCGCGACGAGCCGCGCCGCGTCGGCCGCCGCCATGCGCGGGAACGGGCCGGACCAGCCGACGCCCGCGTTGCACAGCAGGACGTCCACCCGGCCCGCGACCGCCAGCGCCTCGGCCGCGACCCGTTCGACCTCGGCCGGGTCCGCGAGGTCGCCCGCGACGGCCGTGCCGCCGGTCGCCTCGGCGACCTCGGCGAGCCGGGCGGCGTCGCGGCCGTGGACGACCAGCCGCGCGCCCGCCCGCGCGAGGGCCAGCGCGCCCGCCCGGCCGAGGCCGGACGACGCGCCCGTCACGAGCGCGACCTTGCCGTCGAGCGGGCGGGTCACGCGGCACCGCCGCGTCGCAGCTCGTCCACGACGTCGCGCATCGCGCCGACGAACCGGTCGGCGTCGTCGGCCAGGCGCGGGTCCGCCGAGACGCCGACGCACAGCACGCCCGCGATGCTCAGCGCGCCCACCGCGAGCGGCGCGCCCGGGACCAGCGGGATCACGGGATACACCTCGTCCAGCGGCGCGCCCGACAGCACCGGCGGCGTCACCGGGCCCGGCATGTTCGACACGACCCCTTGCAGGAAGCGCGGGCTGTAGACGGCGCGGGCGAAGCGGCGGTGCAGCGGCGCGGGCATCAGCCGCGCGACGTCCCGCATCACGAACCACGCGGCCTGCGCCCGGGTGCCCGTCCGCCGCCCCCGGCAGCGGCGCGCGATGCGGGCCAGCCGCTCGTTCTCCGGGAGCGCGCCGATCGGCAGGTCCACCATGACGGCCGTCGTGTGGTTGCCCTCCGCGCCGTCCTCGGGGGAGCGCATCATCAGCGGCACCGCGAAGCGGCACAGCGCGTCGCGGGCGGCCGGGTCGGCGTCGCGGGCGACGCGGTGGACCGCGCCCGCCACCGCGCACAGGACCACGTCGGTGACGCGGGCGCCGTGCCGCCGCGCGACGTCGCGCATCAGCGGCAGCGGCAGCGTCGTCGTGCCGAACCGGCGCTCGGCTGTCCCGCCGACGGGCAGCCGGGTGCGCGGCGGCGTGTCGGCGGCGAGCTGCGCGAACCCGACGGCCGTCGCCGCCGCGCGCGCCGCCGGGCCCGGCCGGCGGCCGCCCCGGTCGGCGCGCGCGGGCGGGGCGTCCATCAGCAGGAGCGCCTGCGCGACGACGCCGATGCCGTCCGCGACGACGTGGTGCATCAGGAACACCACGGCGGTCCGGTCGGGCGCGACGCCCTGCACGACCACCATCCGCCACAGCGGCCGGTCGCGCGGCAGCGCCTCGCTCTGCAACTCCGCGACGACGGCGCGCAGGCCCGTCATGCCGCGCCCGGTGACGTCCCGTTCGACGACGTGCCAATCCCAGTCGATGACGGGATGGTCCTCCCAGACCGGGCGGCGCAGCCGCGACGGCGTGACGAGCCGCTGCCGGAACCGGGGCACCCGGTCGAGCCGGTCCAGGACGAGGCGCACCACGTCCGCCCGGCCGACCGGCGTCCGCGAGGTGTCCAGGACCATCACCCCGCCGACGTGCTGCGGCGCGCGCGGCGTCTCCACGGCGAGGAAGAACGCGTCGGTCGCCGCGACGCGCTCGGCGCGGGCCCCGCGCGTGCGGCGGACGGTGCAGACCGACAGCGCCACCAGCGGCACGGCCGCCACCGCGTCCAGCACGTAGTGGTTGGCGGTCGCCATGATCACGTACCCGGTCAGCAGGATGTGGAGCGCGTTGAGGACCTGCACCGAGCGCAGCGCCGACGTCTTCGCCAGCTCCACGCCGACCCACAGCGTCCACGCCATGTGCAGCGACGGCATCGCGGCGAGCTGGTCGGCGTTCTCCACCAGCGGCGACCCCCACGACCCCCACGTCCGGCCGAGGCGGACGGTGTCGACGAACCCGAGGTCGGGCATCAGCCGCGGCGGCATCAGGGGGTACAGCGTGAAGCACGCCAGGGCGAGCAGGTTCAGGACGACGAACGTGTTGCGGGCCGTCCGGTAGCGGTCGGGGTGGCGCAGGTACAGCCACACCAGCAGGCCGAGCGCGCTCGCGATGTAGGTGACGGCGTACTCGTAGTTGGCGAGGACGCGCAGCACCGGCTGGTGCGCCAGCCAGCCGTTCAGCGCGTGCTCGACGTCGATGCGCAGCGCGCGCTCCCAGCCGTACAGCGTGTCGGCGTGCCGCCGCGCCGCCGCCCGCCGCGCGTCCTCGGGCAGCATGACCACGAGCGCGTACAGCGCGAACACGGCGAGCCCGACGAGCAGTTCGCGCCACGCGCGCAGGCCGGTGGGCGCTCGCCGACCGGGCAGCACGGCCTCCGGAGCGGTCACCACGTCCTGTGTCCCCACAACCCGCTAGTTACCCAGGAATCACCGCGTCAGACGGCCGTTCGCCCCGGGGTGATCTTGGCGAGCCGGTGATGTTGGGCGGGCGCACCGGGGGGTACCGGACATGTCGTGCGGAAGATCGGCGGCGCGGCCGCCGGTCCCGCGCACCGGGACGGAGCCTTGGGGGGCGGATGAAGGAGTTGCTCCGGCTGGTCGGCTTCCGCCGCCTGCTCGCCGGGCAGGCGGTCTCCTCGTTCGGCGACTGGATGGGCACGCTCGCGCTGATGTACTTCGTGCTCAAGCTGAGCGGGTCGACCACCGCGATCGGCGGCGTGCTCGTCCTGCGGCTGCTGCCGTCGGCGGTCGGCGCGCCGCTGGCCGCCCGCGCGATCACCCGCTGGAACCGCCGCCGCGTCATGATGGCCGCCGACCTGATCCGCGCCGTAATGGCGGCGCTGCTGCCGATCGTCCCGTGGCTCGGCTGGGTGTTCTTCTGGGCGTTCGCGATGGAGGTCGCGAGCCTGGCGTTCCTGCCCGCCCGCGACTCCTCGGTGCCGGTGCTGATCGGGGAGCGCGACGACCCCGACCGGCCCGCCGCGGGCCGCCTCGCCCTCGCCAACGGCCTGGTCATGGGCTTCTACTACGCGATGGTGCCGCTCGGCGCGGCGGCGTTCGGGCTCGTCCACCTGGCGTCGGGCAAGGGCGCGTGGACCGGGCACTGGGAGTACGTCGCGGTGTTCTGGGTGGACGCGGCGAGCTACGTCGTGTCGTTCTTCGCGATCCGCTCGCTGCCCGACCTCGGCCCCGACCCGGCGGCGGTGCGGGCCGCCGAGGACGCGGCGCGCGCGTCGGGCGGGACGGTCCGGCACGGGCTGACGTCCGCGCTGCGCATCCAGTTCGTCCGGGAGATCCTGCTGGCGGTCGGGATCGTGGCGCTCGGCCTCGGCGCGCTGTTCTCGCTGGGCGTCGTGTTCGTCCGGGAGGTTCTGCACGCCGGGCCGCTCGGGTTCGGCGCGCTGGTCGGGCTGTTCGGCGTCGGGTTCGTCGTCGGGCTGGCGCTGCTGCGCGGCCGGACGGACGCGAACCTGCCCGCGCAGATGCGCATCGGCATCGCCGGGCAGGGCCTGGTGATCGTCGCGATGGGCCTGTTCGCGTCGCTGACCGTCGCCTACCTGGCGGCGTTCCTGTTCGGGATGGCGGCGACGACGGCGCTGGTCAGCTCCATCACCCATCTCCAGGACGGCCTCACCGGCAACGTCCGCGACGTGGCGCTGACCGCGTTCCACGGGACGCTGCGGTTCGGCCTGGCCGTCGCGGCGCTCATCACCGGCGCGGTCGCGGACGTCCTCAAGGGCGACGAGTACCATCTCGGGCCGCTCGGCTCGGTGGACCCGATCCAGCTCGTCCTCATCGGCTCCGGCGGCATCGCGCTGCTCGGCAGCTTCCTGATCCGCTCCCATCCCGACGACGCGCCGCCCGCGGCCGGGCCGGACGACGGCCCGGCCGCGAACGCTTAATCGGCCCAGTGGTCCGCGTGGAGGATGTCGGCGGCGCGCTCCCCGACGACGACGGCCGGGGCCATCGTGTGGCCGCGCGTGATGACCGGGATGACCGACGCGTCCGCGACGCGCAGCCCCGTCACGCCGCGCACGCGCAGCCGCCCGTCCACGACCGCGAGCGGATCGTCGTCGGGGCCGAGGCGCGCGGTGCCGACCGGGTGGAACACCGTGTCGGCGTTCGCGCGGACGTACGCCTCCAGTTCCTCGCGCGAGGCGTCCGGCGCGAGCGACCGGCCCTCGGTGTACGGCGCGAGCGCGGGCTGCTCGGTGACCCACAGCGCGGCGCGCAGGCCCGCGACGAGCGTCGCCAGGTCCTCGGGTTCGGCGAGGTAGGCGGGGTCGAGCAGCGGCGCGTCCGCCGGGTCCGCCGACGCGAGCCGCAGCGTGCCCCGGCTCAGCGGCTGGAGGACGACCGGCGCGAGCATGTACCCCGTCCGGTCGGGGCGGCCGGGGGCCGGGCCGGTCGCGATGAGCAGTTCGACGTCGGGCGCGCAGTACTCCTCGTCGGTGCGTAGAAAGGCCACGCCGCCGCCCGCCAGGTCGCGCAGCGGGCCGCCGCGCGTCGTCTCCCACAGCCGCAGGTTCTCGTCGCTGACGAGCGGCGCGGGCGCCCCGGCGTCCGGCCCGGCGTGGACGTGGACCGCGACCCGCAGGTGGTCGTGCAGGTTCCCGCCGACGCCCGGGACGTCCGCGACGACGTCGATCCCGTGCTCGGCCAGGTGCGCGGCCGGGCCGATCCCCGACAGCAGGAGCAGGTGCGCCGACCCGATCGTCCCGGCCGACAGCACGACCTCGCGGCGCGCGCGGACGAGCCCGCCGTCCGCCTCCACGCCGACCGCGCGGCCGCCCTCGACGACCACGCGGGTGACGCGGACGCCCGTGCGGACCGCCAGGTTCGGCCGGTCCGCGCGCAGGTACCCGGCGGCCGGGGTGCGGCGCTCGCCGTCGGCGAACGTCATCTCCTGGACGTCGCTGCCGAACGGGTCGGGGCCGTTGACGTCCGTCCGCCCGCCGAAACCGGCCTCGGCCACGGCCCGCTCGACGGCCTCGTACACCGGGCCGGGCGGCCCCGGCTCCCGCAGCGTCACCGGCCCGCCGACGCCGCGCCACGGCGCGGGCCCGCGCCCGGAGTCCTCGGCGCGGCGGTACAGCGGCAGCAGCGCCGCGTGGTCCCAGCCGGGGCCGCCGTACTCGCCCCACGCGTCGTAGTCGGAACGGTGCCCGCGAATCCAGCCGCCGAGGTTCAGCGCGCTGGACCCGCCGAGGACGCGGCCGCGCGGCCAGTCCACGACGCGCCCGTCCAGGCCGGGCTGGGGGACGGTCCGGAACCCCCAGTCGATCGGGCCGCCGAGCGTGCGCGGCCACAGCGCGGGCGCCAGGCTCTCGGTGAGCGTCAGCGGCGGCCCGGCCTCCAGCAGCAGGACCGACAGGTCGGGGTCCTCGGCGAGCCGGGCCGCGACGACCGGGCCGGACGTCCCGCCGCCGACGACGACGTAGTCGAAATCAGAGTCGGACATGAACGGTCTTCGCCTCCGTGTACGCGCTGATCCACTCCCGGCCGTGCTCGCGGCCGAGTCCGGACTGCCGGGCCCCGCCCGAGGGCGCGGCGAAGTCGTGCTCGCCGTAGGCGTTCACCCACACCGTCCCGGCGGCCAGGTCGCGGGCGAACGCGTGGGCGCGGCCGACGTCGCGCGTCCAGACGGCGGCGGCGAGCCCGTAGGACGTGTCGTTCGCGAGCCGCAGCGCTTCCTCGGCGGCGTCGAACGGGAACACCGCGAGCACCGGCCCGAAGATCTCCTCGCGGGCGAGCCGCGAGCGGGGGTCGACGCCGGTGAAGACGGTCGGCGCGGCGAAGTAGCCGGGGCCGTCCGGGACCGTCCCGGCGTAGGCCGTCTCCGCCTCGGCGGACTCCACGTAGCCGCGCACCTTCGCGAGCTGTTCGGCGGACACCAGCGGCCCGAGGTCGGTGCCGTCCGCGAACGCGGGCCCGACCGTGAGCCTCGCCGCGTCGGCGGCGATCCGCTCCACCACCTCGTCGTGGACGGACCGCTCGACCAGCAGCCGCGTCCCGGCGAAGCAGATCTGCCCGGAGTTCTGCCAGGCCGTGCGGCCCGCCGCCGCCGCGGCGCGCTCCAGGTCGGCGTCGGCGAACACGATGTTCGGGCTCTTGCCGCCGAGTTCCAGCAGGACGCGCTTGACGGTCCCGGCGGCGGCGCGCTGGATCGCCCGGCCCGTCTCGGTGGACCCGGTGAACGCGACGAGATCCACGCCGGGATGCTCGACCAGCGCCGCGCCCGCCGTCCCGTCGCCGGTCAGCACCGACAGCACGCCCGGCGGCAGACCCGCCTCCAGCACGATCCGGCCGAGCAGCAGCGCGCTCAGCGGCGTCTGCTCGGCGGGCTTGAGCACCACCGAGTTCCCGGCGGCCAGCGCGGGCGCGACCTTGAACGCGGCCATGAGCAGCGGCATGTTCCACGGGACGATCGCCGCGACGACGCCGAGCGGCTGCCGCAGCGTGTACGAGTGGACGTCCGGTTCGGACGGGTTCGCGTCCCCGTACAGCCGCCCCGGCCAGCCCGCGTAGTGCCGGAACACCTCGGCGGCGGCGTGCGCGAGGTGCGGGCCGACCGGCGCGGGGACGCCGACGTCCAGCGATTCGAGCTGCCCGAAGTCGGCGGCGTGCCGTTCGATGAGGTCCGCGATCCGGTGCAGCGCGGCGGATTTCGCGGGGTGGGCGAGCGCCCGCCACCGGCCGTCGTCGAACGCGGCGCGCGCCAGGCCGACCGCCCGCGCGACGTCGGCCTCCCCGGCGGACGCGGTCTCCAGCAGCGGCGACGCGTACGACGGGTCGAGCACGGTCAGCAGCGCGTCCGACGCGGGCGCGGCGGCGGTCTCGTCCCCGAGGACGAAGCCCGGCGCGGCCGCCAGCAGTTCCTCGACCAGCGCGGTGCGGGTCATCGGCGCTCCTCGGCGAACTCGTGGTCCAGGTCGAGCAGCGGGAACAGCAGCTCCGCGACCGTGCGGGCCTCCTCGATCAGCGGGAAGCCCGACAGGATGAACGACTCGGTCCCGTGCGCGGCGTACTCGCGCAGCCGCGCCGCGACGTTCTCGGCGCTGCCGACCAGGTACGTGCCGGACGCGGGCGACACCACGTCGAAGCCGAACAGGCTCGGCCCCGTCCACACGTTCGGGTGGATCTCCAGCTCGCGGACGTCCGGCAGCCGCCCCGCGCGCAGCGCCGCCAGCCGCCGCTCGACCGCCGGATCGCCGCTGCGGAACGTCTCGACGGTCTCGCCGGGCGGCAGGTTCCACTGCGCGAGCGCGGCGGCCGTCGCCGGGTCGGTCGCGGCCAGGAGTTCTTCGGCGCGCGCCCAGGCTTCCTCTTCGGTCTCGCGGACGATGATCTGGAAGCGCGTCCCGAACGTCAGCTTGCGCCCCCGCTCGGCGGCGAGCGCGCCGACCTGGCGGAACTTCGCGCCGAGCCGTTCGGGGGTGTCGGCGAAGCTGAGGTAGACGTCCAGGAGCTTCGCCGAGTGGGCCATCCCGGCGGGCGAGGTGCCCGCGCCCCAGAGCGGGGTCGGGCGCGGGAACGCGTCCCAGGGCGAGAGCGGGCCGCCGTCCAGGTCGCGGGCGGCGAGCCGGACGTGCTCGCCCGCGTATGCGGCCTCTTCGCCGAGGTAGACGCGCTGGAACGCGTCCCAGTACTCGGCGCTGAAGTCGTACCGCGCGTCCCGCTCCAGGTGGACGCCGTACTGCGCCAGCGTCCGGTCGTTGCCGTTGACGACGTTGAACAGCAGCCGCCCGCCCGAGTGCCGGTCGATGGTGTGCGCGATCTGCGCGAGCTTCGCCGGGGACGTCAGGCCGGGGTAGACGGCGGTGAGGAACCGCATCCGCCGTGTCGCGCCGATCATCGACGCGGCGACCGTGAGGCCGTCGTCGCGGCCGGTCCCGATGAGCGCCCCGTAGTAGCCGAGGTCGTCGATCGCCCGGGCGAGCCGCCGGAGGTGGTCGAAGTCCGTCGCCCAACGGTGCGACGGCTCCCACGGGTACGGGCCGTCGGGGGAGGTCAGATACCACAGGAGTTTCACGCCGTCGCCGCCTTTCCCGCGCGCGAGATGAGCAGGGCCGCGACGAGCGCCAGCCCGTTGAACACGTCGGGCACCCACGCGGGGGCGCCCAGCATCGTGAGACCGGTGATCCCGACGCCGAGCGTCAGGACCGCGAGGACGGTGCCGCCCACGTTCAGGTGGCCGCGCCGCGACACGACCGCGCCGAGGAACACCGCCGCGATCGAGCTGAGCATCACCGCGTCGCCGCCGCCCGGCCCGGCGGCCTGCAGCCGCGCGGTGCCGAGCACCCCGCCGAACGCGGCGATCACCGAGCCGAGGACCAGCGCCGCCGACACGTACCGCGCGGTGCGGACGCCGATCAGCTCCGCCGCCGCCCGGCCGCTGCCCGCCGCCTTCATCCGCCGCCCGACCGGCGTCCGCATCAGCAGGTACGCCAGCGCGAGCGCCAGGACGGCGGTGTAGACGACCATCAGCGGGACGCCCGCGACGGTCACCGCGACCAGGTCGTTGAAGCCCTGCGGGACGCCCTTGTAGAGCGTCAGCCCGTCGGTGAGCAGCAGCGCCAGGCCGGTGAGCAGCGTCGTCATCGCCAGCGTCGCGATGAACGAGTTGATGCGCGCCCGGACGATCAGCAGCGCGTTCACCGCGCCGATGACCAGCCCGCAGCCGAGGCCGAGCCCGACCGCCGCGACGGGTGGCCAGCCCCGCCCGAACGCCCACGCGGTCGCGACGCCGCTCGTCGTCATGACCGCGCCGATGGAGATGTCGATCTCGCCGACCGTCGCCGACACCAGCGCCGACAGCGCCACGACGACGATGACCGACTGCGAGTAGGCGATGGTCTGCGCGTTCTGCGCGGTGTCGAACTGGCCCGGCCGCAGCAGCGAGAACACCACGGCGAACGCGACCAGCAGGACCACGAGGGACCAGCGCGCGGCGAGGCCGGTGAGCCGGGCCGCGAGCGCGGCGGGCGGGGGACCGGCCGGCGCGGCGGCCGGCGCGGGGGCGGTGGAGGTGTCGGTGCTCAAGCTGCCCGTCCTGAGAGGGTCACGGCGTGGAACAGGTCGTCGCGCCCGGCGTCGGCCGGGCGCAGGGTCGCGTGGACGCGGCCGCGGTCCAGCACGACGACGCGGTCGGCGAGGTCCATCAGCTCGTCCAGGTCGGACGTCGCCAGCAGCACCGCGACGCCCGCGTCGCGCAGCCGCCGCACGACGCGGCCGATGCCCTCGCGGGCGCCGATGTCGATGCCCTGGCTCGGCTCGTCCAGCACCAGGACGCGCGGCTCCAGCCGCACGGCGCGGGCCAGCGCGACCTTCTGCTGGTTGCCGCCGCTCAGCGTCCGCAGCGCGGCCTCGGGGTCGGGCGGGCGGATGTCGAATTCCTCGATGAGCGCCCGCGCTTCGGCGCGCTCGGCGGCCCGCCCGATCGCGCCGCGCCGGGTGACCGGCCGCAGGTCCCCGAGCGTCAGGTTCTCCCGGACCGACAGGTCCAGCAGCACGCCGTGCGCGTGCCGGTCCTGCGGGACGCCGACGATCCCGCGCGCGATGGCGTCGGCGGGGGAGCGCAGCCGCACGGCCGTCCCGCCGACCTCGACGCTCCCGCCGCGCGGGCGCTGTGCGCCGCCGACGATCCGCGCCAGCTCGCTGCGCCCGCAGCCGACGAGCCCGGTCAGGCCCAGCACCTCGCCCGCGCGCAGGTCCAGGTCGACGCCGCGCAGCCGCGTGCCGCGCAGGCCCCGCACCGACAGCGCCGGGACGCCGCCCGCCGCGTCCCCGCCGCCCGCCGGGGCGGCGCGGCCGGGCTCGACGCGGCGGCCCGTCATGTCCTCCACCAGCGTCGCGGTGGTGAGCCCGGCGGCGGGCCGGTCCGCGACGAGCCGTCCGTCGCGCAGCACCAGCACGTGGTCCGCGATTTCCAGGACCTCCTCCAGCCGGTGCGAGATCAGCACGACCGCCGCGCCGCGCGCGCACAGCCGCCGGATCGCCGCGAACAGCCGCGCGACGTCGTCGGCGGCCAGCGCGGCGGTCGGCTCGTCGAGGAACACCACCGGCGGGCGGCCCGGCGGGACGTCCCCGAACGTGCGGGCGACGGCGACCATCGAGCGCTCCGACACCGGCAGGTCCGCGACGTGCGCGCCGGGGTCGGCGGCGACGTCGAACGGCGCGAGCAGCTCCGCCGCGCGCCGCCGCTCGTCGCGGCGGCGGGTCGGCGCGAGCCCGGACCGGCCCGAGCGGTCCGCCAGCGCGAGGTTGTCCGCGACGGTCAGCTCCGGGACGAGCCCGAGGTCCTGGTGCAGGAACCGCAGGCCCGCCGCGTGCGCCCGGTCCGGGGTGAGCGGCAGCGCGACCGGCGTCCCGGCGGCCTCGACGCGCGCGTCGCCGGGGTCGGGCGCGTGGACGCCCGCGAGGATCTTCACCAGCGTCGACTTGCCCGAGCCGTTCTCCCCGAGCAGCGCCGTCACCGCGCCCGCGCGGACCTCGAACGACAGCCCGGACAGCACCCGGTTGCGGCCGAAGGTCTTGCCGAGCCCCCGCACCCGCAGCGCGGGGGGACCGGTCAGGGCGGCGGCCACCTCAGCCGACCTTCCACAGCTTCTTGTACCGCGCGGCGTAGTCGAGGTCGCCCTCGAAGCGCTGGCCGCGCGGCGGCAGGTTGTCCTTCGTCAGCACGCGGACCGGGATGCCGTCGTCCGCGGGCGGCTCGAGACCGTTGAAGATCCGGTTGAGGTCGTCGAACGCCGCCCACGTCGCCCAGCCGTAGGACACCGCGACGTCCGCGACCTGGCCCGCGCCGTCGCGGACGAAGTCCAGGTTCGGCGCGTCGCCCTCGTGGGAGATCTGCGGGACCTTCGACAGCCCGGCCGCCTTCAGCGCGGGCACCGCGCCGAGCGCGATCCCGTCGAACTCGTGCCACAGCACGTTGATCTGCGGGTTGCCCTGGAGGAACGCGACGGCGGCCTGGCCGAGCTGCGGGGTGCCGATGACGCCGTCCGCGACCACGTTCTCCTTGGCGACCGACCCGCCGCCGTACTTGGCGAAGTAGTCCTTGATGCCCTGGATCTCCTGCCGGTTGGAGGAGTTCGCAGCCGCGTGGAACAGGCCGAGCTTCGCCCTGCCGCCGGTCTGCACGACGGCCTGCGCGGCGGCGAGCTGCCCCTGCTCGTAGAAGTGGTAGTCCACGATGTGGGTGATGCCGGGGTTGTTCTTGTTGTAGTCGGTCGTGCCGACCGTGAACTCGACGTGCGGGATCTTGGAGTCCGCGATGCGCTGCAGCGCCTTCACGTCCGTGTCGCCCTCGGTGACCTGGCTGAACAGGCCGTCCGGCTTCATCGCGACGGCCTGCGCGACGCCCGCGTCGAAGTCCTTGCTGACGTCCAGCGCCACGAACTTCCAGCCCAGCGCCGCTGCGGCCTGCCGGGCGGTCTTGATGACGTAGGAGTTCGTCTCGCTGAACGTGTACCGGTTGAGGAACACGATCGTCTTGCCCTTGGCGGCGGGGGGCGACGTCGTCGGCCCCTTCCACACGTCGGCCTTGCCCTTGTAGGGCGCGAGGAACCGCTCGGCGGCCCGCACGGCGGCCGTGTCGGCGTCGCCGGACGGCTTCGCGGCGTCCGCGGTCGTCCCGGCCCGGCCGCACCCGGCGGCGACGAGCGCGACGAGCGCGAGGGGGACGGCGAACCGGGCGGTGCGGCGGCGGGTGAGGGTGATCTGCATGTCAGCGGCTCTGTTCGACGAGGCGGTTGATGTCGGGACGGACGGCGTCGGCGACGCGGACGGAGCGCTTGAGCAGCCCCGCCGCGTGCAGGAGGTCGGCGGCGTGCTGCTGTTCGGCGACGAACTCCTCGTCCACCGGGTGCAGCCCCCACGGCCGGGTGCGCAGCGCGTGCTCCCACGCGGCGGTGTCCAGGCCGGGGAACAGCGCGGCGGCCTCGGCGGGGTTTTCGGCGACCCACCGGTCGGACTCCTGGAGCGCGCCGACGATCGCGGCCAGTTCACCGGGGTGCGAGTCCGCCCACGCGCGGCTGGTGAACCACATCGACCGGTGCGAGAAGAGAGTGTCGGTCGGAACGAGGTCGCGCAGTTCCGCCTGCTCTTCGACGGCGGTGAGGTACGGGTACGAGCCGACCCAGGCGTCGACCTCGCGGTCGAGGAACCGCCGCGCCGCGTCGTCGTAGACGTCCACCGGTTCGATGTCCGCCCAGGTCAGCCCGGCCTTCTCCAGCGCGAGCAGGACGAGCGTCGTCTGCCACGAGCCGTGCCCGAGCGCGACGCGGCGGCCCTTGAGGTCCGCGACCTCGCGGATGCCGGAATCGGCGTGGGCGACCAGCCGCCCGTTCTCGTGGCGCGGCTCGGACATCGCGACGTACACGATGTCCCGGCCGTTGCCCTGCGCGGTGATCGGCGGCGTCGCACCGGTGCCGATGAAGTCGTAGCCGCCGTCGAAGAGGTGGTCGCTGTGGACGGACGGCAGGCCCGTCCTCGGGTCGGGGCGGTCGCCGGGCGCGAGGTCGCGCAGGTCCACCCACGCGACGTCCGGAAGGGAACGCTCCAGAACGCCGCGACGGGCGAGCACCCAGAGCGAGTTGTTCTGCGGGAAGTAACCGACGCGGGTCGTCATGCGGGGACTCCAGGGGTTGCGGACAGCAGGGGGAGGACGTGGTCGCCGACGCGGCGGGCCTCTTCCAGGTGGGGGACTCCGGCGAGGACGAACGCGTCCACGCCGAGCCCGATCAGCTCGTCCAGCCGTTCGGCGACGCGTTCGTACGAGCCGACGAGCCCGAACGGCGGGCCGTCGCGCAGCTCGTGGAAGCCGCCCCACAGACCGGGCTGGACCTCCAGGCCGCGGACGTCGTCGCCCGCGTCGGCCAGGAACGACCGGCCGCGCCGCCAGCCGACCGAGTCACCGCTGTCGCCGCCGCCGTCCTCGGTGCGGGCGGTGCGGCCGGTCCAGGCGCGGCGCAGCTCGTCCCACGCCTCCTCGTCGGTCTCGCGCGCCAGGATCTCGGCGCGGACCGCGAAGCGCGGCGGCGCCGGGCTCAACCGGCGGACGGCCGCGAACTTCTCGGCGAGCGCGTCGAACGGCTCCAGCCACGACAGGTACCGGTCGGCGTGCCGCCCGGCCGCCTCGATCGCGGCCGGGGACGAGCCGGAGAAGTAGACCTCCGGGAGCGGCAGCCCGGTCAGGCCGTCCGGCAGCGCGGCGCCCTCGACGCGGTAGAACCGGCCGTCGTGGGTGAAACCGCCGGTCTCGTGGCCGTGCCAGACGCCCTTGAGGACGTCCAGGAACTCCGACGTCCGCGCGTACCGGTCGTCGTGGTCGACCCTGTCGCCCCACCAGAGCTGGCTCGGCCCGCCGCCGCCGGAGATGACGTTGTAGACGGTCCGGCCGCCCGTCGCCAGTTGCAGGCTCGCGCTCATCCGCGCCGCCTGCACCGGGTGCAGGAACCCCGGCTGGAAGGCGATCATGAATTTGTAGGTCTCGGTGTCGCGGGCCAGCGTCGCGGCGGCGGCCCACGGGTCGTCGGTGTGCGGGAACGACGGGAGCAGCCCGCCGACGAACCCGGACCGCTCGGCGGCGCGGGCGACCTCCGCCATGTAGTCGGCGTGGGAGAAGCCGTCCGGCTCCCCGGCGCGGACGCCCGGCGCGAGCGAGCCCGGCACGTCCGGCGCGAACCCGCCCCGGGTGCCCGCGCGGCGGCGCAGCGACGTCTGGTCGCCCTCCATGTGGATGCGCCAGTACACGTCGACGGTCACGACCCGTCCTCCTCACGCAGCAGCGGCAGCAGGTGCTCGCCGATCCGGTACGCGGCGCGCAGCTCGTCGCCGTCGTGGGCCACGGCGACGACGACGGACGCGCCGCTCGCCCGGACCTCGTCCGCGATCCGCGCCGGGTCGGCGTCCCCGAGCGGCAGCCGCAGGCCCGCGCGGACGCCGTCCGGCAGCAGCGCCGCGACGTCGTCGCCCGGATCGAAGAGGTGGACGTCGGCGTGCGCGGCCGACAGCGCCAGCGCCTCGTCCGACGTCCCGGACAGGAACACGCGCGGGAACGGGCGCTCGGCGAGCGGGCGGCCGAGCCCCCCGTCCAACACGTCGTAGAACCGGCCCTCGAAGGTGAACTTCTCCTGCGTCCAGACGCCCTTGGCGACCGTCAGGAACTCGTCGGCGCGCGCGTACCGGTCCGGGCCGGTCAGGACGTCGCCGTGCGCCCGCGCGACGGCCGGGTCCAGGTCCACGACGGGCAGCCAGCCGAGCCGGCCGCCGGAGAACCGCTGGAGCGACGCCGACAGCTTCGCCGCGTACACCGGTGTCGTCGCGGCCGGGTGGAACGCGGCCGTCACCACCGCGTGCCGGGTCGCGCGCAGCGCGCCGCCCGCGACGACCAGCGCGTCCGCGCCCGCCGGGTCGAACGGCGCGACCACGCCCGCCAGGCCCGCGAGGTCCGCGCCGCGCGCGACCTGGTCGAGGACGTCGAACGGGCCGCGCGCCGGGGGCCGCCGGTCGGTGACGACGCCCGGCAGCGCGGGCCGGGGCGCGGGCCGGACGGGCAGCGTCAGGTGGAACTCGGCGGTCATCGCGCCGCCTCCGCCGCGAGCGCGGCGTCCAGCGGGCCGCGGTCCGCCCACTCCCGGACGTCCACCGGCGCGTCCAGGAAGCCGCGGGCGCGCAGGAACCGCTCCTGCGCAGCCAGCAGGTCCAGCCGCTCGTCGGACAGGTCCGGGTGCAGCGGCTGCGGCCGGTAGGCGCGCGCCACCGCCGCCGCGCCCGCGCCCGTCTCGGCGGACAGGACGCGCCGCAGCCCGCCGGGGTTGCCGGCGGCCCAGTCGGCGGCGCGCAGCAGGACGGCCAGGAACCGCGCCACCAGGTCCGGGTGGTCCTCCAGCAGCCGCCGGTGGACGGTGATCGGCCGCGGCGTGCCGTTGTTGACCCGCGACCGGCGGTCCGGGACGGCGTCCAGGTCGACCGCGACCTCCGCGCCGTGCGCGAGCGCGGCCTCGACGGCGAGCGCGCCCTTGACGTACACGGCGTCCACCTCGCCGCGCTCCAGCGCGGCCAGCTCCGCCGCCCACTGCGGCGCGTCCGGCGCGGCCTCGACCTCGACGGTCTTGGCGTCGTCCAGCGCGGCGCCCTCCAGCGCGAGCGCCCCGGCGAACCCGGCCAGCGCCATCGCCCGCCAGAAGTCGATCGCGATGTCGCGCCGGGGGACCGCGAGCCGCGCCGCGCCGAGCCGCAGGCCCGTCTCGCCGCGCCGGGTGAGGACGGCCTGCCGCTCCTCGATCCAGGTGAGGCCGAGCAGCCGCGTGTCCGCGCCGCGTGACCGAGCCCACAGGGCGGGAACGCTGCCGCCCTCGCGGACGAGCCCGGGCAGCGCGTGCGTGTAGTGGCGGTCGCCCGCCTCGCCGGGCGGGACGTCCTGGAGCGAGCGGACGGCGATGCCGTCGGCGCGGAACTCGGCGGCGAGCCAGCCCAGGTCGGCGGCGACGCCGGTGGCGGTCGGCACCGGGCAGCGGGTGAACCACAGCGTGTCCGGCGGGGAGGGGCGTTCCATGCCGGTCAGCTAATCACTACTATTTCGGTAGGACAATTTGGTTATCACCATGTGGGAAGGACGTGCCGGATGCCCGTGGAAGGAGCCCAGGCCGTGCGCCGGGCGCTGACGATCCTCCAGTGCTTCCGCGACGGCGGACCGGCGCTCGGCGCGTCCGACCTCGCGCGGCGGCTGGACCTGCCCACCTCCACCGCGCACCGGCTCGCCCGCACGCTCGTCGCGTCCGGGTTCCTGGAGCAGGACCCCGCGACGTCCCGGTTCCGGCTCGGCCCGTCCGTCGTGGAACTCGGCCAGCTCTCCTTCCACCAGCGCGGCCTGCACCGCGCGGTCCCCGAACTCGGCCAGCTCGCCCGCGTCACCGGGACCACCGTGGACCTCGCGCTGCGCGGCGGCGACGAGGCGCTGATCCTCGTCGGCGACTCGGTGCGCCCCGACGCCGGTGCCGGGCTGCGCCGCCCGCTGCACTCCACGGCCCTCGGCAAGGTGCTGCTCGCCTGGTCGCCCGAACCGGACCTGGCCCGCCTCGGGCCGCTCCCCGCGCTCACCGACCGGACGATCGTGGACCCGGTCGAGCTGAAGGCCGAACTCGACCTCGTCCGCGAGCAGGGCTACGCGGTCAACGACGGGGAGTCGGTCCCCGGCGTCCGGACGCTCGCCGTGCCCGTCCTCGACCACGCCGACGGCGCCCGCTACGCGCTCGCCCTGCGCGCCACTCCCGAGCTGATCACCATCCGCCGCCTCGACTGGTACCTCGCGCAGGCCCGCACCTGCGCCAAGGCGCTGCAGATCCTGCTGCTGCCGCCCGGCGAGCGCCCGCCCGGTTGAAAAGCGCGGCCGATGCGGCACGATCGGGGGACACCGCCGGACCCGGGAGGCACGCATGCGCGGCGACGCGATCACCGAGGTGACCAAGGACGTCTTCCTGGTCGCCGGGACCAGCGTGAACTGGGTCCTGCTGCGCGACGGCGACGACCTCACGCTCGTCGACGGCGGCTACCCGGGCGACGCCGACGCGGTCGAGGAGTCGATCCGCGCGCTCGGCCGCAGGCCCGAGGACGTCCGCGCGATCCTGCTGACGCACGCGCACGTCGACCACGTGGGCGCGCTCGTCCCGTTCCACCGCCGCTACGGCACGCCCGCGCTCTGCGACCCGCGCGAGGTCGGGCACGCGCGCCGCGAGTACCTGGAGCAGCTCACCCCGGGCCGCCTGGTCGCGAACCTGTGGCGGCCGGGCGTGCTGCCGTGGGCGCTCGGCATCGTGCGGGCGGGCGCGACGCGCGACGCGGCCGTCCCGCACGTCGAGGCGTTCGCGGCGGACGGGCCGCTGGACCTGCCCGGCGCGCCCGTTCCCGTCCCGACCCCCGGCCACACGTCGGGCCACACGGCGTTCCACCTGCCCGCGGCGGGGGCGATCATCACCGGGGACGCCCTGATCACCGGCCACGCGCTCACCCGCCTGCGCGGCCCGCAGCTCATCCCGCGCATCTTCGACCACGGCCCCCGCTCGCTGGCCCTCGCCGGCCTGGACCCCCTGGCCGCCGTCGCCGCCGACGTGATCCTCCCCGGCCACGGCCCCGCCCACGAGACGCCCCTCGCGACGGCCGTCGCGCAGGCCCGCGCCCACGGCTGACCGCTCGCGGACGCAGTTTCCACTTCCCTTTCCGACACGGGTTCGATACCCGATTGGCGCTGACTTCTCCGTTGTCTACGGAAAATGATTTATCGAATACGTGGGGAGGCTGTCTGTTTTGTGCCGTGCCCGCGTCCGATTACCGGCTGCGTCGGCTCTGGACGGCGCGGCTTGACGAATCCCCTGGTAGAAGGCGTGCGACGCCGGCCCCCGGGCGGTGTCTGACTTGTCGTGAGTATGGCCACTTGAGGTCATATGCGAGCGGTGTCCCGCGTCGCGTCGTGCCCGGGCGGCCCGAAGAAATTCCTGGTAGACGCCCGGTGGCGGGCCGGTCATTGCGTTCGCGCGGCCCCCGCGAATGGATAATTCACCCTTGACTCATCGAGTTATGATGCTGTTCCGATCCTCTGTCGTGATTGGGGAAGATGAACGCGCAACTCGATCCCGGAAACCCCGCTGAAAATTTCAATGAAATGCGCGCGGACGTGGTCGGCGGAGTCGTCCAGGCCCGGGACATCAAGGGCGGCGTCCACCTGCACGCCCGCGAGCCGGCGGCGTTCCCGCAGCCCCGGCAGCTCCCCGGGACCGTCGCGCTGGTCGACCGCGACGACGTGCTGGCCGAGCTGGACGAGGCGGGCGAGTCCGCCGACGTCGTCGTGGTGAGCGGCCCGGCCGGGATCGGGAAGACGGCGGTCGCCCTGCACTGGGCCAACCGCCGCTCCGGCGACTTCCCCGACGGCCAGCTCTACGCGGATCTCCTCGGCCACGCGGCGGTCGAACCGGCGAGCCCCGGCGACGTCCTGGCGGAGTTCATCCGCAGCTTCGGCGTCCCCTCCGCTCGGGTGCCGTCCGGCCTGGCCGAGCGCGCCGCGCTCTACCGTTCGCTCACCGCCGACCGGCGGCTGCTGGTCGTCCTGGACGACGCCCACTCGGTGGCGCAGGTCGTCCCGCTGCTCCCGGGGCCGGGCGGCGCCGCCGTCGTGACGAGCCGCTGGCGGCTGGGCGGCCTGATGGCGCGCGGCGCCCGCGCCGTCCAGCTCGGCCCGCTGACCCGCGAGGCCGCGACCGAACTGCTCGCCACCCGCCTCGGCCGGGACCGCGTGCGCGCCGACGCGGACTCCGCGGAACGCCTGGCCGAACTGTGCGCGTACTCGCCGCTCGCGCTCAGCGTCGCCACCGCCCGGCTGGCGATCCGCCCGAACCGGACGCTCGGCGAGATGGTCAGCGCACTGGGGGAGGAGCACCGGCGGCTGGGCGTGCTGTCGTCCGCGATCCGGAGCGGGGAGGACGAGATGACCGTCCGGGCGGCGCTGGAACTCTCCTACCGCAACCTGCCGGCCGAGGCCCGCCGCCTCTACCGCCTCCTCGGCCTCTACCCGGGCCGCACGTTCGACGCCCACGCCGCGGCCGCGCTGACCGGCGCGCCGGTGGGGGAGTCCGCGGACGTCCTCGAACAGCTCACCGACGCCAACCTCATCGACGACGCCCCGGCGGGCCGCTACCGCTTCCACGAACTCGCCCGCCTCCACGCCCGCGAGACCGCCGCCGAGGAATCCGACCAGGTGCGCGCGGCGGCCCTGCGGCGGCTCGTCGCCTGGACGCTCGCCGCCACCCTCGCGGCGAGCGGCGCGGCCGCCCCCTACCGGCGGCTCGCCGAACCCCCGGCCGAACCGGGCGTCCCCGAACCCGTCCCGCCCGCCTCGGCGGCCGACGCGCTCCGCTGGTTCGAGAACGAGCTGGTCAACCTCCGCGCGATCGTCCGCCGCGCCCACGACGCGGGACTGCACCGCCACGCCTGGATGATCGTCGACGCCGCCTGGCCCGGCGTCCTGCACCTCGGCCACGGCGAGCGGACCCTGTCGTTCGACGAGACCGGCCTCGCGGCCGCCCGCGCGGACGGCGACCGCACGGCCGAGGCCAAGATGCTCAACCGCACGGGCCTCGCCCGCCGCGCCGCCGGGTCGCTGGACGCCGCCGCCGGGGACTTCCGCGCCGCGTCGGTGATCTGGGCGGAGCTCGGGAACCGGTCCCGCACGGCGGGCGCCGACCGCCGCCTCGGCTGGGTCGAGTACGACCGCGGCGACCTCGCGGCCGCGCACGCCCGGTTCGCCGCCGCCGCCGAGGCGTACCGCGCGCTCGGCGAACCCCGGCACGTCGCGCTGACCCTGTGCGACGTCGCGACGGCGCTCATCGCGGGCGGCTCGGCGGACGGGGCCGTCGCCGCCCTGGACGAGGCCGCCGCGCTCCTGGAAGACCACGACGACGCCTACAACCGCGCGCGCGTCCTGACGCTCCTCGCCCAGGCCAGGGCCGCGGGCGGCGACCCCGCGGCCGCCCGGGACCTGGCCGCCCGCGCGTGCGCCGCGATGCGGGCGCTCGGCTCCGCCGCGGGCGAGGCCGAGGCGCTGGAGGTCGCGGGCGACCTGGAGGCGCGGGACGGCCGGACCGCCGCCGCGCGGAACCTCTACCGGCGGGCCCGCGCGGTCCTGGTCGCGGCGGGCGCCTCGACCAGGACCGTCGACCTCCGGCTCGCCGGACTCCCCGACCGGGACTGATCAGCGGTCCCAGCGGCGGACGGCGGTGGGCGGCGGCGACGCGCGCCGCAGCGCGTCCAGTTCCGCCGCGTCCAGCGACACGGCGGCGGGCAGCCGGTGGCCGATCTTCCAGCCCGCGTGCAGGACGCCCGCCTGCAGCGCCGCGACCGGGTCGCCGAGCCGCAGCAGCGTGCTGACGAACGTCGCGAACAGCGCGTCGCCCGCGCCCGAGGTGTTGACGGGCGGGCGCGGCGTCACCGCGCCGACCTCGACCAGGCGGCCGTCGCGGAGCCCGACCAGCGCGCCCCGCGCGCCCAGTCCGACGCCCGCGACGCGGCAGCGCGGATACCGGGCGAACATCGCCGGGAGCCACGCGAGCGGGTCGCCGAGCCGTTCGTCGCTGCAGAACACGATCTCGGCGCGGTCGAGCCACGGCCGGTCGTAGTCGTCCCCGAGGCCCGCCAGGCGGTGGACGTCCACCGCGATCGGCGGGCCGAGCCGCGCCGCCGCCGCCACGAGCGGCCGGACGAAGCGGGCGTTGGTGAGGACGAGCAGGTCCGCGTCCCGCGCCTGCTCGCGCAGCACGTCGAACGGATACGGGAAGCGGTCGACCGGATCGACGTGGGGCATGCCCATCCGCTTCCCGTCCGGTCCGACCAGGACGAGCCCGAGCGACGACTCCGGCGACGCCACGACGCCCGGCCCGTCCAGCCCGAGCCGGCACAGCTCGTTGCGGATGACCGCGCCCGCCACGCCCCCGCCGACGGGGCAGCACAACCGGACGCCGTCGCCCAGCGACCGCTGGACCCGCGCGACGTGCGTCGCCGTCCCGGAGACGCCGAACTCCATCCAGCGCGGCGCGGACGTCGAGGCGTAACCGAGCGGGAACCCATTCACGCCCACCGACGCGTACAGGCTCGCGACGCCCGCGACGACGATCCGCGCGCTCACGACGCCGCCCGCCACGTCCGCGCCGGCGCCGTGACGACGGCGGTGACGCCGCCCGCGACCTCGAACTCGCCCGGCCGCAGCCGCCCGGCCAGGACGAGCGACTCGGCGAGCGAGGCCACGGCCAGCCCCGCCGCCCACCAGGCGTAGACGAACGACCCGCACGTCTGCGGCCAGCCGCGGCCCGCCCGGCGCGCCCCGGCGAACCGGACGACCGGCCCGTCGCGCACCACCGTGACGCACCGGTCCGCGCCGCACGCGGCGGCCACCGCGCAGCCCGGGTTGCCCGCGAGGACGGAGCGCAGCCCCGCCGCCGTCACGGCGGACGGTCCGCGCCCGTCGAGGACGAGCACGTCCGCGACCTCCGCGCAGCGCGGCGCCCGCGCCCCGGCGGGCAGGAACGCGACCGCGTGCGCCTCGCCCCCGGCCGCCGCCGCGCCGTCCGCGTCGCGGAACGTCACGACCCGCCAGCCCGCGGACGGCCTGCGGTGCGGGACGACCAGCATCGCCCGGACGCCCTCGCCCCGGCGGCCCGGGTACGGCCCGGCGAGCCGCAGGCCCGCGTCCGGCCGGTACAGCTCCGTCGAGATCATCTTCTCGTGGTTCATCATGCCCTGCTCTCTGTGAAGGGGGATCGCGCGTCAGGCGCCCGGGCACAGCCGCGGCGGCTCGGCGGGGAACACGGTCGGCACGGCGGCCGGCTGCCGGAGTTTCAACATCCGGTAGATGAGCCGCCGCATGTTCCGGTGGAACTGGCCCGGTTCGGAGGTGATCCGCCGCGCGACCGGCGCGTACAGGTCCGGCCGGTGGTTCTCGGCCGCCTGGAGGAGCTGGCGGCGGAGCCCGCTCCGACCGGTCACCCGGGGCGCGGCCTCGCCGAGCAGCGCGGCGGGCGAGGCGGGGTCGAGGTCGGCGGCGCTGAACGAGCCGAGCAGCACCGGGTTGCCGGTGACGGCGCCGTACACCGTGACCGAACCGTGATCTCCGATGACCCAGTCGGCCGCCGCGATGGCGGCGCGCCAGTCCGCCTCCACCGGCAGCAGCCCGAGGCCCCGCCGCAGGTAGCCCGCCATCCACGTCCGGATGTTCCACAGCCCGTGCGTCGACCAGATCGCCGGATGCAGCGTCGTGACGATCCGGAACTCGTCCGCCGGAAGCTCGTCCAGCAGCCGCGACCACAGCTCCGGCCGGCGCGCGAACAGCGAGTTGCGGCCCCACGTCGACGCCACCACCACGAGCCGCCGGCCGTCGCCCGCCCCCAGCGCGACCTGGTACGACGCGCGCCGGTCGAGGCTCACCCGCAGCGTGTCGTACGCCGGGTCGCCGACGACCTCCGCCACCGGCAGCGCCGCCGGGCACGTCCGCGCCAGCGTCGCCCGGTCGTCGCGGTGCGCGAGCGTCAGCGCGGACGGGACGAGCGCGCCGTCGTGGACGAGCCGCTGCGAGTCCAGCCCGTACACCATGCGGCTCCCCGCCGCCCGCCCCGCGCCGCGCAGCACCAGCTTGTTGAACCCCGCGCCGTGCGGCATCATGATCAACGGCGCGTGGATCTCGTGCGTCCCGCCGTCGCTCGCGGCGATGGCCAGGTCGAACCGGGCCGAGACCGCCTGCTCCCACGAGATCGTCACCGCGCCGAGCCGCGCCAGGAACTCCGGGACGCCCGCCCCGAAGACGTCCGGTCCCTGCGTGAAGACGGTCTGCACGCGCAGGTCGTCCTCCAGCAGCCGCGCCGCGTCCAGCAGCCGCTGCCCCGACGTCACCGTGTGGACGACGAGCAGCACCGTCCGCGCGGCGGCGCGCGTCGTGAGCCGGTCCGCGTCGGGCCCCACCGGAACCCTTCTCCACTCTCTCTCCGCCATCATGACCTTCCCCGTGCGTCCGGCCGCCCTGCGCGGCGGCCCTGCGCCGATGGTCCGTTCGGCACATTGCGGCGGGCCTTGCGGAAGACCTTGCGGCGCGGCTTGCGGCGGCGAAACGGGCGACGGCCCGAACCGGCCACGGAAGAGAAGTCTTACTCCTGGAAAAACTGACTTGACAATGAGACGATCGCCGAAGTCGACAGGCGAAGGAAATGTCTTCGGGAGCGCGGATGGAATTCCGCATACTGGGGCCGCTGGAGTTGTGGGCGCACGGTGAGCGTCAGCAGCTCGGCTGGGCCAAGGGACGTGCCGTTCTCGCCGTTCTGCTGCTCGCCTCGGGACGCCCGGTGCGGGTGGAGGCGCTGATCGACCGCGTATGGGGTCCGGACGCGCCACCGAGCGCACGAACCTCGCTCCACACGGAGGTCTCACGCCTGCGCAGACGTCTCACGGCCCTCGACGGCCGACCCCGCGTGCAGAACCGCGACGGCGCGTACAGCCTCGACGTGGCCCAGGCCGAGATCGACTACGAGCGATATCGGCGACTGCGCGAGCAGGCGCGTTCCGCCATCGCCGACGGTGATCAGCGAGGCGCGCTTTCACTCCTGCGCGAGGCACTTCTGCTGTGGCGCGGGACGCCCCTCCAGGGGATTGAGGGAACGTGGTTCGACCGCATGCGGCGGACCATCGAGGACGATCTCGTCGACGGCGCGCTGGACCGTTTCAAAATTGAATTGGCGCAGCACGATCCGGCCGCCGTGATCCCCGAACTCGACGACCTCGCCACGCGCTACCCGAACCGCGAGGGATTCGTCCGGCTGCTGATGCTCGCCCTGCACCGCGCCGGCCGCCCGGCGGACGCGCTGCAAAGCTACGCGCGGCTGCGCGACCGCCTCACCGCCGAACTGGGCGTCGACCCCAGCGCCGAGACCGAGGAACTGCGCCGCCGCATCCAGAACGCCGCTCCGGCCCGCCCCGCCCCGGCCCGCCGCGCCGCCGCCCGTCCCCCCGACGACCTCCCGCGCGACCTCGACACCTTCACCGGCCGGGACGCCGAACTCGACCGCCTCACCGCGCTCGCCGCCCGGCCGGGCGCGGCCGCCCCCGTCATCGCGATCGACGGGATGCCGGGCGTCGGCAAGACCACCCTCGCCGTCCACCTCGCCCACCGCCTGGCCGACCGGTACCCGGACGGCCGGATCTTCCTCCCCCTCCGCGCCCACGCCCCGGACGGCGCCCCCGTCGACCGCGCGTACGCCCTCATGCACCTGCTCGTCGCCATCGGCGTCCCGGAGGCCGCGATCCAGAACGAGGAGGCCGCGCGCCTCTCGCTCTGGCGGACCGAGACGGCGGCCAGGGCGCTGCTGCTCGTCCTCGACGACGCCGCCGGGAGCGACCAGGTCGAAACGCTGCTCCCGACCGGCCCTCGCAACCTCGCCGTGGTGACGAGCCGCCGCCGGCTCGCGGGCCTCGCGGCGGCCCGGCCGCTCAGCCTCGACGTCCTCACCGACGACGAGGCCGTCGAGCTGCTCGCCCGCGCGTCCGGCCGCCCCCTGGCCGCCGCCGACCCGGCGGTCGCGCGCGTCGTCCGCTTCTGCGGCGGCCTGCCGCTGGCCCTGCACCTGGTCGGCAGCAGGCTGCTGCACCGTCCGGGATGGGCGGTCGACGACCTCGTGGACGTCCTGGAGAACAGCCGCGACCGGCTCGCCGAGATCCGCGCCGAGAACCGCGAGCTGACCGCCGTCTTCGCCCTGTCCTACGACGGCCTGGACGACTCCCGGCGGCTCGCGTTCCGCCTGCTCGGCCTCCACCCGGGCGCGGACATGACGCCCGAGGACACGGCGGCCCTGCTGGGCGTCGACCGGTCCGCCGCCGTGCGGACGCTCGAGGCGTTCTTCGACGACCACCTGCTCGACACCAGCCGGCCGGGCCGCTACCGCTTCCACGACCTGGTCCGCGAGTACGCCCGCGACCTCGCCGCCGCCGACCCGCCCGCCGACGCCGCCGCGCTCGACCGGCTCACCGACCACTACCTCGCGACCGCCGTCGAGGCGGAACGCCTACTGCGCCCGGACGGCGACCGCGCCGACCCGCTGCCGGGCACCACCACGAGCCCCGCGTTCCCGGACGCCGCCGCGGCCGCTCGCTGGATGGACGCCGAGATGGACAACCTCATCCTGGCCGCCCGCGCAGCCGCCGCCCGCGGTTCCCGCGACCGCGCCGTCCGCTTCGCCGCGGTCTTGGCCCCGCGCCTGGAGTCGGCTGGACGCTGGCGCGACGGCATCGCCCTGCACGAGACGGCCGTCGCGCTCTGCCGCGAGAGCGGCGACGACGCGGGCGTGGTCCGCGCCTCGGTCGGCCACAGCAAGTTCGCCTGGCGAATGGGGGAGTCGCGGGACGCCATCAGTATCGCGAGCAAAGCCCTCGGCCTCGCGGAATCAATGCACGACGACAAGAGCTGCGGGGATCTCCTCAAACAGATCGGGCTCGTCCACTGGCATCTCTCGGAATACGACGTCGCGTCCGGCTATCTGGAGCAGGCACTGGACCGCTTCCGGCGCTGCGGCGACGCGGAAGGCGAGGCCGAGGCACTGAACACGTCCGGGATCGTCTACTGGCACCAAGGGCGCTACGCCGATGCCGATGCGCGACTGCACGCGGCGCTCGATCTCTACATCCGCCTCGGGAACCGCCGGGGCCAGCAGATCGTGCTGAACAACTTCGGCGACGTCCAGAAGGAGTTCGGCAACTACGACGCGGCACTGAGCTACTTCCTTCAGGCGAAGACTCTTGTGGAGATGCGGCGACAGCATCTCGGCATCTGGTTGAACAACGTGGCGTCGGTATATCAGAAGAAGGGTCAGCACGCGCAGGCCGTCGAACATTACCGCGAAGCGCTCGTCATCTACGGGGAGATCGGAGACCGCCGTTCGGAGAGCGACGCGCTGACGAACATCGGTGAATGCCTCGCGGAACTGGGTCGGGACGGCGAGGCGCTGATTCACCAGCAGAAGGCGCTGGCCCTCGCGCGCGAACTGGCCGACCGGTTCGTGGAGGCGCGCGCCCTGAGCGGGATCGCCGAGACGAACCTCCGCGCCGGCCGCCTGCCCACCGCGCTTGAGTACTTCGAGCGTTCCCTGGATCTGGCCAGGACCACCGCGGACGTCCGGCAGGAGGCGCGGGCGCTGGCGGGCCTCGCGGACGCCCTTGCCAGGACGGGAGGGGCGGCCGCCGCCGAACCGTACTGGCGGCGGGCCTGTGAACTCCTTGCCGGTCTGGGCGTCATGGACGAGGTGGAGACACTGCGGGCGCGGTTCGAGGGGCCGAGCGGCGCATCGGGAGCTTGAAACCGGACAAACGGCCGGTCCTGACCGAATCGAGGCCGACGAAGGTGATTTCGTCGGCCTCGGTCGTTGCGGCGCGGTCAGTCGATCAGGTGCTGAGCCCAGTCCCTGAGGAGGTCTGGTGCGCTGTTCACGGCCATCGTCATGAACATCAGCGGAATGAGGGCGCGCGCGAGGAGCTTTCCCGGATGCATCGTTTGCTTCCTGTGCGGGGCGTAAAAGCGAAATCACCGACATGATCGGCAACGCGGCAAGGTTAGCAGGATTGATCAAAACGGCAAAACGCGAAGATCGTTCCGTTAATGTAAACTGATAAGTAACTTCTTCTGTGTCGATCTAGGCATCGGTGCGCCCGTTGTCCGTTTTGAAGAGGGCGGGCTGGGGTCGACGGCGAACGCTGTGTCGACCGGACTTCCGGGACGCGGCCCAAAAGAAAAAGCCCTGGCCATCGGCCAGGGCTGGTGGTGGGCGATACTGGGATTGAACCAGTGACCTCTACCGTGTCAAGGTAGCGCTCTCCCACTGAGCTAATCGCCCGTGCGTTCTTCCGGGGGGAAGGACGTCGGTTGAGGTGGAGACGGGATTTGAACCCGTGTACACGGCTTTGCAGGCCGTTGCCTCGCCTCTCGGCCACTCCACCGAGATGGGCCTTGCCGTGCAAAACCCGAGGCCCCCTCAGAGCGGAAGACGGGATTCGAACCCGCGACCCTCACCTTGGCAAGGTGATGCTCTACCCCTGAGCCACTTCCGCGTGTGCTGCTCGGTTCCGCTCCCTTCCGGGGCGGCCCCTCGCGGCGACAGGAAGAACATTAGCGTGTTCCGCCGCGTTACCCAAACCGGTTTCCCCGGCGGCGGGGCGGCGCGGCCGGGACCTGCGGGTTCGCGCCGGACGGGGCCGCACGGCGGGGCCGCCGCGCGGGGCGGCACACTGGGCGTCCCACAGGCGGACGGTCGGGGCGGTGGCATGGTGGACGCGACGGGGCTCGGCGCGGAGGTCGCGGGCGGCTTCGCCCACGTCGGCGGGATGCTCGCCACGGACCCCGTCGAGGTCTCCCACGACCCCGCCGTGCTCGACCGGGGCGGCTGGTGGGCCGTCGTCGCCACCTACGAGGGCGCGGTCACCTGTGTCCGCTTCGCGCGAGTGCGCCGCGCCGGGCACCCGGACGGCCCGTGGCGCGCCCCCGGCCGCTGGTCGACGTCCCTGGACGCGGACGCCTACCGCGACGGCGTCCGCCGCATCCGCGCCGCCATCGCCGAGGGCATCGTCTACCAGGCGAACCTGTGCCGCGTCCTGGCCGCCGAGCTGCCGGACGGCGCGACGATGGCCGGGCTCGGAAGCCGCCTCGCGCGCGGCAACCCGGCCCCGTGCGCGATGACGCTGGACGCGGCCGGGCTGCGGATCGCGTCCGCCTCACCGGAGCTGTACCTCGCGCGCGACGGCGACGTCGTGGAGTCCCGGCCGATCAAGGGCACCGGCCGCACCGAGGCCGACCTGCTCCCCAAGGACCGCGCCGAGAACGTCATGATCGTCGATCTCGTCCGCAACGACCTGGGCCGCGTCGCGGCGGTCGGCTCGGTCGAGGTGCCCGCGCTGTGCGCGCTGGAGGAGCATCCGGGGCTCGTCCACCTGGTCTCGACGGTCCGCGCGCGGCTCGCGCCGGGAGCGGGCTGGCCCGAGCTGCTCGCGGCGACGTTCCCGCCCGGCTCGGTGACCGGCGCGCCCAAGGCCAGCGCGCTCGCGCTGCTGGCGGAACTCGAACCCGTCCCGCGCGGCCCGTACTGTGGAGGCGTCGGCTGGGTGGACGCGGACGCGCGGCGGGGCGCCCTCGCGGTCGGCATCCGAACCTTCTGGGCGCAGGACGGGACGCTGCGTTTCGGGACGGGCGCCGGGATCACCTGGGGCTCGGACCCCGAGGGTGAGTGGCGGGAGACCGGGCTCAAGGCGGCCCGGCTGTTGGAGGTGGCTTCCGGTGACGGAGCAGGGCAAGGTCTGGATCAACGGTGATCTGGTCGATCCCCGCGACGCGGCGGTGTCGGTGTTCGACCACGGCGTCCTCGTCGGCGACGGGGTGTTCGAGACGGTGAAGGCGGCGGGCGGCGAGCCGTTCGCGCTGACCCGGCACCTGCGGCGGCTCGCCGCGTCGGCGGCGGCGCTCGGCCTGCCCGCGCCCGACCAGGACGCGGTGGCGCACGGCGTGCTGGAGGTGCTGGCCGCCGCGCCGCGCTGGCCGCTCGGCCGCGTCCGGATCACCTACACCAGCGGCCCCGGCCCGCTCGGCTCCGACCGGGGCGGCGCGGGCCCGACGGCGGTGGTCGCTGCGGCCGAGCAGCGGCCGTTCCCGGCGACGGGCGCGGTGGCGACCGTGCCGTGGCCGCGCAACGAGCGCGGCGCGCTCGCGGGCGTGAAGTCGACGTCCTACGCCGAGAACGCGCTGGCCCTGGCGTACGCGCGGGAACGCGGCGCGGGCGAGGCGATCTTCGGGAACCTCGCCGGGAACCTGTGCGAGGGCACCGGCAGCAACGTGTTCCTCGTCCGCGCCGGCCGCCTGGTGACGCCGCCGCTGTCGTCGGGCTGCCTCGCGGGCGTCACGCGCGCGCTGACGCTGGAGTGGTGCGGCGGCGAGGAGGAGGACGTGCCGCTGGCGGCGCTGGCGGAGGCGGACGAGGCGTTCCTGACGTCCACGACCCGCGACATCCAGCCGATCGCGCTGGTCGACGGCGCCGCGCTGCCCGCCGCGCCCGGCCCGATCACCGCCAAGGCGATGGAGACGTTCGCGGCGCACGCCGCCGAGGTGATGGACCCCTGACCCGGGCTCAGGCGGCGGCCGCGGCCGCCAGCGCCGCGCCGACCGTCCCCGCCGCGTTGCCGAGCACGGCCGGGACGACCGGCGCGCGCACCCCGGTGACGAGCGGCACGAACCGGTCGGCCCTGCGGCTGACGCCGCCGCCGAGCACGATCAGCTCCGGCGAGACCAGCTTCTCCACGTACCGCAGGTAGGCGGCCAGCCGCTCGGCCCACGCGGGCCAGTCCAGATGCTCCTCCTCGCGCACGCGCGCGGCGGCGCGGGTCTCCGCGTCGAAGCCCTCCAGCTCCAGGTGCCCGAACTCGGTGTTGGGGACCAGGACTCCCTCGGTGAACAGGGCGCTGCCGATCCCGGTGCCGAGCGTGAGGACGAGCACGGTGCCGGTCCGCCCGCGTCCGGCGCCGAACCGCATTTCGGCGACCCCGGCCGCGTCGGCGTCGTTGAGGACGGTGACGGGCCGTCCGGTCGCGGCGGCGAAGAGGGCGGCGGCGTCCGCGCCGATCCACCGGTCGTCGAGGTTGGCGGCGGTGAGCGCCACGCCGTCCCGGACGACGCCGGGGAAGGTGACGCCGACGGGCCCGGCGCCGGGGAACCGCGCGGCGACGGCGGCGACCGCCTCCGCGACGGTCTCGGGGGCGGCGGGGCGGGTGACGGCGATCCGCAGCCGGTCGGCGGTGAGGGTTCCGGCGGCGGTGTCCACGGGCGCGCCCTTGACCGCCGAGCCGCCGATGTCGATGCCCAGGATGCTCATGCGCCCACTCTCCCCTTTCCGGGGCGTTCGCAACGGACGCGGCCGGAGCCGGATGCTTCGGACGCCGGGGGCGGCACGCGCCGTGCGGACCCGGTCACGAGGACCAGAGCAGGTTCTCCAGTTCGGCGTCGATGTCGATGAAGTCGCTCTCCCGGCCCGCCGGGACGGCCCGGTAGGTGCGGTGCAGGAACTCCGCGAGCGCGGACAGCGGCACCTCGAACAGCGCGTCGCCGAACGGCGAGGACAGCGCGAGGTTGAGCGTGTCGTCGTCCTCGGGGCCGGCGGGCCACACCTCGACGTCGCCGTCGCCGACGCGGCGGACGATCCCGACGGTCAGCAGCTCGCGCGCGAAGATCCACTCGACGGGCTCGTCGTCGCCCACGTAGAACGCCATGCGGATGGCGTACGGGTCGTCGGCCGCGTACTCCAGCCCGGCGAGCAGCGGGACGGACGCGCGGTCGGGGACGACGAGGCGAAGGCCCAGCTCTGCGGACACGGAGGTACTGCTGTTCATGGCCATTCCTTCAGACGTCGGTCCCGGCTCGTGCTCGGGCGTTCCGATGGGACACTCCTCTCACGGATGTCCCCGAGATCTATGACGCGTAACGGGGCCCGGTTGTGGGAACATTCCACGCCCCGCGTTGGGTGTGACCTATATCACGCGACGCAAACCACCCTCTGACCTGCACAAAAGTGGACATATGTCCGCGCTGTCAGGGGCGTTCACCGTGCGTGCGCCCGTCCGATGTGTGACGATCGAGGGTGCTCGGTCGTTAAGGGGGGCGGGCCGCGAGGCCCGGAGTCAAGATCCTCTGGCGTAGGGTAAAAACGTGGCGACCAACCAGCAGAACGACGCTCCGGCGGCGGTTCCCGAGCAGGGCGGCGAACCGGGCGCGATGAGCCGCTTCCGGGAACGCATCCGGCGCAACCCGCTGCTCAACACCACCTGGCGCATCGGCGTCTTCACCGTCGGCATGACGGTGCTGGTCGGCGGCCTGGTGATGATGGTCGCCCCCGGGCCCGGCATCCTCGGCATCGTCGTCGGCCTGGCGATCCTCGCCACCGAGTTCGCCTGGGCGCAGCGCGCGCTCCACCACGCCAGGCGCGCCGCCGAGAAGGCCAAGGAGAAGGCCCTCGACCCGCGGACCAAGCGCCGCAACACGGTCCTCGCCGTCCTCGGCGGGCTGGTCGGCGGCGCGGCGGTCATCGCGTACCTGGTGCTCTACCACTTCCACCTGCCGTGGAACATCGCCGACTGGACGCCCTGGTCCTGACCACTGCGGGCCGTTCCGCCGGGGTACGGGCCCGGACGTGGACGATCACGCCCGCCGCCCGACCGGCCGCGACCGCTGGGCCGCGTTCCGCGGCTCGCCGTTCCTGCCCGCCGTGGTCCTGGTGCTCATTCTCGCCGCGGCGGCCGGGCTGTTCGCGGGGTCCTACACCTACGCGATGGCCAATCCCGCGCCCCGGCACGTCCCGATCGCCGTCACCGGCGACCAGGCCCGCGCCGCGCCGCTCGTCGCGGCGTTGGATCGTTCCCTCTCGACCCGGCTGGCGGTCCGCGAGTACCCGTCGTACGCCGCCGCGCTGCGGGCCGTGCAGGAGCAGCGGCGGTTCGCGATCCTCGACGCCGGGCCGTCCGGCGCGCGGCTCGACCTGGCCGGGGCGGCCGGGCAGTCCGTCGCCCGGCTGCTGGCGCTGGCCGCGCCGAAGGCGGCGCGTTCCGCGGGCGAACCGCTGGCGGTCCGCGACGTCAGACCGCTGCAGCCGACCGACCCGCAGGGCCTGGCGATCTTCTACATCTCGCTGGCCTCGGTGATCATCGGGTTCGTCGGCGCGATCCAGCTCAGCGTCCACGCGCGGGCGCTCAACGCGGGGGAGCGGGTCGCGTTCATCGCCGCGTACGCGGTGCTCGGCGGGTTCACGATCGCCGCCGTCGTGGACTGGCTGCTGGGCGTCCTGCGGCTCCCGTTTGCCGAGTCGTGGGGAATCCTGTCGCTGACGATGTTCGCCAGCGGCATGGTGTTCACGATGTTCAACACGCTCGTCCGGCGCTGGGCGATGATCCCGACCTGGGGGCTGATGGTCCTGCTCGGCAACCCGTCGTCGGGCGGGGCGGTGTCGTGGCCGCTGCTGCCGTCCGGGCTCGGGGCGGTCGGGCGCTGGCTGCCGCCGGGCGCGGCGGTGAACGCGCAGCACACGGCGATCTACTTCCGGTCGCACCAGCACGTCGTGCCGTTCCTGGTGCTCGCGGCGTGGGCCGGGGTGTCGCTGGCGGTGTTCCTGGCCTGGCGGCACCGGCACCCCGGCGGACGGTAGGCGTCGCGGCGGTGAGCGCCCGGATTGTTCGGTCGGGACGCTCAGGCGGCGGCGTAGGTTTCGAGTTCCGTGATGTAGGCGTCCCTCGTCGTGCGGGGGAGCCAGGCGGCGTCGAAGGCGTTGCGTTCGAGCCGGACCAGGTCGTCGCGGTCCAGGTCGAGTTCGCGTCGGACGAGTTCCAGGTTCTCGGCGACGTACGCCTGGAAGTACGCCGGGTCGTCGGAGTTGATCGTCACGCGGAGGCCCAGGTCGAGCATCCGCCGGACGACGTCGGTCTTCGGCCCGTCGGTGACGAACGCGTTCGAGACCGGGCAGACGGTGAACGCCAGGCCGCGCCGGGCGGCCTCCGCCGCGAGCGCCGGGTCGTCCAGCGTGTTGACGCCGTGGTCGATCCGGTCGACGCCGATGACCTCCAGGCACTGGCGGATGTGCTCGGTGGAGTTCTCCTGGTTGACGTCGCAGTGCATCGTCAGCAGATATCCCTCGGCGCGGGCGCGCGCGAAGACGGCGGCGAACTTCTCCGGCGGGTTTCCGCGCTCGTCGGAGTCCAGTCCGACGCCGACGATCCATTCCCGGTACGGCAGCGACTCCAGCAGCGTCGCCATCGCGTATTCGGCGGAGAAGTCGCGCAGGAAGCACATGATGAGCTGCGCGCGGATTCCGTGCAGCCGCTCGGCGTCCAGCAGCGCCCGCCGCAGCCCCCGGATCACCACGTCGAACGGGACGCCGCGCGAGGTGTGCGCCTGCGGGTCGAAGAAGATCTCCGCGTATCTGACGTTCTGCGACGCGGCCTTGGCCAGGTACGCCGAGGCGAGGTCGTAGAAGTCCGGCTCGGTCAGCAGCACCCGCATGCTGTCGTAGTAGCCCACGAGGAACGACGTCAGGTCGTGGAACTCGTAGGCGGCGCGCGCCTCTTCGACGGTCGAGTACGGCAGTTCCACGCCGTTGCGGCGGGCGAGCTCGAATTTCAGCTCGGGCTCCAGCGTCCCCTCGATGTGCAGGTGCAGTTCGGCCTTGGGCATTCCTGCGATGAACGGGTCCACGGCTCGTCTCCTTCCGGGTGTTCCGCTTCCTCTACCGTTCCCACCTCGGGGTTCGCCGTCCCGTGTCAAGTCTGGAATGTCCGGGTACGGGCCGCGGGAGAGGGGGATCGCATGTCGCGGGCAGTCGTGCTCGGGTCCGGCCTGGTCGCCGGCCCGCTCTGGCAGGCGGGGCTCATCGTCGGGATGCGCCGGGAGGGGACCGACCTCGGCGACGCCGACCTGGTCGTCGGCACGTCCTCGGGCGGCGCCATCGCCGCGCTCGCCGCGTTCGGCGACGAGCTGGCCGACGCGATGGACGACATCATGGCCGCCCGCCGCGTCATGCCGATGCCCGAGGTCGAGGCGGACCAGTTCATGCGCACGTTCCGCGCCGCGTCGCCCCCGGCGGACGAGGGCGCGGCGGCGCGGCGGAAGCTCGGCGCGGAGGCGCTCGCCGCCGACACCGCGAGCGAGTCGTTCCGACTCGACCCGATCGTGGACCGGCTGCCGTCGCGCGCGTGGCCCGACCGGCCGCTGGCCCTGCCGACCGTCGAGGTCGAGAGCGGCGAGCGCGTCGTGTGGCGGAACGGCGGCGCGGGTCCGCTGCCGGACGCGGTGCGGGCCGCGTGCTCGCTGCCGCACGTGTTCCAGCCCGTCGAGATCGGCGGCCGCCACTACTTCGACGGCATGGCCTACTCGTTCACCAACGCCGACCTCGCGGCGGGGTGCGACCGCGTCCTGATCCTGACGCCGCTGCGGCACCTGCTGTCGGAGGAAGCCTTGCGCGACGACCTCGCGGGGCTGTCGCCGGAGCAGACCGTCGTCATCGGCCCGGACGACGAGACCAGGGACGTGTTCGAGCTGGAGCTGTTCGACCCGCGCGCGGGCTACGCGTCGTACCGGGCGGGCCTGCGGCAGGCGGCAGCCCAGGCGGGGGAGATCGCGGCGGCCTGGGCCGGCTGAGCCGTCACGCGGTGCCGCGCGCCCGGCGCAGCTCGTCCGCGAGCAGGGCGACGTGCAGGGAGACGCGCAGGTCGGGGTCGTCCAGGCTCGCGCCGAGCGTCGATTCGATGCGGGCCAGCCGCGCGTAGAACGCGGGCCGCGACATGGGGATGCCGGCGGCCGCCTCGGACTTGCTCCCCGGATGCTGCAGGAGCGCGCGCAGGACCGTCAGGAGGTTGTCGCCGTGCGCCGCGTCGTGCGCGCGCAGCGGGTCCAGCTCGCGGGAGACGAACAGCCGCAGCCGGTCGTCGTCGGCCAGGAGCGTGAGCAGGCCGCGCAGGTGGACGTCCTCCAGCCGGTGGACGACCGGGCCGCCCGCCCCCGGCCGGACGGCGTCGGCCACCTGCCGCGCCTCGCGCAGCGTCCGGTCGACGCGGGCGGCGGCGTCGACCGCGCGGCCCGCGGCGATCACGACGCGGTGGCGGGCCGCGATCCGCGCCGCGAGCCGGTCCACGACCGCGTCCGCGGGCGCCGACGCGGGCACCGAGACCAGGGCGCGCACCTCCCGGTCCATCTCGCTGACGAGCGCGGCCGCGTCCTGGTCGTGCAGGGCGTGGACGGTCGCGGCCAGGACGTCCTCCAGCGGCCGCCCGGCGCCGGGCCGCACGACGAGCCCGACGAACCGCCGCCGCACCAGCGGGAACCCCGCCAGCTCGCACCGCCGCAGCAGGTCCGGGACGGTCGGGTCCGCCAGCAGCCCGGTCAGCAGCTCGTGGTGCGCGCGCCGCAGGTGGTGGTCGCGGTTCCGGTCGTGCAGCCGGTGCAGGGCGAGCGCGGCGGCGGCCCGTTCGGCGATGGTCACCAGCGTGTGCCCCGGCGGCGCGGGCGCGTGGACGACGAGCCGCCCCCACTCGCGGTCGCGCGGCCCGAGCCGGGTGACCAGCCAGCCGTTCGCGCGGTCCCAGTGCGTCCGGTCGGCGGGCCGGACCGCGCGCGACCGGGCGGACCAGTCCCGGAGCAGGTCCGCGACGTCCTCCGGCCCCGCCACGTAGTCGAGGACCTGGTGCCGCGCGCTCTCCAGCACCACGGCCGCGCCGGAGAGCCGCTGGACGGTGGCCAGGATGTCGCGCGGCCCGGCCTGGGCGAGGCTCAGCTCGGTGAACGTCTCGTGGACGCGCTCGGCGTCGCGGAGTTCGGCGAGCTGCTCGTCCACGATGCGCTCGCCCACGGCCTGGATGATCGCGGCGAAGCCCGTCTCGCGGCGCAGGACCAGCAGCGGGAGGCCGTGCCGCTCGCACGCGCCGACCAGGGCGTCCGGCAGCGCGTCGCGCCAGCGCCGCCCGAGCTCGACCATCAGCCCGGCGGCGTCGGCGTCGGCGAGGCCCGCGACGAACCCGACCAGCGCGTCCTCGCCGCCGGGCAGGCCCGCGCCGGTCGTCAGGACGAGGTCGCCGCCGCGCAGCGCGACGTCCGCGATCTCGGCGGCGTGGACCCAGCGGACGGCCCGGCCGAGGCGCGCGTGCCCCGCGACGACGCCCGGGTCGGCGGCGCGGACCACGGGGACGGCCAGCACGTCCCGCAGGGTCAGTTGGGTCATGGCGGACCGAGCCTACAGATTGTCTCGTTCGCCGGGAATAACGGACGGTCTGCGGCGACCCGGCGGCCGGGCCCGGCCGGACGATGTGTCCGAACCGACCGACGACGAAAGGCCCCCCATGAGGATCGGCGTCCCCAAAGAGGTCAAGAACCACGAGTACCGGGTGGCGATCACGCCCATCGGCGTGCGCGCGCTCACCGGGCGCGGCCACGAGGTCCGGATCGAGCGCGGCGCGGGCGGCGGCTCGGCCGTCGGCGACGACGAGTACGTCGCGGCCGGGGCGGTGATCGTGGACGACGCCGACGACGTGTGGGGCGGCGCGGACCTCGTCCTGAAGGTGAAGGAGCCCGTCGCGGAGGAGTACCACCGCCTCCGCGAGGGCCTGACGCTGTTCACCTACCTCCACCTGGCGGCGGACGCGCCGCTGACCGGGCGGCTGCTGGCCGCGCGCGTCACCGGCATCGCGTACGAGACCGTCCAGCTCCCGTCCGGCGGGCTGCCGCTGCTGTACCCGATGTCGGAGGTCGCGGGCTGCCTCGCGCCGCAGGTCGGCGCGCACGCGCTGCTGAAGGCGCAGGGCGGCCGGGGCGTGCTGCTCGGCGGCGTCGCCAACGCCCGGGTCGTCGTGATCGGCGCGGGCGTGGCCGGGCAGAACGCGGCCAACATCGCGCTCGGCATGGGCGCGGACGTCACGCTGCTCGACACCGACCTGGACAAGCTGCGCATGTCGTTCTGGCGGTACGGCAACCGGGTCCGGGGGCTGGCGTCGTCGGAGCTGGCGATCGAGGAGCAGGTGCGGCGGGCCGACCTCGTCATCGGCGCGGTCCTCATCCCGGGGGCCGCCGCGCCCAAGCTCGTCGGCAACGGGCTCGTGGCGGCGATGAAGCCGGGGTCCGTGCTCGTCGACATCGCCGTCGACCAGGGCGGATGCTTCGAGGACACGCGGCCGACGACGCACGACGACCCGACGTACCGGGTCCACGGCTCGACGTTCTACTGCGTCGCGAACATGCCCGGCGCGGTGCCGCGCACCTCGACGTACGCGCTGACGAACGCGACGCTCCCGTACGTCGTGGCGCTGGCCGACAAGGGCTGGCGGCGGGCGCTGGCCGACGACCGCAGCCTCGCCCGCGGGCTCAACACCTGCGGCGGCCGTCTCACCAGCGCACCCGTCGCTGACGCCCTCGACCTCCCGGGGACGCCGCTGGACGACGTCCTCGGGTAGCGCGTCACCCCGTGAGGGTCAGCGCGGCGGCCACGACGGCGTCGGCGTCGAGGCCGTGGTGCCGGTGGACGTCCGCGAGGCCGCCGCTCTGCCCGAACGCCGTCACCCCGAGATGCGCGGCGGGGACCTGCCGGACGGTCGCGAGGAACGCGAGCGTGTGCGGGTGCCCGTCGAGCAGGGTGACCATCGGGCGGGCGCGGTCGGCGGGGAACAGCGCGTCCAGGATCCAGGTCGGCGCGCCGCCGAGGCCGCGCCGCGCCTGCTGGGCGCGGAACAGCAGGTCCGGGCTCGTCACGCAGACGACGTCCGCGCCGACGCCGAGCGCGTCGAGCCGGTCGGCCGCCGCCAGCGCCTCGGGGACGAGCGCGCCGACCGCGACCAGCGCGACGCGCGGGTCGGCGGCGCGGCGCAGCGCGTACCCGCCCGCGACGACGGACCGGCGGCGCTGCTCGCGGGCCGCCGGGTCCGCCGGGACGGCGGCGAGCGTCTGATCGACCGGCCGGGTGGACAGCCGCAGGTACGCCGACGTCCCGTCCGGGCCGCCGAGCCGGGCCAGGCAGTCCAGCAGGCACCACTCGGCGTCCAGCGCGAACGCCGGTTCGTAGGCGACGCAGCCCGGCTGCTCCAGCCCGATCGACGGCGTCTTGATCGACTGGTGCGCGCCGCCCTCCGGCGCGAGCGTCACCCCGGACGGCGTCCCGACCAGGATCGACCGCCCGCCCGCGTAGATCCCGAACGACCACGGCTCCAGCGCGCGCTCCACGAACGGGTCGTACAGCACGCCGATCGGCAGCAGCGGCTGGTCCCAGCGGCTCCACGTCGCGCCCAGCTCGCCGAGCAGCCCGACCAGGTTCGTCTCGGCGATGCCGAGTTCGATGTGCCGCCCGGCCGGGCGCTCCCGCCAGTGCAGGATCGTCTCGGCGTCGTCGGCGAACCAGTCGGCGCGCTCCTCGGTGGACCACACGCCGACCTTGTTGACCCAGCCGCCGAGGTTCGTGCTGGAGCTGACGTCGGGGCTGACGGTCACGACGCGCGCGGCGGCGTCCGGGGCGGCGCGGTTCAGCTCCAGCAGCGTCCGGCCGAGCGCGGTCTGCGTGGCCTGGACGCCGGACGGGGTGCGGCCGAGGTCGGCGGGCACCGCGACGGGCGCGGGCGCGGCGGGCTCCGGGCGGCGGAGCCGCGCGGCCGTCGCGGACAGCAGGCGGTCCTCGGGGGAGTCCGGGGCCGGGCGCGTCCAGGGCCGCGCCGGGTCCGCGCCGAGACGGGCCGCCAGCTCCGTCATCTGCGCGTCGGTCAGCAGCGCCGAGTGGTTCTGCGGGTGGCCCTCGATGGGCAGGCCGTGGCCCTTCAGCGTGTACGCGAAGATCACGGTCGGGCGCGTGTCGTCGATCGCGGCGAACGCGGCGCGCAGCGCGGCCAGGTCGTGGCCGCCGAGGTCGCGGACGGCGGCGGCGAGGTCGGCGTCGGGGACGTCCGCGACGAGCGCCGCGACGGCGGACGCGTCCGGGCCGTCGCCCGGCAGCGCCGCGCGCAGCTCGTCGGGGCGGCGGCGCAGCATCCGCTGGTACTCGGCGTTCGGCATCGCGTCGATGCGGCGGCGCAGCGCGTCGCCGTGCGGGCGGGCGAACAGCGCTTCCAGCCGCGTCCCGTACTTGGCGGTGATCACCTGCCAGCCCGCGGCGGCGAACACGCCGGGCAGCCGCGTCCCGGCCATCGCGGGGACGACCCGGTCGAGCGACTGCCGGTTGAGGTCGACGATCCAGTTGACCTCCCCGAGGTCGGCGACCATCGGGTCCAGGACGGCCTCCCAGACCGCGCCCTCGTCCAGCTCGGCGTCGCCGACCAGGGACCATTGGCGGCCCGTCCCGCCCGCCGCGAAGTGGTCGCGGACGTAGCGGCGGGCGACCGCGCCCCAGATCGGCGCGGTCGCGCCGATGCCGACCGAGCCGGTGGAGTAGTCGGCCGGGACCGGGTCCTTGGACCGGCTCGGGTAGCTCTGCAGGCCGCCGAACTGCCGCAGCGTCGTCAGGTCGTCGGCGTCCAGGCCGCCCAGCAGATACTCCAGCGCGTGCAGCACCGGCGACGCGTGCGGCTTCACCGAGACGCGGTCCTCGGCGCGCAGCTCCTCCAGCCACAGCGCCGTCATGATCGTCACCAGCGACGCGCTGGACGCCTGGTGCCCGCCGACCTTGAGCCCGCCCGGGTTCGGCCGGACGCGGTTGGCGTGGTGGACGATCGAGGTCGCGAGCCACAGCACGCGCCGTTCGACGGCCCGCACCGCCGCGTCGGTGTCGGGCTCGGCGGCGGGCTCGGTGTCGGTCAGGTCGGTCATCAGGTCCATGACGCCTTCCGTGGCGGTTCCGGTGTCGAGAGTGGTCATGCCCGGTCCGGGCGCCGTTCAGCGTTCGAGCTTGAGCAGCCGTGCGGCGTTCCCGCCGAGCATCGCGTCCGCCGCGCCGTCCGGCAGGTCGAGCGCCGTGATTGCGCGGACGTAGGCGGCGATGCCCGCCGCGCCCTTCGCCTCGACGGAGCCGACGCCGGAGAAGTCCTGCGGATAGTCGGTGCCGAACACGAGGTTCGCGGGGTCGAGCGCGGTGAGCGCGCACGCCAGCGCGCCCTCGCCGCCCTCGAACCCGGCGAGGTCGAAGTAGATCCGGCCGAGGTAGTCGTCGAAGGACCGTTCCAGGTGCGGTCCGAAGCGGTGCTGCTTGCCGCGCAGCCGCTCGGTGATCGCGGCGATGCCGCCGCCCATGTGGCTCATGACGAACGTCAGCGCGGGGAACCGGTCGAGCAGGCCGCTGGCGATGATCCGCGTCGTCTGCAGGACGAGGTCGAGTTCCCGGCCGACGATCCGCGACAGGTCGTAGTCCCCGATGAGCGCGTACCCGCGCGGCGGCATCGCGGGGTGGACGAAGATCGGCACGTCCCGCTCGCACGCCTTCGCGTACAGCGGCCACAGCTCGGGCGCGTCGAGCGGGAGCCCGTCCGGCTGGGACGGGAGGCTGAGGCCGCGCAGCCCGAGGTCCCCGAGCGCGCGGTCGACCTCCTTGAGGGATTCGGCGGTCATGCCGCGCGGCACGTGGGCGAGGCCCGCGAAGCGGTCCGGCCGGGACGCCTGGAGCTCGGCGAAGGCGTCGTTGGTGACGCGGCACTCCGCGGTGGACGCGTCCCAGCTCAGGATGCTGGACAGGACGGCGACGTCCACGCCCGCCGCGTCCATGACGCGCAGGCGCTCGGCCGTGTCCGACAGCCCCGGATGGCTGTTGATCTTGGTCATCCCGGCGGGCGCGACCTGGGTGTCGCTGCGCCCGGCGTCGTAGCGGGCGACCAGCGCGGGCGGGACGTAGTGGTGGTGGCAGTCGATGACGGTCAACGGGGGTCTCCTCGGGCGGTGGGCGGTCAGACGCGGTAGTCGTCCTCGACGGCGGTGAGGAACGCGTCCTCGGGGGCGAGCCGTTCCGCGCAGACGCCCTGCTCGTGGCAGTGCCGCAGGAACGCGTCGAGCGTGGTCCGGTTGGCCGCGACGCCGTACGGCCAGCCGTGGCCGGGCAGGGACGGGTCGGCGGCGGTCTGCGGCAGCCACGGCACGGGAATGCGCGACACCGCCGTGTCCGCGAGGCGTTCCAGGCTGGCGTCGCGGGCCTGGCAGAACGCCTTGAACAGCGACGTCGCGAGCCAGGAGTGCTCGTCCAGCAGGCGGCGGCGGACGGCGACCGTGTGCATGATCGGGTAGATGCCGGTCTCGGCGTAGTATGCGCGTTCCCGTTCGCGCGCGTCCGCGAGCAGCGGGCGGAACTCGGCGCCGTCCAGTCGGGGCTCGCGCGCGGTGATCAGCGCGTCCAGCTCCCCGTCCGCGAGCATCGCGCTGAGGGACCGGTCCGCGACGGGCGTGATCGCGACGCCGTCCGGCAGGCGCGGCGGGACGTGCTCGCGGCGGCCGGGCTGCCGCAGCCCCGCCTGCGTCCACGCGACGGAACCGAGCGCGACGCCGTGGTGCTCCAGCACGGCGCGCGCGTAGACCCCGGCCGTCTGCACCCATTCGGGGACGCCGACGCGCTTCCCGGCCAGCTCTTCCAGCGACGTCAGCGGCGAGTCGTCGCGGACGACGAACGCGCGGTGCCGGAACACCCGCGAGGTGAACACCGGCAGCGCGACGAACGCGTCGCCGCCCTCGGCCCGGTACTGCGCGTACCGGGCCATCGACACCTCCGCGACGTCGAACTCGCCGTGGACGAAGAACCGGTGGAAGATCTCCTCCACGGGCAGCGTCATCCAGACCGGGTCCGCGCCGTCCACCGGGACGGTCCCGGCGGCCAGGTCGCGGACGTGGTCGTAGTCGGCGGTGGCGGCCGACAGCCGTACAGCGCTCACGGACGAGCCTTTCTCCTGGGGATTCAGCCGAGCGGGATGAGGCGGACCTTCTCCGGCGCGATCCGGACGGTCACCTCGCTCCCGGGCTCGATGGACAGCGACGGGTTCGACCGGCAGCGCAGCCCCCGGTCGCCGACGCGGACGACGTGCTCGGTGGCCTCGCCGAGGAACGCGCGCGCGGTGACGACGCCCGCGAGCGCGTTGCCGTCCGGCGCGGCGCCGGTCTCGTCGGCGGGGGAGAGCGCCAGGTCCTCCGGGCGCAGCGACATCAGGACCTCCGCGCCGGGCGCGGCCGCCACCCGGTCGGCGGAGCGCAGCACGGCGTGCTCGGCGCGGACGCTCGTCCCGTCCGGCGAGGTCCCCGCGATGGTCGCCGGGAGGAGGTTGGACGTGCCGATGAAGTCCGCCACGAACCGCGAGTTCGGCCGCTCGTAGATCTCCCGGGGCGTGCCCATCTGGACGATCCGCCCCTGGTCCATCACCGCGATGACGCTGGACATCGCCAGCGCCTCGACCTGGTCGTGCGTGACGTACACGGCGGTGAGGCCGAGTTCGCGCTGGAGCCGCTTCAGCTCCATCCGCATCGTCTCGCGGAGCTTGGCGTCCAGGTTGGACAGCGGCTCGTCGAGCAGCAGCAGCTCCGGCTCGATGACCAGCGCGCGGGCGAGCGCGAGGCGCTGCTGCTGGCCGCCGGACAGCTTGGTGGCGGGCCGGTCGGCGAACCGGTCCAGCTCGGTGACGGCCAGCACCTTCTCCACGCGGGAGCGGATCTCCGCGCGGGACGGCCGCGTCCGCCGCCGCGCCAGCTCCAGCGGGAACGACACGTTCTTGAACACGGTCATGTGCGGCCAGATCGCGTACGACTGGAACACCATGCCGAGCTGCCGGTCGTCGGCGGGGACGTCGACGCGCTCGGCGGCGGAGTACACGAGCCGGTCCCCGATGGTGATGCTGCCGCCGCTCGGGGTCTCCAGCCCCGCGACCGACCGCAGCGTGGTCGTCTTCCCGCAGCCGGACGGGCCGAGCAGCGTGAAGAGCTGGCCGGGCTCGACGTCGAAGCCGACGCCGTCCACGGCGCGCACGGTCTCCTCCGCGCCGCCCCGGCGGGCGCGCCGCCCGCCGCCCGCGTAGTCGATGGTCAGGTCCTGCACGTGGAGCATGGCTCTCTCCGTTAGTCGAGGTCGACGCCGAGGCGTCCGGCGACGGCGACGAGGGCGGTGACGAGCGCGCCGAGGAACGCGCACAGCAGCACGCCCATCGCCGCGACGCTCGTCAGCGAGCCCTCCTGGTACTGCTCGAACACCCGGATGCCGACGACCTCGGTGCCGGGGCTGTAGAGCAGGATCGAGCTGGACAGCTCGCGGAAGGACACGACGACGATGTAGAGGCCGCCCGCGATCAGACCGGGTTTCGCCAGGGGCAGCAGGATGCGGCGCATGGTCGTCCACCAGGACGCGCCGAACACGACCGCCGAGTCCTCCAGCTCGGTCGACACCTGCTGCATCGCCGTGCCGGCGTAGCGGACGCCGTACGGCAGGAACCGCGTCACGTAGGCGATGAGCAGAATCCACAGCGTCCCGTAGATGGGCAGCGGCGACCGCAGGTAGACGAACGCGAGCCCGAGGCCGAGCACGAGCCCGGGGATGACGAGCGGCGTGAACGCCAGCGCGTCCACGGCCGTCCCGATCCGGCGGTTCCGGGAGCGCACGACGAGCCAGCCGGCGAACGCGCTGAGCGCCATGACGACGACGGCCGCGCCGAGGCCGAGGACGGTCGAGTTCCGCACCGCCGTGAGCGTCGTCCCGTTGGACAGCGCGGCGGTGAAGTTGTCGAGCGTGAACCCGGCCGTGGAGAACGACGGCGTCCGGTACGTCTTCAGCAGCGACGCGTACAGCAGGATCGCGATCGGCGCGAACACGCACACCGTGAAGTACGCGAGCGTCAGCGCGCCGACGACGCCGCGCATCCGCCCGAGCCGGATCGGCCGCGGCCGGAACGCCTTGCCGGTGACGGTCTGCGCCGCGCCGCGCGAGATCCGGCGGCTCAGCACCACGCCGAGCGCGGCGACCAGCAGCAGCCCGAGCGACAGCGCGCCCGTCGCCTGGTAGTCGATCGGGTACTGCTGCATCAGGAAGTAGATCTTGCTGATGAACACGTACACGCCGTCGTGCAGGCCGAGCATCGCGGGGACCTCGAAGCTCTCCAGCGACTGCACCGCCACGATCAGCGTCGCCGACACCAGCGCGGGCCGGGCCAGCGGCAGCGTGATGCGGCGCAGGATCACCGCGCGGCCGAGCCCGCAGGTCTGCGCGGACTCCTCCAGCGAGGCGTCCATCGAGCGGAACGCCGACGACATCAGCAGGAACACCAGCGGCGTCGAGTGGACGCCCTGGACGAACACCATGCCCCAGATGCCGTAGACGTTGAACGGCGCGACGCCCGCGACGGCGTCGGTCATCCGGTTCAGCAGGCCGATGTCGGGGCTGGCGAGGAAGATCCACGCGGGCACGTAGGCGATGCTCGGCAGCGCCAGCGGGATGATCGACGCGAGCAGGAACAGCCGTTTGAACGGCGCGTCGGTGCGGACGTGCGCGTACGCCATCAGCGTTCCGAACGCGACCGCCACGACCGTCGACCCGGCGACGTACAGGGCCGTCGTGCCGACGAGCCCGGGGAGTTGCGCGTCGTCGAGGTAGGCGCGGCGGAAGCCCGCCAGCGTCGCGCCCCGCTCGCCCGCGAACGCGCCCCACACCAGGTAGACGAGCGGCACGAGGACGAGGTAGCCGACGACGGCGACGGTGCCCGTCCCGGCGAGGACCCGCGCGCCGGGGCGGCGGCGGGACCGCGGGGGAGGCGGGGCCGGGCGCGGCTCGCGGACCGGCGCGGTGGTCGTCGTCATGGGTTCTCACCGGCTCTCGGGGGTCGGGTCACGGCGTGACCGGGTCGTGGTGGCGCAGCAGGTTGTCGTACGCCTTCGCCCAGGCGGCGGACTCGCGGACGTACTTGGCCGTGTCGACGGTGACGGTCTTGGCGTCCGTCGGCAGCAGCGGCCGGTAGCCGGGGACCGCCGACGGGTTCGACACGATGTCGTTGTCCGCCGCGTAGATCGCCTGCCCGTCGGTGAGCAGGAAGTCCATGAACAGCAGCGCGGCGGCCGGGTGCGCGGCGCGCGTCATCGGCGCGACGCCGGACGGGACGAGCACGATCGGCTGCACGGCCGTGTCGACGGCGAGCGGCGCGCCCTTGGCGCGCGCGGCGAGCGCGAGCCGGTTGTAGGCGGTGACGCCGATCGCGCCCTCGCCCGCCGCGAGCAGGTCGTTGAGCTTGACGTGGCCCTGGACGGTCCGGGCGTTGGCCGCGATGCCCTTGAACAGCTTGGTGATGTCGGCGTCGCTGCGGCCCTGGTCGCGGAAGTAGTCCCGCAGCGCCATGTACCAGTTGGAGTCGGACAGCTCCATCGCGAGCTTGCCCTTCCACTTGGGGTCGGCCAGGTCCTCGAACGTGCGGGGCGCGTCGGCGGCCGACACCTTCTCGGTGTTGCGCACGACGGTGATGGCGTTGAACCGCGTCGCGACCCACCCGGCGTCGATCTGCGCCTGCGGGCTGAGCTTCTTGCGGAGGTCGCTGTCGTAGCGCGACAGGATCTTCTTGTCCGACAGGACGCCCAGCTCGAAGTTGGTCGCGTCCACGACGTCGTTCTTGGGCTTGTTCGCGCTGTCCTCCTGGACGACGCGCTGGAGCAGGTCCTCGCTCTGCGCGCGGAACACGTTGACCTTGATGCCGTACTTCTTCTGGAACGGTCCCGCGACGAGGCTCTGCAGCTTCTCGTTGCTGGTGTAGACGTCCACCTCGCCCTCGGCCTTGGCGGCCTCGACCAGGGCGGCGGTGCGCTCGGCCCCGGTCATCCGGGCGAACTTCTCGTAGACGGCGACCTTGGAGTCGGACGCGGACGCGGGGTCGGCGCTGCCGGTGGGCGGGCCGCCGCACGCCGCCGCCAGCACGACGGCCGACAGCGCGGCCGCCAGGGCGGCCGGGCGGCCGGGTCGGCCGCCGGACAGAACGCTGGGCAGGGGACGCATGATCCTCCTCGATCCTGCTCGGGTGTCCGCGGGGGTGCCACGGGACCGCGCCGCGTGCCGCGCCGCCGGTCGTTCCGTGTACGGACTACCTCGGGGCAACGTATGAGACCCACATCACCGTGTCAACACCCCCGATCGAGTCGCCGCAGCGCTCGGGCGGTGCGGACGCGGCCCTTGACGGGCCCGGCCGCCGGTCCTACCGTGAGCGATCTAGTCCGTACACGGACTATTTCCGGGCTCCGCCCCGCAGCCGAGGAGGATCATGGCGACAACCCGCTTCGACGACGACAGCCCCGACCTGGCCGCGCTCTACGCCGACCTCGCGGCGGCCGACCTCCAGCCGCTCTGGCGGCAGCGGGGTCTGCTGCCCCGCGCCCCGGACCGCCTGCGCCCCCACCGCTGGGACGGCCGGACGCTGCGCGCGCTCGCCGAACGCGCGGGCGACCTGGTCGGCATCGACCGGGGCGGCGACCGGCGCGTCCTCGCCCTCTCCCATCCCGACCTGGGCGGACTCCCGTTCGCCACGCACACGCTCTGGGCGGCCGTCCAGTACCTCGGGGGCGGCGAGAGCGCGCCGCCGCACCGGCACAGCCCGGCCGCGCTGCGGTTCGTGCTGGCGGGCTCGGGCGTCTGGACGCTCGTCGACGGCGACCCGATCGCGATGGAGCCCGGCGACCTCGTCCTCACCCCCGGACGCACCTGGCACGAGCACCGCAACATGGGCGATCAGCCGATGATCTGGTTCGACGGGCTCGACCTGCCGCTCGTCCGCGCCCTGGACGCCGTGTTCTTCGAACCGGGCCCCGACGAGCTGACGCCGTTCGAGCCCGGCGACCCCTGCCGCTCGGAGGAGCGCCACGGCCGGGCCGGGCTCGCGCCCGCCGACGAGCCGCGTCCGGCCGGACGGCACTCCGCGCTGCTCGTCTACCGCTGGACCGCCACCGACGCCGCGCTGCGCGCCCGGCTCGCGGCGACCGGCGCGGGCCACGCGCGGCTGCGGTACACCGACCCCGCGACCGGCGCGGACGTCATGCCGACGCTGCGCGCGGAACTGCTGCGGGTGCTCGCGGGCTCCCGCACGCCGACGACGCGCGCCGTGGGCAGCGCGGTGTACGTCGTCCACCGGGGCGCGGGGTCCTCGCGCGTCGCCGGGCGGCGCATCGACTGGTCCGCCGGGGACGTGTTCGTCGTCCCGTCCTGGGCCGAGGCCGACCACCGCGCGGACGCCGACGCCGACCTGTTCGTCCTGTCCGACGCACCGGTGATCGAGGCCGTCGGCCTCGCCCGCCGGTCCGAACCCGAGGAGAACCAGACCATGACCGACCCCCGCTCCGGCGGCGCGTCGTGAGCGCCCGGCACCGCGTCGAACGGGTCGTCGTCGGCGGCGGCATCGGCGGCCTCACCGCCGCGCTCGCCCTCGCCCGGCACGGCCTGCCCGTCCACGTCCTGGAGCAGGCGCCCGAGTTCGGCGAGATCGGCGCGGGCGTGCAGCTCGCGCCGAACGCGCTGCGGGTCCTGGACCGGCTCGGCGTGCTCGGGGACGTGCTGACGTCCGCCGTCCGGCCGCCCAAGGCCGTGATGATGAGCGCGGTCACCGGCGAGCAGATCACCGCGATCGACTTCGGCGAGGAGTTCCGCGCCGCGTACGGGCACCCGTACGTCGTCACGCACCGCTCCGACCTGCTCGCGGCCGTCCTGGACGCCTGCCGCGCCGAGCCCGCGATCACGTTGGAGACCGGGCGGAGCGTCCGGGCCGTCCGGCAGGACGGCGACACCGCCGTCGCGGAGTGCGCGGACGGCGCCGAGTACCGCGCCGACGCGCTGATCGGCGCGGACGGCCTCTGGTCGGCGGTCCGCGCCCACACGGTCGGGGACGGCGACCCCGCCTACATCGGCGACGTCGCCTACCGGGGGACGATCCCGACCGCCGCGATCTCCGACCGCGCCGGCAAAGAGGACATGACCTGGTGGATCGGGCCGGGCCTGCACCTCATCCAGTACCCCGTCCGGGGCGGCGAGCTGTTCAACCAGGTCGCGGTGTTCACCGCCGCCGCGCACGGCCCCGCCGAGGAGTGGGGGCAGCCGGACGAGCTGGACCGCGCCTTCGAGGCGACGTCCGACTACGTCCGCGAGGGCGTCCGCCTGGTCGACCGCGACCGGCACTGGGTGCTGCGCGACCGGCCGCCCGCCGCCGCCTGGTCCCGCGGCCGCGCCACGCTCCTCGGCGACGCCGCCCACCCGATGGCCCAGTACCTCGCGCAGGGCGCCTGCCAGGCGCTGGAGGACGCCGTCGCGCTGGCGGACCTGCTCGCCGCGCACGGCCCGGACGTCCCCGCCGCGTTCGCCGCCTACGAGGCCGAGCGCGTCCCCCGCACCGCGAAGGTCCAGACGTGGGCGCGCCGCATGGGCGAGATCGTCCACGCGGACGGCGTCACCGCGCTGCTCCGCGACGCCCTGCTCGGCGGCCGCGACGAACGCGACTTCCAGTACACCGACTGGCTCTACGGCCACCGCACCGGAGCCGCCCCCACCGAGAGGACGCCATGAAGCTCGTCGCCTACGACGACGGCCGCGCCGGGGAACTGCGCGGCGACCGCGTGTACGACCTCGGCGGACGCACCATCCCCGAGCTGATCGCGGACGGCCTCCCGACCGCGCCGCCGGGCGGTCCCGGCGTGCCGCTCGACCGGGTTCGGCTGCGCGTCCCCGTCCCGAACCCCTCCAAGATCGTCGCCGCGCCGGTCAACTACCGGGACCACCAGGCCGAGATGAGCGTGGACTCGCAGGTCGGGGGGCTCGGGTTCTTCCTCAAGGCCCCGTCGTCGCTCCTCGACCCCGGCGGGACGATCCAGCTCCCGTACCACGACCGCCGCTTCGACCAGGAGGGCGAACTCGCGCTCGTCATCGGGCGGACCGCGCGGCGCGTCAGCGAGGCCGACGCGCTCGGCCACGTCTTCGGCTACACCGGCCTGCTCGACATCACCATGCGCGGCGGCGAGGACCGCTCCACCCGCAAGTCCTTCGAGACGTTCACCCCGATGGGGCCCGTCCTGGTCACCGCCGACGAGTTCGGCGACCCCGCCGACGTGGACCTGCGCTGCTGGGTGAACGGCGACCTGCGGCAGCACGCCAACACGCGCGACCTCATCTGGAGCGCCGCGCGGCTGGTGTCGTACGCGTCCTGGGTGACGACCCTGAACCCCGGCGACGTCGTCACCACCGGCACGCCCGCCGGGGTCGGCCCGCTCGCGGCGGGCGACGCGGTGCGGCTGCGGCTGTCGGGGATCGGCCTCGACCTGGCCGTCACCGTCCGCGCCGACGACGCCGTCGCCTCGCACACCGCGGGCCGCGACCGGGGCCCCGTCCCGCCGCCCCCGCCGGGCGCGGCCCGATGAGCGCCGGGCCGCTCGCCGGGCTGCGGGTGCTGGAACTCGGCAGCCTCATCGCCGGGCCATACGCGGGCCGCGTCCTCGCCGACTTCGGCGCGGACGTCGTCAAGGTCGAGGACCCGGGCCGCCCCGACCCGCTGCGCGAGTGGGGCGCGGCGCGGCACCGCGGCCGCACGCTGTGGTGGTCGGTGCAGAGCCGCAACAAGCGGCTCGTCACCCTCGACCTGCGCACCGACGAGGGCCGCGACGCCCTGCTGCGGCTCGTCGAGACCGCCGACGTCCTGCTGGAGAACTTCCGGCCCGGCACGCTGGAGCGCTGGGGCCTCGCGCCGGAGACGCTGTGGGAGCGCAATCCCGGGCTCGTCGTCGCGCGCGTCTCCGGCTTCGGGCAGACGGGACGGAACCGGCACCGGCCCGGGTACGCGTCCGTCGCGGAGGCGGTCGGCGGCCTGCGGCACCTCACCGGCTTCCCCGACCGGCCGCCGCCCCGCGCCGGGATCTCCCTCGGCGACAGCCTCGCCGCGATGATCGCCGTCCAGGGCATCATGATGGCGCTGTACTGGCGCGACGTGCGCGGCGGGACCGGGCAGGTCGTGGACGTGTCCCTGGTCGAGGCGTGCTTCTCGCTGCTGGAGGGCGTCGTGCCCGAGCACGCCGCGACCGGCGCGGTGCGCGGCCGGACCGGGACGGCGCTGCCGGGCCTCGCGCCGTCCAACCTGTACCGCACCGCCGACGAGCGGTGGATCGTCGTCGCCGCCAACCAGGACACGGTGTTCGCGCGGCTCGCCGCGTGCATGGACCGCCCCGGACTCGTCACCGACCCGCGCTTCGCGACCCACGCGGCGCGCGGCGAGCACCAGGACGAGATCGACGCGATCGTGGGGGAGTGGACCCGGGAACGGGACGCCGACGACCTGCTCGCCCTGCTGGACGAGGCGGCGGTGCCCGCCGGGCTCGTCCACACCGTCGCGGACATCTTCGCCGACCCGATGTTCACCGAGCGGGAGATGCTGCTGCCCGTCGAAGACCCCGACCTCGGGGAGATCGTCATGCCGGGCGTCGTGCCGCGGCTGACCGCCACGCCCGGCGCGGTCCGCTGGGCGGGACCGCAGCGGCCCGGCGCCCACAACGACGAGGTGCTCGGCGCGCTCGACCGGCGCGAGGGGAGGGTGCCGTGACCGGCGCCGAGATCGTGGAGGTGTGCCCGCGCGACGGGCTCCAGAACGAGAAGCGCGTCGTCTCCACCGAGGACAAGATCCGGCTGGTGCGCGGGCTCGCCGCCGCCGGGGCGCGGCGCGTCGAGGCGGTCAGCTTCGTCCACCCCAAGCGCGTCCCGCAGATGGCCGACGCCGAGGCGGTCCTCGCCGGCCTCGGGCCGCTGCCGGGCGTGCGGCTCGCCGGGCTCGTCCTCAACCGGCGCGGCGCGGAGCGGGCCGCCGCGACCGGGGCGCTGGACGAGATCGACTGCGTCGTCCCGCTCACCGACTCCTTCGGCCGGGCCAACCAGGGGCAGACGACGGCCGAGGCGCTCGCCGCGCTCCCGGACGTGGTCGCGCTCGCCGCCGGAGCCGGGCTGCGGACGACCGTGACGCTCGCCGTCGCGTTCGGCTGCCCCTACGAGGGCGACGTCCCGGTGGACCGGGTGCGTGCCGCGGCGCGCGCGGCCGCCGCGGCCGGACCGGACGAGCTGTCTCTGGCCGACACCATCGGCTGCGCCGTCCCCGCCGACGTCACCGCCCGGGTCCGCGCGGTCCGCGACGCGTGCGCGCTGCCGCTGCGGACCCACTTCCACCAGACGCGGCTCACGGCGCTCGGCAACGTCCACGCCGCGCTGGCGGAAGGCGTGACCGTCCACGACGCGAGCGCGGGCGGCATCGGCGGCTGCCCGTTCGCGCCCGGCGCGGCCGGGAACGCCGCCACCGAGGACGTCGCGTGGATGCTGCACCGCAGCGGATACCCGACGGGCCTGGACGTCGAGGCCGTCACCGACACCGGCCGGTGGATCTGCGGCGTCCTCGGCGTCGCGCCCCGCTCCGCGATGGCGGCGGCCGGGCCGTTCCCTACGGCTCCGCCTCGACCAGCCGCACCATGAGGTCGGTGAACCGTGCGCGGTCCCGCTCCGGCAGGGGCGCGAGCAGCGCGGACTGAACCTCGAGCACGGCGGCGGCCCGGTCGAACAGGAACGCCCGGCCCGCCGCCGTGACGTCGAGCAGGTTGCGGCGGCCGTCGTCGGCGTCGCGGGTGCGCTCCACCCAGCCGCGCTCCTCCAGCCGTCCGACGACGTCGCCGCCGGTGGACTTGTCGAGGGAGACCCGGCCGCCGAGCGTCCGCTGGTCGAGGCGCGGTTCCCGATGCAGCGCCAGCAGGACGCTGTACTGCACCGACGTGATCGACGGCGACACCGTGCGCGCCCACAGCAGCGTGTGGACCTGCTGCGCGCGGCGGATCAGGTGGCCGGGGTGGCGGTGCAGGCGCTCGCCGGGGATCCGCGCGTCCGCCGCGCCCTCGGGCCCGGGGCCGTCGCCGGCGGGCGGGTCGCCCGCGTACGCGACGCGGCTGAGCAGCGCGAACAGGTCGTCGCGGTCGGCCTCGGCGAGCGGGGCGAGCAGCCGCCGCTGCACCTCGACCACGGCGGGGGTCGCCTGCGCGAGCGCGAGCCTCCCGCGCGCCGCCAGGCACACCGGCCGCCGCCGCCCGTCCCGGGCGTCCCGCTGCCGCGTGACCAGCCCCCGCCGGACCAGCCGCGAGATGACGTCGGCGGTCGTCGACTTGTCCAGGGACATCAGGTCCCCGACGGTCTTCTGGTCGAGCTTCCCGTGCTGCCCGACGACCAGCAGGATGCCGTACTGGACGGACGTGAGTCCGACGAGCACGTGCCGCTGCCACAGACTCGTGTGCGCCTGCTGCGCGCAGCGGATGAGATGCCCGGGCGCCGCGGCGAGGACGGGAAGCTCCCCGGCCCCGGCCTCAGCCTCCGCCGTCACGAAGCACCCACCGCAAACCCCCGACCCGACCCGAGACCCGACACGGACAAGCGCCCACCGAACGCCGCCCAAAGAATACTACGTACACAAACCATCCCCGAGCGCCCCGAGCCGGCCCGCCGGCCAGGACGAGGCGATGCGCCGCGTCACCGAGTGCGACGTCGACGGACTGGACCCATCGCCGATCGCGGCCTGCCCGACATATGGCGTTCGCCGTCCCGTCGTGCGGCGCCGCTTCGATGTGGGGTTCCTGATCGAGACACTGGCCCCCGAAGGCAAAAGATGGCGCTTCGAAGAAGGCCGCCCCCGGCGACTGATCGAATGGCCCGCCTGGCGACGCCGCGCTCCAGGGGGCATTGGCGGCGAAGCGCCCCGGCCCGTCAACGGGCCGGGGCGGGGGAGGAGGTCAGGCGGCGGGGGTCGCCACGGAGGAGTACGTGCTCGCGTCGCCCTCGATCACCGTGCTGGTCTCGCCGTTGAGGCCCACCGGTACGTCGCCGGCGACGGTGATGCGGTGCAGGAGGCGCGCGTGGTCGTCGTAGTCGGCGACCGCGTAGTGCTGCGTCGACCGGTTGTCCCAGATCGCCACGTCGCCCGGCCGCCACGTCCACCGCACCGTGTTCTCCAGCTTGGTGATGTGCCGCTGGAAGAGCGCGTACAGGTCCTTGAAGTCCGACGACGACAGTCCCCGGATCGACTGCGCGAAGTGCCCGAGCAGCAGTGACGGCTCGCCCGTCTCCGGGTGGACGCGGACGAGCGGGTGCTCCGTCACGAACGACGTGTGCCGGAACTCGGCCCGGTACGCCTCCTCCTTGACGTCCACCCCGCCGATCGTCGGCCGCTCGATCGCGTAATCGAACGCGTTGCTGTGGAGAACCCGCAGCTCCGCCGCGAGCGCCTGGAGCCCGGGGTGCAGCGTCGCGTACGCGTTCACGGTGTTCGCCCACACCGTCGTGCCGCCGTACGGGGGCAGGTTGACGGCCCGCAGCACGCTGATCGCGGGAACGCGGTCCACGAACGTCACGTCGGTGTGCCAACTGTTGGCCTTGCCCCGCTCGGAGTCGATCGGCAGGACCGCCCGCCCGTCGCCGCGCACGGTCGGGTGCGGCGTGGTGACCTCGCCGAGCTGGGCCGCGAAGTCGTACTGGTCGGCGTCGGTGGCGTGGTCCTGGTCGCGCAGGAACACGACCCGGTGCTTGAGAAGGGCGGCGCGGAACTCGGCCACGGCGGCCGGCGGGAGGTCCGCGCCGATCCGCAGGCCCGCGACGACGGCGCCGATATTGCCGCCGACCTGGGTCACTTCGAGCGCTGCCGTCCCCGGGAACTTGCTCATGCCTCGTGATCCTCACCGGAGCCCGCCGTCGCGGCGTCCCCTACTAAGTTGATTGGATAAGTAGGTTTAATATACAACAGCGTTCGCACGCACCCCCGAACCGGCCGGTGACGGGTCCGTCCTCCCGGAAGAGAGACCGCAATGAACCCCACACTGTCCCGTCGCGCGCTGCTGTCCGGCACGGCCGGAGGGGCCGCCCTGCTCGCGCTGTCCGCCTGCACCTCGGCGGTCGGCTCGCAGGGGTCGGGCAAGGCGAAGAAGGGCGGGACGTTCGCCGGCGGCATCTCGACCGACCTGGTCCCCGCGAACTTCTTCACCAACTCCAACGCGGGCGTCACGACGATCATCGGGCTGGTCTACGAGAGCCTCGTCCACTACCCGGTCGACCGGTTGACACCGCAGCCGAAGCTCGCCAAGAGCTGGACGATCTCACCCGACGGCCGCACGGTGACCCTCGCGCTCCGCGACGACGTCACGTTCCACAGCGGTCGCCCGTTCACGTCGAAGGACGTCGCGTTCTCCCTCAAGACCTACGCGGACCCCAAGTGGAACGGCCAGCTCAAGAGCACCGCGCAGGCGATCGACTCGATCGACGCCAAGGACCCGCACACCGCCGTCCTGCACCTGAAGCACCCGCTCGGCAACATCCTCGACCTGCTGGAGATCGTCCCGATCGTGGACGAGAAGACGTTCGCGGGCGTCGGGACGGGCAGCGCCTACGTCGGCACCGGCCCGTTCAAGTTCGACAAGTGGACGCCGAACACCCGGCTCGAGTTCAGCAAGAACCCGAACTACTGGGTCGCGGGCCGCCCCTACCTCGACGCCGTGGACATCTCCGTCATCACGGACGCGACGGCGCTGACCAGCCAGCTCCGCAGCGGCCAGATCGACTACGCCTACGGCAGCAGCTTCCTGGACATCGAGCGCCTGGAGAAGTCCGGCAAGTTCGGCAAGATCCAGCTCCAGGGCGCCGAGACGCAGATCTACGTCGGGACGAACGTCACCGCCGAGGGCCTTTCGGACGTCCGCGTCCGCCAGGCCATCGCCCACGCCCTCGACCGGGACCGCGTCATCGCCGAGGTCTTCCGCGGCAGCGGCTACACGGCGAACCTGCCGTGGCCGAAGACGTCCCCCGCCTACGACGCGGGCCTCAACGCCACCTACCGTCGCGACGTCGCCAGGGCCAAGAGCCTGCTCGCCGCCTACGGCAAACCCGTCCCGACGCTGAAGTACAGCTATCCGGCCAAGGACCCGCTGATCGCGGCGACGGCCCAGATCGTCCAGGCGAACCTCAAGGAGATCGGCATCGAGGCGACGCTGGACCCGCTCGACCCGCCGACGTTCGTCGCCCAGCTCATCGGCGGGAAGTTCCCCGGCCTGTGGTCGGCGTACCACTCGTGGGCGCAGTACACGCCGTCCACGCTGACCGTCAGCGCCTATCCGTTCAACGCGCTGAAGAACAGCTCGCACTACTCGTCCGCGACGTACACCAAGGACGCCGACACGGCGTGGCAGCAGGTCAAGGGCGACAGCGCCGACGCGCGCAAGGCGTACGGCGACCTCTCCCGGGACCTGCTCGACGGGCTGTTCCTCATCGAGATCGGCGTCGTCCAAGGACGCTGGGCCGTCAGCGAGAACGTCCGGGGCGTCGCCTACACCAAACGCTCCGAACTCGTGCTGACCGACGCGCAGCTCACCGCGTGAGGACCCGGCCGTGACCTCCTACCTGCTCCGGCGGCTGCCCTCGCTGGCCGTCGTCCTCGCGGTCTCGTCCGTGCTGGTCTTCGGGCTGCTGCGGCTCGTCCCCGGCGACCCCGCGACGACGCTCGCGGGCTCCGACGCCACCCCCGACACGATCGCGGCGATCCGCCACCAGCTCGGCCTCGACCAGCCGGTCCTCAGCCAGTACGCGCACTGGCTGACGGGCCTGGTCACCTTCGACCTCGGCCGCTCCTACATCATCGGCGGCGGCATCGGCCCGCTCATCGGCGGCGCGCTCGGCAACACGCTCCTGCTGACGGCCAGCGCCCTGCTGCTGGCGGTCCTCACCGCGCTCGTCCTCGGCCCGCTGTGGGCGAGCGCCCGGCGGCCCTGGCTCGACCACCTGCTGACGGGCGTCAACACGCTCGCCATCGCCGTCCCGACGTTCGTCCTCGGCGTGGCGCTGGCCCTGCTGTTCGGCGTCGTCGTCCCGGTGCTGCCCGCGGGCGGCGTCCCGCGCGGCGGCCTGCTCGCGGACCCGGGCATCACCGCGCAGTACCTGCTGATGCCCGCCGTGTGCTTGGGCCTGCCGGTCGGCGCGGTCCTGACCCGCTACCTCGCCGAATCGCTGCGCAGCGAACTCGCGCAGCCGTACGTCGTCACCGCGCTCGCCGCGGGCGTCCCGAGGCGGCGCGTCCTGCTGCGGCACGCGCTGCGCAACGTCCTGCCGACGAGCCTGACGGTGCTCGGCCTGCAGACCGGTGCGCTGCTCGGCGGCGCGGTGCTGGTGGAGTTCACCTTCTCCTGGCCGGGCCTCGGGATGCTGATCGAGCGCGCGATCACCGGCCGCGACTACCCGGTCGTGCAGGTCCTGCTCATGCTCTCGGTGACGGTCTTCGTCGTCCTCCAGTTGCTCACCGACGCCGCGCACGCCCTTCTCGACCCGCGTATCCGCCTCGGAGGCGCCCGATGACCGACATCGCCCTGCGAGCCGGGCGGACCCCGCGCGTGCGGCGCGGCGCGCTGACGCGCGGAAGGGGCCTGGCCGGGCTCGTCCTCGTCGGCGCGGTGATCGCCGCGGGCGTCCTCGCGCCGCTGCTCGCGCCGTACGCGCCGCAGCAGCAGATCCCGGGCGCGAACCTGCTCGGCCCGAGCGGGCGGCACCTGTTCGGCACGGACGAGGTGAACCGCGACGTCTTCTCCCGCGTCCTGTACGGCCTGCGCATCGACCTCGGGATCTGCCTCGTCGCGGTGCCGTGCGGCGCGCTCGTCGGCGGCCTCGCCGGCCTGCTCGCGAGCCGGACCGCCGTTGCGGACGTCGTCGCGCAACGCGTCTTCGACGTGCTGCTCGCGTTCCCGCCGATCATCCTCGGCATCGCCATCGCGGCCGTCACCGGCGTCGGCGCGCTGCCCGTGATCTGCGTCGTGGTCGGCGCGGAGGTCCCGCTGTTCGGACGGCTCGTGCGCACGTCCGTGCTCAAAGTGCGCGAACTGCCGTACGTGGACGCCGCCGAGACGATGGGCGCGTCCTGGCCCTGGGTGCTGCGCAAACACGTCGTGCCCAACATCCTGGACGCCCTGATCGTCCAGCTCGCCATCTCCGCGTCCGGCGCGGTGTTCATCGACAGCGCCATGAACTTCATCGGCATCGGCGTGCGGCCGCCGACGCCGTCGCTCGGCGGCGTCCTGGCCGCCGCGATGGGGCAGCTCGGGACCAACACCCTGTACGCGGTCGGCCCGCTGCTGTTCATCGTCGTGCTCGTGCTCGGCTTCCAACTGATCGCGCAGGCCCTCCTGGCCTCGCGGCGAGGAGATGCGTGATGGGCGCCCTGCTGCGGATCGCGAACCTGAACGTCCGGTTCCCGGGCGCGACGGCCGTGGAGAACGTCGACCTGGAACTGCGGCGGGACGAGGTCCTGGCGGTCGTCGGCGAATCCGGCTCGGGCAAATCGGTCACCGCGCTGGCGGTCATGGGCCTGCTGCCCCGCTCGGCGGCCGTGTCGGGCAGCGTCGTCCTGGACGGCCGGGAGATCCTGGGCCTCCCCGAGGACGAGCTGCGCCGGGTGCGCGGCGCGCGGATCGCGCTGGTCTTCCAGGAGCCCTCGACGGCGCTCAACCCCGTCGAGCGCGTCGGCTGGCAGATCGGCGAGGTGCTCCGCGCGCACGGCGTCGCGTCCCGCCGCGAGCGCGCCGCCCGCACGGCCGGACTGCTGGAACAGGTCGGCATTCCGCCGGAACGGGCGCGCGACCACCCGCACCGGTTCTCCGGCGGGCAGAAGCAGCGGATCGTCCTGGCCCTCGCGCTCGCCGCCGACCCGGACGTCCTCATCGCGGACGAGCCGACCACGGCCCTCGACGTCACCGTCCAGGCCGAGATCCTCGGCCTGCTCCGCGACCTGCGGCGCGACCGGCGGCTCGCCGTGCTGCTCATCACCCACAACATGGGCGTAGTCGCGGACCTCGCCGACCGCGTCGCGGTGATGCGCGACGGCCGCGTGCTCGAAACGCAGGACGTCGAAGGGCTGTTCAGTTCCCCGAGAACCGAGTACGCCGAGCGGCTGCTGGCCGCCGTCCCCCGGCTGGAGGCGCACGACCGGCCGACCCGCCTCACGAAAACGGACGAACCGGTGTTCGCCGCCGAGAACATCGTCGTGGACCATCCCGGCCGTCCCGCCGCACTCGACCGGATCACCCTGTCCGTCGCGCCCGGCGAAGTCCTCGGCCTGGTCGGCGAGTCCGGCTCCGGCAAGACGACGCTCGGCCGCGTCGCGGTCGGGCGGCTGAGGGCCGCGTCCGGCACGGTGCGCCTGTTCGGCCGCGACCCGGCCGGACTCGGCCGCGCCGAACTGCGCGCGCTGCGGCGGCGCATCGGCGTCGTCCACCAGGACCCGGCCGCGTCGCTCGACCCGCGCCGGACCGTCCTCGACTCCGTCACCGAACCGCTCGACGTCCACGGCGTCGGCACCCGCGCCGAACGCGTCGCCCGCGCCCACGCGCTGCTGGACCAGGTCGCGCTGCGCCCCGAGCACGGCGACCGGCTGCCGCGCGAGCTGTCGGGCGGGCAGCGGCAGCGCGTCGCGCTCGCCCGCGCCCTCGCGCTGGAACCCGACCTGCTCCTGGCCGACGAGCCGACGAGCGCGTTGGACGTGTCCGTGCAGGCCGCCGTCCTCGACCTGTTCACCGAACTCCAGGACCGCCACGGCTTCGCCTGCGTGTTCATCAGCCACGACCTCGCCGTCGTCAACCGCGTCGCCGACCGGGTCGCGGTGCTGCGCGACGGGCGGCTCGTCGAACTCGGCCCGGCCCGCGACGTCCTGACGCGCCCCTCGGCCCTCTACACCCGCACGCTCGTGGACTCGGTGCCGGTGCCCGATCCCGTCGCCCAGCGGTCCCGACGCGGACCCGACCTGGAGGTTCCGGCATGACCGTCCCCCCGTACGCGCGCGGATACGAAGGCTTCCGCGGCCGGATCGCGCGGACCGCGGGCGAGTCCGAGCCCTGGTGGCCGGACGTCCCGACGCCGCCCCGCGGCGCCCCGAACATCGTCGTCGTCCTCGCCGACGACCTCGGCTACTCCGACATCGGCCCGTTCGGCGCGGAAGTCGCCACGCCGACCCTCGACCGCCTCGCCGCGACCGGCTACCGGTTCGCGAACTACCACACGACGCCCGTCTGCTCGCCCGCGCGCGCCGCGCTGCTGACCGGCGTGAACCCGCACCGTGCGGGCTTCGCGAGCGTCGCCAACTCCGACCCCGGCTTCCCCGGCCTCACCCTCGAACTCGGGGACGACGTCGTCACGCTCCCCGAGGCGCTGCGCGAGGCCGGGTACGCGACGTACATGGTCGGCAAGTGGCACCTCACCCGCGACGCGCAGATGAACGACGCGGGACGGCGGCACTCCTGGCCCGTCCAGCGCGGCTTCGACCGCTACTACGGCTCATTGGAGGGACTGAACAGCTTCTTCGCCCCGAACCGGCTGATCCGCGACAACAGCCCCGTCCGCATCGACGACTACCCGGACGACTACTACCTCACCGACGACTTCACGGACGAGGCGATCGGCATGATCCGCTCGCTGCGCGCCGCCGACGACCGCCCGTTCTTCCTCTACTTCGCCCACCACGCCATGCACGGCCCGCTCGGCGCCCCCGCCGACACGATCGCCCGCTACCGGGGCCGGTACGACGCGGGCTGGGACCGGCTGCGCGACGAGCGGTTCGCGCGCCAGCTCGCGTCGGGCCTCTTCCCGCCCGGGACGCGCATCGCGCCGCGCAACTCCGAACGCGGCCTGGATGTCCCGGCCTGGACCGACCTCCCCGCCGAGCGGCGCGCGCTGCTCGCCCGGTACATGGAGGTCTACGCCGCGATGGTCGACAACATCGACCGCAACCTCGGCAGGCTGCTCGCCGCGATCGACGCCTACGGCGAACTCGACAACACCATCGTGGTGTTCACCTCCGACAACGGCGGGACCGCCGAGGGCGGCGCGGCCGGGACGCGCAGCTACTTCAGCCAGTTCGTCCACGTCGCGGGGCTCCCGGCGACGTGGGAGCGCGACACCCCGCTCGACCCCGACCTGATCGGCGGACCGCGCGCGATGGTCCACTACCCGCGCGGCTGGGGCATGGCGTCCAACACCCCCTTCCGCCTCTACAAGGGCAACACGTTCGCGGGCGGCGTCCGGGTGCCGTTCGTCCTGTCGTGGCCCGCGGGCCTGCCGTGCGGCGCGGACGATTCCGGGCTCCGGACGCAGTACCAGTACGTCACCGACCTCTACCCGACGCTGCTGGAACTCGCCGGGGTCCGACGGCCGGAGACGCGGCAGGGCGTCCCCGTCCTCGACCTGGACGGCGAGTCCTTCGCGCCCGTCGCGAAGTCGGCGGACGCGGACAGCACCCACCCCGAGCAGTACGCCGAATGGGGCGGCCAGCGCGGCTACTACCGCGACGGCTGGAAGCTGCTGACCCTCCACGAGCCCGGCACCCCCTACGACGACGCGGAATGGCAGCTCTTCGACGTCGCCGCCGACCCGACCGAGACCGAGGACGTCTCCGCCCGCCACCCCGACCTGACCCGCGAGCTGGCCGCCGCGTGGGAGAAGGCCGCCTGGCGCAACACCGTCTTCCCCCTCACCGACGCGTCGGGGCGGTTGAACGTCCGGCGGCCCGCGGAGTCGGCGTTGAGCCGCCCGGTGACGATCCCGGCGGGCACGCCGACGCTGGAGCGCTACCGGTCGAGCAAGCTGATCGCGCTGCGCGACGCCGACATCGAGGTCCGCGCCGTCCTCGCGCCCGGCGACGAGGGCGTGCTCGTGGCACACGGCGACCAGGGCGGCGGCTACGTCCTGTACGTCGAGGACGGCCGCCTGCGGCTGGACTGGAACGAGTACGGCAGGCTGCGCGAACTCGACGCCGGACCGATCCGGCCAGGCCCGGCGGACTGGACGCTGCGCCTGACCGCCCTGCCGAAGTTCCGCTGGCGCGTCTCCGTCCACGCGGACGGCACCGAACTCGCCGCGCTGGACGAGGTCGCGATGCTCGTCGGCATGGCCCCCTGGACGGGAATCTCGGTCGGCATCGACCGCGGCGGCCCGGTCTCCTGGCCGCTCCACGAACGCCGCCGCGCCTTCCCGTTCACCGGCCGCCTGCACCACGTCCGCTATGTCCCGGGCGGACCCGCGGACTACGCACCGACCCAGATCCACAAGGCCACCGAGGCGGCCACCGACGTCTACGAGTAACCCTTCCTATGCGCGGGTGAAGAGCCGGTCCAGGTGCTGATCCAGGGCTGCCAGCGCTTCCTCGGGTTTGATCACGCCGAGTTGGAGGAGCGGGGTGAATCCGGTGAGCGCGAGCAGGAGGTCGGTCTCCACGGCCGGGTCGCGGTCGGGGGCGATCCGGCCGTCCGCGACCGCCTGGCGGACGAGGCGCTCGACCGCGGCCCGGCCGTCGCGCAGCCCGACGCGTGCCTGCTCGCGCAGCGCCGGGTCGTGCAGCGCCTCGAGGACGTAGGCAGCGCACGCGCCGCGCGACGCGGAGCGCGGTCTGCTCCGAGGCGAGTCGCATGGCGAAGGCGAGCATCTCCGTCCGGGACGAGAAATAGTGCTGCACCTGCCCGAGGGAGACGCCGGCCTCCTGGGCGACCTCCCGCATGGTCGCCTGCCGGCCTGGTCGCCGCCCTGCTCACCATGCGCTCGGCGCGCGGGCTGTTCCGCCGGGCCATCGCCCACTCGGTGCCGGGCAGCCACCTGACGCCCGCGCTGGCCGAGCAGGTCGCCGCCGCGCTGGCGCGGAGGATCGGGGCGCCGCCCACGGCCGCCGCGCTCGCCGACGTCGACCCCTGGCGTCTCGCGGCCGAGCTCACCGCCTTCAACGCCGACCTCGCCGGGGACACCGCGCGCTGGGGCCGGCTGGCCCAGTTCGGGGTGGCCGTCTGTCCCGTGGTCGACGGCGACGTCCTGCCGGAGACGCCCTGGAGCGCGCTGACCGGCGGCCGCGCGAGCGGAATCGAACTGCTCGCCGGCCGCACCCGGGACGAGTTCCGGCTGTTCCTGGTGATGGCCGGCCTCGCGGGACGCGTCACCGACGACCAGGCCCGGACCGCGCTCGACCTCCTGGCTCCCGGCCCGCACGGCGCGCACGCCTACCGGACGGCCTTTCCGGGTGCCACCGCCGACGAGCTGCTGGCGACGGTGGGGTCGGACGCGCTGTTCCGAATGCCCTCGCTCCACCTCGCCCAGGCCAACACCGCGGCGGGCGGCGCGTCGCACCTCTTCGAGCTGGGCCTGGCCTCGACCGCGTTCGACGGCGCGCTGGGCGCCTGCCACAGCCTGGACGTCCCCCTCGCCTTCGGCACGCTCGACAGCCCCACGGCCAAGAGCGCGTTCGGAGACGCACCCCCTCCCGCGGCTCTCCGCGTCGCCCGCGAACTCGGCGCGGCGTGGACCCGATTCGCCGCCACCGGTGATCCCGGCTGGCCGCGGTACCGACCCGACCAGCGCCTCACCCGCGTCCTGGACACCGAATCGGCGACCGTTCGCTACCCCGAGGAGACCTCACGCCGGATCTGGCGCGGACGCACTCCGGAGCCCTTCGACGTCGTCGGGCGACCGGGCTGAGCGTCTCCACCGCCTGAGCGCGACTTTGACGACCACCACCGTGGCCCGGGGTCAGGTTGCGAGAAGGGTGGTCAGGAGTCCCACCCACGTCCGGATGAAGGTCTCGTCGTCCAGGACGGGGTCGGCGTTGAACAGGTCGCGGGGCATGCGGGCGGAGTAGAGGGCGCCTAGGGCCACCGCCGCGATCGCGTCGGCGCGGTCGGGGGGCAGGCCGCCGAGGTCGGCCAGGTGGGCGGCGAAGTCCCGCTGCGACGATCCCAGGAGCTGGTTCACCGCGTCGCGGACGAGGTCGGGGCGGGACCGGGCCTCGGCGGCGAGGATCTGCAGGAGTTCGCGTTCCTCGTCCAGTTCGGCGAGGACGTAGCGGGCCGTCAGGGTGAGTTCGGTGCGCAGGTCGCCGACGCCGGTGAAGGTCGCGCGGATGTCGCGGAGGGCGCGCAGGCGGGCCAGATGGCGGTCGATGCCCGCCCGCAGCAGGTCCTCCTTGCTGCGGAAGTGGTGGTAGAGGCCGCCCGCGCCGGGGGTGAGCCCGGCGGCGGCCTCGATCTTGGCGACGCTCGTCCCGCGGAAGCCGTGCGCGCCGAAGAGCTCCATCGCCGCGTCGATGATGCGGTCCCGGGTGGGGGTTGACGTCGTCATGGGCCTAAGTAAACACTGAGGCGAACTCAGTGTCTACTGACGGGGAGTCAGTGATGGACGAGGAGGAACGCCCGGTCCGGGGCGGCCGGGTGGCGCGCACCGCCCCGCTCGTCGGGCTCGCGGGACGGACGGCGGGGGAGACCGTGGTCGCGTCGCTCCGGCTGCGCGCCCGAGACCGCGCCGAGGGCCGCGCCGCCGTCCACGCGCGCGCCGCCGAGCGGTACGCCGAACGGCTCGGCCGGTCCAAGGGCGTCCTGATGAAGGCCGGGCAGCTCCTGTCGTTCGTCAGCTTCGGCGCGATGGTCGGCGAGGAGTACCGGTCCGTCTACCAGGCGGCGCTCGCGCGGCTCCAGGACGACGCGCCGCCGATGCCGCCCGAACTGGCCGCCCGGACGATCGAGGCCGAGCTGGGCGCCCCGCCCGGCGAGCTGTTCGCCGAGTTCGCGCCCGAACCGCTCGCCGCCGCGTCCATCGGGCAGGTCCACGCGGCGCGGCTGCGCGACGGCCGCCGCGTCGCGGTGAAGGTGCAGTATCCGGGCGTGGCGGAGGCGATCCGCGCGGACCTCGCCAACACCGAGCTGCTGGCGACGTTCTTCCGGCTGGCGGGCGGGATGATGCCCCGGCCCGTCCAGCTCGACGTGCGGGGGATGGCGCGGGAGGTCGCCGAGCGCATCGGCGAGGAGATCGACTACCGGACGGAGGCCGCCCACCAGCGCGAGTTCGCCGACTTCTACCGGGGCCACCCGTTCATCCGCATCCCGGAGGTGGTGCCGGAGCTGAGCACGCGCCGCGTCCTCACCACCGAACTCGCGGACGGCCTGCGGTTCGCGGACGCGCTGAAGGAGGACCAGCGGCTCAAGGACCTCTGGGGCGAGGCCGTGTTCCGCTTCTCGGTCGGCGGGCTGCGGACGCTGCGGGTCTTCAACGGCGACCCGCACCCCGGCAACTACCTGTTCCACCGCGACGGGACGGTCACCTTCCTCGACTTCGGCTGCGTCCGGAGGTTCACCGCCGAGCAGATGGACACGGTCGCCGCGTCGGTGCGCGCGGCCGTCGCGGGGGACGCCGACGCGCTGACCGCGACGTTCCGCGCGAACGGCTTCCTCGACGGCGCCGAAGCCCCCGAGCCCGCCGAACTGCTCGCCTACATGCGGGAGTCGCTGCGCGCGAGCCTCGCGCCGCAGCCGTTCACGTTCACGCGCGAGTGCGCGGCGCGGGTGGTGGCGGCCGCGTACTCCGTCAACGGCGAACACCGCGAGGTGATCCGCAAGATGACGCCGCCCCCGCACTTCGTGTTCCTGTCGCGCATCGACCTCGGCGTGACGGCGATTCTCGGGGAGCTGAACGCCACCGGTCCGTGGGAGGCGATCCGCCGCGAATGGGACGAGGCCGGTCCGCCCGCCACCCCGTACGGCGAGCGGGATCTCGCGTTCCGGGCGGCCGAACGTGTCCGGTGACGTCCGCTGGGACGCGGCGGCCCAGGCGTTCCTGATCTCCGGTTACGACGACGCGTCGGCCGTCCTGCGCGGCACCGGCTGGAGCAGCGACCCGCGCCGCGGTCCGAGGACGCCGCCGCAGTTCGCCGACCTGCCGCCGAACGTCCTGCTGTTCCTCGACCCGCCCGACCACACGCGGCTGCGCCGGATGCTGAGCCCCGCGTTCACGCCGCGCGCGGTCGAGCGGCTGCGCCCCCGCGTCACCGCGATCGTGGACGCGGCGCTGGACGGCCTCGCCGACGGCTCCGACCTCGTCGCCGAGCTGGCCTACCTGGTGCCGCTCGCGGTCGTGGCCGAACTGCTCGATGTCGGCGTGGCGGGCGCGGAGCTGTTCCGGGACGAGACGCCCGCGCTCGCCGGCCTGCTCGAACTCGACGTCACACCGGACGGCGTGGCGCTCGCGGCGGCGGCGTCCACCGAGATCATGCTGTACCTCACCCCGCTGATCGCCGAGCGGCGCGCCGACCCCGGCGACGACTTCATCAGCGCGCTGCTCGCCGTGGACGGCATCGAGCTGGACGAGGTCCTCGCGACCTGCGTCCTGCTGCTCGCCGCGGGGCACGAGACGACCGCGAACCTCATCGGGACGGGCGCGCTGGCCGTCCTGGACGACCCGAGCCAGCGGGACGCGCTGCTCGCCGACCCGTCCCGCGCCGTGGAGGAACTGCTCCGCCACCAGAGCCCGGTGAAGCTCGCCGGACGCGTCGCGGTGGCGGACCAGACGGTCGGCGGCGTCCGCGTCCCCGCGGGCAGCCAGGTGTTCGTCATGATCGGCGAGGCGAACCGCGACCCGGGCCGCGCCCCGGACGCGGACCGCCTCGACCTCGCCCGCCCCCCGCTCCCGCATCTGGCGTTCGGCGCGGGCGCGCATTTCTGCCTCGGCGCCGCGCTCGCCCGCATGGAGGCCGCCGAGACGCTGTCCCGCCTGTTCACGCGGTTCCCGAAGCTGGCGCGGGACGGCGACGCCCGATGGCGCGCGTCGTCCACGTTCCACGGGCTGGACGAGCTGCGCGTCCGCCTCTGAGAACACCGCGAGAAGCCTCCCCGGAACACACGGGGAGGCTTCGCCGCTGTGCGCGCCCGCGAGATCGAGCGGACGGTGGTCACGCCCGGTTCTTGTGGATGCCCAGGCCCATGAAGCCGACCCAGACCAGGGTGATGAGCCCGACGAGGGCGTCGGCGCCCCAGCCGTTGACGGCGTAGAAGTGGGTGGCGTCCGTACCGAAGTAGAGCGACGGGACGGCCAGCAGGTTGATGACTCCGACGACGGTCGTCCCGCGCAGGGTCCACCGCGGCGCGACCGGTGACGCGGCCGTCGTACGTCGCTGCGCGGCGCGGACGAACCCCAGGAAGAACATCGCGATCCACAGATGTGCGATCGGGCCGTGGGCCAGTGCCATCGCGGCCGCCAAAGGGCCGTCCGTGGTCGGGTCCATCGCCTGATCGGGGAAGGCCAGGGGCGTGCCGGCCTCCAGTGAGGTGGCGAAGAGGATCACCCCGACGTAGGTCAGCAGCGACACGACGGCGAGCTGTCCGGCGATGGTGCGCCGGCCCGTGCGGTCCCGGGGGAGCAGCCGTGCGAGAGCGACCCCGAACATCGTCAGCACGGCCATGATCACGAGCGTCAGCAGGCTGCGCGTCAGGACGTTCCACTCCGGCGGCGGTCCCGAGTAGACGAAGTACAGGGCCACCATCGGCACCGAGAGGGCGCCCACCGCCATCCCCGCCCGCCCGGCGAACGCGCGGGGGAGCGGATCGGCTGCATGACGGGACGGGTTGTGCGTGGTCACAGCGACTCCCGGGTGAGCTTCATCAGGGAACGGTGAGGACGTGTCGTGTTCATGCCTCGACAATGTCGAGGGGCCGATGCGCGGGGCGTCTGCCGATCGGGACCGATCGCGTCAACGAATGGCCATCGGGATCTGCGACTTTCGTTGACGGCCTCGTCGAGGCCGGACGGTTAGGGTGGTCCGGTGCCGTCCCCCTCACTCGCCGTCGCCGGCGGTCGCAGCCACAAGACCCCGGTGCGTCGAGAGTCGTGGATCGAGCACGGCCGGTCCGCGTTGCTCGTTCTCGCCGCGTTCGCCGGTGGGCTCGCCATGCTGTTCCTCGTCCTCGAACAGCGCCCGGGAGGCGGGTGGCGCGTCCTCGATGTCGCCGTGGGCGCGGTCGCGAGTCTCGTGCTGCTGGTCCGGCACCGCTCCCCGGTCGTCGTCGGGCTGGTGCTCGCGGTCGCCGGAGCGTTCTTCGCCGCGGCCGGGGTGGCCAATTACGTGGCCCTTTTCGCGGTGGCGCGCAGCCGACGCATCGAGCAGGCATTCGTCGTGGCCCTGGCCGATATCGTCGGCGCCCTGGTCTTCTGGATGCTGTACCCGGCCAATTCCGCGCTGAGCCTGACCGTGGTGGTCAATACCGCGATAGCGCTCGCCGTCGTGGCCTGGGGAGCGCTGCAGCAGAAACAGCAGGACCTGGTCGCGGTCTACCGGGACAGGGCGGCCCGTATCGAACGCGAGCGCGAGCTGCGCGCGGAGCAGATCCAGATGGCCGAGCGCGCCAGGATCGCCCGGGACATGCACGACTCGGTCGCGCACTACATTTCGCTGATCGCGCTCTACGCCGGCGGGCTCGCGGTCGCGGGGGACAATGCGAAGAACGTCGGCACGACCGCCGCGACGATTCGTACCACCGCGGTCAGCGCACTCGACGAGCTGCGCACCGTGATCGGCGTGCTGCGCGACGGCACCGTCGTGACACCGCGGAGCGCCGAGCACGAGCAGACCGTCGCGGGATTGATCGACGAAGCCAGACAAGCGGGCCAGTTGATCGTCGCGCACCTCGACCTGGCCGACGACGGCGACCACGCAGACGGCACGGCCGTGCTGCGGGAATCCCCGAACGCCGAGCACATCTACCGCGTCGTGCGGGAAGGGCTGACGAATGCGCGCAAGCACGCCCTTGGCGCACTGGTGACGGTGAATGTTCGCCGCGAGGGCAATAATGCTCTCCTCACGATGACCAACCCGATCGAAAGCGCCGGGTCAACGTTGCCCGGAAGCGGTGCCGGGCTGCGCGGTCTCACCGAACGGGTCGCCGCCGTGGGAGGCGCCGCCGAACACGAGGTCGTCGACCGCGGCGGGAACACCCATGAGTTCCGGCTGTCCGCGCGGGTGCCCCTACGATGACCGGCCCTTTCAGCAGCGCGTCCACCTCGGTGCTCATCGTCGACGACGACGCGATGGTCCGCGCCGGGCTGTCGATGGTCCTGTCGGCGGACCCCACGATCACCATCGTCGCCGAAGCGCCCGGCGGAGCCGAGGCCGTCAGCGCGGCGACGCGGCACCGTCCCGACGTCGTGCTGATGGACCTGCAGATGCCGGAGATGGACGGCGTCGAGGTGACTCGCCGCGTCCGGGCGGCGGTGCCGTCCGCCGCCGTGCTGATGCTGACGACGTTCCATCTGGACACCCACGTCCTCGACGCACTGCAGGCCGGCGCGAGCGGATACCTGCTCAAGGACGTCGCGCCGCGGGAACTCTGCCACGCGATCCACCTCGCCGCGTCGGGCGAGTCCGCGTTCTCGGCGACGATCACCCGCCAACTCGTGGCACGCCACACCCGCACGGGCGGCGACTCCGCCGGCGCCCAAGCCCAACGGGCCTTGGCGGCGCTCACCGACCGGGAGCGCGCCGTCGCCGAGGCCGTCGCCGAAGGCGCGTCCAACGCGACGATCGCCAAGGCGCTCTTCATGAGCGAGGGCACCGTCAAGACGCACATCTCCCGCGCGCTCACCAAAACCGGCCTGGACAACCGGGTCCAGCTCGCCCTCATGGTCTTCCAGGCGCAGCGGAGCCACTGAGAGAAGCCGGGGAAGGTGAGGATGCGGCCGATCCGCACAGGCATCCCACACATGATTCACGCGCGAAAAGCAGACGGGCCGTGTTCTCGCGTAAGAGAAGACAGCCCGTGACCTGCTGGTGGGCGATACTGGGTTCGAACCAGTGACCTCTTCGGTGTGAACGAAGCGCTCTCCCACTGAGCTAATCGCCCGGAATGACCGCCCTCGCGGGCGTTCCGTCGTGGAAAAGACTAGCGCATCCGAGGACGTGATGCGCACCGCGGCGGCGGCGCATCCGGCGCGCGGCGACGTAGGGTCGGGGGAAGATCGCGTCCGCGCGGGCCGCGGGCGCGCCGCCGCATCGACCGGAGGGGTCGGACCGTGACGCACAGCGAGCGGAAAGTCCTGGTGCCCGGACCCGGGCACCCCATCACCGTCGAGCCGACGGGCGCGCGCGTGACCGTGCGCGTCGGCGGCCGCGTCCTCGCCGACAGCTCGGCCGCGCTGACGCTCCAGGAGGCGGACTACCCGCCCGTGCAGTACGTGCCGCTGGGCGATGTCGACCAGTCGCTCCTGCGCCGCGCCGACACCGTGACCTACTGCCCGTACAAGGGCGACTGCTCGTACTACGACGTGCTCGGCCCCGAAGGCGCCGTCTCCGACGCGGTGTGGACCTACGAGCACCCGTATCCGGCGGTCGCCGCCATCGCCGGGCACGTCGCGTTCTACACCGACCGCATCGACGTCGCGGTCGAGCGCGACGGCTGACGGGCCTGTCCGCCGCGTTAGCCCGGGCTGCCCCCGGCGGTCACAAGACGTATCGCCAACGTTCACCCCAACGGCACCCTTGGAACGCTGCAACGGGCCACCCTTGCCCAGGTGAACACTCCTCGCATGGGCGTACCCGACCAGCTCGCCGAGCGCATGAGCATGGCGGAACAGCACGAATACCTGCGCTCGCGCCACTCCCGCCGCCGCATCCTCGGCGGCGGCGCCGCCGCGGCCGGCGCGCTCGTCGCCGCCGGGCTCGCGCCGGGCACCGCCCGCGCCGCCGGCCCCGCCGCGCCCGCGTTCCTGCCGTCCGCGCCGCGCATCGACGGCGCGCTCGTCGCGCCGATGGGCCGCCACCTCGCGTTCGGGAACGACCCGCGCACCCAGATGACCGTGTCCTGGCAGGTCCCCGCCGCGGTGAAGCGGCCGTTCCTGCGCCTCGGCACGCACCCGTGGAACCTGTCGCAGAAGCTCCCGGCGGAGGTCCGCAGCCTCCACACGCCCGCGGGCGTCGGCGCGAGCCCGGACGTGACGCAGTACTTCCTGCACGTCCAGCTCGCCCGCCTCCATCCGGGCACGACCTACTACTACGGCGTCGGCCACGACGGCTTCGACCCCGCCGACCCGCACCTGGCCGGGACGGTCGGCACGTTCACCACGGCCCCGTCCGGCGACTCCCGCTTCACCTTCACCGCGTTCGGCGACCAGGGCGTCAGCTACCACGCCCTCGCCAACGACAGCCTGATCCTCGCGCAGCGCCCCGCGTTCCACCTGCACGCGGGCGACATCTGCTACGCGGACTCGTCCGGCCAGGGCAAGCCGTCCGACACCTTCGACACCCGCGCCTGGGACCAGTTCCTCGCCCAGACCGAGACCGTCGCCAAGCAGGTCCCGTGGATGGTCGCCTACGGCAACCACGACATGGAGGCGTGGTATTCGCCGAACGGCTACGGCGGCGAGGAGGCCCGTTTCCAGCTCCCGGACAACGGGCCGGACGGCCGGAACCTGCCCGGCGTCTACTCGTTCGTCTACGGCAACACCGCCGTGATCTCCCTGGACGCCAACGACGTCTCCTACGAGATCCCCGCCAACCTCGGCCTGTCCAAGGGCGTCCAGACGACGTGGCTGGAGGCGCGGCTCAAGGAGTACCGCCGCCGCGAGATCGACTTCATTGTCGTCTTCTTCCACCACTGCGCGTTCTCGACCACGAACCAGCACGCCTCCGAGGGCGGCGTCCGCGACGCCTGGGTGCCGCTGTTCGAGAAGTACGACGTGGACCTCGTCATCAACGGCCACAACCACGTCTACGAGCGCACCGACGCCATCAAGGGCAACGCCGTCGGCCGCGCCCTGCCCATCGGCGGCACCGTCCGCCCCGAGACGGACGGCACCGTGTACGTCACCGCGGGCGGCGCGGGCAAGAGCCTCTACAGCTTCCCCGTCCCCGACAGCTACGCGGGCCACGAGCAGCGCATCGACGCGATCAGGACCTACTCCTGGGACAAGTCCGGCGGCAAGGCCGTCGAGACCGTCGAGTGGTCACGCGTCCGGTTCACCGGCTACTCGTTCATCGCCGTGGACGTCGAGCCCGGCGGCCGCGGCCGGACCGCGTCCCTCGCCGTCCGCGCCCTCGCCGAGAACGGCACCGAGATCGACCGGTTCACCATCGCCCGCCCGGCCCGGCGCTGACCCGGGCCGCCGCCGGCCGCCGCCCGCACGGCGGCCGGCGGCGGGCTCACGGGGCGGGGGAGTGCGGCCCCGGATGCGCCAGCACCTTCGCGACCGCCTCCGTGCGGTCCGCCACGCCCAGCTTCACGAACACCGCGTGCAGGTGGTTCTTCACCGTCGCGTCCGTGATGTTCAGCGAACGCGCGATCCTGCGGTTCGGCATCCCGCGCACCAGCAGCGCCAGGACCTCCCGCTCCCGGCGGGTCAGCCGGTCCAGATGCGGCGAGCCCGGCGGCAGCCCGTCGGAGTCGGGACGGCCCCCGTTCTCGACCGGCCGCCCCGCGGGCGCGGGCTCGGTCAGGCCCTGCATCCGCGCGACGACGCGGGCCAGCCCCTCCAGATGCGCGATAGCCTCCCGCGCCAGCTCGGCCATCGTCGGCGGAGGGGCGTCGGGGGCCGCTCGCTCGTCCTGCATCTGTCGCTCCGATCGGTCTGAGCCGCCCGCGGCGACGCCGCGCGCACGTGACGATCTGATGACTGAGAGTAACTATAGGTTCTTGTGGCGGTCATGGGAAGGGCGGAATGTTCACTCCGGCGGTGCGGTGCGACGGATGGCCGGGGGCGCCGGAAGACGCCCCCGGCGCCCGGATCAGCCCGTCACGCGGGCGAGCCACGCGATCAGGTCCGCCTCGACCTCGTCGCGGTTGAGTTCGTTGAACACCTCGTGCCGCGCGCCGTCGTACGTCCGGTACGTCACGTCGGTCAGGCCCGCGTCCCGGTAGCGCTGGACGAGCAAGTCGCTCAGCTCCAGCTTCCCGTTCAGCGGGTCCTCCGACCCGACGACGACGTACACCGGTAGATCCACCGGGATGCCCGCCGGCTCGGCGAGCCGCGGGGCAACGCCGAACAGGTCGCCCATCGCGCCGTCGTCCACGCTGAACCCGCACAGCGGGTCCGCGACGTACGCGTCCACCTGCGCCTCGTCGCGGCTCAGCCACTCGAAACCGGTGCGGCCCGGCTGGAACGGCCCGTTGAACAGCGCCATCACGTCGCCCTCGGGGTTCTCCGCCAGCGCCGCGACCATCCGCTCCAGCAGCCCGTCCACGGCCGTCGTCCCCGACAGGACGAGCCCCGCCAGCAGATCCGCGTGCTCCAGGACGTACTGCTGCGCCGCGAACGACCCCAGGCTGTGCCCCAGCAGGACCAGCGGAACGCCCGGATGCCGCCGCCGCGCCTCCTCCGACAGCGTCACCACGTCCGCGACGAGCAGATTCCACCCGTCCGCCCCGAGATGCCCCGGCTCCCCGGTCAGCGTCCGCCCGTGCCCCCGGTGGTCGCCCGCGTAGACCGCGTAGCCCGCCGCCGCCAACCGCTCCGCCAGATGCGCGTACCGGGCCGCGTGCTCGCCCATCCCGTGGGCGATCTGCACCACCCCGCGCGGCTCCCCGGTGGGCTCCCAGACATGGACGTGGACCTCGACGCCGTCGGTGCTGGTGAAGGTGAACATCGGGGGCGCTCCTCGCGACTCGGGCGGCGCGGGCGGCGGGCGGCCCGCTCGTGGACGCGAGCGTAGACGACGGCCGCCACCGGTGGCCCCTCCCACATTTGGGAAAATGGCGGACGTGAAGGTCGTCGTCCTGTCGGACACCCACGCGCCGCGCCGCTGGAAGGGCGTCCCGCCCGCCGTCGCGGAGCACCTGCGCGGGGCGGACGTGATCCTGCACGCCGGGGACGTCTGCATTCCGGACGTCCTCGACGAACTCGCCGCCTACGCGCCCGTCCACGCCGTCCTCGGCAACAACGACGGCCCCGCCGTCGCCGCCTGGGGCGCGCCCGAACGCCTCGAACTCGACCTCGGCGGACTGCCCGTCGCGATGGTCCACGACTCCGGACCCGCCAAGGGCCGCACCGTGCGGCTCCACCGCTGGTTCCCGTCCGCGCGGCTGGTCGTGTTCGGTCACTCCCACATCCCGCTGGACGAGACGGGCGACGGCGTGCGGATCTTCAACCCCGGCTCGCCCACCGACCGCCGCCGCCAGCCCCACGGCACGATCGGCCTGCTCGACATCCGGCGGGGGACGCTCGCGGACGCCCGCATCGTGCCCGTCACCTGATCCGCCCCCCGGTGGATGGAACGGTCCCGGATAGGGTCGCCCCGCCCCGACGCGCACATGTCATTCACCTACCGGAAAGGCAAGGCAGGCATGTCCGAAACCCCACCCCCCGCCGTCCACCCCGTCGACGAGGTATTGCCCGCGCCGAAGCTCGCGCTCTACGGGTTCCAGCACGTCCTCGCGTTCTACGCCGGAGCCGTCGTCGTCCCGATCCTCGTCGCGAGCGCCATCGGATTGTCGCCCGAACAACTCGTCTACCTGATCAATGCCGACCTCTTCACCTGCGGCATCGCGTCGATCATCCAGGCGTGGGGCTTCTGGCGGATCGGCGTGCGGCTGCCGATCGTCCAGGGCGTCACCTTCACCGCCGTCGCCCCCATGATCGCCATCGGCCAGGGCGCGGAGAACGGGACCGCCGCGCTCCTCGCCATCTACGGCGGCGTCATCACCGCGGGCATCGTGACGTTCCTCGCCGCGCCGTTCCTCGGCCGCCTCGTCCGCTTCTTCCCGCCCGTCGTCACCGGCACCGTCCTGACGGTCATGGGCCTCATGCTGCTGCCCAACGCCATCACCGACGCGGCGGGCGGCGCGGCCGCCAAGGCCGCCGGACACGACTTCGGGAGCTGGCGGCACCTCGCCTACGCGGGCGGGACGCTGCTGTTCATCCTCGTGCTGTACCGCCTGCGGCGGCCGTTCGTCAGCAGCATCGCGATCCTGCTCGGGCTCGTCGCCGGAACCGTCGTGTCCTACGCGCTCGGCGACACCGACTTCGACCAGGTCGGCAAGTCGGACTGGATCGGCGTCACCACGCCGTTCCACTACGGGGCGCCGACGTTCCACATCGGGGCGATCGTCGCGATGCTGCTCGTCATGATGGTCACCGTGGTCGAGACCGTCGGCGACGCCAAGGCCACCGGTGAGATCGTCGGAAAGTCCGTGGGCGACGACGACATCGCGCGGGCGCTCCGCGCGGACGGCCTGTCCACGTTCCTCGGGGGTGCGTTCAACGCCTTCCCCTACACCTGCTTCGCGCAGAACGTCGGGCTCGTCCGGCTGACCGGTGTCCGCAGCCGGTTCGTCGTCGTCGCCGCGGGCTTCATCATGATCGTGCTGGGGCTGTTCCCGAAGGTCGCCGCCTACGTCGCGTCCATCCCGCCGGACGTCCTCGGCGGCGCGGCCGTCGCCATGTTCGGCATGGTCGCGGTCGTCGGCATCCAGACGCTGTCGAAGGCCGACCTGCGGGACGAGCGCAACGCCCTCGTCGTCGCGATGAGCATCGGGATCGCGTTCCTGCCGGGGACCGTCCCGGCGTTCGGCGAGAACATGCCGCGCGACGTCTCCGCGATCCTCAACAGCGGAATCCTGCTCGGCAGCCTCGCGGCGGTGCTCCTGAACCTGGTGTTCAACGTCCTCACCCGCAAACCGCCGATCGACCCCGCCGACGCGGACGTCCCCCCGCTCGAACCGCCCACGGTCTGACGGCCGGGTCCGTTCCGGGCGGCCGCCCGGAACGGACCGCTCGGCCGAGCCGACGCTCGAACACCGCGACCCTCGACGCGGGACGCTGTTTGCCCGACCGGAGCCCCGATTTGACTCGGGACGGCGGAGCGCCTAAGTTATCCACTTGTCCCCGGAGGGATGCAGGACGTCGCATGTGCGGCGGCCGGCCCGTGGGGGAAACCTCCTCGATCTTTCACCGGCGTGGCTCTGTCGCGTCCGGCACGTTGTCGCGTGCCGGGGAATCGTGTGGTTTGACAATCACGCGGAGTCTGGTGAAATAGCGGAGCCCTCGACGAAGAACCCGCGAAAGCGGTTCTGGAATCGGGGGGTGCCGGGGAAAGCGCGGAATTGACAGTCCGGGCGGAACCGGTAAAGTAAGAAATGTCGCCCCGGAGCGAGGATCGCGGAAGCGGTCGGAGCGCGGTGGGTGTCCGTTTCTTGAGAACTCAACAGCGTGTTAAAAGCCAGTGCCTTTATCGGCCGGGTGACATTCGTTCGCTCGGCCGCCCCGTA
>NZ_KB907220.1:143954-206390 GCF_000381885.1 Actinomadura atramentaria DSM 43919 | reverse complement strand
GGTCGTCGGGGTGGGTGAGGAGGGTGAGGAGGCCGAGTTCGGGGTTGGCGGCGATGGCGGCCGGGTCGGTGAGGGCGGGGATCTGCGCGGGGCCGAGGCTGATGGCGCGGAAGGAGTAGCCGCCCGGGAGGGTGGTGGGGACGGGTTCGGCGAAGTAGGCGGCGGTGCGGTCGTCGGGGCAGATCACCAGGACGTCCACGGGGCATTGCAGCATCAGCCAGAGTGATGCGGCGTAGCGGGGGAGCTGGCGGCGTTTGCTCTCGCTCTTGTCCTGCTGGACCTCGACGACGATGGCGTGCCGGGGGTGCCGGGCGGAGCCGACGGTGATCACGGCGTCGGGGTGGAAGTCCTTGGACGGCCGGTCGGTGAACGTCGTGTTCGCCAACTGGGCGTGGTCGCCGGGGGACAGGCCGACGTCGGCCGCTCCGGCCAGGAGTTCCACGGCCAGCGACGGCCGTTCGCGGAACAGGTCGAGGATCGCGTCGTGGTGGGGGGACGGCATGGCACGAAACGTTACTACATCGTCGCACATGGTGACGCCGTCTTTCCGTTGCGGTCAGGTCGCCGCCCGTTCCGGATACGGCAGGAGAAGGCGCAGTGCGTCCGCCGTTCCGGTCGCCGTGTCGTCGCCCGTGGCGAGGCGGCGGACGGCGAGGCCGTACAGCAGTGCGACGACGACCGGGGCGTGCCGGTCCGGGTCGGGGACGCCGAGCGCCGTCAGGACGGCGGCCGCGAGCCGGTCGTAGGCCGCCACCGACCGCGCCGACGTCTCGCGGACGGCCGGGTCGCGGGCGGCGTGCAGGTGGAGTTCGAGGTTGGCGACCTGCTCCGGCCCGTAGGCGAAGTCCACGACGGCCTTCTCGACCTCGTCGGCGGCCTGCGCCGGGTCGGCCCCGCTGTCGCGGAGCTGGTCCACGCGCGCGCGGATGCGGTCGATCTCGGTGTCCACGAACGTCTGGAGCGCTTCGCGGAGCAGGTCGGACTGGCTCGGGAAGTGGTACGTCAGCGAGCCGAGGGACACCCCCGCGGCGCGGGCGACGGCGCGGTTGGTCACGGCGCCGACGCCCTCTTCGCCGATGAGGCGCAGGGTCGCCTGGAGGATGCGGTCGCGGGGTGGGATCACGGGGAGCAGTCTTCCATCGGTCCCGCGGAGCGTCTATCGTTCGTTCGAACGAACGATGCAGGCGGGAGTGTCGATGGACGAGCTGGGGCTGGTCGCGCAGGCCGAGATGCTGGCGCGCGGCGAGGTCGCGTCGCGGGAGCTGGTCGGGGCGTCGCTGGAGCGGATCGAGGCGCACGCGCACCTGGGCGCGTTCCGCGTCGTCCGGGCGGCGGCGCTCGACGAGGCGGCCGCCGCCGACGAGCGGCTGCGCGCGGGGGAGCGGCTGCCGCTGCTCGGCGTGCCCGTCGCGATCAAGGACGACACCGACATCGCGGGCGAGACGACGCCGTTCGCGGTCCGCGCCGAGCACCGGCGCAAGACCGAGGACGCCGAACTCGTCCGCAAACTGCGCGCGGCGGGGGCGATCATCGTCGGGAAGACGACGACGTGCGAGGTCGGGCTGTGGCCGTTCAGCGAGTCGCCGGGCTTCGGCACCGCCCGCAACCCGTGGGACCTCGGCCGCACGCCCGGCGGGTCGTCGGGCGGGTCGTCGGCGGCGGTCGCGGCCGGGCTCGTCCCCGCCGCCGTGGGCTCGGACGGCGCCGGGTCGATCCGCATCCCGGCGGCGTGGACGAACCTCGTCGGCATCAAGCCGCAGCGCGGCCGGGTCTCGGGCTTCCCGCACCGCGACCCGTTCTACGGCATCACCGTGTGGGGGCCGCTGGCGCGCAGCGTCGAGGACGCCGCGCTGCTGCTGGACGTCCTGACCGGCAGCCACCCCGAGGACGCCTACCGCTTGGACCCGCCGAGCGTCCCGTTCAGCGAGGCAGCCCGCCGCGACCCCGGACGGCTGCGGATCGCGGTGTCGTTCAAGACGGCGTTCGGCGTCAGCGGGCGGCTGGACCCGCAGATCCGCCTCGCCGTGGAGCGCGTCGCGCGCCGCCTCACCGACCTCGGCCACAAGGTGTTCCCCGCCGATCCCGACTACGGCCTGGTCGGGCTCGGCCTGATCCCGCGCGGGACGAGCGGCGCGGCCGACTGGCTCGACGGGATGGACGACCCGCGCCCCGAGCGCCGCACCGAGGTCGAGGCGATGATCGGCCGCGTCGCTGGCCGCCGCCTGCTGCCGCTGGCCCGCCGGATGGACCCGGGCCTGCGCCGCCGCGTCGGCCGGATCTTCCAGACCGCCGACGTCGTCCTGACGCCGACGACCGCGCAGCTCCCGCTGGAGATCGGCGCGTTCGACGGCGCCGGGTACCAGCGGACGCAGTCGGGCGTCGCGGCGGCGTGCCCGTACGCGTGGCCGTGGAACGTCCTCGGCTGGCCGGGGATGAGCGTGCCCGCCGGGTTCAGCCGGGAGGGGCTGCCGATCGGCGCGCAGCTCCTCGGCCACGACTCCGACGAGGCGACGCTCATCGCGCTCGCCGCCCAGTTGGAGGCGGCCGAGGGCTGGACCGCGCACCGGCCGCCGGTCGCCGCCGCCCGCTAGTAGCCCGCGCCGGTGGTGAGGCCGCCGTCCACGACGACCTCGCTGCCGGTGCAGTACGCCGAGTCGTCCGACGCCAGGTACACCACCAGACCGGACACCTCGCGGGTCTTGCCGAGCCGCCCGAGCGGCAGCCCGGCCAGGACGGCGTCGGCGCGGTCGGCGGTGGCCGCGACGATGTCGTCCTGCATGGTCAGCGGCGTGAGGATGCCGCCGGGGTGGATGGAGTTGACGCGGATGCCGTCGCGCCCGAGCTCGCGCGCGGCGGCCTTCGTGAGCCCGCGCACCGCGAACTTGGACGCGCTGTAGGCGGCGAGCCCGGCGGCGGCGACGAACCCCTCGGTGGACGAGACGTTCACGATGGAGCCGCCGCCCGCCGCCCGCAGCGCGGGCGTCACCGACTTGATGCCGAGCCACTGCCCGAGCAGGTTGACGTCCAGGACGCGGCGGAACTCCTCGACGGTCATGTCCTCGATCGTCTTGTGCCGCAGGATGCCCGCGTTGTTCACCAGGACGTTCAGTCCGCCGAACGCGTCCACGGCCGTGGACACCGCGCGCGCCCAGTCGTCGGGCTCGGTGACGTCCATCCGGACGAACCGGACGGCGTCCCCGAGGTCGGCGGCGAGCTTCGCGCCCTCGTCCTCCAGGACGTCCCCGAACACCACCTTCGCGCCCTCGGCCACGAACCGCCGCACATGGGACTTGCCCATCCCGCGCGCCCCGCCGGTGACGAGGGCGACCTTGCCGTCGAGCTGACCCATCAGACGCTCCCTGCCTGTCGTCGTTCCCGGTGCCGCCGCACCGCCGCGACCGCCGTGGCGGCGGCCTCCATGCCCCGGTACACCGGGACGCCCGCCGCGCGGGCCGCGTCCCGGACGGCGTCCTCCACGCCGGGCGGCGCGCACTCGGCGTTGCGCATCACGAGCGTGACGCGCGTGTCCGGCGCCGACTCCTGGAGCGCGGCGACCTCCCGCGCGTAAGCCAGCAGCGGGTCGGCGCTGTTCCCGAACGTGAAGAAGCTCTGCACGTTGACGTGCGCGACGACGTCCGCGTACGCGTGCCCGGCCAGCACCGCGCCGGTCGCGTGCCGGACGAGCGCCGGGTCGGCGCGCGGCCCGAGCGGGATCTCCAGCGGGTTCGCCAGCGAGCTGCCCGCGCCGACGCCGAGGCCGCGCAGCGCGGTCCGCGCCGCGTCCGGCAGCGGCGGCAGGTCCAGTCCGGCCGCGTCGAACACGTCGGTGGCGAGGACGCCCGCGCCGCCGCTGGGGCCGATGACGAGCACGCCCTCCCCGGGCGCGGCGCGGTGCGCGTGCAGGTCGAACGCGTCGAGGACGCCGATGAGGTCGTCCTGGCTCGCGACCAGCGCGGTCCCGGTCTGCGCGGCGAGCGCGGGCCAGATCCGGTGGTCCCCGGCGAGCGCGCCGGTGTGCGACGCGGCGGCGGCGCGGCCCCGGCGGCTGCGTCCGCCGACGAGCGCGACGACGGGCTTCACCGCGTCCGCCAGCGCCGCGAACAGCGCCCGCCCGTCACGCGGGGCCTCCAGGTACAGGCCGATCGCGCTGACGCCGGGATCGGCGGACAGGTACCGGACCAGCTCGGCCGGTCCCACGTCCGCGCCGTTCCCGACCGTCGCGGCCTTCGCGAACGCCAGGCCGCGCCGCTCCCCGACGCGGATCACCTCCCCGGCCAGGCCGCCGCTCTGCGACACCAGCGCGATCCGGCCGGGCCGCCCCGGCGTGCCGCCGAGGAACGTCTGCCCGCCCGCCGGGGAGTAGACGCCCATGCAGTTGGGGCCGAGCAGCCGCACGCCCGCCTCGCGCGCGGCGGCGGCCAGGTCTTCCTCCAGGTCGGCGCGGCCCAGCTCGCCGAAGCCGCTGCTCATCACCTGCACGAACGGGATGCCCGCCGCGCCGCGCACGACGTCCGCGCAGCGCTCGGCGGGGACGGCGACCAGCGCGTAGTCCGCCTTCGCGGCGGCCAGCGACGGGACGCACGGCACGCCGTCGATCTCGTCGGCCTCCGGATGGACGGCCACCAGGTCGCCCGCGAACCCGGCGGCCCGGTAGAAGCCGAGGAACATGTTCCCGAAGTTGGGGCGGCGCGTGGACGCCCCGACGACCGCGACGCCGCGCGGCGCGAACAGCCGGTCGAAGTCGGCGGGCGGCGCCTGCCGCTCGTCCGGCGGCGCGTCGGCGTCGATGCGGCGGGCGTCCACCGCGACCGCGCCGGCCGGGCCGCAGATCACCGGGTTCAGCTCGAACTCGCCGAACCGGCCGCCGAGCGCGGCGACCACTCCGTCCGCGCCGCCGACCGCGAGGATCACCGCGACGAGCGCGTCCACGTCCACGGCCCGACCCCGGTAGCCGTGCAGGACGGCCGCGCCGCGCAGCTCGTCCAGCATCTCCCGGACGTCGGATTCGGTCACCGGGCAGACGCGCAACGAGACGTCGGCCAGCGCCTCGGTGAAGACGCCGCCGAGCCCGACCGCGAGCACCGGCCCGAACACCGGGTCGCGGACCGCGCCGACGATCATCTCCAGACCGGGTTCGGCCTGCTCCTCGACCAGGAACCCGTCCACGGCGGTACCGGCGGCGGCCAGCGCGTCGCCCATCCGCGCGGCGGCGTCGGCGGCCTCGGCGGCGGACGCCAGCCCGAGCCGCACCGCGCCCGCGCCCGACTTGTGCAGCAGGTCCGGTCCGAACGCCTTCACCACCAGCGGCGGCGCGAGCCCGGCGGCGGCCGCCCCGACGTCCCCGGGCGCGGCGGCCGTCGCGCCGCGCGGCACCCGGACGCCGAACCCCGCGACCCACTCCTTGACGACGTGCTCCGGCAGATGCGCCATTCAGGCCCCCGCCGGGTCGAGGTCGCGCAGCGCGCGGCGCAGCAGCTTGCCGGGCCCGCCGGACGCGTCCTGCGTGTGCGGGAGCGCGTCCGCGACGACGACCGTGTCGGGCCGCAGCGCGGCGGGCAGCCCGGCCAGCGCCGCGCGCACCGACTCGGCGTCCAGCTCGGCGCCCGCGCGCGGGACCACCGCCAGCAGAATCCGCTGCTCGACCGCCTCGCCGTCCTCCGGATGCGCGGGCACGCCCACCGCCCCGGCCTCCGCGACGCCCGCGACGCCGATCGCGGCCTCCTCGACCTGCGCGGGCTGCGACCAGCGGCCGTCCTTGAGGATCGCGTCCGCGCGGCGGCCGAGGACGTACAGGAACCCGTCGGCGTCCATCCGCCCGAGGTCGCCGCCGACGTACCAGCCGTCGCGCAGCACCTCGGCGGTCTTCTCCGGCAGCCCGTCGTACCCGGCCATGACGTTCGGGCCGGTCAGGTTGATCTCGCCGACCTCGCCGGTGAGCCGCGTCCCGTCCGGCCCGGTGACCCGCACCGCGCACGACATCCGCGCGCGGCCGACCGACGCGATGTCCTGGCTTCCGTCGTCCTGGCGGCCGATGCACGTGTACGGCGCCTCGGTCTGCCCGTAGTAGCTGTAGATCGCCGCGCCGGGCAGCCGCTTCATGATGCGCTCGCGCAGTCCCGGCAGCAGCGGTTCGCCGCCGAGGACGATCGCCGTCAGCGACGACAGGTCGGCGGCGGCGTGGTCGTCGGACGCCAGCAGCGCCGAGAAGAAGCTCGGGATCAGGCTGACGTGCGTGACGCGTTCGCGCGGCACGACTTTCAGGAAGTTCTCCGGTCCCCAGTCCTGTTCGAGGACCAGCGTCATGCCCGCGTAGAAGGCCGGGCCTACCAGTGCGGGGAACCCGATGCCCCAGATGATCGCACCGGTGCCCATGACGGAGTTCTCGTCGCGCTCCACGTCCAGCCAGATCTGCGCGGACGCGAGCGCGCTCGCGTGCGTGTGCGTCACCGGCTTCGGCAGGCCCGTCGTCCCGGACGTGTAGAACAGCGCGAGCGCGTCCTCGCCGCCCGCGCCGAGCGGCGGTTCGTCCTCGGCGGCGTCGGCGGCGAGCGCGTCGAGATCCACGGTGTCGGCCGCAGGTCCGCCGACGCGCAGCCACAGTTCGACGCCGGGCAGCTCCGGGCGGACGGCCGCCACCAGCTCGTCCACGCTCGCGTCGTACACGAACGCCGTGCAGCCCGACCGCGCCACGACCCGCCGCAGCGTGTCGGCCGGCCAGTACGGGTTCAGCGCCGCCACCACCGACCCGATCTTCATCTGGGCGAGGTACACCTCGGCGACGTTCAGCGTCTCGTTGAGCAGGGACGCGACGCGCGCGCCCGGCGCGACTCCGGCGGCCAGCAGCGCGTGCGCGACCTGGTTCACCCGGCGGTTCAGCCCGTCGTAGGTGAAGCCGCGGTCGCCGCAGTACGTCAGCGCTGTCTTGTTCGGGGCGCGCAGCGCGTTCGCGGTGAGGATGGCGTGGGCGTAGTTGGTGAAGGGGGACGACGGTCGCGCCATGACTCGGCTCCTGGTTCCGGCGGGACGGTGCGGCGGGGAGCGCTACGCGCGGGGCGCGTAGAGGACGAACGGGTTGCCGGCCGGGTCGCGCAGCACCGCGCGCGTCTCGTGCGGCCCGTCGGCGGGGCCGTGGACGAGCGTCGCCCCGGCGGCGGTGAGGACGGCGGCGGTCGCGGCGACGTCCTCGACCTTCCACGACACGGCGGGCACGCCGCCGGTGACGTCCTCGGCGGCCCCGGCGAGCGCGAACGTGACGCCGCCGCCGTCGAACGCGGCGAACCGGTCGCCGTCGCGGAACTTCAGCGCGAGCCCGAGGACGTCGCGGTAGAAGCGGATGGCGGCGTCGAGGTCCTCGGCGGCGTAGAGGACGTTCCCGATCCGGGTCATAGCGGTCTCCAGTGCGGCATCGGGCCGAAGCCCGGACGGTCGGTGAAGTGGACGCGGACCGGCATCCCGATGCGGACGGCCGCGGGCGGGCACCCGGTGACGTCGCCGAACACGCGCGCGCCCTCGGGCAGGTCGATCCAGGCGAGCGCGTACGGCGGCGCGAAGCCCGGCAGGAACGCGCGGTGGACGACGGTGAACGTGTGGACGACGCCGTCGCCGCGCACGGGCGTGAACGGCAGCTCGTCGCCGCCGCAGTACGGGCAGGCGGGGCGGGGGAGGTGGACGAACCGGGCGCACGCCGCGCAGCGCTGGATCGCGAGTCCGCCGCGCGCGCAGGCGGCCCAGTAGGGCGCGGTGAGGGCGCTCGGCGTCGGGGCGGGGCGTGGATCGTCCATCGCCCGCCAACCTAACAAACGCTTGGTTTAGTGGGCAAGGCCCGCCAGCGCGTCCCGCGACAGCCGGTCCGCGCGCCGCGTCGTCTCCGGCAGCCGGAACTCCGGCGTAAGAGCGAGCGTCAGCGCGCACGCGGTGTCCAGGTCCATCCGGTGCCCGACCGAGACGAACACCGGCTTCACGCCGTCGCGGGTGCGCAGGACGCGGCCGACGACCTCGCCGTCCAGCAGCAGCGGGCTCGCGTCGCCGCGCCGCTCGCCGGGCGGCTCCCACTCGCCGACGAACGCGGTCTTGGCGACGCCGAACGACGGCAGGTCCGTCAGCGCGCCCAGGTGGCAGGCCAGCCCGAACCGGCGCGGGTGGGCGAGCCCGTACCCGTCGCAGGCGAGGACGTCCGGCGCGGCGGGCAGGCCGCGCAGCGCCGCCAGCAGCGCGGGCAGCTCGCGGAACGCGAACAGGCCCGGGACGTAGGGGAACGCGGCCGTCCCGAGCGCGACCGACGTCGCGACGGTCTCCAGCGTCGCGGCCGACAGCACGACGGCCGCCGCCGCGAGCGGGGTGCCGGTCCCGCCGCCGTCGCCCGCGTACGACACGTCGAGCCCGGCGATCGTCGCGGGGTCGCGCGGGCCGGGGCCGGCGAGGTCGAGCAGCGGGCGCAGCGCGTCCTGGACGGCCTCGGCCTCGGCGGGGGTGCGGGGCGGGTCGGGGATCTCCATGCTCCGGCACGTTACCGAGGCCGCTACCCAAGCAAATGCTAGGTAGGTACAGTGGCGGGGTGGCGACCGACCTGAGAACCCTGGCCCCGCCCGGCCGCTCCGCGCTGCTCCTCATGGAGCTCCAGCGCGGCGTCGCCGGGGACCTCGCGACGTTCCCCGACCTCACCCGCACCTGCGCCGAGCGCGGCGTCGTCGGGCACGCGGCCGACGCCGCCCGCACGGCGCGCGCGGCGGGCGTCCGCGTCGTCCACTGCACGGCCGCGTTCCGCGCCGACCGCGCGGGCAGCCACACCGACAACTGCGCCTTCATCAAGGGACTGCTCCGCGACCCCGGCCACATGCTGGAGGGCAGCGGGGCCGCCGAGATCATCCCGGGCCTGTTCGAGCCCGGCGACCTGGAGTCGCGGCGCTACCACGGCTTCACGCCGTTCACCGGAACGTCGCTGGACCAGACGCTGCGGTCGCTGCGCGTCGAAACGGTCGTCGCGGCGGGGCTGTCGCTCAACCTCGGCATCCCCGGCCTGTGCCTGGAGGCCGTCGCGCTCGGGTACCGCGTCGTCGTCCTCACCGACGCCGTCGCCGGGACGCCCGCCGAGTACGGCGACGCGGTCCTCGCCCACACCGTCGCGCCGCTCGCGGCCCGCGCCACGAGCGCGGAACTGGCCGCGGCCTGGCGTCAGGAGAACGCGTGAACGGGCTCTCGCTGACCGGCCGGACCGCGCTCGTCACCGGCGGTGCGGGCGGCATCGGCCGCGCGATCTGCGCCGACCTCGCCGCGCTCGGCGCACGCGTCCTCGTCGCGGACCGGGACGCGGCCGCCGCCCGCGCCGTCGCGGACGAGCACGGCGGCGCGGCGTTCGAGGTGGACCTGGCGGACGCCGCGAGCATCGACGCGTTCACCGCCGACGTCGGCCCGGTGGACGTCCTGATCCACAACGCGGGCGTCAGCATCGTCGAGCCCTTTACCGAGAGCGACCCCGCGAACTGGGACCTGATGTGGCGCGTCAACCTGCGCGCGCCGATGCAGCTCACCCGCGCCCTGCTGCCCGGCATGACCGGGCGCGGCTGGGGCCGCCTGGTCTTCGTCTCGTCGGACGGCGCACGCGCGGGCTCCGGCGGCGAGGGCGCGTACGCCGCGACGAAGGCGGGCCTGTTCGGCCTCGCCAAGACCCTCGCCCGCGAGGCGGCGGCGGGCGGGGTGACGAGCAACGTCGTCTGCCCCGGCCCGACCGACACCCCGATGGTCCGCGCCGTCGCCGAGCGGCATCCCGGCCTGCTGGACAAGCTCGCCCGGCAGATCCCGCTGCGCCGCATCGGCCGCCCCGACGACGTCGCGGGCCTGGTCGCGTTCCTCTGCACCGACCGCGCGTCCTACATCACCGGCCAGACCCTGTCCGTCAGCGGCGGAATCACGATGCAGTGACCGCGACGTCAGCCGAGGGACGCGTAGAGCGCGTCGAGCAGCGCGCGGGCGCGGGGATCGCCGGAGAGCTGCGCGCCCATCCGGTTCGGGAGGTAGGCGAGGGCGACGTCGGCGGCCGGGTCGGCGTAGCCGAGGGAGCCGCCCGCGCCCGAGTGCCCGAACGCCGTCGCGCGCGCCGCGTCCGGGACGTCGAACATCACCGCGGGCCGCTGGAACCCGAGCCCGAACGATGTGTCCACGACGAGCGTCCGGTCCGGCCCGTACACGCGCGGGCGGACGGCCTCCGCCAGCGTCTCCGGGCGGACGATCTTCCCGGCGACCAGGTCCCGGTAGAACCCGGCCAGCCCCGCCGCCGTCGTGACCATCCCGGCGGACGGCCAGCCCGCCCGCAGCACCACCGGATTGTTGAACCCGCCCCTGCCGGGCTGCGGCCCGCCGAGCGCGCGGATGAGCGTGCTGCCCGGATCGGCCGCCGCCGCGTTCAGCCGGTCGAGAACCGCCCGGTCCGCGACCGGGACCGCGGGCCCGGCGTTCTCCGCGCCGCCCGGCGCGAGCCTGGCGGCCCGTCCGATCACGTCGTCCGGCGCACCGATCCACAGGTCCAGCCCGCCGGTGAACTCGCGCCGGACGAACTCCCCGACCGGGACGCCCGCCAGCCGCCGCACGATCTCCCCGGCCAGCCAGCCGTAGGTGAACGGGTGGTAGCCGTGCGCGGTGCCGGGCTCCCACTCCGGCTCCTGCGCGGCCAGCAGCGCGGACGTCGCGTCGGCGTCGGCGGCCTGCTCGGCGCTCACCGGCCCCGCGAACGCGGGCAGGCCCGTCTGGTGCGACAGGAAGTGCGCGGCGGTCGCGCCGTCCTTGCCGTGCGCGCCGAACTCCGGCCACCAGTCGGTGACCGGGCCGTCCACGTCGTAGACGCCGCGCTCGGCCAGCAGCAGCGCCGCCGCGGCCGTGACCGCCTTGGTGCAGGAGAACGCGAAGCACGGCGTGCCGGCATCCCACGCGCGGCCGGTGCGGCGGTCGGCCGTCCCGCCCCACAGGTCCGCGACCTTCCGGCCGCCCGCGTACACCGCGACCGCCGCGCCGAGCTCGCGGCCCGCCGCGAAGTTCGCCTCGAACGCCTCGCGCACCGCGCCGAACGCGGGATCGCACGACCCCTGGACCACACCGTCGCTCTCGGCCATCGCCGTACACGTCCTCTCTGGAGAAGGTGAAACCGAATCATGCTCGATGAACCCGGCAACTGGAACCGGTGGGGCGCCGACGACGAGCGCGGCGCGCTCAACCTGCTCACCCCCGACGCCGTCCGCGCCGCCGCCGGGTGCGTCCGGGAGGGCCGCGTCCTGGACCTCGCGCTGCCGATCCGCGGCGCGACGTCCTCGCCCGCGCCGACGACCGTCCCGCACCTGCGCGGCCGGCCGCTGCCGCAGCACTTCATGTCGGTGGACGGCGGCGACTACGCGGCCGGGACGAAACCGGTCGGCGCGGGCCTGCGGATGGCCGACGACGCCCTCGTCGTCACCCCGCACGGCACCACCACCCACATGGACGCGCTGTGCCACATGTGGACCGGCGACGTCCTCTACAACGGCCACCCCGCCGACCGCGTCCGCTCCTACGGCGCGGGCCGCTGCGGCATCGACAAGGCCGGGCCGGTCGTCGCGCGCGGCGTCCTGTTCGACGTGCCCGCCGCGCGCGGCGTCGACCGGCTCGCGGCGGACGACCGGATCGGCGCCGCGGACCTGGCGGCGTGCGGCGTCGAGCTCCGCCCCGGCGACGCGGCGGTCGTCCGCACCGGCTGGCCGACGATCTGGCGCGACGAGGGACCGGACGCCTACTGGGCGGGCCAGCCGGGCCTGTCGGCGGACGCGGGCCGCTGGCTCGCCGCCCGCGACGTGTCCGTCGTGGCCTGCGACAACGCGGCGGTCGGCGGCCTGAACGCCCGCCAGCTCGCCGACGAGGACCTGGCCGACGACCTGCACCTGATCCTGCTGTGGCGGCACGGCGTCCCGCTGCTGGAGATGCTGTGGCTGGAGGAGCTGGCCGGGGCGGGCCGCACCGACTTCCTGTTCCTCGCCGCGCCGCTGCGCATCGAGGGCGGCACGGCCAGCCCGATCACCCCGGTCGCCGTCCTGTAGGGGCCGGGTCACACGCCCGGGTACCCGCCCCCGCCGTACGCGGCGTCCAGGGCGTCGTAGTCGGGCGTGCGGCCCTTCTTCGGGATCGCGTCGGCGAAGACGACGTCGCGCGGCTTCTTGTACGACGCGATCTCGCTCCGCACGTGCTCGATGATCTGCTCCGGCGTCGCGGACGCGCCCTCGGCCAGGACGACGACCGCCTTGGGGGACTGCCCGAACCGCTCGTCCGGCGCCCCGATCACGGCGGCGTCCGCGACGGCCGGATGCGTCTTCAGCGCCCGCTCGACCTCGGCCGGGTACACGTTCTCGTTCGCCGACTTGATCATGCGCAGCCGGGGGCCGACGAACGTCAGCGTCCCGTCCGGCTCGCGGCGGCCGAGGTCGCCGGTGCGGTGCCAGCCGCCCGCCGCCTTCGCCGCGTTCAGCGCGGGCCGGTTCCAGTAGCCGGAGAACAGCGTGCGGCCGCGCGCGCAGATCTCGCCGGTCTCGCCGGGCGGGACCTCGTTCCCGTCCGGGTCCAGGATTCGGACGTGGACGAGCGGCGACGGCCGCCCCGCCGAGCCCGCGCCGCCCATCCCGAGGCCGAGGAACGTCAGCATCCCGCCGACCTCCGTCTGCCCGTATCCGCCCATTCCGGACGCGCACCACGGGCTGTCGTCCACCGTGATCATCGCGTCCCACGCGGGGGAGTGGGCGACGAACCGCAGCGACGACAGGTCGTACGCGCCGTCGGCGTTCGCCTCGACCAGCGCGTCGATCATCGGGCCGAACAGGAAAGCCTGCGTGCAGCGCTCGGCCTCGATCAACCGGCAGACCTCGGCGGGCTCGAACGCGGGCGTGACGACGAGCGTGCCGCCGAGCAGGAACGTCGCCAGCGCGAACATCACCGTCCCGACATGGAACAGCGGCCCGCACGCCAGGTAGGTGAAGCCGTCCTCCATCCGCCGGACGTGCAGCAGCGACATCGCGTGCGCGACCAGCGCGTCGTGCGACAGCAGCGCCGCGTTCGGGCGCCCCTCGAACGCGGCCGTGTAGAGCGCGAGGACGGGCACGTCCCCGGTGACCGGGCCGTCCTCCGGCAGCGGCGCGGCGGCGGCCGTCCATGCCTCGTACTCCTCGCCCGCGAGCACCCACCGCGCGTCCGGACCGGGCTTGGCCTCGGCCGGCTCCTCCCAGACGACGACGCGCGGCGCGAGGTCGTCCAGCACGAAGCCCAGCTCGTCGGCGGACTGCCGCCAGTTCGCCGGGCACAGCACCGCGCCGAGCCGACCGGCGGCCAGCAGCAGTTCGAGGACCAGGAACGAGTTGCGGCCGAGCCACAGCACCCGGTCGCCGGGCCCGACGCCCTCGGCGGCGAGCGCGGCGGCGGCGCGGTCGACGCGCGCGCCCAGCTCGGGATAGGTCAGCCGGACGCCGCCGTCCACCACGGCGGTGCCGAGCGGCCGCCCGCGCCGGTGCTCGGCCAGGACGTCGTTGAGGGTGAGCCGGTGGACGGGGGACATCGCGCCTCCTAGGGGTGGGTCAGCGGAAGGCCGGCATGACCTCCGCCGCGAAGAACCGCAGGACCCGCTTCATGTCCTCCAGCGGCAGCGGACGGGTCGAGCCGAAGTCGCACATGAGGTTCCGGAATCCCATGTCCCGGATCGCCTGCACCTGGCCGATGACCCGCTCCGGGTCGCCGATGACCTCCAGGTGGTCCCAGCGGAAGTCGTTGTCCACGGACCCGCCCTTGAGGTAGCGGTCCTGGTAGAACTCGAAGCCCTTCGCGGCGCGTCCGGTGGCGCGGTCGACGGGCGCGCTCTCGACGTTGAAGATCCGCGACCGGTCGAAGCCCGCCTCGAACCGCTCCTGGTCGGCGCGGGCCTGCTCGTTCGTCGCCGCGACGTACACCGACCGGCTCGCGACCAGCTCGATCCCGGCGGTGTCGACGCCGTTGGCCGCAGCGGTTTCGTACCAGGTCTGCGCGGCCCGGGCGATCTTGCGGAAGGGCGCGGCGGGGTCCGCGAGGATCGGCAGGCCGCGCGCCGCGTACCGTTCCACGGTCTCCGGGCTGACGGCCGCGACGTGGACGGGCGGGTGCGGGCGCTGCTCCGGGCGCGGCGTGAGCGTCAGCGGGCGGCGCGTCTCGTGGAACCGGCCCTTGTACTCGAAGGCGTCCTTCGTCCACAGGCCGAGGATGACGTCCAGGCACTCGTCGAACCGGTCGCGCGCCTCGGCCAGGTCGAGCCCGAAGTTCTCGAACTCGATGCTCTGGTAGCCGCGCCCGATGCCGAGGTCGAGCCGCCCGCCCGACAGCACGTCCACCATCGCGGCCTGCTCGGCGACGTGGATCGGGTTGTGCAGCGGCAGCACGACGATCCCGGTGCCGAGCCGCAGCCGCTCGGTGCGCGCGGCGAGGTTGGCCAGCAGCGCGAAGATGTCGGGGACCGCGCCGTAGTCGCGGAAGTGGTGCTCGGCGACCCACACCCCGTCGAAGCCCAGCTCCTCCAGCAGCTCGACGATCTCGATCTGGTAGTCGTACACCTCCCGCACGGACTGGCCGGCGAAGCGGTGGAAGAGGTGGAAGGTCGAGAACTTCATCGGGTGGTCGGCCACGGTTCGGGCTCCTTCTCCAGCGGGGCGGCGACGCCCGTCCCCAACTTTATCTACCAAGCGCTCGCTTGGGAAGCGTAACAGCTCGGGAACGCGCGAGCGCCCCGGACGAACCGTCCGGGGCGCTCGCGGAGAAAGCGCGGCTACAGGTGCTTGAGGTGCCCGGCGGGCTCGGCCTCGGCCGCCGGGACCGGCGCGACGTGCGCCGGGCGCGTCCGCCCGAACTCCAGCGTCAGCAGCGCCGCCGCCACCAGCACGATGTCCGCCCACGAGCGGAACAGCAGGCAGCGCGACCGGTACTCCGGCCGGAACTTGCGGTTGAACAGGTACAGCGACTCGACCGCGATCCACGGGTCCAGCAGGTGCAGCGCCCGGTACCCGACGCGCTCCAGCGGGTTGCGGTCCTCGGTGTCCAGCAGCTCGCGGAACGCCGCGAAGTTCAGCGACACCTCGGCCAGGCCGTGCTTCTCCGCGTACTCCACGATCGCCGCGATCAGCCGCTCGTTGACGCCGTTCGGGCCGTCCGGGAGCCGCCGCATCGCGTCCAGGCTGATCGCGTCGCCAGCCAGCGCGTACCGCTGGAAGCCGACCGGCTCCCCGTCGCGGTCGTAGGCGACCGCGACGACCGTGCCCGGGTGGCGGCCGGTCAGCAGCTCGTCCAGGTTCATCGAGAAGCCGCGCTCGGCCGCGCCCCCCAGCGACGACCGCGCCACCGCCAGCAGCTTCTCGCGCAGCGCGTCGTCCAGCTCGTGCTCGTCCATGATCTCGACGGTGACGCCCGCGTTCGCCGACCGCTGCACCGCCTGCCGGACGTTGCGCATCTTGCGCCCCGACAGCGTGAAGTCGGCCGGGCGCAGGATCACCTCGTCGCCGTAGCCGATCGAGCGCATCCCCGCCCACGCCTCGCGGTCGCCCGCGCCCAGCACCGCCGGCCGCCAGCCCGCCGTCCGGCACAGGTCCAGGAACGCCGCGACCGCCGCGCGGTGCGACGCCGGGTCGCCGATCGGGTCGCCGCCCGCCGCCGCGATGCCGAACAGCACCCGGTAGCCGATCGCGGCCCGGCCGTCCGGGCTGAACACGTACGACTTGTCGCGGCGCAGCGCGAACGGCGCGAGCGTGTCCGAGCCGGGGTGCGCGACGAGCACCGCCACCGCGCGGCGCTCGCGCTCGTCGCCCGGCGCGGGCGCCGGGTCGGGCGCGAGCAGCGTCGCGATGACCGCGAGCAGGCCCGCGCCGCCGAGCGTCCCGAGGACGCCGGGCAGCCACGCCGCGCCCTCGATGTGCGCGCCGGTCGCGCCGAGCCCGGTGGCCACGTCGCGGCCGACGCTGCCGAGCGCCACCCCGCCGACCACCACCGACCCGACCGCCGCGACGACGACCAGGCCGCCGCCGACGACCGCCGCCGCCCGCACCCGCGTGTGGTGCGGCCGGACGGGGTAGTCGCCGCGCCGCAGCCACAGCGCGACGAGGATCGCGACGAGCAGCGGCAGCCGCCACAGCGCGTCGTCCCCGGAGACCACCGCGACGATCCCGAGCCCGGTCAGCGTCATCACCCCGACCAGCGCCGCGCGCCGCCGCAGCAGCGCGCCGCGCGCGACCAGCAGCAGCGCCAGCGCGAGGACGACGGCGTGCGCGGGGCCCAGCGGCTCCCCGGTGACGAGCACGGACGCGCGCCGCAGCCACCACGGGGCGCCGGGCGCGGCCGGGACCGCGAGCAGCACCGCCACCGCGCCGGTCCCCGCTCCGACCGGCCAGACGGCCCCCGGCGGCTTCGCTTGATCCACGAGACACACCTCCGCCCGCGTCCAACCAAGATCTCTGGGAACTCATTCCCTCTTTCGCACGTTATTTCATGCCGTTCTCCTACTAAAGGCTGAAGTTGCACGCGCGGTCCGGTACGCGCGGACGACCCCCGGCTAGGGTGGCGACGGTGAAACGGCTGCTGATCGTCCACCACACCCCGTCGCCCGCGCTCCAGGCGCTGTTCGAGGCGGTCCGCGCGGGCATGGCCGCCGAGGGCGTCGAGGGCGTGGAGGTCGTCGCCCGGCCCGCGCTCACCGCGTCGCCGGTGGACGTGCTGGAGGCGGACGGCTACGTGCTCGGCACCCCGGTGAACCTCGGCTACCTCTCGGGCGCGCTCAAGCACTTCTTCGACCAGGTCTACTACCCGTGCCTGGAGGCGACGGCCCGCCGCCCGTTCGCCGCCTACCTGCACGGCAACAACGACGCGACCGGCGCGCTGCGCGCCCTGGAGTCGATCACCACCGGCCTCGGCTGGCGCGCGGCGGCGCCCCCGGCCGTCGTGACCGGCGAGCCGTCCCGCGACGACCTGGAGCGCTGCTGGGAACTCGGCGCGGTGACCGCCGCGAGCCTGGCGGACTGACCGCCCGGCCGCCCTCGCTACGGTTGCCCCCATGAGCGGATTCCGGCATGTCGTGGTGTTCAGGTGGGTCGAGGGGACGACGGTCGCCCAGCAGGAGGAGGTCGCCGCGCGGCTGCGCGCGCTGACCGGCGTCATCCCGGAGATCCGGGCGTACGCGGCGGGCCTGGACGCGGGGATCAACCCGGGCAACCACGAGTTCGCGGTCGTCGCGGACTTCGACAGCCGCGAGGACTACCTGGTGTACCGCGACCATCCGGAGCACCGCGCGGTCATCGAGGAGCTGATCACGCCGATCCTCGCGGAGCGGGCCGCCGTCCAGTACGCGATCTGAACCAACCTAGCAAGCGCTTGTCTAATACCCGGTTCCGGGTTAGCGTCGCCAGCGACGCCGGGTCCGCGCCAGGCCTCGGCGTCGCGGACGCCGCCCGCCGGGGACGGATCGCGCCCCCTCCCCGGCGGGCGGTCGGGCATCCCGGGCATCCCGGCGGAGGACGGCATGAGCGGACGGCAGGGGTTCTCCGGACGCGCGGCGGTGGCCGGGGTCGGGATGACGGTCCCGTCCCGCGAGTCCGGCCGCACGCCGCTCGCGCTCGCCGCCGAGGCGTCCCGCACCGCCCTCGCGGACGCCGGGCTCGACCGGCCCGACGCGATCCTCACCTACCACCTCGGGGACTCCGCGCCCGTCCTCTACCTCGCCCGGGAACTCGGGATGCGCGAGATCGGCTGGCACAACGAGATCCACGGCGGCGGGACGCAGAGCGCGTCGGTCCTCGCGGACGCCGCGATGCTCGTCACCGCCGGACTCGCCCGCTCCGTCCTCGTCTACCGGGCGCTCAACGGCCGCTCGGGCCGCCGCATGAACGCGCTCGGCCTCCGCCTCGGCGACGGGGCCGAGGAGCAGTTCACCCACCCGTACGGCATGGCCGGGCCCGTCCACCAGTTCGCGCTCGCCGGGCAACGCTACCTGTACGACACCGGCCTCGGGGACGCGCACACCCACGCGGTCGTCGCGCAGTCCCGCGCGCACGCCGCCGCGAACCCGCGCGCGCTGCGCCGCGACCCGCTCTCGCTCGCCGCCTACCGCGACGACGTCATGGTCGCCGAACCGCTGCGCCGCTCGGACTGCTGCCAGGAGACGGACGGCGCGTGCGCGCTCGTCGTCGTCCCCGCCGCGGACGCGCCGGACGCGCCCCGCGTCCACGCGGTCGTGCGCGGCGGCGGGCCGGGCGCGTCCACGATGGACACCGCCGACGACGTCACCCGGATCTTCTCCGGCCACCTCGCCGCGCCGCTCTACGCGGCCGCCGGCATGACGCCGCGCGACGTGGACGTGGCGCTGCTCTACGACGCCTACACCTGGCTCGTCCCGCGCCAGCTCGAGGACTTCGGCCTCGTGGACCGCCCCGACCTCGGCGGGTTCCTGCTCGACCGGGGGCACGCCGCGACGGGACCGGTGCCGGTCAACCCGCACGGCGGACTGCTCTCGGAGGGGTACGTCCACGGCCTCAACAACGTCGCCGAGGCCGTCCGCCAGCTCCGGGGGACGGGCGTCAACCAGGTGCCCGGCGCGGGCGTCGCGCTCTGCGCCGGCTTCGGCGGGAGCTACGGCAGCGCCGCCGTGCTCACCGCCGCCTGACCCCGGCCGCTAGCCGACCGCGCGCGCGTTCGCTATCGCGTCCCGCAGCGCCTGCGGCGCGGTCGCCTCCAGCAGGCGCGGCCCGCCGCCGGACGGCACCAGCGCCCACCACGAACCGGTCGCCCGGCCGTACCAGACGCGAATGCCGGGGAACTGCTCCTGCAGACCCCGGACCGCCGCCGCCGTCGCCGCCGCGGAGGGCTGCTCGCCCTGGGCCGCGGTGTCCCGCTCAGCCGTCATGTCGCCTCCCCCGTATGCCTCTTGGTAACAGCGCGTCTCGGACCGGAAACGTCACCGCTGATCGGCGAAATGTGACGAACGCCACCATCTCACTCCGAAGTCGCCCGCGCACGGCGGCTCGGGCAAAAACCCCTGCGAAACGCGGCGGACGGACCCGGGGGGAACGGGTCGGACGCGGATCAGTGCGTGTTGATCCCGTCGAACATGACCTTGATGTAGTGGTCCGCGAGGCCCTGCGCGTCGAGCCGCCCGCCCGGCCGGAACCAGCGCACCGCGACCCACACCGTGTCGCGGATCATCCGGTAGGTCAGCTTCGGCTCGATGTCGGAGCGGAACAGCCCGTCCTCCTGGCCCCGGCGGATGGTCTCGACCCACATGGCCTCGACCTCGTCCTCCGAGCGGGTCAGGTACGCGAAGCGCTCCATGCCCTTGAGGTAGCTCCAGTCGTTCTGCATCACCGTGATCGCCGCGCGGTGCGGCTCCAGCGTGCCGAACGCGACGCGCACCAGGCCCGCGATCGTCGTGCGGGGGTCCTCGCCCTCGTCGACGACCCGCCGGTAGGACGCCATGACCTCCTCGAAGAACCCCGAGAGGATCTCGTCCACGATCGACTCCTTGGAGTCGAAGTGGTGGTAGAGGCTGCCGGACAGGATGCCGGCCTCCTTGGCGATGTCGCGGACCGTCGTGGCCTGGAACCCCTTCTCGGCGAAGAGGTCGGCCGCGAGCCGCACGAGGTGCTCGCGCCGCTCGGAGGCGAGGGCCGCCCCGCCGCGCCCGCGGCGGCGCGGGGCGGTGTCCGCGGTCCCGCCGGGCTTTCCGGAGTTCGTGCTCGTCGTGGTCACCTTCTCATTATGCCGTCGCGCCGGTCGCCGCGCGCACAACCGCTTGCTCAGTCGACCCGTCCGCTCCACCGTACGCGCCGCGCGGGGATCAGTCGCCGGGCGGTTCCGGGGCCGGTCCGGGCGGCGGCAGGTCGCCGCCCGCCTCCGCCGCCGCGGCCAGCCGCTCGCGCAGCGCCCGCACCAGCGCGTCGCCCTGCTCGGTCAGCCGCTCGATCGCCGGGACGGCCAGCTCGTCGCGCGCGCTGTCGGCCAGCAGCGCGTCGTACTCGTGGGCGTCGCGCGTCAGCTCCTCCAGCCGCCGCTGCGCGCGCAGCGCCTCGTCCGCCGCGACCGCCCGCTCGGCGTACCGCTCCAGCGCCTCCACGCGCCGCGTCACCGCCCGGACCGACAGCTCCAGCTTCGCGCGCAGCGGCCGCAGCGCCGCCTCGACCTCGGGGACCTCGTCGCCGGCGCGCTCGGCGTCGCGGGCGCGCAGCCGCGACTGCCGCGCGAGGACCTGCGCGATCTCCCACTCCTGCCGGGGGAGCGTCACCGCGTTGTCGATCGAGTCCAGCAGGCCCTCGCGGTTCACCATCGACTCCTCGACGGTGTCGATCGCGCGCTGCACGCGGGCGAGCAGGTCCCGCGCGGGGGCGTCCAGGTCCTCGGGCAGGACGTACCGGTCCCGGCGGCGGCGCAGCTCGCGGGCGCGCCGCGCGTTCGGCGCGACGCCCGTCAGGACCGTCCACGCGATCACGCCGAACAGCAGGATCGGCACCACCCACAGGTGCCCGAGGACGCTGGACGCGCCGAGGCCCGCGATCAGCAGCGTCAGCGCCTCCGCCCACCGCGCCGGGCGGCGCCGCCGGACCAGCCGGTCCAGCTCGGGGCGCAGCGCCGGGTCGGCGACCGGGCGGACCTCCCCGTCGGCCGCGCGCGCCGGGGCCCCGCGCGGCGCGCCGATCCGCCGCCACTCGCTGGCGACGTGCGTCTCGAACGCGAAGTCGGTGGGGGAGATCTCCACCTCGGCGGGCCCGGCGGGCAGCGGCCACGACCCGACCGGCTCGCCGCCGCCCGCGCCCGCGAACCGCACCCACCAGCCGCCGCGCGCCTCCGCGCACCGGTACCGGCCGGGCGCGATGTCGATGCCGACGAAATAGGTCCCGACGCCCGGGACGACGTCGGCCACCGCCCCGGTCACCGCTCGGCCCCGGGCGGGAACACCTCGTCGTGCCGCCGCTTCCGCGTCATCCGCCGCCTCCTCCGGAAGGCCCGTCGTGCCGCGTTGCTCCCGACCATTGTCCACCGGGGAACGGCATGATCACCTCCCTCGGGGGTCCGAGCGCGCCGTGGCGGCCGTCACGGGGCGCGTTCCGGACGGGTGGAATACTTCCCGCGTGCGTCCCGAATACGACCCGCGCGACGATCCGCCGTGGGCGATGCAGCTCGTCGTCCGCGTAGAGAAGTCCGATCCGCCCGACCACGGCGCGGTGTGCGCCGCCGCCGCGACCGCCGTCGTCCGGCTGCTCGCCGACCCGCGCGCCGCCGCCGACGGCCCGTGGCACGACGCGGTGCGGGAGTGGGAGTCGCGGCGCATCCGCAAGGTCGCGCGGCGGGCGCGCGGCGTCCGGTGGCCGGACGTGCAGGAGCTGCCCGGCGTCACCGTGGACGAGGACGGCGCGCAGGTGCGGGCGTTCGTGCCCGGACCCGTCGCGGACGTCCCGCCGCGGATCGCCAAGCTCCAGGTCGCGGGGCTCGACCTCGCGGCGGGCGAGCCGCCTCCCGCGCCGCCGGAGCCCTACGCCGAGATCGCGCTGAACCCGGCCGTCACGATGACGACCGGCAAGGCCGCCGCGCAGTGCGGGCACGCGGCGCACCTGCTGCTGCGCGCGCTGCCGGCGCGGGCGCGCCGCCGGTGGCTCGACGCGGGCGCACGCGTCCGCGTCGTGCGCGGCGTCCCGTGGGACGAGCACGTGCGGCGCTCGACGGCGGCCGTCCGCGACGGCGGGTTCACCGAGGTGCCGCCCGGCACGATGACGGCCGTGGCGCGGCTCGTCGGCTGAGCGGGGATCAGCTCGGCTCGTCGCGCGAGGTCTCGCCGGGGAGCGGCTGCGGGACGGTCTCCTTCGGGTCCGCCGGGCGCGAGCCGAACACGGCGTCCGGCGCGCGGCCGGGGCGCTCGGGCGCCGCCGGGCGGGGCTTCTTCGGCGCGACCGGGGACTCGTCGACGATCGTCTCGTCCGCGCGCGGCTTCTTCGCCTCCGGACGGGCCGTGTCGACGATGGTCTCGTCCGTGCGGACGTCCTCCACCCGCACGTCGTCCACGATCGTCTCGTTCGCGCGCACGGGCTCAGCGCGTGCTGGCTTGGGCTGCACAGGCTCGGGCCGCGCGGGTTCCGCGCGCACCGGCTCGGGCTGCACGGGTTCCGCGCGCACGGGCTCGGGCTGCGCCTGGGGCGGGACGGGCAGTTCGTGCGGCACCGTCCGGTCCTCGGGCGCGGGCTCCGGCTCGGCGGCGCGCGGAGCGGGCACGGGTTCCGGCACGGGCTGCGGCAGCGGCTGCGGCGCGGTCGCGCGGCGGACGTGCAGCCGCTCCATCGCCGCGACGGCGATCTCCCGCGTGTTCCCGGACGGCACCGGCCGCCCGGCGGCGGCGCGCGCCTTCACGCTGAGGTTGTACGACGCCATGAGCAGCGCCGCGAACCCGGCCAGGTACACCAGCCGAACCCCGACGCCGACCCACTCCCCGCGCACGACGCCGAGCGCCGCGAACGCCAGGTACCCGACCGCCCAGCCCGCGAGGACCGGCAGCAGCCACACGTCGCGCCGCCGGGCCAGCGCGGCGGCGGTGACGACGAGCAGCGCGAACTGCACGAGCTTCACCGCGACGAGCGCGGGGAGCCCGAGCCCCGACCCGACGTAGTCCGCGAGGTCGGCGCGCCGCCCGGACACGTCCAGCGCCGTGACGGCCAGCGCGCTGACGGCGAACGCGGCGAGGAACACCGCGATCGGGTAGTGGAACCGGTGCCAGGCCGCCGGACCGCGCCCGCCCGCCGCCGCGCCGGGGGAACCGGGGGCCTCGGGATAGGCGGGCGGCTCCGGGTACGCCGGGGCGGCGGGTTCGGCGGGCGGGGGTCCCGCGGGCCTGGACGGCAGTTGCTGGTCGGGCCGGGTCCACTCCGGGTTCGCGCCTGCGCCCACGGGCATCGCGGCACCCTCCTCCCTCTGTCGGTACGCGCAACCTACCGCGAACCGCACCGAATCGAACGGATCGCCGCCGCGCGTTCCCCGATTCCGCCACAATCACCCCGCTGACCTGGCGGAAGTGCTTGCGCGCCGCCCGGCGACGGGGAAGGCTGAACCCTCGTCGGGCCATGCGGATTCCACGGGAGCGAAGGATGACGCCTGACGAAACGGGAACAGCCGCGCTGCTCAAGTCGCGGATGGAGTATCTGGAGACGCTCGGCGCCGAACTGGCCGGCCGGGGCTTCCGCGTGCGCGTCACGCTGCCCCGCGACCAGGCGCCGAGCCTGCACGTGACCAACCCGGACGCGGCCGCCCTCTCGGAGAACATCCTCGCCGAGGAGGGCGCCGACGGCTGGTGGTTCTGGTGGTCGTGGGCCGAGCGCATCGCGCCCGCGGCCGACGTCGCCGGCGCGGCGGAACGGGTCGCGCGCGTGCTCGCCGTCCAGTGAACGACGTGATCATGCGGGTCCCGTTCCGGGCCGTTCCGGGGAATCGCATGATCACCACTGGCTGACCCCTGGCCCGCCGCCGCGCGGCGTGGCGTTGCTCACATTCCGTCCCGGTCCCGCCACCCTCCGGAAGGGCCGTCCCGCGCCGCCCGCGCGCCCCGCCGTCCGGTCCGCCGCGGGCCCGGCCGCCCGGCCGCCCGCGCGCGCCGCGCGGGGCCTGGCGCACCGGGAAAAGTTGGATTCCCGAACATATGGCCGCCGTCGCGGCCTGCCGCCCGGCCGCCGCGTTCTGCCTGGCTGCGACCGCGTCCCGCTACCGGTCCCGTCCCTCGCGCAGGTGAAGCCCGCGTTACGGGATTGTTACTGCGGACAACAAATCTGCCCGGTCCGGGGCTGGCAATCCGCGTCCGGCCGACATATGTTGCCGGGTACAACATTCAGTCGTTGTGATCTCGATCACCGGCATACCCACCCTCCCGGCCGCCCTCCCGCGGCCAGCCCCTCAGAAAGGACCCGGCCTCATGCGCAAGGCCATCCTCGGTTTCGCGGCCGTCTCCGTGGCGGCGGCCATGTCCCTCACGGCGTGCGGCGGCGACGACGATTCCGGCTCCGGGTCGGGCTCGGGCGACACCGCCAAGGGCAAGATCGGCGTGATCCTCCCGGACACCAAGTCCTCGGTCCGCTACGAGAGCTTCGACCGGCCGTTCCTGGAGCAGGCCTTCAAGGCCGCGGGCGTCAAGTACGACATCCAGAACGCCGAGGGCTCCACCCAGCGGTTCCAGACCATCGCCGACCAGATGATCACCGGCGGCGTGACCGTCCTCATCGTGGACGGCCTGGACTCCAACTCGGCCGCCGCGGTCCAGCGCAAGGCGCAGACCCAGGGCGTCAAGACGATCGACTACGACCGCCTGACCCTCGGCGGCGTGTCCGACTACTACGTGTCCTTCGACAACGTGAAGGTCGGCCAGGAGCTCGGCAAGGGCCTCCAGAAGTGCCTCGGCGACAAGAAGGCCAACATCGCCTACCTGAACGGCGCGCCGACGGACAACAACGCGACGCTCTTCGCCCAGGGCGCGCACAGCGTCCTGGACAAGGTCCCGAACTACACCAAGGTCGCCGAGCAGGCCGTCCCCGACTGGGACAACCAGAAGGCCGCCACGATCTTCGAGCAGATGTGGACCCAGCAGAAGGGCAAGATCGACGGCGTGCTCGCCGCCAACGACGGCGTCGGCAACTCCGCGATCTCGATCCTGAAGAAGAACGACGAGGCGGGCAAGGTCCCGGTCACCGGCCAGGACGCCAGCCTCCAGGGCCTGCAGAACATCCTCGACGGCACCCAGTGCATGACGGTCTACAAGCCGGTCAAGCAGGAGGCCGACGCCGCCGCCAAGCTCGCGCTGTCGGTCCTGAAGGGCGAGAAGGCCGCGACCAACGGCACCACCAACGACGCGCAGGGCAAGCGCGACGTCCCCTCGGTGCTGCTCGACCCGATCGGCGTCTTCAAGGACAACGTGAAGCAGGTCGTCGACGACGGCTTCGTCAACAAGGCCGACCTCTGCAAGGGCGCGTACGCCAAGAAGTGCGCCGACGCCGGCATCCAGTGACGAACCGCCGGTGAGCGCGCCCGCCCGCGCCCACCGGCGAACGACCCCCGCCCGGCCCCGGCGGCGGCGCTCTCGGACCGCCGCCGCCGGGGCCACCGGACCGCAAGGAGGCTCCGTGGCAGAGAACGGCGAACCCGTCCTGCGCCTGGCCGGAATCAACAAGAGCTTCGGCCCCGTCCACGTCCTGCACGACGTGGACTTCACGCTGCGCAAGGGTGAGGTGATGGCCCTCGTCGGCGACAACGGCGCGGGCAAGTCCACCCTGATCAAGTGCATCGCCGGCATCCACCCGGTCGACGGCGGCCGCATCGAGTTCGACGGCCGCGCCGTCGAGATCGGCAGCCCGCGCGACGCCGCGGAGCTCGGCATCGAGGTGGTGTACCAGGACCTCGCATTGGCCGACAATCTGGACATCGTCCAGAACATGTTCCTCGGCCGCGAGCGCACCCGGGGCCTGGTCCTCGACGAGGACTCGATGGAGGAGGCCGCGCGGGAGACCCTCGCGCGCCTCTCGGTCCGGACCGTCAAGTCCGTCCGCCAGCAGGTCGCGAGCCTGTCCGGCGGGCAGCGGCAGACCGTCGCCATCGCCAAGGCCGCGCTGTGGGACTCCAAGGTCGTCATCCTGGACGAGCCCACCGCCGCGCTCGGCGTCGCCCAGACCCGGCAGGTCCTCGACCTCGTCCGGCGGCTGGCCGACACCGGCCACGCCGTCGCGCTCATCTCGCACAACATGATCGACGTGTTCGAGGTGGCCGACCGGATCACCGCGCTCTACCTCGGCCGCGTCGCGGCGGAGGTCCGGCGCGAGGACGTGACGACCGGGCAGGTCGTCGAGCTGATCACCGCCGGCCGGTCGGGCGACCTCGGGCTCGCCCCGGCCGCCGCCGCCGAGACCATCTGATGGGGGACGCGATGTCCACTGACATCCCCACGAGCAAGGAGCCCGGCGTGAAGCTCGCCGACTCCGACTTCGCCGCCGACCGGCGCGACCTGGACGTCCGCTCGGCGGTCGGGGACTACTGGCTGCGGGTGCGGTCGGGCGACCTCGGGGCGATCCCCGCGATCCTCGGGCTCGCCGGACTGGTCGTCCTGTTCACCGCGCTGCGGCCCGAGACGTTCCTGAGCAAGGGCAACATCGCCAACCTCTGCACGCAGGCACTGCCCGTCACGATCCTGGCGATGGGCCTGGTCTTCGTCCTGCTGCTCGGCGAGATCGACCTGTCCGCGGGCGTCACCAGCGGCGTGTGCGCCGCCGTGATGGCCAAGCTGATCGTCGACTCCGGGCAGCCCTGGTACGTCGCGGTCCTGGCCGCCGTCGCGATCGGGATCGTGGTCGGCGCGGTGCTCGGCTGGCTCGTCTCGGTGGTCCGCATACCGTCGTTCGTCGTCAGCCTCGCGTTCTTCCTCGGCCTCCAGGGCGTCACGCTGCGGCTGATCGGCGAGGGCGGCACCGTCCCCGTCCACGACGACGTCATCGTCGCGCTCGCCAACAAGAACATGCCGATCTGGCTGGGCTGGGCGGCGGCCGTCGTGTGCGCCCTCGGCTACGGGCTCTCCCAGTTCCTGCGCTGGCAGCGCAAGCGCTCGCGCGGCCTGACCGGCAGCCCGGTCGAACTGGTCGCGGCCCGCGTCGCCGTCGTCGCGGTCGTCCTGCTGGCCGGCACGTACCTGCTCAGCCGGGACCGCGCGCCGAGCCCGCTGGTCACCCTCGCGGGCATCCCGTGGGGCGTGCCGCTCGTCGCGGTGCTGCTGATCATCTGCACCTTCGTCCTCGGGCGGACGTCCTTCGGCCGGCACATCTACGCCGTCGGCGGCAACGCCGAGGCCGCGCGCCGCGCCGGGATCAACGTCACCCGCATCAAGGTCTCCGCGTTCATGATCTCCTCCGCGCTCGCCGCGATCAGCGGCGTCGTGGCCGCGTCCCGGCTGAACTCGGTCGCGACCGACTCCGGCGGCGGCAACACGCTGCTGTACGCGGTCGGCGCGGCGGTCATCGGCGGGACGAGCCTGTTCGGCGGCCGCGGCCGGGCGCGCGACGCGGTCCTCGGCGGCCTCGTCATCGCGATCATCGACAACGGCCTCGGCCTGCTGGGGACGAAGGCGTACCTCAACTTCCTCATCACCGGGATCGTGCTGCTGCTCGCCGCGAGCATCGACGCCACGGCGCGCCGCCGCCGCTCCGCCGCGGGCCGATGACGTGGGGCGCCCGGCCCACGGGCGGCCCGGCGGCGCGCGCCGCCGGGCCGCCCGCCGAGCGCCCTGCTGCTAGGCTCACCGGGCAGGAGCGCGCGGCGCCGGGCGCCGCGGCACGGTGGGAGCCCCTCGCAATGTCCCTCGGCACATCCTTCGGCAGGTCCGTCGGCGCGTCCGCCCGGCCCGTCCTGGACCTGCGCGGCGTCGACAAGAGCTTCGGCCCCGTCCAGGTGCTGCACGGCGTCGACCTCACCGCCTATCCCGGCGAGGTCACCGCGCTCGTCGGCGACAACGGCGCGGGCAAGACCACGCTGGTCAAGGGCATCGGCGGCGTCCACACCTTCGACTCGGGCGAGTACCTGTTCGAGGGCCGCCCGGTCCGGCCGCGCACCCCGCGCGACGCCGCCGGGCTCGGCATCGAGGTCGTCCACCAGGACCTCGCGCTCTGCGAGAACCTCGACATCGTCGAGAACATGTTCCTCGGCCGCGAGCGCAGCAACGGCATCGCGCTGGACGAGGCGGCGATGGAGGAGGCGGCGCGGCGGACGCTGACGGGCCTGTCGGTCCGCTCCGTCGGGTCGGTGCGCCGCCGCGTGTCGGAGCTGTCGGGCGGGCAGCGGCAGACCGTCGCCATCGCCCGCGCCGTCCTGTGGGACAGCCGCGTCGTCGTGCTGGACGAGCCCGCCGCCGCGCTCGGCGTCGCGCAGACCCAGCAGGTGCTGGAGCTGGTGCGGCGGCTGGCCGACAAGGGCCTGGCGGTCGTCCTGATCTCGCACAACATGAACGACGTGTTCGCCGTCTCGGACCGGATCGTCGCGCTGTACCTCGGCCGCACCGCCGCGCAGGTCCGCACGGCCGACGTCACGCACCGGCAGGTCGTCGAGCTCATCACCTCGGGGCGCACCGGGGACCTCGGGCTGCCCGCATGAAGGCGGGGCCGTCGCCGGAGGAGATCCGCCGGCACAACCTCGGCACGCTGCTGCGGTTCGTCCATCTGCGCGGTCCCGCGTCGCGGGCGACGCTCGCGGAGTCGCTCGGGCTGAACCGCAGCACGATCATGGCGCTGACCGCCGACCTCACCGCCGCCGGGCTCGTCCGCGAGGAGCTGCCGCGCCGCCCCGGCCGCCGCGCGGGTCGGCCGTCGCTGGTGGTGCGGCCGGAGAGCACCCGGGTGTACGTGCTCGCGTTCGACGTCGGCGTGGACCGGCTCGCCGTCGCGCGCGTCGGCCTCGGCGGAACGGTCCTGGACCGGCGCAGCGCCGACCTCCCGCGCGGCGCCGTCGACCCGAACGAGCTGGTCACCGCGCTGGCGGGCGCGGCGCGGACGCTGGTGCGCAAGGCGGGCCGCGACGCGGTGTGCGTCGGCGCGGGCGTGGCGTTCCCCGGCATCGTCCGGCGCGCGGACGGACGGGTGGTGTTCGGGCCGAACATCAAGATGACCGACGTCGTCCTCGGCGACCTGCTCGCGCGGCGGCTCGGCCTCGGCGTCCCGGTGACGGTCGGGAACGACGCCGACCTCGGCGCGCTCGCCGAGCACGAGCGGGGCGCGGGCGTCGGCTGCGAGAACCTGGTCTACCTGCACGGGGACGTCGGCATCGGCGGCGGGATCATCGTCGGCGGGCGGCTGCTCGGCGGCGAGGAGGGCTTCGCGGGGGAGATCGGGCACATGATCGTCAACCCGGGCGGGCGGGCGTGCGCGTGCGGGTCGCGGGGCTGCCTCGACAGCGAGGTGGGGGAGCGGACGCTGCTGGACTACGCGGGCCGCGACCAGTCCTCGGGCCAGTCCGGGCGGGACGCGGTCCGCGCCGTGGTGGACGCCGCCGACCGGGGCGACGTCGCGGCGCGCGAGGCGCTGCACCGGGTCGGGACGTGGCTGGGCTTCGCGGTCGCCAACCTCGTCAACGTGTTCAACCCCGGGATGGTGATCTTCGGGGGGACGCTGCGGGACGTCTACCTGGGCTCGGCGGCCCAGGTCCGCAGCATGGTCGCGACGGGCGCGCTGGCCGCGCCGCGCGACCGGGTGCGGCTGCGCACCGCCGAGCTGGGCGACGACGCGACGCTCACCGGCGCGGCGGAGTTCGCGTTCGCCGAGGTGCTCGCGGACCCGCTGCAGGTGCTGGCGCGGCTGCGCGAGCCGGAGGGGACGCCCGTCCCCTGACCGCGCGGGTCAGCCGTCGAAGCCGCCGTAGCCGCCGCGGTAGAAGACCAGCGGCTCGTCGTCGTGGTGGACGTCGAGGTCCAGGACGCGCGCGACGACGATGACGTGGTCGCCCGCGACGTGCTCCTGCTCGACGGCGCACTCGATCCAGGCCAGCGCGCCGTCGATGACCGGGCCGCCCGAGGGCGCGCTCGACCAGGTGAGCCCCGCGAACTTCGCCGCGCCCTTGGCGGCGAGCTGGCGGCAGACGTGCTCCTGCCGCTGGCCGAGGATGTTGACGCACACCGTCTCCGCCCGGCGCAGGACCGGCCACGTGCTGCTGGTGTGCGCGACGCAGAACGCGACGAGCGGCGGGTCCAGCGACACCGACGTGAACGAGTTCGCGGCGAGGCCGGTCGGCAGCCCGCCGACCGGGTCGATCCCGGCGACGGCGACGACGCCGGTCGCGAACCGGCCGAGGACGGACCGGAACCGCGCCTGGTCGGCGGTCGCGCCGGACGCGACGGGGGAGAGGGGGGTCGGGGCGTTGCCGTTCGGCGAGTGCATGGGGGGTCCCGTTCTGTGGGCCGTTCGCTCGGACACCGATCGGGAGGTCGCGCCGTGATCGGGGGCGGGCGCCGTCGCGGCTGTCGCTGCGGTCGCGCCGTCGGCCATGATCTGTCCTCTTTTCTTAGCCAAGCGCTTGCTTGGACGATAGGGCGGCCCCGAACGGGGTGTCAAGCCGGGGGGAACGTCCGGCTCTTTCTCGTATTGAAGCTTGCACACGTCAACCGGTGAACGGCCGGGTTCCCTTCCCGGACGGGCGCATCTCGGTCCAAGGTCCCGGTCGCGGCTCGGTCCGGGGACGGAGTGCGTTGACGGCCGCGACCCGCTCCGGTTATCTTCGGCCAAGCGCTTGCTTGCCTAGGGAGGGCCCGTGACCGGCTTCCGCGACCGGACCGCCGTCGTCGGCGTCGGCTACACGCCGTTCAGCAAGGACTCGGGCGTCTCCACGCTGACCCTCGCAGTCCAGGCGGTCCTGGCCGCGCTGGACGACGCCGGCCTCACCGTCGAGGACGTCGACGGCCTGGCCACCCACCGCGTCGGGGACTCCACGCCGCCGTGGGTCGTCGCGCCCGCGCTCGGCGTCCCCGAGGTGACCTGGTACCTCGACCAGTTCGGCGGCGGCAGCGTCTCGCACGGCGTCGTCGCGCAGGCCGCGATGGCCGTCGCGTCCGGCGCCGCGCGGACCGTCGTCTGCTACCGGGCGATCAACGCGCGGTCGGAGTTCCGGATGGGCGGCACCGGGCGCGCGCCCGCGCCCGTCTTCGACGCCCAGTACCAGGCGCCCTACGGCCACTTCGCGCCGCCGCAGCAGTTCGCGATGGCGGCGCGCGCCCACATGAACGCCTACGGGACGACGCACGAGCAGTTCGGCCGCGTCGCCGTCACCCAGCGCGCCAACGCCGCGAAGAACCCGCGCGCGCTGAAACGCGACCCGATCACGCTGGACGACTACCTGGCGTCCCGCTGGATCGCCGAACCGCTGCGGCTCCTGGACTGCTGCCTGGAGACGGACGGCGCGTGCGCGGTCGTCGTCACCTCGCGCGAACGCGCCCGGGACCTGCGCGCCGCACCGGTCCTGATCTCCGGCGCGGCGTGGGGCGGCGGCGACTCCTACTTCTCCGGCGCGGGCTCGGGCGCGGGCGGCCGGACGGACCTCACCGTCACCGAGGCCGCGCGGATGGCGCCCCGGCTGTACGCGTCGGCGGGCGTCGGCCCGGCCGACATCGACGTCGCCGAACTGTACGACTGCTTCACCTACTCGGTCGTCGTGCAGTTGGAGGACTACGGGTTCTGCGCGAAGGGGGAGGGCGGGCCGTTCGTCGAGTCCGGCGCGACCGCCCCGGGCGGCGCGCTGCCCGTCAACACCCACGGCGGATTCCTGTCCGAGGGCTACGTCCACGGCGTCAACCACATCGCGGAGGCCGTCGCGCAACTGCGCGGGACGGCCGGGAACCGCCAGGTCAGCGGCGCGGAGGTCGCGTTGTCCACAGCCCAGCCGGGATTTGTGCTCGCGGGCACGTCGGCGCTCATCCTGAGGAGGGACGCGTGAGTCTCGACGGACGGCCCCGCCCCGGGGAGGACCGCGACTCCGCGCCCTGGTGGAAGGCGGTGCGCGAACATGAGCTCCTGGTCCAGGAATGCGGTGACTGCGGTCGGCCGCGTTTTCCGGCGCGCGCGGTGTGCAACCGCTGCCGGTCGCTCGCGTGGACGTGGCGGCGGTCGCGCGGCACCGGCCGCGTCTACAGCTGGGTCGTCAACCACCGCGCGTTCCTGCCGGGCCTCGCCGACGAGGTTCCGTACACGGTGGTCCTGGTCCGGCTGGACGAGGGCGCCGAGCACGACGACGACCTGCTCTTCTACGGCGACCTCGTGGACTTCGACGCGGCGGAGCTGCGCGAGGGGCTGCCCGTGGAGGCGGTGTTCACCGACGTCCCCGGCGAGCCCGCCACCACGCTCGTGCGGTGGCGGCCCCGCCGCTGACGGGCTACGCCTGCTCGGCTCGGCGGCGCAGCGCCTGGCGGTCCACCTTGCCGTTGGCGTTCAGCGGCAGCGCGGTCAGCCCGACCACCCGGCGCGGCACCTTGTAGTTGGCCATGTTCTCGCGCGCCCACGCGGTGATCCCGGCCGCGTCCAGCTCCGTGCCCGGCGGCGGGACGACGAACGCCCAGGCGACCTCACCGGCGCGGTCGTCCGGCCGTCCGATCACGGCGACCTCGCCGACGAGCCCGCAGCGCAGCAGCAGGCTCTCGATCTCGGCGGGGTAGGCGTTGAAGCCCGAGGAGATGAACATCTCCTTCTTGCGGTCGACGATCGCGAGGTTGCCGTGCTCGTCCAGCGTGCCGATGTCGCCTGTGTGCAGCCAGCCGTCGGCGTCCACGGCCTCGGCGGTGCGCTCCGGGTCGCGCCAGTAGCCGCGCATCACGCCGTAGCCGCCGACCAGGATCTCGCCGGGCGTTCCGGGCGGCAGGTCGCGGCCGTCGTCGCCGGTGACGCGCAGCGTCACGCCGGGCATGGCGCGGCCCGTCGTCGCGGCGACGACCTCCACCGGGTCTCCGGCGCGCGTCATCGACACGACCGTGCCCTCCATCAGCCCGTACGCGTTGATCATCCGCTCCAGGCCGACCCGGTCCACCAGCCGCCGGATCAGCTCCGGCGGCACGGCGGCTGCGCCGCAGATCGCCACCCGCAGCGACGCCAGGTCCCGGTCCCCGATCTCCTCCAGGACGCGGAAGAACATCGGCGGCGCGCCCGCGAGCACGCTCACCCGGTGCCGCTCGATCAGGTCGAGCAGCGCGTCCGGCCGGAACACCGCGACCGGCGTCATCGTGGCCCGCCGCAGCACGCACGCCAGCAGCCCGGCGTTGAGCCCGAACCCGTGCGAGAACGGCGCGATCACGGGATAGCGGTCACCCGGCCCGAGCGTGACGACCTCCGCCCAGTCCCAGTAACCGCGCAGCAGTTGCTCGTGGTGGAGCATCACGCCCTTGGGATCGCCGGTGGTCCCCGACGTCGCCATGATCTCCGCGAGGTCGTCCGACCCGACCGCCAGCGCCCGCCGCTCGGCCTCGTCCACCCCCACACGCGCGCCGTCCGCGAGAAAGGAGTCCCAACCGATCACCCCGACCACGCGACCCGCACCGCCAGTGCCGTCCGCACCGCCGGTGCCGATCGCGCTGTTGGGTCGGGTTGCGCTGCCGGGTCGGGTTGCGTTGTTCAGGAGGACGACGTGTCGCAGGTCGGGGAGTTCGGGGAAGTCCGGGCCGCCGGTGGCGGCGGCGAGCATGGACAGGTAGGAGGTGTCCATGAAGCCTTCGGCGACGAGCAGTATCCGCGCGCCCGTCGCGCGGAGCTGCGCGGCCGCCTCCAGGCCGCGGAACCGGGTCGAGACCGGCGTGACGATCGCCCCGGCGTCCCAGACGCCGAACGCGGCGACCACCCAGTCCGGCGTGTTCGGGGCCCACAGCGCGACGCGGTCGCCGGGCACGGCCCCGGCCGCGAGCAGCGCCCGCGCGACGTCCCGCGCTCGCGCGCGCAGCCCGGCCAGGGTCAGCCGGACGCCGTCCGCCGCGACGACGACGGCGTCGCCGTACCGGTCGGCCCGGTCCCGGAGCATCCGCGGGATCGTCCCCCAGCCGGGGACGGGTCGCATCTCCATCTCGCCTCCTCGCGCGCACCACCACGCCCTGCGGGTGCCGTGCCGCGTCCGTGCGGCGCTCGTGCGGTGTCCGTGCGGCGCTCGTGCCGCGTCCGTGCCGCGTCCGTGCCGCGTCCGTGCCGCGTCCGTGCCGCGTCCGTGCCGCGTCCGTGCCGCGTCCGTGCGGTGTCCGGGTCGCGGGGGTGGCTCGCGGTGCGGGGATCGTCGGGCTTGTCGGGTTCGTTGGGTCAGGCGAGGGCCGCGCGGTCGCGGCCGAGGTGGTGGCCGCGTGCGTCGGTGACCGTGCCGGGGGCGCGTTCCTCGACGACCTCGTCCGCCACGACCACGTCGATCGCGACGGGCGTGAGCGCGTAGAGGGCCTGCGCGATACGCCCCTTCCACATCGGGTTGCGCACGAGCGTGTCCCGGTTGAAGGACACGTGCAGCGCCGCCGCGTCGAGCGTCCCGTCGCGGGAGATCCGCAGGTCCCACCGGGTCACGCCGTCGATCCGCGCCAGCGCGGCCTCGATCGCGGGCAGCGAGACCCACCGCCCCCGGATCAGCACGTGCTCCCCGACGGTGTGCCGCGGCACGGGCACCCCACCCCCACCCCGACCCGCAGCACCGCCCGCAGCACCGCCCGCAGCGCCGCCTGTGGCACCGCCCGCAGCGCCGCCCGCGGTGGCGCTTGCGGGGCCGCCTGCGGTGCCGCCCGTGGTCCCGTTCAGCGTGCTGCCCGTGGCACGGCCTGGATGATCGCCCGTGTCGCCGCCCGCGTCACCGGCCCGGGCGTCGCCCGCAGCGCCGCCGGTGGCACCGCTCGGGTCGCCCCCCGCGGTGCCGTTCTGGGGGTCGGCGGTGAGGCGGGTGGCGTGGCCCGTGCGGAGGGTCGAGGCGGCGTGGGTCGAGTGCCAGGTCGGCGTGAGGACCAGTTCAGCCGTGCCGTTAGGGAAGGGCGGGTCCAGGAGCGCGTCCTTGTCCGGGTGCGCGAGGGCTAGGAGGCCGTCGCGGACGGGGGTCAGCGTCGGGTCGGACGGGTCGCGCCAGGCGATCGGGACGCCGAAGAACGGGTCCGCGTACAGCTCGCGCACCCGCGCGTCGAACTCGGCGGCGAGCTGCGCCGCCGTGCCCGGCGTCGGGATCTCCCCGACGATCAGCAGGTTCTCCAGCTCCAGGTCGAGGGGGTCGAGCAGGAACTCCAGGTGCAGCCGCGCGAGGAAGTCCATCGCGCCGGTCGGCGTCGCGATCAGCGTCGTGGCCCCGACCGCCTCCAACGCCGTGTGCAGGCGCAGCCGTCCGCGCGGTCCGACCGTCGCGGCGGCCTCGGCGATGTCGGAAGCGGCCAGCGCCAGCGGCGTCCCGGCGGGCTCGCCGTCGTCGCCGAGCGCGACCACGACGCGGTCCCGCGCGCCGATCCCGGCGGCGCGCAGCGTCTCGGCCGTCAGCTCGCGCGCGGCGGCGAGGTCGGCGGCGGCGAGGGGCGCGACCAGCCCGCCCTCGGGGGAGACGCGCAGCAGCCCGGCCGCCCGGTGCCCGGCGGGGAAGCCCGCGCGGGTGAGCCAGCCGCTCACCGCGCCACCTCCCGCATGAACAGCTCCATCGCGGCGCACACCCGGTCGTGGGCGAGCCCGCCGACCTGCACCTGGAGGATCAGGTCGGTGGCCCCGGCGGCCTCGATGCGCTCGACGGCCTTGCGTGATCCGGCGACGTCGTCGATGACGACCATCGTCTCGTCGCGCAGCACGGCCATCGCCTCCTCGGGCGGCATCGCGACGGCCTGCTGGCCGAGGACGCGGTGCGTGGCGTGCCGCGCGTCGGTGTACCCGGGCGGCGCGACGAGGTTGATCTGGCGGCGCAGGTACCAGAGCACCGCGTCGGCGGCGGTCTCGACGGCCTCGTCCCGGGTCGGCGCGACGTGCCAGGGGATCATCAGCGCGATCCGCCGCGTCGCGGGGTCGAACCCGCGCTCGGCGAGGCGTTCCTTGTAGGCGGCGATGTCGGCGGCGACCTCGTCCAGGCCCTTGAGCATCGTCATGCCGAGCAGGTGGTGGCCCTGGTCGGCGGCGGCGAGGTACCCGTCCAGCGAGGTCGACGCGACCCAGACGGGCGGGTGCGGTTCCTGCACCGGGCGCGGGTACACGGACACGTCGGGGATCTCGAAGTGGTCCGCGGAGCGCGTGACCGGGCGGCCGTCCGCGTTCCAGATCGCCAGGACGGCCTCCAGCGACTCCTCCCACAGCCGCCGCGACTGCTCGAAGGGCCGCTGGAACGCCTGGTACTCCAGCGGTGACGCGCCCCGCCCGGTGCCGAACTCGACGCGGCCCCCGCTGATCACGTCGAGCGTCGCGACGCGCTCGGCCGTCCGGATCGGCGACTGGAACGGCAGCAGCACGACGCCGAGCCCCAGCCGGATGCGCTCGGTCCGCTGCGACAGCCCGGCGAGGACGAGGTCGGGCGCCGACGAGTGCGAGAACCCGCGCGTGAAGTGGTGCTCGACGAACCAGGCGGTGTCGTAGCCGAGCCGGTCCGCCCGCTCGACCTGGTCCATCACGTTCGCGAACGCCCGCCGTTCGACCTCGCGGGACCGGCCGCGCACCTCCAGTTCGTACCCCAGGCTGATCCGTAGGGACGTCATCGCGCCTCCGTGGTGCTCCGCTGCGACAATTAACCAAGCGCTCGCTTGGGAGCGTAACAGCGAGACCAGCACCGGACAACCCCGCCCGGGGCCGCCGCGGGGGGAACGTCAGGGCTGCCGGGCTTCGGCGGACGTCGGCAGCGGCGCGCCCGGATACAGCGCCCCGAACGGCGCGGTCGCCGCCAGGGTCGCGCGCCCCGCCCAGCCGAGGGCGGCCCGCGCCCGCGCGGGCACCCGCGCGCCCTCGTTCAGCACCAGCCACGCCAGCCAGCCCGCCGCGACGATCGCCCAGTAGGACGCGAGCCGGTACACCGCGACCGCCGCCGCGGCCGGCGCGAACGCCGCGCCGAGCGCGACCAGCGACGCCGCCATGCTGCTCTCGATCGCGCCGAGCCCGCCGGGCAGGATCGGCAGCGCGCTGCCCGCCGCCTGCGCCGCGAAGTACACGAGCGCCGTCGAGACCGGCGAGACGCCGACGCCGACCGCCTGTGCCGCCGCGTACAGCGCGAGGATGTCGAAGACCCAGTTCAGGACGGCCAGCACCAGCAGCGCGCCCCAGTCGCGGCGCGTCGGCCGCAGCAGCGCGAACCCGTCGCGCAACCGGATCGCCCACGGCTTGATCCTGGGGTGCCCGGCGACCGCGAGCGCCGCCCGGCGCGCGAGCCGAGCCAGCCGCACGCGGGGCCCGGGCCGCGCGAGCGCCGCGCCCGCCGCCAACGCCAGCGCGGCCGGGACGGTCAGCCCCGCCAGCGCGAACGTCCGGGCGTGCGGGTCGGCGAGCAGCGCGACGAGCCCGACGACGGTGTACGCGGTGGTCGTCACGACCCCGCCGAGGATGATCACGGCCGTCGCCAGCCGCGCGGACGCGCCCCCGCGCCGGAACTGCCGGAACGTGTAGACGACGCTGACGGCCGGCCCGGCGGGCAGCGTCGTGGACAGCGCGTTGCCCGCGAACGTGATCGCCGCCGCGCGCCGCCGCGACATCCGCAGCCCGCCGATGCGCAGCAGCCGCCGCTGGAGCCGCGCGAACATGGCCATCGACGCGACCGCTCCGGCCGCGACGACGAGCAGCCACTCGGGCCGCGCGCCGGACACCGAGTCCCACAGCGCGCCGGGTTCGGGCAGTTCCGCGTAGACGAACGGCACCGCCGCGAGCAGTCCGAGGGCCATCGCCCAGTGCAGGACGCGGCCGAGCCGGGACGTCCGCCGCGGCTCGGGAACGGGCGGCTCGGCGTCCGTCAGGGGAGGGTCGGGTGCCGTTGACGCCTCGGTCATCGTCCGGTCACCTCGCAAGCTCGCCCGAAGACGGGAACCCTTGCCAGATTCAGGTCATTCCCGTTTCCAGGCTAAGAAACCGTCACGATAAGGACGGCCGCGTGGCGGACGTGACGTTCGTTGTCATCGGGCTGACAGAGCCCGCCCGCATCTCTTGGGTTCACCGCGAGACCGGGGAAACGGCCCGCGCGTAGCGTGGAACGCCGTACCGCCCGAACGGAGCCCTGATTCCATGCCGACGAGCACCCCGACTCCCGTGCCGACGCCGACGAGCGGCAGGCTCACCCCCGCCGACCACGAGCGCATCGCCGCCGAGCTGGACGCGCTGCGCGTGGAGGTCGTCGGTTCGCTGGGCGCCCGCGACGCCGCCTACATCCGGCGGCTGATCGCGGTCCAGCGCGGCCTGGACGTATCCGGCCGCATCCTCCTGCTCGCCGGGCGCAAGCGCGCGTTCTGGCTGGCCGGGACGGCGACGCTGGCGCTGGCCAAGATCCTCGAGAACATGGAGATCGGCCACAACGTCATGCACGGCCAGTGGGACTGGATGCGCGACCCCAAGATCCACTCCACGACGTGGGAGTGGGACGCCGCGTGCCCGTCCGCCCAGTGGAAGCACTCCCACAACGTCGTCCACCACACGTACACCAACGTGCTCGGCAAGGACCGCGACGTGGGCTACAGCATCCTGCGCGTGACGCCGGAGCAGGAGTGGCACCCGATCTTCCTGGCGCAGCCGTTCTACAACGTGCTGCTCGCGCTCACCTACGAGTACGGCATCGCGGTGTACGACCTGGACCCGGTGGCCGTCCAGGAGGGCCGCAAGCCCCAGGAGGAGTTCGACCGCCAGCTCCGCGAGATCGGCCGCAAGATCGGCCGCCAGGCCGCCAAGGACTACCTGATGTTCCCGCTGCTCGCCGGGAAGGGCTTCCTGCCCGCGATGCTGGGCGCGCTGGCCGCCAACACGATCCGCAACGTGTGGGCGCACACGATCATCTTCTGCGGCCACTTCCCGTCCGACGTCGAGGTGTTCCCCGAGGAGCGCCTGGAGGGCGAGACGCGCGGTGAGTGGTACGTCCGGCAGATCACCGGCTCGGCCAACATCTCCGGCGGCAAGCTGTTCCAGATCCTCAACGGCAACCTCGGGCACCAGATCGAGCACCACGTGTTCCCGGACGTGCCCAGCAACCGGTACGCGGAGATCGCGCCGCGCATCCGCGACCTGTGCGCCCGGTACGACCTGCCGTACCGCACAGGCCGGCTGTCGCGGCAGGCCGCGAGCACGTGGGGGAAGATCCTGCGGCTGTCGCTGCCGCCGAAGGGCGCGGTGCGCGCTCGGCGGCAGCGCGCCTGATCAGGGGGTGTCGCGGATCGCGGCGATGCCGCCGACGATTCCGACGTAGCCCGTCCCGTCCGGTCCGATCGTGATCGGCGCCCAGTTGTTGTCGTACCACTTGCCGGTACCGGTGAGGACCTTGTAGACCGTCCGGCCGGTGTGGACGTCCACGGCGGTGAAGTACCAGGCGTCGATCAGGTCGTTGCGCGGTTCCTTGGTGTAGAGGTACAGCAGCCCGGCCGGGACGGACGCCTTCGCGACGGTGGACGGCGACCGCTCCGCACTCGTCCAGGCGGTCGTGCAGCCGTGCGCGGCGGCGTCAATCCGGCTGACGCCGCCGGTCGACGAGCCGCCCGGCGGCAGCTCCACGAAGTTGCGGTAGCCGTGGTTGTTCTCCACGAACAGGCTGCGCCCGTACCCGACGAGCGAGTTGTCCGTCGCGGACGCGCCGCTCCCGAACACCGGCACCGAGCACACCCGCGCCCCGTCGCGGGCGCGCAGGACGAGCACGTGCATCCGGTCGTCGGCGTTGTCGGTGATCGCGACGAGCCCGTTCCCGAAGAACGTCGGCGTCGTGCCCGACCCCTGGTCGATCTGCCCCGACTTGCGGCCGGTGCCCCGGTCGTAGGCGCGCCGCCAGGCCGTCGCGGGCGTGCCGTCCGCGCCCGCGCGCAGCAGGTACAGGGCGTGGTCGGAGACCACCGAGACGCCCTCGGCGGACGCGGCGAACGAGTTCTGGATCTGCTCGCCCGGCAGCCGCGTCGCCCGGACGCGGCCCGTCGCCGGGTCGATCGTCCCGATCCGCCCGCCCCGCGTGATCCACCAGATCAGCCCGGTCCAGTCGGGGCCGACGGCGGTGATCGGGTCGCACTCGCCCTTCGGCCACGGGTTCGTCCACGTCGCGCAGTCGTGCGGGACGTAGGAGGAGAGGTCCCAGTCGTCGGTGACGCGGAACTTCCACGCGCCGTCCGCGCCCTTCTCGTGCGCGAACCGGCGGACGTGGAACGCCGAGTCCGCCAGCACCGCGCGGTCCTGGTCGTCCAGGTAGTAGTACGCGCCGCCGGACGTGTCGGTGAGAACCTTGTCCAGGTCCAGGCCGAACACCGCCTGGACGGTCGAGGGGCGCGGCGGCAGCGGGAACGTCGCCAGATCCTTCAGCGTCGCCGGGTCCATCAGCCGCAGCTCGAAGTTCTGCCCGCGCGTGCATTGCGCGACGATCAGACCGGTGCGCTTCGCGAACGTCACCGTCGAGCACAGGCCCGGCAGCAGCCCGCCGGCCTTCGCCTCGGCCGTGACCTTCGGGTTCCGGCCGAGCGGCCCGAGGAACGGGTAAGTGTCGGACGCGTAGCTGTCGGCGTGCATCGAGGACAGCCCGACCGGCCCCTGGTGCGGGTTCGCGGGGACCGGGTCGCCCGCCAGCGGCTTCGGCGTCGCGGGGCCGCCGATGTAGGCGGGCACGAACCCGCGCCCCGGCCCGTCCGGCGGCGGCGCGGCGGACGCGGGGGAGGCGGGGGAGGCGGCGGACAGGAGCACGAGCCCGGCGGCGCACGCCGCCGCGAAGGAGCGGAGCAACGAATCTCCTACTGAATCAGTGGGGATTTATCCGGCCGATCATAGGCGGCCCGTCCGCGCCCGACACGGGTGATCCGCCCCACACCCGATCATGACGGTCCATCGCCCCGCAGACCAGGCCCCGGTGACGACGGAGCGCCGGACCCGCTCGCGTCCCGGCACCGGACGCCGACCACGGTGACCCGCTGGACCACCCCGACCGCCGGTCGTGACCCCGGCGGCGCGGACGGGCCCGGCGGCGGGACATAGTGGGAGCATGGCCGTCACGTTCCGCAGGCCCGGTTATGTCTGCACCGACCACTTCATCGACGTCCCGCTCGACCACGGCGACCCCGCCGGACCGACGATCGAGGTGTACGCCCGCGAGGTCGTCGCACCCGGACGCGAGCACGACGACCTGCCCCGGCTGCTGTTCCTCCAGGGCGGCCCCGGCCACCGCGCCGCGCGCCCCGGCGACGGCGTCGCCTGGCTCGACCGGGCGCTGCGCGACTACCGCGTCGTCCTGCTCGACCAGCGCGGCACCGGCCGCAGCACGCCCGCGACCCGGCAGACGCTCCCCGAAGACCCCGCCGAGGCCGCCGCTCACCTGGCGCACTTCCGCGCCGACTCCATCGTCCGCGACGCCGAACTGCTGCGCGCCCGCCTCAGCGGCGACCGGCCGTGGAGCGTCCTCGGCCAGAGCTTCGGCGGCTTCTGCACGGTCACGTACCTGTCGCTCGCGCCCGAGGGACTGCGCGAGGCGTTCATCACCGGCGGCCTGCCCAGCCTCACCGCCACCGCCGACGACGTGTACCGCGCCGCATACCCGCGCGTCCTGGCCGCCAACGACCGCTACTTCGCGCGCTACCCCGCCGACGCCGATCTCGCCCGCCGCGTCGCCGACCGCCTCGCCGCGCACGACGAGCGGCTGCCCGGCGGCGACCGCCTCACCGCGCGGCGCTTCCAGACGCTCGGCGCGCTGTTCGGCTCGTCCGCGAGCTTCGACGCGCTGCACTACCTGCTCGAAGAGGCGTTCCTGCCGTCCGGCGCGCTGTCGGACGCGTTCCTGCGCCGTGCGGACGCGGCCCTGTCCTACGCGACGCAGCCGCTCTACGCCGTGCTCCACGAACCGATCTACGCGCAGGGCGCGGCGACGCGCTGGGCCGCCGAGCGCGTCCGCGCCGAGTTCCCCGCCTTCGACGCGGACGCGGGCGGCCCGCTCCGCTTCACCGGCGAGATGATCTACCCCTGGCTGTTCGACGAGGACCCGGCCCTGCGCCCACTCCGCGACTGCGCCGACCTGCTCGCCGCCCGCGACGCCTGGCCCGCGCTCTACGACGCCGACCGGCTCGCGGCCAACACCGTCCCCGTCGCCGCCGCGATCTACTACGACGACCTGTACGTGGACCGCGACGACTCCGTCGAGACCGCCCGCGCGATCCGGGGCCTGCGCCCGTGGATCACCAGCGAGTACGCGCACAACGGCCTGTCCGCCGACGCCCGCGTCCTCGACCGGCTCATCGCGACGGTCCGCGGCGAGGTCTGACCCCGGCCCGGCGCGGCCCCCGGGGACCGCGCGGGGCCGGGCTCACCGCTCCTTCGCGCCCGCCCCGGCGTCGTCCGTGCGCAGCCAGCGCGGGGCCGGCGCCTCCGCGACGCGGACCAGCTCCTCGACCTTCGCCGCGACGCGCGCCAGGTCCGCCCGCGCGACCGACGCGTCCGCCTTGGCCGCCAGCGCCTGCCGCCGCGCCTCGTCCCGCTCCGACCGCAGCCGGGCGATCTGCTCCCGGTACACCGCCTGGAGCTCGTCGAGACCGCGCGCCTCTCCTACCGCCATGTGTGGTACCTCCCCCGAAGTCCCTTCCCTGGCAGGTTAACGCGGCGGACCCCCGGGAAGGTTTCCGCCCCGCCGTACCGGGCCGGTCGGCGGGACGGAAATGGGCGGCGCGCGCCCGTCCAAAGGCGGAACAGGCCGTGGACCTCCGCGTTCGCGTTCAACGTATTCGCGCGCGCCGCGATACCGAAAAGCGATTCAGCGAGTGCTCAATTCTTGCGAAAAAGGCATTCAACATTCGGTGGAAACCGCGTCAGCGCACCGATGGCGCGTCAGCCCTCGGGCTCTCCGCCCGGCTGCGGCTTCGGCCCGAGCGACGACGACGGCAGCCCCGGGAACGCCGACACCGGATCGGGGGACTCGCCCGCCCGCGCCCGCCAGTGCGCCGCGCGCCGCGCCGCCTCCTGCATCGCCCGCGCCGCGAGCGTCCGCAGCGCCGGATCGGCCGCGCCCGCGAGCCCCGCGTACCCGGCGGCGACCCCGTCCTCCAACAGCGCCGCGAGCCGCGCCGCCGACCGCGCGTCCGTCGCCCGCACCGGCAGCCGGTACACCGGAGCCGCCGCCGGGACGGGCGCGCCGAGCGCCGTCAACCGGTCCGCCAGCGCGTCCCGCGCCGCCCGGTGCGCGTTCCAGACCAGCGTCGCCGTCTCCCGCGCGGCCCCCGACAACCGCGCGCCGAGCACCCCGTAGCCGTAGACGGCCGCGTGCTCCGCCGCGACCGCCGCGCCCAGTTCCGCCGCGCCGCGCCCGCTCAAACCAGCTCCAACGCCGCCGCGTGCCCGGCCTCGCACGCCCCGATCGACGCGAGCACCTGCGCCAGCCCCGGATCGGCCTTCGCGACCTCCGCGAGCCGGTCCCGCGCGGCCTTGGCCTCCGCCGCGCGCAGCTCCGCGAGCAGCCGCGACCGCGCCGGGGCCGTGCGCGGCGTCGCGGACGGCAGGGCGCGCGCCCGCGTCCCCGAACCCGGCACGTACAGCCGCCGCAGCGCCGCCAGATGCTCCCGGTGCCGGCCGAGGATCGCCTCCAGCCGCGCCGCCGGGAGCACGCGCGCCGCCCGCGCCGCCTCGTACAGCGCGATGATGTCCTGCTCCGCCGCGACGGCCCCGACGAGCACCGCGACCTCCGCCCGCTCCGCCGCGGGACGCGCCTCGTCCGCCGGTCCGCACCCGGCGGCCAGCGGCAGCGCCAGACCCGCGCCGAGGCCCGCCCGCAGCACCGTGCGGCGGCGCGGGACGACGGGTCCGGGGGCGGGCGGCGTACTGGCTCGCGGCACGCGTTTCCCCTCGTCGCGCGGCGGATGGGAGTGGCCCGGGACGCGTCGTCCGGCGGGTTCCTCCAAGCATTCCATATCCGGCGCGCCGGTGAGCCGTCCGAACGACCGCCGGGGTCGTCGGCTGTCGATACCCTTGACGGGCCGACCGGCACGCGGTCGGCCCGATCGCGGCCCCGGCCGCGCGGCACGAAACTCTCCGAGGAGGTCCCTTGGGCGCCGAATCCGGCGACCGCGCTCAGCGGGGCCGCGCGGGCGGGCCACGCCCGTCCCGGGACGCGGCGGCGGCCGCGATCACCCGTCTGCTGGAGCCCGCGGTCACGGCCGCGGGCTTCGATCTGGAAGAGGTGGACGTCCGCCCGGCCGGGCGGCGCCGGCTGATCAGGATCGTCGTCGACGCCGACGGCGGCGTCGCCCTCGACGACGTCGCCGACCTCAGCCGGATCGCGTCCGACCTGCTCGACGGCTCCGACGTCATGGGCGCCTCGCCCTACGTCCTGGAGGTCACCTCGCCCGGCGTCGACCGCCCGCTCACCGAGCCCCGGCACTGGCGGCGCGCGGTCGGCCGCCTGGTCGTCGCCCCGCTCACCGAGGGCGGCCAGGTCGAGGGGCGCGTCGTCGCCGCGGGCGACGACGGCGTCGACCTCGACGTGGTCAGGGGCAAGGGCCGCCCGGCCGCCCGGCGGACGTTCCCGTTCGCGGCGCTCGGGCCCGGCAAAGTCCAGGTCGAGTTCCGCCGCGCGGACGAGACCCAGGACGACGCGGACGAAGCGGTCACCGACACGGACGACCCGGCGGACGACCAGCCGGACGGCGCCGGCGGCGGAGCCGCCGCACCGCGCTCTCCGGCCGAGCCGGACTAGAGGGGGGAGCCTCGTGGACATCGACATGACTGCCCTGCGCAGCCTGGAGAGCGAGAAGGACATCTCGCTCGACGTGGCCGTCAAGGCCATCGAAGACGCCCTGCTGATCGCCTACCACCGGACCGAGGGCGCGGCCCCGCGCGCCCGCGTCGAGCTGGACCGCACCACCGGCCATGTGACCGTCTGGGCGACGGAGGTCGGTGAGGAGGGCGAGTCGGTCCGGGAGTACGACGACACGCCCACCGGTTTCGGGCGCATCGCGGCGACCACCGCCAAGCAGGTCATCCTGCAGCGGCTCCGCGACGCCGAGGACGAGCTGACGTTCGGCGAGTACGCGGGCCGGGAGGGCGACATCGTCTCCGGCGTGATCCAGCAGGGCAAGGACCCCCGCAACGTGCTCGTCGACCTCGGCCGCATCGAGGCGATCCTGCAGCCGCAGGAGCAGGTGCCGGGCGAGCGCTACGAGCACGGCGAGCGGCTGCGCGCGTACGTCGTGCAGGTCCGCAAGGGTCACCGCGGCCCGTCCGTGCAGCTCTCGCGCACCCACCCCAACCTGGTGCGCAAGCTGTTCGCGCTGGAGGTCCCCGAGATCGCGGACGGCACCGTGGAGATCGCGGCCATCGCCCGCGAGGCGGGCCACCGCACCAAGATCGCGGTGCGGTCGCGCAAGCCCGGGGTGAACGCCAAGGGCGCGTGCATCGGCCCGCTCGGCAGCCGCGTCCGCAACGTCATGGCGGAGCTGCACGGCGAGAAGATCGATATCGTGGACTTCTCGGACGATCCCGCCGAGTTCGTCGGCAACGCCCTGTCGCCCGCCCGGGTCTCGGCGGTGCGCGTGGTCGACGCCGACGCCCGGGTCGCCCGGGTGATCGTGCCGGACTACCAGCTCTCCCTCGCCATCGGCAAGGAGGGGCAGAACGCCCGGCTCGCCGCCCGGCTCACCGGGTGGCGGATCGACATCCGCGCCGACACCGAGGTGCGGGAGGACGACGGTTCGACGGGGACGGAAGCGTCCGGACCTGGCGAAACCGGATCAACGACATCGGGAGACCATGCGACAGGTCCCGCCGACGCATCGGCGCGGTAGACTCGGTTCACGCGGCCGGGCGGTCCCGCAGCGCACCTGTGTGGGCTGCCGGGTTCGCGCGGCCAAATCCGACCTGCTGCGCCTGGTGGCGGTCGAGGGCGTCCTCGTCCCCGACCACCGCGGGCGGCTGCCGGGACGGGGCGCGTACCTGCACCCCGACCCGGCGTGCCTCGAACTCGCCGAGCGGCGTCGGGCGTTCCCCCGGGCACTGCGCCTGGCGGGGCCCCTCGACGCCGGTCCGATCCGGTCCGGGATCGGTTTGCGGTGACCGTCGAGCGGCAGCAGGATGGCCAAACGGTATGCTCCCCGGCGCACGGGGATGTCCGCGACGTCTAGTCGGAAGCAGGTCGAGATTGCTATGAGCGCTCGATGAGCACGCTGCTATGAGCATCGCAAGGTAACGACGGTCCGGTGGCCCCACCCCCCGGACCAGTAGGGAGTGCAGTGGCCAAGGTCCGGGTATACGAGCTCGCCAAGGAGTTCGGCGTCGAGAGCAAGGCCGTCATGGCCAAGCTCCAGGAGATGGGCGAGTTCGTCCGGTCGGCGTCCTCCACGATCGAGGCGCCGGTCGTCCGCAGACTGGAAGAAGCCTTCAACACCTCCGGGAAGTCCGGGGGCAAGTCCGCCGGGAAGCGGCCCCAGGGTCCGCGCCCGGCCGCGCCGCGTCCGGGTCCGCCCGCGGCGGACGGCGCGCGTCCCGCGCCGCCCAAGCCGGCGCCCCGTCCCGCCGGCGGCCCGAGCGCGGGCTCCGACACGGGTTCGGGCACCGGCACCGGCGCGCCCAAGCCCGGTCCCGGCGGCCCCAAGCCGGGCCCGCGTCCCGCGCCCGGTCCCGTCCCGCCCGCTCCCGGCATGCCGGCGAGCCCCGCGGCGGCGGCCGGTCCGGCCGGTCCGGCCGCGCCGTCCCGGCAGGGCGCCCCGCAGGGTGCTCCGCAGGGCGGCCAGCCCGGCGGCCCCAAGCCCGGCCCGCGCACGCCGAAGCCCGGCCCGCGGCCCGCCCCCCGGCAGGGCGGCGACCGCGGCGACCGCGGCGGCCGCGGCGCCCCGCGTCCGGGCAACAACCCCTTCAGCTCCACCAACACCGGCATGGGCCAGGCGCCCAAGCCCGGCCCGCGGCCGGGTCCGCGCCCCGGCCCGGCCGGCGGCGGCGCCGGCGCGCCCGGCGGCCCGCGTCCCGCGGGCGGTCGCGGTCCCGGCGGTCCCGGCGCGGGCGGTCCCCGTCCCGGCGGGCCCCGGCCCAGCCCCGGCGGCATGCCGCCGCGTCCGGCGGGCGGCCCCCGGCCCAGCCCGATGAACATGCCGTCCTCGCGGCCCGCGGGCGCCCCCGGGCGCGGCGGTCCCGGCGGCGGTGGCGGCCGTCCCGGCGGCGGTGGCCGGCCGGGCGGCGGCGGTCGCGGTCCGGGCGGCGGCGGCCGTCCCGGCGGTGGCGGCGGCTTCGGCGCGCCCCGCGCGGGTGCGGGCGGCGGCGGTCGTCCCGGCGGCTTCGGCCCCCGTCCCGGCGGCGGCGGTCGCGGCCGCGGCGGCACGCAGGGCGCCTTCGGCCGTCCCGGCGGACGCCCGACGCGCGGCCGCAAGTCCAAGAAGCAGCGGCGTCAAGAGTTCGACAACATGCAGGCGCCCGCCGCGGGCGGCATCCAGGCGCCGCGCGGCAACGGCAAGTCGATCCGGCTGCCGCAGGGCGCGACGCTGACCGACTTCGCCGAGCGGATCGGCGCCAACCCGGCGTCGCTCGTGGCGATCATGATGCACCTCGGCAAGATGGTCACCGCGACGCAGTCCGTCGACACCGACGACCTGCAGCTCCTCGGCGTCGAGCTGGACTTCGACATCCAGGTCGTCAGCCCCGAGGACGAGGACCGCGCGCTGCTGGAGTCCTTCGACATCGAGTACGGCGAGGACGAGGGCGGCGAGGAGAACCTGCAGCCGCGTCCGCCGGTCGTGACCGTCATGGGCCACGTCGACCACGGCAAGACGCGCCTGCTGGACGCCATCCGCAACGCCAACGTGGTCGCGGGCGAGGCCGGCGGCATCACCCAGCACATCGGCGCGTACCAGGTCGAGACCGTGGTCGACGGCGAGGACCGCAAGATCACCTTCATCGACACCCCGGGCCACGAGGCGTTCACCGCCATGCGCGCCCGCGGCGCCGACACCACCGACCTGGTGGTGCTGGTGGTCGCCGCCGACGACGGCGTCAAGCCGCAGACCACCGAGGCGATCGACCACGCCACGGCGGCCGGCGTGCCGATCGTCGTCGCGGTCAACAAGATCGACAAGGAGGGCGCGGACCCGCAGCGCGTGCGGGCCCAGCTCACCGAGTACGGGCTGGTCGCCGAGGAGTACGGCGGCGACACCCAGTTCGTCGACGTGTCCGCCCGCGAGGGCGTCAACATCGACGGGCTGCTGGAGTCGATCGTCCTGACCGCGGACGCGGCGCTGGAGCTGCGCGCCAACCCCGACATGCCCGCCCAGGGCTCCGCCATCGAGGCGCACCTGGACAAGGGTCGGGGCGCGGTGGCGACGGTGCTGGTGCAGCGCGGCACGCTGCGGGTCGGCGACTCGATCGTCTGCGGCGTGGCCCACGGCCGCGTCCGGGCGATGCTGGACGAGAACGGCAACAGCGTCGAGGAGGCCGGGCCGTCGCGTCCGGTGATGGTCCTCGGCCTGACGGCCGTGCCCGGCGCGGGCGACAACTTCCTGGTCGTCGACGACGACCGGGTGGCCCGCCAGATCGCCGACAAGCGGACGGCGCGCAAGCGCAACGCCGAACTGCTCCGCAGCCGCAAGAGCAGCTCGCTGGAGGAGCTGTTCAAGGACCTGGAGCGCGGCGAGCGGGACGAGCTGCTGCTCATCCTCAAGGGCGACGTCTCCGGTTCGGTGGAGGCCCTGGAGGACTCGCTGCTCAAGATCGACGTGGGCGACGAGGTCAGCCTGCGCGTCATCCGCCGCGGCGTCGGCGCGATCACGCAGGACGACGTCAACCTGTCGCTGGCGTCCGAGGGCGCGGTCATCATCGGCTTCAACGTCCGGCCGGAGCGCAACGCGCAGGAGCTGGCGGACCGCGAGGGCGTCGACATCCGGTTCTACTCGGTCATCTACCAGGCGATCGAGGAGGTCGAGGCGGCCCTCAAGGGCATGCTGAAGCCGGAGTTCGAGGAGGCCCAGCTCGGCACGGCGGAGATCCGCGAGATCTTCAAGGTGCCGCGGATCGGGAACGTCGCCGGTTCGATGGTCACCTCGGGCGTCATCCAGCGCAACGCCAAGGCGCGCCTGGTCCGCGACGGGGTCGTGGTGTCGGACAACCTCACGGTGTCCTCGCTGCGCCGCTTCAAGGAGGACGCCACCGAGGTCCGCGAGGGCTTCGAGTGCGGTATCGGCGTCGGCTTCAACGACATCAAGCTCGGCGATGTCATCGAGTGCTACGAGATGCGGGAGAAGCCCCGCGCCTGAGGCACGACCGGGGCGGTCCCGCACGGGGCCGCCCCGCCCGCCGGAACGCCGGCGTGCGGACGCCAGGCCCGAAACGGCCTGGCGTCCGTCATGCCGGGGCCGGGGCGCGGCCCGCGCGGGGGCGCGGGAACAGGCGGCGTCCCCGCCGTCGTTCGACCAGACGAGAGAAGAATCCCGAGGTGATCCGCCAGGTGTACGTGGGTGCGCTGACCATCGACCTGCTGCTCGGCGACGTGCGGTCGCTGAAACAGAAGCGGGCGGTGATCCGGCCCGTCATCGCGGAGGTGCGCAGGCACTTCCCGGGCGTGGCGGTCGCCGAGACCGGCGACAACGATTTGCACCGGCGGGCGGAGATCGGGATCGCGGTGGTCTCCGCCACGGCCGCCAACTGCACCGACGTGCTCGACCGGTGCGAGCGGATGGTCGCGGGCCGTCCCGAGATCGAGCTGCTGTCGGCCCGGCGGCGGCTCTACAGCGACGAGGACTAGGTCCTCGCCAGACCCGAGAGAAGGAGTGCGATCATGGTGGACGCAGCGCGGGCGCGCAAGCTCGCCGACCGCATCCAGCAGATCGTCGCCGAGATGCTGGAGCGGCGGATCAAGGACCCGCGGCTCGGCTTCGTGACCGTCACCGACGCGCGGATCACCAACGACCTGCGCGACGCCACGGTCTTCTACACCGTGTACGGGTCGGAGGCCGAGCGCGCGGACTCGGCGGCGGCGCTGGAGAGCGCGAAGGGCGTCATCCGCAGCGAGGTCGGCAGGCGGACCGGGGTCCGCCACACGCCGAGCATCACGTTCGTGCTCGACGCGGTGATGGAGAACGCCGCGCACATCGACGACCTGCTCGCGCAGGCCCGCGCCCGGGACGCCGAGGTCGCCGCGGCGGCGCGCGGCGCGCGGCCCGCGGGCGACGCGAACCCCTACCGGGTGGACGACGACGTCGAGGACGAGGAGTCCGACGACGACGATGGCGGGGACGCCGCGGACGGCCCCGCGGGACGCCGGTCCTGATGCGCCGGACGAGGCCGGGCTGCACGGCGGTCCGGGCCGCGGCCCCGGCCGCCGGCCCCCGGCCGCCCGCGCCGGACGGCTCCCGCCGTCCGGGCCTGGACTGGGGCGGCGCGGTCCGGCTGGTCCGCGCCGCCGACGAGATCGTCCTGGCCTGCCACGTCGTCCCGGACGGCGACGCGCTCGGCTCGATGCTCGCGCTCGCGCAGACGCTGCGCGGGCTCGGCAAGCGCTGCGTCGCGTCGTTCGGGGAGCCGTTCACCGTCCCGCACAGCCTGCGGTTCCTGCCCGGCCAAGAGCTGCTGCGCGCGCCCGCCGACGTCCCGGCCGCCCCGGCGCTGATGATCGCGCTGGACTCGGCGGGGCCGGAGCGGCTCGGCTCGCTGGCGGGCGTCGCGCGGTCGGCCGCCGAGCTGATCGTGGTGGACCACCACGCGACGGGCACCGGTTTCGGCACCGTCCGGCTGGTCGATCCGGGCGCGGCGGCGACGGCCGTGCTGGTGGACGAGCTGATCCGCCGCCTCGGCGCGCCGCTCACCCCGTCCGTCGCGGAGGGCCTGTACGCGGGCCTGGCCAGCGACACCGGCTCGTTCAAGTACCCCTGCACGACGCCGCAGGTCCACGACCTGGCGGGCCGGCTGCTGGCGGTCGGGGTCCGGCCGGAGGCGGTCAGCCGCGAGCTGTGGGACCGCGCGCCGTTCGGCTACCTCCAGGTCCTGGCGGGCGCGCTGACGCGGGCCCGGCTGGAGCGGGACGCGGCGGGCGGCCTCGGCCTGGTCTGGACGACGATCGGCCAGGCGGACCGGGAGGCCCCGGGCGTGCCCTACGACCAGCTCGAAGGCGTCATCGACCAGCTCCGCCGCACCGACGAGGCCGAGGTCGCCGTCGTGCTCAAGGAGGACGACGCGGGCGCCTGGTACGTCTCGACCCGGTCCAAGGGCCGGGTGGACGTCGGCCGCGCCTGCTCGCGCCTCGGCGGCGGCGGGCACCGCGACGCCGCCGCCTACACCGCCTGCGGCGAGCCCGAGGAGCTCGTCGACCAGTTGCGGGCCGCGCTGCGGCCCGACCCCGACACCGACCCCGCGGAGAACGCCCCGTGACCTCGTCCGACACCGCCCCCTCCGGACTCGTCGTCGTCGACAAGCCCGGCGGCTGGACCTCCCACGACGTCGTCGCGCGGGTCCGGCGGCTGGCGCGGACGCGCCGGGTGGGGCACGCGGGCACGCTCGACCCGATGGCGACGGGCGTGCTCGTCGTCGGCGTGGGGAAGGCGACCCGGCTGCTCGGCCACCTCGCGCTGACCGAGAAGGGCTACGACGCGACGATCCGGCTCGGCGCGTCCACGAACACCGACGACGCCGAGGGCGAGATCACCGCGACGGCGTCGGCGGCGGACGTCTCCGACGCGGCGCTGGCGGCGGGCGTCGCGGCGCTGACCGGCCGCATCGAGCAGATCCCGCCGCAGGTCAGCGCCATCAAGGTGGACGGTCAGCGCGCGTACAAGCGGGCGCGGGCGGGGGAGGACGTCGCGCTGAAGGCCCGTCCGGTGACCGTGGCGGAGTTCACGGTGACCGGCGTCCGCCGCGACGGCGACGTCGTCGACGTGGACGCCTCGATCACCTGCTCGTCGGGCACCTACATCCGCGCGCTCGCCCGCGACCTCGGCGCGTCCCTCGGCTGCGGCGGCCATCTGACCGCGCTGCGCCGCACCCGCGTCGGCCCCTACGGGCTGGATCTGGCGCGCACGCTGGAACAGCTCGCCGAGGACCTGGCCGTCCTGCCGATCGCGGACGCGGTCGCGGCGGCGTTCCCGCGCCGGGACGTCACCGAGGAGGACGCCCGCAAGGTCGTCCACGGCGGGCGGCTGCCCGCGCTCGGCCTGGGCCCTGGCCCGGTCGGCGTCTTCGGGCCGGACGGCGCGCTGCTGGCGCTCGTCGAGGAGCAGGGCCGGGGCGCCAAGCCGCTCGCGGTCTTCGCGGGCTGACCCCGGACCCCGCGCTACCGGCGAGTAGACTCCGGCGCGCGGTGCCGGTGCGGCGGCCGACCCCTCGGGAACGCCCGCCGCCGCGCGCATGGCAGTCTGGAAGACGACACACACGGCAGCAGTCCGACGCAGGGAGAGCATGGTGCGGCGCTGGCACGGCCTCGAAGAGGTTCCCGCCGACTGGGGCAGGTCGGTCGTCACCATCGGGGTGTTCGACGGCGTTCACCGCGGCCACCAGCGGATCGTCCGCAGCGCGGCCGACGAGGCGCGGCGGCGCGGGCTCAAGTCCGTCGTGATCACCTTCGACCCGCACCCCGACGAGGTGGTCCGGCCGGGCACGCACCCGCCGATCCTGGCCTCGACGGCGCGGCGCATCGAGCTGCTGGAGGGGCTGGGCACCGACGCGGTCGTCGTCGTGCCGTTCACGCACCGGCTGTCGCAGGTCCCGCCGGACGAGTTCGTCCAGTCCGTCCTGGTGGACCGGCTGCACGCCGCGCACGTCATCGTCGGCGAGGACTTCCGGTTCGGGCACAAGGCCAAGGGCGACGTCCCGCTGCTCAAGGAGCTGGGCGCCAAGTACGACTTCACCGCCGAGGGCGTGCCGCTGGTCGCCGACGGCGACACGATCTCCTCGACGTTCATCCGCGCGCGGCTCGACGCGGGCGACGTCGCGGGCGCGGCGGCGGCGCTGGGCCGCCCGCACCGCGTCGAGGGCGTCGTGGTGCGCGGCCACCAGCGCGGCCGGGCGCTGGGCTTCCCGACCGCGAACCTGGAGACGGCCCCGAACACCGCGATCCCGGCGGACGGCGTGTACGCGGGCTGGCTCGTCTGCGACTCCGAGCGCTACCCGGCCTGCCGCTGGCCCGCCGCGATCTCGATCGGCACCAACCCGACGTTCGAGGGTCAGGGGGAGCGGACGGTCGAGGCGTACGCGCTGGACCGTGACGACCTGGACCTCTACGGCGAGCACACCGCCGTGGACTTCCTCGACCGCATCCGCGACACGCTCAAGTTCGACTCGGTCGACGCGCTCGTCGCGGAGATGAACCGGGACGTGGCCCGCGCCCGCGAGCTGACCGCCTGACGGGCGTCCGGCGGCCGATCACGGTCCGTGCTGCTCCGAGTCCGGCGGGCTTCGGGGGCGTGATACGGTGGATAGTCACCGGGCAAGGGCCCGGCTGCGATGGGCTGCACCCTCATGCGGCCCGTCCGTTCCCCAACGCACCATGCGGACGCGCCTGCCGAGCGGGCCGCGATCTGCGGGTGACGATCCCATCGAAGGAGCCACGTGTCGCTCGACACCGCCACGAAGAACAAGATCATCTCCGAGTACGCGACCACTGAGGGTGACACCGGCTCCCCGGAAGTCCAGGTCGCGCTGCTCACCCGGCGGATCAACGATCTGACCGAGCACCTCAAGGAGCACAAGCACGACCACCACAGCCGCCGCGGCCTGCTGCTGCTGGTCGGCCGTCGTCGCCGGCTCCTCAAGTACCTGTCCAACAAGGACATCAACCGCTACCGCGCGCTGATCGAGCGACTCGGCCTGCGCCGCTGACGCGGTGAGGGGGGCGGCCCGCCGGGCCGCTCCCCTCTCTCTGTGCCCGGCCCCCTGACGGCGGCCGGGCGGGAGTTCGCCGTCCGGCCGGTTTCACGAGCGGCGCGGGCGGACAAGTGAAACGACCAGCCCCCGCGGACACCGTTGGTGCGGCCGGTCCTCGGTAGTGGCGTCCGGAGCCTGTGGAACCGGGTGCTTCGATCGAAGACCGGCACTGCGTGAAAGCCACGGGCAACGGCCGCGGGGACCCTATCCGGAAAGATGGAGGTCTTCCGTGACAGAAGCTCCGCGCATCGACGGCGCACTGAGCACCGAGGCCGTGATCGACAACGGTTCGTTCGGAACCCGCACGATCCGCTTCGAGACGGGCCGGCTGGCCCGCCAGGCGGCCGGTTCGGCCGTCGCCTACCTCGACGACGAGACGATGGTGCTGTCGGCCACCACCGCGTCGAAGAAGCCGAAGGACAACCTCGACTTCTTCCCGCTCACCGTCGACATCGAGGAGCGGATGTACGCCGCCGGGCGCATCCCCGGCTCGTTCTTCCGCCGCGAGGGCCGTCCCTCCGAGGACGCGATCCTCACCTGCCGGCTGATCGACCGGCCGCTGCGCCCGTCGTTCGTCAAGGGCCTGCGCAACGAGATCCAGATCGTCGGCACGATCATGGCGCTGCACCCCGACCACCTGTACGACGTGGTCGCGATCAACGCCGCGTCGATGTCGACGCAGCTCGCGGGCCTGCCGTTCTCCGGCCCGATCGGCGGCGTCCGCGTCGCGCTGATCGACGGCACGTGGGTCGGGTTCCCGACGCACCCCGAGCTGGAGCGCGCGACGTTCGACATGGTCGTCGCGGGCCGTGTCGTCGGCGACGGCGACGTCGCGATCATGATGGTCGAGGCGGAGTCCACCAAGGACACGCTGCGGCTCGTCGGCGAGGGCGCCGCCGCCCCGACCGAGGAGGCCGTGGCGGACGGCCTGGAGGCCGCCAAGCCGTTCATCAAGGCGCTGTGCGAGGCGCAGAGCGCGCTGGCCGCCGAGGCCGCCAAGGACACCGCCGAGTACCCCGTCTTCCTGGACTACCAGGACGACGTGCTGGAGGCCGTCACCGCCGCCGTCGGCAAGGACCTCGCCGAGGCGCTGACGATCGCGGGCAAGCAGGAGCGCGAGTCCCGGCTCGACGAGCTCAAGGCGGGCGCGGTCGAGCGCCTGGCGGGCGACTTCGAGGGCCGCGAGAAGGAGATCTCCGCCGCGTTCCGCGCCGTCACCAAGAAGCTCGTCCGCGAGCGCGTCGTCCGCGACGGGCTGCGCATCGACGGCCGCGGCGTGAAGGACATCCGGCAGCTCACCGCCGAGGCGCACGTGCTGCCGCGCGTCCACGGTTCGGCGATCTTCGAGCGGGGCGAGACCCAGATCCTCGGCGTGACCACGCTGAACATGCTCCGCATGGAGCAGACGATCGACACGCTCAACCCGGACAAGACCAAGCGCTACATGCACAACTACAACTTCCCGCCGTACTCCACCGGGGAGACCGGCCGCGTGGGCTCGCCCAAGCGGCGGGAGATCGGGCACGGCGCGCTCGCCGAGCGCGCCCTGATCCCGGTGCTGCCGACGCGCGAGGAGTTCCCGTACGCGATCCGGCAGGTGTCGGAGGCGCTGGGGTCCAACGGCTCCACGTCGATGGGCTCGGTCTGCGCGTCCACGATGTCGCTGCTGGACGCGGGCGTGCCGCTGAAGCAGATGGTCGCGGGCATCGCGATGGGCCTGATCCACGAGGGCGGCGAGTACGTCACCCTGACCGACATCCTCGGCGCCGAGGACGCGTTCGGCGACATGGACTTCAAGGTCGCCGGCACCCGCGACGTCATCACGGCGCTGCAGCTCGACACCAAGCTCGACGGCATCCCCGCCTCGGTGCTGGCGGCGGCGCTGCGGCAGGCCAAGGGCGCGCGGCTGGCGATCCTCGACGTGATGAACGAGGCCATCGAGGCCCCGGCGGAGATGAGCCCGTTCGCGCCGCGCATCATCACGATCAAGGTCCCGGTCGACAAGATCGGCGAGGTCATCGGCCCGAAGGGCAAGATGATCAACTCGATCCAGGACGACACCGGCGCGGACATCTCGATCGAGGACGACGGCACGATCTACGTCGGCGCGACCGACGGCCCGTCCGCCGAGGCGGCGCGGCAGGCGATCAACGCCATCGCCAACCCGCACATGCCGGAGGTCGGGGAGCGGTTCCTCGGCACGGTCGTGAAGATCGCGACGTTCGGCGCGTTCGTGTCGCTGCTGCCCGGCAAGGACGGCCTGCTGCACGTGTCGCAGCTCCGCAAGCTGCACGGCGGCGCGCGGATCGACAACGTCGAGGACGTCATCAAGGTCGGCGAGAAGATCCAGGTCGAGGTCACCGAGATCGACCAGCGCGGCAAGCTGTCGCTGGTGCCGGTCGAGGTCGTCGAGCGGGAGGCCGCGGGCAAGGAGGAGCAGGGCGGCGGCGACGCCGACGCCGCTCCGGCCGAGGCCGCCGGGGAGTCCGGCGACCGGGCGCCGCGCCGCCGGCGGACCCGCCGTCCGTCCGACGACGGCGGCCAGCGCAACTCCTGACCGCGCGGCAGTTCGCGTGACGCCGACCGGTCCGTCCGAGAGGATGGGCCGGTCGGCGGCTTTTCTCCGTTTTCCGCCGTCGACCGACCAGATTGCGAGAGCGACGTGACCCAGTCCGCGCGGGCGCAGGAGCCCGGCACCACCGTGACGCTGCAGGCCGGGGAGGACGGGTCCGGCGCGGTCCGGCGCACCGTGCTGCCCGGCGGGCTGCGGATCGTCACCGAGTCGATCCCGTCGATGCGCTCGGCGTCGTTCGGGATCTGGGCGGGCGTCGGCTCGCGCGACGAGTCCCCCGAGGACGCGGGCGCCAGCCACTACCTGGAGCACGTGCTGTTCAAGGGCACGCCGCGCCGGTCGGCGCTGGAGATCTCCGCGGCGCTCGACGCGGTCGGCGGCGACCTCAACGCGTTCACCGCCAAGGAGTACACCTGCTACTACGCGCGGGTCCTGGACGCGGACCTGCCGATCGCCGTGGACGTCGTCAGCGACATGGTCGCGGCGTCGCTGAACCGCCCCGAGGACGTCGAGGCCGAGCGCAACGTCATCCTCGAAGAGATCCACATGCGCGACGACGACCCCGGCGACCTCATCCACGACGAGTTCTCCACGGCGCTGTTCGGGGACGTGCCGATCGGGCGGCCGATCCTCGGCACCGTCGACTCGATCAACGCGCTGTCGCGGGACCGCATCCACGACTACTACCGGCGGCACTACGTGGCGCCGAACCTGGTCGTCGCGGCGGCCGGGAACGTCGACCACGAGGCCGTCGTGCGGCTGGTGGAGGCGGCGACGGCGGAGCTGCCGCTGCGCGCGGGGGACCGGCCCGCGCCGCCGCGCGTCGGCGGCCCGGAGATCGCGGCCGCGCCGACCGTCCGCGTCGTGGACAAGGACACCGAGCAGGCGCACATCGTGCTCGGCGGGCTGGGCCTGTCGCGCACCGACGACCGCCGGTTCGCGCTCGGCGTGCTGAACGCGGCGCTCGGCGGCGGCATGTCGTCGCGGCTGTTCCAGGAGATCCGCGAGAAGCGCGGCCTGGCCTACTCCGTCTACAGCTACACCGCCCAGTACGCCGACACCGGCGTGTTCGGCGTGTACGCGGGCTGCCAGCCCGGCAAGGCCGACGAGGTCCTGTCGATCTGCCGCGACGAGGTCGCCCGCGCCGCCGAGACCTCGCTGGACGAGGAGGAGCTGGAGCGCGGCAAGGGCCAGCTCCGCGGCGCGATGGTCCTCGGCCTGGAGGACAGCGGGTCGCGGATGAGCCGCATCGGCAAGAGCGAGCTGGTGTACGAGTCGCTGCTGCCGGTGGACGAGCTGCTGGCCCGCATCGACGCCGTCACGCTGGACGACGTCCGCGAGGTGGGCCGCGAGGTGCTGACCCGCCCGGCCGCGCTGACCGTCATCGGGCCGTTCGAGGACCGCGATTTCACCCTCTGACCTCGCCTGTTATCCGGGGCGGCCGCCGGGTAGGGGCCGCCGCATGAGGTTGTTGATCCGCGTCGTCGTCTCGGCGCTCGCGCTGTGGGCCGCGACCGCCGTCGTGTCCGGGGTGGACGTGACGGCGGACACGTGGTGGAAGCGGGCGCTGACGCTGCTCGTCGTGGCGGTGATCTTCGGTGTCGTCAACGGCGTGCTGAAACCCGTCATCAAGGTGCTCGGCTGCGCGTTCTACGTGCTGACGCTGGGGCTGATCGCGCTGGTCGTCAACGCGGCGCTGCTGATGCTGACGAGCGCCATCGCGGGCGGGCTGGACCTGCCGTTCCACGTCCGCTGGTTCTGGCCCGCGTTCTGGGGGGCGATCATCGTCGGCGTGGTGAGCTGGCTGCTGAACCTGCTCGTCGCCGAGGACCGGCCGGGCGCGGCCGGGCGGGAAGCGGGCCGGTAGGCTCGTCCCCGGTCGCACCGAGGAGGAGAACGTGGTCAAGGTCGGGGTGCTGGGCGCGCGCGGTCGGATGGGCGCCGAGGTCTGCCGGGCGGTCGAGGGCGCGGACGACCTGGAGCTGGTCGCCGCCGTCGACGACGGCGAACCGCTCGACGCGCTGAAGGCCGCCGAGGTCGTCGTGGACTTCACCCACCCCGGCGTGGTCATGGACAACCTCAAGTGGTGCGTCGAGCAGGGGCTGCACGCCGTCGTCGGGACGAGCGGGTTCGACCCGGCCCGGCTGGACCGCGTCCGCTCCTGGCAGACCGCGACGCCCGGCGCGAAGGTGCTGATCGCCCCGAACTTCGGGATCGGCGCGGTGCTGATGATGGACTTCGCGCGGCGCGCGGCCCCGTTCTTCGAGTCCGTCGAGATCGTCGAGCTGCACCACCCGAACAAGAAGGACGCGCCGAGCGGCACCGCGTACCGGACCGCCGAACTGGTCGCGGCCGCGCGGGCGGAGAAGGGCGTCGCGGCGTCCCCGGACGCGACCGAGCAGGAGCTGGACGGCGCGCGCGGCACGGACGTGGACGGCGTCCGCGTCCACGCGGTGCGGCTGTCGGGGGCCATCGCGCACCAGGAGGTGCTGCTCGGCGGGCACGGTGAACTGTTCAGCATCCGGCACGACTCGATGAACCGCGAGTCGTTCATGCCGGGCGTGCTGCTGGGCGTCCGCGCCGTGGCGGACCTGCCCGAGCCGCTGACCGTCGGCATCGAGTCGCTGCTCGGGCTGTGACGGTCCGGTTCGACGCCGAGCCGTGGGACTACCTCGGCGCGGACGAGGCGATCGACGTCGAGCACCCGGCCGTCCAGGCGCTGGCGTCCGCGCTGCGCACAGGCGACGACCGGGCGTACGCGGCGGCGGCGTTCACGCACGTCCGCGACGCGGTGACGCACTGCCTCGACGTCGGTGATCCGCGCGTGCCGTGGAAGGCGTCCGACGTGCTGGAACAGGGCACGGGGTTCTGCTACGCCAAGGCGCACGCGCTCGTCGCGGTGCTGCGCGCCGGGGGAGTCCAGGCGGGTCTGTGCTACCAGCGGCTCCGGGCCGACGACGGGTTCGTCGTCCACGGCCTCGCGGCGGCGCTCGTCGACGACCGGTGGGTGCGGCTCGACCCGCGCGGCGGCCCGCCCGGCGCGCACGTCGAGTTCGCCGCCGACAGCGACCGCCTGGTCTTCGCCGCGGACGGCGCGGGCGAGACCACCTACCCGACCGTGTACGCGGCCCCGCACCCGGCGGTCCTGTCCGCGCTGCGGTCCGCGACCGACGCCTTCGACCTCGCGGGGAACGGCCTGCCCGCCACCCTCTGACGACCGGTCCGCGGCGGATGGGCCACAATGCCCGGATGGACGACTCTTACGCCCGCGAGCTGTGGCACGTCATCGAACCGATCCACATCCAGTCCTACTTCACGCCCGAGACGGTGGCGGCGGCCAAGGAGGTCGGCCTTCGCGGGTACTGGATGGGCTACTTCGCGATGCGCGGCGGCCCGCTCGGGGAGGTCGGGCCCGGCGTGGTCGAGGCGGTGTTCCACGGGTTCCACCCACGGCGCGTCCGCCGGGCGATCCCGGACGCGTGGACGTTCGCGTCCCGCGCCGACATCCTCGCGGCCCGCTCGGCGGCGGCCGCGGCGGCGCTGCGGCGCGCGATGCCGGAGGTGGACGCGCTCGTCCCGTCCGCCATCGACCCGCTGCTGCGCGCGGTGGAGGCGGCGGACGGGACGGGCCGCGCGCTGTTCGCCGCCAACCGCGACCTCCCGCGCCCGCAGGACCCCGTCGAGGACCTCTGGCAGGCGGTGACCGCGCTGCGCGAGCACCGGGGCGACGGCCACGTCGCGATCCTCACCGCCGAGGGGCTGGACGGCGCGCAGTCGAACATCCTCGCGGCGGCGGTGAAGGGCTCGCCGGAGCAGTGGCTCAAGGACTCGCGCGGCTACACCGACGAGGAGTGGGAGACTGCGCGCGCCGCGCTGGTCGACCGCGGCCTGCTCGCCGCGGACGGCACCGCGACCGCCGAGGGCCGCGCGTTCCGCGACGCGATCGAGGCCCGCACCGACGCCCGCGCCGCCGGCCCCTACCGCGCCCTGCCCGACCCGACCGCCCTCTACGACGCGCTCCTGCCCCTGGCCCAGGCCGTCATCGCGACGGGCGAGATCCCGTTCCCCAACCCGGTCGGAGCCCGGCCGCCCCGCTGACCGGGATCAGTCCCAGGTGTCCCAGTCGGCGGTGGCGAACGAAAAACCGAGGGGCGCGGGCAGGTCGACGTCGTCGCCGAACTTCCACGGCGACGTCACCTCGACGGCGACCGCCAGGTGATGCGCACGGCGTACCCAGATCGCGACATCGTCCGCGGATTTCGCGGCGGGGGATCAGTCGTCGGGGCGGGTGGCGGTGCGGGGGATGCCTGCGGCCTCGTAGGCGGCTTCCTCGTCGAGGGTCTCCTCTTCGAGAAGGGTTTGGGCGAGGGATTCTAGTTTGTCGCGGTTTCCTCGGAGAAGGTTCACGGCTTCGGCGTAGCAGTCCTCGACGATGCGGCGGGTCTCCTCGTCCACGACGTCCAGGGTGCCCTGGGCGGCGTACTGGGCCATCGGCTCGGAGCCCTCGGCGGGGAGCACCGACAGCGGGCCGACGCGGTCGGACATGCCCCAGCGGCCCACCATGCCGCGCGCGATGCGGGTGACCTGCTCCAGGTCCGACTCCGCGCCCGTCGTGACGACGCCGAACACGACCTCCTCGGCCGCCATGCCGCCGAGCGCGCCGATGATCCGGCCGCGCAGGTACGTCTCGTCCCAGGCGTAGCGGTCGCCCTCGGGGGTGGAGACGGTGACGCCGAGCGCGCGGCCGTGCGGCACGATCGTGATCTTGCGGACGGGGTCGGCGCCCGGCAGCAGCATCCCCAGCAGCGCGTGCCCGGACTCGTGGTAGGACGTGCGGCGGCGCTCGTCCGGCGGCATCACCAGCGACCGCCGCGTGCCGAGCTGGATCTTCTCCAGCGCCGTGTTGAAGTCGTACATGTCCACGCGGTCCTTGCCGCGCTTCACCGCCAGCAGCGCGGCCTCGTTGACGAGGTTCGCCAGGTCCGCGCCCGTCATCCCCGGCGTGATCTTGCCGACCGCGACGAGGTCCAGCGCGGGGTCGAGGGGGACGTCGCGGGTGTGGACGCGCAGGATCGACACGCGCCCGTCCAGGTCCGGCGCGGACACCGACACCGTCCGGTCGAAGCGGCCCGGCCGCAGCAGCGCCGGGTCCAGGATGTCCGGCCGGTTCGTCGCCGCGATCACCACGACGCCCTCCGAGCCGGAGAAGCCGTCCATCTCGGTGAGGACCTGGTTCAGCGTCTGCTCGCGCTCGTCGTGGCCGCCCATCGACGCGCCGCTGCCGCGCGTCCGGCCGATCGTGTCGATCTCGTCGATGAAGATGATGGACGGCGCGGTCTTGCGGGCCTCGGTGAACAGCTCCCGGACGCGCGCCGCGCCGACGCCGACGACCATCTCGATGAACTCCGACGCCGCCGCCGAGTAGAACGGCACGTCCGCCTCGCCCGCGACGGCCCGCGCCAGCAGCGTCTTGCCGGTGCCCGGCGGGCCCGTCAGCAGGACGCCGCGCGGCACGCGCGCGCCCATGCGCCGGTACTTGCCGGGGTCGCGGAGGAAGTCGACGATCTCGCTGAGTTCCTCCTGCACCTCGTCGATGCCCGCGACGTCGGCGAACGTGGCGCGCTTCTCGTCCGGCGCGACCGGCTTCGGCGACCGGCCGAACCCGCCCATCAGGCCGCCCGCGCCGCCGCCCCGCGACATGCGCCGCTGAATCCACACGATCGCCGCGATCCACAGGCCGACGAACAGCAGCACCGGCAGCAGCGACAGCAGAAGGTTCGCCAGGAATCCGCGGTCCTCGTTGACGGGCCGCGCCTCGACCACGACGCCCTTGGCGACCATCTCGCCGTACACGTTGTCATTGGCGAACGACGGGCGCAGCGTCTCGAAACTGCGGTACGTCTTCGACCGGTCGTTCTGCCCGGGGATCTGCTGCGGATTCTTCAGCTCGCCCTGGATCTGGTAGCCCTTGGTGTAGACGTCCTTGATGTTGCCCGCGCCGAGCTGCTGCGTGAAAGCCGTGTACGGAATGCTCTCCCGCTCGTGGCGGCCCGTCAGGTGCATCGACAGATAGCTCAGCGCGAAGATCGCGACCAGCAGCACCCAGAAGAACGTGTTGCGGTTCGGCCGGAAGCCCTTTCCGCCGCCCGACCCGTCCGGCCGGTCCCCGCCCTCGCCCGGAACGCCCTCCGCGCGCCACGGGCGGTCCGGCCGGCGGTCCGGCGGCGCCGGGCGACGGCGCTCGCCCTGACCCTGCGGTGACTTCGACGGCACGTTCCGAACTCCCCCGTACCCGGCGCAACGGCCCCCCGACCGGATGATCGAAAACGTGCCCGCTGTACCACAAAGGGAAACTCGGGGGGTTTCATTGTGGGGGGACGACCCCCCACTCGTGCCGCCTGTGGGGGG
>NZ_KB907220.1:98756-143859 GCF_000381885.1 Actinomadura atramentaria DSM 43919 | reverse complement strand
CCTGTGGGGGGACGACCCCCCACACCCCCCGAAGCGCGGAGCATGCATCCTCACTCCGCTAGCGCTCCGTTCCGGTGCATCCTCCGCGCTGCGCGCGCCCGGCCGCTCGCCTGGCGGCTCGCGGCCGTGCGCGCGCGGGCAACCCCCGCGCCTTCACCAAGTTTGAGGGCGAAGAGCGCTCGCGGCCGTGCGCGCGGGCAACCCCCCCCTTTTGGTCGCTGATTGTTTTTGGCTGGCTCTTTGGATAATCGTGGTGTTCGGTGTTTATGGGGGGCCGGTCGTGTTCGTCGTGGCCTGGGGTTGGCCGCCGGTGAGGAAGCCGTATTTCGCGAAGAGCCTTGTGGCGGGCGGCGTCGTCAGCCAGTTCACGAACGTCGTCGCGCGGTCCTCGTGGTCGCCCTTCGCGACCGCCGCCGAGAACGTCGCCACCACGTTGTCGGCCGTGGGAATGGGGACGCTGGACGCCGCCACGCCCGCCGAGCGCAGGTCCGTCACGTAGACCAGACCCGCGTCGGCCTCGCCGGAGCGGACGCGGTCGAGGACCGCCCGCGAGCCGACCTCTTCGGCCGCCCAGCGCGCCGACACCCCGGCGCGGGCGGTGACCTGGCGCGCGTACCGGCCGACCGGCGTCACGGCCGCGCCGACGACCACGCGCAGCCCGGGCCGCGACAGGTCCGCGAGCCCCCGGATGCGGCGCGGGTTCCCCGGGGCGACGGCGATCGTCAGGCCCGTTCCCGCGACGGCACGGCGATGTCCCGTCAGCCGGTCCTGGACGGACGAGTCGAGCGAGCCCTGGTCAGCGGTGACGAGCACGTCCGCGGCGTCCCGCCCCGCGACGTCCGACGCGGCCTCGGCCGAGGGCATGAACCGCGCCGAGATCCGCACGTCCCGATGCGACTGCCCGTACGCCGCGCCCAGCTCGCCGAAGACCTCGGTGAGCGCGGACGACGCGAGGACCGTCACGGTCGTCGGCCCGGACGAGCCGCACGCGGCGGCGGCCGCGACGAGCGGGAGAAGCGACAGGGCGGCGGCGCGGCGACGCCAGCGGGGGGAGTCCGGCATATGGCGTGATCCTAGTTTCCGGGAGCGTTCGCTCCGGTGATTCGCGCGTGCGTGTCAGTGGCGTTCGTTAGGGTCATCGACGCTGGTCCAAACGTCCCGGAGGCCCCCTCATGTCCCTCGACCTCGTCGCGTCCCTGCCCGATGACTGGCGCGCCCGGCTCGAACCGCTGCTCGACCCGATCGGCACCGCCGCGCTGAACGCGTTCGTGGAGCAGGAGTACGAGCAGCAGACCGTCTACCCGCCGCGCGAGGACCTGTTCAACGCCTTCCGGCACTGCGCGTACGACCGCGCGCGCGTCCTGATCCTCGGCCAGGACCCCTACCACGGTCCCGGCCAGGCGCACGGGCTGAGCTTCTCGGTCCGCGACGGCGTGCGGATTCCGCCGTCGCTGCGCAACATCTTCAAGGAGCTGGCCGCCGACCTGGAGGTCCCGCCCGCGCCGACGGGCGACCTGACCCCCTGGGCCGACCAGGGCGTCCTGCTGCTCAACGCGGTCCTGACCGTCCGGGCGGGCGAGGCGGGCTCGCACGCGGGCAAGGGCTGGGAGGAGTTCACCGACGCGGCGATCCGGGCGCTGAACGACAAGCCCCAGCGGGTGGTGTTCGTGCTGTGGGGCGCGTACGCGCGCAAGAAGGCCAAGCTGGTGACGGGCCCGCAGCACGTGGTGATCGAGTCGGCGCACCCGAGCCCGCTGAGCGCGAAGAAGTTCTTCGGGACGCGGCCGTTCAGCGCCGTCAACAAGGCCCTGGCCGACGCGGGCGAGCCCGAGATCGACTGGGACCTGGCGCGCCGCTGACGGTCACAGCGCGAGGCCGACCGCCAGCAGCACGCCGTAGGCGATCTGGAGGCGGCCGGTCTCGCCGAGGACGGGGATGAGGAACGGCCCGTTCGCGCCCTGGAGGATCTTCTGCGTCGGCGGCACCGACAGCGGCGCGGACAGCAGCGCCAGCAGCGCCCACGGGTGCGAGATCGCCAGCGCGACGACGAACAGGAACGGCAGCGCCGTGCAGATCGCGTAGAGCACGCGGGTGTTGCGGTCCCCGAGGACGACGGCGAGGGTCCGCTTGCCGGAGACCTCGTCGGTCGGGATGTCGCGGACGTTGTTGGCGACGAGCAGCGCGCACGCCAGCAGCCCGATCGGGACGGCCGCCGCCCACGCCTCGGCGGGCAGCGTCTCGGTCTGCACGTAGACGGTGCCGACGACGGCGACGAGCCCGAAGAACACGAACACCGACACCTCGCCCAGCGCCCGGTACCCGTACGGGGTCTTCCCGCCGGTGTAGAACCACGCGGCGAGGATCGCGAACGCGCCGACGAGCAGCAGCCACCACGTCGTCACGGCGGCGAGGACGAGCCCGGCGACGGCGGCGACCGCGAAGCAGCCGAGCGCCGCCGCGAGCACCTGCTTGGGCTTGGCGACGCCGGACCCGACGAGCCGCAGCGGCCCGACGCGGTCCTCGTCGGTGCCGCGCACGCCGTCGCTGTAGTCGTTGGAGAAGTTCACGCCGATCTGCAGGATCAGCGCGACGACGGCTGCGAGCACGGCGCGCCACCAGACGGCGTGCCCGGCGCCGAGGGCGACGCCGGTGCCGACGACGACGGGGACGAGGGAGGTCGGGAGGGTGCGGGGCCGGGAACCGGCGACCCATTGGGAGAGCGTGGCCACAGTTACCGTGTTCTCGTTGGACGACAGGGGAGACTACGCCGCCGATTCTTCCGGACGCCGCGCGCCGCTCGGCCGGAGCCGCAGCGACAGCGCGAGTCCGCCCGCGAGGATCAGCGCGGTGACCAGCGCCCCGTCGCGGGCGGCGGCGGCCAGGCCCGCGTCGGCGGCGTGCGCGTCGGCGGCGCGGCGCGGGTCGGCGTGCAGTTCGCGCGCGTAGGTCCCGGCGCTGTGCCGGAGGTCGTGGGCGACGGCGGCCGCGTGCGCGGGCGGCGCGCCGTCGTCGGTGAGTCGGTCGGTGACGGTGCGGCCGAGGCTCGTCGCGAAGACGGTGCCGATGAGGGCGATGCCGAGGGCCGCGCCGATCTGCCGGGCGGTGGACTGCGTTCCGGACGCCTGCCCGGACTGCTCGGGCGGCACGTCGGCGAGGGACGCGTTGGTGAGCTGCGCGGACGTCAGCCCGAGCCCGATCCCGTACAGCAGCATCCACGGGGCGACGCCGAGCCCGCCGGTGTCCGGGGAGATGGTGACGGCGAGGCCGAGGACGGCGGCGACCTCCAGCGCCATCCCGACCTGGACGATGCGGTGCGGTCCGCGCTTGGCGCCCAGGTGCCCGGCGTACCCGCCGGACAGGAACGCTCCCACGGCCAGCGGCAGGATCGCGAGGCTGATCTGGATCGGGGACGTCCCGTGAACGCCGAGCATGAACAGCGGGAGGATGAACACCAGCCCGAGTTCCCCGACGTTGATCAGCGCGGACGCCAGGTTCCCGTTCCGGAAGTTCGGGATGCGGAACAGCGCGAGGTCGAGCATGACGGGCCGTCCGGCGGTGGCGCGGGCGCGTTCCACGAGCACGAGCGCGGCGATCAGCACGGCCCCGAGCGCGAGCACGACGGGGACGGGCGACGGCCCGCCGCGCGGGAAGTCGAGTCCGAAGGTGTGGAACGGCGCGGTGGCGGTCCACCAGCCGTAACTTTGGCCCTCGATGATCCCGCAGACGAGCGCGCCGAGGCCGAGCGTGGCGAGCGCGCCGCCCGCCCAGTCGATCTCGCGCAGCGGGTTGCGGGAGCCGGCGGCGCGGCCGCGCGTCTCGGGCATGAGGACGGCGGCCCCGGCGACGAGCGCCGCGCCGAGCGGCAGGTTGACCCAGAACGCCCAGCGCCACGTGCCGCCGGTGGCCAGGCCGCCGCCGATGAGCGGGCCGAGCGCGGCCATGCCGCTGAGCATCGAGCCCCAGATGCCGAAGGCGATGTGCCGGTCGCGGCCGGTGAACAGCGTGTTCAGCGTGGACAGCGCCGCGGGCATGATCATCGACGCGCCGACGCCCTGGAGCGCGCGCGCCCCGACCAGCGCCGATCCGCTGTGCGCGGCGGCGACGCCGAGGCTGGCGAGCGCGAACACGGCCGTCCCGGCCAGGAACAGGCGGCGGCGGCCGAACAGGTCCCCGGCGCGGCCCGCCGGGATCAGCAGCGCGGCGAACACCAGCGCGTACACCGACGTGACCCACTCGGCGTCGGTGCTGGTCAGCCCGAGGCCGCTCACCATCTGGGGGAGCAGGACCCCGACGACGGTGGCGTCCACGATGATCAGGGAGACGCCGAGGCTGATCACGCACACCCCGAGCCAGCGGCGGCGTGCGGAGGCGGGCGCGACCGGCGAGGTGGGAGGCGCTGTCAGGGTCGTCTCGGGCACGCGTCCAACATACGGCCGGCGGTCCGATGCCCCTCACCGACCCCGTGTTAGGCGGGTTCAGGCGGGATCGGGACCGATCGCGGTGTGCAGCCGGACCTGGCGGACCGGTTCGCCCATGTCCAGGGTGCGGGACGCGCCGTCGGGGGCCCAGCCCGCCGAGCCGAGGAACGCGCGCAAGATCTCGTCGCGCTCGAACACCCAGGTGACGAGCGTCTCGCAGCCGTCCTCGCGCAGCAGGTCGGCGGTGGCGGCGAGCAGGCGGCTGCCGTGCCCGGCGCGGACGTGGGCGGGGTCGACGTGCAGCGCGACGAGTTCGCCCGTGGCGGCCGGGTCGTGGTCGGCGTCCTCGGCGGGGGCGTGCGCGGCGAAGCCGGTGACGAGGTCGCGGTGGACGGCGACGAGCACCCGGTGCCGCGCGGTCGGCGGCGCGGCGACCGACGCGGCCCAGCGCTCCCGCCACGCGGCGCGGGCGTCGTCGCCGGTCACCTCGGCCAGGACGGGCGCGGGCAGCAGCTCCCGGTACCCGTGCCGCCAGGCGCGGACCTGGATGTCGGCGACCGCGGCGGCGTCGGCGCGGCGCGCGGGCCGCACGCCCGCGTCGGGAAGGACGTCCGGTGGGGGCATGGGGCCAGCGTAGGGGGTCAGGCGGGCGCGGTGCGGCGGGCGCGGTAGGCGCGGGTCTTGGTGCGGTTCCCGCAGACGCGCATGGAGCACCACGTCCGGGACCGGTTCTTGGACGTGTCGAGGAACGCCCACGCGCAGGTGCTCTCCGGGCACACCTTGAGCCGGGGCCACGATCCGTCGGCGGCGGACTCCATCAGCGCGGCGGCCAGGCGGCCGAGCCCGGCGCGGACGCCGGTCGCGGCGGGGACGAGCGCGGGCCCGTCGCCCGCGAGCGAGACGGTCAGCGGCAGCCCGGCGAGCACCGCGTCCAGCGCGGGGTGGTCGGCGGGCTCGGGGACGGTGCGGGGGCCGTGGTGCGCGAGCATCGCGGCCCGCAGCCCCTCGCGCAGGTCGAGCGCGGTGTCCAGGTCGGCGGGCGCGGCGGCGGCGTCGGCCGGGACCAGGCCGCGGCCGTGCAGCCAGAGCGCGAGCCGTCCGGGGTCGGTCAGCTCCTCGGTGCCCGCGTCGACGTCGAGCGTGTTGACGAAGTCCCGGAGGAGCAGGGCGGCGGGCGGGCCCGCCGGTTCCGCGGCCGTCATGGTGGCCCCCTCTCGGCAACGGCGAGTTTACCAGGGCGGACACCGGCGTTCCGGGTCAACACCAGCGTTCCGGTTTTGGCGGTTGCCAGGCGAAGACACCATCGTTATGGTTTCACCGGTGTCGACCGGGAAGGAAGCTCCCATGAAAGTCACGAACGTCGTGTACGACTGCACGGACCTGGACGAGATGGCGCGGTTCTGGAGCGCGCTGATCGGGATGAAGGAGACCTCGCGCGACGAGGACTGGATCGACCTGGAGCCGCTGGAGGGCGGACCGATCTTGTCGTTCCAGCTCGTGCCCGAGGGCAAGACCGTCAAGAACCGCGTCCACCTCGACCTCGCCGTCCCCGACGTCACGGCGGCGGCGGAGCGGGCGCGGTCGCTCGGCGCGACGCTCGCGGTGGAGCCCGACCCCGGGCAGGCGTTCCAGGTCTGGCGCGACCCGCAGGGCAACGAGTTCTGCCTCTGCGCCGACTAGCGGCGTGGCGGTCGGGGTCCTGGCGTGTGCGGGGGACGACGTGACGGCGGGGCTCGCGGTCCCCGCCGCCGTTTTCCGGTTCAGCCGGTGTTTCCCCCGGTCAGTCGCGGACGATCTGCGCGAGGACCGTCACGACCCCGACCGCGACCCCGATGGGGACCGCCGTGTCGGGTCTGACCACGGAGAACACCGCCGCGCCCACCGCCGCCAGCAGGATGACGAGGGCACGGGTGCTGAACAGGGGCGCCGGCTCGCCCGAGGGCCGCTCCGCGGAGCGGCCGCCGCGCCGCACGCGGCGCCGGTCACCGGCCCGGCGGACCGTCCGCCGGGGAACGGCGCGCCGGTCGGTCCGGCGCGCCTCGGTCTGGTGTCGCATGGTCGCTCGACCTCCATCCCGGACGGCGGCCCCGTCATGCCCGGGGCCCCGTCTGTGATCAAGGGGATACCCACCGTGCGCGATCCGGTCCGCGACACGCGGAACGATGACCGATCCTTGATCGTTCGGGTTCCCCGTCCCGGGTTGTGCCTGCGACGATGCACGCCATGCGACGACGGGGGACGCGCCGGGCGGTCGTGCGCGCGGCCGCCTGGACCGCCGCGTACGCGCTCGGCCTCGCCGTGCTCGTCCCGGTCGGCGCGTGGACGTGGTGGCAGCGCGCCCCGCACGCGCCCGGCACGAACGCCAACGCGCTGTGGGCCCGCCACCAGTGGGTGGGGGAGACCCACACCGACGCCGAGTACCGCGCGTTCGCCGACCTGCTGCGCCGCGCGCGGATCACCGACGTGTTCTTCCACGCGGGCCCGGTCGAGGCGGACGGCACCGTCCCGCCCGCCAAGTACCGCAACGCCGCCGCGCTGCTGGCCGCGATGCGCCGCTACGCCCCCGGCGTCCGCGCGCAGGCGTACCTCGGGCAGATCCGCGAGGTGGACGGCCACGGCGTCATCGACCTCGACGACCCCGCCGTCCGGAACCGCGTCCTGGCGACCGACGCGACCTTCCTCGACGTCGGCTTCGACGGAATCCACTACGACTTCGAGCCCGTCTACCGCGACGACGGCGCCTTCCTCGATCTTCTGACGCGCACCCGCGCGCTCACGCGGGCGCGCGGGCGCGTGCTGTCGGTCGCGGTGGAGCAGAAGACGCTGTGGGACGGCGTCCAGCCCGTCCTGGACGCGGTCGCCCCGCGCACCGGCCCGCTGCACTACCCGCCGCGCCCCACGGCCCGGTTCCTGCGCGCGCTCGCGGACCGCGCCGACCAGGTCGCGATCATGACCTACGACACCGAGCTGCCCACCCGCTCCCTCGTCGGCCTGCACTACGCGGCGCACACCCGGTGGACGCTCGACCTCATCGGGGACCGCGCCACCGTGTTCATCGGCGTCCCCACCTACCGGCCCGTGACCGGCTGGGCCGAGGACCTGGCGACCGCACTGCGCGGCGTCCGCCGGGGCGTGGACGGGCTGGACGCCCCGCCGACCCGCCCCTACGGCGTCGGGATCTACGCCGACTGGACCACCGGCGCCGCCGACTGGCGCGCCTACGACCGCGGCTGGCCCGCCCCCGGGTAACGCGCCGATCCCCGCGTCCGATGACGGGGCAGGAGACCGCCGCCGTGTCCCCCCGAGCACGGCGGCGGTCTTCAGGACCGCCGCGGAGCCCGCCGACCGGGGGCTGCGGGTCCGCGCCGCCCCCGCGGACCGGTACCGTTCGGTGCATGGCACCGAGCACAACCGCGGACGCCCCGTTCGGGCGGATGCTGACCGCGATGGTCACCCCGTTCCTGCCCGACGGCGGCGTGGACTACGACGGGGCCGCGCGGCTCGCGACCCACCTGGTCGACGAGCAGCGCCACGACGGCCTCGTCGTCAACGGGACCACGGGCGAGTCCCCGACCACCGGCGACGCCGAGAAAGAGCGGCTGCTGCGCGCCGTGGTCGAGGCCGTCGGGGACCGCGCGGTGATCGTGGCGGGCGCCGGGACCAACCACACCGAGCACAGCCTCCAGCTCGCCCGGCAGGCCGAGGCCGCCGGAGCGCACGGGCTGCTCGTCGTCACGCCGTACTACAACAAGCCCCCGCAGGAGGGGCTGATCCGCCACTTCACGGCCGTCGCGGATTCCACCGGCCTGCCGTGCATGCTCTACGACATCCCGGGCCGGTCGGGCGTCCCGATCGAGCGGGAGACGCTCGTCAAGCTCGCCGAGCACCCGCGGATCACCGCCGTGAAGGACGCCAAGGGCGACCTGTTCGGCTCGTCCCGCGTGATGGCGGCCACCGACCTGGTGTTCTACTCCGGCGACGACAACCTGAACCTGGCGTGGCTGTCGATGGGCGCCGCCGGATTCGTCAGCGTGGTCGGACATGTCGTCGGAGCCGACCTGCATGAGATGATCGACGCGTATCGCGCCGGTGACGTGGCGCGGGCGCTGCAGATCCACCGGCGCCTGCTGCCGGTGGTCACGGCCATCATGACCCGTACGCAGGGCGCCATCGCCGTCAAGGCCGCGCTGAACCTGCTGGGCCTCCCGGGCGGCGGCGCCGTGCGCGCCCCGCTGGTGGAGGCCCCGCCGGAGTTCGCGGCGTACCTGCGCGAAGAACTGATGATAGGGGGAGTCAAAGTGCCCGAGGCAAGCATTCCGGAGGTCGACAGGTGACCGCCGCGCGGCGGGAGCCGCGAACGCGCCCGAGCGGCGGGACCGCTCCACCGTCCGTCGTGAGCACCGCCGCGGAGGTACGCGCGTGAGCCATCCCCATCCGGACCTGTCGGCCCCGCCGCCGCTGCCCCCCGAGGGCCTGCGCATCGTCGCGCTCGGCGGGCTCGGCGAGATCGGCCGGAACATGACCGTCTTCGAGTTCGGCGGGCGGCTGCTGATCGTCGACTGCGGCGTGCTGTTCCCCGAGACCGAGCAGCCCGGCATCGACCTGATCCTGCCGGACTTCGAGTACATCAGGGGCCGCCTCGACGACATCGAGGCGATCATCCTGACGCACGGCCACGAGGACCACATCGGCGCGGTCCCGTACCTGCTGCGCGAGCGCCGCGACATCCCGCTCGTCGGGTCGAAGCTGACGCTGGCGCTGCTGGAGGCCAAGCTCACCGAGCACCGCATCAAGCCCGTCACCGACGTGGTGGTCGAAGGCCAGCACCGCGCGTTCGGGCCGTTCGCGTGCGAGTTCCTGTCGGTGAACCACTCCATCCCCGACGCGCTGGCGGTCGCGATCCGCACCCCGGCGGGCCTGGTGCTCGCCACGGGCGACTTCAAGATGGACCAGCTCCCGCTGGACGGGCGGCTCACCGACCTCGGTGGGTTCGCGCGGCTCGGCGCGGAGGGCATCGACCTGCTGCTGTCGGACTCCACCAACGCCGAGGTGCCCGGCTTCGTCACCAGCGAGCGCAACATCGGCCCGGTCATCGACGAGGTGTTCCGGACCGCCAAGGAGCGGCTGATCGTCGCGTGCTTCGCCTCGCACATCCACCGGGTGCAGCAGGTGCTGGACGCCGCGGTCGCCAACAACCGCAAGGTGTGCTTCGTCGGCCGCTCGATGGTCCGCAACATGGGCGTCGCGCGCGAACTCGGGTACCTGACGGTGCCCGAGGACGTCATGGTCGACCAGAAGGAACTGGACGACATCCCGGGCGACCGGCTCGTCCTCGTCTGCACCGGGTCGCAGGGCGAGCCGATGTCGGCGCTGTCGCGGATGGCCAACCGCGACCACCAGATCCGCATCACCGACCGCGACACGGTCATGCTCGCCTCGTCGCTCATCCCGGGCAACGAGAACGCGGTGAACCGCGTCATCAACGGGCTCACCCGGTGGGGGGCGCGGATCGTCCACAAGGGCAACGCGCTGGTCCACGTGTCCGGGCACGCCTCGGCGGGCGAGCTGCTCTACGTCCTCAACATGACCAAGCCCGGCAACTTCATGCCGATCCACGGCGAGTGGCGGCACCTGCGGGCGCACGCCAAGCTCGCCGCGGCGACGGGCGTGCCGGACGAGAACATCGTCATCGCCGAGGACGGCGTCGTCGTCGACCTCGTGGACGGCCAGGCCAGCATCGTCGGCGCGGTCCCGGCCGGGTACGTGTACGTGGACGGCCTGTCGGTCGGCGAGATCACCGAGACGTCCCTCAAGGACCGCCGCATCCTCGGCGAGGAGGGCTTCATCTCGGTCGTCGTCGGCCTGGACACCTCCTCCGGCAAGGTCGTCGCCGGTCCGGAGATCCACGCGCGCGGCGCGGGCATCGGCAACGAGGACTTCGACGAGGTCATCGACCGGATCGAGGCCGCGCTGACCGAGGCGGCGGGCAAGGGCGTCAACGACGTCCACCAGGTCAGCCAGATCATCCGCCGCACGGCGGGCAAGTGGGTGAGCGAGAACTACCGGCGCCGCCCGATGATCATCCCGGCGGTCGTCGAGGTCTGACGGCGCTCCGCCCCGGGCGTGCCGACACGCCCGGGGCGGCCGATCCTCGGCTCGCGCGCCTTCCTTGGCTACGCTCGCCAGCATGGCCACACGTGCGTCCGGTGGGGCGAAGTCCTCCTCCCGTGCCGGGGCCGACCAGGCACGGCGTCCGGCCGGCGACCGGCCGCCCGCCGCGCGCCGGGCCGGCGGCACCCGCCCCAAGGCTGCCCCGAAGACCGGGCCGAAGACGGCGAAGACCGCGCCGAAGGGCGGCGCGCGCACCGCGAACCGCCCGGCCGAGCGCCGGTCCACCGCGTCGGCGAACCCGTTCCTGGCGCTGCTCAGCCTGCTGTTCAAGCTCTACCACCTCGCGGCCGTCGCGGTCGGCTCGGTGTTCCGCGCCTACGGCAACGGCGCGCGCGGCCTGGACGCCGAGCACCAGCGCGACGGGCTCGGCCTGGCGCTGCTCGGCTCGTCCATCGTGCTCGCGTCGGTGACCTGGTTCCGGCCGGACGGCGTCGTGACGCGCGCACTGGAGCAGGTCGCGCGCGGCGGGATCGGCGTGCTGGCGATGGGCCTGCCCGTCCTGCTGGCCGTCCTCGCGTGGCGGACGCTGCGCCACCCGGGCGACGCCGAGGACACCGGCCGCGTCGTCATCGGGCTCACCGCGCTGCTGCTCGGCGTGCTCGGCGTCGTCCACATCGGCGCGGGCGGCCCGTCGCCCGCCGACGACATGGGCGCGGTGCGCGGCGCGGGCGGCGTCGTCGGCTGGCTGGTGTCCGCGCCGCTGGTGACGGCCCTCAGCGCGTGGGTCGCGGTGCCGCTCCTGCTGCTGCTGTCGGGGTTCGGGCTGCTGGTGGTGACCGCGACGCCGATCGCGCGCGTCCCCGAGCGGCTGGCCGACCTGTGGGCCGTCGCGACGCTCCAGCACCGCGCCGCGCCGCCCGGCCCGGCCGAGGACGAGGACGGCGCGAAGCCCAGGCGGCGCCGCCGCGCCAAGCCCGCCGACGACGAGCCCGCGCCCGAGGACGAGCGCGGCACGCACTCGCGGCCCTACGACACCCCGCTGCTGGACGAGAACGGCGAGCCGTCCGGCCGCGAGCTCGCCGACGACCTGTTCGAGCCCGACCCGTTCGGCCCGCCGCCCGTCCCGCCCGCCGACCCCGTCGAGACCGCCGAACCGGCGGACGGGCCGCCCGCGCCGCCGGAACCGCCCGCGCGCCCCGACCTGCCCGACCCGACGCCCGCGCCGCGCCGCACCGAGCAGCTCCCGCTGTCGTCGTCCGGCGAGATCTACGAGCTGCCCGACCCGGGCGAGCTGCGGCCCGGCAGCGTAGCCAAGCCGCGCACCAAGGCCAACGACCAGGTCGTGAACGCGCTGACCGGCGTGCTGGAGCAGTTCAACATCGACGCGCAGGTCACCGGCTTCACCCGCGGCCCGACGATCACCCGCTACGAGATCGAGCTGGGCCCCGCGGTGAAGGTCGAGAAGATCACCGCGCTGACCCGCAACATCGCCTACGCGGTGAAGAGCCCCGAGGTGCGGATCATCTCCCCGATCCCGGGCAAGTCCGCGATCGGCGTCGAGATCCCCAACGTCGACAAGGACATCGTCAGCCTCGGGGACGTGCTGCGCTCGCCCGCCGCGACCAACGAGCACCACCCGATGATCGTCGGCCTCGGCAAGGACGTCGAGGGCCGCACGGTCGTGGCGAACCTGGCGAAGATGCCGCACATCCTCATCGCGGGCGCGACCGGCGCGGGCAAGTCCACCTGCATCAACGGGCTCATCACCTCGGTGCTGATGCGCGCGACGCCCGACGAGGTCCGGATGATCCTCGTCGACCCCAAGCGCGTCGAGCTGACGATGTACCAGGGCATCCCGCACCTGATCACGCCGATCATCACCAACCCCAAGAAGGCCGCCGAGGCCCTGGAGTGGGTGGTGGGGGAGATGGACCGGCGGTACGACGACCTCGCCGCGTCCGGGTTCCGGCACATCGACGACTTCAACAAGGCGGTCCGCGCGGGCAAGCTCACCGCGCCGCCCGGCAGCGAACGCGTCTACACGCCGTACCCGTACATGCTCGTCATCGTGGACGAGCTGGCGGACCTGATGATGGTCGCGCCGCGCGACGTGGAGGACTCGGTCGTCCGCATCACGCAGCTCGCGCGCGCGGCGGGCATCCACCTCGTCCTCGCCACGCAGCGGCCCTCGGTGGACGTCGTGACGGGCCTCATCAAGGCGAACGTGCCGTCCCGGCTGGCGTTCGCGACGTCGTCCCTCGCCGACAGCCGCGTCATCCTCGACCAGCCCGGCGCGGAGAAGCTCGTCGGCCAGGGCGACGCGCTGTTCCTCCCGATGGGCGCGAGCAAGCCGATGCGGCTGCAGAACGCGTACGTCTCCGAGAAGGAGATCCACGCGATCGTCGAGCACTGCAAGCAGCAGATGGAGGCGGTCTACCGCGAGGACGTCACCGACGTCGCGGGCCCCAAGAAGGAGATCGACGAGGACATCGGCGACGACATGGACCTGCTCCTGCAGGCCGTCGAACTCGTCGTCTCCACCCAGTTCGGCTCGACGTCGATGCTCCAGCGCAAGCTCCGCGTCGGCTTCGCCAAGGCGGGCCGCCTGATGGACCTCATGGAGAGCCGCGACATCGTCGGCCCCAGCGAGGGCTCGAAGGCGCGCGACGTCCTGGTCAAACCGGACGAACTACCGGGCGTCCTCGCGGACATCCGCGCGTGAGGTCGTGAGGGGCCCGGCGAACGAGCAGCAACCGAAGGGGGTTCGCCCGCGTGCGCACGGCCGCGAGCGCTAGCGAGTGGCCGGGCGCACGCAGCGCGGAGGATGCACCGCAGCGAGCGCCAGCGAGTGAGGACGCATGCTCCGCGCTGCGGGGGGTGTGGGGGGTTGTCCTCCCACAGGCAACGCACGCACCGCAGCGAGCGCCAGCGAGTGAGGACGCATGCTCCGCGCCGCGGGGGGTGCGGGGGGGTCGACCCCCCGCAAGTAACAATGGGGAATCTTGGACCCTCCGAACGTGTCGGCCGTCGCACAGCGGGCATTCCCGTTCCTAGACTGGCGTCACCGCAGTGGGAGGGAGGCTCTCGTGAGCATCGGTGAGACCTTGGCGGACGCCCGCGAGCAGGCCGGTCTCACCATCGCGCAGGTGAGCCTCCGGACGCGGATCAGGGAGAGCGTGATCCGGTCCATCGAGCGGGACGATTTCGGCGCGTGCGGCGGTGACTTCTACGCGCGCGGCCATATCCGGACGATCGCGCGGGTGGTGGGCGCGGACCCCGAGCCGCTGGTGCGGTCGTACGACGAGGCGCACGGCGGCGCGCCGCAGCCGTCGTCGGCGTCGATGGCGTGGGAGACGGAGGGGCCGCTGGTCCCGTTCCGGGAGCGCCGGACGCCGAACTGGACGGCGGCGATGGGCATCGCGCTGGCGGCGCTGCTGGTGGTGGCGGGCGTGCAGTTCTTCGGCGGCGGTTCGGGCGGGCGGCATCCGGCCCGGCAGGTGGCGGACAAGCCGGTGCGGGCCGCGTCGTCCCCGGCCGCGCCGCGCGCGGCGGGCCCGGTGGCGGCCGCGCCGCGCAAGAACGTCGAGCTGCGGGTGAAGGCGCGCCGGGCGACGTGGGTGAACGTGCGGGGCGACAAGGGCCGCCAGCTCTTCAGCGGGCTGCTGCGCAGCGGCGCGTCGAAGCAGTGGAAGGCCAAGAAGAAGATCACGGTGACGATCGGCAACGGCGGCGGCGTCCGGCTGACGGTGAACGGCAAGGACCTCGGCACACCGGGGGAGACGGGCAACGTCGTCCACCTGGCGTTCACCCCGTCCGACCCCGAGTCCGCCTGAGACCGGGGCTGAACCGCGCGCCCTAGGGTCGGCACAGGCTTCGCCGCCCATTACCTTAGGGGGCATGCCCACACGCCGCACCGTCTCCCTCGTCACGCTCGGCTGCGCCCGCAACGAGGTGGACTCCGAAGAGCTGGCCGCCCGCATCGAGGGCGCCGGTTTCGATCTCACCGCGTCGGCCGACGGCGCCGACGTCGTGGTCGTGAACACCTGCGGGTTCATCGAGGCCGCGAAGAAGGACTCGATCGACACGCTGCTGGCCGCGCACGACTCGGGCGCGAAGGTCGTCGCGGCGGGCTGCATGGCCGAGCGGTACGGCGCGGAGCTGGCGGAGGCGCTGCCGGAGGCGGACGCGGTGATCGGCTTCGACGACTACACCGACATCGGCGCGCGGCTGGACGACGTCGTCGCGGGCCGCCGGCACGCGGCGCACACGCCGCGCGACCGCCGCACGCTGCTGCCGATCAGCCCGGTCGAGCGGCGCGCGTCCGACGTCGCGATCCCGGGGCACGGCGAGGCGCCGGAGCTGCCGGAGGGGCTCGCGCCCGCGTCGGGGCCGCGCGTGCTGCGGCGGCGGCTGGGCGGCGGCCCGGTGGCGCCGCTGAAGCTCGCGTCGGGCTGCGACCGGCGCTGCACGTTCTGCGCGATCCCGGCGTTCCGCGGCGCGTACGTGTCGCGGCCCCCGGCGGAGGTGCTGGCGGAGGCGGCGTGGCTGGCCGGGCACGGCGTCCGGGAGCTGGTGCTGGTCAGCGAGAACTCCACGTCCTACGGCAAGGACCTGGGCGACCTGCGGGCGCTGGAGCGGCTGCTGCCCGACCTGGCGGCGGTGGACGGGATCGACCGCGTCCGCGTCAGCTACCTGCAGCCCGCCGAGCTGCGGCCCGGCCTGATCGAGGTCATCGCGGGCACGCCCGGCGTCGCGCCCTACTTCGACCTGTCGTTCCAGCACGCGAGCGGGCCGGTGCTGCGCTCGATGCGCCGCTTCGGCGACCGGCCGCGGTTCCTGGAGCTGCTGGACCGCGTCCGGGAGCTGGCCCCGGAGGCGGGCGTGCGGTCCAACTTCATCGTCGGGTTCCCCGGCGAGTCCGCCGACGACTTCGAGGAGCTGGCGCTGTTCCTCCAGGAGGCGCGGCTGGACGCGGTCGGCGTGTTCGGCTACTCCGACGAGGACGGCACCGAGGCCGCCGCGCTCGACGGCAAGGTCGACCCCGACGAGGTCGCCCGCCGCGTCGAGGAGCTGACGGCCCTCGCCGACGAGCTGACCGCGCAGCGCGCCGAGGACCGGATCGGGACGGCGCTGCGCGTCCTGGTCGAGGAGAAGGCGGGCGACGGCGCGTTCGAGGGCCGCGGCGAGCACCAGGCCCCCGAGGTGGACGGCACGGTGCTGGTGCGCGGCGCGGGCTTGGCCGTCGGCGACCTGGTGGCGGTGACGGTGACCGGCAGCGACGGCGTCGACCTGGTCGCGGACGTCTCGTGACCGCGGGCGCTCCGGACCCCGTGCAGGGTTCCCCCCGACCGGAGGGCCCGTCCCGTCCCGACTCGGCCGCGCCGAGCCTCTACAACGTCGCGAACCTGCTGACGGTGCTGCGGATCGTCCTGGTCGCGCCGTTCGTGTGGCTGCTGCTCCTGGACGGCACCGGCTGGCGGCTGGGCGCGTTCGCGGTGTTCGCGGTCGCGTCCGTCACCGACAAGATCGACGGGGACCTGGCGCGCAAGCACGGCCTCGTCACCGACTTCGGCAAGATCGCCGACCCGATCGCCGACAAGGCGCTGACGGGGGCGGCGCTGATCACGCTGTCCGCGCTGGGCGAGCTGTGGTGGTGGGTCACGATCGTGATCCTGGTCCGGGAGATCGGCATCACTTTGCTGCGGTTCGTCGTGATCCGGTACGGGGTGATCCCGGCGAGCAAGGGCGGCAAGCTCAAGACGATGCTGCAGGTGTTCGCGATCGGGTTCTTCATCCTGCCCGGCCCGCTCGACCCGGTCCGGTTCGCGCTGATGGGGGCGGCGGTGCTGGTCACGGCCGTGACGGGCGCGGACTACCTCGTCCAGGCGTGGCGGCTGCGGAGCGCCGCGAGGCGGTCCCCGGCCGCGGAGTAGGTTCGGACGCGGAAACGGGAGGGCCGATGGGCGAGATGCGGGTCGAACTGCTCACGGTCGGGGACGAACTGCTCCTCGGCGACGTGGTCAACGGGAACGCGGCGTGGCTGGGGCGGCGGCTGGCCGACCACGGGGTGGACGTCACGCGTAGCGTGGTCGTGGGCGACGAGCTGGACGTGATCGTCGCGGCGGTCGAGAGCGCGCTCGGCCGCGCGGACGTCGTGATCACCACGGGCGGGCTCGGCCCCACCTACGACGACCTGACGCGCGACGCGCTGGCGCGGGCGGCGGGCGTCGAACTCGTCCGCGACCCGGCGCTGGAGCGGCGGCTGCGCGAGCGCGTCGCGGCGGCCGGGCGCGAGCTGCAGCCGATGGCGCTGCGCATGGCCGAGGTGCCGGTGGGCGCGCGGGTGCTGCCGAACTCGGCGGGCAGCGCGCCGGGGCTGCGGATCGAGCTGGGCGGCGGCACGGTGTACGCGCTGCCGGGCGTCCCGTACGAGATGCGGACGCTGGTGGACGAGCTCGTCCTGCCGGAGCTGGAGCGGCGGGCGGGCCTGCCGTCGGTGGCGCGGCGGACGCTGCGCACGGCGGGCGTGTGGGAGTCGGTGATCGCCGGGCGGCTCGCGGACGTGGAGCGGATGGCCGGGGTGAGCCTGGCGTATCTGCCGTCGCCGTCCGAGGTGAAGGTCCGGATCACCGCCGCCGGGGACCGGCCCGAAGCGCTGCTCGCGGACGTCGAGCGGACCGTCCGGGACCTGCTCGGCGACTGCGTGTACGGGGCGGGGGAGGAGGGCCTGGACCGCGTCGTCCACGGGCTCCTGGCCGAGCGCGGGGCGACGGTCGCGACGGCCGAGTCGCTGACCGGCGGCCTCATCGGCGGTGAACTGACCCGGATGCCGGGTTCGTCGGCGACGTACGCGGGCGGCGTCGTGGCGTACGCGACGGAGCTGAAGCACCGGCTGCTCGGCGTCCCCGCGGAGCTGCTGGCCGAGCACGGGGCCGTCCACCCCGAGGTGGCCGCCCGGATGGCCGCGGGCGTCCGGGACCGGCTCGGGGCCGACTACGGGCTCGCGGTGACCGGCGTCGCCGGTCCGGAGTCCCAGGACGGCCGCCCGGTCGGGACCGTGTACGTCGCGGTGGCCGGACCCGGGCCGGAACCGATCGTCGTCGGCCCGCGTCTCCCGGTGGCCGGAACGGGGCCCGAGGCGCGCGAGGTGGTGCGCCGCATGACCGTCGTCCACGGCCTTGACCTGCTGCGACGGGTCCTGCTGGGACTTGACGCCGAGCCCGCGGCGGGGGACGCTCGTCAAGATCCGGAAGAGTAGGGCTGATTACAGCGTTACGTTCCGAGCGAACACGAAATCGACGGTCTGCCATGCCCACCCCCCGGCCGGGTACGGTGGAAGCGGTAGATGGTCCGAACTGAGGGAGGGAGCGAGACGATGGTCCTGCTTCGCCAGCTGCTCGGTGACGTACTGCGGCAGCTGCGGCTGCGCCAGGGACGCACCCTCCGCGAGGTGTCCGCGGCGGCACGGGTTTCCCTCGGATACCTGTCCGAGGTCGAACGAGGGCAGAAAGAGGCGTCGTCGGAGCTGCTGGCTTCGATCTGCAAGGCCCTGGGGGTTCCGCTGTCGCACGTCCTGCGCGAGGTCGCGGACGCGCTGGCCCTCGCCGAACTGCAGCACGAGCCGGTCATGGCGGGCGCGCCCGAGCACGAGCGCATCTCCGCCGAGACGATTCCGGCCACGCCCGAGGAGATCACCGGCGACCTCCGCGCCGACATGGTCGCCGCCTGACGCGGTTCCGCCGCGCGGGGTGCTCGGGGCGGTGCGTCACGCGCCGTGCCCGAGTAAGGCGCGCCTCTGTGGGCGGCCTCACGAGTAAAGGCGGCATACCCGGGCAGGTCTGACGTTGTAACGGAGAGACCGGAACGACGTTGGAAGGAGCCCCACATGGCGGCGATCAAGGGCCCGCTGAGCGAGTCGGCGCAGAAGGTGACGGGGCAGGCGCTGCAGGGGGCGCTGGTCGACCTCGTCGATCTGTCCCTGTTCGCCAAGCAGGCGCACTGGAACCTCACGGGCCGGAACTTCAAGGTCGTCCACGAGCATCTCGACGAGATCGTCGACCTCGCCCGGCAGTCGATGGACGACGTCGCGGAACGGGCCATCGCCATCGGGGTCAACCCGGACGGCCGCGCGCGGACCGTCGCCGACCGCAGCGAGATCCCGCAGCTCGAAGCCGGGTACCTGGAGGACGACAAGGTCGTCGCCGCCGTGACCGACGCGCTCGCGCAGATCATCGCGCGGTTCCGCGAGCGGATCGCCGCGACCGACGAGCCGGACCCGGTCAGCCAGGACCTCCTCATCGGCATCTCCGCCGAACTGGAGAAGCAGCACTGGATGTTCCAGGCTCAGTCATAGGTCTTCCCTCGGTGGCCCTTCGCCTGGCGGCTCAGGGCCATTCGGGAAGACGTGCGAGTGCGCATCGCTTCGCGATCTTCGGAACGGGGCTCGCCTTCGGCTTCGCCCCGTTCCTCAGGGCACGCACTCGCGTGCTGGTACAGGGGGTGGGACGCTTCGGCGTTCCGCCCCCCTGCGTGATTTCGGCTGGTTGGAGCTTCGGCGTTCCGCCCCGTGTGTTTCGATGCTTCGGCGTTCCGCCCTTTGCGCGGTTTGGTGGGAAGGACTCTGCCGTGTCTTTCCTAGCTTGATCAGGGTTCGGGTTGGCAGCGGGGGCACCAGAACGTCACGCGGTCGCCCGCGTCGGAGGACTGGTCGGCGCGGCGGACGGGGGTTCCGCAGCGGCGGCACGGCTGGCCTGCCCGGCCGTAGACCCAGTGCGTGCGGCCGCGCCGCAGGTCGCCGGTGGTGACGTGGCCGTGGCGGGCCTTGTTGGCGTCCAGGAGCCGGTGCGCGAGGTCCACCAGGCCCGGGAGGTCGGGGACGTCGCGGACGGGCGTCCGCGGATGGACGCCGCGCAGGAACAGCAGCTCGGACTTGTAGACGTTCCCGATGCCCGCCAGGAGCCGCTGGTCGAGCACCGCCTCGCCGACCGCGCGATCCGGCCCGGCGGAGAGCCGGGCGACGGCCTCGGCGGCGAGTTCCGGACCCCACGCGGGATCGAGCAGGTCGGGGCCGAGATGGCCGACGACGCGGTCCTCTTCGGCGGTCTTGAGCACGTCCACCATGCCGAGGGACGTCCCCACGGCCGTCCGCTCGGTGTTGCCCAGGACGAGCCGCACCCGGTGCCCGCGCGGCGCGGCCCCCGCCGGGCCGACCCGGAACTCGCCCTCCATCAGCAGATGGACGTGGATCGTGACCCCGCCCTCGATCCGGATCAGCAGGTGCTTGCCGCGCGACTCGACGCCCAGCACCTCCCGGCCGCGCAGATCCACCGCCGCGTACCGGGGCACGCGCAGCTCGGCGCGCGTCAACCGCCGCCCGGCGAGCGCCTCGCGCAGGCGCCGGGCGGTCCACCAGACGACATCGCCTTCGGGCACGCCGTCAGATCACAGGAACGACGGGCTCTCCCAGGCGGCGGGGTCCTCGGTGAGCTTCTGGACGGGTTCGGGCAGCGCGCCCTCCGCGATGTGCTGGAGCGTCACCCGCTCCAGGATTCCGCGCTCGCTGGCGCGCAGCGCGATCCACACCTCCTGCAGGGAGCGGGCGGGGCCCTCGTAGCCGACGTGCTCGGGGCGCTCCCCGCGCACGCCCAGCAGCGGACCGTCGATCGCGCGGATGATGTCGGCGAGCGCGATCTCCCCGGCGGGCCGCGCGAGCCAGTAGCCGCCCTCCGGCCCCCGCTGGCTGCGGACGAGACCGGACCGGCGGAGCTGGCCGAGAATGTTCTCCAGGAACTTTGGCGGGATCTGCTGCGCCTCCGCGAGCTGGACGGCGGTCACCGGATGGTCTCCGGCGACGGCCAGCTCGGCGGACGCGCGCAGGGCGTAGTCGACCCGTGCGGACAATCGCATGCTCGTATTATCCCTTGCCGATCTGACTGGTGTGTCACTGCGCTGCCTGTGTGTGGGGGGCGTCGCGTCATTGTGGGGGGACGACCCCCCACACCCCCCGCGGCGCGAAGCGCCGCATCCTCGCTCGCTGGCGCTCGCTGCGGTGCGGCCCTTCGCGCTGCGTGCGCCCGGCCACTCGCCTGGCGGCTCGCGGCCGTGCGCGCGCGGGCAACCCCCTCCACGTCGCTTAGTGCTGTGCGGCGCACGGCCGCTCGCCTGGCGGCTCGCGGCCGTGCGCGTGGAAGGCCCGGTGACTCACGAGCTCCCTAGCGCGGGGTCGTGCGCGCGGTTCTCCGCGACCTTCTGATGCGGGCTGCGCGGGCGTGAGTCACCTACAGCCCTTGGCGTAGGCCGTGCGTGTGGAGGCCGTGACCCTTGCCTCCCACCGCGCGGTTTTGTGCGCGGGGCTTCCGCAACCTTCTGATGCGGGCTGCGTGGGTGTGAGCCACCTGCAGCTCCTGGCGTAGGCCGTGCGTGTGGAGGCCGTGACCCTTGCTCCCCGGTGCGGGGTCCTGCGCGCGGCCCTTGCAGCCCCTGGTGCGGGCCGCGCGCGGTTCCCTCAGGGCTTGAGCAGTAGTTCGGCGGCGGCGTGGGCGTTGGCTTCGGCCGCGCCGTAGGTCGCGATGTAGGTCGCTCCCTCGGGTTGCCAGACGGGGAGGCCCATCTCGACCAGGACCGCGTCGGGGCGGGCGGTGAGGAGGGCCGTGGCGAGGGCGCGCTGGCCCGCGTGGCGGTGGGCGTCGCGCAGGACGACCACCAGGCCGCGGCCCGTGGCACGTTCCAGGAGGGCGGGCGCCTCCGCCGCGGAACCGGCCGCGGCCACCGTCTCGGCGGCGTCGCCGAGGACCGGGCCGAGGCCCCACGGCGTCGGCCCGACCGCGATGTTGGTGTCCGCCGCGAGCTGCACGACGAGCGGCGGCCCGGCGAAGCCCGGCAGCGTGCCGGTGACGCGCGCCGCGCGCCGTGCCGCGTCGAGTCCGGCCGCCCGGTCCGGCTTCGCGCCCGCCCCCGCCGGGTCGGCGCGCAGCGCGGCGGAGCGCTCCGCCGCGTCGGCCAGCCGCGCGAGCGGCAGCCGTCCGGACCGGACCGCGCCGGTGATCGCGGCGAGGACCGCCGCGACGCTCTCCTCGTGCTCGCGCGGGCCGAGGCACAGCAGGTCCGCCCCGGCGAGCAGGGCCCGCACGGCGGCCTCGGGGATGCCGATCACGCCGCTCGCGCCCGCCATGTCGAGCGCGTCGGTGATGATCGCCCCGGTGAAGCCGAGCCGTTCCCGGAGCAGGCCGGTGATCGCGGCGTGCGACAGCGTCGCGGGGACGCCGCCGGTGACGGCGGGCAGGTTGAGGTGCGCCGTCATCACGGCCCGCGCGCCCGCCGCGACGGCCGCGCGGAACGGGACCAGCTCGCGCCGGTCCAGCAGCTCCAGGTCGGCGTCGACGACGGGGATGCCGAGGTGGGAGTCCTCGACCGTCGCGCCGTGGCCGGGGAAGTGCTTGGCGCACGCCGCGACGCCCGCCTCCTGCAGCCCGGTGACGGCGGCGGCCGCGTGCCGCGCGACGAGTTCCGGGTCGGACCCGAACGAGCGCGTGCCGATCACCGGGTTGTCGTCGGCGGTGTTGACGTCCACCGACGGCGCGAAGTCCACGTTGACGCCGACCTCGGCCAGCTCCGCGCCGAGCGAGCGGTACACGCGGCGGGTCAGCGCGGTGTCGTCCACCCGGCCGAGCGCGGCGTTGCCCGGGTACGGGCTGGCGGACAGGTGGCCGCTGAGACGGGTGACGTCGCCGCCCTCCTCGTCGATCGTGACGATCGGCGCGGCGGCCTCGCGCAGCCGCGCGGTGAGCGCCGCGAGCGCGTCCGGCCCCGGCACGTTGCCGTTGATCGCGAACAGGGTGACGCCGCCGAGGCCGCGTTCCAGCTCGGCCAGCAGCCAGCCGGGCGCGGTCGAACCGGTGAACCCGGGCAGCAGCGCGGCGCGGGCGAGCCGCGCGAGGTCGTCGCTCATCCCTTCACCGCCCCGGCGGTCAGCCCGGACACCATGCGGCGCTGGACGGCGAGGAAGAACACGATGACGGGGAGCGTGAGCAGCGTGGACGCGGCCATGATCGAGCCCCAGGCGTTGCCGTTGTGCCCGAAGAAGTACTGCATCATCATCGGCAAGGTTGCTTTGTCCTGATCGTCAAGGAACGTGAACGCGAAGACGAACTCGTTCCAGGCGGTGATGAAGGAGAAGATGCTCGTCGCGACCAGGCCCGGCGCGACCAGGGGCAGCAGCACGCTGAAGAACACGCGCACCGGCCCCGCGCCGTCGATGGCCGCGGCCTCCTCCAGCTCCTTGGGGACGGCCGCCACGAAGCCGCGCAGCATGAGGATCGCGAACGGCACCGCGAACCCGATGTAGACGAGGACGAGTCCGCCGAGGCTGTTCAGCAGCTCCAGCTTCTTCAGGTCCAGGAACAGCGGGATGACCAGCGCCTCCAGCGGCACCATCTGGACGACCAGCAGCATGATCAGGAACGTCGTCCGGAAGCGGAACCGGAACCGGGCGACGGCGGTCGCGGCGAGGAGCGCCAGCAGCCCGGACACCAGGACGGTGGCGAGCGCGAGGCCGAGGCTGTTGCGGAAGTACGTCCAGAAGGACACCTCGGCGACGTTGTCGTGGAGGACGGAGCTGAAGTGGTCCAGCGTGGGGTGCGCGGGCACGGGGTGCGGCGTGGTGCTGAAGATCTCGTCGTCCGGCTTGAACGCCGTCGAGACCATCCAGAAGACCGGGAACACCGCGGCGACGAAGACGATCACCCCGAGCGCGTTGAACCCGATCGCGCGCAGTTTCCGGTGTTTCATCGGGTCTCCCCCTGCCGCACCATGACCCGCACGTACACGGCGGTGACGACGAGCAGCAGCAGCGTGAGCACGACCGCGATGGCCGAGCCCATGCCGAGCTTCGGATTGAGCGAGCCGAACGCCTCGGAGTAGGCGTAGAGCGACAGGTTGAACGCGTCGCGGTTCGCCAGGCCGGACATGATGAAGAGCTGCGTGAAGACCTTGAAGTCCCAGATGATCGACATGACGATCAGCAGCAGGAAGATCGGCTTGAGGAGCGGGACGGTGATGCTCCAGAACGAGCGCCAGGCGCTCGACCCGTCCACCCGCGCCGCCTCGTACAGCTCGGACGGGACGCTCTTCAGGCCCGCGAGGACCGACACCGCGACGAACGGGCACGCCTGCCAGACGACGCAGATCGTCAGCACGGTGTAGGTGGACAGCGGCGTGGCGAACCAGTTGTGGTCGTCCCAGCCGCCGCCGACGAGCGCGTCCGGCAGCTTGTCCAGCGTCCAGTTGACCAGGCCGCCGGTGGAGCCGAACAGCCAGGAGAAGATGATCGCGGCCGTGACGGGCGGCGTCGCCCAGGCGACGAGCACGCCGCCGGCGACGACGTTGGCCATGCGGCGGCCGAGCTTGTTGAGCAGCAGCCCGATCAGCGTCCCGACCACCATCGTCAGGACGACGGCGACCACGGCGAACAGCACCGTGTGCCGCAGGGTCTGCCAGAAGAACGGGTCGTCGACGATCGTGCGGAAGTTGTCGAGGCCCACCTGTTCGGCGGGTTCGCCGCGGAGCTGGCGCGTGCCGACCTTCTGGAAGGACATGATCCCGATCTGGACGATCGGCCAGAACATGAGGACCGCGATGACCGCGACCGTCGGCAGGATCAGCAGGTACGGTCCCGGGCGGAACCGGCGGCGGGGGCGCGCCGGACCGGGGTCGTCCCGGTCCGGCGCGGTCCGCACCGCGGGAGCGGTGTCGAGCATCGGGTTCCCTACGGGTTCAGGAGGGTGTTGGCCTGCTCGTTGGCCTTCTTCAGCTCATCGTCGACCGACTTGCCCTGCACGATGGCCTTGAGGGCGTTGGGCAGGACCTTCTTGGCCTGCTCGAACTCGCCCCAGCCGGAGCTGATCGGCGCGAACTTGGTGTTGCCCGCGATGTCGGTGAAGACCGCCAGGCGCGGGTCGGAGAACTTCACGTCCGAGCGCATCGAGGAGAACCCGCTGATGTCCGCCCACGCGGCGGCGTTCTTGGCGTTGTTCAGCACGGTGATGTAGTCGAACGCCGCGGCCGGGGCCTTGGTGTCCTTCCAGACCGCGACGTCGGAGCCGCCCGCGAGCGCCGGGGCGTTGCCGCCGTCCTTGGCGGGGATCGGGAAGACGGCCCACTTGTCGGCGTTCTTCGGGGAGATCTTCTTCATCTGGGCGTAGGCCCAGCTCCCGTCGACGTACATGCCGAGCTTGCCGAGCGCGAAGTCGTTCTGCGGGCCGTCCAGCTCGTTCTTGCCGACGTACTTCTCCGGCGCGACCTTCTCCTTGGAGATCAGGCCGGTGTAGTACTCGACGGCCTCCTTGACCTGCGGGGAGTCGAGCTTGCCGACCCACTTGCCGCCCTCCTTGAGGGCGACCTCGCCGCCGTCGCCCCAGATGAAGCTGAGGAGCGCGTTGGTCTGGTCGGTCGGGACGCCGATGCCGGGGACCTTCTCCTGGTCCTGGATCTTCTTGGCGGCGGCGGTCAGCTCGGCCCAGTTCTTCGGCGCGGTCAGGCCGGCCTTGTCGAACCAGTCCTTGCGGTACCAGACGCCGCGCACGCCGCCGTACCACGGCACGGCGTAGGTCTTGCCGTCCGCCTTGTCGTTCTCCAGAGCGGTCTTGTTCAGCGTCTTCGCGTCGGCCCAGCCGGACACCCGGTCGCTGATGTCGTACAGGTTGCCCTGCTCGATGTGGGACTGGACGTCGGTGTTGCCGAGCTCGGTGACGTCCGGGCCCTCGCCGCCCGCCGCGGCCTTCTGGAAGGCGTTGGCGACCTGCGGCCACGGGACGTACTTGATCTGCACGTCCGTGTTCGGGTGCTTCTGCTTGAACTCGGTCTCGACGCCGTCGAGGAACTTCGTCTGCTCGGGCGTCCCGTCGCCCATCATCCAGACCTTGAGCGTCGCCGGGTCCTTGCCCGAACCGGCGTCGTCCTTCTTGTCGCCGCCGCAGGCCGTGGCGGCCAGGGCGATCGCGGTCACCGCGGCCGCAATCTTGATGTACTTCACTGGGGGTTCCTTTCCCGCATCGCCTCGCGTGGCCTCCGGCCCGCGGTGCTTGGTCCACCGGCGCGCGGACCCTTTAGGGTCCAGCCATGCCCGTTTCGTCCTGCACCGCTCGCGGGCGCCCTGCTCGCCGGTCGGCGCTCTGCGCGCTCCGCCACCCGGGGTGCCGGTCCGGCGGGAACGCTTGGCGCGTAAACTAACAAGAAACTTTCCTAAACAAAACCGCTCGTTAGCGGATTGAGACATCGAGGGGTTCCCGCATGGTCCGACGGCCCGGAACGCCCCGCCTGCTGCGGGAGCTGAACGACCGTGCCGCGCTGGATCTGCTCGTCAGCAGGGGTCCGCTGACGCGTGCGCAGATCGGCGAGCACACGGGGTTGTCGAAGGTCACCGCGTCGCAGCTCCTCTCCCGGCTGGAGGAACGGGGCCTGGTCGAGGTGGCGGGCGAGCAGGCCGGGGGTCGGGGGCCGAACGCGGCGCTGTACGCGGTCGTGCCGTCGAGCGCGTACGTCGCGGGGCTGGAGGTCGGGCCGCAGGGGGTCACGGCGGGCGTCGCGGACATCACGGGCCGTGTCGTGACCCAGGTTACCGTCGATCCGGACAAAACGGACGCGCCCGCGCCGCTCGTCCACGACGCCGTCGTCAAGGCGTGCCGGTCGGCGCGCGTCGCGCTGTCCCGGCTCAGCGCGTTCGTCATCGGAACGCCCGGCGTCGTCGACCCGCGCTCGGGCGACGTCCAGTTCGCGTTCGACCTGCCCGGCTGGCACCAGGGCGTCCTCGCCGCGCTCAGCGCCGACCTGCGGCGGCCCGTGACGCTGGAGAACGACGTCAACCTCGCCGCCGTCGCCGAACGCGCCTACGGCGCGGCGCGCGACGCCGAGGACTTCGCGCTGGTCTGGCTGGACCGCGGCATCGGCCTGTCGGTCACGCTCGGCGGGCGGCTGCACCGCGGCCGGTTCGGCGGCGCGGGCGAGATCGGCTACCTGCCGGTGCCCGGCGCGCCGCTGCCCGTCGGCGCGGCCCGGCGCGCGCCCGGCGGCGGCGAGGGCGTCACCGAGTCCACCTCGTGGGGCATCCCGGCGCTGGCGGGCGGCTACGGGTCGCTGGTCGGCGCGGACGCCGTCCGGCGGCTCGCGCACGCGCACGGCATCGCCGAGCCGACCGCCGTCGAGTGCGTGCGGGCCGCCGCCGCCGACGAGGACCGGGGCGGGGCGTTCCTCGACGAGCTGGCCGACCGCATCTCCTACGGCGTGACCTCGGTGAACATCGTGCTCGACCCCGGGCTCGTCGTCCTGTCGGGACGGCTCGGCCGCGCCGGGGGGCGGCCGCTGGCGGCCCGCATCGAACGCGTCGTCGGCCGGATCAGCCCGACCCGGCCCGCCGTGGCGGTCAGCGAGGTGGACGGGTCGCCGGTGCTGCGCGGCGCGCTGCACGCCGCGCTGGAACAGGCCCGCGACGAGGTGTTCAGCGCGGACTAGTCCAGCGCGGGCTGGTTCAGCGCGGGCTGGTTCAGCGCGGACTGGTCACGCGCGGACCGAGGAAGGGCCGCGTCCTCCGCCTGCGGGTGCGGAGGCCGCCGCCCGACTCTGGGGACGTCGCCGCCCCGCGTCCGGTTTACCGCGCCGGTTCCGCCCTGCCGGTGTCGGCCACGGCGGTGCGCCTTGGGTCGTGCATCGCGCGGTCGAGGACCGTGCGGCTGATGATCTGCAGCCTGCGCCGCCGCGCGGCGGCGAGCCGTGCCGTCGGTGTCATGTGCGACTCCCGTTCCGCGGCGGGCGTTCCCCGGCCCGCCGCAACCCCGTACCCCTCGATCGTCGCAGGTGGCGGGCGGGGCCGAATCCGCCCTGAGGATGAACCGCGGGTGCGACCTCGGGCCGATCCGGGCGGGACATAATGATCGAGAGCACCGCACGGCCGCCCGCCGTGCCGACCGGGGCGCGCCGCGCGCCCGCTGGAGGGGAAGGCCCGCATGCTTCGTGACCGGTTGCGGCGGCTCGTGCAGCGGCCGGGCAGCGCCGACACCGCGCCGCTGTCGGCGGTCGCGGCGGCGGCGGGCCGCCGGGAGGACGCGGTCCGGGACCTGGCCGACGACGAGCTCTCCGCCGCCGTCGCCGGTCTGCGCGCGGGTGGTCTGACCAGCGACGACGATCTCGCGGAGTTCTGCGCGCTCGGCCGCGAGGCGGCGCGGCGGACGCTGGGGGAGCGGCCGTTCGACGTCCAGCTCGTCGGGGTCCTCGCGCTGCTGTCCGGGCGCGTCGCGGAGATGGCGACGGGCGAGGGCAAGACGCTCGCCGGGGCCGTCGCCGCCGCCGGGCACGCGCTGCGCGGGCGGCGCGTCCACGTCCTGTCCGTCAACGACTACCTCGCGCGCCGCGACGCCGAGTGGATGGCGCCGCTGCACGCGCTGCTCGGCGTCACGTCCGGCTGGGTCGGGCAGGAGTCCACGCCGGACGAGCGGCGCGCCGCGTACGCCGCCGACATCACCTACGCGCCGGTCAGCGAGGTCGGGTTCGACCTGCTGCGGGACCGGCTGGCCGTCGAGCCGGACGCCGTCGTGCTGCCCGAGCCGGGCATCGCGCTGATCGACGAGGCCGACTCGGTGCTGGTGGACGAGGCGATGGTCCCGCTCGTCCTCGCCGGGTCCGTCGCGGACGCCGAGCCCGTCCCGGCCTACGCCGACCTCGCGCGGCGGCTGCGGCCCGGCCGCGACTACGCCACCGACGAGGACGCGCGCAACGTCCAGCTCACCCCGGCGGGCGCGCGGGCCGTGGAGGCGGCGCTGGGCGGGATCGACCTGTACGCCGTCGAGAACCTGGACACGCTGACGGCCGTCAACCTGGCGCTGCACGCGGAGGTGCTGCTGCACCGGGACGTGGACTACATCGTCCGGGACGGCGCGGTGAAGCTGATCAGCGAGTCCCGGGGCCGCGTGGCGCTGCTCCAGCGCTGGCCGGACGGGCTGCACGCGGCCGTCGAGGCGAAGGAGGCGCTGACCGCGTCGCCGGGCGGCGAGATCCTGGACTCGGTCACGGTGCAGGAGCTCATCGGCCGGTATCCGGTGCGGTGCGGGATGACGGGCACGGCGATGGCCGTCGCGGGGCAGCTCCGCGAGTTCTACGGGCTGGAGATCGTCGTCGTGCCGCCGAACCGGCCGTGCGTGCGGGAGGACGAGCCGGACCGGCTGTACGCGACCGCCGACGACCGGGACGTCGCCGTCATCGAGACGATCGCGGCCGCGCACGCCGCCGGGCGGCCCGTGCTGGCCGGAACGCTGGACGTCGCCGCGTCCGAACGGCTCGCGCGGCGGCTGCGCCGCGCCGGGCTGGAACCGGTCGTCCTGAACGCCAAGAACGACGCGGGCGAGGCCGCCGTCATCGCGGACGCCGGGGCGTACGGCGCGCTGACGGTCTCCACGCAGATCGCGGGGCGCGGCACCGACATCCGGCTCGGCGGCGCGGACGGCGCGGACCGCGACCGCGTCGCGGCGGCGGGCGGCCTGCTCGTCATCGGGACGGGCCACTACCACAGCAGCCGTCTGGACGATCAGCTCCGGGGCCGCGCGGGACGCCAGGGCGATCCCGGCGGGTCGGTGTTCCTGACGTCGCTGCAGGACGATCTCGTCACCCGGTACGCGCCCGACGAGACGTACAAGGGCGAGACCGGCGACGACGGCCTGATCACCGACAAGGGCGCGCACTGGATCACCGGGCACGCGCAGCGCGTCGCGGAGGGCGTGGACCTGGAGATCCACCGCAACACGTGGCGGTACAACCACCTGATCGGGCTGCAGCGCGCGGAGGTTCTGGCCGAGCGCGACCGCGTCCTGCGCGGCGACGCGGGCGACTCACTCCTGCGCACGCGCGCCGCCGACCACCACGCGTCTCTGGTGGACGCCGCCGGTGCGGCGGCCGTCGCCGCAGCGGCCCGCACGCTCGTCCTGTACCACCTCGACCGGGTCTGGTCCGACCACCTGGCGTTCCTCGCCGAACTGCGCGAGGGCATCCACCTGCGCTCCCTCGGCCGCGGCCTGGACCCCCTGGTCGAGTTCAACCGCGAGGCCGTCCCCGCGGGCAAACGCCTGCTCCCCACCGCCCGCGACAACGCCGTCGCCGCCTTCACCACCCTCACCGCGGGCCCGGACGGCATCGACCTCGCCGCCGCGGGCGTCCAACGCCCCTCCGCGACCTGGACCTACATCGTCCACGACAACCCCTTCGGCACCCTCGACGAACGAGCCTTCCGCGGCCTGGTGACCCTCCTCTCCCGCAAACGCCGCTGACCGAGGTCACGGGACGACGACGTACTCGTCCAGACTCCGAGCAACTGCACCCACCGAACACCCATCCCCACGGGGTCCGGTTGTTGTGAGGGGTTGGGTGGGGGTGAGGGGGCAATAACCGGTGGCGGGGGGGGGTGTCGGTGGATTTCGTTGGGGTTGTGGAGGGTGTCGGGCGGGGGGTGGATCTCGCCGGGGTGGTCGTCATCGCCGGCGGCGGGCTGCTGGTCTGCGGCGTGTTCGGGTATCGGGCCGTGCGCGCGGGCGGTCGCTCCGTCGATTACCGGGGATTCCGGCAGAGTCTCGGGCGGGCCATTCTGCTCGGGCTGGAGATCCTCGTCGCGGGCGACATCATCCGGACGGTCGCGGCGACGCCGACGCTCAACAGCGTCGCGGTCCTTGCCGCGATCGTGGCGATCCGGACCGTCCTCAGCTTCTCGTTGGAGGTCGAGTTGACGGGGCGGTGGCCGTGGCAGGGGCGGTCGCGGGGGTGAGACGGCGCGGTGGGCGGGGCGGTGTGAAGTAGATTTGGGGGTATGACCGCGTCCCCGCCCCCCACCGTCGCCGACGAGCTGCGCGGCGTCGGGCTGCGGGTGACCGCCGCCCGCGTCGCGCTGGTCGAGACCGTCCGCGCGGGCGACCATCTGGACGTCGAGACGATCGCGCGGGGCGTGCGCGAGCGCGTCGGGCATATTTCGCTGCAGGCCGTGTACGAGGCGCTGCACGCGCTCACGGCCGCCGGGCTGCTGCGCCGCATCGAGCCCGCGGGCAGCCCCGCCCGGTACGAGGGGCGCGTCGGGGACAACCACCACCACCTGGTGTGCCGGAGCTGCGGGACCGTCCGGGACGTCGACTGCGCGGTCGGCCGCGCGCCGTGCCTGCACCCGTCCGACGACGGCGGCTTCCTGGTGGACGAGGCCGACGTCACCTTCTGGGGGCTGTGCCCCCGCTGCCGCCCGCAGGACGCCTGACCGGCGCCCGGGCCGCGGACGGCCCGGACACCGGCGTGCTCAGGCCAGGTCGAACCGGTCCAGGTTCATGACCTTGTCCCACGCCGCGACGAAGTCCGCCACGAACTTCTCGCGCGCGTCGTCGGCCGCGTACACCTCCGCGACGGCGCGCAGCTCGGAGTTCGAGCCGAACACCAGGTCGGCGCGGCTGCCCGTCCACCGGACCGCGCCCGAGCCGTCCACGCCCTCGAACGTCTCGGCGTCCGCCGAGGTGGGCCGCCAGGTGGTGTCGAGGTCGAGGAGGTTGACGAAGAAGTCGTTCGTCAGCGTTCCCGGCGCGTCGGTGAGGACGCCGAGCGCCGACCCGCCGTGGTTCGCGCCGAGCACCCGCAGGCCGCCGACCAGCACCGTCATCTCCGGCGCGCTGAGCGTCAGCAGGTTCGCCCGGTCGACGAGCAGGAACTCGGCGGGCAGCCGCTGGCCCTTGCCGCGGTAGTTGCGGAAGCCGTCCGAGGACGGTTCGAGCGCCGCGAACGACTCCACGTCGGTCTCGTCCTGCGCCGCGTCGGTGCGGCCGGGCGTGAACGGCACCTCGACGGGGTGGCCCGCGTCGGCGGCGGCCTTCTCGACGGCGGCGGCCCCGGCGAGGACGATCAGGTCGGCCAGCGAGATCCGGACGTCCCCGGTCTGCGCGTCGTTGAACCCGCGCCGGACGTCCTCCAGCGTCCGCAGCACCGTCGCGAGCCGGTCCGGCTCGTTGACCTCCCAGTCCTTCTGCGGCTCCAGGCGGACGCGCGCGCCGTTGGCCCCGCCGCGCTTGTCGCCGCCGCGGAACGTGGACGCCGACGCCCACGCCGTCGTGACGAGCTGGGACACCGTCAGCCCCGACTCCAGCACGCGCCGCTTGAGGTCCGCGATCTCCGCCGGCCCGACGAGCGGGTGCGTCACCGGCGGCAGCGGGTCCTGCCACAGCAGCGTCTCGGCCGGGACCTCCGGGCCGAGGTAGCGGGCGACGGGGCCCATGTCGCGGTGCGTCAGCTTGAACCAGGCCCGCGCGAACGCGTCCGCGAACTCGTCGGGGTGCTCCAGGAACCGCCGCGAGATCGGCTCGTAGACGGGGTCGAAGCGCAGCGACAGGTCGGTCGTCAGCATCGTCGGCGCGTGCCGCTTCGCCGGGTCGTGCGGGTCGGGGACGGTGCCCGCGCCCGCGCCGTCCTTCGGCCGCCACTGCGCCGCGCCCGCCGGGCTCTCGAACAGCTCCCACTCGTAGGCGAACAGCGTCTCGAAGAAGCTGTTGTCCCAGGTCGTCGGGGTGGGCGTCCAGATGCCCTCCAGCCCGCTGGTGATCGCGTCGCCGCCCTTGCCGGTGCGGAACGAGCTCTTCCAGCCCAGGCCCTGCTCCTCCAGCGGCGCGGCCTCCGGCTCGGGGCCGACGTTGTCGGCGGGGCCCGCGCCGTGCGTCTTGCCGAAGGTGTGGCCGCCCGCGATGAGCGCGACGGTCTCCTCGTCGTTCATCGCCATGCGGCGGAACGTCTCGCGGATGTCGCGCGCGGCGGCGATCGGGTCCGGGTTGCCGTTCGGGCCCTCCGGGTTGACGTAGATCAGGCCCATCTGGACCGCGCCGAGCGGGCTCTCCAGGTCGCGGTCGCCGGTGTAGCGCTCGTCGCCGAGCCATGTCGTCTCCGGGCCCCAGTAGACGTCCTCGTCGGGCTCGTAGACGTCGGCGCGGCCCCCGGCGAACCCGAACGTCTCGAAGCCCATCGACTCCAGGGCGACGTTGCCCGCGAGGACCAGCAGGTCCGCCCAGGAGAGGTTCTTGCCGTACTTCTTCTTGACGGGCCACAGCAGCCGCCGGGCCTTGTCGAGGTTGGCGTTGTCGGGCCAGCTGTTGAGCGGGGCGAAGCGCTGCTGCCCGGACCCGGCGCCGCCCCGGCCGTCGCTGATGCGGTACGTGCCCGCGCTGTGCCACGCCATCCGGATGATGAACGGCCCGTAGTGGCCGAAGTCGGCGGGCCACCAGTCGTGGGACGTCGTCAGCGCCTCGGCGATGTCGCGCTTCACGGCGGGCAGGTCGAGGCTCGTGAACGCCGCCGCGTAGTCGAAGTCCGCGCCGAACGGGTCGGTGACCGGCGGGTTCTTGGCCAGGATGCGCAGGTTCAGCCGGTTCGGCCACCAGCCGCGGTTGCCGCCGCCCTGGGTGGGGTGCGGGGCGCGCGCGTGCGGGACGGGGCAGCCGTCCGCGCTCTCGTCGTTGGTCCGGTAGACGTTGGTTTCGTTGTCGGACATGTCGGTCCTTTCGGGGGCGGAGCGCATCACGGGGATGGGGAGCAGCCGGGGCACAGGCCCCAGTAGACGATCTCGGCCTCGTCGATCGCGAAGCCCCGGTCGTCGGCGGCGGTCAGGCAGGGCGCGGCGCCGGCGCGGCAGTCGGCGTCGGCGATGGCCCCGCACGACCGGCACACGATGTGGTGGTGGTTGTCCCCGACCCGCGACTCGTAGCGGGCCACGAGGCCGGAGGGCTGGACGCGCCGGACCAGGCCGGCGGCGGTGAGCGTCCGCAGCGAGTCGTACACGGCCTGGTGGGAGACCTTGGGCAGCCGCCCGCGCACGGCGTCGATGATCGCTTCGGTGTCGGCGTGCGGATGGGCGTGGACCGCGCTCAGTACCGCGACCCGTGGGCGGGTCACGCGCAGCGCGGCGTCGCGCAGCATCCGGCGGAAGGCCGAGTCCGAGGACACGTTCCTCAGACTCGCTCAGTTTCTGGAACCAGTCAAGATTACGGAAAGGGCGAGATTCCCGGGACGGGACGGACGTCAGGCGCGCAGCCGCAGCCCGCGCGGCGTCGGATGGAAACCCGCCGCCTCCAGCGCCGCCGCCAGCGGGGAGTCACCGATGGCCGCGCCGTCCGCGCGCTCGACCGTCAGCTTGCCGAGCGCGCCCTCGCGGACGGCCAGCGCCAGCGCGTCCACCGCCGGTTGCAGGACCGCAAGATCGTCCTCCCAGGTCAGCAGCGTCTTGCCGCCGCGTTCGACGTACAGGACCAGACGGCCGTCCGCCAGCACGACCAGCGCGCCCGCCTTGCGGCCCGGCTTGTGCCCCGACACCGCCTCGCCCGGCCGCTCCGGCCACGGCAGCGCCGCCCCGTACGGGTTCGCCGGGTCGGCGGCGGCCAGCACCAGCGCACGCGCCGCCGGGGGCGCGGCGGGCGTCTCCCACAGCGCGCCGAGGTCGGCGGGCGGCCCCGGATCGGCCGCCGGGCGCAGCGCGCGCAGCCGGTCCACCGCGCCGGGCAGCGCGAACTGCGCCGCGCCCAGACCCTCCACGAAGTACCCCCGGCGGCAGCGGCCGCTGTCCTCGAACGCCCGCAGCACCGGGTACACCGCCGCGAACCCGCCCGGCGCGCGCTCCGCCGCCACCGCGCCCCGGATGACGATCCCGTACCGCTCCAGCAGCGCCTCGGCCAGCGCGTGCGCGCGCGGCGTCGGCGCGGTCTCCCGCTCCGGCACGACCCACCAGCGCCCGGCGGCGGCGGGCGGGCCCGTCCGCGACGGCAGCACCGGGCGGCCCCGCCGCGTCGGCCGCGCCCGGTGCGCCGGACGGCCCGCGCCGAGCGCCGCCCGCAGCGGGGCGAGGGTGTCGTTGGTGAGGCGGCCCGCCCACACCAGGTCCCACACGGCGGTCAGGAGTTCCCGGTCGTTCGCCGTCGCCCGCTTCCGCACCCGGTCGGACAGGGCGCGGAAGAACAGCGCGCCGCCGTCGCCGAGCACGTCCAGCACGGCCTCGTGGACGGGCGTCAGCGTGATCTCGCCCGGCTCGGCCAGCAGCAGCGGCGCGGTGTCGGCCAAATACAGCGACACCCAGCCGTCGCCGCCCGGCAGCGCGCCCTGCCCCGCCCACACGACCTCGCCCGCCGACGTCAGCTCGTCCAGCAGCGCGGGGGAGTACCCCGGCACGCGCGACGGCAGGATCAGCGACTCCAGCGCCGACGCGGGCACCGCCGCGCCCTGCAACTGCTCCACGGCCTGCACCAGCGCGTCGATCCCGCGCAGCCGCGACCCGCCCGCGATCCCGTGCCACACCGGCAGGAACCGGCCCAGCGCCTCCGGCGGCGACGGCTCCACCTCCGCGCGCAGCCGCGCCAGCGACCGGCGGCGCAGCGTCCGCAGCACGCCCGCGTCGCACCACTCGCCGCCCAGCGGGCCGCGCGCCGCCTCGGCGGGCAGGAACTCGCCCGCCACCACGCGGCCCGCGCCCGCCAGCCGCCGCAGCACCTCCCCGACCACCGCGACGCCCAGCCCGAACCGCGCCGCCGCCTCCTCCGCGCGGAACGGCCCGTGCGTGCGCGCGTACCGGGACACCAGGTCGCCGAGCGGATCGGCCACCGGCTCCAGGAACGCCTCCGGGACGCCGACCGGCAGCGGCGCGCCGAGCGCGTCCCGCAGCCGCCCCGCGTCCTCGATCGCCGCGACGTGCTCGACCCCCGCGACCCGGACGCGGATCGCCCGCCGCGCCGTCACCAGCTCGCCCAGCCACCCGGTCGGGTCCGCCGTCGCGCGCTCCGCGACCTCGGCCGCCGTCAGCGGGCCGAGCGCGCGCAGCAGGTCCGCCACGCCCTCCACGTCGCGGGCGCGCCGGTCCTCCGCGAGCCGCTGCAGCTCCCGCTCGGTGTCGACGACGACCTCGGCGTCCAGCAGCTCCCGCAGATCCGCCTGGCCGAGCAGCTCCGCGAGCAGCGCCGAGTCCAGCGCGAGGGCCTGCGCGCGGCGCTCCGCGAGCGGCGAGTCGCCCTCGTACATGAACGCGCCGACGTACCGGAACAGCAGCGACCGCGCGAACGGCGACGGCTGCGGCGTCTCCACCTCGACCAGCCGGACCCTCCGGCCCGCCAGATCCCGCATCACCTGGACCAGGCCCGGCACGTCGAAGACGTCCTGAAGGCACTCGCGCATCGTCTCCAGCACGATCGGGAACGACGGGTACCGGCTCGCCACCGCCAGCAGCTGCGCCGCGCGCTGCCGCTGCTGCCACAGCGGCATCCGCCTGTCGGGGCGGCGGCGCGGCAGCAGCAGCGAGCGCGCCGCGCACTCGCGGAACCGGGCCGCGAACAGCGCCGAGCCGCCCAGCTCGTCCACCACGACGCGCTCGATCTCGTCCGGGTCGAAGACGGCCAGGTCCAGGTTCGGGGGCTCGTCCATGTCGGGGACGCGCAGCACGATCCCGTCGTCGGCGTGCATCGCCTGCGCGTCCACCCCGTACCGCTCGCGCAGCCGCCCCGCGATGGCCAGCGCCCACGGCGCGTGGACGCGGCCGCCCAGCGGGGAGTGGACGACGAGCCGCCAGTCGCCCAGCTCGTCGCGGAACCGCTCCACCACCAGCGTCCGGTCGTCGGGGACGTGCCCCGTCGCCTCCTTCTGCTCCGCCAGGTACGCCACCAGGTTCCCGGCCGCGAACGCGTCCAGCCCCGCCGCGCCGACCCGCTCCCGCGCCCTCTCCGCCGGCAGCCGCGCCAGCTCCCGGGTGAACGCGCCCAGCGCCCGGCCCAGCTCCGCCGGACGGCCCAGCGCGTCGCCGTGCCAGAACGGCAGCTTGCCCGCCTGCCCCGGCGCGGGCGACACCAGCACCCGGTCCGGCGTGATGTCCTCGATGCGCCACGAGCTGGCCCCGAGGACGAACACGTCCCCGACGCGCGACTCGTACACCATCTCCTCGTCCAGCTCGCCGACCCGCGACGACTTCTCACCGACCAGGAACACCCCGAACAGGCCACGGTCGGGGATCGTGCCGCCGCTGGTCACCGCGAGCCGCTGCGCGCCCGGCCGGTCCCGCAGGACGCCCGTCACCCGGTCCCACACCAGGCGGGGCCGCAGCTCGCCGAACTCGTCGCTCGGGTAGCGGCCCGCGAGCATGTCGAGGGTGGCCTCCAGCGCCGAGCGCGGCAGCGTCGCGTAGGGGGCGGCGCGTTTGACGACGGTCTCCAGCCCGTCGACCGTCCACTCCTCCAGCGCCACCATCGCCACGATCTGCTGCGCCAGGACGTCCAGCGGGTTGCGCGGGTACCGCAGCTCCTCGATCAGGCCCGCGCGCATCCGCTCCGCGACGACCGCCGTCTGCACCAGGTCGCCCCGGTACTTGGGGAAGATCACGCCGTGCGACACCGCGCCGACCTGGTGCCCCGCGCGGCCCACCCGCTGCAGGCCGCTCGCCACCGAGGGCGGCGACTCCACCTGGACGACCAGGTCGACCGCGCCCATGTCGATGCCCAGCTCCAGGCTGGACGTGGCGACGACGGCGGGCAGGCGGCCCTGCTTCAGCGCGTCCTCGATGCCCGCGCGCTCCTCCTTGGACACCGATCCGTGGTGGGCGCGGGCGATCTCGGCGGGGACGCCGGCCGCCGCGCCCGCCTGCGCCATCACCTCGGCGGGGGCGGCGAGGGCGCGGGCCACGTCGTCGGGGCCGATGCGGGCCGGACCGTCGCTTTCGACGGCCGTCGCCCGCTCGTAGGCCAGCTCGTTCAGCCGCCCGCACAGCCGCTCCGCGAGCCGCCGCGAGTTCGCGAACACCAGCGTCGACCGGTGCCCCTCGATGAGGTCGAGGACGCGGTCCTCCACGTGCGGCCAGATGCTGCGCTGCCTTGGGTCGGCCGCGCCCGCGTCGTCGGTGAACGCGGCGACCTCGCCCATGTCCTCCACCGGGACGACGACGTCGAGCGCGAACTCCTTCTCCGACGGCGGCTGCACCGTCCGCGCCGGGCGCGGGCCGCCGAGGAACGCCGCCACCTCGTCCACCGGGCGGACCGTCGCCGACAGGCCGATGCGCTGCGCGGGCCGCTCCAGCAGCGCGTCCAGCCGCTCCAGCGACAGCGCCAGGTGCGCGCCGCGCTTGGTGCCCGCGACGGCGTGGACCTCGTCCACGATGACGGTCTCCACGCCGCGCAGCGCCTCCCGCGCCTGCGCGGTGAGCAGCAGGAACAGCGACTCCGGCGTGGTGATCAGGATGTCCGGCGGGCGGGTGGCGATGCGCCGCCGCTCGTCGGCCGGGGTGTCGCCGGAGCGGATGCCGACCCGCACGTCCGGCTCGGGCAGGCCCAGCCGCCGCGCCGCCTGCCGGATGCCGGTCAGCGGCGCGCGCAGGTTGCGCTCGACGTCCACCGCGAGGGCCTTCAGCGGCGACACGTACAGGACGCGGCAGCGGCGCCTCGGGTCCTCCGGGACGGGCTCGGCGGCCAGCCGGTCCAGCGACCACAGGAACGCCGCGAGCGTCTTGCCGGAGCCGGTCGGGGCGACGACGAGCGTGTTCTCGCCCTCGGCCACCGACTCCCACGCCCCGGCCTGCGCCGCCGTGGGCGCGGCGAACGCGCCCGCGAACCACGCGCGGGTGGCGGGGGAGAAGCGTTCGAGCACGTCGGCGGCCATGTCCTCCATCCTGCCCGCCGGGTCTGACAGAACGTGACGAGGTGACCGGGGTCACGTTGTAAGTGGACGCTTTTCGTCGGCAGGGTGGGGGCGGACCGTTCTGGGAGCCGCCGCATGCCGTACGTCCTGCTCGTCGTCGGAGCCGCGCTGGCGCTGGTCGCCGCGAACGCGCGGTGGCCCCGCAGCGCGGGATTCCTGCTGGTGCCCAGCTTCTTCAGCGGGTGGCTGGCCACCGAACTCGCGCCGCATCTGCTCGTGCTGGAGGCCGTCGCGCTCGCCGCGCTCGCGGTGTCGGGCGGGCTGGCGGGGTGGGCGGGATGGTGCGGGCTCGCGCTCGGGATCGTCGCGACGGCCGGGACGGTCGCGACGATCGTCCTGTCCCGGCGGACGGTCGTCACGCTGCGCGACTGCGGGATTCCCCGCGAGCTGCACCACGGCGCGTCCCGGTATCCGCGCTCGCATCTCGCCGTGCCGCCGCTGTGCTTCGTGCCCCGGCGCGGCGTCCGCGTCGACCGGAACGTCGTCTACTGGGAAGAGAAGCGGCTGCGGCTCGACGTCTACCGGCCCGCCGCCGACGGCGAGCTGCGCCCTGGTCTCCTCCAGATCCACGGCGGCGCGTGGGTCGTCGGCGACAAGCGCGAGCAGGGACTGCCGCTGCTCAACCACATGGCCGTCCACGGATGGGTCGGGTTCAACGTCAACTACCGGCTCAGCCCGCGCGCGACCTGGCCCGACCACATCGTCGACCTCAAGCGGTTCATCGCCTGGTACCGCGAGCACGCCGCCGAGTACGGGGCCGACCCGGATTTCCTGTGCGTCACCGGTGGGTCCGCCGGGGGACACCTCGCCGCGCTCGTCGCGCTCACCGCCGGAGATCCCGAGTACCAGCCGGGTTTCGAGGACGCGGACACGAGCGTGCGCGCGGCCGTTCCGTTTTACGGGATCTACAACCTGGTCGATCCTGGGCCGTGGCGCGTCCCGATGGGTGCGACGGGGCTGATGCGCAAGCTCGTGTTCAAGCGCTCGCTGCGGGCAGATCCGGAGCCGTTCCGCCGCGCGTCCCCGGAGATGCGCGTCCACGCCGACGCGCCGCCGTTCTTCGTGATCCACGGAACCCACGACTCGCTGGTACCGGTGGCCGAGGCCCGGCGCTTCGTCACGGCCCTGCGCGCCGCGTCCGCCAACCCGGTCGCCTATGCGGAGATGCGGGGCGGCCAACACGCGTTCGACGTCTTCCCGTCGTACCGCTCGGCGCGGGTCATCGAGGCGGTGGAGCGCTACCTCACCGGTGTCCACCGCGAAGAGCGCACGCAAGATCCTTCGTAGCCCGGGACGCACGGCCGACGCGGTACCGGTGGTTCACGGCCGTGCGCTCCGGGGGACGCACGGCCGGACGCGGTACCGGTGGCTCACGGCGTGCTCGGGGCGCACGGCCGCGAGCCGCCAGGCGAGCGGCCGGGCGCGCAGTGTGAGGGGTCCAGGGGGTCCGCCGCCGCGGATAGGTTGAACAGGTGAGGCTCACACAGTTCTGGGAACGGATGAACGAGCAGTTCGGCGAGAACTACGCCGCGAGCGTGGCGAAGGACCAGGTGCTCGCCGAGCTGGGCGGCCGGACGATCGAGCAGGCGTTCGCCGAGGGCGAGTCGGCGAAGAGCGTGTGGCGGGCCGTCGTCGCGTCGTTCGACGTCCCGCCGCGCCTCCGCTGATCCGTCCGCCTCAGTCCGCGATGCGGTGCGGGACGAACGACGACGTGTCGTCGGTGATGAGCCCGGCCGTCTCGCGGATGCCGAGGCCCGCGGACTCGTCCGCGACCATCCACGCCCCGAGCACGGGATGCTCGCCGTCGAACTCCGGCAGGGCGTGGAACTGCTGGAAGACGTAGCCCTCCCGCCCGTACTCGCCCTCGGTGCGCTGCTCGCGCCCGTCCGGCGTGACGATCCGCATGCTGGCCCCCTCCCGGCCGAGCAGCGGCTTCTGCACGTAGGACGTCAGGTTCCCCGGCGTGTTCAGATACGCGGGCAGCAGGTTCGGATGCCCCGGGAACAGCTCCCACAGCAGGACCAGCAGCGCCTTGTTGGACAGGACCATCTTCCAGATCGGCTCGATCCACGCGGTCGGGGCCGCCGGGACGTTCCGCCCGAACGGCTCGGCGACGATCCACTCCCACGGGTACAGCTTGCAGAGCGTCCGGATCTCCGCTTCGGCGAGGTCCACGAACCGTCCCCGGCGCGCGTCCCAGCCGATGTCCTCCATCGCGATCCCGACGCCGGGCAGGCCCGCCTCCTCGGCGGTCCCCTGGAGGTAGGCGATCGTCATGACCTCCTCGCCGGTCTCGTCCTCGGTCGTCCACGCGAAGTGCGCGGGGCCGGGCGCGAGCGACGGGGCGATCTCCTTCCAGCGGTCGACGAGCCGTTCGTGGACGGAGTTCCACTGGTCGTCGCCGGGATGGGTGTCCTGCAGCCAGTACCACTGGACGACGGCGCTCTCCACGAGCGACGTCGGGGTGTCGGCGTTGTACTCCAGCAGCTTCGCCGGGCCGACGCCGTCGTAGCAGAGGTCGAACCGCCCGTACAGGTGCGGGTCGCGCCGCCGCCAGGACGCCTCCACCAGCGGCGCGGCCCAGTCGGGGATGCCGAGCACCCCGTACCGGCCGGTGGTGACGACGTGCTCCACGGCCTGGAGGCACATCCGGTGGAGTTCCTCGACGGTCTCCTCCAGGGCCAGGACCTCGTCCATCGAGAAGACGTAATGCACCGACTCGTCCCAGTAGGGACGGGGGAGATGCGCCGGATGCGCCGTCTCGTGGAACGCCAGGCCGTGCTCCTCGACCTTCTCGGCCCAGCCGTCGCGGGGGACCGACCGCTCGCGCCGCATCGTCAGCTCCCGCTCCGGCCGTGGCTGCCGAACCCGCCGCGGCTCAGCGTCGTGCCCGAGCCCGACTTGATCTTCCCGCTGCGCGGGCCGACGACGCTGCCGCCCGAGACGTAGCCGCTGCCCGTGCGCTTACCGCCGTAGTACCAGAAGTACCGGCCGTAGCCGACGGTCCCGTTGTTGATGTCCGAGCGGTTGCAGTAGCTGTCGGGGACGACGCGGTAACCGCCCTTGGTGTTGGTGAAGCCGCCGCGCGAGTCCCGGTCCACGCACCACGCGGTGGTCGACTTGGAGCTGCACGCGACGAGCGTCAGGGACAGGGCGCTCACCATGCCGATCTTCACGGCCCGGGAGCTGAGCCTGCGGGCGGGGTCCTGAGGGGGCAACGGGAACACGTCCTTCGCGACGGGGGGCCGGCCTTGGGTTTCGTGACCGGTTCGACGGACGAGGACCCCGATCCGGTTCACTTCCGGTGTATCGGATTCACCCCGGAACGGGGAGATGCGCATACAGGTCCATCGGGTCGGCGGTCGCCGGCAGGTCGCTGACCTGGCCGTCGCCGACCTCGACGACGCGCCACGCGCCGTCCGTCCGCCGCGCCAGGTCCGTCGTGACGAACCGGCAGCCGAGGGACCGGACGGCGGGCGCGACGGTCGTGAGGTCCGGTTCCCGGACCGTTCCCGGCGTGTCCGGATGCGGGCCCACCAGGACCGGCTCGCCGTCCACCCACCACACGCGGACCTCGCCCCGGCCGTCGAACTCCTCGAACTCGCGGACCACGACGCCGCCCGCCAGGAACTCCGCCTGCAGCGCGATCATCGCCGCCGCGACCGCGCGGAGGGCCGCCGGGTCCTTCACGTCCGGGACGAAGCACGCCGTGTCCCACTCGTGCTTGCGCGACTTGACGTAGTCCTTCACCACGCCGGGGCCGGGGCGCAGCGGGCCCGCCAGCTCCGCCAGGTCGCCGGGGTCGCCGCCGGGCGGGACCGGCCGCCACACGCTCGCCGGGGTCAGGCCCGCGAACGTGTCGTGCCAGCCGGGCAGCTCGTGGGCGCGGCGGTAGTCCTCCGGGTGCGCGAGCAGGACCGTTCCGCGCCGCCTCAGCGCCGCGGCGAGCGCCGCGTACGCCCCGCCCGGCAGCATCCAGCCGCGGTACCAGGCGTGCCCGAGGTCGCGGGGGACGGCGCGGACGGCGGCGTCGGCGTCCCCCGCCAGCAGCGCGTCGTGGTCGATGACGGCGTGCTCGCCGTAGTGGTCCCGCACGGCCGCCGCCTCGCGGGCGAAATGGGGGTCGACGCGCCGGGGACGGAGCGGGTCGACGCAGAAGAGTACGGTCAGCGTCACGGCGAAACCCTCCGGGGACGACACGCGTCGGCGTCAGCGTACGGTGTCGAACCGTGTCGCGCACGGAGATTCGCGGGCGAATCGGGACACGCGGCCATGATCGAACGGATGTTCGGTACGCTGTCACGCGACGCGGCGTTATCCACAACCGCCCCACCGGCTCGAAACTGTCGGCGGCTCCTCGTAACGTCGCTCCCGACACCGCCGCCACGGGCCGGGCGAGAGCCACCGGGCCGGCGAACAGCACAGACGAAGGGGCACACCTCATGGCAGCGAACGACCGGGAGAAGGCTCTCGAAACCGCCCTGGCCCAGATCGAACGGCAGTTCGGCAAGGGCTCGGTCATGCGGATGGGCGAGGAGGCGCGCGCGCCCGTCGAGGTCATCCCGACCGGCTCGATCTCCCTCGACATCGCGCTCGGCATCGGCGGCCTGCCGCGCGGGCGCGTCGTGGAGGTCTACGGGCCGGAGGGCTCCGGCAAGACGTCCATCGCCCTGCACGCGGTGGCCAGCGTCCAGCGCAGGGGCGGCATCGCGGCCTTCGTGGACGCCGAGCACGCGCTCGACCCCGAGTACGCCGCCAAGCTCGGCGTCGACATCGACGCGCTGCTGGTCTCCCAGCCCGACACCGGTGAGCAGGCGCTGGAGATCACGGACATGCTGATCCGCTCCGGCTCGATCGACATCGTCATCATCGACTCGGTCGCCGCGCTCGTGCCGCGCGCCGAGATCGAGGGCGAGATGGGCGACAGCCACGTCGGCCTGCAGGCCCGGCTGATGTCGCAGGCGCTCCGCAAGCTGACCGGCGCGATCAACCAGACCAAGACCACCGTGATCTTCATCAACCAGCTCCGCGAGAAGGTCGGCGTGATGTTCGGCTCGCCCGAGACCACGACGGGCGGCAAGGCGCTGAAGTTCTACGCCTCGGTCCGGCTCGACGTGCGCCGCATCGAGACGCTCAAGGACGGCACGGAGGCGGTCGGCAACCGCGTCCGGGTGAAGGTCGTGAAAAACAAGATGGCTCCGCCGTTCCGGGTGGCCGACTTCGACCTGCTCTACGGGCAGGGCATCTCCCGCGAGGGCGGGCTGATCGACCTCGGCGTCGAGCACGGCTTCGTCCGCAAGTCCGGGGCCTGGTACACCTGCGACGGCGACCAGCTCGGGCAGGGCAAGGAGAACGCGCGCAACTTCCTCAAGGCGAACCCGGACATGGCCGACGGGATCGAGAAGAGGATCAAGGAGAAGCTCGGGATCGGGCCGAAGGTCGACAAGGAGGCCGCCGGGACCGCCGGCTCCGCCGCGCCGGCCGACGCTCCCGCCGCCCCGGCGGCGCCCGCCGCGCCCGCGCCGCGCAAGGGGCGGGCGGCCAAGGCCGCGGCGGCGGATTCCTGACGGGATTCTGGTGATACGGGTGACTCCTGACAGTGCGTGAGCGATGATCGCAGGAGTGGGACGGCGGCGCCCCTCCCGGTGCCGTGCGCACGGCGGCCGGGACTTCCCCGGCGGCGCCGCCGCTCACGACGGGCACCGCCGCCCACCACCCGGAGGCACCCGTGCCCGCTGACGAGCTTCCGCCGCCCGCCGACCCTGAGTCGCCCGGCAGCCCTGTGCCGGAGGGCGAGGGGGCGATCGAGCCGGGCGAGGCGCTGGATGTCTTCCCGGAAATCGGGGTGGGTGCGTCATCTGCTCCGGCCGTAGATCAGGAGACAGGTGGTCCGCCCGCCGAAGGCGGCGGGCCGGGGCCTGAGGCGGGTGACACGGCCGCGCCCGCGGTCGGCACGCCCTGGAACCCGAGCGCTGACGGCCCGTTCGCCCACCTCACCGACCGATCCGGACGCGCCCCGGAGAACCCGTTCGCCGACCTGGCGGCCCCGACACGCCCGGGCACCGAGGCGGCCCCGTTCGGACACCTCGCCCCGCCGCGCGAACCGGGCACGGGACCGTCCCCGTTCGCCCATCTGGCGACGGCCTCCCGCAACACCGCACCAACTCCGGGCGTGGTGCCTCCCGCCACGCCCACACCCGAGAACGCGCCACCTCCGGAAAAAACGCAGCCGCACAGCCAACGCTCCGCACAAAAGCCGCTGCCCGCAGAACCCGGCACGGCGAGCAGGGCTGAACGACGCAGCGCCTCGTTCGACGCATCCCCAGGCGCGCCGAATCCCTGGTCCGAACCGGCCCGCCCTGTCGACCCCAGCGCGGCCGACGACACCGACGCCGGACCAACGACATCGACAGGCCCCGCAAGCAAGACCGCCCGGCCCCGGAAACCGCGTTCCGCCGTCCGCAAAGAAGTCTCGTCGGACGAAGGCGACACGGAAACCCGGACCGACGAGCCCCGAACCAGGACGCCGCGCCCCGCCAAGCGCCAGACGCGGCGCACTGAATCAGACCGGTCCGGATCGAACGGCGGGGGATCGCGCCGGACCGGACCGAGCGGTGAGGAGCCAGGTCGGTCCGGGGCGAGCGGCGAGGGATCGCGCCGGGCTGGATCGAGCGGCAACGGTTCAGGCCGGGATGAATTGAACGGCGAGGGGTCAGGCCGGGCTGGGTTGAACGGCGAGGGATCGCGCCGGACCGGATTGAGCGGCAAGGGTTCAGGTTGGTCCGGATCGAGCGGCGAGGGATCGCGCCGGGCCGGGTCGAGTGGCGAGGGGTCAGGCTCGGGCGGGTCGAGTGGCGTGGGGTCGGGTCGGG
>NZ_KB907220.1:0-98546 GCF_000381885.1 Actinomadura atramentaria DSM 43919 | reverse complement strand
GTCGGGCTCGGGCGGGTCGAGTGGCGTGGGGTCGGGTCGGGTCGGGGCCGGTTGGAAGGGGGCGGGTCGGGCCGGTTCGAGCTGGGGTGATTCAAGCCGGTCGGGATCGGGCCGGGGCGGTTCACGCCGGAGCGGCCCAGGGAGCGAGCGACCGGGCCGACGCGAACCGGATGCGGCAGGCGAGGACGGCGAAGCAGGCCGTCAGAGTGCGCGGAGATCGGAGAACACCGACCCGGAAAGCCGCGCGCGGGAAATCTGTCTGCGAATGCTCGCCAGTGCTCCCCGGACCCGAGCCCAGCTCGCCGCCGCGCTGCAACGCAAGGGCGTCGATGAAACGGTGGCCGAACGCGTGCTGGGCCGCTTCACCGACGTCGGACTGATCGACGACGAGGCGTTCGCGCAGGCATGGGTGCGCTCCCGCCACGCGGGGCGCGGCCTCGCGCGCAGAGCACTGGCGGCGGAACTACGCCGACGCGGCGTGGACTCCGAGACAGTGAACGAGGCCGTCGAGGAACTGGCCCCCGAGCAGGAAGAGCAGACCGCCCGAGCCCTGGTGGAACGCAAACTCCGCTCGACCCGGGGCGTGGACTCGGTGAAGCGGACCCGCCGCCTGGTAGGAATGCTGGCCCGCAAGGGCTACTCCTCGGGCATCGCCTATCGCGTGGTCCGCGAAGCTCTGGAAGCCGAAGGCGCAGACCTTCCCCAAGGGCTCGACGCCCCGCCCGACTAACCCCCACCCGCAACCCGCAACCCCGTCAGCACCCGCCCAACCGCCGACCCTCCCGGCGGCCCACCCGCCGACCCGTGGACCCTTCCGGCGGTTCGCCCGCTCAACCGCCGACCCGCAGATCCTTCCAGCGGCGCACCCGCCGACCCGTAGATCCTTCCGGCGGTTCGCCCGCTCAACCGCCGACCCGCAGATCCTCTCAGCGGTTCGCCCGCTCAACCGCCGACCCGCAGATCCTCCTAGCGGCCCGCCCGCTCAACCGCCGACCCGCAGAACCTCTCAGCGGCGCACCCGCCAACCCGTGGACCCCTTGGCGGCGCACCCGCCCACTCCCGTGCTGCGTCCATCAGGGGCGGGGACGCGGTCAGCGGGGGTGAGGGGGCGGGCGGGGTCAGTTCAGGGTGAGGGTGGGGACGCCTCGGGGGGTGAAGTTCAGGGTCTGGCCGTAGAAGGAGAGCTCCGCTTCCAGGCAGGTCGTGACCGTTTCGGAGCGGCGGAAGCCGTGGGCCTCGCCCTCGAAGGTCAGGTGGGCGTGGGGGATCTTCTGGGCGGCGAGGGACTGGGCGAAGCGTTCCGACTGGTCCGGGGGGACGACCGGGTCGTCGGCGCCCTGCAGGAGCAGGACCGGGCAGGCCGTGGCGTCGGCGCGGTTCAGCGGGGAGCGCTCCTCGTAGGCGCGCTCGAAGCCGGGCAGCGGGCCGATCAGGCCGAAGAGGTACTGCGACTCGAAGTCGTGGGTGGCGGCGGCGAGGCTCTTGAGGTCGCTGATGCCGAAGTAGGACGTCGCGGCCTTGAACACGTCGGTGGACGTCACCGCGGCGAGCGTCGTCCAGCCGCCCGCGCTCGCGCCGCGGATCGCGAGGCGCTCGGGGTCGGCGAACCCGGCGTCGGCGAGGGCGCGGGCGGCGGACACGGCGTCCTCGACGTCCACGACGCCCCACTGCCGCCGCAGCCGCTCCCGGTAGCTGCGGCCGTAGCCGGTGGAGCCGCCGTAGTTGACGTCCACGACGCCGATGCCGCGGCTGGTGAAGTAGGCGCGCTCCAGGTCGAGCCGCTGGGACGCGCGGCTCGTCGGGCCGCCGTGGACGAACACCACGTACGGCGGCAGCTCGTCGGCGGGCCCTTCCGCGACGGGGTTCGCGGGCTCGTACACGTAGGCGTGGACGGCGCGGCCGAACGTGCCGTCGAGCCGGTCGGGGCGCGGCGTCGGCAGGTAGGCCGGGTCGGGCAGCTCGTCCAGCTCGCTGCGCAGGACCTCGGCCGCGCCGGTGGCGGTGTCGACGCGGACGACGGCGGTGGCGGTGTCCGGCCCGCCCGCGACGCCGACGACGACGGCGCCGTCCGCGGACAGCGACATCGACCAGTCGCTGTAGGGCAGGTCGAGGTCGACGAGGTCGAGGGTGTCGGGGTCGTAGACGCCGAGCCGCTGGTCGCCCTCGCCGTGCAGGACGGCGAGCCGCCCGTCCCCGAGCTGCGCGTACGGCATCCCGCCGAGCTGCCAGAGCGCGTCGGCGAACTCCTCCTCGGCCGGGTAGAGCGCCTGCGGCGACTCGCCGTACAGCCCGACCTGGTAGATGTTCCAGAATCCCGGCCAGTCCGACACGACGTACAGCGCCTGCTCACCGACCCACAGCGGCGCGAGCGCCGACTCGGTGAGACCGCCCTTGACGGTGCGCGGCGTGACGGCCCGCCCGTCCTCCAGCGCCGCGACGCGCACCTCGGTGCCGTCCCACGGCATCCGCGGGTGGCTCCACTGGACCCACGCCAGGTGCCCGCCGGTCGGGGACGGGGCGGGCGACGCGAAGAAGTGGTCCCCGGTGACGATCTCGCGGATCGCGGCGGGGTTGTCGGCGGCGGACCCGTCGAGCGGGACCGCGACGATCGCCCGCCGGATGCCGTCCGGCGTGTGCCCCTCGCAGACGCACCAGACCTCCGTGGCGTCGGGCGACAGCACGTAGTCGGCGTAGCGCAGCCCGCCGGGCCGGGCGGGCTCGGGCGTCAGCGGGCGCGGCTTGGCGTCGCCGGGGTCCAGGAGGTGGAGCCGCTGGTCCTCGTAGTTCGAGAACAGCAGGGTGTGGCCGGAGCCGGAGGGGATCGGCAGGTAGGACCGCCCGCCGTACTCGTGGACGCGGGTGCGCGCGTTCCACGGGGCGGGGAGCAGCTCGACGGGGTCGCCGCCGGCGTCGAGGAGCATGACCGTCGTCCGGCCGCCCTCGTCCGGGCGGGTCTCCTGCCACCACACGCGGGAACCCGAGACCAGGGGGAAACTGAGGCGCAGCCGGGCGCGGGCGACGTCGGCGGCGGAGATGGGGGAGGGCCAGGAGCCGTAGGGGAGGGTCGCACGAGCGGTCATATGCGAATCGTCCCGCATCGGAAGGTCGGTTGGGGCCATGACGGGGCAGTTGACCTCCAAAAGAAACAAGCCTCTCAGCGGGGAGGTCTCAGACTCCGGTGACGATCGTCGCCCCTGGTGCGGGGGCCCGTGCGGAGACCCGTGCGAGGGCTTCCGCCAGCGTCCGGGCGAGTTCGCGGACGGCGGCGCGCCCCGCCCGGTTCGCCCCGATCGTGCTCGCGGACGGGCCATAACCCAGAAGGTGGACGCGGTGGTCGGCGGCGACGCGCGTGGTGAGGGCCCCGTCGAGCGGGACGCCGCCGCCGGGGCCGCGCAGCCGCAGCGGCGCGAGGTGGTCGAGGGCGGCGCGGAACCCGGTCGCCCACAGGATGACGTCGGCGTCGGCGGTCGTGCCGTCGGCCCAGGCCACGCCGGTCGGGGTGACGCGCTCGAATATCGGCCGCCGCGCCAGGACGCCGCGCGTGATCCCGTCGCGGACCTCGGGCGTGAGCGCGAGGCCCGTCGCGCCGACGACGCTCTCCGGCGGCAGGCCGCGCCGGACGCGGTCCGCGACGCGGGCGACGACGGCGCGCCCCCAGTCCTCGTCGAACGGGACGTCGTTCCACAGCGGCGGGCGGCGGGTGACCCAGACGGTCGAGGCGGCGACGTCGGCGATCTCCAGCAGCGCCTGGACGGCCGACGCGCCGCCGCCGACCACGACGACGCGGCGACCCGCGAACGCGTCCGGCCCCCGGTAGTCGGCGGTGTGGAGCTGGCGGCCGGGGAACGTCTCCCGCCCCGGGTAGTACGGCCAGAAGGGCCGCTCCCAGGTGCCCGTCGCGTTGATCACCCCGCGGGCGCGGTACGTCCCGCCGGACGTGGCCAGCAGCAGGCGGCCGTGCGGGTCGTCGTCCTCGGCGGAGACGGACGAGACGTCCACGGGCCGCCGCACGTCGAGCCCGAACGTCCGCTCGTACCGTCCGAAGTACTCCGCGACGACCTCCGACGCGGGCCGCGCCGCGTCCGGCTCGCCCAGCGGCATCCCCGGCAGGTCGTGGACGTGGTGCGCCTTGCCGAGGGTGAGCGTCGGCCACCGGTGCCGCCACGCGCCGCCCGGCCCGTCCGCGTGGTCGAGCAGCACCGCCGACAGCCCCGCGCGGCGCAGGAAGTACCCCGCCGACAGGCCCGCCTGCCCGGCTCCGATGACGGCCACGTCCACGTCGTTCATGTCCGCACAAACCGGACGGGGCGCCGCCGGATTCCCGGCGGCGCCCCGTGCCTGGCGACTCGTGCCTGGCGACTCGTGCCTGGCGACTCGTGCTTGGCGACCCGTGCGCGCGTACGGGCGTCAGTCGTCGCCCGTGGCCGTCGCGGTCGCGGCCATCCCGGCGGCGGGCGGCGCGCCGCCCGCGCCCATCGTCCGCGCCGAGGTCTTGCGGCTGCGGCGGCTGCGCGCCTCCAGCCACACCGCGAACCGGCTGACCAGCAGGTTGATCGCGATGTAGATCGCGCCGACGACGATCCCCGCCTGGAGGATGTTGTTGTCGTAGTTGGGCGGGATGCCCTTGAACGCCTGGTTGAGCAGTTCGGGGTAGGCGATGATGAACCCGATCGCGGTGTCCTTCAGCAGGACGACGATCTGCGCCACGATCGACGGCATCATGACCGTCACCGCCTGCGGCAGCAGAATCCGCAGCAGCACGCCGCTCTTGCGCAGCCCGATCGAGTACCCGGCCTCCGACTGCCCCTTGGGCACCGAGTTGATCCCCGCGCGGACGATCTCGGCGAACACTGAGCCGTTGTAGAGCACGAGCCCGAACACCACGGCCGCGAACGCGGGCACGGTGATCGTCCCCGCGTCGATCCTCACCCCGAAGATCGAGAAGAAGTAGTCGACGAGGTTGCGCTGCAGCGTCCCGAACGGGGACTCCGCGATCACCGGGCTGATCTTGTTCGGCAGGAAGAACGCCAGGTAGATCATGATCAGCAGCGGCATCGCGCGGAAGAACTCCACGACGATCCCGCACGGCACGCGAATCCACCCGTGCTCCGAGAGCCGCCCGATGCCGAACACCGCGCCGAACACCAGCGCCAGCACCGTCGCGACGGCGGCGGCCCCGAGCGTGTTCTTCAGGCCCGGCAGGATGAAGTTCTCCCAGACCTCCGACTTCAGGAACGGGCTCCACAGCGACCCGGCCCACTGGCCCTTGTGGTCCATCCGGACGACGAACGCCGCGACGATCCCGGCGAACACCAGCGCGGCGACGCCGGTGGCGATCCGGTGCCGCATCCGCGCGCGGGGCCCCGGCAGGTCGAACAGGACGTTGGCCTGGCCGCTCATCGGACCACCGCCGTTCGCTTGGCCAGCCAGCCGAAGAAGTAGCCGGTCGGCAGGACGAGGATGAGGAAGCCGATCGCGACGCCCAGGAACAGGGGGATCGCGCCGCTGGTGAACGACGGCAGGTCCAGCAGGGTCTTCATCTGCGTGACGACCTCGGCGTAGCTCGCGGCGGTCGCGACCGTCGTGTTCTTGATCATCGCGATGAACACGCTGCCGAGCGGCGCGATGACCGCGCGGAACGCCTGCGGCAGGATGATCATGCGCAGCGACTGGGAGAACGTCAGCCCGAGCGACCGCGCGGCCTCGGCCTGGCCGATCGGGACGGTGTTGATGCCCGACCGCAGCGCCTCGCAGACGAACGCGCCCGTGTACGCCGACAGCCCGAGGACGGCCCACCAGTAGTAGGTCGTGCCGCTGTCGTCGGAGAACGTCAGCGCCAGGATGTCGTTGAGCCCGAGCGAGCACATGATCAGCACGAGCGTCAGCGGCGTGTTGCGGACGATGTTCACGTACACCGTCCCGGCGGCCCGCAGGACCGGCACGGGGGCGACGCGGAAACTCGCCAGGATCGTCCCGATGATCAGCGAGAGGACCCCGGCCGCCAACGACAGCCGGATCGTCGCCCAGAAGCCGTCGAGAATGGCGTCGAAATTGTCGAAGAAGGGGCCGAAATCGAACAGGTCGGATAGTTCCATGGCGTTCCAGCGGGTGAAGGCCGGGCCGGCGCCCCGCCCGGGAAAGGCGGGCGGGGCGCGGCGCGGCGGGCCTCAGCGGCAGGTCAGGCGCAGGCCTCGAACTGCGGAACGGTCGTGGTCGGCTTCAGGCCGGTGCCGCCGAAGTACTTGTCCAGCAGGTTCTTGGCCGTGCCGTCCGAGTACATCTTGGTGATGGCGTCGTCCACCGCCTTGCAGGTCTCGGTGTCGCCCTTCTTGATGCCGACGCCGTACTTCTCGTCGGTGAAGGGCTGGTTGATGACCTTGAACGAGCCCTTCTGCTGGCTCGCGAAGCCGGCGAGGATCAGGTCGTCGGTGCTGACCGCGTCCACCGCGCCCGCCTTCAGCTTCGCGGCGCAGTCGGAGTAGCCGGTGGCGTCGACGAGCTTCACGCCCTTGATGTCGAGCTTGCCGTCCGGGCCGCCCTCGGTGACGCGGCGGAAGGAGTTCGAGCCGGCCGCCTTGCAGAGCTTCTTGCCCTTGAGGTCCTGCGGCTTGGTGATGCTGTTGTCGTCCGCGCGGACCATCGTGTCCTGGTGGGCCACGTAGTACGGGCCGCCGAACGTGATCTGCTGCTTGCGCGCGTCGGTGATGGAGTAGGTCGCCACGACGAGGTCGACCTGGCCGCCGCCGAGGAACGACTCGCGGTTCTCCGAGCGCGCCTCCTTGAAGGTGATGCCGCTCTCGGGGACGCCGAGCTGCTTGGCGATGTAGCGGGCGACGTCGACGTCGAACCCCTCGAAGGTCCCGTCCGGCTTCTTCAGGCCCAGCGCGGGCTGGTCGAACTTGATGCCGATCGTGATCTTCTTGGTGTCCTTCGCCTTCTGCGCGACGGACTTGGCCTCGGTCTTCTCCGAGTCGCTGCCGCAGGCGGTGACGGCCAGGGACAGCGCGGTCGCCACGCCGATGAGGGCGCCGAAACGACGGAATCGCATGCTTTCGTTACCTCTGCTTTCTGCCGTGTTCCCCCGTGGGAGCCGGGCGGGGGCTTCGCGCGGCTCGCCGGCGGGCGAGGTTCAATGGGTGATGATCTTGGACAGGAAGTCCTTCGCGCGGTCGCTCTCGGGGTTGGTGAAGAACTCCTCGGGCGTGTTGGACTCCACGATCTGCCCGTCCGCCATGAAGACGACCTTCTGCGCCGCCCGCCGGGCGAACCCCATTTCGTGGGTCACCACGATCATCGTCATGCCGTCCCGGGCGAGGCCGGTCATGACGTCCAGGACCTCGTTGATCATCTCCGGGTCGAGCGCCGAGGTCGGCTCGTCGAACAGCATGACCTTGGGCCGCATCGCCAGCGAGCGGGCGATGGCGGCGCGCTGCTGCTGACCGCCGGACAACTGCGCCGGGTACTTCTGCGCCTGGTTGGCGATGCCGACCCGGTCGAGCAGTTCCAGCGCGTACTTCTCGGCTTCCTCTTTACGTTCCCTGCGGACCTTCACCGGCCCGAGCGTCACGTTCTCGAGGATCGTTTTGTGGGCGAACAGGTTGAACGACTGGAACACCATGCCGACGTCCGCGCGCAGCCGGGCGAGTTCCCTGCCCTCCTGCGGCAGCGGCTTTCCGTCGACCAGGATGGAACCGGAGTCGATCGGCTCCAGCCGGTTGATCGAGCGGCACAGCGTGGATTTCCCGCTGCCGGACGGGCCGATGACGACCACGACCTCGCCGCGCTCGACGGTCAGGTTGACGTCCCGCAGGACGTGCAGTTCCCCGAAATGCTTGTTGACGTCCCTGACCTCGACCAGCGGGCCCCCGGCGGGGACGTCGGAGGGAACGTCGTCCTCGAGCCCGCCGCCCTTGGTGAGCTCGCCTTTGCTGTCCGTCATGTGGGATGACTGTACGGGACGGGGATTGTCGGGCAAGCCACCGCGCGATTCCGATCCGATCACGAATCCGCACGTCGGCGGCGGAGTGCGCCATTGCGGACGGCCGCCCGCGGGCGTCCGGGCCGCCGCGCCGCGTACGCTTGGGTCCGTCATGAGTGCGCCTATCGAGAACGGCCCCCGCACGTACGAGATCCGTACCTACGGGTGCCAGATGAACGTCCACGACTCCGAGCGGCTGTCGGGTCTGCTGGAGGACGCCGGGTACGTCCGCGCCGGCGACGGCGCCGACCCGGACGTGGTGGTGTTCAACACCTGTGCCGTCCGGGAGAACGCCGACAACCGCCTGTACGGCAACCTGGGGCGGCTGCGGCCCGTCAAGGCCGAACGGCCCGGGATGCGGATCGCGGTCGGCGGCTGCCTCGCGCAGAAGGACCGCGACGCGATCGTGCGCCGCGCCCCGTGGGTGGACGTGGTGTTCGGCACGCACAACCTCGGCGCGCTGCCGGCCCTCCTGGAGCGCTCGCGCGTCCGGGACGAGGCGCAGGTGGAGATCGAGGAATCGCTCGTGACGTTCCCGTCCACGCTCCCGACGCGGCGCGAGTCGCCGTACGCGGCGTGGGTGTCGGTCTCGGTGGGCTGCAACAACACCTGCACGTTCTGCATCGTGCCGTCGCTGCGCGGCAAGGAGCGCGACCGGCGGCCGGGCGAGATCCTGGCGGAGGTCGAGGCGCTGGTCGCGGAGGGCGTCTGCGAGATCACGCTGCTCGGGCAGAATGTGAACGCCTACGGCAGCGGGTTCGGCGCGCTCGGCGACGCGCCCGAGGACGTCCGGGCGATGACGGGCGGCGGCCAGTCGGCGTTCGCGGGGCTGCTGCGCGCGTGCGGGCGGATCGAGGGGCTGGAGCGCGTCCGGTTCACCTCCCCGCACCCGAAGGACTTCACCGACGACGTCATCGCCGCGATGGCCGAGACGCCGAACGTCACGCCGTCGCTGCACATGCCGCTGCAGTCCGGGTCGGACGCGGTGCTGCGCGCGATGCGCCGCTCGTACCGGCAGGAGCGCTACCTCGGCATCATCGGCAAGGTGCGGGCGGCGATCCCGGACGCGGCGATCACCACCGACATCATCGTCGGGTTCCCCGGCGAGACCGACGCCGACTTCGAGGAGACGCTGCACGTCGTCCGCGAGGCGCGGTTCGCGAGCGCGTTCACGTTCCAGTACTCCAAGCGGCCCGGCACGCCCGCCGCGACGATGGACGGGCAGGTGCCCAAGGCGGTCGTCCAGGAGCGCTACGAGCGGCTGGTGGCGCTGCAGGAGGAGATCTCCTGGGCGGAGAACAGGAAGCTGCTCGGCCGCACGCTGGAACTGCTGGTCGCGGAGGGCGAGGGCCGCAAGGACGGCGAGACGCAGCGGCTTTCGGGGCGCGCGGCCGACAACCGGCTCGTCCACTTCCGCGCGCCGGACGAGCCCGTCCGGCCCGGCGACATGGTCACCACCGAGATCACCTACGCGGCCCCGCACCACCTGGTCGCGGACGCCCCGGCGACGGTGCGCCGCACGCGCGCGGGCGACGCGTGGGAGGCCCGGCAGGGCGCGGGCGGCGGCGGTGTCGCGCTGGGGATGCCGACGATCGGCCGCCCCGCGCCGGTCGCGGCCGCGGGCTGCTCCGTGCGGCCGTGAGCGCGGCCGTGAACCGGTGCTGACCTCGGCGGCGGTGTGCCCGCACCCGCCGGTGCTCGTCCCGGAGCTGGCCGGGTCCGCCGCGCCCCGGCTGGACGGCGTGCGCGCCGCGTGCCGCGCGGCGCTGGACCGGCTCGACGGGGACGTGCTGCTCGTCGTCGGCGGCGGGGAGCGGACGCGCGAGCACGGCCCAGAAGCGTCCGGCACGCTGCGCCCCTTCGGCCTCGACCGCGTCTACGGACCGGCCGCGACCCCGACGCTGCCGCCGTCGCTGACGGTCGGCCGCTGGCTGCTCGGCCGCGACCCCGACGGCTACCAGGAGATCGCGGCGGACGCCGACCCGGCCGAGTGCGCGGCGGTCGGCGCGAAGCTGGCCGCGTCCGCCGGCCGGGTGTCGCTGCTCGTGCTGGGCGACGCCTCGGCGAGCCGCTGGGAACTGGCGCTCGGGGACGTGGCCGGCCTCGCCGGGCCGTTCGACGCCGCCGCGGCGCGCGCGCTCGGCGCCGCCGACGCGGCGGCCCTGGCCGGGATCGACCCGGCGGCGGCCCGCGCGGTGCGCGCGGGCGGCCGGGCCGCCTGGCAGGTCCTGGCGGGGGCGGCGGGCGCGGACCCGTTCCGCGGCGAGCTGCTGGCCGAGGACGCCCCCTACGACGTCACCTACCTCGTCGCGGCGTGGACCCGCGCGGGGTCCTGACGGGGCGTCAGGCCCGTCCGCCGCGCGTGTCCGTCCCGCCCGCGGAACGCTCCTTCTGGTTGCGGTCCACGTACTCGTCGGCCTTGCTCTGGACCTTGTCGACCTTGTCGGAGTACTTGCCGCCGGTCTTCTGGTCGAACATGTCGCCGGCCTTGCCGACGCCCTGCTTGGCCTTGTCGGTGTTCTTGCCGAGGATGTCCTTGATCTTCTCGGTGAGCGTCACGGCGTCCTCCGATCTCGGGTGCGTGGCGCGGGGGCCGCGCCCGTACGGCCCGCCCCCTCCCCGGACGGGCCACAATTAAGCACGTGGGCTCTGAGAACGTGATCGCGGTCGTCGGCGCGACCGCGGCGGGCAAGTCCGACCTCGCCGTCGAGCTGGCGCTGCGCCTGGGCGGCGAGGCGGTGAACGCCGACTCGATGCAGCTCTACCGGGGCATGGACGTCGGCACCGCCAAGCTGCGCGCCGACGAGATGCGCGGCGTGCCGCACCACCTGCTGGACGTGTGGGACGTCACCGAGACGGCGAGCGTCGCCGAGTACCAGCGGCTCGCGGACGCGGCCCTGGACGGGATTCGCGCGCGCGGCCGCACGCCCGTCCTGGTCGGCGGATCGGGCCTGTACGTCCGCGCGGCGCTGGACCGCCTGGAGTTCCCCGGCACCGACGCGGCCGTCCGCGCCCGGCTGGAGGCGGAGCTGGCCGAGCGCGGCTCCGGCGAGCTGCACGCGCGGCTGCGCGCGGCGGACCCGGTCGCGGCGGACGCGATCCTGCCGAGCAACGGCCGCCGGATCGTGCGGGCGCTGGAGGTCGTGGAGATCACCGGGCGGCCGTTCAGCGCGACGATGCCGACCCGCGAGTACCGGCGCGACGCCGTGCAGATCGGCGTGGCGGTGCCCCGCGACGTCCTGGACGAGCGGATCGCGCTGCGCGTCGAGCGGATGTGGGCGGCGGGCCTGGTCGAGGAGGTCCGGAGGCTGGAGAAGGCGGGCATCCGCCGGGGCCGCACCGCGTCCCGCGCCCTCGGCTACGCGCAGGTGCTGCGGTTCCTCGCGGGCGAGGGCACCGAGGACGAGGCGAGGGCCGAGACGGTCCGGCTGACGCGCCGTTTCGCGCGCCGCCAGGAGTCCTGGTTCCGCCGCGACCCGCGCGTGGTGTGGCTGCCGCACGACGCCCCCGACCTGGTGGAGCGGGCGCTCGCGGCGGGCTCCGCGCCGCCTACGATCTAGGCATGCGCTTCCTCAAGGGCCACGGAACCGAGAACGACTTCGTCATCCTGCCCGACCCCGACGGCGAGCTGGAGCTGACGCCGGAGGCCGTCGCGCGGCTGTGCGACCGGCGCGCCGGGATCGGCGGGGACGGCGTGCTGCGCGTCGTCCGCGCGAAGGCGGCGGGCGCGGACGCGGCCGGGCAGGGCGCGGAGTGGTTCATGGACTACCGCAACCACGACGGCGGCGTCGCGGAGATGTGCGGGAACGGCGTGCGGGTCTTCGCGCGCTACCTGGTCGCGGCGGGCCTCGCGGAGCCGGGGGAGTGGGACGTGGCGACACGGTCGGGGCCGCGCCGGGTCGCGCTCGGCGCGGACGGCGACGTGCGGGTCGCGATGGGCCTGCCGTCCTACCTCGGGACGAGCGCCGCGACGCTGGACGGCCGCGAGCTGCCGGGCGTCAGCGTCTCGGTCGGCAACCCTCACCTGGCGTGCCGGGTGGACGTCCCGGTCGCGGACCTGGACCTGTCGCGCGCCCCGGGCTACGACCCGGCGGTCTACCCGGAGGGCGTGAACGTGGAGTTCTTCCGCCCGGTCGGGGACCACCACGTCGAGATGCGCGTCTACGAGCGCGGCTCGGGCGAGACCCGCTCCTGCGGGACGGGGACGGTGGCGGTGGCCCTGGCGGCGGCGCTGGCCGAGCCGGGCGCCGAGCCGGTCCCGCCGGGCCGCTGGACGGTGGACGTCCCCGGCGGCCGCCTGACGGTCACGCTGGAGGAGGAGACGGCGTACCTGGCGGGCCCGGCCGTCCTGGTCGCCGAGGGCGAGCTCGACCCCGGGGCCCTGACCCGCTGACCGGGAAGCCCTCCCGTCCCACAATCCCGGCAAGGTCGGGACCTCTGTCCCTCTCCGCCGGGACCGGGACCGCGTAATTTCATTCCTGCACACCCTCTGGTGGAAGGCCCCCGGAGTTCGGGATGGGAGCCCCGGATTCCGGCGGAGCCGAGGGCCGGTGGCGACCTTCTTGGCGGGGGGCGGTCACCGGCCCTCCTGCCGAGGGGGGCAGCCGCCGCCGGTCAGGACGAGCGCAGGCCGTTCACCGGGAGCCGGGCGCTGACGAGCGTCCCGCCGCCGGGCCCGGGGCCGATCGTGCAGGAGCCGCCCAGTTCGGCGGCGCGTTCGCGCATCGAGGTCATGCCGACGCCCGAGCGAGGCCGGTCGCGGACGCCGATCCCGTCGTCCCCCACGGTGACGTGCAGGTCCCCGTTCAGGCTGAGCAGCCGCACCACCGCGCGGTCTGCCTTCGCGTGCCGGTACACGTTCGTCAGGGCCTCCTGGACGATCCGGTAGGCGGCGACCTCGGCGGCGGCGGGAAGCCGGTCCAGGTCGCCGTCCACGTGGACGTCCACGCGCGGCCCGTCGCCGGTCGAGACGACGCCGCCGAGGGCGCGGATCGCCCCGGCGAGGCCGAGGTCGTCCAGCGCGGGCGGGCGCAGCCCGTACACCAGGTCGCGGATGTCGCCGATGGTGCGGCCGATCGTGGTGCGGAGCTGTTCGAGGAGCCCTTCGGCGGCGTCGGGGTCGGCGCGCATGGTGATACGGGCGGCGTCGGCGGTCATGGCGAGGCTGGCGAGGGTGGGGCCGAGGCCGTCGTGCAGGTCCCGGCGCAGCCGCCGCCGCTCCTCCTCGCGGGTCCGCAGGATGCGCTCGCGGGAGCGCTGCACGTCGATGGCCAGCCGGGTCGCGTTGGCGAGCTCGGCGAGGTTGCGGGCCAGGACGGCGGCGACGCGCGGATCGGTGCGGCGCGCGACGCCGAGCGTGAGGCGGCCGACCGGCTCGCTGTGCCAGACCAGCGGCACCGACTGGGCGCGCTCGCCGGGCTCCCCGCAGGTCACCGACATCGTCTGGCCGTCGCGGTCCACGACCTCCAGCACGACCCCGGCGGCGTGCAGCGACTCGCGGACGGTCGTGGCGGCGACGGTCAGCGCGGCGCGCGGGTCGGAGATCGGCTGGAGCCGCCGGTTGAGCCGGTCCGCGATCCGGTACGGGTCGCGCTCGCCGTGGATGAGGCGGTCCACGCCGCGCTGGAGCCGCCGCCGGACGGGCTCGAACACCGCTCCGGCCACGATGGCGCCGACGACGCCCGCGACGGGCAGGTGGTCGGCGGCGATGCGGCCGGCGGCGGCGACGAGCGCGAAGTAGACGCCGGTGATGATGGCGGCGAGCGCGGCGTACACGATCGTCCGGCTGACGAGCAGGTCGATGTCGTACAGCCGGTACTTGGTGATCGCGAACGCGATGAAGACGGGGACGGCCGCGACGACGCCGTCCCGGACCGCGTCGTGGATCGGGACCGACTCGCCGAGGAACGTGATCGTCTGCGAGAAGACGCCGGGGTAGATGACCCACACGATCTGCCGCCGCACGTCCGGCGCGGACCGCGCGAACCGCAGCCCGAGCGCGACGAACCCGAGCACGAGGCAGGCGAGGATCGCCGCGCTGATCGGCAGCGGGATGTCCTGGAACGGGTAGGCCGAGACGCCGTTGTGGTACCGCAGGACGTCCGGGTCGATCGTGAGGTGGACGCACACGATGAGCGGGATCGCGCAGGCGAGCGCGAGGACCGGCGCGAACCAGCGCGACACCAGCCGCCCGTCCGGGAAGATCAGCGGCAGGACGAGCGTGAGCGAGTAGTCGTCCACCGCCCACAGCCACAGGCTGAGCCAGTGGAAGAAGCCCGCGCCCGCCGCGCCGCGCTCGGCGAGGAACGGGGCGAGGTTGATCGACAGGACGTAGACCGCGGAGCTGCACCCCGCGCCGAGCATGAGCCAGCCCACGGCGAGCCGCGGGCGGCGGCGCAGCAGCAGCCCGGCGACCGGGGTCCACAGCAGGGCCACGACGATCTCCGGATGCCACCACACGAGCCGCCGCGGGTCGTCGACCCAGCGGCCGAGGACGAGCGCCGCGACGACGACGCCCGCGGCGGCGGCGGCGATGACCGGGGCGGCGCGTGCGGCCCTCGGTCGGTCGGCCACGGTGCCCATGCGTGCTCCCCGAGAGAAAAAGTAAATGAATCGTAAAGCTTCCCCGTCCGTAGCTCGGCGCACCCCGTGCTGTCCACGTGAGGACAAGGCTGTGACCTGCGGGTTCGCTCGCGGCGGTACGACGCGCGCCCGAGAGGTGGGATCATGCCCGGCCGCCCCGGTGTCCGCCGCGCACCCCCGCTGTCCGGCGGTTTTTACGCGTTGCGGCATTCCACCCCACCAATCCGTGACCGGGCGGTAGCATTTCGTTACCGTCCTGTGGCGAAGGGGAGGGATGGGAAGGTTCCTGGTGCGCCGGCTGGCGGGGCACGCGGTGCTCGCGGTGGTGGCGGCGAGCCTCGCCTACCTGCTCGCGGCGGCGTCGCTGCACCCCCGGCCGGACCCGCCCGGACCGGCCGCCGGACCGGCCCCCGCGGCCCCCGCCGACCGGGCCGCGCTGCGGCGGCTGAACCTCGACGACCGCGAGCCGCTGGCCGAGCGGTACCGCGTCTGGGCGGCCGGGATCGTCCGCGGCGACTTCGGCCGCACGCTGCGCGGCGAGCCCGTCGCGGCCGAGCTGTGGCGGCGGCTGTGGGTCAGCGTGCGGCTGCTCGCCGCCGGGAGCGCGCTCGGGTTCGCGGGCGGCGTGCTGCTCGGCGCGTACGCGGCGGCGCGGCGCGGCACGGCCGCCGACCGGCTCGTCACCGCCGGGTCGTTCCTGCTGCTCGCCGTGCCGGTGTTCGTGCTGGCCCCGCTGCTGCAGATCGCCGCCGCCGCCGTGGACCAGGCCACCGGCGTCCAGTTCGTGGAGTGGGTGGGGGAGTCCAGCCCCGGCGCGGCGGGCGGCGCGTTCGGGGCGCTCGGCGCGGTGGGCGACCGGGTCCGGCACCTCGCGCTGCCGACCGTCGTCGTCGCGCTGTCGCAGCTCGCGGTCTACTGCCGGTACCAGCGCGGGATGATGCTCGACGTCATCGGCGCCGACTACGTCCGCACCGCGCGCGCCAAGGGGCTGCGCCGCCGCGACGCGCTGCTGCGGCACGGCGTGCGCACCGCGCTGATCCCGCTGACCACCTACTTCGCGTACACGGTCGGGGTGCTGCTGCTCACCGGGATGTTCACCGAGCAGGTGTTCGGGTGGCACGGGCTCGGCGAGTGGGTGGTGGACGCCATCCTGCGCGGGGACGTCAACGTCGTCGCGGCCGCCAACGTCGTCGCGGCCGTCGCGGTGCTGCTGGCGGGGCTGGCCTCCGACGCGCTGCGCGGCCTGCTCGACCCGCGCGTCCGGGCGCGGGCATGACCCGCCCGCCCGGCAACCGGCGCGCCGTCGCGGGCGCGGTCCTGCTCGCCGCGCTGTTCGCCGTCGCGTTCCTCGGGCCGCTCGCCGCGCCGTGGCGCTGGGACCAGACGGACTTCACCGCGTTCCGCGCGCCGCCGTCCGCCGGGCACTGGTTCGGGACGACGCAGAGCGGCCGCGACCTGTTCGCGCTGACGCTGCGCGGCATGCGCAAGTCGCTGCTGATCGGGCTGCTCGTCGCGGTGCTGTCGACGGGCGTCGCGGCGGCGGTCGGGATGACGGCCGGGGTCCTCGGCGGCTGGGTGGACCGGCTGCTGATGTTCGGCGTGGACCTGCTGCTCGTCCTGCCGTCGTTCCTGGCCGTCGCGGTGCTGTCGCCCGCGCTCGGCGGCGGGACGGGCGTGGTGCTGGTCATCGCCGCGTTCCTGTGGATGATCACCGCGCGGATGGTGCGGGCGATGACGCTGTCCCTCAAGGAGCGCGACTACGTGCGCGCCGCCCGGTTCCTCGGCGTCGGGCCGGTGCGGGTGATCGTCCGGCACATCCTGCCGCACCTGGCGTCGCTGCTGGTCGTGGACGCGGCGCTGAACGTGAGCCTGGCGATCATCACCGAGGCGGGGCTGGCCTACCTCGGGTTCGGCGCGCAGCCGCCCGACGCGTCGCTCGGCACGCTCATCGCGGACGCGCGGGGGGCCGCGCCCGCGTACCCGTGGCTGTTCGCGTCGGCGGCGGGGCCGCTGGTGCTGATCGTGCTGGCGGTGAACCTCCTCGGGGACGGGCTGCGCGACGCCCTCGACCCGTCCGTCCCGCGCTGCGCCGGGCGCGCGCCGCGCCGGGGGCCGCGCGACGGGGTGCCGCAGGCGCTGTGCGCGGTGCGGGCCCCGGCGGCGCGCGCGCCGGGGAAGCGGGAGGACGCGGCGTGAGCGTGCTGGAGATCAGCGGGCTGCACGTCGTCTACCCGCCGGACGTGCCCGTCGTGCGCGGCCTGGACCTCGCGGTCGAGGGCGGCGAGGTCGTCGGCGTCGTCGGGGAGTCCGGGTCGGGCAAGTCCGCGCTGGCGCTCGCCGTCCTCGGGCTGCTCCCGGCGGGCGCGCGGGCGCGCGGGTCGGTGCGGCTGCGCGGCGCGGAGCTGCTCGGCCGGTCCGACGCCGAGCTGGCGCGGGTGCGCGGCCGGGACCTGGCGATGGTGTTCCAGGACCCGCTGTCGGCGCTGACGCCCGTCCACCCGGTGGGCGACCAGATCGCCGAGACGATCCAGATCCACGCGGGCGCGACGCGGCGCGCGGCGCGGGCGCGGGCCGTGGAGCTGCTGGACCTCGTCGGCATCCCCGACGCGGCGCGGCGCGCCCGCGCCCATCCGCACGAGTTCTCCGGCGGCATGCGGCAGCGCGTGATGATCGCGATGGCCATCGCCAACGACCCCGTCGCGATCGTCGCGGACGAGCCGACGACCGCGCTCGACGTGACCGTCCAGGCCCAGATCCTCGACGTGCTGCGGGTCGCGCGGGACGCGACGGGCGCGGCGATCGTCCTGATCACCCACGACCTCGGCGTCGTCGCGGACCTCGCGGACCGCGTCGTGGTGATGTACGCGGGCCGCGAGGTGGAGTCCGGGCCGGTCGGGGACGTGTACCGGCGGCCCCGGATGCCGTACACGATCGGGCTGCTGCGGTCGCTGCCCCGGCTCGACGCGCCCCGCGAGCGCGGCGCGCGGCCCGCGCCGATCGGCGGCGCGCCGCCGCCCGCCGGGGGCCCGCCGACGCCGTGCCCGTTCCGGCCGCGCTGCCCGATCGGCGGCCCCGAGTGCGACCGCGCGGCCCCGGCGGCGGTGCTGGTCGGGGCGGGGCACCGCGCCGCGTGCGTGCGGACGGCCGCGACGCTCGACGCGGGCCGGGTGTTCCCGGCCGTCCCCGCGCCGCCCCCGCCGCGCCGCCCGCCGCGCGCCGAGCGCCCGGCGGTCCTGCGGATCAGCGGCCTGGCCCGGCACTTCCCGCCGCGCGGGGCGTTCGCGCGGCGCGCGGCGGGCGCGGTCCGGGCGGTGGACGGGGTGTCGCTGGAGGTCCGCGCGGGCGAGACGCTGGGCCTGGTCGGGGAGTCCGGCTGCGGCAAGACGACGCTGCTGATGGAGATCCTGCGGCTGGAGCGGCCGCAGCGCGGCCGGATCGCGGTGTTCGGCCGGGACGTCGCGGCGCTGTCGCCGAAGGTCCGCAAGGCGCTGCGCCGGGACCTCCAGGTCGTGTTCCAGGACCCGGCGACGTCGCTGGACCCCCGGATGCGCGTCCGCGACATCCTGACGCAGCCGCTGCGCACGCACCGGGTGGCGCGGGCGGCCGTCCCGCGCCGCGTCGCGGAGCTGCTGGGCCTGGTCGGGCTGGAGCAGGCGCACGCGGACCGCTATCCGGCGGCGCTGTCGGCGGGCCAGCGGCAGCGCGTCGCGATCGCCCGCGCGCTGGCGCTGGAGCCGCGGCTGCTGCTGCTCGACGAGCCCGTCGCGTCGCTGGACGTGTCCGTGCAGGCGCAGATCATGGACCTGCTGGAGGACCTGCGGGCCGGGCTCGGCCTGGCGTACGTGTTCGTCGCGCATGATCTGGCGGTGGTCCGCCGCGTCGCGGACCGCGTCGCCGTCATGTACGCGGGGCGGATCGTGGAGATCGGCGCGGCCGACGCGGTGTACGAGTCCCCGGCGCATCCGTACACGCGGGCGCTGCTGGACGCGGTGCCCGCGCCGGACCCGGCGGGGCGGCGCGGGCGGCGGACGCTGCTGGCCGACCCGCCCGACCCGTCGTCGCCGCCCGCGGGCTGCCCGTTCCGGCCGCGCTGCCCCCGGTACGCGGCGCTGGCCGCGCCCGCGCTGCTGCCCGCCGCGGGCGACGAGCTGGGCGCGCGGGGCGGCGCGGTGGCGCGGGCGCGCTGCGAGCGGGCCGTCCCGGAGCTGGCCGCGCCCGATCCCGCCGTGGACCGCAGCGCCGCGTGCCACCATCCGCCGGGGCCGCCGTGAAGGTCCCGCGCGGGTTGCCCGTGCCACTGCCCGTGCCGCTGCCCGTGCGACTGCCCGTGCCACTGCTCGTCGGCCTGCTCGTGGCGGTTTCGGCGGGCGGGTGCGGGGACGCGGCCGCGCCGCGCCCGTTCGCGGGCGGCGGGCCGCCCGCCTTCGACGTCAACCCGGCGTCGCGCGCGGAGGTCCGCACCGGCGGCACGCTGCGCTGGCCGCTCGCGGAGTTCCCCGCGCAGTGGAACGTCCACCACGCGGACGGCAGCAAGAGCGCGGTCGGCGTCGTCGTCCGCGCGGTGCTGCCGGTGCTGATGCGCGCGGACGCCGACGCGGTCCCGCGTCCCGTCCCCGAGTACCTGCTGTCCGCGCGCGTCACCCGGCTGCGGCCGCGCCAGGTCGTGACGTACCGGCTGAACCCCCGCGCGCGCTGGTCGGACGGCCGCCCGATCGGCGCGGCCGACTTCGCCGCGCAGGCCCGCGCGCTATCGGGCGCGGACCCGCGCTTCCGCGTCGCGACCGTCACCGGGTACCGGCAGATCGCGCGCGTCTCGGCCGGGCCGGACCCGGGCGAGGTCCGCGTCGAGTTCGCGCAGCCGTACGCGGACTGGCGGAGCCTGTTCAGCCCGCTCTATCCGGCGTCGGCGATGGCGACGCCCGCCGCGTTCGACGCCGCGTTCCGGAACCGGATGCCCGTCACCGCCGGACCGTTCCGCGTCGGCCGGATCGACCGGACGCAGAAGACGGTCACGCTCGTCCGCGACCCGGCGTGGTGGGGGCGGCCCGCCGAGCTGGACCGGATCGTGTTCCGCGCGATGGACGGCGGCGCGATGCCCGGCGCGTTCGCCAACGACGAGATCGACCTGATCGACGTCGGGATGGACGCGGCGGCGCTGCGTCGCGTCGCGTCCGTGCCGGGCGCGTCGGTGCGCCGCGCCGGCGGCCCCGACTGGCGGCAGATCACGCTGAACGCGGCCCGGCCCGCGCTGGCGGACGTGCGGGTGCGCCGCGCGGTGACCCTCGCCATCGACCGCCGCGCCCTGGCCCGCTCGGACCTGGCGGGCCTGTGCTGGCCCGCCCGGACGCTCGGCAGCCACTTCCTCGTCAACACCCAGCCCGGCTACCGCGACAACTCCGGCGCGCTCGGCCGCTACGACCCGGCCGCCGCGCGGCGGCTGCTGGACGCGGCCGGATGGCGGCGGCACGGCCGCTACCGGACGCGCGGCGGCCGGACGCTGGCGCTGCGGTTCGTGGTCCCGGCGGGCGTGCCCGGCGCCAAGCCCGAGGGCGAGCTGACCCGCGCGATGCTCCAGCGCGTCGGAATCCGGGTGGACGTGCGGACCGTCCCCGCCGACGACCTGTTCGACCGGTACGTCGCGGCGGGCGACTTCGACCTGGTGCCGTTCACCTGGCTCGGCACCGCCTACCCGCTGTCGGCGCTGCGGTCGGTGTTCGCGCGGCCGGGCGCGGGCGGCCTCCAGCAGAACTACGCGCGGCACGGCACGGCCGAGATCGACGCGGCGATGGACCGGGCGGGCGCGGCCGTCGCGGGCGGCCACCGCGCCCGCGCGCTGCTGGACGCGGCGGACCGCCTGATCTGGCGGGAGGCGACCGTGCTGCCGCTGTACCAGCGGCCGCAGATCGTCGCGGTGCGGCGCGGGCTGGCCAACCTCGGCGCGAACGGGTTCTACGAACCCGCCTACGAGGACATCGGCTTCACCCGGCCGTGAACTACGGGAAGTCGAGCGGGATGCCCTTGCGCTCGCTGGTGTAGCGGGCGTTCCACACGTACAGCCGCAGGTCGCCCGGCTTGACGCCGCTCTTCACGGGCAGGTCGGTGGCGATCCGCACGACGTAGGACGCCCCGGCGGGCATCATCGTGTCGCCGTCGTCCTGGACGGGCGCGGACGCGTCCCCGACGCGCGCGATGACCGCGCTGTGGTTGGGGAGCGTACACATCGAGTCCGGGATGCCGGGCTGCGGCATGCACCGCGCCAGGTACTTGCCGTCCACCTGCGAGCGCGGCAGGAACAGGTCGGCCGGGTAGTCCAGCAGCACCGGGCGGCGCTGGGTGTTGGTGAGGACGTACTCGGCGTAGGCGAACCGGGAGCCGCCCGGGGCGTTCTCGGCGGTCTTCGGCGGCGTCGTGGTGACGCCCGCCTTCGTCGCGCCGAGCGCGTAGCCGTACCCCTCGGGGGTGTTGAACGTCTGCTGGCCGCCGGTCGCCGGGGCCTTGACGGACGGCAGGCCGCCGTCGCCGCCCTTCGGTCCGGTCGCGGACCGGGGCGTGACGGGCGACTCGTCGTCGCCGTCCGGGCGCAGCAGGACGAAGCCGCCGGCGACGGCCGCGATGGCGACGACGCCGGTGACGGCGCCGGCGATTCCGATCTTCCCGGCGTTGCCGCCGCTCTTCTTGCGCCGTCGGTGCGAGCGGTGGCGGTTCGGCGTGTTGGTCGGGGAGGACATCGTGTTCCCAGGGCTCCCTCGGCGAAGCTGGGCAGGGCAGGACACGATACCGGAAGCCGGATCGACAGGCCCTACCCGTCCCTAACCCACAAAAACGCGGGCGGGTCTAGTTATCCGTGGATGAATCGGAACCGACGAGCGCGCCGCGTCCCAGCCCGCGCAGCGACGCGTCCAGCACCTGCGCGGTGTGCGCGACGGCGATGTCCGCGCCCTGCCGCCGCAGCGCGGTCGCGATCTGCATCGAGCAGCCGGGGTTGGCGGCGACGAGCAGTTCCGCGTCCGTCGCGCGCACCGACCCGGCCTTGCGGTCCCCGAGCCGCGCGGCGGCCTCCGGCTGGAACAGGTTGTACGTCCCGGCGGAGCCGCAGCACACGTCCGGGTCCGCGATCTCCCGGACGGCCAGTTCGGGAATGCCCGCGAGCAGGCGGCGCGGCTGGCTGCGGATCTTCTGCGCGTGCGAAAGGTGGCAGGCGTCGTGGTAGGCGACGGTGACGGGCAGCGGGTGCCGCTCGGCGCGCGGTCCCAGCTCGTCCACGAACTCGGCGAAGTCGCGGGTCTTCGCCGACAGCGCCGCCGCGCGCCGCGCCCACGCCGGGTCGTCGGCGAGGACGTCGGCGTAGTCCTTCATGGACGAGCCGCAGCCCGCCGAGTTCACCACGACGACGTCCACGGCCTCGAACGCCGCGATCGTCGCGCGCGCGAACGCGGCCGCCTCCTCCGCGCGTCCCGAGTGCAGCGACAGCGCGCCGCAGCAGCCCTGGTCGCGGGGGATCACGACGTCGCAGCCCTCCAGCGCCAGCACGCGCGCGGTCGCGGCGTTGACGCCGGGGAAGAACTCGCCCTGCACGCAGCCGGTCAGCATCCCGACCGTCGCGCGCCGCGTCCCGCGCGCCGCCACGCGCTCGGGCAGCCGGGGCGCGGGGCCGAGCGGCGGCGCGAGCCGCTCCATCGCGGCAAGGGACGGCGAGATCCGCTCCAGCACGCCGCTGCGGCGCACCAGCGCGGGCAGCCCCGACCGCTGGTAGAGGCGCAGCGGCCCGCGCACGGCCCGCAGCCGCCGCCGGTACGGGAACAGCCTGAACACGGCCTCGCGCAGCAGCTTCTCGCGCAGCGGACGGGGATGCTCCGCCTCGACCTCGGCGCGCGTCATCTCGATCAGCCGGTCGTACTGGACGCCGGACGGGCACGCCGTCACGCACGCCATGCAGCCCAGGCACGCGTCGAAGTGCCCCGCCATCTCGGGGGACAGCGGCGCGCCCTCCTCCCGCTGCGCCATCAGGTGGATGCGGCCGCGCGGCGAGTCCATCTCCTCGCCCCACAGCACGTACGTCGGGCAGGTCGGCAGGCAGAAGCCGCAGTGGACGCAGTCGCCGAGCAGGCTCGGCCGGTCGCGCGGCGGATCGGCGGCGGTCATCGTCAGATTCCTCCCGCGAAACGGCCCGGGGACAGGCGGTGGTCGGGGTCGAACTGGTCCTTCACGCGGCGCATCAGGGCCAGGCCGGGGATCTCGCCCCAGACGTCCACGGCGTCGCGGACGTCCGGCGGGGCGTCGCGGACGACCGCGCTCCCGAGCGCCCGCAGCGCCGCGAGGGCGTCCGCGACCCGGCCGGGGGCCGTTCCGCCGGGCAGGACGACGCGCGCGTGGCCGCTCGCGGACCACGCCAGCGCCGCGTCCGCCGGGAGCGGGACGGCGAGCAGGTCGCGCAGCGAACCGGGCGGAACGGACGCGTGGACCAGCGTGCCGCCCGCCGGGAGTTCGGCCCAGCCGGACGGCGGTCCGGCCGCGACGGTCCCGCCGCCGAGCAGGTCCGCGACGGCCGCCGCGCGGTCGGGCACGCCGTTCGCGACGCCCTCCAGCAGCACGTCCACCCGGTGGCCCGCGGCGGACGAGCACTCGACCGCCGCCGGGTACGCCGGGCTGTGCAGGACGCGCTGGACGGCGTCGTGCGCCTCGCCCGGCCCGGCGAACGTCCGCGACACGAACGCCCGCGCCTCCGGGACCGGGTGCAGCCGGAACGTCGCCGAAACGATCAGCCCGAGCGTCCCGGACGACCCGGCGAACAGCCGCCCGAGGTCGTAGCCCGCGACGTTCTTCACGACCTTGCCGCCCGACCGCGCGACGGCGCCGTCCGCCCGGACGATCGTCAGCCCGATCACCAGATCGCGCGGCGACCCGTACAGCAGCCGCAGCGGCCCGGCCGCGCCGGACGCGACCGCGCCGCCGACCGTCGCGCCGGGCGGCTGCCCGTCCAGCGACAGCCGCTGCCCGTGCTCCGCGAGCGCCGCGCCGAGCACCGCCAGGGGCGTCCCGGCCTCGGCGGTGACGACCAGGTCGCCCGCCGCGTGCTCCACGATCCGGTCCATCCGGCGCGTGTCCACCAGCAGGTCGCAGCGGGTCGGCGGCGCGCCCCAGCGCAGCCGCGTCCCGCCGCCGCGCGGGACGACCGCGAGGCCCAGGTCCGCCGCCGCGCGCAGCAGCGCGGCGGCCTCGCCGGCGTCGGCGGGCGCGGCGGTGAAGCGCGCCGCCCAGGGCGCGTCGTCCGGTTCGGCGGGCCGCACGTCCGCGCACGCCTCCGCGAGGATCTTCAGCGCGTCCATCAGAACAGCTCCGCCTTCCCCTCGGCGACCAGCGGATGCGGGCCCTTCTTCACGCCCGGGACCTCGCCGCACAGCCGGGGCGTCGGGAAGACCTTCCCCGGATTGCACAGGCCCGCCGGGTCGAAGCCGCAGCGGACCATCTGCATCGTGTCCAGGTCCGTGTCGGTGAACATTCGCGGCATGTACCGGGCCTTGTCCACGCCGACGCCGTGCTCACCGGTGATCGACCCGCCGTGCTCCACGCACAGGTCGAGGATCGCGCCGGACACCTCTTCGGCGCGCTCGGCCGCGCCCTCTTCGGCGTCGTCGAACAGGACGAGCGGGTGCAGGTTGCCGTCCCCGGCGTGGAAGACGTTCGCGACCCGCACGCCCGACGCGGCCGACAGCGCGTCGATCCGCGCCAGCACGCGCGGCAGTGCGGTGCGCGGGATGACGCCGTCCTGCACCAGGTAGGCGGGACTGATCCGGCCCACGGCGGCGAACGCGGACTTTCGGCCCGTCCAGATCAGCGCCCGCTCGGCGTCGTCGGCGGCGATCCGCACCTCGAACGCGCCCGCGTCCCGGCACAGCCGCTCCACCTCGGCGAACTGGTGCGCGACCTCGCTCGCCGGGCCGTCCAGCTCCACGATGAGCACGGCCGCCGCGCCCTCGGGGTAGCCGCAGCCGACCGCCGCCTCGGCCGCCTCGATCGACAGGGCGTCCATCATCTCGATCGCCGCCGGGACCACGCCCGCGCCGATGATCGCCGACACCGCCGTCCCGCCCGCCTCGATCGAGGTGAACGCCGCCAGCAGCGTCTGGACGGTCTCGGGCACCCGCGTCAGCCGCACGGTGATCTTGGTGGTGATGCCGAGCGTCCCCTCGGCCCCGACGAACACGCCGAGCAGGTCGTAGCCCGGCCCCTCGCCCAGCTCCACGATCTCGCCGTCCGGCGTCACGACCTCGCAGGACAGCACGTGGTGGGCGGTGAACCCGTACTTCAGGCAGTGCGCGCCGCCGGAGTTCTCCGCGACGTTCCCGCCGACCGAGCAGATCTGCTGGCTGGACGGGTCCGGCGCGAAGTAGTAGCCGTACGGGCGGACGGCCCGCGTCACGTCCAGGTTGATCACGCCCGGCTCGACCACCGCGCGCTGGTTCGGAATGTCGATCTCGAGAATGCGGCGCATCCGGGCCGTCACGATCAGCACGCCGTCGGTGCGGGGCAGCGCGCCGCCCGACAGGCCCGTCCCCGACCCGCGCGCCACGTACGGGACGCCCGCCGCGACGCAGTCCCGCACCACCGCCGCGACGTCCTCGGCGGTCTCCGGGAGCACGACCAGGCCCGGCGACGCCCGGTGGGTCGTCAGCCCGTCGCACTCGTAGGTGCGCAGCCGCACCGGGTCGTCGATGACGGAGTCGCGGCCGAGCAGCGCGGTGAACCGCGCGGCCAGCCGATCCAGCGGAGTTCCCATCCCTCGCCCCTCCCGAGCCGTGCGTCCGGCCGCCCCGGGGAACGCCCCGGGGCGGCCGTGCTGAACACCGGTGAAGCCGACGCGGCTACGGGAAGCTGACGTACGCCGGGGTCGTCAGGAACTCGGAGTACTCGTCCGCCAGCGTGACCTCCTTGAACAGGGTCACGGCCTGGTTGTAGCGCGGCTCGTTGAAGGCGTCGCCCAGCTCGGCGCGGATGTTGGCCAGCTCCTCGTCGAGGATCTGCTCCACCCACTCCTTGGTGATCTTCCGGCCCTCCTTGGTGGAGACGCCGTTGTAGATCCACTGCCACACCTGGGACCGGGAGATCTCGGCGGTGGCCGCGTCCTCCATCAGGTTGTGGATCGCGACCGCGCCGGAGCCGTTCAGCCACGTCGCCAGGTAGCGCAGCGCCACGTCGACGTTGCCGCGCAGGCCCGCCTCGGTGATGTCGCCCGGCGTCGCCTTGATGTTGAGCAGGTCGGCGGCCGAGACCCTGACGTCCTCGCGGAGCCGGTCGCGCTGGTTCGGCCTGTCGCCGAGGACGCCGTCGAACACCTCGCGGCAGACCGGGACCAGGTCGGGGTGCGCGACCCAGGAGCCGTCGAACCCGTCGCCGGACTCGCGGGTCTTGTCGGCGCGGACCTTCTCCAGCGCCACCTTGTTCACGGCCTCGTCCTTGCGGGACGGGATGAACGCCGCCATGCCGCCGATCGCGTGCGCGCCGCGCTTGTGGCACGTGCGGACCAGCAGCTCGGTGTAGGCGCGCATGAACGGCGCCGTCATCGTGATCGCGTTGCGCTCGGGCAGGACGAAGTCGGCGCCGCGGTCGCGGAACTTCTTGATGACCGAGAACAGGTAGTCCCAGCGGCCCGCGTTCAGGCCCGCCGAGTGGTCCCGCAGCTCGTACAGGATCTCTTCCATCTCGAACGCGGCCGGGATCGTCTCGATCAGGACCGTCGCGCGGATCGTGCCGCGCGGGATCTCCAACTCGTCCTGCGCCAGGTTGAAGACGTCGTTCCAGAGGCGCGCCTCCAGGTGCGACTCCATCTTCGGCAGGTAGAAGTACGGGCCCTTGCCCTTGGCGAGCTGGCGGCGCGCGCAGTGGAAGAAGTAGAGCCCGAAGTCGAACAGGGAGCCCGACATCGGCTCGCCGTCCACCAGGACGTGCTTCTCCTCCATGTGCCAGCCGCGCGGGCGGACGACGATCGTCGCCAGCTCCTCGTCGGCCTTGAGCGCGTAGGTCTTGCCGCTCTTGGCGTCGGTGAAGTCGATCGTGCGGTCGAGGGCGTCGCGGAGGCTGAGCTGCCCCTCGATCATGTTGTCCCACAGCGGGGTGTTGGCGTCCTCGAAGTCGGCCAGCCACACCTTCGCGCCCGAGTTGAGCGCGTTGATCGTCATCTTGCGGTCCGTCGGGCCGGTGATCTCGACGCGGCGGTCCTCCAGGCCCGGCGCGGGGTCGTTGACCCGCCACGAGTCGTCCGCGCGGACCTCGGCCGTCTCCGGCAGGAAGTCCAGCGTCCCGCCCGCCGACAGCTTCGCCTGCCGCTCCCGCCGGGCCGCCAGCAGCTCCTTGCGCCGCGCGCCGAACTCGCGCTGCAGCACCGCCAGCAGGTCCAGCGCCTCGGGGGTGAGGATCTCCTCGTACCGCTCGCCCAGAGGGCCGGTGACTTCGAGCCCGTCGCGTGCAGCCATCCGCCTGCCCTTTCGTCTAGTGAAATTCCACTTCTGTTCTGTGGAGAACGCTACTCGGCGGTACCGGGCGCGGTCAAAGCGGTCTCCGTCTCACCGCCGTGCCCGCGGCCCCGACGCGGTAACGCGGGCGGCGACCGGGCCGTTAATCGGATGACCGGCCCAGACCGCGCGTGAGACGATCCCGGGAAGACACGGCCGCCCAGCGGCGTTGCACAGAGGACATATGACTCAACCTTTCGACGAAACCACGCGCCCCGACTCCTTCGACGCCGACCTCGACCCCATGACCGGGGAACTGGACCTGGAGGACCGCCGGGCGCTCCGGCGCGTCGCCGGGCTCTCCACCGAACTCACCGACGTCACCGAGGTCGAGTACCGGGCGCTGCGCCTGGAGCGCGTCGTCCTCGTCGGCGTCTGGACCGAGGGCACCGCCGAGCAGGCCGACAACTCGCTGCGCGAGCTGGCGCTGCTCGCCGAGACCGCCGGCTCGGAGGTCCTGGAGGGCCTCGTGCAGCGCCGCTCCCGGCCCGACCCCGCGTCCTACATCGGCTCCGGCAAGGCGGCCGAGCTGCGGGACGTCGTCATCGCCACCGGCGCCGACACCGTCATCTGCGACGGCGAGCTGGCCCCCAGCCAGCTCCGGCACCTGGAGGACGTCGTCGGCGTCAAGGTCATCGACCGCACCGCCCTGATCCTCGACATCTTCGCCCAGCACGCCAAGAGCCGCGAGGGCAAGGCGCAGGTCGAGCTCGCGCAGCTCGAGTACCTGCTGCCCCGCCTGCGCGGCTGGGGCGGGAACCTGTCCCGCCAGGTCGGCGGACGGGCGGCGGGCGGCGTCGGCATCGGCGGCCGCGGCCCCGGCGAGACCAAGATCGAGCTGGACCGCCGCCGCATCCGCACCCGGATGGCCAAGCTGCGGCGCCAGCTCGACGAGATGGCCAAGTCCCGCGACACCAAGCGCGGCGAGCGGCGGCGCAACGCCGTCCCCGCCGTCGCCATCGCGGGCTACACCAACGCGGGCAAGTCCTCGCTGCTCAACCGGCTCACCGGGGCCGGGGTCCTGGTGGAGGACGCGCTGTTCGCCACCCTCGACCCCACCGTCCGGCGCGCCGAGACCGCCGGGGGGCGCGCCTACACGCTCGCCGACACCGTCGGGTTCGTCCGGCACCTGCCGCACCAGCTCGTCGACGCGTTCCGCTCGACGCTGGAGGAGGTGTCCGACGCCGGGCTCGTCCTGCACGTCGTGGACGGCTCCGACCCCGACCCCGAGGCGCAGCTCGCCGCCGTCCGCACGGTGCTGCGCGAGATCGGGGCCGACCGGGTGCCCGAGCTGGTCGTCATCAACAAGGCCGACGCCGCCGACGACCTCGCCGTCGCCCGGCTGCGGCGGCTCGAACCGCGCAGCGTCGTGGTGTCCGCCCGGACCGGGGCGGGGATCGAGGAGCTGCGGGCCGCGATCGAGGAGAACCTGCCCGGCCTCGAGCACGAGGTGCGGGTGCTCGTCCCCTACGGGCGCGGCGACCTGGTCGCCCGCGTCCACGAGCGCGGCGAGATCATCGCCGAGGAGCACCGGTCCGAGGGGACCGCGCTGCACGCGCGCGTCCCGGAGGACCTGGCGGGCGAACTGCGCCGGTTCGAGGCGGCGGGCGCGCCCCGCTGACCGGCTGACCGGCGCGGACGCGCGCGGAACGGCACGGCCCGGCCCGGTGGACACCGGGCCGGGTCGATTTCCGATCGGTGACATCTTCCCGATTCCGCTTGACCGCGTGATCCCGCTCCGTAGGGTGAGCACCGGGAACTTCCGCGCCGCGCGAGACGTTCGCGGCGCAGAGGTTGTCGGCGGGACCCTCGGTACACTACCGTGACGAAACCGATATCTACGGTCTCGTTGCTCGCGGTGGTCGGCCGGCCACCCGTACCTCCCAGGTGGTTCCGCCGGCACCCAGTCGGCGCTCCGGATCGAGAGCAGGTGGCCTCTCTTATGGCAGGACCCGGAACGAGAGCGGGCGGCGCCCACCACCTCCCGCCGGCAGCACCCCCCGCATCCGCCGCGCCCCTGGGCGCCCCTTCCCGCGTCGGCCGGTGATCCCATGACGGTACGGCTGTTGACGAACATCGGCAGGCTCTGGACGGGCACCGACGTCTGCAGCAACGCCGCCGTCCTCATCCACGACGACCGCATCGTCTGGGCCGGGACCGCGTCGGACCTGCCGCAGAGCGTGCCGGGCGTCATCGACGACATCGTCGACGTCGACCACGTCGAGAACCTCGGCGGCGGCCTGGTCACGCCCGGCCTGATCGACGCGCACTCCCACCCGGTCTACGCGGGCAACCGCTGGGCCGAGCTGGCGATGCGCACCAGCGGCTCGTCGGACTCGGCGATCACCGCGGCGGGCGGCGGCGTGAACTCCACCGTCACCGTGACGCGCGGCACCGACCCGTGGACCCTGTGCAACGGCGTCCGCGAACGCCTCCGGCAGTGGATCTACGCGGGCACCACGACGGTCGAGGCCAAGACCGGCTACCACCTCACCCGCGACGGCGAGCTGGCCGACATCCGGCTGCTGCAGTCGCTGGAGAGCGAGCCGTCGATGCCGCGCATCCACAAGACGTTCCTCGCCGCGCACATCCTGCCGCCCGAGTACTTCGGCCGCCGCCGCGACTACATCGAGGCCGTCCGGCTGTGGGCGGGCGACGCGGCCGCGGCGGGCGCGCAGTCCATCGACGTGTACTGCGACGAGGGCCATTTCAGCGCCGAGGAGGCGCGGGCGCTGCTGCTCACCGGCAAGCGCGCCGGGCTGCGGGCGCGGATGCACGCCTGCGCCCACGAGCGGATCGGCGCGGCGCAGGTCGCCGCCGAGGTCGGCTGCGCGTCCGCCGACCTGCTCACCGAGGCCACCGAGGAGGACGTCAAGGCGCTCGCGCACGCGGGCGTCACCGCGACGGTCTGCCCCGGCAGCGGGCTGAACGCGGCGCGGCCGCCCGCGCCCGTGCGGTCCATGCTCGACCGGGGCGTCACCGTCGCGCTCGGCACCGACCACAACCCCGGGCAGTGCGGCATCACCTCGATGCCGCTGGTCATCGGGCTGGCCGTCGCGATGTACGGGATGACGGTCAACGAGGCGCTGCGGGCCGCGACGCTCGGCGGGGCGGCGGCGCTGCACGCGGGCGACCGGGGCTCGCTCGCGCCGGGCATGCTCGCCGACATCGTGCTGTGGGACGCCGACCACGAGGGCGCGTTCGCGTGGTCGTTCGGGCTGCGGGCGTTGCGGGTGTGGCGCGGCGGAGTTCCCGTCCAGCCGTAATTCACCAGAAATATCCCGAATCGGTCCTTTGTGTACGCTCCCTGCATGGGAAGCGTTGACGGTGCCCCGCGCACCGAGGTCGCCGTCATCACCGACTCCACCGCCTACCTGCCGCCGGGGCTCGCCGAGCGGCACGGGGTGACGGTCGTTCCGCTGCAGATCTCCGTGGGCGGCTCGGTGCGGGACGAGAACGACATCACCACGGCCGAGGCGGCGCAGGCGTTGCGCGAGTGGAAGCCCGTCACGACGTCCCGGCCCGCGCCGGAGCGGTTCGCCGACACGTACCGGGCGGTGGGGGAGCGGGGCGTCACCGCGATCGTCTCGGTGCATCTGTCGGCCGAGATGTCGGGGACGGTGGAGGCGGCCCGGCTCGCGTCCGAGTCCGCGCCCGTTCCCGTCCACGTCGTGGACTCGGGGACGATCGGGCTCGGCCTCGGGTTGTCGGCGCTCACGGCCGCCGCGTTCGCGCTGCGGGGGGCGTCCGCCGAGGAAGCCGCCGCGGCGGCGCTGCGGCGGGCGGACGAGTCGCGGTCGCTGTTCTACGTCGACACGCTGGAGCACCTGCGACGCGGCGGGCGGATCGGGGCGGCGGCGAACCTGCTCGGGTCGGCGCTGATGATGAAGCCGCTGCTCGGAATTCAGGACGGGCGGATCGCGCCGTTGGAGAAGGTGCGCACGTCGGCTCGGGCGCTCGCGCGCCTCGAAGAGCTCGTCGTCGCGGAGGCCGGCGAGCGGCGGGTGGACCTCGGGGTGCAGCATCTGGCGGCGGCCGGGCGGGCGGAGGCGCTGGCGGAGCGGCTGCGGGCGCGGATCCCGGACGTGGAGGACGTGTACGTCGGGGAGGTCGGGCCGGTGATCGGCGCGCATGTGGGGCCGGGGATGCTGGGGGTCGTGGTCGCGCCGCAGCTCTGAGGGTTATCCACAGCCTCCGCCGGATTTCGCGCGGCGTCGGGGCGGGTGCCTAGCGTCGCGGGCATGCGACTCTCCGAACGTCTTCGCTCGTCTCTGCCGTCGTCGCTCGCTTCGGGGGTTCCTGATGCCTCGGGAACCTTGGGTGGGCCGGGTTCTTCGGGTGCGTCCGGTTCTTCGGAGGCCCCGAGTGGACTGCCTCCGTCGGGCCGTCTGCGCGTCGGCCCAGAGCCGCCCGGTCGGCTCTGGTCGCCGGGCGCGCGCGGGGCACGGGTGCTGGTCTCGGCCGGGGTGCTCGCGGTGCTGGTGGCGCTGCTGTTCCTGTGGTTGGCGCGTCCGCGCACGGCCGCCGATCCCACACCGGGCCGGGACGCTCCGGCGGCGGCACTGGTGTCAGGCCCCGGGGCGTCGGCTCCGGTGGGTCCGGCCACGCCGTCCTCGTCCGGCTCGACGGTGCTCGTCCACGTCCTAGGGAAGGTCCGCCATCCGGGCGTCGTGACCCTGCCTGCGGGCGCACGTGTGGCGGACGCCCTCCGCGCGGCGGGCGGCCCTCGCCCCGGTGCGGGCACAGGCCCCCTCAACCTGGCTCGCCCGGTGGTGGACGGTGAACAGATCCCGGTAGGCGTCCCAGGTGCGAGCCCGATCCCGCCTCCGGCCCCGGGCGCCGTTCCGGGCAGCGGACCGGCCGGCGGGACGGACTCCGCCCCGATCGACCTCAACACCGCCACCTCCGACGACCTGCAACGACTCCCCGGCGTCGGCCCGGTCCTGGCCGAACGCATCCTCGCCTACCGCACCCAGCACGGCGGCTTCCGCTCGGTCGACCAGTTGCGCGAGGTCTCCGGGATAGGCGAACGCCGCTTCGCCGACCTGAGACAACGAGTCCGAACATGACCCGCTCACGCGAGGACCCGGCGCCCGACCGCTCACCGCCTGCCCCTGCCTCGCGGGCCGACCCGGGCGGGGTCGGCCGAGCCGCTTCGGACGTGGTCCCGGACGCCCGTCCGCACGCGGGAACCGGGCTGCCCTCCGAGCTGGCGTCGCGCACGGACGTCGGTTCTCGTCCGAGCGCGAGCGCTGGCTCCGACTCGGGAGGCGCCTTGGACAAGCGACCCGACCCGGAGCCGCATCGGAGCCGAGACCCAGCGCATGACCTGGGGGCGGCGCTGCCGGATGGGAGCCGAGACCCAGCGCTCGACCCGGGGGCAGGGCCCGCTGATCTGCGGCTGATCGTGCCTGCGGTGTCGGTATGGGCCACGGCGGCGGTGACGCTGGGCGCTCGGGCGGCCGTGATCTGGGCCGTCGCGGGGATCGCGACCGTCGCGGCACCGCTGTTCCTGTGGCGCGCGCGAGTTGCGACGGCCAGGGCGCGGTCGGGGCCGGACGGAGCGCTGGGGGCTTTGGGTGGTTTGTCGGCTGAGGTGCGGAAGGCGTCGCCTGGCGCTCGCGGTGCGCGGGCCAGGTCGAGCGGGGCGCGGGTGCTGTCGGGCGGCTCGCCGACTGGGGGGCGAGGGGCGCCCGAGACATCGCGCGGCGTGGCGTCTGGCGCTCGGCGCGTGCGGGTGAGGTTGGGCGGGGCGCGGGTGGTGTCGGATGGCTTGTTGGGTGGGGTGCGTGGTGGGAGTGGGGGAGTTGGGCTGGGTGGTGTGAGCGGGTTCGTTGGGGTTGGGGTGGCGTTGGTGTGTGTTGCGGCTTCGGCCGTCGGGGTGGGGCTGCGGGTCGCCGCCGTGGGGAGCGGACCGGTTCGCGAGCTTGCGCGGGAGGGCGGGCGGGGTGTCGTCGAGGCCGTCGTCACCGGTGATCCGGTGGTGAAGCGGCGGCCGGGGCGGCGGATGGTCATCGCGCGGGCGCGGGCCGAGGCCGTGGGGTTCGCGGGGCGGCGGGTGCGAGTCCGGGTGCCCGTGCTGCTGATCGCGTCCGATGATCGGTGGGCTGCGGTCGGGCCCAGCGTGCGGGTGCGGTTCGAGGGGCGGTTCACGCCGCCGCGCGGCGGTGATCTCATCGCGGCCGTGGTCATCGTGCGCGGGCCGCCGGAGATCCGGGCCGGTCCCTCGGCCGCGCAGCGTCTCGCGGGGACCGTCCGGGCGCGGCTGCGGGCGGCGGTCGCGCGGCTGCCGCCCGACCAGCGCGGCGTCCTGCCCGCGATGGTCGTCGGGGACGTCTCCGGGCTCGACCCGCGCCTCGCGGAGGACTTCCGCACGGCCGGGCTGACCCACCTCCTCGTCGTGTCGGGCGCGAACCTGGCGGTCGTCGTCGGCGCGGTGCTCGCGTTATGCCGCGTCGTGGGTCTCGGGGGCCGGGTCGCGACGGTCCTCGCGGCGGGCGCGGTGCCGCTGTTCGTGCTGGTCGCGCGGCCGGACCCGAGCGTCCTGCGGGCGGCGGTGATGGGACTCGTCGGGCTCGCCGCGCTGCTCGGCGGCCGGGAGCGGCGCGGGCTCCCGGCACTCGGCGCGGCGGTCGTGGTGCTCGTCCTGCTCGATCCGGCGCTCGCCCGCTCGTACGGGTTCGCGCTGTCGGTGCTGGCCACGGCGGGGCTGCTCGTCCTCGCGCCGGTCTGGCGGGCGCGGCTGCGGCGGCGGCTGCCCGGCCCGGTCGCGGAGGCGGTGGCGGTCGCCGCCGCCGCGCAGGTCGCGGTCGCGCCCGTGCTGGTGATGCTGTCGGGTCGGCTGGGCGTGCTGTCGGTGGCGGCGAACCTGCTGGTCGCGCCCGTCGTCGCGCCCGCGACGCTGTTCGGATTCGCCGGGGCGCTCACCGCGCCGGTCGCGCTGCCCGTCGCGCGGCTCGTCGTGGTCCCGGCCGGGTGGGCGGTGGGCTGGGTGACGTTCACCGCCCGCGCGTTCGCGAACCTGCCGTTCGCGTCGCTGCCCTGGCCGCGCGGTCCGGCGGGCGCGGCGGGCGTGCTGGCGGTGTGCGGGCTCGGCGCGCTGGTGCTGCGGCACCGGCGGCTCCTCGTCCCGGCGGCGGTCGTCGTGGTCGGCGTGCTGGTCGGGGCGGTCGGCGGCGCGGTCGTCCTGCGGGCCGTCGCGCCGGGCTGGCCGCCGCCCGGCTGGGTCATGGTCGCGTGCGACGTCGGCCAGGGCGACGCGCTCGTGCTCGCGGCCGGACCCGGCCGCGCGGTGGTCGTCGACGCCGGGCCGGACCCGCGGCCGGTGGACGGCTGCCTCGACCGGCTCGGCGTCCGCGACGTGCCGCTGCTGGTCGTGACGCATCCGCACGCCGACCACGTCGACGGGCTGCCCGGCGTGCGGTCCGGCCGGACCGTACGGCTCGTCCTGACGACGCCGCGCGGCCCCGGCCGCACCGCCGCCCTGGCGCGCGGCCTGCCGCTCGCGCTCGCGGCGGCGGGCCAGACCTGGCGCGTCGGCGACTTGGCGCTCACCGTCCTCGCCCCCGGCTCGGCCGAACCCCGGCTGGCCCCGGACGACGACGGCCGGACGATCAACGACGCGAGCGTGGTCCTGGTGGCGCGCCGACCGGGGTTCTCCGCGCTCCTCCCCGGCGACGTCGAGGACGACGCGCAGGCGCCGCTCGCCGCGTCCGTCCCGCCGGTGGACGTGCTGAAGGTCCCGCACCACGGCTCGCGCGGCCAGGACCGCGCGTTCCTCGCCGCGTCCCGCGCGCGCCTCGCGCTGGTCTCGGTGGGCCGCGACAACGACTACGGCCACCCGTCGCCGGTCACGCTGAACACGCTGGCGTCCCTGGGCGTTCGCGCCTACCGCACCGACCGCGAGGGCGACATCGCGATCGTCCGCACGAGGGGAGGGATAACCGAGGTCTCCCGCCACTGACCGGCCGCCGGGACCGCTGGAGCGGGGCGGGGGACGGGGGCGGCCGTGGCATGCTGTCGGGATGGCGCCGGAACCCCTGACTTTGATCGTCGGTGACGAGGAACTGCTCGTCGACCGGGCCGTGGGCGAGATCGTCGCCGCCGCGCGGTCCGGCGACCCCGACACCGAGGTCGTCGACCTCGCGCCCGGGGCGCTGGAGCCGGGGCGGCTCGCCGAGCTGACCTCGCCGTCGCTGTTCGGCGGCGGGAAGGTCATCGTGCTGCGCGCGGCGCAGGATCTCGGCAAGGACCTCACCGCCGAGGTGCTGCGGTACGCCAAGAGCCCGGCCGAGGACGTGCGGCTCGTCGCCGTCCACCACGGCGGGGCCAAGGGCAAGGCCCTGGTGGACGGGCTCGCGAAGGCGGGCGCGCGGAAGATCGCCTGCCCCAGGATCGCCAAGGCGGGGGAGCGGGTCGACTTCATCCGCGCGGAGATCCGCGGCTCCGGCGGCAAGATCTCCGCCGACGCCGCCCGCACGCTGCTGGAGGCGGTCGGCAACGACCTGCGGGAGCTGGCGGGCGCGTGCAGCCAGCTCGTCGCGGACACCGGCGGGAAGGTCGACGACGCGGCCGTCGCCCGCTACTACCGGGGCCGCGCCGAGGTCAGCGGCTTCACCGTCGCGGACCGGGCGATCGACGGGCAGCTCGCGGAGGCGCTGGAACAGCTCCGCTGGGCGCTGTCGACGGGCGTCCCGCCGGTCCTGATCGTGAGCGCGCTCGCGCAGGGCGTCCGCGGTCTCGCCAAGGTCGGCGGCGCCCCGCGCGGAGCGCGCGCCGCCGGGCTGGCCAAGGAACTCGGCATGCCGCCGTGGAAGATCGAGCGCGTCCAGCGCCAGCTCCGCGGCTGGTCCGGCGACGGCGTGGCCCGCGCCCTGACCGCCGTCACCGAGGCCGACGCCGCGGTGAAGGGCGGCGCCGCCGACCCCGCGTACGCGCTGGAGAAGACGGTCTCCACGATCGTCGCCGCCCGCGCGTCCCGCTGACCACCCGCACACGCCACCACCGAACCCACCCGCCCGCTCGTCCGCCGCTCGCCTGCTCGCCCGGCGGATCGACCGTGCGCCCGCTCGATCGCCCGCCCGCCCGCCCGCTCGATCGCCCGCCCGCTCGATCGCCCGCCCGCTTGACTGCGTGCATGGCGGACCGCGCGCATGGTCGGGCGCGGGTGTTGTTCCGGGATTTGCGTGATGCGTGGGTGGCGGGTTTGCTCTGGGGGGTGTTTCGGGAGGGGCGGCGGCCTAGACTTCCTGTATGACAGGACAACGATCCCAACGGTCGAGCGGTTATCGCGAGCGGAACTCCACGGCCGAGCGCGCGCTCGACATCTTGCAGCTCTTCGACGACAACCGGCTCGTCGTCGGCGGTCAGGACGTCGCCGACGCGCTCGGCGTCGCCCGGTCCACGGCGTACCGGTACCTGCAGAGCCTCTCGGCGGCGGGCTTCATCGAGGAGCACCGGCCCGCCGGGTACCGCCTCGGCCCGCGCGTGTTCGAGCTGGCGCGGCTGGCGCGCAAGGGCCTCGGCCTCTCGGAGATCGCCCGGCCGCTGATGCGCGACCTCGTCGAGGAGATCGGCGAGACGGTGCTGCTGACCCGCCGCGCGGGCGGGTCCGTGGTGTGCCTGGAGCGCGAGGAGACCGACCACCCGGTGCGGCTCTCCTACGAGCGCGGGCACGTCCTGCCGATCAACGCGGGCGCGGCGGCGCTGGTGCTGCTGGCGTGGGCGTCCGAGCCGGAGGTGGACGAGATCGTCGCCCAGCACGGCCTCCCGAGGTTCACCGGCGCGACGGTCACCGACGTCAACGTGCTGCGGGAGCGCCTGGAACGCATCCGCGCCGACGACGCGGCCGTCACGCGCGGCGAGCTGGACGCCGACGTCCTGGGCGTGGCCGCGCCGATCCGCGACGCGGACGGCGGCGTCGTGGCCGCGGTGAGCGTCGCGGCGCTGTCGCACCGGGTGCCCGAAACGGAGGTTCCGCAGGTCACCGACGCCGTCCGGCGCACCGCGGCGCGCATCAGCGACCGGCTGGCGGTCCTCGCGTCCTGACCGGAACCAGGATTTTTACCCGGGCCTCCCCACCTGCGACGGAACCCTGTTTTCCCAGGTCAGACCGTGTTCCACGACACGCGAACCCCGTCCTCTTCCCCAGGATTTTGTGAGCTGCGCAACTGACACTCTTGCCCCCATCTGCTCCTGCTTGCATAATTCAGGACCACTGTCCCGTTTTATGGGACGGTGTCCGAGGAGGAGGATCAGATGGGGCTCCGTCTGTTGCAGCACTGGAAGCCGGCCCTGGCGGCCGTCCTTGTCGCCGGGGCCGCGGCGGCCTGCGGGTCGGGCGGCTCCGGCGGCGCCACCGGGGAGCAGGCCGCCGAGGCGGCCAAGACCCGTCTGGCGAACAATCCGGCGCTCGCGGCGCTGGTGGCGGCTGCGAACAAGGAGGGCGCGCTCGACCTCAACTGGGGCCTGGACGGGCGCACCACCATGAAGGACCTGACCGACGCCTTCAAGACGGCGTACGGCCTGAACATCAAGATCACGCTGACGCCGCAGCAGAACATGCCGACGAACGCGTCGAAGCTGACGCAGGAGTACCAGGCGAAGAAGCCCTCCTCGACCGACGCCTTCCTCGCCAACCCGGAGACGGCGTTCGGCGCGGGCCCCAAGGGCGCGAACATCCTGAAGAAGGTCGACTGGGAGAAGGTCGCCCCCTGGACCAAGGGCCTGGCCAACTCCGATGGAACCGCGCTGACCTGGGTCGACCAGCTTCCCGGCTTCACCTACAACACGACGCTCATCAAGGACGGCGAACTGCCCAAGAGCGCCGACGACATCCTGAAGATGACGAAGCCGATCGCCAGCACCCCCTACGCCGCGCAGTTCAACGTGCTCGGTTCCAAGGAGGCGATGGGCATGGACGGCGTCCGCGCCTACCTGAAGAGCTTCAAGCCGAAGGGCTTCATCGGCTGCGGCGAGATGAACCGCATCGCGTCCGGCGAGTTCGCGGGCCTGTGGGTGTCCTGCGGCAAGAACGTGGCGGACATCTTCGCCGCGCAGGGCGCGCCCATCAAGACGACGATCCTCAAGGGCGCGGCGGCCATCTCGACGCGGTACGTCTCCATCCCGAAGAACGCGCCGCACCCGAACGCCGCCGAGCTGTTCACGACGTGGCTGCTCACCCCCGAGGCGCAGAAGATCATGTATAAGGGCGACTTCTGCGACAACGCCCGGCTGCCCGGCAGTGAGACCGCCAAGCAGATCGCCGGGTACGAGGCGCAGGGCGTCAAGTTCATCAAGCTCGACTACGAGTTCGCCTCCGCCAACAAGGACCTGTACGACGGCAGGTTCAAGGGGGAGCTGGTCAAGCTCCTGACGGGCAAATGACGACGACCACACTGCGCGAGGCGCCGCCGGCCACGGAGCCGGCGGCGCCCCGCCGGGCGCGGCGCCGGCCGCCCGCGACGGGCGTTCTCGGGGTGCTGATCGCGATTCCGTCGATCGCGATCGTCGGGCTCCTCGGACTGGTCGTCTACCTGGCGTTCCGCGCCCACGGGACGCCCGGCGGCGCGCTGACGGTGGGCAACTTCACGAGCCTGTTCGGCGACGCCGAGGTGTGGAGCGTCGTCCGCAACACCGTCGTGTACGTCGTCGTGACGGTGGCGGTCGCGCTGTTCTTCGGCACCGCGCTGGCGCTGCTGGTGGAGCGCACCGACTTCGGCTGGGCGCGGACGATCTCGACCGCGATGGTGCTGCGCATCCTCATCCCGGGCTTCTTCACCGCGATGGGCTGGATCTTCCTGTTCCACCCGCGCATCGGCGCGGTCAACCAGTGGCTCGTGGAGTGGTTCCACCTCGGCGGCGCGCCGGTGAACATCACGTCGCTGGTCGGGATGGGGTTCGTCGAGGGCCTGTCGCTGTCGGCGCTGGTCTTCGGCATGGTGTCGGCGAGCCTGTCCGGGCTGGACGGCTCGCTGGAGGAGGCGGCGCGCGCGTCCGGCGCGGGCCCGCTGACGGTGCTGCGCCGCGTCACGCTGCCGCTGGTGCTGCCGGGCATCCTCGGCGCGGGCCTGTTCGCCGGGACGATCGCGGTGTCCGCGCTGGACATCCCGCTGATCATGGGCTTGGCGAACCGGACGTACGTGTTCAGCAGCTACCTGTACGTCGCGACGAACCCGACGTCGGGCACCCCCGAGTACGGCGTCCCGGCCGCGTTCAGCGCGGTGATGATCGTCCTCGGCGTCGGCTTCACGCTGTGGTACCAGCGGGTGCTGCGCGCGGGCCGCAAGTACCAGGTCGTCGCGGGCAAGGGCCACCGCCCGGCGCGGATCAGGCTGGGCCGCTGGCGCTGGCTGGCGTGGCTGTTCGTCCTCGGGTACTTCCTGTGGTCCACGATCCTGCCGATGCTGATGGTCGTGTGGATGTCGCTGCTGCCGTTCGTGCAGAAGCCGTCCGCCGCCGCGTTCAAGATCGTCTCGCTGGACAACTACCAGCAGCTCGACTGGTCGTTCGTGGAGCGCGGCCTGCTCACGACGGTGAAGCTGATGGTGCTCGCGCCGACGGCGGCCGTGCTGATGAGCCTGGCGTTCTCGTTCGTGGTCGTGCGCGCGCGCCACCGCTTCCGGATGCTCTACGACCTGGTCGCGTTCCTGCCGCAGGCGGTGCCGACCACCGTCTTCGCGTTCGGCGCGATGATCGCCGCGCTGTACTGGACGCGCGGCTGGTACGGCCTGTACGGGACGCTCGCGCTGCTCGTCGCCGTCACGGCGCTGACGCAGATCGCGTTCGGCACCCGCATGTTCAACGCCGGACTGCTCCAGATCCACATCGAGCTGGAGGAGGCGGCGGCGATGTCGGGCGCGTCGACGTGGACGGCGATCCGCCGCGTCACGTTCCCGCTGCTGCGCCCGGTCGTCACCTATACCTGGCTGTGGCTGGCGCTGCTGAGCCTGCGGGACCTGACCGTCCCGACCCTGATCGGCGGGCAGGACACGCTGACGCTCTCGGTCGCGTCGTGGACGCTGTTCAACAGCGGCCAGGTCGGCGCGTCCTCGGCGCTGACGCTGCTGATGATCCTGTTCATGACCCCGGTCGTGGTGCTGTTCCTCCTGCTCACCCGCAAGAACGAAGGGAAGGCGATCTCATGACGGGAACGCCGCTGGCGGTGGCGGGGCTCCGCAAGGGGTTCGCCGACCGCGACACCGTGGTGAAGGCGATCGACGACGTCGGCTTCGAGGTCCGCGAGGGCGAGATCTACACGCTGCTCGGCCCGTCCGGCTGCGGGAAGACCTCGACGCTGCGCGCGGTCGCGGGCCTGGAGCGGCCGGACGGCGGCCGGATCGTCATCGACGGCAACGTCGTCACCGACGACGGGCTGTTCGTGCCGCCGAACCACCGCGACATCGGGATGGTCTTCCAGAGCTACGGCATCTGGCCGCACATGACCGTCTTCGACAACGCGGCGTTCCCGCTGCGGGTGAGCCGCCCGAAGGTGTCGAAGAAGGAGATCGCCGCGCGCGTGGAGAGCGCGCTGGCGGCCGTCCACCTCGCGGGGTACGAGGGCCGCAACTCGACGCAGCTCTCCGGCGGCCAGCAGCAGCGGCTCGCACTGGCGCGGGCGCTGGTGCGCCGGCCCAAGCTCCTGCTGCTGGACGAGCCGCTGTCGAACCTGGACGCCAAGCTGCGCCAGGCGATGCGCGCCGAGCTGGCGACGCTCCAGCAGGAGACCGGCATCACGACGCTGTTCGTCACGCACGACCAGGACGAGGCGCTGAGCATGTCCAGCCGCATCGCCGTCATGCAGGCGGGCCGGATCGTGCAGGAGGGCCGCCCCCGCGACATCTACCAGCGGCCGGGGACGCGGTTCGTGGCGGACTTCGTGGGGACGACGAACTTCCTGCCGGGCCGCGGCGCGGCCGGGCGGCGCGTGACGACGGCGGTCGGGGACCTGCTCGTCGAGGGCGCCCCGGACGCGGCGGGCGGCGACGTGCTGCTCGCGGTGCGCCCCGAGGCGCTGCTGCTGCACCTGTCCGAGCCCGCCGGGACGCCGAACGTCGTGCGCGGCGAGGTGGACCGGGTCATGTTCGTCGGCGAGGCCGTGGACTGCCACGTCCGCGTCGGCGACGAGCTGTGGGTGACGCGGCAGGACCCGCGCCTGGAGGCCGCCACGGGCGACGAGGTGTGGGTGGAGCTGCCCGCCGACCGGATCTCCGTCCTGGCCTGACCCCGCACGAGCGCCGCGCCGCCGTCCGACCCAGGGGGTCGGGCGGCGGCGCGGCGTTCGGCGTCACTGCACGGGCTGGTACGCGGGCCCGCCGTCGTCGAGCAGCCGCTCGGCCTCGGCGTAGATCTCCTCGGCCGGGAGCCCGAAGTCGATCGACTTGCGGAACGGCTGCCGCACGTCGCGGTCGATCCGCAGGTAGACCTCGTTGCGGTTGCCCTCGGGGTCGAAGAAGTAGATCCCGAACGCGTTGCCGTGGGTGACCTCCTGCTGCACCTCGACGCCCTCCGCCTCGAACCGGCGGTGGTAGGCGCGGATGTCCTCCAGCGTCTCGACGCGCCAGGAGATCTGGTGCTGCTGCTTGGCGCCGGGCTCGGCGGTGCGCCCGGTCTGCAGGACGAACTCGTGGTGCTCGACGGCCGGGCGGGAGCTGAAGAAGACGATGCCGTGGTCGGCGTCCTCGTCGGTGACCGTCAGGCCGACGACCCGTTCGTAGAAGTCCCGCATCAGGGGGAGGTCGTTGACCCACAGGCCCGTGTGCCCGAGTTCGGCGATGGCCATGACCGCTTCTCCTTGTCTCGAAAAACAGGACAACTATCCTGCCTGGTAAAACAACCTTAGCCGAGGGCCCGAGGTTGGGCCAGAGGTGGCGTGTCGCAAATAACAGGATGTATGCTCCGCAAATCAGGACAGAGACAAGGAGTCGGGGATGCGATTCGTTGCGTATCGGGACGCGGACGGCGCTGCGGCGCTCGGCAGGGTGGACGGCGACCGCGTGCGCCGCCTGGACGGTGTGCGGCGCGTCGACCGCGAGACCTCCGCCGAGGCCCTGCGGGCCGCCGCCGACGCCGCCCGCGACGGCGCGGACGTCCCGCTGGACGGCCTCGACCTGCTGCCCGTCGCGCAGCCGGGGAAGGTCTTCTGCGTGGGCCTCAACTACCGCTCGCACGTGGACGAGACCGGCCGCGACCTGCCGACGTACCCCGTGCTGTTCCCCAAGTTCGCGTCCAGCCTCATCGGCCACGGCGCGCCGATCACGCTGCCGCCCGAGTCCGCCCAGGTGGACTACGAGGCGGAGCTGGCCGTCGTCATCGGCCGCGCGGGCCGCCGGATCGCCCGCGAGGACGCGTTCGACCACGTCCTCGGGTACACGGTCTGCAACGACGTGACGATGCGCGACTTCCAGTACAAGACCCACCAGTGGATGCAGGGCAAGGCGTGGGACGGCTCGACGCCGCTCGGCCCCGTCCTGGTCACCGCCGACGAGCTGGACCCGGGGGACCTCGCGATCTCGCTGCGCCTCAACGGCCGCGAGCTGCAGGCGTCCCGCACCGACCGGCTCATCTTCGACATCCCGGAGCTGATCGCCGTGACCTCGCAGTTCACCCGGCTGGAGCCGGGCGACGTCATCCTCACCGGCACGCCGTCGGGCGTCGGGTTCCGCCGCGACCCGCAGGTCTTCCTCACCGACGGCGACGTCGTCGAGGTCGAGATCGAGGGCATCGGGACGCTGCGCAACCCCGTCCGCGCGGAGACGGTCGCGTGAGCGCCGCCGAACTCGCCGTCCGGGCCACCCGCGCGCTGGCCGCCGCCGGGCAGGCCGACATGGTGTGGGGGCACGCGGCCGTCCGCGACCCCGAGGGGCGCGGCATCTGGATCAAGGCGCCCGGTTGGGGGCTGGAGGAGGTGGACGCCGACCGCGTCCAGCTCGTCTCCTTCGACGCGGAGGTCCTGGTCGGGACCGGCGCGCCGCACAAGGAGTGCCACATCCACCTGGAGATCATGCGGCGGCGGCCCGACGTCCACTGCACCGTCCACACCCACGCGCAGGCCGCGGTGGCGTTCGCGTCCCTGGACACGCCGCTGCTGCCCGTCTCCCACGAGGCCACGCTGTTCGGCGGCGCGGACGTCCCGCGCTTCACGCTGACCGGCGGCCTGGTGGAGAACCCCGACCTCGGCCGCGCGCTCGCCGACACGCTCGGCGACGCGCCCGCCGCGCTGCTGCCCAAGCACGGGCTCGTCGCCGCCGGGGACGGCGCGGGCTCGGCCGTCATGCACGCCGTCCTGCTCGACCGGGCCTGCCAGACCCAGCTCATGGCGATGGCCGCCGGCCCGGTCCGGGTCTACTCCGACGCGGCGGAGGCCGCCGCGAAGCGCTCGCAGTGCTGGCCGCCGCGCCAGATCGACGCGGGCTGGAACTATCTCGACCGAAAGGGCTCCTCCCGATGACCGCCACCACCCTCGCGACCCCGGACGGCCCGATGGACGTCCACGTCGCGCGCCCCGCCGAGCCGAACGGCCGCGCCGTCGTCGTGCTCCAGGAGGCGTTCGGCGTCAACGCCCACATCCGCGACATCGCGCGGCGGTTCGCCGACCGCGGCTACCTCGCCCTCGCGCCCGACCTGTTCCACCGGACGGGCACGGGCGTGATCGGCTACGACCAGCACGCCGAGGGCATGAAGCTCATCGGCGCGCTCGGCCCGGACCAGATCGTCCCGGACGTCCGGACGGTGCTGGACCACGTCGCCAAGGACGAGGGCGTCGCGCTCGCGGACACCGCGATCGTCGGGTTCTGCTTCGGCGGCCGCGCCGCGTTCACCGCCGCGACCGCCGCGCCCGGCCTCGGGGCCGCCGTCGTGTTCTACGGCCCCGGCATCGCCGCCGGACCGCACGCCGTCCTCGACCGCGCCGCGTCGATCACCGCGCCGCTGCTGCTGCACGTCGGCGCGGAGGACCCGACGATCCCCGCCGAGCACGTCAAGGCCATCGACGAGGCGCTGACCGCCGCGGGCACGGACTACGAGCAGTTCGTCTACGGCGACGCCGGCCACGCCTTCGCCTGCGACGCGCGCCCCGCGATGTACCGCGCGACCGCCGCCGACGCCGCGTGGGAGCGCACGCACGCGTTCCTCGCCGAGCGGCTGGCGGTCCGGCGATGACACCGCCGCCGGTCCTGGTCGTCGGCGCGGGCCCGGTCGGGCTGACGGCCGCGAACCTGCTCGCCGCGCGCGGCGTCCCGGTCGTCCTGGTCGAGCGCAACGCGGCGACCAGCGACGAGGCCAAGGCGATCAGCCTGGACGACGAGTCGCTGCGCACCCTCCAGGCCGCCGGGCTGGCCGACACCGTCCTGGAGATCGTCGTGCCGGGCACCGGTACGCGCTACTACGACCGCAAGAGCCGTCCGCTGTTCCACGCCCGCGGCCCGGAGCCGTACCGGCTCGGCTACCCGTTCAAGAACCAGTTCGCCCAGCCGGAGCTGGAGAAGGTGCTGCTGGACGCGCTGCGGGCGCGGACGGGTGTCGACATCCGGTTCGGCACCGAGCTGACCGACGTGGCCGACGCCGCAGACGGCGCGGTCGCCACGCTCCGCGAGACCGGCGGCGACGCAGAAACACAGCTCGCCGTGAGCTGGGTCCTCGGCTGCGACGGCGGCCGCAGCACCATTCGCGAACTGCGCGGCATCGACATGACCGGCACCAGCCACCGCGAGGTCTGGCTCGTCGCCGACACCACCGGCGACGACCACGACGAGCGCTACGGCATGCACCACGGGCGGCCCGACCGGCCCACCGTGATCGTGCCGGGCCGCGACGGCCGCTGCCGCTACGAGTTCCGCCTGCGGCCCGGCGAGGGCGACGGCGGCACGCGCCCCGACTTCGCGACGATCGAGCGGCTCGTGTCGCCCTACCGGTCCATCACCCCGGACCAGGTGGAACGTTGCACGAACTACACGTTCAACGCGGTCGTCGCGGACCGCTGGCGCGACGGCCGCTGCTTCCTGCTCGGCGACGCCGCGCACATGATGCCGCCGTTCGCCGGGCAGGGCCTCAACTCCGGCGTCCGGGACGCCGCGAACCTCGTCTGGAAGGTCGCGGAGGTCTGGCACGGCCGCGCCGACGAGGCCGTCCTCGACACCTACGAGCCGGAGCGGCGGCCGCACGCCGCCGCGATGGTCGCGTTCTCCGAACGGCTCGGCCGCGTCGTCATGACGACGAGCCCGGCGCGCGGCGCGCTGCGCGACGCGACCGTGCGGGCGCTGCTCGCCGTCCCGTGGGGCCGCCGCTACCTGCGCGAGATGCGGTTCCGGCCGCGTGCCGTCCACGAGGCGGGCCTGGTCGCGGGGCGGCACCGGCTGACCGGCACGCAGCTCCCGCAGCCGCGCGTGCTCGTCCCGCCGAGCCTGCACCCGCGCCCGCTCGACGAGGTGCTGGGGGACGGCCTGGCGCTGCTCGGCGTCAACGTGCCGGGCAGCGCGTGGGACCGCGTGCTGCGCGCGCTGTCCCTGGACGGTCCGGCCGCGGGCCGCGTCGCGCTGGTGGACGTCGCGCTGGACGAGCGGCTGCCGCGCCCGCACCCGGGCCGCGACGCGGTCGCGGACGCCGACGGGCGGCTGCAGGCCGCGCTGGCGAGCGCCCGGGGCCGCTTCGTGCTGGTCAAGCCGGACCGGTACATCGCGGCCGTGTTCTCCCCGCTCCAGACCGCGCCCGTCGCGCGCCTGCTCGCCCAGTGCGCGCGCGCCGAACACGGGTCCGCCGAGCGGCGGGCGGGCTGACGGACCCCGCTCGGCCGGGCCCGCGCCCGGCCGGGCGGCGGCCCCGGCGGGACCGGCCTCAGGGGAGGTGCGCGCGGATCGCCGCGAGGAGTTCCGCGCATGCCGGGTCGGTCCGGCCGGGGACTCGGACGGCGTAGTACGGCACCGGCGGCAGGTCGGTGATCTCCCGCCGGACGAGCCCCGGCGGCGTCCGCACGCACCCGTTCACGACGGCGGGCCCGACGCCGAGCGCCGCGAAGTGCAGCATCAGCGGCCAGCCCGCCGCCTCGACCGCGACCGTCCACGGCACGTCGGTCGCGCGCAGCGCCCGCTCCAGCGCGACCCGGTGCGGGCCGGGCGGCGGCGGGACGACCAGCGCCTCGCCCGCGAGGTCCGCCAGCTCCAGCGTCGCGCGGGCCGCCAGCGGATGGTCCGCGGGCATCACCAGGACCTGCGGATACCGGGCGAGCGGGACCGCCTCCAGATCGGCGGGGAGCACGTCCAGCACGGCGACGCCGACGTCCGCGCGGCCCGTCCGCACGGCCGCGAGCGTCCGCGCCCGGTCGCCGTTCAGCAGCCGCAGCCCCGGCACGGCCCGCACCGCCTCGCCGAGCAGGTACAGGTACGCGCCTTCGCCCGCCGCGAGCACCGGCCGCCGCGCCGGGCTCCCGGTCAGCTCGGCCAGGAACCCGCCGACCCGCGCGTCCAGTTCCCGCGCGAACCGCGCGACGCGCTCGCCCTCGGGCGTCAGGACCAGCTCCCGGCCGCGCCGCGCGTACAGCGGGCGGCCCAGCGACGCCTGGAGCCGCCGTACCTTGGCGTGCAGCGACGGCTGCGCGACCGCCAGCTCCGCCGCCGCGCGCGTGAAGTTGCGGTGCTCGGCGAAGACCGCGAACGCGGCGAGCGCGTCGGTGGAGACCCGGTCCAGATCCATAGCCGGAGCCTATAGCCGGGCGGCCGATAACTAGTTCTCCTCACGAGCCGCGCTCGGGACGCTGGACGGCATGAGAACTCAAGCACCCGTCCTCGGCGTGGACTTCGGCCGCGTCATCCAGGGCGGCCCCGGCCCGGACGGCGCCGCCGACACCGCGTTCCTCGGCGGGAGCCTCGCCGACGCCCTCGCCTCCCCGGCCGTCGCGGGCGTCTGGGAGTCGCTGCCGCGCATGGTCGCGCTGTTCGGGGGCCGCGCGTGGATCATCTCCAAGTGCGGCGACCGCGTCCGGCTCCGCACGCTCGCCTGGCTCGACCACCACGACTTCTACGAGCGGACCGGCATCGACCGGGCCAACGTCCGCTTCTGCCGGAAACGGCCCGAGAAGGCCGTCCACTGCCGTCGGCTCGGCGTCACCCACATGGTCGACGACCGCGCCGACGTCCACCGGGCGCTCGCGGGGATCGTGCCGCACCGCTACCTGTTCGGGCCGCAGGAGACGCCCGTCCCGGACCTGCCCAACCCGCTGACCTGGGCGCGGCTCGAAGCGATGGTCAGCGCTGATCTGGCAGGCGCGCCAGGAAGCGCGGCGGTACCGCGGCCACCAGCCACACGCCGTTCGCGCTGACGCCGAACGCGTGCCCGGCCGCCGCCGCGCCCGCCGCGTCCACTGCCAGCACCACCGGCGCCAGCACCACGGGCCGCCCGCGCCGCGCGCCGACCCGCTCGGCGGTCTCCCGGTCGGGGGACAGGTGGACGGCGTGCCGCCCCATCGGCAGCAGCCCGTCGCGCAGGATCGCGGGCAGGAACCGCTCCACCGTCCCGTGGAACAGGACGGGCGGCGGCGCGACGACCGGCAGGTCCAGCTCCACCGGCACCGAGTGGCCCTGGTTCGCGCGGACCCGCCGCCCGGCCGCGTCGAACGCGTACCGGCCCTTGGCGTCGGCGGCGACGACCGCGTCCAGCTCGGCGCGCGTGAACGGCGTCCCGTGCCGCGCGGCGGCCGCCAGCAGCGCGTCCACGTCCGCCCAGCCCGCCGGGTCCAGGACGAGCCCGATCGCGGCGGGGCGGTGCCGCAGGTGCCGCGCCAGGAAACGCGAGATGGCGACCGCGCGGCCGCTCGCCGGGACGCTCATCGGGGCCGGAGAACCGCGAAGCCGCGAACCCCGAGGGGCCGCGGCTTCGCCGGAAGTCGAGGGGGCCTTACTTGGCCAGCTCGGCGGCGCGCTTGGCGATGGCCGACTTGCGGTTGGCGGCCTGGTTCTTGTGGATGACGCCCTTGCTCGCGGCCTTGTCGAGCTTGCGGGCGGCGTCGCGCTGCGCCTGCACGGCGGTCTCGGCGTTGCCGGAGTCGGCGGCCTCGTGGAACTTGCGGATCGCCGTCTTCAGCTCCGACTTGACGGCCTTGTTGCGCAGCCGGGCCTTCTCGTTCTGCTTGTTGCGCTTGATCTGGGACTTGATGTTTGCCACGTCGTAGAGCCTCAGCTTGGTTGCGATCCTCGCCCGTCCCGGACGGACCCGGGAGGGCATCTGACGAACGGAGAACGGGGCGGACGGTGCCCCGAGGCACGACGCTACGCCACACGCAGACGCACAGCCTAGCAATGGGTGGACGTGTACCCAAACGGGAGCGGCTGCACGGAGCATCCCGGGCCGCATGGGACTATGGAGCCTGGGGGCGTACGCCGCCCCGACCCCATTCCCATCTGTGATTTTGCGAACGGACCCCGGTGGCAGCGCCTGAGCCGAACACGACCGATCCCGCGATCATCCGCAACTTCTGCATCATCGCGCACATCGACCACGGAAAGTCGACGCTCGCGGACCGGATGCTCCAGTTGACGGGCGTCGTCGAGGAGCGCCAGATGCGCGCGCAGTACCTCGACCGCATGGACATCGAGCGCGAGCGCGGCATCACGATCAAGAGCCAGGCCGTGCGCCTGCCGTGGACGCACGGCGGCCGCGAGCACGTCCTGAACCTCATCGACACCCCCGGCCACGTCGACTTCTCCTACGAGGTGTCGCGGTCGCTGGCGGCGTGCGAGGGCGCGGTGCTGCTGGTCGACGCGGCGCAGGGCATCGAGGCGCAGACGCTGGCGAACCTGTACCTGGCGCTGGAGGCCGACCTCCACCTCATCCCGGTCCTGAACAAGATCGACCTGCCCGCCGCGCAGCCGGAGAAGTACGCCGAGGAGCTGGCCGGGATCATCGGCGGCGACCCGGCGGACGTGCTGAAGGTCTCCGGCAAGACCGGCGAGGGCGTCGCGGAGCTGCTGGACCGGATCGTGCAGACCGTCCCCGCGCCGGTCGGCGACCCGGACGGCCCGGCCCGCGCGCTGATCTTCGACTCGGTGTACGACACCTACCGCGGCGTCGTCACCTACGTCCGCGTGGTGGACGGGCGGCTGACGCGCCGCGAGAAGAGCCTGATGATGTCCACCGGGACGGCGCACGAGACCCTGGAGGTCGGCGTCATCTCGCCCGAGCCGCGGCCGGTCGATGGCCTGGGCGTCGGGGAGGTCGGCTACCTGATCAGCGGCGTGAAGGACGTCCGGCAGGCGCGCGTCGGCGACACCGTGACCGGCGCGGGCCGCCCCGCGCCCGAGTCGCTGGGCGGCTACCAGGACCCCAAGCCGATGGTGTTCTCCGGGCTGTACCCGATGGACGGCGACCAGTACCCGGACCTGCGCGACGCCCTGGACAAGCTGCGGCTCAACGACGCCGCGCTGGTGTACGAGCCGGAGACGTCCGCCGCGCTCGGCTTCGGGTTCCGCTGCGGGTTCCTCGGCCTGCTCCACATGGAGATCGTCCGGGAGCGGCTGGAGCGCGAGTTCGGCCTGACGCTGATCTCCACCGCGCCCAACGTCGTCTACCGGGTGGTCATGGAGGACGGCTCCGAGCACGCCGTCACCAACCCCAGCGAGTTCCCCGAGGGCAAGATCAGCACGGTGTACGAGCCGGTCGTGAAGGCGACGCTGCTGTCCCCGGCCGACCACATCGGCGCGATCATGGAGCTGTGCCAGGGCCGCCGCGGCGTGCTGCTCGGCATGGACTACCTGTCGGAGGACCGCGTCGAGATCCGGTACACGCTGCCGCTCGCGGAGATCATCTTCGACTTCTTCGACCAGCTCAAGTCGCGGACCCGCGGCTACGCCTCGCTGGACTACGAGCCCAGCGGCGAGCAGGCGTCCGACCTGGTGAAGGTCGACATCCTGCTGCAGGGCGAGTCGGTGGACGCGTTCAGCCAGATCGTCCACAAGGACAAGGCGCGCGAGTACGGCCTGATGATGACGGCCAAGCTCAAGGAGCTGATCCCCCGGCAGCAGTACGAGGTGCCGATCCAGGCGGCGATCGGCGCGCGGATCATCGCGCGCGAGAACATCCGCGCGATCCGCAAGGACGTCCTCGCCAAGTGCTACGGCGGCGACATCTCGCGCAAGCGCAAGCTGCTGGAGAAGCAGAAGGAGGGCAAGAAGCGGATGAAGACGATCGGCCGGGTCGACGTCCCGCAGGAGGCGTTCGTCGCCGCGCTCTCCACCACCGAGCCCGCGGAGAAGACCAAGAAGTGACCGGCGGCCCCCGCCCGGTCCGGGCGGGGGCGCCGCTTCACTTGAGCAGGGGCCAGGCGAGCGGGACCGGGACGCGGCGGAACTCGCCGCGCACCGCCGCGCGCCCCGCGTAGACGAGGTAGAAGAACAGCGCGCCGGTGAACAGCACCGGTATCCACGCGAAGACCGCGACGAGCTGGGCGAGCAGCAGCCCGGCGAGCCACACGACCGCGCTCGCGATGCCCATGTTCATGCCCTGCGCGGCGTGTCGCCGCACGTACGGGCTGCGGATCTTGCCGAAGTAGACGATCGCGGGCGCGAGCGCCCCGATGACGAACTGGCCGATGTAGGCCATGAGCGCCCAGTTCAGTTCCTCGGCGTCCGCCGGGCCCGGGTCCTGCGGCGGCGCGGCCTGCCAGCCCTGGCCGCCGGGCTGCTGCGGACCGGGCTGCGGCTGCTGCCACGCCTGCTGCGGCGGCTGCTGGGGCTGCTGCCACGCCGGGTTCTGCGCGGGCGGCCGCCACTGCTGGCCGGGCTGCTGCCAGCCCGGCTGCGGCTGACCGGGTGACGGGGGAGGCCCGTAGGCCATGACGACGTCCTCTCTGGGGCGGACCGGGGAACGACAAGTGTGCAGTATGACGGGAGTATGACGGTTCGACGCGCCGCGCACGCGGGCGGTTCGCCCGCTAGAGGAACCGCCACGGCGCGCGTTCCGGGTCGGGCGGGACGAGCGAGAGCCGCCCGAAGCGGGGCCGCGCGTCCGGCTCGTCCGGCCGGTGGGCCGACCACCGCGAGGGGGTCTCGTGCCACAGGCTCAGCCCGAGGCCGGGCAGCACCGCGCGGCCGTTCCGCTCGCCCACCTCGTGCCCGAGGTCGCGGAACAGCGTGACCACGTCGGCGGCGGGCTCGTGCAGCAGGTCGATGCCGTCGAGCCGGAACCGCAGCTCGGGGTTGCCGCCCCAGCCGCCGGGCCGGTCGCCGAAGACCTCCCGGACGTGCTCCGCGCCGTCCGGGTCGCGCATGCAGCCCACGCCGATGCCGCCGCGCCCCACCCGCACCGACCGGTAGCCGCTGTAGCCGCAGATGAACGACTCGGCGGGCGGCGCGGAGCCGACCTTCGCCGCGACGCCCTCCAGCACCGGCCACGCGTCGCCGGGCCCGGCCGAGAACAGCAGGTCCGCCTCGGGCAGCCGCGCGCCGCGCTCGGGCTCCAGCTCCACCACGTACGGCGGAACGTTCCCCGGGTAGCGCGCCGGGTCGGGCTCGCGGAGCGTCACCAGGCCCTCCCACACGCCCGGCTCCCGCACGGCGAACCACGCGATCTCGGCCTCGACGCCCAGCTCCTCGAACGTCCGGTCGGTGACGCGGCGGTCCAGCAGCTCGCGCAGCGCCGCGCCGTGCGCGGCGACGCGGCCCGGCCACCACGCGGGCTCCCGGGCCGCCCGCGCCGCCGGGGGAGCGGCCCACCGGACGCCCGGCCCGGGCAGCTCCAGCCGCGCGCGGCCGTCGCCGTCGTCGACGATCTCGCAGGTCCAGCCGTCGTCCCCGCCGAGCAGCAGCACCCGCACGGGCACCCGGCCGGGCCGGGGGGCTTGGAGGTCCATCCGGCGACCCTATCCGGCGGGCGCGGACCGCGCGGGACGTCCGGAACGTCCCGGCGACTTCCGGCACGACACGCCGCGCGTCCCGGCCGCGACGGGGGTGTCCGGGTACGGTCGGACACTGAATTCGCAGTCCGAGCGTCGCGGAGGCGTGCCACGGTGACCCCTGCAGATCAGGTGCTGCGCTCCGCCAAGGAGCGGGAGACGGTCGGCGCCGCCGTCCGCGCGCTCCGCGCCGCCGCGCCGTTCGGCTGGGAGCGGCTCGGCTTCGAGTTCCGCGCGACCGTCGCGATCGACAGCGTCCTCTTCCAGATCGAGGACTCGCGCGGCGAGCTGCGCACCGCGACGCCCCCCGGCCAGGCCGTCGGCAAGATGGACGAGCTGCGCCGCGTCATGTACCGGCGCGGCAAGGGCGCGTGGTTCACCGCCCGGCTCGACGTGGAACGCTCCGGCCGGTTCAGCGCCGAGTTCGACTACGACGGCGAACCGGACTTCACGCCGCCGCTCACCGCCGACGCCTACCGGCTCGACCTCGACCGGTTCCCGCGCGCGGACGAGCACATCCCCGGCTGGCTGCGCGCCCGGCTGCGCGGCCGCTGACGCGGCGGCCCGAGCACGCCCGGCCGCACGGCAGACTGAGGGGATGCCCGCCACCCTTCCCGACGGCGACGCCGTGCCCGCGAGCGGCGCGCTCCCCGCGACCGCGCTGGAGGGCCTCGGTTCCCGGCCGCTGGCGTTCTACGTCCACGTCCCGTTCTGCGTGACCCGGTGCGGCTACTGCGACTTCAACACCTACACGGCGACCGAGCTGGGCGAGGGCGCGACGCGGGAGTCCTACGCCGAGACGGCGCGGGCGGAGGTCCGGCTGGCCCGCCGCGTCCTCGGCGACGCCGCGCCGCGCGTCTCGACGGTGTTCGTCGGCGGCGGCACCCCGACGCTGCTGTCGCCCGGCGACCTCGGCTCGGTCCTCGCGGAGATCGACGCCGAGTTCGGGCTGGAGCCGGGCGCGGAGATCACGACCGAGGCCAATCCCGAGTCGGTGGACGAGCGGTACCTGGCGGAGCTGCGCGCGGCCGGGTTCACCCGCGTCTCGTTCGGGATGCAGAGCGCGCGCGAGCACGTCCTGACCGTCCTGGACCGCACGCACACGCCCGGCCGCGTCCCGAAGGTCGTGGAGTGGACGCGGGCGGCCGGGTTCGAGCACGTCAACCTCGACCTGATCTACGGGACGCCCGGCGAGACCGCCGGCGACTGGCGCGCCTCGCTGGAGGCCGCGCTGGCCTGCGGCCCCGACCACGTGTCCGCGTACGCGCTGATCGTCGAGGACGGCACCCGGCTCGCGGCCCGCGTGCGGCGCGGCGAGATCGCCGCCCCCGACGACGACGCGATGGCCGACCGCTACCTGGTCGCGGACGAGCTGCTGTCCGCGCACGGCCTGCGCTGGTACGAGATCTCCAACTGGGCCGCGTCCCCGGAGGCGGCCTGCGCGCACAACCTCCTGTACTGGACGGGCGCGGACTGGTGGGGCGTCGGGCCCGGCGCGCACTCGCACGTCGGCGGCGTCCGCTGGTGGAACGTCAAGCACCCGGCCGCCTACGCGGCGCGGCTCGCGGCGCGGGAGACGCCCGCGCACGCCCGCGAGGTCCTGACCGCCGACGACCGCCGCCTGGAGCGGATCATGCTGGAGCTGCGGCTCGCGGCGGGCTGCCCGGCGGACCTGCTGGACGGCGCGGCCGTGCGCCGCGCGATCGGCGACGGGCTCGTGGAGGCCGCGCCGTGGGCGGAGCGGGGCCGCGCGGTGCTGACACTGCGCGGCCGCCTGCTGGCCGACGCGGCCGTCCGCGACCTGACCTGACCGCTCAGGGCGCGGTGACGAAGTCGATCAGCTCCTCGACCCGGCCGAGCAGCGCCGGTTCCAGGTCGGTGAACGACGACACCGAGTCCAGGATGCGCTTCCACGCCGCGCCCGTGTCGTCGCCCCAGCCGAGCGCCGCGACGACGCCGTCCTTCCACGAGATCCCGCGCGGCACGGTCGGCCACGCGCGGATGCCGACGGCGGACGGCTTCACGGCCTCCCAGATGTCGATGAACGGGTGCCCGGTGACCAGCACGTACGGGGACGAGACCCGCTCGGCGATCCGGCTCTCCTTCGACCCCGCGACCAGGTGGTCCACGAGCACGCCGAGGCGGCGGCCCTCGCCGGGCCCGAACTCGTCCACGATCGCGGGCAGGTCGTCCACGCCGTGCAGCGGCTCCACGACGACTCCCTCGACCCGCAGGTCGTGGCCCCAGATCTTCTCGACCAGCTCCGCGTCGTGCAGGCCCTCGACGTAGATCCGGCTCTCCCGCGCCACCCGCGCCCGCAGCCCCGCGACGGCCACCGACCCCGACGCCGACCGGACGGGCCGCGCCGGGCCGGGGGCGGGCCGGACGAGCGTCACCGGCCGCCCGTCGATCAGGAATCCCGACTTCGTCAGCGGGAAGACCCGGCGCCTGCCGAACCGGTCCTCCAGCGTCACGCCGAACTTGTCGCAGCCGACGACCGCGCCGCAGAATCCGCTGTCGGGGTCCTCCGCGACCAGCCCGTTCTCGGCGGGCACCTCGGGGATCATCCCCTTGCGGGGCCGCCGCCAGTCGCCCGCGAGAACGTCGTCGCCGTAGTCGTTGCTCCGCACGGATCGGCACTCTAACGAGAGAAGGGCGACCCCGGCACCTCCGGACGACCCCGCGCGGGCCGTACACTTGGCACTCGGAAGCAAGGAGTGCCAGTACGGGGGCAGGGGAGGTGAGCTGATGCTCGACGACCGGAAACTCGCCGTCCTGCGGGCCATCGTCGAGGACCACGTCTCCACCAACGAGCCGGTCGGGTCCAAGGCCCTGGTGGACCGCCACAACCTCGGCGTGTCGTCCGCGACGATCCGCAACGACATGGCGGTCCTGGAGGAGCAGGGCTACATCACCCAGCCGCACACGAGCGCGGGCCGCATCCCCACCGACAAGGGGTACCGGCTGTTCGTGGACCGGCTGTCCACGATCAAGCCGCTGTCGTCGGCGGAGCGGCGCGCCATCGAGACGTTCCTCGGCGGGGCCTACGACCTCGACGACGTCGTCGGCCGCACCGTCCGGCTGCTCGCGCAGCTCACCCGGCAGGTGGCGGTCGTGCAGTACCCGTCGCTGTCGCGCTCGTCGGTGCGGCACGTGGAGCTGGTCTCGGTCGCCGAGAACCGGCTGCTGCTCGTCCTGATCACCAACACCGGGCGGGTCGAGCAGCGGATCATCGAGGCGCGCGGCGCGGTGGTGTCGGAGGACGCGGTCGGCCGGCTGCGGACGCTGCTGAACACCTGCCTGGACGGCTGCGACCTCGGCGACGTCGCGCTCGCCGTCGCCGACCTGCCCGAGCGGCTGCCCGCCGACGAGCGGCCGCTCGCCGCGGGCGTGCTGTCGGTGCTGCTGGAGACGCTCGTCGACAAGGCCGAGGGCAAGATCGTCTTCGCCGGGGCGGCCAACCTCGCCCACATGGACTTCACCACCGGACTGCGCGAGGTCCTGGAGGCGCTGGAGGAGCAGGTCGTCCTCATGCGCCTGCTCGGGGAGTCCGGCGACTCCTCTACTGTTACGGTGCGGATCGGCACGGAGAACCCCGAGGCGGGGCTCCGCTCGACCTCGGTCGTCGCGGCCGGATACGGCGCGGGCGACATCACTCTGGCCCGGCTGGGAGTGCTCGGGCCGACACGCATGGATTACCCCAGCACGATGGGAGCGGTACGGGCAGTGGCACGCTACGTCGGACAGATCCTGGCGGGGTCGTAAGTGGCCAACGACTACTACGCGACCCTCGGCGTCCGGCGGGACGCCAGCCCGGACGAGGTGAAGAAGGCCTACCGCAGGCTCGCCCGGGAGCTCCATCCGGACGTCAACCCCGATCCGGAGACCCAGGAGAAGTTCAAAGAGGTCACCCAGGCGTACGAGGTGCTCTCCGACCCGCAGAAGCGGGAGATGTACGACATGGGGGCCGACCCGTTCGCGCGCGGCGGGGGCGGCGCGGGCGGCTTCGGCGGCGGCGCCGGGTTCCCGTTCAGCGACATCATGGACGCGTTCTTCGGCACCTCGTCCGCGCGCGGCCCGCGCAGCCGGGCGCGGCGCGGCCGCAACGCCACCCTCCGCGTCGAACTGGACCTCCAGGAGACCGCGTTCGGCACCACCCGCGAGCTGACGATCGACACCGCCGTCGCCTGCGGCACCTGCCACGGCGAGGGCGCCGCCCCCGGCACCCACCCCGAGACGTGCGCCACCTGCCAGGGCCGCGGCGAGGTCCAGCAGGTGCAGCGGTCCTTCCTCGGCCAGGTCATGACCGCGCGGCCGTGCCCGGCGTGCGGCGGCTTCGGCAGCGTCATCCGGCACCCCTGCCCGGAGTGCTCGGGCGACGGGCGGGTCCGCACCCGCCGCACCGTCAAGGTCAAGATCCCGGCGGGCGTGGAGAACGGCATCCACATCCAGCTCGCGGGGGAGGGCGAGGTCGGGCCCGGCGGCGGCCCCGCCGGGGACCTGTTCCTGGAGATCGTCGAGAAGCCGCACCCGATCTTCGACCGCGAGGGCGACGACCTGCACTGCACGGTCGAGATCCCGATGACGGCCGCCGCCCTCGGCACCAGCGTCACGCTGGAGACCCTGGACGGCCCGGAGGAGATCGACATCCGGCCCGGCACCCAGTCCGGCCAGGTCACCACGCTGCACGGGCGCGGCGTCCGGCACCTCAACGAGAGCGGCCGGGGCGACCTGAAGCTGCACGTCACCGTCGAGACCCCGCACCGGCTCGACGAGGAGCAGGAGGCGCTGCTGCGCCGCCTCGCCGAGCTGCGCGGCGAGGAGCGCCCGCCCGGCAAGTTCTCCCCGGCCCAGCGCGGGGTGTTCTCGCGCCTCAAGGACGTGTTCAACCAGCACTGAAGAGCGACGGCGGAGGCGTACCGGGAGGGCCGCGACGGCCGGTGACCGGTGCGCCCGCCGCCCGCCGCGCGGGGGCCGCCGCCGCGCCCGCCCGACCCGGAGGACGCCCATGACCGCGCCGGTGTTCATCGCCGAGCCCGGGACGCTCGCCGCCGACCGCGTCGTCCTCGACGGCGCCGAGGGGCGGCACGCCGCGACCGTGCGGCGGCTGCGCCCCGGCGAGCGCGTCGACCTGACGGACGGCGCGGGCCTGCTCGCCGAGGGCGTCGTCGCCGACGCCGACCGCGCGACCCTCACCGTGGAGGTGCGCGCCCGCCGCGCCGTCCCGGCCCCCACGCCGCGCCTGGTCGTCGTCCAGGCCCTCCCCAAGGGCGACCGCGGCGAACTCGCCGTGGAGACGATGACCGAGACCGGTGTGGACGAGGTCGTCCCGTGGTCCGCCGACCGCTGCGTCACCCGCTGGAAGGCGGACCGCCGGGACAAGGCCCTGGCCCGCTGGCGCGCGACGGCCCGCGAGGCCGCCAAACAGGCCCGCCGAGCCTGGCTCCCGGAGATCGCGGACCTGGCGACCACGAAAGACGTCGTGTCCCGCATAGCGAACGCGGACCAGGCACTGATCCTCCACGAATCGGCGAAAGAACGAATCGCGGAAACGCGACCGGCGACGACCGGCGAGATCATCCTCGTGGTCGGCCCCGAGGGCGGCATCACCGACGACGAACTGGAGGCCTTCACCCAGGCCGGAGCACAGCCGACCCTGCTGGGCCCCACGGTCCTCAGAACCTCGACGGCGGGCGTAGCGGCCCTGTCGGTCCTGTCAGCCAAAACAGGCAGATGGTGAACAAGGCGCTCTGAAGAGCACCCGCGAGGACCCTCGTAGAAAAAGCCAAACATCGACAGGAACCCCGGGGGGTGCCCGGCGGGCGCACGGCCGCGAGCGCCAGCGAGTGGCCGGGCGCCCGCAGCGCGGAGGATGCACCGCAGCGGAGCGCTAGCGGAGTGAGGATGCATGCTCCCCGCTTCGGGGGGTGTGGGGGGTCGTCCCCCCACAGGGAACACGCGCACCGCAGCGAGCGCCAGCGAGCGAGGATGCATGCTCCGCGCCGCGGGGGGCGTGGGGGGTCGTCCCCCCACAATGACACGCGTGGGGGATCGTCCCCCCCACCATCAACCAGCGGGTGTGTTCTCCGCGTTCGTCGCCGCCGGTTCGGTCGGGGGCGGCGTCGGCGTCGTCGGCGGGGTGGTCGGCGGCGGGTCCGTCGGGTGCGGCGTGGCCGGGGTCGTCGGGCTCGCGGGCGGCGTGGACCGGCGCGGGCACTCGTCGGCCTCGCGGTCCTGGTGCCGCGCCGCGGTCTTCGCCGGGGCGGACGGACTCGCGGGCGGCGTCGCGGGCGGCGCGGGCGGGCAGGTCGGCGCGCCGGTGGACGACGCGGTGGCGGGCGGCCCGGTGGAGCTGGGCGTGCCGAGGGCCGTGCCGCCGCTGGGCGCGTCGGTGGGCGCGCCGGGCAGGCCGCGGCCGCCGTCGGCGAGGGAGTGGTCCCGCTGGCCGTCGCCGCCGTGCCGCTCGGGGCCGTTCACGCTGGTCTGGATGAATCCGATGGTCTGCGGGGCGGAGACACCGAATCCGGCGACGAGCACGGCCGCGCCCACGGCGAGCGCGGGGCGCACCCACGTCGCGCGCAGCCAGGGGACGTCGAGCCAGGGGAGGGCGAACCGGCGCGGCGGCCGGTCGGCGATCCGCTCCCGGATGCGTTCGAGGCCGTCGCCGGACGGCACGACGTCCTCCGCCTCCGCCCGCAGCGCGCGGCGCAGGATCTCGCCGAGCTCGTCATCGCGGTCGGTGGTCATGAGAACTGCTCCAGTATGTTGCGCATCGCGGCCATGCCGCGCGCGGTGTGGCTCTTCACGGCCCCCCGCGAGATGCCCATCGACCGGGCGATCTCGGCTTCGGACAGGTCCCCGTAGTAGCGCAGCGCCAGCGCCTCCCGCTGCCGGGCGGGCAGCCGGTGCAGCGCCGCCACGACCGCCGCCCGCTCCAGCTCGCCGATCGCGCCGGCCTCGGCGCTCTGCGCGTCGGGCATGGCCTTGGGCGCGTACTTCTCGACGACGGCGCGGTGCCGCAGCACCGACCGGGACCGGTTGACGACGGCCTGCCGCAGGTACGACAGCGCCTTGTCGGGGTCGCGCAGGCGGCGCCAGCCGCCGTGCATCGCGACGAACGCGTCCTGGACGACCTCCTCGGCGGTGCCGACGTCCCGGACGAGCACGGCGGCGAGGCGCACGAGCGCGCGGTAGTTCGCGCTGTAGAGGGCGGTGACGGCCTGGTCGGCGTCCCAGACGACGGCCGTCGCCCCGGTCGTTCCCCTGGCCACGAGGGTCTCGGTCACGTCAGTGGGACGCGCGCCCTCGTCGTCCGGTTTACGGAAGGGCATCCTCTGCCTTGCCTCGGTCACCTGTCCGCCGCCTTAGCCGCTTCCCCGGCCGTCCATTCGGTGGTCCCGGTAACGGCGTGGATGGGGCACTCCCGACCGGTTCAGGCGGGACGCTAAGAGCCGGGGGGAACGCCTGGGTTGACAACCCTAAGGGGTCGGCGGCCGCTTTGCGGGTGATCCGGCGCAGGTTGATCATCCGGTTCCGGCCGCGCCGTTCCGCTGACCGGCGCGGACGCTAGGATTCCGCGGAGTGTCGGCGCGCGCCGGAGGGAGAGGGATGACGGACTGCCTGTTCTGCAAGATCGTCGCGGGGGAGGTGCCCGCTGAGATCGTCCGCGAGTCCGAGCGGGCCGTGGCGTTCCGGGACATCAACCCGCAGGCCCCCACGCACGTCCTGGTCGTCCCACGCGCGCACCACCCGAACGCGGCCGCGCTCGCCGCCGCCGACCCGGCCTCGCTCGCCGAGGTCGTCGCGGAGGCGCACCAGGTGGCGGTGGGCGACGGCGTCGCGGACGGCGGCTACCGCATCGTCTTCAACACGGGCCGGGAGGCGGGCCAGACCGTCTTCCACGTCCACGCCCACGTCCTCGGCGGCCGCGGCCTCAACTGGCCGCCCGGCTAGCGCGGACGCCGGGGAAAACGCGAAGGCGCGCGGCGGCCCCTGCCCGGTACGATTGGGTGTGACAGGCGTTCACCCAGTACAGAAGGCAGGTCGGAGAGGCCGCAAGGCCGGCTGATGGTCCACTCAACTCACAGGCGCGACGACCGCGCCGGCGAGCGCTCGCAGCTCAAGATCGTGGTGCCGGACGACCATTCGATGGTGAGCCTGCTGGGCTCCCGGGACGAACTCCTCCACGTCGTCGAGCGCGCCTTCCGCAGCGACATCCACGTCCGCGGCAACGAGATCACGGTGACGGGTCCGGCGGCGGAGGCCGAGCTGGTCTCCCGCCTCTTCGGCGAACTCATCGAGCTCCTGCGCAGCGGCACGCAGCTCACCCCCGACGCCGTCGAGCGGAGCGTGGCGATGCTCCGCGACGTGGGCGGCGAGCGCCCGGCCGAGGTGCTGACCCTCGACATCGTGTCGAGCCGGGGCCGCACCATCCGGCCGAAGACCCTCAACCAGAAGCGCTACGTCGAGGCGATCGACCGGCACACGATCGTGTTCGGGCTCGGCCCGGCGGGCACCGGCAAGACCTACCTGGCGATGGCGAAGGCCGTCCGCGCGCTCCAGGACAAGAAGGTCAACCGGATCATCCTGACCCGGCCGGCGGTCGAGGCGGGGGAGCGGCTCGGCTTCCTGCCCGGCACGCTGTACGAGAAGATCGACCCGTACCTGCGCCCCCTGTACGACGCGCTGCACGACATGGTCGACCCCGACTCGATCCCCCGGCTGATGTCGGCGGGCACGATCGAGGTCGCGCCGCTGGCGTACATGCGCGGCCGCACGCTGAACGACTCGTTCATCATCCTGGACGAGGCGCAGAACACCTCGCCGGAGCAGATGAAGATGTTCCTCACCCGGCTCGGCTTCGGGTCGAAGGTGGTGGTGACGGGCGACGTCACCCAGGTCGACCTGCCGTCCGGGCAGCAGAGCGGGCTGTCGGTCGTGCAGGACATCCTGCGCGGCGTCCCCGACATCGACTTCTGCCGCCTGAACAGCGGCGACGTGGTGCGGCACAAGCTGGTGACCGACATCGTCGACGCCTACAGCCGCTTCGACGAGCAGCGGCTGGCCGAGCTGGACCGCGGTCCGGCGCGGGCCGGGGCGCGCGGGCGGGGGCGCTAGCGGTGTCGATCGAGGTGCTGAACGAGTCGGGCGCGCCCGCCGACGAGAAGCGGCTGGGCGACCTGGCCCGGCACGCGCTGGACGCGCTGCGCGTGCATCCGCTGGCGGAGATGTCGATCATGCTGGTCGACGAGGACGTCATGACGGAACTGCACGTCAAGTGGATGGACGAGCCCGGCCCGACCGACGTGCTGTCGTTCCCGATGGACGAGCTGCGCCCCGGCCACCAGCCCGACGACGGCGAGGACGACGGCGACCCCGACCTGCTCGGCGACGTGGTGCTGTGCCCGGCGGTGGCCGAGCGGCAGGCCGCCGAGGCGGGCCACTCCACGGCGGACGAGCTGGAGCTGCTGACCGTCCACGGCATCCTGCACCTGCTCGGGTATGACCACGCCGAGCCGGAGGAGCACAAGGAGATGTTCGGCCTGCAGGCCGAGCTGCTCGCGTCGTGGCGGGAGAAGCAGCGCCGGTCGTGAGCACCGTTCAGGGATGGCTGGTCGTCCTGGCCGTGGTCCTGGTGGGCCTGGCGGGGCTGCTGGCCAGCGCGGAGACCGCGCTGATCCGGGTGTCCCGGGTGGCCGTCGCGGACCTGGTCCGGGAGGGCCGGCGCGGCGCGGACCGGCTCGCGACCGTCGTCGCGGACCCGGCGCCGTACCTCAACATGATCCTGCTGCTGCGGATCGGGTGCGAGGTGGTCGCGACGGTCGCCGTCGCGGACCTGTGCATCGAGTGGCTGGACGAGACGTGGCGCGCCTACGTCGTCGCTGCGGCGATCATGGTGGTGGTCAGCTACGTGGCGGTGGGCGTGGGGCCGCGGACGCTCGGCATCCAGTACGCGTCGCGGGTCGCACTGGTCGGCGCGGCGGTGATCCACCCGGTGAGCCGCGTGTTCGGGCCGGTGCCGCGGCTGCTGATCCTGCTGGGCAACGCGCTGACGCCCGGCCGGGGCTTCCGCGAGGGGCCGTTCGCGACGGAGGCGGAGCTGCGCGACCTGGTGGACCTCGCCGAGCAGCGCAGCCTGATCGAGCCGGACGAGCGGCAGATGATCCACTCGGTGTTCGAGCTGGGCGACACGCTCGTCCGCGAGGTGATGGTGCCGCGCACCGACATCGTGTTCATCGAGCGCGGCAAGACGCTCAAGCAGGTGCTGTCGCTGGCGCTGCGCAGCGGGTTCTCGCGGATTCCGGTGGTGGGGGACAACGAGGACGACGTCGTCGGGATCGCCTACCTCAAGGACGTCGTCCGCCGCACGCAGGAGAACCGCGACGGCGAGTCGGTGGAGCGCGTGGAGTCGGTGATGCGGCCCGCGACGTTCGTGCCGGACAGCAAGCCGATCGACGAGCTGCTGCGCGAGATGCAGGCCGAGCAGATCCACCTCGCCGTCGTCATCGACGAGTACGGCGGGACGGCGGGCCTGGTGACGATCGAGGACATCCTGGAGGAGATCGTCGGGGAGATCACCGACGAGTACGACGTCGAGACGCCGCGCGTGGAGGAGCTGCCGGACGGCGCGGCGCGCGTCACCGCGCGGCTCCCGGTGGAGGACCTGGCCGAGCTGTTCGACGTCGAGATCGACGCCGAGGAGGTCGAGACGGTCGGCGGGCTGCTGGCGCGCGCGCTCGGCCGGGTGCCGATCGAGGGCGCGACGGCGACGGTGGCGGGGCTGTCGCTGCGCGCGGAGAGCCTCGCGGGCCGCCGCAACCGGATCGGGACGGTGCTGGTGCGCCGCGTCGCGCCGCCGCCGGACGCGGCCGGGCCGGACGCCGAGGGCGGCGCGAGCGGGGATTAGCGCCCCGCCCCCCGGGAATGATCTTGCTCGTCCGAGGGGGTTCGGGGGGATCTCATGGCGCGCACGGTCGCGGCCGTCTCAGCGGTCGTCCTGTCAGCCGCGCTCACGGGCTGCGGCGCCGCGCCCGACCCGGACCCGGCCGCGCTCGGCGCGCGGATTCCCGAGCTGCGCGGCTCCATGCTCGGACCGGACGACGTGCCGGGCGGGCTGCTGCCCGCCGCCGACCAGGCGCCGGTGTCGGGGATGCGGTCCGCCGGACGGGACTGCGCGCGGCTGCTCCGCATCGCCGACGCCCTGGACTCGCGGCGGTTCGTCCCGCGCGTGCCGCCGGCGCCGTCCGCGGCCGTCGCGTTCTACAGCGCCGAGCCCGCGCTGACGTTCGTCGAGCACGGGTTCCGGCTGCCGCCGGGGGAGGCGGCGCGGCAGGTCGCGGCGGCCCGGTCGGCGGCGGCGGGCTGCCCGCGCGTGCCGCTGAACTTGGGCGGCGGGCGGTCGGCGCGGCTCCGGCGCGACCTGCTGTTCGTGCCGCGCCGCGTCGCGGACGCCGTCGCCGTCCGGTACTGGTATGGGACGCGCAGCCGGTGGGTGGGCGTGCAGATCCTCGTCGCGCGGTTCGGGGCGGACCTGCTGGTCCTCACCGCGCCCGGCGACTTCTCCCGGGGCGGGGACCGGCTGGTCGAGACGGTCGCGTCGCGGGCGCTCGCCAAGGCCCGCGCGGCCCACGGCGGTGAACCCGCGCAGGGCGACGCGGACGCCGCCCGCGCCACACCGAAACGGCCGTGAGTTCACCCGGACCGCGCGGCGGCGCGGGTCAGGGGCTCAGGGTGGTGCGCAGCGCGCCGTCGGGTCCGGCGACGAGGACGGGCGCGGCGGGCCCGAGGTCGCGGACGGCCGCGACGTCCTCGGCGGCCGCGTCGGCGGCGGTGACGAGCGCGGCGGCCTCCAGGTCCTCCGCGCCGCTGGAGACGGCCATCGCGACCGCGACCTGGAGCGCCGACAGCTTCAGCGACGGCAGCGCGACGCTGGTCGCGGCGTAAGTCCGCCCGGTCTCGTCGCGGACGGCCGCGCCCTCGGCGGCGCCGCTGCGCGCCCGCGCGGACCGCGCCAGCGTGATGATCTTGGTGTCCTCGGCGGAAAGCTCGCTCACGCCCCCAAGCCTAGGGTCTGTCGCAAAGTGCCTCAGCCCGAGCGCGAGTGCGTCACCTGGCCGGTGAAAGCGATGCCGAAGGCGAGCTTCGCCGGCCAGATCGCGAAGCGATGCCGCGCTCGCAGAGTCACGGTCAGGCCCGAGCCGCCAGGCGAGGGCCGTGGGCCGGGACTTGGAAACACTGCGACAATTGACGGGTGACAGCGCTGGGAGACATCGACCGTACGCCCGCCGGATTCCGGTCCGGCTTCGCCTGCTTCGTGGGACGGCCCAACGTCGGCAAGTCGACGCTGATGAACGCCCTCGTCGGCACGAAGGTCGCGATCACCAGCAACCGGCCGCAGACGACCCGGCGCGCGGTGCGCGGCATCGTCCACCGGCCCGACGCGCAGCTCGTCGTCGTCGACACCCCGGGCCTGCACAAGCCGCGCACGCTGCTGGGCGAGCGGCTGGACAGCCTGGTGCGCTCGACGCTGACCGAGGTGGACGCCATCGGCTTCTGCGTCCCGGCGGACCAGCCGGTCGGCCCCGGCGACAAGTTCATCGCGCGCGAACTGGCGGGCGTCAAGAAGACCCCGGTCATCGCGATCGTCACCAAGACCGACCTGGTCGCGCCGGAGAAGGTCGCCGCGCAGCTCCTGGCGGTCGGGGAACTGGGGACGTTCGCCGACATCGTGCCGTGCTCGGCGCGGGACGGCTTCCAGGTGGGCCTCGTCGGGGACCTGCTCATCGACCGGCTGCCCGAGGGGATGCCGCTCTACCCCGCGGGCGACCTGACCGACGAGCCCGAGCACGTCCTGGTCGCGGAGCTGATCCGCGAGGCCGCGCTGGAGGGCGTCCGCGACGAGCTGCCGCACTCCATCGCCGTCCTGGTGGACGAGATGGAGCCGCGCGAGGGCCGCGACGACCTGATGGACGTCTACGCCCACCTGTACGTCGAGCGGCCCAGCCAGAAGGGCATCGTCATCGGGCACAAGGGCGAGCGGCTGCGCGAGGTCGGCGCGGCGGCGCGCCGCCAGATCGAGGCGCTGCTCGGCACCCGCGTCTACCTGGACCTGCGCATCAAGGTCCTCAAGGACTGGCAGCGCGACCCCAAGCACCTGCGCCGCCTCGGCTTCGACGACTGACGCGTCAGGCCGGGGCGCGCCCGGCGACGCGCGCGCGGACGGGCCGCACCGCCGCGAACAGCGTGAGCAGCAGCGCCGCGCCCACCGCGAGGTACCAGCCGTAGTCCAGCGACACGTCGAACGACCCGAGCAGCGAGTCGCGCTGCGCGAGGTCCTGCCGGGCGCGGTCGAGGCGCAGCACGAACAGGCCGCAGCCGAGCGCCGACAGCGCGCCGGGGACGACGGCGAGCCCGCTGATCCGCGCGTCCCGGCTGATCAGGCCCCAGCCGGTCATGAGCATCGCGGCGAGCGCGAGCACCGGGACGACCAGGACGGTGCCGTCCGCGTCGATGCCCGCGACGCCCCCCGCGTCGTGCCGGATGCGGGTGCCGAGGAAGTCGACGGTGTACTCGGCGCGCACCCACGGCAGGAACGCGGCGACGAGCATCACGACCGCCGCGACCAGCGTGAGGACGGGCAGGATCACCTGGTGCGACCCGCGCGGCGGCGCCGGCTCGCGCGGCGGCGCGGACTCGCGCGGCGCGGCGGGCCGCGCGGGCTCCGGCGCGGCGGCGGCGCGCTCCTCCGGCCCGGCCGGCCACGGGCCGTGCGGGAGTTCCGGCGGCAGGAACCGGGGGCGCGCCGGGTCGTCGCGGTCGCCGGAGGCGAGGTCACCACTCATGGACACAGCGTAAGGGGGCGGGCCCGCCCGCGCCCGTCCCCGCCACGGCCCGCACGCCGCCCGGTGGCCGCGCGCTGACGCGCCGTGGCGGTGAGTCCTTCGTCATTCATTCGTAACATCGCGGTCGCGACGCGGAAATCTATTTCCGGAGACTTGGCACAGTAAACGGACCCGCCGGGTCAGTTCTGTGAGGAGTCGATAGTTGCGGAAACCATTCCTGCGTCCATTGGCGGCGGCGCTGCTCGTTCCCGTCGCAATGCTCTCCGGGTGTGGCGGAGATTCCGACGGCACGGGTTCGGGCGGCTCCGGCGGAGGCGGCGGGGACACCATCAAGGTGGGCGTCCTGCACTCGCTCAGCGGCACGATGTCGATCAGCGAGGTCACGGTCAAGAACTCCGAGCTGATGGCGATCGACGAGATCAACGCCAAGGGCGGGGTGCTCGGCAAGAAGATCCAGCCGGTCGTCGAGGACGGCGCGTCCGACTGGCCGACGTTCGCCCAGAAGGCGCAGAAACTCATCAAGAAGGACAAGGTCGCCACGGTGTTCGGCGGCTGGACGTCCGCGAGCCGCAAGGCGATGCTGCCCGTCTTCGAACGGAACAAGGCGCTGCTGTGGTACCCGGTGCAGTACGAGGGGCTGGAGAGCTCGCCGTACATCTTCTACACCGGCGCGACCACCAACCAGCAGATCGTCCCCGCCCTGGACTACCTCAAGGAAAAGGGGAGGAAGAAGCTCTACCTCGTCGGCAGCGACTACGTCTTCCCGCGCACCGCCAACAAAATCATCAAGGCGTACGCGAAGGCGAACGGAATGCAGATCGTCGGCGAGGAGTACACGCCGCTCGGGCACACCGAGTACAGCACGCTGGTCAACAAGATCGGTGAGGCGAAGCCGGACGCGGTCTTCAACACGCTGAACGGCGACAGCAATGTCGCGTTCTTCAAGCAGTTCCGCAGCGCGGGATACGACGCCGCGAAACTCCCGGTGATGTCGGTGAGCATCGCCGAGGAGGAGGTGAAGGGGATCGGCGTCGACAACGTCAAGGGCCAGCTCGTCGCGTGGAACTACTACGAGACGACGCCGGGCGCGACCAACGAGGCGTTCGTGAAGGCGTTCCAGAGCAAGTACAAGGGCGCGGTGACGTCCGACCCGATGGAGGCCGGGTACAACGCCGTCCACCTGTGGGCCGCCGCCGTCGAGAAGGCCGGGACCACCGACGTCGCGGCGGTGAAGAAGGCCGCCGCCGGGATCTCGCTGGACACGCCCGAGGGCAAGGTGACGATCGACGGCGAGAACCAGCACGTCTACAAGACCGCCCGCATCGGCGTCGTGCAGCCGGACGGCCTCATCAAGGAGGTCTGGTCCTCCGGCAAGCCGATCAAGCCGGACCCGTACCTGAAGACCTACCCCTGGGCGACCGGACTGTCCTGACCCTCGCGGCCCGCGGCGCGCGCAACGGCGCGCGCGCCGCTTCCCCGACGAGATCCGCAGGGCGCCGGAGGAGGCGGCACGACTCATGGAATCACTGCTCAACCAACTGCCGGTCGGCCTCAGCATCGGAGCGGTGCTGCTGCTGATCGCGCTCGGCCTGACGTTCACGTTCGGCCAGATGGGCGTCATCAACATGGCGCACGGCGAGTTCATCATGGCCGGTTCGTACACCGCGTACATGCTCCAGGACTGGGCGGGCGGCGAGGCGGTCATCGTCGCGCTGCCGGTGGCGTTCGCCGTCGCCGGGGCGCTCGGCTGGGTGCTGGAGCGCGCCGCGATCCGGCACTTCTACGGCCGCCCGCTCGACACGCTGCTGCTGACCTGGGGCGTCAGCCTGGTGCTGCAGCAGGCCGCGCGGGACCTGTTCGGCGCGCCGAACGTCCAGGTCGTCGCGCCGTCCTGGCTGACGGGCCGGATCGAGCTGCTCGGCGGGAACCTGCCGTACGCGCGGCTGTTCATCATGGCGCTCGCGGCGGCGTGCGTCGTCGGGATCTGGGCCTACATGGACCGGTCCCGGCAGGGCCGCCGGATGCGCGCGGTGATGCAGAACCGGGAGCTGGCGGCGGTCAGCGGCGTCGCGACGGGCCGCGTCGACCAGCTCACCTTCTTCATCGGCTCGGGTCTGGCGGGCGTCGCCGGGGTCGCGCTGACGCTGATCGGGCCGGTCGGCCCGTCGATCGGCACCTACTACATCGTGGACGCGTTCCTCGTCGTCGTCGCGGGCGGCCTCGGCCAGTTGCGCGGCGCGGTCATCGCGGCCGTCGCGCTCGGCATGCTCAACTCCTACGCCGAGTTCTGGACGGACGCGAGCCTGGCGAAGGTCATCGTGTTCGCCGTCATCGTCGGGTTCCTGCAGTTCCGCCCGCAGGGCCTGTTCGTCCTCCGCTCCCGGGCGCTGACGTGAGCGCGCGGCTGCGCGGCTACGCGCTCTTCGCCGGGGTCGCGGCGCTCGCCCTGGTGGTCGCGCCGCTGGTCCTGCCCGCGTTCCGGCTGGACGAGCTGGCCAAGTACCTGTGCTTCGCCATCGCGGCGCTCGGCATCGGCCTGGCCTGGGGCCAGGGCGGCATGCTGACGCTCGGCCAGGGCGTGTTCTTCGGCCTCGGCGGCTACGCGATGGCGATGTACCTGAAACTGCACGACGCGGACGGCGACCTGCCCGACTTCATGGTCTGGAGCGGCGTCGAGAAGCTGCCCGCGCTGTGGAAGCCGTTCGAGAGCCCGGTGGTGGCCGTCGTCGCCGTGGTGGCCGTCCCGGTCGCCGTCGCGACGCTGCTCGGCGTCCTGGTCTTCCGGCAGCGGGTGCGCGGCGCGTACTTCGCGATCCTCACCCAGGCGCTCGCAGCCGCGTTCGGCATCCTCATCGTCGGCCAGCAGGCGCTGACCGGCGGCACGAACGGGCTGACGAACTTCTACGACTTCTTCGGCCAGGACCCGGAGGCCGACAGCACGCAGCGGACGATGTACTACGTGACCGCCGTCGTGCTCGGCGTCCTGTACCTGGCGGCGCGGCAGCTCGTGAAGAGCCGGTTCGGGCGGCTGCTGGTCGCGGTCCGCGACGGCGAGGACCGGGTGCGGTTCCTCGGCTACAACCCCGCGACGGTCAAGACCGTCACGTTCGCGGTGTCGGCGGGGATGGCGGGCATCGCGGGCGCGCTGTTCGTCCCGGTCGTCGGGATCATCTCGCCGTCGCTGCTGGACGTCGTCCCGTCGCTGGAACTGGTCGTCGCGGTCGCGGTCGGCGGCCGGTACACGCTGGCCGGGGCGATCCTCGGCGCGGTCGCGATGAACTACGCCAAGACCTCGTTCAGCGAGCAGTGGGCGGGCGGCTGGCTGTACCTGGAGGGCGCGCTGTTCATCGTCGTGATGACGCTCGCGCCGAAGGGAGCGATCGGCCTGTACGAGCAGGCGCGGGACGCGCTGGCGCGCCGCCGCGCCCCGGCGGCCCCGGCCGTCCCGGTGGGGAAGGAGGCCGCGGCGTGAGCGGCACGGAAAAAGACGCGGCGCTGCTGGAGATCCGCGGGCTGGAGGTCGTGTTCGACGGCTTCCGCGCGCTCGGCGGCGTCGACCTGACCGTCGAGCGGGGGGAGCTTCGGTTCCTCATCGGCCCGAACGGGGCGGGGAAGACGACGCTGATCGACGTGGTCACCGGGCTGACGCGCCCGGCGGCGGGCTCGGTCCGGTTCGCCGGGACGGACGTCGCCGGGATGCGCGAGCACAGGATCGTCCGGCTCGGGATCGGGCGGACGTTCCAGACCTCGGTCGTCTTCGAGGAGCTGAGCGTCGTCGAGAACCTGGACCTGGCCGCCGGTTTCCGCCGCCCGCTCCCGACGCTGCTGCGGCAGCGCCGGGGCGTGTCGGACACGGTCGCGGCGGCGCTGGACACCATCGGCCTCGGCGCGCTCGCCGACCGCCCGGCGGGCGTCCTGTCGCACGGCCAGCGGCAGTGGCTGGAGATCGGGATGCTCGTCGCGCAGCGCCCGCGCCTGCTGCTGCTGGACGAGCCGGTCGCCGGGATGAGCCGCGACGAGCGCGACCGCACCGGCGAGCTGCTGACCGAGATCGCCCGCGACCACACCGTCGTCGTGGTGGAGCACGACATGGAGTTCCTGCGCCGGTACGCGTCGCAGGTGACGGTCCTGCACGAGGGGCGGGTGCTGGTGGAGGGCGACGTCGCGGCGGTCCAGGCCGACCCGCGCGTCCAGGAGGTCTACCTGGGCCGGACGAAGAAGGAGGCCGCGTGAGCGGGGACGGGCCGCTGCTGCGGGTCACCGGGCTGGAGGCCGCCTACGGGCGCGCCCGCGTGCTGTTCGGCGTGGACGTCGAGGTCGGCGCGGGCCGTCTGGTGTGCGTGATGGGCCGCAACGGCGTCGGCAAGACGACGCTGCTCAACGCGGTGATGGGCGTCCTGCCGCCGACGGGCGGGACGGTCGTCTTCGACGGCGAGGACGTGACCCGGCTGCCCACGCACGAGCGCGTCCGCCGCGGCATGGGCTACGTCCCGCAGGGCCACGAGACGTTCCCGCAGCTCACCGTGGCCGACAACCTGCGGGTGACGCTGGAGGCGACCCGGCACCGCGACGCCGCCGCGATCGACGAGGCGCTGGAGGTGTTCCCGCGCCTCAAGCAGTTCCTCGGCCGCCGCGCCGGGTTCCTGTCGGGCGGCCAGCAGCAGCAGCTCGCGATGGCCCGCGCGCTGGTGACCCGCCCGCGCCTGCTGATCCTGGACGAGCCGACCGAGGGCATCCAGCCGTCGATCGTCGCGGAGATCGAGGAGGCGATCGAGCGGCTGCACCGCGAGCGCGGCCTGGCGGTGCTGCTGGTCGAGCAGTACCTCGAGCTGGCCGAGCGCCTGGCCGACTCGTTCGTGATCATCGAGGCGGGTGTGGTGCGGCGCGCGGGTGGGGCGGATGATCTCCGTGATGACGAGGTGAAGCGGTTGCTCGCTGTCTGATAAGTGGCTAATATCACGTGTGGGCCTGGCGCCGGGGTGGCAGCTGGGCCCACTTTCTTCGGACGGCCGGGAAGAGGCGGAGCCCTCCCGGCCGTTCTGCTGTGACGGGAGGTTCTCGTCTCACCATCCGGGACCGCGGCCGGTTCCCCGGGCCGGATCTGTTACGTTGGCAGACGTGTTGCGTGAGCTGCTCCTCCTTAGTGGCCGCAGCGGGGGTCCATAACCACGGGCCGGCCCCCTCGCTGCGGGACAGCGTCGTGCATGGCGAACACCACGTCGTGGTCGTCGGCCGAAGGATTCCGAGCAGAGGGAAGTCACCCCATGTATCCGCAGCAGAAGACGTCCGGAATGCCCTTCCAGCGCTACCGCCCGTTCACCCCGGTCGCGCTGGCGGACCGCACCTGGCCGGACGCGGTGATCACCGAGGCCCCGCGCTGGTGCGCGGTCGACCTGCGCGACGGCAACCAGGCCCTGATCGACCCGATGGACTCCCAGCGCAAGCTGCGGATGTTCGAGCTGCTGGTCCGGATGGGCTACAAGGAGATCGAGGTCGGGTTCCCGGCGGCCAGCCAGACCGACTTCGACTTCGTCCGCACGATCATCGAGGAGGGCCGCGTCCCCGACGACGTGGTCATCCAGGTCCTGACGCAGGCCCGGCCCGAGCTGATCGAGCGCACCTTCGAGTCGCTGCGCGGCGCGAAGCAGGCGATCGTCCACCTCTACAACTCGACCAGCACGCTGCAGCGGCGCGTGGTGTTCGGGCAGGACCGCGACGGCATCACCGCCATCGCCGTCGAGGGCGCGAAGCTGGTCAAGAAGCTCGCCGAGGACATGGGCGACACCGAGATCTACTTCCAGTACTCGCCGGAGTCGTTCACCGGCACCGAGCTGGAGTACGCCGTCGAGGTCTGCGACGCCGTCAACGACGTGTGGCGGCCGACGCCGGACCGCAAGGTCATCGTCAACCTGCCCGCGACCGTCGAGATGGCCACCCCGAACGTCTACGCCGACCAGATCGAGTGGATGCACCGGAACCTGGCCTACCGGGACTCGGTCGTCCTGTCCCTGCACCCGCACAACGACCGGGGCACCGCCGTCGCCGCCGCCGAGCTGGGCTACATGGCCGGCGCGGACCGCATCGAGGGCTGCCTGTTCGGCAACGGCGAGCGCACCGGCAACGTCTGCCTGGTCACCCTGGGCCTGAACCTGTTCACCCAGGGCGTGGACCCGCAGATCGACTTCTCCGACATCGACGAGATCCGCCGGACCGTCGAGTACTGCAACCAGCTCCCCGTCCACGAGCGGCACCCCTACGGCGGCGACCTGGTCTACACCGCCTTCTCCGGCTCCCACCAGGACGCCATCAACAAGGGCTTCGACCACCTGAAGCGGGACGCGGACGCCGCGGGCGTACCCGTCGAGGAGTTCGCCTGGGAGGTCCCGTACCTGCCCATCGACCCGCACGACGTCGGCCGCACCTACGAGGCCGTCATCCGGGTCAACAGCCAGTCCGGCAAGGGCGGCGTCGCCTACGTCATGAAGACCGAGCACGCGCTGGAGCTGCCGCGCCGCCTGCAGATCGAGTTCTCCCGCGTCGTGCAGGCCCACACCGACGGCGAGGGCGGCGAGGTCACGCCCGAGCGGATGTGGGAGATCTTCGAGCGCGAGTTCCTGGCCAACGGGCCGCGCATCGGGCTGCTGGCGCACCGCGCGGCGTCGCGGGTGGACGAGAAGGACGTGCTCAACTGCGACGTCCGGGTGGACGGCGAGATCCGCGAGATCGAGGGCGTCGGGAACGGTCCGGTGTCGGCGTTCGAGGACGCGCTGACGGCGGTGGGCGTCCGCGTCCACGTCCTGGACTACGCCGAGCACGCGATGAGCGCGGGCGGCGACGCGCGCGCCGCCGCCTACGTCGAGTGCGACGTGGACGGCACGACGGTGTGGGGCGTCGGCATCGACGGCAACATCGTCACCGCGTCGCTGAAGGCGATCCTGTCGGCGGTCAACCGGGTGGCCCGGGAGGGCTGACCCGCGACCGGAACCCCGGCCCGCACCCGCGGGCCGGGGTTCCGCCGTGTTCAGCGGGGGCGGCCGAGCACGTGGTGGACCAGCTCGCGCAGCGGCCCGCTGAGCTGCGTCTCGCCGACCGTCGCGCCGACGCCGTCGATCTCGATGTCGTACTGGTACTGGTCCGGGATGCGGCCCGGCGGCGGCAGCGCGCCGAGGTCGACGCGGCCGACCAGCCCGGCCAGCACCGGGTCGCGGTCGCTGTCGGACTCGCCGTGCCGCTCCACGCCCGCGAACCCGCCGCTGCGCACCACTCTCACCTTCACGACGCCTCCCCGCGCCCGAGCCCGCCGCCTCAGATCTTCACGCCGACCTTCTTCCAGGCGCTCCGCACCGCCTTGGTCTCGTCCGCCCCGTCGCCGTACAGGCGCGCGGCGGTGGCGACGGTGGCCCCGGCGAAGGCCGCGAAATCGGCCTTGTTCGCCAGTTTCCCCCCGGTCAGCGTGTCGTACCAGATCTTTCCGGACTTCTCCCACGCGTGGCCGCCGATGGACGTCGCCACCAGGTAGAACGCGTGGTTGGGGATGCCGGAGTTGATGTGGACGCCGCCGTTGTCGCGGTACGTCTGGACGTACTTGTCCATCGTGCCCGGCTGGGGGTCCTTGCCGAGCTTGGGGTCGTCGTAGGCGGTGCCGGGGGCCTTCAGCGACCGCAGACCCTCGCCGTGGACGCCCGGCGCGAGGATTCCCTGGCCGATCAGCCAGTCCGCCTGGTCGGCGGTCTGGCCCTTGTGCCACTGCTTGACGAGCGACCCGAACACGTCGGAGACCGACTCGTTCAGCGCGCCCGCCTGGCCGTAGTAGTCGAGGTTGGCGGTGTGCTGGGTGACGCCGTGGGTCAGCTCGTGGCCCGTGACGTCGAGGGCGCCGGTGAACTCGACGAACAGCGTCCCGTCGCCGTCGCCGTAGACCATCTGGTGGCCGTTCCAGAAGGCGTTGTCGTAGTCCTTCCCGTAGTGGACGGTCGACAGCAGCTTCATCCCCGCGCCGTCGATGGAGTTGCGGCGGTACGCGGCCTCGTAGAAGTCGAAGGTCGTCCCGAGCCAGGCGTACGCCTGGTCGGCGACCTTGTCGCCGGTCTCCCGCCCGCCCTCGGTGCGGACGGTCCTGCCGGGCAGCGTCTCCTTGTGGCCCGCGTCCGCGATGGTGCGGTTCGGGACGAAGTCCTCGTTCGGCTCCGCCGGGCGGACCGTGTAGGCGTGGCGCTCGGCCCGCGCCCCCGAGCTGAGGGCGAGGCTGCGGCGGGCGATGTCGCGCAGGGCCGGGTCGTCGGCCTCCGCGACGCGTTCCAGGATGTGGGGCGGCACGATGGTGCATCTCATGCCTCCACGCTGGCACCTTCTCCTGTCTCCGGCCACGGTTCCGCGACTACTCGGACGCCCCGTCCCGGTCACCTAACGTGATCGACAGGATGGTTCGCCGGGAGTGCCCTGGATCATCCATCGGGGCGGGTGCGGAAGAATGGGCCCGTGACCCTGTACCGCGACGAGGGCGTCGTCCTGCGCACCCAGAAGCTGGGCGAGGCCGACCGCATCGTCACGGTGCTGACCCGGCGGGGCGGCCGCATCCGCGCCGCCGCCAAGGGCGTCCGCAAGACCAAGTCCCGGTTCGGGGCGCGGCTGGAGCCGTTCACCCACGTCGACCTCCAGCTCTACGAGCGGCGCTCGCTCGACCTGATCACCCAGGCCGAGACGCTGCGGCCGTACGGGGAGCGGCTCGTCACCGACTACCCGCGCTACACCGCCGGGACCGCGATGCTGGAGACCGCCGAGAAGCTGACCAGCGAGGAGGGCGAGCCCGCGCTGCGGCAGTTCCTGCTGCTGGTCGGCGGGCTGCGCACGCTGGTGGAGCGCGAGCACGACGCGCGGCTCGTCCTGGACGCGTACCTGCTGCGCTCGCTGTCGGTGGCGGGCTGGGCGCCCGCGCTGGACGAGTGCTGCCGCTGCGGCGACCGGGGCAGCCTGCGCGGCTTCGCCATCGCGGCGGGCGGCGCGGTCTGCGCGCGCTGCCGCCAGCCGGGCGCGGCGACGCCCGCGCCGCCGACGTTCGCGCTGATGCTCGCGCTGCTGCGCGGCGACTGGGCGTACGCCGACGCCAGCGAGGTCCGGCACCGCGCCGAGTGCAGCGGGCTCGTCGCCGCGTACCTGCAGTGGCACCTGGAGCACGGCATCCGCTCGCTGCGGCACGTGGAGCGCGCGGACGCCGCGGGCCGCCGGGAGCACCCGTCCGAAGACCCGTCCGACGACCAGACCGACCGGGAGCACGTGTGAGAAGGGCCGTTTCGCCGCCGTACCCGCATCCGGACGGGGCGCGCCCGCCCGCGATCCCCGCCGCCCTCGTCCCGCGCCACGTGGCGATCGTGATGGACGGGAACGGCCGGTGGGCCAAGGAGCGCGGGCTGCCCCGCACCGAGGGCCACAAGCGCGGCGAGGACTCGCTCTTCGACGTGATCATGGGCGCGATCGAGCTGGGCGTCCCGTACCTGTCGGCGTTCGCGTTCTCGACGGAGAACTGGCGGCGCTCGCCGGACGAGGTCCGGTTCCTCATGGGCTTCAACCGCGACGTGATCCGCCGCCGCCGAGACCAGCTCCACTCGATGGGCGTCCGGGTGCGCTGGGCGGGCCGCCGCCCCAAGCTGTGGCGCAGCGTCATCAAGGAGCTGGAGACCGCCGAGGAGATGACGCGCGACAACGACGTGCTGACGCTCCAGTTCTGCGTGAACTACGGCGGCCGCGCGGAGATCGTGGACGCGGCGGCGGCCATCGCGCGGGACGTCCGCGACGGGAAGCTGAACCCCGACAAGCTCAACGAGAAGGTCTTCGCCCGCTACCTGGACGAGCCGGGCATCCCGGATGTCGACCTGTTCCTGCGGTCGTCGGGGGAGCAGCGGATCTCCAACTTCCTGCTCTGGGAGTCGGCGTACGCCGAGATGGTCTTCCTCGACACCCTGTGGCCCGACTTCGACCGCCGCCACCTGTGGCACGCCTGCGAGGTCTACGCCTCGCGCGACCGGCGGTACGGCGGGGCGGCGCCGAACCCGGTGGAACCGTCCAGCGCCGGATCGCCACAGGGTTAGCCGCCACAGGGCTAGTCACTTATTCCTACTTGAATAGTTTGCTTTTGGCGGCGCGGCTGAATACGTTCGGTGTCATGACGTCACAGGCGCTGGCCCCAGCCCGCCGGGCGCGGCCCCCGCGGATCAGCCCACTCGCCGGCCGGATCGGCGCGGAGGTCTGTCACGTCCGCCTGGCGGGGGAGCTGCCGGACGCGACCGTCGACCTGCTGCGCGCCGCGCTGCTGCGGCACAAGGTGCTGTTCTTCCGCGGCCAGGACGGGCTCGACGACGCCGGGCTCACGGCCGCCGCCGCGCTGTTCGGCGAGCCGGGGGACGTCACCGACGCCGACGCGCCCGACGCGTCCGCCGGGGACGCCGATCCGTGGCACACCGACGCGTCCTGCGCCGCCCGGCCGCCGGGGGCCGTCCTGCTGCACGCCGTCGAGGTGCCCGGCCACGGCGGCGACACCGTCTGGGCCAACACCGCCGCCGCCTACGACGCGCTGCCCGTCGAGCTGCGCGACGTCGCGGACCGGCTGTGGGCGCGGCACGCCGCGCCGGGCGGCCCCGAGCACGAGCACCCGGTCGTGCGCGTCCACCCCGAGACGGGGGAGCGCTCGATCCTGCTCGGCGGGTACGCGCGCGGCATCTCCGGGCTCAGCGCGGAGGCCGACTCCGAGGCGCTGATCCGGCTGTTCCAGGAGCAGGTGGTCCGGCTGGAGAACACCGTGCGGTGGCGGTGGGCGCGGGGGGACGTCGCGCTCGCGGACAACCGCGCCACGCAGCGCCGCGTCGTCCGCGACTTCGGGGACGCGCCCCGGCTGCTGCGCCGGGTCGCGCTGGCGGGCGAGGCCCCGATCCCGGTGCGGGCTCGCCCGTGGTGAGAGCCCGTGGTGAAAGCCCGTGGTGAATGCGTCCGGCCGGGCGGCCGCCGCCGCCCGGCCGGACCCCGGGGTCAGACGAGCGCCGCGTCCAGCGTGATCGTGGTGCCCGCGAGGGCCTTGCTGACGGGGCAGCCCGCCTTGGCGTCCTGCGCGGCCTTCTCGAAGTCGGCGGCGGACAGGCCGGGCACGCTGGCCCGGACCGTCAGATGCACGCCGGTGATGCCCTCACCCGGCTGGAACGTGACATCGGCCTTGGTGTCGACGGCCTCCGGCGGCGTCCCGGCGCCCGCCAGCGCGTGCGACAGCGCCATCGAGAAGCACGTCGAGTGCGCGGCGGCGATCAGCTCCTCCGGGCTCGTCCGGCCGGCGGGGTCCTCGGCGCGCGACGCCCACGTCACGTCGTACTCGCCGATGCCCGACGAGTCGAGCGAGACCGTCCCCTGGCCGCCCAGCAGCGGCCCTTCCCAGTGCGCGTTCGCGGTGCGTGTCGTAGCCATGCGGCCCATCCTCGCGCATCCGCGGGTCACGACCGCGCCGCGACGCACCCCCCGCACGTGCCGAACACCTCGACGGTGTGGGTGATCTCCACGAAGCCGTGCTCGGCGGCGATGGCGTCCGCCCAGGTCTCCACGGCGGGCCCGGCGACCTCCACCGTCCGGCCGCAGTCGCGGCAGACCAGGTGGTGGTGGTGCTCGTCGCTGCGGCACGCCCGGTAGACGGCCTCGCCGTCGTCGGTGCGCAGGACGTCCACCTCGCCGGCGTCGCTGAGCGCCTGCAGCGCGCGGTAGACGGTGGTCAACCCGATCTTGGAGCCGTCGGCCCGCAGGTCGGCGTAGATGTCCTGGGCGCTGCGGAAGCCGTCGCGGCCCGCCAGCGCCTGCCGGACCGCATCACGGCGGGTCGTCGTCATCCCCCGATCACCTCCGGTTCGGCGTCTTTGGCCGGGTCGCGCGCGACCCGTGCGGCCGTCGCCGCGGCCGTCCGGCGGCGGCGCAGGACGGCGCCCGCCCCGACCGCGGCGACGAAGACCGCGAGCGCGAGCAGGACGATGGACGGCCCCGGCGGAAGATCGTACTCGTACGACCCCGCCAGCCCGGTCACCGCCGACAGTACACCGGCCGCCATCGCGGCCAGCATCGTGCCGCGGAAGCCCCGCGCGACCTGCTGCGCCGCCGCGACCGGCACGATCATCAGGGCGCTGACCAGCAGCAGCCCGATCGCCCGCATCGAGATGACCACGGTCACGGCGGCCGTCGCGGCGATGAGGACGCTGAGGAACCGCACCGGCAGCCCGGCGGCGCGGGCGACCTCCTCGTCCTGGCAGAGCAGGAACAGCTCGCGGCCGAACACCGCGATGATCAGCAGGACGGCGGCGGACAGGCCCGCGACGACGTACAGGTCCGTCGCGGTGACGCTGCTGATCGACCCGAACAGGTACGACTGGAGGCTGACCTGCCCGCCCTCGCGGCCGGTGAGGATGACGCCGCCCGCGAGGCCGCCGTAGAACAGCAGGGCGAGCGCGACGTCCGCGCCGCTGCGGCTGCGGCTGCGCAGGACCTCGATCGCGACCGCGCCGAGCACCGCGACGACGAGCGCGCCGAGGACGGGCGACGTGCCCGTCACCAGGCCGAGCCCGATGCCGGTCAGCGCGATGTGCCCGATGCCGTCGCCGAGCAGCGACAGCTTGCGCTGGACGACGAACGTCCCGATCGCGGGCGCGGTGAGGCCGATCAGGACCGCCATGACGAGCGCGATCCGCATGAAGTCGAGCTGGAGCATGTCCGTCATGCGGTCTCCTCGGCGGCGATCCGTCCGTGGTCGAGGCGGACGACGCGGGTGATCAGCGGTTCGAGCGGGCCGAGCTCGTGCGCGACGAGCACGACGGTGCGGCCGCCGGAGACCAGGCCGCGCAGCGTCGCGGCGAGGTCGGCCTGGCTGGCGGCGTCGACTCCGGCGGTGGGCTCGTCCAGGACGAACGCGTCGGGGTCGCCGGCGAGCGCGCGGGCGATGAGCACCCGCTGCTGCTGGCCGCCCGACAGCAGGTGCGCGGAGTCGCGGGCGCGGTCGGCGAGGCCCACGGCCGCCAGCGCGCGGTCCACGGCGGCCCGGTCGGCGGCGCGGTCCCCGACGGGGGAGGGCCGCCAGCGGGAGCGGCGGGCGATCCGCCCGGACGCGACGACCTCGCGGACCGTCGCGGGTACGCCGCCGCCCATCGGCAGCCGCTGCGGGACGTACCCGACGCGCCGCCAGTCGCGGAACCGCGCGGGCGGCGTCCCGTAGATCTCGGTGCGGCCCGCGCTGAGCGGCAGCAGGCCGAGCAGCGCCTTGACGAGCGTGGACTTGCCCGCGCCGTTGGGGCCGAGCAGCGCGACGACGTCGCCCGCGGCGACGCGCAGGTCGACGCCCGCGAGCACGTCGCGGCCGTCGCGCCGGACGCGGCCGCCGGTCATCTGGAAGGGGACGTCGCTCATGAGCACCCCAGGGCGGTGCGGAGCGTGGCGAGGTCGGCGCGCATCACGGACAGGTAATCGTCCGCGGACCCCGGCTTGATTCCCTCCAGCGGGTCCAGGACGGCCGTCCTGACGCCCGCCTCGCGGGCGAGCGTCTCGGCGACCTTCGGGCTGACCAGCGTCTCGGTGAAGACGGTCGTCGCCCCGGTGGACCTGATCTGCCGCGTCAGCTCCGCGAGCCGCCTGGGCGACGGCTCGCTGGACGGGTCCACGCCCGCGACGGGCACCTGCTGGAGCCCGTACCGGTCCGCGAGGTACCCGAACGCGGCGTGCGCGGTGACGATCGTGGTGCGCGCGCACGACTTGAGCCCGTCGCGGTAGGCGGTGTCGAGCGCGCGCAGGTCGGCGGTCAGCGCGGCGGCGCGCTCGCGGTACCCGGCGGCGTGCGGGGCGTCGGCGCGGGCGAGCCGTTCTCCGAGGGCGGCGGCGACGGTCGCGAGCCGGTCGGGGTCGAGCCACAGGTGCGGGTCGTTGCCGCCGTGCCCGGCGTCCTCCTCGCCGCCCTCGGGCGCGGGCAGCAGCCGGACGCCGGCGGCGGCGTCGAACGCGCGGCCCTTCGCCTGGTGCGTGACCGCGTCGTCCACGGCGGGCTGGAGGCCCTTGATGTAGACGACGAGGTCGGCGTCCTTGACGCGGGCGACCTGCTTCGGTGTGAGTTCGAGGTCGTGCGGCTCGGCGCCGGGCGTGGTCAGCGTGCTGACCGCGACGTCGCCGCCGCCGACCCGCCCCGCGAGGTAGGCCATCGGGTAGAAGGACGCGACCACGTCGGTCTTCCCCGACGCGCCGCCGTCGCCGGAGCCGCAGCCGGTCAGGGCGGTGAGGCCGAGGGCTCCCGCGGCGAGGAGCGCGGCGAGGCGGGGGCGTTCACGGGAGGTCAGCACACCCCAAGTATGGGCGAATATGAAAACGATTGTCAAAACCGGGCGAAGCGGGCGGGCGCGGCCGGGGTGCGGGAGGATGGCCCGATGATCGCCATCACGCGCTACCGCGTGCCCGAGGCGGCCGCCGAGCGCTTCGCCGCCGGGATGACCGCCGTGCTGGAGACCCTGGCCGCGTGCCCCGGCCACCGCTCCGGGCGGCTCGCGCGCACCGTGGACGACCCCGCGCTCTGGGCGCTGGTCACCGAGTGGGACGGGGCCGGATACTACCGGAGGGCGCTCGGCGCCCCCGGCCTGCGCGAACGATTCATCCCGTTGTCGGCGTTCGCGGTGGATGAACCCGGAGCGTACGAGGTCGTCGCGTTTTCCTGAACCGCTTCGCCCCGGACCGGTCAATGGCCGGGAAAGAACCCCGTCAGCCCGTTTGCCCCGTCCCGGCCCAGGTGATCAACGCCGCATCCTGATCATCGTCAGCGGGGGGACGTGATGCGGAATGCGAAGCGCCGCGGTGCGATCGGCGGCACGCTCGGCCTGGCGGCCGCGGTCGTCGTCCCCGGCCTCGGGCCGTCCGCCGCGGGGGCCGCGCCCCACCCGGCCGCCGCGCTGAGCGGGCCCGCCGTCGTCGCGTACCGGGGCGCGCGGATCGCCGTCCCGGCGGGCTGGGCCGTCCACCGGCTCGACGGGCGGCGCTGCGTCCGGTTCGACGCGGACGCCGTCTACCTCGGCCGGGCCGCCGCCGACGCCGACTGCCCGGCCCGCGTGATCGGCGGCGCGGCCGCGCTGCGCGTCGAACCGCTCGACGACGGGCGGCGGCGCGCCGGGCCCGTCCGCGCCGACCGGCTCGCGCGCTACCGCCTCCCGGCGGGCGGCGCGCGCGTCGAGCTGCCCGAGGCGGGCGTCGCGGTGTCCGGGTCCGGGCCGGGGGCGCAGCGGGCGATCCGGGGCATCCGCCTCAGCGCCCACTGGACGGGCGACGACCCGGACGAAAGCACGGATGACGGCACGGGCGATCTGGACGGCCTGGACGACCTCGGCGACGCCGCCGACCGCCCCGCGTCGCCCGACAAGCCCCGCCCGAAGCTCAAGAAGGCCAAGATCCACTACCGCCCCGGCTTCGCCCACGGCCGCGCGTTCGACACCTGCGCCGCGCCGAGCCTGCGCACGATGCGCGCCTGGCGGTCGGCGTACCGCATCGCGAACGTCTACATCGGCGGCGTCGCGCGGGGCTGCGCGCAGCCGAACCTGACCCGCTCCTGGGTCCGCCGCGTCCGCGCTCTCGGCTACCGGCTGATCCCGACGTACGTCGGCCACCAGGCCCCGTGCGCGCAGTTCCGGACGCGGTTCACCCCCGCGAACGCCGCGAAGGCGGGCGCGTGGAACGCCAAGAACGCCGTCGCCCGCGCGCGCAAACTCGGCATCCCGGCGCGGAGCCCGATCTACTTCGACCTGGAGGGCTACGACAGCGACGACGCGTCCTGCCGCGCCGCCGCGATGAAGTTCCTCAACGCGTGGACGCGCGGCCTGCGCGCCCGGCACTACGTGCCCGGCGTCTACAGCAGCGTCGGGTCGGGCATCCGCGACCTCGGCCGCGCGCGCGGCATCGCCAAGCCGCCCATCGTCTGGTACGCCCACTGGGACGGCCGGACCGCCGTCTACGACAACCCCTACCTGGACCGCTCCTGGTGGCCGCCGCACCGCCGGATCAAGCAGTACCGGGGCGGGCACCGCGAGACGCACGGGGGAGTGGCGCTGAACGTCGACAGCAACGCGGTGGACGGGCGCGTTTACTGAGGAGCGACGGCCGTCCGGGGTGCCCTAAGCTGGGGTGGAAGGTCACCGGGCGCTGGCACGGCCGCGTCCGGGCCGACCGCCACCGGGGTGCAACCCGCCCCGCGCCGCGCGCGGGGCCCGCCGATCGACCCCGCCGACCGCCAGCCGGATGGAGAAACCGCTCATGGCACGCCGTTCCGACGTGATGGACGCGATCGTCAACCTCGCCAAACGGCGGGGCCTGGTCTACCCGTCGAGTGAGATCTACGGCGGGCTGCGCGCCTCCTGGGACTACGGCCCCCTCGGCGTCGAGCTGAAGAACAACGTCAAGCGCCAGTGGTGGAAGTCGATGGTGCAGGCCCGCGAGGACATCGTCGGCCTCGACTCCTGCGTCATCCTCGCCCGCGAGGTGTGGGAGGCCAGCGGCCACGTCAACGCGTTCGTGGACCCGCTGACCGAGTGCCAGTCCTGCCACAAGCGGTTCCGGGCCGACCACCTCGAGGAGTCCTACGAGGAGAAGCACGGCCGCCCGCCCGCGAACGGCCTCGCCGACATCACCTGCCCGAACTGCGGCGTGAAGGGCTCGTTCACCGAGCCGCGCATGTTCAACGGCCTGCTGAAGACCTACCTCGGCCCCGTCGAGGACGAGTCCGGCCTGGCCTACCTGCGCCCGGAGACCGCGCAGGGCATCTTCATCAACTACCTCAACGTGCAGCAGTCCGCGCGCCGCAAGGTCCCGTTCGGCATCGGCCAGATCGGCAAGTCGTTCCGCAACGAGATCACGCCGGGCAACTTCATCTTCCGCACCCGCGAGTTCGAGCAGATGGAGATGGAGTTCTTCGTCCGTCCGGGCTCGGACGAGGAGTGGCACCAGTACTGGATCGACGAGCGGTTCCAGTGGTACCTCGACCTCGGCATCGCCAAGGACAACCTGCGGCTGTACGAGCACCCCGCCGAGAAGCTGTCGCACTACTCCAAGCGCACGGTCGACGTGGAGTACCGCTTCAACTTCGTCGGCAGCGAGTGGGGCGAGCTGGAGGGCGTCGCCAACCGCACCGACTTCGACCTCACCACGCACGCGAAGGCGTCCGGCGTGGACCTGTCGTTCTTCGACCAGGAGTCCGGCGAGCGGTTCACCCCGTACGTCATCGAGCCCGCGGCGGGCGTGGACCGCTGCACGCTGACGTTCATGATGGACGCCTACGCCGAGGACGAGGCGCCCAACGCCAAGGGCAAGCTGGAGAAGCGCACCGTCATGCGGCTCGACCGGCGGCTCGCGCCCGTCAAGGTCGCGGTGCTGCCGCTGTCGCGCAACGCCGACCTGTCGCCCAAGGCGCGGGACCTGGCCGCGCAGCTCCGCCGCAACTGGAACGTCGAGTTCGACGACGCCAGCGGCATCGGCCGCCGGTACCGCCGCCAGGACGAGATCGGCACGCCGTTCTGCGTCACCGTCGACTTCGACACCCTGGAGGACGACACCGTCACCATCCGCGAGCGCGACACGATGAGCCAGGAGCGCATCTCCATCGCGCAGGTCGAGTCGTTCCTCGCCGCCCAGCTCGTGGGCTGCTAGGGACGCCGCGAGTCCGCGCGGGCGGGCCGCTCCCCGGGTGACCGGGGGCGGCCCGCCTTCGCACATGCCGGAACGGTGAGGGGAGGCGGGCGATGAGCACGGACGCCCGCTTCCGCGCGCCCGCCCGCGTCCTTCTCGCGGCGCTGGCGCTGCTCGGCGTCCTCGCCGGTCCGGCGCACCCCGCGACGGCCCGCGCCGCCGCGTTCTCCGCAGCCCACCTCACCGCCGCGCCCGTCTCCACCACCCGCGCCGCCGCCCCCGCGCGGCGTCTCGCGGCTGCGGCGCCGTCTGCGGACCCGTATTCGCGGTCGTCGGCGGGTGCCGCGCGGCCCGACTCGTCGTTCGCCGCGCCCTCGTCCGTCCCGGACAGTGCGCGCGTCGCGGCGCCGGGGCGGCCTCGGGCGGCCGAGGCCGGTGAGCCGCGCGGGCGGCATCCCGCGAGCGGTGACCTGGTCGTCGCGGCCGCCGGGTCGCGCGCCGTGGCCGCGCCCGTGCCGTTGGCCGTGCTGCCGGGCGGCGGGGTCGCGCCGCCGCCCGTCGTTCGTCTCCGGCGGCGCGGCCCGCGGGCCGTCGCGCCGTTCGACGCGCCCGCGCCCGCCGCGCGCGGGCGTGCGCCGCCCGCCTCCACCGGAATCTGACGGTCTTCCGACCGGCGTCCGGGCTTTCGGCCCGCCCGCCGGCGTTCCCCGACGTCCCCGTGGAGGTATCCCCATGTCTCGCGCCGTCCTGGTGCGACCCGTGCTGGTGCGAGCGGTGCTGGCCGCCGCCGTGCTCGCCGCATCGCTGACGTTCGCCCTCACCAGACCCGCCAAACTCGGCCTCGACCTGCGCGGCGGCAGCCAGATCGTGCTGGAGGCCAAGGACGCGCCGAACGCGCGCGCCGACGCGGCCGCCGCCGACCGCGCCGCCGAGGTGCTGGGCCGCCGGGTGGACGCGCTCGGCGTCGCCGAGGCGTCCCTGACCCGCTCCGGCGCGCGCCGGATCATCGTCGAGCTGCCCGACGTGCGCGACCCGTCCGGCGCGGCCGCCGTCCTCGGGCGCACGGCGCAGCTCACCGTCCACCACGTCCGCGCCGACGTCGGAGCGGAGCCGGGCAAGGACGAGCGGCGGCTCCCCGACGAGGACGGCACCCCGCTGCTCCTCGGCCCGGCCGTCCTGACGGGCGACGGCGTCGGCTCGGCCGGCGCCGGGTTCGACCCCGAGTCCGGCGCGGCCTGGCACGTCGCCGTCAAGTTCCGCGGCGCGGGCAAGGCCGCCTGGGAGAAGGCCACCGCGCGCGCCGCCTGCGCGGCGGGCGACGAGCGCCGCCTGGCGATCGTCCTGGACGACCGGGTGATCTCGTCCCCGGCCGTCGTCCCCGACGTCCCCTGCGGGACGGGCATCACGGGCGGCAGCACGCAGATCACCGGCGACTTCTCGCCCGAGCGCGCCAAGGAGCTGGCGGCGCTCGTGCAGGGCGGGTCGCTGCCGGTGCCCGTCGAGATCGTGGAGCAGCGGATCGTCGGCCCGACGCTCGGTGCGGCCGCGATCGACGCCAGCGCCCGCGCCGCGCTGGCCGGGATCGCGCTGACGGGGTTGTTCATCATCGCCGTCTACCGCCTCGCCGGGCTGCTCGCGACGGTCGCGCTGGCCGCCTACGCGCTGATCTCCTACGGCGCGCTGGTCGCGGTCGGGGCGACGCTCACCCTGCCCGGTCTGGCCGGGTTCGTCCTGGCGGTCGGGATGGCGGTGGACGCGAACGTCCTGGCATTCGAGCGGGCCAGGGAGGAGTACGCCGGCCGGCCCCGGCGCGGCCCCGGCCGGGCGCTGGCGACCGGCTTCGACCGGGCCTGGTCGGCCGTCGCGGACTCGGCGGCGACGACGGTGCTGGCCGCCGCGCTGCTGTTCGTGCTGGCGTCCGGGCCGGTGCGGGGCTTCGGGGTGACGCTCGTTCTCGGCGTCGTGTGCTCGCTGGTCTCGGCGATGGTCGTCGGGCGGCTGCTGGCCGACCTGATCGTGCCGCGCCGGTTCGCCGCGCGCCGCCCCGCGCTCACCGGCATCGCGGGCAGCGGCCGGCTGCGCGCCCGGCTCGACCGGATGCGGCCGGACGTCGCGCGGTGGGGCCGGGCGTCGATCGCGCTGTGCGTCCTCGCGGCCGTCCTCGCCGGGACGGGCATCGCCGTCCGGGGCCTGAACCTCGGCGTCGAGTTCACCGGTGGGCGGCTCGTCGAGTACACGACCGCGCGGCCCGTCCCGGTGGACGACGCCCGCGCGGCCGTCGCGGCGGCGGGCTTCCCGCGCGCCGTCGTGCAGACGTCCGGCGGCGACGGCGTGTCCGTCCGCACCGGGAAGCTGGACGACGCGCAGGAGCGCCGCGTCCGCGACGCCCTCGCCGAACGCGGCGGCGAGACCACCAAGCGCCGGGACGAACTGATCGGCCCCAGCCTCGGCAAGGAGCTGCGCGCCAAGGCGCTGCTCGCGCTCGGCCTCGCGCTGCTCGCCCAGCTCGCCTACCTGGCGGTCCGGTTCCGGTGGACGTTCGCGACCGGCACGGTCGTCGCGCTGCTCACCGACGCGCTGCTCGTCGTCGGCGCGTTCGCGTGGCTCGGCAGGCCGGTCGACGGCGTGTTCCTCGCGGCGCTGCTGACCGTCGTCGGCTACTCGGTGAACGACTCGGTGGTCCTGTTCGACCGGCTCCGCGACCTGTGGACGGCGAAACCGAGGGAACCCGTCGGGCGCGTCGCGGGCCGGGCGATCCTGCGGACCGTCCCCCGGACGGTCAACACGGGGATGGGCGCGGTGTTCGTGCTGGCGGCCCTAGCGCTGTTCGGCGGCGACTCGCTCACCGACTTCGCGGTGGCGCTGCTCATCGGCATCGCCGCGGGCACCGCGTCCAGCGTGCTGCTGGCCGTGCCGGTGGCCGTCGAGCTGGAGCGGTTCGCGGGACCGCCGCCGGACAGGTCCCGGCCGCGTCCGGCGCGCCGCGACCCGCGCGACTCCGGCGCGGTCGTGTAGGGCGCTGAGGCTTCGGGGCTCTCGTGGAAGGAAGCCCCAGCGCTTCGTCTCGGGCCGGGCGGCGTACGGGGTGGTGGCCGCCCGGTGCGCGCCCGGCGCTACATCAGGCCGGGCCGGCGCTCCTCCTCCTCGGCGCGGATGACCTGCATCACCGCGTTGATGAGGGCCAGATGCGTGAACGCCTGCGGGAAGTTGCCGAGGTGGCGGCCCGTGTGCGGGTCGATCTCCTCGGCGTAGAGCTGGAGCGGGCTGGCGTAGGACAGCAGCTTCTCGCAGAGCGTCCGCGCCCGCTCCAGCTCGCCGATCATGACGAGCGTGCTCACCATCCAGAACGAGCAGATGGTGAAGGTGCCCTCCTCCGACTCGAACCCGTCGTCGGTCTCGGCGGGGTCGTAGCGCAGGACCAGGTCGTCCTCCGACAGCTCGTCGGCGATGGCCAGGACCGTCTCGCGGACGCGCTTGTCGTCGGCGGGCAGGAAGCCCAGCAGCGGGATCAGCAGCGCCGACGCGTCGAGGGTGTCCGCGCCGTAGTGCGCCACGAACACGCCGCGCTCGTCGACCGCGTGCTCCAGGACGTCGGCGTGGATCTCGTCGGCCGCGCGCTGCCAGCGCTCGGCGCGGGCGTGGTCGCCGCGGATGCGGGCCAGCCGCGCGCCGCGGTCGGCCGCGACCCAGCAGAACACCTTGGACGAGGTGAAGTGCTGCTTGTCGCCGCGCACCTCCCACATGCCGCAGTCGGGGCTGCGCCAGTTCGCCAGCGCGTCCTCGACCTGCTTCACAACGATCTTCCACAGCCGGTCGTCGAGCCGGTCCCGCTTGCGGACGAACATGTAGATGGAGCCGATGATGGCCCCCCACACGTCGTGCTGCGCCTGCATGTACGCCTCGTTGCCGATGCGCACGGGACGGGCGTTGTCGTAGCCGCTGAGGTGGTCGAGCGTGGACTCGGGCAGCTCCTCCCGGCCGTCCAGCCCGTACATGATCTGCAGTTTGCCCTCGGCGGCCTCGGCGACGTCGGTGATGAAGTAGAAGAAGTCGTTGGCCTCCCAGTCGTAGCCGAGCGTGTAGAACGCCCACAGCGCCATCGTGGAGTCGCGGATCCACGTGTAGCGGTAGTCCCAGTTGCGGTCCCCGCCGGGCGTCTCGGGCAGCGACGTCGTCGCCGCCGCCGCGACCGCCCCGGACGGCCCGAACGTCAGGCCCTTCAGCGTGAGCGCGCTGCGCTGCAGGTGGCTGCGCCACGGGTGGTCGGGGAAGTGCCCCCGGTCCAGCCAGTGCTGCCAGTGGTGGACGGTCCACACCAGGCGCTCGTGCGCCTCGGCGTAGTCGGCGGGCGGCGCGTGCTCGCTCCACGACAGCGCGACGAACCGCGCGTCGCCCTGCTTGAGCAGCGTCCGCGACGTCGCCAGCGACCCCTCGAACCCGACGTTCAGGTCGGTGTTGAGCCGCAGGTTGACGCCGTTGCCGCGCGCGACGGCCTCGTGATAACCCGCCCCGGTGTGCTCCCACTGGGCGGGCGTGCGCCCGTAGTCGAACACCGGCATGCAGTCGAGCCGGATCTGCGCCTGCCCGTTCACGCACCGGATCATGCGCAGCAGCACGTGATCGGCGTCATAGTCCGTGGGCGTGCGCCGATGGGTGTGGGATCTCTCCGTCTCGTGGTGCCACGGGCCCATCAGCAGGGCGTCGGTCACGACGACCCACCCGCCGTGCAGCCACCACGTGGTCTCCATCACCATCGTGCCCGGGATGTACCGCTGGGCGGCGGGCACCTCGACCCCGGCCGGACCCAGCCGGAAGTAGCCCGCGTCGCGGTCGAGGATCGACCCGAACACGCTCGGCGAGTCCATCTTCGGCAGGCACATCCATTCGATGTTCCCGCTCGGCGCGACCAGGGCCGTCGTCTCGCAGTCGGACAGGAACCCGTAATCGGCGATCGGGGCGAACGGATCACCCGCCCGGCCACCGGCGACCATCGGCCTCACAACCTCACCTCCTTGTTTCATCATTCCCTCTCGATAGCGATGCGCACGTTCCACAGCGGGGTGATCTCCGCCGTACACGCGCGGACCGCGGCTATTGGAATAGACCACTACAAGTGGTCTGACCTGGGCGTATATTGCCTGGGGCGGGGGGCGGAGGGGACGTGCCCGATTCGCGGGTACAGTCCCCGCCAACAGGACACCGGGCCGTCGGGCCGCGGCGCCCCGCGACGAGGCGGGGCGGCGGGCGCGATCGTCCGGCCCCTGTCGTTGGTCGTCATCGGAGCGAGAAGGAGCTCCCCGTGCCAAAGTTCGTGTACGACTTCACTGAGGGCAACAAAGACCTCAAGGATCTGCTGGGCGGCAAGGGCGCCAACCTGGCCGAGATGACCAACCTCGGGCTGCCGGTGCCTCCCGGTTTCACGATCACCACGGAGGCGTGCCGGCACTACCTGAGCGGCGGGACCGTTCCCGACGGGCTCGCGGCCGAGGTCGACGACCACCTGGCGGCGCTGGAGTCGGCGATGGGCAAGCGCCTCGGCGACCCCGCAGACCCGCTGCTGGTCAGCGTCCGCTCCGGCGCGAAGTTCAGCATGCCGGGGATGATGGAGACCGTCCTCAACATCGGGTTGAACGACGAGTCCGTCCAGGGCCTGGCGGCCCAGGCGGGCGACGAGCGGTTCGCGTGGGACTCCTACCGCCGCCTGATCCAGATGTTCGGCAAGACCGTCCTGGACATCGACGGCGAGCTGTTCGAGGACGCGATCGAGGCCGCCAAGCGCGACCGCGGCACCGCCGACGACGCGGACCTCACCGCCGACGACCTGCGCGGCCTGGTCGGAACGTTCAAGGACATCGTCCGCGCCAAGGCGGGCCGCGAGTTCCCCGACGACCCGCGCGAGCAGATGGACCTCGCCGTCAAGGCCGTCTTCGACTCCTGGAACGCCGAGCGCGCCATCCTGTACCGACGCCAGGAGCGCATCCCGGTGGACCTCGGCACCGCCGTGAACATCTGCTCGATGGTGTTCGGCAACCTCGGCCGGGACTCGGGCACCGGTGTGGCGTTCACCCGCGACCCGGCCTCCGGCCAGCAGGGAATCTACGGCGACTACCTGCAGAACGCGCAGGGCGAGGACGTCGTCGCGGGCATCCGCAACACGGTGCCGCTCACCGAGCTGGAGCGCATCGACAAGGCGTCCTACGACCAGCTCCTCCAGATCATGGAGACGCTGGAGAACCACTACCTCGACATGTGCGACATCGAGTTCACGATCGAGCGCGGCAAGCTGTGGATGCTCCAGACCCGCGTGGGCAAGCGGACCGCCGCCGCCGCGTTCCGCATCGCCTGCCAGCTCCTGGACCAGGGCCTGATCGACGCCGACGAGGCCGCGCACCGCGTCACGGGCGACCAGCTCGCCCAGCTCATGTTCCCCCGGTTCGACGAGGACCGCCTCGACGGCGTCACCCGCCTCACCCGCGGCATGAACGCCTCGCCGGGCGCGGCCGTCGGCAAGGCGGTGTTCACCTCGGCGCGGGCCGTCGAGCTGGCCGCCGCGGGCGAGGACGTCATCCTCGTCCGCCGCGAGACCAACCCCGACGACCTCGCCGGGATGGTCGCGGCGCGCGGCGTGCTGACGTCGCGCGGCGGCAAGACCTCGCACGCCGCCGTCGTGGCGCGCGGCATGGGCAAGACGTGCGTGTGCGGCGCGGAGGAGCTGGACGTGGACGTCCGCGCGGGGACCTTCACCGCGCCGGGCGGCGTCGTCGTCCGCGAGGGCGACGTGGTGTCGATCGACGGCAGCAGCGGCCAGGTGTACCTCGGCGAGGTACCGGTGCGGCACTCGCCCGTCGTGCAGTACTTCGAGGGCGATCTGACGCCCGCGGACGGCGGCGAGCTGGTGCAGTCCGTCCACCGGCTGATGGCGCACGCCGACGCGGCGGCGCGGCTGGCGGTCCGCGCCAACGCCGACAACCCCGAGGACGCGGCGCGCGCCCGCCGGTTCGGCGCGGGCGGCATCGGCCTGTGCCGGACCGAGCACATGTTCCTGGGCGACCGGCGGCAGCTCGTCGAGCAGCTCATCCTCGCCGAGGACGCGCAGGCGCGGCAGGACGCGCTGGACGCCCTGGAGCCGCTGCAGCGCGCGGACTTCACCGGGATCTTCGAGGCGATGGACGGGCTGCCGGTCACGATCCGGCTCATCGACCCGCCGCTGCACGAATTCCTCCCCGATCTGACGGAGCTGTCGGTCAAGGTGGCTCTGGCGGGCGACGGCGCCGACCCCAAGGACCGCCGCCTCCTCGAAGCGGTCCACCGCCTGCACGAGCAGAACCCTATGCTGGGTTTGCGAGGTGTGCGGCTGGGTTTGGTGATTCCGGGCCTCTTCGCGATGCAGGTGCGGGCCATCGCCGAGGCCGCCGCCGACCGCCGCCGCGCGGGCGGCGACCCCCGGCCGGAGATCATGATCCCGCTCGTCGGCGCGGTGCAGGAGCTGGAGGCCGTCCGCGAGGAGGCCGAGCGGGTCCTGGCGGACGTCGCGGCCGAGACCGGCGTGGACGTCCCGGCGCTGATCGGCACGATGATCGAGCTGCCGCGGGCGGCGCTGACCGCCGGGCAGATCGCGGAGGCCGCCGAGTTCTTCTCGTTCGGCACCAACGACCTCACGCAGACGACGTGGGGCTTCTCCCGCGACGACGTCGAGGCGGCGTTCTTCTCGCGCTACCTGGACCTCGGCATCTTCGGCGTCTCGCCGTTCGAGACGCTGGACCGCGACGGCGTCGGCCGCCTGGTGCGGATCGCCGCCGAGGAGGGCCGCAAGGCGCGGCCGGGCATCAAGCTCGGGATCTGCGGCGAGCACGGCGGCGACCCCGACTCCGTCCACTTCTGCCACGAGGTCGGCCTGGACTACGTGTCCTGCTCGCCGTTCCGAGTACCGGTGGCGCGGCTGGAGGCGGGCCGCGCCGCGATCGAGGCGAAGGGCGCGGCGCTCGGCAGCGACCACCGCTGAGCCGGTTCCGTCACCCGGCCGCCCGCGTGCGGCGGCCGGGTGACGGAATCCGGTCGAAACGGATGGCCTCGCGTGTGAACCGGGGACGGCTCCCGCGTCGTCTGAATATCGTGTCGAGCACGATGACGATGGAGATCGAGACGCCGGACCCGGACCCGCGGGACGACCCCGGGGAACCGGACGAGTCCGGCGCGGACGGCGGCCGCCGCCGCAAGCGCCGCAAGCCGCGCTCACGCGTGTTCGTGATCAGCATGATCCTGGTGCTGGCGGTGTTCGGGATCGTGGTGCTGACGCCGCTGGCCGTCTGCTTCCGCGTCTGGTACCAGGCGCGGCAGGACGAGCGGCCGCGCTCGGACACGATCATCGTGCTGGGCGCGGCGCAGTACAACGGCGTCCCGTCGCCGACGCTGCGGTGGCGGCTCCAGCATGCGCTGGACCTGTGGCGGGCCGGGGTCGCGCCGCGGATCGTCACGGTCGGCGGGAAGGCCCCCGGCGACAACTACACCGAGGCCGACTCGGGCCGCCGGTGGCTGATCGAGAAGGGGCGCGTCCCGGCGGGCAGCGTCGTCGCGGTTCCGGAGGGGCGGGACACGCTGCAGAGCTTCCGGGCGCTGGGACGCGTCTACAAGCAGCGGCACTGGGCGTCCGGGGTGATCGTCACCGACCCGTGGCACGGGCTGCGGTCCAAGAAGATGGCCGAGGACAGCGGGATCAAGGCCGCGTCGTCGCCGACGCGCAGCGGCCCGAGCGTCCAGACGCGCGACACCCAGTTCCACTACATCGTCCGGGAGACGGGCGCGTACCTGTCGTACGTGCTGCTGGGCAAGAGCGTCCGGGTGCCCGGGGAGACGATCGAGAACGCGCCGATCATGGACGAGCCGTCCACGGCGAAGCCCGGCTGACCTGCGCCGGGGCCGCCGTCCCACCGCCCGGTTAGGGTGGGGAGGACCATGAGCGACTATTCGGACCGCGACCGGCGGCGGTGGGCGCCCGAACCGCCCAAGCGGCGGGGCCGGGGGGCCTTCGAGCGGGACCGCGCCCGCGTCCTGCACAGCGCGGCGCTGCGGCGGCTGGCGGCCAAGACGCAGGTCGCGTCGCCGGGCGCGGAGCCCGAGCACAACGTGCAGAGCCTGCGCACCCGGCTGACGCACTCGCTGGAGTGCGCGCAGATCGGCCGGGAGCTGGGCCGGGTCTTCGGCTGCGACCCGGACGTCGTGGAGACGGCGTGCCTGTCGCACGACATCGGCCATCCGCCGTTCGGGCACAACGGCGAGGCCGCGCTGGACGACGTCGCGCGCGGCTGCGGCGGGTTCGAGGGCAACGCGCAGAGCCTGCGGGTGCTGACCCGGCTGGAGCCCAAGTCGTTCGCGCCGGACGGGCCGCCGCTGTTCGGGCGGAGCGTGGGGCTGAACCTGACGCGCGCGTCGCTGGACGCGGCGATGAAGTACCCGTGGTCCCAGGCGGACGCGGTCAACGGAAAGTTCGGCGTATACCAGGACGATCTGGACTACGCGCGCTGGGTCCGCGAGGGCGCGCCGGACGGCCGGACGTGCTTCGAGGCCCAGGTCATGGACTGGAGCGACGACGTCGCCTACTCCGTCCACGACCTGGAGGACGCCCTGGTCGCCGGGCACATCGACTTCGCCCTGCTCGCCGACCCGGCCGAGCGCCGGTCCGTCGCCGCGACCGCCGTCCGGCTGTACTGCGCCGCGACGCCCGGCGACGGCCCGCACCCGGTGCCGCGCGCCCGCCGCCCCGAACGGGCCGCGTCCCCGCTCGTCGCGGAGGCCGCCGAGGTCGAGGAGCGGTTCGCGGCGCTGCTCGCCGAGCCCTACTGGCCGGACCGCTACGACGGCACCCCGCGCACCCTCGCCGCGCTGAAGAACCTGACCAGCTCGCTGATCGGCCGGTTCTGCCTGGCCGCCGAGCGGGCGACGCGCCGCGAGCACGGCGACCGGCCGCTCACCCGGTACGGCGCGGAGCTGATCGTCCCGCGCGCGCAGCGGCTGGAGTGCGCGCTGCTCAAGGGCATCACCGCGCACTACGTGTGGATCAGCCACGAGCGGGTGCGGGCGCGGCAGCGCGAACTGATCCTCGAACTGGCCGAGCTCACGCTCGCGGGGGCGCCCGCCACGCTCGACCCGGCGTTCCGGGCGGCGTTCGCGGACGCGCCGGACGACGCCGCGCGGCTGCGCGCCGTCGTGGACCAGATCGCCTCGCTGACCGACACGTCCGCGATGGCGCGGCACGCCGCGCTCGCGGCGGGCCGGAGCGCCACGGTGATCATCGCGCCCTGAATCGGCCGGTTCCGCGATCGGCGTCCGGAATGTAGCGTCGATCATGATGACGACGCAGACGGGGGCGCCGCGCCGGGCGCGCGCGGCGGTGACGGGGGCGTTCGCCGTCCACGGCCTCACCACGGCGGCGTGGGTCGCGCGGATTCCGCAGATCAAGGAGCATCTGGGGCTCGGCGCGGGCGTGTTCGGGATCGCGCTGCTCGGCGCGCCGCTGGGCGTGGTCCTCGCCGTCCGGTTCGCGGGGCGGTGCGTGGCGCGCTGGGGGAGCCGGGCGGTGACGCTGTGGGCCGGGACGGTCGGCGCGCTCGCCCCCGCGTGTGTCGCGTTCGCCGGGAACTTGCCGTCGCTGATCGCCGCGCTGCTGCTGATGGGCGCGGCGCTCGGGCTGATGGACGTCGCGATGAACGCGCAGGGCGTCGCGGTGGAGCGGGCGTACGGGCGGCCGATCATGTCGGGGCTGCACGGGTCGTACAGCGTGGGGACGCTGGGGGCGGCGCTCGTCGGCGCGGCGGCGGCGCACGGGAGCGTTCCGGTGCGCGTCCACCTGCCCGTCGCGTCGCTGGTGCTGGTCGCGGCGCTGTGGCTGGGCTGCCGGGGCCTGCTGGGGCGTGCGGCGGACGAGCCGTTCGCCGCGTCCGCCGACGTCCCCGGGCGCGGCCCGGCGGCGCGCGGGGCGCTGCTCATGCTCGGCGTCATCGGGCTGTGCTCGTTCGTCGGCGAGGGCGCGATGGCCGACTGGAGCGCCGTCTACCTGCGCGAAGACCTCGGGACGGGACCGGGCGCGGCCGGACTCGGCTACGCCGGATGCGCGGTGGCGATGACCCTCGGGCGGCTCGCCGGGGACCGGGTCGTGGCCCGGTTCGGCGCGGTCGCGGTGCTGCGGACGGGCTCGGCCGTCGCGGCGGGCGGCCTGGGCCTCGGGCTGCTCGCCCGCGACCCCGTCGCCGCCGTCGCGGGGTTCACGCTGTTCGGGCTCGGCGTCGCCGCCGTCGCGCCGGTGACGTTCAGCGCGGCGGGGAACCTGCCGGGCGTGCCCTCGGCGGCGGGCATCGCGCGCGTGACGTCGCTCGGCTACCTCGGGCTGCTCGGCGGGCCGCCGGTGATCGGCTTCGTCGCCGAGGGCGTCGGGCTCGGCTGGGCGCTCGCCGTCCCGGTCGTCCTGGTCGCCGCGATCGTGCCCCTCGGCCGCGCCGCCGCGGCGGCCCGCGGTTGACCCGGGCGGGGGGTGATCCTTTCCCGTGGGTTGGCGCGCGGGCATATGTCCCGCTCGGGTAAGGTCTGGGCGGGTGAGCACCCTGCAGCGGTCGAGACCGGCCAAAACGGTCAAGACCGCGCGAGACTACCGGACATTCGTCCGCGAACTCGTGATTTTCAACTGTGTCGGCGCCGTGGGCACGATCATCTCCATCGGCGGCGCGAACCTCCTCCGCCACGTGCTCGGCGGCGGCCCGCTCATCAGCGTGATCATCCCCAACGTCCTGTCCACGCTCAGCTCCTACCTGCTGAACCGCCACTGGACGTTCCGCCACCGCGACAGCGACGGCACCGGCCGCGAGATGGCCCTGTTCTTCGGGCTGAACGGCATTGGACTCGCGATCCAGGTGATGTGTACGGGATTCACCTACTACGTCCTGCACCTGCACAGCGGGATCGCCTACAACGCGGGACTCGTCAGCGGACTGCTGCTGGCGGCGGCGTTCCGCTACTGGTCGTACAAGAAGTGGATCTTCATTCCGGCGACGCTGTGACCGCCTCACGCCTCGACCGCGGGCGGCCCGGCCACCGGCTCGCGGTTCCGGGGCGGCGGTAGTATCGTGCGGAGAACGCGTGACCCGGCCCGTCATCCTCGGGCGCGACGGCCCCCGACCGCCGAGGGGACGCGCCGACGGCCGCTCCCCGTGCTCGGCGGTCGGCGAACTCTGGCGGCGTCGCCCCCAGCCAAGGAGCCCAGATGCCGACCGACTCCCCGCAGCAGGCGAACGTGCCGGACCCGCCCGCGGCGCGGGCGTCCGACGCGGACCGCGACCGGATCGTCGAGCTGCTGAACGCGGCCGTCACCGACGGCCGTCTCGACCCCGCCGAGTTCGACGAGCGCGTGGGCGCCGCGCTGACCGCCCGCACGGTCGACGCGCTGGCGCCGCTCGTCGCCGACCTGAGCGCGGTGCCGGGCGGCGCGCCCGGACCGGCGCCCGGCGTGCTCAGGATCCGCGAGAAGTACGGCACGGTGCGCCGTGCCGGCCGGTGGACGCTGCCGCGCCGGCTGGTGGTGCGCACGAAGTGGTCCGGGGTGACTCTGGACCTGACCCGCGCGGTCCGCACCGGCCCCGAACTGGCCGTCGAGCTGAAGGTGCAGGGCGGCGGGGTGGATCTGATCCTCGCGCCGGGCATGACGGTGGACGCCGGCGACGTGTCGGCCCACTACGGCGCCGTGCTGGTCAGCGACGACGAGCCGGAGGCGTCGGAGGTCCTGCGCGTCCGTCTGACGGGCCGCGTGAAGTTCGCCGCTCTCAACGTCACCTGGCGGTCACCGGACCGGTGACCGCCGGCCCGCGGGCGGCCCGCGATGCCGCGCGCGGCCCCGAGGGGTCGTCAGCGCGCGCCGGGGTCCGTCGCCCCGCCGCGGGCCGCCGCCAGCACCTCGGTCAGGTCCTGGCCGGTGCCCTGGGAGAAGATCACGTGGTCGACGCCGAGTTCGCCGAGGCGGCCGATGGTGTCGACGGTCTGGCCGAGGGAGCCGTCGGTGCGGGCCAGGGCCGTCTTCTCGATGTCGGCGTAGTCGCGGCCCTCGTTGGCGCAGTGCTCGCGGAGGACCGCGAGCTTGTGCGGGATCTCGTCCGGGTTGGTGAGATTGCAGGCGTCGGCGTACTTCGCGACGAAACGCAGGGTCTTCTTCTCGCCCGCGCCGCCGATGAGGATGCGCGGGCGCGGCCGGGACACCGGGGCCGGGACGTTCAGCGGGCGTTCGAGCGCGTAGTGCCCGCCCTCGAAGGGCTTGTCGTCGCCCGCCCACATCTGGCGCGCGATCCGCAGCGTCTCCTCCAGGCGCTCGAACCGCTCCGCGACGGGCGGGAACGGGATGCCGTAGCCGCGCGACTCCTCCTCGTTCCACGCGGCCCCGATGCCGAGCCACGCCCGTCCGCCCGACAGGACGTCCAGGGTGGTGACGGTCTTCACCAGCAGGGCCGGGTTGCGGTAGGTGACACCCGTGACGAGCGTCCCGAGCGTGATGCGTTCGGTGACGGCGGCCGCGTACGCGAGCGCGGTGTAGCCCTCCAGCATCGGCTCCTCGGGCGGGCCGATCATCGAGATCTGGAAGAAGTGGTCCATGACCCACAGCGAGTCCAGGCCGCCCTGGTCGGCGTCGCGCGCGGTCCGCGCGAACTCCGGGCCGATCCGGTCCGGGCCGCCGAACGACGTGAAGCTGGGCACTTGCAGTCCGACGCGCATCGTCGCGCCCCTTTCGATCGGTGACCCGTCCACTGTGCGACCTGGAGCACACTCCAGGTCAAGCCCGACCGCCCGTCTTGACCGGACGCGTGCCCCGGGTGGAATGCTGGCGGGGTGACCTCTTACTCTCCGGGCGAGACCGCCGAGAAGAGCGGTTTCAGCATCGACACCCTGCGCTACTACGAGAAGATCGGCCTGCTGTCGGGCATCGCGCGCGACACGGCGGGCCGCCGGGTGTTCACGGACTCCGACATCGCCTGGCTGGAGATGCTGCGCTGCCTGCGCGAGACGGGGATGCCGATCGCCGAGATGCTGCGCTTCTCCGAACTGACCCGCGGCGGCACCGAGACCTACACCGCCCGTCTTGAACTCCTGCGCGCGCACGACCGCCGCGTCGAGGACGAGATCGCCCGCCTCCGCGAACAGCAGCGCCACATCCAGTTCAAGATCGACCGCTACGCCGACCTCCTGAACACCGAGAAGTCCTGCCTGTCCCCCCGAGCCGCCAACACGACCTGACCGGCACTCACCATTGCCCGGCCCCGGACACGACGGCCGCGAGGCCCACGGCCGGATCAGTCGAAGATGTCGGTGGTGGTGTGGGCGGTGATGGCGCGGCGTCGCCAGGTGCGGAGTTGGTCGAGGTCGGTGCAGGTGGTGATGCGTTCGCGTTCGGTGTCGGTGAGGGCGAGCCCGCGGGCGTCGATGGTGTCCAGCGCCGCCTCGACGGCCTGCCGCTGTTCGCCCTTCAGATGGCCTTCGCGTTCGCCGCGGCCGTAGTGTTCGCGGGCGAAGGGGCTGACGACGGGCCAGTAGTCGGGGGGTCGGCTCTCCAGCACGGTTCGGTTGCTTCCTTGGGGATTGCCGGGCCGCCGGATGTGTGTTCGGCGGCCCGGCGGGCGCGTGTGTCAGTCGAAGATGTCGGCCGTGCTCCGTGCGGTGATGGCGCGGCGTCGCCAGGTGCGGAGTTGGTCGAGGTCGGTGCAGGTGGTGATGCGTTCGCGTTCGGCGTCGGTGAGGGCGAGCCCGCGGGCGTCGATGATGTCCAGCGCCGCCTCGACGGCCTGCTCGCGTTCGCCGCGGCCGTAGTGTTCGCGGGCGAAGGGGCTGACGACGAGCCATTCGGTTGTGGACATCAGCTTCTCCAGGATCTCGCGGGTCGTGGGCCGGACGAGGTCGAAACCGTGTTCATAGTATCGCGCAGCGTCATCCTCGTTGAGGCTGAGCACGCCCGCGTACCAGGCTTCGACGACGTCCAGGTCGTCGGGGTGGGTGAGGAGGGTGAGGAGGCCGAGTTCGGGGTTGGCGGCGATGGCGGCCGGGTCGGTGAGGGCGGGGATCTGCGCGGGGCCGAGGCT
>NZ_KB907219.1 GCF_000381885.1 Actinomadura atramentaria DSM 43919 | reverse complement strand
GGGTCTTGTAGGGCACCCGCAGGCCCCCTCGTAGACAGCCGAACCCAGTCGCGGGGGTGCCCCGAGGCGAAGCGAAGCGAGCGAGGGCGCCCCCGCGGACGGCGAGTAACCGAAGGGGGGTACCGGCGGGCGCACGGCCGCGAGCCGCCAGGCGAGCGGCCGGGCGCGCGCAGCGCGAAGGGCCGCACCGCAGCGGAGCGCCAGCGGAGCGAGGATGCGGCGCTCCGCGCCGCGGGGGGTGTGGGGGGTCGACCCCCCACAGGCGGCAAGAGTGGGGGGTCGCCCCCCCACAAGTGGTAGGGGATACTCACGACATGGACGGTCGGAACGCCTTTCCCCTGCGGGTCTCCGACGCCGAGCGCGACCGGGTCCTGCGGGTGCTCGCCGACCATGTGGCGGAGGGTCGCCTGTCGAGTGACACGTTCGAGCACCGGATGGGTCGGGCGCTGCGGGCGCGCAGTGACGGTGAGCTGCTGGATCTGATCAGCGATCTGCCGCCGACGAGCCGGGTGACGCGCCGTCTGACGGGGTTGATCTCGCAGGTGTCGCTGGTGACGGCGCGGTTGGAGGAGGCGTGGCGGGCGCCGCGGCTGCCGAGGTTCACGCTGCCGCCGGCGGGGCTGGCGCGGGTGCTGGTGGGCCGCGCGCCGGGCTGCCAGCTCACGTTGACGGACCCGACGGTGTCGCGGATGCACGCGGAGATCCACCGGTCTCCCGGCGGGGACCGCTGGACGGTCCACGATCTGGGGTCGATGAACGGGACGCGGGTGAACGGGCACCGGCTGACGGGCCCGGCGAGGCTGCGGCCGGGCGACGAGGTCGCGTTCGGCGACATGCGCTTCATCACCGCCGCTCCGTGAGGCACCGCCGCCCCTGACCGTCGATCCGGTTGAATACCGGAATGCCCGACACCGAGCCCGCTCCCCCGGCGCGCTGGGCGGCGGCGGCCCTCCGCCTGCTCGACGCGGACCGCGACACCACTCCCCCGACCCCGCTGCGTCCCGTCCCGACCGGCCACGACGGCGTCCGGATTCTGCTGAAGGACGAGTCGGCGCTCCCGGGCGGCACCCTCAAGCACCGCGCGGCCCGCGCGATGCTGCGGCACGCCATCGCCAGCGGCCGGATCACCGAGAACACCCCGCTGGTCGAGGCGACGGGCGGCGGGGCCGCGCACGCCCAGGCGGCCCTCGCCAAGCGGCTCGGCCTGCCCTACACGGCCGTGCTCCCCGGCGAACCCGATCCAGCCCGCGCCGCCCCGCTGCATGATCTCGGCGCGGACTGCCGCTTCGTCACACCGCCCCTGGCGATCTACGACGCGGCGCGGCGGCTCGCGGCGGAGACGGGCGGCTGCTTCCTGGACCAGTTCGCCGCCGCCGAACCCGCGATCGACCGCGCGGGCGACGACCTCGCCGCCGAGCTGTTCGACCAGGCCCCCGACGCGTCCTGGGTGGTCGCCGGAATCGGGACGGGCGCGACGGCCGCGTCCCTCGGCCGCCGCATCCGCACGCGCGGCCTGGCCGCCCGGCTCGCCGTCGCGGACCCGGAGAACTCCGCGTACTTCCCGGCGTGGACGCTCGGCGCACCGGACTACGCCACCGGCATGCCGTCCCGGATCGAGGGCATCGGCCGCCCCCGCGTCGAGCCGGGCTTCCTGCCGGGCCTGTACGACCTGGTCGTCCCCGTCCCGGACGCGGCGAGCGCGGCGGCGGCGCGCGCGGCCCGCGCCGCGACGGGCCTGCCGGTCGGCGGCTCCACCGGGACGTGCCTGTGGGCGGCCCTGCACCTGGCCGCCCGCCTGCTGCGCGAAGACGGCGGGACAGGCGGCGGGACGGTCGTCGCGGTCCTCGGCGACGCACACCCCCGCCACCTGAAGACCGTCCACGACGACGCGTGGTGCGCCGCGAAGGGCCTGGACCCGGCACCGTTCGCCGCGGCGATCGACCGGTTCACCGGCGGCGGCCCCTGGGAGCCGCCGGGCGGTCAGCGGGCGCCGTAGCCGGGCCCCGCCCGGTGCCGGGCCTGCTCCTCGTCCACCGCCTGGAAGATTTTCGCCTTGAACCCCTCGGGGTCGGGCACGCGCTTGAGCCGGAGCATCCCGTGCTCGGACGCCGACTGCACGTCCAGCGTCCCGTACCGCATGATCCGCTCCCACAGCGTCGACCGGAACGCGACGTCGTTGACGCGCGCGAGCGGGATGCTGTGGTCGGTCTTGGTGAGGAACCCCTTGCGGACGTAGATCCGCTTGGTGGTGAGGACGTACACCTCCGCGCGCCAGCGCAGCAGCGGGATCAGCCAGAGCCACGCCGACGCGAGCACCGCGAGCCCGAGCACGACGAACCCCGCGATCCGCCCCCAGTCCTCCCCGAACGGGATGAACCACGCCAGGACGCCCGCGACGGCCCAGATGACCACGAGCGCGAACACCTCTTCGATCATCTCGGTCCAGTGCCGCCGCGTGGCCAGCACCAGCGATTCGTCGGGGGCGAGATACCGGTCAGCGAAACCCATGCCGGGCATCCTTACACAGCGCGGTAGACCACGAAAGAAACAGCGATGTACTGCAGCACGTAGGCCGCGATCGTGAACGCGTGGAACACCTCGTGGAACCCGAACCAGCGCGGCGACGGGTCGGGCCGCCGCAGCCCGTACACCAGTCCCCCGACGCTGTAGAGCACGCCGCCGATGGTGACGAGGACGGCGACGGCCGTGCCCGTCCCGTCGATGAACTGCGGGACGAAGAACGCCGCGACCCAGCCGAGCCCGATGTAGAGCGCGGTGTAGAGCCAGCGGGGCGCCCCGACCCACAGGACGCGGAACAGCACCCCGGCGAGCGCCCCGCCCCACACGACGGACAGGACGAGCGCGCGCGCCATCCCGTCGAGGATGAGGTAGGCGAACGGCGTGTACGTGCCCGCGATGATCAGGTAGATGTTGGCGTGGTCGAAGCGCCGCAGGACCTCGCCCACGCCCGGCGACCACCGGCCGCGGTGGTAGAACGCCGAGACGCCGAACAGCAGGGCCGACGTCAGCGCGTACACCGCGGCGCACAGCCGCGCCGACTGGGTCGGGCCGAGCGCCACCATCAGCACCCCGGCGACGAGCACCACCGGGAAGGTCCCGGCGTGCAGCCAGCCGCGGAGTTTCGGCTTGACCGCCTGGGCGAGCTGTTCCACCGGACGCCGCATCGACACTCCCTCCGACCGAGAAGACGGCTTGAGCGTACCGATTCCGCCTGCCGCCGAACCGGTGATTCCCGGCACGCTCGCATGATCACTCAAGCCCCGGCCTTGACATTGTAAGGTTCGATCCGGTGTCCGGGAAGCGGGCATGATGGGGTGATCGTCCCCCGCCGGGAAGACGGCGCGGGCGCAGCGGGCAGGAGGTCCCCGGATGCAGATCGGGTTCGCCGTCCCGGTGTCGGGCCCCTGGGCGACGCCGGAGAACCAGGCGGCTCTCGCCCGCGAGGCCGAGGCCGCCGGGTACCGCTCCCTGTGGACGCTCCAGCGCCTCGCCAACCCGGCCGCCTCGACCGACACGACCTACCGCGACGTCCCCGACCCGCTCGTCACGCTCGGGTACCTCGCCGCGCTGACCGGGCGGATCAGGCTCGGCGTCGCGATCGTGAACCTGCCGTTCGTCGCTCCCCCGCTGCTCGCCCAGCAGGCCGCGACGCTCGACCGGGTCAGCGCGGGCCGGCTCGACCTCGGCCTCGGGATCGGGTGGATGCCCGAGGAGTTCGCGGCGGCGGGCGTCCCGATGGCCGGGCGCGGCGCCCGCGCGGACGAGTTCGTCGCCGTCGTGCGCGAGCTGTGGGCGCACGGGACGGCGGAGTTCCACGGCCGGTTCTACGACTTCCCGCCGATCGCCGTCGGCCCCGCGCCCGTGCAGCGCCCCGGCCCGCCGCTGCTGCTCGGCGGCACCGCCGACGCCGCGCTGCGCCGCGCGGGCCGGATCGCGGACGGCTGGATCAGCTCCAGCCGCGCCGACCTGACGGCGATCGGCCGGTCCGTCGGCGTCGTCCGCGACGCCGCCGCCGACGCGGGCCGCGACCCGGGCGCGCTGCGGTTCGTCTGCCGGGGCGCGGTGCGCGTCCGCGACGGCGCGGGCGGCGACCGCGCCCCGCTGACCGGCTCGTTCGACCAGATCCGCGACGACTTCGGGCGGCTCGCGGAGCAGGGCGTCACCGAGCTGTTCGTGGACCTGAACTTCGACCCGGAGATCACCGCGCCGGACGCCGACCCGCGCCGCTCCCTGGACCGGGCGCGGACGGCGCTGGCGGAACTCGCCCCGGACGCCGGCTAGACGGGCGGGCGGCGGCCCTCCCACGGCGTGCTGAGGACGACGGTCGTGCGGGTGGCGACGTTCGCCGCCGCGCGGATGCGCTGCAGCAGGTCCTCCAGCGCGTTCGGCGACGCCACCCGGACCTTGAGGATGTAGCTCTCGTCCCCCGCGACCGAGTGGCACGCCTCGATCTCGGGGATGTGCTCCAGCCGGTCGGGCGCGTCGTCGGGGGCCGCCGGGTCGATCGGCTTGATCGAGACGAACGCCGTGAGGGGCAGCCCGATCTGCTCGTGGTCGAGCCGGGCCGCGAACCCCAGGATGAGGCCGCGTTTCTGCAGCCGCCGCACCCGCTGGTGAACCGCCGACACCGACAGTCCGGTCTCGCGCGCGAGGTCGGTGAAGCTCATCCGCCCGTCATCGGCGAGAAGGCGCATTATCTGGCGATCAGTCTCCTCCACCCGGAGAATCTAGCGTGATCCGGGACATCTCGCCGCCGCTCCGGACGATTCGCCCGCCCGGCCGCGCGTCCGCCTTCCCCGCAGGTGGCGGGCACCGCCGTCGCGTCGGCCGTCAGCGCGGGCCGCGGGCCTGCCGGGGCGGGCCGCAGCTCCCCCGCACGACCAGTTCCGCGGGCAGCGGCGCGGGCGCGGCCGGACGGCGCGCGCGGTCGCGCAGCAGCAGGTCGCAGGCGCGCTGGCCCATCAGGCGGGCGGGCCGGGCGACGGCGGTGAGCGGCGGGTCGCACAGCTCCGCCCACGGCACGTCGTCGACCATCGCGATGGACACGTCCCCGGGGACGCGCAGGTCGAGCTCGCGGGCGACCAGCACGGCGGCCTCCCCCAGCAGGTGCCCGGACGCGACGACGGCGGTGACGTCCGCGCGGCTCTGCAGCAGCCCGGCGGCGGCCGCGTAGGCGCTGTCGCGGTTCGGCCGGGCGGGGACCGCCACCGCGTCCCGCTCGTCCGCCCCGGCCTCGCGCAGCGCGGCGCGGAACGCCCGCTCCCGCACGCCGGGCGCGGCTCCGGGCGCGGCCGCGCCGAGGAACGCGACGCGGCGGTGCCCGAGCCCGGCCAGGTACTCCACCAGGACCCGCACCCCGGCGGCGTCGTCGGCCAGGACGGACGGGATTCCGGCCGCGCCGGGCAGCACCCGGTCGGCGAACACGACGCCGCAGGCGCGCGCGACGTCCGCCCAGGCGGCGGCGTCGGCGGGCGTCGCGGCGGCGGGCACGGCGACGATCCCGTCGACCCGCTGCTCGGCGAACCGGGCGGCGGCGGCCGCCTCGCGCGCGGGATCGCCGCCGGAGACGTCCAGCAGCACGTGCTCGCCGTGGTCGCGCGCGCCCGCCAGGACGCCCTCGGCGAGTTCGGCGGCGAACGGGTCGTCGAGGCCGGGCAGGACGAGCCCGATCCCGGCCGCGCCGCGCGTCTTGAGGCTGCGCGCGGCGGCGCTCGGCCGGTAGTCCAGCGCGCGGGCGGCGGCGAGCACGCGTTCGCGGGTGGCCGCGCCGACGGGGCCGTTGCCGGAGAACACGCGGGAGACGGTCGCGATGCCGACGCCCGCGGCCGCCGCGACGTCCTTGATCGTCGCCGCCATCCCCGCACCCCTTTTCTGAAAACGTTTCCATAGTTTTGACTCAGGTTCTGCCAGATGAGCCTACCGGTTCACCCGGCGACTGGAAACGTTTCCATACAGAGGGGGCGGGATGGCCGCAATCGTGCTCAGCGGCGTCGACAAGGTGTACTCCGGCGGCGTGAAGGCCGTGGACGGGCTCGACCTGGAAATCCGCGACGGCGAGTTCATGGTGCTGGTCGGCCCCTCGGGCTGCGGCAAGTCCACCGCGCTGCGGATGATCGCGGGCCTGGAGGAGATCAGCGGCGGGACGGTGTCCATCGGCGAGCGGGTCGTCAACGACCTGGCCCCCAAGGACCGCGACATCGCGATGGTCTTCCAGAACTACGCGCTCTACCCGCACATGACCGTCGAGAAGAACCTGGAGTTCGGGCTCCGGCTGCGCGGCGTGTCCAAGGAGGAGCGGCGCCAGAAGGTGCTGGAGGCCGCCAAGATGCTCGGCCTGGAGCAGTACCTGTCGCGCAAGCCCGCCGCGCTGTCGGGCGGGCAGCGGCAGCGCGTCGCGATGGGCCGCGCGATCGTCCGGGAGCCGCAGGCGTTCCTGATGGACGAGCCGCTGTCGAACCTGGACGCCAAGCTGCGCGTGTCGATGCGCGCCTCGCTCAGCCAGCTCCACGCCCGCCTCGGCGTCACCACCGTCTACGTCACCCACGACCAGATCGAGGCGATGACGCTCGGCACCCGCGTCTGCGTGCTGCGCGAGGGCCGCCTCCAGCAGGTCGACACGCCGCAGCGGCTGTTCGAGGACCCGGTGAACCTGTTCGTCGCCGGGTTCATCGGCTCCCCCGCGATGAACTTCGCCGCCGCCCGGCTGGCGGCCGCCGACGACGGGATGACGGTCTCGTTCGCCGGGTACACGCTCCCCGTCCCGGCCGAGCGCATCGCCGAGCGGCCCGCGCTCGTCGACTACGCCGGCCGGGACGTCATCGTCGGGGTGCGGCCCTCGGACTTCGAGGACGCCGCGCACGCCGCCGAGGGCTGGGCCCCGATGCGGGTCACCGCGAGCGTCACCGAGGAGCTGGGCAGCGAGATCAACGTGATCTTCACGATCGACGCGCCGCCCGTCGAGCACAAGGACACCGCCGACCTCGCCGACGACGCCGTGGACGGCGAGGACGGCGCGGCGATCCCGCTCGCCGAGGACAAGGCGCTGTGGACGGCCCGCGTCAACTCCCGCTCGCGCGTCCGGCCCGGCGACGCCGTCGAGGTCGCCGTCGACACCCGGCGCCTGCACTTCTTCGACCCGGCGACCGGTCTGGCGATCGGCCCCGTCGCCGAGGACGAGGACGCGGACGGCGCCGAGCCGGCGGAGGACGCCGCCGGGGACGCGCCGTCCCTGGAGAAGAAGACCGCCTGAATACCGCTCCCCCGCAAGAGGACCCCGGATCAGTGTGCGATCCGGGGTCCTCGCCCGTCCGGGCTCAGTACGGGGCGGGCGTCACTTCACCGACCCGGCGAGCACGCCCTGCACGAAGTAGCGCTGGAAGGCGAAGAACACCACCAGCGGGACGAGCAGCGAGATGAACGCGCCGGGCGCGAGGATGTCGATGTTCCCGGAGAACTGCCGCATCTGCGACTGCAGCCACTTGGTCATCGGCTGCGACCCGGTGTCGGCGAACACCAGCGACACCAGCAGGTCGTTCCACACCCACAGGAACTGGAAGATCCCGAGCGAGGCGATGGCCGGGCCGCCGAGCGGGAAGATCACCCGCCGGAAGATCGTCCACTCCGAGCCGCCGTCCATCCGCGCCGCCTCCAGCAGGTCGCGCGGGATCGCGGCGAAGAAGTTGCGCAGCAGGAAGATCGCGAACGGCAGGCCGAACGCGACGTGGAAGAGCACGACCCCGACGATCGACCCGAACATGTGGAACCCGCCGACGCGGATCTCCCCGTACAGCTTGGCGACCGGCACGAGCGCGACCTGCACCGGCACGACGAGCAGCGCGACGACGACCAGGAACAGCCAGTCGCGGCCGGGGAACTCCAGCCACGCGAACGCGTACGCGGCGAGCGAGGCGATGACGACGACCAGCACCGTCGCGGGCACCGTGATCAGGACGGTGTTCCAGAACGAGTCGACGAAGTCGCCCTTGCCCAGCAGCGAACTGTAGGACGAGAACGTGAGCTGCGACGGTTTGCTGAACACCGTCCACCAGCCGCTGGACCCGTTGTCCTGGTTGGAGCGCAGCGACGCGACGAACAGCCCGAGCGTCGGGACGAGCCAGAACAGCGCGACCAGCACGAGCACGACCTGCGCGACGCCGCCGCCGACCCGGCCGACGACCCGCGCGGCGACGCTCCGGCGCGGCGCGCCCGCCGCCCCGTCCGCCGCCGGGACCTCGGCGGAGTCCTTGGTGAGGGAGTCCTCGGTACTCATTTCCGCTCCTGCCGGAGACGCCGGATGTTGAACAGCATGGCGGGCAGCACCAGCAGGAACAGCAGCACGGCGATGGCGCTGCCGGTCCCCTGGTCGCCCTCGCCGAACGACTTCGTCCACATCTGCAGCGCCAGCACGCTGGCGTTGGGATCGCCGCCGCCGATGATGAAGACCAGGTCGAACACCTTCAGCACGTTGATGACGAGCGTCACCAGCACGACGGCCAGGACGGGCGCGAGCAGCGGGATCGTGACGCGCCGGAACACCTGCCACTCGGTCGCGCCGTCCACGCGCGCCGCCTCCAGCGCGTCGCGCGGGATCGCGGCGAGCCCGGCGGCGATGAGGACCATCGCGAATCCGGACCACACCCACAGGTACGCGCCGATGATCGCCGGGGTGATGAGGGTGCTGCCGAGCCATTCGGCGCCGCCGTAGGCGGCGGTGAAGTTGTCCTTGGGGAGCCGCAGCGTGTACGACCCGGGGGGCACCTCGGCGAGGGTGAACGTCCCGTCGGCACGGGTCTCGGTCGACGCGACGACCTTCCCGCCGCGGAGCGCCTGCACCGTCACGCCGGGCAGTCCGGACTCGGTCGGGTCCACGGCGTTCGGCGTGCCGCCGCCGCCCTTGGTGAAGTCGAACCAGACGGTCCCGGTGATCTGGCCGGGCTTCGCCGCCGGCGCCGTCCGCGCCGGGACGGGCTTGTCGGGCAGGTACTCGGGTTTGACGCGCAGCAGCGGCAGCAGCGCGCTCCCCCCGGCCTCGACGGGCTTGGTCGTGACGACGGGGACGCCGTCGCCGCTCCCCTCCGCCCGCACCGGCTGGTCCTGCCCGGCGCGCGGCCCCGCGCCCGGGTAGGCGGTCTTCCCGGCGAAGGTGTCGTGGACCGCGACGACGGCGGCGTTCGCCACGCCCTTGTCCGGGTCCTGCTCGTACACCAGCCGGAAGATCACGCCGGAGGCGAGGAACGAGATCGCCATCGGCATGAACACCACGAGCTTGAACGCCGTCGCCCACCGGATGCGCTCGGTGAGCACGGCGAACAGCAGGCCGATGATCGTGACGATCGTCGGCGCGACCACGACCCACACCGCCGTGTTGCGGACGGCGACGAGGTTGTCGTGGCCCTTGAAGACCCCGGTGTAGTTGTCGAGGCCGTTGAAGTCGCCGGAGGCGTCGAAGAAGCTCCGGACGACGGAGTACACGATCGGGTAGACGACCAGGAAGCCGAGCAGCAGCAGCGCGGGCAGCAGGAAGCCCCCGGCGAGCCAGGACGGGGGGTTCAGCCCCTCCCGGCCGCCGCGCCGACCGCGCCGCCCGCCGGCCGCGGCGTCCGCCGCGGCGGCGGGCGGCGGCGCGTCCTCTTGCCGAGCCATCATTGCGGGTTCCTCACCTCGGGCCGTTGCGTGGGCCGTTCCGCGGGCCGTCCGGCGGGCGCGCGGCGCGCCGCGCGCCCGCCGGACGGGTCAGCCGCGCCGGGTCACTTGAAGGCCTTGGCGGCCTCGTCCTCCAGGCGCTGCTGCGTGCCCTTCACGTCGGAGGGGTGCTGCACGAAGTAGCGCAGCGCCTCCCACTCGCCCTTGCCGGGGCTGCCGCCGAACGCGGCCGGGGCCAGGTCCGACATGTCGTAGCGGGCGGCGTCCCCGGCGGCCTGCATCTGCGCGATGAGCTGCTTGGCGACCGGGTCGCTGTAGGAGTCCGGCGGGACGTTCTTGTTCGGCGACAGGTAGCCGCCGATGCCCGCCCACGTCTTGCCCGCCTCGGGGGAGGCGAGGAACTTCATCAGCGCCATCGCGCCCTTGCCGTCCTTCATCGCCACCGCGACGTCGCCGCCGAGCAGCGCGGGGGCGGTGCCGCCGGCCTTGGGGAACGCGAACACCTTCGCGTCGGTGCCGACCTTGGCCTTGGTGGTGGCGATGTTCGCCGCGGCGAAGTCGCCGCCGTAGACCATCGCGGCCTTGTTCGAGCCGAACACGTCGGTGACGGACCCGTCGAACTTGGTCTTGGTGGCCTGCGCGAGGCCGCCCGCGAGGAAGTCCGGCTTGCCCCACACCTGCGCGAGCGTCTGGAGGGCCTTGGCGACGGACGGGTCCGTCCACTTGATCTCGTGCCCCGCGAGCTTGTCGTACAGGTCCGGGCCCGCCTGCGAGAGGTAGACGTTCTCGAACCAGTCCGTCAGCGTCCAGGAGTCGCTGGACGCGGCGGCCAGCGCGAACGGGGTGGTGCCCGCGTCCTGCAGCGTCCCGGCGTCCTTCACCAGGTCAGCCCAGGTGGCGGGCGGCTGCACGCCCGCGTCCGCGAGCGCCTGCGGCCGGTACCAGATGATCGACTTGTAGGCGGCCTTGGCGAGGACGCCGTAGGTCTTGCCGTCCGCCGAGCCGAGGTCCTTCCAGTACGGCGAGAAGTTCTTCTGCACCTCGGTCACGACGTCGTCGGCCAGCGGCTTGAGCTGGCCCTTGGCGGCGTACTGCTGCAGCAGGCCCGGCTGCGGCAGGATCGCGACGTCCGGCGGGGTCTTGGCCTCCAGGCGCGGGCCGAGGTAGGCGTCGGTGTCCTCGCCGGTCGAGGCGTAGGTGACGGTCGCGCCGGTCTGCTTCTCGAACTGCGCGAGGACCTTGCGGAAGTTCTGCTCCTCCGGCCCGGTCCACTTGGCGGCGACCTCGATCTTCACGCCCTTCAGCTCGGTGCCGCCGGACGCGCCGCCCTTGTCGCCGTCGTCCCCGCCGCACGCGGCGGCGGCCGACGCCACCAGCCCCGCCGCCGCGGCCGCGGCGACCAGGCGTCTGCTGATCCTCATTCGTCGTCCTTCCTGGGCGCACCGGCGGCCGATCCCCAGATCGACGCGCCGGTCTCGATGTCGAAGAAGTGCAGGCGACCGGTGTCCACGCGGACGGTGACCGGATCGCCGACGGTGACGCCGGTGCGCGGGCTGAACCGGCCGACGACGTCCGTGCGGGGCGCCGCCGCGGACCCGCCGGGAACGTCGGCGCCCGCGTCGCGGGCCAGCTCCCGGGTGTCCTCGGTGACGACCTGCGCGGCCGCCACGGTGAAGTGGACGAGCACGTCCGAGCCCATCGCCTCGACGAGCTCGACGGTCGACGTCAGCGTCGCGCCGCCGGGCGCGCCGGCCAGTTCGGCGTCCTCCATGTCCTCGGGCCGGACGCCGACGACGACGTCGCGGCCGAGGCGGTCCGCCAGCGCGGGCCGGGCCGAGAGGACCTCGCCCGGCAGTTCCAGCGTCTGGCCGCCGATCTCGACCCGCGGGTTCGCCGCGGTGCCGGTCAGCGTGCCGTGGATCAGGTTCATGGCCGGCGATCCGATGAAACCGGCGACGAACAGGTTCGCCGGCCGGTCGTAGAGCTCCTGCGGCGGGGCGACCTGCTGCAGTTCGCCCCGCTTCATCACCGCGACCCGGTCCCCGAGGGTCATCGCCTCGGTCTGGTCGTGGGTGACGTAGAGGGTGGTCACCCCGAGGTCCCGCTGCAGGCGGGCGATCTGGGCGCGGGTCTGGACCCGCAGCTTGGCGTCGAGGTTCGACAGCGGCTCGTCCATCAGGAACGCCTGCGGCTCCCGGACGATCGCGCGCCCCATCGCCACCCGCTGCCGCTGCCCGCCCGACAGGTTGCGGGGCTTGCGGTCCAGGTGGTCGGTCAGGCCGAGGATGCGCGCGGCCTCCTCGACCTTCTCCCGGATGACCTTCTTGTTCATCTTGCGCAGCGACAGCCCGAACCCGATGTTGTCGCGGACCGACAGGTGCGGGTACAGGGCGTAGCTCTGGAACACCATCGCGACGTCGCGGTCGCGGGACGGGACGCGGTTCACCACGCGCCCGCCGATGGACAGGGTGCCCTCGGAGATCTCCTCCAGGCCCGCGACCATCCGCAGCGCCGTCGTCTTCCCGCACCCGGACGGGCCGACGAGCACCAGGAACTCCCCGTCGGCGATGGTGAGGTCCAGACCGGTCACGGCGCGCGTTCCGTCGGGGTACACCTTCCCGACTCCCGTCAGGACGACCTCTGCCACGGCGTCTCCTCTGCGTCCGGCGCGGACCCGTCCGGACCGGACCCGCAACCTTGCGAACATGCGTTCGTAACCCGGGGGGAACAATGTCTCAAAGCACTACAGGGCGCTAAGGTCGCCCCGCAAGGGTGATCAAGGGCAGGTAACCCTATTGGTGCAGATATCGTTATGTGTAGACGTGCGAACGGGCTCCCGACCGGAGGGTCGGGAGCCCGTTTTGTATGGCTATGGGTCAGTCGACGATGACTATGTCGCGCGGCGTGTGGTTGACGCTCTCGTGCCCGTCCTCGGTGCAGATCAGGATGTCCTCGATCCGCGCTCCGTGCGGGCCCGGGTAGATGCCCGGCTCGACCGAGAACGCCATCCCCGGCTCCAGCGGCTCGGCGTTGCCCGCCACGACGTACGGCTCCTCGTGCGTCTCCAGGCCGATGCCGTGGCCCGTGCGGTGGACGAAGAACTCGCCGTAGTCCGCGCCCGCGATCACGTTCCGCGCGGCCGCGTCCACGTCCTGCGCCGCCACGCCCGGCCGCACCGCCGCGCGCGCCGCCCGCTGCGCCTCGCGCAGCACCGCGAAGTACTCCCGGTACTCGGCGGGCGGCTCCCCCACGCAGTAGTTGCGGGTCGAGTCCGAGCAGTACCCGCTCGGCATCTGCCCGCCGATGTCCACCACGACGGGCTCGCCCGCGCGGATCACCCGCTCGGTCGGCTCGGCGTGCGGGTTCGCGCCGTTGGGGCCCGAGCCGACGATCACGAAGTCCACGCTCGTGTGGCCCTCGTCGATGATCGCCGCCGCGATGTCGCGCGCGACCTCCTGCTCGGTCCGGCCCGCCTTCAGCAGCTCCGGCACCCGCCGGTGGACGCGGTCGATCGCCGCGCCCGCCGCGCGCAGCGCCTCGACCTCGGCCGGGCTCTTGCGCATCCGCAGCTCCCGCAGCACCCCGCCCGCCGCGACCTGCTCCGCGCCGGGCAGCGCCGCGCGGAACCGCAGCGCCATCACCGCCCACATCCGGTCGGCGAGCGCGACGCGGCCGACGCCCGCGGGCAGCCGGGACGCGACGAGCGCGTACGGGTCGTCGGTCTCGTCCCAGGCGACCAGCTCGATCCCGAGGCCGCCCGCCGGGGACGCCTGCGCCGCCGGCAGCTCCAGCCGCGGCACCACCAGGAACGGCTCGCCGTCCGCGGGCACGACCAGGCAGGTGAGCCGTTCGAGCTGCTTGGCGTCGTACCCGGTCGCGTACCGCAGGTCCGGCCCCGGCGTCAGCAGCACCGCGCCGAGCCCGGCGGCCGCCGCCGCGTCCCGCACCCGGCCGACCCGCTCCCGCGGATACAACTCCGTCGTCACATCCGTCTCCTTCTCCTCGCGGCGGTCGCCCCGCCCGTCCCAGCATCCCAAAGCGCGGCAGGTCACCGGCACGCCAGGGCGCGTGCCACGATGGTCGCCATGAGCGGGCTGATGCTGCTGGACACGCCGTCGCTGTACTTCCGCGCCTTCTTCGGGGTGCCCGAGTCGGTCACCGCGCCGGACGGCACGCCCGTCAACGCCGTCCGCGGCCTGGTCGACATGATCGCCCGGCTGGTCCGCGACCGCGCGCCGGACCGGCTGGTGTGCTGCATGGACGCCGACTGGCGGCCGGAGTTCCGCGTCGCGGCGCTGCCGTCCTACAAGGCGCACCGGGTCGCGGCCGACGGCGGCGACCAGGTGCCCGACGCGCTCGCCGTCCAGCTCCCGGTGATCGACGCGGTGCTGGACGCGGTCGGCCTCGCCCGCGCGGGCGTGCCCGGCTACGAGGCCGACGACGTCATCGGCACCCTCGCCGTGCGGGGCCGCGACGCCGGGCCCGTCGACATCGTCACCGGCGACCGCGACCTGTTCCAGCTCGCCGACGACCGCGGCCCCGTCGCCGTCCTCTACACCGCGCGCGGCGTGAAGAACCTCCAGGTCATGGGCGAGAAGGAGGTCGCCGACAAGTACGCGATCCCCGGCCGCGCCTACGCCGACTACGCGACGCTGCGCGGCGACCCGAGCGACGGCCTGCCCGGCGTCCCGGGCGTCGGGGACAAGACCGCCGCCGCGCTGGTCACCCGGTTCGGGTCGGTGGCGGGCATCCGCGCGGCACTGGAGTCGGGGTCGGCCGAGGGCTTCCCGGCGGGCGCGCGCAGGCGGCTGGCGGACGCGGCCGGCTACCTGGCGGCGGCGGAGACGGTGGTGCGGGTCGTCACCGACATCGACGACCCGGTGCTGACCGTCCTGGACGACCGGCTGCCCACCGGGCCGCGCGACCCGGCGGCACTGGTGGAGCTGGCCGACCGGTGGGGGCTCGACAGCCCGGTGAACCGGCTGCTGACCGCGCTCGCGTCCCGCTGACGGCGTTCCCGACAACGGGAACGCCCAGTGTGTCAGGTGACGCAGACGCCGCACGCGCGCCGCGGCACGATGGACCGCGGCGACGGGTCTCCCGGCACCGCCGGAGCGGGACGTCCCCGCGCCGGGGCACCGCCCGACTCGGGACCGGGCGGCGTCCGGCGCGGGGCGGAACGGTGCGGCACCCGCGGCGGTCGGCTTCGACGGCCCACTCCCCCGCCGCGGGTGCCGGACCTCCGGGACCGGCCGCGTCCGCCCGCGCCCGCCCGAGCAGCGCGCCCGGTCCCGAGGGCGCGGAACGGACCGCCGTGACCGACATCTCCGCCGTCGACCGAGACCCGCCGCGCGCCGTGCCGTTCTGGACGGCCCTGGACGAGCCGCGCCGCGCCGCGCTGCGCGCCGCCGGGCGCTCCCGCCCGTACCCGGCGCGCGCGCCGCTGTGCGTGCAGGGCGACGCGTCCGACCACGTGGTGGTCGTGGAGTCGGGGTGGGCGAAGGTGACGTCGGCCACCGCGGACGGCCGCGACGTCGTGCTGGCCGTGCGCGGCCCCGGCGACCTGGTGTGCGAGAGCGCCGTGCTCGGGTCGCGGGAGCGGTCGGCGACGGTGACGGCGCTCGGCCCGCTGCGCGGCCTGGTGGTGCCGGCGGGGCGGTTCACCGCGTTCCTGGACGCCAACCCGGCGCTGTGGCGGCTGGTCAGCGGGACGGTCGTGGGCCGTCTGGACGCCGCCGACCGGCGCGTGCGCGCGCAGGCGTCGGCGCGTGGCCCGCAGCGGCTGGCGCTGCTGCTCGCCGAGCTGGCGGCGCTGTCGGAGGCGTCGGAGCCGTCGGCGGCCGGGCCGCGCGCCCGTCCGCCCGGCGGCGCGGTGACGATCGCGCCGCCGCTGTCGCAGGAGGAGCTGGGGAGCTGGATGGACGCGTCCCGCGAGACGGTGGCGCGGGCGCTGAACGAGCTGCGCCGCCGCGGCTTGGTGGAGACGGGCTGGCGGCGGATCACCGTCCTCGATCCGGGCCGCCTGCGCGCGTTCGCCCACCCCGGCCCTTGACGTTGTACGTCCGTTTCGACGGCCATGCGGCGGTAATTCGGATGCGCCGCCCGATGGTGATCACCTAGAGTCGCCACGTCCGTCGAGGGGAGGCGCGAATGCCGAAGCTGAACCAGATCATCGCCGTCGAGAAGGGCGTGCGCGCCAAGGCGCAGCGCGAGCTGGCCGAGGCGCGCCAGCTCGTCCAGAAGCAGCCGCTGCTGTCGGGGATCTCCCGCGTGTACCAGCCGAAGGACGAGGACGGCGACCAGCTCCCGCCCGAGTCCACCCGCGTGCAGGTGAAGGTCGAGGAGGCGCTGCGGGGCACCGCGGCGGCGCTGACCCGGCTGTTCGACGTCACCGCCGCCAAGGACCACGCGAACTGCGAGGCCCGCGCCGACGTCGTCGTGGACGGCCGCCCGCTGCTGCGCGGCGTGCCGGTCACCTACCTGCTGTTCCTGGAGAAGCAGCTCGCGGAGCTGCGGACGTTCCTGGAGCGGCTGCCGGTGCTGGACGCCGCCGAGACGTGGACGTTCGACCCCTCCACCGACGCGTGGAAGACCGACCCGGTCCGGACGGTGAAGACCAGGAAGGTCCCGTTCAACCACGTCAAGGCGGAGGCGACCGACAAGCACCCGGCGCAGGTCGAGGTGTTCTACGAGGACGTCGCGGTCGGCCAGTGGACGACCGTGAAGTTCTCCGGGGCGCTGCCCGCGCGGCGCGTCAACGAGCTGGTGGACCGGCTCGACCGCCTCGCCGAGGCGGTCAAGTTCGCCCGCGAGGAGGCCAACGCGTTCGAGGTGGCCGACCGGCCCGTCGGCGAGGCGGTGTTCGGCTACCTGCTCGGCTGAGAGGAAACCACGAGACTCCCCCGCTGGAGCGCGGGGGCGCGCCCCCTCGACGGGGGCGTGAAGCTGAAACTGAGACGATCAGACTGACGAGCGCGGTGACAGGCGGGGGTTCGAATCCCCTCCCCGGCCCTCGTGCCGGGGTGGCCCAGCGGAAGAGGCGGCCGCGTTGAAACTCAGACTCTCGCTCCAGAATCAGCATGGCGCCACACGTCGGACGACGGAACGGACGAGCGACGCCGAAATGCCGGTTCGAATCCGGCCCGCACCCCCTCATGGCGCGGTGGTGCAACGGCAGCACGCGGCGTACGGAGACTGATCCGGTCCGGACGTCCGGACGTGACCAGGACGGCGCGACCTTGTCAGAGGCCCGGGAGTTGGGAACGCTCCCGGGCCTCGCCGTCGCGCGGTCAGGCGGCGGGCTCGATGCTCAGCGCCCGGCTGAGGTCGGCGGCCATCTCGGCGTTGAACCGGTAGGCGGTGCGGACCTCGTCGATGACGCGGGCGCGCTCGGCGGCGTCCCAGGGCGCGGCGTCCAGCAGGGCGCGGTAGGCGTCCTTGTAGTCCTTGGGCTTGCCCTCGAAGCGGTAGAACAGCACGCCGGGGTCGTCCTCGCCGAGGCCGAGGACGCGCCGCACCTGGCGGCCGATGAACTGCCCGCCCGACAGGTCCCCGAGGTAGCGGGTGTAGTGGTGCGCGACGAAGCCGCCGGGCCAGTCGAACGCGACGTCGCGCAGCCGGTCGCAGTAGCGCGCGGTGGACGGCAGCAGCGCGACGCGCTCGCGCCAGCGCGGGCCGCGGAAGTGGGCGAGGTCGGTCTCCAGCGCCCGCAGCCGGGCGAGGCCGGGCAGCGCGAACGGCCCGGCGACGGGGTCGTCCGCGAGCGCCTCGGCGGCGCGCTCCAGCAGTTCGTAGACGGGGTGGAGCTGCTCGATGAGCGCCGCGTACTCGTCGCCGCCGAGCCGGCCCCCGACCAGGGCCGCCATGTACGCGGACGTCTCGTTCTCCCCGTGGTCGCTCCGGGTGGCGGCGCGCAGTTCGGCCGCGAAGCCCTCGTCGTGTCCGGCCATGCTCATGCACGCACCCGTTTCCTCCTGCGTTGTCCGGTCCATCCGGGCAAGCGCAACTGAGGTTAGCCTTACCTAACTTCAGAGGGAAGGGGGTTTCGCCGTTTTTCCGACGTGACGTCGGCTACGTTACCGACGCCGCGTCGGAACGACAAGATGGGCGGGCTCAGTGCCCGTGTCAGTGCTCGGCGTGCGGCGCGAGGCCCAGGACGCGCCGCGCCTTTTGCGACATCCGCACGACCTCGCGGCGGACCTGCGGCCGCTCGGTGACGGGCTCGGCCCACGGCACGCGCACCGGCACCTCCGCGCCGTCCACGACGGCGGTGAACTCGATGCCGCCCGGGTCCATCCCGGACATGCGCGCGGACACGGCGGCGTCCGCGCCGCCGAGCGCGCGGACGATCTCCAGGCAGTCGGCGGGGTGGTCGTCGTTCATGTGCCGCGCGATCGCGGCGACGACGTCGTCGGTGAAGGGGCTGCCGGGCTGGGTCACGGGCCACCGGCCTCTCGTCTCGGCGCCCGGACGCGGTCCGGGCGGTGCGGGTGGATGCGCCGCCCACCCTAGTAAGGGTCGCCTAACCCCGGCGCGGGCGGGCGGACGTCGGGCGCGCGCGGTCCCCGGAGGCGGGAGAATGGCGGGGCCCCCGGGCCGCGCCCGGGTTAAGCGGCAATGGCCGCGGCGGAGGGTAAAGAACGCCACCATTCCGGAGATCGCGCCCGGGACGCGCCACCGCGCCCCGGCAATCCGCTACGGTCGGGACCGCCGCAACGGCGACGGAAGGGAAGACAGAGCGCACATGGCCGAGAAGGTCATTCGGGTAGACGACATCGACGGCTCCGAAGGGAGCGACGTCGCCAAGCGTGACTTCGGCCTGCTGGGCCGGACGTTCACGATCGACCTCGGCGATGAGAACGACAAGCGCCTGCGCGAGGCCCTCGAAACGCTGGAGGCGTTCCTCGCGAAGGCGATCGAGGTGAAGGCCGCCGGTAAGGGCCGCAAGAGCGCCGCCGCCGCCAAGATCAAGGGCTACACCAACGGCGACGTCCGGGAATGGGCGAAGTCCGCCGACGTCGAAGTCTCCGAGCGTGGCAAAATCTCTGATGAGGTCTATGCTGCGTTCATCGAGGCCCATCCGGATGCCAAGCCGGATGCTTAGCAAGGGAGTCCCCGCATGGCACAGAAGGTCGAGGTTCTCCTCGTCGATGACATCGACGGCGGAGAGGCGGACGAGACCGTCAGCTTCTCGCTCGACGGCGTCCCCTACGAGATCGACCTGAGCAAGAAGAACGCCGCCCAGCTCCGCGCGGGGCTGGAGCCGTTCGTGCAGAGCGCCCGGCGGGCGCGGCCGAAGCCGGCGAAGGGCGCGCGCCCGGTGCGCACGCAGAACAACCGCGAGCGGTCCGCCGAGATTCGCGAGTGGGCGAAGTCACAGGGCATCAAGGTCAACGAGCGGGGCCGTATTCCCGCCACGGTGATCGAGCAGTACGAGGCCGCGCACTGATCGTCCGGCGCGCTCTCGGACCGGTCCGGGTCTAGAACTCCGGGCGGTGCGGGCACGGTACGCCGAACAGGGCCGGGTGAGGCTATCACCCGGCCCTTTTCGCTGCCCCTTCCCCGGCGGCGGGGTAGGTTTTCCTTTTTGTCGTCGGAGACGGTAGACGCGCGGTTCGCCCTACTTCACGGCGACTGTACGGGCGTGTTCACCCGAGCGGCGCGGGCGCGGGCAGGATCTGCCGCGGCCGCGCCGGACCCGACGCCCGCGTCCGCCATTCGCGCGGGTATCCGAGCGACACTTCCTCGAAACGGACGCCGTCGTGCCACGTCGTCCGGGGAATGTGCAGATGCCCGTACACGACCGCGGCGGCGCCGTACCGGACATGCCAGTCGGCGGTCTCCTCCGTCCCGCACCAGAGCGCGAAATCCGGATACCGCAGAATCCGGGTGGGTTCGCGGACCAGCGGGAAATGGTTCACCAGCACCGGGGGCGCGGCCGGGTCCAGCCCGGCGAGCCGTTCCCGGGTCCGTTCCAGGCGGTCCCGGCACCAGGCGTCCGCGCTCGCGAACGGCTCGGGGTGCAGGTACACCTCGTCGGTGCAGACCACGCCGTTCTCGCGCGCCAGCTCCAGCGCCGCCTCCTTGGAGGCGATCCCGTCGCGGCGGAACGAGTAGTCGTAGAGGACGAACAGCGGCGCGACCGTCGCGGGGCCGCCCGGTCCCGTCCACACCGGGTACGGGTCCTCGGGCGTGCTGACGCCCAGGCGGCGGCACACCGCCACCAGGTGCCGGTAGCGCTCCTCGCCGCGCAGCGCGCACGGGTCGCCCGGCGGCGTCCACAGCTCGTGGTTGCCGGGCGTCCAGACCACGTGCGCGAACCGGTCGGCGAGCAGCGCCAGCGTCGCCTCGACGTCGGCGGCGCGCTCGGCGACGTCGCCCGCGACGATCAGCCAGTCGCCGGGGTGCCCGGGCCGGATCGCGTCGACCACCGCCCGGTTCTCCTCGAACGCCGTGTGGACGTCGCTGATGGCCAGCAGCGCGGGCTCGCCGCGCGGAACGGGGGTCACGGGGGCCTCCTCGGGGGGTTGCGGCGGCCGCGCGGGGCCGTCAGGTGACCGACGAGTACGCGACGACGCCGCGCCGCATCGCGTCCATCGCCCGGCGCGCCGTCGTCCGGACGCGGCTGCCCTCGGGGGCCGCGTCGGCGACCTGGCCGAGCAGGTCCAGGAGCTGCTTGACGGCGCGCACGAAGTCGCCCGCGGTGAGGCCCGCGTCGATCAGGACCTCGTCGAGGTCGTCGCCGCTCGCCCACCGGTGCGCCGTCCACGCCAGGCCGAGGTCGGGCTCGCGCAGGAACGACACCTGGTGGTCGCGCTCGACGTCCGACAGCTCCCGCCACAGCCGGACCATCGCCTCCAGCGCGTCGCGCACCCGCCCGGACGGGACGCGCGGCGGCGCGGCCTCGTCGGACTGCCGCGATTCGAACACCAGTGCCGACACGCACGCCGCCAGCTCCGCGGGCTCCAGCGTCTCCCACAGGCCCTCGCGCAGGCTCTCGGCGGTCAGCAGGTCCAGCTCGTTGTAGATCCGGCCGAGGCGGCGGCCCTCGTCGGTGACGGTGTCGCCCTCCAGGTAGCCGAGCTGCTCCAGCACCGCGCACACCCGGTCGAAGGTGCGGGCGATGACCTGGGAGCGGCCCTCGACGCGGCGGCGGAGCTGCTCGGTGTCGCGTTCGAGGCGGAAGTACCGCTCGGCCCAGCGGGCGTGGTCCTCCCGGTCCGGGCAGGCGTGGACGGGGTGGGCGCGCAGCTCGGCGCGCAGCCGTCCGATCTCGGCGTCGTCCACGGCGGGCGTGTCCCGGCGGCGGCGCCGCTCGGCCGCGTCGTCGGGGACCTTGGCGCGCAGCGTCGCGGCCAGGTCGCGGCGGTCCTGCGGGTTGCGGGGGCTGAACGACTTGGGGACGCGGACGCGCCCGACCGGCTCCACGGCGCGCGGGAAGTCCTGCACCGACAGCCGCTGCACCGACCGCGACGCGGTCAGCACGAGCGGCGCGGGCCCGTCGGAGCGGCGGCCGACGCCCGCGTCGAGCACGACCGCGACGCCCGAGCGCCGCCCGGACGGCACCAGGATGACGTCGCCGGGCCGCAGCCGCTCCAGCGATTTCGCGGCCTCCGCGCGCCGGTTCTGCGACCGCTCCCGGGACGCGACGGCCTCCCGGTCCGACAGGGCGCGGCGCATCGCCGCGTACTCCATGAAGTCGCCCAGCTCGCAGTCGGCGGCCTTGGCGTACCCGGCGAGGGCGTCCTCGTTCTTGCGGACCTGCCGGGCCAGGCCGACGACGGCCCGGTCGGCCTGGAACTGCGCGAACGACTCCTCCAGCAGGTTGCGCGCCCGCTCCGCGCCGACCGCCCCGACCAGGTTGACGGCCATGTTGTAGGACGGCCGGAAGCTGGAGTTCAGCGGGTACGTCCGCGCGCCCGCCAGGCCCGCCGCCGACATCGGGTCCACGCTCGGGTTCCACACCACGACGGCGTGGCCCTCCACGTCGATCCCGCGCCGCCCCGCGCGGCCGGTGAGCTGCGTGTACTCCCCCGGCGTCAGGTTGACGTGCGCCTCGCCGTTCCACTTGTCGAGCTTCTCGATCACCACGGTGCGGGCGGGCATGTTCACGCCGAGCGCGAGAGTCTCGGTGGCGAACACCGCGCGGATCAGGCCGCGCTCGAACAGCTCCTCGACGATCTCCTTGAACGTCGGGAGCATCCCGGCGTGGTGCGCGGCGACGCCCCGCTCCAGCCCGGCCAGGAAGTCGCCGTAGCCGAGGACGCGCAGGTCGTCGCGCGGGATGTCGGCGGTGCGCAGCTCGACGTGCGCGCGGATCTCCTCGGCCTCCTCCTTGGAGGTCAGCCGCAGCCCCGCCTGGAGGCACTGCTGGACGGCCGCGTCGCACCCGGCGCGGCTGAAGATGAACGTGATCGCCGGGAGCAGCCCGGCGCGGTCGAGCCGGGAGATGACGTCGGGCCGCGGCGGGGGCCGGAACCGCTGCGGGCGCGGCGCGCGGCGGTGCCCGGTGCGGCGGCCCTGGTTCACCTTGGCGCGGCGGACCTCCTCGACGGCCATCCGCTGGAGCTGCGGGTTGAGGCGGCCCTGCCGGTCCTTGCCCTTGCCGGTTTCCACGAACAGGTCGTACAGGCGGGTGCCGACCAGCATGTGCTGGAACAGCGGGACGGGCCGGTGCTCGTCCACGATGACGGCGGTGTCGCCGCGGACGGCCTGCAGCCACTCGCCGAACTCCTCGGCGTTGCTGACCGTCGCCGACAGCGCGACGATCCGCACCGAGTCGGGGACGTGGATGATCACCTCCTCCCAGACCGCGCCGCGGAACCGGTCGGCGAGGTAGTGGACCTCGTCCATCACCACGAACGCCAGGCCGCCCAGCGTCGAGGACCCCGCGTACAGCATGTTGCGCAGGACCTCGGTCGTCATGACGACGATCGGGGCCTCGCCGTTGACGCTGTTGTCGCCGGTGAGCAGCCCGACCTTGCCCGGCCCGTACCGGCGGACGAGGTCGGCGTACTTCTGGTTCGACAGCGCCTTGATCGGCGTGGTGTAGAAGCACTTGGCGCCCGCCGCGAGCGCCAGGTGGACGGCGAACTCCCCGACGATCGTCTTGCCGGACCCGGTGGGCGCGGCGACCAGCACGCCGCTGCCGCCCTCCAGGGCGCGGCACGCCTCGATCTGGAACCGGTCCAGCTCGAAGTCGTAGAGGGTCTGGAAGTCGAGCAGCGCGGGACCGTTCCCGGCGGTGCGCGCGCGGTAGCGCGCGTACCGCTGTGCCGGGGACTGGTCGGCCGACTGCGTGTCGGGGGCGGTCATGGATTCGAGCCTACGGTTTCGCGCGGCCCGATTCCCACTTCGGGGGCCGGTTTCTTCCCCCGGTTCGCGCCGGGCGCCGCCCCGGCGGGCGGGTCAGCCGCGGCGGCCGCGGCCCTCCGGCTCGGCGTCCAGGGGCTCCAGGTCCAGCGGGGACGCCTCGTCGTCGGAGAGCCCCTCGTAGGGGTCGGGCGCGGCGGCGCGCCGCCGGTCGTTGAAGAACGCCAGCAGCACCGCGACCTCGTACAGCACCACGGTCGGCACGGCGAGCGCGAGCATCGTGAACGGGTCCGCGCTGGGCGTCGCGACCGCCGCGAACACGAAGATCGCGAAGATCGTGACGCGCTGGGTCCTGATCAGCGTCCGGAAGCTCAGCACCCCGGCCATGTTGAGGATCACCACGAACAGCGGCAGCTCGAAGGTGAGCCCGAAGATCAGCAGCATCGCCTGCGCGTAGCCCAGGTAGTCCTGGATGCCGACGAGGACGATCGTGTCGCCGGGCGCGAGGCCGACGAACAGCTTCAGCCCCTTGTCCATCGTCACGTACGCCAGGACGGCGCCGACGAGGAACAGCGGGATCGCCGCCGCCATGAACGTGTACGTCCAGCGGCGCTCGCGCCGGTACAGCCCGGGCGCGACGAACGCCCAGATCTGGTACAGCCACACCGGCGAGGAGATCACCGCGCCGGCGATCAGCGCGACCTTGAGGTGGATGAAGAAGCCGTCGAAGATCCCGTGGACGACCAGGTCGCACTTGTGGTCGATGCAGTGCTCGGGCGGGATCCTCGTGTACGGCTGCTTGAGGAAGTCCCAGATGGGGTCGAAGAACAGCCACCCGATGACACCGCCGACGACCAGCGCCAGGATGGCCTTGATCAACCGGTTGCGCAGCTCACGGAGGTGCTCCATGAGGGACATGCGGCCCTCGGGGTCGACGGTCCGCCGTGTCGTCAGCTTCAGCATGGGCTCTTCGAGTCAGGTCGAGGGAGGTTCGCCCGGTGAGGGGGCGCGGGTCAGCGCTGGTTGCGGCCGTAGTCGCTGACCGGCACGCCCTCGATCGGCTCGCCGGACGGCAGCGCGCCGGGGCGGCGGCCCTCCTGCTCGGCGGCCTCGCGCTCCAGCCGGGCGGCCTCGGCGCGGAGCTGCGCCGCCCTGTCCCGCGCGGACGGCGCGGACGGCGCCGCGGCGGGCTCGGCCGCCGGTCCCGCCGCGGCGGCGGGCTGCTCCTCGTCGTCGCGCAGGCCCTTGGTCTCCGCCTTGAGGATGCGCGCCGACTTGCCCAGGGAACGGGCGAGCTGCGGGAGCTTCGCGGACCCGAAGATCAGGACGACGACGAGCAGAATGATCAGCAGCTCGGGAGTACCGATGTTCCCCATGAAAGAATCCCTCTTCAGCAGGTGTTACTTAGCCTGATCGTACGCCGTCGGACGGCGGTTGTGGCGTCCGGGAGTCCTGGAGATCGCGGAGTTCGCCGCGCAGCTCCTGATGTTTGGGCGCCAGCCGCGCGCGGGCCCTCCCCAGTTCACGTCCGAGGCGGCGCACCCCCAGGTAGACCCGGAACGAGCAGTACGCGAGCACGGCGAGCCCCGCGAAGCCGAGGCCGACGGCGAGTCCGGTCCATCCCACGGCCGCCACGCTATCCGACCCCTCACGCGTTGTCGTACAGGGCCAGCGCGCGCGCCGCCTCCGCGCGGACCGCCGCCGCCAGCTCCGGCGGCGCGACGACCCGGCCCTGCTCGGCCAGCCGCAGCGCCAGACCCCGCACCCACCGGGTGTCCGGCGTGCGCAGCACCACCCGCAGCCGGCCCTCGCCCAGCTCCGTCACGCTCTCGCACGGGTAGCTGTCGGCGACCCACCGGCCCGCCGGGGCCAGCTCCAGCGTGACGCTCTCGTCGCGCGGGGACGGGCGGAACAGGCCGCCGTCCACGTCGCGCGGCTCGGCCCCGTCGGGGACCTCCGCCGCCGCGTCCAGCACGGCCAGCCCGGTGATGCGGTCCACCCGGAACAGCCGCACCGCCTCCGCGCGGCGGCACCAGCCCTCCAGATAGGTGCTGCCCTCCACGACCAGCAGGCGCATCGGGTCCACGTCGCGCTCGGTGGTCTCGTCGCGGCCCGGCACGTAATAGGTCAGATGGACGCGGCGGCCCGCCGACAGCGCCCGCCGCAGCACCGCCAGGTGCTCGCGGTCGGCCGCGCCGCCCACCTCCACCGACACCTGCCCGGCGACCTGCGCGGCCGCGCCCGCCGCCGTCTCCAGCTTGGCGATCACCCGGCTCAGCGCGTCGCGGTCCTGCAGCCCGGGGACGTCGGCGAGCATCCGCAGCGCCACCAGCAGCGCCGCCGCCTCGTCCACCTTCAGCCGCAGCGGCCGCGCGATCGACTCCGCCTCCGCCACCGTGATCTCCCCGCCCTCGTAGGACAGGTCGATCGGGCAGTACGGGTCGGGCGCGCGCAGCTCCACGCACCACAGCAGGTTCAGGTCGTCGATGAGCTGCTTCTCGCTGATCCCGAACGCGGCGGCGGCCTCCTCGACCGCGACCGTGTCCCGGCTCACCACGTAGGGCACGAGCGCCAGCAGGCGCCCCAGCCGGTCGGTGGACGTCGTCCCCGCTCCCGCCGCCGCGCTCACCGGCCCACCGCCGTCTCGTCCGCGCCGTCTGTGCCGTCAGCGCCGTCCGCCGCCGTGTTCGCCACCATGACCGCCTTCAACCGCTGGATGACCGCCTCCCGCAGGTCCGGGGGGTCCAGGACGACGACGTCGCCGCCGAACCGCGCGAGGTAGGGCGCGAACCGGTCGGCGTCGCGGAACGTCAGCACCGCCTCGTCCCAGCCGTCCCCGCCCGGCCGCACCTCCGCCGCCCACCGGCGCGGGCCCTGCGCCGCGCCCGACCGCAGCCGCACCGTCGCCGGACGCGGGTCCCCGGCGGGCTCGACCGAGTCGAACGCGATCTTGCGGACGTCCACGCCGGCCGGCACCTCGACCGTCCCCGGCGGACCGTCCGGCGCGACCGCGCCGTGGATGCGGCTCAGCCGGAACACCCGCGTGCCGCGCCGGTCCCGGTCGTGCCCGACCACGTACCAGCGGCCCCGGCGGCTCACCACGCCCCACGGCTCCAGGTGCCGCACCGCCGACTCCGTCCGGCCGACGCCCTGGTACCGGAACGTCACCGGCCGCCCGTCGCGGACCGCCTCCCACAGCGCGGGGAACGCCGGGTCGGTGCCGACGCGCGGCTCCACCCCGACCGCCGCGCCCGCGTCGCCGGTCTCCACCCCGGCCGCGCGCAGCTTCAGCAGCGCCCCGGACGCCGCGTCGGCCATGCTCGCCCGCTGCCACACGCGCGCCGCCAGGCCGAGGACCGCCGCCTCGTCCGGCTCCAGCCGCATGTCGGGCAGCTCGTAGTCCTGCGGGGGGATCCGGTAACCCGTCTCCTCGCCGCCGCCGCCCGTCCGGTCGCTGCCGACCTCCAGCGGGACGCCCAGCTCGCGCAGCTCCTCCTTGTCCCGCTCGAACATCCGCTTGAACGCGTCGTCGCCGTCGGGGTACCCGGGCACCGCGCGGCGGATCTGCTCGGCCGTCAGATAGCGCCGGGTGGCCAGCAGGCACACCACCAGGTTGAGCAGGCGCTCGGTCTTGCGCCGCGACACGTGCCACCTCTTCTCTGCTCGTTCTCCGCACGGCGAGTCCGCGGATCGGCCCCGCGCCCCACCGGTCGGACGCTACCGTTCTCCGTGTGATCCGATGGCGCAAAGGCACGGTAGAGGGCGTTCGCCGGGAATGGCCGGGGGCGATCGAGCTGGACGTCGTGATCGGGGGCGACGGCGCGCACCGCGCCCTGGCCTACCCCGCGCTGGTGGGGCGGCCCGAGCCGGGCGACACCGTCCTGCTCAACACTACGGCCTTGGCGATGGGCCTGGGGACCGGCGGCTACGCGATGGTCGTCGCGATCCCCGACCGGCTCCCGCCCGACCCGGCCGGGCCCGGCCACCTCGTCAAGGCCCGCTACACGCCGCTGCAGGCCACCGTCCTCGGCGCGGACGAGCAGGACTCCCCGCACCACGCCGTGCTGCGCGACGCCGACTCCCTCGACGGCGCGCCCGTCGTCGTCGCCGACCTGCACTCGGCGCTCCCGCCGATCCTCGCCGGGCTGCTCGCCGCCCGGCCCGGCACCCGCGCCGTCTACGTCCTGCCGGACGGCGGCGCGCTGCCCGCCTGGTTCTCCATGTCCATCGCCCGGCTCAAGGAGGCGGGCGCGCTCGCCGCGACCGTCACCACCGGGCAGTCGTTCGGCGGCGACCTGGAGGCCGTCACCGTCCACACCGGGCTGCTCGCCGCGCGGCTCGTCCTGGGCGCCGAGGTGATCATCCTCGCGCAGGGGCCGGGCAACCTCGGCACCGGGACGAAATGGGGCTTCTCCGGCGTCTCGGCGGGCGAGGCCGTGAACGCGGCGGCCGTCCTGTCCGGCCGGCCCGTCGCGTCGCTGCGCGTCAGCGAGGGCGACAGGCGCGACCGGCACGTCGGCGTGTCCCACCACAGCCTCACCGCCTACGGGCGCGTCGCGCTCGCGCCCGCCCGCGTCCCCGTGCCCGAACTGGGCGGGGAGTTCGGCGCGCGCGTCGCCGCCGACGCCGCCGTCCTCGGGGACCGGCACACCCTCGTCCCCGTCGGCGTCGAGGGCCTGGCCGACGAGCTGCGCGCCGCCGAGAAGGAATGGGGCGTCCGCATGTCCACGATGGGCCGCCGCCTCGACGAGGACCTGCCCTACTTCCTCACCGCCGCCGCCGCCGGCCGGTACACCGCGACGCTCCTCTGACCCGGCGCGTCAGACGGGCGCCGACTCGGGGTCGAACGCGTCGCGGAACGTGAACGCGCGCGGCGACGGCCCGTGCTCGCGCAGCAGCGCCAGCCGCTCCCCCGCCTCCCGCGTCGTCGGGACGTGGCCCGCGGGCACCCACCACAGCACCAGGTGCGGGCCGTCCGGCCTGCGGAACCAGGCGCGGCGCTCCCGCAGCAGCTCCAGGTGCTCGCTGCGGTAGGCGAAGTTCCACAGCGCCTCGCGCGACTCCCACACCGACAGGTTGACGATCACGTCGCCGCCGAACGGGCGCAGCTCCGTCGCGTTCGCCCCGCCGTCGTCCACGAGCCGCCAGACGAAGCCGGGCGCGGCGTCGGCGAGCGCGTTGATCCGGTCGAGCGCGTTGGTGAAGCCCGCGATGCGCGGGTCGTCCAGCGGGTGGAGCAGGGTGCCGATGTTGAGCTGGGCGAGATGGCGGCCGGGGGAGTTCGTCATGCGCCCATCGCAGCACGCGGCCCGCTTCTATGTCAATGCTCGTTGTTTTTAGAGATGGCGACGCAGCACAGCCCCGCCCGCGCGTCCATCCGCGCCACCAGCCCCGAACCCTCCCCCAGCAGGCCCTCCACCAGCGCCAGGTTCATCCCGCACACCAGCGGCGGAAAATCCTCGGCCAGCGCGTGGAACGGGCAGTTGCGCAGACGCACGACCTCCCCGCCGTCGCCGTCCGCGTCCACGAAGGGCTCGTAACCGCGCTCCGTCAGACGCGCCCGCGCCTCCGCCTCGTCCCGGCACGGACCCGCCGCCGCGCCCCGCCGCCGCGCCGCCGCCCGCACCGCGTCGTCCAGCCGCGCGTCCTCCGCCGCCTCCGCCAGCAGCTCCGCCGCCGTCCGGTAGTCGCGCGGCGGCAGCGACACGCCCCGCTCCCCCGCCGCGCGCCGGTACACCTTCGCGGGCCGGCCCGCGCCCGGACCCGACCGGCCCGACAGCCGCCGCGACGCCGTCTCCAGCAGCCCTGCGGCCGCCAGCCGGTCCAGATGGAACGCCGCCAGCGTCCGCGCCACCCCCACCGCCTCGGCCGCCTCGTTCCGGCTCACCTCGCGGCCCTGCGCCGCCACGAACTCGTACAGCCGCCGCCGCACCGCGTCCTGCAGCAGCCCGACCGCCTCGATGTCCTCCACACGCGCCAGTCTAGGAACGCCCGCCGCCCGCGCGACCGCTCAGTACGCGCCGAGGACGTCCACCACGAACACCAGCGTGTCCGACGCCGCCAACCGGAACCGGCTCCGCCACGGCGCCTTCCCCAGCGACGGCGGCACCACCACCAGCAGGCGGCTCCCCGTCTTGCGGCCCACCAGCGCCCGGTCCAGCCCCGCCACCAGCTCCTCCCGGCCCGCCACCGCCGTGTGGACCTCGCCGTCCGCCCACGACGAGCTCAGCACCCGGCCGTCCCGCCAGTTCATCAACTGGTACTGCATCGCCACCAACTGGCCCGCCGCCACGGCCGGACCCGAACCGTCCACCAGCGCCTGCACCTTCAGCGCCTTCGGCGGCGCGGTGCGCGGCATCAGCACCGACGCCTGGCGGCCCGGCGACACCTGGCCCACCTTCGGCAGCGACGGGTCGTCCAGCGTCTGCTGCCGGCCCGGCACCACCGCGTCCTTCCCGAACGACGCCCGCACGTCCAGCACGTACACCAGCGTGTCGCCCGCGCTCACCCCGTGCGCCGGATCGCCCGCCGAACCGTAGGCGTCCTCCGGCGGAACCCGCGCCACCACGCGCGAACCCGGCCGCGCGCCCACCAGCGCCTTCTCCAAACCCTTGACGAGCTTCCCCGTCTGGAACGCCATCGGCACGCCCGACTGGTAGGTGTTCGCCAGCAGCCGCGTCTGCGTGCCGTTCCACCGGTAGCTCACGTAATCCGCGACGACCAGGTCGCCCGCGGCGACCTTCCGGCCCTTGCCGTCGCTCAGCGTCTTCGCCGCGTACCCGCCGTCCGGGTCCGTCTTCTTCGGGAACGTCACCGTCGGCTTCGTCCCCGGCTTGCCCTTCACCTCGACCTGCACGCCGTCCCCGCCGAAACAGCCCCCCGCCAGCAGCGCCACCCCCAGCACCACGGCGGCCGGACCCGCCGCCCAGCGGACGCGCCGCCCCCCGGCGGCGAACGGCACGGAACGCGACACGGAGAAACGGCGGCGCATACGGGTCCTTCGGGGTGGTGAGCGCGAACTGAGCGCTCACCCTACCCCTCAGGTGACAAACCCCGGCCCCGGGGGAGCCGGAAAATGATCACATCCCGGCGATCAGCTTGTCCACGCGCTCGTCCACCGACCGGAACGGGTCCTTGCACAGCACCGTCCGCTGCGCCTGGTCGTTCAGCTTCAGATGCACCCAGTCCACCGTGAAGTCCCGGCGCTTCTCCTGCGCCTTGCGGATGAACTCCCCGCGCAGCCGCGCCCGCGTCGTCTGCGGCGGCACCGACTTGGCCTCGAACACCTCCAGGTCCCGCGTCACCCGCTCCACCGAACCCCGCTTCTCCAGCAGGTAGTACAGCCCGCGGTCCCGATGGACGTCGTGGTACGCCAGGTCGAGCTGCGCCACCCGGGGCGACGACAGCGGCAGATCGTACTTGCGCCGGTAACGCTCGATGAGCTGGTACTTCGTCACCCAGTCGATCTCCCGCGACACCAGGTCCAGGTCGCCGGTCTCCACCGCGCGCAGCGTCCGCTCCCACAGGTCCAGCGCGCGCTTGGACGTCTCGTCTCCGCCGCGCCGGTCCACGAAGTCCTTCGCCTTGCCGAAGTACTCCTTCTGGATCTCCAGCGAACTCGCCTCGCGGCCGTTGGCCAGCCGCACCTTCCGGCGGCCCGTCATGTCATGGCTGACCTCCCGGATCGCCCGGATCGGGTTCTCCAGCGTCAGGTCGCGCAGCACCACGCCCGCCTCGATCATCCGCAGCACCAGGTCGGTCGCGCCGACCTTCAGCAGCATCGTGGTCTCGCTCATGTTCGAGTCGCCCACGATCACGTGCAGCCGCCGGAACCGCTCCGCGTCCGCGTGCGGCTCGTCCCGCGTGTTGATGATCGGCCGCGACCGCGTCGTCGCCGACGACACGCCCTCCCAGATGTGCTCCGCCCGCTGCGACACGCAGTACACCGCGCCGCGGGGCGTCTGCAGCACCTTGCCCGCGCCGCAGATGATCTGCCGCGTCACCAGGTACGGGATCAGCACGTCCGCCAGCCGCCCGAACTCGCCGTGCCGACCCACCAGGTAGTTCTCGTGGCAGCCGTAGGAGTTCCCGGCCGAGTCGGTGTTGTTCTTGAACAGGTAGATGTCCCCGGCGATGCCCTCCTCGCGCAACCGCCGCTCCGCGTCGACCAGCAGACCCTCCAGGATCCGCTCGCCCGCCTTGTCGTGCGTCACCAGATCCACGACGCTGTCGCACTCCGGCGTCGCGTACTCGGGGTGGCTGCCCACGTCGAGGTACAGCCGCGCCCCGTTGCGCAGGAACACGTTGCTGGACCGGCCCCACGAGACCACCCGGCGGAACAGATAGCGGGCCACCTCATCCGGAGACAACCGCCGCTGACCGCGGAAGGTACACGTCACGCCGTACTCGTTCTCAAGCCCGAAGATGCGCCTGTCCACGTCTCGAGCCTATGCGCCCGGACGCCGACATGGCAGTCTTCGGACCGCCCTGTTTCATGAGCCCGGCCCGCCCCTTTACGTCGTAGATCACACGACGGGACGGAAAAACCCGCCGTGGCCCAGCAAAAAGACCACGACGGGCTCAACCAGGACGATCCAGACGATCAGTCGTCCACCGGACCCAGCAACTCCCCGATCCGCGCCGCCGGCAGCCGCTTGAACAGCCGATGCTCCCGATTCCGGTCCAGCACCGCCACCTCCAACGACTCCGCCTTCAACCGCCGCTCCGAGTCCTGCGCCTCCAGCGACCGCACCGCCGACCGCAGCGCGTCCGCCAGCGGAGCCCCCTCCACGTACCGCTCCTTCAGCGACTGCGCCACGGCCTCCGCCTGACCGCCCATCGCCACATAACCGTGCTCGTCCGCCACCGACCCGTCGAACGTCAACCGGTAGATCTGGTCCGTCTCGGCATCCTCACCGACCTCCGCGACCACCAGCTCCACCTCGTACGGCTTGTTCGTCTCCGTGAAAATCGTCCCCAGAGACTGCGCGTACACGTTCGCCAGACCCCGCGCCGTCACATCCCGCCGGTCGTACTGGTACCCGTTCACATCCGCGTACCGCACACCGCCGAGCCGCAGGTTCTCGAACTCGTTGTACTTCCCCACCGCCGCGAACGCGATCCGGTCGTAAATCTCACTGATCTTGTGCAGCGCGCGCGACGGATTGTCCGCCACGAACAGAATCCCGTCCGCGTACTGCAGCACCACCACACTGCGGCCCCGCGCGATCCCCTTCCGCGCGTAATCCGCCTTGTCCTTCATCTGCTGTTCGGGCGACACGTAGAACGGCATGGACACCGGTCTGGATCCCTTCTATCGCAGCGGGGCGGTCGGCCCGCCCGGCGCGTCGTAACGTCCCTCGACGACGGCCCGCGCCACCGCGCCGACCTCGTCCTCACCCAGCCGGCGATAACCCTCGGCCGTCACCACCGCCACCACGGGATAGATCCCCCGCGCCAGATCGGGCCCGCCCGTCGCCGAATCGTCGTCCGCCGCGTCGTACAGCGCGTGAACACACGCCAGCGCCGCGTCGTCCGCCGACAGATCACGCCGGAACAGCTTCTTCAACGAACCCCGCGCGAAGACCGACCCCGACCCGATCGCGTGGAAATCACGCTCCTCGTACCGGCCGCCCGCCGGATCATAGGAGAAGATCCGGCCCTCGGCCCGCGCCTCGTCGTACCCCGCGAACAACGGCACCACCGCCAGACCCTGCATCGCCATCGCCAGGTTCCCGCGCACCATCGTCGCCAGCCGGTTCGCCTTGCCCTCCACCGACAGGGTCCGGCCCTCGCGCTTCTCGTAGTGCTCCAACTCGACCTGGAACAACCGGACCAGCTCCATGCCCAGCCCCGCCGTCCCCGCCACCGCGATCGCCGAGAACTCGTCCGCGCGGAACACCTTCTCCACGTCGCGCTGCGCGATCACGTTCCCCGCGGTCGCCCGCCGGTCGCCCGCCATCACCACCCCGCCCGGGAACGTGACGGCCACGATCGTCGTCCCGTGCGGGATCTCGTCCCCGGCCGACGCGCCCTCCGGCAACGACCGTGAGCCCGGCAGCAGATCCGGCGAATAACCGCCCAGGAAATCCGTGAACGAGGACGTGCCCGGGTTCGCGAACAGCCCGGCCGACCGTCCGGTGTGCGCATCGTGAGACGCCACGCGACTCCTTCCCTCTCCACCACGACGCCGGGGCCCTTCCGGACACACCGGCGCGGACCTTATGACCCTACTGTTCCATCACGCCCCACCGCATGCCGCCCGCGCACGTCCGCGATCAGCCGAGCGCGAACCCCGCTCACACCATGACAACGCCACTGCGCCCCGGACCCCGGTTCCCGGAGCGCCTCCCCGCTCAGCCGACACCCGCCGGAACGGCGATCCACGACTCCCGCACACCCTGCCGGTCGCGCTCCGCGCGGCGACGCTCCGCGTCCGCCCGCCGGTACGGCCCCCAACCGCCCGGCGGCACCGACGCCGGATCGACGTCCGGCACCGTGAACGACAACCGCGTCCCCCCGTCCTCGGCCGGAACCTCTCGGACGAGCGACCCGCACAGGTACTCCGCGGCCCGCCGCAGCACCGCCGGATCGTCCCGGAACTGCCCCATCCCCGTGTTGCAGCCACCGCACAGCAGACCCCGGACGGTGCCGGTGCGATGGCAGTGGTCGACGTTCTCCGCCGGACGCTCGGAGCACACCGCGCAGAAACCACGCTGGATCGCGGCGAGCGCGTCGACGTCGGCGGCGCCGAGACCGTAGCGTCGCCGCAGGCGGTAATGCCGTCGAGCCTCGCGACCCAGCGGTCTCCCGCCGCCGTCGAATCCGGGCCGCCCCGAACCGACGCCCTGCTCCGCGCGCCAACCGCGCAGCACCGCGCCGCTGATCCGGTCGGTGCCCAGTTCGAGTTGAAGCGCCCGGACGTACCAGGTGCGCTTCTCCAGGTAATCGGCCGCCTCAATCATTCGATGCACGTCGTCGTCGAACTGGCCCAGCGCACCGTTGCAGGAGAAACAGAGAATTCCTCGAACGAGGCCGGTTTCGTGGTCGTGGTCGACATGGACGGCGGATCCGTCCAGGCAGATCAGGCATACGCGGCCCTGCCGCGCGCGCATGTCGTCCGCCTGCGCCGCCGTGATGCCGTAGCGGAGTTTCAGTAGGTAATTGCGCTGGCCGCCGTGGAGGCGCTGCTTGTTGTCGCTCATCACCCGGTTATGGCACGGGCGGCAGTAGGCGGCCAGACCCGAGGGCTGAGAGCGATTGCCGCCGAACTCGGAAACGGGCTTCGTCTCCTGACACCGGGGGCAGTATTTCATGCCGTCAGGCACGTCCGAGTGGCGACGGTAGGGGCGCGTCTTCTTCCCGAGCGCCGCCTGCTTGCCGCGATATGATGTCGAATTCCGGAGGCCGAAGCATTTTTTGCAGTAAAGCGACAGGCCGTCCGGTGACGCTTTTCGCTTCCAGAATTCGGTGGCCGCTTTGGTTTCGCCGCAGTCGCGGCATGTCTTCACGTGCATCGCAACCCCCCACCCGCCCTCCGGGACACCACCCGGCATGGTAGTCGGACTGTCTCAATTCTTCGAATCAGACATGTCCGATATTTATACTATTGGCCGCCCTTTTGCACATATCCGCGGATGAATTCCTCCGCATTTTCCTCAAGGACTTCGTCAATTTCGTCGAGGATCGCGTCGACGTCGTCGGTGAGCTTCTCCTGCCGCTCCTGGACGTCCTCGCCGGTCGTGGCCTGCGTCTCCTCGGTCTCCTCGGAGCGACGCGTGGTCTGCTTCTGACCGCCGGTGTCCTTCGTGGCCATGTGGTACCTCCGCTCTGCCGGTCCTCCCAGCCTATCCCCGATCATGGACGGCCAGCGGATACCGCGATCCGTTTCACCGCCCGGGCCGGGCCGGGAGTCCTGGCAGGGTTATGGCCCCGCCGCGAACCGATGAAACGGGCGAACCGGTCACGAATGGGGACCGGTGAAACGACGGCGCCGCCGCGCCCGCGACATGCGGCTGCGGCGGCGTCCGGGGCGCGGCGGGTCAGCCGTTGCGGCCGGTGAGGGTCGCGACGAGGTCGGCGGCGGTGCGGCACTGGTCGAGCAGCGCGCCGACGTGGTCCTTGGTGCCGCGCAGCGGTTCGAGGGTGGGCACGCGCTGGAGGGACTCGCGGTCGGGGACGTCGAAGATGACCGAGTCCCAGGACGCGGCGGCGACGTTCTCGGCGTACTGGCGCAGGCAGCGGCCGCGGAAGTAGGCGCGGGTGTCCTCGGGCGGGTCGTCGACGGCGGCGCGGACCCGGTCCTCGGTGACGACGCGGTCGATGCGGCCGCGGTCGACGAGCCGGTTGTAGAGGCCCTTGTCGGGGCGGACGTCGGTGTACTGGAGGTCGACGAGCTGGAGCCGGGGGTGGGACCAGTCGAGGCCGTCGCGGGTGCGGTAGCCCTCGAGGAGTTCGAGCTTGGCGACCCAGTCGAGTTCGCGGGAGAGCTGCATGGGGTCGTCGCCGAGGCGGGCGAGGACGGACTCCCAGCGGTCGAGGACGTCCTTGGTCATGTCGTCGACGTCGGCGCCGTAGCGGTCCTCGACGTACTTGCGGGACTGTTCGAGGTATTCGAGCTGGAGCTGGACGGCGGTCATGCGGCGGCCGTCGCGCAGGGTGAGCAGGTGCTTGCAGCCCGGGTCGTGGGACACGGCGCGCAGGGACGCGACGGGCGCGTCGACGCTGAGGTCGGCGGTGAGGAAGGAGTCCTCGATCATCGCCAGGACGATGGCGGTGGTGCCGAGCTTGAGGTAGGTGGAGACCTCGCTCATGTTGGCGTCGCCGATGATGACGTGGAGGCGCCGGTACTTGTCGGGGTCGGCGTGGGGTTCGTCGCGGGTGTTGATGATGGGGCGCTTGAGGGTGGTCTCCAGGCCGACCTCGACCTCGAAGAAGTCGGCGCGCTGGCTGATCTGGAAGCCGGAGCCGCGGCCGTCGACGCCGATGCCGACGCGTCCGGCGCCGGTGACGACCTGGCGGGAGACGAAGAACGGCGTGAGGTGGCGGACGATGTCGGCGAACGGCGTCTGGCGCCGCATGAGGTAGTTCTCGTGGCAGCCGTAGGAGGCGCCCTTGTTGTCGGTGTTGTTCTTGTAGAGCTGGATGGGGTTGGCGCCGGGGACGAGGGCGGCGCGGGCGGCGGCGTCGGCCATCACGCGTTCGCCGGCCTTGTCCCAGACGACGGCGTCGAGGGGGTTGGTGCATTCGGGCGCGGAGTACTCGGGGTGGGCGTGGTCGACGTAGAGCCGGGCGCCGTTGGTGAGGATGACGTTCGCGAGGCCGAGGTCCTCGTCGGTGAGCTGGGTGGGGTCGGCGACCTCGCGGGCGAGGTCGAAGCCGCGGGCGTCGCGGAGCGGGTTCTCCTCCTCGAAGTCCCACCGGGCCCGCCTGGCCCGGGCGGCGGAGGCCGCGAGGTAGGCGTTGACGACCTGCGAGGAGGTGACCATCGCGTTGGCCCCTGGCTGACCGGGCACGGAGACGCCGTACTCGGTTTCGATGCCCATGACGCGCCGAACACTCATATGGTCGAGCCTATAGGCAGGGCGGGGGCCAGGCCACGGGACGCCCGTCCGGGGCGCCGGCGTGGCGGGCGGCGCCGTCGTGACCTGCGCGGGGACGCCGCGGGGCCGGACGTGCGACGGCGCGGCGGTCCGCCGGTGGGCGGTCCGCCGCGCCGTGCGCGGTGCCGGGTCCGGTCAGAGGTACTGGCCGGTGTTGGCGACGGTGTCGATGGAGCGGCCGGCCTCGGCGCCCTTGGTGCCGGAGACGAGCGTGCGGATGTAGACGATCCGTTCGCCCTTCTTGCCGGAGATGCGGGCCCAGTCGTCGGGGTTGGTGGTGTTGGGCAGGTCCTCGTTCTCGCTGAACTCGTCGACGCAGGCGGCGAGGAGGTGCTGGACGCGCAGTCCCTTCTGGCCGGTGTCGAGGAACTGCTTGATGGCCATCTTCTTGGCGCGGTCGACGATGTTCTGGATCATGGCGCCGGAGTTGAAGTCCTTGAAGAAGAGGACTTCCTTGTCGCCGTTGGCGTAGGTGACCTCGAGGAAGCGGTTCTCCTCGCTCTCGGTGTACATCCGCTCGACGACGCGCTGGATCATGGCGTCGATCGCGGCGGGCGCGTTGTCGCCGTGTTCGGCGAGGTCCTCGGGGTGGAGCGGGAGTCCGGCGACGAGGTACTTGGAGAAGATGTCCTTGGCGGCCTCGGCGTCGGGGCGTTCGATCTTGATCTTGACGTCGAGGCGGCCGGGGCGCAGGATCGCCGGGTCGATCATGTCCTCGCGGTTGGAGGCGCCGATGACGATGACGTTCTCCAGGCCCTCGACGCCGTCGATCTCGCTGAGGAGCTGGGGGACGATGGTGTTCTCGACGTCGGAGGAGACTCCGGAGCCGCGGGTGCGGAAGATGGAGTCCATCTCGTCGAAGAAGACGATGACGGGGGTTCCGGCGGAGGCCTTCTCTCGGGCGCGCTGGAACACGAGCCGGATGTGGCGCTCGGTCTCGCCGACGTACTTGTTGAGGAGTTCGGGGCCCTTGATGTTGAGGAAGAAGCTCTTGCCCTCCTGGCCGGTCTGCTCGGCGACCTTCTTGGCGAGGGAGTTGGCGACGGCCTTGGCGATGAGGGTCTTGCCGCAGCCCGGGGGGCCGTAGAGCAGGACGCCCTTGGGGGGCCGGAGCTGGTGCTCGCGGAAGAGGTCGGCGTGCAGGTAGGGCAGTTCGACGGCGTCGCGGATCAGTTCGATCTGGGAGCCGAGCCCGCCGATCTCCTCGTAGGAGATGTCGGGCACCTCCTCGAGGACGAGTTCCTCGACCTCGGCCTTGTGGATCTTCTCGTAGGCGTAGCCGGACCGGGAGTCGAGCATCAGCGAGTCGCCGGCGCGGAGGGGGACCCCGCGCAGCGGCTCGGCGAGCTTGATGATGCGCTCCTCGTCGGCGTGGGCGATCACGAGCGCGCGCTCGCCGTCGTCGAGGAGTTCCTTGAGCATGACCACTTCGCCCTGCTGTTCGAAGGCGAGGGCCTCGACGACGTTGAGGGCCTCGTTGAGCATGACCTCCTGGCCGCGCTTGAGTTCCTCGACGTCGACGGACGGGCTGACGTTCACGCGGAGCTTGCGCCCGCCGGTGAAGATGTCGACCGTTCCATCGCTCCTGGCTTCGAGGAAGACCCCGTAGCCGGACGGAGGCTGCGCGAGCCGGTCGACTTCCTCCTTGAGCGCGACGATCTGCTCGCGCGCTTCCTTCAGGGTCGATACGAGACGTTCGTTCTGACCCGTGGCGGCGGCCAGGTTGGCCTGTGCCTCATGGAGACGTTCCTCTAGAACCCGTACTTGGCGCGGGGATTCCGCGAGCTTGCGGCGCAGTACGGAGATCTCCTCCTCCAGGAAGGACACCTGCGTCCGGAGGTCCTTGACCTCCTTGTCGTTCTGCGCGCTGCGCGCCCCAGCATCATCACGAGCGGCCACGCCCCGTCACCTCCTCACGAAGAGAGCCGACGACCTATTGAGACCCTACCTATCTGGAGCGGTTCCGTAACCTGCCCTTTCGGTTGTCGTGTCGCGGGGGACCGGTGGGGCGCGGGGTGCGGGGGGCGGCGGTGGGGCGCGGGGTTTGCGGTGCGGGCCTGGTGGGGCGGTGTTTCCTGCGCGGCGTGGTGGCACGGCACGGGAGGATTTACCGATTCCAGACACGGTCTCCGGCGGCCGCGCGAAGCGGGGAAGATCGCTCCGGCGTCGGGCGCGGCGCGGCGCGCCCGGCCGCCGTGCGGCGACGGCCGGGCGCGGCGTGGACGCGTAGTGTGATCTAGACCATGCCGGGGCGGCGCGGTCAGCCCTCGTCCGGCTCGGCGGTCTCGACGGTCTCGACGGCGGGGTGGGCGCCCTTGGCGGGCCGGCGGCGGCGCTGCGGCGGGGTGACGCCGTCGGCGAGGCGGCGGGCGGTGACGAGGAAGCCGGTGTGGCCGATCATGCGGTGGTCGGGGCGGACGGCGAGGCCCTCGACGTGCCAGGAGCGCAGCAGCGTCTCGAAGGCGTAGGGCTCGGCGAACGCGCCGTGGGCGCGCAGGTCCTCGACGACGCGGGACATCTGGGTGGTGGTGGCGACGTAGGCGCAGACCATGCCGCCGGGGACGAGGGCCTTGGCGACGGCGTCGACGCACTCCCAGGGGGCGAGCATGTCGAGGACGACGCGGTCGACCTCGGTCTCGGCGAGGGCGTCCTCCAGGGACCCGACGGTGAGCCGCCAGGACGGGTGGGGACCGCCGAAGAACTTCTCGACGTTGGCGCGGGCGATGTCGGCGAAGTCGGGGCGGCGCTCGTAGGAGGACACCGTGCCGTGCTCGCCGACGGCGCGCAGCAGGAAGCAGCTCAGCGCGCCCGAGCCCGCGCCCGCCTCGATGACGCGCGCGCCGGGGAAGATGTCGGCCTGCGCGACGATCTGGGCGGCGTCCTTGGGGTAGACGACGGCGGCGCCGCGCGGCATGCGGACGGCGTAGTCGGTGAGCAGGGGCCGGAAGGCGAGGTACTCGACAGCGCCGGTGGAGCGGAAGACGCTGCCTTCGGGGCTGCCGATGATGTCGTCGTGGGGGATGGAGCCCTTGTGGGAGTGGTAGAGCTTGCCGGGCTGCAGCGTGATGGTGTTGATGCGGCCCTTGGGGTCGGTGAGCTGAACCTGGTCGCCGGGGCGGAAGGGGCCGTGCGGGACGCGTCCGGTCGTGCCCGGGGCCGGCGGGGTGACCGGCGCGGGGGCGGTCGTCGGGGAAGGTTCGCTCATGACGGACAAGGCTAGCGGGCGCGGGGCGGTGTTCCGGTTGGGCGCGGCGGGGGGTCAGCGGCCGGCGAAGGCGCGGTCGACGTCGGCGGTGGCGAGGACGCCGTAGACGGCGCCGCCGGGTTCGAGGAGGAGGTATTCGGAGGCGGGGGCGCGGCGGATGGCGTCGATGAGGGCTTCGCCGGCGAGGTCGGCGTCGAGGGTGAGGCCGGGTTCGAGGCCGCGGGAGACGTCGCCGGTGGAGATCCAGGGGCGGCGGTGCTCGGGGGTGGCGGTGACGGCCTTCTCGCTGACGAGGCCGCGGGGGCGGCCGTCGTGGTCGGTGACGACGAGGGCGCCGGCGTGTTCGGTCTGGGCGCGGCGGACGGCTTCGGCGAGGGGGAGGTCGGCGGGGACGAGGGCGGCGCGGCGGGCGAGGCGGCGGGCGCTGAGGCCGGGGATGCGGTCGCGGAGCCGCTCGGCGCGGATGGCCTGGCTGGCGCCGACCCAGATGAAGGAGGCGACGAGCGCGGACCACAGGAGGGAGAGCCAGCCGACGCCGCCGCCGTCGTCGGCGGTGCGGGTGCTGAGGTAGGCGCCGGCGACGAGGCAGAGGACGGCGACGCCGCGGCCGACCCATCCGGCGGCGAGGGCGCCGTTGCGGCTGCGGCCGGTGATCTTCCAGACGGCGGCGCGGACGAGGCGGCCGCCGTCCAGGGGCAGGCCGGGCAGGAGGTTGAAGACGCCGACGAGGAGGTTGGCGAAGGTGAGGGCGTCGACGAGGAGGCGGGCGACGGGCGGGAGGGGCAGGTAGGCGGAGGCGAGGCCGCCGAGTCCGGCGAGGACGAGGTTGGTGAGGGGTCCGGCGAAGGCGATGAGGAACTCGCCGCCGGGGCCGCGGGCCTCGCGGCCGATGGAGGTCTCGCCGCCGAGGATGTGGAGGGTGACGGAGCGGACGGGGAGGCGGAGGGCGCGGGCGGTGACGGCGTGGCTGAGTTCGTGGACGAACACCGAGCCGTAGAGGAGGAGGGCGTAGGCGAAGGCGACGGCGTAGCTGCCGGGGCGGGCGACGACGTCGTGGACCTGGCTCTCGAAGAGCAGGGTGACGATGACGGCGACGACGAACCAGCTCGGGGAGACGAAGACGGGGACGCCGAGGACGCGGCCGACGTGGATGCCGTTGCCGCGGGGGCGGCCGGGGGCGCCGCCGTCGTCGCCGTCGTCCTCGGCGCGGCCCGGTCCGGGTTCGCGGTCGGGTTCGCGGTGGTTCGGTGGCGCGCTGTGGGTCACGGTTCCGATGCTACGGCCCCGCGCGGGACGCGGCGGCCGGGGACGGGGACGGTGCGGGGCCGCGGTTTCGTCGCAGGGGTCGCCTACGCTGCTGTGCCATGACGACGACGCGGATCACGGAGGCGGGCGGGGGCGCGGCGGGGTCGTTGTCGCCGTCGCGGGCGGGCGATTTCATGACGTGCCCGCTGCTGTACCGGTTCCGGGTGATCGACCGGCTGCCGGAGCGGCCGAGTCCGGCGGCGGCGCGGGGGACGCTGGTCCACGCGGTGCTGGAGCGGCTGTACGACCTTCCGGCGGGCGAGCGGACGGTGGCGGCGGCGCTGGGGCTGCTCGGCCCGGAGTGGGAGCGGCTGCTGTCGGAGGAGCCGGAGCTGTCGGGGCTGTTCGCCGAGGGCGGGGACGGCGAGGCGGACCGGGAGCGGTGGCTCGAGCAGGCGAAGGGCCAGGTGGAGCGGTACTTCACGCTGGAGGACCCGCGTCGGCTGGAGCCCGCCGAGCGGGAGCTGTACGTGGAGACGGTGCTGGAGTCGGGCCTGCGGTTGCGGGGGTTCATCGACCGGGTGGACGTGGCGCCGACGGGCGAGGTGCGGATCGTCGACTACAAGACGGGGTCGGCGCCGCGCGCGGAGTTCGAGGCGCGGGCGCTGTTCCAGATGAAGTTCTACGCGCTGGTGCTGTGGCGGCTGCGGGGGCGGGTGCCGCGGTTGCTGCAGTTGATGTACCTGGGGAACGGGGAGGTGCTGCGGTACGCGCCGGACGAGGCGGATCTGCGGGCGACGGAGCGGAAGGTGGAGGCGCTGTGGGCGGCGATCCGGCGGGCGACGGAGACGGGCGAGTGGCGGCCGCGCGCGAGCCGGTTGTGCGACTGGTGCGACCATCGGGAGCGGTGTCCGGAGTTCGGGGGGACGCCGCCGCCGCTGCCGGCGGTGCCGCTGCCGCGGGAGTCCCCGGCGGACCGGGAGTCGGCGGCGCGGGAGCGGGCTGATCCGTGAGTGCCGGGCGGGGTGCGCGGGGTCATCCTTGCGGAGGACGGGGGATCGGCGCTCAGGAGGGGTTCGGGCGGGTCGCGAGCTTCTAGGGTGAGAAGCGTGTCACCCCGCATTCGTGGTCTGCGCGCCGGCCGGGCGTGGTTCCGGGCGCGTCCGACGGCCGCCGACGCCGCGCTGGCCCTGCTGCTGCTCGCGGTGGGGCTGCCGCAGGCGTTGCTGGACGACGTGCCGGCGGACGGCGGGTGGGCGGGGCCGGACGCGCGGCAGGTGGTGCTGCTGGTGGCGGCGGTGGGGGTGCTGGCGCTGCGGCGGCGGTTCCCGCTGCTGGTGCTGGCGGCGGTGGTGGCGGCGCTGGTGGCGTTGACGGTGTGGCGGTATCCGCCGGCGGTCCCGGACGTGGCGGCGCTGCTGGTGGCGGTGTACGGGGCGGGGGCGTACCGGCCGCTGGCGCAGGGGGTGCTGGGCGGGGTGCTGGCGGTGGCGGCGCTGGCGGTGGTGCTGGTGCTGGCGCCGGAGAGCCCGGGGGTGATGGCGTCCCTGACGTACGTGCTGCTGGTGGTGGGCGTGTGGGTGCTGGGCCGGAACCTGCGGATGCGGCGGGTGTACTTCGCGGAGCTGGAGGACCGTGCGGCGCGGCTGGAGCGGGCGCGGGGCACGGACGCGCGGGCGGCGCGGATCGAGGAGCGGTCGCGGATCGCGCGGGAGCTGCACGACGTGGTGGCGCACCATGTGAGCGTGATGACGGTGCAGGCGGGGGCGGCGCGGCGGGTGATCGACCGGAATCCGGCGGGGGCGCGGGAGGCGATGTCGACGATCGAGGAGGTCGGTCGGACGGCGTTGAGCGAGATGCGGCGGATCGTGGGGGTGCTGCGGACGGACCGGGACGAGGGCGACGGCGGGGAGCTGGCGCCGCAGCCGGGTCTGGGCGATGTGGGCGAGCTGCTGGAGCACGTCCGGGAGACGGGCCTGCAGGTGCAGTTGTGGATCGAGGGCGAGGCGCGGACGCCGTCGCCGGGCGTGGACGTGGCGGCGTTCCGGCTGGTGCAGGAGGCGTTGACGAACACGTTGAAGCACGCGGGTCCGGCGGCGCGGGCGTGGGTGCGGTTGAACTACGGGGAGCGCGATCTGACGGTGGAGATCGAGGACGACGGGCACGGGACGGCGACGATCAGCGCGCAGGACGAGGACCGGCCGGGCCACGGGCTGGTGGGGATGTACGAGCGGGTGGCGCTGTTCGGGGGCGAGCTGCGGATCGGGCCGCGGGTGGGCGGCGGGTTCGGGGTGCGGGCGCGGTTCCCGTTGGAGCCGTGAGGGGCGCGGCGGCGCGGGCGGGCCGCGCGGCGGGGGCGGATAGGTTGGGCGGTGCGGCGGTCGCGCCGGGCTGGACGGGTCGAAGTGAGGGCGGGTCGATGACGATGGACGGGGCTGCCGGGTGAACGCGGTACGGGTGCTGCTGGTGGACGACCAGCCGCTGCTGCGGACGGGGTTCAAGCTGATCCTGGAGGCGGAGCCGGATCTGGCGGTGGTCGGCGAGGCGGGCGACGGCGCGGCGGCGGTGGAGCTGACGCGGTCGCTGCTGCCGGACGTGGTGCTGATGGACATCCGGATGCCGGGGATGGACGGGATCGAGGCGACGCGGCGGATCGTGCGGGACGGCGCGGCGTCGCACGATCCGCGGGTGCTGATCCTGACGACGTTCGATCTGGACGAGTACGTGATCGAGGCGGTGCGGGCGGGGGCGAGCGGGTTCCTGTTGAAGGACTCGCCGCCGGAGGATCTGGTGGCGGCGATCCGGATCGTGGCGCACGGCGACGCGATCGTGGCGCCGTCGGTGACGCGGCGGCTGCTGGACAAGTTCGCGACGCGGCTGCCGGCGGTGCGGGACTCCGCTCCCCCGCCGGGGCTGGACACGCTGACGGAGCGGGAGCGCGAGGTGCTGACGCATGTGGCGCGGGGGCAGTCGAACGCGGAGATCGCGGCGGAGCTGGTCGTGAGCGAGACGACGGTGAAGACGCACGTGGGGAACGTGCTGGCGAAGCTGGGGCTGCGGGACCGGGTGCAGGCGGTGGTGTACGCGTACGAGACGGGGCTGAGCAGGCCGGGCCAGGGCTGACCCCGAGGCCGTCTCCGGGGCCTTCCCTGAGGCGGGGGAGGCGGGTCTACTCCCCGAGGACGACGGCGGCGGCGGGTCCTCATGCCGTGGGTGGACCCGATATTCCCTTCCTGCGGTGCATCCGCCGGGACGTCCCGGCTCCTACTGTTCTGTGGTGGACGACGAATCGTCGTATCGCATGGCTTTCCACCACGAACAGGGGACACACCGTGACGTACTCCGCCCCATCGACCGCCGACGCGCAGCCCGCGCCCGGGGCGGGTGACTTCGCCGCGTCGGCCGAGCACGTCTCCAAGGGCTACGGCCGCGACGACGCGCGGGTGGTCGCGCTCGACGACGTGACGGTCGGCATCCCGCGGGGCCGGTTCACCGCGGTGATGGGTCCGTCCGGGTCGGGCAAGTCGACGCTGATGCACTGCATGGCCGGGCTGGACGCGGTGGACTCCGGCGTCGTCCGGATCGGCGGCACGGAGCTGACGCGGTTGAAGGACAAGCAGCTCACGCGGCTGCGCCGCGACAAGATCGGGTTCATCTTCCAGGCGTTCAACCTGGTGCCGACGCTGACGGCGCTGGAGAACATCACGCTGCCGATGGGCATCGCGGGCCGCAAGCCGGACCAGGAGTGGCTGGACCGGGTCATCGACACGGTCGGGCTGCGGCCGCGGCTCAAGCACCGGCCGTCGGAGCTGTCGGGCGGCCAGCAGCAGCGGGTGGCGTGCGCGCGGGCGCTGGCGTCGCGCCCGGACATCATCTTCGCCGACGAGCCGACCGGGAACCTGGACTCGCGCTCGGGCGCGGAGGTGCTGGGCTTCCTGCGGTCGTCGGTGCGCGAGATGGGCCAGACGATCGTGATGGTGACCCACGACCCGTCCGCGGCGGCGTACGCCGACGACGTGCTGTTCCTGTCGGACGGCCGGATCGTCGACACGATGCGCGAGCCGACCGCCGAGCGCGTCCTTGAGCGCATGAAGGGCTTCGACCTGCCGGGGGGCACGGCCCGATGATGACCAAGGTCACGCTCCGCAACCTGGCCGCGCACAAGGTGCGGTTGCTGCTGACGGGCGTCGCGGTCCTGCTCGGGGTCGCGTTCGTGGCGGGGACGCTGATGTTCACCGACACGATGGGCAAGCAGTTCGACGACCTGTTCAGCAGCGTCGGCAAGAACGTCGCGGTGGACGTCCGCGCGAAGAAGATCGGCGGCTCCGACGACGACGGCATGAACGCGATGCCGATTCCGGCGTCCCTGGTGGACACGCTGAAGACCGTCGAGGGCGTCAAGGACCCCGAGGGCCAGGTCGGCGGGTACGCGGCGGTCGTGGGCCGCGACGGCAAGGTGGTCGGCGGCGGCGGTCCGCCGCAGATGGGCGTCAACTGGACGGGCGACGACGGCAGCTTCAAGCTGGCGAGCGGCCGCGCGCCGAGCGGCCCCGGCGAGGTGCTGATCGACACCGACACCGCGAAGAAGGCGCACTTCGCGATCGGCGACACGGTCAAGATCGTCCTGTCCGGGCCGCCGCGGACGGCGCGGATCACCGGGCTGATCGACACCGGCAACCTCATGGGCGCGACCGTCACCGGGTTCGACACGGCCACGGCGCAGCGGCTGCTGCTCAAGCCCGGCTACTTCTCCGAGATCCAGATGCAGTCCTCGGGGCCGAGCGAGGCGGTCCTGCGCGACCGGGTCGCGGCCAAGCTCCCGGACGGGCTGGAGGCGATCACCGGCACGAAGATGCGCGACGAGAACAAGAGCGACGTCGAGGCCGTGATGGGCTTCTTCCGCACGTTCCTGCTCGCGTTCGCGCTGATCGCGGTGTTCGTCGGCGCGTTCATCATCTTCAACACGTTCACGATGCTGGTGGCGCAGCGCACCCGCGAGCTGGCGCTGCTGCGCGCCATCGGCGCGGGGCGCGGGCAGGTCACCCGCGCGGTGATCGGCGAGGCCGTCGCGGTCGGCTTCGTCGGGTCCACGCTCGGCCTGGCGGCCGGGGCGGGGCTCGCGACGCTGCTGCAGGCGATGAACGGCGGCGGCAGCCTGGTGCTGTCGGCCCGCACGGTCATCGTGTCGTACCTGGTCGGCGTCATCGTGACGGTCGTGTCGGCGTACTTCCCGGCGCGGCGCGCCGCGAAGATCCCGCCGGTGGCGGCGATGCGCGACGACGTGGCGATGCCGCAGCGGTCGCTGCGCATCCGGCTGTCGCTGGGCGGCGTCCTGACCGTCCTCGGCGCGGTGCTGATCGGCCTCGGCCTGGGCGGCGCGGCGAGCGGGACGGCCAACGCGGTCCTGGTCGGCGCGGGCGCGTTCGCGGTGTTCATCGGCGTCACGATGCTCGCCCCGCTCATCAGCATCCCGGTCGTGAAGGTGCTGGGCTGGCCGTTCGCCAGGGTGATGCGGGTGCCGGGGCGGCTCGCGCAGCAGAACGCGCTGCGCAACCCGCGCCGCACGGCGGCGACGGCGGCGGCGCTGATGATCGGCCTCGCGCTGATCACGACGGTGAACGTGCTCGGCGCGTCGATCCGGGCGTCGGTGAACGCGCAGATCGACGAGCAGCTCGGCGCGGACTACATCGTCAGCTCGTCGGGCAACGGCGTCGACGCCGAGGCCGCGCAGCGCATCGCGCAGGTGCCGGGCGTCCGGTCGATCGCCCGCGCGTACAGCGGTGACGCGGTGATCGCGGGCAAGAAGGTCGGCTACTCCTCCGGCGACATGCCCGCCCTCGGCCGCGCGTCGAAGCTGGAGATGGTGTCGGGGTCGGAGGACCCCGGCAAGGACGGCGTCCTGCTGGACGAGGACACCGCCAAGGCGCGCGGCGTCGCGCTCGGCGGCACGCTCCCGGTGACGTTCGCCGACGGAAAGACCGTGCCGCTGCGCCTGGTCGGGATCTACAAGAAGAACGACCTGATGGGGTCGCGGTTCGTCGCGGCGGCCGAGCACCTGGCGCACACGCCGCAGCCGGTCATCGGGATGGTCGCGGTCGACACCGGCGGCGCGAAGGCGCCCCGGCAGGGCATCGAGAACGCCGTCAAGGCGAACCCGGCGCTGAAGGTGCAGGACCAGACCGACCTCAAGGACGAGGTCAGCAAGGGCATCGACGGCGTCGTCGCGATCATCTCGATCCTGCTGGCCCTGTCGGTGATCATCGCCGCGGTCGGCGTCATCAACACCATCGCGCTGTCGGTGATCGAGCGGACGCGGGAGATCGGGCTGCTGCGGGCGATCGGCATGGGCCGCCGCCAGCTCCGCCGGATGATCCGCGCCGAGTCGATCGTCATCGCGGTGTTCGGCGCGCTGCTCGGCATGGCGATCGGGCTGGCGTTCGGCGCGTCGCTGCAGCAGGCGATGTCCGACGACGGGCTGGGCGTGCTGTCGATCCCCTACGGGACGCTGGTGGTCTACCTGGTCGTCGCGGCGGTCATCGGCGTCCTGGCGGCGCTGTGGCCGGCGTGGCGGGCGGGCCGGATGGACGTCCTCAAGGCGATCTCCACCGACTGACCCCGCTCCCCTCCCCGGGCGGCCCGCGCACTCCCCGCGCGGGCCGCCCTTCCCGTTCCGCGACCGGCGGGACGCGCGCCGTGATACACAGAAAAGCGACGCCGGACGCGACGAGTGCGGAGATCGTCGCGTCCGGCGCCGCCATGCGCTCGCCGGGCCGGGGTCAGGAGTCCGCGGCGGTCTCCCCCGCGGCGTCCACCACCGTGCCATCCACCACCGTGCCGTCCACTCCCGCGCGCTCCACCAGGTCGGTGGCGCTGACGGTCGCGTTCTCCGGGAAGTGGCACGCGGCCTCGTGGCCCGGGCTCAGCTCCACCAGCGGCGGCTCGACCTGCTTGCAGATCTCCTGCGCCTTCCAGCAGCGCGTGTGGAACCGGCAGGCGGGCGGCGGGTCGAGCGGGCTCGGGACGTCGCCCTGCAGCCGGATGCGCTCGCGGCCCTTGCGCGCCGCCGGGTCCGGCACCGGGACGGCCGACAGCAGCGCCGTCGTGTACGGGTGCATCGGGCGCTCGTACAGGTCGTCGCGGTCGGCGATCTCGACGATCTTGCCGAGGTACATGACCGCGACGCGGTCGGCGATGTGCCGGACGACCGACAGGTCGTGCGCGATGACGACGTAGGTGAGGTCCAGCTCGTCCTGGAGATCCTCCAGCAGGTTGACGACCTGCGCCTGCACCGACACGTCCAGCGCCGACACCGGCTCGTCCGCGATGATCAGCTTGGGCTTGAGGGCCAGCGTCCGGGCGATGCCGATGCGCTGCCGCTGCCCGCCGGAGAACTCGTGCGGGTACCGGTTGTAGTGCTCGGGGCTGAGGCCGACGAGCTCCAGCAGCTCCTGCACGGCCTTCTTGACGCCGTTCTCGGTCCGGATGCTCTGCAGCCGGAACGGCGCGCCGACGATCGCGCCGACCGTCTGGCGCGGGTTCAGCGACGAGTACGGGTCCTGGAAGATCATCTGCAGGTCGCGGCGGAGGGGGCGCAGGCTGCGCTGCGACAGCCCGGTGATGTCCCGCCCGTCGAAGACGATCTTGCCGAAGGACGGGTCGAGCAGCCGCATGACCATCCGGCCCGTCGTGGACTTCCCGCAGCCCGACTCCCCCACCAGGCCCAGCGTCTCGCCCCGGCGCACCGAGAACGACACGCCGTCCACGGCGCGGACCGCGCCGACCTGGCGGCGCAGCAGCCCGGACGTCACCGGGAAGTGCTTGCCCAGGCCCTCGACGCGCAGCAGCGGCTCGTCCGACGGGTCCGGCCGGCGGCGCGGCTCGGCGCGCTCGGCGGGGGCGTCCGCCACGGTGTCGGCCGCGCTGGCCGCCGCGTCCGCGACCGTGTCCGCCTCGGGCGGGGTCTTCGAAGTGTTCACTGTCTTCCCACTCGTGCTCGTCACAGCGTCGGCCGGATCTCGGCGTCCCAGATCTCCCGCCGCTTCTCCAGCGGGAGGTGGCACGCGGCGGAGTGGCCGGGCTCCAGCTCGACCAGTTCGGGCCGCTCGGACTCGCTGCGGCCCTCGTTCAGCGCCGCGTAGGCGCAGCGCGGGTTGAACGCGCACCCCTGCGGCACGTTGATCAGGCTGGGGGGAGAGCCCTTGATCGGGTTGAGGCGCTCGGACCGCGCCCGGTCGAGCCGCGGCATCGAGCCGAGCAGGCCCCAGGTGTACGGGTGCAGCGGCCGGTGGAACGCGTCGTCCACCGAGGTGTACTCCACGCACCGGCCCGCGTACATGACCAGGACGTCGTCGGACAGCTCCGCGACGACCCCGAGGTCGTGGGTGATCATGATGATCGCGGAGTTGAACTCCTGCTGCAGGTCGCGGATCAGGTCGAGGATCTGCGCCTGGACGGTGACGTCCAGCGCCGTCGTCGGCTCGTCGGCGATGAGCAGCTCCGGGTCGCACGACAGCGCCATCGCGATCATCGCGCGCTGCCGCATGCCGCCGGAGAACTGGTGCGGGTAGTCGTCCACGCGCCGGTCCGGCTTGGGGATGCCGACCCGGCCCAGCATGTCGATGGCGTGCTTGCGCGCGACCTTCTTCGACACGTCGTTGTGGACCCGGTACGCCTCGATGATCTGGTGCCCCACCGTGTAGAAGGGGTGCATCGCCGACAGCGGGTCCTGGAAGATCATCGCCATCTCGCGGCCGCGGAGGCGGCGCACGTCGTCGGGCGACGCGCCGACCAGCTCCTTGCCGTCCAGCCAGATCTCCCCCGAGACCCGCGCGTTGCGGCGGTTGTGCAGGCCGAGGATGCCGAGGCTCGTCACGCTCTTGCCCGAGCCGGACTCGCCCACGATCCCGAGCGTCCTGCCGCGCTCCAGCGTGAACGACAGCCCGTCCACCGACTTCACCAGGCCGTCGTCGGTCGGGAAGTGGATCTTGAGGTCCCGGACCTCCAGGAACGCCGACGGCGGGCGCGCCGCCGCGTCCTCCCCCGCCGGGCCGTCCAGCAGTTCGGCCCGCTGCTCGTCCCCCATCAGCTGAACCTCACCCTCGGGTCGACGACGCCGTACAGAATGTCCACCACCAGGTTCGCCACGACGACGAACACGGCGGTCGTGAGGACGGTCCCGAGCACGACCGGCAGGTCGCTGCCGATCACCCCGTCCAGCGCGAGCGACCCCAGGCCCTTCAGCGAGAAGGTCTTCTCGGTGAGGACCGCGCCGCCGAACAGCAGGCCGAAGTCCAGACCGAAGATCGTCAGCAGGGGGGTCAGCGACGCCCGCAGCGCGTGCTTGGTGATGACCGTCCGCTCGGGCAGGCCCTTGGCCCGCGCCGTGCGTATGTAGTCCTCGCTCATCGTCTCCAGCATCCCGGCTCTGGTGAGCCGCGCGTACATCGCCGCGTACAGGAACGCGAGCGTCACCCAGGGCAGGATCAGCGCGCCCGCCCACGAGAACGGGTTGGAGAGGAACGAGGAGTAGTTGACCGGCGGCAGCAGCCCCCAGCCGTGGACGACGAACGCCAGGGACAGCAGGCCGGTGAAGTAGATCGGCAGCGAGACGCCGGCGAGCGCGACCATCATCGCGGCGCGGTCGAACAGCGACCCGCGCTTCAGCGCCGAGAGGACGCCGATGGACACGCCGACCAGCAGCCAGATGACGGCCGCCCCGATGACCAGCGAGAAGGTGATCGGGAGCCGGTCCAGCAGCATGTCGGTCACGTTCTGGTTGGTCCGGAACGAGTAGCCGAGGCACGGGGCCGCGCAGTGGATCTTGTCGGTCCCGGTGTCGTACGTGCCGCCGAGGACCAGATCGTGGAGGAAGTGCCCGTACTGCACGACGAGCGGGTCGTCGAAGCCGAACCGTTCCTTGATCGCGGTGATGGTCTCCGGAGTCGGGGACTTGCCCGCGAAGCGCGCGGCGAGCGTGTCGGAGCTGGTACCGGCCAGCCTCGGGAGCCCGAAGAAGATGAGGAAGGTCACCGCGCTGATGACCAGCAGCAGCGCCACCGCACCCACGAGCCGGCGAACAATGAAAGCGATCACAGTGCGCGGCCAGGGCGGCCGGTCCGGGACCGGGTGGTCCCGGACCGGCCGCCCACGGCCTTCACCTGCCTTCTAGAGCGAGGCGGCGGAGACCTACTTGGCCACGCCGAGAGTGGAGTAGTTGTACATGCCGAAGCCCTTGTGGAAGAACACGTTCGTCAGGCCGCTCGGGCGGAACAGCAGCGACTTGGCGTACACGTTCGGCATCACGGCCGCCTCCGCGCGGAAGCGGTCGTCGATCTGGTTGTAGAGCTTCGCGCGGGCGGCGGGGTCGGTCTGGGTGAGGGACTCGTCCCACCACTTGTCGATCTGCGCGTCCTTGATCTCCGAGATGTTGATGTTGCCGCTCGGGAGGATGGCGCGCGAGTCGGTCAGCGCCCAGAGGAAGCCGTAGCCGGTCGGCCAGTCCGACAGCCAGCCGAAGGTGCCGAGGCCCACGTTGTTCTTCTTGTTGAAGTCCGGGGACCCGATCTGGTCGGTGGTGTAGGTGTTGGCCGGGTAGCCCTTGAGGTTCAGCTTGATCCCGACCCGCGACTCCGCCTGCTGGAGGGCGACGGCCGTCGCCTTCTCCTTCGGCCGGTCCTCGCGGTAGATCATCGTGGTCTCGAAGCCGTTGGGCTTGCCGCACTTGGCGAGGGCGGCCTTGGCCTGGTTCACGTCGCCGTGGTAGCCGGTCTCGGCCTTGGTGTAGTAGTCCGTGCCCTTCTCGCGGCCCGTGACGTCCGGCGGCATGATCGAGGTCGCCAGCTCGCCGCCGATGTCACCGCCGTAGGCGCGCCACATCGCGTCGCGGTCCGCCGCCCAGATCAGCGCCTTGCGGCACTCGATGTTGGGGATGACCGTGGTGTCGATCGGCATGTACCAGTGGAACCCGCCGTTCGGGTCGTCCGACTGGGCCTTCATGTTCGGGTCGGTCAGGATCGTCTTGCGCGCGTTGTCCTGGACGCCCGAGCCCGCGAGGTCGATCTGGATCTCGCCCTTGAGGAGCTGGTTGTCGAGTTCCTCGGCGTTCAGGCCGGAGATCATCTGGACCTGGTCCGGGAGCTGCTTGCGGTTCTCGTCGGTGCTCTGGTCCCACTGGTCGTTGCGGACCAGCGTGCCGCCCTTGCCGGGCTGGTAGTCGCCCTGCCACTTGTACGGGCCCGACGAGACCGGGTGCAGGCCGTAGCGGTCGCCCTTGTCCTTGTCCTGCGGGACCGGGGCCGTCTGGCCGGAGAAGTTCACCAGCTCGTTGAACTCGGCGAACGGCTTCTTCAGGTGGAAGACGATCGTGTAGTCGTCCGGCGTGCTGACGCCCTTGAAGTGGTCCAGGTTCTTGTCCTTGAACGGACCCTTGTAACCCGACGCGTCGAGCATGTCGGCGAAGTAGCTCGGGCCGCTGCGCAGGACGCTGCGGTCGAAGGTGCGCGCGACCGCGTACTTGATGTCCTTGGCCTTGATCTCCGTGCCGTCCTCGTACTTGAGGCCGTGCTTGAGCTTGTAGGTCCAGGTCTTGTTGCCGTCGCTCGGCACGCCCAGCGCCTCGGCGAGGTCGGGGGACGGCTTGCGGCCCTCGTCGCCCGGCTTGGACGGGTAGGTCAGCAGCATCCGCGAGTACAGCCGCACGAAGTTCGTGGACCAGGCGTAGTACATGTTGCCCGGGTCCGTGGACTCGATGTCGCTGCTGATCGCCATCTTCAGCACGCCCCCCTTCTTGTCGGAAGGGTTGACGACCTTGTCGACGGCGGCGTTGAAGCCGGCGCCGCCGCTGCCGGAGTCCTTGTCGTCGCCGCCGCAGGCCGCGAGGAGGCCCAGGGCGAGGAGCCCGGCCGACGATGCGGCCAGGATTCTCGAACGGCTTTTCATGAATACCCTTTCGCTACTGAGCATGGGAGGTTCCAGCGGGGGATCAGCGGTTGCTCCGCGGGTCGAGAGCGTCCCGCAGACCGTCGCCGAACAGGTTGAAGGCCATGACCGTGACGAAGATCGCCAGACCCGGGATGACCACGAAATAGGGAGCGATCTGGTAGGTCCGGATCGCGTCGGTGAGCATGCTCCCCCATGCCGGCGTCGGCGGGCTGATGCCGACGCCGAGGAACGACAGCGACGCCTCGAAGAGGATGTTCGTCGGGATGAGCAGCGTCGCGTAGACCAGGATCGGCGCGACGAGGTTCGGCAGCAGCTCGCGGAACAGGATGTACGGGCTGCGCGCGCCCAGGCTGCGCGCCGCGTCGACGAACTCGCGCTCGCGCAGCGAGATCGTCTGGCCGCGGACGATCCGGCCGATGTAGGGCCAGCCGAAGAAGCCGATGATGAAGATCAGGATCGCCATGCGCAGGCCGTTGCCCTCCAGCCCGGCGAGCTTGTCGGGCAGGACGCCGACGATCGCGATGGCGAACATCAGCAGCGGAAACGCCAGGAAGACGTCCATGAGCCGCGCGATGATCCAGTCGACCCAGCCGCCGAAGTAGCCGGCCATGACGCCGAAGATCGTGCCGATCAGCACCGACACCAGCGTCGCGAGGAAGCCGACGAGCAGCGAGACGCGGGCGCCGTAGACGATGCGGCTGAACAGGTCGCGGCCGTTGCCCGGCTCCAGCCCGAACAGGTAGTCGCCGTTGGCGCCGCCCCACGGCTTCAGCGGGCCGCCGAGCGTCGGGTCGATGAGGTCCTGGTGGAACTCGTTGGGGGGATGGCCGAGCAGCTTGGTGATCCACGGCGCGAAGATCGCCATGAGGATCAGCAGGACCACCACGACGCCGCCGCCCAGGGCGACCTTGTCGCGCTTGAGCCGCAGCCAGGCGATCTGGCCCAGGGAACGGCCCTGGATCTTGTTCGCCTCGACTCCGGCCAGGACGGCTTCGGGCTGCGCCTCGGCCTCCGAACCGGACACCTCCATGGGTGCGGTCACGCTCCATACCTCCTACCGTCCGGCCGCTGGTTCGGCCCTGCCGCCGCCGGCGGGGGCCGGTCGGCGGCGGAGATCGTCCGTTGCCGCCCATGCCCGTTACGCCAGTGTTTGCCGGAGGGAAACCTAGTGCTTCGAGCACGACTGTCCATCGGTGCGACGACTGGCGCCAGTACCCGTTTCTGACTTGTGATCTCGTCGTCATCTCGGGCACACGCGCATGCGCGGCGTCACAGACAAATCGCCCGAATAGTACGTTCGACGCGAACCCCACTCGGCCGTGAGCAGGCCGTGGACAGCAAGCTTTACCGATCCGAGTCCGATCCGATATCAACCGTCCTCTGCCCGGCGACCTGCGACGGAAGAAGCACGCGATCGGGCGCCGCCCACCGGACCGGCGGCGGCGCCCCGCCCCGGAACGCCGAACGCGCCCCCGCCCGGCGGAAGCGCGCTCTGACTTGGGCCCTTGACGGGCCGTGCGGCTACTTGATGCCGCGGTTGCGCAGGATCTCCTCGATGTCGGCCAGGTCGGGGTCGACCGGCGCGGCCTGCTGACGCGGGGACTCCACCGCCCGCCCGCCGCCCTCCCGGCGGCGCTCCTTGCCGCCGCCGCCACCGCCGCCCCCGGCCGGCGCGTCGTCGCCGCCCGCGCGGCGGCTGAGCATCGCGCCCGAGGTCAGGTACAGCACCGCGGCCAGCCCGGCCGCGCCGACGCCCAGCCAGCGGATCGGGTTGAACGCCAGGCCGAGGAAGAAGCCCGTGACGTTCGTGAGCGCCGCGGCGGCCGGGACCAGCGACAGGGACACGCCCCGCAGCGCCGTCGCCGCGCCCCGGCGGCGGTACAGCGCCCAGCTGATGACCAGCCCGAGGATCGTCACGCCGTAGCAGACGGCGTCGATGGCTGCGTGGCTCATTTCGGTCCCTCACTCCGTACGGTGCCGCTTCTCCCCATCTTCACACCGTATGCGGCCGGGATGATCCTCCGGAGGGACGGTTCGCGTCCGGCGCGGCCTCATCCTCCGGCGGGATGCGTCCCGGAGCGGACTCCTGGGATGCAAGTTAGGACATAACCCAAAAAATAACGGTCAGGTCACCGGACGGTCTCGCACCGGACACGAAACGATCATGAGACGGGCGTGCGCGGGCGGTCCGCCACGAGCGAGCGCAGCAGGTCCAGGTCCACGTCGTGCAGCGACGCCACCACCGTCCGTCCCGGCGCAGCCGCGATCGGCAGCACCGAGGGCACCGCGACCACCGCGCAGCCCGCCGCCTCCGCCGCCGCCAGGCCGTTCGGCGAGTCCTCCAGCGCCACGCAGGCGGCCGGGTCGGCGCCGAGCCGCGCCGCCGCCGTCAGGTACGGCTCGGGGTCGGGCTTGGTGCGCGCGACCTCGTCGCCCGCGACGGTCACCGCGAAGTGCTCGCGGCCGATCACGTCCAGGGCCGCCTCGATCAGGCACCGGTAGCTGGAGGACACCAGGCCCGCCGGGACGCCCGCCGCGCGGACCTCCGCCAGCAGCTCCCGCGCGCCCGGCAGCAGCGGCACGCCCGCGCCGAGCCGCGTGATCATGCCCTCCAGCAGCCAGTCGCCGATCCGCTCGGGCGGGACGTCCGCGCCGGTCAGCTCCAGCATGTAGACGGCGGCGCGGTCCAGCGAGCCGCCGATGAGCGCCCGCTGGTGCTCCTCGCCCCACGTCCCGCCGAGCCGGGCGACGGTCTCCTCCTCGACCTCCAGCCACAGCCGCTCGGAGTCGACGAGCAGGCCGTCCATGTCGAACAGGACGGCCTGCGGCCCGGTGGAACGCGGCACGGGGTTCACCTCTCGCGACGGTCAGGTGTTGAAGTACTTCGCCTCGGGGTGGTGGACGACGATCGCGTCCGCCGACTGCTCGGGGGTGAGCTGCAGCTCCTCGGTGAGGGTCACGCCGATCCGCTCGGGCCGCAGCAGCCGCACGAGGGTGGCGCGGTCCTCCAGGTCCGGGCAGGCGGGGTAGCCGAAGGAGTAGCGCGCGCCCCGGTAGCCGAGCTTGAAGAAGTCCGAGACGTCCTCGGAGTCCTCCGCGCCGAACCCGATCTCCGAGCGGATGCGGGCGTGCCAGTACTCCATCAGCGCCTCGGTGAGCTGCACCGACAACCCGTGCAGTTCGAGGTAGTCGCGGTAGGCGTTCCTGGCGAACAGCTCGCCGGTGGCCTCGGCGATGCGGGAGCCGACCGTGACGAGCTGGAACGCCACGACGTCGGTCTCGCCGGAGTCGCGGGGCCGGAAGAAGTCCGCGAGGCACAGGTGCCGGTCGCGGCGCTGGCGCGGGAAGGTGAACCGCTCGCGGTCGGAGCCGTCGGCGTTGAGGACGACCAGGTCGTCGCCCTCGCTGACGGCCGGGAAGTAGCCGTACACCACGGCGGCCTCGATCAGGCCGTCGGTCTGGACGCGGTCCAGCCACATCCGCAGCCGCGGACGGCCCTCGGTCTCGACCAGCTCCTCGTAGCTCGGGCCGTCGCCGCCGCGCGCGGGCTTGAGGCCCCACTGCCCCATGAAGGTGGCGCGCTCGTCGAGGAACGCCGCGTAGTCGGCGAGGGGGATGCCCTTGACGATCCGGTCGCCGAAGAACGGCGGCGCGGGGACCTTGTTGTCCAGGGCGACGTCGGAGCGGGCGGGCATCTCCTCGGGCTCGGTGACCTTGAGGGTCGCGCCCCTCTTGACGCGCCGCTCGCGCAGCGGCGGCAGGGTCGCGCCCTCCTCGCCGCGCTTGACGGCCATGAACGCGTCCATCAGCCGCAGGCCCTCGAACGCGTCGCGGGCGTAGCGGACCTCGCCCTCGTACAGCTCGGCGAGGTCCTGCTCGACGTAGGCGCGGGTCAGGGCCGCGCCGCCGAGCAGGACGGGCCAGCGGCCGGCGAGCCCGCGGGCGTTCAGCTCCTGGAGGTTCTCCTTCATGACGACCGTGGACTTCACCAGCAGGCCGGACATGCCGATGACGTCGGCGCGCTCGTTCTCGGCGGCCTCCAGGATCGCGTTCATCGGCTGCTTGATGCCGATGTTCACGACCTCGTAGCCGTTGTTGGACAGGATGATGTCCACGAGGTTCTTGCCGATGTCGTGGACGTCGCCCTTCACGGTCGCCAGGACGATGCGGCCCTTGCCGCCGTCGTCGGACTTCTCCATGTGGGGTTCGAGGTAGGCGACGGCGGTCTTCATGACCTCGGCGCTCTGCAGGACGAACGGGAGCTGCATCTCGCCGGACCCGAACAGCTCGCCGACGGTCTTCATGCCGTCCAGCAGGACCTCGTTGACGATGGCGAGGGCGGGGCGCTCGGCCAGGCCCGCGTCCAGGTCGGCGCCCAGGCCGTCGAGCTCGCCGTCGACGATGCGGCGCTTGAGGCGGTCCCACAGCGGGAGGGCCATCAGCTCGGCGGCGCGGTCGGCCTTCATCGCGGCCGTGTCGACGCCCTCGAACAGCTCCATGAAGCGGTGCAGCGGGTCGTAGCCGTCGCCGCGCCGGTCGTACACCAGGTCGAGGGCGACCTGCCGCTGCTCCTCAGGGATGCGCGCCATCGGCAGGATCTTGGACGCGTGGACGATGGCCGAGTCCAGCCCGGCCTCGGCGCACTCGTGCAGGAACACCGAGTTCAGCACGATGCGGGCGGCCGGGTTCAGGCCGAACGAGACGTTGGACAGGCCGAGGGTGGTCTGCACGTCGGGGTAGCGGGCCTTCAGCCCCCGGATCGCCTCGATGGTCTCCAGGGCGTCGCGGCGCGACTCCTCCTGGCCGGTGCCGATGGTGAAGGTGAGGGTGTCGACGATGATGTCCTCGACGCGCATCCCCCAGGTGCCGGTCAGCATCTCGATGATGCGGGACGCGATCTCGACCTTCTTCTCGGCGGTGCGGGCCTGGCCCTGCTCGTCGATGGTCAGGGCGATGACGGCCGCGCCGTGCTCCTTGACGGCGGGCATGAGCCGCGCCATCCGCGAGTCGGGGCCGTCGCCGTCCTCCAGGTTCACCGAGTTGATGACGGCCCGGCCGCCGAGGGTCTCCAGCCCGGCGACGATGACGTCGACCTCGGTGGAGTCCAGCACGATCGGCAGCGTCGCCGCCGTCGCGAACCGGAAGCCCAGCTCGCGCATGTCCGCGACGCCGTCGCGGCCGACGTAGTCGACGCACAGGTCGAGCATGTGCGCGCCGTCGCGGGCCTGGTCGCGGGCGATCTTGACGCAGTCGTCCCAGCGCCGCTCCAGCATCGCCTCGCGGAACGCCTTGGAGCCGTTGGCGTTGGTGCGCTCCCCGATCGCCAGGTAGGACGTGTCCTGCCGGAACGGGACGTGCTGGTACAGCGACGACGCGCCCGCCTCCGGGCGCGGGTCGCGCTCGGCGATCTCCCGGCCCCGGACCCGCTCGACGACGTGCCGCAGGTGCTCGGGCGTCGTCCCGCAGCAGCCGCCGACCAGCGACAGCCCGAACTCGCGGGTGAAGGTGTCGTGGGCGTCGGCCAGCTCGGCGGGCGTCAGCGGGTAGCGCGCGCCGTCGGACGTCAGCTCCGGCAGGCCCGCGTTCGGCATGCACGACAGGCCGATGCGCGCGTGCCGCGACAGGTAGCGCAGGTGCTCGCTCATCTCGGCGGGGCCGGTGGCGCAGTTCAGCCCGATCAGGTCGATGCCCATCGGCTCCAGCGCGGTGAGCGCGGCGCCGATCTCCGAGCCCATCAGCATCGCGCCGTTCTGCTCGATGGTGACCTGGCCGATGAGGACGGTGTCGGCGCCCGCGGCGTCGATGGCGCGGCGCGCGCCGATCAGCGCGGCCTTGGCCTGCAGCAGGTCCTGGCAGGTCTCCACCAGGACGGCGTCCGCGCCGCCCGCGATCAGGCCCTCGACGTTGCGCTGGTAGGCGTCGCGCAGTTCGGCGAAGGTGATGTGGCCGAGCGTCGGCAGTTTGGTGCCGGGGCCGACCGAGCCGATGACGTACCGGGGCCGGTCGGGGGTGGCGAAGGAGTCGGCGACCTCGCGGGCCAGCCGCGCGCCCGCCTCCGACAGCTCGTAGATCCGGTCGGTGATGCCGTACTCGCCGAGGTTGCCGAGGTTGGCGCCGAAGGTGTTGGTCTCGACGCAGTCGACGCCCGCCTCGAAGTAGGCGGCGTGGACGGAGCGGACGATGTCGGGCCGGGTGACGTTGAGGATCTCGTTGCAGCCCTCGTGGCCCTCGAAGTCGTCGAGGGTGGGCCCGGCGTCCTGGAGCATCGTTCCCATGCCCCCGTCGGCCACGACGACGCGCTGTTTCAGGGCCTGACGCAAAGACGGGGTGCTGGGAGTGCTCATGGTGCCCCACCATAGCCGGGCGGCGGCGCGTCCTCGCGGGCCGTCCACGCTTTGAGAAGCGAGCGCGACGCGGGTCACCCGATCATGTCGCCCAGACCGTGGCGTACCGGGCATGGGACCGATAACGTGCCCCTCCCAGACTACTTACCGGTAAGGAGCGGCATGAGCGCGTACCGCACCATCCTCGTCGGCACCGACGGCTCGTCGACCTCGTTCCGGGCGGTGGACCGCGCCGCCCAGCTCGCCGCCGCCACCGGCGCCACGCTGCTGCTCGCGTCCGCCTACAGCCCGATGCCCGAGCGGGAGCGGCTGAACGCCGCCGACCGGCTCGGCGACCTGGCCTACAAGGTGCAGGGCTCGACCCCGGCCGACGACGCGCTGCGCGCCGCGCGCGAGCGGGCCGTCGCGGCGGGCGCCAAGGACATCGAGGAGATCGCGGTCGAGGGCGACGCCGTGGACGTCATCTCCGGGATCGCCAAGGACCGCGCCGCCGACCTCGTCGTCGTCGGGAACCGGGGGCTCAACAGCCTCGCCGGGCGGCTGCTCGGGTCGGTGCCGGCGAACCTGTCGCACCGGTCGCCGTGCGACGTCCTGATCGTCCACACCACCGAGGGCGGCAAGCGCTGACGACGCCGGCCGCCTCCCGCCGCGCGGGCCGGTCCGGCGCCCGGCCGCGCGACGGAGGGGTGGGCCTCCCCGCGAGGACGTAGGCTGGCCCTCAACCGATCTTGCGCGGGCCAGGGTTCCCGGAAATACCGCGCCGTCCGGTGACGCTGTACCCGACGTCGGAAGGAGGCAGCGCGTGGTCGAGCGGGAGAGCGTGCCTGAACTGGTCGATCCCGTCGTCGTCGCCGCCTTTGAGGGGTGGAACGACGCGGGCGAGGCCGCGAGCGGGGTCGTGCGGCACCTCGCGGCGGCGTGGGAGTCGGTCCCGGTCGCCGAGGTGGACCCCGAGGACTACTACGACTTCCAGGTGACGCGGCCCACGGTCGAGCTGACCGACGGGGAGAGCCGCGGCATCGTCTGGCCGACGACGCGGGTGACGCGGGCGCGGCTGCCCGGCGGCCGCGACGTGGTGCTGGTCCACGGGATCGAGCCGAACATGCGGTGGCGGTCGTTCTGCGCGGAGCTGGTGGACCTCATGACCGGCCTCGGCGCGGGGCGGGTCGTCCTGCTCGGCGCGCTGCTGGCCGACGCCCCGCACACCCGGCCGGTGCCGGTGACGGGGTCGGCGTCCGAGCCGGGGCTGGTCGCGGCGCTGAGCCTGGAGCCGACGCGCTACGAGGGCCCGACGGGCATCCTCGGCGTGCTGCAGGAGGCGTGCGCGGCGGCGGACCTGAGCACCGTGTCGCTGTGGGCGGCGGTGCCGCACTACGTCGCGCAGCCGCCGTCGCCGAAGGCGACGCTGGCACTGGTGCGGCGGGTGGAGGACCTGCTGGACATCACCGTCCCGCTGGGCGAGCTGCCCGAGGAGGCGCGCGCCTGGGAGAACGGCGTCAACGAGCTGGCCGAGGAGGACTCCGAGGTCGCCGAGTACGTGCGGACGCTGGAGGAGCAGAAGGACGCCACCGACCTGCCCGAGGCCAGCGGCGACGCCATCGCCCGCGACTTCGAGCGCTACCTGCGGCGCCGCGACGCGGGCTGAGCCGGGGCCGCTACGATGGCGGGGAACGGGCCGGTCCCCGGCCCCGCCGATGGCCCGCGCACGCCGACGAGTGCGCCCTCTCATGATCGTTTCCCTCGTTCCGGGCGGAGCCGCCCGCGGCCGGTGAGCCGCCCGGCGGGCGCCGCGCCCGCGATCCGCGTCCGTCCCCGCCGCGAGCTGCGCCGCGACCGCCGCCGCGCCGCGCACGCCTGCTGGGACCATCTGATCGCCGCGCCGCTGTGGCCGCTGCACGGCGCGAACCTCGGCACGCTGCTGCGGACGTGCGACGCGGTCGGCGCGTGCCTGGCGGTGCCGCGGTTCCCGTGGGTGCCGGAGGCGCTGGCGCGCGGCAACACGCTGCGGCGGCGGTCGTGCGTCCACTGGGTCAACGACCCGCTGGGCTGGCTCGCCCGCCAGCGGGACGCGGGCAGCCGCGTCGTCGGCGTCGAGCTGGCGGACGAGGCGGTGCGGCTGGCGGACCTGCCCGCCGCCCGGACCCGGACGGTGGCGGTGCTCGGCCACGAGGCGCACGGCATCCCCGCCGAGGCGCTGGACCTGCTGGACGCGGCGGTGGAGATCCCGATGGTCGGGACGGGCACGAGCCTGAACGTCGCGGTGGCGGGGTCGCTGGTGCTGTACCGACTCGCCGGGCTGCTGTGAGCGGTGTTCCCGTACTCCGCGACGGAGTGCGCGGCCCGTTGTTGGCATCCTGTCAATAGGGTCTTGCGGGGCGTCCGCCGGTGCGCGACGATGCTGGGGCCGCGCCCGGCGCACGCACCGGCGGAAGGACCGTCTTGACCCCGCAGACTCCCGCGCCCGCCCCCGGACCCGCGTCCGGGCCGCCCGCAGCCCCCGAGGCCCCGGCCGCCGCGCCGCCGCGGGACGTGCTGCGGCGGCTGGCCGCCGAACCCGCCGTCATGCTCGCGGCGGGCCGCGCGCTGCTGCTGCAGGTCGCGCACCCGAAGGTCGCCCAGGGCGTCGCCGACCACAGCGACATGCGCGAACGGCCCCTCGACCGGCTGTTCGGGACGCTGGACTTCCTCACCATCGTCGCGTTCGGCACGCCCGAGGAGGCCGAGCGGCTCGGCCGCGGCATCCGCCGCATGCACGAGCGCATCACCGGGCCCGGCTACTCCGGGAACGACCCCGACCTTCAGGTCTGGGTGAACGCGACGCTCACCGATGCCGCGCTGTACGTCCACGAGCGGGTCCTCGGCTCCCCCGGCGGCGACCTGTCGGCCGCGTACGTCGACCAGGCCCGGTACGTCGCGGACGTCCTCGGCTGCCCGCCCGGCGCGCAGCCCGCCGACCTGCCCGCGTTCCGCGCCTACGTGGACGGCATGATCGCGTCGCTGGAGGTCACCGACACCGGCCGCGAGGTCGCCCGCGCCGTGCTGTGGGCGCGCAAGCTGCGCTGGCTCGGGCCCGCGCTGTGGCTCAACCGGTACATCACCGCCGGGCTGCTGCCGCCGCGCATCCGCGAGCAGTACGGGCTGCCGTGGGGGCCGCGCCGCGAGCGGTTCCTGTGGTTCCTGCTGCGGACGGGCGCGTTCGGGTACCGGCTCGTCCCCGGCCCGCTGCGCCGCGCCGGGGCGCCGCTGCTGCTGTGGCGCTCCCGCCGGCGCCTCGCCCGCCGCGCCCGCCGCTCGGCGGCCCGCTGATCCGCGCGGGCGGGCGCGGCGGCACGCCCGGCCGCAGGGATCGGCGGCGGGTCAGCGGATGGTCAGAGCGCGACGCCGAGGAGAGCGTCGGCGAGGGCGCGGACGTGCGCGGGCGCGGCCGGGTCGTCGCCCTCGCCGAGCAGCGCCGCGTCGGCCCAGGCGTCCACCGCCGCGACCGCCGCCGGAGCGTCCAGGTCGTCGGCCAGCCGCTCGCGGACCCGCGCCGCCGTCGCGGCCGCGTCCGGGCCCACCGGGCGCTCGACCGCCGCGCGCCACCGCGCCAGCCGCTCGGCGGCCGCGGCGAGCTGCCCGTCCGTCCACTCCCAGTCCGACCGGTAGTGGTGCGCGAGCAGCGCCAGCCGGATCGCCATCGGGTCCGCGCCGGACGCGCGCAGCTTCGACACGAACACCAGGTTCCCGCGCGACTTGGACATCTTCTCGCCGTCGAGCGCGACCATGCCCGCGTGGACGTAGGCGCGGGCGTGCGGGGCCTCCCCCGTCGCGACCTGGGCGTGCGCGGCGCTCATCTCGTGGTGCGGGAACGCCAGGTCCGAGCCGCCGCCCTCCACGTCGAACGCCATGCCGAGGTGCTCCAGCGAGATCGCGGCGCACTCCACGTGCCAGCCGGGGCGGCCCTCGCCGAACGGGGACTCCCAGCCGGGCTCGCCGGGGCGGCGTGCCAGCCACAGCAGCGCGTCCAGCGGGTCGCGCTTGCCCGCCCGGTCGGGGTCGCCGCCGCGCTCGGCGAACAGCGGCGCCATCGCGGCCCGGTCCAGGCGGCTGACCGCGCCGAACGACGGGTCGGCGGCGACGGGGTAGTAGACGTCGCCGTCGACGGTGTACGCGGCGTCCTTCCCGCGCAGCTTTTCGATCATCTCCACGACCAGCGGGATCGCCTCGACCGCGCCCACGTAGTGCGCGGGCGGCAGGACCCGCAGCGCCGTCATGTCGTCACGGAACAGTTCGATCTCGCGGTCCGCGAGGGCCCGCCAGTCCTCGCCGGTCTGCTCGGCACGTTCCAGCAGCGGGTCGTCGACGTCGGTGGCGTTCTGGACGTACAGGACGTCGTGCCCGAGGTCGCGCCACACCCGGTTGACCAGGTCGAACGCCAGATAGGTGTTGGCGTGCCCGAGGTGCGTCGCGTCGTAGGGGGTGATCCCGCAGACGTACATCCGCGCCGTCGGCCCCGGCCGGGTCGCGCGGACCCCGCCCGCCGCGGTGTCGTAGAGGCGGAGCGGCCCGGTCGCCGCGGGCAGCCCGGCGGCGGTGAGGCTGGGGACTTCGGGAGCGGACCACGATCGCATGAGCCGAGCTTATCCGTGGCCGGTTCGCGGCGTTAAGCCGAGATCGCCGCACCGATTCCCGGACGGACCGCCCACCCGGCCGCCCACCCGGCCGCCCGCGTCACGACAGCCGGACGCGCGGGTCCAGGAACGAGTAGCCGATGTCCACCAGCAGATTCGCGACGACCACGAAGAACGTCACGACCAGCGTCACCCCGATGATCACCGGCGTGTCCCCCAGCGCGATCGACTGGTACACGAGCTGCCCGACGCCCTGGAGCCCGAACACCTTCTCCGTCACGATCGTCGAGCCGATGAGCGCGCCGAGGTCGATGCCGAACTGGGTGACGACCGGCGTCAGCGCGGACCGCAGCCCGTGCCGGTACACCACGCGCCGCTCCGACAGGCCCTTCGCGCGGGCCGTGCGGATGTAGTCCTCGCCGAGGACGTCGAGCATCGCGCCGCGCGTCAGCCGCGTGTACGTCGCGACCATCAGGAACGCCAGCGCGATCCACGGCAGGACCATCCGCCGCCAGAAGTGCTCCTGCAGCGGCGGCCCCGCCTCGAAGACATGGACGCCCGCATCCCCCAGCCTGGTCGAGAACAGGTACAGCAGCACCAGCGCCATCACGAACGGCGGCGTGGACAGCCCGAGCAGCACGAACACCGTCGCGACCCGGTCCCCGAGGCCGCGCGCCCGCGTCGCGCTGAACACGCCCGTCGCGACGCCGCCGACGAACCAGATGATCCCCGCGCCGAACACCAGCCACAGCGTCGTCGGGAGGCGGTCGGCGATCAGCGACGTCACCGACGTGCCGTTGACGTAGGAGTCCCCGAGGTCGCCGCGCACCAGCCGGCCCAGCCACTGCCCGTACTGGACGATCGCGGGCTGGTCCAGCCCGAGGTTGCGGCGGATCTGCACGAGCGTGTCGGTGGTGGCGCGGGGGCCGCCGATGACCCGCTCGACCGGCACCGGGGAGACGTGCAGGAACACGAACACCAGCGTCGAGACCAGCAGCAGCACCAGGACCGCGTAGAGGAGCCTGCGGATGACGAAACGCAGCATGGGTCAGCTCACTTCTTCCCGATCAGGCGCTCGCTGCGCGGGTCGAGGGCGTCCCGGATGCCGTCGCCGAGCAGGTTGAACGACAGGGTGGTCAGCAGCAGGAGGACCGCCGGGACGGCCAGCAGCCACCACGCCGTCTGGAACACGTCGCTGCCCTCGCCGAGCATGCTGCCCCAGCTCGGCATCGGCAGCCGCACCCCGACGCCGAGGAACGACAGCGTCGCCTCGAACACGATGGAGGTGGGGATCAGCAGCGACGTCAGGACGGTGACCTGCGCGACGAGGTTCGGCAGGACGTCGACGAACATGATGCGGACGCTGCCCGCGCCGAGCGAGCGCGCGGCCTCCACGAACTCCTTCTCCTTGAGCGACAGCACCTGGCCGCGGATGATGCGGCCGAACGCCGCGAACGAGAAGAACGCGATCACGATGATCGTCATCGCGAGGCTGGAGAACACCGACGAGATCTGGAACGTCGTCGCCAGCATGATCGCGACGAGCAGGTACGGCAGCGCGAGCGTCAGGTCCATCACGCGCGCGAGGACGGTGTCGAGCCAGCCGCCGACGAACCCGGCCAGCGTGCCGACCGCGACGCCGAGCAGCGACGCCAGCACCGACGCCAGGATGCCGACGACCAGCGAGATCCGCGCGCCGTACGCGGCGCGGACCAGCACGTCCCGGCCGAGCTGGTCGGCGCCGAGCCAGAAGTCGCGCGACGGCCCGACCGGCTGCCCGTCGACGTTCAGCGCCGTCTTCGGGAACGTCGCGTCGTAGGGGTGGCCCGTCCAGGACGCCCACAGCGGCGCGAGGATCGCGAACACCGCGATGAGCGCCAGCACGACCAGCGACACCACCGCCAACTTGTCCCGGCGGAACCGCGCCCACGCGAGCTGGAACGGCGACCGCCCCCGCACCGCCGCCCCCGGACCGGGCTCGACGGGAACCGCCTCCGCCTGCAGATCCGAATAGCTCATGAGGAGCCCCCCGCCCCCGGGTCGGCCTCGGGTAGTTCGGGTTCGGTGGAGACCTGGGCGATGCCCGCCTCGCGGCCCGCCAGGCGCTCGCCCGGCAGGACCGGGAAGTGGCAGGCGGTGCGGTGGTCGGGCGGGTCGCCCTCGCGCGGGACGAACGGCGGGTCCTCGGCGATACAGCGGTCCTGCGCCTTCGGGCAGCGCGGGTGGAACCGGCAGCCCCGCGGCGGGTCGATCGGCGACGGGACGTCCCCGATGAGCACGATGCGCTCCGCGCGCTCGGCCTCGTCGGGGTCCGCGATGGACGCGGCCGACAGCAGCGCCGCCGAGTACGGGTGGCGCGGCCGCCCGTACAGGTCGCCGGCCGACGCGGACTCCACGATCCGCCCGAGGTACATCACCGCGACCCGGTCGCTGACGTACCGGACGACCGACAGGTCGTGCGCGATGAAGATGTAGGTGAGGCCCAGCTCGTCCTGGAGGTCCTTGAGCAGGTTGATGACCTGCGCCTGGATGGAGACGTCCAGCGCCGACACCGGCTCGTCGCAGACGATGAGGCGCGGCCGGACGGCCAGCGCGCGGGCCACGCCGATGCGCTGCCGCTGCCCGCCGGAGAACTCGGCGGGGAACCGGTTGTAGTGCTCGGGGTTCAGCCCGACCAGCTCCATCAGCTCCTGCACGCGGCGGCGGCGGTCCGCGCCGTCGGCGATGCCGTGGATGGCGAACGGGTCGCCGATGATCGACCCGACGCGGCGGCGCGGGTTCAGCGACCCGTACGGGTCCTGGAAGATCATCTGGACGTCGCGGCGGAACGCCTTCAGGCCCGCCCGCGACAGCTTGGTGATGTCGGTCCCCTCGAACCGGATGCTGCCCGCCGTGACCGGGTGCAGGCCCGTCACGCACCGCGCGAGGGTGGACTTGCCCGAACCGGTCTCGCCGACGATCCCGAGCGTCTCGCCGCGCCGGACCGCCAGGTCGACGCCGTCCACCGCGTGGACGCGGGCGACCTCCTTCTTGAAGACGATGCCCTGCTTGATCGGGAAGTGCTTGACGACGCCCTCGGCGGAGACCAGGACGTCCGACTCGCCGCTCACCGGCTCCCCCCGCCGTTCCCGTCGCGGTCCCCGGCGGCGGTCGCCCCGGGGCCGTCCGCGCCCGCGGCGGACCGGTGCCGTCCGGCGGCGCGGACGCGTGCCTCCTCGGTGCGCTCGTCGAGCCCGGCGACGTCGTGCGGCAGCCAGCACGCCGACACGTGCTCGGCGGACGGGTCCAGCCGGGGCTCGCCCGCCGGGTCGAGCGGCGGCTCGTCCACCGGGCAGCGGTCCATCACGTACGGGCAGCGCGGATGGAACACGCAGCCGGTCGGCAGGTTGATCAGGCTCGGGGGCTGCCCGCTGATGGTCCTGAGCCGGTCGCCGCCGCCGGGGGACGGCACCGACTCCAGCAGGCCCTTGGTGTAGGGGTGGTGGGGTTTGTAGTACAGGTCGCGGCGGCCCGCGATCTCGGCGGGGCGCCCGCCGTACATGACCAGGACCTCGTCGGCGGTGTCGGCGATGACGCCCAGGTCGTGGGTGATCATGATCAGGGCGGTGTCGAACTCGCGCTGGAGGCGGCGCATCAGGTCGAGGATCTGCATCTGGACGGTCGCGTCGAGCGCGGTCGTCGGCTCGTCGGCGATGATCAGCTTGGGGTTCAGCGCGAGCGCCATCGCGATCATCGCGCGCTGCCGCATCCCGCCGGAGAACTGGTGGGGGTAGTCGTCCACGCGCCGGTCGGGCCGGGGGATGCCGACGAGGCCGAGCATCTCCACGGCGCGTTTGCGGGCCTGCGCGCGGGTGACCTTGCGGTCGTGCGCGCGGATCATCTCCTCGATCTGCCAGCCGACCCTGTAGAGCGGGTGCAGGCTGGACAGGGGGTCCTGGAAGATCATGCCGATCTCCGCGCCGCGCAGCTCGCGCATCCGCCGGTCGGAGACCGTCAGCAGGTCCTGGCCCTCGAACAGCGCCCGGCCCGCGACGCGGGCGCCCGGCGTCAGCCGCATCAGCGTCTGCGTCGCGACGCTCTTGCCGGAGCCGGACTCGCCGACGATGCCGAGCGTGCGGCCCCGGTCGACGCTGAACGACATGCCGCGGACGGCGCGCACCACGCCGTCCGCCGTGTCGAAGGAGACCCGCAGGTCGGTCACTTCGAGAAGTGTCATCGGCGCCCCTTCGCGTCCGATTGCGGTGGGCCGCGGGGGCCGGGCCCGGGCACGGCCCGGCCCCCGCGTGCGGGGTCAGGACAGTGCGACCTGGTTGAAGTCGAAGCCCTGGTACATCGGCAGGTAGAGGGTGTTCTTCGCCCGGGACGAGTGGAAGATCGGGTACTTCTGGTTCATGAAGGGCACCACGGCGGCGTCCTGCATGATCGTCCGGTCGGCCTGCGCCCAGAAGCCCGCCGCCGCGTTGGCGTCCTTGGCCTCCAGCGCCTTGTCGATCAGGCTGTTGACCTTCGGGTTGTCGTAGCCGCCGTAGTCGGTGGAGTTCGCGCCGTAGTGGCGGCCGTCGAACAGCGGGACGATGTTGGTGCGGCCGTTGTTGCCGTACCAGTCGGGAATCCAGCCGGGCGCCGCGATGTCCCACTTGCCGGCCTTGGCGTCGGCGGGGGTCACCAGCGTCGTGTTGTAGAACGTGCCGTTGGTGTCGGGCGTGAGGTTCGCGGTGATCCCGCACGCCTTGAGGTTGGCCTGCACCGACTGCGCGATGCGCGGGTGGTTGCTGGACACGCGGTACGGGAACCGCAGCGTCAGGCCGTTCGGGTAGCCCGCCGCCGACAGCATCTGCTTGCACTTGTTCGGGTCGCCCGCGTTGCCCGGCGTCGGGTAAAGGTTGAACTGCTGGTAGCCGACGCTGCGCGGCGGGATCACCTGGTTGAGGATCTCGCTGACGTCCGGGCCGCCGTAGATCTGCACCAGCGCCGTCTTGTCGATCGCGTACTGGATGGCCTGGCGGACCGCGGCCTTGCCGAGCGCGCCGTCGTTGTTCGGGCTGAGGGTGTTGAAGACCAGGTACGGGTTGCTGGTCGACCCGTCCATGATCTTGAAGTTCGCGTTGCCCTTCAGGCTCGGGATCTTCGACGTCGGGACGGTCTGGTCCCACGCCAGGTCCGCCGAGCCCTGCTCCATCTGCTGCTGGACGACGTCCGGCGAGTCCTGGCCCATCGTGATCTGGATCCGCTGCGGCTTCTGCGCGCGCAGCTCGTCGGTCTGCTGGCTCCAGGCGGGGTTCCGGTCGAGGACGTACTCCTTGTTCGGGCTGTACGACGTGATCTGGTACGGCCCGTCGGAGACGGTGTGGGACCGGAACTCCGGGCTGTCGGGAACGTACTTGTCGTACTCGGCGGGCGCGGCCGCCGCGAACTGCAGCCCCAGGATGTTGGTGAAGTCGCTCGCCGGGGCGGTGAGCTTGAGGACGAGCGTCTTGTCGTCGGCCGCCTTCAGGCCCGCGACGTCGTGCGAGTCCTGGTAGTCGGCCATCGCCTTGGCGCTCTTGGCGTCCACGTCCGCGTAGCCGTCGCAGAACGCGCTCATGCCCTGGATCGTCTCGGTGTAGTACGCCTTGCCGCCCGACGGCTTGGCCGGGTTGCAGATCCGCTTGATCCCCCGCACGAAGTCGGCGGCGGTCACCTCGCGGGGCGGCTGGGTGTTCCAGCGGACGCCCTGCTTGAGCTTGACGGTGTAGGTCTTTCCGTCCGCGCTGATCCCGCCGTTCTGCTGGGTGGGGATCTCGGCGGCGACGTCCGGGCGGACCTTGATCGCCTCGTCGAAGGAGTCGCTGCCCTTGAAGCTGAACAGCGTCCGCGCGAACTGGCGGGTGAGCAGGCTGCTGACGGTGGTGTAGCCGCTGGCGGTGTCGAGGTGGTCCACGTCCGCGGACCCGACGACCTTGAGCGTGCCGCCGCTGCCGCCGCCCCCGTTGCCGCCCCCGCCGCCCGATCCCCCGCACGCCGCGAGGACCAGCGCGAGCGCCCCGACCCCGGCGGCGACCGCCGTCCCCCGACCGCTGACTGCCATCTGCACTCCCCCGTCTATGCGACGTCCCCCGCGAGGGCCCGTCTGGGAGTGGCTGCCCCGCGACGGCCCACGAAGATCGCATCAGGTAGTCAAATTAGCACTCAGAGTCAGCACGCCGTACCTCGGTCCACCCGGCGGGGTCGCCGGGCGTCCCGGTGAAGTCGTAGCGGACGCCGTCCGGGGCGAGCGCGGCGAGGCTGACCGACCCGGTCCCCCACAGCCGCCCGTCGCCGAGGTCGACGAGCGGCAGCAGCGCCCGCGCGTCCGTGCGGGCCAGCCCGCCGCCGTCCAGTAGCGGCAGCCAGCCGCCCCACGCGGCGGCGGTCGGCCCGCCGGGGCGCGGGACGGGCCGCGCGGCGGCCGCGAACCGCGGCCGGAAGAACGCCAGCCGGGCCGCCATGCTCGCCTCCTCCGCGCCGCCCTCGGCGGTCTCCTCGCCTTCCAGGCCCGCGTTGACGATCATGTGGAGGCCGGGCGCGAGGACGCGTTCGCGCAGGTCGAGGCCGTTCCAGCTCCACAGCGTGACGCCGCCGGGGTCGGCGGCGACCAGGTGGAACGGCTCGTAGCGGGGCAGGTCGAGCGCCCGCGGCCCGTCCCCGGCGGCGGCCAGCAGCGGCAGCCCGCCCCGGGAGATCCGCGCGGCCTCGGGCGGGAGCGCGCCGCGCCCGTTGAGGACGCACGCGGCGCGCGGCGCGGCGGGGTCGACGGCGAACCAGGTGCCGCCCGCGCGCAGGTCGCGGCCGCCGACGAGCCGGGGCCGGTCGGGCCAGTGCCGCCCCGGCGGCTCCCACGGCCGCCCGGTGAACTCGTCGCGGACGCCCGCGAGCAGGACGGGGACCGGGGAGGCCGGGTCCACGTGGATGATCGCCGTACACATGGGCGTATTGGAGCATCCCGCGCGGTTCCGGCGGCGGGCGGGGTCCTACAGCGGCGGCCAGGGGACGGCGGGCCAGTCCTCGGACGGGAACGGGTGGACGCGGTGCTTGAGCATCAGCTCGGCGCGGTGCCGGGTCGCGGCGACCTCCTCGGCCGTCAGCAGCCCGGCGAGCCGGTCGCCGAGCGCGCCGTCCAGGCCGTCGCGGACCCGCGCGAGCGCGGCGACGGCCTCGTCGGTGAGCCGCTCCCCGCGCCACTGCCACAGGACGGTGCGCAGCTTGTACTCGGCGGAGAAGGAGACGCCGTGGTCGCAGCCGTAGACGTGGCCGCCGCCGGGCGGCAGCAGGTGGCCGATCTTGCGGTCGGCGTTGTTGATGACGGCGTCGAACACCGCGACGCGGCGGACCGCCTCGTCGGTGGAGCGCGACAGCGCCACCAGGTCGACGTCGGGGTCCGGCTCGACCCAGAGCTGCACCATGCCGGGCCCGTACGGGCCGTCGCGGTGGACGGTCGGGGGGACGATGTTCCAGCCCATCTCCTGCGACACCGCGTACGCGGCGACCTCCCGCTGGGCGAGGGTGCCGTCGGGGAAGTCCCACAGCGGCCGCTCCCCCGCGACCGGCTTGTAGACGCAGGCGGCGCGCACGCCGCCGTTCTCGACGGCGCAGTACAGCGTCGCGTTGGACGCCTGCACGAGCCGGCCCTCGACCGTCAGGCGGCCGTCGAGCAGCAGCCGCTCGGCCGCGCGGACCTCGCGGGGGGAGGACGGGTCGGGCGGCGGGATCGGCGCGGTGCGCCCCGGCGTCGCGTCGCCGGGCGAGGGAGTCATGGGGCCATTCTCCCGGCCCCGCACGTCATGATCCAGCGCATCGCGGGCTCAGCCGAGATATCCGTTCTGGCGCGGGCAGACGTGCCCGGCGGCGTCCAGCGGGCGGCCGCACAGCGGGCACGGCGGGCGGCCCGCCGCGACCAGCCGCAGCGCCCGCTCGGCGAACGCGCGGGCCTGCGCGGCGGTGATCCGGACGCGCAGCACGGCGACGGCCGGGTCGGCGGCGCCGAGGTCGGTCTCGTCGGCGGGGTCGTCGGTGGCCTCCTGGGCCTCCACGACGACGCGCTCGTCCTCGGGGTCCCAGGACAGCGACATCGCGCCGACCCGGAACTCCTCGTCGACGGGCTGGTCGAGGGGTCCGTCGTCGCGCAGCTCGGCGGGCGCGGCCGCCGGGACGGCCGGGGCGCCGCCGCGCCGCAGGACCTCGTCCAGCAGCTCCTCCAGCCGCTCGGCGAGCAGCGTCACCTGAAACTTCTCCAGGCCGACGCTGGTGACGCGGCGGCCGGCGCGGGCCTGCAGGTAGAAGGCGCGGTCGCCGGGCTCCCCGACGGCCCCCGCCACGAACCTGTCGGGCTGTTCAAACGAGATGACCGGCATGACCCGAACCCTACGCGCCGCCGCCGACCGGCGCGTCGCCCGCCGCCGCGCCCTCGGCCTCGTCGGGCCGCGGGACCAGCGCGGCGACCTCGCCGCCGGTGTCGTTGAGCCGGACGAGGAACGGCCGGGTCTCGGTGTAGCGGATCGCGGTGACCGACGCCGGGTCGGCGTGGATGCGCTGGAACTGGTCGAGGTGCAGGCCGAGCGCGTCGGCGACGACCGCCTTGATGATGTCGCCGTGCGTGCAGACGGCGTAGACGGCGGAGGGGCCGTGGTCGGCGGCGACGCGGGCGTTCCAGGCGCGGACGGCCGCGACGGCGCGGTGCTGCGCGGCGGCGAGGCCCTCGCCGTCCGGTCCCGGGAACACGGCGGCGCTCGGGTGGGCCTGGACGACCCGCCACAGCGGTTCCTCGGCCAGCTCCTTGAGCGGGCGGCCGGTCCAGTCGCCGTAGCGGACCTCGCCGAACCGCTCGTCGACCTCGATCCCGGCGGGGCGGGCGGCGGCGTCCGGCGCGGCGGCGATCTCCCCGGCGGTCTGCAGGCAGCGGTCCAGCGGGCTGGAGACCAGCGCGGCGAGCGGGACGGGCGCGAGGCGGGCGCCGACGGCGCGGGCCTGGGCGCGGCCCCGCTCGTCGAGGCCGAGGCCGGGGGTCCAGCCGGCCAGGACGGGGCCGGTCAGCTCGGTCAGTCCGTGGCGGACCAGGAGGAGGGTCGTCACACGGGCACTCTACGAGATCTTCACTCCGCGTCGTCGCCGGCGTCCTCGTCGGCGTCCTCGTCGCTGGGGCGCGGGACCGGCGCGAGCAGCCCCGACCACAGGTACGACTCGGCGTCGCCCGCCTCCAGCCGCCGGCGGAGCCGCTCGACGGCGGCGGTCGTCGGCAGGATCTGCCAGACGAGCTGCGGGTAGCCGAGGACGAACGCCAGCACGAACACCAGTTCCTCGCGGGCGATCATCGCCAGCGGCAGCCCGCACAGGATCACGCCCTCGGTGAGCGCGAACCGCACGAGCGTCGCCTGCCGGGCCTGCAGCGTCGCCAGCCGCGCGGCGCGGGCGGGCGCGAGGCCGGGCGGCAGCGGCCGGGGCAGCCGGGGCCCGACGAGCGCGGCGGCGAGCGCGGCCAGGACGGGCGGCGTCCACGGCACCCACGCCAGCGATCCGGCGAGCAGGCTCGGCCCCTCGCGGACGATGAGCGGCGACACGACGAGGATGAGGACGGGCGCGACCATGAGCGCGACGGCGGTGAAGCGCCACTGCCCGAGCAGGGTCCGGGTCCGGATCGACGCCGCGAACCCGGGGTCGTCGGCGGCGGTCAGCACGGGGACGGGCGCGCCGCCTCCGTCATCGCCGTCGTCGGGCGGTGTCGGCGAGTACATCGAGAACTGCGGGGGCGGCGCCATGCCTGCGCACTTTAACCGTCCGGCCGCGCCGGGGGAACGGCGTGCGGTGCGCGGCGGCGGCGCTCGTTTCGTCGTCGGTGCGCGATTGACCGCCCACTCGTGTCGTTTTCCGGTCTTCGGGGAGCGTTCCGGGGGCGGCGCGGCCGGGCGGGCCGGGGTGGTCCGTCCCCCGGGAGCGCTACATTGACCGCCTATGGAAGAGCGTCACGTCGGGCGGAGCGGCCTGCGGGTGTCCCGTCTCGGTCTGGGCACCATGACCTGGGGCCAGGACACCGAGCCCGACGAGGCCGCGGCGCAGCTCCGGGCGTTCGCCGACGCGGGCGGCACCCTGGTGGACACCGCCGACGTGTACTGCGGCGGCGACGCCGAGCGCATCCTCGGGCACCTGCTGCGCGAGCAGGTGCGCCGGTCGGAGCTGGTGGTCGCGACCAAGTCGGCGATCCTGCCGGACGGCCGCTACGACGGGTCGCGGCGGCACCTGATCGCCGCGCTGGACGCCTCGCTGGACCGGCTGGGGCTGGAGTACGTGGACCTGTGGCACCTGCACGTCCACGACCCGTCGACCCCGGCGGAGGAGACGCTGTCGGCGCTGGACGAGGCCGTCGCGTCGGGCCGCACCCGGTACGTGGGGGTCGCCAACCACGCGGGCTGGCAGGTCGCCAAGGCCGCCGCGTGGCAGCGGGCGTGGCCGGGCCGCGCCCCGGTGGTGTCGGTGCAGGTGGAGTACTCGCTGCTGCGCCGCGAGGTGGAGCGCGAGCTGGTCCCGGCGACGGTGGACGCGGGCGCGGGCCTGCTGGCGTGGTCGCCGCTGGGGCGCGGGGTGCTGACGGGGAAGTACCGCACGGGGCTGCCGGCGGGGTCGCGGGCGGCGAACCCGCGGTTCTCCGATTTCGTGCAGCCGTATCTGGACGAGGAGTGTTCGCGGATCGTGGAATCGGTCGTGACGGCAGCCGAGGGGCTCGGGGCGTCCCCCCTCGGGGTGGCGCTGAGCTGGGTGCGGGACCGCGCGGGGGTGGCCGCGCCGATCGTGGGGGCGCGGACGGCCGCGCAGCTCGCGCAGGCGCTGGAGAGCGAGGAGCTGACGCTGCCGCAGGAGATCCGGGCGGCGCTGGACGACGTCTCGGACATGCCGGGGGCGCACGCGTGACGGCGGAGACGGGCACCGGGACGAGCACGGAGCCGGGCGCGGCGCTGGCCGCGCTGCTGGACCGGGCGGGCGCGCCGCGCGCGCTGGCCGCGCCCGCGCTGGCGCGGCTGGGCGCGGGCGCGGCGGCCCTGCTGGACGCCGATCCGTGGCGGCTGCTGCGGGTGCCGGGCGTGACGGTCGCGCAGGCCGACCACTTCGCGCGGGCGCTGCTCGGCGACGCGGCGCGGCCGGACGACCCGCGGCGCGGCCGGGCGCTGGCCGAGCACGTCGTGGCGGCGGCGGCGCGGCGCGGCCACACGGTCGTCGCGGCGGCGGACGTGGTGGCGGAGCTGGGGCGGCTGGGCGTCGCGGACGCGTCCCGCGCGGTCGAGGACGCGCTGGACGAGGGCTGGGTGCTGCCGCTCACCGAGGAGCCGGAGTTCGACCCGGAGGCCGATCCGGAGGACGAGCCGCCCGCGATGGAGGAGCGGGTGGGCGCGGCGCGCTGGGCGGTCGCGGAGGAGGCGGCGGCCGAGGGGTTCGCGCGGCTCACCGCGCTGGGGACGGGCCTGCTGCCCGACGAGGACGTCCGGGCGCTGCGCGCGGGCCTGGCCGAGGACCGGTCGCTGGCGCTGACGGCGGCGCTGCGCACGGGCGTGTCGGTGTGGCGGGGCGCGGCGGCCGACGTGGAGGACACGGCGCTGGCGGTCGCGGGCGCGGCGGCGGCGAAGGGCCTGCGGGCGGCGGTGGCGGCGCCGACGGCGCGCGCGGCGGCGGACCTGGCGGCCCGCGTCCCGGCGGGCGCGGGGTTCGCGGTGGCGTCGGTCCACGCGCTGCTGGAGCCGTCCGCCGCGCCGGACGGGCCGCCGGGCGCGGTGGTGTTCGGGCGCGGCGAGCAGCGGCCGCTGGAGCTGGACCTGCTGGTGGTGACGGACGCGGCGGGCTTCGACGTCGAGGGCTGCGCGGTGCTGGTCGAGGCGTGCCCGGACGGGGCGCACCTGGTGCTGGGCGCGGCGCCGGGCGCGCCGCCCGCGGCGGGGCCGGGCCGGGTGCTGGACGACCTGGAGGAGTCGCAGACGGTCCCGGTGGTGGAGCTGGACCCGGCGGAGCCGCCGGGGCCGCTGGCGTCGCTGGTCGCGGCGGTGCGCGGCGGCGAGCTGGTCGCGGTGGACGCCCCGGACCGGGAGGTCGTGGTGGTCCCGGCGGCGTCGGACGGCGAGGCGGTGCATCGGGCGGTGCAGCTCGTCACGGACTCGATCCCGCGCGCGCTCGGCATCCCGGTGGAGGACGTGCTGGCGGTGGCGCCCGCGCCGGGCGGCGCGGCGGGCGCGGCGGCGCTGAACCGGGCGCTGAAGGAGCGGCTGAACCCGGGGCCGGGCGCGGTCGGCGGGTTCGACGCGGGCGACCGGGTGCTGGCGGCGGCCGCGCTGCCCGCCGCGCCGGTGGGCGAGCCGGGCGTGGTGACGGCGGCGGGGCCGGACGGGCTGACGGTCGAGTTCGCGTCGGGCTCGGTGACGCTCGCGGCGGCGGACGCGGCGCTGCTGCGGCACGGCTGGGCGGCGCCGGTGGCGCTCGCGCGGTTCGCGCCGCGCGCGGCGGTGGTCGCGGTGTTCGGGGCGGACGCGCCGCTGTCGCGGCCGGTGGCGGCCACGGCGTTCGGGCTGGCGCGGCGGCATCTGTCGGTGGTGCAGGGCGCGGGTCCGGCGCTGGCGCGGGCGGTCCGGGAGACGGGTCCGGCGCCGCGCCGGACGCGGCTGGCCGGGCTCGTCGTCGTGTGACGGCCGTACGCCCGGATGTCATCTGACTGACAACTTCGTCCCGGCGCATCGGGCGAAACGGCGGTTCGTCTATTTACGCCTGCGCGCCTTTGCGGCACGATCATGGGATCGGACCCTGGCGGCCGTCCGGCCGCGCGGCTACGATGTTGGACACATTGTCAATAACGGCACGTCAACGACAGGCACGCCCCGCCATGAGGAGTGAGATGCCCCAGCAGCGACGCTTCCGGCGCCTCGGGTCGGCCACGGCGGTGTCCGCCGGCGCGGCGGCGCTGGTGTTCCTCGGCGCTCCCGCCGCGTCGGCGCAGGCCGCCGCGCCCAGGGAGTGCGCCAAGGGCACCGATCCGGCGAGCACGCTGGAGAACTGGAAGTGCCAGTGGGACAACTGGACGGACGGCCTCAAGCCCAAGCCCAGCCCCACGCCCACCCCGAAGCCGAGCAAGCCCACCACCAAGCCGAAGCCGCCCGCGGCCAAGCCCAAGCCGAAGCCGACGAAGGACCGGCCCGCCGCTCCCCCGCGCACGACGGTCTCGGTCCCCGGCGGCGCGGCCGGGGCGGGCGGCGGCGTCACCGAGCTGAGCAGGCCCGGCGCGCAGCCCTACTCCCCCGGCGCGCCGTCCGCCGGCTCGCTCGCGCTGCCGACCCCGCAGGTCGCGGGCGCGCCCGGCGCCGCCGCGACGACGGCGAACCAGACGGCCGCCCCGCAGATGCGGCTCGTCTCGCCCGTCGCGGCCGCCGAGCCGCAGCGGCGCGGGATGCTGCTGTGGGTCGCCGCGGCGGCGGCCGCGGCGGGCGCCGCGGCCGCGCTGCAGATCAGCGTCGTGAGCCGCGGGTTCGCGCGCCGTTCGCACGGCAGGACGCGGAGCTGGTCGCGCCGCTGACGCGGAACGAGGACGGGGCGGCGGCCCTCCCGGTCCGGGAGGGCCGCCGCCCCGTCTCGCGTCTCAGGCGTCCTGCGGCGGGCCGCCGACCGCGTGCAGGCCCCCGTCCACGTGGACGATCTCGCCCGTCGTCGCCGGGAACCAGTCCGACAGCAGCGCCGCGCACGCCCGCGCGGTCGGCTCGCTGTCCTTGATGTCCCAGCCGAGCGGCGCGACCTTCGGCCACATGTCCGTCATGCCCTCGAAGCCGGGGATGCTCTTGGCGGCCATCGTCGCCAGCGGTCCCGCCGCGACCAGGTTCACCCGGACGCCCTGCGGCCCGAGGTACTTGGCCAGGTAGCGCGAGCACGACTCCAGCCCGGCCTTCGCGACGCCCATCCAGTCGTAGACCGGCCACGCCTTGGTCGCGTCGAAGTCCAGGCCGACGACCGACCCGCCGCCCTTCATCAGCGGCAGGCACGCCGTCGTCAGCGCCTTCAGCGAGTACGTCGAGGCGTGGACGGCCGTGGCGACGTCCTCCCAGGGCGTGTCGAGGAAGTTGCCGCCGAGCGCGGTCTGCGGCGCGAACCCGATCGCGTGGACGACGCCGTCGAGCCGGTCGAAGCCCTCGCCGCGCAGCCGGTCGGCGAGCGAGCCGAGCTGCTCGGCGTTCATCACGTCCAGCTCCAGCACCGGCGGCGGGTTGTCCGGCCCGGACGGGAGCCGCTTGGCGGTGCGGGCCGTCAGCGTCGGGCGCGGGTAGGCGGTCAGCACGACCTCCGCGCCCTCCTGCTGCGCGACGCGCGCGACGTGGAAGCCGATCGAGGCGTCGGTGAGGACGCCGGTGACGAGGACGCGCTTGCCGTCGAGGATTCCCATGCCGCTCAGTGCCCCATTCCCAGTCCGCCGTCCACCGGGATCACGGCCCCGGTGATGTACGAGGCGTCGTCGCCCGCCAGGAACCGCACGGTCCGGGCGACCTCCTCGGGCCGCGCCTGGCGGCCGAGCGGGATCACCGACGTGATCGCCTTGTGCTGGTCCTCGCTGAGCACGGCCGTCATGTCGGTGTCGACGAAGCCGGGCGCGACCACGTTGACCGTGATGTTGCGGGACGCCAGCTCCCGCGCCAGCGACCGCGCGAACCCGACCAGGCCCGCCTTGGACGCCGCGTAGTTCGCCTGCCCCGCCGAGCCCGACAGGCCCACCACCGACGACACCAGCACGATGCGGCCGCCGCGCGCCCGCATCATCGGCTTCACCGCGCGCTTGGCGACGCGGAACGCGCCGGTGAGGTTGGTGTCGAGCACGGAGGTGAACGCCTCCTCGCTCATGATCGCCAGCAGGGTGTCCCTGGTGATCCCGGCGTTGGCGACGAGGACCTGCACCGGGCCCTGCTCCGCCTCGACCTTCCCGAACGCCGCGTCGACGTCCTCGGCGCTCGTCACGTCGCACCGGACGCCGAACAGGCCCTCGGGGGGCTCGCCGGACCGGTAGGTCACCGCGACCCGGTCGCCGGCGGCCGCCAGCTCCCGCGCGATGGCCAGCCCGATGCCCCGGTTACCGCCGGTCACGAGGACAGAGCGACTCATGTGGTACCTCTCGTCAGCCACTTTCCAACGGCGACGAGCGTAGCGGTCCCGCGTCGCCGGACCGATGTCCCGACCCGACAAGAACGCCGCTCCCGCCTTTGTTCCGGCGGCCCCGGGCGGGGGCCGCCCCGCCCCCCACGGGGTAGGTTGCGGAAGGTGCATGACATTGATCCGGACTTCACCGCGCTGCCGCTGCGCGCCCTCGCCGACGCGGCCCTCGGCCGGGCCGCCGCGCTGGGCGCCGAGCATGCCGACTTCCGCCTGGAGCGCGTCCGCAGCCAGACCCTGCGCCTGCACGACGCCGAACTGGAGACCGCGCTGGACGCCGACGACGTCGGGCTGTCGGTCCGCGTCGTCAAGGACGGCACCTGGGGCTTCGCCGCGGGCGTCGACCTGACGCCGGACGGCGCGGCGCGCGTCGCCGAGCAGGCGGTCGGGGTGGCGCGCGTCGCCGCCGCCGTCAACCGCGAGCCCATCGAGCTGGCGCCCGAGCCCGCCCACGGCGAGCGGACCTGGGTGTCGGCGTACGAGACCGACCCGTTCGCCGTCGCGACCGCCGACAAGACGGCGCTGCTGGCCGACTGGAGCCGCCGCCTGATCGGCGACGCCCGCGTCGACCACGTGGACGCGTCGCTGCTGCAGGTCCGCGAGAACAAGTTCTTCGCCGACCTCGCGGGCACCGTCACCACGCAGCAGCGCGTCCGCCTGCACCCGGTCGTGGAGGCCGTCGCGGTCGCGGGCGGGGCGTTCGACACGATGCGGACGCTCGCGCCGCCGGTCGGGCGCGGCTACGAGTGGCTGACCGGCGAGCACTGGGACTGGGACGGCGAGCTGGCCGCGATCCCCGAGCTGCTCGCCGAGAAGCTGGCCGCGCCGTCCGTCGAGGCCGGGACGTACGACGTCGTGGTGGACCCGTCGAACCTGTGGCTGACCATCCACGAGTCGATCGGGCACGCCACCGAGCTGGACCGCGCCCTCGGCTACGAAGCCGCGTACGCGGGGACGTCGTTCGCGACGCCCGACCTGCTCGGGACGCTGCGCTACGGGTCGCCGGTCATGAACGTCACCGGCGACCGCACCGCCGAGCACGGCCTGGCGACGATCGGGTACGACGACGAGGGCGTCGCCGCGCAGGAGTTCGACATCATCACCGGCGGCGTGTTCACCGGCTACCAGACGGACCGGCGCATCGCCCGCCTCACCGGCGCCGACCGCTCCAACGGCTGCGCGTTCGCCGACTCGGCGTCCAGCATGCCGATCCAGCGGATGGCGAACGTCTCGCTGCAACCCGCGCCGGACGGGCCGGGCCTGGACGAGCTGATCTCCGGCGTGGACCGGGGCGTCTACATCGTCGGCGACAAGAGCTGGTCGATCGACATGCAGCGCTACAACTTCCAGTTCACCGGGCAGCGGTTCTACCGCATCGAGAACGGCCGCCTGGCCGGGCAGCTCCGCGACGTCGCCTACCAGGCGACCACGACCGACTTCTGGACGTCGATGGAGGCCGTCGGCGGCCCGCAGACGTACGTGCTCGGCGGCGCGTTCAACTGCGGCAAGGGCCAGCCGGGGCAGGTCGCGCCGGTCAGCCACGGCTGCCCCGCCGCGCTGTTCCGCGGCGTCAACATCCTCAACACGCTGAAGGAGGCGGGCCAGTGACCGGCACTCTCGCGCCGCAGGAGGCCGTGGAACGCGCCCTGGCGCTGTCGCGCGCCGACGACTGCGTCGTGATCGCGGAGGAGTCCACGACCGCCAACCTGCGGTTCGCGGGCAACACGCTCACCACCAACGGCGTCACCCGCTCGACGCGGCTGACCGTCGCGGCGCTGCGCCGCACCGGCGAGGGCGTCGCGTCCGGGGTCGTGTCGCGCTCGGCCGTCACCGCGGACGCGCTGGAGGACCTGGTGCGCGCCGCCGAGGCCGTCGCGGCGGGCGCGGGCCCCGCCGAGGACGCCGCCCCGCTCGTCGCGCCCGACGCGGCGGGCGCCGGGTCCGCCGCGTGGGAGGACCCGCCCGGCGACACCGGCATCGGCGTGTACGAGGGCGTCGCGCCCGCGCTCGGCGCGGCGTTCGCGCGCGCCGACGCGGCCGGGCACCGGCTGTACGGGTTCGCCAACCACGAGCTGACCTCGACGTTCGTCGGCACGTCCACCGGCGTCCGGGTCCGCCACGACCAGCCGACCGGGCTGCTGGAGCTGAACGCCAAGGGCGCGGGCGGCTCGGTGTGGGCCGGGACCGGCACCCGCGACTTCGCCGACGTGGACGTCGCCGCGCTCGCGGGCGGCCTGGCCCGGCGGCTCGCCTGGGGCGAGAAGCGCGTCGACCTGCCCGCGGGCCGCTACGAGACGCTGCTGCCGCCGAGCGCCGTCGCGGACCTGATGATCTACCTGTACTGGTCGGCGGGCGCGCGCGACGCCCACGACGGGCGGACGGTGTTCTCCCGGCCCGGCGGCGGCACCCGCGTCGGGGACCGGCTCGCGGAACTGCCGCTGACGCTGTCCAGCGATCCGCGCGCGGCCGGGCTGGAGTGCGCGCCGTTCGTCGTCGCGCGGGCGTCGGGCCGCGAGTCGTCGGTGTTCGACAACGGGCTCGCGCTCGGCGCGACCGACTGGATCTCCGGCGGGACGCTCGCCGCGCTCACCCAGACGCGCGACTCGGCGCGCCGCACCGGGCTGCCCGTCACGCCCGCCGTCGACAACCTCACGATGACCGGCGGGGACGCCGCCGCGTCGCTGGACGACCTGGTCGCCCGCACCGAGCGCGGCCTGCTGCTGACGTGCCTGTGGTACATCCGCGAGGTCGACCCGCAGCGGCTCCTGCTCACCGGCCTCACCCGCGACGGGGTGTTCCTCGTCGAGGGCGGCGAGGTCGTCGGCGCGGTGAACAACTTCCGGTTCAACGAGAGCCCGGTGGACCTGCTCGGCCGGGTGACCGAGGCGGGCGCGACCGTCCCGACGCTGCCGCGCGAGTGGTCGGACTACTTCACGCGGACGGCGATGCCGCCGCTGCGGGTGCCCGACTTCAACATGTCGACGGTGTCCAAGGCGTCCTGACGGCGGCGCGCGGTCCCCGGCGGTCGCGCCGCCGGGGACCGCGCGGCCGTCAGGCGTCCTCCAGCCGGAACCCGACCCGCATGCCCACCTGGAAGTGGGCGACCTCCCCGTCGGCGAGCTGCCCGCGGACCTGCGTCACCTCGAACCAGTCGAGGTGCCGCAGCGTGGCGTGCGCGCGGCGGACGCCGTTCCGGATCGCGGCCTCCACGGACTCGGGCGAGGTCCCGACGATCTCGGTGACCCGGTAGGTGCGGTCGCTCATGGCGCTCTCCGTTCCCCCGGCCGGGCGGCCGGGCGCTCGCATCGCCTCATCGTCGGCGCTTGGGTGACGGCCATCGCGGTGGCTCCTCTGCGGTCCGAAATGGTGGTCCGGCGCCGCCTCCTAGCCGGACGACGGCCGCCCCACGCCCGATTCATCCCGGTTTTTGCCCTGTTCCGACACATCCCGGCCATACCGCCCCCGGGGCTCCCGAGCCAGGCCGTTCAGGTGTGACAGGGCTGGTCCGGCCCCGCTCCGGCGCAGGCCGGACCCTGGGTTACCGTGGACGGTGTGAAGGTGAATCCCCGCCGTCCCGAGGACGTCCACGTCGTCACCGAAGCGCGGCGCCCGCTCTCCGAGGACATCACCGCGCGGCAGCGCCGCTACCTGGTGTCGATGGGAATCCGCACATCCTGCTTCGTCGGGGCCGTCGCCGCCGGACTCGCCGGCGCGCCGTTCTGGGCCATCGGCGTCCTCATCGTCGGCGCCGTCTTCCTCCCCTACGTCGCCGTCGTCGTCGCCAACGCCGGACGCCGCCCCGAGAAGCCCGTCCGCCTCGACGGCGACCGCGGCCCCCACCGCAAGCGCGTTTCCGGACGACGACCGGAAATCGGGTCGTGACATTCTCTTGACTAACTCGGGGGGGTTTCGGTGTACGATTTGTACCGGCGCTCTGGTCCCCCGTCGGAGCGCCCGTGCCGGTGTTCCGGGCCCCCGTCGGAACACCGATGAAGCGGCGCCGGGTGGATTGCCCCCGTATCCACCCGGCGCCGCCCTTTTACTTGTGGGGGGGCGACCCCCCACGCCCCCCGCGGCGCGAAGCGCCGCATCCTCGCTCCGCTGGCGCTCCGCTGCGGTGCGGCCCTTCGCGCTGCGCTCGCCCGGCCACTCGCTAGCGCTCGCGGCCGTGCGCCCGCCGGATGACCCCCTGTGGTTCCGCGCCGTCGTCGGGGGTCGAGCGCTCGCTGCGCTCGCGTGAGGCGTCCACGGGGAGCGGTTACGGACGGCATTAATTAAGGTTCCTGCCAATGATCTTCAACTGGTCGGGCCGCGCACGCTGGGAGTCCCCTTTCCGCCGTGACATGCGGGAACGGCGAGTTCGGGGTTCCGCTTCCTGAAGATCACCTGCAAGAACGCCGAGTGAGGCAACTCGGACCCGCGACCATCGGCGAGCGCTCCCGCAGCCTGTGATTCACCGAGGTCGCACCCTGGGCAGGAAGTCTCGAAGGGCACCCGCAAGGACGCTCGTAGACAGAAGAACCGCTCGCGGGGGTGCCCCGAGGCGAAGCGAAGCGAGCGAGGGCGCCCCCGCGAACGAGCAGCAACCGAGGGGGGTCACCGGCGGGCGCACGGCCGCGAGCGCTAGCGAGTGGCCGGGCGCGCGCAGCGCGGAGGATGCACCGCAGCGGAGCGCTAGCGGAGTGAGGATGCATGCTCCGCGCCGCGGGGGGCGTGGGGGGGTCGTCCCCCCACAAGCAGCACTTTACTAGAATCCTGTTCCAGAATGCTCTTCTCTCTTCTCCAGGAGGCTGTCCATGCCGATGCGGCGCACGCTCTACAACGAGGACCACGAGGCGTTCCGGTCGACCATCCGGGACTTCATCGAGGCGGAGGTCGCCCCGGTGTACGACGAGTGGGAGCACGCGGGGCATCCGCCGCGGGACTTCTACCGCAAGCTCGGTGAGCTGGGCGTCTTCGGGATTCAGGTGCCGGAGGAGTACGGGGGCGCCGGGGAGACGAGCTTCAAGTACCAGGCCGTCATCTCCGAGGAGTGCGCGCGGGCGGGGGTGAGTTTCGGGGGCTACGGCGTCCACGTCAACCTGGTGCTGCCGTACCTGATGAAGTACGCGTCGGACGAGCAGAAGCGGCGGTGGCTGCCGCCGTTCATCTCCGGCGACATGATGACGGCCATCGCGATGACGGAGCCGGGCACCGGCTCGGACCTGGCGGGCATCCAGACCACGGCGCGGCGGGACGGCGACCATTACATCCTGAACGGCGCGAAGACGTTCATCACCGGCGGCGTGCTGGCCGACCGGGTGCTGATCGTCGCGCGCACGTCGCCCGCGACGCCGGAGAACCGCCGCGCGGGCCTGTCGATCCTGGTGGTGGACACCAAGAGCGAGGGGTACTCGGTCGGGCGGAAGCTGGAGAAGATCGGGCTGCACAGCTCCGACACCGCCGAGCTGGCGTTCTCCGACGTCCGGGTGCCGGTGGAGGACCTGCTGGGCGAGGAGGGGCGCGGGTTCGAGTACCTGACGCACAACCTGGCCGAGGAGCGGCTGGGCATCGCGGTCAGCTCGTACGCGTCGGCGGCGGCCGCCGTGGAGTTCGCGCGCCGGTACGTCAAGGAGCGCAACGTCTTCGGCAAGCCGGTGTCGACGTTCCAGAACACCAAGTTCGTGCTGGCCGAGTGCGCCACGGAGGTCGAGGCGGCCCGGTCGCTGGTGGACCGCGCGATCGAGGCGCTGGACGCGGGCGAGCTGACGCCCGCCGACGCCGCCGTCGCCAAGCTGTTCTGCACCGAGGTGCAGGCCCGCGTGGTGGACAAGTGCCTGCAGCTCCACGGCGGCTACGGCTACATCCTGGAGTACCCGATCGCCCGGCTGTACGCCGACGCCCGCGTGACGCGGATCTACGGCGGCACCAGCGAGGTCCTGAAGACGATCATCGCCAAGGACATCGGCGTCTGACGGTCAGCCGAGGGCCCCGGCCAGTTCGCGCGCGAGCACGGCCGGGGCCTCGGCGAGCGACGGGCCGTACCAGGTCAGGTGCCGTCCGCCGACGAGCGCGGCGGGCAGGCCGGGGAACGCCTCCGGCCCGTCGTCCGCGGTGAACCGGTACGGCTCGTCGGGCAGGACGACGAGGTCGGCCCCGGCCGCGTTCAGCTCGTCGAGGGGGATCTTCGGGTAGCGCTCGGCGTGGCCCGCGTGGACGTTGGCGACGCCGAGGCGCGCCAGGACGTCCCCGGCGAAGGTGTCGCGGCCCGCGACCATCCACGGCCGCCGCCACACCGGCACGATCGCGCGGCGCAGCGGCCCCGGCCGGACCGCCGCCCACGCCCGCGCGGCGTCGTCCAGCCAGCCGGGGGCGGGCAGCCCGCAGCCCTCGGTGAGCATCCGGCGCAGGGACGCGAGCGCGCCGTCCACGGTGGTGATCTCCGTCATCCACACCGGGACGCCGGACTTGCGCAGCGCCTCGACGTCAGACGCGCGGTTCTCTTCGGTGTTGCCGACGACGAGGTCGGGTTCCAGCGCGCGGATCGCGTCGAGATCGGGGTTCTTGGTGCCCCGGACCCGGACGACGTCGAGCCCGGCGGGGTGGCTGCACCAGTCCGTCGCGCCGACGAGCAGCCCCGGCGCGGTGGCCGCCAGGGACTCGGTGAGCGACGGGACCAGCGACACGACCCGGCGCACCGGCCCGCGGACCGGCCCGCGGACCGGCACGGGCGCCCCGGTGTCGTCGCGGGCCGTCACACGTTCCGCCGGTACTGGCCGCCGACCTCGAAGAACGCCTCGGTGACCTGCTGGAGGCTGCACACGCGGGCCGCGTCCATCAGCACCGCGAACACGTTCTCGCCGGAGCGCGCGGCGTCCTTCAGCGCGGCGAGCGCCGCCGCCGACTCCTCCCGGTGCGCGTCCTGGAACGCGCGCACCCGGTCGAGCTGCGACCTCTTCTCCGCCTCGGTGGCGCGGGCCAGCTCGACGCGCCGCTCCGCCTTCTCGTCCTCGGCGGGCAGGAACGTGTTCACGCCGATGATCGGGAGCGAGCCGTCGTGCTTGCGCCGCTCGTACAGCATCGACTCGTCCTGGATGCGGCCGCGCTGGTAGCCGGTCTCCATCGCGCCGAGGACGCCGCCGCGCTCGCTGATCCGGTCGAACTCCGCGAGGACGGCCGCCTCGACCAGGTCCGTCAGCTCGTCCACGACGAACGACCCCTGGAGCGGGTTCTCGTTCATCGCCAGGCCCCACTCGCGGTTGATGACGAGCTGGATCGCCAGGGCGCGGCGGACGGACTCGGCGGTCGGCGTCGTGACGGCCTCGTCGTAGGCGTTGGTGTGCAGGCTGTTGCAGTTGTCGTAGATCGCGATGAGGGCCTGCAGCGTCGTGCGGATGTCGTTGAAGTGCATCTCCTGCGCGTGCAGGGACCGCCCGGACGTCTGCACGTGGTACTTGAGCTTCTGCCCGCGCTCGTTCGCGCCGTACCGGTCGCGCATGGCGACGGCCCAGATCCGCCGGGCGACGCGGCCGAGGACGGTGTACTCGGGGTCCATCCCGTTGGAGAAGAAGAACGACAGGTTCGGCGCGAAGTCGTTCACGTCCATCCCGCGCGCCAGGTACGACTCGACGTAGGTGAACCCGTTCGCGAGCGTGAACGCGAGCTGGCTGATGGGGTTCGCCCCGGCCTCGGCGATGTGGTACCCGGAGATCGACACCGAGTAGAAGTTCCGGACGCCGTTCTCGATGAACCACTGCTGGACGTCGCCCATCATCCGCAGCGAGAACTCGGTGGAGAAGATGCAGGTGTTCTGTCCCTGGTCCTCCTTGAGGATGTCGGCCTGCACGGTGCCCCGGACCGTGGACAGGACGCGGGCGCGGATCTCGGCGGCCTCCTGCGGGCCGGGCTCGCGGCCGTGCTCGGCGCGGAACGCGTCCACGCCCTGGTCGATGGCGGTGTTGAGGAAGAACGCCAGGATCGTCGGGGCCGGGCCGTTGATCGTCATGGACACCGACGTGGTGGGCGCGCACAGGTCGAACCCGGCGTAGAGCGCCTTCATGTCCTCCAGCGTCGCGATGGACACGCCGGACGTGCCGACCTTGCCGTACACGTCGGGGCGCTCGCCGGGGTCACGGCCGTAGAGCGTCACCGAGTCGAACGCGGTGGACAGCCGCGTCGCGGGCTGCCCCTCCGACAGCAGCTTGAAGCGGCGGTTGGTGCGGAACGGGCCGCCCTCCCCCGCGAACATGCGGGCCGGGTCCTCGGAGTCGCGTTTGAACGGGAACACCCCGGCGGTGAACGGGAACCGGCCGGGCAGGTTCTCGCTCCGCAGGAACCGCAGCAGCTCGCCGTGGTCGGTAAGGCGGGGCAGCGCGACGCGCGGCACCCGCGTGCCCGACAGCGACTCGCGGGTGAGGGCGGTCCGCAGCTCCCTGTCGCGGACGCGCACGACCTGCTCGTCGCCGGAGTACGCCTCGACGACGGCGGGCCACTCCGCGAGCAGGTCGGCGTCGTCGGGGCGCAGGTCGCGGCGGGCGCGGTCCAGCAGCGCGTCGACCTCGGCGGTCTCGGTCAGCTCGGCGCGGACCTCGGCGAGCCGCTGGACGCGCCGCGCGGCGGCCGCCGCCCGCTCGGTGTCGGCGTGGTACCGGCGGACGGTCTCGGCGATCTCCGCGAGGTACCGGACGCGGCCGGGCGGCAGCGCCTGCGCCGCGCGGGTGGACGTCCGGCCCTCCACGGCGGGCAGCGTGCCCGGTTCGAGGGGCAGGCCGTGCTCGGCCAGGAGTCCGGCGAGGTGGCGGTAGAGCGCGGTGACGCCGTCGTCGTCGAAGGTGGCGGCGCTGGTCCCGAAGACGGGCATGTCCTCGGGGCGGGCGGTGAAGTCCTCGCGGTTGCGGAGCATCTGGCGGGACACGTCGCGCAGGGCGTCCTCGGCGCCGCGCCGCTCGAACTTGTTGATGGCGACGACGTCGGCGAAGTCGAGCATGTCGATCTTCTCGAGCTGGGAGGCCGCGCCGAACTCGGGCGTCATCACGTACAGGCTGGCGTCCGACAGCGGGACGACGGCCGCGTCGCCCTGCCCGATGCCGGGCGTCTCCAGGACGACCAGGTCGTATCCGGCGGCCTTGCAGGCGTCGATGACGCCCTCGATGCCCTCGGGCAGCTCGCGCGCGCCGCGCGTGGCCAGGGACCGGAAGAAGACATGCTCGCCGTCGAGGGAGTTCATCCGGATGCGGTCGCCGAGCAGCGCGCCGCCGCCGCGCCGCCGGGTGGGGTCCACGGCCAGGACGGCGACGCGGACCTTGTCCTGCTGGTCCACGCGCAGCCGCCGGACCAGCTCGTCGGTGAGCGAGGACTTGCCGGACCCGCCGGTCCCGGTGATGCCGAGGACGGGGACGCGGCGGCGCGCGGCGGCGGCCCGCAGCGCCTCGGCGTCGGCGGCGGGCAGCTTCCCGGCCTGGAGGCAGGTGATGGCGCGGGCGAGGGCGCGGCGGTCCCCGGCCAGGACGGCGTCCACGGGCGCGGGTTCGGCGGCGAGGTCGGCGTCGCAGTCGCGGACCAGCTCGTTGATCATGCCGGGGAGGCCGAGGCGCTGCCCGTCGTCGGGCGAGAAGATCCGCACCCCGGCGGCGGCGAGGCGGGCGATCTCCTCGGCGACGATCACCCCGCCGCCCCCGCCGAAGACGCGGACGTGCCCGGCCCCGGCCTCGGCGAGCGCCTGCGCCAGGTACTCGAAGTACTCGACGTGGCCGCCCTGGTAGGAGCTGATCGCGACGCCCTGCGCGTCCTCCTCCAGCACGGCGGCCACGACCTCGCGGACGGCGCGGTCGTGGCCGAGGTGGACGACCTCCGCGCCCTGCGCCTGCAGGATGCGGCGCATGATGTTGATCGCGGCGTCGTGGCCGTCGAACAGCGCGGCGGCGGTGACGAACCGGACGGGGTTCGCCGGGACGTGCAGCGGGGGGCGCTCGGTCGGCGTCGCGGTCACGGCGGCCTCCATACTTGGACGTCCAATATTTGGAAGCTAAAGTAGTTTCCGTGCGCGCTCTCGTCAAGGACGCCCGGTGGCCTACGGTGGGGCCGTGAACAGCCAGCCCCTCGACCCGATCAGCGAGGCCCACCGCCAGTGGAGCGCCCGCTGGCCCGAGCACGCCGACCAGATGGCGGCCGTGACGTCGGTGATGCGCGCGCAGCAGATCCTGCTCGGCCGGATCGAGGCCGTCCTGAAGCCGTACGGGCTCACGTTCGCCGCCTACGAGGCGCTGCGGCTGCTGGCCTTCACCCGCGCCGGGCGGCTGCCGATGGGGAAGATGGGCGAGCGGCTGATGGTCCACCCCGCGTCGGTGACGAACGTGATCGGGCGGCTGGAGGCGCGCGGGCTCGTCCGCCGGGCCCCCTCCCCCGAGGACCGGCGCGTCGTCCTCGCGGAGATCACCGGCGACGGCCGCGCGCTGGCCGAGACCGCGACGGGCGCGCTGCACGGCGCGGGATTCGGGCTGCCCGGCCTGACCGCCGAGCAGGCCGCCGCGATCACCGGCGCGCTGCGGGCGGTGCGCGTGTCGGCGGGCGAGATCGGCCCCTGACCCGGCCGGTCAGCACGGCGGGGCGTCCGATCCGTCCCGGGCCGCGGCCGCGGCCCGGGCGCGGCGGCCCGCGACGAGGTCGGCGACGGCGGCGGCCAGCGCGCACCCCGCGAACGCCAGGATCACCACCAGGCCGCGCCGGAACCCGCTCGCCCACGCCTCGACCGCGCCCGGCCGCGCGCCGCCCACCGCCGCGAAGAACACCGACCCGACCGCCGCGATGCCGACCGCCGTGCCGACGCGCTGGCCCGTCTGCAGGACGCCCGCCGCGCTGCCGCCCTCGGTGTAGGGCACCTCGGACAGCGTGATCGTCTGGTTCGGGGAGATGACGAACCCGCTGCCGATCCCGGCCAGGAGCAGCGGCGCGGCCGTCAGCCACACCACGCCCTTGCCCGGGTGCTGCTCGACCGCGATCCACGCCCCGGCCAGCCCGACCGCGACCAGCACCAGGCCGCCCGCGACGAGCGGACGGCCGTAGCGGTTCACGAGCCGTCCCCCGGCCGCCGCGCCCGACCCGGACCCGATCGCGAACGGCGTGATCGCCAGGCCCGCGCCGAGCGCGCTGTAGCCGAGGCCGTTCTGCAGGTACAGCGTGAAGATGAAGAAGATGCCGGTGAACCCGGCGAAGTACAGCAGCGCGATCGTCGCGCCGAGCGCGTACGAGCGGAAGCGGAACAGGGCGAGGTTCACCATCGGCGCACGCGCCCGCCGCTCCCACAGCACGAACGCGACGAGCAGCGCGAGGCCCGCCGGGACCAGCAGCCACTTCAGCGCGCCCGTCCACTGGCGCTCCTGGACGAACGGCAGCATGAACACCAGCACGCCCGCGCCGAGCAGCAGCAGGCCGGGGACGTCCTGGCCCTCCCGATCGCCGCGCACCGGGGCGGGCAGCAGCCGCCACGCCAGCGGCAGCGCGACCGCGCCGACCGGGACGTTGACGTAGAAGACCCAGCGCCAGCCCTCGTCCGGGCCCGCCAGCGCGATCAGCGCGCCGCCGGTCAGCGGCCCCGCCGCCGTCGCGATGCCGATCACCGAGCCGAGGGCGCCGAACGCGCGGCCGCGCGCCTCGCCCTGGAAGAGCTGCTGGATGATGCCCGCGACCTGCGGCGTCAGCACGCCGCCCGCGACGCCCTGCACCAGCCGCGCCGCGACCAGCCAGCCGATGCCCGGCGCGAGGCCCGCGCCCGCGCTCGCCAGCGTGAACAGGCCCAGGCCCGCCAGGAACACCGCGCGGCGGCTGCGCGCGTCGCCCAGCCGGCCCGCCGGGACCAGCACCAGCCCGAACGTCAGCGCGTACCCCGACAGGATCCACTGCAGGCCCGCCTCGGACGCGTGCAGGCCCTCCCGGATCGACGGCAGCGCGACGTTGACGATGCTGACGTCCAGCAGCGTCATGAACGCGGCGACCAGGCAGACGGCGAGCGCGCGCCAGCGGCGGGCGCCCCCGCCGCGCCCGGCCTGCTCGCCGGCCTGCTCGCGGGTGGGCGCGGACTCCTCGGGCATGGCGTGGTCCTCTCCCGCAGATCAATGGCCAAACGGGGCCGGACCGCGCCTTGTCGCGCGCTTTACCGCCCGCTCAGCGGTCCGCCCAGGCCGCCGCGAGCGCCGCCAGCCGGTCCGCCGACTCCTTCGCGGGCGCCCCGCGCCCCACGGCCAGCCCCAGCAGGAACGCCGTGAGCGGCGCGCCCGGCCGCGCCACACCGTGCGCGACGTCGCGGGCGAGGTCCAGGATCAGGTCCCGGTCGAGGTCGGCGCGGTCGAGATCCAGTTCGAGACAGGCGGCTTCCAGCCACTCTTCCAGTGTGTTCACCGTTTCATTGTGGGGGGTCGACCCCCCACGCCCCCCGCGGCGCGAAGCGCCGCATCCTCGCTCCGCTGCGGTGCGACCCTTCGCGCTGCGCGCGCCCGGCCGCTCGCCTGGCGGATCGCGGCCGTGCGCCCGCCGGGCAACCCCCTTCGGTGGTCCGTCGCTTGGGGGTGGTCACCCCCACGATCTCCCGTCGTTCATCGGTTCTGGTTGAGCAGCGCGTTCGCTTCGGCCAATTCCTCTGGGGTGTCGCAGTCGAACCACGGTGCGCGGGGGCCGGGCTCCAGTTTCAGTTTCACCGGGTTCAGCGGGCTCAGGAGGCCGTGGAGGGACGCGCCTTCGTAGGTTCCCAGCGCTTCGCTCAGGGCCTCGGTGCTCCAGTGCCCCGCCAGCCACTGTTCGCGGCCGTTCTCATCGACGAGGACCGCGCCCGAGCCCGCGCGGGCCGCCGCGCGCAGGGCATCGACGTGCGTCGCGTCCAGGAACGGCAGGTCCGCCGCCAGCAGCGCCAGGGTCGGGGCCGGGGACGTCAGGGCCGCCAGGCCCGTGCGCAGGGCCGGGACCGGGCCCGCGCCGGGCGGGTCCTCGCGGACCGCGCGGGCGTTCGGGACGTCCGGGCGCGGCGGGCCGACGACGACGAGCGTCCGGGCGTCCGCCACCGCGTCCGCCACGCGGGCCAGCAGGGAGCGGCCGCCCACCGGGGCCGCGGGCTTGTCGCGGCCGCCGAGGCGCCGCGCGCCGCCGCCCGCCAGGACGACCGCGTCGAACCCCGCGTCCGGCACCGTCAGCCGCCGATCGCGGACATCGGGCGGGCGGGCTGCAGGAAGCCCGGGTCGTCGATGCCGTGACCGGGGCGCTTGCCGCGCACCGCCGCCCGCCAGCGCTCCGCCAGCTCCGCGTCGGACGCGCCGCCGCGCAGCGCGGCCCGCAGGTCGGACTCCTCGGTGGCGAACAGGCAGTTGCGGATCTGGCCGTCCGCGGTGAGCCGCACCCGGTCGCACGCGCCGCAGAACGGCCGCGTCACCGACCCGATGACGCCGACGCGCGCCGGGCCGCCGTCCACCAGGAACGACTCGGCGGGCGCGCTGCCGCGCTCGTCCCCCGCGTCGGGCGTCAGCGCGAACGCAGCGCCGAGCCGGTCGAGGATCTCCTCGGCGGTGACCATCCCGGCGCGCTGCCAGCCGTGCTGGGCGTCCAGCGGCATCTGCTCGATGAACCGGAGCCGGTAGCCGTGGTCGAGGCAGTACCGCAGCAGCGGGACGGCCTCGTGGTCGTTGACGCCGCGCATGAGCACCGCGTTGACCTTCACCGGGGCGAGCCCGGCGGCGCGGGCGGCGGCGAGGCCGCGCAGGACGTCCGCGAGGCGGTCGCGGTGCGCCAGGCGGCGGAACGTCGCGGCGTCGAGGGTGTCGAGGGAGACGTTGACGCGGTCCAGCCCGGCGGCGGCGAGCGGCGCGGCGAGCCGGGCGAGGCCGATGGCGTTGGTGGTGAGGGAGATCTCCGGGCGGGGCGCCAGCGCGGCGGTGCGGGCGACGAGGTCGGGCAGGCCGCGCCGCAGCAGCGGCTCGCCGCCGGTGAACCGGACCTCGGTGATGCCGAGGTCCGCGACGCCGATCCGGACGAGCCGGACGATCTCGTCATCGGTCAGCAGTTCCGGCTTGGGCAGCCAGTCCAACCCCTCGGGCGGCATGCAGTACGAGCAGCGCAGGTTGCACCGGTCCGTCAGGGAGACCCGCAGGTCCGTGGCGATCCTGCCGTGGTCGTCGGCCAGCACGGGACACCCCTCTCCTCTCGCCGCCGGGGCGAGCGCGATCGTGACCAGCCTAAAGCGCCGGTCGCCCGGTTCGGCGCCCCGTGCCCGGCGGGCGTCACTCCATGCTGAACCCGAGCGGGTGGTCGAACGACGCCGGGCACCGGAAGACCCAGAGCGAGTAGCCGCGGCCGATCACGACCTCCGTCGCGCCGCGCCGGTGCGGCATCTCGTGGAAATCGCTCTCCCAGGCGTCCTCGACGGGCCGCCAGCTCGCGTCGCTGTCCCACTCGCCGCTGTCGATCCGCAGGAGCAGTTCCCGCTCGGTCCCGCAGTCGCAGGTCATCGGGTACGGGTCGGTGAGGTTCCAGTTCGCGTGGCCGCCGACCTTCCAGCCGTCCGCGACCGAGAGCGCGCCGAAGTAGTCGTGCCCGGTCTCTTCCTCCCAGCGCTCCAATCGGTCGCGCAGGTCACGGGGGAGGAGGTCGACGTAGGGATACTCGGTGACCCGCTCGGGGTGCAGGACGCACGGGGCGGGCAGGTAGTCGTCCGTTTCGATGGCGGGCGGCTCCGGCGGCCCGGCCAGGACGGCGCGGACGTCGGCGGCGTTCCGCCAGCGGAGCGTGACGGCGGGGCAGTACAGCCTGTCCGCGTGGTGGAAGGGGCACCACAGGACCTGGAGCAGGTCCGCGCCGGGCGGAGTCGGCAGGTCCGGAACGTCGCGGGCGAAGAGCTGCGCGACGGGCAGCAGCGGGATCGGGCCATCGGGGGTTCCGGCGAAGCGCCGCGCCTCGATGCGGTCGAGTTCGGCGCGCTCGGCGCGGGTGATCGCGAACTCCGCCCCCAGCGGGGTGCGGCCCCACGCGGCGGACAGGATCGCCCGGCGGGCGCGCACGTCCGCCGGACGGACGAGGTCCCCGGGCTCGTAGTGCTCGTCGGAGCACGTCGGCCACGGCTCGTCGGCGGGCCACAGCAGCGGCCCGCCGACCGAGGAGTCGCGGACGCCGGGCGCGCCGGAGCGCGGGTGCAGCCGGGTCGCGGTGCGGGCGAGCGGTGCCAGGTCGGGGAAGACCGCCGCGATGTCGACGGGGCGCGGCGGGGTGGTTCGGGTCATCGGCGGGTCTCCGGTACGGGGCGGTGGGGAAGGCGGACGGGCCCCGGCCGTTCGGCCGGGGCCCGGGTCAGCCGCCCTTCACGCAGACGAGCTGGCGGAGCCGCGCGACGACCTCGACGAGGTCGGACTGCTGCTCCATGACCGTCTCCAGGTCCTTGTAGGCCCCGGGGATCTCGTCGAGGACGCCGCCGTCCTTGCGGCACTCGACGCCCTTGGTCTGGGCCTCCAGGTCCTCCAGCGTGAACGCCTTGCGCGCCTTGTTGCGGCTCATCCGGCGGCCCGCGCCGTGCGACGCGGAGTTGAACGCCGCCTCGTTGCCGAGGCCCCGCACGATGTAGGTGCCGGTCGCCATCGACCCCGGGATGATGCCGAGGTCCCCCGCGCCCGCCCGGATCGCGCCCTTGCGGGTGACGAGCAGGTCCACGCCGCCGTAGGTCTCCTCCGCCACGTAGTTGTGGTGGCAGGAGATGACCTGGTCGAAGCGGCACCGGTTCTCGCCGAACCGCCGCGCGACGACGTTCTGCGCGAGCGCCATCATGACGGCGCGGTTGCGGCGCGCGTACTCCTGCGCCCAGAACAGGTCGTTGCGGTAGGCGTCCATCTCCGGGGTGCCCGCGACGAACGCCGCGAGGTCCCGGTCGGGCAGGTCCTGGTTGTGCGGCAGCTTCACGGCCGCCTCGATGTGCCGGACGGCGAGCTCGTTGCCGATGCCGCGCGACCCCGAGTGCAGGACGAGCCAGATCCGCCCCCCGTCGTCGGCGCACAGCTCCAGGAAGTGGTTGCCGCCGCCCAGGGTGCCCATCTGCTGGCGGGCGCGGCCGAGCTTGTCGCGGACGCCCCGGTGCAGGCCGTCGAACTCCGCCCAGAAGTCGTACCAGCCGCGCAGCTTCAGGCCGGGCAGCGCGGACGGGTCGACGGGCTCGCGGTGCGACCCGCGTCCGACCGGGATCGCGTTCTCCAGCCGGTGGCGGAGCCCGGACAGGTCGTCGGGCAGGTCCTCGACGGTGAGCGTGGAGCGGGCGGCGGTCATCCCGCAGCCGATGTCGACGCCGACGGCGGCCGGGGACACCGCGTCGCGCATGGCGATGACGGAGCCGACGGTCGCGCCCTTGCCGTAGTGGACGTCGGGCATGACGGCCAGGCCCTCGATCCACGGCAGCCCCGACACGTTGCGGAGCTGGTCGCGCGCCACGTCCTCGACGGACGCCGGGTCCGTCCACATGCGGATCGGGACGCGGCCGCCCTCGATCGTCTGGTAAGGCACGAAACAATCCCCTCGGTGTCGGAACTATCCGGAACGTTGCTGTTTCCGGGTTCCATGACGCCAGACCGGCACCGGGAAGATCAACCGGTTTTCCGGTCCCCGGCCGCGCGCCGGACCGTCCCGGCCGCCGTCCGGACGCGCCGCGTCAGCCCCAGCCGGTCCAGGTGGTCCAGCAGCGCGACGACCACCCGCCGCGACGCCGTCAGCGCCCGGCCCGCCTGCCCGGACGTGAACGGCTGCGGCAGTCCGGACAGGATGCGCAGCGCCGCGCGGTCCGCGCCGGGCAGCAGCACGACGTCCCCGGCGAGCCGCAGCACCGCCCCGGCGCGCTCCGCGACGGCGAGCGCGCCGTCGGTCAGCCCGAGTTCGGCGAGGCGCTCGGCGGGCGGCGCCTCGAACGGCGCGGGCGCCAGGTCCCCGGCCAGCCGCTCGACGGCCGCCGCGACGCCGGGCGGCAGCGGGGGCGGCGGCCCGTGGACGCGGCCGCCCGCGACCCGCAGCGGCGGGTCTCCCGGCACGGCGGCCAGCGCCGCGACCAGCTCCCCGGCGCGCAGCCCCAGCCGCAGCCGCGCGGTCTCCACCGGCAGGCCCGGCGCGAGCGGGCTGCGCGCCGCGTGCCGGGCGGCCTCGGCGGCGAGCCGGGCGCGCAGCTCCGCCCACCGCGCGCGGTCCGCGACCCACCCGGGGCCGGGGCGGACGGCGTCGGCGGGCACCGCGCAGCCCATCGCGGCCAGGTCGGCGGGGCGCAGCACGCCGTGCCGCCGCAGCAGCGCCGCGCCGTCCGGGCGGTCCGGCCAGGACGCCAGCTCGCGGGCGCGGGCGGCGGCCGCGCCGCGCCCGACCAGCGGCGGCGGGACGACGTCCAGCACGTGCGCCCCGGCGAGCGTGCGGCGCTCGGGGTCGCGCAGGACGGCGGCGTCGCCCGCGTGCAGCGGCAGCCGCGCGTTCAGGGTGAGCCGGGCGGTGTCGGGGCCGAGCGGGTGCAGCCGGACGCGGACCGACGCCGACCCGGTGTGCAGGACCATCCGGCGCGCGAGCCGCCCGGCGGCCGCCTCGGACCGGGTGCGGACGTCCACGGCCGTCGTCGGCGTCCACGCGCCGGGCGTCACCAGCGCCATGCCGGGCGCGGCGCGGGCGGTCGGGGGCAGCAGCAGCGAGACGCGGGCGACGCCCCGGACGCGGTCGCAGGGCGCGCCGCCGCAGCGGACGGCGCGGACCCGCACCCGGTCCCCGGCGGGCATCAGCAGCAGGTCGTCGCCGGGCTGGACCGCGCCCGCGCCGAGCGTCCCGGTGACCAGCAGCGCGTCCGCGCCGCCGCCGGGGACGCCGAGGTCGGCGGCGGGGCACGCCCCGTCGATCCAGAACCGGACGGGCGCGGCCGGGTCGGGCACCGGCAGCCGCGCGGCGAGCCGGTCCAGCGCGGCGGTGAGGTCGGTGAGCCCGGCGCCGGTCGCGGTGGAGACGGCGACGGTCTCCGCGCCGCGCAGCGCGGTGGCGGCGAGCCGGTCGCGGGCCTGCCGGAGGGCGAGGCCGGGGTCGGCCAGGTCGGCGCGGGTGACGGCCAGGACGGCGTGCCGCACGCCGAGCGCGTCCAGGACGGCCAGGTGCTCGGCGGTCTGCTCGCGCCACCCCTCGTCGGCGGCGACGGCGACGAGGGCGGCGGTCGCGGACCCGGCGGCGACGGCCGCGGCGGGCAGCGCGTCGGGCCCGCCGGGGGCGTCCACGAACGCCAGCCGCGCGCCGGACGGCAGGTCGGTCCAGGCGGCGGCGACGCCGACGCCCGGTCCGGGCCCCGCGGCGAGCGGGACGGGGGCGCGGCCGGCGAGCGCCCGCACCAGCGCGGACTTGCCGTGGCCCGCGTGCCCGGCGGTGACGGCGACCTGCATCAGAGCCCTTCCGAGCGAGGACGGTGCGGAGGCGGAGCGGCGACCGCGCGGCGGGGGGTGACGGCGTGCCTGCGGGGCGGCGCGGGCCGGCCGGCGGTCGTGGGGACCAACCCTATGGAGCGCCGGGGCCGCGGCGGAAGGCGGTCCGCGCACGGGATGAAATTTTCAGCGGCCGGTCGCGGGGGGAACGTCCGCCTGACTCGCGCTGTCATCCGACCGGTCCGGCCTCTTGACGGGAGCGCGTCCCTGCGGCCCTATAGGGAGGCGTCCCGAACCGAGGCGGGGCGCGCGACCCCCACGGGAGGACGACATGGGCGCCTACGCGGCCGCGTACGAACGCAGCATCGCCGACCCGACCCGGTTCTGGGGCCTGGCCGCGCGGGACGTCCGCTGGCTCGTCCCGCCGGACCGCGTCCTGGACGACGGCGCGCCGCCGTTCTACCGGTGGTTCACCGGCGGCGAGCTGAACACGTGCGAGAACGCGCTGGACCGGCACGTCGCCGAGGGGCGCGGCGGGCAGGCCGCCCTGATCTACGACAGCCCCGTCACGGGCGCGGAGCGGACGTACACCTACCGGGAGCTGACGGACCTGACCGCCCGGTTCGCGGGCGCGCTGCGCGACCAGGGCGTCGAGACCGGCGACCGCGTCGTGCTCTACATGCCGATGATCCCCGAGGCGGTCGTGGCGATGCTGGCGTGCGCGCGGATCGGGGCCGTCCACTCGGTGGTGTTCGGCGGGTTCGCGGCGCGGGAGCTGGCGCTGCGGATCGACGACGCGCGGCCGAAGGCGGTCGTGACGGCGTCGTGCGGGATCGAGGGCGCGCGGGTCGTCCCGTACAAGCCGCTGCTGGACGAGGCGCTGGAGCTGGCGGCGCACAAGGTGCCGCGCTGCGTCGTCCACCAGCGCGACGAGCTGCGCGCCGACCTGGTCCGGCCGCGCGACGTGGACTGGGCCGAGGCGGTCGCGCGCGCCGAGCCCGCCGGGTGCGTCCCGGTCGCCGCGACCGATCCGCTCTACATCCTCTACACGTCGGGGACGACGGGGCGGCCGAAGGGCGTCGTGCGCGACAACGGCGGCCACGCGGTGGCGCTGCGGTGGTCGATGGAGAACGTGTACGGGGTCGGGCCGGGCGAGGTGTTCTGGGCGGCGTCCGACGTCGGGTGGGTCGTCGGGCACTCCTACATCGTGTACGGGCCGCTGCTGACGGGCTGCACGACCGTCCTGTACGAGGGCAAGCCGGTCGGGACGCCGGACGCGGGCGCGTTCTGGCGCGTCGCCGCGCGGCACCGGGTGAAGGCGCTGCTGGCCGCGCCGACCGCGATCCGCGCGATCCGCCGGGAGGACCCGCACGGGCGGCTGGCGGCCGGGTGCGACCTGTCGGCGCTGGACGCGCTGTTCCTGGCCGGGGAGCGGCTGGACCCCGACACGCAGCGGTGGGCGGAGGCGGTGCTGCGCCGCCCGGTGGTGGACCACTGGTGGCAGACCGAGACGGGCTGGCCGATCGTGGCGAACCCGCGCGGGCTGGAGCCGCTGCCGGTCAAGCCGGGGTCGCCGTCGGTGCCGGTGCCGGGGTACGACGTGCGGGTCCTCGGCCCGGACGGCGCGCCGGTCCCGCCGGGCGCGGACGGCGACGTCGTGCTGCGGCTGCCGCTGCCGCCCGGCACGCTGCCGACGCTGTGGCAGGACGACGAGCGGTTCGTGGAGTCGTACCTGACCCGCCATCCGGGCCACTACCTGACGGGCGACGGCGGCCACCTGGACGAGGACGGCTACGTGTGGATCATGGGCCGCACCGACGACGTCGTGAACGTCGCCGGGCACCGGCTGTCCACCGGCGCGATGGAGGAGGCCCTGGCGGGCCATCCGGCGGTCGCGGAGTGCGCGGTGATCGGCGTCGCGGACGCGCTGAAGGGCCAGGTGCCGCGCGGCCTGGTCGTGCTGAAGGCGGGCGCGGAGCCGGAGCCGGCGGAGCTGGCGCGCGAGCTGGTGGCGCTGGTGCGCGCGCAGGTCGGGCCGGTGGCGGCGCTGCGCGAGGTCGCGGTGGTCCCGGCGCTGCCGAAGACGCGCTCGGGGAAGATCCTGCGCGGGGTGATGCGCGGGATCGCGGACGGGCGGGAGGTCCCGGTGCCGTCCACGATCGAGGACCCGGCGGTGCTGGAGGCGCTGCGGCCCGTCCTGCGCCCCGCCCCCTGAAACGCCGGGGTCAGCGGACGACCAGCGCGGTGTCGCCGGGCGGGACGAGCTCCCCGATCACCGGCGCGCCGGGGATCTCGCCCGCGACGACCAGCCCGCCGGACGTCTGCGCGTCCGCGAGCAGCAGCCGCTCCTCCTCGGCGATGCGCCCGAAGTCGGTGCGGTCCGCGACCCAGGCGAGGTTGTGGTGGGTGCCGCTCGGCACGAACCCGTCGCGCGCCGAGCCGCGCGCGCCCTCCAGGTAGGGGACGGCGGCGGCGTCCACGACGGCGGTGACGCCGCTGGCCCGCGCGATCCGCAGGAGCTGCCCGAGCAGCCCGGTCCCGCCCACGGCGGTCGCGCAGGTGTGGCCGCGCGCCAGCGCGAGCCCGGACGCGGCCGCGTTGAGCCGCGTCATCGCCGCGACGGCCGCCGGGAACACCTCGCCGGTCGCGCGGTGGCGGGCGCCGAGGACGCCGAGGCCGAGCGGTTTGGTGAGGGTCAGCGGGAGGCCGGGCGCGCCCGCGTCGGGCCGCAGCATCCGGTCGGGGTCGGCGGTGCCGGTGACGGCGAGGCCGTAGCTGGGCTCGCGGTCGTCGACGCTGTGGCCGCCCGCGATGAGGCAGCCCGCCGCGGCGGCGGCGTCGCGGCCGCCGCGCAGGACCTCGCGGGCGACGTCGGTGCCGAGGGCGTCGCGCGGCCAGCCGAGCAGGTTGAGGGCCATCAGCGGCGTCCCGCCGACGGCGTAGACGTGGGAGAGCGCGTCGGCGGCGGCGATCCGGCCCCAGTCGTAGGGGTCGTCGACGACGGGCGCGGAGAACCCGGCGGCCGACACCACGGCCCGGCCGCCCGCCGCGGGGTCCAGGCGCAGGACGGCCGCGTCGGCGCCGTCCCGGCCGCCGGTGAGCAGCGCGGCGCCGGGCGGTCCGACGAGTCCGTCGACCAGGCGTTCGAGTTCGGCGGGCGGGAGCTTGCCGGCGCCGCCCGCCGCGCGCGCGTACCGGGTGAGGCGGGGGGTGGCGATCACCAGCGCAGTTATTCCATAACCCCGCCAAACCCTCAACAAACAGGCGGTACTCGCATGATCACGAAGGGGTCCGGACCGCCTCGACCAGGCGTTCGGCCGCCCGGATGTGGCGAAAACCTTGTCCGAACCTCGTTCGGCATGGTGCGATGGCGGTCTGCAAGTGTTCACTGACATCGGTTCCGGAAGAGGGGCACGGCATGGCTGAGGAGCGCGGGGCGGCGGCGGTGCGGGCGGACCTGGCGCGGGCGCTCGCGGGACAGACGGTCCCCACCCGGCTCGCCGCGACGGCGGCCGAGCACGGGGACCGGCCCGCCTACTCCGACCGCGGGCCGGACGGCTGGACGACCCGCACCTGGGCGGAGCTGCGCCGCGACGCGCTCACCGTCGCCGCCGGGTTCGTCGAGCTGGGCCTGTCGCCCGGCGAGGTCGTCGCGCTGATGATGCCCAACCGCACCGAGCACGTCCTGGCCGACCTCGGCGCGGTCCACGCGGGCGGCGTCCCGACGACGGTCTACGCCACGCTCGCGCCCGAGCAGATCGCGTTCGTCGCGGGCGACTGCGCGGCCGCGTTCGCCGTCCTGGACGGGGCCGACCAGCTCGCCCGCTGGCTGCCGGTGCTGGACCGGCTGCCCGCGCTGCGCCGCGTCGTCGTGGTGGACCCCGCCGCCGTCCCCGAGGGCGACGACCGCTTCCTGTCCTTCGACGCGCTGCTGGACCTCGGCCGCGAACGGCTCGGCACCGACGCCGCCGCCGTCGACGGCCGCTGGACCGCGCTGCGCCCCGACGACACGCTCACGCTGCTCTACACCTCCGGCACCACCGGCGACCCCAAGGGCGTGATCATCACGCACGCGATGGCGCTGAACGAGGTCGAGCTGGTCAACGGCAGCTCCCCCGGCCTGCCCGAGCACAACGCCGGGATCTCCTACCTGCCGTTCGCGCACATCGCGGACCGCGTCCTCAGCTACTACCTGCCGATCCGCCGGGCCTCGCACATCCACTTCTGCCCGGACCCGACGCAGCTCACGACCGTCCTGCGGGAGGTGCGGCCGCACGGGTTCTTCGGCGTCCCGCGCGTCTGGGAGAAGATCATGGCGGGCGTCCAGGCGGTCCTGGCGGGCGAGCGGGACGCGGCGAAGAAGGCCGCCGTCGAGGGCGCGCTCGCGGCGGGCCGCGCGTACGTGACGGGCCAGGAGCTGGGCAACTCGCTCACCCCGGAGGTCGAGGAGGCGTTCGCCCGCGCCGACGCGGCCGTCCTCGCGCCGATGCGGGCGCTGCTCGGCCTGGACCGCGTCGTGCAGGCGTCCAGCGCGTCCGCGCCGCTGCCCGAGGACGTCGCGCGGTTCTTCGCCGGGCTCGGCCTGAAGATCTTCGACGCGTACGGCATGACCGAGACGACGGGCGCGATCACCGCGAACCTCCCCGACCACTTCAAACTGGGCACGGTCGGGCGCGCGCTCGCGGGCGTCGAACTGCGGATCGCGGGCGACGGCGAGATCCTCGTGCGCGGCGCGACCTGCACCCCCGGCTACCGCAACCGGCCCGAGGCCACCGCCGAGCTGCTGGACGCCGACGGCTGGGTCCACACCGGAGACATCGGCGTCCTGGACGACGACGGGTTCCTCAGCGTCGTGGACCGCAAGAAGGAGATCATCATCACCGCGGGCGGCGAGAACATCGCGCCGTCGCTCATCGAGAACCACCTCAAGGAGCACCCGCTGATCGGGCAGGCGCTCGCGTTCGGCGACCGGCGGCCCTACGTCGTCGCGCTCATCACCCTGGACGGCGAGGTCGCCCCGGTGTGGGCCGCCGCGCACGGCCTCTCCGACACGGGCCTGACGGCGCTCGCCGCGCACCCGCTCGTGCTGGCCGAGGTCGAGAAGGCCGTCGCGGACGCCAACGAGCGGCTGGCCCGCGTCCAGCAGGTCAAGAAGTGGCGGGTGCTGCCCGCCGAGTGGACGGCCGAGAGCGAGGAGCTGACCCCGACGCTCAAGCTGCGGCGGCGGATCGTCCACGGCAAGTACACCGACGTCATCGACGCGCTCTACGCGTGACCGGGGGCCGCGCCCGCCTCCGGCGCGGCCCCCGGTCACGCGAAGAAGCGCAGCGCCGCGAACACGGCCGTCCCCGCTGCGAGCCACGCCGCGTAGTCCCCGGCGTGGCCGGAGTGGACGGCGTGCAGCGGCCGCAGGACCCGTGCTGCGGCCCGTGCGGCGGCCCGTCCTGCGGCCCGTCCCACAGCGTGGGCGGGCCGCCGGACGCCCGCCCACGCGACGAGCGCGGCCAGCGCGACGCCCGCGAACGCGGGGCCGAGCGAGGCGGCCGTGCCGAGCGGCGTCGCCGCCGCGTGCGGCGCGGGGTGCGGCGTCCCGGCGAGGACGGCCGCGCGCAGCGCCCCCGCGTCGGCGAACACCGCCGCACCCGACGCGACGGCCCCGCCGAACCCGGGGACCGCGCCGAGCACCAGCGCGCCGCCCGCCAGGACCAGCGCCGGGACGGTCATCGTCCACGGCGTGCGCGGCAGGCGGCGGCCGGTCTCCCGCTCCTCGTGCGACTCGGCGTGCCGCGCGGGGCGGCCCGCGCCCCGGAACACGTGCAGCCACACGCGCAGCACCGCGCCGCCGGTCAGCGCCGACACGGCGAGCGCGAGCGGGACGACCCACCACCAGCCGCGCTCCAGCGCGGCGTGCTCCACGACGGCCTTGCCCGCCCACAGTCCGGACGGCGGAAGCCCCGCGAGGCCGAGGCCGCCGAGCAGGAACGCCGGGCCGGTGTAGCGCATGCCGCGGCCGCGGCCGTGCAGGCCGTCCTCGTCCACGGTCCCGAACCGGTTGAGCAGCGTCCCGGCCGCGAGGAACAGCCCGGCCTTCGCGCCCGCGTGCCCGGCGAGGTACCAGGCCGCGCCGCCGAGCGCGTGCTCGTCGCGCAGTCCGACGGCGACGAGCAGCAGCCCGGCGTGGCTGATCGTCGAGTACGCCAGGAGCCGTTTGACGTGCCGCTGCGTGACGCACATGACGGCGCCGAGCAGCGCCGTCGCCGCGCCGAGGACGGCCAGCGACCGGCCCGCCGCCGGGACGCCCGCCCCGCTGACCGTCCACGACAGCCGCGCGACCGCGTACACGCCGAGTTCGACCATGACGCCGGAGAACAGCACGCACACGGGCGTCGGCGCGACGGCGTGCGCGTCGGCGAGCCAGAAGTGGAACGGGACCGCCGCCGCCTTCACCAGGAAGCCGGTGCAGACCAGGACGAACCCGGCGGTCGTGGCGGCGTCCGGGGCGGCATGGACGCGCTCCCCGATCAGCAGCAGGTTCAGCTCGCCCGTCTTGGCGTACAGCAGCCCGACACCGGTCAGCGTCAGCGTCCCGCCCAGCGACGCCACGACCCCGAAGTTCAGCGCGCCGTGGACGGTCTTGGGCTCCTCCGGCACGTACCCGGTCAGCACGACCGCGACGACGCTCATCAGCTCGTAGAACACGAACTGGTCGAACAGGTCGCCCGTCAGCACGAACCCGCACATCGCCCCGGCGAACAGCAGCACCAGCGCGTGGAACGCCGCCCGCACCTCGGTGAAGTACCGCCACGTGTAGACCAGCGACGCCAGCGTCAGCACCGCGACGGTCAGCGCGAGGCCCGCCGCGAACGGGTCCGCGACGAGCGCGATGCCGGGCGCGCCGCCGCGCGGCGTCCAGCCGCCCGGCCACTCCACGACCGGCCCGGACCGCGTCCGCAGCACGACGGCGGTGAGCAGCGCGCACAGCGCGAGGACGACGGCGGCGGCGAGCGCGTCCACGGCCCGGCGGCGCAGCACGCGGCCGAACGCGGCGAGCAGCGCGGCCGCCGCGCACGGCAGCGCGACGGCGGTCTGGAGCAGCACGGGCTGGAGAATCACGGGCTGGAGCATCACCGGGCGCCCTCGTCGCGCATCCCCGCCTCGCTCTCCAGCGACCGCAGCCCCGCCGGGTCGAGCGTGCCGCGCCGCTTGGCGACCTGCACGGCGAGGGCGAGCAGCAGCGCGGTGACGGTCGCGCCGACGACGATGTCGGTCAGCGCCATCGCCTGCACGACCGGGTCGGTGACGGGCCGCGACCCCGGCGCGGTGTCGGAGAACACCGGCGACGTCCCGCCCCGCCGGTACCCGACGAGCAGCAGCAGGACGTAGGTGGACGACTGCGCCACCGACACGCACACGACCGCGTGGACGAGGTTCCGCGTCGTCGCGACGCCGTACAGCCCGACGAGCAGAATCCACGCGGCCGCGAGGTAGGGCGCCCAGCTCACCGCTCCCCCGCCCTGATCTCCATCGCCTGCTCGAAGAACCGGGCGAGGACCAGCACGATCGCGCACGCGACCTCCGCGCCGACGACCGCGTTCAGCCACGGGACGGTGCGCGCGCCGCGCTCGGTCGCCGTCATCGCGCCCGCCGACAGCGCGAGCACGACGAACAGCGCCGCCCCGGCGGCCTCGCCCGCCTCGAACGGCGGGACGGGCCGCAGCCGCCGCAGCGCCGGATAGTCCCCCGCGAGGTAGACCAGGTGGATGCCGCTGGCCAGGACGACGCCGCCCTGGAACCCGCCGCCCGGCGACGAGAACCCGTTCGCGACGACGTACACGCCGATGACGAGCGTCACCGGCAGCAGCAGCGCCCCGGTGACGCGCAGCGCGTCGAACGCGTCGGCGGGGCCGGGCCGCAGGTCGCCGCCCGCGCGCAGCCGCTCGTCGCGCAGCGACCGCAGCAGCACGACCGCGCCCAGCGCGGCGGCGAACAGGATCAGCTCCTCCCCCACGGTGTCGAGGGCGCGCTGGTCGAAGTTCACCGACGCGATGATGTTCGGGGTGTCCTGCGCGAGCCCGGCGCGGACCGCGCGGACGCCGTACGCGCGCGCGTCGCGGCCGAACGCGGGCAGGTCCGCCAGCGCGGCGACGAGCAGGACGAGCAGGCCCGCCGCCCCGGCGAGGAACACCGCCGTCCGGACGCGGGCGCTCACCCGTCGTCCTTCCCGGCCGCGCGCCGCCGCGCCGCCCGGCCCGCCGTGCGCGCGGCGCGCAGCGCGAGGACGACCAGCAGCGGGACCGCGACGGTGCCGACGCCGATCTGCGACATCGCCACGTCCGGGGCCTGCAGCACGACGAACAGCACGCCGAGCGCCAGCCCGTACCCCGACAGGACGAGCGCCTGCCGCCCCGGCTCGCGGGTCAGCACGACGGCGGTGGCGGTCGCGGCGGTGAGCAGCAGCGCGGCGACGATCAGGGCGTCATCCATCGCGGCCGCCCTCCCGGTCACGCGCCGCGAGACGGCGCGGGTGCGCGGCGCGGGCCGTCGCGACGACGCAGGCGGGGCCGCCCAGCATGACGAGCGCCCCGATGATCGCGATCTTCGCCGCGTCGTGCCCGCTCGTCCGCGCGGCGGGCGCGAGCAGCAGCCCGGCCGTCACCAGCGGCGCGGCGAGGACGGCGGCGGGGCCGGACAGGTGCAGCCGCGCGTGCAGCCGCGCCGCGAAGGCCACCCGCAGCGCGGCCGCGACCGCGACGGCGACGCCCGCCCACACCAGGACCAGGCCCGTCACGGAATCCTCCCGAAGAACCGCGCGTACACCAGCACGCCCGCCGGGGACAGCAGCGCCAGCAGCAGCGCCGCGTCGAGGTAGGCGGGCCGCGCGTACGCGACCGACAACAGGACGAGCAGCAGCGCGGCGTCGGCCCCGGCGGCGCTCAGCGCGGCGAGCCGGGCCAGCGGGCCGCCGCGCAGGACGGCCGCCAGGCACGGCGCGAGGCCCCCGGCCAGCAGGACCAGCGCGGGCAGCGCCCACTCGGGCCGGACGCCGCCGCTCACCGCCGCAGCCCCCGTTCCACCAGGTCGGGGCGGGACGCCAGCCGGTGGACGGTGAACTCGCCGCGCTCGGCGTCGACCCGCGTCACGAACGTGCCGGGCGCGGCCGACAGCAGCAGCGTCACCAGGCCCGTCCGGTCGGGGCCGCCCGGCTCGGGGAAACGGAACGTGGCGTGCTCCCCGCGCGGCGTCGGCAGCACCAGCCACCGCGCGTCCCACAGAATCTGAACGGGCAGCGCAACGGCGGCCCGTGCCGGGGCGGCGAGCCGCCGTCCGGCCGGGCGGGGCGCGGGCCCGGTCAGCGCCCGCGCGGCGGCGCGCCCCGCGAGCGCGGCGGCGACCGCGACGCCCGCGCCGACGACGAGCTGCGGCCCAGTGGTCGCCGAGAGCAGCGCCCAGTACAGGGCGAAACATGCGGCGGCGGCCGCGCCCACGGCCGCGGCGGCGCGCGTGTCCATCCGGCCTCCCGCGTGGCGGCCGCGGCCCGTGCCGCGACCCGTCCCGCACGTTGGTACCCGTCCGGCGGCGATCATGCGTGCCACGGGAGAGTCGGGCGTGTCGGGGCGGACCCGGAGGTGTCAGGCGGCCGGGAGCGGGCAGGGGCGGCGCTGCCGGACGGCCCCTGCCGCGAAGGAGGAACCCGATGCGGACCGAACGCGACGCCCGCCGGCACGCGGGCGACGAGCACGAGAACGACGAGCGGCCGGAGCAGGTCGAGCGCGGCCGGACCCTGGCGGGCGCGCCCCTCGGCCGCAGCCCGCTCAACCTGCGGCTCGGCCTCGCCGTCTTCGGACTGGTGGCGTGCGGCGCGCTGGCCGCGCTGTGCTTCGTGGCGGGCCTGGTCTGGCTCGGCGCGGCGATGTGCGTGCTGGCCGTCGTCGCGGCCGTGGACCTCGCGGTCGTCGCGCGGCGCGTCGTGCGGCGCCGCCGCCGGGGCGAGCACCACACGCTGTTCGAATGAGCGCCGGATGAGCGCCGTCCGGACGAGCGACGTCCGCCGGAGCCGCGGGGTGCGCCGGCCCCCGCGGCCCGCCGTCTCCGGCGGGTCGGCGTCAGAGCGTCGTCAGACCGCCGTCGACCGGGATCACCGCGCCGTTGACGTACGCGCCCGCGCGGCTGGCCAGGAACACCGCCACGCCCGCCATGTCGTCGGGCCGCCCGATCCGCTTCAGCGGCACGGTGTCGGCGATGACCTCGCCGAACGCGTCGAGCGTCGCCGCCATCATCTTGGACTCGAACGGGCCGGGCGCGACCGCGTTGACGGTGATCTGCTGCGGGCCCAGCTCCTTGGCCAGCACGCGGGTGAGCTGGTGGACGCCCGCCTTGCTGGTCGTGTACGAGTAGCGCTCGCCGGGCGTCATGATCCCGTCGATCGACCCGATGTTGATGACGCGCGCCGGGTCGCCCTCGACGGCGGCGGCCCGCAGGTTCGGCAGCAGCGCGCGGGTGAGGAAGAACGGGGCCTTGAGGTTGAGGTCCACGACCTTGTCCCACGCCGACGCCGGGAACTCCGCCAGCGGCGCGCCCCACGTCGCGCCCGCGTTGTTCACCAGGACGTGCAGCGGCCCGTCGCCGAACTCCGCCGCCAGCCGCAGGCACTCGGCCTCGGTGCTCACGTCGGCGGGGATCGCCTCGACGTTCCCGAACGCCGACAGCTCGGCGGCGGCCTTCTCGCACGCCTCGGCCTTGCGGGAGCTGACGACGACCTTCGCCGCGCCCGCCTCCAGCAGCCCGCGCGCGATCATCAGGCCGATCCCGCGCGTGCCCCCGGTCACCAGGGCGGTCTTTCCGGCCAGGCTGAACAGGTCCATTCCGGTCTCCTTCGCTGTCGGGTCCGCCGTCCGGACCAACCCGAAGGTACCGGGGGCGCCCCGGCCGCCCCGTGGCGGCGTACGGTGGACGCATGAGGCGCCGCCGGACCGCCTACGGGATCATGATGGGCGTCTGCCTGGTCCTGTTCGTCCTGTCCTGGTCGGTCGTGTGGCGGTTCTCGGTGCCCGCCGCGATCGTCCTCGCCGTCGTCGCGATGGTCATCCCGCCGTTCGCCGCGATCATCGCCAACTGGAACGTCGACCGCCGCGAGTGACCGGGCGTTCGTGACATCGCGCCCGGCGGCGGGCATGATCACCGGCATGGGCGGGATCGGCGTGCCGGCGCTGCTGGACCTGGCGGGGATCTTCGTCTTCGCCGTCTCCGGCGCGCTGACGGCCGTGCGCCAGCGGCTCGACGTCGTCGGCATGGTCGTGCTCGCCGAGATCACCGCGCTCGGCGGGGGGATCATGCGGGACCTGGCGATCGGCGCCGTCCCGCCCACCGCGTTCACCAGCCTCGGGTACGTCGTGACGCCGCTCGCCGCGTCCGCGCTGGTGTTCTTCTGGCATCCGCAGGTGACGCGGCTGCTGCCCGCCGTGCTGTTCTTCGACGCGGCCGGGCTCGGGCTGTTCTGCGCGACCGGCACCGGCAAGGCCCTGGCGCACGGGCTGTCGCCGCTGCACGCGGTGCTGCTCGGCGTCGTCACCGCGATCGGCGGCGGCGTGCTGCGGGACGTCCTCAGCGGGCAGATCCCGGCCGTCCTGTACGACCGGCAGCTCTACGCGCTGCCCGCCGCGCTCGGCTCGACGGTCGTCGCGGCGGCGCACGTGCTGGCCGCCGCGGGCGGGGCCGTCACGGCGGGCGCGGCGCTGCTGGCGTTCGTCCTGCGCCTCCTCGCGCTGCGGTACGGGTGGCGCACCCCGCGCCCGCGCGGCGTCGCCGACTGACCTCGGCGACGGGTTGAACCCCCGCCAGCGGGTAGCGTGCTCGGCATGGGGCGGATCACGGTGCGCAGGCCGGTCCTGCGGTTGAGCACCACGGGGACGCGCGGGCGGCGGCCCGACACCCTCGCGGTGGAGGAGCCGCTGGAGATCCGCGTGTCCGGGCGGCCGCTGACGCTGACGATGCGCACGCCCGGCGACGACTTCGACCTGGTGACGGGCTTCCTGGCCGCCGAGGGCGTCATCGCCGGACCGGCGGACGTCGCGGCGCTGCGGTACTGCGCCGACACCCTCGAGCAGAACACCCTGGACGTCGTGCTCGCGCCGGGCGTCCCCGAGCCGGCCGCCGGGCTCGCCCGCGCGTTCGCCACGACGAGCGCGTGCGGGGTCTGCGGCAAGTCCAGCATCGAGGCGCTGGCCGCCGACCGCCGCCACGACGTCGCCGCCGACCCGGTCCGGGTCCGCGCGGACGTCCTGGCCGCCCTCCCCGACCGGCTGCGCGCCGCGCAGCGCGTCTTCGACCGCACCGGCGGGCTGCACGCGGCCGGGCTGTTCGACGCGGCGGGCGAGCCGCTGGCCGTCCGCGAGGACGTCGGACGGCACAACGCGGTCGACAAGGTCGTCGGCTGGGCGCTGCGCGACGGCCGCCTGCCGCTGCGCGGCCACGTGCTGATGGTGAGCGGCCGCGCGTCCTTCGAACTGACGCAGAAGGCGGCGCAGGCCGGAATCCCCGTCCTCGCGGCGGTCTCGGCCCCGTCCTCGCTCGCGGTGGACCTCGCCGCCGACGCCGGGCTGACGCTCGTCGGGTTCCTGCGCGGGGAGACGATGAACGTCTACACCGGCGCGGAGAGAATCGTCACCTGACGCGCGGCCGAAGTCTTTGTCACTTCGGAACGGAAACGCGCGGTCCGACCGTGGCCCCGCGGACAAGCACGCCGAACGCCCGGCATGAGTACATCGCTTGTGCGTATTGAACGGTAGGTCAGGTCTGTACCCTTCGTCGGAACGGTACGGATGTGAGGAGCGGTCATGACGAGGTCAACGCCGCCGGACGACCCGGCTTTCGCGATCGACGAGCGGCACCCGCCGATCCGGCCGCGCCGCGTGTCGTTCGACTGGACGAAGACGCCGCTGCACTGGGTGCCGGGCGACCCGGTCGCGACGCACATCATCAACTCGTTCCACATCGTCCTGCCCGAGGGCGAGAAGTGGTTCATCCAGTGCGTCAAGGACGCCCGCCCGTACATCAAGGACGAGAAGCTCCTGGAGGAGATCAAGGGCTTCATCGGGCAGGAGATGGTCCACGCGCGCTCGCACCAGGGCGTCCTCGACCAGATCCTCGCGACGAACGGCATCGACGTCAGCAAGATCACCGACGCGGCCGGCAAGGGCAACGCCGACCGGCCCGCGCAGATGGCGGCGCTGAAGGCCAAGAACCCGCGCGCGTGGCGGCGGCGGCTGCGGTTCGAGCTGGCCGCCGTCGCGTCGATCGAGCACTACACGGCCGTCCTCGGCCAGTGGATCATGGACAACCGCCGCCTCGACGAGGCCGGGGTCGACCCGACGATGCTGGACCTGCTGCGCTGGCACGGCGCGGAGGAGGTCGAGCACCGGTCGGTGGTGTTCGACGTGTACCAGCGGTTCGGCGGGCGCTACCCGATGCGCGTCGCGGCCTGGGTCGTCTCGCTGTTCTTCCTGTACTGGGCGCTGATCGGCGGCTCGCTGTACCTGCTCAAGCAGGACCCGCAGATCAAGGGCCGGGTGACGCTGCCGCGCGTCCTGATCGCCTACCGCCGCTCGGTGCGCAAGGGCCACGTGCCCGGGATCTTCAAGCTGCTGCTGGGCGAGGCGCCGGTGTACCTCAAGCCGTCGCACCACCCGTCGCAGATCTGCTCGACGCCGAAGGCGCTGGACTACCTGCTGCGCTCCCCCGCCGCGCAGGCGGCCGGGTACGACCCGTACTAGTCCGCCCCGGTTTCGGACGCCGCGATCTTCTACCACAAGATCGCGGCGTTCGGTGTTAATGTGGCCGCCGTCACTTCCGGGACGACTTGACCCGGGTTCAGCCCAGGCGGTTAATTAACACTGTGTCTAATAGAGTGGCGCTCGCCCGCACCGACAACGCCGCGGAGCTCGAGCGATTCCGTGAGATCCAGCGCCTCTGCTACGAGTGCGCCGACGAGGTCGCCGCGACGCTCGAACCGGGCGTGACCGAACGCGAGGCGTGCCGCCGCATGCGCCGCTGGCTGCTGTCCCGCGGCGTCGACGACTGGCTGCACACGCCGTTCGCGTGGTTCGGCGACCGCTCGGCGTTCCGGGGCTTCCGCGTCCCGACGCAGTTCCTCCCGAGCAACGCCCGGCTCGCCGAGGGCATGCCGTACATCCTCGACATGGCCCCGGTGAAGGACGGCTACTCGGCCGACATCGGGTACGCGGGCGTCCTCGGCGAGAACCGCGTCTGGGACAGGCTCGACGCCGACCTCGCCGGCTACCGGTCGCTCATCCTGCGGCTCGTCCGCGAGCGCCGCCCGTTCGCCGAGATCTACGCCGAGGTCGACGCCCTCATCGAGCGGCAGGGCTACCAGAACCGGCACAGCAAGTACCCCGGCCGCGTCATCGGCCACCAGGTCGGGATCATCGGCGGGCTGCTGCCCAAGCGCGTCGGGTTCCCGTTCGGCGTCCGGTTCCTCCAGACGATCGGCCGCGAGCTGGTCAAGGAGCGGCTGGAGGGCCGCTCCCCGCTGTGGAACGGCGCGCGCCAGTCGCAGCACCCGCCGACGCCGGGGCTGTGGGCGGTCGAACCGCACCTCGGGTTCCGGGGCGTCGGCGTGAAGTTCGAGGAGCTGCTCGTCGTCACCGAGGACGACGCGTTCTGGCTCGACGACGACCTGCCGCACGTCCACCGCTGGGCCGCCCGGACGGGGGCCGCGTGACCGCGTCCGCGACCGAGCGCGCCGCCGGGGTCCGCGTCCGGCGCGTCCGCGGGGACGGCGTCGACCTCGCCGTCTACGAGCAGGGCGACCCGGCCCGGCCCACCGTCGTGCTCGTCCACGGCTACCCCGACACGCACGCCGTCTGGGACGAGGTCGCCGCCGGGCTCGCGGACCGGTTCCACGTCGTGCGCTACGACGTCCGCGGCGCGGGCGCGTCGTCGCGGCCGTTCGGCCGCCGCCGCTACACGTTCGCGTACCTGATGTCGGACCTGCGGGCCGTCCTGGACGCGACCGCGCCCGACCGCCGGGTCCACCTCGTCGGCCACGACTGGGGCTCGATCCAGTCGTGGGAGGCGGTCTGCACGATGCCCGACCGGTTCGCGTCCTTCACGTCGATCTCCGGGCCGTGCCTCGACCACGTCGCGCACTGGACGCGCCGCGCGCTGCGCCGCCCCACGCCGCGCAACCTGCGCCGCGCCGCCGGGCAGGGCCTGCGGTCCTGGTACATCTACTTCTTCCAGACGCCGCTGCTGCCGGAGGCGCTGTGGCGCGCCGGGCTCGCGCGGCCGTTCGCGCGGGCGCTGGAGCTCACCGAGGGCGTCGCGCCGCGCCGGGGCCACCCCGCCCGCACGCTGCCCCGCGACGGGGCCGCCGGGGTCGGGCTGTACCGGGCGAACATGCCGCAGCGGCTGCGGGCCCCGCGCGACCGGCGGACCACCGTCCCGACGCAGGTGATCGTCCCGACGCGGGACCTGTTCGTGTCGCCGCACCTGGTCGGCGGGCTCGCGGAGCGCGTCCCCGACCTGTCCCTGCGGCCGGTCGCGGCCGGGCACTGGGTGCCGCGCAGCCGCCCGGACTCGGTCGCGCGGTGGGTCGCCGAGCACATCGACCGCGTCTCCGGCGGGCCGCGCGACGCCGCCGCGGCCCGGACGGCGCGCCGCACGCGCGTCGCCGCGGGCCGCCGCCCGTTCGAGGGGTCGCTCGTCGTCGTCACCGGGGCGGGCAGCGGCATCGGCCGCGCGACGGCCCTGGCGTTCGCCGAGCGCGGCGCGCACGTCGTCGCCGCCGACGTCGACCTGCCCGCCGCCGAGCGCACCGCCGAGCTGGCGGGCGTCCTCGGGCCGGCGGCGCGGGCGTTCGGCGTGGACGTCGCCGACCGCGCCGCGATGGAGGACTTCGCGGCGGCCGTCGAACGCGACCTGGGCGTGCCGGACGTCGTCGTCAACAACGCCGGGATCGGCATGGCCGGGCCGTTCCTCGACCACACCGAGGACGACTGGAAGCGCGTCCTGGACGTGAACCTGTGGGGCGTCATCCACGGGTCGCGGCTGTTCGCAGCGCAGATGCGGCGGCGCGGCGAGGGCGGCCACATCGTCAACACGGCGTCGGCGGCGGCCTTCACCCCGTCCCGCTCCCTCCCCGCCTACGCGACCAGCAAGGCGGCGGTCCTGATGCTGACGGAGTGCCTGCGCGCGGAACTGAAGGGCGACGGCATCGGCGTCAGCGCGATCTGCCCCGGCATCATCAACACCTCGATAACCCGGACCTCCCGCTTCGTGGGCCGAACCCCGTCCCAGCAAGAAGCCGACCGCCACCGCACGGCCCGCGCCTACGCCCTACGCAACTTCACCCCCGAAGCAGTGGCCGAACAGATCATCAAAACAATCCACCACAACCGCGCGGTGACCCCCGTAACCCCCGAGGCCCACCTGACCCACCTGCTCTCCCGCCTCTCCCCCAGAACCCTCCGCCTCCTAGCCCGCTTCAACCTCGCCTGACCGACCCGGAGAAGTCAGGCGGTGTGTTCCAGGTCGGCGAGGGCGCCGGTTCGGGTGTTGAGGAAGCCCAGGCGGATCAGGTCGTCGCCCGCGAAGCGGTGCAGGGCCCAGTCGCCGAGGACGCGGGCCTTGGCGCGCATGCCGGGGACGGTCAGCAGGTGGTAGCCGCGGGTCACGGCCTGCGCGGGGACGCCCGTGAGGCCGAGGCCGACCGGGCGAGCCACCGCCTGGCCGCCGCCGAGGTCGACGGCGAGGCCGAGGTCGCGGTGGCGGTACTCGGCGGACGGCGCGCCGCGCAGCGACGCCACGACGTTGTGCGCCGCCACCGACGCCTGGCGGCTGGCGTGCTGCGCGGTCGGCGGGCACACCGCGCCGTTGCCGGTGACCAGGTCGGGGACGGCCGCCGCGTCGCCGAGCGCGAACACGTCGTCGTGCCCGGCCAGCCGCAGGTCCGCGCCGACGACGAGGCGGCCCCGCTCCTTGGGCGCCGCGAGCGTCCCCACGACGGGCGCGGGCGTCACCCCGGCCGTCCAGACGGCGGTGCGGCACGGCAGCACCCGCCCGTCGGTGAGGACGGCCTGGTCCTCGGTGAGCCGTTCGAGGCTGACGCCGAGCCGGATGTCGATGCCGCGCCGCCCGAGCTTGCGCAGCGCGACGTCGCCGAGCCGGCCGCCCAGCTCGGGCAGCAGCCGGTCCGCGACGTCCACCAGCGTCCAGCTCAGCAGCGCCGGGTCCAGCCGCGGGAAGCTCCGCATCGCCTGCGCGGTGAGGAGCTGCAGGTTCGCGGCGGTCTCGACGCCGGAGTAGCCGCCGCCGACGACGAGGAACCCGCACCGCGCCGCCCGCTCGGCGGGGTCGCGCGCGATGCTGGCGAGTTCGAGCTGCGCGACGACGTGGTCGCGCAGGTAGACGGCCTCCGCGAGGTTCTTCATGCCGTGCCCGTGCTCGTGCAGGCCGGGGATGTCGAACGTGCGGGTGACGCTGCCGGGGCACAGGACGAGCCGGTCGTAGGGCAGCGTCGTCGTCCGCCCGTCGATGGTGGAGACCTCGACCGCCTGTGCCCCGAGGTCGACGCCGACGGCGCTGCCGGGGACGAGCTGCGTCCGCCGCAGCAGCCGGTGCAGCGGCCCGGCGATCGACCGCGGGTCCAGGACGCCCGCCGCGACCTGCGGCAGCAGCGGCTGGTAGAGCGTGTAGCCGAACGGCGCGACGATGCGGATCTGCGCGGCGTGCGGGCTCATGGACCGCTCCAACCGCCGGGCGACGTTGTACCCGGCGAATCCGGCGCCGATGATCACGATGCGGGGTGCGGGCACGGGCCGTCCTCCGAACTCATGAACGCTGAGCTGATGTTTCATCACGGTACGTGAGCATCGCGCCGCCCCCGCGCACCGGGGTGGCCCGACGCACCGCCGCCGCCCTTCCCCGCGCCCGCGTTCCGTGCGACGGTGGCGATACCAACCCCACCGGACAACGGAGTGTGATCCCCATGCGCATCCGTGACATCCTGCGGCGCAAGGGCGACGCCGTCGCCACCGTGCCGCCCGACACCACCGTCCGCGACCTGCTGGCCGTCCTCGCCGAGCACAACATCGGCGCGGCGGTCGTCTCCGACGACGGCGCCGCCATCGCGGGCATCGCGTCCGAGCGCGACGTCGTCCGCCACCTGCACGCCCGCGGCCCCGGCCTGCTCGGCGCGCCCGTCGCGGAGATCATGACGGCCCGCGTGCGGACCTGCGGCCCCGACGACCGCGTGGAGGACGTACGCCGCACGATGACCGAGCACCGCTTCCGCCACCTGCCCGTGGTGGTGGACGACCGCCTCGCCGGGATCGTCAGCATCGGCGACGTCGTCAAGAGCTCCATCGACGCCCTGGAGAGCGAACGCGAGCACCTGGTCGGCTACATCCGCCAGTCGCCCTGAGAAGGGCGCCGGGCCGTCAGTGCTCGGCGGTGTGCGACGTCAGCACCGACACCAGGTCCTGCGGGAGGACGAGCGAGTCCCCCTCGTACCGGGTCTCCAGCAGCGACAGCTCGCCGCCCCGCCACCAGTACAGGTGCGGGCTGAGCGAGCCGGGCCCGTCCTCGTAGGCGCGGTGCGCGTGCGCCTGCAGCTCGGCCGCCGCCGCGGCCACCGCCCGGTACCGGGCGCGGACGTCGGCGGCGGTCGGGCGCAGCGGGTGCGCGACGATCAGGCTGCGGTTCGGCGCGATGACCAGGGCGCCGTGCGAGCCGATCGGCAGGTACTCCTCCAGCCACGCCAGGTGCGTGACGGCGTAGAACGTCCAGCCGTGCAGGACCGAGACCCGCACGCCCGCCAGGTCGCGCTCCTCGTGCTCCAGCGACCCGTCCGCGCGGACGTTGGCGCGCCCGAGCATGAACAGCGCGTCGCCCGACACCGGCCAGCCGTGCATCTCCTCGGTGGTGACGGTCCGCACGGTGGTCGGCGTGTCCACGACGACGACCTCGATGAGGCCGGGCGCGAACGGCCGCGCGGCGAGCAGCCCGTTGTCGGCCTCGGCCGGGTAGATGCGGGTGCGCAGCAGATGCTGGGCGAGGTCGAAGTCGCTGAGGTCCAGGGGCTCCTCGATCGCCGTGACGATCGTGGTGACGTGGTCGGAGACGAGCGCGGGCCAGTCGTCGCGCGGGACGAGCCGGGCGAGCTGCCGCAGCGTCCGCATGCTGACGTGCAGCCGGTTGGCGCGGCCGTCCGGCCCGCCGCCCTGCAGCAGCACGACGTCGCCCGGATAACGGGTGCAGGAGTAGCCGAGGCTCTCGGCGACGAGGACGAGCAGCGAGTCCAGCGTGCCGTCGTCGGTCGGGTCGGGGCGCGCGTGCCTGCCGGTCATCCGGCACCTCCCGGAAGGGCGTCCAGCGTCCACGCGGGCACGGCGGAGCCGCCCCTGCCCGCCCCCCGGCGGGCTCCCCCGCTCTCCAACCGGACCCCTCCTCGTCGTGCGACGCATCGAGCTTGGCAGGAACCGGGCGTTCGCGGAAGGGGTCGCCGGTCACGATGGGCCAACGATCAGTCCGCCGAAGCCAGGATCGAACCCACCAATTCCGGCAGAGCGGTGCCGATCGGGGCACGGACCACCGCGTCGGCGACGCCGTCGTACGGCGTCTCCTGCGCGTTGACGATCACCAGCGCCGCCCCGTGCTCGACCGCCTCCAGGCACAGGCCCGCCGCGGGCTGGACGGTCAGCGACGTCCCGACCGCGACGAACAGGTCGCACGAGCGCGCCGCGAGGATCGCCGCGTCCAGCACGTCCTGGTCGAGCGGCTGGCCGAACGAGATCGTCGCGGACTTCTGGATGCCGCCGCACTCGGGGCACGGCGGGTCCGCCTCGCCCGCCGCGACGCGCGCCAGGACGTCCGGCATCGGCGTGCGCAGCCCGCACGCCAGGCACTCGGCCTCCCGCATCGTGCCGTGGATCTCCAGCACCGCCGACGACCCGGCGCGCTGGTGCAGCCCGTCGATGTTCTGGGTGATCAGCGCGCGCAGCCGCCCGGAACGCTCCAGGTCCACCAGCGCGGCGTGCGCGGCGTTCGGCTCGGCGGCCCACGCGGCGTGCTCCAGGCGCGCGCGCCACGACGCCCGCCGCACCTCCGGGTCGGCCAGGTACGCGCCGATCGTCGACTGCGCGGCGGCGTCGGGGTCGCGGGTCCAGACCCCGGCCGGGCCGCGGAAGTCGGGGATGCCGCTGTCGGTGCTGACGCCCGCCCCGGTGAGGACGGTGACGGCCGCGGCGTCCGGCAGCGCGGCGGCGAGGGCCGCGGGAAGCTCCATGCCCCCAAGGCTAAGGCCGGGAACGCGGCGGTCCGCCCCTGATCCGCCCGGAAAAAGGCCGCCGCCGAGGCGGTCCGGCGCGTCCTCCGAGATGACAGACTGGGGAGCCCTATGAGAGCGACGCCGCACATCCTGGTGATCCACGGCACGAAGGTCCGCCGGCCGGTCTTCGTCCTGGGCGCGCCCCACTCGGGCGCGGACCTGATCGCCCGCGCCGTGAAGCGCTCCGCCGGGTTCCACCTGACGGCGGGGCGGCCGAGCGTGCAGCGGCTCGTCTACGCCTACGCGCGCCGCCCCGAGATCGCCACCGAGCGGGTCGTCGGCGCCGCCCGCGTCCTGCGCGACGCCTACGCCGAGGCGTGGCAGATCTCCGCCCGCACCTGCGCCGAGTGCGCGCCCGAGTGCCGCGAGCTGGCCGGGCTGCGGCTGCGCGCGGGCGCGACCCGCGCCGAGGCCGACCGCGCCGGGCCGTGCGTGGAGCCGCAGACGGTGGCGCGGTTCGGCGACGCCTCGCCCGACCTGCTCTACAGCGCCGACGTGCTGCTCGACGCGTTCCCCGACGCGCAGCTCGTCCAGGTCATCCGGGACGGCCGCGACGTCGTCGCCGACATGCTCGCCGACGAGCGCTGCCTGGCCTGGTTCCGGCCGGGCCTGGCCAACCTCGACACGGTGTTCCCCAACCCGTTCCTCGGCGTCGAGGACGTCGAGGAGCGGGACCGCTGGCCGCACGCCGCCCTCGCCGTCAAGTGCGCGCTGCGCTGGCGCGGCGCGGTGCGGCTCAGCGCCCGGCTGCGCGCCCAGACCCCCGACGACCAGCTCATGACGCTGCGCTACGAGGACCTGGTCCGCCGCCCGACCGAGACGTCGCGCGCGCTGGCGGACTACCTCGCGGCGGACGTCTCGACCGGCACCCTCGCCGGGCTCGTGCGGCCCCGCGACCGGCGCGCGGCCGAGCCGGAGACGGGCGTGTGGCGGGAGCGGCTGACGCTGCGCCAGCTCGTCCAGGTCGAGAAGGTCGCCGGGCCGGAGCTGGCCCGGCTCGGATACGAGCTCAGCGACGGCGGATGACCGACGCCCGGTCGGCGACGTCGGGCCCGAGCCAGCCGATGGCGACGCCCGCCGCGCCGAGCCCGACGAGCAGCACGGTGTAGCGGCCGGGTCCGGTCCTGATCATCCGCTCGGGGTGGATCGGCATGCGCATGGTGTTCCCCTTCCTCGCATGCCCGGGGAGCGCCCGCCGCGGCGCGCGTCCCCCGGGCGCGGTCGCCGTGCCGCGAGGATGGCCGACCCGGATGTCGCGCGGGTGACCGACGCCCCGCGGCGGCGGGACGTCCGGGCGGCGGGTGACCGACGCCCGAACTTCCCTCACGTTCCCGGAGTTACCAGGGCAGACACGGCATACCGCACCCTTGTGATGGGCCTCACACCCTACCGGGGGGCGGTCTCGGCGGCGAGGGGCTCGCCCTCCTGGCGGGCGAACTGCGTGCGGTACAGCTCGGCGTACAGGCCGCCCGCCAGCAGCAGCTCCTCGTGCCGCCCGCGCTCGGCCACGCGGCCGTCCTCGATGACGAGGATCTGGTCGGCGTCGCGGATCGTGGACAGCCGGTGCGCGATGACCAGCGACGTCCGGCCCGCCAGCGCCGTCGTCAGCGCCCGCTGCACGGCCGCCTCCGACTCCGAGTCCAGGTGGGCGGTCGCCTCGTCCAGCACCACGACGGACGGGGCCTTCAGCAGCAGCCGCGCGATGGCCAGCCGCTGCTTCTCGCCGCCCGACAGCCGGTAGCCGCGGTCCCCGACGACCGTGTCCAGCCCGTCCGGCATCGCGGCGACCAGGTCGCCGATCTGCGCGGCCGCCAGCGCCGCGAGGATCTCCGCGTCCGTGGCGTCCGGCCGGGCGTAGCGCATGTTCTCGCGGATCGAGTCGTGGAACAGGTGGGCGTCCTGGCTGACGACGCCGACCGTCGCGCGCAGCGACTCCAGCGTCACGTCGCGGACGTCCTCGCCGCCGATCCGGACCGCGCCGCCGTCCACGTCGTACATCCGCGAGACCAGGTGCGTGATCGTGGACTTGCCCGCCCCGGACGGCCCGACGAGCGCGACCATCCGCCCCGGTTCGGCCGTGAAGTGGACGTCGTGCAGGACCTCCCGGCCCGCCGCGGCGTCCGCGCGGGCGATCGACTCCAGCGACGCCAGCGAGACCTCGTCGGCCGACGGGTACCGGAACCGGACGTGGTCGAACTCGACCGCCGGAGCGGCCGCCGCCGGGGCCGCCGCGAGCGGCCGCGCGCCCTTCCGGTCGTCGATCAGCGGCTCCAGGTCCAGCACCTCGAACACCCGGTCGAAGCTGACCAGCGCGGTCATCACGTCCACGTGGACGTTGGACAGCGCCGTCAGCGGCCCGTACATCCGGGTCAGCAGCGTCGCCAGCGCGACGAGCGCGCCCAGCTTCAGCGAGTCGTGGACGACCAGCGCCCCGCCCACCCCGTAGACCATCGCGGTCGCGAGCGCCGCGACGAGCGTGAGCGCGGTGAAGAACACCCGCCCGTACATCGCCGACACGACCCCGATGTCGCGGACCCGCGCCGCGCGCCCGGAGAACCGCTCCTCCTCCTCGGCGGGCCGCCCGTACAGCTTGGACAGCATCGCCCCGGCGACGTTGAACCGCTCGGTCATCAGCGAGGACATCTCGGCGTCGAGCTGCATCGACTCGCGGCTGATCCGCTGGAGCCGCTTGCCCACCCACTTGGCGGGCAGGACGAACACCGGGAGCAGCAGCAGCGCGATCAGCGTGACCTGCCAGGACAGGATCACCATCGTCACCAGGACGAGCACCAGGCTGATCACGTTGGAGACCACCGATGACAGCGTCGTGGTGATGGCGCGCTGCGCGCCGATGACGTCGGAGTTCAGCCGGCTCACCAGCGACCCGGTCTGCGTGCGCATGAAGAACGCGACGGGCTGCCGCTGGACGTGCGCGAAGACCTGCGTCCGCAGGTCGTAGATCAGGCCCTCCCCGATGCGCGCCGAGTACCAGCGCTGGGCGAGCCCGAGGACCGCCTCGACGAGCGCGAGCCCCGCCACCGCGACCGCCAGCCAGACGACCAGCCCCATCCGGTGCGGGACGATCCCCCGGTCGATGATCGACTTGAGCAGCAGGGGGTTCGCGACGACGATCAGCGCGGCGAACGCGTTGAGCGCGAGGAAGACCGCCAGCTCTTTCTTGTAGGGGCGGGCGTATCCCGCGATGCGCCGTACCGTGCCGGGTTTGAGCCTCTGCTCGGTGACCGAGCTGTCCGTGCGGAACGACGTCATGACCTGCCAGCCGTTGCCCGGCATTCCCACCAGCGACCTCCCGGGGGCGTCGACGTCACGGCCGTGCGGTCCACCGCCGTGTAATGAAGTAAGCAATCATCACATCCAGCTCGGACAACACCGCGAAATCCGCGCCCCTTCCCCCGTCCGCTCACGGCTGAACCCCCAGGAAAAAGACCCGCCCACGACCCGGAGGATCGTGGGCGGACGAAACAGGGGGCCGGTCTCAGCCCTGCTGGCCGCCGAACATCTCCCGCAGCCGGCCGCGCTGTTCGCGGCGTTCCGCCGCGCACTGGGCCGCGAGGTCGTTGCCCGGGGCCTCCAGCAGCAGGCGCTTGGTCGCCACCGCCGCGCCGGGGTTCACCGCCAGCAGCGCCGCCACCAGGTCGTCGACCGCCTCGTCCAGCTTCCCGGCGGGCGCGACGATCTCCGCGAGGCCGAGCCGCGCCGCCTCGTCCGCCAGGACGGTGCGGGCGGTCAGGCACAGCTCCAGCGCCCGGTTCAGCCCCACGGCCTCCACGAGCGGCTTGGTGCCGGTCAGGTCGGGGACGAGCCCGAGCGCGGGCTCCTTCATGCAGAACTTCACGTCGTCCGCGACGACCCGGATGTCGCAGGACAGCGCGAGCTGGAACCCGGCGCCGATCGCGTGCCCGTGGACGGCCGCGACCGTGACGATTTCGGGGTTCCGCAGCCAGGTGAAACCCTCTTGCAGTTCGGCGATGAACCGGTCGGTCGCCGCCGCGTCCGCGCCGTCCGGGAAGCCCCCGCCGCCGGAGAACATCTTCAGGTCGATGCCCGCCGAGAACGACCGCCCCTCGCCGCGCAGCACCACCACCCGCACGTCCGCGGGCAGCGACCGGCCGATCGCCGCAAGCGTCCGCCAGAGCGCGAACGTCATCGCGTTGCGCCGCTCCGGGCGGTCCAGCGTGACGGTCGCGACCGCGCCGTCCACGTCCAGCCGCAGCCCGGCCTCGGCCAGCGCCGCGGCGTCCGGCAGCGCCGTGCCGTTGCCCGCGTCCCCCATCGGTCCTCCCCTTCAGCCTGTCGAGACGCCGCGCGCGGGACGCCGACGGCGTCGTCGGCGGCGCGCGGCCGGAGGCGACGGGGACGCAGGTCGTCCGCCCGTCCGCCGCCGCGACCGAACCCTACTCGGTCGGTGCGGCGGCGACGCGGGCGGTCGGCTCGTCCGGAGACCGGATCAGGCTCTCTTGCCCCGCGTCGCGCCCCCCCGGCCGCGCAGGTTGACCCCAGCCTCGGTGAGGATGCGGTGGATGAAGCCGTACGAGCGGCCGGTGGCTGCTGCCAGGGCGCGGATGCTCTCGCCGGAGTCGTACCTTCTCTTCAGCTCCGTCGCCAGCTTGTCGCGCTCGGCACCTGTCACGCGGGTGCCCTTCTTGAGGGTCTCGGCCACGAGTACCTCCCGTAGTGATGTGGTGACCGCTGCGTTATCCCCCGCCATGATCAGTCATTCCCGCGCGTTCGGCTACCCACTCGGGGATAAAAGATCTGCGGAAGTCACCGCGCAGGTCACGCGAGCGCCACCAGATCGGCGAACTCGTCACTCCAGATGTCTTCCACACCATCGGGCAGCAAAATCACTCTTTCCGGTGACAGCGCCGCGACCGCCCCCTCGTCGTGCGTGACCAGCACGATGGCCCCGGCGAACGTCCGCAGCGCGGCGAGGATCTCCGCGCGGCTGGCCGGGTCGAGGTTGTTGGTGGGCTCGTCCAGCAGCAGGACGTTCGCGCTCGACACCACCAGCATCGCCAGCGCGAGCCGGGTCTTCTCGCCGCCGGACAGGACGCCCGCGGGCTTGTCCACGTCGTCGCCGGAGAACAGGAACGAGCCGAGGATCTTGCGGACCTCGACGGGCGGGAGGTCGGGGGCCGCCGACTGCATGTTCTCCAGCACCGAGCGGTCGACGTCCAGCGTCTCGTGCTCCTGCGCGTAGTAGCCGATGCGCAGGCCGTGCCCGGCGACGACGGTGCCGGTGTCGGGCTTGTCCACCCCGGCGAGCATCCGCAACAGCGTGGTCTTGCCCGCGCCGTTGAGGCCGAGGACGACGACCCGGCTGCCCCGGTCGATCGCCAGGTCGACGTCGGTGAAGATCTCCAGCGAGCCGTACGACTTGGACAGGCCCTCGGCGGTGAGCGGCGTCTTCCCGCACGGCGCGGGCTCGGGGAAGCGGATCTTGGCGACCTTGTCGGCCTGCCGCTCCCCCTCGACCCCCGCGAGGAGCTGCCGGGCGCGCCGGTCCATCTGCTGCGCGGCCTTGGCCTTGGTCGCCTTCGCGCGCATCTTGTCGGCCTGGGACAGCAGCGTGGCCGCCTGGCGCTGCGCGTTCGCCGACTCGCGCCTGCGGCGGCGCTCGTCGGTCTCGCGCTGGTCGAGGTACTTCTTCCAGCCGACGTTGTAGAGGTCGATGACGCAGCGGTTGGCGTCCAGGTGGAAGACACGGTTCACCACGACGTCGAGCAGGTCCACGTCGTGGCTGATCACCACGAGGCCGCCCTGGTGGGACTTCAGGAAGTCGCGCAGCCAGGCGATGGAGTCGGCGTCCAGGTGGTTGGTCGGCTCGTCCAGCAGCAGGGTGTCGGCGTCGGAGAACAGGATGCGCGCCAGCTCGACGCGGCGGCGCTGGCCGCCCGACAGCGTGCCGAGCGGCTGCCCGAGCACCCGGTCGGGCAGGCCCAGGCTGGAGGCGATCGACGCGGCCTCGGCCTCGGCGGAGTAGCCGCCGAGTACGTGCAGCCGGTCCTCGAGCCGCCCGTACCGGCGCACCGCCTTGTCGCGCGCGTCGCCCGTCGCGGTCGCCATCGCCTCCTCGGCGGCGCGGAGCTGGCGGACGACCTCGTCCAGGCCGCGCGCCGACAGGATGCGGTCGCGGGCCAGCTCGGCCAGGTCGACGCCGCGGGGGTCCTGCGGGAGGTAGCCGATGGTCCCCGAGGAGGTCACCGACCCGGAGGCGGGCAGCGCCTCGCCCGCCAGCACCTTGGTGAGGGTGGTCTTGCCGGCGCCGTTGCGGCCGACGAGACCGACGCGGTCACCGGGGTTGACGCGGAAGGCGACGTTCTCGATCAGCAGCCGCGATCCGGCGCGCAGCTCGATGTCGTTGGCAATGATCACAGTGACTCAAGGCTCCCCAGGACGGACGGCTCGGCGGACAGACGGCACAAAACAGCGCGCCGCGGGTAGGGACCACGACGCGCCTCGGGGACTGTCAGCGCGGGAGCGAAACCATCTGATCAGTGTACGTGACACCGCGGCCCGTTCCGTCCCCGGACCATAGGCGAACAGATGTTCGAAGGAGGAGGAACCCATGACGCGTCCGACCACGACAGCGCCGACCGGGACGCCCGCCTGGCTCGACCTCACCGTCCCCGACCCGACCCGCGCCAAGCAGTTCTACGGCGCGCTGTTCGGCTGGGAGTTCGTCGACTACGGCCCCGAGACCGGCCACTACACGATGTGCCGCCGCGACGGACTGGACGCCGCCGCGATCATGCCGCCGTTCGAGGCGGCGAGCGCGGGCGAGCCCGCGTGGAAGGTCTACTTCGCCACCGACGACTGCGACGCGTCGGTCCGCCGGGCCGAGGCGGCGGGCGGCACGGTGCTCGTCCCCGCCGACGACGTCGCCGGGCAGGGCCGCGCGGCGGCGCTGCGCGACCCGGCGGGCGGCCGGTTCGGGCTGTGGGAGGGCCGCGAGCACGTCGGCGCGCGGATCGTCGACGAGCCGGGCTCGCTGGTCTGGAACGAGCTGGTCACCGCCGAGCCCGGCACCGCCCGCGCGTTCTACACCGAGCTCTTCGACCAGACGGCCCGCGAGATGCCCGCGGACGCCGGGATCGACTACACGACGCTGGAGCGGCCGGACGGCCACGTCATCGGCGGCATCCACGGCATGCCCGACGCGCCCGCGACATCCTGGCTGACCTACTTCGGGGTCGAGGACGCCGACGAGGCGGTCCGGATCGCGCGCGACGCGGGCGGCGTCACCGGCGAGCCCTGGGACTCGCCCTACGGCCGCGCCGCCGACGTCCGCGACCCGTTCGGCACCCCGTTCCGGGTGATCGCCCGCTGACATCCGCGGCCGGGCGCTCGGCGCGTTGACCTGCCGCGCGCGCCGCGATCGGGGAAGATATCGGGCATGTGGATCGCGCCCGAACGCCGCAGCCGCAACCTCAGCCGCTGGCTGGTCCCCGGTCTCGTCCTGGCCGCCGGGGCGGTGGTGGCGGCCGTCCTGGCGGCGGACGGGCGCGCCGCGACGGGCCTGGTCGCGCTCGGCGCGCTCGCGGGCTACGCCGCGCACCTCGGCTACCGGCGGCACGAGCCCGCGCTGCCGATCAGCGAGGCGTTCGGCAGCGGCCACCGGGCCCGCGCGCACCTGCGCGCCGCCGCGATGACCGGCGACGTGCTGACGGCGGGCGTCGTCGCGGCGCTCGTCGTCCAAGCGCTGCGCGGCGCGGACACCGCGCCGTTCGCCTGGCTGGCGCTCCTGGCGGGCGTCACCTACGCGATCTCCGCCATGATCGCCGGCCGCTCCTTCTGACCACGCGGAAGGCCGCGACCCCGGTCGGGAGCGCGGCCTTCGCCGTGCGGGTCAGACGTTGAAGCCGAGGGCGCGGAGCTGGTCGCGCCCGTCGTCGCTGATCTTGTCGGGGCCCCACGGCGGCAGCCAGACCCAGTTGATCTTGACGTCGGAGACCAGGTCCTCCAGCGCGCTGTGCGCCTGGTCCTCGATGACGTCGGTCAGCGGGCAGGCCGCGCTGGTCAGCGTCATGTCCAGCGTCGCGACCCCGTCGGTCAGGTCGATGCCGTAGACCAAACCGAGGTCGACGACGTTGATACCGAGCTCGGGGTCGACGACGTCCTTCAGCGCCTCCAGCACCTCCGCCTCGGGAACGGCGTCCCCGGCGGGGGCGGCGGCGGGCGCGGCCTCGGCCGCGGTGTCGTCGGTCATGATGTCTCTCCCAGGGCGCGGGCGGTCGCGTCCTTCCAGGTCATCCAACCCAGCAGGGCGCACTTGATGCGGGCGGGGTACTTCGACACCCCGGCGAAGGCGACGGCGTCCTCCAGGACGTCCTCGTCCGGCTCGGCCTTCCCCTGGGACTGCATCAGCTCCAGGAAGGCGTCGTTGATCTCCAGCGCCTCCTTGACGGACTTGCCGATCAGGAGGTCCGTCAGCACCGACATGCTGGCCTGGCTGATCGAACAGCCCATCGCGTCGTAGGACACGTCCGCGACGATCGCGTCCGGCCCCTCGCCGGTCAGGTGAACGCGGACGGTCGCCTCGTCGCCGCACGTCGGGTTGACGTGGTGCGCCTCGCCCTCGAACGGCTCCCGCAGCCCCTTGTTCTGGGGGTTGCGGTAGTGGTCGAGGATGACCTCCTGGTACATCGCCTCAAGCTGCATGGTTTCCCTCCCCCGACCGCATCAGGCCGTTCCGAAGAACTTCTGCGCGTGCCGGACCCCGTCGGCCAGGGCGTCCACGTCGGCCAGCGTGTTGTAGACGTACAGGCTCGCGCGGGTCGTGGCCGGGATGCCGTAGCGGCGGCAGATCGGGGCCGCGCAGTGCTGCCCGACGCGGACCTCGACGCCCAGCTCGTCCAGCACCTGCCCGACGTCGTGCGGGTGGATGCCGTCGACCGTGAACGACACCGCGCCGCCCCGGGACTCCACCGTGCCCGGCCCGACGAGCCGCACGCCGGGGATCTCGCCCAGCCGCTCCAGCGCGTACCCGAGCAGGATCTCCTCGTGCGCGTGGACGCGGTCCATGCCGAGCTCCGACAGGTAGTCGCACGCCGCGCCGAGCCCGACGACCTGCGCCACGTTCGGCGACCCGGCCTCGAACCGCTGCGGCGGCGGCAGGAACGTCGTGGCGTCCATCCGGACGACCTCGATCATCGACCCGCCGGTGATGAACGGCGGCATCGCCTCCAGCAGCTCCCGGCGGCCCCACAGGACGCCGACGCCGGTCGGGCCGAGCATCTTGTGCCCGGAGAAGGCGATGAAGTCCGCGCCGAGCGCGGTGACGTCCACCGGCATGTGCGGGACGGACTGGGCGGCGTCCACCGCGACGAGCGCGCCGACCGCGTGGGCGCGGGCCGCGATCTCCTCGACGGGCGTGACGGTGCCGAGCACGTTGGACTGGTGCGTGAGCGCGACCAGCCGCGTCCGCTCGTTGATCAGCTCGTCCGCGTTCGACAGGTCGAGGCGGCCGTCGTCGGTGAGCCCGAACCACCGCAGCGTCGCCCCGGTCCGCAGGCAGAGCTGCTGCCAGGGGACGAGGTTGGCGTGGTGCTCCATCTCGGTGACGACGATCTCGTCGCCCGGCCCGAGCCGGAACCGCGCGGCCTCCGGCCCGGCCATGGCGGCGTTGCTCATCGAGTACGCGACGAGGTTCAGCGCCTCCGTCGCGTTCTTGGTGAACACGATCTCGCCGGGGACCGCGCCGACGAACGTCGCGATCGTGGCGCGCGCGCCCTCGAACGCGTCGGTCGCCTCCTCGGCGAGCAGGTGCGCGCCCCGGTGGACGGCCGCGTTGTGCCGCTCGTAGAACTCCCGCTCGGCGTCGAGCACGGCGGCGGGCTTCTGCGCCGTCGCGCCCGAGTCCAGGTAGACCAGGGGACGGCCGCCCCGGACGGTGCGCTGCAGGAGGGGGAAGTCCTTCTTCAGCTCCGCCGGGAGCAGCCCGGCGCCCCGCGTGCTGTCCACGGTCTCGGTCATGAGGACGCGCCCGCCTTCACGTACTTCTCGTAGCCCTCGTTCTCCAGCTCCTCGGCCAGCTCGGGGCCGCCCGCCGCCACGACCCGCCCGGCCGCGAAGACGTGGACGAAGTCCGGCTTCACGTAGCGCAGGATGCGGGTGTAGTGGGTGATGAGCAGGACGCCGGTGTCGCCGCCGGAGCCGAACCGGTTGACGCCCTCGGAGACGACCTTGAGCGCGTCGACGTCCAGGCCGGAGTCGGTCTCGTCGAGGACCGCGACCTTCGGCTTCAGCATCTCGAGCTGCAGGATCTCGTGGCGCTTCTTCTCGCCGCCGGAGAAGCCCTCGTTCAGGCTGCGCTGGGCGAACGCCGGGTCGATGGACAGCGCGTCCATCGCGCCCTTCATCTCCTTGGCGAAGTCGCGCAGCTTCGGGGCCTCGCCGCGGACGGCGGTGACGGCGGAGCGCAGGAAGTTCGACACCGAGACGCCGGGGACCTCCACCGGGTACTGCATGGCGAGGAACAGGCCCGCGCGGGCGCGCTCGTCCACGCTCATCGCCAGGACGTCCTCGCCGTCCAGCGTGACGCTGCCGGAGGTGACCGTGTACTTCGGGTGCCCGGCGATCGCGTAGGCGAGCGTGGACTTCCCGGAGCCGTTCGGCCCCATGATCGCGTGGGTCTCGCCGGCCCGGACGGTCAGGTCGACCCCGCGCAGGATCTCCTTGGCTCCTTCGGCGCCGTCGCCGACGGAGACGTGGAGGTCGCGGATCTCAAGCGTGGCCATAACTGTTGTGTGCTCTCTCGTGTGTCAGTCGTCGGAGCCGAGCGAGACGTAGACGTCGCCGTCCTCGACCTTCACCCGGTAGGTGGCCACCGGCTGGGTCGCCGGCGGGTTGGTGGGCTTGCCGGTGCGCAGGTCGAAGCACGACCCGTGGAGCCAGCACTCGATCGTGCCGCCCTCGACCTCGCCCTCGGACAGGGAGACCTCGGCGTGCGAGCAGATGTCGTTGAGCGCGAACACCTCGCCGCCCGCGCGCACCAGCGCGACGGGGGTGTCGCCCACCTCGACGCCGAGGGCGCCGTCGGCGGGCACGTCGGTCAGCGCGCACACCTTCTCGTACGTCATCGGTCCAGCTCCGCCTCGATCGCTTCCCGCACCTTCTCGCGCACCTCGGGCACCTCGATGCGCTCGACGAGCTGCCCGAGGAACCCGCGGACCACCATGCGGCGGGCCTCGTCGAGGCTGATGCCGCGCGCCTGGAGGTAGAACAGGTGCTCGTCGTCGAGGCGGCCGGACGCCGAGGCGTGGCCCGCGCCGACGACCTCGCCGGTCAGGATCTCCAGGTTGGGGACCGAGTCGACGCGGGTGCCGTCGGTGAGGACCAGGTTGCGGTTCAGCTCGTAGGTGTCGGTGCCCTCGGCCTCGGCGCGGATGATGACGTCCCCGATCCACACCGCGTGCGCGTCGGCGTCCTGGAGCGCTCCCCGGTAGTCGACGCGGCTGCGGCAGTGCGGCCGGTCGTGGTCGACGAACAGGCGGTGCTCCAGGTGCTGGCCGCCGTCCACGAAGTAGACGCCGTACAGTTCGGCGTCGCCGCCGGGCGCGTCGTAGACCACCGACGGGGAGAGGCGGACCAGGTCGCCGCCGAGCGTCACGTTGTGCGACACGAAGCGGGCGTCCCGGCCGAGCCGGGCGTGCTGGTGCGAGACGTGGACGGCGTCGTCGTCCCAGTCCTGGAGGCTGATCACCGACAGCGCCGCGCCGTCGCCGACGACGAACTCGACGTTGTCGGCGTACGTCGCGCGGCCGCGGTGCGCGAGCACCACGGTGGCGCGCGCGAACGGCTCCACGACCACGGTGGTGTGCCCGTAGGCCGCCGCCCCCGCGTCCTCGCCCCGGAACCGCAGGACGGTCGGCTCGGCGACCTCGGTCTCCTTGGGGACGGTGACGACGGTGGCCTGCGCGAACGACGCCCACGCCTGGGCGCTGACCCGGTCGGCGGGCACGAACGCCCGGCCGAGCCGCGGGTCGTCGCGGCCGACCGTCTCGACGGTCACGCCGGGCGCCGCCTCGACGTCCGCGATGACCTTGCCGTCGCCCTCGGCGGTGCCGTTGTGCAGGCCGCGCAGGCGGCGCAGCGGGGTGAACCGCCACTCCTCCTCGCGGCCCGTCGGCACCTCGAAGTCGGCGACGTCGTAGGAGGCCTTCTCGTGCAGGGTCGAGAGAGGCCGCTCGTCGAGCCCCATCAGCCGACGGCTCCTTCCATCTGCAGCTCGATGAGCCGGTTCAGCTCCAGGGCGTACTCCATCGGCAGCTCGCGCGCGATCGGCTCGACGAACCCGCGCACGATCATCGCCATCGCCTCGTCCTCGCTGAGGCCGCGGCTCATCAGGTAGAAGAGCTGGTCCTCGGAGACCTTGGAGACGGTCGCCTCGTGGCCCATCTCGGCGTCGTCCTCGCGGACGTCGACGTAGGGGTAGGTGTCGGACCGGCTGATCTGGTCGACCAGCAGCGCGTCGCACTTGACCGTGGCCTTGCTGTGCTCGGCGCCCTCCTGGATCTGCACCAGGCCCCGGTAGGACGTCCGGCCGCCGCCGCGCGCGACGGACTTGGACACCACGCTGCTGGAGGTGTGCGGCGCGGCGTGGACCATCTTGGCGCCCGCGTCCTGGTGCTGGCCCTCGCCCGCGAACGCGATCGACAGCGTCTCGCCCTTGGCGTGCTCGCCGAGCAGGTAGACGGCCGGGTACTTCATCGTGACCTTGGAGCCGATGTTGCCGTCGACCCACTCCATCGTCGCGCCCTCGTAGGCGACGGCGCGCTTGGTCACGAGGTTGTAGACGTTGTTCGACCAGTTCTGGATCGTGGTGTAGCGGACGCGCGCGTCCTTCTTCACGACGATCTCGACGACGGCCGAGTGCAGCGAGTCCGACTTGTAGATCGGGGCGGTGCAGCCCTCGACGTAGTGGACGTAGGAGCCCTCGTCGGCGATGATCAGCGTCCGCTCGAACTGGCCCATGTTCTCGGTGTTGATCCGAAAGTAGGCCTGGAGCGGGATCTCGACGTGGACGCCCGGCGGGACGTAGATGAACGACCCGCCCGACCACACGGCCGTGTTCAGCGCCGCGAACTTGTTGTCGCCGACCGGGATGACCGTGCCGAAGTACTCCTGGAAGATCTCCGGGTGCTCGCGCAGGCCGGTGTCGGTGTCGACGAAGATGACGCCCTTCTCCTCAAGGTCCTCGCGGATCTTGTGGTAGACGACCTCGGACTCGTACTGCGCCGCGACCCCGGCGACGAGGCGCTGCTTCTCCGCCTCGGGGATGCCGAGCTTGTCGTAGGTGTTCTTGATGTCGGCGGGCAGTTCCTCCCAGGAGGCGGCCTGCTTCTCGGTCGAGCGGACGAAGTACTTGATGTTGTCGAAGTCGATCTCCGACAGGTCCGATCCCCAGGAGGGCATGGGCTTCTTGTCGAAGAGCCGCAGGCCCTTGAGGCGCAGGTCGAGCATCCAGTCCGGCTCGCCCTTCTTGGCCGAGATGTCGCGGACGACGTCCTCGTTCAGGCCGCGCCGGGCGGACGCGCCGGCGGTGTCGGTGTCGGCCCAGCCGAACTTGTACCGGTCGAGCCCTTCCAGCTCAGGGTGGGCAGCCGTAGTCATAGGGAGGTCCTCCCGGACTCCTCGTCGTCAGTGGTCGGCACGTCCGTCCGCTCCCCCTGGCACAGGGAGCGCGGGCTGACGTGGGTCGTGCAGATGCCGTCGCCGTGGGCGATGGTCGCGAGCCGCTGCACGGGCGTGCCGAGCATCCGGCTGAACGCCTCGGTCTCGGCCTCGCAGAGCTGGGGGAACTCGGCCGCGACGTGCGCGACCGGGCAGTGGTGCTGGCAGAGCTGCTCGCCGCCCCCGGGCGGCGGGGCCTTGCCCGCGGCGGCGGCGTAGCCGTCGCCGGACAGGGCCTCGGCCAGTCTACGGACCCGCTGGTGGGGCGGGGCGGCCTGCACCGCGGGGCGGTGCCTGCGCTCCAGTTCGGCGATCTGCCGCCGCGCGAACTCCGCGACCGCGCGCTCGCCCGCCGTCTCGGCGAGGAAGCGCAGCGCGCTGGTGGCCAGGTCGTCGTAGGCGTGGACGAAGGCGCTGCGGCCGGACTCGGTGATGGCGAACCACTTGGCCGGGCGGCCGCGGCCGCGCCGCGGCTGCGGCCGGGCGCGGCGGACCTCGATCATGCCCTCGGCGAGCAGGGCGTCCAGGTGGCGGCGGACGGCGGCGGGCGTGAGGCCCACCAGGTCCCCCAGCGCGGACGCCGTGACGGGCCCGTGCTCGAGGATGAGCCGGGCGACCCGGGCGCGCGTGTCGCGCTCGCCCTGCCCGGCGCCCGACGGCGCGCCGGCGGGCCGCGCGTCGGCGGCTCCGGCGGTGGTCGGTTCCTCGCTCACGTTTTTCACAACATCAGTGTGCCGTAATTACTTCCCGCCCACCAACGGATCTCCGATGTCGTCCCTCACGCAGGCAAGCCTTACCTAAGTAGGCGAAAAGGCTTCCACGCCGCGTCATTCGGCGGTCGTCCCGCGCGGCAGGACCACGACCGGGCAGCAGGCCGCCCGAACGATTTTTCCGGAACTTTCGCCCAGGAACACCTTCCGGAGGGGCCCGTCGTGGCTCGACTGGCACGCCAGGATCTCACCCGGCTCCATCGGGACGGAGCCGAGGGCCGCCGGGATTCCGGCGCCGTCCGCCGCGACCGTCTCCACCGGCACGGCGGTCGGCCCGGCGGCGAGGTCGGCGCGCACCGCCTCGGCCGCGCTCTCCAGATCCTGCTCGGCCTCGGCGCGCTGCCGGGCGACGACGTCGGCCGACCCGCCCCGGAACCGCGCGGGCAGCCCCGCCGGGTGCAGCACCAGCGACACCAGCCGGACGGGCACGCCGAGGTCCGCGCCGAGCCGGGCGGCGGCAGCGAGCGGGCCGCGCGTCCCGCGCCCGCGCCGGTAGGCGACGGTGAGCCGGGTCAGCGCGTCCGGCGGGTCCTCGGCGTAGCCGCGCGGGGCCAGCAGGACGGGCGCGGGCGCGCCGTGCAGGAGCTGGTCGGCGGTGCTGCCGATGGCGATCCGGCCGCGCCGGCCGCGCGGGGCGGAGCCGATCACGATCGTGCCCGCGCCGGCGTCGCGGGCGACCTCGGCGAGGCCGCGGCCACTGCCCCGGTGGGCGTGGGAGACGTAGGCGGCGGACCGCTCCAGGCCCGTCCCGGCGAGCCGTTCGGCGGCGCGGTCGAGGACGGCGGTGGACTGCTCGCGCAGGTAGGACGTCCACTCGGCGTCCACGGACGCGGGGCCGCGCGCGGGCCAGCCGGGCGGGCGGACGTGGGCGGCGGTCAGCGCCGCGCCGGTCGCGCGGGCGTACCGGACGGCGAGGGCGAGCGCGTCGTCGCCCCGGTCGTCGGGCGCGTAGCCGACCAGGACGCGCGGTTCGGTCATGACGTCCCTCCGGGATCGCGGGCGAGCCGGGAGTGCCGGCGGCCGTAGAGGAAGTAGGCGAGCAGGCCGCCGAGCGTCCAGAGCGCGAACACGCCCCAGGTGACGCCGCTCAGCTTGACCATGAGGTAGACGCAGAACCCGACGCCGAGCAGCGGCGTGACGGGGAACAGCGGCGTGTGGAAGCTGCGCGGCATGTCCGGTTTCGTGCGGCGCAGCACGATGACGCCGACGTTGACCATCGCGAACGCGAACAGCGTGCCGATGCTGGTGGCGTCGGTGAGCTGGCCGAGCGGGACGGCCGCGCCGAGCACGGAGATGAACGCCGCGACGATCAGCGTGTTGGCCAGCGGGACCTGGGTGCGCGGGTTCACCCGCTGGAAGATCGGCGGGACGAGCCCGTCGCGCGACATCGCGAACAGGATGCGGGTCTGCCCGTACATGACGGTCAGGACGACGCTGGCGATGGCGATGACCGCGCCGAGGGACAGGATGATCGACGGCCACGACTGCCCGGTGGCGCGTTCGAGCACGGTGGACAGCGACGCCTCGCTGCCCTCGGCGTCGAACTCCCCGAGCGGCATGGCCCCGACGGCGGCGAGCGCGACGAGCACGTACACGGTCGTGACGATCGCGAGCGAGAACACGATGGCCAGCGGCAGGTCCCGGCGCGGGTTGCGGGCCTCCTCGCCGGCGGTGGAGGCGGCGTCGAAGCCGATGTAGGAGAAGAACACCTTCGATCCGGCGGCGCTGAGCCCGGCGAAGCCCATCGGCGCGAACGGCTGGGTGTTCTTGCTCTGGAACGCGGTGAACGCCACCGCGCAGAAGAACAGCAGGATGCCGATCTTCAGCAGGACCATGATCGTGTTCGCGACGGCGCTCTCGGACGTCCCGCGCAGCAGCAGGAACGTCGCGAGCAGCACGATCACGACGGCGGGGATGTTGACGACGCCGCCGTCGCCCGGCGGGCTGCTGATCGCCGCCGGGAGCGTGAAGCCGAACGCCTGGTCGAACAGGTCGTTGAGGTACTGGCCCCAGCCGACCGCGACCGCCGACACCGACACCGCGTACTCCAGCAGCAGGCACCAGCCGCTCACCCAGGCGATCAGCTCGCCGAGGGTGGCGTAGGCGTAGGAGTAGGACGAGCCGGAGACCGGGATCGTCCCGGCCAGCTCCGCGTACGACAGCGCGGAGAACATCGCGGTGAACGCGGCGAGCAGGAAGGACAGCACGACGGCCGGCCCGGCGAGCGGCACCGCCTCGCCGAGCACGACGAAGATGCCGGTGCCGAGCGTCGCGCCGACGCTGAACAGCGTGAGCTGGAGCAGGCTCATCGAGCGCTTCAGCTCGCCGCCCTCGCCCTCGCCGCCCTCCTTGACGATGTCGCCGACCGGTTTGGTCCGCAGGAGGCTGTGCAGCAGCGGGTGCGCGCCTGCGTTCAACGGCGTCCCCCTTCCCGTTCGTGCGGTCCCCCGCCGGACGGCGGAGGGGTCGGTCGACGGGGGTGGACGCCGGGGGACGTCGGGTCTAGAGCGTGCTGGTCAGCGGCCAGGTGGCGTTCGGGGTGACGATCGTGCCCGCCGTGCCCTCGAGGATGTGGACGCACTGGTCGAGGCGGCCGATCGCCGCCATGTCGCCGGTGCGCTCGACGAACCCGGCGGCGGCCTCGACCTTCGGGCCCATCGACCCGGCCGGGAAGTCCTGCGAGCGCAGCTCGTGGGGCGTGGTGTGCTTGATCTCGTCCTGCTCGGGCGTCCCGAACCGGCGCATGACGCGCGGGACGTCGGTGAGGATCAGGAACGCGTCGGCCTCCAGCATCTCCGCGAGGACGGCCGCCGTCAGGTCCTTGTCGATCACCGCCTCGACGCCCTCGAGCTGGCCCACGTCGTTGCGGAACACCGGGACGCCCCCGCCGCCCGCGCAGACCACGACGGTGCCGCCGCGCACCAGCTCGCGGATCAGCCGGGTCTCCACGACCCGCACCGGTTTCGGCGAGGGGACGACGCGCCGCCAGTGGTCGCCGTCCGGCTTGACCGTCCAGCCGTACTCGCGGGCGAGCTTGTTCGCCTCCTCCTGCGAGTACACCTGGCCGACGAACTTGGCGGGGTCGTCGAACGCCGGGTCGACCGCCGACACCAGCGTCTGGTTGATCATCGCGATGACCTGGCGGCCGGGGAGCGCGTTCTGCAGCGCCTGGAGGATCCAGTAGCCGATCATGCCCTGCGTCTCGGCGCCGATCGTGTCGAGCGGGTACGGCCGCGTCAGGTTCGGGTCCAGGACGCTCTCCAGCGCCAGCACCCCGACCTGCGGGCCGTTCCCGTGCGTGATGATCAGCTCGTGCCGTTCGGCGAGCGGCGCGAGCGACCGGACGGCGGACATGACGTTCGTGCGCTGCAGGTCCGCGTCGGGCCTGTCCCCGCGCCGCATGAGCGCGTTGCCCCCGAGGGCGGCGACGATGCGCATCCGGTCCCCCTCTCAGGCCAGCGTCGCGACCATGACGGCCTTGATCGTGTGCATGCGGTTCTCGGCCTCGTCGAAGACGATCGAGGCGTCCGACTCGAACACCTCGTCGGTGACCTCCAGCGCGTCCAGGCCCGTCCGGCGGTAGATGTCCTCGCCGACGACGGTGTGCCGGTCGTGGAAGGCCGGGAGGCAGTGCATGAACTTCACGTCCGGGTTGCCGGTGGCGCGCAGGACGTCGGCGTTGACCTGGTACGGCTTGAGCATCCGGACGCGGTCGTCCCACACCTCGGCGGGCTCGCCCATCGACACCCAGACGTCGGTGAGGACGAAGTCCGCGCCGCGCACGCCCGCCGCCACGTCCTCGGTGAGGACGATGTCCGCGCCGGTCCGCGCCGCGACCTCGCGGGCGGGTTTGAGGACCGTGTCCTCGTCCGGCCACAGTTCGCGGGGCGCGACGATCCGGACGTCCATCCCGCAGAGCGCGCCCGCCGCGACGTAGGAGTGACCCATGTTGTTCCGGGCGTCCCCGAGGTAGGCGTAGGTGACCTTGTCCAGCGGCTTGTCGGAGTGCTCGCGCATCGTGAGGATGTCGGCGAGCATCTGGGTCGGATGCCAGTCGTCGGTGAGGCCGTTCCAGACCGGGACGCCGGAGTACCGCGCCAGCTCCTCGGCGTACGCCTGCCGCGACCCCCGGTACTCGATCGCGTCGTAGAGGCGGCCGAGGACGCGCGCGCTGTCCTTCATCGACTCCTTGTGCCCGATCTGCGACCCGCTCGGGTCCAGGTACGTGACGTGCGCGCCCTGGTCGTGCGCGGCGACCTCGAACGAGCAGCGGGTCCGCGTCGAGGTCTTCTCGAAGATCAGCGCGATGTTCTTGCCGGTCAGCCGGGGCCGCTCGGTGCCCGCGTACTTGGCGGCCTTGAGGTCGGCGGCGAGGTCGACGAGGAACAGGAACTCCTTCGGCGTGAGGTCCAGCTCCCGCAGGTAGCTGCGGCCCCGCAGATTGAATGCCATGTCGTGCGCTCCGTTCTCCCGCTCGCCTGTCACGTGCCCCGCGGCCGGTCCCGTCACGCGTCCCGTTCCAGCGGGCAGCTCATGCAGCGCGGGCCGCCCCGGCCGCGGCCGAGCTCGCTGCCCCGGATCGTCAGGACCTCGACGCCGTGCCGCTCCAGGTGCGCGTTGGTCGTGGTGTTGCGCTCGTAGGCGATGACGACGCCGGGTTCGACGGCCAGGACGTTGGAGCCGTCGTCCCACTGCTCGCGCTCGGCGGAGAACACGTCCTGCTCGGCGGTGAGGATCGTGATCCGGTCCAGCTCCAGCGCCGCCGCGATGACGCGCCGCATCTCCGCCGCCGGGTGCTCGGTGATCCGCAGCTCCTTGGCCGTGTCGCCCGGCCGGACGGTGAAGGACGGCAGGTCGCCCATCCCCGCGTACCGGGTGAAGACGCCGTGGTCGACCATCGTCATGACGGTGTCCAGATGCATGAACGCCCGCTTCTCCGGCATCCGCAGCGCCACGATCCGGTCGCACGCGCCCCCGGCGAACAGCGACCGCGCCAGCATCTCGACGGCCTGCGGGCGCGTCCGCTCGCTCATGCCGACCAGGACCGCGCCGTCGCCGATGACCAGGACGTCGCCGCCCTCGATCGTCGCGGGGGCCGCCGCGGTGCCCTCGGTCCAGACGTGGAAGCCGTCCGGCGCGTCCGGCCGCCCGTACCCGTCGGCGAACAGCGGGTGCCAGCGGTAGATCGCCTCCATGTGGACGGTCTCGCGGGACCGGGCCTTCTTGCGCATCGCGTTGATCGAGACGCCGTCGTAGATCCAGCAGGACGTGTCGCGGGTGAACAGGTGGTTCGGCAGCGGCTGCAGCAGGAACGCGTCCGGGCCGAGCGCCGCGAACGCCACCGACGCCGGGGCAGGGGCGCGCTCCAGCAGCTCGCGCTTGGTGATGCCGCCGATGAGGAACGACGTCAGCTCGGCGGGGCTCATCGCGTCGAGCGCGTTGCGGACGGTGTCCACCGCCAGCGGACCGAACGCGCGCGGGTCGACGGCGTGGTCGAGGACGTGCTTGCGCGCGTCGGGGATCTCGACGGTCTCGCGCAGCAGGTCCGCCAGCAGGAGGACGCGGACGCCGCGGGCGCGCAGGACCTCCTCGAACTCCGCGTGCTCCTCCTCGGCGCGCCGCACCCACAGCACGTCGTCGAACAGCAGGTCCCCGGCGTTGGACGGCGTCAGCCGCTTCAGCGACAGCTCCGGCCGGTGCAGCAGCACCTGCCGCAGTCGGCCGACCTCGGAGTCGACGTGGAACGGCATCGCGGCCACCTCCCGTGGCGGATCGCCGGCGGCGGGCGCCGCCGGGCGGGTCAGGACGCCGGGGACACCGGCAGTTCGGGGCGTTCGGTCGGCCCGTGGTCGGCGGGCCCGTGGTCGGCGGGCCCGTGGTCGGCCGGCCCGTACTCGCCGCGCCGCGCCTTGGTCCAGATGTAGACGGGCACGCCCGCCAGCAGCGCGAGGACGCCGAGCAGCACGGCCCGCTCCCCCGACCCGTAGACCATCGCGAACGCGAACAGCAGCGCCGCGACGGCCGGGACGAGGTCCACCGCGACCCGGCGCCCGCGCACCCGGCGGCCGCCCGCCCCGCGCCCGCCCGCCACGTACCAGAAGAGCTGCGCGGACGCGGAGAAGAAGTACGGGACGGCGGCGGTGAAGGACGCGAACAGCAGGATCGTGTTGAACGCGTTCTTCGAGGCGTAGGCGAACAGCAGCAGCAGCGAGGTCAGGACGGAGCCGGTGAGGATTCCGGCGACGGGGACGCCGCGCCGCGTCACCCGGCCGAACGCGGCGGGGAACAGGCCGTCGCGGGCGGCGGCCAGCGGCATCTCGCCGACGAGCATCGTCCAGCCGTTCATCCCGCCGATCGCCGACAGCGCGGCGCAGCCCGCGACGAGCGGGCCGAAGACCGCGCCGCCCGCGCCGCCGCCGAACATCGCCTCGATGGCGTCGGCGAAGGGCGCGCCGGAGTGGACGAGCCGGTCGTGCGGGACCGTTCCAAACACGGCGGCGGTCGCGAGCAGGTACAGCCCGCCGCACAGCGCGACGCCGAGCACGCTGGCGCGGCCGATGTCGCGTGCGGGGTCCGCGAGCCGCCCGCCGAGGATCGTCGCGCTCTCCATCCCGGAGAACAGGAAGAGGATGAGGCCGGCGGCGAGCCACGCCGCGTCCCACGCCGACCCGCCGCCCGCCGTGAACGGGCCGAGCCCGGCCGGGGAGAGCGAGAACGGCCCGGCGAGGACGACCAGCAGCAGCGGCGCGAACGTCACGGCGGCCGTGGCGAGCTGGACCCGGCCGACGGTCCGGGCACCCGCGAGGTTCGCCAGGGCGGGCGTCCAGATCCCGGCGAGGCCGATCGCGATGCTGCAGAACGCGCCGTGGTGGCCGGTGAAGTACTCGACGTAGCCGATCCAGGCGACGGCGACCCCGGCGTTGCCGCCCCAGGCCGTCAGCCAGAACGACCAGGCCGACCAGAACCCGGCGAACTCGCCGAACGCGTCGCGGGTGTAGGCGTACGGGCCGCCCGCCGCCGGGATGCGCGCGCCGAGGCGGCCGAAGACCAGGGCGAGCGCGAGCGCCCCGGCGGTCGCGACGACCAGGACGCCGAGGCTGATCGTGCCGATCGCGGCGAGCGAGGCGGGGAGCAGGAAGATCCCGGCGCCGACGACGTTGCCGACCAGCAGCGCGGTGGCCTGCGGGAGCCCGAGCCGCCCGCCCGCGGGATCGGCGGCGGCCGGAACGGCGTCGTCGGCGGGCGGTCGCGGCGGGACCGCCCCGCCGCTCCCCCGGGGCGGCGTCCCCGGCTCTCCCATGCGTCCCCCCGGCGGAGTCACCAGCGCGCGACCACTCTGCGCGACCAATTGAGCACGGTGGGAAATACCCCGAGGCTTCTGACCGAAAACCGGGGCGGCCGCCGCGTCACTCCGGCGCGGACGTCAGCGCGTTCGCGCCCGCGACGATCTCGGTCAGCTCCATCGTGATCTCGTCCTGGCGGGCCTCGTTTGCCTCCCGCGTCAGGCGCTGCACCAACTCGTTGGCGTTGTCGGTCGCCGACATCATCGCCGAGCGCCGCGCGGCCCACTCCGACGCCGCCGAGTCCAGCAGCATCCGCCAGATCCGGCCGTTGACGTACTGGCGCAGCAGGCCGTCCAGCACCAGTTCCGGGATCGGCTCGAACTCGTAGGACGGCGGCGCGCCCGCGGCCTCGCCCGCCGCCGCCTCGCGGATCTCCAGCGGCAGGATGCGGCGGACCGCGACGCGCTGGGAGAGCATCGACACGAACTCGGTGTAGACGACGTGGACCTCGCCGACGCCGCCCTCGTCCGCCGGGCGCGTGAACGCGTCCAGCAGCCGTCCGCCGATGTCGGCCGCCGCCTCGAACGGCGGCTGGCCGGAGATCCCGCCCCACACCGCCTCGGCCTCGCGCTCGTTGAAGCGGAAGTTCTCGATGGCCTTCTGGCCCGTCAGGTAGAAGCGCGGCTCGCTCCCCCGCTCGCGGAGCATCCGCGCGACGGCCCCGCCCTCTTTCAGCGCGTGCTGGTTGTACGCGCCGCAGAAGCCCCGGTCGCTCGTCATGATCAGGACGGCGGCGCGGCGCGCGTCCGGCCGCTCGTCCAGCAGCGGGTGCCGGATGCCGACGTGGTGGGAGATCAGCGCCGACACGGCGCGCGTCACCTGGTCGGCGTACGGCTTGGCGGCCGCGAGCCGCTGCTGCGCGCCGGAGATGCGCGCGGCGGCGATCAGCTCCTGGGCGCGGGTGATCTTCGCGGTGGACTTGACGGAGCGGATGCGCGAGCGCAGCGCGCGGAGCTGGGCGGCCATGCGGCCACGCTGCCACGCCCGTCCCGGCCCCGGCCGGGGGCGGGACGGACCGGGGGCGGACCGTTCCCGAGCCTTTACCCGCGCCCGAGCGCGCCGGGGGGCACCCCGCACGGAGCTGGCGCGGCCCCGACCTAGACTCGTCTGCATGGCACCCCCCTTGGACAGCGCCGACGCCGGCGCCGAGGCCGCCCTCGTCCTGGACGGGCTGGTCAAGCGCTACGGGTCGGCCGCCGCGGTCGACGGGCTGTCGCTGCGCGCCGAGCGCGGCGCGCTCACCGCGCTGCTCGGCCCGAACGGCGCGGGCAAGACCACCACGATCGAGATCTGCGAGGGCTTCCGCCGCGCCGACGCGGGCCGCGTCCGGGTCCTCGGCCTCGACCCGGCGGCCGACGCCCGCGCGCTCAAGCCGCGCGTCGGCGTGATGCCGCAGTCCGGCGGGGTGCCGGGCACCGCGCGGGCCGGGGAGTTCCTGCGGCTCGTCGCCGCGTTCCACACCCGTCCCCTGGACCCGGCCGCGCTGCTGGCGCGGCTCGGCCTCACCGAGCAGGCCCGGACGCCGTTCCGGCGGCTGTCGGGCGGGCAGCAGCGGCGGCTCTCGCTGGCCGTCGCCGTCGTCGGGCGGCCCGAGCTGGTGTTCCTCGACGAGCCGACCACCGGCCTGGACCCGCAGGCCCGGCACGCGACGTGGGAGCTGGTGGAGGAGCTGCGGTCGGCCGGGGTGTCGGTGCTGCTGACGACCCACCACATGGAGGAGGCCGAGCGCCTCGCCGACCGGGTCGTGGTGATCGACCGGGGCCGCGTCGTCGCGGCGGGCACGCCCGCCGAGCTGACCGGCGCCGAGCGCCAGCTCCGGTTCCGCGCCCGGCCCGGCCTCGCGCTGGACGAGCTGCTGACCGCGCTGCCGCCGGGCAGCGCCGCCAAGGAGTCGCCCGCCGGGCACTACCTCGTCGAGGGCGACCTCGGGCCCGGCCTGCTCGCCACCGTCACCGCCTGGTGCGCCTCGCACGACGTCCGCACCGACGATCTGCGCATCGAGCGCCGCACGCTGGAGGACGTCTTCCTCGAACTCACCGGACGGGAGCTGCGCGCGTGACCGCCCCCGCCGCCGCCCCCGCGGCGCTCGACCTGGCGCCCGCGCCCGGCGCGGCCCGCACCTCCCGGATGGTCCTCGCCCAGACCGCCTACGAGGTGCGCGGGACGCTGCGCAACGGCGAGCAGCTCCTGCTCACGCTGATCATCCCGGTCGTGCTGCTCCTGCTGTTCGGCGGCACGTCCCTGCTCGACCTCGGGCCGGGCCCGCGCGTCGGGTTCCTCGCGCCGGGCGTCCTCGCGCTGGCGGTGATGTCCACGGCGTTCACCGGGCAGGCCATCGGCACCGGGTTCGAGCGGCGCTACGGCGTCCTGAAGCGGCTCGGCGCGACGCCGCTGCCGCGCGCCGGGCTGATCGCCGCCAAGACGCTGACGGTCGTGCTGGTGGAGGCGCTGCAGGCCGTCGTGATCGGCGCGGTCGCGTTCGCGATGGGCTGGCACCCGCACGGCGACCCGGTCTCGGCGCTGCTCCTGCTGCTGCTCGGGACGGCCGCGTTCAGCGGGTTCGGGCTGCTCATGGCCGGGACGCTGCGCGCCGAGGCGACGCTGGCCGCCGCGAACCTGGTGTACGTGCTGCTGCTCGCGGTCGGCGGCGTGGTGTTCCCGCTGGACCGGTTCCCGGGCGGGGTGCGGTCCGCGCTGGAGCTGCTGCCGATCTCCGCGCTCGCGGACGGGCTGCGCCGCGTCCTGCAGGACGGCGCGGCGTTCCCCGGCGGGCCGCTGCTCGTCCTCGCGGTGTGGGCGGTCGCCGGGCTCGCGCTCGCCGCCCGCTTCTTCCGGTGGGAGTGACCGATGGCGCTCGCTGACGCGCCGGGCTCGCTGGGCGCGGGCGGGCTGCCGCGCCGGGGCCGCGCGCTGCCCCGCCTGCTGGCCGCGGGAGCCGTCCCGCCGCCCGCGCTCATCCTGCTGGGCATCCTGTCGGTGCAGGTCGGCGCGGGGCTGGCCAAGCACCTGTTCGACCGGCTGCCGCCGAGCGCGGTGGTGTTCCTGCGGCTGCTGACGTCCGCGATCGTGCTCGGCGTGCTCGCGCGGCGGCCGCTGCGGACGGCCCTGGCCGACCACTCGCCGCGCAGCCTCGCGGTCGCGGCCGGGTTCGGGCTGTCGCTGTGCGCGATGAACACGTGCATCTACCAGGCGTTCTCCCGCATCCCGCTGGGCGTCGCGGTGACGATCGAGTTCGTCGGGCCGCTCGCGGTAGCCGTCCTGGCGTCGCGGCGCGCCAGGGACTTCGCGTTCGCGCTGCTCGCGGCGGCGGGCGTGCTGCTGCTGGCGCGCGGCGGCGGGGAGCACCTGGATCTGCTCGGCGTGGCGTTCGCGCTGCTCGCGGGCGTGGGCTGGGCGGCGTACATCCTGCTCAGCGCCGCGACCGGGCGGCGGTTCTCCGGGTCGACGGGTCTCGCGCTGGCCAGTCTCGTCGCGGCGGCCGTCGCGGTCCCGTCCGGGGTGGCGGCGGGCGGGACGGCGCTGCTGGACTGGCGGCTGCTGCTGTTCGGGCTCGGCGTGGGGCTGCTGTCGTCGGTGATCCCGTACACGCTGGAGATGGAGGCGCTGCGGCGCGTCCCGCCGCGCGTGTTCGGCGTGCTGATGAGCCTGGAACCCGCCGTCGCGGCGCTGATCGGCGTGCTGCTGCTCGGCGAGGTGCTGGACGTCAAGCAGTGGGTCGCCATCGGCTGCGTCATCGCCGCGTCGGCGGGCGCGACGCTCGCCGGGCGCGCCCGCGACGGCGGCTCCGGGGACGCGCCGGGCGGCTGAGCGCCGCGGTTGGCGGGCCCGCGCGGGCCGTGCGAGGATCGGACGAGGACCGTATCCGCGACGAAGGAGTCACCGTGACCGGGTGGGCCGACGACCAGGGGCTTTCCCCCGAGCTGTTCGAGGCGGCCCCGCCGTCCTTCGTGGACTTCCTGCGCCGCAGCGCGCCCGAGCTGCTGCCCGTCAACCGGCTGCCGCGCGAGGAGCTGGTGTCGCTGCCGCACGGCACGACCGTCCTGGCCCTCACCTACCCCGGCGGGGTGCTGATGGCGGGCGACCGCCGCGCCACGCAGGGCAACGTCATCGCCTACCGGCGGCTGGACAAGGTGCAGCGCGCCGACGAGCACTCGGCCGTGGCGTTCGCGGGCACGGTGGGGCTGGCGCTGGAGATGGTCCGGCTGTTCCAGGTCGAGCTGGAGCACTACGAGAAGATGGAGACCGTCCCGCTGTCCCTGCCGGGCAAGGCGCGGCGGCTGGGCGCGGTGATCCAGGCCAACCTCGCGCAGGCGCTGCAGGGGCTCGCGGTCGTGCCGCTGTTCGCCGGGTTCGATCTCCGGGCGGGCACCGGCCGCATCTACACCTACGACATCACCGGCGCGCCGCAGGAGGCGCACGGCTTCCACGCGGACGGGTCCGGCTCGCCGTACGCGGAGGGCTCGCTGAAGAAGCTGTACCGGCCCGACCTGTCGCTGGAGGACGCGACGCGCGTCGCGGTCGAGGCGCTGTACGACGCCGCCGACGACGACTCGGCGACCGGCGGCCCGGACCGCGCGCGCCGCCTCTACCCGTCGGTGTCGGTCGTCACGGCGGACGGGTACCGGGCGCTGGGCGAGGACGAGGTCGCGGCGGTCGTCGACACGGTCGTCGAGGGGCGGCTGCGGCGGCCGGGCGGCCCGGTCGCGCCGCTGCGCTGACCGCGCCGCCGGGGAACGTCCGACCCCGTTCGTAGACTCGGCGGCATGGCACGCGCGAACGACGAGGCGGCGGCGCTCCTGCTGGAGCTGGCCGACCTGCTGTCCATCACCGGCGGCGACGCGTTCAAGGTCCGGGCGTACGAGAAGGCGGCCCGGTCCATCGCGGGCCACCCCGAGGACGTCTCGGAGCTGTCGCTGGCGGGGCTGAAGAAGATCCCGACCGTGGGCGAGGCCATCGCCCGGAAGGTGCAGGACTACACCTCCACCGGCACGATCCGGCAGGTCGAGGAGCTGCGCGCGCAGATCCCCGCCGGGGTGCGGGCGCTGACGGAGATCCCGACGCTCGGGCCGAAGAAGGCCCTGGCGCTGTACGAGGAGATCGGCGTCTCGTCGGTGGACGAGCTGGCCGAGGCGATCGAGCGCGGGCGGCTGCGCGGCGTGAAGGGCTTCGGCCCGAGGACCGAGGACAACCTGCGGCACGGCATCGAGCTGCTGCGGCAGGCGGGCGGGCGGGTGCTCGTGGACGTCGCGGCGGACCTGGCGGACGAGGTCGTCGCGGCCGTGTCGGCGGCGCCGGGCGTGCTGCGCTGCCGGTACGCGGGGTCGCTGCGGCGCGGCCGGGAGACGATCGGGGACGTGGACGTCCTGGCCGCCGCGCGCGACGCCGGGCCGGTGATGGCGGCGTTCACCGCGCTGCCGTTCGTCACCGAGGTCATCGCGGCGGGCGAGAAGAAGACGTCGGTGCGCACGTCGCGGGGCCTCCAGGTGGACCTGCGCGTCGTGCCGCCGGAGGCGTGGGGCGCGGCGCTGCAGTACTTCACCGGGTCGAAGGCGCACAACGTGCGCACGCGGGAGATCGCGGTGCGCGCCGGGCTGCGGCTGTCGGAGTACGGCGTGTTCGACGTGGAGTCCGGCGAGCTGGTCGTCTCCGAGACCGAGGAGGAGGTGTACGCCCGGATCGGCCTGCCGTGGATCCATCCGGCGCTGCGCGAGGACGCCGGGGAGATCGAGGCCGCGCTGGAGGGGGAACTGCCCCGGCTCGTGACCGTCGAGGACGTCCGCGGCGACCTGCACAGCCACACCGACCTCACCGACGGGACCGCGTCGCTGGCCGAGATGGTCGCGGCGGCGAAGGACCGGGGGCTGGAGTACTACGCGGTCACCGACCACGCCCCGGACCTGTTCATGCAGCGCATGACGGACGCGAAGATCCTCGCCCAGCGCGAGGAGATCCGGAAGCTGGACGCCCGCACCGAGGGCCTGACGATCCTCCAGGGCGCGGAGCTGAACATCGGGCCGGAGGGCGGCGTCGACTGGGACGCGGACTTCCTCGCGGGCTTCGACCTGTGCGTCGCGTCCGTCCACTCGCAGTTCCGGCAGGACTCCGCGGAGATGACGCGCCGGTTCGTCCGGGCGTGCGAGAACCCGTACGTCCACGTGATCGGCCACCCGACGACCCGGTCCATCGGCCGCCGCAACCCCGTGGACGCCGACTGGGACGAGGTCTTCCGGGCGGCGGCCCGCACCGGCACCGCGCTGGAGATCGACTGCTTCCCCGACCGGCTGGACCTCCCCGCCGACCTGGTCCGCCGCGCGAAGCGGTTCGGCGTGGTGTTCTCGGTCGACACCGACGCCCACTCGATCCGCGACCACCGCAACATCCGGTTCGGGATCGCCGTCGCGCAGCGCGGCTGGCTCACCCCGGACGACGTGATCAACACCTGGCCGCTGGACCGGCTGCGCACGTTCCTCGCGGGCAAGCCCGACCGCGTCCGCTAGAGCGCGGGCTGCGGCTCCTGCCGGGGCGCCTCGACGGGCGCGGCCGCCGTCGCCGGGCCGCGGTCGCGGAGCGCGAACGGCACCCGCAGCGCGGCGATCCACAGCACGACCGCGCCGAGCATGTGCAGGACGACGAGCTGGCCGGGAACGCCGAGAGCGTACTGGGTGTACCCGATCGCGCCCTGCGCCAGCTCGATCGCCAGCAGCTCGACCGCGCGCCGCCGCAGCGGGCCGGGGACGTTCGCCCGCACCGCCCACACCAGCACGACGACGGTGACCAGCACGAGCGTCCAGGCGAGTTCGCCGTGGACCCGCGCGACCGTCTCGATGTTGAAGTTCCACCGGCGCGCCTCGGCGTCGCCCGCGTGCGGGCCGCTGCCGGTGACGACGGTGCCCGCGACGAGCACCAGGCCCGCCGCGACGACCAGCGCCCACGACAGCCACCGCAGCGCGGACCCGCCGACGCGGCGCGGCGCGGCGTCGCCCTCGCCCGAGCGAATCCACAGCAGCACGCAGAAGACGACGAGCGCCGGGGACACCAGGAAGTGGACCGCGACCGCCGCCGGGTGCAGGTCGGTGAGGACGACGATGCCGCCGATCACGGCCTGCGCGACGACGCTCATCGGCTGCGCGAGCGCCAGCCACACCAGCTCGCGGCGGCGCGGGACCAGCCGCAGCGCCGCGACGAACACCAGCGCGCCGATGGCCAGCACCACGAAGGTGAGCATCCGGTTCCCGAACTCGATGCCCATGTTGAGCGCCGGGTGGTCGGGGTTGCTGGTCGGGACGAGGCTGTCGCCGGTGCAGCGCGGCCACGTCGGGCAGCCGAGGCCGGACTTGGTGACCCGGACGGCCCCGCCGGTGGCGACGATCACCGCGTTGCCGACCACGCCGAGCAGCGCCAGGAACCGCAGCGACGCGGGCGTCGGCCGCCAGACGGCGTCGACGGCCCGCCGGAGCGGGTTCGCGGAAGGCGTGCGGGCGGGGTCATCGGATCGTTCGGCCACGCTCCTCATCGTATGGGCGGCCCTCCGCGACCCGGACCCGACCCCGCTAATACCCGTGCGGCGGCGGGCCGCCCCGCGCGCCGGGATGGGTGAAGCCCGAGTGGCCCCCGGCCGCCCAGGGCGGCGCGGGCGGCCGGTCCGGCGGCGCGCGCAGGAACGTCCGCCGGGCGTGGGCCATCAGCTCCAGCAGCGCGTCGCGGCGGGTGCTGAACCAGACGGGGTCGGCGACGCCCCGCTCGGCGCGCTTGTGCAGCAGCGACAGCTCGGTCGCGGCGTGCTGGTAGTCGCCCATCGCGCGGGCGGCGGGCTTGCCGCCGACCATCTTCGCCCAGCGGCGCGCGTGCCGCCGCGACCGGATGGAGTGCAGCATCCGGACATCCTGCGGCGTGACCAGGCCGGTCGGGGCGTACGCGGGCAGGTAGGTCTCGATGCGGCGGACCGTCGAGCGGCGCTCCACCGAGATGATCACGATGAGCACGACCAGGACGACGAGGTCGAGCGCGTACACGATCGCCAGCCCGGCCCCGCCGAACGCCGTGGACCCGTTCCACAGGCCGTGCAGCAGCATCGCGCCGAGGATGCCGAGCAGCGGCGCGGCGACCTGCCCGCGCCGGTGCGTGGCGGCGTAGGCGACGCCGAGGCCCGTCATCGACGTGAACAGCGGATGGCTGAACGGCACGATGAGGCCGCGCAGCACGAACACCGCCTGGAGGGCCTGCGCGCCGCCGTCCTCGTACGCGCGCATGTAGTAGGTGACGTTCTCCATCATCGCGAAGCCGAGCCCGACCATCGCGGCGTAGATGACTCCGTCGGAGAACCCGTCCAGCTCGGTGCGCCGCCACCACAGCAGGCCGAACAGGACCGCGCCCTTCAGCGTCTCCTCGATGACGGGCGCGCCGAACGTCGCGCTGACGAAGTGGCCGCGCTGCTCCCCGAAGATCGGGACGGTGACGTACAGCAGCCCGAGCGTGTTGAGGACGAGCGCGCCGAGCACGGCGACGCCCGCGCCCCACATGAAGGAGAACACGAGCGCGCGCGGCGGCTCGGGCTCCATCCGGTCCAGGGCCAGGACGAGCCCGACCAGCAGCGGGATCGGGAGCATCGCCAGCACCAGCCCGGCCCAGAAGCCGCTGCCGCCGGAGAACGCGTCCAGCCCGAGCGCGAACAGCGCGCACACCGAGCAGACGAGCACGCCCGTGATGAGCAGGACCGGGGGCCGCCCCGGCACCCTTCCCTCCAGCACGGCCTTCGGGTCAACGCGCGCCATGAGGGGAGCGTAACCGGACGTTCACGACAACGGCGCGGCCGGGGCCGCCCGAAGGGGCCCCGGCCGCGCCGGGCGGAACGCGCGTCAGTGCAGCAGCGGGTCCACGGCGACCGCCGTGAACAGCAGCGCCAGGTAGACGTTGGAGAGGTGGAAGAACCGCATCGGCCGCAGGTGGACGCCGGTGACCCCGGCGAGGACGGCCCGCAGCAGCCGGTGCCCCTCGGCGACGAACACCAGGCCGAGGACGACCGCGACGGCCCCGTACACCGGGCCCATCCCCGCGACGGGCCACAGCGCCAGCGAGCAGACGACGGTGGCGTACGCGTAGACCAGGCTCTCCACGATGACGCGGCGCTCGGTGGCGACGACCGGGAGCATCGGGACCTTGGCGACCGCGTAGTCCTCGCGGTAGCGCATCGCGAGCGTCCAGGTGTGCGGCGGCGTCCACAGGAACACGACGCCGAACAGCACGAACGGGGTGAGCGTGAGCCCGTCGGTGATCGCCGCCCAGCCGATCAGCACCGGCATGCAGCCCGCGATGCCGCCCCACACGACGTTCTGCGACGTCCGCCGCTTGAGCAGCAGCGAGTAGACGAAGACGTAGAACAGGATCGCGAACAGCGACATCGCCGCCGCGAAGACGTTGACGGCGAGCGCGAAGCCGAGCGTGGACGCCGCGGCCAGCGTGATCCCGAACACCAGCGCGCGGCCGGGCCGGACGAGGTCGCGGGCCAGCGGACGCCGCCGCGTGCGGCGCATCTTGGCGTCGATGTCGCGGTCGATGTAGCAGTTGACCGCGTTCGCCGCCCCCGCCGACATCGCCCCGAACGCGAAGGTCAGCAGGACCGTGCGCAGCGGCGGCACGCCGTCCGCGGCCAGGAACATCACCGGGATGGTGGTGATCAAGAGCAGCTCGATCACGCGCGGCTTGGTGAGCGCCACGTAGGCGCGCACGCTCGCGCCGAACGACCGGCGTTCGGCCGTGGCGACCGGGGCCTGCGGCGCCGCCGGCGCCGCCTCGCCGAGGTCCACCCCGGGCTTGTTACTGAGCACCGTCACAATCGGGTCCACGTCCAACTAGGGATGAGAAGAAATCGCGTACCGCTCGGCGGCGCCCCCGCGTTCCCTGGGCCGCACCTCGGGCCGGCTGCGACTTCGGCTTGGCGAACACAACCGCGGCCGCTGTCGTCAACCGCGCAATCACTGTAGTCCGCCCCCTCCGGGGGTCACGCACCGGGGCCCGGACGCGCCGGTCACGGGGTGTGACGCGCGCCACCGGCCCCGGCGGGGGCCGCGCCGGGGGGCGCCGGGCTCCCCCGCGAGTTCACCCGGGCGGGGGGTTAGCCGCGCGCCCCTTCGGGCAAGGGTCACCCTATGCGGACGGCCGTCCGCGCGGGCGGCGACGGCGCTGCTCACGGGGACCGCGCGCGGCCCCTCGGCGGCCCGAGTGCCCGCCCCCGGGTTCGGTAGGCTCGGGCCGGGCGCGGTGATCTTCGCCGCGCCCCGGCGCGACGGGCCGCCGCAACGGTCGCCGCGGCCCGCCGCGGCGACGCCCGCGTCCGAGAACCGACCTGTATCCCGCACTGCGGTTGTGAGAGGAGCCTGGCGTTCCGTGAGTGGCGACGACAGCACGTTTGAGTGGTCCGACCTGGATCGGCGGGCGGTGGACGTGGTCCGCGCCCTCGCCATGGACGCCGTGGAGGAGGCCGGCTCGGGCCACCCGGGCACGGCGATGAGCCTGGCGCCCGCCGCGTACCTGCTCTTCCAGCGGTTCCTGAAGCAGGACCCGACCGACCCGAACTGGGCGGGCCGGGACCGGTTCGTCCTCTCCTGCGGGCACTCGAGCCTGACCCTTTACATCCAGCTCTACCTTTCGGGCTACCCGCTGACGCTGGACGACCTCAAGTCGCTGCGCAAGTGGGGCAGCCTCACCCCCGGCCACCCCGAGTACGGGCACACCGCGGGCGTGGAGACCACCACCGGCCCCCTCGGCCAGGGCATCGCGAACGCGGTGGGCATGGCGATGGCGGCCCGCCGCGAGCGCGGCCTGTTCGACCCGGACGCGGCGCCGGGCACCTCCCCGTTCGACCACACCGTCTGGGCGATCTGCTCGGACGGCGACATCGAGGAGGGCATCAGCCACGAGGCCAGCTCGCTCGCGGGCCACCAGCGCCTCGGCAACCTCGTCGTGCTGTACGACGACAACCACATCTCGATCGAGGACGACACCGCCATCGCGCTGTCGGAGGACGTCCGCGCCCGCTACGAGGCGTACGGCTGGGACGTCCACCACGTCGACTGGACCGAGAACGGCGACTACGAGGAGAACGTCGGCGCGCTCGCGGCCGCGCTGGACGCGGCGCGGGCGGAGACGTCCCGGCCGTCGTTCATCGCGCTGCGCACGATCATCGGCTGGCCCGCGCCGAACAAGAAGAACACCGGCAAGATCCACGGTTCGGCGATCGGCGCGGACGAGGTCGCGGCGACCAAGAAGATCCTCGGCCTGGACCCGACCGAGACGTTCATCGTCCCCGAGGACGTCCTGGCGCACTCCCGCGAGGTCCTGGACCGGGGCCGCGCCGCGCACGCCGCGTGGGACAAGGCGTTCCAGGCGTGGCGCACCGCGCACCCCGAGCGCGCCGCCGAGTACGACCGCATCGCGGCGCGCGACCTGCCCGCGGGCTGGACCGAGGCGCTGCCGGAGTTCGAGGCGGGCACGAGCGTCGCGACCCGCGCCGCGTCCGGGAAGGTGCTGGGCGCGCTCGCGCCGGTCCTGCCGGAGCTGTGGGGCGGCTCGGCCGACCTCGCCGAGAGCAACAACACGACGATGGCGGGCGAGCCGTCGTTCATCCCCGAGGAGTTCCAGACCAAGGAGTTCCCGGGCGGGCCGTACGGGCGCACGCTGCACTTCGGCGTCCGCGAGCACGCGATGGGCGCGATCTGCAACGGCATCGCGCTGCACGGCGGCACCCGGCCCTACGGCGGCACGTTCCTGATCTTCTCCGACTACATGCGGCCCGCGGTGCGGCTGGCGGCGCTGATGAAGCTGCCCGTCACCTACGTCTGGACGCACGACTCGATCGGCCTCGGCGAGGACGGCCCGACGCACCAGCCGGTGGAGCAGCTCTGGTCGCTGCGCGCGATCCCGGGCCTGGACGTCGTCCGGCCCGCCGACGCCAACGAGACGGCGGTCGCGTGGCGGACCGTCCTGACGCACACCGACCGTCCGGCGGGCCTGGCGCTGACCCGGCAGAAGCTGCCGGTGTTCGAGCGCGGCGGGACGCTGGCGTCGGCCGAGGGCGTCGCCAAGGGCGGCTACGTGCTGGCCGACGCGTCCACCGGGCGGCCCGAGGTCATCCTCATCGCGACGGGGTCCGAGGTCGAGATCGCGCTGGCGGCCCGCGAGACGCTGGAGGCCGACGGCACCCCGACGCGCGTCGTGTCGATGCCGTGCGTGGAGTGGTTCGAGGCGCAGGACGACGCGTACCGCCAGGAGGTGCTGCCCCCGGCCGTCCGGGCGCGCGTGTCGGTCGAGGCGGGCATCGCGCTCGGCTGGCGGGCGTTCGTCGGGGACGTCGGCGAGTCGGTCAGCCTGGAGCACTTCGGCGCGTCCGCGGACTACAAGACGCTGTTCGAGCAGTTCGGCATCACCCCCGAGCGCGTCGTGGCCGCCGCCCGGTCCAGCCTCATCAAGGCGGGCCGCGCGGGTAAGGGGTCGACGACCGGGAACTGACGGGCCCCGGCCGCGGCCGTTCCCGCGAGGCACGATGGCACGATGAGAGGAATGCGATGAGCGAGACGTTGAAGAGGCTCTCCGACCAGGGCGTGTCGATCTGGCTCGACGACATCAGCCGGGAGCGGCTGCGGACGGGCAACCTGGAGTCCCTGGTCAAGGACCGGGAGGTGGTGGGCGTCACCTCCAACCCCACCATCTTCGCCAAGGCGCTGGCGCAGGGTTCCGCCTACGACGACCAGGTCCGCGACCTCGCGGTGCGCGGCGTGGACGTCGAGGAGGCGGTCCGGGCGATCACCGCCTACGACATCCGGTGGGGCTGCGACGTGCTGCGCCCGGTGTACGACCGGACCGGCGGCGTGGACGGCCGGGTGTCGCTGGAGGTCGACCCCCGGCTCGCCCACGAGGCCGAGCGGACCGTCGCCGAGGCGCGGGCGCTGTGGTGGCTGGTGGACCGCCCGAACCTGTTCATCAAGATCCCGGCGACCGAGGCGGGCCTGCCCGCGATCACGGCCGCGCTCGCCGAGGGCATCAGCGTCAACGTGACGCTGATCTTCTCGCTGGAGCGGTACGCGGGCGTGATCGACGCGTTCTTCGCCGGGCTGGAGCAGGCGCGCGAGAACGGGCACGACCTGTCGACGATCGAGTCGGTGGCGTCGTTCTTCGTCAGCCGGGTGGACACCGAGATCGACAAGCGCCTGGACAAGATCGGCGGCGCGGCGGCCGAGCTGCGGTCCAAGGCGGGCCTGGCCAACGCCCGGCTGGCGTACGCGCTGTACGAGGAGAAGTTCGGGACGGCGCGCTGGGCGGCGCTGAAGGACGCGGGCGCGCGTCCGCAGCGGCCGCTGTGGGCATCCACCGGCGTGAAGGACCCGGCGCTGCCGGCGACGCTGTACGTGGACCAGCTCGTCGCGCCCGGCGTGGTGAACACCATGCCGGAGGCGACGCTGGAGGCCGAGGCCGAGCAGGGCGACCCGGCGGGCGACACCGTCACCGGCGCGTACGACGACGCGCGGGCGCACATGGCGGCGCTGAAGGACGCGGGCGTGGACTACGACGACGTCGTGCGGGTGCTGGAGGAGGAGGGCGTCGAGAAGTTCGAGGCGTCCTGGAAGGAACTGCTCGGCACGGTCGAGGGCGAGCTGAAGAAGAAGGCCGGGCCGGCCGCGTGACGTCGGTGGTGACCGTCGGGGGCGTTTCGGTCACCACCTGCGGGGACGTCGTCGGCGAGGGCGAGGCGGTGCTGGACCGCCTCGTCTCCGACGGCGTCCCGCGGTCCCTGGCGCGCCGGAGCGCGACGCTGTGGGGGCCGGACGCGGCGGCCCGGCTCGGCTGGCTGGACCTGCCGCGCGCGTCGCGGGCGCTGCTGGAGCGGTGCGCGGGGCGCGGCGCGGAGCGGGTCGTCGTGGCGGGGCTCGGGGGGTCCCCGGCGGCGGCCGCGGCCGTCGCGGCCCGGCTGAACGCGGGCGTGACGGTTCTGGACACCACCGATCCGCGCGAGGTCGCGGCGGCGCTGACCGAGGCTCCGGACCTGGACCGGACGCATGTCGTGGTGGCGGCGGGCGGCGGCGCGGAGCCGACCGCCGACGCGCTGTGCCGCGTCGCCGAGGAGGCGTTCCGCGCCGCCGGGGTCGACGCGGCGGACCGGTTCACCGTCATCGCCGACCCGGGATCGCCGCTCGTGGCGGCGGCGCAAGAAGCAGGGCGGGCGTTCGCGCCGTCCGATCCGGGCACGGCCGGGGCGTTCGACGCGCTCGGCCCGTCCGGGCTGCTGCCCGCCGCGCTGGCGGGCGCGGACCCCGGCGCGGTCCTGGACGAGGCGGCGGCGCTCGGGCCCGTCCTGGACGGCACCTACGACAATCCGGGCCTGACGCTCGGGGCGGCGCTCGGCGCGGCGGCGCTGAACGGCCGCGACAAGCTCGTGCTGGCCGGCGACGGTTCCGGGCCGTCCGGCGTGGCCGGCTGGGTGGAGCGGCTGCTCGGCGGGACGGCGGGCGCGGACGCGCGCGGCCCGCTGCCGGTCGTCGCGGAGAACGTCGACGCCCCCGGCTTCGCGGGCGACGGCCCCGACCCGCGCGACGTGCGGCGGCTGGTGCTCGGCGGCCGCGCCGGGTCCGGCGGCCCGGCGGCGCTGGCGGTGGACGGTCCGCTCGGCGCGCAGTTCCTGCTGTGGCAGTACGCGGCGGCGGTCGCGGGCCGCGTCCTCGGCGTCGACCCGTTCGCGCGGCCGGGGATGCGCGCGGCGGCCGACTGCACGGCCGCGCTGCTGCGGGCCGAGGAGGGCGCCGCGCCGACGGTGATCTCCCGCGCGCCGGACCTGGTGTGCGGCGCGGTCGAGGTCCACGCGCCGGGCGGCCTGCCGCGCGGCGTCCGCGACCTGGCGGACGCGTTCGACGCGCTGCTGGCCGCGACGCCCCGGCGCGGCTGCCTGACGGTCACCGCGTACCTGGACCGGCTCGGGGACTGCCGCGCGGCGGAGCTGCGGCCGCTGCTGGCGGCGCGCGCGGCCGCGCGGACGCCGGCGAGCGTGGCCAAGCGGGTCGCGACGCGCGCGGCGCGGGCGGCCGAGCCGCCCGCCGTGGCGTTCGGCTGGGGCCCGTCGCTCCCCCACGCCACCGGACGGCTCCACGCGGGCGGCGGCCCGCCGGGAACGTTCCTGCACCTGACGGGCGACGCCCCCGGCGACGTGCCGGTGCCCGGCCGCCCGTACACCCTCGGACAGCTCCAGCTCGCCCAGGCGTACGGCGACCTGCGGGCGCTGCGCGCGGCGGGCCGGACGGCGCTGCGGCTGCACCTGCGCGACCGGGCGGAGGGGATCGCCCAGCTCGTGGAGGCGGTGAAGAGCTGACCGGCGCCCGCCGGTTCCAGAAGATCGCGCGGTGGGTCGCGGATGCCGGTTGTCTCCTGAAACGATGGGGGCAGGAGGAACGGTGTCCGGATTCGACGTACTGACGCGCGGGGACGTGCTGCACGCCGCCCTGCAGGCGCGCGACTACCTCGTGGGCGCCGGCGTGCCCGGCGCGCTGGCCACCAAGGACCCGCGGCTGTGGGGGCGGCGCGCCGTCGACCACAGCCGGCTCGGCTGGCTGGACCTGCCGACCGCGTCGCGCGGGCTGCTCGGCCAGATCGAGGGCATGGTCGCCGAGGCGCGGTCGGTCGGCCTCGACCACGTGGCGCTGATCGCGGTCGGCGCGGAGGCGCTGGCCGCGCAGGCGATCGTCGCGGCGCGGCCGCCGGGCGCGGGCGGCGAGCTGACCGTGCTGGACGGCGGCGACACGGCCGGGCTGCAGTTCACGCTGGACCGGCTGGACCGGACGCTGGTCGTCCTGGCCAGCAAGTCGGGCGTGTCGCTGGAGGGCGACGCCTACCGGCGCATCCTCACCGGCGCGTTCCGCGAGGCGGGCCTGTCGGAGCGGCAGATCGCGGCGCGGTTCCTGGTCGTCACCGACCACGGCAGCCCGCTGCACGGTTTCGCGCGGCAGTGCGGGTACCGGATCGGGCTCACCGACCCGTACCTGCCGGGCCACTTCGGCGCGCTGTCGGCGTACGGGCTGGTGCCCGCGGTGCTGGCGGGCGCGGACGCCGCGACGCTGCTGGACGAGGCCGCCGAGGTCGTCCCGTCGCTGGCCCGCGAGGAGGACAACCCGGGCCTGCTGCTCGGCGCGGTCCTCGGCGGCTGCGCGCAGCAGGGCCCCGAGGGGCTGGCCCGCGACAAGCTGCTGCTGCGCGAGCGCGGCGGCTCCGGCCCGCTGACGGCGTGGATCTCCCAGCTCGTCGCGGTCGGGACCGGGCGGCGCGGCCGGGGGATCGTGGCGTTCGAGCCGCCGGGCGTGCCCGTCCCCTACCCGGACCTGCACGCGGTCTCGATCAACCCGGCCGGCGCGGGCGAGGACGACGACACGTGCGTGTGGGGCCCGGTCGGCGCGCAGTTCGTCGTCTGGGAGTACGCGACGGCCATCGCGGGCTGGCTGCTCGGCGTGAACCCGTTCGAGTCGGGCGGGGCCGCCGCGCAGGAGGCCGAGGACCGGGCCGCGACGATGCTGCAGGCCGACGGCGGCGGGCGGCCGCCGGTCGGGCCGCCCGTCGCGGTGGACGGCGACGTCGAGATCCACACGGATTTGGCGTGGCGCGGCGGCTCCGACCTGGAGTCGGTGCTGGCGATGCTGCTGGACCGCGTCCCCGGCACCGGCTACCTGGCGGTGGCGAGCTACCTGTCGGGCGAGTTCTCCGGCCGCTACCTCGCGCCGTCGCTGGCGCGCGGGGCGCGCCGCCCGGTCGCCTACGGGCCGGGCCCGGGCTACCTGCACGCGACCGGCGCGGTCCACAAGGACGGGCCGGGCACCGGCGCGTTCCTCGTCGTGACGGGCGAGCCCGCCGCGGGCGACCCGCTCGGCGACCACCCGGTGCCGGGCCGCCCGTACGGGCTGGCGACGCTGCAGTTCACCCGGGGCCTGGCCGAGGCGCGGGCGCTGCGGCAGCGCGGGCTGCCGGTCGTCCACCTGCACCTGCGCGACCCGGTCCGCGGGGCGGGGCGGCTCATCGCCGCGGCGCGCGCGGTGACGGCGGCGCTGCCGTGACCCGGCGGCCCGGACCGGACCGCCCGGCGGACGGGCGTCCGGTGTACCCGACCACGGGCCGGGTAGACCCCCGGCCCGCTGCCCGCCCCGTGACGCGGGGCTGGGATTGCCGTGACCCGGCCATCGGGAAGGATCGACCCGAAGGGGGCGTTGACCGGGTCCTGGCGGTCCCGCGCCCGCGGCCGGTCCTCCCGGGGCGCGGAGGCGGGCGCGGCGCAGTCGACGACGTGGGCGGGAACCGCCCACGGCCAGGACCGAGAGTGCGAGAAGAGGGGGCGCCCACGTGACCACCACACCCAATCCGCTGCGAGATCCCCGGGACAAGAGGCTGCCGCGCGTGGCGGGGCCGAGCGTCCTGGTGCTCTTCGGCGTGACCGGGGACCTGTCGCGCAAGAAGCTGCTGCCCGCCATCTACGACCTCGCCAACCGCGGGCTCCTCCCCCCGGGCTTCTCGCTCGTGGGCTTCGCGCGGCGCGAGTGGGACCACCAGGACTTCCGCCAGATCGCCTACGAGTCGGTGAAGAAGCACGCGCGGACGCCGTTCCGCGAGGACGTCTGGGAGCACCTGGCGGAGGGCATGCACTTCGTCCCCGGCGAGTTCAGCGACCCGGGGGCGTTCGAGACGCTGGCGATGGCCGTCAAGGAGCTGGACGAGAGCCGCGGCACCGGCGGCAACTACGCGTTCTACCTGTCGATCCCCCCGAAGTTCTTCCCCCAGGTCGTCGAGCAGCTGCAGAACAGCGGCCTGGCGGGCGGCGGCGGGCACCACGGGTTCCGCCGCGTCGTCATCGAGAAGCCGTTCGGGCACGACCTGGCGAGCGCGCGGGAGCTGAACGCGACCGTCCACCGCGTCTTCCCCGAGGAGTCGATCTTCCGGATCGACCACTACCTCGGCAAGGAGACGGTGCAGAACATCCTGGCGCTGCGGTTCGCGAACACGATGTTCGAGCCGATCTGGAACCGGGGGTTCGTCGACCACGTGCAGATCACGATGGCCGAGGACATCGGCATCGGCGGCCGGGCGGGCTACTACGACGGGATCGGCGCGGCGCGCGACGTCATCCAGAACCACCTGCTGCAGTTGCTGGCGCTGACGGCGATGGAGGAGCCGACGTCGTTCAGCGCGGAGGCCGTCCGCGCCGAGAAGGCCAAGATCCTCTCGTCGGTGAAGGTGCCGGGCGAGCTGGGGCTGGCGACGGCGCGCGGGCAGTACGCGTCGGGCTGGCAGGGCGGCGTGAACGTCAGGGGGTACCTGGAGGAGGACGGCATCCCCGCGTCGTCGCGCACCGAGACGTACGCGGCGGTGAAGCTGGAGATCGAGAACCGCCGGTGGGCGGGCGTCCCGTTCTACCTGCGGACGGGCAAGCGGCTCAGCCGCCGGGTGACCGAGGTCGCGCTGGTGTTCCAGAAGGCCCCGCACCTGCCGTTCTCGCACACCGACACCGAGGAGCTGGGGCAGAACGCGCTGGTGATGCGCGTGCAGCCGGACGAGGGGATAACGGTCCGTTTCGGGTCGAAGGTCCCGGGCACCTCGATGGAGATCCGCGACGTGAACATGGACTTCGCCTACGGCGAGTCGTTCACCGAGTCCTCGCCGGAGGCGTACGAGCGGCTGCTGCTGGACGTCCTGATCGGCGACCCCCCGCTGTTCCCCCGGCAGGAGGAGGTCGAGCTGTCCTGGCAGATCCTCGACCCGATCACCGAGTTCTGGGCCGAGCGCGGCGAGGTCGACCAGTACCGCTCCGGCGGCTACGGACCCGACAGCGCGGACGAACTGATGGCGCGCGACGGGCGCGCGTGGAGGCGACTCTAGGCATGAACATCGACCTCACCGGGACCACGACCCGGGCGATCCAGGACGCGCTGACGCAGGCCCGCCACCTCATGGGCGGCCCGGCCGTCGGCATGGTGCTGACGCTGATCATCGTCACCGACGAGTCGGCGCAGTACGACGCGGTGCGGGCGGCGACGGAGGCCGCGCGCGAGCACCCGTGCCGCGTCCTGACCGTCATCTCCCGCGACGCGCGCGGCAGCACGTCCCGGCTGGACGCCGAGATCCGGATGGGCGAGACCGGGCCGGGCGAGACGGTCCTGCTGCGCATGTACGGGCCGCTCGCCGAGCACGCCGACTCGGTCGTCGTGCCGCTGCTGATGCCGGACACGCCGGTGGTGACGTGGTGGCCGGGCGGCAAGGTGCCCAAGGAGCCCGCCCGCGACCCGCTCGGGCGGCTGGCGTCGCGGCGCGTCACCGACGCGTACGCGGCCCGCGACCGGCTCGGCACGCTGGTGCGGCTCGCGGAGGGCTACCGGCCGGGCGACACCGACTTCTCCTGGACGCGCATCACGACGTGGCGGACGCTGCTCGCCTCGATCCTCGACCAGGACCACGACGCGATCCTCGGCGGCTCGGTGTCGGCGGAGCCCGACAGCCCGAGCGCGGAGCTGCTGGCGGCGTGGCTGTCGGTGCGGCTCGGCGTGGGCATCGTCCGCGAGGTGTCCGACGGGCCCGGCATCACCGGGGTGACGCTGCGCACGTCCGGCGGCGACCTGGTGGTGTCCCGTCCGGACGGCCGGGTGGCGACGCTGTCGCGGCCCGACCAGCCCGACCGGCGGGTGTCGCTGCTGCGCCGCCCGATGTCGGAGCTGCTGGCCGAGGAGCTGCGGCGGCTCGACCCCGACGAGACCTACCAGGAGGCGGCGGACCGGTTCGCCAAGGACCTGGCGCTCGCGGCGGGCAAGCGCGATCCCGACCTGCCGGGCGAGCGCGCCGAGCGGGTGGCCGCCGAGGACGCGGCCGACCGCGCCGCCGAGCGGGCCGCGCAGCGGGCGGCGAGCCGGGCGGGGCACCGCGCGGAGGAGAAGGCCGAGGGCAAGGCGGCCGGGAAGACCCCCGCGCGGAAGAAGGAGGACGGCGCGTGACGGGCGTCATCGTCCATCCTGATCAGGACGTGCTCGCGGCGGCCGTCGCGGCGCGGCTCGTCACCGTCGTGACGGACGCGCAGGCGGCGCGCGGCGCGGCGTCGCTCGTGCTGACCGGCGGCGGCGTCGGCACCGCGGTGCTGGCGGCGCTCGCCGCGTCCCCGGCGCGCGCCGCGATCGACTGGGCGCGGCTGGACCTGTGGTGGGGCGACGAGCGGTTCCTGCCCACGGGCGACCCGGAGCGCAACGAGACCGGGGCCCGCGCCGCGCTGCTCGACCACGTCGCGCTGGACCCGGCGCGCGTCCACCCGATGCCCGCGGCGGGCGGCCCGGACGGCGACGACACGGCGAAGGCGGCGGCGCGGTACGCGTCTGAGCTGCGCGCGGCGGCGCTGCCGGCGGACGGCGGGGTCGTCCCGTCGTTCGACGTGGTGCTGCTCGGCATCGGCCCGGACGCGCATGTCGCGTCGCTGTTCCCCGGCCGTCCCGCGCTGCGCGCCGAGGGGTCGGTCACCGACGTCCACGGCGCTCCCAAGCCGCCGCCGACGCGGATCTCGCTGACGTTCCCCGCGCTGCGGGCGGCGCGCGAGGTCTGGGTGCTGGCGGCGGGCGAGGGCAAGGCCGACGCGGTCGGCCGGGCGCTCGGCGGCGCGGACCCGGCGGACGCCCCGGCGGCCGGGGTCGCGGGCCGCGAGCGCACGCTGTTCCTGCTGGACCGCGCGGCCGCCGCGCGGGTTCCGGCCGCCGGCTGACCGGCGCTCGTCCGGATCGCGACCGCACTCCCCCGTTCGCCGCATACGCTGGCGGGCGGGGGAATCCCCGCGTGCTCGACGAACCGCGAGGAGGACAAGGGTGCTGAGGGGTCGGACGGCGGTGGCGGGCGCCGCGCTCGCCGCCGGTGTGGTGCTGGGGGCCGCCGGATGCTCGTCGGGGGGTGACGGGGCCGGGGGCGGCTCGGCCAAGGCCGCCGAGGCGCCGCCGCCGGAGATCGTCCCGGCGACCGGGACGCAGGGCGTCGCGCCGGACCAGCCGGTGACGGTCCGGGCGAAGAGCGGCAGGCTGACCGAGGTGACGGTCGCGGACGCCAAGGGCGACAAGGCGGCCGGGGCGCTGTCGGCGGACGGGCGGACGTGGCGGACGACGTGGGGGCTCAAGCCGTCCACCGCCTACACGGTGACGGCGAAGGGCGACGCGGACGGCCGGGCCGTCACCGCGACGTCCTCGTTCACGACGCTCAAGCCGCGCAAGAAGCTGGAGAGTGGCATGTCCCCGCTGGACGGCGAGAAGGTCGGCGTGGGGATGCCGGTCCAGTTGCTGCTGTCGCAGCCGGTGGCGACGAAGGAGGCCCGCGCGGCCGTCGAGCGGTCGCTGGAGGTCCGGATGTCGACGCCGGTCGAGGGCGCGTGGAACTGGATCAGCGACCGCGAGGTGGACTTCCGTCCGCGCGATTACTGGCCGACCGGGCAGAAGGTCCGCGTCGTCGCGCACCTGGCCGGGGTGAAGGTCGGGGACGGCGTGTACGGCATGAAGGACCGCACGCTGGACTTCTCGGTCGGCGAGCGGCACATCACGAAGGTGAACGCGAACACCCACCGGGCGACGGTGACGTCGGGCGGCTCGGTCGTGCGGACGATGAAGGTCAGCCTCGGCAAGCCGGGCGACGACAGCTACAGCGGCACGATGATCGCCCAGGAGAAGACGCCGCACATGGTGATGGACTCGGCCACGACCGGTGATCCCGGTGCGTACCGGACGCCGACGGACTGGAACGTCCGCCTCACCTACAGCGGCACGTTCGTCCACAGCGCGCCGTGGTCGGTCGGCTCGCAGGGCAACGCCAACGTCAGCCACGGCTGCGTGAACGCGGCCCCGGCGGACGCGAAGTGGTTCTACGAGTTCACCAACCGAGGCGACATCGTCCAGATCAGCGGGACCACGCGCAAGCTGCGGTTCGGCAACGGCCCGACGCCGTGGGCGAAGTCGTGGCAGGACTGGCTGGCGGGCAGCGCCCTCGGCAAGTCCGTGACGGGCGCGAAGCTCTGACCCGTCCCGCCCGGCCGGGGCGCGTCCCCGGCCGGGCGGATGAAGGGCGCACCCGCCCCGGTCTCAGCGATTTCTCAGGTTTCCCACACCTTCGCGTTCAGTTCGGGCGTCCATGCTGGACCGGTATGACGCTCCCGACCCCGCGGCCGATCATCGTCCTCGGCTGTCCCCGCTCCGGCACGACCCTGCTCCAGCAGATGCTGCACTGCCACCGCCGCATCGCGCTGCCCAGCGAGACGCGGCTGGTGCAGCCCGCCTACCGGCACCGGCTGGAGTTCGGCGACCTCGCCGAGCCCGCGAACCGGCGCGCGTTCGCGTCCTGGCTCGTCGGACGGGACGAGGCCAAGTTCCGCGCGCTCGCGCCGCTGGACCGGGACGAGACCGCCGAGGCGATCGTCGCCGCGCCGCCCACGATCGGCTCCGCGCTCGCGACGGTCTTCTCCCGGTACGCCGAGGCGCACGGCCGGGCCCGGTGGGGCGACAAGCGGCCCGGCTACTTCCGGCAGGTGCCGATGCTGCTGCGGCTGTTCCCCGACGCGCAGTTCGTCCACCTGGTCCGCGACGGCCGCGACGCGGTCGCGTCCCTGCGGTCCATGCCCTGGTACGGCGGCGACGTGTTCAGCGCCGCGCTGACCTGGCGCGAGGCGATCGACGCGGGCGCGCGCAACGCCGCCCGGCTCGGCCCCGACACCTTCCACCAGATGCGCTACGAGGACCTGACCGCCGACCCGGAGGCCGCGCTGCGCGGCCTGTGCGCCTTCCTCGGCGAGGAGTACGACCCGGCGATGGCCGAGCCCCGCCACCACGCGCGGCGCACCGTCCCGGCCAAGCGGGCGTGGCACCTGCGGACGCACCAGGACGTCGACACCCGGCGGGTCGGCGCGTGGGCCGACCGCCTCGCCGAATGGGAGGCGGGCCTGGTCGAGCACGTCGCCGGGGACCGCCTCGCGGACTGGGGGTACGCGCCCGCGGGCCTGCCCCGGCCGGACGCGCGGCACCTGGCGCGGTTCCGGGCGGTCGAGCTGCGGCGCTGGCGCGTCCAGCGCGGCCAGGCCGTCATGGACCGCGCGCGGCGGCTCCGCGAGCCGAACCCGGTGGAGTCGCTGGCCCCCGCGCCCGCCTGAGCACCGGGGCCTCGCGGCCTGGCCCTACGCTGGACCGGTGGACTCTCCCATCCGCGTGCTCATCGTGGACGACGACGCCCTGGTGCGGACCGGGCTGTCGATGATCCTGGCCGACGCGCCCGACATCGAGGTCGTCGAGGGCGTCGCCGACGGCGCCGAGGTCGTCCCCGCGGTGAACCGGCACCGCCCCGACGTCGTCCTGATGGACATCCGGATGCCCCGGCTGGACGGCCTCGCGGCGACCGAGCGGCTGCGGTCCCGCACGGACCCGCCGGAGATCGTCATCCTGACGACGTTCGACACCGACGACCACATCCTCGGCGCGCTGCGCGCGGGCGCGGGCGGCTTCCTGCTGAAGCACACCGAGCCCGCCGAGATCCTGCGGGCGATCCGGGCGGTCGCGGCCGGGGAGCCGATGCTGTCCCCCGAGGTGCTGCGCCGCATGATGCGCTACGTCGCGGCCGGGGCCGACCCGCGCCGCGACCGCGCCCGCGCGCTGCTCGGGCGGCTCACCGCCGCCGAGCGCGCCGTCGCGGACCTGGTCGGCGTCGGCCGCACCAACGGGGAGATCGCCCGGGAGCTGTCGCTGAGCGTCGCGACGGTGAAGGCGCACGTCTCGCGCATCCTCGCGAAGCTGGAGCTGAACAACCGGGTGCAGGTCGCGCTGCTGGTCCGCGGCGTCGACCCGGACTGAGCGCCGCGCCGGACGACGATTCCGGTACCGATCGCGCCGCGGTGCCGCAACATTGCCGCGTTCCGGTGGCGGCCCGGTCCGCTTCGCTGCACAATGCCCCGCATGCCCAGCAGTACTGATCTCTTGCGGACCCCGCGGCGCGTGCTCCGCCCCGGCACAACGGTCGAGGACGTGGACGCGGTCGCGAAGGCCCTGCGCTGGCCGATGACGAACGTGACCGAGCGCGACCGCGCGGCCGGGACGGAGGGCCGCGTGACGTGGGAGGCGCACGGCGCGGCCCTGCACTACGCCGAGGACGCGATGTTCGGGATCGGCCACTACGCGCTGTCGGGGCCGCGCGGCACCGTCCGCACCGCCGCCGCGCGCGCCGCCGAGGCGCTGGCGGCGTGGACCGTGCCGGACCTGTGCCGCGCGGTGGACGGCGCGTCCGACCCGCGCGCCCGCGGCCAGGCGGTGCTGCGCCTCGGCCTGGCCGCCGACGGCTACGACGAGCAGGTGTTCCGCCGGGTCGCGGCGGCGCTGCGCGACGCCGACGCCCGGGTCCGCTACGCCGCGCTGTTCGCCGCGTCCTACAGCGGCTTCCCGCAGTTCGGCGACGCGTTCCGGGCGCTGGCCGAGCGCGACCCCGAGCCGTTCGTGCGCGAGCGCGCCGCCCTGCTCGCCCGCGCGGCGCGCTGACCCGCCCGGCGGTTCCGGCCGCACGCGCCGGGTATATCCGCAGCGTAACGATCATTCGGGGGGATCGGACATGGCGGATGTGCGGTTCGGGGACCTGCCGCTCGACCTGGCCTTCACCGACGTGCGGGGCGACGGGAGCCGGCGGCTGGCGCTGTTCGGCGACCCGCAGGACCCGTACACGCGGCGGCTGGTCCGCGACGAGCTGGCGGCCGTCGACGACCTGACCGTCCACACGCTGCTGCTGCCGCTGGAGATCTATCCGGGGTCCGACGAGACGGCCCGCCGGATCTGGGCGGCCGACGACCGCGCCGCCGCGTGGTACGCGTGGATGGTGGACGAGCGGCCGCCGCTGGACCCGCCGGACCCGCACGCGCCGATCGCGCGGCTGCGGCTGGCCGCCGAGGAGCTGCGGGTGGACGCGACGCCGACGCTGGTGTTCGGGAACGGCGAGATGGTCGCGGGCGCGACGGCGACCGCCGACATCGAGCGGATGCTCTCAGGCTGAGGCCCGCTCGGCGGCGTAGTGGACGCTGCCGTCCGGGTCGTGCCGGTGCCGCCGCATGCCGAGCCCCTCGGCGACCCGCGCGGGCACCGTGCCGGGCGCGTCGACCTCGGCGGTGACGCGCCGCAGGCCGGTCGCGGCGAACGCGTACCCGAGCAGCGCCCCGGCGGCCTCCGCCGCCAGGCCCCGCCCCCACCGGTCGGGTTCGAGGCTGTAGACGATCTCGGCCTCCGCCTCGTCCGCGCCGCTGCGCCGCAGCCCGGCCATCCCGACCAGCGGGCCGCCGCCCGCCGGGCGGACCGTCCAGAGCCCGTAGCCGTGGAGCGCGAAGCCGCGCTCGCTCGCGGCGATGATCTCGGTGATCTCGGCCCCGGAGACGTTCCGGTCGCCGAACAGGTGGGCGCGGACCGCGGGACCGGTCCAATGAGCGACCAGCCGCCGCCGGTCGCTCATGCTCACCGGCGCCAGCTCCAGGCGGGGCGTGCGCAGGACGTCACTCATCGTCCCTCTCCGTCCAGGTGGGAGCGGTCTCCCCCGCCGGGACGCCGGTGCGGAAGACGCGGAGTTGCAGCGCGAGGCCCGCGTAGTAGCCGACCAGGGTGACCAGCTCCACGAGCACGGCGCGGCCGAGCGCCGCGATCGCCTCGGTGTAGACGGCGTCGCCGAGGTCGCCGTCGGCGGCGAGCTGGCGGGCGGCCTCGTGGACGACGCGCTCGCGGACGTCGGCCAGCAGCGGCGCGCGGCCCTCGCGCAGCGCGGTCAGCTCGTCCTCGGTGAGCCCGGCGCGGCGGCCCAGCCGCTCGTGGGCGAACCACTCGAAGTCCGACCGCCAGTGCTGCGCGACGACGAGCACGGCGATCTCGCGCTCGCGCCGGGTGAACCCCGTGCGGAACCGCAGGGCCGCGCCCAGTTCCTGGAGCGGCATCCCGACGTGCGGGCTGTAGAGCATCGCGTTGAACGGGCCGTTCAGCCGGCCCTCGGCGTCGGCGACGGGGAACGGCGCGGGCCGGGCGCCGCGCGGGCCGCCCGTCACGGCTTCGTAGACGTCGCGCTGCTCGTCGCTGAGGAGGCCGGGCCGCAGGGCGGGGAGCCGCCCGCCGCCGGGGTTCCGGTCCGGGTGTCCGCCGCGCAGAGGCTCGATCACCCTTCGCACGCTAGGCGGTGGGCGGCGGCCGCTCAAGCCCTTGTCCGCAATGTGAAACCGTCAGCTCACGATGTCGTAGCGGTCGCGTAACAACCGCCGGTGAGGGTGGCGTGGTAAGCGTTCGCCGCGATCCGGAAGGAACGTTCCATGCCGCTGCTGCGCGTCCGCGCCGAGATCGAGGACCGGCCCGGCCGGCTGGCCCTGCTCACCGCCGCCCTGGCCCGGCGGGGCGCCAACATCCTCGGCCTGTCGGTCCAGCTCGGCCCGGACGGCGTCGTGGACGAGTTCATCGTGGACGTCCCCGGCCGGGAGGGCGACGCCGCCGCCGGGCTGCACCGCGCGCTCGCCGGGGCGGGCGGCGTCCGCACGGCGGTCGTCCCGGCGCGCCCGCGCGAACTCGTGGACGAGACCACGCGCGCGCTCGTCCTGGCCGCCCGGCTGCGCGCCGAGCCGGACGCGCTGCCGGACGTCCTCGGCGAGCTGCTGCGCGCGCCCGGCGCCCGCTGGGCCCCCGCCGCGCACGCGGCGGCGGGCGCGGGCGGCGAGACCCTGGCCGTGCCCGTCGGGGAGCGCCGCGCCGTCCTGCTGAACCGCCCCGGCCTGCCGTTCACCGCCACCGAGGCGGCCCGCGCCGACGCGATGGTCCGGTCGGCGCTGCCCGCCGCCGGGCCGCCGCCCGCGTCCCGCCGCGCCGTGCTGGCCGAGGGCACCGCCGTCACGATCCGCCCGATGCGCGGCGGCGACGCCGACGCGGTCCGCGCGATGCACGGGCGGTGCTCGCTGGAGACGCGGCGGCTCCGCTACTTCAGCGCCAAGCCCGCGCCGCCGCGGCGCGCGCTGGAGCGGTTCTGCGAGCCGTGGCACGGCGTGACGCTGCTCGCCGAGGGACCGGACGGGTCGGTGGTCGCGATGGCGCACCTCATCCACGTCCTGGACCCCGGCGTCGCGGAGCTGGCGTTCCTGGTGGAGGACGCGTGGCAGGGCCGGGGCCTGGGCCGCGTCCTGACCCGCCTGCTGGTCGAGCTGGGCCGCGACCGGGGCCTGGTCGAGCTGCGCGCGACGACGTTCAGCGAGAACGCCCGGATGCGGCGGCTGCTGACCGCGCTCGGCGGCCGGACGGTCCGCACCGAGGAGCCCGGCGTCGTCGAGGTCCGGCTGCGGCTGGACGGACGGCGCGGCGGCGCCTCCCCCGCGCTGGCAGGATGGCGGGGTGACCGGCATCTATGACGACCCCTGGGCCTACGAGCTGGCCTGCTCGTTCCGCGACGTCGAACCGGAGGTCGAGGCGCTGCTCGGCTGGTGCGCCGAGCACGGGACGGGCCCGGTCGGCTCGGTGCTGGAGCTGGCGGCGGGCCCGGCCGAGCACGCCCGCGCGTTCGCGCGCCGGGGCGTCGCCGCGACCGCGCTGGACCTGAACCCGGCGATGTGCGCGTACGCGGCGAAGCGGGCCGCCGACGACGGCGTCGCGCTGGACGTCGTGCGCGCCGACATGACGTCGTTCGCGCTCGGCCGCCGGTTCGACCTCGTCGTCACCATGCTCGACTCCACGTCGCACCTGATGACGCTCGACGCGTTCGTCGCGCACCTGGACCGCGCCGCCGCGCACCTCGCGCCCGGCGGCCTGTACGTGGTGGAGATGGCGCATCCGCGCGACCGGCTCGGCGACCCGAGCGTCGGAAACGACTGGACCGTCGAGCGCGACGGCGTGCGCGCCCGCGTCCGGTGGGGCGGCCCGGACGACGTGCTGGACCCCGTCACGCAGATCGCCCCGGACCGCGTCGCGATGACGATCGAGTCCGGGGCGGAGCCGCGCGCCCTCCACGACGTCGTCCCGTACCGGTTCTGGACGGCGACCGAGGTGTCGGCCGCCGTCCGGCTGTCCGGCGCGCTGGAGGTCGTCGCCCGCTACGGCGACTTCCGGGACGTGGACCTGTCCGACCCCGACGCGTGGCGGATGATCGTGGTGCTGCGGGCCGCTCAGCCCGCGGGCGCCCAGCCCGGCATCGGGTAGGCGGCCGTCAGCTCGCGGATCTCGGCGGCGACGCGGTCGGCGACCGACGCGTCGTCCGGGTCGGCCGCCGCCGCGGTGACGACCTCGTCGATCCACGCCGCGATCTGCGGCATGCGGTCGGGCGTCAGGCCCCGCGTGGTGATCGCCGCCGTGCCGACGCGCAGCCCGGACGGGTCGAACGGCTTGCGCGGGTCGAACGGGACGGCGTTGTGGTTCAGCTCGATCCCCGCCGCGTCGAGCGCGCGGGCGGCGGGCTTGCCGGGCACGCCCTTGTTCGTCAGGTCGATGAGGATCAGGTGGGTGTCGGTGCCGCCGGAGATCAGGTCGTAGCCGCGCTCCAGCAGCGCGTCCGCCAGGGCGCGGGCGTTGGCGACGACGCGGTGCGCGTACTCGGCGAAGTCCGGGCGCGCCGCCTCCGCGAGCGCGACCGCGATGGCGGCGGTCGTGTGGTTGTGCGGGCCGCCCTGCAACCCGGGGAACACGGCCCGGTCGAGCGCGGCGGCGTGCTCGGCGGTGGACAGGATCATCGCGCCGCGCGGGCCGCGCAGCGTCTTGTGCGTCGTGGTGGTGACGACGTCCGCGTGGCCCGCCGGGGACGGGTGCGCGCCGCCCGCGACGAGCCCCGCGATGTGCGCGATGTCGGCGGCCAGCACCGCGCCCGCCTCCCGCGCGATCTCGGCGAACGCCGCGAAGTCGATCGTGCGGGGCAGCGCCGTGCCGCCGCACCAGATCAGCTTCGGCCGCTCCTTGAGCGCCAGCTCGCGGACCTGGTCGAGGTCGATCCGGCCGGTGTCGCGGCGGACCTCGTAGCGGACGGCGTTGAACCACTTCCCGGTCGCCGACACCGACCAGCCGTGCGTCAGGTGGCCGCCCATCGGCAGCGACAGCCCGAGGACGGTGTCGCCGGGCCGCAGGAACGCCGCGTAGACCGCGAGGTTGGCGGGCGAGCCGGAGTACGGCTGGACGTTGGCGTGCTCGGCGCCGAACAGGTGCCGCGCCCGCTCGACCGCCAGCAGCTCGACCGGGTCGACGTTCTGCTGGCCCTCGTAGTAGCGGCGGCCCGGGTAGCCCTCGGAGTACTTGTTGGTGAGGACCGAGCCGGTCGCCTCCAGCACGGCGGGCGAGACGTAGTTCTCCGACGCGATCAGCCGGATCTTCTCGAACTGGCGGCGGGCCTCGGCCTCGACGAGCCCGGCGAGGTCGGGGTCCTGGCGGTGGAGGTGGGGAAGGGACGGCCGGTGCATGGCGCCTCCGCGCTGCTCGTCGCCGGAACGTGCGGGTCCCGGCGTGGGGACCCGCACACCCAGGCGCGCGGTGTGCGGACGGTTCGCTTCCCGGTGGTCGTTCCACCTTGACTGCGCCAGTCGCGTGCCGCCCACCCTAGCGGCCGCCGCCCGGCCGGGGCCACCGGGAAAGCGCGCGGCCCGGCCCCGCCGGGTGGGCGGGGCCGGGCCGGACGCCGGTGCCGGGGGCGGCGGGTCAGCCGCGCGCGGCGGCCTCCATCGCGCGCTTCACCGCGGCGCGCTTCTCGCGCAGCTTGGCCAGGGCCTCCTCCAGGATGGCCTCGCCGTCCGCGTCGCTGCGGCGCTCCTTGACGTACGCCAGGTGCGTCTTGTAGGGCTCGGTCTTCGGCGGCGCGGGCGGGTTGTCCTTGTCCTGCCCCGCCGGGAACCCGCAGCGCGGGCAGTCCCACGTCTCGGGCACCGCGACGTCGGTCGCGAAGCTCGGCCGGGTCTCGTGCCGGTTGGCGCAGTAGAAGGTGACCCAGACGCGGGGGGCCGCGTCGCCGCGCTCAGCCTCCCCCATCGGGCCGGCCCCGACGCGGCTGCCCCGAATCGCGTTGCCACTACCCACGGACTACTCCTCGTTCTGTATGCCGCGGCGGGCGGCCCCGGCGCCCTCGGGCGCGGGCCGCCGCCGCGGCGCTCGCATGTCTCCGGCGGTCGGCCGGCGCCCTAGCCCTTGAACAGCAGACCGAGGACCACGATCGCCGCCAGCCAGATGATGCCGAGGCCGACGGTCAGGCGGTCCAGGTTGCGCTCCACGACCGACGATCCGCTGAGAGACGACGAGATTCCGCCGCCGAACATGTCGGACAGTCCGCCGCCCTTACCCTTGTGCATCAGGACGAGGACCACCATCAGCAGGCTCGTGACGATGAGCACGATGGACGTTGCGATGATCACAGTTCAGCGCCTTCTCTGGCCACCCCCGCGCGGGCGGGGCGTTCTCGGATGCGGGACGGAGCGTCGGGCCGGGCGTTTACCCGTCAGCTACGAAGGGTACGACGAACTCCCGCCTGGTTCGGCATGAACCCCCGGGACGCGACCGAATTGATGGCTCGCGTCAGGCCGGGAGGTCCCGGTACCGGCAGATCTTGACGAACTCGCCGGCGTCGAGGCTCGCGCCGCCGACCAGTGCCCCGTCCACGTCGGGCTGGGCCATGATCCCGGCGATGTTCGCGCCCTTCACCGACCCGCCGTACAGAATACGGATCTTCGCGGCGGTGTCACCGTCGTAGAGTTCGCCGACGCGCGCGCGGATCGCCCCGCAGACCTCCTGGGCGTCCTGCGCGGACGCGGTCTTGCCGGTGCCGATCGCCCAGACGGGCTCGTAGGCGATGACGAGGCCCGCCGCCTGCTCGGCGGAGATCTTGCTCAGCGCGCCGTCGACCTGGGCGAGGCAGTGCGCGAGGTGGTCGCCCGCCTCGCGGACCTCCAGCCGCTCCCCCACGCAGACGATCGGCGTGATGTCGCTCGCGAGCGCGGCGCGGGCCTTGGCGTTGACCAGGGCGTCGTCCTCGTGGTGGTACTCGCGGCGCTCGGAGTGCCCGACCGTCGCGTACGTGCAGCCGAGCTTGGCGAGCATCGCGCCGGAGATCTCGCCGGTGTACGCGCCGGACGCGTGCTGGGACACGTCCTGCGCGCCGTAGGCGATGTCGAGCGAGTCCGCGTCCACCAGCGTCTGCACCGAGCGCAGGTCGGTGAACGGCGGGAGGACCACCACGTCCACCGCGTCGTGGTCCGCCTCCTTGAAGGTGAAGGCGAGCTGCTGGACGAGCGCGATGGCCTCCAGGTGGTTCTTGTTCATCTTCCAGTTCCCGGCCATCAGCGGCTTGCGGGACGGTGCGGTGGGGGCCATCGGGTGTCAGTCCTCCAGTGCCTGCAGTCCGGGGAGCGTCTTGCCCTCGAGGTATTCGAGGCTCGCGCCGCCGCCGGTCGAGATGTGCGAGAAGGCGTCCTCGTCGAAGCCGAGGCTGCGCACGGCCGCCGCCGAGTCGCCGCCGCCGACGACGGTGAACGCGCCGGAGTCCAGCAGGCCCTGCGCGACCGCGCGGGTGCCGTGCGAGTACGGCTCCATCTCGAACACGCCCATCGGGCCGTTCCAGAAGACGGTGCGCGTCCCGGCGAGCCGCTCGGCGAAAAGCTTGCCGGACTCGGGGCCGATGTCCAGGCCGAGCCGGTCGGCGGGGATCGCGTCGGCGGCGACCACGTCGTGCTCGGCGTCGGCGGCGAACGCGGTCGCCGCGACGACGTCCACCGGCAGCACGAACTCGACGCCGTTCTCGCGCGCCCGCTCCAGGTAGGAGCGGACGGTGCCGAGCTGGTCCTCCTCCAGCAGGCTCCTGCCGACCTCGTGGCCCTGGGCCTTGAGGAAGGTGAAGACCATGCCGCCGCCGATGAGGATGCGGTCGGCCTTGTCCAGCAGGTTGTCGATCACACCGAGCTTGTCGGAGACCTTGGAGCCGCCGAGCACGACCGCGTACGGGCGCTCGACGTCGTCGGTGAGGCGGCGCAGGACGTCCACCTCGGTGGCGATCAGGCCGCCCGCCGCGTGCGGGAGCCGCCGCGGCACGTCGTACACGCTCGCGTGCCTGCGGTGGACCGCGCCGAACCCGTCCCCGACGTACAGGTCCGCCAAGGCGGCGAGGCGGTCGGCGAACGCGCCGCGCTCGGCGTCGTCCTTGCTGGTCTCGGCGGCCTCGAAGCGCAGGTTCTCCAGCATCCCGACCTGGCCGTCGGCGAGTCCGGCGACGATCGCGCGGGCCGAGTCGCCCGCGGTGTCGCCCGCCAGCGGCACGTAGGCGTCCAGCAGCTCGCCCAGCCGCGCCGCGACGGGCGCGAGCGACAGCTCCGGCCGCGGCTCGCCCTTGGGGCGGCCGAGGTGGGCGCAGACGACGACCTTCGCGCCGCGCGCGCGCAGCGCCTCGATCGTCGGGAGGCTGGCCCGGATGCGGCCGTCGTCGGTGATGGCGCCGCCGTCCAGCGGCACGTTGAGGTCCGCGCGGACGAGCACCCGCATCCCGGCGACGTCGAGATCGTCGATGGTGCGCATCGGCAATGCGTTTCCTTCCGTGTTTGGCCCGGGGAACACGGCCGCCGTGGCCGCGTGCGCGGGGCGCACGCGGCCACGGCGGGACCGGGGGTGGCTAGAGCTCGGCGCCGACGAGCTTGACGAGGTCGACGAGGCGGTTGGAGTAGCCCCACTCGTTGTCGTACCAGCCGACGACCTTGGCCTGGTTGCCGATGACCTTGGTCAGGCCCGCGTCGAAGATGCACGACGACGGGTCGGTGACGATGTCGGAGGAGACGATCGGGGCCTCGGTGTAGGTGAGGATGCCCGCCAGCGGGCCCTCGGCGGCGGCCTTGAGCGCGCCGTTGACCTCCTCGACGGTGGCCTCGCGGCCCAGCTCGACGGTGAGGTCGGTGGCCGAGCCGGTCGGGATCGGCACGCGCACCGCGTAGCCGTCCAGCTTGCCCTTCAGCTCCGGCAGGACCAGGCCGATGGCCTTGGCCGCGCCGGTGGAGGTCGGCACCAGGTTCAGCGCGGCGGCGCGGGCGCGGCGCAGGTCGCTGTGCGGGCCGTCCTGGAGGTTCTGGTCCTGCGTGTAGGCGTGGATGGTGGTCATCAGGCCCTTGTTGATGCCGAACGTGTCGTTCAGGACCTTGGCCATCGGCGCGAGGCAGTTGGTCGTGCAGGACGCGTTCGAGATCACCGTGTGGGCGGCGGGGTCGTAGGCGTCGTCGTTGACCCCGAGGACGATCGTGACGTCCTCGTTCTTGGCCGGGGCCGAGATGATGACCTTCTTGGCGCCGTTGTCGGCGTGGACCTTGGCCTTGGCGGCGTCGGTGAAGAAGCCGGTGGACTCGACGACGACGTCCGCGCCGACGTCGGCCCACTTGAGGTTGGCCGGGTCGCGCTCGGCGAACGTCTTGATCACCGAGTCGCCGACCGCGATCGCGTCGTCGGTGGCGTGGACGTCCCGGTCGAGGCGGCCGAGGATGCTGTCGTACTTCAGCAGGTGGGCGAGGGTGGCGTTGCCGGTCAGGTCGTTGACCGCCACGATCTCGATGTCGGCCCCGCTGGCCAGGACGGCGCGGTAGAAGTTACGGCCGATCCGGCCGAACCCGTTGATGCCTACTCGGATGGTCACGGAACGGCTCTCCTCATGCGTCGTCTCGCCCGGTGTCGTCCGGGCCGTTCAACTGCTGCGCGGTGTGCCCGCACGGGGTGTTCCCCGCTCGACCCTACCGAATGGCGCCGGGGGTTCCCGACACCGGACGCGAGGGATATCGAGGGGTGAGGTCCCCTCCCCCACCTGGGGGATCGGAGTATCACCGCGCGGGGTCTAGACCTCTGTGTCTAGACCAATCGCGGGGTCTCCCGGCTCGACCGGGAGGTGTTCCGGACAGAACCCGTGCCAAGTCGCATTTGTTCCACTTTGTGGCCTCGTGCCGGGGCCCGCGGACGCGCCCCGGAAAGTGGCGGTGATCACCCGGCGGTCACGGGGCGTCATCTTCGGGCGGTGGCCGGACCCTGTAGCGGGCGGCCGAAATACCCGTACACTTCCGACCCATGCGGCGTGGACTGTTCGTCCTGATCATGGGACTGGCGATGCTGCCGCCCGCCGTTCCCGCCGCCGCCGACGACGGACCCGACTCCGGGGTCCTCGCCGCGCGCGCCGACCGGCTCGCCGCGCTCTGGCGGCGCGACCCGATCCAGATCACCGACGCGGCCCCGCGCGCCGTCCCCGCCGACGCCGCCGCGCGCATCCGCCGCGCGGTGGCCCGGCTGCGCGAGCCGGTGTACGTCGCCGTCGAGCCGCGGCTGCCCCCGGACGTCATGCCGGAGGACGTGCTGCCGCTCGTCCACGACCGGCTCGGCCGCCCCGGCGTGTACGTGCTCCTGCCCGCGAGCGGTTCGCTCGGCGCGGCGCGGCAGTACGGCACGCTGCCCCGGCCGGTGCCCGACCGCACGCTGACGACGGCCGCGCTGTCGCTGGCGTCGGACGCGGGTCCGGTCGCGCTGGTGGAGCGCTTCGTGGACGTCGCGCTCGCGGCGGACTCGGGGACGCGGCTGCGCGTCACCGAGTCGCCCGCGCCCAAGAGCCGCGTGCGCAAGGACCTGGACGCCTACGAGGCGGGCGAGCGCCGCGCGGCCCGCGCCGAGCGCCGGTCGCTCGTGCGCGGCACGGCGATCGGCGCGGTGGCGATGCTGGCGCTGATCGCCGCCGGAACCGTCCTCGCGCGCGTGCGGCGCGGGAGGCCGCGCAGGCCCGCGACGACGCTCACGAAGGCGCCCGCCAAGGGCGGCACGAAGCATGGGAAGAGCGGGCGGCGATGAGACGACTCGCCGCGCTCGCGCTGGCGGCGGCCTGCGCGGTCCCCGCCGCCGCGGCGCCCGCGCTGGCCGCGCCCTCGCCGGGTGCGTCGCGGGAGCCGTCGCCGTCGTTCTCCCCGGCGCTGCCGAGCCCGACGTTCCCCGCCTACGGCTACCGGCGGCTCGACCGCGTCGCCGCGGCGCTCGCCCGCGACCCGGTGTACGTCGACCCCGACCTGTCCCCCTGGTTCACCGCGGCCGACGCGGACCGGGTGCGCGACGCCGCCCGCTCGGCCGCCGCCGCGATCGGCACGCCCGTGTACGTCGTCGTCGCGCCGAACCAGGCCGAGTCGGAGTCGGGCGGCGACGCCCGCGCGTTCCTGGCCCTGCTCCGCGACCGCGCCCGCCGCGACGGGCTGTACGTGACCGCCGACTCGTCCGCCGTGATCGACGCGCTGGGCTTCGAGGTCCCGCGCGACCTGTCCATGACCGACGCGGACCTGGACGACCGTCCGCCGGACCGCGACCACCGGATGACCGGCCTGGCGAACCGCCTCGTCCGGGTGCTCGACCAGTACCGCGACGGCCGCTCGGTCGAGCCGCGCTCGCCGTACTCGGTGCCCACGCCCAAGGCGTTCGGCGAGTACGACTCCCTCACCCCGCCCGAACCGGAGACGCGCGGCCCGTTCCTGCTCGGGCTCATCGTGCTCGGGCCGCTCGGCGTGCTCGTGCTGTGGGCGCTGTTCGGCATCGGGCGGGCGGTCGTGAGGGCCCGCTCGCGCCGCCGCGGCCGCCCGGCCGGGGCCGCGCCCGATCCCGAGCGCGCGCCCGCGCGGCCGAGCGTGCGGTGGCTGCGCCGCACCGCCCGCCAGGACCTGGACGCGCTGCGGTCCGCGCTCGCCGACGCCGCCGGGGACGGCGACCGCGCCGGGCTGCCCCGGGCGAGCGAGGACTTCGACGCCGCGCAGATCCTGCTCGACGACATCGACCAGGGCACGGGGGCCGCGCCGGAGAAGTCCGCCGAGCGCGCGATGGACCTCGTCGGCGTCATCGTCCTGGCCCGCGAGGGCCGCGCCGCGCTGGAGCACGACACCGCGTCGCCCGCGCCGCCGTGCTGGGTGAACCCGCTGCACGGGCCGTCGAGCGCGCGCCGCCGGGTCCGCGTCCCCGGCGACACGACCGGCGACGGCCGGACGCGCCGCGCGCTGTGCGCGGGCTGCGCGGGCGCGGCGGTGCCGAGCCTGGCCGGGCGCGTCCTGCACGTCCCCGCGCCCGCCGGCCCGCGCCGCCACTTCGACGTCGCGGGGCCGTGGCGCGACGCCGCGTTCGGCGCCCGCACGCCCCTCGCCCCCCTCGTCCTGGAGTACCTCGGTGTCGACGACTAGCCCGTCCCCCGGCGAGAAGATCGCGGCGGCGCTGCGGCGCACGCCGGTCTACGTGGACGCCTCCCTGGCGTCCGCGCTGCCCGCCGCCGACCGCCGCCGCCTGGTCGCGGCGATGGCGAAGGCCCCGGTGCCGGTCTTCGCGGTGATCGTCCCGATCGTCGCGGGCGGGACGTGGTCGGACGGGGACCAGCTCCTCACCGTCGTCCACGACCGGCTCGGCCGCGACGGCGTGTACGTCGGGTTCGGCAAGACCTCCGACACGATCGTCGCCCGCGAGTGGCGCGGCGGGCGGAGCGAGAAGTACGGCAGCCCGCACTCGGCGCTGGAGGCGGCGTGGGCCGTCAACTTCGACCGCAAGATGGACGACGCGTCGCTCTACACGCGCCTCACCCGGTTCACGGACCTGATCGTCAGCGGGAAGGGCAAGGCGGAGTACGACCGGCTGTCGGACGAGATCGAGGCGCGCGCCAAGGAGCGCGAGAAGCGGACCGGCGGCGCGCCCGGCGGCGGCGGGCGCGGCGGGTCGAACGGCGCGCTGCTCGGCACGGTCGGCGGCGCGGCGGGCGTCGCCGTCGCGGCCGTCGCGGCGGCGCTGGTCTGGCGGCGGCGGCGCACGGCGGCCGCCGCGCGGCGGCCCGGCGACGGCCTGCTGCTGCCCCGCGCCGTGTTCGCCAACGCCGGGAAGGCCACCGAGGACGAGCTGCGCGCCCAGGCGGCCCGCGAGGTCGTCGCGTTCGGCGAGGCCCTGGACGCCGCCGACGTCGCGACCGACGACGACCGCCCGCGCGCGCTGGTCGGCCGCGCGCTGGACGCCTACCAGGCCGCCGGCAAGGCCCTGGACGCGGCCGCGGGCGTGCCCGACCTCGCCGGGGTCCTGGTGCTCGTCGACCAGGGCCGGGACGCGCTGGCGTCGGCCGCCGCGCTCGGCGCGGGCCGCGCCGAGCTGCCGCCGTCGCCGCTGTGCTTCTTCCACCCGCTGCACGGCGACGGGAGCGAGCGGGTCGACTGGCGGCCCCTCGGCACCCGCCGCAGACTGCGGGTCGCGTGCTGCCCCGCGTGCGCGAAGGCCGTCCGGGAGCGCCGCTCCCCCGACTGGCTGCTGGACGACCGCGACGGGCGGCCCGTGCCGTACTTCGAGGTGCCCGGCGAGCGGAGCGTGTGGGCCGAGACCGGGTACGGGCAGTTCCGCGAGGACCTGGTGGAGCGCGTCCTGCGCGGCGACCTGGACCGCTGACCCGGCCCGCCCGCCCGGCCCGCCCCGGTCAGGGGGCGAGCATGTCCGCGGTCAGGTTCGCGTCCGTGCCCGGGATGCCCTGGTCCCCCGCGCGCTTGTCGGCCATCGCCAGCAGCCGCCGGATGCGGCCCGCGATGGCGTCCTTGGTGAGCGGCGGGTCCGCGAGCTGGCCCAGCTCCTCCAGCGACGCCTGCTTGTGCTCCAGCCGGAGCCGCCCCGCGTTCACCAGGTGGTCGGGCGCGTCGTCGCCCAGGATCTCCAGCGCCCGCGCGACCCGCGCGCCCGCCGCGACCGCCGCGCGCGCCGACCGGCGCAGGTTCGCGTCGTCGAAGTTGGCGAGCCGGTTGGCGGTGGCGCGGACCTCGCGGCGCATCCGCCGCTCCTCCCACGCCAGGACGCTGTCGTGCGCGCCGAGCCGGGTGAGCAGCGCGCTGATCGCGTCGCCGTCGCGGACGACGACGCGGTCCACGCCGCGCACCTCGCGCGCCTTGGCGTGGATCTTGAGCCGCCGCGCCGCGCCGACCAGCGCCAGCGCCGCCTCCGGCCCCGGGCAGGTCACCTCCAGCGACATCGACCGGCCCGGCTCGGTCAGCGACCCGTGCGCCAGGAACGCGCCGCGCCACGCCGACTCGGCGTCGCAGGCCGCGCCCGCCACGACGTGCCGGGGCAGGCCCCGCACCGGGCGGCCGTTGTTGTCGACGAGACCGGTCTGGCGGGCCAGCGACTCACCGTCGCGGAAGACCCGCACCACGTAGCGGTTGCCCTTGCGCAGCCCGCTCGGGGCGAGCACGACGACCTCCGAGGCGTGCCCGAACACCTCGGCGATGTCCTTGCGCAGCCGCCGGGCGGCGACCCCGGTGTCGATCTCGGCCTCGACCACGATCCGGCCGCTCACCAGGTGCAGGCCGCCCGCGAAGCGCAGGAGCGTCGAGACCTCCGCCTTGCGGCAGCACGGCCGCAGCACCGGGAGCCTGCTCAGCTCGTCCTTCACCACACCGGTCATCGCCATAGATGAACCCTCTCCCCCTATCCGAACTTCCTGCAGTCTGGCCGATGACGGCCGCGCCGGACGTCACTGCGCGAATATCTGTACGAAGGCTTGGGCCAGCAGGGCGGGATCATGACGCGGCGCGCCGCCCGGGTCGGCGACGTCCGCGAGCACCAGCCGCCCGCCGAGCGCGGTCGCGGCCTTCTCCAGCGCCCCGGTGTCCTCCACCACGCCCCGGTCCGCGAGGACGACGTCCACGCGCAGGTCCGGGGCGTGCGCCTGGAGCACCTCCAGATGGCGCTGGGGGGAGAAGTCGTCGGTCTCGCCGGGCTGCGGGACCAGGTTCAGCGCCACGACGCGGCGGGCGCGGGTGCGGGTCAGCGCGCGGGCGAGCGCGGGGACCTTCAGGTGCGGCAGGACGCTGGTGAACCACGAGCCGGGGCCGAACACCACGAAGTCGGCGTCGTCCACGGCCGCCAGCGTCTCCGGGCAGGCGGGCGGGTCGGCCGGGACGAGGTCGACGCCGAGCACGGTGCCGGGCGTGCTCGCGCACGCCACCTGCCCCTTCACCCGCGTGACCGCGCCGGGCCTGGCCGGGTCCGCGCCGCGGACCTCCGCGACGATGTCCATCGGGACCGACGCCATCGGCAGGACGCGGCCGTGCGCGCCGAGCAGGCGGCCGATCCAGTCCAGGCCCTCCACCGTCGCGCCCTCGCGGTCGCCCAGCAGCTCCCACAGCGCGACGATCAGCAGGTTGCCGACCGCGTGGTCGTGCAGGACGCCGCCGCTGCGGAACCGGTGCTGCACCACGTCCCGCCACGTTTGGCCCCACTCGTCGTCGCCGCACAGCGCCGCCAGGGCCATCCGCAGGTCGCCCGGCGGCAGGACGCCCAGCTCCGCCCGCAGCCGCCCGCTGGAGCCGCCGTCGTCGGCGACCGTCACCACGCCGGTCAGCCGCCCGGTGACCCGGCGCAGCGCCGACAGCGCCGCGTACAGCCCGTGCCCGCCGCCGAGCGCCACGACCTTCGGACCCGGGGCGGACCCCGCTACCGGACCTGGAGCCTCCACCGTGCCGCCGTCTCCTCGTCCCGGACCCCGCGCGGGCCCTCGCTTCATTCCCGGCCGAGGTCCCGATGGGCGACCTGCACCTCGATGCCCTCGTCCCGCAGCCGGGCGGCGATCTGTTCCGCCACGGCCACACTACGGTGTTTGCCACCGGTACATCCCACGGCGAGCGTCACGTAGTGCTTCCCCTCGCGGTCGTACCCCGCCGAGAGAAGCCGCAGCACCTCGGTGTAGGCGTCCAGGAACTCCTTGGCCCCCGGTTGCCCGAGGACGTAGTCGCGGACGTCGGCGTCCCGGCCCGTCCTCGGCCGCAGCTCCGGCACCCAGTGCGGGTTCGGCAGGAAGCGGCAGTCGACCACGAGGTCGGCGTCCACCGGCAGCCCGTACTTGTACCCGAACGACACCACCGTCGCCCGCAGGCTCGGCCCCCCGGTGTCGGTCCCGAAGAACGAGACGATCTTGGCGCGCAGCTCGTGGACGTTCAGCCCGCTGGTGTCGATCACCAGGTCCGCCTCGGCCCGCACCTCGCGCACCAGGTCCCGCTCGCGGGCGATCCCGTCCACCAGCCGCCCGTCGCCCTGCAGCGGGTGCGGGCGGCGGACGCTCTCGAACCGGCGCACCAGGTCGGCGTCGCCCGCCTCCAGGAACACCACGCGCGGGTGGACGCCCCGCGCCTCCAGCTCCGCGATGGCCGTGTGCAGGTCCTCGGTGAACGCGCGGCTCCGCACGTCCACCACGACCGCGATGCGCGGCACCGCGTCCTTCACCCGGCCGCCCAGGTCCGCCATCGTGGCCAGCAGGCCGGGCGGCAGGTTGTCGACCACGAACCAGTCGAGGTCCTCCAGCGCCTTGGCGGCCGTGCTGCGGCCCGCCCCCGACATGCCCGTCACGATCACGATGTCCGGGACGTTGGTCTCCGTCATGTCTCTCCCCCGTCGAAACCCCGTCCGTCCGGCGCGGGCCCCGCCGCGCCGGACGCGCCTGCCGGCCCCGCGCCGGGGGCCGTACCGCCGTTCAGCGCCGCCGCGATCACCGCCGCGCTGCGCGCGCCGATCCCCGGCACCTCCGCGATCTGCTCGGGCGTCGCCGCCCGGAGCCGCTTCACCGACCCGAAGTGCTTCAGCAGCGCCGTGCGCCGCGCCGGGCCGAGGCCCGGCACCGCGTCCAGCTCGCTCACCGTCATCGCCTTGGACCGCCGCTGCCGGTGGAAGGTGATCGCGAACCGGTGCGCCTCGTCGCGGACGCGCTGCACCAGGTACATCCCCTCGCTGTTGCGCGGCAGGATCACCGGGTCGTCGTCGCCGGGGAGCCACAGCTCCTCCAGCCGCTTGGCGATCCCCGCGACCGCGATGTCCTCCACGCCCAGCTCGTCCAGCGCGCGCTGCGCCGCCGCGACCTGCGGCGCGCCGCCGTCCACCAGCACCAGGTTGGGCGGGTAGGCGAACCTGCGCGGCTTCCCGGTCTCCGGGTCGATCGGCTGGTGCGCGCCCTCCTCGCCGTCGCCGGCGTCGCCGAGCGCGTCCAGCTCGCCGGTCCGCTCGCTCTCGGCCAGGTAGCGGCGGAACCGGCGGGTGATCACCTCGTGGATCGAGCGGACGTCGTCCTGGCCCTCGACCGCCTTGATCGTGAAGCGGCGGTACTCGGACTTGCGGGCCAGGCCGTCCTCGAACACCACCATCGACGCGACGACGTTGCTGCCCTGGAGGTTCGACACGTCGTAGCACTCGATGCGCAGCGGCGCGTCGTCCAGCTCCAGCGCGTCCTGGATCTCCTGCAGCGCCCGGCTGCGGGTCGTCAGGTCGCTCGCGCGGCGCGTCTTGTGCTGCTTGAGGGCCTCCAGCGCGTTGCGCCCGACCGTCTCCAGCAGGGCCTTCTTGTCGCCGCGCCGGGGCACCCGCAGCCGCACCGGGCCGCCGCGCTGCTCGCTCAGCAGCTCGGCCATCGCGTCGTCGTCGGGCGGCAGCTCGGGGACCAGCACCTCGCGCGGCACGCCCTGGCCGCCCTCGCCCTCCCCGTAGATCTGCATCAGGAACCGCTCGACCAGGTCGCCGGTGGTGACGTCGCCGACCTTGTCGACGACCCAGCCGCGGCGGCCCCGGATGCGGCCGCCGCGCACGTAGAACACCTGGACGGCCGCCTCCAGCTCGTCCTCGGCGAACGCGACCACGTCGCAGTCGGTGCCGTCGCCGAAGACGACGGTCTGCTTCTCCAGCGCCCGCTCCAGCGCGCGCACGTCGTCGCGCAGCCGCGCCGCCCGCTCGTACTCCTGGGACGCGGCGGCCTCGCGCATGTCGCGTTCGAGGCGGCGGATGAACCGGGTGGTGTTGCCCGCCATGAAGTCGCAGAACTCGTCGGCCAGCAGCCGGTGCTCGGCGGGCGACACGCGGCCGACGCACGGCGCGGAGCACTTGTCGATGTAGCCGAGCAGGCACGGCCGGTCGAGCTGGTGCTGGCGCTTGAACACCCCGGCGCTGCACGTGCGCACCGGGAAGACGCGCAGGAGCTGGTCGACGGTCTCGCGGATCGCCCACGCGTGCGAGTACGGCCCGAAGTACCGGACGCCCCTGCGCTTGGCCCCGCGCATGACCAGCACGCGCGGGAACTCCTCGTTCAGCGTCACCGCGAGGTAGGGGTAGGACTTGTCGTCGCGGTACCGGACGTTGAAGCGCGGGTCGAACTCCTTGATCCAGGAGTATTCGAGCTGCAGCGCCTCGACCTCGGTGCCGACGACCGTCCAGTCCACCCGGGCGGCCGTCTGCAGCATCGTCTGGGTGCGGGGGTGCAGGCCCGCGAAGTCTGCGAAGTAGGAGTTCAGCCGCGACCGCAGGTTCTTGGCCTTGCCCACGTAGACGACCCGGCCGTCGCCGTCGCGGAAACGGTAGACGCCGGGGTCCTCGGGGATCGACCCCGCCGCTGGTCGGTAGGTCGCCGGATCTGCCACGCTGGCAAGCGTAGTCGCCGCCACCGACAGGCCGGGCCCCGCCGCCCGGCCGGGCGGCGGTCAGGCCACGACGATCCCGTCGCCCTTGAGCTGGACGGGGTACTCGGTCAGCTTCTTCTTCGCGGGGCCGCGCGCCACCGTGCCGTCGGCGACCCGGAACTCGCTGCCGTGGCAGGGGCACTGGATGAGGCCGCCGGTGACCCGGTCGGTCAGGCAGCCCTGGTGGGTGCAGGTCGCGTCGAACGCCCTGTACTGCCCGGCGGTCGGCTGCGTGACGACCAGCTTGGTCGCCTTGTCGATCTTCCCGCCGCCGACCGGGACGTCCGCGGCCTTCACGATCTCGGTGCCCCGCAGGTCCGACGCGGGCTTGGCCCCGGTGTTGTCCTTCGGCCCGCACGCCGCGAGGGCGGCCACCGCGCCCGCCGCGCCCGCGCCGCACAGCACCGTCCGGCGCGTCGTCCCCGGCTTCCCCGTTTCCGGCGCCGCGTCGGCGCCGGGCGTCACATCGTCGCTCATGGTCCTCCATGCTCCCGCACGCGGGCCGGGGCCGCGCACCGGCCCGGCCGCGGCGGCGTCACAGCAGCTTGGCGAGGAACTGGCCGGTGTGGCTGGCGTCGACCTTCGCGACGTCCTCGGGCGTGCCGGTCGCGACGACCGTGCCGCCGCGCGACCCGCCCTCCGGGCCCATGTCGACGATCCAGTCGGCGGTCTTGACGACGTCGAGGTTGTGCTCGATGACCAGCACCGTGTTCCCCTTGTCCACCAGGCCGTTCAGCACCGCGAGGAGCTTGCGGATGTCCTCGAAGTGCAGGCCGGTGGTCGGCTCGTCCAGCACGTAGATGGTGCGGCCGGTCGAGCGCTTCTGCAGCTCGGCGGCCAGCTTCACGCGCTGCGCCTCGCCGCCCGACAGGGTCGGCGCGGGCTGCCCGAGCCGCACGTAGCCGAGGCCGACGTCGTTCAGCGTCTTCAGGTGCCGGTGGATCGCGCTGATCGGCTCGAAGAACTCCGCGGCCTCCTCGATCGGCATGTCGAGGACCTCGGAGATCGTCTTGCCCTTGTAGTGGACCTCCAGGGTCTCCCGGTTGTACCGGGCGCCGTGGCACACCTCGCAGGGGACGTAGACGTCCGGCAGGAAGTTCATCTCGATCTTGATGGTGCCGTCGCCGGAGCAGTTCTCGCAGCGGCCGCCCTTGACGTTGAACGAGAACCGGCCCGGCTGGTAGCCGCGGACCTTCGCCTCGGTCGTCTGCGCGAACAGCTTGCGGATGTTGTCGAACACGCCGGTGTAGGTCGCCGGGTTCGACCGGGGCGTCCGGCCGATGGGCGACTGGTCGACGTGGACGACCTTGTCGAGCTGGTCCATGCCGGTGACGCGGCGGTGCTTGCCCGGGACGGTCCGCGCCCCGTTCAGCTCCTTGGCCAGCGCGTTGTAGAGGATCTCGTTGACGAGCGTGGACTTGCCGGAGCCCGACACGCCCGTCACGGCCGTCAGCACGCCCAGCGGGAACGACACGTCCACGTTGCGCAGGTTGTTCTGCTGCGCGCCCTTGACCGTGATCTCCCGGCCCTTCTGCCGGGGGCGGCGCACGGCCGGGACGTCGATGGACCGGCGGCCCGACAGGTACGCGCCGGTCAGCGACCGCTCGCTGGCGCGCAGGTCGTCCACCGTGCCGGACACCACGACCTCGCCGCCGTGCTCGCCCGCGCGCGGGCCGATGTCCACGACCCAGTCGGCGGCGGCGATGGTGTCCTCGTCGTGCTCGACGACGATCAGCGTGTTGCCCATGTCGCGGAGCCGCAGCAGCGTCTCCAGCAGCCGGCGGTTGTCGCGCTGGTGCAGGCCGATCGACGGCTCGTCCAGCACGTACAGCACGCCGACGAGCCCGGAGCCGATCTGGGTGGCGAGCCGGATGCGCTGCGCCTCGCCGCCCGCGAGCGTCGCGGACGCCCGGTCGAGGGTGAGGTAGTCCAGCCCGACGTCGAGCAGGAAGCCCAGCCGCGCGTTGATCTCCTTCAGGACGCGCTCGGCGATCTGCTTCTCGCGGTCCGACAGCTCCAGCGACAGCAGGAACTTGGCGCACTCCCCGATCGGCAGCGCGGCGACCTCCGCGATGGACCGGCCGCCCATCGTCACCGCGAGGACGTACGGCTTGAGCCGCGCGCCCTTGCAGGTGGGGCAGGGGATCTCGCGCATGTAGCCCTCGAACTTCTCCCGGGTGGAGTCGCTCTCGGACTCGGCGTGGCGCCGCTGGATGTAGGGGACGACGCCCTCGAACGCGGTGTAGTACGAGCGGGTGCGCCCGTACCGGTTCTTGTACTGGACGTGGACCTGGGTCTCGTGGCCCTTGAGGATCGCCCGGCGCGCCTTGGCGGGCAGGTCCGCCCACGGGGTGGCCAGGTCGAAGCCGAGGGAGTCGCCGAGGGCGGCCAGCAGCCGCAGGAAGTAGTCGCTGACGTGGCCGCCGGACCACGGCTGGATCGCGCCGTCCGCCAGGCTCAGCTCGGCGTCGGGGACGACGAGCTCGGGGTCGACCTCCATGCGGGTGCCGAGGCCGGTGCAGTCGGGGCACGCGCCGTAGGGCGAGTTGAACGAGAAGGAGCGCGGCTCCAGCTCGTCGAACGACAGGTCGTCGTAGGGGCAGTACAGGTGCTCGGAGTACATGCGGGTGCGGTCGTCGTCGTCCTCGGGGAGGTCGACGAAGTCCAGCACGATGGTGCCGCCGGACAGGCCGAGCGCGGTCTCGACGGAGTCGGCGAGGCGCTGCCGGGCGGACTCCTTCACCGACAGCCGGTCCACGACGACGGAGATGTCGTGCTTCTCCTGCTTCTTGAGCGTCGGCGGCTCGTCCAGCCGGACCGTCGCGCCGTCCACGATCGCCCGCGAGTAGCCCTTGGACTGCAGCTCGCGGAACAGCTCGACGTACTCGCCCTTGCGGCCCCGGATGACCGGCGCGAGGACCTGGAAGCGCGTCCCCTCGCCCAGTTCCAGGACGCGGTCGACGATCTGCTGCGGGGCCTGGCGGCTGATCGGCCGGGCGCAGACGGGGCAGTGCGGGTGCCCGATGCGCGCGTACAGCAGGCGCAGGTAGTCGTAGACCTCGGTGATCGTCCCGACGGTCGAGCGGGGGTTCTTGTTGGTGGACTTCTGGTCGATCGACACCGCCGGGGACAGGCCCTCGATGAAGTCGACGTCGGGCTTGTCCATCTGGCCGAGGAACTGGCGCGCGTACGCCGACAGCGACTCGACGTAGCGGCGCTGCCCCTCGGCGAAGATCGTGTCGAACGCCAGGCTCGACTTCCCGGAACCGGACAGCCCGGTGAACACGATCATGGCGTCCCGCGGCAGGTCGAGCGAGACGTCCTTCAGGTTGTGCTCGCGTGCTCCACGCACGATGAGTCGGTCATGCACGGCGTTGTTCCCGGTTCCTTTGGCTGGCGCCGACGACGCGGCGGCGCGCGTCCCGAGTACGGCGGACGAAGGGGGGCGTTCCACTCCCCCGTTGTGTTAACAGCGGCACCGGCCGCTTCATTTCGACCGTACACGTGTTCGAACACCACATGCCACCGGAACGGGCCCGGGCCGGTCGGGGGCCGGTCACGGCCCCGCGGACTCCAGCCACTGGTCGATGGCGCGGACGCGCCGGGCGCAGTCGTTCGCGCCCGCCCGGTCCCCGGTCGCCGCGCACGCCTCGCCCAGCCGCAGCAGGGCCGTGCGCTGGCCCCGGTGGTCCCCGAGGTCGCGGCGCAGGTCGATCTCCGCGAGCAGGTGGTCGGCCGCGTCGCCGTACCGTCCCAGCCGGTGGCAGGCCCGGCCGAGGACGTGCCGGGCGGACGCCTGCTGCCGGGCGTCCCCGAGGTCGGCGGCCAGGGCCAGCGCGCGCCGCCCGGTCGCCAGCGCGTCGTCCGCCGCGCCGAGGTCCAGGTGGACCAGGGCGACGTGGCCGAGGGCGGCGGCCTCGCCGTGCCGGTCCCCGACCTCGCCCAGCAGCCGCAGGGCCTCGCGCGCCGCGTCCAGCGCCTCGACGGGGCGGCCCGCACCCCGCAGGACGGTCGCGAAGGTGTCCATGCTGACGCCCGTCCCGTACCGGTCCCCGGCGGCGGTCCGCAGCCGCAGGGCCTGCCGGGCGGCGCGCTCGGCCTCCTCGACCAGCCCGAACCGCAGGTAGGTGCGGGCCAGGCTGCCGAGCGTCCCGGCCAGCCCGGCGCGCGCGCCGAGCCGGTGCCACAGGTCCAGCGCCTCCAGCCCGAGCAGGAACGCCTCCCGGTCGCGGCCGAGGCCGCGCAGCACCGCCGAGAGCTGTTCGAGGTCGTGGGCCTCGCCGTGCAGGTCCCCGATCTCCCGGCGGATCTCCAGCGCGCGTTCGAGCTGTTCGCGGGCCTCGTGGAAGCGGCCGAGCCGCCAGTGGACGACGCCGGTCTGCGCCAGCGTCTCGGCCTCGCCGTGCCGGTCGCCGTTCTCGCGGTGCAGCCGCAGCGCGCGCCCGCAGTGCGTGAACGCCTCGGCGAACCGGGCCGCGTCGCACGTCAGCCGGCCGAGGGTGGCGAGCGCGCGGGCCTCGCCGTGCCGCGCGCCCAGGCCCCGGCAGAGGTCGAGCGCGGCCCGCGCGTCGCGGAGGGCGAGGTCGCGCAGGCCGAGCGCGGCGTGCATCCGCGCCAGCTCGACCAGGGCCAGCGCGGTGCCGTGCCGGTCGCCCTCCTCCTGGCGCAGCGCCAGGACCTCCAGGACGTAGCCGACGGCCTCCCGGACGTCGCCGCGCCGCCGCTGGATCTGCGCGAGCGCCAGCAGCGCCGACGCCAGGCCCGGCCGGTCGGCCAGCTCGCGGCGCAGCGCGAGCGCCCGCCGGGCGTGGCGCTCGCCGCGCGCGTACTCGGTGAGGCCGACCGCCGCGCGGGCCAGCGTCTCGTGGGCCGCCGCCGCGCCCGCCGCGTCGTCGAGGCCGCGGTGGATCTCCAGCGCGCGGCGGGCGTGCTCGATCGCGGTCGGGTAGCGGCCGAGCGCGCCGTGGATCTCGGCGAGCGCGCCGAGCGCGGCGGCCTCGCCGAACGCGTCGGGCACGGACCGGAAGCCGCGCCGCGCGTCCTCGGCGTACCCGATGGCCTGCACGGCGCGGCCCAGCTCGAAGTGGGCCACCGCGAGGTTGTGGAGCATGACCGCCGCCGCGCCCCAGTCCTCCTCGGCGCGCGCCGCCCGCAGGCCCGCGAGGTGGACGGCGACGTTGTCCTCGCTGTAGCGGCGGAACTCCTGGAAGTCGAACAGGGCGTCGGCCAGGCTCCAGCACATCCGGTGCAGGCCGAGCCGGGCGGCCTGCTCGACGGCGGCGACGAGCGTGCGGCGCTCGGCCTCGAACCAGGCGAGCGCGGCGGCCCGGTCGGGCGGCGGGCCGCCCCGCCGGCCGCCCGCGACGCGGGGCCTGCGGCGGCCGAACGCGGCCCCGGCCGTCCGCGCCCCGGCGAGCAGGGCCGCCAGCAGCCGCCGCTGCGCGGCGAGCCGGTCGCTGTCGGCGTCCTCGGCGAGGGCGCGTTCGCGGGCGAAGGCGCGGACGAGGTCGTGCGTCCCGTACCGGCCCGGCCCGGCGTCCTGGACGAGGTAGGTCTGCCGGAGCCCGTCCAGGCACTCCTCGGCGGCGGCGACGGTGCCGCCGGTCAGCGCGGCCAGCGCGGTCGCGGTGACGTCCGGGCCGGGCGCGAGGCCGAGCAGCCGGAACGCGGCGCGCTGGTCCCGGCGCAGCCCCCGGTAGGCGACCTCGAAGGTGGGGTCGAGGCCGGTGCGCAGGACGGCCGTGCCGTCCCCGCCCGCGGTGTCGGCGAGTTCCCGGACGGTCCCGGCGATGGACGCGCCGGGGTCGTCGGCGAGCCGGGCCGCGACGAGCGCCAGCGCGAGCGGCAGCCGCCCGCACTCGTCGGCGAGGCGCAGCGCGGCGCGCGGCTCGGCGCGGACCCGCGCGTCGCCGGGCCCGAGGACGGCCGCGACCAGCGCGACGGCCTCGTCGCCGCCCATCTCGCGCAGTTCCAGCGTGCGCACCGCGCCGCCCGCGAGCAGGTCCGGCAGCCGCCGCCGGGCCGTCACCACGACCAGCCCGGCGTCGACCGCGGCGAGCAGCGGCGCGACCTGGTCCGCGCCCGCCGCGTCGTCCAGGACGAGCAGCGCCCGCCGCCCCGCCAGCAGCGCCCGGCACTGCGCGGCCAGGTCCGCCTCGGTGCGCGGCAGCCGGTCGCCGGGGACGCCGAGGCCGCGCAGCACCTGCCCCATCGCCCCGGCGGGGGTGAGCGGGCTCGGGGACGTCCCGCGCAGGTTCGCGAAGATCACGCCGTCCGGGAAGCGGCCCGCCGCGCGGTGCGCCCAGTGGATCGCGAGGGTGCTCTTGCCGACCCCGGCCATGCCCTGGAGGACGACGGCGCGCGGCGCGTCCGGCGCGTCGACCAGCAGGTCGAGCTTGCGGAGGCTGACCGCCCGCCCGGTGAACGACGGCTTGTCGGCGGGCAGGCGGCGGCGCGGGCCGCCCGGTTCCAGCGGGACCGGCTCGGGGTCGGCCAGGCCCGGGGGCGGCGGCGCGGCCGGGGCGGACGCGGCGGGCGCGGGCGCGGGCTCGTCGGCCCACGGCCCGGCGACGGCGCGCAGCGCGCCGAGGTCCAGGACCGTCAGCGGCCGGGCGCGCGGGGCCAGGACGCCCGCCGCGCGCCAGCGGCGGAACCAGCGGACCAGCGTCTCGCGGGAGAGCCCGGCCCAGTCGGCGAGGTCGGCCTGGCTCAGCCGCCCCGGCACGCGGATCTCCTCGGGGCCGCCGGTCCCGAACCGTTCGGCCAGCTCCAGCAGGTGGCAGGCGAGGCGCTGCGGGTGCTCGGCGGCGCGCAGCGCGTGGCGGCGGCCCGCGAGCGTCCGGTCCTCGGCGAGGGTGCGCATGAGCGCCCCGGCGACGTGCGGGTCCGCGCCGAGCAGGCGGCCGAACTGCCGCCGGTCCACGCGCAGGACGGCCAGGTGGTCCAGCGCGGTGACGGTGCCGCGCTGCGGGCCGCCCCACGGCGCGAGGCCGCCGACGACGTCGCCCGCCCCGTACAGCTCGATGACCGACTCGCGGCCCTCGCTGGAGCCCAGGTGCTCCTTGGCGAGGATCGCCCCGGCGGTGCGGGGCCCGGCGGCGAACAGGACGCCGACGCCGCCCGCCGTCTCGCCCCGGCGCAGCAGCGCCGCGCCGGGCCGCGCGGCGGACCGGTGCCCGATCGCGCGCAGCGCCTGCCGGGCGGGGGGCGCGAGCAGGTCCCAGAAGCTGCCGGGGCGCACCGCGCCGGTCACGGCGTCGTCGGGCAAGGTCGCCTCCTTCGGGGCCGGGGGCGAGGGCGGGGGGCCTCCTCCGGTCATGGTGGACCGGCTGGACGCCAGGTTCCGCCTGAAACCTCACGTTCGCTGCGTCAGGTGACGCGATTCCCGCGGGCGGGGCGGCGCGGGGCGCGGTCCGGCCATGCGCGAGGATGGTCCGGCGATGGACGCGGTCTCCGACGGGAGGAACGATGAGCTACACCGGTGAGGTCGAGGCCGGCGGCCCGCCCGACGTCCGCGACCTGCCCGGCCTGACGATCACCAAGGTGGCCGTGGGGCCGTACGACAACAACGCCTACCTGCTGCGCTGCGCGGCGACCGGGCGGCAGCTCCTGGTGGACGCGGCCAACGAGGCGTCCCGGCTGCTGCGCCTGGTCGGGGACGCGCCGCTGGACCGGATCGTCACCACGCACCGCCACCAGGACCACTGGGAGGCGCTGGCGGAGGTCGCGGCGGCCACCGGCGCCCCGGTCACCGCGCACCCGTTCGACGCCGAGGCGCTGCCGGTGCCGGTGACCGCGCCCGTCGAGCACGGCGACGTGATCACGTTCGGGGAGGTCGCGCTGGAGGTCGTCCACCTGCGCGGCCACACGCCCGGCTCGATCGCCCTGCTGTACGACGCGGACGGGTCGGCGTCGGGCCAGCCGCACCTGTTCACGGGCGACAGCCTGTTCCCCGGCGGCGTCGGGAACACCTGGGGCGACCCGACGCGGTTCCGGTCGCTGCTGGACGACGTCGAGGAGCGCGTGTTCGCGCGGCTGCCCGACTCGACCTGGTTCTACCCGGGGCACGGCAAGGACTCGACGCTCGGCCACGAGCGCCCCGCGCTGCCCGAGTGGCGCGCCCGCGGCTGGTGACGCGCGCGGCCCGCGTGCCGGAGCACGCGGGCCGGGGACGCTCGGGTCGGGTTCGCGGGTCGGGGGCGGGGATCAGGTGAAGATGCTGACGCCCCCGGGGCCGACGAGCAGTCCCACGACGATGAGGACGATGCCCCACAGCAGCTCGCGGCGCGCGAAGATCGTGAAGATGCCGGAGACGACCAGGACGACGGCGATGAGCCACAGGATGAATGTCATGGGACAACGAGTCCCCGACTGTTAAGGGACTAAACAGACATTCAGGAAAAGCCCTGGTCAAGCCCGTGATCGACGGTCCCGGCCGGCCGTCCTGTCGGCCGTCCCGCCTAGACTCGTCCGACCACGAGGAAAGGCGGTCGCCCACATGGCGCAGCGGGTACGCGGGGTCATCGCCCCCGGCAGGGGAGAACCGGTCCGGATCGAGACGATCGTCGTCCCCGACCCCGGGCCCGGCGAGGCGGTCGTCCGCGTCCAGGCGTGCGGCGTGTGCCACACCGACCTGCACTACCGCGAGGGCGGCATCGGCGACGACTTCCCGTTCCTGCTCGGCCACGAGGCCGCGGGCGTGGTGGAGTCGGTCGGGCCGGACGTCACCGAGGTCGGGCCGGGCGACTTCGTCGTCCTGAACTGGCGCGCGGTGTGCGGGCGGTGCCGGGCGTGCCGCCGCGGCCGCCCCTGGTACTGCTTCGACACCGCCAACGCGACGCAGCGGATGACGCTGGAGGACGGCACCGAGCTGTCCCCCGCGCTCGGCATCGGCGCGTTCGCCGACAAGACGCTCGTCGCCGCCGGGCAGTGTACGAAGGTCAGCCCGGCCGCGCCGCCCGAGGTCGCGGGGCTGCTGGGCTGCGGCGTCATGGCCGGGCTCGGCGCGGCGATCAACACCGGCGGCGCGCGGCGCGGCGACAGCGTCGCCGTCATCGGCTGCGGCGGGGTCGGCGCGGCGGCCGTGCTCGGCGCGCGGCTCGCGGGCGCGGCGAGGATCATCGCCGTCGACCTGGACGAGCGCAAGCTCGCCGCCGCCGCGGGCCTCGGCGCGACGCACACCGTCCGCGCGGGCGAGACCGACGTCGTCGCCGCCGTCCGCGACCTCACCGACGGGTTCGGCGCGGACCTCGTCATCGACGCGGTCGGCCGCCCGGAGACCTACGAGCAGGCGTTCTACGCCCGCGACCTGGCCGGGACGGTCGTGCTCGTCGGCGTCCCGACGCCCGGGATGCGGCTGGACCTGCCGCTGCCGGACGTGTTCGGGCGCGGCGGCGCGCTCAAGTCGTCCTGGTACGGCGACTGCCTGCCGTCCCGCGACTTCCCCATGCTCATCGACCTGTATCTCCAGGGCCGCCTCGACCTCGACGCGTTCGTGTCCGAGACCATCGCGCTCGACGGCGTGGAGGACGCGTTCGACCGGATGGGCCGGGGCGACGTGCTGCGCTCGGTGGTGCTGCTCTGATGGCGGTCCGCGTCGAGCACCTGGTCACGTCCGGCACGTTCTCCCTCGACGGCGGGACGTGGGAGGTCGACAACAACGTCTGGATCGTCGGGGACGACGACGAGGCCGTCGTCATCGACGCCGCGCACGACGCCGGCGCCATCGCGGCGGCGCTCGGCGGGCGGCGGCTGCGCGCGATCGTCTCCACCCACGGCCACGACGACCACGTGGACGCCGCGCCGGAGCTCGCCGCGCGGACCGGCGCGCCCGTCCTGCTGCACCCGGCCGACCTGCCGCTGTGGCGGATGCGCCACCCGGACACCGCGCCGGACGGCGACCTCGCGGACGGCCAGGTCGTCCCGGTCGCGGGCACCGGGCTGACGGTCCTGCACACGCCGGGCCACAGCCCCGGCGCGGTGTGCCTGCACGCGCCGGACCTGGGGACGGTCTTCTCCGGCGACACGCTGTTCGCGGGCGGGCCGGGGGCCACCGGGCGGTCGTTCTCCGACTTCCCGACGATCATCGAGTCCATCCGGGGGCGGCTGCTGACGCTGCCGCCGGAGACCGTCGTGCGCACCGGCCACGGGGAGACCACGACGATCGGCGCGGAGGCCCCGCACCTGGACGCCTGGATAGCGCGCGGCCACTGACCCGGCCGGTCCCGGCCGTCGCGGGTTCCGCCCCGCGCGGGACGCGCGCCCGCCGCCCGTCGTAGGGTCGCGTTCGGCGCGCGTCCCCCGGCGGGACGCCGCGACGGGCCAGGAGTCGGGACGGGGGACGCGATGCGGCCGGTGAGTCCGGTGCGGGGTTCGGCGACACGGGGTCCTGCCGCACGGAACCCCGCCGCACGGGGTTCTTCAACACGGGGTTCTTCAGCACGGGGTTCGGCGGCGGCGCTCGCGGCGCTGCTGGCGGGCGCGGCGCTGAGCGGCTGCGGCGCCCGGTCGGACGCGGCGACGCAGGAGGCCGCCCCGCCGCCCGTCGCCTCGGCCCCCGCCGCACCGACGGCGCCCGCCGCGCCGTCCACCGCCCCGCCCGCGCCCGACGCGGCGTCGGGCGGCGTCCCGACCGGGCCGCCGCCGTCGCCCGGCAGGATGCTCGGCGCGCGCGGCTCGTGGAAGATCACCACCTACTACACGGCCGTCGAGTCGTTCCACCACGGACGGCCGAAGGCGGTGCGCGGCTGCCCCGAGCTGCACTGCTCGCACGGCACGGCCCCGCTCGGCTCCTACCCGTCGGACTTCCTGGACGTCGTGCGGACCGAGGGCAGCGGGCGGCTGACGTCCGGCCCGAACGCGGGCCGCTACCTCAACTGGTCGCACAGCGTCGGCTGGTGGCTGGACACCACGACCCGCGACGCGGGCGCGCGCCCGCTGCGGGCCTGGGGCTCGGCGGCGGCCGACCGGTCCGTCCTGGCGCGCGGCCAGCGGTTCGCCGTCACCGGCTGCGGCCGCGACGACGCGGGCAAACCCGTCCCCGCCCACGTCTGCGCGGCGTTCCGCAACGCGACCTGGACGGTCACCGACCTGTTCCGCCCCGGCTACGGCGGCGAACACCACGCGGACGTCTACATCGGCGAAGAGACCGGCCCCGGCTTCACCGACTACTACACGACCCTCACCGGCGCGACCATCAGCGCGGCCTGATCGCAGTTCCGGCCAAGGCGCTCGCCCGGGGGGCTCGCGCCTTACCGGACCTGGGCGAGCGCGGCATCGCTTCGCGATCCGCCGCCGGGAGGCTCGCCTTCGGCATCGCCTCCCGACGGCGGGTCACGCACTCGCGCCGTGGTTGATGCCGCTCGTCAGCGCTGGCCGCCGGTCACGGTCTCGTCGGGCTCCGCAACCTCGTCCGCCGCGGCGACGGGCGAGGCCAGCCGGGTCGGTTCGGCGCGGCCGCGCAGGACGACCGCCTCGCCCAGCTCCCAGTGCCCCGCCTCCAGCTCGCCCGCGCGCTCGACGACGTCCCCCGCCGCCAGGACCCGCGCGGGCGTCGCCTTGGCGAGGTCGGTGAGCCGCGCCGCCTCGTTCACCGGGTCGCCGATGACGGTGTACTCGAACCGCGACTCCGCGCCGATGTGCCCCGCGACGGCCTCGCCCGCCGAGACGCCCACGGCGGCGGCGAGCCCCGGCACCTCGGTGCGCAGCCGCGCCGCCAGCTCCCGGCCCGCCGCGAGCGCGCGGGCGGGCGCGGCGTCCAGGTCCAGCGGCGCACCGAAGATCGCCAGCGCGGCGTCGCCCTCGAACTTGTTGATCCAGCCGCCGTGCCGCCCGACGACCTCCACGACGACGCCGAAGAACGCGTTGAGCAGCCGCACGACCTCGGTCGGCGGCCGCTCGGCGGCGAGCCGGGTCGAGCCGACGACGTCCACGAACAGGACCGCGACCCGGCGCAGCTCCCCGCCGAGGTCGATGCCGCGTTCGAGGGCGACGCGGGCGACGTCCACGCCGACCTGCCGCCCGAACAGGTCCTGCAGCCGCTCGTGCTCGCGGAGCCCGGCCGCCATGTGGTTGAACCCGGCCTGCAGCAGCCCGACCTCGCTGGCGTCGTAGACGGGCACCTCGACGTCCAGGTCGCCGCGCTCGACGCGGGCCAGGCCGAGCCGCACCGACTCCACCGGGTCCGCGATGGCGCGCGCGGCCCCGTAGGTGACGGCGAACCCGACGACGAGCGCGGTCCCGCCGAGGATCAGCGCGGCGACGGCGAAGTCCCGCAGCGTGACCTTGGCGATGACGATCGACCCGATCGCGAGCGCGACCAGCCCGAGGATCGGCACGGCCGTGCCGAGCGCCCACGCCAGCACCGACCGGGCGACGACGCCGGGCAGCCCCGTCCGCGCGGGCAGGCCCGCCCGCAGCGCGGCGGTGACGGCGCGGCGCAGCAGCCGCTCGGTGAGCAGGTAGACGATCGTGCAGGTGGTGAGCCCGCCGAGCAGGCTCGTCAGGCCGAGCTTGGCGGCCAGCAGCCCCGAGTACACGGCGTTGATGACGACCCAGCCGACCGTCCCGATGCCCCACAGCATCAGGTGGACGGCCATCAGCCGCAGCGGCGCGTACAGCAGCAGCGACCGCTCGCCGGGCCGCGCGCCGTCCTCGCGCTCCACGATCCGCCCGACCCGGCGGAACACCCGCGCGCCGAGGACGAGCCCGGCGGGGACGGCGAGCGTGACGTACGCCGTGAACAGCCAGACGTTGATCGTCTCGATGCGGGCGGGGATCTCCCCGTCCGGGCTCGGCAGGACGAGCGTGAACAGCAGCACGACGAGCGCGCCGCCGAGGTTGGCCAGCCCGCTCGCGACGGTGACCAGCACGCGGGCGCGGCGGGCGATGGCGGCGCGGGAGTCGCCGGGCCGGCCGTCGATCAGCCGCCACAGCACCGCGATCGGCGCGCGGCGCCGACCGGCCGGCCTGTCGAGTCCCATGACGGTGCAGACTAGCCGGTAACCCCGAATGTTTCGTACGTCACAGATGTCACAGGATCTGGGGCGTAACGCGCGTCAGGCCAGTTCCTCGACGAACGCGGTGAGCTGCGCCAGGTTCCGGCACTCGAACATCGGCACGACCGCGCCGTACCGGGACGCCGCCGAGTCCCCGGTGTCCCAGACGCCGCGCGGCTCGGGGTTGAGCCAGTACGCGTGCCGCGCCCGGTCGGCCATCGCCGTCAGCGCGGGCAGCGACAGCTCGCCGTAGTTGGACCGAGCGTCGCCGAGGACGAGCAGGGACGTGCGCGGCCCGATCGCGTCGGCGTACCGGTCCTCGAACACCTTGATCGCGCGCCCGTAGTTGGTGCGCCCGGTGACCCACACCAGGTCGGCCTCGCGCGCCATCCGCGCCATCGCGTCCGCGACGTCCACGCCCGGCGCGAAGTATTTGGTGATCTCGTCGATGCCGTCGATGAACGCGAACGCCCGCACCCGGCTGAACTGCTCGCGCAGCGCGAACGTCAGCAGCAGCGTGAAGTTCGCGAACGCCGACACCGAGTCGCTGGCGTCGCACAGGATGACCAGTTCGGGCCGATGCGGGCGGCGCGGCCGGTGGTGGGTGGTCAGCGGCACGCCGCCGCTGCCGAGCGACGCGCGGACCGTCCGGCGGAAGTCCAGCCGCCCCCGGCTGCCCGCGCGCTGCTTCTGCGCGAGCCGCGTGGCGAGCCGCCGCGCCAGCGGGTACACCTCGCGGCGCAGCCGGTCGAGGTCGGCGCGGTTCGCGCGGTGGAAGTCGAGCCGCTCCAGCGGCGGCCGCACCGACAGCCGCGCGGTGCGCTCGACGCCGGTGTCCTCGGCGATGCGGCGGCGGACCTCGCCCGCGACCATCCGCTCGAACCGGGAGATCCGGTCGCGGAACGTGCGGCGCGCGACGCGTTCGGCGAGGCCGCCGCGCTCCTGCCCGTGCAGGACGGCGTTCAGCAGGCCCGCCATCAGCGTCTCGGGCGACAGCGTCCGCAGCACGCCGGAGGAGAACCACGACTCCTGGCCGGGCGTGCGCCCGTAGGACGAGACGGCGTCGCGCGCGAACCGCCGCAGCCCCGCCTCGTCGCCCTCCAGCAGCAGGTCCGCCAGCTCGCGGCGGCGCTCCTGGACGCCGGGGTCCAGCGCGGCGGGCACCGGCTTGCCGTCGCCGTCGAGGCGGCGGGCGGGCCGGTCCGTCCGGCGGCCGGAGCCGTCGCCGAGCGCGGCGGGGAACCACAGGTCGAACAGCATGTCGAACTGGTCGCGGTGCGCGGGCCGCTTCACCAGCGTCGCGGCGTACGCGGCGCGCAGGGACGCGCGGTCCATCAGGTCGAGCAGGCGCATCGCGCGGACCGCGTCCAGGCCCTCGGCCGTCGAGACCGGCAGGCCCGCCTCGCGCAGCGCGGCGAGGAACCCGGCGTGCCGGTCGACGAGCGAGCGCACGGCCGTCAGCTCCGCAGGCCCAGCTCGGCCGCCGCGCGCTTGTGGTCGGAGACGTGCTTGAGCACGACTCCGAGCGTGCTCGCCAGCGCGGCCTCGTCCAGGTCGTCCAGCCCGAGCGCCACCAGCGTGCGCGCCCAGTCGATCGTCTCGGCGATGGACGGGGCCTTCTTGATCTCCAGGTCGCGCAGCGTCCCGACCGTGCGGACGAGCTGCTCGGCCAGCGACGCGCGGATGCCGGGCACCCGCGCGAGGACGATCGCCCGCTCCCGCTCGGCCGGCGGGTAGTCCAGGTGCAGGTACAGGCAGCGCCGCTTCAGCGCCTCCGACAGCTCCCGCGCCGCGTTGGAGGTGATCACCACGAACGGGCGGCGGACGGCGGTGATCGTGCCCAGCTCGGGGATCGTGACCTGGTAGTCCGACAGGACCTCCAGCAGCAGGCCCTCCACCTCGACGTCGGCCTTGTCGGCCTCGTCGATGAGCAGCACGGTCGGCTCGGGGCGGCGGATCGCCGCGAGCAGCGGGCGCTCCAGCAGGAAGTCGGCGGAGAAGATGTCGTCGTGGGTCTCCTGCCAGGCGCGGTCGGCGGGGGCCGCCTGGATCGCCAGGAGCTGCTTCTTGTAGTTGAACTCGTAGAGCGCGCGGGCCTCGTCCAGGCCCTCGTAGCACTGGAGGCGGATCAGGTCCGCGCCGGTCGCCGCGGCGACGGCCTTGGCCAGCTCGGTCTTGCCGACGCCCGCCGGGCCCTCCACCAGCAGCGGCTTGCCGAGGGCCTGCGCGAGGAACACCGTCGTGGTGACGGGCTCGGCCGCGAGGTACCCGACGTCGGCGAGCCGCAGCGCGACGTCGTCCGGCGAGGCGAACGGCGACTCCTCGCCGGTCATTTCGCCTTCGCCTTCGTGTACGTCTGATTCGTCCCCGCGAACACGAGCCTCCCCTTGTCGTCGATCGTCGCACCCCAGTACGACCCCGACTGCGGATCTCTCCCCTGCCAGGAGAAACGGTACTTGTTCTTCCCGTCTGGGATGGCCTGTCCGGTCCAGAGCGTCTGGCCGTCCTTCTTCCAGACGCCCGCGCCGCCCGCCTTGAACTCGAAGTAGTCCTTGTTCGGACCGGTCCAGCGGCCGACGAGCGCCTTGACGTCCGCGGCGTTCACCTGCGGGAGCGGCGCCAGCGTCGTCGCGGGCGGGAGCGACCCGGGGGACGCGGCGGGCTTCTCGCCCGACCCGCCGCACGCGCCCAGCGCGAGCGCGGCGGCGAGGGCCGTCCCGGCGAGGCGGCTGACGGAACCCACGCGCATGTGTACCTCCGGAGGGGAAGAGGCGGCTTACCGACGGGTTACCGTATCCGACGCGGGCCCGCCGCGCCGCCGATCCCTCTCAGGGACCAGCGGCGGACCGGGACTCCGGGGTGACGCGGAGGACGCCGTCCGCCGCCTATAACGGACGCCATGACGATCCCACGCCCGCCCCGCGCCGGAGCACCGGCCGACGCGGCGGCCGACAGGACGGCCGACGCCGCGGCCGCGATGGCCGCCCGCCGCGAACTCGGACCCGACTACGACGCCGCGTTCGCCCAGCTCATCGCCGAACGCGTCGCCCCGGCCCCGCCGCCGCGCGCCCGGCGCGGCCCCGACGCGGTGTTCGCCCTCGCCGTGCTGTCGCTGGTGGCGGCGATCCCGCTGACCGCCATCGCGGCGGCCCAGGCGGGGCTGCCCGGCCTCGTCGCGGCGCTGGCGGCGATCGTGCTGATCAACGCCGTCCACGCCGGGCGCCGGCGCGGGTGACCCGGACGGGCCGCCCGCGCCGGACCGGTCACCTGCCGGGCTCGGGGTCGCGGGGCAGGCCCAGCAGCCGCTCGCCGATGATGTTGAGCTGCACCTCGGTGGTGCCGCCGTAGATCGTCATCGCGCGGCTGAACAGCATCGCCCGCGCGACGATCCCGCTCTCGGCCATCGGGACCTCGGTGGCCGCCGCGTCGCCCTGCGCCGCCCAGCAGTGGTCGGCGACGTCCTGGTTGAACTGGACGCCGAGCAGCTTGCGGACGCTGGCCTCCGCGCCGGGCTCGACGCCGTTGAGCTGCTTGAGCGTCGTGCGCAGCGACAGCAGCTCGATCGAGTGGCCCTGCGCGACGAGCCGCCCGATCTCGGTGACCTCGGCGTCGCCGGGCTCGCGGTCGGCGTAGAACGCCAGCAGCTCCGCGACGCCCATGCCGAGGCCGCCGCTGCCGGTGGACAGCGACACGCGCTCGTTGGACAGGGTGTTGCGGGCGACCTGCCAGCCCTTGCCGACCTCGCCGACGACGCAGTCGTCCGGGACGAACACGCCGTCCAGGAAGACCTCGTTGAAGACGGCCTCGCCCGTCAGCTCCTTGAGCGGCCGGACGTCCACGCCCTCGGACTTCATGTCCACCAGGAAGTACGTGATGCCGTCGTGCTTGGACCCGGACGCGTCGGTGCGGGCGATGCAGAACCCCCACTGCGCGAACTGCGCGACGGACGTCCAGATCTTCTGCCCGGTGAGCTTCCAGCCGCCCTCGACCCGCTCGGCCTTCATCGACAGCGACGCCAGGTCCGACCCCGCGCCCGGCTCGGAGAAGAGCTGGCACCACACCATCTGGCCGCGCAGCGTCGGCCGCAGGAACCGCTCCTTCTGCTCCTCGGTGGCGTAGCGGACCAGCGACGGGACGAGCCACGCCCCGATGATCAGGTTCGGCGGCCGGACCCCGGCGGCCTTCATCTCCTGCTGGATGAGGATCTGCTCGACGGGCCCCGCGCCCCGGCCCCACGGTTCGGGGAAGTGCGGGACGGTCCAGCCCTCGTCGCCCATCTTCGCGTTGAGCTCGCCCTTGTCCTCGATCGCCTTCAGTTCGGCGATCTGGGCGCGGATGCGCTCGCGCAGCGGCTCGGTGTCGTCGTCCAGCTCCAGCTCGACGGCGCGGCGGCGGCCGTCCAGCGCGAGCCGCCCGATCGTGTTCGCCCAGCCGGACGCCGGGCCGAGCAGCGCCCGCAGCGTCAGCGTGCGCCGCAGGTAGACGTGGGCGTCGTGCTCCCAGGTGAACCCGATGCCGCCGAGGATCTGGATGGCGTCGCGGGCGGTGCGGACCCCGGCGTCGGCGGCGACGACCGCCGCGACGGCGGCCGCGAAACCGGCGTCCGCGGCGTCGTCCCCGAGGGCGCGGGCGGCGTCCCAGGCGGCGGCGCGGGCCTGCTCCAGCGCGATGAGCATCCGGGCGGCCTTGTGCTTGACGCCCTGGAACTGCCCGATCGGGCGGCCGAACTGCTCGCGGACCTTCGCGTACTCGGCCGCGGTCGTGACGAGCCAGCCCGCCGCGCCCGCCGCCTCCGCGCCGAACAGCGCGGCGGCCAGGTCGCGGACGCGGGCGGTGCCGAGCCCGTCGAGCACGCGCTCGGCGGGGACGGCCAGCCCGGCGGCCTCGACCTTGGCGACGCGCCGGACGCGGTCCAGGCTCTCGACGGGGGTGACGGCGACGTCGGCGGCGTCCGCCGCGACCCACACCGTCTCCCCGGCGACGTCGACCGGCAGGACCAGGACGTCGGCGAGCGCCGCGCCCAGGACCGTCCCGGCCGAGCCGTCCACGACGAGCGCGTCCCCGTCGCGGCGGCCGGTGAACGCGCCGCTCAGCGCGACGGCGGCGGTGCGGGAGCCGTCGGCGAGCGCGGGCAGCAGCTCGGCGCGGGCCTTGGCGCCGGTCGCGGCGTCGATCGCCGCGCTCGCCAGGACGGTCGGCAGGAACGGGCCGGGCGCGGCGGCGCGGCCCAGTTCCTCCAGCACGACGGCCAGTTCGAGCAGGCCGTACCCCTGCCCGCCGTGCTCCTCGCCCAGGTGCAGCCCGAGCAGGCCCTGCTCGGCCAGGGCGGGCCAGAACGCGGGCCGGGTCTCCCGCTCGGCCTCCAGCGCGGCCCGTACGACCGTCGCGGGGATGTTGCGCTCGGCGAAACCGCGTACGGATTCGGCGAGGGCCTCATGCTCTTCGGTCAGCCCGATGGCCATGCGTCACCTTCTCTCAAGCCGCTGTTGGACTGAGATTCTAGAACAGCATTCTGATCACGTCGCCAGGTGATCTGGGTCTCATGCGTCCCGATTCCCCGCCATCGCGCCCGATTCCTTTGCTTCTGTCCGCTCCGCCGCCCGCGCGCGCCGCGTCCCGACCGTGAGGCTCGCAACCGTCGTCGCCACCAGCGTTCCCGCGATGACCGCCAGCGAAAGCCAGATCGGCACGTCCGGGGCCCACGAGACGTGGTACTCGTGCAGCGCGTGCAGGACGAGCTTCACGCCGATGAACCCGAGGATGAACGCCAGCCCGTGCCCGAGGTACACCAGCCGGTCCACCAGACCGCCCAGCAGGAAGAAGAGCTGCACCAGGCCCATCAGCGCGAACGCGTTGGCGGTGAACACCAGGTACGGCTCGGTGGTCAGGCCGAAGATGGCCGGGATGGAGTCCAGCGCGAACAGGACGTCGGTCGAGCCGATCGCGATGACCACGATGAACAGCGGGGTGACCAGCCGCCGCCCGTTCCGCCGGGTGAACAGCCGCCCGCCCTCGTAGGCGTCGCTCGTCGGCAGGACCCGCTTGGCGAAGCGCAGCAGCCGGTTCTCGGTGAACTCGTCGTCGTCCCCGCCCCGGACCAGGCCGATGGCCGTCCAGATCAGGAACGCGCCGAACAGGAAGAAGATCCAGGTGAACGCGCTGAGCGCGGCGGCCCCGACGGCGATGAACGCGCCCCGCAGGACCAGCGCGATGACGATGCCCGCCATCAGCGCCGTGTGCTGCGACGCCTTCGGCACGCCGAACCGCGTCAGGATCACCATGAACACGAAGAGGTTGTCGACGCTCAGGCTCTTCTCGGTGACGAAGCCGCCGAAGAACTGCGCGGCGTGCGTCCCGCCCGAGAACGCCCAGACGCCGAGGCCGAACGCCGCGGCGAGGCCGAGGTAGACCGCCGACCAGAAGGCGGCGCGCCGGGTGGTGAACTCCCGGTCGTCGTTGCGGTGGATCACCAGGAGGTCCAGCAGGATCACGGCGAGGATGCCGCCGATCGTGAGGGCCCAGACCCAGGGGGCGACGTGCATGGATACGCCTCCGACTCGTCTCGTCGGAGGTCTCTCCCGCCCGTGTTCGGGTGGGCCGGCGGTCCCGGGCCGGCATGGGCCGACCGTAGTGACGAGACCGTCGCGCGGGGATACTCCCCTCCACTGCCTAGTTGAACGCGCCGGAGCATCGGCGCGTTCCACCGTTTCCGATCTTTTTCAGACGAGTCCGCGGTAGATCGCCGCGAGCTGGTCCACGGCGTCGTCCTCGGTCGGCAGCTCCGCCGCCCGCGCCGCCGCCGCCGCGCCGAGCCGGACGGCCAGCGCCGCGTCGTCCAGGACGCGGCCCACCGCGCGCTCCAGCGCCGCCGCGTCGCCCGCCGGGACCAGCAGCGCCGCCTCGCTCTCCGGCCCCTGCACCGTGCCGCCGCCGCGCTCCCCCGCGCCGACCAGCGGCGGGATGCCGCCGACGCGGGTCGCGACGAGCGGGCGGCCCGCGCGCAGGATCTCCTGCACGACGAGCGGCTGCCCCTCCCACACGCTCGGCACGACCGCGACGTCGGCGGCGGCGAGCAGGTCGGGGACGTCCGAGCGGCGGCCGAGCAGCCGCACCGGCAGGTCCTCGGCGGCGATCCGGGCCGCCAGCGCGTCGTGGAGCGGTCCGTCGCCCGCGACGGCGACCAGCGGCGCGGGGTCGCGGCGCGCCCAGCCCGCCGCCGCGTCCAGCAGCGTCGGCAGGCCCTTCTGGTCCGCGAGCCGCGCGACGGTGAGGACCAGCGGCCGGTCCCCGACGCCGAGCGCCGCCCGCACGTCCGCGCGGACGGCCGGGCCGGGCGTCGAGCGCGGCGGCGGCGCGGGCACCAGCGCCGCCTCGACGCGCCGCGCCCGCAGCCGCCGCATCCGCTCCTCCAGGTCCGGCGAGACCCCGAGCACGACCGCCGCGCCGCGCGCGACGACCCGCTCCAGCGCGCCGTACACGACGGCGGTGCGGCCGCCCGCGATGACGGCGTTGTGCAGCGTCACGACCAGCGGGGCCCCGCCGCGCGCGGCGCGCAGCGGCCCGGCGGCGACGCGCGCGCCCGCCGCGACGGCCAGCGCGCCCGCCCGCAGCCCGTGCGCGTGGACGACGTCGGCGTCGCGCAGCAGCGCCCGCAGCCGCCGCACCGCGCGCGCGTCCCGCGCCGGGCGCGGCCGGTCGGCGACGTCCACCTCGGCGAACCGCGCGCCGGTCGCGGTGAACCCGAACAGCTCCTCGGTCGAGGCCGGGCCGCAGACCACGACGCGCGCGCCCCGCGCGACCAGCCCGGCCGCGACGGACCGGACGTGCCCGCCCACGCCGCCCGCCGCCGTGCCGAGCACCAGCGCGACCCGCAGCCCGCCCAGTTCAGGGGACATCTCGTGCGAACCTCCTGCTGAGGACGGCGCGGAGGTCCCGGCCGTCGATCACGAACACCACCGCCAGGAACACCAGCCCGGCGGCCAGCGCCGCCGCCCCGCCGGTCCCGACGGCGCGCAACTGCCCCCCGGTGCCGAGCAGCGCCGCGCACCCGTACCCGGCGGCGGCCCCGGCGACCGCGCCCGCGACGGCCGCGAGCAGCGCGCGCGGCACCCCGTGCAGCGCCGCGCGGCCCCGCGCGCGGGCGAGCACGCCGAGCAGCAGCGCCCCGGCGACCGTCATCCCGGCCGCGTTGCCGACGCCGAGCGCGGCGACGACCCAGTGCGCGTCCACGGTGAACACGAGCGCGACGTCGGCGGCCATCACCGCGACCCACCCGATGACGGTCGCGACCGCGCCCGTCCGGCCCCGGCGGCACGCGTACAGCACCCGGCCGAGGTGGGCGACGAGCCCGTAGCCGACCAGCCCCGGCGCGAACGCCAGCACGGCGCGGGCCAGCACCTCCTGCTGGTCGGGGCGGCCGGGGTTGAACACCGCCGACGCGGGCACCGCGACGGCCGCGAGCACCGCCGCGCCCGCGCACGACACCAGCAGCACCGCCCGCGTCGTGGACGCGGTGATCCGGTCGAACGCGGCCGCGTCCTCCGGCGCGGTGCGCGCCGACAGCAGCGGGAACGCGCTCGTCGCGATCGGGACCGCGAGGATCGCCCACGGCAGCAGGTAGATCGACCAGGCGTACTGGTAGTTGGCGAGCGCGCCGCCCGTCCCCCGGTAGCTGAGCCGCACGACGAGCAGCGCCGACAACTGCTGCGCGACGACCGTCGCCAGGCCCGCGGCCGCCAGGTGCCGGACGCGCCGCGCCACGCCCGGCGGGAACCGCAGCGCGGGCCGCAGCCCGAGCCGCAGCCGCCACGCGGCGATCCCGGCGGTCGCGGCCATCGCGACGCCGCCGAGCGCCGTCCCGACCGACAGCGTCAGCTCGGCGTGCAGCGGCAGGCGCGCCAGGTCGTTCTCGAACCCGCGGCCCAGCGGCGCGTACACCAGGTACGCGCCGATGACGACGAGGCTCGACGCCAGCGGCGCGAGCGCGGGCGCGACGAACCGCCGGTGCGACTGCAGCACCCCGTACAGCACGACCGCCATCCCGTACATGATCATCTGCGGGGCGAGGACGGCGAGCATGTCGCCGCCGACCGCGACGACGTCGTGCCGCGAGCAGCCGATCAGGTCCGGCCCGACCAGCAGCTCCATGATCGGCCGGGACGCCAGCGCCATCGCCGCCGACAGCGGCACCATCAGCACCACGACCCAGGTCAGCAGCGCCGACGCGATCCGCCGGACCTCCTCGCGGTCGCCGCGCTCGGCGGGCGCGGCGAGCACCGGCACGACCATGCTGGCCAGCGCGCCGCCCGCGACGATCTCGTAGACGATGCTCGGGAACTGCGTCGAGGTGAAGTACGCCTGGCTCAGGCAGGACGTCGTGACGGTCTGCGAGAACACGTACGTCCGCCCGAACCCCGCCAGCCGCGACAGCACGGTGATGACGCCGATGACGACGGCGGCGCCCGCGAGGCCGCCGGTGAGGCGGCGGAGGCGAGGGGTCACGGGCGGGGGCTCACGGGGATCGGGCACGCGGGGCGCGGCGTCGGGCGGGGGCGGTTCGGCGCGGGGGCGGCCGGTCAGGACGCGGTGCCCGCGGCCGGTTCGGTCGGCGCGCCGTCGCCCGCGCCGTCGCCGGGGTCGGCGGGCGGCGGGACGGTCCCCGACGCGGGCGCGGGCGGGCGGCGGCCGAGCATGTCGAGCCGGTGCAGCACCGGCGTCCGCGCGATGACCTTGGTGAACGACACGAACTCGCTGGCGGCGTTCAGCCCCGCGACGCCCGCGAACACCGCGAGGCGGCTCCGGCGGCCGAGCCGCGTCGCGGCCAGGCCGAGCAGCCCGCCGAGCGCGTTCGCGCCGGTGTCGCCGAGCATCGCGCGCTCGGCCAGGTCGGCGGGCAGCAGCGCGGCGGCGGCCCCGAGCGGCGCGGCCGTCACCGCCCCGCCCGCCGTCGCGGCGAGCGGCACGCCGGTGAGCAGCCCCACCTTGATCGCCCGGCCGGGCCGCAGGTCGAACAGGTTCATCAGGTTCGCCGAGCCCGCGATCAGCGCGCCGTTCAGCAGCGTGTCGACGGCCCGTCCGGCGCGCGTCGGGGCCGGGGAGCCCGCCACGGCGGCGGCCGCCAGGCCCGCCGCGCCGATTCCGAGGATCTTCACCGCGCCGGTGGTGACCTCGCCGCGCGCCAGCGCGCCGAGGTGGCCCTTGAAGCCGCGCGACGTGCCCGACCCGAACAGGTCGTCGTAGCCGCCGAGCGCGCCGGGGACCGCCCCGGCCAGCAGCGTCGCGGCGCGCAGCCGCGCGCCGGGCCCGGCGGCCAGCAGCCCGCCCGCCGCCGCGCCCGCGACGAACGCGGGGCCCTCCAGCAGCGTGACCGGCTCGCCCCGGTGGTTGGTGCGGCCCCACAGCTCGTCGCCCGCGACGCCGCCGAGGCCCGGCGGGCGGGCGGTCAGCGACGCGTACGCGGCGCGGGCGGCGGCGCCGCCGAGCGCGGCCCCGGCCAGCCAGCGGACGGCGGCGCGCACCGGGCGCCCGTCCGTCGTTCCCCTCGGCGACCTCGTCGCACGGCTCATCGGCTCATCCGTTCTTCCCGGCGGCGGGGGCCGGGGACGGCAGGTACCCGCTCACGCCCGAGCCCGTGCCGTACTGCCCCGACTTGCCGCTCAACTCGTTCTGGAGGGCCAGGATCGTCACGACCTGGCCGGAGGCGGTGTCGGCCGTGTCGACGGCCGACACGCTCTTGTCGGTGTCGGAGTCGCGCAGCGCCGTGATCAGCCCGCCCTCCTGGGCGGCCTGCTGCGGCCCGCCCACGACGGTGCCGCGGCCCGCGCGGTCCAGCGCGCCGGTCACCGCCAGCAGCGCCTTGTTCGCGGCGTCGCCGCCGGAGTAGGTGTACGGGCTGGACGGCGCGACCATGACGGCGAGTGTCGCATGCTGGGCGGGCTTCCCGCTGAGAGTCAGGTAACCCGCCTGCTGGAAGCCGCCGAGGATCGCGCTGCCGGAGGCGTCCTCGCGGCCGATCCCGGCGGCGTCGCGGGTGACGAGCGCGGACGCCAGCACCGCGCCGGCCTTGGCGTACGGGTCGGCGTCGGACGGGAACGCGGTCCCGGCGGGCTTGAGCTGCGTCGCCAGCTCGTCCACCGTCGCGCCCTCGCGCGCGTCCAGGAACTTGGCCTGGATCGTGACGCGGCCGGTGACCGTCGCGCCCGCGGCCTTGGCCAGCGCGCCGATCTTCTCGATGCCGTCGTTGCCCGCGCCGGGGGCCTCCACCAGCACGACCGACTGGCCCTTGAGCCGCCCCTCGACGACCTGCGCGCCGAGGACCTGCGCGAACTGCTCCTGGCCCTTGGTCTGCGCGGTGAGCCGCGTCTGCTCCTGGCGCAGCGCCTCGTTGCGCTTGGCCGCGGTGTTGGCCTCGCGCTTCAGGCCCGCGGTGACCGAGTCCGACAGGGTGGTCGACCCGAGGATGATGCCGAGCGCCAGCGCCAGGAAGATCGCGACAATGGAGACGAGGTGGTAGCGGAAATCAATCAAGAGAAGAGTCCGGTCAGCCAGAAGAGGAAGGCGTGCCAGCGGTCGGCCAGCAGGGGACGGATGACGTCGCCCGCGGGGGACATGGACACGGCGGTGGACATGGCGACGAACGCGCCGATGACGAGGAAGAGGAGCTGCCAGGTGGAGATCCGGCTGCGGTACAGGCGGCTGACGCCCTTGGCGTCGACGAGCTTGCTGCCGACCCGCAGCCGCGTCAGGAACGTGCTGGCCATCCCGGCGCGGCCCTTGTCGAGGAACTCGACCATGTTGGCGTGGGTGCCGACCGCGACGATGAGCGTGGCGCCCTTGTCGTCGGCCAGCAGCATCGCGATGTCCTCGCTGGTGGCGGTGGCGGGGAACGTGACCGCCTCCCGCCCGAGGTCGTGGACGCGCTGCAGGCCGGGCGCGCGGCCGTCCCGGTAGGCGTGGACGACGATCTCCGCGCCGCAGGTCAGCGCCTGGTCCGACACCGAGTCCATGTCGCCGACGATCATGTCGGGCCGGTAGCCCGCCTCCAGCAGCGCGTCCGCGCCGCCGTCCACGCCGATGAGCACCGGCCGGTACTCGCGGATGTAGGGCCGCAGCGCCGCGATGTCCTCGCGGTAGTGGTAGCCGCGCACGACGATCAGCGCGTGCCGCCCGCTGATCTTGGTCTGGACGTCCGGGACGCCGACGCCGTCGATGAGCAGGTCCCGCTCGCGCTTGACGTACTCCATCGTGTTGGCGACGAATGCCTCCAACTGGTGCGCCAGCCCCGCCTTGGCCTCGGTGAGCGCGTCCTCGACGGTCGCGGCGGTCTGCTCGGTGCCCTTGGCGACCGTCTCCTCGCCGCACCGCACCGCGCCGCCGTCCAGGACGACCCGGTCGCCCTCGGCGAGCTTGGTGAAGACCTCCGGGCCGACGTCGTCCACCAGCGGGATGCCCGCCTCGACCAGGATCTGCGGCCCGAGGTTCGGATAGCGGCCCGAGATGCTCGGCGCGACGTTCACCACGGCCGCGACCTGGCACGACACCAGCGCCTCGGCGCTGACGCGGTCCAGGTCGACGTGGTCGATCACCGCGACGTCGCCGGGCTGGAGCCGCTTGGTGAGGTTCTTGGTGCGGCGGTCGAGCCGGGCGGTGCCGGTGACCCCGTCCGCGCCGCGCCCGCGCCCGAACACGCGGACGCGCCGCGCCAGCAGCGGCGCGAGGCGGGCCCGCCGGTCGGTGGTGGGTGACGGCTCGTTCATCGCTCCCTCATCCTGCCAGAGCACAAGGACCGCCCAGGGCAACGGCGGGGCGTGTCATCGCGGGGGGACGACCCCCCGGACCCCCCGCGGCGCAGAGCATGCGTCCTCGCTCGCTGGCGCTCACTGCGGTGCATCCTCCGCGCCGGCGCTGCGCGCCGCGAGCCCTGGGGGCTCGCGGCGCGCAGCGCCGGAAACCCCCCTCGGGTCGCTGTGCGGTGTCATCGTTCGGCGGCGGCGAGGGCCAGGAGTTCCTCGGCGTGGGCGCGGCCGAGTTCGGAGTCCTCCAGCCCGGCGAGCATCCGGGACAGCTCGCGGACGCGGCCCTCGCGGTCCAGCGCGGTGACGCCGCTGCGGGTGACGGACCCGTCGCTGGCCTTCTCCACCAGCAGGTGCTGGTCGGCGAACGCCGCGACCTGCGGCAGGTGGGTGACGACGATCACCTGCGCGTTGCGCGCCAGCCGGGCCAGCCGCCGCCCGATCTCGACGGCCGCCTTGCCGCCGACGCCCGCGTCCACCTCGTCGAACACGAACGTGGGGACGGGATCGGACCCGGCGAACACGACCTCGATCGCCAGCATCACCCGCGACAGCTCGCCGCCGGACGCGCCCTTGTTCAGCGGCAGCGGCCGCGACCCCGGATGCGGGGCCAGCAGCACCTCGACGTCGTCCGCGCCGTGCGGGCCGAACTCTCCCGCCGGCCCGACGCGCACCACGACGCGCGCGTGCGGCATCGCCAGCGCGGTCAGCTCGTCGGTGACGGCCTCGGAGAACCGCTCGGCGGCGCGCTCCCGGACGGCCGTCAGCTCCCCCGCCTCGGCGGCGAGCCGGTCGGCCAGCTCCGCGTGCTCGGCGCGCAGCTCCCCGATCCGCTCGTCGTCGCCCGCCAGCTCGGTGAGCCGCGCGGCGGACTCGCGCGCCCACGCCAGCGCCTCCGCGACCGTCCCGCCGTGCTTGCGGGCCAGCGCGACGACCTCGGCGCGGCGCTCCTGGACGACCGCGAGCCGCGCCGGGTCGGCGTCGACCGACTCGGCGTAGGCGGCGAGGTCCGTCGCGGCGTCCGACACCAGGTACCCGGCCTCGGCGAGCCGGTCCGCGAGCGCGCCCAGCGCCGGGTCGTGGTCGCGGACCTGCTCCAGCGCCGTCCGCGCCTGCCCGAGCAGGCTCACGACGTTCGGGGCCTCGAACGCGGCGGCCGGGTCGCCCAGCAGCGCCTCGTGGGCGGTGTCGGCGGCGGCGCGCAGCGCGTCGGAGTGGCCGAGCCGCTCCTCCTCCGCGGCCAGCTCGACGTCCTCGCCCTCCTTGGGGTCGACCTTCTCGACCTCGTCGAGGCCGAACCGCAGCAGCTCGGCCTCCCGCGCGCGCTCCGCGGCCCGCGTCGTCAGCTCGTCCAGCAGCGCCGCGACCTGGCGGTGCCGCTGGTAGGTGCGCGTGTAGGCGCGCAGCGGCTTGGTCAGCTCGCCGCCCGCGTAGCGGTCCAGCGCGGCGCGCTGCCGCCCGGACTGCAGCAGCCGCTGCTGGTCGGACTGGCCGTGGACGGCGACGAGCTCGTCCGCCAGGTTGATCAGCAGGCTCACCGGGACGGACCGGCCGCCCAGATGGGCCCGCGACCGCCCCTCCGCCGACACCGACCGGGTGACGATCAGCGCGCCGTCGTCCAGCTCGCCGCCCGCCTCCTCGACGCGCTCGACGACCCGGCCGCCCGGGTCCACCACCAGGCGGCCCTCCACGACGGCGCGGTCCGCGCCGGGCCGGACCCGCTGCGGGTCGGCCCGGCCGCCGAACAGCAGGCCGAGGCTCGTCACCACCATCGTCTTCCCGGCCCCGGTCTCGCCCGTCACGACATTGAAGCCGGGAGACAGGTCGAGCACGGCCTCGTCGATCACACCGAGGCCCTTGATCCGCACCTCATCGATCATCGGACGCACCGGCGTCACAACCCCTCGCACAACAGTTCCCGGTTCCCGCGGCTGCCGAGATTATCGCCCCTGTCCGGTTCCCGGCTCCTCCGGACGCGGCCGCGACCGCCCCCGCCAGCCGGTCACCGGCAACCCGAACTTGGTCACCAGCCGGTCGGTGAACGGCGTGCGGTGCAGCCGCGCCAACCGCACCGGATGCTCGCCCCGGCGGACCTCGACGCGGGCCCCGGCGGGCAGGTCGATCATGCGCCGCCCGTCGCACCACAGCACCGCGCACGGTGTGTCCGCCATCACCTCGATCGCCACCAGCGACCGCGGCGAGACGACCAGCGGCCGGGAGAACAGCGCGTGCGCGGAGATCGGCACGACCAGCATCGCCTCGACCTCCGGCCACACCACCGGGCCGCCCGCCGAGAACGCGTACGCCGTCGAGCCGGTCGGGGTGGCGCACACCACGCCGTCGCAGCCCCAGTTCGACAGCGGACGGCCGTCGATCTCGGCGACGACCTCCAGCATCCGCTCCCGCTCGGCCTTCTCCACCGACGCCTCGTTCAGCGCCCACGTCGCGCCGACGACCTCGCCGTTGCGGCGGACCGTGACGTCGACCGTCATGCGCTCCTCGACGTCGAAGCGGCGCGAGACCACCCGGTCCACGGTGGCGGCCAGGTCCTCGCGCTCGGCCTCGGCGAGGAACCCGACGTGCCCGAGGTTCACGCCGAGCAGCGGCGTCCCGGCGGGCCGGGCCAGGTCGGCGGCGCGCAGCAGCGTCCCGTCGCCGCCGAGGACCATGACGACCTCGGCCTCGGCCGCCGCCGACGGGCCGTCCGGGACGACCTCGACGTCCTCGCTGGCGATCTCGCGGGCCTCGTCCTCCAGCACCCGGACCGTGATCCCGGCCCCGGTCAGCCGGTCGATGACGAGATTGGCGCTGCGGACCGCCTCCGGCCGCCCCGTGTGCGCGACGACGAGCACCGACCGCCGTTCGCCGTCCGTCACCGCGGCCCCTCCTCGATCGCGCGGGCCAGGTCCTCCTCGGCCAGCGGCGGCGCGCCCGCGACCAGCCACAGGAAGTACTCCACGTTCCCGGACGGGCCGGGCAGCGGGCTCGCGGTGACGCCCCGGACCCCGAGGCCCAGCGTCGCGGCGTGCGCGGCGACGTCCCGGACCGCCTCGGCGCGCAGCGCCGGGTCGCGGACGACGCCGCCCGCGCCGACCCGCTCCCGGCCGACCTCGAACTGCGGCTTCACCATCAGCGCGAAGTCGGCGTCCGGCGCGGCGCAGCGGCGCAGCGGCTCCAGCACCAGGCGCAGCGAGATGAACGACAGGTCGCCCACCACCAGGTCGGCGGCGGGCTCGGCGGGCCGCCCCAGCAGCTCGGGCGTCAGCTCGCGGACGTTGACGCGCTCCAGCACGACCACGCGGTCGTCGGTGCGCAGGGACCAGGCGATCTGCCCGTAGCCGACGTCCACCGCGTGGACGCGGGCCGCGCCCGCGCGCAGCAGGACGTCGGTGAACCCGCCGGTGGACGCGCCCGCGTCCAGGCAGACGCGGCCCGCCGGGTCCAGCCCGGCGAACGCCGCGAGCGCGCCCGCGAGCTTGTGGCCGCCGCGCGAGACGTACTCCGGGCCGTCCGCGGGCTCGGCCACGACGATCGCCGCGCCCCGGTCCACCTGCGTCGCGGGCTTGGCGGCGACCTGCCCGCCGACGCGGACCAGGCCGTCGCCGACGAGCCGCGCGGCCTGCTCGCGGGAGCGGGCCAGGCCGCGCCGCACGAGTTCGGCGTCGAGCCGACTCCGCGTCATGCGCGCGGGCCCGGCACCGGGCGGACCGCGCCGGGCGCGGGCGGGCGCGGCAGCGGCGGGCGCGGCGCGGCGGCCGGGTCGGCGGCCCTGTCCGCGGCCCTGTCCTCGGCGTCGCCGCCGAGCAGTTCCTGGAGCCGGGCGTGGACGTCCTCGAAGACCTCCACGTGCGCGGCGACCGGCGCGCCCGCCAGTTCCCGCAGCCGCGCGAGGACCGCGTCGACGCGCGCGTCCCCGGTGGGCGCGGGCACGCCGGCGGGGGTGGGCGGCGCGGCGTCGTCGGACATCAAGGTCTCACCTCCTGACGGCCCCGACCGCGGGTCGCGAGTCGCCTGGGGCCCGGTGTGAACGCTACCGTCCCCGCAGGGGATCGTCGTCGATCGAACGGGGGGAACGGCCTGATGGCGAACGAGGAGGAATGCCGCGCGGCGCTCGGCCGCCTCGCCGCCCGGCTCGCCGAGGTGGACGCCGACGCGTTCGCCGAGCACGTCGTGGAGCGCACCGTCTCCTGCCGCGTGCCCGACCTCGGCGTCGCGTACCGCACCCGGCTGCACGCCGGGGGCCTGGACCCGTTCACGCCCGACGAGGACCCGCGCGCCGCGCAGGTGCGGCTGACGGTCGGCAGCGACGACCTGGTCGCGCTCGCCGACGAGCGCCTGCACCCGGCGCGGGCGTGGGCCGCCGGGCGGCTGAAGGTCGAGGCGAGCTTCACCGACCTGCTGCGGCTGCGCAAGGTCCTCTGAACGTCCGTGTGCGGGCGCCCGGGCCGGGCGTCAGCCGAGGCCGAGGACGGCGAGCGGCCCGTCCAGCGCGGCCGCGCCGACCGGCGCGTCGTCGCGCCAGCACGCGGCGGCCAGGGCGCGCAGGCCGTCGTAGGGGTCGCCCGCGCCGGTCACGTCCAGGACGTCCCCGGCGCGGCGCGCGGTCCAGCCCGCGCAGCGCCACGCGTCGCCCGCCCGGTCGACGCCCGGGTGCGCGGTCAGGAGCCCGCCGAGGTCGGCGGCCAGGAACGTCGGGCGGTGGTCGGGGCGGGCCGTCAGCGCCTCCCGGACGCCGGTGACGCCGGTGAACACCAGCAGGCTGTCGGCGCCGCCCTTGTGCGCGCCCTCGATGTCGGTGTCCAGGCGGTCCCCGACGATGAGCGGGCGCTCCGCCCCGGTGCGCTCCACGGACTCGCGGTGCAGGGGGCGCTCGGGCTTGCCGGTGACGATCGGGTCCACGCCCGTCGCGGTGCGGATGACCTGCAGCAGCGAGCCGTTGCCCGGCTTGAGGCGGCCGTCCGCGCCGGGGATCGTCCGGTCCCCGTTGGAGCCGACGAACAGCGCCCCGGCCAGCACCGCCTTCGCGCCCTCCGCGATCAGCCCGTAGTCGAGGCCGGGGTCGAAGCCCTGCACGACGGCGGCGGGCCGCTCGGCGGCCAGCGACACCGGGCGCAGGCCCCGGGCGTGCAGGGCGCGGCGCAGGGCCGCGCCGCCGACGACGAGCACGGCGGACCCGGCGGGCAGCCGCTCGGCCAGCAGCGACGCGGCGGCCTGCGCGGACGTCACCACGTCGGCGGGGTCGGCCGGGACGCCCACCTCGCGCAGCAGCGTCGCCACCGCGGACGGCGTGCGCGACGCGTTGTTGGTCACGAACGCGAGCCGCTGCCCGGCGGCGCGGGCCTTGGCGAGCGCCTCGGCGGCTCCCGGAACGGGCCGGTGGCCCCGGTACACGACCCCGTCGAGGTCGAGCAGCGCGACGTCGTAGACCTCGCTGAGCGGTCCGTCGGACGCTCTCATGGCACCCCATCCCTTGGCTGGCGGCCCGGTGACCCGGCTCACGGTCCCATCTCACCATCCCGTCCGCCGCCGCCCCGGCCCCGCCCGGAACGCTCCACCGCCCCACCCCGCCCGTCCCCACCACCCGCCACCAGCAACGCCCCGCCCCCACGCACCCGCCGACCGCTCCCGCCCCCGGACGGGACATGACACGCATCACACATCACCCGATCACAAAATGATCGAAACCACCGGCCCCACCGCGGAGTCCGCTCCACTCGAACGAAAGACGACGACACGGGCCGCGGAACGCGCAGCCGGACGATCGGCCGGAGTCTCAGTCGGAGAGAACGGCCGGGGGCGCGGGGCCTTGGGGGAAACGGCCAGGGAGTTCGGGCGGAAGAATCGGGTCAGGGGGTCGGATCGGCCGGGAGGATCGGTCGGGACGGGGATTCGGGTCGGGGGTCAGTCGCGGGCGGCGAGGGTCGCGCGGACGTGCCGGAGCGCGTTCGCGTAGTCCCTGTTCTCCGGCCGCATCGCGGCCGCGAGGGCCAGCGGCTCCACGGCGGCGCGGAACTCGCCCATCCGGCTCAGGGCCAGGCCGAGGCCGAACAGGGCGTAGTCCTCGGCGGGGTCGTCGGCGACGATCGAACGGAAGCTCGCGGCGGCGTCGTCGAACCGGCGCGCCCCGAACTGCGCGCGCGCCAGCGCCTCCCGGATGCTGCGGGACTCGGGCTCGGCCTCGGCCGCCCGGGACAGGAGCTGCAGCGCCGCCGCCGCGCTGCCCGATCTCAGCAGGACGAGCCCGCGGGTGTACCACTCGTACACGCCGCCCTCGGGGGGATGCTCGTCCGGGGAATCCTCCGGCCGTTGCGGTCCTTGGGAATTCATATGGACCTCCCCTGCGACTCTGGATCTCTTCGACGGTACCCGCCCGGGGACCGGGGGGCCGCCGGTGAATAGCATGCCCACGGTGAACGGCGATCTCCCTTCCGGATCGAGTCCGGAGGAATTCAGCGCGCGGGCGTTCGGGGCACCGGACCCGCGCGCCGCCGCCGGTCTCGTCCTCGCCCCGTTCCGGGGCGTGCGCTTCGACCCGCGCCGCGTCGGCGGCCTCGCGGCCGTGACCAGCCCGCCGTACGACCTCATCGACGACCAGGCCGTCCGCGCGCTGCTGGACGGCGACGGCCACAACGTCGCGCGCCTCATCCGGTCCCGCGCGGCGGGCGCCGACCACGCCGAGGCCGCCGCGACGCTGCGCCGCTGGCTGGCCGACGGCTCGCTGGCCCCCGACGACCGCCCGGCCCTGTACGTGTACGAGGCCGCCGAGGGCGCGCGCGTCCTCCAGCGCGGCCTGATCGGCGCGCTGGGCCTGCGCGCGGAGGGCGACGGCGTCGTCCTGCCGCACGAGAACGTCTACCCCGGCCCCGTCCGCGACCGCCTCGCGCTGATGACCGCGACCCGCGCGAACCTGGAACCGATCCTGCTCACCTACGAGGGCGGCGCGGCCACCGCCGCGATCGTCGACCGCGCGGCGGACGCCGATCCGCTCGTCGCGTTCCTCGACCGCGACGGCCTCACGCACCGCCTCTGGAGCATCACCGACCCGCGGCTGCACGCCGAGATCGCCCGCGACCTCCTCCCCCGCCGCGCGCTCATCGCCGACGGACACCACCGGTACGCCACGTACCGCCTGCTCCAAGCCCGCCAGGACGGCCCCGGCCCCTGCGACTACGGCATGGCCCTCCTCGTCGACTCGACCCGCTACCCGCCGCGCCTCAGCGCGATCCACCGCGTCGTGCCCGGCCTCCCGCCCGAGCGCGCCGCGGCAGCCGCCCGCACGGCGTTCACCGTCGCGCCGCAGCCCGACCCGGACACCGGACTCGCCGCACTGGCCGCCGCGCGCGGCCCCGCGTTCCTGCTCGGCGGCCCGGACGACCTCCACCTGCTCACCGACCCGGACCCGGCGCGGCTCGCCCGGGTCCTGCCGCCCGACGCCTCCCCTCTCCTGCGCTCGCTGAACACGACCGTCCTCGACCGGCTCCTCATCGCGGACGTCTGGGACCTGCCCGCGAGCGCCGTCGAGATCGTCCACGACGACCCGCGCGCCGCGCTCGACCTCGCCCGCGCGACCGGCGGCACGGCGGTGCTGCTCAACCCCCTGTCCGTCGAGGACGTGACCGCGCTCGCCGCGCGCGGCGAGCGCGTCCCCCGCAAGTCCACCTCCTTCGGCCCCAAGCCCCGCAGCGGCCTCGTCCTGCGCCTGCTCGACCTCCCGGACCACGATGACCCGGCGGACGACCCCGCCGGAAACCCGTCCGGGAACTGTGGATAACCCGCCGCCGGAGAGCGAGGATCGACGCATGGAGACCACGATCACCCCGCTCGGCGGGAACGTCTACGAGATCGACACCCGGATGGCCGGGTACGCGGGGATCACGGCCGGGTACCTGATCCTGTCCGACCGGCCCTGCCTGGTGGAGCCGGGGACGTCCGGATCGGCGCCGACCGTCCAGGCCGCGCTGACCGAACTCGGCGTCGGCGCGTCCGACCTCGCGACCGTGGTCGTCACCCACATCCACCTCGACCACGCCGGAGGCGTCGGCGACATCGCCGCCATGTACCCCGGCGCGGAGGTCGTCGTCCACGAGAAGGGCGCCCGCCACCTGGCGTCGCCGGAACGGCTGATGCGCAGCGCCCGCATGGTCTACGGCGACGCGCTCGACGTCCTGTTCGGCGAGCTGAAGCCGACCGACGCCGCGCGCATCCGCGCCGTGGACGACACCGGCGTCATCGACCTCGGCGGCGGCCGCCGCCTGGAGTCCCACTACTCGCCGGGGCACGCCAAGCACCACGTCGGGCTGATGGACTCGGCCACCGGGGACCTGTACGTCGGGGACGCGGCGGGCGTCTACCTGCCCGAGACCGCCGACGTCCGGCCCGCGACGCCGCCGCCGGACTTCGACCTCGACACCGCGCTGGCGTCCCTGCGCCGCTTCGCGTCCCTCCAGCCGCAGCGGCTGCTGTTCGCCCACTACGGGCCGGTCGCGGAGGTCGAGGACACGCTGGACCGCTCCGCCGAGGAACTGCGCGTGTGGGTGGACGCCGTCCGCGACGCCCAGGACGCGGGACTGGACGTCGACCACGCCGTCGCGATGGTCCAGGAGCGCACGAACGACCGCTACCGCATCACCCAGGACGACATCGACCCGGAGATCGCCGAGAAGTACCAGGTGCTCAACAGCGACCACAGCAACGTCACCGGGATCATGCACGCGCTCGCCCGGCACGCCTGACCGCCGTGAACAGAACAGCCCCCGGGCCGTCGGCCTGGGGGCTGTTCGCTCGTCACTCGCCGGGACGCTCGTCCGGGTCGCGCTTCGGCTCCGGCGCCGGCTCGGGCTCCAGGAACACCGCCGGGGCCTCGGCCGCGACGTCGTCGACGGGCTCGGGCGACACGGTGACCTCGGGCTTGAACTCGAACGCCACGGGGTCGATCACGGTCTCGACGGCGATCTCGGGCTCGGCGGACGCGGCATCGCCGGGCTCGGCCACGACGACCGTCTCCTCGACCACGACGTCTTCCGCCGTGCCGTCCTCGACCACGGCTTCCTCGACCACGATCTCATCGACCGCGGCCGCCTCGACCGCAGGCGGGACGTCCGCGGCCGCCTCGGCCTCTACGGCAGCGACGTCCTCGCCCGCATCTCCGGCGTCCTCGACCGCGGTCCGCTCGGCAACGGGCGCGACATCGTCGGCCCCCTCGCCGGTTTCACCCGAGTCGTCGGCGGGACCGGCGGCCTCGGCCGCGGTCTCCTCGATCACGGACGCGACGTCGTCAGCCCCCTCGCCGGCGGCCGGCGTCTCGCCGTCCTCCTCCTCGGTGTCGACGATCTCCAGGCCCTCCAGCTCGGCGTACCGCTCGGCCGCGTCGGTCTCGGCGTCGCGGTCGGCCGCCGCGGCGCGCGCGAACCAGTCCGACGCCTCCTCGTCACGGCCCGCCTCGACGAGCGCGTCGGCGTACGCGTAGAACAGCCGCGCCGACCACGGCCGCAGCCGCCGGTCCCGCAGCTCGGGGATCTGGAGCGTGACGACGGCGGCGTCGTACTGCTCCAGGTCGCGGCGCGCGCCGGACTCCACGATCCGCAGCTCGACGCGCGTCGCGTCGTCCAGCCGGTCCGCGTCGGGCGACTTGACGAGGTCGAGCGCGCGCTCGGGGCGGCCGAGCCCGCGCTCGCTGTCCGCCATGACGGGCAGGTACGAGTCGTCGCCCGCGCCGAGGCGGCGGGCCGCCCGCAGTTCCGCGAGTGCCTCCGACCACTCCCCGGCGTGATAGGCGGCGAGCCCGGCGGCCTCCCGGACGATGCCGACGCGGGACGCGACGCGGCGCGCCGCCCGGGCGTGCGCGTACGCGCGCTCGGCGTCCTCGTCCGCGAGCCGCCCGGCCATCACCAGGTGGCGGGCGACGCGCGTCGCGAGGTCCTTCGGCAGCGACCGCAGTCCCGCGCGCGCGTCGGCGTCCAGTTCGTCGCCGGTGACGTCGTCGGGCAGCACCGGGTCGTCGTGCTTCGGCTCGGCGGGCTCGCGGCTCTCCGCGTCCCGCCCGCGCCGCTCGTACGGCCGACCGGACCGGTCGCGGTCCTCCCCGCGCTCACGCCACGGCTTCCCCGGCCGCCGGTCGTCGCCCCGGAAGGACGGCCGGTCCGAACGCCGGTCGTCCCGGCGATCCGACCGAGGCCCACCGGGCCCGCGCCGCTCATCCGACCGCCCCCCGCGGTCGTCCCGCCGCTCGAACCGGGGACCACCCGGCCCACGCCGCTCACCACGATCGTCCCGACGCTCGAAACGCGGGCCGCCAGGCCCACGCCCCTCCCCGCGATCGTCACGCCGCTCAAAACGCGGACCACCCGAGCCACGCTGGCCACCACGGTCATCGCGCCGCTCGAACCGGGGACCACCCGGCCCACGCCGCTCACCACGGTCGTCCCGACGCTCGAACCGGGGACCACCCGGCCCACGCCGCTCACCACGGTCGTCCCGACGCTCAAAGCGCGGGCCACCAGGTCCACGCCGCTCACCGCGATCGTCGCGCCGCTCGAACTGCGGACCACCCGATCCACGCTGCTCACCACGATCGTCCCGACGCTCGAACCGGGGACCACTCGACCCACGCCGGTCACCACGATCGTCTCGACGCTCGAACCGCGGTCCGCCCGATCCGCGCTGTCCACCGCGGTCGTCCCGGCGCTCGAAACGCGGACCACCCGACCCGCGCCGGTCATCGCGATCGTCGCGCCGCTCGAACTTGCGGTCGCCACCGTCGCGCGACTCGAAGCGGGGGCCGCCGGGGCCGCGCCACTCGCCACGGTCATCGCGGCGCTCGAACCGAGGGCCGCTCGGCCCGCGCCGATCGCCACGGTCATCACGGCGCTCGAAACGCGGCCCGCCGGGTCCACGCTGCTCGCCACGGTCGTCACGGCGCTCGAACCGGGGGCCACCCGACCCACGCCGGTCATCGAACCCGCCGCCGCGCTCGTCGCGGCGCTCGAAACGCGGTCCCGGGCCACGGCGGTCGCCGGAGCTCCCGGGACGGTCGTCGCGCCGATCACCGCGCGGGCCGCCCGACCCCCGCCGGTCGTCGCGGCCTGCGAACCGGGGACCGCCCGGTCTGCGCCGGTCCTCGAACCGCCCGGAGCGGTCGCCGCCGCGGAAGCCGCCCTGCGGACGGCCCGAGCCGTTGTCGTGGCGCGGCCCGCCGGGGCCGCGGCCGCCGCGATCGTCGCGCGGACCGCCGCGCTCGTAGCGGTCGCCGCCGGAGTTGTAGGGACGCCGGTCGTCGCGGTCGCCCGGCCGGCCCTGGAACCGCCGGTCGCCGCCGCCCTGGCGCGGACCGCCCGGCCCACGGCCGCCGCGGTCGTCGAAGCGCCGGTCGCCGCCCTGGCCGCGCCGGTCGTCGGGCCGCTGGAACGGCCGATCGGACCCGCGCCCGTCGCGCGGTCCGCCGCCCGGACGGTCGCCCTCGCGGAAGCCGCCGCCCGTACGACGGTCGTCGCGCCGGTCGTCGCGGCGCGGGCCGCCGCCCGGACGCCCGCCGGAGAAGGAGCGGCCCTGCGGACCGCCCCGCGATCCGCCGTAGCCGCCGGACCGGCCGCGGGAGTCCCCCGACCCCCCGGACCGGGGCGCACCGCCCCGAGGACCGCCGTTGCCGCGCTTACCCGCGTCCCCGCGAGGCTGCCCCCCACGACGGGCGGGCTTGTCCCGCCCCCCGTCCCTGCCTCGCCGGTCGTCGCCGCCCCGGCCGTCCTCTTCCGCGCTCATCACAACCGTCACTGTTCTCGTCGTTCGGTGGACCCTTGCAGCCTACTTCGGCCGGCCCAATACATGCGTCGAGGGCCGCCTCGAAAACAAGGCGACCCTCGACTGAAAAAGAGTCCGGCGGTGTCCTACTCTCCCACACAGTCCCCCATGCAGTACCATCGGCGCTGAAAGGCTTAACTTCCGGGTTCGGAATGGGACCGGGTGTTTCCCTCTCGCCAAAACCACCGAACGACCAACCCCAACCCCTCCGAAGCACCGAAGC
>NZ_KB907218.1:6839-230294 GCF_000381885.1 Actinomadura atramentaria DSM 43919 | reverse complement strand
CTGCCCGCTGCCCGCTGCCCGCTGCCCGCTGCCCGCTGCCCGCTGCCCGCTGCCCGCTGCCCGCTGCCCGCTGCCCGCTGCCCGCTGCCCGCTGCGAAGAGCATGCACGGCCGCCCAGCGGCGTTGGGCCTCTTTGGCCACCTGGCATGAACGACCTTCGCGACCCACTCGCCCAGCACCGTGCCATCCGCGCCCCGGACCCCACGGACGCCATCCAGCACTCGGCGGAAGCGATCTCGCGCAGCCCAATCCCGGTGCATCCCGCCTAGGTGTCTCAACGTGCCTCAACGTGCCTCAACCACAGCGCGAGTGCGTTAACTGGCCGATGGAGCGACGCCGGAGGCGAGCTTCGGCGGGCAGACCGCGAAGCGATGCCGCGCTCGCACAGGCCCGGTCAGGCCCGAGCCGCCAGGCGAGAGCCGTGAGCCGGGACTTGGAAACATCGCCTAGACCGCCGACCAGCGCAGGCCACGTCCCATCCCCAACCTGTGGACAGCGGACATCCCCAACCTCGTCATCCTGTGGGTGACGAGTTATCCACCGACTGTCCCCAGTCCATAATGATCAGTCCCGCGCCGTGAGCCCTATCTGCCCAGGTCAGAAGGGGCGAGGCAAGTCCGTCCACAACCTGTGGATAACTCACCGCACAGTCGCCCACACCCCTGTGCGCAACCGTGTCCACACGTTATACGCAGCGTTATCCCCAGATTGACAAGCGCGCGGCCCCGTCCTCCACTGACAGAAAAGCGACACAGTTCGCGCTACCTCGGACATAGGTGACTCACATCACCATGCGGGACAATCGGCTGCCCCCATCGCCGGCCCCCGGGAACCGCCATGCCTCGCCGCGTCCTGTCCCTCGCCGCCCCCGTGCTCGCCGCCACCGCGCTCGCCGCCACCGCGACGGCCCTCGCCCCGAGCGCGGTCACCGCCGCCGCCCGCGCCGACGAGCCGGCCGTCAACTACGTCGCCCTCGGTGACTCCTACACCGCCGCGCCGCTGACGTCCCTCCTCCAGCCGGGCTCCCCCCTCGGCTGCATCCGCGGCGACCTCGACTACCCGAGCCTCATCGCCAAGACGCTCAAGCCCGCGTCGTTCAAGGACGTGAGCTGCAGCGGCGCGAAGACGCAGCACATGACGTCGCCGCAGTCGTTCTCCGTCGGCGACCCGAACCCGCCGCAGTTCGACGCCCTCAACGCCGACACCACGCTCGTCACCCTCACCATCGGCGGCAACGACATCGGCTTCAGCAAGGCCGTGAAGTGCTTCACGCTCAGCTACGGCGACCCCGACGGCTCCCCCTGCAAGGACTCCCTCACCGCCGACGGCACGGACCAGTTCGCGCAGAGCATCGCGAAGGCCGCCCCCGACGTCGGCCGCGCGCTCGCCGGTATCCACAGCCGCGCGCCCAAGGCGAAGGTCTTCCTGCTCACCTACCCGCTGATCCTCCCGGCGCAGGGCGACGGCTGCTTCCCCTGGGTGCCGATCGCGAAGGGCGACGTCCCGTACCTGCGTGGGGTGCAGACGCAGCTCAACACGATGCTCGCCGAGCAGGCCGCGCAGAACGGCGTCACCGTCGTCGACACGACCGAACCCGGCCACGACACCTGCCAGGCGGACCCGACCAAGCGCTGGATCGAGGGCATCCCCACCCAGTGGGCCGCGCCCGCGCACCCCAACCAGAACGGCGAGCGCGCGATGGCCGACCTGACGCTCGCGGCCTACCGCGCGGCGGCCGTCACGCCCGCGGACCGCTGACCGGGACCTGCGCGTTCGGCCGTCCCCGGTCCGCGAGCGGCACGATCATCATCGCGAAGTCGGACGCCGCGACGAGCGCGCCCCCGTCGTCGGTGACCTTGCACTCGACGGTGATGAGCTGCCGCCCGACCTTGAGGACCTCCGCGCGGGCGTGGACGGCCGCGCCCCGCGCCCGCGCGAGGTAGCGGACGTGCAGGTCCACCGTGACGAGCGTCTGCACGGTCGGGTCGAGGCCGCCGGCGCGCGCGGCGGCCGTCCCGGCGGCCTGGTCGATGAGCGTGGCGATGGCCCCGCCGTGCGGCGTCCCCGCGTGGTTGAGCGCGTCGTCGGTGACGGGCATCGTCACGACGGCGTAGCCCTCGCCGAGTTCGGTGATCTCCAGGTCGAGCATGGCGTTCAACGGCGACGCCTGGAACAGCGAGCGCATCGCATCGCGCTCCTCGTCCGGCAGCTCGGCGGCCCGTACAATCCCGACGTCGCCCACGCGAGTTCCCTCCGCCACGGCCCGCAGGCCACCCGACCCACGCGCGCATCCTACAAACGTCCCCGCGCGCCTCCCAGCCCCGGTTCGTCGCAGATCCCTGCTTCACTGCACGCATGGACCTGACGCGGATCTCGCCCGATGCCATCCACCAGGCCATCGCCGAATGCGACGAGCCGGGACGTCTTCCTCGAACGCTACGGATACAAGCCCGCCTACCGGTACCTGGTGGAGTTCGGCGGACGGCTGTACGACTCCAAGGCGATCGTCGGCGTCGCGTACCGGTACGTCGCCGGTCGCCCGCTGACGCCGGACGAGTTCTCCGGAGGCCGCGCGACCGTGGTCAAGACGCTCGCAAACCTTGGATTCACCGTTGTGGATAACCCGTCACCGCCTTTGCACAGGCTGATCGCGCTCGTCCAGGCGCTGCGCGTCCACCGGACCCCGGACGGCCCCGCGCTGCACCAGCCCATCGTGCTGCTGTGGGCGTTCGGACGGGCCGCGCGGCGGCGTCCCCGGCTCACCGCGTGGGAGGACGCGCGGCCGGAGCTGCGGCGCCTTCTGCTCGACCACGGCCGCCCGTCGTCGCGGGCCCAGCCCGAGTACCCGCTGCTCGCCCTCCACCGCGCGGGCCTGTGGGAGTTCACCGGGCACGACGGTCCCGTGCCGACCGCGCACGGCGAACCGGGCCGCTGGCTGGACCGGCAGAACCCGGACGGCGGCCTGCCCGTGTGGGTCGAGAACCTGGCGGCGTCCTCCCCGGTCGCCCGCGCGGCGGTCCTCGGCGAACTGGGCGACCGGTTCTTCGACGGCGACGTGCCCGGCGAACTGCTGCGCGACATCGGCTTGGAGGCTCCCGCGCCGCCGTCGCCGAGCACTGAGCCGAGCCCTGTGGACGAGTACGTGCGGATGTGCCTCGACATCGAGCGGGCCGAGGCACGCGGTGACCACGCCCGGACGGCCACGACGACGCGCGAGCAGCCCGTCCGATCGAGACGGTCCCGAGCGGCGGTCCTGATCCGGAGCGACGGACGCTGCGAGAGCCCCCGATGCGCGGGCCAGCCCGAGGCGTCACCGACGGCGGCGACCCGATCCTGGAGGTCGACCACGTCGTCGAGCGCGCGAAGTGGGGCCGCGACCACCCGGACTAGATGATCGTCCTCTGCCCGAACTGCCACGCGGTGAAGACGCGCGGCCGGACTCGGGCGGAACTGGCGGTCGTACTCGCGGAAGAGGCGCGGGCGCGGCATGCGAGTTGGGTGGCGCGGGGGCGCGGCGTGCGTTGACGTTCTGTCAGACGCGCGTGGCAGGGTACGGGCGTCGGGCAGGGAACCGCGCGCCGGAGGGTGTGAGACATGAGCACGGTCACTTCGCAGGACGGGACGACGATCTCCTACGACCGGTACGGCGACGGGCCCGCCGTCGTCTTCGTCGCGGGCGCGACGCAGTTCCGTGCGCTCGATCCGACCACCGCGCAGACCGCGCGGACGCTCGCGGGCGAGGGGTTCACGACCGTCGACTACGACCGGCGGGGCCGGGGCGGGTCCGGTGACACCGCGCCGTGGTCGCTGGACCGGGAGGTCGAGGACGTCGCCGCGCTGATCGACACCGTCGGCGGCTTCGCGACGCTCTACACCAGCTCGTCGGGCGCGGCGGTCGGCTTGGCGGCGGCCGCGGCGGGCGTCGGCGTGCGGGCGCTCGCGCTGTACGAGCCGCCGTTCTTCCAGGGCACCGACCAGGGCGACCACATCGCGACGCTGCGGAAACTCCTGGCCGAGGGCCGCGCCGAGGACGCGCTGCGCTACAACATGACCTCCGTGATCGGGGTGCCTCCCGAGGTGGTCGACGGCATGGCGCAACAGCCGTCGTGGCCGCTGATGGTCTCGGTGGCGCCGACGATCGTCTACGACCTCACGTCCGTCGCCGCGATCAACGACGACCCGGACTGGCGCGCCCGCTGGGCGAACGTCACCGTCCCCACCGTCGTCCTCTCAGGCGACCAGACCTTCCCCGGAATGCCGGAGGCCGCCGACGCGGTGGCGTCCGCCCTCCCCGCCGCAGCCCGCCGCGTCCTCCCCGGCCAGGGCCACGGCCCGACCACCGAGGCGATCGTCCCGGCCCTACTGGACTTCCTACGCCCCTGACCACCCACCGACCCCGCCCGCCTCACGCCATCCGGCGAGCAAACCGCGCCTACCCGCAGGACGGGACGGGCTTCCCGCACAACCCCCAGATCACTCCGCCCGGCCGTGCAGACGAGGGCGGTCAACAGACATCGGCGTGCCCACCAGCGTCATGCCATACGCTCCGCGCCCTCCACGACGTCCACGCGCAACCCGCCCAGCAACGGCACAGGACGCCCGAGACGAACATTGCGCTTCTGAACGCCAGAAAGCGGGGCGCAGGCACCGAGCGTTGCCCGGCGACCGACGCGGACACCGAACGCACGCAAGTGTGCGCGGTCTGAACGCAAGGGCGCGCGGATACGGGGCTGCGGACATGGGCGCGCGGCCACGAACAATTCCCCAGAACAGCGGCGACCACAGCGAACATCGTCTTTGTCGCGCAGCAGGCGATCGTCCCGCACGTACCAGTTGACGATCGTGGCCAGCGCCGCCCGACCCGAGTGCGAAGCCTGCAAGACCCTCAACCACCGGCCCCCAAGCCCTCAGGCCCCAAGGCCCTAAGGCAACGACGGAAGGGGAAACACGGCGAAGCCACAAGCGAACCGGAAAGCCGAAAAACGAGCATCAGCCGATGAGGCAGGGGAGAAGCCCGAGCGACCGAGCCCGCCGAGCACCCGAGCAAAGAGCAGCGAAGCCCAGGGCGCACAACAACGTGAGAGGCCAGCAGCGAGCATCAGCCGCAGCCGGGCGAATCCCTCACTCGGGCGCAGCCAACCGCGCCCCTACGAAACGGCGAAGCCGCGAGCGTGGGTTGAGGCGCGGAGGCCAACGGCGAGCACAGCCGCAGGCTGCGGGCGAAGCGCCCTAGCGGTCTCTGCCAACCGCGCACCAACGGCGGGAACGGCGATAGGGCAAAGCCGCGAGCGCGGGGTGAGGCGAAAGGTCGACGGCGAGCACCAGCCACAGACCGCAGGCAGAGCCCTTAGCAGCACCAACCAACTGCGCGCCCCCGACGAAAGCAACCAACGAAGCACGAATGCGGCGAAGCCACGGGCGCAGAGCGACCCGGGAGGTGGCAGCAAGCATCAGCCACAACCGGGGATGAAGCCCCAGAACGGCCCTAGCCAACCGCGCGCCCCGACGACACCAACGGAGGGGAGCGACGACGCAGCGAAGCCGCGAGCGCGGAACGAGGCGGGAGGTCGACGGCGGGCATCAGCCACAGGACGGGGGCGCAGCCCCCGAGCGGGCGCAGCCAACCGCGCCCCCGGACGAAACCAACGGCGGGAGCGCCGAAGCGGCGAAGCCGCAAGGGTGGGGCGAAGGGGAAAGCCGACAGCGGCGGCCAGCCGAAGGGGGTGCGGGGACGGAGCCCCCGCCCGAGGGTTCCAGAGGATCACCCGGGCAGAACGACGAAAAGCACCCAGGGATGCGCCGATGCGGCGAAGCCGCGAGCCCGGATCGAAAGGGGAAGGCGGCAGCGAGCACCGGCCACAAGCCAGCGGCGAAGCCGCAGACGTGGAGCGAAGCGGGAGGTCAACGGCGAGCAACAGCCACAGGACGGGGGCGACGCCCCCGAGCGTGCGCAGCCAACCCGCGCACCCGGAACGAAGCCAACGGCGGAAGCGCCGAAGCGGCGAAGCCGCGAGCGCGGGGCGAAGGGGAAGGGGGAAGCCGACAGCGGTGGCCAGCCGGAGGGGGGTGCGGGGGCGGAGCCCCCGCCCGGGGATTCCAGGGGGTCGCCCCCCTGGGCGAAACGACGAGGAGCACCCGGGGAAGCGGCAACGCCGCGACCAGGGTGCTCCCAGCTCCGAGTGGGCCTAGGTGGACTTGAACCACCGGCCTCATCCTTATCAGGGATGCGCTCTAACCGACTGAGCTATAGGCCCGTAACCTGCCGCCGCTCTCGGCGGCGCAACGAGAGGTTACCTCATCCGGTGAGGTAACCGGTAATCCGTTTCGGGAGCGGCGGCGGGGCGTTACTCGGCTTCTTTGAGGGTGACCTCGACGCCGCCGACGATGTCGGCGGCGAGGTTGTAGATGACGGACCCGACCGTGGACAGGGCGGTGATGAGCAGGACGTTCAGCGCGCCGATGAGGACGGTGTAGCCGAAGATCTTGGCGAAGGAGAACCAGCCTCCGGCGTCGACGCCGCCGCCGTTGTCGCTCTTGGTGACGTCGTTGATCGTGGAGCCGATGGCGTCGAAGACGCCGAGGCCCGCGAGGATCATGTAGAGGACGACGACGGCGACGAGCAGCACGACGAAGCAGACGAGCGACATCATGAAGCTGAACTTCATGACGGACCACGGTTCGAGCCGCGCGAGCTGGAGTTGCGCCTTGCGGGCGGGCTTCCCGCCGGTCGAGCCGGCCGGGCCGCTCCCGGGCTTGCCGGCGGCGGACGGCCCGGACGCGGCAGACGCGGACGACGGCCCACCCGGCACGGTGGACGCGCCGGATTCGACGGGCCGGTCCTTGAGGGCGGCCCCGGCGAAGCCGGGCATCCGGTTGGCGCCGGACGCGCGGCTGTCGGCCGATCCACCGAACGGCGCGGGCGGCGGGTCGTCCACGCGGACGGCGGGCTGCGGCCCGGTGCGGGCCGCCGACACCGAGCCGCCGGAGTCGACGGGCTTGGCCCAGTTCGGGGTGTCGTCGTCCACGGCCGCGTCGCGCGCGGGGCGCGGCGCGGGCGGCGCGGCGTCGGGCGTCAGGTCGGGCACGGCGAGGTCGATCGCGGTCTCGTCCACGGCGGGCGCGCTGTCGGCCTCGGAGGCGGACGACGGCGCGGACGACGTGGACGGCGACGGCTCGTCGCCCGGTTTCGGCCCCGGCTTGGCGGGCGGCTTCGCGGCCGCCTGCACGGTCGGCTTCGGCGCGGGCTTGGACGGCCCCGGCTTCCCGGCGCCCCGCCCCGTCCCGGCACCACCGGAACCGCCGGACCCCGTCCCGGACCCGTTGCGGGACCGGGAACCGGACCCGGAGGACCCCGTACGAGAAGCGCCCCCGTTCCGCTTGGCCGCCCCGGAGCGACCGCCCGCACCGCCGCCCTTCCCGGCGGGCGACGCGGGCTTGCGCGCCGCCCCCGGCCCGGGCTTGCCGCCGGACGGCTTCACCGGCTCGTTCTCGCCACCGGGCTGCGTGCTCACGTGTCCTCCTGGCCCTGCCGCAGGTCAGAGGCACTATTCACTGTCGGCCTCCTCGCCCTCGGCGTCCTCCGCGTCCACCATGGACTCTACGTTGCGCGCGATGGCGACGATGCTGCCTCCGTCGGCGAGACTCATCAGGCGCACGCCCATCGTCTGCCGACCGGACTGCTTGACCTCGGCCGCGCGGGTCCGGATGACGCCGCCGCTGGACGTCATCGCGAAGACCTCGTCGTCGGGCCGCACCATGAGCGCGCCGACCAGCCGGCCGCGCGTCTGCACGATCTTAGCCGTGAGCACGCCCTTGCCTCCCCGGCCCTGGCGCGGGTACTGGTCGATCGGGGTGCGCTTGGCGTAGCCGCCCTCGGTGGCGATGAGGACGTCGTGTTCGGCGTCCTGGACGACGAGCATGTTGAGGACCTCGTGCTCGGCGTCGAACCGCATCCCGATGACGCCGCTGGTGGCCCGGCCCATCGGCCGCAGCTCGTCGTCGGACGCGGGGAAGCGGATCGCCTGCGCGCCCGTCGAGACCATGATCAGGTCGTCGCTGCCGGAGACGAGCCGGGCCGCGATGACCTCGTCGTCGTCGAGCAGGTTGATCGCGATGATGCCGCCGCTGCGCGGGGAGTCGAAGTCCGCGAGGGCGGTCTTCTTGACGCGCCCGCGCTTGGTGGCGATCACCAGGTACGGCGCGACGCCGTAGTCGCGCAGGTCCATGACCTGGGCGATGTGCTCGTCCGGCTGGAAGGCGAGCAGGTTCGCGACGTGCTGGCCGCGCGAGTCCCGCCCGGCGTCCGGCAGTTCGTACGCCTTCGCCCGGTACACCCGGCCCTTGTTCGTGAAGAACAGAATCCAGTGGTGCGTGGTGGTGACGAAGAAGTGGTCGACGATGTCGTCCTGCTTGAGCTGCGCCCCGCGCACGCCCTTCCCGCCGCGCCGCTGCGCGCGGTACTGGTCGGTGCGGGTCCGCTTGGCGTAGCCGCCGCGCGTGATCGTGACGACGACGTCCTCCTCGGCGATGAGGTCCTCGTAGGACACGTCGCCGTCGAACGGGATGATCTCGGTGCGCCGCTCGTCGCCGTACTTCTCGACGATCGGGGCCAGCTCCTCGCCGACGATCGCCCGCTGCCGCTCGGGGGAGGCGAGGATGTCGTTGTAGTCGGCGATCTCGGCCATGAGCTTGTCGTACTCGTCGATGATCGCCTGGCGCTCCAGGGCGGCGAGCTTGCGGAGCTGCATGTCCAGGATGGCCTGCGCCTGGATCTCGTCGATCTCCAGCAGGCCCATCAGGCCCTGCTGGGCCTCCTGCGCGGACGGCGACCGGCGGATGAGCGCGATGACGTCGTCGATGCGGTCGAGCGCCTTGAGCAGGGCGCGCAGGATGTGAGCGCGCTCCTCGGCCTTGCGCAGCAGGTACCGGGTGCGCCGGACGACGACCTCGATCTGGTGCTGCACCCAGTGCCGGATGAACTGGTCCACACGCAGGGTGCGCGGCACGCCGTCCACCAGCGCGAGCATGTTCGCGCCGAACGTCTCCTGGAGCTGCGTGTGCTTGTAGAGGTTGTTGAGGACGACCTTGGCGACCGCGTCGCGCTTGAGGACGATGACGAGCCGCTGCCCGGTGCGGCCGGACGTCTCGTCGCGGACGTCCGCGATGCCGTCGAGCTTCCCGTCCTTGACCAGCTCCGCGATCTTCAGCGCGAGGTTGTCCGGGTTGACCTGGTACGGCAGCTCGGTGACGACCAGGCACGTCCGGTTCTGGATCTCCTCGACCTCGACCACCGCGCGCATGGTGATCGAGCCGCGCCCGGTGCGGTACGCGTCCTCGATGCCCTTGCGGCCGACGATCAGCCCGGCGGTGGGGAAGTCCGGGCCCTTGATCCGCTCGATCAGCGCCTCGAGCAGCTCCTCGTCGGACGCGCCGTAGTTCTGCAGGAACCACTGGACGCCGTCCGCGACCTCGCGCAGGTTGTGCGGCGGGATGTTCGTCGCCATCCCGACCGCGATGCCCGCCGAGCCGTTGATCAGCAGGTTCGGGTACCGCGACGGCAGGACGTCCGGCTCCGCGGAGCGGCCGTCGTAGTTCGGCGAGAAGTCGACGGTCTCCTTGTCGATGTCGCGCAGCAGCTCCATCGCCAGCGGCGCCATGCGGCACTCGGTGTACCGCATCGCGGCGGCCGGGTCGTTGCCGCGCGAGCCGAAGTTGCCGTTCCCGTCGACCAGCGGGTACCGCAGCGCCCACGGCTGCGCGAGCCGGACGAGCGCGTCGTAGATCGGGGAGTCGCCGTGGGGGTGGTAGTTGCCCATGACGTCGCCGACGACGCGGGCGCACTTGAAGTACCCGCGGTCGGGGCGGTAGCCGCCGTCGTACATCGCGTACATGACGCGGCGGTGGACCGGCTTGAGCCCGTCCCGGACGTCGGGCAGCGCCCGCGCGACGATCACCGACATCGCGTAGTCCAGGTAGCTCTTCTGCATCGAGACCTGGAGGTCGACCGGTTCGATCCGCTCGGCGGGGCCGCCGCCCTCGGTGGTCACGTCCGTCACTGTGCAAGACCTCGTTCGTGTCGTGGGAAAAGAAGAGTTCGGGGGCCAGCGCGCGGGCTAGCGTCTGTTTCAAAGTGCCTCAGCCACAGCGCGAGTGCGTTACCTGGCCGGGGAAGCGACGCCGGAGGCGAGCTTCCCCGGCCAGATCGCGAAGCGATGCCGCGCTCGCACAGGCCCGGTCAGGCCCGAGCCGCCAGGCGAGGGCCGTGGGCCGGGACGTTGAAAACACTGGCTAGATGTCCAGGAAGCGCACGTCCTTGGCGTTGCGCTGGATGAACTCGCGGCGGGGTTCGACCTCCTCGCCCATGAGGACGCTGAACAGCTCGTCGGCCTGGGCGGCGTCGTCGAGCTGGACCTGCAGCAGGACGCGCTTGTCGGGGTCCATCGTGGTGTCCCACAGCTCGTTGGCGTTCATCTCGCCGAGGCCCTTGAAGCGCTGGACCTGGTCGCGGGGCCGGGGGTCGCGCTTGCCCGCGGCGATCCCGGCCTCGATGATCGCGTCCCGCTCGGCGTCGGAGTAGGCGTAGTCGGAGTCGCCGCCCCGCGCGTCCCACTTGATCTTGTAGAGCGGCGGCTGCGACAGGTAGACGTGGCCCGCCTCGATGAGCGGCTTCATGAACCGGAACAGCAGCGTGAGCAGCAGCGTGTTGATGTGGTGGCCGTCCACGTCGGCGTCCGACATCAGGATGATCTTGTGGTAGCGCAGCTTCTCGATGTCGAACTCGTCGTGGATGCCCGTGCCGAGCGCCGTGATGATCGCCTGCACCTCGTTGTTCTTGAGGATGCGGTCGATCCGTGCCTTCTCGACGTTCAGGATCTTGCCGCGGATCGGCAGGATCGCCTGGAAGTGCGGGTTCCGGCCGCCCTTGGCCGAACCGCCCGCCGAGTCGCCCTCGACGATGTAGAGCTCGGTGACCGACGGGTCGGTGGACTGGCAGTCCGACAGCTTGCCGGGCAGCGACGTCGACTCCAGCAGGCTCTTGCGCCGCGTCAGGTCGCGCGCCTGCCGGGCCGCGACGCGGGCGCGCGCCGCCTGCGTGGCCTTGTTGATGATCTCCTTGGCCTCGCCCGGGTTCTCCTCGAACCAGTCGCGCAGGTGCTCGTTGCACGCCTTCTGCACGAACGACTTGGCCTCGGTGTTGCCGAGCTTGGTCTTGGTCTGGCCCTCGAACTGCGGGTCGGCCAGCTTGATCGAGATGATCGCGGTGAGGCCCTCGCGGACGTCCTCGCCCGTCAGGTTGTCGTCCTTGTCGCGCAGCAGGCCCTTGTCGCGCGCGTACCGGTTGACGATCGTGGTCAGCGCCGCGCGGAACCCCTCCTCGTGGGTGCCGCCCTCCGCCGTGTTGATCGTGTTCGCGAACGTGTGGACGGACTCGGCGTACGACGAGTTCCACTGCATCGCGATCTCGACGGACATGCCCTCCACCTCGTCGCCGAGGTAGATCACCGACTCGTGGACGGCCTCTTTGCGGGCGTTGATGTAGCGGACGAAGTCCTCGATGCCGCCCTCGTAGTGGTAGACCACCTCGCGCGCCGCCGGGGCCTCGCCGTCCGGCTCGGGCGCGGAGCCGTCGTCGGCCTCGGCCTCGACGTGGGACGGGCGCTCGTCGCGCAGCTTGATCGACAGGCCGCGGTTCAGGAACGCCATCTCCTGCATGCGGCGGGACAGGATCTCGAAGTTCCAGTCGAGGGTCTCGAAGATCTCGCCGTCCGGCCAGAACGTGATCGTCGTGCCGGTCTCCTCGGTGGGCTCGCCCTGCACCAGCGGGCCCTCGGCGCCCTGCCACGTGTAGGACTGGCGCCAGTGGCTGCCGTCGCGCCGGACCTCGGCCACCAGCCGCGTCGACAGCGCGTTCACCACCGCCGAGCCGACGCCGTGCAGGCCCCCCGACACCGCGTAGGACTTGCCGTCGAACTTCCCGCCCGCGTGGAGCGTGGTGAGCACCAGCTCGATGGCCGGGCGCTTCTCCACCGGGTGCTCGCCCACCGGGATGCCGCGGCCGTTGTCGTCAACGCTGACGCCCCCGTCGGCCAGCAGGACGACCTCGATGGTGTCGGCGTGGCCCGCCAGCGCCTCGTCGACCGAGTTGTCCACGATCTCGTAGACGAGGTGGTGCAGGCCCTTCTCACCCGTCGACCCGATGTACATGCCCGGTCGCTTGCGGACCGCCTCGAGGCCTTCGAGGACGGTGATCGAACTCGCGTCGTACGCCAAAGGAAGATCCTCCTGCCGGGGAAACCCAACCGCCCCGCGCCGGAGAACGCGGTGTGCCCCGTAACACACGTGCGGGCGCCCGTTTCCCCAGCTCGAACGGCGGAGGGGCGGTAGGCGACCTTAGGCGGCGCAGCATCCTTAAACCGCCTCCCATTCTACTGGGTGGTCGGACAAAAAGTGGCACTCGCGAGCGCTGTGCGCTCGTGTGGCGGCCGGGTGGGCGAGGAGGTGCATCCCCCCATTCGGCAAGGGGGGTCCTCGGGCCTACGACGCGTTCGCGGCGGAACCCGGGGCGCCGACCCCCGAACATCTGTTCGGGTACCGCGGTGGGCCGGGCCGTGCGACGGCGCTTCGGCGGGGGTCCGGCGCCCGGCACCGCCGACCTGCCGCAACCCCGCCGCGGACCCGGGCCGCCTGAACCCGGAGGTAAGCGCGCGGGCGGGGCGGTCCGACACGCGGGACGGACGGACAGGGCGGCCCAGGCGCGCGAGACGGGCAGGCCGGGTGCCGCAGGCCCGGGCTCGCGGCGCGCGGCGCGCGGGACGGGTGGCCGGGCGAGACGGGTGGCCGGGCGAGACGGGTGGCCGGGCGAGACGGGCGGGCGGGGTCAGCGGACGCGCCAGGCGCCGGGGCGGCGGGGGCCGGAGGCCGGGCCGACGACCTTGACGCGCCTGACGGTGCCGTGGCCCAGTTCCTCGTTGAGCCGCCGGACGAGCTGCGCGGCGAGCGAGCGGACCTGCGTCGCCCACGTCGGGGAATCGGCGAAGATCACCAGCTCGCCGTCCTCGAACTTCTCCGGCCGCGTGTGCTCGGCCAGCACCGGGCCGACCATGCCCGCCCAGTTGCCGAACACGCCGCCGACCGCCGCGCGCTGCTCCCAGCCCCGGTCCGCGAGCAGGTCGCGGATCGCCGACCCGAAGCGGCGCGGATCGCCGCCGCGCCCCGGCATCCGCGACGGCGCGGGCACGCGCGGCCCTTTGCGCTTCCCCTGCCCGGGCAGCGTCCCGCGCTTCCGCGCGTCGGCCTTGGCCTGGGCCAGCGCCTCCCGAGCCAGCTCGATCCCCGACTTCGCGGCCCCGCCCGACGCCCCGCCCGCCGCGTCTTCCGACGCCCCGCCCGACGCCCCGCCCGACGCCCCGCCCGACGACGCGCCCGACGACGCGGCCGCCGCCCCGCGCGCCGGGCCGTCCGGCGCGCGCCGCGCCGGGGGAACTTCGCCGGGAGCGCGCGCGTCGTCCCCAGCCTGTGGATCGTCGGTCATGCGGGGACGACCTTGCCATCGGCCACCGCGTAGGACGTTCCGGACAGTTCTTGGGGGACGTCCGCCGGGACGGCCGCGGTGATCAGCACCTGCTCGGCGGGGGAGACCATCTCGGCGAGGCGGCTGCGTCGGCCCGCGTCGAGTTCGGCGAAGACGTCGTCGAGGATCAGCACCGGATCGTCGCCGTCCGCGCGCAGGAGGTCGAACGCGGCCAGGCGCAGCGCCAGGGCGAACGACCACGACTCGCCGTGGCTCGCGTAGCCGCGCGCGGGCAGATCACCGAGGCCGAGCACCAGTTCGTCGCGGTGCGGGCCGACCAGGCTCACGCCTCGTTCCAGCTCCTGCTTGCGGACGGCCTCGACACCGGCGAGCAGGCGTTGCGCAAGTTCTCCACGGTCTGTGGACAACTCGTCGTCCCCCAGGGAACTGCGGTAACGCAGGTCGGCCGCGCCCGAGTGGGGGGCGAGTTCCGCGTAGGCGCGGGCGGCGAGCGGGCGCAGCGCCGCCGTCAGCTCCAGCCGCGCCGCCAGCAGCTCGGACCCCGTGCGGGCGAGGTGCGCGTCCCAGACCTCCAGCGTCGCCAGGACCTCGGGGCCGGGGGAGCGGCGGTGCGCGGCCGCCGATTTCAACAGGGCGTTCCGCTGCTTGAGGACGCGGTCGTAGTCGGAGCGGACGCCCGCGAACCGGGGCGCGCGCAGCGTCAGCAGCTCGTCCAGGAACCGGCGGCGCTCGCCCGGGTCGCCCTTGACCAGCGCCAGGTCCTCGGGCGCGAACAGGACCGTCCGCAGCAGCCCCAGGATCTCGCGCGGCCTGGGGACGGGGCCGCGGTTCAGCCGCGCCCGGTTCGCCTTCCCCGGGTTGATCTCCAGCTCGACGAGCGCCTTGCGCCCGTCCTTCACCAGTCCGGCGCGGACGACGGCGCGCGGCGCGCCCTGCCGGACGAGCGGCGCGTCCGACGACGCCCGGTGGCTGCCGTGCGCCGCGACGTACCCCACGGCCTCGACAAGGTTGGTCTTGCCCTGCCCGTTCGGCCCCACGAACGCGGTCACGCCCGGCTCGAACGGCACCTCGGCGGTGGCGTAGGAGCGGAAGTCCTGGAGCGACAGGTGGGCGACGTACACGGGACACGAGGGTAGAGCCTCCCGCCCGCCCCGTCGCCCCACGAGCCCCGGCGGTTATCCACAGGCGACTCCCCAACCGCCGGGCGACGCACCCGTCGGGCGGTGCGTCGCCGAAGGCGAGCCCGCCCGACGGATCACAGAGTGCCGCGCCCGGCGCCGCGCTCAGACGGCGCGCAGCACGCGTCAGGCCGAACGCAAGCTTTGACCTGGCGTGTGGACAACGGCCGAGCCCACGTCCGGCCGGGATCAGACGGGCGGACGCACGTCCGCGCCGGGGGAGTCCGCGCCCTTCGCGCCCTCGACGGCGTGGCCGCCGAACTGGTTGCGCAGCGCCGCGACGATCTTCATCGCGGGCGAGTCGTCCTGCCGCGACGAGAACCGCGCGAACAGCGACGCGGTGATGGCGGGCAGCGGGACGGCGTGGTCGACGGCGGCCTGCACCGTCCACCGCCCCTCACCGGAGTCGTTGGCGTATCCACGGATCTCGTCGAGCTGTGGATCGTCGGCGAGCGCCCGGTTCATCAGGTCGAGCAGCCACGACCGGATGACCGTGCCCTCCTGCCAGCTCCGGAAGGTGCCCGGCACGTCCTTGACGATGTCGGACGCCTCGATCAGCTCGTAACCCTCGCCGAACGCCTGCATCATCGCGTACTCGATGCCGTTGTGGACCATCTTCACGAAGTGGCCCGCGCCGATCTCGCCGCTGTGGACGAAGCCGAACTCCCCCTCGGGCTTCAGCGTCTCGAAGATCGGCATGACGCGCTCGACGTTGTCGTCGTCGCCGCCGACCATGAGCGCGTAGCCGTTCTGGAGCCCCCACACGCCGCCGCTCACGCCGCAGTCGACGAACCCGATGCCCTTGGCGCGCAGCTCCGCGCCGTGCTTCTGGTCGTCCACATAGTGGGAGTTGCCGCCGTCGATGACGATGTCCCCGGCGTCAAGCGCCTCCCCCAGGCTGTGGATGGTGTCCCGGGTGGGCCCACCGGCCGGGACCATCACCCACACCACGCGCGGCGGGGCGAGGCGCTCGACCAGCTCCTCCAGGGACGACACGTCGCTGACCTTGGGATCGCGGTCGAACCCGACGACCGTGTGCCCCCCTCGGCGCAGGCGTTCGGCCATGTTGCCGCCCATCCTGCCCAGGCCGATCATCCCCAGCTCCATGTTCTGACTCCCCTGTAGAAGACCGCGGGCGGCGTCATTCGCCGTCCACACCCGATGATCCCGGTATGCCCCCCGAAATGTTCCTTACCCCGTGAGACGCACCGGCATGATCAGGTACCGGTAGTTGGGGTTCTCCCCGTCCTGCGGGGGCTTGCCGGTGAGCACGGCGGGCTTCGTCGGCGTCGTGAAGGACAGCCGCGCGGTGTCCGAGCCGATCGCCGAGAGCCCGTCGAGCAGGAAGCCGGGGTTGAAGGCGATGTCGATGTCCTCGCCCTCCAGCGTGGCCTCCAGCGCCTCGACGGCCTGCGCCTCGTCGCCCGTCCCGGCCTCCAGCACGACCTCGCCCTGGCGGAACGACAGCCGCACCGGCGTGTTGCGCTCGGCGACCAGCGAGACGCGCTTGACCGCCTCGATGAACGGCGCGGTGTTGACCTCCGCGAGGCCCGCGTACTCGCTCGGCAGCAGCGAGCGGTACTTGACGAAGTCGCCGTCGAGGAGCCGCGACGTGGTGCGCCGCCCGCCGCCCTCGAAGCCGATCATGCCCTCGCCCGCGCCGCCGCCCGTCGCGGCGAGCGCGATGGAGACCTCGGCCCCGGCCGTCAGCGACTTGGCCGTGTCGGCGAGGGTCTTGGCGGGCACCAGCGCGACGGCGGAGAAGTCGGGCCGCTCCGGCTTCCAGTGCAGCTCGCGCACCGCGAGGCGGTACCGGTCGGTGGACGCGAGCGTGACGGTCTCGCCCTCGATCTCAACGCGGACGCCCGTCAGCATCGGGATCGTGTCGTCCCGGCCCGCCGCGATGGCGACCTGCGCGACGGCCGCCGCGAACTCGTCGCTGCCGACCGCGCCCGCCGCCGGGGGCATCTCCGGCAGCGTCGGGTAGTCCTCCACAGGCATCGTCAGGAGTGTGAACTTCGCGCTGCCGCAGCGGAGCATCACCTTCGCCCCGTCCGTGGTGACGTCCACCGGGTGGGGAGGGAGGCTGCGGCAGATCTCGGCGAGCAGGCGGCCCGACACCAGCGCCGTGCCCGCCTCCTCGGTCTCGATGTCGGTGGCGACCTGCGCGGACACCTCGTAGTCGAATGCGGACAGCTTCAGCCGTTCGCCGGCCTCGATGTGCATTCCGGCGAGCACCGGCACCGGCGGGCGCACCGGGAGGGTGCGCGCCGTCCAGGCCACGGCGTCGGCCAGGGCGTCTCGGTCGATGCGGAACTTCAAGGAACCCGCCTCCTGCAGGTGTCGGACAGCGTGCGGTGCTCGGGGCCCGGCGCGCGCTCGGAGCGCGTTGTCCCCAGGCCCTGATTTGAGCTGTTCATTTTCTTGGATAGAGACATGGGGTAGTACTCGTAATAGGTGCTGTGGATACTGGGGACAACCCCTGTTTCCGCAGGTCGGACCGCGAATTTCCGTCCCCAGGGGCTGTGGGCGGGCGGTGGACGGAGCGCGGCGGCCTGGGGACGGCCGATTCCGTCCCCACAGGCCGTCCCCAGGTCATCCACCGGTTGTCCACGGGTTGTCCCCAGATCATGTGCGGTCTCGTCGCCGAATCGGATTCGGGAGAAGGCGGCCCGGAGCGCGTCGGCACTCCGTCCCCAGGACGTCCACAGGTTGTCCACGACTTCGTCCCCATGATGCCGGGAGCCCCTCCACAGCCGAGGCGAAACAGTCCACACGTTGTCCTCAGCTTGTCCACCGCCGACCCCGGGTTGTCCCCAGAGTTGTCCACAGGGTGTGGGTGTGCGGTCAGTGCTTGCGGGCCTGGTGCTTGATCCGGCCCGTCAGCTCCGTCACCTGGTTGTAGATGGCCCGCCGTTCGGCCATCAAGCTGCGGATTTTACGTTCGGCGTGCATGACCGTCGTGTGGTCGCGGCCCCCGAACTGCGCGCCGATTTTGGGGAGGGATAGGTCGGTTAGTTCCCGGCACAGGTACATCGCGATCTGCCGCGCGGTGACCAGCATGCGAGACCGCGACGGTCCACAGAGGTCCTCGATGGTCGTGCCGAAGTACTCCACAGTCTGCGCCATGATCATCATGGCCGTGATCTCGGGTCCGGAGTCGTTGGGGATGAGGTCCTTCAGGACGATCCCCGCGAGCTTCATGTCCACCGACTGCCGGTTGAGGCTCGCGAACGCTGTCACCCGGATCAGCGCGCCCTCCAGCTCGCGGATGTTCGTCGCGATCTGGGACGCGATGAACTCCAGCACGTCCGGCGGGACCGCCAGGCCCTCCTGCCGCGCCTTCTTCTGCAGGATCGCGATGCGGGTCTCCAGCTCGGGCGGCTGGACGTCCGTCGTCAGGCCCCACTCGAACCGGTTGCGCAGGCGGTCTTCCAACGTCACCAGCTCCTTCGGGGGACGGTCGCTGGAGATCACGATCTGCTTGCTGGCGTTGTGGAGGGTGTTGAAGGTGTGGAAGAACTCCTCCTGCGTCTGCTCCTTGCCCTCCAGGAACTGGATGTCGTCCACCAGCAGGATGTCGACGTCCCGGTAGCGGCGGCGGAACCCGTCGGCCTTGCCGTCGCGGATGGAGTTGATGAAGTCGTTCGTGAACTCCTCGGAGCTGACGTACCGGACGCGCGCCCCGTTGAACAGGCTCTGCGCGTAGTGGCCGATCGCGTGCAGCAGGTGGGTCTTGCCGAGTCCGGAGTCGCCGTAGATGAACAGCGGGTTGTACGCCTTGGCGGGCTGCTCCGCGACCGCGACGGCCGCCGCGTGGGCGAAGCGGTTGGACGAGCCGATGACGAACGTCTCGAACGTGTACTTCGGGTTCAGCCGGGCGTGCTCGCCCGCCGCGCCCTTGCCGTCGCCGCCGCGCGGCTTGGCCTCCTCGGCGCCGCCGCCCCGGTACTGGGCGCCGCCGCCGCTTTCGGCCGCGTACGAGTCGTAGGACTCGTCCTGATCAGGCGTCTCCCGGCCGGGGGCGGGCGGCTCGGGCGGGCCGCCGGAGCGCGGCGCGGCGAGCGTGCGGTCGTTGAGGTGCGAACCGCCCTGGAGCTGCGGCGGGACGGACGGGCCGCCGCCCTCGAACGGGTTCTGCGCCTCGTAGGACGTGTCGAACTGGGCGTCGTACTGCGGCTCGTACTGGGGTTCGAAGGCGTCGCCGCCGGGGATCGGGCGCGGTCGGCCGCCGGGGCCGGGCGCGCCGCCCTGCATTCCGCCCTGCATCCCGCCCTGCATCCCGCCCTGCATCCCGCCCTGCATCCCGCCCTGCATCCCGCCCTGCATCCCGGGCGCGCCCGGGTAGCCGCCCTGGGGGCCGCGGCCCTCGAACGGCCCGCCGCGCCCGCCGAACGCGGGCGGCCGCGCGGACGGGTAGCCCCCGCTGTGCTCGGTCTCGCGCGGCGGCCAGCCCCGCTCGTCCTCAGCCTGTGGATAACTTCCCGGCGCGGGGGCCGGTCCGCGGGCGGCCTCGCCGCGCGGCGGCCGTCCGCCGTACCCCTGGTCGCCGTACCCCGGCTCCTGGTAGCCGCGCTCGCGCTCGGCGTACTCGTAGGAACGGTCCTCGGCGCCGTACGGCTTCTCGGGATAGGGCTTGTCCGGGTACGGCTTCTCGCCGTACGACTCCCCGTACGACTCGGGCCCGTGGTCCCGGTGGCCGCCGGACGGCCCCGGGCCGGGCTCGCGCTCCGCGGGCGGCTCCGGCTGGACGGTCACCGCGACGCGGATCTCCCGCCCCAGCTCGTGCGAGAGCGCCTGCGTGATCAGGTCGCGCAGCCGCGTCTCCAGCGCGTCCTTGGCGAACTCGTTGGGGGCGGCGAGCAGCGCGGTGCCCTCGATCAGCGCGAGCGGGCGGACGAGCGGCAGCCAGGCGCGGTAGCTCGGCGCCAGGTCGCGTTCGGCCAGGGACGCGAGTGCGCGGGACCAGACCGATCCGAGATCCTGACCGTCCATGCGCAAGGCCCCTCCCCAACTTCTCCGCCACATCGGAGTCCCTGACTGCCCGGCCTCACCACGGCCGGCCTCACCACGGGCGCGGGCCGCTCTCGGAGCACCGTGCCGCCGCGGGAGACCTAACTCTCTCATGAGTTGTCCACAGAGTTGTCCACATGCTGTGCATGACGGAGCGGGCCCCTGTGTAAAACCTCACGGCACAGGGACGGACACGAGAGCGGTCTGACGAAGGGGGGTGGCCGCGGATACCGCAGGACCAGGGAGAACGGGGGCCGCTCGAAGGACATCGCAGCGGCGTGCGGTACGACACTAATGCCGGTCGGACCCCGGTCGCAACACGAACCCCGCTCGGCGCGGGGGCGTTCCCCGGCACCCCCGGCGCGTCGTCCACAGGGCGGGCGACGGCCCCGGCATCGCCCCCTGTGGGAAATTCCGGACATCGCACCGCCGAGTTATCCACAGGCCGGGGCCGCGGTGGGGAAGACTCGCGGCGGCGCATAGATTGGTGGGCGCGCCGGGTCGCCCCGGCGGCGGAAGCGCGCCTCGTGCGCCGATGTCTCCCGCCTCACGCCCGTTTGACCTGAGCCCGCGCGGCCCCGTAACGTGCTGAGGTCGAGACGCATCGACGGTGATGACGCGTGCCCGCCGCCGCAAGGACGGTCGGGCCCCCGCTGCGGGGGACCGGACGCGGCCCGCGATGCGAGCTATCGCGCCTCAAGACCGAACCGACCGCAGCACCTGGAGCCTCGAAGTGAGCAAGCGTACTTTCCAGCCGAACAACCGCCGTCGCCACAAGAAGCACGGCTTCCGGCTCCGGATGCGCACCCGCGCGGGCCGCGCCGTCCTCTCCGCGCGGCGCGGCAAGGGGCGCGCCCGCATCGCGGTCTGACCGACCGGGGCCATGCTGCCGTCCGCGAACCGGATGCGGCGGCGGGACGAGTTCACCGTGGTCGTCCGGCGCGGACGCCGCGCCGGACGGCCGACGCTCGTCGTGCATCTGCTGGAGCGGTCCGGGACGCCTGACCCGCCGCTCGTCGGCTTCATCGTCGCGCGCGCGGTCGGCAACGCCGTCGTGCGCAACTCCGTCCGCCGTCGCCTGCGGCACCTCATGCGGGCGCACGCGCACGAGTTTCCGCCGGGTAGCCTGCTCGTAGTGCGCGCCAACCCCGCCGCGGGTCCGGCGCGCCCTGACGAACTGGCCGCGGATCTGGAGTCGGCGCTCGAACGCGTCCGCCGACCCCGCTCGCGGCCCACGTCCAAGGGGCGGAGATGACGAGTCGGCCGGGCGAGGCCACCCACGGCGCGGGCACCGGCCCCGCCGCGCGGGTGCTGATCCTGCTCGTCCGCGGCTACCGGCGCTTCTTGAGCCCCCTGCTCGGGCAGCAGTGCCGCTTCCATCCCACGTGCAGCGCGTACGGCCTGGAGGCCCTGCACGTCCACGGGGCGCTGCGCGGCACCTGGCTGACGGCCCGGCGGATCGGCCGGTGCCACCCCTTCAACCGCGGCGGGTACGACCCGGTCCCGCCGCGCGGGGACGCGCCCCCGGCAACGCCCGCCGACCGCCCTGACGGCGGCCCCGCCCTAGCAGAGCCCAAGGAGCTGCCTGGTGCTTGACTGGCTATACGAGATCGTCTCCCAGCTCATCGTGTGGATTCACGGTGCGCTGAGCCTCGTCGTCCCCGAGGACAGCGGATGGGCGTGGGGCGGCTCGATCATCCTGCTCACCGTGCTGCTGCGGCTCGCGCTGGTGCCGCTGTTCGTCAAGCAGATCCACGCGTCGCGGAAGATGCAGGAGCTGAACCCCAAGGTCCAGGCGCTGCGCAAGAAGTACAAGAACGACAAGCAGCGCATGAACCAGGAGGTCATGAAGCTCTACCAGGACAACGGCGCGAACCCGCTGTCGGGCTGCCTGCCGCTCCTGGTGCAGATGCCGGTGTTCATCGGCCTCTTCCAGACGCTGAAGCGCATTTCGGACGCCAAGCCGGGGCACAGCGTCTTCGCGATGACGCCGGACCTGGTGAAGAGCGCCCAGAACGCCAACATCGTCGGCGCGCACATCCCCAACACCTTCCTCGGCGCGTGGGGCGCGGACCCGAAGGTGTGGAGCGCGATCATCGTCACCGGCGTCGCGGTGATCATCAGCTCCTGCACGACGTTCTTCAGCGTCCGGGCCAGCATGAAGCGGCAGCCCGCCAGCACCGGCGACGCGAACCCGATGGCGCAGGCGCAGAAGCTCATGGTCTTCGTCGCGCCGCTGTTCGGCCTGTTCGGGCTCAACTTCCCGCTGGGCGTCCTCATGTACTGGGTGACGTCGAACAGCTGGACGCTCGTCCAGCAGCACTACATCTTCTCCAAGTACCCGCCGCCCGGCTCCGAGGCCGAGAAGGCCAAGGCCGAGAAGGACGCCAAGCCGTCCGGCGGCATCAAGGCGAAGCTGAAGAAGGAGCCCGAGCCGCCCGCGGAGCCGGAGGCCAAGCCGAAGGTCGTCCGCAACCAGCCGACGCGCAAGCCGCGCAGCAAGCGCAGCGGCACCCCGAAGCGCTAGTTTGTTGTCCGGCCCTCGTCCGAAGAAGGAGATCGCGTTGAGCCAGACCGACACCACCGAGGTCGACGTCCAGGCGCTTGAGCAGGAAGGCGAGATCGCCGCCGACTACATCGAGGGCCTGCTGGACATCGGGGACTTCGACGGCGACATCGACATGGACGTCGAGGGCGAGCGCGCGGTCGTCGCGGTCGTCGGCGCGTCGCTGGACGAGCTCGTCGGCAAGCGCGGCGAGGTGCTGGAGGCGCTGCAGGAGCTGACGCGGCTCGCGGTCCACCGGCAGACCGGCGGCCGCACCCGGCTGATGCTCGACATCGGCGGGTACCGGGAGCGGCGGCGCGCGGAGCTGACCAAGCTCGGTGAGGACGTCGCCGCCGAGGTGAAGCAGAGCGGCGAGGCCAAGCCGCTCGCGCCGATGACGCCGTTCGAGCGCAAGATCGTCCACGACGCCGTCGCGGCGGCGGGGCTGCGCAGCGAGTCCGAGGGCGAGGAGCCCGAGCGTTTCGTGGTGGTCCACCCGGCCTGATCCTTTTCGGTTTTCCACGGCCCCGGCGGTTTTCTGCCGGGGCCGTCGTGTTTTGTGAAACTGCAGCTTGATGCGGGGAAAGTCGGGATTCCGGCGAACTTTGACAGCGATGTACGGCCCGCTGAGACTTGGGTGGCCTCGGGGGGAATGCTCGTCCGGTTCACGGGAGGCGCGGATGTTCGGTGCGGTCGGCGGGCCGGTGCTGGCGACGACGGTTCTGGCGGCCACGGCGTTGGTCGGCGCGGCGGCGGTTCCGGCGCGGGCGGTCCCGGCGGCGAAACCGACGTGCCGGAGCGCGCGGGTGTCGGTCGCCGGGGCGGCGGGCTCGGCGCGGATCTGCTGGACGACCCTCGGCCGGCGCGTCTACCGGGCGTCGGTGGGCGGGACGGTCCGGGACACGGCGGCGGACGGGAAGCGCGCCGCCCTGTTCGTCCACACCTGGGACCGGGACGGCCGCAGCTCGACCCCGCGGCTCGCGCTCGCGACCAAGCACGGCCAGGTGCGGCACGGATCGTGGTCCGGCGGCCGGGTTCGGGGCGGTGTGTACGTCTATGTCTGCACGGTCGACCGGTTCAACACGAGCTACCGGTGCAGCAGGGACGGCTGAGCGCGCCCGGACGCGCGACGGCCCCCGGCGCTCGCCGGGGGCCGTGGACGCGTGCCCGCTCCGCCCGTGTTCAGGTCGGCCGTAGCCGGTAAGTCGGTGGACCGCGGGGTCAAAGGCCGTGCCTCAACGCGGGGGGCGGGGGTTGTTCTCCCAGTCGGGGTCCTGCTGGCGGCCGGGGTCGTTGGCGTAGCGGGGGTCGTTGCCGACGCCCGGCGTCTGCGACCGGATGCCGCCCCGGCGCGGGCTCCGCCGGGCGGCGGGCCGCTCCACCACGGGCCGCTCCGCCACGGGCTCGGCGACGGTCGGCTGCTCGACCACGGGACGTTCCACCACACGCTCGGTCGGAACCTCCGAAACCGGACGCTCCACGACGCGCTCCTCACGGAAAACGGTGTCGCCGCCCGGGCCCGGCTCCACCTCGACGATCTGCGCGGCGCGCCGCCGGGGCCGGGTGTAGGCGAAAGTGAAGACCATGCTCGCGATCCCCACCAGAATGAGGATCGCGCCGACGAGATGAATGTTGATACCGCTCAGATCGAACCGGATGGCGAACGCGAGGATCGCCCCGATGGCCATGAAGGCCAGACTGACTCCGATGCCCATGACCGGAGCCTCCTTCCGTTACGGGCGGACAGCACCGAGGGCTCTGTACCCCACCTTCGCCGAATATGCACGGCGAGCCGCCGGGTGTGTTCGCCCGCCGTGCTTTTTGTGGAACGATTCGTTCGGTGGGGATCGCAAGTGATGTTTTCGGTGATGCGCTGCCGGTCGCGGAGCGGTACGCGGAGTTCCTCGCGGGCGCGGGGGTCGAGCGGGGCCTGATCGGGCCGCGCGAGGCGGACCGCCTGTGGGAGCGCCACCTGGTCAACTGCGCGGTCGCGGCCGAGGCGATCCCCGAGAAGGCCCAGGTCATCGACATCGGTTCGGGCGCCGGGCTGCCGGGTCTCGTGCTCGCCATCGTCCGGCCCGACCTGTCGCTCACGCTGCTCGAACCGCTGCTGCGCCGGACGACGTTCCTCCACGAGGCCGTCGAACTGCTCGGGCTGGCCAACGTCGAGGTGCGCCGGGGGCGCGCGGAGGAGGTCGTGCGCGACTACTCCGCCGACGTCGTGACGGCGCGTGCGGTGGCGCCGCTGGAACGGCTCGTCACCTGGGCTCTTCCGCTGCTGCGGCCGGGCGGGGAAATGCTCGCGCTCAAGGGCGAACGGGCGGCTGCGGAACTCGCGGAGGCGCGGCCCGTCCTCCAGCGATTCGGCGTGCGGACGGCCGAACTGCTCCAAGTCGGGCAGGGTAAGGTCGAGCCGCCGACAACGCTTGTCCGAGTGGTCGCGGAACGCACCCCCCGGCGCGCTCCACGGTCGAGGAAGAGGTCTTCATGAGCACGGGACCAGGGCTGGGCCGGCCCGACCGAGCCGGCGAATCCCCCGACGACGAGCTGCCCGGACCGGAGGAGTCCGGCGCGGCCGACGAGCCAGGGTCCGCGCCGGGGGAGACGGAGCAGGGGGCGGGGGCGCCCCCCTCCGGACACGCAATGTGGGGAAGCACGACGTCCGGTACGGCGGAGAACGTCGGTTACGTTCCGACCGGGAGGGTGGCGACGGTCCCTGATCCGCGCCAAGGACGTCCATCTCAGGGGGAGTCAGAACTCGTGCGTGAGGCGCTCAAGGACGCCAAGGTTTCACGGGAAACCACATCGACCGGAACCGCGGCCCGGGCGGACCGCCGGGGGGACCGCGAATGGCCCCGCCCGCCGCGCTGCCGCGTCATCACGATCGCGAACCAGAAGGGCGGGGTCGGGAAGACCACCAGTTCGGTGAACCTGGCGGCGTCGCTGGCGATCCACGGCGCGCAGGTCCTGGTCGTCGACCTGGACCCGCAGGGGAACGCCTCGACGGCGCTCGGCATCGACCACCACGCGGACGTGCCGTCGATCTACGACGTGCTGATCGAGGACATGCCGCTCGCGGAGATCGTCGTCGCCGCGCCGGAGATCCCGAACCTCTTCTGCGCGCCCGCGACGCTGAACCTCGCCGGTGCGGAGATCGAGCTCGTCTCCAAGGTCGCGCGGGAGTCGCGGCTCCAGCGCGCGCTGGAGGCGTACGACATCGACAAGTACGACTACGTCATCATCGACTGCCCGCCGTCGCTCGGTCTGCTCACGGTGAACGCGCTGGTCGGCGGGGACGAACTGCTCATCCCGATCCAGTGCGAGTACTACGCTCTGGAGGGGCTCGGGCAGCTCATCAGGACCGTGGACCTCGTGAAGGCGCACCTCAACCCGACGCTGAGCGTGTCCACGATCCTGCTCACCATGTACGACGCGCGGACGCGGCTCGCGGCGCAGGTCGCCGAGGACGTCCGCAACCACTTCGGGGACGTCGTCCTCAGCACGGTGATCCCGCGGAGCGTTCGCGTCTCCGAGGCCCCGAGCTACGGACAGTCCGTCATGACCTACGACCCGGGGTCCAGCGGGGCGCTCGCCTACTCCGAGGCGGCGTCCGAGATGGCCCACCGTGGAGCGGGAGCCGTTCAGTGAGTCAGCCACGTCGCGGTCTGGGCAAGGGGCTGGACGCCCTGATCCCGACCGCACCGCCGCCGCGCGCGGCGAACCCCCCGTCCGACGACGCCGCCGCGGACCCGGTTCCGGCCGGTCCGCCGCCGGTCGCCGGGGCGTACTTCGGCGAGCTGCCGCCGGAGTCGATCCGGCCGAACCCGAAGCAGCCGCGCGAGTACTTCGACGAGGAGGCGCTGGCCGAACTCGCGGAGTCGATCGCGATCGTCGGGCTGCTGCAGCCCATCGTGGTGCGGCGGATCGACGATCCGGACCACCAGTACGAGCTGATCATGGGCGAGCGGCGCTGGCGGGCGTCGCAGGAGGCGGGCCTGACGGCGATCCCGGCGATCATCCGGGCGACCGCCGACGACGACCTGCTCCGTGACGCGCTCATGGAAAACCTCCACCGGCAGCAGCTCAACGCGCTGGAGGAGGCGGCCGCGTACCAGCAGCTCCTGGACGACTTCGGCGTCACGCACGACCAGCTCGCCAAGCGGATCGGACGGTCCCGGCCGCACATCAGCAACACGCTGCGGCTGCTGAATCTGCCGCGCGCGGTGCAGGCGCGGCTCGCGGCGGGCGTGATCTCGGCGGGGCACGCGCGGGCGCTGCTCTCGCTGGACACGGTCGAGGCGCAGGAGCACCTGGCGAAGCGGATCGTCGCCGAGGGGCTGTCCGTCCGGGCCGTCGAGGAGATCATCACGCTGCGGGAGCTGGAGGACGGGCCGCCCGCGCCGCGCCAGGGGCGGCGCAAGCAGGCGCCCCCGCCCGAGCTGAAGGAGCTGGCCGACCGGCTCTCCGACCGGTACGAGACGAAGGTCCGGGTCGACATGGGCCGGAACAAGGGCAAGATCGTCGTCGAGTTCTCCGGGATGGACGACCTGGACCGGATCATCCGCTCGATGGTGCCGGACGAGCGGGGCGCGCCGTCCGCGGACGGCTTCTGACATGACCGGCCGGGCGGGGCTGCGGGCCGACTGCGCCCGCTGCTCCGGGCTGTGCTGCGTCGCGCTGCCGTTCGCCGCGTCCGCCGACTTCGCCGCGGACAAGAAGGCGGGCGACCCGTGCGGGCATCTGCGGGCGGACTTCCGGTGCGGCATCCACGCGCGGCTGCGCGACACGGGCTACCGGGGCTGCACGGTGTTCGACTGCTTCGGCGCGGGGCAGCGGGTGACGCAGGAGACGTTCGGCGGGCGCGACTGGCGGGCCGCGCCGGAGATCGCGGGCTCGATGGTGGCGGTCTTCCCGGTGATGCGGGCGCTGCACGAACTGCTCTGGTACATCGCGGACGCCCTGGCGGTGCCGGAGGCGGCGGCGCTCCACGCGGACCTGGAGGCGGCCGCGCGCGACGTCGAACGGCTGGCCGGTGCCGCGCCCGAGACGCTGGCGGACACGGACGTCAACGCGGTGCGCGACTCGGTCAACGCCCTGCTGCTCCGGACGAGCGAACTGGCCCGCGCTCCCTTCGCCGCCTCGCAGCGCACCCGCAGGGGAGCGGACCTGGTGGGCGCGAAGCTCCGCCGCGCTCGGCTGCGCGGCGCGAACCTGCGCGGCGTCCTGCTCATCGCCGCGGACCTCCGCGAGGCGGACCTGCGCCGCGCCGACCTCATCGGCGCGGACCTCCGCGACGCCGACATCCGCGGCGCGGATCTGACGGACGCGCTGTTCCTCACCGCCCAGCAGGTGGCGTCCGCCCGCGGGGACGCGACGACACGCCTACCGGCGCACCTCCCGGCTCCCGCCCACTGGTAGCCGCGCCTCGGACGCGAGGTTTCACGCGAAACCGTCGCTCCCATCAAGTCCTCGAACGCCTCTGTACCGCACCTGAGTCCCTTGTAGCGCGCTGCCCTCGCTCCATGTTTCACGGGAAACCAGCGCTGAGCGGTCACAGGAGCGCGACCAGCGAGCGCACCACGGCGCGCTGCCTTCCCCCGTCGGTCAACACATGTCCGGCGTCAGACCACCGGCCGGACCGGCTGCACCCGAGGTGCGCTTGCCACGCGAGGTTTCACGGGAAACGCGCGACGCTCGGCATCGGCTGATGACCCCGCGTGTGCCCGGCACCCCGACGACCGCTCCGCGCAGGCATGTTTCACGGGAAACCAGGGTGGCGTGGTCAGGTGAGGTGGGTCAGGAGCAGGTCCCGGCAGACCGTCCCGAGGTCCAGGCCCGCGTGGGCGACCGCGCGGGGGAGGAGGCTCGTCTCGGTCATGCCGGGCGCCACGTTGACTTCGAGGAAGTGGACCTCGCCCGAGTCGTCCACGATGAGGTCGGTGCGGGAGAGGTCGCGGAGGCCCAGCGCGCGGTGGGCCGTCACGGCGGCGGCGGTGGCGGCTGCCGCCGCCTCGGGGGCGAGGCGGGCGGGGGTGATGAAGGCCGTGTCGCCCGCGTCGTAGCGGGCGGTGTAGTCGTAGAGGCCGTGCGGGGCGACGATCTCCACGGCGGGCAGCGCGACGGGCTCCCCGTCCCGCTCGATCACGCTGACCGCGACCTCGGTGCCGGAGACGTACTGCTCGACCAGCGCGGCGTCCCCGTAGGCGAAGCAGCCGACCATCGCGGCGGGCAGCTCCGCCGCCGAGCGCACCACGGACGCGCCGAGCGCCGACCCGCCGCGCGTCGGCTTCACGAACAGCGGCAGGCCGAGCCGGTCCACGATGCGGTCCAGGACGGACGCCGCGCCGAGGTCGTGGAAGATCTCCTTCGGCAGCGCCACCGAGCGCGGCGTGGCGACCCCGGCCCGCCGGACGACGGACTTGGCGGTGGGCTTGTCCCACGCGACGCGGCAGGCGTCCGGCCGCGCCCCGACGTAGGGGAGGTCGAGGAGTTCGAGCACGCCCCGGATCGACCCGTCCTCCCCGGCCGCGCCGTGCAGGACCGGGAAGACGACGTCCGGCCGGTCGCGGCCGAGGGCGTCGAGCAGGGCGGCGTCCGCGTCGCGCAGCTCGACCGGGACGTCGAGGGCCCGCAGCGCGTCGGCGACGCGCCGTCCCGAGCGCAGCGAGACCTCCCGCTCGTACGACAGACCCCCCGCGAGGACGACGACGTGCCCGAGTTCCACAGTCCTGCTCCTAACGCGACGAGGGGCCGGCTCCCCCGGAGGAGAGCCGGCCCCTGCAGAAGTGAACGTGCTGATCAGACGATGCCCGGCCCCGGGGTGTGGACCCCGCCGGACACGCCGTCCGGCCGGGCCGCCCCGAAAGTGTCCCGCATCCGGATCTCGTTTTCGATCACGCCGGCGAGGCGGCGTACGCCCTCGCGGATGCGGTCGGGCTCGGCGAAGCAGTAGGAGAGCCGCATGTTGCGCCGCCCGCCGCCGTCCGCGTAGAAGCCGGTGCCGGGCACGTAGGCGACGCGTTCGGCGATGGCGCGCGGGGCCATCGCCTTGGCGTCCAGGCCCTCGGGGAGGGTGACCCAGACGAAGAAGCCGCCGCCGGGCCGCGTCCACGTGCAGCCTTCGGGCATCAGGGAGTCGAGCGCGTCCAGCATGGCGTCGCGGCGGGCGCGGTACAGCTCGCGGAAGTCCTTGATCTGCTCGCGCCACGGCTGGGTCGTCAGGTACTCGCGGACGGCGACCTGCGACAGGGCCGGGTGGCAGAGCACGGCGGACTCGGCGGCCAGGACGAGCTTGGCGCGGACGGCGTGCGGCGCGAGCGCCCAGCCGACGCGCAGCCCGGACGCGATCGTCTTGGAGAACGTGCCGAGGTAGATGACGCGCTCGGCGTCGTCCGCGCGCAGCGCCCGCATGGGCTCGCCGTCGAACCCGAGGAGCCCGTAGGGGTTGTCCTCGATGACGAGCACGTCGTGCGCGGCGCAGATCTCCAGGATCTGGGCGCGCCGCGCGGCGGTCAGCGTGACGCCCGCCGGGTTCTGGAAGGTCGGCACCGTGTAGAGGAACTTGACCCGGCGGCCCTCGCGGGCGAGGCGGTCGAGGGTCTCGCGGAGCGCGGCGGGGATGAGGCCGCCCTCGTCGAGCGGGACGTGGACGACGTCGGCCTGGTAGGCGGCGAACGTGCCGAGCGCGCCGACGTAGGAGGGGGCCTCGGCGAGGACGACGTCGCCGGGGTCGACGAAGACCTTGGTGACGAGGTCGAGGGCCTGCTGCGCGCCGACGGTGACGACGACGTCGTCGGCGGACGCCTGGACGCCCTCCAGCGCCATGACGTCGCAGATCCGCTCGCGGAGCCCGGCGTCGCCCTGCGCGGACCCGTACTGGAGCGCCTCCGCGCCGCGTGTGGCGACGAGGTCGCCGATCATGCCGCCGACGACGTCGAGGGGGAGCGCGGACACGTACGGCGCGCCGCCGGCGAGGGAGACGACCTCGGGGCGGGCGACCATCGCGAACAGTGCGCGGATCTCCGACGGCACCATGCCGGCGGCGCGGGCGGCGTAGCGGTCGGAGTAGGCATCTGTTCGCGCGTGCTGTTCCACGAGGCACCTCCGAGGGGTGAATCGGAATGTTATTGAAACCTACGACATGTCCGTCGTGGGCTGGAACGGCGGGTCCGTGGATCCACGGGAGCGCCCGCCCCTCGTCGGATACGATGCCCGAGGAACCCGGCCAGTCGGCGGGGGTTTCGGCGAATCGGGCGCGTTCGCCTCGCGCGGCCGCCCGGTCGACCGGTCCAGTCTCCCGCCCCGCCGCCCACCCCTCGCACGGTCGGCGGAGCGAGCACAGGGGGTGTCCCTTCCGGTGTCGCGTCGTCTCGTGAACGTCACGCTCGACAACCTCGACGATCTTCCGCACCGCTGCCGCGCGTGCGTGTACTGGGAACTCGACGCCGTCGCCCACGACCGGGCGGTCAAGCTCGGCGGCCCGGCGCTGGAGAAGGAGGCGTGGGTCTCCTCGACGCTGCTGGAGTGGGGGTCCTGCGGGAAGATCGTCTACGTGGACGACGTTCCGGCGGGGTTCGTGCTCTACGCGCCGCCGCTGTACGTCCCGCGCTCGACGGCGTTCCCGACGAGCCCGGTCAGCGCCGACGCCGTCCTGCTCATGACGGCCCACATCACGCCCGAGTTCACCGGCGGCGGCCTCGGCCGGATGCTCGTGCAGGGCGTCGCCAAGGACCTGACGCGGCGCGGCGTCAAGGCCGTCGAGGCGTTCGGCGACGCCAAGGGCGCGGCGGGCGGCTGCATGGTGCCCGCGGACTACCTGCTGTCGGTGGGGTTCAAGACCGTCCGGCCGCACCACCGGTTCCCGCGGCTGCGGCTGGAGCTGAAGTCGGCGCTGTCGTGGCGTGAGGACGTCGAGGTCGCCCTGGAGCGCCTGCTGGGCGCCATGACCCCGGACGCGGCCCTGCGGCCCGCCTGACGCCCGCTGAGCGCGCGAAGGCCCCCGCCCGGTGCTCCGGACGGGGGCCTTCGCGGTGGATCAGAGGAAGTCGGCCAGCTCGCGCAGCAGCGCGCCCTTCGGCTTCGCGCCGAGGATCTGCTTGACGACCTCGCCGTTCTGGAAGACCAGCAGGTTCGGGATCTGCATGATCCCGTACTTGCCGGCGGTCCCCGGGTTCTCGTCGGTGTTCAGCTTGACGATCTCCAGCTTCTCGCCGTGCTCCTTGGAGATGTCCTCCAGGACGGGGGCGATCATCCGGCACGGGCCGCACCACTCGGCCCAGAAGTCGACCAGCACCGGCTTGTCGCTCTTCAGTACCTCGGTGTCGAAGTCGGCGTCGGTCACGGCCTTCATGGCGTCTCTCCTTCGTCGTTCACTGCCGGTCGGCGCGGCGGCGCCGCCCGGACGTCAGCCCTTGACGGACAGTTCCGCGGGGTCCTGCTGGGGGTGGAGGTCGGCGGCGCCGCGGTCGGCGAGCCAGCGCTCGGCGTCGATCGCGGCCGAGCAGCCGCTGCCGGCGGCGGTGATCGCCTGCCGGTAGATGTGGTCCACGACGTCGCCGCAGGCGAACACGCCGGGGATCTTGGTGCGGGTGGTGGGGGACTCGACGGTCAGGTAGCCGTCGGCGTCGGTGTCGAGCTGGCCGGTGAACAGCTCGCTGCGCGGGTCGTGGCCGATCGCGATGAACAGGCCGGTGACGTCGAGCCGCGTCTCCTCGCCGGTGTTGCGGTCGCGCAGCAGCAGCCCGCTGACGCGGTCGTCGCCGAGGACGTCGGCCACCTCGGAGTTCCACACGAAGCGGATCTTGTCGTTGGCGCGGGCGCGGTCCTGCATGATCTTGCTGGCGCGCAGCTCGTCGCGGCGGTGGACCACGGTGACGGTGCGGGCGAACTTGGTGAGGAAGGTCGCCTCCTCCATCGCGGTGTCGCCGCCGCCGACGACGGCGATGTCCTGGTCGCGGAAGAAGAACCCGTCGCAGGTGGCGCACCAGGAGACGCCGCGGCCCGACAGCCGCTTCTCGTTCTCCAGGCCCAGCTCGCGGTAGCCGGAGCCGGTGGCGACGATGACCGCGTGCGCGCGGTACTCGTCGTCGCCCACCCGGACGATCTTGGGGTCGGCGGTCAGGTCGACCTCGGTGACGTCGTCGGTGATCAGCTCGGCGCCGAACCGCTCGGCCTGCTTGCGCAGCCCGTCCATCAGGTCCGGGCCCATGATCCCCTCGGGGAAGCCGGGGTAGTTCTCGACGTCCGTGGTGTTCATCAGGGCGCCGCCGGCGGTGACCGAGCCCTCGAACAGCAGCGGCTTCAGGTCGCCCCGCGCGGCGTAGATCGCCGCCGTGTACCCGGCGGGCCCCGAGCCGATGATGATGACGTTCCGGACGTCGCTCACTGTTCCAGCCTCTCTGATCTTCGCCGCCGCGCGGGTCGGCGCGGTGCGCAGTCGCGTCAACCGATACTAGGCCCCGCTGATTCCCGGGCCCGATCCGCCACGTGCCGGCCAGGCTCTACCCTGGCGAAATGGCGTCGATCATCTTGTTCCACTCGAACCGCGGGCTGCGGCCCGCCGTCCACGCGGCCGCCGACCGGATGCGGGCGGCCGGGCACACCGTCCACGTCCCCGACCTGTACGGCGGGCGCGTCGTGGACGACGCCGAGGAGGGGCAGGCGATCCGCGAGGAGATCGGCAACGAGGAGCTGCTGCGGCGCGCCGTGGCCGCCGCCGCGCCGCACGTCGGGGACGGCCTGGTGTACGCGGGTTTCTCGCTGGGCGCGGCGCTGGCGCAGAACGTCGCGCTGGCCGACGAGAAGGCGCGCGGGCTGCTGCTGATGCACGGCACGTCCGACATCGCGGACGACGCGCGCACGGAGATGCCCGTGCAACTGCACGTCGCCGACCCCGACAGCTACGAGCCGGTGGACTGGCAGAACGCCTGGTATCTGCGGATGCGGCGGGCCGGGGCGGACGTCGAGGTGTTCCGGTACCCGGGCGCCGGGCACCTGTTCACCGACCCGGGCCTGCCGGACTACGACGAGGAGTCGGCCGAGCGGATGTGGCCGGTGGCGCTGGCGTTCCTGGCCGAACTGGGGTGACCGGGCGGCCGCGACGCGCGGCCGCCCGGGATCAGCCGGTGTGCGTGAGGACGTGCGGATTCCGCGCCGAGCAGTCGGGTGCGACGACCCAGATGTCGGCGGGCTCGCCCGAACGCCCGGCCAGGGCGATGACGGTCGCGGGGCGGCCGTCGTAGGTGGCGACGTCCACGAGCGCGGGCGCGCGGCCGTGCGCGACGCCCGTCACGCAGTCGGCGGTGCGGCCGTCCGGCGCGGCGGCTCCCGCGGGCGTCCGGCCGAGCTGCGCCGCGACCTGCGCGGGCAGCGTCGCGGACCGGTAGGCGGTGCCGCTGCGGACGACGCGCCAGCCCGGCGCGGCCGCGGCCCCGACGTGGTCGGGGTCGCTGACGGGCCGGGGCGGCACCGACGCGGCCAGATGGCCGCCGTCGCCCGAGCCGCCGCTCATCGCGCGGCCGACGAGCCCGCCGCCGCCGAGCACCACGATCGCGGCGGCGGCGGCCGACATGATCCGCCAGGGATGCCGTCCGCGCCGCCGCCGATCGAGGTCCACCACCGTCGCGCCGGGCGGATCGGCTCCGTCGCCCGTGCCCGGTCGCCGGGCGCGGGACTCGGCGGCGAGCGCCGCGTCGATCCGGGCGGCCAGATCGTCGGGCATCGCCGGGACGGGAGCGTCCGCCAGGAGCCGGGGCACGTCCGCGAGGTCGGCGGATCGGTCCCGGCACTCGGCGCAAACGGCCAGGTGCTCGTCGACGGAGGCGGCCCGTTCGTCGTCCAGAAGTCCTTCGGCCAGGTCGGCCAGAGTGTCGTAGTCGAGATGCGCGGGGTTCATGAGGGCACGCCACCTCCTTCCACACCTCAGACGTTTCTGGACTCGCGTCGGTTCCTGTGGTGGCGGAGAAGCGGGGCGAGCCGGGCACGGCCGCGGGCGCAGCGGCTCTTGATCGTGCCGGGCGGGACGTCCATCACGCGGGCGGCGTCGTCCACGGTGTAGCCGAGCATGTCGACCAGGACGAGCGCGGCGCGCTGCTCGAACGGCAGCGTCTCCAGGGCGGCGTGGACGTCCAGCGAGACGCCGTGCGCGTCGGTGGGGTCGGGGAGTCTGGGGGCGACGGCGTCGAAGACCTCGTCGTCGCCCATCGGCGTGGCGGGCCGCACGGACCGGCGGCGGATGCGGTCGAGGCAGGCGTTCACCACGATGCGGTGCAGCCAGGTGGTGACGGCGGCGTCGCCGCGGAACCGCCCGGCGGCGCGGAACGCCGACAGGCAGGCGTCCTGGAGCGCGTCGGCGGCCTCCTCCGGGTCGCCGAGGGTGCGGATCGCGACCGCCCACATCCGGTCGCGGTGGCGGCGCACGAGTTCGGCGAACGCGTGTTCCTCACCGCGGGCGTGCAGGGCCAGGAGTTCCTTGTCGGGGACGTCGTTCAGCGCCGCGGCGCTCACCGTGCCCATGAACGACGCCCGCTCTCACCCTGGAGCCGACCAGATCGGACCGGACGAGGGCGCGCTGCTGGGGTACACACCACAGATTCCTGAGGGGAGGGGACATTCTGCTCAGGCGAACGATACCGACTGACCGGCCCCCCGGCACAGTTGCGAAAGAGCGCCGTCTACTTCGTCCCGTAGACGGTGATCTCCCCGATCCGTCCCTTGCAGCTCGGCGGGAGCTTCGTGAACCACACCAGGACGCTGCTGCCGCTGCCGCGCGCCTCGATCACCGTCTCGCCGCGCTGGGCGGCGGATTTCACGGTGTCGCCGTCGCCGACGCGGACGGCGAGGGTGCCGCCGCCCTCCAGCCCGGCGATCCGCACCTTGGTCACCGAGACGGGTCCGCCCATGTCGAGGCGGACGCCCAGCCCGTTGACCAGCCTGCCGAAGTCGGTTCCGGCGTACTCCTGGGTCTCCCAGATCGTGCCGGGCTTCCCGTCGACGACCGCGCCGGGGTTCTTGCGGATCTGGCTGTCGGGGTGCTCGCCCTCGGGGTCCTGGTAGGCGGTCGCGCCGGAGACGGCGAGTTCCTTGGGCTCGGGGGCCTTCTGCGTCGGGGACGCGGAGTGCGACGCGCCCGCGCGCGGGTCCTTGTCCTTGCCGTCGTCGCCGGTCAGCGCCCAGGCGCCGAGTCCGACGATCACCGTGAGCGCGGCGGCGGCGATGCCGATCAGCGCCCGGTTCCCGGGCCGCCGAGCGGGGGGCCGGGGGACGGCGGTGGTCGGCGGCGGCGTGGGCGGCGTCGTGCCGGGACCGGCGGGCGCGGGCGCGCTCGGCGGCCGGACGGGACGCCGCGCGCCGGGCCGGGAGGCGGCCGGTTCCGGCCGCGTGGTGGACGAGCCGTTCACCGGCGCGGCGGGCCGGGACGGCCGCGCGGGCGGCGCGGACCCGAGCCCCGCGAACAGCGGCAGCGGGGTGCGGGGCACGCCGCGCAGGGCCGTGGCCAGCTCGCCGGGCGTGGTGATCGGCGGGCGGCCGGGCTCCTCGGGGCCGAGGCAGCGGCAGACGATCGCGTCGATCGCGTAGGAGATGCCCGCCTGGACCTGGCGGGGCGGTTCGGCGACGCCGTCGGCGGCGGGCGCGGCCGGGAGCGCGGAGCGTTCCGGGTCGCCCGGCCAGTGGGCGGTGAGCGCGGCGTAGAGCATCGCGCCGAGGCCGCGGGCGTCCTCGGCGGCGGGGTCGTCGCTGTAGCGGTCGCCGAGGACGGCGTCGGTGGCGACGCCGAGGATCTTGACGGTGCCGCCGGTCGTCCACACGAGGTCGCGCGGGGACAGGCACAGGTGGGCGAGCCCGGCGGCGTGCGCGGCGGCGACGGCCTCGGCGGCCTCGTGCAGCAGCGTCGCGGCGCGGCCCGGCTCCAGCGGGGCCTTGGCGAGCATCTGCTCCAGCGTCTCCCCGGCGACCCACTCGCTGACGACGTAGGCGTTCTCGCCGCTGTCGTCGGCGTCGAAGACCTGGGTGAGGCGGGGGTCGGTGAGGCGGCTGGCGGCGCGGGCGGCCAGGACGACCTCGGCGACGCGCGGGAACTCGGGGTCGAAGGTGCGCACGGCGACGGCGCGCGCGAGGATCTCGTCGATGGCCCGCCACAGGGTGGAACCGCCCTCGGCGATGCGCTCCTCAAGCCGGTAGCGTCCGGCGAGCCGGGTTCCGGGCTCGATCACTGACGTGCTCACGGCAACGTCCTGCGCAGGTGGTCAGATCCCATGTTCGTGGCGTGGCAGCTTACGCCTCCGACCCTCCTCTTTGCGTTCCCCAGGGTGTCGCCCCGCAAGCCGTAGTCTCCCTCATGGTAGTGGCTGCGCACCGGGGAGGCCGACTTATCCGCGCGCGTCCCGGGCGCCGCCCCGCTCTTGACGGTCACCTTCCGCCGGGGAGCCGGGCCGTGATCGTACCGATCATCGTCTGCACCTCGCCGACCCGTAGGAGTTTCGCAAACAGGAGATAGAGGACGCCACCCCCCGCGCTGCCGACCGCGAGGGCGACGATCCCGGGCACCAGGCCCGCGCCGACGCCCGTCCGCACGAGCGCGTGGACGGCGTACGCGAAGCCGAGCAGCGGCCACAGCGCGACGACGAGCTTGAGGCCGGTGGTGACGACGCGGCGGCCGTCCATCCCGCCGAGCCGGCCGCGCAGGACGGCCCAGCCGACCAGCGCGCCGACCGTCTGCGCGAGCGCGAACCCGCCCGCGATCCCGACGATGATCTTGTTCGTGGGCAGCAGCGCCGAGGCCAGCAGTGCGCAGACGATGTTCGTCGCGACGACGGAGACGCTGATCAGCGCGGGCGTGCGGGTGTCCTGCAGCGCGTAGAAGACGCGCAGCGTGAGCTGGTATGCGGCGAACGGCACGAGCGCGACCGCGAACATCCGCAGGACCTCGGCGATGACCTCGGCGTTCGCGACGCTCGTCCGGCCGTGCGCGAACAGGACCGTCGCGATCTCCGGGCCGAGCACCGCCATCAGCGCCGCCGCCGGGAAGATGACCACCGCGCAGAGCCGCAGGCCGGACGAGAAGTCGTCGCGGACGTCCGCCAGCCGCCCGGACGCGGCGTGCTCGCTCATCCGGGGCAGCAGCGCCGTGATCACCGAGACGCCGATGATCGCGTACGGGAGCTGGAAGAGCTGGTAGGCGTTGAAGTACGGGGTGTACCCGACGTCGCCCAGCCCCTCAGCGCGGCCCTTGACGCCCGCCGAGTTCGCCAGCCGCGTCGTGATGGCGAACCCGATCTGGGTGATGACGACGTAGGACAGCGTCCAGGCCGCCATCCGGCCCATCTCGCCCAGTTCGCCCTTGCGGAAGTCGAGGCGGGGCCGCCAGCGGAACCCGCTGCCGCGCAGGGACGGCCACAGCGCGAGCGTCTGCAGCGCCATGCCGCCGATGGTGCCGCCGGTCAGCAGCGCGACCTGTGAGCCGCCGATCGAGCCGGGGTCGACGCCGCCGGACGCGACGAGCAGGAACGCGCCCGCCGTGCAGCAGATCACGATGTTGTTCAGCACCGGCGCCCACATCGGCGCGCCGAACCGCTTGCGCGTGTTGAGGATCGCGCCGGAGAACGCGCTGACGCCGAGGAAGAAGATCTGCACCGCGAACAGGCGCGCGAACAGCACGGCCAGGCTCCGCTGGTCGCCGTGCATGGAGCCGCCGTAGATGGTGATGAACACCGGGCCGAGCGCGACCGCGACGGCCGTGATCAGCGCGAGGCCGAGCACCGCGAGGGTGAACAGCCGCTGCTCGTAGCGCGCGCCGTGCTCCGGATCGCGCTCGCGCGCCCGGACGATCAGCGGCACGACGACGGCCGTCAGCACGCCGCCGAGCAGCAGGTCGTAGACGATGAACGGGACCGTGTTGGCGGTGTTGTAGGCGTCCGCGAGCGCGCCCGTGCCGAGCGCCGCGACGAGCATCGCCGTCCGCAGGAACCCGGTGACGCGGGACGCGAGCGTCCCCACCGCCATGATCGCGCCGGACCGCAGGATGCCGCCCGCGCCGCCGCCGCGCTCGGCGGCGGGCACCTCGGCGGCCTCGGGCGGGGGCGGCGGGGCCGCCGTGCCGCTCAGGTCGGGGAGTGGCAGGTCAATCGCCGTTTCCGCGGCCGGGGAGTCCGGCCGGGGGGACGTCGCGGGCGGCGGCGTCGGACTCGGCGGGCCGGGCCGGGCCGGCGCTGGGGCCGGTGCCGGGGAGGGCGCCGGGAGGTACTCCGGGGGGTACGGCGTACCCGGTGGGGTCCTCGGGCGTCCCGTCGACCCGTGGTTCCGGTCCTCCGGCTGAGTGGTCACCGGCTGCCTCCGCCTTCCGTCGCCGCCGCGCGCGCGCCGCCCGTGCCCCGACGCCCGCGACGAGCACGGCGAGGCCGCCGCCGGTGATCACCAGGGCGGCGCGGCCGTATCCGGTGGGCCGCACGGTGATGTCCTGTCCGTCGTCGAATTTACGTCCGTCCGCGGACAGGAGCTGCACGTGGATCTGGAAGTTGCCGTTCCCGGCGGCCTGCACGGGTATCCGCTTGGTGGTCTTCTGCCCCGCGTCCAGCTCGATGACGCGGTCGCGGTCGTCGATCCGGCCGATCTGGAGTTTCGCGCTGTTCTTGGACGAGATGTCGAGCACGACGCGGATCTTCTGGTCGGGCAGCTCGTTGACGACCGTCACGAGCACCTGGCCGGAGCGGCCCGCCAGCGACACCTTCTTGTTGAGGACGCGGACCTTGCGGATGCCGCGGTCGAGTTCGGTCGCGAGGGCGTCGCGGGCCTGCTTGGCGCGGCCCGACCGGCCCCGCCACGCGGCGGACTCGGCGCGCAGCACGGCGCGCCGGTAGTCCACGTTGATCGGCGGCTCCATGATCGTCGCGAACGCCGCCGCGCGCCGCTCGATGGACCGGACCTGCGCGAGGTAGGCGGGGCCGAGCTCGTAGCGCTCGAACTCGTCGGGGTAGCCGGTGGACGCGCGCTCCTGCGGGGCGACCTTGGCGATCTTGTCGAGCGGCTGCTTCTTCAGCCAGGGGGCCGCCGCGGTGTAGGTCAGCAGGTTCTTGGCGAACGACGGCGTCGGGTCCCAGTGGCGGCTCGGGGCGACGACGAGCGTCCGCGACGCGTTCGGCGCCTCCGCGGTGATCATCGCGGTCTCCGCGAGGAACCGCTGCTGGGCGAGGACGGCCGCGCCGGGCTCGCTGACGTCGGCGCTGACGATCTGGCTGAGCTTCTCGTCGTAGGCGACCACGCGCTTGGCGCCCGCGCCGGTCTGGACGGTCGTCGTCGCGCGCGGCGTCCCGCCCTGCGGGTCCTGGAACATCGCGTCGCTGAGCAGGAACGACCCGTCCGCCGCGCTGGAGTCCGGGCCGCCGACCTTGCCGAGCTTGGCGAGTTGGTCGAGGGTCGCGGGCCCGGCCATCCCGGCGGGCGGCCACGCGTACCGCGCGGTGGGCTGGCGGCCGAGGACCTGCGCGGCGACGGCGCTCTCGTCGTAGGCGGACGAGAGGTCCTTGTTCATCCGGTAGCGGACGAGCGCGACCGCGTCCGGGTCGGCGTAGGGGAGCGCGAAGTACTGGTCCCCGGCGGACGCCTTCTGGAGCGCGGCGAGCCAGTCCTTGGCGGCCTTGCTCTTCGGCTTCTCCTGCCGCCTGCTCGTGCCGACCGTGTACTCGTGGTCGCGCATGTAGGCGGCGTCGTCCAGCAGCGCCGGGTCGATCGCCCAGGTGACGGGCGTGGAGGTCTGCTCGGCGGCGTCGACCAGGCCGCGCAGCCGCCCGCCCGCCGCCAGCTCGCCCGCGAGCCGGTCGTCCAGGAACGTGCGGTCGTCGGCGCGGTGCATCCGGTCCGCGAGCGGCCAGACCCAGCCGATGTTGACGGGCTTGAAGTCCGACGCGTTCTTCGTCACGAACGTCACGAACGAGACGACGCCGCCGAGCGCCTGCCCCTGCGCGTTCACCGCCTCGACCCCGACCGGGTACACCCCGAACGACTTCATCCCGACTGCGCGCGTGTCCAGCTTGAGCGTGAAGTCCTGTGCGCCGCCCGACGCGGCCGCCTGCGGCAGCGCCGACGGCGTCCCCGTCCCGACGAGCGAGGCGGGCTGCGCCTCCGCGAGCTGGTCGAGCTGCCCGCGGCTCCCGACCGGGCTGCCGTTGTAGCGGAGCCGCACCGACAGGCCCGGGACGGCGTGGCCGGTGCGGTTGGTGATCCGGCCGCGCACCTGCACGACGGACCGCTTCCCGGTCGGCTCCGCGCGCGGCGACAGGTAGCTGAGGGCGATCTGGACCTGCGCGCGGTCGCGCGCGGGGGCGGCGGCGGGCGGGGCCGCGAGGGCGGGCGCCGACCCGAGGAGCGCGGGCAGCAGCAGGAGCAGCGCAGCCGTGCGCTTCGCCGCTCTCACGCCACGTCCGCCCGGGGACCGCCCGCCGTGCGGACGGTTCGGGGACGACGGCCGCCGTTTTCCCGCACCACGGCTCGATGGTAGCCGCGCCGGGATACCCGTCCGACCGGCGACCTGATCTTCGCGCGGGGGCGCGCGCGGGCCGTCCCCGGGGCCGATACCGTGGGGGCTCACGTAAGGCGTGGTCCGCGTGGTGGTGCCCCGGACCGAAAGTGCTTTGCCACTCTCTGACCAAGGAAATACGCTCGATGCCCGTGCCTGAGCCCATGCCTGCAGATGACGTCGATTCCCGGCGGGCCGCCGTCGCGGACCTGCTGCGCGGCGCCGCGCCGGTCGCCGCCGAGCTGGGCGAGCGGTTCGCGGCGGCGGGGCACGAGCTGGCCCTGGTCGGCGGGCCGGTGCGCGACGCGCTGCTGCGCCGCCCGACCAAGGACGTCGACCTGACCACGGACGCGCCGCCGCAGCGCGTCCTGGAGATCATCGACGGCTGGGCCGACGCGGTGTGGACGGTCGGCATCGAGTTCGGCACGGTCGGCCTCCGCAAGCGCGGCGAGGACGTGGAGATCACGACCTACCGCAGCGAGTCCTACGACCCGAAGTCCCGCAAGCCCGACGTCGTCTACGGCACGTCGCTGGAGGAGGACCTGCGCCGCCGCGACTTCGCGGTGAACGCGATGGCGGCGCGGCTGCCCGGCTACGAGTTCGTCGACCCGTTCGGCGGCCTCGCCGACCTCGGCGCGCGGCGGCTGCGGACGCCGGGCCGGCCGGAGGACTCGTTCGGCGACGACCCGCTGCGGATGCTGCGCGCGGCGCGGTTCGCGGCGCAGCTCGGGTTCGCGGTCGCGCCGGACGTCGTCGCGGCGATGACGGAGATGGCGGGCCGGATCGAGATCGTCTCGGCGGAGCGGGTCCGCGACGAGCTGTCCAAGCTGGTCTGCGGCGCGCACCCGCGCGAGGGCCTGGCGCTGCTGGTCGACACGGGCCTGGCCGGGCACGTCCTGCCGGAGCTGCCCAAGCTGCGGCTGGAGATCGACGAGCACCACCGGCACAAGGACGTCTACGAGCACTCGCTGATCGTCCTGGAGCAGGCCATCGCGCAGGAGGAGGACGGCCCGGACCTCGTCCTGCGGCTCGCGGCGCTGCTGCACGACGTCGGCAAGCCGAAGACGCGGCGGTTCGAGGAGGGCGGCCGCGTCTCGTTCCACCACCACGAGATGGTCGGCGCGAAGCTGACGCGCAAGCGGCTGACCGCCCTGCGGTACCCGAAGGACGTCATCGCGGACGTGTCGCGGCTGGTGGAGCTGCACCTGCGGTTCCACGGCTACGGGAACGGCGAGTGGACGGACTCGGCCGTCCGCCGGTACGTGCGGGACGCGGGCGCGCTGCTGCCGCGCCTGCACAAGCTGACCCGCGCCGACTGCACGACCCGCAACCGCCGCAAGGCCGAGCGGCTGCGCCGCACCTACGACGACCTGGAGGTGCGCATCGCCCGGCTCGCCGAGGAGGAGGAGCTGGCGGCGATGCGGCCCGAGCTGGACGGCAACGAGATCCAGGAGATCCTGGGGATCAGGCCGGGGCCGCTGGTGGGGAAGGCGTACAAGTTCCTGCTGGACGTCCGCCTGGACCAGGGGATGATCGGCAAGGACGCGGCGGCGGACGCGCTGCGCCGCTGGGCCGCCGAGCAGGGGATCGCGTGATCGACCTGCGGCTCGGCCGGATGAGCCCGGCGGAGGCGGCGCGGCTGCGCGCGTTCGACCGCGAGCACGTGTGGCATCCGTACGCGCCGCTGCCGGGCGCGGTGGAGCCGGAGCTGGTCGTCGCGGCGTCCGGGGTGCGGCTGACGCTGGCGGACGGCGCGGAGCTGATCGACGGGATGTCGTCGTGGTGGGCGGCGATCCACGGCTATCGCGTGCCCGAGCTGGACGCTGCGGTGACGCGGCAGCTCGGCAAGAACGCGCACGTCATGTTCGGCGGGCTGACGCATCCGGCGGCGATCGGGCTGGCCGAGCGGCTGGTGTCGCTGACGCCGGAGCCGCTGACGAAGGTGTTCTTCGCGGACTCGGGGTCGGTCGCGGTCGAGGTCGCGATCAAGATGGCGCTGCAGTACTGGCGTGCGCGGGGCCGTCCGGAGCGGCACCGGCTGCTGACCGTGCGCGGCGGGTACCACGGGGACACGTTCGGGGACATGGCCGTCTGCGATCCGGTGAACGGGATGCACCACCTGTTCTCGGACGTCCTCGCGCGGCACGTGTTCGCGCCGCCGCCCCCGCTCGGCTACGACGCCGAGCCGGACGCGGCGTACATCGCGGAGCTGGCGCGGCTCGCCGCCGAGCACGCGGACGAGCTGGCGGGGATCATCGTCGAGCCCGTCGTGCAGGGCGCGGGCGGGATGCGGTTCTACGCGCCCGAGTACCTGCGGGCGCTGCGCGACCTCGCCGACGAGCACGGAATCCCGCTGATCCTGGACGAGATCGCCACGGGCTTCGGCCGGACGGGCGAGCTGTGGGGCGCCGACCACGCCGAGGTCGCCGCCGACATCATGTGCGTCGGCAAGGCCCTGACCGGCGGATACATGACGATGGCCGCGACGCTCTGCACCGACGAGGTCGCGTCGGTGATCTCCGGCGGCGAGGGCGGCGCGCTGATGCACGGCCCGACGTTCATGGCGAACCCGCTCGCGGCGGCGGTGGCGTCCGCGTCGATCGACCTGCTGCTGTCCCGCGACTGGCGGGACGAGGTCGACCGGATCGAGGCGTCCCTGACGGCCGGGCTCGCCGGGGCCGAGGACCTGCCGGGCGTGGCGGACGTGCGGGTCCTCGGCGCGATCGGCGTGGTCGAGACGCGCGAACCGGTGGACGTCGCGACGGTGCAGGGCGTCGCGATGGACCACGGCGTCTGGCTGCGGCCGTTCGGGCGGCTGATCTACACGATGCCGCCGTACGTCTGCACCGACGACGACCTGGACCACATCACCGAAGCTCTCTACGCGGCCGCATCGGCGCTTTAGCCCCTGCCGTCGCCGCTTGGGCGCGGCCCGCTTCGTACGCCGCCGTCCAGGCGGCCGGGTCTCCGGGGTCGGCGAAGGGCGCGGGGTCGTCGGGGGTCAGCCAGGACGGGTCGGCGGGGCCGGTGAACGGGGCGATGACGGTCTTCGTGCGCGCTTCGTCGCCCAGGTCGGCGTTGACGCCCGCGCGCAGCGCGCCGTCCATGTAGCGGCGGCCCTCGATGGTGATCGGCGGGGCCATGCCGGGCATCGCCGTGCTCGCCGCGATCACGGCGGGGAGCGGGACGGCGCGGGTCGTCTCGTCGGTGCTGTCGAAGACGCGGGGGACGCCCGTCTCGACGTCCACGGCCGGGATCAGCAGCCGCCGCCTGGGCCACGCGGTGGTGCCCGCGACCGCGTCGAGGAGCTTGGCCATCCGTTCGATGACGGCTTCCTCGGGTTCGACCGCGCCCGCTCGGACGGCCTCGTCCGCCAGTTCCCCGGCGCGCTTCAGCCGATCGGTTCCGGGGCCGGACAGGATCTCGCCCACCCTGCGCAGCCAGGACGGGTCGGGCCGCCGCGCGCCGGGCTTGGGGCCGCGCGCGGCGAAGGCGGCCGGGTCGCCGCCGCACGCGACGGCCGCGCCGACGATCGCGCCCGCGGACGTCCCGACGATGAGGTCCGCGGTCGTCAGGTCCGTGCCGAGGTCGCGCAGTCCCGCGAGGAGGCCCGCCGTCCACGCGGTGCCGGGGAGACCGCCGGGGCCGAGGACGAGCGCGGTTTCTGGAGTCGTCATGACCCCAGGTTCGAACATCAAGAATGGTTGAGGTCAAGCGCGGGCGCGGGCCGCGCGGCGGCGCGGTACAGGACGGCGCCCGCGAGGTACGCGGCCACCACGCCCACCAGCACGCCGGGCGACGCGCCGTCGCCGGGAAGCCACGCGGCGGTCGCGGCGGCCGACGCGGCGAACATCGCGTTGAACAGCATGTCGTAGACGGCGAAGACCCGGCCGCGGTAGGCGTCCTCGACCGATTCCTGGAGGATCGTGTCCACGCACAGCTTCACGCCCTGCGAGACGACGCCGAGCAGGAACGCGCCGACCGCCCACGGCACGCGCGCGAACGGCAGCCCGAACACCAGCAGGGCCGCCGCGCCGCCGCCGAGCAGCACCGTGATCCACGCCTGCTTGCTGACGCGCCGCACGACCGCCGGGGTCGCCAGCGCCGCCGCGAAGTAGCCCGCGCCGGACACGCCGAGCATCGTCGCGAAGACGGCGAGGCCCGCGTCGGCGTCGCCCGGCGCGAACCGCTCGCGGCACAGCAGCAGCGTCATCATCAGGACGACGCCGTACAGCAGCCGGTGGAACGAGATGGCGCCGAGTGCCAGCGCGGCGGGCCGGTGCGCGGCGATGTAGCGCGCGCCGTCGGCCAGGCCGTGCAGGACGCCGCCGAGCGCGGCCCGCGTCCGCTCCGGGGCCTCGTCCAGGTGCGGGCCGAGCAGCCCGCGCGGCAGCCGGGACGCGACGAGCCCGGCGGCGGTGAACAGCGCGGCCGCCGCGACCAGGATCGCGGCCGTGCCGCCCCGGCCGCCGCCGACCGCGAGTCGCAGCAGGTAGCCGACGCCCGCGCCGGCGAAGGCGACGACCGTCCCGGAGGTGACCGCGAACGCGTTCGCCGTCACCAGGTGCGCGCGCCGGACGACGTGCGGGAGCGCCGCCGACAGCGCCGCGAGGAAGAACCGGTTCACGCCGAGGACGACCAGGACGGCGAGGAAGAACCCGCCGCCGTCCCGTCCGGTCGCGACGAGCGCGGCGACGGCGAGGACGAGCAGCGCCCGCAGCAGCGGCGTCCGGACCAGGATCGTCCGCCGCCGCCACCGGTCGATGAGGACGCCCGCGAACGGTCCGAGGACCGAGTACGGCAACAGCGTCACGGCGAACGCGGCGGCGGCCTTCGCGGGCGACGCCTGCCGTTCCGGCGAGAAGAAGACGTATCCGGCGAGCGCGACCTGGAACACGCCGTCGGTGAGCTGCGAGGTGAGCCGCGCGGCGTACAGGCGGCGGAAATCGCGTCCGCGCAGGATCTCCCGTAGCTGACCGGCCATCACCGGTTCACCTTATGCGCCCCCTCCTGCGAGGCCGCCCGTGCCGGGCGTGGAGCCCCCGGCCGGGTCGTCGGGCCATACGGGCGGATGGCATCCCGGCCGGGGGAGTCGTCACCGCTCCGGCGGCGGGTGCGGGCCGCCTGCGCCGAGCCGGTGCAGTTTCCGCACACGCGCAGCCTGCGTCACCAGATCGAGCGCGAGCGCCAGGCCGGGCGGGGACTCGGGGGTTTCCGCCGCCGACCCGCCCGACAGCGGGCAGTAGGTCCGGGGCCAGTAGAAGCGGTTGACGTTGCACACGTGCGCCGACGTCATGTCAGGCCCCGGCGCTGCCGCGCGGGCACTGAGGGATTGCGATGTACCCCACGGCCGCACCGAACACGGTCGCGCCAGCGAACAGACCCGCGAACGTGATCCGCAGAGCGGTCGCCATTTCGTCACTGACCACGTACTCAACGCTACGGAGCCTGCGGAACGGAGTCATTGGCACTCTGCGACGCGCGCGGCGCCAAGTACTCCTGAGCGTCAGACCTGACAGTTCTCCGGTCAGTACTCCAATTGGACGAACGCGGCCATGTCGCGCATCTCGGGGGTCAGGGTACGCCGCTTCGCCACGATGCGGCCCAGCACATCGCGGGCCATGCGCTGGTTGGCGATCCACTCCGGGGACTTGGCGCGAACGTCGCTGAGCACGTCGAACGCGTCGGTGTACCGCTTGAGCTGAACGTTGGCCTTCGCGACGTCGAGTCGGTGGCGAAGGCGGCTCGAAGCGTGCGCGCGGAACCCCGTCGTGGGAATTCTCGCCGCCAGCGACAACACCCGGTCGGGCCGGTCTTCGACCATGTGGTTCTCAATACGGCGGGTGGCGACGGCGATTGGCCCGAAGGAACGGAGGGGATCGGAGGGCGGAGCCCACTCGGTGCTGATCGTGACCGCCGCCGCATGGGCTAGCCGAAGCGCATCGCTCGCTGCGCCCGGTTCGTTGTTGCGGCTCGCGGCGGTCGAGACGCGCAACAACATCCCGCCCCACGCGGCCAGTTCCTCCGGCGTCGCGCGAGACAGCCGGGGTTCAATGTCGTCGGCCGTCTGCGTCGCGAGGTCGAGCGTGCCCGCGAGGTCCCCGCGCCGCATCCGCAGCCAGCACACCGTGTTCGTCACCGCGACCGCTTCGAGTCGGGATGTCGCGTCGTCGGCCGCCCGGCGAAGCGCGATCTCCGCCGCGTCGAACTGCCGCGCCGAGACCATCAGCAGGCCCGCGAGATGCAGCAGGCGCGAGCGGACCTGCCGACCTGCCGCGCCAAGCGCGTCACCGTCGCGCAGCAGCGCGGGGAGCGCGGTCCCGAGGTCGCTGTAGCGGTTCGCGGTGAACAGCGGCTCGGCCGCCGCGACCGCGTCCCGAACACCTTCCACGGTGGGTAGTTCCGGGGGGTGCGCGTGACGTCGAAGGAGGGCTTCACGAACGGGCGCCCACGTGTCCACCGGCCGTTCGTCCGCCGCCGCGTCCGGCGGAACGACGAGTTCGATCGTCGAGACTTCCAACGCGGCGGCGAACTTGCGCAGCGTCTCCATGCGCGTGTCCTCGCGCTCGCCCTGTTCGAGCTTCCGCACGAGCGACAGCGAGACCCCGGCGGCGCTCGCCAGCTCCCGCTGGGTCATGCCCCGGCGCTTGCGGACGGACCGCAGCCGGTCCGCGAGGTTCGGCGTGGTCGTCATATGTTCATCGTAGGTACCGGAACCCCGATCAGCGGGGGCGAATTCGCGTCCCCAATCCGATCGTCGCGGCGGTCGGGCCGAGCGGCCGCGTGGTTGCGGTGGTGATCTTCGCCGAGTAGCCCGTACCGGATTCGAACCGGTGATCTCCTCGCTGAGAACGAGGCGTCCTGACCGACTAGACCAACGGGCCGCGCATTTCCGCCGCACGGGGGAAATGGCGTCGTACCTCAACCGGGAGTCGAACCCGGATCTCCGGTTCCGTAGACCGGCGCTCTTTCCATTGAGCTATCGAGGCGTGGACCCGGCCGGTTCGACCCGGCGTCGTCCCGCTTGCAAGGCGGGGGCTCTACCTTGAGCTACAGGCCCTCGTGCGCGCGTCCGCCGGACGCGGCGGTCCGCATGGGCGGCAGGAGTCGAACCTGCTTTCCACCGGCTTTGGAGGCCGGTCGCCTATCCGTTGGCTCACCCACTCGTCCGCCCCCGCGGAAGCGCACATGAAGAGAATGCCCGGCGGGTCGCAAAACCCGCAACGCATTTTTCGCTCACGCTTTTCGGGCCTCGATCAGGAATCGCGTCGTGGTCGCGACGAACGGTCCCTCGGCCGCGATGAGGTCGTGGAGGTCGCGGAGCCGGTCGCGGTAGGCGTCCACCGTGAACCCCGGGACCATCCAGATCACCTTGCGCAGGAAGTACACGACCGCGCCGACGTCGCGGAACTCGGTGCGGAGCCTGGCCTCGCGCAGATCCACGACGTCGAGCCCGGCCGCCGCCGCGCCCGCGCGCGCCGCGCCCGGGTCGCGCCGCGCGCGGACCTCCGGCGGCTGCGGGCCGAGGAAGAACTCCACCAGCTCGAACACGCTCGCGGGGCCGACCTGCTGCGACAGGTACGTCCCGCCCGGACGCAGGACGCGCGCGATCTCGTCCCACCAGACCGTCACCGGGTGGCGGCTGACGACGAGGTCGAAGGCGGCGTCGCCGAACGGCAGCGGCGGCTCGTCGGTGTCGGCGACGACGACCGCGCCGCGCGGGTGCAGCAGCCGCGTCGCCCGCGCGACGTTCGGCGGCCACGCCTCGGTCGCCGCCGTCAGCGGCGGCAGCACGGGCACCCCGGCGAGGACTTCCCCGCCGCCCGTCTGCACGTCCAACGCGGCCCCGACCCGCGCCAGCCGCTCCCCGATCAGCCGCTGGTACCCCCACGGCGGCCGCTCCTCACTGGCCCGCCCGTCCAACCACGAGAAGTCCCACCCGTCAACCGGAACCGCCGCAGCCTCCGCCACCAGCGCATCAAAATCCCGCGAACCCATAACGAACCCTTCTAGCGAACGTCCAAAACCTCTATTGGACGCCTTCCACCCCGCCAAGCCAAGCTGATTACCGCCCGAGGTTCCCCGTGAAACCTCCGCCCCCGGCAGGACCGCGCCCCGCGCGCTCCCCCCGGCAGCGGACGCCCCGCCGCCGCGGACCCCACCGGTCCCGGCGGCGGCACGCCGCCCGACGATGCCGGGATTTGGGGTGCGGAAGGGCCTGTCACGGGACGCGGCGGGGCAGGTCCGGCGGTGGTCTACGAGGGAGGGATCATGCTCAGCGCGTTGCGCAAAGCCGGGCTGTCGTCGCAGATGATGTATACGGCCGGATTCGGTTCCATCGCCGTGTCGATCATCTCGTGGGGCGTGTCGCGTACGCGGCAGGACGTCAACCGCGCCGACCACTGGGGGCTGTTCGTGGGGCAGTGGGCGCCGACGTTCTTCGCGATGGGCGCGGCGCTGCGCCTGGAGGAGCAGTGGGGCGACGAGGCCCCGCACCGGGAGACCCGCGAGAAGGGCCGCCAGATGCGGGAGTCGATGCCCGTCGGCTAGGGCGGACGGGGGGCGTCGCAGCGGCGCCCCCCGCCCGGTCACTCCTTGCGGGAGAGCAGCGCCGCCGGGATCACGGCCAATGCCATCAGGACCACGGCCAGCAGGTACGTGTGCTGGAACGCGTCCGCGAGGCGCGGCGCGAGCGCGGCGTGCGCGTCCGGCCCGAGCCGGTGCAGCGCCTGGAGCCCGCCGCCGACCGGTAGCAGCGCCGCGAGCAGGACCGCCGCGACGGCCGTGCCGATCGCGCTGACCGTCGTCGTGGTGAGGTTGACGAGGGTGCTGCCGCCCGGCGCGTCCTCGCGCGACAGCTTCCGCGTCGCGACGGTGATCGCGGGCATCATCGTCCCGCCGCCGCCCGCGCCCATCAGGAGCATCGTGGCGCACAGCCGCCAGTAGGGCGCGTGCGCGTCGACCTGCAGCATGAACAGGGTGAACCCGGTCAGCGCGACGAGGATCGAGCACGGCAGGTACCGGCCGGGCGGGACGCGTTCGATGAGCCGTCCCGCGACCTGCATCGTCAGCCCGGACGCCAGCGCGAACGGGATGCCGAGCGCCCCCGCCGCCAGCGCGGACTCGCCGCGCACGACCTGGAAGTACAGCGGCGACAGCAGCATCGTGCCGAAGTAGCCGAGGGCGAACAGCGCGAGCGTCGCGGTGGCGAGCGCGAACGAGCGGTCCCGCAGGAGCCGCAGGTCCAGCAGCGGATGCTGGGCGGTCAGGCCGCGCCGGACGAACAGGCCGATCAGCGCGGCCCCGGCCAGCAGCGGCGGCAGCACCCGCGCGGACGCGAAGCCGCCCGCGTCGCCCGCCGCCGTCACGCCGTAGACGAGCAGCGCGAGGCCGGGGGAGAGCGCCAGCAGGCCGGGGACGTCGAGCGGACGCGCCTCGCCCCGGACGTCCGCCGGGAAGCACCGCCCCGCGAGCGTGATCACGGCCGCGCCGATCGGCACGTTGATCAGGAACATCCACCGCCACGACACGGCGTCGATGAGGTATCCGCCGAGCGTGGGCCCGGCCAGCGGGCCGACGAGCACGGCGAGGCCGAGCAGGCTCATCATCCGGCCGCGCCGCTCGGGCTCGACGGCGCGGATCAGGATCGTCATGCCGACCGGCATGAGCATCCCGCCGCCGAACCCCTGAAGCACCCGGAAGGCGATCAGCGACTCGATGTTCCAGGCGGTCCCGGCGAGCAGCGACCCGGCGGCGAACACGGCGGCGGCGGTGAGGTAGAGCCGCTGCGCGCCGACGCGGCCGACCGCCCACGCGGACGCGGGGATGATCGCGGCGAGCGCGAGCGAGTACCCGGTGGCGACCCACTGGAGCGTGGCCAGCGGCGCGTCGAACGCCACGGAGAGCCGGTTCAGCGCGACGTTGACGATCGTCTGGTCCATCGCGGTCATCACGGACCCGGCGACCAGGATCAGCGTGATCGTCAGCGGGCTGCGCGCGGCGGCGCGGACGGGGGGCGCGGTGAGCGTCGTCATGGCGCGCACGCCCGGCGCGTCGAGGGGTTGGGCATGTCCGCGCTCCTGACGGTGTCGTCGGGGTCCGTCGATCGGACCCCGGTGACCCCACCCTGCGACCTCGACTAATCTTGAGGTCAAGCGCGGCCGGACCCGGGCGCGGCATGAGGCGCCATGCCGCGGCCGCTCCCGGCTAGCCGTTCGGGCTGCGCAGGTACTTCACGCAGTCCAGCGTCGCCGCCTTGAACTTGTTCTGGTCGATGTTCTTGGGGATCGGCTTGCCCGGCTCGATGTTGAAACCGTGCCCGTGCATGCAGTTCATGAAGTCGAGCATGGCCTTGGGCGTCGGGCCGGAGCGGGGCGCGTTGCCGTTGCCCGATCCGCCGGAGCCCGAGCCGCCCGAGCCGTTCCCGTTCGTCCCGCCGGGGTTCTGGCCGTTCTGCGTGCCGGGCGCGCCGGACGTCCCGGAGCCGGGCGCGCCCGGCGAGCCGCCCGACGCCCCGGGCGCGGGCGCGCCGGACGTCGGGGCCAGCGAGGCCCCGGCAGACGGGTTGCCGTCGTCGTCATCGCCGCCTCCGCAGGCGGTGAGTGCGAGCGCGAGCGCCGGAACCAGCGCGAGCGCGGCGAGCCGGCCGCGTTCGATTCTCATCGGTGATCCTCTCCCGGGGGTGGGCGGTCGTGGGCCCGTGTCCGCTGCGCGGGGGACGAACGGGACTGTTCGGGCACCTGCTGCACGCTATGCGCTGTGGCACGTTCCACGCCAGAGGGGGCGGACCGCCCGTCCCGCCGCCGGGCATCCGTGGTGGGGGTCCGTGTCGGGGAACAATACGGGGGCGCGGGGCTGTTACAACTGATGGTCGATGCGTTCGGTGTCCCCGGGCCTCACCTACCGCCTTCGCGGAATACCGTTCGGTCTGGAGCCGCGTTGAGCTTTTCGCCGAGAGGCGACCCGGCGCATCGACCACCGCGGACCTCGTCCGGGCTCGTCCCGGACGGGGTCCGTTTCGCATGAGATGGGAAGATCGGCCGCATGAGCCTCGCCGCCCGCCTCGAAGACCTCGGCCGCCCCCTCGTCCTCGACCAGCTCCGCCACCCCACAGTGGCGGGCATCGCGCGCGGCGACCTGGACGACGCCGTGTTCCGCGCCTGGCTCGAACAGGACTGGCTCTTCCTGCACGACTACGTCCGGGTCTTCTCCCGCCTCGCCTGGCAGGCCCCCGCCGCGCACCTCGGCGACCTCGTGGACCTCGCGCACGCCACGTACCACGACGAACTGGACCTGCACCGCGCCCTGTCCGCCGAGTTCGGCGCGGACCTCGACGGCGCGCGCAAGGGCCCCGCCTGCGCCGCGTACACCGCGTTCCTGCTGGAGAGCGCCGCCGACTACGGCGACGGCCTCGCCGCCCTCTACCCCTGCATGTGGGGCTACTCGACGCTCGGCGCGCACCTGGCCGCCGACCCGCCCGCCGAACCCCGGCTGCGCCGCTGGGTGGACACCTACGCCGACCCGGCGTTCGCCGCCCTCGCCCGCCGCGTCGGGCGGATGATCGACGAGGCCGCGCCCGACCCGGCGCGCGCCGAGCGGTTCTTCCTGGAGGGCATGCGGCACGAGCTGGTGTTCTGGGACGTCCCGGTCTGACGCCGCCGCCCGGCGCGGGGTCAGGGTCTTGCTCACGCATCGTCAGTATTCGGCGACGCTGCGTGAGGTAGGTTCCTTCCGTGCGCGCCCGCCCGAGCCCCGTCCACCGTCGCCGCCTCGCGGTGTGGTGCGCGCTGCTCGTCGCGGTCCTGCTGGCGCTGCCCGGCGCGCCGCCCGTCCCGGAGCTCGGCCCGTCCGGCGACCCGGCCGTCGCCGTCGCGCCGATCGCCCGCGAGGACGCCGAGGACGCGCGCCGCCGCGAGCGCCCGCCCGTCCTCGAACTCGCGCGCCGCGCGGTCCTGCCGCTCGGCCTCCTCGACGATCCCGCCGCCGCCCGCCGCCTCGTCGCGGGCCTCGGCACCCATCCCGCGCTCGCGCTGGACCACGCCGCCCTGCGCGGCGACCGCGCGCCCGGCGCGCGGCTGCTCATCGCGCTGCGGGTGTCCCGTATCTAGAGCGTCCCGCGGCGGAGCCGCCGGTTCCGCCGGTCGTCGCCGGGTTCGTTCGTCCGAGACGGGATGCTCATGTCCATTCGGGATGTCAACGTCAGTACGGAGATCTGGCGGTTCCACTGCGTCGCGTGTCGGCGCGGCTGGGACCGCGAGTTCGAGGCGCGCCGGGTCGAGGGGACCGGCGGCTCGCACGTCTCCTGGAGCCTCGACGGCGTCGCGAGCCAGCCGCCGTGGGTCGAGCCGACCTGCCCCGGCTGCGGGAGCGTGCAGGTGCGGGCCCTGCCGCCGGACACGCCGATCCCGCGGCCCCGCTGACGCGGGCGGCCGGACCCGGCGCGGGTCCGGCCGTCGCCGCGGTCAGCGGGCGGCGGGCTCCCGCTCCGGCGCGCGGGCCGGGGCGGCCGCACCGGGGCCGTCGGCCAGCGGCGCGAACCGGCGCAGCCGCAGGCTGTTGGACACCACGAACACCGACGAGAACGCCATCGCCGCGCCCGCGATCATCGGCGTGAGCAGGCCCGTCGCCGCCAGCGGCAGCGCCGCGACGTTGTAGGCGAACGCCCAGAACAGGTTCCCCTTGATCGTCCCGAGCGTGCGGCGGGACAGCCGGATCGCGTCGGCCGCCGCCCGCAGGTCGCCGCGGACGAGCGTCAGGTCGGACGCCTCGATCGCCGCGTCCGTGCCGGTGCCCATCGCCAGCCCCAGGTCGGCGCGGGCGAGCGCGGCGGCGTCGTTCACGCCGTCGCCGACCATCGCGACCGTGCGGCCCTCCGCCTGGAGGCGTGCGACGACGTCCGCCTTCTCCTGCGGGAGGACGTCCGCGATGACCTCCTCGATGCCGACCTCCGCCGCGACGGCCCGCGCCACGGCCTCGTTGTCGCCGGTGAGCAGGACCGGCCGCAGGCCGAGGGCGCGCAGCCGCGCGACGGCCTCCGCCGAGGTGGGCTTGACCTGGTCGGCGACGGTCAGGATCGCGCGGGCCGCGCCGTCCCAGCCGACCGCGACGGCCGTCCGCCCCGCCGCGCGCGCCGCGGTCATGGCGCGTTCCAGCTCGGGCGGCAGGTGCTGCGACCACTCCGCGAGCAGCGCGGGCCGCCCGACGATCACGCCGTGCCCGTTGATGACGCCCTGCACGCCGAGGCCGTCGATCGCCTGGAAGTCCGCGACGGGCGCGAGCGGGCCGGTGCGCTCGGCCGCCGCGCGGGCGACGGCGCGGGCGATCGGGTGCTCGGACGCGTCCTCCAGCGCCCCCGCCAGGCGGAGGGCCTCGTCGGCGTCCACGCCCTCGGCCGGGACGACGTCGATGAGCGCCATCGTGCCGGTCGTGACCGTGCCGGTCTTGTCGAGGACGACCGTGTCGATCCGGCGCGTGGACTCCAGCACCTCCGGGCCCTTGATCAGGATGCCGAGCTGCGCGCCCCGGCCCGTCCCGACCAGCAGCGCGGTCGGCGTCGCCAGGCCCAGCGCGCACGGGCACGCGATGATCAGGACGGCGACGGCGGCGGTGAACGCGGCCGCGACCGACCCGCCCGTCCCGAGCCAGAACCCGAGCGTCGCGACGGCCAGCGCGATCACGACCGGGACGAACACCCCGGAGATCCGGTCCGCGAGCCGCTGGACGCGCGCCTTGCCGTTCTGCGCGTCCTCCACGAGCCGCGCCATCTGCGCGAGCTGGGTGTCGGCGCCGACGCGCGTCGCGCGGACCAGCAGCCGCCCGCCCGCGTTGACGGTCGCGCCCGCGACCGCGTCGCCCGGCCCGACCTCGGCGGGCACCGACTCGCCGGTCAGCAGGGACGCGTCCACGGCGGACGAGCCCTCGGCGACGACGCCGTCCGTGGCGATCTTCTCGCCGGGGCGGACGACGAACACGTCCCCGACCGCCAGCGCGTCGATCGGGACGCGCTGCTCCCGGCCGTTCCGCACGACCGCGACGTCCTTCGCGCCGAGTTCCAGCAGCGCCCGCAGCGCCGAGCCCGCCCGCCGCTTGGACCGCGCCTCGAAGTAGCGGCCCGCGAGGATGAACGCGACGACGCCCGCCGCCGCCTCCAGGTAGATGTTCGACGAGCCGTCCGAGCGCGTCATCGTGAACTCGAACCCGTGCCGCATCCCGGGCTCGCCCGCGTCGCCGAGGAACAGCGCCCACAGCGACCAGCCGAACGCGGCGAGCGTGCCGACCGACACGAGCGTGTCCATCGTCGCCGCGCCGTGCCGCAGGTTCGTCCACGCGGCGCGGTGGAACGGCCAGCCGCCGTACACGACGACCGGGGCCGCCAGCGTCAGCGACAGCCACTGCCAGTTCGTGAACTGCAGCGCCGGGACCATCGCCATCGCGATGACGGGGACGGCCAGGACGACGGCGGTGACGAGGCGGTTCCGCAGCGGGGCCAGCTCGTCCGGCGCGGGCGCGGCCGGCGCGCCCTCGGGCTCGGGCGGGGGCGGCGGCTCGGCGGTGTAGCCGGCCTTCTCGACCGTCGCGATCAGGTCGTCCAGGGTGACCCCCGCGGGGTATTCGACCCGGGCCTTCTCCGTGGCGTAGTTGACGGTCGCCGTCACGCCGTCGATCTTGTTCAGCCGCTTCTCGACACGGGCCGCGCAGGACGCGCAGGTCATGCCGCCGATGGACAGCTCGATCCTGCTGTCCGGCGCGGTGTCGGCAGACATCGTGGTGCTCCTCTCGGTCCGTGTCAGTGGTCGGCGGCGGTGGCGGTGAACTCGGCGGTGCGGACCTTGCCGTCGTGCTGGAAGTCCAGGAACAGACGGTAGGCGCCCGGTCCGGGCACTTCCGCGTGGAACGAGATGTCCGGGCCCGGCTCCGTGGTGCCGTCGCCGGGCTCGCCCATCGGGTGGACGTGCAGGTACGCGAGGTCGCCGCGGCGGATCGCGACGAGGTGGCCGTACGCCTCCAGGTAGGGCTGGAGGTCGGTGACGGGCTTCCCGTCCCGCTCGACGTGCAGCGTCAGCGGGCTCGCCGCGCCCGCGACGAGGTCGCCCCGCAGGGTGACGCGGTAGCCGTCGACCTCCGCGACGCGCTCGTCGCTTCCGAGCGGGTGCGGCCGGTAGTCGCCGGGGACGTCCAGATCAGCGCCGAGCGTGACCTGCTCGTGCGCCCCGGCGGGCTGGACGTCGGTGAAGATCCGGTAGCTGCCCGCGTCCGGCAGGTTCAGCGGGACGGACCAGACGCCCGCCGCGTCGCGGACGGGATGCAGGTGGCGGTAGTCCGACAGGTCGCGCCGCACGGCGATGAGGTGCAGTTCCTTGCCGTGCAGCGGCGTGTACCGGGTGACGGGCGCGCCGTCCGGGCCGGTCACGCGGAAGCGGAACTCGGTCGGGCGGCCCGCGGGGACCGTCGTCGTCTCGGGGACCAGGGTGTAGCCGTCCGCCGACGCCTCGAGCCCGCCCGGCCGGGGAGCCGTCCCGTGCGCGCCGTGGTTCATCGTGTTCATGTGACCGCCCTTCTCGTCGGTCGCGCCCACGGGACCGGCGAGCGTGCCGATCCCGAGGGCCGCGGCGAAGACGGCGGCCAGCCCGGTCCCGTAGGCGCCGAGCCTGGTCGCGGTGTTCATGGCACGCTCACGCCTTCAGTTCGTATCCGGCCTCCTCGACGGCGGCCCGGACCTGGGCGTCGTCGAGGGGCGCGTCGCTGGTGACGGTGACGGCGCCGGTCGACAGCTCGACCTCGACGCCGGTGACGCCGGGCACCTGCCCGACCTCCTCCTTGACGGAGTTCACGCAGTGCCCGCAGGTCATGCCGGTGACGGTGTAGGTGGCGGCGGTCATGTCCACTCCTTCTCATTTACCCCTAGGGGGTATGTCGTGCGCCTCATCGTGGCACAACCGGACGTGAGCGACAACCCCTACCCCCTAGGGGTTATTTCGTGACCCCGGTCATGTTCGCGGCGGTCCGGGTTATCCACAGGTCGGGTGCGGAGTGGCGGACGCGGGACTCTGGGGCTTTGTCAGGCTTTGTCGAGGTTAAGGGGATACGGCCCCGGTCCCCATGCGCGACCCCCGAGTTATCCACAACTCCGTCCACAGGTGTCCACAGGCTTGTGGATCACTGATACTGGAGGCATGCCCGAGCTGCCCGAGGTCGAGTCGCTGGCCGGTTTCCTGCGGGAACACGCGGTCGGCCGCACCGTCGCGCGCGTCGAGGTCGTCGCGATCTCCGCGCTCAAGACCTACGATCCGCCGATCACGGCGCTCGGCGGGCTGACCGTCACCGGCGTCGCCCGGCACGGCAAGTTCCTCGACCTCGACGTGGACGGGCTGCACCTCGTCGTCCACCTGGCGCGGGCGGGCTGGCTGCGCTGGCGCGACGAGCTGCCCGAGCGGCCGGTGCGGCCGGGCGGGCGCAACCCGCTCGCCGTCCGCGTCCACCTGGCCGACGGGTCCGGGTTCGACCTGACCGAGGCCGGGACGAAGAAGGGCCTCGCGGTGTACCTCGTCCGCGACCCGGCGGACGTCCCGGGCGTCGCCTCGCTCGGCCCCGACCCGCTGGACGACGCGTTCACCCCGGCCGCGCTCGGCGCGATCCTCGCGGGCCGCCGCACGCAGGTCAAGGGCGTCCTGCGGGACCAGAAGATCATCGCCGGGATCGGGAAAGCCTACTCCGACGAGGTGCTGCACGCCGCCCGCATGTCGCCGTTCAAGATCGCCGCCTCACTGACCGAGGACGAGGTCGAGCGGCTGCACGCCGCGATCGGCTCGACGCTGCGCGCCGCCGTCGCCCGCGCCGAGGGCGTCGCCGCGCGCGACCTCAAGAGCGAGAAGAAGTCCGGCCTGCGCGTCCACGGCCGCACCGGCGAGAAGTGCCCGGTCTGCGGCGACGTGATCCGCGAGGTGTCCTTCGCGGACTCGTCCCTCCAGTACTGCCCCACCTGCCAGACCGGCGGAAAGCCGTTGGCCGACCGCCGCATGTCCCGTTTGCTGAAGTAGTCGCCGCCAATTCCGGGCCGATTCGCTAGGGTTTCGACCGACAGCGCACCGACGTCCCGGGGAGCGGTCCGTGACCACCGATGAACCCTTCGTCGACATTCCCACCGATGTGCCGACGTCGGCGCGGATCTACGCCTGGAATCTCGGCGGCAAGGACAATTTCGAGATCGACCGGCAGTTCGCCCTGAGAAACGGCCCGGCGTTCCCCGAGACCGTGGACATCACCCGGCAGAACCGGCTGTTCCTGTACCGGGCGGTGCGGTACCTGGCCGTCGAGGCGGGAATCCGGCAGTTCGTGGACCTCGGCTGCGGGCTCCCGACCGAGAACAACGTCCACCAGGTCGCGCAGCGGTTCGCCCCGGACGCCCGCGTCGTCTACGTCGACGTGGACCCGATCGTGGCCGTCCACGCCCGCGCGCTGCTCGCCGACGACGATTCCACGGCGTTCGTCACCGCCGACATGCGCGACCAGGAAGCGATCATCGAGCACCCGAAGTTCCGGCGGCTCATCGACCTGGACGAGCCGGTCGCCGTGCTGTTCCTGTCGGTCGGCCACCATCTCCCCGACGCCGACGACCCGCGCCGCGTCCTGCGCGCCGTGATCGACCGCGCGCCGGTGAACAGCCATCTGGTGTTCACGCAGGTCGCCTATCTGAACGCCGAGCGCGGCGCCGCGATGACGGAATTGATGAACTCGGCCGGCATTCCCTGGCAGACGCGTTCCCCCGCCGAGATCGACGCGCTGCTGGACGGTTTCGAGCCGGTCGCGCCGGGCCTCGGCGACGTCAAGGAATGGCGGCCGGACCCGGACCAGCCGCCGCTCGCGCCCGTCCCCGCGGAACTGGCCGACTACGTGGGCGCGTCCGAGCGGCGCAAGGAACTGATCGAGTACGGCGGCGTGCTGCGCAAGGCCGACTGAGTCACGCCAGGCACGCGGCGGCCGTCGTCACGTCCGCGCGCATGTTGCGCTCCATCATCGCCAGGGCGGCGTCGCCCAGGCGCGGGTCGATCGAGGCGACCGCGTCGCGCGGGACCTTCACCGTCAGGTGGCGGATGTAGGCGTCCAGCGCGGTGTAGAGGATGCACTGCTCGGTGACCTGGCCCGTCAGGACGATCTCGCTGATCTCGGCGTTCGCGAGGATGTACTCCAGCGGCGTCCCGAAGAACGCGCTGTGCCGCACCTTCGGCAGGAACGCGCAGTCGTCGGGCGGGACGATCGGCTTGATCAGGTCGGGCCGCTCGCCCTGGAACGCGGCGGTGACGAGGTCGTCGCGGGTGGCGGAGAAGTCCCCGTGGTTGTCGTTGACGTAGATCACGCGCGCGTCGTCGCGGGTGCGGGCGCGCCCGATCAGGCCGGCGAGCGGCTCGGTGATCCGCGCGGCGCTGGCCTGGAGGAGTCCCGCGTCCTCGTGGCGGTAGGGGTTCAGCATGTCGATGACGACGACGGCGACGGTGCTCATGGACGCCCCCTTCCCCGCGGGGCGCGGATCAAGGGCGTTTCGCGCCGTCCCCGAACAGCGGCGCCAGCTTCTCCCACCGGCTGATCTCGCAGCCGTTGGTCCGCTTGAACGTCCACGTGACCGACCGCCGGTCGAACGTGCCCTTGACGGTCGCGGTCTGCGGGCCGCCGTAGATCTCCGTACACATCCGGTCGGGGCCGGGGGCGGTGAAGACGTCGGCGGGCGCGGCCTTCAGCGCCGCGCACGCGCGGTCGGCCGCGGGCAGGTCGCCGCCGACGGGATCGCAGGTCAGCGCCCAGGTCTTCGGCGCGGCGTCTTTCGACGCCCTGACCTGTACCGTCAGGCTCGTGGCCGGGGCGCCGGACGGCCGGACGGACGTCCCGCCGCCCGCGTGCTCCGAACCGCACGCCGCCAATGACAGGATCATGGCGACAACGGGCGCTGTGTGGATGAACGTCCGGTACCGCATGCGATATTCGACGCGCGGGAGCGCCGCGCGGTTCCAAGGAGGTCCGATGTTTCTCGGGGAAGACGTCCCCGCGGTGGACGCGGCGGAGGTCCCGGCCGACGCGTACCTGCTGGACGTCCGCGAGCAGGACGAGTGGATCGCGGGCCACGCGCCCGAGGCCGTCCACATCCCGATGCGGGACCTCGGCGACCGCGCCGCGGAGATCCCCCGGGACCGCGAGGTCTTCGTGATCTGCCGGTCCGGGGGACGGTCCGCGCAGGTGACGGTCGCGCTGAACCAGGCGGGCTGGCTCGCCAGGAACGTCGCGGGCGGGATGCAGCGCTGGGCGCAGGCGGGCCGCCCGATGGACTCGGAGCTGGGCGGCCCGCCGCAGGTCGTCTGAGCGGACGCCCGTCAGCGGCCGGGCGTCGGAGTGGCCCGCACCGGCGGGGCCGCCGCCGGACCGGCGTCGCCCGACTTCTTCGGCCCGACCCACAGCCGGACCTGGCCGGGGGCCAGCGGGTCCGCGTCGTGGACGTACCAGCCGTCGGGGATCTCGGCGCGGCCGACGTTCTTGCCGATCACCGAGCCGTCCGCCTGAGCTTCGTCGATGTGGAACTCCGGCACGGCGATCCCCCGGGACTCGATCCGGCGCAGCGCGGCCGCGACCGTCAGGCCGCGCACGTCCGTGCCGTGCAGCGCCTCGCCGGGCGCGAAGGCGCTGGCCGTCGAGTCGTAGCGCTCACCGGGCCGCGCCTTCCGGCCGAACACCACCGTCGCCTTGCCCCGGAAGTCGGCCGGGACGCGCAGCGCGATCGGGCACGCGCCGCCGCCCGTCACGCACTTGCCGTCCTTGATCGGCTTGATCCGGCTCCCGTCCAGCATCAGGACCGTGTTGACGATGCTCGGCGACGCCGGGAGCAGCTTGAGCGAGATGTCGAACCCCCGCTCGGCGAACTCGCGCCGGTACCGCGCCGGGTCGGCGGTCGGGTCCTTGATCTCGACGTCGATGTACTTGCCGTGCGGCACGAACGACAGCGCCGCGACCTGCTTGATCGCGGACGGCGCGGGCGCGGGGGCGGGCGAGCCGCCGCCCGGCACGAGCAGCGCCGCCGCCGTCGCGGCCGCCGCGAGCCCGACGCCGACCGGCAGCGCGAGCCGCAGCCGCGGCACGCGCCGGGCGCGGGGCGCGGCCTCCGGCTCCGGCTCCGCCGCCATGATCCGCTGGGCCAGGTCGCGGCGCGTGTCCCCGCCGACCGCCCCGGCGATCTCGGCGTCCGTGGGCGCGAGCCGCCGGACGAGGGAATCGAGGTCGGTGGTCATGCGTACTCCTTCTTCGGTCGGACGGCCGGGGCGACCCCGTGCTGTTCCAGTTCGCGGGCGAAGCGGCGGCGGGCGCGGTGCAGCCTGATCCGGACGGCGTTGCGGGAGACGCCGAGGACGGCCGCGATCTCCCCGGCGTCCAGGCCCTCCCACGCGACGAGCGACAGCAGCTCGCGGTCGCCGTCGCGCAGCCCCCGGAAGGCGGCGGCGACCCCGCCGGGGCCGTCGTCGGCCGGCGCGGCGGCCGCGAGGTCGCCGCCCAGCTCCGCGCCGACGCGCGCGGCGAGGTCCCGGCGGCGGTGCTCGCCGCGCCGCTGGTTGGCGAGGGTGTTGCGGGCGACGCGGTACAGCCAGTAGCGCGCCTGCTCGCCGGGCGGGACGTCCGCGAGCCGCCGCCAGGCGACCAGGAACGTCTCGGCCACGGCGTCGGCGGCGTCGTGCGGGTCGTCCGCGCGGCGGCGCACGAACCCGGTGATCGCGTCGAAGTGGGCGTCGTACAGGGCGCGGAACCGCTCTTCTTCGGGCGGATGGTCGGTTTCTCGCAAGCGGCGGTCTCCTCGTGCGGCGCGCTGGGCGCGGTGGGCCGGACGACCGGTGAATGTCCGGCACCGCGCGGTGCATTTCGCCCCGGCACGCGACACGTGCCGGATCTTTCGCGCTGTACGATGCGATTTGACCGTATCCGCGGGAGCTTGGGCCAAGCCAGGCTGAGAGGGCGACACACGGGCGTCGCCGACCGCATGAACCTGTCCGGGTAATGCCGGCGTAGGGAGAGTGTCCTGTGACGTCCGCAGTCAAGGCGCGTGCCGACGAGGTCCCGTACACGCTGGACGAGCCCGCGCCGAAGGTCCTCGGCTTCTGGGACCAGAGCGCGTTCTGGGCGAACCTCGGCGTCAGCCTGTTCGCGTTCTCCGGCGCGTACACCGTCCTCGCGCCGGACGCCGACGGCCGCCCGACGATGTCGATCATGGCGGGGATCGTGGCGATGGCCGTCGGCACCGCGATCGGCGGGCTGATGCTCGGCCTGGCCGCCGCGCCCGGCGCACGCACCGGGCAGCCCGCGATGGTGCTGCTGCGCGGCCTGTTCGGCGCGCGGCTGTCGTACGTCCCGACCGTGCTGAACATCGCGCAGCTCATCGGGTGGGGGACGTTCGAGCTGATCGTCATCGCCGACGCCGCCCGCGCGCTGTGGGACGGCGTCCCGCGCTGGGGCTACGTCGTCGCGGCGGGCGTCCTGACGACGGCGCTCACGATCCGGCCGCTCGGCTCGGTGCGGCTGCTGCGCCGGTACGTGACGGTCGCGGTGCTGGTCGCGCTCGTCTACTTCTACGCGCAGCTCCTGCGCGAGCCGCTGCCCGACCTGAACCACGGCTCGTGGGGCGGGTTCTGGACGGGCGCGGACGCGGCGCTCGCCGTCTCGATCTCCTGGGTGCCCGTCGCCGCCGACTACACGCGGCACGCCCGCAGCGCGCGCGGCGCGTTCGGCGCGGCGGCGGTCGGCTATTCGGCGACGCAGATCATCGCGTACGTGCTGGGCCTGCTGGCGCTCGCGCTCGTCGCGGGCGACTCGGCGCGCGTCTTCGACCCGTTCCTGCATGTCACGCTCGGCGTCCTGTTCTTCGCCGTGTTCGTACTGCGCGAAGCCGACCAGTCGTTCGCGAACGTGTACTCGACGGCCGTGTCGATCCAGAACCTCGTGCCGCGCGCGGACCGGCGCATCCTGTCCGTCGCGCTCGGCGTCGGGATCACCGCGCTCGCACTGCTGCTGGACATCGGGGACTACGCCGGATTCCTGTCGCTCATCGGCTCGGTGTTCGTGCCGCTGCTCGGCGTGCTCGCGGCCGACTTCTTCCTCGGCAGCGGCCGGCGCGGCTGGGACACCGGCCGCGCGGCCCCGTCCCGCTGGACGATGATCGCCGCATGGGCGGTCGGGTTCGCCGCCTACCAGCTCATCTACCCGGGCTCGATCGGGTGGTGGACGAGGCTGTGGACGGACATCGCCGACGCGCTCCACTTCACCCCGCAGAGCTGGATGAGCGCCTCGCTGCTCTCGTTCGCCGTCGCGGCCGTCGCGGCGCTCGTGATCGGCCGGGTCTTCCGCCGGGTCGACCGCGCGGCGGTGTGATCCGCCGCGCGCACCGCCTCTGACGTGGAAACCTTTCGGCGAAGGTCACCCTCGCGGCGGCCCCGCGCGGTGGCACGATGGCTGGCGTGCCGTCCCACGACCCGATCGCCCGCGCCGTCATCGAGAGCGCGGCCGACGCCATCGTGGCCGTGGACGCCCGGTCCCGCGTCACCGTCTGGAACCCGGCGGCGGAGCGGATGTTCGGCTGGTCGGCGGCGCAGGTCGTCGGGCAGGTCCCGCCGATCGTGCCGCACGAGCTGAAGGCCGAGCACAACGCGGTGCAGGAGCGGCTGCTGACCCGTCCCGAGGGCGACGGCGGCCAGATCTCCATCGCGACGCGGCGGCTGCGCCGCGACGGCCGCCTCATCGACGTCCGCATCGACACCAGCCTGCTCAAGGACGGCGGCGGCGCGCCGCTCGGCTGGGTGATGGTGTACCACCCGGCCGAGGAGGACGAGGCGCTGCAGCGGCACATGGCCGAACGGGCGCGGCTGGTGCGGCGGCTCAACGACATCGTCGCGGACCTCAACGCCGAGCTGGACCTGGACGTCGTCCTCGACCGGATCACCGCGGCGCTGATCGAGCTGACCGGCGCGGACGCGGGCGGTTTCGTCCGCATCCAGGACGACCGGCTGTGCCTGGTCAGCCTGTCCGGGCTGCCCGAGCGGATGCGCGGCACGACCGCCGACCGGGAGACGAGCCTGGTCGGGGAGCTGCTGCGGTCGGAGAAGGCCGTCATGCTCGCGACCGGGAAGGAGCGCATCGGCGACCTGATCTGGTCGGAGCTGGAGGGTTTGACGGCGGTCGCGCTCGGCCTGTCGTTCCTGAAGAACGAGCCGTACGGCGCGCTGTACGCGCTGTTCTCCGGCCGCAAGGTCGGCCACACCGAGCTGGAGCTGCTGGAACTCCTCGCCGGGCACGCGGGCGTCGCGGTCGGGAACGCCGTCGCGTACGCGGAGGTCGTGCGGCAGCGCGCGCACGAGCGCGCGGTGATCGACTCCAGCGCGGACGGGATCGCGGTGCTCGACCGGGACGGCATCGTCCGCCAGTGGAACCCGGCGGCGCACGCGCTGACCGGCATCGCGGCGGCGGACGCGGTGGGCGGCAGGCTGCCGTTCGACGTCCCGCCGCCCGGCGAGAGCCGCACGTTCCGCGCCGACTCCGGGACGTGGCTGAGCGCCGTCGCCGCCGAGATCGAGGAGACGGGCGAGCGCGTCGTGGACTTCCACGACGTCTCGGAGTCCAAGGCGCTGGAGGAGGCCAAGGACCTGTTCCTGGCGACGACGAGCCACGAGCTGCGCACGCCGATCACGGTCGTGCAGGGGTTCGCGAGCACGCTCGTCCGCCGCTGGGACGACCTCCCGGACGCCGACCGGCGCGCGGCCGTCGCGACGATCGCCGAGCGCGCGCAGTCCCTCGGCCGCCTGGTGGAGCACCTGCTGCTCGGCGCGCGGGCGGGCGCGGACGAGCTGGCCGTCACCATCGAGGACTTCGACGTCACGCGCGTGCTGCGCGGGGTGACGGGCGGGTTCCGGTCGCTGTCGGGGCGGCACCGGGTGGCGCTGCACGTCGAGCCGGACCTGCCCGCCGTGCGCGGGGACGCGATGGCGACCGACATCGTCCTCGGCCAGCTCCTGGAGAACGCGTTCAAGTACTCGCCGGACGGCGGCGCGGTCGTCGTGCGGGCGGGCCGCGCCGGGCCGGACGTGGTGATCACCGTGGACGACGACGGCATCGGCATCCCGCCGGAGGACCGGGAGCGGGTCTTCGAGCGTTTCGTGCAGGGCGAGGCGGGGGACCGCCGCCGATTCGGCGGCATCGGCCTGGGCCTCTACATCGTGCGGCGGCTGACGGAGGCGCAGGGCGGCTCGATCGCCGCGCACCCGCGGGCGGGCGGCGGTACGCGGATGCGGCTCGTGCTCCGCGCGGCCGCGCGCCGCGAGGGTGAGGAAACAGTGCCGTAACGGGTCGAACCGGACTCGGTGCGCGGGCGTCTGAACCGGTGTTCTACCCTCCTTCCAGGCCGGGTTCCGTGCCTGGTCGAGGGCGCTTTCACATGATCTTGCCGGCGGCCCGGCGGGCATCGCGCGGAAATGTGTGGTGTCGCCACGGTGTGACGGACGAAACGTATGCGTGAGGAGTATTCCGTCCGGCGCTGGATAGATCCACTGTGGGTTCCCGCTGGAGGTGGAGTTTTCCGTTGGCCGTCGCGACCGGGGGTGGACGTGGTGTACGCAGGACGTTCCGCTCGTGGGGCGCGGCTCGAATCCGTCCGAACGGGTTTCCGGACCGGCGCAACCGGGCATTTCGGTCGTACCGGAAGGGTGGCGACGGCACCGGCCCCCGCCACCCGAGAGACGGGGAGGTGAGACCGACGAGCGTCGCCATGCTCCCGCACGCGCCCGCCAGCGTCGCGCTCGCCCGCAGGCGCCTGCGCTCCGAACTGACCGACGCCGGAGTCTGCGACTCCGCGGTGGACGACGCGAACCTGATCGTCAGCGAGCTGCTGAGCAACGCGCTCCGGCACGCCCGCCCGCTCGCGTCCGGCAAGATCAAACTGGCCTGGTTCCGGCGCGGCGACACCATCGAGGTGTCGGTCAGCGACGGCGGCGCGAGCACCGAGCCGCGCTGCGGGCCGAGCACGCTGTCCTCGCTCGGCGGCCGCGGCCTCGGGATCGTCGAGAGCCTCGCGCAGCGCTGGGGCGTCCGGCACGACAACGGCGCCACCACCGTGTGGGCGCTGGTGGACGCGCCGTCCGCCGCCGCGCCCGCGGGCGCCCGGGTGACCGCGCCGGTCGGCGCGGCCGCCATCGCCGACTTCGCCGACCTGCCCGACCTGGACGACGAGTCCCGGCCGAGCGGTCCGGCCACCCGCGCCTACCCCGCCTGAAACGCCGTTCGGGGGGCCTTGTAGGGTCCTGCCCAAGCTCGGGCGCTGTCGTGCCCCCGTCGGCACCGCCCGAGCGTCCAACTCCGCCGAACCGCCCCGGACCGCGCCTGGTCCGGGGCGGTTTCCGCGTTTCAGTCCGCGACGGGCGTCGCCGTCGGAGCGGGCGGCGGGTCGCGCAGGATCGGGCACGACATGCAGCGCGGGCCGCCGCGCCCGCTGCCGAGTTCGCTGCCGCTGATCCGGATGACCTCGATCCCGGCCTTCTCCAACTGCTCGTTGGTCTCGACGTTGCGCTCGTACGCCACGGCCAGGCGCGGCGCGACGGCCAGCGTGTTGTTACCGTCGTCCCACTGCTCGCGCTCGGCCGTCACCGGGTCCAGGCCGGTGTCGATCACCTTGAGCCGGTCCAGGCCCATCGCGTCGGCGGCGGCGCGCAGGAACGGGCGCGGCTCCGCGACGCGCAGGCCGCCGTCGCCGTCCGCCGTCACCGGGTACGCGGTCAGCGAGTCCGCGACCGGCGGGTACATCAGGACGGTGTCCACGTCGACCATCGTGCAGACGGTGTCCAGGTGCATCGTGGCGCGGCGCTGCGCGATCGGGACGGCCAGCACCGTCCGCGCGAGCCCGGCCGCGAACACCTGCCGGGCCAGCCGCTCGGCCCCGGCGGGCGTCGTCCGCTCCCCGACCCCGACCGCGATCACGCCGGGCGCGAGCAGCAGCAGGTCGCCGCCCTCGACGTGCTCCAGCGACGGGTCGTACACGCGCTCGACGTGCGCGAACCGCGGATGGTGCCGGTAGATCAGCCCCGTCAGCGCCGACTCGCGGCGGCGCGCGGGCATCGCCAGGCTCGTCACCGCGACGCGCTCGCCGATCCACGCGCTGCTGTCGCGGGTGAACAGCAGGCTCGGCAGCGGGTCGATGATGAAGTCCGCGCGGTCCATCAGCCGGTAGACCAGGCCGCGGCCGGTCTTCAGCTCCTCGTGCGCCAGGCCCGCGACGAGGATCGCCGCCAGGTCCTCCGGGTCCTGCGCGCACAGGTGCTCGCGGACGATCGCGCGGAGCCGGTCGCCCCAGCGGCGGTCCGCGACCGCCTCCGCGACGGCCTGGTCGCGCGCCGCCCCGAACTCCAGCACCTCCTGCAGCAGCTCGGTGACGTACAGGACCTCGACGCCCCGGTCGCGCAGCGCCTGCGCGAACGCGTCGTGCTCCTCCTGCGCGCGGCCCACCCACGGGATCGCGTCGAACAGGAGCTTGTCGTTGTTGCGCGGGGTCAGGCGCTTCAGCTCCGCCCCCGGCCGGTGCATGAGGACGGTCCGCAGGCGGCCGACCTCGCTGGTGACCCGGTGCTCGCTGGCCGTTGTCTCCGTCACCCTTCGCAGTCTAGGCGGCGACATTTTCGTGGCCGTCAGGCGGTGGCGCCGCCGTCCACGACGTAGTCCTGGCCGACGACGAACGACGACGCGTCCGACGCCAGCCACAGCACGGCCGCGACGACCTCGCCGGGCGTCGCGACGCGGCCGAGGGGGTTGCCGGTCCGCATCCGGGCCGCTCGCTCCGCCTCCGTCTCGCCGGGGCGCAGCGACATCGGGGTGTCGATCGCGCCGGGGCTGACCGCGTTGATCCGGATTCCCTCGCCGATGTACTCCAGCGCGGTGTTCCTGGTCAGCGCGCTGACCGCCGCCTTCGCCGCCGTGTACGGGCCGAGGCCCGCCAGCCGCCGGTGCGCGCCGATGTTGGACGCGGTGTTGACGATGACGCCGCCGCCCCGCTCGCGCATCGCGGCGATCTCGTACTTCATCGAGAGGAAGACGCCTGTCGCGTTCGTGGCGAGGACGGCGTCCCAGTTCTCCTCGTCCTGGTCCGCCAGCGGGGCAGCCGCGCCGCGGACACCCGCGTTGTTGAACGCCACGTCGAGCCGGCCGTGCCGCTCCAGCACCGTCGCGACCATGCGCCGCACGCTCGCGGGCTCGGTGACGTCCGCGAGGACGCCGGACGCCCGCGCGCCCGCCGCCTCGACCGTGCGCGCGACGGCTGCCTCGTCCCGGCCCGCCGCGACCACGTCCGCGCCGGCCCCGGCGAACGCGACGGCGGCGGCGCGGCCGAGGCCGCCGCTCGCCCCGGTGATGAGGACCGTCTTACCGGTGAAGTCCATGACAACCCGCCTTATCTGGATCGGTCAGTCCTGAATGGCGGCCATCGTCTGCTCGACGGCGTCCCAGAGGCGGCGCGGATCGGCGTCCGCGCGCCCGACGACGCGCAGGCCCTGCGCGACGACGAGCAGGAAGCGCGCCAGCGCGCGGGGGTCGCGGTCGGCCGGGATCTCGCCCTGCGCGCGGGCGCGGACGAGCGCGGCGGCCAGCGCCGCCTCCAGGCCGTCCCACGCCGCCGCGACCCGCCGCGCCGCCGCCGCGTCGCGCGGCGCCAGCTCGACCGCCGTGTTGACGACCATGCAGCCGCGCCGGTCGGCCAGGTCGGCGGCCACGTAGGACGCGAGCAGCGCCCGGACGGCGGGCAGCGCCGGGCCGGGGCGGGCCAGCGACTCGACCGGGTCGGCGCGGTCGCGGTAGCGCTCCAGCGCGCGCAGGAACAGGTCGTGCTTGCCGCCGAACGTCGCGTAGAGGCTGGCCCGGCCGATGCCGAGGCGCGCCACGAGGTCGGCCATCGACGTCGCCTCGTAGCCGCGTTCCCAGAACAGTTCCAGGGCCGCGTCGAGGGCGGCGTCCGGATCGAACTCCTTGGTTCTCGCCACGGCCGGGAGCGTAGCCCTATCTGGAACGATCGGTCAATTCAATGGGGATGATCGGAAAGTGTCCGACCTGGGACGCTCCGCACTGAGGCGCGGATCAGGTCCGCAATGTCACGATGCGGAGATGTCGGATCGCTCCCTGCCCCTGCACCTCACCGCCGCGACGCTCCTCCGGGTCTCGGCGGAAGGGCTGGCGACGGCGCTGGTGCTGACCGTCCAGGCGCGGACGGACGACGCGGCGTCCGCCGGGTTCCTCCAGACGGCGATGACGCTGCCGTACGTCCTCAGCGGCCCGGTCATCGGGCACGTCCTCGACCGGACGCGCCGCCCCGGCCGGTTCGTCGCCGGAATCGCCGGGCTCTACGCGGTGGCGACGGCGGCGCTCCTGCTCCTGGCCGGGGACGCGCCGCTCCCGCTCGCGCTGACCGTCGCGGCCGTCATCGGCCTGACCGAACCCGTCGTGGTCGCCCTGACCGGCCTGCTGCCCCGCTTCGTCCCCGAGCGACGGCTCCCGCGCGCCTACGGCCTGGAAGCCTCCAGCTACAACATCGCCGCCATCGCGGGCCCCGGCGTGGCGGCCTTCATCGCCTCCGCCTCCGGCGGCGAGTTCGCGGGCATCCCCATCGTCGCCGGAGCCCTCCTGGGCACCCTGGCGCTGACGTTCCTCCCCACCGCGAAAACCCGAACCCCCAACCACCCCGACGCGCCCCCGAACCCGAAAACACCCACCAGCCCAACCCCGAACACGAACGCACCCCCGCCCCTGAACACGGGCGCAACCTCAGACCTGAGCGCAAGCACAGGCATGGGCATAACCCTGGACGCATTCGCACCCCCTTCCGATGCCCCCACACCCGGCACAGAACGACCCACGCCAACCAAGACCCCGGACGCAACCGCCGACGTCAGCGCGGCCCGCACTGCACCAGACCCGGGCGTGAACGCGTGTGCGAATACGAGCGCGGGCGCACGCGTGAGCGCGAGCGTCGGCGGCGACGCGAGCGCTGAAGAGGGAGATACGGACACGGGCTGTGCCGTGCCGGACACGCGCGCGGACACGGGCGGGGGCGCGGCCTGCGCTGAGCCGGACGCGGGCGTGGACCCGGGTTCGGGCGCGAAGACGAGCGCAGGTACGGGCGTGAGCGCAGCCACAGGCGCGGATGCACGTGCGAGTGGAGACGCGGACGCGGGTCAAGTCAGGCCGGGCCTGGGTGTGGATTCGGGTTGGGGTGCGAACACGAGTGCTGGCGAGGGCGTGAGCGCGGCGCCAGGTGCGGAAGCGGCCAGCGATGCGAGCTCGGAAGTGGGCTGCGGCGGCGCGGGCGGCGATGCGAACGCGGGCGGGGACACGGGCGCAGGCGGGAACACGGGCGGGGGCGCGGGATGTGGTGCGCCGAATGCGGATGCGGGCGTGGACGCAGACGCTGACACGGGTGCGAGTGCGGGCGCGGGCGTAAATGCGGGCGCGCATGTGGGCGCGAGCGCTGGTGTAGGTGCCAATGCTGGCTTGGGTGCCAGCGTGGGTGAGGGTGCGCATGCGGGCGCCAGTGGGAGTGCGGGCGCGGGTGCAGGCGCGGACGTGAGCGCGGGCGCGGGTGGGGGTGCGGGTGCGGGTGTCAGCGCGGGCGCCGAGGCGGAGGGCGGGAACCCGCAGCGGGCCGGTGAAGCCGTCGGGTTGCGGGATGTGCTCGCGGGCGGGGCTTCCGTGCTCGCGCGCAACCGGGTGCTGCGCGGCCTGACCGTCGCCACGACGCTCGCGAGTCTCGGGCTCGGCGGCATCGCCGTCACCGCCGTCCTGCTCGGCCGCCATCTCGGGGGCGACGAGGCGGCGGGCGGGCGGCTGCTCGTCGCGATGGCCGCCGGGTCGCTGCTGGGCTCGCTCGCGTCGAGCCGTCTGCTCACGGTCAGGCACGCGCAGTCCGTCATGCTGTTCGGGCTCGCCGCGTTCGGCACGGCGCTCGGCGCGCTCGCCGTCGTCCCGTCCGTCGGCTGGGCGGCGGTCGCGTTCGCGGCGGCGGGCCTGTCGGAGGGCCCGGCGTTCGCGGCGACGCTGCTGCTGCGGCAGCGCGAGGCCCCGCCGGGCCGGCTCGGCCAGGTCAACACGACGGCGGGCAGCCTGAAGATCGGTGCGTCCGCGATCGGCGCGGCGCTGACGGGGACGTTCGCCGACTCGGCCGGCCCCGTCGTCCTCATCGCGGGCATCGCCGCGTTCCCGCTGCTCGGCGCGTTGACGGGCTGGGCGCTGCTCGCGGCGCGGCCCGCCGCCGGGTACCGCCGGAGCGCGCCGCGGAGTGTGGAGGGCGAGTCCTGAACCGGGCCGGAAACGGCGGCGCGGGCGAATCATCCCGGTACGGTCCGTCCCAAGTTGAGTGACCGGGTGGTCCGGAACCGCTGGCGGGTGAGGATCTTGATGTGGTGAGATTTCGGGACAACCCCCGCTGAACCACCCCCTGGAGTGCCGTTGCGTGCCCCCCGCGCTCTGATCCCCCTGCTCGCCGTGTGCGGAGCCGCCGCCGTCGTCGGCTTCGCCGGAGCGGGCGCGGCCATCGAGAAGGGGGGCGGCGCGCCCGCGCTCGACAACGGCGTCGAGGACCCCCCGGAACCCGCGACGATCACCGCGATGACGTGGGACGTCTGCGGCGACGCCGCGCCCGGCTGCCCGCTCGGCGCGCGGCCCGGCGAGCTGGTCCGCGCGGTCGAGCGCGAGGCGCGCGGCAACACGGTCGGTGGCCGCCGCGTGAAGGCCGAGGCCGTCCTGCTCCAGCGCGTCTGCTCCGCGCAGGTCACCGAGCTCAAGAACTCCGCGGCCTTCAAGGGCTGGGCCTGGGAGTTCGCCCCCGACGACGAGCGCGGCGCGTGCGCGAACGGGCAGGGCCGACCGGGCGTCGCGCTCGGCGGTTCGACCGCGCTCGGCGACGTCCGCAAGGTCCGGCTGCCCGCGCCGAAAGGCCACGGCCGGGCGGCCGTGTGCGCGACGTCCGGCACGTGGCGCACCCGCCTGTGCTCCGCCCGGTTCAGCGCGACGGCCGAGGACCCGCGCGGCGAGTGGCGGCGCAAACAGGCCGCCGAGCTGGCCGAGGCGGCCGGTCCGGGCCGCGTCGTGTTCGGCGGCGACCTGGTCGACCAGCCCGCCGCGCGTCCGCTCGACGCCCTGTACCGCGACTTCGCCGAGTGCGACCAGGGCCCGAAGCAGCGCGACGGCGGCAAGACGCGGCAGAACTGGACGGGCGCGGCCGTCGAGAAGACCGACTACCTGTTCGTGAACCAGGAGGCCGCCGTGTCGTGCGGCGTCCCGCGCACCGCGAACCGCTCGTCCGACCACCGGCCGATGACGGCGGTCGTCACGTTCGACTGACGGCGGGGGCCGCCCGGCGGACGGCCCCCGGCGCTCAGTGGACGGCCCGCTCCTGCCCCGCCCAGTACGGCTCCCGCAACTCGCGCTTGAGGATCTTGCCGGTGGGGTTGCGGGGGATCGCGTCGCGGATCTCGACCGACGTCGGGCACTTGAAGTGCGCGAGGTGCTCGCGGCAGTAGGCGATCAGCTCGGCCTCGGTCACGTCCCCGGCGGCGACGACGATGGCCTTCGGCGTCTCGCCCCACCGGTCGCTCGGTACGCCGATGACCGCGCAGTCCGTCACCTGCGGGTGGCCCATCAGGGCGTTCTCGACCTCGGCGGGATAGATGTTCTCGCCGCCCGAGATGATCATGTCCTTGACGCGGTCGTGGATGTAGAGGTAGCCGTCCTCGTCGAGGTAGCCGACGTCGCCGGTGCGGAAGAAGCCGTCCGGCAGGATCGACGCGGCGGTCGCGTCCGGCAGGTCCCAGTAGCCGACGAACATCTGCGGCCCCCGGCACAGCACCTCCCCGACCTGCCCGGTCGGGACCTCCGCCAGCGTCGCCGGGTCGACGATCTTGATCTCCGCGATCGGGTACGGCAGGCCCGCGCTGCGCAGCCGGTGCGCGTTCGGGCCGTCCGGGTCGTGGTCGTCGGGCGGCAGGTAGGTGATCGCGCCGGTGGTCTCCGTCAGCCCGTACACCTGCATGAACTCGACGTGGGGGAGGAGCCGCATCGCGCCGCGCAGCACGTCCTCGCTGATCGGGGACGCGCCGTACAGGACGAGCCGGAGGCTGCTCAGGTCCGCCTCCGCGACCTCGGGCACGAGCTGGAAGAACTGCAGCAGCACCGGGACGACGAACACGTGCGTCACGCCGAACCGCTCGATCTCGCGCGCGATCCGCGTCGGGTCGGGTTCGCGCGTGATGACGCCCGTGACGCCGTTGTAGATCGCGCTGATCGCCAGGATGTTCCCGGCGATGTGGTACATCGGCATCGCCGTCATGATCACGGCGTCGTCGGGCAGGTCCCACAGCGTCCGCCCGATCGGCAGGACCGACTCGTAGCTGGCGTGCGTCAGCATCACGCCCTTCGGGCGGCCCGTCGTGCCCGACGAGTAGAGCTGCGCGAACACGTCCTCCGAGGCCGGGACGTGCGCGGGCGGAACCGCCTCGAACCCGCCGGTCCACGCCGCGTAGTCGGTGTATCCGTGGTCCTCGCCGCCGATGACGACGAACAGCTCCGCGTGCTCCAGCCGCCCGGCCACCGCGTCCAGCACCGGCACGAACTCGGGGCCGACGATCAGCACCTTCGCGCGGGCGTTGTCGACGATGTAGGCGACCTCGTCCGGCGCGAGCCGGTAGTTCACCGGGACCTGCGCGGCCCCGAGCCGGGCGGCGGCGAAGAGCTGCTCGGCGTACTCCAGCGAGTTCTTGTCCAGGAAGGCGACGCGGTCGCCCGGCCCGACCCCGGCCGCGGCGAGCGCGGCCGCCGCCCGGTCGACGCGCCGGTCGAACTCCGCGTAGGTGACCGCCTCGTCGCCCGCGTGGTAGGCGATCCGGTCGGGATGCTGGCGCGCGCGCTCGCGCAGAACATCGGTCAGGCCCGCCATCGGGAGCCCCTTTCGCCGTGTGACCACCGTCTCATCGACGCATCATCCGGTGAACGGCGTTCGGGGGCAAGAGGTTCCCGGGGCCGGCCTCAGCCGCTCTTGGACGACTTGGCGACGAGCGTCACGACGAGGTACACGACGGCGGCGATGGCGCCGACGACGACGAAGAACTTCAGCAGCGAGAACAGCCAGCCGAGGAGCGTGAAGGCCAGCCAGATGGCGAGGATGACACCGATGACCGTGAGAATTGTCCGTCCCATGAACACCACCGTATGCGGCCGGGGATAGGCCGTCATCACTCTGCGGTAGGACCCGCGACCGAGACCCGGGGCGGACGCCGACCCCGAGAACCCCCTCGGGGGCGACCCCGAGCCGGGGCCGTATCGCCGAATCGCGGCGTCCCAGATCCCGTTTCCCGCGCCGCGGCCTATCGGGGCCGGACGTTGGAAAACGTTCACGAAGTGGGTTCCGGCCGGGCCGGGTCACCACGCGGACGGGCCGTATATCCCGCGTGTTACGGCAGAGGTAATGACCTTCTCACTGGAAAGATCGCACGCGTCGGCCGACGATGTCGGTGATCGAATCCGCGCTCCCCCCGCGCAGCGGAGGTAACGACCCCATGCGAATCATCCGAAGACTGGCCCTGGCCGTGGCCGGGACGCTGGCGGCCCTCGGCGTCGTCGTCCCGGCGCAGGACGCCGTCGCCGCGCCGAACTTCCAGGTCCCGTTCTCCTGCGGCACGACGGTGACGGCGGCGACGTTCTCCGGGCACAGCCCGGCCTACGCCGTCGACTTCCAGAAATCGAACATCAACGGGATGGCGGTGCTGGCCTCGGCCTCGGGCACCGTCTCCCGCGTCGCGAACGAGGGCAGCACCAGCTACGGCCGGTGGATCGAGATCAACCACGGCGGCGGCTACACCACCCGCTACGCGCACCTGTCGGTGCAGTCGGTCTCGGTCGGGCAGTCGGTGTCCCTCGGCCAGAAGATCGGCAACGCCGGCGCCACCGGTAACGTGACCGGCCCGCACCTGCACTACGAGCAGCGGCTCAACGGGACCGTCCAGAAGGCCGTGCTCGACGGCCGGGCGGTGCCCTACTACGCCCACACGGATTTCACCAGCAACAACAATTGCGGCGGCAATCCGTACACGCCGACTGAGGTCTGCGGATCGGGTTACTCGGTGATCGACTCGTACGCGCTGACCGGCGGCCGCGTCTACCTTCTCTACAATTCCGGGTCCAAGAGGAACTGCGTGACGACGATCAAGTCGACGAACGTCGGAACGGCGTCCGCGGTGTCCGCCCACGTCCAGGCGCAGGGCGGCTCCAAGGTGACGGACTCGGGGAACTTCGCCTACTACGCCGGGCCGGTCACGGTCGCCGCGGCCTCGACCTGCGTGCAGTGGGGCGGATCGGTCGGCTCGTCGTCGTACACCAGCCCGTACGAGCACTGCGGCTGATGCGGCGGCGAATCGCGGCGGTCGCGCTGCTGGCGGTGCTCGGCTCGGCCGTCGCCGCGCCCGCCCGGGCGGCCCTGCCCACCGTCGACATGGAAGCGGTGATCAAGGCGGCGCAGATCGACCCGCGCCGTCCCGACACCGCGCTGACGCCCGGCGCGCAGGCCAGCGTGCTCCAGGTCGAGCAGGCCCTCGATGCCAAGAACCTCCTGGACCCGGCCTACGTGGACGGGCACTTCGGCACCAAGACCGTCGAGGCGTACGCCGCCTACCAGCGGTCCCTCGGCTACTCGGGGCTGGACGCGTCCGGGCTGCCGGGACGGACGTCGCTGCAGCTCCTCGGTGACGGCCGCTACACGGTCACCAACACGATCACGCCCGGCAGCCGCGTCACGTACCGAGGCGTGACGGTCAACACCCGCACCAAGACGATGCTGGCCGCCGCTGAAACCCTGCTGTCCCGGACGTTCGTCCTCACGCAGGGCTCGTACAACGCGGGCGGCGACCCGGCCTCGGCGGGCACGCACGACGGCGGCGGCGTCGTGGACATCTCCGTGTCCGGCATGTCCGGCGCCACCCGCACGAACGTGGTGCGCGCCCTCCGCCAGGTCGGCTTCGCGGCCTGGCTGCGCACGCCGGCCCAGGCGGACTGGCCGTACCACATCCACGCCGTGGCGATCTCCGACACCGACCAGTCCCCGCAGGCGCAGCACCAGGCGGGCGACTACTACCTGGGCCAGAACGGCCTCGCCAACCGAGGCCCCGACGACGGCCCCCAGGTCCCGAAGGTCACCTGGGAAGAACACCAACGCGCCTGACCCATCCCCGGCCGGGCACCCCACCCGGCCGGGGGACCTCGCGAGCCCTACGAGGCGGCGCGGTAGTGGTACTGGCAGACCTCGGTGAACCTTGCCCCGTCGTACAACCGCAGCGCAGCCTCGTTGTCGCGCTCGACTTGGAGGTACATGCGGTCGATGCCCTGCTGAGCCGCCCAGTCGGCGAGCGCGCCGAGCACCGACCGTGCCGCCCCCCGCCCGCGCGCGGCGGGCAGCGTCGCCATGCCGAACACGCCCGCCCATCCCGCGTCGGCGACCGCGCGACCCACCGCGACGACGGCGCCGTCATCCAGCACGGACGCGAACGCGGACGGCGCTCGCACGCGGCCGAGCAACGCGAACTCGGAACGGATGCCAGGACGTGAGAGGTCCACAGGCGCGCCAACGGCGTCTACGCCCACATGAGCCGCGGGCTCGCCGTGACCGTGAACGGCGTACCAAGCATCCAGCCAGTGCGCGTCGGGCCGATCGGCCACGCGGACTCGCAACGCCGAAGCACGCCGGGCGACATCGGCCGTCGATGCCGTCCGCAGGGACATCAGGCCATGCCGCCGGTAGCCGCGTTCGTCCAGAACGGCGTCGAGGCCATCCGGGCACGCGCCTGGACTGATCTGGAATCGCGCAGTCGAGTCGCGCCGCGCGTAGAACTCCTCGGCGCGCTCGACGCGGCGCAGAAGGTCGCCCGAGCGGCCACCGGAATGCGGCAGCACCGTGCCGATCCACCAAGACGACGCGGGGGCGTGGCGCAACCACCAGCCCCCGGCGTCTTCGACCCGCTCGGCGGGCAGCGCTCGCGCCGCGCGTTCCTGGAGCGCCCGGACCAGGGGCACTCAGATCGTGCCGGCGCCCGCGCACATGCCGCAGTACGAGCCCGTGTCGGGGTCCTTCTTGGTGCCCTTGCAGCGCGGGCACTGCGCCGAGCCGGCCTGCGGGATGTCGGGGCGCGGGCCGGTCGGAATCCACTCCCGCGACCACGGGGCCTTCGGCGGGGACGGCGGCCTGCCGCTCGCGAGCAGCTCGTCGTAGGCCGCGCGGACGCCCGGCATCTCGCCGCCGCCCGGCACGGTCGGGCCGTACATCCCCGCGCCGCCCGACACGACCTCGCCGCCGCGCGGAGCCTGCGAGGACGGGACCTGGGACTTGCGCCTGTTCGCGTCGCTCATCGGTCGCCTTTCGCCGACACCGGTGCCGCTTCGAGGGTAACCGCGCGACTACAACGCTTCCAGAGGTGCGGCCGAACCGTTCTGCGATGGGAAGGTGGTCGCGTGGCGGAACTCGACGGCGTGCCGGTGACGGCGGACCAGCTCGCGGCGCTCGCACTCGTCAATTACGGGCATTTCACGACGATGCTCGTGGAGCGGCGGGGCGTGCGCGGCCTGGCGGCGCACCTGGAACGGCTGCGGCGCGACTGCCGCGCGGTCTTCGGAGCGGACCTGGACGTCGCGCGCGTGCGAGCCCTCGTCCGCCGGGCGACGGCCGACCGCACGGACCCGTGCGTCGCCCGCGTCACCGTCTTCGACCCCGACACAGATCTGGGAAACCCCGGCGCCCCCGGCCATCCCCGCATCCTGGTGACGACCCGCAAAGCAGCAACCACGCCGCCCCCGCCGCTGCGCCTCCGGACCACCGCCTTCATCCGCGAGACCCCCGAGGTGAAGCACGTCGGCCTGTTCGGCGCACTGTGGCAGCGCCGCACCGCCCGCGCCGAAGGGTACGACGACGCGCTCTTCCACGATCCCACGTCGTCCATTTCCGAAGGCCCGACCTGGAACATCGCCTTCATCACCGGTGACCGCGTCATCTGGCCGACGTCCCCCGCACTCCCCGGCATCACCGCGCTCCTCTTGGCGAACTCCTACGAGCGGACGGAACGAGCCCCCGTGAGCCTCGCGGACCTACCCCGCTTCGACGCCGCCGTCGCCACCAACGCCACCTTCGGCATCCGCGAAGTCATTCGTATCGACACCATCGACTACCCACCCGCCAACCCGCTGCTCACCACCCTCCGCTCCCGCTACACGACCATCCCCCGCACCCCTCTTTGATTGTCGGCCGCACCCCGTATCGTCCTCCGCATGGGAGGGGACGATGGGATTTTCCGGCTCGATACTGTGCGTGTGGGATGCGAGGCGCACGAGCGCGCTGAAAACGCTGCAACCGTGGGCGAATACCGACCCACTCGATCTCAGCGGCGGATGGACACGGCACGACGGGCCGTCGGAGTTCGAAGACTGGGGCGCGGTCCCCGGCCGCACTGGTGCGCGAAACGGGTTCTCCCGTCCTCGGCGCGTACGTCTTCGACAGCGACGGCGCGTACATCGTCGGTGCTGACCCGGCCAACGGCGTTTGGGCCGCATGGGTAAGGATCGAGGACGTCATCCCGCATCTCTGCCCGCCCCCGGTCGAATGGGCGGACGGAGAGGATGAGCCCGTCATCCTGGAAGACGACACGGATTATCTCGCCGAAGTCGCGGAGTTGCGTGCTGCCTTGGAACGCGGTGCCTATCCGGTCGGAGAAGCTGCGCGGCGCGCCGTCCTGTGGGCTGGGCAGTGGGGAAGTTCGGCCACCGCAAGCGTCATTGAACAGATCCTTGTAACGCGGGAAGACTTCGCGGAGGAGACGTTCTGGAATCTCGCGAAGGCGCTCGGCGTGCGTGCCCGTTCGTAGGGAACTTAAGTCCCGCGTTGGTTGAAGTTCCGCGCGACCGCTGTGGCTGCCAGCCACAGCCCCTACGTCCAGTACGAAAGGTCATCCGGCCCGAAGTTGACAGGCCGAATGAAGTTCGGGCACTTACGCGGAGCGAGTGACCCCTACGCGTCCGGCGGACGTCAGGGTTTGCGGGCGATGCCGCCGAACATCAGGCGCTGGCCGACGCTCAGGTCGGTGGGGGCCGGGCCGTCCGGCCGCCAGAGGGGGAGTGGGACGACGCCCGGCTCCAGCAGTTCGAGGCCGTCGAAGTATGCGGTGATCTCCTCGGGCGTGCGGAAGCGGCCGGTGCCGAGCAGCGCGAGGTACTTCTGCTCCGCGTCCCGCGACTCCTCGCTGGACGCGCAGAAGTGCGTCACGAACAGGTGGCTGCCGGACGGGACCGCGTCCATGAAGGTGTCGACGATCCGCTGCGGCCCCTCGTCGTCGTGCAGGTGGTGAAGGATGCCGACCATCATCACGCCGACCGGCTGCGAGAAGTCGATCAGTCGGCGGACCTCCGGGGCCGCGAGGATCGCCTCCGGCTCGCGCAGGTCGGCGGTGACGACGCCGGTGCGGTCGTTCTCCGCGAGCAGCGCGCGGCCGTGCGCGAGGACGATCGGGTCGTTGTCCACGTACACGACGCGGCACGACGGGTCCGTCGCCTGCGCGACATGGTGGGTGTTCTGCACGGTCGGCAGCCCCGACCCGAGGTCGAGGAACTGCCGGATGCCGGCCTCGCCCGCCAGGTAGCGGACGCCGCGCCCCAGAACCTCGCGGTTGTAGGTGGCGACGTCGTAGATCTCCGGGACGACCTTGACGATCTCGTCCACGAACGCCCGGTCGACCTCGAAGTTGTCCTTGCCGCGCAGCACGACGTCGTAGGTCCGCGCGATGCTGGGCTTGGTGACGTCGATCCCGAGGGACGCCCAGTCGGTCTGCCGGTCCGCCATGCGTCACTCCTCGCGCGCCACTCACCGCTGACTAGGACGCATCGTAGAAGCCGCGCCCCGGCCCTGTCCGGCGCTTCGTGATCTTTCGCGGGAAACCGGAACGAAGCCTCAGACCGCGTATCCGGGGACGGACGGCCAGCGGACCGTCATGACGACCGTCCCGTCCTCCTCCGCCTCCCACGAGTGGTCGACGCCGCGCGCCCACACGCAGTACTCGCCACGCTCGGACAGCACCACGTCCCGGCCGGGGAACTCCAGGCGGAACCGGCCGCTGATCAGCACCAGCAGCGCCGTCCGCGTCTCGCCGCGCGCCCACTCGGCGCGCCGGTCGCCCCGGTCGTGGACGCCCCACTTGATCTCGACGTCCTCGCTGTGCCGGATGTCGCCGGGCGGTTTGAAGTGCCCGAGCAGCCAGCCCCGGTCCGTCGCGGCGTCGTCCGCCGCCCTGCCCACGTAGATTCCGTCCCCCACGGACCGCGACTCTAGCCGCCCGCGGGGCGTTCCACGTCAGGACGGACGCTGGTGGACGAATCCGTCGCCGACCACGGCGGCCAGCGTCAGATACGCCTCCCGGGTGGCCGGGGCGAGCGCGTCCAGTTCGAGCTCCGCGCCCTCTTCCAGGTGGTCGTCGTAGGGGACGCGGACGACGGCGCGGCAGCGGCTCTCGAAGTGCGCCTGCAGTTTGTCCAGGTCGACCTGGCTGCGCGTCCGGTTCCGCACCATCGACAGCACCACCACGCCGTTGCGCACCAGGTGCCCGTGGTCGTGCGCCTCCAGCCAGTCGAGCGTCGCGCTCGCGGACCGCGCGCCGTCCACCGACGGCGAGCTGACCAGGACGAGCTGGTCCGCCAGCGCCAGCACGCCCGCCATCGCCGAGTGCAGGAGGCCCGTCCCGCAGTCGGTGATGCAGATCGAGTAGAACTGCTCCAGCACCGCCGCGACGGCCGAGTAGTCCTCCGCGCTGAACGCCTCGCTGACCGCCGGGTCGCGGTCGGACGCCAGGACCTCCAGCCGCGCCTCGTTCTGCGACGTGAACGCCCGGACGTCCGCGTACCGCTGGACCTGGTCGCGGTTGTTCAGCAGGTCGCGGACCGTCGCCGCCGTCTCCAGCCGCACCTTGTCCGACAGCGTGCCGCGGTCGGGGTTGGCGTCGACGGCGATGACGCGGTCACCGCGCAGCGAGCCCAGCATCGACCCGAGACCCGTCGTGGTGGTCGTCTTGCCGACGCCGCCCTTCAGCGACATCACCGCGACGCGGTGGTGCCCGCCGACGACGGTCGTCCGCGCCCGCTCGATGAGGTCCTTGCGGCGCAGCTCGGTGGACGACTCGCCGGGGTGGATGTTGCCGCCGCTGGCCTTGTAGACCGCGCGCCGCCAGCCGCCGGACGGGGCGATGCGCCGCTCGCCGAGCAGGTTCTCCGAGCTGAGGCTCTCCGCGTTCTGCGGGGCCTGCTCGTACGCGCCGGGCGGCGGGTAGCCGTCCTGCGGGAAACCACCGGACGGTCCCTGCGGCGGCCCGGCGTAACCCTGCTGCGGAGGCCCCGCCGGGAACCCCTGCTGCGCCGGCGGCGGTCCCTGCCGGAACCCGGGCGGGCCCTGCTGAACGTTGGGCGGCACGCCCTGCGGCGGACCGGGCGGCGGACCGACAGGCGGCCCCTGCTGGCCGCCCTGCGGAAACCCCTGAGGTCCACTGGACAGCGGACCTTGCTGAACACCGGGCGGCGGACCCTGCTGCGGCGGACCGGACGGCCCCTGCGGCCCACCGAGCGGCGATCCCTGAGAAGCGGACGGCCCGTGCGGCCCACCGAGCGGCGGGCCCTGAGGGGCCGGCGGCCCCTGCGGCCCACCGGGCGGCGGACCCTGAGAAGCGGACGGTCCCTGCGGCGCACCGGGCGGCGGACCCGGCGGAAACCCCTGCTGGCCCGGCGGCGGCCCCGGCGGCGCGGACGGGTAAGGCGGCAGCCGGTCGAGCGGCGGCGCGTCCGGCCCGTTCCCGAACGGCGGACGCCCCGGCCCGGGCGGCGGCGGACCCTGCTCGAACGGCCCACCGGGCGCGGGCCGTCCGGCCTCGTACGGCGGCGGCCCCGGCGGCGGACCCTGCGGCGGCGGCCCGGCGAACGGCCCCGTCCCACCGGGCGGCGGCGCGTTGAACGGCCCCGGCCCGCCAGACGGCGGCCCCTGCGGGGGCCCGCCCGCGAACGGCGCGGGCCCGGGCGTGAACGGCCGCGCCGTCTCAGCCGGAGCGGACGGATATCCCGGCAGCTCACGAGCCTGCGTGGCGTCATCGTCCGGCGAACCCGCGGCGCCGGACGGCCCCCGGTCCTCGGCGAACGGCGGCGCGGGCGCCACGAAGGGCGGCAGCGGCGCGTCGTCGTCGTTCTCGCCGGACCGCGACTCCCACGGCGACGGAGCGGGCCGCTCCTTCACCTGCGTCGCGTCGTCCGGACTCGCGGCGGGCGGCGGCTCGGCGATCGTCGCGTCATCCGGAGCGGGCGCGGGCGGCGGCGCACCCATGAACGGCGGCTCGGGGCTGACCGCGTACGGCGGCGGCGCCAGCGGCTCGGCGAACGGCGGCGGCCCGGCGGGCGCGCCCGGCGGCGGCTGCCCGAAGTCCTGCGGGGGCCTGCCCGGCGCACCGTTCGACGGCGGCGCGGCCAGCCAGGGGTTCGACGGCTCGGCGGGCGGCTGCGGCTGCGACGGCGCGGCGGCGGCTCCGGGCGGCTCGATCTTGCCGGTCGCCGGTTCGGCGTCGGACTCGCCGCTCATCGCGTCGAGCGAGGCCAGCCGCTCCTCCAGGGAACGCCCGTCGTGATCGTTCCTTGCCACCGTCTCTCCTCTCGGCCGCGTTCTCAACGATCGTCACCGGAGTAGGTCAGCATCGCCCCACGGCAGGATACCCGGCGGCAAAAGACCAGCATCGCTGCTGCAAAGCCGAATCGGCAACGTCTCATAGATGAACGGCGAAGGGAAATCGGCCGTGGTGGACCGCCCGGTAGCGTGAGGATCATGCATGCCATCGTGATCCGTGAGCCGGGCGACGCGGATGTCCTGACCTGGACCCGGGTGCCCGATCCCGAGCCCGCGCCCGGCGAGGTCGTCGTGGCGGTCGCGGCGGCCGGCGTCAACCGCGCCGACGTCATGCAGCGGCTCGGCTTCTACCCGCCGCCGCCGGGCGCGCCGGACTACCCCGGCCTGGAGGTGTCCGGGACGGTCGAGGCGGTCGGCCCCGGCGTCTCCGACTGGCGCGTCGGCGACCGCGTGTGCGCGCTGCTGGCGGGCGGCGGCTACGCGGAGCGCGTCGCGGTCCCGGCGGGCCAGCTCCTGCCCGTCCCGGACGGCGTCGACCTGGTGGACGCGGCGGCGCTGCCGGAAGTCGTCTGCACGGTCTGGTCGAACGTCTTCCAGCTCGCGAGGCTCGCGGCGGGCGAGCGGTTCCTGGTCCACGGCGGCGGCAGCGGCATCGGCACGATGGCGATCCAGCTCGCCCGCGAGTTCGGCGCGCGCGTCGCCTGCACGGTCGGCAGCGAGCGCAAGGCGGACGCGTGCCGCGCGCTCGGCGCGGGCGACGCGGTCGACTACCGCGAGGACGACTTCGTCGAGTACGGCCCGTTCGACGTGATCCTGGACAATATGGGGGCCAAGTACCTTCCCCGGAACGTGCGGGCGCTCGCGACCGGCGGCCGCCTCGTCGTCATCGGGCTGCAGGGCGGCGCGACGGGCGAGCTGGACCTCGGCGCGCTGCTCGCCAAGCGCGCGTCCGTCCACGCCACGGGCCTGCGCGCGCGGCCGGCGGCGGAGAAGGCGGCGGTGGTGGCGGGCGTCCGCGAGCACGTGTGGCCGCTGCTGGAGTCGGGCAGGGTGCGGCCGGTGGTCGACCGGACGGTCCGGATCGAGGAGGCGGCGCTCGCGCACCGGCTCCTGGAGGACAGCGTCCACGTCGGGAAGATTCTTCTGGTCGTGTGAGAATCGAGGGATTATGACTGAGGAGCAGCAGAACGGTCCGGACCAGGAACCGCAGGTACTCGTCGTCGGCCCGAACGGCATCGCGCTGAGCGGCGCCGGGGACGGCGAGGAGGGCGGCGAGAAGTCCGTCGCGGAGATGGTCGAGCAGCCCGCGAAGGTCATGCGGATCGGCGGCATGATCCGGCAGCTGCTCGACGAGGTGAAGGCCGCCCCGCTGGACGAGGCGAGCCGCGCGCGGCTCCGCGAGATCCACCAGTCCTCCATCAAGGAGCTGAAGGACGGGCTGGCCCCCGAACTGGTCCAGGAGCTGGAGCGGCTGTCGCTGCCGTTCGCCGAGGACCAGGTGCCGAGCGAGGGCGAGCTGCGGATCGCCCAGGCGCAGCTCGTCGGCTGGCTGGAGGGCCTGTTCCACGGCATCCAGACGACGCTGTTCGCGCAGCAGATGGCGGCGCGGGCGCAGCTTGAGCAGATGCGGCGCGCGCTTCCGGCCGGGATGACGCCGGGCGGCGCGGGCGGCGGCGGCCAGGACGAGCGCGGCGGTTCGCACTCCGGGCCGTACCTCTAGGGGAAGAGCCGTTCGAGGACCTGGGCGACGCCGTCCTCGTCGTTGCGCGCCGCGCGGTTCGTGACGGCGTCGAGCACCAGCGGGTGCGCGTTGGCGACGCCGTAGGACGTGCCCGCCCAGGTCAGCATCGGCAGGTCGTTGGGCATGTCGCCGAACGCGGCGACGTCCGCGGCGGCCACGCCGAGTTCGGCGCAGAACGCGGCGAGCGCGCTAGCTTTGGTGACGCCGTGCGCGCTCATCTCCAGCAGGCCCCGGCCGGACGAGTGGGTGACGGTGACGAGGTCCCCGACGGTCTCGTGCGCGGTCGCCGCGAGCCGGTCGGGGTCGGCGGTCGGGTGGAACGCGAGCAGCTTGGTGCCGCCCCGGCTGACCAGCGTCTCGCCGTCCACGGGCCGCCCGCCGAGCGCGTCGGCATCCCAGCGGCCGAGGTTGTAGCGGGCCTCGAACACGAACCCGGTCGGGTACTCGACGGCGAACCGCAGTTCCGGGTCGGCCTTGCGGAGCCGTTCGACGGCGTCCGCGATCGTCTCGGGCTCGATCAGCCGGGCCTCAAGGACCCGCTCGGTGTGCAGGTCGTACAGCACCGCGCCGTTCGCGCAGATCGCCACGCCCCGGTGGCCGACCGCCTCGGCGATGTCGGTCATCCAGCGGGGCGGGCGGCCGGTGACCAGGACGAGCGTCGCGCCGGCCTGCTCCACGCGGGCGAGCGCCGCGACGGTGCGCCGGGAGACCGTTCCGTCCGAGCGCACGATCGTCCCGTCGAGGTCGGTGGCGATCAGTCGTGGTTGCGTGGTCATGGCACCTTCCTGGCGGGCGGCTGAACACACATTAGGCGACCTTCCGCGAATCCCGTTCGGGGCTCTACCGTTCCGCTATGCGCCTTTCATCCCCCCGTTGGTGCGTGCCCGCCGTCGCGGCCCCGCTGCTGATCCTTCCCCTTGCCGCCGCCGTGCCCGCGGCGGCCGCGCCCGCCCCGTCGATCGCGGTGGACGGGGCCGAGAACGTCCGCGCCGTCGGCGGCGAGACCACGGGCGACGGGCACACCGTCCGCACCGGGATCGTGTACCGGTCCGCCTCTCTCAGCAAGGTCACGGCGGCGGGCGTCGCCGCGCTCGCGAAACTGCGGCTCGGCGCGGCCGTGGACTTCCGCTCCACCGGGGAGGTGCTGTTCGGCGGGAAGGACGTCCTGCCCGCCGGGGTGACGGCGGTCGCCGCGCCGATCGACACGCTGTCGCCGTCGATCCTCGACCTCGGCGGCGACACCCTGACCGGCGCGTTCGGCGGCGGCGACCCGGCCGCCGCGATCATGGAGCTGTCGTACCGGGGGTTCGTCCACGACGCGTCCGCGCGCGCTCAGTTCGCCGCCGCGCTGAAGCGCATCGCCTCGGGCGACGGCCCGGTCCTCTACCACTGCACCGCCGGGAAGGACCGGACCGGCACCATGACCGCGATCCTGCTCACCGCGCTCGGCGTGGGCCGCGACCAGGTGTACGCCGACTACCTGCGCTCCAACGACGAGCTGGCCGCCGGGAACGAGAAGACGTTCGCGGCGCTGCGGCAGTTCGGCATCGACCCGTCGATCGTCGCGCCGCTGTTCACGGTCCGCGCGTCGTTCCTGGACGCCGCCTTCGACCAGATCGACCGCGACTACGGGAGCTTCGACGCGTTCCTGCGCGACGGCCTCGGCATCGACGCGGCGACGCTCGCGGAACTCCGGGCGCGGCTCCTCGCCTGAGCCTTCGGCGTCAGCGCTTCTTGACGGGCTCCAGCACGTCCTGCCCGAGGTATTTGCGCAGCGCCTCGGGTACCCGAACCGAACCGTCCGCCTGCTGGTGGTTCTCCAGAATCGCGACCATCCAGCGGGTCGTGGCGAGCGTGCCGTTCAGCGTCGCGACCGGCTGGTTCCTGCCGTCCGCGTCGCGGTGCCGCACCGACAGCCGCCGCGCCTGGAACTCGGTGCAGTTCGACGTCGAGGTGACCTCGCGGTACGTGCTCTGCGTCGGCACCCACGCCTCGCAGTCGTATTTGCGGGCCGCGCTGGAGCCGAGGTCGCCCGCCGCGACGTCGATCACCCGGTAGGGCAGCTCGACCGTCGCCAGCATCTCCTTCTCCCACTCCAGGAGTCGCAGGTGCTCGGCGTGCGCGTCCGCCGGGTCGCAGTAGGAGAACATCTCCACCTTGTCGAACTGGTGGACGCGGATGATGCCGCGCGTGTCCTTGCCGTACGACCCCGCCTCGCGCCGGAAGCACGACGACCACGCCGCGTACCGCCGCGGCAGCTCGTCGATGATCTCGTTCATGTGGTACGCGGCGAGCGGGACCTCCGACGTCCCGACCAGGTACAGGTCGTCGGCCTCCAGCCGGTACACCTCGGCGGCGTGCGCGCCGAGGAACCCGGTGCCCTCCATCGCCTCCGGCTTCACCAGGACCGGCGGGTACATGGGGACGAACCCGGCCGCCACCGCCTGCTCCATCGCCAGGTTCAGCAGCGCGTACTGCAGCCGCGCGCCGACGCCCGTCAGGTAGTAGAACCGCGCGCCCGCGACCTTGGCGCCGCGCTCCATGTCGATCGCGCCGAGGCTCTCGCCCAGTTCCAGGTGGTCCTTCGGCTCGAAGTCGAACACCGGCGGCTCGCCGACGTGCTCCAGCACGACGTAGTCGTCCTCGCCGCCCGCCGGGGCGCCGTCCTCGATGATGTTCGGGACGACCCGCAGCAGCGCGGTCAGCTCCTCGCCGAGCCGGTCCGCCTCGGCCTCGGCCTCCTTGACCTGCTGCGACAGCTCCTTGGCGCGGGCGAGCAGCTCGGCGCGCTCGTCGCCCTTCGCCCGGGACACGGACTTGCCGAAGCTCTTCTGCTCGGCCCGCAGCGTCTCGAACGAGGACTGCGCGGACCGCCGCCGCTCGTCCAGTTCCAGCAGGCGGCCGACGACGGCCTCGTCCTCCCCCCGCGCCCGCTGCGAAGCACGCAGCCGCTCGGGGTCCTCTCGAAGAGCTCGCAGGTCGATCACAGCCCCGAGGCTACCGGCCCCAGCCCCTTCCCCGCGCCCGAGTATCCCCCTCCAAAACCCCCGGGACGTTCCACGTGGAACGTCCCGGGGCGCGCTACTCAGCGGACGTCGACGTAGTCGGTGGGGCTGGTGGAGGCGGTGTAGGTGGTGCTGCCGTTGTAGACGGCGCGCCAGGTGCCGTCTTTTGACGCGGTGAAGATCTTTGTGAAGTGCCCTTGCTCGTCGTGCGAGTCGTGCCCCAGGAATTCCAGGTGGACGTGCCCGCTGCCTTGAACTGGATCTGGATCGTCGCGCCAGCGCCCGCGTAGTCGCCCGTCCGCTGCAGCCGCACCAGGAGCGTTCCGCCGAGATCGCCGCCGATGTGCTCGGGAATGGTGCCTTCCAGGTGAAGGCGGCCGTCCCGTTCTGTATGTCGAAGGTGCCGCTGATGAGCTTGCTGCCTTTGACGAACGGGATTTCGGGAATCGACGCCACCCACGCGCCGCTCTCATCAGGAATCCAGGTGTAGGAGTACGTCCGGTCGGCTGCGGAGATGGCGGTGTGGTCGATCGGCCTGCCGTCCTTCCATGTCCTGACCTCGACCGCCACGCCGCCGACACCGGTGATCGTGCCGTCCGCCAGGGTGCGCCTGACGACTCCGGTGACGGTGGCGGGCTCTCCGGCGGGCAGCGGCTTCGGGGCCTTGAACTCGGCCATGAAGGACACGGGGAGCTGATCGACGGTGAAGCTCACCTTTCTCAACGCCGCGCAGGACGAGCCGGTCGCGGAGAACCGCAGCTCGGTGGACGCGACATTGCTGAGGTTCGCCGTGAACCGGCCGTCGTCGGTGGTCGTGGGGCCCTGCCGACCGTCGACGATCACTGCCCCACCCGGGATGGGCCGGGCGCGTCATCGCGCGAGGTGCGGACGGTGCGGCGGCCGTCGACCGCGGCGTCGGGGTCCGCGAGGCTCAGACGCTTGTCCGGAGCCGTCGCCTCGATCTCCGTGACGTAGCAGTCTGTGTATCCGGTCTGTTGCGACTTGGATGTTCCATCCGCGTTCACGACCGTCACCAGCACGGAGACGGGCCCGGGGTGCCGGTCGGTGTCGGCGGTGTACTTCGCCGTCCAAGTGCTGTCCGTGTCGCTGCCGGACGTCCGGGTGAAGCCGTCCACGCTCTGGAACGTGGGTTCGCCGAGCGCGCGCCGGGTGAGGGCGGCACGGACGGACCGGACACCGGCGGGGTCGCTGGCGCGCACGGTGAGCGTGACCTCCCGCTTCGGGTCGAGACGGTCGTAGGTGACCTCGGCCCTGACCGTCGGCGTCGACGCGAGAGCCGGCGGGACGGTGAGGAGCGGGGCGGCGGTGATCGCGGCGGCGGCGAGGGACAAGGACATGCGTCTGCGCACGGGGCGGGCCTCCGGCTGGGGTCGGGACGGGCCGACGCGATCGAGGGCGAGTTGGGCGGATGCGGCCGCTCATCCGCCGATGCCTGGGGCACCGGTCAGCGCTTCCGCTTCCCGGGCCGCTTGGCTTTCCCCTTCTGGGTCGAGGCGGCCGGAACTGCGGTCGCGCGGCCGATCTGCCTGTTGGGCGTCACCGCGACGTTTGCCGGAGTCGTTTTGAGATGGTCGCCGGTGCGATCGACATCGCCGCTGGGCGCTGCGTTGTCCTCCCCGGTCGGTGTCGGCTCGGCGGTGGACGGTGAAGGCGTCGGCGCGCCAGTCGACGCGGTGTCGGCCGTCGAGTACTCGCGGATGGCGATGATGCGCTGCATGGGGAACCGCATCGTGTCGACGGCGGTGCCGTCGCGCTTGACCTCGCGCATGGTGACCATGTTCTGGTCGGTGTCGAGTTCGACGCGGCGGCCCGCCCGCGACGCCCGTACCCGGTAGATCACCGGAACTCCGGTCCCGTTGTCGACCGTCATCTCGATGGTGTCGCCTCGCATGCTGTTCCCTTCTGTCGGATGAACCGACGTCCAGCACAGCCGAGGGCGCAACCCGCCCGCCAACCGAATCCAGTTCTGTGGATAACTCCGGTGTCCGGGCCCCTGAATGCCGGTTTCCCGGACGACCTGGAAGCCGCCCGGGAACCCGGGTCGTCAGCGGACGTCGACGTAGTCGGTGCCGCTGGTCGAGCCGATGTAGGTGGTGCTCCCGCCGTAGACCGCGCGCCAGGTGCCGTCCTTGGACGCCGTGAAGTACTTGGCGAACGTTCCGGCCGAAGTCGTCTTCGTGGTCCCGAGCGTGGTCCAAGTGGACGAGCCCGCCGCCTTGAACTGGATCTGGATCGCCGCACCGGCCCCGGCGTGGATCCACTTCCCACCGACGTACCGGTTGAGCTTGCCGGCGACCTTGAGCGCCTTGCCCTTCGCCACCGGTTCCGGCGAGGCGTTGAACGCCGACGTGAACGCGGTCTTCACGCCCACCTGCACGTTGTCGGTGGAGCTGGTCGACGCGATGTAGGTGGCGCTGCCGCCGTACGATGCCCGCCACGTCCCGGACTTGGATGCCGTGAACGTCTTGCGGAACGCGCCCTTCTTGTCGGTCGTCGTCGTTCCGACCGTGGCCCACGCGGACGACCCGTCCGCCCGAAACTGAACGGCGACCTTCGCCCCGCTGGCCGGAACGAACGCCTGCGGGCTCTTACGCCGCAGCAGCGTCCCCGAAGCCGTCAGCTTTCCGCCCTTGGCCACGGGCTCGGGCGCGGCGTTGAACGACTGGAAGGCCGTCTCCGTCTTCACGTCCACGTAGTACGGCTCGCTCACGGACGGCAGGATCGTCTCGCTGCCGTCGTACCGGAAGCGGAAGTAACCGTCGTGACCTGCGACGAAGCCGTAGGTGAAGCCACCGTGGTCGTAGGTGTGCGCGTAGCCGACGTGCTTCCAGGTCTTCTTGTCAGTGGAGAACTCCACGGCAACCGTGGTGTCGATGATTCCGGCGTCCGGGCCGTATGACGGAAGGATCAGCCGCGCGCCGACGGTCGCGTCGAGTCCCTCGGCAGGCGGCAGGGGACGCTGGGTGAACCGCGTGAACCCGCTCAGGTTCTGGACGGAGAGGTAGCCGATGCAGCGGGCTTCATCGCCTGCGGAATTCGCCCAAACACCCCAGCTTTCGGCCCGGTCGCGAGCGGTGAAGGTGACCGAGTAGGTGCCATCGGCTGCGGTCTTGGTCAGGATCTGCTCGTCCGTCGTGGGGTAGGACACGCGGACGTCGAGCTGGTGCCCCGCGACCGGGGCGCCGTCCGCGCCGGTCAGCCGACCGCTGATGGTCACAGGGGCGTTCTGCGGCAGGATGCCGGACGGGTTCACCTGGGCCGTCAGGTTCGGCTGCCCGGCGCATTGCACGGCGGGCACCGTGTCCGCGTGGGCGGACACGGAAAGCAGGGGCAGCGCCACGAGCGCAGCGGTGGCCAAGGACAGGGGGAACGGTTTCCGCACGAAAGACGACCTCCGTCAGGGGGGATGGGGTCGGCGAACGCGTCTTCTGGGGGAGCGGGAGGGCTGCAAGAGCGCGTCGTCCCTTGCAGGACGCCGGGAAAGGGCGTGCGGAGCACGGGCGGCGCGTCTCGGAATGATCACGGCCGTTCGGCCGGAGTCAGGCGCGACGGCCCGTCCGGAGCGAGGCCAGCCAGGACGCGGCGGCCGCGAAGTCGGCGTCGTGCGTGCCCCGGCGGATGTCGGGCGAGATTCCGTCCGCGCGCGGGTAGGAGCCGATGAACCGGACGTCCGCGCAGATCCGCCGCAGCCCCATCAGCGCCTCGCCGACCCGCTCGTCGGCGACGTGGCCCTCGAAGTCCATCCAGAACAGGTACGAGCCGAGCCGCGCGCCGGTCGGGCGGGACTGGATCAGCGTCAGGTTGATCCCGCGCACGGAGAACTCGGTGAGGATCTCCAGCAGCGCGCCGGGGTGGTCGGCGCCGATGAACGCGACGACGGTGGTGCGGTCCGCGCCCGTCGGCGCGGGGGGCGTGCCGGGGCGGCGCAGCGCGATGAAGCGGGTGACGGCGTCGGCGACGTCGTGGATGTCCTCCGCGAGGACCGACAGGCCGTAGCGGGCGGCCGCGAACGAGCCGGCGAGCGCCGCGTCGTAGTGCCCGTCCGCGACGTGCTGCGCGGCCTCGGCGTTGGACGTCGCCGCGCGCCACTCGGCGTCGGGAACGTTCTCGGCGAGCCAGCGGCGGCACTGCGGCTGCGCGATCGGGTGCGAGGCGACGGTCTTGACGTCCTCGATGGCCGTGCCGGGTCGTACGAGCAGCGCGAACGACACCGGCAGGTTGACCTCCCCGACGATCTGGAGCGGCTCACCGGTGGCGAGTTCGTCCAGCGTGGTCGGGACGGAGCCCTCGACGGAGTTCTCCAGGGCGACGACGGCGACGTCCGCCTCGTCGCGGCGCAGCGCGTCGAGCACGGCGGGCACGGTGGCGAGCGGTAGGTGCTCGGCGTCGGCGGCACCCGGGAACCGCAGCAGGGCCGCCTCGGTGAACGTGCCCTGCGGCCCGAGATAGGCGTACCGCTGCGGCATCTGAATCAACTCCTCCGCCCCCGCGAGGAGCGCACGGTGTGGACGTGACCTCAGTTTACGCCCGGTGGGCGGGCGCGTCCGCCGGCGGCGCGACCGGCTCGTCCGGGCCGACGCTGAAGTCGGGCAGCGGGTCGTCCATCGTGACGATCGGCCCCTTGCCGAGCCGCGCGGCGCGCAGCGCCTGGTTCTCCTCGGGCGACAGGCCGTCCACCGGGTGGCCGCCCCGGACGGGCTTGGCGTAGGTGCGGGTCTCGGTGCGGCCGATGATCGAGCTGATGACGACGCCGTCGCCGCCCGCGTTGATCAGCGCGAGGGAGAAGGAGCGGTGCCCGGACATCTCCTTGAGCGCGTCGTAGTGGACGATCGCGAGGTCCCGCAGGGCCTTGTCGTCCACGCCCGTCCCGGTGGCGAACTGGAGCTGGCGGCGCAGGACGGTCGCGCACTCGTCCACGACATGGCTCGCGCGCCGGTGGGCGGCCACGGCGACCGAGAGACCGGCCACTCCGGCGACCAGCCCCGCCACGGCCACGGCGACAAGCATCACGGGGCGAGCGTACCGACCTCCGCGTCGCGGTGCGAAGGTTCCGGCCGATCCCGCGACGCCCGCAGCCGCCGGACGAGCCACACGCCGAGCACCGCGAGCAGCGCCAGCGCGCCGAGCCCGAACGCGTCCTGCAGCACCCGCCCGGCGACGCGGACGGCGAGCGCGTGGTCGCGGCCGGACAGCGCCGCGCCGCGCCACGGCAGCGGGAACAGGTAGTACAGCCAGACGACGGCCGCTACGACGCAGCGGCGCAGGTCGCGGCCGTCGCCGACGAGCGCGCCGAGTACCGCGATGACCCAGACGAGGTGGTGCATCCAGCCGATGGGGGAGAGCAGCACCGAGAGCAGACCGGTGATGGCGATCCCCGCGAGCAGCGCGCTGTAGGCGTCGGGTCCGGCCGAGCGGTCGGCGGCGCGCGTCAGGTCGGTGCCCGACCAGGGGCCGCCGGCGGTCCCGGCGAGGGCGTCGGCGGTGCGCGTCGCGCGGTACGCGAGCCGGAACCCGATCCACGCGACGGCCAGGACGAGCACGAGCCACAGCAGCGACCGGACCGGACCGTCCGGGATGACGTGCGCGAGCATCCCGTTGAGCGACTGGTTCGTCGTGCCATTGACGGCACCGGTCCGGTCGCCGCCCTGCAAGAACGCGCCGAACCAGTAGTCGCGCGAGTCGGACGGGAGCAGCGCGAACGCGCCCATCCACGCCGCGAGCGCCGTCAGCAGCGCGTTCCCGGCGGCCTCCCGGCGGCCCGAGATCCAGAACCAGATGAGGAAGACGCCCGGCACCAGCTTGATCGCGATGGCCAGGCCGACGAGCAGGCCGCGCGGCCAGCGCGGGCTGCGCGCGGCGCAGTCGGCCAGGCACAGCGCCATCAGCACGAACCCGACCTGCCCGAACCGCATCTGGTCGGACGCGGGCCACAGCCACGCGGTCGCGCCGACGAGCGCGCCCGCCGCGACCGGGGCCCAGCGGCCCGCGCGGCGGACCAGGTCGCGGAACGCGTACAGCACGGCGATGACGAGCGAGCCGTACATCAGGACCGTCCACGCCCACTGCGACGCCTTCCACGGCAGCAGGGTGAACGGCACGGCGAGCACCGCCGCGAACGGCGGGTAGGTGAACGGCAGGAACTGCGGCGGCTGCGTGAGGACGTCGTACAGCGGCGCGCCCCGCAGGATCGCCCGGCCGCCCTCCCGGTAGACCTCCAGGTCCACGAGACGCTGGTCGGGCGGGTTGTTCAGCCACTTGACGACGATCGGCGCGACGGCCACGGCCGCGACGAGCACGCCGAGCGCGACGATCCACGGCGGGTGCCCGCGCCCGCCGTCGCGCCCTCTGCTGCCTGCACGCATGGGTCCATCCTGGCGCAACCCGCCCACTAACCTGATCCCATGTCGCAGCACGGGGCGGGGACGGGGACGCGTCGATCGACGGTGGTCAGGGCGCTGATCGCCGTTCTCGGCGCGGTCGCCGCGGTGCTCGCGACCGCATCGGCGGCCCCGGCGGCCGCCGCTCCGGCGAGGCCCGGCACCGTGGTCATCGGCCTGCCGGGGATGATGTGGAGCGACGTCACCCGGGAGCGGACGCCCACTCTGTGGCGGCTCGCGGGCGAGGGCGGCGCGGCCAGCCTGTCGGTCCGCACGACGCGCCCCGGAACCTGCCCGACCGACGGCTGGCTGACGGTCTCGGCGGGCCAGCGGTCCCGGCTGGAGCCGGGCGACTGCCTGCTGCCCGCCGCGCCCTCGGCCGCGCCGAACGGCGGCGCGTCCGCCGCCGGATGGGCCGCGATCAAGAAGGACAACGCCGGGACGATCTACAGGTCCCGCGTCGGGCTCCTCGGCGACGCCGCGCACCGCGCGGGCGACTGCACGTTCGCGGTCGGCCCGGGCGCGGTGTACGGCCTCGCGGACGGCTCCGGCCGGGTGGACCGGTACGCGCCGTCGCCCGAGCGCGCGACGCCGCAGGACTGGGCGCGCTGCCGCCTGGCCGCCGTCGAGATCGACGACGTGTTCCGCGCCTACCAGGCGGCGGGCGTGGACACCGAGGGCGAGCAGGTGCCGGTGGCCGAGGCCGTCCGGGCGCGCGCGGCGAGCACGGCGGACCAGCGCGTCGCGGCGGTCCTGCGGTCCCTGCCGCCCGGCACGAACGTGCTGGTCGCGGGCCTGTCCGACATCGGCGTCCCGCCGCACCTGCGGATCGCCGCCGCGTGGACGACGCCGGGCGGCGCGTCCGCGTTCCCGCGCGGCCGCCTCACGTCGAGCGCGACGCACCGGGCGGGCCTGGTGACGCTGACCGACGTCACCGCGACGGCGCTGCGGCTGCTCGGCCTGCCGCAGCCGCAGGAGGCCGTCGGGTCGCCGTGGCGGTCGGCCCGGTCGGCGCAGGGCGCGACCGCGAAGATCGAGGCGCTGGAGGACCAGGACGTCGCCGCGCAGGCCATCCGCTCGGTGCAGGGCTCGTTCATCCGGACGCTGGTCGGCGCGCAGGTCGTGCTGCTCGGCGCGGCGTGGCTGCTGCTGCGCCGGCGCCCGAGGCCCGCGCGGCGGCGGCTCGTCCTCGGCGGCGCGCGGATCGTGGCGCTGCTCGGCGGTTCGACGCCGGTCGCGGCGTTCCTGGCGGGGGCGGTTCCGTGGTGGCGGACGTCCCACCCGGCCGCGGCGCTGATCGCCACCGTCACCGTGCTCGCCGCCGCGGTGACCGGGCTCGCGCTGGCCGGCCCGTGGCGGCGGTCGAAGCTCGCGCCGAGCCTGATCGTCGCCGCGGTGACGGCCGTCGTCCTCGGCGTGGACGTCATGACCGGCTCGCATCTGCAGTTGAACACGTTCCTCGGGTACACGGCGCTCGTCGCGGGCCGGTTCTACGGGTTCGGGAACCAGGCGTTCGCGCTGTTCGCGGCGGGCGCTGTCCTGACGGCGGCGTGGTCGGCCGAGTACGCGATCCGCGCGGGCCGCCGCTGGGCGGCGGGCGCGATCGTCGCGGCGGTCGGCGTCGCGGCGGTCGCGTTGGACGGCCTCCCGGCGTGGGGCAGCGACTTCGGCGGGGTCCTGGCGATGGTGCCGGTGTTCGCGGTGCTCGCCCTGGTCGTGGCGGGGCTGCGCGTCCGCTGGTGGTGGGCGGCCGGGTTCGGGGCGGTCGCGGTCGCGCTCGTCCTGCTGATCTCCTGGCTGAACGCGCGGAGCGCGAACCCGACGCACCTCGGCAAGTTCTGGAAGGACCTCGTCGCGGGGAACGGCTGGGAGGTCGTCGAGCGGAAGTTCAACGCGATGACCCGCACGCTGGGGTTCTGGCCGGTGACGATCGTGCTGGCGGTGGCGCTCGTCGCGCTGTACTTCGCCCTCGCCGATCCGGCGCGGTGGCGCGCCAAGCCGCTGGTGCTCGCCTACCGCGACACCGAGACGATGCGGGCCGCGCTGACCGCGGTCGTGTCGGTGGGGCTCGTCGGGGCGCTCGTCAACGACTCCGGCGTCATCATCCTGTCGGTGTCGCTGGTCCTCGCCGCGCCGCTGACGATCGCCGCGGCGCTGCGGTCCGTGGAGCGCGGTTCCCCGGCCCGCGCAGGCACAGCAGTGCGAAAGCCAGCACCACGGCCGTCAGCACCCACGGGATGACCTGGGCCCGGACGACCGCCGTGAGCCAGTGCAGGTCGTCGGGCAGTCCGATGATCTTCGGGCCGCGGGCGGGCAGGTAGGCCAGGCTCAGCGCGAACGTGTGCGCGAGGAACACCCCGTCGATCCGCGACAGCGGCAGCAGCGCCAGCAGCGCCCAGCCGTACCCGTCGTACCAGGGGAGGACGTACGGCGCGGTGCAGACCCAGCCGATGAGGAGCGCGGCGGCGACGCGGCGGTGGTCGTCGCGGGGGACGTCCGCCGTGACGGGCAGGCCCCGGTACAGCAGCAGCGCGAGCAGCAGGGCGACGGCGACCGCGGCGTACTTCACGACGTCCCGGTCGCCGGTGAGGTACACGTCCACCAGGTGCCACGGCGTCGCCCAGGAGACCATCTCGCTGGCCTGGCGGGTGCGGTCCAGGACGCGCGGCCCCGCGAGCCCGTACGCGACGGCGGCGACGACGCCCGCACCGGCGAACAGCGCCGCGAGCCGCCCGTACGCGCGCCGCCGCAGCAGCGCCCATGCCGGACCGCCGCCGACGAGCGCGGCGGGCAGCTTCACCGCCGCGCCGATCCCGACGAACACGCCCGTCAGCAGCGTGCGCGCGAGCGTCGGCCGCCCCGCGAACACCGCGAGCGCCGCGACCATCGGCGCGACCGCCCACAGATCGTTGTGCGCGCCCGCGACGAGCTGGTACATCACCAGCGGATTGCAGGTCCACAGCAGCGCGGCGCGGGTCCGGCCGCGCCCGTCGCGGGCCGTGCGATGCAGCAGCAGCGCCGTCGCCGCGAACGCGAGCGCGTTCAGCACCGACAGCAGGAAGACGGTGAGCCGCGCCGAGTCGCCGCCGAGCCACGACGCGAGCGCCTGCCCCGCCGTCGCGACCGGCCCGTACACCGAAGGGGTCGTCCGCCACTCCTCCGCCGCACCGGCCACGGGGTCGTGCGGCAGATCCGCGGTGGTGGTGGCGTACGGGTCGTGGCCGGTGACCGCCATCCGCCCGTACGCGGCGTAGTTGAGATGGTCCGACGAGCCGATCGGCGGCAGGAACGCCAGGACCGCCGCGATCAGCAGGCCCGTCAGCAGCAGCGGACGCGCCGCGACGCTCCAGCCGCGCCGAGCCGCGAGCAGGCAGAGGGCGAGCCCGGCCGCGCCCGCGGTGAGGGAGCCCGCGACGAGCGCGACCATCAGGTGCGGCGCGGGCCGGACGTCGAGAGAGAACGGCGGTCCGCCGCCCGGCAGCGCGGGCTCGAACAGCGACGGGCCGAGCAGGGCCGCCACGACTGTTCCGAGCAGGGCGGCGGCGATGAGGACGAGTCCGGCCGCCCCGGCCCGCCCGCCGGAACGCGCCTGGGTCACGCCCGTCGGCCGCGGCCCCGCCCGCGCAGCGCGTCGAGGCGCCCGGCGACGGCGGGTTCGCGGACCGCGAGGGCGCGCGCGACGTCCCGGAACTGCCGGGCGCGGTGCAGTTGGGCGCGCCAGTCGGTGCCGGTGGCGCGGTGCGCGAGCGGCACCTCGACCTCGGTGACGCGGAAGCCCTGCCGCAGCAGGTCGATCGTCAGGCCCGTCTCGACGCCGAACCCGGCGGCGAGCGGCCGCGCCGCCTCGAACGCGGCGCGCGTCAGGCAGCGCTGGCCGTTGAGCGGCTGCGTCGCGGTCCAGCCGGTGGCGCGCTGGATGCCCTCGCGGGACAGGCGGACGACGAAGCCGTGGCCGCCGAGCTTCACCGTGCTGGAGAACGCCGCGATCGTCATGTCCGCGTCGCCCGCGCGCACCGGCTCGACGAGCGGCGCGGCGTCGCGGGCGGTGTCGGCGAGGTCGGCGTCCAGGAAGAGCAGGTGGCGCGGCCGGTCGCCGTCGAGGAGGCGGACGGCCTCCGCGCCGGTCTCCATCGCCGCGCCCTTGCCCCGGTTGCGGGAGTGCCGCACGACCTTCGCCCCGGCCTTCTCCGCGGCCTCGGCGGTCCCGTCGGCGGACCCGTCGTCCACCACGACGACGAGGTCGACGCCGGGCAGGCCGGCGGCCGCGCCGACCGTCGCCGCGATCCGGTCGGCCTCGTCCTTCGCCGGAATGATCACCGCTACGTCCTGCATACCCGCGATCGTAGTGCGCGACGGGACGGACGGCGGTGAACGACGCTTATCCGGCGCCGAGCACGGGCACCGCGTCCACCACGGTGAACACCGTGTCGAGGCCGGTGACCTGGAGAATCCTGCGGACGGCGGTGCGGGGCGCGGCGAGCGCGAACGAGCCGCCGCACTCGGTGGCCCGCCTCATCGCCGACAGCAGCACGTTCATGCCGGTCGAGTCGCAGAAGTCGACGCCGCTCAGGTCGACGACGATCCGTTCGATGTCGTCGTGCAGTACGCCCGCGAGCGCGGTCTGCAGCCGCGGGGCCGTGTACAGGTCGAGTTCACCCGTCGCTGTGACGACGGTGTGACCTCCCTGCGATGCGGTTGAGACGTTTAGCTCCACGTCCGGCACACTACCGAGCGAACGGCCGCCGATCCAGATGGGCCGCCGCGACCCGCGCGCGCCGGGCGTGTCCGGGCGAGCCGCCCGCGCTGAACTGCGGCTACCACGGGGCGTGCGCGGACGGACACGGTCGTCCGGCTCGCCGATTCCGGCCCCGGCCGGGCACGGAGTGAGAGAACCTGAACGCGGCGGCGCCGGGGGGCGGCCGCCCGGGAGGGACGCATGGGGGTGCGCGGACGATGCAACGGTCCGGACGGGAGCCCGATCCGCGCGAGACGCGGCTGCGCGAACGGCTGGAAACGATCCGCGCGCGGTCGCTGAAGGCGGCGGGCTGGCGGGACGCGGCCCGGCACCTCGCCCCGCTGGTCAACGGGTCCGGGAGCGTAGCGGTCCGGGCCCGGCTGACGCGGGAGGACCTGGCGTTCCTCGGCTCGGCGCGGGACGACGTCCTCGCGCTGACGCGGCTCGGGCTGCGGCTCGCGGACCTGCACCGCCCGCAGGACGGCGGCGGGATCAGCAGCGATCCCGCCAGCCCCGTCCTGCGGTGCCGCACGTGCATGTGGCGCTGGCCGTGTCCGACCCTGCGCGCTGTGGAAGAGGCGCTGGGCCCCTGACGTTCCCCGGGTCAGCCGCCCAGGAGGATGCCGACGCGCGCGTTCTTCGAGCGGACGCCGAGCGCCGCCGCGCTCACCGCCGCCGCGCCCTTGGCCGTCACACCGGCCGCGGAGCCGCGCAGACAGGTCAGACCGCCGTTGCCGCCGTCCGCGTCGGGGATGCCCGCGGTGAGGTCGGCGCGGCCGTCGCCGTCGTGGTCGAGCAGCGCGACCTGCGCGCCCAGGTGCTCGTAGGCGCGCGCCGTGCCGGGCACGCCCGCCGTGCTCTTGGTGACGGCCTGCGCGCCGCGTCCGGCGAGCCCCGACGCGGACCCGTACAGGACGACGACCGCGCCGCTGTCGAACACGCGGCCCTGGTCGGCCTTCGGGACGCCGACGGCGAGGTCCGCGCGGCCGTCGCCGTTGACGTCCCCGGCCGCGAGCGCCGCTCCGAAGTCGTCCTCGACCGTGCTGACGCCGGGCACGCCCGCGCTGTTGCGGTGCAGCGCGTACGACCCGCCGAGGCCGAGCGGCGAGCCGCGGAAGACGGTGACGCTGCCGCCGACCCACGGGGAGTCGTAGGTGTCGCCGACCGCGACGTCCGCGCGGCCGTCGCCGTCGAAGTCCGCGACGGTGAGCGCGTGGACGTCGGTGTAGACGGTCTTGTTCCGGTCGAAGCCGCCCCAGGCGTTCGCGGTGTAGAGCGTGAGTCCGCGCCGGTGGGCCACCTCGGGGTCGTTGTCGTCGAACCAGGCGTAGACGACGTCGGCGCGGCCGTCGCCGTTGACGTCTCCCGCCGCGATCCAGGAACGGTCCACGTCATAGGACGACCTGGTGCCGTTGCGACCCGACGCCTTGCGCCCGGCGAACGACACCCACGTGTAGGTGCTGGTGCCCGGGACGGTGATGAACAGCTCGGGCCGTCCGTCGCCCTGGAGGTCGCCGGCCGTGAGCGACTCGCCGTAGCGGTGGCGCTTCCCGGCCGAGCCCTTCTCGCCGAACGAGGTCGCGCCCTTGAGCCCGGACGGCGATCCCCACAGGACCGTCACGGTCCCGGCGTCCGCGCCCGCGCCGGTGTCCTCGCCGGGCGCGCCCACGGCGAGGTCGGCGTAGCCGTCGCGGTCGAAGTCGGCGGACGTCACGGACGCGCCGAACAGGTCACCGGCCTCGGGCGCGCCGGGCACGCCCGCCGTCGCCTGCGTGATCACCTGCCGCTTGGTCGTGTTCAGTCCCGACTTCGACCCGTACACGACGGTGACGAATCCGGCTTTCTTCTTCTTGCCCACCGTGCCGTTCGGGCTGCCGACCGCGAGGTCGCGCCGTCCGTCGCCGTTGAAGTCGTAGGGCCTCGCCGCCGCCTTGGCCTGCGCGGGACCCGCCAGGGCGACCCCGGCCAGCCCGCTCGCACCGAGCGCGGCGGTGAGTGCCAGGGCATATGCCGCCCGAGAACGCACCGTTCGTTCCTCCAGGTCATACGCGTCCCACTAAAGGACGCGCCGTCCAATAACCCGAGGCGAACGCTACCCTGCGTAAGCGTCTCCTTATTCGACGTGACGCGCCCCACATCAGTGACCGGTTGGTCGGCTTTTGTGCAGGTCAGTGGACTCGCGGCTGCCACGTCGCCATCGCGGGCCTGCCGCGGTCGATGACCCAGATCACCGCTGAGGCGCTGGTCACAGGGCTGGTGCCTCAGCGGGTGACGCAAAGTGTTCGTGCGCGGCACGTCCATCGCCGTGTTCGCGTTCTGGATCGCCTTTTCGTGTGTCATCGCCACGGCACCCGATGGGATGGCCGGATTTCCGGCGGGGGTGTTCTTGCTGCCGGGAGTTTCACAGCGAGCCATCTCGAAATCACGAGCGGATTCGTCACGTCACGCGTCGCCTGGTTCACGTGAGAGTGCGGCCGACGCGGAGCGCGTGAGCGGAGGGTGTGGGATTCGAACCCACGGAGACGGGGACACCGCCTCAACGGCTTTCAAGGCCGCCGCACTCGTCCACTATGCGAACCCTCCAGGGCACGAACACCCTAGCAACTTCGGGGCGTCGGGCTCGCCCGGTTTCCGTGGTCCGGGTGAGGGGTGCGGGCGGTCTCGGGGGCGCGTTCGGGGCCATAGTTCACGCAAGCTTTACACGTGGTGATCGTTGCGGGTGATCGTGTGGTCCACCTTGGGTGACGTCTGGCGATCCGCGGAGCCGATGGCGTCGGTTTCGCGGAGTCACCCTGTGAAGGAGGAACCGTGCTGACCGTCCCCACCGTGGACATCTCGTCGTTTCGCCGCGGCGGCGATGAGGCCGAACGCGACGCCGTCGCGCGTGCCGTGGACCGTGCCGCGCGTGACGTCGGGTTCATGCAGGTCGTCGGGCACGGCGTGGACGCGGCGGCGCTCGCCGCGTTCACCGGCGCGATGGACGCGTTCTTCGCCCTCGACCCGGAGGCGAAGGCGAAGTACCGGTGCCCGCCCGGCGTCAACCGGGGCTACAGCCCGCCGAAGTCGGAGGCGCTGCGCGGCAGTCTCGGCCTGGCCAGCGCCGCCGACCTGTTCGAGGCCATGAACGTCGGGGCGACCCGGGACGACTTCCCCGGCCTCGACCTGCCTGCCGACGACTACGCCCCGAACGTCTTCCCGGCGGAGGTCCCCGGCTTCGAGGCCGCCGTCACCCGCTGGTTCGGCGAGGCGCAGACCGTCGCGCGCACGATGACTCGAGTCTTCGGGCGCGCGCTCGGTCTCGGCGAGGACTACTTCGCCGCGTTCACCGGCCACTCGGTGGACGTCCTGCGGATGAACAACTACCGGTTGCCGTCCGCCGACGCGGAGCTGGAGCCGGATCAGGAAGGGATGGGCGCGCACACCGACTACGGGATCGTCACCGTCCTGTGGGCCGATCCGGTGCCCGGCCTGGAGATCCACCTGCACGGAGAGTGGCACCCGGTGCTGCCGCGCGCGGACGGCCTGCTCGTGAACCTCGGTGACGCGCTCGCCCGCTGGACGAACGACCAGTGGATCTCCACGATGCACCGCGTCGCCCCGCCGCGGGTGGGCGGTCGGCTCGTTCCGCGCCGGTCCGCCGCGTTCTTCCACGACGGGGACGTCGACGCGGTGATCGAGTGCCTGCCGGGCTGCGTCACCGACGACCGCCCGGCCCTGTACGAGCCCGTCACGATCGGTGAGCATCTGCGCGCCAAGCTGGGCGGATCGCGCGGCGGCCGGTTGAACGGGTCGGCCCGGCGGGAGGCCGCCCGGCTCGGCGGGGGATGACGGGAAACGGCGAGGACGGGCTGCTAGCGTCGAGTGGGTGGGGGAGTTCGAGTCATCGACGCGCGTGACGTTCCCGGCGGGGGCGATGGTCGGCCGGTCGCACGTGCTGACGAGCGTGCCCGCAGACGGCGGACGCGGTGTCATCGTCGCCGAGAGTCCCTTCTACCCGCTCGACCCGTTCTGGCCGGACCAGCCCGGCGATGTCGGATACCTGCAGAGCGACGGGCTGGAAATGCGCGTCGTGGACTGCGTGACGGGCGCGGCCCGGAAGTCCGGCGGCGAGCTGCTGCTGGGCGTCGACGTCCCGGTCCGGCGCGGGCACCCCGACTGGCACTGGGTGGTCGTCCACGTGGTGGAGCGGTCGGTACCGCCCGGGACGGAGATCCGGATGCTCGTGGAGACCGACCGCCGCCGCGCGTTCTCCGCGGGGCACACCGCGTCCCATCTCACGGCGCTGGCGCTGAACGCGGCGCTCGCCGGGCGGTGGGAGGCGCCCGCCGGGACGGAACGGGACGGCCTCGGCCACCCGGACGTCGCGGCGTCGGGCGCGGTGAAGTCCCGGATCGTGCTGAACGGCAGCGTCGACACCTACCGGTTCCCGGGCCTCGCCGCCGAGACGCTGCCGGACGTCGCCAAGGACATGGAGGCGCGGCTGACGGCGTGGATCGACTCGGCGGCCCCCGTCGTGGTCGACGCCGCCGGCCCCGATCTCGGCGACCGCCGCGTCTGGCGCTGCGCGCTGCCGGACGGGACGGCCGCGCGCCCGTGCGGCGGGACGCACGTGAACCACCTCGGTGAGCTGGGCCGCGTCGCGGTGACGCTGGAGCCCGCGGAGGCGGGCGACGAACTGCTCGTCGAAGTCCGGACGTCGTAAATCATCTCTATCTCGGACAACTCTCCGTTACGCTCAGGCGGCATGGCTGAGACTCCCCAGGACCCCGCGGGTACCACGCACCAGTTCCAGCGGTTCGCGCAGAGCGGCACGCCCGACCGGTCGGGCCGCGTCAACCCCGCGCTCGTCATCGGTGCCGTCGTCGTGCTCGCGGTGCTGGTGGTGGTCGGTCTCGCCGTCGTCATGATCGCCTGACGGCGGAGCCCCCGCCGCGACGCGCCGGGGGTCGTCCGCGAGCCGGTCCGCGTCACGACGTCCGCGCGCCGCGCAGCAGGGCCGCGACCGCGACGGCCGCGACGGCGAGCGCGACCGACGCGCACAGCAGCGCCGCGCCCATCCCGTCCGCGAACGCCTGCCGCGCCTGCGCCGCGACCTGCGGTCCGAGCCGCACGGCCGCGCCCAGCGACTCGCGCGCGGGCCCGGTCACGTCCGCGCGGTACGCCGACTGGAGGACGCTGCCGAGCACCGCGATGCCGAGCGCGCCGCCCAGCTCACGCGCGAGGTCGTTCATCGCCGACCCGACGCCCTGCTCGGACGTCGGCAGCGCCTCGGTGATCGCCGCCGTCGCGGGCGTCATCGCCAGGCCCATCCCCGCGCCGAGCGGGAGCAGTCCGCCGAGCAGCGGCCAGTACGAGCTGCCCTCGTCCAGCGTCGACAGCACGAACAGCCCGCAGGCGGCGAGCAGCAGCCCGGCGGTGACCACCGGCCGGGGCCCGAGCTTCGCGGCCAGGCGCGGCGCGGCGCCGCGCGCGGCGGGCATCATCGCGGCGGCCATCGGCAGCAGGCTCACGGCCGCGACGATGGGCCGGTCTCCCTTCACGAGCTGCAGGTACTGCAGGACGATGAAGACGAACCCGAAGAACGCGAAGAACTGCAGCGTGATCGACAGCATGCCCGCCGCGAACGCCGGGACGCGGAACAGGCGCGGGTCGAACAGCGGGTTCGGCCGCCGCGCCTCCCACGCGACGAATCCGGCCAGCACGACGACGGCGACGGCGAGTCCGCCGAGAGTGCGCGCGCTCGTCCAGCCCTCGGTCGGCGCTTCGATCACCGAGTAGACGCCGACGCCGAGTCCGACGACGGTGATCAGCGCGCCGGGCACGTCGAGCCGGGGCGCGTCGGGATCGGCGGACTCGGGGATCACCGCCAGCGTCGCCGCGACGGCCGCGACCGCGAGGACGACGTTCAGCACGAACACCGACCGCCACGACCAGAACTCCAGCAGCGTGCCGGAGACGAGCAGCCCGACGACGGCGCTGGCGCCCGCGACCCCGGCCCACGCGCCGACCGCGCGCGTCCGCCGCTCCGCCGGGAACGTCGCGGTGATCGTGGAGAGCGTCGCGGGCATGACGAGCGCCGCGCCGACGCCGAGGACGCCGCGCATCGCGATGAGCCAGGCCGCGTCGTCCACCGCCATCGCGGCGGCGGACCCGGCCGCGAACACCGTCAGCCCGGCGAGCAGCGCCCGGCGGCGGCCGTACCGGTCGCCGATCGCGCCGCCGAGCAGCAGCAGGGACGCGAACACCAGCGCGTACGCGTCGATGATCCAGGAGAGCTGCGTCTGGCCGGCGTGGGTGGCGCGGGCGATGGACGGGATGGCGACGTTGAGCGACGCCACCGCCGACACGACGGTGGCGAGCGCGAGCATCACGACCGGCAGCACGGCCCGGTGGACCGTGCGCTCGGGTGTGGAGACGGTCATGAGAAGCCTCCTTGAGGGGAACGTCCCCTCGACTGTCGCGAGGTCCGCCAGTAGATTTCAACCGTGATGAATAAATCCCGGGGCCGTCGCCGGGGCAGCCCCGACACGCGCGCCGAGATCCTGGCAGTCGCGCAGCGCCGCTTCCTGGCCGACGGGTACGCGGCGACGACGCTGCGGTCCGTCGCGGCCGAGGCGGCCGTGGACACCGCGCTGATCAGCTACTTCTTCGGCTCCAAGAGCGGCCTGTTCGGCGCGACGCTCGGGCTGGCCGCGAACCCGCCGCAGGTCCTGTCCGGCGCGCTGCCGGGCGACCCCGCCCGGCTCCCCGAGCGCGTCCTGCGCGCCCTGCTGTCCGCGTGGGAGGACCCTGAGCAGGGCGGACGCCTGGTGATGATGATCGACGCCGCCATGCAGGACCCCGACCTGCTGCGGCTGCTGCGCGAGATCGTGGGCCGCGAGATGGTCGACCGCATCGCGGAGCACGTCGGCGGGGTGGACGCGCGGCACCGCGCCGCCGCGTTCGGCACGCAGCTCGCGGGGCTGATCTTCGCGCGCTACGTGCTGCGCGTCGAACCGGTCGCGTCGATGACGCCCGATGAATTAATCCGCCACCTGAGTCCGGGCCTGCGGGCGGCGCTGGCCCCCCGCCGCTGACGGCGGGGGGGGCGGCCGGGTCAGAGCCCGAGGTGCTTGCGGGCGAAGCTGATCTCGGCCTCCATCTGCTTGATCCGCTCCTCCACGACGAGCGAGCCGTGGCCCGCGTCGTAGCGGTAGGTGTCGTGCGGGACGCCGAGTTCGGCGAGCCGCGCCAGGTAGTTGTCGATCTGGCGGATCGGGCAGCGCGGGTCGTTCTCGCCCGCCAGGACCAGGACGGGCGCGGTCACCCGGTCGACGTAGGTGATCGGGGACGACGCGCGGTACAGGTCCGGGACGTCGTCGGGCGAGCCGCCGAACAGCGACCGGTCGAACGCGCGCAGGCCCTCCATCTCGTCCGCGTACGCGGCGACGTAGTCCGCGATCGGTACGGACGCGACCGCGACCGACCAGTCCTCCGGGTACACGCCGATGCCCAGCAGCGCCAGGTAGCCGCCCCACGAGCCGCCGGTCAGCGCGAGCCGCGCCGGGTCGGCGAGGCCGTTCTCGACGGCCCAGTCGCGGACGGCCTTCACGTCCTCCAGCTCGGTCAGGCCGACGCGGCGCTCGATCGCGTCGCGCCACGCCGAGCCGTAGCCCGTCGAACCCCGGTAGTTGACGCGGACGACCGCGAAGCCGTGGTCGACCCACGCGGCCGTCGCGGCGGTGAAGGAGTCGTCGTCCTGCGCCTGCGGGCCGCCGTGGACCTCGAACACCGTCGGGTACGGCGCGCTGCCCGTCGCGGGCCTGCTGACCAGGGCGTGGACGCGTCCGCCGGGGCCCTCCACCCACACGTCCTCGACCGGGACGGACGGCGGTGCGGGCTCGCCGGGCGGGACGAGCACGACCGCGCCGGACGTCGAGCGGATCACCGGCGGCTCGGCGGCCGACGACCAGGAGAACTCGACGGTGCCGTCCGGGCGCGGCACGGCGCCGCCGATCACGCCGCGCGGCGTGTCGATACGGGTGAGGGAGCCGTCCGCGAGGGCGTATCGGTACAGCTCGTCGCGTGCCTCGTGGTTGTGCCCGATGAGCAGCGCGGTGCCGTCGGTGTACCAGGACGCGACGGTCTCGCCGGGCAGGTCGAGGCTGATCTCGTGCTCCGCGCCGGTCAGCGGGTCCCAGATCAGGATCTCGTCGCGGCCGTGCCGCTCGTGGCCGACGAGGAGCCGCGCGTCGCCGGGGACGGGCGCGAACGCGCTGCCCCACACGCCCTTGCCGGGGCCGTCCCACAGGTCGGCGACCGTCGAGCCGTCGGGCGCGAGGACGCGCAGCGCCATGTGCCGGCTGTCGCCGTGCTCGCTGTGCCCGATGGCGATGAGCGCGCCGTCGTGGGAGAGCGCGGCGACGTGCGCGTCCTCGGAGTGCTCGTAGAGCGCGACGGGCGGCGCGCCGGGGCGGCACAGGTGGACCGAGCTGCCGTCGTCGACGGTCCGGCCGATGACCGCGAGGCCGTCCGCGCCGAGTTCCAGGCCGGACGGGTAGGACGCCGCCAGCTCGGGGACGGCCGGAACGGCTTCACCGCCGCCGAAGGGCTCCCGCATCCAGAAGCCGAATTCGTCTCCGTCCGAGTCGTTGAACCACCAGATCGACTCTCCGGGCGGATCAAGGGTGGCGATCCACGTGCCGTTGGGTCGATCGGTCACCTGTCGCCGGGTGTCGTGGCGGCGGTCCCAGGCGTAGACCTCCCAGGTTCCGGTCACGTTGGACCGGTACAGGCAGCGGTCGGGGGCGTCGCGCGCCCCGCGGGGCAGGCTCACTCGGGCCGCCCGGAACCGGGCCTTCCAGCGGATGTCGTCGGCGGGACCAGTCATGGGACCAGTATCGCGGGCGCTCGGCGGGGGTCAGGCGTCCGCCGGGACCGAACCGTCCGAGAGCTCCCAGCGGACGTGCGCGCGGTCGTCCGGAGCCGTTGCCGTCCGGCGGTTCCGGTTCAGCGCGCGGTGGACGGCGCGGGCGACCCGCTCGATCGTCGCGACGCCGTACGCCATCGTCGGCGTGTCCCGGGTCAGGACGACGATCAGGTAGTCGCGGCGCGGGCCGTCGAACGTCCCCACGCTGTGGACGCGCCACGCGCGGCCCTGGCGGGGCAGCCAGCCGTTCTTCACGTGCCAGACGACGTCGGCGGGACGTCCGGCGGTGACGCCCCAGCGCTGCGCGGGGATCACCCGGTGCATCAGCGCCAGCGCGTAGCGGCGGGCCTTGTCGCGCAGGACGGTGTTGTGGCGGGTGAGCAGGTTCAGCAGGCGCAGCTCGTCGTTCGCGGTGATCTGCGTGAGGCCCCAGTGCGCCGTGTTCAGCCGCGTGTGCCGCATTCGGGCACGGGCCAGGAAGCGGCGCGTCCGGGTGGGGCCGACCTCGTGGAACAGGGCGGTCGCGGCGTCGTTGTCGGATCGCGTGATCATCCGCTTGGCCAGGGAGCGTTCGCGGGGCGTCATGCGGCGGTGCGCGTCCTGGACCGCGCGCAGCAAGGTGGCGAGGATCGTCACCTTGACGACGCTCGCGCCGTCGTAGCGGCGGTTGCCCGCGACGCGGCAGACCAGGCCGTGCGACCGGTCGAGGACGGCGACGGACTCGGCGCCGGACCGGCCGCGCAGTGCGGCGGTGATCTGGCGGCCGAGCGCGGCGGCGAGCCTGCGATGCCGCGCCGACGCGCAGGGGCCGTTCGCGCGCCTCGGGCGGGGGCGCGCGCCCGGCCGTGTGCCAGGTCGCGCGCCGGGCTGTGTGCCGGACTCCTCGCTGGGCTGTGTGCCGGGCTCCGCGCGGGGGTCCGCGCCGGGGTCCGCGCCGGGGTCCGCGCCGGGCTGCGCGCTGGGCTGTGCGCCGGGGTCCGCGCTGGGGCGGGCGTTCGGCTGCGGGCCTGGCGGTGTGGCCGGTCGCGTGCTGCCACCGGGCTCGGCGGCTTCGCGCGATCCGGCCGTGCCGCCCGGTCCAGCCGTTCCGGCGGGTCCGGCCGGACTCGTGTTCCCGCGCGGACGGTGTGCTCCGCTCGTCGGGGAGGCGTCCGCCGTCCCGGCGACGGGCCGCGCCGGGTCGATGGTCGGGAAGGTCCGCATCGGCGTGTCCGGATCGACGCGCTGTGCGGAACCGGCGGGCCTCAGCGGGACGGCGGAAGCACCGGTGTCGGCCGATCCGGACGGCGGCGTTTTCTCCGTCCCGGCACCCGCGCTCGCGCCTGCGGTAGATCGCGGGTTCGCCGCGGCGACGGGTGCGGCGGGCAGCACGGCAGCCGCGGTGAGGAAGGCCAGTAGGGCCGCAGTCGGTGCGGAGGTCGGCGGGCGGCGGTGAGGTCCACGCATCCGTCCACGTTAATGATCATGGAACCAGGGGCGCGTCACGCGGACGGCAAGATCATTCCCGGGCCTCGGCGTAGTCCGCCAGCACCTCGTCGATCGCGGCGCGGACCTGCCGGTCCATCGACCGCGCGAACCCGGCCTCCACCGACACCTGCGCGCCCGGCCGCAGCCGCGCGAGGGTCTCGTCCAACGACGCCAGGTCCGTCCCGGTGTACTTCCCGACGACGTGCTCGGTGATCAGTCGGACGAACCGGGCGGCGAGGTCGTCCATCACGCGCTGGAGGTCGTCGCTGACCTCCAGCACCGCCGCCAGCGGCACGCCCGCGCGGACCAGCGTGACGGTCGCGTCGAGCTGGCGGCGGCTCCAGTGCGTGACACGGTCGCCGTCGACCCGGAGGTGTCCCAGCTCCACGGCCCGCTCGATCGCGCGCGGCTCGACCTCGCCGGGGAACAGCTCGGCCAGCTCCGCGAGCGTCATCGTCACCGGCGTCTCGTTCGACCACGGTGTGGTGACGGCCTTCTCCACGCCGAGCACAGTCGCGATGTCGCGCCCCTGCTCCCACGCCGACAGCAGCTCGCGGATGCCCTCCAGCGTGTGGCCCCGGTCGAGCAGGCTCGCGATCATGCGCAGCCGCGCGACGTGGTCCTCGGAGTACAGGCCGATCCGGCCGACCCGGCGCGGCGGGGGCAGCAGCTTGCGCTCCTGGTAGTAGCGCAGCGTCCGGACGGGGACGCCCGCGGCCGCGGACAGCTCGTCGAGGCGGTACTCGGGGCCGTCCGGGGCGTCGGGCTCGGGCGCGTCGTCGCTCACGCACGTCAGCATAGTTCCGGGCTCGTCCCGATCCGCCCGGTGCTCGCCGGGATACAGTCGGGCGGTTCCCCCTGATCCGCGCCCCCGGAGGCCACCGATGCGGAAACCCGTCCTCGCCCTGCTCATCCCCGCCGTCCTCGTGACGGGTCTCGGCCTCACCGGGTGCTCCAGCCGCAGTCGCTGGTGCGAGTACGACGCGACGGACAAGCGCGTCAGCGACAAATTTTGCAAAAACCATGTGCCGGGCTCGAGTGGGAGTACAGCAGCAGCCACTCGCACAGCCACGTGAAGAAGCACTCGACGGTCAAGCACTACAAGACCAAGACGAAGACGCGAAAGTCCCGGCACTGACGGCCGCGCGTCGGGCCCGTGCTCGTCAGGCCCGTGGTTGTCAGGCCCGCGCGCGGGCGGTCGCGCGCAGCGCCGCGCGGCACGCCCCGATCGCGGGATGGCCGCCGCCGCCCCGGCGCGACGCCGTGTAGAGGCGGCGGGTGCGGCGGCCCGCCGGGAGCCGCACGAGCGGGACCGGCCGCGTGCCCGTCGTCCACACCAGGTCGGGGATCAACGCGGCCGCGTGGCCCTCTTCGACGAGCCGCAGGTGGAGCAGCAGGTCGGAGGACTCGAACCGGACGTCCGGCTCGAAGCCCGCGCCGCGGCAGAGCGTGAGCGCCCACGCGCGCGCCGCCGTCCCGGACGGCTCCAGGACCCACGGCCCGTCCGCCGCGGCGCGCAGCCCGTCGCCGGGCTCGCGGCCGGGCGGCAGCGCGAGCCGGATCTCGTCGCGGCACAGCTCCTCGTACTCGATCGCGGACGGGCGCGGCGGCGGCGTCCCCGGATACGCCTCGGTGATCGCCAGATCGAAGTCGCGGGCGAGCAGCGCGGGCAGCGCCGCCTCCGGCTCGACCTGCCGGACCTGGACGCGCAGCGCGGGGTGCCGGCCGCGCAGCCGGGTCAGCGCGCCCGGCAGCAGCGCGAGCGCGGCCGTCTGGAACACGGCGATCCGCAGCACGCCGGTGATCTCGTCCAGGGACGCGGCCAGGTCCGCCTCGGCACGTTCCAAGCGCTCCAGAACGGCCTCGGCTCGGCCTGCGGCGTCAGCCGGACGCGCCGCCCGACCGGTTCGAGCAGGCGGACGCCCGCCTCCCGTTCCAGCACCGAGAGCTGCTGGGAGATGGACGACGGGCTGTACGCCAGCGCCTCGGCGACGGCCGCGAGCGTGCCCCGGTGCTTCAGCTCCCGGAGCAGCCGGAGCCGGTGAAGATCCAGCATGACCTGCGCGAACCTCGATTCATCGGCGGAGCCGACGATTATCGCTCAAAAACATTCGCTGGACCGATGATGACGCGCTGCGGCAGCCTGGAGGCATGCCCGCTCCCGTCACCGCAGTCTCCGCGCCGTACTTCCGCCCCGCCGCCCGCGCCTGGCGGTGCGCGCCGCCCGCCGACGTCGCCGCCTTCCACGCCACGCTGCCCGGCTACGCGCCGACGCCGCTGGTCGAACTCCCGCGTCTGGCCGCCGAGCTGGGCGTCGGGCGGCTGTTCGTGAAGGACGAGTCGGCGCGGCTCGGGCTCCCCGCGTTCAAGATGCTCGGCGCGTCGTGGGGCGTCGAGCGGGCGCTGCGCGACGAGAAGCGGCTCGTCGCGGCGACGGACGGGAACCACGGGCGGGCGGTCGCGGCGGTCGCGCGGCTGCGCGGGCTCGCCGCGACGATCTTCGTGCCGGCCGACATCCACCCCGCGTCGATCGCGGCGATCCGCGCGGAGGGCGCGGAGGTCGTCACGGTCGACGGCATCTACGACCTGGCGGTCGAGCGCGCCGCGAAGGAGGCCGCGGAGCCGGGGTCGCTGCTCGTCCAGGACACGGCGTGGCCGGGTTACGAGGAGATCCCGCGCTGGATCGTCGAGGGTTACGCGACGCTGTTCACCGAGGTCGACGCGCAGCTTGCGGCGGCCGGGGCCGCGCCCGCCGGGCTCGTCGGCGTCCCGGTCGGCGTCGGGTCGCTCGCGCAGGCGGCCGTCGCGCACTACCGGGGCCGCGCGGCCGGACCGGACGCGCCGTCGCTGCTGTCGGTCGAGCCGGAGTCGGCGGCGTGCGCGCTGGCCAGCCTGCACGCGGGCGAGCGCGTCACGCTGGAGCCGGGCCGGACGATCATGCACGGGCTGAACTGCGCGACGCTGTCCACGCTCGCCTGGCCGTACCTGCGCGACGGACTCGACGCGGCCGTCGCGATCGGCGACGCCGACACCGTCCGCGCCGCCCGCGACCTGGCCGCGCTCGGCGTCCCGGCCGGGCCGTGCGGCGCGGCGGCGCTCGCGGGGGCCCGCGCCGTGCTCGGCGGGGACGGCAACCGCGTCCTGCTGTCGCCGCGCCACGCCGGGACGGTCGTCCTGCTCAGCACCGAGAGCGCGACCGCGAACCCGTCGCTCGGCTGACGCTGGCTCACCAGCGGGCGGCGCGCGCCTCCACCAGCGTCTCCCGAACGAACGCGCGGCGCGTGACGCCGAACTCGCGCAGCGCCGGGCCGTGGTCGAGCGCGACGACCGCCGCCGTCACGGCGAGCGCCGCGAGCCACGCGCGGCGGACGGGCGCGGGCAGTCCGCGCAGCCGCGCGCAGTGGAAGGGGACGTGCCGCCGCTCGTCGTCCAGGATGCGGCGGGCGGTCGCGGCGACGAGCGGGTCGCGCGCGCCGTCGCGCATCGCCCGGTAGTACCGGAGCGCGACGACTTCGGCGAGCATCAGCGTGAGCAGTTCCGCGCGGAGCCCGAACGGCCGCCGGAGCCGGACGAACACCGTGTCCGTCCAGTGCCGCGCGAGCGGCCGGACCCCGGCGGCGTGCAGGACCTCGCCGAGCAGCCGCGCGTGCTCGGACTCTTCGGCGACGAACAGCCGGACGGCGGCGGCGTAGTCGGGATCGCCCGCGCGGACCGCCTTCGCGATGAGGCCCGCGCCGTCGCCGCTCTCCCCGAGCTGGAAGCGCCGCACGCTGCGGGCGACCGCCGGGGACAGCCGCGCGCCGCTCCGCCGGTCGGCGTCGGGGCCGCGCCGCGCGGCGGCGTCCTCGAACGCCGCGCGCCACGCCGCGAAGGTGGACGGGGTTTCTTCCAGGGAGGCGGCCATGCTCTGTGGGACGGTCCCCGGCCGCGTTCGGTTGCCCGGAATGTCCGGGACGGGTCAGGGCTTGCGGCCGACGCCGCCGAACTCGTCGATCGGGACCGGCTCCCCGATGTCGCTCGGCTCCGGCCGCCACAGCGGGCACGACACCAGCCCCGGCTCGACCATCTCCAGGCCGTCGAAGAACCGCGCGAGCTGGTCGGGGGAGCGCAGCACGTACGGCGGCTTGGCGTTGGCGTTCCAGATGCCGATGGCCTCGGCGACCTGCGGGGCCATGATGACGTTCGTCGCGTCGTACAGCGCGAGGAAGCTCCCGGACGGCAGCGCCGCGACGAGCCGCCGGACGATGTCCACGGCCTCGTCGTCGTCGGTCATGTGGCCGAGGATGCCCATCAGCATGAGCGCGATCGGCCGGTCGAAGTCGAGGGTGTCGGCCGCGCCGCGCAGGATGTCCTCGGGTTCGCGCAGGTCCGCGTGGAGGTACGCGGTCGCGCCCTCGGGGGAGCTGGTGAGCAGCGCCTGCGCGTGCAGGAGGACGAGCGGGTCGTTGTCGACGTAGACGATGCGGGAGTCCGGCGCGACGCTCTGCGCCACCTCGTGCGTGTTGTTGACCGTGGGCAGCCCGGTGCCGATGTCGAGGAACTGGCGGATGCCCTCCTCGGCCGCGAGGTGACTGACGGCCCGCACGAGGAACTGGCGGGTGGCGCGCGCCATGTCCGCCATGTTCGGGATGACCTTGAGGATGTCCTCGCCGACCTGGCGGTCGACCTCGGAGTTGTCCTTTCCGCCCAGCCAGTAGTTCCAGATCCGCGCGGTCTGCGGGACGGAGTAGTCGATTTCGGGCTTCGGAGCGGAATCGTTCGGCACGGCGAAGGCTCCTCATCTGGGTGTGGCCGGTCGGTCATCGAGCACCGGTCGCCATGCTCGCACAAAGATCGTCGGAGGGGAGGGTGATCCGCCGGAAACCGTGACGAGCCAGGGCTTGTAGGGATCAGGGGGCGTTAGCGGACTTTCGGCTGGGCGGGTCCAAACGGTATCGGCGCGCGGGTGGCGTCGCCGCGCGCCCTGCTCGCCGGCGACGGTCCCTGACCGCCGAAGACCACCTGCGTCTCCGGCGACCGTTTGCAACGCGTTCGGTGGACGACTGATCGGCCGGGTTTGTCTCTTTCCGTGGCACGATGCACGCTGTGGACGAACTTGAGGCGACGCAGCGTGCCTTTGACGAGCTGGCGTCGCCGATGGGCGTGAGGCCGCCCCGGTTCAAGAAAGGCCGCGTCCCCCGGCGCTGCGACGGAATGGGATTTCGAGTGTTCCGCGGAGTCGTGGTGGTCGACGCCAGGTTCGCCGCGCTCGCGCCCGAAGAGCAGTGGGTCACGGCCGCCTACACGCTCGCCGCCGCGGGCGTACGCCGGACCGTGTGGTGGATGCTGGTGGCCGCCCAGACCGTGGCGATCTTCGTGTTGGGATACGTCGTGGACGAAGTGTGCGTCGCGTCCGGGCTCGCGTACGGCGATCCGATGATCACTCTCATCCGCCTCCCGGTGTTCGCGGCTTTCATCTTCGGCGAGGTCGCCGCGATGATTCGCGTGACATCACGGTTCGCCGACCGCAGGGTCGTGGAAACCTTCGGGTTGCGTCCCTTCGAGGTCTCGGTGGAGATGGAACGGCGCAGGGAGCACCGTTCGTGGGTCCACCGGCTCACGCCCGGCCCGGAGCGCCGCCGGGAGTGGCTGCGGCTCAGCGTTCCGACCGCGTTCACCGACCCGGGCGCGCTTCCGTCCGGCGAGCACGACGTCCTCGACTTCCGCGAGGCGCATTGAAGGCGGATGGGTTATCCACAGCCTGTGGACGAGCGGCGTGCGAGGGCCAGTGCGGCGGTGACCGTCGCGGGCAGCGTCTCGCAGACCGGTGCGCCGTGGTGGCGGGCGACCCAGATCAGGTAGCGGTTGCGCTGCGGGTCCGGGCAGTCGGGCGGGCATCCGAGTACGGCGCGGCCGGTGCCGATGTCCAGGCCGAACTCGACGTTCGTCGTGAAGCCCGGCATCGTCCGCAGGTCGCGCGGAATCCAGAAGAGGATCGCGTCGGCGCGGGCGCGGGCGGCGGTCTCCCAGCCGATCTGGCCGTCGTAGGACTCGGCGCGGCGGCCGTCGGCCGACTCGGGGACGAGCGCGGCGAGCGGACCGGGGCCGTCCCACTGCGCGGCCAGCTCGCGCAGGGCGGCGGGACGCCAGGACGGCACGTCCGGCGAGCGCGGTGTCGGCCCGGCGAGGAAGACCGCGGGGCCGCTCGCCGGTAGCGGGTCGCCCGCCCAAACGGTGTGGATCACGTCGGTCACCGGTGGCCTCCCTCGGAACGGCAACGCCAGCAGAGCACCGCCCTTCCATCTTCGGCGAATAGCGGACATCAACTAGTAGAGATCGGACAGTTCACGTCAACTAAGGAGGAAGAGCGGCCCAGCGGCGTCCGCTCTGCTCGCCGACGACCGGCCGGGCCGCGACCTCGTCCGGCGCACCACCTCCGGCGACCTCGTCGTGCATGTCGGTGAACGAACCGCGCAGCCGCCGGGAGCGCCCGGCCAAACCCGCACTGACCAGGAAGGGGATCGTCGTGACCGCAGTGAAGGTCCTGCTGGCCGAGGGCGGCGTTCCGGCGGCCCGCGCCGGATGGGCCGTGGACGTCCTGCTCCTGCTGGCGACCGCGACCGCCGCCGAGCAGTCCGCCCGGGACCGCACGGACAAGGCGGACGAAGAGGCGCTCGTCGCCGCAGTCGCCGAGGCCCTGCACCCGCACCTGGCGTGGGTCGGCGACGAGCTGTTCTCGGGGACCGGCCCGCAGCGGCTCGGCTGGACCTTCCGCGCCCTGCTCAGTGGAACGCTCCACACACCTCGGCCCTGACCGGGGAAGGACACCACCGGGGGGAACGACATGACCAAGCACCAGCCGATCATCATCGCGGGCGCCGGCCTCGGCGGCCTCGTGCTCGCCCGCGTCCTGCACGTCCACGGCGTCGAGGCGGCGCTGTACGACCTCGACGCGTCGCGCGCCGCCCGCCCGCAGGGCGGCATGCTCGACCTGCACGAGGAGTCGGGGCAGGCCGCGCTGCGCGCCGCCGGGCTCCACGAGGGCTTCGAGGAGATCATCTTCCCGGGCGGCGACGCGATGCGCGTCCTCGGCAAGGACGCCGCCGTCCGGCTGGCCGACGACGGCGGCGGCGAGCGGCCCGAGGTCAAGCGCGGCGACCTGCGCGATCTGCTGCTGGACGCCCTGCCGGACGGCGCGGTCCGCTGGAACTCCAAGATCGTCGAGGCGCGCCCGCTGGACGGCGGCCGCCATGAGGTGACGCTCGCGGACGGCGAGACGCTGACCACGGACCTGCTCGTCGGCGCGGATGGCGCCTGGTCGCGCGTGCGCCGGCTCGTCTCGGACGCGGTGCCCGCCTACGCCGGAATCTCGTTCGTGGAGCTGAACCTGTACGACGCCGACGTCCGCCACCCGCGCGCGGCGGCCGTCATCGGGAGCGGCCTGATGTTCGCGCTCGCGGAGGAGAAGGGCTTCCTCGCGCACCGCGAGCCGGACGGGAACCTGCACGTCTACGCGGCGCTGCGCGCCCCCGCCGAGTGGACCGCCGCCGTGGACTTCGCCGACACCGCGTCCGCGAAGGCCGAGCTGCTGACCCGTTTCGCGGGCTGGCACGACGACCTTCGCGGCCTGATCGCCGACGCGGACGGCCCGCTGGTCCCGCGCCAGATCCACGCGCTCCCGGTCGGGCACCGCTGGGAACCGGCCCCCGGCGTGACGCTGCTCGGCGACGCCGCGCACCTGATGTCCCCGTTCGCCGGGGACGGCGCGAACCTCGCGATGCTGGACGGCGCTGAGCTGGCGGCGGCGATCGTGGCGCGTCCCGGCGGCACCGAGGCGGCCGTCGCCGCGTACGAGGCGGCGATGTTCGAGCGGTCCGAGGCGGCGGCGGCCGAGTCCGCCGCGAACCTGGAGGTCTGCTTCGCCCCGGACGCCCCTGACGGCCTGGTGGCGCTGATGGAGGGTTACACCGCTTGATCTTCAGCCAGGCTTATCAGTTATGTTTGGCATATGACGGATGAGTCGGATATTCCGCAGCTCACCGAGGCGCTGGTGGACGGCATCCGGTTGCTCGTGCGCCGGATGCGCCAGGTCCAGGTCGAAGGCGAGCTGAAACCCTCGGAGAGTTCGGCGCTCGCGCGTCTGGACCGCGTCGGCCCCACGACGTCGAGCGCGCTCGCCCGCATCGAGCGGATCAGCGCGCAGTCGATGGGCGCGACCCTCGCGGGACTCCAGGCGCGCGGCCTGATCGAGCGGCGGCCCGACCCCGAGGACGGCCGCCGCGTCGTCCTCACCCTCACCGACGCGGGGCGCGCGGTCCTGCGCACGCGCAAGAGCACGCAGACCGAGAAGCTGACCGCCGCGCTCGCCGACGAGTTCACGCCGGACGAGCGCGAGCGGCTGCGCGAGGCGGTCGGGCTCGTCGAACGGCTGGCGCGCCGCCTGTGAGCGGCCCGGCCGACGAGCGGTACCGCTGGGCCGCGCTCGCCAACACGACCGCCGCCGTGTTCATGTCCGCGCTCGACGGCTCGATCGTCCTCATCGCGCTGCCCGCGATCTTCCGCGGGATCGAGCTGAACCCGCTCGCACCGGGCAACGTCGGCTACCTGCTGTGGATGATCATGGGGTACCGGCTGGTCCAGGCGGTGCTCGTCGTGCCGCTCGGCCGCCTCGGGGACATGTTCGGCCGCGTCCGGATCTACAACGCCGGGTTCGCGGTGTTCACCGCCGCGTCGGTCCTGCTGTCGTTCGACCCGTTCCACGGCGGCGGGGGAGCGGTCTGGCTGATCGCCTGGCGGCTGCTCCAGGCGGTCGGCGGGTCGATGCTCACGGCCAACTCGGCGGCGATCCTCACCGACGCGTTCCCCGCGGACCAGCGCGGATTCGCGCTCGGCACCAACCAGGTCGCGGGGCTGGCGGGCCAGTTCGTCGGGCTCGTCGCGGGGGGCCTGCTCGTGCTGTGGGACTGGCGGGCCGTTTTCTGGGTCAATGTTCCTGTTGGGATATTCGGCACCGTCTGGGCGTATCGGAAGCTGCGGGAGGAGGACGAGCACGCGCCGCGCCGCGCCGTCCGCATCGACTGGTGGGGCAACCTGACGTTCACCGCCGGGCTCAGCCTGCTGCTCATCGGCATCACCGAGGGCATCCACCCCTACGGCGGCCACCCGATGGGCTGGACGAACCCGGCCGTCGTCGCGCTGCTCGCGGTCGGCGCCGTGCTGCTCGCCGTGTTCGCGGCGGTCGAGACGCGCGTCGCCGAGCCGATGTTCCGCCTCGGCCTGCTGCGCATCCGCGCGTTCACCGCCGGGAACCTGGCGGGCTTCGTCGCGCGCCTCGCGCAGGGCGGCCTCCAGTTCATGCTGATCATCTGGTTGCAGGGCATCTGGCTGCCGCTGCACGGCTACGACTACGAGTCCACGCCGGTCTGGGCGGGCATCTTCCTGCTCCCGCTGACGTTCGGGTTCCTCGTGACGGGCCCGATCGCGGGCCGGCTGTCGGACCGGTTCGGCTCGCGCGGCCTCGCGACGGGCGGGATGCTGCTGTTCGGCGCGAGCTTCGTCGGCCTGCTGCTGCTCCCGATCGACTTCCCCTACTGGGCGTTCGCGCTGCTCATCGGGTTGAACGGCGTCGGCATCGGAACGTTCAGCTCGCCGAACTCGTCGTCGATCATGGGCAGCGTGCCCGCCGACCAGCGCGGCGTCGCGTCCGGGATGCGCTCGACGTTCCAGAACTCCGGGACATCCCTGTCGATCGGCGTGTTCTTCTCGCTGATGATCGCCGGGCTGGCCGGGAGCCTCCCGCACACGCTGACGTCCGGGCTGGAGCAGCAGGGCGTCCGGCCGGACGTCGCCGCGCACGTCGGATCGCTGCCGCCGGTGTCGTCGCTGTTCGCGGCGATCCTCGGCGTCAACCCGATCGGGAGCCTGCTCGCCCCGACCGGCGCGCTGGAGTCGCTTCCCCCGCAGAACCGGGCGACGCTGACCGGGCGGGAGTTCTTCCCGCACCTCATCTCCGGGCCGTTCCACCACGGGCTGGTGATCGTGTTCGCGCTGTCGGCCGTCCTCGCGGTGCTCGCGGCGGTCGCGTCCGCGCTGCGCGGCGGGCGGGAGAAAGGGTGCGGCGCCCACCAGGCCGCAAGGGAAAGGTTCTGAGCACGATCCCGGCCGGGTGGACGCCGCACGTTCACGGGGACGCCGCCGCGCGCGACCCCCTACCCCGGCGCGCCCGCCGGTGAATCACGCGCGGCGCGGCCGTCAGGCGGCGACGGCCTTCCGGTAGCGGTCCGCCACGTCCGTCCAGTTGACGAGCGACCACAGCTTCTCGACGTAGTCCGGGCGCACGTTGCGGTACTGCAGGTAGTACGCGTGCTCCCAGGCGTCGAAGACCAGCAGCGGCGTCGTGTTCATCCCGACGTTGCCGTGGTGGTCGTAGACCTGCTCGACCACGAGGCGGCGGCCGAGCGGCTCCCACGCCAGGACGCCCCAGCCCGAGCCCTGCACCAGCGACGTCGCGGACGTGAGCTGCTTCTGGAACGCCTCGAACGACCCGAAGTGCTCGGTGATGGCGTCGCCCAGGTCCCCGTCGGGCCGGTCGCCGCCGTCCGGCGACAGGTTCTGCCAGAAGATCGAGTGCAGCACGTGCCCGGACAGGTTGAACGCGTACGTCTTCTCCAGCCCGACGATGCCGCCGAACTCCCGCTTGTCCCGCGCCTCGGCCAGCTTCTCCAACGTGTCGTTGGCGCCCTTGACGTAGGCGGCGTGGTGCTTGTCGTGGTGCAGTTCGAGGATCTCCCCGGTGATGGCGGGCTCCAGCGCCCCGTAGTCGTAGGGGAGGTCGGGCAGCGTGTAGGTCGACATGCGCCCACTATTGCAAATGAGTTGCAGGTGCGTCCAATAGGCAGACAGGTTCGCCTGGCGTGTCGTGGTGGTCCAATAGGTCCGGATTGCTACGAGAGGGGACGGACATGGGACGCGCACTGGTGCTGGGCGGCGGCGGAGTCGCCGGGATCGCGTGGGAGGCGGGCCTGGTCGAGGGCTTCCGCCGGGCCGGGGCCGACCTCGGCGCGGCCGACCTGTTCGTGGGGACGTCGGCGGGCTCGGTCGTCGGCGCGTTCCTCGCGCACGGCGCCGACCTGGCCGGGGCCATCGAGGAGATCGCCGAGGCGGATCGCGAGACCGCCGCGCCCGACCTGGACCCGGGTCTGCTGATGAAGGTGTTCGAGGTGCTGACCGACACGACCGTCAGCGGCGCGGAGCGGCGGCGGCGCGCGGGCGTGCTAGCGCTGGAGACCGACACCAGCGCGTCCGACGGCCGACTGGACGAGATCACCGAGCGGCTGCCGTCGCACGACTGGCCGGAGCGGCGGCTGCTGGCGACCGCCGTGGACGTCGAGTCCGGGGCGCTCACGGTCTGGCAGAAGGGCGGCGCGGCGACGCTCCCGCAGGCCGTCATCTCCTCGTGCTCGGTGCCGGGGATCTTCCCGCCCGTCGAGATCGCGGGCCGCCGCTACATGGACGGCGGCGTCTACTCCGCGACCAACGCCGACCTCGCGGTCGGAAACGACCGGGTGGTCGTACTGGAGCCGATGGCGCACCTGACGCCGCGCGCCGTGCTGGAGAAGGAACTGGCCGCGCTGCACCCGGCGGACGTCGCGGTCGTCGGGCCGGACGACGAGACGATCGAGCTGTTCGCCCTGGACCTCCTCGACCCGAAGCTCTGGACGGCCGCCTACGCGGCGGGCGTGCGGCAGGCCGCGTCGCAGGTCCCGGCGGTCGCCGGGACCTGGAACGGGTGATCAGCGGCGTTTGCCCTGGATCTTCCCGAGCAGGCGGCGCGCCTTCTCCTGGTTCTTCGGGTCGCGCGCCATCTCCCCGGCGCGGGCCTTCGCCTTCTGGGCCTGCGGGCTGTCCATCAGTTTCTTGACGCGGTCGCTGAGCGAGGCCACGGTTCCTCCTCGGCCGTCGCGGCGGCGCGGGTCACCGCCGTCTCGTCCCGTCCAACGAACGCGGCGGCCGAAGGGTTCGCGGAACGGGCTGACCGGAAGGCCAGATCTCCGTACTCCGTGTCACGCTCCGCGGCCCCGGGTAGGGGCGGCGCCGCGAACGGAATCGCAGGACGGGGCGCGGCCCGCGCGGCGGCGCACCGGAGGGGAGGCGCGGATGACGCGGGCGCTGGTCCTCGGCGGCGGCGCGGGCATCGCCGCCCCGTGGGAGGCCGGACTGATCGAGGGTTTCCGGCGGGCCGGGACCGACCTCGGGGAGGCCGACGTGATCGTCGGCTCGTCCTGGGGGTCGTTCGTCGGCGCGTGCCTCGCGCACGGCGCGGACCTCGACCGGTGCATCGAGCACGTCATCGAGACCGACCGCGAGCAGCGCGGGCCGGGCATCCACGCCGCGCTGCTGCAGCGGATGCTCCGGCTGCTGTCGGACACCTCGGTGCCCGGCCGGACGCGCCGCCGGCGAGTCGGTGAGATCTCGCGCCGCCCGGAGGTCGTCGAGCGGTCCGGACGGCTCGACCTCATCACCGAGTGCCTGCCCGCGACGGAGTGGCCGGACCGGCCGCTGATCATCCCCGCCGTGGACGCCGACACCGGCGAGCGCGCCGTGTGGCGGCGCGGCGACCCGGTGCCGCTCCCGAAGGCGGTGCGGGCGTCCGCGTCGTGGCCGACCGAGTTCCCGCCGACCGAGATCGACGGGAACTGCTACATGGACGCCGGGACGTACTCGTCCACCAACGCCGACCTCGCCGAGGGCTGCGACCGGGTGGTCGTGCTGATGCCGATGCGGCACCTCGTCCCGCCCGTGACGCTGCGGCGGGAACTCGACCGGCTCGGAGCCGCCGAGGTCGCCGTCGTCGGCCCCGACGACCTCGCCGTCGAGCTGTTCGCGCTGGAGCTGTTCGAGCCGAACATCCCCGACACCGCGTACGCGGCGGGGCTCCGGCAGGCCGCCGACGAGGTCCCGGCGGTCGCCGGGGCGTGGCACGGCTGAGCCCGGCGCGTCAGTGCGTCAGAACGCCTCGTCGAACGCGACGCTCCCCTCGACGCCGATCTGGTACGCCGACACGCGCCGCTCGAAGAAGTTCGACAGTTCCTGCACGTCCTGCAGCTCCATGAACCCGAACGGGTTCGCCGATCCGTACCGGACGGGCATGCCGAGCCGCGCGAGCCGCTGGTCGGCGACGTACTCCAGGTAGCCGCGCATCGCGTCCGCGCTCATGCCGGGCAGGCCGTCGCCGCACAGGTCGCGGGCGAACGCCAGCTCGGTCTCGACGGCCTCCTCCAGCATCCGCGTGACCTGGCCGGCCAGCTCGTCGTCGAACAGCTCGGGCTCTTCGGCGCGGACGGTGTCCACGACGGAGAACGCGAACTCCATGTGCATCGACTCGTCGCGGAACACCCAGTTCGTCCCGGACGCGAGCCCGTTCAGCAGCCCGCGCGACCGGAGCCAGTACACGTACGCGAACGCGCCGTAGAAGAACAGCCCCTCGATGCACGCGGCGAAGCAGATGAGGTTGAGCAGGAACGCGCGCCGGCCCGCCGCCGACTCCAGCCGGTCCAGCGAGTCGATCGAGCCGATCCAGCGGAAGCAGAACTCGGCCTTCTCCCGGATCGACGGGATGTGCTCGACGGCGGCGAACGCCCGCGCGCGCTCGTCGGCGTCCGGCAGATAGGTGTCCAGCAGAGTCAAGTAGAACTGGACGTGTACGGCCTCCTCGAAAAGCTGCCGCGACAGGTACAACCGCGCCTCGGGCGCGTTGACGTGCTTGTAGAGGTTCAGCACGAGGTTGTTCGCGACGATCGAGTCACCGGTGGCGAAGAACGCGACGAGCCGGTTCACCAGGTGCAGTTCCTCGGGCGTGAGGCGCGCCAGGTCCGCGAGGTCGGACGCCAGGTCCACCTCCTCGACCGTCCAGGTGTTGCGGATCGCGGCGCGGTACCGCTCGTAGAAGTCGGGGTAGCGCATGGGCCGCAGGGTGAGGTCCATGCCGGGGTCGAGCAGCATCGGCTTTCCTTCCCGCGAGGTCACTGGCACGCCTCGCAGGCTTCGGGGTTCTCCAGCGAGCAGGCGATGGCCTCGGCGTCGGGCACCGGCGACGCCGCCGGGGCGGCCGCCGCGACGGTCGTCTGCGCGATCCGCGTCGCGGGACGCGACCGCAGGTAGTAGGTCGTCTTCAGGCCCTGCTTCCACGCGTAGGCGTACATCGAGGACAGCTTCCCGATGGTCGGCGTCTCCATGAACAGGTTCAGCGAGTGGCCTTGGTCGATGTACGGGGTCCGCGCGGCGGCCATGTCGATCAGCGCGCGCTGCGGCAGCTCCCACGCGGTGCGGTACAGCTCGCGCAGCTCGGCGGGTAGGTCCGCGATGCCCTGGACGGAGCCGTTGGCGCGCTTGACGGCCTCGCGGACGGCGGGCGTCCACAGCCCGAGCCGCTTGAGGTCCGCGACGAGGTAGCCGTTGATCTGCAGGAACTCGCCGGACAGCGTCTCGCGCTTGAACAGGTTGGACACCTGCGGCTCGATGCACTCGTAGCAGCCCGCGATGGACGCGATCGTCGCGGTCGGCGCGATGGCGACGAGCAGCGAGTTGCGCAGCCCGACCGCCGCGACGCGCTCGCGCAGCGCTGTCCACTCGTCGCGCAGCACGGGCGTCGCGTCGGGGAAGTGGTCGACGTGGAGCTGCCCGCGCGCCGTGCGGGTCTGCCCGTACGCGGGCAGCGTCCCGTGCTCGGCGGCGAGGTCGGCGGACGCGCCGTAGGCGGCGAGTGCGATCTCCTCGGCGATCCGCGTGGACAGCGCGCGGGCCTCGGGCGAGTCGAACGGGAGCCGCAGTTTGAAGAACACGTCGGCCAAGCCCATCGCGCCGAGGCCGACCGGGCGCCACTTGGCGTTCGCGGCGGCGGCCTCGCTGGTGGGGTAGAAGCCGCGGTCGATGGTGCGGTCCAGGAAGCGGACGGCGGTGCGGACCGTGCGGCGCAGCTTCGCCCAGTCGATGCCGTCCGCCGCATCCCCCGGGCCGGGGCGCGCGGGGGGTCGTCCCCCATTGGGAAGTACGACGTGGGCGGCGAGGTTCACCGAGCCGAGGTTGCAGACGGCCGTCTCGCCGTCGCTCGTCACCTCCAGGATCTCGGTGCAGAGGTTCGACAGGTGGACGACGTTGCCGGGCTCGGCCGTCTGGTTGCAGGCGCGGTTCGCGGCGTCCTTGAACGTCATCCAGCCGTTGCCGGTCTCGGCGAGCGTCCGCATCATGCGCCCGTACAGCCGCCGCGCCGGGACCTGCCGGACGTAGCGGCCCTCGGCCTCGGCGGCGCGGTAGGCGGCGTCGAACTCGTCGCCCCACAGGTCCGCCAGCTCCGGGACCTCCTTCGGGTCGAACAGCGACCACGCGGCGTCGCTCTCGACGCGGCGCATGAACTCGTCCGGAATCCAGTTGGCCAGGTTCAGGTTGTGGGTGCGGCGCGCGTCCTCGCCGGTGTTGTCGCGCAGTTCCAGGAACTCCTCGACGTCCGCGTGCCACGGCTCCAGGTACACGCACGCCGCCCCCTTGCGGCGGCCGCCCTGGTTGACGGCCGCGACGGAGCTGTCCAGCGTCCGCAGCCACGGCACGATGCCGTTGGAGTGGCCGTTGGTGCCCCGGATCAGCGAGCCGCGCGACCGGATCTTCGTCCACGAGATGCCGATGCCGCCCGCGTACTTGCTGAGCCGCGCGACCTGCGCGTACCGGTCGTAGATCGACTCCAGCTCGTCGCGCGGCGAGTCCAGCAGGAAGCACGACGAGAGCTGCGGACGGCGCGCGCCCGAGTTGAACAGCGTCGGGGAACTGGGCAGGTACGACAGCGCGCCGAGCAGCGCGTACAGCTCCGCGACCTCCGCGACGGTCGACGACAGGCCCGCCGCGACGCGCAGCCAGAAGTGCTGCGGACGCTCCAGGACGCGGCGGGTGCTCGGGTGCCGCAGCAGGTACCGGTCGTAGAGGGTGCGCAGGCCGAAGTACTCGAACCGGTCGTCGTTGGCGTCGTCGGCCAGGGCGTTCAGCGCGGCGGCGTTCCCGGCGACGAACGCGGCCGTCTCCTCGTTCAGCAGGCCCTGCGCGTACGCGGCCGCGACGGACTCGGCGAACGTCGTCACGCCCTCGGCGGCGGCCTCGTCCGCGATGTGCGCGCCGAGCAGCCGCGCCGCGACGCGGGAGTAGCCGGGCTCGGCGGCGACCAGCGCGGCGGCCTCGATGACGGCCTGCTCGCGGGCCTGGACGCCGTCCGCCGCGCCGCGCACGGCGGCGAGCACCCGGGCCGGGTCCACGTCGGGCAGCCCGGCGCACGCCCGCCCGACCTGCGCGGCGAGATCCGCCGGCGGCGCGATGAGTTCCTGTGTCACGTGCCCTCTTCCCCTCGCGAGCGAAGGCTCCGGAGGGCACGCGGACGAGCGCGCGCGACCGCGCGCCATCGCCCCCGGCTCTCCCGCGAAGCCTGGACGTTCCGTCGTGCGGGCAGGTCTTCGGACTCGCGGGCGACCGCGTCCTGTTCCGGACGCGGACCTACTGGCCGTCGCTTCCCGGCCCCTCTCGGGTCCAGTGCTCATGACGGCGGTCGTTCCCGCTCACCGCTGCGGGGCAGTCCCGGACTTCCACCGGGTTCCCTCTTGCGACGCCCCCGCCGTTTCCGGCGGGGGCGAACCAGCACGGACCCTGACCCTACATCTAGTTGATCTGGTTCGCATCCGACCCACATGTAGGGCGTGTCACGCCGGTGCGAGGGTGGCGCGGGGGCGGTCATACGATGTGGGCGACATGAGCCCGCACGCCCCCGACCCGTCCACGCGCGCCGCCCGCGCGGTCGTCTTCGCGACCGTGTGCGTCGCGCTGGCCGCGTCCGGGCACGCCGCCGCGGGCGGGGACGCGCCGCCGCTGCGGGCGCTGACGACCGGGTTCGGCGGGGCGCTGCTGCTCGCGCTCGCCCTCGCCGGACGGGAGCGGTCGCTGCCCACCATCGCGGGCGTGCTCGTCGGCGGGCAGTACGCGCTGCACTGCGTGTTCAGCGGGGCCGCCGCGGGCGGGATGCTCGGGCACCATCCGGCCCCCGTCGCCGCGCCCGTCCCGATGGACCACGACACGCGGCCGTCGATGACGCTCGCGCACCTGGCGGCGGCGCTGGTCTCCGCGTGGTGGCTGCGGCGCGGGGAACGCGCCGTGTGGGGCCTCGCGCGGCGCGCCGCGGGCGCGGCCCGGCCCGCGCGGCTGCTGGGCGTGCTCGCGGCGGTGCTGGAGGCGATCTCGGCGCGGCTCGCGCCGCCGCCCTCTCCCTGGGCGGTTCTGGACGTCCTTCCGCCGCGGGCCGTTTCGGAACTGCGGCATGACGTGGTCCGGCGGGGGCCGCCGGCCGTTTCGGTGGCGCTCGGCTGAGCGCCGTACGTCACCGGTGCCGCGAGGGGCGGTACCGGGTTCCAGGCACGTCCGAAACGGAGCAACGCCCATGTCCGCACGTGTTCTCGTGCAGTCGTCCGTTCTTTCGCCCGCCGTGGGCTCGTCCCTGCGGCGCGCCGCCGTCGTCGCGGGGATCGCGGGGGCCGCCGTGCTCGGCCTCGGCGCCGCGGCGTCCGCGCACGTCACCGCCAACCCCGGCACCGCCCCGAAGGGCGGCTACGCCAAGATCACCTTCCGGGTGCCGAACGAGCGCGACGACGCGGCCACCACCAAGGTCGTCGTCCACCTCCCGCAGGACCACCCGATCCCCTCGGTGTCGGTCCGGCCCGTCCCCGGCTGGACGGCGAAGGTCGAGGAGGCGAAGCTGCCCAAGCCCGTCACCGTGAACGGCACCGAGCTGACCAAGGCGCCCGCCACCGTCACCTGGACGGGCGGCAAGATCGAACCCGGGCAGTTCCAGGAGTTCGACGTGTCCCTCGGGCCGATCCCGGGCGACACCGACCGGCTGCTGTTCCCCGCCGACCAGACGTACTCGGGCGGCGAAGTCGTCAAGTGGGACCAGACGCCCGCCGAGGGCGCGGCCGAACCCGAGCATCCGGCGCCCTCGGTGACGCTCACCGCCGCGACCGGCGAGCACGGCGCCGCGCCCGCCCCGTCCCCGACCGCGCACGCCGGCTCCGGTTCGGCTTCGTCCGACGACGGCACCGCCCGCCTTCTCGGCGGGCTCGGCCTGGCCGCCGGGGTCCTCGGCGTCGGCACGGGCGCGTTCGCGCTCACCCGCGCGCGGAGCCGGTCGTGACCCGGCCCGACGCGGCGCGGCTTGACGTGACGGAACCCGACGCGATGTGTTCGGGCGCGGCGCGGTCCGCGGGCCGGTCCGGGGCGGTGCGGTTCGGCGCGGCTCCGTCCGACGCGGTGCGGTCCGACGCGGTGCGGTCCGACGCGGTGCGGTCCGGGGCCGTGCGGTCCGCCGGGCGGCGTGGGGTGCGGCGGGTCGGGGCGGCGGTGCTCGCGACCGGCGCGGCGTTCGCGCTCGCCGTGCCCGCGACGGCACCGCCCGCGTCCGCGCACACCACGCTGCGGTCGTCGGACCCGGCGGCGGGCGCGACCGTCGGGGACCCCGGCCAGATCACGCTGACCTACGCGGACGCGGTGATGGTCCCGCAGGTCGTCGTGACGGGGCCGGGCGGGGCGCGCGTCGGCGTCGGCGCGGCGCACGCCGTCGACAACACCGTCACGCAGGCGGTGAAGACCGGGCTGCCCGGCGGCGTCTACACCGTCGGCTGGCGGGTCGTCGCCACCGACGGCCACCCGATCACCGGCTCGTACACGTTCACGGTGAGCGGCGCGGCCGGAGCGCCCGCCGCCGCGCCGTCGGCCTCGGCGGAGCCGGCGAAGGAGAAGACCAACTCGGCGGGCTGGCTGTGGGTCGGCCTGGCGGCCGTCGTGGTCGCGGCGATCGGCGGCGGCGTGGCCTGGCTGCGGCGCTCCCGCCGCGCCTGACGCCTGGGCGGGGGCGTCCGGCGCGGCCGGGCGCCCTCACCGGGGCTTCGGCCCCTTCCACACCGTGAGATCGAGCCGCACGTACTCGCTCGGCTCCTGGCCGGTGTCCGTCACCCGGACGAGCGCGATGACGCCGTCCTCGTTCGTCACGCAGATACTCCGGCCCTTGATCCGATCGATCGGGAGGACGGTCTCGTAGCGGGTGTCGTCCCGGCACGCCTGGTAGCCGCCCCGGTCACCGGGGTCGAGCAGGGCGAACTTTCCCTTCTCGTTGTTCGAGATCAGGCCGTAGTCGCTGTAGTTCAGGTCGCCGAGGCTTCCCTTCTCCGGATGTTTCGGGTCGTCCAGGAACGAGGTGATCTGGTAGTCCTTCGCGAGGTCGACGCCGGTGTACTCGCCGAGTTTCGTGCCGTCCTTGACGCCCGCGTACTTGTGGGTGGGCTTGCCGGTGGGCTTCGCGTTCGACCCTGAGCCCGATCCGGAATCCGAACCGGAGTTGGACGCGAGCGCGCCCACGACCAGTACGACGACGAGGACGGCGACCATCAGCAGGCAGCCGCCGCCCGCGATGACGGCGGGCACCGGCACCCCCGCGATCCCGGTCCTCGGAGCACCCGGCCGGAACGGCGGGCGGACCGGCGGCGGCATCCGGGGCGGCGGGTAGGGCGGCGTTCGCGGCGGCGGGCCGCCCATCGCGCCGGGCCGCGCGCCGCGCGTCCGCCCGCCACCGGCCTGCCCGCCGCCAGACGACCAGCCGCCGGCCGGTCCACCACCGGCCCGCCCACCACCGGCCCGCCCACCACCGGCTCGCCCACCACCGGCCCACCCCGCGCCGCCCCGCCGCGCGCCCGCGGGTCCCGCGCCGGGCGCGCCGCCGGCCGCCGCCGGACCGGCCGAGCCGTAGCCCGGCGCCCCGCCGTCCGCCCCGCCGTCCGCTGGGCCGTTCGCTGGGCCGTCGCCCGGCGCACCGCCGCGCGCGAGCGCCTCGACGTCGGCGGCCTGCCGCGCCCCGGCGAGCCGCAGCAGCCGCGCCATGACCGCGAGCGCCTCGGCGGTCGCGACGGGTGTGAAGCTCTCCGGGGAGAAGTCGTGCGCGTAGGAGTTCCCGATCTCGCGTATCTCCGACGCGAGCGACAGGCCGGGGCGCGGGAGCACGGGTTTGAAGGTCTCCCGGTTCTCGGTGATCACCCGCAGGAGCAGCCGGACGTCGTTCAGCGAGTGCTCGCGTCTGTGGCCGAAGCGCTCGGCGTCGCGGCGGCCGAACTCGGCGAGCCAGTCGCGCCCGTTGGTCTCCGTCATGCGCCGGTCCACCCAGGGGGCGAGGCCCCGCGCCAGCAGTTCGAGGCCCTGTCCGATCTTCTCCCGGTCGCTCGCCGCCATGCCGTCCTCTCCGCCCGCGCTTGATCGTCCTCCCGGCTAGGTGACCGTAGGGCCGCGAAAAGTTCACTCTGTGGCCATATCTGGCCATACAAGAATTACATAATTACATGGCACCTAGGGTCTTGATCATGATCGTCGAATACCTCCGGTACCGCGTCGCGGACGGTGCCGCCTTCGAGGCGGCCTACGCGCGCGCCGCCGCGTCCCTCGCCGCCGCGCTGGAGTGCGTGGACTACGAACTCGCCCGCTGCGCCGAAGAACCGGCCGTCTACATCCTGCGCATCACGTGGACGTCCGCCGAGGACCATCTCGCGGGCTTCCGGCGCGGCGAGCACTTCCCCGCCTTCTTCGCGGCGATCAGGCCGTTCGTCGGCGACATCGAGGAGATGCGGCACTACGAGATCACCGACGTGCGCGGCGCGGGCGGCGCGGCCCGCGCTGACGCGCCGCCGACGATGTACGAGTGGGCGGGCGGTACGGCCGCCTTCGACCGGCTGACCGAGGACTTCTACGCCCGCGTCCGCAAGGACGACGTCGTCGGCCCGCTCTTCGCGCACATGGACCCGTCGCACCCCCACTACGTGGCGCTGTGGCTCGCGGAGGTCTTCGGCGGCCCCACCGCCTACACCGACGAGCGCGGCGGCTACCCGCGCATGCTCGGCCAGCACCTCGGCAAGGGCATCACCGAGGCGCAGCGCCGCCGCTGGGCGTCACTGCTCATGGACGCCGCCGACGCGGTCGGCCTGCCCGCCGACCCCGAGTTTCGCGCCGCGTTCGCGGGCTACATCGAGTGGGGCACGCGCATCGCGCTGGCGAACTCGCAGCCGGGCGCGACCCCGCCGCAGGACGCCCCGACGCCGCGCTGGGGCTGGGGCGTCGCCCCACCGTACGAGAGCTGACCCGGGCGTCGACTCGGGCGCCGGCGGCGCGAGCGAGCGTCCCGCCGCCGGAGCCGAGGCTGATCAGCGTTGGGTCGAGCGTCCCGCCGTCGCGGGAGGGTCGACCCGGGCGTCAGATCGGAAATGCCGGCGCGGGCGGGCGTCCTCCCGCCGTGGCGGGAGCTGATCGGCGTTGGGAATCAATCCCTGCCGTGTCAGGTTTCTCGGGGGAAGTCCGTTCCGCGAAGAAGAGGTGCGTCGTGCGCGTGGAGATCTGGTCCGACCTGGTGTGCCCGTGGTGCTACATCGGCAAGCGCCGGTTCGAGAAGGCGCTCGCGGCGTTCCCGCACCGCGCGGACGTCGAGGTCGTCCACCGGTCGTTCCAGCTCGACCCGTCCGCGCCCGCCGGTGAGACGCGCGACCAGGCGGACATGCTCGCCGAGAAGTTCGGCCTGACGCGCGAGCGCGCCGAGGCGATGAACCGCGAGATGGAGGCCCGCGCCGCGCAGGACGGCCTGGAGTACAACCTGGCGGGCGGCCTCAGCGGCAACACCGCCGACGCGCACCGCCTCGTCCACCTGGCCCGCGAGTCCGGCCGCGCGGACGACGTCGTGGAGGCGCTCTACAAGGCGCACTTCACCGACCGCCGCTCGATCTTCGACACGGACTCGCTGGTCGAGGTCGCCGCCGAGGCGGGACTCGACGCCGACGCGGCGCGCGCGACGCTGGAGTCCGGCGCGCACGCCGACGCGGTCCGCGCGGACCACGCCGAGGCGCAGCGGCTCGGCGCGACGGGCGTCCCGTTCTTCGTCGTGGACGGCCGCTACGGCGTGTCCGGCGCGCAGCCCGTCGAGCTGTTCACCCAGGTGCTGGAGCGCGCGTGGGACGACGCGCGCCCGCAGCTCGTCACCGGCCCGGGCGAGGTCTGTGACGACGGCACCTGCGCGGTCCCCGAAGCCTGACGCACGGAAGCCCGAACCACGGAGCCCGAACCACGGAGCCCGACCCGCGAGACCCCCCGTTCGGGGGTGGCGCACGTCACAGTCCTGTCCAACGATCCTCCTGAGCAGTGCGCAAAGGAGGACCCATGCCCGCACCCGAGTTCCGGGCGGCGCGCGACACCCTGCTGGCCCATCGCGACGACCTCGCGGCGGCCCGGGACGCGTTCCGCTGGCCCGCCCTCACGGCCTTCAACTGGGCGCTCGACTGGTTCGACGAGATCGCCGAGGGCAACGACCGCCCCGCCCTGTGGATAACCGAGGAGGACGGCTCCGAGGCCCGCCACTCCTTCGCCGACCTCGCCCACCGCTCCGGGCAGGTCGCGGCGTGGCTGCGCGCGGCGGGCGTCCGGCGCGGCGACCGGGTGGTCGTCATGCTCGGCAACCAGGTCGAGCTGTGGGAGACGCTGCTGGCCGCGATGAAGCTCGGCGCGGTCGTCATCCCGTGCGCGCCGCAGCTCGGCGCGGCGGACCTGCGCGACCGGGTGGAGCGCGGCGCGGCCCGGCACGTCGTCGCGGCGAGGCCGGAGCCGTTCGCGGAGGTCCCGGGCGGCTACACGCGCGTGCTCGTCGGGGAACCGGCGGACGGCTGGCTGCACTACGCCGACGCCTATGACGTCCAGGAGAAGTTCGTCCCGGACGGCGAGACCCGCGCCGACGATCCGTTCCTGCTCTACTTCACCTCCGGTACGACCGCGAAGCCGAAACTCGTAGAGCACACGCACGCGTCGTATCCGGCGGGCCACCTGTCCACGATGTACTGGATCGGCCTGCGCCCCGGCGACGTCCACCTCAACATCTCGTCCCCCGGCTGGGCGAAGCACGCGTGGAGCAACGTATTCGCGCCGTGGAACGCCGAGGCGTGCGTGTTCATCTTCAACTACACGCGCTTCGACGCGGCGCGGCTGCTCGCGACGCTGGACCGCTGCGGCGTGACGAGCTTCTGCGCCCCGCCGACCGTCTGGCGGATGCTCATCCAGGCGGACCTCGCCGCGCTGCGCACCCCGCCGCGCGAGGTCGTCGCGGCGGGCGAGCCGCTGAACCCCGAGGTCATCGAGCGCGTCCGCGACGCGTGGGGCGTGACGATCCGCGACGGCTTCGGGCAGACCGAGACGACCGTCCAGATCGCGAACACCCCCGGCCAGCCGGTGCGCCCCGGCTCGATGGGCCGTCCCGTCCCCGGCTACGACGTCGTCCTGCTCGATCCGGCCACCGGTGCGCCCGCCGACGAGGGCGAGATTTGCCTGGACTTGTCCGCCCGTCCTCTGGGCCTGATGGCGGGCTATCACGGCGACCCCGAGCGCACCGCCGAGGCGATGGCGGACGGCTACTACCGGACCGGTGACATCGGCGAGCGCGACGGTGACGGCTACATCACCTATGTGGGCCGCGCCGACGACGTGTTCAAGGCGTCCGACTACAAGATCTCCCCGTTCGAGCTGGAGAGCGTCCTCATCGAGCACCCGGCCGTCGCGGAGGCGGCGGTCGTCCCGTCGCCCGACCCGGTGCGGCTCGCCGTCCCGAAGGCGTACGTCACGCTCGCCGCCGGCTGGAAACCGGACGCGGACACGGCCCGCGCCGTCTTCGAGCACTGCCGCGCGCAGCTCTCCCCGTACAAGCGCGTGCGGCGGCTGGAGTTCACCGCCGAGCTGCCCAAGACGATCTCCGGCAAGATCCGCCGCGTCGAGCTGCGCGCCGCCGAGACCGGCGACCGCCCCGGCGAGTTCCGCGAGGAGGACCACCGATGACCCTGTCCTACGCGTCCGGCCCGTCCGCGCTGCCGCTGCTGGGCGACACGATCGGCGCGAACCTCGCGCGGACCGCCGCCCGGCACCCCGACAACGACGCGGTCGTGGACGGCGGCCGCCGCTGGACGTACGCGCGCTTCGACGCGGAGGTGGACGCGGTCGCGACCGGCCTGCTGAACCTCGGCGTCGGCACCGGTGACCGCGTGGGGATCTGGGCGCCGAACTGCGCCGAGTGGATGATCCTGCAGTACGCGACGGCGCGGATCGGCGCGGTGCTCGTCAACGTCAACCCCGCCTACCGCGTCCACGAGCTGGAGTACGTGCTGAACCAGGCGGGCGTGCGGTTGCTCGTCGCCGCGCCGGGCTTCAAGACGTCCGACTACGCGGCGATGATCGACGAGGTGCGGCCGTCCTGCCCGGCGCTGCGCGAGGTCGTCCTGATCGGCCGCCCCGCGTGGGACGCGCTCGCCCGGACGGACGCCGACCTGGCGCGGCTCGCGGCGATCGGCGCGACGCTGTCCGCGGACGACCCGATCAACATCCAGTACACGAGCGGCACGACGGGCTTCCCGAAGGGCGCGACGCTCTCGCACCACAACATCCTCAACAACGGCTACTTCGTCGGCGAGATCTGCGGGTATGACGCCGAAGACCGCGTCTGCGTACCGGTGCCCTTCTACCACTGCTTCGGCATGGTCATGGGCAACCTCGCGGCGACGAGCCACGGCGCGTGCGTCGTGATCCCCGCGCCGGGCTTCGACCCCGTCAAGACGCTCGAAGCCGTCGAGGCCGAGCGCTGCACGTCGCTGTACGGCGTCCCGACGATGTTCATCGCCGAACTCGCGCTGCCGGACTTCGACCGGTACGACCTGTCCTCGCTGCGCACCGGCATCATGGCGGGCTCGCCCTGCCCGGTCGAGGTGATGAAGCAGGTCATCGACCGGATGGGCATGACCGAGGTGACGATCTGCTACGGCATGACCGAGACGTCCCCGGTCTCGACGCAGACGCGCGCGGGCGACTCCCTCGACCGGCGCGTCTCGACCGTCGGCACCGTCCACCCGCACCTCGAAGTGAAGATCGTCGATCCGGAGACCGGTGTGACGGTCCCGCGCGGCACGCCCGGCGAACTCTGCACGCGCGGCTATTCGGTGATGCTCGGCTACTGGAACGAGCCGGAGAAGACCAGGGAGGTCATCGACTCGGCGCGCTGGATGCACACCGGCGACCTCGCGGTGATGGACGAGGCCGGCTACGTGGACATCACCGGACGCATCAAGGACATGGTGATCCGGGGCGGCGAGAATGTGTATCCGCGCGAGGTCGAAGAATTCCTCTACACGCACCCCGACGTCCTGGATGCGCAGGTCATCGGCGTCCCCGACGAGAAGTACGGCGAAGAGCTGATGGCGTGGCTGCGCCTGCGCCCCGGCGCGGAGCCGCTGACGGCCGAGGCGCTGCGCGAGTTCTGCCGCGACCGCCTCGCCCACTACAAGATCCCCCGGTACGTCCACGTGGTGGACGAGTTCCCGATGACCGTCACCGGAAAGGTCCGCAAGGTCGAGATGCGGGAGCAGGCGCGCAACCTGATCTCCTTCCCCGGGACGAGGCCCCGCCCGGAAACCACCTGCTGACTGTCCTTTGCATGTGGGACGAGGATGCGACCGGCGACGAACTGCTGCACGGGTCGTGCTGTGGGAGACGCGGCCGGGCGCGTTGGACTCGCCCGCCGTCGCGAAGGCCGTCGCGGACCTGCGTCCGTTGACGACCGCGCGCGTCCCCGTCGCGCGCGTCCCGCTCTCCGAGTTCAATAACGGCCCAGCGGCGACCCGCTCGCTGGAACGTCTCCGCGCGACGCCCGCGCTCGCCGCCCTGCCCGGCGTCGACCACGCCGTCGCGGGGAAGACGGCGTTCGCGCGCGACTTCACCGACGCGGTCTCGGCGAAGGCCCCGCTCGTCGTCGGATTCGTGCTGGTGCTCGCCGTCGTCCTGCTGACCGCCGCGTTCCGCTCCCCACCCGTCGCGCTCGCGTCGATCGCGCTGAACCTGCTGTCACTCGGCGCCGCCTAGGGCGTCCTCTCCGCGATCGAGTACAAGATGATGGGCGTCGGCCTGTCCGCGGCGATCCTCATCGACGCGACCCTGGTCCGCGGAGTTCTGCTCCCGGCGGTCCTGTCCCTTCTGGGCGATCGCATCTGGCGCCCGACCACCAGCCCAACGGACGCGGTCGGACCGCTACCCGACTGAATCCGGGACACATTGGCCAGCCTCGCCACCCATACCCGGTCGGCCGCCCCCAAGGCGGCCGACCGGCCAGCGGCACGTCCAACCCGGCAACGCGTCGAGCAGCGATCATCCGTCCCACGGCCGGTCGACGCCGAGCATCGAGCCTGCGGCCGGCGGGCCACCGCGCCTCGGCGAACAGCCGGGCGGGCGATGCATTCGGCCTCCGAATCGGCCAGGTCACAGCACGTCACGCGCGCCCCCACTGAACGCGAACGCACATCGGACCGGATAGGCGACCTCATCCACCTATGACAGGATGCGCGCCGTGACTGATCTCCAGGCGGTCGAACACCTCGTCGCGGAACTCGCACCGCCGCTCAATGTCGCGCGCCCGCACGTCGCGGCCGGCCGCCTCTCCCCGAACTGCCACATCGGCATGGGCGTGCGCCTGAACCGCCGAACCATCGTCGTCGACGACCGTTTCACGGCGCTCACCCCCGACGAGCAGTACGCGGCGACCGCCTACGCCCTGGTCCTCTTCGGGAAACACAGGCACATCCGATGGGCGCGCCAAGTCGTCATTTGTTTGGTCGCCGTCGCCTTGGCAGCGCTCGGCATGGCCGCCCCCCACCTGGTCGACGGCATGAGCCATACGGCAGGAATCGCCTGCGCAATCCTGCTCTGCTACGCGTTCATCGCCCTCGAAACTCTCACGGTGGGCCGGGCCATCTGCCGAGCCAACGACCGCAGGGTCGCCGAAATCTTCGGAACGGCCCCCTTCGAACTGGTCGCGGGCGTCCTCACTCGATCCCCGCACGCTCGCGGCCTCGCCCGCCTGGTCCCGAGCGTCCCTCGCCGCCGAGCCTGGCTCCACGCCCGCTTTCCCAGCGCCAGTCCTCACCCGCCCAACGAACCCGACATCATCACCTCCGAGTAGGACGGGTTCTCCGTCCGACCAGGCCAACCCGAGATGTTCGTGACCTGAGCTGCGCCCGATCGCACGCCGTCTACCTCCAGGGACGTACACGCACTGCCGCCTCCAGGCGGACGCACCGCGAACCGTCCGCGCTCCACGATGGGTGCCCGATGAACGGCGCCCCGAGGAGACGAGGTCACGGTGCAGACGAACAGCGGAACCGCGCCCGAATCCCCACCGCGCGCCCGCCGCATCTGGCTGATGTTCGTCGTCGCCACCGTGGCCGGGGCCGTCCTGGTCAGCCCCTACGCGCTGCTCGACGCCGATTCGAGCCGCCTCGACACCGGCGACGGCACGCACTACGGACTACTCGTCGCACACATCTTCACCGCACTAGTGGCCCTGGTACTCGGCCCGCTGCAATTCATCCCGGCAATCCGCAGAAACCCTCGAGTCCACCGCACAATCGGCCGCGTCTATCTGGGCCTGGGCGTACTTCCGTCCGCAGTAACGGCGATTCCGGTGGCGATCCTCTCCGGCCGCCTCATCACCCAGGTCGGCCTGACGATCCCCGCCGTCCTCTGGCTGGCGACCGGCGCACTCGCCTACCGCGCCGCCCGCCGCCGAGACTTCGCCGAGCACCGAGCCTGGATGACCCGCAACTACGCGCTGACGTTCCTGGCCGTAACCTCGCGAATGGTCGTCCCGCTCCTGCTCCTGGGCCGATTCCTGACGGTCGGCATAGACGACCGCGCCGCCGCGGTCACCGCCGCAATCCCGTACGGCCAGGTCCTCGGCTGGGCCGTCAACCTGGCCGTAGCCGAGTACCTGCTCCGCCGCTCACCCCGCGCTAGTGCCGATTGACGCGCTTCCACGCCCCGCACGCGTAAAGCGTCTTCTTGTCCCCCCGAACAAGACACGCCCGCACCCGCACATAACTGACGTTCCGATCGACGAGATTCGGCCAGTCCTCCAACACCGACCCGTTCCCCCCGAGATTGACGAGGTACGGAGAACTACTCCCCGCCGCGAACTGCACGGCCGCCGGATGCCCGTCCGCCTTGTTGTCCTTGAGCTTCACGTGCGCATACACCTTCGACGCCGACCCGGTGGGCCCCCGCCAGAGCACCTGCCCCCAAGCATGCGACCCACCCGGCGACGAGTAAACGCCGAAATCCCCCGCCGCCGCCTCCGCCACCCCACCGGTGACGGCCGCCCCCGCGACCACCACCCCGACGACCGCGACACGCACCACGAGCCTTTTCATCGCTCTCTCCCCGTACCCCGTAAGACGGCCCACCCGCCTACACACCCAACAACGTAACTACGGAGACTTACAACGTGATTACGATCGGTGTAATCGCTCGATGTCCGCGTACCTGACACGCAGCCCGCCTGAGCACGCCGGATCTCTTTTAACAGAATCGGGCGGGGAAGGGGGGTGTTTTATCCTGGTTCCGATCGAATCCGCTCCGGGAAAGGCGGGCGCATGAGCGAACTGTTGTCGGCGGTCACCCGCACCGTCATCGCCGACCGCCACATGTTCGGGATCGCGGTCGAAGCGAGCTTCGACCCGTCCCGTGTCCCGCCGCCCGTCCCGCCGCCCATCCCCTTTCGCTTCAGCTGGTTCGGTGCCTCCGAATACGAGATCCTCATCGGCGTCGAGCAAGAGCTTGTCGATCCGCAAGTGCGGTTCGAACTCTGGGACGGCGACCCGCCGGTCCTGCAGGAGGAACCCGATGTCCAAGGCCAGTTCGTCCTGCACATCAGCGAGGGGAAACTGGCGTTCGACCAGATCACGGCCGGGGGTGAACCAGACGTGTTCAACGTCCCTCCAGGCCAGTACTACCTCCGCCTGTCGGGATACGGCAGGACGGAAACCGCCAGGCAGGCCGCAGAACTGTGGCGCCGCTACAGCGAGGACGACGAGTTCGAGGACGACCAAGACCCCGCCTACCTCGCCGCACTGCGACAACTGGAAGGCCGCGAGCACTACCTCGCCCAACTCTGGCCCGCACTGCGGTCGTAACCCCTGATTCGGCTGGACCGCGGAGCAGTCGGAGGTGCGGTTGCGGTGACATTCGCGGGCGGAACTCCGGGTACGGCGCGTGTTACCACGCGTGTGACGGCCGGTCGGCTTGCCGTCGTCCGGGCACGAGGAAGGCCCGGCACCGCCGTGGGCGGTGGCCGGGCCTTCTCGGAGCAGCGGGTCAGAGGTCCAGGGCGCCGGTCTTGATCTGACGGACCAGGGCGGCCAGGCCGGTCGGGGCGAGGGCCAGGTGCGGGCCGGGGTTCTTGGAGTCCTGGACCAGGGTGGTCGCGGTGACGTTGGTCGATACCTCGACGCACTCGCCCTGGCCGTTGCCCTGGCTGTGGCTGCTCTTACGCCATTGGATCATCCTGCATCTTCTCCATCGTCTCGCGGATCAGGTCGCGGGTGGCGCTCTTGGACAGCGCTTCAGCCCGGATCTCGTCAAACCGTATCGACAGGTCCGCGACCTCCGCCGGATCTTGGATCAGCCGCCCGCCGAACTGCGCCTCAACGTATCCGACCCTGCTGAGGTCTGGCATCGTCAGGGCGACGAGCGCGCCGTTAAACCCGTCGTGCCATCCGCCGGTGATGGGGACAGCCTGGATGTGGACGCGCGGCAGCTCGCCCATCGTCAGGAGATGCTGGAGCTGCTCCCGCATGACCCGAGGGTTCTTGAACGGCCGGACGAGCGCGCCCTCGTCGATGACCGCGAAGAGATGCGGCGGGTCCTCGCGCCTGAGGATGCCGCCGCGTTCTTCCGTCCTTCTGGTGATCAGGTCCTCGTCCACGGAACCTTTGGACCAGGTAAGGCGCATATAGCCAGCAGTCTGGAGCAGGCCGGGCACGTACAGCGGCTGGAAGGTTCGAATTTCGGTCGCTTTGCGCTCGTGCTTGGCGTACTTCTCGAACCACGCCTTGATGTGCTCGCGCTGGCACTGCGCCCAGCGCACCTGGAACAGCTCGTCCGTCCCGAAGTGCTCGTCGAGCTTGGCGCAGTACTCCAGGTCGGGGACGGACCGCTGCCCTTCCCAGGCCGTCACGAGTTCGCGGGACACGAAGAGCGCCCTGGCGAGATCCGCCTGGCTCTCCCCTTTGAGCTTGCGCATGACCTTGATCATGTACGCCAGCTCGGCGCGCAGGCTTTCTCGCGGATCTGAATCGGACTCTTCGGGGATATCGGGAGGAATTGATTCGAGGGGGCTGGACATGCGGACCGGACCTCCACGGGTAATCCGCCGATTGACTTCGCCAACGGTTCCCGAGCGTACTTCCGGCGGGTCAGCCTGGGGGTCGGAACAGCGGACCCCACATGAAAGCGAGCGCCCATGACCACCGACGCACAGCGAGGCGCACCGGCGACCAGCGGCCCGAGGCACAGGGACCCCTTCGCCGAGGAGCGCACCTTCCTCGACGCGCTCGCCAAGGCCCTGGAAGCGCTCGGCGGGCTGAACACCACGATCCGCCAGCCGTACGGCATGGGCGTCCCGTACCTCCACGCCGAGGGCGGCGGGACGATGGGCGAGGACATCCGGCTGCGCCGCGTCAGCCGGGACGGCTCCCTGCGCGCCGTCTGGCCGTGGGGCGAGGACCTGCCCACCGATCCCGCCGCGGCCGCCGAGGCGATCCGCCGCGTGGTCAAGCCGGAGATGTAGGCCGTGTCCGGACAGCACGCGGCCACAGCCGCGGGACGCCACCTTCCGCCGCCACCCCGGGCGCTGGCGATGGGCGAGGCCCCGCGCCCGTACATCCCGCAGTACCAGCGCCTCACGTACCTGATCCGCCTCCAGCAGTTGGTCGAGGTCATGGACGTCGCGGCCGCGCTCGACTGGACCGACGGATACGCCGTTCTCACCGTGACGCCGACCGCGTTCCCCGGTCGGCGGATGACGGTCGAGTGCGTCTACCAGAAAGGCGTCGGCACCTGGTGGTTCCGCGACGCCGACACGACGGCGACGGTCGGCACCGTGAACGACCTGGTCATGGTCGCCCACACGATCCGGAACCTCGTCCTCGAAGCAGCGGCGGTCGCCTGAGCGGCGATAGCCGAGACGTGCGTCGGCACGTCCGACAGAAGATCGGAGACAACACGTGAACCCCGGCCCGATGGGTTATCTGGTGACCCCCGCGAGCATGGCCACCCTGATCGCCTCGACCTACTACAGGAAGCTGATCGACTTCGGATACAGCGAGGTCCGCGCCGCACTGATCGTCGTGCTCGCCGAAGAGCGGACGGAACCCGAGGTCGAGGGGCTGGAAGCCTGCCCCGCCGACGCGGCGATGCACCTCGCCCAGGAGGTGGCGGACGAGGCGTTCGCCGACGCGATGCGCGTCCACGGCCTGCTACCCGAGATCACCCGTCACATCGAGCAGAAGGTCCGCGCGGAACTGCACAAGGCGGTGGCCGAACAGATCAACGTCCGCGCGGGACAAGCTCCCAGCTCCGTTAATCGGACGCGCGTAGGGACGCGTCCAGAACATTCATGAGTCGCGCGGTGCGGTTCTTGCCGGTCGGTGCGAACGGATAACGGGACAGCACGGCGATCACGGTCGGCGTGGCACGTCGCCGCGCTCGCTCGATGTGCAGGTCTCCGACGGAAGGGTCGTCGCCTGCGTTCAACTCGGAGATGCGCGCGGCGCTCGCGGCGGCACGCAGGATGTGTCCCACTTGAGTCGCCCGCGCAATCGGATGCAAATACGCGGTGGCCGCGGCGTCGCCCGCAGCGCGCGCGGCAAGACGCGCCGTCTCCGCCTCGGCTTCCTTCGCGGCCCGGTGCGCGTCCAAAGAAGTGACGCGCTGCAGCTTGGTCCTCTTCGCGCCGTTGACGAATTCCCAAGCGGCGTCGATGGCAGCGCGCGGACGGGGATCGCCGGGAACGGCCTCCTCGAACACCGGAAGGACTTCTTGAGCACTCTCCGCGACATAGCGCGCCACTTCTCGCAGCTCGCTCATGGTCAACTCGAAATCACCGGACACCGTCGCCATGACCGCGATTTTCCCACCGGCCGGGCGGACCATCGGCACGAACGACTCAGGCCCGCCCCTCGTCAAGAGGAACGGGCCTGTGATCTGCTTCAACCTGTCGGGGTGGCGGGATTTGAACCCACGACCTCTTCGTCCCGAACGAAGCGCGCTGCCAAGCTGCGCTACACCCCGGTTGGTGGCTGCCCGGAGGTCGTACGTGCCCCCGGCGCCTCCACTACTCTAGCGGATGCGCGGGGGTGGTGCGTCCCTGATTTTCCGGTCAGCGGGGGACCAGGGTGATGAGCGTCGCCTCGGGCGGGCAGCAGAAGCGCATCGGGGCCTTGGGGGAGGTGCCGAGGCCCGCGGAGACGTGCAGCCAGGCGCCGCGGTGCTTGTGGAGGCCCTTGACGCGGGGGCGGTCGAGGCCGCAGTTGGTGGCGAGGGCGCCGTAGAACGGCACGCAGACCTGGCCGCCGTGGGTGTGGCCCGCCAGGAGCAGGTCGTAGCCGTCGGCGACGAAGCGGTCCATCACCGAGGGCTCGGGGGAGTGCATGACGCCGAAGTGGACGTCCGCCTGGGGGTCGACGGGGCCGGCGATGCGGTCGTAGCGGCCCCGGCCGATGTGGGTGTCGTCCACGCCGCCGAACTCGACGTCCAGTTCGCCGACCTTGAGGCGGCCGATCCGGTTGTTCAGGTCCAGCCAGCCCGCGGCCTGCAGCGACGAGCCCAGTTCGCGGTAGGGCAGCGTCGGCTCGCGGTCGCGCTTGGCGTAGTCGGACTGGCTCGTCCGCCAGACGTAGCGCAGCGGGTTCTTGAAGACCGGCGCGTACAGGTCGTTGGACCCGTAGACGAAGACGCCCGGCCGGTCCAGGAGGGGGCCGAGGGCGTCGAGGAACGGTCCGATGGCGTCGCGGTGGGCGAGGGTGTCGCCGGTGTTGACGACGAGGTCGGGTTCGAGGGCGTCCAGCGAGCGCACCCAGTGGATCAGCCGGGTCCGCCCAGGGGTGAGGTGCGCGTCGGAGATGTGCAGCACCTTGATCGAGGGGCGGCCGGGCGGCAGGACGGGCACCCGCACCCGGCGCAGCCGGAACCAGTTCCGCTCGATCACCGAGGCGTACCCGAACGTGGCCGCGCCTGCGGCGGCGAGGCCGAGGGGCACGCTGTAGAGCTTTCGCACGGTTCTCCTTCCCGATGCCCCTATCGTTCCAGACCGGCGGGGCACGCGGTAATCATGGTGAGACCGACGCGCCGGGCGGGGCATGATGGTCACCATGAGCGACCTGAAGGAGAGGCTGGAGACCGACCTGTCCACCGCGATGAAGGCCCGCGACGGCCTGCGCACCCGCACGCTGCGGATGGCGCTGACAGCGGTGAAGAACGAGGAGGTCGCCGGTAAGCAGGCGCGCGAGCTGTCCGACGACGACGTCGTCCGGGTGCTCACGCGCGAGGCGAAGAAGCGCCGCGAGGCGGCGACGGCCTTCGCCGACGCGGGCCGCGCCGAGCAGGCGCAGGCCGAGCGCGACGAGGGCGCGGTGCTGGAGGAGTACCTGCCCGCGCAGCTCTCCGACGAGGAGCTGACGGCCCTGGTGGCGGACGCCATCGCCGAGACGGGCGCGGCGGGCCCGCGCGGCATCGGCCCGGTGATGAAGGCCGTGAACCCGAAGGTCGCCGGACGCGCCGAGGGCGGTCGTGTCTCCGCCGAGGTGAAACGCCAGCTCGGCGCCTGAACGAACGAGGACCCCCGGCCGCGGCCGGGGGTCCTCCCCTGTCAGTGGCCGGGCGGGCGGCCGTGGCGGGTGCCGGGCGGGATGTCGGGACCGTCCGGGTCGTCGGGCTCGTCGTCGTCCTTCTTGTGGCCGTCGCTGACGTAGAGGATCACGATGCTGCCGATGCTCGCCTCGCCGCCCGCGCCCGGGGAGGTCGACTCCACCTTGCCCTTGGGCAGGTCGGACTCGACCTGCTTGGCGGAGACGTTGACGTCGAAGCCGAGGGCGCGGAGCTTGGCGCTGGCCTCGCCGACCGACATCCCGTGGACGTCCGGGACGGACGCGGTGTCGCCGAAGTCGCCGGTGGGCCGGGAGAAGCCCGGCGCGGGGCGGCCGGACAGGGCGCCTTCCATGCTCTGCTGCCAGATGGACGCGGGCTGGTCGGCGCCGAAGACGCCGTAGACCTTGTACTTCATGGGCCCGCGCGGGTCCCAGTAGGCGCTGGCCGCCGCCAGGTTCGGGGTGAACCCGGCGAACACGGCGCACATGTGGTCTTCACAGGTGCCGGTCTTGCCGGCGGCCGGGCGGCCGATGCTCCGGCCCCGGGCGGTGCCCTTGGTCAGGACGCCCTGGAGAATCGAGTTGACCTGGTCGGCGAGGGACTGGTCGACGGCCTGGTTGCAGCTCGACTTGGGAACGTCCAGCTTCTTGCCGTTGGCGTCGGTGACCTCGGTGATGGAGATCGGCGTGCAGTACTTGCCGCGCGCGGCGAACCCGGCGTACGCGGCGGCGAGATGGACCATGTCGATCTCGTTGGTGCCGAGGACCTGGGAAGGGAAGTCCTCAAGCTGGCCGCCGTCCCCCCTCTTCATCCCGAATCGCTTGGCCATCTTCACGGCGTCGCACAGGCCGACGCGCTTCTCGAGCTGCGCGTAGAAGGTGTTGACCGAGTGCCATGTGCCGGTCTTGAGGTTGTACGACCCGGCTTCGGCGGGATCGGAGTTGTGGACGGGGAAAGGGCCGCCCGGGGAGCCGTCGCACCGCGTCATGCCGGTCACGGTCGTGAAGCTCCCCGAGTTGAACGAGGTCGTGACGGGCAGGCCCTCCTCCAGCGCCGTCGCGAGCGTGAAGACTTTGAACGTCGATCCGGCAGAGATGCCGATGCCGCCGCCGTGCGCCGCGTCCGCGCCGAGGTTGATCGTCGTCTTGCCCTTCCCAGGCCCGAACTCCTTGCTGAGCCCGAGCGCCATCAGCTTGCCGGTGCCCGGCTCGACCATCGCCTCCGCGCCGACCTTGTGGCTGGTCGGGGAGACGGTGTTGCGCAGCGCGCGGTCCGCGGCCTTCTGCGCCTTCCGGTCGAGCGTCGTGCGGATGACGTATCCGCCACGGTTGAGCTTGTCGACGACCGTCTGCTTCTGCTTGGACGTCATCGACGCGTACTTGCCCTTGGACAAGATGTTGAGCATGTCGTACTTCACGTACTCGCAGAAGTACGGTGCGTCGCTCGTCTGGCAACCCCCGACCGGATCGGTCCGGTTCAGCTCGATCGGCTTCGCCGCCGACTTCTGCGCCTGAGCCTGCGAGATGTGCCCGAGCTGCGCCATCCGGTACAGCACCGTGTCGCGCCGCTTGCGCGCCTCCTGCGGGTGCAGGATCGGGTCGTACGCCGTCGGGTTCTGCGTGATCCCGGCGAGGAGCGCCGCCTGGTCCAGCGTCAGCTTGGAGGCGGGCTTGCTGAAGTACCGCTTCGACGCGGCCTGCACGCCGTACGCCCCCGCGCCGAAGTAGGCGATGTTGAGGTAGCCCTGAAGGATCTCGTCCTTCTTCATCGTCTCCTCGAGGTGGAGCGCGTACCGCAGCTCGCGGATCTTGCGGCCGACCGTGGGGGCGGTGACCTCGGCGTACTCCTCCTTGGTCTTCGCGCTGTCGACCAGCATGTTCTTGACGTACTGCTGGGTCAGCGTCGAGCCGCCCTGCGTCTGCTCGGTCTCGACGTTGGAGGCGAGCGCGCGGATGGTGCCCTTGATGTCGAGCGCGCCGTGCTCGTAGAAGCGGGAGTCCTCGATGTCGACCATCGCGGTGCGCATGATGGGCGCGACCTGGTCGAGGCGGACGGACTCGCGGTAGCGGTCGAAGAACGTGGCGATCTGCTTGCCGCCCGCGTCGTACACGACGGTCTTCTCCGAGGGCGGCGACGTCTTCAGGTCGGCGTCCATGCTCTCGAAGTCCTCGGCGGCGTTGCGCGCGGTCAGTCCGGCGCCGCCGACGCCGGGCAGTGCGATGAACGCGACCAGGACGCCCGCGACGACCGCCGCCCCGAGGAGCCGGAACAGGGTCGAGACGGCCTTCGCGCGATCTTGGTTCGCCAGGTTCACGGGACCAAGGGTACGCGCGCCGACCAGTGCATACGGGCCGGGTCGCCTGTCCTGCGGTGATTTGCCGGTGTGTGTAGGTCTTATCCGGAAGATCGACGGTTCCGGGCGGCCCGTCCGGCGGGTGACTAGTCCGTTCGGGCGGCATGGTCCCGGTGGGCTATATCGAGAATGGGTCCTGCGGGGTCTGTTGAATCGCGCCCGGCTTCCGTAAGTTCTTCCCCACGACTTTCGTTTGGGCGGCCTGACGTCCGCGCCCGTCCGGCCCGCGGAGCGTAAATCGACGCAAAGACCCTAGGGGAGTGGGGCCGAGATGTGGATCACGGATTGGACCGTCCGCGCCGCCTGCCGTAACGCGGACCCGGACGCCCTGTTCGTGCAGGGTGCGGCGCAGAACCGGGCGAAGCTCGTGTGCCGCGGCTGCCCGGTGCGGACCGAGTGCCTCGCCGACGCGCTCGACAACCGGATCGAGTTCGGTGTCTGGGGCGGGATGACCGAGCGCGAACGGCGTGCGCTGCTGCGCCGCCGCCCGGACGTGCGGTCCTGGCGCGAGCTGCTGGAGACCGCCAAGGACGCCTACGAGCGCGCGGAGGCGAGGGAGCACGAGCAGCTCGTCGCGAGCTGATCCGCCGCACGCGCGTCCGGCCCCGGTGTCCGCCGGGGCCTGATCTGCGTGTTCGCGGACGTTCGGCCGTCGGCCGCCGGTACGGCGGGCGGCGGCCGAATGAGTTTCCGCTCCCGTAACGGGCGTGTTACCGCGTTCGCCCGCCGTTCACATGATCATTGCCGCGCCGAACGCGAATGGCTTTGTTACCGTCTGGTAATTGGCGCGGTGATCACGCGGCGGGCGACGGGCCCGCCAAGTCGGCGCCGACCCGGCGCAATCCGTCGAGGTCGTGGACGTCCTCGGCCTGCGCCGCGACCGCCGTCACCGGCACCGCCGGATGCGCCGACGAGAAGTGCTCGCGCAGCCGCTCCTCGCGCGCCGCGAGCTGCATCCGGCCCGTGTGCAGCCGCAGCAGCGCGGCCGTCGCCGCGTGCTCGGCGCGGTCCTCCAGGGTCTCGGCGGCGGCCTGCGCGCGCGCCGCCGACAGCACGTCCGCGACCTCGTGGACGCGGTTCACGACCACCCCGGCCAGCGGCATCCGCTCCTCGGCCAGCCGCTCCACGAAGTACGACGCCTCGCGCAGCGCGTCCGGCTCCGGCGCGGCGACCACCAGGAACGCGGTGCCGGGCGTCTGGAGCAGCTTGAACGTCTTCTCGGCGCGCTCGCGGAACCCGCCGAACATGGTGTCGAACGCGGCGACGAACGTCTGGACGTCCCGCAGGAGCTGGACCCCGAGCACCTTGTTGATGACGCCGGTGAACACGCCGAACCCGGCGCTGATCACCTTCACGCCGAACCGGCCGCCGGTCTTGGCGGGCGCGGCGAGGATCTTCATGAACCGGCCGTCGAGGAACCGGCCCATCCGCTCGGGGGCGTCGAGGAAGTCCAGCGCGTTCCGCGACGGCGGGGTGTCGACGATGATGAGGTCCCACGCGCCGGAGCGGTGGAGCTGGCCCAGCTTCTCCATCGCCATGTACTCCTGCGTCCCGGACAGGCTGGACGACAGCGACTGGTAGAAGGGGTTGGCGAGGATCTGCTTGGCCCGGTCCGGGTCGGCGTGCGCCTCGACGATCTCGTCGAACGTCCGCTTCATGTCGAGCATCATCGCGTGCAGTTCGCCGTCGCCCTCGACGTCGATGCGGCGCGGGCTGTTGTCCAGCTCCGACAGGCCCATCGACTGGGCGAGGCGGCGGGCCGGGTCGACGGTGAGGACGACGACGTCGCGGCCCCGCTCGGCGGCGCGGACGCCGAGCGCCGCGGCCGTGGTGGTCTTGCCGACGCCGCCGGACCCGCAGCACACGATGATCTTGGTGCGGGGGTCGTCGAGGAGGGCGTCGACGTCCAGCGCGGGAGTCGGGGCAGGGCTCATCGGAAGTCTCCCGTTCGCGGGCGGGTCACGCCGCGCCCTGGTCGCGCAGGGCGGCGGCCAGCTCGTACAGTCCGGCGAGGTCCATGCCGTCGCCGAGCAGGGGCAGCGTGTAGCGCGGCCGGTCCAGCGTCGCCAGCCGCTCCTTCTCGCGGGCCTGCAGCGCGGTGCGGCGGGCGTGCTCGGCGGCCTCGGCGGCCAGGACGGCCGCGACGCGCGCCGCGTCGTCCTCGATCCCGGCGGCCTTCACGCCGCGCTCGATCTCCCCGGCGTCCAGCCGGCCCGCGGCGGCGTCGGCCAGGACGTCGGGCGGCAGCACCGGCGGGTGCTCCATGTTGACGAAAACGCCGCCGACGGGCAGCCCGACCTCGGTCAGCTCCGCGATGCCGTCCATCGTCTCCTGGACGGGCATCTCCTCCAGCAGCGTGACGAAATGGACGGCCGTCTCGGGACTGCGGACGACCTTCATCACCGTGTCCGCGTGGTTGCGGATCGGGCCGACCTTCGCCAGCCCCGACACCTCGTCGTTGACGTTGAGGAACTTGGTGATGCGACCGGTGGGCGGCGCGTCCATCACGACCGCGTCGTACAGGAACGCTCCCGCCTTGGTGCGGCGGCGGACGGACTCGCTGGTCTTGCCGGTGAGGATGACGTCGCGCAGGCCCGGCGCGATCGTCGTCACGAAGTCGACGATGCCGAGCCGCGACATCGCCTTCCCGGCCCGCTTGAGGCTGTAGAACATCTCCAGGTACTCGAGCAGGGCCTCTTCGGTGTCGATGGCGAGCGCGTACACGTCCCCGCCGCCGGGCGCGACCGCGACGCGGCGCTCCTCGTAGGGCAGCGGCGGCGCGTCGAAGAGCTGCGCGATGCCCTGGCGGCCCTCGACCTCGACGAGCAGCACCTTCTTCCCGCCCGCGGCCAGGGCGAGGGCCAGCGCGGCGGCGACGGTGGTCTTGCCGGTGCCGCCCTTGCCCGTGACGACATGGAGGCGTACGCCGTCCCAGTCGGTGTCTCTCGCGCTCACCCGATCGACGATACCGCCCGATCGGCGGGACCTTCCGGGGTGGTCCTCGACCAAGCAAGTGATTCCTGACACGGGTTCGGGGCGTCCGGCCGCCGACATGGGTAGATACCTCGGCGACGGGCGTCGCCGGGGCGACCGGGAAGGCGGGGAACATGGGCGTGGCACTGGTCGTGCTCGTCGTCGTGGCGGTGGTCGCGCTGTTCGCGGCGGGCACGTCGATCCGCGTGGTGCAGCAGTACGAGCACGGGATCGTGTTCCGCTTCGGGCAGGTGCAGCGCGCGGACGGGCTCCGGCCCGGCGCGGTGCGGACGCCCGGCCTGACGGCGATCATCCCGATCGTCGAGCGGATGCAGAAGGTCAACCAGCAGACCGTCACGATGAACGTGCCCGGGCAGGAGGGCATCACCCAGGACAACGTCAGCGTCCGGGTCGACGCCGTCGTGTACTTCCGGGTGGTCGACGCCATCAAGGCCATCGTGAACGTGCAGGACTACGGGAACGCGGTGTCGCAGATCGGGCAGACGTCCCTGCGGTCGGTCATCGGGCAGACGGACATGCAGGAGCTGCTCGGCGAGCGGGAGAAGATCAACGCGCGGCTGCGCCGGATCATGGACGAGATCACCCGCGACCCGTGGGGCGTCCTGATCGAGCGCGTCGAGATCAAGGACGTGTCGCTGCCGGAGGGCATGAAGCGGTCGATGGCGCGGCAGGCCGAGGCGGAGCGGGAGCGGCGGGCGCGGATCATCGCGGCGGACGGGGAGTTCCAGGCGTCCAAGCGGCTCGCGGCGGCGGCCGAGATCATGTCGCAGGACCCGGCGTCGCTGCAGCTCCGGCTGCTGCAGACGGTCGTGGACGTCGCGGCGGAGAAGAACAGCACGCTGGTGATGCCGCTGCCGGTGGAGGTGCTGCGGTTCTTCGAGCGCGTCGCGCCGGACGCGGCCGCGCCCCGGAGCGGCGGCGGGGACCGGCCGGGGCTCGCCGAACGCCTCGCGCGCGCCGAGCAGGAGCTGGCCAAGTCCACCGAGGAGACGGCGGGGCTGGCGTCGCCGGAGGAGGTGCCGCCGGTGATCGGCCTGGACGAACCGAAACGCCGCCCGGACGAGCCTTCCGCCGACTCCGACGCCGGTTCCGACGCGGGCGAGGAGCCGGACGACGGGAGCACGCCGTCCCCCTGACCGCCGCGCGGGCGCGCCGGGCGCGGATCGCTAGGGTGGCCCGTATGAAGAAGTGGGAGTACGCGACCGTGCCGCTGCTGGTTCACGCGACGAAGCAGATCCTCGACAACTGGGGTCAGGACGGCTGGGAGCTGGTGACCGTCCTGCCGGGCCCGAACCCGGAGAACCTGGTCGCCTACTTCAAGCGCGAGCTGGAGCAGTGAGCACGCCCGAGGAGCGGCTGGCGGAGCTGGGGCTGGAACTCCCGGAGGTGGCGCGGCCGCTCGCGGCGTACGTCCCGGCGGTGCGGTCGGGGTCGCTGGTCTACACGTCCGGCCAGTTGCCGGTGGTGAAGGGCGAGCTGCCGGTCACCGGGAAGGTCGGCGCGGAGGTGTCGCCGGACGAGGCGTACGCGCAGGCGCGGGTGTGCGCGCTGAACGCGCTGGCGGCGCTGCGGGCCGAGGCCGGGGAGCTGTCGCGGCTGCGGATCGTGAAGGTCGTCGGCTTCGTGGCGAGCGCACCGGGGTTCGACGGGCAGCCGCAGGTCGTCAACGGCGCGAGCGAGCTGTTCGGCGAGGTCTTCGGGGAGCGGGGCGTCCACGCGCGGAGCGCGGTGGGCGTCGCGGTGCTGCCGAAGGACGCGCCGGTCGAGGTGGAGGTCGTCGCGGAGCTCGTCGCCGGGTCTTGACGGAACGCCATTCGGTATGCCCGAATTGTCCGCTAGACGGGACGGGGAAGGCGGGCGAGGCGTGAACGGGCTGAGACTACCGGCGGAGATGCGCGGCCAGGTCGAGGACATCCTGTCCGGCCGGGTGCCGCCCGCGCCGCCCCGGCACGCCGCGACGGTCGTCGTCCTGCGCGACCACGAGCGGCACGGGCTGCAGGCGTTCATGCTGCGGCGCGTCTCGTCGATGGCGTTCGCGCCCGGCGCGTACGTGTTCCCCGGCGGTTCGGTGGACGCGCGCGACCGCGAGACCGACCTCGGCTGGGCCGGGCCGCCGCCCGCCGCGTGGGGCGAGGCGTTCCGCGCGGACGCGTCGCTGGCGCGCGAGCTGGTGTGCGCGGCGGTCCGGGAGACGTTCGAGGAGACGCTGGTCCTGCTGGCGGGGCCGTCGCCGAAGTCGGTCGTGGACGATACGCGCGGCGACGAGTGGGAGGCCGACCGGCGGGCCCTGCTGGACCGGTCCCAGTCGTTCGCGGAGTTCCTGGCGCGGCGCGGGCTCGTCCTGCGCTCGGACCTCCTGCGCCCCTGGACGCACTGGATCACCCCGGCCGTCGAGCCCAAGCGCTACGACACGCGGTTCTTCGTCGCCGCGATCCCCGAGGGCCAGCGCGCGCGGGACGTCTCGACGGAGGCGGACCGGGTCGCCTGGGTGCGTCCCGCCGAGGCCGCCGAGCGCGCGACGGCGGGCGAGTGGCTGATGCTGCCGCCGACGCTGACGACGCTCGCGGAGCTGGCGGAGTACGCGACGGTGGCGGACGTGCTGGCCGCGCGGCGCGAGATCGTCGTCCACGAGCCGCGGGCGGAGATCGTGGACGGCGTGCCCTATCTCGTCCTGCCGGAGGACGCGGGCCACCGGTACCCGGCGACGTGACGCGGCGGCGTCCGCTCGCGCACGCGCTCGCGCTGCGGCTGGCGGGCACGTCGGCGCTGCGCGGGCTGGAGCGGCTGGGCTGGAACCCGCTCCGCGCGCCGGGCGTGGAATCGGGCAGGATGGGGCGAATGAGCGAGATCGACGGGATGGGGACGGCGCGGGCGACCTGCCTGCTGGCCCCCAACCCCTCCATGATGACGCTGACGGGCACCAACACCTGGCTCGTCGCGGAACCCGGCGCGGACGAGGTCGTCGTCGTGGACCCCGGCCCCAAGGACCGCGTCCACCTGCGGCGGATCATGGACGCCGTGCGGGAGCGCGGGCAGCGCGTCGGCGCCGTCCTGCTCACCCACCGGCACCCCGACCACTCCGAGGGCGCGGGGGAGTTCGCCGCGATGGCGGGCGTCGGCGTGCGCGCGGTCGACCCGGCGCACCGGCTCGGCGACGAGGGGCTGGCCGAGGGGGACGTCGTCGCGGTCGGCGGCCTGGAGCTGCGCGTCCTGGCGATCCCCGGCCACACCGACGACTCCGTCGCGTTCTGGCTGCCCGCCGACGGCGCGGTGCTGACCGGCGACACCGTCCTCGGGCAGGGCACCCCGGTGCTGGACGGCGGCCTCGGCGACTACCTGCGGACGCTCGACCGGCTCCGCGCGCTCGTCGCCGACGAGGGCGTCGGCACGCTGCTCCCCGGCCACGGGCCGCTGCTGGACGACCCGGCGGGCGTCCTCGACCAGTACATCGCGCACCGCCGCGAGCGGCTCGCGCAGGTGGAGGCGGCCGTCGCCGCCGGGGCGACGACGGCACGGGAGGTCGTCGAGATCGTGTACCGCGACGTGGACCGCAAGCTGTGGCCCGTCGCGGAGTGGTCCGTCCAGGCGCAGCTCGACTACCTGGCCGAACGCGGCTGAGTCGGGTCAGCGCGACCGCTTGCGCAGCCGCTCGATGTCCAGGATGACGACGGCGCGCGCCTCGATCCGCAGCCAGTTGCGCTGCGCGAAGTCGGCCAGCGCCTTGTTGACCGTCTCGCGGGACGCGCCGACGAGCTGCGCCAGCTCCTCCTGCGTGAGGTCGTGGTGGACGTGCAGGCCCGCCTCGGACGGCTGCCCGAAGCGCTCGGCCAGGTCCAGCAGGGCCTTGGCGACGCGGCCGGGCACGTCGGTGAACACCAGGTCGGCCATGACGTCGTTGGTCTTGCGGAGCCGCTGCGCGAGCGCGCGCAGGAGCTGCACCGCGACCTCCGGGTGGCCGGTCAGCCAGGGGCGCAGGTCGTCGTGGCCGAGGCCGGCCAGGCGGCACTCGGTGACGGCGATGGCGCTGGCGGTGCGCGGCCGGGGATCGAACAGCGACAGCTCGCCGAACATCTCGCTCGGGCCGAGGACGCTCAGCAGGTTCTCCCGGCCGTCGGGGGCGGTCCGGGTCAGCTTGATCTTGCCCTCCAGGACGACGTAGAGCCGGTCGCCCGTCTCGCCCTCGTTGAACAGCGTCTGGCCGCGGGCGAGCCGGACCTCGGTCACGTTGGCGCGCAGCGCCTTGGCGCCCTGCTCGTCCAGCGCCTCGAACAACGGGGCCCTGCTCAGAACGTCCACGTCGCGGTCGGTCACGCTTCTCCTCCTCCAACACCTGCATACATAGTGTGACGTACGTCCCACCGCGTACGTGAAAGACCAGGGTCGCGGCGCGCCGCGGCTCCGTGGCGGAAGGGGGACTCCCGCCCGTCGGGACAACGCCGTCCCTGGGCCGTCAGGCACCGTGACCCCAGGTCACCAGTGTACGGACCTGCGGGTGAATGCAGTCACATCAGGGCTGATCGCCTGTTCGGGTAGGTAGGGGGTGGGTCGCGGATCACACCCAGACTGCGGGACGTAACGGCTTACTTCTGGACTAATCCGACAGATTTCGATCGCTTCGGGGCGGTGGAGCGCTCCACTCCTGAGCGTTCCCGGTCGGTGGGCGTTGCCGCTCGGGCTCCTCCTCACAACGGTCGGTCGCGCGCGTTGGGCAGATGTAACAAGCCGACTGTCTCATAAGTCACATTCGCGTAACAGCGGGTTCCTAATCTCCGTACCGGTTCGCGCCACGGGCGCGTGGGCGGGGGGAGGAACCGTGTCGGACGCCGTGCCCGGACGGGCTGCGACGACCGTGAGGACCGTGTGCTCGTACTGCGGCGTCGGCTGCGGGATGGTGCTGCACGTCGAGGCCGACCCCGCGACCGGGCGGCGGCGCGTCGTCCGGGCGGCCGGGGACCGCGCGCACCCGGCCAACTTCGGGCGGCTCTGCACCAAGGGCGCGACCAGCGCGGACATGCTCGCCGCGCCGGGGCGGCTCGGGACGGCGCTCGTCCGCGCGGACCGGGGCGGCGAGCCCGCGGCGGTCCGCGCGGACGAGGCGATAGCGCTCACCGCCGCCCGGCTGCGCGCGGTCCTGGACGAGCACGGGCCGGACGCGCTCGCGTTCTACGTCTCCGGCCAGATGACGCTGGAGGCGCAGTACCTCGCGAACAAACTGGCCAAGGGGTTCGTCCGGACGCCGAACATCGAGTCGAACTCGCGGCTGTGCATGGCGAGCGCGGGCACCGGTTACAAGCTGTCGCTCGGCGCGGACGGCCCGCCCGGCTCGTACCAGGACCTCGACCGGGCCGACCTGTTCCTCGTGGCCGGGGCGAACATGGCCGACTGCCATCCGATCCTGTTCCTGCGGCTGATGGACCGGGTGCGGGCCGGCGCGAAGCTCATCGTCGTCGACCCCCGGCGCACGGCCACCGCCGAGAAGGCCGACCTGTTCCTCCAGCTCCGGCCCGGGACGGACGTCGCGCTGCTGAACGGGCTGCTGCACCTGCTCGCGGAGTCCGGCTCGATCGACGAGGCGTTCATCGCGGAGGCCACCGAGGGCTGGGACGAGTTGCCGGAGTTCCTGCGGGATTACACGCCGGACGCCGTCGCGTCGATCACCGGCGTTCCCGCGGACGACCTCCGGACAGCCGCACGCTGGATCGCCGAAAGTTCCGACTGGACGAGCCTGTGGACGATGGGCCTCAACCAGAGCACCCACGGCACCTGGAACACCAACGCGCTGTGCAACCTGCACCTCGCGACCGGGGCGATCTGCCGTCCGGGCAGCGGGCCGTTCTCGCTCACCGGCCAGCCGAACGCGATGGGCGGCCGCGAGATGGGGTACATGGGGCCGGGGCTGCCGGGGCAGCGCTCGGCGCTGGTCGACGCGGACCGCGCGTTCACCGAGGAGCGCTGGGGGCTCGCGCCCGGGACGCTGCGCGCGGAGGCGGGCGGCGGCACGATCGACATGTTCGCGCGGATGGCCGCCGGGGAGATCAAGGCGTGCTGGATCATCTGCACCAACCCGGTGGCATCGGTGGGGAACCGGCGGACGGTGATCGAGGGGCTGGAGGCCGCCGAGTTCGTCGTCGCCCAGGACGCGTTCGCCGACACCGAGACCAACGCCTACGCCGACGTCGTGCTGCCCGCCGCGCTGTGGTCCGAGGCGGACGGCGTGATGATCAACTCCGAGCGGAACCTGACGCTCGCCCGGCGGGCCGCCGACGCGCCGGGCGACGCGCTGCCGGACTGGCGGATCATCGCGCGCGTCGCCGCAGAGATGGGGTTCGCTGACGCGTTCTCGTATTCGTCCGCCGAGGAGGTCTTCGAGGAGATCAAGGCTTTCCACAACCCCGCGACCGGTTACGACCTGCGCGGAGTGACGTACGAGCGGCTGCGGTCCACGCCGGTGCAGTGGCCCAGCGCGTCTGTTGAGGGAGATGACCGGAACCCGATCCGGTACGTCCCGCCGGGCGGCGGCCGTCCCCGGTTCCCGACCGCGAGCGGGCGGGCGCGGTTCTTCGCGCGGCCGCACCTGCCGCCCGCCGAGATGCCCGACGACGACTATCCGTTCCTGCTCAACACCGGGCGCGTCCAGCACCAGTGGCACACGCTGACCAAGACGGGCCGGGTCGCGAAGCTCAACAAGCTCAACCCGGGGCCGTTCGTGGAACTCCACCCGGACGACGCCCGCGCGCTCGGCGTCGCGGACGGCGACTCCGTGGAGGTCGCGTCCCGGCGCGGCCGCGCGGTACTGCCCGCTTCTGTCACCGACCGGGTGCGGCCGGGGTCGTGTTTCGCGCCGTTCCACTGGAACGACCTGTTCGGGGAGTACCTCAGCGTGAACGCGGTGACGAGCGACGCGGTGGACCCGCTGTCGCTTCAGCCGGAGCTCAAGGTGTGCGCGGTGTCGCTGACGAAGGTCCACACCACGCCTGCGGCGGCTGCGCCCGCTGTGTCCATCCCCGCGGGACCTCCGCTTGCCGGGGCCGAATCCGGTGTGTCCGCGCCCACTTCGCCCGCGCCAACTGCGTCCGGTTCCACTGATGGCGCGCGCGGTGCGTCCGTGCCGGGTGCGTTCACGCCCGGCGGGGCCGCTTTTTCGCCTGCGTTGGCTGAGCCCGCCGCTCGGTCCAGCCTCACCGGGCCTGCGCCCGCCGGGTCCGCGTCCGGGAAGTCCGCGCCTGCTCCGCCCGGACCGGCTGGGCCCGTGTCCGCCGGACCTGTGTCTGATCAATCTGCGGCCGCCTCGTCCACGCATGCCGCGTCCGCTGATGACGCGCGCGGTGCGTCCGTGCTGGGGGCGTCCGCGCCCGGCGGGGATGCTTTCTCGGCTGCGTCCGCTGAGCCCGCCGCTGGGTCAGCGTCTGAGTTCGCTTCTGGCGGCGCTGCGTCTGCTGCGGCCGGGACTGCTGAGTCTGCGGGCGGTGCGTCTGCTGCGCCCGCGCGCGGCTCGTCCGAAACGACCGCGTCCGTGGCGGCGGCTCGCGCCGCGTCCGGTGCGGGGAGCGGGGCGGCCGGGTGGGAGGGCGCGGTTGCGGCGGTCGGTGACGCGCTCGGGGTTCGCGCGGCGGACGTTCCTGACCTGACGTCGGTCGAGTCGCGGTATTTGGCCGGGTTCCTGCGGGGACTCGAATCGGTGCCCGGGCCGGGGGCGGTGCCGGTGCTGCCTGCTCCCGCGCCGCTCGACGCGGATCGCGCGCTGTTCGTGAACGGCCTGCTCGCCGGGGCGTTCTCCCGCGTGCCGGGGGCCGGGACGTCCGGCGGCGCGGACGGTTCGCACGCTGGGAATGCGCCGTCCGGCGGCGCGGACGGGGGTGCGTCGTCCGGTGGCGCGGGTGCGCTGCCTGCGCGGGAGGTCGGGAAGAACGCGTTGCCGAGGCGCGATGCGCCGTCCGGTGATGCGGGCGCTGTGCCCAACGCGGACGCGTCCGGCGGCGCGGGCGTCGCGTCAACGGGTGCTGCGTTGTTCGGCGGGGCGGGCGTCGCGTCAACGGGTGCTGCGTTGTTCGGCGGCGCGGGGGCCGTGCCTGGGGCGGATCTCGGCGAGGGCACGGTGCCGACGCGTGATGCGTCGCGCGCCGGGCTCGGCGCCGCGGCTGATGGGGCCGCGGGTGGCGGGCCGGGTGGAAGGGCCGGCGCGGCCGGGCGGGAGGTCGTCGTGCTGTGGGCGTCGCAGACCGGGACCGCCGAGGAGGTCGCTGCGGACGCTGCGGCGCGGTTGGCGGGGGCCGGGTGGGTGCCGCGCGCGGTCGCGATGGACGACTGCGCGCCGGACGTCCTCGCCGGGGACGCGCCGGTCGTCGTCCTCACCAGCACGTTCGGCGACGGGGACGCACCCGACAACGGCGCCGCGCTCTGGGATGCGCTCGCGGACGCCGGCCACCCGCCGCTCCCCGGCCTGCGCTACGCCGTGCTGGCGTTCGGCGATTCCAGCTACGGCGACTTCTGCGGCCACGGCCGCCGCCTCGACGAACGCCTCGCCGAACTCGGCGGCACCCGCCTGCTCCCGCGCGCCGACTGCGAACCGGACTACGAGCAGGTCGCGGACATGTGGCTGGACCGTCTCGTCCACACCTTGGGCGATACCGCGCCGGACGGCCCGGACGTCAGCGCCGAGAGCGAGCACGCACCTCGCGCGAGGGCAGGCGCGAGCAAGCCGAATGCCAGCGCGACTGCACAGGATGCGCGCACGGACGAGCGTCCGGGTGAACCGGAGGTGAGCGCGAGTAAGCCGGATGCCCGCGCGGAGGTGCGTGCGCCCGAGCCGAACGCGAGCGCGCATGAGCCGGGCATGAGCGCGCGTGAACCGGATGCGCGCGCGAAGACGAGCGGGCGTGCGTCGGGTCTGAGCGCAAATAAGGCGGCTGCTCGCGCGGACGTGTGCGCGTCTGAGCCGGATGTACGCGCGAAGGTGAGCGGGCGTGAGCCAGATGTGAGCGCGGATGCGCCGGATGTCCGAGCGCGTGAGCCGGACGTGAGCGCGGAGGCGAACTCGAGTAAGCCGGATGCCCACGCGGAGGGACGCGGGTCGGATGTGAGCGCGCGTGGGTCGAGCGTAAGTGTGTGGGGGAGCGCGCGGGAACCGGGTGCGAGCGCCCACAGGGCTGCGCGTGGGTCGGGCGTGAGGGCGCGTGAGCTGGACGCCGCCGCGCAGGTGAGCGCGGGTGAGTCGGATGTAGGCGTGCGGCGGCGGGTTTTCACCAAGGCGCAGCCGTTCGCGACGCGGCTCGTGGCGAATCGTCTGCTCAGCTTCCCAGGGGCGGCCAAGGAGGTCCGCGAGTTCACGTTCTCCACCGGTGGCGGCGCGCTGGAGTACGAGGTCGGGGACGCGCTCGGCGTCTGGCCCGTCAACGCGCCCGAGCTCGTCGCGGAGTGGCTGGAGGTGACGGGCGTCGATCCGGCGGCGCCCGTGGTGCTGGCGGACGGCTCGGCGTCGTCGTTCCGCGAAACGCTCGAAACCCGCCTGGAGATCGCCCGCCTCACCCCGAAACTGCTGCGCTTCGCGCTCGACCGCACCGGTGACCGCGAGCTGAAACGCCTGCTGCGCCCCGACAACACCGACGAGCTGGCGAAGTGGACGTTCGGGCGGCAGGCCGTGGACGTCCCGCGCCTGTTCGACCTGGCCGCGTCCGCGCAGGACTGGGCGGGCCTGCTGCGGCCGCTCCAGCCCAGGCAGTACTCGATCTCGTCCAGCCCGCGCGCGGAGCCGGACGCCGTCCGGCTGACGGTGTCGGTGATCCGCTACGAGGGCGAGAACGGTCGGCCGCGCGGCGGCGTCTGCTCGACGTACCTCGCGGACCGGGCGGAGAAGGACGACGTCCGCGTGTACGTCCAGCGCGCCCCGCATTTCCGGCCGCCCGCGGACCCGGATACGCCGGCGATCATGATCGGCCCGGGGACGGGCGTCGCGCCGTTCCTCGGTTTCCTCGCCGAACGCCGCGCGGCGGGCGCGTCCGGCGGCAACTGGCTGTTCTTCGGCGAGCAGCGCCGCGCGACGGACCACTACTACCGCGACGAACTGGACGCCTTCCGCGCCGACGGCGTCCTCACCCGCCTCGACCTGGCGTTCTCCCGCGACCAGCGCGCGAAGGTGTACGTGCAGGACCGGATGCGCGAGCACGGCGCGCGGGTATGGGAGTGGCTGGACGGCGGCGCGCACGTCTACGTCTGCGGCGACGCGGCCCGGATGGCGAAGGACGTCGACGCGGCGCTCCGCGAGATCGTCGCGACGCACGGCGGCCTCGACGCGGACGCGGCCGCCGGATACGTCAAACGGCTGGCCGCCGAGAAACGCTACGTCCGCGACGTCTACTGACGTTCGGGCGGGAGCGCCGCGCTTCCTGCGGGTTCGGCGGGCGGCGGGCCGGGCGCGCGCGGTCAAGTCTGGGCAACGGGGCGTCCACGCTTGCGTTTTCGCGCTGAGACGGTCATGGCCCTGCTCCGAGTCTGTCCGGGTGGGCGGCGTGGGGCGCGCGGGACGGAGCGCGCCCGGCCGGGGCGCCGCCGGAACCCGTCCGCCTTCCCGAGGAGTCCGTGGAAATGGCACCCGTGCTCAGCGTCGTCGTCCCCATCTTCAAGGTCGAGGACTATCTGGAGGAGTGCCTGGCGTCGCTGGCGGCACAGACCCTGACCGACATCGAGGTCGTCATGGTCGACGACGGCTCGCCCGACGGCAGCGCGGTGATCGCGAAGGCGTTCGCCGACCGGGACGCGCGGTTCAAGTTCGTCCAGCAGGACAACCAGGGGATGGGCGCGGCCCGCAACACCGGGGTCAAGCACGCGACTGGAACGTTCCTGGCGTTCGCCGACAGCGACGACATCGTCCCCTTCTACGCCTATGAGCGAATGGTCGGGACGCTGCGCCGCACCGGTTCCGACATGGTGTGCGGCGGCATCGAGCAGTTCGACTCGCGCCGGTCGTTCCGCGCCCGGTTCCCGCTGGACGCGCTGCGCACGACCCGGCTGCGGACGCACGTCACCCGCGACGAGGCGCTGCTGCGCGACCGCACCGTGTGGAACAAGGTGATCCGCCGGTCCTTCTGGGAGAACAGCGGCATCGAGTTCCCCGCCGGGGCGTACGAGGACATCCCGGTCGCCGTGTCCGCGCACGTCCTCGCCGCGAGCGTGGACGTCCTCAGCGACATCCTGTACTGCTACCGCAAGCGCGAGGATGCCGAGCGGTCCGTCACGCAGCGCCGCACCGAGGCGTCCAACCTGGAGGACCGCCTCGCCGCCGCCCGGCGCATCGTCCGGTTCCTCGACGAGCACGCGCCCGCGCTGCGCGTCCCGTACGAGCTGAGCGTCCTGGACGACGACCTGCTGCTGTTCGTGGACGAGGCCGAGGACGGCGACGACGCCTACCGCGAACGGCTGTGCCGCCTCGTCGGCGACCACGTGCGCGGCGTCGACCCCGCGCTGCTGGACGAGCTGACGTCGCTGCAGCGGCTCAAGTACCACCTGGTCGCGGAGGGCCGGATCGCGGACCTCGTCACCGTCCTGGAGTACGAGCGCACCGGGCTGCCCGCCGCGCCCGCCGAGGTGCGCGGGCTCGTCCGCCGCCGCTGGTACGCGGGCCATCCGTTCCGGGACGACGAGTCGCGCGGTTATCCACAGCGCCTCTACGACATCACCGACGAGCTGCGGCTCGAAGCGCGCATCGACGAGATCGTGTGGGTCGGGGACCGGCTGCGCGTCGCGGGGCACGCCTACGTCCCGTACCTGGACATGGCGCTGGCGGACGGCATCGACGTGTGGCTGGAGCGGGCCGGGTCGTCGCGCCGCCGCACGTTGACGGTTTCGCGCGTGCCCGCACCGCACGTCACGGCCGAGTCCGGGCAGGCGGCGGCCTGCTACGACGGGTCGGGGTTCGTGGTGGAGATCGACCCGACCGAGTTCTTCGACGCGTCCGCCCGCAAGGTCGACTGGCGGCTGCACGCGGCCGTCCGCACCGGTGCCGGGCGGGACCGGATCACCGTCTCGGGACCGGTCGGCGGCTGCGGGCCGTCCGCGCACTGGCCGCGCTACCGGGACCTGTTCGACGGGGTGCGCGTCCAGCTCGTCCAGAGCGGCGACGGGGTGGCGCTGCGCCTCCGCCGCCCCGACGCGATGGTCACCGGGCAGGGGCCGGACGGCGACGGCGTCGAGATCGCCGGCTGGGTCGCGCGGCCCACCGGCGACGACGACGCGGTCGTGGTGTCCTGCCGGGAGCGCGGCACCGCCGGTCGGCTGCCGGTGCGCTACGGCGAGCCCGGCGCGGACGGCCGCACGCCGTTCCGGTTCCGCCTCACCGCCGCCGACCTCGGGACGGGGCCGGGGCTGCCGTCGTCCGGGCCCGCGTTCGCCGGGCGGCTCCACCACGACCTGTCGCTGCAGGTCGGCGACGCGCGGGTGCGGCTGCCCGCCGCCGACGGGTTCGCGGGGCTCGCGCACGCGGGCGTCGTCCTGGACCGGACGCGCTACGGGAACCTCACGGCGACGGCCGAGCCGGGGCTGTACCTGACGGGCGTGCGCTGGGACGGGGACGCGCTGGTCGTCTCGGCACTGCCCGTGGGCGACGGCCTGCGCCCGGACCGCCTCGAACTCCGCAACCGCCGCACGGGCACCCGGCACACGGTGCCGCTGGCGTTCCCGGCGGAGGAACTGGCGCAGATCATGGGCTCCGACGAGGGCGGCGCGCTGCCCTCCGCGCCCGGCGCGGCGTCCGCGGTTAGCGCTGCGGCAACGGACTCCGCGCCGGATGACGCGGACGCGGTGAAGAACGGCGGGGCCCTGGCCACGAGCCCCGAAACCGGCGCGGCGGGCGGATGCTGCGCGGACGCGGTGCGGAGCGGTGACGCGTTGAGCGCGGCCGGCAATGCGGATAGCGCGGGCAGCGGGTGCTGCGCGGGCGCGGTGAAGAGCGGCGACGCTCCGAACGCCGCAGACGCCGAGGAGGGCGCGGACGCTCTCGCGGCGGACGGCTGCTGCGGCGGCGATCCCGCGCGGACGGGGGCGAAGCGCGGCAGCGCGCCGACGGCGGCCAAGGGTGGTACTGCCGCGAGCCGCCAGGCCGGCGCGAAGCGCGGCGCGAAGGCTGGTGCGAACGGCAGCACGGCGGCTGGAGCGAAGACGAACGCGGGAACAGGCGCGAAGACCGACGCGAAGACCGACGCGAAGACCGACGCGAAGACCGACGCACAGGCTGACACGCAGGCTGGCGCGGCGGCTGGAGCGGCGGCCGACACGAAGGTTGGCGAGCAGGTCGACGCGAAGTTCGGCGTGAAGGGTGACGCGAAGCCCGGCGCGAAGGCCGGCGTGAAGGGTGACGCGAAGCCCGGTCTGAGAGGCGACGCGAAGGGTGACACGGAGTCCGGCGCGCAGGGCGATGCGAAGTCCGGCGCGCAGGGCAATGCGCTGTCCGGCGCGAAGTCCGGCGCGAAGTCCGGCGCGAAGTCCGGCGCGAAGTCCGGCGCGGAGGTCGAAGCGGAGTCCGGTGCGGAGGTCGAAGCGGCGGTCAGTGCGGCGGCCGATGCGGAGGCTGGCGGGCTGGTCGGAGAGTCGGGTGGCGCGCGGGGCGCGGCGTCGCGCAAGGGTAAGGCGGCGCGGGGCGGCGGGAAGAGCGTGCGGAGCGCCGCCGGGGGGTCCGGCGGAGTGCGCGCGGATGCCGGTGAGGAGCGCGTCGGGGCGGGCGAGGTCGCGACGGCCACGGCGAGTGCGGTGATCGTCAGTGCGCCGCGTACTGCTCCCGACAACACCGCCGAGTCTGTGAAGAGCGGGGTCGGCAGCGCGTCGGCTCGCGCGCGGGGAGCCGCTTCCGGCGGCGGGACGAACAGCTCAGGGAGCAACGCGAAGGGCAACGAGCCGGGTGGCTCGGCGAAGGACGGTGGCGAGGCCGCGACCGGCAAGGCGCGGGCGAACGCCAAGAAGGCGCCCGGCGGCGGGCCTGCCGAGCAGGGCGCCGAGGACCCGAAGGGCGCCGTGTCGGGGGCTCCCGCCCAGCGCCGCGCGTCCGACGAGACGCCCGCCAAGCAGAAGCCCGGCGCGCCGGGCAGCGTGCAGACCCGCAAGGCGGGCACCGCGTCGCCGGGCGACGTGCGCGTCGCCGCCGCGCGCAACGCCTCGGTGAGCACGCTCCCGAACGTCCCCGCCACCGGGATCACCGGCACCGAACCAAAGCACGTCGGCTCAGGCAGCACGTCCAGCCGCAGTAGTTCCGTTCGCGCCGAGTCCCCGAGCACCGGAATTCTCGACGCCGAGACGGAAGACCTCGGTTTGGGCCGTCTCAGGCCCGGCCGCGCCGACTCCGCACGGTCGGCGTCCGCGAGCACGGGAACCCCCGACGCGGAATCGGAGGACGTCGGCCTGGGCCGTATCCCATCCAGCCGCGCTGCTGCCACTCGCACCGAGTCCGGCAGTACCGCCGAGTCCGCGCGGACCGCGTCCGAGCGTGCCGCTGTCGCCGAGGGCGCGGTCGGGAGCGGTGACCTCGGCCGGGCCGACGCGGCGGCGGTCGCGCGGGTCGGAGAGGGGCTGCGGGAGGCCCGTTTCCGGCCGGACGCCGTCGTGCCCGGCGACGAGTCGCCGCTGTCGGCCGGAACGTGGGACATCGGCGCGGCCGCGGGAACCGACCGGTGCGCCGTCTTCGCGACGCGCGACTGCCTCACCACGCTGCCGCGTCCGCGCGAGGCCGCCGGGCAGCGGTTCGTCCTGCGGCCGACGCGCGGCGGCGCGGGCGTGCGGCTCGGCGTCCGGCCCGCCTGGCACGACGACGAGGACGGCCCGTACGCCAAGCGCGTCCTCCGCGAGCGGCACTACCCGGCGTTCCTGCGCCGGAGCGTCCGCGACCTGGTCGTCTTCGAGAGCTACTTCGGCGGCGCGTACGCGTGCAACCCGAAGGCGATCTACGAGGAGTTCGTGCGCCGCGACACCGGCATGGAGCTGGTGTGGGCGGTCGGCGACGGGCGCTTCACGGTCCCGGGCGGCCGCACCGTCCGGCGGCTGGGCCGCGAGTACTGGGAGCTGGTCGCGCAGGCCCGCTTCGTCGTCAACAACGCGTACCAGCCGGAGGGCTACCGCCCCCGGAAGGGCCAGCTCTACCTGCAGACCTGGCACGGGACGCCGATCAAGAACGTCGGGTACGAGACCCGCTGGGAGGCGTTGGACCGCCGCGACCAGCAGCGGCGCATGATGGCGGCGGACGCGGCGGCGTGGGGCCTGCTGCTGTCGCAGAACCCGTTCAGCACGGAGACGCTGGCGCGCGCATTCCGCTACGACGGCGAGATCCTGGAGACGGGCTACCCGCGCAACGACCTCGCGCACGGTCCGGACGCGCCGCGGATCAGGGAGCGGGTCCGCGAGCGCCTGGGCATCCCGGCGGGCCGCCGCGTGGTGCTGTACGCGCCGACGTGGCGGGACCAGCTCCGCAGCGCGCGGCACGGCTCGGCGCGGCACCGCCTCGGGCTGGACTTCGAGCGCGCGGCCGGGGCGCTGGCCGAGGACACCGTCGTCCTGCTGCGTCCGCACCGGCTCCTCGACGTGCCCGCGCCGCGCAACCTCGGAAACTTCGTCGTCGACGTCGCCGGATACCCGGACGTGACGGAGCTGTTCCTCGCCGCGGACGCGCTCGTCACCGACTACTCGTCGCTGATGTGCGACTTCGCGGGTCTCCGCAAGCCGATCCTGCTGTTCGCACCGGACCTGGAGGAATACCGCGACCAGGTCCGCGGCTTCGCGCACGACCTCACCGAGCGCGCGCCGGGCCCGCTGCTGCGCACGTCGGACGAGCTGATCGAGGCGCTGGAGGGCTTCGACGACGTCGCGGCCGAGTCGGCGGCGGCGCTCACCGACTTCGCCGAGGCGTTCTGCCCGCACGACGACGGCAAGGTCGCCGAGCGCGTCGTGGACCACCTCATCAACCGGTAGGCGGCGGGTCAGCGGCGGCGGATCACCGGGTCCAGCCCGTTGACGACGCCGCTGACCGGCTCGCCCCGCACGGCCGCGGCGACGTTGTCGATGACCTTCCCGATGATCGAGGACTGGGCCTCGGCGGTGGCGCCCGCGACGTGCGGGGACAGCAGGACGTTGTCGTGGCGGCGCAGCGGCGAGTCGGCGGGCGCGGGCTCGGCGGCGAACACGTCGAGCGCCGCGCCGCCGAGCGCGCCGGAGTCGAGGGCGGCGGCGAGCGCGTCCTCGTCCACGAGCCCGCCGCGCGCGACGTTGACCAGCAGCGCGCGCGGCTTCATCCGGGCGATGCGGGCCGCGTCGAACAGCCCGGCGGTGTCGGCCGTCAGCGGGACGGCGAGCACGATCACGTCGGACGCCGCGACGAGTTCGTCGAGCGGGAGGTACGCGGCGACGGCCTGTTCGCGGGGCGTCCGCGTCCAGTAGGCGACGTCCGCGCCGAGCGCGGTGAACAGCTCCGCGGCGCGGACGCCGATCGCGCCGTACCCGACGATGCCGATCCGCAGCGCGTGGATCTCGCGGGTGCCGCGCGCGAGGACCTCGTTCTGCGGCCAGTCGCCCGCGCGGACGCGCCGGTCCGCCCACGCGAGCTGGCGGCACAGCGCGAACGTCGCGCCGACCGCCCATTCGGCGACGGCGCGGGCGTTGGCCCCGGCGGTGTTCGCGACGGGGACGCCCGCCTCGGTGAGCGCCTTGAGGTCCACGCCGTCCACGCCGACCTGCGGCATCTGCACGAACGCCAGCTTCGGCGCGGCCGCGACGGCCGCCTCGTCCAGCGCGAGCGCGCCGGTGAAGTCGCCGATCACCACGTCCGCGTCGGCGAGCGCGGCGTGCAGCCCGGCGGCGTCGCGCGTCTCGGGCACGGTCAGCTCGGCCGCGCCGCCGAGCGGGTCGACGAGCGCCCGCAGCAGCGCGATGTCCAGCGGTGGCAGCGCGAGGACGCGCCAGGTCCCGGAAGTCATGCCCGGATACTACGCACGCGGATCGGTGACCTCGACGGCCGTGCGGAGCGGGAGGTCCGCGACGCTTGTCCCGATATGGAACTCGTAGATTCCGGGTTCGGTCCACCAGCCGTCCCGCCAGACCGCGAGGCCGCGCGGCCGGACGTCCACGGTGACGCGCCGCCGCTCGCCCGCGTCCAGCCGGACGGCCGCGAAGCCGACCAGCCAGCGGACGGGCCGGTCCACCGCGCTCGCCGCGCGGGACGCGTAGACCTGCACCACCTGCTTGCCGGAGCGTTTCCCGGTGTTCTCGACGGTCAGCGCCACCGGGACCGGGTCGCCCGCCGGGACGCTCGCGGGCGCGGCCGCGTCCCGCAGGTCCCACGTCGTGTACCCGAGGCCGTGCCCGAACGGGTACGCGGGGACGGCCCCCGCGCGCAGCCAGCCCCGGTGCCCGACGTGGACGCCCTCCGCGTAGACGAGCTCGCCGTTCTCCGGGACGGACGACGCCACCGGCACCGACGCCTCGTCCGCGGGCCACGTCGTGGGCAGGCGGCCGCCGGGCTCGCGGTCGCCCGCGAGGACGTCCGCGACCGCGTCGCCCATCTCCTGGCCGCCGAACCAGGAGACCAGCACGGCCGCGACGTCGTCCCGCCACGGCGTCAGCACCGGGCTGCCCGCGTTCACGACGACGACCGTGCGCGGGTTCGCGGCGGCGACGGCCGCGACGAGGTCGTCCTGGCGGCCGGGGAGCGCGAGCGTCGTCCGGTCGGCGCCCTCGCTCTCGGCCGCCTCGCTCGTCCCGACGACCACGACGGCGGCCTCGGCTCCGCGCGCTGTTTCCACTGCTTCCGCGAGCAGCGCGTCGGGGTCGGCGGTGTGCGGGGCGGTGCCGAGCGTCAGCGCGAACGTGCCGGGGATGAACGTCCGCCGGACGGTGCAGACGACCTTGATTTCGCATGTTTCTGCGGGGGCGGGCGCGGTGGCGGCGGGCGGGTCGAGCAGCGCCGACGCGATGTCGCCGCCCTCCGGGGCGAGTTCGGCGTCGATGACGCGGGTTCCGTCGACGTCCACCGTCACCGCGCCGACGCACGCGACGGCCAGCGGGTCCGCGCCGCCTGGCGCGAGACGGGTGCGCAGCTCCAGCGTCGCCGCGCCGTTGGGCAGGTCGCCGAGCCACACGAGCGCGGTCGCGCGGCGGACCTCGTCGCGCAGCACCGCGCCGTCCGCGTCGCGGATCGTCACGCGGACGCCCCGGCCGCCCTCGACGGGGTCGGTCAGCCGGTCGAGCGGCAGCGGCAGGACGCCGTGCGGGGACGGGACGCCGTTGCGGTGGACGAACTCGGCGCCGGGGAACCGCGCCCGCAGGCCCCCGACCGGGGACACGACGCGCTCGGGCAGCACGGTGGCGCTTCCGCCGCCCTGCGTGCGGGGGACCAGCGCGTTCGGGCCCAGCACGGCGATCGACCGGGGCGGGGTCGTCCACGGCAGCTCGCCGCGGTTGACGAGCAGGACCATGCCTTCGGCGGCGAGTTTCCGCACAGCGGCGATCGGATCGCCGTCCGCCGGACCGGGCCTACCGCCCGCGCCGGTCGGCTCGGCCACAGCCGACCCGCCGGGCGCACCGCCCGGGGCCGGACGGGACGCGTGCGAATCATCAACCGCCGGGTGGAAGGTGCTCGAGCCGTCGAGTGCGCCGACGCGGGAGGCGAGGCGCAGGAGGCGGGCGACCTTCTCGTCGACCGCCGTCTCGGGGACTCGCCCCGCGCGGACCGCCTCGACCAGCGCGTCGCCCCAGGGCCCGCGCGGGCCGGGCATCACCAGGTCCTGCGCGGCGCGGGCGGCCGCGTCCGTCGTGCGGACGGCCGTCCAGTCGGAGACGACGACGCCGTCGAACCCCCAGTCGGTCTTCAGCGGGTCGCGCAGCAGCGGGCTCTCGCTCATCGTCGTCCCGTTGACCGCGTTGTACGCCGACATCACCGCCCACGCGCGCGCTTCGACCACGGCGTCCTCGAACGCGGCCAAATAGACCTCGCGCAGCGTCCGGTCGTCGATCCGGGAGCTGGCGGTGTAGCGCTCGGTCTCGTACTCGTTGCCGACGTAGTGCTTCGGGCACGCCGCGACGCCGTGCGCCTGGACGCCTTCGACGTACGCCGCCGCGAGCCGCGCCGTCAGCAGCGGGTCCTCCGACAGCGCCTCGAAGTGCCGCCCGCCGTACGGCGACCGGTGCAGGTTGATCGTCGGCCCGAGCACGACGGCGACGCCCTTGCGCCGAGCCTCCGCCCCGACCAACTCCCCGTAGACCCGGGCGAGCGCCACGTCCCATGTCGCGCCGAGCGCGCTCCCGGACGGCAGATTCAGCGACGGCTCCCGCTCGTCCCACCGAGCCCCGCGCACGCCCGCCGGCCCGTCGGACATCCGAACCGGCCGCAACCCGACCGAATCGTCCCCCGGCAGCGACCAGAAGTCCGCCCCGGTCAGCAATCGGACCTTGGCCGTCAACCCGAGCCGCCCCACCAGGTCCTCTGGCCTGGACGCCATCCGCACTCCTCCCGGAACCGAGATCGTCCCTCCGACCCTAAGTACGCCCGCTCCCCGCCACCAGAACTTGACCCGGACGGAAACGTTCGCTCCACCGCCGCGGATAGTCATCCCGTGGAGCCCGCCGCACCAGGCCGGTCTGAAGACGCGGTCGGTGGCGTGGAGCCGGCGCCCCCAGTTCGTCCACCGGAACCGACGGCTCCCGTCCGCCCGGGTTCTACGCTGGAGGCATGGCGACCAAGGGAAGTTCCCAGCCGCGGGCGCGGAAGTTCGCGGACGAGACGCGGACGGGGCTGGTGCGGCGGGCGCGGAAGATGGACCGGATTCTGCAGGAGACGTACCCGGACGCGCACTGCGAGCTGGACTTCCAGAACCCGTTCCAGTTGCTCGTCGCGACGGTGCTGTCGGCGCAGACGACGGACGTCCGCGTCAACCTCACGACGCCCGGCCTGTTCGCCAAGTACCCGACGCCGGAGGACATGGCGGCGGCCAACCCCGAGGACCTGGAGCAGATCCTGCGGCCCACGGGGTTCTTCCGGGCGAAGACCAAGTCGGTGCTCGGCCTGTCGTCGGCGCTGGTCGACAGGTTCGGCGGGGAGGTGCCGCGCAAGCTCGACGATCTCGTCAAACTGCCGGGCGTCGGCCGCAAGACCGCCAACGTCGTCCTCGGCAACGCGTTCGGCGTGCCCGGGATCACCGTCGACACGCATTTCGGGCGGCTCGTCCGCCGGTTCGGGTGGACGGACGAGACCGAGCCCGAGAAGGTCGAGACCGTCGTCGCCGGCCTGTTCCCCCGCAAGGACTGGACGATGCTGTCGCACCGGCTGATCTGGCACGGGCGGCGGATCTGCCACGCGCGGCGGCCCGCGTGCGGTGCGTGCCCGCTGGCGAAGCTGTGCCCGTCGTACGGCACCGGCCCGGTGGACCACGACGAGGCGGCGAAGCTCGTCAAGACCGGCCCGCCGCCGAAGACCACCTGACGTCCGCCGGGAAGTTCCCCACCACCTCGGAGGTTGTTCTTCACGTGTCCGACGTTCCGGCTTGGCTCGACAGATTCCGTCGCGAGGCCCCGCGGCTGCGGGTGCCGCCCGTCCTGCGGCCCCCGGCGGGCGGCGGCCGTCCCGCGGCCGTCCTGATCCTGTTCGGCGAGGGGCCCGCCGGGCCGGACGTCCTGCTCACCGAGCGCGCCGCGACGCTCACCAAGCACGCCGGGCAGCCCGCGTTCCCCGGCGGGCGCATCGACCCCGGCGACGCCGGGCCCGTCGAGGCGGCGCTCCGCGAGGCGCAGGAGGAGGCGGGCGTCGTCCCGGACGGCGTCGACGTCATCGCGACGCTGCCCGAGCTGTACCTGGCGCACAGCGAGCACCGCGTCACGCCCGTCGCGGGCTGGTGGCGCGAGCCCTCGGACGTCGCGCCCGGCCATCCCGGCGAGGTCGCGACCGTCGCGCGGGTGCCCATCGCCGACCTGACCGACCCCGCGAACCGGACGATGGCGCGGCACCCGTCCGGCGTCTCCCTCGGCCCGGCGTTCAAGGTCGGCGGGATGTTCGTGTGGGGCTTCACCGCCGGGGTCCTCACCCAGGTCCTCGACGCGGGCGGCTGGAACCGGCCGTGGGACACCCGTCACATCGAGGACCTGCCCGCCGACAAACTGGACCTCGCTCGCCGCGCCTAGGGCGTGTCTCAAAGTGCCTTAGCCACAGCGCGAGTGCGTTGACTGGGTGGTGAAGCGAGCCGCCGGCCAGATCGCGCAGCGATGTCGCGCTCGCCAAGGCCCGGTTAGGTCCGAGCCGCCAGGCGAGGGCCGTAGGCCGGGACTTTGAAACACTGCCTAGTTCCGTGCGGCTACCGGCGCGGACGCGATGTGGTCCGCTGAGGCGACGTTCCGGACGGCAGGAGCCCTATACGGTGAAGCGGTGTTCGGCGACCACCTTCTCGACCTGATCCTGATCGGGCTCCTCGTGCTGTTCGCGGTCTCGGGGTACCGGCAGGGCTTCATCGTGAGCCTGCTGAGCTTCGCGGGCTTCATCGGCGGCGGCGTGGTCGGCGTGCTCGTCGCCCCGCCCATCGCGGAGGCGACCGTGGACGGGAGCGCGCAGCAGGCGCTCCTCGCGATCGTCGTCGCGTTCCTCGCCGCGACGCTCGGGCAGCTCGTCGCGTCGTCCCTCGGCGCGGTGCTGCGCAACCGGGTGACCGGGGTGAACGCCCGCGCCGTGGACGCGGCGGGCGGCGCGGTCGTCAGCTCGCTGTCGCTGCTGATCGTGGCGTGGTTCTTCGGGACGCTGATGTACGACTCGGAGTTCACGCCCGTCCGCAAGCAGGTGAAGGCGTCGTCGGTGTTCAAGGGCATCAACACGGTGATGCCGCCGTCCGCGCAGACGTGGTTCGGGTCGTTCAAGGCGTTCGTCCGCGACAGCGAGTTCCCGCAGGTCTTCAACGGGCTCGGCGGCGAGTCGGTCGCGGAGGTGCCGCCGCCCGACGACGCGATCCTCAACACCGACGCGCTGCGCGCCGCCAAGCGCAGCATCGTCAAGGTCGTCAGCACCGCGCCCGAGTGCCAGCGGCGCATCGAGGGCACGGGGTTCGTGTTCGCGCCGGGCCGCGTCATGACGAACGCGCACGTCGTCGCGGGCGCGCGCGGCGCCTCGACCATCGCGACGCTGGACGGGTCGCGGGTGCGGGGCCGCGTCGTCCTGTACGACCCGAAGCGGGACATCGCCATCCTCAGCGTGCCCGGCCTGAAGGCGCCCGTCCTGAAGTTCGCGGGCACGGCCCGCATCCGCGACGACGCGATCATCGCGGGCTTCCCGAAGAACCACCCGTTCACCGCCGGGGCCGCCCGCATCCGCGCCCGCCAGATCGCGACGGGGCCGGACATCTACCACGCGGGCCAGGTGAAGCGCGAGATCTACGCGATCCGCGGGACGGTCGAGCCGGGCAATTCCGGCGGTCCGCTGCTCTCCACGGACGGACGCGTGTACGGCGTCATCTTCGCGGCGGCGCTCGACACCCCCTCGACGGGGTACGCGCTGACCGCGAAGGAGGTCGAACCGGACGCCGAGGCGGGCGTGAAGTCCACGGAAACCGTCGCGACGGGCGAATGCTCGGACTGACGTGCCGGGTGCCCGCGGCGCGGGATCGCCCGGCCGTGGTGTGACGGTCCGGTGTGACGGTCGCGGTGGGGAGGCCGCTCGGCTGATGGCGCCCTGGTGGACCGGTCTCGGTGGAGGAGCTGCTCGGGTCGACAGCATGCGGGCGTGACGGTCCCGGTGGGAGGGCGGCGGTCGGCGGACCGGGGTCAGGGTGAGTTGGCAGGTCCGGGGCGAATTCGGTGCCGGGACGGGAGCGCGCGGGTTGCCGCGATCATGTCGGTGCCCAGGGCGGGGACTGCTCCGGCTGACGGCCTGCCCGCTTGATGGTCGTGGGGGGATTACTTGGGCTGGTGGCGGTCAGCGGGTGAAGTTCAGGACGATCGGCAGGTCCGGGGTGAGTTCGGTGTCGGGACGGGTGAGGAGGGCGCGGGTCGCCGCGATCACTCCGGCCGCGTCCACGCCGTGCGGGGCGCGGGCCGTCCACGGTTCGAGTGCGGCGGTGGCTCGGTCCAGCAGGGCGCGCGCGCCGCGCGGGTTGCCGCGCCGCAGGTGCGTGATGCCGACCGCGACCTGGGCCAGGGAACGCCACAGCTCGCGCTCGTCCGGCGGCGCGCCCTTCCAGACGGCCTCCAGGACCTCGTGCGCGTGAAACGGCCGGTCCGCGTCGAGGAGGCGCTGCGCCTCGGCCAGGCCGCGCACCGGATCGGGGTCGAGGTCGTCCGGCATGGTCGGGACGCCGGTCGCGCCGTGCGGCAGCGGGCGGCCGTAGGCGTCGCGGGGCCGCGCGTTGCGTGCGCGGCCTGCGGGGTCGCGGTCGCGGGTGACGGCGTCCCCGGCCGGTCGGGTGCGGCCGGCAGCGCGTTCGTCGGCTTCCTCGTCCGGCTCGGCGGCGTTCTCCGCGCGCGGCTCGGCCGGGGTGCGTTCGCTGGTTTCCGCGTCCGGTTTGGTGCCGCCGGGAGTGTGTTCCTCGCTCGGGTCGTCGTCGGGCATTTCAGCGTTCCGGTTCGGGGTCAGCGAGCCAGCCGAGCAGGTGGCGGTCGAATGTTTCCGGGCGTTCCTGGTGGGGGAAATGGCCGACGCCGTCGATCAGCTTCCAGCGGTAGGGCGCGGTGACGTAGCGGCCCGAGCCCTGCGCGGTCGCGGGCAGCGTGCAGCGGTCCAGCGAGCCGTGGAGCTGGAGGGTCGGCACCTGGATCTGCGCGCGCATCCGGTGCGCGTAGCGGATGCCGTCCGGGCGGGGCAGCGAGCGGACGAGCCACCGGTGGTACTCCAGCGCGCAGTGCGCGACGCCGGGGATCTGGATCGCGCGCCGCGCCAGGTCCTCGGTCTCGGCGTCCGGGAAACCGGGGCCCGACCACGTGCGCAGAAGGCGCCCGACGAGCGCGGCGTCGTCGCGGAGCAGCCGCCGTTCGGGCAACATCGGCAACTGGAACCCGAACGTGTGCCGCGCCGCCCACGCCTGCCCGCGCAGGTCCGCGAGGACGGCCCGCCGCAGCCGCAGCGGATGCGGCGCGGCGACCACCGCGAGCCGGTTCACGATCTTCGGGTGCTGGACGGCCATCGTCCAGCCGAGGAGCCCGCCCCAGTCGTGCCCGACGACGCAGGCGTTCGCCTCGCCGAGCGCGCGGACGAGCCCGGCGGCGTCGGACGCCAGCGTCACCAGGTCGTAGCCGCGCTGCGGCTTGTCGCTGCCGCCGTAGCCGCGCAGGTCGACGGCCGCCACCCGGTACCCGGCCGCCGAGAGCGACACGAGCTGGTGGTGCCACGACCACCAGAACTGCGGGAAACCGTGCAACAGCAGGACGAGCGGCCCCTCACCGGCCAGGGCGACGTGGAACCGGGTGCCCCCGGCGCTGACCATGCGGTGCGTCCACGGTCCGTCGATCTCGACGATCGACGCGTCGTGCCCGGCCACCGGGTCACTCCGTCAGCGCGGGCGTGTCCGGGTCGCCCCGGTGGCGCAGCGCGGTGAAGTCGTCCTTGAGCGTCTTGCGGGTGCGCTTGGCGCCGTCGATCTTCCTGATGCGGCGGTACCCGAGGAAGATGAGCCCCCCGGCGAGCAGCAGGTAGATCCCGGACACGATGAGGAACGCGGCCCAGTGCCAGATCCCGCACGCGACCAGCCCGTAGGCGAGCGCGATCGACAGCAGGATGACGATGAGTCCGCCGATCAGTCCCGCGATGGCGAACATCACGCCGCCGAGCGCGGCCTTCTTCGCGTCGTTCTTCAGTTCGAGCTTCGCCAGCTCCATCTCGGCCCGGACCAGGCCGGAGATGTTGCTGGACGCGAGCGCGACCAGGTCGCCGAGGGACTTGTCCTCGATGCGCTCGCCCGGCAGTGCCTCGGACATATCGCTCTCTCCTTCCGGGCCCCGCGCGCGGGGCCGCTCCCAGCCTGGCAGCCGGGCGGGTGGTCCGGCCACCGGCGCGCGCGGCGCGAGCCGTCCGCGGCGCGCGCCGTGGCCGTCACCGCGGGCGGCCGCCGCGTGCGCCCGGTACCGCCGCGCCCGCCTTGGACCGCCGTCCGCGCGGGCGGCGGTTCCCACGGGACCGCCCCGGTGCAGTTCTTCCCCGTGGGTCGCGGAACCCGCTCCGTGTCACCCGAGGACGCCCACGAACTTACCGATCACCGGCGCATCGAACACCATTAGGGCCGTTCCGGCACCGTCGGGTCGCGCCCGGGCACGGACGGGACGCGCCCGGAATTCCCGTGAACGCAGGAACACCCGATCCGTCGCTGGCTCACTATGGCGTGAGCAGCGCGGGCGCGAGGCCAGCGACGGCCGGGACGATCGTCCGGGCTGTGGCCGGGTTACCACGGTGTGAGCATGGTGGATGCGAGGCCCGCGATGGCCGGGACGATCCCGAGCAGGACGAATGCCGGGAGAAAGCAGATTCCGAGCGGTGCGAGCACGTGGACGCCCGCCGCGCGTGCCCGGCGGGTGGCGTCTGAGCGGGCGTGCGCGCGGCGGTCGCGGGCGAGTCGGGCCAGCGTCGGTGCGAGTGCCGACCCGCTGCGGGCCGCGCGGCTCGCCGTCCGCGCGAGCGGTGCCAGCGCGGGATCGGCCGCGAGGGCGGACCAGGCGTCGGCCGGGTCGGCGCCAAGTCTGATCCGCGCCGCGACGGCGTGCAGTTCGTCGCCGAGCGGCCCGGCGACGGCGGTGGCGACGGCCGTCACCGCATCGTCCCACGGGGTTCCGCCGCGCAGGCACGCGGCCAGCAGGTCGACGGCGAGGGGCAGGTCCGCGACGATCCGCGCGCGGCGCTTCCGCTCGTCGGCCGTGTCGAGGCGGCCGAGTCCCCGGTCCGCCGCGACGGCGACGACGAGCCCGCCGACGACCCCGGCCACGCCCCCGACGACCAGCGCGACGGCGAACCCGGCCGCGACCGCGGCACCCCGCCGCAGTTGTTGCTCGCGCGACGCTGGCGATGACTGCGCAACGGCCGCGCCCTGCCGTAACTTCCGCTCCCGCGCCGCCGTTGTCGCCCGCCCGACGACGCCCGTCTTCTCCGTGGGTGCCCGAGCCGCCGCCCGCACCCGCTGCTCGGCCCGGGACGCGGGCCGGGGCAACAGCAACCCGCACGCGGCGAAACACGCGACGGCGATCCACAGGGCGGTCATTGGGACACCTCACTTTTTGGCTGGTGGGCTGGATTCGGTGATGCCGACCCGCCGAACCGCACTGCCGCGCTCGACGATGCGACGACGAACTCGGCCTCCTGGCCGCGAGCAGGGCGGCCGCCCGTGGGAACGAGGGGCTGCGTTCGGGAACGTCGACTGAGCGGAAGACGGGAACGGCGCGTCGTATGGACGGCGACGAAACGGTAGAGCCGGGAACGGTGGGGTCATCGGGGCGTTTCTGCTGCTTTGGCGAGGTGGTGGGTCCACCAGAGGCCGGTCGCGTTCAGCGACGTGCCGAGTAGGAGGCATGCCAGGCCAGGGAGAGTCGTGAAGAGGAAGGCCACGGGGTGGGCACCTATCGCGGCTGCCATCGCCAGGCCGAGTAGGGGAAGGGCGGCGAGTAGGCGGGCCGTTGCGCGGGGGGCCGCTAGTTGCGCGGCTACCTCGCGGCGTAGTTCTTCCTCGTCGCGGAGTGCCGTTGCCAGGCCGTCCAGGACGTCGCCAAGGGCCCCGCCGCGTTCAGCGCCGATACGCCAGCATGCTGCGAGTGGGCGTAGACCCGCCGCGCCTGGTTCGGCTGCCAGGGCTTCCAGGTGGTCTGTTGGTGGGTCTGCGCCGGAGGGCGGCAGCCGCCGGGTTACGCGGGGATCGAGTGTGGCGGCGGCGAGGGTGTATGCCTCGGCGGGCGCGCGTCCGGCCGTCAGCTCGGCGGCCATGCCGTCGCAGAGCTCGATGACCGCGGTGCGCCAGCGGTCGGGGTCGCGGCGGCGGTCCCGCAGCGCGGTGACGCGTTCCTTCGTGGTCGTGAGGGCAGTATGGACGTCCGGGCGCGCGGGGCGCAGCGCTTGGACGAGCCGGCGGGCCGCAGGCGGCGGTCCCGTTGCCAGCCAGACTGCCGCGACAGCGCAGAGCACGGCCAGCGGGATCATGAGCGCGGCTCCCACGGCCGGGCGGTGGCGGTCATGGTTGCTCCTATCTGCCGTCGTGCGGACGCTGGTGCGGCGAGCGCGTGTTCGTGCTGCGCTCTGAAGGCGGGCGAGGCCGCGGTCATGCGGCGGCTCCCGGCGTCCAGCGGTTTCCGAGGCGTGCCGCCAGGGCGGCGGCCCCCGGTTCGAGGACCGGCCCGCCGGTCGGCGGGAAGGAGATGGCGGGTATCGCCTCGACCAGGCCGTTCGCGGCGCGGTGCAGCAGGCAGACCTCCGCTACGCGGCGTCGGCCGCCGGACGGGTCGCGGACGAGATGCACGATCACGTCCAGAGCCGCCGCGAGCTGGCTGTGGACGGCCTCGCGCGTCAGGCCCGCCGCGCAGGCCAGCGCCTCCAAGCGCGCCGGGACGTCGGCGGCGGCGTTGGCGTGCAGCGTCCCGCAGCCGCCGTCGTGGCCCGTGTTCAAGGCGTTCAGGAAGTCCACGACCTCCGCGTTGCGCGTCTCCCCGACGACGAGCCGGTCCGGCCGCATCCGCAGCGCCTGCCGGACGAGGTCCCGCAGCGTCACCCCGCCCGCGCCCTCGATGTTCGGCGGCCGCGCCTCCAACCGGACCACATGCGGATGATCCGGCCGCAGCTCGGCGGAATCCTCGACCAGCACGATCCGCTCCCCGTGCCCGACCCGCCCGAGTAAGCAGCTCAACAGGGTCGTCTTCCCCGTCCCCGTCCCGCCGGTGATCAGGAACGCGACCCGCGCGTCCACCAGCGCCGCCAGCAGCCGTGCCCCCTCGGGCGGGACGGTCCCGGCGGCGGTCAGCTCGTCGAGCGTGAACGCGCGCCGGGGCGGAAGCCGCAGCGACAGGCACGTGCCGCCCGGCGCGACGGGCGGAAGGACGGCGTGCAGCCGCACCCCGCCCGCCAGCCGCGCGTCCGCGCACGGCGAGGCGTCGTCCAGCCGCCGCCCCGCCGCGGCCGTCAGCCGCTGCGCGAGCCTGCGGACGCTCGCCTCGTCGTCGAAGCGCACGGCGGTGCGCGTCAGGCCGTCGCCCGCGTCGACCCACACCTCGTGCGGGCCGTTGACGAGCACGTCCGTCACGCCGGGCGCGCGCAGCAGCGGGTCGAGCGGCCCGGCCCCGGCGAACTCGGCGCGCAGCTCGTCCGCGAGCGCGAGCACCTCGCTGTCGCCGAGCAGCCCTTCCTCGGCCCGCAGCGCCGCCGCGACGTGCCCGGCGGTCGGCTCGGCGCCGGTTTCGGCGAGCCGACCGCGGACCGCCTCCGACAGTCGTCGCACGGTCCCCTCCTTCCTGATCAGGCCGCTGCCAGCGGTGCCGGACGGTCCGTGAGCGGCAGTTCGGCGAGCAGGTACTCGCACAGCGCCGACAGCGACCCGCGCCGCAGCGCCTGCGGAAGGTCGGAGTCCTCGACCGCCGCCGCGAACCGCTCGTCGCGCTCCAGCACGCCCGCCGCGGGCAGCGCCAGGCACTCCGCGACGACGTCGGGCGTCAGCCCGCCCGGCGACGGCAGCCCGACGACGAGCCGCAGGTCCGCCGTCAGTTCGGCCAGCCGCGGCGCGATCCGGGCGGCGGCCATCGTCGCGCGGACCTCGGCGGGCACGAGCAGGAACGTCACGGCGGCGGCCTGCAGCGCGGCGGTGCCGAGCGCGTCCGGGTGGCGCGGCGCGTCCACGACGGTCAGGTCGAATCCGCGCGCCGCCGCGCCGAGGACGGCGGCCGCGGCCTCCCCGGGGACGGGCCCGTCCGGCTCCCCGGACAGCACCGACAGGTTCCCGGCGCGCGGCAGCGCGTCCCGCAGGGAGGACGGGCCGAGCCGCCCGCGCCGGGGCGCGAGGTCCCGCCAGCGCGCGCCGGACCGCTCCTCGACGCCGAGCAGCAGGTCGAGCCCGCCGCCGCACGGATCGGCGTCGACCAGCAGCGCGGACGTCCCGTCGCGCGCGGCCGTCCACGCGAGCGCCGCCGCCAGGACGCTCGCACCCGAACCGCCGCGCGCCCCGCACACCGCGACGGTCAGGCCCGCGTCGCCCCGCCCCGGATCGGCGGCGGCGCGGAAGGCGTCGACGAGCCACGGCTCGTCGTCGGGCAGGACGGCGATGTCGCGCGCGCCGATCGCGACCGCCCGGCGGTACACGTCGGGATCGCCGTGCCGGGCCGCGACGACGACCCCGCCGCGGTGCGGCACGCCCGCCAGCGCGTCCGCGAGGTCGGCGCCGACGACGACGAGCCCGGCCCGCCGCCAGCCGGCGCGGGCGCGCGCGGGGTCGGCGGCGGTCTCGGCGGTCGTGCCGGCCGCGGCGGCGAGGCGGAGCAGGTCGTCGCGGAGCGGCGCGTCGCCGCTGGCGATGAGTGCGGTGCCGGTCATGGGGTTCCTCCCGGTCGGTTCGGAGGACCCCAGCGTGCGGCGGTGCGGCGGCCCGGCGGAAATCCGCGCGGAGCCTGTGGATAACTCGGGGTGGGCGGCCCGTGGCCGGGCCGCCCACCCCGGGCATGAGGCGACCCCCGCCGGGGGGGAGAGCGGGGGTCGCCGTGCGGTCCGACTCCGGGGGGGGTAGAGCCGGACCGTTTCTCAGGAAAGCATCGAGAGCGTAGATCACCGCGGGCGTGCGCCAGCGGCGTCTACAGGAGACGCAAAGTCACCGCCTACAGTCTAGGCAGATACAACATATGCTGCCCGACTGTTACGACTTCCGTCGAGCCACAATGTCACCCCTCTGGTGACTTTTCTTCTCGTTCGGCTACATCGGTGTGCTCGCAGGTCGGGAGGTGCCGGGCAGGTCGGGCATATCGGCCGGGTGGCCTATTGATCGTTACCGTGCGTTTCGGAAAAAACAAACGATCACGGTCTGTGATCACTTACCGGGCGGTGGACTCGGTACAAAATAGGACGAACTAGACTTTTCACCGGTTCATTCCTGTGAATTCCGCGCAACCGATCACTCAGCCGAACAACACCGGCATCCCGGTCGTCCACGCACGGACGCGCCGGGGAAAGGACTGGTCCGCGTCCCGCCAAGCCGCTGGACGCCGTCGCCTCGCCCCCTCTCGAACACGCCGTCTAGGAACGGACCTCCAGGCCGAGCGCCGTCACCAGCGCCACCGCCTGCGCCGGATCGACGACCGCGCCCCGCAGCTCCACCGTCGCGGGATCGAGCGGCGGCAGCACCGATCCGCGCAGGTCGCAGCCCGAAAGGTCGGCCTTGTGCAGCCACGCCCCCGACAGGTCGCAGCGCCGCACCGGCGCCCCCGCCAGCCGCGCGCCCGTCAGATCGGCCTCGCGCAGCCGGACGTCGGCGAAGTCGGCGCGCCGCAGATCCGCGCCGGGCAGCCCGGTGAACGACCAGTCGCCGCCGCCGACCTTCATCAGGTCGTGCGAGCAGTCGTCGAACCGGGAGCCGACGAGCTTGCAGCCGGTGAACGTCGCGTCGAAGAAGGAGCACCGCACGAACGTGCAGTTCAGGAACGCCGAGTCGGCGTGGGACGACACGTTGAACCGGACGCCCCGGAACACGCACTCGGTGAAGACGGCGGCGGCGCTCGTCGCCTCCGTCATGTCCACCTCGGTGAACAGGACGCGGGTGTGCTCCTCGTCACCCAGGTCCCGCGAATCCCAGTCGGCGGAGCGCACCGTCGTCTCGGTTGCCGGGGCGGCCGCCCCGGGACGTCGTTCGACCACGCGCCGAACGTACCCGCCGGGTCGGACAGAACCGTCAGCCGCGCATCAGGGCTTCGCAGATCGCCTGCGAGTCGCGCGCGGCGGCGGCGGTCGCGTCCGCGCAGTGCGCGACCCAGGCCGCGACGCCGTCCGCGCCGCCCGCCGCGTAGCCGCGCAGCGCCTCGCCGTACGCGCCGGACAGCTCCGCGTGGCCCGTCTCGGGCGCGGTCAGCGACTTCGGGTCGAAGCCGCGCGCGACGAGCGTCAGCCGCTGCGCGGCGCGCGCCACGATCCCGTCGCCCCAGCCGAACGGCCGCAGCACCGCCAGCTCGCCGTGGACGATCGCCGCGACGACCAGCGCCGGGGCCTTCGTCGGCTCGGTCAGCAGCGCGCTGAGCTGGTCGAGGCGGGCCGCGACGGCGTCCGGCGGCGGGGCGTCGCCGAGCCCGAGCGGATCGGTGGACGGCTTGCCCTCCGCGCGCGGACGGCCGAGCGCCTCGGCGTCCACCGCGTCGGCGGCGACGAGCACGTGCAGCCGGGCCAGGACCTGCCGGGGCGCCTGCCGCCACGTCTCGGCGAGCGCGCCGATCTCGGCGGACACGCGCAGCGAGCCCTGCACGACCGGGTCGGACGGGTGCTCGGTGGTGCGCAGCTCGTCCAGCGTCACCGACGCGCCCTCCAGCACGGCGGACGCGCGGGCGCCGCGCAGCGCGGACTCGGTCGACACCTCGGCGCTGCGCCGCCGCAGGATGCGGTGGCCGAGGAGGCGGTCGACGGCCTTGCGCGCGTCGGCGACGGCTTCGGCGACGCCGGGGAGGTCGGCAACGGAGGCGAGTGCATCGGTCACGGAGCCGACCCTATGCGGTCGTCCGGGCAGCTTCCGCCCCGGGTGGTTCCGCCGCCGCGCCGCGAGGGAAGGACCTCCGGCGATCGGTTGTGGCGGGCATCACATAGCATCCCGTCCGGAGTAGGGAGCGTCCGGCGCCCCCGGCCCGCCCGGAGCAGGGGCGTCTTGATACGGGACGCTGACTCCTGCTGGAGTGGGCCTGGCCGGAAGCTCCACTTTCATCAGCGAGGAGTACGTGTGAGCGAGAGCCAAGAGACACTGTCGAACCTCCTACAGGAGACGCGACGTTTTCCCCCGCCGGCTGAGCTCGCCGAGTCCGCCAACGTCACCGCGGCGGCGTACGAGGAGGCCGCGGCCGACCGGCTGGGCTTCTGGGCCGCGCAGGCCGAACGCCTGTCGTGGAGCAGGCCGTGGGACGAGGTTCTGGACTGGAGCAATCCGCCGTTCGCGAAGTGGTTCGTGGGCGGCGAGCTGAACGTGGCGTACAACTGCGTCGACCGGCACGTCGAGGCGGGACTGGGCGCGAAGGTCGCCTACCACTGGGAGGGCGAGCCCGGCGACAGCCGCACGCTCACCTACGCGGATCTCAAGCGCGAGGTGAGCAAGGCCGCGAACGCGCTGCTGGAGCTGGGCGTCCGCAAGGGCGACCGGGTGGCGATCTACCTGCCGATGATCCCCGAGCTGCCGATCTCGATGCTGGCGTGCGCGCGGATCGGCGCGACGCACTCGGTGGTGTTCGGCGGGTTCTCCGCCGACGCGCTGCGCACCCGCATCGACGACGCGCAGGCCCGCGTGGTGATCACGGCGGACGGCGGGTTCCGGCGCGGCAAGCCGTCGTCGCTGAAGCCCACGGTGGACCAGGCCGTCGCCGACGCGCCTTCGGTGGAGCATGTGCTCGTCGTGCGGCGCACCGGTGAGGACGTCGCGGAGACGGAGCGCGACGTGTGGTGGGAGGACCTGGTCGAGCGCCAGTCGGACCAGCACACCCCGGAGCCGGTGGACGCGGAGCACCCGCTCTACATCCTCTACACGTCCGGGACGACGGGGAAGCCGAAGGGCATTCTGCACACGTCCGGCGGGTACCTGACCCAGACGGCGTACACGCACTGGGCGGTGTTCGACCTCAAGCCGGAACGCGACGTCTACTGGTGCTCCGCCGACATCGGCTGGGTCACCGGGCACTCCTACATCGTCTACGGCCCGCTTGCGAACGGCGCGACCAGCGTGATCTACGAGGGCACGCCGGACACGCCGAACCGCGGCCGTTGGTGGGACGTGATCCAGAAGTACAAGGTCACCATCTTCTACACGGCCCCCACCGCGATCCGGACGTGCATGAAGTGGGGCGCGGACATTCCGGCGCGCTACGACCTCTCGTCGCTGCGGATACTCGGCTCGGTGGGCGAGCCGATCAACCCCGAGGCGTACGTCTGGTACCGGGAGACGATCGGCGCGAGCCGCACGCCCGTCGTGGACACCTGGTGGCAGACCGAGACCGGCTCCATCATGATCTCGCCGCTGCCCGGGGTGACGGCGGGCAAGCCGGGTGCGGCGATGCGCCCGCTGCCGGGCATCGTCGCGGACGTCGTGGACGACCAGGGGCGGTCCGTGCCGAACGGCGGCGGCGGGTTCCTGGTGGTCAAGGAGCCGTGGCCGTCGATGCTGCGGACCATCTGGGGCGACGACGAGCGCTACGTGAAGACGTACTGGTCGCGGTTCGACGGGATGTACTTCGCGGGGGACGGCGCCAAGAAGGACGACGACGGGGACCTGTGGCTGCTGGGCCGCGTGGACGACGTCATGCTCGTCTCCGGGCACAACATCTCGACGACCGAGGTCGAGTCCGCGCTGGTGTCGCACCCGAAGGTCGCGGAGGCGGCCGTCGTCGGCGCGACGGACCCGGTGACGGGGCAGGCGATCGTCGCGTTCGTGATCCCGCGCGGGGAGGCGGGCGAGGAGGTCGAGGGCGAGGCGTTCCTGAAGGAGCTGCGCGACCACGTCGCCCGGACGCTCGGGCCGATCGCCAAGCCGCGGCAGATCCTCATCGTGGCCGAGCTGCCGAAGACGCGGTCGGGGAAGATCATGCGGCGGCTCCTGCGGGACGTGGCGGAGAACCGGAGCATCGGTGACGTGTCCACGCTCGCCGACAGCACGGTCATGGACCTGATCTCGGCGAAGCTGCCGGAGGCCAAGTCGGACGACTGACCTGCGGGGACGTCGGAGCGGGGGCGGGGCCGGTGCGGCTCCGCCCCCGCTTGTCGTTCCCGGGGTTATCCACAGAACGTCGTTCGGTTCTCCTGGGTCTTGCGCCCGGCCGCACTCTCGTCCCGCAGGGCGCGAACAGGTCGCGCCCTCTCGGGAAGGGAAGCCGGATGAATCGGTGGCAGCGGTGCCGGAGCGGCGCGCGGGACCTCGGGATGTCGACGGCGGAGTACGCGATCGGGACGGTCGCGGCGGCGGCGTTCGCGGGGGTGCTCTACAAGGTCGTCACGGCGTCGGAGGTGAAGTCGGCGCTGATGGGGATCGTGCGGAAGGCGCTGCAGCTTGCGTCATGAACGGTGGTCGCGGGCATTGGGCGCGCGCGGCCCGGGACGCGCGGACTGGCTGCGGCACGCGGCTCGCGGCCCTGGGCGTGCGGAGTGGCCGCGGGCTTCCGCTCGGGGATCAGGACGTGCGGGCTGGCCGCGGGCTCTGGGGGTGCGCGGTTCGGCACGCGCAGGTCGGCCGCAGGTTCTGGAGGTGCGCGGTTCGGCACGTGGCGCGGGCCGGGCGGGACGGCGGGATGGTCACGGCCGAGGTCGCGCTGGCGCTGCCCAGTCTCGTGCTCGTCACCGCCGTCGCGCTGTGGGGCGTCGCGGCGGCGTCGGCGCGGCTCGCCTGCGCGGACGCGGCGCGCGCCGGGGCGCGGGCCGCCGCGCGCGGCGAACCCCTCGCGGCCGTGCGGTCGTTCGTCGCGCGGGCGGCCCCGCGCGGCGCGGTGGTCACGGTGCGCCGGGACGCGGCGGAGACGAGCGTCGACGTGTCCGCGCGGATCGCCCCACCGGGCGCGTCCGGGCTCCCGGCCCTGACGGTCACGGGCCGCGCGACGTCCGCGACGGAACCGGGCGTCCTCCCCGACGCGGAATCAACGACGCCTGACCCGGCGAAAGGAGATCACTGATCCGAAAGCCGGACGTTGCGGCCGGAAGCCGGCAGAAGCCGGTCGGCGCAGCACCGCTGCGCGCCGGGTGTAGGGGCGCGCTGCGGCGGCTGGTGGGGATGGCCGACCAGGAAGGAGATCACGGATGGGGAGAAGCGGGCGGCAGAGAAGGGGCGGTCGGCGCGGAAGGCGGCTGAGGTGGCGCGACGACCGCGGATCGGGAACCGTCTGGGTCGTGGCTCTCCTGGGCGTCGTCTGGGCGACGGGCGCGGCGGCGATGGCCGTGGGCGGGGTGCGCGGCGTGCGGACGCGCGTGCAGGCCGCCGCCGACCTCGCCGCGCTCGCCGCCGCCGGAACGGTCGGCGGGGAGGCGGCCCGGTGCGGGCGGGCTCGGCACGTCGCGGCCGAGTCGGGCGGGCGGCTGGCCTCCTGCGCGGTCCGGTCGGGGATCGCGGACGTCGCCGTGACGGCGCGCCTGCGCGTCCCCCTCGGGCTCGGGGACCACGTGATCATCGTGCGGGCGAGGGCTGGTCCCAGCGGGAGCGAGGGCGTACCCTGAACGGCGTCCCGTTGCACTTACTGTCAATAGGTGCGAGAGCGAGGGGTGCGACCTGCCTCTTTGTCATCGTTCCGTGACGTAGTTCGCGCAGTGGTACGTTACGCTTCCGGTAACCCACCGGTATCGACTGGCGCGCCGACCCCGGCCGCCACTCGCCCCCACCCCGACCCCCGGCCCCGCCAGCGCGGACGACCCCCGGGGCTCCTTCGGCAGATCATCCGACGAAGGGATTGAGGCCGTGACCATGATTCGCAGGATCGGTGCCGCCGTGCTCGCCGCACCCCTTGCGATCGGTTTCCCGGTCTTCTTCGCGGCGCCCGCCAGCGCCGCGTCCACCGGCATCACGTCCCCGGCGAGCGGCGCGGTCATCAAGTCCGGCACGCAGGTCGAGGTGAAGGCTAAGTCCGGACTGGCTCACTACCAGCTTCGCGTGACGGCTCCCGGTACCGGGGAGAAGACGCTCGACGACAAGTTGTTCGGCGGCGACCTGTCGGGCACTGTTGCGATCCCGAGGAACGGCAAGTACTCCGTCGCTGTCGTCCGGGTGCGCATCCTCGGCGGCCCGGTCACGGAGGGGACCAGCACGTTCACCGTCCGGGTTCCCCCGGCGCAGCCCGCCGGGCTCACGGCGACCGCCTCGGGCGGGAAGCTCAAGGTGAGCTGGACGCGCGGCGGCGAGGTCGACCTCAGCGGCTACACCGTCGGGGTGTCCGGCAAGGGTTCGCAGACCGGCGCGGTGAGTAAATTCTGCTCCGGCGCGGCGTGCTCGGCGACGTTCGCGGCCCCCGCGAGCGGGACCGTCAAGGTCAACGTCTACGCGAAGCGGTCGAACGGGCTCGGCGGCACGGTCTCGTCGGGCATCGCCTCGACGAACCTCACGATCAACGGCGGCCAGGGCGGCAGCGGCGGCGGTGGGACGACGCTCCCGCCGCCGACCGGCACCGCGCCGTCGCTGCCCGGCACCGGCGCGGCCCCGACGACGTCCACGCCGCTGACGGCGTTCAACAACCAGTCGCCGGTCACGCTGCCGTCCGTCCAGCCGGACGGCGCGACGCCCGGCTACACCTACCCGGCCCCGCAGGTCGCCGGGCAGCAGGGCACCCCGACCGCGGCGGACATCCCCGTCCCGGCGCCGCTGCAGTGGGGCCGGAGCGTCGGCATCGCGCTGGTCCTGCTCGTCATCGCCGCGCACCTCGGCACGTGGACGCGGCGGCTCCGCGTCGCGCAGGCCGGGCTGAGCAGCAAGGGCATGGCGGCGCGGGCGGCGCGCGGCGGGACGGGCCGCAAGCGCGTGAGCCGCGCCAAAGAAAGCATCACGGAGGCCGAGGCGCTGGCGCGCACCGCCGTCCTCTCGCTGGGCACGAAGAAGCGGCCGACGACCGCCGCCCCCGTCGCCGAGGTCGCGGCCGCGCCGACGAGCAAGCTGTTCCGCGAACCCGGCAGCGCCGCCGACGCGCCCTTCCTCGACCCCGCGAAGCCCCCGGCGGACGACGACACCGCGCCGCCCGTCCCCGCCTGGGCCAAGGTCCCGACGAACGAGGACGCTTCCCCCGTCCCCACCTGGGCGACGTCCCCGAAGACCGACAACCCCCCGCCGAGCGCCCGCCCCACCAGGCGCCGCCCCGCCAAACTCGGCAAGCCGACCACCCGCAAACGCCACCCCGAAAAGCACTGACGGCCAACCACCCGAAGCCCACCCGCACGTACCACTGGCCTTTCGATCGCGCCATCTGCGCTGCGCCCACAATGCGTGGCCGCGACGTGGACGGACTACGCCGCGCGAGAGGCGTGTAAGGCACTGCCGCGCCCATGCGCCTTGCGCGACGCGCGGCGCGGAGTTGGGCGGGCGGTGCGGTGCGGGTGGCACGGGGTGGTGCGGGGTGGCCGGTTGGTGTTGGGGAGTTGTGGTTCTGGGGGCTTGTTCTTTCGGGTGTGGGGTGGACGTCAAGGGAAGATGGCGCGGGGATGCCGGTGGGTTGGTGAGGGATTGTGCAGGTCAGTGGGGGGTGGGTGGACGAAATCGTTGTTGGGGGGCATTTTTGATCATCGAGTGATGGCGTTCGGAGGGCGTTGGCACTAGGCTCCGGAGCCGGCAGAGAGTTCTCCCGGATCGTCCGGAAACGGAGAGGAGACGCTCCGCATGATCTTCTTGGGTCTGGTGCTCATCGTCGCCGCGCTGGTGGTGGGAGCCGCGATCGTCCTGGGCAACGACGGCGCCGCGTCGCTGTCGGCCTTCGGCCACACCGTCCCCGGCGTCGAGAACGAGTGGCAGGTCTTCCTGGCCGGTGCGCTCGTCTCCCTGGTCTTCGTGCTGGGCATCGCGGTGGCGGCGGGCGGCGCGCGGCGCTCCATCGACCTGCGGCGCGAGCTGCGCGACCTGCGCGACGAGCACGAGGAGTCGGTCACCACACTGGAGATGGAGAAGCGCCAGCTCCAGCGCGAGCTGGCGCGCGCACGCCAGAACGCGGGCCAGGGCGGCCCCGGCACGGTGCCCAACGCCGTGCCCGCCCAGCGGGTGGCCCCGCCCGCGAGCTGACCGGCTACGGGTCGCGCCTCGGCGTGCTGCGTTCCGCGAGGACGTGCTGACCGGGCGTCCGCCGACGTGGGCGTGGTCTATTGACCGGCCATTGACCGGTGAGCGGTTCGCCGAGGGGAGCGCGTTGCGCGGCTGGCTGCGGAGCGGGGTGGCCGGGGTCGGGTCAGGTGGCTCGGCGTAGTAGTTCGGCCAGGAGGTCGAGGGCGCCTAGTTTGTCGAGGGGTTCGTTGGCGTTGCCGCATTTGGGGGACTGGATGCAGGACGGGCAGCCCGTCAGGCACTCGCAGGCGGCGATGGCATCGCGGGTGGCGTGGAGCCAGGCGGCGGCGTCGTCGTAGCCGCGTTCGGCGAAGCCCGCGCCGCCCTCGTGGCCGTCGTAGACGAAGACGGTGAGCAGGCCCGTGTCCGGGTGGACGGCCGTGGAGACGCCGCCGATGTCCCACCGGTCGCACGTCGCGAAGAGGGGCAGCAGGCCGATCGACGCGTGTTCGGCGGCGTGCGCCGCGCCCGCGAGGTCCATGTCGCCGAGCGATTCGACCTGTTCAGGGGAGAGCGTCCACCAGACGGCGCGGGTGCGGAGCGTGCGCGGCGGGAGGTCGAGGGGTTTCTCGCCGAGCATCTCGCCGGTCTGCGGCCGCCGCATCTGGTAGGCGACGACCTGGCGCGTCACCTCGACCGTGCCGAAGCAGAGCGTCGCCGCGCCCCAGCCCGTCGTGCGGAGCCGTTCGACGATGCGGATGTCGGTGACGTCGCGCGCGGTGGTCGTGTAGTCGGGCTCGGTGTGGTCCACGAGCGCGACGGAGTCGTCGAGGTCGAGCGCCCGCACGACGAACGACTCGCCCTGGTGCAGGTAGACGGCCCCCTCGTGGACGGTCGTGTGCGCGGACGCCTCGTCCACGGTGCCGAGCAGCCGCCCCGTCCCGGCCTCGACGACCTGGACGGGCGCGCCGCCCGCGCCCCGGATGTCCGCGAGGTCGGTGGCGCGCTCGCGGCGCGTCCAGAACCAGCCGGTCGGCCGGTGCCGCAGCAGCCCGCGCCGCACCAGGTCGGGCAGCAGCGCGGTCGTGGCGGGCCCGAACAGCTCGGCGTCGGCCTCGGTGAGCGGCAGCTCGGCGGCGGCCGCGCACAGGTGCGGCCCGAGGACGTACGGGTTGTCGGGGTCGAGCACGGTCGCCTCGACGGGCGTCCCGAAGATCGCCTCGGGATGGTGGACGAGGAAGGTGTCCAGCGGATCGTCGCGCGCCACGAGCACGGCCAGCGCGGGCTGCCCGGCCCGCCCGGCGCGGCCCGCCTGCTGCCACAGCGACGCGCGCGTGCCCGGCCAGCCGCATACGACGACGGCGTCGAGCCCGGACACGTCCACCCCGAGTTCGAGCGCGTTCGTGCTGGCCAGGCCGGTGATCGCGCGGGACCGCAGGTCCGCCTCCAGCGCGCGGCGGTCCTCGGCCAGGTAGCCCGCCCGGTACGCGGCGACCCGGGCGGCCAGCTCGGGCGCGACCTCTTCGAGCGCCCGCTTCGCGCTGAGCGCGACGGATTCCGCGCCGCGCCGCGACCGGACGAACGCGAGCGTCTGCACGTCCGCCGCGACGAGGTCCGCGAGCAGCGCGGCGGCCTCGGCCGTCGCCGTCCGCCGGATCGGCGCGCCGCGCTCCCCGCGCAGCTCGGTGAGCGGCGGCTCCCACAGCGCGAACGTCGCCTCGCCGCGCGGCGACGCGTCGTCGGCGACGGCGACGACGGGCAGCCCGGTCAGCCGGGTCGCGGCCGCGGCGGGCTCGGCCGTCGTCGCGGACGCCAGGACGAACGTCGGCTCGGCGCCGTAGCGCGCGCAGACGCGCCGGAGCCGCCGCAGGATCTGCGCGACGTGCGACCCGAAGACCCCTCGGTATCCGTGCGCCTCATCGACGACCACGTACCGGAGCCGCCGCAGGAAACCGCCCCACCGCGCATGCCCCGGCAGCAGCGACCGGTGCAGCATGTCGGGATTGGTGAGGACGTAGTTCGCGTGCTGCCGAACCCACGTCCGCTCGTCGCGCGGGGTGTCGCCGTCGTAGGTCGCGGCGCGCAGCCGCGTCAGCCGCAGGGCGCGCAGCGCGCGGAGCTGGTCGGCGGCGAGCGCCTTCGTCGGGGACAGGTACAGGACCGTCCCCTCGGCGCGCGCCGACTCGTCGTGGATCGCGGCGAGCGCGGGCAGCAGGTAGCCGAGCGACTTGCCCGAGGCGGTACCGGTGGCGAGGATCACAGAACGCCCCGCGCGGGCGTGCTCGGCGGCGGCGACCTGGTGCTCCCAGGGCGTTTCGACGCCCGCCGCGGCGAGTCGGCCGACGACGATTTCGGGAACCCACGCCGGCCAGTCCGCGTGCCGCCCCGGACGCGCGGGAACCCGTTCCACATGGGTGATGCGGCCGCGCCGGCCCGGGTCGGCCAGGAGCCGTTCGAGGGGTGAAGAAGATCTTTGGACGCCCATCAGGTTTTCAGTCTGCCAGCATGGGCAAAACCAGGGGAACGCCCCGGTGCCGGTGGCCCCATCCCCCTGCCAAGCCCGGCAGATCGCCAGGTCAGACGGGATGGCGCGAAGTTTCGTCTGAGTGGGCGATAACGTGCCTCTGCGACGCCGGAGCGTGGTTGAATCTCGGGCGAAGTTCCGTTCCCCCGGGCCGCCGCCGCGGACCGCGGAGCGAGCGGAATCGAATGTGCTGTACGGCGCTGGAGGATCTGTGGACCTGAAGGTGAACGACTACACCACCGACGATGGCCTGACCGTCATCACGGTGGAGGGCGAGATCGACGTCTACACGGCGCCGAAGCTTCGCGAGAAGCTGATCGACCTGGTGAACAAGGGCAAGTTCCACCTTCTCGTGGACATGGAGAAGGTCGAGTTCCTCGACTCCACCGGTCTCGGCGTGCTCGTCGGCGGGCTCAAGCGCGTCCGGGCGCACGACGGCTCCCTGGAGCTGGTCTGCACGCAGGAGCGCATTCTCAAGATCTTCCGCATCACGGGGCTCACCAAGGTCTTCGGCATCCACACCTCGATCGCCGAAGCCGAGGAGAAGCGCAAGGACGCCAAGTAGGCGGCCCCCGCTGAGATGGCGATCGTTGAGCTTGCATTCAGTGCGCTGCCCGTCCACGTCCGCACGGCCCGTCTGATCGTCACCGCGGTGGCCCGCCGCAGTGGCGTCGAGGAGGCCCTGCTGGACGAGGTGAGGCTGGCGGTCGGCGAGGCGTGCTCCCGTGCCGTGGAGGCGCACCGCCGCAACTGCCCGGACGAGCCGGTCCACCTGGAGTTGAAGGGCGAGGGTGGCCGGTTCGAGGTGACCGTGACGGACGCCGTGCCCGGCGAGGACATCGCCGGGCCGGGCAGCCGGACGGGCGACCGGGCCGAGGGGTCGTCGGGCGACCTCACGGCGGTGGGCACGCCGGAGGACCTGGCGTTCGCCCTCGCGAACGGGACGGTGGACCTCGGTCTCGCCGTCATCGAGGGGCTGGCCGACGATGTGGAGATCAGCGCCTCCCCCAAGGGCGTGCAGATCCGCATGAGCTGGCCCGCGACCGAGGCCGCCGCGGCGACCTGACCCCCGCGCCCCCGCCGACATCCTGCCGAAGGCCCCGCATGCCGGGGCCTTCGCCGCGCCCCCCGCCCCCCGGACGTTGACGTTCCCGCGACGGTTCGGCGTGCCGAGCCGTCCGGGCGCGTGGCGTCGGGGACAGGTGGAAGTGGCCCCGCCGACACATCGCCGGGAATCGGCGTACGGCGGCTTTTGGATGGACCGGCTTGATCTAGTGCGCGGGCGCGGGGACGTCGATTAGCGCGGCCCTCGCGAGTCGCGCTTTGTCACGCCGGGAGCATTTCGACGCGCACCGGCCGGGCGCCCAGCGGCGCAAATTGGCGACAGCGCCGAATCCTGCGCATTGGCGGCCGCTTCGGTGCTCACGATGTGATGAGTCGATCTGCCGCGCGGCATTCGCGCGGTTCTCTGGCCGGTGGAGCGGCGACAACATGCCGTCTGACCTGCGGTTACCCCATGAAATTGCAGTTCACGAGCGGGTGCGTCGCGCGTGCGTGACTGCGTCCGCGCCGCGAAAGTTGCAGGCGGCCGACATTTCTCGCAGAAAATACGAATGGCCCTCTGGATCGAGCGCGATGATCGGAGTAGCGTCGAAGGCGCTTCCCTTTTGCGGGTGTCAGAGTGCTGAAGGGGCCGGCAGCAGTTCATCGGGTGAAAGCCTGGCCGGCCCCTGCCCGCGCGTCCTCAGGCGGAAGTCCTGTCCCGTTCGGCGGACAGCAGCGGATGGTCGCTGCCTTCGAGGAGCACTTTCGCCACGAGTTCCGGGTCGTCGCCCATCGGGACGTGCCCGCAGTTGCGCAGCCAGACGAACCGCGCGTCCGGCAGGCGCTGCTGCGCCCGCACGGCCTGCCCGGCGCGCAGGACGCGGTCGCGGGTGCCCCAGGCGATCGTGACCGGGACGTCCGCGCACTCGCCGACGAACCGCACCTTGCCGCCCGCGCGCAGCGTGGGCTCGAAGCCGACCGCGTCGCGCAGGGCGCGGGCGTCGGCGGCGAGGACGTCCGCGGCGATGAGGTCCGGGCGGCCGTAGATCATGCCGAACATGGCGCGGCGGCGGCGCGGGGAGCGCGCCAGCCCGTCCAGCACGAGGTCGGGGACGCGGGCGGCGAGCCGCGACAGCCGCAGCGCCGACATCGCGTACCGCAGTTCGGCGGCGTTGTAGAAGCCCGCCGGGGACAGCGCCGTCACGGAGCTGACGAGCCCGCGGTCGGCGGCTTCGAGGGCGAACAGCCCGCCGAGCGAGTTGCCCGCGATGTGCGGGCGTTCGACGCCGAGCGACGCGAACGTCGCGGCGAGGACGTCCAGCGCGGCGTCGAGCGTGTAGGGGGTGCCGTCAGGAAGGGGCGGGGACGCGCCGAAGCCCGGCAGGTCGACGGCGATGACGTCCCGGTGTCCGGCGAGCCGGTCCAGGACCGGCTCCCACCCCTGCCAGCGGTGTCCGATGCCGTGCAGCAGCACGAGCGGGGGGCCGGAGCCGCGGCGTTCGAAGACGAGGTCCACGCCCCGAGGGTAGGCCAGCGGCTACCGAGCGGTCACTTGTGAGTCCGGTCACCCGGCGGCGACGGCGGACTCCCGTGCGGCGGGCGCCGCGCCCCCCGGCGCGGCCCCGGCCGGGCGCCGGTGCTCCAGCGCCTCGCGGAGCTGGGCGCGGCCCCGGTGGATGCGGGACCGGACGGTCCCCATCTTCACGCCCAGCGTCGCCCCGATCTCCTCGTAGGAGAGGCCCTCGATGTCGCACAGGACGACCGCGGCCCGGTATTCGGGGGCGAGGGAGTCCAGCGCGCGCTCGATGTCGGCGTCGAGGTGGTTCTCGTCGTAGACCTGCGCGGGCGACGGCTCGCGGCCGCGCAGCCGGTCGTCGGCGTCGTCGGCGAGCGCGTCGAAGCGGATGCGCTGGCGGCGGCGCGCGCGGTCGAGGAAGAGGTTGGTGGTGATCCGGTGCAGCCAGCCCTCGAACGTGCCGGGGGTGTAGGACGACAGGGAGCGGAAGACGCGGATGAAGACGTCCTGCGTGAGGTCCTCCGCGTCGTGCCGGTCGCCGGTCAGCCGGTACGCCAGCCGGAACACCCGTGCCGAGTGCTCGCTGACGATCTCCTCCCATGTGGGAGGCGTCCACGCCATCGCGCCTGCGCTCACCGCTACCCCCCGCCTGATGCCGAATCGTTACCCCACAGCATGCTCCCCTCTGGATAAGAGGGGTGTAAGCCTGGCCGGATCACGCGGTGTTCCCGGTCACTCCGGGTAGAAACGTGTGACCCATCTCATGGACGCCGAATCAGACGAGCAATTGAATACTTACTGACCGGTGTGGATGAATCGGGAGACTCGGACTCCACCCCCACCCTGCGAGGACGTGGCATGGCGCGCAGTTACAACCTGGCCGACCTTCTCGAGATCCTGGCCGACGCGGGGCCGGAGCGGCCCGCGCTCGTCGCGGGCGGCGAACGCCGGACCTACCGCGAGCTGAACGAGCGGGCGAGCCGGGTCGGCCACCACCTCGCCGCCGCGGGCGTCGCGGCGGGCGAGCACGTCGCGATTCTGTCCTACAACCGCGCGGAGTGGCTGGAGTCGATGCTCGGCGCGTTCAAGATCCGCGCCGTGCCGATCCCGGTGAACTACCGGTACGTCGCGGCGGAACTGCACCACGTGCTGTCCGACTCGGACTCGGTCGCGATCGTCGGGGAGCGCTCGCTGCTGGCGCGCGTCGAGGAGGTCCGGAAAGACCTGCCGAAGCTGCGGCACGTCATCGTGCTCGAGGACGGCGCGGACGACGAGATCCCCGGCGCGGTGGAGTACGAGGCGGCGCTGGCCGGCGCGGACCCGTCCGACGACTTCCCGGAGCGGTCCAGCGACGACCGCTACATCATGTATACCGGCGGAACCACCGGTTACCCCAAGGGCGTCGAGTGGCGCTGCGAGGACATCTTCTTCGGCGCGCTCGGCGGCGGGAACGTCCTCGGCGACCCGATCGGCAGCCCGGACGCGCTCGCCGCGAACGCCGAGCAGCCCGCGATGGCCGTCCTCGACTGCGCGCCCGTGATGCACGGCGCGGGGCAGTGGGTCGCGTTCATGGGCCTGTTCAGCGGCGCGAAGGTCGTCCTCTACACCGAGCACGGCTTCGACCCGGCGACGGCGCTGAAGCTGCTCGCCGCCGAGCAGGCGAACGTGATGATGGTCGTCGGGGACGTGATGGCGCGGCCCATCGCCAAGGAGCTGGCGCGCGGCGGGTACGACACGTCGTCGCTGTTCGCCGTCGCGTCCGGCGGCGCGCCGCTCACCGACGCCGCCAAGGACGAGCTGCGCGTCCACCTGCCGAACGTGATGTTCCTCGACAACTACGGCGCGTCCGAGACCGGCGCGACGGGGCCGTCCGTGGGCGGCAAGGAGGGCACGGCCCGGTTCCAGATGAAGCCGGACACGACCGTCCTGGACGACGAGCTGAACGTCGTCAAGCCCGGCGAGATCGGCAAGCTCGCCCGCAGCGGCCACATCCCCGTCGGCTACTACAACGACCCGGTCAAGACGGCGTCGACGTTCTTCACCGACAAGAACGGCACGCGCTGGTCGGTGCCGGGCGACTTCGCGACGCTCGAAGAGGACGGCACGATCACGCTCCTCGGCCGCGGCTCGCTGATGATCAACACCGGCGGCGAGAAGGTGTACCCCGAGGAGGTCGAGGTCGCGCTGAAGGACCACCCGGACGTCTACGACGTCGTGGTCGTCGGCCTGGCCGACGAGCGGTTCGGGCAGCGCGTCGCGGCCGTCGTCGCGCCCCGGCCGGGCACGAGCCCGACGCTGGAGGAGCTGACCGAGCACTGCCGGTCGCGGCTCGCGGGCTACAAGCTGCCGCGCCAGATCAAGCTGGTGGACGAGGTGCAGCGCACGGCAGTCGGCAAGTCCGACTACAAGTGGGCGCGCGCGGTGTTCGCGGACAACGCGTAGGTCCACGCGGGAACGGGGCGGCCGCGGCCGCCCCGTTCGGCGTTTCCGGCCCCGCGTCAAGAAATGATTGCGCCGGTCAGGACATCGCGTGGGGCCGAAGTCGTGCATATAAGGCTCATGGGTCTTGAAGGGTTGATACCGCTCGCCCGGCGGTATCGCCTGCTCGCCGCGGTGGGCCGCGGCGGGATGGGCACGGTCTGGCGCGCGCACGACGAGCTGCTGGACCGCGAGGTCGCCGTGAAGGAGGTGCGGCTGCCGGGCCGGCTGAGCGAGGGCGAGCGCCGCATCCTGTGCCGGCGGCTGCTCGGCGAGGCGCGGGCGACGGCCGCGCTGCGCCATCCGGGCGTGGTCGCCGTCCACGACGTGGTCGTCGAGGACGGGCGGCCGTGGATCGTCATGGAATTCGTGCGGGCCCGGTCGCTGCAGGAGGTCGTCGCGGAAGACGGCCCGATCAGCCCCGTCCGCGCCGCCGAGATCGGACGCGCCGTGCTGTCGGTGCTGCGCGCCGCGCACGGCAGGGGCATCCTGCACCGCGACGTCAAACCCAGCAACATCCTCATCGCCAACGACGGGCGGGTGCTGCTCACCGACTTCGGCCTCGCCACGCACATGGAGCGCGGCCAGCAGATCGCCGAGACGCTCGTCGCCGGGATCGAGGGATCGCCCGCCTACCTCGCGCCGGAACGGGTGCTCGGGGAGGACGCGGGCGAGGCGTCCGACCTGTGGTCGCTCGGCGTCACCCTCTACACGGCGGTGGAGGGCGTCTCACCGTTCGCGCGGGCGCACGCGCTCGCGTCGATGGTCGCGGTGCTGCTCGGGGACTACCCGCCGCCGCGCCGGGCGGGCGCGCTCACCCCGGTGATCGGCGCGCTGCTGCGCCGCGAGCCGCTGGAACGGCTCACCGCGCGCGACACCGCGCGGCTGCTCGCGGACGTCGCGAACCCGCCGCTGCCGGACCCGCGCGTGTCGTGGCCGCAGCGCGTCGGCGTCGGGCTCGCGGCCTGGCGGCCGCGCGTCGGCGCGGTCACGAGCGTGGCGATGTTCGCGGTGCTCGCCGTCGTCCTCGGCGCGTGGACGGCCCGGTGGAACGCCGTCGGGCAGGGCGACGCGGCGCTGAAGGCCGTCCCGGACGGGGCGGCGCGCGCGGCGACGTACCGGGAGCCGGCCGGGTACTCGGTGGACGTCCCGGCGGGCTGGACGCGGCGCGCGACCCGCGACGGCGTCGAGTGGACCGACGCGGCGGGCGGCCGGACGCTGCGGATCGTCCCGGCGCGCGGCGACGCCCTCGGCGGCCTGCGCGGCGACGAGCGCGCGGCGCTGGAGTCGGGCGTGCTCCCCGGCTACCGCAGGCTCCGCCTGGAGGCGATGCCGGGACTCGGGCACGCCGCGGCCGAGTGGGAGTTCACCTGGCGCGGCGGCGGCGACGAGCCGGCGCGGCACGGCCTGCGCAGCAGGATGCCGGGCTTCGAGTTCGCGTTCACCGCCCCCGACGACCGGTGGACGCCGGCCCAGCGGGTCTACGACCAGATCCTGCGGACGTTCCGCGCGCGGAGCTGACGCCGCTCAGGTCGTCTGCTGCACCCGCAGCAGGAACTCGGCGTTGGACTTGGTGCCCTTCATCTTGTCGAGGAGCTGCTCGACGGCCTGCTGCGCGCTGAGGCCGGACAGCGCCCGGCGCAGCCGCCAGTTCAGCGCCAGCTCCTCGGGCGTCATCAGCAGTTCCTCGCGGCGGGTGCCGGACGCGTCCAGGTCCACGGCGGGGAACACGCGGCGGTCGGCGAGGCCGCGGTCGAGCTTCAGCTCCATGTTGCCGGTGCCCTTGAACTCCTCGAAGAAGACCTCGTCCATGCGGGAACCGGTCTCGACCAGCGCGGTCGCGAGGATCGTCAGGGAGCCGCCGTTCTCGATGTTGCGGGCCGCGCCGAAGAACTTCTTCGGCGGGTACAGCGCCGTGGTCGCGACGCCGCCCGCGAGGATGCGGCTGTTGGACGGCGCGGCGAGGTTGTACGCGCGGCCGAGCCGGGTGATGGAGTCGAGCAGCATGACGACGTCGTGGCCCTGCTCGACGAGCCGCTTGGCGCGTTCTACCGACAGTTCGGCGAGCGCGGTGTGCTCCTCGGCGGGCCGGTCGAACGTCGAGTGGATCACCTCGCCGCGGATGGAGCGGCGCATGTCGGTGACCTCCTCGGGGCGCTCGTCGATCAGCACGACCATGAGGTGGACGTCCGGCTCGGAGACGGTGATCGCGTTGGCGAGCGCCTGGAGGATCATCGTCTTGCCGACCTTGGGCGGCGACACGATGAGGCCGCGCTGGCCCTTGCCGATCGGGGCCATCAGGTCGATGACGCGGGTGGCGAGCGGGCCGGTGTCGAGGCGGAGCCGCTCGTTCGGGAACAGCGGCGTCAGCTTGCCGAACTCGGGCCGGTCGGCGGCCTCGCGGGCGGGCAGCCCGTTGACGGACTCGACGTGGACGAGCGCGTTGAACTTCTCGCGGCTCGACTTGGGCGGCCGGGCCGTTCCGGCGACCGCGTCGCCGGGCCGCAGGTGCGCGGACCTGACCTGGGTGAGGGAGACGTACACGTCGTCGGGGCCGGGCAGGTAGCCGGACGTCCGGACGAACGCGTGCTTGTCGTGGACCGACAGGATGCCGGTGAACGGGATCGTCGCCTCGGCGGCGGTGGCGTCGGCCGGGGCGGCGGGCGCGGCGGCCCGCGCCGTCTGCCGCGGGACCCGGGCGGGGAGCCCCGGTCCGGGGGGCGCGGCGCGTTCGGGGGAGATGGTGCTGGGCAATGGATGTCCCTTCTCGGGTGGGTACGGCGATTCACGTCCCACCTGGTTTCCTTCCCGCGGGCGGCGGCGTGACCCGTGCGCTTCGCGGCAGGACGAGAGTGAATGCGGCTCGTGGATCGGCGTCGGCCCTGGATCGGCGCGGGTCGCGGAGACCCGGGCGGATCGGCAGAGCCGGTTTCGGCCCCCTTGGTGCGATGGCCGGGGACGCGGATCGCGCGTCTCCGGCGCGGACGATCGGGGAACTCGGTTCACCGGGCGCTCAGATGGCTCGGATGACAGGGGGACGCCGGGTCCGCTCATTCCGCGGAAGAACGAGGCGTCTTTCCCGACAGTACAGCACGGAACGGGGGCTGCGCATTCCCCGGCGGACCGGGTTCCGTCACCTTCGGCGGCGCGACCCGGAACCGGAGGAATGCCTGATCGTGGGCTTGCGCGTGACGGGTTTGCGGTAGGTCGGGCGGGGGTAGGGCGTGTATTTCGGTCGGCGGGTGGAACGGTAGGTGGGACGGCCGGTTTCGGGGTCGTCATAGGTCGGATAGGGCCGGTATCCGGCGGACGGGATCGGCGGCCAGGACGATCCGGCGGGGCACGCGGAGTCCTTCACGGTCTTTCCCTTGAGGTGCGCCGCCGCCGAGGCGGTGACGGTCGCGGACTCGTCCAGGTCGAGCCCGGCCAGCTTCGTGGGGAGCGTGACCAGGACGGCGTCGCCGCTGGTCGAGACGGTGCCCGCCACGGGTTTGCCCGACGCGGTGACGCGCCAGCGGCCGCCGCGCAGCGTCGCGTCCACGGGGACGCGCGTGCCGCCCCTGCTGAACGTCGTCGTGTAGATGGCGTCCGCCTCGACCGAGGGCGGCGCGGAGACCGTGAACATCGCGACGACCTGGCCGTAGGCGCGTTTCCAGGTGACGTCGCGCAGGTCCGCCCAGCGCGCCCGCCCGGCGGGGCGCTCGTCTCCGGCGGGATCGACGCAGTGCGCGCCGCTCACGGCCGCGACCGGCGCGGTCCTGGTCGGCAGCGGGTCCACGCGGCCCGTGCTGCGACTCGTGCCGCAGCCCGTCACCGCGACGGCGCCCGCCGCGGCGAGCAGGACGGCCTTTCCGGCCCCGCCCGCGTTCGTCCTGCGCTGGTTCATCGTGCTCTCCCGGGACGGCGTGGTCGTGTTCCGTTTCGATCGTGCGGCCCGGCCCCGGGTTCCGCCGCTGACCGTAAGCGGACGCGGTGAAGATCAACACGGCGGGGCCGGACGCCGGCGCGGCGGGCGCGGGGCCTAGGGTCTGTCTCAACGCGGCCACGGCGGCCGGGTGCGCCGATCCGCCGGGTCGACGCGCCGCCGGCCGCCCGGCCGGCCGACACGACCGCGGTGAGCGGGAGGGACGATATGACCGGTGGGCCCGCACTGCGCTGCGCCGTCGCGGACGGCGTCGCGACGATCACCATCGACCGGCCGGCGAAGCGCAACGCGATGACGGCCGCGATGTGGCGCGAACTGCCCGGCGTCCTCGCGGTGCTCGCCGAGGACCCCGACGTGCGGGTGCTCGTCCTCACCGGCGCGGGCGGCGACTTCTGCGCCGGGGCCGACATCTCCGAGCTGCCCGACATCAACCGGGGCGACGACGCGCACCTGTCCACGCGCGCCGAGGAGGCCCTGGCGGCGTTCCCCAAGCCGACGATCGCGGCGATCGACGGGTTCTGCGTCGGCGGCGGCTGCCAGCTCGCGGCGGCCTGCGACCTGCGGTTCGGCACCGAGTCCGCGCGGTTCGGGATCACGCCCGCCAAGCTAGGGATCGTCTACCCGGGGCCGGCGACGGCGCGGATCGTCCGGCTGATCGGGCCGTCCGCCGCCAAGTACCTGCTGTTCTCCGCCGACCTCGTGGACGCCGCGCACGCGCTGCGGATCGGGCTGCTGGACGAGATCGTCCCCGCCGAGGGGCTGGCCGCGCGGATCGCGGCGTTCACCGCGACGCTCGCGTCCCGCTCCCTGCTGACGCAGCGCGCCACCAAGGAGATCGTGGACGCCCTCGCCGCCGGGGAGCCGCACGCCGAGCGCGTCGCGTACTGGCGCGACGAGGCCGAGGCGGGCGCCGACGCGGCGGAGGGCGTCCGCGCGTTCCTCGACCGCCGTGCCCCGGCCTTCACCTGGACGTCCCCGCGTCCCTGACCCGGGACCGCGCCGCCCGTCCGCGCGGTCGGGCGATTCGCCCGCCCGCGCGCCCGTAGCTGACGGCGACGAACAGCGCCGTCCCCGCAGGGCGATTCGCGCGCCCGCGCGCTCGTAGTTGACGGCGGCGAACAGCGCCGTCTCCGCGGGGCGACTCGCGCGCTCGGGTGCCGAGGACGTCGGCGGCGGTCGCCGCGACGCCGAGGCCGCGCACCCGCGCGCGCTCGGGTGCCGAGCGGCGCGGGCGCCGACCGCACGCGCCGCGCGGTTGCGCCGACCGCACGCGCCGCGCGGTCCTGCCGCGTATCTCACGCGGCGCGCTCCCCAGCGGTCTCGCGTCGCGGGCGGTCAGGCGTCGACCGTGCCCGGGTCGAGCGGGTGGGCGTCGATGTCGTGGTCCGCGGCGGGGCGGGTCGCGGGGACCTCCGCGCGGTCCTCGGAGTCGGGCGGGGACGTGGGGAGGTCGCGGTAGCGGGCCGGGGCCAGGCGGTGCAGGCGGGCCGCCGCGTCCTTGGGGTCGGCGACGGGGTCGCCGCCGCCGTCGCGGGTGAGCTCCGCCAGCGGCAGCACGCCCGCGACGAAGTCCTCCGCGGTGCGCGCCACGACGAACGGCCCGAGCTGCGCCCCGCCCGGCCCGGCGTCGCGCAGCGCGGCGAGCAGGTCGCGGACGGCGTCGTCCGGGTCGCCGTTCAGCGCGCCCAGCAGCTCGATGAACTCGGCCTCCAGCGCGCGCGGGCTGCGGCCCGTCAGGTACGACCGGACGTGCCACATGCCGTCCCCGCCGGGTTCCGTCGCGGGCAGCACCAGTTCGGCGGCCAGCCCGTGGCGCAGCGCGAAGCGGTCGAACGCGCGGGTCAGCGCGGCGCGGGCGGCGGGGTCGGCGGCGGCGAACGCGCCCGCGACCGTGTCGGGCGGCGGCGCGCCGAGCGACGCGGCGACGGCGACGTCCAGCCGCCGCCCCAGATGCACGCGCAGGTCCAGCACCTCGTCCGCGAGCGCGTCGAGCCGCCGTTCGGCGAAGCCGAGCCGCTGCTCGGCCTGGTCGGCGGCCGCGGCGGCCGCCGCGCGGTCGGCCGCGTCGGCGTCGCGGTCGCGGCGCAGCTCGGCGAGCCCCTCGGTCGCCAGCGTCAGCCGCCGCTCCAGCTCCGCCAGCGCGGGCCCGGACACGGCCGCGTTCTTGCGGTCGAACGCCAGGTACAGCTCCCTGCCCGCGATGGCGAGGCAGAGCAGCGCCAGGATCACCGTCATGATCGCCCTCCCCTGGGCCGTCTCGCCGGGCACGGCCCGTTCCCATCGTGCGCTCCGACCGGCGGAAAACGGCGCCGAACCGGGGTGTTGATGTCCTTCGCCCGGCGTCCCGCGCCCGTCGATCGTTGACCGGTCAGCGGTTGAGGTAGGCGAGGACCGCGAGCACACGGCGGTTGTCGTCGTCCGACACCGCGAGACCCAGCTTGCCGAAGATGTTCGCCGTGTGCTTGGTGACAGCCCGTTCGGTGACGACGAGCTGCTGCGCGATGGCCGCGTTCGACCTGCCCTGCGCCATCAGCTCCAGCACTTCCAGCTCGCGCGGGGTGAGCCGCGAGACGGGCGTGTCGCGGCCGCCGCGCGCGACGAGCCGGGCGATGACCTCCGGGTCCATCGCGGTGCCGCCCGCCGCGACGCGCCGCACGGCGTCCACGAACTGCGCGGCGTCGAACACGCGGTCCTTGAGCAGGTAGCCGACGCCGCCCGCGCCGTCGGCGAGGAGTTCGCGGGCGTACAACTGCTCGACGTACTGCGACAGCACCAGGACGGGCAGGCCGGGGACGCGCCGCCGCGCCTCCAGCGCCGCCTGCAGCCCCTCGTCGGTGAACGACGGCGGCAGCCGGACGTCGACGACGGCGACGTCCGGTTCCCGCTCGTTCAACGCCTTGAGCAGCGACGGGCCGTTGTCGACGGCGGCGACGATCTCGAAGCCGTGGCTCTCCAGCAGACTGACCAGGCCCTCCCGCAGGAGGGCCAGGTCCTCGGCGAGGACGACGCGCATCAGCGGTCCGTCAGATCGTCGCGGCGGTCAGGTCGCACGGCAGCTCCAGCGTCACGGTGGTCGGGCCGCCCGGCGGGGAGTTCAGGGCGAGGACACCGTCGAAGGTACCGATGCGGCGCTCGACGCCGCGCAGTCCGGTGCCGCCGTCGAGTGTCGCGCCGCCGCGGCCGTCGTCGGTGACGGAGATCCGCAGCGTCCCGTCGGCGTGGCGCAGGTCGATCCAGACGCGGTCCGCACCGGAGTGCTTCGCGGCGTTCGTCAGCATCTCGGCGACGGCGAAGTAGCCGGCGGACTCGACCGGCGCGTCGGGCCGCCCGGGCAGGTCGGCGGTGACCTCGACGTCGAGCGGGTGGTCCAGGGCGAGCGCGCGGACGGCGTCGGCGAGGCCCCGGTCCGCGAGGACGGGCGGGTGGATGCCGCGCACGAGGTCGCGCAGCTCCGACAGCGCCTTGGCCGACGACTCGCGGGTGCGGGCCAGCAGCAGCCGCGCCTTCTCGGGGTCCTTGTCGAGCAGGTGCTCGATCGCGCCGAGGCTCATGCCCATCGCGACGAGCCGCGCCTGCGCGCCGTCGTGCAGGTCGCGTTCGATGCGGCGCAGCTCGGCGGCGGACGCGTCCACCGCGTCCGAGCGGGTCTCGGTGAGGTGCCGGACGCGCAGCTTGAGCCGGGACGCCTCGGTCGGGCCGAGCAGCGCCCTGCCCCAGCGGCCGTACGCGCCGAGCAGCTTCGGGCCGAACGCGAAGCCGAGCGCGACGAGCACCGCGCCGACCGCGACGGTGGTGAGCCGCCGCGCGGGATCGTCGCCGTAGGACCCCTCCACGTGGACGAACAGGTAGTAGTCGTTGCCGCCCGCCTCGCCGATGGCCCGCCCGGCGAACGCCGCGATGATCCAGCCCCACACGCCGTACAGGACGAGGAGGGCGGGCAGCGCGCCGGTGACCAGCACCGCGTACGGCTCGACGGACATCCACAGCAGGTCCCGCCAGGTCGCGGGGTCGGAGACGATCCGGACGAACCGCTTGTGGACGGGCTCGCCGGGCACGTCCGGCAGGTACGGGCGGTCGATCCGCTCGCCCGTCGCCGCCGCGATCTGCCGCCGGTACACGTCGGCGAGGCCCCGGAGGACGACGGTCAGCGCGGGCGTCAGCACGATCCCCAGCCCGATCCCGACCGCGGTCAGCGACGTCAGGTACACCGCGCCGAGCAGCGCCGCCGGGAGCGCGAGCAGCAGGAAGCACAGGCTCCGGGCGGGGGCGCGCAGGTGTTCCTGCAGCCGGGTCGTGGGTTCCACCGGGTCCTCCTGGACTGTCCGTTTCGACTATAGGACCAGTCTTCGGGAGGGCGGCGGCGCGCGCAGTGTGCCCGCGCCCCGGACCGGGGGTGTACCTGGCTACACCCCTCAGAGCGAGGTGAACACCAGGCCGCGCTTCTTCAGCTTCGGGATGACCTTCTTCAGCGCCGACAGCGTCTGCGACCGGTCGCCGCCGCCGTCGTGGCAGAGCAGGATGTTGCCGGCCTTCGCCGTCAGCAGCGTCCTGCGGATGTGCCCGACGCCGGGCCGCGACCAGTCGCGCGGGTCCACCGACCAGTCGATCGGGATCATGTCGTACTCGGCGATCATGTCGTAGACGCGTTTGGACCAGTCGCCGCCGGGCGCGCGGAAGAACTGCGGGACGATCCCGGCCGTCTGCGCGATCTTGTCGTGCGCGTGGACGATCTCCCGGCGCAGCCGCTTCTCCGGCAGGCCGCTCAGCATCGGGTGCGTCCACGTGTGGTTGCAGATCTGGTGCCCGGCGGCCGCGACGCGCTGGACGAGCTTCGGCCACTCCGCGACCTGCTCGCCGATCATGAAGAACGTCGCGTGGATCTGGTGCTCTTCGAGCAGGTCGAGGACGCGCGGCGTCCACGTCGGGTGCGGGCCGTCGTCGATGGAGAGCGCGATCGTGTTCGGCGGCGGCGCGGGGGACAGCTCGTCCAGGTACCGGACGGGGTGCTTGGCGGTGGTGAGCTTGGCGGGGGTCCACGACGCGGGCCGGGGCGTCGGCGTCGGTTTCGGCGTGGGCGTCGGGGACGGGTGCAGGACCGCGCGCGGCCGCGGTTCGGGCACCGGCGGCCGCGCGGCCGCGACGCGAGAGGTGTTCACATGCGCCGCGTCGGCGCCGCCGAACGCCGCGACACCGGCCGCTCCGCCCAGGAGCAGCAGTGCCCTGCGACGGGTCGGCCCGTTCTGCTCACTTTCCGCCACGGCCCCAACGGTAGTGGCGTTCGAGGGGGTTGTGCGGCCCAAAACCCACCCCAATCGGCGTGTCCGCAGGTCGGAAGACGTAGATCGGTACGAATCGGCCAGTGTCCAGGTGGCGGGGAGGGCGTCGGGGACCGCGTCGAGGGCCTCGGGGGTGCGGGCGCGGAGCCAGAGCCAGTCGCCGTCGTGGCGCAGCAGGACGTCCGGTCCGGCGTACCAGCGGATGCCGTCCGGGTCGGGGTACGCCGGGAACGGAAGGCGCTGGTAGGCGGTGTCGAGGCATGCGTCGAGGCCGTCCACCGGCTCGGCGTCGCCGGCGAGGTCCTCGTCGCCGAACAGCGACTCCGACAGGACGACCTCGACCAGGGCCAGGGACAGGCGGTCGAGCCACGGTTCCCAGCGTTCCTGGGTCTTGTCGAGAAGGTCCGTCCACATGGCGGTGGGCGGGTCCGGCTCGGCGGCGGACGCGAGCGGGAAGCCCCAGTCGACGACGGACTGGTTCTCCGTGCGGTACACCAGCGCGCCCTCGAAGACCTCCCACTGGTGCGGCGCGAGCAGGCGGTCCTGGTTGCTCGTCAGGTCGGGGCGGCGGCCGAACAGGCCGTACGCCTCGCGGAGCGCGGCGGGGAGCGGGCTGCCGAGGCGGCGTTCGGCCTCGTCCAGCTCGGCATCCGTGCAGCCGTCGTCCTCGGTCAGCGGGGTCGTCCAAGCGGCGGCGAAGCGGCGGACGAAATCCCACAAGGCGGGGCGGTCCGTCAGATCGGTCGGGGACTCGGCGGCGGCGTCGAAAGCGGTCACGCGGGGGACGCTAGCCGCGTTTGACCTTGAGCGCGCTCCAGGTCGTAGCTTCGCCGGTCATGAGCGAAGCACCCGTAACCCTGATCACCGGCGGCTCGGCGGGCATCGGCGCGGCGACCGCGCGCCGCCTGCTCGACCGCGGCCACCGCGTCGCCGTCACCGGCCGCGACGCCGACCGCCTCGACCGGCTCGCCGCCGACCTCGGCGCGCCGGACGGCCTGCTGCTCCTGCCCGGCGACGCCGCCGTCCACGAGGCCGTCGCCGCCGCCGTCGCGGCCGTCGTCGGGCGGTACGGGCGGCTCGACAACGCCGTCGCCAACGCGGGCTTCTCCGTCCCGGGCGACCTGGAGACCGGCGACCCCGCGACGTGGCGGGCGATGGTCCTCACCAACGTCCTCGGACCGATGCTGCTCGCCAACGCGGCGCTGCCCGCGCTCAAGGAGACGCGCGGCCGGATCGTCATGATCGGCAGCGTCGCCGGGTACATCAACCGGCCGGGCAACGTCTACGGCGCGACCAAGTGGGCGATCACCGGGCTCGCCGAGAACACGCGGCGGCTCGTCACGCAGTACGGCGTCGGCGTCACGCACATCGCGCCGGGCCGCGTCGACACCGATTTCTGGGCGCCCTACGGCGGCGTCCCGGACGGCGTCGGGCTGACCGCCGAGCAGATCGCGGACGCCGTCGCGTGGGCGATCGAGCAGCCCGCGAACGTGGACGTCAACACGGTGACGATCCGCCCGATCGGCCAGGACGCCTGACCGGCCGCGCGGGCCCGGCGGCGCGCAGCAGGCTGCCGACATGGTCGACGATCGACGGGCGCAGCGCCGGGAGCGCCGCGTGCTCGCCGGTCGCGACCTTGCCGCTGACCAGGCCCGCGATGCCGCCGACCAGCATCCGGCACGCGAACGCCGGGTCGGGCAGGCGGCGCCAGCGGTCGTCGGCCAGGAGCAGGTCCGAGATCAGCTCGACGAAACCGCGCTGCACCGCGTACCGGTGCGCGGCGGCGTCCGGGCCCACCGCGTGGACCTCCAGCAGGAAGACGCGGGCGCGCGGGCCGTCGCCCGCCAGCTCCTCCAGGTAGACGCGCAGGGCCCGGTCGAAGCGGTCCAGCGGCGGGCCGTCGCCCGCGAGGGCGGCGGCCACCGCGGCCAGGATGCGGTCGGCGGCGCGCTGGTACGCGCCGAGGAAGCACGACTGCTTGTCGGCGAACAGCTCGTAGAAGGTCTCGCGGGAGACGCGGGCCCGCTTGAGGACGTCCGCGACGGAGCAGCGGGCGTAGCCGCGCTCGGCGACCAGCTCGGTCATGCTCTGGAAGAGGCGGTCCCGCTGGGACGCGGCGACCTGCTCGCGGCTCAGCCGGTGACGTCCGCGCGGCAGGGTGCCGTAGTCCACGGCGCACAAGGTACCAACCGCGCGTGGCTTCGCCCACATTGCGAACAACGCTGTACGCAAAGGTGTTACGGTCGTGACCCGCGAAGCGGGGCCACCGGCTTCGCGGACAGGCCCGGCGCGGCGGCGGGCGATCCGCCGGTACGCCACGGGGGCCGAGCCGGCCGGACGCGCCCGCCCGCCGACCCCGCCGCCGGGGCCCGTCCCGCAGCCCTATCGACGCCCGCTCCACGCCCGTTACTCCGCCCTCGCCGCCGGACGGCGGTGTCGGACGGCGGTGTCGGACGGCGGTGTCGGCCGTGGAACGTCGGTCCGGGGACGGCGCTGCGGTGCCCGCCGTTCGGCGTTCGCGCCGTCTGGAGAACGTCGGCGCCGTGGATGCGCGGAAGGCGGTGTCGGCCGTGCGGTGTTCGCGCCGCTCGGCGAGCGTCCGCGCGGCGTTCACTGGCGGCGTTCACGGGCGGTGCGACGGTCACGGGCGGCGTTCACGGGCGGTGCGACGGTCACGGGCGGTGGTCACGGGCGGTGCGACGGTCATGGGCGGCGCGACGGTGTCAGTGGTTCGGTGTTCGCGTCGCCTGGCGGACGTCGGCGCGGTCGAGGCTCGGAGTTGCCGCGGTCAGGGGAGCAGGGCGGCGCGGCGGGCGGCGGAGACCGCTTCCAGGCGGGTGTGGCAGTGGAGTTTGCGCATCGCCGAGCGGAGATAGCCCTTGACGGTCTCGGGCAGGACACCGAGGCGTTCGGCGGCCTCCGCGTTCGTGCAGCCGACCGCGACGTGCGCGAGGACGTCCAGTTCGCGCGGCGTCAGCACCGGCGCGGGCGCGGTCGTCTCGCCCCGTCCTGCGGCGGCGAGGCGGCCGGACGCGGCGAGCAGCCGGTCCCGGACGGCGGCGTCCCCGACGCGCTCGGCGAGGTGCCGCAGCTCGGCGTGGACGGCGCGGACCTCCTCCCACGCCGCCGAGCCCGGCGAGCCCGGCGACGCGTCCGGCAGCGCGTCCGGCGGGCGGGCGAGCGCGCGGTCGGCCTCGTCGCGCACGGCCAGGCCCTGCTCGAGATCGCGCGCGGCCTGCACCGCCGCGCCGATCACCCGGTCGGCCAGCGACAGCGGCTCGCGCAGCGCCCCGTACAGGACGCCGCGCACGCGCCGCCGCACGACGACCGGCACCGCGACGATCGACAGCAGGCCCTCGCGCGTCACCGGGCCGTCGTAGTCGTGGCTGATCGCGGACGAGCGCGGGTAGTCGCTCACCCAGAACGGCCGGCCGACCGCCATCGCCTTGCCGCCGAGCCCGTTGCCGTGCCGGACGACCAGGCCGTTGAGCGCGCCCGTCGTGCCGCCGACCAGCTCGGTGATGCGCAGCCGGTCGCGTCCGGTGAGCGCGCCGCCGAACACCATCGGCAGCCCGGTGGACCGCTGCAGGCCGAGCACCGCGCCCCGGAACGCACCGACGTCGTCGCCCATACCGCCAGCATGCCCCGAAACCCCGGCCCGCGTCACCGGTCCGCAGGTCAACGCCCGCCCGCCGGCCACAGGCTGTGGACGGCGGGTCAGGCGCAGGGCGTCTCGTTGATCGCCGTCATCCGCTCCCCGGCCCAACGCGACTGGGCGTCCTCCGGGCCGCGCAGGACGCGCGCGACGCGGGCGAGGTCCGCGCCGGGCGGGCCGCCGCGGACGTCGGGGAGCCGCGCGGCGTCGGCGCGGGCCCGCAGCCAGGTCTCCAGCTCGAACGTCGCGGCGGCGCGGCGGTCCCCGGCGGCGCGGTCGGCGGCCGGGCAGTACCCGGCGAGCGTGTTGCGGACGACGGCCCGCGCCAGGCCGGGCGACGCCGACCGCGCGCCGCCCCCGGCGATGCGGAAGTCGCCGAACGCGCCGCCGGGGGCGTCGCGCAGGCCGTCCTCCAGGAACACCGGCGGGACGCGCACGACGTCCGGCGGGAGCGCGGCGAGGCGGCGGGCCATCGCGCTGATCTCGGGCAGGTACGCGCGGTCCTCCGGCCAGACGCACACCTGCGGCCCGCCCGCCGAGCAGGCGGGACGCGCCGGGACGGCCCGCGCGGTGCGCAGCGGCCCGCCCGCGGCGACCGCCGCGACCGCGCCCGCCAGCACCGCCGCGAACCCCGCCGCGCCCACGCGCGACCCCGGGAAACCCCGCCGCGGGGCGGCCAGCGCCGGCCCGACGAGCGCCGCGCCGAGCGCCAGCCGCGTCGCCAGCGCCGTCCCCGACACGCGGAACCGCGCGTCGCCGGACAGGACGAACAGCTCCAGCGGCGGACCCAGCACGCCGAGGACGACGAACAGCCCCACCGCGCAGCACACCGGCGCGAGCAGCGCCGACCGCGACCGGCGGCCGACCGCGTGCCCGATCCCCGCGCAGCCGACGACGGTCGCCGCGCCGAGCAGCACGTAGCCCGGCCACAGGAACCCCGGCCCCGCGTCCGGAAGGCTCGCGGCCGCCGCCGCGACCGCGCCCGTGCCGTACGCGGCCAGCCCGAGCGCGACCGTCGCGGCGAGCTGCGCCAGCTCGGGCCGCCACGCGGGCAGCGCGGCCGTCCGCAGCCGCTCCTCGAACCCGCCGCGCCGCGCCCGGCCCGCCGCGAACGCCGCGGCGGCCGCCACGATCGGCGCGAAGAACGGCGCGGGGAGCTGCGCCGCCGCGCTCGCCTGCGGCCAGCTCTCGAACCACCCGCTCCCGAACCACCCGCTCCCGAACCACAGGGCGTCCCGGCCGAAGACCGCCGCGAGGTCGACGGCGATCAGCGCGGGCAGCGCGCGGCGCAGCGGGGAGCGGCGCAGCTCCGTCCAGAACGCGTGGATCACCGGGCGGTCCCGAGGACCGCCCGGTAGCCGCGCTCCAGGTCGCCGCCGGCCGCGGCGGCGAGGTCGGCGGGCGGGCCGCGGAACAGCGGGCGGCCGCCGGCCAGGACGATCACCTCGTCGCAGACGGCGGCGACGTCCTCGACGCGGCGGGTGCTGACGACGACCGCCGCGTCCGCGAACGACCTGATCAGCGCCCGGACGTCCCGGCGGTGCTCCGGGTCGAGCCCGGCGGTCGGCTCGTCGAGCAGCAGCAGGCGCGGCGACCCGGCGACGGCGGCGGCGATCCCGGCGCGGCGCAGCGTCCCGGGCGGCAGCGACCGCAGCGCGTCGCGCAGGTGCGCGGTGAGGCCGACCGACTCGATGGCGCGCAGCGTCGCCGCGTGCGCCCGGCCGCGCGGCACGCCGCGCAGCCACACGCAGTAGCGGACGTAGTCGTAGACCGAGAAGGACGGCGGGTAGCCGAGGTCCTGGGGGAGGTGGCCGATGTCGCGGCGGGCGGCGCGGGCCGACCGCTCGGAGCGGACGCGGGTGCCGCAGACCGTCACCGTGCCCGCGCGCGGCGGGACGGCGGTCGCGAGCGTGCGCAGCAGGGTCGTCTTTCCCGCGCCGGCCGGGCCGAGCAGGCCGAGGACGCCGGGACGGACGTCCAGGTCGAGGTCGGTGACGACCGTCCGCCGCCCGTATCCCTGGGTCAGGCCGGACAGTTGTGCGATGGGACTCAATGCTTTCTCCTGCGGAGGAATCCGGGCGTTCCGTTCGATCCGGAAGCCCGGCGTGCCGCCGACCGGCGCGCGGCGGGGCGTGCCGTGCGCGCGGTCGGCGCGGGGCTGCGCCGCGTTAGCGAGCGGCGCGTCGATCGGTGCATTGAGCGGGGCGTCGACCGGTGGGTTCACCGGCACGGGCACCGGCGCGGGTACCGGCACGGGCGCGGCGGGCCGGGGCGTCGGCTAACGCCGGTCCGAGGGCCGTCCCCCTCGCGGGAATCCCGGTGCGAACCATGAGGAACCTCCACTGACGGTCCGCGGGCGGTCCGGGCACGGCGCGGCCCGGTCGGCGGACGTCCGACGGGACAAGCGGGGTTGACTCAAGGAAAACATGAAGTCAAGGCGGAGGCAAAGTTAGCACCAAACAGGGATGATCGGAACATTCGCCGCTCGCCGTGTTGATCAGTGGAATTGATTCTCCGGCAGATCCGTGGCGGCGTGCCGCGTGGACGGGACCTGCCGCGTCCGGCGCGGCGCCAAACGCCCGACTCGCGTGCCAAGGGGCGGTAAAACGGTGGCCGCGACGACAGGGTCCGCCGGTCACGCGCTCGCATACCGTCTGTGGTCGAACGGCTACTTTGAGCCGAACCTGCCTGTGCGAGAGGTGTGCCGATGAATCGAACGATGCTCGCGGCGGCCGCGGCCTGCGCGACGGTCGCGGCGCTGGGGCCCGCGGACCCCGCGGACGCGGCGGCGCGCGTCCGCTGCGGCGGCGGCCAGGTCTGCATCTACCCGCAGCCGAACTTCCGGGGGACGCCCTATGTGCGCCGCGCGACGGACGGCGGGGTCAGCCTGATCGGGACGCCGATCAACGACCGGACGTTCTCCGTCGTCAACAACGGGCGGTCGCCGCGCACCGCGCGCATCTACCGCTCGGGGCACTTCAGCGGCTCGTACACCTGCATCCAGGCGGGGACGAGCATCGCGGACCTGCGCGGATTCGCGGTCGGGCAGTGGGGGTCGTCGCTGAAACTGAACAACGACCGCTGCGGTTGAACGCCCGTCCGTCCACAGGCTGTGGATAATTCTGTGGGCAACCGGATGATCACGGCGCGCACCGGCGGAATGGCGGCAGCGCCTTCGGCCGCCGCGCGGAAACGGCGCCGGGGAAGCCCGCTCCGGCGGGGTGGGACCGGAGCGGGCGGGCTCGTCAGGACTGCTTCGCGCCGCCGGTCAGCAGCGGCAGGAACGTCTCGGCGAGGACCTGGTGGCCGGTCGGGTTGGCGTGGATGTCGTGGTACTGAGTACACATCCACGTCCACTGGCAGATCTGCGCCACGTTGTGCGGCACCTTGCCGATGTTCGGCAGTTCCACCTCGTTGCCGAAATCGTTGTTCGCGAACGCCGTGGCGACGTCGGCGGTCGCGAATCCCGCGCTGTCGTCGGCCGACGTCAGCACGAAGCTCAGAATGTTGTTGGCGATGGCGGACGCGCCGCCGACCCACTGGCTCGTCCCGCCCTGGAGCCAGTAGGCGAGCATCGGGTCGTAGTACGTCATGCCGACGTAGCGGGGGGTGTCGCCGCCCGCGTCGCGCAACTGCTTGTTGATCGAGGTGACGTCCGACGAGATCGCGAAGATGCCGTTGATCAGGCAGCCGATGTCGAGCGTGCCGTTCGGCAGGCACTTGTCGACGTTGTTCGCGCCGATGTCCTCGGTGACGTACTTGACCTGGCCGGGGTGGGCGCGCAGGAAGTTCACCGCGGCCTGGAGCTGCGACTTGGCCCCGTCGTACGAGCAGATCCCGCCATTGATCATGCTCTGGGTCGTCTCGCCGCTGCAACCGAGCCGGATGTGCTGGAGATTCGGGTCCGACTGCTTCAGCGTCCGGTAGACGACGTCGGTGTAGGAGACATCGGTGTCCTTTTTCGCGTCGGGCTGGTAACCCGCCGCGAGCGAATCGCCGAGCGACACGTAATAGGTCGGCGCGGATTCGGCGGCGGCCGTGGCCGCGCCGGCGGTGACGAGCGCGCACGCCGCGACCGCGGACCCCGCCGCCCGGGCCAGCCGACGCCGGAGAGCGGAATGCTCGGCGGTTCTGGGGTGGGAACGCTTGAACAGCGGCACGCGCGTACCTTTCGGCCCGAAGTGGTGGTGCAGCATGTTCTTGTACTCTTCCGGCCGGTCGAGGACAAGACCGTTTCCGTCACCGGTGCGGGCCGGAAGGTGACCGCCCGGTCCCGCGCGCCCGGCGCCGCCTGAGGTTCGGCGGTTTCCGGGCGGCGGGAATTCCGGTCCGGTCTCTTTTTCAGGTGAGCTGCCGCCAGGGGGCCGCGGGATCGGTCGGAACGGGGTCGTCGGCCGTGACGATCGCGTACGTCGGCCGTTCCGTTCCGCCGATCGGGCCGATGTAGGAATGGCCGGTCAGATGGCACCAGGCGGGGAGGTCGATGGTCGCCGTCGGGTCGGTGGCGATCACGTGGACGAGCGTGCCGCCGGGCAGGCCGGCGAGGCGCGTGCGCAGTTCCAGCAGGAGGCGGGTGCAGCCGCGGTCCTGGCCGTCGACGACGACCGGTTCCTCGCCCGGCCGGGGTTCGGGGGCGCTCATGCCGCGGTGGGGAGTCCGGCGGCGCGCCACTCGGCCAGCCCGCCGTCCAGGACGCGGGCGGCGCGGCCGTGGCGGTGCAGCAGGCGGACGGCGCGCGCCGACATCCGGCAGTAGCGGCCCCGGCAGTAGGCCACGACCTCCAGGTCGTCGGGCAGCTCGGCGAGCCGGTCGGGGAGTTCGTCGAGCGGGATGCCGAGCGCGCCGTCGATGTGGGCGGCGGCGTACTCGACGCCGGGCCGCACGTCCACGACCGCGACGTCGCCCGCGGCGAGCCGGGCGGCCAGGTCCGCGCGCGACACCGGCTCCAGGTCGGCGGCGTCCCCGAGCAGCGCGCGGGCGGCCTCGCGCGCGGCGGGCAGCAGGTCGCACGCCAGCAGTTTGAGCTGCTCGACCAGCGGCGCGATGCGCGGATCGGCCAGCCGGTAGTAGACGTGCGCGCCGGACCGGCGGCGCGCCACGACGCCGGCCGAGGCGAGGATCTGGAGCTGCGCGGACGCGTTGGACAGCCGCAGCCCCGTCGCGCGCGCCAGGTCCTCGACGCCGCGCTCGCCCTGCGCGAGCAGGTCGACCAGCTCCAGCCGGGACGGCGCGGCGAGCGCCTTGGCCAGCCGGGAGAACTCCGCCAGCAGCGCTTCCTTCGGAGCGTTGTCCTCGGGTTCCAAGGTTCCTCCAATGGTCTTTGGAGGATTGTAGATCATGCCGACCGGTTCAGTAGGAGACGGGCATCGCGCTGGACGCGAGCGCCGTCAGCAGGCCGCCGCGCGGTCCCGTCAGCGCCCGGTCGAGCAGCGCGCCGCCGCCCGCAACGCGCGCCATGACGCCGCGACCGGATGAGCCGCGGGGCCGTGACCGTAAGGTGACGCCATGACCGGCGAATATCCGTATTGGGAGACCGTCCCCACCCGGTGGAAGGACAACGACGTGTACGGGCACGTCAACAACGTCGTCCACTACTCGCTGATGGACACCGTCATCAACGCGTGGATGATCCGGACGGCGGGGTTCGATCCGCTGACGAGCGAGACGATCGCGCTCTGCGTCGAATCGCACTGCGAGTACAAGGCCGAGGTCTCGTTCCCCGACGAGATCCGGGTCGGACTGCGGGTCGGCAAACTGGGCCGGTCGAGCGTCCGCTGGGAGGTCGGCATGCTGCGGTCGGACGGGACGCTCGTCGCGCAGGGTCATTTCGTCCATGTGTTCGTCGGTCGGGAGAGCCGCCGCCCGGCGGCGATCGTCGATCCCGTCCGCGCCGAGATGCAGAGGCTGGTGGTGGCATGACCGCGACGCACGCGGCCGTCCTGGTGGAGTCCGGCCGGGAGGCCCCCTACGCGGAGTCCCGGCCGCTGGAGGTCAGGGAGCTGACGCTGGACCCGCCGGGGCCGGGCGAGCTGCTGGTGCGGGTCGGCGCGGCGGGGCTGTGCCATTCGGACCTGTCGGTGATCAACGGGTCGCGGGTGCGGCCCCTGCCGATGGCGCTCGGCCACGAGGCGGCCGGTGAGGTCGTCGAGGCCGGCGAGGGGACGGACTTCGCGGTCGGCGACCACGTGGTGCTGGCGTTCGTCCCGGCGTGCGGGTCGTGCGAGCGGTGCGTGGGCGGCCGTCCGGCGCTGTGCGGGCCGGGCGCGCAGGCGAACGGCGCGGGGACGCTGCTGGGCGGCGGCCGCCGGTTCGTCGCGGCGGACGGCTCCCGCCCGCACCACCACCTGGGCGTCTCGGCGTTCTCGGAGTACACGGTCGTGTCGGCGAAGTCGGCCGTGAAGGTGGACGCTGACCTGCCGCACGAGATCGCCGCGCTGTTCGGCTGCGCGGTGCTGACGGGCGCGGGCGCGGCGTTCTACAGCGCGAAGGTCGAGCCGGGCGACACGGTCGCGGTCCTCGGCCTCGGCGGCGTCGGCCTGGCGGCGCTGCTGGCCGCGAAGGCCGCGGGCGCGGCGGAGGTCATCGCGGTGGACGTCGTGGAGCACAAGCGGCGGCTCGCGGAGCGGCTGGGCGCGACCGCGTCCGTCGCGGGCGGCCCGGACGCGGTCCCGGCGATCCGGGACCTGACGGGCGGCGGCGCGGAGAAGGTCATCGACACGACGGGCGTCGTCGCGGTGCTGGAGCAGGCGTACGCGGCGACGCGTCCGGGCGGCACGACGGTGACGGTCGGCCTGCCCGCCCCCGGCGTCCCGCTGACGCTGCCCGCGCTGAGCCTGGTCGCGGAGGAGCGCGCGCTGCGCGGCAGCTACCTCGGCTCGTGCGTGCCCGCGCGGGACGTGCCGCGTTTCATCGGCCTGTACCGGTCGGGTCTCCTACCGGTGGACGGGCTGCTGTCGCACCGCCTCCCGCTGACGGACATCAACGCCGGGTTCGACCGGCTCCACACGGGCGAGGCCGTCCGGCAGGTCGTCACGTTCTGAACTCGTGGTCGCCGCCGCCGGTCCGCCCCAGCGCGGAGTGGCGGCGGCTGTAGCCGAAGTAGACGACGCAGCCGACGAGGAACCAGATCGCGAACCGCAGCCACGTCTGCCACTGCAGGAACGTGATCAGCCACACCGAGAAGATCACGCCGATCGCCGGGACGAACGGCATGCCGGGCGTCTTGAACTCGCGGTGCAGGTCGGGCCGCCGGTAGCGGAGCACGATCACGGCGATGCTGACGACGATGAAGGCGAGCAGGATGCCGATGTTCGTCAGCTCCGCGGCCTCCGCGATCGGCAGGAACCCGGCGATCCCGGCGGACGCGACGCCGAGTATCCAGGTGATGCGCGTCGGCGCGTGCCGCGTCGGATGGGTCTTGGCGAACCAGCCGGGGAGCAGGCCGTCGCGGCTCATCGAGAACCAAACGCGGCCCGCGCCCATCATGAACGTGAACAGCACGGTGAGCACGCCGAGGATCGCGCCGACGGCGATGATGATCCCGACGGTGTCGAGGCCGATGTCGGCGAAGGCCGACGAGAACGCGGCGTTCGGGTTGATGTGCTTGTAGTCCACCATGCCGGTCAGGACCAGGCAGGCCAGGACGTACAGGACCATCGAGATCGCCAGCGAGTACATGATCGCCTTGGGCATGTGCCGCGTGGCGTCGTGGGATTCCTCGGCCGCGGTGGACATCGCGTCGTAGCCGAATACGGCGAAGAACACCGTTGCGGCGCCGGTGAACGCCCCCGACCATCCGAACGGGAAGAACGGCGTGTAGTTCCCCGCCTTGATGTGGAAGAACCCGACGATGATGACCAGCAGGACGATCGCGACCTTCAGGTACACCAGTGCGGACTCGAAGCGGGCCGCGTCCTTCATGCCGAGGTTCAGCACGTACGCGATGAGCAGGCACAGCAGCATCGCGAACAGGTTCACCTTGTAGCTTCCGGAGGCGACGCCGTCCGGTTCGGTGCCGGGCGCGCCCATCATCCACATCGGGAGCTGGACGTCCATGAACCCCAGGAGGTCGTCGAAGTAGCCGGAGATGCCGATCGCGACGACCGCGACGATCGCCGTGTACTCCAGCAGCAGGTCCCAGCCGATCGCCCAGCCGGGGAACTCGCCGAGGACCGCGTAGCCGTAGGTGTAGGCGGACCCGGCGCGCGGGATGAGGCCCGCGAACTCGGCGTAGGAGAACGCGGCCGCGGCGCTCGCGATGCCCGCGATGAGGAACGAGACGAGCACGGCCGGCCCGGCCTTCTCGTTCGCGACGGCGCCCGCGAGGGAGAAGATGCCCGCGCCGATGATGCCGCCGACGCCGATCGCCGTGAGCTGCCAGAGGCCCAGCGTCCTCTTCAGCCCGTGCCCGCCGCCGTCGTCGGGGCTGATCTGGTCGATCGGCTTGCGGCGGGTGATGTCCCGCAGCAGACGGCCCATAGGAAAACCTCCGAGATGGTCTCCTATGCGGCTCTTCCCGGAGATGAGTCGTTATACCGACACCTGTTGATCACTTTTGGGTCAGGGCCGGGTGACGCGGGGTGAGGCCCGCGTCACCCGGCCGCCAGAGTTACCGCTGTGACCTGCGGGATCAGCGCGGGTCGGTGTTCGTCCACTCCGTGGTGATCGCCGCCGACGAGGCGATGACCGCGCCCGCGGGCAGTGCGTCGTTCGCGCCGCCCGGCTTGAGCAGGACGGTCTCGGTGGCGAGCGCGTCACCCGTCTCCGGGTCGATGATCAGGCGGTTCTCGACCGTCCCGGCCTTCGCGTCGCCCGGCTCGGGCAGCGCGATCCCGACGCCGCGGCGGCCCTGCGGGTCGGTGACCTCGCCCAGCGACCGGACGGTCGTCAGCTTCGACAGCATCCTGTAGGCGGCGGCGCGGACCTTCGGCATCACCGGCATCGTCCCGTCCACCAGCGCGGACGCGACGCGGAACAGCCACTGGTCGGACGACTGCCGCACGCTCGCGGACTCGGTGTCGTGGCCGTCGTACCAGGCGAGCAGGGACTTGCGGAGCGCCGCCGGGTCGCCGGGCAGCGCCTGGAGCTGCTTGACGGTGACGTTCCGGCCGAGCCAGAAGACCTTGTCGCCGTCGACCTGCCCGGTGGCCGAGCGCTCGGGGGCGCCCTGCGCGGTGGTGAGGACGGCGGGCTTGAACCGGGTGCCGCTCGTCGTCGTCCGCGCCTTGATGCGGGTCGGCGCGCCCGCCGCGCGCCACGCCCGCTCGTCCGCCGGGGACGCGGGGCGCGCGCCGAGCTCCTGCTGGACGGCGATGATCTCCTGGCCGGGCGTGCGGGGCGTCCAGGTGTCCTGGCGCGTCCGCGTGACGACGGTGTAGCCGCCGTCCGCCCGCCAGGACGCGCGGGAGATCACCGACGTGTGCCAGTACCTGCCCGCCGTGCTCGGCCTGGCGAGCGAGTGCTCGGCGGCGGAGAGCAGGACGGTGCGGGCGTCCAGCGCGACCGGCGCGGCCGTCGCGGGCGCGCGGTGCGGGCCGGAGCCGCCGGGCAGCGCGACGACCGCGCCCGCCGCGACGGCCGCGGCGGCGCCGAGCCCGGCGAGCGCGAGGCCCCAGCGGGGGACGCCCCGGCGCGCGGGCGCGGTGACCGAGGCGGGTGCGCCGAGCATGGCGCGCGACAGCTCGGCCTGGCGGCGGTCGGGGTCCACGGGCGCGTCCGGGTGCAGCTCGTCCGGCCGGGCCTCGGCGAGCACGCGCAGCGGGTCGTTCCTCATGACAGCTCCTTCAGGGGCATCGCGGTCGGGTGCGCGGCGCGGCGCGCGGGGGGTTCGGCCTCGGCGGCGCGCAGCAGCCGCCGGCGCGCCCGGTGCAGCCGCACCCGGAACGCGGCCTGCGAGATCCCGACGACGCGGGCGGCGTCGCGGGGCGCCATGCCCTGCCAGGCGACGAGCAGGAGGATCTCCCGGTCGTCCTCGGACAGGGACGCCAGCGCGCGGACGACCGCGAGCCGCTCGGCGACCTCCGCGCCGACGTCCCCGGTCGCCGGCCGCGCCCAGCGCCGCAGCTCGGCCGCCGACGCGTCGCGGCGGGCGCGGGCGCGGTGGTCGGCCAGCAGCACGTTGCGCGCGACGCCGAGCAGCCAGGGCAGCGCCGGGTCGGGCACGTCGTCCAGCCGCCGCCAGGCCACGGCGAAGGTCTCGCTCACCACCTCGTCGGCGGTCTCGCGTCCGGCGCGGGCCGCGGCGTAGGCCCACACCCGCTGCCGGCAGGCGTCGTACATCGCGGTGAACCGCCGTTCGCGCGGGTCGTCTTCCGCCACACCGTTCCTCCGTTCGTGTGTTCCTTCAGTGGGAAGTGCGTCGGGAAGGGCGGTCGTTACCGGGCACTTCGGACGCGGGGCGTAACCTCGGAGACGCCAGAAACCGAACCTCGATCGGTATTCGCAGGGTGAAGGAGCATGTCGTGACGAGTCCCGCCGTGGAACGCCCCGGTCCCGCCTCCCGCCGGACGACGCCGCCGCCCGGCGCGACCGTCCCCGAGCCGGTGGAACGGTCCGTCCCCGAGCCGATGGAGCAGTACGGCGGATGCTTCGGCTGCGGCCCCGAACCGGCGGACGGGCTCCGCATCAGCCACAAGGGCGAGTCCGGGCTGGTCGTGGAGTCGGAGTTCGCCGTCCGCGAGGTCCACCAGGGCGCGCCCGGCCTCGCCCACGGCGGGCTGCTGGCGACGGCGATGGACGAGGTCCTCGGCGAAGCGGCCTGGCGTACCGGTAAGCCGCATGTCACCGGACGGCTGGAGACCGACTACCTCACGCCGGTCCCGGTCGGCGGCACACTTTACCTGCGCTCCTGGGTGACGGGCGTCGACGGTCGTAAGACGTACGTCGAGGGTGAAGCACGGATCGGCGGCCGGGAGGGCGCGGTGGCCGTCCGTGCGGCGGGGCTGTTCATCGCCGTCGGTACGGAACATTTCACGAAAGACCGAACGAACGGCTAGACCAAATCATGACCAACGCTTGACCGAATGACATTCGGCTCTTAGGTTCTCAGCGTGCGGTGTCCGCCGAAGCCGAGGAGCCGACCGTGAGCCTCACCGTGGACGAGGCGGGCCGCGCGCTCGCCGATCCCGCCGCGTACGCGGACGACCGCCGCCTCCACGAGGCGCTGGCGCTGCTGCGCCGCGAAGACCCCGTCCACCGCGTCGAGGCCCCCGGATACAACCCGTTCTGGGCCGTCACCCGGCACGCGGACGTCATGGAGGTCGAGCGCGACCACGCCCGGTTCGTCAACGCGCCCCGGCCCCTGCTGGCGACCGCGGAGCTCGACGCCGCCAACCGCGCCCGGCAGGAGCAGGGCCTCGCGCTGCGGACGCTGATCCACATGGACGACCCGGACCACCGGGTCGTCCGCGCGATCGGCGCGGACTGGTTCCGGCCGCGCGCGATGCGCGCGCTGGAGCCGCGCGTCCGGGAACTCGCGTGCCGCTACGTCGACCGGATGGCCGAACTCGGCGGCGAATGCGATTTCGCGCAGCAGATCGCGGTGAAGTTCCCGCTTTATGTGATCCTTTCGCTGCTCGGCCTTCCCGAGTCCGACTTCGACCGGATGCTGAAACTCACCCAGGAACTGTTCGGCGGGGACGACGACGAACTCAAGCGCGGCGAGAGCAACGAGGACCTGCTCCAGGTCCTCCTGGACTTCTTCGCCTACTTCCAGGAGCTGACGGCCGCGCGCCGCGCCCGTCCCACCGACGACCTCGCGTCCGCCATCGCCAACGCGCGCGTGGACGGGGAACCGCTCAGCGACCTCGACACCGCGTCCTACTACGTGATCATCGCGACGGCGGGCCACGACACCACCAGCTCCACGATCTCCGGCGGCCTCCAGGCGCTCATGGAGAACCCCGCCGAACTCGACCGGCTGCGCGCCGACCCCGGCCTCATGCCGCTGGCCGTCGAGGAGATGATCCGCTGGACGACGCCCGTCAAGGAGTTCATGCGGACCGCCACCGAGGACTGCGAGCTGCGCGGCGTCCGGATCGGCAAGGGCGACTCGCTGCTGCTGTCGTACCCGTCGGCCAACCGCGACGAGGACGTGTTCGCCGACCCGTTCCGCTTCGACGTCGGCCGCGACCCGAACAAGCACCTGGCGTTCGGCTTCGGCGTCCACTACTGCCTCGGCGCGGCGCTCGCCCGCATCGAGGTCCGCGCGTTCTTCGAGGAACTGCTGCCGCGCCTTTCGGAGATCGGCCCCGCGGGCGAGCCGCAGGGGATCGCCACCACCTTCGTCGGCGGGCTCAAACGGCTCCCCATCCGCTACACGCTGCGAGGCTGACCCATGCGCATCGACGCCGCCGTCCTGCGGGCCGCGGACGCCCCCTACAGCATCGAACCGGTCGAACTGGCCGATCCCGGACCGGGCGAGCTGATCGTGAAGATCGCGGGCACCGGGATGTGCCACACCGACCTGCTCGGCCGCGCGCCCGACATGCTGCCCAAACCCGTCATCCTCGGGCATGAGGGGGCGGGCGTGGTCGAGGCAGTCGGGCCGGGCGTCCCGCTCGCGCCCGGCACGCCCGTCGTGCTGTCCTTCGACTCCTGCGGCGACTGCGCCAACTGCCGCGCCGCGCGGCCCGGCAACTGCGCGTCGATGGCGCCGCTCAACATGTTCTCCGCGCCGCTGGACGGGCGTCCGCGCGCCACCGGTGCGGACGGCGGCGCGCTCAACAACCGGTGGTTCGGGCAGTCGTCGTTCGCGACGCACGCGCTCGCGACCGTCCGCAACGCCGTCCCGGTCGACGGCGTCGTCGGGCCGGACACGCCGCTGGAACTCCTCGGGCCGCTCGGCTGCGGCATGCAGACGGGCGCGGGCTCGGTGCTCGTCGCGCTCGGCGTCCGGCCGGGCGACTCCATCGCCGTGTTCGGGACGGGCGCGGTCGGGCTCGCCGCCGTCATGGCCGCCCGCATCGCGGGGGCCACCCGGATCATCGGGGTGGACACCAACCCGGCGCGGCTCGACCTCGCGCGCGAACTCGGCGCGACGCACGTCCTGCACGGCGACGACGAGGACATTCCCGGGCAGATCCGCGCCATCGTCGGGTCGGAGGGCGTCCAGTACGCGCTCGACACCACGGCCGTGCCCGAGGTCGTCGCGTCCGCCGTCGCGGCGCTGCGCACCACCGGCGTCTGCGGGCTCGTCGGCGTCGGCGGCGCCGAGTACCGGCTCGACCCGGGGCTGCTGCTGATGGGCCGGACCGTGCGCGGCATCATCGAGGGGGACGTCGTCCCGCAGACGTTCATCCCCCGGCTCGTCGAACTGTGGAAGCAAGGGCGGTTCCCGTTCGACTCGCTCATCGGCACCTATCCGCTGTCCGACGTCGGCCGGGCGGAGGCGGACGCGGTGTCCGGCAAGGTCGTCAAGCCCGTCCTGCTCCCGGAGTCGCCATGACCGCGCTCGACCTGATCAACGCCGCCGAGCCCGACCCTGCGGACGTCGCCGCCGCGTTCGACGCCGCCCCGCCCGTCGCCACGTCCGCGCTGCTCGGCACGTGGAAGGGCGGCCTGTTCACCGTCACGGGCGGGCTCGCCGCGCGGTTGACGAGACTGAACTGGTACGGCAAGCGGTTCAACGACGTCGAGGACGTCGACCCGCTGCTGTGCCTCACCTCCGACGGCGGCGTCTACTCCTACGACGGGATGGGGCACGCGCGGCTCCGCGAGATCACGTTCCGGGGCGTCGCGTCGGCCGCGATGGTCTACGACACGCAGCCGATCATCGACCATTTCCGGCGCGTCACCGACGACGTGGTCCTCGGCGCGATGGACGCCAAGGGGCAGCCGCGCATCCTCTACTTCCACCTGACGCGCGTGGGGTAGCGCGGCGGACGCCACTATCTTGGGCGGTTCCGTTCCCTGGAGGTGGTGCGCGTGACCGGATGGCTCCCCGAACGACCGATCGTGCAGGCTCCGATGGCGGGCGGCGGCGCGACGCCGGAACTCGTCGCCGCCGTCGGCGAGGCGGGCGGCCTCGGGTTCCTCGGCGCGGGGTACCTCACCGCCGCGCGGATGCTCGCGGACGTCGAGGCGGTGCGGGCGCTGTCGGCGCGGCCGTTCGGCGTGAACCTGTTCCTGCCCGCGACCGATCCCGTCGATCCCGCCGAGGTCGACGCGTACCGGACGCGGCTGCTGCCGGACGCGGCACGGCTCGGCGCGGAGCCGGGCGTCCCGCGGGCCCGCGACGACGACTTCGACGCCAAGGTCGAGACGCTGCTCGCCGGGCCGCCGCCCGCCGTCGTCAGCTTCACGTTCGGGCGGCCGGGGGCGGACGTCGTGCGGGCGTTCCGCGCGGCCGGGTCCGCCGTCGTCATGACCGTGACGTCCGTCGAGGAGGCGTCGGCCTGCCCGGACGCGGACGCTCTCTGCGTCCAGGGCGTCGAGGCGGGCGGGCACCAGGGGACGTTCGCCAACGTCGCGCCGCCGGGGCTCGGCGTGCGGGAGCTGCTGGCGGCCGTCCGCGCGGTCACCGCGCAGCCGCTGCTGGCGGCGGGCGGGCTCGGGACGCGCGCGCACGTCGCGGACGTCCTCGCGCTCGGCGCGGTCGCCGCGCAGGCGGGCACGGCCTTCCTGCGCAGTCCCGAGTCGGGTGCGAGCGCCGTCCACAAGGCTGCGCTCGGCGACCCGCGCTACACCTCGACGACGCTGACGCGCGCGTTCAGCGGGCGGTACGGGCGGGGGCTGACGAACCGGTTCGCGCTGCGGCACTCGGCGGCCGCGCCCGCCGCCTATCCGGACGTCCACTACCTGACGAGCCCGCTGCGCCGCGCCGCCGCCGCCCGCGGCGACGCCGATGGCGTGAACCTGTGGGCGGGCACCTCGTGGCGGACCGCCGCCCCGATCCCGGCCGCCGACGTCGTGCGCGCGTTGACACCCTGAACCACGCCGCTCACTTGGCGCGGTCGCGCCGGTTCCGGCGCGTTGACCGAGCCCACCGCGCGCGCGGCCCGCGCGCGGTTGTTCTGGCCGCCTCCACAGAACCCACCGGCCACACCGCCCGCGCTGACCGCGGCGTTGGCGCGGTCGCGGGCGGGTTCGAGCTGTTGACCGCGCGTTGGCAGCATCGCCGGGTGCGCCGCCGTGCGCAGTAGTTCTGGCCGCGTCGGCGGCTGACGTGCCTGGCGCGGTTGTGCTGGTTCTGGCGTGTTGACCGAGTCGATCGGGCGCGTCGGAGGTAAACGCTGCTTCCCCGTGTGGACGCGGCGCGCGTTCGCGCTGGTGCTAGCGCGCTGGCAGCGTTGCCCGTGCGCGGTCGTCCGGGTCGCGTTGGACTCCGGTGGGTGTGCCGTGTCCGCGCGGTGGCGGGTTTCGGGGTGGTTCGCGTTGATATGCGGCGCGGTGCGCAGTCCTTCGACGGAGATCGCTAAGTTGGTCGGGCGTCGATCGGGGGAGTGCGGATGCGGAAAGTCGGAGCCGTCGCGGCGGCCGTCGCGGGGCTCGCGCTCGTCGCGGGATGCGGGTCGCATGTGTCGCCGACCGAGCGCGCCGGGATTCCGCGCGACGCCGGGCCGGGCGCGTCGCCCGCGGGCGCGCCGACTCCGAACGCCGCCGACGTCGCCGCGCAGTGGGCCAAGTGGGGGCTCAAGCCGCTGCCGCCCGCGCCGCCCGCACCGGCGCGGCCCGCCATCGCGTTGAAGGCCAAAGGGCCGGTGCCGGTGTTCTCGTCCGTCCCGACCAAGGACCGGGTCGTGTTCGTCACGCTCGACGACGGCAACGAGAAGGACCCCGAGTTCCTCCAGATGCTCGCGGACCTGCGGGTTCCCGTCTCGATGTTCCTCACGGACGCGGCGATCCGCGACAACTACGGATACTTCCGGACGTTGCAGTCGTCGGGCGCGACCGTCCAGAACCACACCGTCGACCACCCGCAGCTCCCGCTGCTCGGCTATGAGGGCCAGCGCCGCGAACTCTGCGACGACCAGAAGACCCTCGAACGCGAGTACGGGACGCGGCCCACGCTGCTCCGCCCGCCCTACGGCGAGTGGAACTCGCTCACGCAGCAGGCCGCCGCCGCGTGCGGCATCCGCGGCATCGTTCTGTGGCGCGCGTCGTTCCAGATCCACGACTTCCAGTACGACGACCCGGAGAAGAAGTTCCGCCCGGGCGACGTCCTACTCGCGCACTTCCGGGGGCCGAAGGAGCTCAAGGGCGAGACGCTGACGGAGATGTTCGCGCACCTGCTCAAGGTCGTCCGCCGCCAGGGGTTCGCGGTCGCGCGGCTGGAGGACTACGTCCGGACACCCTGAACGCGCTCCGCCGCCTCCGGGCGGACGGGGTTCGCGACGGGGCCGATCGGGTCCGGCTCGCGGCCGCGCACGCGCGCCAGCTCCGCGTCGAACTCCGCGCCGAGCAGGATCGCGACATTCGACACCCACAGCCAGACCAGGAAGATGACGATCGCGGCGAGCGTCCCGTAGGTGCGGTTGTACGAGCCGAAGTTCGCCGCGTACACCGCGAAACCCACGGACGCGACGATCCACGTGACGATCGCGACCACGCAGCCCGGGGTGATCCAGCGCCTCGGGTGCTCGTGGACGTCCGGTCCCGCGCGGTACAGCGTCGCGATGGCCACGACGACAATCGCCAGCAGGACCGGCCATTTCAGGACGTTCCATCCCGTCACGAACGCCTCGCCGAGGCCGAACAGGCGGCCGGCCTGCTCGGTGAGGCGACCGGTGAACGTCACCGCGAGCGCGCTCGCGCCGAACAGCAGGAGCATCGCGAGCGTCAGCGCGAGCCGCAGCGGCGCGAGTTTCCACAGCGGGCGCGCCTCATCGACGTCGTGGACGGCGTTCAGCGCCCTGATCAGCGCGCCCACGTACCTCGACGCCGACCACAGCGCGACCGCGAGCCCGATCGCCGCGACCGTGCCCGCCGTCGGCGCGGTGCCGTGCAGATCCTCCAGCAGGGCGATGGCCGTGTCCCGAGCGGGCCCGGGCGCGAACTCCCGGACGTTGTCGACGAGCGTCCGCTGCCCCGAGACCCCCGCGAGATCCACCATCGACACCACGACGATGAGCCCGGGAAACAACGACAACACGCCGTAGTAGGTGAGCGCCGCAGCCCAGTCCAGAACGCCGTCCGCCAGGAAGCTGGTCACCGTTCTCCGGGCCGCCCGCCACCAGCCGCCCGGCCCCACCCGCCGCCCACCCGGCCCGCCGTCGCCCGCCATCGCGCCTCCTCGTTCCGCCGACCCGATACCCGCTCCACCCCGCCCCATGCCGCCACCCCACCCACCCAGCCCAAACCCAAAAACCCGCCCC
>NZ_KB907218.1:0-6800 GCF_000381885.1 Actinomadura atramentaria DSM 43919 | reverse complement strand
CCCGCGCCACCCCCACCAACCGGACGGACCGTTGAGCCACCCACCCATGCCCACCCGCTCCCCACACACCCCAGCACCCACCCGCGTCCGCCACCCCGCGTCCGCCACCCTGCGTCCGCCGTCCTGCGTCCGCCGTCCTGCGTCCGCCGTCCTGCGTCCACCGCCCCGCGTTCGCCGTCCTGCGTCCGCCGTCCTGCGTCCGCCGCCCTGCGTTCGCCGTCCTGCGTTCGCCGTCCTGCGTTCGCCGTCCTGCGCCCACCGCCCCGTGTCCGCCGCCCTGCGTTCGCCGCCCTGCGTCCAGCGTCCTGCGCCCACCGCCGCGCGTTCGCCGTCCTGGGAGGAGGCGCACAGGTGAGCGCGGCAGAGGGGGACGCGCACAGGTGAGCAGGGGCAGGTAAGGGCGGGCGGACGGACGCACACAAGTGGACGCGGGCAGGTTGGCGTGGACAGGTCGGCGGACGGGCGCGAGGCCCCGACGCGCGCGTGCGGGAACGGCGGCGGTGCGGACAGCGGCGACGAGCGCGTTGCCCAGATGGGCGGACGCCCGTGTACCCCGCGCCCTCTCGGCCGAACCTGCCGATGCGGCCGCTCGGGTCGCGCGTTCAGGCATGGTCGCTGACCCGAATACCTCAGTTCACCCCTCGGTCGCGGTGGTGGTCGCTTGGCTGGGCGCTTGGCTTTGGGCGTGTGGATTTGCTTGGCGGGTCGTCTGGTTGGGGCTGGGTGGGTGGGGGTTGGGCATGGGCGGAAGTGGTCGGGGTAGAGACGAGCACATTCCCCGATGTTGGAGGTTGGTTCGTGGTGGGTCGGTTTGCTGTTTGTCCTGTTTGCCCTGGTGGGTGGGGTTGGTGATGGATCTCGGGGCGGGGCAGGGGTGGACGCAGATCGGGGAACTCGCGCTCGCGCTCGTGCTGTCGGCCGCCATCGGGTTGGAACGCGGCATCCGCAACAAGAGCGCGGGGTTGCGGACGCACACGCTCGTCGGGGTCGGCGCGGCGTTGTTCATGCTCGTCAGCAAGTACGGGTTCGGGGATGTGCTCAGTGAGCACGTCGTGCTCGACCCTTCGCGGGTCGCGGCGCAGATCGTGTCGGGGATCGGGTTCATCGGTGGCGGGCTCATCTTCGTCCGCCGCGATGCCGTGCGCGGTCTCACGACCGCCGCGGTCGTGTGGGTGACGGCCGCGATCGGGATGGCGGCGGGCGGTGGGCTGCCGGTTCTCGCCGTCGTCGTGACCGTCGGGCATTTCGTCGTGGTCTTCGGGTTGAGCTGGCTCGCGCGGCTGTTGCCGATCGACCGGCTCGGGCCGCCGCCGCGCATTCGGCTCCGGCTCGCCTACCGGGACGGCCGCGGCGTGTTGCGTCGGGCTCTGGAAGAGGCCACCGGGCAGGGCTTCGTCGTCGCGGAGGTTCAGGTGGAACGCGAGTACTCGGACGCGGACATCGGCCGGGACGAACGCCGCGACCGCGTCGCGCCCGGCCCGCCCCGCGACAGCGCGTCCGTCATGCTGCTGCTGGAGGGCACCGGCTCGGAACAGAACCTCGTCGCGACGCTCAGCGAACTCCCGGACGTTCTGAGCGTCACGGCCGGCGAAGGCGCCGAGGACGACGACTGACGTCCTCGGTTCGGCGCGCGGCGAGGTTCGGACGTTCTGCCGGCTGTAGCGCGGACGGCGACTGACGCACCGTCCTGTGGAGACGGAGTCAGTTCGATGTGGCGGCTGGTTCGGGGACGGCCAAGGGCAGGCGCAGGACGAAGTGCGCGCCGCGCGCGCTGTCCTCGATGCGGAGCGTGCCGCCGTAGGATTCCGCGATCTCGCGGGCGATCGGAAGGCCGAGGCCCGTTCCGGACGGGTCGCGGCGGCGGCTCTCCGGGAGGCGCGCGAACCGTTCGAAGACGCGTTCGCGCTGGTCCTCCGCGATGCCCGAGCCGTCGTCGGCGACTTCCAGGACCGCTGAGCCGTCGTCGGCGCGGACGGTGACCTCCACCGACGACAGCGCGTGCCGTTCGGCGTTGCTCAGCAGGTTGCCGAGGACGCGGGTGAGCCGCAGCGGGTTCGCGATGACGTGCGCGCCGTTCTCCAGGTGCGGACGGATGGGGACGCGGGACGGACGGCGGCCCACCTCGCGGCCCACCAGGGCGGCGAGGTCGACGTTCTCGACGGGCGCGGGCGCGCGGGCGTCGAGCCGCGACAACTCCAGCAGGTCGGTGACGATCTCGTTGAGCCGTTCGGTGTCGTTCAGGGCCTCCCCTACTTCCGCGCGCCAGTCGAAGTCGTCGTCCTCCTGCAGAAGCGCGTCGAGCCGGGTGTGCAGGCCGGAGATCGGATTGCGCAGGTCGTGCGACGCGTCGGAGATGAACCGCCGCTCGCGGTTCGCGGACTCGTCCAGCCGGGCGAGTGTGTCGTTGACGGTCTCCGCGAGCTCCTGGATCTCGCCGTGCGTGTTGGGCACGGGCACGCGCGCGCCGGTGCCGGACGCGTTGATGTGCGCGACCTCCTGCCGGATCGCCTCGATGGGCACGAGCGCGAGGCCGACCGAACGCCACGTCCACCAGCCGATCGCCGCGATCATCAGCAGCAGGACCGGCAGCAGCGCCAGCGTCAGCAGCACGCCGTGGACGAGCGTCGGCGGCCGGTTCGCCGCGATGACGATGACCGGTCGGCCGAACGTGCCGGTCTCGACCCGCACACCGGTGAGCCACACGCACTGGTCGTGGAGCGCCTGCGGGCACGTGCGCCGGTCGATGACGACCTGCGTCCGCGCCGACAACGGGCCGATGAGCGGCGCGCGGCCGCGCAGCGTCTCGCTCGCGTAGAGCACCGTGCCGCCGGTGTCGACGATCTGGACCCGCTCACCGCCGCGGACGGCCTTCGCCGGATCTCCGCCCGTGTGGACGGTCCGCGCGACGCGGTCCATCGCCCGCCCCGCCACGTCCCACGAGCGCTCGGTCGCGTACTCGCGCGCCAGGACGAGGATCAGGAACAGCGCCACGACGCTGATCGACGCGGACACGGCGACGGCGATCAGCGTGGCCCGGCCGCGCACGGAGTGCAGCAGCCACGCCCCCCAGTACCGCAGGCGGCCTTCGGTCTCGTCGCGCATCCGCCGGGCTTCCCCTCGCGTGTCGTCCGGACCGCATCATCGCTGTCCGTGGCGTATTCACTGCCAAGCGTAAGCAACCCCTCTCCCCGCTTGGAGGGGCGGGTTCGGCTGGTCGGCGCGGTGCCGACGGATCAGGCGGCGGGATGCGGAGCCGCGGCACGACCGTCACGCGAGGCGGAAGACCGGCACGCCCGGCGCGAGTTCGGCCAGCTCCGCGTCGGTCAGGTTCTTGATCGGCCGGTCGAAGAAGCGCGCGACCTCCCAGCCCCAGCGCTTGAAGTAGGTCCGCAGCATTGGGATCTTCTCCGCGTCGGTCAGCTCGGTGACGGTGAACTCCTCGGCGCGGCGGCCCAGCCGCAGCTCGCCGCCGCCGGCCGCGCGCATGTTGCGGACCCACTGGGTGTGGCCGCGCGGGGCGACGATGTACCGCTCGTCCTCAAGGGTCATCAGGTTGACGGGCGTGGTGCGCCAGACGCCGCTCTTGCGGCCCCGGACGGCCAGCAGCCGGGTGCCGAGGAGGCTGACGCCGTGCCGGGCGAGCCAGGCGACGACCTTGTTGAAGAAGACCTCGCCGCCCTCACGGGCCTGGACGTTGCGGACGGGCTCGGCGGCGTGCGCGTTCATCTGATCCTCCAGGGAAGGTGAGCGGTGCTCGCTTCTGTGAGCGGTGCTCTCGATCTGGTGACGAGTATGCCCCGGCCCGCCGCCGAGTGCAAGAGCAGTGCTCAAGAAAAAGATCGGCGCTCTCGATTTGGTGCAGTGCTCTCGTTCGTGGCACACTCGGCCGCATGGGCGAGCGGGTCGGGGCACGGGAGCGCATCAGGCGCCAGATGGTCGCGGAGATCAAACGGGAGGCGCGTCGCCAGCTCGCGGAGTCGGGCGCGCAGAGCCTGTCGCTGCGCGCGGTCGCGCGGGAGACGGGCCTGGTCTCGTCCGGCGTCTACCGCTACTTCGCGAGCCGGGACGAGCTGCTCACGGCACTGATCATCGACGCGTACGGGGCGGTCGCGGAACGGGTGGAGGAGGCCGTCGGGGCGCGGGCGGCACCGCGCGAGCGCTGGCGGGCGGGCTGCGCGGCGGTCCGGGCGTGGAGCCGGGCGAACCCGCACGAGTACGCGCTGATTTACGGCTCGCCGGTGCCGGGGTACGCGGCCCCGGCCGACACGGTCGACGCGGCGGCGCGCGTCCCGCTGGCGCTGCTGTCGGTCGTCCGCGCGGCGCACGAGGCGGGGGAGCTGCGCCCGCCGGACGTCCGGGCGCTGCCGCCGGAGCTGGCCGCGCAGGGGCGCGCGGTCGCGGAGCTGACGGGCGGCGGGCTGCCGGAGGACGCGGCCGTCCGGGTGGGGATCGCGTGGACGCAGCTCTTCGGCATGGTCGGGTTCGAGCTGTTCGGCCACCTGGTCGGGAGCTTCGATCCGGCGGACGCGCTGTTCGACCACGCCGTGGACCTCATGGCCGACCTGATCGGCCTGCCGTGAGGGGACGGCTCCGGCGTTCGCCGATCACGCAGCGTCACGTTCCGTTACTCTCACGGCTGTCCGACCGGCGACGACGGGAGAGGGATGCACGCGACGGAGATCCAGACGGTCGACACCGTCCTCGACCGGATGCGGGAGATCGACCGGGGTCTGGACCCCCGCGACGGGCTGGCCCGCTTCAACCGCGTCTACCTGCGCATCACCGAACTGGTCGCGGCGGACCTGGAGGCGGGGTTCTTCCACGACCCGGACTTCGTCGCCCGGCTCGACCAGGTGTTCGCCGGGCTGTACTTCGACAACGTGGCCCTGGACGAGGCGGGCCGGACGCCCGGCGCGGCGTGGCGGCCGCTGTTCCGGGCGCGGGCGGACCGGGCGGTGTGCGCGCTGCAGTTCGTCCTGGCGGGCATGAACGCGCACATCAACCACGACCTGGCGCTGGCGGTGGTGGCGACGTGCGCGGAGCGGGGCGTCCCGCCGGGCCCCGGCGTCCACGCCGACTACCTGCGGATCAACGAGGTGCTGGCGCGGGCGGAGGCGGAGGTGCGGCGGGCCGTGGAGCCGTGGCTGCTGCGCCTGGCGACGCGCGACGCCGAGGCGGTCAAGCACATCCTGGCGAGCTTCAGCGTCGCGCGCGCCCGCGACATGGCGTGGTGCGCGGTGGAGCTGCTGTGGCCGCAGCGCGCGACGCCCGCCCTGTTCGACGACTCGGTCGCGCTGCTCGGGCAGACGGTCGGGCTGGTCGGCCGCCTCCTGGTCACGCCGGTGCTCCCGCCGGACCTCGCCGATGAACTCCCCGGCTGACGCGGCGGGCGGCCGGGCGGACCCGGCGGCCGGGGTGGTGCTCGGGACGCTGTCGCTGCCCGGCGAGGGCCGGTCGGCGTCGCGGGCGCGCGCCTTCCTGCGCGGCCTGCTGCCGCCGGACGACCCAGTGCTGGACGACCTGCTGACGGTCGGCAGCGAGACGGTCGGGAACGCGGTCGCGCACACCGCGTCGGGCCGGCCGGGCGGCCGGGTGGAGGTGCGGCTCGCCGCCGTCGCGGGCGGCTACCGGCTGGAGGTCGCCGACGACGGCGCGGCGGGCGGTCGCCCGCACGTCCGGCCGGGTTCCGACGACGACCTCCTGGAGGACCTGGTGTTCGGCGCGGAGAGCGGACGCGGGATGCGGATCGTCGCCGCGCTGGCGTCGGCGTGGGGCTACTGGGCACGCGGCGAGCGGACGGTGGTGTGGGCGGAATTCGCCCCGGCCCGCCCGAGCGGACCCGGCCTGTGCGCCGCAGGGTCGGTGGACGGGCTCGTCGACCCCGGCTGACACGCCGCGATGCCCGGGACCGGTTCAGCGACCCCGGTTGACGCGGCAGCGCCCGGCACCGGTTCAGCGGCCCCGGTTGACGCGCCGCAGGCCCGGGGGCGAACTTGGCGGCCCTGGTGCGTGCGCTGTGGTCGAGGGATGAGCCTCGGAGGACGTCGGGTGGTGTGTCGCGGGGTTCGGGGGTGGACTCGGCGACGCAGGTTGGCGCGCTGCGGGTCGGCGGACAGGCTCGGGGATGTCGGGTGCGTGCCGCAGGGTTTGGGGAACTCGGTAGTCCTGGTCGGAGTGCCGCAGGTCGGGGAAGGGGCTGGAGACGCGGGGCGGCGTGCCGCAGGGTCCGGGGGACTCGGCGCGCCGGTTGGCGTGCTGCGGTTTCGGAGGCGGGTCAACGACGCAGATTGACGCGCTGCGGGTTGGGAGACGGGCTTGCGGGCCCGGGCTGACGGGCCGCAGGGGCGGGGTGAACTCGGTGACGTCGGTTGGCGTGCTGCAGTTCTGGGGCGGGTCAGCGGCTCCGGTTGATGCGCTGGGGGGTTCGGGGAAGACCCGGCCGGCCCCCGGGCTCGCCCGCCGCGAGGTCTGCGGATGGGCTCTGCGGTCCCCGTTGATACGCGGCAGGGCGCGGGCTGAACTCGGCGGCTCCGGTGAGTGCGCTCCGGGTTGGGGGACGGGCTTGGGGGCGTCGGGTGCGTGCCGCAGGGTCGGGGTGAACTCGGTGACGCCGGTTGGTGTGCTTTGGGGTGGGGAGACGGGCTCGCGGGTCCGGTGGACGGGCCGCAGGGCGGGGTGGATGCGGCGGTCTCGGTTGGTGCGCGGCAGGGTTCGGGGACGGGTCAGTGGTCTCGGTTGGTGTGCGGCAGGGCTTGGGGGCGGGTCAGGGGTGTTGGTTGGTGTGGTGCGGGGCCCGGGGG
>NZ_KB907217.1 GCF_000381885.1 Actinomadura atramentaria DSM 43919 | reverse complement strand
GTGGCTTGAACACACTGAACGTTCAAACCCATCGCCACAGAAACACCCCTGCTGGTGTGAGAGTAGTGTTCGCGTCCCTGTGCGGTTCCCAGACAACAACTGGGTTCCGCGAGTTTCAAGTGAATAATGTTCGCTTAAACGACATGAGTTTCCCGCCCGTCCGTGGAGCGCTTCGGTGCTTCGGAGGGGTTGGGGTTGGTCGTTCGGTGGTTTTGGCGAGAGGGAAACACCCGGTCCCATTCCGAACCCGGAAGTTAAGCCTTTCAGCGCCGATGGTACTGCATGGGGGACTGTGTGGGAGAGTAGGACACCGCCGGACTCATATTACGAACAGGCCCCGCGATTCATGGCGGGGCCTGTTCTGCTTTCCGGACTCCCTTTTTTGGGCCCCGCCGTCAGGCGGGGCCTTTTTTTTGGTGGGGCCGGCCTTGTCTTCTGCGGTGCCTGTTGTTCTGCGTGTGGTTCATTGTGGCGGCGTCCTCGTTTTGGCGAAGTCGGACGCGGGTTCTCGGTGTCGCCGCCAAGTCCTTGCGAGTCAGGTGGAGAGCGGTGGGGCCAGGGCCGTCATGGTCTGGACGAACGTCTCCAGAAGGGCCGTTTCGCCGTCCGTCTTCCAGAGCAGGGCGAAGTCGATCGGCGGTGCGTCGCTGAACGGGATGTAGGCGATGTCCGGGCGCGCGTGGTACTCGGTTCCGCGGACGGCCGTGGGGGATACGCCTTTCCCCGCGCCGACCAGGGCGAGCAGCGCCTGCCAGTCGGGGGCTACGGGGCCTCGCGGAATGGGTTCGCCGGAGGGTGTCCGGTGCGGGTAGTGGAAGTCGGACCAGTAGCGCGGCAACTCGGCCAGGGCGATGAGGGGAAGGTGCGCGAGGTCGTCCAGTGAGACGGATTCGCGCCCCGCGAGCGGGTGGTCCACCGGAACGATGAGCGCGCGGGGCTCGGAGAAGATCACCGGGCCGACGGTGATGTCGGGCTCTTCGACGGGGAGTTCGCTGAGCTGGAGATCGACCGCGCCCGCTCGCAACGGGCCGTAGGAATCGCCGTGTTGCAGTTCGCGGATCTGGATATCGCATTCCGGATGTTCCGTCCGGACGGCGTCGGCGGCGCGGACGAGCGCTGTTCCCGCCCAGGGCGAGGAGAAGCGGATGCGCAGGCGGCCGGTGATGCCGTGTCCGGCCGCGCGAGCATTGGCGAAGGCGGCCTGGATCTGTCGGTGGCCGGGCAGGAGATCGTCGCGGAACCGTTCGCCGAGCGGGGTGAGCGTCACCCGGCGGCTGGTGCGGGTGAAGAGCGGGCTTCCGATGCGGCGTTCCAGCGTCTTGATGGTCTGGCTCACGCGGCCGGGGGAGACGTGCAGGCGTTCGGCGGTCCGGGCGAAGTGGAGTTCCTCGGCGAGGGTGAGGAAGGTTTCGATCTCATGCCGTTCCACCCCGTCGGCCACTCCTTAGTCTCGCTCAACCTTTCGTTGGGCAGGCCGTCATTGTTCCAGGTCGTCGGGCTGATCGAAAGTGGTCGGGTGCTCAACGCGACCGCGCGTCGGTCGCCCGGCGAATGGAGAGGCATGACGACCCAGACGACCCGCGCTCCGGCGGGACCGCCGTCCGCGCCCGCCGATTCCGCGCGGCTCGGCGCGCGCGGATGGCTCACGCTGTTCACGCTGTGCGGGGCGACGTTCATCACCGGGCTCGATTACTCGATCATCATGGTGGCGCTGCCGGAGATCGGCCGCGACCTGGGGTTCGGATCGGCCGGATCATTGCAGTGGGTCGCGACGGCCTGCGTGCTGCCGACCGCGGCGCTGCTGCCACTGTTCGGACGGGTGTCGGATCTGGTGGGCCGCCGCAGGCTTTTCGTCGCCGGGGTGCTGGCGTTCACCGCGCTGTCGCTGGCGGCGGGACTGGCGAACGCGCCCGGCCTGCTGATCGCGGCCCGCGCCGGGCAGGGCGTCGCGGCGGCGATGATCGGGGCCACCGCCATCGCGCTGATGACGACGATCTTCCCGGAGGGGCCGCGGCGCACGCGGGCGCTCGGCATCAACGGGGCGCTGCTCTCGCTGGGGTTCGTGATCGGGACGATCGGCGGCGGCGTGGTCACCAGCGGGCTGAACTGGCGTTGGACGATGCTCATCCTGGTCGCGATGGGGGCGGCCGTGCTCGTCGGCGCGGTGACGCTGCTGCCGGGGGACGCCGGCCGGAGCGCCGCGCGGCTGGACGTGCCCGGCGCGGTGCTGGCCAGCGGTGGCCTGTTCGCGCTGGTGTACGCGATCTCCACCGGGGCGGACGCAGGCTGGACGAGTCCGGCGACGCTCGGTTCGCTCGTCGGCGCGGTGGTGCTGCTCGGCGGTTTCCTGGCGGTCGAGGCGCGGCATCCGGACCCGCTCGTCCCGCTGGGGCTGCTGAACCGTCCGACGGTGAAGTGGAGTGCGCTGATCGGGCTCGTCACGTTCGGCATGTGCGGCGGCACGACGATGCTGCTCAGCCTCTACATGCAGGACGTCCTCGGGTACTCGCCGCTCGCCACGGGGTTCGGTTTCCTGGCCGAGGGTGCGACGGCGCTCGCGGCGGGAACGCTGGCGGCGCGGATCATCAACGTTTGGGGGACCAGGCGGGTACTGGTCGTCGGGCTGCTCGTCCAGGGCGTCGGGACGGCGGCGATGGCGCTGCTGCCCGCCGGGGGGAACATCGCGCTGCTGCTGGTCACGTCGGGGGCGATGGGGTTCGGGCACGTGCTGTCGGTGGTCTCGTTCATCACGACCCTGACGTCGGGCGTCGCGGATGAGGAGCAGGGAGTGGCCGGGAGCCTGGCGCAGATGCCGCAGTTCGTGGGCGCGATCGGCGTTGCAGCCCTGGCGGCGATCACCACCGCGCGCGCCGACGCGCTCGCCGACGCGACGAGCCGGACGCTGGCCGTCCTCGGCGGCCTGCACACGGCCATGCTCACGGCCGGGCTGATCACGCTCGCCGCGACAGCGCTCACGGCGCTCCTGCCGCGTCGCGCTTAGGGTTCGTTCCATGCGTGCGTACCGATATGTCGGTCCTGCGGAGATCGCGGCAGCGGTCCGGGGGATGCCGCCGGGGGTTCCGGTGCGGAGCGCGGACGATCTCGCGGCGTGGCTGGCGGGGCGTGCGCGGGACGAACTCGGGGAGCCGTTCACGTTCGTCGTCGGTCTCGACGGACTGCTGCGGCTCGCACCGCGTCGCGGGGAGCACGTCGCGTGCGCCGGGGGCGAGGACGTGCTGAGCGCGGGCGAGATCGCCTTCGAGCGGGACGGGTTGTGCTGGGCGGCGGTCGAGGTCAGTAATCAATCCACCGGGTACTGCCCGGAACCGGCGTCGTGGCGCGCGGTGGCGGACGCGCTCGACCGCGCGGGGATCGCGCATCCCGGCGAGTTCACGTTCTCGATCGTCTTTCGGCGCTGCCCGGGGTGCGGTGAGCGCAACGTGGTCCGGGACGGGTTCTTCGCCTGCGTGTTCTGCGCTTCGGCGTTGCCGGAGGCGTGGAACTTCGACGGGGGCGGCTGACGGGCGTCAGCCCTCGCCGGTCTCCAGGAGGCGCGCGGTGACCCGCGCGGCCGTCGTGTCGTCGGTGAGGACCGCGCACGCGGCGTGGACGCGCGCGGCGAACGCCGACAGGCGCGAGTCGGCGTCCGCGACGGCGGCGGCGAGGTCGGCACGGGGCACCGTGCCGACCTCCCGGCCGGGGCCGTGCTCGTCGGACTCGCGCAGGCGGAGCAGGTCGCCGTCCGCGCTCACCAGCAGCCACGGGTGGCCCGTCCACACCGCCGGCGGCGCGGAGTCGCGGTGTCGGGCGGCGGCCCGCCAGTCGGGCAGCGCGCCGAGGTCGGAGCAGCAGGACGGCTCGGCGCGCAGGCCGTCCGGGCCGTCGAGGAGGAAGCCGCCGTCCAGCGCGGGGACCTCGTCGACGGCCTCGTCGCGGGACTCCGGGGCGCGCAGGCGGGGGAGCAGGTCGTCGGCGAGCGCGTCGGCAAGGAGGGCGCGCAGGGCCGCGGTCGTCACGTCGGCGGCGGGCGTGAGGGCGTCGCCTGCTGGTCTGATCCGGAGGACAGGGATCAGCCGGACCTTCGGCGCGTCCATGCCGCCGATCCTAGGTCGTCGAGGCGTCCGGCGGCCGGGCGCTCAGCAGGGAGTCGAGGGTGATCGCCCACTGGTGCAGGAGGCGGGTGCGGCGGGCCGAGTCGTCGGTGAGCAGGTCCGCGAGGCCGAGGCCGCGCACGAGGTCGAGGGTGGCCTGCACGGCCTCGCGGACGCCGGGGGCGGACTCGTCCGCGCCGAGGGCCTCGACGGTCAGGCGATGCGCCTCGCGGCCGACGCGCGCCTCCAGGGGCAGCACCTGAGCGCGCAACTGCTCGTCGGAGCTGGCGGCGACCCAGAGCTGGAGCGCCGCGCGGAAGAGCGGGCTGGTGTACATCTCGCCGAGCAGGAGGACGACGTCGAGGGTCGCCGGGCGCTCGTCGGCGGCGGTGTCGAGGTGTTCGCGCATCCGGGACATGCGGACCTCGGTGCCGTAGTCGACGGCGGCGGTCACCAGTTCCTCGCGGGTCCGGAAATGGTGCTGCGCGGCCCCGCGGGAGACCCCGGCGCGCTCGGCGACGACGGCGACGGTCGTCCGCGCCCAGCCGACGGAGGCCAGGCAGTCGATCGCCGCCTCCAGCAGCCGCTGCCGCGTGGCGCGGCTGCGGTCCTGGCGGGGCTGCCGCGGGGTCGCCTGGGTGGTCATCGCGTCCTTCGGTCGGTGGGTGGTCCAGTCAACCAAACCTCGCGACCAGAAAACAATCAAGCACGATTGATTTTTTCGGGCGCGGCTGGCAGGCTGCGGCGCATGAGCCAACCTCTGCGGATCGGGAACGCCTCGGGCTTCTACGGCGACCGGTTCTCCGCGGTGCGGGAGATGCTGGAGGGCGGTCCGCTGGACGTCCTCACCGGCGACTACCTCGCCGAGCTGACCATGCTGATCCTCGGCCGCGGGAAGCTGAAGGACCCGGACGCCGGGTACGCGACGACGTTCCTGCGGCAGCTGGAGGAGACGCTGGGTCTCGCCGCCGACCGGGGCGTCACGATCGTCGCGAACGCGGGCGGGCTGAACCCGCGCGGGCTCGCCGCGCGGCTGCGGGAGCTGGCCGAGCGGCTGGGCGTCGCGGTGCGCGTCGCGCACGTCGAGGGCGACGACCTGCTGCCGCGCGCCGCCGACCTCGGGCTCGCCTCGCCGAAGTACGGCGCGCCGCTCACCGCGAACGCCTACCTCGGCGCGTGGGGGATCGTCGAGGCGCTGCGGGCCGGGGCGGACGTCGTCGTGACCGGGCGCGTCACGGACGCGTCGCTGGTCGTCGGTCCCGCCGCCGCGCACTTCGGGTGGGCGCGCGACGACTGGGACGCGCTCGCCGGGGCGACGGCCGCCGGGCACGTCCTGGAGTGCGGCGCGCAGGCCACCGGCGGCAACTACGCGTTCTTCGAGGAGATCCGCTCCGCCGAACCGCTCGGGTTCCCGCTCGCGGAGATCCGCGCGGACGGGTCCAGCGTCATCACCAAGCACCCCGGTACGGGCGGGGCCGTGACGACGGAGACCGTCACCGCGCAGCTCCTGTACGAGATCGGCGGCCCCGCGTACGCCGGACCCGACGTCACGACGCGGTTCGACACGATCCGGCTCCGGCAGGACGGGCCCGACCGCGTCGAGATCAGCGGGACGCGCGGCGCGCCGCCGCCGCCCACGACCAAGGTGTGCCTCAACCACCTCGGCGGGCACCGCAACGAGATGACGTTCGTCCTCACCGGCCTGGACGTCGAAGGGAAGGCGTCGCTCGCGCGGGAGCAGCTCGAACGGGCCTTCGGGGAGCGGCGTCCGGCGCGCGTCGAGTGGACGACGCTCGGCACGGCCGCCGACGACCCCGAGACGCAGGGCGCGGCGACCGTGCTGCTGCGCTGCGCCGTCCTGGACCCGGACCCGAACGTCGTCGGGCGCGCGTTCAGCGGGGCCGTGGTCGAGCTGGCGCTGGCGGGGTACCCGGGGTTCACGATGACGTCGCCGCCCGGGAAGGGCGCGCCGTACGGGGTCTACACGCCGGCGTTCGTGGCCAATGAGGAAGTGCGGCATGTGGCGGTGCTGCCGGACGGGACGGAGGTGACGATCGCGCCCGCGCCCGTCACGGCGGCGCTGCCGGGGGCGGGGGAGGGCGGTGCGGAACAACCGTCCCCGATACAGTCCCCGCCCGCCCAGGGGGGCCACCCCACTTCCAGTGTCAACGCTGACGAGACCCCCGGCCAAACCCCCGCCGGGCCTGTGGACAACCCCGCCGGGACCGCACGCGTCCCGCTCGGCCGGATCATCGGCGCGCGCAGCGGCGACAAGGGCGGCGATGCCAACATCGGCGTCTGGGCCCGCACCGACGCCCAGTGGGACTGGCTCCACGCCTACCTCACCGCCGACCGCCTCCGCGACCTCCTCCCCGAGACCCGCGACCACACCGTCACCCGCCACGCCCTCCCCGGCCTGCGCGCCCTGAACTTCGTCGTCGCGGGCATCCTCCAGGAGGGGGTCTCGGCCTCCACCCGCTTCGACCCCCAGGGCAAGGCCCTCGGGGAGTGGCTGCGCGCCCGCCGCGCCGACATCCCGGAGACACTCCTGTGACCTTCAAGAGCGCCCTCGACACCGCGAGCCCCGAATACCGGGACCGGCGCGCCGCGATGCTCGCCAAGCTCGCCGACCTCGACGCCGAGCACGCCAAGGCCCTCGCGGGCGGCGGCGAGAAGTACGTGACGCGGCACCGCAAACGCGGCAAACTGCTCGCCCGCGAGCGCATCGAGCTGCTGCTCGACCCGGACTCGCCGTTCCTCGAACTCAGCCCGCTCGCCGCGTGGGGCAGCGACTTCCCGGTCGGCGCGAGCGTCATCACCGGCATCGGCGTCGTCGAGGGCGTCGAGTGCATGATCGTCGCGAACGACCCGACCGTGCGCGGCGGGTCCAGCAACCCGTGGACGGTCAAGAAGAGCTTCCGCGCCTCCGACATCGCGCTGGAGAACCGGCTGCCCGTCATCAACCTCGTCGAGTCCGGCGGCGCGGACCTGCCCACCCAGAAGGAGATCTTCATCCCGGGCGGGCGGATGTTCCGGGACCTCACCCGGCTGTCCGCGGCCGGAATCCCGACGATCGCGCTGGTCTTCGGCAACTCCACGGCGGGCGGCGCGTACATCCCCGGCATGTGCGACCACGTCGTCATGGTGAAGGAGCGCGCGAAGGTGTTCCTCGGCGGGCCGCCGCTGGTGAAGATGGCCACCGGCGAGGAGGCCGACGACGAGGAGCTGGGCGGCGCGGAGATGCACGCCCGCACGTCCGGCCTCGCGGACTACATGGCGGTGGACGAGCCCGACGCGCTCCGCCTCGGCCGCCAGATCGTCAAGCACCTCAACCACCGCAAGCTCGGCCCCGCGCCCGGCCCCGTCGCCGAACCCCGCTACGACCCCGACGAACTCGCCGGGATCGTCCCGGAGGACCTGAAGATCCCGTTCGACCCGCGCGAGGTCATCGCCCGCGTCGTGGACGGCTCGGAGTTCGACGAGTTCAAACCGCTCTACGGCACGAGCCTCGTCACCGGCTGGGCGCGCGTCCACGGCTACCCGGTCGGCGTCCTCGCCAACGCGCAGGGCGTCCTGTTCGGCGACGAGGCGCAGAAGGCCGCGCAGTTCATCCAGCTCGCCAACCAGGCGGACACGCCGCTGCTGTTCCTGCACAACACCACCGGCTACATGGTCGGCAAGGAGTACGAGCAGGCCGGGATCATCAAGCACGGAGCACTGATGATCAACGCGGTCAGCAACAGCAAGGTCCCGCACATCACCATCGTCATGGGCGCGTCCTACGGCGCGGGGAACTACGGCATGTGCGGGCGCGCCTACGACCCCCGGTTCCTGTTCACCTGGCCCAGCGCGAAATCCGCCGTCATGGGGCCGCAGCAGCTCGCCGGGGTGCTGTCGATCGTCGCCCGGCAGGCCGCGCAGGCGCGCGGCCAGGTCTACGACGACGCCCAGGACCAGGCCATGCGCGAACTGGTCGAGGCGCAGATCGAAGCGGAGTCGCTGCCGTTCTTCCTGTCCGGGCGGCTCTACGACGACGGCGTCATCGACCCCCGCGACACCCGCACCGTCCTCGGCCTCTGCCTGTCCGCCGTCCACAACGCGCCCGTACGCGGAGCCGACGGCTTCGGCGTCTTCCGGATGTGAGCCAATGATCACCAAAGTTCTGGTCGCCAACCGCGCCGAGATCGCCCGCCGCGTCTTCCGCACCTGCCGGGACCTCGGCGTCGGCACCGTCGCCGTCTTCTCCGACGCCGACGCGGGAGCGCCGCACGCCGCCGAGGCCGACGCCGCCGTCCGGCTGCCCGGCGACGCGCCCGCCGACACCTACCTGCGCGGCGACCTCGTCATCGGCGCGGCCCGCGCCGCCGGGGCCGACGCGGTCCACCCCGGCTACGGGTTCCTGTCGGAGAACGCCGCGTTCGCGCAGGCCGTCCTCGACGCCGGGCTCACCTGGATCGGGCCGCCGCCGGACGCCATCGCCGCGATGGGCTCCAAGATCGAGGCGAAGAAGCTGATGGCGGCGGCGGGCGTGCCCGTCCTGCCCGAACTCGACCCCGACTCGGTCGCCGCCGCCGACCTGCCGCTGCTGGTCAAGGCGTCCGCGGGCGGCGGCGGACGCGGGATGCGCGTCGTCCGCGACCTCGCGGACCTGCCCGGCGAGGTCGCCGCCGCCCGCCGCGAGGCGCAGTCCGCGTTCGGCGACCCCGCCGTGTTCTGCGAACCGCTCCTGGAGGACGCGCGGCACATCGAGGTGCAGCTCCTCGCGGACGCGCACGGCACCGTGTGGGCGCTCGGCGAGCGCGAGTGCTCCATCCAGCGCCGCCACCAGAAGATCGTCGAAGAGGCGCCGTCCCCGGCCGTGGACGACGCGCTGCGGGAACGGCTGTGCGCCGCCGCCGTGGACGCGGCCCGCGCCATCGGCTACGTCGGCGCGGGGACCGTCGAGTTCATGCTGACCGGCGACGGACGGTTCTACTTCCTGGAGGTCAACACGCGCCTCCAGGTCGAACACCCCGTCACCGAATGCATCTACGGGCTCGACCTGGTCCGCCTCCAGATCGAGGTCGCGGAGGGCGCGGCGCTGCCGCCCGAGCCGCCCGCGCCGAGCGGCCACGCCATCGAGGTCCGGCTGTACGCGGAGGACCCGGCCGCCGACTGGCGGCCCGGCACCGGCGTGCTGCGGACGTTCGAGGTGCCCGGCGTCGACGCCGCGTTCACCGTCCCGGCGGGCGGCGGGCTGCGCCTGGACAGCGGCGTCGAGAGCGGCGACCGCGTCGGCGTCCACTACGACCCGATGCTCGCCAAGGTCATCGCCTGGGCCCCGACCCGCGCCGCCGCCGCCCGGCGGCTCCGCGCCGCGCTCACCGGCGCGCGCGTCCACGGCGTCACCACCAACCGGGACCTGCTCGCGACGATCCTCGCCGACCCCGCGTTCCTCGCCGGGGACACCCACACCGGCTACCTCGACGCGGTCGGGCTCGACGTCCTCGCCGCGCCGCTCGCCGGGCCCGAGGCGGTCGCGCTGTCCGTGCTCGCCGCCGCGCTCGCCGACGCCGCCGCCAACCGGGCCGCGGCGCCCGTCCTGCGCGGGCTCCCGTCCGGGTGGCGCAACGTTCCGTCCCAGCCGCAGCGCAAGACCTACGAGGCCCCGGACGGGACGGCCGTCGAGGTCGCCTACCGCCTCACCCGCGACGGCCTCGCCGCCGAGGGCCACGACGGCGTCCGGCTCGTCTCCGCCGCGCCCGGCGCGGTCGTCCTGGACGTCGCCGGCGTCCGGCGGACGTTCGCCGTCGCCGCCGCCGGGGACCGCGTGGACGTCGACTCCCCGCTCGGCCCCGTCGCGCTGCGCGCCGTCCCGAGGTTCGCCGACCCCGCCGACCTCGTCGCGCCCGGCTCCCTGCTGGCCCCCATGCCCGGCACCGTCGTGCGCGTCGAGACCGAGGCCGGCGCCGCCGTCGCCGAGGGCCAGACCCTCGTCGTGCTGGAGGCCATGAAGATGGAGCACCGCATCGCCGCGCCCGCCGCCGGGACCGTCGCCGAACTCGGCGTCGCCGCCGGGCAGCAGGTCGAGGCGGGCGCCGTCCTCGCCGTCATCGCCGCGTCCTGACCCCCGCAAGCCCCCGAGAGGAACCCCCAGTGACCTACACCGAATCCGAGGAGCGGCGGGCGCTGCGCGCCGCCGTCGCCGAACTCGGCGCCAAGTACGGCCCGGACTACTACATCCGCAAGGCCCGCGCCGGGGAGAAGACCGACGAGCTGTGGCGGGAGGCCGGGCGGCTCGGCTACCTCGGCGTCAACGTCCCCGAGGAGTACGGCGGCGGCGGTGGCGGCATCGGCGACCTGGCCGCCGTCTGCGAGGAGCTGGCCGCCGCCGGGTGCCCGCTGCTGCTCATGGTCGTCTCGCCCGCCATCTGCGCGACGATCATCGCCCGGTCCGGCACCGAGGAGCAGAAGAAGCACTGGCTGCCGCGCTTCGCCGACGGGTCGGTCAAGATGGCGTTCGCCATCACCGAGCCCGACGCCGGGTCCAACTCCCACCGCATCACCACCACGGCCGCCCGCGACGGCGACGGCTGGATACTCAACGGGCAGAAGACGTTCATCTCCGGCGTCGACGAGGCCGACGCCGTCCTGTTCGTCAGCCGCAGCTCCGACCAGAAGGGCAACCTGCGGCCCTCCCTGTTCATCGTCCCGACCGACACCCCCGGCTTCACCTACACGCCCATCGAGATGGAGATCGTCTCCCCGGAGAAGCAGTTCATCTGCCACCTCGACGACGTCCGGCTGCCCTACGACGCGCTCGTCGGGGACGAGGACGGCGGCCTGCTCCAGCTCTTCGCCGGACTCAACCCCGAGCGCATCATGGCGTCCGCGATGGGCGCGGGCATCGGCCGCCTCGCCCTCGACAAGGCCGTCAACTACGCCAAGGACCGGCAGGTCTTCAAGACCCCCATCGGCGCGCACCAGGGCATCGCCCACCCGCTCGCCACCGCCAAGATCGAGCTGGAGCTGGCCCGGCTCATGGGCCAGAAGGCCGCCGCGCTCTACGACGCGGGCGACGACATGGGCGCGGGCGAGGCCGCCAACATGGCCAAGTACGCCACCGCCGAGGCCGCCGTCCACGCCGTGGACCACGCCATCCAGACCCACGGCGGCAACGGCCTCACCAGCGAGTACGGCGTCGGGATGCTCGCCGGGGTCGTCCGCCTCATGCGGATCGCGCCCGTCAGCCGCGAGATGATCCTCAACTTCGTCGCCCAGCACACGCTCGGCCTCCCGAAGTCCTACTAGAGCCCGCGGCGGAGGCCCCGACCGGTGCGTCCGGCGGGGCCTCCGGCGTTCCCGGGCGACGTGAGATGGACCACATCAAAGCGGATTGATGTGATGCGCGACACGAAAACGGGAACCCAAACACACAGGTCAACGCCGGACTCCGAAGACGCCTGCCAAAAAACCCCCGAAAACCCCGGGTGAATTGAGCCATTGCATGTGCTAAAACCCCTCAGAGGTTCGCGGCAAGGCACTCCGAGGCGGACGGGACAACGCTCCGTTCCGCCCGGAACCGCCGGCCCGCGCGGAGAGGATCTTCATGAGCACCGTGGAAGTCCCGGCCCTCGGGCGGATCGTCGACACCGACCGTTATCCACTGGCCGACCCCGGCGGGGCGGCATGGAATTCCATTGTCGAGCGCACCCGCACGGAACTGCGCGGCACCGGCTGCAGCGTGCTGGCCGACTTCGTCCGGCCGGACGCCGTCGCGGCGCTCCGCGCGGAGGGCGCCGCCATCGCCCCCCACGCCCACTACGACGTCGAGACCGTCAACGCCTACAACACCGACGTCACCCGCCCGCTCCCCGACGACCACCCCGGCCGCCTCACCGTCGAGCGCGGCAACGCCTTCGTCCCCCGCGACCGCATCCCCGCCGGGCACGCGATCCACCGGCTCTACACCGACCCGGCGTTCCAGCGGTTCGTCGCCGCGTGCTTCGGCCTCGACCGCGTCCACGAGCTCGCCGACCCGCTCGCCGGGCTGTGCCTCAACGTCGTCGCGCCCGGCATGGAGCACCCCTGGCACTTCGACACCAACGAGTTCACCGTCAGCATGCTCACCCAGCCCGCCGACGAGGGCGGGGTCTTCGAGTACTGCCCCGGCATCCGGTCCGCGCGCGACGAGAACTTCCCCGCCGTCCGCGGCGTCCTCACCGGCGCGGACCTGACGCCCGTCCGCCGCCTCGACCTGCGCCCCGGCGACCTGCAGCTCTTCAAGGGGCGGTACGCGCTGCACCGGGTCAGCCCCGTCGCCGGGCGCACCGCCCGGCACTCGGCGATCTTCGCCTACAGCGAGCGGCCCGGCGTCGTCGGCAGCGTCGCCCGCACCCGCCAGCTCTTCGGCCGCGTCCTGCCCGAGCACCTGGCCGCCGAGGGCCGCGCCGTCCGGGGCGACCGGCTCCTGGACTGACGGGCGCCGCACGCCCGGCCGCGCCCCCGCCCGGCCGGCGCGCCCGCGATCGAGGCCGCCCCGAAACCGGAAGGACTTCCTTGAACACCGGTACCACCGGCAAGATATCGCTCGACCATATTTACTCCCAGCCCGACCCGCGCGGATACTTCGGCACCCTGCGGGAACTCGAATACGGCATTCCCGGGCTCGCCCAGCCGCATTTCCGCGCACTCGCCGACGAATACCGCGCCGCCACCGGCGGCCCCGCCGCGGTGATTCTCGACATCGGCTGCTCCTACGGCGTCAACGCCGCGCTCATGAAATGCGGCGCGACGATGGACGACCTCTACGACCGGTACGCCGGGCCCGGCGCGGACGACCTCGACCGGGCCGCGCTCGTCGAGCGCGACCGCGCGTTCCTGCGCGCCCGCCGCGTCCCCGGCGCGCCGAGCTTCACCGGCCTCGACGCCTCCCGCGACGCCCTCGACTACGGACTGGCCGCCGGGTTCCTCGACGACGCCGTCCACGCCGACCTGGAGACCCGCGACCCCACGCCCGGCCAGCGCGCCCGGCTCGCCCGCGCCGACCTCGTCGTCTCCACCGGCTGCATCGGCTACGTCACCGAGCGGACCATCGCCCGCGTCGTCGAGGCCCAGGACGGCCGCCGGCCCTGGATGGCCCACTTCGTCCTGCGCATGTTCCCCTTCGAGCCCGTCGCCGACGTCCTCGACCGCGCCGGGTACACCACCGTCAGCGACGAGCGCCTGTTCGCGCAGCGGCGGTTCGCCACCGACGACGAGCGGTCCGACGTCCTGGACACCCTCGCCGCGCGCGGCATCGACCCCACCGGGCACGAGACCGACGGCCGGTTCTACGCGCGGCTCCACGTCTCCCGCCCGCGAACGGCCGCCGAGCGCGCCATCATCGACCTCGCGCCCCGCCCGCGCGCGGCGAGCACCACCACCGACACCCCCGTCCAGGAACCCCGAGGAACGACGTGAACACAAGTGACGCCCTGTCCGACCGCACGTTCGGCAACGAGGACGCCCTCCCGCGCGTCCCGCTGCCCGCGCTGGAGGACACCTGCGAACGGTTCGCGGACTGGTGCGCGCCGCTGCTCACCCCCGCCGAGCTCGACGAGACCCGCGCGGCCGTGACCGAGCTGCTCGCCCCCGGCGGCGCGGGCCGCGCGCTGCACGCCGCCCTGGAGCGCTACGACGCGACCGAGGGCGTCCACAGCTGGCTCGACACCTTCTGGCCGTACCGGTACCTCGGCCGCCGCGACCGCATCGCGCTGAACGCGAACTTCTTCTTCCTCTTCCAGAACGCCGGGCTCGGCCAGGACGACCGCGCCGCCGCGCTCATCACCGCCGCCGTCGACTACAAGCTGCGCCTGGACGACGAGCGCGTCCCGCCGGTCGTCCAGCGCGGCCGTCCGCTGTCGATGGAGCAGAACAAGTACCTGTTCTCCGCGACGCGCATCCCCGGCGCGAAGCAGGACACCGTCCGCGTCCCCTACACCGACGCGTGGCCCGGCCACTCCGACGCGCGGCACATCATCGTCCTGCACCGCGCGAACATGTTCCGGATGGACGTCATCGGCCCGGACGGCGCGCCCTACACGCCCGCCGACCTCGCCGCCGGAATCCGCGCCGTCCGCAAGGCCGGGGCCGCCCGCGCCGACGCCGGGACCGCCGTCGGCCACCTCACCACCAAGGCCCGCGCCGAGTGGGCCGCCAGCCGCGCCGCGCTCCTCGCCCTCGACCCCGGCAACGCCGACGCCCTCGACACCGTCGAGACCGCGCTGTTCTGCGTCTGCCTCGACGACCTCGCCCCGCGCGACGACCAGGAGGCGTGCGACCACCTCCTGCACGGCGACAGCGGCAACCGCTGGTTCGACAAGGCCGTCTCGCTGGTCGTCTTCGCGGACGGCACCGCCGGGATCAACATCGAGCACTGCGGCCTCGACGGCACCACGGTCCTCAGCTTCGTCGACGACATGATGAACGCCTCCACCGAGGACCACGCCCGCGGCGCCGGGGCCCGCCCGCAGGGCACCCCGCCCGTCGAGTCCGTCCGGTTCGCCCTGGACGACGGCCTGCGCGCCGACGTCCACGCCGCCGCCCTCGCCTTCGCCGACTACGCCGCCGCGACCGCCACCCGCACCGTCGCGTTCGACGACTTCGGCGCCGACGACGCCAAGCGCCTCGGCATGTCGCCCGACGCGTTCGTCCAGATGGCCTACCAGCTCGCCCACCACCGCGCCAAGGGCCGCGTCGGCGCGACCTACGAGTCCATCGCGACCCGCCAGTACAACCGGGGCCGCACCGAGGCGATGCGCGTCGTCACCCCCGAGTCGGTCGCGTTCGTCGAGGTCATGGCGGACCCCGCCGCCGACGCCGAGCGGCGCCGCGCCGCGTTCCGCGCCGCCGCCGAACGGCACGTCGCGCGCGCCAGGGACTGCCAGGCGGGCCGCGCCCCCGAGCAGCACCTGTGGGAGCTGCAGCTCGTCCAGGAGCGGCGCGGGGCGGAGCTCGGCATCACCGAGACGCCCGCGCTGTACTCGTCGCCGGGCTGGCGGATCATGCGGGACGACTTCCTGAGCACCAGCTCCGCGCCGTCCGTCAACGTGAAGTACTTCGGGTTCGGGTCCACCAGCGCGCAGTGCATCGGCGTCGCGTACGTGCTGCTGCCCGACCGGTTCAACGTGTACCTCAGCACGCCGCGCGCCGTCGCCGACGCGATGGAGTCGTTCGCCGGGCACCTGCGCGACGCCGTCGCCGAACTGCGCGCCCTGCTCGCGGACGACCCCGCGCGGGCCTGACCGGGCGCCCGCGGGACGGCGGCCGCCGCCCCGCGGGTCAGCCCGCGAGCTCCGCGATCCGCGCGGCCAGCTCCGCCGGGCCGCCCCGGTTGTCCACCTCGTCGTGGGGGACCGGCGGCGGCTCCGCCGGGCGCATCCGCGCCGTGAACGCCGCGAAGTCCGCCAGCTTGCCCGCGTCGCGCGGCAGGCCGCGGGCGAGCAGCCGCCGCCGCAGCGTCTCCGCGTCCGACCGCACCCACACCAGCCGCACCGGCGGACCGCCCAGCTCCGCCGTCCACGCCGCCCACCGGTCCGGGTCGCGGATCTGGCCGGTGAACGGGCCGCTCAGCAGCACCGGGCAGCCCGGCGCCCGGATCTCCCGGGCCGCCGCCGTCAGGCCCGCGTACTCGTGGACCTTGACGTGCTCGTCGTACCAGGGGCCCTCGCGCTCACCCGGATCGCGGCCGTGCGCCGCCAGCACCGCCGCCGCGAACGGCCCGTACAGCGTGTCCTTGTCCAGCAGCGCCGGGACGGGCCGCAACCGCGCCAGCAGCAGCGCGCACACCGTGGACTTGCCCGCCCCCGGCGGCCCCGCCACCACCCACACCGTGCCCGGCGTCACGCGGGCAGCCGCATCCGCCGCGTCGCCAGCCGCTCGATGCGCTCGCCGTCGATCTCGTGGCCGAGGCCCGGCTGCGTCAGCGGCACCCCGACGACGCCGCCCGCCGACCGCACCGGCGGCGTCACGAACACCGGGCCGCCCGCCGGGTCGGTCACGCCGCTGGGCAGCGTGCAGCCCGGCAGCGCGGCCAGCGCCACCGCCGCCGCCTGCCCGATCCCGAACGCGCCGACGCCCGTACACCAGACGTCCCAGCCCGCCGCGTACGCGCGGTCGTGCGCGGCGCGCGCCGCCGTCAGGCCGCCGAGCCGGTCGAACCGCAGGTCCAGCGCGCGGCCCGCGCCGAGCGCGATGGCCGCGTCCAGCGTCGCGACGTCGCCCACCGCCGGGGCGACCGCCGCCGTCAGCCGCTGCTGCAGCCGGGCGTGCGCCGCGAGGTCGTCGGACGCGAACGGCCGCGCCACCGCCAGCGGGCCGTAGGCGTCCAGCGCCGCGAGCGCCGCCAGGTGCGCCGGGTCCTCGGTGTAGGCGCAGCCCGCGTCCGCGACGACCGCCAGCGCGGGGAACGCCGCCCGCACCGCGCGCAGCGGCTCGACGTCGCGGCCCGGCCGGACCGCCAGCGTCACCCGCGTGTGGCCCGCGCCGACCGCCCGGTTCACCCGCTCCGGCAGCGCCTCGGCGCCGCCGTCGCGGCCGCCGTCCGGGGAGATCCGCGCGCCCGTCACGATCGACGTGCGGGTCCCGCCGAGCGCGTGCGCCAGCGGCAGGCCCCGGCCCCGGCACCACAGGTCCCAGCAGGCGGTGTCCACGGCCGCCGCCGCGCCGCTGCCGCCCAGCTCGGCGGCCGCCGACACGTCCTCGGGGCGGTCCCAGTCCAGGCCGAGCAGCGCCGGGCCGAGCCGTTCGGCGACGTCGTCCCACACGTCGTCCCGGACGCCGCCGGGCTCCGGGCCGACTGCGGCCTCGCCCCAGCCCACCGCGCCGTCCGCGCCCGCGAGCCGCACCAGGACGCTCTCCGGCCGCCCGCCGCGCCGCAGCCGCACGCGGAAGGCGTCACACGCCACGATCTCGGGCACTCAGCACACATCCCTCCGCCGACCCCGCCGTCACGTTCCATGATCCACCCTCCGGAGCGGGCGGAACGCCGCCGGGCCGGGCGTCAGGACGGGCAGGCCGCCTCCAGCGACACCGGGTGCGAGCCGCCGCCGACCGAACCGCCGTCGTCGTCGTTCTGGCCGCCCGCGGTGGGCGGCGACGCCGGCTCGCCGGACGGGGAGTCCGCCGGGCTCGACGGCGCGGTGGACGGCCCGTCCGCCTTCCCGCCCGACACGGCCTTGGCCGCCAGCCGCCGGATCAGCGCGAAGTCCGGCGCGGCCGTGCTGATCAGCGGCGGGACGAACTGGAGGCTGTCGATCTTCGCGCCGTCCTTCATCCGCCCGGAGAGCTTGATCAGGCTCGGCAGCAGCTTCTCGGGGATGTCGCTGGACAGCGTGTGCTTGGCGGCCGTCGCGAGCCGGTCGAACTTGGTCAGCACCGTCTCGGCGTCGGCCTGCCGGGCGATGGCCCGCAGCAGGCACTTCTGCCGCCCCATCCGGGCGTAGTCGTCGCTGTCGTTGCGGGACCGCCCGTACCAGAGGGCCTCCTTGCCCTTCAGCGTCCGGTAGCCGGGCTGCAGGACGCCGCCCTGGCGGCCGAACGGGATGGGCTGGGTGATCCGGACCTTGACGCCGCCCATCGCGTCCACGATGTCGGCGAACCCGAACATGTCCACCAGGATGTAGTAGTCGACCGGCTGGCCGAGGATGCCGGAGATCGTCTTCTTCAGCAGCGCCGGGCCCCGGTGGTTGCGGGCGACGCCCGGCACCATGTCCGGGTGGTCCTCGGCGTACTCGTAGACCTCGTTGAGCAGCCCCGGCGTGGCCGGGCCGTCGCCGGTGAAGCCCTGCGGGAAGCGGTCGCGGGCCGGGCCGGGCGGGAGCTCGAAGTGCTCCAGGTTGCGGGGGAGGCTCAGCAGGACGGTGTCGCCGGACCTGGTGTCGATGCTCGCGACGGTCATGCTGTCGGTGCGCACGCCCGTCCGGTCCGCCGCGGCGTCGCCGCCGAGCAGCAGGATGTTGACGCGCGACCGCCCGTTCCACGGGTCGGAGGTGTCGACCTCGTGGCCGTCGCTGTCCAGGCCGCCCGCCTGGAAGATGCTGCCGAGCGTGTCCCGCAGGACGAAGATGTGGTGCGCCGCCAGCGCGAACGGGGCCGCGACCACCAGGCACAGCACGAGCACCGCCGACGTCCCCGCCGCGCGCGACAGCACGGCCAGGCCGCCCGGCCGCACCACCAGGTAGCTGCGGACGACCACCGCGATCCACACCAGCGCGACCGCCGCCGCGCCGCCCGCGAACCAGCCCATCAGGTCCGAGCGGCCGACCAGCGGGTACAGGTCGTCGGCGTGGAACGTCCGCAGGTACAGGGCGGTGCCGACGAGCGCGGTGTAGAGCACGAGCAGCAGCGCGCCCGCGACGCGCCGCCCGGCCCACAGGTGGGCGAGTCCCCACACGAGCGCGGACGCCAGCGTCAGCGCCAGCGCCGTCGGCAGGCCCGCGGCCCGCCCGCCGGCGTCGTCCGGGGCGTCGCGACCCGTGCGCCGGCCGTTCGTACGACTCGCCATGTACGCTCCGATTCCCCGCACAAGGTGCTGCCAGCACCAGACCCACATTATGGACGCGCAAAACCGGCGGGAGGTTGGCGGGGAGCGGGCCCCTGACGACACCGACACCGTCTCGTGATCATGGGCGGCGGGTCACCAGCTCGTCGCGAGCGGCATCCCCTCGGCGTAGCCGGCCGCGCCCTGCACGCCGACGGTCGCGCGCTCGTGGAACTCCTCCAGCGTCCGCGCGCCCGCGTAGGTGAACGAGCTGCGCACGCCCGCGACGATGCCGTCCACCAGGTCCTCCACGCCCGGCCGCTGCGGGTCCAGGAACATGCGGGACGCGGAGATGCCCTCCTCGAACAGCGCCTTGCGGGCGCGGTCGAAGGGGGAGTCGTCGGCGGTCCGCAGCGCCACCGCGCGGGCGGAGGCCATGCCGAAGCTCTCCTTGTAGAGCCGCCCGTCGGCGGCGCGCTGCAGGTCGCCCGGCGACTCGTACGTCCCGGCGAACCAGGAGCCGATCATCACGTTGGACGCGCCCGCCGCCAGCGCCAGCGCCACGTCGCGCGGGTGCCGGACGCCGCCGTCCGCCCAGACGTGGCGGCCGAGCCGCCGCGCCTCGGCCGCGCACTCCAGCACCGCCGAGAACTGCGGGCGGCCGACACCGGTCATCATGCGGGTCGTACACATGGCGCCGGGGCCGACGCCGACCTTGACGATGTCGGCGCCCGCCTCGATCAGGTCGCGGGTGCCCTCGGCCGTGACCACGTTGCCCGCGACGACCGGGACGGCCGGGTCGAGCTCGCGGATGGCCCGCAGCGCGGCGAGCATCTTCTCCTGGTGGCCGTGCGCGGTGTCCACGACGAGGACGTCCGCGCCGGACTCCAGCAGCGCCGCCGCCTTGCCCGGCACGTCGCCGTTCACGCCGACCGCCGCGGCGATCCGCAGCCGCCCGGCCGCGTCCACGGCGGGCTGGTAGAGCGTGGCGCGCAGCGCGCCGGTGCGGGTGAGCAGCCCGACGAGCCGTCCCGCCGCGTCCACGACGGGCGCGAGGCGGTGGCCGCCGCCGTGCAGCCGGGTGAACGCCTCGCGCGGGTCGAGGCCCGCGGGCAGCGTCAGCACGTCCGGCGACATGACGTCGCGGAGCTGGGCGAACCGGTCGACGCCCTGGCAGTCGGCGTCGGTGACGACCCCGACCGGCCGGTCGTCGTCCACGACCACGACCGCGTTGTGCGCGCGCTTGCCGAGCAGCGCCAGCGCCTCCCCGACCGTGTCGGTCGGCGCGAGCCGGATCGGGGTGTCCACGACCAGGTCGCGGCTCTTCACCCACGCGACGACCTCGGCGACGACGTCGAGCGGGATGTCCTGCGGGAGCACCGCGATCCCGCCGCGCCGGGCGATGGTCTCGGCCATCCGCCGGCCCGACACCGCCGTCATGTTCGCGACGACGAGCGGGATCGTCGTGCCGCTGCCGTCGGCGGTGGACAGGTCCGCCTCCAGGCGCGACCCGACCGCCGAGCGGCGCGGGACCATGAAGACGTCGTTGTAGGTGAGATCGTGAGCGGGACGCTCACCGTTCAGCAGGCGCACGGCCGTACCACACACCAATCAGGGATCGAGGCTGCTGGACCACCACACATTGTCATCCATACCGGGACATGCCCATGCCAACCGGGGGTAGTCGTCCCGGACCCGGGGCCGAGATCGGCCGCGTGCGGAGTTTTTCCCGGGGCCCGCGCCGCTGACCTGCGGCATCACGAACCCCTTGCGCCACAGGGGCTCCGAGTGGTGACGTCGGCCCCGACGTGAGGTTGATGTCTCGGTAAAGTCACCTCTTGACGTTCTTGCGCGCTCGTTGCACTTTTCTTACATGTGCTTAGGGCGGTCGCGGGTCCGTCGTCGGGCGTCAGAGCGGAACACCGGGAGTCGCGCATGCAGGTCACGCCGCCAGGACGGCTCCCGCGCGCGCCCGCGCCCCGGCGCCCCCGGACGGCGCACAGTGACCAGCGCCACGCCGCCGCACGCGGCCCGCCCCCCGCGCGGTCCCCGGTGATCCGGATCGCGTTGCGCTCCCGCGCCGGTCGGAGCCGCGTCGGATTCGTCCGCCCCCGAGGCGAGCGCCGACGCTTCGACGGCCGCGGGACACGCCGAACACGAACAGGATCAATATTTGACGGGATACCGGCCGGAAATGGAATGATCTTGCAGTTGCCAAATAAACGATCTTTCTACGCATGTCGAGGAGGAGAGCCGTGCTGGATGCGGTCGACGCCGTGCTCGTCCGCGAGCTCCAGCGGGATGGCAGGGCGACGTTCCAGGCGCTCGCCGACCGGGTCGGGCTGTCCCGGACGGCCGTGCGGGCGCGGGTGCAGAACCTTCTCGAAACCGAGGTCGTCCGCGTGGTGGGCATCGTGCACGCCGCGGTCGTGGGCGCCGAGGCCATCGGGCATGTGTCGGTCACCGTGGACGGAGCCGCGCGCGAGGTCGCCGCGGCCGTCGCCGAACGTCCCGCCGTCAGTTTCGCGGCCCTGATCGCGGGGCCGTACGACCTCGTCGCCCAGGTCCGCACCCGCGACGACACCGCGCTCGCGACCGAGATCGACCAGATCCGCGCCGTCCCCGGCGTCCGCTCCGCGGAGGTGTTCCGGTCGGTGACCACCGTCCGCGACGCCCACGCCGTCGTCCGCGATCTCGGCGAGGTCACCCTCGACGACATCGACTGGCGGCTGCTGCAGGAGCTGCAGCGGGACGGCCGGGCGCCCTACACCCGCCTGGCGGGCATCATCGGGCTGTCCCAGGCCGCGACGCGGGCGCGGGTCGTCCGGCTGATGCGGTCCGGCGTCATCCAGGTGACCGGCCTGGCCGACCCGCTGGCCCTCGGCGCCGCCGAGCTCGGCGGGTTCGGGCTGTCGGTCACCGGGTCGCTGCGCCGGGCCGCCGAGGCGGTCGCCGAGCAGGAGGGAGTCCGCTACCTGGCCACCGGCTTCGGCCGGTACGACGTCGTCGGCCTCGCCGAGGCGGCGTCGCGCGCCGAGCTGGTCTCGGTGCTGGACGCCGTCCGGGCGGTGCCGGGCGTCACGGTCCGCGAGTCCTGGCACCATCTGGACATCGTCAAGGAGTCGTACGCGGTCGAGCTGCCGGAGAAGCCCCCGAACGGAATGTGAGGCCCCCCGGGGCCTGGAGGGGGCGGCCGCGGCCGGTCACCGGCGGCCGAGCGCCGCCTCCTCCAGGTCCAGCTCGTGCAGGACCCGGTTCAGCACCTCGTCGTCGATGCGGCGCTCGTCGCGGAGCCGGACGAACGTGGCGCGCTCGGCGGCCAGCATCTCCAGCCGCAGCCGCCGGTACGTCGCGCTCGGCACCTCCGCGCCGCCCTGGCCGGTGCCGCCGCCGAGCCGCTCCCACGCGCGGAACTGCTGGTTCTCCGCCAGTTGCCGCAGCCGCGCCAGCACCTCCTCGTCCAGCGGCTCGTCGCCGCCGGTCAGCTCGTCGAGCCGGTCCAGCGCGGCCCGCGCCGCCGCGTGGTGCGCGCCCGCCTCGGCGAGGGTGTCCTCGTAGCCCTCCCGGCCGCCGCCGACGCCCAGCAGCCGGATCAGCGCCGGGAACGTCAGGCCCTGCACCAGCAGCGTGCCGAGGACGGTCGTGAACGTCAGGAACAGGATCAGGTCGCGGCCGGGGAACGTCCGCCCGGCGTCGGTGGCGAACGGGATCGCGAACGCCGCCGCCAGCGACACCACGCCCCGCATCCCCGCCCACGCGACGACGACGTGGCCGCGCCAGCCGATCGCGGCCCGGCTCGCCCGCTGGCGGCGCGAGAACAGCGCCGGGACGTAGCCCGTCGCGAACACCCACGCGAACCGCGCCGCCACGGTGGCGACGAAGACGGCCGCCGCCCACCAGACGAGCTGCGTCCAGCCGCCGCCCGACAGCCCGTGGACGACCGGCGGGAGCTGCAGCCCGATCAGCAGGAACACCACCGACTCCAGGAAGAAGTCGACGACCTTCCAGAACGAGTGCCCGATCAGCCGCGTCACCGCGGGCGACTCGGTGAACCGGTGCCCGAGGTACAGGCCGCTCACGACCACCGCGATGACGCCGGACGCCCCCAGCGCCTCCGCGATCAGGTACGCCGCGAACGGCACGGTGATCGCCAGCGCGTTCTCCACCAGCGGGTCGCGCAGCCGCGTCCGCAGCCAGTGCAGCGGCGGCCCGAGCGCCAGGCCGATCGCCGCGCCCGCCACCGCCGCGAACGCGAACCGGCCGACGCCCTCCCCGAGCGAGAAGCCCGCGCCGACCGCCGCCGCGAGCGCGACCCGGAACAGCGTCAGCGCCGTCGCGTCGTTGAACAGGCTCTCGCCGACCAGGATCGTCACCAGCCGGCGCGGCAGCCCGAGCCGCTGCGCGACGCCCACCGCCGCGACCGCGTCCGGCGGCGCGACGATCGCGCCGAGCACGAACGCCGACGCCAGCGGCAGGCCCGGCACCAGCCACCACGCGGCGTAGCCCACCGCGATCGTGCTGAACACCACCAGCCCGACCGACAGCAGCCCGATCGGCCGCAGGTTCTCCCGCATGTTGTAGTACGAGCTGTTCCACGCCGCCGAGAACAGCAGCGGCGGCAGGAACACGTACAGGACGAACTCGGGTTCGAGCTCGAACTCCGGGACGCCCGGCGCGTACGAGAGGGCGAGCCCGGCGATCACCAGGGCGAGCGGCGCGGCGAAGCCGGTCCGCCGCGCGAACGCCGCGACGATGAGCGCGCTCACCGGTACCGCCAGCAGCCAAAGTGCGTGTGTCGCTCCCACGGGGCGATCATGGCACGGTCCGGGCGGTCGCCCGTCCGGCGGTCTGCCCGGGGTCGCTCAGACCAACTGCTCGTCCACGAAGCACCAGCGCCAGTCCTCGCCCTGCTCGAACGAGCGGACGATCGGATGGCCCGTCGCCTCGAAGTGCGCCGTCGCGTGCCGGCGCGGCGAGGAGTCGCAGCAGCCGACGTGCCCGCAGGTCAGGCAGAGCCGCAGGTGGACCCAGCGCGACCCCTCGGCCAGGCAGTCCTCGCAGCCCTCCGGGGTCCGCGGTGACGGGGTGTCGGCGGGCAGTTCCGCCACGTGTTCGCAGGTGCTCATGGGATCTCCCTACCCGGCGCCGCACGGTGCCGCGCCGCGCCGTCCGAACGTCACCAGTGGTCGGGGCTGACGGGCTCGTCCTCGGGGCGGGCGGAGCCGCCCAGCAGCCGCAGGTCCGACTCGACCATCATCGTGACCAGCTCCTCGAAGCCGACCTCGGGCTCCCAGCCGAGCTGCTCGCGGGCCTTCTTGGGGTCCGCGCAGAGCAGGTCGACCTCGGCGGGCCGCGTGTAGCGCTCGTCCAGGACGACGTGCTCGCGCCAGTCCAGGCCGGCGCTGCGGAACGCGAACTCCACCAGGTCCCGCACCGACTGGGTGCGGCCCGTCCCGATGACGTAGTCCTCGGGGGACTCCTGCGCGAGCATCATCCGCATCGCGCGGGCGTAGTCCCCGGCGTAGCCCCAGTCCCGGCGGGCCTCCAGGTTGCCCAGGCGCAGCTCGGTCGCCAGGCCCAGCTTGATCCGCGCGACGCCGAGGGTCACCTTGCGGGTGACGAACTCCGCGCCGCGCCGGGGCGACTCGTGGTTGAACAGGATGCCGCTCACCGCGAACATCCCGTAGGACTCGCGGTAGTTCTGCGTGATGTAGTGCCCGTAGGTCTTGGCGACGCCGTACGGGCTGCGCGGGTGGAACGGCGTCTTCTCGTTCTGCGGCGTCTCCCGGACCATCCCGAACATCTCCGAGGACGACGCCTGGTAGAAGCGGATCTGCCCCCGGTCCGGGGTGCGGGACGCGCTGACGCCCGACACGACCCGGATGGCCTCCAGCACCCGCAGCACGCCCATACCGGTGACCTCGGCGGTCAGCTCCGCCTGCTGCCACGACATCGGGACGTAGGAGATCGCGCCGAGGTTGTAGACCTCGTCGGGCTGGACCCGCTCCACGGCGGAGATCAGGCTGCCCTGGTCGAGCAGGTCGCCCGTCGTGATCTGGACGTCGCCGATGTGCTTGCGCAGCCGCGACACGTGCGGATTGGCCTGCCCGCGCACCAGGCCCCACACCTCATACCCCTGCTCCAGCAGATGCTCGGCGAGGTACGAGCCGTCCTGCCCGGTGATGCCGGTGATGAGTGCTCGCCTGGACAGCGGATCCTCCTGGCTGAATTAGGTCCCGTACCGGACGAACTCCGCAACGGGCGTGAAACACGAGGTTAGCGACCGCCGGGGGATGCTGACGAGCGAGGGCGGCCGATTGAACCGAATTTGCTTCGACGGCACGCGGCGGGGCGGGCCGCGCGGTCGCCTGGCAGTGCGCGCCCCGATGTGCGACCGTGTGGTCATGCCGTCCGCCGAGACCTCCGCGCCGCTGCGCCCGAACGGCCGCCCCGTCCGCCGCCGGGCGGTCATGGCCGTCGTCAACCGCACCCCCGACTCGTTCTTCGACAAGGGCGCGACGTACGGGTTCGGGGCGGCGCTGGAGGCCGTCGACCGGGTCGTCGCGGCGGGCGCGGACATCGTGGACATCGGCGGCGTCAAGGCCGGCCCCGGCGAGGACGTCGACGCCGCCGAGGAGCGCCGCCGCGTCGTGGACCTCGTCGCGGCCGTCCGCGAGCGGCACCCGGACACGGTGATCAGCGTCGACACCTGGCGGGCCGAGGTCGGCGCGGCCGTCGCCGAGGCCGGCGCGGACCTGCTCAACGACACCTGGGGCGGCGCGGACCCCGAACTGGCCGCCGTCGCCGCCCAGTACGGCACCGGGCTCGTCTGCGCCCACCCCGGCGCGCTGGAGCCCCGGATGCGCCCGCACCGGGCCGCGTTCGACGACGTCGTCGCGGACGTCCTGGACCGGGTCCTCGGCGAGGCCGAGCGCGCCCTGGCGCTCGGCGTCCCGCGCGACGGCATCGTCATCGACCCCGCGCACGACTTCGGCAAGAACACCCGGCACTCGCTGGAGATCACCCGGCGGCTCGGCGAACTGGCCGCGACCGGCTGGCCCGTGCTCGTCGCGGTGTCCAACAAGGACTTCATCGGGGAGACGCTGGACCGGCCGGTGGGGGAGCGGGCGGCGGGCACCACGGCCGTGCTCGCGCTGTCGGCGTGGCTGGGCGCGAGCGTCTTCCGCGTCCACGACGCGGCGGCCGCCCGCCGGGCGCTGGACGCCGTCGAGGCGCTCGCCGGGCGCTGAGACGGGTCAGGACGCCGCTTCGCGCCGCCGCGCCCGGTACGCCGCCACGTGGAGCCGGTTCCCGCACGTCCGGCTGTCGCAGTACCGGCGGCACCGGTTGCGCGACAGGTCCACCAGGACGCGCTCGCAGCCCGGCGCCGCGCAGCCCCGCAGCCGCTCCAGCTCCCCGGCCGCCACCACGTGCGCCAGCGCCATCCCGCAGTCCGCCGCCAGCCACTCGCCGAGCGGCGCGCCCGGCGCGGAGAAGTGGACGTGCCAGGGATGGCCGTCGTGGTCGGTGAGGCGCGGCGCGGGCCGGACCCGCCCGACGATCTCGTTGACGACCGGCACGGCGGCCGCCGCGTCCGCCGCGCGGAACACGGCGTGGAACCGGTCCCGCAGCGCGCGGGCCGCCGCGACGTCGGCGTCGGTGAGCGGCGCGGCGCCGCCGATCCGGTTCCGGACGGTGAAGGCGCGCAGCGCGGGCAGGCCGTCGAGCCGGTCGGCGCCGGCCGCGGCCGGGCCCGTGTTGACCAGATCGGCGACCGCCGTCAGCGCGTGGACGGCGTCATGGGCGAAGACCAAGGGTGGGACTCCCGTCTCCGGGGGGTGACCGGGGGCAAGGGCCGGAGCCAACCCTATGCCGCGGTCCCGGCGGCGTCCCGTGCCGGGGTCAGCGCGCGTAGTGCGGGTCGGCGACGACCGGGTAGAACGCGCCCTCGTGCCGGACGCGCATCGTCAGCGCGCCGCCCTCCAGCGCGTAGTCGGCCTTCACCGGCCGGAACATCGAGTCGCACGCCCACGGGCTGTAGAGCCGCCCGACCGTCGCGCCGTACCGCTGGTGGACGACGTCGAACCCGCCGGACGGCATCGCCTCCAGCGTCAGGCCGTCCGGCAGCGCCAGCGGGAACCGGAACGCCGCCGGGGCGTCCGGGCCGTGGATCACGGTGAGCAGCCGGATGCCGCCGACCGTCGTCTGGGCGAGCAGGTCGGTGTCGACGTCCACGCCGACGTAGGCGCGCAGCGTCGGCCGCAGCACCTGCGCGACGGTGTCCGCCGCGGTGACGTCCAGGCCGATGTGCAGCCGCTGGCCGTCGCGCGTGGGCACCCACACGCCGTCGCGGGCGCGCTGGCCCCATGCGACGTCCGGGTCGTCGTGCTCGCGGGGCTCGTTGCGCCCCCGCGCGACCAGCACCCGGGAAGCCGCGCTCATCGCGGCGGCCGCGCCGTCCCGTGCGTGCCTCATCGCGGCCCCCTTGCCCTCCGGGCGGCGTCCCGCGCCGCCGCGCCGCTCCATGCCGCCGGCGCGCGTGCGCGCGCCGTGAACCGTGTCCTGTCCGAGTGGGCGCGGGGCGGCGGGTCCGTCGCGGGAGCGGCCGCGGCGCGGCGCCGACCCCGTGCGACGTTGGACCTTACACCACCTTTATCTCGATCTTTGTCGGTATCCGGTGCAGGTCGTCCGGCGGTCCGGGGCGCGGTGCGCCGCCCGTCCCCGGGTGCCCGATTCGCGCGCGCGAGACGGCGGCGGGGACGCGGGGCGCGGCCGGGCGGGAGGGCCGCGCCCCGCCGGTCAGACGGCCGAGGGCGCGCGGTCCCGGGCGCGGACGTCGGCGAGGACGGCCGAGAGCCGGTCCAGCGCCCCGGCGATCCACGGGAGCGCCGCCGGGTCGGCGGAGTCCAGGGCGGCGAGCCGCCGCGCGTCGGTGTCGCCGTAGAGCAGGCTCGGCGCGACGCGCATCCGCAGCGCGGCGGGGTCGTCGCCGAACACCGAGCCAGGCAGGACCCCGACGCCGTACCGGTCGAGCAGCAGCGCGGTGAGGTCCGCGCCGGTCCGGACGCCGTGCGCCGCGCGCAGGCGCTCCCGCAGCGGCTCCAGGTCCGGGTAGACGTAGAACGCGGCCTCCGGCGGGCGGACGAGCGCGCCCGCGTCCCGGAACCGGTCCGCGACGGCCGTCGCCACGGCCGCGTGCAGGCGGCGGCTGCGCGCCACGTGCTCGACCAGCTCGGGCGGCTCGCGGAACGCGTACGCGGCGGCGTGCTGCATCGGCGCGGGCGGGCTCGACCAGATCTCGCTGCCGATGCCGACCAGCGACGCGCGCAGCGCCCGCCCGAACGGGCCGTGCGGCAGCCGCGCGACGCCGATCCGCCAGCCGCCCGCGGCGAGCTGCTTGCTGAGGGCGGTCGTCACGACCGTCCGCTCGGGCGCGTACCGGGCGGCGCTCGCGACCTCGCGGGCCGGGTCGTGGACGAGGTCGCGGTAGATCTCGTCGCAGATGATCACCAGGTCGAGGTCGCGCGCGGCCGCGCAGACCCGCGCGACCGTCTCCGGCCGCGCCAGCGTGCCGGTCGGGTTGTCGGGCAGCGTCAGCACGACCGCGCGGACGGTGCGGCCGACGGCGCGGGCGCGGACGACCGCGTCGGCGAGCAGCGCCGGGTTCGGCACGCCGCCCTCGCCGGGCGGCGTCGCGACCCGGATCGGCAGCGCGCCCGCCAGCTCGGTCTGCGCGGCGTAGGTGACCCAGCTCGGCGCGGGCACGACGACGTCGCCGCCGAGCGCGGCCAGCAGCCCGAACAGCAGCGCCTTGCTGCCCGGCCCGGCCACGACGAGGTCGGGGTCGGTGGGCAGGCCGCGCCGCTCCCAGTACCCGGCGGCGGCCGTGCGCAGCGCCGCCGACCCGGCGACCGGGCCGTAGGCGCCGCGGTCGGCGGCGGCCGACAGCTCGCGGACGAGCGCGGGGTGGATCGGGATGCCCGCCTCCCCGAAGCCGAGCGGCAGGACGCTCGCGCCCGCGCCGCGCTTTCGGGCGAGCGCCTCGTTGACGGCGAGCGTCGGCGAGAGCGGGACGGGGCGCAGCGGAACGGACGGCTCGGGCGGATCGTGGGGATCGTGGGGTTCGGACAGGTCTGACGTGTCGGACGGATCGGCGGCGGTCCGCGTGCCGGACGCGGCAGAGGCGAGCATGAAGAGGCTCCAGGTCAGACGATTCAGGGCGATGGCGCGGAGGACTCCGCGAGAACGAACCGGCCGGTTCCGTCTTCAACCCTGCCCCGGCACTAGCATCAACACAAGCGAGTCTCACCGATGCCGACCGTAAGGAACGCTGATGCTCGATCTCCGGCGGCTCCGCCTGCTCGCGGAGTTCGCCCGGCGCGGCAGCATCGCCGCGACCGCCGCCGCGCTCGGCTACACGCCCTCGGCCGTCTCCCAGCAGCTCGCCGCGCTGGAGCGCGAGGCGCGCGTCCCGCTGCTGGACCGCACCGCCCGCAGCGCCGAGCTGACCGACGCGGGCCGCCGCCTGGCGCGCCGCGCCGAGGAGATCCTGGACCTGGTGGAGCGCGCCGAGGCCGAGCTGTCCGCGCACGCCGACCTGCCGGTCGGGCGGGTCGTGGTCACCGCGTTCCCCACGGCGGCCGTCGCGTTCGCGCCCGCGCTCGCGCGCAGCCTGGCCGAGCACAGCGGGCTCACGTTCGTCCTGCGCCAGACCCGCCAGGACGACGGGATTCGCCAGGTGCGCGGCGGCGAGGCCGACATCGCGCTCGTCGACGACTGGACCGGCACGCTCCCCGAGGAGGCCCCCGCCGCGCTGGAGTTCTTCCGCATCCGCCGCGACCCGCTCGTGCTCGCCGTCCCACCCGACCACCCGCTGTCGGACCCCGGGCGGCCGGTGGACCTGCGCGGGCTGCGCGACGAGCCGTGGATGGCCGCGCCGCGCGGCGAGCCGTCCCGCGAGGCGGTCGAGCGGCTGCTGGACACCGTCGGCGGCGCGCGGCCGGTGCCGTGGGAGTTCGAGGGGCTGCACACGATCCTCAGCCTCGTCGCGCGGGGCGTCGGGATCACGGCCGTGCCCGCGCTCGCCCTGGCGGCGGCGGACCGGGCCGTCGCCGTCCGCCGCCTGCCGGGCTGCGACCTGTCCCGCGAGGTGTACGCGGTGACGCGCGGCGCGAGCGTGCGCCGCCCGCCCGTCGCGGCGACGCTGCGGGCGCTCTACGCGGCGGCGCGCACCGCCTGGCCGGGCGAGCCCCCAGGCTAGTGGTAGTCGAACCAGCCCTGGAGGCGCGCGGCGAACAGCAGGTCGCCGGTCACCCTGATCCGGCCGGTCATCACGGCCGTGACGCCGTTGAGCGTCCCCGCGCACAGGCGCAGCAGGTCGGGCAGCCGCACGCTGAACGCCGCCTTGGGCGAGTCGGGCGCGCCGCGCGACGCCTCCGCGCGGCCCTCCGCGATCTGCAGGGCGTAGACGTGGTCGCCGTCCGGCCCCCGCACGTCCCAGCGGACGGTGCCGCGCCGCCGACCCGCCTTGGCGGGCAGCAGCCGCGCCGCCATCAGCGCGAACAGCCGGTCCAGGATCTCGGCGGTCCCGGCCGCCGCCGCGAACTCCTCGACCACGGCTTCGTCCACGCCGGGCAGCTCCAGCAGCGCCCGCAGCTCGGCGGGCGTGCCCACCGCACCGACCAGTTCGGCCAGGCCGCCGTCCCGCGGCTCCGTCTCGGTCATCGCCGTTCTCCTCCCGCGGTCCACGCGCACCACTATTCAACGGGCCATTCAATAGGGTCAAGGGGGCGACGGCGAACTTCCGCCGAGGTCACGCATCACATCGCGTACCTTGGGCAGGACTCACGGACCACCGACCTCGAAACACCGACCACGGACCACCGACCCCCGGCCGCCCGGCCGGGCCGACCCGATGCGGGGGGACACGCCGCATGGACGATGCCACGGTCGACGCCGTCGACGCCCCGGCCACCGGTACGAATACCAGCACGGGTAGCAGCACGGGCGCCAGCCTGGAACCCGTCCGCGACCACGGCCGCGCGCACGCGTTCGAGATGCCGCGCATCCGCGCGCTGCTCCTGCACGCCGCCCCGCGCGTGCTGGAGGGCGTCATCGCGCCCGTCGCGGTGTTCTACGCGGCGTTCGCGCTGCTCGGTCTGAGCGGCGGCATGGTCGCCGCCGTGGTGTGGGTGTACGGCGGGATCGTCTACCGGCGGCTGCGCGGCCACCCGGTCACCGCGACGCTCCTGCTCGCGGCCGTCGGCGTGACGGTCCGCGCGGTGCTCGGCGTCGCCACGCACAGCGCCGTCGTCTACTTCCTGCAGCCGACGCTCGGCACGATGCTGATGGCGATGGTGTTCCTGGCCTCGGTGCCGCTCGGCCGCCCGCTGGCGCAGAAGCTCGCCACCGAGATGGTGCCGATGCCCGAGGCGTTCCTGAAGCACCGCCGCGTCCGCCGCTTCTTCCTGCGGATCTCGCTGCTGTGGGCGTTCGTGCTGTTCGCCAACGCGCTGATCAGCCTGTGGATGCTGTTCCACCAGTCGGTGGGGACGTACGTGTGGGCGCGCAGCGGGCTCGTCATCGGGATCGGGGCCGTGGGCGCGGCCGTCTCGGTGTGGTGGTTCCGCCGCCTGCTCCGGCATGTGAACCCCCGGCCCACCGCCGCCTGACCCCCTTTCCAGGGCCGCCGCGCCTTCCGGCCGCGAACTTTTCCCGGTTCGCGGCCGTCTTCTTTTCCCGGAGAACGGGATGCTCCGGACTATCCGGGTCATCCTCCCGCCCGGGTCCGGCGTCCGCGTCGCCGCCCGGACGGCCGTCGTCCGGGGGTCCTGGCCTGTGTTGCAACGCTTTGATCTCAGAGATCCCGGTTTCCCCGTGACGTGGCAGAATCATCGGCTTTTGTCGCTAATGTCAATGCGGGACGGACGGCGGGGTCTGGAGGGTGACGGTGCAACGACGGCTTTCCGCGGGTGTGCGGGCGGGCGCGGGTCTGGCAGGGGCCGTGCTGGTCTTCGCGACCGCGTGCTCGGGCGGCGAGGAGGGCGACGGCGTCACGGTCGGCGACACCGCCGAGGCCGGTGCGCCCCAGGTCGTGGTGACCCCCGGCGACGGCGAGGGGAAGGCCAAGCCCGAGGACGGCGTCCAGGTCAAGGTCACCGGCGGGACGATCCAGCAGGTCACCGTGACCCGCAAGGGCAAGCCCGTCGAGGGCGCGCTGACCGGCGACAAGACCGGCTGGAAGTCGCGCACGCTCCTCCCCGGCTCCGCGTACCAGGTCTCGGCCGTCGCGGTGAGCCCGAAGGGCAAGACCACGACCGTCCAGGCGAGCTTCCGCACGCTCAAGGCGGCGAACCAGCTCCGCGTCGTGGACGTCGTCCCGAACGCGGGGGAGAAGGTCGGCGTCGGGATGCCGATCCAGGTGACCTTCAACCAGCCCGTCAAGGACCGCGAGGCGGTCGAGGCGGCGCTGGAGGTCAAGTCCACCAAGCCGGCCACCGGCGCGTGGCGGTGGCTGAGCGACACCCAGGTCGTGTTCCGCACCGAGAAGTACTGGCAGGCGAACCAGAAGGTCAGCCTCAAGGCCAAGATCGGCGGCGTGAAGTCCGGCGCCAGGACGTACGGCGTCGCGGACTTCAACCGGTCCTTCAGGATCGGTGACGAGCACATCATCACCGCCAGCACCAAGACCCACAAGCTCGTCGTGAAGAAGAACGGCGTCAAGGTCAAGAGCTGGGGAATCAGCGCCGGGCGCGGCGGCCGCGTCGTCAACGGGGTCGACACCTACCTGACGACCAGCGGCGTCCATCTGACGATGGGCAAGGAGAACCCGGCGATCATGACGTCGGAGTGGATGGGCGTGAAGCCCGACGAGCCGGGCGGCTACAAGGAGGTCATCCCGTTCGCGGTGCGGATCTCCGACAGCGGCGAGTACATCCACTCGATGGCCTCGACCGTCTGGGCGCAGGGCCACCAGAACGTCAGCCACGGCTGCCTGAACTCCTCGCCCGCCGCCGCGCAGTGGTTCTACAAGTTCTCCTACCGCGGCGACCCGGTGATCATCAAGGGCACGTCCCGCAAGCTCCAGTGGAACAACGGCTGGAGCTACTACCAGATGTCGTTCGCCTCGTGGGTGAAGGGCGGCGCGCTGGACCGGCCGGTCACCACGGGCTGATCACCACCGGCTGATCACCAGCCGGCACGGCGGACGGTCCGGGAGGATTGGACGACCGGCGCGCGGGGGACGCATCCGGACAGGAATCCCAGCTCGGATCGGGGGACTTGTGCCGGGCCGTACCGTCCTGTCCGCCGTCCTGTCGTCCAGGACGCCGCGCGGCGCGCTCCGCCGCGCGCTGCCGACCCCGCTGCCGCCGCTGCGCCGCGCGGCCCTGCTCGCGCTGCGGGCGCTGGCCCGCGCCCGGCCGGCGCGGCGGCCCGCCCGCCGCCCGCGCGTCGCGATCCTGCTCCGGCACGCGTACGGCACCGGCGGCACGGTCCGGACCGTCCTGGCGACCAGCGGGCATCTCGCGCGCGAGCACGACGTGGAGGTCATCAGCCTCGTCCGGGAGCGGGCCGAGCCGTTCTTCCCCGTCCCGGACGGCGTCGCGATCACCGTCGCCGACGACCGCACCCGCCCGCACGGCCGCGTCGCGCGGCTGCTGTCGCGGCTGCCCAGCGTCCTGCTGAGCGTCGAGCCGGGCACCGCCCGCGAGACGCTGTGGACGGACGTGCGGCTCGCCCGGCTGCTGCTCGCGTCCCGCGCGGACGTCCTCATCGGCACCCGGCCCAGCCTGAACCTGCTCATCGCCGAGACCGCCCCGCCCGGCGTCGTCACGATCGGGCAGGACCACATGAACCTGCGGTCGTACCGGCCGGGGCAGCGGTCCCGCATCCGGCGCGGCTACCCGCGGCTGACGGCGCTGACCGTCCTCACCGAGGCCGCCCGCGAGCAGTACGCGGCGGCGCTCGCCGGGACGGGCGTGCGGATCGTCCGCATCCCGAACGCGCTCGCCACGCCGCCCGGCGCGCCGTCGCCGCGCACCGACCGGGTCGTGCTCGCGGCGGGCCGCCTCGTCCGGCAGAAGGGCTTCGACCTGCTGCTGGACGCCTACGAGCCGCTGGCCGCCGAGCGCCCCGACTGGACGCTGCGGATCTTCGGCTCCGGCGCGCACCGCGCCCGGCTCGCCGCGCGGATCGCCGAGCGCGGACTGACCGGGCGCGTGGAGCTGCGGCCCCGCACCGCCGACCTGGCGGGCGAGATGGAGCGCGCGTCGGTCTACGCGCTGTCGTCGCGGTACGAGGGCATGCCGATGGTCGTGCTGGAGGCGATGAGCAAGGGCCTCGCGGTCGTCGCGTTCGACTGCCCGACCGGCCCCGCCGAGATGATCGCGCACGGCGCGGACGGGCTGCTGGTCCCGCCCGGCGACGTCGCGGGCCTGACGGCGGCGCTCCGGCTGCTCATGGACGACGCCGACCTGCGCGACGAGCTGGGCGAGCGCGCCCGCGCGTCCGTCCGCGCCTACGACCCCGACTGGATCGCGCCGCGCTGGCTCGCGCTCGTCGACGACCTGACCGCCCGGCCCGCCCGCCGCGCCGTCACCCCGCGACGGCCTGCGCCACGGCCATCCCGGTGAACACCGCGCCGAGCCCGGCGGCGATGCTCGCCGCGACGTTGAGGAACGCCATGAGCCGCGCGCCGTCCTCGTACAGCCGCAGCGTCTCGTAGCTGAACGTCGAGTACGTCGTCAGCGCCCCGCAGAACCCGGTGCCGAGGAACGCCGCGAGCGCCGTGCCCGCCGGGAGCCCGGCGAGGAACCCCAGCAGCGCCGACCCGGCGACGTTCACGCCGAACGTCCCCCAGGGGAACAGCGTGTCGTGCCGGGACTGGACGGCCCGGTCGGTGAGGTACCGCAGCGGCGCGCCGAGGGCCGCGCCGAGCGCGACGAGCAGGACGGTCACGCCCGCCCCCCGCGCAGCCGGGCGGCGGCGCGCGCGGCCGTCACGCCCGTCCAGACCGCGACCAGCGCCGCGACGGCCGTCCCGGCGAGGTAGGCCAGGGCGGTGCCCGCGCTCCCGGCGCGGACGGCCTGCTCGAAGTCCACCGCGTACGTCGAGAACGTCGTGTACCCGCCGAGCACCCCGACGCCGAGGAACGGCCGGGTGAGCGGGTGGACCTCGAACGTCTCCAGGATCAGGACCATCAGCACGCCGATGAGGAAGCAGCCCGAGACGTTGATCCAGAACGTCGCCCACGCGAACTCGCCCGCGCCGTGCGGGAACGCGCCGCCGATCCCGTAGCGGGCCAGGGCGCCGAGCGCGCCGCCCGCGGCGATGGCCGCGAGCGTCCCCCACGGCGCGCGGCGCAGTTCGAGGCGCTGCGCGGGGACGTCGAGGTCGATGTCGGGATCGACGGGCGGTTCGGGCGGCGCCATGATCTCCCCACCAGAGGTCGGCGCCCGCGGGACGCGGGCGCTCCGGGCACTGGCAGGGACCGTTGGCGGCGTGCGCCGCGGTTCTCCCCGGCCGACGGAAGCGAAGGGGGGACGGCGGGCCCCACCGCCGTACGGCCCGTCACGGGCCGCGCCCGAGTATACCGGCGGTCAGGGCGCGGGCCGCAGGACGGCGGCGTCCACGACGTCGGTGAGGCGGCCGCGCCGCCGGAACGCCGCGCGCTGGGCGTCCGCGCCGGTGCCGCGCTCCAGCAGCGCGCGCACGCCGTCCGCCACGCGGTCCAGGTCGCCGCTGGCCGCCAGCGCGGGCCGCGCGTGCCCGACGAGCGCCGCCGCCAGGTCGCGGAACCGGGCGGGCCGCCCGGTGCGGGCGTCCACGCCCGCGCCCGCCAGGCCGTCGCGGGCCGCGAGCCAGTAGGCGGCGCGCAGTAACTCCTGCGGCGGCCGGGGCGCGTCCTCGCCCGCCGCGGCCGCGTCCAGCGACACCTCCACCAGGGCGCGGACGAGCGCCGCGAACACCGCCGCCGCGTCGGCGGTCAGCGCGACGTCGGCGAGCCGGACCTCGACGGTCGGGAGCCGCGACGACGGCCGCACGTCCCAGAACACCGTCGCCGGGTCCATGAGCGCGCCGCAGCCCAGCAGCGTCCCGACCAGGTCCTCGTAGTGGGCGGCGGACTCCAGGTACGGCGGCGGCCCCGCCACCGGCCACCGCGACCACGTCACCGACCGCCAGCACGCGTGCCCGGTGTCGCGGCCCGCCCAGTACGGCGAGTTGGCGGTGAGCGCGAGCAGCGTCGGCAGCCACGGCCGCAGCCGGTTGCTCACCGCCACCGCCGCCTCCAGCCCGGGGACCTCGACGTGGACGTGGCACGCGCAGATGCACTGCTCGTCGTCCAGCGCCCGGTAGGTGGCGAGGCTGTCGGCGTAGCGCGCGCCCGCCGTGATCGGGGGCGGCAGCAGGTCGCCCAGGACGGGCGTGCCCGTCGCGGCCAGGGCGAGGCCCTCGCGCGCCGCCGCGTCCGCCATCGCGGCCCGCATCGCGCGGACCTCGGCGGCGAGCTCGGCCAGATCCCGGCAGGGCGGCGTCTTGGCCTCGGCGAGGAACCCGATCAGCTCCAGCGACGCCCGCTCGCCGAGCGCCCCCGCCGCCCGCGCGACGACCGGCGCGGCGCGGGGGACCACGCCCCGCGTCGCCGGATCGACGACGAAGTACTCCTCCTCGATTCCGAACCGCGGAGCCATATCCACCATCTCACCTTGGGGACGATGCAGGTCGCGCCTCCGCAAACGGTACGTCGCGCGCGGCTCGGCCGCACCCGTGTCGTTATCGGACGGTGCAGGGGGCATGGTCCGGTACGGAGGTGATGTGTGATGAAGCGTGCCGCGGGGATCGTGCTGCCGCTGGTGCTCGTCGGAGGACTGACCGCCGCGTGCGGGGGAGGGGACGACGGGCCGACCGCCACCGGCACGCCCGGGTCGCCGGTCGCGCCGGAGCCGTCGGGCTCCGCGCCCGCGTCGTCCGGCGGGACGGCCGGCGGGACGGCCGCGCCGTCGCGCCCGGCGACGCCGCAGGCGGCGGGGGAGGACCGCTGCCACACGTCGATGCTGAGCGCGTCGCTGGTGCCGACCGAGCCGTCCGCCGGCCACCGGTACGCGTATCTGACGCTGACGAACCGCTCCGGGCAGAAATGCCACCTGTACGGCTATGTCGGGATGCGGCTCATCGGCAAGGACGGGACGCCGCTCACCGCGACCGTCACGCGCCTCGCCCCCGCCCCGCACCGGGTGGAGCTGCCGCCGGGCGCGGGCGCGCGCACGCGCGTGCAGTGGGGCGTCGTGCCGAGCGGGGGCGAGCCCGAGACCGGTCCGTGCGAGCCGACGCCGGGCCGCGTCGAGGTGACGCCGCCCGACGAGCGGGACCATCTGACGGTCGCCTGGTCGCTGGGCGTGGTGTGCAACGGCGGGAAGCTGTCGGTCACGCCGGTCGGCGGGGCCTGAGGCGGCGCGGCCCCGGTCCGCCGGGGCCGCGCGCCCGTCAGACGAACGCGCCGCAGCCCGTCTCGGCGCGGCCGACGATCAGCGTGTTGATCTCGCGGGTGCCCTCGTAGGAGTACAGGGCCTCGGCGTCGGCGACGAACCGGCCGATGCCGTAATCCAGGACGATCCCGTTGCCCGCCATCAGCTCCCGGCCCCACCCGACGGCCTCGCGCATCCGGGTCGTGCAGTACGCCTTGGCCAGCGCCGAGTGCTCGTCGCGGTAGCGGCCGGCGTCCTGGAGCTGCGCGAGCCGCACCACCATCCCCAGGGACGCCGTCGCGTTGCCGAGCATCTTCACCAGCAGGTCCTGGACGAGCTGGAACTTGGCGATCGGCCGCCCGAACTGCTCCCGCTCCTTCGCGTAGTCCCGCGCGATCCCGTACGCGGCGAGCATCACCCCGACCGCCTGCCAGGCGACGCCGCTGCGGGTGCGGCGCAGGATCGCGGCGGTGTCGCCGAAGCCCTCCGCGCCCGGCAGCCGGTTCGCCTCGGGGACGCGGCAGTCCTCGAAGACGAGGTCGGCGTTCTGCACCGTCCGCAGCGCGATCTTGTTCTCGATGCGGGAGGCGGCGAACCCCGGCGTCCCCTTCTCGACCAGGAAGCCGCGGACGGTGTCGTCGGCCTCGTCGCGCGCCCACACCACGACAACGTCCGCGAACGTGCCGTTGCCGATCCAGCGCTTCTCGCCGTTCAGCACCCAGGCGTCGCCGTCCCGGCGCGCGGTGGTGCGCAGGCCGAGCGCGACGTCGGAACCGCCGGTCGGCTCGGTGAGCGCGAACGCGCCGACCTCCTCCAGCCGCCCCATCGGCGGCAGCCAGCGGCGGCGCTGCTCGGGCGACCCGCACGCGGCGATGCTGCCCATCGCCAGGCCCGCGTGGACGCCGAAGAACGTCGAGATCGACGGGTCCACCCGCGACATCTCCAGCGCCAGGAACCCGGTGAGCATGCTGCTCGGCGGCTCGCCCGGGCACTCGTCGTAGGCGAGGCCCGCGACGCCGAGCGCGCCCAGCTTCGGGACCAGCTCGAACGGGAACTCCGCCCGCGCCCAGCAGTCGTCGGCGATCGGCGCGACCTCGTCGGCCATGAAGGCGCGGACGCGGCCGAGGACGTCCTGCTCGGCGGGGTCGAGAAGGTCCTGCATGTGATAGAGGTCACCGGGCATCGGGTCGAGAGTCATGGGCCTCCTCTTCCCGCAGGTCCCCGCCCTAACCAGCGGGTAACCGCCGCGGGCCGTTCGTCCCAAGGTGCGCGTCCGGCGCGTCGAGGGCCCCGCTTCGGGCCGCCGAATACGCGCTCGCTTACGATTCCTTGCCATGACGGTGCCGCCTGAAGAACTCGACCTGGCCGCCGCCTTCCCCCCGGCCGACCGTGACCGGTGGCGGGAGCTGGTGAAGGGCGTCCTGCGCAAGTCCGGCGCGGCGACCGAGGACACCCCGCTCGCGGACGTCGAGGGCCTGCTGACCCGCGACTCCTACGAGGGCGTCCCGATCGCCGCGCTCTACACCGCGGACGACGCCGTCCCCGGCCGCCCCGGCCTCGCGCCCGCGCCGCGCCCGGTCCGGCCCGGCGGCGAGGGCCTGGCGGGCTGGGACGTCCGGCAGCGGCACGCCGACCCCGACCCGGCCGCGACCCGCGAGGCGGTCCTGGCCGACCTGGAGAACGGCGCGACGTCGGTGTGGCTCGTGCTCGGCGCGGCCGGGACGCCCGTCGCGGCGCTCGGCGACGCGCTGCGCGGCGTCTACCTCGACCTCGCGCCCGTCGTCCTGGACGCCGGGGCCGAGACCGAGGACGCCGCCGCCGCGTTCCTCGCCCTGCTCGGCGAGCACGGGGTCGCGGAGAAGGCCGCCGGGAACCTCGGCGCGGACCCGCTCGGGCTGACCGCCCGCACCGGGACCGCCGTCCCGCTCGACGGCGCCGCCGCGCTCGCCGTCCGCTGCGCCCGCGAGTTCCCGCTGCTGCGCGCGGTCACCGTGGACGCGACGCCGTACCACGACGCGGGCGGCTCCGACGCCGACGAGCTGGGCGCGGCGCTCGCCGCCGCCGTCGCCTACCTGCGCGCGCTCACCGACGCGGGCCTGGGCGTGGACGAGGCGTTCGCGCAGATCGACCTGCGGCTCGCCGTCAACGCCGACCAGTTCCTGTCGATCGCCAAGATCCGCGCCGCGCGCCGCCTGTGGGCGCGGGTCGCGGAGGTCTGCGGCGCGGCCGAGGGCACCGCCGCGCGCGTCCACGCCGTGACGTCCGCCGCGATGATGTCGCGCCGCGACCCGTGGGTGAACATGCTCCGCACGACCGTCGCCGCGTTCGCGGCCGGGGCGGGCGGGGCCGACGCGGTCACCGTCCGGCCCTTCGACGAGCGGCTGGGGCTGCCGGACGGGTTCTCCCGCCGCATCGCCCGCAACACCCAGACGCTGCTGCTGGAGGAGTCGCACCTCGCCCGCGTCATGGACCCGGCGGGCGGCTCCTGGTACGTCGAGGCCGTCACCGAGGGGCTCGCGCGCGCCGCGTGGGAACGTTTCACCGAGATCGAGCGGGCCGGGGGGCTGGCCGCCGCGCTCGCGTCCGGGCTCGTCGCGGACCGGATCGCCGCGACGTGGGAGCGGCGGCGCGCCGACATCGCGCACCGCCGCGCGCCGCTGACGGGCGTCAGCGAGTTCCCCAACCTCGCCGAGACGCCGCCGGAGCGGCGGCCCGCGCCCGAGCCGCCGGGCGGCGGGCTGCCCGTCGTCCGCTACGGGCAGGACTTCGAGGCGCTGCGCGACCGCTCCGACGCGCACGCCGCCGCGACCGGTGCCCGGCCCCGCGTGTACCTCGCGGTCCTCGGACCCGTCGCCGCGCACACCGCCCGCGCGACGTTCGCCGCGAACCTGTTCCAGGCGGGCGGGATCGAGACCTTCGCCGGGCCGCCGGAGGACTTCGCGGCGTCCGGGGCGGCCGTCGCGTGCCTGTGCTCGTCCGACCGGGTCTACGCCGAGGAGGCCGCGGCCGCCGCCCGCACGCTGCGCGACGCGGGCGCCGTCCGGGTCTGGCTCGCCGGGACGGGCTCCTACGACGGCGTGGACGACCGGGTCTCCACCGGCTGCGACGCCGTCGCCGTCCTCACCACGACCCTGCGCGACCTGGGAGTGAGCGAATGATCCCCGACTTCTCCGACCTCGCCCTCGGCGACGCCGAGCCCGCCGGGGCGGCGGCGGAGCGCTGGCGCGCCGGGGTCGCCGCCGCGACCGGGGCCGACCCCGCCGCGCAGGCGTGGGACACCCCCGAGGGCATCGCCGTCCAGCCGCTCTACACCGGCGACGACCTCGACGGCCTGGACTTCCTCGGCACCTACCCGGGCATCGCCCCGTACCTGCGCGGCCCGTACCCGGCGATGTACGCGACGCAGCCGTGGACGATCCGGCAGTACGCCGGGTTCTCCACCGCCGAGGAGTCGAACGCGTTCTACCGCCGCAACCTCGCGGCCGGGCAGAAGGGCCTGTCGGTCGCGTTCGACCTCGCCACCCACCGGGGCTACGACTCCGACCACCCGCGCGTCGCCGGGGACGTCGGCATGGCGGGCGTCGCGATCGACTCCATCTACGACATGCGGCAGCTCTTCGACGGCATCCCGCTGGACCGCATGAGCGTGTCGATGACGATGAACGGCGCGGTGCTGCCCGTCCTCGCCCTCTACATCGCGGCGGCGGAGGAGCAGGGCGTCAAGCCCGAACAGCTCGCCGGGACCATCCAGAACGACATCCTCAAGGAGTTCATGGTCCGCAACACCTACATCTATCCGCCCGCGCCGTCGATGCGGATCATCTCCGACATCTTCGCGTTCACCTCGCAGCGGATGCCGAAGTACAACTCCATCTCCATCTCCGGCTACCACATCCAGGAGGCCGGGGCCACCGCCGACCTGGAGCTGGCGTACACGCTCGCGGACGGCGTCGAGTACATCCGCGCGGGCCGCGAGGCGGGGCTGGACATCGACGCGTTCGCGCCCCGGCTGTCGTTCTTCTGGGCGATCGGGATGAACTTCTTCATGGAGGTCGCCAAGATGCGGGCGGCGCGGCTCCTGTGGGCCAAGCTCGTCCGCGAGTTCGACCCGAAGAGCCCGAAGTCGCTGTCGCTGCGGACGCACTCGCAGACGTCCGGGTGGTCGCTGACCGCGCAGGACGTCTTCAACAACGTCGCCCGGACCTGCGTCGAGGCGATGGCGGCGACCCAGGGCCACACCCAGTCGCTGCACACCAACGCGCTCGACGAGGCCCTGGCGCTGCCCACCGACTTCTCCGCGCGCATCGCCCGCAACACCCAGCTCCTGCTCCAGCAGGAGTCCGGCACGACCCGCACCATCGACCCGTGGGGCGGCAGCGCGTACGTCGAACGCCTCACCTACGACCTCGCGCGCCGCGCCTGGGGGCACATCCGCGAGGTCGAGGACGCGGGCGGCATGGCCCGCGCCATCGACGAGGGACTGCCCAAGCTGCGCATCGAGGAGGCCGCCGCGCGCACGCAGGCGCGCATCGACTCCGGGCGGCAGCCCGTCATCGGCGTCAACAAGTACCGGCCCGACGCGGAGGAGTCCATCGACGTCCTCAAGGTCGACAACGCCTCCGTCCGCGCCCAGCAGATCGAGAAGCTGCGGCGGCTCCGCGAGGAGCGCGACGAGACCGCGACGCGCGGCGCGCTCGCCGCGCTGACCGCCGCCGCGCGCGCCGCCGAGGACGGCACCCGCCCGAACGACCTCGCGCACAACCTGCTCGCCCTCGCCATCGACGCCGCCCGCGCCAAGGCCACCGTCGGCGAGATCTCCGACGCGCTGGAGGCCGCCTACGGGCGGCACGCCGCGCAGATCCGTACCATCTCCGGCGTCTACCGGGAGGAGGCGGGCGAGGTGACCGCCATCGAGAAGGCCCGCGCCGCGACCGACGCGTTCGCCGCCGCCGAGGGCCGCCGCCCGCGCATCCTCGTCGCCAAGATGGGGCAGGACGGGCACGACCGCGGCCAGAAGGTCATCGCGACCGGGTTCGCCGACCTCGGGTTCGACGTCGATGTGGGCCCGCTGTTCCAGACCCCGGCCGAGGTCGCGCGGCAGGCCGTCGAGGCCGACGTCCACGTCGTCGGCGTCAACTCGCTCGCCGCCGGGCACCTCACGCTGGTGCCCGCGCTGCGCGCGGAGCTGGCCGCGCTCGGCCGCGAGGACATCGTCATCGTCGTCGGCGGCGTCATCCCGCCGCAGGACTTCGACGAGCTGCGCGCCGCCGGGGCCGCCGCGATCTTCCCGCCCGGGACCGTCCTGGCCGACGCCGCGCTGGACCTGCTGGCCGACCTCGGGCGGCGGCTGGGGCACGAGGCGGCGTGAGCCCCCGCCCGCAGGCCGCCGCCGCCGACTACGCCGCCGGGGTGCGGGACGGCTCGCGCGCGTGGATCGCCCGCGCGATCACGCTCGTCGAGTCGTCCCGGCCCGACCACCGCGCCCTCGCCCAGGAGATGCTGGTCGAGCTGACCCCGCACGCGGGCGGGGCGCGGCGGGTCGGCGTCACCGGGGTGCCGGGCGTCGGCAAGTCCACGTTCATCGACGCGCTCGGCACGCGACTCACCGGTGCCGGACACCGCGTGGCCGTGCTCGCGGTGGACCCGTCGTCCACCCGTACCGGTGGCAGCATCCTCGGGGACAAGACGCGGATGCAGCGGCTCGCCGCCGACCCGGACGCGTTCATCCGCCCGTCGCCGACCGCCGGGACGCTCGGCGGCGTCGCCAAGGCCACCCGCGAGGCGATGGTCGTCATGGAGGCCGCCGGGTACGACGTCGTCCTGGTGGAGACGGTCGGGGTCGGGCAGTCGGAGACCACCGTCGCGGACATGGTCGACTCGTTCCTGTTCCTCACACTGGCCCGTACCGGTGACCAGCTCCAGGGGATCAAGAAGGGCGTGCTGGAGCTCGCGGACGTCATCGCCGTCAACAAGGCCGACGGCGACCACGCGATGGACGCGCGGCGCGCCGCCCGCGAGCTGGCCGGGGCGCTGCGGCTGCTGCGGGGCAGCGGCCGGGACGTGCCCGTGCTGACGTGCAGCGCGCGCGACGAGACGGGGCTCGCCGAGGTCTGGGCCAAGCTCGTCGAGCACCAGGACCGGATGCGCGACTCCGGCGAACTGGACCGCCGTCGCCGCGCCCAGCAGGTCCGCTGGACGTGGGCGATGGTCCACGACCGGCTGCTCGGGGACCTGCACGCCGACCCGGCCGTCCGCGCGCTCGCGCCCGGACTGGAGGCGGACGTCGCGGCCGGGACGCTGACGCCCGCGCTCGCCGCCGAACGCCTCCTGGCCGCGTTCGGGCGCTGAGTACAGGGGGGATTCCGGACCGCCCGTTGGGCCGGGTCGCGGTCCTCGCGCGCGCCGATCCTGTAGAAAAGTCGGATGGACGTCATCGAGCTGGCCGACCCGACGGACGCGCAGATCCGGCAGTGGCACGACGTGCTGACGGCCGTCAGCGCGGCCGACCCGGCCGCCGGTCCGCCGCCGGGCGCGGAATGCACGGCCGCCCGGCTGCTCGGTGCGGACCGGGGCTCGCGGGAGCGGTTCTGGGCCGTCGCGGACGACGACGGGTACGCCGCCGTGGCCGCGCTGCGGCTGCCGGGCGGGCCCGGCGCGGACCGGCCCGGCGAGATCGACGTCCAGGTCCGGCCCGAGCTGCGCCGCGCCGGGCTCGGCCGCCGGCTGCTGCGCGCGGCCGCCGCCGGGCTGCGCGCCGACCGCCGCTCCGGGGTCATCGCGCAGGTCTCCGCCGGGACGCCCGCCGTCCCGTTCCTGGAGGCGCACGGCTTCACCTGCGTGCTGACGCTGCGCGGGCTCGTGCTCGACCTCGCGGCGCTGCCGCCCGGCCGCGTCGCGGGGCTGCTCGCCGCCGCGCCCGCCGGGTACACGCTGATGCGCTGGCGCGGCACCGTCCCCGACGAGCACGCCGAGGCGCTGGCCCGCGCGAAGGACGCGATGGCCGACCTGGTCGAGTACGAGGGCGCGCCGTGGGACGCCGACCGCGTCCGCGAGACGGCCGAACTGGTCGCCAAGCGCGGCGACGAGCTCTACACGATCGCCGCGCTGCACGACGGCGGCATCGCCGGGTTCACCGAGCTCGTCGTGCCCGCCGGGGGCGGCGACCGGGCCGCGCAGTACGACACGGCGGTCGTGCCGGAGCACCGGGGGCGGCGGCTCGGGATCTGGATGAAGGCGGCGATGCTCGACTGGGTGGCGCGCGAGCTGCCGCGCATCCGCGAGATCGAGACCGACAACGCGGGCGACAACCCGCACATGCTCGCGGTGAACGAGGAACTGGGCTACCGGCGCGAGCGCGAGACCCGCGAATACCACGCGCTGGTGGCCGACCTGCCCTGACGTGGGGCGCGGGCGTTGTCCGGGCCGTCGGCACGGTTATCCACAGCGCGCGACTGAGTTTTCCACCTCGGTGCCGGGCGGCCCAGCCTGGCGTCAGCGGTCCCGCCGGGGCCGCCGACCCGGGAGGCCCTCATGTGTTCAGCGCTCGTGTTCCACACGCTTCCGCCGTCCGGCGACGCCGCCGGGCGGTTCCTCGTCGCCGCACCGGACCCGCCGCCCGGCGGTGATCCGCGCGCGGCCGTGCGCCGGGCGCTCGGCGGCGGCCCGGTCGCGGCGACGGCACGCGACCTGCTCGGCTCGCCGTCCCTGCGGACGGACCCGTGTGCGGACCCGCTGCCGCCCGAACTCGCCGCCCAGCGCGCCGCCGCCGTCCTCGACGCGCCGCACCGCACGCTCGTCGCCCTGCGCCCGCCCGGACGTGCCCCGGCCCGTCCGCCCTCCGGTGTTCCGGCACGCGCCGCACGGTTCACCCAGCCCCGTCTCGTCCAGGCCCTCCGCCTCATAGCGCGCGTCCTGGCGCTGCTCACCGGCGGCCGCGTCGCCGACCTCGACGCCTGCCGCGTCCTCCCCACCGACACCGTCCCCCCGACCGAACCGACGACCTTCGTCCTGAACCCGCTCTGGCTGAGCATCTACGTCGAGGCAGACCGCACACCCGCCGCCCACCCCACCGGCGACACCGCCCGTGACACGGCGGACGGCACCGCGCCCCACAACACGAACGGCGACAACGGCGCCGCCCCGAACGACAGCACGGGCGGCGGCACGAGAGGTACCGCGCGCAGCGGTGCCGGCAGCGGTGCCGGGAATGGCGTGGGCGGCGGCACGCGGGGTGCTGCGGGTGCCGGGATGGGCGGCGGTTCGGGTGGCAGCGCGGACTACGGTGCGGGCGGCGGCTCGGCTCGCGGTGCGGGTGGTGGCGCGGACTGCGGTGCGGGTGGGGGTGTGGCTCGGGTTTCGACGCGGGGGTTGTGTCGCTTCGGGTTGCCGGAACTCGACGTGCGGGGCGTGCGGTACGGGGACCTGGCGGTCGGTGCGAACGTTCTGCGGGGCGTCGCGGTGGGGTTGCTCGCCGAGCATCTGGCGCGTCCGTCGCCGGATGGGCCGGTGCTGGTGCGCGTCCGGCGGTTTCTCGACGCCGATGACGTGCTGCGGTTCTTCGGTCGTCCGCCGAGGCGCGGCGGCGTCGGCCTGGACGTGGAGTTGGGACCGCCGCGCACGCTTCCCGGCACGGTGCGCACGACCGTCGAGATCATCCCGGCGTCCGGCCGGGGAGACCCGCAGTGGTGGAATCGCGCGGCAGCCGTTCTCCCGCAGCTGACCCCGCGCCGCGACTGCCGAGATCCGCGCCGGTGACGAGGTCGAGGCGGTGGCGGTCGAGTAGCGGGGGTGGTGTATTCGGGCGGTAATCGGTGAGCGGCGGATTTCCCGCTCGGGCGCGGGGGCGTTTCCGGTGGGTGTCGCCTCGGGAAACGGGTGCGTGCGGTCGGTGGAACGGTGCGTGGAAAGGAGGCGGCGGGGCGGGAAAACGTGCGTGCGCCCGGAAAATCTCTTGCCGCGGCCGGGCGGGGTCGGCACTCTGAGTGAGGCTCGCACGGGCGGGCCGATCGAAAGGGAATGCCATTCCCCCGGTCGCCGAGGTCGGCGGTCGCCCCCTCGGGGCGCGGACCGGGTTCGAGTCCCGGCGGGGGAGCGGGCGCACGAGCGGCAGGAGGCGACCGATGGACGTACTGGTCCTCAACGCGTCGTACGAGCCCTTCCAGAAGGTGGACCTGCGGCACGCCATCCGCATGCTGGTCCGCGAGGTGGCGGTCGTGGAGGAGGCGGAGGAAGGCCGCACCATCGGGCGCTTCCCCGTGCCCCGGGTGCTCCGGCTCGTCCGGTACGTCGCGATGCGCTGGCGGCACGGCCGCCGCCCGCCGTGGAGCAAGCGCGGCGTCTACCTGCGCGAACGCGGCGTCTGCGGCTACTGCGGGCGGCGCGGGCACACGATCGACCACGTCCTCCCGCAGTCGCGCGGCGGTGCCGACAGCTGGGCCAACACCGTTCTCGCGTGCGGGAAGTGCAACAACCGGAAGGGCGACCGGACGCCGGAGGAGGCGGGCCTGCGCCTGCGCGTCGAACTGCGCGTCCCGAGCTGGGAGGAACTGATCGACTTCTGATCGGTCCCCCGCGGATTCCCCGCCGCCCCCGGGCCAGACCGCCACCCCGCCCCGAGCCGCCACCCGGCCCCGAGCCCCCGGCCCGCCGCCCCGAGCCCGCTCCGGCCCGGGGCGGCGGGGCGGCCCGGGGTGGCGGGGCGGCCCGGGGTGGCGGGGCGGCTCGGGCCGGGGCGGGGTGATGGCCCGGACGTCCATTTCCGGCCGGGCCGCGGATTCGCGTTGCCCGGAATCGCACCGACCACGCGTGGTAACGTCCGGCGACCCGTTCCCGAACGCGACAAGGAGGGGACCGTGACGGCCCCCGACCGCTCCGGCGACGCGCCGCCCCGTACACCCCCCGCCCCGCGCCCCGACCCCACCGCGCATTCCGCCCACCGCGCGGAAGAGGCTTCCTGCCCCACCCCGGCCGCCGAGAATCCAGGGCCTCAAACAGTCCCCGCGCGGGACCGCCCAACGGACGACTCACGTCCCACCAATTACCCGCGTTCCCGGAGCGGCGTGCGGGGGCAGGGCGGTCCGCGTTCCACGGATCCGGTCGTGCGTGTCGGGCGCGGGTCGGGTGTCCGGCGAGGGATGCGGCGTGTCGCGGCGGTCGCGCTGGTTCTCGCGTGCTCCGCGCTGCTGCCGCCGAAGCCGGGATCGGCGGGCGCGGAACCCGCGTCCGCGCACGGATTCGCCAAGGAGTACGCCGCGCTCAAGCGTCGCGCGGAGTACCTCACCGGCGACCGCCACCATCTCGGCCCCGCCACCGCGCCCGCCCGCCCCGCCCTCCGCTGATCGAAGCCCGTCACCCACCGCGCATCGACGACGAACGGCCGTATGGGTGCCCCCACCGGGTGAAGCATCAGCCCGAGTGTCGGCCGCCCGGCGTGCCGCGAGGGAGACCCGGCGTGCCGCGAGGGAGACCCGGCATGCCCTGGGGAGACTCGGCGTGCCCCGGGGGAGACGCTGAGGCCGTGTGCCTAGGGGCTTGTCTCAAAGTGCCTCAGCCCCAGCGCAAGTGCGTTGACTGGCCGGTGAAGCGAGCCGGAGGCGAGCTTCGCCGGACAGATCGCGGAGCGATGCCGCGCTCGCACAGGCCCGGTCAGGCCCGAGCCGCCAGGCGAGGGCCGTGGGCCAGGACTTTGAAACGCTACCGGGTGGTCAGGGCGTCGGCGGGGTGACGGCGTCGCCCGTCCGGGCTGAGGTCTGGGCGGCTTCGATGATCTCCAGGCCGGTGATGGCGTCGGCCAGGGCGACGGGCGGGGGTTCCTCGCCGCGGAGAGAGCGGGCGACCGCCGCATAGAACTCCTGGTAGGCGCCCGGGATGGTTGGTTCCGGGCGGGTCGAGTCGGGGGTGCCGAGCCGGCCGTAGCGGGACGGGGGAACCTGGCCCCAGCCCGGGTCGGCCGGGGTTCCGCCCGCGCGTAGGGCCTCTTCCTGCGGGTCCATGCCATGCACCGTGTAGGCGGCCGCCCCGCCGAGGACGCGGAAGCGCGGCCCCAGGTCCGCCGCGACCGCGCTCATCCACAGGTGGGAACGTTCCCCGCCGGGGTGGTCGAGGGCGACGAAGACGTCGTCGGGGGCCTGCGCGCCGGGACGGCGGGCGTCGATCTCCGCGTACACCGACTCCGGGCGGCCGAACAGCGCCACCGCCTGGTCGATGAGGTGCGAGCCGAGGTCGTACAGGATGCCGCCCGCGTCGCGCGGGTCGGCGCTCTCCTTCCAGCCCGCGCGCACCTCCGGCCGCCACCGCTCGAACCGCGACTCGAACCGGCGGACGTCCCCGAGCGCGCCGTCCGCGACCAGCCGCCGCACGGTGCGGAAGTCCCCGTCGTAGCGCCGGTTGTGGAACGGGACGACGGGCAGCCCCCGCACCGCGCTGAGCGCCGCGAGCGACCGGGCGTCGGCCGCGGACGCCGCCACCGGCTTGTCGAGCACGACGGCCATCCCGGCGGTGAGCGCCGTCCGGGCGAGCGGCACGTGGTGCCGGTTCGGCGCCGTCACGACGACGAGGTCGAACCGTCCGGTGGACTCCCACAGCCGGTCGGCGCTGTCCAGGACGGCGGCGTCCGGGTAGCGCTCCCGCACGGCCCGCGCCCGCCCGGGGTCCGCGGTGACGACCGCGTCGAGCCGGAGGTCCGGCGTCGCCGCGATCAGCGGCGCGTGGAACACCGAGCCTCCGGTTCCGTATCCGATGAGTGCGACCCGCAGTGTCATCCTCCGATCATCGCGGATGCCCCGGACGCGGCCGAACGCCGGGGAAGCCCGACGCGCGGTGATCTTCGCCCGAATAGGCTGTCAGCACGTGTCGCGCTCAAAGGGGATGAACGTGTCCAAACCTGTGATCCTGACGGTCGACGACGATCCGGGGGTCTCCCGCGCGGTGGCGCGCGACCTGCGCCGCCGCTACGCGGGGGACTACCGGGTCGTCCGCGCCGAGTCCGGGCCGACCGCGCTGGACGCGCTCGCGGAGCTGAAACTGCGCGGCGACGACACGGCCGTGCTGCTGGCCGACCACCGCATGCCCGAGATGAACGGCGTGGACTTCTTGGAACGCGCCATGGACCTGTACCCGTACGCGCGCCGCGTCCTGCTCACCGCCTACGCCGACACGGACGCCGCGATCCAGGCCATCAACGTCGTGGACCTCGACCACTACCTGCTGAAGCCGTGGAACCCGCCGGAGGAGAAGTTCTACCCGGTCATCGACGCGCAACTGGAGGCGTGGCGGCGTACCGAGCGCCGCACGCCCGCCGACCTGCGCGTCGTCGGGCACCGCTGGTCGGAGCGGTCGTACGAGGTCCGCGACTTCCTCGCCCGCAACCAGGTCCCGTACACGTTCCTGCTCGACACGGTCCCCGAGGCGGTGGAGCTGCTGAAGGCGGCCGGCTCGCCCGACCTGCCGCTCGTCGTGACCCAGGACGGGACGTACCTCGCCGCGCCCACCGACGCCGAGCTGGCCGCCGCGGTCGGGCTCAGCACCGAGGCGGGCGCGGACTTCTACGACCTGATCGTCGTCGGCGCGGGCCCGGCCGGGCTCGGCGCGGCCGTGTACGGGGCGTCGGAGGGCCTGCGGACGGTCCTCATCGAGCAGCACGCGTCCGGCGGCCAGGCCGGGCAGAGTTCCCGCATCGAGAACTACCTCGGGTTCCCCGACGGCGTGTCGGGCGCGCAGCTCGCCGACCGGGCCCGCCGCCAGGCCGAGCGGTTCGGCGTCGAGCTGGTCACGACGGGCCGCGTCACCGGCCTGGAGGAACGCGGCCGGGCGCGCGTCGTCCGCCAGGCGGACGGGACGGAGGTCGCCGCCCACGCCGTCATCCTCGCGACCGGCGTGTCGTACCGCCGCCTGAACGCCCCCGGCCTGGAGGAGTTCACCGGCCGCGGCGTCTTCTACGGCGCGGCGACGACGGAGACGCCCGCGTGCGCCGAGCAGGAGGTCTACGTGGTCGGCGGCGCGAACTCCGCCGGGCAGTGCGCCGTCCACCTGGCCAAGACCGCCGAGAAGGTCCACCTGCTGGTCCGCGCGGACGGCCTGGAGGCGTCGATGTCGCGGTACCTGATCGAGCGGATCGAGGGACTGCCGAACGTCGAGGTCCACACCCGGACCGTCGTCACCGGCGGCGCGGGCGACGACCACCTCCAGCGGCTCACGCTGTCCGGCCCGGACGGCGAGCGGACGGTCGACGCGCAGTGGCTGTTCGTCTTCATCGGCGCGGAGCCCGGCACCGACTGGCTCGGCGACGCCGTGGCCCGCGACGAGGCCGGCTACGTCCTGACCGGCCCGGACCTGGACGGCGGCGGCACCGAGCTGCGTCCGCCGTACTTCCTGGAGACGAGCGTGCCGGGCGTGTTCGCGGCGGGCGACGTCCGCGCGGGCTCGATCAAGCGCGTCGCGGCCGCGGTCGGCGACGGCGCGATGGCGGTCACGCTCGTCCACCGGTACCTGGAGGGGTCATGACGGACGTCGCGCCCGAGCGGCTGCGGGAACTGTTCCTCTTCGAGGACCTGGACGAGCGCAAGCTGGCCTGGCTCGCCGCGGCCGGGACCGTCCGCTCCTACGGCGAGGGCGAGCCGATCTGCGTGCAGGGCGACCCGGCCGAGTCGTTCTTCGTCCTCCTCGAGGGCGGCCTGTCGATGGTGCAGCTCGTCCGCGGCCACGAGGCGGAGCTGACGCGCACCGAGCAGCCCGGCGTGTACGGCGGCGCGGTGCAGGCGTACATCGGCGACCGCATCGACCAGCGGTACCAGCACACGCTGCGCGCGACGCGCCCGACGAGGATCTTCGTGCTGCCCGCGCGCAAGTTCGCCAAGGCCGTCCGCGAGTGGCACCCGATGGCGACGCACCTGCTCGAAGGCGTCTTCTTCGGGATGAGCAACGCCCGGCGGATCGTCGACCAGCGCGAACGGCTGACGGCGCTCGGCACGCTCACCGCGGGCCTCACCCACGAGCTGAACAACCCGGCGGCGGCCGCGTCGCGGGCGAGCGCGGAGCTGGGCGACCGGCTGCACTCGGCGCAGCGGCGGCTGACGGAGCTGGCGGCGGGCGGCGTGGACTGCGAGCGGGTCGCCGCGGTCGTGTCGCTGGAGCAGCGGCTCGCCGGGGCGGCGCCCGGCCCGCGCGCGGTCGCGGGCGACCCGCTCGCCGTGAGCGACGCCGAGGACGAGCTGGGCGACTGGCTGGACGAGCACGGCGTCCCGGGCGCCCACGACCTCGCGCCCGGCCTCGTCGCGGCGGGCGTCGGCCCCGAGCAGGCCGCCGAGGTCGCCGCGGCGGCGGGGGAGGACCGGCTGGCCGCCGCGCTCGCCTGGCTCGCGGAGGTCCTGGAGGTCGCGCAGCTCCAGGCGGAGATCGCGGAGGCGACGGGCCGGATCACCGCGCTCCTGGACTCCGCGCGGCAGTACTCCCAGCTCGACCGCGCGCCCTACCAGCCCGCCGACCTCGCGGAACTGCTGGACAGCACGCTGACGATGCTGCGCCGCAAGATCGGGCCGAAGGTGACGCTGCGGACGTCCTACGACCCGGACCTGCCGCCCGTCCCCGCGTACGCGGCCGAGCTGAACCAGGTGTGGACGAACCTGATCGTCAACGCGCTGTACGCGATGGGCGGCGCGGGGACGCTCGCGATCTCCACGGCGCGCGACGGCGCGTACGCGGTCGTCACCGTCGCCGACACCGGCGGCGGCATCCCCGAGGACGACCTCGACCGCGTGTTCACGCCGTTCTTCACCACCAAGCCCGTCGGGCAGGGGACGGGCCTCGGCCTGGACATCTCCTGGCGGATCGTGGTGGACCGGCACGGCGGCGACATCCGGGTGGCGTCGCGGCCGGGCGACACCCGGTTCGAGGTGCGGCTGCCGCTGGAGGGCGCGGCGTGAGCCGTCACGACCGCCGGAACGCCAGCGCGCGCCCCGGCCCGGACGCGCGGTAGACCGGCCCGCGCCCCCACGCCAGCACCTCGAACCGCACCGGGACGGCGTGGACGCGGCGGCCGGTGAGCCGCGCCATCATCGGCTCGGACAGGTCGAGGATCGCGGGCGGGTCGTGCTGCGCGACGGCCCACGCGGCGGGGCCGAAGTCCTGCACGACGCCGTACGCGGTCCGGCCCCGGTAGCTGATCCGGACGCGGGTGCCGAGCGGCCAGTACGGGCTGGCGACGGTGCGCGTCGACATCCGCGCGCCGCGCGCGGTCGCCGCGTCCCAGAACGACGTGGCGGTCGCGACCCCGCGCGGCAACCGCCGCCCCCGCCGCGCGGGGAAGGCGGGCGAGCCGGTCGGGGGTCTGCCCGGTGCCGGCCTGGCGGCGGTACCCGGCGGCGCGCTGGGCAGCGGCCCGCCGCCGGTCGCCGGATCGGTCGTGCCGCCGGTCGCGGGTCCGCCGTCCGACCCTTGCCGCGCGCTGGTCGCGGTGCCCGCAGCAGCCGCGCGCGGGCCGTGCGCGGCGTGGTGCCGCCCGGTGTGCGGGCGGGGGACCGCGTGGGGGGTGGGGGCGGGCCGTTCGGGCGGGCGCTGCAGCGCGACGGCCGCCGCCGCGCCGCCGACCAGCAGCGTCGCCGTGCAGGGCACGACGAGCAGCGTCAGCGCCCCGCGCCGCCGGACGCGCGCCGGGCCGGGCGGCGGCGGTTCCTCCGGCAGCGCGAAGTCCGCGAGGACCGCCCGCAGGTGGTCCGCCACGACCGCCTCGTCCACCTCCAGCACCGAGGCGAGCCGCGTCGTGCAGCGTCCCGCGACGATGAGGCCGAGGACGTGCCGCTCCGGCGCGGTCAGCTCGGCCCCGTTGTGCCGGAGCACGCGGACGGCGCGCGGCGCGTCGTCCAGCGTCGGCGGGACGCCGCCCGCCCGCAGCACGAGCCGGGTGAGCCGGACGAGCTGGTCGGCGGCGTCCCGAGCGCGCGCGTCCACCGCGTCCCCCGTCCCGATCCGTCGTGAAACGGGTACTCAGGGTAATGATCGCGGAGCGGACGGGGGTCGGGACGGCGAAACGCGGAGCTAGATCCCCTTCGCCCGGAAACGACACGAGGGGCGGGCCGCCGCCCGCCCCTCCCGTACCGGGATCAGTCGAACAGGTCCGGCTGCTCCCGCGTGATCTGGTCGTAAAGCGGCTGGTAGTTGACCCAGCCGACGATGTCGTTGCCGATCTGGCGGTGCGTCAGCTCGGCGTTCTCCGGCTCGATCGGCACGACCGTCCCGGCGGCCTTGGCCAGGAGCTGCACTTGGCACGACCGCTCCATCGTGATGAACCACCAGGCGGCCGCGTCCACCGTCGAGCCGACCGTCAGCAGGCCGTGGTTGCGCAGGATGACGGCCTTGGTGTCGCCGAGGGCGGCGGCGATCCGCTTGCCCTCCTCCAGGTCGGTCACGACACCGGTGTAGTCGTCGAACAGCCCGTGATCCTGGTAGAACGCGCACACGTCCTGCGTGATCGGCTCCAGCTTCTGGCCGAGCGCCGACAGCGCGCGGCCGTGGGTGGAGTGGCTGTGCGCGGCGGCCACGACGTCCGGACGCGCCTGGTGGACCTGCGAGTGGATCGCGAACGCGGCCTCGTTCACCGGGTACCGGCCGTGGACGACCTTGCCCTCGTGGTTCACCAGGATCAGGTCGCTGACCTTGATGTGCTTGAACGACATCCCGAACGGGTTGACCCAGAAGTGGTCGGTCAGCTCCGGGTCGCGCGCGGTGATGTGGCCCGCGACGCCCTCCTCGAAGCCGAACTTCCCGAACAGCCGCAGCGCGGCCGTCAGCCGCTCCTTGCGGTGCCGCCGCTCCTCCTCGACCGTGTCGAACGACGGCGGCAGCCGGAAGATCAGGTCGGTCGGGACGTCTTTCATCAGCTCGTCACCGGGCATGGGGCTCTCCTCAGGCTGTTGTCTGCCTCCACCAAACGCGATCGGCCCGGCCGCCGCCTAGAGTGGGGTCGTCCAATATCGGACGGATCGGTTGTCTACGGCGGACAACGGGGAGGCCATGACCGGGGACGCGACCGACCGGTTCCTGCGGCTGCTCGTCGAGCACAGCCGCGAACCGGCCGTGCTGGAGGAGACCGTGCGCGCGGCGCGCCGCCGCTCCGACCTCGTCGCCGCGCTGCCCGAGCAGGAGACGCGCCGCCACGTCCGCGCGCTGATCAACGGCGTCCTCGCGGCGCTGGAGAACGGCGGCGAGCCCGGCCCGGACGTCCTGGACGCCGCCGGGCGGCTCGGCTCCGACCGCGCCCGGCAGGGCGTCCCGGTCGCCGCGTTCCTCGACGGGTTCCAGGCGGGCCGCGCCCACCTCGTCGCGACGGTCGTGGCCGAGGGCCGCCGCCTCGGCGTCCCCGCCGACCTGCTGCTGGAGGGCGTCACCCGGATCGACGCGATCACCACCGCGCTCGTCCACCGGATGGTCCACGCGCACCGCGTCGCCGAGCTGGAGGCCGCCCGCACCGCGCGGGAGAGCCGCCAGCAGGCGCTGCGGCAGCTCCTGCACGGCGAGCCCGCCGCCGTGCCCGCGCCGCTCGACCCCGCCGCCGCGTACCACTGCGTCGCGTCGGAGATCAGCGACCCGGCGCTCGCGGCGCGGCTGGAGGACGCGTTCGCGGCGTCCGGCCCGGCCGTCTGCGGCCTGGTCGACGGCCGGTTCGCCGCGCTCACCGCGCGCCCGCCCGCGGCCGCCGCGCTGCCGCCCGGCGTGCCGCTGCTCGTCGCCGCGCCGCCGGTCCCGCTCGACGGCGTCGCGTCCCGGTACGCGCTGTGCCGCCGCGCCCTGCGCGCGGGCGGCGCGGCGGGCCTCGACGGCCTGCGCGCCCTCACCGACCTCGCGCTGCTCACCGTCACCGAGGCCGACCCCGAACTCGGCGGGCTGCTGGCGGGCGGCCTGCTCGCCGGGCTGCGGCCCGGCGACCCGTTCCACCGGGAGATCGCCGCGACGGCCCTGGCCTACCTCGACCACGGCGCGCGGGTCGAGGCCGCCGCCGAGGCGCTGCACGTCCACCCGAACACGGTGAAGTACCGGCTGCGGCGGCTGCGCGAGCTGACCGGCCGGTCCCCGGCCGACCCCGGCTGCGCGCCCGCCGTCCCGCACGCCGCACACTGGTGGTGGGCGCTGCGCCGCTGGCTCGCCGGGCCCCCGCGCGACACGACGACCTGAAGGAGACCGCGATGGGCACGCCGCGGATCGGCGCGATCGTCTGGCCGACGGAGTCCTGGCCGGCGGCCGGGGACACCTGGCGGCGGGCCGAGGCCCTGGGCTTCCACACCGCCTGGGTGTACGACCACACGGCGTGGCGCGGCTCGACGCCCTGGTACGACGCCTACGCCACGCTCGCCGCGGCGGCGGCCGTGACGCGCACCGTCCGCCTCGGGACGCTGGTGACGTCGCCGAACTTCCGGCACCCCGTCCCGACCGCGCACGCCGTCCGCACCATCGACCACGTCAGCGGCGGGCGGCTGGACCTCGGCATCGGCTCGGGCGGTAGGTCCCGCACCTCGGACGGAGGCATCCTCGGCGGCCCCGAATGGTCGCCGCGCGAGCGCGCCGACCGGTTCGCCGAGTGGACGGACCTGCTCGACCGGCTCCTGCGCGGCCCCGCGACGACGTTCGAGGGCGAGTACTACGAGGCCCGCGACGTGCTGACCGGGCCCGGCTGCGTCCAGCGGCCCCGCGTCCCGTTCTGGATCGCCGCGCGCGGCCCGCGCGGGATGCGGCTCGCCGCCCGCCGGGGCGCGGGCTGGATCGCCAACCCGGGCGGCCCGCTCGACCCCGTCGAGGACACCCGAGTCCAGACCGAGCGCCTGGAAGAGGCGTGCGACCGCGAGGGCCGCGACCCGGCCGACGTCCGCCGCCTTCTCCTCACCGGCTTCACCGACGAACCGTGGCTGGCGTCCCCCCGAGCCTTCGCCGACCTGGCCGGAACCTACGCGGCCCTCGGCATCACCGACATCGCCGTCCACTGGCCCCGCCCCGGCACCCGATGGGCCGCCGACGAGTCCGTCTTCGAGGCGATCCCCTCCGCCCTCTGACGCCCGGTCAGGGGTGGCGGGGCGTCCGGGCGCGGCGGGTGTACTCCTGGCCCAGCGCGAAGAGCAGCCAGGTCAGGGCCGTGGCGTCGTCCACGATGCCGACCGGGAGCAGGAAGTCGGGGATGACGTCGATCGGGGAGACGATGTAGAGGACCGCGATCACCATCGCGGCGATCTTGCCCTTGCTCGTGCGGTAGGGGACCGCCTCGCGGCCGCCCGTGTGACTGCCCGCGCGCCGGGCGCGGCGCAGGCGCAGGATGCCCGCGATGAGCAGCAGCGCGCCGAGGGCGAGCGCCGCCGCGCCCGCCCACGTCGCCGCCGCGCCGTGCAGCGCGAGGATCGCGACGGCGCCCGCCGCCAGGAACAGCAGACCGACCCAGACCATGACACACCTCCGCGGAGTCGTAGGCGGTATCGCCCGTCCGCGCCCGTTTACTCGCCCGGCTACTCGTAGGTCTGGCCGCAGACCATGAGCCGCGCCAGGTCCGCCCAGGTCACCGTGGTGAGCGGGCGGACGGACGAGCGCGTCGGACCGCCCCCGGCCGGGACGCGCGCGCCGTCGGAGACGTCCCAGCCGCCGACGCCGCCCGCCACCGCGCACTCCAGGTACGTCGCCGGATCGAAGTTGCACCACCGGCGCGGCGTGGGCCGCGCGCCCGAGCCGGGCGGGCGCGGGGCGTCCGCGCCGAACCGGGCGCGCGGCCCCGGCGGCGCGGCGACGAAGTCCTCCAGGTCCGCGATCTGCGCGAGCAGCACCCGCTCCCAGTCGCGGTGCCCGACCGGCGCGGGGCCGGAGAGCCGCAGGTCGGCCGTCCCCCACCCGGCGTCGTAGGGGGCGGGCGAGACCGCCGCGGCGGCGGAGAACAGCGCGCCGACGTCGTCGGCCTCCAGCTCCGCGCGGTCCCGCAGCGGCAGGCTCACCTTCCACAGCGCCCGCAGGAACGCCGACAGCGACCACGCGCCCGCCCGCGTGTCCCGGCCCACCCGCAGCACGTGCAGGTACAGGTCGCGGTTGGTGCGCACGGACGGGAGGAACGGGCCCTGCACCCAGTACGACTGCCGGTGCGGGACGCCGCTCTCCATCACCATCACCTGGGCGAGGGCGGCGACCCGGGAGTCGTGTGAGGAGACGTGGAACTCGTTGCCCAGGTCGTCCTGACGCATGACGTCCCACGTGCCCATCCGGCCTCCCCGATCGCGTTGCGTGCCTGTCCGCGCGATTCTCGCACCGCCGCGCCCCGGGGCGCGCCACCGGCCGGGACGGTCAGCCCCGCGCCCGGTGGACGACCTGGATCTCGGTGAACCCGTACAGCCCCCACGGCCCGTTCTCCACGCCGAGCCCGCTCCACTTGAACCCGCCGAACGGCTGGTGCGGCGCGAGCGCCAGGTGGGTGTTCACCCAGGCCGTCCCGCACTCCAGCCGGTCGGCGACGGCGGCGGCGCGGTCGGCGTCCGCGCCCCACACCGAGCCGGACAGGCCGAAGTGGGTGCCGTTCGCGCGGGCCAGCGCCTCGTCCACGTCGCGGTAGGGGATGACGGGCAGGGCCGGGCCGAACTGCTCCTCCTCGACGATCCGCGACCCGTCGGGGACGTCCGCGAGGATCGTCGGCGCGAAGAAGTACCCGGCGCGGTCCAGCGGCCCGCCGCCCGCCGCGGCCCGCGCGCCGCCCGCCAGCGCCTCGGCCACCAGCTCGCCGACCCGCTCGAACTGCGGACGGTTGTTGATCGGGCCGTACTGGACGCCCTCGGCCGTCCCGTCGCCCACCTTCGCGGCGCGGGCGCGGGCCGCCAGCGCCTCCACGACGTCGTCGTACAGCGCCGCGGGCGCGTACACGCGCTTCACCGCCGCGCAGACCTGGCCGTTGTTGGCGAACGCCGCGCCGAACAGGCGGTCGGCGACGGCCTCCGGGTCGACGTCGTCCAGCAGGATCGCCGGATCGTTGCCGCCCAGTTCCAGCGTCACGCGCTTGAGGTCGGGTGCGGCGGCGGCCGCGACGCGGCGGCCCGTCGCGACGCTGCCGGTGAAGCTGATCTTGCGGGGGACCGGGTGGCCGGTCATCCACGCGCCGAGCTCGTCCCCGCCCGTCACGACGTTGAGGACGCCGGGCGGCAGCACGTCGCGCAGCGCCTCGCCCAGCAGCAGGCTGGACAGCGGCGTGTACGGGGACGGCTTGAGGACGATCGTGTTGCCCGCCAGCAGCGCCGGGGCGACCTTCCACGCGGCCAGCATCAGCGGGAAGTTCCACGGGGTGATCGCCGCGACGACGCCGATCGGGCGGCGGACGACCTCCACGAACGCGCGCTCGTCGTCCTGGATGACCTCGCGGGGCAGCTCCAGCTCGGCGAAGTACTTCAGCCAGATGCCGGCGCCGACGACCTCGCCCGTCGCCTCCGCGAGCGGTTTGCCCTGCTCCAGCGTCAGGACCCGGCCGATCTCCTCGGCGCGGGCGAACAGGACGTCGGCCGCCGCGAGCAGGGTCTTGCGGCGGGCGCCCTCGTCGGCGCGCCAGCCCGGCAGGGCGGCGGCGGCCGCCGCCATCGCGGCGTCGAGCTGGGCGCGGGTGGCGTCCGGCGCCCGCTCGGCGACCTCCCCGGTCGCCGGGTTGACGACCCCGAAGGTCGCCTCCGCCGCGACGGCGCGGCCGTCGATCGTCATCGTGAGATCAGGCACTGCTGTTCCTCCCGGCTGAGCCGAATGGCGTTCTGCCCAGTATCGCCCGCCGCGCGGGGCACCGCCAGAACCGCCGGGGCTCCTCGTCAGGAGGACAGAATCCGGTCCAGCAGCGCGCGGTAGCCGCGCAGGGCCTGGCGCAGCCGCTCGGTGTCGGTCCCGGCGTCGCCGTCGACCAGGCGGCCGCGGCGTTCGGCGAGGGCGCGGCCGAGCGCGTCCACGGCCTCGCCGGTCAGGTCGTCGGCGCGGCGGACGGCCGTGCGCGGGTCGTCCACGAACGACGCCTGGAGGTCGTGCCAGCGGCGGCGGAAGTCCTCCGCGCCGACGACCAGGGGATCGTTACCGCCGGGACGGGCGTCGGCGTCCGGACGCGTCCGCGCCGCGGTCTCGTCGGACGGTCCGCCGGGGACGGTCTCGCGCGGCGACGCCGGTCCACCGTCCGCCCGTACCGGACCCGGCTGACCGGCGGACGCCGGTCCCGCGCCGTTCTGGCCGATGCCGCTCTGGTCGGCGCCGTTCTGGCCGGCGCCGACCTGGTCGGCGCGGGCCTGCTCGCCGCGGGTCTGCTCGGGCCGCGCCTGGTCCGGCCGGGTCGGGCCGCCGTCCGGGCGGGGGATCGGCCCGGTGTCGCCCGATCCCGGCGCGGTCCGGACGGGTCCGCCCGCGACGCGGGCGTCGGGCGCGTGGTCGGCCTGCTGGGTGTTCTGTCGCGCGTGGTGCATGGGTCAGCTCCTCCGGGCGGTGTCGCGGGTGTCGGCGGCCGTGCGCGGGTCCGGCGCGGTGGCGCGCGGCCCGGCGGCGGTCGCGGGCTCGACGGGACGGTCGGCGCCGTGCGGCGCGTCCGGGACGGCGGCGCGCTCCCCGGCGGGGACGGCCAGCAGGTCCTCGACCAGCGCCCGGTAGTGGACCATCGCCTGCCGCAGGTCCTCGGTCGACGCGGCGCCCCCGGCGGCGCGCTCGCTCAGGTCGTGGCCGCGCCGGTAGTGGTCCAGCGTCCGGCCGTGCTCGACGGACAGGTGCTCGACGTTCTCGTCGAAGCCGCCGGTCGGGTAGCCGCGCTCGGCCATGACGGTCGTCACGAGCTTGTCGGCGTCGGCGACGGCCGCGCGCGGCTCGTCCACGAACCGCTCCTGCAGCGCGCCCCACCAGGCGCGGTACTCCTCGCGCCGCGCGGGCTCCAGCTCACGGAGCCGCAGTTCCTTGTGCTGGCGCTCGCGCTCGTGCAGCTCGCGCTCCGCTCCGGCCCGGTCTCCGTGGCGCTCCAGCGCCCGGTCGTACTCGGGGCCGAACCGCGCGCGCAGCTTGCGGGTGCGGGCGCTCCGCCACAGCAGGAATCCGAGTCCCGCCAGGATCACGATGGCCGCGATGACGATGACGGCCGTGAGGGCGGTCGACATGTGTCCCTCCCTTTCTGGATGACGTCACGCCGATGCCCAGGTCAAAGGAGGGCAAACGAGACGTCCGGCCGGAGGGGCGCTGAGCTGCGGGAACGCCGGTCCGGGCGGGGCCGGGCGCGCGGACCGGCACGGGAAAACAGGGATCTACTGCGCGAAAGCCACGGATCGTGCTCTCATGGACGGCGTCGACCGCCCCCCGCGAAGAGGTGATGCGCCGTGCGCCACGCCCTCGGCCTCCTGCTCGGCCTGGTCCTGACCCCCGCCCTGCTGTACGGCGCGGCCTGGGGCTTCGCGCAGGCGGGCAAGTCCTTCGACACGACGGAGGAGGCGGTCACCGACAGCACGCGGCTCTACGGCTCGTTCGCGCTGCTGGCCGCCGCGGGCCTGGTCGCCGGGGTGATCGTCGTGGCGCGCTGGGCGTCGCCGCTGGTGTCGCTCGTCCCCGCGCTCGCGCTCATCGGGGTGTCGGTGTACTTCCTGGTGGACCCGTCCGGCGCGCTGGACCTGCCGGGCCGCGTCCCGCCCGGCGGCGACCTGGACGCGGGGCTGCAGGCGCTGCTCGGCTCCGGCGTGGACGCGCTGCTCGGCTTCGCGCTGCTCGTCCCCGCGTGGGCCCCGCACCGCTGGCGCGCCGCCGACTGAGCCTGGAGACGGCGGAAGGCCCCTCCGGGGTGTAGGTGCCGGAGGGGCCTTCCGTTTCCTCAGCCGTCTCAGAACCGAGGACGTGCGGTGAAGCGGATCAGTGGAACTGGCCCTCTTCGGTGGAGCCCTTCAGCGCCGTGGTCGACGAGTCGGGGGCGATGGCCGTGCTGACCTGGTCGAAGTAGCCGGTGCCGGCCTCGCGCTGGTGCTTGACGGCGGTGAAGCCGCGGTCGGCCGACGCGAACTCGCGCTCCTGCAGCTCGACGTAGGCGGTCATGCCGTTGCGGGCGTAGCCGTAGGCCAGGTCGAACATCCCGTGGTTGAGGGCGTGGAAGCCCGCCAGGGTGATGAACTGGAACTTGAAGCCCATGTGGCCCAGCTCGCGCTGGAACTTCGCGATGGTCGCGTCGTCCAGGTGCGCCTTCCAGTTGAAGGACGGCGAGCAGTTGTAGGCCAGCATCTGGTCCGGGTACTCGGCCTTGACGGCCTCGGCGAACTTGCGCGCCAGCTCCAGGTCCGGGGTGCCGGTCTCCATCCAGATCAGGTCGGAGTACGGCGCGTACGCCTTGGCGCGGGCGATGCAGGGCTCGAGGCCGTTGCGCACCCGGTAGAAGCCCTCGGCGGTCCGCTCGCCGGTGATGAACTCGCGGTCGCGCTCGTCCACGTCCGTCGTGATCAGGGTCGCGGCCTCGGCGTCGGTCCGCGCGATGATCAGGGACGGCACGTTGGAGATGTCCGCGGCGAGGCGGGCGGTGTTGAGGGTCTTGATGTGCTGCGAGGTCGGGATGAGGACCTTGCCGCCCAGGTGGCCGCACTTCTTCTCGGAGGCGAGCTGGTCCTCCCAGTGGACGCCCGCCGCACCGGCGGCGATCATGCCCTTCATCAGCTCGAAGGCGTTCAGCACGCCGCCGAAGCCGGCCTCGGCGTCCGCGACGATCGGCGCGAGGAAGTGCGTGTCGCCCTCGCCCTCGGCCCACTGGACCTGGTCGGCCCGCAGCAGCGCGTTGTTGATGCGGCGGACGACCTGCGGCACCGAGTTGGCCGGGTAGATGCTCTGGTCGGGGTAGGTCTGGCCCGCCAGGTTGGCGTCGGCGGCGACCTGCCAGCCCGACAGGTAGATGGCCTTGAGGCCCGCCTTCACCTGCTGGACGGCCTGCATGCCGGTCAGCGCGCCGAGCGAGTGGACGTAGTCCTCCTCGTGCAGCAGCTTCCACAGGCGCTCGGCGCCGAGGCGGGCCAGCGTGGCCTCCTCCTGCACCGAGCCGCGCAGCCGGACGACGTCCTCGGCGGAGTAGGTCCGCTCGATGCCCGCCCAGCGCTCGTCGTTCTCCCACTGCCGCCGCAGCTCGTCGGCTGCGCCCTTGAGGCGACTGTCGCTCATCGCATTTGCCCTTCTGTGTCGTCCCCTGGGTGCTTGCCTCGACTATGCCCTGGAATCTCGACATCAAGGAACCCGTGAGTAGCGAAAGAAGTGCGATATTTCCGCTACCATCAAGCCATGACGACCTTGCGGCCAGAAGAAGCCCTCAACTTGCCGGGCGGAGTGGATCTCGTCACCTTCGGCCAGCGGCTGCGGCACCTCCGCCGCGCGCGCGGGATGACGCTGTCCGACCTGGGAGAACGCGTCGGGCGCGCCCCGTCGCAGCTCTCGCTGCTGGAGAACGGGCGCCGCGAGCCCAAGCTGTCGCTGCTCCAGTCGCTCGCCGAGGCGCTGGAGGTGCCGGTCGAGGAACTGCTGCGCCGCCAGCCGCCGAGCCGCCGGGCGCAACTGGAGATCGCGCTGGAGGAGGCGCAGCGCGACCCGCTGTACCGGACCCTCGGCCTGTCCCACCTCAAGGTCGGCAAGCGGCTGCCCAACGAGGTGCTGGAGCACATCCTCGCCCTGTACGGCGAACTGCGCCGCAGCCGCACCAAGCCGACCGCGAGCCCGGAGGAGGCCCGCAAGGCCAACGCCGAGCTGCGCCGCCAGATGCACGAGCGCGGCAACCACTTCGCCGAGATCGAGAAGGTCGCCGGGCAGACCCTGGACGCCGTCGGCTACCGGGGCGGCGCGGTGTCGCAGGGCACGCTGATGACGCTCGTCGGGCACTTCGGGTTCGGGCTGCAGTACGTCAAGGACCTGCCGCGCTCCGTCCGGTCGATCACCGACCTGCGCAACCGGCGGATCTACCTGGAGCGCGAGCAGCTCGGGATGCACACGCCGCGCACGATCCTGCTGCAGACGCTCGGGCACATCGCGCTCGACCACGACCAGCCCCGCGACTTCGCCGACTTCCTGCGGCAGCGCGTCGAGGCGAACTACTTCGGCGCGGCGATCCTCATGCCCGAGCGGGCCGTCGTCCCGTTCCTCCAGGAGGCCAAGGCCGCGCGCGAGCTGTCGGTGGAGGACCTGGCCGACGTGTTCTCGGTGTCGTACGAGATGGCCGCGCACCGGTTCACCAACATGGCCACCCACCACCTCGGCCTCCAGCTCCACTTCACCAAGAACGACGAGAACGGCACCATCTACAAGGCGTACGCCAACGACGGCCTGGTGTTCCCGCAGGACGCGGACGGCGCGATCGAGGGCCAGCGGATGTGCCGCGAGTGGGCCGGCCGGCACGTGTTCGGCGCGGAGGACCGCTTCTCGGTCTACTACCAGTACACCGACACCCCGACCGGGACGTACTGGTGCCTGTCGCACATCGACCCCAGCCACGAGCGGGACTTCGCGATCACGCTCGGCGTGCGGTTCGAGGACTCGCGCTGGTTCCGGGGCCGCGAGACGACCAACCGCGTCCGGTCCGCGTGCCCGGACGGCGACTGCTGCCAGCGGCCGCCCACCGAGCTCGCCGAGCGGTGGGAGGGCATGGTGTGGCCGTCCGCCCGCGCGCACTCGCACGTCCTGTCGGTGCTGCCGCCCGGCGCGTTCCCCGGCGTGGACGAGGCGGACGTCTACGCCTTCCTGGACAAGCACGCCGCCGAGTGACGGGCCGCCGGTGACCGGTGTGTTGTGCGGGTGTTAACTCTTCGGGTCAGTCGGTCCGGACGCGTTCCAACGGCGCGTCGGCGGCCCTGACATGCGGTTGCCTTGACCCCAAGGAGCCCGTCAGGGGCGTTCGCCCCCAAGGGGAGGGAGTACCCGTGCTGCCCGAGGCCGCCTCATGGATGCACCGTCGAACCAGCCGCGCGGCCGACTGGCCGCCGGCGGACCTGCTCGCCGCGAAGGGGTCCGCCCGGATCAGCGTCGTGCTGCCCGCCCGGAACGAGGAGGAGACCGTCGGCGCGATCGTCGCCGCGATCCGCCGCGACCTGGTCGAGCGCGTGCCGCTGGTGGACGAGGTCGTCGTCGTGGACTCCCGGTCCACCGACCGCACCGCCGCCGTCGCGGCCGCCGCCGGGGCGCGGGTCGTCGCGCAGGACGAGGTCCTGCCCGGCGAGGGCCGCATGTCCGGCAAGGGCGAGGCGCTCTGGAAGTCGCTCGCCGTCACGACCGGCGACGTCGTCGTCTTCGTGGACGCCGACCTGCGCGGCTTCTCCCCGTCCTACGTCACCGGCCTGCTCGGGCCGCTGCTGGCCGACCCGGGCGTCTCGTTCGTCAAGGGCTGCTACGACCGGCCGCTCATCACCGGCGCGGGCGCGGCCGAGGGTGGCGGCGGGCGGGTCACCGAGCTGGTCGCGCGCCCGCTCATCAACCTGCACTGGCCCGCGCTGGCCGGGGTCGTGCAGCCGCTCGGCGGCGAGTACGCGGCGCGGCGGTCGCTGCTGGAGCGGCTGCCGTTCGTCACCGGGTACGGCGTGGAGCTGGGGCTGCTGCTGGACGTCCTCCAGGAGGCCGGGCTCGACGCCATCGCGCAGGTCGACCTCGGCCGCCGCGTCCACTCCCACCAGTCGACCGAGGCGCTCGGCGCGATGTCCGGCCAGATCATGCTGACGGCGTGGTCGCGGCTCCAGCGGCACGGGCGGATGCTGCCGCTGGAGCCGCCCGCGACGCGGCTCACCCAGTTCCGGCGCGCGCCGGGCGGGCACGACCCGCGGGTGAGCGACGTCGGGGTGGGGGAGCGGCGGCCGATGATCGAGGTCCCGGAGTACGCGGCGCGGCGCTCGCTGCTGTCGTGACGGCGTGACGTGCGTCGCGCGGCCGCCGCCGGAGCCGCCGGGGATTGCGTCCCGGTGAGCGACGGCGGCGGCCGGTTGCGCGTTTTACAGCCAATATCCGGATTCCTCTCGCGGACCGCCTGTGACGCTGGCCACCGTGTTACCCGTGGTAACGCGCGCTGGTGCTACCGTTGGTAACACAGCGATATTGGAGAGAGGGTCAATAGAGATGACGAGCACCGAGGCAACCCCGTTCTCGCTGGACCTGAGCGAGGACGTCCGCGAGGTCAAGCAGTGGGTCCACGAGTTCGCCAAGGACGTCATCCGTCCCGCGGCCGAGGAGTGGGACGAGCGCGAGGAGACCCCCTGGCCGATCATCCAGGAGGCGGCCAAGGTCGGGATCTACTCCCTCGACTTCTTCGCGACCCAGTGGCTGGAGCCGAGCGGCCTCGGCGTGCCGGTCTCCTTCGAGGAGCTGTTCTGGGGCGACGCGGGCATCGGCCTGTCGATCGTCGGCACCGGCCTGGCCGCCGCGTCCGTCGCCGCCGTCGGCACGCCCGAGCAGGTCACCGAGTGGGTGCCGCAGATGTTCGGCACCGCCGACGACGTCAAGCTCGGCGCGTTCTGCGCCTCCGAGCCCGACGCGGGCTCCGACGTCGGGTCCATCCGCGCCCGCGCGAACTACGACGAGGCCAAGGACGAGTGGGTGCTGAACGGCACCAAGACCTGGGCCACCAACGGCGGCATCGCCGACATCCACGTCGTCGTGGCGTCCGTCCACCCCGACCTCGGCAGCCGCGGCCAGGCGAGCTTCATCATCCCGCCGAACACGCCGGGCCTGAAGCAGGGCCAGAAGTTCAAGAAGCACGGCATCCGCGCCTCCCACACCGCCGAGGTCGTCCTCGACAACGTGCGGGTGCCCGGCCACCTCATCGTCGGCGGCAAGGAGAAGTTCGACGAGCGCATCGCCCGCGTCCGCGAGGGCAAGCGCGCCAAGGGCCAGGCCGCGATGAAGACGTTCGAGACCACGCGCCCGACCGTCGGCGCGATGGCGCTCGGCGTCGCGCAGGCCGCCTACGACTACGCGCTCCAGTACGCCCAGGAGCGCGAGCAGTTCGGCCGCAAGATCGGCGACTTCCAGGCCATCGCGTTCAAGCTGGCCGACATGAAGTGCCAGATCGACGCCGCCCGCCTCATGGTCCACCGCGCCGCGTGGATGGCCCGCAACGGCAAGGACTTCACCTCCGCCGAGGGCTCGATGGCCAAGCTCATGGCGAGCGAGGCCGCCGTCCGCGTCACCGAGGAGGCCATCCAGATCCTCGGCGGCAACGGCTACACCCGCGAGTACCCGGTGGAGCGCATGCACCGCGACTCGAAGATCTTCACGATCTTCGAGGGCACCAGCGAGATCCAGCGCCTGGTCATCGGCCGCACGATCACGGGGCTGCCCATCCGCTAGTCCCCGACCTGCGGACTGTCCCCACCGCTCAGCTCGATCGCGCCACCCCCGGGGCCTGGACCGGACCGGTTCCAGGCCCCGGGGAGCGAGATCGGGAGACGCCGGGGAGATTCCGGCGGGGGTCGCAGGCGAGCTTTTCGGGACGTCAGGCCGCGAGCGGCGCTGGCGTCATGGTGCGCTGTCCTCCTATGCTGTTCGATAAGCGAGACAGTTGTCCTTTTATTCAGGACGCCGCGTCTCGAGTCGAACACCGCGCACCGGAGGAAGAAGCTCGTGCCCACCTCGACCACCGTCGCCGTGGCCCGCGCCGGTGAGGACGCCTTCCACTGGGCAGACGCCGTCCTCGAAGACCCGGGGCCCGGCGAGGTCCTCGTCCGCCTCGTCGCGACGGGTCTGTGCCACACGGACCTGTCCGTCCTGGCCGGGCGGCTGCCCACCCCGCTGCCCGCGGTGCTCGGCCACGAAGGCGCGGGCATCGTCGAGACCGTGGGCGCCGACGTGCGCGGCGTCGCGCCCGGCGACCGCGTCGTGCTGTCGTTCAACTCCTGCGGCGACTGCGCGTCCTGCCGCACCGGGCGGCCCACCGCGTGCGGCACGTACTTCCCCCTGAACTTCCGGGCGGCCCGTCCGGACGGCACCACCCCGATCCGCACGGCGGACGGCGAGCCGCTGGGCGGCCTGTTCTTCGGCCAGTCCTCCCTCGCGCGGCACGCGGTCGTCTCGGCCCAGAGCGTGGTCCGCGTCGACGCGGCCGACGACGACGAACTCGCGCTGCTGGCCCCCGTCGGCTGCGGCGTCCAGACCGGGGCCGGGGCCGTGCTCAACCTGCTCCGACCCCGGTACGGCGACAGCGTGGTCGTCTTCGGCGCGGGCGCGGTCGGCCTGTCCGCCGTGATGGCGGCCCGGCTCACGCCCGCCCGCGCGATCGTGGCCGTGGACGTCGTGCCGTCACGGCTCGCCCTGGCCGCCGAACTGGGGGCCACCCACACCATCGACAGCGGGCAGGAAGACCTCGGCCGCCGCCTCGCCGACCTGACCGGCTCCGGCGGCCCCGCCCACATCGTGGAGACCACCGGCGTGCCGGCCCTGCTGGAGTTCGCCGCCACGGCCGTCGCCGCGCCGGGGACCGTCGCCGTCATCGGCGCGCCGTCCGCCGGGAGCCGGGCGTCCTTCGACGTCAACGGCCTCATCGACGGGCGCACGATCCGCGGGGTCACCGAGGGCGGCAGCGACCGCGTCACGTTCATCCCCGCCCTCATCGACCTGGCCCGGCAGGGCCGCCTGCCCTACGCGCGGTTCGTCCGCCTCTACGGCGAGGACGAGCTGGACCGGGCCGTCGCCGACGCCCGCTCGGGACGCACGATCAAGCCGGTGATCCGCTTCGGCGGCGCCGCGAAGGGAGCCGGCCGATGAGCCTGCCGCACGCCCGGAACCTCGTCGGCGGCCGGTGGAGCGACGGCCGCGCGACGGGCACCGCCCACGCCCCGGCCACCGGGCGGGCGATCGGCACCTTCGCCGACGCGGACGCCGCCGACGCCCGCGACGCCGTCGACGCCGCCCGCCGCGCCTTCCGCGACACCGCCTGGGCCCACGACCGGCACCTGCGGGCCCGCGCGCTGCTCGAACTGGCGGATCGCATGTCCGCCCGCCGGGACGAACTGGTCCGCCTGCTCTCCCGCGAGAACGGGAAGCGACCGGGCGACGCGGCGATGGAGGTGGACGCCGCGATCCCCAAGCTCCGCTACAACGCCGCGCTGGCGCTGACCGACACGGGCCGGGCCGCCGAGACCAGCCCGCACAGCTACTCGATGACGCTCCACCAGCCGGTCGGCGTCGCCGCCGTCATCGTGCCGTGGAACTCCCCGGTCGTGCTCGCCGTGCGGTCGTTCGCCCCCGCGCTCGCCGCCGGCTGCACCGTGGTGATGAAGATGCCCGCGGAGACCGCGCTGACCAACGGACTGCTCTACGAGATCATCGCGGAGACCGCCGCGCTGCCCGCCGGTGTCGTCAACGCCTTCACCGAGTCGGGGAACGACGCGGCGCCGCTGCTCGTCGCGGACCCGGGCACCGACGTCGTCAGCTACACCGGCTCGACCGCAGTCGGCCGCGTCATCATGGCGGAGGCCGCCCGGCACCTGAAGGGCTGCTCGCTCGAACTGGGCGGCAAGTCCCCGATGGTCGTCTTCGACGACGCCGACCTGGACGCGGCGGTTCCCGTGCTGACCGCCGCCGTCACGACCTTCTCCGGTCAGTTCTGCATGGCGGGCAGCCGCGTCCTCGTCCAGCGGGCGGTGGCCGACGAACTGCGCGCGCGGCTCGTCGCGTCGCTCGAAGCGGTCCCGGTCGGCCCGGACGCGGACCCGGAGGCCGCGATGGGGCCGGTCATCGACCGGGCGCAGGCCGTCCGCATCGACCGGTTGGTCGCCGAGTCCGCCGCGTACGGACGGGTCCTCGTCCGCGGCGGGCTGCTGAACCCCGGCGGCGACGACGCCTACGTGCGGCCGAGCCTGGTCGAGGTGGACGATCCCGCGGCCCCGCTCGTCCAGCGGGAGGTGTTCGGGCCGGTCGCCACCTTCGAGGTGTTCGACGGCGAGGACGACGCCGTCCGCCGCGCGAACGCCACCGAGTACGGCCTCGCCGCCTCGGTCTGGAGCCGGGACGTCGACCGGCCCCTGCGGGTCGGACGGCGGATCGACGCCGGAACCGTCTGGATCAACGACTGGGGCGTGATCCGCGACCAGTTCGAGGAGGGCGGCTTCAAGCAGAGCGGGCTCGGCAGGCTCAACGGCCCGCGCGCGCTGGCCGAGTTCCAGGAGATCAAGCACCTGGTCCACACGCCCCGCTGACGTTCAGGCCCCGGCCAGGGCCGCGTCGACCTCCCGGGCGGCGCGGTGGCCGGACTCGACCGCGCCGTCGATGTAGCCGATCCAGCGGGTGGCGGTCTCGGTGCCCGCCCAGTGCAGCGGGCCGATCGGCGCGCGCAGCGCCGGGCCGAAGCGGGTCAGGGTGGACGGGGCGCAGAACGCGCCGTAGCAGCCGCGGGAGTACTCCTCCTCGGCCCAGTCCGTCTCCAGGTAGGCGACCGGGTCGGCGGCCTTCGGCCCGAAGTAGTGGACGAGGTCGGCCAGGACCCGCTCGCGCCGGTCGGCGGGGGAGAGCCGCGCGGCCGCGTCGGCGTGCGCGCCCTCCAGGAAGCCGACCAGGACGCCCGGGGCCCCGTCCGGCGGCGTGTTGTCGAAGACCGTGCCGACCGGGCGGCGGTCGCTGTTGGCCTGGCCGCTGAACCCGTCGCGCCGCCAGAACGGCTCCGCGTACACGACGTTGGTCTTGACGACGCGGCCCATCGGCATGCGCTGCGTGAGCTGGTCGCGGTCGCCCGGCAGGGCGGGCGTGTAGCGCAGCCGCCCGGCGAGCGCGGGCGGGACGGCGAGGACCGCGCGGCGCGCCCGGACGGGCGGCGCGTCGGCGAACTCGACGCGCACGTCGCCGGGCGTCCAGACCACGCCGGTGACCGGGCGGCCGAGGACGACCCGGTCGCCCAGGGCCTCGGCGAGCGCCAGCGCGATGCGCTGCGAGCCGCCGACGATCCGGTCCTGCTGCGCGCCGCCGCGCGTCTCGATGAGGGCGTCCAGGCCGCCCGCCGCGCCGATGTAGTGGCACGCCCACAGCGCCGACAGGTCGGCGGGCTCGGCGGCGAAGACGGCCTGCGCGGCGATCGTCAGGAAGGCGCGGCCGGAGCGGGTGGCCGCGTGCCGGGAGATCCACGTCGCGAACGTCTGCCCGTCGAGGCGGCGGGCGCCGTCCCACGCCCACGGCTCGGCGTTCGGGACGCGGGCGGCGAGCCGGTCCAGCCGGAGCTGCGCCTGCGCGATGTCCGCGAGGGCGAGCGGATTGAGCCGCGGGATGCGGCCGGTGTAGGCGCTGCGCCGCCCGGCGAACTCCGCGATGTGCCGCCCGGCCATGTGCGTCGGGAACGTCTTCAGGCCGAGGTCGGCGATCAGGTCGAGCACCCGGCGCTGGCCGGGGCCGACCCACTGCCCGCCGACCTCGATCGGCCCGCCGCCGGGCAGCTCGTCGTTGCGCAGCCGCCCGCCGACCCGGTCGCGGGCCTCCACGACCAGGACGTCGCGGCCGCGGCGGACGAGGTCGCGCGCGGCCGTCAGCCCGGCGACTCCCGCGCCCACGACCACCGTGTCGACGACGTGCATTGGCATCTCTCCCGGGGGGTCGGCCGACGCAATTGGAATCGGCGCCGGGCGGCTGTCGTGCGCATTGTCGATGACAGTTGTATTAGCTGGGGGCGGACCGCGTCCGGCCGAATGGGTTTCTGTTTCCCCCGGCCGCGCGGCCGCCATTTGAGGGCCGCCGATTGGACGGTCCATGAGGCCGTGGAAAGACGCCGCCGATATGAGAATGTTTCACCGGCCGTCGTCCCCGGTATGCGCGGGGCGGCGGCCCGGTGTTCGCGCGGCGCGCGCGAGCGGCGAATGGGAGAACGCGCGGGCCACCCGCTGGAGTTCCTCGGCCTCGGCGCGCAGGTCGTCGGACGCCAGGCGCAGCGCGCCGGGGGAGCGCGGCCGGACCGGGTCCGCGCCGCTCATGCGCTTGCGGAGCGAGACGGTGATGACCGCGGCCTCCACGGCGGCGTCGAGGTCCGGGCCGGAGAGGCCCCGCGCGCGGCCCGCGGCGCGGAAGGAGTCCAGGCAGGCGTCGTCCACGTAGGGCCGCGCCGCGAGCTGGCCGTCCCGGATCTCGATGATCCGCCGGTACAGGCAGATCCGCATCGAGCGGGCGTGGATGGGGAGCCGGATGTCGGGGAACGCCGCGTACATCGCGCGCCACAGCGGCCCCAGCCTGCGGAAGACGCGCCACTGGCGGTACGTCTCGGCGGCGGTGGGCGCGAGCGCGCCGAACGCGAGCGCGGCCAGGCGCGGCAGCGCCTCGGTGAGCCCCATCGCCGGGCGCGCGCGGTCAGCGGAGGGCGAGGACGAGGGTCGCGAAGTACTCGGCATCCATCTCTTCCCGGGTCGAGTAGACCGTCCGGCCGAGGACCCGCCTGACCAGCGCCGGGTCGACGTCGGGCAGGAGCCGCCGCGCGGTGTCGTCGGAGACCGGGGGGCCGTCGTGGCCGGCGAGGAGGTGGCCGACCTCGTGGAGCAGGATGTGGTCGCGGTGCAGGGGCGTCATGCCCTCGACGGAGAAGATGTAGTCCGTGCTGGTCGTCGAGACGCACAGGCCGCAGGGGAGCGCGGCGGTGTTGGCCAGCGCCGGCATGATGCGGATCTCCCGCCCGCGCCGCGCGGAGAGGCGGGCGCAGAACTCGGTGGAGTCCCACGGGACGGGGATGTCCAATCCGTTGATGATCGAACGCCAGCGCCGCCAATTCCGGCCCCGTGCTGCTAACATGCGGCTTCCTTTGCGTGTGTCCGGTCCGCGTGAGTCCTCGGGGGAAATGCCAGTGCCCGCCGGGCGCTGCGGGGACGCCTCGGGCCACTATACGTCGGCCGGGTGGCGATTCAAAGCGTGACCGCGGCCGGGGGCCGGAACGGTCGCCGCGCACCGGCGCCCCGAAAGATGCGCGCCGGGACGGCGAACGCGGTGGTGAAAGCGTTGTTCGACCGTTGAAAAAATGGCGGAATTGAAGCGGCGGGCGCGCGTTCCCGCGCGCGCGGACCGGCACGGACGGTAGCGGCGGCCCGGTCCGCTTCCGGGCTCCGCACGGGTCTTGACAGTGGATCGCGGGCGGACCTACGTTGAACACATCACTTATAAGTGATGACATGGTGGACGGTGCTGAGGAAAGGTGATGGCTGGTGTCTCTCGCGACGAGCGTGCCGGCGCGGGGCCGGACTGTCCCGGGCGGAACCCCGACCGCGGCGGCCGGCCGGTGACCGGCCCGGCGCGTACCGCGGCCGCCGCGCTGGGCGCGGCCGGACCCCGCCTCCAGGACGTGTCCTGGGACGGGAGCGGGCTCACCTTCGGCGCGGCCCGCGCGGCGGACGGCCCGGCGGCCGCGCTCGGCGACCGGCCCGGCTACTTCGTGGACGGCCTCCCGGTGGAGATCCACTGCCACGGCATGGAGGGCGTCGACTTCTCCGACTTCGACCTGCTCGACCTGGCCAAGCTCAACCTCACCGCCGCGCGCGAGGGCGTCCTGTGCGTTCCGACGCTGTACCTGCGCCGCGAACGGCTCGACGACTTCACCGCTTTCATGCGCCGCTTCGGCGAGGCGCGGCGGAGCGGCGAGCTGCCGTTCGTCCCGGGCGTCGCGCTGGAGGGCCCGCTGCTGGCGAGCCACGGCGGCACGCCCGCCGCGACGGTGTGGCCGCCCACCCGGCACGAGTGGGAGGCCATCGCCCGGTGCGGCGAGCACGGCCTGCGCTACGTCGTCGTCTCGCCGGACGCGTTCACGCCCGCGTCCGGCCTGCGCGACCGCTCGACCGTGGACCACCCGGACCTCGCCTGGATCGTCACGCTGCTCGTGGAGAGCGGGGTGCAGCCCGCGCTCGGCCACTACACCAAGGACGACCCGGCCGGTTCGGCGCGGCTCACCGAGGAACTGGTCGAGATCGCCTGGCGGGCGGACACCGACCGGACGGGCCCGCGCGTGATCACCGACCACCTCTTCAACGACATGCCGCTGAAGATCCGGCACGCGTTCCGCACGCGGCGGGCGCGGGCCGCCCGCGACGCGCTGCTGGCGTCCTACGACCTCCCGTCCTGGAACCTGGCCGACCTCGACGAGCAGGTCGGCGAGGTCCCGGCGGCGATCATGCGGCTCTGCCGCGCGGGCCGGGTGGCGGCCTGCATCAACTTCGACGGCGAGCACGTCGACACCGCCGTCGCCGCCCGCGCCGCCGAAATCATGGGCTGGCGCAACGTGATGCTGATGACCGACCGCTGCGACTCGGCGCGGCTCGGCGGCCAGCCGCTCCACCAGGGCGACGAGGGGTCGCTGTGGTACCAGGAGGGCGGCGTCGTCGCCGCCGGGTCGCAGCCCATCGACCGGCAGATCGGCAACGCGCTCTCCGCGGGCCTGCCCCCCGAGGGCGTGTGGAACCTGGTGTCCTTCACCGCCTACCGCGCCCTCGGCCTCGACCGCGACCCGTGGGCCGCGCCGGACCGCGCGGGCTGCTTCGTGGCCGCCTCCGACGCCGTGCCCGACGCCGTCCCCGGGACGCCGCGCCGCTGGGAGCGGACCGCCGTCCTGTCCGGGTCGCGGACGCACTAGCTGACTCGACGCCCCGCGTGCGCGCGGGGAGAAGGTTGGGATCGTCATGATCGACGTGCTGGACAAGCTCGACCTCGACTGGTCCGATCTCGCCCGGACCCACCGGACCACCCGCGACCTGCTCGAAGAGCTGGCGGCCGACAAGGACGCGCTCCGCGCGCTGGTGGACCGCGTCCGCGAGGAGCCGTCCCTGATGGCGATGTGCGAGCGGCACCGGCTGCTCGACAAGATCGTCGTCTACGACGGCGGCGAGCGCGGCTTCCGGCTGCGGCTTCACATCTCCACGCGCGAGCACCGGGACCGGCCGCACGACCACCGGTTCTCCTTCACCAGCCGCATCCTCAGCGGCCACTACCGGCACACCCGGCACGAGCTGGAGGGGGAGCTGGACCCGTCTGTCCCCTGGCACGTGCAGGACGACGCGGACGCGGTGCTGTCCGACTGCCGCGCCGTGCCGCGGTTCGTCACCCGGCAGACGGCGGGCAGCACCTACTCGCTGCACCACACCGAGGTCCACACGACGTTCACCACGCCCGACACGGTGTCGCTGTTCCTGCGCGGCCCCGCCGAGAAGGACCGGTCGCTGATCACCGAGCGGGAGACCGGCCGCCTGTGGTGGCGCTACGGCGCGGAGAAGGAGAAGCCCGAACGGCGGTCGCGCAAGACGATGCGGCCCGCGGAGTTCGAAGACCTGGTGGACGGGCTCCGCCGGCTCGCGATCATCTGAAGGGACGGGGCGATGACCACTGCGACGCGACCGAACGAGGCGGACGTCCTGGACGTCATGCGCGGCCTGCCCGCCGTCGACTGGGACGACGTGGAGGCGGCGGCGACCGCCACGGCGGGTATCGCGCGGCGGATCGGCGACGACGCCGACCTGCTCCGCGCGCTCGTCGACCGGGTGCCGCGCGTCCCCGAGCTGCGGGACAAGTGCGAGTGCCACGCGCTGGACGACAAGATCGTCATCTGGGACGAGCCGGACAAGGGCCTGCGCATCCGGCTGCGCCTGGCCAACGACGAGCAGTACGAGCGGGTCCACAACCACCGCTACTCGTTCACCGCCTACCTGCTGCACGGCACGTACTTCCACACGCTGTACGACACCGACCAGCCACTGGACGAGACCGCCGACGTGACCCGCTTCTGGCCGCGCATGATCCGCGAGGAGCGGACGGGCGACGTCCTCACCCTCGACCACCAGCAGCTCCACACCACGCTCACCTCGCCCAGCACGATCTCGCTGATGATCCAGAGCCCGGCCCGCAAGCGCCGCGCGTTCATGATCCGGCGCAGCGACGGGCACGTCTGGTACCGCCTCGGGGCCGCCGACGAGGACGCCGACCGCCGCCGCGAGGTCCGGATGCCCGACGAGCGCTTCGCCTTCTGGCGGGAGCGGCTGAGCGACCTCGGCATCCTGTGAGCGCGGACGTCCCCGCCGCGACCGGCGCGCGGACCGGCCGGGCGGAGTACGGCCCGCACCCCGACCAGTTCGTGGAGCTGACCTGGCCGCACGGCGGCACGGGCCCGGGCGTCCTGCTCGTCCACGGCGGGTTCTGGCGGCGTGAGCGGACGGTCGCGGACCTGCGCGGCCCGGCGCGGGAACTCGCCCGGCACGGCGCCGTCGTCGGGAACGTCGAGTTCCGGACCGTCGAGTCGGGCGGGACCTGGCCCGGCTGCCTGGACGACGTCGTGGCGGCCGCCGAACGCTTCTGGCGGCGGACGGGCGTCGACCCCGCGCGCACCGTCCTCGCCGGGCACTCCGCGGGCGGCCACCTCGCGCTGCTCGCGGCGGCGCGGCTGCCCGGCCTCGGCGCGGTCGCGGCCCTGGCCGCCGTGTCCGACACCGTCGCCGCGCACGGCGCGGGCCTCGGCGACGGCGCGGTCGCCGGGCTCGTCGCGGGGACGGGCGCGCGGATCGCCGACACCTCGCCCGCGCACCGGCCGCCGCCGCCCTGCCCGGTGCTGCTGATGCACGGCACCGAGGACCAGACCGTCCCGGTCGAGTACTCGCGCCGGTACGCGGCGCGGAACCCCGGCGCGCGCCTGGTGGAGATCCCGGGCGCGCGGCACATGCATCTCGTCAAGCCCGAGCGCCCCGCGTGGCGCGACGTGCGGCAGCACGTGCTCGCGTTGACCGAGGAGGTCGCCGATGGCTGAACCCGGACGCCCGGCCGTCCCGCCGCTGCTCGCCGGGCGCGGCCGCCCGCTGCGGGTCGCGGCGCTGGTGTCGGCGACCGGCGGGAACCTGGCGACGCTGTGCGGGCTGGCGCGGGACCGGCCCGACCTCGTCCGCGTCGTGCTGGCGGCGTCGGACCGGCGCGCGTGCCCGGCCCTGGACCTCGCGCGGCGCGAGGGCGTCGAGACGTGGCCGGGCGACTTCGCCGCCGAGTGCGGCAGCTACCGCGCCGCCGTCACCGAGGCCGACCGGGAGCGCTACCGCGAGCGCGCGGAGGCGTTCCACGACCGGCTCTGCGACCGGATCACCGCGTACGAACGGCGCGAGGGGGAGATCGACCTGGTCGTCCTGGCCTACCACCGCTGGATTCACGGCCGGTTCCTCGCCAAGTTCCGCGACCGCATCGTCAACCAGCACCCCGGAGACCTGGCGAGCCTCGGGCCGGACGGCGAGCGGTCGCTGCGCGGCCTCGACCCCGTCGGGACGGCCCTGCGGCGCGGCGACCCCGCCACGCGCACCTCGATGTTCCTCGTGGACGCGACGCACGACGGCGGCGCGGTCCTCGCGCGCGGCCCGTGGGTCGCGGCGGGCGCGGACCGGTCCGACGCGCACGGCCACGAGGCGCGCCAGAAGGAGCTGAGCGACCGGCCCGTCCTGCGCTGGTGCGTCACCGCGCTGGCCGAGGGGCGGCTGGCCGTCGACCGGGACCGGCGGCACGCGGACGGCAGCCCGGTCGTGCTGGCGGACGGCGTCCCGACCCCGCTCGGCGGCGTGGACCTCGCCGAACAGGAGGTGACGGCGCGATGACCGCGCTCGCCCCGGCCGCGTTCAGCGACACCGACCCGGACGTGCTCGCCCGGCTGACCCGCGCGCCCGACAAGGCGCGGCTGTACGCCGTCGACCCGTACACGCGGCTCGGACTGCGCCGCCTGCCCGTCGAGACGGCGCTGCGCACGACGTTCGTCGTCTGCAAGCCCGACGCGGTCGCGGGACGGCGCATCCGCCCGACCCTCGCCGCCCTGACCGACGCCGGGTTCGCCGTCGCCGCGTCCTTCGCCTTCCGGTTCACCCCGCTGCTCACCCGCGAGGTGTGGCGCTACCAGTTCAACATCGCGAGCTGGGACCGCGCCGACGTCGTGGACCTGCTGCTGCCCGGCGGCGACAGCCTCCTGCTCCTGCTCGCCGACCGCCGCTGGACGGACGGCGCGCTGCCCGCCGCGTGCCGCCTGGCCGCGATGAAGGGCAACGCCGACCCGGCCGCGCGCGGCCCCGGCGCGCTGCGCAGCCTGCTGCGCGGCCCGACGACGCTGTTCAACTTCCTGCACACCGCCGACGAACCGGCCGACGTGGTGCGCGAGCTGGCGCTGCTGGAGACGGCCACCGGCCTCCCGCTCCTCGCCGCCGCGACGTCCGACCCGGCGCCGGACGGCCCGGACGCGCTGATCGCCCGCCTGGAGGCCGCCCAGCCCGCCCACGACCTCGACGCAGAGCGGAGCTGGCGGCGGCTCGCCGACCGCGCGGCCGAGCCCGTCGCCGCGCTCGCCCGCCGCCGGCTCGCGGGCGACCGGTCGGTCGGCTGGCGCGACCTGCTCGCCGCGACCGGCCCCCGCCCGCCGCGCGACGCGCTGTGGGACCTGCTGTCCGTCGCGACGGCCGAGATCGAGTGCAACGTGCCGGGGCTCGCCCCGGTCCTGCCCACCGTCCCCGCGCGGGAGTGGCTGGCGGAAGGAGCGGCCCGTTGATCGGGACATCACGGACCATCCCGGACGGCCTCATCGCGGGCGACCTTGTGTACCGCACCCCGCCCGACGCCCGGTTCGTCGGCGGCGACGGCGTCCGGCTCTACGACGACACCGGCCGCGAGTACCTGGACGCCGAGGCCGCCAACGGCGCGGCCGCGTTCGGCTACGACCGGACGCTGCTGGCCGAGGCGGCGCTGCGCGCGGCGGAGCTGCCCGCCGTCCCGTCGTTCTGCGAGTCGGAGCTGCGGCTGCGCGTCACGCGGCGGCTGGCGGCGCTGTTCGACTCCGTCGTCGGCGTGCCGGGGCGCGTCGCGTGCGACCTCGGCGGCGCGCAGGGCATCGAGATGGCGCTGCGCGTCGTGGCGGCGAACCGGGGGTCCGGCCCGATCCTGGCGTTCCAGGGCGGGTACCACGGCCGCTCGCCGTTCACCGCGCATCTGAGCGCGAGCGCGCGGTACCGGGCGGTGCAGCCGTGGCCCGGACCCGAGGTCGTCCGCCTGCCCTACCCGGACTGCGGGACGTGCTCGTTCCGGCCCGCCGGGGGCGGCTGCAACCCGGCGTGCTCGGCGGCGGTCCAGCGGCTCGGCGCGGACGACCTGTTCGGGCTGCCCGGCGCCGCCGCCGAGCGCGGCGTCGCGGCGCTGATCCTGGAACCGATGCTCAACGTCGGCGGCTGCGTCCTGCCCGACAGCGGGCACGTGCGGCGCGTGGTGGAGCACGTCCGGTCGCTCGGCGGGCTCATCGTCGTCGACGAGATCTTCACCGGCATGCACCGCCTCGGCCCCCGGTGGGGCTTCGAGCTGCACGGCATCGAACCGGACATCGTCGTGGCGAGCAAGGCGCTCACCAACGGGATCACCCCGCTGAGCTGCGTCTGGGCGCGCGAGCCGCTGGCGGACCCGGCGGTGGTGCCGCCCGGCAGCCACTCGTCCACGTTCGCGGGCAACCAGTTCTCGCTCGCGGTGGCGGAGACCGTCCTCGACCGCTTCGATGGACTGCGGCAGCCCGCCGCGGTCGTCGAGGCCCTCGGCGCGCGCCTCGCCGCGGAACTGGAGCCGCTGCGCGAGCGCGCCGCGGTGGCCGACGTCGTCGTGGCGGGCGCGGTGGCGCGCGTCGAGCTGACCGGCCCGCACGCCGCCCGGGTGCGCGCCCTGGCGGCCGGGCCCGGCCGGCCGCGCGGGCTGCTGCTCGCCAGTACGGGGATGGCGCCCGCGACGGTCATCCTCCATCCGCCGCTGACGACGACGGCGGAGGAGGTCCGGTCGATGGCGGGTCTGCTGGCCGACGCCCTCAACGAACTGGAACGGGAACGATGAGCTCACAGCACCCCTTCGGCGCGTGGACCCCGAAGGCGGTCGTGTTCGACTGCGACGGCCTCCTGGTGGACACCGAGCCCTGCTGGACCGTCGCCGAGACGGAGCTGTTCGCGCGCCGGGGGTTCCCCTTCGGCGCCGAGCAGAAGGCGCTGGTCATCGGCAAGTCGATGGCGGACGTCGCCGTCGCCATCGCCGAATACACGCGGCACGGCGGCGACCCCGCCGAACTGGAGCTGGAGCTGCGGACGCTCGTCACCGAGGCCGTCCGCGCCAAGGCGGCGGCGATGCCGGGCGCGGCCGACGTCGCCGCGCTGGTGGCGGGCCTGGTGCCCGTCGCCGTCGCCAGCAACTCGCCGCGCGCGCTGCTGGAGACCGCGCTCGCCTGCGGCGGCCTGGACGGGCTGTTCGCCGTCAGCCTCGCCGCCGACGACGTGGAGCGCCCCAAACCCGCGCCCGACCTCTACCTGGCGGCGTGCCGCCGCCTCGGCGCCGCGCCCGCCGACACGCTGGCGTTCGAGGACTCCATGACCGGGCTGCGGTCCGCCCGCGCGGCGGGCCTGCGCACGGTCGGCGTCCCGACGCTCGACCACGAGGAGTTCCCGGCGGACTTCACCGTCGCGTCACTGCACGACCCGGCGCTGCTCGCCTGGATCGAGACCTGGGGGGACCGATGAACGACGACGACCCGGTCGTCTGCGTCTGCCGCGAGGTGACCGAGGACGCGATCGTCGCGCTGATCCGCGCCGGGCACCGCTCGGTCGCGGAGATCCGCGCGGCGAGCGGCGCGTCCGGCGGCTGCGGGGGATGCGCCGACGACATCGCCGAGCTCGTCGAGGACGAGGCGGGGGTCTCCCCGTCCCGCCTTTCCTGAGAACTGGAGACCACATGGCCGTGCTGAGCGTGGAGAGTTCCGAGGACCAGGTGCGGCGGCTCGCCGGCGGCAAGGGGCGCAACCTCTTCGAGCTGACGCGGTCGGGCGCGGCGGTGCCGCCGTGGGCGGTCGTCGGGTCGGACGTGTTCGCCGCGTTCCTGGCGGACGCGGGCCTCGCCGACCGGCTGGCCGCGCTGTTCGCCGGCGTCGGGCTGGACGGCGCGGCGGAGGCCGCCGCGGCGGCGGCGGAGCTGGTGCGCGCCGCGCCCGTCCCGCCGGCCGCCGCGGCGGCCGTCCGGGAGGCGTACGCGCGGGTCGGCGGCGGGCCGGTCGCGGTGCGGTCGTCGGGCGCGGACGAGGACGGCGCGGAACTGTCCTACGCCGGGCAGTTCTCGTCGTTCCTGAACGTCGAGGGCCTGGACGACGTCGTGGACCGCGTCCGCGCGTGCTGGGCGTCGGCGTACTCGGCGCGGTCGGTGGAGTACCGCGTCCTGCACGGCCTGCCGCCCGCCGCCGGCGGACTCGCCGTGGTCGTCCAGCGCCTGGTCCCGGCCGACGCCAGCGGCGTGGCCTTCACCGCCGACCCGGTGACCGGGCGCGCGGACGAGTACCTGGTCAGCGCGGTCTACGGGCTCGGGGAGGGCCTGGTCTCCGGCGCGGTGGACGCGGACACGCTGGTCCTCGCGGCGGCGGACGGCGCGGTCCTGCGGCGGACGGTCGGGGAGAAGGCCGAACGCGTCGACCCCGCGCCGGACGGCTCGGGCTGCGCCGTGTCGCCCGTCCCGGACGCCGACCGCGGCCGCCTCGCGCTGGAACCCGCCCGGGTCGAGGCGGTGTGGAAGGCCGCCCGGCGCGTCACCGACCTCTTCGGCGCGCCGCAGGACATCGAGTGGTGCTTCGCCGACGGCGAGCTGTGGATTCTTCAGAGCAGGCCCATCACCGCGCTCGCGCCGCCGCGCGGTGAACTGCACGTCTGGGACAACTCCAACATCATCGAGAGCTTCAACGGCGTCGTCTCGCCGCTGACGTACACGTTCGCGAAAGGCGTCTACGCCCGCGTCTACGGGAAGTACGCCGAAGCGCTCGGCGTGCCCCGCGCCCAACTGGAGCAGATGGACGAATGGCTGTCCTGCATGCTCGGATATTTCCACGGGCGGGTGTACTACAACTTACTCCACTGGTACCGGATGGTGCGGATAGCGCCGTTCTACCGGATGAACCGCAAGGTCTTCGAGAAGACCCTCGGCGTCTCCGAATCGCTGGAAGACGAACTGGCGGACGAACTGCGCCCCTTCACGTTCGACTCCCGGCCCCGCGCCGCCGCGCACGCCGTGCGGTCGGGCGCGCTGTTCGCCTGGCGGTTCGCCGTCCTGCGGATCTCGGTGAACCGGTTCCTGAAGATGTTCTCCGAGGTCTACGCGGACTTCGAGCGGGCCGACCCCGCCGAGCTGACGGCCGACGAGGCGTTCCGCCTCTACCAGCGCCTCGAACGCGAACTGCTCGACCGCTGGGGCCCGATGATGGTCATCGAGGCGTCCATCCTGCCCGCCCTCGGCGTCCTGCACGTGCTGAGCGGCCGGTGGCTGCCGGACGCGCCCGAATGGTTCCTGTGGGCGGTGTGCAGCCCCAAGGAGGATCTGGAATCGGCCGGTCCCGCGTACCGCATGGAGGAGCTGGCGGCGACCGCGCGCGCGGACGCGAGGCTGCGCGCGCTGATCGAGGAAACCCCCGACGGTGAAACGTACGAAGCGCTGCGAGACGCGGGCTACGACGATTTCCTGCGCGAAATAGACGCCTACATCAAGGAATACGGCTACCGCAGCATCGACGAACTCAAACTGGAGGTGCCCGACCTGCGCGAGGAGCCGTCCGGGTTCTTCCCGATGCTGCGCAGCGCGCTGCCCGGGACGCGGAACGCGCCGCGCTCCGACGCCGCCGAGCGGTACCTGGACGACCGTCTCGGCGGCCCGCGCCGCTGGGCGTACGAGATCGTCCGCCGCAAGGTCCGCCACTCGCTGCGCGACCGCGAACGCGTCCGCTTCGCCCGCACCCGCGCGTTCGGCATGGCCAAGCGGCTGCTCCGGCAGACCGGCCGCGACCTCGCGCGCCGGGGCGTGCTGGAGGACTGGCGGGACGTGTTCCTGCTCCGGATGGACGAACTGCGCGGCTGCTTCGACGGGACCGTCGCGCACACCGAGATCCCGTTCCTCGTCCGGCTGCGCCGCGAGCGGCAGGAGGCCGACCGGGACCGCCGCGCGCCGTCCCGGTTCCGCACGCGCGGGCCCGTCCACGCGCGCGGGAACCTCGACGCGTGGGAGCCCGGCGGCGCGGCGGCCGGGGCGGACGGCGACGAGCTCGTCGGCATCGCGTCCTGCCCCGGCCGGGTCGAGGGCACCGCGAAGGTGGTCGAGAAGCCGCACGACCTGGACGGCGACATCCTCGTCGCCTACCGCACCGACCCCGGCTGGGTCGCGGTGCTGCCGACCGCGTCGGCGCTGCTCATCGAGCGCGGCAGCCCCGTCACGCACGTGGCGATCGTCGCGCGGGAGCTGGGCGTGCCGACGATCGTCCAGATCCCCCGGCTGACCGACCGCGTGAAGACCGGGATGCGGTTGTCCGTGGACGGCGCGACCGGCCGCGTCCGCATCATCGAGGGGGCGGACTGATGGACGCCCTGCTCTCCGGCACGGTGTTCGACACGGTGCGGGACCGCGTCTCCCCCGGCCTCGCGCTCGGCTACAAGATGCTCGGCCGGGGCGCGCACGAGGTCGCGGCGACGGGCGCGACGGTGCGGCTGTCGGACGGCCGCACGATGGTCGACTTCGGCTCGTACGCGGTCACCCTGCTCGGCCACCGGCCCGCGCCGGTCGTCGCGGCCGTCGAGGCGCAGCTCCGCACGATGCCCACGGCGACGCGGGCGCTCGCCAACCCGGTCGTGGCGGGGTTCGTGGAGGACCTGGTCGCGCTGACGGCCGCCGCGACGCCCGGCACCGGGCCCGCCCTGGACCGCGTCTGGCTCGGCAGCGACGGCGCGGACGCCGTCGAGGTCGCGACGAAGCTGGCCCGCCGCGTCACCGGGCGGCCGCGCCTGCTCGCCGTCGCGGGCGGCTTCCACGGCAAGACGCTCGGCGCGCTCGCCCTCACGCACGCGCCCGCGTTCCGCGCCGGGCTGGAGCCGCTGCTGTCGTCCGTCACGCACCTGGCACCGGACGACCCGGACGCGGTCGCCCGCGAGACGGCCGCCGGGGACGTCGCCGCGCTCGTCGTCGAACCGGTCCAGGGCGAGCGCGGCGCGCACCCGCTGCCGCCGCGCGTCGCGGAGCGGTGGGCGGCCGACGCCCGCGCCGCCGGGGCGTTCCTGGTCAGCGACGAGATCCAGGTCGGGCTGCGCCGCTGCGGCGAGGTGTCGGTCGCGCTCGCGCGCGGCTGGCGGCCGGACGCGGTCCTGTTCGGCAAGGCCCTCGGCGGCGGCGTCATGCCGCTGTCGGGCGTCGTGGCGAGCGCCGAGCTGCACGCGCCGCTCGCCAAGGACCCGACCTGGCATTCGGCGACGTTCGGCGGCCATCCGCTGTCGTGCGCGGCGGGCCGCGCGGCGCTGCGGGAGATCGAGGACCGCGCGGCGGACGGCCGCGCGGTCGGCCGCGCCGTCGAGCGGGGCCTGCGCGAACTCGCGGCCCGCCACCCCGACGTCGTCACCGCCGTGCGCGGCACCGGGCTGCTGTGGGCGCTGGACTGCGCGACGCCCGCCGTCGCCGGGGCGGTGTTCACCGAGCTGGCCGAGCACGGGCTGCTGGTGTCGCCGTGCCTGAGCGCGCCGGGCACGATCCGGCTGCTGCCGCCGATGGTCGCGACCGGCGCGGAGACCGACCGGGCGTTCGACGCGCTCGACCGGGCCTGCGCGGCGGCGGCCGCCTACCTGGGCGACGGGTGACGGACCGTCAGCCGACCGGTTCGCCGTCGCCGTCGGCGCCGTCGGCGGCGCGGGGGCGGCGGCGCTCCAGCCGCGCCGTGCTCTCGATGAGGTCGCCCACCATCTCGCGGGCCTCGGCCGACAGCGAGAAGAACGCCCGCAGGTGCGTGCGGCGGACGCCGTTGTCGCGGAGCAGCGCCAGCAGCTCGATCTGGTCGTTGACGTCCGCGGCCGTCTCGTCGTGGAAGAAGTAGGCGGGGGAGACCCCGAAGAACGCCGCCAGCGCCTCGATGAGCCGCTTGGTGGGGTTGTCGGCGCGGCCGGTGCGCAGCTTCCACAGCGTGTTGTGGGAGACCTTCTCGCCGGTGACGCGCTCGATCTCGACGGACGCCTCCTCGTAGGAGTACGGGCCGCGCCCCGCCGGGTAGACCGTCCGGAAGAGGAAGTCGATCTTGTCGGCGAGCGACGGCGCCGCGTCGGCGGCCGGTCGCGGCCGAGCCGGGTCGCCCATCGGACGGCCCCCCTTCGTGCGTCGGGTCGTGCGCCGGGTCCTGGCTCGTCGACGCGAGGGCAGTGTACGGCGCGGTCTCCGGACGCGCCGCCGCGCGGACCCGTCACCGGGGCGGCGCGGAGGTCGGCGACGGCGCGGAAAGCGTAGACATCATACCCGGTGGGGCACCGCGTAACCGGCGGGGCACGGAGGGGGAGAGGCGCGGGGGCGGCCCCGCCGCGCGGCGGGGCCGCCGTGCCGCTACGTCGGCAGGCTCTCGATCAGGTCCGGGCCGGGGGCCGCGATCCCGAAGTGCTCGCGCAGCCAGGAGTCCTCGTAGAGCGTGTCGAGGTAGCGCTCGCCGAAGTCGGGGGAGAGGGCGACGGCGACCGGCTCCCGGTCGAGCGGGTGCTCGGCCAGCCAGCCCTCGGCGCCCGCGACGACCGTGCCGGTGGACCCGCCGAACAGCAGGCCGCGCGCGGACAGCCGGTGCGCGGTCCGGACGGTGTCCTCCTCGCGGACGTGGACGACGTCGTCCACCAGCGACGCGTCCAGCAGTTCGGGCCGGGCGCTGGTCCCGAGGCCCGGGATCATGCGGCGCGCGGGCCGCCCGCCGAACGTCACCGAGCCCACCGCGTCCACGGCGACGACCGCGACCTGCGGCCGGTGCTCGCGGAAGTAGCGGGCGCAGCCCATCAGGGTGCCGGTGGTCCCGGCCCCGACGAACAGCACGTCGAGGTCGGGGAACTGCCGGTGGACGGCCGGGGCCGTCTCCTCGTAGTGCGCCCGCCAGTTGTTCGGGTTGGCGTACTGGTTGGGCCAGAAGTACCGCTCGTCGGCGCACAGCTCGCGGACGAGCGCGATGCGGCTCCCCAGGTAGCCCCCGGCCGCGTCGGGCTCGCGGACGACCAGCACCCGCGCGCCGAGCGCCCGCATCAGGTTGGCCGACGCCTCGTTGCAGCGCGGGTCGGTGACGCACACGAAGCGGTGGCCCCGGTCGGCCGCGATGACGCTCAGCGCGACGCCGAGGTTGCCCGACGACGACTCCACGATGACCGATCCGGGGCCGAGGACGCCGTCCTGCTCGGCCGCCAGGATCATCCGCCGCGCGGCCTTGAGCTTCACCGAGCCCGCGAAGTTGAACCCCTCGCACTTGAGGAAGAGGGGGATGCCGGTGCTCGGGCGTAAATCCACGTAGAGGTCATTGACGTTGAAATCCTGCGGTGCAGTGATGATAGGCACGCTTCCGCCAGAAAGAAGAAGGCCGGTGTCGCGGCGGACACCGCCGGGTCAGTCCACGGTGAGCACGGCGTTGCCGCGAATCCCGCGGTCGCGCAGGTCGCGCAGGACCTTGGAGGTCTCCGTCCAGCTCCCCGTCCGGCCGATCTCGGGGTGGAGGCGGCCGGCCGCGACGAGCCGGACGAGCGTCGCGAGGTCGTCGCCGTCCGGGACGTCGGAGTCGGTGTAGTCGAACCGGCGGATCGTCGCGGACGTCGGCCCGGAGAAGAACCGGAAGAAGTCCAGCGTCACCGGGCGGCGGCTCGCCTGCCCGAACCAGACCAGCGTGCCGCGCGGGGCGACGCGGTCCAGCGCGGCTTGCAGCTCCTCGCCGCCGATGCCCTCCAGCGCGAGGTCGAACGGGCCCTCGGCGTCCGCGACGTCGTGGACGACGGCGTCCGCGCCCAGCTCGACGAGCCGTGCGGCGCGCTCGGGCGTCGCGGACACGGCCGTGACGTCCGCGCCCGCCCCGGCGGCGAGCTCCACCAGGTAGTGGCCGACGCCGCCGGACGCGCCCGTCACCAGGACCCGCGCGCCCGCCAGCGCGCCCGCCGTCCGCAGGACGCGCAGCGCGGTGAGGCCCGCGAGCGGCAGCGCGGCGGCGGTCTCGAACGGGATCTGGTCGGGCAGCGCGGCGACGGCGTCGGTGGACACCGCGACGTACTCGGCCCAGCCGGACGCGGGCGGGTGCGCGACGACGCGCGCGCCCTCGGCCGGGCCCGACCCGTCGGCGGCCGCCGCGACGACGACCCCCGCGACGTCCTTGCCGGGCCGCCACGTGGGCCGGGGCTTCTCCAGCAGGAACGTCTCGCCGCGGTTCGGCGAGAACGCGGCCACCTCGACCAGCACCTCGCCGGGGCCCGGCTCGGGGCGTTCGACGTCGCCGAACGCCACGGAGTCGTCGGCGTCCCCGGTCGGCAGCAGTGCCTTCATGCGTTTCCTCCTCGGTCGGTTCTGGGGTGGGGAGTTCAGTGGTGGATGCGGCGGACGCCGGTGGACCGGTGCCGCTGCTCCCACAGCGAGCGGCGCACGTAGGTGCGCTGCAGCCAGCGGTCGCGGCCGTCGAACGCCGCGTGGAACGGGTCGCGCGCGTGCAGTCCCTTGCGGTTGTTGATCAGCAGCGCGTCGCCGGGCCGCAGCAGCGTGCCGAACGCGACGTCGTCGCGCTGGCAGACCTCCTGCAGCGCCCGCCACGCGGCCTCGGCGCGCGCGTTGAGCGGCCGGACGCCGTTCGCGGACGCGGCGATCTCCGGCCGGTCCGCGGGCCCGGACAGGACGGGCACGGGCGAGGACCACACGTCGCGGCCGTCCGCGTGCTCGCGGCAGTACGTGCCGGGGGCGTTCATCCGGAAGTCGGGTTCGCGCAGCGCCGCCGCGTCGCGCGGGTCGAGCGCCGCGACGGCCGCGCGGGCGGACGCGTAGAACGTGGCCCCGCGCCCGTCCGGGCTCGCCTTGACGCACACCAGGATCAGGAAGTCCGGGTTGGTGACGTTGTAGCGGCCGCAGTCGTCGTAGGTGATGTCGTTGTGGAAGTTGAGGAACACCGACGAGCTCTGGTTGGTCTGGGAGCGCTGCCCGCTGTCCACCGGGACGATGTCGTGGATCAGGCGGCCGTCCTTCTCGGTGGTGTAGCCCGCCGGTTCGCCGATGAGCTGGGTGAGGCCGAGCAGGACGCCCTCGGAGACGAACGTCGTCTTGCCGCGCGCGGGGCCGCCGTCCACCGGCGTGGGCGGCAGTTCCGCGTCGGTCGGCAGGCCGCGCAGCAGCAGCGCGGCGGGCGCGTCGGGGTAGCGGCCGAAGTCGCGGATCTCGCCGAGCGCGGCGGGCGGGAGCGCGGCGAACAGGGGGTAGAGGGCGAGCAGCGCCGCGTCGATGTCGTCGGCGGGGTCGGGGCGTCCGCGCAGGCCGTCCGCCAGGGCGCGGCGGGCGGACTCGGGGAGGTCCAGGACGGCGGTGTCGGTGTCGGCGGTCGTGGTGGGCACGGCGGTTCCTTTCAGCGCAGGGAGCGGCGGCTGATCTTGCCCGTCGCGGTCCGGGGGATCTCCCCGACCTCGATCGGGCCGGGACGGGCGTGCGCGGCGAGCCGCGCGTCGGCGTGGGCGCGGATCGCCGCGCGCAGGTCCGCCGAGTCGCGCGCGCCCGGCCGCAGCACCAGCACGGCGCGCGGCACCGGCACGCCGCCGACCGTCGCCGGGACGACGGCGGCCTCCCGGACGGCCGGGTGCGCGACCAGGGCGTGCTCGATCTCCACGGGCGAGACGAGGTGGCCGCGCGACCGGAACAGGTCGTCGCGGCGGCCGACGAAGTACAGGACGCCGTCCGCGTCGCGGCGGGCGAGGTCCCCGGTGCGGTACAGGCCGTCGTGGACCACCGGCCGCGCGGCGCCCGCGTCGTCGAGGTACCCGGCGGTGAGGCCGGGCGCTCCCGCGCTGACGTCCACGCAGATTTCGCCCGCGTCGCCGAGCGCGCCGGTGTCGGGGTCGCGGAGGACGATGCGGTAGCCGGGGAGGGGCCGTCCGAGCGCGCCGGGCGGGTGGTCGTCGCCGGGCGCGTTGCCGATCATGGCGGTGGCCTCGGTCTGGCCGTATCCGTCGCGGACGCGGACGCCGGTCCGGTCGCGCAGGGCCGCCGCGACGGACGGGCTGAGCGGTTCGCCGGAGCTGGTGGCCTCCCGCAGCCGCAGCGCGCCGCCGGGGAGCGGCCCGGCGGCCAGCGCCCGCCACAGGAACGGCGGCGCGCACAGGCTCGTCACGCGGTGCCGGTCGAGGATCGCCAGGAGCCCGGCGGGGTCGGGCGGGGACGCGGCCGCGACGACGGTCGCCCCGGCGGTCCACGGCACGAACAGGTTCGACCACGAGTGCTTCGCCCAGCCGGGGCCGGACAGGTTGCAGTGGACGTCACCGGGCCGCAGGCCGGAGAAGTACAAGCTCGACAGGTGGCCCACCGGATAGCTGCCGTAGGTGTGCAGGACCATCTTCGGCCGGGACGTCGTGCCCGACGTGAAGTAGATCATCAGCGGGTCGCCGGCGGCGACCGGCACCGGGCGGGGCGCGGCGTCGCCGGGGTCCTCGCGCAGCGTCCGCCAGCCGGGCCGGTCGCCGTCCAGCAGGGCGCGGTCGGCGGCGGGCACCTCGGCCAGCCGGGCCGCGTCCGGCGCTGCGGCGACCAGGAGCCGCACGCGCGCCCGCCGCGCCCGGTCCGCGACGGACGGCGCGGGCAGGTCCGTCCCGCAGGGCGCGAGGACGGCCCCGGTCTTCATCGCGGCGAGCATCAGCTCCCACAGTTCGGGCCGGTTGTCCAGGACGGTCATCACCACGTCGCCCTTGCCGACGCCGATCTCCTGGAGCCACCCGGCGCGCGCGTCGCTGCCGCGCGCCAACTCCCCGAAGGTGCGCGTGCGCGCGGTCCCGTCCGGTTCCGCGACGATCAGCGCGGTCCGGTAGGGCTGCTCGCGGGCGAGCGCGTCGAACCAGTCCGTCGCCCAGTTGAACGAACCCGGCGCGGGCCAGGTGAACGCGGCGTTCGCGGCGGTGTGGTCCGTCCGCAGGTCGAGGAGCAGGTCGCGGGCCGCGCGGAACGCGGCGGCGGGATCGGTCACGCCGGGCCCTCCTCGCCGAGCAGCGCGGCGGCGATCCGGTCGCCGGTGCGGAAGAACAGGTCGTCGCCGCCGGGCCGGCCCATGCCGACGAACGTGAACCAGGTGACGCCCTCGGTGGGGACGCCGAGGCAGTACAGCGTCGGGTCGGCGGTCCCGTCGGCGCGGACGGCGCGGTGGTGCTCGGCGGTGACGTGGACGCCGCCCGTCCGGTGCGTCTCCCCGGTCGCCGGGTCGGTGACGGCGTGCCCGGTCAGGTGGCCGTCGCGGACGAGCCCCCGGATCAGCGGCGAGTCGTCCTCGCCGAAGAACGGGGCCGGGACCAGCGCGTCGATCAGCACCGGCGCGGCCGCCGCCGAGCCCCGGACCGCCGGGCTCTCCCCGGTGAACCGGTCCGAAGCCGTCCCGAACCGCGCCCCCGGCCCGAGGACGCGGACGACGCCCGCGTCGATCAGCGCCAGCAACTGCTCGACGCGGACGCGCGGCGGCCCCGCCGCGACGGCGCCGTGCAGCGAGGTGAACGCGGCCAGGTCCGCCGCGTGGCTGCGCGGCGTCAGCCCGCCGTGGTCGACGGCCCGCCGGATCACCGCCCGCAGGTCGCGCAGCACGTCGACGGCCGCCTTCACCGGACCGTCGACGTTGCCGAGGCGCGCCGCCGCGAGGTCCGCGCGCAGCAGGTCGCGCAGCGCGTCGTGGAAGCGCGCCGGGTCGGCGAACGAGCGCCCGTCGAACGGGCGGCCCATGCGCTTCCAGTCCAGCCGGTCGCCCGCCAGGCCGTGCGCCGCGGCGGCCGCCTCCGGTTCGGCGCCGGTGCGCGCGGTGCGGTCGTAGGCGTCGGCGGCGGCCTCGCCGTCGCGCAGCCGGGCGAGGGCCCGCCGGTACGCGAACTGGATCTCGGCGTCGATCAGCGGTTCGACCTCGGCCGCGAAGTCGAGCTGCCCCGATCCGGTGCGGGTCAGCGCGTCCCGGCGCAGCGCCGCGACGGCGTCGGGGGTGAGGTAGGCGGGCCGGTGCCTGCCGCGCAGTCCCTTCTGGTTCTGCGCGCGGGCGAGGAACGGGACGCCCGCGCGCGAGCCCGCGACGATCCGGGGCTCGTCGCCGGACCGCAGGTAGCGCAGTGCGCCGGTCGCGTCGGCCTTGAAGTCGCCGCCGCGTCCCTGGGTGAGGCCGAGGACGGTGTCGTAGAACGACAGCCCGAGCCCCCGGATCAGGACGGTCTCGCCGCCGGGGACGCCGGAGAGGTCCAGGTCGGCGGGGGAATCGGCCCGTAAATAAGCCAGGCCGGGGCGATCCTGTGCGAACCGGGCGAAGGCCGCCTGCTCGGCGGTGGGGCGGCGGCGCGGGTGGCCGGTGGCGAGCACGACCGCGTCCGCCCGGTGGCGCGCGCCGCCGGACGTCGCCAGCTCCCATCCGCCGTCCCGCCGGACGAGCCCGGTCACCTCGACCGCGTGGACGGCGACCGACACCGGTTCGCGCGCGGACGCGGCCATGCCGTTCAGCGCGTCCCGCAGGTACTCGCCGTACACGCCGCGCGGCACGTGGTCGTCGAACCGGTGCCGCGCCCCGCCCGGCCGCTCGTTGAGCCACCGCAGCAGCGACGGGCGATCGGCCCCGTCCCCGGCCGGGTCGGGGGAGAAGATGCTGGTCTGCCCGGCGGAGGTGTTCATCGTCAGCCACGGCGGCTGCCCGGCCCGCCAGATCCGCCCGCCGTCGCCCGCCGCCGGGTCGAACAGCTCGATCCGGACGGGCCGGGGCGCGGCCCGCAGCCGGACCAGCAGGCGGTCCAGGACGGACAGGCCGCGCGGGCCCGTCCCGATCACGGCGATGCGCTGTTCAACCGCGTTCATGCTCGGCTCCCGTGCGGTCGCGGACGGTCCGGGTCGCGGCGAACGTGCCCGCCGCGGTGATGGCGAGCCCGGCGAGGACGGCGCCGCCGACCGGCCGCCCGAGGGCGAGCCAGGCCAGCAGCGCGGTGGTCGGGGGGACGAGGTAGAAGACGCTGCCGGTCGCCGCCGCCGTCCCCCGGCGCAGCAGCGCGAAGTAGATGCACACGCCGCCGACCGCGTTGACGAGCGCCAGCCACGCGATCTCCGCGACGACGGGCGCGGCCGATCCGGCGCGGACCGCGAACCCCTCGGCGAACCACGCGACGGGCCCGAGCACCGCGACGGTCGCCAGCAGTTGCAGCGAGCTGACCACCCGCAGGTCGTAGGACGTCTGCCAGCGCCGCTGCAGCACGGTCCCGAGCGACAGCGCGCACAGCGCCGCGCCCGTCACCGCGTACGCGGCCGTGTCCGACGCCGCCCCGAGCCGTCCCCACAGCGCGGTCACGACCCCGGCGGCGCCGATCGCCAGCCCGGCGACCTGGACGCGCCGCAGCGGCTCGGCCAGGAACCCGGCCGCCAGCAGCCCGGTCAGCACCGGGCTGATCCCGATGATCAGCGCGGACAGCCCCGGCGGGACGCCGTGCGCCATCCCGTAGTACACCGCGCCCTGGTGGACGGCCTGGATGAGGAAGCCCGGCACGACGACCCGGACCAGCTCGCGCGGCGTCCGCGGCCACGCGGCGCGCGCCGCGACGGCCGCCCCGGTCACCGCGACGGCCGCGACGCCGAACCGGAAGAAGTTGACGGTGAACGGGCCCATGTGCGTGAGCGCGCGGCTGCCCGCGACGAACCCGGTGCTCCACACGCAGACGAACGCGGCGCGCAGGAGGCGGTCCAGCGGCGACGTCCCCGCCGCCGCGCGCGGCTCGGCCGCGACGGCGGTCACCGCGCGGCCCCCGCGCCGAGCCCGTCGAGCGCGCCGAGCGCGCCGAGCCCGTCGAACCGGCGGCTGTTGAAGGACAGCATCGCCAGCAGCCCGTCCGCCGTCGGCGCGCCGCCCGGCCCGTCCGCCGCGACGGGCATCGCGCCCGCCGCCGCCCACGCGAGCCGCCCGTCGGCGGCCAGCGACGGGCGGCTGGCGTTGGCGTTGTCGGGGTGGATGCAGAACGGCACGTCGAGCACGCCGCGCCGGAACGCCTCGACCAGCGCGCCGCCGACGCCCGGGGCGAGCCGCAGCGTCGCGCGGACGAGTCCGGCCGCCTCCGCGCTGACCCGCGCGGTCTCGGCGCGGTCGGGCGCGTCCACGCCGTCGCGGGCGAGTTCGACCGCGTACCGGTGCGCGGCCTCCAGCGCCTCGACGTTCTCCTCGATCGTCGGGATGCGTCGCGCCTCGGCGCTGGTCTTGACGATGAGGCGGTCCGCGCCGCCCGCCCGCGCGACGGCGACGCTGACCTCCGAGAGCCGCCGCGCGCCGGCCGCCGACGCGGGGAAGACGCCCATGAACGTGTAGAGCACGACGTGCCAGTCCACGTCGCCCAGGAACTCGCCCGCGAGCGCGCGCAGCGCCGCGACCGCGCAGGCGTCCTGCGCCGCGTTGGTCTGCTGCGCGTAGCTGAGCGACACGCTGCGCACGCCGTGCTCCCGGAAGAACAGCGCCTCCAGCACGCTGATCGCGACCAGCAGCGACGGCGGGCAGAGCTGGCCGAGCATGCAGCCGCCGAACGTCTCGACGTGCCCGCCCGGCTCGGCGGCGAGGGCGCGGCACGCCCGCGCCCAGGCGTCGGCCGTGGTCGTGATCGGCCGCCGCCCGTACGGCAGCGAGTAGGAGACGGGGCCGCCCTCGGTGGCGCGGAGCCCGGCGGCGGCCATGCCCGCGATGACGGGTCCGGGGAGCGGCGTCCCGTGCCTGACCTGGACGGGAAAGTCGTCGTCCACAACCCCGTCGAGCATTTGCCGTGTCGTCTCGGGCGCGTACGCCAGGAGCGGGAAGCCGTTGAGGCGGCTCGCGTCCGACTCGACGGCCCGCCGCGCCGCGTCGTGGTCGCCGACGCGGGTGAAGCTGTCGAGCGTCATCGTCCCGACCGTCACCGCGTCGGCGGCCCGCACGCGCTCCAGGCCGCGCCGCATCGCGGCGACGTCCCCGAACCCCATCCGGGGCTGGACGACCAGGTGCCCCTCGGCCGACCGCCGCCGAACGTACGCCGAGAACACGCCGGCCGGAGCGCCGCGCGGCGTCATCGCCCGACTCGCGCGAGCCGCCCGCAGTACGCGGTGAACCGGTCGATCGGCTCGTCGGCGGTGAACACCGCGTCGAACCCGGCGGCCAGCAGGCCCGGCGCGTACCGCCGGTTGCCGGGCCCGAGCGTGCCGAGCTGCCCGCCGACGACGACGGGGAGCCCGCGCAGCTCCGGCCGCGCGCGCAGCGCCGCGACCAGCCCCGGGGCCTCCAGGTTCGCCATGCCGTTGACGCTGCTGACGACGACCAGGTCCGGCCGGTCCAGCGCGCATTCCTCGACGACCTTCGCGACCGGGACGCACGCGCCGAGGTTCGTCACCTCGTGCCCCATCTCCTCCAGCAGGAGCTGGAGGTAGACGAGGTTCCAGGTGTGCGAGTCGGACGCGATCGTGGTGACCAGCACCCGGAGTCCTCCGCCGGCGTCGGGCCGGAGGCCGGGGGATAAGGGAGAGGCGGACAGCATCGCGCTCACCCGTCCCGCCGAGCCACGGACTCCAGCACGGCCATCGCGCTCGTCAGCTTCGCCTCGGCCTGGACCCACGCGAGGCTGCGCGCGCCGTCCAGCACGTCCGCCGCGACCTCGTCGCCCCGGTGCGCGGGCAGGTCGTGCAGGAACACCGCGTCGGGCCACCGCCGCATCAGCGCCGCGTCCACGTGGTACGGGCGGAAGACCTGCCGCCAGGACGCGTCCGGCTTCGCCGTGCCCGTCGTCTGCCAGCGCGTGGTGTAGACGGCGTCCACGTCGCGCGGCAGGTCGTCGTGCGCGTGGGTCTGCTCGATCCGCGACCCGGTCCGCGCCGCCGCCGCGCGGGCCGCCGCCAGGTGCTTCTCGCCGAGCCCGTACCCCGGCGGCGTGAGCAGCGTCAGCCGGCACTCCGGCAGCCGGGCCAGCGCCAGCGCCAGCGCCGACGCGGTGTTGTTGCCCTCCCCGACGTACAGCACCGACAGGCCGCGCAGCGCGCCGAACCGCAGGCGCAGCGCCGTCAGGTCCGCGACGGCCTGCGTCGGGTGCTCCTCGGCGGCCATCGCGTTGACGACGGGCAGGCCGGAGTGGCGGGCGAACCGGCGCAGGTCGTCCAGCGGCCCCGCCGTGCGGGCCACCAGGACGTCCAGCATCCGGCCGAACACCCGCGCGGTGTCCTCCAGCGACTCGCCGGTCGCCAGTTGCAGCTCGCCCGGCCCGTACGCCATGACCTGCGCGCCGAGCCGGAGCGCGGCCGTGGCGAACGCCGTCCGGGTGCGGGTGGACGTGCGGGTGAACAGGGTGCCGACGATGCGGCCGCGCAGCGGCGCGTCGTGGTCGGCGCGGTCGGCGTAGAACGCGCAGGAGCGCTCGACCAGCCGGTCGAGCTCGGCGGCGGTCAGGTCGTCGACGGACAGTAATCCGCGCTCGGGGCCTTCGGGCGGCGCGCCGAGGCGGAGGGACGTGGTCTGGAGCATGGCTTCTCCCGGTCGGATGGTTGCGGAGCGGTTCAGACGAGCCCGAGCGCGGCGAACCCCTCCCGCGCCTCGGCCCCGTCCAGGACCCCCGTGCGCTCGAAGAGCTGCACCGTGTGCCGCGACGCGCGGTTCACCTGCTCGCGCACCGCGCTCGGGGAGTAGACGTCGTGGACGACCTCGTCGGCCGCCTTCTCGTCCAGCCCGGCCAGCAGCAGCGACGCGCGGACCGGCGCGGTGTCGGGGGCGAGGCTGTGGTGGACGAGCCCGGGGAGGCAGCGGGCCGTGCGCGCCCGCAGGCCGGGGCCGAGCGAGGCCCACAGGTCGGTGAAGAACCGGGAGAAGTAGGCGTGGTGCCGTCCTTCGTCCTCGGCGTGGTCGCGGACGATGTCGCGCACGACCGTGATGACGTTCCGGTCGTTCGGGATGCCGCGCAGGATCGAGGTCACCAGCGTCTCGAACACGATGACCTGGAGCAGTTCGGCGAGCGCCGCGTCGCCGGGCAGCGCGTCGCTCCCGATGGCGTCGAGCTGGCGCAGGAACGGGTCGAAGTCCCCGACCCGCGCCTCGATGCCGGTGCCGCGTTCCACCTGCGCGATGACGTCGAAGGAGTACAGCGCGTGGTACCCCTCGTCGCAGTAGATCTTGAAGGCGTCCATGCGCGACTCGGTCGTCGTGGCGAGGCCGAGCCGGTTGTTGGCGATCCGCTCCGCCGCGCGGTTGACGACGCGCGTCTCGAAATGGGCCGTGAACGCCAGGTACTGGTAGAGGTGCCGCGCGACGACCTCGCGCCGCCGCTCCGGACCTAACCGCGCGACGTGCGGGTGGTCGAGGTAGGGGATCAGCTTCTCGGAGAACAGCGCGCGGCCCGCGCGCAGGTCGCCGGCCAGCACCCGCCGCGGGTCGGTGCGCACGCCCGCGCTGTCGTACCAGTCGGCCAGGGGGGATTTCACGATGTGTCCTTCCCGAGGGATCGTCACGCCACGGCCGCGGCGGCCGCGCCGACGCCGAGGACGCAGAACGCCGACCCGGTGACGATGTTCAGCGCGCGCCGCCACCCCGGCCGCTGGAACGCCGCCCGCGCCCGCAGCGCGAGCAGCGAGTAGGCCAGCAGGCAGGCGAAGCTCAGCGCGATGTGGATGCCGGCGAGCAGGCCGCCCCACGCGACGGTGTGGCCGTGCGCGGGCAGGAACTGCGGCAGGAACGAGAGGTAGAAGATCCCGACCTTGGGATTGGTGAGGCTGGTGAGCGCGCCGCGCCGCCACGTCCCGCCGACGGGCCGGGGGGCGGTGTCCGCCGACCGGGCCTCCCACAGCGTGCGGACGCCGAGGAACACCAGGTACACCGCGCCGATGATCTTCAGCGCGGTGAACGCGCCGTCGTGCGCGCGCAGCAGCAGGACCAGCCCGGCGAGCGAGGCGAACGCCCAGACGGTGAGGCCGCAGCACACGCCCGCGGCGGTGGCCGTCGAACTGCGGCCGCCGCCGCGCAGCGCGTTGTCCACGACGACGAGCGTGTCGGCGCCGGGCGCGACGACGATCACGCCCGCGACCGCGACGTAGCCCGCGAGGTCGACCACCGGGCTGGCCCCCTTTCCGGTCCCGGCCGCGCCCGCGCGGGCGCGGCCGGGTTCGCGCGTTCCCCGTCACCCGGCCCCGGCTGCGGTGATGCGCCTGCCCGCTCGCATCACTTTAAGGTGATGAGGCGAGCGTAGAAAGCGCTTGATCCGGTTGTCAACCGGCATTTCGGGCTGGCGGCTCATCGCCCCGGCCGAGCGTGATCGCCGCCTCGACCTCGGCCCGCCGGACCGCCAGCTCCCGCTCGTCCCGCTCGCGGTCGTAGGTCTCCGCGACCTGCTCGTCCTGGCGCATCAGCTCCTCCAGGTCGGCCTTGGCGTGGTCGAGGACGCCCATGTCCGCGTACGCGTCCCGCACCCGGTCGCCCCACAGCCCGATGTCCCGGACGACCGGCACGATCCGGCTGAGCAGGTGCGACTGGAACAGCAGGAACACCTCCGACCGGTCGACGTACGCGGCGCACTCCGCGACCGGGAGCCCCAGCCGCTCGTAGACCTCCAGGCCCTTGAACCGCTCGCGCATGAGGTAGCAGCCTTCGACGACGAACTCCTCGCGCTCGGCGCGCTCCTTCTCGGTCAGCTCGGCGTAGTAGTCCTTGAGGGCGAGGCGGCCGAACGCGACGTGCCGCGCCTCGTCCTGCATGACGTACGCCAGGAGCTGCTTGACGAGCGGGTTCGGCGCGATGTCCCGGTAGAGGCCGAACGCGGCCAGCGCCAGCCCCTCGATGAGCACCTGCATGCCGAGGTAGGGCAGGTCCCAGCGGCCGTCGCTCAGCGACTCCTCCAGCAGCCGCGCGAGGTCCCGGTTGATCGGGTACTCCGCGCCGATCTTCTCGCGGACGAACCGGGCGAAGATCTCGACGTGGCGTGCCTCGTCCATCGTCTGCGTTGCAGCGTAGAACTTGGAGTCCAGGTCGGGCACCGACTCCACGATGCGCGCCGACACGTTGAGCGCGCCCTGCTCGCCGTGCAGGAACTGGCTGAACAGCCACGAGTTCTGGTCCCGGACGAGTTCCGTGCGCGCGGACTCGGGCATCCGGTCCCACAGCTCGGACCCGTGCAGCGGGTGGAACGAGTCCGGCATGCCCGCGGCGTTGTCGGGGTCCACCTCCACGTCCCAGTCGATGCGGGTGCGGGCGTCCCACTGCTTGTCCTTGCCCTTCTGGTACAGGCCGAGCAGGCGCTCGCGGCCCGCGTCGTAGTCCCAGGTGAAGCGCGTGGCTCCGGCCAGGGGCACATCCCAGGTGGCGGGGCGGTCGGTGGCGGTCATCGGTCTTCCTCTCGTGCCGGGGGAGCGGGGGTCAGAACGGAGGGTCGGACGCGGCCAGCTCCAGCAGCAGGCCGAGCACCATCAGGCCGGGGAACGGCAGGCCGCACCAGCGCGGGCGGCCCGCGTCCCGCAGCCGCAGCAGCGCGCCCGCGGCGAGCGCCAGGCTGAGGGCGCAGCCGTAGGCCGCGTACGCCGCCGAGAGCCCGGCGGCGTGCGCGAGCGCGACGACGACCGCCGCGTGGGCGAGCGCGAAGCCGCCGATCCGGAGCCGGTCGCGCCGCCAGCGCCGCGCCGCCGCCTCCGGCGGTTCGCCGGGGCTGACGCGGCCGATGCGGCGCGATTCCTTCCAGATCTCGTAGAGCAGCAGCGGTTCGGCGACGACGAGGAACGTGGAACCCGCCGACAGCGAACCGCCCGTCGCCGCCTCCCACCGGACGGCGACCGACAGCAGTGCCAGCGCGGGCCCGCCGTCGCACAGCGGGACGCGGCCGAACAGCAGCGCGTCCGGCCACCGGGTGAGGACGGCCGCGCCGACCGCCATCACGGCGGTCGGGAGCAGGACGGACGCCAGGACGCGCGGTCCGGAGTCCGGCGCGGCGGCGAGCGCGAGGACGGCGGCCGTGGTCGCGGCGAGGCCGAGCAGGAGCCCGCGCCGCCCGCTGGAGCGGGCTTCCGCGTCGTCGAGCAGGCGCGTCTGGAGGAACAGCAGCGTGCAGGCCGCGCTGGCCGTCAGCGCGGGCCAGCCCGCGGTGGAGGCGTCCGCGCCGGCCCGGCCGCACAGGAGGTACGTCAGGAACGCGACCGTCGCGAGCGCGACCGCGTGGGAGGGCGGGAACCGGTCCCGGAGGTACGCGAGGGCGGCGCCGCCCACACCCCGCCGACGGGGTTGACAATGCGCGACGGCCCGGCCTAAATTCCAGAACACATCACCTATAGTAAGGCAACCCGGCCAATTTATCTCTCATAGGTGATGGCGATGGGGGGTTCGGATGGGCGACGGCGCGCGGAGCGTGCTGGTCACCGGCGCGACCGGCCTGGTCGGGTTCGAGGTCGCCGACCGGCTGCGCGGGCGTCCCGGCGTCGCGGTCACCGCGACGAGCCGCCGCCCCGGGACGGCCCCGCCGGACGCGGTGCCGTGGACCATCGGCGGCGAGCCCCGCCCGGCGCGGCTCGACCGGCACTGGGACGTCATCGTCCACACCGCCGCCGACGTCCGCTGGACCATGACGCCCGAGCAGGCGCACCGCGCCAACGTCGCGACCGTCGCCGCGTTGCGGCCGCTGATCTCGGCGGACACCCACCTCGTCCACGTCTCCACCGCCTACGCCGGGGGACTGCGCGGCGACGTCTCGTCCGACGACCCGGCCGACTACCGGAACACCTACGAATGGTCCAAGGCGGGCGCGGAACGGCTCGTCCGCGAACTGCCCGGCCCGGTGACCGTCGTGCGGCCGCCGCTCATCGTCGGCCGCCGCGCGGACGGCCGCGCGGCGCGCTTCGCGGGCATGTATACGATCCTGCGCGGCATCGCCGCCGGATCGGTGCCCGTCCTGGCCGCCGAGCCCGACGCGCTCGTGGACGTCGTCCCGGTGGACGACCTCGGCGACCTGCTCGTCGAGACCGCGCTGCGCCCGCCGGACGGCGGGACCGCGCCGGTCGTCCTCGCGGGCGGCGACCGCGCCCCGAGCGTCCGCGCCGCCGTCGAGGCGATGCTCGACGGCCTCAACGCCTGGCGCGCCGAACGCGGCATCGAGCGGCTGGTCGCCCCCCGCGTCGTCCCGCCGGAGAGCTGGCACCGGTTCTTCCTCCCGTTCGCGCGCGAGCACCTGACCGCCCGGCAGAACCGGATGATCGACCTGCTGCGCGTCTTCGAGCCCTACTTCTCCCTCACCGGGCCGCTGGTCCCGACGCGGCGGGTCACCGGCGTCGAGGACTGCGTCCGCGCGTCCGCCGCGTACTGGGCGGACCGCAACCCGCGGCTGGCGTCGCTGCGCCCCCGGCCGTGGCGCGGCGCGGACTGATCGCGGACCGACCACCTTCTGGACATCGACCGAAAGGCGTGACGTGACCGAAGCAGAGGTCAGGGAACGGGTGAGCGCGCTCGTGCTCGACGCGGCCCCCGTCAAGACACCCGCCGCGGACGGCTCGCTGGACCTCGGCGGCGACCTCGGGTACGACTCGCTCGGCCGCGAGGAGCTGGCGGCCCTGCTGGAGGACGAGTTCGCGGGGCTCCGCATCCCCGACGGCGTGTTCGTCCCCCGGACGCTCGGCGAGGTCGAGGCGCTGGTCCTCGGCCTGCTGGAGGCGTCGGCGTGACGGCGGGCGGAACGCTCCCGCCGCGCGCGGGCCTGGCCGGCACCCTCGCGGACGTCCTCGCCCGCCGCGCCGAGGCGACGCCGGACCGCCTCGCGTTCTCCTTCCTGGACGACGACCTGCGCGAGGAACGCCGGTTCACCTACGCCGACCTGTACGCCCGCGCCGCCCGCCTCGGCGCGGCGCTGCGCGCGGGACTGCCGCCCGGCGCGCGCGTCCTGCTGCTCCTGCCGCCCGGCCCCGACTACGTCGTGGCGGTCTTCGGCTGCTTCCACGCCGGAGCCGTCGCGGTGTCGGCCGCCCCGCCGTCGCCCGCGCAACTGGACCGGGCGCTGCCCCGGCTCCGGTCGATCGTGGCGGACGCGCGGGTCTCGGGCGTCGTCACCAACGCGCTGGTCCGGTCGTTCGTGGACGGCCTCGCGCCGCTCACCGACGACGGCCGCCCCCTGCTCTGGCTCGATGCCGAGGACGCTGGGCGGCCCGGCGGCCCGCTGCTCCCGCCCACCCCCACCGATCCGGACACCTCCGCGTTCCTGCAGTACACCTCCGGCTCGACGGCCGATCCGCGCGGCGTGATGGTCGGCCACCGGAACCTGCTCGCCAACTGCGCCGCGCTGGTGGAGACCTACGGGGCCGACGCGGACTCCGTCCTGTTCAGTTGGCTGCCGCCGTACCACGACATGGGGCTGATCGGCGGCGTCCTGCAGCCCGTGTACGTCGGCGCGCCCTGCCACGTCGTGTCGCCGGTCGCGGTCATCCGCCGCCCCCGGCGCTGGCTGGAGGGCATGTCGCGGTTCCGCGCGACGATCTCCGGCGGCCCGAACTTCATGTACGACCGGTGCGTCCTGCGCTGCCCGCCCGACCTCGCGGAGACCCTCGACCTGTCGCACTGGCGGGTCGCGGTCAACGGCGCCGAGCCCGTGCGGGCCGCGACGATGGAGGCGTTCGCCGCCGCGTTCGCCCCCGCCGGGTTCCGCGCCGAGGCGTTCGCGCCGAGCTACGGCCTGGCCGAGGCGACGCTGGTCGTCACCGCGAGCCGACGCGGCCCGGCCGTCCGCCGGTTCGACGCGGCCGAGCTGCGCGCGGGGCGGGCTCGTCCGGCGGACGACGGCGTCCCGCTGGCCGGGAACGGCGAGGTCATCGCGGACCACACCGTCCGGATCGTCGACCCGGAGACCCTGGCCCCCTGCCCGGACGGCGTGATCGGAGAAGTGTGGGTCCAGGGCCCGAGCGTCGCGCTCGGCTACTGGGACGACCCGCGCACGACGTCCGCGACGTTCCGCGCCCGGATCGCGGGCGACCCGGGGGCGGGCGACTTCCTGCGCAGCGGCGACCTCGGGTTCCTGCGCGACGGCGAGCTGTTCGTGACGGGCCGCCGGAAAGAGGTCCTGATCATCAACGGCGCGAACCACCACCCGCACGACCTGGAGGCCGCCGCCGAGCGCGGCGAGCCGCGGCTGCGCCCGCACTGCGGCGCGGCCTTCACCGTCGAGGGCGCGGGCGCGGCCCGCGTCGTCCTGGTGCTGGAGGCCGCCGGGGACCGCCCCGACGCGGGCTGGGCGGACGTCGTCGCCGGGGTCCGCGAGCGGGTCGCGGCCGACACCGGCGTGCCGGTCGAGGCCGTCGTCCTGGTCGGGCCGCGCGCCGTCCCGAAGACGACGAGCGGGAAGATCCAGCGCCTCCGCTGCCGCGACCGGCTGCTGTCCGGCGACCTGCCGGTCGTCGCCGCGTGGAGCGCGGGCGACCCGCCGTTCCGCACGGCGGGACAGACGCTCTGAGACCCACGCAGGCGAAGGAGGCGGACGAGATGGTGAACGACACGACGGTCCTGGCCGAGGACGAACGGCTGGCCGACCTCGAACGGAGGCTGCGCGCCTACCACGGCGTGTCCCTCGACGAGGTGCTGGAGGTGGTCGGCTACCTCCAGAACCCCGGCGACCTCGTGCTCGCCGGGGGCTCGCTGGCCCTCGGCCTCGGCAACCGGCTGAGCGACTTCGACCTGGTGGTGTGCGGCGCGGACACCGCGTCGTCGCGGGTGCCGCTGGAGCACTGGGTGAAGACGCTGCGCGTCGACGCCTGGACCCGCTCGCACGCGGCTATCGAGAAGCTGTTCGGCCACGCCGTCGCGGCGCTGGACGGTACGCGTCCGATCCAGGGCTCGTTCGGCACGACGGAAGAGGAGCAGCAGCTCAAACTGCTGCACCGCATCGCGTTCGGCATCCGGCTGGACGGCCCGCGGCTCGACCTCGGGTCCGTCGGCGACCCCCGCGAGATCGCCCGGGACCTGCTCATCCGCGAGTACGCCGAGCGGATGCACGAGTCCGCGCTGATCGCGCAGCTCGCCCTGCGGGCCGGGCGGGTGCTGGCGGCGACGTCGAACGCGCGGCTCGCCGTCGAGGAGTGCCTGCACATGCTGCTCGCGGCCGGGGGCGTCCCGTTCACCGGCGACAAGTGGCTGTACGAGCGGCTGCAGGGCGTCGCGCCCGGGCTCGTCCCGCTGCACGACCGCTTCTCGGTGCTCGCGGAGTCGGGGGAGGCCGAGTACGTCGCCGCCGCCGTCGACCTGTGCGCGGGCCTGTCCGGGCGCGACCTCGGCGTGGACGCCCTCATCGACGCCGTCACCTGGTCCGCGACGCCGCTGCGCGGCCTGACGGCGAGCGGCGACCGCTTCCTCGTCGCGCCCGAGATCGGCGGCATGTGGCACCTCGACGCCGACGAGTTCGCGGCCTGGCAGGGGCTGGAGGGCCGGTCGGAGTCGGCGTGGCGCGGCGCGGACTGCACGCGGCCGGAGACCGACCTGCTCGTCCGCCTCTACGAACGCGGCCTGGTCGAGATGACGTGGGACCGCGGCATCCCCGTCGCGGAGCTGACGGCGCTCGCGGACCTGGCCGGATTTCAGGACGAAGGGAACCCCGACCGGTGAGAACTCTCGACGTGGACGCGCGGCGGTACGTCTGGTGCAAGGGGCAGGCCGTGTGGCGCACGAGCCTGCTCATCACCGGCGACTTCGAGGACCTGCGCGGCGCCGTCGCGGACGGCCAGGCGGGCCTGGCCCGCTACTCCGCCCGCAAGATCGGGCAGAACTGCGCCATCGTCCTCAACCTGGTGCTGTTCTACGAGCGGCCGCTGCCCCCGACGCGGATGCGGATCTCCTGGGCGCTGGACCGCCTCGCGGACCACGAGCTGGGCCGCGACTGCGCGGCCCTGGTCCGCGCCAGCCTCGACACGCCGATGGACGAGCTGCTGGAGACCACCGGCCGCCTGGTCGCGGGCGTGCGCGAGGTCGTCGGCGATGTCCCCAACCCCATCTCGCCGGACGGCTACTTCCCCGCCCTGGCGACCGCGCGCGACTGGCTGAAACTGGCCGAGGCGGTCGGCGAACAGGGCTTCCTCCCCGTGGAGTGGACGAGTCAGGAGGCGCACTGATGCCCGACATCGCGGTGGACATGGAGATCGCCGCCCCGGCGGACCGGGTGTGGAGCACGGTCGTCGACATCGAGCGCTACCCGGCGTCGATGAGCAGCGTCCGCTGGGTGCGGCTGCTCGCGGACGACGGACGGGACCGCCGCAGCCGGTGGTCGATCACGCTCAAGGGCTCGATCCTCGAATGGGAGGAGACCGAGACGCTCGACCACGACGCTCGCGTCCTGGCGTTCGACCAGGTCTCCGGCGACATGGAGGTCTTCACCGGCGCGTGGCGCGTCGACGCGGTCGACGCCGGGCGCACCCGCGTGACCCTCACGATCGACTTCGAGATCGGAATTCCCCTGCTCGCGGAAATGCTCAACCCGGTGGCGCAGCGCTCGCTCCGGCAGAACTGCGAGGAGATGCTGCGCGGCATCGAACGCGATTCCGTGGCGGTCGGCTCCGCCTGACCGGGGCCACATTCGGCCGCCGCGCCGCGCGGCGGCCGGATTCCCGCCCCCGCGGCGGCGCGGTATCGTGGCGAAAAAATCGAGGGGGTCCGCTTTGGTGGATTTGGATATCGCGTCCGCGGTCACCGGGGCCGACGGCGAATGGACCGCGGAAATCGACGAGTCCACGCAGATCTGGGGGCCGAACGGGGGATTCCTCGCCGTCCTGATGCTGCGCGCCGCCGGGCGGCACATGGACGGCGGACTGCGCCCGGCGAGCGTGGACTGCCATTTCGTCAGCTCGCCCCGGCCCGGAACGGTGCGGCTCACCACCACGACGCTGCGCCGCACCGCCCGCACCCACTCGGTGCGGGTCGTGATGTCCCAGAACGACCGGCCGGTGGTCCACGGCCTGGTCTGGGGCGTCGCCGACGGCCTCGACGGGCTCCCTGAGCGCTCGCTGGCCTCGCCGGGCGGCCCGCCGCCCGAGACGCTGCCGACGATCCAGGAGATCCTCGGCCCCGGGCACGCCGGCCGGAAAGAGAAATTCTGGGACCTCTTCGAGGAACGCCCGGTCGATACGCGGGAGCACGAGGAATGGCCGGAAAAGCCCTGGGACGAAGCGCTCTACCGCGCGTGGCTGCGTTTCCGGCCGCGCCCGAGGTTCGACGATCCCTTCGTGGACGCGGGCCGCACGGTGATCGCGATCGACGTCTACCCGTTCATGGCCGCGATCGGCGTCCTCGGCCCCGACCGGATCACCCACTTCGCGCCGACGCTGTCGTTGTCGGTGTCGTTCCACCGACCGCAGGCGGCGGATTCGGAATGGCTGCTGATGCACGCCGACAGCCCGTCGTCGGCGGCCGGGCTGCTCGCGGGACGCGGCCGGATCTGGGGGGAGCGCGGTGAACTCGTCGCGACCGGAGAGGCGCGGATGCTCTGCCGCCCGATCGGCTGAGGACGGCGGGCGGACGGCATGAGGTTCACGCGGCGGCAGCGCCTGGTCCTCGGCGTCCTGGTCTTCTCGCAACTGCTCGTCTGGATCGACACGACCATTCTCGGTCTCGCGCTGGAGATCCTGGCCGACCCCGCCCGGGGCTTCGGCGCGGCCCCGAGCGACCTGCAGTGGGCCATCGGCGCGTACACCCTCACGTTCGCGACGCTGATGTTCGCCGCCGGTGCGCTCGGCGACCGGTTCGGCCACCGCAGGACGCTCGTCGCGGGCATGGCCGTCTTCGGCGCCGCGTCGCTCGGCGCCGCCTACGCGGACGGCCCCGGCCAGCTCATCGCCGCGCGGGCGCTGATGGGGGTCGGCGGCGCGCTCGTGATGCCCGCCAGCATGGCCGTCCTGACCTGGGTCTTCCCCGGCGAGGCCCGCGCGGCGGCGCTCGGGATCTTCTCCGCGTCCAGCGGCGTCGGCCTGGCGGCCGGGCCGATCGTCGCCGGGCTGCTGCTCCAGCGGTTCTGGTGGGGCTCGATCTTCCTGATCAACGTGCCGGTGGCGGTCCTCGGGATCGTCGGCGTGCTGCTCGTCGTCCCCGAGTGCCGGCCCCCGGCGGGCCGCCGGTTCGACCCGGCCGGGCTCGTCCTGTCCGCCGCCGGGCTCGGGCTCGTCTCGTACGGCCTGATCAGCGCGGGCCGGGCGACGGAGTTCGACGCGGCGCGCGTCCTCGGCCCGGTGCTCGCCGGAGCCGCGCTGCTCGCCGCGTTCGTCGCCGTCGAACTGCGCCTCGCCCGCCCGAGCTTCGACCCGCGGCTCTTCCGGCGGCGGCACTTCGCCGCCGGGCACCTCGCGCTCGCCGCCGTGTTCCTCGCCGTCGCCGGGCACGGGTTCGTCGCCGCGTTCTACCTCCAGGGCGCGCGCGGCTTCACGCCGCTGGCCGCCGGGCTGGCGGGCGCGCCGTCCGCGCTCGGCGTCATGCTCGGCGCGCCGCTGGCCACCCGGCTGGCGCGGCGCTGGTCGGCGCGGCCGGTGACGGCGGCGGCCATGACGGCGGCCGCGGCGTTCTTCGCGCTGTTCGGGACGTTCGGGCTCCACACCGCGCTGGTCTGGTACGAGATCGTCGTCTTCGCGCAGGGCTTCACGATCGGCATGGTCATCGCGCCGGTCACCTCGGCGGTGCTGCGCTCCCTGCCGCTGGAGCAGGCGGGCGCGGCCGCCGCGGTGAACAACACCGTCCGGCAGGTCGGCGGCCTGCTCGGCATCGCGCTCATCGGCGCGGTCCTGGCGATCGTGTACCGGCACGGCGTCGCGGACGCGGTGAGCGGCCTCGCCCCGGACCTGCGCGAACGGGCGGCCGTCTCCGCCGAGTCGGCGCGGGACGTCGCCGCGTCCGGCCGCGCCCCCGGCCTCGCCGCCGCCGCCGACGCCGCGTTCGTCCGCGCCATGCGCGTCTGCTGCCTGTGGACGGCGGCGGTCCTGCTGGCCGGCGCGGCGGTCCTCGGCGCGCTCCTGCGGGTCCGCGCGGCGGCCCCCGCCCGGGGCGAGGCGGCCGAGTCGGCGGCCGCCGCGGGCTGAGCCGCCGGACGGGCGGTGCATGAACGCCGCGAGGCGGGGCAGGCGTGCGTGAAGACGCACGGAGGTGAACAACGATGACGTCCATCAAGCCCGACCTCGACGGGCACGCCCGCGCCTCGACCGCGGACCGGGCCAACGACCGGGCCAACGACCGGGCCAACGACGGCGCCGGGGACCTGGTCCGCCGGGCGGCGCAGCAGACGTCGGAGCTGATGCGCGCCGAGCTCCGGCTCGCCGTCGCCGAGGTCAAGGAGAAGGGCAAGCACGCCGGACTCGGCGCCGGGATGTTCGGCGGCGCCGGACTCGTGGCGCTGTACGGCGTCGGCGCGCTCGCCGCCGCCGCCATCGCCGCGCTCGCGCTCGTCCTGCCGGTGTGGGCGGCCGCGCTGATCATCGCCGCGGTGCTGTTCGCCGGCGCGGGCGCGCTCGCGCTGCTCGGCAAGCGGCAGACGGACCGCGCGGTCCCGCCGGTGCCGACCGACGCGCTGCGCGAGACCCGCAGGGACGTGACCGAGGTCCGCGAGAGGAGCCACCGATGACCCGCGAGCTGTCCGAGGCCGCCCACGAGGGCGCGGCCGCCACGCCCGACGAGCTGCGCGCCGAGATCGAGCGGGCCCGCGCCGACCTCGGCGACACCGTCGCGGCGCTCGCCGCCAAGGCCGACGTGAAGGCGCGCGTGAAGGACCGCGCGGGCGAGCTGCGCGAGCGGGCCGCCGAACGGGCCCGGGCGACCGGCGCGGAGACCCGCTCCGCCGCGACGCGCGGACCCGCGCTCGGGGCGGTCGCGGTCGGCGCGGGCGTCCTGGCCGCCGGGATCGCCGCCTGGCTCACCCGCCGCCGGTGACGGCCGCCGCCCCGGCGGACGCGCCCGCGGCGACCTGGCGGGCGGCCGCCGTCCGCGCCGTGAAGAGCTACGGCCCGGATGGGCTGCCCGACCGGGCCGCCGCGCTCACCTACTACGGCGTGCTCGCGCTGTTCCCGGCGATGCTGGCGCTGGTGTCCCTCGTCGGCCTGGCCGGGACATCGGCGGTGGACGGGCTGATCGACGAGGTGCGGCGCAGTGCGCCCGCCGCGATCCGGCCCGTCCTCATCAACGGCCTCACCGAACTGCGCGACGGCCGGGCGACCGCGGGCGTGGCGGGCCTCATCGGCCTGCTCGGCGCGCTGTGGTCGGCGTCCGGCTACGTCGCCGCGTTCATGCGCGCCGCGAACGCCGTCTACGCGATGCCCGAGGGACGGCCGCTGACCCGGACGCTGCCGGTGCGCGTCGGGATCACGGTCGTGACGCTGGTCCTGCTCGCGGTGTCGGCCGTCGCGGTCGTCGTGTCCGGGCCGCTCGCGCGCCGCGCGGGCGACGCGATCGGCGCGGGCTCCACGGCCGTCCTCGTCTGGGACGTCGCCAAGTGGCCGGTGCTGCTCGTCGTGGTGAGCCTGGTGTTCGCGCTGCTGTACTGGGCCGCGCCCAACGTCCGCCGCCGGTTCCGGTGGGTGAGCCCCGGCGCGCTGCTGGCGCTCGGGCTCTGGCTCGTCGCGTCCGCCGCGTTCGCGGTGTACGTCGTGAACTTCGGCAGCTACAACAAGACCTACGGCAGCATCGCCGGAGTCGTCGTCTTCCTGGTCTGGCTGTGGATCTCCAACCTCGCGCTGCTGCTGGGCGCGGAGTTCGACGCCGAGCTGGAGCGCGGCCGCGCCGTCGCGGCGGGCCGCCCGCCGGACGCCGAGCCGTTCGCCGAACCCCGCGACACCCGCAAGTTCCCGGACTGACGCCCCGTGGCCGAATGCGGTCCCCCGCGGCGCGTCCGCCTCGGAAATTGTCACCCCTGGACAATCCAGGACAGGGAAAACTGATGGGGCGAACAGCGCTGATCGGCCCGGAGCGGCTTAGACTCCCACCACTCACCACCCCTGGATCACGAGGCGGACAGCAGTGGCCCCAGTCGACGGCACGCTCCGGCAGCAGTCTCCAGACCAGATCGCGCGGCGGTACTACGCCCTCGTGGACGCGCAGGAGGTGGACGCGCTCGTCGCGCTGTTCCATCCGGCCGTGCGCTACGAGCGCCAGGGGACGCCCGAGATCGTGGGGATCGACGCGCTGCGCCGGTTCTACGAGGGGGAGCGGGTCATCGCGAGCGGCAGCCACCATCTGGAGCAGGTGCTGGCCGACGGGGACTGGGTCGCGGTCCGGGGCCGCTTCGACGGCGTCCTGCGCGACGGGGAGCGGGTCGAGGTGCGGTTCACCGACTGGTGGCACTTCGACCGGGCGGGCCTGGTCGACCGGCGCGAGAGCCTGTTCCCGGGCCGCAGCGTCTGACGGGCGGTGCCTGACGGGCGGTGGCTGACGGGCGGTGGCTGACGGGCCGGCGCGCCCGGGCGGCGGGGGGATCGCGGCCGCCCGCGCCGCTCAGCCGTAGCCGATGCCCCACCGGTCGCCGCCCGGCGCGGCGAGCGGGACGGCGCCCGGGTCGCGGTGCGCGGGCGGCAGGCCCGGCCGCAGGAAGTCGCCCTCCTGGGGGCCGGACTCCAGCAGCAGCTTGCGCTCCAGGTCGTCGAACGGGCGCTTGGCCCCGGTCGCGGGGTCGACGTTGACCACGGTCATCGCTCCTTCCACGGCGGGTCCGGCCCCGCCGCCGGTGACCTCGAAGCGGTAGCTGAGGGACGTGCGCCCGACCGCCGTCACCCGCAGGCCCGTCCGGACGACCTCGTGCCGCCACAGGCGGCTGCGGTAGGTCGCGTCGTAGCGGACGCGCGGCATGACGGGCAGGTGGTCGAGGCCCACCCGGTGCAGGAGGGTCTGCTCGGCGGCCTCGACCCAGCGGATCGCCGTCGAGTGGTGGTAGTGGCCGGTGACGTCGGTGTCGCACAGCTCGACGCGGTGCAGCACGCTGACGCTGGCCGGTTCGCCCGGCATGGATTCACCTCGTTCTTCAGGCAGGGAGTGGGGAGCTCGTTGACGAGCGGAACGCTCTTGCTCACCGAGAGCAAGCAACATGTGACCGTCTGTATATCACGCTGCGCGTGTCGCGGGGGAACCGCGCGCGCCGCCCGCAGGCCAGTGGTGTTGTCACCGGGTAACACCCCGAGTACCGTTCGGTCCATGCCACCGACCCGCGGCCACGACCGCCCGCTCCCCGCGTCCCCGGCCGCCCGGAGACGCCCGGCGGACCGGCCATGACGGGCGGTCGCACGGGCACCGGCACTGGCACCGGCACGGGTAACGGCAAGGCGGCCCCCGTCCGCGCCCCGCGCCGCGACCCCGGCCGCCGCCGCGCGCTGCTGGAGGCCGCGGACCGCGTCATCCGGCGCGAGGGCCCGGAGGCGTCGATGGCCGCCATCGCGGCCGAGGCGGGCATCAGCAAGCCCATCCTGTACCGCCACTTCGGCGACAAGAGCGGCCTGTACCAGGCGCTCGCCGAACGCCACACGCGCAAGCTGATCGAGGGCATCAGGGCCGAGTTCTCCCGCACCGGGTCGCCGCTGGCCCGCGTCCGGTCCACCATCGACACCTACCTGACGACGGTCTCGGAGAACCTGGACCTGTACCGCTTCCTCATGCACCGCGCGAGCGCCGAGGACGCCGCGACGCACAGCGCGATGAGCACGATGATCCGCGAGGTGAGCCGCCAGCTCGCCGAGGTGCTGTTCACCGAGGGCGCGATGCTCGACCAGGACCGGGCCTACGTCTGGGGCCACGCGCTGGTCGGTATGGTGCAGACGGCGGGAGACTGGTGGCTGGACCACCCCGAGGTCCCGCGCGAGACCGTCGTGGACGGCCTCGCCGACCTCATCCTCGGCGGGCTGCCCGCCGCGTCCGAGGGCCGCGTGCTCGACCTGTTCCACGAACGATGAACCCCGAGGTGACCGTGCCGACCCCCGTGCCGACCCCCGCCCCCGCGCCCGTCCCCGCGCGGCCCGACGTCCTCACCGACCACCGGCCGTGGGGCAGGTTCGAGCAGTTCACGCTGAACGAGCCGTCGACCGTCAAGCTGATCCACGTCGACGCGGGCCAGCGGCTGAGCCTGCAGCGGCACCGCGACCGCGACGAGCTGTGGGTGGCGCTGGACCCCGGCGCGGTGTTCGAGGTGGCGGGCCGCCGCATCCTGCCGGAGGTGGGGGAGCGCGTCCTGATCCGCGCGGGCGAGACGCACCGGCTGGGCTCGTCGGGCCCGGCCGTGCGGATCATGGAGATCGCGTTCGGCGACTTCGACGAGGACGACATCGAGCGCCTGGAGGACTCCTACGGGCGCGCGTGAGACCGGCGCGTGAGCGAGGGGGACCGGCGGCCGCCGGTCCCCCTCGCCGCGTCCGGCGTCAGGCGCCCGCCGCGAGGTCGAGGTCCTTGACGCGCGGATCGCCCTCGTCGGCGAGGTAGTCGGCGTCCCGCGTCGCGTCGGCCCCGTCCGGGGCGCTCGCGGCGCGCAGCGCGACCGTCGCGGCGACGGCCACGACCAGGTTGACGGCCAGCGCGAGCATCCCGACGTACACGGTCGTCCCGGTGTCGAACCCGAGGTCGCTCAGCGGATAGGCCGACCCGCCGAAGTGCTCCTTGTGCTTGGCCGGATTCGGAATCCGGTACAGCATCCACAGCCCGGCGGCCAGACCCGCCGCCCAGCCTGCGACGAGCCCCCAGCGGTGGAACCACCGGGTGACGAGCCCGAGCCCGACCGACGGCAGCGTCTGCAGGATGATGACCCCGCCGATGAGCTGCAGGTCGATGGAGAACTGCGGGTCGAGCAGCAGGATGCACGCCACCGCGCCGACCTTGACGACCAGCGACGCCAGCTTGCTGACGCGCGCCTCCTCCCGCTCGCTCGCGCCGGGCCGCAGGAACTCGGTGTAGATGTTGCGGGTGAACAGGTTCGCCGCCGCGATCGACATGATCGCCGCCGGGACGAGCGCGCCGATCCCGATCGCCGCGTAGGCGACCCCGGCGAACCAGCTCGGGAACATCTGGTCGAACAGCAGCGGCACGACGGTGTTGGTGTCGGGCGTCCCGCCGTCCTTCAGCGGCGTCACGCCCGCCGCGACGGCCATGAGCCCGAGCAGCGCGATGAGGCCGAGGACGAGGCTGTACGCGGGCAGCGCGGACATGTTCCGCTTGATCGTGCCCCGGTTGCGGCTCGCGAGCGCGCCGGTGACGCTGTGCGGGTAGAGGAACAGCGCGAGCGCGGAGCCGAGCGCGAGCATCGCGTAGTTGACGCGGCCGCTGCCGCCGAGCGTGATCCCGTCCGCCGGGGCGGGCGTCTTGGCGAACTTCGTCTGCGCCGCGTCGAAGATGTGGTTCCAGCCGCCGAGCTTGGCGGGCAGGTACAGCACCGCGACGATGACGACGAGGTAGATCAGCGCGTCCTTCACGAACGCGATGAGCGCGGGCGCGCGCAGCCCCGACTGGTAGGTGTACGCGGCGAGGACGCCGAACGCGATGACGAGCGGCCAGTGCCCGCCGACCTCCATCGACTTCAGCACCGCCTCGATGCCGACGAGCTGCAGCGCGATGTACGGCATCGTCGCGACGATCCCGGTGACCGCGACGGCCAGCGCGAGCGCGGGCGACCCGAACCGCGCCCGGACGAAGTCGGCGGGCGTCACGAACCCGTGGACGTGCGACACCGACCACAGCCGGACCAGCACGAGGAACACCAGCGGGTACACGACGATCGTGTACGGCACCGCGTAGAACCCCGCCGCGCCCGCCCCGAACACCAGCGCGGGCACCGCGACGAACGTGTAGGCGGTGTAGAGGTCGCCGCCGATGAGGAACCAGGTGATCCAGCTCCCGAACGAGCGGCCGCCGAGGCCCCACTCGTCGAGCGTGTCCAGACCGCCGCCGCGCCGCCACCGCGCCGCGTAGAAGCCGAGGCCGCTGACGAGCAGGAACAGCGCGCCGAACACGACGAGTTCGACGATGTGCGCGTCCGACACCGGCTCAGCCCCGCTTCCGCGTCGCGCGGTACACGACGAGCGTGCAGACGACCCCGACCGGGATGAACGCGAACTGGATCCAGTAGAAGGCGGGGAATCCGGCCACGCGCGGGCCGTCGCGGTCGAAGAGCGGGACGGTCAGCGGCAGGACGATCGGGACGAGCAGCAGCCAGTTCCAGGGGCTCCGATCGGTTCGCCGGTTCTGCGGTGGTGCGTCCTTCTCGGTCATGCGGGTGGCCTCCTCGTGCGTCCGGGGGCGGGCGGCGCGAGGGTATCCACGGACCGGTCACGGACCGGTCTCGGCCGCGTCGCGACTCGACGGGCCGTTCTGTCAGGAGTCGGGACGCGGGTCAGGTCGCGGGCGGCCCCGTGCGGTCGGCGGCGGTCTTCGGCTCGTGCCGGACGTCGCCGGGCAGCCCGCCCGGCCGCCGCCGCCACGCGGCGAACTCCACGAGGACGCCGTCCGGGTCCTTGAAGTAGATCGACCGGACGAACACGCCGTCGTGGACGTCGCGCGCGACGCCGAACTCGCTGTCGTCGTGGTTGAGGACGACGCCCACGTCGATCCCCTTGGCGACGAGCCGGTCGCGGTACTCCTCGATCCGCTCCGGCGGCACGTCGAACGCGACGTGGTTCATCGACCCGATCGCCGACACCAGCTCGCCCCGGTCGGGCAGGTCCTTCGGCGCGCTGACGCCGGGGACGGGCTCGGGCGCGTCCGGGAACCAGAAGAACGCGAGCGCGTCCCCGCCGCCGCAGTCGAAGAAGAAGTGCTGGCCCCAGCCCATCGGCAGCTCGATCGTCTTGATCAGCGGCATGCCGAGGACGCCCTGGTAGAAGTCCACGGTCGCCTTCATGTCCCGGCAGACGAGGGCGAGGTGGTTCACCCCGCGCAGCTCGAACTCGGTGTTCGCCCCGGCCACGGCCGTCCCTCCGGTGAGATAAGTGATTGCTTTTGTCTCATCCTCGCAGCATCCGACCCGGAACTGAACCCCCGCGCGGCGACTTGGCCGCGCCCCGGCGACCGGGTAGGGTCGGCGCATGCGAACCGGTCATCGCCAGTGGTGGTGGCGCCGCTGAGGCGCCGCCGGTTCTCGCACGCATGACATCCAGCGACCGCCTCCGCCCCGGCGGTCGCTTCGCGTATCCGGCCGTGGGCGGGGGCCCGACACGAGGGGCCACCACGGTGGACACCACCGAGCAGCACCCGGCGACCCAGCTCTTCACCACCGAGCGCTTCACCACGGGCGGGGGCGTCCGCGTCACCCGCACGGCCGCGCCGGTCGATCCCGAGCGCAAGTCCGACGTCCTGAACGCGCTCGTCGCCGCCGTGGGGGAGCGGCGCGGCGGTGTCCTGTCCTCCGGGATGGAGTATCCCGGCCGCTACAGCCGCTGGCACATGGCCTATGTCGACCCGTGCCTGGAGGTCGTCGCGCGCGGCCGCGACGTCGCGGTCACCGCGCTGAACGCGCGCGGCGCGGTGCTGCTGCCCGCCGTCGCGCGGGCCCTCGCCCCGGTCGCCGAGGCCCGCGACGCCGGTCCCCGCCGCGTCGCGGTGTACGTCCCGCCCTCGGACGAGTTCTTCACCGAGGAGGAGCGCAGCCGCCGCCCCACCGTCTTCACCGCGCTCCGCGCGATCGTGGACCTGTTCCGCTGCGACGACCCGCACCTCGGCCTGTACGGCGCGTTCGGCTACGACCTGTCGCTGCAGTTCGAGCCGCTGCGCACCCGGCTGGAGCGCCCCGAGGACCAGCGCGACCTCGTCCTGCACCTCGCGGACGAGATGGTCGTCGTGGACCGCAAGCGCGAGACCTCCCACCGCATGTCCTACGACTTCGCGACGCCGGACGGCGGCGACACCGCCGGGCTGCCGCGCGGCACCGACCCGGTGCCGGTCCGCGAGCCCGCGCCGCTGCCGCCGCAGCCCGTCCCCGGCGTGTACGCCGAGATGGTGCGCGGCGCGAAGGAGCGGTTCGTGCGCGGCGACCTGTTCGAGGTGACGCCGGGCCACGCGATGTACGGCCGCTGCTCGTCGCCCGCCGCGTTCTTCGAGCGGCTGCGCGAGTCCAACCCGGCGCCGTTCGAGTTCATGTTCAACCTCGGCGACGGCGAGTACCTGGTCGGCGCGTCGCCGGAGATGTTCGTGCGCGTGTCCGGCGACCGCGTCGAGACGTGCCCGATCGCGGGGACGATCCGGCGCGGCGCGGACGCGCTGGAGGACGCCGAGCAGATCCGCACGATCCTCTCGTCCGCCAAGGACGAGTCCGAGCTGACCATGTGTACGGACGTCGACCGCAACGACAAGTCGCGGATCTGCGTTCCGGGCAGCGTGAAGGTCCTCGGCCGCCGCCAGATCGAGATGTACTCGCGCCTGATCCACACCGTCGACCACATCGAGGGCCGGCTGCGCCCCGGGTTCGACGCGTTCGACGCGTTCCTCACCCACATGTGGGCGGTGACGGTGACGGGCGCGCCGAAGACGTGGGCGATGCAGTTCATCGAGGACCACGAGGACGCCCCGCGCCGCTGGTACGGCGGTGCGGTCGGCTGCGTCGGCTTCGACGGCTCGATGAACACGGGCCTGACGCTGCGGACCGCGCAGATCCGCGACGGCGTCGCGACGGTCCGGGCGGGCGCGACGCTGCTGTACGACTCCGACCCCGAGGAGGAGGAGCGCGAGACGCACCTGAAGGCGAGCGCGCTGCTGGGCGCCCTCGCCGACGCCGAGCGCGCCGCCGCCGCGACGGCCCCCGGGCCCGCGCCCGCGCCCGCCGAGCGGCCCGGCGCGGGGATGAAGGTCCTGCTGGTCGACCACGAGGACTCGTTCGTCAACACCCTCGCCGACTACTTCCGGCAGCAGGGCGCGGACGTGGTGACGCTGCGGCACGGCTTCCCCGAGCGGATGCTGGACGAGCAGGCGCCCGACCTGGTCGTCCTGTCGCCGGGGCCGGGCCGTCCGGAGGACTTCGCGACCGGCGCGCTGCTGGACGCCCTGGACGCGCGGGGCCTGCCGGTGTTCGGCGTGTGCCTCGGCCTCCAGGCGATGGTCGAGCACGCGGGCGGCGAGCTGGCGCTGCTGCCCGAGCCCGCGCACGGCAAGCCCGGCGAGGTGAAGGTCGCGGGCGGCGCGCTGTTCGCGGGCCTGCCGGACCAGTTCACCGCCGCCCGCTACCACTCGCTGCACGCCACCCCGGACCGGGTGCGCGGGTTCGAGGTGACGGCGCTGACCGGCGACGTGGTGATGGCGGTCGAGGACCGGACGCGGCGGCGGTGGGCGGTGCAGTTCCACCCGGAGTCGATCCTGACGGCGGCGGGCGACGCGGGGCACACGATCGTCGGGAACGTGCTGCGGCTCGCCCGGTCCTGATCCGGGCGGACCGGCCCGGGAAACATGACACTCGTTGGCATGTTTCCCGGGCAGCATGGTCCGCATGGAATCCACTGCGAAGATCTGCCTGGTCGCGGGGGCGACGCGCGGCGCGGGCCGGGGCATCGCCACCGCGCTCGGCGAGGCCGGGCACGTCGTCTACTGCACCGGTCGCACGACCCGCGAGCACCGCTCGGAGATGAACCGGTCCGAGACGATCGAGGAGACCGCCGAGCGCGTCACGGCGGCGGGCGGCACCGGCGTCGCCGTCCCCACCGACCACCTCGACCCGGACGCCGTGTCGGCGCTCGTGGCGCGCATCCGGTCCGAGCACGGCCGGCTGGACGTGCTCGTCAACGACATCTGGGGCGGCGACTCGCTGTTCGAGTTCGACAAGCCGCTGTGGGAGCAGCCGCTGGAGGACGGGCTGCGCCTGCTGCGCCTCGCCGTCGACACCCACCTCATCACCAGCCACCGGGCGCTGCCGCTGCTGCTGGAGAACCCCGGCGGGCTCGTCGTGGAGGTCACCGACGGGACGGCCGAGTTCAACGCCAAGTACCGCAAGGAGTGCGGGCCGTTCTTCGACATCGCCAAGTCGGCGGTGATCCGGCTGGCCAACGCGCAGGCCGTCGAGATCGGCCCGCTCGGCGGGACGGCGCTGTCGATCACGCCCGGCTTCCTGCGGTCGGAGGCGATGCTGGAGCACTTCGGCGTCACCGAGGAGAACTGGCAGGAGGGCGCGGCGAAGGACCACCACTTCGCGCTGTCGGAGACGCCGATGTACGTGGGCCGGGCCGTCGCCGCGCTCGCCGCCGACCCCCTGAAGGAGCGCTGGAACGGCGCGTCGGTGTCGTCGGGGGAACTGGCGAAGGAGTTCGGGTTCACCGACGTGGACGGCAGCCGCCCGGACGTGTGGCGCTACATCAACGAGATCACGCTGGCCGGCAAGACCGCCGACACGGCGGGCTACCGGTAGAGGGCCGCGAGCCGCGCGCCCGCCTCGGCGAGGCGGGCGCGCAGCGCCGCCGGCGCGAGCACCTCGGCCTCCGGGCCGAGGCGCAGCAGCTCGTGGAAGGCGATGTCCGCGGACTCGACGGGCAGCGTCGTCCGCACCCAGCCGTCCGCGTCCGGCTCCCCGGCGGCCTCGGCCGCGCACCGCGCCGCGTACCCGTCCACCGCGTGCCGCAGGACGCGCAGGCCCGCCGGGCTCAGCCGCAGCTCGACGCGCTCGCGGAACATCGCGCGCAGGAACGCGTCCGCGTGCCCGGCCCAGTACGCGGCCAGGTCGAACGCGGCGTCGCGCTCGAACACCGCGCCCGTCGCGCGGACGGCGGCGACGCGGTCCGCGCGGTAGGTGCGGAGCTGCCCGCCGACCGCCGCGACCAGGTACCAGGTGGCGTTCTTCAGCACGAGGCCGTACGGGTCGGCGGTCCGCTCCACCTCCTCGCCGGACGGCCGCCGGTAGCGCAGCTCCACCACCGCGTCGTCCCACACCGCGCGGGCCAGCTCCGGCAGCGGCGCGGGCGGCGGGGGAGCGGTGTGCCAGCCGGACGCGTCCAGGTGGAACCGCTGCGCCGCGCGGGCGGGCGCGTCCCGCAGCGCGGCGGGCAGCGCCGCGACGACCTTCAGCTCGGCCGCCGACACCGCCTCGCCCAGGCCCATGTCGGCGACCGGGCCGGGCAGGCCCGCCAGGAACAGCGCCTCGGCCTCGGCGCGGCTCAGCCCGGTCAGCCGCGTGCGGTACCCGTCCAGCAGCCGGAACCCGCCGTGCCTGCCCCGGTCGGCGTAGACCGGGACGCCCGCCGCCGACAGCGCCTCGACGTCGCGGTGGACGGTCCGCTCGGAGACCTCCAGCTCGGCGGCCAGCTCCGCCGCCGTCATCGACCCGCGCGCCTGCAGCAGCAGGACGAGCGAGATCAGCCGCGCCGCGCGCACGGGCGTCCGCTCAGACCTTGCGCCAGCGCGGCACCCACGCGCCGTCCTCGACCTCGTAGTCGCCGAACAGCGCGGGGGCCTCGGCGCGCATCAGCTCGCCGATCCTCCCGAACAGCAGCCGGATTTCTTCCTCGGCCCCCTCGGCGGTGCGCGCCTCGATGGTGTGGCGGAGCGTGCGGACGTTCGCCGTCCACACCAGGCCGGTGCCGACGCCCTCGGGCGCGAACCGGCGCATGAACGACGTGCGGTGCTTCTTCTCCTTGAAGGGCACGCCCTCGTCGTCGAGGCCGAAGTGGTCGGCCATCCAGAGCTGGAACTCCTCCATCTGCTCCAGCATCGCGGTCGCGCGCTTCATCAGCTCGGCGTCCTCGCGCGCCCACTCGGGGAACCAGAACGGGATGTCCTGGAGGCGCACGAACCGCATCGACTCCTGCGAGATCGCGACGCCCGGCCGGTGCCGGACCAGCTCGTGGGTGAGGACGCGGCTGACGTTGTGCAGGACGAAGCTGAAGCTGACGTGCTCCAGCACCGACCCGTGCATGCTCCGCAGGATGTTCCGCAGGTACTCGTCCTGGTCGGTGCGGACGCGCACGACGTTGGGGTTCAGCCCCGGCTCCCACGACCGGTAGCACAGCCGCCCGGCGAACTCCGCGAGGTTCTGCGGGTCGTTCAGCTCCGCGTCGAGGTCGCCCCGGTCCAGGCGCTCCAGCCAGCTCCCGCCGCCGACGTCACTCAGGTACCGGGCGACCTCGGCGTAGTCGAGTTCCGGCTTGGCCACGAGGAACACCTCGGGTTCGACGCTCTTCACTGCACTCCCTCTGGTCGCGACGACCCTCAAGGTAACCAGGTCGCGGCGGTGTCCGCGACGTGACGCACGCGACGCGGCGGGGTCCGGCCATCCGCTGGCCCCGGGCGCGGCGCTGCGCCAGGGTGGAGCGCCATGACAGACATTTCCATTTCCGTGGGCGGCGTCGAGCGGCCCGCCTACCTCGCCGTCCCGGCGGGGGAGGGGCCGTGGCCCGCCGTCGTCGTGGTGTTCGAGTCGTTCGGCGCGAACGCCGACATGCGGGCGCAGGCCGACCGGCTCGCCGCGCACGGCTACCTGGCGCTGATGCCGGACCTGTACGACGGGAAGCCGTGGATCCGCTGCGTCCGCAAGGCGTTCCGCGACCTGCTCGCGCGGCGCGGCCCGAGTTTCGCGTTCATCGAGGCGGCGCGGGCGTGGCTGGCCGCGCGGCCGGACTGCACCGGTCGGGTCGGGGTGATCGGGTTCTGCATGGGCGGCGGGTTCGCGCTGGTCGCTGCGGCGAAGTACGACTTCGACGCGGCGGCCGTCAACTACGGCATCCTGCCCCGGCACGCGGAGGAGGTGCTGGCAGGGGCGTGCCCGATCGTGGCGAGCTACGGGAAGAAGGACCGCTCGCTGATCGGCGCGGCCCGCAGGCTGGACCGGACGCTGACGGTGCTGGGCGTCGAGCACGACGTGAAGGAGTACCCGGAGGCGGGGCACAGCTTCCTCACCGGGACGGACCAGGTCGTCCCCGCGCCGCTCGGGCCGGTCGCGAAGGTCCTGATGGGCATCGGCGAGGGGCTGGAGCGGGCGGACGACGCGTGGGAGCGGATCTTCGCGTTCTTCGGCACCCATCTGGCCGGACAAAACGGATCTACAACGTAAAGGCGTCGGGCGGCGGCCATGACCTCGGACGTCATGGCCGCGATGACCGCTTCGCGGCTACGGTGACGCCGTGACCACGATGACCACCGTTTCGCTCGCGGACGTCCGCCCGGTGGGGGACCACCTGCGGGAGTGGCGGCGCCGCCGCCGGATGAGCCAGCTCGAACTCGCCGCCGAGGCCGACGTGTCCACCCGGCACCTCAGCTTCCTGGAGACGGGCCGGTCCGCGCCGAGCCGGGAGATGGTGCTGCGCCTCGCCGAGCACCTGGACGTCCCGCTGCGCGACCGGAACCTGATGCTCGTCGCCGCCGGGTACGCGCCGGTGTACGCCGAGACGCCGATCGAGGAGCCCCGGATGGACGCGGTGCGCGCCGCGCTGCGGCAGGTGCTGGCCGGCCACGAGCCGTACCCGGCGGTCGTGGTGGACCGGTTCTGGAACCTGGTGGAGTCCAACGAGGCGGCGGGGCTGTTCCTCCAAGGGGCGCCGGCGGAGCTGCTGCGTCCGCCGCTGAACGTCCTGCGGCTGAGCATGCACCCGGCGGGGATGGCGCGGAACGTCGTCAACCTGCCGGAGTGGCGCGCGCACATGATCGGGCGGCTGCGCCGCCATGTGGCGCTGACCGGGGACGCGGCGCTCACCGCCCTGTACCGGGAGCTGCGCGACTACCCCGACGCGGGGCCGCCCGGCGACGCGTTCCCGCCGCCCGCCGGGAACGAGGTGCTGGTGCCGCTGCGGATGCGGGTGGACGGGCGGGAGCTGTCGTTCTTCAGCACGATCGCGACGTTCGGCAGCCCGCTGGACATCACGGTCGCGGAGCTGGCGATCGAGTCGTTCTATCCCGCCGACGCGGCGACGGGGGAGTTCCTGCGGGAGGGCGCCGCCGCGCGGCGGCGCCCTCCCGCGGACGGGTGAGGCCCCGACCTGCCCGCGCCACAGGCCGGGGCCGTCCTCCCCCTCCGGCGCCCGGTGCGGCTCCCCTCCGCGCCGGGCCGGTCTCGGTGCGTCCGGTCAGGCGTGCGCGACGGCCCGCGGGTCGCGGGGCACGACGGTGTCGCCGTGGGACGCCAGGTCGTGGCGGACGCGCTCGGGCGGGACGCCGGAGCGGTCGAGGACGTCGAGGGTGCGGCGGACCATCTCGGGGGGTCCGGCGACCAGGACGTCGTGGTCCTCGAGGTCGGGGACGTCCTCCAGCAGGCCGGGCAGCGCGTCGGGCAGCGGGCCGAGGGTGTCGCCGGGGACGGCGGTGACCTCGACGCGGTCGTGCGCGGCCTCCAGGAAGCGCAGGTCGGGCAGGTCATAGAGGTCGTCGCCGGTGCGCGCGCCGGCGTAGAGCCGGACGGCGCGGCCGTCGTCCGCGGCGGCGGCGTGCTGGGCGACGGCCTTGAGCGGGGCGAGTCCGGTGCCGCCCGCGAGCAGCAGCAGGTCGCGGCCCGCGCGCTCGGGGGCGAGGTCGCCGGCGGGCGGGCCGAGCAGGACGGTGTCGCCCGCGCGGGTCTCGCGGACGAGCGCGCCGCTGACCCAGCCGCCGGGGACGGACCGGACGTGGAGCCGCAGCGTGCCGTCGGGGCGCGGCGCGTTGGCGATGGAGTAGGGCCGCCAGACGCGGGGCCAGCGGGACGTCTGGACGGCGGCGTGCTGTCCGGCGGCGAAGGGGTAGGGGCGCTCGGGCGCGAGGGTGAGGACGGCGAGGTCGGCGCGGCGGCGGTCGTGGGCGACGACCTCGGCGACCCACCAGGGCGGGCTGGTGCGGGCGTCCTCGGCGGCGGCCTCGATCATGGTCTCGGCGGCGCGGGCGTAGGCGGCGGTCCAGGCGGCCTCGGCGGCGGGGCTCCAGGCGGGGCCGGCGAAGCGGCGCAGGGTGGCGACGAGCGCGGCGCCGAACGCGGGGTAGTGCTCGGGCAGGACGCCGTACTTGCGGTGGGCGCGGCCGAGCGGGGCGAGGCGGTCGGTGAGCGCCGCGGGGTCGTCGGCGTGGAAGACGATCTGGGTGAGGGTGCGGAAGAGGCGGTCGCGCGTGACGTCCATCGCGGGCGGGAACAGCGTGCGCAGGCGCGGTTCCGCGGCGAAGAGGCGGCCGTAGAAATATGCGGCGGCCTTGTCCTCCGACTCGTCGCCGGGCAGGAATGTCGCTTTGAGTATTTCGGGTTCCACGGACATTTACCGGTCACGCCCCCCAAGGCTTCGTCCACGGCCGATCGGTGTTCCCCGGCACCCCTTGTGCCCCCGGTCGTCCGACTCGGTGAGATTCTCGCACCGATCGTCGCAGGTACTCAACCGATTCCCGGCAAGACACGCAGGCCGCTTCGAAGAGTAATCGGATCAGGATTTCCAGTAATGGGAGCATTGCTGGCCGGGAGGAAGGATACTGATCGGTATTTGTCGAGTCGGTGCGGGTTGCGGTAAATGTGATCACATGATCTTGCTGGGCGATCCTTCGGGAAAGTGGTGGAAGATCCTTGTTCCGGGTGGTGATTCCTCCACCGGGGCCGCGGCGCGGCGCGGCGTGTCCCGCGTCACGGCGCGCGGGCCGGTGGCACGGCAGGATGCGCGGGGAGTCACCGGGATGTCGGGCGGGCCACGATTGGACGCGGCCACGCGGGGAACCGCACCGGTGCCCGAGCCCTAGCCGAGGAGGACGTCGATGGCGTTGCACCCCCAGACCGCGCGCTTCCTGGAGCAGTTGGCGGGGATGCGGGCGCTCGCCGCGGAGCCGCCCTCGATCGAGGAGTCCCGGCGCGTCCTGAACCTGGAGTACCCGGTCGAGCGCCGCCCGCTGCCGCGCGTCGCCGACCTCGCGGTGGACGGTCCGGACGGGCCGGTGCCCGTCCGGCTGTACCGGCCGGAGCCCGCGGGCGCGCCGCTGCCCGCGCTGGTGTACCTGCACGGCGGCGGCTGGGTGCTCGGGGGACTGGAGAACGTGGACGTCTCGTGCCGCGACCTGGCGGCGGAGGCGGGCTGCGCGGTGCTGTCGGTCGACTACCGGCTCGCGCCCGAGCACCCGTTCCCGGCGGCGGTGCGGGACGCGTGGGCGGTGACCGAGGCGGTCGCCGCCGACCCGGGCCGGTTCGGGGCCGACCCGGCGCGGCTGGCGGTCGGCGGGGACAGCGCGGGCGGGAACCTGGCGGCCGTCGTCGCGCTGCTCGCCCGCGACCGGGGCGTGGACCTGGCGCACCAGCTCCTCGTCTACCCGGTGACCGACACCGCGCGCGACACGCCGAGCTGGCGGGACTACGGGTCCGGGTACGGGCTGGACGGCGAGGAGATGGCGCGGTTCATGGAGCTGTACCGGGCGGGCGCGGACCCGGCCGACCCGCTGCTCGCGCCGCTGCGCGCCCCGGACCTGTCGGGCGTCGCGCCCGCGACGGTCGTCACCGCCGAGTACGACATCCTGCGCGACGAGGGCGACGCCTACGCGCGGCGGCTCGCGGCGGCCGGGGTGCCGGTCGCGCACCGCTGCTTCCCGGGCGTCGTCCACTCGTTCTTCCTGCTGCCGGAGCTGTTCGACACCGGCGCGGCGGCGCGGGAGTGGGCCGTGGGGCGGCTGCGCGCGGCGTTCGGGACGCGGGACGTCGCGCCGGCCTGAGCGGCGTCAGGCGAAGCGGCGGGCGAGGGATTCCAGGCCGCCGCCGTAGAGGCCGCCCGCGAACGTCTTCTCCATCGCCTCCTCGTCGGCGGGGTCGGCGGTGATGACGCCCTGCCACTCGACGAACGCCTGCCCGGTCCCGGTGACGGGCGCGACGCGCAGCCGCGCGCGGCCGGCGCGGATCGGCAGCGGGCACTCCAGGATCTCGTAGGACAGGGAGCGGGCGGCGTCGTCGAGGGCGGTGAGGCGCTCGCGGAACACCGAGCCGGGGCCGATGAGCCGCCGGACGCAGCCGACGCGGTCGGCGGGGCCGCCGTCCTCGATGACGCCGGTGTCCAGGCCGGGCAGCCATTCGGCGTTGCCGAAGTCGCGGACGTAGGCCCACACCTCGTCGGCGGTGGCGTTGAGGACGGCGCTGGCGTACGGCGTCGGCATCGGGGGCTCCTCGGCGCGGGCGGGGATTTCTCCCATGCTGCGCCGTGGATGTGATCCGGGCAACACCCCGATGCCGACGTTTCGGCGGCGGTTCAGTACGAGCGGGGGAGGTTCAGCTCGTGCTGGGCGATGTGCGCGAGGACGAGTTCCTCGGCGACCGGGATGTTCTTGGCGATGCGGGCGTCCCGGAACATGCGGGCGATCGGGTACTCCAGGGAGTAGGCCATGCCGCCGAAGGTCTGGAAGGCGCGGTCGGCGGCCTGCCAGCCCGCGTCGGCGGCGGTGAGCTTGGCGATGTTGGCCTCCGAGCCGCAGGGCCGTCCCCGGTCCCACAGCCAGGCGGCCTTGTACGCCATGAGCCGGGCGAGTTCGACCTGCGCCTTGATCTTGGCGAGGGGGAACGCGACGGCCTGGTTCGCGCCGATGGGGGTGCCGAAGGGGGCGCGCTCGCGGGCGTAGGCGGCGGCGATCTCCAGGATCAGCTCGGCGGAGCCGACGCCGCCCGCGGCGGCGAGGACGCGTTCGGGGTTGAGGATGTCCCACAGGACGGCGAAGCCCCGGTCGGGTTCGCCGAGGACGCGGTCGGCGGGGACGCGGACGTCGTCGAGGAACACCATGTTCGACGCGACGGTGTTGGTGCCGAGCTTGGGGATGGGCCGGTAGCTGAGCGTCCCGGCGGCGACGGCCTCCCTGACGTCCACGAGCAGCACCGTGAAGCCGTTGGTGCGGGGGCGGGCCTCGGCGGCGGGGATCGTCCGGGCGACCAGGACGAGGAAGTCGGCGCGCTCGACGCCGGAGATCCAGATCTTCTGCCCGCTGACCAGGTAGTCGCCGCCGTCGCGCCGGGCGTGGGTGGTGATGTTCATGGCGTTGCTGCCCGCGTCGGGCTCGGTGACGGCGAAGCACGTCTCCAGCTCGCCCGCCGCGATGGCGGGCAGGAACTCGCGCTTCTGCGCGTCGGTGCCGTGCCGGGCGACGGTCAGGCCGCCGAACGCGGGCGTCAGCAGGTAGAGGAAGGACGCGGCCCCGCCCGCGCCGCCCGCCGCCAGGCTCTCCAGCGCGACGGCCAGCTCCAGCAGGCCCTGGCCCGCGCCGCCGTGCTCCTCGGGGATCGCCAGGCTGTGCCAGCCGCCCGCGACGAGCTCGGCCCAGACCTCCTCGGGCCAGCGCTTGTCGGCGTCGCAGCGGTCCCAGTACGCCTGGTCGTACTTCGCGGCGATGGCGCGGACGCCCTCGCGGACCGCGAGCGCGCTCTCCGGCAGGTCGAAGTCCACCCGAAACCTCCTCCGAACGTCGTTCGGTCCACCGTAGCGCACGGCGGTAAGTGGTCACTGACCCGGCGGGGCGGGCAGGTCCAGGTAGCGGACGACCAGGCGCGCGATCAGCCGCGCGGTGCGGTCCGGCGGCGACGACGGCAGCACGATGTGGCTCATCACCAGCCGGACGGCCGCGTCGGCCGCGTCGGCGAACCCCGGCCGGTCCAGCTCCGGCCAGCGCGCCAGCGCGTGCTCCACGATGCGGGCGCGCGCGGCGAACAGCACCGGCTCGGCGCGCGTCGTCAGCAGCGGCAGCAGCTCGTCGCCGCCCGCGCCGGTCAGCACGACCTTCTTGATGGGGTCGTCCGCCGACAGCTCCAGCGTGAACTCCACCGCCGCGACGACCGCCGCGTACAGGTCGCCGTGCTCGGCCAGGATGCGGTCGATGCCGTCGAGGTAGCGGTCATTGTCGCGCATCACCACGGCGCTCGCCAGGCCCCACTTGTCGCCGAACTCGTTGTAGACGGTCTGCCGGCTGACGCCCGCCGCGGCCGCCACGTCCTGCATGCGCACCCCCCGGTACCCGCGCCGGACGAGCAGGTCGGCGGCGGCGTCCAGCAGCGCGTCGCGCACCGGGCGCGGCGGGGAACCCATGTGAAACCTCCGGAGGACGACTGCGGAAACCGTGCCCGCGTCCCGATTATCGCCCGCGGGCGGACCCGTGCGGGCTGGTCAGCCGGGCATGGCGAGCGCGGCGCGGGCCGCCGGGTCCGCGCGGACGCGCGCGGGCGGGCCCGCCGCCACGACCCGGCCCCGGTCCAGGACGTACAGGGTGTCGCAGACGCCGAGGACGCGCTCCAGCTCCCGGTCGGCCAGCACGACCGCGAGGCCGTCGGCGGCCAGGTCGCGCAGCAGCACCTCCAGCGCCCGCGCCCCGGCGGCGGGCAGCCCCGCCGACGGGTCGTCCAGCAGCAGCACGCGCGGCCGCGTCGCGAGGGCGCGGGCGATGTCCAGCAGCCGCGCCGCGTCGGCCGGGACGGCGGCGGCGCGGACGCCCGCCCACGCGGCGATCCCGGCGCGGTCCAGCAGCGCGTCGGCGGTCGCGGCCGCCGCGCGGCGCAGCGCGCGCCGCCGGGCGCGCCGGTCCGCCGGGCCCCGCCCGGCGACCGGCCGGGTCCGGGCGTGGATCTCCACCGCGGCGCGCACGTTGTCGCGGACGGTCAGCGACCCGAACGGCGCGGGCTCGGCGAACGTGCGGGCCAGGCCGCGCCGCGCCCGCGCGCGGGGCGGGGCGGCGGTGACGTCGGCCCCGGCGAGGCGGACGGTCCCCGCGGCGGGGCGCAGCAGGCCGGTGAGGGCGTCCGACAGCGCGGTCTTGCCCGCGCCGGGCGCGCCGACCAGGCCGGTCACCTCGCCGGGGTGGGCGACCAGGTCGACGGCGTCGACGGCGGTGACCGCGCCGAACCGGACCGTCAGGCCGTCCGCGCGCAGTTCCGCGGACTCCGCGGGTTCTGGGTCAGCGCCGCGCATCGGCCGCCGTCCGGAGCCGGGGCGCGCGGCGCGCCGCGACGAGCGCGACGCCCGCGCCGAGCGCCAGCGCGACCGCGCCCGGCAGCGCGCCGGGCGGCACGCCGGGCAGGGCCGGGCCGGTGCGGGCGGCGGCGGCCAGCGGCGGCCCGGCCGCCCCGGCGATCCCCGCCGAGCACGCGCCGAGCGCGGCGCGGACCGCGCCCGCGCGGACGCCGAGCAGCGCCGCCGCGTCCGCGCGGTCCAGCACGGCCACCGCCAGCCGTCCGCGCCCGCCCGCGCGCGCGACGCCGACGAGCGCCGCGACCGCGGCCGCCAGCGCGACGGCGGCCGCCGCGAGCCCGCCGGACGGCGGCCGCGGCGCGGCGGGCAGCGCGAACACGGCGCCGACCAGCACGGCACTCATCACCACGGGACTCATCGGCCCGGGGCTCATCCCCACCGGCCTCATCCCCACGGGACTCGGGTTTACGGGTCTCATCCCCAAAGGGCTCATCTGAACGGGACTCGTCCCCGCGTTGCGGCGTGCCCGGGGTCCGCGCGGGACGCGTGCGAGCAGCGCCCCGGCGGCGGCCGCGCCGGGCCCGGCGGTCCACCAGGTCGCGGGGGAGGCCCCGCACGCCCCGCACACCGCCGCGCTCGCCCCGGCGACCGCGAGCGGCGCGAAGGTGACCGGCCCGTCCGGCCCGGTGAGCGGGACGAGCGCCAGCAGCGCGAGCGCCGCGCCCGCCGCGCCCGTCGCCAGGCCCGGCAGGACCTCGGCGCGGGGGAGTCCGGCGGCGGCCAGGAGCGCGAGGGCGGCGAGCGCGGCCGCGAGCAGCGCGGGGACGGCGGGCGGCGGACGGTGTCGGGCACGCACGGGTCGCATCGCACCTCCGGGAGCCGCCGGTCATGTGATGTGGGTCACTGCGGACTCCCACGATAGTGACGCCGCCGCGACCGGGCAACGCCCTGCGCCGACTCCGCTAGGCTGGTCCGTTCCGCCTTCTTCCACACCCTCGTCCGGAGGTCCGTCCGCATGCCCGGGGAGAAACCCGACGAACCCGACCCCGCCCGTCCCACCGACAACCCGGCCGGGGAAACGGCGGTGCTCGAGGCCGAGCGCGCCTACCTCGCCGAGGCCCGCGCCGCGCTGCGCGCGATGCGCGAGAGCGCCGCGTCCCTGACGGCCGACACCGCCGCCGACTGGGTGTCGCGCCAGTTCCTGGAGTCGCTGCTGGACCAGCGCGTCGCCGCCCTCGCCGACCACCCCGACACCCCGCTGTTCTTCGGCCGCCTCGACCGCGCCCCCGCCACGGCGGACGCGGCGCCGGGGGCGGACGACGACCTGCCCGCCGCCCTCCACATCGGCCGCCGCCACGTCCACGACGGCGACGCCGGCCGCCCCCTCGTGCTGGACTGGCGCGCCCCCGTCTCCCGCGCCTTCTACCAGGCGGGCCCCGCCGACCCGATGGGCTGGGCGCGCCGCCGCCGCTTCGGGTTCCGGGGCGGGGCGCTGACCGCGTTCGAGGACGAGCCGCTGGACGGCCGCGCGCTCGGCACGTCCGCGCTGCTCACCGCCGAGATCGAGCGCCCGCGCACCGGCCCGATGCGCGACATCGTCGCCACGATCCAGCCCGAGCAGGACGTCCTGGTCCGCGCCGAGCTGCCGACCACGCTGTGCGTCCAGGGCGCGCCGGGCACCGGCAAGACCGCCGTCGGCCTGCACCGCGCCGCGTACCTGCTGTTCACCCACCGCGAGCGGCTGGCCCGGTCCGGCGTGCTGATCGTCGGGCCGAACCGGGCGTTCCTGGCCTACATCGCGGCGGTGCTGCCCGCGCTCGGCGAGGTCCGCGTCGAGCAGGCCACCGTGGACGACCTGCTCGGCGCGCCGACCGCCGAGGAAGCCGCGCCGGTCGCCGCGCTCAAGGGCGACGCGCGGCTGGCCGGCGTGCTGCGCCGCGCGCTGTGGCTGCACATCGCCAAGCCGACCGAGGGCCTGCTGGTCACCCGGGGCATCGCCCGGTACCGGCTGGACGAGCACGAGGTCCGCGAGACGGCCGCCGCGCTGCGCGGCACCGTCCGCTACGCGGCCGGGCGGGCGATGTTCGCGCAGCGCCTCGCCCACCAGATCCTGGTCCGGATGGAGCGGCGCGGCGAGGCCCCCGACGACCGCGTCCAGGACCAGGTCGCCCGGTCCAAGCCCGTCAAGGAACTGCTGGAACGCGTCTGGCCGAAGCTGACGCCCGAGCAGGTGCTGTACCGGCTCTGGTCGGACGCGGAGTTCCTGCGCACCGCCGCGCGCGGCGCGCTCGACGACGACGAGCGGGCCGCCCTGCTGTGGGCCAAGCCCTACCGGTCGCACCGGTCGGCGCGCTGGACCCGCGCCGACCGCGCCCTGCTGGACGAGCTGGCCGACCTCATGGAGCGCACCCCCGCGCTCGGCCACCTGGTCGCCGACGAGGCGCAGGACCTGTCCCCGATGCAGCTCCGCGCCCTCGGCCGCCGCTGCGCGGGCGGGTCCGCGACCGTCCTCGGGGACCTGGCGCAGGGCACGACGCCGTGGTCGGCGCGGTCGTGGCGGGAGGTCCTGGAGCACCTGGGCCTGGACGGCGAAGTCACCGAGCTGGCCACCGGGTTCCGGGTGCCGGGGGAGGTGCTGGACTTCGCCGCGCGGCTGCTGCCGGGCATCGCGCCGGGGCTGGCCGCGCCGCGCTCGCTGCGGCCCGGCGCGGGGTCGCTGGCGGTGCGGCGCGTCCCCGACCCGGTCGGCGCGGTCCCGGACGCGGCGCGCGCGGCGCTGGAGCGGCCCGGCTCGGTCGCGGTGATCGCGCCGGACGCGGCGGTGGCGGCCTGCGCGGCGGCGCTCGAAGACGCGGGCGTCCCGCACGGGACGCTGGGCGCGGACGGGACCGCGACGCCCGGCGACGAGCGGCTGTGGGTCGTCCCCGCGACCGTCGCCAAGGGCCTGGAGTACGACCACGTCGTCGTCGCCGACCCCGCCGGGATCGCCGCCGCCGAGGAGCGCGGCGCGGCGCGGCTGTACGTGGTGCTGACCAGGGCCGTCACGTCCCTGACCGTCCTGCACGCGGGCGACCTCCCGGCCGGGCTGGCCTGACGCCGCCCGACCCGGAGCGTTGACGGGCCCCCGCCCCGGTTCCTAGGGTGGAGGCACATACCGACCGGTTGGTATGTCCTGTTCTGGAGGTCCGTCCGTGAGCACAGCACCGCCCGATGCCGCCGAGCTCGACCGGCGCGTCGCAGCGTTCCTGGCCGGCCACGACCCCGCCGAGACCGAGCCGCGCGAGTTCCTGCGCGCCCGGTTCGACGCGGGGCTGGCCTGGGTCCACTACCCCGAGGGGCTGGGCGGGCTCGGCGCGCCCCGCGCGCTGCAGCCCGCCGTGGACCGGCGGTTCGCCGAGGCGGGCGCGCCGACGAACCACCCCGAGCGCAACGGCATCGGCCTCGGCATGGCCGCCCCGACGATCCTGGCGTTCGGCACGCCCGAGCAGCGCGCCCGGTTCCTGCGCCCGCTGTGGACCGGCGAGGAGATCTGGTGCCAGCTCTTCTCCGAGCCCGGCGCGGGCTCGGACCTGGCCGCGCTCGGCACCCGCGCCGTCCGCGACGGCGACGGCTGGGTCGTGGACGGCCAGAAGGTCTGGACGTCGATGGCGCACGAGGCCCGCTACGCCATCCTCGTCGCCCGCACCGACCCCGGCGTCCCCAAGCACCGCGGCATGACCTACTTCGTCTGCGACATGACCGCGCCCGGCGTCGAGGTCCGCCCGCTGCGGCAGCTCACCGGCGAGGCCGAGTTCAACGAGGTGTTCCTCACCGGCGTCCGCGTCCCCGACGAGCACCGCCTCGGCGAGGTCGGGGACGGCTGGCGCGTCGCCACCACCACCCTGATGAACGAGCGCGTCGCGATCGGCGGCCAGGCCGCCCCGCGCGAGGGCGGCATGATCGGGGTCGTCGCCAAGCTGTGGCGGGACCGGCCGGACCTGCGCACCCCCGGCCTGCACGAGACGCTGCTGCGGCTGTGGGCGGAGGCGGAGGCCGCGCGGCTCACCGGCGAGCGGCTGCGCCGCCAGCTCGCCGCGGGCGGCCCCGGCCCCGAGGGGTCGGCCGCCAAGCTCGCGTTCGCCCGCCTCAACCAGGAGATCTCCGGCCTGGAGCTGGAGCTGCTCGGCGAGGACGGCCTGCGCCACGACGACTGGACGATGCGCCGTCCCGCCGAGGTCGACTTCACCCGCCGCTCGCCCGGCTACCGCTACCTGCGGGCCAAGGGCAACTCCATCGAGGGCGGCACCTCGGAGATCCTGCGCAACATCATCGCCGAACGGGTCCTCGGGCTGCCCGCCGAGATCCGCGTCGACAAGGACGTGCCCTGGAAGGACCTGCCCAAGTGAGCGACCTGCTGTACTCCGAGATCGAGGACGACCTGCGCGCCGGGGTCCGCTCGCTGCTCGACGACACCTGCCCCTGGACCGACGTCCTCGCCGGGACCGAGCGGGACGCCCCCTACGACGCCGCGCTGTGGAAGCGCCTCGGCGACATGGGCGTCACCGCGCTGCCCGTGCCCGAGGCGGCCGGGGGAGCGGGCGCGTCCTGGCGGGAGACCTCGGTGGTGCTGGAGGAACTGGGCCGCGCCGTCGCGCCCGTCCCGTTCCTCGGCTCCGCCGTCCTCGGCACCGCCGCGCTGCTCGCGGCGGGCGCGCCCGACCTCGCCGCCGACGCCGCCGCCGTGCTTGCCGTGCCGCTCAGCACCGCGCCCGGCGCGCGCCCCGGCGGCGTCCGCGCCGACGGCGGCGCGCTGACCGGCGTCGTCACCGCCGTCGCGGACGCGGCGGTCGCGACCGCGTTCGTCGTCCCCGCCGACGACGGCGGCCTCTACACGGTGGACGCGTCCGCGCCCGGCGTCCGCGCCACCGAGGTCACCGCGCTGGACATGACGCGGCGGCTGTCGGACGTCGCGTTCTCCGGCGCGCCCGCCGTCCGCGTCGGCGGCGCGGACGCGCTGGACGCCGCCCTCACCACCGGCGCGGCGCTGCTGGCCGCCGAGCAGCTCGGCGTCGCCGAACGCTGCCTGGCGATGACCGTCGAGTACGTCAGGACCCGCTACCAGTTCGGCCGCCCGGTCGGGTCCTACCAGGCGCTCAAACACCGGCTCGCGGACCTGTGGGCGTCGGTCACCCAGGGCCGCGCCGTCGTCCGGTACGCCGCCGGGTGCGCGGCGCGCGGCGACGCCGACCTCCCGGTCGCCGCCGCCGTCGCGCAGGCGCACTGCTCGCCGCTGGCCGTCCGCGCCGCCGAGGAATGCGTCCAGATGCACGGCGGCATCGGGTTCACCTGGGAGCACCCCGCGCACCTGTACCTCAAGCGCGCCAAGGCCGCGTCCATCGCGCTCGGCACCGCCGACCGCCACCGGGCCGCCCTCGCCGGGCTGGTGGACCTGCCCGCCTGACGGGCGGGACGATCCGACGAATCCGGGCCGCCGAGCGCGCCCGGATTCGTCGGGACGTCCGTTGGCCGCCCGCGCGCCGCCCGCTTGACTGGGCCGGACCCCGCAGAGAGGACCGCCCGTGAGCATGCCCGACGTGATCAGCGACGTGACCGTGTGGTCGCAGGGCCGGTGGCTCGCCGGGCAGGACGTCCGGCTGCGCGGCGGCCGCGTCGCCGCCGTCGAGCCGCACGGGCTGCGGCCCGCCGCCGGGACCGTCCTGCCCGGCGCGGGCGGCCACCTCGTCCCCGGCCTGGTCAACACCCACACCCACCTGCACCAGGCCGTCATGCGGGGCCTCGCCGAGGGCGAACCGCTCATCCGCTGGCTCCGGCACGTCGCCGAGGGCACCGTCGCGCTCACCCCCGAGCAGGCGTACGCGGCGGCCGCCGCCGCGTCCGTCGAGGCGCTGCGCAGCGGCACGACCGCGCTGGTCGAGCACATGTGGCCGCACCCGTCGCGCGCCGTCCACGACGCGGTCCTCGCCGCGCTCGCCGACACCGGCGTCCGCGCGCTCGTCTGCCGGGGCGTCGCGGACCGACCCGACGCCACACGCCGCTGGGGCTTCGAACCCCGCCTCATGGAACCCCTCGACGACGCCTTCGGCCACATCGACGACCTCGCCGCCGCCGTCCGCGGCACCCGCGTGGGGATCGGCGTCGCGCTGCCCAACCCGCGCTCGGTCACCGCCGACGGGCTGCGCGCCGTCCGCGCGTTCGCCGAGGAACGCGGCATGACCGCCACCCTGCACCTGCTGGAGACGCCCACCGACGACGAGATGTGCCGCGAGCACGCGGGCGTCGGCGCCGTCCGCTACCTGGCCGACGCCGGGTTCCTGTGGGACCGGCTGCTGGCCGTCCACTGCGTCGCGCTGGACGCCGAGGGGCGGCGCGTCCTGGCCGAGCACCGCGTCGGCGTCTCCTACAACCCGCTCAGCAACATGCGGCTCGGCAGCGGCGTCGCGCCCGTCCCGGAGATGCTGGCGGCGGGACTGCGCGTCGGCCTCGGCGTGGACGGCGCCGCCAGCAACGACACCCAGGACGCGCTGGAGACGCTGCGGATCGGCGCGTACCTGCAGCGCGCCGCGCACCGCCGCTCCGACCTGCTCGGGTTCGCGCAGATGATGGGGCTGGCGACGAACGGCGCGAACGCCGTCCTCGGCATGGAGGAGCGGCCCGAGGGCGTCGTCCCCGGCATCCAGGCCGACCTCGTGCTCCTGCGGTTCGACCGGGACCTGGCGTGCGTGCCCGTCCACGACCCCGGCGCGACGCTGCTCACCACCGGCAGCGCGCGGGCCGTCGACACCGTCCTGGTCGGCGGCGAGACGGTGATCAGCGGCGGCTACAGCACCCGCGTGGACGAACGCGACCTCGTCGCCCGCGCCGTCGCCGCCGCCCCCGAGTTCACCGCCCCCGCCCGCTGAGCCCGCCCGTGGAGCCCGCGCGGCCGAAGCGGGGGTCAGCCCGCCGTGCGCCGCCCGAACCGGCGGCCCCGCGACCGCCCCGCCGGACGGTCCCCGGCCGTCAGCGACTCCAGCAGCGCGTCCAGCGCGGGCGGCCGCACGCACACCAGCGTCGCGCGGGCCCGCCGCGCGCAGTGCAGCCGCACCGAGGGCCGCAGCAGCCGCGACAGCGCGCCCCGGTCGCCGCGCCCGACGACCAGGATGTCGTCCTCGCGCGTCAGCCGGACCAGCACCGAGCCCGGCTCCCCGACGAGCGCCAGCGCGTCGTGCCGGACGTCCTCGGCCGCGACCTCCGCCAGCAGCCGGTCGATCAGCTCCGCGCCCGCCGCCCGCAGCGCCTCGGTCACGCCCCCGCCGAGCTGGCCCGCCGCCGACACGTGCGGCGGCAGCGGCGCGGCGTGGACCACCAGCAGCGGCAGCCGCCGCAGCCGAGCCTCGCCCACCGCCCACGCCAGGGCGCAGCGCGCCCCCGCGGAGTCGTCCACGCCCACGACCACCCGCGGTCCGCCCTCGGGCCTCACGATCACCTTTCCTCCCGGACGACGGCGCTCCGGCCTGCCTCGCTCGACGCGGCTTCCAGGGTGCAGCCTGGACCGCCCGCGCGAAAGGGTTTTCCGTTTCCCGGCCGAGGTTTTACCGCGTCCCGGCCCGGCGCGCCGCCCCGGCCGGTCCTGTCGGTGGCCGCGCGTAGCGTCGGGGGCGAACCCGCCGCCGAGCGAGAGCGACCGCCATGCCCACCACCGCGACCCGTCCCGACGGCGCGCAGTCCGACTTCGAGCGGGCCGCCGCGCCGTACCGCCGCGAGCTCCTCGCGCACTGCTACCGGATGCTGGGCTCCCTGCACGACGCCGAGGACCAGGTGCAGGAGACCTACCTGCGGGCCTGGCGGTCCTACGGCGCGTTCGAGGGCCGCTCGTCGCTGCGGTCCTGGCTGTACCGGATCGCCACGAACGCGTGCCTGACCGCGCTGGAGCAGCGCGCCCGCCGCCCGCTCCCAGCCGACTTCGGCGACCCCGCCGACCCCGAGCGGCCCGTCGTCGCCGCGCGCGAGGTGCCGTGGCTGGAGCCCGCGCCCGACGCGCTGCTCGCCCCGGCCCCCGGCGCGGACCCGGCCGCCGTCGTCGCGTCCCGCGAGGCCAGCCGGCTCGCGTTCGTCGCGGCGCTGCAGCACCTGCCGCCCCGGCAGCGGGCCGTGCTGCTGCTGCGCGACGTCCTGCGCTGGCGCGCCGCCGAGGTCGCGGAGCTGATCGGCGCGTCCACGGCCGCCGTCAACAGCGCCCTGCAGCGCGCCCGCGCCCGGCTCGCGGAGGTCGCGCCCGACCGCGACGCCCTCGCCGAGCCCGGCGACCCCGCCGCCCGCGCGCTGCTGGACCGCTACGCCCGCGCCTTCGAGGACGCCGACGTCGCCGCGCTCGTCGAGCTGTTCCGGCGCGACGCCGTCTGGGACATGCCGCCCTACCCCGAGTGGTTCGCCGGGCCGGAGGCCATCGGACGGCTCGTCGCCGCGCAGTGCGCGCCCGAGCCGGGGGAGCTGCGGCCCGTCGCGACCGCCGCCAACGGGCAGCCCGCCGTCGCCCTGTACCGGCGGGGCGCGGACGGCGTCCACCGGGCGTTCCAGCTCCAGGTGGTGAGCGTCACAGCGGGCGGGATCAGCCGGGTCACCGCGTTCTTCGACCCGGCCCTGTTCGACGCCTTCGGGCTTCCCGCGCACCTCGCACCGGGTGTTCCCGGATGACGTGAGACACACGTCACAATCTGGCAGTGTCTGTAATTTTGCGTATTGCGCAACTTCATCCTACGGTGAGGGCATGACCGTGGAGCTGGGACTGCGCGAGCGCAAGAAGGCCGCGACGCGGGCCGCGCTGGGCCGCGCCGCGGCGCTGCTCGCCGTCCGGCACGGCACCGAGGGCGTCACCGTCGAGGCCGTCGCGGCCGAGGCGGGCGTCTCGCCGCGCACCTTCCACAACTACTTCGCCGGGAAGGAGGAGGCGATCGTCTCCGTCCTGACCGACGGGGCCCGGGCGATCGTCGACGGCCTGCGCGCGCGGCCCGCCGGGGAGGACGTCCGGGAGTCGCTGCGGCAGGCCGTCCGCGGCGTCCTGCTCCCCGCGGGGCGGGAACCCGACGACCTGGCCCTCACCCTCGCGCTGCTGCGCGTGGTGAAGGCCGACCCCGCGCTCGTGGCCGGCCAGCTCGGCGGCCTCGTGCAGACCCAGCGGGAGATCGCCGAGATCATCGCGGCGCGGACCGGCACCGACGCCGCCCGAGATCCGTACCCGCACCTGCTCGGCGGCGCCGCGGCGCTCGCCATGCGCACCGTCGTCGACCTGTGGTCCGACCGGCCGCACCGCGACCTGGGCGGACTGCTCGACGAGGCGTTCGCGCTGCTGTGGGCGGGGCTCCCCGCGCCCGCGGCGCCCCCGCCCGAACCCTGACCGCACCTCCGCAGCACCCGAGCAGCACCCGAACCGCGCCCCGACCGCGGCCGGGGAGAGCCCACCCCCTCCCCGGACCGCACCCCGCGGCGCGCCGGCAGGCCCCGGCGCGCCGCCCCCGACCGATCCACGCGACCCCCGGACCGCCGACCGCGGCCCGGCGACGATGGGACTCCCTCTCTTGGCCACCTTCCTCTACCGGCTCGGCCGGTTCTCCTTCCGGCGCAGGGGGCTCGTGACCCTCCTGTGGGTCGCGCTGCTCGTCCTGTGCGGGGTGGGCGCGGCGACGCTGAAGGGACCGACCTCCGACGACTTCTCGATGCCCGGCACCGAGTCCCAGCAGGCCCTCGACCTGCTGAAGGACAAGATGCCGCAGGCCAACGCCGACGGCGCGACCGCCCAGATGGTGTTCGCCGCACCGGACGGCGGCAACCTCAACGAGGCCAGGGCGAAGGCGGCCGTGGAGCGCGCCGTCGCCGAACTGCGCGCCGCGCCGCAGATCGCCTCCGTCGCCGACCCCTACCAGGCCAAGGCCGTGTCGCCGGGCGACGCGCGCGTCGCCTACGCCCAGGCCACCTACAAGGTCCCGCCGATCGACGTCGAGGACGCCTCCCGCGACGCGCTCACCGACATCGCCGGGCACGCCCGCGACGCCGGGCTCACCGTCGAGCTGCGCGGCACCGCCACCCAGGCGATGCCCGAGCAGAGCGCGACGGAGGTCATCGGCATCGCCATCGCCGCGGTCGTCCTGCTCATCACCTTCGGGTCGCTCGTCGCGGCGGGCCTGCCGCTGCTCAACGCCATCCTCGGCGTCGCCATCGCCATGTCGCTGATCACCGCCGCGACCGGCCTGATCGACATGAGCTCGATGACGTCCACGCTGGCGCTGATGCTCGGCCTGGCCGTCGCCATCGACTACGCCCTGTTCATCGTCTCCCGGTACCGGCACGAGATCGCCGAGGGCCGCGACGGGCCCGAGGCGGCGGGCCGCGCGGTCGGCACCGCGGGCTCGGCCGTGGTGTTCGCCGGGCTCACCGTCGTCATCGCGCTCGCCGGGCTGTCGGTCGTCGGCATCCCGATCCTCACCGAGATGGGCCTGGCCGCCGCGCTCGCCGTCGTCGTCGCCGTGCTCATCGCGCTCAGCCTGCTGCCCGCCCTGCTCGGCTTCGCGGGCCGCCGCGTCCTCGGCGGCCGCCGCCGCTGGCTGCGCGGCGGACCGAAGGCCGGGAAGACGGCGATGGGGGAGAAGTGGGCGCGGTTCGTGCTGCGCCGCCCGCTGCCGGTGCTGCTGCTGGCCGTCGTCGGCCTCGGCGTCGTCGCCGCGCCCGCCCTCGACCTGCGGCTCGGCATGCCCGGCGACGAGGTCGCCTCGCCCAGCACCACCCAGCGCAAGGCCTACGACCTGCTCAGCGACGGGTTCGGGCCCGGCTTCAACGGGCCGCTCATGGTCGTCGTCGAGGGCGGCGCGGCCGGGGCCAAGGCGGACGCCCAGGCGTTCGCGGCCGACCTGGCCAAGATGCCGGACGTCAAGGCCGTCACCCCGCCCGTCGCCAACCCGGCGGGCGACACCGCCCTGCTGACCGTCGTGCCCAAGAGCGGGCCGAGCAGCGAGGCCACCCAGGACCTCGTCAACGACATCCGCGACCAGGCCGGAGCGCTGCACGACCGGTCCGGCGCGAGCGCGATGGTCACCGGGCAGACCGGCATGCTGATCGACATCTCCGACAAGATGGCCAAGGCGCTCGCGCCCTACCTCGCCATCGTCGTCGGGCTCGCGTTCGTGCTGCTCATGCTGGTGTTCCGGTCCCTGCTCGTCCCGCTGAAGGCGACGCTGGGGTTCCTGCTCACCGTCCTGGCCACCTTCGGCGCGGTCGTCGCGGTGTTCCAGTGGGGCTGGCTCGCGGGCCTGCTCGGCGTGGACACCACCGGGCCCATCATGAGCCTCATGCCGATCTTCATGATCGGGGTGGTGTTCGGGCTCGCGATGGACTACCAGGTCTTCCTGGTCACCCGGATGCGCGAGGAGTTCGTCCACGGGGCGTCGCCCGACGAGGCGGTCGCGATCGGGTTCCGGCACGGGGCGCGCGTCGTCACCGCCGCGGCGATCATCATGATCGGCGTCTTCGCCGGGTTCCTCACCTCCGGCGAGTCCATGATCAAGATGATGGGCTTCGCGCTGGCCGTGGGCGTGCTGTTCGACGCGTTCGTCGTCCGCATGACGATCGTCCCGGCGGTCATGGCCCTGGCGGGCCGCGCCGCGTGGTGGCTCCCGCGCTGGCTCGACCGCGTCCTGCCCAACGTCGACGTCGAGGGCGAGAGACTGCGGCACCGGCTCGCCGCGGGCGCCGCCGGCGGCGCGGACGCCGCGGACGATCGCGACCGGGCCTTCACCGGCTCGTAACACCGGCTCGCCGCGGGCGCGGGGCCGCCCCCTCCCGAGGGCGGCCCCGCGCCCGGTCCCGCCGAGCCGCGCCACGCACGACCCGGCGGCCCCACCCCCTCGAGGACCGCCCCATGAGACTCCTGTCGCCCAAACCCCCCGCCCCCGCCCCCGTGCCGGCTTCGCGCCGCTGGATCGTTCCCGGACCGCGCCCCCGCCCGGTCCGCGAGCTGATCCTGATCGCGGTGCTGTTCACCGTCTACAAGATCGGCCGCGTCGCCGCCGACGACCGCGTCCCCGAGGCGTTCCGCAACGCCCACGACGTCTGGCGGTTCGAGCGCGACGTGCGGCTGCCGCACGAGAACGCGATCCAGGACGCGCTGCTGCACAGCGTCCCGCTGATCCACCTCGCGGACTCGTACTACGCCTACGTCCACTTCCCCGTCATGGGCCTGTTCCTGCTGTGGACGTACCTGCGGCGGCCCGCGTTCTACCGGTGGATCCGCTGGGTCGTGGTGGGCCTGACGGCGCTCGCGCTCGTCCTGCACTTCGCCGTCCCGCTCGCCCCGCCCCGCATGCTCGCGACGACCGGCCTGGTCGACACCGGCGCGCGGTTCGGCCCGGCGGTGTACGGGTCCCCGCAGACCGACACCGTCGCCAACCAGTACGCCGCGATGCCGTCCCTGCACATCGGCTGGGCGATCATCATCGCGGTCGGCCTCATCGCCGCGACCCGCACCCGCTGGCGCTGGCTCTGGCTCGCCCATCCCATCGCCACGACGCTCGTGGTCGTCGGCACCGCGAACCACTACTGGCTGGACGGCATCATCGCGACGCTGCTGCTCACCGCCGTCCTCATCGCCCTCGAACCCCTCCGCAGGAAGGCCGTCCAGGAGACCGCGGCCCCGGCGGCCCCGCCCGCGCGGGATCTGGGGGAGGGGCCCGCCGGGGTTATAGAGTCGGTGCCAAAGACGCAGATCCCACGGACACCACGCGCCTGACCGGTGTCGCGGGGGTCGCCCCCCTGGGAGTCATCTTGAACGACATGCCCCGCCGCGCGGTGACGCGGACCGCCAAGCTCGCCACGCTGCCCCTGGGCTTCGCGGGCCGCACCGCGCTCGGGTTCGGCAAGCGGACCGTGGGCCGCCCGGCCGAGGCGGTCGCCGCCGAGGTGCAGCGCCGCACGGCCGAGCAGCTCTTCTCGGTGCTGGGGGAGCTCAAGGGCGGCGCGATGAAGGTCGGCCAACTGCTGTCGATCTTCGAGGCGGGGCTGCCGGAGGAGGTCGCCGCGCCGTTCCGCGCGAGCCTCACCAAGCTCCAGGAGGCCGCGCCGCCGCTGCCCGCCGAGACCACGCACCGCGTGCTGGCCGAGGGCCTCGGGCCGGGCTGGCGCAACCTGTTCGCCGAGTTCGACGACCGGCCCGCGGCGGCCGCGTCGATCGGGCAGGTCCACCGGGCGGTGTGGCACGACGGCCGCGAGGTGGCCGTCAAGGTGCAGTACCCCGGCGCGGACGAGGCGCTGATGAACGACTTCAAGCAGCTCTCCCGGCTGAGCCGCGTGGTGTCGCCGCTGTTCCCCGGGATGGACATGAAGGCGGTCGTCTCCGACCTGCGGCGGCGGCTGGAGAAGGAACTCGACTACGTCGACGAGGCGCGGGCGCAGAAGGCGTTCCACGCCGCGTACGACGGCGATCCGGACTTCGTCGTGCCCGGCGTCGTCGCGCAGTCGGGGAACGTGCTGGTCACCGAGTGGATCGAGGGCAAGCCGCTGGCCCGCGTCATCGCCGGGGACGACCAGGCCGAGCGGGACCGGGCCGGGCTGCTGCTGTTCCGGTTCATCCTGTCGGGGCCCGTCCGCTGCGAGCGCATCCACATCGACCCGCACCCGGGCAACTTCCGGCTGCTGCCGGACGGGCGGCTCGGCGTGCTGGACTTCGGCGGCGCGGCGCGCGTCCCCGCGCGGCTCCAGGAGTCGCTGGGACGGCTGCTGCGGATCGGGACGCTCGGCGACGCCGAGGAGGTCGCCGCGTGGCTGCGCGCGGAGGGGTTCCTGGACGCCGACGCCGAGGTGGACGCCGAGGAGGTCGCCGCGCTCGTCGCCCCGCACGTCGAGCCGTTCCAGGAGGAGACGTTCCGGTACACGCGCGCGTGGATGCGCGAGCAGACCGCGCGCGGGCTCGGCATGGCCGGGCAGCTCCGGCCGGGCGGCCTGGCCCGGCACCTGCGGCTGCCGCCGGAGTACCTGGCGGTGAGCCGGGCGCTCGCGGCGTGCGGCGGCGTGCTGTGCCAGCTCGAGACCGAGGGAGCGTTCCGCGCGGAGGCGCTGCGCTGGCTGCCGGGGTTCGCCGACGGGCCGGACGCCGCCGCGGCCACCGCCTGAGCGGGGCCGCGCCGGGCCGGGCTCAGCCGAGCGCGCGGGCCTCCTCTTCCTCGACCTCGCGGTTCCACTCGCGCTTGGCGGACTGCCAGCCGTCCTCGTCGCGGCCGACCCGCCAGTAGCCGGAGATCGACAGCCGCTCCAGCGGAATCCCCTTCTCCACGCGCAGGTACCGGCGCAGGTCGCGGACGAACCCGGCCTCGCCGTGGACGAACGCGTGGATCTCGCCGGGCGGGAACTCCAGCGCGCGGACCGCCTCGGTCAGCGCCTCCCCGACGCGCCGCCCGCCGCGCTCCAGCCAGACGACCTCCGCGCCGCCGGGGACCTTGAGGTCCTGCCGCTCTGCCGCGTCGGCGACCTCGACGAACGCGCGGACGGGCACGCCGTCGCCGATCCGCTCCAGGGCGGCGGCGATGGCCGGCAGGGCGCTCTCGTCGCCCGCGAGCAGGTGCCAGCCCGCGTCCGGGTCGGGCGCGTACGCGCCGCCGGGGCCGAGGAACCGGATCTCGTCGCCCGGCCTGGCGGCCTCGGCCCACGGCCCGGCGAGGCCGGTGTCGCCGTGGTACACGAAGTCCAGGGTCAGCTCGCCCGCGTCGGCGTCCCACGCGCGGACGGTGTAGGTCCGCGTGACGGGCCACTGGTCGCGCGGGTACTCCGCGCGGACGGCCGCCATGTCGAACGGCTCGGGGTAGCTCACGCCGGGCCGCGGGAACAGCAGCTTGACGTAGTGGTCGGTGAACTCGCCCGCGGGGAAGCCGGTGAGTCCCGGCCCGCCGAGGACGACGCGGATCATGTGCGGGGTGATCCGTTCGGTGCGGACCACCGTCCCGGTGCTGAGGGCGGGGCCTTTTCGGGCCTGCTCCTTCGCCATGCGTCCTCCGATCGGAAGGAATTGCTTAGGTAAGCCTAACGTGCCCGCCGGGGTGAGGCGCGGGTCCGGCCGGTTGATCATCCGGGACGGGGGAATACCGCACTGGATGATCTTGTCGGGGGGCGGGATGAGCGACGCGCTGCTGCGCACCGGGCGGTTCTTCGCCGAGACCTTCGCGCGGGCCGACGTCGCGCCCGACCTGCGCGCCGTCCACCTCCGGGGCGGCCGCGAGGGCGACGTCTTCTACCGGGACCGCTGGAGCCACGACAAGGTCGTCCGGTCCACGCACGGCGTAAACTGCACCGGCTCGTGCTCCTGGAAGGTGTACGTCAAGGACGGCGTCATCACCTGGGAGGCGCAGGAGACCGACTACCCCTCCGCCGGACCCGACCGGCCCGCCTACGAGCCGCGCGGCTGCCCGCGCGGCGCGGCGTTCTCCTGGTACACCTACTCGCCCACGCGGGTGCGGTTCCCGTACGCGCGCGGCGTCCTGGTCGAGATGTACCGGGAGGCGCGCGGGCGGCTGGGCGACCCGGTCGCGGCGTGGGCGGAGATCGTCGGGGACCCCGAGCGGCGCCGCCGGTACCAGGAGGCGCGCGGCAAGGGCGGCCTGGTGCGCGTCTCGTGGGACGAGGCGCTGGAGATCGCGGCGGCCGCGCACGTCCACACCATCGCCGAGCACGGCCCCGACCGGATCGCCGGGTTCTCCCCGATCCCGGCGATGTCGATGGTGTCGCACGCCGCCGGATCGCGGTTCGTGTCGCTGCTCGGCGGGACGATGCTGTCGTTCTACGACTGGTACGCCGATCTGCCGATCGCCTCGCCTCAGGTGTTCGGCGACCAGACCGACGTCCCCGAGTCCGCCGACTGGTGGGACGCGGCGTACCTGCTGCTGTGGGGCTCCAACGTCCCGGTGACCCGCACCCCCGACGCGCACTGGATGGCCGAGGCCCGCTACCGGGGGCAGAAGGTCGTCGTCCTGTCGCCGGACTACTCCGACGCGACCAAGTTCGCCGACGAGTGGCTGCACCCGCACCCCGGCACCGACGGCGCGCTGGCGATGGCGATGGGCCACGTGATCCTGCGCGAATGCTTCGTCGAGCGCCGCGTCCCCGCGTTCGCCGAGTACGTCGCCCGGTTCACCGACCTGCCGTTCCTGGTCACGCTGGAGGAACGCGACGGCGCGTACGTGCCGGGCCGGTTCCTCACCGCCGCCGACCTCGGCGACACCGGGGAGGACGCGGCGTGGAAGACCGTCCTGCTCGGCGCGGACGGCGCGCCCGTCGTACCGGGCGGGTCGCTCGGCTTCCGGTGGAGCGAGAGCGGCAAGGGCCGCTGGAACCTCGACCTCGACGGCATCGAACCGCTGCTGTCCGTCGAGAACGGGGACGGCGGCGCCGAGGTGCTGCTGCCGCGCTTCGACACCCCGGACGGGTCCGGCGAAATCCTGCGCCGGGGCGTCCCCGTCCGCACGGTCGCCGGGCGCAGGGTCACGACCGTGTTCGACCTGATGCTCGCCCAGTACGGCGTGGCCCGCCCCGGACTTCCCGGCGACTGGCCCGCGTCCTACGACGACGCGTCGCGGCCGTACACGCCCGCGTGGCAGGAGGAGATCACCTCCGTCCCCGCCGCGACCGCCGTCCGGATCGCCCGCGAGTTCGCCGCGACCGCCGAGAAGACCGGCGGCCGCTGCATGATCATCCTCGGCGCGGGCGCGAACCAGTGGTTCCACGGCGACACGATCTACCGCGCGATCCTCGCGCCGCTCCTGCTCACCGGCTGCCAGGGCCGCAACGGCGGCGGCTGGGCGCACTACGTCGGACAGGAGAAGATCCGCCCGTTCACCGGCTGGGCGCAGCTCGCGTTCGGCCTGGACTGGGTCCGCCCCGCCCGGCAGATCCCGGCGACGCCGTACTTCTACCTGCACACCGACCAGTGGCGCTACGACGCCTACCGGACGGACGCGCTGGCGTCCCCGCTCGCCGCCGGGCTGCTGCGCGGCGCGCACACCGCCGACCTGGTCGCCCGCGCCGCCGCGACGGGCTGGACGCCGTTCGCGCCGTTCTTCGACCGCAACCCGCTCGACCTCGCCGACGACGCCGACGCGAGCGGCGCGGACCCGGCGGAGTTCGTCGCCGCCGAACTCGCCGCCGGACGGCTCCGCCACGCCACCGCCGACCCCGACGCCCCGGAGAACTGGCCGCGCGTCCTGCTGGTGTGGCGCGCGAACCTGCTCGGCTCGTCCGCCAAGGGCGACGAGTACTTCCTGCGGCACCTGCTCGGCACCCACGGCGCCTTCGACGCCGACGAGGCGCCGCCCCGCCGCCGCCCCGCCGACGTCGCGTGGCGCGCCGAGGCCCCGCGCGGCAAGCTCGACCTGCTGCTGTCGATCGACTTCCGGATGACGTCCACGACGCTGCTGTCCGACCTCGTCCTGCCCGCCGCGACCTGGTACGAGAAGCACGATCTGTCCTCGACCGACATGCACCCGTTCGTCCACGCGTTCAACCCGGCCGTGGACCCGCCGTGGGAGGCCCGCAGCGACCTGGACGCCTTCCAGGCCCTCGCGGACCGGTTCAGCGGCCTGGCCCGCGACCGGCTCGGCGTCCGCCGCGACCTGGTCGCCCAGCCGCTCCAGCACGACACGCCGGGGGAGCGGGGCGCGCCGTTCGGCTCCCCGGACGGCACCGCCCCCGCGTTCACCGTCGTGGAGCGCGACTATCCGGCCGTCGCCGCCCGGATGGCCGCGCTCGGCCCGAAGGCCGAGACCGCCGGGCTGCCCGTCAAGGGCGTCGTGTTCCACCCCGACCGGGAGGTCGGGTGGCTCGCCGAGCGCGCCGGGACCACCGACGACGGGCGGCCCCGCCTCGCCACCGCCGCCGACTGGTGCGAGGCGATCCTGGCGCTGTCGGGCACCAGCAACGGGCGGCTCGCCGCGCAGGGCTTCGCGCAGCTCGCCGAACGCACCGGGAAGTCCTTCGACGCCCTCGCCGAGGAGGGGCTGCGGCGGCGCGTCACGTTCGCCGACGCCCGCGAGCACCCCGTCGAGGTCGGGCCGTCCCCGGAGTGGTCCGGGATCGAGGCCCCCGACCGCCGCTACGCGCCGTTCACCGTCAACACCGAGTACGGCAAGCCGTGGCACACCCTCACCGGCCGCATGCACTTCTTCCTCGACCACGCCTGGATCGCCGAACTCGGCGAACAGCTCCCGGTGTTCCGCCCGCCCCTGGACCTGCACGGCCTGCTCGGCGAACCCGTGCCCGGCGAGGACGGCGCGGCGGGGCTCGCCGTCCGCTACCTGACCCCGCACTCCAAGTGGTCGATCCACTCCGAGTACCAGGACAACCTGCTCATGCTCACCCTGTCGCGGGGCGGCCCGACCGTGTGGATCAGCGTCGCGGACGCGCGGCGGATCGGCGTCGCCGACAACGACTGGGTCGAGATGGAGAACCGCAACGGGACCGTCGTCGCGCGGGCGGTCGTGTCGCACCGGATGCCCGCCGGGACCGTCTACTACCACCACGCCCAGGAACGCGTCATCGACATGCCGCTCGCCGAGCGCACCGGGCGGCGCGGCGGCATCCACAACTCCCTGACCCGGCTGCTCGTCAAACCCACCCACCTCGTCGGCGGGTACGCGCAGCTCTCCTACGCCTTCAACTACCACGGCCCGACGGGCAACCAGCGCGACGAGATCACCGTCATCCGCCGCCGCTCCCAGGAGGTGACGTACTGATGCGCGTCATGGCGCAGCTCGCGATGGTCATGAACCTCGACAAGTGCATCGGGTGCCACACCTGCTCGGTGACGTGCAAGCAGGCGTGGACGAACCGGTCCGGCACCGAGTACGTGTGGTTCAACAACGTCGAGACCCGGCCCGGCCAGGGCTACCCGCGCCGCTACGAGGACCAGGACCGCTGGCGCGGCGGCTGGGAGCTGGACCGGCGCGGGCGGCTGCGGCCCCGCTCGGGCGGCCGCGCCCGCCGCCTGCTGACGATCTTCTCCAACCCGCTCATGCCGTCCATCGGCGACTACTACGAGCCGTGGACCTACGACTACGCGAGCCTCACCACCGCGCCGCTCGGCGACGACTTCCCCGTCGCGCGGCCCCACTCGCTCGTCAGCGGCGAGCGGATGAAGGTCGAGTGGAGCGCGAACTGGGACGACGACCTCGGCGGCGGGCCCGCGCTGGCCGCCGCCGACCCCGTCGTGGAGAAGATCGCGCAGGACGTCCGGCTCGACTACGAGCGCGTGTTCATGTTCTACCTGCCGCGCATCTGCGAGCACTGCCTGAACCCGTCGTGCATGGCCGCGTGCCCGTCCGGCGCGATCTACAAGCGCGAGGAGGACGGGATCGTCCTGGTCGACCAGGACCGCTGCCGGGGCTGGCGGATGTGCGTCACCGGCTGCCCCTACAAGAAGGTGTACTTCAACCACCGCACCGGCAAGGCCGAGAAATGCACGTTCTGCTACCCGCGCGTGGAGGTCGGCCTGCCCACCGTCTGTTCCGAGACGTGCGTGGGGCGGCTGCGCTACCTCGGCGTCCTGCTCTACGACGCCGACCGCGTCGCCGAGGCCGCCGAGACCGAGGACGACACCGCCCTGTACGAGGCGCAGCTCGGCGTGTTCCTCGACCCCGAGGACCCGGACGTGCGGGCGGCAGCGCGCCGCGACGGCGTCCCCGACGCGTGGGTGCGCGCCGCCCGCGACTCGCCCGTCCACGCGCTGGTCAACCGGTTCCGCGTCGCGCTGCCGCTGCACCCGGAGTACCGGACGATGCCGATGGTCTGGTACATCCCGCCGCTGTCGCCCGTCGTGGACGCGCTGCGCGGCACCGGCCACGACGCCGAGGACGCGGGGAACCTGTTCGGCGCGATCGAGACGCTGCGCATCCCCGTCTCCTACCTGGCGGAGCTGTTCAGCGCGGGCGACCCCGAGCCGGTGACGCGCGTTCTGCGCCGCCTCGCCGCGCTCCGCTCGTACATGCGCGACCGCAACCTCGGCGACCCCGCCGACCCCGCCAAGGCCGAGGCCGTCGGGATGACCGGACGCGACATGGACGACCTGTACCGGCTGCTGGCCCTCGCCCGCTACGAGGAGCGGTACGTCATCCCCACCCAGGCCGAGGCGGAGGCCGCCGCCCTGGAGGAGTCGGTCTGCCCGGTCGGGGAGGACGCGGGCGCGCGGCCCGGCCCGTTCGGCGAGGCGTCCGGACGGCCCGAGCGCGCGTCGGTGGAGAGCTTCCACGCGCTGCGCGACCGGCAGACCGGCGGCGCGCTCGTCCACCCGGCCGACCGCAAGGGCCGCGTCAACCTGCTCAACTGGGACGGCCAGGGACGGCCCGGCGGGCTCTTCCCGCACCGCCCGAAGAAGAAGAAGGAGGGCGAGGAGTGAACGCCGTCGTCTGGCAGGCCGCGTCCCTGCTGCTGGAGTACCCGACCGACGAGCTGTACGCGCGCCGCCCGCTGCTGCGCGCCGCCGTCGCGGACCTGCCCGCCGGGGAGCCCGCCGCGCGGCTCGCCGCGTTCCTGGACCACCTGGACGCCGTCCCGCTCGGCGCGCTCGCCCGCGACTACGTCGCCACCTTCGACCTGCGCCGCCGCTGCTGCCTGTACCTCACCTACTACCGCGACGGCGACACCCGGCGGCGCGGCGCGTCGCTCGTCGCGCTCAAGGAGCGGTACCGCGCGGCGGGCGTCGAGCCCGCCACCCGCGAGCTGCCCGACTTCCTGCCCGTCGTGCTGGAGTTCGCCGCGCTGCACGGCGGCGCGGACCTGCTCGCCGAGCACCGGGCGGGCCTGGAGCTGCTGCGGCTGGCGCTGCGCGACCGGTCCTCGCCGTACGCCGCGCCCGTCGAGGCGGTGTGCGCGACGCTGCCCGGGCCCGCACCGCGCGACCGCGCCGAGGCGCTGCGGCTCGCCCGGACCGGGCCGCCCGGCGAACTCGTCGGCCTGGAACTCGGGCTGCGGCCCTTCGGGCCGGGGGGCACCGCGTGAGGGTGCTGCTGTGGGCCGTGCTGCCGTACGTGTCCGTCGTCCTGCTCGTCGGCGGGACGGTGTGGCGCTGGCGCTACGACCGGTTCGGGTGGACGACGCGGTCGTCGGAGCTGTACGAGAAGCGGCTGCTGCGGATCGCCAGCCCGCTGTTCCACTACGGGCTGATCTTCGTGATCCTCGGGCACGTCGCCGGACTGGTCGTCCCCGAGGGCTGGATGTCGGCGCTCGGCGTCCGCGAGAGCGTCTACCACGCGGTGTCGCTGTACGCCGGGTCGCTCGCCGGGGCCGCCGCCGTCGCGGGGCTGGCGATGCTGGTCTACCGGCGGCGGACGCGCGGGCCGGTGTTCTCCGCGACGACCCGCAACGACAAGCTCATGTACGTCCTGCTCGGCGCGTCGCTGCTGCTCGGCCTCGCCGTCACCGTCGTCGAGAACGGAATCCTCGGCGGCTACGACTACCGGACGACGGTCGGGCCGTGGTTCCGCGGCCTGTTCGCGCTGCGGCCCGACATCACGCTGATGGAAGGCATCCCGCTCCTGTACGCCTTCCACACCGTCATCGGAATGGTGCTGACCGCGCTGTTCCCGTTCACCCGCCTGATCCACGCGTTCGCCGCGCCGTGGCGGTACCCGTTCCGGCCCTACCTCGTCTACCGGAGCCGGACGTCCGGGCCGCGCACGCGCGCCGAGCGGCGCGGGTGGGAGCCGATCCGCTGAGCGCGGGTCACGGCGTGATGCGGCGCAGCGCGCCGATCCCGACGACGGCCCACACCGCGACGGCGGGCCACAGCAGGACCTCGCCGAGCGTGTGGAGCCAGGGGACGCCGCAGACGGTCCCGGCCGTCATCGTGCTCACCGCCGTCATGCCGAGCGGGAACACCGTCGACCAGCGCCGGACGTCGTAGCGGAGGCGCGGCCAGCGGACCTCGCAGCCGACCAGGACGGCGTACCAGCCGAGCGCCGCCGCCAGCAGCGCCAGCGTCGCCCACCGCAGCGGGCGGGGCGGCTCGGCGGCGTGCGGCGCGGCGGCCGCAGTCACCTTTCCGCAGGCCAGCGCCGAGATCGACAGCGCGCCCGCGACGACCCAGTGGTCCCCGGCCCCGGCGCGGAGCTGCCCGAAGTCGAAGCGGGTCAGCACCAGCGCGTACAGCGCGACGCCGAGGACGAGCAGGACCCCGGCGGGCCACACCAGCCAGTGCGCGGGGAACAGCACCGCCAGCGTCGCCGACAGCACCGCCACCGACTGCGTCCCGACCGTCACCAGGTACGCCGCGCCCGGCACCCGGCGCTGGAGGTTGCGCAGCACGCGGGGGAGCAGCACGACCCACACCAGCGCGGCCGCCGCGAGCAGCGCCGCCGCGGCGGTCGTCCGGCCGAGCAGCGCCACCCCGACGCCGAGCACGCCGGTGCCCGCCACCGCCGTCAGCGCGGCGGGCGTCGCCGCCTCGCGCCGCCACTCGGGCCGGTCGGCGCCGAGCCGGGCGAAGAACACCACGGCCAGCACGACCCACACCAGGCCCGCGACGGCCAGCACGATCCGGGACGGGCCGGTCCGGCCCGCCAGGTGCAGGCCGACCGCGACGATGCCGGTGCCCATGACCTCCGCGCCCCACGCGGGCGTGACGTCGGCGCACCGCCGCCGCCGGACACTCGATTCGGGCGTCATACCGCGTTCCTCCCCCTCCCGCCGGGCCCGCACCCCTGCGCGCGACGGACCGCCCCGCCGGGCCTGACGCGCCGCCCGGCCGCGTATATCGTCCTTTCGGGCGCGACCGGCGCGCACCCGGAAGGAGCCGCCCCGTGGCCGACCTCGTCGGAGCACTGGACCAGGGAACCACCAGCACCCGATTCATGGTCTTCGACCGGGGCGGCGCCGAGGTCGCCCGCCACCAGCTCGAGCACGACCAGATCCTCCCGCGCGACGGCTGGGTCGAGCACGACCCCGTCCAGATCTGGGACCGGGCCCGCGCCGTCGTCGAGGGCGCGCTGGCCGGGGCGGGCCTGACCGCCGCCGACCTCGCCGCCGTGGGGATCGCCAACCAGCGCGAGACCACCGTCGTGTGGGACCGGCGGACCGGGCGGCCGTACGGCAACGCGATCGTCTGGCAGGACACCCGCACCGACCGCATCGCCGCCGCGCTGGAGCGCGACGGGCGCGGCGACGTCGTCCGCCGCCGCGCCGGGCTGCCGCCCGCCACCTACTTCGCGGCGGGCAAGGCGCAGTGGATCCTGGAGAACACCGGCGGCGTCCGCGCCGCCGCCGAGCGCGGCGACGCCCTGTTCGGGACGATCGACACCTGGCTGCTGTGGAACCTCACCGGCGGCCCGGACGGCGGCGTCCACGTCACCGACGTCACCAACGCCAGCCGCACCATGCTCATGGACCTGGAGACCCTGGACTGGGACGACGAGCTGCTGTCGTTCTTCGGCGTCCCGCGCGCGATGCTGCCCGAGATCCGCTCCTCGTCCTCGCCCGAGCCGTACGGCACGACGCGCCGCGACGGCCCGTTCGGCGCGGAGGTCGCGCTGACCGCCGCGCTCGGCGACCAGCAGGCCGCGATGGTCGGGCAGGTGTGCTTCGCGCCCGGCGAGGCCAAGAACACCTATGGCACCGGCAACTTCCTGCTGCTCAACACCGGTACCGAGCCCGTCCGGTCCGAGGCGGGCATGATCACCACCGTCTGCCACCGGTTCGGCGACGAGCCCGCCGTGTACGCGCTGGAGGGCTCGATCGCCGTCACCGGGTCGGCCGTGCAGTGGCTGCGCGACCAGCTCGGGATCATCTCCGGCGCGGCGCAGAGCGAGGCGCTGGCCGCGCAGGTCCCCGACAGCGGCGGCGTGTACTTCGTGCCCGCGTTCTCCGGGCTGTTCGCGCCGTACTGGCGCGGCGACGCGCGCGGCGCGATCGTCGGGCTGTCGCGCTACCACACCGCGGCGCACCTGGCGCGGGCCACGCTGGAGGCGATCTGCTACCAGTCCCGCGACGTCGTGGACGCGATGCGCGCCGACTCCGGCGTCGCCCTGGACGTCCTGCGCGTGGACGGCGGCATCACCGCCAACGAGCTGTGCATGCAGATGCAGGCCGACATCCTCGGCGTCCCGGTGTCGCGGCCCGTCGTCGCCGAGACCACCGCGCTCGGCGCGGCCTACGCCGCCGGGCTCGCCACCGGGTTCTGGAGCGGCCCGGACGAGCTGCGCGGCAACTGGGCCGAGGACCGCCGCTGGGAGCCGACATGGGACGACGACCGCCGCGCGGCGGGCCTGGCGGGCTGGCACAAGGCCGTCGAACGCTCCCTCGGCTGGGCGGGGTGAGCCACCGCGCCGCCGCGCGAATGTGACGCAGCCGTCGCGCTTCCACCTTCAAAAGAACATTGATGTCTGCTTGGATGGCGGTCGGTGATCATCCCCGGACGAAAGGGACGCGATGCCCACCACCCCGATCCTTGCCCCCCGCAGGCGCGGCACGGCGCTCGCCGCCGCCGTCGCGGCGCTGCTCGCCGTCCTGGCCGCGCTCGTCGCGCCGCCCGCGCGCGCCGACGCGCCCGCCCCGCCGACCCTGCCGGACGGCTTCGGCCTCACGCAGGTCCCGACCGAACCGGAGATCGCCGCGCGCAACACCGCGAACGACTTCGTCATCACCGTCACGACGCCGCAGGTCGCCGGACGGCACCACATCCGGATCATCCTCCCGGACGGGTACGCCGCCGACACCGCCAAGCGCTACCCGGTGATGTACCTGCTGCACGGCTCGCCCGGCGACCCCGCGAACTACTTCAACGGCTACCGCGCCCTCAACGGCCAGGCCGGGATGATCTTCGTGCTCCCCGACGGCGGCAACCGCGGCTGGTACTCCAACTGGCGCGACCAGAACACCCCCGCCGGGGCGCAGAACTGGGAGAACTTCCACATCGACCAGCTCGTCCCGTACATCGACGCGAACCTGCGGACCGTCGCGGACAAGCAGCACCGCGCCATCGCGGGCATCTCGATGGGCGGATTCGGAGCGCTCCACTACGCCCAACTCCACCCCGACCTGTTCTCCGACGTCGCGACGATGTCCGGCGACAACGACCTGTCGGTCAACTCGATGGACCTGCGGCTGACCGTCGTCGGCTCCCTCATCGACGCGACGGGCGCGCTGTGCGCCGCGAGCACCCTGTCGGACCCGACCGCCGACTGCGCGGTGAACGACGCCTACGCGCCCGCCGTGGACAGCGACGCCCTGTTCGGCTCGCCGTACCCGGTGCTCAACGCCGACCACCTGTGGAACGAGGCGGACCCGGGCGCGAACGCCGCCAAGCTCGCCGGCCTCGGCGTCTCCATCTACATCGGCAACGGGGGCGGCGGCGTGTTCCAGGCCCCGATCGGCCCGAAGGGCCTGGAGTGGTGGCTGGAGGGCGCGTCCAAGCACTTCAAGGACAAGCTCGACGCCGCCGGAGTCCCCTACTACTGGAAGGACTACGGCGACGGCACCGGCTGGGGCCAGTGCGACGGCGGCCACGACGCCCTGTGCTGGGACCAGGACCTCGTCGACTACGTCCCGCGCCTGGCGGCCAAGTTCGGCGTCTGAGCGGAACCGCGCCGACCGCCGTCCGGTTTCCGGGCGGCGGTCAGCCGTTCCAGACGCGCGCGACGGCGTCGGCCTCGGCCTCGGCCTGCCGCACGCCCGCCTGGAACGCCGACCGGCTCGCCGCCGCGTCGAAGATGTCCAGCGGGAACATCCGCATCGTCTCCACGCCCGGCCCGACGACGGCCGTCGCCGCGGGGCGGACCGCGGCCAGTTCCGCGTCGAGCACGGCGGTCGGCAGCCGCAGATGGCCCAGCGAGTCCAGGACGACGACGCGGTCGTGCCCGGCGGTGAGGTCGGCGTGGGTGGTGGACGCGACCAGGCCGTCCACGCAGCGGCGGCCGCCCGCCTCGACCGGGGCGAAGATCGTCGGCGTCGCGCACGCCGCGCGGAGCGCGTCGCCCAGCGGCGCCGCGCCGCCCCGCCGCCACACCACGCGCTCCCCGGTGTCGGCGTCCACGGCGACCAGCAGCAGCGGGTAGTCCGGCCACTCCTCGGACGGCAGGCGGCCGACGACCAGGTCCACCCGGCGCGCCGCGGCGCCGGCGTCCGGCACGGGGGACAGGCGCGCGGCCCGCGTCCGCCGCTCCTCGGCGGGGACGGCGGTGTCGGCCAGGATCTCGAACAGGGTCAGGAAGCGGTCGGCGGACGGCCGGGCCGGGGGAGCCGCGTCGGCCGCGTCCAGGAGCCCGTCGATCGCGGGCTCCAGATCCGCGCCGAACGCCAGCAGCGCCCCCGCGAAGGCCCCCGCGGACGTGGCGACGATCAGGTCGGCGGACCCGAGGTCGGTCCCCGCGCGGCGCAGGCCCTCGATCAGCCCGGCCTGCCACGGCAGGCCCGGCGAGATGCCCGCGCCCAGCACCAGCGCTCGCGTCACGGCCCCTCCTTCCCCGCGGACCGCCCTACCCCGGCGCGCCGGAGCCGACACGGAAGCCCGGTTCAGGGCCCGCCGGGCAGGCGGCGGCCCGACAGCAGGTCGGGGCGGATGCGCAGGAACCGGTCCGGGCCGCCGCGCACCCACGGGCGCAGCGGGACGGCGCGCAGCGCGGCCAGCTCCGCCGCGTCCACGACGGCGCGGGCGCGGCCGATCACCACCACCGACCAGCCCGTGCCGGTCCGCGCGTCGTAGTCGTCGGCCTCGAACGCGACGACCGCGTCGCGGACCGCCGCCGCGAGCCGCGAGTCCGACGACGTCCGCACGACCACGTCGCCGTCCACCAGCGTGAAGTTCACCGGCTGCACGGCGGGCAGCGCCCGGTCGGTGAACACGATCCGGCCGATCGGGACGGCCGCGAGCAGGGCGCGGCACGCGCCGTCGTCCAGGATCTGCAGCCCGCCCCGGTCCAGCGTCATGCCCCGAGCATGGCGCGCGGGGCGCGCGCCGGTCAGGGCCGAAGGTCCCGCGCGCGGGCGGCGGGGTCCCCCGGGCCGGGGCCCAACGGCCCTGCGGGACGGGCGGCCGCGCGCGGTCCACTGGAGACGGCGCACGAGGACGTGCGGCGGCCGAGCGAGGGGAGCCCCGATGGACACCGCGGAGACCGGCACCGCCCTGGCGCGGCGGATCGCGGCGGCGGCCCTGTGGGCGCCGTCCGTCCACAACACGCAGCCGTGGACGTTCGGCCTGGCCGACGACCGGGTCGTGCTGCGCGCCGACGCGGCCCGGCGGCTGTCGGCGGCCGACCCGGTCGGCCGCGAGCTGGTGATCAGCTGCGGCGCGGCGCTGTTCACCGCCGAGACCGCGCTGCGCGTCCACGGCCGCGACCCGCGCACGGCCCTGCTGCCCGATCCCGACCGGCCCAACCTGCTCGCCGAGGTCGTGTTCGGCGGCGCGGTCGCGGCGGGGGAGGCGGCGGCCGCCGCGCGGCTGCTGGCCAAGGTGCCGCGGCGGCGCGCGCACCGGACGGCGTTCCGCGCCGTGCCCGTCCCGCCGCGGGCCGTGGAACGGCTGCGCGCCGAGGCCGGGCGCGAGGGCGTCCGGCTCGCGCCGGTGACGGACGAGCACGCGGTGGCGGCGCTCGCCGCGCTGACCCGCGCCGCCGAGCACGTCCAGCACCTCGACGCGGCGCACGCCGCCGAGACCGCCCGCTGGGCGTCCCGCCCCGGCGCCGACCGCCGCGACGGCGTCCCGGCCGCCGCCTACCCGCGCGAGGCGCCCCGCACCGACCCCGACTTCGCGGCCCGCGACTTCGCCCGCGGCCGCGGCTGGGGCACCGGCGCGTCCGCCGGGGAGTCCGCGGTCGGGACGGTGCTGACGCTCAGCACCCCCGGCGACGACCGCGCGGACTGGCTGCGCGCCGGACGCGCGCTCCAGCGCGTCCTGCTGCACGCCGCCGAGGCGGGCCTGGCCGCCGCGTTCCACACGCAGGCGCTGGAGGTCCCGGAGCTGCGCGCGTTCATCCGGACGCGGTTCTGCGACGGCGAGTACCCGCAACTCGTCCTGCGCCTGGGCGTGCCGGACGGGACCGGGCCGGCCGGCGTCCGCCGCCCCGTCGAGGACGTCGTCATCCCCGAGCCCTGACGGGCGCGACCTCCGCGCGGGCGTTGACGATCGCCAGTTCCGCCCGGTCCACCACCGCGTCCACGTCCAGGCGGGCGACCTCCGGCAGGTCGGCGGCCAGCCGGGCGAGCTGCGCCACCGGCCCGGCCAGGACGGGCGGCAGGCCCGCCGCGCGCACCAGCCCGGCCGCGCCGCCGCCGGTCAGCGGGCAGGCCGCGGCGGCCGGGACCGCGCCGCCCTCGACGGCGAGCACGACGACGGGGCCGAACAGCTCGTCCCGGAACGTCCCGCACCGGACCCGCGCGCCCCGCCCGCCCGGGGCCGCGTTCCGCGCGACGACCCCGTAGGCCGCCAGCAGCCGCAGCGTCGCCGCGCGGGGGAGGCGCGCGCCGCCGGGGCGGACGCCGACCAGCGCGCGGGCGGCGGCCGGACCGCCGGGCGGGACCTCCACGGGCGTCCCGGGCTCGTCCGCGCGGTGGAGGGACGCCGCGTGCGCCAGGGCGCGGGCCGCGCGCGCCGGGGACGCGTACGACGGAACGCCGTCCGCCGTGACGCGAACGCCCTCGACCTGCCCCGGCCGCACCGCGACGACGGGCACGCCCGCCGGGCCGGGCGGCGGCGCGGGGGAGACGACCAGCACCGCGTCCACCGTCGCGTCCCGGCCGAGGACGGCGGCGGCCGGTCCCGGCTCCGCGGCGACGACCGCGCCCGGCACGGGACCGGGCGGCAGGGCGCGGCGGGTCGCCGCCGTCAGCGGCGCGGCGGCCAGCCCGGCGGCGGCGCACGCGGCGGCCGCCGCCGCGCCCGCCTCGGCCCCGGCGGCGAGCACCGCGACGCGCCGCCCGCGCGGCGCGGGCCCCGGCGCCAGCACGGCCGCCGCCTCGACCAGTTCCGCGAGCGTCCGCGCCACGACGACGCCCGACCGCGCGAACAGCGCCCGCCGGACCGCGCCGAGCGGCCCGTCCAGCGGGCCGCGACCGCCGCCCGCCGAAGCGGGCGCGAGCGCCAGCACCGGGGTGCCCCGCCCGGCCGCCCGCGCGAGGACCCGCAGGTCCTCCGGCGTGGTCGCGTCCAGGACGCCGAGCCGCACCGCCGGGTCCGCCGCCCACCGGCGCAGCAGGTCGTCGCGGACGTCGGTCGCCCCGCCCGTGGCCACATAGGACGCGACGCCGATGTTCAGCCGCGCCAGGCGCCCGAGCAGCGCACCGCCGACGCCGCCCGACCGCACCGCCACCGCGACGTCCCCCGCCGCCGGACGCCGCACCGCGACCGTGGCGTGCAGTCCCAGCGCGGGCACCGCGACCCCCGCCGAACCGGGCCCGACCAGCACCATGCCCCACGCGCGGCACGCGGCGCGCAGCGCGTCCTCCTGCGCCGCCGACAGCCCCGACGTCAGCACCACCGCCGCCCGCGCCCCGCGCCGCCCGCACGCGGCCGCCGCGTCCGCGACCGACGCGGCGGGCACCGCGAGGACCACCAGGTCGGGCCGCTCGGGCAGGTCCGCGGGCGACGCGACGCACGCCGCGCCGTGGACCGCCTCGCCCGCCGCGTGCGGGTTCACCGCGAGCACCGTCCCGCCGAAGCCGCCCGCCGCGAGGCCGCGCAGGACGCCGGGGGCCGACCCGACGACCGCGACCGCCCGGGGCCGCAGCAGCGGGTCCAGGCGCGTCCCGGCGGAGTCCGTCGCCGACTCGGTCGCGGATTCGGTCATGGACGCAAGCCTCGCGCCCGCGCCGCGCGGGCGGCAGGCGCGGACGTCCGCCGCGCGCCGGGACCTTGGTCCCCTCCCGGGCGGGCCGCTGGTCCCCGGCTAGTCCTCGTCGCCGGGGAGCGGGACGCGCCACAGCAGTTCGGTCCCGCCGTCCGGGCCCGGCCGGACCGCGAACGAGCCGCCGAGCGCCTTCGCGCGGTCGCGCAGGTTCGCCAGCCCGCTGCGCCGCCCGCCGGGCGTGATGCCGACGCCGTCGTCCACGACCCGCAGCACCAGCTCGTCGCCCACCGACACCGCGACGGTGACGCGCGTCGCGCCGGCGTGCCGGGCGACGTTCGACAGCGCCTCCCGCGCCACCGCCAGCAACTGCTCGCCCACCTCGTCGGGGACCGCCGTGTCCAGCAGCCCGTCCAGCCGCACCGACGGCGCGAACCCGAGGTGCTCGGCGGCGGCGTCCAGCAGCGCGTGGAAGCGGCTGCGCAGCGCGTCGGCGTCCGGCGCGGTCTGCAGCGCGAAGATCGTCGAGCGGATCTGCCGGATGGTGTCGTCCAGGTCGTCCACGGCGCGCTGGACGCGGTTCGACACCTCCGCGCTCTCGGCGATCTTGATGGCGCTGAGCAGCGTCATCGCGGTCGCGAACAGCCGCTGGATGACGGTGTCGTGCAGGTCCTTGGCGATGCGGTCGCGGTCCTCCAGCAGGGCCAGCCGCTCGGCGTCGCGGCGGCGGTCGGCCAGCTCCAGCGCCACCGCCGCCTGCGTCCCGAACGCCTCCAGCAGCCGCTGCGTCGCCTCGCCGAACGTCGCGCCCCCGGACCGGTTGGCGACCGCGACGACGCCGCGCGCCGACCGGCCCGTCCCGAGCGGGACGGCCAGCAGCGGGCCGCCGCCCCCCGGCCGCGCGGCGTCCTCGACGCGCAGCGGCGCGCCCGTGCGGAACACCGGCGCGGTGACCGCCTCGTCCATCGGGACGCGCCGGCCGCGCAGCGCGGCGGCGTCCGCGCCGTCGGCGGCGTCCACGACGAACTCCCCGGCGGCGCGGTCCGCCAGCGACACCACCGCCAGGTCGGCGTCCGCGATGCGCCGGGCCCGTTCGGCGACGAGCGAGGTCACCTCCCGCGTCCCAGTGCCCGACAGCAGCCGGGTCGCGACCTCCGCGGACGCCTCCAGCCACTGCTCGCGGCGGCGGCCCTCCTCGTACAGGCGCGCGTTCTCGATCGCGACGCCCGCCGCGGTGGCCAGCGCCCCGACGACGACCTCGTCGTCGGCGTCGAACTCCCCGCCCCCGGCCTTCTCGGTGAGGTACAGGTTCCCGAACACCTCGTCGCGGACGCGGATCGGGACGCCGAGGAACGTGCCCATCGGCGGATGGTCGGCGGGGAACCCGTAGGACTCGGGGTGCTCGGACAGGTTCGGCAGCCGCAGCGGGTGCGGCTCGCGGATGAGCAGGCCGAGGATGCCGCGCCCGTGCGGCCAGTGCCCGATCGCGTCGATCTCCGCCTGCCCGACGCCGACCGTGACGAACTCCACCAGCCGCTCGCCCTCCTCGGCGATCACGCCGAGCGCGCCGTAGCGGGCGTCGACCAGCGTCGTCGCGGCCTCGATGATGCGGCGCAGCACCGAGGCGAGGTCCAGCTCGCCGCCGATGGAGACCACCGCCTCCAGCAGCGCGTGGACGCGGTCGCGGGTGGACCGCGCCGTCTCCAGCCGCGCCTGCAGCTCGGCGAGGAGGTCGTCGAGCTGGAGCTGCGGCAGGACGAGCTTGGCCCGTTCCTCGCCGGGCGACCGGTCGCCGGTCATGGGCTCACGTTCCGGGCTCCGGGGGAAAATCGCGGCTGATGACACATGCGAGGATCTTCGCACCAGTTCGGCACTTCGGACCCGGTGATCGCGGACGTCCGATGGCTAGGGTCGGGGCGACCGCCCGGTTCCGCGAGGGGAGCGATGCCCGATGACCGGCGAGAATCCGATCCGCGTGTTCCTGGTCGACGACCACGAGGTCGTCCGCCGGGGCGTCGCGGCGCTGCTGTCGGCCGAGGACGGCCTGGACGTCGTCGGCGAGGCGGGCTCGGTGGAGCAGGCGCTCGCCCGCGTCCCCGCCGCCCGGCCCGACGTCGCCGTCCTGGACGTCCGGCTGCCCGACGGCGACGGCGTCGCGCTCTGCCGCGAGCTGCGGTCGCGGCTGCCCGGCCTGGCCTGCCTGATGCTCACCTCCTTCGACGACGAGGAGGCGCTGTTCGACGCGGTGATGGCGGGCGCGTCCGGCTACGTCCTCAAGCAGATCCACGGCTCGGACCTGGTCGGGGCCATCCGCACCGTCGCGTCCGGGCAGTCGCTGCTCGACCCGCGCAGCACGGCGCGGATGCTCGCCCGCATCCGCGACCGGCAGGAGCGCGGCGACCCGCTCGGCGCGCTCACCGACCGCGAGCGAGCGATCTTCGACCTGATCGGGGAGGGGCTGACGAACCGGCAGATCGGGGAGCGGATGTTCCTGGCGGAGAAGACCGTCAAGAACTACACCTCCCACCTGTTCGCCAAGCTCGGGATGACGCGCCGCACGCAGGCCGCCGCGTACGCGGCCCGGCTCAAGGCCGACCGCGGCCGCGACCGCGACGCCTGACCGCGCGGCGGGGCCGTCGCCCCGCCGCGCCCGGTCATTCCGAACACGGTCACTTCAGGAACGGCAGCCTGCGGACCAGCGCCGTCCGCCCCCAGACGCCGCCGAGGCCGAGGACGTCGCCCGCGTCCGTCAGCGCCAGCCCGACCAGGACGACCGCGTACACCAGGTGGTCGTCCATGAACACGTTGTCGGCGGGCGGCAGGACGGCGCTCCACATCATCACCAGCAGCACGGCCCCGGCCGCCGCCGCGACCCGCGTCCCGATCCCGAGCAGCAGCGCCGCGCCGATCCCCGCCAGCCCGGCCATGAACAGCCAGTCGGCGGCGGCCGACCCCGCGAGCCCGTGGTAGAAGTCCGCGAGCGGGCCCTGCGGCGTGTGCTTCAGGAACCCCTCGGTGGGGCTGCCGCCCTCGATCCACGCGCGGGCCCTCGGCGTCGCGTGGCCGAGGCCGAACGTCTTGTCCAGGAACGCCCAGAGGAACACCCAGCCGAGCGCGAGCCGCGCGACGGCCCACACGTACCGGGCGGCGGCCGCGTCCCGCGCGGCGGGCCGCTGTCGGGGGGTCTCGGGCCTGCGGGTGGGGACGGCCATCGTGCTCTCCTCTTCGATCGCCGGAGCGGACGCCTCCACTCCACCGCGCCGCGGCCGGGCGCGGCAGGCGCGAAGGGCTCCGGCCCGCGGGGACGTTGGTCCCGCCGCTCCCGGGCCGCCCGGCCCCACGGGTCGCCGTGCGGCCCGCCGCGCGCAGCGGCACGCCGCCGCACCGGCAGCCGCATTCCGTGAATTGCGGGTCGGGCGACCCGCTCACCCCTGCCGGAACGCCTTTCACCGGCGGGCTGAATTCCGCCGCGAAATTCGTACTTCGGGAACTGTTGACGAAATCTCTTTCACGTTTCATCATCGGCAGTGAGCAGTTGCTGCCGATCAATTCCGCGGGCGGAACGGGCCGGTCGTGATCACCCCGTGCGCCACCGCCTCCCGCATCCGGAACCACCCCCCGATCGACAGGAGCACGTCGATGAGAGCACTCACCAGGATCTGCCTGCCCGCCGTCGCGGCGGGCGCGGCGGTCGGGCTGCTGGCCGGCGGCGCGTCGGCCGCGGGCACGGTCGTCCGCGACTCCGCCGGGCCGTACTCGGGCAACTTCCAGTTCCAGAACCTGTCCCCGATCAGCGTCCAGGCCACGATCCTCGGCCAGACGGTCACCGCGAGCTGCACCAGCGCGACGCTCGGCGGCACCCTGCAGTCGTCCGGCGCGACCACGCTGACCAGCGCCTCGATCAGCGGCTGCTCCGGCGCGACCGTCGAGTTCCAGAACCTCCCCTACACCGCGGGCACCGTCGCCTACGACCCGCAGAGCCCCGGCCACAGCGCGGGCCTGGTGTTCACCGACTCCGCGCTCACCGTCAAGGTCTCGCTCAGCGGCACCACCTGCTACTACGGCTTCGGCTCCTCGGTCCACCAGCTCCTGATCGACCTCTACAACCCCGACAACGCGTCGCGGCCGGACGCCTCGGTCGCCGAACTGCAGGGCGCGCTGAACAGCGTGACGCTGCAGAAGAAGTCCGGCAGCGGGTTCCTGTGCCCGTCCACGGGCGTCGCGAGCGGCTTCGGGACGATCAAGGGCGAGTCCGCGCCGGGCGTCTTCGACGACACCCTGCACGTCGCGGACTCCTGATCCGGTCCGGGGTGCGCGCCCTCCCCGCGCGCGCCCCGGGCATTTCCAACGGTCCACATTAATTCGCGCCGAACACAATTCCAACGACGGTTGTGCGCCATGAATATTGGCGCGCTCCAGGGCGACCGTTGCACAGTGCAAAGGATGGTCTAGGCTGGTCCCGTCAACGACGGAGGGAATCCCCGATGGGACTTGCCGACCGGACCGCGGCGCTCGGCGCACGCGCCCTCACCACCCGTCGGCTCGTGCGCGCCCCGATCCCGCTCTACCGCGCCGGGCTCGGCTTCCTGCTCGGCACCCGCACGCTCCTGCTGGAGCACCGGGGACGCGTCTCGGGCGCCCGCCGGTTCGTCGTGCTGGAGGTCGTCGAGCGGCCCTCCCGCGACGTGTACGTCGTCGCGGCCGGGTTCGGGGAGCGCGCGCAGTGGTACCGCAACATCCTCGCCTGCCCGGACGTCCGCGTGTCGTGCGGCCCGCGCCGGAGCGCCCCGGCGGCGGCCGAGCCGCTGCCGCCCGACGAGTCCGCCGCCGTCCTGCGGCGCTACGCCGTCGAGCGGCCCCGCGCGTGGGCGGGCCTGCGCGCGGTGATCGAGGCGGCGGTCGGCCGGCCCGTCGAGGACGTCCCGATGGTGCGGCTGACCGTCAAGCGGTGACCGCTCACACCACGGGCTCAAACCACGGGCCGCCGCGCCACCCACGCCGTGCGCCGGCCCCGGGCCGCCAGGTCGTCGCGGCGGCGGACGTCGTGCGGGCCGCCGGGCGTCAGCAGCGCGTCCAGCGCCGCGAGGTCGTCGGCGTCGAGCCGGTCGGCCAGGTGGGCGCGCAGCCGGTCCAGCGTCACCCGCGCGTAGCGGCCGGCGGCCTCGGTCAGCGGCGGCGCCAGTTCGATCGCCAGGACGCGCTCGCCCTCGACGGCGAACCCGGCGTCGCGCAGCGGCGGCCCCCAGTCCGCGCCGAGGTTCGGCAGCTCCGCGCCGTGCCGGTCCGCGAGCGCCGCGTGGCAGCGGTCCTCCAGGCCCGGCCGCCCGAACCCGAGGTCGTGCGGCAGGAAGCGCGGGAAGCCGTCCAGCTCCAGCACCGCGAACAGCCCGCCCGGCCGCAGCGCGCCGCGCACGTCGCGCAGCACCCGCGCCGGGTCGGCCACGTGGTGCAGCGACGCCGACGCCCAGACCAGGTCGAACGCGCCGACCGGCGGCCATCCGGCGTCCAGGTCCGCCGCGACGGCGGTGACCCGGTCGGCGACGCCGCGCGCGCGGGCGGCCCCGGTGAGGCGGTCCAGCATTCCGGGGGCGGCGTCCACCGCGACCGCCTCGGCCGCCGGGAACCGGTCGAGCAGCGCGAACGTGCCCGCGCCCGGCCCGCTGCCGAGGTCGAGGACCCGCGCGGGCGGCGGGTCCCCGGCCAGCTCCGCGAGCCAGGCGGTCGTCTCGGTGAGGACGGGCCGCAGCACCTCGGCGTCCAGGTCCAGCATCTTCGCGAGGGCGGCGTCGTCTCCGTGCGCATGGTGTTCGTGGGCCATGCCTCCGACCCTACGAGCCACTTGCGCAAGTCATCGACATCTTCGACTGCGACGGTCGGCGCACCCATCTGCGTTGACCGGGCGCGGGTCAGAGCAGGGCCGCCGCCACCGGCTCGGCCAGCGCGCGCCCGAGCGCGGCGCTCGTCCGTCCCGTCAGGTGGATGCCGTCCACGCCGTCCGTCGCGACGGCCGTGCCCGCGTCGAAGAACGCCGCGCCCGCGAACCCCGCCAGCGCCCGGTACAGCCGCGGCAGCTCCGCGATCTTCTCGGCCGCGCCCCGGAACACCTCCGCGAACCACGGGTCGGGGATCGCGCCGAGCGGCGGCGGCGCGACGACGAGCGCGCGCGGCGCGGGGTACACCGTCCCCGCGCCGCCGCCGGAGCGGGCGACCTGGTCCACCAGCGTGAACATCCCGGTGGCGATGTCGAAGGGCGTCCGGCCGAACGCCGCCTTGGCGTCGTTGGTCCCGAGCATGATCACCACGAGGTCGAGCGGGAAGTGGGACGCCAGCGCGGCGGGCAGATAGGCGCCGCCGTTCAGCCTCGGGTCGACCGGGTCGTCGGCGGTGGTGGTGCGGCCGCTCAGCCCCTCCTCGACGACCTCGTGGCCGGGGCCGAGCGCGGCCTCCAGCGCGCGCGGCCAGCGCTGCGCGGTCGCGTGCCGCCGGGTCGGGACGGCCTCGGCGACGGGCTCCCACCCCCAGGTCAGGGAGTCGCCGAAACACAGGATGCGCTTGGTGTCGGACATCGCGGGTCGCTCCGTTCGTCGGATGGTCGCGGACCGGCGGCCCGCCCCGGGCTCGGGACGGGCCGCCGACCATCGTGCTCCTGCCGTCAGGAGGTGGGGCAGGAATCCCGGTACTCCGTCAGACCGGGGTCGGTCGGGGCGGGGCACAGGAACTGGTCGTAGCGGGCGTCATCGTCCACGAACCGCTTCATCCACGCGACCTCCAGCCCGCCGATCAGCGGGTTCTCGGCCGTGAAGGTGAGATGGTTCGCGCCCGCGACCTCCGCGTACGCGCGCTCGCTCGCGCCGGTGAGGCTCTGGTAGATCGGCTCGGCGAACGTGCCGACCGGCGTGACGGTGTCCGCCGTCCCGGCCTCGATCAGCGTCGGCACCGTGATCGCCGACCAGTTCTTGATCGTGTGGTACGGCGCCAGCGGCACGGCCGCCTTCAGCGACGGCCGCGACCACACCGCGTACAGCGCCCCGCCGCCGCCCATCGAGTGGCCGCTCACCGCGAGCCGCTGCGGGTCGAGGCGCTGCCGGACGGCGGCGGGCGAGTACGTCTTCAGGTAGTCGAGCGCGGCCAGGAGCTGCTGCCCGCGCGCGGTCGGCTGGTCGTAGAGGCTCTTGGTCGCGATCGTGATGACGACGAAGCCCTGCGAGGCCAGGCGCGGGCCGAGCCACGCGATGGACCCCTCGGTGCCGGTGTAGCCGGGGGTCACGGCGATGCCGCCGAACGTCCCCTGGCTGGTGTCGTCGGGGTAGTAGACGGTGCCGCCGCCGAAGGTGTACCCGGTGGCGGCGGCGCTGACGGACGCGGTGGAGTAGGAGAACGGGCCGAGCGCGGCGCGGACGCCGCTGAGGGTCGGGGCGGGCCCGCGCTGGTAGGCGGTCGTCGCGAGGGCGGCGACCCGGGCGGGCGGCGCGGCGGCGGCCGGGACGGCGACCGCCGCGGCGGCCAGCGTGAGGGCGGCGGGCAGGACGGCGAGCGATCGTCGGACGATCGTCCTCATGGGGGGAACTCCTCGGCTGTGTCTTCGCGAAACGGTGATTCGGCAACGGATCAGGGGGGGTGGACCGATGCGGTGGTGCGTCCTCCTCTCCTCGCGGGGGCCGGGGGCGGGCCGTCAGCCCGCCTTCCCGAGGTAGGCGTCGGAGACGGCGTCGTCGCGGAGCAGGTCGGCCACCGGGCCGGACGCGGTGACCCGGCCGTGCGACAGGACGTACGCCGTCGAGCACAGCCGCTGGACGAGCTTGACGTTCTGCTCGACCAGCAGCATCGCGGTGCCGTCGGCGGCGATCCCGGCCAGCAGCTCCCCGATCTCGTCGACCGCGACGGGCGACAGGCCGCTGGACGGCTCGTCCAGCAGCACCAGCCGCGGCTCCGACATCAGCGCGCGGGCGATGGCGACGGCCTGCTGCTGGCCGCCGCTGAGCCGCCCGGCGGGCTCGGCGGCGCGGTCGCGCAGCCACGCGAACCGCTCGTAGGTGCGGTCCAGCCGCGCCCGCCGCACCTTGCGCCCGTGCCCGTACGCGCCGAGCAGCAGGTTGTCCTCGATCGACATGCTCGGGAACAGGCGGCGGTTCTCCGGGCACAGCGCGATGCCCGCGCGGACGAGCGCGCCGGTCTCCAGGGCGGTGACGTCCCGGCCGTCGAACGCGACCGTCCCGGCGCGGCGCGGCACCAGCCCGAGGACGCCGAGCAGGGTGGTGGTCTTCCCGGCGCCGTTCGCGCCGAGGATGCCGGTGACGGTCCCGGCGGCGGCGGTCAGCGAGACCTCGCGGACGGCGGTCGTCGCGCCGAACGCGACGGTCAGCCCCGACACTTCCAGCACGGGCTTCAGCACGGGTGACGTTTCGGGCATGTCAGGCTCCCCCGAGGTAGGAGGCGATGACGGCCTCGTTCGAGCGGATCTCCTCCGGCGTGCCGGTCGCCAGCACGGCCCCGGCCGCCATGACCAGGACGGTGTCGGCGAGCGGCATGAGGAAGTGCATGTTGTGGTCCACGACGACGACCGCGACGCCCAGCTCGTCGGCGACGCGTCGGACGGCGGCGGCCAGCGCCGCGGACTCGGCGGTGTCCATCCCGACCGCGGGCTCGTCCAGCAGCAGGACGCGCGGTCCGGTCGCCAGCGCCAGCGCGATCATCGCCAGCCGCTGCGCGGCGCTGGTCAGCGACCCGCAGGGCCGGTCCAGCAGGCCGTCCAGCGACAGCAGCCCGGCGATCGTCTCGTCCGACGCCGCGCCGGACCGGCCGCGCGCCTCGCCGCGCGCGAGCCGCAGCGCGTCGCGCAGCGTCCAGCTCCCGAACAGCCGGGTGGTCTGGAACGTGCGGGCGATCCCGGCGCGGACGGCGCGGTGCGCGCCCCGCCCGGACGCGACGCGCCCGTCGATCGCGACGGACCCGGCGGTGGGCTCGTGGGTTCCGGCCAGGACGCCGAGCAGGGTCGTCTTCCCCGATCCGTTGGGTCCGATGAGGCCGAGCACCCCGCCCGCGTTCAGGGTGAACGACACCCCGTCCACGGCCGCGAGCCCGCCGTAGCGCTTGACGACCCCGTCGACGGTGAGCAGCGCGGTCATGACGCGACCTCCTCCTTGGCGCGGACGCGCGGCGGTTCGGCGGCGGGACCGCCCGCCCGGCCCGGCCGCACCCGCCGCCACAGCCCGGTGATCCCGCCGAGCACCCCGTTGGGGACGAGCAGCGTGACCAGGATGAACAGCACGCCGAGGGCGATCTGGCTGATCCCCGGCCCGAGCTTGATGAGCTGGGTGAACCCGATGACGATCGCGCTGCCGACGAGCGGGGCCAGCAGCCGCCCGGACCCGCCGAGCCCGATCGCGACGAGCATGAGGAAGCTCTGCACGAACGTGAACTGCGACGGCGCGATGACGCCGTTGTACTGGGCGAACAGCACGCCCGCCCACGCCCCGAACGCCGAGGACGCGACCATCGCGACGAGCTTGACGCGCGCGGTCGGGACGCCGACGTGCTGCGCCAGGTCCTCGTCCTCGCGGACGGCGCGCAGCCGGTCCCCGAAACGGGTCCGCGCGAGGACGTGGAACGCGCCGAGGCTCAGCCCGAGCGACGCGGCCAGCAGCACCAGCGTCGCGTCGAGGGAGAACCCGAGGTCCACCGGCCGCCCGTTGGGCCCGCCGGTGACGCCCGCCGCGTTGGTGAGCACCAGGTTCACGACGGCGGTGAAGAACATCGTGCCGATCGCGAAGTACTGCCCGCGCGTCCGGCTGAACACCAGCGCGACGACGAGCCCGGCGAGCATGGTGCCGCCGACGGCGAGCGCCGCGCACACCGCCATCGGCAGCCCCTTGCCGAGCAGGTACGCCGACAGGTACGCGCCGCCCGCGAAGAACGAGACGTGCGCGAGGCTCGGGTAGCCGCCCAGGCCCTGGATGAGGTTGAGCCCGGTGAGGGCGATCGTCCAGACGACGATGAGCAGGACCACCTGGCCCCGGTCGCCCTGCACGTTCTTCAGCAGGACGTAGGCGAGGACGCTGAGGGCCGCGAGTCCGGCCGCGGTCCCGGCGTGCCGCGCGGCGGCGGGGAGGCGCATGTCAGGCCACCCTTCGGGCGTCGGTCGTGCGCAGCCCGCCGGGCCGCAGCACGAGGATGAGCACGAGCATGAGGAAGCCGAACGCGCTCTGGTACGCGGAGCTGACGTACGCCGCGCCCAGGCCCTCGACGACGCCGAGGACCAGGCCGCCGGCGACCGCGCCCCACACGCTGCCGAGGCCGCCGAGGACGACCACGACGAACGCGCTGAGCAGCACGTCGTCGGCCATGTACGGGGAGACCTGGAACGTCGGCGCGTAGGCGACGGCGGCGACGCCGCCGAGCATCCCGGCGATGAGGAACGCCAGCGCGTACTGGCGGCGCATGGGGATGCCGAGCATCGCGGCGGCGTCGCGGTCCTGGGCGACCGCGCGCATGGCGCGGCCGAGCGAGGTCCGCGACAGCAGCAGGTGCAGCGCGCCGAGCGACAGGACGGCCAGCACGATCAGCGCGGCCTTCACGCCGGGCAGCGACACCCCGCCCGCCTTGAGCAGGACGGTGTCGTAGGGCGTGTCGAGGGACCGGCCCTCGCCGCCGTACAGCCGCAGCGCGACGTTCTGCAGGATCAGCAGCAGGCCGAGCGCGACGGCGGGCGCGGCGGCGGGCTTGGTGATGATCCACCGGTAGGCCAGCACCTCGGTGAGGACCGACACGGCGCCGCCGCAGGCGATCCCGGCGAGGGCGGCGACGACGAACGGCGCGCCCGCGTGCTCCACCGACCAGGTGGTGTACGCGGCGAGGACGATGACGCCCGCGTGCGCGAAGTTCGGCACCTCCATGACCCCGTAGACCAGGGTCAGCCCCACCGCGACCACCGCGAACAGGCAGCCGAGGAAGACGCCGTTGACGAGGACCTGGATCACTTGCAGACGTCCTTCTTGAGCACGGGGTCCACGACCGCGCCGTTCTTGACGTCGAACGTCATCACGCTGGCGAGGGTCTGCCCGGTGCTGCACCAGGTGGTGACCTCCGAGGCGGTGCGGGCCATGCGCTCGGTGAACAGCCGCTGCCCGTCGCCGGGGAGCCAGCCGCTGACGGTGCCCTGCGGGACGGTGATCTCGCCGAGCGCCTTCTCGATCTTCGCCGAGTCGGCGGTGGTGCCCGCCTTGGCCATCGCGGCGGCGACGATGAACGGGAAGTCGTGCGCCCACATCGTCAGGTCCTGCGGGTACTCGTTGTACCGGGCCTGGTAGGCGGCGGCGAACGCCTTGGCGGTCGGGTTGTCCGACGTCGTCGGGAGCGTTCCAGCGCAGTCGTAGTTGTCCTTCATGATCGTGTTGAACTGCGCGCCGAGGATGTCCTTGGCCTGGTTCGGGTTGACGCCCGCGCTGTGGATGACGGGGCCGGTGTACCCGGACTGCCGGAGCTGCTTGAGGACGGGCAGGATCACGGCGGTGACGCTGGACAGGTAGATCGCGTCCGGCTTGGCGCCCACGGCCGCGCGGATGGCGTTGCTGTAGTCGGTCGAGCCGAGCGGGAACTGGCTGCTGGCCGCGACCCGCACGCCCTCGGCCTTGGCGGACTGGTCGACGAGCTGCGTCAGCCCCTCGCCGTACCCCTCGCCCTTGGCGGTGATGACGGAGATGCTCTTCACCCCGAGCTGGCGCTTGGCGTAGTAGAGGCACCCGGGGACGTAGGTGGGGGAGTCGCCGCGCACCCGCCAGAAGTGCGGGCTGAGCCGCAGGATGCTCGGGTACACCGAGTCGATCAGGTTCAGCATCGCGACGGGCTTGCGCTTGAGCTGCGGGACGTAGGTGTCCGAGCCGTTGCCGTAGGCGATGACCGGGAGCTTCTGGGCCTGCGCGAGCTCGCGGAGCTGGGTGACGCCGGTCGTGGCGGCGTCGGACTTGTCGTCGGCGTACTCGATCGCGAGCGTGTGCTTCTTGCCCGCGACGGTGAAACCCTGCTTGTTCAGTTCCTCGACGCCCATCTGGAGCGCCTTCTTCTGGGGCGCGCCGAGCGTGGAGTAGATGCCCGACATGGACAGGATGGCCCCGACCTTGACGGTCGAGCCGTCCCCGCCGGACGATCCGCTCCCGCACGCGGCGAGGGGGACGAGCAGGGCCGACGCCGAGAGGGCGGTGACGAGAGTTCTGGGGCGCATGGGGTGGATTCCTCCGCAAACCGGGGTGAGGTGCCGCACACTCTAGGCGGAAAACTTTCCGCATTCAAGAAGGTTGTTCGATAATGTCGAACGACAGTCGTCAAGGGAGGCCAGATGCCGGGAACCATCCAGTCGCTCGAACGCGCCGCCGCGATCCTGCGGCTGCTCGCGGGCGGGCAGCGCAAACTCGCGCTGTCGGACGTGGCCGTGACCCTCGGGCTCGCCAAGGGGACCGTCCACGGCATCCTGCGGACGCTCCAGCAGGAGGGGTTCGTGGAGCAGGACCCGCAGACCGGCCGCTACCAACTGGGGGCCGAGCTGCTGCGCCTCGGCAACAGCTATCTGGACGTCCACGAACTGCGCGCGAGATCCCTGATGTGGGCGGACGACCTGGCGCGCGTCACGGGGGAGAGCGTGCGGATCGGCGTGCTCCACCAGGGCGGCGTCCTGGTCGTCCACCACGTGTTCCGTCCCGACGAGAGCCGCCAGGTCCTGGAGGTCGGCTCCATGCTGCCGCTGCACGCGACGGCCTGGGGCAAGGTGCTGCTGGCCTTCGACCCGGCCGCGCCCGGCGAGCTGGACGAGGAGCTGAAGGTCTTCACCCGCAGCACCCTGGCCGACCGCCCCGCGCTGGACGCCGAGTGCGCCCGCATCCGCGAGCAGGGCTGGGCCGGCGACCGCGAGGAGGCGGTCGAGGGCGTGGCCGGGCTGGCGGCGCCCATCCGCGACCACCGGGGCAGCCCGCTCGGCGCGGTCGGCATCGGCGGCGCGGTCGAGCGGCTGACCGAGGGCGGCGAGTTCCCGCCCGCCCTGGTCGCGGCCGTGCGCGACGCGTCCCGGTCGATCAGCCGGGACCTCGGCGCCGAGCTGTTCTCCTGATCAACTGTTGTTCGACATAGTCGAATCGGCTACTGTGCTCCAAACCAGCCTTGAACCACCCTCAACCACCCCGACTCATCAGACCGGAGGGGCCGTATGGCGGACCGTTTCGTGGCGGCGATCGACCAGGGAACGACGTCGAGCCGGTGCATCATCTTCGACGAGAGCAGCCACATCATCGCCGTCGACCAGCGCGAGCACCGGCAGATCTTCCCCCGGCCCGGCTGGGTCGAGCACGACGCGACGCAGATCTGGGCGCGCGTGCAGGAGGTCGTCGCGGGCGCGCTCGGCAAGGCCGGGCTGCGGCCGTCGGACCTGGCCGCCGTCGGCATCACCAACCAGCGCGAGACGACCGTGATCTGGGACCGGGCCACCGGCCGCCCCGTCCACCACGCGCTCGTCTGGCAGGACACCCGCACCGAGGCGCTGTGCGCCGAGCTGTCCGGCGGGCCGAACGGCCCCGGCCGGGACCGGTTCGCCGCGACGACCGGCCTGCCGCTGGCGTCCTACTTCTCCGGACCCAAGATCCGCTGGCTCCTCGACCACGTGCCCGGCGTCCGGGAGCGCGCCGAGCGCGGCGAGCTGCTGTTCGGCACGATGGACACCTGGGTCGTCTGGAACCTCACCGGCGGCGCGGTCCACGTCACCGACGTCACCAACGCCAGCCGCACCATGCTGATGGACCTGCGGACCCTGGACTGGGACGAGTCGATCCTCGCCGAACTCGGCATCCCCCGCTCGCTGCTGCCGGAGATCCGCTCGTCCGCCGAGGTGTACGGCACCGGCCGCGGCGTCCTGGAGGGCGTGCCGATCGCGGCGGCCCTCGGCGACCAGCAGGCCGCCCTGTTCGGGCAGACGTGCTTCTCGGTCGGCGACGCCAAGTCCACCTACGGCACCGGCAGCTTCCTGCTGCTCAACACCGGCGCGGAGCCCGTCCGCTCCAAGCACGGCCTGCTCACCACGATCGGGTACCGGCTCGGCGGCGAGGCCCCCGTCTACGCGCTCGAAGGGTCCATCGCCAACACCGGCTCCCTCACCCAGTGGCTCCGCGACCGCATCGGCCTGATCAGCACCGCCGCCGAGATCGAGACGCTGGCCCTGTCGGTGGAGGACAACGGCGGCCTGTACCTGGTGCCCGCGTTCTCCGGGCTGTTCGCCCCGCACTGGCGGCCCGACGCGCGCGGCGTCATCGTCGGGCTCACCGGCTTCGCGGGCAAGGGCCACCTGGCCCGCTGCGTGCTGGAGGCCACCGCCTTCCAGACCCGCGACGTGGTGGACGCGATGGTGCTGGACTCCGGCGTCGAGCTGAAGTCCCTCAAGGTCGACGGCGGCATGACCGCCAACAACCTGCTCATGCAGACCATCGCGGACATGCTCGACGCGCCCGTCACCCGGCCGTTCGTCTCCGAGACCACGTGCCTGGGGGCCGCGCACGCCGCCGGGCTCGTCGCCGGGGTCTGGCCGGACACCGACGCGCTGCGCGCCGAGTGGCGGCGCGCCGCCGAGTGGACGCCCCGGCTCGACGACGCCGTCCGCAACCGGATGCTGCGCAAGTACCGCAAGGCCGTCGAACTGGCCAAGGGCTGGATCGACCAGGACGACCTGCAGGACGAGACGGAGGAGCGATGAGCGCCATGACGACGGCGGCGACGGACCGGGCGGCGGTCCGCGCCGAACTCGGCCGCGGGACGTTCGACCTGCTAGTGATCGGCGGCGGCATCGTCGGGATCGCCGCCGCGTGGACCGCCGCGCAGGCGGGCCTGCGGGTCGCGCTGGTGGACGCCGGGGACTTCGCGGGCGCGACGTCCAGCGCGTCGACCAAGCTCGTCCACGGCGGGCTGCGCTACCTGCAGACCGGCAACGTCCGGCTGGTCGCCGAGAACCACCGCGAGCGCCGTAGCCTGGCCGCCGACGTCGCGCCGCACCTGGTGTCGCCGCGCCGGTTCATCGTGCCGGTGTACGCCGACGGGCCGCACGGCGCGGCCAAGCTCGGCGCGGGCGTCTTCCTGTACTCGGCGCTGTCGGCGTTCGGCGACGGCCTCGGCCGGGTGATCTCCAGGGCGCACGCGCTGGAGCAGGTCCCGGCGCTGCGCACCGAGGGCCTGAAGTCCGCGGCCGTCTACACCGACCACCAGATGAACGACAGCCGCGTCGCGATCATGACGGTGCGCGCCGCCGTCGAGGCCGGGGCCGTCGTGCTGAACCACGCGGCGGTGCGGGGCCTGCGGATCTCCGCCGGCCGCGTCGTCGGCGCGGACCTGCGCGACGCGCTGGACGGCGCCGAGTTCGGCGTCGCCGCCCGCCTGGTCCTGAACGCGACCGGCCCGTGGGTGGACCGGCTGCGCGCGATGGAGGACCCCGCCGCCGCGCCCAGCATCCGGCTGTCCAAGGGCGCGCACGTCGTCCTGCGCCGGCACCGGCCGTGGAAGTCGGCGGCGACGATCCCGATCGACAAGTACCGCGTCTCGTTCGCGATCCCGTGGGAGGACCACCTCCTGCTCGGCACCACCGACGAGGCGTACGAGGGCGAGCCCGGCGACGTCCGCGCCACCGACGCCGACATCGCCCAGATCCTCGACGAGGCCGGGACCGCGCTGGACGGCCTGCGCCGCGAGGACGTCGCCTACGCGTTCGCGGGCCTGCGCGTCCTGCCCGGCGGCCCCGGCGACGTCGCCACCGCCAAGCGCGAGACCGTCATCACCGAGGGCCCCGGCGGGATGCTGTCCATCGCGGGCGGCAAGTGGACGACCTACCGGCACATCGGCCGCGTCGTGCTGGACCGGCTCGGCGTCGGCGCGGAGGTGCTGAAGGTCGTGCCGCTGCCCGGCCTGGCCGCGCCCGCCGCCGTCGCGCAGCGGCTGACCGCCGCGCCGATGGCCCCGGCCGTCGCCGCGCACCTGGCCACGCACTACGGCGCGCTCGCGCTCGACCTGGCCGACCTCGTCCGCGACGACCCCGCGCTCGGGGAGCCGATCCATCCCGACGGCCCCGACATCTGGGCGCAGGTCGTCTACGCGCGCGACCGCGAGTGGGCCGCCACGACCGACGACGTCCTCCGCCGCCGCACCACCCTGACGCTGCGCGGTCTCGACACCCCCGAGATCCGGTCCCGCGTCGCCGAGATGCTCTAGGAGCCCCCCGCCATGTCCACCGGCATGTTCACCTTCACCAGCGACGACGGCCTGACGGTCCACGTCGGGGCGTGGCCCGCGCCCGGCGCGCCGCGCGGCGTCGTCCAGATCGCCCACGGCATGGGCGAGCACGGCGCCCGGTACGGGCGGTTCGCCCGGACGCTGAACGGCCGCGGCTACGCCGTGTACGCGGCCGACCACCGGGGCCACGGCCGGACGGCCAAGGAGGGGCCGGGCACGCTCGGCGACGACGGCTGGAACCGGCTCGTCGGCGACCAGGTCCGGCTGACCGAGCTGCTGCGGGCGCGGCATCCCGGCGTCCCGGTGGTCCTGGTCGGGCACAGCATGGGGTCGTTCGCGGCGCAGCAGTACGTCCTGGACCACGCCGACCTGGTCGACGGCCTGGTCCTGACGGGCACGACCGCGCTCGACGCCCTGCTCGCCGCCGCCGAGGCGGCGGGCGGGTCCGACGACCGGTTCGCCGCGTTCAACGCCGCGTTCGAGCCCGCGCGGACCCCGTTCGACTGGCTGAGCCGCGACGAGGCCGAGGTCGACGCCTACCTGGCCGACCCGTTCTGCGGCTTCGCCCTCGACCCGCGGGGGATGCGGGACCTGGACGCGTCCGCGCCCCGGCTGGCCGACGCGACCGGCGTCCCGGCGGACCTGCCGCTGTACGTGGCGGTCGGGGACCGCGACCCGCTCAACGGCGGGCTCGCGCTGTCGGACCTGCTGGTCCGGCGGTACCGGGAGGCGGGGCTGACCGACGTCACCTACCGCGCCTACGCGGGCGCGCGCCACGAGATCCTGAACGAGACCAACCGCGACGAGGTCGAGTCCGACCTGGTCGCGTGGATCGACCGGGTCACGGGCTGACGGCGGGAGCGGCGGCGCGGGCGGCGGCACGGGCGGCAGCACGGGCGGGGGCCGCGCCGCCGCCCCCGCTTTTCAGTGCGTCTCGTCGCTGATCCGGAAGTCCCGCGGGATGAGCCGCCATCCGACGAGCCCCGACGCGACCAGCAGCACCGCGGACGCCAGGCACGCCCACCCGAGCGCCGAGGTGAACGCGTCCGCCGCCGCGGCCGTGACCCGGGCCGCGACCGGCCGCGCGAGCCCGTCCGCGACGACGGCGGCCTCGCCGATCGAGTCGTGGACGCGCGACGCCAGATGCGGCGGCAGCCCCAGCGGCGGGATCGCGCGGCTGTAGAGGACGTGCGCGAGGCTGCCGATCGCGGCGACGCCCATCGCCCCGCCCAGCTCGTAGGAGATCTCCTCGACGGCGGCGGCGCCGCCCGCCTCCTCCTGCGGCGAGGACGACAGCAGCGCGACCGACGCGGCGGTCGCGGCGACGCCGAACCCCGCGCCGAGCCCGACGAGCGCGACGGCCACCTCGACGTACCGCAGGTCGCCGCTGAGCTGCGCCGCCCACGGCGCGGCCATGCCGAGCGCGGCGAGCAGCATCCCGCCCCCGAGCACGGTCCGGACGCCGAAGCGCCGCATCAGGCGCGGCGTGAACAGCGGCGCGATGATCAGCGACACCGGTGCGGGCAGCAGCCGCACCCCGGCCGTGAACGGCTCCAGCCCGTGCGCGTACTGGAACCACTGGCTGAGCAGGAACAGCATCGCGCCGAGCGCGACCATCCCGAGGAAGATCGACAGCGCCGACACGGTGAACGCCCGGTTGGCGAACAGCCGCACCTGCAGCAGCGGGTTGCCGATCCGCAGCTCGCGCCGGACGAACACCGTCAGCGCGACCGCCGCGACGGCCAGCAGCGCGATCCCCGACACGACCTCGCCGCCGCCGAGCAGTTTGATGCCGCCCGCCAGCGACACCATCCCGACGACGGACTGCCCGACGCCCGGCCAGTCCCAGCGCCCGGCGCGGGGATGGGACGACTCGGGCACCAGCCACAGCGCCAGCGCCCCGAACACGGCCGCGACCGGGACGTTGAGCAGGAACGCCGCCTCCCACGAGTACGCCTGCACGATGAGCCCGCCGACGAGCGGCCCGAGCGCCATGCCCGCGCCGATCACGGCCGTCCACACGCTGTAGGCCAGCGCCCGCTCGTGCGGGTCGGTGAACACCACGCGCAGGATCGAGATCGTCGCGGGCATGATCGCCGCGCCGCCGACGCCGAGCAGCGCCCGCGCCGCGATCACCACCCACGGCTGCGTCGCGGTCGCCGCGACGAGCGACGCGACGACGAACACCGCGAACCCGACGAGCAGCAGCCGCCGCCGCCCCCAGCGGTCGCCGAGCGCGCCCGCGGTGATGAGCAGGCCGGACAGCACCAGCGCGTACGCGTCGACGATCCAGAGCTGCTCGATCGAACTCGGGCGCAGCTCCTCCACCAGCGACGGGAACGCGACGTTCAGGATCGTCGTGTCCATCGCGATGATCAGCAGGCTGCCCGACAGCACCGCCAGCACGGCCCAGCGCCGACCGCCCATGCGCTCACCCCTCGGTTCGGCGGGGCGGCCGCCCGGCCCCCCTCACCGATCATGATGGGTGGCGCGGCGGGCGGCGCGGGCGGGGTCAGCGTCCGGCGCGCCGCCGCGGCCCCGGCGCGGGGTGCCGGGGGCCGGGCCGCACCAGCGCGCGGGCGACCAGCGCCGCCGACAGGTGGGTGACGTCGGCGTGCCGGGCGGGGGACAGGCCGGTCAGCTCGTCGATGCGCCGCACCCGGTAGTCGACGGTGTTGGGGTGGACGTGCAGGGCGGCGGCGGTCGCGCGCCGGTCCAGGCCGTGCCGCAGGTAGGTCTCCAGCGTCCGCAGCAGCTCGGGCTTGCGCTCCAGCGGCAGCAGCACGCCCGCCAGGCCCGGCAGCGCGGCGCTCGGCCGGCTGAGCTGGTACTCCAGCAGGACGTCCCCGAGCCGGTACAGGCCGGGCGGCCGCCCGGTGCGGCCGACCAGGTCGGCGATCTCGCCGTTCTGGACGACGGCGTCGGGGATCGCCGCCGGTTCGGCGACGCTCGCGGCGGCGGTGACGGGGACGCCCGCGGACTCGGCGGTCCGCGCGACCAGGCCGCGCAGGTCGTCCCAGTCGGGCGGCGCGGCGACGGGCAGCAGCGCGGTGCCGCCCGCGCCGTCGAGTTCGGCCAGGGCGGGGCCGGTGCCGAAGCGGTCCAGCACCGCGCGCGCCCGGCGGATCTTGCGGCGCGCGGCGATCCCCGCGCGGGTGCTCGCGCGTCCGGCGGACCCGTGGTCGGTGGGCCCGTGGTCGGTGGGCCCGTGGTCGGCGGTCTCGTCGGGGTGCGGCGCGAACAGCAGCGTCAGGACGACGTACAGTTCGGCCTCGCCGGGCCGGGCGCGGTCGGCGGGCTCGCCGTTCAGCAGCGCGACCAGCGCGGCGTGGCGGCCCTCGCGGTCCTGGCCGTCCAGCAGCGTCCGGGCCTCCATGTACGCGCCGGTGACCGCGACGACCATCTGCCGCTGCACCTCGAAGACGTGGCCGAGCAGTTCCTGGAGCGCGGGCACGTCGCCGGGCCCGGCGTCCGCCGACAGCAGCTCCCAGCACATCGCGGTGCCGAGCTGGTAGGCCGACACGATCGCCTCCAGCGGCACGCCCTCGTCGGCCCGCTGCGCCGCCGACTCGCGGAGCCGGGCGAACGCGCCGGGCGCCGCCGCGCCGCGCCGCTCCAGGACGTCGGCGGTGAGCCGCACGCAGTGCTGGACGATGCCGGCGATGTCCCCGGCGATCTCCTCGCGCGGCAGCGCGGAGTAGGCCGGTATCTCCGCCAGCATTCGCCCGACGATGCCCCGCGACAGCTCCGGGGCGGCGGCGCGGAGCCGGACGGCGACGGGACGTTCGGCGATCGTTAACGGTTCACCGCGCGTCGGCCCGCGGTGCGCCTGGTTGTGTCCGGTCACAAGCCTCGCCGCCGAAATCTACGACCTGTACCAGTGAATCAAGCATGTCCGAATTTGCAGTATTTGTCACGACTGGCCGCGCGCCGCCAGCACCCGCCCCCCGGCTCCAGGAGTCACCATGCACCTCAGGCCGCTCTCCGCCCTTTCCCCGGTCCTGCGCCGCTCCGCCACCGCCGCCGTCGCGGCCGCCGCCGCGACGGCCGCGCTCGCCGTCCCCGCCCGCGCCGACGCGCCGCCCGCCTACGTCGCGCTCGGCGACTCGATGGCGTCCGGACCGCTCGTCCCCGACATCACCGGCCCGCTGGCCTGCGGCCGCTCCACCCGCAACTACGCGCACCTGCTCGCCGCCCGCTTCTCCGCCGCGCCGTTCACCGACGTGACGTGCAGCGGCGCGGACACCGGCGACCTGGTGAACCCCCAGCACCTGTCGCTGGCGGGCGTGGACGCCGGGACCGCCCCCGCCCAGTTCGACGCGCTGTCGGCGTCGACCACGCTGGTGACGCTGACGATCGGCGGCAACGACGCGGGCCTGGTCGGCGTCGCGCAGAAGTGCGTCCAGCTCAACCCGTTCGCCGCGCCCTGCAAGGACGCCTACACGGCGGGCGGCGTGGACCAGGTGTCGCAGCGCGTCCAGGCGTTCGGCCCCGAGCTCGCGACGTCGCTGGAGACGCTGCACGCGCGCGCCCCGCACGCCCGCGTCGTCGTCACCGGCTACGGCCTCTACATCAAGGCGGGCGGGTGCTGGCCGACGCAGCCGTGGCTCGCGCCCGACGCCGACTACCTCCAGGCCAAGGTGAACGAGCTGAACGGCGTCATCGCCGCGCAGGCCGCCGCGCACGGCGCCGAGTACGTCGACCTGGTGGCGCCGAGCGCGGGCCACGACGCCTGCCAGTCGGCGTCCAGGCGGTGGGTGGAGGGCCTGGTGCCGGGCAACTGGGCGGCGCCGCTGCACCCGAACGCGAACGGCGAGGCCGCCTACGCGCGGATCATCGGCGACGTGATCGCGGACGTCTGAAACCCCGATCCGAGGAGAACCCCGATGCCCGGTTCCGTCCTGGCCCGCCCCCGCCCCCGCCCCCGCACGGTGCTGGCGGCGCTGGCCGCGCCGCTGCTGCTCACCGTCCTGCCCGCCGTCCCCGCGCACGCCGCGACGGACGTCTTCACCGCCGCCTCCGTCACGCGGACCGCGTCCGGCTACCACGTGAGCTGGGCGGCGTCCGCGCCGGTCGACGTCGCCGCGACGACCGACCCGTCCGGCGGGGGGACGTCCACCCCGGTCGGGTCGGGCGGGGCCGCCGGTTCGGTGGACGTCGCGGGCCTGCCCGCCGCGCCCCGCTGGTACTTCAAGCTGACCCCGGCGGCGGGTTCGCCGCTGGTGGTCGCGGACCGGTCCCTGCACCTGCCGAACGCCCGCAACTTCCGCGACGCGGGCGGCTACCGCACTGCCGACGGCCACTGGATCAGGATGGGCGTCGTCTACCGGACGAACAAGCTGAGCGCGCGACCCTGTTCCACTGCACGGCCGGGAAGGACCGGACGGGCTGGGGCGCGGCGGTCCTGCTGACGATCCTCGGCGCGGACCGCGCGACCGTGACCGCCGATTTCCTGGCCAGCAACACCTACTACGGCGACGACAGCGTCCGGAAGAACTGGCTGGACGCCGCGTTCTCGGAGGTCGCCCTGAAGTACGGGACGTTCGACCGGTACGTCCGCGACGGCCTCGGCCTGTCGGCGGACACGGTCGCGCGCCTGCGCGCCCGCCTGCTCACCTGACCGCCCCCCGCACCGCGCGCCCGCCCCGGGGATGACCCGGCGGCGGGCGCGCGCCGTTCTTCCGGACGCGCTTCGCGTTTCCGGTGTTCGTCCGATTCCCGCGTGATCTGCGCTCTCGGCCGGGCGTTAAGACGCCGTTAGGCCGCTGTTCGCGCGCGCTAAGAACGCGCCAAGACGCGATGTGTCGCCCGAATGCGGCGGTTAACTCCAGTGGTGTCCCAAACGTCGCATTGCGATTCCGGTCCCGAACGGATCGCCGGAAGTCCATCGAAGGAAACCAACCCATGAGTGACGTGGTCTTCGTCCTGCTGACGGTGGCGGTCTTCGCGCTCCTCGGCCTGCTGGTGAAGGGCGTGGAGAAGCTGTGACCGCCGAGAACGCCGTCGGGCTGGTCCTGGCCGCCGGCCTGATCGTCTTCCTGATCGCGGCCCTGCTGTACCCGGAGCGCTTCTGACATGGGCCCGACACTGGCGGGAGTCCTGTTCATCGGCTCCCTCGTCGCCGTCCTGGCGCTGGTGTACCGGCCGTTCGGCGACTACATGCACCGCGTCTACGACGGAACCCGGAGCAACCGCGTCGAGCGCGGGATCTACCGGCTGATCGGCGTCGACCCCGCGAAGGAGCAGACGTGGGGCGTGTACGCCCGTAGCGTGCTCGCCTTCTCGGTCGTCGGAATCCTGGTCCTGTACGGGCTGCAGAGGTTGCAGGACCGGCTCCTGCTGTCGCTGGGGTTCGCGCCCGTCAAGCCCGACGGCGCGTGGAACACCGCCGTCAGCTTCGTGACGAACACCAACTGGCAGTCCTACTCCGGCGAGTCCACGATGGGCCATCTGACGCAGATGGCGGGCCTGGCGGTGCAGAACTTCGTGTCCGCCGCCGTGGGCATGGCCGTCGCGGTCGCGCTGGTGCGGGGCTTCGCCCGCAGGCGCACCGACCGGCTCGGCAACTTCTGGGTCGACCTGGTGCGCGGAACGCTCCGCATCCTGCTGCCCGTCGCGTTCGTCGCGGCGGTCGCGCTGGTCGCGGGCGGCCTGGTGGAGAACTTCTGGGACGCGCGCGACCACGTCGTGACGACTGTCGCGGGCGGCCGCCAGGCGATCACCGGCGGCCCCGTCGCCAGCCAGGAGGCCATCAAGGAGCTGGGCACCAACGGCGGCGGCTTCTACAACGCCAACTCCGCGCACCCGTTCGAGAACGGCACGCCCTGGACCAACTGGATCGAGATCTTCCTGATCCTGGTGATCCCCTTCAGCCTGCCCCGCATGTTCGGCCGGATGGTCGGCCAGAAGCGGCAGGGCCTGGCGATCGTGTCGGTGATGGCGGTCCTGGCGGTCGCCAGTGTCGTGCTGACGCAGGTGTTCCAGCTCATGCACCACGGCACCGTCCCGACCGCGATCGGCGCGTCGATGGAGGGCTTGGAGACCCGGTTCGGGGTCTCCAACTCCGGGGCGTTCGCGTCGGCGACGACGCTGACGTCCACCGGCGCCGTGGACTCCTTCCACGACTCCTACACCAGCCTCGGCGGCATGATGACGCTGTTCAACATGATGCTGGGCGAGGTCGCGCCGGGCGGCGTCGGGTCGGGCCTGTACGGGATGCTGGTCCTCGCCGTGATCACGGTGTTCGTCGCGGGCCTCATGGTCGGCCGGACCCCCGAGTACCTGGGCAAGAAGATCGGGTCGCGCGAGATCAAGTTCGCGTCGATGTACTTCCTGATCACCCCGATCCTCGTGCTCACCGGGTCGGCGGTCGCGGTGGCCTCCGGCTGGGGCCGCGACGGGATGCTGAACGGCGGCCCGCACGGGCTGAGCGAGATCCTCTACGCCTACACGTCGGCGTCCAACAACAACGGGTCGGCGTTCGCGGGCCTGGCGGTCGGCTCCGTCCCGTACAACGTCTCGCTCGGGCTGTGCATGGCGCTCGGCCGCTTCCTGCCGATCGTCTTCGTCCTCGCGCTGGCCGGGTCGCTGGCCCGCCAGGGCGCCGTCCCGGAGTCGGACGGCACGCTGCCCACCCACCGGCCGCAGTTCGTCGGCCTCGTCGTGGGCGTCACGTTCGTGCTCGTCGCCCTCACGTTCCTCCCCGCGCTCGCGCTCGGACCGTTGGCCGAAGGAATCCACTGATGCCCACCCAGACCACGCGCGCGCCGCGTCCGGCGCCGCGCCCGCCCGCCCGAACCGGCGGCCCCGCCGGGGGCGGGCTGCTGGACCCGCGCCAGGTCGCGCGGTCCCTGCCCGGCGCGTTCCGCAAGCTCGACCCGCGCACGCTGTGGCGCAACCCCGTCATGCTGATCGTGGAGATCGGCGCGGTCTGGACGACGGTCCTGGCCGCCGTCCGCCCCTCGGTCTTCGCCTGGCTCATCGTGGCGTGGCTGTGGCTGACCGTCCTGTTCGCCAACCTCGCCGAGGCGGTCGCCGAGGGGCGCGGCAGGGCGCAGGCCGACTCGCTGCGCCGCGCCAGGACCGACGCGGTCGCGCGGCGGCTGCCGGACTGGTCGCCCGGCGCGGCGGACCCGCGCGAGGAGCGGGTCGGCGCGCCCGAGCTGCGGCCCGGCGACCACGTCGTGGTGACGGCGGGCGAGGTCGTCCCCGGCGACGGCGACGTCGTCGAGGGCATCGCCAGCGTGGACGAGTCGGCGATCACCGGGGAGTCCGCGCCCGTCATCCGCGAGTCCGGCGGCGACCGGTGCGCCGTCACCGGCGGCACCCGCGTGCTGTCCGACCGGATCGTCGTGAAGATCACGCAGAAGCCGGGGGAGTCGTTCATCGACCGGATGATCGCCCTGGTCGAGGGGTCCAGCCGCCGGCGGACCCCGAACGAGATCGCGCTGAACATCCTGCTCGCCGCGCTGACGATCATCTTCCTGCTCTCGGTCGCGACGCTCCAGCCGATGGCGGTCTACTCCAAGCAGGGCGACCCGGGCGTCCCGGACTCCCTCGCGCTGGACGGCCACGGCATCACCGGCGTCGTGCTGGTGTCGCTGCTGGTCTGCCTCATCCCGACGACGATCGGGGCGCTGCTCAGCGCCATCGGCATCGCGGGCATGGACCGGCTCGTGCAGCGCAACGTGCTGGCGATGAGCGGCCGGGCCGTCGAGGCGGCGGGCGACGTCGACACGCTGCTGCTGGACAAGACCGGCACGATCACCCTCGGCGACCGGCAGGCCGCCGAGTTCCTGCCGGTGCCCGGCGTCGCCGGGGCCGAGCTGGCCGACGCCGCGCAGCTCGCCAGCCTCGCCGACGAGACGCCCGAGGGCCGCTCGGTCGTCGTGCTCGCCAAGCGCGCGCACGGCCTGCGCGAGCGCGCGCCCGGCGAGCTGGAGAACGCCGAGTGGGTGCCGTTCAGCGCCCAGACCCGCATGTCGGGCGTGGACCTGGCCGCGTCCGGCGGCGCGGGGCCGCGCGGCCTGCGCAAGGGCGCCGCGTCGGCGGTGGCCGACTGGGTCCGCGCGCGGGGCGGGACCGTCCCGGCGGAGCTGGGCGCGATCGTGGACGGCGTCTCGGCGTCCGGCGGCACGCCGCTGGTCGTCGGGGAGGACGCGGGCGGGACCGTGCGGGTCCTGGGCGTCGTCCACCTCAAGGACGTCGTCAAGCCGGGCATGCGCGAGCGGTTCGACCAGATGCGCCGGATGGGCATCCGCACCGTGATGATCACCGGCGACAACCCGCTGACCGCCCGCGCCATCGCCGAGGAGGCGGGCGTGGACGACTTCCTCGCCGAGGCCCGCCCCGAGGACAAGCTCGCGCTGATCCGCCGGGAGCAGGAGGGCGGGCGGCTGGTCGCGATGACCGGGGACGGCACCAACGACGCGCCCGCGCTCGCGCAGGCCGACGTCGGCGTCGCCATGAACACCGGCACGTCCGCCGCCAAGGAGGCGGGCAACATGGTGGACCTGGACTCCGACCCGACCAAGCTCATCGAGATCGTCGGGATCGGCAAGCAGCTCCTCATCACCCGGGGCGCGCTCACCACGTTCTCCATCGCCAACGACATCGCCAAGTACTTCGCGATCATCCCGGCGCTGTTCGTGTCGCTGTTCCCCGGCCTGGACGCCCTCAACGTCATGCGCCTGCACAGCCCGCAGTCGGCGATCCTGTCGGCGGTGGTGTTCAACGCGCTGGTCATCGTCGCGCTGATCCCGCTGGCGCTGCGCGGCGTCCGGTACCGGCCGAGCAGCGCCTCCAGGCTGCTGGGCCGCAACCTGCTCGTCTACGGCCTCGGCGGCGTCGTCGCCCCGTTCGCCGGCATCAAACTCATCGACCTACTGGTCCAGTTCCTTCCGGGGATGTCCTGACATGCGTGTTCCCACCTGGATTCGGCAGCACGTGGCCGCGCTCCGCGCGCTGCTCGTCCTCACCGCCGTCACCGGCGTGCTCTACCCGCTCGCGGTGTTCGGCGTCGCCCGGCTGCCCGGCCTGCGCGACCAGGCCGACGGCTCGCTCGTCTCCGCGCACGGCCGGACGGTCGGCAGCACCTCGATCGGCCAGTCCTTCACCGACGCCGACGGGAACCCGCTGCGGCAGTACTTCCAGAGCCGCCCCTCGGCGGCGGGCGACGGCTACGACCCCACCGCCACCTCGGCGAGCAACCTCGGCCCCGAAGACGTCGTCGACACCCTCCCCGACCCGGCGCTGACCGCCGCCGGCGAGGACGACGACAACGCCCGCCGGTCCCTGCTCACCCAGGTCTGCGCCCGCAGCAGGGCGGTCGGGGAGCTGGAGGGCGTCGACGGGGCCCGCCCGTTCTGCACGACCGGCGGCGTCGGCGCGGTCCTGGCGGTGTTCGGGACACGCGCCCCCGACGGGACCGTCCCGCACCCGACCCGCGTCGTCAGCGTCAACGAGCAGCGCGGCGCCGTCGCCGCCCCGTTCCTGCGCGAGTACCGGGGCGTGCGGGTCGAACTCGCCGTCCACGGCGCGGACTACGCGCGCGGCCTCGTCGTCCCGGTGCGCGGCGCCGCGCCCGCCGACCCGGCCGTCCCCGCCGACGCGGTCACCGCGTCCGGCTCCGGCCTCGATCCCGACATCTCCCCGGCCTACGCGGCGCTGCAGGTCCCGCGCGTCGCCCGCGAACGCGGCGTCCCCGCCGCGCGGGTCCGCGCGCTCGTCGCGGACGCGACGTCGGGCCGGTCCCTCGGCTTCATGGGCGAGCCCCGCGTCAACGTCCTGAAGCTGAACCTGGCCCTGGACGCCCGGTACCCCTACCGCGGCCGGCCCTGACCCGGCCCCGTCGAAAGGAGCGCGCGACATGGCCCGGGGGCGGTTGCGGATCTACCTCGGCGCGGCGCCCGGCGTCGGCAAGACCTACGCCATGCTCGCCGAGGGCCGCCGCCGGGCCGCGCGCGGCACCGACGTCGTCGCCGGGCTCGTGGAGACCCACGGCCGCCCCCGCACCGCCGAACTGCTCGACGGGCTGGAGGTCGTGCCGCGCCGCGTCCTGACCCACCGCGGCGCCGAGTTCGCCGAACTCGACCTGGACGCGCTACTGGCCCGCCGCCCCCGCGTCGCGCTCGTCGACGAACTCGCCCACACCAACGTCCCCGGCTCCCGCAACGCCAAGCGCTGGCAGGACGTCGAAGAACTCCTCGCCGCGGGCGTCGACGTCATCAGCACCGTCAACGTCCAGCACCTGGAATCGGTCAACGACGTCGTCGAGGGCATCACCGGCGTCCGGCAGCGCGAGACCGTCCCCGACGCCGTCGTGCGCCGCGCCGACCAGATCGAACTGGTCGACATGGCCCCCGAGGCGCTGCGCCGCCGCCTCGCCCACGGCAACGTCTACGCCCCCGAGAAGATCGACGCCGCGCTCGGCAACTACTTCCGCGTCGGGAACCTCACCGCGCTGCGGGAGCTGGCGCTGCTGTGGCTCGCCGACCGCGTCGACGACCAGCTCGACCGCTACCGCGCCGACCACGGCATCGACCGGCCGTGGGAGGCCCGCGAACGCGTCGTCGTCGCCCTCACCGGCGGCCCCGAGGGCGACACCCTGGTCCGCCGCGCCGCGCGCATCGCCGACCGCGTCAAGGGCGCCGACCTGCTCGCCGTCCACGTCGCCCGCGACGACGGCCTCACCGGCGCCGACCCCGCCCACCTGGCCCGCCAGCGCGCCCTGGTGGAGAGCCTGGGCGGCAGCTACCACCAGGTCGTCGGCGCCGACGTGCCCGCCGCGCTGCTGGACTTCGCGCGGGCCGTCAACGCCACCCAGCTCGTCCTCGGCGCGTCCCGCCGGGGACGGCTCGCGCAGGTCCTGTCGCGCGGCGTCGGCGTCACCACCGTCGCCCGGTCCGGCGCGATCGACGTCCACCTGGTCACCCACGAGGAGACCCACCGGGGCCGCCGCCGCACCGCCCGCCGCGCCGCGCGCGGCGTCCCCGCCCGCCGCCGCGCCGCCGGATCCGCCGCCGCCGTCCTCGCGCCGCTGCTGCTGACCGCGGTCCTCACCCGGTTCCGCGGCTCGGTGCCGCAGGCCAGCGACATCCTGCTGTTCCAGGTCGCCGTCGTCGGCGTCGCGCTGCTCGGCGGCCTCTACCCGGCGCTGGCCGCCGCCGTCGCCGGGACCCTGCTGCTGGACTTCTTCTTCGCCGAACCCCTCCACACCTTCACCGTCGGGAACCCCGACCGGGTGTTCCAGCTCGCGGTGTTCGTCGTCGTCGGCGTGACCGTCAGCACCGTCGTGGACCGCGCCGCGCGCCGCGCCCGCGAGGCCGCCCGCGCCCGCGCCGACGCCGAGACGCTGTCCACCCTCGCCGGGGACGTCCTGCGCGGCGGGGGCGCGCCCGGCGCGCTCACCGCCATCCTGGAACGGCTCCGCGAGACCTACGGGCTGGCGTCGGTGACGTTCCTGGAACGCGACCCGCACGGCGGCCCGGCCGCCTGGCGCGCCGTCGCCGCGGCCCGCGGCGGGGACGCCGAGCCGTGCGCCCGCCCGCAGGACGGCGAGGCCGCCCTCGCCGTCGGCGACGACCTGGTGCTGGCGCTGCGCGGCCGGGTCCTGCCCGCCGCCGACCGCCGCGTGCTGGAGGCGTTCGCCGCGCAGGCCGCGGTCGCGCTGCGGCAGGCCCGGCTCGCCGAGACCGCCGGGCGGGTGCCGCCGCTGGCCGCCGCCGACCGGATGCGCACCGCGCTGCTCGACGCCGTCAGCCACGAGCTGCGCACCCCGCTGGCGTCCGCGCGCGCCGCCGTGGAGAGCCTGCGCAGCCCCGACGTCGCCTGGAACGAGCGGGACCGCGACGAGCTGACCGCCACCGCCGCCGAGTCGCTGCGCCGCCTGGACCGGCTCGTCGCCAACCTCCTGGACATGAGCCGCCTGCAGGCCGGGACGCTCGCCGCGCTGCCGCGCGCGGTCGCCGCCGAGGACGCCGTCCCGCGCGCGCTCGGCGACGCCCCGCCCGGCGCGGTGCGCGTCCGCGTCCCCGACGGGCTCCCCGAGCTGGCCGCCGACCCGGCCCTGCTGGAGCGCGTCCTGGCGAACCTGGTGTCCAACGCGCTGCGCCACACCCCGCCCGGGGAGGCCGTCACCGTCACCGCCAGCGCCCACGCGGGCCGCGTCGAACTGCGCGTCATCGACCGCGGCCCCGGCATCGCGCCCCGCGACCGCGACCGCCTGTTCGAGCCGTTCCGGCGGCTGGCGGACGGGTCCGGGGACGGCGACCGCGACGGACGACCCGGCGTCGGCCTCGGCCTGGCGCTGTCGCGGGGCCTGGCCGAGGCGATGGGCGGGTCCCTCGAACCCGAGGAGACCCCCGGCGGCGGGCTGACGATGGTCCTGTCCCTGCCCGCCTGGCGGACCGGTCCGGCGGACGCCTCCGCCGGACCCCGGTGAACCGGGCCGCGCGGCCCGTGCTTGGGTAGCAGATGTCCGGCGACCAGGCGTTCGAGGGGGACGCGGCGCGGCGCGCGGCGGCGGCCGGCGGGGGAGGTGCGTGCGCGTGACGACGCAGGACGGCCCGCGCGCGCCCGCCGACCGGGAGCCCGGCGGCGAGCGGCGTGAGCGGATCGTCGTCGCCCTGTCCGGCGGCCCCGCCGACGCGGCGCTCGTCGCGCGCGCCGCCCGGCTCGCCCGGACCGGCCCCGCCGAGCTCCTCGCCGTCCACGTCGCCTCCCGCGCGCGCCCGCCCGGCGCGGCGCGGGCGGGCGGGCCGCCGCGCCTGCGGCGGCTCGCCGAGGACGCGGGCGGCGTCTACCACCAGGTCGCCGGGGAGGACGTCGCGGGCGCGCTGCTGGAGTTCGCCGCGGCGGTCGGCGCGACGCAGCTCGTCCTCGGCGCGGACCGGCGCCCGCCGGCGCTGCTTGGCCCGGCGCTGTTTGGCCCGGCGCTGTTTGGCCCGGTGCTGGGTGGCCGCAGGGGCCCGGTGCTGCGCGGCGGCGTCGCGGACCGGGTCGCGCGCGCCGCCGGGGACGTCGACGTCCACCTCGTCGCGCGCGCCGACGGCGGGCGGCGCGGCCCGCTGCCCGCGCGCGGCGGCCCGCCCGGCCCCCGCAGTCCGCGCAGTCCGCTGAGTCCGCTCAGCCGGCGGCGCCGCGAGTGCGGGTGGGCGCTGGCCGTCGCGGGGCCGGCCGCGCTCGCCGCGCTGCTGCGCCTGGCCGGGCACGGCCCCGGCCTGACCGCCGACGTCCTGCTGTTCCTGGCGGTGACGGTCGCCGTCGCGCTCGTCGGCGGGCTGTGGCCCGCGCTCGTCGCCGCCGTCACCGGATTCCTGCTGGCGAACTGGTTCTTCACCCCGCCGCTGCACACCCTGACCGTCGCCGAGCCCGGCAACGCCGCCGGGCTCGCGGTGTCGGTGGCGGTCGCGGTCGTGGTGTCGTCGCTGGTGGACCGCGCGGCGCGGCGCACCCGGCAGGCGGCGCGCAGCGCGGCCGAAGCCGAGACGCTGAGCCTGCTGGCCACCAGCGTGCTGCGCGGCGAGCAGGCGATCCCCGCGCTGCTGGACCGCGTCGCGGAGACGTTCGCGGTGTCGTCGGTGGAGCTGCTGGAGCGCACGGACGGCGGCTGGCGGGCCGTGGCCCGCACCGGCGACCCGGCGCCCGCCGAGCCCGGCTCGGCCGACGCGGTCGCGCCCGCCGGGGAGGCGCACGTCCTGGCGCTGCGCGGCCGGCCGCTCCCGGCGGGCGGCCAGCGGGTCCTGCGGGCGTTCGCGTCGCAGGCCGGCGCGGCGCTGGAGTGGCGGCGGCTCGCCGAGGAGGCCGAGCGGGCGCGCCGCGAGGCCGAGGGCAACCGCATCCGCACCGCGCTGCTGGCGGCGGTGTCGCACGACCTGCGGACGCCGCTGGCGTCGATCAAGGCGGGGGTGAGCAGCCTGCGCGCCGCCGACGTGTCCTTCGACCCCGCCGACGAGGCCGACCTGCTGGCGGGCATCGAGGAGTCCGCGGACCGCCTCGACGGGCTGATCGGCGACCTGCTGGACATGACGCGGCTGCGGACCGGCGGCGTCACCCCGCTGCTCCGGCCCGTCGCGCTGGAGGAGGTCCTGCCGAGCGCGCTGCTCGGCGCGCCCGCCGACCGCGTCGAGGTGGACGTCCCCGGGACGCTCGGCCCCGTCCTGGCCGACCCGGGCCTGCTGGAGCGCGCCCTGGCCAACGTCGTGGAGAACGGCGTCCGGCACGGCGGCCCCCGCCCGGTGCGGGTCACGGCGCGCGCCGCGCCCGGCCGGGTGGAGCTGCGGGTCGCCGACCGCGGCCCCGGCGTCCCCGACGACGCCAAGGAGGGCATGTTCGCCCCGTTCCAGCGGCTCGGCGACGCGCCCGCGGGCACCGGCGTGGGCCTGGGCCTGGCCGTCGCGCGCGGGTTCGTCGCGGCGATGGGCGGGACGCTGCGCGCCGAGGACACGCCCGGCGGCGGGCTGACGATGGTGTTCGCGCTGCCGCCCGCCGACGATCCCCCGGGAGGGACCCCGTGACCGACGACCGCCCCGCCGCGCGCGTGCTCATCGTGGACGACGAGCCGCAGATCGTCCGCGCGCTGCGGATCAACCTGCGCGCCCGCGGCTACGAGGTGGACGTCGCCGCCGACGGCCGGACGGCGCTGGCGGCCGCGGCGCGCCGCCACCCCGACGTCGTCGTCCTGGACCTCGGCCTGCCCGACATGGACGGCGCGGAGGTGATCGGCGGGCTGCGCGGCTGGCTGAGCGTCCCCGTCATCGTGCTGTCGGCGCGGCATTCCTCGGCGGAGAAGGTGAAGGTCCTGGACGCGGGCGCCGACGACTACGTGACCAAGCCGTTCGGGATGGACGAGCTGCTGGCGCGGCTGCGCGCCGCCGTGCGCCGCGCCGCCCCGGCGGCGGGGGAGAGCGCCGTGGTGGCCACCGCCGCGTTCACCGTGGACCTGGCGGCCAAGAAGGTGACGCGCGACGGCTCCGACGTCCGCCTGACGCCGACCGAGTGGCACATCCTGGAGGTCCTCGTGCGCGACGCCGGGCGCCTGGTGGGCCAGGCGCAGCTCCTGCGCGAGGTGTGGGGCCCGACGTACGAGAAGGAGACCAACTACCTGCGCGTCTACCTGGCGCAACTGCGGCGCAAACTCGAACCCGACCCCGCCCGCCCCCGCTACCTGATCACCGAACCGGGAATGGGCTACCGCTTCGAGAAGGACTGAGCCGACGGGGTCAGCGGTCCTCGACCTGGTACACGTCGGGGACGCCGTCGTGGTCCAGGTCGCGGGTCTCGGCCTCGTGGACGCGCCGGTGGACGCGGTTCCGGGCGCGCAGCACGACGGCGGCCAGCGCCGTGGCGGTCAGCGACCCGGTCAGCACGGCGATCTTGACGTGCCCGTCGGCGGCCGACGCGCCGCCGAACGCCAGTTCCCCGAGCAGCAGCGACACGGTGAACCCGATCCCGCCGAGCAGCGCGAGCCCGAACAGGTCGATCCACGCCAGTCCCTCGCCCGGCTCGGCGCGGGTGAACCGCCCGACGAGCCACGTCGCCGCCATGATGCCCGCGGGCTTGCCGACGACGAGCCCGGCGACGACGCCGAGCGCGACCGGGTCGGCCAGCGCGTCCCCGAGCCCGGCCGCGCCGCCGACCGCGACGCCCGCCGACGCGAACGCGAACAGCGGCACCGCCACGCCCGCCGACAGCGGCCGGAACCGGTGCTCGAAGTGCTCGGCGAGCCCCGGCCCGTCCCCGCGCCCGCGCACCACGGGAACGGCGAACCCGAGAAGCACGCCCGCGACGGTCGCGTGGACGCCCGAGGCGTGGACCAGCGCCCACGTCAGCACCGCCAAAGGCAGCAGCAGCCACCACGCCCGGACGCGCCGCTGCACCAGCACCGCGAACACCGCCAGCGACGCCAGCGCCCCGAGCAGCGGCAGCGGCGACAGGTGCGCGGTGTAGAACACGGCGATGATGACGATCGCGATGAGGTCGTCCACCACGGCGAGGGTCAGCAGGAACGTCCGCAGCGCGGCGGGCAGGAACCGGCCGATGACGGCGAGCGCGGCGAGCGCGAACGCGATGTCGGTCGCGGTGGGGATCGCCCAGCCGCGCGCCGCGCCCGGCGTCCCGAGCGTGACGAGCGCGTACAGGACGGCGGGCGTCACGACCCCGCCGACCGCCGCCGCGACGGGCACCGCCGCGCGGCGCGGGTCGCGCAGGTCGCCCGCGACGAACTCGCGTTTCAGTTCCAGTCCGGCGACGAAGAAGAACACCGCGAGCAGCCCGTCCGCGGCCCATCCGCCGAGCGGCAGGTGCAGGTGCAGCGACGAGGGCCCGACCTGGGCGTCGCGGACGCGGAAGTAGGCGTCCGCCCACGGCGAGTTCGCCCACACCAGCGCGGCGACGGCGGCGGCCAGCAGCAGCGCGCCGCCGACCGTCTCCTGCCGCAGGACGTCCCCGACGCGGGCGGTCTCGGGCCAGGAGCCGCGGCGCAGCAGCGCGGGGCGGCGGTCGGTGTCGGTCACGAGGTCCCCCCCGGGGTCGGCGAAGTCCATCGCCGACCAGACTTCCCGGCACACCGCGCTCAACAGTACGCGATCATCGCGAACTGTCCGAAATCGCCCCGGTCGCCGCCGTCAGTCGCCGGGGCCGCCGCTGTAGCGGACCGCGTGGACGGGCTCGGTGAGCACCAGCCCGTCGGTGACCAGTTCGTCGAGTTCGGGGAGGAACGCGCGGATCTTGTCCTCGGCGTCCACGAGCACGATCATCAGCGGCAGGTCCTCCGACAGCGACAGGATGCGCGCGGTCTGGACGTGCCCGGACGCGCCGTACCCCTCGATGCCGCGCACGACGGTCGCCCCGGCCAGGCCCGCGTGCTGGGCGCGGTGGACGATCTCGCGGTACAGCGGCCGGTGGTGGACGGTGTCGTTCTCGCCGATGAGGATCGTCAGGCGGAGCGCCGCCCCCTCCCGCCTCACCGGCGTCCCGTCCGGGCGGCGCGGTCGGTGTGCGGGCGCGATGCGGTCATGGGGCCTCTCCCTACCGGAAACGGCGACGTCGTCGGCAGGGACTGTCGGCGCCCGCCCCGGCCGGGAACGGGACGCGGTTGCCCCGCCCGGGAGGGCGGGGGCGGTGAGCCCCACCACCGCGCTCCCCGCCGCGCGGGCGGGGAACGCCTCCCAGCATAGGACGCCTCATCCGGCGGCCCGCAGGAAGCCCTCGCTGGTGGCGAAGTAGAAGAACGGCACGACGGCGAACACCGCGAGCCCGGCGAGCGGGGTGACGAAGTACCCGAGCAGCCCGACGGCCGCGTACGCGGCGATCCCGGCGGCGGACCGGATGCTGCCCTGCCGCACGTACCCGGGTTCGACGCCGGGGTCGAGGTGGTCGGGGCGCCGCCGCAGGTACTCGTAGAACACCAGCCACGCCCCGCACATCGCGGCGGCGACGGCCGCGTACAGCACGACGGCGGCGCGCGCGTCGGCCCCGGTCGTCTCCTCGCGCAGCGTGTCCGACACCACCGAGGTGGGGAACGCCAGCAGCGAGGTGGTGGCGAGGATGAGGAAGTTCACCGAGTGCAGGCCGCGGTCGACGGTGCGAATCCGCGCGAACGCCTGGTGGTGGTTGAGCCAGATCACGGCGATGTAGGTGAACGACGCGGCGTAGCCGAGGTAGGCGGGCCACTGCTCCAGCAGCGCGCGGCCGAGCGCGCCGGGGCGGTGGCCGGGGTCGGCGATGCCGAGGACGAGGATGGTGATCGCGATGGCGAAGACGCCGTCGCTGAACGCCTCGACGCGTCCGGTGTCGGCGCGGGTGAACCGCGCGCTGGGCCGCCGCCCCCGCGTCCTCATGGGGGCGGCGTGCCCGGCGCGCCCGGACCGCAAACGGCCGGGCGCGGAGCGTCAGGACCCGCGCTGGAGCAGGTCGCGGGCGATATGGGTCACCTGGATCTCGTCAGTGCCGGCGTAGATCTGGAACGACTTGGCGTCGCGGGCGAGCTGCTCGACGCGGTACTCGCTCATGTAGCCGTTGCCGCCGAAGAGCTGCACGGCCTCCTGCGCGACCTCGGAGGCGGCCTGCGCGGCGTACAGCTTCATCGCCGACGCCTCGGCGAGGGTGGGGGTGCGCCCGGCGCGCTGCGTCTCCAGGTGCCGGAACACCAGGTTCTGCACGTTGAGGCGGGCGACCTCCATCTTGGCGAGCTTGAGCTGGATGAGCTGGAAGTCCCCGATGGGCTTGCCCCACAGCTCGCGGGAGCGCGCGTAGTCGACCGACAGGCGCAGGCACTCCTCGATGACGCCGAGGGCCATCGCGGCGACGCCCGCCCGCTCGGTGACGAAGTTCTGCCGCGCCGACTCGCGGCCGCCGCCCGCGCCCGCCGCCAGCAGCCGGTCCGGGCCGACGCGCACGTCGGACAGGAACAGCTCGCCGGTCGGGGAGGAGTGCAGGCCCATCTTGCGCAGCGGGCGGCTCTGCTCCAGGCCGGGCATGCCGCGGTCCAGGACGAACGTCAGGATCTCGCGGTCGCGGGGCGGGCGGCCGTCGTCGAGCTTGCAGTAGAAGACGATCGTGTCGGCGTGGGGGCCGTTGGTGATGAACGTCTTGCCGCCGTTGACGATGTAGTCGTCGCCGTCGCGGCGGGCGGTGGACTGCATCCCGCCGAACGCGTCGGACCCGGAGTTGGGCTCGGTGATCGCCCACGCCCCGACCTTGTCGAGGGTGAGCAGGTCCAGGCCCCAGCGCTCCTTCTGCTCGACGGTGCCGCGCTTCATGATCGTCCCGGCGGCGAGGCCGAGGCTGACGCCCAGCGCCGACACCAGGCCGGGCGCGACCTTGCACAGCTCGATGATCGGCAGCATCGTCATCGACGCGCTGCCGCGCCCGCCGCCGTCCTCCTTCGGGGCCTCGCCGGCCTTCTCCCGCGCGATCCTGGACGCGAAGGAGGACCGCGCCATCTCGTCCATGCCGAACGTCCGGTACAGGTCGCGCAGCAGGTCGTAGGGGGGCAGGTCGCCGGAGTCCAGCTCGTCCAGGCTGGGGCGGACCTTGGCGTCGATCCAGTCGCGGACGGCGTCCCGGATCATGAGGTCTTCGTCGGACCACTCGATCATGCTCGCGTCACCTCTCGTTGCGCGGACGGCGGACCCCATCCAAGCAGATCGCGCAAGCGAGCACTTACCCGCGGGTCAGGGGACGACGACGTCGGCCAGCACGCCGGCCCCGGTGAGCCGCGCGGCCGCGGGGCTGTCGTAGACGACCAGCAGCCGCGCGCCGTCCTCCCCGTCGCCGGGGCCGAGGACGGCGATGCCCTCGGCGTGGTCCTCGCCGTCGCCGTGCGGGAGCTCCCCGAGGACGGCCAGGTCGGCGGCGTGCAGCACGCCCGGCGCGTCGGCGGTCGCCGCGCCCGCCCACCGCACGACCTGCACCGGGCCCGACAGCGCCATGCTCGGCCCGGCCAGGACCAGCAGGTCGTCGCCGTCGGGGCACAGGTCCCGGACGCCGAGCCCGCCGAGGTCCAGGAAGTGGGTGCGGTACCGCTCGCCGTCGTCGCCGAACCGCCGCGCGACCAGCCGCCCGGGGTCGTCGGGGTCGGCGGCGGGGCGGATCTCCACGAGCACCGCCCAGCCGCGCAGGACGGGGCCGCGCAGCCCGATGTAGACGCGGTCGCCGTGGACGGCGATGCCCTCGACGTCCAGGCCGTTGTCCTTGCTCGGGATCGAGAGGAACGGTCCGAGGTGCGGGTCGTCCGCGATGAGGTCGGCGATCGAGTCGCCGTCCAGGCCGAGGACGGCGGCGCGGCGGTCGCCGTCGCGGCGGACCGGCTCGGGCAGCCCGTCCGGCCCGGCGGCCAGCGGCAGCCGCGCCAGCACGAACCGGTTGTCCTCGCGCACGACCGCGGCCAGCCGCCGCCGCGCCTTGCGGTCGGACTGGCCGGGCTTGACGCGCTTGCGCTTCAGGCTGTGCGACCCGACCGCCCACAGCCAGCCGTCCGCGCGCGCCAGGCCCTCGATGTCGGCCTCCTCGTCGGGACCGGCGGGCAGCTCCACCAGGTCCGCGAGGCGGACGGTGCGGTGGCCGGCGTAGGCGGTGACGCGCCCGGCCGCGTCCGCGACGGCCGTCAGCCGCTCCACGGTGGCGGTCTCGTCGCCCGCGACCCACAGGCAGGGGCCGTCGCGGCGGACGGCGGACAGGTTGGTGTGCGTCTCGGCGGCGCGGCTGTCGTCCGCGAAGCGCAGTTCGACCCGGCGTTCCACGATCATGGCGGAATCGTCCCACAGCGCCGGGGGCGCGGACGGCGCGCGCGGCGGACCGGTCCCGGCCGCGCGCGGAGGGGAACGCCCCGGCCGCCGCGCGCGTCCGATCCGGCGGCCCGGCGCGCGCCGTGCGCCGGGTGCTCGGGGGCGTCAGACGGCGCGCATCGCGCGGTGGACGGCGGCCCAGTACGCGGCGGTGAGGTCCAGGACGCCGTCGAAGCCGCGGCGGACCTGCGCCAGGTCGACCTCGTCGTGGCAGACGGCCGCGGCGGCGGCGACCAGCTCGGCCCGGTCGGTCTTGGCGGCCTCGCAGATGTGGACGTAGAAGTACTCGCAGGCGGAGTGGAACTCCTCTTCCTCGTACAGGTGCTTGTAGTTGCGCATCCCCTCGTACATCCGGACGGTCGTGGCGTGCGCGAGGGCGTCCTGGGCGAGCAGCGCGCCCTGCACGACGCGGGCGTCGGGGTCGGTGAACAGCGCGCGGCGGGCGTCGCCGAACGCGCGGGTCTCGGGCCGGGCGGTGCCCGACCGCAGCTCCTGGACGGTGTAGCGGCCGTCGCGCAGGCGGCCGAGCAGCCCGGTCAGCATCCGCTCCAGCAGCAGCAGGTGGGCCTTGTCGGGGTCGCCGTTGCCGTACTCGGTGTAGAGGTGCTTCACGCGTTCCACGCGGGCGGCCAGGTCGTCGGTGTGCAGCACCGACAGCGCGATCATGGCGGTGGTGTCGATGGTGCGGGCGTAGAACTCGCGCGCGAACACCTCGACCTGCCGGTAGGGGAGAGGCCCCGACAGCCAGTGCCGGTAGAAGTCGTTCTCCAGCGCGGGGTGGCGGCGGACCGAACCGGCCAGTTCCCGGATGGATTCGGTGACGGCGGCGTGCTGGACGGGCAATGGAGCTCCCTCGACGGAACGAAGACAACCTTCGGTCGTGACCAGATGTCGGAAACTATGTTGCGTTCTGTCCGGGTCGCCCGAACAGTCCTGATCATGACCGAAGGTGGTCAGCGCCCCCTATTCCCCGGGCGCGTCCCACCGCACGGGAACCGCGTTCGGCTTGCGGAACACCAGGCCGCGCGCGGGCGCGGGCCCGTCCGCGCGCAGCCCCGGCAGCCGGTCCAGCAGCGCCTCCAGCACCGCGACGGTCTCCAGTCGCGCCAGGTGCGCGCCGAAGCAGAAGTGCGGCCCGCGCGCGAACGCCAGGTGCGCGCCCGCGTCGCCGCGCCCGACGTCGAACCGGTCGGGGTCGGCGAACACCGCCGGGTCGCGGCCCGCCGCCGTCACCGACACCCGCACCGGGTCGCCCGCCGCGATCCGCGCGCCGCCGAGGACGGTGCCGGCGGTGGCGTACCGGTCCAGCACGGCGGCGGCGGGCTCGAACCGCAGCGACTCCTCGACGGCGGCGGGCAGCAGCGACCGGTCGGCGCGGACCCGCGCGAGCTGGTCGGGGCGGGCCAGCAGCGCGGCGGCCGCGTTGGCGATCATGCCCTCGGTGGTGTCGATGCCGCCGAACATCAGCACGGCGGCGTCGGCGACGACCTCGGCGGTCGTCAGGCCCGCGCCGGCCGCGGCCTCCCGCAGCAGCGTGTCCCCGTCGCCGGCCAGCGACGCCTCGACAGCGGCGCGCAGCCGCGCGCGGGCGCCGGCCGCGGCGGCGGGCGGCTCGTCCCCGGCCGTCAGCGCCGACACCGCGCCGACGAACGCCCCGTACCAGGACCGGACGGTCGCGGCGTCCACCCCGGCCAGCCCGAGGGCCCGCGCGACGACGGCGACCGACAGCGGCCCGGCGACGTCGCGGCGCAGCTCGGCGCGGCCGCGCGGGGCGAGCGCGCCGACGAGCCGCCCGGCCTCGGCGGCGACGAACGCGGTGAACCGCTCGCGGGTGCGGGCGGGCCGGAACGGGCGCGCGAACGGGTCGCGGTGGCGGGCGTGCTCGGGCCCGTCCAGCGACAGCATGCTCGGCCCGACGACGCGGGCGGTGGAGAAGCGCGGGTCGTCGACGGTGAACAGCGCGGGGTCGCGCAGGACCCGGACGGCCAGGTCGTGCCGGGTGACCAGCCAGCAGCCCAGGGCGGGCGCCCACGACACCGGTTCGCGGTCGCGCAGCCGCGCCAGGACGGGGTGGGGGTCGGCGGCGAGCGCGTCGGCGGTGACGGCCGCGCCGAGCGGGAACGCCGCCGCTGACGCCCCCTGGGCGGGCATGGGCGGTTCGGTGGTGGTCATCCCCGTCAGGGTAACCGCATGCCTGTTCGTCCCACGGGGTCCGGTTGGCGGCGGTCGCGGTGCGCGAGCGTCCCCGCGCGTTCGCGTGGTCTTCCCCGCCGCGCCACGCCCGTTTCGGGACAATGACCGCGATCCGCCGGTGGAGCGGAGTACCTGTCCTGTGCCCGAGGAGCCCTATTCATGGCGACCGTCACCCAGACGCTGCGCGACGCCGACCCGGTCGAGCGGCGCGCGCGGATCATCGAGGTCCTGGTCGAGGCGTTCGCGCCGCTGATGGACCGCGCGCCCGCGGAGTTCCGCCGCCGGTTCCGCCGGATGGCCGCCGACCCGTTCGCGTTCTACCGGGGCAGCGCGTGCCTGTTCTACGCCGACATGGCCCGCGACGAGGACCCGTGGGCGGACGAGCGGACGGGCCGCGTCTGGATCCAGGGCGACCTGCACGCGCAGAACTTCGGCACCTACATGAACGACGACGGCGTGTTCGTCTTCGACGTCAACGACTTCGACGAGGCCTACCTCGGGCACTTCACCTGGGACGTCAAGCGCCTCGTGGCGAGCGTGGCGCTGCTGGCGTGGAGCAAGGCGATCTCCGACGCCGACATCCGCCGCCTCATCGAGGCCTACGTGCGCGCCTACGTCGACCAGGTCCGCCGGTTCGCCGAGCACGGCGACGACGACGCGTTCGCGCTGACCCTGGACACCGCCGACGGGTACATCCGCGACGTGCTGGTCGCCGCGCTCACCTCCACGCGCATCGGCCTGCTGGACCGCCTCACCGCGGTCGAGGGCGGGGATCGCCGGTTCCGCGAGCACCCCGGCCACCGCCGCCTGGACGCGGCCGAGCGCGGCCGGGTGGAGGCCGCCTACCGCGAGTACCTGGCGACGATCCCGGAGGACAAGCGGTTCGGCGGCCTCACCTACGGGGTGAAGGACGTCGTCGGGTCGTCGGGGTTCGGGATCGGGTCGGCCGGCCTGTCGGCGTACACGATCCTGGTGGAGGGCCGCAGCCAGGCGCTGGAGAACGACGTGATCCTGTCGATGAAGCAGGGGAACGTCGCCGCGCCGTCCCGCGTCGTCGACGATCCGGCGATCCGCGGGTACTTCCGCCACCACGGGCACCGCACGGCGGTGTCGCGGCGCGCGCTGCAGGCCAACACCGACCCGTGGCTGGGCCACACCGAGCTGGACGGGATCGGGTACGTGGTGCAGGAGCTGTCGCCCTACGAGGAGGACCTGGACTGGTCGGCGCTCACCGAGCCGGAGGAGATGCTGCCGGTGCTGGACGACCTGGGCCGCGCCACCGCCAAGATCCACTGCGTGTCCGACACCGATTCCGACCACACCCTGGTCGGGTTCCAGGTCGAGGACGCGATCAGCGCGGTGATCGGCCCCGACGAGACCGCGTTCGTCGAGGCGATGGTCGCGTTCGGGACCGAGTACGCGGCGGTGGTCCGCGACGACCATCGGCTGTTCGTGGACGCGTTCCGCAACCACGAGATCCCCGGCCTGTGACCGGCCGCCCGGCCCCGCGCCGGCGGGGCCGGGGGCGGGTCAGCGGCCGAACGCCAGCGCGGTCCCGGCGCTGATCACGACGACGAGCACGACGATCACCACGGGCGAGCGCAGCGGATTCGGCCGCCGCGCCGTCGCGGCGGTGACCGCGGGCGGGACGTGCCGCAGCGTCGGCGCGGGCGGGTGCGGCCGGGCGCGCGGCGGCGCGGGCGGCCGCGCGGCGGGCCGGGCCGCCGCCCGCCGCGGCGTCGGCTTCGGGGCCGGGGCGCTCGGGGCGGGCGCGGCCGCCGGGGGCCGCGGACGCGGTTTCGGCGGCGCGGGCTTCGGCGGATGCGTCACGGGCGGCCGGTGCGGCCGGGGGTGCGGGTCGGGGCGGGGCGCGGGCGGGTGCGGGTGCGGGTGGCAGCGGACGCCGCCGCCCACGACGACGTGGACGTCGTCGCCGACGCTGACCGACGCGCCGCCGTCCACGCACGCCCGCACGGTCGGCCACGCCCGCGCCTCGACGTGCGCGCCCGCGTGGGCCCCGCCGCGCGGCCCGTCCGGCACACCCGCGTGAACCCCCGCGTGAACACCGGCGTGGGCGTCGGCGCGCGGCGTCCGGTCGGCGCTCTCGGCGGCGGTGTGCGCGGCGACGCGGGCGGCGACGGTACGCGGCGGGTCGGGCCGCGCGGCGGACGCGGTGAGCGGCGCGAACGGCGCGACGGCGAGCAGCGCGACGGCGGTCACGGCGCGGCGCATCCCCTTAACCGCCCGTCCCGATGCGGCCGATCTCGGCGATGGCGCCGGTGAACGCGTCCGGCCCGACCGCGAGGGCGCCGGAGAACACGTGCGAGATGTCGATGGCCAGCCACACGCCGACGCCGAGCAGCCCCGCCATGATCCCGAGCGGGACCAGCGCCCAGCCGCGCGGCCGCGCCCCCGACAGGAACGGCAGCAGCAGCACCACGATCCCGGTGACGACGGTGATGGCCAGCAGCCAGCCGGGCGGCGCGGTCCGCACGTCCATCGACCGCTGGTGCCGGGCGGCGGCGATCTGCGCGATCTGGTCCAGCAGCGCCGACCGCGCGTCCTTCAGCTCGTCGTTGCCGGTGGGGACGGCGATCACGGCGCGCCGCAGCCGGTCCAGCGCGGCGTCCCCGGCGGCGTCCATCCGGCCGTGCTCCATGCGCGGCCACTCGCGGTCCCGGACGAACCGGGCGTAGGCCAGCAGTTCGCCGCGGAGCCGGTCGCGCTCGGGCGCGGGCAGCCGCTGGGTGGACCAGGTCGCCTCGACGATCGCCTGGCCCTCGGCGTAGGTGTTGAGGCGCGCGGCGTCCGCCGACGTCCACGGCAGCACGATCGCGATGGCGAACGCCGCGAGGAACAGCGCGGACAGCATCGCCCCGGCGTGGGCGTTGGTGGGGCCGTCGGCGGCGGCGTCCTCGCTGCCGAGCCGCAGGCGGCGGGCGACGCGCCCGGCGAGGAACACCACCGCGACGGCGCAGGCCGCGGCGAGCAGATAGACGGGCATGACCCTCTTTTCGGGGGGACACGCCGGGGACGACCCGGCGTGGGCACTACCGGCACGGACACTACCGACGGTCACTATAGATTCACGAACCGTCGCCGCGCGGTCTTTTCGGGCGACGGACCGCCCGAGATCGCCGGGACACGGATTTCGCGGCCCCCGATCCGCGCGCCGACCTGCGCGGACGGGGGGTCGGCGCAGGGAACCGGGTGGTTGACAAGACCGGTGAACCGGATAGTTTTGCTCGGGTCCAGCACGGACTCACCGATCGGCCGCTCTCGACGCCGCCCACCCCGCGCCACGACGGGCCGGCCCGCCGAGCCAGGCGCGGGCGTACGGCCCGCCGGAGCGGAGCCGCCCGATCGCGCGGGGGTTGGACCCGGGAAGGGCCCGGGCATCCAGTAGAAAACGGAGTCCCGTTCTCACCGCCTGTGAGGCGTCTCCGGCCCGACGGATGTCACGGGCCCTCTTCCGCGCCCGCCCTTCCCCCGGCGCGCCCTGCGCCCGCCCGCCGCCCTGGTTCGTCTCGAACGTCCGCGTTTCCGTGCCGTGCCCCGTTCGTGGTCGTCGCGTGCCCCGGCGCCCGGTAGCGTTCCCCGCAGGACGAAGGGAGGCCCGGGGTGGCCCAGGACACGCTCGCCGGCCGCCCGGCCGACCCCGCGCCCGGCGCGCCGCCCCGCCCCGGCCGCTGGTCGCGAACACTCGCCGGGTTTCGGCACGGGGGCCGCGCGGGCTGGCCGCGCACGCTCGCGGCGCTGGCGGGCGGCCTCGCGCTGTTCACGGCGTTCCCGCCGCTGGACGCGGTCGCCGCCGCGCCGCCCGCCGTCGCGGTCCTGGCGCTGGCGGTGCGCGGGGTCCGCGCCCGCACGGCCGCCTGGCTCGGGTTCGTGTTCGGCGCGGCGTTCTTCCTGCCCGTCCTGACGGGCATCGTGAAGATCGGCGCGGACGGGTGGGTGCTGCTGAGCCTGGTCGAGGCGCTGTACTTCGCGCCGATGGCGGCGGCGATGGCGGCCGTGGCGCGGCTGCGCGGCTGGCCGGTGTGGACGGCGGCGCTGTGGGTGGCGCAGGAGCTGGTGCGCGGCGGCGTCCCGTTCGGCGGGTTCCCGTGGGCGCGGCTGGCGTTCGCCGAGACCGCGACGCCGCTGACCCCGTACGCGGCGCTGGGCGGCGCGCCGCTGGTGACGTTCGCGACGGCGCTGCTGGGCGCGCTGCTGGCGGCGGCGGCGCTGGCGGCGGTCCGCGCGGTCCGGCCGGGCGCGCAGGACGCGCGGCGCGTGCGGCGCGGTGCGGTCGGCGTCGCGGTGGGCGCGGTCGCGGTGATGGCGGCGGTGGTGTGCGGCGGCCTGGCGGTGCCCGTCCCCACGGGCGGGAAGCCGGTGACGGTCGCGGTGGTGCAGGGCAACGTCCCGCGCCTCGGGCTGGACTTCGAGGGGCAGCGCAAGGCCGTCCTGACCAACCACGTGAACCGCACCCACGAGCTGGCGGCCGAGATCCGGGCGGGCACGGTGCCGCGCCCGCAGCTCGTGGTGTGGCCGGAGAACGCCAGCGACCTGGACCCCTACGCCGAGACCGACGCGTACGCGGCGATCGACGAGGCCGTCAAGGACGTCGGGGTGCCGGTGCTGGTCGGCGCGCTCGTCGACAGCTCCGACGGCACCAGGGTGGAGAACCGGGGCATCGTGTGGGACCCGGTGACCGGTCCGGGCGCGTACTACGTCAAGCGGCACCCGGTGCCGTTCGGGGAGTACCTGCCGTTCCGGACGGTCCTGACCAAGCTGATCAAGCGGTTCGAGCGGATTCCCCGCGACTTCGCCAAGGGGAAGCGGCCCGGGCTGCTGAGGCTCGGCCCGATCACGGTCGGCGACGTGATCTGCTTCGAGGTCGCCTACGACCGCGAGGTCCGCGACGTGGCGTCCGGCCGGATGCTCGTCGTGCAGACCAACAACGCCACCTACGGCCGCACCAGCCTCCCGCCGCAGCAGATCGCCATGTCGCGACTGCGGGCGGTCGAGCATGGCCGTACGATCTTGGTGGCGGCGACCAGCGGCATCAGCGCCATCGTCGCGCCGGACGGGCGGATCGTCTCGCGGTCCCGGGAGTTCACGCCCGACCTGCAGGTGGCGACGATGCCCGCGCGCACCGAGCGCACGGTCGCCGACCGCGTCGGCGCGTGGCCGGAGCGGGCGCTGGCGGCGCTCGCGGTGCTGGCGGCGGCCGTCGCCGCCGCCGGGGCGCGCCGGCGGCCGGTCGAGGACGAGGGGAACTGACAGCGATGGACACAGCGGCGCACGGAACGCCGGATCTGGGCAGGGTCGTGGTGGTCATCCCGACCTATGACGAGCGCGAGAACATCGAGGCGATCGTCGCCCGGGTCCGGGCCGCCGTGCCGGACGCCTCGGTGCTGGTCGTGGACGACAACAGCCCCGACGGCACCGGCGAGCTCGCCGACGCCCTCGCGGCCGCCGACGACCACGTCCACGTCCTGCACCGCACCGCCAAGAACGGGCTCGGCGCCGCCTACATCGCCGGGTTCGGCTGGGCGCGCGAGCACGGCTTCGACGTCGTCGTCGAGATGGACGCCGACGGCTCCCACCAGCCCGAGGAGCTGCCGCTGCTGCTGGCCGCCCTGCGCGACGCCGACCTGGTCATCGGGTCGCGGTGGGTGCCGGGCGGCAAGGTCGTGAACTGGCCGCGCAGCCGCGAGGCGCTGTCGCGCGGCGCGAACGTGTACGCGCGGATCGTGCTGAACGTCCCCGTCCACGACGCGACGGGCGGGTTCCGGGCGTTCCGGGCCGCGACGCTGGAGAAGATCGGCCTGGACGGCGTCGCGTCGCGCGGCTACTGCTTCCAGATCGACCTGGCGCTGCGGACGCTGCGGCAGGGGTTGCGGGTGGTGGAGGTGCCGATCACCTTCCACGAGCGCGTCCACGGGCAGAGCAAGATGAGCCGCGACGTGATCGCCGAGGCGGCGTGGCGGGTGGCGCGCTGGGGCGTGGAGGCCCGCACGGCCCGCTTCCGGCGCTGACCCGGACGCGGGTCCACAGCACGGGCACACGGCAACGGGCCGCCGGGCGGAAACGTTCCGGCGGCCCGCCGCGTTGAACCGGACGTAGACGTTTTTCCCGACCCCGCGAAACCGGAGCCATGCCCTCTCGTCCCTTCATCGCCGCGTTCCTGCTGCTGCCCGTCCTGGAGATCCTCGCCGTCCTCGGCGTCGTCCACCTGCTCGGCGGCTGGCCGACCCTCGCGCTGCTGCTCGCGGGCAGCGCCCTGGGCGGCTGGATCGTGCGCCGGGAGGGCCGCCGGGCGTGGCGGACGCTGCAGGACGCGGCGCGCGGCGTGCCCCCGGCGGTGCCCGGCAAGCGGGCGGGCGACGCGCCGCTGGTGATGGCGGGCGGGCTGCTGCTGCTCCTGCCCGGGTTCGTCAGCGACGTGGCGGGCGCGTTCACGCTGCTGCCCCCGACGCGTCCGCTGGTCCGCCGCGCTTTCGCCCGGTTCACGGCGCGCCGTGCGGCGGCGGCCCCGGGCCTGGGCGACGTGCTGGGCGGCGGGTTCCCGCCGGAGTTCGGCTTCCCCGGCGCGCCGCGCGCGGACGGGGACGCCCCGCGGGGGCCGGTGGTGCGCGGCGAGGTCCTGCGCGACGAGCCCGGCGACGGCTCCGGCGACCTGCGCGCCCGCCCCTGATCGGCTCCAGTCCCGTCCCTGCGACGTTTTCCGGCCCCGGGCGTTTCCAGCGCAACTGCGTTCCCAGCACGGGGAACGCACGGCGGCCCGTCGTCGCCTCGGGCGCGGGGTTTTCGGGTCGTGGAACGCGTCAGGGGCCGCACCGGTGGTCGGTGCGGCCCCTGGACGGACGTCGTTGTCGGGGGTGCTGCGGGTCAGGCGCTCTTGCGGCGTCCCGCCCGCAGGATCGCCAGGCGTTCGGCGAGGACCTCCTCCAGGTCCTCCACGGTCCTGCGTTCCATGAGCATGTCCCAGTGGGTGCGGGCGGGCTTGCCCTTCTTGGCCTGGGGCAGTTCTCCGTCTACCCGGAGCGCGGTGATCCCGCAGCTCCGGCATTCCCACGTCATCGGCACCTCGGCCTCGGCGGCGAGCGTCACGGTGAACCGGTGGCCCTTGCCGCAGGTGTAGTCCACCTCCTGGCGGGGGGCCAGGTCGGTGTTGCGATCGTTCTCGTAGCTCGTCGCTCCGAGTCGGGTGCCGCGAAGTGCGCGCTCGGCCATCGTCACGTGCCTCCCAGACGACTTGCGGTGTTGTCCATGCCAACGCTGGATCCGGTCACAAGATTCCCGCCCGGGGGCCGTTCCAACCCTGCGGTTTGCGGACCCGGCGACGAGCCCGGGCCCGCCGGGCGCCGCGCGCGGGGCGGCCGGACGGGGTCGCCGCCCGGCCGCCGGGCGCTCAGCCGCGCGGGGCCAGGACGACGTCGACGAGGCCGTAGTCGAGGGCCTCGGCGGCGGTGAAGTACCGGTCGCGGCGCAGGTCGCGGCGGACGTCGGCGGGGTCGCGGCCGGTGGCGGCGGCGATGGTCTCCTCGGCGCGGTCGCGCAGCCGCAGGATCTCGGCGGCCTGGATCGCCAGGTCGCTGGAGGACCCGCGGACGGGTTCGACGGCGGGTTCGCGCAGCAGGACGCGGGCGCCGGGGAGCGCGGCGCGGGTGCCGGGCGCGCCCGCGGCGAGCACGACGGCGGCGGCGGACGCGGCCTGCCCGACGCAGGTGGTCTCCACGCGGGGCCGGATGTAGGCCATCGTGTCCAGGACGGCGGTCATGGCGGTGAGCGAGCCGCCGGGCGAGTTGATGTAGAGGCTGACGGGCCGGTCGGGGTCCATGCCCTCCAGGGCCAGGAGCTGCGCGGTGACGTCGTTGGCGGCGGTGTCGTCCAGCGGCGACCCGAGGAAGACGATCCGCTCCTCGAACAGCTTGTTGTAGGGCGTCATCTCCTTCACGCCGTAGGAGGTGCGCTCGACGTAGGACGGGACGATGTGGCGGCTCTCGCCGCGGGGCAGGGGCGCGCCGGTCACGATCCGACCCGGTCGGTGGAGTCGATGACGTGGTCCACCAGGCCGTACTCGCGGGCCTGCTCGGCGGTGAACCAGCGGTCGCGGTCCCCGTCGGCGTCGATGCGCTCGACGGGCTGGCCGGTGTGGAAGGCGGTGCGCTCGGCCAGGACGCGCTTGAGGTAGCGGGACTGCTCGGCCTGGATCTTGATGTCGGAGGCGGTGCCGCCGATGCCGCCGTGGGGCTGGTGCATCATCACGCGGGTGTGGGGGAGCGCGTACCGCTTGCCGGGCGCGCCCGCGCACAGCAGCGTCTGGCCCATCGAGGCGGCCAGGCCGAGGCCGACGGTGGCGATGTCGTTGGGGACGAACTGCATCATGTCGTAGATCGCCATGCCGGCGTCCACGACGCCGCCGGGGGAGTTGATGTAGAGGGTGATGTCGCGCTCGGCGTCGTCGGCGGCCAGCAGCAGGAGCTGCCCGCCGACGCGGTTGGCGACGCGGTCGTCGATCTCCTCGCCGAGGAACACGATGCGGCGGCGCAGCAGCCGCTCGTAGATCTGGGCGTCGGCGAGCGCGGGCGCCTCGGCGGCGGCCGAGGACCGGCCGGTGTAGGTGAGCGGGCTCGGCGCGTGCCCCCGCTCGGGCGCGGGCAGTCCCGGGTATCCGTGTCGCAGCATGAACGCCTCCCTTGAACTGTACGTTCCGTACAGATAGTCGCTGTACGAAACGTACAGTTGGCGGCTCGGGTCGGCCAAGCGGGTTCGCTATACGATGAATCCGTGGAAATCCCGGTCACCGAAGCGCGCGCCCAGTTCGCCGATCTGGTCAACCGGGTCGCCTACACCGGCGACCCCGTCCTGCTGACGCGGCGCGGCCGGCCGATGGCCGCGCTGGTGTCGGCGGAGGACCTGGAACTGCTGCGCGCCGTCCATGAACTGCAGCGCGAGCAGCACATCGACCTGACCCGCACCACCGCGCCGGGCGCGCCGGACGAGCGGCCCGCCGCGCGGCCGCTGCGGATCGCCGCCGAGCTGCGCCCGGCGGCGGGCCCCAAGCCGGGCCGCCCGCCGGGGTTCGGCCGCTAGGCGGTGTTTCCAAGTCCCGGCCCACGGCCCTCGCCTGGCGGCTCGGGCCTCACCGGGCCTGTGCGAGCGCGGCATCGCTTCGCGACCTGGGCGGCGAAGCTCGCCTCCGGCGTCGCTTCACCGCCCAGGTAACGCACTCGCGCTGCGGCGCGCTCTAGCCCCGGCGCTCGGGAGCCGCCGGGGGAGCGGGGCGCGGGGCGGGCGGGTCGTGCCGCCAGAGCCCGCGCGCGGACATGACGTGGCGGAGCGCGACGAGCTGGTCGGTCATGATCCCGTCGACGCCGAGGTCCAGGAGGCGCTGCATCGCGGCCTCGTCGTTGACGGTCCAGACGTGGACCTTCAGGCCGAGGGCGTGGCACTGGGCGACGAACGGCGCGGTGACGACGCGCAGCGGGCCGAGGGCGTCGGGGACCTGGGCGCAGGCGACGCCGGCGGCGGCGAGCGCGGCCAGCCGCTCGCGGCGCGCCTCGGCGCGGCCGGCCAGCGACAGGGTCCGCAGGGTGACCAGGTCGCGGGGGCCGAGGGCGGTGCAGACGTCGCCGCCGGTGTAGAGGGGGAGGCGGGCGCGGAACTGCGCGAGGCGCCGGGTGGAGAACGAGGTGACGCAGACCCGGTCGAACGCGCGGGCGCGGTGCAGGACCTCGGTGAGGGGGCCGATGACGGCGGCGTCCTTGAGGTCGATGTTGACGCGCGCGTCGGGGAACTCCTCCAGGATCTCCTCGATGCGCGGGACGCGCTCGACGCCCCGGACGCGGGCGCGGGCGACCTCGGCGTAGGGGAGCCGCGCCAGGGGGCCGGTGCGGTCGGTGACGCGGTCCAGGGTGCGGTCGTGGAACGCGACGGCGACGCCGTCGGCGGTGGCGCGCGCGTCGGTCTCCAGGTACCGGTAGCCGAGGTCGGCGGCGCGGCGGAACGCGGCCAGGGTGTTCTCGGGGCGGCCGGCTCCGCCGCGGTGGGCGAAGGGGATGGGGCCGGGGTGGTCGAGGAAGGCGTAGCTGCGCGGCACGCCCCGATTATCGCCCGCCCCGACCCCACCCCGGACCTTACTGTGTAAAGCCCCTGGCTGGGATCGATGTCCCAACTCGTCAGGCGGTGAGCGCGTCAACGCTGGGGACGACGATCCCGTAGAGGTCTCCGATGGCGGTGAGGGCGGCGCGGTGCAGGTCGCCGGCGGGCAGCGAGGCGCCGTCCGGGCCGGGGAGGGACCGGGTGGTGCAGGCGTCGGCGACGACGGTGGGCCGGTAGCCGCGGTTGAACGCGCCCTGCGCGGTGGACGCGACGCACATGTGGGTCATGAACCCGGCCAGGACCAGGTCGGGGCCCGCGCCGAGCCCGGTGAGGACGTCCTGCAGGTCGGTCTGGTGGAACGAGTCGGGGAACGTCTTGACGACGACCGGTTCGCCGTCGCGGGGCGCGACCTCGGCGCTGATCGCCCCGCTCGCGGCGCGGACGTCGTAGGCGGACCCGGGCCCGCCGTCGTGCGCGACGTGGACGATCCGCGCGCCGGCGTCGCGGGCGGCGGCCAGCAGCCGCGCCCCGGCGGCCAGGGCGGGTTCCGCGCCGGGCAGCGCCATGACGCCGGACCGGTAGGTGTCCTGGTAGTCGATCAGGACGAGCGTGGCTTCGGCGAGCCGGGCCGGCCGGGCGGGCAGGCCGGAGACGTCGCGGAGGGTGGCGGAGACGGTGGTGCTCATGGCAGGGGTTTCCTTCCGGTTCGCGCGCACGCTCGCGCCGCCGCGGGTGCGGCGTTGCGGATGCGCGGGGATCAGTGGTTGGGGAATCAGGGTCAGGCGAGGGTGCGGAACCTCCGCCGGTAGGTGCCGGGCCCGGTGCCCAGCCGCCGCCGGAACGCCCGGTGCAGCGTCTCGACGGACCCGAGCCCGCTGTCGGCGGCGACGCGCGGCAGCGGCAGGTCGGTGGTCTCCAGGAGCCGCCGCGCGGCCTCGACGCGGGCCTGCTCGACGTACGCGGCGGGCGTGGTGCCGGTCTGCCGCCGGAACACGCGGCCGAACTGCCGCTCGCTGAGGCCCATGCGGGCGGCCATCTCGGCGGCGGTCAGTTCTTCGGCGAGGTGCTCGGCGATCCACAGGCGCAGGTCGTCGATGTCGCGGCGGGCGGACCCGGCGTGGGCGAGGGGGACGCTGAACTGGCTCTGCCCGCCCTGCCGTTTGAGGTACATGACCAGGGAGCGGGCGACGGCGAGGGCGGCGGCCTCGCCGTGGTCGTCGGCGACGAGCGCCAGGGACAGGTCCAGGCAGGCGCTGATGCCGGCGCCGGTCCACACGCGGCCGCTGGACCGCACGAAGATCGGGTCGGGGTCGACGGTGACGGCGGGGTGCTCGGCGGCGAGCTGGGCGGCGGTGGACCAGTGGGTGGTGGCGGTGAGGCCGTCCAGGAGTCCGGCGGCGGCCAGGACGTGCGCGCCGACGCACACCGACGCGACGCGGCCCGCGCGGGGCGCGGTGCGCCGTACCCAGTCCACGACGGCGGGGTCGACGACGGCGCGCGGCCGGTGGGGGTCGCCGTCGCTGGCGCCGGGGACCAGGAGGGTGTCGACGCGGTCGAGGGCGTCGACGTCGTCGAAGGCGAGGTCGGCGGCGATCCGGACGCCGGCGGCGGTGGTGACGGTGCCGCCGCCGGGCGCGGCGAGCAGGACCTCGTAGGGCTGCCGTCCGGCGGCGCGGGAGGCGAGGGAGAACACTTCGGCGGGGCCGGTGACGTCGAGGAGGTCGACGCCGGGGAAGACGGCGGTGACGACGCGGTGGGGTGCCGGGCTCATGAGGGAATTGTCGCGGGAGACGGGCGGTGTCTGCAACGACAGTTGTCTGTCACATCCGGACATCGGGTCGGGCGCTGCTACGGTCGGCGGGCGGAGAACCCGATGACGAAGGAGGAGCCCCTGATGGCGGATGTGGAGCGGTACCGGGCGACGTTCGAGCTGGTGGACGTCGACGGGGACGGGCGGATCTCCCCGGCGGAGCTGAAGGGCCTGATGGCGGCGCTGGGCCAGGAGATCAGCGACACGCGGGCGGTGGAGGTGGTGGTGCAGGCCGACGGGGACCGCGACGGCCGCATCTCGCTGGAGGAGTTCGCGGCGCTGATGGAGGCCGGCCGCGCGTGACCCCGTCCGGTCAGTCCCCGGCCCATTCGCGGCGGCGGACCTCGGCGAGGGCGACGGCGGTCGCGACGGCGACGTTGAGGGACCCGACGCGGCCGACCTGGGGGATGTAGGCGACGGCGTCGGCGGCGGCGAGCAGGGCGGGGGACACCCCGTGGTCCTCGCCGCCGACGGCCAGGCACACGTCGCCGTCCAGGGGCGCGTCGTGCAGCGGGACGGCGTCGGAGGTCAGCTCGACGGCGACGAGGCGGAACCCGGCGGCGCGGATCTCGGCGGCGGCGTCGGCGGGGGACCCGGCGTGGCTCCAGGGGACCAGGCGCTCGGTGCCGAGGGCGGTCTTGGCGGCGTTGCGGTGGGTGGGCGGGGTGGTGTTCCCGGCGAGCCACAGGTGCTCGACGCCGAACACCGCGGCGCTGCGCAGGATCGACCCGACGTTGAACGGCTGGGTGACCGACTCGGCGAGCAGGCCGAGGCGCCCGGTGGTGCGGCGCCGCCAGTCGCGGTTGAGGCGCTTGACGTCGGTGGGGCGGAGCTGCCGCCGCGCCGGCCGCGCCCCCTCGCCCGGGCCGGCGGTGTCGTCGGTGCGGCGGGCGGTGCTGCTCATCGGGGTCCTTCGGCGGGGTCGGGGGAGGGGCGGGTGACGGCCAGGACGCGGTAGGCGGAGCGGGACGCGACGCGCTCGGTGGGGTAGCCCCGCGCGTCGAGCCAGCGGTGCAGGGAGTCCGAGCCGAGGTGCTTCTGGACGACGAGGTGGGCGGTGGCGCCGGGGGAGAGGCGGGGCAGCCAGGTGAGCAGCAGCTCGTGGAGGGCGGGCTTGCCGATGCGGATCGGGGGGTTGGACCACAGCGCGTCGTAGCGCAGGCCCGGGTCGGCCTCCCCCGGCCGAATGAACCTTACGTTGTCAAGCCCGGCGGTGGAGGCATTCTGCCTCGCGACTTCGAGCGCTCGCTCGTTCACATCCACGCCCCACACGCTCGCCTGCGGCGAGCGGGCCGCCAGGGTGAGGGCGATGGGGCCGTATCCGGAGCCGAGGTCCAGGAGATTCCCGGTGGGGGGCGGCGGGGGGACGGTGTCCAGGAGCACGCGCGTCCCGGCGTCCACCCGGTCGGGGGAGAACATGCCGCGGTCGGTCGCCAGCCGCAGGTGCAGATCCGGCAGGACGAGGTCGACGGACCCGGGCCGGGCGGGCAGGCCGGGCCGCGGCGCGAAGTAGTGATCCCCCACGTCGGCCGACCGTATCAGCCCCCGGACCGTCCCCCGGCCACCCGCGGGGCGCGCGGGGAGTGTCGGTGCGGGCGGCCCGCACCGCCGGGTGGCACGCTGCAGATCGGGTCGGGCATCGGGGGGTGCGGATGATCGTCGGTGTGCTGGCGGCGCTGCTCGCGTGGTACGCGCTGCGGGGCCTGGGAGCGGTGTGGGAGCCGGCGGGCCGGGTCGTGGCGCGGTGCGCGCCGTGGACCCGCGCCGCGCACGCGTGGATCCTGGAAGCCCCGGCGACGTTCGGGTACGTGGCGGTGTTCACCGCGTCGACGCTGGTGCAGGTGTCGGCGCCGCCGAAGCTCATCGACCTGCTGACGACGCTGCAGTCCACGAACCTGCGGAACCTGCACCGCGAGCCGCTGCACGCGCTGGTGAACAGCGCGCTGTGGGTCGCCGACAAGGGCAACGGCCTGGTGTTCTACGTGATCGTGTTCGTGACGGTGGTGGCGTGGGGGGAGCGCAGGTGGGGGACACCGCGGTCCGTGGTGATCGGACTGACCGCGCACGTGGTGGGGACGCTGCTGACGGCACTGGCGGAGACGAGCGCGCTGGAGTCGGGACGGGCCCCGCAGTGGCTGGCGGTGTCCACCGACGTCGGCGTCAGCTACATCATGGTCGGACAGCTCGCCGGCGCCATCCTGCTGATGCGCGGCCGCGTCCGGATCGCCGCCGCGTCGGTCCTGACGCTCGCGCTGGCGCTGCCGCTGGTGTTCGGGCGGACGGTCTGGGACGTCGGGCACGTCCTGGCCGCGCTGGTGGGCCTCGGCGTCGCGGTGGGGCTGCTGTGGTGGGCGCCGCCGCGCCGCCCGCCGCGGCTCGCGCGGTGCCTGCCGTGTCCGCAGCCGTGCCGGTGGCGGACGGGTTCGGCGGCCGCGCCGGGCGCGGGCGGCGACTGACCCGGAGACGGCCGACCGGGGTCAGGGGAGGCGGGAGAACCAGAACAGGGACGCGCCCGCCGCGCCGAGCGCCAGCAGCAGCGCCAGGCCGGTGAAGCGGGCGGCGATGTCGCGGTGCTCGGTGGTGTAGCCGAGGGACGAGCCGATGTGGGAGTACACGTCGGTGAGCTGCCCGGCGTCGGCGGCCTCGTAGGCGCGTCCCTCGGTGTTGTCGGCCAGGGCGCGCAGGGTGTCCTTGTTGACGGACACGCTGGTGGTCTCGCCCTCGATGTCGACGGTGCCGTAGGGGGTGCCGAACGCGATGGTGGAGACCGGGACGTGCGCGGCGCGGGCGGCGTCGACGGCCTCCTGCACGGACCGTCCGGTGGTGTTGTCGCCGTCGGACAGCAGGACGATGTGGGCGGGCGGGGGGTCCTGGCGGGCCTGGGCGTCGAAGGAGGTGATGCCCTGCAGGCAGGTGAACACGGCCTCGCCGATGGCGGTGCGCTTGGCGAGGGAGAGGCGGTCCAGGGACGCGATGGCGGCGGCGCGGTCGGTGGTGGGGGAGGCGATGAGGTTGGCGTTCCCGGCGAACGCGACGACGCCGACGTTGAAGCGGACGGGGAGGTCCTGGAGGAACTTCTTGGCGGCCGAGCGGGCGGCGTCCAGCCGGGAGGGGGCCACGTCGCGGGCCATCATCGACAGCGACACGTCGACCGCCACCATGATCGTCGCACGGTCGCGGGGGACCTTGACGTTCGCGGCGGGCCGCGCGAACCCGACCGTCATCAACGCGATCATCCCGAGGAACAGCACCGCGGCGACGTGCCGCCGCCACCCCGGCGTGCGCGGCGCGACGTTCCGCAGCAGCGCCAGGTTCGTGAACCGCACCGCGTAGGAGCGGCGCCGGAACTGCACCAGCACGTACGCGGCGACCAGCAGCGGCACCAGCGCCAGCAGCCACAGCCGCTCCGGCGACAGGAAGGTCATGGGCGGGCCCCCGGTGCGGCGATGGCGCGGCCGGCGGCGCGGCGCTGGCGGAGCGCGAAGCGGGCGAGGTCGGCGATCCAGTCCCGGTCGGTGCGCAGGACCAGGTGGTGGGCGCCGGCGCGGCGCAGCGCGGTCCGCGTCGCGGCGCGCTGCCGCGCGGCGGCGTCGGCGTAGCGGGCGCGGGTGCGGCGGTCGACGGTGATTTCGTGGGTGTGGCCGGTCTCGGGGTCGGTGAGGGTGAGGGGTCCGAGGTCGGGCAGGTCGAGTTCGCGGGGGTCGAGGATTTCGACGGCGAGGACCTGGTGGCGTGCGGCGAGGCGGCGCAGGGGGTGTTCCCACGGGGGGTGTTCGGGGTCGTCGCCGTCGGCGGGGAGGAAGTCGGAGATGACGACGCGCAGGCCGCGGCGGGTCTGGCCGCGGGCGAGGGCGGTGACGGCGGCGGCGAGCCCGACGCCGGCGCCCTCGGGGCCGGCGGGGGCGGCGGGGGTGTCCAGGACGGTCTGCAGGAGCGAGTAGAGGGCGGGGCGGCCGGTGCGGGCGGGCCAGCGGCGCAGGCCGTCCGCGGTGTGCAGGTACGCGCCGACGCGGTCGCCGAGGCGGACGGTGAGGAACCCGACGGCGGCGAGCGCGGCGGCGGCCAGGTCGCGTTTGAGGAGGTCGGCGGTGCCGAAGTCCATGCTGGCGGTGAGGTCGATGAGCGCCCACGCCTCCAGTTCGTGGTCGGCGACCAGGTCCCGGACGTGGGGGGTGGTGGTGCGGGCGGTGACGGCCCAGTCCATGTGGCGGACGTCGTCCTCGCCGGGCTGGTACACGCGCGCCTCCGCCAGCTCCGTCCCCGGGCCGGGCAGGAGGCCGAGGTGCTCGCCGTTCAGCAGCCCGTCCAGCCTGCGCGTCACCGAGAGCTGCAGCCGCCGCAGGCCGGGGCCCGGCGCGAGCCGCCGCGCCCCGTCCCGCCGCCCCGCGGCCCGCTCCGCCGTCACGCGCGGCCCTCCCCGGCGCCGTGGTTCCACACCACGCGCGGCGGGGGGACCGCGGCCAGCACCTGCCCGACGACGTCGCGGGTGTCGACGCCGTCGGCGAGCGCGTCGAACGTCAGCACGATCCGGTGCGACATCACGTCGCGGGCGACGGCGCGCACGTCGTCGGGCAGCACGTAGTCGCGGCCCGACACCAGCGCCAGCGCCCGCGACGCCGCGACCAGCCCGAGCGTCGCGCGGGGGCTGACGCCGATGTCGACGACGTCGCGGAGCTCGGGCAGGTGGTACTGCTCGGGTTCGCGGGTCGCCATCACCAGCCGCACGATGTAGTCCGCGACGAGTTCGTGGACGGCGACCGCGTCCGCCGCGCGCTGCAGGCCCGCGAGCCGGTCGGGGTCCAGGACCCGGTCGGGCGCGGGCGGGTCGACGCTCATGCGCCGCAGGATCTGCAGTTCGTCGTGCGCCCCCGGATACCCCACGTCGATCTTCATCAGGAACCGGTCGCGCTGCGCCTCCGGCAGCGGGTACACGCCCTCGGACTCGATCGGGTTCTGCGTCGCCAGGACGATGAACGGCCGCGGCAGCGGATACGTGGCGCCGCCCAGCGACACCTGCCGCTCGGCCATCACCTCCAGCAGCGCCGACTGCACCTTCGCCGGGGCCCGGTTGATCTCGTCGGCCAGCACGAAGTTCACGAACACCGGGCCGAGCTCCACGTCGAACTGCTCGGTGGAGGGATGGTAGATCCGCGTCCCCACGATGTCGGACGGCACCAGGTCCGGCGTGAACTGCAGCCGCGCGAACGTCCCGCCCACCACCCGCGCCAGCGACCCCACCGCGAGGGTCTTGGCGACCCCCGGCACGCCCTCGATCAGGCAGTGGCCGCGCGCCAGCAGCGCCACGACGAGGCGTTCGACCATGTGGTCCTGCCCGACGATGACCTTCTTGACCTCGGCCAGCGTCGTCTGCAGGAGCGCGGCGGCCCGGTCGGCGTCGTGGGCGGCGACGGTCATCGGCGGTTCCCTCACTGGTCCTCGCGAGCTGGTCGCGGGTGATCGCGGGTGTGCGGCGCAAGCGTGTCTCCGACCCTACGCGATCTAGGTCGGGCGGGCGCCGGACGGGGTCGGGGCAGGTTGTTAGTGTGGCGGCCATGTCGACGCCGCCTGCACCCCCGCCGCCGGGGGAGGACCCGGGGACGCTCGGGCCGTTCCGCCTCACCGCGCGGCTGTCGGAGTCCGCCGCCGGGACCGTGTTCGTCGGGGTGGACGCCGAGGGCCGCCGCGCGGCGGTGGCGGTGCTGAACAGCGGGGCCGCGGGGGACGCGGCGGCGCGGGACCGGTTCCGGTCGGCGATCCTGGCGGCGCTGCCGGGCGGTCCGGGTTCGGGCGGGCCCGACGCGGCGCCGGTGGTGGCGGCGCAGCCGGAGGGTCCGGCGCCGTGGGTGGCGACGGAGTTCGATCCCGAGCGGGCGGGTGCGGAGCGGTTCCTGCGGCCGGTGCTGCTGGACGGGGTGTTCGAGGAGGGGGTGCGGCACGGGCCTCGGTTCCGTCCGCACTGGGAGGGGTCGCGGCCGGTGCTGGACCGGCCCGCGCCGCCGCCGGTCGTTTCGGCGCCCGCGTCGGGGCGGCCGCCGGAGCGGGGGCTGGTCGCGGCGGTGCTGACGCTCGTCGGGATTCTGGTGGTGCTGGGGGTGCTGCTGGTGGTGCTGTTCGCGTGCCAGCCGGAGACGTCGCCGCCGCCGCGGCAGCCTCCGGAGCCGACGATGACGCAGCCGCAACCGCAGCAGCCGTCGCCGTCGCAGACGCCGATGTCCCCGTCCCCGTCGCCTTCCACGACGGGGACGGTGCCGCCCGGCGACGGCGGGCCCCTCTAGCGTCTAGCGCGCCGGTTCGGCGAGCAGGGCGCGGGCGGCGCGGCCGACGCGGGTGACGCCGTCGGCGGCGGCGCGGGCCCGCGAACCCCAGCCGAGGAACCCGTGGTCCAGGCCGTCCCCGGCCACCAGGTCCACCGCGACGCCGGCGGCGCGCAGCCGCGCCGCGTACGCCTCGGCCTGGGGGCGCAGCCGGTCGTGCTCGGCGGTCGCGACCACGGCGGGCGGCAGGACGGACGGGTCGGGGACCAGCAGCGGCGACGCCCGCGGATCGGCGGGGTCGGCGCCGCCCAGGTACAGGTCCAGGACGCGGTCCAGGTCCGAGGGCGGGAACGGCAGCCCGTCCGGGTCGGGCGGGGCGGGCGGGACGGACCGCAGATCCAGCGCGGGGTACACCAGCACCTGGCCGGCGGGGGCGGGGCCTTCGCCGGTCGCGAGCCGGTACGCCGCCGCCGCGGCGATCTGCGCGCCCGCGCTGTCCCCGCCGATTCCCGTGCGCGCCGCGAGCTTCGACGCGGCCGTGAACGCGGCGACGGCGTCGTCGACCGCCGCCGGGTACCGGTGCTCGGGGGGCCGCCGGTACTCCACCGACAGCACCGCCAGCCCGCAGGCCGCCGCCAGCGCCCGCACCACCGGATCGTAGGATTCGACGTCGCCGAGGACCCAGCCGCCGCCGTGGAACCACACCAGCAGCGCGTCGGTCCCGCCCGGCTCGTACAGGCGGGCCGGGACACCGCCGACCGTCACGTCCCGGACCCGCCGCACCGGGACGCGGGGGAGACCCGCCAGTTCCGCCGCATGCACGGCCCGCGCCGCCGCGAGTCCCCGCAGGCCCTCGCGCCGCACCCGCGCGCCATGCTCCGCCGACTGTTGCAGGAACTCCCGCAGGAACGCCAGGTACTCCCGGTCCCTCACGACGCCCCGCCCACACAGCCCAGCACGAAACCCGTCACCGCGCGATGCCACACCCCCGGACGCCGCAGCATCGCATGACCCTCACCCGGCACCGGCACGTACACCGCACCCACCCCCGCCGCGCGCGCCCGCCGCACGAACGCCCGCGACGCCGCCGGGGGAGTCGTCCCGTCCTCCTCGCCGTGCAGCACCAGCACCCGCCGCCCCGCGAGCTGCTCCACCGGCTCACCGCGCGGCACCCACGGCGCCAGCGCCGCGACCCCCACCACCGCCGGATCGCCCGCGACGCGCAGCGCCGTGCGCCCGCCCATCGAATGCCCGACGAGCACGACGGGGGTGCCGGGGCCGCACGCGGCGCGGACGCGGTCCAGCGCCCAGCGGGCGTCGGGGACGGGGGAGGCGTCGTCGCCGTTCCAGCCCCGCATCCGGTATCCCAGCGTCCACACCGCCAGGCCCCGGCGGCGTCCCGCGCGTTCCAGCTCCCACCCGAACGGGACCATCCGCAGCGGCGCGGGCTGCCGCGGGTGGGTCGGTTCGCGGCCGTGCTCGCGGCCGCCGTGGAGCAGGAGCGCGACGGCGCGGGGTCGGGCGGGGCCGCGTGCCGACAGGCGCGGCAGGGGAGTGTCCGGCATGTCGGCACCCTACTCGGACCGTCCCGCGCGGCGGGGATCGGTGAATCCTGACGGTGGGCGATGGTCCGGTCACGTAGCGCGCGGTTTCCCTTTCCGGCTCGGCAAGCTCTGTGTCATCATTGCGTCACCCAGCGTCATTTTCTTGGAAAGGATGACCCATGCGCCTGAACCGCATCACCGCGGTCGCCGCCGCCGCCCTGTCGGCCGCTCTCTCGACCGCGCTCGTGGCCGCGCCCGCCCGCGCCGACGCCCAGCCGCTGCCCGGCCGGTACCTCATCGGCGCCGAGCACGGCGGCTGCCTGCGCAACGGCGGCGGCTTCAACGAGAAGACCTTCGTCGGGCCGTGCGACACCACCTGGGCGCTGACCCGCGAGCACCGCGGCTACAGCATCCGCCACGAGGGCACCGACCACTGCCTCGGCGTCGCGCTGGAGCGGATCTACCCGCCGCGCACCGCGACCCTGCCGTGCGGGCACGCCGGCACGGGCGAGTGGCACTTCGTCGAGCGCGGCCCGCACCTGGAGCTGATCCTCGGCGACGACGCGCTCACCGAGGCCGAGCGGGGCGCGCCGACCCTCCTGCTGCCCGCGGGCCGGGCGCAGGGACAGCACTGGTACCTGCGCCGCGTCTGACGGCGTCCCGGATTCTTCTGCGGCCCCGTGGCCCGGCACCGCGCCGGGTGCGGGGCCGATCGCATGCCCGGAGAGGGGGTTCGCCGCCGCCCGCGTGGATCTGCCGCGGGGGGGCACCCCCGATCCGATCTACTTAACATAATGTGCATTATCGAGCGTTCGCGGGAGGGGTTGGAGAGGGGCCGTCCGGCCTGGTCGGCGGCGTCTGAGCGGCGTCTCGGCGTTCCCGGCGGTGCGGCGCGTCAGGTGAGCGCCGGGGCGAGCGACGCCGCCGCGATCCGGCGGACCTCGGCGTCGCCGGGACGGTCGTCGCGGCCCGCGTACAGCAGATGCGCCGCGCCGACGAGCGTCAGCGCGAGCACGTCCACGTCGGTGTCCGCGGCGATCCGGCCCGCGTCGCGTTCCGCCGCCAGGTATCCGGCGATCACCTCGGCGGCCTCGGCGAGCACCGGGACGCCGAACGGCCGCGCCGCGCGCAGCCGCGCCCGCAGCCCGTCCCGGGACGCCGTCAGCGCGACGACCGACAGCGCCACCGGCCCGAACACCTCCGCGAGCACCGCCGCGACGTTCCCCGGCACGTCCCCCGCCCCCGCGCGGGCCGCCAGCTCGTCGCCGCGCGCCGCGACCCGCGCGGCGCGGTCGGTGACCAGGTCGGCCAGGAACGCGTCGAAGTCGGTGAAGTGCCGGTGGACGACGCCCTTGGCGACGCCCGCCTCGGCGGCCACGGCGCGGCTGGTCAGCGCGTTCGGGCCGTCGCGCAGCAGGACGCGTTCGGCGGCGGCGAACAACTGCTCGCGGGCGTCCCGCAGCGCGACTCCGGTGGGCATGGCTCTCCCCCTCGACGGACCTCGACGGACCCGTGCGGGTCACCGAGGGTGGGCGGACGCCCACTCTACCCGGAACCACGATCCCCGCCCCCGCCGGGACATACACCCCAGACATGGACAAATATGTCGAAACCAGACAGAAGCCATATTCTGTTCGGTCCGGTCAGGAAACCGAGAAACACGTCTTGACCTGCGGAAACGTCCGCCGGTGCGGGCTCGGTGCGGCCGCCGGACGCCCGCCTCCCCGACCGCCCCGGCCCCGGCGGCGGCCGCGACGGACGCCCCCGCGCGGCCACCGCTCCCCCTGGCCCGGCACGGGAAACCGTGCCGTCCGCTCCCCCGGTTCCGGGAAAAATCGGTGCGGGTTGCGGCGTTTCCGGTCGGTTGCGTCCCCCGAGCGGGTACCTTTTCCGGATACGAAAGCGCGCCGCGCGGCGGCGCCCCCGGAAACCGGTACGTGATGAGTGATCGAATGGCTGCGACGACCCTGCATCCCGCCCCGACGTGGGTGGACACCTTCCTCGCCGACCTCGCCGAGCACGGCTACGTAGCCCGTGCCGCCAGGACCGCGGGGGTGAGCTGCACCGTCGTAGCCCGCCACGGCCGCCGCGACCCGGGGTTCGCCGAGGCGCTGCACGCCGCGCAGGACCACGCGCCGCAGAGCCCCGCCCGCGAGTTCGTGTTCCCCTGACCGGAACGCCCCGGACTCCAACATCCCGGACTCCCCGGAGGCCCCCCGCCGCGACCGCGGCCGGGGGCCTCCGCCGTTCCGCCGTGGACTGTCGGTGGCGGCCGGTAGGTTCTGCGGCGTGCGTCCTCCCCGAGTCCACCGCCTCACGGTCGCCGACGCGGCCGACCGCTACGCCGACATGGTCCGCGCGAAGGCCGCGACGGGCGCGCTCGCACCCGGCACCGCCGAGGTGTACGTGCGGGACGTGCTGACGTTCGCGGCGCTGGCGGGCGCCGAACGCGTCCTGGACGACCTGGACGGCGCCGACGTCGACGGGGTCCTGGTGCGGTTCGCCCGCAAACCCGACGGCCGCCGCGCGGGCGGCCCCGCCCACACCGGCACCGGCGCCCGTACCGGTGCCCGGGCGGGTGTGCAGAGCGCGGCGTCGCAGGCGCGGTTCCGGCGGTCGGTGTCGGCGTTCTTCCGGTACGCGGCGACGGCCGGGTGGGTGCAGCTCGACCCGATGGCGTCGGTGACGCTGCGGCCCCGGGAGCGCGGCGGGCTGCGCGCGGAGCGGCGGGCGCTGACCGCCGAGCAGGCGGGCGGGCTGCTGGACGCCGCGCGGGAGCTGGCGGCCGCCGCGCCGCGCGGCCGCGCGGACCAGCGGACGCAGTTGCGGGACGGGCTGATCGTGCTGCTGCTGGTGTCGGTGGGGCCGCGGGTGTCGGAGCTGACGCGCGCGAACGTGGAGGACTTCTTCGTCAACGCCGGGGTGCGGTACTGGCGGATCTTCGGCAAGGGCGGGCGGACGCGGGACGTGCCGCTGCCGGGCGCGGTCGCCGAGGTGCTGGACGCGTATCTGGCGTCGGGGCGGCGGGAGCTGGACCGGGGTGTGGAGGGCAAGGCGCTGCTGCTGTCGTGGCGGGGCCGGCGGCTGGCGCGCGGGGACGTGCAGGGCGTCATCGACCGGGTGCTGGAGCGGGTCGAGCCGGGCCGGCGGCGCGGTGTGACGCCGCACGGGCTGCGGCACACCACCGCGACGCACCTGCTGGCGGCGGCGACGGACATGGACGCCGTGCGGCGCGTGCTGGGCCACGCGGACCTGTCGACGCTCGGCCGGTACCGCGACGAGCTCCCCGGCGAGCTGGAGGCCGCGATGCGCGTCCACCCGCTGCTGACGGGCCGCCGCACCGGGAACGGCGGCACGCGCGACTGACCCCCCGCGCCGCGCCGCCGCGTTGTCGGGGCGCCGCGCACCGTGCCGTGCTGGGTCGTGGCGCTGGGCTGGTCGTGCGCTGGGGTGTCGGGCCGTGTTGGGCTGCGCGGTGCTGTGCTGGGCTGGGCTGGGCCATGCGGTCGAGCCCAGCCCGGCGTGGCCGTGCCGCGTCGTTTGGGTGCGTCGGGACGTGCCGGGTGCATCTCGCGGGCGGGGTCCGGGGGTGGTGGTGTGGGTTGTGGCGGGTTGGGGGTTTGTGGCCGTCCGGGCGGGTCGGACGTGACATTCTCGACGGATCGGTGAACGTTGGTGGAACGTTCGCGGTCCGTCCGGTGTCGAAGGGGCCGGGCGGGTCGTTGGTGAGTGTGTGAGGGAGAACATGCGAGCGCCTGAGTTCAGCGCCGACTGGTACCGCGCGGTGACGGAGTTCGCGCACGGGACGCCGGGGTGGGTGCAGAAGGCCGCCGACGTGGGGACCAACGCGGGGCTGCTGCTGTTCGCGGTGCTGTTCGTGGCGGGCTGGTGGCGGGCCCGCCGGGACGAGGAGCGGGCGATGGCGCTGGCGCTGCTGGCGCCGTGCGCGGTGTTCGGGGCGTACCTGGTGAGCGAGGTGTCCAAGTCCTATCTGCGGGAGCCGCGGCCGTGCCGGACGGTGCCGGGGGCGCTGCACATCGCGGCGTGCCCGCCGCCGTCGGACTGGTCGTTCCCGAGCAACCACGCGACGATCGCGGCGGCGTCGGCGGCGGCGATCGTGGTGGCGTGGCGGGCGATGGCGCCGCTGGTGCTGCCGCTGGCGGCGCTGATGGCGTTCTCGCGGGTGTTCGTGGGCGTCCACTACCCGCATGACGTCGCGGCCGGGTTCCTGGTGGGCTGCGCGGTGGCGACGCTGCTGGCGCTGCTGCTGGTGAAGGTGGTCGCGCCGCTGGTGGTGCGGGTGCGGGCGTGGCCGGTCGGCGCGGTGCTGCTGGGCGCCGCGCCGGGCGCGGCGGCGTCGCTCGCCGCGCCCGCCGGGACGCCCGCCGCGGCGGGGCGCGCACCGGTCGGCACGCCGGTGGGCACGCCGGTGGGTGGGGTGTCGCCGCTGGACGATCCCGCGCCGACGCTCCCGGACGTGCTGGGCGCGGACGTCCTGCGCGCCCCGGGCCGGCACCGCCGCCCCGAATAGGCGTCACCGGGCGGCAGTGGCGGCCCCGCGAGCGCGGGCCGTCGCGCGTCGTCGCGGCGTCGGCCCCGGGCACTCCCCCGGCCGCGGCTCAGCCTCAGCCTCAGCCTCGGTCCCGGGGCGGTCAGCGGCGGGCGGCGCAGGTGAGGCAGTGGCGGGTCTCGGGGCGGGCGGTGAGGCGTCCGGCGGGGATGGGGGCGCCGCAGGCGGTGCAGGTGCCGTAGTGTCCGGCGTCCAGGCGGGCGAGGGCGGCGTCGAGTTCGTCGAGGCGGTCCAGGGCGGCGGTCAGGAGCGCGTCGACGTGGGCGCGTTCGTAGCCGACGGTGGCGCCTTCGGGGTCGTGCTCGTCGTCGACGGCGACGAGCGCGGCGGCGCTGACGATGCCGTCGCGGTCGCGGCGCAGCGCGGTGATGCGGTCGCGGCGTTCGGTGAGCGCGTCACGCACCGTAGAAGAACCCATACAGCAACAAACCGGTCGGAATGTCGCGGGCATTCCCGGCGGGGTCAGACCTCGCCGTAGCGGGTCGCGCCGCGTTCCAGGGCGGCGCGGCCGGCGGTGGCGGCGGCCGCGCGGGCGCGGACGTCCTCGACGTCGTCGTCGGGGACGGTGAGGGTGATGCGGACGGCGTCGGGGTCGTAGCGGACGGCGTCGGGCGCGGTGCCGCGGGCGTGCAGGCCGGTGAGCAGGCGGGCGGCGTCGGCGTGCCCGGCGGTGAGGGTGAGGGCGGTTAGGGGCCGCAGTTCGACGGCGCCGACGAGGTCGAGGGTCTCGGTGACGGCGCGGGCGTAGGCGCGGGCGAGTCCGGCGGCGCCGAGTTTGGCGCCGCCGAAGTAGCGGGTGACGACGGCGGCGGTGCGGGTGAGGTCGCGGCGCAGCAGGACCTCCAGCATGGGGGTTCCGGCGGTTCCGGCGGGTTCGCCGTCGTCGTTGCTCTTGGCGGTCTCGCCGCGGTCGCCGACGACGTAGGCGGTGCAGTTGTGGGTGGCGTCGCGGTGGGCGCGGCGGTGCGCGGTGAGGAACGCGACGGCGGCGGTCTCGTCGTCGGCGCGGGCCAGGGTACACACGAACCGGGACCTGCGGATCTCGACGGTGTGGGTGCCGGGCCGGCGGATGGTGCGCATGACGGCCTCGAGTCTAGGTAAAGGGGGCGGGTGCAGGGCGGGTGGGGTTGCGCGGGGAGGCATGCCACACTTCTGTGCGTGAGCGACCACGGCCCGCCCGGTAACCGGTTGACGCGCGAGGACATCGTCGACGCGGCGTTGGACATCGTGACGCGCGAGGGGAGCACGGCGCTGTCGATGCGGCGGGTCGCGACCGCCGTCGGGAGCGCGCCGATGAGCATCTACCGGCACGTGCGGGGGAAAGACGAGCTGCTGACCCTGCTGATGGACCGGGTGTTCGGCGGCCTGCCGCGTCCCGCGCTGCCCGCCGCGCCGCGCGACCGGGTGGTGGCGCTGCTGCTGTGGCAGCACGGGGAGCTGGCGCGGCGGCCGTGGGTGACGGAGGTGCTGAGCCGCAGCGATTCGGCGGCGCCCGCGCTGCTGTGGCTGCTGGAGGACCTGTACGCGGCGTGGACGGCGTGCGGGCTGACGCTGCCGGAGGCGGCGCGGGCGCACCGGATCGCGTGGGTGTTCAGCTTCGGGGACCTGGTGCAGCGCGTCTACCCCAGCTACACGGGCAAGCGGCCGGAGGTGACCGGGGACGTCGACCCCGCCGAGCATCCCACCCTGGACGCGCTCGGGGACGCCTGGAACCCGCACGGGCGCCACGAGCACTTCGCGGCGGACCTCACCGCTCTGGTGGACGCGCTGCTGCGCCGGGGAACGGCCAGGGGTTGATCCGGCACCCGTACAGCGACTTGGTCTGCTGCACCATCACCGGGGCGCGCCTACCGGCGCCGGGGCACGTCTGGTGGCCGTGGCCGAGGGCGTGCCCGACCTCGTGGTTGATGACGTACTCGCGGTAGGTGGCCAGGTCCCGCCCGTAGGTGGGGGCGCCCTCGCCCCAGCGGCGGGCGTTGATGACCGACCGCAGGCCCGCCCGGCAGGAGAGCTGCCCGCCGGTGACCAGCGGCGCGCACAGCCGGTCGGTGAACGACGGGCTGGCCAGCGACACCCGGAACCGCACCGGGCCGTGGTCGACGCGCACGAACCGCATCCGGCCGCCCGCGCCCCAGCTCCGCGGGTCGTTGAGGACGCGGTGGACGTCGGCGGCGAACGCGGCCGCCGGGAACGGCAGGCCCCGCTCGACGTCGACCGCGTACCGGACCACCGGGCCGCCGGCGCCCGGGCGGGCGGGCGCGGTGCCCGGCGCCGTCGCGAACCGGCCGCCCGCCGACACCGGGACCGCCACCCGCGTCGGCTGGCGGCGGCCGTTCACCACCGTCCCGGGCGGCGCCGCGCGCCGCGACGCCGAACCCCTCCGCGGCGTCTTCGACGTCGTGGAAGGGTCGGTGGACGGTTCGGCGGACGCGGCGGTGGCGGGGCGGGCGTGCGCGGGACCGGGTGCGTCGCCGGGCCGCAGCGCCAGCGCCGCCGCCGTCCCCCCGGCCGCGAGCACCGCCACCGCGCCGACCGCCGCCCACACCCGGCCCGGACCGCCGCCGGGCGCCCTGCGGGGGCGTCCCGCCGCGCGCCCGCCCGGCCGCGCTCTCCGCGACGCCGGCCCGGCGTCCGACTTCGGGTCCTGTCCCGGGTCCGGAGCCGCGCCGAGGTCCGCGTTCACGCCAGCGTTCGAGGCGGCGTCCGTGCCCGCGTCCGGCCGCGCGTCGGGGTGGGCGGTGGGGTGGGCGTCGGGCAGGGTGGTGCGCGACGGGTGCGGTCGCGGTGCGGGTCGCGGGTCGCGCATGGCGGGCTCCGGGAGCCACGCCGGCGGCCGCGGGTGCCGGCGTGGGGCGGTCGGGACGGCGGGTCGCCGGGCCGGTGAACGGCCCGCGCCCCCGCCCGTTCCGGCCCCGATGATCTGATTGGCGATCATTGACGATCATTGGTGATCGTCGTCAGGGTATCGACGGGCGCGGGCGGACGAACCGGCGGGGTTCCCCCGGACCCGGGAACCCCTCCCCTACCGGACATCCCGCGCCCCCGGAACGAGCACGGGCGGGCGCGGGCGGGCGGCGGGTCAGTCGTTGGCGCGTTCCAGCAGGGACGGGTCGTCGATCGCGGCGGTGACGTCGGCGATGGACGCCAGCACCGCCGTGGGCCGGAACGGGAACCGCTCGACCTCGCCGCGCGCGGTGACGCCGGTGAGGACCAGCACGGTGCGCATCCCGGCCTCCAGGCCGGCGACGACGTCGGTGTCCATGCGGTCGCCGATCATGACGGTGGACTCGCTGTGGCCGCCGACGCGGTTGAGGGCGGTGCGCATCATGAGCGGGTTGGGTTTGCCGACGAAGTAGGGTTCGACGCCGGTCGCGCGGGTGATCATCGCGGCGACCGAGCCGGTGGCGGGCAGGGAGCCCTCGGCGGACGGGCCGATCGGGTCGGGGTTGGTCGCGACGAACCGGGCCCCGGCCTCGATGAGGCGGACGGCCTGGGTGATCTGGGAGAAGCTGTAGGTGCGGGTCTCGCCGAGGACGACGTAGTCGGGGCGCAGGTCGGTCAGGACGTATCCGGCCTCGTGCAGGGCGGTGGTGAGGCCGGCCTCGCCGATGACGTACGCCGATCCGCCGGGCCGCTGGTCGGACAGGAACGACGCGGTGGCCAGCGCGGAGGTGAAGATCGCGTCGGCGGGGACGGGGAGGCCGGCGGCGGCCAGCCGCGCCGACAGGTCCCGGCGGGTGTAGATGGAGTTGTTGGTCAGGACCAGGAACGGCCGCCCCGACGCCTGGAGCGCGCCGAGGAACTCGGCGGCGCCGGGGATCGGGTGTCCCTCGTGGACGAGTACGCCGTCCATGTCCGACAGCCATGCGTGGATGGGGGCGCCTTCGTTCATGTCCTCATTGTCGCAGGTCGTGCCCGGGCGTCCGCGACGCGCCCGTGGGGGTGGGCGGGGGTCCGCCGCCGGGGCGGGGCGGCGCGGCGGCGGACCCGGGGGCGTCAGATGTTGACGCCGAAGTCGGACGCGATGCCCGCCAGGCCCGAGGCGTAGCCCTGCCCGACGGCGCGGAACTTCCACTCGGCGCCGTTGCGGTACAGCTCGCCGAACACCATCGCGGTCTCGGTGGAGGCGTCCTCGCTGAGGTCGTAGCGGGCGATCTCGGCGCCGTCGGCCTGGTTGACGACGCGGATGAACGCGTTGCGGACCTGCCCGAAGCTCTGCTGGCGGGCGTCGGCGTCGTAGATCGACACCGGGAACACGATCGTGGCGACCTCGGCGGGGACGCCCGCGAGGTTCACCTTGATCTGCTCGTCGTCGCCCTCGCCCTCGCCGGTGAGGTTGTCGCCGGTGTGCTGGACGGACCCGTCGGGGCTGGCCAGGTTGTTGAAGAACACGAAGTGCGCGTCGGACGCGACCTTGCGGTCCGCCGCGCACAGCAGGGCGGAGGCGTCCAGGTCGAAGTCCGCGCCGGTCGTGGACCGCACGTCCCAGCCCAGGCCCACCACGACCGCGGTGAGCCCGGGGGCCTCCTTGGTCAGCGACACGTTGCCGCCCTTGCTCAGGCTGACGCCCACTTGCCACCTCCGTTGCCCGGCGCGCGGACGACGGTCGTCCGGGCGCGGTATCGAGCGCTGTAACGAGCAACGGAGTCCCCCGCCTGCGGGTTCCCTACTCCCCCGCGCCGGTGATGAAGTCGGCGGGCGCGGTGAGGGCGGCGGGGAGGTCGAGGGCGGCGGTGAGGGCGTCGGCGTCGGCGGGGGTGAGGGCGTCGGTGACGGCGCGGCGCGCCTCCCACACCCGGTCGAGCAGGCCGGGGCCGGCGGCTCCCTCGTTGAGCAGGACGCCGGCGCGGTCCTCGATCCAGTCCAGCGCGAACAGCCGCATCAGGGGGCGCAGGCGGGGCGGGCCGGTCTCCGCCGCGTCGGCGGCGATCCGCAGGACGGCGCGGTCGGCGTGGGCGGTCGCGGCGCGCGTCGCCAGCGCCAGTTCGCCGTTCCAGGCGGTGAAGGGGTCGGCGCCGGCGCGGGCCGCGGCGGCGGTGCGGGCGGTGAGGCGTTCGGCGAGGGCCCGTTCGGCGCGGGCGGCCAGGTGCAGCCAGGTGGCGGGGTCGCGGACGTCACCGCCCGCGGGTCCGGGGTCGGGCGGGGTGTAGCGGTCGCCGGCGGCCATCGCGCGGGCGGTGTCGAACAGGATGAGGTCGTTGTCGCCGCCCGCGCTGCGGTAGGCGTGGGCCAGGCCCCGGTAGGCGTTGAGGCGGTCGGTGGCGGTGAAGCCGGGGGCGCCGCTGTGCAGGCGGCAGCGGTCCACGGCGGTCTCGGCGCGGACGGTCGCGGCGGTCTTCAGCAGCGGCAGGTCCCGGTCCACCGCCGACCACGGCGCCCACGCCGCCCCACCGTCCCCCCCACCGTCCGGTGGGGCGGGCTGCGCGGGGCCTTCGGCGGTGGTGCGGCGGGACTTGGCGTGCGCGGCGACGGCCGTCAGCGCGTACGCCGACGCCAGCGCCGACCACACCGCCTCGCCCTGGTTGCGGTAGTCGGTCAGGGGCCGCTGCGGGGCCAGGCGGCCGAGGGTGACGCGGCCCGCCGAGTGCGCGGCCAGCAGGCCCGCGGACGCGCGGGTGACCGCCGCGCACGCCGACACCGCCGCCCGCCACACCGCCGGGCCGATCGCCATCGACCGCGTCAGGCGGGCCGCCGCGCCGCCCAGCGGATCGTGGAACGCCCCGTCGGCCGACAGTGACGCGCCGTCGCTCAGCCACGCCCCGAACGGGACGCGCAGGCCGTCGAGGCGGACGGCCGCGTAGTCGACGTTCAGGCCGCTGCTGTCGGGGGCGTCGATGATCCGGACGCCCGCCGGGACCGTTCCGTCGGCGGCGCGCAGCGGGACCACGAACACGAACACGCCGTGCTCGGCGCCGCCGTGGACGAGGGTGGCGTAGACGGCGGCGGTCTTGGCGACGCCGGGGTGGGCGGTGTTGGTGGGGAACTTCGCGGCGCGCGCGTCGGGGCTGGTGAGGACGAACTCGCGGGTCGCGGGGTCGTAGCGGGCGGTGGTGCGGGGCGACAGGTGGCTGTTGCTGCGGCCGACCTCGGTCATCAGCAGCGTCCCGCAGTCCTCGAACGACTCCAGGCGCGCCCGCGCCGCCGCCAGCGCCTGCGGCACGTCGGGTCCGGCGGGGGCGAAGCGCAGGATGGGGGCCAGGGCGAGGGTGTAGTGCAGCAGCAGGACGTGGAACAGCGCGGGGTCGGCGATCGCGGCGCGTTCCAGGAGCCCGCACAGCGCCGCTGGGTCGTCGAGGAGGCCGGCGGCGGGCGGCGCGGCGCGGCCCGCCGCCGCCATCCGCCGGTAGGTCAGGGCCTGGCGGCGGCGGGCGGTGAGGCCGGACGGCAGGACGTGCGCGCCCGGCGGCACCGCCGCGTCCAGGCGGGTGCGCAGCGCGGCGTCCAGCGGCCCGTGGACGAACGCCGCCAGCTCCCCCGCGTCGTCCGGGGCGTCGTCCGGGGCGTCGCCGGGGGCGCGGGTCGCGGGGGCCGGGGTGGGGGTGTCGGGCATGCGCCGCTCCAGTCACGGGAGGAACACGGGGATCGGGGGTGTCAGGGGGTGTCAGGGGGTGGGGCGGGGGCGGGTCATGGGCGCGAAGGTGCGGGCGCCGGGCACCGACAGCCGCGCCGCGTGGCACAGCGCGTCGCCCGGTCCGGCCTGGACGAACACCGTCGCGCCCGCGCGGCGGGCGGCGCGCAGGATCTCCGGGAGGCGCAGGGGCCGCACGATGCAGTCGGCCAGGGCGCGGTGCGGGTCGTCGGCGGGGGTGTAGGCGCGGCCGCGGACCGGGGACAGGACGGGCAGTTCGGCGGGGCGGGCGGGGATCGCGCGGATGAGGTCGTACCATTCGGCGTCCGCGCCGGCCATCGCGGGATGGTGCGACAGGTAGGGGACGGCGAGGCGGACGGCGCGGCGTCCGGCGTCGCGGGCGGCGGCCAGGGCGGTGTCCAGGGGGCCGTCGGGTCCGGCGACGACGGTGAGGGCGGGCGCGGTCGTGCAGGCCACGACGACCGAGGGGTCGGCGGCGCGGCGCAGCAGCGCGCGGGTGTCGGCCTCGGGCGCGGCGATCAGGCCCAGGCCGCCGCCCGCGCCGCGCCGCGTCAGGACCTGCACCAGGGACACGGCCATGCGGGCGCCGTCGGTGATCGTGAAGACCCCGGCGCTGACCATCGCGGCGATCTCCCCGAAGCTCTGCCCGACGGCGAACGCGGGGGCGACGCCGCCGGCGCGCAGGACCCGGTCGGCGGCGACGGCGCACGCGTAGTCCGCCGCCTGCGCGACGCCGGGGCGGGTCGCGGCGGCCGGGTAGGCGGCGGGGTCGTCCAGCAGGACGGTCCGCAGGTCCGGCCATCCGGGGGGCAGGCCCTCGGTGACGGCGTCCAGGACGTCGGCGACGATCCGCGTCGCGGGCCCGGCCGCGCCCTCGGGCGCGGCGGTGCGGGCGGGCTGGCCGGAAGCGGCCAGCCCGGTCAGATCGGGGGTTCCGCCCGCCCCCGTGCCGGGGAAGAGGAAGGCGCAGGCGTCGTCGGGTCTCAGATCGGGGCCGGGGCGGTGCGCCACGGTGGAAGCGACGGACACGGCGGTCTCCTTACCTCAAGGGAAGACTCACTTTGCTTCGTGGATAAGCGACGCTCAAGGCCAAGAGATAGAACAAAAGTTACAAACGGGATTATCTCGTCCAGGGATGGTCCTGACAACCACCCCGACCGTGACACGGCCCTATCCGGCCGCGCGCGGTGCCGCGACGACGGCTCCGGCGCGCCCCCGCGCGCCCGGCGCGAGAGGCGACCGATGACCCCACCACCCGCCCGGCACCCCTACGCCGTCCACGGCACCGGCGCCTACCTCCCCGACCGCCGCGTCACCAGCGCCGAACTCGCCCGCGACCTCGGCCTGGACCCCGCCTGGATCGCCGAGCGCACCGGCATCCGCGCCCGCCACACCGCCGCCCCCGGCCAGGCCGCCTCCGACCTGGCCGCCCGCGCCGCCCGCGCCGCCCTGGACGACGCCGGACTCGACGTCGCCGACATCGGCCTCATCGTCGTCGGGACCTCCACCCCCGACGAGCTCGGCCCCTCCACCGCCTGCCGCGTCCAGGCGCTGCTGGGCGCCCGCGGCGCCGCCGCGTTCGACGTCGCCGCCGCCTGCACCGGCTTCGTGTACGGGCTGCAGGCCGCCGTGGGATGGCTGGCCACCCAGCGCGGCGCGCCGCCCCGCGCCCTGGTCGTCGGCGTCGAGGTGTACTCCCGGTTCCTGGACCCCCGCGACCGCGCCACCGCCGTGCTGTTCGGCGACGGCGCCGCCGCCGCCGTCCTCGGCCCCGCCGACCCCCCGCACGGCATCGTGTCCCTCGTCCTCGGCTCCGACGGGACCCGCGCCGACGACGTCCTCATCCCCGCCGGGGGCAGCCGCGCCCCCGCCAGCGCCAGGACCCTGGACGCCCGCGGCCACACCATCCACATGGACGGCCGCGCCGTCCGCGACTTCATCACCGGAACGTTCCCGCGGCTGGTCACCGCCGCGATCACCGGCGCCGGGATCGCCCCCGGCGAGCTGGACCTGGTCGTCCCCCACCAGCCCAACCCGCGCCTCACCGCCACCCTCGGGCCCGCCGCGGGCCTGGACCCCGACCGCATCGCCATCGTCGGCCACGACGTCGGCAACATCGGCGCCGCCAGCCTCCCCTACGCCCTGCACCGCGCCCTGACCGCCCGCGCCGTCCCCGCCGGGGGCCTGGTCCTGCTCGCCGGGTTCGGCGCGGGCCTCACCTGGGGCCACGCCCTGCTGCGCTGGCCCCCGCCCCGCACCTGACCCCGGCGCCGTCCCGCCGTCCCGCGCGGGCGGCGGGACGGCCCTGCTACATTTTCCTACTGAAACGGTCGATTTGAAAGGGTTAGTCGTGGCGCTGCGCTTCCACTGGTTCCTGCCCACCACCGGCGACGGCCGCGACGTCCGCACCGCCATCACCGACCGCGGCGTCGGCCGCGCCGCCGGACGGCCCGCCACCCCCCGCTACCTCGCCCAGGTCGCCCGCGCCGCCGAGGACGCCGGGTTCGAGGCCGTCCTGACCCCCGTCGGCGCGGGCTGCCCCGACCCCTGGATCGTCTGCTCGGCGCTGCTGACCGCCACCGACCGGCTGAAGGCCCTGGTCGCGTTCCGGCCCGGGTTCGCGCTGCCGACCCTGGTCGCCCAGCAGGCCCAGACGTTCCAGGAGATGTCCGGCGGGCGGCTGGCGCTCAACGCCGTCACCGGCGGCGACCCCGCCGAGCAGCGCGCCTACGGCGACCCCCTCGGCCACGACGCCCGCTACGACCGCACCGAGGAGTTCCTGGACGTCCTGGCCCGCTGCTACACCGGCGCCCCCTTCGACCACCGCGGAACCCACTACCAGGTCGAGGGCGGCGGGCTGGCCCGGCCCCTGCCCGACCCGCCGCGCCTCTACTTCGGCGGCGCCTCGCCCGCCGCCGAACGCGTCGCCGCGCGCCACGCCGACACCGTCCTGATGTGGGGCGAGCCCCCGCACGCCCTCGCGCCCCGCGTCGAACGGCTCCGCGCCGCCGCCGCCCGCCACGGCCGCGCCCCGGCGTTCGGGGTGCGGCTGCACGTCATCGCCCGCGACACCGCCGACGCCGCGTGGGCCGAGGCCGAACGGCTCCTGGCGGGCATGGACCCCGCCCGCGTCGCCGACGTCCAGGACCGGCTCGCGCGCTACGACTCGGTCGGGCAGGCGCGCATGACCGCCCTGCACGGCGGGACGCACGACGGCACCGCCCGGTCGCTGGAGATCGCGCCCGGCCTGTGGGCGGGCGCCGGACTCGTCCGCGAAGGGGCCGCGACCGCGCTCGTCGGCTCCCACGCCGACGTCGCCGAACTCCTGCGCGGCTACGCCGACATCGGCGCCACCGAGTTCGTCCTGTCCGGCTGGCCCCACCTTGAAGAGGCCTACCGGGTCGGGGAGGGCGTCCTGCCCCTCCTCACCCGCCGACCCGGCCCGCGACCCGGCCCGCAGCGCGGCGGGGAACTCGCGGCCGCGCGGTAGGGAGTCACTCGGGCAGGTCGCCGCCGCGGCGGATCCACACCCGCAGCAGCAGCATCAGCTCCAGCCGGATCTCGGGGTCCTCGATGTCGAAGCCCAGCAGGTCGTGCAACTGCCCCAGCCGGTACCGGACGGTCTGCGGATGCACGTGCAGCGCCGCCGCCGCGCCCGTCGCGTTGAACCCGTTCTTCAGGCACTCCAGCAGCGTCACCGCCAGCCGCACCCCGTGCCGCGACCGCGTCCGCGTCAGCGGCTCCAGCCGCCGCGCCGCCACGATCTCCGTCAGCCGCCCGCCCTCCTCCAGCAGCAGGTCCGCGACATGGTCCTCCGCCCGCACCAGCCGCCCCCGCGACCGGCCGCCGCCCTCACCACGGCCCTCCGCGCGGCCCTCCGCGGTCTCGGGGGCGTCGGGGAGGTCCAGGGCGCGGCGCGCCCAGTGCAGCGACACCCGCGCCTCGCCGGGCGGGACCGCCGGGCCGACCGCGCCCGTCCAGCCCGCCAGCATCCCCGCCAGCCGCTCGGCCTGCCGCGGCCCGTCCGGATCGGGCACCACCAGGCACGGCCGGCCCCCGTCCAGCCCCGCCAGCACCTCCGGCGGCAGCCCCGAGGGGCCCTCCCCGCCGCTGCCCGGCCGCGGCCGCAGCACCACCGCCGCCAGCCGCTGCGGCAGCGCCCACCCCGCCATCGCCGCCTGCTCGGCCACCACCCCGTCCGGCACCGGCGTCTCCGACAGCAGCAGCCCCATCAGCCGGTGCCGCCGCTGCTCCCGCTCGCCCGCCGCCTTCTCCCGCGCCCGCCGGTACCCCGACGCCGCCGCCGACGACAACTCGTCCAGATACGCGAAGTTCGCCTCCGCCATCACGCTCAGCAGCGACAGCGGCCGCCCCATCCGCTGGTACTCCGCCGCCAGGTACCGCCACGCCGTCCGCGACGCGATCCGCATCGCGTTCTGCAGGTGCTCCAGGCTCCGCCCCTCCACCGCCTCCCCGTAGCCGACGTCGAAGTACACCTGGTACACCTCCTTCCACGACGTCCCCGGGTCCTCGATCAACCGGACCAGGTGCTCCATCGCGAACGCGACCGCCGCCTCCACCACCTGCCGGTACACCGGATCGCCCGGCCGCGCGTACTCGGGGACCTCCCCCAGCACCCCCGCCACCATCCGCTCCTGCACGGCCGGCAGGTGCTCGCGCATCCACACCGCCTCCTGCACCGGCACCGTGCGCCACGGCTGCGCCGCCGTCCCCTCCCGCACGCCCTCCCGCACGCCCTCCCGGGGACCCCGCGCGGCCCCGCGCGCCCCACCGCGCGCCGGACCGGGCGCGCCGTCGCGCGCGTCCCGGCCCCCGTCCACCGAAGCGTCGTCGTACACCAGCGTCACCGCGAACACCTCCACCCGGCCGCGTCACGAGAACCGGGTCTACGACGGTAGGTTTCTCCCGCCGACGACAACACTCACCCCGCGTACGCGCCGGGGCCCCGCACTTGTCACCTGACTGACAACAGCATCGCCCGGCCCCTTCCCCCGCACCACGTTTCAGGACATTCCACACGAACAACCCGCCCGGGAGCCGTGCCCGGTCCACCGTCGCCGGGCCCGGGGATCAGGCGAGGGAGCCCGACAGCTCCTCCACCGCGCGGTCCACGTCGTCCTCGCCGGTGCTCAGATGGAACGAGCAGCGCAGCAGGCCCGCCCGCTCCGCCGCGACGACCCCGCGTCCGGCCAGGCGCGCCGCCGTGCCCTCCCGCACCCGCAGCGACACGATCGCCGCGTCCCCCGGCGGCAGACCCAGCCCCGCCCGGAACCGGTTCGCCAACCCCACGTCGTGCGCGTGGACCGCCGCCACGCCCACCCGCTCCAGCAGCCGCAGCGCCGGAACCTGCCCGACCCACGCCTGCCACGCCGGGGACAGGTCCAGCCGCCGCGCGTCCGCCGCGAGCCGCATCGGCAGCCCGTACATCGACGACCGCGGGTCCTGCGCCGCGAACCAGCCCGCCGCGATCGGCCCCAACCCCGCCAACGCGTCCGCCGAACCCGTGAAGAAACACGTCCCCCGCGGCCCCATCAGCCACTTGTAGCCCCCGCACACCACGAAATCGCCCAGCGCCGCGTCGAACGGCAGCCACCCCACCGCCTGCGTCGCGTCCAGCAGCACCCGCGCCCCCTGCGCGTCCGCCGCCGCCCGCAGCTCCGCCAGCGGCGCGATCCGCCCGTCACGGGACTGCACCACCGACACCGCCACCAGGTCCGCACCGTCCCCGACCGCCTCCACCAGCCGCGCCGGCGGCGCCTGCCGCACCACCAGATCCGCGCGCGCCGCGAACGGGAACAGCAGCGACGCGAAATCGCCCTCCGCCACCAGCACCCGCGCCCCCCGCGGCAGCGACGCCGCCACCACCCCCGCGAAATACGACGCCTGCGGGCCCACCGCCACCCGCTCCACCGCCGCCCCGCACAGCCGCGCGAACGACGCCCGCGCCACCGGCACCGCCGCCTCCGCGTCCGCCGTCGACATCAGCCCCGCCGCGCGGTCCCGCTCCGCCGCCAGCACCGCCTCGTGCGCCGCGCGCGGCGGCAGCCCGTACGTCGCGGTGTTCAGATACGCCACGCGCGGCGCGAACTGCGCGCGCGCCTCCGCCACCGTCAGCGCCGTCAGCGCCGTCAGCGCGGTCGGCGGGGTCGGCGGGGTGTCCTCGGTGTCGGTCATGCTCCGATCATCGCCGACGCCGCACCGCGCCGCGCCGCCCGCCCGGGCCGGCCACGTCCGAGGCCACGTTCACGGCCACGTTCACGGCCAGGGTGAGGGTCAGGTGGCGTCGTGTTCGGCGGCGAGCTGGTCGACGCGCTCGGCCAGGTCGAAGTCCTTCGCCGTCAACCCGCCCGCGTCGTGCGTGGACAGCGCGAACGTCACCGACCGGTACCGGATGTCGATGTCGGGATGGTGCCCGGCGTTCTCCGCCGCCCGCGCCACCTCGTCGACCAGCGCGACCGCCGTGGGGAACGACGGGGCCGTCACCGTCCGGCGGATCACCCCGCCCGACCGCTCCCACCCCGCGAGCTCCGTCAGCCGCGCCGCGATCACCGCGTCCCCCAGCAGCTCAGCCATGACACCCCTCCCGTGCGTCTACCCCCGTGATCGTCGGGGG
>NZ_KB907216.1 GCF_000381885.1 Actinomadura atramentaria DSM 43919 | reverse complement strand
CCCCATAGAGTTAAGACATCGCCGCGGGGTGGAGCAGTTCGGTAGCTCGCTGGGCTCATAACCCAGAGGTCGCAGGTTCAAATCCTGTCCCCGCTACGGAGCTTGGGGCTCGTCTGGTCGCAACTTTGTTGCTTCCCGGCGGGCTCCTTCGCTTTTCCCGGGGGGACGACCCCCCGGAGCCCCCCGGTGTGGGGGCTCCGCCCCCCACACCCCCTGGGGTGGCTGTTCGTTCTCGGGTTTCGCTCGCTGGGGGTTTGGGGTTTCTTCTTTAGTTTTTAGTTGGGGTGGGTTATGCGGGGTCGGGTTTTTGGGTTTGGTTTGGATGTTGTTTGTGTTGTCGTTTTTGTGGTGATCGGGCGGCGGACTCATGAGGGGGTCGGGTCCGTTGTTGATGTGCTTGGGACTTTTTGGCCGTTTTTTGTTGGGGTTTGTGTGGGGTGGGTGTCGGTCGGGTGGCGGCGGCCGCTGGTTGTTTGGCCTTCCGGGGTTGCTGTCTGGGTCTCCGCGGTCGTCGTGGGGATGGTCCTGCGGGGGGTTTCTGGGCAGGGGACGGCCGGTGCGTTCGTTGTTGTGGCGTGCTTGTTTCTTGGGGCGACGTTGCTGGGGTGGCGGGGGGTCGCGCGGGTCGTCCGTTAGGGCTTCTTGTGTTGGGCCGTGACGTGGGTGCGGGCGACGATCGTCATGATGGCGGCGATCGGGGTCCAGACCGCCAGGACCGGCCAGAAGCGTTCCGTCTGGGAACCGTGGAGGACCAGCGGGCAGAAGAGGGACGCCACGAAGAGCGCTATGCCCAGGTACAAGGTCGCCTTCATGCCCGGGGTGGGGGTCTTCGGGTCTTTGACGCGGGCCAGGCGCCAAGCGCAGGCCGCCGCTGTGACCAGGCCGCTCGGGACGAGGATCAGCGCCATGATCAGGGTTCTCGCGCGCATGTCCGCGGGGGCGTCGGCGGTTCGCTGGGTGTCGCCCTGGGCGGCCAGCTCCGTGAGCTTTCCGCGCCAGATCGTGCCCACCACCTCGTCGCCCACGTCCAGGCTCGCGACCACCGGGCCGTCGTTGGGGTAATCGGAGCGCCACGTCCCGCCGGTCGCGTCGGTCAGCGTCGTGGTGGTGTTCTCGCTGCGCTTGTGGCTGATCTTGACCTTGACGACCGTGAGTTCTTCGGTCCGCCTGCAATCCGCGTGGTGCCGCTGCGCGGGCTCGCAGGCGGGTGCCGCTCTATAGGCGTTCAGGTCCTTCGTGCCGTCGGGGAACATCGCGACGGCGAAGCCGAGCCCCACCGCCGCCGTCGCCAGGGCCGCGAGGAGGGACGCGGTGTAGCCGGCGGCGGTGCGGTGGGAGAACGATGCCATGTCCGTATTGTGGCATTTGGACGGCCCGGTTCGGCTAGGCGCCGATCGCTCGCATCATCGCGGGCCAGGAGCGGCTCAGCTCGTCCTGCCAGTACGGCCACGAGTGCGTTCCGCGCTCGTAGAGGTGGGTGGTGACCGGGATGCCGAGTTCCTTGAGGCGGTCCAGGAACGGCTTCGTCGTGTAGTAGCAGAAGGCTTCGGCCGGGTCGGCGAACTGGGCGGTCGGCGGGTCCAGCGGGCCGGGGAGGCCGTTCTTGGCGACCGAGACGTACAGTTTCGTCCCGCGCAGGTGCGCGGCCTGCGACACCGGGTCGTGCTCTTCCCACACGTCGCGCTGCCAGAACGGGTCGCCCCACATGGCGTTCTTGTCGGTGAACGGGCCGAGGCCCGCCAGCCCCGTCTCCAGGACGATCGAGACGCCCGCCGTCAGCAGCGACGCGAACGGGCTGTACGCCGCCGCGTACCGGAACATCCCCGGGTTCCGCGCCGAGTAGATCAGCGAACCGTAGCCACCGGTGGACTGCCCGAACACCGCACGCTTCGTCCCCGCCCGGTACTCCGCTTCCAGCAGCGGCATCAGCTCCTTGAGGTGGAAGGTCTCCCACGCGTAGGAGTTGCCGAAGCCGTAGTTCCACCAGTCGGTGTAGCCGCCCGCGTATCCGCCCTCGGGCATGACGACGATGACCTGGCGGCGCAGCGAGCGCGCGGCGAGGTCGGTGTGCATGTTCCAGGCGGTGTAGTTCTCGTTGCCGCCGTGCAGCGCCCACACCACGGGCCACGTGCGCTTCGCCGTCCGGGACCAGCCGGTCGGCAGCATGATCCGGACGGGGAGGTCCCGGTTCATCGCCGCCGAGTGGACGGTCAGGTCCACGATGTGGTCCGACAGCTTGTGCTCGTTCACGACCTCCGCGCCGGCCGCCGAGGCGGGGGCCGCGAGCGCGCCCCCGACCAGTGCGGCGCCCGCGGTGACGGCGGCGGAACGGCAGAAGGCGCGCCGGTTCTGCATGGGCTCTCCTCGGTGCTGAAGCGCCGGGGTCGGGGGGAGGGGGTGGCCCGGCGACGCGACCGTAGCAATGGGCCGGACCTGCGGTAACTGGGCCGGGTGAACGATCTTCACGTCCGTTTTGTAACCTGGATCACAGACGAATGCGACCACCTGGTCGTTTCCCCCTCGTTTCGGTTGACGAGGACGAGCCGTCGCTGGTGAAGTTACCTGCTAGTCACGTTCGTGGCGGTGGGCACGCTTGAAGGGGAAACGATGGCATCTGCGCTGCGGGACTGGCTGGACGAGCCGAACACCGAACGCGGCGTCCACCTGGCGGCCGACGACGGCGGCTGGGAGTTCCGGGACTACGGCGAGATCGCCGCCGCGGCGCGCCGCACGGGCGCGGCCCTGATCGAGGAGGGCGTCCGCCCCGGCGACGTCGTCTGCATGGTGCTGCCGACGGACTTCACGTGCATCGAGACCTACTTCGCCGTCTGGGTCGCGGGCGCCACCGTCTGCCTGATCACGCCGCCGCTGTTCCAGAGCGGCGAGGACTACGTCAACCACGTCGCCGCGATCCTCCGGCAGGCGAAGCCCGTGCTGACCATCGCGTCCGACGACCTGGCCGCCGACACCGCCGCCGCGATGGAGCGCGCCGGGATCGCGGGCGAGCCGTGGCGGCCCCGGCAGGCCGAGAAGGAGGCCCCGGTCCAGGAGGCCGGGGAGCTGGCGCTGCTGCAGTTCACGTCCGGGTCGAGCGGCGCGCCGCGCGGCGTCATGGTGACGTGGGAGAACCTGGAGGCCAACAGCGAGCTGATCGTCCGGGGCGCGGGCTACCGGGACGGGGACGTCGTCGCGTCCTGGCTGCCGCTGTACCACGACATGGGCCTCATCGGCGCGTTCATCACCCCGATCGCCCGGCAGGGCATGCTCCGGCTGATGCGCCCGGACCACTTCATCCGCGACCCCGCGCGCTGGGTCCGCTGCTTCGCCGAGGCGCACCACACGGCCGCGCCGCCGTTCGCGTACGCGTACGTCGCGCGGCGCGTGAAGCCCGAGCAGTTGGAAGGGCTCGACCTGTCCGGCTGGAAGATGGCGCTGATCGGCGCGGAGCCGATCGACCCGCACTCGCTGGAGGTCTTCGCCGAGCTGCTGGAGCCGTTCGGGTTCCGGCGCTCGACGTTCATGCCCGCGTACGGCATGGCCGAGACGACGCTGCTCGTCAGCCTCGACCAGGAGCGCCGCGACCCGCTGGCGATCCGGCCGGACGGGGAGTCGCTGGCGTTCGGCGAGCCGGTGAAGATCCTGGATCAGCGGACGCTCGGGCCGGACTGCGTCGGCCTGAAGGCCGGCTGGGTCGTCGGCTGCGGCACGCCCGAGGCGGACGTCCCGGTGACGATCGTGGACGACGACGGCAAGGAGCTGCCCGCCGGCCGGCTCGGCGAGATCGTCGTCGGCGGCGCGTCGGCGTGCAAGGGCTACTACGCCGGGGCCGAGGGCAAGTCGACGCGGTTCGAGGACGGTACGGGAGGTCGGTCGGGGTCGGTTGGTCGGGGAAGAACTGTCTTTACGGGTGACGCGGGGTTCTTCCACGAGGGCCAGTTGTTCGTGCTCGGCCGGATGGGCGACAGCATCAAGGTGCGCGGCCGGTCCGTCTACGTCGAGGACCTGGAGTCGAAGATCGCCGAGGTGACCGGGCTCGGCAAGGGCCGGATCGTCGTCGTCGGCGTGCCCGGCGCGGGCACCAAGGGCCTCGCGCTGTTCGCCGAGACGGGCGACGCGCCGTGGGCGGCGGACGTCCGCGAGCTGCTGCGCCGCCGCGTCGGGGAGGACGTGGAGGTCACGCTCGTCGTCGGCTCCGGCCTCATCCAGCGGACGTCCAGCGGCAAGCCGCGCCGCCGCTACATGTGGGAGCGCCTGCAGTCCGGCAAGATGGAGAACGCCCGGATCGTCGCGTGACGTCCGATTCGGGGCGGCGCCCGGCGCGCCGCCCCGGACCGCGCCCGCCTGACAAAAACCTGACTGACGGTTCGTTCGGGGTTCAGGAAGATCGCCGCAGATGATAAAACTGGCCCGGTGCCGCCTGTTATGAACGCATTTCTGAAGCTCGGGGCGCGGTTCGGCGCCACCGCCCAGAACGCCCTCGAAGTCGCGCGGTTCGGCGGCCTGGACACCGGCGACGACGTGTCCCCCTGCGAGGTCGCCGCCGAGGGCCGGATCTACCGGCTGCGGCACTACTTCCCGGACGCGCCCGCGGGCGGCCCGGCGATCCTCCTCGTCCCCCCGCTCATGATCACCGCCGAGGTGTACGACATCTCCTCGCGCGTCAGCGCCGTCGCGGAACTGCGGCGGCGCGGCGCGGACCCGTGGGTCGTGGACTTCGGCGCGCCCGAGCGCGAGCCCGGCGGCCTGGAGCGGACGGTGTCCGACCACGTCCTGGCGGTCAGCGACGCCGTGGACCGCGTCCGCGCCGCGACCGGCGGCGACGTCCACCTCGCCGGGTACTCGCAGGGCGGCATGTTCGTCTACCAGGCCGCCGCGTACCGCCGCAGCGAGGGCGTCGCGTCCGTCATCACCTTCGGCAGCCCCGCCGACATCAGCGGCTCGCTGCCGTTCGGCGTCCCCACCTGGCTCGCCGGGGAGGCCGCCGAACGCATCCCGGACGCGCTGCTGCGCGGCCTGGACGTCCCCGGCTGGGTGACCCGCACCGGATTCCAGCTCCTCAGCCCGGTGAAGTCGGTCCGCAGCCGCGTCGAGTTCATCCTCGCCCTGCACGACCGCGAGCGCCTCGCCCCGCGCGAGCGGCAGCGCCGGTTCCTCGAACGCGACGGCTGGGTGTCGTGGCCCGGCCCCGCGCTGCTGGAGTTCATCCGCAACTTCGTGCAGCACAACCGGATGCTGACCGGCGGGTTCGTCATCGGGGACCGGCTCGTCACGCTCGCGGACCTGTCCTGCCCGGTGCTGACGTTCGTCGGCGAGGTGGACGAGATCGCGCCGCCGCCGATGGTGCGCGGCATCCGCCGCGCCGCGCCGCGCGCCGCCGTGTACGAGGCGAGCCTGCGCGCCGGGCACTTCGGGCTCGTCGTCGGGACGCTGGCGATGGAGCAGACCTGGCCCGTCGTCGCGGACTGGCTGGCGGGCGACCTCGCGCCGTCCGTCCACCGCGTCACCGGCGACGGCCCCGCCCCGGCCGCGCGACCGCCCGCCGGGTACGGGCTGCGGCTCGCGCTCGGCGCGGGCGGCGGGACGGCCCGCGCGGCGGCGGGCGCGGCGGCCCGCGCGCTGCGCGGCACCCGCCGGATCGGCCACCACGCCGCGCAGAACCTGCCGCGCCTCGCCCGGCTGGAGCGCATCCACTCGACCACGCGCGTGTCCCTCGGGCTGCTGCTGGACGAGCACGCCGCGCGCCGCCCCGACGACGTCTTCTTCCTGTACGACGGCCGCGCCCACACGCACACCGCCGCCAAGAGCCGCATCGACGCGGTCGTGCGCGGGCTGCTGCACATCGGCGTCCGGCACGGCGACGCGGTCGGCGTGCTCATGCGCACCCGGCCGAGCGCGCTCGCGCTCGTCGCCGCGCTGAACCGGCTCGGCGCGGTCGCGGTCCTGCTGCGCCCGCACGGCGAGCCCGCGCGGGAGGCGGCGCTGGCCCGGATCGGCCGCGTCATCGCCGACCCCGAGCACGCGGACGCGGCGCTGTCGCTCGGCGTCCCCGCGCACCTGCTCGGCGGCGGGCCCGCGCGCGACGACCGGCTCGACGACCGGCTCGACGACATGGAGCGCATCGACGCGGACGCCGTCGTCCCGCCCGGCTGGTTCCGCGCGAACCCCGGCCGCGCGGGCGACACCGCGTTCGTGCTGTTCACCGGGGAGGGCGACGGCCTGCGCGCGAGCCGCGTCACGAACCGCCGGTGGGCGATGTCGGCGTTCGGGACCGCGTCGTCGGCGTCGCTGTCGGCGGCCGACACCGTCTACTCGATCACGCCGCTCCAGCACCCGTCCGCGCTGCTGATGAGCCTCGGCGGCGCGGTCGCGGGCGGCGCACGGCTGGCACTTTCCACCGGCTACGACCCGGCGACGTTCTGGGAGGAGGCCCGCCGCTACGGCGTGACCGTCGCGTCCTACACCTGGACGCTGCTGCGCGAGCTCGTCAACGCGCCGCCGCAGCCGGGGGAGCGGCACCACGCGGTGCGGCTGTTCATCGGGTCGGGGATGCCGCGCGGGCTGTGGCGGCGCGTGGAGGAGCGGTTCGCCCCGGCGCGCGTGCTGGAGTTCTACGCGTCCACGACGGGCGAGGCGATCCTGGTGAACCTCGGCGGCCGCAAGCCCGGGTCGCTCGGCCGCCCGCTGCCGGGCAGCGCCGAGGTCCGGCTGGCCCGCTACGACCTGGAGCACGGCGACCTCGTGGTGGACGAGCGGGGGTTCGCCGCCGAGTGCCCGCCCGGCGAGATCGGGATGCTGCTGGCCCGCGTCCGCCCGGCCGCGCTGGACGCCGCGCCGCGCCCGGTGCGCGGCGTGTTCGCGCCCGAGGACGCCTGGACGATCACCGGGGACCTGTTCCGCCGCGACGAGGACGGCGACTTCTGGCCGGTCGGCCGCGAGGACGAGCTGATCCGCACCGCCGCCGGGATCGTCCCGCCCGGCCCGATCCGCGACGCGCTCGGCGACCTGCCCGCCGTGGACGCCGTCGCGGTGTACGGCGTCGAGGGCGGCGGCGGGGAGCTGGCCGCGGCGGCGGTGACGCTGTGCGCGGGCCGCGAGCTGAAGCCGGTGGACCTGACCGAGGCGCTGCTGAAGGTCGAGCCGGAGCTGCGCCCCGCGTTCGTGCGGGTCGTGGACGCGCTGCCGCTGACGCCCGGCCACCGCGTGCTGGCCGCGCCGCTGCGCGCGGAGGGGATGCCGTCCGAGGCGCGGGGCCGCGCGTTCTACCGCGACCGGGCGGGCCGGTACCGGCCGCTCACGGAGGCGGCCCGCCGCAGGCTGCTGCGCCCGGCGGCGGGCCGCTGACCGGGTCCGCTCAGCGGCGCACGTACACGGCCGTGCCGTTCTTGACCAGCGCGTACAGCCGGTCCCCGACGTCCATCGGCATCCGCACGCAGCCGTGCGACACGTTCTTGTTCGGCACCGACAGCGAGCCGTGCATGGCGTAGCCGCCGTGGAAGTACAGCGGCCGGTACATCCAGCCGAGGTACGACTTGTGCCACCCGTTCAGCCGCCGGACGACGCGGAAGTTCCCGGTCGGCGTGTGCGCGACGCCGCAGCGCCCCGCCTTGCAGAAGCGGCGGCCGGACCCGGACGAGATGTGCGAGATCAGCGCGATCCGCTTCCTCTTGTAGACGACCAGGACGCGCCGCTTGAGGTCGATCTCGACGCGCGTCGCCTTCGGGTGCCGGACCAGGCGGCGCGGCTTGCGCGGACGCGCGAGCGCCCGCCAGCCGCGCGCGTCCACGACGCCGGTGGCCTTGAGCCCGTTGACGTGCTGGAACGCCCACACCGCCGCGCGGGTCGTCTCGCGGAACTGGCCGTTGACGTCGCCGGGCCAGTAGTGCAGGGCCTTGAGCCGCTGCTGGAGCCGGGTGACGGCCGGGCCGTCGCTGCCGAACCGGACGGTGCCCGGCGCGGGCGCGGCGGCGGGTTCGGCGGGTTCGGCGGCGGGCTGGAGTTCGGGCCGGGCCGCGGGTTCGGCGGCGGGCTGGAGGACGCTCTGCGTCGGGGTCGCCGGCGGCGGGGCCGCGACGGCGGGGACGAGCGGTCCCGCGGTGAGGACGCCTGTCGTCAGGGCGGTGGCCGCGAGTGCGGTGCGCGCGATCATGACCGCGACGTTAGGTCCGCCGCGCGGGCCGCCCGCCGCCCGGCGCGTCCGCCGGGCGGAGCCGTGGCCGAGGCTTTACCCGGCGCCGGTAACTATGGACTTACTCCGGGAACCGCGCTACAACAAAGCTACATAAATCGCGTTTTTGTTCCTCATGTCCCCCGGAGGACTCATGGCCACGCGCATCCTCGCCCCGCCCCCCGCGGGCAGCGGCCTCAAGCCCGTCACCGGCGCGCCCGGCGTCCCCTACATCGGCCAGACGCTCCAGGTGATGCGGAACCCGTTCGGGACGGCCGCCGACCGCTACCGGCGCTTCGGCCCGGTGAGCTGGGGCTGGCTGCTCGGCCAGCGGACCGTCACGGTCCAGGGCCCCGAGGCGGCCGAGGCCGTGCTGGTCAACCGCGACAAGGCGTTCGCCAACGGCCCCGCGTGGAGTTACTACATCGGGCCGTTCTTCCATCGCGGGATCATGCTGCTCGACTTCGACGAGCATCTTCACCACCGCCGGATCATGCAGCAGGCGTTCACCCGGGACCGGCTCCGCGCGTACATGGACGCGATGGCCCCCGGCATCGGCGCGGGACTGGACGCCTGGGAGTCCGGCCCCCGCTTCACCGTCTACGACCACGTCAAACAGCTCACGCTCGACCTGGCGACGGACGTGTTCATGGGCGTCGAGCTGAGCCGCGCCGAGGCCGACCGGATCAACGGCGCGTTCATCGACGCCGTCCGCGCCGGGACGGCCTACGTGCGCTTCCCCGTCCCGGGCCTGCGCTGGCAGAAGGGGCTCAGGGCGCGCCGCGTGCTGGAGGACTTCTTCCGCACCCACCTGCCCGCCAAGCGCCGCGACGGCGGCGACGACCTGTTCGCCGCGCTGTGCCAGGCCGAGACCGACGACGGCCACCGGTTCACCGACGAGGACGTCGTCAACCACATGATCTTCGCGCTGATGGCGGCGCACGACACCACCACCATCACGCTGACGACGATGGCGTACCACCTCGCCAAGTACCCCGAGTGGCAGGAGCGGCTGCGCGCGGAGTCGCGGGCGCTCGGCAAGCCGGTGCTGGAGTTCGACGACCTCGACGCGCTGACCGGGATCGACCTGGTGATGAAGGAGTCCCTGCGGCTCGTCGCGCCCGTCCCCGCGCTGCCGCGCCGCGCCGTCAAGGACACCGAGATCCTGGGGCACCACATCCCGGAGGGCACGACCGTCGTCGTCCCGACGCTGACGAACCACCACATGCCCGAGTGGTGGCCGGACCCCGAACGGTTCGACCCGGAGCGGTTCGCGCCCGACCGCCGCGAGGACAAGGTCCACCGGTACGCCTGGGAGCCGTTCGGCGGCGGCGCGCACAAATGCATCGGCCTGCACTTCGCCGGGATGCAGGTGAAGAGCGTGCTCCACCAGTGGTTGCTGCGGTACCGGTGGAGTGTGCCGGGCCGCTACACCTGGCCGCTGGACACCACGTCCCTGCCCTCGCCCAAGGACGGGCTGCCCGTCCGCCTCGACCGACTGGAGGACGCATGAGCAAGGTCATCGCCGTCACCGGAGCCGCCCGCGGCATCGGCCTGGCCACGGCGCGCGCCCTGCGCGACCGGGGCGCGACGGTCGTCGTCGGCGACATCGACGAGGCCGCCGCCAAGGAGGCGGGGGAGGCGCTGGGCGTCACCGCGCTCGCCGTGGACGTGACGTCCCGCGCGTCGTTCACCGCGTTCCTCGACGGCGCGGAGGCGGCGGCCGGGCCGCTGGACGTCCTGGTCAACAACGCGGGCATCATGCCGATCGGCCCGCTGACCGGCGAGAGCGACGAGGACGCGCGGCGCTGCCTGGACATCAACGTCCACGGCGTCATGCTCGGCACCAAGCTCGCGGTCGAGCGGATGCGGCCGCGCGGGCGCGGGCACGTCGTCAACATCGCCTCGCTCGCGGGCGTCCTGCCGACGCCGGGCCTCGCGCTCTACAACGCCAGCAAGGCCGCCGTCGTCGCGTTCACCGAGGCGGCCCGGCTGGAGGTCCGCGACGCGGGACTGCACGTCAGCGCGGTGCTGCCGTCGTTCACCGACACCGAGCTGGTCGCCGGGACGCGCAGCCCGAAGGGGATGCGCAACAACAGCCCGGAGGACGTCGCGGCGGCCGTCGTGGAGCTGGTCGGCCGTCCGCGCCCGCAGGCCGTCGTGCCGCGCCGGCTCGCCGCGCAGGTCCGGCTCGGCGGGCTGCTCCCGGACGCGGTGCGGCGCGCGGTGGCGCGGCGGTACGGGCTCGACACGATCTTCCTGGACTACGACCCGGAGGCCCGCGAGTCCTACGACGCCCGCATCAGAGGCACGCGTTCCGCGTGACGTTAAAGTGCGTCGCATGACCGCAAACCCGGCGCCGGACGGCCTGCTCACCCGGCTGCTGGACGGCGCCCCCGCCGCCGACGTCCTCGACACCCGCATCCTGGACGCGGCGCTGGCCGAGTTCGAGACCTACGGCCCGCGCCGCGTCAGCGTCGAGGACGTCGCGCGCCGGGCGGGCGTCGCGCGGACGACGATCTACCGGCGGTTCGGCGGCAAGGAGAACCTGCTCCAGGCCGTCATCCTGCGCGAGGTCCGCGGCTTCCTCACCGCCATCGCGCTCGCCACCGAGGACCTGCCGACGCCGGAGGACGCGATCGTCGAGGGCTTCGTCGCGGGGCTGCGCGACGCCCGCACGCACCCGCTGCTCACCCGCGTGCTGGAGAGCGAGCCGGAGGTGTTCCTGCCGCAGCTCACGATGAACGGCGGCGCGGTGATGATCGCGGCGCGGGACGTCATCGCGGCGCGGCTGCGGCTCGCCCGGCCGGACGGCGATGACTGTACGACGGTCGCGGAGGTGCTGCTGCGCGTCGCGCTGTCGCTGCTGCTCGTGCCCGGCGGCGGGCTGGTGCTGGAGGACGAGGCGGCCATGCGGGCGTTCGCGCGCGGGTATCTGACGCGGATGCTCACTCCCGTCGAGTGAGCGGACCGCGGACACGCAGATCTGGACAATCCGCGCACCCTGCCGGTCGCCTAAGCTCGGACGCGAAGTGACGTTCGAGTCACAAGGCGCGCGGGGAGGCGGCATGGAGCAGGACGCGGGGTCGGCGATCGTCCGGACAACGTACGGGAAGGTGCGCGGCACCGTCCGCGACGGCGTCTCGGCCTACCTCGGAATCCCGTACGCCGCGCCGCCGTTCGGCCCGCGCCGCTTCCAGCCGCCGGAACCGCCGGAGCCGTGGGACGGCGTCCGCGACACGACCGCGTACGGCCCGACCGCGCCAAAGTCCGGCTACGCGCCGCCCTACGACGTGCTGCTGCCCGACCCGGCCGTCCCCGGCGACGACTGCCTCAACCTCAACGTCTGGACGCCCGACCCCGGCGCGGCCGGACTGCCCGTCCTGGTGTGGATCCACGGCGGCGCGTTCCGCAACGGCTCCGGCGCGGTGCCCGTCTACGACGGCGCGAACTTCGCCCGCGACGGCGTCGTCTGCGTGACGATCAACTACCGGCTCGGCGTCGAGGGCTTCGCGCACCTGCCCGGCGTGCCCGACAACCGCGGCCTGCGCGACCAGATCGCCGCGCTGGAGTGGGTCCGCGCCAACATCGCCGCGTTCGGCGGCGACCCCGACCGGGTGACGATTGCGGGTGAGTCCGCGGGCGCGATGAGCGTCACCACGCTGCTGTCCCTCGACCTCGGCCTGTTCCGCCGCGCCGTCGCGCAGAGCGGCGCGGGCCTCGTCGCGCAGACCCGCGAGGACGCGCTGAAGGTCAGCACCGAGATCGCCGCGCGGCTCGGCATCGAGCCGACCGCCGAGGCGTTCGCCGCGCTCCCGCCCGCCAAGATCCTGCGCGAGCAGGAGTCGGTCGGCATGGAGGTCTCGCTGCTGCCCGACCCCGGCCGCTGGGGCGCCTCGACGGCGCGGACGGCGATGGCGCTCGTGCCCGTCCTGGACGGCGACGTGTTCCCGCGCCGCGCCGACGAGGCGGTCGCCGCCGGGGCGGGCCGGGACGTGGACGTCCTCACCGGCTACAACAGCGACGAGTTCCGGCTGTTCGTCGTCCCGAACGGGCTCGCCGCGCACATCACGCCCGAGCTGGTCGGGCCCGTCGCGTCCGGGATGGGCGTGCCCGCGCCGGTCCTGGCCGCGTACCGCTCCCGGTACGCCGGGCTGTCCGGCGGGGACCTGGTGTCGGTGCTCATCACCGACCACCTGTTCCGCGTTCCCGCGCACCGGCTCGCGGCCGGGCACGCCGGGCGGAGCTGGATGTACGAGTTCGCGTGGCCGTCGCCGGAGCGCGACCTGCGGGCGTGCCACGCGCTGGAGATCGGGTTCGTGTTCGACAACCTCGGCGTCCCGGACGTCGGTCCGCTCGCGGGCGACGCGCCGCCGCAGCCGCTCGCCGACGCGATGCACCGCGCCTGGGTGAACTTCGCCGTCCACGGCGACCCGGGCTGGCCCGAGTTCGACGCGACGCGTCCGGTGAAGGTCTTCGACGCGGGGGAGAACCCGGTCGTCCTCGACCCCGGCGGCGAGGACCGCGCGGTCTGGGGCTGACGGCGTCAACCGGACCGGTCGACGATCCACTCCGCGATGGCCAGCGACGACGTCGCGGCCGGGGACGGCGCGTTGCGGACCGTCGTCACCGGCCCGCGCCGCCCGATCCGGAAGTCGTCCACCAGTGACCCGTCGCGGTCCACGGCCTGCGCGCGGACCCCGGCGGGCGCGGGGACCAGGTCGGCGGCGGACACCTCCGGCACGAACGCGCGGGCGCGCGCCGCGAACGCGCTCTTGACGGCCGAGCCGTACAGCTCCTCGATCCCCGTCCGCCAGTGGGCGCGGGCGAGCCGCCGGAACCCCGGCCAGCGCAGCGTCTCCAGCAGGTCGGCGGGGCGGACGTCGCGCCGCCGGTAGCCCTCGCGCGCCAGGGCGAGGACGGCGTTGGGCCCGACGTCCACGCCGCCGTCCACGCGCCGCGTGAAGTGGACGCCGAGGAACGGGTAGCGCGGATCGGGCACCGGGTAGACGAGCCCGCGGACGAGGTGTTCGCGGTGCGGGGCGAGCCGGTAGTACTCGCCGCGGAACGGGACGATCGCGGGCTCGGGATCGTCCCCGGCGAGCCGCGCCACCCGGTCCGACCACAGGCCCGCGCAGACGATGAGCCGGTCGAACACCAGCTCGTCGTGCGGCGACGCGACCGCCACGCGGCTCCCGGCGGGCCGCAGCCGCGTCACCTCGAACCCGAGCCGCAGTTCGCCGCCCGCCGCCCGCACATCGTCGGCGTACGCGCGCGCGACGGCGGGGAAGTCCACGATCGCGGTCGTGGGGGAGTGCAGCGCCGCGATCCCGGCGGCGTGCGGCTCGACCTCCCGCAGCCCGGCCGCGTCCAGCCGCCGCAACCCCGGAACGCCGTTCGCGGCGGCCCGCTCCTCGATCCCGTCGAGCGCCGCGGCCTCCCGCGCGTCCCGCGCGACGACGACCTTCCCGACCTCCCGGTACGCGATCCCGCGCTCCGCGCAGTACTCCTTGAGCAGCCCGATCCCGCGCCGGCACAGCGTCGCCTTCAACGACCCGGGCGCATAGTAGAGCCCCGCGTGCGCGACCCCGCTGTTGTGCCCGGTCTGATGAGCCCCCACCCGCAGCTCTTTGTCCAGCACGCTGACCCGGACCCCGGGCCGCGTCAGCGCGACCCGCCGCGCCACCGCCAACCCGACGATCCCGGCCCCCACAACCCCGACCCGCTCCACCCCGGCACCCTAACCGCGCACCACACGCGCCCGCCGGGCCGGGGTTAGCTGCCGATGCGTTTGCGGACTTGGCGGTTGACGCGCTTGCGCTGGGACGGGTCGAGCAGGAGGTAGCCCGCCACGGGCACCCCGATCGAGCCGACGATGATGAGGGCGCTGAGCCACCACGGGAAGACGAACAGGGTCAGGAACCCCACCACGACTCCGCCGATGGCGATCTTTGTTCCGGTCGACATCTCCACCTGCCTTTGCGACGATCCGGCCACCGGGGACAACGAGCGGGCGACGCCCGTCGTTCCGTCCACGATATGTCGCGAGTGGGGCGGTCGTCACCCCCGCCGCGAACCGCGCGGGACGTCAGACCGACCGCAGGCCGACCCCCGGAACGGTCCCGCCGCCGAGCGCGCGCAGGACGTCCGCGTGCAGGCGGCCGTTGCTGCAGACCACGCTGCCGCCGTCCGGGCCGGGCTCGCCCGACAGGTCGGTGAACGTCCCCCCGGCCTCCTCGACGATCACCTGGAGGGCGGCCAGGTCCCACAGCGACACCTCGGGCTCGCAGGACACGTCCACCGTGCCCTCCGCGACCATCATGTGCGACCAGAAGTCCCCGAACGCGCGCGTGCGCCACACCGAGCGCGTCAGCTCCAGGAAGTTGCCGAGGCCGCCGCGCTCCTCCCAGCCGCTCAGGCTGGAGAACGACAGCGACGCGTCCTTCAGCTCGCCGACCGACGAGACCTGCATCCGCGTCGCGCTGGTCAGGCTGCGGCCCGTCCACGCGCCGCCGCCGCGCGCCGCCCACCAGCGCTTGTTCAGCGCGGGCGCCGACACGACGCCGACGACGACCTCCTCGCCGTCCATGAGCGCGATCAGCGTCGCCCACACCGGGACGCCCCGCACGAAGTTCTTCGTCGCGTCGATCGGGTCGATGATCCAGCAGCGCCGCCCGTACCCGGTGCGGCCGAACTCCTCGCCCAGGACCGCGTCGCGCGGCCGGGCGCGGCTCAGCGTCCCCCGGATGCGTTCCTCGACGCTGCGGTCGGCATCGCTGACCGGCGTCAGGTCCGGCTTGGTCTCGATCGCCAGATCGAGCGCCCGGAAGCGCTTGGTCGTGATGTCGTCGGCCCCGTCCGCCAGCACGTGCGCGAGACGCAGGTCATCGGAATAGCCCGCCACGGCGAGCCACGTTACCGGGTCGTGGACCGGTGCCCCGGTCTTGAGGTCTGCGGTAATGGCTTGCGGAGGAGTAACACCAGCTCGAACGTGCCCCCTCCCGGGCGGTTTGCGATGCGCGGTTCGGCGATGTGGCATCGATTGGCCCTGTTGTCGGTGTGACTATCCGTGTACCGAGAGTAGGGTCGGTCTGTGCGGCTCCGGTATCAGTTCCGCCTGTATCCGACGCCTGGTCAGCGGGATGCGTTGGCGCGGGCGTTCGGGTGTGCGCGTGTGGTGTTCAACGATGGGCTGCGTGCCCGGCAGGATGCTCGTGCGGCGGGGTTGCCGTACGTTTCGGACGCGGCGTTGTCCAGGCTGGTGATCACGGAGGCGAAGAAGAGCCCGGAGCGGACGTGGCTGGGGGAGGTGTCGGCTGTGGTGTTGCAGCAGGCGCTGGCGGATCTGAACGCCGCGTACCGCAACTTCTCGGCGTCGATGTCGGGGAAGCGGAAGGGTCGCAAAGTCGCGCTTCCGAGATTCCGGTCGCGTAAGGACTCCCGGCAGGCGGTCCGGTTCACGCGCAATGCTCGCTTCGCGATCACGGCGGGCCGCAAACTGAGGCTGCCGAAGATCGGCGACGTGAAGGTGATGTGGTCGCGGGGTCTGCCGTCGGAACCGTCGTCGGTCACGGTGATCCGGGATGCGGCGGGCCGGTATTTCGCCTCGTTCGTGGTCGAGACCGCCGATGATCCGCTGCCGGAGACGACGGGCGAGGTCGGGATTGATTTGGGGTTGACGCATTTCGCGGTGCTGTCCGACGGCACCAAGATCACGAATCCCCGCATTCTGCGGCGCGCGGAACGGCGGTTGCGCAGGGCGCAGAAGGCGTTGTCCCGCAAGCAGACGGGGTCGGCGAATCGCGCTAAGGCCAAGGCCCGCGTCGCGAGAATCCACGCCCGCGTGGCCGACACGCGCCGGGACCATGCGCACAAGCTCTCCACCCTGTTGGTCCGCGACAACCAAGCGGTCTACGTGGAGGACTTGAACGTCACCGGTCTCGGCAGGACCCGGCTGGCCAAAAGCGTGTACGACGCGGGTTGGGCGCAGTTCACCGCGATGCTGGAGTACAAGGCGCAACGGTACGGGCGGACGTTCGCGCGGATCGGCCGGTTCGAACCCACCTCCCAGACCTGCTCGACCTGCAGGGTGAAAGACGGACCCAAACCGCTGAACGTCCGAGAATGGGCGTGCCCGGCCTGCGGAACCGTCCACGACCGCGACATCAACGCCGCAAAGAACATTCTGGCCGCCGGACGAGCGGACAGACGAAACGCCTGCGGAGGGACCGTAAGCCCTTCCGCCTAGCGGAAGGCAGGACCCGGCGAAACAGGAAGCCACAGAAGTACCGCATTGCGGGGCAGGCTGAATCCCCGGCCTCCAGGTCGGGGAGCACGTCAACGGACGGTATCCCCGTGCGCACGACGCGCGGTTCAGGCGTCCCCGGCGTCGTCGCCGCCCTCGCGGGCGCGCAGGAGGCGGCGGAGGGAGTCCAGGCGGGCGCGGCTGGCGCGGCCGTCCGCGACCCAGCCGTCCAGTCCGCAGTCGTCGCGCAGGTGGTCGCAGCGCGGCGGGCAGCGCTCGGCCGCGCCCTCGGCCAGGTCCTCGAACGCGTCGATGACGTTGGCGGGATCGACGTGCGCGAGCCCGAAGCTCCGCACGCCCGGGGTGTCGATGATCCAGCCGTCCCGGCCCGGCAGCTCCAGCGCCAGCGCCGACGACGAGGTGTGCCGCCCCCGCCCCGTCACCGCGTTGACGTGGCTGACGGCCCGCTCCGCGTCCGGCACCAGCGCGTTCACCAGCGTCGACTTCCCGACGCCCGAGTGCCCGACGAGCACGCTGATCCGCCCCGACAGCCGCCCCCGCACCGCCGCGAGGTCCCCGCCGCGCTCGGTCACCACGTACGGGACGCCGAGCGGCGCGTACTCGGCCACCAGGTCCGCCGGGTCCGCCAGGTCGGCCTTCGTCAGCGCCAGCAGCGGCTCCATGCCCGCGTCGTAGGCGGCGACGAGCGTCCGGTCGATGAGCCGCGGCCGGGGTTCGGGGTCGGCCAGCGCCGTCACCACGACGAGCTGGTCGGCGTTGGCGACGATCACCCGCTCGAACGGGTCGGTGTCGTCGGCGGTGCGGCGCAGCGTGGACGTGCGCGGCTCGATCCGCACGATCCGCGCGAGCGTGTCCGGCGCGCCCGAGACGTCCCCGACGAGCGCGACGCGGTCCCCGACGACGACGCTCTTGCGCCCCAGCTCCCGCGCCCGCATCGCCGTCACCGCCCGCTCGCCCGGCCCCCCGGCCGCGACCAGGCACCGGTAGCGGCCCCGGTCCACGGCCGTGACGAACGCGGGCACGGCGTCCTCGTGCGCGGGCCGGATGCGGGTGCGCGGCCGGGAGCCGCGGCGGCCGGGCCGGACCCGGACGTCGTCCTCGTCGTAGTCGTTCGCGCGGCGGGCCAGGGTCCTACTCCCGTCCGGTCAGCATCCCCGACCACAGGTCGGTGAAGCCCGGCAGCGTCTTGCCGACCGTCGCGGGGTTCTCCACCTCGACGCCGGGGACGGCGAGGCCGAGGACCGCCGCCGCCATCACCATGCGGTGGTCGTCGTAGGTGTGGAAGAGCCCGCCGTGCAGCGGGCGGGGGCGGATCTCCAGCCCGTCCGGCAGCTCGCGGGCGTCGCCGCCGAGGCCGTTGATCTCGCGGACGAGCGCGGCGAGGCGGTCGGTCTCGTGGCCGCGCAGGTGCGCGATGCCGGTCAGCCGGGACGGGCCGTCCGCGAGCGCCGCGAGGGCCGCGAGGACGGGCGTCAGCTCCCCGACCTCGCGCAGGTCGGCGGTGAGGCCGCCGAACGCGCCGCCGCCGCGCACCGTCAGCCCGTCCGGGCCGCGCGTCACCTCCGCGCCCATCGACGCGAGCAGGCCGCGCAGCGCGTCGCCGGGCTGCGTCGTCACCTCGGGCCAATCCGGGACGGTGACGCTGCCGCCGGTGACCAGCGCCGCGCCGAGGAACTGCGCCGCGTTGGACAGGTCGGGCTCGATCGTCCAGGCGTCGGCCGTGACCGGCCCCGGCGCGACGCGCCACAGATCCGGGCCGGTCTCCACGGTCGCGCCCGCGTCCCGCAGCATCGCGACCGTCATCGCCAGGTGCGGCGCGGACGGCACCGGCGGCCCCTCGTGCCGCACCTCGACGCCCTTGGCGAACCGGGGCGCGGCCAGCAGCAGCCCGGACACGAGCTGCGACGAGCCGGACGCGTCGATCACGACCGCGCCGCCCGCCAGCCCGCCCCGGCCGCGCAGCGTCAGCGGCAGCGCGCCGCGCCCGCCGTCGTCCACCTCCGCGCCGAGCGCGCGCAGCGCCTCGATCAGCGGGCCCATCGGCCGCTCGCGGGCGCGCGGGTCGCCGTCCACCGTGACCTCGCCGGTCGCGAGCGCCGCGACCGGCGGCAGGAACCGCATGACGGTCCCGGCCAGGCCGACGTCCACCCGCGCGGGGCCGCGCAGCTCGCCCGGCTCGACGCGCCAGGCGTCGCCGTCCCTGGTCACGCCGGTGCCGAGCGCGCGCAGCGCGGCGGCCATCAGCTCGGTGTCGCGGCTGCGCAGCGGGCGCGCGAGCACGGCCGGGCGGTCGGCGAGCGCGGCCAGCACGAGCGCCCGGTTGGTCATCGACTTGGAGCCGGGCAGCGGGACGCGGGCCGCGACGGGCCCGTCCGCGACGGGCGCCGACCAGACGTCGGGATCGGTGGGCATGCGGTCCAGATTATCGGGTCGGTCCGCGCCGCGCCCCGGCCGGAAGCGCGGTCAGCGGCCCGCCATCGCCATGACCTTGCCGACCGGCTTGCCCACGGCCGCCGTCGCGCCGCGCGCCTTGCCCGCGGCCTTACCGGCCTTCCAGCTCGCCTTGTTGCCGGCCTTGCCCGCGCGGCCGGACAGCTTCGCGGCCTTCGCGCCGAGCGCTCCGGCCGCCCTGCCGCCGGTCGGCCGGGCGCGGCGGCGCGCCTCGGCGACCTGCCGGGCCGCCTCGCGCCGCGCCGCCTTGAGCTGCGCGGACTGCCGCTCGCTCGCGACCTTCGCCTGCGCCTTGAGCTGGTGCTTGAGCGCGGCGGCCTTGGCGGTCCGGTGCGGCTCGCTCGCGATCATGAGCAGCGCGCCGAACAGGCCGGCGTTCTTCATGAGGTGGGACCGCTCGCTGGCGCGGCGCTCCGGGTCGTCCTCGGTCCAGTACCGGTGCTCGGTCGCCAGCGCGGGGACGAGCTGCGCCGCCAGCAGCAGGCTCGTGAGCCGCCGCATCTTGCCCGTCAGCAGCAGCGCACCGGTGCCCAGGCTCAGCGCGCCCTCGGCGCGGACGAGCGCGACGGGGTCCTTGGTCGGCAGCCAGTCGAGGTTCTCGGCGATGTTCGCCAGCGCGGGGCCGTTCTGTTCGGCGCGCTGCCGAGGGTTGCGCAGGGCCTCCAGCCCGGCGACGAGGAAGGGCGCCGCCACGAACGGGCGGGCCAGTGCAGTGATGGGTCGCATGTCCGGTCTCATGCCCATCAAGGGCGTGATCAAGCACGAATGTCGGCGGGTGCGTGCAGGATGGGGCGCATGTGCGGTCGCTATGCCACAGCAAGGGCGCGGCAGGAGCTGCTCGACCAGTTCGGCGTGCAGCTCGACGGCGCGGGGGCGCTGGACCCCGACTACAACGTCGCGCCGACCAAGGACGTCCCGGCGGTGCTGGCCCGCCCGGCCGCCGACGCGGCGCGCGACGCGGAGGAGGCGGGCGTCGCGCCGCCGGACGGGGACGGCCCGGTGCGGGAGCTGCGCGCGCTGCGCTGGGGGCTCGTGCCTTCGTGGGCGAAGGACCCGGCGATCGGCAGCCGGATGATCAACGCGCGGGTCGAGACCGTCCACGAGAAGCCCGCGTACCGGCGCGCGTTCGCCCGCCGCCGCTGCCTGCTGCCCGCGGACGGCTACTACGAGTGGTACGTCCCGGAGCACACCGGCCCCGGCAGGCCGCGCAAGCAGCCGTTCTACATCCGCCCGGCGGACGGGTCCGTCATGGCGATGGCGGGCCTGTACGAGCTGTGGAAGTCCCCGGACGACGCCTGGGTCTGGACCTGCACCGTCATCACGACCGACGCGCCCGACGCCCTCGGCCGCATCCACGACCGCATGCCGATGGTCGTCCCGCCCGACCGCTGGGACGCCTGGCTCGACCCGGCGCTCACCGCCGCCGACGAGGTGCGCGGCCTGCTCGTGCCCGCGCTCGGCGGCGGCCGCCCGGCCCGGATGGAGGCGTACCCGGTCGGCGCGGCGGTCGGGAACGTCCGCAACAACGGCCCGGAGCTGATCCGGCCGCTCTCGGCGGAACCCGCCGAACCCGCCGAGCCCGCCGGGGACGACGGGGCGCTGTTCTGACCCGCGTCACCGCTCCGGGCGGCGCGCCGACGCCAGCAGGTGGACGCCGAGCGAGTCGTCCCCCGGCGGGGCCGTCAGCTCGGTGTTCACCAGGCGCGGCAGCGTCTCGGGCGACCGCGTCAGCATGTGCTCGACGGTCGACGGCGACAGCACCGTGCGCGGCCGGACCCACTCGACCTCCAGGCCGGACTCGGTGAGCAGCTCGCGGAGCTGGTCGATGCCGAAGCAGCGGGTGATCGTCCCGTCCGGCCACGGCACCAGCAGCACCTCCGCCGCCGGGACGTCCGACAGGTGCGCCCACTGGTTCCGCTCGGCCAGCAGCGCCATGCCGAGGGTCAGCGAGTCCACCGACACCAGCAGCCGCCCGCCCGGCCGCAGCACCCGCGCGATCTCCGCGACGGCCGCTTCGGTCACCAGATGCCGCGACAGGACGCGGTTCTCGGCGATCACGCCGTCCACGGACGCGTCGGTGAGGCAGCCCAGCCGCCCCGCGTCCGCGATCACCGTGGAGACGCCGGGCGGCCGCGTCTCGGCGCCGACGCGCGGCGGCGCGCCGTCCGGCACGGGCTCCACCACCTCGATCACCCGGTGCCCGGCCCCGGCGGCCTGCGCGGCGCTGCGGCCGTCGTCGCCGGACAGGTCCAGCAGCCGCCCCGGCCGGCGCGGCAGCCAGCGGGCGAGCTGCGCCTCCGCGACGGCCCAGTAGAAGGCCCAGTAGAGCGCGAGCGGCTCGGTGTCGTCGCTCGGGCCGGTCGCCGCGCCGCGGCGGCCGGTCGTTCGGGGAGGCTCGGGAGGTCGCGCCGGCACCGGTAGCAAGGCCGCTCCTGTTCTCGCCGTGTACGTCACTTCTTCCCCCATCGGGCGCGGCGTCACCCATCGGGGGCGCGCCCGGCCGTCCGTCTCCCCGCGCGCCGTCCCGCCGGGGGACGGCGCGCGGGCCGCTCGCAGGGTCTCAACGTGCGAGGACTCCCGCGTGTTCGCCGGACCGCCGGGAATCCGGGCGGGGACTCCGGTGTTGCACCGTCTCACAGGACGCGAGCGGATCGTCCCGCCCAGGAGGTTGTCGCCCATGACCGCAGTCGTCGCAGAACGCCGGGACACCGGTGCCGCGACGGTCCCCGCCCAGGCACCCGCCCCCGGCGGCGGGCCGCTCCGGCGCCGCCCGATATCGTCGGTGGGGTACGACGCCACCGGCGTCGCCACAGCCAAGGGGGTGGGTCAGGTACAGGGGACCACGGAGACCGTCGAGCAGCGCCAGGAGCGGTTCCAGCGCGATGTGCTCCCGTACTTGGATCAGCTTTACTCGGCCGCGCTGCGGATGACGCGCAACCCCGCGGACGCCGAGGACCTCGTGCAGGAGACCTTCGCCAAGGCGTTCGGGTCCTTCCACCAGTTCAAGGAGGGCACGAACCTCAAGGCGTGGCTCTACCGCATCCTGACCAACACGTTCATCAACACGTACCGCAAGAAGCAGCGGCAGCCGCAGCAGTCCGCGAGCGAGGACATCGAGGACTGGCAGCTCGCGCGCGCCGAGTCGCACACCTCCAGCGGCCTGAAGTCGGCCGAGGCCGAGGCGCTGGAGCACCTGCCCGACTCGGACGTGAAGCGGGCGCTGCAGGACCTGCCCGAGGAGTTCCGCATCGCGGTCTACCTCGCGGACGTCGAGGGCTTCGCCTACAAGGAGATCGCGGACATCATGGGCACCCCGATCGGGACCGTGATGTCGCGGCTGCACCGCGGCAGGCGTCAGCTCCGGGGGATGCTGGAGGACTACGCCCGGGAGCGGGGGCTCTCCGGCGCGAAGGAGGGGTCGGCGTGAAACGGCTGCCGATCCACCGGGACGGGCGCCGCTCGTCGCGGCGTCCGCTGAGCGGAAAGGGTGCGTGACGGCATGAGCTGCGGCGAAGCCCACGAGACCCCGTGCGGCGAGGTCCTCGCCCGGGTCTACACCTACCTCGACGGCGAGCTCGACCAGGGCCGCTGCGGCGAGGTGCGCCAGCACCTCGACGAGTGCGGCCCGTGCCTGCGCGAGTTCGGGCTGGAGGAGTCGGTCAAGAAGCTCGTCCACAAGTCGTGCGGGTGCGAGCCGGTCCCGTCGGACCTGCGGGCCCGCGTCCTCGGCCGCATCGAGCAGATCTGCGGCGAGCTGAAGGACGCCGAGGGCGCGAAGCCCGCCGAGAAGGGCTGATCCCGCGCCGCCGACCGGGCGGAACCGCGTCCGGCGTGCTCGGTATCGTGGCGGAATGCGCGTTCTCGTCACCGGTTCCGCCGGGTTCATCGGTTCCCACCTCGTCGACCGGCTCGTCGCGGACGGCCACGAGGTGGTCGGCGTGGACGACCTGTCGTCGGGCTCCAACGTGCGGGACGACGTCGAGCTGTGGGAGATGGACGTCGCCGACCCCGCGCTCCTCGACCGGGTCGCCGCGTTCGCGCCGGACGCGGCGTGCCACCTCGCCGCGCAGGTGAGCGTGCGCGTCAGCGTCGGGGACCCCGCGCGCGACGCCCGCGTCAACGTGCTCGGCACCGCGAACGTGCTGGAGGCGGTGCGCCGCGCGGGCGGCCGCAAGGTCGTGTTCACGTCGAGCTGCGCGGTGTACGGCGTGCCGGACGCGCTGCCGGTCCCGGCGGACGCGCCGCTGCGGCCCGCGTCGCCGTACGCGGCGTCCAAGACGAGCGGCGAGGTCTACTGCGGGATGTACCGCGCGCTGCACGGCCTGGACTACACGGTCCTGACGCTCGCGAACGTCTACGGTCCGCGCCAGACGCCCGAGGGCGAGGCGGGCGTCGTCTCGATCTTCACCGACGCGCTGCTGGCCGGGCGGCCCACGCGGGTGTTCGGCGACGGCACCCAGACCCGCGACTACGTCTACGTCGGGGACGTCGTGGACGCGTTCGCCCGCGCGGTCGGGCCGGACGGCGGCGGCGAGCGGCTGAACGTCGGCACCGGCCGCCAGACCACCGACCGGGAGCTGCACGCGCTCGTCGCGGCGGCGGTCGGCGCGCCCGACGACCCGGAGTTCGCGCCGCCGCGCCTGGGCGACCTGCCCGCGATGGCCGTCGACCCCGCGCGGACCCGCGCGGCGCTCGGCTGGACGGCGTCGGTGGAGCTGCGCGACGGGCTCGCGCGGACCGCCGAGTGGGCGCGCGAGCGGGCCGCCGTCCGGCCCGCCTGAACCGCCGCGCCCGAGCGTTCTGTGCATCGGCGTGTGCATGTGCCTTGTGCGCATACGCAGCGTCGATCTTCGCGACGCCGTCGCCACGCACAGTGGTGATTAGTTCACGCTTTGCTCACGATTCGCGGCATCCCTGTGTGACCTGCGCCTCCCGCGTTAGGCTTGGCCGCGCATCATCCGAACGGCATCGTCAACGGCATCGTCGAGGACGTCGGCGACGGGGCCCGGTCGGCCGTCCCCCCGCGGGAGCGCGCCCACGCGGTCCCGGCGGAGGTCCCCGGGGCACGTGGGGGAGACTCGTGACCATGATCGACCTCGGCACCGCGCACCGCGCCCGCCCGTCCGCCCGGCCGCGCCCGCGGCGGCGCCCCCGGCGCGGGATCTCCTGGGTCTAGCCCGCGCCCGCCGGTTCCGGCCAGTTCCAGCTCAGGCGGGGGGCGACCCCCGCGATCCCGGCGACCGCCGGGCACTCCCGAAGGGGGCGGCAATGCGCGAGCTACCCGCGGCGGCGTGGGTCTTCGTGGGCGGGGTGGTCGCGCTCGCGGCGGGCCTCGTCGCCACGGTCCCGCTCACCGACCTGGACTGGACCACCCTCGCGGTGCTCGCCGTCCTGTTCCTGGTCTGCGACTCCCGGCCCGCGCAGCTCACCGTGGAACGTGCCCGCGTGTCGCTGGGCTTCGCCGCCAGCCTCGCCGGCGTCGTCATGCTCGGCCCCGGCGGCGCGGCGCTGCTCGGGCTGAGCGCCGTCGTCACCGGCCAGCGGATGTTCGCGCCCGTCAAACGGCTGTTCAACGCCGCGCAGTTCGCGCTCGGCGGGTACGCGGCGGGCCGGGTCTTCGACGCGCTCGGCGGGCCGCGCTTCCACCCCAACGAGGCCGCGTGGGTCGAGCACGTCATCGGACCGTTCCTCGCCGCCGCGGTGACGTTCGTGCTGGTCAACCTCGCGCTCACCGGCGGCGTCCTCGTCCTGTCCCGGCAGGCGACGCTCGGCGGCATGGCCGCGCAGAGCGGCCAGCTCGTCCTCGGCTGCCTCGGCTACAGCATGTTCGGGCTGCTCATCGCGGGCCTGTGGCCGGGCATCCGGGCGTTCGCGGCCGTGCTCGTCCTGCTGCCGCTGTTCATCGCCCGCTGGGCGCTGGAGCAGGCCCACGACCAGCAGCGCTCGCACGCCGCCACGCTCGCGTCGCTGTGCCAGGCCGTCGAGACCAAGGACTACTACACGCGCGGCCACTCCGAACGGGTGTCGCGCGGCTCGGTGATGATCGCCCGGCAGATCGGGATGCGGCCCGCCCGCGTCGAGGCGATCCGGTACGCCGGGATGCTCCACGACGTCGGCAAGCTCGGCGTGCCCACGACCGTCCTGCAGAAGGACGGGCCGATGACCGAGCAGGAGTTCGCCGCCATCCAGCTCCACCCGATGCGCGGACTGGAGATCGTCCGCGAGATCGGCTTCCTCGACGAGGCCCTGGCCGGGATCATGCACCACCACGAGAAGATGAACGGCCGCGGCTACCCGATGGGCCTCGCCGGGGACGAGATCCCCGAGTTCGCGCGCGTCATCTCCGTCGCCGACGCGTTCGACGCGATGACCTCCACCCGCTCCTACCGGGCCGCGCGCGGCATCGACGAGGCCGTCGCCGAACTGCGCCGCTGCGCGGGCGACCACTTCGACCCCGTCATCGTCGACGCGTTCCTCACCGCGCTGGAGCGCGAGGGCTGGGAGCCGCCCGGCCCCGTCGCCGCGCCCGGCGACGCCGCGCAGACCACCGCGCAGGACCACGACGACCCGACCGCCCCGCTGCGCGTCACCCGCGACGGGGCCGCCCGGTGAGCGCCGGGGCCGGGTACCGCAGGCCCGGCTGGCAGACGCTCGACTCCGGGCAGGCGCTGCTCATCGCCGTGTCCGGGCTGATCGTGCTCGTCGCGGTGACGCAGGTCTTCGCCGTGCATCTGGTCCAGCCCGACATCGCCGTGTTCTTCGGCGTCCTCATCGCGCTCGGCGAGCTGTTCCGCATGGTGATGCCCGGCAACCGGGAGGTCGCGCCCGTCGCCACCGCCGGGGCGCTCGGCTACGCGCTGCTCGCCGGGGTCGGGCCGCGGCCGGACGCGCCGCAGGGCGGCGGGGTGCTGGACGTCGTCCCGGCGACGCACTCGTCGTTCCAGGTCATCGCGGTCGCCGCCACCGGCATGATCGTCGGGACGCTGCCGCACATCGCCGTGGGCCGCTCGCCGCGCCCGGACGCGATGGCGCGGCGGCTCGTCACCGTCGCGATCGTCGCCGTGGCGTTCCGGCCCGTCGTGCGGATGCGGCCCGACTGGCTGCCGCTGCTCGCGGTGATGGGCGCCGTGGTCGTGTGCGCGTGCTTCCTGGACGTGCTCGTCGCGGCCGTCATCCGCGCCGAGTCCGTCCGGTTCGGGATCGCCGTCCGCGACGAGATCCGCGCCAAGCTCGCGCTGTGCGCGGCGACCAGCGCCACCGCGATGCTCATCGCCGTCGCGACGACCGAACTGGGACCGGCGGCGCTGCTGGTGTTCACCGCGCCGATCCTCGTCACCCAGTTCGCGTTCCGCCGGTACGCGGGCATCCGCGCGACGTACCTGCAGACCGTCCGCGCGCTGTCGCGGGTCACCGAGGTCGGCGGCTACGTCGAGACGGGCCACTCGCGGCGCGTGTCGCGGCTCGCCGTCTCGATGGGCCGCGAACTCGGCATGTCGGAGGAGGAACTGCTCGAACTGGAGTACGCGGCGCTGATGCACGACATCGGGCAGCTCGCGCTCGGCGACCCGATCCCCGGCGGCGCGACCGTCCTGGCGTCGCCCGTCGAGCAGCGCCGCATCGCGGAGCTGGGCGCGGAGGTCATCAAGCAGACCGGCGTCCTGGACCGCGTCGCCGACATCGTGCGGCTGTCCTCCCACCCGTACCGGACGGCGCACGGCGACGCCGCCCCGCCCGACGCCGAACCGCCCCCGCCGCTCGCCGGACGCATCATCAAGGTCGCCAACGCCTACGACGACCTCGTCGGGGACTCCGGCGACCGCGATCGCGGCGCGGCCGTGCTCGAACGGCTCCGGCTCGACTCGGCCGCCGAGTACGACCCGGCCGTCGTGGAGGCCCTCGCCCGCGTCGTGGACCGCCGCCCCCGCCACTGACGCCCGTTCCGCGGGGTGAAGCGCGGGTAGTGACAAATCCACGCTCGGGTATTTGTCGTTCTCACCGCGCCGTGGACGGTCCCCCCGGGACTAGTGTTCGGGAACGTCCGCAGGGGGCGCGGTCGAGCGAGAGTGAGGGAGTTTCCGGTGTTCGAGTCCGTTCTCGTGGCGAACCGCGGCGAGATCGCCAGCCGGGTCGTCCGCACGGTGCGCGCGCTCGGCCTCAAGGCCGTCGCCGTGTACTCCGAGGCCGACGCGGAGCTGCCGTTCGTCGCGGAGGCGGACGAGGCGATCCTGCTCGGCCCCGCCGACCCGTCCCGCAGCTACCTCGACGGCGCGGCCGTCCTGGAGGCCGCGCGCCGCACCAACGCGCAGGCGATCCATCCGGGCTACGGGTTCCTCGCGGAGAACGCCGCGTTCGCCGCCGCCGTCGTCGACCGGGGCCTCGGCTGGATCGGCGCGCCGCCGCTGGCCGTCGCCCGGATGGGCGACAAGATCAACGCCCGGAACCTGATGCGGGAGGCGGGCGTGCCCGTCTGCCCCGGCGTCTGGGAGCCGGTGCCCGACGAGGAGACCGCCGTCGAGGAGGCCGAGCGCATCGGCTACCCCGTCATGGTCAAGGCCGCGGCGGGCGGCGGCGGGGTCGGCATGGGCGCGGCGCACGCCGAGGACGCGCTGCGCGCCGCGTTCCGCACCGCGCGCAGCCGCGCCGAGCGGTTCTTCGAGGGCTCCGACATCCTGCTGGAGCGCTTCGTCACCGGGGCGCGGCACGTCGAGGTGCAGATCCTCGGGCTCGCGGACGGCACCGTCGTCGCGCTCGGGGACCGCGACTGCTCGGTGCAGCGCCGCCACCAGAAGCTCGTCGCCGAATCGCCGTCGCCCGCGCTGGACGCCGAGCTGCGGACGCGGCTCGCCGACGCGGCCGTCCGCGCGGGCGAGGCCGTCGGGTACCGGGGCGCGGGCACCGTCGAGTTCCTGGTCGCCCCGGCCGCGGGCGAGTTCTACTTCCTGGAGATGAGCACGGCGCTGCAGGCCGAGCACCCCGTCACCGAGCTGGTCACGGGCATCGACATCGTCGAGCAGCAGCTCCGCGCCGCCGCCGGGGAGCCGCCGACGTTCACCGGCACCGCGCCGCACGGGCACGCGCTCGCGTTCCGGATCTACGCCGAGGACCCCAGGTGCTTCCTGCCGGGGCCCGGCCGCGTCCGGGTCTGGGAGGAGCCGGTCGGCGAGGGCATCCGCATCGACGCGGGCTACGCCGAGGGCAGCGCCGTCACCCCCGTGTACGACCTGCTCATGGCCAAGCTGTGCGTCCACGCCGCCGACCGCCCGGCGGCGCTGGAGCGGGCGCGCGCCGCGCTCGCCGCGTTCCGCGTGGAGGGGCCGCGGTCCAACATCGCGTTCCACCTCGAACTGCTCGACCGCCCCGAGTTCGACGACGGGCGGCACGACACCGGGATCGTCGAGCGCATGCGGAACCGCTGAACCGCGCGCCGATCGTCCGACGAAGTCCGCCGCCGGCACCGGCCGGGGCGTCGCAGAAGGGAGCCGCGGGTGGCCGAGGTCCGCGCGGAGATGGTCGCGAAGCTGCTGGAGGTCACGGTCGCCGAGGGCGAGCGTGTGGAGGAGGGCGACACGCTCGTCCTCCTGGAGTCGATGAAGATGGAGATCCCCGTGCAGGCGGAGGAGCCGGGCGTGGTCACCCGCCTCGCCGTCGCGCCGGGCGCGCAGGTCCAGGCGGGCGACCTCCTGGCCGTCATAGAGTGACCTGACCGATTCGTCCGACCGGGCCGGGAGGGACCGTGACGTACTGCGACCGCTGCGGCCGCGACGCCGCCGAGGGCGCGCACGACGCGTGCCGCGCCGCGCGCGCGATGGAGCCGCCGCGCTACTGCCCCGAGTGCCGCCGCCGCATGGTCGTGCAGGTGACGCCGCTCGGCTGGACGGCGCGGTGCTCCGCGCACGGCGTCACGCGCAGCGGGGAGCCCGTCTCCTGACGCGTCCCCTCACAGGGGCAGGTGGTAGGTCCACAGCAGCACGTCCGGCACCGGCGTCCAGTCGCGGCCGGGCGTGCGGACGAATCCGAGCCGCTCGTAGAGGCGGTGCGCGTCGGTCATGTTCGGCTGCGTCGAGAGGCGGACGCCGGTGAGCCCGGCGGCGCGCGCCCGGTCCAGGCAGGCGCGGACCAGCGCGCCGCCCGCGCCGGCGCCGCGCGCGGCGGGCAGCACCGCCAGCATCCGGAACTCGGCCTCGCCGGGCGCGGCCAGCTCGCTGTACGGGCCGCCGTGCGGGCAGTACGCGACCGATCCGACGAGCGCGCCGCCCGCCTCCGCGACGAGCAGTTCGGCCGCGGCGGCGCGTCCGGCGGCGTCCCGCAGCGTCTCCACGTAGTCGTCGCCGGGGTCGATGAGGCCGCCGCCGACGTAGACCGCCTCGGTGAGTTCGCCGATGCGGGCGTACTCGTCGGGGCGGGCCGGGCGGACGGTCACCGGGGTCGCCGCCCTCTCGTCTGCGAGCCGCATCGCTGATTCCTTCCGTCGCGTTTCCGGGTGCAGCGTAGGGGCATCGCCGGACATTCCCAGCGTCCGCTGATAGTCGTCAGGGTCTTGACGACGCTTCGCCGAGCCGGTTGATTGGCAGGCGCGACCCCGGCGGACCGGGCCGGGGCGACCCGCCGGAGGCCGCCATGCCGATCCCGCGCTCGATCCTCGGCACGCAGGACGTCGCCGACCTGGACCTGACCGTCGTCGCCGGGAGCTGGCCGGACGACGTCACCGGGCACTTCGTGGTCAGCAGCTCCGACCAGCGCTCGCACCCCGTCCACGCGTTCTTCGGCGAGGGGATTCTGGCGCGGCTCGACCTGCGGCCCGGCGCGGACGGGCGGTTCACCTGGCAGGCGCGCGTCGTCGACACGCCCTCCGTGCGGCTGCGCCGCCGCCGGCCCGACGTGTTCAGCCCTGGGCCGGTCGGCACCGGTTCGCCGTTCGGCTACCAGAACTGCGCGAACACCGCGCCGCTGCCGTGGGGCGACCGGCTGTTCGCGACGTGGGACGCGGGCCGGCCCGTCGAGGTCGACCCGGTGACGCTGGAGTTCGTCGCGGAGGTCGGGCACCGCGACGACTGGCGGCCCGCGATCGACCAGGCCGTGCTGCCGCTGGTGGCCACGACCGCGCATCCTGTCGTCGATCCGGACCGGGGCTGCCTGTGGAGCGTCAGCCGGGACGTCCTGACGGGGGAGACCGCCGTCATCCGGTACGACGGGACGGGCCGCCGCGTCCGCCGGTGGACCGTCGAGGGCGCGGTGCTGCCGCAGGCCACGCACACCATCACGCAGACGCGGGACTGGCTCGTCCTCGCCGACACCGCCTACAAGATCGACACCGACGAGGTCTTCGGCGGGGACCGGACCGTCGCCAACAACCCGGACGGGCCCGTCCTGCTGATCCGCAAGGACGACCTCGACCGGTCGTCCGGCTCGGTGCGCTGTACGACGTTCCGGATCGCGCCGGAGGTCAACCATTTCTACGCGCGCTACGACGACTCCGACGGTGTTCAGGTCGTCATGGAACATTCGCCGGGCGTGGACATCGGCATGTACCTGCGCGCGGACGACGTGGACGTGTACGGGCGGCCCGTCGATCCCGCGCTGCGGGGAATGTACTGCCACGGGATGAGCCCGGCCGTCACGACCGTCATGGAGTTCGACCCGGCGACCGGGAAGGTCCGCGAGACCGCGCGCGCCGCCGACCCCGCGCGCTGGTGGCAGGCGGAGCTGTCCGCGATCGACTGGAGCCGCGAGGGCCAGACCGACCCGACCCGGCACCACCTGATCTACCTGGGGTTCCATCCGGAGGCGATCAACCGGCGGGCGCTCGCGAACTACGGCGGCCGCGTCGACCCGGCGCTGTTCCCAGGGGAGGAGACCCCGGCGGTGCTCGTCACCCACGACCGGGACGGACTCGCGCCGCTCGCCGAATGGACGTTCGCGCTGGACGACTACCCGACCGCGCCCGCGTTCGTCCCGCGCGGACTCGGCGCGCCCGGCCGATCCCGCTACGCGGGCGCGGACCCGGGCGGGCACGACGGCTATCTCGTCGTCGCCGTCCACAACGACGACCGGTTCCGCGTCGAACTGTTCGACGCGGCCGACGTCGCCCGCGGCCCCTTGGCCGTCCTGGCGCCCTCACCCGGCACGACGCTCCCGTTCCTCATCCACGCCGCGTGGCTCCCCGACGCCCGCCCCGCGCGGGACGGCCTCGACCGCCTGCGCTTCGCCGACGACCTGGACAACCGCCTCGACGCCCTCCCCGCCGACCTCGCCGCCCTCGCCCACGAGGTGGCCGCGGACCTCGCGGACCGCCCCTCCTGACACCCGCGCCCGCCGCTCGTGCCGTGCTTCCACGCCGCAGGTCGGCGTCCCCACGCCGGACCGCCGTCGGGCTCCTTGCGTCCGTGCGCCCGCGCGGAGCGCGGGCGCACGGACGCGTCATCCCACGGCGCGCCGCATGGCGCGCGCCGCGCTCCCGCGTCGTCCGGCGACGGCGCGCGGCCGTCCACCGGGCCCGCTGTGTCGGGTGTCACGTCGGGCGCGGCGGCGAGGGACGGGCGCGGCGGGGTGTTCCCGCTGGCCGGAGGTCGGGTTACAAACAGGGGGCGTCAAGACTGTCGGTTTCCGCACGGTCGCGGGTTCAGGGGGCCGCGCTAGTGTGCGGCACGTGAGTGTGCTCGTGGTGACCGGGACCTGTACCGGGGTCGGGAAGACCGTCGTCACCGCCGCGCTGGCCGCGCTGGCGGCGACGCGCGGGACGCCGGTGGCGGTCGTGAAGCCCGGCCAGACCGGCGTCGCGCCGGAGGAGCCCGGCGACCTGGCCGACGTCCGGCGGCTCGCGGGCGTCACCGACCTGCACGAGTACGCCCGGTTCCCCGATCCGCTGTCGCCCGCGGCGGCGGCGCGCTGCGCGGGGCTGCCGCCGGTGCGCCTGTCGGACGTCGCCGTGCGCGTCGGCGAACTCGCCGCGACCCGCTCGCTGGTGCTGGTGGAGGGCGCGGGCGGTCTGCTCGTCCGCTACGACGACGACGGCCGCACCCTCGCCGACCTCGCCCGCTGGCTCGGCGCGGCCGTCCTGGTCGTCGCCCGGCCCGACCTCGGCACCCTCAACCACACGGCGCTGACGCTGGAGGCGATGGCGCACCGCGGCGTGCAGCTCGCCGGGGTCGTCGTCGGCGCGTGGCCGGACGACCCCGACCTCGCCATGCGCGCCAACCTGCGCGACCTGGAGACGATCGCGGCCCGGCCGCTCGCCGGGGCGCTCCCCGCGGGCGCGGGCGCGCTCGACCCCGCCGAGTTCCTGCCCGTCGCGCGCGGGGGCCTCGCGCCCGCGTTCGGCGGCGTCTTCGATCCGACGGCGTTCCGCGCCGCCCACGGCCTGCCCGAGAAGGAGAACCCGTGACCGACGTCCTCGATGTCGCCCGCCGCCAGGTGCTCGACGAGGGCCGCGGCCTGTCCGCCGCCCAGGTGCTGGAGTGCCTGTCGCTGCCGGACGACCGGCTCCAGGACCTCCTCGCCCTCGCCCACGACGTCCGGATGCGCTGGTGCGGGCCGGAGGTGGAGGTGGAGGGCATCGTCTCGCTGAAGACCGGCGGCTGTCCGGAGGACTGCCACTTCTGCTCCCAGTCCGGGACGTTCGAGTCGCCCGTCCGGTCGGTGTGGCTGAACATCCCCGACCTGGTCGAGGCCGCGAAGGAGACCGCCAAGACGGGCGCGACGGAGTTCTGCATCGTCGCGGCCGTGCGCGGTCCCGACGAGCGGCTGATGAAGCAGGTCCGCGAGGGCGTCGCGGCGATCAACGCGGCCGTCGACATCAACATCGCGTGCTCGCTGGGGATGCTCACCCAGGCGCAGGTGGACGAGCTGGCCGAGCTGGGCGTCCACCGCTACAACCACAACCTGGAGACGGCCCGCTCCCACTTCCCGAACGTCGTCACCACCCACTCGTGGGAGGAGCGCTGGGAGACGCTGCGCATGGTGAAGGAAGCCGGGATGGAGGTGTGCTGCGGCGGCATCGTCGGCATGGGCGAGACGCGCGAGCAGCGCGCCGAGTTCGCGGCGCAGCTCGCCGAACTCGACCCCGACGAGGTCCCGCTGAACTTCCTCACCCCGCGCCCCGGCACGCCGTTCGCGGACCTGCCCGTCGTGGAGGGCGCGGAGGCGCTGAAGACGATCGCGGCGTTCCGCCTCGCGCTGCCCCGCACGATCCTGCGCTACGCGGGCGGCCGCGAACTCACCCTCGGCGACCTCGGCACCCGTGACGGCATGCTCGGCGGCGTCAACGCCATCATCGTCGGCAACTACCTGACGACCCTGGGCCGCCCCGCCGAACAGGATCTCGACCTGCTCACCGAACTCCAGATGCCCATCAAGGCCCTCCAGAAGACCCTCTGACCTCGCACTTGGACGGCTGACGGCGGATCGTGCCGCAGGGGACCAGCTCCCCTGCGGCACGCTTTCACCAGGTCGTCCAGTTGCTCGTGTCGATGTCGATGTCGAACGGCTCGGGCAGGTGGATCGTCTTGCCGAACTCCCACTCCTCGGAGTGCAGGTATGCGCCGACGCCACCGTCGGGGACCGAGTACAAGATCGTCCGGGCGATTTTCGGGTCACGGTCGATCAGCAGGTAGTAAGGAATGCCGGCGCGGGCGTAGCTGACCCACTTGCTCTTCGTCCGGGAACCCGACGGGCGAGGGCGGTCGTTCGTGGCGTTCCGTCGCGACGTGACCTCGACGACGAGTTCGATCTGGTCCGGGGTGAGGATGTTCTCGCCCGTCTGGTTGGCCGTGTCGAGAACCTCCTCGTCCAAGACGACGAGGTCGGGAATGTATTCTTCCAGCGCCTCGGCGATGGTCAGCCCGGTGCCCTGATCAGTGGTCCAGCGGAACTCGTCGCGCTGGTCGTTCGCGCGGAGCAGCGTTTGAACGATCCGGCTGACGATGAAGTTGTGGCGAAGCGCGGCGGCGGGGGACACGACGATCTCTCCTCCGATGATCTCGACTCGGGCGCCGTCGTCGGTGAGGTGAAGGAAGTCGTGGAGTTCGCCGCTGACCCACAGCTTGTGCAATGAGTCCGAGAGCGTTGCCTCATATTCCCGAATTTTCACTTTTGTCACTTTAAGTGACTCCTCCCTCACGATCTGCTCCCGTCATCGTAGGGTCGGGTTAGGTCGAGCGTACCCAGAACGTGGGATCTCGTCGCGCTCTGTGACGTGCCGTCCGATGAAGGACGTCAGTCGCGGCGGAGGCGCGTGATGAACTTGTAGCGGTCGCCGCGATAAAGCGATTGTGCCCATTCGACGGGCTGGCCGGTGGAATCCACGGCGTGGCGGGACAGAAGAAGCAGGGGCAGGCCGACGTCCACCGCGAGGAGCTGCGCGTCGTGGGGCGTGGCCAGGACGGTCTCGATCGTCTCCTCGGCTTCGGCGAGGTGGACGTCGTAGGCCGTCGCCAGGGTCTCGTACAGCGAGTGGTGGCGGGGGAGTTCGCGGCGCAGCCCCGGGAAGCGGCGCGCGGGCAGGTGGGAGGTGTCGATCGACATCGCCTCGCCGTCGGCGAGCCGGAGCCGGTGGATGCGCAGGACCCGCCCGCCCGGCCGGATCGCCAGCAGCGCCGCCAGCCGCTCGTCGGCGCTGACGTAGCCGATCTCCAGGATGCGCGTCTCGGGCCGCAGCCCGTGGTGCCGCATGTCCTCGGTGTAGGAGACGAGCTGCAGTTCCTGCGACACCTTCGGCTTGGCGACGAACGTGCCCTTGCCCTGGATGCGCTGCAGCCGCCCCTCGACGACGAGTTCGGCGAGGGCCTGCCGGACGGTCGTCCGCGACGTCTCGTACTTCTCCGCCAGCGCCCGCTCCGGCGGCAGCGGGCTCCCCGCCGGAAGCGACTGGATCAGCTCGACCAGCAGTTCCTTCAGCTTGTAGTACTTCGGGATGCGCGGCGCGGGGGCGGCGTGGCCGCGGCCCAGCTCCGCCAGCACGGCCCGGTCGTAGGGTTGGTGCAGGGCGTCCCCGTGCCGGGGGTCCCCGCCTCTGACCTCCGTCACGGCTGCTCCTCACGTTCATCACCGGTTCTCCCGATGTTACGTGTGAAGACTACGACCGGTAGAACGTGCCACGGCGTCCAGAGCACCGGCCAGTACCGTGAAATCCGCCTCGTCCAGGGTGGCGCGCGCGGTGATCCGCAGGCAGGCGCGGCCCTTGGGCACCGACGGCGGCCGGAAGCAGCCGACGCGCAGCCCGCGGTCGCGGCAGAGCGCCTGCGCCTCGACGGCCGCGCGCGGCTCCCCGAGGTACACCGGGACGACGGCGGCGGCGGGTTCGGCCGTCGCCAGACCGGCCGCGCGCGCGAGGTCCCGGACGCGCCGCGCGTTGGCCCGCGCCCGTCCCGGCAGCCCCGGCTCGGCCGCCAGGACGTCGAGCGCCGCGAGCGCCGCCCCCACCGCCGCCGGGTTGAGCCCGGTGTCGAAGATGAAGGCCCGCCCGGTGTCCACCAGGTGCGCGACGACCTCCGGCGCGCCCAGCACCGCCCCGCCCTGCGACGCCAGCGACTTCGACAGGGTGAGCGTCAGCACGACGTCCGGCTCCCCGGCGAGCCCGGCGGCGTGGGCCGCGCCGCGTCCGCCGTCCCCGACGACGCCGAGCGCGTGCGCCTCGTCCACGACGAGCAGCGCCCCGTGCGCGCGGGCCGCGCGGTGCAGCGCGGCGAGCGGCGCGACGTCGCCGTCCACGGAGAACACCGCGTCGGTGACGACGAGCGCGTGCTCCTCGTCCCGCGCGGCGAGCGCGGCGGCGACGGCGGCTGCGTCCCCATGCGGCGCGACGACGACGCGGGACCGCGACAACCGGCACGCGTCCACGATCGACGCGTGGTTGACCTGGTCGGACACCACCAGCACGTCCGGCCCGCCGAGCCCCGCCACCGCCCCGAGGTTCGCCAGGTACCCCGACGAGAACACCAGCCCCGCCGCGCTGCCGGTCAGCGCCGCGAGCCGCCGGTCCAGCTCGGCGTGCAGCTCGGTCGTCCCGGTGACGAGCCGCGACCCCGTCGAACCGGCCCCGTACGCGCGCGCGGCCGCCGCCGCGCCCGCGACGAGCCGGGGGTCGCGGCTCAGCCCGAGGTAGTCGTTGGACGCCAGGTCGAGCAGCCCGTCGTCGGCGCCGCGCGGCCGCAGCTCGCGCCGCAGCCCCGCCTCGGCCCGCGCGGCCGCCGCCGCCCGCAGCCGGGCCAGGGGGTCGGTGTCGCTCATGGCACGCATCCTGCCAGGCCGGTGCCGGGGGCGGATGGGCGATGATGGGACCGTGCCCACCTTGAGTGATCTCGTCCGCGACCAGACCGATCTGACCGAGGCGGATCTGGAGTGGCTGCACGCGCTCGTCTCGGACTGGCAGCTCCTCGCGGACCTGTCGTTCGCCGACCTGCTGCTGTGGGTGCCGCTCCGGTCCGCCGACGCCCTGCCCGCCGACCCCGGCCGCCGCCGCGGCGACCCCGCGGAGTCCGGCGAGACCGTGCCCGGCTGGGTCGCCATCGCGCAGATGCGGCCGACGACCGGCCCGACCGCCTACTCCGAGGACCTGGTCGGCCGGGTCGTGCGGACGGGGCGGCGCGGCCTGATCGACGTCGCGTGGCGCGAGCGCCGCATCGTCCGCGAGGGCGACCCCGAGTGGGGGAGCGGCATCCCCGTCCGCGAGGAGTCGATCCCCGTCCGGCGCGGCGCGAAGATGCTCGGCGTCATCCAGCGCAGCACCAACCTCAGCTCCGCGCGGACGCCGAGCCGCCTGGAGCTGACGTACCTGCAGAGCGCCAGCGACCTCGCGCAGATGATCTCGGACGGGCGGTTCCCGGTGCCCGGCGAGGAGCCCAACCTCGTCCGGTCGCCGCGCGTCGGGGACGGCCTGATCCGCCTCGACCGCGCGGGCCGCGTCACCTACGCGAGCCCGAACGCGCAGTCGGCGTACCGGCGGCTGGGGTTTCCCGCGGATCTCGTCGGCGAGCCGCTGGGCGAGGTCACCGCGCGGCTGTGCGACACCGGCGAGCCGCAGGAGGAGGCGCTGAGCGTGGTCCTGGCGGGCCGCGCGCCGCGCGAGGTCGAGGTCGAGGCGCACGGGACGGTCCTGCAGATCCGCACGATCCCGCTGGTCGTCGGCGGCAACCGCATCGCCGCCATCGCGCTGTGCCGGGACGTCACCGAACTGCGCTGGCGCGACCGCGAGCTGATGACCAAGGACGCGACGATCCGCGAGATCCACCACCGCGTCAAGAACAACCTGCAGACCGTCGCGGCGCTGCTGCGGCTCCAGGCGCGGCGGCTGCGCGTCCCCGAGGGGCGGGCGGCCCTGGACGAGGCCGTCCGCCGCGTCGGGTCCATCGCGATCGTCCACGAGACCCTGTCGCACACCCCGGACGAGCTGATCGACTTCGACGACATCGCGGACCGCGTGATCATGATGGCCGGGGAGGTGTCCGCCCCCGAGACGCAGGTCGAGCCCAAGCGCACCGGCAGTTTCGGCGTGCTCCCCGCCGAGATCGCCACCCCGCTGGCGATGGCGCTGACCGAACTGCTGCAGAACGCGCTGGAGCACGGCCTGGCCAACCGGTACGGGACGCTGGAGGTCGTCGCGGTCCGCTACGGCGAGGGCCCCGCGCCCGCCGCCGAGTCGTCGCTGGCGAGCGTCCCGGTGTGGGGGGAGTGGCCGGGCGGCGCGGCGGCGGCCCCGCCGCGCGACGAGACCGGGCCGGACGGCCGCCGCCTCGTCGTGGTCGTCCTGGACGACGGCGCGGGCCTCCCGCCGGACTTCGACGTCGAGGGCACCACCAGCCTGGGGCTGCAGATCGTCCGCACGCTCATCGTCGGCGAGCTGGGCGGGCGGCTGGAGTTCCGCCGCCGCGAGGGCGGCGGCACCGAGGTCGTCGTGGACGTCCCGCTGGACCACCAGCACCGGCCGGGCCCGCCGCCCCGCTGACGCGCGAACGCCCGTGGCCGAGGCCACGGGCGTTCTTCGCGTCACTTCCGCCGCTGCGCTCTCCGACCGGAGGTTCGGAGGCGGCGCCCGTGCCCGAGCGGTTCCGCGCGGCGGGGTGCGTCAGTCGGACGCCGGAGTCAGAGCCCGGCGTTGGCGCGGGCCCGGGCCCGGGCGGCACGGCGCTTGACGGCGCGGCGCTCGTCCTCGCCCATCCCGCCCCAGACGCCCGAGTCCTGCCCGGACTCCAGGGCCCAGCGCAGGCACGCGTCGGTCACGTCGCAGCGGCGGCATACCTGCTTGGCCTCTTCGATCTGCAGGAGCGCGGGCCCGGTGTTCCCGATCGGGAAGAAAAGCTCGGGGTCCACGTCACGGCAGGCAGCGCGGTGGCGCCAGTCCATGCGGTCCACTCCTTCGTCGCGGTGGCGGAAGTCACTCAACTTGTGAACGGTTTCACATGTCGCGAACACCCCGAGACGCAAAAGATTTGGTCAGGTGGATTGTTCGGCGGCGCCGGTCGCGGTCGCGGGACGGCGGCGTTGAGTCCCGGTCGCTGGGCGCGCTTTGAGCGTGTCAGGACCCCGCCTGACCACGCAAGACCTCCGAGAAACGTTTCTCAAAGTATGAGTGTCGGATGTGTCACATCAGTGGGTCGGCGGCGTTGCTTTCCTGTTAACGGGCGCTGTGACCAGCCTCATATGACGATCCGTATGGCTTTCGGCACGGCTCGGAACGTGATCGACGTCTGTTCGCCCAGGTAGTCGCCGTCGAGCTGGAACGCCAGCGGGCGCGAGCCGCGCAGTGTGACCCACGCCGCGTCGTGGACGTTCACCACGTCCCGGCCCCGCACCGGACGGGAACGCGCCGTCAGCATCCCCGCGAACGCGCCCAGGATCGGCGCGACGCGCATCGACCGCATCCCGAACACGTCCAGTCCGAGGCCGAAGTTCGCCCGCGGACTCGGATTCAGCGGAAGGGGCCCGAGGAAAGTCCACGGCGCGGTGTTGGAAACGAACGCGAGAAAGACCCCGGAAATCGGCGGGCGCCCCGGCGCCTCCACCGTCACCGCCGGGACGCGCCGATCCGTGCCCCGGAAGAAATGGCGGAGCGCCGCCCGCACGTACAGCGACGGGTCCGCCTTCGCGCCCGCCAGCCGCCGCCGCTCGACCTCCCGGACGACCTCCGCGTCCAGCCCGACGCCCGCGCAGAACGTGAAGTAGCGGCGCGTGCCGTCCGGCAGCTCCGCCGACCCCAGGCCCACTGTGCGGTGCCGGCCCGCGCGCAGCGCCGCCAGCACCTCCCGCGTCGCGCCCACCGGGTCGCCCGGCAGCCCCAGCGCCCGCGCGAACACGTTCGCGCTCCCCGACGGCAGCACCGCCAGCGCGGGCAGCGCCGGGTCCGGGCCGTCGGCCAGCAGCCCGTTCACGGCCTCGTTGACCGTCCCGTCGCCGCCGAGCGCGATGACCACGTCGAACCGCTCCCGCGCCGCCTCCCGCGCCAGCTCCACCGCGTGGCCCCGGTGCCCGGTCTCGGCGAGCACGATGTCCAGGTCGCCGGCGAACGCCCGCAGGAGCGTGTCCCGGGCCTGCCGCGAGGTCGAGGTCGCCTTCGGATTGGCGATGAGCATGGCGCGCACGGCGTCAGGTTATCCACCGAAACGTACCGCCGCCCCGGACGGCCCCGCCCCGCGCGGCCGAGTAGGGTTCGGGGTGTGTCGAAGCGTCCCGCGATCGTGTACGCCGCCGCCGCCCTGGAAGCCCTCGAAGGGCTCGGCGCCGTCGCCGGCGGCGTGTTCGTCGGCGTCGAGACGGCCCTCGGCTCCGCCGTGGACCCGGTCAGCGCCATCGGCGTCACCGCCCTCGCGCTCATCGGCGGCGTCGCCATGCTCGTCGTCGCGCGCGGCCTGCTGCTCGGCGACCCGCGCAGCCGCGCCCCCGGCGTCCTCACCCAGCTCTTCGCGCTGCCCGTCGCCTGGTCGCTGTGGCAGAGCGACCGGCCCGGCTTCGCGGTCCCGCTCGGCATCGTCGGGATCGCCGCGCTGGTCGCGCTGCTCAGCCCGCCCTCCACCGCCTGGCTCGCCCGGCCCGACGAGGACGCCGAGGACCCCGAGCCCGCCCGCCACGGCTCCTGAGACGCCGGACGGGCGCCGCGCACCCGCGCGACGCCCGCCCTCCCCGCGAAACGTTCCTACTCGTCGGCCGTGAGCCCGTCCCGGAGCTGCGCCAGCGTCCGCGCCAGCAGCCGCGAGACGTGCATCTGCGAGATGCCCAGCTCCGCCGCGATCTGCGACTGCGTCATGTTCCCGAAGAACCGCAGCAGCAGGATGCGCTTCTCGCGCGCCGGAAGCTTCTCCAGCAGCGGCTTCAGCGACTCCCGGTACTCCACGCCCTCCAGCGACTCGTCGATCATGCCGAGCGAGTCCGCCACGGCGGGCGCGTCCTCGTCGCCCGAGTCCGGCGCGTCCAGCGACACCGTCGAGTAGGCGTTGGCGGACTCCAGGCCCTCCAGCACCTCCTCCTCGGTCATCTGCAGGTGCTGCGCCAGCTCGCTGACCGTCGGCGCGCGGCCCTCCCGCTGCGCCAGGTCGCTGATCGCCTTGGTCAGCGACAGCTTCAGCTCCTGGAGGCGGCGCGGCACGCGCACCGCCCAGCCCTTGTCGCGGAAGTGCCGCTTGATCTCCCCGACGATCGTCGGCGTCGCGTACGTGGAGAACTCCACGCCGCGGCCGAGGTCGAACCGGTCGATCGACTTGATCAGCCCGATCGTCGCGACCTGGATCAGGTCGTCCAGCCACTCGCCGCGGTTGCGGAACCGGCGCGCCAGGTACTCCACGAGCGGCAGGTGCAGCTCCACGAGCTGGTCGCGGATGCGCTGCCGCTCGGCGTCGCCCTCGGGCAGCTCGGCGAGCCGCTCGAACAGCGCGCGGGCGCGGGCGCGGTCGGGGACCGCGCCGTCGGTGCGCTCCGTGGCCGGCGCCGTGCTCACGCTCTCGCTGCCGGCGCTGTCGCCGGCCACCGTCGTCTTCTCCGTCACAGGACCCCCGCCCGGCGCTTCTGCAACGTCACGGTCACCCGGTCGTCCGCGCCGGCCTTCGCGTCCACCTCACCCGCCAGCGACGACAGCACCGTCCAGGCGAACGTGTCGCGGCTGGGCTCGGCCCCGTCGACCGTCAGCACCGACACGGCGATGCGCATCGCCTCGTCGGTCAGCTCGAACTCGCACGTCAGGTCCGTTCCGGGGACGGCCTGGGGCAGCAGCATCGCGCATGCCTCGTCGACCGCGATCCGCAGGTCCTCGATCTCGTCCAGCGTGAAGTCGAGCCGGGCGGCGAGTCCGGCCGTCGCGGTGCGCAGCACCGAAAGGTACGCGCCTGCGGCCGGGAGCTTCACCGTCACGACGTCACGCACGGACATCTCCGTACTGGCCGCCATCGCGGCGGTTTCCTCGGTCACGTCACTCCTCGTGGGATGGTCCGCTGTCTCCGAAACTACCGCGTATCGCGACCCCGGCGAGCATCCGCCGCGCGTGACGTTCCCGGCGATCTTCCGTCGCCAAGTGCGCAATCCGCGCATGCCGGGCGCTCTGCGGGGTCCGGGGCCGCCGAGTGGGGTCGGTCACGCACTCTCCGGCGCGGCCGCGACCTTCGCCAGCGCGCCGCCGGTGAGCCGGTAGACCGCCCACTCGTCCTGCCGCTCGGCGCCCAGCGACTCGTAGAACCCGATCGCGGGAGCGTTCCATTTCAGCACGGCCCACTCGACCCGGCCGTAACCGCGCTCCACCGCGATCCGCGCCAGCTCGGCCAGCAGCGCCCGGCCGTGGCCGCCGCCGCGCGCCTCCGGGTGGACGTACAGGTCCTCCAGGTGGATGCCCGGCTTCCCCAGCCACGTCGAGAAAGTGCGGAACCACAGCGCGAACCCGACCGGCGCGCCGTCCTGCTCCGCGACGAGCGCGGACGCGACCGCGCCGGGGCCGAACAGGTGGCGGCGCAGGTCGTCCTCGGTCGCCCGCACCTCGTGCAGGGCGCGCTCGTACTCGGCCAGATCGCGGATGAGCCGCAGGATGTGCGGCAGGTCGTCGGGGGTCGCCTCACGGATCATGCCGTCGAGGCTAGCGGCGGAGACGCGTGTGCCCGCCCCGGGGACCGGAGCGGGCACAGGTGCTGCGGGCGAGCGGGCTCAGCCCTGCTTGGTCTCCCAGAAGATCTTGTCGATCTCGGCGATTTTTTCGAGGAGCTGGTCGGCGACCTTGACGTCCATGCTGGACTTGGTGCCGCCACCGCCGCCCGCGAGCTTCGTGGCCTCGTTGAAGAGCTGGTGGAGCTGCGGGTACTTCTCGAAGTGCGGCGGCTTGAAGTAGTCGGTCCAGAGCACCCACAGGTGCTCCTTGACCAGGTTGGACCGCTGCTCCTTGATCAGGATGGCGCGGGTCCGGAACACCGGGTCCTCGTTGGCGTCGTACTTCTGGATGATCGCCTTGACCGACTCGGCCTCGATGCGGGCCTGCGCCGGGTCGTACACGCCGCACGGCAGGTCACAGTGCGCCGAGACCGCGGTGCGGCGGCGCAGAAGGCTCTTGAACACCTGTGCTTCCCTTCCCTCGTTTCGGATCATGCTCAGGGGACCGACATTACTCTGGTCGCACCTGCCGGGACCGCGCAGGGCGCTCGGTATTTGGGCCTAGGTCCCGTAAGGATCGGTGTCCGATCGGGCTGCGTTCATGCAAGGGGGCGGCGGTGCGCTGGAGCGGGTTCGTCCGCCGGCTGCGCGGGCGCGAGCTGACGCGCGCCGAGGTCACGGGCCCGTCGATGCTGCCGGGGCTGCGGCCGAGGGACCGGCTGCTGGTGCTGTCCGGCGGGCCGGTGGCGGCGGGCGACGTGGTCGTCGCGCGGCTCCCGGACGACCCGGCGACGCTGATCGTGAAGCGCGCCACGTTCCGCGACGGCGGCGGCTGGTGGCTGGAGAGCGACAACCAGGCCGCGCCCGGCCGCCGCGACAGCTGGGACTTCGGCGCGGTGCCCGACGCGCTCGTCGTGGGCCGCGCCGTCGCGCGCTACCGGCCGCTGCGCCGCGCGGGCCGGGTGCGCTGAACGCGCGACGGCCCGCGTCCCCGGGGGAACGCGGGCCGCGCGGCGGCGAATCAGACGCGGTTGACGCCCTCGGCGCGGGCCTGCGCCGCGACGGCGGCGGTCACCGCCGGGGCGACCCGCTCGTCGAACGGGTTCGGGATGACGTAGTCCGCCGACAGGTCCTCGCCGACGATGTCGGCCAGCGCGGACGCGGCGGCGAGCTTCATGCCCTCGGTGATCGAGTGCGCGCGGACGTCCAGCGCGCCCCGGAAGATCCCCGGGAACGCCAGCACGTTGTTGATCTGGTTGGGGAAGTCGCTGCGGCCGGTCGCGACGACCTTGGCGTGCCGCCGGGCGACCTCGGGGTGGACCTCGGGGGTGGGGTTGGAGAGCGCGAACACGATGGCGTCCTCGCTCATCGTCGCGATGGACGCCTCCTGCACGGTGCTGCCGGACAGGCCGATGAAGACGTCCGCGCCGCGCAGGGCCTCCTCGGTGGAGCCCTTGAGGTGCGACCGGTTGGTGATCGCGGCGATCTGCTGCTTGATGGGGTTGAGCCCGTCGCGGCCCTCGTAGATGAGGCCCTTGCTGTCGGACAGGGCGATGTCGCCGATCCCGGCCTCGATGAGGATCTTGGAGACGGCGATGCCGGACGCGCCCGCGCCCGCGACGACGGCGCGCAGGTCCGACAGGGGGCGGCCGACGAGCCGGGCGGCGTTCTTCAGCGCGGCGAGCGCGACGATCGCGGTGCCGTGCTGGTCGTCGTGGAACACGGGGATGTCGAGGGCGGCGCGCAGCCGGTCCTCGATCTCGAAGCAGCGGGGGGCGCTGATGTCCTCCAGGTTGATCCCGCCGAAGCTCGGGGCGAGCCGGATGACGGTCTCGACGATCTCGTCGGCGTCGGTGCAGGCCAGCGCGATCGGCACCGAGTCGACGCCCGCGAACTCCTTGAACAGCAGCGACTTGCCCTCCATGACCGGCATGGAGGCGGCCGGGCCGATGTCGCCGAGGCCGAGGACCGCGGTGCCGTCGGTGACGACGGCGACGACCTTGGACGTCCAGGTGTAGTCGTAGGCCAGTTCGGGCTGGTCGGCGATGGCGGTGCAGACGCGCGCGACGCCGGGCGTGTAGGCGAGGGAGAGGTCGTCGGCGTCCCGGACGGGGATGGTCGAGCGCATCTCCAGCTTGCCGCCGCGGTGCAGGCGGAACGCCGGGTCGTCGTCGAGTGAGTGCGGTTCGGTGGGAATGGGTTCGGCAGCCACAGCGACCCCTGTCGGTGAAAAGCGGATTTCGGACGATGCCGCCGCGGTGGTGTTGGACTGTTGGCCGGTCCACCTGGTGGACATCTCGCGACGTACGGGGGTCACCCGTTACCCGATTGTGCCACATCGCGTCCCCCGCGCCAGGGCCGTCGGCGGGTGGCGGGCGTCACTTCTGTGTCCGTTCGTACCCGTTCGGTGACATAACGCGCCGGTAGCGTGATGGTGAGCCAGGACGGGAGACGGTGTCCGAATCGTGTCTCGCCGTTTAACCGGATTGAAACTTTCCTGATGAAAAGATGCCCCCTGACCTGACGATCCATCCGCGGATCGTCGTCCAGTGAAGGAGGGGGAGCCTGTGCTGACCGGTTCTCTGCGCCGCCGTTCCCTCGCGGTCGGGACGCTCGTGCTCGCGGGCGCCCTCGGCCTCGCCGCCTGCGGCGACGACGACGGGACGACCACGACGGCCCCGGGCAAGGACGTCGGGGACGTCTTCGCGTCGATCCAGCGGGACGCGGCGCTGCACGACAAGCTCGACGCGAAGATCAAGTCGGCGGGCAAGGTCATCGTGGCGACGGACCCGTCCTACGCCCCCAACGAGTTCTATGACACCGACAACAAGACGCTGATCGGTCTCGACCTGGACCTCGGCAAGGCGCTCGGCAAGAAGCTCGGGATCGAGTTCGCGTTCCAGAAGGCGGGTTTCGACGCGATCATCCCCGGCATCAAGGGCGGCACGTACCAGCTCGGGATGTCGTCGCTCACCGACAGCAAGGAGCGCGAGAAGACGGTCGACTTCGTCACCTACTTCACGGCGGGCACCGCGCTGATGGTGAAGACCGGCAACCCCGGCGGGTTCAAGCCCGACGACCTGTCGCTGTGCGGCAAGAAGGTCGCGGTCGAGAAGGGCACCGTCCAGCTCGACGAGGTATCCCCGTACGACGAGAAGGCCGGAAAGGGCACGCGGACGAAGAAGTGTACGGACGCGGGCAAGCCCGCCCCGGTCGCGCAGCCGTACCCGGACCAGAACGGCGCGAACCTGGCCCTGTCCAGCGGCCGGGCCGACGCCGTCCTCGCGGACTCGCCGGTCATCGACTACGCCGCCAAGCAGTCCAACGGCCAGTTCGAGGTCTCCGGCGCGACGTACGACACGGCCCCGTACGGCATCGCGGTCGCCAAGGAGCTCGGCACGACGAAGGACGCCATCCTCGGCGCGGTCAAGGCCCTCCAGGCGGACGGCACCTACAAGAAGCTGCTGGAGAAGTGGGGGGTCGAGGCCGGCGCGCTCGACGGCCCGGTGATCAACGGCGCCCAGGGCTGACCGGATGACGTCGGTCTCCAAGGAGCCGCGGCAGGGGCCGCCCGAGCAGATCCGGGCGGTCCCCGTGCGGCACTACGGCCGCTGGGTCGCGGCCGTGCTCATCCTCTACGTCGCGGTCTGGGCCGTCCACAGCGTCGCCAACAACAAGCGGTTCGGCTGGGACGTCATCGGCCAGTACTTCACCGACGACGCGGTGATGCGCGGCATCCTCATGACGCTGGAGCTGACCGGCATCGCGATGCTGATGGGCATCGTCGGCGGCGTCCTGCTCGCGATCATGCGGCTGTCGCCGAACCCGCTGATCTCCGGCGCGTCCTGGCTCTACATCTGGGTGTTCCGGGGCACGCCGGTGCTGGTGCAGATCCTGCTGTGGGGTTTCATCAGCGCGCTGATCCCGAAGTTCTCGATCGGCATCCCGTTCGGGCCGACGTTCGCCGACTTCAGCGCGAACTCGCTGATCACGCCGTTCGTCGCGGGCTGCCTCGGGCTCGGCCTGAACGAGGCCGCGTACATGTCGGAGATCGTCCGCGCCGGAATCCTGTCGGTGGACCCCGGCCAGGCGGAGGCGGCGAGCGCGCTCGGCATGAGCCGCGCCAAGACGATGCGGCGGATCGTCCTCCCGCAGGCGATGCGGGTGATCATCCCGCCGACCGGCAACGAGATCATCTCGATGCTGAAGACGTCGTCGCTGGTGTCGGTGATCGCGGTGGCGGACGTGCTGTACTCCGTCCAGATCATCTACGGGCGGACGTACCAGACGATCCCGCTGCTGCTCCTGGCCAGCATCTGGTACCTGATCATGACGTCCATCCTGACCGTCGGGCAGTTCTACCTGGAGCGCTACTTCGGCCGGGGGTCCGCGCAGCGGCAGACGATGCTGGAACGGCTGTGGACGAACCTGCGGTCGGCCCGGCCCGCCGCGAAGGGAGCCGACCGATGAGCGGCGCGTCGCTGGGCAAGGAAGACGGCGGGCTGATGGTCCACGCCGAGGGCGTCCACAAGCGGTTCGGCCGCCTGGACGTCCTCAAGGGCGTGGACCTGAAAGTCAAACCGGGCGAGGTCATGTGCGTCATCGGGCCGTCCGGGTCCGGGAAGTCGACGTTCCTGCGGTGCGTCAACCACCTGGAGAAGATCGACGCCGGGCGGCTGCGCGTCAACGGTCACCTCGTCGGCTACCGCGAGAAGGGCGGTCGGCTCTACGAGCTGCGCGAACGCGAGGTCGCGATGCAGCGCCGCGAGATCGGGATGGTCTTCCAGCGGTTCAACCTGTTCCCGCACAAGACGGCGCTCGCGAACGTCATGGAGGCGCCCGTCCAGGTGAAGCGGACGCCGACCGCGCAGGCGCGGGAGCAGGCGCTCGCCCTGCTCGACCGCGTCGGCCTCGCGGACAAGACGCACAGCTATCCGTCGCAGCTCTCGGGCGGGCAGCAGCAGCGCGTCGCCATCGCCCGCGCGCTCGCGATGGAGCCCGCGCTGATGCTGTTCGACGAGCCGACGTCCGCGCTGGACCCCGAACTCGTCGGGGACGTCCTGGAGGTCATGAAGCAGCTCGCCCTCGACGGCATGACGATGATCGTCGTCACGCACGAGATGGGCTTCGCGCGCGAGGTCGGGGACTCGCTCGTCTTCATGGACGGCGGCGTCGTCGTGGAGGAGGGCGACCCGCGCTCGGTCCTCGCCGAACCGAAGCATCCGCGCACCCGGGACTTCCTCTCGAAGGTGCTGTAGGGGCCTGCGTAGGGTGGGCGGCATGTTCGCTGTCACGGCCACGCGTTTCGACGCCGACGAACCCCTGAACGGACTCGCCCTCGGCGAGCGGTCCGACCCCGAGCCGCCCGCCGGGTGGACGACGGTGACCGTCCGCGCCGCCGCCCTCAACCACCACGACCTGTGGTCGCTGCGCGGCGTCGGGCTGCGCGCGGAGCAGTTGCCGATGATCCTCGGCTGCGACGCGGCCGGGGTCGACGAGGACGGCAACGAGGTCATCGTCCACGCCGTCGTCGGAGACCCGGCGCGCGGCGGCGGCGATGAGACCCTCGACCCGAAGCGGACGCTGCTGTCGGAGCTGCACGACGGGACGCTCGCGGAGAAGGTCGCCGTGCCGCGCCGCAACCTCGTCCCCAAGCCGCCGGAGCTGACGTTCGAGGAGGCGGCCTGCCTGCCGACCGCGTGGCTCACCGCGTACCGGATGCTGTTCGACAAGGCGGACGTCGCGCCGGGCGGGTCCGTGCTCGTCCAGGGCGCGGGCGGCGGCGTCGCGAGCGCCGCGATCGTGCTCGGCGCGGCCGCCGGGCTGCGCGTCTACGCGACCAGCCGCAGCGCGGCCAAGCGCGAGCAGGCCCTCGAACTCGGCGCGACGGCCGCCGTCGAGCCCGGCGCGCGGCTGCCCGAGCGCGTGGACGCCGTCATCGAGACCGTGGGCGAGGCGACCTGGTCGCACTCGCTGAAGTCGCTGCGGCCGGGCGGACGCGTCGTCGTGTCCGGCGCGACCAGCGGGCAGCTTCCGCCGGCCGAGCTGAACCGGGTGTTCTTCCTGCAGCTCTCCGTCGTCGGATCGACGATGGGGACGCGCGACCAGCTCGACCGGCTCGCCAAGTTCCTCGTCGCCACCGGCGCGCGACCGCGCATCGACCGGGTGCTGCCACTGCGCGAGGCGCGCGACGGATTCGCGGCGATGGCCGAGGGCGACGTGTTCGGGAAGGTCGTTTTTACGGTCTGACTGTGGGGGGCGACCCCCAGACCCCCCGCGGCGCGGAGGATGCATCCTCGCTCCGCTGGCGCTCCGCTGGCGCTCCGCTGGCGCTCCGCTGCGGTGCGCGTGTTCCTTGTGGGGGGACGACCCCCCACACCCCCCGAGCGCGGAGCATGCATCCTCGCTCCGCTAGCGCTCCGCTGCGGTGCATCCTCCGCGCTGCGGGCGCCCGGCCGCTCGCCTGGCGGCTCGCGGCCGTGCGCCCGCCGCCAACCCCCTGGGGCTCCCGTCGTCGTTCGGGTGGGAAACCTCTTGGGACTGTCGTTTCGGCGGGGCGTCTTTCGTGGTCGGTGTGGGTCAGAACGGTAGGCCGTTGCCGCAGGGGACCGGCTGGTGGGCGTCCGGGTCGAGGGTGTTGGCGATCGTCCGGGAGACCGTGTCGTCGTAGGCGAGTCCGATGTGGCCCACGGTGTCGGACGGGCATACGTCCTGCACGTACATGTTCCGTACGCCCGGCTCGTCCACGAACGCGGTGTCGGTCGGCGTGACCAGCTCGTCGGTCTTCGACGCGATGACGGTGTAGGCGACGCCGGGCTGCGCGATCGGCCCGGACGTCAGCTTCGCGATCTCCGGCGCGCCGGTCGTGAGCTGCGTGCAGGCGACGCACCCGGCCCCGGCCAGCACCTGGTTGACCTGCGGCATGATCCCGAGCTGCTGGCCGAGCGTGACGAGTCCGGCGAACGTCGTGCCGTGCGTCGGCGGCGCGAGCGCAACGACATTCTTGATCTTCGCGGCGTACCCGGGCAGGAACTTCGGGATCGCCAGCGACAGGTAACCGCCTTCGGAATGCCCGATGATGTCCACTTTCGACGCGCCGGTGGACGCGAGGATCTTGTCGATGCGCGCGGCGTTCTCGCGCGCCGACGCGTCCACCGAGACGAGTCCGCCGACGGGGATCGGCGGAAGCGGCATCCCGTACGTCTCGGCGTAGACGCAGTAGCCCTGCCCGACGAGGTACGGGCCGAGCGTGAGGAAGTTGCCGGGCCCGTTGCCGCCGAGGCCGTGCAGCAGCAGGACGGGTTCGGGGTGCTTCGCGGACGGGCGGCAGTTCCAGTCGTTGAACCCGGACGACGGCGCGGCCGAGGCGGGCGGCTGCCCGGCGAGGACCAGGGCCAGGGACGCGAGCGCGGCGAGCGCGAGGACGGCGAGACGGCGGTGCATGGGGGACCTCCGGCGCATGGGGGACCGTCATTAGAGCACGCGCCCTTGTTGAGAACAAGAAGCCTTGTTGATAACTCGGGCGCCGGTAATGTCGGGACCGTGACACGGGCCAAGGAGTCGGGCGGGCGGCGCATCCGCGGGTTGGACGCCGAGCAGCGCCGGGAGCTGCGGCGACGCCAGCTCCTGGAGTCCGCGCTGGAGCTGTGCGCGACGCACGGGTACCAGAACGTCTCGATCGAGCAGCTCTGCCAGCACGCGTACGTCGGCACGAAGGGCTTCTACGAGATCTTCGCGAGCCGCGAGGAGTGCTACATCGCGCTCGTCCGCTGGATCAGCGAGCAGATCATGGCGGAGATGACGGAGCACCTGGCGGCCGCGCCGGAGGACCCGGCGGAGGCGGAACGGACGCTGGTCGCGGCGTTCGCGCACGCGCTCGTGGACGATCCGCGCCGCGCGCTCGTCACGTTCGGGCAGGCCAGCGGGGTGTCTCCGGCGGTGGAGCGGCTGCGGCGCGCGAACCGGCGGTGGGCGGCGGCGTTCGTGCGGGACGTCTGGCGGCGGTCGGGGGCCGTCCGCGACGACGCCGACGAGACCGTGGACCGGATCGCGATCGGGCTGGTCGGCGGGCTGTTCGACCTCGTCGCGGACTGGCTCCTGGCCGACGATCCCGCCGTGGACGCGCTCGTGGACGACCTCGGCGCGTTCTACGCCGTCGTCCGCGCGGGCGTCGCGGCCCGCATCGGCCCGGAGTGATCACGCGTCACTCCTCGGCATGACCGTCTTGGGAAGTGAGGATGGCGACGATCGCCGTTGCGGGGAAGCGGCGGTGGCCGGACGGGAGGACGATGGACGGGATGAGTCCGCTCTTCGCCCAGTTGAGGACCGTTCCGGACGAGACGGCGAACAGCGCGGCGACCTCTCGGGCGGTGAGCAGCGGGTGTTCGTGCGGAAGCATGGGTCAGCGCTTTCTGGTCGGGTGGAAAGGCCGGTTCCCGGGCGCGGAACCCGGCCGGACCGGCGGGTGCCGGGGTTGTGCCGTGCGGGGGACGGCGGGGAGCGGCCGCCGTTTCCGGCCGGGTGCGCCCCGCCCCCTCCTCGGGGCGCACCCGGTCCCGCGGGCCGCGCGGCGGCGGCTCGGAGCGCTCTTCGATCCGGCGTTCGGCGCGGCAGATCGCGAGCGTGAGCTGTTCGGCGGTGGGGGCTTCGACGACGACGGAGTGCGGGGCGAACGTCGCCCAGGCGGTGAAGGTGCGGCGGTACGCGCCCCACACGACGACCCAGCCGGGGGAGTTGAGTTCCAGCCGCCGCGCCTGCTCGTCGCGGTTCGGCATGGTGGTCACACCTGGGGAGAGAGGACCCGGACGATCGCCGCGGCCACGTCATCGACGTCCCGGACGGACCCGATGGCGTCCCCCCACGACCACACGAACACGAGCCCGGCAGGAGAGACGCGGCACCGCACGTCCTCCGCGAACTGCGCGCAGTCCAGATTGATCACGCGCAGGAACGGATCGGGGAAGTGGGCGGCCGCGACCAGCCGGCACCGGAACGGCTTCCGCCCGGCGAACCGCCCCCGCAGCGCCTCCAGATGAGGCCGGATGACGTCCGCCTCCGGCAAGGCTTCCTCGGCTGCGGCTGCGGCTGCGGCTGCGGCTGCGGGTCCGGACGTGGGCTCGGGCGTGGGCTTGGGGACGATCGTGGACGCGGGGTCCGGCGGCCGGGGGCCGAACGCGGAGCGCGCGGCCTTTTCGTCTTCGAGGGCCATCAGCGCGGCCAGCTCGGAACGGTCCTTCGCGATGACGACGTACAGCAGACCGCGTGCCTCTTCCTCCCAACTGAGCGGACGCAGCAGGCGGCAGGTCCAGGTCCCGTCAGGCGTCGCCCGAGGCTCGGCCCATCTGGTTCCGGGCTGAGGCGTCCCCGCCGAGCCCGGCTCGGGCGGCGGCGCGTCCGGCTGGATGGATCGCATCAGAACTCACCCGTCTTCCGGACGGCGCGCGCCGACCGCCGATCCCCGGTGGACCCCGCGGACGAGGCGCAGAGCAGGCAACCCAGCAGCGTGCCCAGCCCGACGAGCGCGAGCCCGTACAACAGGAGAGCGAGAACTAACACCCAACTTGTCCCGTAATGGTTCACCGAACTGCCTCCCTCGTCGGTTCGGGCGGCCCGCACCTTCCGTGCGGACGATCACGTACGTCCCTCGGTGCGCCCTGTCGGTGCTGTGACATTCGTTGGGTGGAGATGTGTGAAACCACTTCCACGGGCAACGACGCACGGTCATACTGCTGGCACAGAGGGTTGTGTGTTGCATCAAGAATCCACCTGGAACCTCTGTCGCGCAAGCGTTTCCAGGTGGAAAATCGAGCCAGTCCGAAGTCTGTACCGGACATATCGGTACGGATGGCACCAGAAAGGGCGAGTGATCATGCCGACCAACTACACGCTGACCGTGCGAGGCCGCCGGCTGATCCAGGAGCTCCGCCGGGCGCGCGAGGAGGCGGGATTCACGCAGGCGCAGGTCGCGGAGGAGATGGGGTGGTCAGAGAGCAAGCAGATCAAGTTCGAGCGCGGCGTCCAGCCCGCGAAGGTCTCCGACGTGCGGGCGATGCTCAGCCTCTACAAGGTCACGGACGAGGTCGCCGAAACGCTCGTCCGCCTGGCGAAGGACGCCACCCGCAAGGGCTGGTGGCACAGCCACGGCGACGTCATCCCGCAGTGGTTCGAGGTCTTCATCGGCCTGGAGACCGAGGCCACCGAGATCCGCAACTACCAGAGCGAGCTGATTCCTGGTCTGTTCCAGACGCCCGACTACCATCGCGCGTACCTTCGGGCCGCGCTGCTTGATGATGGAGACGAGGCTGAGATGGAGCGCACCATCGAAATCCGCCGCCAGCGTCAGACCCGGCTCGAAGCCTCGGATGCGCCCGCGTACTGGGCGATCTTGAATGAGGCTGCCATCCGGCGGTTCAGTGACACCGAGGTCGCGCGTCGGCAGCTCAAGTTCCTGCTCGACCGGGCCGAGCTCCCGTCGGTCACGTTCCAGATCCTGCCGTTCTCGGCGGGTATGCATGCGGCCCAGCACCTCGCGCCGTTCGTCATCCTCGGTTTCCCCGAGTCCGCTGACCTGGATGTGGTCTACATTGAGTCACAGCACGGGTCGCTGTACCTCGAAGAGAAGGCGCATGTGACCCGGTACAACGACGTGTTCAACCATCTGCGCGCCAAGGCGTACGACTCCGACCAGTCGCAGGCGTTGATCGCGCAGGCGATCCGGGAAGTCTGATGATCCGACGAAGCTCGCGTGGAATCACGGCCGCTGATCTGCCCGCTGTCCACTGGCGCAAGAGTAGCCACAGTAGCCACAACGGGGAATGCGTCGAAGCCGCCACACTAGACGGTACCCATCTGGCGCGTGACTCCAAGAACCCCACTGGCGCTGTCCTTGCGTTCAGCCAGGACGCTTGGGCTGCCTTCCTCGGCCAGGTCAAGGCGGGCAACCTCGACCTGAGCTGACCGACCACCCCCCGCGTTGTCGAGCTGGACCGGCTGCGGGGCCGGACCTAACAACTCTGGCCCCCTCGCCGCCACATCGAAGGTCCCAGTCTCATACTGGGACCTTCTCTTTTCCACCCGGAACTACCGTGCCAGCCACACTTACCTACCTCATCCTTGGCGCACAGTGATTTCCAGGTGGACGCTCGGCCGCATCCAGGGCCTCGACACGGAACGCGGTCTGGGCTTCCGTTGAGCGCGTTGACGTCGTGCAGTGAGCCGACGCGGCACCTCACGGGACGCCCCAGCGCATCGGCCGTTCGTCGGGGGCTATGACGGGTGCCGACTGGCGTGGCGTTCTCGATCATGTGGGAACGCCACGGCGCGTCAGCGCATGAGGTGGATCGCGTCCGCGAGTTCCTTCATCTCCGGCGTCAGGGTGCGTCTGCCTGAGATGACGCGTTCAAAGACATCATGCGCGTAGCGCTGGTTGGTGATCCATTCCGGCGCGTCGAACCTGACGCGTTGCAGCACGTCGAACGCCTCGGCGTGCTGGCGGAGCTTCACACGGGCGTGTGCCACGTCCAGCAGATGCCGGTTGCGGTTGTTGGAGGTCGGCCGGAGGTCGCCGAGCGGGATCTGGCCCGAGAGCGCGATGACCCGGTCCGGACGGTCCTCGACCATCGCGATCTCCGCGCGCTTCATCTCCACCGTGATCGGACCGTACGCCTTGAGGAAATCGTGCCGGGGCGCGTACTCGCCGCCCATCGCGACCGCGGCCGTCCGAGCGAGCCGGATGGCGTCCTCGGCCTCGCCGGGCTGCGCGTTCCGCGCCGCCGCCGTGGCCAGCCGGATGAGCAGCCAGCCCCACGCGGACAGCTCGGCCATCGTCGCGCGCGAGATCCGGGGCTCCAGCTCGTCCGCCCACTCGGTGGCCAGCGCGACGGTTTCGCCGAGCCGACCCTGGCGCATGCGGAGCCACGCCAACGTGTTGACGACCGATGCGGCCTCCAGTTCGTTCGACGCCTCGCGGATCGCGCGCGACAACGCCGCGTCGGCCGCGTCGAACTGCCGAGTCTGCGTGAGCAGCCACCCGGTGTGGTGCAGCAGGCGCGCGCGGACGGGACGCGCCTCGTCGCCGAGCTGGTCCGCGTCCCGCAGCAGGGCGGGCAGCGCGACGGACAGTTGCGCGTACTCGTCGTGCGCGAAGAACGGCATGAGGGCCGCGAGCGCGGCGGACACGCCCGGCACGGTCGGCGGTTCCTCCGGCGTCTCCCCGCCCGCGCCGAGCAGCGCGTTCCGAACCGGTTCCCACAGCTCGTCGTCGGGGCGGGCCTGGCGGGCGGACGGGCCGTCGATCAGCTCCGCCGTGCGCACGTGAAGCGCGGCGGCGAGTCTGCGCAGCGTCTCCAAGCGCGTGTTGTCGCGTTCGCCCTGCTCCAGCTTGCGCACGAGTGACAGCGAAACCCCGGCGTCGCTCGCCAGCTCCCGCTGCGTCATGCCCCGCCGCTTGCGGACCGAGCGCAGGCGTTCCCCGAGGTCCGGCCGGGTCGTCATGCGTCCATCGTAAGGACGCGAACCGCCGCGCAGCCGAAATACCGCCCAACCGCACACGCCGTCTGGACCGCTCCGCCGCCGGGCGTTCCCGACCCCATGCGGCGTCGAAGTCGCCGCGCGGAACTGTCTCCATCGCAACAACCACCTATCCGGCCCTTGACGTGCGGCGATCCCCAGGTGGACGCTCGGCGGCGGCCACCGCTCGCGCGGGAAAGCAGGCCGGATTTGTTGAGCGCATTGACTCTGTTCAAGGAGCCGTATGAGCGAGGATGCGGGCCGGATTTTCCGTCAGGCGTGGATCGACGGCGTGCGCAAGCACTTCCCGGGCGAGCCGAAACCCGGGTATGTGGCGCCGTGGGAAGAGATGCCCGAGTGGGAGCGCGACGCCGCGCGCACGGTCTTCTGCCAGGTCGCGTCCTTCATCGAACTCGGTGCGACGGACGCCATGACCCGCGAGCAGAAGGGCCGCTTTGTCGCGCTGTGCTGGATCGCCCAGGTCCACAAGCACCTTCCCCACCCCAAGCCGTCCTACGTCGCGGACTGGAACGACCTCCCCGCCTGGCAACGCGAAACGGACGCCGACATCTTCGAGACCATCGCGAAGCACTGAACGCGCGGCGGCGGACCCGGCCCGACCCGCCGGGCCTGCCGCCTCAGCGACAACCACCTACCTCGCCCTTGACGCATGTGAACGACCGGACGGAAGCTCACGGCATAAAGTCATCGCGCCAAGACGGGGATCACCATGACGATGAGCGCCTGGCGAAAGAGCACGTACAGCGGCACGAACGGCAACTGCCTGGAAGTCGCCACCTGGCGCAGAAGCAGTCACAGCGGCAACGGCGGTAACTGCGTCGAGGTCGCCGCGTGGCGCAAGAGCAGCCACAGCAGCCGCAACGGTGATTGCGTGGAAGCCGCCACGGTCGGCGCGCTTCATCTGGCGCGCGACTCCAAGAACCCCGCCGGTCCCGTCCTGGCCTTCGACCGCTCGACCTGGGCGGCCTTCCTCGACAACGTGAAGTCCGGCGACTTCGATCTGGGCTGACCGACCGGCCGACCGCCGCGCTGGACGCGGGCGGGCGTGATTCTCGCGTTCTCGCCGGTGGCCGGGGCGCCGCGTTTCGGGTGGCGGGATCGGTCTGCGGGCGTTCCGGCCAAGAGCCCGGACGGTCCGCGCTGGGTCCGTGTCATGACCGAAGCGGAGGAATGGGCGCACGGCGAGCGGTGGACGGGAAACGCCGACGCGAATGCGATCCGGGGCATCGCCAAACCGCGCGTCCTGCATGTCGATGAAGGCGGGCCGGGACGCCGACGCCTCCGCGTCGAGATCATGACCCGCCTGCCCGGGACGCCTTGTTCGCCTACCGACGTGCTGCGCGCTGCCCCTTCGCTGTCCGACGCTTGGTGGGGTGAACTGCGCGCCGCACTCCACACGCTGTCGCGGACGCCGACCGAAAGGGCGGGTCGCTCGCCCGGTCACGTCGTTGATCGCATCCGCGGTCGGTTCGGCATCGAGCTTGATCCGGCCGCATTGCGTTGGGAGACCGTTCACGGTGACCTGCATTGGGCCAACCTTTTCGCGCGCCCGTTCGGCATCGTGGACTGGGATCACTGGGGGCGCGGCCTTGTCGGGGAGGACGCCGCGACGCTCTACTGCGCCAGCTCGCTCCAGCCGGATACGGCCGAGCGCGTCCTGACGACTTTCGCCGATGTTCTCGACTCCGAGGCGGGGCGACCCGCCCTGCTCCTGGTGCTCGCCCGCTTTCTTCACCGCGCCGAGGACGGTGACCATCCCGATCTCGTCCCCGCGCTTCACCGCTTGGCCGACCGCCTCATGGCATGAGAACCGCAAAAGCCCTGGCCATCCCGCCCCCGTCGTTTTGACGTCGGGGGTCGGTACGATCCGCGCGATGGTTCCAGGGACGGCGATGGGAGCGAGCGTGGGCGTGCTTTTCGATTACTTCCGGGCACCCGATGGGGAGACCGCGCTCCGCCTCCTTGACGAGGGCGACGGCGTACCGAACGGCCCGGCGACCATCGCCGGTCTGGACGCGCTGGATGCGAAGGGCATTGATCCGCACATCGCCCTCGGCGAGCTGATCGGGCTGATCCGCGCCGCGCCGGAGAGCGCCGATCTGGTCCGGACCCGGTTCCTGTGGCCGCCGGATGGGACGGAGGCGCAGCACGAAGGCCCCTGGCTCGAAGAACTCGATGACCGAATCCGTGACGCGCTCGCCGGAGCCGAGGACCGCGCGCTCCCGTCGGTTGCCGAGGAATGGGTCCGGATCGAGGAACCCGGTGAGGTGGACACGGCACCCGCCCTGCGCTTCGTGGAGAGCCTTGTGGCTCTGGCCCGCCGCGCTCGCCAGGCGAACGACCATCTCTACTGCTGGACCTGCTTGTGAACCGAAGTGCAGCCGCGTGATCCCCTGACCTGGGAAAGCCGTGCGGCCGACCTCACGGTGGCCGCCGCGTGCCGTCGCGGACATCGGAGGAGCGGCCCGGGCCGGCAGTTCTCCAACAGGGTGGCGGCCCGGTTTATCGCTGACCACGTTCCGCCGGTGCCAGGTAAAGTGCCGGTGAAGCCGCAAGGCGGCGGTTTCCGAATGGTCTGGAGAACGTGCAGGTCACAGGTCATGAATGCGGTGTCCGTGGGTGAGTTCGGCGAGCGGACGCGGGTAACCGGTTCCCGTGATCTCGGAACCGACGTGCGGCCAAGGGAGTGGCGAGCGGTCACTGCCCGGTCCCGGCCATGACGCCGCTGGGCGACCCGCGGCCCGCGTGCCACGCGATGCTGCTGCGGCTCGCGGGCCGACTGCCCGACGAGGTGCTGGCCGAGGAACGGCACTGGCTCGCGATCGGCCGCCTGGACTACATCGCCCGGACCGTTCCGGTGGCGGCGGTCACCCTGGACGTGCCGCTCACCGACGCCGACCTGGCGGTGCTCCGCGAGCTTCGCGACGGATACCGGCTGGACGGGCCGCCGCTGAACGCAGTCCGCCGCCACCAAGGCGAACCGGATATGCCGTACCGCTTCACCCCCGCACCGCCGACGCGCGGTGACGCGAATCCCGCCGGGCACGCGGTCGACACGCTGGACCGGGCGGTGATCGGCGTCGTCGGCGCGGCGGACGGAGCCGTCGATCTGACGCGGTCCTACCGGTCCCTCCCGGACCTGCCGATGATGCCGCCCAAGCGGATCTACCTCGTCAGGACCGAACCGGGCGTCGAGCCCTATCTCCTCACCCTCGACCTCCAGGCCGCGATGGCCGGGCACGGCGAGCCCGACCCGCAGGCGGAGGTGTTCGCGGCCGACGTGGAATTGCCGCCCTACCACCAGAGCGCACTCGCCGCCGGAGCCGTGCTGTGGACGCGCCCCGGCAGCCCGGACGGTACCCGCCGCGAGAACAGGAAGCCGCGCCGATGAGCCCGCGACTGGCCCGCACCGCCTCGGAGGCGTACCCGTACACGGCCCGGCAGCCGTGCGAGGACTGCGGAACGACGGGTTTCGTCCCGGACGGCTCGGCCTCCGAGATCCCCGACGACGTGCTGACCCGCCAGCGTTTCGACGTCGAGCGGCTGCGCGGCACCCTCACCGAGGTCCGCGCCGCCCGGCGGAGCTTCGCGGACTGACGAAGGAGGTTCGCAATGGCGGACGAGGAACGACGGGACGCGGCCGGGTGGCAGCCGCCGGCACCGCTTCCGGTCATGCCTCCGCAGGAGGTCGGCGGGTTTCGGTTCGCGGCGGTCGCGGACGGGTTCGATGAGCGGAAGCGTCCGCGACCGTGGCCGGGACGTCCCTGGGTGAGCGACGCCGGGGAGCGCGGGCGGCTGCTCGAATACCTTCGCTCCGGCGCGCTGCTCGTCCCGTCCGACGAGCGCACCTACGACGTGTTCGACCCGGAGAACCCCGACCGGCGCTGGGCGGTACCGGTGCGCTACCGGACCGATGGGACGTGGATCTGGTCCGACATCTCGACCTACCACCTTCAGGAGCACCACCTCGCCCCGCAGCCCGCGTTCTACGAGCACATCGAGAGCCACGAATACCGCTGCCCTCCGGTGCCCGAGCCCGTCCGGCTGGCCGCGCGCGAGGCGCTGTTCGAGTGCGGCCGGATCGAAGCACGGCTCCGCGCCGAGTACAGGAAGCAGCAGTACCTGGAGACCACACCGCCGAGCCTGGTGCGGGGTGAACTGTCGAACGAGCCGCCGACCATCCCGATGGACTACGACCGCTTCGACGAGCTTGATCTGGAGAACCCGCGGTTCCACGCCGACGTGGAGACGGCGCTGTTCCAGGCCGGATGGATGCCGGGCCGCGACGCGGCCGCGCGGGTCGACCCCTGGCTGGCCGACTTCTGCGCCCAGACCGACCCGCTGGGGAAGCGGCACGAGATCTTTCCGGCCGCGCGTGACATCTATCGCGAGTTCGGCCTGCTGGACCTGTACCCGTTCGGGCGGGGCGAGGAGACCGGCGCGTTCCCCATCCACTTCTTCCCGGCGGACGTTCCGCTGGCGGAGGTGTCGGCGTTCGGGCTCGCCGCCAGGCTGTCCATGCGGACCTTCCCCATCGGCCGCACGGACGATTCCACGAACGTGCTGATCGTTGACGAGCAAGGCCGCGTCTACATGGTCCACGACATCGGCGGCGAGTTCTTCCTGGGCACGAGCATCGACGCCGCCCTGGAGGTGCTGGTGAGGGGCTTGCGCGCACCGACGTTGCGGAGCCGGATCGGCGACCTGCGATCCGGCAACCGGTGATCACCGGCACCTTCCGACAGCTTCGCCGAAAGTGAACGCCAAGAGATAGTGGGCGCTTGCCCACTTATAGTGGGCGCATGGCCACTTCAGAAGCAGGAACCCAGGGAACGGCGGCGCACCGGCAGCGGGAGATCGCCGAGGGCTTCGGCGCGGACGCCGACCGGTACGACCGGGCCCGCCCCGCGTACCCCGCCGAGCTGGTGGAGCGGATCGTCGCGGGCAGCCCCGGCCGGGACGTGCTCGACGTCGGCTGCGGGACGGGCATCGCCGCGCGCCTCTTCGCCGCCGCCGGATGCCGCGTCCTCGGCGTCGACCCCGACCCGCGCATGGCCGAACTCGCCGGACGCGACGGAATCGCGACCGAGGTCGCCACCTTCGAGGACTGGGACGCGGCGGGCCGCGCGTTCGACGCGGTCGTCGCCGCGCAGTCCTGGCACTGGGTGGACCCCGTCGCGGGCGTCGCGAAGGCCGCCGCGGCCCTCCGCCCCGGCGGCCGGTTCGCCGCGTTCTCCAACGCCTTCGACCCGCCGGACGAACTGCGCGCCGAGTTCGCCGCCGTGTACGACCGCGCCCTGCCGGACTCGCCGTTCGGCAGGCTCTGGACCCGGCCCGCCTCGGACACCTACCGCGAGGGATACAAGAAGGTCGCGGACACGCTCCGCGAGGCCGGAACATTCGACGAGCCGGAGGAATGGCTGTTCCCCTGGGAACGCCCCTACACCCGTGACGAGTGGCTGGACCTCGTCGTCACCACCGGCGGTTTCACCCGGCTCCCCGAGGACGTCCGGCGGCGAATCCTCGACGGGCTCGGCGCGGCCGTGGACGCGGCGGGCGGCGCCTTCACGATGGCGTACACGACGATCGCCGCCACGGCCCGCCGCAAGGCCGCCTAGCGATCAAGCGCGCCCCCAATTCACCGGGCCGGACGCGATTTAACTCCGTCGCGCGGCGGCGGCCGACGCCCGCGGCAAGGCGCCTCGGCCGGATCGCGAAGCGGTGCCGCGCTCGCCGACGACCCGGTTAGACCGAGCCGCCCGAGGCGGGACTTCTGAAAACGCCGGCGGGTTTTGATCTGCGGCCATGTGCTCCAGGGAGGCGGATGCTTCGCTGGGGTACATGGCCGCAGGTCGGGTGGCCGGAACGCATTTTCGTCGTGCTTCGGGAGGCAATGCGGTCCGGTCGGAAACTGCGATCGTGCGTGGAGAAATGTCGCTAGTGTGCCGCCTCGTACTGTTCGATCACGTTCGCAGGGATGCGTCCGCGCTCGTTGACCTCGATGTTCTGCGCCCTGGCCCAGGCGCGGATCTCGGCGGGCCGCTCGCGGCTGTCGGCCGTGCGCGGGGCGCGGCCGGGCTTGGCCGTCCTGGCCTGAACGCGGCGGGCGCGCTTGACGAACGGTTCCAGACCGTCGCGAAGCCGTTCCGCGTTCTTCGTGCTCAGGTCGATGGAGTAGGCGGCTCCATCGAGTGAGAAGTGGACGGTCTCTTCCGCCTCCCCGCCGTCGATGTCGTCGACGAGGGTGACCATGACTCTATGTGCCATGCCAGACTCCTTGTTGCATGCGTCGAACCGGCGTTCGGATGGCCCAGTGGCAAACAGCATAGCCTCTTCGTTGGTTTACGCGTGACGAGGATTTGCCAGTCGGTTTGTGTGGAAATGGTGCCGTTCATCCATTGCGCTGGGGAATATTCGCCCGGCGGCCGATCGGCGCGGCGCGTCCCGCCGCGGACTTCGACTTCAACGCCGTCCGCGCCGGGCCAGCGACGGAATGACCCTCGCCGGGACCATCTACATCCCCGACGACGCGTCCGGGAAGCCGTTCCCGGCTATCGTCGTCGGGCACCAGACGACCGGGGTGAAGGAGCAGCGGGCGACCTGCGCAGCCGGGAGGCGGCGGGCGAGCCCGCGACGATGGTCAGCGCGCAGCGCCGACGAGCTGGACCAGTACGACTCCTACGCCGAGGTCGAGAAGATCGCGCCGCGCCCGCTACCGGTCGCCGTCCCGCAGGGACTCGGTGATCCGGTCGCGCGCCTCGTCGAGGACCGCGCGGACGCGGCGCAGGTCGTCGTCGGTGAAGCCGCCCCCGGCGGCGGCCGAGCGGACGTCGCCGACGAACGAGCTGAGCAGCCGCTCCAGCTTGAGCCGCCGCACGTCCTCCCGGGAGCCGGTGGCGGTGCGCCACGCGTCCTCCCAGTTGCGCCGCCACTCCTCCTTCCAGAGCTGCGTCTGCTCGCGCCACTGCTCCTTCTGGCGCAGCCACTCCTCCTTCGTGGTGCCCGCCGTGCCGCGCCAGGCGTCCTTGGCGGTCTCGGCCGTCTCCCGCCACACGTCGCGGGTGGAGTCGGCCGTGCCCTGCCACGCCTCGCGGGTCGCCTGGCGGCTCTGCTCGCGGACGGTCCGCGCCGCCTGCGTCAGCTCCTCGCGCAGCGACCGGACGGTCTGCCGCACGTCCTGCTGCACCTCCCGCGCGAACTTCTGCGCGGACGCGGAGATCTCGTCCTCCAGCTCCGCCAGCTCGTCCATGCGGCGCTCCAGCTCGGCGCGCCCCGCGTCGGTCAGCGAGTAGACCTTCTTGCCCTTCACCATCTCGTGCGTGACCAGGCCCTCGGCCTCCAGCCGCGCGAGCCGCGGGTAGATCGTGCCGGGGGACGGCGAGTAGACGCCGAGGAACCGGTCCTGGAGCAGCCGGATCACCTCGTAGCCGTGCCGCGGGCTCTCCTCCAGCAGCTTGAGCAGGTACAGCCGCAGGCGGCCGTGGCCGAAGACGGGGCTCAACGCGGGTTCTCCGTTCCGGAGTCGGTGATCTCGGGGGAGTCGTCGTCGCGGGCGAGCAGCGTCACCGCGCCGGACACGGTGGTGACGGCGACCTTCCCGGCGCCGTCGCCGATGGTGCCGCCGATGTTCTTCATGATCCCGACCTCCTGGCGGCGCAGCTCCGCGAACGAGGTGTCGATCGCCCCGGCCGCGCTGCTCAGCGCGACGGCCGCCCCGGCGGTCGCGGGGACGCGCAGCGCGACGTCGCCGGAGACCGAGTGGACGTCGATGCGCCCGGCGTGCGGCAGTTCGACGTCGGCGGTGACGCGGCCGCTGACGGTGCGCGCGCCGAGCCGCGCGACGGTGCCGCCCGCGAGCGCGAGGTCGCCGGAGACGGAGGTGAACGAGACGGTGCCGTCCAGGCCGGTCGCCTCGATGGCCCCGGAGACGGTGTTGGCGTCCACGTCACCGGTGACGCCGTCGAGCGTGACGGTGCCGGACGCGCTCTTGACGGACGCCCGCGCGCCGAGCCCGGAGATCAGCCCGTCCGCCGACACCAGGTTCACCGAGACGGGGCACTCGCGCGGCACGGTGACGGTCACGTCCGCGCGGACGCTGCGGGTGCGGAGCCAGCCGAGGACGCCGTCGAGCAGGTTGTCCTGCGTGATCGTCAGCAGCCCCGCCTCGTGGACGACGCGCAGCGGCGGCCCGGACACGTGGTGGACGACGACGGACGGGACCGCGTCGGGCGCGTCGGTCGCGAGCACGGACAGACTCCCGGCGACGATGGTGGCCCGCAGCGTGACCACCCCGTCGAGCTCCAGGTCGATGGGTTCCTCGATCGTCCACCGCGTCATCCGCGCCGCCCTCCTCGCCCGGCGGGCGGTCCGGCCCGCCCGCGCTTCAACACGATATGTCGCGTATGCGAAAAGTCAAGATGTATCGCGTCAGTCGTCGTCCTCGTCGTCCAGCCGCGCCAGCCACGTCGCCAGCCGCTCGACGGGCGTCTCGAACTCGGGGTTCAGGTCCACGAACTCGCGCAGCCGCTCCGCGAGCCACGCCAGGCTCACGTCCTCCGCGCCGCGCCGGTCCGCCAGCTCCTCGATGCCGCGGTCAGTGAAGTACATCCTCTTCGTCCCTATCCGTCCGTGAACGCCGGGGGCTCCGGACCGCGCCGCGCGCGCTCCGGAGCCCCCGGCCGAAACCGTCCCGACTAGCCGAACAGGCGTTCCAGCAGGGCCTCCTGCTCCGCCTGGTGGACCTTCGCCGACCCCACGGCCGGCGACGACGACGCCCGCCGCGACACCCGGGACAGGCGCAGGCCCTCCAGGTGGTGCGGCAGCTTCAGCGCCATGAACGGCCACGCGCCCATGTTCGCCGGCTCGTCCTGCACCCACACGACCTCGGTGTGGTTCGGGTACTTGGCCAGCTCCGCGCGGATCTCGTCCACCGGCGGCGGGTACAGCCGCTCGACCCGGACGACGGCGGTGTCGGTGCGGTCCTTGGCGTCCCGCGCCTTCGCCACGTCGTAGTAGATCTTGCCGGTCGTCAGCAGCACGCGGGTGACGCCCGCCGGGTCGATCGCCGGGTTCGTCTCCCCGATCACCGGCTGGAACCGGCCCTCGGTGAACTCCGACACCGGCGACGTCGCGGCCTTGAGGCGCAGCAGCGACTTCGGCGTGAACACCACCATCGGCTTGCCCCGGCCCGACAGCGTCTGCCACCGCAGCAGGTGGAAGTAGTTCGCCGGGGTCGTCGGGTAGGCGACCGTCATGTTGTCCTGCGCGCAGAGCTGCAGGTACCGCTCGATGCGGGCGGACGAGTGGTCCGGCCCCTGGCCCTCGTAGCCGTGCGGCAGCAGCAGCACCACCGACGAGCGCTGGCCCCACTTCTGCTCGCCCGAGGAGATGTACTCGTCGATCACCGACTGCGCGCCGTTGGCGAAGTCGCCGAACTGCGCCTCCCACGCGACCAGCGCGTCCGGGCGGGTCATCGAGTAGCCGTACTCGAAGCCCATCGCCGCGTACTCGCTGAGCAGCGAGTCGTGGACGTACAGCTTCGACACGCCCTGCCCGAACTGCTTGAGCGGCGTGTACTCCTCGCCGTTCTTGCGGTCCACCAGGACGGCGTGCCGCTGCCCGAACGTGCCGCGGCGACTGTCCTGCCCGACGAGCCGCACCGGGCGGCCGTCGATCAGCAGCGAGCCGATCGCCAGCAGCTCCCCGGTCGCCCAGTCGATCGCGTCGTCCCCGACGGACTGCACGCGGCGCTGCAGGATCGGCTGCAGGCGCGGGTGGACGCTGAAGCCCTCCGGCAGGTTCACCTGCGAGTCGATGAGCTGCTTGACGACGTCGCCGGGGATCGCGGTCGGGACCGACGCGTGGTCGATCGGGATGCGCTCCTCGACGTCGGGCTTGACGACCGAGCCCGGCTCCAGCGGCTTCTTGACCGCCTCGCGGGTCTCGGTGAACGCGCGCTCCAACTGCTCCTGGTAGTCGCGCAGCGCCGCCTCGGCCTCCTCGACGGTGATGTCGCCGCGGCCGATCAGCGCCTCGGTGTAGAGCTTGCGCACCGAGCGCTTGGCGTCGATCAGGTCGTACATGAGCGGCTGCGTGAACGAGGGGTTGTCCGACTCGTTGTGGCCGCGCCGCCGGTAGCAGACCATGTCGATGACGACGTCCTTCTTGAACGTCTGCCGGTACTCGAACGCCAGCCGCGCGACGCGTGCGCACGCCTCGGGGTCGTCGCCGTTGACGTGGAAGATCGGCGCCTGGATCATCCGGGCCACGTCGGTGGAGTACACGCTGGAGCGCGAGTACTCCGGCGCGGTCGTGAAGCCCACCTGGTTGTTCACCACGACGTGGACGGTGCCGCCGGTGCGGTAGCCGCGGAGCTGCGACAGGTTCAGCGTCTCCGCGACGACGCCCTGGCCCGCGAAGGCCGCGTCGCCGTGGATCAGGATCGGCAGGACCGTGAACCCGGCCTCGCCGACGTCCAGCAGGTCCTGCTTGGCGCGGACGACGCCCTCCAGCACCGGGTCGACCGTCTCCAGGTGGGACGGGTTGGCGACCAGCTCGGTGTGGATCGTCGAGCCGTCGGCGGCGGTGAAGTCGCCGGACGCGCCCAGGTGGTACTTCACGTCGCCCGAGCCCTGGGCGCTGCGCGGGTCGAGGTTGCCCTCGAACTCGCCGAAGATCTGCCCGTAGGACTTGCCGATGATGTTGGCGAGGACGTTCAGCCGCCCCCGGTGCGCCATGCCGACGACGACCTCGTCCAGCGAGGCGGTCGCGGCGGCGGAGATCACCGAGTCCAGCAGGGGGATCAGCGACTCGCCGCCCTCCAGCGAGAACCGCTTCTGCCCGACGAACTTGGTCTGCAGGAACGTCTCGAACGCCTCGGCGCTGTTCAGCCGCCGCAGGACGTGGAGCTGCTCCTCGCGCGACGGCTTGTCGTGCGGGACCTCGACGCGCTCCTGGATCCAGGCGCGCTCCTCCGGGTCCTGGATGTGCATGTACTCGATGCCGACCGTGCGGCAGTACGCCATGCGCAGGACGCCGAGGATGTCGCGGAGCTTCATCGTCGGCTCGCCGCCGAACCCGCCCGTCGCGAACTCGCGCTCCAGGTCCCACAGGGTGAGGCCGTGCTGGAGGATGTCGAGGTCGGGGTGGCGGCGCTGCTTGTACTCCAGCGGGTCGGTGTCGGCCATGAGGTGGCCGCGGACCCGGTAGGCGTGGATCAGCTCGTGGACGCGCGCGACCTTGGCGACGTCGTCCTCGTGGGAGGCGGAGATGTCCTTGACCCAGCGCACCGGCTCGTACGGGATGCGCAGCGCCTCGAAGATCTCGTCGTAGAAGCCGTCCGCGCCGAGCAGCAGCTCGTTGATGCGGCGCAGGAAGTCGCCGGACTGGGCGCCCTGGATGATGCGGTGGTCGTAGGTGGAGGTCAGCGTCATGACCTTGCTGATCCCCATGCGGGCGAGCGTGTCGCCGGACGCGCCCGCGAACTCCGCCGGGTACTCCATCGAGCCGACGCCCACGATCGTGCCCTGCCCCGGCATCAGGCGCGGCACGGAGTGGACCGTGCCGATCGTGCCCGGGTTGGTGAGGCTGATCGTGGTGCCCTGGTAGTCCTCCAGGGTGAGCTTGTTGCCGCGCGCCTTGCGGACGATCTCCTCGTAGGCCGCCCAGAACTGGCGGAAGTCGAGGGTGTCGGCGGCCTTGATGCTCGGCACGACGAGCTGCCGCTGGCCGTCGGCCTTCTGCAGGTCGATCGCCAGGCCGAAGTTGACGTGCTCGGGCCGGACCAGCACCGGCTTGCCGTCCACCTCGGTGTAGGCGGCGTTCATCTCCGGCATCGCCGCCAGCGCGCGGACGATCGCGTACCCGATCAGGTGCGTGAAGGAGACCTTCCCGCCGCGCCCGCGCTTGAGGTGGTTGTTGATGACGATGCGGTTGTCGATCAGCAGCTTGGCGGGGACGGCGCGGACGCTCGTCGCGGTCGGGACCGCGAGGCTGGCCTCCATGTTCTGGGCCGTGCGCGCCGCGACGCCGCGCAGCCGGACCTCCTCGGCCCCGGCGGGGACGGGGGCCGGCGGGGCGGCGGGGCGGCTCTTGGCCGCCGCCTTGCTCTCGGCCGCCCGCACGGCCGCCTCGGCGGGCTGCGGGGCGGGCGCGGCCGCGGGGGGCGCGGCGGGCGCGGGTGTCGGCGGAGCGGCCGCCGTGGCCGGGGTGGAACCGTTCGCGCCCGGCGCCGGGGAGGCGGGGGCCGGGGCCGGGGCCGGGGCCGGGCGGGAGCCCGGCCGGTAGTCAGCGAAGAAGTTCCACCAGGCTTCGTCCACCGAGTTGGGGTCTTCGAGGTACTTCTGGTACAGCTCGTCGACCAGCCACTCGTTGGCGCCGAAGTCTGTGATCTTGGGGTCGGCACTAGTTTGCGACGACTCTGTCGACACGGCGGAGATCGCCCTCTTCCGCAGCTCGCAGGTGAGTTCTGAGACACGTCAAGGCTACTCGCCCTCGGGCCGCACATCTGCCAGCTCATACCCCCCGGCCGTGCGATGTCCCGCCATGTCGCCCCTGTTGGGGGATTCCCGCCCGGGTCCGCGCGGGGCGCGGACCCGGGCGGAACGGCGGCGGGCTCGGGGCCGCGCGTCAGTGCGTGTGCGCCGGGACCGTCGGGCCCTCGCTGGCCTGGACGAGGACGAAACCCTGTCCCTGGAAGGAGAGCTGGACGGCCTCGCCGCTGCCGCGCCCGATCAGGGCCGCCGCCTTGAATGTCCGGTTAATCCCGGTTTGCAGGGTGGTGCTCCACGCCACGGCGGACTGGGCGTCCGCGAACGTCGGCGCGCGGCCCGCGTCGAGCATGACCGGCGTGCCGTGGGTGTGCAGCGCGACCCAGCCCGTCCCGGCGAGGGTCGTGTTGAACAGGCCGCCCGCCATCATGCCCGCGCCCTGCACGCGCTTGATGTCGGTCTGGAGGTGCGAGTCGTAGGCGAGGATGTTGGCGCCGTTGACCGTCAGGGACTCGTTCTCCAGGTAGAACAGGTGGACGTCCTCGGCGTTGTGCGCCAGGAACAGCAGGCCCTGGCCGGTGGCGCGCATCAGCGGCGCGCCCTCCTGCGTGACGAGCTTCTTGATGAACTTGCCGACGCCGCCCGCGCCCTGGAACTCGAAGTCCATCTGCCCCTGGAAGGCGACCATCGCGCCCTGCCGGGCGATGACGTCGCCGTTGAGGTGGACGCGGAGCATCCGCGGGTTCTGCAGGACGAAGTGGCCGGGGACCTGGCCCTGGTCCATGTTGTTGAAGAACGGGCTGCGCATGGGGTCGGGACTCCTGGGGCTGGCTGGGCTTGCTGGATCGCGCGCCGACGTGCGCCGACGCGGACCGCCAGCTTAGAGACGGCCGGTGACGGAACCGGCCGCCGCTCAGCCGTCGCGGCGCGGGACGGCCCGGTTCTGCGGGGCGGTCCAGTCCGTGATCGGGCCGAGCGGGACCACGCCGGACGGGTTCACGTCGCGTTGGGTGACGTAATAGTGGCGTTTGATGTGGTCGAAGTCCGTCGTGCCGCCGAACGCCGGGATCGAGTACAGGTCCCGCGCGTACGCCCACAGCGCCGGGTAGTCGGTGAGCCGCCGCAGGTTGCACTTGAAGTGGCCGTGGTAGACGGCGTCGAAGCGCGCCAGCGTGGGGTAGAGGCGCACGTCGGCCTCGGTGAGGGCGTCGCCGAACAGGTAGCGGCGGCCGGTCAGGCGCTCCTCCAGCTCGTCCAGCGTGGTGAACAGCGCGCGGACGGCCTGCTCGTAGGCGTCCTGGTCGGTGGCGAACCCGGCCCGGTAGACGCCGTTGTTGACGGTCTCGTAGACGACCTTGTTCAGGGCGTCGATCTCCGGGCGCAGGGTCTCCGGGTACAGGTCCGGCGCTCCGGGCGCGTGGAACGCCGCGAACTCGGTCTCCAGGGTCGTCGTGATCTCGGGGAAGTCGTTGGTGACGAGCCGGCGGTCCTTCACGTCCCAGACGCACGGCACGGTGTAGCGGCCGGTGAACTCCGGATCGGACGCCAGATACAGCTCCGACAGGAACGTCGCGCCGGTCACCGGATCGGGTTCGGGGAAGCGCCAGCCGCGCTCGTCGCGAATCGGGTCCACGACGCCGACGCTGATCACGTCCTCCAGTCCGAGGAGCCGCCGCACGATCAGGCTGCGGTGCGCCCACGGGCACGCGTAGGACACCAGCAGCCGGTAGCGGCCCGCCTCGGCCGGGTGGCCGCTCGACCCGTCGGCGGTGATGCGCGCGGTGAACCGGTTGGGCTGGCGGACGAACGCGCCGCCCTTCCGCTCTGCGTCGATCATGGACCGGGTTCCTCTCCTGAGTCCGGCGTTCTCCCGTCCGCCATCGTCGCGCGCGCGGACGGAACGGGGAAGGCCCGCGGATACGATGGCGTTGCCGGCGCTCACCGGCGCAACGGGGCGTACGCGACCGGAAAGCTCGGGGGAACCGGATGCTGGAGAACTTCAACGCGCTGGTGGACGGGCTCCCGGCCGCGCTCGTCTACCTGATCATCGCGTTGCTGGTGTTCGCCGAGGCGGCGCTGTTCTTCGGATTCGTGTTCCCCGGCGAGACGGCCGTCGTGGTCGGCGGCGTGCTCGCCGCGAGCGGCAAGCTGTCGCTGCCGGTGCTGCTGGTCGTCACGATCGGCTCGGCCGTCATCGGGGACTCGGTCGGCTACGAGATCGGCCGCAAGTACGGCACGCGGCTGCTCGGCACCGGGCCGATGCGCAAGCACACGGCCAAGATCGCCAAGGCGCAGGACCTCATCCGCAGGCGCGGCGCGTTCGCGGTGTTCATCGGGCGGTTCACGGCGCTGCTGCGCGCGCTGATGCCCGCGCTGGTCGGCGCGTCCCGGATGCCGTATCCGCGGTTCCTGCTGTTCAACGCGATCGGCGCGGTCGTGTGGGTCGTCGGCTACACGCTCGGCGGGTACTTCGCCGGGCAGGCGTTCGACAAGGCGGCGGCGCTGGTCGGGCGGAGCCTGGCGATCGTGGTGGCCGTCGCGGTGATCGCGGCGCTGGTGGTGTGGAGCGTCCGCAAGCGTCGCCAGGAGGCCCGCGAGGAGGACGCGGCCGAGCGCGCGGCCGACGAGTCCGCGCCCGCCGGCGAGTCCGGGCCCGAGGACCGCGCCCCGGCGTCCGACGACGCCGAGGACGAGTCCGCGCCGTCCCGCCACCCGCACTGACCCGACGCTTCCGCGCGGCCCCGCCACCTGCGGTCGGGCCGCCGCCTCCGCGTGTCCGGACGATGTTCCGGGGCGAAAGCCGAGCGAGATTCGGTCTAGTGGTACCACTGGGTAACCCTCAGATGATTACCTGGGGGTGTTCCGCGGGATTTCGGCGGACAACGCAGTCGGCGATGTGAGGAGACAGGGATGTCGGAACTGCGCTACGACGGCCGGGTCGCGGTCGTGACCGGGGCGGGTCACGGGCTCGGCCGCCAGCACGCGCTGGAGCTGGCCGCGCGCGGGGCCAAGGTCGTCGTGAACGACCTCGGCGGCGACCGCTCCGGTGTCGGAGCTTCGGCCGGACCGGCCCAGGAGGTCGTGGAGGAGATCAGGAAGAACGGCGGCGAGGCCGTCGCCGACCCCGGCAACGTCGCCGACCCCGAGGGCGCGGCCGGGATCGTCAGGACCGCGGTGGACACCTTCGGCAAGATCGACATCGTCGTCAACAACGCGGGCATCCTGCGCGACAAGTCGTTCAAGAACATGACCGTCGAGGAGTTCGACTCGGTCATCGCCGTCCACCTGCGCGGCTCGTTCCTGGTCTCCAGCGCCGCCTGGCCGCACCTGCGCGAGCAGGGGTACGGCCGGATCGTGAACACCTCGTCCCCGGCGGGCCTGTTCGGCAACTTCGGCCAGGCCAACTACGCGACGGCCAAGATGGGCCTCGTCGGCTTCACCAAGACCCTCGCCCACGAGGGCGCGAAGTACGGCATCAAGGCCAACGCCATCGCGCCCGTCGCCTGGACGCGCATGACCGAGGACCTGCTGCCCGCCGACTTCGCGGACGCGCTCGGCGTCGGCCAGGTCACCCCGCTGGTGGCTTACCTCGCGCACGAGGAGATCGCGGAGTCCGGCCAGGTCTACACCGTCGGCGGCGGCCGGATCGCGAAGATCTTCGTCGCGGAGGGGCCGGGCTGGGGCACCAAGGACGCGCTGTCGGTCGAGTCCGTCCGGGACAACTGGGCGGCCGTCAACGCGGCCGAGCCGCTGACGGTGTTCAACAACGTGGGCGAGCAGATGGGCCCGCTGATCCAGCAGCTCACGTCCTGACCGTCCGGCATGGGCGACCTCACCGTGGAACGGCGGGACGGGGCGGCGATCCTCACCCTGTCCCGCCCGGACCGGCTGAACGCGGTCACGGCCGAGCTGACCGAGGAGCTGATCGACGCCCTCGGCGCGCTCGCGCGTGACACCGCGACCCGCGTCGTCGTCCTCACCGGGGCGGGGCGCGGGTTCTGCTCCGGGATGGACCTCGGCGGCGACCCCGGCGACGGGCTCGCCGGGGGCGGCCCGGGCCGGGGGCGGGTGCAGCGCCTGCACCGCGGCATCGCGCGCGGCGGGGAGGTGACGGCGCGGCTCCGGGAGATCCCGCAGCCGGTCATCGCGGCGCTGCACGGCCCCGTCGCGGGTCTCGGCGTCGCGTGGGCGCTGGCCTGCGACCTGCGCGTCGCGGACCCGACGACGCGGTTCGTCGTGCCGTTCACCGACCTCGGCCTGTCGGCGGGCGACTGCGGGCTGTCCTGGCTGCTGCCGCGGCTCGTCGGCCCGGCGCGGGCGGCCGAGGTCGCCTACCGGGCCGAGCGGTTCACTCTGGACCGCGCCGACGAGCTGGGGCTGGTCACCGAGCGCGCGCCCGAGGGCGGCGACCTGGCGGCGGCGCTCGCGCTGGCCGACGAGCTGCTGGCCAAGTCGCCCTACGGGCTGGCGCGGACCAAGGAGCTGCTGAACCTGTCCCTGGACGCGCCCGGCCTGCGCGGGCACCTCGCGGCGGAGACGGCCGTGCAGACCCTCGCGTTCTTCACCGAGGACCTGGCCGAGGGCATGGCGGCGACGCGCGAGCGGCGGCCGCCGGAGTTCCGCGACCGCTGACGCGGCGAAGAGAACGGGCGGGCCGCCGACCGGCGGCCCGCCCGTTCGCGGTTCTGCGGGAGCGGGTCAGGCGAGGGCCCCGGCGAGCGCCTCGGTGTAGCGGAGCGCGGCGAGCCGCGCCAGCGCCGGATGCGCGCCGATCGGCGCGGCGTGGCCCCCGCCGATCGCGGCGGCGGCCTGCTCGATCGCGGCGACCTCCGGCTCGTGCCCGATGAGGTGCGGGGCGAGCGCGACGGTCGACGCGCCGGACGCGCGCAGCCGGTCGGCGGCGTCGCGCAGCGCGCCCGCGTCCGCCAGCGGCGCGGTGAACACCGGGCAGGCCAGCCGGGACGCCAGCAGCACGCCGGTGACCTCGGCCTGCGCGACGGCGCGCGCGTCGCCCGGCGTCGCGACGACGACGCCGCCCGCCGCCGTCACCATCGTCATCATCCGGATGCGGTCGGCGCGCGCGAGGCCCGCGTCGGCGAGCCGGTCGTGCAGCGCCTCGGCGATCAGCGGGTGCGGGCCGAGCGGTTCGGCGGCGATCACCGGGACCGGCGCGCGCTCGGCGGCGGCGGTCACGGCGCGGGAGACGGCGGCGTCGAACAGGCCGCAGAACGGGACGACGACGGCCGCGGGTTCGTCGGGTCGGTGCCGCTCCAGTCCGGACAGCAGCCCCGCGAGGGCCGCGCCGTCACCGTCGAGGTGGCCGACGAGCGCGGGCTGTCCGGTGTGCTCGATCTCCACCAGCCGGGCGATCTCGGCGGCGATGGCGGCGCCGGGGCCGCCCGCCGGGCCGGGGACCGCGAGGACGAGGGCGGGGGAGTCGGGGGGCAGCAGGAAGGATTCGTCGCCGCGGTGCCGCCCGCCGCGGGGGGCGCGGCGGCGGCGCGACGGAAGTGCCTCGGATGCCTGGCTTTCGGGACTCACGGCGGGAATCGTAACGCCGCTGGGCGTTCGGCGGAGATTCCGCTGCTCCGCAACAGCGAAGTGTGACCCGATGGATGACGGCGTTCGCCGGGTTATTTATCGGTTGGTGGCATAAAAAGTGGATGACGGTGTTCGTCCGTGCGCGCGGGTCCTTCGGGCCTGTGCGGCGACGTAGTAGGCTCCGGCAGATCCCCGCACAGCCCGTATCGGGAGGGTTTCCCCCGCATGTCGCGCCAACTCGCCCCAAAGCCCCCGGTAGGCGGCCTGTCCCGCGAGCCGCGATGAGACGGCGTCTCTCCTCGATCCGGGCGCGGATCACCCTGCTGACCCTCGTCCCGCTCCTCGCGCTGGGCGGGCTGTGGGTCTTCGCGACCGGGATCACCTACGGCGAGGCCCACCAGCTCCTGCAGAGCCGCACGTTCACGCAGAAGTCGCTGCTGCCGACGCAGCGGCTCGTCGCCGCGCTCCAGAAGGAGCGGCGGCTGTCGATGTGGCGGACGGCGTCCGGCCGCGACGCGCTCCCCGACACGCCGCCCGGCGGCACCGACCTCGCCGCGCAGCGGCGGGCCACCGACCAGGCGCGCGACACCGTCCGCCGGTACGCGGCCGGGTCGGACCTGCGCGGCGGCGTCCGGTCCGACGTCCTCGCCCATGTGGACGCGTTCGTGCGCGGCCTCGGCGCGCTCGACGTGATCCGGCGGCAGGTCGACTCCGGCGCGGCCGGGCGGCCCGACGTCCTGCGCGAGTACGACGGCATGATCGACGCCGGGTTCGCGCTGTACGCGTCCGTCGTCCCCGGGGACGGCCGCATCGCCGTGGACGCCCGCACGCTCACCTCCGTCGGCCGCGCCCACGAGTACCTGTCCCGCGAGGACGCGCTGCTCACCGGCGCCGTCGCGGCGGGCCGCCTCACCGCCGCCGACCGCGCCGAGTTCGCGCAGATCGTCGGCGCGCAGCGGTACATGTACGGCGACACCGTCCCGAGCCTGCCCGCCGCCGACCGCACCCGCTACGGCGCGCTCGTCGCGTCCCCGGAGTTCGCGCGGCTGCGGCTGCTGGAGGACGAGATCGTGCGCGGCGCCCGGACCGTCCCGGCGCGGACGGCCCGCGCGGCGAAGGCCGCCGGACGGCCCGCGCTGTCGCCCCGGCAGTGGTGGACGGCGTCCGACGCCGTCGACGCGCGGCTGTACGCGTTCGAGAACGCCGCGCTCGACGGCGTCACCGACCGCGCCACCGGCGTCGCGGTCTCCGCGTTCGCGCGGCTCGCCGTCGCGGGCGGCCTCGGGCTGCTCGCCGTCATCGCGTCCGCGCTGCTCGCCTACCGCGTCGCGCGGCGGCTGCTGCGGGAGTGCCGCACGCTCGCCGACGCCGTCGTGGACTTCGCCCGGCGCAGGCTCCCCGAACTCGCCGAGCGCGTCCGGCGCGGCGAGCAGATCGACCCGCGCGACGTCGTCCTGCCCACGCCCCGGTTCAAACTCGGGGAGATCCAGGAGATCTCCGAGTCCTTCGTCGTCACCCGCGACGCGGTCCTCGTCGCGGCGGCGGGCGAGATCGCCGCGCGGCGCGGCATCAGCGAGGTCTTCGTCAACCTCGCGCGCCGCAACCAGACGCTGCTGCACCACCAGCTCCGGCTGCTGGACCGCATGGAGCACCGCACCGAGGACCCCGACGAGCTGGCCGACCTGTTCCGCCTCGACCACCTCGCCACCCGGATGCGGCGGCACGCCGAGGGCCTGGTCATCCTCGCGGGCAAGAGCGCCGGGCGCGGCTGGCGCAACCCGGTGCCGCTCGTCGACGTCGTGCGCGGGGCCGTCGCCGAGGTCGAGGACTACCAGCGCGTCCGGCTGCAGCCGCTGCCGCGCATCGCGCTGCTCGGCGCGGCCGTCGCGGACGTCATCCACCTGCTCGCCGAGGTCGTGGAGAACGCCACCGCGTTCTCGCCGCCCGGCTCGCCGGTGCTCGTCAGCGGGCACCCGGTCGGGCACGGGTACGTGCTGGAGATCGAGGACCGCGGGCTCGGCATGGAGGAGGCCGCCATCGCGGCGGCCAACGCGCGGCTCGCGGACCCGCCGGAGTTCGACCCGTCCGACAGCGCGCAGCTCGGGCTGTTCGTCGTCGCGCGGCTCGCGCAGCGGCACGGGATCAAGGTGACGCTGCGGGCGTCGCCGTACGGCGGGATCACCGCCATCGCGCTGATCCCCGGCGAGCTGATCGTGGCGATCGAGGAGCCGGAGCCGTCCGCGCGGCGCTCGGGGCCGCTGGCGCTGACGCCGGGGCCGTCGATGGCGGTCGGCGCGGAGCGCGCGGCGGGCGGCGTGGTGCGGCTCGTCGCGGAGCCCGCGCCGGAGGCCGAACCCGTGCCTGAGCGGGTGTCCGAGCCCGTGTCTGAGCCCGCGCCCGCCGGGAACGTGCCCGTGCGCGCGGTCGAGGCGCCGGCCGAAGTCCCGGCCGAGGAGCCCGCGCCGCTGGAGTCCACGGACGCCGGGCTGCCGCGCCGCCGCCGCCAGGCCAACCTCGCGCCGCAGCTCCGCGAGCGGCTGGAGGCGCGCGAAGGCCGCGCCGCGCCCGTGCCCCTGCCCGCGCCCGTGGCCGAGCCCGTGGCCGAGCCCGCGCCTGAACCCGAACCCGATCCCGGACCGGCCGTGCCGCTCGGCGCGCCCGTGCCCGGCGACGTCCCGCCCCCGCCGGAGGACCCGGCGGAATCGCCCCGGTCGCCCGAGGCGATGCGGTCCAAGCTGTCCGCGATGCAGCGCGGCTGGCAGCGCGGCCGGTCCGAGACCGGACCCGCGCCGACCCACCCCGAGCCGACCCACCCCGAGCAGGAGGACGACACCCGATGACAGAAGCCCAGCAGGCAGTGACCCGGACCGGGGACGACGACCTGAACTGGCTGCTCGACAACCTCGTCCAGCGCGTCGCCCAGGTGCAGAACGCGGTCGTGCTGTCGAGCGACGGCCTGCGCATCGCGGCGTCGAAGGGGCTCGACCGGGCCCAGTCCGACCACGTCGCGGCGGTCGCGGCGAGCTTCCAGAGCCTCGCGCGCGGCGCGGGGGAGTCGTTCGGCGGCGGCGCGGTCCGGCAGACGATCGTCGAGATGGAGACGGCGTTCCTGTTCGTGACGGCGGCCGGGCGCGGCGCGTGCCTGGCGGTGCTGTCGGACGCGGACGCCGATCTCGGCCTCATCGCCTACGAGATGGCGATGCTGGTGACGCGCGTCGGCCAGCACCTGTCGGCGGACCCGCGCGCGGACGCCGCCGCGCCGGGTGCGTGACATGCCGGGTTCGTCCTGGTACGACGACGCCGCCGGCCCGGTGGTGCGCCCCTACGCGCTCACCGGCGGCCGGACGCACTACGACGGCGCGGACGTGTTCGACATGGTCGCGCTCGTCGTCACGCGGGACGCGCCGCCCGACGACGCCGGGGAGACCGGGCCGCGCCCGGTTCCGCCCGGTGCGCCCGTTCCGCTTTGGTCACCTGATCCCGAACATGAGATGATCTTGGAGTTTTGCCGCACTCCGCTGTCGGTTGTCGAGATAGCGTCGGAACTCGAACTCCCGCTCGGGGTCGTCCGCATCCTGCTGGGCGATCTGCTCGACCGCTCGCTGATCGAGGTCCGGCGGCCCGCGCCGGTGGCCCGCTTCCCCGGCGAGCGCGTACTCAAGGAAGTGATCGATGGAATCCGTGCGCTCTGAACCGTCCCCCCGGCAGGGCGATTCCGCGCTGACCGTGAAGATCCTCGTCGCCGGCGGTTTCGGCGTCGGCAAGACCACGCTCGTCAGCGCGGTGAGCGAGATCCGGCCGCTGCGCACCGAGGAGTCCCTCACCGAGAAGAGCATCGGGATCGACGACACCTCGGCGGTGTCGCAGAAGACCACGACCACCGTCGCGATGGACTTCGGGCGGATCACGCTGCCGAACGGCCTGGTGCTGTTCGTGTTCGGCACGCCCGGCCAGGACCGCTTCTGGTTCATGTGGGACGAGCTGGCCAAGGGCGCGCTCGGCGCCGTCGTCCTGGTGGACACCCGGCGGCTCGCCGACTGCTTCCCCTCGGTGGACTACTTCGAGCGGCGCGGCGTGCCGTTCATCATCGGCGTCAACCGGTTCGACGGCGCGGGCACGCACACGCCCGACCAGGTCCGGGACGCGCTCGACCTGCCGCCGGAGATCCCGGTGATCGACTGCGACGTCCGGGACCGCGAGTCGGCCAAGCAGGTCCTGATCACGCTGGTGGAGCACATCATGCGGTCGATGAGCGGGCGGCAGACGGTCGCGCAGTAGCCGTCCGGGCCGCGGCGCGGGTCCGCGCGGTTGACATCGACTTCGGTCGAGGTTCTTGGCTGGACGCATGGAGTCCGACGACCTCGATCCCGAGACCGGCGAGGACCGCGCCGCGCTCGGCCGCCTGCTGGCCGACCTGCTGCTGGGCGCGCCCGACGACGGCGACGTCTGGCCGCACGCGTTCTGGGCGGCCTGGCCGCCGGACTAGGGACCCGTGCTAAAGCAGCGCGCGGAAGTCGGCGAAGTCGAAGCCGGGCGACACGACGCAGCTCACCAGCACCTCCGCGTCCCCGGCGGGCCGCGCGGCCTGCCAGCGCCCCGCCGGGACGAGCGCCTGCGGGGCCTGCCCGGCGGCGAGGTCCGCGCCGAGCACGACCGTCTCGACCGCGTCGCCCGGCCCGTCGCCGGACCCGCCGAGCAGCAGCGCCAGCGGCCCGCCCCGGTGCCACAGCCACAGCTCGTCCGAGCGCACGGCGTGCCACATCGACTCCTCGCCGGGCGGCAGCAGGAAGTAGATGCCGGTCGCGGTGCTGCGGTCGCCCGGGTAGCCGTCCGGGGCGACGCGCGGGCCGGTGCGCCACGTCTCGCGGAACCAGCCGCCCTCGGGGTGCGGGAGCAGGTCGAGCGCGGCGGCCGTCGCGGGGCGGTCCAGGACGGCGGTGTGCCGTCCGTCCGGGCCGCGCCGCAGGTAGCGGACGGCCGGGTCGCCCGACCGGTCCGCGACGCCCTGCGCGAGGCCGGGCACCGGGTCCAGGTCGACGGCGACGACCTGGCCGTCCGGGAAGACGTCGTCGGCGATGGCGAGCGCGGCGGCGGGGTCGTCGGGCGCCCACGCGCCCGCGCCGTCGCGCAGCGCGAACCGGGGGCCGGACGCGGCGCGCCAGGCGTCGAGCGTCGTCAGCAGCATCCGGCGAGCCTACCGGCCGGGCCGCTCACTCCAGCTCCGACAGCCGCGCCGGGTCGAACGCGAGCGGGAACGGCGCGTCCAGCGCGACCGTCTCGCCCGCCCGCGCGCGGCGGCGCACCCGGTACGCCGCGCCGTCCAGCTCCAGGACGGTGACCGCCGGGCGCGGCTCCAGGTCCACGAGCCAGTAGTGGCGGATGCCCGCCGCCGCGTACTCGGCGACCTTCCCGACGCGGTCGGTGCGCTCGCTGGCGGTGCGGGGCGTGACGACCTCGGCGGCGAGCAGCAGGTCGGGTCCGTAGTAGGTGCGGGTGCGGCGCTCCAGCGCGGTGCGGGCGACGTCGCGGTCCACGACGAACACGTCCGGCTTGCGGACCCCGGCGGGCGTCGTGACGTCCTGCGCGCCGCCCGCGACGTGGACGTCGGCCCCGGCGCGCTGCGCCGCGTCGCGCAGGACGCCGCGCAGCCGGTCGGCGGCGTTGTCGTGCCACAGGTCGCCGGGCAGCTCCGCGAGCCAGCCGTCGGCCAGCTCGTGGCGGCGGCCCTCGTCGGGCAGCGCGTCCAGGTCGTAGAGCGTGTACGGGCCGTGCGGGTGGCCCGCCGCCGCGGGCTGCGCGGGCGGGGGAACTGTCGGCACGGGCGGTCGCCTCCCGTCGATGATCAAGTCCGCCCGAATCTAGCCGACGGGGGCGGCGGACCGGGCGGGGCGCGCGGGCGGCCGCCGATGATCCGCACGGGCCCGGACGGAAGAGTTACGATACATCTCGAATTCCGGCTTGCGTCTCCTCCGACCGGAGAGTCCAAGCTGGTCCCGACGTCCCCCGCGCGTCGCCGCCCCGCACATCCGGACCCCGCCTCCACACGACCGACCTCCGGAGGAGACACGATGAGCCCCGACCGAAGTGACGCGCCCCGCGCGGGGGAGCCCGCGCGCCGCGAGGCGGCCGAGCGCGCGTCCGACGCCGACCGCGACGCGGTCCTGGTCCGCCTGCACACCGCGTTCGCCGAAGGACGCCTCGACGAGGCCGAGCTGGACGAGCGCATCGCCCGCACCCTGGAGTCCCGCACGCGCGGCGAGCTGACCGCCGTCGTCGCCGACATCCCCGCGACCGCCGGGCCGCGCACCGTCGCGACCGCCCCCGCGGGCCGGGCCGGGCGGTTCCACCTCGCCTACAAGGACTCGCTGCACCGGTCCGGGCAGTGGGCGCTGCCGGAGAAGTCCACGGTCGTCGTCTACAAGGGGACGGGGCTGCTGGACCTGACCTCGGCGGAGTTCGCCGGGCCCGTGACGCGGCTGCGCGTCGTCGCCTACAAGTCCGGGGTGGACGTCATCGTCCCGCCGGGCGTCCGGGTGGAGGCGGGCGGCATCGGCGTGTCCTCCGACGTGCGCGACCCGGCCCCGGCGGGCGCGCCGGTGCTCCGCGTGGACGGCGTCGGCTACAAGGGGTCGATCGACGTGAAAGATCACTCGTCGCCGCGTTGAGGTGATATGAACCTTGCCGCGGGGGTCATCGGGCGCTGTCCGCGCCGACACCCGCACACGGACTGATCCGGCGCGGTTCGAGGACGGGGACGGGACCGGCCGCAGGCGACGCCCGCCGGGCGAAGGAGCACGCGTGACAGCGAGGATTCCGGAGCGGAACGGGACGCTGGGGACCGGCGGGGAGGCGGGCGCCGCGCCCGGCTCCCGGCACGTCCGGCGGCTGCTCGCGTTCGACGCGGCGGACGTGCCCGCGCCCCGGACCGCGCCGGACGACGGGCGCTCGCCGTGGGTCCGGTCCGCCGACACCTGGAACGAGGCGGGGATCGCCTGGCACGACGGTCCGGCGCTGGTGTCGTCGCGCGCGCCCGCGCGGGCCGACGGGGCTCGCGAGCGGAAACCCGAGCGGAAACCCCAGCGGAAGGACCGGCCCGAGCGGCGGCCGGGCGCGCGGCGGCGCGCGCCGATCGTCGCCGGGGCGGCCGCCGTCGCGGTCCTCGCGGGCGGCGGCGCGGTGTACGCGCTGGCCCGCGACGACGGCGCGCGGCCCCCGGCCGTGCCCGCCGCGCACGTCGCGGACGCGCTGTTCGCGGCCGACCCCGCCCGCCCGGACGGCCTCGCGCAGGACCTGCGGACCGTCGCCGTCGCCGGGAGCACGGTCGTCGCGGCGGGCGCGGAGACCGCGCCGGGCGCGGCCGTGTCCCGCGCCGAGCTCGTCGTGTCCCGCGACGGCGGGCGCACGTTCGCGCTCGCCCGCGTCCGCACCCCCGACGAGTCCGAGCCGCCGCTGGGCTCCGCGCCGGTCGCGGTCGCGGGCGGCCCCGGCGCGTGGGTCGCGCTCGGCGCGGACGGCACGACGCTGTGGACGAGCCCCGACGCACTCGTCTGGACGCTGCGCGGCACCGGCCCCGGCGGGCACGTCACCGCGCTCGCCCGGACGTCGTCGGGCTTCGCGGCGGTCGGCTCCGCGGACGGGCGCGGCGCGGTGTGGACGTCGCCGGACGGGCACGAGTGGCGGCGGGCGGCCGCGCCGGGCGCGACGAACCTCGACGCGGTCGCGGCGTCCGGCGCGGCGCTGGTCGTCCACGGGACGTCCGCGCGGACGGTGACCAAGACCGTCCGCAAGCGCGGCAAGAAGCGCAAGGTCACCTCGACGACCACCGCCGAGGGCCAGTGGGTCTCGGCGGACGGCGGCCGGACGTGGACGGCCGCGCCGATCCCGCAGGCGCAGGGCTCCACCGGCGCGGCGCGCGGGCTGACCGCCGGGCCGCGCGGCTTCTACGCCGTCCGCGCGGCGACGCGCAAGACCGGCTCGAAGAAGCACCGCAGGACGGTCCGCGACGCGGTGGTGTTCGCGTCGGCGGACGGCCGCCGCTGGACCCCGGCCGGGCGGATCGCCGGGAAGGGCGCGGTGTCGGTCGAGCGGTTCGCCGGGGCGGCGGGCGGGCTGGCCGCGCTGGTCCGCGACGGGAAGACCCTCGGCGTCCAGCGCAGTCCGGACGGGCGGACGTGGCGGGCCGCGCCGCTCGCGGGCCGTCCGTCGTCGGTCGCGGGCCTCGGCGTCGCGGCGGGCGGCGAGCCCGTCCTGGCCGGGCGCGCGGGCGACGATCCCTATCTCGCGGCGGGCGCGCCCGTGGACCTGCGGGCCGTGCCGGGCGTGATCGGCGTGCAGAAGTCGGTGTCGGCGCTGGCCGCCGCGCCCGGCCTGGTCGTCGCGGTCGGCGCGACGAACGGCGCCGGGGCGCTGTGGACGTCGCCGGACGGCGCCCGCTGGACGCGGACGGCGCTGGACGCGCCCCCGGCGTCGGCGCTGACCGCCGTCGCGCACGGCCCGGCGGGCTGGCTCGCGGCGGGCCGGACGGGCACCGCCTCGCTCATGGCCGCGTCGGCGGACGGCGCGCGGTGGCGCACCAGCCGCGCCGAGGGCGCGCAGGTCGCGGCCGTCGCCTACGGCCCCGCCGGGTACGTGGCGGTCGGCACGAAGGGCGGCGCGAAGCGCGGCCCGGCGTCGGGGCGGCCGGGCGGCGCGGCGGCGGCGTGGCGCACGACGGACCTGGCGCGCTGGTCGTCGGCGGAACTCGACGGCGAATCCGGCAAGGACGTCGGCAAGGACGCGTGGATGAGCGGCGTCGCCGCGACGGCGTCCGGCTATGTCGCGGTCGGCGGGAAGCACGCGGGCACGCGGGACGTCCCGGCGCTGTGGACGTCGCGCGACGGGCTGGACTGGACGACGGCCGCCGCGCCGGAACCGCCGCCCGGCGTCGTGTCGGGCTCGTTCTTCCAGGTCGTCGCGGGGAACGGCGGTCGGCTGCTGGCGCTCGGCCGGGGCCGGACCGTCACCGGCCCGACCGGGTTCGTCGCGGTCTCGGCGGACGGCGGCGCGCACTGGACGCCCCGCACGCTGCCGGACCTGCCCGCCCCGGCCGCCGCGACGGCGACGCCGCGCGGGTTCGTGCTCGCCGGGTCCACGGGGCTGCCGGGCCGCCGGGAGATCACCGTGCTCGCGTCGGCGGACGGCGCGGGCTGGCGCCGGGTCGCGGCCCGCGGCACCGGCTCGGGCGACCAGCGGGTCGCCGCGCTGGCGGTCGTGGGCCGCGACCTGTTCGGCGTCGGGGGGACCGCGGGCCACCGCGGGGACGTCCCGTTCGTGTGGCGCGCGCCGGTCCCCTGAGCGGGTCGGCTAACCGTTACAGCGGCAGGAGCAGCCCTTCGGGCAGGAGCAACCGCCACCGTGTCCGCAACTGCATGCAGCTTGACTCATGGGGGGGAAATTAACCGGTTTGCACCCCGGGGGTCTATGACCGTCCCGTAAGGCCCGGCTCGCGGCAAGGGAAGGCGGGCCTTCGAGCCGCCGGTCAGCCGCCCAGGTTCAGCCGGACGATCGCCGGATCGCGCTCCCCGGCGCGGTCGGCGAACTCCGCGACGCGGTGGACGACGTCCGCGCTCGTCACGCGCCCGGCCAGCGCCGCGCTGACCAGGACGTGGTCGAGGTCGCGCGCGTTCCCGCCGTCCTCGGCGGTGTAGCGCCGCTTCGCCGGGACCTTCCCCGCCGTGTCGCGCAGCCCGCCCTCGCGGACGAGCGTCGCCACCGGCCCGCCGTCCGGCGGCTCGTTCAGGTCGCCCGCGACGATCACCGCCGCCTTCGGGTCGCGGCGCGTCAGCTCCCGCACGAACGCGGCGACGACCTTCGCCTGCGCGTCGCGCCGCCACGCGGACGGCTGCGCGGGCGGCTGCCGCCGCCCGTACCAGGGCTCGTCGTCGGACGTCGTCGGGAACCACTGCGTCGCGACGACGACGATCCGCCGCCCGCGCCACGACAGCTCCCCGGCGAGCGGCTTGCGCGTGCCGTTCCACGCCGGGTCGGCGGGCGCGATCCGCGCCGGGCTGTGCGACAGCCGCGCGGTCTTCCCGTCGCCGACGACCGAGACGGGCGTGCGCGGCAGCTCGTCCGGCCCGAACCCGAGCGCGCCCGCCGGGGGACCGGTCGGCCGGTCGGTGAACGACAGGCCCCGGTCGGTGCGGAACAGGAACCCCAGCCGGGCGTTCGCGCCGCGCTCGCCGCCGTCCGCACCGTCGCGCGGGTCCACCGACCGCCAGTCGTAGGCGGGGCCGCCGACCGCGCTGATCGCGTTGATCAGCTCCGCGACGGACTGGTCGGCGGCGGTGGTGCCGTCGTCGTCGGCGCCGCTGTTGTCGTCCATGCCGGAGACGGCGAGCAGGTCGGGGGAGCGCAGGCCCGTCACGACGTCCTCGGCGAGGGACAGCAGCCGGTCGGCGGACGTGTCGGGGTCGACGCCGCCGAGGTCGAGCGTCGCGACGGCGAACTCGCCGGAGCGCTGCGCGCGGGTCGACTCGCGGTCGAGGCCGCCGTCCACGCGGCGCGGCGTCGCGGTGGGCAGGACGACGTAGTCGCCCGCGCCGTAGTCCAGGACGCCGTCGACCGCGCCCGGCAGCGTGTCCCCGACGTTCATCGTCGGCAGCGGCGCGAGCGCGTCGTCCAGCACGAGCCGCGCCGTCGCCGGACCCGAATTGCCCGTCAGCACGCCGCCGCGCGCGGTGCGACCGGAGACGCCCGAGCCGTTCGCCGCGACCACCGGTACCTCGCCGTAGCGGGACGGCCCGACCGCGACGGCGTCGTTGATCCGGACCCGCATGCCCTCCAGCGACTCGAAGAAGCCGAACGCGTCCCGGCGCGGGTCGAGCCGCCCGGACGTCTCCGCGTCGCGCGCGGAACCGGAGTAGCGGTGCGCGGGCGGGCGGCGGCCGCCCGGCCCGAGCACGACCGGGGCGGGCAGCGGGACGCCGTGCGCGTCCACGGTCACGCCCGCCGCGCCCGCGTCGATCTCGGTGCGCGACAGGTTCGCCGACGAGCCGCCGCCGGGCCGGAACTCCGCGACGCGGCCGTCCACCCGGACCGCGTCGCCCACGGCGGCGGTCGGCGCGCCGCCGGTGAACACGAACACGCCCTCGGACGTCGCGTCGTCGCGGTCGGGGTGCGGGTCCTGCATCCAGAAGCCGTTCGCGGTGACGGCGGTGACGGTGCCGGGGACGCCCGCGACGGTCTGCCCGGCCAGCGGCGAGACCTGCCGGTCGCCCTGGACGTCGTGGACGCGCGCGCCCCAGACCGTCCCGGCGGCGACCGCCGGGAACGCGCCGGACGCGCCGGCGAGCAGGGCCGCGCCGGCCGCGGCCACCAGGAGTCGCCGCCCGTGCCGAGCCACGTCCCGCCTCCATGATCGCGTCGTAGGGGCGTCCATTGGAACACGGATGACGACCGGCCCGCAGCGGGAAGCAACGGTAAATGTCGGACATGATCGGGAGGTGACAGGGCTCCCGCGCCGAACCGCGCGGGAGCCCCAAAAAAACCGGCTCAGTCGAACAGGACGACCTGCCGGACGACGTCGCCCGCGCGCAGCGCGTCCACCGCGTCGTTCAGCTCCTCGAACCGGATGCGGCGCGAGATCAGCCCGTCGATGTCCAGCCGCCCCGCGCGCCACAGGTCCACGAACCGGGGGATGTCGCGCTTGAGGTCGCAGCCGCCGTACAGGGACGCCTTGATCGCCTTGCCGTCGAACAGCAGCGCGAAGGCGTTGTTGCTGTACTCGTCGTCGGCCGCGCCCGCCCCGACGACGATGACGTCCCCGCCGCGCCGCGTCGCGTCCCACGCCGTGCGGATCGCCGCGGACCGGCCGACGACCTCGAAGGCGTAGTCGAAGCCGACGCCGTTCGTGAGCAGGTTCTTCGCCTCGTCCGCGTCCGCGAGCGTCGCGGTGTGCGTCGCGCCGAACCGCTTGGCGAGCGGGTGCTTGGCCTCGTTCGGGTCGATCGCGAGGATCGTCGAGGCCCCCGCGATCCGCGCGCCCTGGATGACCGACAGCCCGACGCCGCCCGCGCCGACGACGGCGACCGTCGAGCCCGGCTCGACCCGCGCGGTGTTGATCGCCGCGCCGACGCCCGTCGGGATGCCGCAGCCGAGCAGCGCCGCGTACTCGAACGGCACGTCCGCCGCGACCGGGATGACGCCCTGCCGGGGCAGGACGATCTCCTCCGCCCACGTGCCGACGCCCGCCATCCCGAACGCGGGCGTGCCGTCGCCGAGCCGGAACGCGGGCTCGGTGAACGCGGCCGCCAGGTGCGTCATGCACAGGTACGGCTGGCCGCGCAGGCAGTCGGGGCACGTCCCGCAGTCCGGCGTCCAGTTGACGACGACGTGGTCGCCCTCCGCGACGCCGGTCACGTGCGACCCGACCGCCGTGACGACGCCCGCGCCCTCGTGCCCCATCACGGTGGGCGGCACGGACGGCAGCACGCCCGTCATGGTGGACAGGTCGGAGTGGCAGACGCCCGTCGCCCTGATCCGGACCTTCACCTGGTCGGGGCCGGGGTCGACCACGGTGACGTCGTCGCGCAGGTCGAGGTGCTCGTCGCCGACCGCGTGCAGAACCGCGGCACGTGCCATGTCAGCCTCCACAGTGAGGGGTGGGTGGTGCGAACGGGGGCTACTCCTCCAGCGTCAGCGCCGCCTTGGGGCAGGACCGGACGGCGTGGCGGACGCGGTCGGCCTCGGCGGCCGGGACGTCCGGCGCGAGGATCGTCAGCTCGTCGTCGTCGCTGAGGTCGAAGACCTCCGGGGCCAGTCCGACGCAGACGCCGTTGGCCTCGCACACCAGCGGATCGACCGCGACTCTCATGGGCGCTCTCCGTTCGCTCGGCAAAAGTAGAACACGTTTCAGTATAGGGCGGCAAGGCTCCGGGAGGCGGCGGGAACGATCCGGACGATCTCGGCTAGAGTTCCCGACCGGAGGACACGATGACTGAGAGCACGGCGCCCGCCCCCCGCACCGCAGACGCCCGCCCGGAGATGCCCGCGGAACTGCTGCGCGCGGCCCGCGCCGCCAAGGGCTTCATGCCGGACGACGAGGGCCGGGCCCTGTACGAGACCGCGCTGGACCACGCCGTCCGGCACGGGGCCGCCGCCCCGCTGCTGGAGGTCGGCACCTACTGCGGCAAGTCCGCGATCTACCTCGGCGCCGCCGCGCGCGCCGCCGGGGCGACCGTCGTCACCGTGGACCACCACCACGGCTCGGAGGAGAACCAGGCGGGCTGGGAGTACCACGACCCGTCCCTGGTCGACCCGCTGACCGGCCGGATGGACACGCTGCCGACGTTCCGCCGGACGATCGGCAGCGCCGGGCTGGAGGACGAGGTCGTCGCCGTCGTCGGCGCGTCCGCGACCGTCGCCCGGTTCTGGTCGACGCCGCTGGCGCTGCTGTTCATCGACGGCGGGCACGCCGAGGAGTGGGCGCAGGCCGACTACGCGCACTGGGCACCGCACGTCGCGGTCGGCGGCGCGCTGGCGATCCACGACGTCTTCCCGGACCCGGCGGACGGCGGCCAGGCGCCCTTCCACGTCTACGAGCGCGCCCTGGCGAGCGGCGCGTTCGAGGAACGCCGCGTCGTCGGCTCCCTGCGCGTCCTGGAACGCGTCTCCCCCAAGGACCCGCGCACGCCCGCCTGACCCCGGACCCGCGCACGCCGCGCCGCGCTGGAGCGCGGCGCGGCCCGGCGGGACATCGCGCGCGGGCAGGCCGCGCCGCGGCCGCCGGACGTGCCGAGTCTGTCGGCTGTGCCGAGTCTGTCGGCTGTGTCGCGTCTGCGGGCCGCGCTGCGTCTGCGGGCCGGGCCGTGCCTGCCGGCTGTGTCGCGTCTGCGGGAGGTGCTGCGCTCGTCGGATGTGCCGCCGTCCCCGAGGTGCCGCGCCGTCCGCCGGAACGGGTCGCCGGGAACGCCGGAGGCCGCCCCCGCCGAGCGGGGGCGGCCTCCGGCGTTTCCTCAGCTTCGGGAGCGGACCGGGTCCGCGACCGGGGCGGGCGCGCACCCGCACGCCGCCGGGTCGGAGGCGGGCGAAGGGCCGAGCGGCCGCCCCGCGATCTCCTTGAAGAGCCGGGAGCCCGCCGACGTCCCCTCCAGCACGTCCGCGGCCAGCACGACCGCCGCCGCCGTGTACGTGGACCGGTCCCCCGGGAAGTGCGCCTCGTTGGCGAACTGCCAGCCCGTCCAGTACGAGCCGTCCTCGTGGCGCAGGTGCTGGATCGTGGCGAACAGCTCCAGCGCGCGGTCGCGGTCGCCCGCCGCGTCCAGGGCCATCACCAGCTCGCAGCTCTCCGCCGCCGTCACCCACGGCTGGTCCGACACGCAGCGGCAGCCGAGGCCCGGCACGACGAACGTGTCCCAGCCCGCCGCGAGCCGCGCCCGCGCCGCCTCGCCGCGCACCGGACCGCCGAGCACCGGGTAGTACCAGTCCATCGACCAGCGGCTCTTGTCGGCGAACGCCTCCGGGTGCTCGGCCACGACGTGGCCGAGCTGGTCGGCGGCCAGCTCCCAGTCCGGGCACGGCTCGCCGAGCCGCTCGGCCAGCGCGACCGCGCAGCGCAGCGACTGGTGGATGGACGAGCAGCCGGTCAGCAGCGCCTCTTCGCCCAGCTCGCCGTTCTCGTGCCGAATCCAGCGGAACTCGCCGCGCCGCGTCTGCAGGCCCAGCGTGAACTCGATCGCCCGGCGGACCGTCGGCCACATCGCGCGCGCGAAGTCCTCGTCGCCGGTGGTGACCAGCTCGTGCCAGACGCCGACCGCGACGTACGCGGCCTGGTTGGACTCGCCGCCGGGCTCGGTGACCTCGCCCAGCACCCACTTGGCGGGCCACGAGCCGTCCGCCCGCTGCACGTCCGCCAGCCACGCGTACGCGCGGCGCGACGGCTCGCGCAGGCCCGCCACCGACAGCGCCATCGCCGCCTCGACGTGGTTCCACGCGTCCACGTGCCCCGCGACGCCCCCGGTGGGGGAGAACCACGGGATCGCGCCGGACGGCTCCTGCTGCCGGGCGATGCTGCGCGCCGTGGCGACGACGTCGTCGGCGGTCAGGACGCCCGGCACGGACGGCGGGGAGGCGGCGTCGTCAGACCGCATCCGCGGTCTCCCTCGCCGACGCGGCGGGCCGGTCCGGCGTCGCGGGCTTGGTGAAGTAGACGACGACGCTCTTGCCGATCAGCGGGTTCATGACGCGCTCGGCCAGCCGCGTGGCCAGCGGGCGCTTCATGATGTCCCACACGAGGACCTGGTGGTACGCCTTCGCGAGCGGGTTGCCTTCGTTGTTCACGCCGACCGCGCACTTGATCCACCAGTACGGCGCGTGCAGCCCGTGCGCGTGGTGGTGGCCGTCCACCCGGAAGCCGAGCGACTTCAGCTTCGCCTCCAGCTCGGCCCGCGTGTAGATGCGCACGTGGCCGCCCGGGGCGGTGTGGTAGTCCTCCGACAGCGCCCAGCACACCCGCTCGGGCAGCCAGCTCGGCACCGTCACCGCGAGCTGTCCGCCCGGCTTGAGGACGCGCAGCAGCTCGCGCATCGCCCGCATGTCGTCGGGGATGTGCTCCAGCACCTCGGACGCGACGATCTTGTCGAAGTGGTCGTCGGGGAACGGCAGGTCGAGCGCGTCGCCCTGCACGGTCGTCGCGGACGCGCCCTCGGGGACCTCGCCCGCCAGCCGCATCGCGCCGAACATCTTCTCGACGCCGTCCAGCTCCTCGGCGTCCAGGTCGAAGGCCACCACGTCGGCACCCCTGCGGTACAGCTCGAAGGCGTGCCGTCCGGCGCCGCATCCCATGTCCATGATGCGTTCGCCGGGTGCCACGCGGAACCGCTGGAAATCCACGGTCAGCAGGGTCGTGCTCCTTCCGTACGGGGGACGCTCGGGCGAGCGGCCCTCATGCCTTGCGCCGGCCCGCGGCCAGCCGCAGGTAGTCCCGCTGCTCGATCGCGGTGCGGTAGTGGTCGACGGTGGCCTGCGCCACGGCCCGCCAGGCGTACTTCTCCAGCACGCGCGCGAGCCCGGCGGCGCCGACCGCCGCCCGCTCCTCGGGGGAGTCGTGCAGGCGGCGCAGGACGGTCGCCAGCTCCTCGACGTCGCCGGGCGCGACGAGCGGCGCGGCGTCCCCGACGACCTCGGGCAGCGCCCCGGCCCGGCTGGCGACCAGCGGCGTCCCGGACGCCATGTGCTCGACGGCGGGCAGCGAGAAACCCTCGTACCGCGACGGCACCACGGCGATCTCGGCGGAGGCGAGCAGCTCGCCCAGCTCGTCGTCGCTGATCCCGCTGACGAACCGGACCCGGTCGCCGAGCGCCAGTTCGCGGACGAGCTTCTCGGTCGGGCCGTCCTTGCGGGGGCGGCTGACGATCACCACGTGGACGTCGCGCTCGGTCGCGACCTTGGCGACGGCGCGCAGCAGCACGTCCACGCCCTTGATCGGCGCGTCCGCGCTTGCCATCGCGACGATCCGGCCGGGGACGCGCTCGCCGCGCGGGTGGAACACGCCGGTGTCCACGCCGAGCGGGAGGATCTGGATGTCCCGCGGGTCGACGCGGAAGTCCCGCACGATGTCGACCTTGGACGAGCCGGAGACGGTGAGGACCGGCCCGACGCGCCGCGCGACCTGCGCCTGCATCCCGACGAACCCGTACCAGCGGCGCTTGCCGAACCGCGCGAGCGGGTTCTCGGCGGCCTCCAGCTCGATGCGGCGGTCCACGCTGATCGGGTGGTGGATGCTGGTGACCAGCGGCAGCCCGGCGCGGGCGATGCCGAGGTTGCCCCAGCCGAGGACCTGGTTGTCGTGGACGACGTCGAAGTCGCGGCGGCGGCGGCGCAGCTCGCGCAGCGCCCGCAGGCTGAAGGTCAGCGGCTCAGGGAAGCCGCCGGTCTTCATGTGCGCGAACTCCAGGACGTCGATCCAGTCCCGGAACTCCTCGCGCGCGGGGGTCCGGAACGGGTCCTCGTCGCGGTAGAGGTCCAGGGACGGGACCGCCGTGAGGACGATCTCGTCGCGGTCCAGCTCCGGGTACGGCTGCCCGGAGAAGATCTCGACGCGGTGGCCGAGATCGACCAGTTCGCGGCTCAGATGGCGGAGGTACACGCCCTGGCCGCCGCAGTGCGGCTTGCTCCGGTACGAGAGCAGGGCCACGCGCAACGGACCGTCCGACGGCTCAACTGCCTCAGTCACGCCAGCCCCTGCTCACGCATCACTCCTGTCCGTCGCGGCGGTCGCGCTGCCGTGCGCAGCGGCGGCCCCTCGGGTCGATGATGAAACCAGACCTTACGTTACCGGCTGGTTCGGTATTGGGCATCGCGTCCAAGAGTGTTCGCAACACCACACGCAACCCACAACGGGCGAACCGCATTCTTTACGGCCTTCTCGTCAGCCGCGCGGACGGAATGAACTCCACCCGCAGCTCCTTCACGCCGTTGACGAAGTTGGACCGCAGCCGCCGGGGCTCGCCCGCGGGCCGGATGTCGGGCATCCGGTCCAGGATCGTCTCGAACAGCACCGCCAGCTCCAGCCGCGCCAGGTGCGTGCCGAGGCAGTAGTGCGGGCCGCCGCCGCCGAAGCCGACGTGCGGGTTGGGGTTGCGGCCGACGTCGAACGTGAACGGGTCCTCGATGACGCGCTCGTCCCGGTTCGCGGATGCGTAGAACAGGACGACCTTGTCGCCCGCCCTGATCTGTTTCCCGCCCAGTTCGGCGTCGCGCACGGCCGTCCGGCGGAACAGGTTGATCGGGCTCGTCCAGCGGACGATCTCGTCCGGGGCCGTGCGCAGCAGCGAGCGGTCCGCCCGCAGCCGCTCCCACTGGGCCGGGTTCTCGAAGAACGCCTGCATGCCGCCGACCGAGCCGTTGCGGGTCGTCTCGTGGCCCGCGATGACGAGCATGAGCAGGAAGAGCTGGAACTCCTCGATGCTGAGGCGCGCGCCGGTCTCGTCCGGCTGCAGCAGGGTCGTGGCGATGTCGTCGCGCGGGTCGGCGGTCCGCTGCGCGGCGAGCCGCGCCGCGTACTCCATCAGCTCGCCCGCGAAGTCGCGCGCCTGCTCCTTCGCGCCGTTCAGCTCCGGGTCGGCGAAGCCGATGATCCGGTTCGACCAGTCGCAGATGCGGTCGCGGTCCTCGACGGGCGCGCCGAGCAGCTCGCAGATCACGTAGGCGGGCAGGTGCGCGGCGATGTCCCCGACGAAGTCGGCCTCGCCGCGCTCCACGACGTCGTCCAGCAGCTCGTTGCAGATGTCGCGGATGTGGCCTTCGAGGCGGCGGATCATCCGGGGGGTGAAGCCGCGGTTGACCTTGGCGCGGTTGCGCGTGTGGTCGGGCGGGTCCTGGAACAGCATCATCATCCCGTAGAGCAGGATCTCGTCGTCCGTGAACTCCTCGTACATCGAGGTGCGGACGTGGCTGGAGAACGTCTGCGGGTCGCGGGAGACGCGGACGACGTCCTCGTGCCGCGTCACCGCCCAGAAGCCGGGCACGCGCGGGTCGAGGTCGCGGTGCCAGTGGACGGCGTCGTGGTCGCGCAGCCAGCGGAACTGCTCGTGGGGGACGCCGGAGCGCTCGTAGACGCCCGGGTCGATGACGTCGATCTCGGGGGCGGTGCCGGTGTCGGGTCCGGGCATGGGGATGTCCTTCGGCTCGGGGTCGTCCGTCGGGGGGTCCTTGGCCGGGTTCCGCTTCGCGCCGCGCGGTTCCGGTCGATCTTGGTTGACCGATCGCTTGCTTGGGATACCTGAATAGAACGAGTTCTAACATGAGACTCGCGTCTGGACAAGGGTCTCATCCGCCGCCGCGCGCGGGGCGCGGCGGCGGACCGCTGCTAGAGGCGTTCGAGGACGGTCGCGGTCGACAGCGCGCCGCCGCAGCACATCGTCACGAGCGCGGTCGACGCGTCGCGGCGCTCCAGCTCGTGCAGCGCGGTCGTCAGCAGGCGCGCGCCCGTCGCGCCGACCGGGTGGCCGAGCGCGATGGCGCCGCCGTTGGCGTTGACGCGGTCCATGTCCGGTCCGTGGACCGACGCCCACGACAGGACGACCGACGCGAACGCCTCGTTGATCTCGATCACGTCGATGTCGCCGATCGCCATCCCGGCCTTGGCCAGGACGCGTTCGGTGGACTGCACCGGGCCGTCCAGGTGGTAGTACGGCTCCGCGCCGACGAGCGCCTGCGCGCGGATGCGGGCGCGCGGGCGCAGGCCGAGCGCGCGGGCCCGGTCCTCGTCCATCAGCAGGACGGCCGCCGCGCCGTCGCTGATCTGGGAGGACGTGCCCGCCGTGTGCAGGCCGTCGGGCAGGACGGCGCGGAGGCCGGACAGGCTCTCGACGGTGGTCTCGCGCAGGCCCTGGTCGCGGGTGACGGTCCTGGTCTCGCCGGTCGGGTTTCCCTCGGCGTCCAGGACGGGCGCGTCGATCGGGGTGATCTCCCGCTCGAAGCGGCCGTCCGCCCACGCCTTGGCGGCGTTGCGCTGCGAGCGCGCGCCGAACGCGTCCAGGTCCGCGCGGGACAGCCCCCGGCGGCGCGCGATGCGCTCGGCCGCCTCGAACTGGTTCGGCATGTCGATCGACCAGTCCGCCGGGTGCGGGTTCGCGGGCAGCACGTTGCTGCCGAGCGGGGCGCGGCTCATCACCTCCACGCCGCAGCCGATCGCCGTCTCGACGGCCCCGGCGGCGATCTGCGCGGCGGCGAGGTGGACGGCCTGCTGCGCCGACCCGCACTGCGCGTCCAGCGTCGTGACGCCCGCCTGCCACGGCAGCCCGGCGTACAGCCACGCGTACCGGCCGACGTGGCCGCCCTGCTCGCCCGCCTGCGTGACGCACCCGGCGAAAACCTGTTCTACCTCGACCGGGTCGAGTCCCGCGCGGTCCACGACGGCGGTCAGCGCGTGCGCGAGCACCGCCTGCGCCTTCAGTCCGGCCAGCCAGCCATTGCGTTTGCCCTGCGGGGTCCGTGTCGCCTCGACGATCACCGGCGTGCCCATGCCGCCTCCTCGGTAGGGGGAATCAACCAGAAATGTAACCTGTTCTAGTTGAGTGGGTCACGCGTAGCGGACCGGGAACTCCTTGATCCCGTTCAGCCACGCCGACCGCAGCCGCCGGGGCTCGCCCGCCGCGCGGATCTCCGGCATCCGGTCCGCGACGGCCTCGAACATCAGGCCGATCTCCAGCCGGGCCAGGTTCGCGCCGATGCAGTAGTGCGCGCCCGTGCCGCCGAAGCCCAGGTGGGGGTTGGGGGAGCGGGTTATGTCGAACGCGCCGGGGTTCTCGAAGACCTCCTCGTCGAAGTTCGCGGAGCTGTAGTACATGGCGACGCGGTCGCCCGCGCGGATCGGGACGCCGCCCAGCTCGGTGTCGACCGTCGCCGTGCGCTGGAACGCCGTCACGGGCGTCGCCCAGCGGACGATCTCGTCGGCCGCCGTCTCCGGGCGCTCGGCCTTGAACAGCTCCCACTGCTCCGGGTTGTCCAGGAACGCGATCATGCCGTGGGTGATGGCGTTGCGGGTCGTCTCGTTGCCCGCGACGGCGAGCAGGATCATGAAGTAGCCGAACTCGTCGTCGGACAGGCCCGCCCCGTCCACGTCCGCCTCGACGAGCCGCGTCACGATGTCGTGCGCCGGGCAGCCCCGGCGGCGCTCGGCCAGGCCCATCGAGTACCCGACGATCTCCGCCGCAGCGCAGGCCGGGTCCGCGTCGAATTCCGGGTCGTCGTAGCCGAGCATCTGGTTCGACCAGTCGAACAGCCGGCCCCGGTCCTCCTGCGGGACGCCCATCAGCTCCGCGATGGCCTGCAGCGGCAGCTCGGCGGCGATCTCGGTGACGAAGTCGCCCCCGCCGCCGCGCCGCCGCGCGTCCGCCACGATCCGCTCCGCGCGCTCGGCCAGCGCGTCCCGCAGCCCGTTGATCACGCGCGGCGTGAACCCGCGCGACACGATCCGGCGCAGCTTGTTGTGCCTCGGCGGGTCCATGTGCAGCAGCAGCGCCTCGCGCTGCAACTCCAGCTCCGCCGGGTCGAAGTCCGCGTTGAACCGGATCACGGCGCCGTTGGCGTTGGCCGAGAACCGCTCGTGGTCGCGGCTGACCTCCTTGATGTGGGCGTGCTTGCTGACGACCCAGAAGCCGTCGTCGGCGAATCCCGTCCGCCCGCGCGGCTGCGGGTTCCACCACGGCCGCGCGGCGGCCCGCAGTGCCGCGAACTCGGCCAGCGGAACCCGCTCGGCCATCAGGTCGGGGCTGCAGAAGTCGAAGTCCGGGGGGACGGGGGCGGGTGCGGTCGCGGACAGTGCGGTCGGGCTCATAGGTGCTCCCCAGTGCGCTCACGGCCGGAAACCCTCCCGGCCGCGCCGATGAGACTCGAGTCTAACCACAGGTATCACCATAAGTCTCTACCCCGGTCCCATGCTCCCCCACGCTCCGGGAGGTCCTTGTTGATCGAGGTTCGGGTGGGGCGGGTCGGAGCGGGGGAAAGCGCCCGAAGGGGGTGGAGGGTCGTTACTCTTCCGCTGGAGCGGGCGAGGGAATGAGGTGCCGACGTGCGGGTGTGGCGGGGGAGCGTCGTCCGGAACGCGGGTCGGGCCGGGGTCGTCGGCGTGCTGGTGGTCGTCTACATCGTCATGGCGATCGGGATGTCGGTGGTGCTGGGGCCTCGGCCTTCCGAACCGGTGGGCGACCCCGTTGTCGCGCGGGCGGCCGCGCCCGATCCGCTCGCGCCGTTCGCGGGGTCGCCCGCGGCGCGGTGGCCGGACGGGGAGTTCGGGCTCGTCACGCCCAGGCCGCGGGCGATGGCCGGGTTCACCGAGGAAGAGGTCTCGCTCGCCTACTGGCATGTGCGGAAGATGCTGTCGGCGGCGAATCTGGACAAGCGGGCGCTCTATCGGCGTGATCCGCGGGCGCTCGCCGCGTTGCTGACGCCTGCGCAGCGGGCGGGGCTGCTGGCGCGGCGGTCGGACCGGAGCGTCTGGGTCACGTCGTTCGCGCCGGGGGCGGCGGAGGCCGCGGTCCCGTCCGTCAAGGTGCGGGGGACGATCACCGCCGAGCCCGCCGTGGACCGGGGACGGACGGTCGTGCGGGTCAAGGCCCGGCACGTCTTCGTGTACGCGGTGCGGCCGCCGGGGCGGCGCGGGTCGGTCGCGCGGGTCGTCGTCCGGCGCGACACGACGCTGCTCATCGTCCGGTCGGGCCCGGCGGTGGCCGTCGAACTGCGCTCGACGGCGGTCGGCGCGGCCGGGGTGCGTTGCGGCTCCAAGGACGGGCTGCTGCGGCCGGTGTTCGACGGGGCGGGCGGCGGGGCCGCCGCGAGCGGCGCGCCCGTCGATCCGTACGACCTCTCGACCGACCCCGCGCGGGGCGCGCGCGACGAGTGCGGGACCGCGACGCGGACCTGACCGCGCCCGGGCGCCGCCGCCGGTGCGCGCGGGGTCCAGCGGCTTCTACCGGGACCTGACCGCGCCCGGGCACGGCCCGCGCGGGGTCCAGCGGCTTCTATCGGGACCTGACCGCGCCCGGGGAGCGCGGAGCCGGCCGCGCGGGTGCGCGGCCGGGGGCGGGCCGGGGTCAGCCGCTGACGTTCGGGTCGGAGTCGGACGCCGCGTCCCGCTCCATCTCGCGCTGTTGCGCCGCCTCGGCCTGCGCGAGGCTCTCGTCCGGCGGGTCCTCGGGCACCGCCGCGCGGTCGGCGTCCTCGTCGGTGACGATCATCGCGTCGTCCTCCGGCCCGAACCCGCGCACGCTCGGCACCTCGCGGCCGAGCAGCTCGCCGTCGCCGTCGTCGGCGGGCACCACCCGGCCCGGCTTGGCCTCGGTGTCGGAGACCCACTCGCCGACCTCCGACGCGTCGGTGTCCTGCACCGCGTCCGGCTCCTCCTGCCAGAACCGCTGGTCGAGGGTCTCGCCCTGCTGCTGCTCCTCGGCCGTCGCGCCGAAGCGCTCGACCGTGGACCAGTGCTCGGGGACCGTGATCCCCTCGTCCAGCGGGTCCTCGGTGGGCGCGCCGTCGAGGGTCTGCGCGGGGTCGAGGATTCCGTCGTTCACGTACTCCGGCTCGTCTTCCTGTCGGGCCATGATCCGTGCCCCCCTTCTGGAGCTTTCTCGCCTCCACCCTCGCCGCGATCGGCGGGCCCAAACACGCGTTTGAACACGCGGTCAGTGCAGCGCGTCGTAGAGCGCGGTGGTGGCCAGCTCCATCGCCGCCTGGTTGGCGCGGCTGTCGCGCAGCGCGTCGATCATCGCGAAGTCGTGGACCATGCCGCCGAGCCGGACGGCGGTCACGTCCACCCCGGCCTGCCGGAGCTTGGCCGCGTACGCCTCGCCCTCGTCGCGCAGCACGTCCGCCTCGCCGTTGAGGATCAGCGACGGCGGGAGGCCGCGGAGCTGGTCGACGCTCGCGCGCAGCGGGGACGCGTGGACCTCCGCGCGTACGGCCGGGTCGGGCGCGTACTGGTCCCAGAACCACTTCATGCCGTCGCGGTTCAGGTAGAAGCCCTCGCCGAACTCGCGGTAGGACTCGGTGTCGAAGTCGGCGTCGGTGACCGGGTAGAACAGCACCTGGCTCCGGAACCGGACGTCGCCGCGCTCGGCCGCCATGATCGTCAGGACGGTCGCCATGTTCCCGCCGACCGAGTCCCCGACGACGGCCGTGAAGTCGGCGTCCAGCCCCTTGTCCGCGCCGTGCCGCATGATCCACCGCGCGACGGCGTAGCACTGCTCGACCGCCGTCGGGTACCGCGCCTCGGGCGCGCGGTCGTACTCGGGGAACACCACGGCGGCGTCGGCGCGGACGGCCAGTTCCCGCACCAGCCGGTCGTGCGTCCGCGCGGAGCCGAACACCCAGCCCGCGCCGTGGACGTAGAGGATCACCGGGAGCGTCCCGGTCGCGCCGGGCGGGCGGACGATCCGGACGGGCACGGTGCCGGTCGGGCCGCCCTCGACCTGGATCCACTCCTCGTCCACCTCGGGTTTGGGGACGCCGGTGTCGGTCTGCAGGTCCTCCAGCACCTGGCGGCCCTGCTCGGGCGGCAGTTCGTAGATGTAGGGGCGCTCGGCGTTGGCGTCGGCGAACTCCTGCGCCGACGGCTCCAGGATGATCTCCCTGCGGGTGAGCGTCTCGGCCATGCCTCCTCCTCGGGACGGTGGGACGGCCGGTCGGGTCCGCGCGTGCGCGGTGCGGACGGCCGCCGGTCCGCGCCCCTCACGTCACCAGTGGGAAACGGTCGCCAACCCACAAACCTGCCAAATCGGGCAAAGCCCGCGTGGCGCGGCGGGCGCACCGCACTACGATGGGCCGATTCCGGCCCGTGTGCTCCCCCTGGCAGGACGGAAGGTCCGCAATGTTCGTGTTGGTCGTCCTAACGATCATCCCGGTCGCCCCGCTGGTGTTCGTCGTACGGTGCGTTCGCTCCATCGCCGGCCGACGCGGACTGCGCACCCGCGGCCACCGCGCGTGGGGTGTGGTCGTCGATGTCGGGGCGACCTGGGTTCCGTCGCGCAGCAACCCCGGCTCGGGCCAGTACGTCCACCACCCGGTCGTCCGGTACCGGGGCGATGACGGGTACGAGCGCCAGGCGGTCAGCGAGGTCGGCACGCGCCGCGTCCGCTTCCGGCCCGGGGAGCAGATCGTCGTCGTGTACGACCCGGCGAACCCCGACCGGGTCCGGCCGGAGGCGATGCTCGGCTCGGGCGGCTTCGGTAACTGGCTGGGTCTGGTGCTCAGCATCGTCCTGTTCCTGGCGCTCGCCGCCGGGGCCGCGACCTTCTGGTACCTGAAGTTGTCGTGACGCGGGCCCGGCGGGTGCTCAGGCGGGACTCCGTCCGGATACTCAGTTCTGACTTGGGGTTGTTTGCTCGTATTTGAGCGGGTTGCGGTGCTCTGTCGGGCGCGGCGCCGCCGGACGAGGCTGGGCGCACGCCCGCCGCCCGGCGCGGCGCCGACCGTCACCCCGGGGAGCCCCCGTGAGAGCCCGCATCACCGCCGTCGCCGCGCACCTGCCGCCGGACACGATGACCAGCGCCGAGGTCGAGGCGCGCGTCGCCGCCGCGAGCGACGGCTTCCGCCCGCTGCCGACGATCGTCGAGCGCATGACCGGCATCCGGACCCGGCACGTCCTGCCGGACGGCGCGCAGGCGTCCGACCTCGCCGTCGCGGCGGCCCGCGCCGCGCTCGCCGACCGGGGGCTGCCGCCGGACGCGCTGGACCTGCTCGTGTTCGGCTCGGCGTCGCAGGACATGATCGAGCCCGCGACCGCGCACATCGTCGCGGCCAAGCTCGGCGCGTCCTGCCCGGTCTTCGACGTCAAGAACGCCTGCAACAGCTTCCTCAACGGCCTGCAGACGGCCGAGGCGCTGATCCGCACCGGCCAGGCCGAGCGCGCGCTGGTCTGCACCGGGGAGAGCCCGTCGCGCGCCGTGCGGTGGCGGGTCCGCGACCGCGCCGCGTTCGTGGACGCGTTCGCGGGCTACACGCTGTCGGACGGCGGCGCGGCCGTCCTGCTGGAGGCCGCGCCGGACGGCGGCGTGTTCTACCGCGACTTCGCGGCGGTGTCGGCGGCGTGGGGGATCGGGACGCTGCCGGGCGGCGGGTCCGCGCACCCGCGCGACCCGGAGTTCACCTACTTCAGCGGCGACGGGCGGCGGCTCAAGGACGCGTTCGTCGCCGCCGGGCCGGAGATCTTCCGGACGGCGCTGGAGAAGACCGGCCTGACCTGGGACGACTTCGCGGTCGTCGCCGTCCACCAGGTGACGCTGCCGTACCTGGAGATCCTGCGGTCGATGCTGGACATCCCGCCCGGCAAGCTCGTCGTGACGCTGCCCGAGCACGGGAACCTGGCGTCCGCGAGCCTGCCGTTCCAGCTCGCGACCGCGCTGGCCGACGGGCGCTGCCGCTCGGGCGACCGCGTCGCGCTGCTCGGGCTGGCGGGCGGCGTCAGCCTCGGCGTGCTGTTCGCGGAGCTGTGATGCGGCTCTTCGTGATCGTCCCGGCCTACGACGAGGAGCAGTCGGTCGGTGCGACGCTGGCGCGGCTCGCGGAGCAGACCGATCCGCACTTCACCGTCCTCGTCGTGGACAACGGGAGTACGGACGGGACCGTCGCGGTCGTCCGCGCGTTCGCCGCCGCGAACCCCACGCTGGATCTGCGGCTCGTCGGCGAAGCCCAGAAGGGCACCGGTGCCGCCGCCGACACCGGCATGCGCGCCGCGATCCGCGCGGGCGCGACGCACCTGGCCCGCACCGACGCGGACTGCCTGCCCGACCGCGACTGGGTCGCGGCCGTGAAGCGCGCGTTCGGCGACGGGCTGGAGATGGTCAGCGGCCCGCTGCGGCCCCGCACCGACGAGTTCCCGCTGAAGTGGTGGGAGCGGCGGCTGCTCCCGGCCGTCATCGGGACCGCCGCGCTGTTCGGGCGGCTGCGGTCCGGCAACCGCGACCCGCTCGCACTTGGGCCGTACGTGATGATGCCCGGCTGCAACGTCGCGCTGACCGCCGCGCTGTACGAGCGGTCGGGCGGGTTCCCGCGCACCCGCATCGAGGACGTCCACGAGGACCGGGCGCTGGTCAACCGCGTCCGGCGCGTCACGGCCGCGTACGGACTGCGCCGGGACGTGGTCGTGTACGGGTCGGTGCGGCGGCTGCGCGCGTTCGGGCTCGTCGGGACGCTCGGCTGGTACGCCGACCACCGGTACCGGCCCGACGTCGTGGACATCCGGCCACGGCATCTCCGGCCGGTCGAGCACGAGGGCGCGCGATGAACGCCGACACCTGGGAGCGGCGGCTGTTCCTCGCCGCGCATCCCGTGGCGTACCCCCTGCTGCGCGGGCTCGCCGCCGCCGGGCCGGTCGTGCGGGTGCCCGGCGTCGGCGTCGTCGTGAACGACGCGGCGGTCGCCCGCGACGTGCTGCTGGACGGCGCGACGTTCCGCAAGGACGGCCCCGGCTCGCCCGGCGACCTGTGGACGCCCGTCCTCGGCCCGTCCGTGCTCCTCAACATGGAGGGCGACGCGCACCGCGAGCTGCGCCGCAAGCTCGCGGGCCTGTTCACGCCCGCGAACACCGCCGAACTGTGCGGGCGCGTGCTGGCCGGGCCGCTGGCGGAGCTGGCCGCGCGCCTGCGCGCCGGAGCGGAGGTCGACGTCGTCGCGGCGGCGAAGGCCGCGGCGGGCGCGGTCATCGCCGCCGTCATCGGCCTGGACGGAGCCGACCACCGCCGCCTGTACGCCGAGGGCGAGCGGATCACCGCGCTCGTGTCCCTGCGCACCCGGCGGCTGACGCCCGCGCAGGTCGCGCGCGCCCGCGCCGTCCTCGCGCCGCTCGGCGACGCGGCCGCCGCCGCGTACGCCGCCGGGGACGAGCGGACCGTGATGGGCCGGATGCGCGCCCTCGGCCTGTCCGCCGCCGAGGCGCGCGGCGCGGCCGGGGCGTTCTTCCTCACCGGCACCGAGACCGTCGCGACGCTGCTGCCGCGCCTGGTCGCGCTCCTGCACGACAGCGGGACGCTCGACGCCGTCGCCCGCGACCGCGCGCTGCTGGACGGCGCGATCGACGAGGCGATGCGCGTCACCACCCCGACTCCGGTGATGCTGCGCAGCGTCCACCGGCCCGCCGCCGTCGCCGGGACGCGCGTGACGCCCGGCGACCGGATCGTCATCGCCACCCACACCTGCTGCCGCGCCGCCGGGCCGTTCGCGCCCGCCCGCCCCGCCGCGCCCGAGCTGCGCCGGCTCTGGTTCGGCGCGGGACCGCACTTCTGCCTCGGCTACCCGCTCGCGCTCGCGGAGGTCCGCGCGGTCGCCGGGACGCTGCTGGACGCCGCCCCGCTCACCGTCACCGGCCGCGCCGCCGCGCGCCGGGTCCTGCTGCCCGCCTACCGGCGGCTCACCGTCCGGAGGGAAACGCCATGACGCTCGTCCGCCGCCTGCTCGACCGGGCCGCCGCCGCGCCCGGGGACGTCGCGCTCGTCGCCGGGGACGGCGCGGAGCTGACCTTCGGGGAGCTGCGCCGCCGCGTCCTCGCCGTCCGGCACGGGCTGATGGCCGCCGGACTGCGGCCGGGGGAGCGCGTCCTGTTCTCGGTGCGGCCGTCCCCGGCGTCGCTGGTGCTCGCGCTCGGCGCCGTCGCGGCGGGCGGCGTCGTGGTGTTCGCCGACCCCGGCGCGGGGCCGGAGATGTTCGCCGCGCGGCTGCGGCTCGCCGCGCCGACGTGGTCGGCCGCCGAGTCGTTGCTGTACGCGGCGGGCGGCTCGGCGGTCGGCCGGGCGCTGGCGCGGCGGCGCGGGCTGGCGCTGCCCGACCTGGCGCGGCTCGGCGCGGCCCGGCACGTGCGCGTCGGGCCGCGGCTGCCCGGCGTGCCGCGCGGCGCGCTGTCGCTGGGGGCGATCCTGCGCGGCCCGGCGCCCGAGCCGGGGCTGGACGGGCCGCCGGACGCGCCCGCCGTCGTCATCTTCACGTCGGGGACGACCGAGCGGCCGCGCGCGGTCGTCCACACGCAGGCGTCGCTGGCCGCCGCGCTCGACGTCCTGCGGGCGCGGCTCCCGCTCGGGCCCGGCGACACCGTCCACACCGACCAGCTCATGCTGGGCCTGCCCGCGCTGCTCGTCGGCGCGCGCTGGTCGCTGCCGCCGCTCGGCGGGACGCCGGAGCGGTTCGCGCGCGACCTGGCCGCGCGCGGCGCGACGCACACGTTCTGCGTGCCCGTCCACCTCGCCGACGTCCTGGACGTCCGGCCGCGGCTGCCCGAGACGCTGCGGTACGTCCTGCTCGGGGCCGCGCCCGCGCCCGCCGCGCTGCTGCGCCGCGCCGTCGCCGCCGCGCCGACCGCCGAGGTGCTGTCGGTGTACGGGATGACGGAGATCCTGCCGGTCGCGGTCGCGTCGGCCGCCGAGAAGCTCGCGCACACCGAGTCCGGCGCGGCCGGGGACCTGCTCGGCGCGCCGCTGGCCGACGCCGCGCTCGCGGCGGACGGCGAACTGCTGCTGTCCGGGCCGAACCTGTGCCTGGGCTACCTCGGCGAACCGCCGCTGGACCGGCTCGCGACCGGCGACCTCGCGCGGCTCGACGGCGGGCGGATCGTCCTGACCGGCCGCAAGAAGGACATGCTGATCCGGGGGAAGTTCAACCTGTACCCGGGCCTGTACGAACCGGCGGTCGCGGCGCTGCCCGGCGTGACCGAGGCGGCGATCGTCGGCGTCCCGGACGCGGCGACCGGCGACGAGCGCGTCGTCCTCGCCGTCACCGGGACGGCGGACCCGGCCGAGCTGCGCCGCCGCCTGCCCGGCGTGCTCGACCACGCGGCGCTGCCGGACGAGGTCGTGGTGCTGCCGGAGCTGCCGCGCTCGGGGCGGTCCCGCAAGCTGGACCGGGCGCTGCTGCGCGAGCTGGTCGCCGGAGGCGCGGCATGAGGGTCGCGGTGACGGGGGCGTCGGGGTTCGTCGGGGGTGCGGTGTGCCGGGAGCTCGTCGCGCGGGGCGTCGCGGTCGCGGCGTTCGGGCGGCGCGCGCGGGTGGCCGCCGCGCACGTCGGGGGCGCGCCGTACCGGGCGTGGGACCTGACGGGCGCGGCGCCGCGCGGTCTCCCGGCCGTGGACGCGGTCGTCCACTGCGCGGGGAGCGTCACCGACTGGGGGAGCGCGGCGGAGATGTTCGCCGTCAACGTCGGCGGGACGCGGGCGGCGCTCGCGGCGTTCCCGGACGCGCGGTTCGTCCACGTCAGCACCGCGAGCGTGTACGACCCGGCGCGGCCGACCGTCCGCGCGACCGAGGACGCCGCGCCCGTCGCGCGGTACGTCAACGCGTACGGGGCGTCCAAGGCGACCGCGGAACGGGTCGCGGCGGGGCGCGGGGCGATCGTGCTGCGGCCGCACGCCGTGTACGGGCCGGGCGACACGACGCTGCTGCCGCGCGTGCTCGGCGCGGTGCGCGGGCCGCTGCTCGTCGCGGCCGGGACGGGACGGCAGCTCGTCAGCCTGACCTCGGTCGGCAACCTCGCCGCCGCGTGCGCGCTCGCCGCGACCGGGCCGGTCGGGCGCGGCGTGTTCAACGTGACCGACGCCGAGCCGGTCGTGCTCGACGACGCCCTGCGCGCGATCCTCGCCGAACGCGGCGTGCGCGCCCGGCCGGTGTACGTCCCGGCGCGGCTCGCGGCGCCGGTGGCGGCGGCGGTCGAGGGCGCGTTCCTGCTGGCGCGGCGGCCGTCCCCGCCGCGCCTCACCCGGTACGCGGTCGGGCACCTGGCCGTCGAGCGGACGCTGGACATCACCGCCGCGCGGACCGTCCTCGGCTACGACCCCGCGCCGACGTCCTTCGCCGGGGCCACCGACTGGTGACCGCGCATCCGCCCGAGCGCGGACGGGTCCAGGCTGCGGTGCAGCGTCTCCAGCGCGGCGCGGACCTCCGCGAGCCGCGCCGGGTCATCGGTGCCGAGCGCCGCCGCCAGCGCCCGGTCGATCGGCGCGGCGCGGACCTCCGCGACGCGCTCGGACACCGTCCGGGCCGGGTGGACGAGCATCCGGCGGCGGTCGGCGGGGTCCGGGGCCGTCTCGACGCTCCCGGCCTCGCGCAGCCGCGCGACGCAGGTGGACACCTTGCTCTGCGGGAAGCCGGTCCGCGCGGCGATCTCCCCGATCGCGGAGCCGGGATGCTCGCGGACGTCGGCGGCGACGACCAGGACGGACCGGTGGCTCGTGCCGCGCGCGGCCCCGGGGGAGACGTCGCCGGTGGGGATGGCCTCCTCGCCGATCTTCATGAGGGTGCGGCCCAGGAGGAACAGCTCGATTCCGTTCACGCCCGCCAGATTACATCCGAAGTGATGTATCCGTATTGATGTATCTGTTCTGATGGATTATCGTCCTCGGCATGGACACCACCACGGGCCGACTCCCCGTTCCCGGCGCGACCCTCCACTACGAGCTGCGCGGCACCGGGCCGCTGCTGCTGATCTCCGAGAGCGGAGAAGGCGACGCGGGACGCAGCGCCGACCTCGCCGCCCATCTCGCCGCGCGGCACACCGTCCTCACCTACGACCGGCGCGGCCTGTCGCGCAGCGTCCCCGACGACCCGGCGGCCCCCGCGTCGCTCGTGCGGCACGCCGACGACGCCGCCCGGCTCCTGGACGCGCTCGCGGACGGACCCGCGACGATGCTCGGCCTCAGCATCGGCGCCGTCATCGGGCTCCACCTGGCCGTGCGGCGGCCGGACCTGCTCGGCCGGCTGATCGCGTTCGAGCCCGTCGCGCCGTCGCTGCTGCCCGCCGCCGACGCCGCCCGGCACCGCGCCGAACTCGACGGCCTGCGCGCGACCTACCGCGCGGACGGCCTCGCCGCCGTGCTCCCCGCCATCGCGGCGACGCTCGGCATCGACCCGCACGACCCCGGGACGGAGCCGGACGTCACCCCGCAGCCCCTCACCGAACAGCGCCGCGCGAACTTCGCCCACTTCATCGAGCGGGAGTTCCCGGCCGTCATCGACGACGGCCTGGCCGCGTCGGCGCTCGCGGACTGCCCGGTAGACATCGTCCCGGCGCTCGGCGCGGCGACGCCGCCGCACGTCTTCGACCGCCGCTGCGCGGTCATCCTCGCGGACCTGCTCGGCACGGCCCCGGCCGTCCTCCCCGGCGGCCACAACGGCAACACCGCCCGCCCCCGCGCGTTCGCGGCGGCGCTGCTGCCCCTGCTCGACGCCGTCCGCACCTGACCGGCCGTCGGGTCAGCTCGTGTCGATGGAGCGCTGGAGGCCGGGGTAGCCCGGGAGCTGGCCGGGCAGGCCGACGCGCTCGTCGTAGAGGTCGCCCGCCGTCGCCGGGTGCTCCGGCGGCGGGGGCGCGTGTTCGATGCGGCCGGTGGGCGGCGGGTCGTCGATCGGCTTGCCGGCGTTGATCCCCTGGGTCTCGATGAGGCCGTGGTCCTCGCCCTGGACATGGGTGTGGCGACACTTGCGTCTCGGCATGGGAGACGACTACCCGATAACTCCCTGTAAATCCGCTTTGTGGCTACATCAATGGTCAGGAACGCGTTGGAGCAACGCACGAAAGCCCTCCCGGCGCGGCGCGCCGGTTCGGAGGTCCGTCCCTCGATCCGGCCGGGCGCGCGGCGGTGTACTGCTGCCAGGACGCCGGACGCTGGGAGGGACGCCGTTGACCGACGCGACACGCGGAGCGCTCGACGCGTTCAACGCGCTGCCCGCGCAGGCGGCCCGGGACGCGCTGCTCGCCTGCTGCGCGTCCGCCGCGTTCGCCGCCGAGGTCGCCGGGCGGCGGCCCTACGCGGACGCGGCCGACCTGCACGCCGCGTCCGCCGGAGTCCTCGCCCGGCTCGACTGGCCCGACGTCGAACAGGCCCTGGCCGCGCACCCCCGCATCGGCGAACGCGCCACGGGCGACGGCCGCGACGCCGCCTGGTCGCGCGGCGAGCAGGCCGGGATGGACGGCGCGGACGCCGCCCTCCGCCGCGAGATCGCCGCCGGCAACCGCGCCTACGAAGCGGAGTTCGGCCACGTCTACCTCGTCTGCGCGACCGGCCTCGGCGCGGGCGCGCTGCTCGCCGCGCTGCGCGCCCGCCTCGGCAACGACCCCGCCGCCGAACGCGCCGTCGTCCGCACCGAACTCGCCAAGATCACCGCCCTCCGCCTCGACCGCCTCCTCACGACCGCGCCCGCCCCGCCGAGCCGCGACCACGCTCCGCCGTCCGAGCGCGCCGCGCCGGACACCGGCCCGCCGCCCGGCCCCGCGCCGACGCTGTCCACGCATGTGCTCGATGCGGCTGCGGGGCGGCCCGCCGCGGGGACGCCCGTGACGTTGGAGCGAAGGGACGCGGCGGGGGAGTGGCGGCGGGTCGCCGCCGCCGCCACCGACGAGGACGGGCGCGTCCGCTCGTTCGGCACGGCGACCCCGCCGGGCGCGTACCGGCTCGTGTTCGACTGCGCCGGGCGGTCGCCGTTCTTCCCGGAGGTCTCCGTCGCGTTCGTTCTCGCCGCGGGCGGGCACTTCCACGTCCCGCTGCTGCTGAGCCCGTTCGCCTACTCCACCTACCGAGGGAGCTAGATGGCCATCGTTCTCGGTCCCAACCGCTACGGGAAGGCGGAGACCCGCGTCGTCCGCGTCTCCCGCGACGGGGCCGTCCACCACCTCAAGGACCTCAACGTCAGCATCGCCCTGTCCGGCGACATGGAGGACGTCCACCTGACGGGCGACAACGCGGCCGTCCTCACGACGGACGCGCAGAAGAACACGGTCTTCGCGTTCGCCCGCAAACACGGCATCGGGGAGATCGAGGACTTCGCGCTGCTGCTGGCCCGCCACTTCGTGGACGCGCAGCCGACGATCCACCACGCCCGCGTGGAGATCGACGAGTACGGCTGGGACCGCGTGATCGTGCCCGGCGACGCGCGGCGGCACTCGTTCGTCCGCGCCGGGACGGAGGTCCGCACCACGCTCGTCCACAGCGACGGCACCGGCGGACAGGAAACGGTGGTGTCGGGCCTGAAGAACCTCGTCGTCCTCAACTCCACCGGCAGCGAGTTCCACGGCTTCGTCCAGGACGAGTACACGACCCTTCCCCCCACCGACGACCGCGTGCTCGCCACCGAGGTCACGGCCCGCTGGCGGCACCGCGACACGGCCGCCGACTGGGCGGCGTCGTTCGCCGAGGCGCGGCGGTGCCTGCTGGAGGCGTTCGCCGGAACCCACAGCCGCTCGCTGCAGCAGACGCTGTACGCGATGGGCCGCCGGGCGCTGACGCAGTGCCCGGAGCTGTGCGAGGTCCGGATGGCGATGCCGAACAAGCACCACTTCGACGTCGACCTCGCCCCGTTCGGCCTGGACAACCCCGGCGAGGTCTTCTACGCCGCCGACCGCCCGTACGGCCTGATCGAGGGCACCGTCACGACCGACGACGCGCCGGACGCGCCGTCCGCCTGGACCTGAGGGACGCTGGTCGGCATGGACTTCCTGCGCCCCGCCACCTGGGCAGACGCGCTCGCCGCGAAGGCCGCGCGGCCCGGCGCGCTGCCGCTGCAGGGCGGCACCGACGTCATGGTCGAGCTGAACTTCGACGTCCGCCGCCCCGCCGCGCTCCTGGACCTGTCCGGCATCGCCGAACTCCGCGACTGGGAGGAAGACGGCCCCGTGCTCCGAATAGGCGCGGGCGTCCCCTACGCGCGGATCATCGACGAGCTGGGCGCCCGCCTCCCCGGCCTCGCGCAGGCCGCGCGCACCGTCGGCTCCCCGCAGATCCGCAACCGGGGGACGCTCGGCGGCAACCTCGGCGCGGCGTCCCCGGCGGGCGACGGCCACCCGCCGCTGCTCGCGGGCGGCGCGGCCGTCGAGGTCGAGTCGGCGGCGCGCGGCGTCCGGACGATCCCGGTCGGAGACTTCTTCACCGGTGTGAAGCGCAACGCGCTGGAGTCGGACGAGCTGATCCGCGCCGTCCGCGTCCCGCCCGCCCCCGGCCCGCAGTACTTCGCCAAGATCGGCACGCGGAACGCGATGGTCATCGCCGTCTGCTCGTTCGCGCTCGCGCTCGACCCCGTCCGGCGCGCGGTCGGGACGGGCGTCGGCTCGGCCGGGCCGACGCCGCTGCGCGCCGCCGCCGCCGAGGAGTTCCTGGCCGCCCGCCTGGACTGGGCCGGACGCGGCCCGCTCGACGCCGGCGTCGCGCGGGAGTTCGGCGAACTCGTCCGAGCGGCGGCGGCCCCGATCGACGACGTGCGCGGCACCGCCGCGTACCGCAGGCACGCCCTGTCCGTCCTCGCCCGCCGCACGCTCGGCTGGGCGTGGGACGAGCACCGGGCCGACACAGCGAGGGAGGCGTCGTAGATGCGCGTCAACGTCACCGTCAACGGGTCCGCCGAGACCGTGGACGACGTGTGGGAGGGCGAGAGCCTGCTCTACCTGCTCCGCGAGCGGATGGGCCTGCCCGGCTCGAAGAACGCTTGCGAGCAGGGCGAATGCGGGTCCTGCACCGTCTATCTGGACGACGTGCCGGTCTGCGCGTGCCTGGTCGCGGCCGGGCAGGCCGAGGGCCGCCGCGTCCGGACGGTCGAGGGCCTGGCCGAGGGCGGCCGCCTCGACCCGGTGCAGGAGGCGTTCGTCGAGGCGGGCGCGGTGCAGTGCGGGTTCTGCACGCCCGGACTCGTCGTGCAGACGCACGCGCTCATCGCCCGCGACCCCGACCCGAGCGACGCCGACATCCGCGAGGCGCTGGCCGGGAACCTGTGCCGCTGCACCGGCTACGAGAAGATCCTGGACGCGGTGCGCCTCGCCGCCCGGCGGAAGGCGACGGCGTGAACCGGACCGTCATCGAGCACGCCCACGTCGTCACGGTCGCGGGCGAGGAGCACCCGGACGGCCACATCGTCGTCGAGGACGGCCGGATCGCCGCCGTCGGCCCCGGCCCGGCCCCGGACGCGCCCGGCGCGGAGCGGATCGACGCCACCGGGCGCCTCGCCACGCCCGGCCTCGTCAACACCCACCACCACCTGTACCAGTGGGCCAGCCAGGGCCTCGCGCCGGACGCGACGCTGTTCGAATGGCTGACGACCTTGTACCGGCCGTGGGCGCGGATGGACGCCGAGGTCGTCCACGGCGCGGCCACCGCCGGGCTCGCGTGGCTCGCCAAGTCGGGCTGCACGACGTCCACCGACCACCACTACCTGTTCCCGCGCGGCGGGGGCGACCTGTTCGCGGCGGAGGTCGAGGCGGCCCGCGAGGTCGGCGTCCGGTTCCACCCGTGCCGGGGGTCGATGGACCTCGGCGCGTCGCGCGGCGGGCTGCCGCCGGACGAGGCCGTGGAGGACCTGGACACGATCCTCGCCGCGACCGAGGCGGCGATCGACGCCTACCACGACCCGTCGCCGGACTCGATGCTGCGCGTCGCGGTCGCGCCGTGCTCGCCGTTCTCGGTGACCAAGGACCTGCTCGTCCAGTCGGCGGAGCTGGCCCGCGCGAACGGCGTCCGCCTGCACACCCACCTCGCCGAGACACTGGACGAGGAGGACTACACGCGCCGCGAGTTCGGCATGACGCCCGTCGAGTACATGGACTCGCTCGGCTGGCTCGGCCCCGACGTGTGGCTCGCGCACTGCGTCCACCTGCACGACGGCGACGTCGCGCGGCTCGCCGCGACCGGCACCGGCACCGCGCACTGCCCCAGCTCCAACGCGCGGCTCGGCTCTGGCATCGCGCGCGTCGCGGACCTGCTCGCGGCGGGCGCGCCGGTCGGGCTCGGCGTGGACGGGTCCGCGTCCGCCGAACTCGTCCCGCTCGCCGGGGAGGTCCGCCAGGCGCTCTATATGCAGCGCGCCCGGTACGGCCCGACCGCGCTCACCGCCCGCCAGGCCCTGGAGGCGGCGACGCTCGGCGGCGCGCGCTGCCTCGGCCGCGCCGACGAGATCGGCACGCTGGAGCCCGGCAAGCTCGCCGACATCGCGCTGTGGCGGCTGGACGGGTTCCACGCGGCGGTCGACGACCCCGTCGTCGCGTTCGCGTTCGGCGCGACGCCGCCGCTGGACCTGCTGCTCGTCGGCGGCCGCCCGGTCGTGCGCGGCGACGAGCTGGTCACCGTCCCGCAGGACGAGGCGGCGCGGCGCGGGGCCGCCGCGCACCGCCGCCTCATGGACCGCGCCCGGGAGGTGCTGTGACGTCCCCGGCGAAGGCCGCGCCCGGCCGGGGCGGCGTCGGGGACAGCCCGGTCCGCCCGGACGGCACCCTCAAGGTCACCGGCGAGTTCGCCTACGCCTCCGACCTGTGGACGGACGGGATGCTGTGGGGCGCGACGCTGCGCAGCCCGCACCCGCGCGCCCGCGTCCGCGCGCTGGACACCGCCCCGGCGCTCGCGCGGCCCGGCGTCCACGCCGTCCTGACGCACGAGGACGTGCCGGGCCGGCCCGTCTTCGGCCTCGACCACCCCGACCAGCCCGTCCTCGCGTCGGACGAGGTCCGCTACCAGGGCGAGCCGGTCGCGCTCGTCGCCGCCGACCACCCCGAGACGGCGCGGCGCGCGCTCGCCGACATCGCCGTCGAGTGGGAGGTGCTGGAGCCCGTCACCGACGCGCGCGCCGTCGCCGCCGATCCCGACGCGCACCGCGTCCAGGAGCGCGGCGGGATCGTGCGGCGGCAGCCGATCCGCGTCGGGGACGTCCCGGCCGCGAAGCAGGCGGCCGAGGTCGTCGTCAGCGGCGAGTTCGAGGTGGGCATCCAGGACCAGGCGTTCCTCGGCCCCGAATCGGGCCTGGCCGTCCCCGCCGACGACGGCGGCGTGGACCTGTACGTCTCCACGCAGTGGATCCACAAGGACGTCGCGCAGATCGCCCCCTGCCTCGGCCTGCCCGAGGACAAGATCCGGATGACGATGGCGGGCGTCGGCGGCGCGTTCGGCGGGCGCGAGGACCTGTCCATGCAGATCCACGCCGCGATGCTCGCGCTGCGCACCGGTCGCCCGGTGAAGATGTCGTACAACCGGCAGGAGTCGTTCTTCGGGCACGTCCACCGGCATCCGGCGTGGATGCGGTACGAGTACGGCGCGTCCGGCGACGGCCGGCTGCTGTACGCGGACGTCGAGATCGTGCTGGACGGCGGCGCGTACACGTCGTCCACCGAGAACGTCACCGGCAACGCCGCGTCGCTCGGCGTCGGCCCGTACGAGATCCCGAACATCGCGATCGACGCGGTCGGCGTCTACACCAACAACCCGCCGTGCGGCGCGATGCGCGGGTTCGGCGCCGTCCAGGCGTGCTTCGCCTACGAGTCGATGATGGACCGGCTCGCCGCCGCGTGCGGGCTCACGCCCGTCGAGGTGCGGCGGCGGAACGCCGTCAGCCAGGGATCGCGGATGGCGACCGGGCAGGTCATCGACTCCCCGGCGCCGCTCGCGGCGATGCTGGAGCGGGTGGACGCGATGCCGCCGCCGCCCGCCGCCGATGCGAGCGACCTGCGGAATCTGCCGGGCGGCGTCGCGCAGACCACGCACGGCGAGGGCGTCGTGCGCGGCGTCGGATACGGCGTCGGCATCAAGAACATCTGCTTCTCCGAGGGCTTCGACGACTACTCCACCGCCCGTGTCCGGCTGGAGGTGATCGGCGGCGAGCCCGCCGCGCTCGTCCACACCGCCGCCGCCGAGGTCGGGCAGGGGCTCGTCACGCTCAAGGCGCAGATCGCGCGGACCGAGCTGGGCGTCGACCGGGTGACGATCGCGCCCGCCGACAACGCGGTCGGGGACGCGGGGTCCTCCAGCGCGTCCCGCCAGTCGTACATGACGGGCGGCGCGGTGAAGGCCGCATGCGAGGCCGTCCGCGCGGAACTGCTCGCGCGCGCCGCGCGGCGCACCGGCCGCGACGACCTGTCGGTCTCCGGCGGCGTGGTCGTCTCGCGGGCGGCGGGCGCGGTCGCGTCCGTCGCGGAGATCCTCGGGGACGACGCGATCGAGGAGACCCGCGAGTACCACCACCGCCGCACGACCGCGCTCGATCCCGTCACCGGGCAGGGCGACAGCCACACGCAGCTCGCGCTGTGCGTCCACCGCGCGGTCGTGGACGTGGACGTGGAACTCGGCCTGGTCAAGGTCGTCGAGCTGGCCGCCGTCCAGGACGTCGGGAAGATCATGAACCGGCTGTCGCTGGAGGGCCAGATCCACGGCGGCACCGCGCAGGGCCTCGGGCTGGCCGTCATGGAGGAGATCGTCGTGTCCGGCGGCGTCGTGCGGAACCCGTCGTTCACCGACTACCTGATTCCGACCATCCTCGACATGCCGCCGATGCGCCTGGACATCCTGGAGTACCCCGACCCGAACGCGCCCTACGGGTTGCGGGGCGCGGGCGAACCGCCGACCCTGTCCTCCACGCCCGCGATCGTCGCGGCCATCCGCGACGCGACCGGCAAGGCGCTCACCCGGGTGCCGGTCCGGCCCGAGCACATCGTCGGGTGAGGGAAGGATGGGAAGGGCGCACCGTGGTCCGCTACGCCGTCAACTGCTCGCTGCTGTTCACCGGCCTCCCGCCGCTGGAGCGCCCGGCCGCCGCCGCGGCGGCCGGGTTCGGGGCGGTGGAGTTCTGGTGGCCGTGGCCGGACGCGCCCGTCCCGCCCGCCGCCGAGGTCGACGCGTTCTGCGCCGCGATCGAGGACGCGGGCGTGCGGCTCGTCGCGCTCAACGCCTACGCGGGCGACCTGCCCGGCGGCGAGCGCGGCGTGCTGTCGCATCCGGGGCGGGTCGCGGAGTTCAGGGCGAGCCTGGACGTCCTCGCGGAGATCGCCGGACGGACGGGCGTGCGGCGCTTCAACACCCTCTACGGGCAGCGGATCGCCGGATCGGACGCCGCCGAGCAGGCCCGCACCGCCGACGCCAACCTCGCGCACATGGCCGGGACCGTTCCCGGCACGATCCTGATCGAGCCGCTGGCGCGCGGGCTGAACGGCGACTACCCGCTCGCGACCGCCGCCGACGCGACGGCCGTCGTCGCGCGGGCGCGCGCGGCCGGGGTCGCGGACGTGGCGTTCCTGCTCGACACCTTCCACCTCGCCCACAACGGCGACGACCCGGTGAAGGCCGCGCACTCGGACGTGCTCGGGCACGTCCAGTTCGCGGACGCGCCCGGCCGGGGCCGCCCCGGCAGCGGCGCGGTGGACTTCGCCGGCGTCCTCGCCGCGCTCGGCGCCGCCGGATACGACGGCTGGGTCTCCCTCGAATACGTCCCGGCCGACCCCGCCGCCGAGGACTTCTCCTACCTGGACCGGCTCGGCCCAACGGAGGACACCGCGTGAACGGACCGTACGACCTCGTGCTGCGCTCCCGCCGGACGGTGCTGGACGGCGTCGAGCGGCCCGCCGCCGTCGCCGTCCGGGACGGGGCGGTCGCGGCCGTCGCCGCGCACGACGCGCCGCTGCCCGCCGCCGAGGACCGCGACCTCGGCGCGCTCGCGCTGCTGCCGGGGCTCGTGGACACCCACGTCCACGTCAACGAGCCCGGCCGCACCGAGTGGGAGGGCTTCGCGACCGCCACGCGCGCCGCCGCGGCCGGGGGCGTCACCACGCTCGTCGACATGCCGCTGAACGCGCTCCCGCCCACGACGAACACCGAGGCGCTGGAGATCAAACGCGCCGCCGCGCGCGGCCGCGTGTACGTGGACGTCGGGTTCTGGGGCGGCGCGGTCCCCGGCAACCTCCCCGACCTGCGGCCGCTGCACGACGCGGGCGTGTACGGGTTCAAGTGCTTCGCGTCGGACTCGGGCGTGCCGGAGTTCCCGCCGCTCGCGCCCGACCAGATGGCGGCGGCGTTCGCGGCCGCCGCCGCGTTCGGCGGGCTCGTCGTCGTCCACGCCGAGGACCCGGCCGCCCTCACCGACCCCGCGGGCGGGGACTACGCGGCGTTCCTGGCGTCCCGGCCGCCGTCCGCCGAGCGCGCCGCCGTCGAGCGGGTGATCCGGCTCGCGGAGGAGACCGGCGCGCGCGCCCACGTCCTGCACCTGTCCGCCGCCGACTGCCTGGCACCGCTCGCCGCCGCCCGGGCGCGCGGCGTCCCCGTCACCGCCGAGACGTGCCCGCACTACCTGACGCTCAGCGCCGCCGACGTCGCCGCCGCGCCCGGCCCGCCGACCGCGTTCAAGTGCTGCCCGCCGATCCGCGACGACGCCAACCGCGACGCGCTCTGGCGCGGCCTCGCGGACGGGGTGATCTCCTGCGTCGTCACCGACCACTCGCCCTGCACGCCCGAACTGAAGAAAGGCGACTTCGCGACCGCCTGGGGCGGGGTGTCCTCGCTCCAGCTCGGGCTCGCCGCCGTCTGGACGGAGGCCCGCGCGCGCGGGTTCGGCCTGCCCGACGTCGTCCGCTGGATGGCCGCCGGACCCGCCGCGCTCGCCGGGCTGGCGGGCAAGGGCGCGATCCGCGTCGGGAACGACGCCGATCTCGTCGCGTTCGACCCCGACGCCGTCCGCGTCGTGGACCCCGCCGGGCTGCACCACCGCAACCCGGTCACCGCCTACGAGGGCCGCGCGCTGACCGGCGCGGCCGTCACGACCTGGCTGCGCGGCGTCCCCGTCGGCGACGCGCCGCGCGGCGTCCTGCTCGCCCGGAACGGAGCCCGGTGAACGACCTGCCCGCCTTCACGGCGCTGCCCGACCTCGCCGTCCGCACGCTCGGCGGCTCGGTCGTCGCCGCCAGCGACGAGTCGTTCGAGGCGAAGGAGAACCTGCTCAACCCGTGGCCGCCCGCGTTCCGCCCGGAGACGTTCGGGCCGAAGGGGCAGGAGTACGACGGCTGGGAGACCGCGCGGCGCCGCCCCGGCCCGGACGGCGGGTACGGGCACGACTGGGCGGTCGTCCGGCTCGGCCTGCCCGGCGTGATCCGGGGCGTCGTCGTGGACACGGCGTGGTTCAAGGGGAACTATCCGCCGCACGCGTCCGTCGAGGCGTGCGGCGCGGACGGGTACCCGTCCGCCGCCGAACTCGCCGCCGCCGACTGGACGGAGATCGTGCCGCGCGGCGCGCTGGCGGGCGACGCGGCGCAGGGCTTCGAGGTCAAGGTCGAGCGGCGGTTCACGCACGTCCGGCTGAACATCTTCCCGGACGGGGGAGTGGCGCGGCTGCGCGTCCACGGCGAGCCGGTCCCCGACCCGCGCCTGCTGGACGGGCTGACCGTCGACCTCGCCGCGCTGGAGAACGGCGCGCGCGTCGTGGACTGCTCGAACCGGTTCTACTCCGCGCCCGACAACATGCTGTTCCCCGGGACCGCCCGCAACCAGGCGGAGGGCTGGGAGACCGCGCGGCGGCGCGACGGCGGCCACGACTGGGCGGTGGTGCGGCTGGCCGCGCCGGGGATCGTCCGCCTGGTGGAGTTCGACACGACGCACCTGAAGTTCAACGCGCCCGGCCACGTCACGCTGGCGGGCCTGGACGCGCGCGCGGCGCGCCCGGACGACGACGGCGCGTGGACCGACCTGCTGCCGCGCACCCGCGTCCAGCCGGACGGGCGGCACCGCTTCCGGCCCGCGTCATCGCCGGAGATCACCCACGTCCGGCTCGGCCTGCACCCGGACGGCGGCATGTCCCGGCTGCGGCTGTTCGGCGACCCGGCCCCGGACGGCCTGGCCGCCCTCGCCGCCCGCTTCGCCGAGCTGACCCGCCCGGCGTGACCCGCCCGGCGTGACCCGCTCGGCGTGACCCGCTCGGCGTGACCCGCTCGGCGTGACCCGCTCGGCCCGGCCCGCTCGGCCCGGCCCGCTCGGCCCGGCGTGACCCGCCTGGCGCGGCCTGACCCGCCTGGCTTGGCGTGACCCGCTCGGCCCGGTCGGCCCGGCGTGACTCGCTCGGCCTGACCCGCCCGGCCGGCCCGGCCGCCGGGAGGCGCGCGGCCTCCCGGCGGGCCGGGGCTCAGGCGTTCTCGGCCGACTCGGTCGGCTCTTCCAGCAGGTCGTCGAACTCGCCGTCCTTGACGCCCGCGATGAAGGCCTCCCACTCGGCTTCGGTGAAGTAGAGGGTGGGGCCCTCGTTGTTCGTCGCGCGCATGACGACGGCGCGGTCGCCGAACTCCTTGTGGTTCACCGGGACGTCCTTGCCGTCGATGAACTCGATGATGACGCCGTCGCTGATGAACGGCTCCCGATCGCTCACAAGCCCACCTGTTTCCGTTTGGCTCCGAAGGGTCGCCTCCAGCGTAATGGGGGCGACCGCCCGGCCACGCGGGTTCGGCGCGGGGCGTTTGGGCGCGGGAGCGGCGGGCAGGCGGGACCGGACCGGCGGACGCGAGCCGTGAGGAGGGACGCCGTGCCGATGGACGAGCGGACGAAGGAGACCGTCCGGACCCTGCTGGCCCGCCACCCGAGCGGGTACGCGACCGCGGAGGTCGGGTTCACCGTCACCGGGTCGGCGACCGGGCTGTTCCGGCTGCTGTGCTTCGCGATCCTCGCGGACCGCGCGACGCCGTCCGAGGCGGCGGTCCGGGCGACGCGGGCGCTGCTCGACCGGGGCTGGGACGCCGCCCCGGCGATCCGCGAGACCGACGAGCGCGAACGCGAGGAGTTCCTGCGCAACGCGGGCCACCCGCACCCCGAGGCGGCGGCCCGCGACCTCGGCGGCGCGGCCCGGCTCGTCACCGACCGCTACGACGGCGACCTGAACCGGCTCCGCGACGCGGCGCACGGCGATGGCGGCCGCGTCCGCGCGCTGCTGTCGGAGATCCCCGGCATGGACGACTCGGGGCTCACCGTCTTCCTGCGCGAGGTCCAGCTCCTGTGGCCGGAGGTCGGCCCGTTCCTCGGCGCGCACGCGGCCCACGCCGCGCGGCGGCTCGGCCTGCCCGACGACGCCCGGACGCTGCTGACGCAGGTGGCGCGCGGCGAGGGCGAGGAGGAGATGGCGTGGCTGGCGGGCGCGCTCGCGCTGGTGGACGCGCGCGACGAGTACCGCTCGGTCGAGGCCGCCGTGCGCTGAGCGTCGGCTGAGCGCCGCTCAGAAGTCGGTGAGGAGCCGCGCGGCCGCGACCTCCAGCCGCGTCTGGATCTGCTCGGCGGTGGCGTGGCCGCGCAGCATCTCCATCATTTCCATGATCCACACGCTGGTAAGGGCGCGGGTGAGGGTGCGGCGGTCGTCGTCGGGCGCCTCCGCGGCCCCGGCGGCGCGCAGCAGCAGGCCGGTCATCCGGTCGCCGAAGTCGGTCTTGACGTCCGACAGCAGCAGCGACCGGATCAGCGCCTCGGCCAGCTCGGGCTCGCGCATGAGCCCGCGCGTGGCGCGCATGAGGACGTCCACGGCGCGGTCGGCGGGCGCGGCGGTGTGCGGCGGGCGGCGCTCGATGCTGCCTTCGAGCAGGTCCAGTTCCTCGCTGACGACCGCGACGACGAGGTCCATCTTCGACGGGAAGTAGCGGTACAGCGTGCCGAGCGCCACCCCGGCGCGTTCGGCGACGGTCCGCATCTGCATGGCCTCGATCCCGCCGCGCGACGCGAGCGCGGCGGCGGCCTGGACGATGCGGCGGCGGCGCTGGACCTGGCTGCGGGACCGCGCTCCGGCCGGAGCGGGCCGCTCCTCGGTCGCCTCGGTCGGTTCGGCGGTCACGGCGGGTCCTTCCTGCTCGGCGGGGCGCGGGGTCGGGCCGGCGGCCCGGGCACCAGGGTACAGGCAGCGTGAGAACGTGTTATCTGATCCGGTCCGGCACGCGCCCGGACGGGATGTCAGTAATTCCTGACATCCGTGGAGAACCGGGGTCGTCCGGCACTCGATCGCGCCTCTGGACACAGACTAGAATCTGTTCTAGTTTTGCCGCCGTGGGTCGGTTCCGGCCGGGAGGTGGACGCGCGTGACCGTGGCAGCGCAACTGGCGGCCCGCGCCGCCGACGACCGGACCGGGCTCGTCTGCGCCGCCAGCGGCGACGCCTGGACCTGGGCCGACACCGTCGCCGAGTGCGCGGCGCGCGCCGCGTGGCTCGCCGCGCTGCCCGGCCCCGGCCGCCCCGTCCACGTCGGCGTCCTGCTCGACAACGACCCCGAGATGGTGTTCCTCATCGGCGGGGCGGCGCTCGCCGGGGCCGTCGTCGTCGCGCTCAACCCGACGCGCGGCCCGGCGGAGCTGGCCGCCGACGCCGCCCGCGCCGACTGCGACCTGCTCGTGGCCGCCCCGGCGCACCTCGGCGCGGCCCGGACCGTCGCGGCGCGGCTCGGCGTCCCTGTCACCGCGCTCGCGGACCACGCCGCCGCGATGGCCCGCCACCGCGACGCCGCGCCGCCCGACGCGCGCGCCGTCACGCCCGAGACGCTGCTGATGCTGGTCTTCACCTCGGGCACGTCCGGGCGGCCCCGCGCCGTCCGGGTCACCCACCGCAAGGTGACCGTGCCGGGCGCGAGCCTCGCCGGACGGCTGCTGACGGACTCCGACGCCGTCTACTGCCCGATGCCGCTGTTCCACTCCGGCGCGCTGATGGCCGCGTTCGCGCCCGCCCTGACCGCCGGGGCGGCGCTCGTGCTGCGCCCGCGCTTCTCCGCGTCGCGGCTGCTCCCGGACGTCCGCGCGCACGGCTGCACCTACCTGCACTACGTCGGCAAGGCCCTGTCGTACGTCCTGGCGACGCCCGAGCGCCCCGACGACGCCGACAACCCGCTGCGCGTCGCGTTCGGCAACGAGGCCGCGCCCGCCGAGCAGCGCGCGTTCGCCGCCCGGTTCGGCTGCGGCGTCGTGGACGCCTACGGCTCGACCGAGACCGCGATCTCCCTGTCCCCGGACCCGGCCGGGCCGCCCGGCGCGCTCGGCCGCCTCGGCGACGGCGTCGCGATCCTCGACCCCGGCACCGGCCGCCGCTGCCCGCCCGCGCGGCTGGACGAGGCGGGCCGCCCGCGCAACCCCGAGGCGGTCGGTGAGCTGGTCGGCGCGGGCACCGGCCTGTTCGACGGCTACTACAAGGAGGACGCGCCCGACCGCGTCCGCGACGGCCGGTTCTGGAGCGGCGACCTCGCCTACGCCGACGCCGCCGGCTGGGTGTACTTCGCGGGCCGCGCCGCCGACCGCATCCGCGTGGACGGCGAGAACTTCGGCGCGGTCCAGGTCGAGCGCGCCCTGGCGGGGCTGCCCGGCGTCCGGCGGCTCGCCGTGTACGGGGTGCCCGACGCCGCGTCCGGCGACGAGGTGATGGCCGCGCTCGCCCTCGACGGCGGCCCGGCCGCGTTCGACCCGGCCGCGTTCGCGGCGTTCCTGCGCACCGCCCCGCTCGGCGCCAAGTGGCTGCCGCGGTACGTCCGGCTGACCGGCGACCTGCCCGTCACCGCGTCCAACAAGGTCCTGCGGCGCGCGCTCGCCGCCGAGGGCTGGCGTGTCCCCGACCCCGTCTGGTGGCGGCCCGGCCGCGCGCCCGACTACCGGCCCCTGACCCCCGACGACGCGGCGGACCTGCGCGCGCGGTTCGCGGGCAGCGGCCGCCTGCACCTGCTGGAAGGGAAGCGATAGTGGACTTCGATCTGGACGAGACCCGGCGCGACCTGCGGGACCTCGCCGCCGAGGTGCTGGCGCGCGAGGCCGCGGCCGACCGGCTGGCGGCGTTCGAGACGACCGGCGCGCCCTATCCGGCGGACCTGTGGGCCGCGCTGGCGTCCGCCGGGCTGCTCGGCGTCGTCGTCCCGGAGGACGCGGGCGGCGCGGGGCTCGGCCCGGTGGAGCTGACCGTCCTCCTGCGCGAGGTCGGCCGGGCCGTCGCGCCCGTCCCGGCGTACGCGTCGCTGGCGCTCGGCGCGCTGCCGCTGGCCGCGCACGGCACGCCCGCGCAGCGCGAACTGCTCGCGGGCGTCGCGACCGGCGAGCGGGTGCTGACCGGCGCGTGGCGCGAACCGGGCCCGGTCGGCGCGGTCACGGCGACGGCGCGCCGCGACGGGGACGGGTTCGTGCTGGACGGCGTCAAGACGTTCGTGCCGTTCGCCGTCGAGGCGCACCGCATCCTCGTCGCCGCCCGCGTCGAAGGGGAGGGCGTCGGCGTGTTCCTCGTGGAGCCGGCCGACGTCGCGGTCGTCCCGCACCCGGCGGCGACGACCGACCCGCTGTCGCGCCTCGACCTGGCCGGCGCGCGCGTCGGCGCGGACGCCCTCGTCGGCGGCGCCGCCGACGGCGCGGCCTGGGCCGCGCTGCGCCGCTCGGCGCTGCTCGGCGCGGTCGCGCAGGCGTCCGGCGTCATCGACGGCGCGCTGACGCTGACGTCCGACCACGTCAAGGGCCGCGAGCAGTTCGGCCGGGCGCTCGCCCAGTTCCAGGCCGTCACGATGAGCATCGGCGACGTCTACATCGCCAAGCGCGCCCTCGACGTCGCGGTGTGGGCGGCGGCGTGGCAACTGGAACAGGGCCACCCCGAGGCGGACGAGACCCTGGCGGTCGCCGCGTTCAACGCGAGCGACCCCGTCGTCCGCGCGCTCTACACCTGCCAGCATCTCCACGGCGGCATCGGACTCGACGTCACCTACCCGCTGCACCGCTACTTCGCCTGGGCCAAGCACGCCGGGCACCTGCTCGGCGGCGCCGACGACCAGCTCGACGCCCTCGGTTCCCTCGTCGCGCAGGAGGCGTGATGTTCATCGACCTGACCGCCGAGCAGAAGGAGCTGCGCGCCGAACTGCGCGACTACTTCCGCCGCTGCCTGACCCCCGCCGACCGCGACAAGATCGCCAACGACCCGTTCGGCGGAGCGTACCTGGAGCACTGCCGCCGCCTCGGCGCGGACGGGATGCTCGGCGTCGCGCTGCCCGCCGAGTACGGCGGGCGCGGCTACGGCCCGGTGGAGCAGCAGATCTTCGCCAACGAGATCGCCCGCGCCGAGGTCCCGTACCCGATCATCACGCTGAACTCCGTCGCGCCGACGATCCTTCAGTACGGCACGGACGCGCAGAAGGAGCGTTTCCTGCCGAAGATCCTCGCGGGGGAGTGCCACTTCGCGATCGGGTACAGCGAGCCGGAGGCGGGCACCGACCTGGCGTCGCTGCGCACGACGGCGGTCCGCGACGGCGACCAGTACGTCGTCAACGGGCAGAAGATCTTCACCTCCGGCGCGCACCACGCCGACTACATCTGGCTCGCCGCGCGCACCGACCCGGCCGCCAAGAAGCACAAGGGCATCTCGATGCTCGTCGTGGACTGCGCCGACCCCGGCTTCTCGTGGACGCCGATCGTCACGATGGACGGCCGCCACCACACCAACTCGACCTACTACCAGGACGTCCGCGTCCCCCTCGACATGCTCGTGGGGGAGGAGAACAAGGGCTGGGACCTCATCGTCAACCAGCTCAACCACGAGCGCGTCACCCTCGGCCCCGCCGGGAACATCGGCCACACCTACGACCGGTTCCTCGAGTGGGCGCGCGACACGACCGGCCCGGACGGGCGGCGGCTGCTGGACGTGCCCGACGTGCGGCGCGCGGTCGCGCGCGTCCGCGCGTACCTGCGCGTCAACGAGCTGCTGAACTGGCAGGTCGCCGCGAACCAGGACCTCGGCTGGCTCGGCGCCGCCGACGCGTCCGCCACGAAGATCTACGGGTCCGAGCGGATGCAGGACGTCGGCCGGATCGTCGGGGACGTCCTCGCCCGGTACGGCGACCCCGGCGACCCGGCGACCGCCGCGTTCGTGGAACGCCTCGACCACGGCGTCAAGGGCGCGATCGTGCTGACGTTCGGCGGCGGCGTCAACGAGATCCAGCGCGAGCTGATCGCGATGATCGGCCTCGGCCTGCCGCGCGCCCCCCGCTGACCTTCCGCGACAAGGAGCACCGTTGCACGACGAACTGACCGCGCTCGCCGAACGGCTCGCGGCGGCGGGCGAACGGCCCGGCGCGCCCTGCCCCGACCCGGTGAACGCCGCGATGATCCGCAACTGGACGCAGGCGCTCGGCGACCCCGGGGACTGGTCGCGCTGCGCGCCGCCCGCGATGATCCAGGTCTGGTCGATGCAGGGCCTGGCGGCCGCCGACGCCGCCGGGTCCGTCGCGGACGGGCCCCTGCGGCTGCTCAACGAGCACGGGTACACCGGCGTTGTCGCGACGAACTGCGAGCAGACCTACGACCGGTACGTCCGCGTCGGGGAGCGGCTGCGGTCGTCCATGCGGTTCGGCGGCGTCGCCGGGCCGAAGAAGACCGCGATGGGCGAGGGCTACTTCGTCACCTGGTACCAGAGCTGGTACGACGCGGCCGGGGAGCGGGTCGCGGAGATGCTGTTCCGGGTGCTGAAGTTCAAGCCGCGCGCGCGCCGGGCCGCGCCGAGCGCGGGCGGACGGTATCCGCTGCGGCCGGCGATCGGCCCGGACACGCGGTTCTTCTGGGACGGCGTGGACGCGGGCGAACTGCGCGTCCAGCGCTGCGCCGACTGCGGGACGCTGCGGCACCCGCCGGGGCCGATGTGCCCGGCGTGCCACTCGGTGAAGCGGGACTTCGTCGTCGCGTCCGGGCGCGGGACGGTCCACAGCTACGTCGTCCACCACCATCCGCCGGTGCCGGGGCGGACGCCGCCGTACGTCGTCGCGGTGGTCGAACTGGCGGAGGGCGTCCGGATCGTCGGGAACGTCAACGGCTGCGACCCGGCGGACGTGACGGTCGGGATGCCGGTGCGGCTCGTCTTCGAGCGGATGGACGACGAGCTCACGCTGCCGCAGTGGGTGCCCGCCGACCTCCCCGACCCCGACCCCGACCCCGCGCCGGAGCCGCGCGCGGACGCGCTCGCCGTGCCGCTGACGCCGACGTTCGTCATCGCGACCGCGCTCGCCACCCGCGACTTCACGCCCGTCCACCACGACACCGCGCTCGCCCGCGCCCAGGGCTCGAAGGACATCTTCCTCAACATCCTCACCACGATGGGCCTCGTGCAGCGGTGCGCGCTGGCGGCCGCGCCCGGCGCGGCGCTCCGCTCGATCGCCGTCCGGCTCGGCGTCCCCGCCTACGCGGGCGACACCCTCACCCTCACCGCCGACCGCACCGGCCCCGACACCCTCGCGGTGCGCGGCGCGGTGTCCCTCGGAGACCACGTGACCGCGACCGTCCACCTGACCGCGTCCGGTGGTCCGACCGACGAGGAGGACGCCCGATGAGCGGCCTGTCCGGCAAGGCGGCCGTCGCCGGGATCGGCGCGACCGAGTTCTCCAAGGAGTCCGGCCGCTCCGAGCTGCGGCTGGCCGCCGAGGCGTGCCTCGACGCGCTCGCCGACGCGGGCCTGGCGCCCGCCGACGTGGACGGCCTCGTCACCTTCACCGCCGACGCCAACTCCGAGATCGCCGTCCAGCGCGAACTCGGCATCCCCGCGCTGCGGTTCTTCTCCCGCGTCGACTACGGCGGCGGCGCGGCGTGCGGGACCGTCGCGCACGCCGCGATGGCCGTCGCGACCGGCCAGGCCGACGTCGTCGTCTGCTACCGGGCGTTCAACGAGCGGTCCGGGCACCGGTTCGGCCAGGCCAGCCCGTCCCAGCGCGCCGACTCGACCGGGCTGGAGTTCTCCTGGCACCTCCCGTTCGGGTTCGCGACGCCCGCCGCGTGGGTCGCGATGCACGCCCGCCGCTACATGCACGAGTACGGCGCGACCAGCGAGGACTTCGGCCGCGTCGCGGTCGCGATGCGCGCGCACGCCGCGACGAACCCGCGCGCCTGGTTCCACGGCCGCCCGATCACGCTGGAGGAGCACCAGGCGTCCCGGTGGATCGTCGACCCGCTGCACCTGCTGGACTGCTGCCAGGAGTCGGACGGGGCCGTCGCGATCGTCGTCACCAGCGCCGAGCGCGCCCGCGACCTCCCGCACCCGCCCGCCGTCATCCGCGCGGCCGCGCAGGGCACCGGCCCGGACCAGATGATGATGTTCGGCTACTACACCGGCGACCTGGCCGCGCTGCCCGCGATGCGGACGGTCGGGGACGCGCTGTGGCGGCAGTCGGGCCTGACGCCCGCCGACGTCCGCACCGCGATCCTCTACGACCACTTCACCCCGTTCGTCCTGATCCAACTGGAGGAACTGGGCTTCTGCGGACGCGGCGAGGCGGCGGACTTCGTCCGCGAGCGCGGCATCGGCCTGGCCGGCGCGCTCCCGCTCAACCCGCACGGCGGCCAGCTCGGGGAGGCGTACATCCACGGGATGAACGGCATCGCCGAAGCCGTCCGGCAGGTGCGCGGGACGGCGGCGAACCAGGTGGACGGCGTCGAGCACGTCCTCGTCACCGCCGGGACGGGCGTCCCGACGAGCGGGCTGGTCCTCGGCCCGGCGTGACCGGGGTCGCTACGGCGCGCTGCGCGGCGCGTCGAACCCGGCCGAGATGATCTCGAACGCGTCGGCCAGCGCCGCCGACAGCGTCGAGTAGCCCATCGGACGCTCCCCGACGGCGACCAGCGCCGCGTGGAACGCTCCGAGCGCGGTGGCCGCGACGACGTGCGGCCGCAGGTCGGCGGCCGGGTCGACGTCCATCCGCCGCGCGATGACGGCGGCGGTGTCGCGCAGCGCCGACTGCGCGTGCTCCAGGCTGCCCGCGCGCAGCCCGCCGCCGTCCCCGAGCATCCGCAGCAGCAGGCGGAACCGCTCCCGGCCCGCGCCGGTGTCGCCGCACTCGTAGGCGCGCGTGACCGCGACGACCGCGTTGCGCAGCGCCGTCATGATCGGCTCGTGCGCGGGCCGCTCGGCGAGCGCGGCGAGCATCATCTCCTGCTGCTCGGCCTGGAGCGTGAGCGCGACGTCCTCCTTGGAGGCGAAGTAGCGGAAGAACGTCCGGGACGACACGTCCACGGCGTCCGCGATCTCCTCGACGGTGGTCGCGTCGTAGCCCTTGGCGGCGAAGAGGGTGAAGGCCGCGTCGATCAGCGCCTCGCGGGTGCGCTGCTTCTTGCGCTCCCGCCTGCCCGGCGGCCGCTGGAGGTCGCCGGGGCGGGTCTCGGGCGCGATGGCGGTCATGGCGTCATGCTAACCAGCGGGCGAATTTGTTCCAACCACAACAAACCGGACGCTCCACCGTGTATCCGGAGAACAAGAAACGCCGGGCGGGCCGAAGGACGGCCCGCCCGGCGCTCGGTCACTCGCCGGACGGCGCGGGCGCCGGGTCGGACGGCGCCGGACTCCCCGGATCGGGGCTGGTCGGCGGGTCCGAAGGCGTCGTCGGCGGATCGGTCTCCGGCGGCGTCGCCGGGTCCGTGGGCTCGGTCGGCTTCGTGGGCTCCGACGGCTCGGACGGCTCCGTCGGCTTCGACGGCTCGGACGTCACCGGGGGCTTGCTCGACTCCGCCGGGGGCTTGGCCGACGCCGGGTCATGCGACTTGACCGGCTTGCCGTGCGTCGGCGGCGTCACCGGCGGCGCGGGCGTCGCGGCCGGCGGGGCCACCGGCGCGGGCGGCTGGTCGTACTGGCTCGTCGCGCCGCCGTGCGTCCCGCCCTTCCCGTCGCCGTCCGGCGTGCGCGTCTGCGTCGTCGCGGGCGGCGTCCCGACCGGCGCGGCGCTCAGCGCCTGCTCGGCGGCCGGCCCGTCGCTGTTGCTCGACGACGGCACGATCGCGCCGACGCCCGAGCCCTTCGCGGACGGCCACGACGCGAGCAGCCCGATCGCGGCGGCCACCGTCGCGGCCACGCCCGCCAGGGCGCCCGCCGCGCGCGGCAGCCCGCGGCGGCGCCTGCGCGGCACCGGCTCGGGGCCGATGAGCACGATCGGGTTCGGCGCGGTCAGCGTCGACAGCGGCGGGGCCGCGTCCGGGTCGAGCTCGGTGAGCCGGTCGCGGAGCCCGGCGGGCGCGGTGTCGGGCGCGCGCTCGGCGAGCGCCCGCGGCAGCCGCTTGTCCTCGAACGCCTCGATCAGCGCGGCGTCGCCCGCGCCGTGCATGAGGACGTCCAGCACGGCCCGCTCCAGCCGCGACCGCGCGATCTGCAGGAGCTGGTGCGCGGTGTCGGGGGCGACGCCGAGGACGCGCGCGATGTCCGGCACGTCCAGCCACTCGCCCGCCCACAGCAGCAGCGCCTCGCGGTGGTCGGGCCGCAGCGCCGCCGCCGCCCGCAGCAGCGGGTCGGCCGGGTCGAACGCGGGCGGGGTGCGGGCGAACGCGCCGCGCTCGGCGCAGGCCGAGCGCGCGAGCGCGTACAGCCAGAGCACGTCGTCGCCGCGCGGCGGATGGCGGCGCGTCGCCACGAACGCGTCGGCGACGGCGTCGGCCGCGTCCCGGTCGCCGAGCAGCGACCAGCAGTACGCGTGCAGCCGCGCCGCGTGCGCGTCGAAGAGGGAGCCCAGGTCCCCTCGCATGTGACCTCCGTGTCCAGCGGTCGGTGACGGACCGGCCGGTTCCCGCCCCCGTGACGGCGACACCGCGGTGCAGACACCGCGGTGGCGACGGCACCTGGTGGCGACCGGTGAACTCGCGATTCCGGCAAACTGTCGAGTATCGGGACTCTAGTGGACAGGGTCAACGCTGAGAAGCCTGTTCCACGGTTCGGATCAGGGTTTTAACTTTCCTGATAAGTCGGGATTCCTGATGCGGTTCAGCAGGGAATGCTCCCCTCCCGTTAGGGAGGGATGCCGATGACCCGGCTCACGATCGACGAGGTCTACCAGTACATCCGGGGCGTCTGTTTCAAGACCGGGCCGCCCGGCACGGTCGGCGCCGAGACCGAATGGCTCGTCACCCACGCGCGCGACCCGGCCGCGCACGTCCCCGCGGCGGGCGTCCGCGCGCTCGTCGCCGCGGCCGGACCGCCGCCCGGCGGCAGCCGCGTCACCTACGAGCCGGGCGGCCAGATCGAACTCAGCTCCGCGCCGTTCCCCGGCCTCGGGACGCTCCACGCCGAACTCGCCCGCGACGTCGCGTTCCTGCGCGACGTCCTCGCGCCCGCCGGGCTCGCGCTCGCCGGGCACGGCGTGGACCCGCTGCGCGCGCCGCGCTTCCAGGCCGAGCACCCGCGCTACGCGTGCATGCGGGACTACTTCGTCGCGGGCGGCTTCGCGGACGCCGGACTCGCCATGATGTGTACCACCGCCTCCGTGCAGGTCTGCGTCGACATCGGCGCGGACGCCGCCGACGCGGCCCGGCGCTGGCGGCGCGCGCACGCGCTCGGCCCGGTCCTCGTCGCGGCGTTCGCGAACTCGCCGCTGCGCGCGGGCCGCCGGACGGGCTCGCGCTCGTCCCGGCAGGACGTCTGGACGGCGCTCGACCCCTGCCGGACGCTGCCCGTGTACCGCGCGGACGGCGCCGACCCGGCCGAGGCGTGGACCCGGTACGCCCTCGACGCCCGCGTCATGGTCGTCCGCACCGCCGACGGCGGCTGGGCCGCCGACCCCGGCATGACGTTCGGCGCGTGGCTGGCCAAGGGCGAGCCGACGCTGGACGACCTGGAGTACCACCTGTCCACGCTGTTCCCGCCCGTCCGCCCGCGCGGCTGGCTGGAGCTGCGGATGATCGACGCGCTGCCGGAGCGGTACTGGCCGGTCCCGGTCGCGGTCGCCGCCGCGCTGCTGGACGACCCGGCGGCGGCCGACGCCGCCGAGGCCGCCGTCGAGCCCGTCGCGGACCGGTGGTCCACTGCGGCCCGCGACGCCCTCGCCGACCCGGCCCTCGCCGCCGCCGCGCGAACCTGCTTCGCCGCCGCGCTGGACGCCCTGCCCCGGCTCGGCGCGGCGGGGCTGCGCCCGCTGGTGGCCGAGTACGCCGACCGCTACGTCGAGCGGGGCCGCTGCCCCGCCGACGACGCGCCCGACCAGACCGCCCCCCACGTCCAGGAGGTCGCGACGTGACCGACGAGCACGCCCTGAAGGAACGCATCGCCGCCGAGCTGGGCGCGGTGCGGGAACGCAGCCACGGCCTCACCACCGGCGTCCTGCCCGACGAGGAGCTGACCGCGCAGGTGTCGCCGCTGATGTCCCCGCTGGTGTGGGACCTCGCGCACGTCGGGAACTACGAGGAACTGTGGCTGCTGCGCGCGGCGGCGGGCGCGGACCCGATGCGCCCGGAGATCGACGGCCTGTACGACGCGTTCGAGCACCCCCGAGCCGAGCGCCCGACCCTCCCGCTGCTGCCGCCCGGGGAGGCGGCCGCGTACATCGCGACCGTCCGGTCGAAGGTGCTCGACGCGCTGGAACGTGCCCGTTTCGACAGCGCGGACCCGCTCACGGCGGGCGGTTTCGTCTACGGGATGGTCGTCCAGCACGAGCACCAGCACGACGAGACGATGCTCGCCACCCACCAGCTCCGCGCGGGCGCGCCCGCGCTGCTGGAGGACCGCGCGCCCGCGCCGCCGGGGCCGCCCGCCCCGACGACGGAGGTGTTCGTCCCGGCGGGCCCGTTCATCATGGGCAGCGACGACCCGTGGGCGTACGACAACGAGCGGCCCGGGCACGTCGTGGACCTGCCCGCGTTCTTCGTCGACACCGAGCCGGTCAGCAACGCCGCCTACGAGCGCTTCATCGACGCGGGCGGCTACGACGACCCGCGCTGGTGGGACCCGCGCGGCTGGGAGTGGCGGCGCTCCAGCGGCAAGGCGGCCCCGGCGTTCTGGCTGCGCGAGGACCGCGAGTGGCTGCGCCGCCGGTTCGGCCGCGTCGAGCCGGTCCCGCCGGACGAGCCCGTCCAGCACGTCTGCTGGTACGAGGCGGACGCGTACGCGCGGTGGGCGGGCCGCCGCCTCCCGACCGAGGCCGAGTGGGAGAAGGCCGCCGGCTGGGACCCCGAGGCGGCGCGGGCGCGCCGCTACCCGTGGGGCGACGAGTGGGCGGAGGACCGCGCGAACCTCGGCCAGCGCGCGCTGCGGCCGTCCGCGACGGGCGCGTACGCGGCGGGCGCGTCCGCGTACGGCGTCCGGCGGATGCTCGGCGACGTGTGGGAGTGGACGTCCTCGGACTTCCACGGCTACCCGGGTTTCCGCTCGTTCCCCTATAAGGAGTACTCCGAGGTGTTCTTCGGCCCCGACTACAAGGTGCTGCGCGGCGGGTCGTGGGCGACGCACCCGCTGGCGGTCCGGACGTCGTTCCGCAACTGGGACTACCCGATCCGCCGCCAGATCTTCACCGGCTTCCGCACGGCCAGGGACGCGCGCTGATGTGCCGCCATCTCGCCTATCTCGGCAGGCCCCGGACGCTGCGCTCGCTGATCTACGACGGCGACCACTCGCTGGAGCACCAGACGTACGCGCCCCGGCTCAACGTCGGGAACGTGCTGAACGCGGACGGCTTCGGCGTCGGCTGGTACGTGGACGGCGCGGACGAGCCGCTGCGGTTCCGCCGCGCGCAGCCGCTGTGGACCGACGCGTCGTTCCGCGAGATCTCCGGCGCGGTCGCGACGGGCTGCGCGGTCGCCGCGATCCGCTCCGCGACGGTCGGGTTCCCGGTGGACGAGAGCTGCGCCCAGCCGTTCCGCGCGGGGCGGCGGCTGTTCAGCCACAACGGGATCGTCGCGGACTTCGCCCGCGTCGAGGCCAAGTTGCGCGAGCTGGCCGCCCCGGTGGACGCCGACGCGCGCGCCCCGGTGGACTCCGCGCTGCTGTTCGCTCTCGCCGCCCGCGCCTGGGCGGACGGCGCGGACCTCGCGGCGGGCCTCGCCGCCGTCGTCGGCACCGTCACCGGCCTCGCCGAGGGGCGCTTCAACCTGCTCGCCGCCGACGGCGCATCGCTCGCCGCGACCGCCGTCGGCGACTCCCTGTTCGTCCGGGAGGGCCCGGACGGCGTCGAGCTCGCCTCCGAACCGACCGACGGCGCCCCCGGCTGGCGCCGCGTGCCCGACCGCTCGCTCGTCTCCGCCGACGCCTCCGGCGTCTCGGTCACCCCACTCGAAGGAGCCACGTGGACCGCTTCCTGACCGCCGACGACCTCGCCGCCGCCCTGCGCCGCGACGTCCGCGACGGCCTCACCGCACGCCCGAAGACCCTGCCCCCGAAGTACTTCTACGACGAGCGGGGCAGCGCGCTGTTCGAGAAGATCACCGAGCTGCCGGAGTACTACCCGACCCGGCGCGAGCGCGAGATCATCGTGGACCGCGCGCGGGAGATCGCCGTCGAGACCGCCGCGACGACGCTGCTGGAGCTGGGCGCGGGCTCGGGCGAGAAGACGCGGGTGCTGCTGGACGCGCTCGCGGGCTCGCTGCGCACCTACGTCCCGGTGGACGTGAGCGGCGACTTCCTCGCCGACGCCGCCGCCAAGATCGCCGCCGACCACGGCCGGCTGGAGGTCCGGCCCGTCGTCGCGGACTACGAGCGGCACCTGGCGCTGCTGCCGACCGGCGGGCGGCGGCTGGTGGTGTTCCTCGGCGGCACGATCGGGAACATGCCGCGCGCCGCGCGGCTGGAGTTCCTGACCGGGCTGCGGGCGACGATGGGGCCGGGCGACGCGCTGCTGCTCGGCGCGGACCTGGTGAAGGACACGGCGCGGCTCGTCCGCGCCTACGACGACGCGGCGGGCGTCACCGCGGAGTTCAACCGCAACGTGCTGCGCGTGATCGACCGCGAGCTGGGCGCGGACTTCGACCCGGACGCGTTCGCGCACGTCGCCCGGTGGAACGAGGACGAGGAACAGATCGAGATGTGGCTGCGCTCCGAGCGCGACCAGGTCGTCCGGATTCCCGCGCTCGACCTCACGGTGCGGTTCGCGCGCGGCGAGGAGATGCGCACGGAGATCTCCGCGAAGTTCCGCCCGGCCGTGCTGGAGGAGGAGATGGACGCGGCCGGGCTCGCCGTCGCGGAGTTCTGGACGGACGCGGCCGGCGACTTCTCGCTGACCCTCGCCCGCCCCGTCTGACGGGTCAGCGGACCGCGCGCGTGCGGACCGGGCGGTCCAGCCCGAGCCGGCGCAGGTCCGCGACCAGGCGGGTGGCCACGTACCGGCCGCCCGCCACGGTCGGGTGCGTCCCGTCGGGCAGGATGAAGCGCGCGGCGTTGCCGGTCCCGTCCGCGCGGTTCCCGGTGATCCAGCGCTCGGCGATGGGGTCCACGAACGGCACCTTCGCCTGCCCGGCGGTCGCGGCGAGCGCGTCGCGGACGGCGAGCGCGTCTGCGGGCGGCGCGCCGTTGCCCCACAGCGGCCCGATCATGAGCCGCCGGGTGCCGGGCCAGCGCCGCGCGGCGAGGTCGAGCAGGCTCCGGGCGGCCGCCGCGACCTGCGCGGGCGGGTAGCGGGCGTCGTTGTGCCCGCCGGAGATGATCAGCAGGTCCGGGGCGGGCCGCCAGCCGAGCTGGCTCTCGAACAGCTCGTGGAACGCGACCGTCCCGGTGCCGGTCGACACGAAGCCGGTCCCGGCGCGCCCGGCGAGGACGACCTGCCAGCCGAGCAGGCGCGCGGTCGCCGCCGCGTAGGTGTTCTCCGGCAGCGTCCCGCGCTTCCCGACCGTGTAGGAGTCGCCGAAGAACAGCACGACGGGGGCCGCGGCCGGCGGCGCGGGGCTGACCGGCGGCCGCTGCGCGCGGTCCGCGACGGACGTGCCGAACATCGTGCAGCCGGTCAGCGGCGCCACGGCGCACAGAGCGGCCAGGAGCGCGGCGGCACGGCGCGCGCGGCGAGATCGCATGGGGGAGTGCTCCGCCGTGGTTCAGGGGGAATGGTGAGCCGAATCCTACTGTGGCGGGATGTGATGTTCGTGGGGAAATTACTTCGCCAGTCATCACTGGCATAGTCGGCGGAACTCGTTCATAGTGGGTGCCATGAAGCGTCAGATCCTGGCCCTCGCCGCATCCGCCGGCGCGGCCGTCGCACTGGTCCCCGCGCCCGCCCGCGCGGACGCCCCCGCGCCGTACCGCTCGGTCGGCCTCCCGTTCCTCTGGCCGCAGAACAGCCTGTGGGACGTCGCCGCCTCCGCGCCCGACGGCGTGTGGATCTCCGGCGCGCAGGGCGCGTACTGCGTCCAGTGGATGCCGATGACGCCGTGCAACCCGTCGAGCTTCGGCAACCCGGTCGTCCGCCGCTGGACCGGCTCGGGCTGGAAGGAGTACCCGATCGACGGCTGGAGCGGCGACAGGGTCATCTACTCGGTGTCCACCGGCGGCGGCGAGACGTGGATCGCGGGCGGCCCGAACGACCGCCGCTACGCCGCCCGGTTCGACGGGACCGCGTTCCGGCGCGTCGCGCTGCCGACGTCCGTCCCGGCCGCGCTGCTGGAGGCCGGGCCCGCCGGGGTCTTCGAGACCGAGCTGACGTACGCGGCGAACCCGCCCATCCACCGGTGGACGGGCTCGGGCTGGACGGCGCAGCCGCTGCCGTCCGGATTTACCTACGCCGCCGACGTCCAGAGCGTCGTGCCTGGCGAGGCGTGGGCGGTCGGGCTCGGGCAGCGGACCGGCGACCGCGACGTCCCCGGCGTCGCGCGGTTCGACGGGAGCGCGTGGCGGACGGTCGCCCTGCCGGACTCGCTCGTCGGCACGCACGAGGCGTTCGTCAAGGTCGCGCCGGTCGGGCCGGGGGAGATCTGGGTCGCGGGCACGTCCGTGCTCGCGCACCTCAAGGACGGCGTGTGGACGGTCGTGCCGCGCCCGGCCGGGACCAGCGGCCCCTTCACCGACGTGGACGTGGACGCGTCCGGAACGCCGTGGGCGCTCGTCGGCCGCACGGACCCGTGGGACGCGGTCCCGTACCGGTACGCGGGCGGCTCGTGGCAGGCGGTGGGCGTCCCGGCCGCGTCGAAGTTCAGCGTGCAGACGGTCGTCCCCGGGACGACCACCGCGTGGGCGGTCGGCGCGGGCGCGCTCGGCATCGCCGCGTTCACGACGCCCTGACGGCGCTCGCGGCGGAGCGGGCCGCGCCCGTCGCACGACGGGCGCGGCCCGGCGGCTACGCGGTGGGCGCTTCCTGCTCCATCGGGCGCAGTTCGTCGGCGTAGCTCACCGACACGCGCCGCATGACGCCCTCCGGGCTGATCGAGTACTGCCCGAGCCGCCACAGCGGCGGCGAGTACGCGTGGATGGACACGCTCGCGTCCGCCGCGCCGACGAGTCGGTGGATGTGGTCCGGCCCGAACGCGAACGAGACGCCCTCGCCGACCTCCGTCCGCAGGTGGTCGCCGCCGATGCGCGGGTTGTTCTCCTCCAGCACGCCCTGCACGACGCGGACCGCGCCCGAGGACACGTCGTGGTCGTGCCAGCCGGTGTCGTTCTGCGGCGTCCAGCACAGCAGCCACACGTCCACGAACTCGTCGCGGTAAAGCGAGGCGTAGTGCCGCTCGTCGTCGGAGAACGCGACGTGCTGCCGCCACAGGCCGGGCTCGTCGGCGAGGCGGTCCACCAGCTCCCGCAGTTCCCGCGCGTCCAGCGCGCGGGCGGGCAGGTCGTCCAGACACGACCCGCCACCGGTCGTGGGGACGGCGTGGTCGAGCAGGTCACGCGACATGGATGCGCTCCTCTCCGGTGAGCAGTCGATGCGGGTTGGACACGCGGAACGCGTGCCGCGCGGCCTCGCCCAGCGCGAGGTCGCGGGGTCCGGCGTACGGCCGGTCGGTGCCGTGGACGAGCACGTCCACGCCGACCGCGCGGACGGCCGCGTCGGCGGCCTTCGGTCCGTACGACGAGGTCTCCAGGAAGGCGTCGGGGTCGACCGCGCCCCGGCCGCCGCCGCGCGCGGTCAGCCGCTCGCCGTGCAGCGGCGCCAGCCCGGCGAGCATCGCGAAGCAGACGCGCAGCCGGGGGTGGCGTGGGCGGCCGAACGCGCGGAACGCGAACCAGGCCGCGTGCATCTGCTGGACGTAGGGGACGAGCGCGGGCCACCAGCCGGGCACCTCGGCGTCGCCGGGCGCGGCCGGGCCGGGGTGGACGAACAGCGGCAGGCCGCGCTCCTCCAGCAGGTCGAGCAGCGGCGCGCAGCGCGCGAACCCGGCCGGTCCGGCGAGTGCGGCGGCCGGGAGCTGGAGTCCGACGAACCCGTGGTCGAGCGCGGCGGCGGCGTCGTCGGCGGACACGGTGTGGACGTTCGCGGCGGCCCAGGCGCCGAACGGCGCGGGCAGCGCGGCGGCGCCCTCGTGGTAGGCGTCCAGCAGCGGCCGGGCCGCGTCGGGCGGCAGCGCCTCGACGCCGAGCGGGGTGGACAGCGAGACGAGCGCGCGGTCGAGGCCGTCGGCGCGGGCCAGCTCGGCGCGGGCGGCGACGTCGTGGTCCTCGGGGATCACGGTGAAGGGGGGCTCACCGTCGAGATAGAGAGTCCAGTCCTTCAGGTAAGGCGGCGACGTCCGCGCGCGCAGCGCGGCGACGAGCGGGGGACTCCACAGGTGCTGGTGGACGTCGACCCCGAGCCGACCGCCGCCGGACATGACCGCACCCCTCTCCTGAAACGCATCAGTGAACCGGTTCAGTGAACCGCTTAAAAAGCCTACCTGTCAAGTTGGAAATCTTCGAACCGTCCGAGGCGGCCCCTAGGGTTGGCTCCGTGGCGGACAGGCGGAAACGGGCGACCATCCGGGAAGTGGCGCAGGCGACCGGGCTCTCGCCGGCGGCCGTGTCGTACGCGCTGCGCGGCATCCAGACCTCGGAGGAGACGCAGGAACGCGTCCGCGCGGCGGCCGAGGAACTGGGCTACGAGGCGCACCCGATCGCGCGCGCCCTGGCCAGCGGCCGCACCGGCATGGTCGGCCTGCTGTGCGGCTCCCTGGAGGACTACTGGCAGCAGTCGCTCGCGGTCGGCATCGGCCGCGCGCTGCTCGCCCGCGACCGGTACGCGCTGCTCGTCGACGCGGGCGGCGACCCCGAGCGCGAGCGCGCCCTCGCCCGCCGCCTGCGCGACCAGCGGGTGGACGGCATCATCGTGCAGCCCCTCGACCCGGCCGCCGACCTGTGGGCCGACCTGTGCGACGCGCTGCCCGTCGTGTCCATCGGCGACGCGCTGCGCGGCGGGCACGCGCAGGGCGAGGTCGTGTTCGACAACCGGCGCGGCGTCACCCTCGCCCTGGAGCACCTGCTCGACCGCGGGCACCGGCACATCGGCGTCCTCACCCCCACGCGCGCGAGCACGCCCGACCGGCCCGCCGACGTCCACGTCCACGCCGAGGCCGAACGGCTCGGGCTGCGCGTGGACGTCGAGGTCGCGCCGCAGTCGCTCGCCGGGGCCACCGCCGCCGCCCGCGCCCTGCTGGACCGCGCCGACCGGCCCTCGGCGGTGTTCTGCTTCTCCGACGTGATCGCCTACGGCGTGTACGCCGCCACGCGCGACCTCGGCCTCGCCGTCCCGGGCGACGTCGCGGTCTGCGGCTACGACGCGCACCCGATGTCGGCGCTGCTGACGCCGCCGCTCACCACCGTCGACTGGGACATCGACGGCATCGTCCACGCGGCGGTCCGGCTCGTCGTGGACGTGATCGACGGCAAGCCGCGCCGCCGCCGGGTCGTCCGCGAGCCGTCCCTGCGCTCCCGGGCGTCCACCGTCGGCTGACCCGCGCGGTCAGGGCAGCAGCCGGGCCAGCCGGGGGAGCAGGTCGGCGGCGACCGCGATGTCGGCGTCCAGCGGGCGGTCGGCGATCCGGTCGTCCAGCACCGCGTCCGCCAGGTCGTAGGCGGCGCGCAGCGGCCCGCCCGCCGGGGCGCGGCCCTGCATCCGCAGCGCCCGCACGGCCGCGTACAGCTCGCAGCCGAGGCCGATCCGGTACGCCCCGGCCGCGTCCGTCGCCGCCCGCGCGGACTGCGTGGAGAACCCGGCGTGCTCCTCGACCCCGCGCGACAGGACGGCGCTGCCGAGCGCGGCGGGCGTCGCGAGCCGCCGGACGTCCGCGAGCGCCGAGTGCGCGACGTATTCGAGGATCATGATCCCGGAGCTGGCCTCGGTCTCGGCCTGGAACGGGTTCAGCCCGGTGAACGACGGCTCCGACAGCGTCCCGAGCCGCGCCGCGGACAGCGCCATCGTCTGGAACAGCGCCGCGCGGACGGCGTCGAGGGCCAGGCCCACGTACGCGGTGTGGAAGTTGCCGTTGTGCCAGACCGTGCGGCCCGCGACGTCCACCAGCGGGTTCTCGGCCGCCGCGTTGATCTCCCGTTCGACGACCCGCTCGGCGTACTCCAGCGCCTCCAGCGCGGGTCCGTGGACCTGCGGGAACGCCCGGTAGCCGTACGGGTCCTGGATGCGGCCGGGCACGGGGTGGTCGAAGGCGAGCAGCGTCCGCATCGCCGTGGCGGTGGCGCGCTGGCCGGGGTGCGGGCAGGCGTCGTGGACGGCGGGCGCGTACGGCTCCTCGGACCCGTGCGCGGCGAGCAGCGACAGCGCCGTCACCACGGTGGACGCGGACAGGAGCGTTCCAAGATCGGCCACGGCGAGCGCGGCCTCGCCGAGCGTGGCGGCGTTGGAGCTGATGAAGGCCAGGGCGTCGGCCGACCCCAGCCGGAAGCCCGGCCCGGGCGCGGGCCCGGCTTCCGGGCCGCCCAGCCAGGACCGCTCCCCGAGCAGGCACAGCGCCGTGGACGCGAGCGCGGTGAGGTCGCCGGTGCCGATCGCGCCGTAGACGGGGACGGGCGGGACGAGCCCGAGGTTGAGCGCGTCCGCGAGCGCGGGCAGCACGCCCGGATCGACGCCGGAGCCGCCCGCGGCGAGCTGGTTGAGCCGGACGGTCAGCATCGCCCGGCCCGTCTCGGCCGCGACGAGCGGTCCGGCCCCGGCGGCGTGGCTGCGCAGCAGCCGCAGGCCGTGCGCGTCGGCGTCCTCCCACTCGACGTCCACGACGCGGTTGGCCCCGACGCCGGTGGTGCGGCCGTAGACGGGCCGTTCGGCGGCGACGGCCCGCGCGGTGGCGTGGGCCGCGCGGGCGCGGGCCAGGCCCGCCTCCGCTATGGCGATCGTCACGTCCGCGCGGGCGGCGCGGGCGACCAGCGCGCAGGTGAGCGCGGTCCCGTCGATCACGATTCGGCTGTTCTCCACGGGCGCTACGGTACATTCTTGTTAATTCAGGTCGAATCACCCAAGATAGGACAGTCCTGGTTGGGGTGAGGTCTCCGGAAGGTCGGGAATGGCTAGGCTTGGCAGGAGTCCGTGCCCGATCGACCCTGGTCCACCATCTGTCCACGAGCGGAACGAAGGCGTTGCGGCGCCCCATGAGGACGTGACTCGTTTGATCACATTTGCGGGCGTGACCAAGCGCTACCCCGACGGCACGGTCGCCGTCGACCACCTCGACCTGGAGATCCCGGCCGGGGAGATCACCGTGCTGGTCGGCCCCTCGGGCTGCGGCAAGACCACCACGCTGCGCATGATCAACCGGATGGTCGAGGCCACCGAGGGCACCGTCACCGTGGACGGCAGGAACGTCCGCGACGTAGACCCGCCCACGCTCCGGCGCGGCATCGGCTACGTCATCCAGCAGGCGGGCCTCTTCCCGCACCGCACCATCCTCGACAACATCGCGACCGTCCCGCTGCTGCTCGGCCGCGACAAGAAGCGGGCCCGCGCGGACGCCCGCGCGCTGATGGAGCGCGTCGGCCTCGACGCCGCCTTCGCCCGCCGCTACCCGGCGCAGCTCTCCGGCGGCCAGCAGCAGCGCGTCGGCGTCGCCCGCGCGCTCGCCGCGGACCCGCCGATCCTGCTCATGGACGAGCCGTTCAGCGCGGTCGACCCGATCGTCCGCGGCGGCCTCCAGGACGAGTTCCTGCGCCTGCAGAGCGAACTGGAGAAGACGATCGTCTTCGTCACCCACGACATCGACGAGGCCGTCAAGCTCGGCCACCGCATCGCCGTCTTCCAGGTCGGCGGGAAGCTCGCCCAGTACACCTCGCCCGACGAGCTGCTGGACGCGCCCGCGAGCGACTTCGTCCGCGACTTCCTCGGCGGCGAGCGCGGCATCCGGCGGCTGCGGTTCGCGCAGGAGCTGGAGGCCGAGGCCGCCGCCGAGAACGCCCCGGGCGCCGTCCCGGCGAAGGCGGACGAGCGGTGATCCCCGCCGCGATCGGGACGGGCGGCGAGCCGCTGCTGCGGTGGAGCTACGTCCGCGACAACTACGACGGCCCGATCTGGGAGGCGCTGCGCGAGCACCTCGTGCTGTCGTTCACGCCCGTCCTGCTCGGACTGCTCATCGCGCTGCCGCTCGGCCTGGCCTGCGCCCGCTGGACACGGCTGTACCCGCCCGTGCTCGCGGTGACGAGCGTCCTCTACGCGATCCCCGCCATCGGGCTGTTCGTCGTGTTCGTCGCCTTCACCGGGCTGACGTACACGACGGTCGTCGTGCCGCTGGCGCTCTACACGCTGTCCGTGCTCGTCCCGAGCGTGGTCGACGGCCTGCGGTCGGTGCCCGAGCACGTCCGGCAGTCGGCCGTCGCGATGGGCTTCGGCCCGCTGCGCCGCCTCGTGCAGGTCGAGCTGCCCATCGCGCTGCCGGTGGTGATGGGCGGCCTGCGGGTCGCGACCGTCGCCAACATCAGCCTCGTCAGCGTCGGCGCCCTCATCGGCATCGGCGGCCTCGGGCAGCTCATGGTCACCGGCATGAAGTGGCCGGGCGGGGCCTACCCGACGCCGATCGTCGTCGCGATCGTCCTCATCGTCGTGCTCGCGCTCGTCGCCGATCTGGTGCTGATGCTCGTCCAGCGGTTCCTGACCCCCTGGGAACGCTCCGGCCGCGTCTCCCGCCGCGCGGCGCGCGCCGCCCGGACCGAGCGGGCCGCGGAGGTGGCCCGGTGAACGCGATCTGGCACGCGCTCGGCTGGTTCGGCGGCGCGGGACGCTGGTCGGGCGCGGACGGCATCCCGCACCGCATGGTCGAGCACCTCTGGTACTCGCTGCTCGCGTTCGCGATCACCGCGCTGATCGCGCTGCCGATCGGCCTGCTGCTCGGCCACCTGCGGCGCGGCCGGCCCGCGGCCCTGTCCGGCTTCCTGGTGGTGTCGTCGGCGAACGCGGCGCGGGCGCTGCCGACGCTCGGCCTGCTCATCCTCGTCGTCGTCCTCACGACGGCGGGCGACATCGTCCCGATCCTCGTGCCGCTGGTGCTGCTCGCGGTGCCGCCGGTGCTCGTCAACACCTACGCCGGGGTGCGGCAGGTCGACCCGGGCCTGCGCGACGCCGCCGAGGGCATGGGAATGCGCGGCCGCCAGGTGCTGCTGAAGGTAGAGCTGCCCGTCGCGCTGCCGCTCATCCTGCTCGGGCTCCGCACCGCGCTCATCCAGATCATCTCGACCGCCACGATCGCCGCCTACGTCGGGCTCGGCGGCCTCGGCCGCTACATCGTCGACGGCTACTCGCGGCAGGAGTACGACAGCATGGCGGGCGGCGCGATCCTGGTGATCGTGCTGGCCGTGCTCACCCAGGCCGTCTTCGCCGGCCTGCACCGTTTCGCCGTCTCCCCGGGCGTCCGCCGCCGGGCGGCCCCGAACTGACGGCGCGCATGGACCCCGAGGGCGCGCCGCCCAGGCGCGCCCCCCGAGGAAGGAACCCCTATGTCCCGGATCACGCGCGGCGCGGCCGTGCTCGTCGCCGCCGTCCTCGCCCTGACGGCCTGCGGCGGAGGTAACGACGACGACCCGCTGGGCGGCGGCGACAAGGGCGGCGGCAAGATCGTCGTCGGCGGCGCCGACTTCCCCGAGAGCGGCCTGATCGGCGAGATCTACGCCCAGGCGCTGGAGGCCAAGGGCGTGCAGGTCGAGCGCAAGTTCGGCATCGGCTCGCGCGAGGTCTACATGAAGCAGGTCGAGAGCGGCGCCATCCAGGTCTTCCCCGAGTACAACGGGGCGCTGCTGGCCTACCTCGACAAGACCGACGCCGCCACCACCAAGGACCAGGTCGACGCCGCGCTCAAGCAGAAGCTGCCCGGCGACCTGACGATCCTCGACCCGGCGCAGGCCGAGGACAAGGACACCCTCGCGGTGACGTCCGAGACCGCGTCCAAGTACAAGCTGACGTCGATCGCGGACCTCAAGCCCGTCGCGGGCCAGCTCGTGCTCGGCGGCCCGCCGGAGTTCAAGACCCGCAAGCAGGGCGTCATCGGGCTCCAGGACGTGTACGGCCTGAAGTTCAAGGAGTTCAAGTCCCTCGACACGGCCGGGCCGATCACCGTGTCCAACCTGAAGAGCGGCAAGATCCAGGTCGCGAACCTGTTCTCCACGGACGCGGCGATCAAGAAGAACTCCTTCGTGGGCCTCACCGACCCGCAGAACGTCTTCGGCGCGCAGAACGTCGTCCCGCTCGTCAACAAGACCAAGGTGGACGCGACCGCGCAGGCCGCGCTCAACGCGGTGTCGGCGAAGCTGACGACCGACGGCCTCCTCGCGATGAACACCGAGATGGCCGACAAGAAGACCGACCCGGCGACCGTCGCCAAGAACTGGCTGAGCCAGAACGGCCTCGGCTGACCCACCTCCCGCGCCGCGGGTCCCGGAAACCTTCGGGACCCGCGGCGTTTCCGCACCTGCCGTAGCGGGTCAGCGGTCGGTGGGCGGGCGGCCGGTGAGGCGGGTGGTGAGGGACGCGGCGGCGGCGCGGACCGGGGCGGCCAGCGCGGGCCACGCGTCCGGCGGCCGGTCCGCGCGGCGGAACGTCACGGTGATCGCCGCCGCCGGATGGCCGGTGTGGTCGAACGCGCACGCCGCGATGCTCGCGAACCCCTCGGTGACCAGGCCGTCCTCGGCGGACCAGCCGCGCGCGGCGTCCCCGGCCAGCTCGCGGCGCAGCGCGCTCAGCGTCGCCGGGCCGCGCCCGGTCCGGGTGACGAGCGGTCCGGGGAACAGCGCGCGGAGCTGCGCGGGCGGCAGCCGCGCCAGCATCGACCGGCCGCTCGCGGTGAGCTGCGCCGGGATGCGCACGCCCACGTCGGTGACGAGCGTCGCGTGCCGGGGCGGCTGCTCCTTCAGCAGGTAGAGCGTCTCCGCTCCGTGCAGCACGCCGAGTTGTGCGATCTCGCCGACGCGGTCCACCAAGCGGCGCAGCAGCGGCCGGGCCAGTCGCTCCAGCGGACCGTGCCGCAGATACGCGGACCCGACCTCGAACGCCGCGACGCCGAGCCCCCACCGCCGCTCCTCGGGGACGTAGGCGACGAAGCCGTCCTCGGCCATCGCCGCGAGCAGGTGGTACGTGCTGGAGCGCGGCAGCCCCAGCTCGCGGGAGATCGCGGAGGCGGGCAGCGGCCCGGCGGACGCCGCCAGCAGCCGCAGCACCGCGAGCGTCCGCCGCGCCGCCGGCACCTGGTCCATGCCCCGATCGTCTCGTATCCGAGACAGGACCGGTCCGACGGGTCTCGTCCCGGTCCATGTCGGGTCGCTCCAATGGTGGGTATGAGTTGCGGCATGGGGGACACGAGCATCGAGGTCGGACCGGAACCGCCGTCGTTCGCCCAGGTGGTGGCGGTCGCGCGGGACGGCGCGCGGGTGGCGCTCAGCGCCGCGGCGGAGCGCGCGATGGCCGCGTCCCGCGACCGGATCGAGGCGCTCGAAGCGCTGCCGACGCCCGTCTACGGCGTGTCGACCGGGTTCGGCGCGCTCGCGACCCGGCACATCGCGCCGGAGCTGCGGGCGCGGCTCCAGCTCAACATCGTCCGGTCGCACGCCGCCGGGTCCGGCCCGGAGGTCGAGCGCGAGGTCGTCCGGGCGATGATGCTGCTGCGGCTGAAGACCCTCGCGACGGGGCACACCGGGGCGCGGCCCGAGACGGCCCGCGCGCTGGCGGGGCTGCTCAACGCCGGGATCACGCCGGTCGTCCACGAGTACGGCAGCCTCGGCTGCTCCGGCGACCTGGCCCCGCTCGCGCACGTCGCGCTCGCGCTGATCGGGGAGGGCGACGTGCGGGACGTCGCCGGGCGGCTCGTCCCGGCCGCGGACGCGCTCGCCGCCGCCGGGCTCGCGCCGGTCGCGCTCGCCGCCAAGGAGGGCCTGGCCCTGCTCAACGGCACGGACGGCATGCTCGGGATGCTCGTCCTCGCGCTGCACGACCTGCGCGGCCTGCTGACGGCGGCCGACGTCGCCGCCGCGATGAGCGTCGAGGCGCTGCTCGGCACCGACCGCGTCTTCGCCGCCGACCTGCAAGAGCTGCGGCCCCATCCCGGCCAGTCCGTGTCGGCCGCGAACCTGCGGCTGCTGCTCGCCGGGTCGCCGATCGTCGAATCGCACCGCGGCCCGGAGGACACGCGCGTCCAGGACGCGTACTCGCTGCGCTGCACGCCGCAGGTCCACGGCGCGTTCCGCGACACCGTCGCGCACGCCGAACTGGTCGCCGGACGCGAGCTGGCGTCCGCCGTCGACAATCCGGTCGTGCTGGACGACGGCCGAGTGGAGTCCAACGGCAACTTCCACGGCGCGCCGATCGGTTACGCGCTCGACTTCCTGGCGATCCCCATCGCGGACGCCGCGTCGATGGCCGAGCGCCGAACCGACCGGATGCTGGACCGTTCCCGCTCGTTCGGGCTGCCGCCGTTCCTGGCCGACGACCCCGGCGTCGACTCCGGCCACATGATCGCCCAGTACACGCAGGCGTCGATCGTGTCGGAGCTGAAGCGGCTCGCCGTGCCCGCCAGCGTCGACTCCATCCCGTCGTCGGCGATGCAGGAGGACCACGTCTCGATGGGCTGGAACGCCGCCCGCAAGCTGCGCCGCGCCGTGGACGGCTACGCCCAGGTCGTCGCCGTCGAACTGCTCACCGCCGCGCGCGCCCTGGATTTGCGGTCCCCGCTGCGGCCCGGCCCCGCGACCGGCGCGGTCGTCGCCGCGCTGCGCGAGCGCGTCCCGCCGCCCGGCCCCGACCGGTACCTGGCGCCCGAGATCGCCGCCGCCACCGCGCTCGTGCGGGACGGTTCCGTGGTCGCCGCCGCCGAGTCCGCCACCGGCCCGCTCGCCTGAGCCCGCCCGCACCAGCCGAAGGAGCCCCCATGTCCGGACCACGACCCGTCCGCGCGCCGCGCGGCACCACGCTGACCGCCGCGAAGGGCTGGCCGCAGGAGGCCGCCCTGCGGATGCTGATGAACAACCTCGACCCGGAGGTCGCCGAGCATCCCGACGACCTCGTCGTCTACGGCGGCACGGGGCGCGCCGCGCGCACCTGGGACGCGTTCGACGGCCTGGTGCGGTCACTGTCGGGGCTTGAGGGCGACGAGACGCTGCTCGTCCAGTCCGGCAAGCCGGTCGGGATATTCCGGACGCACGAGTGGGCGCCGCGCGTCCTCATCGCCAACTCCAACCTCGTCCCGCAGTGGGCGAACTGGGAGGAGTTCCGCCGCCTGGAGGCCGACGGCCTCACGATGTACGGCCAGATGACCGCCGGTTCGTGGATCTACATCGGGACGCAGGGCATCCTCCAGGGCACCTACGAGACGTTCGCGGCCGTCGCCGCGAAGCGGTTCGGCGGCTCCCTCGCCGGGACGATCACGCTCACCGCCGGGCTCGGCGGGATGGGCGGCGCGCAGCCGCTCGCCGTCACGATGAACGGCGGCGTCGCGATCTGCGTCGAGTGCGACCCGTCGCGCATCGACCGGCGCGTCGCGCACCGCTACTGCGACGTGCGCGCCGACTCGCTCGATGAGGCGCTGCGCCTGGCCGAGGAAGCGCGGGACGAGCGCCGCGCGCTGTCGATCGGGCTGCTCGGCAACGCCGCCGACGTCATCCCCGAGCTGCTGCGCCGGGGCGCGCCGATCGACGTCGTCACCGACCAGACCAGCGCCCACGACCCGCTGGCCTACCTGCCGAGCGGCGTCGCGTTCGAGGACTGGGCCGCCGAGCGCGACCGCGACCCGGCCGGGTTCACCGAGCGGGCCCGCGCGTCGATGGCCGCGCACGTCGCGGCGATGGTCGGGTTCCAGGACGCGGGGGCGGAGGTCTTCGACTACGGCAACTCGATCCGGGGCGAGGCGCGGACCGCCGGGTACGAGCGCGCGTTCGACTTCCCCGGCTTCGTCCCCGCCTACATCCGCCCGCTGTTCTGCGAGGGCAAGGGGCCGTTCCGGTGGGCGGCGCTGTCGGGCGACCCGAAGGACATCGCCCGCACGGACCGCGCGATCCTCGAACTGTTCCCCGACAACGAACCGCTCGCCCGGTGGATTCGCATGGCGGGGGAGCGCGTCCACTTCCAGGGGCTGCCCGCGCGGATCTGCTGGCTCGGCTACGGCGAGCGCGACCGGGCCGGGGCCGTGTTCAACGACCTGGTCGCGCGTGGGGAGATCAGCGCGCCGATCGTCCTCGGCCGCGACCACCTCGACTGCGGATCGGTCGCGTCGCCGTACCGGGAGACCGAGGCGATGGCGGACGGCTCCGACGCCATCGCGGACTGGCCGCTGCTGAACGCGCTGCTCAACACCTCGTCCGGCGCGACGTGGGTGTCGATCCACCACGGCGGCGGCGTCGGCATCGGCCGGTCCATCCACGCCGGGCAGGTCTGCGTCGCGGACGGCACCGACCTGGCCGCCGCCAAACTCGAACGCGTCCTCACCAACGACCCCGGCACCGGCGTCATGCGGCACGCGGACGCCGGGTACGACCGCGCCGCCGAGGTCGCCGCCGAGCGCGGCGTGCGCGTCCCGATGCTGGAGGACTGATGTCCTTCGAGGAGATGTGGGACGAGCTGCTGCCGGTCGGGCGCGACTCGGCGTCGGGCGGGTACCGCCGGTTCGCGTTCACCGCGCCCGAACTGGAGTGCCGCGCCTGGTTCGCCGAACACGCGCACCGGCGCGGGCTCGACGTCGAGCGCGACGCCAACGGGAACCTGTTCGCCTGGTGGCTGCCGCCGGACGGCCGCCGCGACGGAGCCGTCCTGACCGGCAGCCACCTGGACTCGGTGCCGGGCGGCGGCGCGTTCGACGGGCCGCTCGGGATCGTGTCGGCGTTCGCGGCGATCGACGCGCTGCGCGAACGCGGCGCGGTCCCGGCCCGCCCGATCGGCGTCGCCGCGTTCGTCGAAGAGGAAGGCGCGCGGTTCGGCGTCGCCTGCCTCGGCTCGCGACTGCTCGCCGGGGCGATCACGCCCGAACGCGCGCGGGCGCTGCGGGACGGCGACGGACGCACGTTCGCCGCCGTCCTCGCCGAACACGGCCTCGACCCGGACCGCATCGGCCCCGACGACGACCTGCTCGCCCGCGTGTCCTGCCTGGTCGAACTGCATATCGAGCAGGGCCGCGCGCTCACCGCCCCGATCGGCGCGGCGAGCGCGATCATCCCGCACGGCCGCTGGCGGATCGACTTCGCCGGGGAGGGAAACCACGCGGGCACCACCGCGCTCGCGGACCGCCGCGACCCGATGCTGCCGTTCGCGCGGACGGTCCTCGCGGCGCGCTCGGCCGCCGAGCGGCACGGCACGGTCGCCACGGTCGGGAAGGTCGCGGTCGAGCCGGGCGGCGTCAACGCGATCCCGTCCGCCGTCACCGCGTGGCTGGACGGGCGCGGGCCGGTGGACGACGCCGTCCGCCGGACCGTCGCCGACGTCGAGGCCGCCGCCCGCGCCGCCGCGTCCGCGCACGGCGTCACCGTCGAGCTGGCCGAGGAGTCCTACACACCGACCGTGCGGTTCGGGACGGAGCTGCGCGACCGCGTCGTGCGGGTGCTCGGCGGCGTTCCCGTCCTGCCGACCGGCGCGGGCCACGACGCGGGGATTCTCGCCGCGTGCCTGCCTGCCGCGATGCTGTTCGTCCGGAACCCGACCGGCGTCTCCCACGCGCCCGCCGAGCACGCCGACACCGCCGACTGCCTGTCGGGCGTCGCCGCGCTCGCGGACGTCCTGGCCGACCTCGCGGCGGCGTGATGCGCTGGTTCGCGGAATTCGCCTGGGTCGGGGACCGGGTCGCCGCCGACGTCCTGCTGGAGTCGGACGGCGACCGCCTCACCCGCGTCACGCCCGGCGCGCCCCCGCCGCCCGAGGCCCGGCGGCTGCCCGGCCTGACGCTGCCGGGCTTCGCCGACGCCCACTCGCACGCGTTCCACCGCGCGCTGCGCGGCCGGGCCCAAGCCGACCGGGGCACCTTCTGGACGTGGCGGGATCAGATGTACCGCGTCGCGGACCGTCTCGACCCGGACTCCTACCGGGCGCTCGCGACGGCCGTCTTCGCCGAGATGGCCTCGGCCGGGATCACCTGCGTCGGCGAGTTCCACTACCTGCACCACCGGCCCGGCGGCGAGCCCTACGCCGACCCGAACGCGATCGGCGACGCGCTGCTCGCGGCGGCGGCCGAGGCCGGAATCCGCATCACGCTGCTGGACGCCTGCTATCTGGAAGGCGGCCCCGGCGTACCGCTCACCGGAACGCAACTCCGATTCGGCGACGGAAGCGCGGCAGCCTGGCGCGAACGCGTCCGAGCGCTGCTGGACCGCGCCGAATCGCCGCACGCGCGGATCGGCGCGGCCCTGCACTCGGTGCGGGCCGTCCCGCGCGACGCCATCGGCGCCGTCGCCGGCTTCGCGCGCGAGCACGGGATGCCGCTGCACGTCCACCTGTCCGAGCAGCCCGCCGAGAACGACGCCTGCCTGCGCGCGTACGGTGTCACCCCGACGCGGCTCCTGGCCGAGTCCGGCGCGCTCGGTCCGCTGACCACCGCCGTCCACGCCACCCACCTCACGCCCGCCGACATCGACCTGCTCGGCTCCACCGGAACCGGCGTCTGCGTGTGCCCGACCACCGAACGCGACCTCGCCGACGGCCTCGGCCCGGTGGGCGACCTCGCCCGCGCCGGGTCGCCGCTGAGCCTCGGCAGCGACCAGCACGCCGTCATCGACCTGCTGGAAGAGGCCCGCGCGTTGGAACTCGACGAACGCCTGCGCACCCGCGTCCGGGGCCACTTCACCGCCGCCGAACTGCTCGCCGCCGCCACCTGGCGCGGCCACGCCGCGCTCGGCTGGGAATCCGCCGGACGGCTGGAACCGGGAGCCTTGGCCGATCTCGTCACCGTCCGCCTGGACTCGCCCCGCACCGCCGGGGCCGTGCCGGAGCACCTGGCCGAGACCGCCGTTTTCGCCGCGACCGCCGCCGACGTCACGAGCGTCGTCGCGGGCGGGCGCGAGATCGTCCGCGACGGCCGCCACCTGCGCGTCGACGTCCCCGCCGCCTACCGGGAGGCCCTGTGAACCCGCCCGCGAGCACGCTCGTCCACGACATCGGCGAACTCGTCACCGCAGACCCCGGCGCGGGCGGCGGGCCGCTCGGCGTCCTGCGCGACGCGGCCGTCGCGTTCGACGGCGGGCGCGTCGTCTGGATCGGCGCGGACGGCTCCCGCGCCCCCGCCTGCGACACCGCCGTGGACGCCGCCGGACGCTGCCTGCTGCCCGGCTTCGTAGACTCCCACGCCCACCTGGTCTTCGCTGGGGACCGCGCCGAGGAGTTCACCGCGCGGATGACCGGCCGCCCCTACGCCGCGGGCGGCATCCGCACGACCGTCGCCGCGACCCGCGCCGCGACCGACGAGGAACTGCGCGCGAACCTCCGGCGGCTGCTCGCCGAGATGACGCGGCAGGGCACCACCACCGTCGAGTGCAAGTCCGGGTACGGGCTGACGCCCGCGCAGGAGGAACGCGCCGTCCGCATCGCCGCCGAGGAGACCGACGAGGTCACCTTCCTCGGCGCGCACGTCGTCCCGCCCGAGTACGACGGCGACGCCGCCGGATACGTCCGCGCCGTCACCGGCGACATGCTCGCCGCGTGCGCCCCGCACGCCCGCTGGATCGACGTGTTCTGCGAGCGCGGCGCGTTCGACGGTGAGCAAACCCGTGCCGTCCTCGAAGCGGGCGCGGCGGCGGGCCTGACGCCGCGCGTCCACGCGGGGCAGCTCGGCGAAGGCCCCGGCGTGCGGCTCGCCGTCGAACTCGGCGCGGCGTCCGCCGACCACTGCACGTTCCTGTCCGACGCGGACGTGGCCGCGCTCGCGTCGTCCGAGACGGTCGCGACGCTGCTGCCCGCCGTCGAGTTCTCCACCCGCCAGCCCTACCCAGACGCCCGCCGCCTCCTGGACGCGGGCGCGGCCGTCGCACTCGCCACCGACTGCAACCCAGGCTCCGGCTACAGCTCCAGCATGGCGTTCTGCGTCGCGCTCGCCGTCCGTGAGATGCGCATGACGCCCGCCGAGGCCGTGCTGGCCGCGACGGCGGGCGGCGCGCGGGCGCTGCGCCGCGCCGACGTCGGCCGCCTGTCCGTCGGCGCGCGCGCCGACGCGCACCTCATCGACGCGCCGAGCCACGTCCACCTGGCCTACCGCCCCGGCGTGCCCCTCACCGCCGCCGTCTGGAAGGCAGGCGTCCGCCGCGTGTGACGTCAGTGCGGATCGGCGTGCAGGTAGCGGTGGTTCAGCCTGATCAGCGGGGCAACGGACCGCGTGAAGTGGTCCACGGCGAGGACTTCCGCGACGAACAGCGTGTGGTCGGCGGCGGGGACGCGGTCGCGGATCTCGCACTCGAAGGACGTGACCGACGCGTCGGGGATGAGCGCGTCCGACACCGCGCCCCGGTGGTGCAGCTCGGCCGCCAGCAGGATGCGCGCGCCCGGTCGGCCCGGCGCGGCGAACCGGCCCGCCAGCGCGCGCTGCCCCGCGCCGAGCACGGTCGCGGCGAACCGGTCGCGGCGCGAAAGCACCTCCGCCAGGTACGACGTGCTGGTGAGGCTCGCCAGGACCGTGGGCGGGTCCGCCGACACCGACAGGAACGCGGTGACCGTCGTCCCGTGGTCGTCGCGGCCGTCCCGGACGGTCAGCACGACGACGCCCGTGGCGAAGCCCGCCATCGCCTCCGTGAAGTCGTCGCGCGGGGCCGCGTTCAGCGGATCTCCCACGAGCCGGGCAGCGTCAGCGGCCCGGCGGCGGGCAGGCCGAGCCGCGCGGCGAGGCCGCCGAGCGCCCCCCACCCGTCGAACGGGCCGAGCCTGACGGCCGCGGCGGTGCGGTCCTCGCTGGATTCGGGCGGACGCAGCCGGTCCAGCGGCGACGAGTGCGGGAACGTGCGGACGGGCGCGTCGGCGCGCAGCCCGGCCTTCTCGCGGGCGAGGACGAGCGCGCGTTCCAGGCCGCCCAGCTCGTCCACCAAGCCGTTCTCGACGGCGTCCGCGCCCGTCCAGACGCGTCCGCGCGCCAGCTCGTGGACGCGTTCGCGCGACAGCCCGCGCCCCTCGGCGGCCTTGGCGGTGAAGTCGCGGTAGATCGCGTCGAGGGAGGCGTTGACGCGCTCCCACTCCGACTCGCTGAAGTCCTTCGTCGCCGAGAACATCCGCGCGTGCTCCCCGGACGCGACGTGCCCCAGCCCGACCCCGACGCGTTCCAGCAGCCCGGTGACGACGGCCTTCCCGACGACCACGCCGATCGAGCCGGTGATCGTGCCCGGCTGCGCGACGATCGTGTCCGCCGCCATCGCGACGTAGTACCCGCCGGACGCGGCGACGTTCCCCATCGACACCACGACCGGCTTGCCCGCCTCGCGGGCGAGCACGACCTCGCGCCAGATCACGTCGGACGCCACCGCCGACCCGCCGGGGCTGTTGACGCGGAACACGATCGCCTTCACGTGCTCGTCGCGGACCGCCGCGCGGAACGCCGCGCCGATCGTGTCCGAGCCCATCGCGGGGCCCTGCGCGGGCAGCGGCCCGCCGCGCCCGCTGCGGCCGAGGCGGATCGCCCCGATCCCGGTGATGAGCGCGACGGAGTCCGGCTTCCCCGGCTGCGGGAGGCGGCGGGTCAGCGCCTGCGCGCGCCGGTAGCGGGTGACGAACCGCAGCAGCGGCTCGCCGCCGACCTTCGCGCGGACGTGCGCGTACACCTCGTCGCGGTAGCCGAGCCGGTCCACCAGGCCCGCCTCCAGCGCCTCGGCGGCCAGCAGCGGCCCCGAGTCCGTCAGCTCCCGGACGCGCTCGGGCGGCTGCCGCCGCGCCTCGGCGATGCCCGCCGTGACCTGCTCGCCGAGCGACTCGACGAGCCGCCGCGAGGACTCCTCGTGCTCGGGCGTGTAGGCGCGCTCCATGAAGGTGTTCGCCATCGTCTTGTACTCGTACCGCTTGGCGAACTCCGGCTTGACGCCGACCTTCTCCAGCGCGCCCGCGAAGAACGGCTCCTCCAGCGCGACGCCGGTCAGCCCCAGCTCGCCGGACGGCTGCAGCCACACCTGCTCGAACGCGCTCGCCAGGTAGTAGGGGACGGTCCCGTGGCCGCCCTCGCCGAACGTCTCCGCCCACGCGATCGTCAGCTTGCCCGCCGCGCGGAACGCCGTGACGGCGTCGCGCAGCTCCTGCGCGAGCGCGAGCGGCGTGCCCGGCGTGATCCGCGCGACCAGCGCCCGCACGCGCTCGTCGGCGCGGGCGCGCCGCAGGCCGTCCAGCACGTCGCGCAGATGGGTGCGGCGCATGGCCAGCAGCGCGGTGATCGCGTCGGGCGGCGGCGTCTCCACGAGCCCGTCGGACAGGTCCAGTTCGAGGATCAGCGGGGCCGTGCGGCGCTCGCGAGCCTGCCGTACGAGAGTGACGACTGAGCCGGGTTCCACCATGACGCCAGCCTATGCGGTGGCCTCGATCAGCGGGCGAACGCCCGGTTCGGGAGCACGCTCGCGGACGCCTGCGCGGCGGGGCGGCCGTCCGGGCCGGTGATGACGGCGGTGGAGAACATGCGGGTCCGGCCGGGGTGGACGCACGTCCCGACGACCGTGTACGCGACGCCCGCCTGGACGCTGCGCAGGTAGTCCACGTTCAGGTTCAGCGTCAGCATCGGCATGAACACCTCGCCGGTGCTCGCGCCCGCGAGGCAGACCGCGTTGTCGAGGATCATCGCGATGTAGCCGCCGTGGACGGTCCCGCCCGGGTTGCACAGCTTCTCGGCGGGCGTCCAGGAGATCTCGACTCGGCCCGGCTCGGCTGCGACGATGACCTGGCCGATGTGGTCGTTGATGTCGGAGATCTGCGGGAAGCGGCCGTCGCCGATGGCCTGGATCAGCTCCGCCCCCGTCAGCGTGTTCCACAGGTCGGCGGTCTCCTTGGCGATGTCCGCGCTCAACTGGTCCTCCTCGGTCCCGGTCTCCTCCGCCGAATCGTATTCGGGACCGGTCCGGCGACGCGACGTGCGGTCGGTCACCGCCCCAGCGATCCCTCGATCGGGACGAGGCTGGTGTTGGAGTAGTCGAGCCGGTCGCCGCGCCTGGTCAGCGTGAGCGAGCCGCCGGCGCAGGCGAGCTGCGTCGTGTGCCCGCCCGGCGGTGCCTCGATCAGCATGAGCCGGTCGTCGACCGACGTCAGGACGGTCAGCGCGCCGCGGCACTTCCACGCCTTGTAGTACGTCGTCCCGCGGCCCTCGCCGGCGCGCAGGGTCAGGGTCACCTCGCTGGTGGACGCGCCCATGCCGAAGCCCGCCGCGCGCCGGACGGTGCCGGTCCACGTCCCGGCGAACGCCGCCGGGAGCGGGCCGGGGCGCGTCGTGCCGTTCTGGTCGGTCGTGACGGTGGTCGAGCTGGTCTGCGAGTGGAACGTCGTGCTCGACACCGAGGGCGACGGCCGCGCCGGGTCGCGTCCCCGGTCGTGCGGGAGCGCGTCGGCCAGGCCCCACGCCGCCGCGCCGACCGCCGCGCAGGCGACCAGCGTCCGCGCCGGGCGGCGGCGGGCGGGGCGGGGGAGCGCTTCGGTCAGCGTCACGTCCAGCGGTTCGCCCGGCTCCACCAGGCGGGTGATCAGGTCGCGCGCTGTCGGACGCCGTGCCGGGTTCTTGCCCAGACACGTCCGGAGCAGGTCGCGCAGTGTTTCGGGGACGCCGGTGAGGTCGGGTTCGGCGTTGGCGACGCGGTGGAGGACGGCGGGCAGAGTCGGTGCGCGTCCGAACGGCGGCTGGCCCGTCGCCGCGTAGACCATCGTTCCGGCCCAGGCGAAAACGTCGGACGCGGCGGTCGGTGGATCGCCCTTCAACCACTCCGGGGCGAAGTACGCGGGCGTCCCGACGAGCTGCGTGCTGTCCTCGGCGTCCATCGCGCGCGCCACACCGAAGTCCACGACGCGCGGTCCGTCCGGACCGAGCAGGACGTTCGCCGGTTTCAGGTCGCGGTGGACGATCCCGGCCGCGTGGATGGCGGCGAGCGCGCTGGCCGTGTTCACCGCCAGCCGGTGCAGCTCGTCCCCGCGCAGCGGCCCCGTGTCGGCGACGTGCTGCTGGAGCGACGGGCCGTCCACGAACTCCGACACCAGGTACGGCAGCTCGTCCTCGGCCGACGAGTCGAGGACGGCCGCGGTGCAGAACGGCGCGACCCGCCGCGCCGCCGCCATCTCCCGCGCGAAGCGGGCTCGCGCGGCGGCCCCCGCGTTCTTCAGGACCTTGACCGCGACGCGGCGGCCGTCCGGCGCCTCACCGAGGTAGACGACGCCCTGCCCGCCCTCCCCGAGCCGGCCGGTCAACCGGTATCCGCCGATCTCGGCTGGATCGTCCTTCGACAGGGGAAGGGCGGCCATCACGGCTCCTTGGATCGGCGGTGCGGGACCGGTCAGCGGTGCAGCGTCCCGGAGACGGCGAGCAGTTCGTGCGACGAGTACTCCAGCGCGTCGCCGCGCTTGGTCAGCGTGACGGTGCCGCCGGTGCAGAGCCCGCCGTTCCCGGCGGTGTTGACGGGCGTCTCGCGCACGACGAGCGTGTCGCCGTCCGCGCTCACGACCGTCACGTGGTCCTTGCAGCCCCACGCGCCGTACGACGACTCGCCGTCCGAACGGCCCTCGCGCAGGGTCAGGGTCACGTCGGAGGACGAGGCGCCCTGGAGGAAACCCGCCTCCTGCTCGACCTTCCCGGTCCACGTCCCGGCGTACGCGGCGGGCACGACCACGCCGCCCGTGCTCGGCGCGTCGGTCGCCGGGGCCTCCGGCGAGCCGGTGTCGTCGGACGGCTGGATGGGTGTGCCCGTCGAAGTCCGGACGTGCGGCTTCCCGCCGTGGTCGGGAAGGAGGACGAACGCGCCGACCACCAGCGCGGCCACCGCGACGCAGGACGCCGCGAGCACGGCCCACCGCGCGCGGTGCCGACGCGGCGCGGGAACCGAGGGGTCTGTGACGTCCGGAACAGCGATCGGACGGTCCAGCGACGTGTCGCGGCGCGGCGGCGGCGCGCCCGGATCGACGAGACGCACCATGAGGTCGCGGGCGGTCGGCCGTCGCGCGGGGTCCTTGTCCAGGCAGGTCCGGAGCAGGTCGCGCAGTGTTTCGGGGACGCCGGTGAGGTCGGGTTCGGCGTTGGCGACGCGGTGGAGGACGGCGGGCAGCGTCGGGGCGCGTCCGAACGGCGGCTGGCCCGTCGCGGCGTAGACCATCGTTCCGGCCCAGGCGAAGACGTCGGACGCGGCGGTCGGCGCCCCGCCGGACAGCCACTCGGGCGCGAAGTAAGCAGGAGTCCCGACGAGCCGGGTGCTGTCGCCGTCGTCCATCGCGCGCGCGACACCGAAGTCCACGACGCGCGGTCCGTCCGGTCCGAGCAGGACGTTCGCGGGCTTCAGGTCGCGGTGGACGATGCCCGCGCCGTGGATGGCGGCGAGCGCGCTGGCCGTGTTCACCGCCAGCCGGTGCAGGTCGCCGCCGCGCAGCGGCCCGTCCGCGACGACGCGCTGCTCCAGCGACGGCCCGTCCACGAACTCCGACACGACGTAGGGGAGCGGCCCGTCGGCGGACGAGTCCAGGACGGCCGCGGTGCAGAACGGCGCGACCTGCCGCGCCGCCGCCATCTCGTTGGCGAAGCGCCCGCGCGCGGCCGCGTCGGCGTTCTTCAGCACCTTGACCGCGACGCGGCGGCCGTCCGGCGCCTCGCCGAGGTAGACGACGCCCTGCCCGCCCTCCCCGAGCCGACCGCGCAGCCGGTGACCGCCGATCTCGGGCGGATCGCCGGGTCCGAGCGGCGAGACGGCCATCGCGCTCCCTCCTTCGCGCTCGACACCGGGCGTAAGTCCACGCTATCGATGGACATCGACCGGCATCGACGGATATTTCAAGGAAGTTAGAGGGCGATCCGGGGTCATCTGTTCGACTGGAACTGGCCCGATCCACCGGCATGCGGAGGCCCCCGGCCGCGGAGCGCGCCGGGGGCCTCCGGGACGCCGCTCAGGCCGCGGCGGGCGTGCTCTCCGGGACGGCCTCGACGACCGCGCCGCGCCGCACGAGAACCCGGTCCAGCGAGATCGGCCCGGGACCGGTGAAGACCAGCAGGAACAGCGTCCAGCAGAACATCGCGGACGGCTCGCCGCCGTTCTGGATCGGCCACAGCGCGCCGGGCTGGTGGACCTTGAAGTAGGCGTAGGCCATCGACCCGGACCCGATGAGCGCGGCGGCCCGGGTGCCGAGCCCGAGCGCGACGAGCGCGCCGCCGACGAGCTGGATCACCGCCGCGTACCAGCCGGGCCACGTCCAGGCCGCGACGGCGCCGCCGCCGTGCGCGCCGCCGAGGACTCCGAACAGCGAGGCCGCCCCGTGGCAGGCGAACAGCAGGCCGACGACGACGCGGAAGAGGACGAGCACGTACGGCTGGGCGCTGGTGAGGCGTCCGTTCATGGTGGGGGGATCTCCTTCGGTTCGAGAAGGTCGTAACCGAGCGAGGCTCCATATTTAGGTAAGGCTTACCTAAGCAGCAAGGGGTCTGGCGCGTGACCCGAATCTCTCCGGCCCGCTGTTGACGAGTCCCGGCGGGCTAGGGTTCGTGGCATGGCGGACGGTGACGGCGACGGCTGGGCGCGGTGCGGGCTCGGCCACACGCATTGGGGTCGGTACGGCGCGTCGGGGCTGATGGCCTTCCACCGCGGCGACGACGGCGTCGTGCGGGTCCTGCTCCAGCAGCGCGCGTGGTGGGGCCTCGGCGGCGGGACGTGGGGCAGTTTCGGCGGAGCGCTCCACAGCCACGAGGACCCGGTCGAGGGCGCGCTGCGCGAGACCGCCGAGGAATGCACGCTCGACGTCGCGGCGGTGCGCGTCCACGGCGCGTCCGCCGAGGACCACGGCGGCTGGGTCTACACGGCCGTGATCGGCTCCGTCGCCGACCTGCCCGAGGTGCGCGCCGCGTCCCGCGAGACGCGCCGCGCCGAATGGGTTCCGGTCGAGGACGTCGAGAAGCGCCGCCTGTTCGCGCCCTTCGCCCGGACCTGGCCCACGCTGCGCGACGGGCTCGTGCGCGTCGAACTCGTCGTGGACGCCGCGAACGTCGTCGGCGCCCGCGCGGACGGCTGGTGGAAGGACCGCGCCGGGGCCAACGCGCGGCTGCGCGACGACCTCGCCGCCCTCACGTCGGGCGTGCGCGGCCTGCCGGACGGGCTCGTCCCCTACACGACCGTCATGCCGGAGATCGTGCTCGTCGTGGAAGGCGCGGCGAAGGGCATCGCGGGCGAGCCGCACCCGGGCGTCAGCGTGCGGGCCGCGCCGGGCAGCGGCGACGACTGCGTCGTCGACCTGGTCTCCGCGCCCGAGCCCGGCGTCCGGCACGTCGTCGTCACCGCCGACCGCGAGCTGCGGGCCCGCTGCGAGGCGGCCGGCGCGCACGTCGTCGGCCCGCGCTGGCTCCTGGCCCGGCTCCCTAAGCGGACTCGATGACGCGATGCCCGACCGCGGCCAGGACGCCCGCGGCGTCCTCCGCGCGGTGCTCGGGCACCAGCACCAGGTCGGCGTGGTAGGTCGACGCGACGAACACGGAGATCCCCGCGTCGGCCAGCGGCCCGACGAGCGCGGCGAGCATCCCCGGCGTGTCCAGGCCGTGCGGGGAGTCGCCGTAGAACCCCGCCCACCGCTCGCCCGCGGCGAACGGCGCGGCCTCCCGGACGACCGTCAGGCCCTCCGGCGCGCGGACGAGCGCGATCCACTCGTCGTCCTCGGGCAGCGTGGCGTGCGGCAGGTGCTCGACGAGGAACCGGCCGGGGACGCGGCGCAGGCGCTGGATCGTCATGGCCGCGAGCCTACGGGGCGGCGGCCGGTCGGAGGCGACCGCACGGACGAACCCGCCTTCCGCCAGGGGTCGCGCCGACGCGGCGCCCGTGCGGTCACGTTCTGCTGGCCCGGGCGGTGACCTCCACCCCGCCGCCCGGGACTCCACTCCTGCGTCACCGGGACGCCAGAAGGCCCTGACGTCCCGGTGCGGTACGGGCGCACCGGTCCGGTCCGCCCCCGAGCGGGGACCGGGCCGGTCGCTCCGCGCGTCCACGGCTCAGCCGTCCCCGCCGGCGCGCCGCCCGGCGAGCCTGGCCCGCAGGCCGTCGGCGTCGTCGGCGGCGACCGTCGCGGCCCCGCCCGCGTGGAGCTGCGCGTCGGTGAGGTCGCCGCCCCGGGTCGCGTACCAGCGGCCCGCGTCGCTGCGCCACACCAGCCAGCCGGGGAAGTCCCGCTCGATGGCCGCCTTCTGATCCTCGAAGTCGCCCATCCAGGTCGTCCTTTCCCCGAGGAGGCTTTTCTGTATACAAATCTCTAACTGGGTTAAAAGAGGTGTCAAGCTGTCCGTAAGCGGACCGTCCCCCTGGGGATAGCGCCCGCGCGTCCGGTGCCCGCCGCCCGGGACGAAGGAGGTGACGCCGGTGCGCCATCGCCCGGCCTACCAACGCATTGCCGACATCCTGCGCGAGGGCATCCGCGGCGGCGTCCATCCGCCGGGCACGCGGCTGCCGACCCTCGCCCGGCTGAGCGCCGAGCACGGCGTCTCGGAGATCGTCGTGCGGCAGGCGGTCGCGATGCTGCGCGGCGAGGGGCTCGTCGAGACGCGGCGCGGCGGCGGGACGGTCGTGCGCGCGGCCCCGCCGGTCCGCCGCGTCGCGATGGACCGGTACCGCCGCTTCGCCGGACCGGCCGAGGCCCCCGCCCCCGAACCCGCGACGACCTTCACGCACGATCAGCGCATCGGCTGGGACGAGTACCGGCTCGACCGCGAGTTCGACCGCACCCGCGCCGCACCGGACCTCGCCGCGCTGTTCGAGCTTCCGCCCGGGACCGAACTGCTGCGCCGCCGCTTCGTCTTCTACTCGCGCGGCAGGCCGCAGCAGATCTCGGTGAACTACCTGCCGTGGTCGCTCGTCGGCGGCACGCCCGTCGCCGACCCCGACCGGGAGCCGTGGCCGGGCGGGACGCTCGCGCAACTCGGGTTCCTCGGCCGTCCCGCGACGCGCGTCGAGGAGTCGGTGGGTGCGCGGATGCCGACGCCGGAGGAGGCCGAGACGCTCGCGATGGCGGCCGGGACGCCGGTCGTCACGATCACCCGGCGGCTGCTGTCGGACGACGCCGTGCTGGAGGTCTGCCGTGACATCGTCATCCCCGCCGACCGGGTTCTGCTGGACTACGCCATCGACCTGTGACCGGCGCGCCGCCGAACGGCGGTTGAACGCGCCCGGAACGGTGTCGGACGCCGACGCCGGGCGTACTGCGTCCCACGGGACTTCGATCGCTCCGGGACGGTGAAAGTTCGGAGAAAACCGGTAACTGGCCGAGTCCGGTCGTTTACGCCCGTTGCGCCGGACCCGCCGCCTAGTCTTTCGGCGTCGGCCGCCCCCGCCGAGAAGCCGAACGAACACCCGCGGTGACCGCACGCGTCACCGCCGGGCGCGTGTGCGCGGGCGTCCGGCGTGAGGGCTTCTCATCACCGGCGAGCGGAGGACCGGGCGCATGCGCACCGCGCGGGGGGAGATCGGGGCCGCGCTGCGGCAGTGGACACGGCCCCCCGAGTTCCGGATCAGGCGGACGCCGTGGCCGGCCGAGGCGCTCGCCGCGCTGGCCGACCTCGCCCGCGCGGCCGAGGCCGAGCGCGCCGCGACCGCCGGGCGGGCCGACGCGGTCGATCCGCCGCCCGCGGCCGAACCGGCCCAGGGGCTCCCGGCGTCCTCGGCGGCCGACCTGGCGACGAGCCTGTGGCGGCTCCGCACCCGGGTCGCCGCCGATCCCGACGCGCCGCGCGCCGTCGTCCGGCACGCCGACACGGCGTGGGACGCGCTCGCCGACGCCGGGGTCGAGGTCAAGGACCACCTGGGCGACCCGTTCGACCCGGGCCTGTCGCTGACCGTCGTCGCCTTCCAGCCCACGCCGGGCCTGGCGCGCGAGCAGGTCATCGAGACGATCCGGCCGAGCGTGTACCTGCACGGGGAGACCCTGCAGACCGCCGAGGTGATCGTGGGAACCCCGGACGAGTCCGAGGAACAGGAAGCCGCAGCGGAGGAAACGCACAACCGATGACCAGGACGACGATCGACTTCGGTATCGACCTCGGTACGACGAACAGCGCCATCGCCGTGATCCAGGGCGTCGGCGCGGAGATCATCAAGAACAACGACGGGTTCGACACGACGCCGTCGGCGGTCATGATCGACCGCCGCGAGCGGCTGTACGTCGGACGCGCCGCCAAGGAGCGCAACGAACTCGACCCGGAGAACACCTGCGTCGAGTTCAAGCTGCGGATGGGCACGACCGGGCAGCCGAAGGTGTTCGGCGCGAGCAACCGGACGATGGAGCCGGAGGAGCTGTCGGCGGAGGTGCTGAAGTCGCTGCGCCGCGACGTCGCGCAGCGCACCGGCGAGGACATCCGCGCCGCCGTCATCACGGTCCCGGCCGCGTTCGAGCTGAGCGCGTGCGACGCGACGCGCCGCGCCGCCGAGCTGGCCGGGCTGTCGTACGCGCCGCTGCTGCAGGAGCCGACCGCCGCCGCGCTCGCGTACGGCTTCCAGTCCGCCGACGACAACGCGTTCTGGCTGGTGTACGACTTCGGCGGCGGCACGTTCGACGCCGCCGTGATCAACGTGCGCGACGGCGAGTTCACCGTCGTCAACCACCGGGGCGACAACTTCCTCGGCGGCAAGCTCCTGGACTGGGCGATCGTGGAGAAGCTGCTGATCCCCGCCGTGACGCAGGAGCACCGCGTCACCGATCTCAGCCGCGGGAACCCGCGCTGGCTCAAGGAGATCAACAAGCTCAAGCTCGCCGCCGAGGACGCCAAGATCCGGGTGTCCCGCGCCGAGTCCGCCGAAATCCTCGTCGAGCTGCAGGACGACTCCGGTCGTACGTTCGAGTTCGAGTACGACCTGCGGCGCGCCGACATGGAGCGGCTGATCGAGCCGTTCGTCGTCCGCTCGGTGAACCTGTGCCGCAAGGCGCTCACCGAGAGCCGCCTCGGCCCGGGCGACATCGAGAAGGTGCTGCTGGTCGGCGGACCGACGCTCTCGCCGTACCTGCGCGAGCGCCTCGCCGACCCGGTCCACGGCCTCGGCATCCCGCTCGACCACAGCCAGGACCCGATCACGGCCGTCGCGCGCGGCGCGGCGATCTTCGCGGCGGGGCAGCGGCTGGAGGCGGCCCCGGACGCGGTGGCGGCGCCGGTCGCGCCCGGCTCGTACGCGATCGAGCTGGAGTACAAGCCGATGGGCCCCGACACCGAGCCGTTCGTCGGCGGCCGGGTGACGGGCGGCCCGACCGAGGGCTGCGCGGTCGAGTTCGTCAACGCCGAGGCCAAGCCCGCCTGGCGCAGCGGCCGCATCCCGCTGACGGCGGACGGCGCGTTCACCGCGACGCTGTGGGCGGAGCGGGGCCGCGCGAACCGCTTCGCGATCGAGGTCACCGACGCGACCGGCACCGTCCGGCCCGTCACCCCCGACTCGCTGACGTACACCGTCGGCGTCGTGGACACCCAGCCGCCGCTGACCCACTCCATCGGCGTCGGGCTCGCGGGCAACGAGGTCGAGTGGCTGATCCGGCGCGGCACGCCGCTGCCGGCGCGCCGCCGCATCCTGCTGCGCACCACCGTGGGCGTCAGCCGGGGCTCCGCGCAGGGCATGATCCGCATCCCGGTGCTGGAGGGCGAGCACCACCGCGCCGACCGCAACCGGCGCATCGGGCGGCTGGAGGTCGATCCCGAGCAGGTCCGCCGGGACGTGCCCGAGGGCAGCGAGGTCGACCTGACGCTCGTCATCGACGAATCGCGGCTGGTGGTCGCGCGCGCCTACGTCCCGATCCTGGACGAGGAGTTCGAGCACGCCATCAACCTGCAGACCGAGACGGTCCCCAGCCACGAGGAGCTGGCACGCGACGCCGAGCAGGAGAAGCAGCGGCTCGCGCGAGTCCGGCGGCAGGCCGACGAGTACCGCGACGAGCGCGCCCGCGAGGTCCTGGCCCGCATCGACGCGGAGAACATCGTCGCCGACATCGAGGCGATGGTAGAGGCCGCCCGCGTCGACCCCGACGCCGCCACGACGTGCGGGAAGCGGCTGCTCGACCTCAAGGCCGCCATCGACGAGGCCGAGGACGAACTGGAGTGGCCGCGCCTCGTGCAGGAGGTCCGCGAGATCACCGAGGCGGTCCGCCAGGTCGTCCGCAACAGCGGCGGCCCGAACCACGTGCGGATGCTGACGTCCGCGGAGGAGGCGGTGCAGGCCGCGATCACCGCGCACGACGCCGACCTGCTCCGGCAGCGGGCCGAGGAGATGCGTCAGGTCGCGCTGCGCGTCATGGACGAGACCGGCGAGCTGGCGCTGCTGGCGTTCGAGGAACTGCAGGCCCTCACCAGTGAGATGAAGGACCGGCAGGAGGCGGCGCAGCTCGTCGAGACCGGCCGCCGCGCCGTCGCCAACCGCGACATCCCGACGCTGCGGCACGTCAACTCGATGCTGAGCCGCCAGCTCCCGACGCCGCCGCCCGCGCCCGACCCGTTCTCGACCGTGCGGCGGGGACGATGAGCGGGCCGCTCGGGAACCCGCTGCGCGGTCCGGTGCTGGGCGCTGGACCGGTCTGGGACGGACCGCTGGAGCCGGAGCCCGCCCGTCCGGGGCCGGAGTCCGGCGGCGCCGGGTCCGAACTGCGCGTCGCCGTCCAGGAGGTCGCCTTCGCGCAGGCCGTCCGGCTGGCCCGCGGCGGCCGGTACACCGAGGCCCGCGACCTGCTCGACCGCGCGTTCGGCGAGGACGAGCGCACCGCGCCCGTCCTGGACCTGCTCGCGCGCGTCCACGCGCAGTGCGGCGACCTGGACGAGGCCGACCGGCTCTGGTCCGCCGCCGAGCGCCTCGCGCCCGGCGACGACCGGTTCGCCGCCGGGCGGCGGCGCGTCGCGCGGCTGCGGCGCGGGCGCGTCCGCGCGTTCCGGCCCGGCTGGCGCACCGTCGCGGCGGGGACCGTCGTGGTCCTGGCGGTCGGCGTGCTCGTCGGCCGGTGGGCCCTCGACTCGTCGCCCAAGCCGATCATCGACTATTACCCGGTCACCGCGACGCCGCGCGCGCCCCGCGCACCCGGCGCTGACGGCGTCCTGGACCGCATCGACCTGCGCGTCCCCGGCGTCCAGGTCGAACGCGACCCCGGCGAGCTGTCGGTGACGTTCCGGCGCGGCCTGTTCCGCGACGGCGGCGCGCTGACGGAACGGGGCCGCGCCGCGCTGAACGCGCTCGGCGTGCGGCTGCGCCCGTACGGCGACCGGATCACCGTCCTGATCATCGGCCACACCGACGGCGACGGCGGCGGCTACGCGGAGAACGCCGACCTCGGCACGGTCCGCGCGGGCGTGGTCCGGGAGGCGCTGCGCCGCGCGTCGCGGATGCCGACCGAGCGGTTCGCCGTGGCCACGCTCGGCGGGGACCGCCGCCCGCACCGGGGCGGCGCCGGGCAGGAGAGGAACCGGACGGTCACGCTGCGGATCACGCCGCGCGACGCCGAGGCGGGAGGATCGTGAGCACGGACGCCGAAGCGGGCGCGTTCTTCGCCGAAGCGGGCCCCGACCTGTACCGGGAGAACGCGTTCCGCGTGACCGGGCTGGCCGTGGACGCCACCGCCCGCGACATCCGCCGCCACTCCGAGCAGCAGCGCGTCAAGGCCAGGCTCGGCACCGCCGCCGAGTCGGGGTCGCCGCTGCTGCCGCTGCCCGAGCCGCCCGACGCCGCCGCCGTCGAGGAGGCCCTGCAGCGGCTGCGCGACCCGGTCCGCCGCCTGGAGGACGAGTTCTTCTGGTTCTGGCCGATGGACCGCAGCGGGCGCGACGAGGCCCTGGACGCGCTGCGCCGCGGCGACCGCGCCGCCGCCGACGAGGTGTGGCGACGCGCGGACGGCGGCCGCGCCCGCGCCGTCGCCGTCCACAACCGGGCCGTCCTCGCGCACGCCCGCGCGCTCGACGCCCGCGACCTCGGCGACGACCACCAGCGCCTGTGGGCGACGGCGTACGAGCGCTGGCGCCAACTGATGTCGGAGGAGACGTTCTGGCCGCTGCTGGACGGGCGCATCCAGGACCTCGGCGATCCCCGTCTGTCGGCCGTCACGGCGGCCGACCTGCGCCGCGCGCTGCCGCCCGCGCTGCTGTCGATCAACGCGCGCCTCGCGGCGGAGAGCGCCCGCGCGGGCAACCGGCGCGCCGCGTCGGTCTACATCGGGTTCGCCCGGCGCAGCGGCTTCGACACGGCGGCCGTGGACGAGGCCGTGCGCACCGCCGTCGCGCCCGACACCGCCCTGGTCCGCAGCCTCGCCGAAGGCGCGCTCCGCGCCGCCCAGGCCGATCCGGCGCGCGGCTCGGCCGAGGCCGAACGCCTGCTCGACCAGGCCGAACCGGTCCTCGGCGGACTCGCGGAACTGCTGCCGGGCGACCATCCGCTGCTGCAGGGCGCCCGCGACGACGTCGCGGGGAGCGCGATGCGGTGCGTCGTCACCCACGTCAACGAGACCAAGGACTACCCGTCGGGCGTGCGGCTGCTTCGCCGCGCCCTGGGCAGCGCCGCGACCGACACGACGCGGACGCGCATCCAGGAGAACCTGGTCACCGTCGAGAACAACCTGATGTACGCCACCTGCTGGTTCTGCAAGCAGAACCCGTTCGACGCGGAGAGCGTCCACAAGCAGGGAATGCATTCCAACGTCCAGCGGACGCGGATCGCGAACGGCACGCGGACGACGTGGCAGAAGAAGTTCCTGGAGGTGCCGCGCTGCGCGGCGTGCCGCGCGCGGCACCAGACGACGCAGCGGACCTCGCTCGGCCTCGGTTGCGGCGGCGCGGTCGTGCTGTTCGCCCTCGCGGTGCTGCTGATCGCGTCGGGCCTGGGCTGGGGCGGCGTCTTCATGATCGCCGCCGGGGTGCTCGCCGGGGTCCTCGGCCTGCACGTCTCGGGGACCAACGGCATCCAGAAGGACGAGTTCACGACGCTGCGGGAGTTCGAGCCGATCCGCGAGCACCTGAACGCGGGCTGGGGGATGGGCGAGAAACCCCCCGGCGTCTGACGACGCCGGGGCGGTTCGGCCTAGCGCGAGCCGCTGTCTGCGTCGTCGTCCGGCGGCGGGTCGGGCATGTTCCAGCCGGCGGCGAGCGCGGGCAGCGCGACCACGGTGGCGAGCAGCGCCACGAACAGCACCGCGACGGCCGCGGCGGGCACCTCGGGCGTCATGGCGTCGTGCGGCAGTGCGAGCTGCACGATCAGCCCGGTGAGGAGGAGCAGCGTCAGCGTCGCCCGGTGCGCGACCGTGCGGGCGCGCAGCAGCTCCGTGCGCTGCCGTTCGTCGAGGAACTCTTCGGGGACGGCCCCGGCCGCGCCGCGCGTCATCGTGACGATCTGCGAGCCGATCGGAATCCAGGCGGCGGCGCACAGCCCGCAGAGGACGAACGTCGTCACCATCGCGGTCGTGCTCGGCGCGAGGAACCAGCAGACGACCGTCGCCGCCCACGGCAGCGCGAGCGCGGCCGCCGCGCCGCCGACGAGGGCGCGGCGCGCCCGCCGGTCGGCCCAGCGCGGGTGGACCTCGGCCTCGGTGATCGCCCGTGCCCGCGCGGCACGGCGCTCGGCCCTCCGGTCGTCGCTCATGACGGCTCCGTTCATGGTCGCTCCGTTCGCGTTGCGCCGAGCCGGGGGAACGGCTCCAGCGCGAAGATGACCTCGACCGGCACCTCGAAGTAGGCGGCGATGTTCAGCGCGAGGTGGAGGCTCGGGCTGTACTCGCCGCGTTCGAGGTAGCCGACGGTCTGGTAGTGGACGCCGAGCGCCTGCGCGAGGTCCCTCCGCGAGACGCCCCGCTCGGCCCGCAGCACCGCGATGCGGTTGTGGACCCGCTCCTTGTCGTTCTCCTTCGGCACTGGGGTCAGTGCCCTCGGCCTGGAACTCTGGTTCGGTCCATCTCATCCCGTCCGTCGCAAGCTTACGTCGATTGATAGTACTTCTACTACATTCGATCGAACAGTTGCAACGTCGATGACCCGGCTGACGCCCGCCCCGCGCGGCCGGGGCATGCTGACGATCATGAAGGTCTTCGTCTCGGTGGACATGGAGGGCGTCTCCGGCCTCACCGATCCGCAGGAGATGCGGGCGGGCGGCCGGGGCTACGAGCGCGGCTGCGAGCTCATGACCGGCGACGCGAACGCCGCCGTCCGCGCCGCGTTCGACGCGGGCGCGGACGAGGTCGTCGTCGCGGACGCGCACGGCCAGGGCCGCAACCTGCGCGCCGACCTCATCGACGAGCGCTGCGTCCTCGTGCGTGGTCCCTACCGGCCGATGCGGATGGCAGACGGCCTCGACGCGTCGTTCGACGCCGCGCTGTACGTCGGCTATCACGCGCGGGCGGGGGTGGAGGACGGCGTGCTCAATCACACGTGGATGGGCCGCGAGATCATCGACGTCCACCTCAACGGCGAGATCGCGGGGGAGATCCGCCTGATGGCGGGCTACGCGGCGTCCCTCGGCGTTCCCGTCGCGCTTGTGGCAGGCGACGCGGCCGCGTGCGTCGAAGCCCGCGGCGTCCTCGGGGACGTGCCCGTCGTCGCCGTCAAGGAGGGCCGCGATCGGTACGCGGCGCGGGTGATCCCGCCCGCCCGAGCCCAGCGGATGATCTACGACACCGCGCTCGCGGCCCTGCGCGACCCGGGTTCGTGGCGTCGCCACGACGTCGCGGCCCCGTACACGCTGGCGATCACGTGGAACTCCACGGCGACGGCCAAGTCCTGCGCGGTCATTCCCGGCGTCCGCCGCACCGGCCCGCGCGCCACCGAGTTCACGACCCCGGACTACGCCGAGATCGTCGGGCTGCTCGGCGTGTGCGCGACGATCGCCGGTGAAGTCGGCTGCACCGGCATGCACTACGGCTGACGGATCAAACGGGCCAGACTGTGCGGCTCACCGGCGAGCCGGTCCCGAGGCGGCTCATTCCGGTTGCTCGGCCGAGGCGGCGAGCGCGTCGTAGGCGGGCGCTAGCACGTCCGTCAGGGCACGGCGGCGGACCTTCACCGGCGGCGGCGTCGCGACGCGCAGCACGAGGTCCGGCGGGGCCGGGGGAGCGGCCGGGCGGTCCCGGAGCGCCGCGAGCCCGAGCGGGGCCGTCCAGAACGCGCCGGGGTCCAACGGGGCGCCGTCTCCGTCCGCGTCGTCCGCCGGGACGTCCGGCGGCGGCAGCCGGCGCAGGACGGCCAGCAACTCGTCCCGCCCGCGCCCGTTCCACTCCAGGACAAGGAACGGATCGTCGTCGAACGCCGCCCCGAGCGCGTCCAGCGCCGCCGCCGCGTGCTCGCACGGCTCGCCCCAGTCCGCGCAGTCGCAGAAGAACCGCAGATCGTCCGCCGTCATCGGGAACAGCGGACGGCCGGCCTCGGCGAACACCAGCTCGATCTCCGGCGGTACGTCCCCCGCCAGCAGACGCGCGCGCGGCACGGGCCGGGACGCGAGCAGCGCCGTGATCCGCGCCCAGGTGTCGTCATCGACGGCGTCGATCCCGAGGGCTACCTGGTGCTCGTCCTCCGCGCCGCGCACCCGCGCCGTCACCTCGTACGGCGTCACGCGCAGGTCCCGCACGCGGCCCTCGCGCGCGCACGCCGCGCCGCGCTCCAGCCGCCCGGCGTCCGCGAACGCCCCGACGAGCCGGACGAGCCGCCGCGACCACCACCGCTCCCCGACCCCGACCGTCATCAGCCGCTCACCGCCTCGGGCGACAGCCGCAGCACGTCGCGCAGTTCGGCGACGGACAGGTCCGCCAGCCAGTCCTCGCCGCTCCCGACGATGGATTCGGCGAGCGACTTCTTGCGTTCGATCATGTCGTCGATGCGCTCTTCGAGCGTCCCCACGCACACGAACTTGCGCACCTGCACGTTGCGGGTCTGCCCGATGCGGAACGCGCGATCCGTCGCCTGGTCCTCCACGGCCGGGTTCCACCAGCGGTCCACGTGGACGACGTGGTTCGCGGCGGTCAGCGTCAGACCCGTTCCGGCCGCCTTCAGCGACAGCAGGAACACGGCGGGCTCGGTGTCCTCCTGGAACCGCCGGACGAGGTCGTCGCGGTCCTCACGCGACGTCCCGCCGTGCAGCCACAGCACGGGACGCTCCAGCCGCGCCGCCAGATAGGGCCGCAGCATCGACCCGAACTCGGCGTACTGGGTGAAGACCAGCGCCTTCTCGCCCTGTTCCAGGACCTCGGAGCAGATCTCCTCCAGCCGCTCCAGCTTCCCGGACCGGCCGGGCAGCCGCGAGCCGTCCTTGAGCAGGTGGGCCGGGTGGTTGCACACCTGCTTGAGCTTCGCCATCGTCGCCAGGACGAGCCCGCGCCGCCGCTTCTCGTCGCTCTCGGCGATCTGCGCCAGCATGTCGTCCAGCGTGGCCCGGTACAACGACGCCTGCTCGGCCGTGAGGTTGCAGTAGACCTTGATCTCCTGCTTGTCCGGCAGGTCCGAGATGATCGAGGCGTCGGTCTTGAGGCGCCGCAGGATGAACGGCTGCGTGGCGCGCCGCAGCGCGGCCGCCGCCCGCTCGTCGCCGTCGCGCTCGACCGGCACCGCGAACCGCTGCCGGAACACGGCGCGCGGCCCGAGCAGCCCGGGGTTCGCGAACTCCATGATCGACCAGAGTTCGGTCAGGTGGTTCTCGACGGGCGTCCCGGTCAGCGCCAGCCGAGTCCGCGCGGGAATGCCCCGCACAGCCCGCGCCTGCCGCGTCCCGCCGTTCTTCAACGCCTGCGCCTCGTCGCACACGACGCGGTGCCACTCGACGGCGGCGAGCGCGTCGGCGTCGCGGGCCGCCGTGCCGTAGGTCGTGAGGACCAGGTCCGCCGCGCCCGCCGTCTCGACCAGGTCCGCGCCGCGCCGCCGCCCGGTGCCGTGGTGGACGTACACACGGAGCTTCGGCGTGAACTTCGCGGCCTCCCGCTGCCAGTTCCCGACGAGCGACATCGGGCCGACGAGCAGCGTCGGCGGCGGCCGCCGTCCGTCCGCGCGCTCGGCCGCCAGCAGCGCCAGGGTCTGCGCGGTCTTCCCCAGGCCCATCGAGTCGGCGAGGATGCCGCCGATCCCGATGTTCGTCAGGAACGTCAGCCAGGCCAGGCCGCGCTCCTGGAACGGCCGGAGCACGCCGTTGAAGCCCGGCGGCGTCGCCATCGGTTCGAGCCTGCGGTCGGCCGCGCCCGACAGCAGGTCGCCGAACGCGCCGTCCGCGTCGACGTCGGCCAGCGGCAGCGCGTCGTCGCCCGCGTGGACGACCGCGCGCATCGCCTCGGCCGCCGTCATACGCCCGGTGCGCGGGCGGCGCAGGAAGTCCAGCGCCGCTTCGAGCTGTTCCTCGTCGAGTTCGACCCACTGGCCGCGCAACCGGACGAGCGGGGCCTTGAGGCGCGCCAGCTCGGCCAGTTCGTCCTCGTCCACCGTGTCGTCCCCGACGGCGAGGTCCCAGCGGAAGTCGACCATGCCCGCCAGATCGAAGCCGGAGGACGCGGCCGCGCCCGGCTCGTCCTGCTCGGTGCGGGCGGTGAGCTTCAGGCCGAGCCTGGCCCGTCCCGCCCACGTCGGAAGCAGGACGCCGAACCCGGCCGCGCGCAGCACCGGCGCGGTCCGGCGCAGGAACCGGAACGCACCCGCCGTGTCCAGCGGCAGTCCTTCCGGCTCGGGATCGTCCAGGGCCGGGGCCAGCTCGGGGAACAGCCGCAGTGCCCGGCCGAGCCCTGTCGTCAGCGCTTCCGCCGCTCCCGCGACCGACGCGGCCTCACCCGCCCACACCAGCGCGGCGGGCACGTACAGGCTCGGGTCCGCGGCGCTGCGCAGCGCGAACTCCACGCGCCAGGCTTTCGCGGGCTGCTCGCCCTCGGTGTACTCCTCCGCGCCGGGCTCGACCAGCCGGAAGCAGACGCCGAGCGGGCCGGACGGGCGGCGCGCCGCGACCGCCCACGCGTCCAGCTCGGCGGCCAGATCGTCGGCGTCGTCGCCGGGCTCACGGGCGACCGACGAGTCCGGGCCGGTGAGCGCGGCGACCCAGCGTTCGGGGAGCGGCAGCCGGTCGGGGGCGCGGCCGGTCCGCTCCGGGAGCAGCGGATGCGGGACCGTGCCGCGCACCGCCGTGTCGGTCAGCCCGTCCAGCGCCTCGCGCAGCACGTCCGCGGCGGGGCGTCCGCCATCCGCCGCGCGGCACGCGTCCGGCATCGCGCGGACCAGGCCGCGCAGCCGCGCCGCGTCGTCCAGCACGGGCCGCCAGCGGGCCGCGAGGTCGCCGTCCTCGCGGACGAGAGCGGGCAGCACGCGGCCCCGCGCCGCGAGCCACCGCGCCTCCTCGGCGAGGACGCACAGGTACCGCAGGTCCGAGCCCGGCACGACATCGCCCGCGTCCTCGGCGGCCGACAGCAGTGCCATCGCCGCGAACGGGTCGAGGACGAGCGCGGGCACCCGCCACGCGGTGAGTTCCGGCGCGCCGTCGTGCGGGCGCGGGCCCAACTCGGGCGACGGCAGCGGCAGCCCGTCGAGCGTCGGGAGCGCCAGCGCGAGCGTGACGCGCGGCGCACCGCCGACGAGCGGTTCGTAGGACGTCCCCCGGAAGTTCCGCGAGGCGAACGGATGGACGTCGCCGTCCGCCGGATCGGGCGGGCCGGTGCGTTCCGCCCACAGGCACAGCGCGCCGCCGTGCCAGGCGGCGTGGGCGACGAGCATGGCGTTCTTCCCCGGGACGACGGCGTGGGACGGGCGGCTCGAAACGTTAGCAGCGGCTGCGGACGGTTCAGGCGACGTCCAACGCGTACCGGACGCGGTCGAACCGCCCGGGCCGCGAGATCGTCATCGGGATCGTGAACAGCAGGTCGGTCCGTCTTGCGCGACACCGTGCCGCCCTCAGCCGCGACGCTGCAGTAGCGGGAGCAAGGTCGACGGCGGCGGCCCGCTCAGCCGTTCCGGTTCCCCGGCCGCCGCACCGGCCGGCGATGACGGACATGCGGCGATCCTGCCCGGGGTGGCCGGCGGGTCGCTCGTTAGGCTCGGCGCGTAGCCGCCGCATCAAGGGGAGGACGCTCGTGGGCGAGTTCGTGCGTGTCGAGATCGAGGACGGAATCGCGACGATCCGGCTGGACCGGCCGAAGATGAACGCGCTCAACGCGCAGGTCCAGCGCGAGCTGGCCGAGGCCGCGGTGCTGGTCGGCGAGGACGACGCCGTGGCGGCCGTCGTCCTGTACGGCGGCGAGCGGGTGTTCGCGGCGGGCGCGGACATCAAGGAGATGGCCGTGCTCGGCGCCGCCGACATGGCGGGCGCGGCGTCGCGCCGCCTCCAGGACTTCACCAAGGCGCTGGCCGCGATCCCCAAGCCGGTCATCGCGGCGATCACCGGCTACGCGCTCGGCGGCGGGCTGGAGGTCGCGCTGACCGCCGACTTCCGCGTCGCGGGCGAGGGTGCGAAGGTCGGGCAGCCGGAGATCCAGCTCGGGATCATCCCGGGTGCGGGCGGGACGCAGCGCCTCGCGCGGCTCGTCGGCCCGTCCCGCGCCAAGGACCTCGTCTTCTCCGGGCGGCACGTGAAGGCCGCCGAGGCGCTGGCGATCGGGCTGGTGGACCGCGTCGTCCCCGACGACCAGGTCTACGCGGCGGCGCTGGAGTGGGCCCGAACGTTCGTCGGCGGCCCGGCCGCCGCCCTGCGGGCCGCCAAGCAGGCGATCGACGCGGGCCTGGAGACCGACCTGGCGACCGGCCTGGAGATCGAGCGCGTCCAGTTCGCGGCGCTGTTCGCGACCGAGGACCGGACGATCGGCATGACGAGCTTCGTCGAGGAAGGACCGGGCAAGGCGAAGTTCACCGGCCGCTGACGGACGTCCGACCGCCTCACCCGATGTTCGCGCGATCGGCGGCGGGCCGGACCCGGCGGGAGGCGAAAAGAAGCCGGGGCCGTCCGGGATGTACCGCAACATCCCGGACGGCCCCGGCGTCCAGAGCCCTCAACCCTCGCGATGGGTGTTACCCGGACGTCCTCCGACTAAAACCTGAAACCGGGCTAAAACTGGCTGGCGGTCGGTAGCATCAGCCGCCATGCGACAGGCGTACCGAACGGCGCTCGTAACGGGCGCGTCCAGCGGAATCGGCGAGAGCTTCGCGCGTCTCCTGGCCCGGCGCGGCACCGGACTCGTCATCGTCGCGCGCCGCGCGGACCTGCTGGACGGGCTGGCGCGCGACCTGGTCGAGCGGTACCGCGTCGCCGTCGAGGTGCTGGCGGCCGACCTCACCGACCCGGCGCAGCGCGCGACCGTCGAGGACCGGCTGCGCGCCGACCCGGTGGACCTGCTCGTCAACAACGCGGGCTACGGCGCGTTCGGCGCGTTCGCCGACCTCGGTCTCGACGACCAGCTCAAGGAGATCGAACTGAACGTCACCGCCCTGGTCCGCCTCACCCACGCCGCGCTCCCGCCGATGCTGGAACGCGGCAGAGGCGGCGTGCTGAACGTCGCGTCGATGGCCGGCTACACCCCGTCGCCGGGCAGTGCCACCTACGGCGCGACGAAGGCGTACGTCACCGCGTTCTCCGAGAGCCTGCACGCGGAGGTCGCCTCGCGCGGCGTCCACGTCACGGCGCTGTGCCCCGGTTTCACCCGCACCGACGACGACAGCCCGACCAACCTGCTGTGGATGCGCCGCGGGGACGTCGCGCGGGCGGGTCTGGACGCCGTCGAGGCGGGCCGGGCCGTGTGCGTCCCGGGCGCGCAGTACAAGGCGGCGCTGCCCGCGCTCAAGGTCATGCCCCGGCCCCTCCTGCGCGCCGCCGCGAACCGGATGTGGCGGCAGGCCGCCGAGACCCAGACCCCCTGACGGAAACGTCGCGACGCGCACTCGGTGAGGGTCGCGCCCGCGCCGTTTTGCGGACGGGCTACAAGAAAAGCTCGTGCCGATTGTCGCCGGGGAGCTTGACGGGAATCGCCCCACCTCGCGACCATCGAACCTACGCTTCGGTAAGTTGCGTGACCGGTCCCCCGGACCGGCCCGTGCCAGCCGAGCCCCCCGGCGGCCGAGCCCCCGGGCCACGGCGAGCCGTCCGGCCCGCAGTCGTCCACCCAGTGAAGGAACAGCATGTCCGTCACCCCCGAGGAGAAGTTCCAGACCGGCCTGATGCTCGAACTGGAGCAGGTGGCAGAGAAGGAGCTGAACCGGCACCTGTCCACCGCGGACGAGTGGTTCCCCCACCAGTACGTCCCGTGGGCGCAGGGCCGCGACTTCGACGGCCCGCTCGGCGGCGACGGGTGGACCCCGGAGGACTCGACCCTCAGCGAGGTGGCCCGCGAGTCGCTGATCGTCAACCTGCTCACCGAGGACAACCTCCCCGGCTACCACCGCGCCATCGCCAACGTGTTCGGCAACGAGGGCGCGTGGGGCACCTGGGTGAACCGGTGGACGGCCGAGGAGAACCGGCACGGCATCGTCATCCGCGACTACCTGACGGTCACCCGCGCCGTCGACCCGATCGCCCTGGAACGCGCCCGGATGAAGCACATGCAGCTCGGCTACGAGGCCGCGCACGGCACCGCGTTCCTGCACGGCAACGCGTACGTCTCGTTCCAGGAGCTGGCCACGCGCGTCGCGCACCGCAACACGGGCAAGGCGTCCGGCGACCCGGTCTGCGAGCAGATGCTCACGCGCGTCGCCAAGGACGAGAACCTGCACATGATCTTCTACCGGAACCTCATGGGCGCGGCGCTGGAGGTCGCGCCGAACGAGACCATGCGCGCGATCACCGAGGTCGTCAAGGCGTTCCAGATGCCCGGTTACGGCATCGAGGGCTTCCTGCGCAAGTCCGTGATCATCGCGAACGCGGGCATCTACGACCTGCGTCTGCACCACGACGACGTCCTCACCCCCTGCCTGCGCAAGTGGGGCGTGTTCGAGCGGACGTTCACCGGCGACGGCGCCAAGGCCCGCGACGAGCTGGCCGAGTTCATGGAGCAGCTCGACGCCGCCGCGACGAAGTTCGAGACGCGCCGCGAGGAGCGCCGCGCCCGCGTCGCCGCCCGCAAGGGCTGATCCGCCGACACCGCCGCACCGCCGCCCGGCCCGCGCCGGGCGGCGGCTCCCGCGCGTGTCCGGAACGCATCCATCGCATTCGGCGTCGAACAGGACATGGGGAACGCTGAGACGCGTCGCCGCCGCCCTCGGGGGAGGGCGCGCGGCCGGGCGGTCGCCCGGCGCCCGGGGGCGCCGAGTGGAAACCGCCGCGCCGGATGCGCGAGGCTAGGGGTGCGGAACCGATGAAGGGGGCAGTCACGTCCGGCGAGATGATCGGCGAATACCGCGTCCTGCGGACCCTCGGCGAGGGCGGCATGGGCGTGGTCCACCTGGGCGCCGACCCGGTCGGGCGCAACGTCGCGATCAAGGTCCTGCGGCCCGCCGTGGCCGGGGACGCGACGGCGCGGCGGCGCCTGGCCCGCGAGGTGGACTCGATGCGGCGCGTCCACAGCCCGCACGTCGCCGAGATCCTCGACGCCGACGTCACCGCCGAGCGGCCGTACATCGTCACCCAGTACGTGCCGGGCCGCACGCTGGAGGAGATCGTCGAGGACGCCGGGCCGATCGACCCGGCCGGGCTCCAGCGGCTCGCGCTCGGCCTCGCGTCGGCGCTGTCGGCGATCCACGGCGCGGGCATCGTCCACCGCGACATGAAGCCCGGCAACGTCATGCTCGTGGACGGCGAGCCCGTCGTCATCGACTTCGGCATCGCGCAGGGCGCGGACGCGACGCGGCTCACCGCGACCGGCATGGTCATCGGCACGCCCGGCTACCTCGCACCCGAGATCATCGAGGGCGAGGACGCGGGGCCGCCGTCCGACGTCCACGCGTGGGCGGCGACGGTGGCCTACGCCGCGACCGGGCGGCCGCCGTTCGGCTCCGGCACGTTCGAGTCCATCTTCTACAAGATCATGTCCGGGACGCCCGACCTCGCGGGCGTGCCCGACGCCCTGCTGCCCGTCCTGCGCTCCGCGATGGCGCGCCACCCCGCCGAGCGGCCCACCGCCGTCGACCTCGCGCAGATCACGCGGCGCATCCACATCGACTCGACCATCACCGACGGCACCCGTGTGGACGACCACTACCGGGCCGCCTCGCCCGCCGTCCCGGCCGCCGCGCCCGAGACGATCGTGGAGACCGTCCCGGACCGCACCACCAAGGAGCCGCCGCCCCCGCCGCCGACGCTCCAGCCCAAGGACTTCCGCGGCCTGCTGCCGCCCGCCCCGCCGCCGCTGCCGCCCCCCGGCCCGCCGCCTGGCTACGAGCCGGCTCCCGGTTACGGCCCGTACGGGACGAACCCGTACGGCCGTCCGGGGTACGGGCCGTCGGCCCTGCCGCCGCCCGGCCCGCCGCCCGAACCGGAGGACTACGCGCCGCCCCAGCCCGTCCCGTACCAGGGACCGCCGCAGCCGGGCCAGCCCGCGCCGCAGGACCCGCGTCGGGGCGCGCCCGCCGACCCGCAGGGGTCCACGACGCCCGACCGCGCGCAGGACCGCGAGCGGCGCAAACCCTACTTCCTGTACCGCGTGATGAGCGCGCTGGTGCTCGTCGCGCTGCTCGGCTTCGCCCGGATGACGCCGGTCCTGGCCGTGCTCGTGACGATCGTCGGCGTCCTCGTCCTGCGCGCCGCCGACAAGGCCGCCAAGGGCATGGAGGACCGCCGGACCCGGCGCGGCCCCCGGTCGGGGGACGCGGTCGGCGCGGCGTTCCGCTCGCCGCTGCACCTGCCCGGCGCGCTGCTCGCGACGGCCCTGTTCTCGGGCCTCTCGCTGTTCGCCGGATTCGTCCTGCTGATCGTCCTCATGGTCGCGCAGCCGGACATGACGGCCTCGACGGCCGTCGCGTACTCGTCGATGGCCGTGATCGCGCTGCTGTCCCTCGCCCCGGGCAGCGGCGCGCCGCGCCGCCAGCTCGCCCGCGTCTGGGGGGCGCTGCTGCCGCGCTCGGAGATCGCGTTCGGCGGCGTCCTCGCGCTCGGTGTCTTCGCCGTCGTGCTCGTCGTGCTCGCCCAGGGCCGCCCGGCGGACACGACCCCGGTCGACGGGATGAGCAACAGCCTGGAGCACGTGTTCGACCGGGCGAAAGATCTCGTCGGCGGCGGGATTCCATTCGTCTGACCGATCGGTAAGGTTGCGAACCCTATGAGCGGCGAGACACGGGAACGAGTCGGCGGCTACCGGCTCCTGCGGCCCCTTGCGGACGGTCCGGACGGCGGTTACCGCGCGGCCGACGCCGCGGGACGCGACGTCGCGATCCGCTTCCTTCCCGAGGCCGCGCCGCCGCCGGACGTCGAACGGCTCCGGAACGTGCGCAGCCCGTACGCCGCCGACGTCCTCGACGGCGGCGACGACGGTGACGACGGTGACGCCCGCTACCTGGTCTTCCGGTTCGTCCCGGGCCGCACGCTCGCCGCCGAGGTCGCCGGGAGCGGACCGTACCGGGGCGCCGGGCTCCGCGCGCTGGCCCTCGGCATGGCCAAGGCGCTCGCCGCCGTCCACCGCGAAGGGCTGGCGCACGGGTCGCTCGGCCCGGAGGCGGTCGTCGTCGTGGACGACGCCCCCGTCGTGACCGACATCGGGCTCGTGCCGGGCGACCCGGCCGACGACATCGCGGACTGGGCGGCGACGGTCACCGCCGCCGCGACCGGGCCGGATCAGTCGGGGGCCGTGCCGCAGATACTCGTGCCGCTGCTGCGCGCCGCGACCGCGGCCGATCCCGCCGACCGCCCGTCCGCGGCCGACCTCGCCGATCGCGTCGCCGCGCTGGACTTCGGGCCCGCCGAGAAGCGCGTGCCCTTCGCGGCCGATGAGTCCGAGAGGGATCGGGCGGCCGTTCCCGCGCCGCGCGCGGCGGGTCCGGCACGCCGCTTCACGCCGCCGGGCGGCGACGGCCGGTCTCCGCACGAACTGGCCGTCGCGCAGGGCTGGGCGCGGCTCCTCTCGGTGCTCGTCGTGGTGGTCGCCGCCGGGGTGAGCGTGCTCGCGCCCGCGCCGGGACTGGTGCTGACGCTGCTCGCCGCACTGGCGCTGCGTGCGCTGGCCATTCGCCCGCCGGCGTGGGCGGTGCTGTCGTCGCTCGGCCGGACGATCCTGTCGGCGGTGTACGCGGGCGCGGTCGCCGCCGCCGTCACGTACGCGCTGATCGGCCTCGCCGCCGTCGACGTCCTGCTGAACCCGCTGGACGCCGCCGCGTTCGGCGCGGGCGCGGCCGCCATCGCGCTGTGGACGGCGCCGGGCGCCTCTCTGCCGCGCCAGAGCCTGGAGCGGGTGTTCTTCCTCGCGGCGCGGGTTCCGCACCGCATCGCGATAGCGGGGGTCGTGCTCGGCCTCGCCGCGTTCGCGGTGGTCGCGGCGGCGATGTCGCTGACGCCGAGCTTCGCTCCGCTGTACGGGCTGCAGAGTTCTCTCGACGCGTCGCTGACGCGGTTGCAGAGCTCGCTGCAGTGACCTGACCTCGGAGTCACCCCTTCTGGACAGTTCCATGTGAGGTGCGTCACGCTGAGGGCGGCGACCTGGGGCGCGTCGGGACGAGACGGGGCGTGGGCAATGTCTCTCACGCTGGGATTTGCCACCAGGCTACCGATCGGTAACATCGGAGTCGCACGGTCGAAACGGGGGCCCGCGTCCGAAGAGCGTTCGGGTCTTTGGCAGGCTGTGATGCGATACCGCGTCAACTCACGCGTCGACCCACCACGGGCGGCGCACCTCTGTCCGCTCATTAGGGCGGCCAACTGAGTGCAGGGAGGTCGGCCACCGGCCATGAACATCGTCGTCCTGGTGAAGCAGGTTCCCGATACGGAGAGCCCGCGCAAGCTGAAGTCCGATGACAGCACGCTCGACCGCGCTGCCGCGGACGGTGTGATCAACGAGCTCGATGAGTACGCCATCGAGGAGGCGCTGCGCATCAAGGAGGCCCAGGGCGGAGAGGTGACCGTCCTCACCATGGGCCCCGACAAGGCCACCGACTCGATCCGCAAGGCCCTCGCGATGGGCGCGGACAAGGCCGTCCACCTGGTGGACGACGCGCTCGCGGGTTCGGACGCGCTCCAGACCTCCTACGCCATCACCCAGGTCCTCGGCCGCACCGGCTTCGACCTGGTGATCCTCGGCTCGGAGTCCACCGACGCGCGCACCGGCGTGCTCGCCGCGATGCTCGCCGAGCGCCTGGGCGTGCCGCAGCTCTCGCTGGCCAACAAGGTCGAGATCGACGGTTCCGCCATCAAGGTGCAGCGGATCACCGACTACGGATTCGACCGCGTCGAGGCGTCCCTGCCCGCCGTGGTGAGCGTCGTCGAGAAGATCAACGAGCCGCGCTACCCCTCCTTCAAGGGGATCATGGCGGCCAAGAAGAAGCCCGTGGAGACGCTCGGCGCCGCTGACGCCGGCCTCGACGCCGGCCAGATCGGCCTGGCCAACGCGGCCACCGCGGTGGTCGACTTCGCCGAGGCCCCGCCGCGCGCGCAGGGCCAGATCGTCACCGACGAGGGCGACGGCGGCGCGAAGATCGCCGAGTTCCTCGCCTCGAAGAAGTTCGTCTGAGCGGGGAAGGGGATTCAACGAACATGGCAGAGATTCTCGTCCTCGTCGATCACGTCGACGGCGACGTCAAGAAGGTCACGCTCGAACTGCTCACGCTGGCCAACCGGCTCGGCGAGGCGTCGGCCGTATGGGTCGGCGGCGGTTACGACGGGGCCAAGGACAAGCTCGCCGAGTACGGCGCGCAGAAGGTCTACGTCGGCAGCGACGAGGAGCTGACCTCCTACGTCGTCGCGCCGAAGGCCGCGCTGCTCGCCCAGCTCGTGCAGGACAAGGCCCCGGCCGCGGTGCTCGTCGGCGCCACCGCCGAGGGCAAGGAGATCGCCGGGCGGCTCGCCGTCAAGATCGGCTCCGGTGTGCTGACCGACGTGGTGGACGTCGCCGACGGCTTCGTCGCCGAGCACTCGATCTTCGGCGGCGGCGTCATCGCCCACGCCAAGGTCAACACCGGCACCCCGGTCATCGCGGTGCGCCCGAACTCCGTCCCCGCCGAGGCCGCCCCCGCGTCCCCGGCCGAGGAGCAGGTCTCGGTGGCCCTGTCGGACGCCGACAAGGCCGCCAAGATCGTGGAGAAGGTCGTCGAGGAGAAGGGCGAGCGCCCGGACCTCACCGAGGCCGCGATCGTCGTCTCCGGCGGCCGCGGTGTCGGCAAGGACGGCTTCTCGATCATCGAGGGCCTGGCCGACTCGCTCGGCGCGGCCGTCGGCGCGTCCCGCGCCGCGACGGACGCGGGCTGGTACCCGCACCAGTTCCAGGTCGGTCAGACCGGCAAGACGGTGTCGCCGCAGCTCTACGTCGCGGTCGGCATCTCCGGCGCCATCCAGCACCGGGCCGGCATGCAGACCTCGAAGACGATCATCGCGATCAACAAGGACCCCGAGGCCCCCATCTTCGAGCTGGTGGACTTCGGCGTCGTGGGCGACCTGTTCCAGGTGGCCCCGCAGCTCACCGAGGAGATCATCAAGCGCAAGTGACGCGCTTCGGCCTCCCGGACCGCGCCCCGGCGACGACTCGTTCGTCGCCGGGGCGCGGTTTTTTGGGCGGTTGATCCGCACTTCGGGCGCTCTGGCTCGTAGTTATCCACAGCCTCGATCCGCGTGTGCGATCACCGATCGCCGTCGGCTGTCATGGGTTCCGGCCATCTTCGGCGACAAGAGGAGGAGAACCCATGCTTGGGGACAGCGTCGAGATCCTGATGGATCAGGGCGGCGGAGTGGAACGGCACGTCGTTGCCGCGACCTGCGTCGGCAGGAGCGTCGAGATCGACATCTCGGATGGGATGGTGAAGGTCCGCGAGATCGCCCGCGGCGGCCGCGTCATGACGGAGGAGTGGTTCCCCGTCACGCGGGTCGTCCACATCGTGAAGCGCAACGGCAACCGCCGCCCCACCGCCGCGCCGACCCCCGCCCAACCGGCGGACACGGCGACGACCTCACAGCCGGACGCAGAGTCTGCCCCGCCGGCCCCGAACCAGCCGACCACCACAGAGCCGCAGGACCGGACCCCGCCCGCCGCGTCACCCGACGCGACACCGCTGCACGGCCTCCCCGACAGCACGCCGCCTGACGCAGGACCGACCCCTTCGCCTCCGCGCCCCGACGAGACCGTAAGCAAGCTCAAGCACGCGAAACAAGGCAAGTCCAAGCGCCCGAAGCGCAGCGGCAAACGCAGAGCCTCATGACCACGCGAAGACGGTATGCGCCACCGATGTCCCGCCGACCCGGGTGCGCCTCACATGCACCCGGGCGGGCTTGCCGCATGAGAAGCGATTGGCGGTCGGTCCGGCGGGGGTGACCGCTGGACCGACCGCTTTCGCTTAGGCTTCGGCGCCGCTGACGGGGTTCAGGTCGCGGATGGCGTGTTCGGGAGTTGCCGTGCGGCCGCGTGAGCGGCTGAAGAGGCAGAAGCCGACCGTTACCGCGCTGACGATTGCGAGGAACAGCCAGGCGGCGGTGTAGCCGGGGCCGTCGGTGATCAGACCGAACGCCCAGGGGAGGACGAAGCCGCCGATCGCCGAGATCGTCAGCATGAGGCCGATGGCCGTGCCGATGTTCTCCGGTGCGATGCTGCGCATGTTGCCCGGCACCGTCTGCCAGACGGCGAACACGAAGTTGAACATGAAGCCGATGCCGAGTGCGGGGAGCCAGAACGTGTGTTCGCCGGCCAGCGGGACGCATGCGAGCGAGACGGCCTCCAGGATCGCGCCGACCGCGAACAGCGTGCGCGGGCTGACGTAGCGGTCCGCCAGCCATCCGGCGGCGATGCTGCCGGGGACGCCCGCGATGCCGATCAGGAACGCCGCCGCGCCGACCTGGCCGCCGGGCAGGCCCCGGTCCTCGCCGTATCCGGAGATGAGCTGGGAGGCGCCGAGGTACGCGCCGTACGCGCCGAAGAAGGCGAGCCCATACAGCCAGATGTCCTTGTTGAAGAACGTCTGCTTCAGGCCCTCGCGGGTGATCTCGACGCCCGCGAGGGATCCCACGCCGCGCGGCACGCGGAAGAACAACAGGCTCACGGCCGCGACCGCGAGGCAGACGAGGCCGCCGATGACGATCGAGGTCCGCCACGACGTGGCCGCGGTGATGTCGCCGAACGTGTAGAGGCCGAGGGCGGTGCCGACGCTGAACGCCGCCGAGGAGATCCCGAGGGCGAGTGCGTGCTGGTGCTCGCGGAACCAGATGCTGACGGCCGCGACGCCGACCGCCGCGAAGACCGACGCGCCCACGCCCGCGAGAGCGCGCCACAGGACGAGCTGCGCGAACGACGTCGAGGTCGCCGACAGCAGCGCCCCGGCGGCCTCGACGGCGAGGCCGAGCGCGAGCGTCCGGCGCAGCCCCCACTTGGTGGCGAGCAGACCGCCGGGGATGTGCAGGACGCCGTAGGCCGCGACGAAGATCGAGATGAGGAACGCGACGTCCGGGATGGCCTTGTGGTACTCCGCGCCGATGTCGTCGAAGCCGGTGGAGATGTCGAACCAGTTGATCGTCATGACGATGAAACCGGCCGAGACGATGGCGAGCATGAGCCACTTGGTCGCCGGTGGGTCGGCGGTGGGCGTGCTGGGGCGTTCGTTGCGCATGGGGAACTCCTTGCGGGGATGGAGGAGAGGGGCGAGCGGGTCGGACGCGGCCGGGAACGGCGGCGTCCGACCTGCCCGATGTCGGCGAAACCCAGGTACGTGTCGGCGCGGTCCCGGTCGGGTACCGCCCTCTGCTCACTGGTGGGTGGCGTCCGCCATGCGGTGTCGGGGGTGGGGGCCGGACGCGGTCGGCGGCGTCCGGCGCGTTCGGGTCAGGCGAGGTAGTCGCGGATCTCGGCCGCGACCTTCTCGGGCGAGTCGAGCGTCGGGAAGTGGGTGGGGCCGCCGAGCGTGCGGTAGTCGAACCACGGGTGGTCGGCGCGGAAGTCGATCTGCGCCTGCTCGTAGGCGGGATCGGTCGGCTGGGAGAACAGGTGCTTGACGGGGCGCGGCTCGGTGAGCCCGGCCATCCGCTGCAGCGGCGAGCCGAACTCCGCGTAGGCGGCGGCGATGACCCGGCACGACCGCGCCCACATCTCGAAGTCGAAGCCGGACATCTCCTCGTCGAGGTGGCGCTTCACCCGCTCGTGGTCCTGTCCGTTCAGCCAGACGTCGTAGAGGCCCTGGCGGCCCTCGATCCACGTCGCGGGGTCCTGGATGGCGGCGAGTCCGGCGGCGAAGTCGGGCGCGGGCGGCGTCATCAGCCAGTCCACGACGATCAGCCGGGGGGCGCGGGCGGTGCCGACCCGCTCCGCGATCTCCAGGTTGGCCCAGCCGCCGTGCGAATGGGAGACCGGCAGGAAACGGTCCACGCCCAGCTCGTCCAGGACGGCGATCACGTCGGACGCCTGCTCGCGGTAGCCGAAGTCCGCGACGGGGGAGCGGTCCTCGCCGTGGCCGCGCCAGTCGATGCAAAGCACGCGCAGGTCGTCGCTCAGATGCGGCACGAGCTGGTCGAACAGGCGGTGGTCGTGGCACCAGCCGCTCATCAGGACGACGACCGGCGCGTCGCGCGGTCCCTCGTCCTGGTAGGAGATCGGGTTCCCGCCGATGCGCAGCGTCTTCAGTTCGGTGGACGTCATGGGTTTCCTCTCAGCGGATCGTGGGGGCGGACCCGTCGAACCGGTCCGCGCCCGTCGGGATCGTGCGGGCGGCGCGCATCCGCGACGCGCCGAGGCTCGCCAGGAACCTGCTCCCGCGCAGCAGCGAGCTGCGCGCGGAGTCGGGGAGGTAGTTGAGCTGGCCGAGCCGGTACGACCAGCGCTGCGTGTGCTCGACGGTGGGCCGCTCGGCGTACTCCCAGTCGCGCAGGCGCTGCTCGACCGACGCGTCCGACGAGCAGAGCGCGTCCGCCAGGCCGAGGGCGCTCATCATCGCGCAGCCGCCGCCCTGGCCGAGGTAGGGCGGCTGCGGGTGCGCGGCGTCGCCGAGGAAGGCGAGGCGGCCCATCGACCAACGGGTCAGCGTGTGGAACTGGAAGGTGTCCCAGCGCGCGGGGGCGTCGGCGCACGCGCTGAGCAGCGTCGACAGGTGCGGGAACGACCTGATCCACGACGCGACGTCCACGGGGATGCGGCTCGCGGCGCGGTCGTCCTCGTCGGCGACGAGCGCGACGTACAGGCTCGTCTCGCTGCTCGGCGTGTAGAGGACGCGGCGGCGGCCGCTGAAGTACTCGATGTACTTGCCCTGGTCCTCGGCCGGGACGAAGTCGGGCGAGCGGGGGACGGTGAGCCGCGTCGCACCCTGCCGCATCACCGAGCGGTGGGCGATGACGTCGTAGTGGCGGCGGATGCGGGAGTTCACGCCGTCCGCGGCGAGGACGACGTCGGCGCGCAGCGTGTCGCCGGAGCGCAGCAGGACCCGGCCGTCCGGGGTCGCCTCGACCGCCTCGGAGCCGGTGACGATCTCGACCCCGGCCTTCTCCGCCCCGCCGACGAGTGTGGCGATCAGGTGGTCCCGCATGATCGTCAGGACGCGGGCCTGGCCGGGCCCGTTGATCGGGATCTCCTCGACGGTCCGGTCGCGGTGGTCGCGCGTCTCCAGCACCGGCCCGACGTGCGCGCCGATCGCGGCCTGCCCGTAGAGGCCGAGCGCCTCCAGCGTCGCGAGGCCGTTGCCCCACACGTAGATGCCCGCGCCGATCGCGCGGATCTCGGTGTCGCGCTCGTGCAGGCGGACCGACCAGCCGCGCTGGGCCAGGGCGGTGGCGGCGGTGAGCCCCGCGAGGCCCGCTCCGATCACTTCCGCGGTTCTGCTCGGGGCCACGGCTGCTCCTTCCGCTGGCGACACGTAGTAGGGACCGTGCGAAGACGGTGGTGTACGTCACCCATCTTGTGACCTGCGGTCATACCTGGCTAATACTCATTTCGCCATCTGTGATACCAGGATCGGCATAGCACTGAGGCGGCCCGGATCTCGAATGAACCGCCTACGCGCGCCGCCGGGCGGCTACGAGACGACGAAATGGGGTGTGGTCGGGCCTCAGTACAGGAACAGTCGAAGGCAAGCGCCAGCTTCCCGTCTGGGAAGGCGACTGTGGACGGCGGTACGGGATTCCGGCGGCGGCTTAGGGCCGGGGCGAGGCCGTCGTCGCGGCGGCCTGGACGACCGCCGGATTCAGCAGGCCCGACAACTCCGAGTAGGGGATCTCCACATCGGCCTGCCCGCAGGCGGTGATGCCACCGAGCGCGACGAGGTCCAGCAGGACGTACAGGCGGTCGCGTTCCAACGCCAGTGCGACGGCACCGTCGGCGCCCTCCATCTGGGCCTTCGAGATGGTGGGCGGTTGGTCTTTCAGGCACGAGAAGTTCGATGACACGTCGGCGCGGGCGCGTTCCACGAACTGCCGCAGGCCGGACGCGGTGAGCCCGGTGGGCAGGAAGACATCGGTGACCGGGACCGGCCGGCCGGTCCGCAGATCCACCGTGACGGTCCGCGCGCGGGTCCACGTCGGGTGCGTGAGCCGCTCGCCCTGCTGGGTGATCTCGTAGCGGACCGACAGGTAGCGCGGTCCTTTCAGCAGGTAGGACGGCTTCACCAGCATGGTGGTCGGGCTCGGCCCGAAGGTTTCGAGGCCCTTGCGGTACTCGGCGGCGCGCGTGTCGACGGGACCGCGCAGCGCGGCGTTGACCTTCTGGGCGAGGCCCGGCGCACCGCCCGTGACGCGGGGGAGCGTCCCGCTGATCGTCAGAGGGTTCCCCGGTTCCTCCAGCGCGGCCGTCGTGTAGGCGAGCGCCGGCGGCCGCTTCGCGCCCTGGTGCGTCGCGACGTACGCGCCGCCGCCCGCCGCCGCGACGGCGACGACGGCCCCGGCTGCGATGGCCGCGCCCTTCGCGCCGCCGAGCCCGGCCAGCATCGCGCCCTTGCCCGCCGCCGCGCCGCCGGACACCGCGCCGCCCGCCCCGGTCCCGCCTGCCGCGCCGGACGCGGCCGCGCCTCCGGCCGCGGTGCCGCCCGCCGCGCCTCCTGCGGCCGCACCGCCGCCCGAGCCGAGGCCGAGTGCCGCGAGCGGGAACAGCGTCGCCAGTGCCGCCGCAGCGCCCGCCAGCGCCCGGACGCCGCGCTGCTCCCAGTCCGCCCCGTACGCGCTGCCCGCCACACGCTCCAGCTCCGCGACGAAGGCGCCCGCCCCCGCCGGACGCGCCCACGGGTCCTTGGCGAGCCCCGAGGCGATGAGCGGCCGGACGGCCTCGGGCACGCCGTCGAGTGGAACGGGCGCGGTGAGGTGCGCGTTCATCAGCACGGCGGCGTTCGCGCCCTCATAGGGCCGGTGGCCCGTCACGCACTCGTGGAACACGGCGGTCGCGGCGTACACGTCGGCGGCGGGGGAGGCGGGCTCGCCGCGCCACTGCTCGGGCGCCATGTACGCTGGCGTTCCCGACCGGTCGGCGGCCCCCGCGTCCGCGGCGATTCCGAAGTCGATGAGCTTGCTGACCCCGTCGCCCCGGACGACGACGTTCGCGGGCTTGTAGTCGCGGTGGACGATCCCGAGCCCGTGCGCCGCCGCGAGGCCGAGCAGCGAGCCCTTCAGGACGGCCAGCGCGGCCTCGGGCGCGAGCGGTGCGCGTTCGGCGAGCAGCGCCTTCAGCGACACGCCGTCCACGGCCTCCATGACGATCGCCGTGCCCTCGGGCCGCTCGACGAGCCCGTACAGCCGCGTGACGTTGGGGTGGTCGAGGCGGGCCAGCAACCGCGCCTCGTCGCGGAACCGGTCGCGGAACGTCGCGTCTTCAGCGAGCGATCCCGCCAGGTACTTGATGGCGGCGGTGCGGCCGGTGCCGTCGTGGCGTGCGAGGACGACGCGGCCCTGCCCGCCCTCGCCGAGGACGGTCAGCTCGCTGTACTCCGGGACACGCCACTCGACCATTCCGCCCCCTGGATCACACGACCGGCATCCGTCTTATATCGGATGCCGGTCGGGGGCGGGCGGTTCAGGCGGCGACGGTCGCCGGTTCCCCGGCGTCCGCGCCGACGGCCGCGGCGGGCTCCGGCGCGGCCTCGGCGACGTCCAGGCGGCCGCCGAGCGGGACGAACCGCGCCCCGACGCCCACGATCAGCGCGAGCAGCACGGCCACGCCGACGCCGATCCGCAGCGTCGTCGCCTGGGACAGGAACCCGATCACGACGGGGCCGAGCAGCAGCCCGCCGTAGCCCATCGCGCCGACCTGCGCGACGGCCGCCGCCGGGGCGCCCGGCGCGACCGACCCGGCCAGCGAGATCGTCGTCGGGACGATCGTGCAGACCACGAGGCCGGTGAGGAAGAAGCCGCCGATCGCGACGCTCGCGGACGGGGCCGTCACCACGACCGTCATCGCGGCGGCGGTGCCGAACCCGGCCCACGCCAGCAGCCGCCGGGTGCCGAGCCGCATCCGCAGCCGGTCCCCGACGAGCCGCCCGAACAGCATGGCCAGCTCGAACATCGGGTACCCCAGCGCCGCGACGGCCTGCGTCGTGCCGAGTTCGCCGTGCAGGAACAGCCCGCTCCAGTCCGCGATGGACCCCTCGGTCATGAACGCGATGAACGCCAGCGCGCCGATCAGGTAGACGGCCAGCGGCAGCCGGGCGCGGCGGCCCCCCGCCGTCCGCGCGGCGGTGGCGGGGTCGGCCAGGTAGGTCGGGCCGAGCGCGAGCCCGGCGGGCAGCCCGACGAGCGCGGCGATGACGACCGTCGTGGTGAAACCGAGCCCCGCGGCGGCCGTGGCGACGCCGATCAGGCCGCCGCTCATCGCGCCGACGCACCAGCCCGCGTGCATGCTGCTCATGATCGACCGGCGGTACGCCTGCTCCACGACGCTGCCCTGCGCGTTCATCGCGATGTCGGTGATCCCGAACGCCATGCCGAACGCCGCGACGGCCACGAGCAGCAGCGCGTAGTCCGGCGCGAACGCGACGCCGAGGTAGGTCAGCGCTGTCAGCGGCAGCGACACGCGCAGCACCGCGCGGCTGCCGAACCGGCTCATCACCGCGCGCAGGCCCTGCATGGCGGCCAGCGCTCCGAGGCCCCAGACGAGCACGACGACGCCGATCGCGCCCTCGTCCGCGTCGAACTTCGCCGCGAGCGCGGGCATCCGGGCCGTCCAGACCCCGCAGAGCAGTCCCGCCAGCAGGAAGGTCAGGAACGTCCCGACGCGGGCGCGGAGCAGCATGGCTCACCTCTTTCTCCAGATCGGCCGGGAGACGTCCCGGGGCGTGCAGCGGTCCCGGGCGCCTACCCGGCGTCAGGGAAAGGGTCGGAACATGGGGGGTACGGCGGTGTTCAGCGTTCGAGGAGCTTGAGCATCCGCGCTTCGAGCGCGGCGAACTGCTTTTCCTCGTAGAGGCCGGGCGCGTGGCTGACCACTTCCCACAGCCCCTCGGCCGCCAGCCGGACGAGCGCCGTCCCCTCGGGGTCGGGATCGGTCGGGTCGACGTGCCCGTGCCAGCGGCGCATCGCCGCGTTGAGCGGCGCGGCCAGCTCCGGGTCGGTCGCCGCGGCCATGATCGCCGACCATCGTCGGTACGCGCGGGCTTCGCCGGTGAGGATCTCGAACGTGGCCCGCACGTAGGCGCGCGTGTACGAGCCGGGGCTGTCGTCGATGAACGACCCGATGAGGTCGTCGAAGTCCTCGATGACCCGGCTGACCAGCGCCTGGACCAGTGCTTCCTTGGTCGGGAAGTGGTAGAGCAGCCCGCCCTTGCTGACGCCCGCGCGGTCGGCGACGGCGGCGAGCGTGAGCGCCTGGGTGCCCTGCTCGGAGAGCAGGGACTCGGCGGCGTCGAGTAGGACGTTCTTCCTCATGGCGGACTCCACTGTACCGACCGGACGGTACAGTAGGCAACCGGCGTTTCGGTCAGGGCATTCCCCGGTATTCATGGCGTTCCGGACCCGCGAGGGGGAAGGGTCCGCACACGGATAATGTTGACGGCGTGGTGACCTACCTGGACCATGCCGCGACCACCCCGATGCACCCCGCGGCCGTCTCCGCGATGACCGCGGAACTGGGGGAACCGGGCAACCCGTCGTCACTGCACGCCGTGGGCCGCCGCGCCCGCCGCGTCGTCGAGGAGTCCCGCGAGATCATCGCCGAGGCGTTCGACGCACGGCCGAGCGAGATCGTCTTCACCTCCGGCGGGACCGAGGCCGACAACCTCGCCGTCAAGGGCCTCTACTGGTCGCGCCGGGCCGCCGACCCGCGCCGCCGCCGGGTGCTGGCGAGCGCGGTCGAGCACCACGCCGTCCTGGACGCCGTCCAGTGGCTCGCCGACCACGAGGGCGCGGACGTGCGGTGGCTCGCGTGCGACGAGCACGGCCGCGTCGCGCCCGAGACGCTGCGCGCGGCCATCGGCACCGGCGAGGACGTCGCGCTGGTCACGGTCATGTGGGCCAACAACGAGGTCGGCACCGTTCAGCCCGTCGCGGCGCTCGCCGCCGTCGCGGCCGAGTTCGGCGTCCCGTTCCACACGGACGCCGTGCAGGCCGCCGCGCATCTCCCCGTCTCGTTCGAGGCGTCCGGCGCGGCCGCGCTGACGCTCAGCGGCCACAAGCTCGGCGGCCCGCTCGGCGTCGGCGCGCTGGCGCTGGCCAAGCCGGGCAAGCGGCTCGCCGCGGACCCGGTGCCCGTCCTGCACGGCGGCGGCCAGGAGCGGGACGTCCGTTCGGGGACGCTCGACACCCCCGCCATCGCCGGGTTCGCCGCCGCCGTCCAGCACACGCTCGCGACCCGCGAGGCCGAAGTGCGGCGGCTCGGGGCGCTGCGGGACGCACTGATCGCCGGCGTCCGCTCCGCGGTGCCCGACGCGGTCCTCAACGGCGATCCGGTCGACCGGCTGCCCGGCAACGCGCACTTCTCGTTCCCCGGCTGCGAGGGCGACGCGCTGCTCATGCTGCTCGACGCGCGCGGCATCGCCTGCTCCACGGGCTCGGCGTGCTCGGCGGGCGTGTCCGAGCCCAGCCACGTCCTGCTCGCGATGGGCGCGGACGCCGCCCGCGCGCGCGGCTCCTTGCGCTTCACCCTCGGGCACACCAGCACGGAGGCCGACATCGCCGCGCTGACCGCCGCCATCGGCCCCGTCGTCGAGCGCGCCCGCCGCGCCGGCCTCGCCTGACCGGCGGGCCCGCGACGGGCTGGTCTCGTTTGGGCTGTTTTGTTGCGGGCAGTCTCGCGTCCGACGTTGGGTGACGACGGGAGACGGACATGACGGCGGGCGCGGTGGGAACGGCCGAGAGCGGTGCGCGGACGGCCGGGCGGCATGGCCGCCGCGTGGCCGGGAACCGCTGGTTCCATCGGCTGTCGCGGGCGGGACTCGTCGCGCGCGGGATCATCTACCTGCTGATCGGCTGGCTGGCCGTGCAGATCGGGCTGGGCGACGGCGGCGAGCAGGCCGACAAGAAGGGCGCGCTCCAGGAGATCGGCGAGAAGCCCGGCGGCACGATCATGCTGTGGCTGCTGACCCTCGGCTTCCTCGGGCTGGCGCTGTGGCGGTTCTCCGAGGCCGCGTTCGGGCAGCCGGTCGCGGACGGCGACAAGCCCGTCAAACGGCTCGCGTCTTTCGGCCGGGGCGTGTTCTACACGGCCGGTTTCGCGGGGATGCTGAGCTTCGTCCTCGGGCAGGGCGGCTCGTCCAGCGACCAGCAGTCGCACTCGTACACGGCCCGCGCGATGGAGCACCAGGGCGGGCGCTGGCTCGTCCTGGCGGTCGGCGTCGGGTTCGTCGCGTGGGGCGTCGGCAACATCGTCAGCGCAGTGCGCCGCAAGTTCCTGAAGAAGCTGAACGTCGGCGAGATGAGCCCCCGCGTCGCGCCGGTCGTCAAGGCGCTCGGCGTCGTCGGCCGCAGCACGCGCGGCCTGGTGTTCGGCGGCGTCGGCGTCTTCCTGATCCGCGCCGCCGCCACCTTCGACCCGGACGAGGCCAAGGGCCTGGACGGCACGCTCCGCGAGTTCGCCGGGACGCCCGCCGGGCCGTGGCTGCTCGTCGCCGTCGCGCTCGGCCTCGTCGTGTTCGGCGCGTACTCGCTGTGCGAGGCCCGCTGGCGGAAGGTCGAGGCCGCGCGCGGCGGTCAGGGCCGGTAGGGCGCGAGCGCGCTCCACGACGGGTCCGACGCGGCCGAGACCTTGGCCTTGCCCTCGCTCCAACCCGCCGCGAGCTGGTCGAGGTCGGCCAGCACCGACGACGCCGGGTCCGCGTAGAGGTGGAACACCCGCAGCCCGTCGCCCGTCTCCACGGCCGCCAGCACCGCCCGGTCGCCCAGCGCCGTCAGCCGCCGCTCGAACTTGCGCAGCGCCCCCGCCGACGGGTCCACCGGGAGCCGGTCGGGGTTGGCGTGCCGGTAGGGGACCGCGACGCTGACGTGCAGGTCGCACAGCGGGTGGTCCTGCCGGTGCAGCGGGAAGCGCACCATGACGCGGGACGGGTGCCCGCGCGGCGTCCGCCCCTCGCCGGTCAGCCACTCGGGGGCGGCGAACGGCTCGGCGACCTGCTCGACCACCACCGCGAGCATCGACGGCGGCAGCGAGTCGATCGGGGCCTCTTCGGCGGTCGTGACGCGGCCGACCCAGCGCGCCGCGTCGTCCTCGCCGAGCGCCCAGTCCAGCAGGTGCCGCGCGACCTGCAGCCGCTGCTCTTCCGCGACGAACAGGAAGTCGGGGTGGTAGGCGGTGATGTCCACGCGGGCGCGGCCCTGGTCGGCGCGCATGCCGAACCGGGCGTACTCGAGATCGAACTCGTGGTCGCCGAGGACCAGGTTCTGCGTCAGCATCTCCGGGTCGGGCTGGCGGGCCGGGTAGTACCGCCAGTGCGCGCCCGCCGACCGGGGCACCGCCCGGTGCCAGCGCTCGGCCACGCCGCGCAGCGCCGGGTCGCCGCCGCCGGTGACGGTCAGCGCCGGGCCGCGCCCGTCCGAGCCGCCGATCTCCCACTGCAGGTCCGGGTGGATCTTGCCGACGCGGTGCGACAGCTCCTCGACCAGCTCGGTCGGCAGGCCGTCGGCGTCGTCGTCGCCGGGCTGCGCCTCCAGGGCGGCCTCGATCGAGGGGCGGGCCTGCGCCCACCACTCCCAGAACTCGCCGATCGCGGCGGGCGTGGCGGCGGACATGTCGCGGGGGCGGCGAAAGATTCCCATGGCGCGTCACATCGTACGCGGATAACGGGTGGCGCCGAGGTGCGCGGCGGACCTTACCCTGGGGGAGTCATGACTCTGCGCGTACTGGCCGCCATGTCCGGCGGCGTCGACTCCGCGGTGGCCGCCGCCCGCGCCGCCGAGGCGGGGCACGACGTCACCGGCGTCCACATGGCCCTGTCCAGCAATCCCCAGTCCTACCGGTCCGGCGCGCGCGGCTGCTGCACGCTGGAGGACGCCCGCGACGCGCGCCGCGCCGCCGACGTCATCGGCATCCCGTTCTACGTGTGGGACCTCGCCGAGCGCTTCCACGAGGACGTCGTCGAGGACTTCGTCAGCGAGTACGCGGCGGGCCGCACCCCGAACCCGTGCCTGCGCTGCAACGAGAAGATCAAGTTCGCGGCGCTGCTCGACCGGGCGCGCGCGCTCGGGTTCGACGCGGTCTGCACCGGCCACTACGCGCGGCTGGACGGCACCGTCCTGCGCCGCGCGGTGGACTCGGCCAAGGACCAGTCGTACGTCCTCGGGGTCTGCACGTCCGAGCAATTGGCGCACGCGCTGTTCCCGCTGGGCGACACGACCAAGGCCGACATCCGCGCCGAGGCCGAGCGGCGCGGGCTGCGGGTCGCCGCCAAGCCCGACAGCCACGACATCTGCTTCATCGCGGACGGGGACACCCGCGGGTTCCTCGCCGAACGGCTCGGCGCGGCCCCCGGCCCGATCGTCGACACCGACGGGCGGACGGTCGGCGAGCACGACGGCGCGTACGCGTACACGATCGGGCAGCGGCGCGGCCTGCGGATCGGGACGCCCGCCGCCGACGGACGGCCCCGGTACGTGCTGGAGATTTCGCCGGTCTCGAACACGGTCACGGTCGGGCCGCGCGAGGCTCTGGACGTCACCGAGATCACCACCGGCGCGCCGGTGTGGCTCGCGGACGCGCCCGCCGGCCCGTTCGGCTGCGCGGTGCAACTCCGCGCGCACGGCGAGGTCCACGGCTGCACGGTCGAGCCGGGCCCGGACGGGCTCCGGCTGCTGCTGGCCGCCCCGGCGCGCGGCGTCGCGCCCGGCCAGACCGCCGTCCTGTACGACGGCGACCGGGTGCTCGGGTCCGCGACGATCGCCGCCGCGACCCGGGTCCGCGCGTCCTGACCCCGCGCCCCCGCGGCGCGAGCCCCCACCAGGTGAAGGAGAACCCGCATGCGGTTCGGTGTGTCCACGTTCGTGACCGACGAGGGGATCGGCCCGGCCGCGCTCGGCGCGGCGCTGGAGGAGCGTGGGTTCGGCTCGCTGTTCGTCGCGGAGCACACGCACATCCCGGTGAAGCGCGAGTCGCCGTGGCCGGGCGGCGACGAGCTGCCGCGCGTCTACTACCGGACGCTCGACCCGTTCGTCGTGCTGACGGCGGCGGCGACCGCGACCGAGCGGCTGCGCGTCGCGACCGGCATCGCGCTGGTCGTCCAGCGCGACCCGATCGTGCTCGCCAAGGAGGTCGCGTCGCTGGACGTCGTCTCGGGCGGCCGGGCGGTCCTCGGGATCGGCGCGGGCTGGAACCGCGAGGAGATGCGCAACCACGGCACGGACCCGGCCACGCGGATGCGGCTGCTGCGCGAGCGCGTCCTGGCGGTGAAGGAGCTGTGGACGCGCGACGAGGCCGAGTTCCACGGCGAGTTCGTCGACTTCGACCCGGTCTTCTCCTACCCCAAGCCCGTCCAGGACCCGCACCCGCCGATCCTGGTGGGCGGCGCGGGCCCGACGACGTTCGACCGCGTCGTGGAGTTCGGCGACGGCTGGATGCCGATCTACGGCCGCAACACCGCCGACCTCGCCGCGCGGATCGCCGAGCTGCGCGACCGGGCGGGCCGCCGCGTCCCGGTGACGGTGTTCGGCGTCCCGCCGCGCCGCGAGGCGGTGGACGAGCTGGCGGCGGCGGGCGTCGACGAGGTGCTGTTCGGCCTGCCCACGGCACCGGCGGACGAGACCGCGCGGCATCTGGACGCGTTCGCCGGGCTGCTCTGAGCACCGTCCGGCCCCGTTAGTATCCAGCGCGTGGCCAGCTTCCCGTGGACTCCCGGCACCGCGACCGGCGTCGGCTCCTACCCCGGCACCGACGTCGCCGAGGCGCTGCGCGTCGTCCTCGGCGAGTGCCCCGAACTCCCGCACCTGCCCGAGCTCCCGGCGCGCGGCGTCGGCGCGGACCTGGTCGGCCGCACCGCCGGACTGCTGGTGGACCTGCCGGTCCGCGTCGAGCCGTCCGGGTGGCGGTTCGCGGACCGGCCGGGCCGCGACACGCGCCGCGCGCTCGACCACCTCGCCCGCGACCTGGACGTGCTGGAGGAGCTGGCGGGCGGGCACGACGGCCCGTTCAAGGTCCAGGTGTGCGGCCCGTGGACGCTGGCGGCTGCGATCGAGCTGCGCAACGGCCAGCGGACGCTGCGCGACCCCGGCGCGGTCCGGGACCTGGCCGAGTCGCTGGCCGAGGGCGTCGCGGGGCACGTCGCCGAGGTCCGGCGGCGCCTGCCGCGCGCGACGGTCCTGCTGCAGGTGGACGAGCCCGGCCTGCCCGCCGTCCTCGCCGGGTCCGTCCCGACCGCGAGCGGTCTGACGCGGCTGCGCCCGGTGGAGGCCCCGGTCGCGCAGGAGACGCTGCGGCGGCTGCTGGAGCGCGCGGGCGACGTCTTCGGCGTCGCGCACTGCTGCGCGCGCGACGTCCCGTTCGCGCTGCTGCGCGGCGCGGGGTTCGGCGCGATCTCGGTGGACCTCTCGCTCGTCCCCGAACGCGACGACGACCCGGTGGGGGAGGCCATCGACGCGGGCGTGGGCCTGTTCCTCGGCGCGGTGCCCGCGACCGACGCGGCGCTGCCGCCGCTCGCGGCGACCGCGCGGCCCGTCCGGGAGCTGTGGCGGCGGCTCGGGTTCCCGCCCGCGCGGCTCGCCGAACAGGTCGTGGTCACTCCCGCGTGCGGGCTCGCGGGCGCGTCGCCCCGGTACGTCCGGGACGCGCTGAAGCGCTGCCGCGACACCGCCCGGATGCTGTTCGAGGCCGCCGACTGACCGGCGGGACGCGTTCGCGCGATTCCGGTGCCGGGCCCGGCCCGGCGGGGTGGGAATGTCACTGCCACCGGCCACAATAGGGGCATGACCTTGAGCGACGGTGTTCCCACGGGAGTCCCGGCGTCGGCCGCGCGGCGGCACGCCGAGCTGGCCGAGCGGATCGACGAGGCCAACTACCGCTACTACGTCCTCGACCGGCCCACGCTGAGCGACGCCGAGTACGACGACTTCATGCGCGAGATCCAGGCGCTGGAGGCCGAGCACCCCGGGCTCGTCACGCCCGACTCCCCGACGCAGCGGGTCGGCGCGCCGATCGTCACCGAGTTCGCGACGGTGGCGCACCTGGAGCGGATGCAGAGCCTGGACAACGCGCGCAACGCCGACGAGCTGCTGGCGTGGGACGAGCGCGTCCTCAAGGAGGTCGGCGAGGTCGCCGCCTACCTGTGCGAACTGAAGATCGACGGGCTGGCCATCGCGCTGGTGTACGAGGACGGGCGGCTGACGCGCGCGGTGACGCGCGGCGACGGCCGCACCGGCGAGGACGTCACCAACAACGTCCGCACGATCGACGCCGTCCCCGACCGGCTGACGGGCGAGGGCTGGCCGTCGGTGCTGGAGGTCCGCGGCGAGGTGTTCCTGCCCGTCGAGGGGTTCCGGAAGGTCAACGAGCTGCAGGCGGAGGCGGGGCTGGCGCCGTTCGCGAACCCGCGCAACGCGGCGGCGGGGTCGCTGCGGCAGAAGGACCCGCGGGTGTCGGCGCAGCGGCCGCTGTCGATGCTCGTCCACGGGTTCGGCCGGTGGGAGGGCGGCGCGCGGCCGGAGAGCCAGTCCGGCGCGTACGAGATGATGCGCGGCTGGGGCCTGCCGGTGAGCGACCGGTACCGCGTCCTGCCCGACCTCGACGCCGTCCGCGAGTACATCGGCTATTACGGCGACCACCGCGACGAGCCCGCCTACGAGATCGACGGCGTGGTCGTGAAGGTCGACCAGTTCCCGCTACAGCGGCGGCTCGGTTCCACCTCGCGCGCGCCGCGCTGGGCCATCGCCTGGAAGTACCCGCCGCAGGAGGTCAACACCAAGCTCCTGGACATCAAGGTCGGCGTGGGGCGTACCGGGCGGGTCACGCCGTACGGGGTCATGGAGCCGACCGTGGTCGCCGGGTCGGTGGTCGCCTACGCGACGCTCCACAACGCGAGCGAGGTCGAGCGCAAGGGCGTCCTGATCGGCGACACGGTCGTGCTGCGCAAGGCGGGCGACGTGATCCCCGAGATCGTCGCGCCCGTGACGGATCTGCGCGACGGGTCCGAGCGCCCGTTCGTGATGCCGGACAAGTGCCCCGAGTGCGGGACGACGCTGGCCTACCAGAAAGAGGGCGACGTCGACATCCGCTGCCCGAACGCGCAGTTCTGCCCGGCGCAGCTCCGGGAGCGGCTGTTCTTCGTCGCGAGCCGCAACGCGCTGGACATCGAGGCGCTGGGCTACGTCGCGGCGACCGCGCTGACGCAGCCGCTGGAGCCGAGCAATCCGCCGGTCCGCAATGAGGGCGACCTGTTCCATCTGACGGTCGAGGAACTGCTGCCGATCCGGTCGCTGGTGCGCGACCAGCGCACGGGCCTGCCCCGGATCGACGAGAAGACCGGCGAGCAGAAGGTCGTCACGTTCTTCGCCAACAAGGAGGGCGAGCCGAAGAAGACCGTCGAGAAGCTGTTCGAGGAGCTGGAGAAGGCGAAGCGGCAGCCGCTGTGGCGGGTGCTGGTCGCCCTGTCGATCCGGCACGTGGGCCCGTCGGCCGCGCAGGACATCGCCCGCGAGCTGCGGTCGATGGACGCGATCCGCGCGGCGACCGAGGAGGAGCTGGCGACGGTCGAGGGCGTCGGGCCGACGATCGCGGCGTCCGTCAAGCAGTGGTTCGAGGTGGACTGGCACCGGGAGATCGTCCGCAAGTGGGCCGAGGCCGGCGTGCGGATGGCCGACGAGGACGCGGCGGGGCCGCGCCCGCTGGCGGGCGTCAGCGTCGTCATCACCGGGTCGCTGGAGGAGTTCAGCCGCGACTCGGCGACGGAGGCGGTGCAGAACCTCGGCGGCAAGGTCAGCGGCTCGGTGTCGAAGAAGACCGGCTTCGTCGTCGTCGGGGACAGTCCCGGCTCGAAGTACGAGAAGGCCGTGAAGCTCGGCGTGCCGGTCCTCGACGAGGCCGGGTTCCGTGTCCTTCTCGATGATGGGCCGGATGCGGCCACGAAGGTCACGATCCGCGCGGAAGAGTGACAGATCGCGGTCAACCGGGGCCGACCAGCGTAAAGTTACCTAAGCGTACCGCTGAGGAACTTTTCTGCGGAACGCCCCAGGGGTGCGGCATAACGGAACGTGCGCAATTGGTTTCGCGAAGTTGGTCGTAGGTCGTACTCTCCGAGTCATCACAAGGTCCCCGAACCCCCCGAGATGGTGATGAAGGACCCGAACAACACGCGGAACACGCCCCCGCGCCGGGGCTCACCGCTGTGGACCTACTTCGCGGCCGTCATCGCGCTCGGCGCCCTCGCGGCCGCCGCCGCGTTCGCCGGGCTCGCCGCCGACCAGTGCCACGCGCTCGCGACGAGCCCGGCGTTCTGGCTGCTCGGCTGCCTCATCGTGCTCGGGGAGCTGCGGCCCATCATCACCCCGGGCCTGACGGAGAACAGCAGCGCGAGCACCGCGACGACGTTCTCGTTCGCGGCGCTGCTGTACGCGGGGCTGCCCGCCGCGATCGTGCTGCGCGCCGTCGCGCTCGTCGCGTGCGGCGTGTTCCGGCGGAGCGCCCCGCACCGGATCGCGTTCAACGTCGCCCAGTACACGCTCAGCCTCAGCGCCGCCCAGCTCCTGCTGCTGGCGTTCGGGACGCGGAGCACGCCCACCGACACGTGGGTGCCCGGCGGCGCGGACCTGCTCGCCATCGCGCTCGCGGGCGCCGTCTACTTCGTGTGCAACGACGCGCTGGTCGCGGCGGCCGTCGCGCTGCACGAGCGCGCGCCGTTCCTGCGGGCGCTGCGCGGCGACCTCGGGTACCAGGTGCTCGTCCACCTCGCGCTGCTCGGCCTCGCGCCGCTCGTCGTCGCGGCGATGGACCGGTCGGCGGCGTTCCTGCCGCTGATCGTGCTGCCGTTCACCGCCGTGTACCTGAATGCGTCCGCGTCCGTCCGGCGCGAGCACCAGGCGCTGCACGACGTGCTGACCGGCCTGCCCAACCGCAAGCTCCTCACGCTGCGCACCGAGGAGGCGCTGGCCCGCGCCCGCGCCGCCGACCGCCGCCGCGACCGGCGCGGCGTGCTGCGGCGGGCCGAGGCGGAGGGCCGCGCCGGGCTGTTCCTGCTGGACCTGGATCGTTTCAAGGAGGTCAACGACACGCTCGGGCACGCGACGGGGGACCGGCTGCTCCAGCTCGTCGCGGACCGCCTCACCCACAGCGTCCGCCCCGGCGACCTCGTCGCGCGGCTCGGCGGGGACGAGTTCGCGGTACTGCTGCCGTCCGTCCGCGACGAGGCGGCGGCCCGCGAGGTCGCGGCGCGGCTGCGGGCGGCGCTCGGCGAGCCCGTCCGGCTGGAGGGCATGATGTTCGACCTCGCCGGGAGCGTCGGGATCGCGCTGTTCCCCGACCACGCGCAGGACTTCGAGCCGCTGCTGAAGCGCGCCGACGTCGCGATGTACCACGCCAAGCAGAACCGCAGCGGCGTGGAGGTGTACGCGCCCGAGCAGGACCGCAACTCCCCGGCGCGGCTGCGGATGCTCGGCGAGCTGCGCCGCGCGGTCGACCGGGACGAGCTGGAGCTGTTCTACCAGCCGAAGGTCTCGCTGCGGGACGGCCAGCTCGTCGGGATGGAGGCGCTGCTGCGCTGGCGGCACCCCGAGCAGGGGCTGCTCGGCCCGGAGAGCTTCCTGTCGGTCGCCGAGCAGACGTATCTGATGCGGTCGATCACCGCGCACGTCATCCAGGCGGCGCTCGCGCAGGCCGCCGCGTGGTGGCGGGAGGACCTGACCGTCCAGGTCGCGGTGAACGCGTCCGGCCGCGACCTGTTCGACGCGGGCCTGACCGAGGCCGTCGAGAAGGGCCTGCGCCGCCACGGCCTGCCCGCCGCCGCGCTGCAACTGGAGATCACCGAGCGCATCCTGATGAACGAGCCCGCGTACGCGTCCGAGACGGTCGGGGCGCTCGCGGAGCTGGGCATCCCGCTCAGCCTCGACGACTTCGGCACCGGCTACTCGTCGCTGGTGCGGCTGCGGCGGCTGCCGGTCGAGGAGATCAAGATCGACGCCTCGTTCGTGCGGCGGCTCACCGGCTCGCCCGACGACGCGGTGATCGTCCGCTCGATCGTGGAGCTGGTCCGCACGCTCGGGCTGCGCTCGGTCGCCGAGGGCGTCGAGGACCACGCGACCGCCCGCGCGCTGCGCGAACTCGGCTGCGACGCCGCGCAGGGCTACCACTTCGGCCGCCCGATGGACGCCGCGACGGCGACGGACTGGCTGCGCCGCCGCCGCGAGCGCGGACTGGCCCCCGAACCCGCCGCCTGACGCGCCGCGTCAGAGGTCGTCGCGGTACTCGCGGCGGCCCGAGGGGACGTCCTGGTAGTACCGCCGCTCCCGCACCTCGGCCGGGCGCTCCACGACCCGCCGCCGCGCGGTCGCGATCCGCACGATCCCGACGACCAGCCCGATCAGGCCGCCGATCATGAGGATGACGCCGACCAGCCGGATGTCGATGCCGCTGAACTGGTAGTCGACCGCGTAGGCGAGGATCGCCCCGATGATGATCAATGCGATGCTGCCGCCGATGGTCACGGCGAACTCCTTCCGTCGTCCGCAGACGTACGCGAAGGGTGGTTCCCTCCCCTCCGGGATGAAACAAGCCGCCGCTCAGGGACCCCGTGGGTGGTTGGTCGACAGCGCTCGTGGAGTAATTAAGTAGGTGTACGTTTGAGCAGATACACATTGGGTCCATGAGCGCCGATACGAGCCTCTGACCTCGCGAATCCCATCGCTTCCAGAAACGGTTTGCACATGTCCGCGATCACCCGTGACGAGGTCGCGCACCTCGCCCGGCTGTCCCGGCTGGCGCTCGGCGAGGACGAACTGCAGCGTCTCGCCGCCCAGCTCGACCAGATCATCTCCGCGGTCGCGCGGGTGCAGGAGGTCGCGGCGGAGGAGATCCCGCCGACCTCCCACGCCCTGCCGCTGACCAACGTGTACCGGCCCGACGAGGTGCGCCCGTCGCTGTCGCCCGGGCAGGCCCTCGCGGGCGCGCCGGCGGCGGAGGAGCAGCGCTTCCGGGTTCCGCGGATTCTGGACGAGGAGGCGTGACGGCCGTGAACGAGCTGGTCGGGAAGGGCGCGGCGGAGCTCGGCGCGCTGATGGCGGCGGGCGAGGCGTCCGCCGTCGAGGTGGCGCAGGCCCACCTGGACCGCGTCGCCGCGGTGGACGGCGAGATCGGGGCGTTCCTGCACGTCGACCCCGAGACCGTCCTCGCGCAGGCCCGCGCGGTCGACGAGCGGCGCGCGGCGGGCGATGAGCTGGGCCCGCTGGCGGGCGTGCCCGTCGCGCACAAGGACGTCTTCACGACGCGGGACATGCCGACGACCGCCGGGTCGAAGATCCTGGAGGGCTGGCGGCCGCCCTACGACGCCACCGTCACGGCGCGGCTGCGCGCGGCGGGGCTGGTCATCCTCGGCAAGACGAACATGGACGAGTTCGCGATGGGCTCGTCCACCGAGAACAGCGCCTACCACGTGACCCGCAACCCGTGGGACACCGCGCGCGTGCCGGGCGGCTCGTCCGGCGGGTCCTCGGCGGCGGTCGCCGCGTTCGAGGCGCCGCTGGCCACCGGCACCGACACCGGCGGCTCGATCCGCCAGCCCGCCGCCGTGACCGGCATCGTCGGCGCGAAGCCGACCTACGGCGGGTCGTCGCGGTACGGGCTCATCGCGTTCGCGTCGTCGCTGGACACCCCCGGCCCGTTCGCGCGCAACGTGCTGGACGCGGCGCTGCTGCAGGAGGCGTTCAGCGGCCACGACCCGATGGACTCCACGTCGGTGGACCGGCCGGTCCCGCCGGTGGTGGAGGCGGCGCGGCGCGCGGACGTCGCCGGGCTGACGGTCGGCGTCGTCAAGGAGTTCGCGGGCGACGGCTACCAGCCGGGCGTGTCGGCGCGGTTCGCCGAGGCGGTCGCGCTGCTGGAGTCGCTGGGCGCGAAGGTCGTCGAGGTGTCGTGCCCGCACTTCACCTACGCGATGCCCGCCTACTACCTGATCGCGCCGTCCGAGGCGTCCTCGAACCTGGCGCGGTTCGACGCGATGCGGTTCGGACTGCGCGTCGGCGACGACGGCTCGCGCAGCGCCGAGGAGGTCATGGCGCTGACCCGCGCGCAGGGCTTCGGCCCGGAGGTCAAGCGCCGGATCATGCTCGGCACGTACGCGCTGTCGTCGGGCTACTACGACGCCTACTACGGCAAGGCGCAGCAGGTCCGCACGCTGATCGCGCGCGACTTCGAGGCCGCGTTCGAGCGGGTGGACGTGCTCGTCTCGCCGACGACGCCGACGACCGCGTTCCCGATCGGGGAGCGCGCCGACGACCCGATGGCGATGTACCTGGCCGACCTCTGCACCATCCCGTCCAACCTTCAGGGCAACGCGGCGATCTCCGTGCCGTGCGGCCTGGCGGACGAGGACGGCCTGCCGGTCGGCCTGCAGATCATGGCGCCCGCCCTCGGCGACGACCGCGTGTACCGCGTCGGCGCGGCGGTCGAGAAGGCGCTGGAAGACCGCTGGGGCGGCCCGCTGCTGGCCAAGGCCCCCGAGCTGGCGGAGGCCGCGAAGTGAGCACCCCCACGGTGATGAAGTTCGACGAGGCGCTGGTGAGGTTCGAGCCGGTCCTCGGGCTGGAGACCCACATCGAGCTGGGCACGGCGTCCAAGATGTTCTGCGGCTGCCCGACGGAGTTCGGCGCGGAGCCGAACACGCAGGTGTGCCCGGTGTGCCTGGGGCTGCCCGGGTCGCTGCCGGTCGCCAACCGCGCGGCGATCGAGGGGATCATCAAGATCGGCCTCGCGCTGAACTGCGAGATCGTCGAGTGGTGCCGGTTCGCCCGGAAGAACTACTTCTACCCGGACATGCCGAAGAACTATCAGATCTCCCAGTACGACGAGCCGCTGTGCGTCGACGGCCACCTGGAGGTCGAGGTCGACGGGGAGGTCTTCCGCGTCGAGATCGAGCGCGTCCACATGGAGGAGGACACCGGCAAGTCGCTGCACGTCGGCGGCGCGACGGGCCGCATCCACGGCGCGGACCACTCGCTGGTGGACTACAACCGGGCGGGCATCCCGCTGGTCGAGATCGTCACCAAGCCGATCACCGCGACCGGGGACAAGGCGCCGCTCGTCGCGCGCGCCTACGTCACCGAGCTGCGCGAGCTGGTGCGCTCGCTCGGCGTCTCCGACGTGCGGATGGAGCAGGGCTCGCTGCGCTGCGACGTCAACGTGTCGCTGATGCCGCGCGGCGCGAGCGAGTGGGGCACCCGCACCGAGACCAAGAACGTCAACTCGCTGCGGTCGGTGGAGCGGGCCGTCCGGTCGGAGATCGAGCGGCAGGCGGCCGTGCTCGACGGCGGCGGCAAGATCGTGCAGGAGACCCGCCACTTCCACGAGGACACCGGCACGACCACGTCCGGGCGCAGCAAGGAAGAGGCGCAGGACTACCGGTACTTCCCCGAGCCCGACCTGGTGCCGATGGCCCCGTCGCGGGAGTGGGTCGAGGAGCTGCGGGCGACGCTGCCGGAGCTGCCCGCCGCGCGCCGCCGCCGCGTGCAGGGCGAGTGGGGCCTGTCGGACCTGGAGCTGCGCGACGTCGTCAACGCCGGGGCGCTCGACCTCATCGAGGAGACGGTCGCGGCGGGCGCGGACGCGGGCGCGGCCCGCAAGTGGTGGATGAACGAGCTGTCGCGGCGCGCCACCGAGAAGGGCGTGGAGCTGGCCGAGCTGCCCATCGAGCCCGCGCAGGTCGCGCGGGTGCAGGAGATGGTCGCGGCCCGCGAGCTGAACGACAAGCTCGCCCGGCAGGTGTTCGAGGGCGTGCTGGCGGGCGAGGGCGGCCCGGACGAGGTCGTCGCCGCGCGCGGTCTCCGGATCGTGTCGGACGAGGGCGCGCTGACCGCCATCGTGGACCGGGTCATCGCCGACAACGCCGCCGTCGCCGACAAGGTGCGCGGCGGGAAGGTCGCGGCGGCGGGCGCGCTCGTCGGCGCGGTCATGAAGGCCAGCCGGGGGCAGGCCGACGCGGGCCGCGCCCGCGAGCTGATCCTGGAGCGCCTCGGCGTCTCCTGACGCGCGGTCCGGTCCCGCGGCGCGCGCCGCGGGACCGGCCGGTAATGTCCCCGGCGCTCGCTACCGTGCCGTCATGGCAGTCATTCATCCCCCCTTCCCGCCCGTCCCGGACGCCCTTCCGCCCGGTCGCGTCGTCGACGCCGCCGAGGGCATGACGGACGCCCGCTGGGCGGGCCGCCCCGTCCTGTGGATCACCGCGGACCCGGTGCCCGATGCCGCCGCGCTGTGGACGCGGCTGTACGACGAGCGGGCGAAGACGGGCCTGTACCCGCTGCTGCTGCCCGGCCTGCGCAACGCGGAGGAGCGGCCGTGGCTGTCGGGCGAGCTGGGCTTCGCCCCGGTCGACGCGGTCGACGCCCTCGACGCCGCGACGGCGCTGGACGACCTCGCCTGGGACGACGGCGACGAGGGCGTCGTCGCGCCGCGCGCGCTGGCCGCGCCGGGCGTGGTGACCGAGGACCCCGACGCCCTGGCCGTCGAGGTCGTCGCGATCCTGGCGGGCGGGACGGCCCGGCGGGTCGGCCTCGTCCCCGTGGACCGGGGCGCGGACGCGCTGGCGATGTCCGGCTGGGACGGGCCGTGCAACCACACCAACGACACCGAGAAGATCGCGGCGGTCGTGCGCTCGTGGGAGGAGCGCTTCGGCGCGCGCGTCGTGCAGGTGGGGTTCGACACGCTGGAGGTCTCGGTGGCCGCGCCGCCGACGACGATCGAGCACGCGCGGGCGGTCGCGGCCGAGCACTACATCTTCTGCCCCGACAACGTGGACCAGGGCGTCGGCTCCCTCGACGAGTACGCGGCCGACCTGGTGGGCGCGCCTTGCTGGTCGTTCTGGTGGGACTGACCGCCGGGGGCGGCCGCCGCCCGCCCCGGTCACGGAGCGTGTCCGGGCTCGTTGGTCGTCATCAGCGGTTTTGTGACCGGGAGACGCTGTCTGGGGCGTTCTCGCGGCGTCCTTTGTCGCCGGGTGGACGCTGAGCCTCAATCGCTCCGTGACCTACGGAACGTACATTGAGCATCACGGTGATCCCGCACCGCAGCAACGTCGCTGATCCGACCTCCGGCGGCACCGGGTCCGCCGGAGCCCGGCGCGGACCGGGGCGGGCACGATCCGCCCGGTCCCGGGCGTTGTCCGAGCGCCGGGCCGGCCCCAGACCATGAATTCCGAGCACCCGTCCCGTCCGAGCGCGGGGCGTCGCCCGATCGGGCAGGAGAGGACACGAGGCGCGATGAGCGGCGGCTTTCCCGACCGGGTTCCGCGCGGCGCGGTGCCCGTCGGACTGGTCGTGGTGGTCGCCGTCCTGTACGCGGTCGGCTCGACGTTCAACTGGGGCGGCGCGGCGTTCCTGGCGTGGGCGGAGGTCTTCGCCGCCGGGGCGGCGGCGACCGCGCTGCTGCTGGCCTCGCGCCGCCGCCCGGGGCCGCCGTCCGACGACCCCGAGCCTCCGGCCGAGTCCGAGCGGGACGGCGCGGACGCCGTCGAGGCGCCGCTGTCGCCCGGTCTCGGGCCGGTCGGCGTCTTCCGGCGCGGCCTGCGCGTCGGCATCCCGCGGCGCGGCGACCCCGACCCCGACGACACGCCGCGGAGCCTCCGCACGTCGTGGCGGTGGTTCGGCGTCGCGGCGGCGGCGTGGTGCGTCGGCGCGGCCGGGTCCGCGATCTCGGTGACCGTCCAGTCCCGCAGCGCGCTGTCGCTGTCGGTGCCGGACCTGTTCTACCTGGTCGCGGTCGTCTCGCTGGTGACGGGCCTGGTCGTCCCGATCCGGCTGCCGCGCGGCGCGGGCGTGTGGGTGCGGTACGTCGCCGACACGTACGTGTGCGCGAGCGCGCTGTTCGTGCTCGGCTGGGTGGCGCTGTTCGGCGACCTGTACCACCGGTCGGGGGAGTCGGCGTCGTCGTTCCTGCTGGAACTGCTGTACCCGCTCATCGACATCGTGCTGGTGTGCGGATCGCTGCCGTTCGTGCTGGGTGCGGCGCGCGGCGGCCGCCGGACGGCGTGGACGGGCTACGGCGCGCTGGCCGCGTTCGCCGCCGCCGACATCGTCACGACGGCGGTGCGGCTGCGCGGCGGCGCGCCCGCCGACGACCCGTCCGACATCCTGCGCATCGCGGGCATCGCGCTGCTGCTGCTCGTCCCCTGGACGAACCGCGCGGACGAGCCGGACGCCCGGCCCGCGCGCCCCGGCCGGATGATCGGGCCGGGCATCGCGCCCGCCGCCGCGGCCGCCGCGGCGGCCCTGTTCGTCGCGGGCCACTCGCTGACGGCGTCCCACGGGCTGGAGCCGGTGGTGTCGATCGTCGCGGGCCTGGCGACGCTGGTGCTGCTGGCGCGGCTCGCGGGCCTGCTGCGCGAGAACGACGCGCTGCGCCGCGCCGTGGACACCGGCGACGACCACTTCCGCGCGCTGTCGGAGTCGATCAACGACGCGGTCGTCATCTGCGACACCGAGGGCGTCGTCCGGTACGCGAGCGGCGGCGCGCTGCGGACGTACCGGTACACGCCCGAGGAACTGGTCGGCCGGTCGCTGCACGAGATCGTCCACCCGGAGGACCTGCCGCGCGTCCGCGCGGCGTTCCTGGCGTTCGTCGCCGCCGACCCGGACGCGGACGCGCCCGAGTTCGAGGACGCCGCGGGCGGCCACGGCGAGGTCCCGCCCGGTTCGCTGCGGCTGGCGTGCCGCGTGCGCGCGTCCGACGGCACCTGGCTGCCGACCGAGTCGGCGGTGTCGCGGTACGCCGGGCTCGGCGCGCCGTCCCTGCTGATCACGACCCGCGACCTGAGCGAGCAGGCCGCCCTGCAGCGCCAGGTCGCGCACCTGACGTTCCACGACGGGCTCACCGGCCTGCCGAACCGCGCGTACTTCGAGGAGCGCACCCGCGAGGTCCTGTCCCGTCCGGACGACGGCCAGGTCGCGGTGCTGTTCGTGGACATCGACGGGTTCACGGCCGTCAACGACTCGGCGGGCCACGCGGCGGGCGACCAGGTCCTCGCGCAGGCCGCGCGGCGGCTGCGCGGCACCGTCCAGGCCGACGACACGGTCGCGCGCTGGGGCGGCGACGAGTTCTCGGTGCTGGTGCAGCTCCCGCCGGACGGCGGCGCGGGCGGCGCGGACTCGCAGGCGGCGGTGGAGCTGGCCGAGCGGCTGCTGCGCGTGCTGTCGGCGGAGCCGTACCGGGTGGGCGGCAAGGACATCGCGCTGTCGGCGAGCGTCGGCATCGCGTTCGCGGGCGACGTCGGCGGCGCGGACGAGGCCGGGGCGACCGGCCGCCGCGCGGGCGGCCGCGCCGAGCGGGGCCGCGGCCTGCGCGCCGACGCCGCCGACCTGATCCGCAACGGCGACCTGGCGATGGCGCGGGCGAAGGAGCACGGCGGCGGCCGCGTCGAGGTGTTCGCCCCGCACATGCACACCGACGTGGTGCGCCGCCTGGAGCTGGGCAGCGACCTGCAGCGCGCGCTGGCCGACGAGCAGTTCACGGTCGAGTTCCAGCCGGTGGTCGAGCTGGCGACGTCGCGCGTGACGGGCGTCGAGGCGCTCGTGCGGTGGTGGCGCGGCAGCGAGTCGGTGCCGCCGGAGGAGTTCATCGCGCCCGCCGAGGAGTCGGGCCTGATGATCCCGCTCGGCGACTGGGTGCTGCGCCGCGCCTGCCGGGAGGTGGCGCGCTGGCGGGAGGACTCGTTCGAGGTCGGCCTGTCGGTGAACTTCACGGCCCGCCAGATCGCGGACCCGCGGTTCGTCGAGTCGGTGGCCGGGGCGCTGGCCGAGACGGGCCTGCCGCCGCAGGCGCTGACGGTGGAGGTCCGCGAGGAGGTCCTGGTCGAGGACGCGGGCCAGAACGTGCGGCGGCTGTCGGCGCTGCGCGACCTCGGCGTCCGGCTGGCGATCGACGACTTCGGCACCGGGTACGCGTCGCTGGCCTACCTCGGGCAGCTCCCGGTGGACATCATCAAGATCGACCCGTCCTTCGTGGCGGGGCTGGGCTCGGACGAGACGCTGACGCTGCTGACCGAGACGATCGTGCGGCTGGGCCGCGACCTCGGGCTGACGGTCGTCGCGGAGGGCATCGAGCGGCCCGAGCAGCTCGAACGGCTGCGGGCGATGGGCTGCCCGCGCGGGCAGGGCTACCTGGTGGCCCGGCCGATGGCGGTGGGCCGCGTGGAGTCGCTGGTCCGGACGAACATCGAGGCCGGGCCGCCGCTGGGCGCGGAGGGCCTCCAGGCCGGTTCGGAGGCCGGTTCCGAGGCGGGTTCGGCGCTCTCCGCGGGTTGACCCCGATCATGACCAAAGGGTCATGTTGTCTCGCATACTGGGATTAACTGTCCACGGATTTGACCAGCGCGGCGAAGTCGGCGAAAGTGGCCTACGTGCAGAGCAGTCTCAACATCCTCGTAGTACTTGGTCGGCGCGCAGGCTGATCAAGTCTTCACCCCTGCGCGCGCCCCTCGACCGCCAACCCGGCGGCGGGGGTTTTTTGTTGGCCGTGCGACCTCGCGAACCCCGCGTTCGAAGGCCCACCCTCCCCAAGGAAACCCAAGGACATGACGACCGAACAGATGACGGGAGCCCAGGCGCTGGTCCGCGCCCTGGAGAACGTCGGCGTCGACACCGTGTTCGGCATTCCCGGCGGCGCCATCCTTCCGGCCTACGACCCGCTCTACGACTCGGTGAAGCTGCGGCACATCCTCGTCCGGCACGAGCAGGGCGCGGGGCACGCGGCGCAGGGCTACGCGATGGTGACCGGCAAGGTCGGCGTCTGCATGGCCACCAGCGGCCCGGGCGCGACGAACCTGGTCACGCCGATCTCCGACGCCTACATGGACTCCGTCCCGATCGTTGCGATCACCGGCCAGGTGGCCACGTCGCTGATCGGCACCGACGGGTTCCAGGAGGCCGACATCGCCGGCATCACGATGCCGATCACCAAGCACAACTTCCTCGTCACCGACCCGCGCGACATCGGCCGGACGATCGCGGAGGCGTTCCACATCGCCTCGACCGGCCGTCCCGGGCCCGTCCTGGTCGACATCGCCAAGGACGCGCTGCAGGCCACGTTCGACTTCGAGTGGCCCGTCCAGATGCACCTGCCGGGGTACCGTCCGGTGACCCGCCCGCACTCCAAGCAGGTCCGGGAGGCGGCACGGCTCATCGCCGAGGCGAAGCGGCCGGTGCTGTACGTCGGCGGCGGCGTCCTGAAGGCGGGCGCGTCCGCGGAGCTGAAGGTGCTCGCGGAGCTGACCGGCGTCCCGGTCGTCACGACGCTGATGGCCAAGGGAGCGTTCCCCGACAGCCACCCGCAGCACATGGGCATGCCCGGCATGCACGGCTCGGTCGGCGCCGTCGGCGCGCTCCAGCGGTCCGACCTGCTGATCACGATCGGCGCGCGGTTCGACGACCGCGTCACCGGGCGGCTCGACGGGTTCGCGCCGCACGCCAAGGTCGTCCACGCCGACATCGACCCGGCCGAGATCTCCAAGAACCGGCACGCGGACGTCCCGATCGTCGGGGACGCGCGCGAGGTCATCGCCGACCTGATCGTCGCGGTGCAGGCCGAGCACGACGCGGGCCGCGCCGGCGACTACGAGGACTGGTGGCGGCAGCTCAACGCCTGGCGCGAGACGTACCCGCTCGGCTACGACGAGCCGGAGGACGGGCTGTCCCCGCAGCACGTCATCGAGCGGATCGGGCAGCTCGTCGGGCCGGAGGCGTACTACGTCGCGGGCGTCGGCCAGCACCAGATGTGGGCCGCGCAGTTCATCAAGTACGAGCGGCCGGGAGCGTTCCTGAACTCCGGCGGCGCGGGGACGATGGGCTACGCCGTCCCGGCGGCGATGGGCGCCAAGGTCGGCGCGCCCGACACGCAGGTCTGGGCGATCGACGGCGACGGCTGCTTCCAGATGACCAACCAGGAGCTGGCGACCTGCGTCCTGGAGGGCATCCCCGTCAAGATCGCGATCATCAACAACGGCAACCTCGGCATGGTCCGGCAGTGGCAGACGCTGTTCTACGAGGGGCGCTACTCCAACACCAAGCTGCACACCAACCGGGTCCCCGACTTCGTCAAGCTGGCCGAGGCGTACGGTTGCGTGGGGCTGCGGTGCGAGCGGCCGGAGGACGTCGACTCCGTCATCGCCAAGGCGATGGAGATCAACGACACCCCGGTCGTGATCGACTTCGTCGTCCACCCGGACGCGATGGTCTGGCCGATGGTCGCGGCCGGCACCGGCAACGACGACATCAAGATCGCCCGCGACATGGCCCCCGAGTGGGAGAACGGAGACTGACCGCGATGACGCAGCACACCCTGTCGGTGCTGGTGGAGAACACCCCCGGCATCCTCACGCGGGTCGCGGCCCTGTTCGCCCGGCGCGGGTTCAACATCGAGTCGCTGGCGGTCGGCACCACCGAGCATCCGGAGATCTCCCGGATGACGATCGTGGTGAAGGTCGAGGGCCTGCCGCTGGAGCAGGTCACCAAGCAGCTCAACAAGCTCGTCAACGTCCTGAAGATCGTCGAGCTGGACCCGGGCACGTCGGTGCAGCGCGAACTCGTGCTCATCAAGGTCCGCGCGGACGCCGAGACGCGCTCGCAGGTGCTGGAGACCGTCCAGCTCTTCCGGGCGAAGGTCGTCGACGTCGCGCCGGACGCGGTGACCGTCGAGGCGACCGGCAACCGCGAGAAACTGGACGCGCTGATCAGGATCCTGGAGCCGTTCGGCATCAAGGAGCTGGTCCAGTCGGGCATGGTGGCCATCGGCCGCGGCGCCCGGTCGATCACCGACCGCTCGCTGCGCGCGATCGAGCGCAGCGCCTGACCGGACGGCGGGCGAGGCCCGCGCGACCGACACACAACGCGTGTCACTGACACCAGGAAAGGCAGAACAGCACAGTGGCTGAGATGTTCTACGACAACGACGCGGACCTGAGCGTCATCCAGGGCCAGCACGTCGCCGTCATCGGGTACGGCAGCCAGGGGCACGCGCACGCGCTGTCCCTGCGCGACTCGGGCGTGGACGTCCGCATCGGCCTCCCCGAGGGCTCCAAGAGCCGGGAGAAGGCCGAGGCGGAGGGCCTGCGCGTCCTCACCCCGGCCGAGGCCGCCGAGGAGGCCGACCTGATCATGATCCTCGCGCCGGACCACCTCCAGCGCGGGATCTACGAGAAGGACATCAAGCCGGCCCTGGTCGAGGGCGACGCGCTGTTCTTCGGCCACGGGCTCAACATCCGCTACGGGCTCATCGAGCCCCCGGCGGGCGTGGACGTCTGCATGGTCGCGCCGAAGGGCCCGGGCCACCTGGTCCGCCGCCAGTTCACCGCGGGCCGCGGCGTGCCGGTGATCGTGGCGGTCGAGGCCGACGCGTCCGGCAACGCCTGGCCGCTGGCGCTGGCCTACGCCAAGGCCATCGGCGGCCTGCGCGCGGGCGGCATCAAGACGACGTTCACCGAGGAGACCGAGACCGACCTGTTCGGCGAGCAGGCCGTGCTGTGCGGCGGCGTGTCCGAGCTGATCAAGACCGGGTTCGAGGTCCTGATCGAGGCCGGGTACCAGCCCGAGGTCGCCTACTTCGAGTGCCTGCACGAGATGAAGCTCATCGTGGACCTGATCTACGAGGGCGGGCTGTCGAAGATGTTCTGGTCCGTCTCGGACACCGCCGAGTTCGGCGGCTACACGCGCGGCCCGCGCGTGGTGAACGCCGAGACCAAGGCGGAGATGAAGAAGATCCTCGCCGAGATCCAGTCCGGCGAGTTCGCCAAGGAGCTGATGGCCGAGTTCGAGGGCGGCCAGGTGCAGTTCGGCAAGTTCCGCCAGGAGCTGGCCGAGCACCCGATCGAGAAGACGGGCGGCGCGCTCCGCCCGATGATGAGCTGGCTGAACGACTGACGTTCGCCCGCACGCGCGGCCGGGCCCGCCGTCCCCTGACCGGGGCGGCGGGCCCGTCGCCGTTTCCGGGGACGCGCGGGGTGCATACTCGGTATTGCCTAGAGCATGCTGCGTATGCATACTTGGTAGGCATGTCCATACGTCACGGCCTGCTGGCCCTGCTCTCCCAGGGACCGCGCTACGGCTACCAGCTCCGCGCCGAGTTCGAGTCCTCCACCGGAGCCACATGGCCGCTCAACATCGGTCAGGTGTACTCGACGCTCGCCCGGCTCGAACGGGACGAGCTGATCACCCGGGTCGGCGCGGACGACGAGGGCCGCTTCGTCTACCGCATCACCCCCGCCGGCGAGGAGGACGTGCGCGCCTGGTTCGCCACCCCGGTCGTCCGGGCCGACCGGCCCCGCGACGAGCTGGCGATCAAGATGGCGCTGGCCGTCACGACGCCCGGCGTGGACGTCCGGACGGTCGTCCAGACACAGCGCGCCGCGACGCTGCGGTCGCTGCAGGACCTCACCCGGCTCAAGGCCGGCGCGCCGGACGACGCCGTCGAACCGGGGGAGCACGCCTGGCGGCTCGTCCTCGAATCCATGATCTTCCGGGCCGAGGCGGAGGTCCGCTGGCTGGACCACTGCGAGGCGTACATGGTGCGGGTGCGGCCGGTCGACGCGCCGCCGGCGGCCCCGGTCGCGGCCGACGACGCCGAGAGCGCGGAGGCGCAGCGGTGAACGTCCTGGAGATGCGGGACGTCACCCGGGAGCACGGGGCCGGGCAATCGCTCGTCCACGCGCTGCGCGGTGTCTCGCTGGCGGTGCGGCCGGGCGAGTTCGTCGCCGTCATGGGGCCGTCCGGGTCGGGGAAGTCGACGCTCCTCACGCTGGCCGGGGGACTGGACGCGCCGACGTCCGGCACGGTCGTCGTCGAAGGCGTGGACGTCGGCGGGCTGCGGCGGGCGGGCCTCGCGGCGCTGCGCCGCCGCAGCATCGGCTACGTGTTCCAGGACCTCAACCTGATTCCGAGCCTGACCGCCGTCGAGAACGTGATGCTCCCGCGCGAACTGGACGGCGTCCGCGCGCGCCGGGCGCGCCGCGAGGCGCTGTCCGCGCTCGCCGACCTCGGGCTCGCCGACCTCGCCGGGCGGTTCCCCGAGGACATGTCCGGCGGCCAGCAGCAGCGCGTCGCCATCGCCCGCGCCCTCGCGGGGGACCGGCGGCTCGTCCTGGCCGACGAGCCGACCGGAGCGCTCGACAGCCGCACCGGCGAGGACGTCATGCGGCTGCTGCGCTCCCGCTGCACGGAGGGGGCCGCGTGCCTGATGGTGACGCACGAGTCGCGGCACGCGGCGTGGGCCGACCGGGTCGTCTTCCTGCGGGACGGCGAGATCATCGACAGCGCCGGGCGCAGCGTGCCCGAGTCGCTGCTGGAGGGGACCGCGTGAACCGCGCGACGCTGCGGATCGCCCGGCGCGACGCCGCGCGGTCCCCCGGACGGACGCTGCTCGTCCTCGCGATGATCGCGCTGCCGGTCACGGTGATCGTCGCGTTCGCCGTCCTGGCGCGGACGGCGGACTGGTCGCCGCGCGAGTCGCTGCCGAACAACCTCGGCACGGCGGACGCGCGGCTGAGCGGCGTCGACCGCGTCCCGATCGAGCAGTTCTCGGCCGTCGACCCGACCGGCTACCAGCGCACGGCCGACACCGAGCAGAACGGCACGGCTCCCGGCGCCGAGCCGAACGGCGGCACGGCGACCGGCGGTGCGAACGGCGGTGCCGCGCGCGGCGGCGCGACGGGCGGTGTCGCGGTGACGGGCGGCGAAGCGGGCGGTGGTGCGGAAGGCGGTGAAGGCGACGGTGATGTCCGGCCGTGGAGTGACGCCGAAGTCGCGCGGGTCGTCGCCGGGAGGTTCGGGGATGGGGCGCGGGTCGTTCCCGTCACCACCGGAGGGCAGGTCGAGGTCCGGACTCCGCGCGGTGTGCTCGGGGCCGATCTCACGCAGCTCGATCTGCGTGATCCGCTGACGCGCGGCATGGCCTCGGTCACCGCCGGGCGTGCGCCGGTCGCGTCGGACGAGATCGCGCTCAGCCGCGAGTTCGAGGAGCGCGGCTTCCGGATCGGTTCGACCGTCCGGGTCGGTCCGAAGGGCGAGGCGAAGCGGCTGACCGGGTTCGTGTCGCTGCCGCGGGCGGCCGGTCCGGTCGCCGTCGCGCCGCCCGGCGCGTTCCCGGCCGGGCGGGAGGGCCGCACGGAGTGGCTGCTGTCCGCCGGACACGACGTGAGCTGGGCCGACGTCCGCTCGCTGAACGGGGCGGGGTTCACCGTCCTGTCCCGCGCGGTGGTGCTGCATCCGCCGTCCGGGCTCCCCGACCCTCCGGGCAGTGGGACACGCGGTTCCGATCTCGCCGTCGTCGCGCTCGCCGTCGCGATGATCATCCTGGAGGTCGTGCTGCTCGCCGGGCCGTCCTTCGCGGTCGGCGTGCAGCGCCGCCGCCGCGACCTCGCGCTGCTCGCGGCGGCGGGCGGGACGCCCGGCCACCTGCGCGCGGTGGTCGTCGCGGGTGGCGCGGTCCTCGGCACGGCGGGCGCGCTGCTCGGCGTCGCCGCCGGGATCGGGGTCGCGGCGGTCGCCGCGACGGCGCGGACGCACGTCCTGGACCACGCTCCGCTCGGCCCGTTCGACGTCCCGTGGCTCCCGGTCGCGCTGACGGCGGCGCTCGGCGCGGTCAGCGGCCTGCTCGCCGCGCTCGTCCCCGCGCTCCAGGCCGCGCGCACCGACGTGGCCGCCGCGCTCGCGGGCCGCCGCGACCGCGCGCGGTCCCGCGCGGGCCGGCCGATCATCGGTGGCGTGCTCGTCGCCGCCGGGACCGCGCTGAGCCTCGGCGGGATCGGCCCGCTGCACGAGCTCGCGCCCGCGCTCGGCGCGGCGGCGATCATCGTCGGCTGCGTGCTGGCCACGCCGTGGCTCGTCGGGCTGGCGGGCCGCGTCGCGGGGGCGCTCCCGCTCCCGCTGCGCCTCGCCGTCCGCGACGGCGCGCGCAACCGGGGCCGCGCCGCGCCCGCCGTCGCCGCGATCACGGCGGCCGTCGCGGGCATCACGGTGCTCGCCATCGGCGGGGCCAGCGACGCCGCGCAGGAGCGCCGGGAGTACCGCCCGCAGCTCCCGTACGGGTCGGCGCTGGTCCGCGTGCCGGACGGGCGCGTCGCCGCGACGCGCGACGCGATCGGCCGCGAGTTGGCCGACGCGCCGGTCACACCGATGCGCACCCTGCCGGGCGAGGGCTCGGAGTGCCACCCGGGGACCGAATGCCCGTTCGTGTCCTTCGCCGTGAAACAGCGCAAGGGGCAGCGCACCATCGTCCTGGACACGGTCGTCGGCGGGCCGCGCGAGGCCCGGCTGCTGCTCGGCCGCGACGATCCGCGGATCGCCGCCGCGCTGACCGCCGGGAAGGTCGTGCTGTTCGACGCGGCGCGGCCCGGCGAGACGACCACCGCCGCGACCGTCTCGGTGTACCGGAACGACATGCCGCACACGCTGCGGACCGTCCGCCGCCTGCCCGCGCTGGCCGTCGCCGAGGACCCGCACGTCGCGGTGATCGTCCCGCCCGCCGTCGCCCGCCGCGTCGGCCTGCCCGTCACGGTGACGGCGTTCGGCGTGGACCGCGCCGACCACCGCACGACCCGCGACGAGCAGGAACGGCTCACCGAGCGCGTCGCGGGGATCGCCGGTACGGCGGACGACGGCTCGGTGTACGTCGAGCGCGGCTACACCGGCGGGAACGGCCGAATCCTGCTCCTGCTGGCGCTCGCGGCCGCCGCGCTCGCGCTCGGCGGCTCACTGCTCGCGACCGGGCTCGCCGCCGCCGACTCCCGGCCCGACCTCGCGACGCTCGCCGCGATCGGCGCGAAGCCGCGCACCCGGCGGCTGCTGCTCATGGGGCAGGCGGCGTTCGTCGCCGTGCTCGGCTGCTGGCTCGGCGTCGCGGCCGGGTTCGTCCCCGGGCTGGCGGTGGCGATCCCGCTCACCGCCGACACGACCGGCGGCGCGGGCCACCACGGGACGATCATCGACGTCCCGTGGACGGTGCTCGGCGCGGTCGTGGTCGTCGTGCCCGCCGTCGCGGCGCTCGTCGCGGGGCTGTTCGGGCGCGGCCGGCTGCCGCTCGTCCGGCGCGCGACGGGATGACACGCCGCCGCCGATCGGCCACGGATCGTCATATTCGGCCGTTGCGCTGCTAATTTGCTGATCCGTGGCCGACGCGGTGGCGATGGAGGGGCGACCGCCCGCGCGCGCCGCGCGCCGTCCGCGCCGGTCGCCGCGCCGCCCGCCGGGCCCGCTCGCCGCGCTCGTCGTCGCGACCGGGACGGTCTACACGGTCCTGGCGCTGCTGCGGCTCCGGACGTTCCGGACGAGCACCTACGATCTCGTCATCTTCGACCAGGCCGTCCGGTCGTACAGCCGGTTCGGCGCGCCGATCGCACCGGTGAAGGGCGTTCACAACGGGTTCGGGGCGGACTTCTCCATCCTCGGGGACCACTTCTCGCCGCTGCTGGCCGTGCTCGCGCCGTTCTACCGGCTCCACGACGGCCCCGCGACGCTGCTCGTCGCGCAGGCCGTTCTCTTCGCGCTCGCGATCGTGCCTGTCCACCGGTTCGCCGCGCGGCGCGTCGGGCGGCGCGCGGCGTACGCCGTCGCGGCGGCGTACGCCCTGTCGTGGCCGATCGCGGAGGCGCTGGCGTTCGACTTCCACGAGGTCGCGTTCGTCCCGCCGCTGTCGGCGTACCTCGTGGAGCGCTGGGACGCGGGGCGGCGCGGACGGGCCTGCGTCGCGGCGCTCCTGCTGCTGCTCGTGAAAGAGGACACGGGCCTGCTGCTCGTCGGGTTCGGGCTGTACCTGCTGACCCGGCGCGGCGAGCGGTGGGCGGGCGCGGCGTTCGCGGCCGCCGGACTCGCCGCGACGTGGATCGCCTCGCGCGTCGTCATCGCGGAGTTCGGCGGGGACACGCGCTACTACTGGGCGTACGGGCGGCTCGGCGCGGACGTGCCGGACGTCGCCGCGCACCTGGCGGCCCGCCCGTGGGACGCGCTCGCCGCGCTCGGCACGCCGCCGGAGAAGCTGCTGACGGCGCTGCTGCTCGTCGCGCCGTTCCTCCTGCTCCCGCTGCTGTCCCCGGTGACGCTCGTCGCCGTGCCGATGCTGGCCGAACGGATGCTCGCGGACCGCTTCGAGAACTGGTGGGCGCCGCATTACCACTACAACGCGTTCGTCGTCGCGGTGATCGCCCTCGCCACCGCCGACGGCGCGTCCCGCCTGCGCGCCCTCGCCACCCGCGCCCGCCGCGCGCACCCGGCCCGCGCCCGGCCCGGCGGCGTACGGACGCGCTCCGCGCGGTCTGGGGGCGTGTGGTCTGGGGGTGCGCAGTCTGGGGGCGCGCGGTCTAAGGGCCTGCGGTCTAAGGGCGCGCAGTCCCAGGGCACCCGGTCCCAGGGCACCCGGTCCCAGGGCGCCCGGTCCGAGGGCGGGCAGTTCGGACGCGCGCCGTCAGAGCGCGCACGGGGCGGGCGCGGGCGGACGCGCTCGGCGCGGGTCGGCCGCGTGTGGTCGGGTTTCGGGACGCCGCATCGGGTGGGCGTGCTGGTTCGGCGGCCTGGGGCGTTGTTGGGGGTGGGGCTGCTGGTCGGCGCGGTCGTGCAGGTTCCGTTCTTCGCGTTCCGGCGGCTCGCCGAGCCGGGCCTGTACGTCCGGGACGCGCGCGCGTCCGCCGCCGCGCGCGCCGTCGCAAGGGTGCCGGACGGTGCCGTCGTCGAGGCGGCGAACCACGTCGGCCCCGCGCTCACCGGCCGCGCCCGCGTCCTGCTGTGGGACGGCGTCCCGCGCCGCGCCGCGTGGGTGGTCGCGGACGGCGACGCGCGCGAGTTCCCCTTCCCGTCCGCCGCCGCGCAGCGGGACCGGATCGCGCGGCTGCTGCGCGCCGGCTACCGGGAGGTGTACCGCTCGCACGGCTACGTCGTGCTGCACGGTGACGCGGCCGCCGAGGACCGGCTGGCGACCGGGAAAGAGGTACCTACCCATTCGGCGTCCCCTGTCCGATAATCGAGGGGAGAAGTCGTGAGGGCCGCGGCGCGTTCGGCGCGCACCAGCGCGTCACTCCCGGAGCCCGCGCCCCGAGCGGCGGTTGGGGCGAGGCTGGTGACTGAGCGCGGCGGCAGGGGCGGCGAGGACACGGCGGGCGGGACGGCGTTCGAGGTCCGCCGCCACGAGACCTGCGGGCACGCCTGGATCGGGCTGCTCCGCCACGTCTGGGCGGCGGGCGAGGCGGGGATGGACGATCCCGGGCCGATCGTGGAGGGCCCGCCGGTCATGTTCGAGATCGCGTCGCTGAGCCGCGAGGACCCGATCCTGCTGCGGTACGGCGAGCCCGCGCCCGCCCCGACCGCGGCGAACACCCCGAGCGCGCCGAACGCCCCGAGCGTCCCGGCGGGCCGTGCGGAGGCCGCGGACGCGCACGGCGCGGGCCAGCTCCGCTGGGTCGTGGAGCTGCTGCGCGCCCGCCCGTGGACGACGAGCGCCTGGATCTCGCTGACCGATCCCGGCCCGCCGGGCGCGGCGTCGCCGCCGATCACGGCGCTGTCGTTCCGCGTCCGCGGCTACCGCCTGGTCATGACGGCGATGTTCCGCTCGCAGAACGTACGCACGGCGTACCTGTCCTATATCCCGCTTTATGACGTGCAGGTGCGGGTGGCGGCCGCGCTGGGGCTGCCGCCGGGGCCGCTGCGGGTGTTCGTGGACGTCCCGCACGTCGGCGTCGGCGACATCGACCGGGTGGCGGCGGTGCTGGCGGCGCAGCCGGAGCCGCACGCCGCCTGACCGCCCCGGTGGACCGCTCCCCGGTCCGGGCGTGCTACCACAGACCCTAATGAATGCGGATTTTTTCGGCATATAGGGTGTTCGGGTGTGTGTCACCATGTCCGCGAACCGGCCCGCGGGCGGGGGATAGACTCGCGAGAGGCGAGCGCACGACGAGGTGGACTCGCGCCAGCACCCGAACCGCACATCCCACGTTCCTAAGGACTCTTCCTTGAGCAAGCCCGTCGTCCTCGTCGCAGAAGAACTCTCACCCGCCGGCATCGCCGTCCTCGAGTCCGACTTCGAGGTCCGCAGTGTGGACGGCGCCGACCGCGCCCAGCTCCTGCCGGCCGTCGCGGACGTCGACGCGCTGATCGTCCGCTCCGCCACCAAGGTCAACGCCGAGGTCTTCCAGCACGCGCGCAGGCTGCGCGTCGTGGCCCGCGCGGGCGTCGGCCTCGACAACGTCGACGTCGAGGCCGCCACCAAGGCCGGCGTGATGGTCGTCAACGCGCCGACCTCCAACATCGTCACCGCCGCCGAGCACGCCATCGCGCTGCTCCTGGCCACGGCGCGGAACGTGCCACAGGGCCACGGCGCGCTCAAGCAGGGCGAGTGGAAGCGCTCGAAGTACACCGGCGTCGAGCTGGCGGGCAAGACCGTCGGCGTGCTCGGCCTCGGCCGCATCGGCGTCCTGGTCGCGCAGCGCCTCGCCGCGTTCGACATGAACGTCATCGCCTTCGACCCCTACGTCCAGGCGGCCCGCGCCGCGCAGCTCGGCGTCAAGCTCGTGACGCTGGACGAGCTGCTGCGCGAGAGCGACTTCATCACCGTCCACCTCCCGAAGACGCCCGAGACCCTCGGCCTCATCGGGGACCGCGAGCTGCACCAGGTCAAGCCGTCCGTCCGGATCGTCAACGCCGCGCGCGGCGGCATCGTGGACGAGGCCGCGCTGGACCTGGCGATCAAGGACGGCCGGGTCGCGGGCGCGGGCATCGACGTGTTCAGCACCGAGCCCTGCACCGACAGCCCGCTGTTCCACCACGACAACGTGGTCGTCACCCCGCACCTGGGCGCGAGCACGCACGAGGCGCAGGAGAAGGCGGGCACGCAGGTCGCGCGTTCGGTCAAGCTGGCGCTGTCGGGCGAGTTCGTGCCGGACGCGGTGAACGTCCAGGGCGGCGCGGTCGCCGAGGACGTCAAGCCCGGCCTGCCGCTCGCCGAGAAGCTCGGCCGCATCTTCACCGCCCTCGCCGGCGGCGTCCCGGTCCGGCTCGACGTCGTGGTGCGCGGCGAGATCACCGCGCACGACGTCAAGGTGCTGGAGCTGGCGGCGCTCAAGGGCGTCTTCCTCGACGTCACCGAGGAGGCCGTCACCTTCGTGAACGCGCCGCTGCTCGCCCGCGACCGGGGCGTCGAGGTCACGCTGACGACCAGCGAGGACAGCCCCGACTGGCGCAATGTCGTGCAGGTGCGCGGCACGATGGCCGACGGCGCGGTCGTGTCGGTGTCGGGCACGCTCACCGGCCCCAAGCACGCCGAGCGGATCATCGAGATCAACGGCTACGCGATGGAGCTGGTGCCCACCGCGCACATGGCGTTCTTCTCGTACGCGGACCGGCCGGGCATCGTCGGCGCGGTCGGCAAGCTGCTCGGCGACGCGGGCGTGAACATCGCCGGGATGCAGGTCGGCCGGGACGCCAAGGGCGGCCGGGCGCTGATCGCGCTCACCGTCGACTCGACGGTCCCGCCGCAGCTCGTGGACGCGATCTCCGCCGAGGTCGGCGCGGACATGGGCCGCCGGGTGGACCTGGACGGCTGATCCCGCGACGCGTTCCGACGGCCCCGCACCGGCTTCGGTGCGGGGCCGTCGGCGTTCCGGCGGACGACCCGCGTCTCGGCATGTGAGATGAACCGCCATGAGCTGGGACGATCGGACGCGGTCGCGGGTACGTTGGACGGAGACCCGCGGCGAGCCCGCGACCACCGTCCGCCGCCGCTCGGGTCCCGTCCGGAGCCGGGCCGCGCGACCCGCGGCGCCGTCCACGGCGATCCCGTTCAGCCACCGTTCCGCCCGGATGGAGCATGCCGTGAACAACACCGAGGACGAGACGACCGAAGCCCTGCGCTCGGCCCTCCAGAAGTCCCTGGACCGCCGGGGCTGACCCGCCCCTCCCGCGACCGGCCGCGGGCCCGCACGCCCGCGGGCCGGTCCGAGGGGTGAGACCAATGACCAAGCAATGAGACATTTGCAGTAGAGTTCGCGCATGGCTTCCCGCAGCATCCGCCTCGCGGTCATCCCCGGCGACGGCATCGGCCCCGAGGTCGTCGCCGAAGGGCTCAAGGTCCTCGCGGCCGCCGCCCCCACGTCCGACCTGGCGTTCGAGCAGACCACGTACGACCTCGGCGCGGCGCGCTGGCACCGCACGGGCGAGACGCTGCCCGACTCGGTGCTGGAGGAGCTGCGCGGGCAGGACGTGATCCTGCTCGGCGCGGTCGGCGACCCGTCCGTCCCGAGCGGCGTCCTGGAGCGCGGGCTGCTGCTGCGCGCCCGGTTCGAGCTGGACCACTACGTCAACCTGCGGCCGGTCAAGCTGTTCCCCGGCGTGAAGACCCCGCTGGCGGGCGTGAAGCCCGAGGACATCGACATGGTCGTCGTCCGGGAGGGCACCGAGGGCCCGTACACCGGCGTCGGCGGCGTGCTCCGCAAGGGCACCCCGCACGAGGTCGCGACGCAGGAGAGCGTCAACACCGCGTTCGGCGTCGAGCGGGTCGTCCGGTACGCGTTCGCGCAGGCCGACGCCCGGCCGCGCAGGAAGCTCACGCTCGTCCACAAGGACAACGTGCTGACGTTCGCGGGCGAGCTGTGGCAGCGGATCGTCAAGCAGGTCGGGGCCGAGTACCCGCAGGTCAGCGTGGACTACTGCCACGTGGACGCGGCCACCATGTTCTTCGTCAACCAGCCCCAGCGGTTCGACGTCGTCGTCACCGACAACCTGTTCGGCGACATCATCACCGACATCGGCGCGGCCATCGCGGGCGGCATCGGGCTCGCGGCGTCCGGGAACGTCAACCCGGACGGCACCGCCCCGTCGATGTTCGAGCCCGTCCACGGCAGCGCCCCCGACATCGCGGGCCAGGGCAAGGCCGACCCGACCGCCACGATCCTCTCGGTCGCCATGCTGCTCGACCACGTCGGCGCGGCCGACGCCGCCCGCCGCGTCGAGCGCGCCGTGTCCGACGACCTCACCGAGCGGGCCGGGCTCGGCAACCGCTCGACGGCGCAGATCGGCGACGCCATCGCCAAGCGAGTATCCGGCTAGCGGCGCGCCGGCCGCCGGGCGACCCCCGGCGGCGCGGAACCCTCCGGGCGCGCCCTGCGGCGCGCCCGGATTTCGTCGTGCGCCGTACGGAGGGGTGAGTCTCGACGAAGCATCACAATAGGGAATGAGCCGCGACGGCGAGGAGGCCGGCCGGCGATCCGCGAGAGGACCAACGCGATGAGCACCATCCCGGACTTCGACGTCACGCTCAACGAGCGGGCCGTTCCGGCCGCCGAACGCGAGCGCATCATGGCCGACCCCGGATGGGGCCGCTACTTCACCGACCACATGGTCACGATCCAGTACTCGGCCGAGCGCGGCTGGCACGACGCGCGCCTCCAGCCGTACGGGCCCATCGCGCTCGACCCGGCCAGCCAGGTGCTGCACTACGCGCAGGAGCTGTTCGAGGGGCTGAAGGCGTACCGGCAGCCGGACGGCTCGATCGTCACGTTCCGGCCGTACATGAACGCCGCCCGGATGAACCGGTCCGCCAAGCGGATGGCGATGCCGGAGATCCCCGAGGAGCTGTTCGTCGCGGCGCTGGAGCTGCTGGTCCGCACCGACCGGGACTGGGTGCCGACCGAGGAGGGCGCGAGCCTCTACCTGCGGCCGTTCATGTTCGCGACGACGCGCGCGCTCGGCGTGAACAACCCCGCGCAGGACTACACGTTCGCGGTGATCGCGTCCCCGTCCGGTCTGTACTACAAGGGCGGCGTCAAGCCCGTCAGCGTGTGGCTGTCGCAGGACTACACGCGGGCCGCGCCGGGCGGCACCGGCGAGGCCAAGTTCGGCGGGAACTACGCGGCGTCGTTCGCGGGGCAGGCGCAGGCCGTCGCCAACGGCTGCGACCAGGTCGTCTGGCTCGACGCGGTGGAGCGCCGCTGGGTCGAGGAAGTCGGGTCGATGAACCTGATGTTCGTCTACGGCGAGGGCGCGAACGCGCGGCTGCTGACCCCGGCGCTCACCGGAACGCTCCTGCCCGGCATCACCCGCGACTCCATGCTCAAGCTCGCCCCGGACCTCGGCATCCCCGCCGAGGAGGGCAAGATCAGCATCGAGGAGTGGCAGGCGGGCTGCGAGTCCGGCGAGATCACCGAGGTGTTCGGCTGCGGGACCGCCGCGATCATCAGCCCGGTCGGGACGGTGAAGGCGGCCGACCGCGAGTGGTCGATCGGTACCGGCGAGACCGGCCCGGTCTCGTCCCGGCTGCGCGAGGAACTGATCGGCATCCAGTACGGCACGCGCCCCGACCCGTACGGCTGGGTCCACAAGATCGCCTGACGTCCCCGGGGTCCGGCCCCGCCCTCCGGGGCCGGACCCGGGCGTCTCGGCTGGCGAGACGGCGGGTGACCGCACCGGGAGCCGTGTGGCACACTGGGACCATCATGCGTATCAGCCTCGTCATTATCGGCTGGCGCGTCGGCATCTGACGGGACACCGCCGACGCGCAGACCTCTCACGTCCGTGGGGGGTCTTTTTGTTTGCCCCCGCGCGGCCGCCACGGCACTCATCGAAAGGTCTCCAGACCATGCAACGCGACGCCTTCCACGTCTACGACACGACCCTGCGCGACGGATCGCAGCAGGAGGGGCTGAACCTGACGGTGGCCGACAAGCTCGCGGTGGCGCGGCACCTCGACGGCCTCGGCGTCGGGTTCATCGAGGGCGGCTGGCCGGGCGCGAACCCCAAGGACACCGAGTTCTTCCGCCGCGCGCTGACCGAGCTCGACTTGCAGAACGCGCAGCTCGCCGCGTTCGGCGCGACGCGCCGGGCGGGGCTGCGGGCCGCCGACGACCCGCAGGTCGCGGCGCTGCGCGAGTCGCGCGCGCCCGTCGTGACGCTCGTCGCCAAGAGCCACGACCGGCACGTGGAGCTGGCGCTGCGCACGACGCTGCAGGAGAACCTGGCGATGATCCGCGACACGGTCTCGCACCTGCGCGCGGAGGGCCAGCGGGTGTTCCTGGACGCCGAGCACTTCTTCGACGGGTTCCACGCCAACCGCGCGTACGCGCTGGAGGTCGTCCGCACGGCCGCCGAGGCGGGCGCGGACGTCATCGCGCTGTGCGACACCAACGGCGGAATGCTGCCGGACGAGCTGGCGGAGGTCGTCCACGAGGTCGTCGGGACGGGCGCGCGCGTCGGCATCCACTGCCACGACGACTCCGGCTGCGCGGTCGCGAACTCGCTCGCGGCCGTCAGCGCCGGGGCCACGCACGTCCAGGGCTGCGCGAACGGGTACGGGGAGCGCAGCGGCAACGCCAACCTCTTCACGCTCGTCGGGAACCTCCAGCTCAAGCGCGGCATGGACCTGGTGACCGGCGAGCAGCTCACCCGGATGACGCGGATCGCGCACGCCGTCTCGGAGATCACCAACGTCGTGCCCAGCTCGCAGCAGCCGTACGTGGGCGTGTCGGCGTTCGCGCACAAGGCGGGCCTGCACGCCTCGGCGATCAAGGTCGACCCGGACCTGTACCAGCACATCGACCCGGCGGCGGTCGGCAACGACATGCGGATGCTCGTGTCCAGCATGGCCGGGCGGGCGTCGGTGGAGCTGAAGGGCCGCGAGCTGGGCTACGACCTGTCCGGCGAGAAGGCCAAGGCCGTCGTGGACCGGGTCAAGGAGCTGGAGGCGACGGGGCACACGTTCGAGGCGGCCGACGCGTCGTTCGAGCTGCTGCTGCGCGAGGAGCTGACGGGCGTCCGGCAGCGGCACTTCGAGGTCGAGTCGTGGCGGACGATCGTGGAGCGCCGCGCGGACGGCGTCCTGGTCAGCGAGGCGACCGTCAAGCTCGTCGCCAAGGGCGAGCGGATCATCGCGACGGGGGAGGGCAACGGCCCCGTCAACGCGCTGGACAACGCGCTGCGCATCGCGCTCGGGCGGCTGTACCCGGAGCTGGCGACGATGGAGCTGGTGGACTACAAGGTCCGCATCCTGGAGGGCTCGCACGGGACGGGCGCGCGCACCCGGGTGCTCATCGGGTCCAGCGACGGCACCCGCGAGTGGGGGACGGTCGGCGTCGAGGACAACGTCATCGCGGCGTCCTGGCAGGCGCTGGAGGAGGCCGTCAGCTACTGCCTCCTGCACGCGGGCTACGAGGCGGACTGACGGGCGGGCAGAATCGGAGCCATGAGCACAGAGATCGCCGACGCCCCCGACGCCGACCGGTACGAGATCCGCGACGACGGCGTCCTCGCCGGGTTCGCGCAGTACCGCGCGGAACCGGGCGCGGTCGTCTTCGTCCACACCGAGGTGTTCCCCGAGTTCGAGGGGAAGGGGATCGGCGGGGCGCTGGCGCGCGGCGCGCTGGACGACGTGCGGGCGCGCGGCCTGAAGGCCGTGCCGTCGTGCCCGTTCATCCGGGGCTGGATCGAGCGGCACCCGGACTACCGGGACCTCGTGGCGTAGCGCCGCGAGGCCCCGGACTCAAAGGGTCAGGACTCCGCCGGGCCGGCGGACTCGACGACCTCGAAACCCCACAGCTCGGACGCGCCCGCGGCGGGGCCGCCGTGCCCGTGTCCATGACCGTGCCCGCTGCCCTCGGCGGCGGCGCGGGCGTGGCCCTCGGCGAACGCGCGGCTCTCGGTCCACGCGCGGAAGTCCTCTTCACTTCGCCACTTCGTGTAGACGAGGTAGCGGTCGGTGCCGTCCACCGGGCGCAGCAGCTCGAAGCCCTCGAACCCGTCGGCGTTCTCGACGAGCCCGGCGCGCCCGGCGAACCGGCGCTCCAGCTCGTCGCGCCGCTCGGCGCTGACGGTCAGGACGTTGATCTTCACGACGGACATGGCATCCCCTCGGCTCGCTGGTCGGCACGACCATATCCGGCCGAGCCGCGCCCGCCGTTCGGGGGAGTGACCAGCGGAAAGGTCCGTTGTTTCGTGGAGAACAATGAGAAAACGCCACTAATTTGGGCAAAGTGCTGGCGGTTTTGTCACCCGGACGCCAGCATGAATGCCCCGGACGCGGTGGCGAGGCCGTGCCGGGAGCCATTGCCCGCCGCGTCACGGAGAGCCGCCCATGCCCGTCCCGTCCCCGAACCGCCAGGCCGACGGCGGCCCCGTGGACGCCCGCTACGCCGAGGCGGCGTACCGCGTCGGTGAGGCGTGCGAGCACTGCGGCGACCTGTGGACGGCCGCGCAGTGGTTCCGGGAGGCCGCCGAATCCGGCCGGCCGGGCGCGCGGGCGCGGCTGTGCTGCGTCCTCGGCCGCCTCGCCGACTCCCTCGCCGACCGGCCGGACGGCGTCCCCGACTCCGGCGAGCTGCTGGCCGAGGCCGCCCGGTGGCTGACGGGCGCGCCCGAGGCGGCCATGCCGGTCGGGATCGGGCTCGTGACGGCACTGCTCAACCTCCAGCAGCGGCAGGCGGCGCGGCGCGCGCTGGAACCGGCGGCCCCGCGCTGATAGCCGACATGTCGCCGTCTGAACCGAAAGCGCCCCGCCGTCGTCGGAGAGGGTGAGCGACCGGCGCGAGGGAGAACGACATGGCACGGCACGGCGTGGAGAGGGCGGCGCGGTGAGCGGCGACGAGACCGGACGGGACCGGCGCGCGCCCGACCACCGGACCACGGCCGAGTTCCGCAGGCCCGGCGCGCCGGCCGAGGACACGATCGTGGACGGCGTCTCCGCGCCCGGCCCGCCCGAGACGCTGACGGACGCGCCCGCCGACGTCACGCTCACCGATCCGCCCGAGGACACCGTGCCGCCCGCGGACACGATCGTGGACGGGCCGGCCGAGGGCCGGTGGACGGCGCGGCACGGCGCCGAGGAGCCGGGGGACCGGCCGGTCGCGCCCGTCCCGCCCGTCGTCATGGCGAGCGCCGCGCCGCCGCGTCCGGTGGAGGCGACGGTTCCGCCGCCGCCGTTCGCCGTGCCCGCGCCGTCCACCGTGCCGGACGAGCCGACCGCGCCCGCCGGGAGCGCGCTGCCTCCGGCGGGGCCGCCCGCCGCGCCGCCCGCGCCGTCCGGGGGGCCGTCGCGCCGGTTCGCGGTCGTCGGGGGAGCGGTGGTCGTCCTGGCGCTGATCGCCGCGATCGGCGTCTTCGTCTGGGCGGGCGGATCGGACGGCGGGTCGCCGTCCCGGCCCGCGACCGCCGCGCCGACGGGCGGCGCGACGCCGTCCGAGCAGGCGGCCGGGCAGCCGACCGCGGAACCGTCCGGGCAGCCGTCCGGCGGGCCGGGCGACGACGAACCGGCCGCGACGCCGCCCGCCGCCGCCCCGCCCGGCGAGGGCGACGGCGGCGGGGGAACCGAGCCGGAAGCGCCCCCGGCCGGTCCCGTCGTCACCGGCGACGGCGTCACGTACCAGCTCGTCGAGCAGGACGACGGCTACTACGAGGGCCGCGTCCGCATCACCAACACGACCGGCCGCCCGCTCACCGAGTGGCGGCTGACGTTCAGGGTGTCCGGCGGCCACGTCCGCAACGTCTGGGGCGGACGGCTCGTCCACGGCGGCCCCGCCGTCGAGATCACCCAGGAGCGGGGCGCCGCGCCGATCCCCGCCGGGGCCGTCCTCGACGTCCGGTTCGGGGCGGAGGGAGCGCCCGCCACGCCCGCGGACTGCCGCGTCAACGGCCGCCCGTGCGGGTTCTGACCGGCACCGATGCGCTCCGGACCCGCCCGATAGGCTGCCCGGCATGCGTATCGCGAGGTTCTCCATCGACGAGGGCGTGTCCTTCGGAGTGGTGGAAGAGAACACCATCGCCGCCGTCCGCGCCCACCCCTTCGGGGACCTGACGTTCACCGGGCAGCGTTTCCCCCTCGCCGACGTGCGGCTGCTTGCTCCCATCCTGCCCAGCAAGGTCATCGCCATCGGCAAGAACTACGCCGAGCACGCGCGCGAGATGGGCGCGGAGCCGCCCGCCGAGCCGGTGATCTTCAGCAAGCCGTCCACGGCCGTCATCGGGCCCGGCGAGGCCGTCGCCTATCCGCAGAAGCTGTCGGAGCGGGTGGACTACGAGGGCGAGCTGGCCGTCGTCATCGGGCGGTTGTGCCGGGAGGTGCCCGCCGCCCGCGCCGCCGAGGTCATCCTCGGTTACACGTGCGCCAACGACGTCACCGCGCGGGACCTGCAGCGCCGCGACGGGCAGTGGACGCGGGCCAAGGGCTTCGACACCTTCTGCCCCCTCGGCCCGTGGATCGAGACCGAGCTGGACCCGGCCGACCTGGCGCTCACCACGCGCGTCAACGGGGAGCTGCGCCAGGACGCGCGGACGTCGCTGCTCCTGCACTCCGTCCCCGAACTCGTCGCGTACGTCAGCCAGGTCATGACGCTGCTGCCGGGCGACGTGATCCTCACCGGCACGCCCGCCGGAGTGGGGCCGCTGGAGGTCGGCGACGAGGTCACGGTGTCCGTCGAGGGCGTCGGGGAACTCACCAACCGCGTCGTGGCGCGCGAGTGAACCGGCCCGCCCCGCGACCCGCCGCCCCGGACGAGCACCGTCCGGGGCGGCGCTTTTTCCTTCCCGGGCGAGCAGTCCGCTAACCGTTTTGGTCCCGGCCCCCGACTCCTGTATTCTCATCGAGGCGCGAGCGACCCGGCCGGTTCCGACCGGAAGGCCAGCTCACGGCACTGGGGTATGGTGTAATCGGCAGCACGACTGATTCTGGTTCAGTTAGTCTAGGTTCGAGTCCTGGTACCCCAGCGGTTCTCCCGAAAGGGAGATCAGTGCAGGCCCCCGTCGTCTAGTGGCCTAGGACGCCGCCCTCTCAAGGCGGTAACGGCGGTTCGAATCCGCTCGGGGGTACGCCTTCTGAACCCGCTCCGCGAATCGCGGCGCGGGTTCTCTGCTTTTCGGGCGCGGACCGCGCGGCGGCCCCGGCGTTCTCCGCCGGGGCCGCCGCCAACGCGTCAGTGCGTGGGGTCCTGGTCGATCTCGCCGCGCCACGCGCCGGTCTCGCCGCCGTGCTCCTCGACGAACGACTTGAAGCGCTCCAGGTCGCCCTTGACGCGGTGCGGGATCAGTCCCAGTGCCTCGCCGGCCTTCTCGACCACGCCCTCGGGGCGGTGTTCGAGCTGGAGCATCACGCGCGTCCGGTCCGGGCCGATGCGGTGGAACGTCACCGCGCCCGCCTGCGCGGGGCCGTCGGTGGTCGTCCACGCGACCCGCTCGTCCGGCCGCTGCTCGGTGATCTCCGCGTCGAACTCGCGCGTGACACCGGCGACCTTGGTCACCCAGTGCGTCCGCGTGGACGTGAGCTGCTCGACGCGCTCCACGCCTTCCATGAAGCGCGGGAACTCCTCGAACTGCGTCCACTGGTCGTAGGCCGTCCGCACCGGGACGTCCACGTCGATCGACTGCTCTACGGTGGCCATGTCTCCTCCCTCTGAAGCGGCGCCGAATGCGCCGCTCCATCCGTCGTCGTCGCACACTGCCCACCCGATCCCCCACCAAACGCCCGGATGCCCGCACGGGGGGACGGATCGTGGTCTTGGGGGGTTCGGGAGTCCGGTAGGGTTGGGGGTGTCGAGGCGGGAGGTCGCCTCGGGTCCTGCCCCCGTCGTCTAGTGGCCTAGGACGCCGCCCTCTCAAGGCGGTAACGGCGGTTCGAATCCGCTCGGGGGTACCGGTCGCGAAGCGCCCCGGACGGTTTCCGTCCGGGGCGCTTCGTCGTTCAGGCGCGCTGGCGGGTGGTGGTGCGCTCCACGCCGGCCTGGAGGTAGCCGACCTCGGCCTGCGAGCCGCGCGCGGGCAGGGCGGCCGGGGTGAGGCGGTCGACCTCGATCGTTCCGACGCGGGTCACCAGCTTGTTCTTCAGCGCCTGAGCCTGGCGGTCGTCGGTGACCTTGAACTTCGACGCGCCGCTGCGGTCCTCCACGCTGTGCGTCGCGGTCAGGCCCAGTTCGGCGAGGGCGCGGACGACGTCCGCCGGGTCGGCGGGCGGCACCGGGCTCAGCGGCGCGCGGACGCCCTGCACGCTCAGCGCGCCGCCGACGCCGTTCGCCGCCGCGCGGACGGCGGCGGGGTTGCGCAGGACGAACCGGTCCACGCGCAGGAACGGCGCGTCCTTGTACGCCAGCGGGGCCTGGTCGTGCGGTCCGAACGGAAGCTGCCGCCACACGCTGGACCCGGCCCGGGTCACCGCGTTGTACCCGTCCTTGATGAGCGCCGTCAGGTTCGCCACGAGCCCGTCGTGGCGGGCCGCGATGTTCCGCCCGCCGCCCCAGTCGCCGCGCAGCGTGCTGAGCGCCTCGGTGCGGACGGTGTCGGCCTCCACCGGGTCGTAGACGGAATCGGTCACCCACCAGAGCGCCGAATAGCCGCCCTGATACCCCTGGACGAGGTACCGGCTCCCGTCGTGGTGGACTTCGACGACGAAATTGTGGATTCCGCTGAGGTCGCAGTCGAGCAGATGGATCTCCCCGGCCCCGGCGGGAACGCGGTTGAGTTCGCGCGCGATTTCGCCGGCGGTGTCGTAGCGGAATTCGAACCGCTCGGTCAGCGAAATGGTGGCCGTGTAGTTCCCGCGCAGCGCGGTCATGACGTTGACGGACGTCATGCCGCAGTTGCTCCACCGCGCCGACAGCCTGCGCGCCAGCTCGGTGTGCGCGCCGGTGCGGGCGAGCGCGGCGTCGCGCCACTCGGCGACGATCGCCCGCTCGGCGTCGCGGACCGGGTTGAAGACCGAGGTCAGCGTGGCCACGTCGCGGGCGGCGGCGGTGAAGTCGGCCCATTTCGCGTAGGTGTACGTCGGCCCCGTGGAGTCGGCGATGAGCGCGGCGGCGGTGGCCAGCACCGCGTCCGGCGCGTTGCGCTCGACCTCGCGGATGCGCTCGCGGCCCGCCGCGGGAAGATCGTCCAGCGGTTTGTCGGAGTACTCGTTGACGATGATCACCGGTGCCCCCAAGCATTGTCGGCGAATTCGCGCTGAGCGTAGGCATTTCGGGGCCGCGCGGTCCAGTGCCCGCGGGCGGCGATCAGCGTCGTTATCGCTGACAATGGCGCGCCTTTTACCGAGGGATTCGTGCGGTGTCGGCCATCCGGGTATTCGGACGCCGATTCCGGGCGGGGAAACGGCTCCCCGGCCGGATTCGGCCGCCGCGAAGAGGTGTCAGGACGCGGTCAGGCCCGGGACGCCCCGCGCCAGCGCCAGGTCGAGCGCGGCGCGGCCCGCGGGGGCGAGCAGGTCCCGGTCGGCGGGGGCGACGAGGACGATCTCGTCCACCTCGCCCGCGGCGGCCAGCGGCCCGTCGTAGGCGGCGGTGAAGCAGGCCATCCGCACGTGCGTGTGGTCCGGCTGGTCGTGGGCGGCCGCGCGGACGGTGCCGAGCTCGGCGAACGCGGCGGGCGCGAGCGTCACGGCGACCTCCTCGTACACTTCGCGGGCCAGCGCCGCGCGGTCGTCCTCGCCGGGCTCGGTCTTGCCGCCGGGCAGGTAGAGCAGGTCGCGGCCCCGGGCGCGGACGGCGACGAGGCGGCCCTCGACGGCGTGGACCCAGGCGACCACCGGCAGATCGACCACTGGCAGATTGACCACGGGCAGATCGTCCATGCCGGTCAGTGTTCCAGCAGCCGCCGCAGCGTCAGCACGGACCCGGCGGCGAGGCCGTAGCGCTCGGCGGCCGAGCCCTGGTTCACGGCGAGGCCGAGCGCGCCGGAGGAGTCGGTCCACAGCAGCGGGTCGCCGGGCGGGACGCTGCCGAACGTCCGCTCGTAGGCGACGCGGGCGGCGGTGGGAATCCCGTCCGGCGACGTCCAGGACAGGCCGATCGGCGTCCCGTGGACGGGTCGGCCGAGGTCGGCGGCGTCCGCGCCGAGGATCAGGCTGCCGTAGCGGTCGACGTACAGGACGGTCGCGGTGACGGTCCCGTCCGGCGCGACGGACGGGCGCGGCACCTCCAGCCGCAGCGGCGCGACGGGTGGCCCGAGCTCGGCGAGGTCGACGCCGTTGAGCACGTGCGCGGCGGCGGGCGCGAACACGTCCCGTCCGTGGAACGTCGTGGACGGCGCGGGGAAGCGGAACGCCGGGTTGGTGAGCGCGTGCGCCGCGACGACGCCGCCGAGCGCGTCCGCGGCGGGCGTCAGCAGGCCGTTGTCCGGCCCGACGAGCACGTCGCCGCGCGCGACGCGCAGCGCGATCGGCCGCCGGTCGGTGCCGACGCCGGGGTCCACGATGCCGAGATGGACCCCCTCGGGCAGGTACGGAAGCGCCTGCCGCAGGAACAGCGCGCCCTCGACGATCGCGAACGGCGTGATCTCGTCGCTGAGGACCAGCACCCGCGCGCCCGGCGCGATGCGGTGGACGACGCCCGCGCAGATCGCGGTGTAGGCGGCCCCGAAGTCGGTGGCGATGCTCGCGAACGGCGGCACGGTTCCTCCTCAGCCGAGTGCGACGACGATCCCGACGACGCCGAGCGCGAGCGTCACCGCGGTCGTCAGCGCGATCGTGGCGGGGTCGGCGACGGACTCGCCCGCGTCGAGCCGGCGCGCGCGCCGCCGCTGCTGCCGCCGGGCGCGCCGCAGCAGGACGGCCGCCGCGCCGCAGACGACGATCGCCGCGAGCGCCGCGCCGACCGTGGACGGCGCGAGCCGCACGGCGAGCAGTCCCACGGCGACCAGCGACAGCGCGGTCCGCGACCAGGCGAGCGCGGTCCGCTCGGGCTGCGCGCCGCGGTCCCACAGGCTCACCGGGCGACGAGCAGGGTGACGAGCGCGGCCACCGCCAGCCCCGCCAGACCGTACGACATGACGGGCGCGAGGGCGGGCAGCGGCAGCGTCTCGGCGCGGCGCAGCGCGCGTTCGGTGAGCAGCCAGCGGCGGAAGGCGAACAGCGCGGCGAACGCGCCGGTGGCGGCGCAGCCGACGGCCAGGACGGTCCGCAGCGGGTCGTCGATGAGGTCGCCGCTGACGGCGAGCCCGATGCCGCCCGCGACGAACGCGAGGGCGGTGCGAATCCAGGCGAGGAACGTGCGCTCGTTGGCCAGGGTGAAGCGTGGGTCGGGATCGTCGCCCTCCGCCAGCAGCCGTCCGGTCCAGCCGCGCGGGGTCTCCGTCGCGCTCATATCGCGTTCTTTCCCTACCTGCGTCAAATGTCGCTTTCATCCGCCACAATACTTCTCGACATTCCCAGTATTGAGGCAGGAATTGTGTCGTCGGCGCAGGTGGGAGCGGGTCAGCCGGTCGTCCGGCGCATCCCCTCGGAGATCTTTTCGGCGGCGGCCAGCACCGGCCCGGCGTGCAGCCGCCCGGGGGACCGGCTCAGCCGCTCCAGCGGCCCCGACACCGACACCGCCGCGATGACGCGCCCGCCCGCGCCGCGCACGGCCGCCGACACCGACCCGACGCCCTGCTCGCGCTCGCCGACGCTCTGCGCCCAGCCGCGCCGCCGCACGGCGGCGAGCGTCGTCGCCTCGAACTTCGCGCCGCGCAGCCCGCGGTGCATCCGGTCGGGTTCCTCCCAGGCCAGGAGGATCTGCGCGGCCGACCCGGCGGTCATCGGCAGCGCCGCCCCGACCGGGACGGTGTCGCGCAGCCCGCTGGCGCGCTCGGCGGCGGCCACGCAGACCCGCACGTCCCCCTGGCGGCGGAACAGCGACGCGCTCTCGCCCGTCAGGTCGCGGAGCTGCGCCAGGATGGGCTGGGCGATGGCCAGCAGCCGGTCCTCCCCGGCGGCGACGGCCAGTTCGGCGAGCCGGGGCCCGAGGATGAACCGCCCCTGGGTGTCGCGGTGGACGAGGCGGTGGTGCTCCAGCGCGACGGCGAGGCGGTGCGCGGTGGGCCGGGCCAGACCGGTGGTCTGGACGAGCTGCGCGAGGGAGGCCGGACCGGCTTCCAGCGCGTTCAGCACCAGAACCGCTTTGTCAAGTACGCCGACTCCGCTAGAGTTGTCCATGTCTTGATATTGCCGTCTCGTCATGTGAGATGCAAATCGGACGACCGGGACCCCGGCGCACCGACGCGCCCGGGACACGACTCAGGTGAGGTGGAGCGATGGGCCGCACATTGGCCGACAAGGTGTACGACGCGCACGTCGTGCGACGTGCCGAGGGCGAACCCGATCTCCTTTACATCGACCTGCACCTGGTCCACGAGGTGACCAGCCCGCAGGCGTTCGACGGCCTCCGGATGGCGGACCGCAAGGTCCGCCGCCCCGATCTGACGATCGCGACGGAGGACCACAACGTCCCGACCACCGACCTGCTCGCCCCCATCGCCGACCCGGTGTCGCGCACGCAGGTCGAGACGCTGCGCAAGAACTGCGCCGAGTTCGGAATCCGGCTGCACCCGATGGGCGACGCCGGGCAGGGCATCGTCCACGTCATCGGCCCGCAGCTCGGCCTGACGCAGCCCGGCATGACGGTCGTGTGCGGCGACTCCCACACCTCCACGCACGGCGCGTTCGGCGCGCTGGCGCACGGCATCGGCACCAGCGAGGTCGAGCACGTCCTGGCGACGCAGACGCTGCCGCAGGTCAAGCCGAAGATGATGGCCGTCACGGTGAACGGCGCGCTGCCCGCGGGCGTCACCGCCAAGGACCTGATCCTGGCGATCATCGCCGAGATCGGCACCGGCGGCGGCCAGGGCTACATCATCGAGTACCGCGGCGAGGCGATCCGGTCGCTGTCGATGGAGGGCCGGATGACGGTCTGCAACATGTCCATCGAGGCGGGCGCGCGCGCCGGGATGATCGCCCCCGACGAGTCCACCTTCGAGTACCTCAAGGGCCGCCCGCACGCCCCGCAGGGCGCGGCGTGGGACGAGGCCGTCGAGTACTGGAAGTCCCTCGCCACCGACGAGGACGCCGTGTTCGACAAGGAGGTCGTCATCGACGCCTCCACCCTCACCCCGTTCGTGACCTGGGGCACCAACCCCGGCCAGGGCCTCCCGCTGGGCGCGTCCGTGCCCGACCCGGCGTCCTACGGCGACCCGGTCGAGCGGCAGGCCGCCGAGCGGGCGCTGGAGTACATGGGCCTGACGGCGGGCACCCCGCTGCGCGACGTCGAGGTCGACACCGTGTTCGTCGGGTCCTGCACCAACGGACGCATCGAGGACCTGCGCGCCGTCGCGGACGTCCTCAAGGGCCGCCGCGTCGCCGACGGCGTCCGGATGCTGGTCGTCCCCGGCTCGATGGAGGTCAAGAAGAAGGCCGAGGAGGAGGGCCTGCACGAGGTCATCTCCGCGTCCGGCGCGGAGTGGCGCGAGGCGGGCTGCTCGATGTGCCTGGCGATGAACCCTGACAAGCTCACGCCGGGCGAGCGCAGCGCGTCCACCTCCAACCGCAACTTCGAGGGACGGCAGGGGCCGGGCGGCCGCACGCACCTGGTGTCGCCCGCCGTCGCCGCCGCCACCGCCGTCACCGGCCGCCTGGCCGCCCCCGCCGACCTGTAAGGAGCCTGGACATGGAAGCGTTCACCACCCACACCGGGCGCGCGGTCCCGCTGCGCCGCAGCAACGTGGACACCGACCAGATCATCCCGGCGGTCTGGCTCAAGCAGGTCAGCCGCACCGGGTTCGACAAGGGCCTGTTCTCGGCGTGGCGCGAGGACCCCGGGTTCGTGCTGAACCAGCCCGAGTACGACGGGGCGACGATCCTGGTCGCCGGGACGGACTTCGGCACCGGCTCGTCCCGCGAGCACGCCGTCTGGGCGCTGCAGCAGTACGGGTTCCGCGTCGTCATCGCGCCGCGCTTCGGCGACATCTTCCGCAACAACTCCACCAAGATGGGGCTGCTGCCGGTCATCCTCCCGGCCGAGACGGTCGAGGCGCTGCAGACCCGCGCCGAGCAGGACCCGAAGGCGGAGATCACCGTCGACCTCGCGGCCCGCGAGGTCCGCGCCGGGGAGATCACCGCGCCGTTCGAGATCGACGACTACACGCGCTGGCGCCTGATGGAGGGCCTGGACGACATCGGCCTGACCCTCCGCCACGCCGACGACATCGCCGCGTTCGAGGCGGACCGGCCGGGCCGCCTGCCGACCACGGCCTGACCGCCGCGACGCGCCCGGGCCGCCCCCGGCGTGCCGGACGTCCCCGCCCACCGAGCACAATCGGGGGGAGGGGACGTCCGCGCCCCGGGGAGGAGACGCGCGTGAGCACGGCGCCCGAGCACGGACCGAGCTGGGACGACCCCGCGCTGACCCTGCTGGCGCGGCGGCTGCGCGACGCGCACCGGCTCGTCGCGCCGCTCCCGCCGGCCGACCGCAGGCGCTGCATCCGGCACCTGCTGGCGATCACTGACCTGGCCAAACGCGACACCGCGTTGGCCGCGCGGCGACTCGACGCGTTCCTCGCCGATTTCCGGCCGGAGCCCGGCTCCCGATAACGTGCCCGTTGGCCGGCGTTGATCCGGCGCCCGGGTGAGACGGGGGCGAGGCCGACAAAAACGCCTGCGACACGGAACGGCTTCCGTTCAGGTGATTGTGTCCTTGCCGACGCTCCCTTAGTTTCGTTCGGGCAAGGGGGGAACTAGAGGAGTAACCCATGAACAAGCGAGAGCTGGTCGACGCCATCTCTGACCGGCTGGGGAGCAAGAAGGCCGCAGCCGAGGCCGTCGACGCGATCCTGGAGACGATCCAGACCACCGTCGCCAAGGGCGACAAGGTCGCGATCACCGGCTTCGGGTCCTTCGAGAAGGCCGACCGGCCTGCCCGGACGGCCCGGAACCCGGCAACGGGCAAGACCATCGACGTTCCCGCGACGTCCGTGCCGAAGTTCAAGGCCGGCGCGGACTTCAAGAACCTGGTCGCCGGCAAGAAGTAGGCTCCACCGTCCCGGCGCCCGGACCCGCCTCGCGCGGGTCCGGGCGCCGCGGCGTTTCTCGGGGGCTTTCTACGGGAGCGGGAACGTCGCCAGCGTGACGGCGCTGATCCGGCCGTCCTCCTCGACGCCGAGCCGCACCCGCTGGCCGAGGCGCAGCAGGCGCAGGCCGCCCGCGTCGAACGCCTCCGCGTCGAAGTGCAGTTCCGTTCCGTCGTCGAGCAGCACGCTGCCCGTGCGCGTCGCGGCGTCGTACGTCCGCACCGTTGCCTGCATGCGGCCGACCCTATCGGCGCGCGGCGTCAGGTCGCGTCGTCGAGGGCGTGCAGGCCGGGCAGCAGCGGCGCGACGGCCGCCGTGCGCGGGCCGGTGCCGAGGGCGAGCGCCGCGCGCAGGTCGGCCGGGGTGTCCACGTCGCGGCGTACGCTGTCGATGCCGTCCAGCAGCAGTTCCCGGACGCCCCGCGCGCCGTGCGCGGCCCGCGACCCGCCGCCGAACGCGGGCGCGAACGCGGTCCCCGGCCGCGCCGTGTAGAGGGTCGTGCCGACGCCCGCCGCGTCCGGCACGAACGCCTCGGCCGCCTCCCCGGCGGCGGCCAGCACGCGTTCGAGCTCGTCCGGCCGCAGCGCGGGCAGGTCCGCCGACAGGGCGCCGACCCCGGCGTCCGGCGCGGCCTCGCGGGCGCGGCGCGCGCCGTGGACGAGCGCGGGGTTCAGTCCGGCGTCGGGCTCGTCGGGCACGACGCGGGCGCCGAGCGCCGCCAGCTCGGCGGCGGGAAGGGGGTCGTCGGTGACGACTGTCACATCGCGGACCAGGGCGCAGCGCAGCGCCGCCGCGACGGTGTCGGCGGCCACGGCGAGGGCCAGCGCCTCGCGGTGCGGGCCCGCCGCGCGGGACATGCGCGTCTTCGCGCGGGCCAGCACCTTGACCGGGACGACGAGGGACCACTGGAGACGACGCGCGCCGCGCTCTGCTGTAGACATGGCGACTCGACACTATGCGGAAGCAAGCGCGACACTTGACCACACCCCGCGTTCGCGCGCGGGAGAGACCGAGAAGGGACGGGCATGACCGACGGTTATTCGCCGACGTGGCGGAGGATCACGATCGTCATCCTGCGCCCGCTGCTGTACGGGCTGCTGAAGCGCGACTGGCGAGGCCGCGGCAACGTCCCCCGCGAGGGCGGCGTCATCATCGCGGCGAACCACATCTCCGAGTCCGACCCGCTCGCGCTGGCCCATTTCGTGTACGAGTCCGGCCGCTATCCGGTCTACCTGGCGAAGTCGACGCTGTTCGACGTGCCGGTGTTCCGGTCCGTGCTGCGCGGCACCGGTCAGATCCCCGTCTACCGGGACCGCGCGGACGCGGCGCTGGCGCTGCGCGACGCGGAGGACGCGCTGCGCCGCGGCGAGTGCCTGATGTTCTACCCGGAGGGGAGCTGCACCCGCGATCCGGAGCTGTGGCCGATGACGGGCCAGACGGGCGTCGCGCGGATGGCGCTGAAGACGGGCGCGAAGGTCGTCCCGGTGGCGAGCTGGGGCGCGCACGAGCTGCTGCCGTACACCAAGACGGAGAAGACGGGCCTGGCGGGCACGCTGAAGCGCGGCTTCCACCCGTTCCCGCGCAAGACGATGCGGGTGGTCGCGGGGCCGCCGGTCGACCTGTCGAAGTACGCGGGCGAGCCGCTGACCAAGACGGTTCTGCGCGCCGCGACCGACGACATCATGCGCGAGATCGCGGGTCTGCTCGGCGAGCTGCGCGGCGAGGAGCCGCCCGCCGAGCTGTACGACCACCACAAGGTGCTGGAGCAGCGGCGCGCGGCCGCCGAGCGCGGGGAGCGGGGGGAGGACGCGTCGTGACCGTCCGGGTCGCCGTGATGGGCGCGGGCTCGTGGGGCACCGTGATGGCGAAGCTGTTCAGCGACGCGGGCGGCGAGGTGGTGCTGTGGGGCCGCCGGGAGGCGGCCGTCGCGGCGATCAACGAGCGGCACGAGAACGCCGACTACCTGCCGGGGATCGCGCTGCCCGCGGGGCTGCGGGCGACGTCCGACCCGGCCGCGGCGCTGGCGGGCGCGGACATCGTCACGATCGCGGTGCCCGCGCAGACGCTCCGGGCGAACCTCGCGGACTGGGGCGGGCTGCTGCCCGCGAACGCGCTGGTCGTCAGCGGGATGAAGGGCGTCGAGCTCGGCACGACGCGGCTGATGTCGGAGGTCGTCCAGGAGGCGGCGGGCGTGCCGCGCGAGCGGATCGCGGTGTTCTGCGGCCCGAACCTGGCGCCGGAGATCGCGTCGGGGCAGCCGGGCGCGGCCGTCGCGGCGTGCGTGGACGAGGAGCGGGCGCGGCAGCTCCAGGCCGCGACGATGACCGCCTACTTCCGCGTCTACACCACGACGGACGTCGTGGGCTGCGAGCTGGGCGGCGCGGTGAAGAACATCGTGGCGCTGTGCGTCGGCATGGCGGCGGGCCTGGGGTTCGGCGCGAGCACGCAGGCGCTGCTGATGACGCGCGGCCTCGCGGAGATCACCCGGCTCGGCGCGGCCCTGGGCGCGGACGAGCACACGTTCGCGGGACTGGCGGGGATGGGCGACCTCGTCGGCACGTGCCTGTCGCCGCTGTCGCGGAACCGGACGTTCGGCGAGAACCTGGGCCGGGGCATGACCCTGGACGAGGTCGTCGCCGTCACCAAGCAGACGGCGGAGGGCGTGAAGTCGTCCGAGCCGGTGCTGGAGCTGGCCCGCAAGCACGGCGTCGAGATGCCGATCGCGGAGGCCGTCGCGGCGGTGCTGCACCACGGCATGCCGATCAAGGAGGCGGCGATCTCGCTGATCTCCCGGTCCCCGAAGGCGGAGCGCTACGGCATGTCGCAGGGGGAGTGAGCGCGAAACGATCTCTTCACACGGGGAGATAGGGTCAGGGTTCATGTCCGAGGTTTCCTCTAAGGTCCGCGTGGCCGTGGTGTTCGGCGGGCGCAGCTCCGAGCACGCCATCTCCTGTGTCACCGCCGGTGCCGTCATGGCCGCCATGAACCCCGACCGGTACGAGATCGTGCCGATCGGCATCGCGCGCGACGGCCGGTGGGTGCTGGTGGAGTCGGCGGCGGCGCTGGAGATCACGGACGGCGTGCTGCCGGAGGTCGAGGCGGTCGGCGGCGCGGTGACGCTGCCGATGGACGCGGGCGCGGGCGGGCTGCTGGTGGTCGAGCAGGGCCGGGTGCCGGTGGCGCTCGGCGAGGTGGACGTGGTGCTGCCGCTGCTGCACGGCCCGTACGGCGAGGACGGCACGATCCAGGGTCTGCTGGAGCTGGCGGGCGTCCGGTACGCGGGCGCGGGCGTGCTGGCGAGCGCGGTCGGCATGGACAAGGGCTTCATGAAGCTCGTGTGGCAGGCGCGCGGTCTGCCGGTCGGCCCGTACGTCCTGGTGGGGGACCGGGAGTGGCGGCGCGAGCGCAAGCGCAAGCTGGACGAGATCGCGGAGCTGGGCTTCCCGGTGTTCGTGAAGCCCGCGCGGGCCGGGTCGAGCATGGGCATCACGCGCGTGACGGACGCGGCGGGCGTCGAGGCGGCGGTGGAGTTCGCCCGCGAGCACGACCCGAAGGTGATCGTGGAGGCGGCGATCGAGGGCCGCGAGATCGAGTGCGGCGTGCTGGAGGGGCTGGACGACGGGCCGCCGGACGCGAGCCTGCCCGCCGAGGTGCTGGTCGGCGGCGAGCACGACTTCTACGACTTCGAGACCAAGTACCTCGACGGCACGACGCGGATGGCGATCCCGCCGGACCTGCCGCCCGCCGCCGTCGACGAGGTGCGGCGGCTCGCGGCGCAGGCGTTCGACGCGCTGGACTGCGAGGGCCTGGCGCGGGTGGACTTCTTCTACACGCCCGACGGCCGCTGGGTCCTCAACGAGATCAACACGATGCCGGGGTGTACGCCGACGTCGGCGTTCCCGCAGATGTGGGCGGCGAGCGGGCTGGACTACCCGGCGCTGGTGGACCGGCTCGTCACGACGGCGCTGAACCGGCCGGCCGGACTGCGCTGACCATTCGGTGATCGGGGCCTTACGCAGGCTTTCGACGGGTGAAACCCCGTGGTAACAGGGGTTTCGGCAGGATCGTGGGGACAGCCGCCGTCCCGGAAGGACCGCTCCGTGCTCCCGTCGCCAAGCGCACCGACCCTGGCCCCTGATTCCGCGTTCCCGCGCGGCCTTCCGGCACGCGCCGTGCCGGGGCACGACCGGTGGCATCCGGACGTCCCGGCGGTCGCGGAGATCATCACGGGCGGGTCGGTGCGGCTGGACTGCCTGGCGCGGGAGCCGGGCGCGGAACCGCTGCTGTGCGGGCCGATCGCCGTGGTGGGCGCGCTGCCGGGCGACGTCATCGTCGTGGACGTGGTGGCGCTGGGCCGCGCGGACGGCCGCCCGGCGCGGCTGGGGCACCCGGGCGTGATCGGCTGCGCCCCGGACCCGGCGGAGATCGCCGCCGCGCACGGTTTCCCGGGCGGCGCGGCGGCCGGTGCCGTGCTGAACCATGTTGCGCGCGCCGCCGTGCTGGGGGACGCGGTGTTGGGTGACGCCGTGCCGGTTGACGCGGTGCCGGTGGGCGCCGTGCCGATCGGTGCGATGCCGGGCGGTGCTGTGCGGAGCAGCGCTGCGCCGGACGCCGCCTCGCGCGGCGCTTCCGATCGCGCGAGTGCCGCATCCAGCGGCACCGCGCGGGACGACGCCGCCTGGGGCGGCGCGGAACGGAGCGGGACCGCGCGGGACGGGGCTGTGCGGGACGGTGCTGTGCGGAGCAGCGCCGTCCGGGAAAGTGCCGTCCGGGGTGGGGTCGTGCGTGACGGTGCGGGCCGGAACGGGATGGTGCGGGACGGGGTCGTGCGGGACAGAGTCGCGCCGGACGGAGCCGAACGCGATGGAGCCGTGCGGAACGGAGCGGCGCGGAACGGAGCCGAACCCGGCGGTGCGACGCGGGACGGCGCTGTGTGGGACGGAATTGCGCGGGGTGTCGGGCCGGGCGCCGCGGGGTCAGGCGGTGCCGGGTGGGACGGTGTCGCGCGGAACGGTGCTGGGCGGGACGGCGCGGTGCGGAACGGTGCCGGGTGGAACGGTGCCGGGCGGGACGGCGCGGTGCGAGACGGTGCGGTGCGGGATGGCGCCGGGCGGGACGGAGCCGGATTGGGCGGTGTCGTCCGAGACGGCGTCGCGGGAGCGGCGCCCGTGCGGGACGGCGTGCGGGCGCCCGTGCTCGGCGGGCTCGTCGCGGGGACTCCGGCGTATGCGCGGGCGGCGGCGGAAGGGCTGCGCGGCATTGAGCGGGGCCGAGCGGTAGGCGGCTGCGGCATCGCGCCACTGCGCGCCGGATCGCGCATCCTGCTGCCGGTCCACGTCGCGGGCGCGAAACTGTCGGTCGGGGACCTGCACTTCCCCGACCCGGGAGCGCCCGACTGTGCCCTGTTCCCGGCCGCGGGCTGGATCGACCTGCGCGTGAACCTGACGCGACGCGGGGTCGAGCGCTTCCGCGTCACCGGCCCGATGCTGATGCCCGACCCCACCCCGCTTTTCTGACCCCCACTCGCCCCAACCCCCGGAATCACTCCTCACGCTGCGCCGCTCACGCTGCGCCGCTCACGCTGCGCCGCTCACGGTGCTTCGGTCAGGCCGCGCCGCCAGGACGCGCCGCCAGGACGCGCCGCCAGGACGCGCCGCCTGGCCTGCGTCGCCCGGCTTTCTGTGCCTGGCCCGCGTTTCCCGGCTCGCGTCGGGGAGTCGGTCCAGGGATGCGGGTTCCCCCGGCAGGTGTTTTGTCCCGTCGATGAATCGACCGTCCGGAACGGGGCCGGCGGGTGCGCACCGCGCGGCGCGGGTTGTGAGCCGGGTGACAAGACTCACGGGTCCGTCCGTTGTTGGATGACATCGTCCGGTGTTAATTTCTGGACGAATCGTCAATAAGTGGTTTCCGACGCGGGAGGACCCATGTCCGTACGGATCGAGGAGCCGGACGGCATCGTCCTCCAGGCCCGCGACGTGCGCTTCGACTGGTCGCAGGTCCCGCTGCACTGGATTCCGGGCGATCCCGTGGCGAGCCATCTCATCAACGTGCTGCACATGCTGCTGCCCGCCGGTGAGGAATGGTTCGTCCGCGTCTTCAAGGAGGCCGTCCCGCACATCCGCGACGAACGGCTGCGCGAGGACGTCCTGGGCTTCATCGGCCAGGAGGCGATGCACGCCGCGTCCCACGACGGCGTCCTGGAGCATTTCGTTGCGCAGGGCCTGGACGTGCGCCCCTTCACCCGGCAGGTGGACTTCCTGTTCGAGGGCCTGCTGGGCGACCGCGGCCTCACCGGCGACCGGCGGCGGTCCTGGCTGAACGAGCGCGTCAGCCTGATCGCGGCGATCGAGCACTTCACCGGCGTCCTCGGGGACTGGATTCTCAACGCCGAGGCGCTGGACCGCGCGGGCGCGGACCCGACGATGCTGGACCTGCTGCGCTGGCACGGCGCAGAGGAGGTCGAGCACCGGCACGTCGCGCACGACCTGTTCATGCACCTGGACGGGACGTACTCGGCGCGGCTGCGCGCGATGGCCGAGACGGTGTCGATGCTCGTCGCGCTGTGGCAGCGCGGGCACCGGTTCCTGATGGCCGCCGACCCGATCGTCCAGGGCCGGATCAAGGGCGGGCTGCGGCACCTGCGCCGCACCGGCCCGGCCGGGCTGACGCCGGACGGGCGGATGATGGGCGCGTCCATCCGCCGCTACCTGCGGCGCGACTACAGTCCGCTGCGCGAGGGTTCGACGGCGCAGGCGCTGGAGTACCTGGCGTCCTCCCCGGCGGCGCAGGCGGCGCTGCGGTGAGGGGCGACATCCCGCCGTCGCTGTTCGGCAAGCGCCCGCGCGACCCGTTCTGGGTGGCGGCGAACGCGTTCTTCAACGGGCTGGAGCGCGTCCGGTCGCTCCGCGCGCCGGTCGTCCGGGACGCGCGGCCGGTGGACCGGTCCCTGCGGCTGACCGTCCGCGCGGTCCGGCGCGAGGCCGCCGACGTGGTGTCGCTGCGGCTGGCCGCGCCGGACGACCGGCCGCTGCCCGCGTGGCAGCCCGGCTCGCACCTGGACGTGCTGCTGCCGTCCGGCCGCCGCCGCCAGTACTCGCTGTGCGGCGACCCGGCCGACCGCCGCGCGTACCGGATCGCGGTCCGCCGCCTCCCGGCGGGCGCGGGCGGGTCGCTGGAGATCCACGACGCGGTGGCGGAGGGCGACTCGCTGTCGGTGCAGGGGCCGCGCAACGCGTTCCCGTTCCTCGCGCGGGAGCGGTACGTGTTCGTCGCGGGCGGCATCGGGATCACGCCCGTCCTGCCGATGGTGCGCGCGGCGCACCGCGCGGGCGCGGACTGGCGGCTGGTGTACGCGGGCCGGTCGCGCGCGTCGCTGCCGTTCCTGGACGAGCTGCGCGAGTTCCCGGCCGACCGGGTGCGCGTCCGCGCGGACGACGAGGACGGCGTCCCGTCCGGCGCTGACCTCCTCGCGTCCGCCGCGCCCGGCACGGCCGTGTACTGCTGCGGCCCCGCCCCGATGATCGACGCGGTGCGCGCCGCGTTCGACCCGTCCGGCGGCTCCACGCTGCACTTCGAGCGCTTCGCGCCCGCGCCGGTCACCGACGGCAAGCCGTTCGAGGTCGAGCTGGCCCGCACCGGCCGGACGCTCCGGGTCCCGGCGGACCGCTCCGCGCTCGACGTCATCCGCGAGCAGATCCCCACGGCGGCCTACTCCTGCCGCCAGGGCTTCTGCGGCACGTGCCGCGTCGGCCTGCTCGCCGGAGACGCCGACGAACGCGCCGTCTCCGACGCCGCCGACGACGGGTTCCTGATCTGCGTCTCCCGCGCCTCCGGCGGCCGCCTCACCCTCGACCTCTGACGGGCCTCCGGGCGGCGGGGTGTCGGGCCACGCGGGAACTCGTGGGTCGGGCCGCCGCCCGGAGGGGTCTCGCGGGGGTGTTCAGAGGTCGGTTCCGAACGGGTCGTCGCGCAGGTCGGGACGGACGGCGCGCAGCTCCGCGTACTTCTCGTCCTCCGCGAGCATCAGGCGGGTCAGACCCTCGCGGTCGTCGGCGACGACGCCGAACCGCATGCCGTGCCGCGCCTCGGTCGCGGTCAGCGGACGCCACAGGTAGCAGCGCCACGCGCCGTGCCGGTCGCGGTAGGGCGTCGCCCAACGGCCCTCGGGCGCGGTTCGGCCGGGCAGCGGCGGCTTCGGATCGACGCGGACGGCGTCCGGCGGGGTGGGGCGGTCGTGGGTCATGGTGCGTCTCCTTCGTGTTCGGATGGGCGGGGCGTTGGTTCGGGCGGGACGTTGGTTCGGGCGGGACGTTGGTTCGGTCGGGACGTGGTGCGACGCGTCGGGGTGCGACGCGGCGTGGTCCGGCGCGGCGGGATGCGACGCGGCGTGGTGCGACGCGGCGGGATGCGACGCGGCGTGGTGCGACGCGGCGTGGTCCGGCGCGGCGGGATGCGACGCGGCGTGGTGCGACGCGGCGGGATGCGACGCGGCGTGGTGCGACGCGGCGCGGTCTGACGCGGTGGGGTGCGGCGCGGCGCGGTCTGACGCGGCGGGGTCCGACGCGGCGGGGTTCGGCGCGGTGTGGGGCGCGGCTGGATGCGGCGCGGCGTGGGCGGCCGGTCGGGTCGCAGCGCGACGTGGTCGGCCGTGGCCCGGTTGCCGGAAAAGCGATTAGACGTGAAGCGCGGCCGGGTGCGGCGCGGTGTCGTTGGGCGGGGCGCGGAGCGGCGTGCAGGTCAGGGAGGGAAGCCCGTCGCGCCGCGCCCCGGTCGGTGGGGAGTCGCGCGCGGTCAGGGGGCGGGGAACACCGCGTAGACCGCCTTGCCGCCGTCCGCGAGCAGGGTCGTGCCCCAGGCGGCGGCGAGGCTTTCGACGAGGAAGAGCCCGCGGCCGGACGTCGCGTAGGCGTCGTTCCCGGCCGGGACGGGCCGGGCCTCGCCCGCGTCCTCGACCTCCAGGACGGCCCCGACGTCGCACAGGCAGCACCGCAGGACGATCTCCGCGGACCCGGCCGCGTGCAGGTGCGCGTTCGTGACGAGCTCGCTCGCGACGAGCCGCGCGTCGGCGACGCGCTCGGGGTCGTACCCCTGCGCGGCGAACCAGCGCGCCGCGAAGTCGCGGGCGAGCCGCACCGACTCGGGCCGCGACCCGATCCGAAGCGACGAAGCGGACGGCGACGGCGGGTTCGTCGCTTTGCTTGCGGTGATCACGTGGCACTCCCTGTTTCGGCTTCTCTGCGCGATTCCACGTCCAGCCTCGCCGCGAGGTGGGACGCTGGCCACGACAACGCCCCTGCACGGTGCGAACGCGGGTCATCACCGTGGGTGGCGGTCATCGCTGGTCATCACCGGCCATCGCCGGTCATGGAGAGAGAGGATCATCAGTGCCTCAACCCCCCAAGAAACTGACGCCGGAGAAGGGCCCGAACGACTTCTTCGGCCGGCACGTCCGCAGGTTCCGGGAGATGGCGGACCTCACGATCGCGGAACTCGCGGCGGCGATCACCTACAGCCCGTCGTTCGTCAGCGGCGTCGAACGCGGCGAGAGCGGCTGCGAACGCGACTTCGCGGAGCGCTGCGACGATGTCCTCGACGCGCGGGAGACGCTCCAGAGCATCTGGGACGACCTGTTCGGGAGCCGTATCAACGGGATGCCCGCGTGGTTCGTCGAATGGGCGAACTACGAGGCGGACGCCACGATTCTCTGGACGTACCAGCCGCTTGTGGCCTACGGCCTGCTCCAGACGCCGGAGTACGCCGCCGCCCTGCTCAACAACGACGCCGAACTCGTCAAGGCTCGCCTCAAGCGCCAGAGCATCCTCACCCGCAACGACCCCGAGCCGCCGCGCATCGTCTATGTGCTCCCCGAGGTCGCGCTCTGGAACGAGCGCGGCGGCCCGGAGGTCATGAGGGCTCAGCTCGACCGCCTCGCCGCCTCGGTCGGCCCGCGTGTGAGCGTGCGCGTCGTCCCCAATGGCGTCGAGCATCCCGGCAACGACGGGGCGTTCACCTTGGCTAGGATGAGCAATGGCGTCCAGGTCGCCCACGTCGACACGTCGGCGCGCGGCTTCGTCCTCGAAGCGAACGCGGACGTCACCCGTCTCCACGAGGTTTTCACCGCGATCAGTGACCAGGCGCTGCCGGTCGGCATGAGCGTCGACCTCATCAAGCGCACGAGCGAGGAGAAGTATGGCTGACCTGAGCAACGCCCGGTGGCGCAAGTCGTCCCGCAGCGGTAGCAACGGCGGGGAATGCGTCGAGCTTGCGACGGTCCCCGGCACGGTGGCGATCCGCGACAGCAAGGACCCGCAAGGCCCGAACCTTCTCCTGGACCGCTCTTCCTTCCGCCGCTTCACCGCCGCGATCCGAGCCCTCTGACCCCCACCCACCCCGCACCAAGCACAAAACCCAGAACGCCCCTTCCCGACCACCACTGGCCGAGAAGGGGCGTTCCGCTTCCCGGAATAAACGATCACCCCACCGGGTACCCCGCTACCGACCCCAATCGACCGGGGAGCCCGATTGTCCAAAGACATGAACGCCCCGACCTGGCGAAAGTCCTCTCACAGTGGCAGCAACGGCGGCGATTGCGTAAAACTGGCCAACCTCTCATGGCGCAAGTCGTCCCGCAGCGGCAGCAGCGGCGGGAACTGCGTCGAACTTGCGACGGCCCCCGGCACGGTGGCGATCCGCGACAGCAAGGACCCGCAAGGCCCGAACCTTCTCCTGGACCGCCCGTCCTTCCGCCACTTCACCACCGCCATCCGAGCCCTCTGACCTTCGCTATGAGCGTCGGCCTAACTAAGCGCATGAACGAGGAGAAGTATGGCTGACCTGAGCAACGCCCGGTGGCGCAAGGCGTCTCGCAGTTCCGGCAACGGCGGAAATTGCGTCGAACTCGCAACGGTCCCCGGCACGGTGGCGATCCGCGACAGCAAGGACCCGCAAGGCCCGAACCTTCTCCTGGACCGCCCGTCCTTCCACCGCTTCACCACCGCCATCCGAGCCCTCTGACCCCACCCGCTCCGCACAAAGCGCAAGCCCTAGAACGCCTCTTCCCGACCACCCCGGCCGAGAAGAGGCGTTCCACGTCTCCACCAAATAGCCGGGCCAAGACCCACGTGCTTCTTCGCTTGCGAACTCCCCAGGGGCGATGAGAACCAGCATTCCGGCGGTGGGCTCAAGCCCGTCGAACCGGTTGCGAACCCTCGCAGGGGCGATGAGGACACCGACGCCGAGCCGGGCGCGGCCGGGTGGTCGGGTTGCGAACCCTCGCAGGGGCGATGAGGACACGCGGTCGCGCCGCTGTTGCTGATCGTCACCGCGTTGCGAACCCTCGCAGGGGCGATGAGGACCTGGACCGGGACGACTACCTGACCGAGGTCATCCACCTGTTGCGAACCCTCGCAGGGGCGATGAGGACCCCGTCGCACGCCCGAGGGGCGGGCGGCTGCTGTGGTTGCGAACCCTCGCAGGGGCGATGAGGACTTGACTACGTTGACGGGCTGCTTTCGGAGCTT
>NZ_KB907215.1:116453-360162 GCF_000381885.1 Actinomadura atramentaria DSM 43919 | reverse complement strand
CCGCCCGCCTGCCTGTCCGCCCGCCTGCCTGTCCGCCCACCGACCTGCCCGACTGCCCCCGCTTCACCGCCCACCAACCCGCCCCAGACGGCCCCCTCAGGCGGCCCGCTGTACGACAACTGCCCACCCACCTGCCCGCCTGCCTGCCCGCCCGTCTCTGCCGAGTGGGCGGGCAGCCTGTCGATCACCCTTCAACAACTCAGCCCCAGACAACCCCGCCGCCCGCCACGCGATCACCCGCCAGCCATCACCCGACACCCCGCTCTCCCCGCCGACCCGAGCCCCATCAACCCATAAACGCACGCCGGGCGGCGCATGCTTAGCGCCCCCCGCCCGGCGACCCGACCCCGCCCTGCCTGCCCCCACCACCCAGCGATCACCCGGCTGCCTGCCCCCACCACCCAGCGATCACCCGGCTGCCCGCCCGCTCACCTGCTCGCCCGTCTCCGCTGCCCGCCCGCTCACCCGTCGCCTGCTCACCCGCCCCCTCGCCTGCTCACCCGGCCGCCCGGCCGATCGCTCACCTGCCTGCTCTCCTGCCCGCTCGCTCTCCTGCCCGCTCGCTCGCCTGCTCGCCCGCTCACCTGCTCGCCCATTCACCCGCCCGCCCGGCCATCTGCTCACCCGCTCACCCGCCCACCCGCTCACCCGCCCGCTCGCTCACCCGCCCGCTCGCTCATCCGCCCGCTCGCTCATCCGCCCGCCCGGCCATCTGCTCGCCCGCTCACCTGCTCACCCGGTCGCTCGTTCGCCCGGTCGCTGGTTCGGCCGGTCGCTGGTTCGCCCGGCCGACCGCTCGCCCGCCGGCCACGTGGGTGAACGGGCGGGCGGATGACGACCCGTGAACAAGCGGCCCTTGGCGACCTGGTCGTCGGCGCGGACGTTGTCCGCTGCGCCGGACAGCACGCTCGGGCCGGTTTCCAGGACGCGCGCGCGGTGGACACCTGGCTGCCCGTCCATCCCGAGACGACCCGCAGCCTGGCGACCTCTCCCTCGCCGGCCATGTCAGCCGACCGGAGGGCCTGCCGACCGCGCTCGGGCCGGCCACCGCGCGGAGCACCCGGTTGCGAGCGCTGGGGGCCGCGCAGTCCACGGCTCACGCGGGACAGAGCCAGCACAGCGGCACGACCGACCGCGGTCGACCACCTGCGGGCGACCGACTCCTCCCAGCCACGGCGAATACCCCGGCTGGACGGCTCAGTGGTGCAGGATGAACACACGGCGCCGTGAGGGCCGCTCAACTGAATCGACAGAACCGGACGGCCACTTCGGGCCTTCCGCGCACGCACCCGCAAACCGCCGGGTTCACCTACATGCGCGTCAGCGAGCCCAGGCCGGCTCACGGTCGCACGGTGGCGAGCCGCAGGAAGCCGTCCGCGCAGCGGCGACCGGGTGGCCTCCGCACGGCGACAAACCCAAAGCTGCTTGCAACCGCAGGGTGGTGAGCCTGGGAAGTCGTCCGAGCGGCGGCGAACGACCGGGCATTGCCTCCGCGCGGCGGTGCGCCCAGGGTTGCCCGCAACCGTAAGGCGGTGCGCTCAAGAAGTTGTCCGCGACGGCGAACGACCGCGCGTCGCCTCCGCACGGCGACAAACCCAGAGCTGCCTGCAACCGCACGGTGGTGAGCCTGGCGAGTCGTCCGCGCGGCGGCGAACCACTGGGCTAGCCCAGTGCGGCGTGAACCCAGGGTTGCCTGCAACCGCAGGGTGGTGAGCCTGGGACGTCGTCTGCGTGGCGGCGACCGGGCGTTGCCTTCGCGCGGCGGTGCGCCCAGGGTTGCCCGCAACCGTAGGGCGGTGCGCTCAGGACGTTGTCCGCGACGGCGAACGACCGGGCGTCGCCTCCGCACGGCGGCAAGGCCAAGGCTGGCTGCAACCGTATGGCGGTGAGCCTGGAGAGTCGCCCGCGCGGCGGCGAACCCACGGGGCTTGCCCCCGTGCGGCGGCGAGCCCGGGGCTGCCTGCGGACGCGCGGCGGTGAACTCGGGATCGCCCCTGAGCGCGGCGGCGAGCCAAAGGTTGCCTGCGTGCGCGCACTGGCGGACGCCGGGATTGCCACCGAGCACAACGGCGAGCCCAGGGGCGCTTGCGTACGCGCGGCGGTGAGCCAGCGGGGTTGTCCCCGAGCGTGGCGGTGAGCCAGGGGTTGCCTGCGGGCGCGCTGGCGGGCAGCGGGTTGCCCCGAGCACGGCGGCGAGCCAAAGGGCGGCCTGCGGACACGCGGCGGCGAGCCATCGAGGTTGCCTTCGCGCGCGGCGTGAACTACCGGGGTTCCTCGCCGACACACGGGCGGGAGCCACGGGAACTGTTCGCCGACGCAAGGGTGAAAGCCACGGGGTTGTCCCCGACGCAAGGGTGAGAGCCACGGGGTTGTTCGCCGACGCATGGGCGAAAGCCACGGGGTTGTCCGCCGACGCGAGCGCAGGACAGGGGGTTGCCCGCGGGCGCACGGCCGCGAGCCGCCAGGCGAGCGGCCGGGCGGCCGCAGCGCGGAGGATGCACCGGAGCGAGCGCCAGCGAGTGAGGATGCATGCTCCGCGCTCGGGGGGTGTGGGGGGTCGTCCCCCCACAAGTGACATCCCAAGTACTCTGGACCGCGCACGTCCGGTACCTACACTGAGGACTGGAACGAACGGTATGGAGTCACTCGCCCATTTTGATGGGGAAATGGCGAGCCCGCAGGACAGGCCCGCCCGCCTTTCCGTGGGCGTCGTCGGCGCGGGGCGCGTCGGGACGGCGCTCGGTGCGGCGCTCGCGCGGGCCGGGCATCGCGTCGTCGCGGCGTCCGCGGTTTCGGGGCCGTCCAGGGAGCGCGCCGCGCAGCGGCTGCCCGACGCCGCGCTGGTCACGCCGCAGGAGGCCGTGGCCGCCGCCGATCTCGCGCTGCTGACCGTCCCCGACGACGACCTGCCCGATCTGGCCGCCGGGCTCGTCGCGACGGGCGTGGACGTCACCGGCAAGCTCGTCCTGCACGCCAGCGGCCGCCACGGCACGGCGGTGCTCGCCCCGCTGACGGCCGCCGGGGCGCTCCCGCTGGCCGTCCATCCGGTCATGACGTTCACGGGCCGCGCCGACGACGCCGACCGCATGTCGGGCGTCACGTTCGGCGTGACGGCCCCCGAGCCGCTGCGGCCCGTCGCGGAGGCGCTGGTCGTGGAGATGGGCGGCGAGCCCGTCTGGATCGAGGAGGACCGCCGCCCGCTGTACCACGCGGCGCTCGCGGGCGGCGCGAACCACCTGGTCACGCTGGTCGTCGAGGCGATGGACCTGCTGCGCGCGGCGGGCGTCGCGGAGCCGGGCCGGGCGCTCGGCCCGCTGCTCGGCGCGTCGCTGGACAACGCGCTGCGGCTCGGCATGGAGGGGCTGACGGGCCCCGTCGCGCGCGGGGACGCGCGGACGGTCGCGGACCACGTCGCGGAACTCGGCCGGGTGTCGCCGGAGAGCCGCACCGCCTACGTCGCGCTGGCCCGGCTGACCGCCGACCGCGCGCTGGCCGCCGGACTGCTCAGGCCCGAGGACGCCGAGCGCCTCCTCGGCGTGCTGGCCGACTGAGGGAAGGGAGTCCCATGACGCCCGTCATAGCCCGGACCCGGGCGGAACTCGACGCGGCCCGCGCCGCGCTGCCGGGGACGCTGGCGCTGGTGCCCACGATGGGGGCGCTGCACGAGGGCCACCGTTCGCTGATGCGCCGGGGCCGCGCGGCCGCCGACGCGGTGGTGGTGAGCGTCTTCGTCAACCCGCTCCAGTTCGGCGCGGGCGAGGACTTGGACCGTTACCCCCGAACGTTCGACGCCGATCTCGCGGTGTGCGAGCAGGAGGGCGTGGACGTGGTGTTCGCGCCGACCGTCCGTGAGATGTATCCCACCGAGCCCCAGGTCACGCTGAAGGCGGGCCCGATGGGCGAGCGGGTGGAGGGCGCCGCGCGGCCGGGGCATTTCGATGGAATGCTCACGGTCGTCATGAAGTTGTTCCAGCTGGTGCGCCCGGATGCGGCGATCTTCGGGGAGAAGGACGCCCAGCAGCTAGCCCTCGTCCGCCGGATGGTCGCCGACCTGAACGTCCCGGTGGAGGTCGTGGGCGCGCCGACCGTCCGGGAGCCGGACGGCCTGGCCCTGTCCAGCCGCAACCGCTACCTGGCGGACGCGGACCGGGTGACCGCGACGGCGCTGTCGCGGGCGCTGCGGGCGGGCGCGGAGGCCGCCGGGAGCGGTCCGGACGCCGTCCGCAAGGCGGCCTCGGCCGTGCTCGCGGCGGCGGCCGGCGACGAGCCGCCGCTGCGCCTGGACTACCTCGTCCTCGTCGATCCGGCGACGTTCGAGGAGGTCGCCGCGGACCACGCGGGACCGGCCGTGCTCGCCGTGGCGGGGCGCGTCGGCGGCACCCACCTCATCGACAACGTCCCGCTGAGCTTCCCCGACCGAACCGCCTGATCCGCCCGCCCGTCGGCGACGGGCGCCCCCTAAGGAGTCCCGATGTTCCGGACCATGTTCAAGTCGAAGATCCACCGCGCCACGGTGACCCAGGCCGACCTGCACTACGTCGGCTCCCTGACACTCGACCAGGACCTGATGGACGCCGCGGACCTGCTGCCCGGCGAGCAGGTCCACATCGTGGACATCGACAACGGCGCGCGGCTGGAGACCTACCTCATCGCGGGCGAGCGCGGCTCGGGGGTCATCGGGATCAACGGCGCGGCGGCGCGGCTCGTCGCCCCCGGCGACCTGGTGATCATCATCAGCTACGCGCAGATGAGCGACGCGGACGCGCGGTCGTTCGAGCCGCGCGTCGTCCACGTGGACCGCTCGAACAACATCATCTCGCTCGGCTCGGACCCGGCCGAGCCGGTGCCCGGCACGACCGACGCGCGCGGTGACCTGATCCACCGCTGACCTGCGCGTTCCCGGCCCCCGTCCGCGTTCGGGCGGGGGCCGTCGCATGCCGCCCCCGGGGTTAGTGTCACAATGACGAAAATCGACCCCCTGAGGAGGGGCACATGATCGCTCGTGTGCTCACGGCGCCCGCCCCCGGCTGGACCGCCGACGCCGACGTCGTGGTGATCGGCTCCGGCGTCGCCGGGCTCGTCGCCGCGCTGGACTGCCGCCCGCACGGCCGCGTCCTGCTCGTCACCAAGGCCCTGCTGGACGCGGGCTCCACCCGCTGGGCGCAGGGCGGCGTCGCCGCCGCGCTCGACCCCGCCGACACCCCCGACGACCACCTCGCCGACACCCTCACCGCCGGGGTCGGCCTCTGCGACGAGGCCGCCGTCCGCGCGCTCGTCACCGACGGCCCCGCCGCCGTCCGGCGGCTCATCGCCCGCGGCGCCGAGTTCGACCGCGACCCCGGCGGCGACCTGTCGCTGACGCGCGAGGGCGGCCACCACCGCCGCCGCATCGCCCACGCGGGCGGCGACGCGACCGGCGCAGAGATCAGCCGCGCGCTGCGCGCCGCGCTCAAGGACGCGGGCGTCGAGGTCATCGAGCACGCGCTCGTCCTGGACCTGCTGCGCGACGCGGCCGGCCGCGCGGCGGGCGTCACCCTGCACGTCATGGGCGAGGGGCGGCCCGGCGGCGTCGGCGCGGTCCGCGCCCGCGCGGTCGTCCTGGCCACCGGCGGCCTCGGCCAGGTCTTCGCCGCCACCACCAACCCGGAGGTCTCCACCGGCGACGGCGTCGCGCTCGCGCTGCGCGCCGGAGCGGCGGTCACCGACCTGGAGTTCGTCCAGTTCCACCCGACCGTGCTGTGGCTCGGGCCGGGCGCGCGGGGCCGCCAGCCGCTGGTGTCGGAGGCCGTCCGCGGCGAGGGCGCGCACCTGGTGGACCGGTCCGGGACGCGGTTCATGACCGGCCGCCACGAGCTCGGCGAGCTGGCCCCCCGCGACGTCGTCGCCAAGGGCATCATGAGCCGGATGAGCGAGACCGGCGAGCCCTGCATGCTGCTGGACGCCCGCCACTTCGGCGCGGAGCTGTGGGAGCGGCGGTTCCCGACGATCCTCGCCGCGTGCCGCTTCCACGGCATCGACCCCGTCACCGAGCCGATCCCCGTCGCGCCCGGCGCGCACTACGCCAGCGGCGGCGTCCGCACCGACCTGCACGGGCGGACGTCCGTGCCGGGCCTGTACGCGTGCGGGGAGGTCGCCTGCACCGGCGTCCACGGCGCGAACCGGCTCGCGTCGAACTCGCTGCTGGAAGGGCTCGTGTTCGCCGAGCGCATCGCGGCCGCGGTCGCCGCCGACCGCAACGACCCCGGCCCGGCGGTCCCGGCGGACGGGCCCGCGGGGCTGCTGCCCGGCGCGGCGCGCGAGGCCGTCCAGCGGACGATGTCCGCGCACGTCGGCGTCCTGCGGGACGCGGCCGGGCTGGACCGCGCCGCCGCCGACCTCGCCGCGCTCGTCCCGTCCGCCGACGTCGCGCCGGACGTGGCCGCGTGGGAGGCGACGAACCTGCACACCGTCGCGAGCGCCGTCGCGGCGGCCGCGCGGCGGCGCACCGAGACGCGCGGCAGCCACTGGCGCGCGGACCGTCCCGACCGGGACGACGCCGCCTGGCGCGGCCACCTGGTCACCCGGCGGGCCGGGACCGGCCTCGCCACCGTCTACGAGGAGCACCGATGACCGACCTGACCCCGGACCTCGCCGCCCGCCTCGCCGCCGCCGGACTCGACCCGGCCGCGACGGCGGCGCTCGTCCGCGCCGCGCTCGCCGAGGACGGCGCGGTGGACGTCACCAGCGAGCCGATCTTCGGCCCGGACGACACCGCCGCCGGGGACTTCACCGCCCGCGAGGACGGCGTCGTCGCGGGCGTCCCGGTCGCGGCCGTCGTCCTCGAACTGCTCGGCGTCGCCTACGAGGCGCGCGTCGCGGACGGCGACCGCGTCGCGGCGGGCGACGTCCTGATCTCGGCGTCCGGCCCGACCCGCGCCCTGCTCCGCGCGGAGCGCACCGCGCTGAACCTGCTCACCCACCTGTCGGGCATCGCGACGGAGACGCGGCGCTGGGCGGACGCGATCGAGGGCACCGGTGCGTGCGTCCGCGACAGCCGCAAGACGCTGCCGGGCCTGCGCGCCCTCCAGAAGTACGCGGTGCGCTGCGGCGGCGGCGTCAACCACCGGATGAGCCTGGCGGACGCGGCGCTGGTCAAGGACAACCACGTCGCGGCGGCCGGTTCGGTCACCCGCGCCTACGAGGCGATCCGCGCCGTCTACCCGTCGCTGCACGTGCAGGTGGAGTGCGACACCCTCGACCAGGTCGCGGAGGCGCTGGCGGCGGGCGCGACGTCGATCCTGCTCGACAACATGTCCGTCCCGGAGACGGCGGCGGCCGTGAAGCTGGTGGACGGCCGCGCCGAACTGGAGGCCAGCGGCGGCCTCGCTTTGGCCGGGGCCGCGGACGTGGCCGCGACGGGCGTGGACTACCTTGCAGTGGGCGCGCTCACGCACTCGTCGCGCGCGTTCGACATCGGCCTTGACTTTTCTTGATCGCCGCCCGTCCGCACCGGCGGGCCGGGGATCGCACACCTGACCAGCGGGGACCTGATGCTGCTCACCATCGACGTCGGCAACACCAACACCGTCCTCGGGCTGTTCGAGGGCGAAGAGGTGATCGAGCACTGGCGGATCAACACCGATCCGCGCCGGACCGCCGACGAGATCGCCGTCGTGCTGCAGGGGCTCGTGCAGCAGAGCCCGCTGCTCGCGGACACCGACATCAGCGGAATCGCCCTGTGCTCGACGGTTCCGTCCGTCCTGCACGAGATGCGGGAGATGTGCCGCCGCTACTACGGCGACGTGCCCGCCGTGATCGTGGAGCCCGGCGTCAAGACGGGCGTCCCGGTCCGCATGGACAACCCCAAGGAGGTCGGCGCGGACCGCATCGTCAACGCGCTCGCGGCCGTCCACCTGCACGGCGGCCCGGCGATCGTCGTGGACTTCGGCACCGCGACGACGTTCGACGCGGTGTCCTCGCGCGGCGAGTACGTCGGCGGCGCCATCGCGCCCGGCATCGAGATTTCCATCGACGCGCTGTCGGCGCGCGGCGCGCAGCTCCACAAGATCGAGCTGGTCCGGCCGCGCAGCGTCATCGCCAAGAACACCGTCGAGGCGCTGCAGTCCGGGATCATCTTCGGCTTCGCCGGGCAGGTGGACGGCCTGGTCGAGCGCATGTCGGAGGAACTGGCCGAGGACCCGGCCGAGGTCACCGTCATCGCGACGGGCGGCCTCGCGCCGCTCGTCCTGGAGGAATCCCGCAGCATCGACGAGTTCGAGCCGTGGCTGACGCTCGTCGGCCTCCGGCTGATCTACGAGCGCAACACGCCCTGAGCCGCGGAGTTTTCCACAGGCTGTGAATCGGTTCGCGGCGCGTTCGGACGGGTCGGTAGCCTGAGACGGTGAGCGACGAGACCTACGACGACCTCCCGGAGCAGATGCGCGTGCGCCGGGAGAAGCTCGACCGCCTCCGCGCGGCCGGCATCGACCCCTACCCGGTGACCTTCCCCCGCACGGCGACCAACGCCGACATCCGGGAGAAATACACCGGGCTGGAGGCGGGCACGGAGACGGGCGACAAGGTCGGCGTCACCGGTCGCGTCATGCTCCTGCGCAACACCGGGAAGCTCTGCTTCGCGACGATCCGCGACGGCTCGGGCGACCTCCAGGTCATGCTGTCGCTGGCCAACGTCGGCCAGGACGCGCTCGACGCGTGGAAGCGCGACGTCGACCTCGGCGACCACATCGGCGTCGAGGGCGAGGTCATCACGTCCCGGCGCGGCGAGCTGTCGGTCATGGCCGACCGCTACGCGATCACCTCCAAGTCGCTGCGGCCGCTGCCGGAGAAGCACGCGGGCCTCACCGACCCCGAGGCGCGCGTCCGGATGCGCTACGTCGACCTCATCGTCAACGACGAGGCCCGCCGGATGGCCCGCATCCGCAGCGCCACCGTGCGCGCGGTCCGCGACTTCTGGCACGACGAGGGGTACCTCGAGGTCGAGACGCCGATGCTCCAGCCGATCCACGGCGGGGCGGCGGCGCGGCCGTTCGCGACCCACATCAACGCCTACGACATGGACCTCTACCTGCGGATCGCGATCGAGCTGTACCTCAAGCGGCTCGTCGTCGGCGGCATCGAGAAGGTCTTCGAGATCAACCGGAACTTCCGGAACGAGGGCGCGGACTCCACGCACAACCCCGAGTTCACGATGCTGGAGGCGTACGGCACGTACCTCGACTACAACGCGATGGCCGACCTGACGCAGCGGATGTACCAGAAGGCGGTCGTCGCCGCGCTGGGCACCACCGTCGTGCGCCACGGGGACGTCGAGATCGACCTCGGGCTGCCCGAGTGGCCGCGGATCACGCTGTACGGGTCGGTGTCGGAGAAGCTGGGCGAGGAGATCACCCCGCACACGCCGATCGAGACCGTCCGCAAGCACGCCGAGGCGGCGGGCGTCCACGTGGACGCCAAGTGGGGGCAGGGGCGGCTCGTCCAGGAGATCTTCGAGGAGCTGATCGAGCACACGCTCGTCCAGCCGACGTTCGTCATGGACTACCCGCTGGAGACGTCCCCGCTGACCCGCCAGCACCGCGAGGAGCCGCTGCTCACCGAGAAGTGGGACCTCATCGGCTTCGGCACCGAGCTGGGCACCGCGTACTCCGAGCTGGTCGACCCGGTCGAGCAGCGCCGCCGCCTCACCGAGCAGTCGCTGCTCGCGGCGGGCGGCGACCCGGAGGCCATGCAGCTCGACGAGGACTTCCTGCGCGCCCTGGAGTACGCCATGCCGCCCACCGGCGGCATGGGCGCGGGCATCGACCGCATGATCATGGCGTTCACCGGCAAGGGCATCCGGGACACGATCCTGTTCCCACTGGTCAAGCCGCAGTAGCGCGGACGCGGCCCCGCACTTTCGCGTGCGGGTCTCGACCCCCTGCAGCCGGTCCGTAGCGCGGACCGCGGCCCCGCACCTTCGGGTGCGGGGCCGCGGCGTTTCCGCGGTCAGTGCGCCACGGCGTCGGCGACGGCGCGGAACGCGTACAGCGACTCCGCCTGGTGCGCCGCCGAGTTGAGGTCCTGGCTCGTCTTGACGATCACGACGCCGTCGCGCGGCGAGACGTAGACGAACTGGCCGAGGATGCCGATGGCCGAGTAGTCGCCCTGCCCGCCGTTCCCGAGCCACCACTGGTAGCCGTAGCCGAAGTCGTTCTCCGGGTCGTCGGGCTTGTCCGGGACGAGGCTGCCTGGCTGCAGGTACGGCTCGGTGCTCGTGACGGAGTCGCGCACCCAGGACGCGGGCAGCACCGGACGCCCGTCGGGGCCCTTGCCGTCGCGCAGGTACAGCAGCCCGAACCGGCCGAAGTCCCGCACGGTCGCGTGGTAGCAGCAGAACGCGATCTCGCTGCCGGAGTAGTCGCGGCCCATCTGCATCGCCGACTCCATTCCGGCGGGCCGCCAGATCCGGTCCTGCACGTACGACGCGAGCGACTTGCCGGTCGCCTTCCGGACGACCCAGCCGAGCACGAACGTGTTCATCGAGTCGTAGTTCCAGCGGGTGCCGGGCTGCTCCTTGCGGCCGCCCTCCTTGGCCTGGTCGGCGAGCTTCGCGCCGAAGACCATGCGGATCATCGTGGCGGTGGAGCCCTTGGTCGGGTCGAAGTAGTTCGTCTCGTCGTAGTCGTGGCCGGACGCCATGTGCAGCACGTCGCGGATCTTGACCCCGTCGTACCCGGTGCCGCGCAGCTCGGGGACGTACGCGGTCACGGGATCGTCCACCGAGCGGATCTTGCCGTCCGCGACGGCGGCGCCGATCGCGGCCGACGTGATCGACTTGCCGACCGACCAGGAGTTGAACCGGCTCCCGGCGTCGTAGCCGGAGAAGTACTGCTCGTTGACGACCGTGTCGCCGCGCAGCACGAGGAACCCGAGCGTGGACGAGCGGTTCAGGAAGTCCTTCAGCGTCCGTTTCGTGCCCTGGTAGGTGTAGCTGACGTCCAGCGCCCGCGTGTCGCGCTTCAGCGCGAGCGGGCGGTCCGCGGGCTGGACGGTCGTCGTCGGATAGAACGGCGCGTGCGCCAGCAGCGGCAGGGGCAGCGGCGCGTCGTCGGCGCGGGCCGCGCCGGGCACGGCGGCGACGAGCGCGCCGACCGCCGTGGTCGTGGCGAGCAGTCTTCTGAAGAACGGCATGCCGGGTTCTCCTTCGGGTCGGGGGGACGGCCACCGGCATGAAACCCCTCGCGCACCAATGGTGTCAACAGTGGTGCATCAACGCGCGGGCCTATTCTGGGTAGGTGATCGACTCGGCCGCGCGACGGCGATCCCTGACCCCCGACCGCATCGTCGACGCCGCCATGAAGATCATCGAGGACGGCGGACCGCAGGCCCTCACCTTCCGGCGGCTCGGCGCGGAGCTCGGCGCGGACCACACCGCCGTGCTGCGGCACTTCGGCAGCAAGGACGACCTGCTGCTCGCGCTCGCCGAACGCCTGCTCGCGGCGGCGCTGGACGGCTTCGCGCCGTCCGTCGACTGGCGCGAGACGCTCGCGGGCCTCGCCCGCCGCGTCCGCCGCGCGTGCTGCGCGCACCCGCAGGTCGCGGTGCTGGTCGCCGGGCGGACCACGCGCCGCGAGACGGAGTTCCTGGGCGCGGAGATCGTCCTCGCCGCCCTCCACCAGGCGGGCCTCGCCGGCCGCGAGGCGGCGTCCTGCTACCGCGCCCTGGTCGACGTCGCCCTGGCCCAGGCCGCCTTCGAGGCCAACCTCCTGGTCGCCGACCCCAAGGCGCTGGCCGGCGACGCGGCGGCCTGGGGCCGCGAGTACCTGGCCGCGTCGCCCGAGAAGTACCCCCACCTGGCCGCCGTCGCCCCCCACCTCGCCGAGGTCGACCGCGAGGACCAGTTCGAAACCGCCCTCGCCCTCTTCCTCGACGCCGTAGAACTCCGCGCCGCCCGCGCCTGACCCCGGGCTCGATCGTGGAGCGTCACCGGTAGGAACTCAGGCCGCGCGCCACGGGGCTGTCGCGGTAGGTCAGCGGCTCCGCGCCGCCGCGCCTGACCCCGGATCAGCCGTGAAGGGTCGCTGGTGGGCGTTCAGGCCGCGCCGGATGAGGTTGTCGCGGTAGGTCGGCGGAACTCCGCGCCGCCCGCGCCTGATCCTGATCAGTCGTCAAGGGTCACCGGTAGGGAGCTCAGGCCGCGCAGGACGAGGTTGTCGCGGTACGTCAGCGGCTCCGGTGACAGGCGGACGTCCCGCTCGAACAGCTTCGCCAGGGCGACCTGGCCTTCGAGTCGGGCGAGCGGCGCGCCCAGGCAGTAGTGGATGCCCTGCCCGAACGACAGGTGCCGGGCGGCATGCGTGCCGTCGGCGTAGCGGGCGAGGTCGAGCCGGTCCGGGTCGGCGAAGGCGGCGGGGTCCCGGTTGGCGCGCCCGGTGAGCAGCAGCACCAGCGAGCCGCGCCTGAGCGGCGTTCCGCCGAGGTCGGTGTCGGTGAGCGCCGTCCGCAGCGTGAGCTGGACGGGCGGGTCGTAGCGCAGCAGTTCCTCGACCGCCGCCGCGACGCCGTCCGGCCGCGCCCGGAAGCGCGCGAGCTGGTCCGGGTTCCGCAGCAGCGCCAGCGCACCGTTGCCGATGAGGTTGACGGTCGTCTCGTGGCCCGCGACGAGCAGCAGGATGCACGTCCCGAGCAGTTCTTCCTCGCTGAGGGCGTCCCCGCCGTCCGACACGGCGACGAGCGCGCTCAGCAGGTCGTCGCGCGGTTCCGCGCGGCGGCGCGCGGCCAGCTCGCGGAAGTAGGCGGCGAACTCGGCGCGCGCCTCGTCCCGGCGCGCCAGCTCGTCGGCGGGCAGCAGGAAGTCGGGGTCCAGTCCGCGGGCGAGCGCGTCCGACCACGCTTTGAACCGCTCGTGGTCCTCCGGCGGCACGCCCAGCAACTCGCTGATGACGACGACCGGCAGCGGGTACGCGAGCGCCGCGATGAGGTCGGTCGAGCCGTGCGCCGCGGCGAGCAGGTCGTCCACGAGCGCGGTGACGCGGGGCCGCAGCCGCTCCACGAGCCGGGGCGTGAACGCCTTGCTGACGAGCCGCCGCAGCCGCGTGTGGTCCGGCGGGTCCATCGTGAGGAACGACCGGCGCCGCGCGGGGCCGCTGCGCCACGACTCGCCGTCCGCGCCGCCGTGCCCGAACGCCGGGTCGCGCAGCGCTCGCTCGCACAGCGCGTACGAGGACGTCACCCACAGCCCGACGGGCGTCCGCAGGAGCGGGCCGGGAGCCGGATAACGGGGATAGGGGTCCGACCGGAACGCGGGGTCGAACGGGTCGAAGCCGAGGATGCCGGCGGCGTCCGCCATCGCCTGGTCCATGAGAGACCAGTCACGCCCATTTCGGACGTGCTGTCAATAGTGCCCAGCGCGCAAGATCAGGCGGATTCGCGCACCATCAGCTCCGGCCGCAGCACGATCTGCCGGTGCTCGTGCGCGGAGCCCTCCGCCGTCTCGGCCAGCGCCAGCTCCGCCGCCTCCCAGCCGAGTTCGCGGCGCGGCTGCCGGATCGTCGTCAGCGGCACCGCCGAGCTGCGCGCCAGCTCGATGTCGTCGTAGCCGATCACCGCGACGTCCTCGGGGACGCGCGCGCCGAGCCGGACGAGTTCGTTGACGACGCCGATCGCCAGCAGGTCGTTCGCGCAGAACACCCCGGTCGGCACCGGCGACATCGAGACCAGCGCCCGCGCCGCGCGCTGCCCGGCGGTCGGCGACAGCGCGTCCTGCGTCAGCACCGCCAGCTCGCCCGCGCCCGCCTTGGCCAGCGTCCGCGCCGCGCCCTCGCAGCGCTCGACCACGGGCTGCGGCTCGGGCACCCCGGTCACGAACGCCATCCGGTCCCGCCCGAGCGCCAGCAGGTGCGCGGCCGCGATGTCCCCGCCCGCGACGTGGTCGACCTGCGCGGAGCAGAAGTCCGGCCCCGCCCGGTCGAGCAGCACGACGCACATCCCGGACTCGCGCCACCGCGCGATCCGGTCCGGCCCGGTCTCGACGGAGCTGACGAGCACGCCCGCGGCGCGCTGCTCGGCGAGCAGTTCCAGCGCGCGCCGCTCCCGGTCGGCGGAGTGGTCGGTGGACAGCCACAGCGTCTCGAACCCGGCCTCCTCGAACGCGAGTTCCGCGCCGCGCGCGACGTCGGACGCGTAGGGGTTCGTCAGGTCCTCCACGACGACGCCGAACGCGCGCGCCCGCCCGCTCGGCCGGTCGTCGGGCCCCTGCCGGAGCCGCCGCGCGGACTCGTTACGGACGAACCCCAACTCCTCGATCGCGGCGAGCACACGGTCACGGGTCGCTTCGGCCACGATGTTTGGCCGGTTTAGGACATTCGAAACGGTCCCAACTGAGACCCCGGCACGCCTCGCTACCTCGCGAATACTCGTCTGCGGCACGTTACTCCTCGTGGGCACCGGGCTTGTTCTCGCAGGTCAGAAGGGTCGTGCGCGGCAAGCCCCCGCAGCCTCGGCTACCCCAGGTCTCCATACGAGCACAGATAGTACGTAATCGGCGCTTGACGGGCCGGATTCGGCCGCCTAGCGTTCCGAGCCGAAGCGTAGCTTGAAACGATTCACGATCTTCGCCTGCGGCGGTGCGACGGCGCCCGGTGCGGGCTGGCGGGTCGGGACGGACGGGAAGGGGCGCGATGGCTGGAGATCGACGCTCGTTCCCGTTCTTGCGCTCCCCTCTCGATGGACTCGGTCACGCCGTCGTGGCCGGGGTTCTTCCGTCGGTGGCGCGCTCCTTCCTGCACCCCTCCGGCGTCCTCGCCGGAACGGGACCGCAACGCCAACGAGTGAATCGTGACCCGGAGTTCCGGGATGATGCCCCGCAAACCACCCATCGGCCACCTCCGGCCAAGCACGCGAGACCAGTAAGGAATCCGATGATCTAAGTCCGGAAGGCTCCGGACCCGGCAACCCGAAGCGCGTACAGATCGACGCTCACCCGTGCCTGTGCAGCGGGCGGCTGCATCCCCGCGGTCATCACCACGGACGAGGGAGGACGGAGTGGAACAGGCCACACTCGCACGTCGTGGCACCGACGATCCGCGACTGAACGAGGAGGAGATCCGGCTCCTCGCGCAGATCGCCAGCGGTGTCACCGCCGATGTGGCGGCACGAAAACTCGAGTTGAGCGCGCGAACCCTGCGCCGCCGGCTGCGGACCATCTGCGACCGGCTTGAGGTGAACACCCCTATCGAGGCCGTGGTGTGGGCGGCCCGAAGGCAGCTCATCTAGTCCGTACCGAAACACCGGCGAACTCCGTCCTACCCCGTGCGGCGGCGTCGGCGTTCCGGCGGGGAGCCTCCCGCCGGTGGCGTCGCCGCGGACGTTGTTCCCGCGTCGCGTCCGCGACCCTCCGCGGCCGATCCGCGCCCGTTCTCCCGGGACGCGTCCGCCGCGCCGTCGCCGTGCCCGCGAACGGCCGGGGCGGAGTGGGAGCGCCGCCGCGAGCACCGGAGTCGCCAGCATAGGCCCGCGTTCGCCCCTGTGGCGGTGGCTTTCATGCTCTTTGTCCGGATGCGGCCGGGCGGTAACGCTTCCGCGTCCTCAGACGCCGCACCCGTCGCACCGCGCCTTCGCAGGCCCCCGCCCCGCCGCCGCGTGTTCTGCGCGGCGCGACGGCCGCTCAGGCGACGCGAACCGCGCCCGCGAACGGACGGCCCGCGATCGGCGCGATGCGCACCACGTCGCCCGTGTGCGGGGCGTGCAGCATCTTGCCGCCGCCGACGTACATCCCCACGTGGTGCAGATCCGAGTAGAAGAACACCAGGTCGCCCGGCCGGAGCTGGCTCCGCGAGACATGGACGCCCGCGTGCCACTGGCTGCCCGTGTAGTGCGGCAGCCTGACGCCGACCTGCCGGTACGCCCACATCGTCAGGCCCGAGCAGTCGAACGACGTCGGCCCCGCCGCGCCCCACACGTACGGCCGCCCGACCTTGGCCATCGCGATCCGCAGCGCCTCGGCGGCGCGGCCCGCGCCGAACACCGGCAGCTTCGCGAACTGCTCGGGGTCCTTGGCGACGAGCTTTCCGCGCACCTTCTCGTACGCCTCGTTGATCTCGTCGCGCTGCGCGTCGAGCCGCCCGCGCAGCCGCGTCACCTCGGCGGCGCGGTCCTCGGCGGCCCGGCGGGCGCGCTCGGCCGCCTGCATCGCCTGGACGAGCGTCTGGACGCGCGTGCCGTTCTGCGTCGCGAAGTACCGCAGCGTCGCGCTCTGGTCCAGGACGGTCTGCGGGTCCCGTGCCGCGAAGAGCGCGCTGGCCGGGTCGGTGCCGCTCTGCATGTACGCGTCCGCGGCCAGGCCGCTGAACGCGTCCCGCAGCCCGTCGAGCTGCCGGTGCTGCCGGTCCGCGCTCGCCCGCGCGGTCCGCGCCGCCTGCTGCGCCTCGCGCAGCTTCACCCGCAGGCCGTTGTACTGCTCGGTGAGCTGTTCGAGCCGGTCCGCGAGCCGGTGCGCGCGGCCCGCGAGGTCGTCGCCGGGCGGCGCGGGGTCCGCGTGCGCGGGCGGCGCGATCCCCGGAACCGGCGACAAACCGCTGGCGGCCAGCCCGGTGCTGACGAGACCCGTGGTGAAAAGGCTCGTGGTGAACAGCCCCGTGGTGAAGATCCTCGCCGTGAACGGTGCGGCCGCGCCGCGCGTTGGGGGGCGGCGATGTTTTCCGACCGGACGCGACCCACGGCGCAACGGCTCCACGACCACTCCTCTGCTCGACCACCCGTGCTGACGACGCGTGCTGACGACCCGTGCTGACAACCCGTGCTGATGACCCGTGCTGACGACGCCGGCGACCGGCGCGGCGGCCCGCGCCCCATGCCCGGCGTCCGGGCCGGCCCCGGTCCGAGTCCGCGCGGTCTCGGCGCGGCGCACCCGGGTACTGCCGCCGACCGGATCGGCGCGCTCGGCGCCGGATCTCCCGGTTCCGCCGTCCCGGTACCGGAACGCGACCGTACGGACGCTGTCCGTAACGGCCCGGCGACGCGCAGGACACTAACGGAGCCGCCCAGCCCTGCCAACCAGTACGAGGGAATCCGTCGGCGGTACGCGCGAAGGGCGCTGACCTGCCCGAATTGTCATCGCGGACGGTCGTGCCGTTGGTCACTTTTGCCGGTTCGAGCGGCGTCGAGGCCCCGTTTCGGCCGGGTCGGCGCGTGTCGTCCCAACACGCGCCCGCCCGGCCGCTCGGCGCGGGAACGGACCGTTCGCTAATGTCGCCTGTTTGTGGAAGTCGTGATCAGGCGTGCCCGCACCGCCGATGTCCAGCACATCCGACGGCTCATCGACCTGTTCACCGGAACGGGCCGACGCCTGCTCCGCAAGTCGACGGTGACGCTCTACGAGGACGTCCAGGAATTCTGGATCGCCGAAGACCGCCAGACCAACGAGATCATCGGCTGCGGTGCGCTGCACGTGATGTGGGAGGACCTCGCCGAAGTGCGCTCGGTCGCCGTCGCGCCCGGCCACACCGGGCGCGGGATCGGCCACCGCATCGTGACGCGCCTGCTGAGCACCGCCCGCGACCTCGGCGTGCGCCGCGTGTTCTGCCTTACCTTCGAGGTGGAGTTCTTCGCGCGCCACGGATTCCGGCCGATCCTCGGCACCCCCGTCGCGCCCGAGGTGTACGAGGAACTCCTCCGCTCGTACGACGAGGGCGTCGCCGAGTTCCTCGACCTCGACCGGGTGAAGCCCAATACGTTGGGAAATACCCGGATGTTGCTCCGCCTGGAGGATTGACCCGATGACCGAACACCCCCCCGGCGACGGTCCGTACCCGCCCCGGCCCCCGCAGGCGGGCGGGGCCTCGTGGGGGCCGCCGCCCCCGTACCGCGAGCCCGCGCGGCCGTCCGCGCCCGCGCAGTGGGAGCAGCCCGCCCGCCAGCCCGTCCAGCGCCCCGTCGAGCAGCCCACGGAGCAGTACTGGGACCGTCCCGTCCCGCACGCCGGATCTGGCGACGAGGGACGGACGCAGGCGTTCGGCACGGCCGACTACCAGCCGGACTACCCCGACCAGCCCGACTACGCCGACGACGCGGGCGACCGCGAGCCCGGCGACGTCCAGCTCGCCTCCATCCCGCGCCGCGCGCTGGCGCGCCTGGCCGACAACCTGCTCGTCGCGGTCTTCGGCTTCGCGCTGATCCTCCCGTTCACCATCGGGATCTTCGGCCTCGACACCACCGGCAAGAAGACCGCGACGGACGGCGCGATCTGGAACTGGCCGATCATCGTCACGCTGTTCGCCGTCCTCGCCGTCCTGCCGTTCGCCTACGAGGCGATCCAGTTGACGATGTCGGGCCGGACGCTCGGCAAGCGCCTCCTGCGCCTCGGCATCGTCTCGCAGGACCCGGCGGGCGGTCGCCTGACCACCGCGCAGGCGATCATCCGCCCGGCCGTGAACCACATCGGCTACCAGATCGGCCTGTTCTTCTTCCTGATCCTGGCGGTGAAGGTCTGGGACTACGCCTTCTACGGCGTCGCGCTCGTCGCCGCCGGAACGCTCATGGCCTACCTGTGGGCGATCTGGGACGAGCCGTTCCGCCTCGCGCTGCACGACCGCCTGACCGGCACGCTCGTCGTGGACGAGCGCGAGTACGCCGACTACGGCGAGTACGAGGGCTGAGCGGTGTTTCCAAGTCCCGGCCCACGGCCCTCGCGCCCCACCGGGACTTTGCGAGCGCGGCATCGCTTCGCGATCCGGCCGGGGAAGCCCGCCTCCGGCTTCGCTTCCCCAGCTAGGTATCGGCCTGAGACAACCTGAGATCGACCCTGGGAGAACTGATGGAGGCGGCGGAACCGGCCGGAGAGCTGGAGCGGCCCGAGACGGCGGACCTCACGGACGCCGCCGCGCCGCCGCGCGCCGTCCGCGCCGACCTGGCCGACCCCGGGCAGCGGCTGCTGGCCCGGATCATCGACACGCTCGTCGTCGGGCTGCCCGTCGTCATGGTGCTGCTGGAGACCGTCCCGCGCTCCCGGCTCGACGTCCTCGCCCCGCCGATCGTCGCGGGCCTCCTGCTGCTCTACGAGGTCCCCCAGACGGCCCTGTGGGGCCGGACGCTCGGCAAGCGCGCGGCGGGCGTCGCCGTCGTCGCCCAGGACACCGACGCGCCGCCCGGATTCCCCGCCGCGCTGGTCCGCGCGGCTACCTACGCGCTGCCGATCGCGGTCCGCCCGGTGCCGTTCCTCGGTTTGGTCGCGAGCCTGTTCTGGGTCGCGAACGGCGCGGCCATTTACGAAGGCGCGCGGCGGGCGCTGCCGGACGGACCGCGCCGCGCCCTGCATGATCGTTTCGCGCGCACGGACGTCGTGAAGACGGACCCCGAGCCCGGCCCCGACGCGGAATAGGGCGTATCGGCCCGACCAATAGACGGGCCGCCGAATGCCCGTGCGCCCCGCGACCGTTCGTCGGCTGCGCTCGCGACACGCCGTACGCATCCGCGATGTGGAACTGGCGCCGGAGAGATGGTGAATTGACCATCGCGGGAGATCGGCCGCCGATGGCTTCGCCGACCGCCGTCCGGAACGGCCCGGGTGAAGCCCCGGAGGCCGTGGCGGTGCCGTATCTTGTCCGCTGACGTCCCCGGTGTCGCGAGCCCACGGGCGAGCGCTGTATTGCCGACTTATCGCCCCATTGGGGCCGGGACGCGCCTTCGTGGAGCGCGTTTTCGCCGGGGGCGCCCGCTCCGGCATTCGTTGACATCGCCCGGTGGCGGCCCTGGAAGCCCGCCCCGAGCCGGTCCCCGCACGCCGGATTTGGGTCCGCCGATGGTGTGCTTAGTCCCCATACGTCGGGCTTAATCAGGGCCGCGGAGACCGGTCGGGGACGGCCGGGTTAACGCAGCGTGTCCGGCGTTTTGGGGCACCGGGTTCGCCGCGCGGGCCGCGCGGGTGAATGCCGGACGGCGTTGGAAACCCGGTCCAATACATGATCGAAGCCGCTGGTCGCGGCGGTGCGGGCCGCCGTCCGCGCCGCCAAAGACGGGCCGCCGCGCGTCCGGACAATTGCCGCCCGCGCCGCCGCCGCGCGCGACGGCGCGCCGCCGTAACGCCGGTCCCGCAGATTCCGATGACGGTGATTACGATGCGTTACCGCGGGCAAGATGTCTTCGGGCTGCCGTGTTGAATTGTCATCGGCATCGCTCGCGGTATATGTTTGTGCAACCGGAATGAAGTGTGCTCGATCCGAAAGGTCTGTCCCCATGGCACAGAAGGTCCAGGTGCTTCTCGTCGATGACCTCGACGGTGGCGAGGCGGACGAGACCGTAGCGTTCTCGATCGACGGCGCCTCCTACGAGATCGACCTCAGCGGCGCCAACGCCAAGAAGCTGCGGGATTCGCTGCAGCCGTTCGTGGAGAAGTCGCGGAAGGCCGGCACCGCCCGCCGCCGCCGGCCGCGGACCGGCTCCAACCGCGAGCGCAGCGCGGAGATCCGTGCCTGGGCCAAGGCCCACGGCATCAAGGTCAATGAGCGGGGCCGTATCCCGCAGAATGTGATCGAGAAGTACGAAGCGGCCCACTGACTCCCGCGTCCGGGCCGGCGGCCCGTCTCGGTGCCGGGACGGGCCGTTCGCTTGTGGCGTAGCGAATCTCGGGTTGCGCGCCTCGCAGTGCGGTACACAGGTTCCATTCGACAATGCTCCGGACGCGCCGCGGCCGTGGGCGATAACCCCCCGTTCGCTTGCGGCGTAGCGGGAACATCGCGCACCGAAGCGGTAGTTGGATGAGACTGAACAGCGCTTAGCTGGGGAACGTCTCCTGGTGGGAAGGCACCGGGCGGCCTCCTCGGGGCGGGCTAGCATGCGGAAGGACGGGTCCGGACGTTCCGGACTCAACCAACCGCTCTGTGAGGAGCGACGAGATGTTCGAGAGGTTCACCGACCGCGCGCGGCGGGTTGTCGTTCTGGCTCAGGAAGAGGCCAGGATGCTCAACCACAACTACATCGGCACCGAGCACATCCTCCTGGGTCTGATCCACGAGGGCGAGGGTGTCGCTGCCAAGGCCCTGGAGAGCCTCGGGATCAGCCTTGAGGCGGTGCGCCAGCAGGTCGAGGAGATCATCGGCCAGGGACAGCAGGCGCCGTCCGGGCACATCCCGTTCACCCCGCGTGCCAAGAAGGTGCTGGAGCTCTCGCTGCGGGAGGCGCTGCAGCTCGGCCACAACTACATCGGCACCGAGCACATCCTGCTGGGGCTGATCCGCGAGGGCGAGGGCGTGGCCGCCCAGGTGCTGGTGAAGCTCGGCGCGGACCTGAACCGCGTCCGCCAGCAGGTGATCCAGTTGCTGCACGGCTACCAGGACAAGGGGGCCGCCACGGCGGGCGCCCCGTCGGAGTCGGCGCCTTCCACGTCGCTCGTCCTGGACCAGTTCGGCCGGAACCTGACGCAGGCCGCCCGGGAGAGCAAGCTGGACCCGGTGATCGGCCGCGACACCGAGATCGAGCGGGTCATGCAGGTGCTGTCCCGGCGCACCAAGAACAACCCGGTGCTGATCGGCGAGCCCGGCGTCGGCAAGACGGCCGTCGTCGAGGGCCTCGCCCAGAAGATCGTCAAGGGCGAGGTGCCCGAGACGCTGAAGGACAAGCACCTCTACACCCTCGACCTCGGCGCGCTCGTCGCGGGCTCCCGGTACCGCGGCGACTTCGAGGAGCGGCTGAAGAAGGTCCTGAAGGAGATCCACACCCGCGGCGACATCATCCTGTTCATCGACGAGCTGCACACGCTCGTCGGCGCGGGGGCCGCCGAGGGCGCGATCGACGCCGCCAGCATCCTCAAGCCGAAGCTGGCGCGCGGCGAGCTGCAGACCATCGGCGCGACGACGCTGGACGAGTACCGCAAGTACCTGGAGAAGGACGCCGCGCTCGAGCGCCGCTTCCAGCCCATCCAGGTCGCCGAGCCGTCGCTGCCGCACACGATCGAGATCCTCAAGGGCCTGCGCGACCGCTACGAGGCGCACCACCGCGTGTCGATCACCGACAGCGCGCTCGTCGCCGCCGCGCAGCTCGCGGACCGCTACATCAGCGACCGCTTCCTCCCCGACAAGGCGATCGACCTGATCGACGAGGCGGGCTCGCGGATGCGCATCCGCCGGATGACCGCGCCGCCGGACCTGCGCGAGTACGACGAGAAGATCGCGGACGTGCGGCGCGAGAAGGAGTCCGCGATCGACGCGCAGGACTTCGAGAAGGCCGCCGCGCTCCGCGACTCCGAGAAGCAGCTCCTCGCCCAGAAGGCGCAGCGGGAGAAGGAGTGGAAGGCCGGCGACATGGACGTCGTCGCGGAGGTCACCGAGGAGCTCATCGCCGAGGTCCTCGCGACGGCCACCGGCATCCCGGTCTTCAAGCTGACCGAGGAGGAGAGCGCCCGCCTGCTCCGCATGGAGGACGAGCTCCACAAGCGCGTCATCGGCCAGGAGGACGCCATCAAGGCGCTGTCCCAGTCGATCCGGCGCACGCGCGCGGGCCTGAAGGACCCCAAGCGCCCCGGCGGCTCGTTCATCTTCGCCGGCCCGTCCGGCGTCGGTAAGACGGAGCTGTCCAAGACGCTCGCGGAGTTCCTGTTCGGCGACGAGGACGCGCTGATCCAGCTCGACATGTCCGAGTTCATGGAGAAGCACACCGTCTCGCGGCTGTTCGGCTCCCCGCCCGGCTACGTCGGGTACGAGGAGGGCGGCCAGCTCACCGAGAAGGTGCGGCGCAAGCCGTTCTCGGTGGTCCTGTTCGACGAGATCGAGAAGGCCCACCAGGACATCTTCAACTCGCTGCTGCAGATCCTGGAGGACGGCCGCCTCACCGACGCCCAGGGCCGCGTCGTGGACTTCAAGAACACCGTCATCATCATGACGACGAACCTCGGCACCCGGGACATCTCCAAGGGCCAGTCGATGGGGTTCGCGCGGTCCAACGACGACAAGGGCTCCTACGACCGGATGAAGGCGAAGGTCGGCGAGGAGCTGAAGCAGCACTTCCGGCCGGAGTTCCTGAACCGCGTCGACGACACGGTCGTGTTCCACCAGCTCACCCCGAAGGAGATCATCCAGATCGTGGATCTGATGATCGCCCGCGTGGACGAGCGGCTGCGCGACCGCGACATGGGCATCGAGCTGCGGCAGGAGGCCAAGGACCTGCTGGCGGAGCGGGGCTACGACCCGGTCCTCGGCGCCCGGCCGCTGCGCCGGACGATCCAGCGGGAGATCGAGGACAACCTGTCCGAGAAGATCCTCTACAACGAGCTGAAGGCCGGCCAGATCGTCATCGTCGGTGTCGAGGGCTCGGGCGAGGACGCGAAGTTCACGTTCAAGGGCGTGCCGAAGCCGAACGGCGTGCCGGACAGCCCGCCCCCCATCGAGGGCGCGGTCAACTTCAACAAGGACTGACCCCCGCCCCCAACGGCGACAAGGACCCGCACCGCCTCCCGGTGCGGGTCCTTCCGCGTTCCAACGCCCCACTTACCGCCGTCGAGCCGTGCTCCACGCATCCAGACGCTCATATGGCGGCACACCTGGAGAGTGCCTGCCTGCCCGCCTTGCAGTCTGTTCGGGGTCGTTCATCGGATCTCGCGCGGAGCCGGGGAATCAGCGCGACCGATTGGCTGGCTCTCGATCTGGTCTTCGGATGGGGGCTCGTTCGGCGGCGTGGTGCCACCAGGCGGGTGGGGACGGGCCGCGTACACGGGAGAGGGGCTGGTCCGGGTGCAGGCCGAGGGGGCGCAGCGCGTCCGCGCGGACGTTGACGCCGCACCAGCTTCCGGAGGGCCGCAGGTGAGGTCGATGCGGACGTCCGCCGGGTCGAGGGGCATCCAGTCGATGCCACGGTCGCGCAGTCAGCCGCGCAGCGCGGCCGCGGGGGAGGGGGCGCCGGGAACGTTCCGGTAACTCGTCACAGGAATCCACGTCATCCATCCAGGATCGCACGACCGGTCAGGAACTGTTCAGATTCGGCGGGTACGGTAGCGGCCGTTCCTGGCTCCTGACCTCGGATCGGTGTCCCTGGCGTGCTCCTGACCCAGCCGACGTCCCAGGCGGACGGCACCGCCGCGCCCGCGCGGCGAGCGTTCCGCGACCCCTATTTCGACAACGCCAAGTTCCTCGCCATCGCCCTGGTCGTCGTCGGGCACGCGTGGGAACCGCTCCGCACGTCGGGGCTCGGCGGCCGGACGCTTGAGGCCGCGCACCTGTTCGTGTACGCGTTCCATCTGCCGGTGTTCAGCCTGATCTGCGGCTACTTCTCGCGGAGCTTCCCGAACGGGCGGAACAAGACCCGCAAGCTCGTCACCGGCATCGCCGCGCCGTACATCCTGTTCAGCCTCGGGTACACGCTGCTGGCCGGTTTTCTCGACGGGCACCGGATGGGCTGGGACCCGTTCGAGCCGTTCTATCTGACGTGGTTCCTGCTGGCGCTGCTGATCTGGCGGCTGTCCGTGCCGTTGTGGCTCCAGATCCGGTGCCCGGTATTGGTCGCGACGGCGATCTGCGTCCTGTCCGGGTTCGTGACGTTGCCGACGGCGCTCAACACGTCGCAGGTGCTGTCGTTCCTGCCGTTCTTCGTGTTCGGGCTGACGGTGACGCCGGAGAAGCTGGCGGTGCTGCGTCGGCGCGCGGTCCGCTGGATCGGCGCGGTCGTCCTGGTGCTCGGCGCGGGCGTCGCGTACGCGGCGGCCGGGCGGGTGGACGCCGAGTGGATTCACTGGCGGCGCAGTTTCGCGCAGCTCGGCGTCGGTGACTCGCTCGGCCTCGGCTACACGCTGATCGCGCTCGCCGCCGCCGTCACGCTGACCGCCGCGTTCCTGGCCGTCGTCCCGTCGCGCGAGACGTGGTTCAGCGGCTACGGCTCCGCGACGATGTACGCGTACCTGCTGCACGGCATCCCCATCATGTGGATGGCGTACCAGGGCTGGTACTACGGCCTCGCCGATTGGCAGATCGCCGTGCTCACGGTCGGCTGCCTGGCGCTGACGGTGCTGCTGTCCACCAGGCCCGTCCGCGCCGTCACCGCGTGGGCGGTGGAACCCCGCCTGACCTGGCTGTTCCGCACGACGCGGGCATCCAAGGCTTGACGTTCTTGGACCGTCGCGGAGGTTCTCCATACGAGCCGCCGGGGACGCGCCCTTAGGAAGAGGGACGCGTCAGCAGGGAGGCGGCATGACGGCGGGATGGTACGGGGGCGGCCGTGATCCGTTCGAGGAACTGCTCGCGCGGTTCTTCGGGGCGGGGTCGCCGCGCCCGCCGATGGAGCGGGTGAACATCGCGCGGCTGATGAGCGAGCCCGCGCGCGAGCTCGTCCGGGACGCCGCCACGCAGGCGGCGCAGTGGGGCAGCCCCGACCTCGACACCGACCACCTGCTGTGGGCGGCGACCCGCCAGGCCGGGACGCGGCAGTGGCTGGAGCGGGCGGGCGCCGACGCCGACGCCCTCGCCGCCGAGGTCGAGCGGACCGCGCGCCGCGCCGAGCCGTCGGAGACGCCGCCGGTGCTGACGCCGTCGGCGAAGCGGCTGCTGCTGGACGCGCGGCAGGTCTCGCAGGCGCTCGGCTCGTCGTACATCGGACCCGAGCACCTGGTGTTCGCGCTCGCCCTGAACTCCGACTCGCCCGGCGGGAAGATCCTCGGCGGCGCGCGCGTGACGCCCGAGTCGCTGCAGCAGGCGGCGGCGCCGCCGCCCGGCGGCGGCGTCCCGCGCGACTCCAGCACGCCGACGCTGGACGAGTACGGCCGCGACCTGACCGCTCTCGCCCACGAAGGCCGCATCGACCCGGTGATCGGTCGCGAGGCGGAGATCGAGCAGACCGTCGAGGTGCTGTCACGGCGGACGAAGAACAACCCGGTGCTCATCGGCGACCCCGGCGTCGGGAAGACCGCCATCGCCGAGGGACTGGCGCAGCGGATCGTGGACGACGACGTGCCCGACACGCTGCGCGGCAAGCGCCTCGTCCAACTCGACCTCGGCGGCGTCGTCGCGGGGACCCGCTACCGGGGCGACTTCGAGGAACGCGTCAAGAAGATCATGGACGAGATTCGCGCGCACTCCGGCGAGATGATCGTGTTCATCGACGAGATCCACACGATCGTCGGGGCGGGCGGCGCGGAAGGGTCGATGGACGCGGGCAACATGCTCAAGCCGGCGTTGGCGCGCGGTGAACTGCACGTCATCGGTGCGACGACCATTGACGAGTACCGCAAGAACATCGAGAAGGACGCGGCGCTGGAGCGCCGGTTCCAGCCGATCCTGGTGCCCGAGCCGAACGCCGACGACAGCGTCGAGATCCTGCGCGGCCTGCGCGACCGGTACGAGGCGCACCACCAGGTCCGGTTCTCGGACGCGGCGCTCGTCGCGGCGGTGGACCTGTCGAGCCGGTATCTGACCGACCGGTTCCTTCCGGACAAGGCGATCGACCTGATCGACCAGGCGGGCGCGCGGGTGCGGTTGCGCAGCGGGCGGCGCGGCGGCGACACCCGCGACGTCGAGCGGCGGCTGGACCGCCGCCGCCGGGAGAAGGACCAGGCCGTCGCGGACGAGGACTACGAGAAGGCGTCGGCGCTCCGCGACGAGATCCAGGAGCTGAAGCGGCGTCTGGAGAGCGACGAGATCGGCCTGGAACCGGCCGTCCCCGAAGTCACGACCGAGGACATCGCCGAGGTCGTGTCTCGCATCTCCGGGGTGCCCGTCGCGCAGCTCACGCGGGAGGAGCGGGACCGGCTCCTCGATCTGGAAGGGCACCTGCACGAGCGCGTCATCGGGCAGGACGACGCGGTCCGGGCCGTGTCGCGCGCCGTCCGCCGGTCGCGGGCCGGCATGGGCGACCCGGACCGGCCGATCGGCAGCTTCCTGTTCCTCGGCCCGACCGGCGTTGGGAAGACCGAACTGGCACGGGCGCTCGCGGAGGCGCTGTTCGGCAGCGAGGACCGGCTGATCCGGTTCGACATGAGCGAGTTCCAGGAGCGGCACACCGTCAGCCGCCTCATGGGCGCGCCGCCCGGCTACATCGGCTACGAGGAGGCGGGCCAGCTCACCGAGGCCGTCCGCCGCCGCCCGTACTCGGTGATCCTGCTGGACGAGATCGAGAAGGCCCACCAGGACGTCTTCAACGTCCTGCTCCAGCTTCTCGACGACGGCCGCCTCACCGACGCGCAGGGCCGCACCGTCGACTTCCGCAACACCGTCGTGATCATGACGAGCAACCTCGGTTCGGAGATCATCACGGGCCGCCGCGCACCGGGATTCGGCGCGGTCGGCGGTGAGAGCACCGGGGAGTCCATGCGCGACCAGGTCATGCGGCGGCTGCGCGAGGAATTCCGGCCGGAGTTTCTGAACCGCATCGACGACATCATCGTTTTCCAGCGGCTGGAGGCCGAACAGCTCCACGAGATCACCGACCTTCTGCTGGAGGACACGCGGCGGCGGCTGCGCGGCCAGGACCTCACGATCGAGTTCACACCCGAGGCCGTGGACTGGCTCGCGAAGCGCGGCTACGAGCCGGACTTCGGAGCCCGCCCGCTGCGCCGGACGATCCAGCGCGAGGTGGACGACCGTCTGTCGGACCTGCTGCTCGCGGGCGAACTGGAACCGGGCCAGCATGTGACGGTCTCGGCGTCCGACCGCGGCCTGGAGGTCAAGGCGGCCACGCCCGCCCTGCCGTCCTGACCCGTCCCGCGCGGTGCGGACGCCCCGGCCCTGCCGTCCTGACCCGTTCCGCGCGGTGCGGACGCCTCGGCCCGATGTCCATGCCGTCATCGCCGCTTGCGCTTGCCCGGTCGCCCCTTCGGTCGCTTCCGGCCGTTCGAGGACTGAGGCTTCCTGCTCGTGACCGGCTTCCGAGCGAACCGAGGCGGCGCGCCGGACGCATCCGCTGCGCCGGACGACGTACTCGCGGGACGGGGAACCGCCTCGACCTCGCGCGGTTCCTCCGAGCACGGTCCCGCCGGGCTGGGGACGCTGGGCTCCGACGTCGCAGGCTGGGAAGCGGCAGCCTCCACAGCGCTTTCCACCTGTGCGAGCTCGGCGACCGGTGTGATCGTGATCGGCGCGCACTCCCCGCCAGCCCGGCTGTACTCGACCAGCCGGAGAACCCGGCACTGCGGATAGCGGACGGTGCGAACAGCGACGCCCTTGCGGTTGACCTCGCTGACGCTGACGATCCCGTCCTCCGTGGTCGCCACGACGCGGCGGCCGACCCGGTCGGCCGTCACCACGCACAGTTCGGCGCGGCCGTCCGCACCGGCCGCGAGAATCTCGATCCTGTCTCCAAGCATGGGCGGTCCGCCCTTTCATCGGTGGGTCGATGTGGGCTTCGAGTACATCGACCGCGCGCGGACCTCCGCCACATGAGCCGAAACCTGTGGATAACTCGTCGGGGCGGCATGCCCGCCAGGAGGTCGTCGGCGAGCCCGGCGCGGTGGTTCGGCTGCCCGGACGCGGACCGCGCCGCATCCTGAGCTGGGCCGACGACCCACGGGAACGGCTGCCTGAAGCCCTACCGGTGAACATTGCCCCAGCGGCGTCGACGCACGTCAGGGGTTACGCCGGAAGCGCGTAGCGACCGTCGTCGAGAGGGTCCACCAGGCCGTCCGCGATGAGCCCGTCCAAAGCGCGTTCCCGCTGCACCGGATCGGACCAGACGATGTCGAGCGCCGCCTTCTCGACGGGCTCTGGCGCGTCGCGCAGCACGGCCAGCAGGCGACCCCGGCACTGGCGGTCGGTGCCCGCGTACGTCTGGCCGCGCCGGGGCGGACCGTCGTGCGCCGGGCGGCCGAGCGCCTGCCACGCGCAGCGGTCCAGCACCGGGCAGTCCACGCAGCGCGGCGAGCGGGCCGTGCAGACGAGCGCGCCGAGTTCCATCACCGCCACCGACCAGCGCGCGGCGGTCGGCGGATCGAGCGGCAGAAGGCCCTCGGCCAGTGCGACCTCGGCCTTCGTCTGCGACGTCGGCGGGTACTCGACGCCCGTCAGCAGGCGGGCGAGCACCCGCCGGACGTTCGTGTCGAGCACCGCGTGCCGCTGCCGGTAGGCGAAGCTCGCGACGGCCGCCGCCGTGTACGCGCCGATGCCGGGCAGGGCGAGCAGGTCGGCGTGGACGTCGGGGACGGCGCCGCCGTGCCGTTCCACGATCGCCTGGGCGGCGGCGTGCAGGCGCAGGGCGCGGCGCGGATAGCCGAGCCGCCCCCACGCGCGGACGGCCTCGCCGGACGGTTCGGCGGCGAGCGCGGCGGGCGTCGGCCACTGTTCCATCCACTCGTGCCAGACGGGCAGGACGCGCTTCACCGGCGTCTGCTGCAGCATGATCTCGCTGACCAGCACGCCCCACGGCGTCGCATCGGTGGCGCGCCACGGCAGATCGCGGGCGTGCTCGCCGTACCAGTCGAGGACGGGGGCGGTGATCAGGTGGGCGGGGATCTCCATCGGTGCCTCATTCTGTCACGGCGTGCCGTCCGCCCAGGAAGATCGACCGATTGCATACTGTCCGTATGTCTACGGGTACAGAACGTGAGGATTCCGAGTCGGACCGCGGGCCGGACCAGTACTGGAAGCGGCGCGCCATCGCGCTCGGGGCCGTCCTCGGGGCGGTCGGGCTGATGGCGTGGGCGTGCGGCGCGGGCGGCGGGGAGGAGAAGCCCGTGCGGGACGCGGCGGCGCTGGCCGGCGCGACGCCGACCATCGTGCCGATGCCGGCGGCCACGTCGCCCACGGCGACCGCGACGGCGTCCCGCAGCGCCTCGCCCAAACCGCGCCGGAAGGCGGGTGACGCGTGCGTGCCGCACGACGTCGTGGTGACGCTCGCGGCGTCCGCGTCGGTGTACGCCAAAGGGCGGCGGCCCGAACTGCGGCTCACGGTCGTGAACACCGGGTCGCGCGCGTGCGCGTTCGACGTCGGTTCACGCGCGCTCGACCTGCGGATCTCCTCCGGCCCGGACCGCGTGTGGACGGCCTCCCAGTGCGCGCCGGACGAGGGCTCGGGCAAGCGCGTGCTGCGGCGCGGCGTCCCGTTCGTCCGGACGATCGTCTGGGACCGGCGGCGCGGCTCGGACGGCTGCCGGGGCCATCGCCCGACCGCCCGTCCGGGAACGTACGTCGCCGAAATTCACGCGAAGGGCGTCACGGCGCGGCGGCAGGTGTTCTCGCTGCGCTGACGGACGCGCCGGACGCGCGTTATCCGCAGGATGGCCGCGACTCCGTTAGCACCTCGGCGCGCAAAAACGGACTGTCGGATTGTACCTACGGCCTGTTGTCGCCTATTGGACGCGCAACCTGGATTTCACCCTTGCCACGGCGATGCAAGTGAACGCTTGCCGGGCGCACCGAGGAGGGTGACATGGGAAGTGGACGTGCGAAGGCGGCCCGCTCCGGCGGACGGCGCACGCGGCACATCCGGCGCGGACTGACGGCGGCGGCGCTCGCGCTCGGACTCGGCACGGGCGCGCTCGCGGCTCCCGCGTCGGCCGACGCCAAGTACAAGGAAGGCGACCTCGGCACCGCCGTCGCGAACTTCTTCAACAGCCCTGACGCGGTCGCGGGCGCGAACGACTGGAACTGCAAGCCGAGCCCCGAGCACCCCACGCCCATCGTGCTCGTCCACGCCACGTTCGTCAACCTCGGTGCGAACTGGGCCGTCCTGTCGCCGAAACTCGCCAACGCGGGCTACTGCGTCTACGGATTCAATTACGGAATGACGCAGATTCCGCGGACCGGATCGGCGGCATGGGCGACATCGCCGAGTCCGCCAAGACGCTGAGCGCGTTCGTGGACCAGGTGCGGCAGCGGACCGGCGCGGCGAAGGTCGACCTCGTCGGCCACTCGCAGGGCGGCATGATGCCGTCGTACTACCTCAAGCGGCTCGGCGGCGCGGACAAGGTCCGCCGGTTCGTGGCGCTCGCCCCGAGCAACCACGGCACCGACCTGCTCGGTCTGGTCAACCTCGGCCGAGCGCTGAACCTCCTCGGGTTCGTCAACGACATCTTCAACCAGGCGCAGACGCCGGGCCTCGCGCAGCAGGAGTCCGGCTCCGACTTCCAGAAGGCTCTGTTCGCGGACGGCGACACGGTGCCCGGTCCGGAGTACACCGTCATCGAGACGAAGAACGACGAGGTCGTGACGCCGTACACGAACGCGTTCCTCAAGGGGCCGAACGTCCGCAACATCACGATCCAGGACCAGTGCCCCGGGGACTACGTCGCGCACGTCGGCATGTTCAACGACGGACCGACGCTGCAGAACGTCCTGAACTCGCTCGGCGCGAACGACCCGTCCTTCCGCCCGGCCTGCAAGGACTTCGGCCTGCCCTTCTGACGTCGGCAATTCCACGAACCGCCGGACGGGACACATCGCGGTGCGTCAGGATGCGGGTGCGGCACGTCACCGACCCGAGGTCGGGGACGGCCCGCCCGCGGCCGACGGCCGGGCGCCCTTCGACGACGACCCCTTGGCGACCGGCCGCGGCCGGGGCGTCCCGTCCGGCGGCGCGCTCAGCGCACGTTCGTCGGGCGGAACTGGACGCTCACGCGCGGCCCGAGCGGACGGGCGCTCTTCGGGACGGCGTGCTCCCAGGTGCGCTGGCAGCTCCCGCCCATGACCAGCAGGTCGCCGTGGCCGAGCTCGTACCGCAGCGCCGGGCCGCCCGCGCGCGGACGCAGCAGCAGCGGGCGCGGCGTCCCCAGCGACACGATCGCGACCATCGTGTCCTCGTGCCGGCCGCGACCGTACTGGTCGCCGTGCCACGCGACGCTGTCGTGGTGGTCGCGGTACAGGCAGAGGCCCGCCGTGGTGAACGGCTCGCCCAGTTCCTCGGCGTAGTGCGCGTCGAGGAGCCGCTTCATCTCGTCCAGCGCCGGATCAGGGAGCGCCATGCCCTCCCTGTAGAAGGCGAGCAGCCGGGGCACCGCGACGACCCGGTCGTACATGCGGCGGTTCCCGGCCTGCCACGGGACGTCCGTCAGCAGCCGCTGGAACAGGGTGTCCGCGCCGGTGATCCAGGACGGTCGCAGGTCCACCCAGGCCCCGTCCCGCAGCGGGACGCGGCGGACGGACGAGCCGAGCGGGTTCACGCCGACCTCGTCGGCGTCCAGGAGCGACGCTTGGAACATGCGTCCCAGAGTACCCAGCGAGTCAAACATATGTTCGATCGAGGGGCTGTAATCGCGCTGTAAGGACGGCGCTCTACGATCGGCGCACCGCTCCCCGCGGGCGGGGACAGCGTCGGCGGAGGGTGTGTGCGGGAGGTGGGGCGTTGCCGGGGGTCGATCCGCTCGAACCCGGCGATCCGCAGACGATCGGGCGGTACACCGTGCTCGGTCGTCTCGGTGCGGGCGGCATGGGCCGCGTGTACCTCGCGCGGTCGCCGGGCGGCTCCCGGGTCGCGGTCAAGGTGGTCCACGCCGCCTACGCGACCGACGAGCGGTTCCGGGCGCGGTTCCGGCGCGAGGTGATCGCCGCCGGCGCGGTGGGCGGCGCGTTCACCGCGCCGGTCGTCGACGCCGATCCGGACGCCGCGAGTCCCTGGCTGGCCACCGCCTACCTGCCCGGGCTGTCCCTGCAGGCGGCGGTCGGGGAGCACGGGCCCTGGCCGCCGCCCCGGACGGCGGCGCTCGGCGCGGCGCTCGCGGAGGCGCTGCTGTCGATCCATCGAGCGGGCATCGTCCACCGCGACCTCAAGCCGTCGAACGTCATGCTCGCGGCCGACGGCCCGCGCGTCATCGACTTCGGTATCGCCCGCGCCGCCGACGCCGTCGCGATCACCCGCACCGGCGCGGTGCTGGGCACGCCCGGCTACCTCGCGCCCGAGCAGGCGCTCGGCGGGGAGACCGGACCGGCGGGGGACGTGTTCGCGCTCGGCGGCGTCCTGGTGTTCACCGCGACGGGTGAGGGGCCGTTCGGTCGCGGAACGGTCGAGGAGATGCTGCGCCGCGTCGTGCGGGAGCCTCCGCGCCTCGACGCGCTCCACGATCCGGGGCTGCGCGCGCTGGCCGCCGCGTGCCTGGCCAAGGACCCCGCCGATCGGCCGACCCCGGCCGACCTGCTGCGCGAGCTGTCGGCGGTGTCCCCGGACGGGCCGCTCCCGCCGCCGCAGGTCGCCGCGGCGATCGACCGGCTCGCGGCCGCGCCGCTGCCCGTCCTGCCCAGGGCGGGGCGCGTGCCGCGCCGGGCGCTGCTCGCGGCCGCCGGGGGCGGGCTCGGCGCGGTGGCCCTCGCGGGGACCGCGGCCGCGTTGGCGTGGACGCGTTCGGGTCCGGAGCGGCCGCCCGCCGACCTGAGCCCGACGACCGCGCTGGCGCTGCCGGGCCGTGCCGCGCAGCCGCTGTGGCGGTTCGACGCGCAGCGGTCGGTGGACTCGTCCCCGGCGGTGTCGGGCGGGGTCGTGTCCATCGGCGGTGACGACGGCCACCTGTACGGACTCGACCTCGCGAAGGGGACGCGGCGTTGGCGGTACGCGGCGTCCGGCGAGGTCCGGGGAACCGTCGCGGTGGCGGGCGGCGTCGCGTTCACCGGGTCGTCGGATGGCGCGGTCCACGCCGTCCGCGTCTCTGACGGCCGTCGCGTCTGGCGGCGTTCGGTCGGGACGGACGCGCGTGTCGTCGCCGTGCTCGGGGATTCGGTGCTGGTCGCGGCATCCGCGGACGACGCCGGCGCTGTCGTGCGGCTCGCCGCTCGTGACGGCGCGGTTCGGTGGAAGCACCCGACGAGCGGCATGCCGGACGGCCCGGTCGCCGTCGTCGGCGGTGCGGTGTACGTCGCGGACGGCGCGCTCTACGCGCTGGACGCGGACGGGAAGGCGAGCGCGGTCGGCGCTGCGCCCGCTGCGCTCGGCGCATCGGTCGTCGGTGACCTGCTGCTGGTCGGCGTTCCGGCCGCCGGGGCGGGCGGGCCTGCCGTTGTGGCGCTCGACGCGCGCACTCGCGCCCGCCGCTGGTCGGCAACGACGCAGGCGGAGGTGAAGACCGCCGCCGTGCGCGCCGGGGGCGTACTGTGCGTCGCCGACACGTCCGGAACTGTTTACGGCATCGGCACGGACGGGACCATCCGCTGGCGGCGCGCGCTCAGCGGCGCGGTCGCCGCGTCCCCGGCCGCCGCGGGCGACACGGTCGTCATCGGCGCGGGGGACCAGTGCGTCTACGGGATCACCGCCGCGTCCGGCGAGATCGCCTGGACCTGCCGGACCGGTGACGCGATCGGCGCGTCCACCGCCGCCGTGGCCGGCCGCACCGCGGTCGTGGGCAGCCACGACGGCTACGTCTACGCCCTCGAAACACATCCCGGAGCATCATGAAGCCGCTGCTGCACGACGACCCCGTCCAGATCGGCGTCCATGTCCTGATGGCGCGGATCGGTGCGGGCGGGATGGGCGTGGTCTACCTCGCCCGGTCGCCCGGCGGGCGGCTCGTCGCGCTGAAGGCCGTCCACGCCGAGCTGGCGTCCGATCCGGCGTTCCGCGCGCGGTTCGCCCGGGAGGTGGAGGCCTCGCGCGCGGTGGGCGGCGCGTTCACCGCGCCCCTGGTGGACGCGGACCCGGTGGCGCCGCGGCCGTGGCTCGCGACGGTCTACCTGCCCGGCGTCCCGCTGGGGGAGGCCGTCGAGGCGACCGGCCCGCTGCCCGGACCGGCCGTGGACGCGCTCGGGGCGGGCATCGCCGAAGCGCTGGTGTCGATCCATCGGGCGGGCGTCGCGCACCGCGACCTGAAGCCGTCGAACGTCCTCCTCACGCGGGACGGGCCGCGCCTGATCGACCTCGGCATCGCCGCCGTGACGCGCGTCGGGGACGGCGCGGGGGACGGAACCGTCCTCGGCTCGCCCGGCTACCTCGCGCCCGAGCAGGCGGCGGGCGGCGACGGAGGCCCGGCGGCGGACGTCTTCGCGCTCGGCGCGGTGCTGGCGTTCGCGGCGACCGGGCGCGGGCCGTACCAACGGGGTTCCGCCGATGCGCCGCCCGCCGCGCTGCTGTACCGGGTGCTGAACGAGGAACCCGATCTTTCAGGGATCGACGATGTGACCCTGCGCGACCTGGTCGGACGCTGCCTGCGCCGCGACCCGGACGAGCGGCCGGACGCCTCGACGGTCCTCGACGCCTTCGCCGCCCGCCTGCCCGCAACGGACGGCGTGCCGGAGCGGAGCGGCGGGCTGAGGCTTCCCGGCGCCGTCGTTGAACGCATTGACGCGGCGGCGCGGTTCGTTCCCCGGCCTGGAGCGCCGCCGTGGCGGGAAGCGCGGCCGCCCGCGCCGCCCGGCGTCAAGCGGCGTCGCGTGCTGTTCGGGCTGCTCGCGGCCGGTGGTGCGGTCGTCGTCGGCGGAGCGACGACGGCGGCGGTTCTGGCGTCACGGGGCGGCGGTGAGGAAGACGGGCTCGTGTGGAAGACGACGCTGCCCGACCAGCCCGACGTCGTCCAGCCCGTGGGCGGCACCCTGCTGTGCATCAGCCGCGACTCGGGGACGACCGGCCTCGATGCCCGGACGGGTAAACGCCGGTGGCGGAACTCATCGCTGACCGCGAGCGGCCAGAGCATGGTCCTCGCGGCGGGGAACGTCGGGATCGTCACGAACCTGAGCGACGTGCAGGCCGTCGACGCCGCCACGGGCAGGTCGCTGTGGTCCACGAGCATCGCCGGGCGGAACGTCCCCGCCGTCGCGCCGAACGTCGTGTGCGTCTCCGGCGTGCGCGAGGCCGTCGCCGAGACCTCGACCATCGCCTACGACCCCAAGTCCGGCGCGACGCTGTGGAAACTGCCGTCCAGCTACCAGATCGCGGGCGGGACCGTCGCGGGCGGCGTCGCGTTCGTGCCCGTCGAGGACGGCAAGGTCCGGGCCGTGGACGCGGTCAGCGGCGCGAAGCATTGGGAAGTGACGCTCGCGCCCGAGGAGAACGCATCCACCTTCGCGGTCATGACGCCGGTCGCGGCGGGCGACGCCGTCTTCGTCCCGGCGGGCGACAACCGGCTGCACTGCTTCGGAGCGGCCGACGGCAAGGAACGCTGGAAGGCCGAGCTGAGCGGCGCGCTCACGTACGCCTCCGACACCCCGGACTGCTGCATCGCGGCGGGCGACGCCGTGTTCACCATGACCGCCGAGGGCATGGTGCAGTGCTTCGAGGCGGCTTCGGGGAAGCAGCGCTGGCGGCTCCCCACCGGCTACGCGGCGCACCGGCCGCTGCGGGACCTGCTGCACGTCTCCGGCGACGTCGCGCTGATGATCGCGCGCCGGACGCTCGTCGCGGTGGGCCTCGCGGACGGCCGCGAGCGCTGGCGGCAGGAGATGGGCGTCGAACCGCTCCGCGCGGTGCTCGGCGGCGGCCTGCTGCACCTGGACTCCATCGACGGCCTGCGCAGCGTCGACCCCGCGACCGGCAGGATTGAGCGAACGCTCAACGGCGACCCGTACTCGCTGCACAGCGACCCGTACGTCGTGGGGAACACGCTCGTGATGAGCGGCTACCCGCACTTCGCGCTGGCGGTTCCCTGCCGCTGAACGCGTCAGCGCGGTAGGTGCTCCGCTCGGACGCCGAGCCCGGCGAGCAGCGCGCGGCCAGTGCGGCGGGGTCCGGCGGCGGATTCGGCGTCACCGAGATCCGCCAGGACGTCCGCGAGCAGCAGCAGGCAGCGCGCCCGCCAGAGCGGCACCGCCAGTTCCTCGCACAGGTCAAGCGCCGCCGCGACGAGCGGCCGGGCGCGCTCGGGCTCGCCGCCCGACCGGTACAGCTCGGCCAGCGCGTACTGGACGCGCGCCCGCATCAGCCGGTCGCCGCGGTCCCGCGCCCGGTGCAGCGCCGTGCGCAGCTCCGCCTCCGCCTCGGCGGGCCGCCCGAGCGCCGCGTGCGCGCAGCCGAGCCCGTGCGCGGCGTACATGTCGCCGAGCCGGCTGCCCGCCGCCGTCGCCGCCTCCCCGACGTACCCGAACAGCGCGGCGGCCTCGGCCGGGCGGCCGAGCGCGAGCAGCGCCTGACCCGTCCAGTACGCGGCCTGGACCTCGACGCCGGTGTAGCCGACCTCGCGCGCGAGGCGGCGGGCGGTGCCGAGGACCGTCAGCGCCGTCTCCGGCGCGCCCCGCTCCAGCTCCACGCCGCCGACGATCAGCACCGCGCGGGCCTCCCCGGCGGTGTCGCCCGCCGCGCGCAGCAGGTCCCGCGCCCGGCCGCACTCGTCCACGGCCGCCGCGAACTCGCCGGTCATCCGGTGGACGGTCGCGAGCTGCCGCAGCGCGAGCCCCTGCCCGTGGCCGTCGCCCGCCTCGACGTGCAGCCGCAGCGCGCGCCGCACCGCGTCGAACGCGCCCCGGTAGTCGCGCCGCTGGCAGGCCAGCTCGGCGGCCAGGACCAGCACGGCCGCCGCGCCGCGCCGGTTGCCCGCCGCCTCCGTCGCGGCGAGCGCGTCGTCCAGCGCCGACCGCCACGCCTCGACGTAGTGCGCGGGCTGGAACAGGACCGCGGAGCGGACGGCCAGTTCCCAGCACAGCTCGTCCGATCCGAGCCGCGCCGCCTGCCGGACGGCCGCCGCGAGCGCGAGCCGTTCGGCGGCGAGCCAGCCCGGGGACCGCGTCGCCGCCCGCCGTCGCGCCGACGAGCCCGGGTCGAACCGCTCGGCCGAACCACGCGCGGGCACGTCGCCACCCGCCGCGACCAGGTCCACGACCGTGTCGGTCAGCGCGAGCCAGCCGCCGAGCGCCCGCAGCAGCGCCGCCCGCCGCGCCTCGGGCGGGTCGGCGGCCAGGCAGCGCTCGCGGGCGTGCTCCCGGACGAGGTCGTGCAGCCGGTAGCGGGGCGCGTCGTCGGCGGAGCGGCCCGCCGGGGCGACGAGCTGGGCGTCCACGAGCCGTTCCAGCACGTCCACGGCGTCGTCGGGCGGGGCGTCCAGCAGCGCGGCGGCGACCCAGCCCGCGAAGTCGGGAGCGTCGAGGAGGCCGAGCAGCCGGTACAGGCGGCGGGTGCGGGCGTCGAGCGTGCGGTAGCCGACGTCCAGCGCGCCGCGCACGCTCAGCCCGCGCTGCGCGAGCACGTCGAGCCGCCCGCCGCCGCGCAGCCGCTCGGCGAAACCCGCGATGCCCCAGTGCGGCTTGGCCGCCAGCCGCGCGCCCGCGACGCGCAGCGCGAGCGGCAGGTGGCCGCACAGGTCCGCGAGCGCCGCGACCGCCTCCGGCTCGGCGGCGACGCGATCCGCGCCGAGGACGCGTTTCAGCAGCACCGCCGACTGCGTGGGCTCCAGCACGTCCAGCTCCACGAGCCGGACGCCCGGGAGCCCGGTGAGTCGCGCGCGGCTGGTGACGATGGCCCGTGAGCGCGGTCCGGCGGGCAGCAGCGGCGCGACCTGCCGTTCGTCGGCGGCGTTGTCGAGCACGACGAGCACGCCGTGCTCGGCGGCCAGAGTTCGGAAGAGCGCCGTCCGGTCGGCGGCGGACTCCGGCAGCGCTTCGCCCGCCACGCCGAACGCGCGCAGGAAGCGGCCCAGCACCTCGCCGGGGTCGGCCGGGTCCGGCTCGGTGCCGCGCAGGTCGACGAACAGTCGCCCGCCCGGATGGTGGGCGCCTGCGCGGTGCGCGGCCTCGACTGCCAGCGCCGTCTTGCCGATCCCGCCCATCCCGGACACGACGGTCAGCGCGCCGCCCGCGAGGACATCGGCGAGCTGCCGTTCCCGGCCGGTGAAGTCGGCGACGGCGGGCGGCAGCTCGTCCGGGCGCGGGCGGGCCGGCGCGGACTCGGGAGCGGGTATCTCCTGCCGCATCACCCGCAGGTGCGCCGCGCGCAGGTGCGGGCTGGGATCGACGCCTAGCTGGTCGCGCAGCCGTTCGCGGGTGCGTTCGAACGCTTCGAGCGCCTCGGCCTGGCGGCCGCAGCCCGCCAGCGTCTCGATCCAGACGGCGAGCAGCCGTTCGTCCAGCGGGTGCTGCTCCACGAGCGGAGCAAGCCAGGGGAGCGCTCGTTCGGGCGCGCCGGTCGTTGTGGTGGCGGCTGCGTGTTCCAGCGTTGCCGTCAGCCGTTCCTGTTCGAGTCGGTCCGCGACGGCCGGGTCCAAGGCGGCGGCGTCTTCCAGCGCGCGGCCTCGCCAGAGTGCGAGCGCGTGCTCCAGCGTCGTCGCCCGGTCGGCCGGGTCGAGGCCGCGCGCCCGCTGGACCGCCGCGCGGAACAGCTCCGCGTCGATGGACGCACCCGGCGTTCGCAGCGCATATCCGTTCGCCGTGCGGACGACCGTCACCGCCGCGCGGTGATCGGTTCCGCCGTCTCGCGCGTTCTCGTCCGCGTCGTTTGGCGTGGAGTCGCGCGGGTCACTTACTGCGGCTGCCCGCGCGCGGTCGGTTGCGTCATGCCGCGCGGCCCCAGGGACCGCCTCGCGCATACCGGTTGCAACGCCGGGCCGCGCGGTCTCGGGTGAGTCGCCGTCCGTAGGTTTCGGCGAGTCATCGCTGAGCGCACCCGGCGTGCGGCTGCACGACGGTTCGGGCGGCTCGCCTGCTGTGTTTCCGCGCGCGTCGTCGCACATTCCTTGCGGCACGTCGCCGTGCGCTCCGCGCATGTCCCCGGACTGATCGCCGCTCAGCGCTCCGCCCGCGTATCCAGGCGGCGCATCGCGGTCCCCGGCCAGAGCACCGTGCTCGGCGGGCGGGCCATCGCGGGGAATCCCGCGCGCAGGTCCGAGCAGGGCGCCGCGCGCTGTTCCGGGCAGGCGGTCGCTCCGCGCCTCGGGTGGAACGTCGGTCAGAGCGTCGGGTGAAGCGAGCGGCGCGTCGTCCAGTGCGTCGCGCAGCCAGCGGCGCAGCCGGTACACCGCCACGGCCAGCGCTGACGCGGACACGGACGCCTCGCGTTCGCCCCACAGCAACGAGACCAGCGCGTCGTCGCGGAGGCCGATCGCGCCCGCCGTCGCGAGCGCGCCGAGCAGCGCGCGGGAGATCCCCGACGACGGGGACAGCAGCACACCGTCCCGGATGATCCCGACCGGCCCGAGCACGGCGACGCGCACGCCCGCCGCTCCGCTCCGCATGGCCGCCGCGCCTCTCCACCGCCGGTTCCCGTCGCCCTTCTAGGACTCATGGGACCAGACGAAGGTTCGGAGCGGAAGGCCCCCGTCACCCGGTGTAGAAGGCCAGGCAGGTCGCCGTCGTCGTCGAGTCCTGCCGCTTGAGCTCCTGCCCGTCGACGGAGATGCGGCAGCCGACCGGCTTCATGAAGCCGTTGGTGTAGGCGCTCAGGTTGAACGGCATCTGCGCGCCCGCCTGCGGAACGAACGGAAGCTCCTTGGACCACGGGAGTTTCACGTTCTTGACCGTCACGGATTTCGTCGCGGCCGGGTCCGTGTACATGATTTGGGACGCCTTGCCGCTCCCGGTCACCTCGAAGCGCACCTTGTGCGTCGTACCGGTGTCCTTCGCGCCGACGCCGGGGAGCCGTTGCAACACGAGGCCGGCCAGCCCGGTAAGGACGGTCTTCGGGTCCTTTTCGTTCTTGCCGTGGATGCCGCTGAGCGTGATGTCGACGACGAGCGCGCCGCGCCGCGCGTTGATCTCGTACTCGGTGAACTGCGTGCCCTCGGTGCCGAGCGTCCAGTAGTCGAACCAGCTCTCGTCGGCGCCCTGGACGACGTTGTTCGCGAGGATCGTGCGGCGCGCGTCCTCCTGGAGCCGGTCCTTGTGGTCCTGAAGCGTCTTCGAGTAGACGAGCTTGCCCGCCTGGATGGTCGGCTGGAGGTCGACCGTGAAGGCGTCGGCGACCATGCCCTCGCAGCTCAGGACCGTCCCGTTGATCTTCGGCGTGAACGGCTGGAGCATCTGGTGGCCGTAGCCGGCGTAGTCCTCGGGCGTGAGCAGGCCGCACATCGCCTCGGTGACGCGGCCCCCCGAAGGCTGCGGCCAGCCACCCGCCGGGGCCTTCACCGCCGTCGTCTTCGGCCCGCCGCCGTCCGAGCCGCCGCAGCCCGCCGCCAGCAGGGCCGCCGCCGCGACCACCGCACCGGCCGCCCACTTCCCACGCCGCACGTTCCCGCCTTTCCTCGCCGCCGCCGGACGGGAGGCACCTTAGGGACGTGCGATGTCATCTCGATTACATCGGGCGAACACTCACATCTTGACAGTTGAGAGTTCTTCATCTTTGATTCTGGAACGCGCCAATGTGACCAGCTTCTCATTGTCGCGTTCCTCTCCCTCCACCCGACGAGGACTCCATGATTCGTCTTGCCCGCCGGGCCGCCGCGCTCGTGCTCCCTGCCGCCCTCGCCGTCTCCGGCCTCGCCGCCGCGAGCCTCGCCGCCACGACGGTCGCCGCGCCCGCCGCCCTCGCCGACACGCCCGCGCCCGGCGTCCCGGACCTCGACCTGTCCGACTGCCCGGACTCGCTGCCCGTCGGCGCGAAGCCGGACGAGTGGTTCTGTGAGGTCCTCATCACCAACGCCGGGCACATGAAGGTCGGCGCGATCGACCAGCCGATCACCCAGCCGCTGATCATCACGAGCATCGCGGGCGTGGACCCGAAGACCGGCAAGGACGTCACCCGGTTCATCCGGATGCGCAGCAAGCCGATGACGGTCGCCGGCGGCGCGCTCGGCATCCCCGGCACCGACAGCCTGCCGCTGCTGGGCCTGTCGGTCGAGCCGCAGTACGCGGGCACGTTCGAGATGGACATCCCGAACTTCAAGGCCACGCTCAGCCTCAAGCTGAAGCTCAACAACGAGCTGCTGGGGAACTCCTGCTACGTCGGCACGGACGAGAAGCCGATCAAGCTGGACCTGGACCTCTCCGGCATCCAGATGGCCCCCGGCTCCTCGTTGGTGCAGGTCCAGTCCACGGACAAGACGTTCGCCGCGCCCGCCACCAGCGGCTGCGGCCTGCTCACCCCGATCGCCGACTGGCGCGGCGGGCTGCCGTCGCCGTCCGGCGGCAACGCGGCGGAGCTGACGTCCTACCTCGGCGGGGTCTCGTACGCGGACATGTAGTTCGATCCGCGAGCCCCGGCCGGGATCGGCCGGGGCTTGCCGGAAAGGTGCGCGACAGCGTGTGATGGTCGCGGACCCGGCGCCCGTGGTGCCCTCCCCCGTGGGGCACCGCGGGCGTCGTCCGTTCTCCGGGCCGTCGTTTCTCCCCCGCGCGGGGGAGCGGGTCACGATGCGCGAGGGAGGACGCGGTCCGCGCCCGCGGGCGATCGTGACGTCATGCGGACATTGCGACTCTCGCGGGACGCGCTCTCGGCGGCGGCGCCCGCGCTGCCGCTCGGGTACGCGGCCGTGCGCGCGTTCTGGCTGGTCCACGGCTTCCCGTTCGACAGGGCGCCGATCGGTTCGGACCTCGTGTCGGTCCACGGCTGGGACTCGGTCGCGCTGTGCTGCTTCGCCGCGCTGATCGTCGCCGCGGCGCGACGGATGCCCGCGCGCGTGCCGCGGCCGCTCGTCGTCGCGGCGGGCTGGGGGACGGCCGCCGTGCTCGCCGGGTCCGCCGCGCTGCTGCTGCTCGACGTCGTCGGCGCGATCCTGCCGGGGCTCGGGCTGGTTTTCGAGCCGCTGGGCGCGCTGAGCCGGGCCGCGTGCGCGGGCTGCGCGGTGCTGACGGCCCGGGCGACGCTCGCGTACCAGCGCCGCACCCGCACCGGCCGGACGCTGCTCGCGCCGCTCTCCCGCACGCCGCGCTGGGCGTTCGTCGCCGCGTACGCCGCGTCGGCGGGCTGCCTGGTTCGCATCGCCGCGCAGGCGTGGGTCGGCCTCGAAACGTCACCGCTGCGATCCGGGACGGCCGAAGTCCTGTTCGAGTTGGGGTTCGTACTGGGCGGGACGCTGCTGCCCGCCGCGCTCGTCCACGCCTTCGGACGGACGTGGCCGCGCTGGGTGCCCGTCCTCGCGCGCCGCCGGGTGCCCCGGCGCCTGGTGCTGTGGCCGGGTGCGGCGGTCTCGGCCGGACTGATCGCGTACTTCGGGACGATGACGCTGCAGATGATCTGGGAGCGCCTGCACGGCCGGAACCCGTTCCCGCCCTCCGGCGGCCTGGACCTGCCCGAGGCGTTCTTCTGGATCGCCGTCCCCGGATACCTGGTGTGGGGCATCGGCCTGGCGGCGGCGTCCGTCGCCTACGCCCGCCGAACGAAGATCCCGGACGCAGCCGCCTCGACCTGCGCGCCGCCCATCGACCGCGCGACCGAACGAACAGTGCCCGGGTGACCTGCGTGTCGCGCGTGGGCCACCGCGCGAGGTGGTGCGGCGGCTGCCTTGGACGGGGAACGGGCGAAGCCGCGCCTTGGCGTGGCGCGGCTTCGGGGAGCGTTCCTGGTAGGTCAGGGCGTCCAGTGGGGGTTGCGGCCGAGGTAGCGCAGGAAGCGGGCCGTGTCGTCGTCGCCCGGCTCGTCGGGGAGGGCGGCGGCGTAGGCGCCGAAGGAGCGGAGCGGTTCCACGATCACGGTCGCCGAGGTGTGGAGGCGGCGGGCGAGGTCCGCGTTGAGCGGGGACGGCCGGCCGGTCGCGAGCGCGATGTCCCAGGCATGGACGGCGGCGTCGAGCGCGCATGCGCCGACCGCCGTCGCCGCGTCGAGCTTGTTCGGCGGGACGGGCACCGGGACTTCGGCGGTGTCCGGCGCGACGGTGGCGAACGCGCGGGCGCTGGCCTCGACGGCCCGCCGGGCGACGGCTCCGGGGTCGTCCCCGAGCTTCCCGGACGGCGCGAACGGGTTCTCGTCCGGACCGGGCTCGCCGGTAAGGAAGGACGCGAACGCGAGCTGATCCCCGGCGGCGTGCTGGAGAACCTGGGTGACGGTCCAGTCCGCGCAGGGCGTGGACCGTTCCCAGCCGTCGGCCGGAACGTCCCGGACGGCCGTGAGCAGGGCCTCGTGGGCCTCGGCCAGGATCGTCCACTCGGTGCTGGTCATAGCTGGTTCCCCTCGTTCGACTGCCCTGCCAGTGTATCGGAACGGAACGATCTATTCCAGTCCACGAGGCGCCGGCCGCCCGGTTCCGCAGTTGGCAAAGACGCCGCCAACCGGGCGCCGACGCCCCGGCACGCGGGTAGGAGAGCCAGGACACCTGCATCCACCCGGGAGAACGCAACGACGATGGCCGGGCGCGGTAGATGATCGCGACGCTCCTCGCGCTGCTGGCCGCGGCGTCCAACGCGTTCGCCTCGGTGCTGCAGCGCCGCGCGGCGCGCACGGTCCCGGCGGCGCACGCGTTCCGCCTGAGGCTCTTCCTCGACCTGCTGCGCACGCCCGCCTGGCTCGGCGGCATCGGCGCGCTGCTCGGCGCGTTCCTCCTGCAGGCGGCGGCGCTGTCGCAGGCGGGCCTGACGCTGATCCAGCCCGTCCTGTCCGCCGAACTGCCGTTCACGATGATCCTGCTCGGCCTGCTCCCGCCCCGCGACCTCGCGCGCGTCCCGTGGCGCTCGGTCGGGCTGCTGACGGCCGGGCTCGTCGGGCTGCTCGCCGCCGCCGCGCCGCGCGAGGGCTCCCGGTCGCCGGGCGCGTGGAGCTGGGTCCTGGCCGGGGCGGCGTGCGCGGGCGGCGTCGCGCTGCTCGTCCTCGCCGCGCTCGTGGCGCGCGGGGCGGCGCGGGGCGTCCTCATCGGCATCGCGTCGTCGGTCGTGTTCGCGTTCACGGCCGCGCTGATGAAGGAGGTCACCGAGCTGTTCGGCGACGGGATCACCGCCGTCGTGACGTCGTGGGAGCTGTACGGGATGGTGGTCGGCGGGCTCGCCGCGCTGTTCCTGCTGCAGAACGCGCTGCAGAGCGGGACGCTCGTCGCCGTCCAGCCCGCGCTGACCGTCAGCGATCCCGTCGCGAGCATCCTGCTCGGCATCGGGCTGTTCGGCGAGCGGATCAGGACCGGCCCGTGGGTGGCGCTCGAGGTGCTGGGCGTCGCGCTGATCCTCGCGGGCAGCATCGGGCTGTCGCGGTCCCCGATGCTTCAGGAGCACCACGACGTCAAGCCGGCGAAGCCGCCACGATCTCCTCGGCGCTCGGCGCGTTGAACAGCGCGGTCGCCCGCGCGGTCTGCCGCGCGCGGACGGCCGGGTCGGCGAGGCGGTCCAGCGCGGCGACCAGCTCGGCGGGGGACCGCGCGTACACGCTGACGCCGCCGCCCGCCATCGCCCGTGCGCCGTCCCGGCCGTGCCCGGCGATCGGCCGGTAGGAGACGACCGGCACGCCCAGCGCGAACGCCTCCCGGCAGCTCAGTCCGGCCGCGTTGTCGACGAGCGCGTACGCGCCCGCGAGCAGTTCGGCGACGTCGTCGCGCCAGCCGAGGACGAGGCCCGTCCCGGCCGCGCGCAACTGCCGGATCAGCCGCTCGTTCCGCCCGCACAGCACGACCGGCAGGTACCGGCCCGAATCGGCCAGGACGCGCGTCGTGTCCGCGATGTGCCCGACGCCCCACGACCCCGCCGACACGACGACGGGCCGGTCCTCCGGCCGCACGCCCGGCAGCGGGCGCGCGGGCCGGACGCGGTCGGCCGTCCGGAACCGTTCCCCGACCAGCGGCGCGGTCGCCGTCGCGGGACGGCCCGTCGCCTCGGTCACCGCGCGCGCCGCCGCCGTGTCCGGGCACAGGTAGCGGTCGTTGCCCCGGTGCATCCACAGCCTGTGGACGGCGAAGTCGGTGACGAGCACCAGCGACGGCGTGGGGAGCCGCCCCGACTCGCGCAGCCGCCCCGCGACCTGTGCAGCGAGATGGAACGTGGAGACCACCGCGTCCGGCGGACGGTCCGCCAGCGCGCGCCCGAGCCGCGCCGCCAGCCACATCGTCAGCGGCGACGCGCGCGGCGGGTCGCCGGACGCGAAGAAGCCTCGGTACAGCGCCTCGTACAGCCACGGCATCGAGATGATCACCGTCCGGTACGCGCGGCGCAGCGCCCGGCCGAGCCGCAGCGGGAGCAGGTCCAGGACGTCCACCACGGCGACGTCGAACCCGGCGGGCGCGAGCCGCCGCGCCAGCTCCGCCGCGACGCCGTCGTGCCCCGCCCCCATTCCGGCCGTGAGTATGAGCAGGCGTTTGCCCATTCAGAACGCCTTCCCGCGCAGACTGGACGCATGGCCACACGGGCGGCGGCGCGGATCGCGGCGGTCGCGGCGGGGGCCGCGTTCGCCAACGCGCTGCCCGCCGTCACGTGCCTGCGCGCCGTGCGCCGCTGGACGCCGCGCCTCGCCGGCCGCGGCGACCCCGGACACGTCGCGCTGACCTTCGACGACGGCCCCGACGCGACCGGCACCGCGCTGTTCCTCGACGTCCTGGACGACCTCGGCTGCCGCGCGACGTTCTTCCTCCTCGGCGACCAGCTCCGCCGCCGACCCGCGCTCGCGCGCCGCATGGTCGCGGCGGGCCACGAGGTCGCGGTCCACGGCTGGCTGCACCAGAACGGCCTGCTCGCCCGGCCGGGGCGCGTCCCGGCCGGGATCGCGCGGACGGTCCGCCTGATCGAGGACGTGTGCGGCGTCCGGCCCGTCTGGTACCGGCCGCCGCACGGCGCGCTCAGCGCGGAGGGCCTGGCGGGCGCACGGGCCTGCGGGCTGCGGCCCGTCCTGTGGACGGCGTGGGGCAAGGACTGGACGGGCCGCGCCACGCCCGCGACGATCCTCGCGACGCTCCGCCCCGATCTGGCGGGCGGCGCGACGCTCCTCCTGCACGACAGCGACGTCACCGCGGCGCCCGGCGCGTGGCAGGCGACGCTCGACGCGCTGCCCGCGATCGTCCGCGCGTGCCGGTCCGGCGGGCTCGCCGTGGGACCGCTGCGCGACCACCGCATCCACCCCCGGCTTCGCCGTTTGCCCGACACCTCCATGCTCGGCAGGAATCCCGTGGGCTAATCTCCGCTTTCGCCCAAGACCGTCCCCAGAACGCCGAGACCCCCGGGCGGGGTCGCCGCCGGGGGCCTCGGTGGGGTCAGGCTCGCGCGGGCACCGTCCCGCAGCGGCCGTCCGCCCATTCGGTGAGGGCCGCCCGGCAGGACGGGTCGAGGTGCCGGAGGCCGGACACGTCCAGCTCGATCCGCCGGTCGTGCGGCAGCGCGTCCAGCGCGTCGATGAGCTTCGGCAGCCGCAGGAACGTGGCGTTCCCGGTCACCGCGACGCGGAGCGGCCCGTCGCCGTCCGGCGCGCGCGTCTCGACGTGGACGTGCGAGGTCTCCCACGCCGACTTCGCGATCGCCGCGACGAGCCCGATCAGCACGCCCTCGAACAGGTTGAGCGCCACGACCGCCACCGCCGTCACCGCGAGGACCGCCGCCTCGCCGCGCTGCTCCCGCCACAGCGGACGCAGCCGCGCGAGCGGGATCAGCTTCCAGCCCGCGTGGACGAGCACGCCCGCGAGCGCCGCCAGCGGAATCCACCCGAGCACCGACGGCAGGAACGCCGCGAACAGCAGCAGCCAGACGCCGTGCAGGACCCGCGACGCCTTCGTCCGCGCGCCCGCCCGCACGTTCGCCGAGCTGCGCACGATGACGGCGGTCATCGGCAGCGCGCCGAGCGCCCCGCACACCGCATTCCCGGCGCCCTGCGCGATGAGCTCGCGGTCGTAGTCGGTGCGGGGCCCGTCGTGCATGCGGTCCACGGCGGCGGCGCTGAACAGCGTCTCGGCGGACGCGATGAGCGCGAACGCCAGGACGGTGCCGAGCGCGCCGACCTCGGCGAGCCGCGCGGCGTCGTCCAGGCCGGGCGGGTGGATCGAGCCGAGCAGCCCCCGCACGTCCAGCGACCGGACGGGCAGGTCGAGCAGCAGCGTCGCGCCCGTCGCGGCGGCGACCGCGACGAGCGGCGCGGGCACCCGCCGGGCCTTCTCCGGCAGCAGCGGCCACCCGGCCAGGACGGCGATCGTCGCGACGCCGACGCCGAGCGCGGTCAGCGCCGCGCCCGACCCCGCGCTGCCGGCGAGCATGCCGGGCAGCCCGGCGAGCTTGCCGAGGCCCGAGCCGGGCGCGGGCGCGTCCGCCATCGCGTAGAGCTGCCCCGCGATGATCGTCAGCCCGATCCCGGCGAGCATCCCCTCGACGACCGACAGCGACACCGCCCGGAACCAGCGGCCGAGCCGCAGCGCGCCGAGCAGGAGCTGGACGAGCCCGGCGGCCAGCACGATCGCGCCGAGCGCGCCCGCGCCGTACTCGCGGACGGCCTCGAAGACCAGGACCGTCAGCCCGGCCGCGGGCCCGCTGACCTGGAGGCTGCTGCCGGGCATCGCCCCGGCGACGAGCCCGCCGACGATCCCGGTGATCAGCCCCAGCTCGGCGGGGACGCCGGACGCCACCGCCACGCCCACGCACAGCGGCAGCGCGACGAGGAACACCACGAGCGAGGCGGGCAGGTCCCGCCGCAGGACGGCGCTCACAGCGGGAGGAACGCGTCGGCGTCCGCGCGGTGCGCGAGGACGGTCCCGGTGTGGACCTCGTAGTACCAGGCGTGCAGCCCGAGCGCGCCCGCGCGGAGCCGCCGCGCGACGTTCGGGTAGGTGCGCAGCCGGTCGAGCTGGTGCAGCACGTGCCGCTGCGCGGCCGCCGCGTAGTCGGGCGCGGTGTCGCCGGGGCCCGGCGGCGCGGGGCCCCCGGCGCGCGCGCCCGCGAGCCAGCTCCGCACGGCGGGGACGCCGGTGAGGTCGTCCCCGCGCGTCATGGCGCCCACGGCGCCGCAGTGGGAGTGGCCGCACACGACGATGTCGGCGACGCCGAGCACCTCCAGCGCGAACTCGATCGTCGCGGCCTCCCCGGTCGGGTGGCCGAGCCGGTGGCGGGGAACGATGTTGCCCGCCGTCCGCAGCTCGAACAGCTCGCCGGGACGGGCCCCGGTGAACAGGGACGGGACGACGCGCGAATCGGAGCAGGCGATGAACAGCGCCTGCGGGGACTGGCCCGCGGCCAGCCGGTCGAACTCCGCGCCGTTCCGGGCGGCGTGCTCCCGGAACGAGCGGGCATGGTCGATGAACGTCTGCATGGCGAAGACCTCCAGGGGCGCCGCGCGGCGGCGCGTCGATGGAGCGGGAACGGACGGCGGCGCGGACGTCCCGCCGCCCGGGCGGGCGGCGGGCGCGCGGCGGTCACATCAGCAGCGGAACACCTGCAGCAGGGCCGCGACGTCGCCGGAGACCGTCCGGCTCAGGGCGTGGAGGTGTCCGTCGTGGCCGCGGCGCACGAGCGCGGCGGCGAGAGCGCGGGGAGCCCCGGGGCGGACGGCCAGGCAGGAGTGGCCGCGCGGGAGCTTGAGGTCGGGCAGCAGCGCGGGCACGCGGACGCCCGCGTGCCGGGGCGCTTCGTGGGGGCGTTCGTCGTCCACGCAGCAGCGGCCCGACGCCGGGCCGGCCGGGCCGGGCGCGACGGCGCTCGCCGCGGGCGCGCCGAGCCGCGCCGCGCCGGAGTGGTGCGCGGGGGCGGCGAGGACCAGGACGAAGGCGGCGCACAGGACCGCCGCGACCGCGAGCGCGGCGTGCCGGAACGTCGCGAGCCGCGTCACCGCCCGTCCCCCTTTCCCGCGCCGCCCTTTCACCCGACGATAAGTGGCTTCGTCATCGCATAGGGACCTTGTCGTTGAACTATGCGTGAAGTCACACGATATCCACAACTACTTGTCACGTGAGAAGTCATGGAGCGGTGGGACAGTGGGTTCTCATCTTAGGGACAGATCACGATCGAATCGAACGTCGCGCATCGGGAAACCCGCGCACAAAGTGAATTGTCTTCATGTCGGGAAGTCGGGGGATGTGTCCGCGGCCTGGGGGCTCGTCGCGCGAACTAAATGGGAGGAAAACGGTTCTTACCGGTCGCTGGGCGAAAGGCGCGCCCCCCGGGGGGAGTCCCGGGGGGCGCGTCCGGCGTCAGTGCGCTCGCGGATCGTCCGGCGCGACGATGTCGATGCGCTCCTTGCGCACCTCGTCCTCGACGGTCCGCTTGTCGGCGACCGTCTGCTTGCGGATGACCACCCGCTCGACCGGGACGGCCTCCTTGTTCACCACGATCCGCTCCTCGTGCAGGATGATCTCCTGCTCGGACGGCTCCAGCGCCGCGCCGCCGGGCCTTCCGTCCGTGATCGGCTCGCGCTCGATCTGGATCTCCTCGTGGCCGACTTCGACCTCCATCCGCTCCAGCTCGGTGTCGACGGACTTGCGGATTCGGACGCGTCCGGTCTCCTCTTCGCGTTTCGACACCGACATGCGTTCCTCGGAGCGGACCACCTCCACCGGCTCGCCCTGGTCGGCGCGGTCGGCGGCGGGCTGGTCCGGGCGACCGGGGCGCGTCCCGTCCGGACCGGCCGGCTTCATCTCCGCCTGCGCCTGCTCGCGCGGGCGGTCCGGCGTGCGCAGGCCGTAATACCGGTACAGGTCGTTGATCTCTTGAGGGCTCAGGTGCTGGCCCGCGTGGACGTGCGGCGCGTCCTTGATCAACTGGCGGTCGAACGGGACGCGCAGACCGTCCTGGTCACGCGTCGCGTCGGTGATGGGGACGAAGCTCTCCCGGTTGCCGAACCAGCCGGTGTGGACCGTCACCCATTCGGGAAGGCCCGTCCGGTCGTTCAGATAGATCTGGCGGACCGTGCCGATCTTCGTCCCGTCGCGGCCCGTCACCGTCGTGTTCATCAGTTCGCGCACGCGGTCTCTGGTCTTCATCGCAAACCCCCCGGCTCACCGGCCCGGGTCTCCCGCCGGGGGAGCCGGGCGGTGGGCGTTCATCGCGTCCCAGCGCCCCTAGCCGGGACGCAAGGTCGATAAACGCGAGGTCAGAAGGCGGTGCCGATCTCGTCGAGGGTCTCCTCGACGACGTCCTGGAGGGGCCGCTCGGGGGACTCGACGGCCCAGCGCTGCACGCCGACGCGCAGCGCCGTCAGGAACGCCGCCGACAGCACCCGCGCGCGCAGCGCGTCGGGCGGCAGGCCCTCGCGGACCGCGACGAGTTCGGCGATCCGCGCCTCCAGTTCGGCGAAGCGCGCGAGCTGCCGCTGGATCAGGGACGGGTGGCTGCGGACGAGCTTGGCCTGGCGCAGGACGTACGGGTCGAGCGTGAGGTCGCCGAACTGGTCGCGGACCGTGGCGCGCAGCGCGGGCCAGCCGCGTTCGTCGGCGGGCCGGGCGGCCAGCGCCTCGACGACGCGCCGCCGCCACTCGGCGTCGCCGTAAAGCAGCGCGTCCTCTTTGCCCTCGAAGTAGTTCGAGAAGGTGCGGCGCGAGACCCCGGCGGCGTCCGCGATGGCCTCGACGGTGACGTGGTCGAGGCCGTGGTCGATCGTCAGCCGCATCGCGGCCTCGTGGAGGGCCTGGCGGGTCGCCGCCTTCTTCCGCTCGCGCAGCCCCGGGGCCGCCTCCCGCATCGTCTCCATCGCACCCCCACCCTAGCGTCCAGAAAACTTCTCGATGGGAAAACTTGCGCAGTGGGCATATAATTCCCCGGTCGGGTGTTGGACCCGATGTCCCGGACGTCCCCCGGAGAGCCACCGACGCCCCGGCGGGACGGACACGCCGCACGTTCCCGATGGAGGCTTTCCCGTTGAGTGCGCAGTCGTCCGGCTCGGCTCCGATGAGCCAGCGGCAGACCCTGGAGGCCCTGAGCGGCCTCCTGCTGTCGCTGTTCGTCGCGATGCTGAGCGCAACCGTGGTCTCCACGGCCCTTCCCCAGATCATCGGGTCGCTCCACGGCACGCAGTCGCAGTACACGTGGGTCGTCACCGCCACGCTGCTGCTGTCCACCGCGACCACCCCGATCTGGGGCAAGCTCGCCGACCTGTACGACAAGAAACTGCTCGTCCAAGTCGCGATCGTCATCTTCACCGTCGGCTCGCTGATCTCCGGGTTCTCCCAGAACACCGGTGAGCTCATCGCCGCCCGCGCGTTCCAGGGACTCGGGATGGGCGGACTCCAGACGCTCGCCCAGATCGTCATGGCCGCGATGATCAGCCCGCGCGACCGCGGCCGCTACTTCGGCTACCTCGGCGCGGTTATGGCCGTCGCCACCGTCGGCGGGCCGCTGCTCGGCGGACTCATCGTCGACACGTCCTGGCTCGGCTGGCGCTGGTGCTTCTTCATCGGCGTGCCGTTCACCGTCGTGTCCTTCTTCCTGCTGCAGAAGACGCTGCACCTGCCGGTCCTGCGCCGCGACGACGTCAAGATCGACTACCTGGGCGCGACGCTCATCGCCGCCGGGGTCAGCACGCTGCTCATCTGGGTGACGTTCGTCGACGACAGCTTCGCCTGGCTGTCCTGGCAGACCGCCGCGATGGTCCTCGGCGGGCTCGCGATCCTCGCGCTCGCCGTGTTCGTCGAGACGCGCGCCGCCGAACCCGTCGTCCCGCTCAAGGTCATCGCGCGCCGCAACACCGCGCTGTCGATCGTCGCGAGCCTCGCCGTCGGCATGGCGATGTTCGGCGGGGCCGTCTTCCTCGGGCAGTACTTCCAGATCGGACGCGGCTACAGCCCCACCCACGCCGGACTGCTCACGATCCCGATGATGGCGGGCGTGCTGCTGTCCTCCACCGTCGCCGGACGGCTCGCCACGCGCACCGGGCGCATCAAGCGGTTCATCGTCGCCGGGACGATCGTCCTGACCGCCGGGTTCGCGCTCCTTTCGACCATCGACCACGGCACGTCGCTGTACTTCGTCGGCGTCGCGATGTTCCTCGTCGGCGTCGGGGTCGGCATGTCGATGCAGAACCTCGTGCTCGTCGTGCAGAACTCCGTGCCGCTGGGCGAGGTCGGGGCCGCCAGCGCGTCGGTGACGTTCTTCCGGTCGCTCGGCGGGACGATCGGCGTCTCCGTGCTGGGCGCGGTGCTCGCCAACCAGGTCTCCACCAAGATCGCGGAGGGGCTGGCGCGGCTCGGCATCAAGGGCGGCGGCGCGGGGTCGGGCAGTCTCGACGTGAAGTCGCTGCCCGGGCCGGTGCGTGAGGTCGTCCGCGCCGCCTACGGGGACGCGACGGGGCACATCTTCCTGATTTCGGCGTTCATCGCGGTCGTGGGGATCGTCGCGGCGCTGGCGCTGAAGTCGGTCGTGCTGCGCGACAGCCTCGACCTTGCGGAGGGGGCTCCTTCGGACGCGGCTTCCGGCGGCGCCGGGGCGCTCGCGGGCGCTTCTGCCTCGGGCTCGTCGGCGGTGGGGACGTCGGTCGCTGGCTCGCCGGTTCCCGGCTCGTCCGCTACCGGTCCGCTGGCTACCGGTTCACCGGCTGCGGGCCCCTCGGTCGCGGGCCCGTCCGCCGCCGGACCGTCGTCCACCGGCCCGATCGGCGGACCGCCTGCCGCGTCGGGCACCGACTGACGCGTTCGTGACCGCGAAGGCCCGGAACGGGAACGTTCCGGGCCTTCCGCATTCTCCGCGGGATGCGCGCGGGCGGCGCGCGGCTGGTCCTCCAGCAACTCGTGCGTCGGGTGAGCGCGGACCAGGGCTGCCCAGCCGACGCGTAGCACTCGCCCTTCGGGCGCGGGAGTGGGGCGAGTACTGCGGGGCGGCGCGCGGCTTGTCTGTGAGTCCCGCGTGCGGGGCGCTTGCTGTGGTGGTGATGCGCAGGTTGTCTGGTGGTCCCGCGTGTGCCGGGGCGAGGTTCGACAACGAGTGCAGGTGAGTGCCGGTGCGAAGACTGCCCCGCGAATGTGACCGTACGGTCCTGTCTTGGTCGCGGCCGCCTGGCCCCGCAGCGTCTGAGCCGGGTGTGCGCGGCGTGCGTCAATCCCGCCAGCGCGAGGTTCGCGCCGCTCTGCAAGCGCGGGCAGCGTGCCGCGCCTGGAGTAGGCGATCGGTCCTCGTCTCTTCTGCTGGGCTGGCGTGCTCGTCGCAGTGAGCGGCTCGTCCGTCAGTCCCGGGGGGCTGACGGTTCGTTTCGCGCAGAGGCAGTGTGTTCAACAGTGACTGGGATCGGCGCTGGTCCAGTTCGCTCGCGTGGGGAGTTGTTCTCGGGCGGGTGGGGTCAGCCGCGGATGCGGCGGGCGAGGATCGGAAGGTGGCTCTGCTCGACTTCTCGTGTCGCGGTGAGCAAGGTCAGGGGCGCCGACTTCGCCAGTTCTCTCAGGTGCTCGACGATCTCGCGGCGTTCGGGGTCGTCCAGCTCGGCGCGGTAGCGACGGCGGAACTCGTCCTCCTTCGCGGGATCGTGCCCGTACCAGCGGCGCAGGTCGTTGGACGGCGCGACCTCCTTCGCCCACTCGGTGAGGTCCGCCCTGGCCTTCGCCAGCCCGCGCGGCCACAGACGGTCCACCAGGACGCGCGCGCCGTCCGCCGCCTCCGGCTGCTCGTACGCGCGGCGCATCCGCACGCCGCCGTCCGTCATCACGTCCCCATCAAGGTTCATGGCCCTCGCGTACCCGATCGACTCCGCTCACACGCGCGCTCTCGTATCTATAGGGCATGGTCCACACCTCTATATAGATACGCATCGCCCCGACGCACATCCGCGCCCCCGCGAGCCGCCCCGCCGATCGCACGGCTGCCGTCGAAGCGCTGTCTCGGCCGCCGCGTACGACTCGCGCCGACCGCGCGGCTGCCGTCAATGACGCGCGACTCACCGCCGCATACGGCTCGTGCCGTGCCGGGCCTTCACGGCGCGGAGCGACCACCGCGCCACGCCATCGGGTTACAGCCCAGGCCCGAAGGCGCCGGCGCACGCATGTGCCGCCGGACGCCCGCGTTGTGCCGTACAGGCCCGGTCGGACGGCCGTGTTGCGCCGTAGCTGGGCATCGCGTCGCGCCGGAACTGCGTTGCACCGCAGTGGGGGGCGCCCAGAGCATCCACGTGTTCCACGGTCGAGCATCCGACCAATCGCGTCGTCGGCGGGTCTGCCGAAGACTTGGCGGGTTTGCCGCAGACAGGGCGCGTCGCCGAACGGCGTGAGGCGCCAGCGGCGCGTTCGGTGTTGTGGCGAGTCACGCTTGAACTGCGCTCGGGCAGTCGTGCTGCCGAGTCGCAGTCGTGAACTGTTACCGGGCGGCTGCGGACCGGCCGTGTTGTCGGATGATCGTGGTGGCGGGTGGCGGGTGGCGGTGACTTCAGCGGCCGGTGCCGCGTCACCGGTGGGCACGCGGGCCGGTGGTCGGCGAGGTGGCCGCGTCGTTGGAAGCTGCGCGAGCTGGTGTCTGCGGGCTCGGGCTGCGTCGCGCCGCCTGCGGGCGCGCCGGTTGGCGGGTTGTGGCGGTGGGTGCTGGTGGCGGGCCGTCGCGGTGACCCCGATGGGTTGGGGGCCTGTGTTCGCGGCGGGCGGCGCTGTCAGCCGATGCTCGTGGCGGTCGTGGTCGGACCGCCGGTGCCACGCGGTCGTGGCTTCGGAGCTGGGCGGCCGGTACGTCGCATCGGGTGAGGGTGCGTTCGTCGGCGGTCTTGGTGGTCAGCCGCGGCGGCGATCGGCGGTGATCGGCGGTCGTCCGTGGTCACTGTGGTCGGCGACCGGCGACCGGCGACCGGCGACCGGCGACCGGCGACCGGCGACCGGCGACCGGCGGGCATCGGGATTGGGTGACCGGCGGTCATTGGGGTTGGTGGCCAGGTCAGAGTGGGGTTCACGGTCGTTGGGGGAGAAAGGGCCGATGGCCGCGCGGCTGGTCGGGTGGACGGGGCCGCGCGGGCCGGTGGTTCCATCGGGAGGCCGTTTCGCTCGTCAACCGCGGCGCCGGGGGACCCGCGGCGTCACCACCGCGTGCGGGACCGCGCCGCGGCGGGCGCGGGCGGCGGCGGGGAGGTTCGGGGGAACGCCCCGGCCGCCCGACCGGGCCGCGCCCGCGGCGCCCGGCGCGCCGGACCGTCCGCCCGACCGGCTGTGCGCCTTGCGCGCGCGCTCGCGCAGTTCCATCGCGCGCAGGACGGCCTCGATGCCGAACCGCGCGTCCGGGTCGGCCAGCTCCGGCCCGAGCGTCTGCTCGATCTTGCGCATGCGGTACCGGACGGTCTGCGGGTGGATGTGCAGCCGCGCCGCGATCTCCGCGGCCGTTCCACGGGTGACGAGCCAGGTCCGCAGCGTCTCGGTCAGCCGGTCCTGCTGGCCGGGCGTCATCGCGGGCAGCACCCCGAGCACTTGGTGCGCGAGCTGCTCCAGCAGCGCCGGGTCGGCCATCAGCCACAGCGTGACCAGGTGGTCGTCGCAGCGGACGATGGGACCGTCCACCTCCAGCACACCCTCCTCGGCCAGGTGCAGCGCCTGCCGCGCCCAGCGCAGCGAGTCCGCGGCGCGGGCCAGCGGGACGGCCGTGCCGATCGCGAGCCGGCGGCCGGGGAAGGCCGTCGCGAGCATCGCCGCGCGCTCCTCGGTCGGCGGGCCGGGCAGCAGCAGGTGCGGCTCGGCGTCGTCGAGGTCGACGAGCAGGTCGTCGTCCAGCACCGTCCGGACCTGCCCGGGTCCGGGCCGCAGCGCGACCAGCGTGACCTGCTCCGGTACGGTCCAGCCCGCGGCCTCGGCCATCTCCACCAGCGCGGGGCCGGGGCCGGCGGCGCCGTCGAGCAGGATGCGCAGCAGCCGGCGGCGGCGCTCGTCCAGCGCGGCGACCGGGTGGGCGCGGGCGGCGAGGTAGCCCTCCAGCGACAGCGCGGCGAGTTCGTCCATGAACGAGAACAGCGCGTCGGCGAGCCGTGACATGACGGTGGACGAGATGTCGTAGCGCGGCGCGACCTTCATGACGCGCCGCCACGCGACCTGGCCGCCGATCCGGTACGCGGCCTGCAGCGAGTCGAGGCTGCGGCCCTCCATCGCCTCGTACTCGCCGAGCCGGCGCGCCGCCTCGCGGTGCGAGGCCGCCCCGCCGGGCGTCCCGCCGACGCGGTCGGTGAACGCGGTCAGGCTCTGCCGGACGCTCGCGTGCAGCACCTGGTCGTAGGCGTGGTCGTAGGGGCCGTCGCCGGGCGGCGCGTACTCCGGGATCGCCTTGCGGATCTCGGCGACGATCTCGTCGCACAGGCTGGGCAGCTCCGGCCGCATGAGCTGGGCCAGCCGCCGGGGCAGCGACGACGCCGCGCCCGCCGCGCTCGCCGCGACGGGGTCGAGGGTTCGGGTCATGGGACACCTCCAGAGCCGGTTCCGCCGGATCGGTCCGGGACGCGGCGCGGGGCGGCGCCGGAGTTCCGGACCGGCGGTTCCGCCGGCCGTCGTGCAGGGATCGCGGCAGGGGGTGGGACGCGCCGAGCGGGGACCCCCGCGCGCCGTGCCTCCCGTGATCCAGGACACGTGCAAGCTAACCCGCCGAGCGGGGCCCGGTCCGTACACCGGGTGAACAAAGCGGGCGGCCGAACGCGCGCTGGGTGACAAGAAACCCCGATGGCCCCCGACGGGCCCCCAAAATGACTCATCGGATGATGAAAAAAGATTCAGGAACGCTGGTGGTATTCCAAATCTGATCATTCCGGAAGTGACCGTTCACACGCCGTGGAAGGCTTGCGGTTACGCCGCTCTGATAGTCGCAGTGGCGTGCGTCACTCACTACTTATGAAATTTCTGGGCCGCGGGAACAATGTGTGGACTCCGCGTCCGCCGCCGGATAGTTTGCGCCAACGAAGCCCCCGAACGATCCGGCGGCGCAGGTCGCGAACCCGACCGGTGCGCCGACGAACCAGGGACACGACCCGGCCGACACGGCCGGTCCCGTCCCCGGGAGTTTCAGCTCGGACGCAATCCAGCGCCCGGCAATTCACAGCACCGACATCCGAGGCCGCCTCGTCGGAGGTGAACCGTCCCCCCGGGGGCCGCCGAGATGCACAGCCGTTTCTCCGCAACGCGAAGAGGTAGCGAGTGAACGCCAAGAAGAAGTCCCCGAGGGCACGTACCGCCCTCGCGGCGGCCGCCGTCGGCAGCATGGTGGCCGCCCTGACCGGTGTGGTGGCCGCGGGCCCGGCCTCGGCCGACCCGGTGACCCTCAACGGTCTGACCTACACCTGCAAGTACCCCCTCATCGGGGAGCAGAAGGTCACCGTCGACATCAAGTCGGACATTCCCAAGTCCGTCCCCGTCGGTCAGAAGATCCCGAAGATCATGATCGACGCGATCTCCACGGTCGACGAGAACACCTGGTCCGGCCTGAGCATGGTCGGCGCCGCCAGCCTCGAGGGCTCGGCGTCCGCCTCCTCCACGCTCCAGGTGCCGCAGGGCAACCTGAACGTCAAGGTGCCGATCAAGCTGGACAAGACGCCGGTTCCGGTCGACCCGGCGCCGATCGTCATCCACGGCACCGGCGAGGCGCCGCAGCTCACCTTCAACAAGGCGGGCCACGGCAAGATCATCGTCGGTGACCTGACGCTGAACATCGTGCCGCGCGACTCCGACGGCAACGTCGTCGAGATCCCGCCGGAGCCGGGCACGTCGATGGACAAGATCCCCTGCACGCAGGACCCGAACCAGAACAACGTCCTGGCCGAGTTCGACATCGGCGAGGGCAACCCTGACCCGGGTGGCAAGGACACCGTGGCGCCGAGCGCTCCGGCCGACGTGAAGGCCACCTCCGACGCCGCCGGCGCCGCGAAGGTGACCTGGGGCGCCTCGACCGACACCGCGCCGGACGGCGTGACCCCGTCGGGCGTCGCGGGCTACGAGGTCTTCGACCAGACCGGCAAGTCGGTGGGCAAGACCGACAGCAAGACCACCAGCCTCTCGCTGACCGGTCTCGCCGCCGGTGACTACACCTTCTCGGTGAAGGCGACCGACGGTGCGGGCAACGTCTCCGCCGCCGGCACGGCCGCCGCGGTCACGGTTGCGGGCGAGGGTGGCGGCGGTGACGACGACACCGTCGCGCCGAGCACCCCGCAGGGTGTGACGGGCACGGCCACCTCGAGCAGCGTCGCCCTGTCGTGGACCGCGTCCACCGACAACGTCGGCGTCACCGGCTACGAGGTGTACGACGGCTCTGGCAACAAGGTCGCGGACGTGACCGGCACCAGCGCCACCGTCTCGGGCCTGAAGGCCTCGACGCAGTACACCTTCACGGTCAAGGCCAAGGACGCCGCGGGCAACCTCTCCGAGGCCAGCGCGCCGTTCCAGGTCACGACCCAGGCCGGCGGCGGCGGTGGCGACAACAACCACGTCAAGTACGGGTTCACGCTGAAGGGCTCGACGTTCGTCAAGTCCCCCAACGGCTCGGCCCCGCTGACCGGTGCGATCGACGCGGACCTGGACCTCAAGACCAAGGCCTACACCGCTGACCTTTCGCTGAACAAGACCACGGGCAACTTCGCGATCCTCGGCTTCCTGCCGGTGAGCGCGGGCATCGAGATCGTCCCGACGGGCAAGGTCACGGGCACGCTGAACGGCCCGCTGAAGGCCGACGTCAACGTCATCACCAAGCTGTCCGTCTTCAACCTGTTCGGGGCCATCCCGATCGGCGGCGGCGACAAGTGCCAGACCAAGGACCCCTCCGCGATCCACCTGGAGTCCGACGGGACGTTCAACCCGCTCAAGGGCGGCAAGATCACCGGCACGTACAAGCTGTCGGAGATCCAGGACTGCAACATCCTGACGCCGATCCTGTCCATCTTCACCGCCGGTGACGGCAACACCCTCGACCTGGACCTGACCCCGGTCGCGAAGAGCTGACGCTCCTCCCTCCGGTAACCGGTTCACGGTTTCCGACCGGCCCCCGCCGCCCCGCGCCCAGCGCGGTCCCGCACGGCGGGGGCCGGTCCCCCTCAATCCCCGCAAAAGCCCCGCACGAGCCCCGCATTCCGCCCCGCCTTCGGTGACACGAGAGGTTGACGTGAGAACCAAGACACTGCCGAACCGCGTGCGCGGTCTCGGCGTCGCGGTTTGCGTGACCGCTGCGGCCGGCGTCGTCGGCATCGCCGGGGCGGGCTCCGCCGCGGCGACCGAGCACTCCCTGAAACTCGACTACCGGTGCCCGCTCCCGATGCTCGGGGACCAGATGATGCAGCTCACCCTCAACGCGGACATCCCCGAGCCGGTGCCGCCCGGCAATCCGATCCCGAGGGCCACGGTCGACGCGGAGATGGCTCTGACCGGGTGGACCGGGCTCAACGGCATCGGCGCGGCCAGTATGAGCGGGACGGCGTCGTTGTCCTCGACATTGCACGTCCAGCAGGGCGACCTCAGCATCAGGGCGCCCCTCACGTTGGAGAAGGCCGTCGTACCCGATGACCCCGCGCCGATCGTCCTCCACGGCAAGGGACAGTTCCCGCCGTTCTCGATCAGCGGGGACAAGCCCTGGCGTATCACCGTCGACGACATGCAGATTGTTCCCGAGCTGTGGGACTCCGGCGGCAACGTCATAGAGATCCCCGATGAGTCGGGCATTTCGCTGAAGATGGACTGCACTCGGTCCAACGCGGCTCAGAGCAATGTCCTGGCTGAGTCCGGCATACCCGACAGGGACAACATGCCGCCGACCGCGCCGGGTGACGTGGCCGCGACCGCCGACTCCAATGGCGCGGCGAAAGTCGCGTGGGCCGCCTCGACCGACCAGGCGCCGTTCGGCGTGGAGCCGTCCGGCGTCGCGGGGTACGAGGTGTTCGACCAGACCGGGAAGTCGTACGGCAAGACCGATGGCAAGACCACGAGCCTGTCGCTGACGGACCTGCTGCCCGGTGACTACACCTTCGCGGTGAACGCCGTCGACGGCGAGGGAAACGCCTCCGCGCCCGGCACGGCCGCGCCCGTCACCGTCAAGGGCGACGACACCGGAAGCCACGTCAAGTACGGATTCGCACTGGCGGGTTCGACGTTCGTGAAGGCCCCGAACGGCAAAGCCCCGCTCACCGGCGCGATCGACGCCGACCTCGACTTGAAGACCAAGGCGTACACCGCCGACCTGTCGCTGAACAAGAAGACCGGGAATTTCTCGATCCTCGGGTTCCTGCCGGTGACGGCGGGAATCGAGATCGTTCCTCAGGACAAGGTCACCGGGACGCTGAACGGTCCGCTTGAGGCGGACGTGGACGTCGTCACGAAGCTGTCGACGTTCAACCTGTTCGGAATTCCCCTCGGCGGCGGCGACAAGTGCCAGACCAAGGAGCCCTCCGCGATCCACCTGGAGTCCGCCGGAACTTTCAACCCGCTCAAGGGCGGCGAGATCACCGGTACTTACAAACTCTCGGAGATCCAGGACTGCGGCGTCCTCACGCCGATCCTGTCGGCGTTCACCGCCGGTGACGGCAACACCCTCGACCTGAACCTCACCCCTGACGTGCAGAACTGACGCCCTACCCGACCCCCTCCGCCCCCGTCCTCGGCGACACGAGAGGTAGACAGTGAAAGCCAAGACACTGCCGGCCCGCTTGCGGAACACCGGCGTCGCGGTCTCCGTGGCCGCCGCCGTGACCGGCATCGCCGGCGTGGCCGGGGCGAACCCGGCCGCGGCTTCGGTTCACACCCTGAAGCTGAACTACCAGTGCGAGTTCCCGCTGCTCGGACCGCAGCAGGTCCAGGTGACGATGAGCTCGGACATCCCCGAGACCGTGCCGCCGAAGACGCCGATCCCCAAGATCGTCGTCGACACGGTGTCGACGGTGGGCGAGAAGTCCGCGCAGGGGCTGCGCGAGGTGGGCGCGAAGACGCTCGAGGGCACGGCGTCCGCCGAGGCCGTCGTCCAGGCGCCGCAGGGCGACCTGCCCGTCAAGGTCCCGGTGACGCTGGAGAGCACGACGCTTCCCGCCAGCGGCGGGTTCGACATCAAGGCGACCGGGTCCGCGCCGCCCATCCAGTTCAGCAAGGAGGGCACCGCGAAGATCGTGGTGAACAACCTCCTGCTCACGCTGACGCCGAAGCTCGCGGACGGCACGCTCACCGGGCTCGACACCTTCGAGTCCGAATGCACGCAGGAGCCGGGCCAGGACAACGTCCTCGCGACGATCGGCGTGAAGACCGAGGGCGGCGGCGGTGATGAGGACACCGTCGCGCCGAGCATCCCGCAGAACGTGACGGCGACCGCCACGACGTCCAGCGCCGCGCTCAGTTGGGAGGCGTCGACCGACAACGTCGGCGTGACCGGCTACGAGGTGTACGACGGCAGCGGCAAGAAGGTCGCGGACACGACCACGACGAGCGCCGTGGTGTCCGGCCTCCAGGCCGACACCCAGTACACGTTCACGGTGAAGGCGAAGGACGCGGCGGGCAACCTGTCGGATGCGTCCACCGCAGTGGCAGTCAAGACCCCTTCCAGCCCCGGCGGGGACACCCCGGTCAACTACAGCTTCGCGCTCGCCGGCTCGACGTTCGTGAAGGCCCCGAACGGCACCGCCCCCCTGGTCGGCGCGATCGACGCCTCGCTCGACCTGAAGACCAAGTCCTACACCGCCGACCTCGCGCTGAACCCGACGAGCGGCAACTTCTCGATTCTCGGCTTCCTCCCCGTGACCGCGGGCATCGAGATCGTGCCGCAGGGCAAGGTCACCGGCACGCTGAACGGCCCGCTGAAGGCGGACGTCAACGTCATCACGAAGCTGCCGAGCTTCAGCCTCTTCGGCGTGATCCCCCTCGGCGGCGGCGACAAGTGCCAGACCAAGGACCCCTCCGCGATCCACCTGGAGTCCGACGGGACGTTCAACCCGCTCAAGGGCGGCAAGATCTCAGGCACGTACAAGCTGTCGGAGATCCAGGACTGCAACCTCCTCACCCCGATCCTGTCGGCGTTCACCGCCGGTGACGGCAACACCCTGGACCTGAACCTCACGCCGCAGGCGAAGGCGTAAAGGAGATGCGACCGATGCTCGGCCTGTTCCGAACCCGCCGCTCGCGGACCGCCGCCCCGGCCGTCGCGGCGCTGACGCTCGGCGTCGCGCTGGTCGGCGCGTCGCTCGGCGGGTCCGCGTCCGCGGCCCCCGCCGCGCCGAACCTGCCCGCGGACGCCGCCCCGGCGGGCGACGACTTCTACGTCCCGCCGGCCTCGATCCCGGCGGACGCCAAGCCCGGCGACATCCTGCGCTGGCGGCCGTCCAAGGCGGGCCCGCCGACGGCGCGCAGCCTCGCCAACGCCTGGCAGGTCATGTACGTGTCGCAGGACGCGCTCGGCAAGCCCGACGCGGTGACCGGCACGATCCTGGTGCCCAAGTCCGGCGACGCCAAGACCCTCCCGATCGTCGGGTTCGGCCCCGGCACGAGCGGCCCCGCGTTCCGCTGCGCGCCGTCGAAGTTCATCGACGAGGGCGCATTCTACGAGCAGGCCGCCGTGAACGGCATGCTCAAGGCGGGCTACGCGGTCGCGATGACCGACTACGAGGGCTACCACCCCGACCCGAAGATGACCTACATCGCCGGGAAGTCGATGGGCTCCGCGGTGATCGACAGCGTCCGGGCGGCGCAGCGGTTCTCCGAGGCCGGGCTGTCGGCCGACGCGAAGGTGCTGTTCCGCGGCTACTCGCAGGGCGGCGGCGCCGCGATGTGGGCGGGCCAGATGCAGCCGGACTACGCGCCGGAGCTGAAGCTCGTCGGCGTCGCGGGCGGCGGCGTCCCGGCCGACCTGACCAAGGTCGCGGTGGGCCTGAACTCCAAGCGCGGCTTCGGGTTCCTGATGACGGCGCTCGTCGGCCTCGACAACGCCTACCCCGAGCTGAAGCTGTCGTCCTACTTCAAGGACGACGGGCAGCAGGTCTTCTCGAACATGGTCGCCAACGACTGCACGCTGGAGCTGCTGACCAACTACGCCGGGCACAAGACGACCGACTACCTCACCAAGTCGCCGTTCCTGGACGCGCCGTGGCTCGCGCGCGTCAAGGAGAACCTGCTCGGCGGCACCGCGATCAAGGCGCCGGTCTTCCACTACCACGGCACCAACGACGACATCGTCCCGTTCGCGCAGGACGACACGCTGCACCAGGCGTACTGCAAGCTCGGCGTCCAGGAGACGTGGAAGACCTACCCGGTCGACCACATCACCGGCGTCGGCCGCGCGAACGACGATGTGCTCGCCTTCATGGCCTCCGCGGTCAAGGGCGAGGCCCCCTCCTCCAACTGCTCTGCCTGACAAGGAGACCCACCCCATGCGGCGTCTGATCATCGGCGCGGTTCTGACCGCCGCCCTCGGCAGCTTCATCACCGGCTGCGGATCGTCCGACGACAAGAAGGACCCGCCCGAGGTCGCCTGGGCGGCCAAGGTCTGCGAGTCCGTCAACAAGGCGGGCGGTCAGCAGCTCTCCCTGCCGACCCAGTCGAAGGACCCGAAGCAGTACAAGGCGAACATCGAGACCTTCCTTGACCAGATCTCCAAGCGGCTGGGCGACATGGAGGCCGGCGTGAAGAGCGCGGGCAACCCGCCCGTCAACGGCGCTGACAAGGCCGTGAGCCGGGCGCTGACCCGGCTGGAGATCACGCGCAAGTCGGTGGAGAACGCCAAGGCGAACCTCGCCAAGGCCGACACCTCCAGCATGGCCGCGCTGCAGAAGGACATGAAGGACCTGTCCAAGACGATGATCGCCTCGATGGCCTACAAGGGCCCCAAGGACGACCTGCGGGCCGACCCGGCGCTGACCAAGGCGTTCGACGCCGCGCCGTCCTGCAAGGTCAACAAGGCCTGACGCGGTTCGTCCGCCGCGTCGGGACACCGGCACCCGTCCGCCCCCACCTTCTCCCACGGTGGGCGGGCGGGTGTCGTCGTTGTGCGGGGATGTCGCCCCGGAGGTTGTGAGGGGACTGCCAACGCACCGGGCCGACCTGCGCGAAGACCGTATTCCTCGGCGGTTCCCGGCGGGGGAGAGTCGTGCCGTCCACGGCCGTTCGCCCGCCTGTGAAGGACCGAGAGATGACGACCCCGAACACCGCCGCGCCCCGCGCGGACGCCCCGCGCCGCCCCCTCCGGGACCGGGAGACCGTCGCGCGCCGCCTGCTGCGCTCGGCGGCCCGCGCCACCTACGACCCCGACGCCGTCCTGGACTGGGACGCGCCGTTCGACCGGGAGAAGCCGTTCCTGCCGCCCGAGCGCGTCTCCCTCTACGGGACGCCGCTGTGGGAGCGGCTCACGCACGCGCAGCGCGTCACGCTGTCGCGGCACGAGCTGGCGAGCATCACGGCCGCCGGGATCTGGCTCGAGATGTGCCTGATGCAGCTCTTCCTGCGCTTCCTCTACGACCTGGACGTCCGCACCGCGAACGCGCAGTTCGCGCTGACCGAGGTCGGCGACGAGACGCGGCACTCGGTGATGTTCGGCAAGCTCCTGGAGAAGCTGGAGACGCCCGATTACGGCGTGCCCGCGCCGGTCCGCAACATCGGGCGGCTGTTCAAGGCGCTCGGCTCGGGGCCGTCGATGTGGGCGGTTTTCCTGGTCGGGGAGGAGATCTTCGACCGGATGCAGCGGGCGACGATGGACGACCCGCGCGTGCAGCCGCTGGTGCGGGAGATCAGCCGCGTCCACGTGGTGGAGGAGTCGCGGCACGTCCGCTACGCGCGCGCCGAGATCGAGCGGAGCATGGCGGGGCTGTCGCGGTCGGCGCTGACGCGGCACCGGCTCGTCACGGCGGTCGGCGCGACGGCCGCGCTGGAATTCATGATCGACCCCGCGGTGTACCGGTGCGTCGGGCTCGAACCGGACGAGGGACGGGAAATGGCGCTCGCCAATCCCCATCACCGTGCCACCAGATACTGGCTCGGTCAGAAGATCGTGCCGTTCATCGAAGAACTCGGACTCGTTTCCGGGCCCGCGGCGGTGCTCTGGCGGCGGGCCGGGCTCATCCACTGATAACCCGGAGCCCGCCCAGGTCGGGAACGGTGAGAAAGGATATTTCGGGACGCGGTTCCCGTGGATTGTCAGTCGTCCGCCGGTCTTGTCAACCGGTTGGAGACGGGGAGCGTGAAAGTGTTCCGCACCGCACAATGCGGCGGGCCGCCGATACGTGATGCTGGTTGGGTCCGTCCACATTCCTCGGGGGAGTGAACCGGTGACTGCGACAACGCTCGACCATCGTCCCTTCGAACTGATCCCGTCCTGGGTCGGCACCCGGCTGCGGCCCGTCGTCGAGGGCGCCGCCGACGACCTGCTGCGCGAACTGCTCGGCGGCGCGGCCCCCTGGCACGACCCCGCCGGGGACGCGCCGCCGGACCGGCCCGCCGACCACCGCCTCCGCGAGGGCATCGTCGCGGGTCTCGCCCACTTCTGCGACCTTCTGGAGGACCCCGGCGCCGGCTGGGACAAGGTCGCGTCCTTCTACCGCGCGGCCGGCCGGCAGCTCGCCCGCGACGGGCGCGACCCCGTCGAGTCGCACCAGACGCTGCGCCGCTCCGCGCTCGCCGCCTGGCGCGGCCTGGCCGCCCTCACCGACGAGCTGGACCTCGACCACGAGACGCTGCTGCTCGTCGTGGAGGCCCAGTTCAGCTACCTGGACGCGGTCTCGGCCGTCGTCGCCGAGGGCTACCGCGCCGAGACCGGCGACGCGCTGCGCGACGAGCGGCTGCGCCGCGCCCGGCTGCTGGCGCTGCTGCTGTCCGACCCGGTCGGCGACCGCGCCGCGCTGGAGGCGCTCGCCGCGCAGGCGCGCTGGCCGCTGCCCGCGACCGTCGCGGCCGTCGCCGTCGCGGTCCGCCCCGGCCGCCCGGACCGCGCGGCGGACGGCGCGTTCCGTCCGCCACTGCCGGTGTCGGACGAACTGCTCGCCGACCAGGGCATGCCCGAACCGTCCCTGCTGCTGCCCGATCCCGACGCCCCCGGCCGCGCCGCCGTGCTCGACCGGCTCGCCCGGGACTGGATCGTCGCGGTCGGCCCGACCGTGCCGCTGGCGCGCGCCCGCGAGTCGCTGCGCTGGGCGCGCGACACCCTCACCCTCGCGCGGCGGGGCGCGTTCCCCACCGAGCGGCCGGTCCGCAGCGCCGACCACCTGCCCTCGCTGGTGGTGCTGCGCGCGGGCGAGCTGATCGACGACGCCGCCACGACGCGGCTCGCGCCGCTGAAGGACCTCGCGCCCGCGCAGCGCGACCGGCTCACCGAGACGCTGCAGGCGCTGCTGGAGAACAACTTCAACGCGGCGCAGGCCAGCCGGCGGCTGCGCGTCCACCCGCAGACCGTCCGGTACCGCCTGCGGCAGTTGGAGGACCTGTTCGGCGACGACCTGCGCGACCCGCGCCGCTGCCTGGAGATGGAGCTGATCCTGCACGCCCGGTCCGCCGCCGCCGACCCCGCGCCCGCGTGACCGGCGCCACCACTATGAGACATCAAGTCTCGTAAGAACTCGGGCCCGGCCGTCCAAGGCGCTCGGACGGCCGGGTCCGGCCCTTCTGGTAACACCCCCACGACCAGCGGCGTTGTGGGGGTTTTAGCAATCCGTCGAAGGTTCGGCCGGGAAAGCGGCGCACTTCGGTGACAAACGCGCCGGGAGGCCCTTGCGGCATCCTTGTGGGACTCGGGGTTTCACAACGGTGGATGTGCAGGGAGTCGTTCCATGACGCAGCCCGAACTCGATGTCCGCCCGTTCGAGGCGATCCCGCGGGACCTCGTGCGGCGGATGCGCCCCTACGTCGCCGTCGCGGCGGAGGAACTGGCGGCCGACCCGGCGGCCGCGCCGCCCGGCGCCGACGTGCGCGCCGGCGTCGCCGAAGGGCTCCGGCTCTTCTACGAACTCGTCGAGGACCCGCGCGGCGCGTGGCCGCGCATCGCCGAGACCTACCGGGAGCTCGGGCGCGGCATGGCGCTGCGCGGCCGCGACCTGGACGAGCTGCACGTCGCGCTGCACCGCTCCGCGCGGGCCGTCTGGCGCACGCTGACGTCGTTCGCCGAATCCCTCGACGTGGACCGCGCCGTCCTCGGCCTGGTGGCCGACGCGCAGTTCTCCTACCTCGACGCCGTCACCGCCGAGGCCGCCGCGGGCTACGAGGCCGAGACGGCGGGCAGCGACGAGGCGGTCCGCCGCCGGCGCGCGCGGCTGCTCACCCTCCTGCTCGACGGCGACGCCGAAGCCGAGGGAGCGGCCGCCGCCATCGCCGACGCCGCGAAGGCCGCGCGCTGGCGGTTGCCGCGCGCCGCGGCCGCCGTCGTCCTGCACCCGCGCACTGACACCGGCGCGCACCCGCCCGCGCTGCCGCCCGACGTGCTCATGGACTTCGCGCGCGCCGAGCCGTGCCTGGTGCTGCCCGACCCGGAGGGGCCCGGCCGCGAACGGCTGCTGGAGTCGCTGGTCAAGGACTGGATCGTCGTCCTCGGCCCGGCGGTCGCGCCGCTGCGGACCGCCGAGTCGCTGCGCTGGGCGCGGCGCGCGCTGACGCTCGCGCGGCGCGGCCGGATCGGGTCCGAGGGCATCGTCCGCTGCATGGACCACGTCCCGACGCTCGTGATCTTCACCGCCGAGGACCTCATCGAGCACGCCGCCGGGGCGCGCCTCGCGCCGCTCGCCGGGCTGTCGCGGGTGCAGCACGACCGGCTGTCGGAGACGCTGCTGTCGCTGCTGGAGAGCAACTTCAACGCGACCGAGGCGGGCAACCGGCTGCACGTGCATCCGCAGACGGTCCGGTACCGCCTGCGGCACCTGGAGGAGTTGTTCGGCGAGGACTTGCAGGACCCGGGCCGCTGCCTGGAGCTGGAGATGATCCTGCACGCCCGGCACGGCGGCCCGGCCGGACGCGGCGGCGGCCACGCGGCCCGCCCCCGCGCGGGCGCGCGCCGCATGCTCACCGCCGTCCCGCCCGCGCCCGTCCCGCCCCGCGCCACCCGCCGCCCCCACGCCCGAGCCCGCTGACCCCCGCCGCCACGCGCCCCGACGCGCGAGCGGCGGTTCGCAGGCGGCACGTTCTCTCGTTCGTGCGAGTTCGTGTGAGCGACCGCACGGGCCGCACTGGCCCGCGCCTTGGACGCAGTGTTGGGGCGTACCGGTCTGCGGGTGGCCTGTTCTTGCTGGTGCGAGTGACCGCACGTCGGGTCGCACTGGCCCGCGTGTTGGGCGGAGCGTTGGTCCGCGTGCGGCCCGTTCTCCTGAGTACGAGTGACGCACGCCCGGCCGTACCGGCCCGCGCCCGGACGCAGTGTTGGGGCGTGCCGGTCTGCGGGTGGCCTGTTCTCTTGGGTTTGGGTTACCCGCATGCCCGGCTGCTGTTCGTCGGGGCGCGAGCGCCTGGGCGGTGGTCGTCGGGGTATCGGCCCCGGTCAGGTGTCGGTGTGGGCGAGGAAGCGGGCCAGGGCGCCGAGGGCGCGGCGGTCGAAGACGTCCGCCATTCCGCGCAGGGCCAGGCCGAACGGCGAGTCGAGCGGTTCGACCCGCAGCAGCCAGGCGACGCGGTCCGCCGTCAGCGGGTCGGTCGCGGCCGTGCCGACGAGCTGCGTCAGCATCTGCGTGCCGAGCAGCATCTCCAGCTCGCCGCGCGACGGGCTGCGCGTCCGCAGCCACTCCGCGCCCGCCCACTCGACGCCCGCGATCCACGAGCGGACGGCCACGCGCAGCGGCTCGCTCGGCTCGTCCACCTCCAGCGTCCGGTACGTCAGCGCGCAGATGCGGTCGCGGACGCCCTGCGCGACCGCCAACGCGGCGAGCGGCGCGCGGGCCGCGCCGATCCCGAGAATCCCGGCGTACCCGCCCTCGTACTCCTCCAGGAAGTCGAAGTAGACCGCGAGCCGCGCCATGACCAGCTCGGACGGCGAGGTCCCCGGCACGGCCTCCAGCCGGTCGTTGAGATCGGAGCCGACGCGCTGCGCGACGACCTCGTACAGCTCGCCCTTGCCGTCGAAATACCGGTACACCGAGGAACGCGACGTGCCCGCGGCGGCGGCGACGTCGTCGATCGAGACCTCCGGCTCCGGCCGGTTCCCGAACGTCCTGATCCCGGCCGCGATGATCTCCTCGCGCCGCCGGTCCGAGGAGAGCCGCCGGAACGACGGGCGCTCCCGTCCCGTTCCGGACCCAGCGCCGGTGCCGCCGTTGGCCATGACCGCCAGCCTAACGTCCCGGACAGTCCGTTTACGCACCTCCGACGCGAAATTATGCGAGGCCCGTATAAACCCGGAGAAGAAAATGATCGCGGCGCAACGAGACGCCGAACACGCCGCGCCGGGTCTTGTCAGTGGAATGACAAGTACCGCGGGGAACACCTGGGTCGGCTAAGGAGAACGCGCGCGTACGCGCCTTTACGGTCTTCACCGAGGCCGGGCACGCCGGCCGATGACGACGGTCGGCGGACAGCGGGTGACGGACATGATCGGATCATCGGACATGGGCGACCGGACGCGATCGGTGGCCCGGACGGGCGGCATGTTCGCCCGGAGCGGCCTCTGGCGGCCCGGCCCGCCGCAGCGCGTGGCGCGCCAGCTCGCGGCGCTGCGCCGCTGGGGGACCGCCCTCGGCGGCACGTTCGTGTCGGCGGCGGCGCGCGATCCCGAGCGCGTCGCGGTCCGCGACGACGACGGCACCGTCACCTACGGCGAACTGGACGCCCGCACCGACCGCCTCGCCGCCGCGCTCGGCCGGTTCGGCGAGCCGCCGCGCGTGGCCGTGCTGTGCCGCAACCACCGGGGCATGATCGAGGCGCTGGTCGGGGCGAGCAAGCGCGGCGCCGACACCGTCCTGCTGAACACCGGCATGAGCACCGAGCAGCTCGTGACCGTCGTGAAGGAGCAGAGCGTCGACGTGGTGATCGCCGACCACGAGTTCGGCGACTTCCTCGCGGCCGTCCCCGAGGGCGTCCACGCGCTGACCGCGGGCGGCCCCGACTCGGGCCTCGGCGAGCTGATCGCCTCGACGCCCGCCGTGCGGATCGAGCCGCCGCGCCGCACCGGCCGCACGATCATGCTCAGCTCCGGCACGACCGGCACGCCGAAGGGCGCGAACCGGCACTCCAAGCCGGGCCTGCAGCCGCTCACCTCGATCCTGTCGCGCATCCCGATGCGCGTCCACGAGACGATGCTGATCGAGGCGCCGCTGTTCCACACCTGGGGCTACGCGATGCTCCAGGCGGCGATCTCGCTGCGCGCGACGATCGTCCTGCAGCGCCGGTTCGACCCCGAGGGCACGCTGCGGCTCCTCGACCGGTCCCGCGCGACGACGCTCATCGCGATCCCCGTGATGCTGCGCCGCATCCTGGACCTGCCGGCCGAGACGTTCCCGAAGTACGACACGAGCGCGCTCCGGATCTGCGCCGTCAGCGGGTCCGCGCTGCCCGGCGCGGTGTCGACCGCGTTCATGGACAGGTTCGGCGACGTCGTCTACAACCTGTACGGCTCGACCGAGGCGTCCTGGGTGACGATCGCGACGCCGGAGGACCTGCGGGCGCGGCCCGGCTCGGCGGGCACGCCGCCGCCCGGCACCCGCGTCGCGATCCTCGACGCGGACGGCAACCCCGTCCCGACCGGCGTCACCGGCCGCATCTTCGCCGCCAACGAGCTGATGTTCGCGGGCTACACCAACGGCGCGACGAAGGAGATGCACGACGGCATGATCAGCCTGGGCGACCTCGGGCACATCGACGCCGACGGACGGCTGACCGTGGACGGCCGCGACGACGACATGGTCGTCTCCGGCGGCGAGAACATCTTCCCCAGCGCCGTCGAGGAGGTGCTGATGCGGCTGCCGCAGGTCCGCGAGGCCGTCGTCGTCGGCGTGCCCGACGCCGAGTTCGGGCAGCGCCTCGCCGCCCACCTGGTGCTGGACCCGGCGGGCGAGCCGCTGGACGCCGAGGCGGTGCGCACGCACGTCCGGGCGAACCTCGCGCGGTTCGCCGTGCCGCGCGACGTCCACTTCCGCGCCGACCTGCCGCGCAACGCCACCGGCAAGGTGCTGCGCCGGCTGCTGGTGGAGCCGCCCGCCGAGGGCTGACGGCCCCCGGTCACATCCGCGGGACCTCCACCGTGAACCACAGGTGGGTGCCGCCCGCGCTCTGCTCCAGCTCCCACTCGGCGGCGAGCGCGTCGATGACGACGAGGCCCCGGCCGTGGTCCAGGCGCAGGACCTCGCCGGTGTCCTCGTGGCCCGGGCCCTCGTCGGAGATCTCGACGCGCAGCAGCCGCCGGTCGGTGCGGACGTCGACCGTGATCAGCCCCGACCCGTGCAGGACGGCGTTGGCGACGGCCTCGGCGGTCATCAGCTCGATGTCGTCGAGCCGCCCGGCGTCGCCGATGACCTTGGCGGCCCGGTCCCGGACGATCCGGCGCGCGGCCTGCCCGGCGGACCGCTCGCCGGTGCAGGTGAACGCCTCCCCGATCGGCTCCATGTCGGCGGTCACGTCCGGCGCCCCGGCGGGGAGGGCGCGGACGCGCCTGCGGGCACCGCGCGCGGGAAGGCGGCGCTGGCTGTCGGGCCGAGAGTCACGAGATCACCACACTGTGAGATGGGAACGCAACGCAATCATTCACCTACGCTGAGTCATCGGCAACGCGCTGCGTGACTTGATCTTGAGTTTCGGGACGGGCGTCGGCCGGCGAGCGCGCGCCGGACGTGGGGAGACCTACCCGCAACGTTACTACCCTCCCGCTCGGCGGCGGCGCGCGAAAGGAACAAACCGCGGTCCGGCTATTGCTCACCGCAGCACACAATGAGGTGACATTCTCCGTCATCGGAGCCGATTATTCGGCGCGTGTGTTATGTCACTATCCGGCTATAAGCGTCTCCGCCCGTCCGGAGAGGCCGGGCCGGGGGTCCGGGCGACCCGGAGGGGCCTCACCCCCGGGGGTGCCCATGACTGCGCCGCTGCTGGCCTGCGCCGCACAGGTGGTCTTCGTCGTCGCCTTCGTCCTGTTCAAGTCCGCCGCCACCACGATGCCCCCGCTGTCCGCGCGACGCCCGCTGGAGACCACCGGCCGCGTCGTGCGCAGCCCGCGCTGGGTCCTCGGCCTCGTCGTCCTGATCACCGGGTTCGCGATGGCCGACTTCGCCCTGCTCACGCTGCCCATCGCCAGCGCCCTCCCCGCGTACGCGGGGAGCCTGGTCGTCCTGCTCGTCATCGGCGCCGTCCGCTTCGGGGAGCGGCTCACCCGCCGCGAGTGGTTCGCGATGGCGATCGTCGTCGCGGCGATGGCCACCGCGGCGCTGTCGGTCACCGCCGCGCCCGGGCCGCCGCTGGCCGCCGTCCACCGGCCGCACCTGGCCGCGCTGCCGCCCGCCTGGGCCGTCGCGCTCGTGGTCGTGCCGTCGCTGCTCGTCCCGATGTGGATGTTCTCGCTGCGCGACCGCGTCACCGTCGGCCGCCATGCCCGCGCCATCACCGGCATCGCCTACGGCATCGGCGCGGGGGTGCTGCTCGGCGTCGCCGAGACGTTCGGGCTCGGGATGGCGCTGCTCATGCGGCAGGGCCGCCACAACCCGTTCGCCACGCCGCACCTCTACCTGTTCCTCATCGCGGGGATTCTCGGGATCGGGCTGCTGTCGGTGGGGCTCCAGCGGTGCCGGCTCACCGTGCTCGTGACGGTGTTGACGGTCACCGCGAAAGCGCACCTGCTCGTCTCGGCGACGCTGCTGTTCGGCGAGCCGTGGCCGCACGACACGACGATCGTGATGCTGCGCGGCGGGAGCGTGCTGCTCGCGGGGCTCGCGGTGCTGACGTTCCCGCGGCACGAGCTGCGGCGCGCCGCCGCGCGGCCCGCGAAGGCCGAGCCCGCTGCGGTGCCCGCGACGCGGCCCGCCCCGGAGCGTTCCGAACGGCCGACGCGCGCGACGGGGCTCTACCCGGCAGTGCCCCTCGCGGCTCCGACGCCCGAGCCCGAGGGGACGCCGCCGTCCGGCACGCCCCAGCCGCCGGAGGCCGCACCGCCGCGGTCCGGCACGCCGCAGCCGGCGGAGGCCGCGCCGCCGCGCGAGGGCGGCTACGTCGGCCGCCGCCGACGCGACCGCCGGACGGTCCCGTCCGCCTGACCCGTCGCTCCGCCCGGCCGACGCGCCGGGCGGCATCGGCCCCGACCCGGCAGCGCGCCGCGTCACGCCGAGGGCTGCGGTCGTCCCGGCATCGGGTCGGGCCCGGCAGCTAGGGCGGCACGACGCGCGATCGTGCCCGCCGCACGAACCGGGGCCGTCCGGCCCCGGCAGACGGAACAGCGCGGCGCGCCGGGCCGCCTGCGCCCGGCATGAGCCGGAGCCGTCCGGGCGTCCGGGCCCGTTGGGTGGGACAGCGCGGCGCGCGGGGCCGCGTGTGCCCTGACGGCGGGTTCGGTGGGGATGTTGGTGAGGCGGCGCGGCGGGGAGGCCGGTCAGTTCTCGGCGGCGGTGTTCCACAGGCGCAGGAGCCGGTCGGGCCAGAAGCGGCTCGGGAGGACCAGGCCGCCGGGGCGGCCGGGCGCGACGACGAGCGGGAAGGTCCCGGCGGCGAGGTGGCCGCCGGGCAGGTGGCGGCGCGCGACGAGCAGCGACGTCGCGTACGCCGGAAGGCTGCCGACGAGCGAGCGCGGCACCGGCGCCCGCATCACGCGGCGCCCCTCGTCGGCCAGCGCCGCCGCGAGCGGCGCGAGGCCCGGGTCGTCCGGCGCGGTGCCCTTCGCGGCGTACAGCGCGGACGCGACCTCCTGCAGGTCGTCGGGCATGTCGTCGAACGACGGGTCCGGACTGTAGACGACGACGGCGGGCCGGTCGCCCCGGCCGGGCCGCAGCAGCGCCCGGTGCGCCTGGACGACGCTGCCCCACACGACGGTGCCGGTGGCGAGGAGCGCGTCGTGCCCGCGCAGGACGTCCCACAGCTCGTCGGCCGGGCGCGCCCGCAGCCAGAGCGGCGCGCGGACGCGCAGCGCGCGGTCCACCGGGCGCGGCGGCGGTCCGAAGCTCGCCCGGCAGCTTTCGATGATCTCGCGCCCCGCCCGCTTCATGACCCGGACATTAGCCGCCAAGTGCGGCCGAACCAGTTTCGGGGTGCCGGGCGTCAGGGGCTGAGCGTCCCGGCGGCGAGCAGCCCGGCGAGCACGGCGGCGACGCCGAGCCGGTACACGATGAACGCCGTGAACGAGTGGTGCGCGACGTACCGCAGCAGCCACGCGATCGAGGCGTAGGCGACGGCGAACGAGACCACGGTCCCGACCGCGAGCGCCGCGACGGAGGTGTCGCCGCTCGCCGCGTCCTTCAGCTCGTACAGTCCGGCCCCGGTCAGCGCGGGCAGCGACAGGAAGAACGACAGCCGCGTCGCCGCGGGCCGGTCCAGCCCGCGCAGCAGCCCCGCCGACATCGTCGCGCCGGACCGCGAGAAGCCGGGGAACAGCAGCGCGAGGATCTGGGAGGTGCCGATGATGAGCGTGTCCGCGGCGGTCGCGTCGGCCTCCGTCCGGCGGCGGCGGCCGAACCGCTCGGCGACCGCGAGCACGGCGCTGCCGCCGACGAGCGACGCGGCGACGACCCACAGCGACGCCAGCGGCCCGTCGATGAGCGGCTTGGCGAGCAGTCCCGCGACGACGATCGGGATCGTCGCGAAGATGATCCACCAGGCGAGCCGGTAGTCGTGGTCGTCGCGCGCGGCGGGCCGCGCGACGCCGCGGAACCACGCGCGGACGAGCCGGACGATGTCCGCGCGGAAGTAGACGAGCACGGCCGCGATGGCCCCGACCTGGATCACCGCCGTGAAGCCGACGACCGACGGGTCGCCGACGTCGATGCCCATCAGCCCCTCGCCGATCTTGAGATGCCCGGTGGACGAGACCGGGAGGAACTCGGTGAGCCCCTCCACGACCCCGAGCACGACGGACTGCCACACGCTGATACCGCTCACCGGGACGCCTTTCGCTGCCGACCGGTCGCCCAGTGAACCGCCTTTTCGCTGGTGAATTGACCGGAAAGCCGGGTGCGTCATGGTTTGTTGTCGAGGCGTTCATCCGCCGTTCACCGAAAACGCGCCGCCTCCCGTGATCAGAAAATCTCGGAAAGATGGGCGGGTCTTTTCCGTCGATGCCGGGACGAAGTCGGGCCATCCGCGCGAAGAGCCGAAGGCGAACGCGCCTGTTTTTGTAACGAACTAACGGTTCGATGGGCCAAGCTTTAGCCGGGGTATGGGTAACTGAGGTCGACGCGGAATGGCTTTGCAATCCGCGTTTCCGGGACGGGTTCCACGCCCTTTTCCCGATGGCCCCCGTCCGCGCAACGCGAGACCAAGGAGTGATCAGTGAATTACGGAGACGCGCTTCGCCGCGAGATCATGTCGGAGGGAGTGACCCCGCTCATCGGGGTCTTCGACATGTTCTCCGCCTCCGTCGCCGCAAAACACTACGACGGCCTCTTCGTGTCCGGCTTCGGATTCGCGGCCTCGCACTACGGCCTGCCCGACATCGGTTTCATCGCCTGGCCGGACATCGTCGCGTTCGTCCAGCGGCTGCGGCTCGCCTTCCCGCGCCGGCACCTGCTGGTGGACATCGACGACGGGTACGTCGACCCGGAGGTCGCCTGCCACGTCGTCGAGCAGCTCGAGGCGACCGGCGCGTCCGGCGTCATCCTGGAGGACCAGCAGCGCCCCCGCCGGTGCGGGCACGTGGACGGCAAGCGCGTGCTGCCGCTGCCGGAGTACCTGGAGAAGCTGGAGATGGTGCTCGCCACCCGGCGGGACCTCGTCGTCGTCGCGCGCACCGACGCCACCGACGAGGAGGAGATCCTGCTGCGCGCCAAGGCGCTCGCCGAGACCGACGCCGACGTCGTGCTCGTCGACGGCGTCCGCAGCGTCGAGTGGGTCCACCGGGTCCGGGACGTCATCGGCGGCAAGCCGCTGCTGTTCAACCAGATCGCGGGCGGCAAGTCGCCGCGGCTGTCGCTGTCGGAGCTGGCGGCGCTCGGCGTGAACGTCGCGATCTACAGCACGCCGTGCCTGTTCGCCGCGCAGACCGCGATGGACGACGCCATCGCCCGGCTGAAGGACGACGACGGGCGGCTGCCCGCGGTCACCGCAGGAAGCGTCGGCGTGAAGGAATCGCTCGAACTGCTGGAGCGCAATATCAGCCGGCACCACCCGAAGGCGGAAAAGGTCCTGGCGTGACCTTTCCCGAGGTCGTGGGGAGAGCGGCGCGGGGCATTTCCGCGACGCTGGCGCGACTCCGCGTCGATCCCTACATCGCGGCGATTCTCTGCACCGTGGGAATCGCCGCGATGTGCCCGGCGCGGGGCGTCACAGCGAACTTTCTCGACCGCGCCGGGACCGTCGCGATCGTCGTGCTGTTCTTCTTCTACGGCGCGCGGCTGTCCACCGCCGAGGCATTGCGCGGGCTGCGGCACTGGCGGCTGCACGCGGCGATCACGACGGTCACGTTCGCGGTCTTCCCGCTGCTGGCCGTCGCGTGCGCGCCGCTCGCCCCGGCGGTGCTGCGCGAACCGCTCTACGCGGGGATCGTGTTCCTGTGCGTGCTGCCGTCCACCGTGCAGTCGTCGATCACCCTGACGTCGATCGCGCGGGGGAACGAGGCGGGCGCGATCTGCAGCGCGTCGCTGTCGAGCGTCCTCGGCGTCGTGCTGACGCCGGTGCTCGCAGCGGCGCTGATGTCGGCGGGCGGCGGCGGGTTCTCGCTCGGCTCCGTCGGCGACATCACCGTCCGGCTGCTGCTGCCGTTCCTCGCCGGGCAGGTCGCGCAGCGGTGGATCGGGGACCGCGTCCGCGCGCGGCGGCGGCTGCTGTCGCTGTACGACCGGGCCGTCATCCTGCTCGTCGTCTACACCGCGTTCAGCCTGGGCGTCGTCGCCGGCGTCTGGCGCGGGCTCGCGCCGCGCGAACTGGCCGCGCTCGCGCTCGTCGTCGCGGCGCTGCTCGCCGTGGCGCTGGCCGTCGCGGCGCTGCTCGCGCGGGCCGCGGGATTCTCCCGCGAGGACCGCATCGCCGCGCTGTTCTGCGGGTCGCAGAAGAGCCTGGCCAGCGGCCTGCCGATGGCGTCGGTGCTGTTCGCGGGCGCGGCGCTCAGCACGGTCGTGCTCCCGCTGATGCTCTACCACCAGATGCAGCTCCTGGTGTGCTCCTGGCTGGCGCAGCGCTTCGCGGCGCGCCCGGCCGCACTGCCCGAACCCGTCCGCGCGGCCGCGTGACCGCCGCGCACCCGATCGAGAGGAATCCGTTCATCATGCTCGTCAAGGCGCTCGCGTCCGTGCTCGCCGCGGGGCTGCTCACCCTCGGCCCGGCGGGGGCGGCGGCCGCGGCGTCCAGTCCCCGCGACGTCAACATCCACGCGTTCAACTTCACCAACAGCGGTGAGGACGCGGGCAACGACAGTTGGCTGGAGGTCGACCGCTCGCTCAACCTCGCCAAGGGCGACGGGAGTCCGGGCAGCGACATCATCAACCGGACGACCGGGTCCGCGCCGGTGATGTCGCCCGGCAAGTAACTCTGGGCGCGGCGGCGTCCCGGGACGTCCCCGGGGCGCCGCCGCTCGTTCAGTCGCGGAGCCCGTGCCGCGCGGACCAGGCCGAGATCGCGGCGGCGATCTCCGCCGGGCGGTCCTCGGGCGCGTGGTGCCCGGCCGTGCCGCACGGGACGGTCTCCAGCGCGGCGATGTTCTCCGCGCACCACCGCGCGGCCGCCGCGTCGATGAGCAGGGACGGGGCGCCCTCGAACGTCATCAGCAGTTTCGGGACGTCCGTGCTCTTGGCGAGCCACGCGTCGTACGCCTCGATGCGGGCGACGAGTTCGGCGGGTTCGCCGCCGAGCGGGAGCTGGCGCGCCCAGGCGAGGATCGGCCGACGGCTCTCGCGGGTCGGGTAGGGGGCGAGGTAGGCGTCCAGGTCGGCGTCCGCGACGGGTGTGCGGACGCCGCCGGTGAACGCCGAGCGCAGGAACCGGTTCTCGTCCAGGACCATCGCCTCGCCCGCGGGGGAGCGGACCAGCTCGAAGCGCTCGCGCGCCTGCGGGGACAGGTCCGTCCAGCGCATGGGCCGGACGATGCTCTCCAGGAACGCCGCGCCGCGCACCCGGTCGGGGTGGCGGGACGCCCAGTCGAACGCGAGCGCGCCGCCCCAGTCGTGGCCGACGAGGACGACGCCGTCCAGGCCGAGCGCGTCGAACCAGGCGTCGAGGTAGCGGGCGTGGTCGGCGAACAGGTAGGGGATGTCGGGTTTGCCCGAGCGGCCCATCCCGACGAGGTCGGGCGCGAGACGGCGCACGGGGCCGACGTTCGGCAGCACGTTCCGCCACAGATGGGACGAGGCCGGGTTGCCGTGGAGGAACACGAACGGGGTGCCCTCGCCCGCGTCCTCGTAGTGGATGGTCGAGTCGAGCACGTCGACGGTCGGCATGGCGGGGGTCCTCTCAGCTCGCGGCGGGGACTTCGCCGGAGCGCCAGAGGCGGGTCGCCTCGACGCTCGCGAAGCGCCAGCCGTCCGGGGTGCGGACGGCGTCGAAGCGGTACACCTCGCCGACCGCGATCGGCGTCGCGTTCTCGCCCGGGACGAGGACGGCGACGAGGTTCGCGCGGACGGCGGCGCGGTCGCCGTCGAGGTCGACGGCGACGCCCGTGGTGAGGTGCTGGGTCACGGTGAAGCGGTCGTGGGCGCGGCGGGCCTGCGCGATGAGCTCGGTGCGGCCCTCGGCGCGGCCGCCGCCGGTGACCGCGACGGCGTCGGGGGTGAAGACGGAGGCGGTGAAGGCGTCGTCGTCGTACCGGCGCTCGTCCAGCCAGCGGCCCTGGCGGGCGAGGAGGTCGGTGAGCTCGGCGCGGTCGCGGAGGTCCTGGAGGGAGTCCATTGGGGGTCCAATCGTTCGTTCGACTAACGTTCGTGTTACTAATGAAGGTAGATCGTTAGTCGTCCGAACGCAAGCCGGTAGGATCGCCGTCATGCCCGACCCCATCGAGTCCCCTCCGCCCGGCTTCGAGGCCGGCGAGCGGGAAGACGCAGCGGTGGCGGCGTGCGCCGTCGAGCCGGGAGCCGGCGTACCGGGCAGCGAGCAACTGCGCGAGCTGCCGAGCCGCCTGCTCGGGCTCACCGCCGCGCTCGCGGACCGCATCGTCGGCGCGGGCCTCGCCGGCGTGGACGCCCGCAAATGGCACTACGCGGTGCTCGCGGTGCTCCGCGAGTCCGGCCCCGCGAGCCAGGCCGAGCTGAGCCGCCGGTCGGGGATCTACCGCAGCGACATGGTCGCCATCCTGAACGAGCTGGCCGACCGCGAGTACGTCCGCCGCGACCCCGACCCGTCCGACCGCCGCCGCAACGTCGTGACCCTGACCGAATCGGGCCGCGCCCACCTCACCCGCCTGGACGCCCTGGTCGCCGAACTCCAGGACGAGCTGCTCGCCCCCCTCGACACCGCCGAACGCGCCGAACTGACCCGCCTGCTGAACCGAGTTCTGGCCCACCACACCCACTGACCGGCCGCCCTCAGCGGTGGACGAAGTTGTGCAGCAGGCGCGTGCAGGCGTTCTGTCGTACGGCGTCGTTCGGGTATCTGCGGCGGCATTCGCCTTGGGCCCAGTCCGGCGCGTGCGGACGGGGCGGATGGGCTCGGGGTCTCGCGGGGCGCTGGTCGCGGTGGGCGCGCGGCCGCCGTGCCCGCCCGCCGGGTGCCGCCGCCTCACGGGAGTTCGGGCCGCCGGACGACGCTGTGCGGTGCGGCGGGTCGTCCCCGTTCGCCGACCGCCGGAATGAGTCCGCGGCGACATCCGCGCGGCTGCCGGGCGTCGGGGGTCCGAACGTCGGAGCGCGATCGGGAGCAGCGGTGCTCGGGCGCGCCGGTGTCGTACGCGCTGGTGCGCCGCTGAGCAGGAATCCCGCCGCGACTCCGACGATCATCAGTCCTGAGAACCCTGCCACCAGCCGCCGACCGAGCCACGCCCGTCGCAGCAGCCGCGCCGCAGCTCCCCGCCACAAGGCGGTCCTCATGCCGCGCCGCAGCCAGGTCCACGGCGTGTTCCACCTTCCGGCGCGCCGCGTGCGGCGGCGCTTGGAGCGCACCTCGCGCGGGCGCGCGGATTGAGGTTTGGCGCCAGGCTCATGCCGAGCCCATAGACCGCGGCGCAGCCGAGTCCACGGCATCGACCAGGCCCGCGATTCGCTGCGGCGCTTGATCCAAGGCTCAGGTTGGCACATGACCTGCGACTCGGGATTGCCGATTGCCAGCCCAGCGCGCGCTCTGGACCGCGGCTTGAGCCCCGGCTCGCGCTGAAGCTGCGGCTCGGCCTGCGGTTTCGGGCGGCGTCCGAACCGTCGCCGGGGCCGGGAAAGGAAGGAGACGAGCCCCCGCCGTCGTCCGTGTCGGGGGCGGAACGGCGTGCGGCGGCGCGGGGGGCGGACCCGCCAGGGCTCGTCCGCGTCGGGGAGAGCGCATGTCGGGGATTCCGGAGACCTGTCGTTCACCCGGCATGACTACCGTCGGCGACGTCATGAACACAATCCGCCGCGCCGTGCGCGGGCCCCGGCTCAGAGCGGCGGAAGCTCGGCGCCCAGGTCGGCGTACCCGTGTTCGGCGCGGAGCGCGCGGGCGGCGGCGAGGAGTTCGCCGACCGTCCGGCGGGGGCGGCCCACGGGATGGGTGCCGACCTCGATGGCGTCGTGGAACCGGCGGAGCAGGTCCGCCCGGACGTCGATCGCGCCGCCCTCGGCGATCCGGAGCAGGTAGCGGTCCTTCGCGTGCGGCGGGAGCGCGCCGATCCAGTCGGCCAGCGCGTCGGGATCGTCGGGCAGGTCGTAGCGCGCGGGGCTGCCCTCGGCGGCGACGGCGAGCAGCGCCGGGTCGAGGCGCATCAGCCCGCCCAACGCGAGCTGGCACGGGGTGAGCGCGTCGAGTCCGGCGGGCACCGGGGGCTCGACGCGGTCCATGTCGCCGTCGTCGAAGATGTCGTCGTCCTCCTCCCACCTTCCGTAGGCGGCGAGCCACGCGAGGTAGAGAGGACGCAGGTCCCCGACGATCAGTTCGGCGCGGACGCCCGCGACGCCCGCCAGCACGCCCTCGGTGTCCTCGACCCAGTCCCCGTCCTCGTCCTCGCTCGTCAGGTCGAGGATCAGGTGCGGCCCGTGCGTCCAGAACACGACGTACGGCGCGGCGAGGTACCGGTGGACGACGTCCGCGCCCGGGAACCCGCGGGGCAGCCGGAACATGAGGCGGTGCGTGCCCCAGTTCGTGACGTAGAGATGGGCGTCGTAGTAGCGCTCCATCATCGTGCGCGGATCGCCGTGGAAGTCGCTCGTGACGTACTCGTCGATGAACCGGATCGGCGTCATCCGCGCGCCGGTGGACAGCGCGCGGATCTCGGCCCGCTGCCGGTCGTCCAGCGGCCGGTCCAGCGCCATGAACTCGTAGTACTGGTACTCGTGCATCGCGGACCCATCATCGCCGCCCCGCCGGGCGCGCGCAGGCCAACGCGGACAAGGACGGGCAGGTGGGTCGCGTGGGACTCGAACCCACAACCTACGGATTAAAAGTCCGGAGCTCTGCCAATTGAGCTAGCGACCCTGGCGGACCGCCGCCCACCTGCGACGACGCCGTCCCGAGCGGGGTTCGGTCGTCGTGTACGGGTGGGAGCGCACCGGAATGTGCCCCGGCGGACCCGGCGCCAGTCTAGCCGAACGGCCCCGGACCGCCATCTCGATACCGGGCGACAACGGTACCGGCCGGGCGTCAGACGGGGTCGGCCCAGGCGGGGAGCGGCTCGGTCGCGGCGAGCCACGGAGCGGGCGGCGCGGCGAGGATGCCGCCGACGATCGCGCATGTGGTGTCCACGTCCCCGCCCGCCGACGCGGTCGCCCAGAACGCCGTCGCGTAGTCGTCGCGGTGCCGGGCCGCGACCCACAGGGTGAACGGGACGGTGTCGTGCGCCGCGACGAGCCGCCCGTTGCCGAGGACGCCCGCGACCGCGCGCGGATCGGACAGCGTGAGCAGCCGCCGCGCCTCCGCGACGCCGTCGCGGACCGCGCCCGCCGGGACGTGCGCGAGCACCGTGTCCAGGAACGGCCCCGGCGGGCGCGGCGCGTCGGCGGCGAGCGCCGCGGCGACGGCCACCGCGACCGCGCCCGCGACGGCCTCCGGATGCGGATGCGTGACCTCCGCCGACAGCGCGGCGTCGCACGCCGCGGCGGCGGGGTCGCCCGCGTGCCACGCCCCGATCGGCGCGACGCGCATCGCCGCGCCGTTGCCCCACGATCCCTGCCCGCCGAACGCGTCGCGGGCGAGGACGCGCCAGTCGCCGCCCTCCCGGACGAGCCGCAGCAGCCGCCCGGTGCCGGGCCCGTAGCCGCGGTCGAAGTCGTGGTGCTCGGCGAAGCTCGCCGCGAGCGCGTCCTGGTCGATGCCGCCGTGGTCGGCGAGGACGCGGACCACGGACGCGGCCATCTCGGTGTCGTCCGTCCACGACCAGGGGGCGGGCGGCAGGGCGCGGGAGTCGAAGGCGGCGCGGTTGGCGGGGACGAAGAACTGCGAGCCGAGCGCGTCACCGACGGCGAGGCCGCGCAGCGACGCCCCGGCGCGCGCACGGGCGGCGTCGGTCATCGTCCCTATTGTGGCGGTTCAGGACGCCATTTCGGCTAGTTCCAGTTGGGCCAGTTCCCGTCGCGACGAGACGCCGAGCTTCGGATACGCCTTGTAGAGGTGGTACTCGACGGTGCGCGGGCTGAGGAAGAGCTGCGCGGCGATCTCGCGGCTGGACGTCCCGGCCGCCGCGAGCCGCACCACCTGCCGCTCCTGCGGGGTGAGCCGGTCCAGGACGTCGCCGTTGACGACGGGGGACGCGCCGGGGTCGCCCGCCGCGCGCAGTTCACCGCGCGTCCGGTCCGCCCACGGCGTCGCGCGCAGCCGCTCGAACGTCTCCAGCGCGGACCGCAGCGGGACGCGCGCGTCGGCGCGGCGGCGGTGGCGGCGCAGCCACTCGCCGTACAGCAGCTCGGTGCGGGCGCGCTCGAACGGCCGCGTCGCGCGGGTGTGCAGCGCGGCGGCGCGCCGGAACGGCTCCTCGGCGTCGTCGAGCAGCGCGGCGCAGCGGGCGGCGAGCGCGAGCGCCCACGGCTGCCCGGTCGCGTCCGCCCACGCGCGCAGCCGGGTCGCGTCGGCGCGGGCCTCGTCGGGCGTCCCGGCGCGCACGGCCGCCTCGACCAGGTCCGCGACGGACGGGATCAGCCCGCCCGCGTGCCGCCGCCGGCCGCGCACGACCGGGCCGAGCCGCCGCAGCGCCTCCTCGGGCCGTCCCGCGCCGAGGTCGAGCAGCGCGAGCGCGGCGCTCGCGAACGCGCCGCCGGGCACCGCGTCCAGCGCGGCGCGGACGCGGTCGGCGTCGCCCTCGATCGCGGCGAGCCGGGCGAGCGTCCCGTCCAGGCGTCCGGCGCGGCGGGCCGCGCCGGTGTCGCGGGCGAGCGCGGCGGCCTCCGCGACGGACGCGGCGGCGTCGCCGGGCAGCCCCCGGTCGAGTTGGACGCGCGCCTGCGCGTGCAGCAGCGCGGGCAGCGCGCCGACGAGCCCGTGCCGCCGGTGGTGCGCGATCTCCTCGGCGGCGAGGTCGGCGGCGGCGTCGTCCGCGCCGATCGCCAGGGCCGCCTCGACGGCGGCGGCGCGTTCGGCGGACCCGGGCGGCGCGGCCCCGGCGGCCGCGACGGCGGCGGCCAGCGCGGGCGCGCCCGCCGCGTAGTCGCCGTCGGCCAGCCGGGCGAACCCGGTGACGAGCCGGTCGTCCGGCGCGAGGTCGGCGGCGGCGCGCACGGCGTCGGCCGCGCCCGCCGTCCACCCGTACAGCGCGGCGGCGCGCAGCAGCCCGGGGTCTTCGGCGTCGCGGCCGCGCTCGACGAGCATCCGCGCGGCGGCGCGCGGGTCGCCGCGCTCGTACTCGACGGCGGCGCGGACCCGCGCGAGCCGCGCGCGGACGGCGGGAACGGGCGCCAGCGACTCGGCGCCCGCCGCCTGCTCGTCCGCCTCGGCGGTATGCCCGGACAGCAGGTCCAGCTCGGCGGCGGACGCGAGTCGGAGCGCGCGGTCCGCGACGACGGGCGTCAGCTCGGCGGCGCGCCGGTACAGCGCGGCGGCCGTGCCGAGTCCGCCGCGCGCCGACGCCCGCTCGGCGGCCGCGACCAGCGCGGCGGCGACCGACTCTTCGGGGACGAGCGCCGCCGCCGACCGGTGCCGCACCGCGCAGTCGGGGGTTTCGGCGGCCGCGGCGAGGGCGCGGTGCGCGGCGAGCCGCTGGTCGGCCGTCGCGCCGTGGTAGGCGGCGGCGCGGATCAGCGGATGCCGGAAGACGATCAGGGTGTCCGCGACGGTGACGAGCCCCGCTTCCTCGGCGGGACCGAGGTCCGCGAGCGACGTCCCGAACCCGACGGCGGCCGGGAGCAGCGCGGGCATGTACCCGCGTCCCTCGGCGGCGGCGAGCAGCAGGATCAGCCGGGTGGCGTCCGGGAGCGCGGCGATCCGCTGGCGGTATCCGGCCAAAACGCGGTCGGCGACCGGCAGCGGGCCCGGCCCGCCCGGCGCGTGCGCGTCCGGCAGGTCCCGTCCGGCCGCGCCGAACTCGATGAGCGCGAGCGGGTTCCCCGCCGACTGCGCGATGACGGACGCGCGCCGCGCCGAGGGGAGCCCGCGTTCGGCGAGCAGCCGGTCGGCGGCGGCGTCGTCGAGCCGTCCCACGGCCAGTTCGGGCAGTCCGGTCGCGGGGAAGCCGGGCCGTCCGCCGGGCGTCGGCGCGTCCGGCCCCGCGCCGTCGCGGGCGGCGACGAGCAGCGCGACGCCCTCGGCGGCGAGCCGCCGCGCCGCGAACAGCAGCGTCTCGGCGGTCGCCTGGTCGAGCCAGTGCGCGTCGTCCACCAGGACCAGGACGGGCTCGGCCGCGGCCAGTTCGGCGAGCAGCGTCAGCAGCCCGAGGCCGCAGGCGAACCGGTCGGTCGGCAGCACGGGCCCGAGGCCGAGGACGCCGCGCAGCACGCCCGCCTGCGGATCGGGGAGCAGCGCGTCGAGGCGTTCCCGGATCGGCCAGAGAAGCTGGTTCAGCCCGGCGAACGCGAGCCCGGACTCGGCCTCGACGCCCGTCGCGCGCAGCACGCGCAGGCCCGGTTCGACGGCCGCGTCCAGCAGCGCCGTCTTGCCGATGCCCGCCTCGCCGCGCAGTACGAGCACGCCGCTGCGTCCGGCGCGCGCGGCGGCGACCAGTTCGGTGATGCGGCGTCGTTCTTCGTCCCGCCCGTAGAGCACCCCTTCAAACTACGGCCTCAGCGAGAGCGACACCGACGAGCTCTACGGAGCGCTCCTCGCGGCCGTCGCCCCGTACGGGCTCGCCTATCTCCACATCTTCGAGCTGGGCGACCGGGCGCGGACGCGGCGACTCCGCGCGGCGTGGCCCGGAACGCTGCTGCTGAACGCGCACCCGACGCCCGAGGACTTCCCGTCGCGGCCGGAGCTCGGCGCGGACGCGGTGACGGACGGCACCGCCGACGCCGCCGTGTTCGGGGAACTGTGGCTCGCCAACCCGGACCTGCCCGAGCGCGTCCGGGCGGGCGGTCCCTACAACGCGGCGGACCGGGCGTCGTTCTTCGGGGGCGACCACCGGGGCTACACCGACTACCCGGCGGTCGACGGCGCGTGACCGCGTCCGCCCGCGCGTGCGAGCGGCCCGGAACCCCGCACCGGGTTCCGGGCCGCTCGCACGTCGGCGCTCCGGCGGGTCAGTACCCGGGCCGGACGGCGCCGCTGAAGTTGCGCTTGTAGTAGCTCGTGAGCTTGATCTTCTTGACGCGCTTGCCGGAGCTGGGCGCGTGGATCATGTAGCCGTGGCCGACGTAGATGCCGACGTGCGACCGTCCGCCGTAGAAGAACAGCAGGTCGCCCTTCACGGCGCCCTTCCACGACACCTTGTACTTGACCGCGCGGTAGATCTGCTGCGTCGTGCGGGGAAGCTTGACGCCGGCCTTGCGCCACGAGCCGCCCGCGAGTCCGGAGCAGTCCCACGAACCAGGGCCGGTCGCCCCGTAGCGGTACTTGTCGCCGATCTGCTTGTAGGCGTACTTCACGGCGTAGTCGGCGCGCTTGCGCTGCTTCGCCTTCTTCGCCGCCGAGATCTTCGTCTTGGCCGCGACGGGCGCGAACCGCGGCGCGGCCGTCGTCGGGGCGGCGTCCGCGCCGTCCGAGGCGCCGATCGCCACCAGGGCCCCCGCGCCGAGCAGCGCGGCCGTGGCGGCCGTCGCGATCCGGGCGCGGAACGTGCGGGCATGGGTGTTCGCGGTGAATCGGGGGGTATGCAGGACGACTCCTGACCTAGCGGGCGGTGCCTACCGGCGCGGCCGGCCACCCGGGCAGGGCTGTGCCCGGGACGGCTTGCGGTGGTCGCGACGCGGCTCGGGTCCGTCGCGCCGCCCAGGGACGGGACGGCGGGACGCCGGGCTCGCGGTACCGGCTCCGTGCTTCCTGACCGCACGGACGCGGCTGCCGACGCGGCGGCGATGGTCGGGGCGCCGCTTCTCGCGCGTCGGTGGTGCTCTTCTGTTGTGATCGGCGGCGATGCCGGGCCTCTGCCGAGGTTGCCTCGCGTCTCTGGCGAGGGACCTGTCGACGGCGTTGTCGGGCGGCCCGTGCCGCAGGGATCGCCAGGAACGTAGCCATAGGCCGGGATATCTGGCAAATCACGGACGGTGTTTTCCGGGGCGGCGCGGGGCCCGCCGGGGTCCGCGTTCCCGGCGCTGCCTGGGCTGATCTCGGCTCCGTGATCTGGGTCACAGAGAGCCGTGAATGGCCGTTCTGTACGGTTTGTGTGGCCTCGGGGTGAGCAATTCGCGGGCCGTCCGGGCGGCGGAGTTGATCACGTCGGGTAGCCGCCGCCGGGGTCCGCGCGGGGACGGCGGACTCACTCCGCGGGTAGATGTTGCTGGCCGGAACGTGGCGCATGTCTCATCGGAAGGCTTGGCCGTTCCGTGATCTGTATCCGACGACTACGCACTGTTACAAGATTTCGGACATAAAGGTTGATGCTTTACCGGCGTGTGATCTCGGCCATGCCGGGTCCGGCGGTTCACCGCGATCCGAGGCCGGACGTGGCCACCGCGCCGAAAGAATTCCGGAAATGTGCGCCGGTGATCAAAGACGGCCGCCCGGTTCCTTCTCCGGACGCACGATCCGCGCATGGCGGTTTCCGGTCGGTGTTCAAAGGTTGACGGAACGTTCCACGATCTGCTCCGCCACCCGCCACCCGCCGCCCGCCGTCGGCACGTGCGCGGGGTAGGGGCGCGCGTCGCGCGTCGGGTGCAAGGCGGCGCGGGAGGTCTTCGTCACGGCGCCCTCGGCTGGGCGTACTCGCCCGTTGCCAGGAATCGGCCGAGGACCGGACGGGTATTACTCAGCCCGCGCCGGGTCGTCCGGGCCGCCGGGCGCGGGCGGGCGCGGCGCGGTGCGGCGCGGGTCCGGGCGGGGCCACCCGGATGTCGGAGCGCGAAAACATTCCCCGTATTGTGACCTGTGGGTAACATCACCCGAACCACATTCGGTCCCTGACGTAAGGTGCTGCTTATGGACCTGAACGGAGTTTCCGCCGTCGTCTCCGGTGGTGCGAGCGGTCTCGGTGAGGCCACCGTCCGCGCCCTCGCCGCCGACGGCGCCAAGGTAGTCGTGGCCGACCTCAACGAGGACAAGGGCAAGGCCCTCGCGGACGAGATCGGCGGCGTGTTCGTCAAGACCGACGTGTCCGACGAGGCGCAGGTGCAGGCCGCCGTCCAGGCCGCCGTCGACACCGGCGCCCCGCTGCGCGTCATCGTGAGCAGCGCCGGCATCGGCTGGGCGACCCGCACGGTCGACCGCAACGGCAACCCGCACGACCTGGCCACCTTCGAGAAGGTCGTCCAGATCAACCTGATCGGCACCTTCAACCTGCTGCGCCTCGGCGCCGCGGCCATCGCCAAGACCGAGCCCGCCGACGCCGACGGCCTGCGCGGCGTCGTCATCAACACGGCCTCCGTCGCGGCGCTGGAGGGCCAGACCGGGCAGATCGCCTACTCCGCGTCCAAGGGCGGCATCGTCGGCATGACGCTGCCCGCCGCCCGCGACCTCGCCGCCATCGGCGTCCGGGTCAACACCATCTGCCCCGGCATCATCGACACGCCGATCTACGGCGAGGGCGAGGCCGCCGAGGCGTTCAAGGCCAAGCTGGCCGCGCCGGTGCCGTTCCCCAAGCGCATGGGCAAGGCGTCGGAGTTCGCCCACCTGGTCGTCTCGCTGATCGAGAACGACTACATGAACGGCGAGACCATCCGGTTCGACGGCGGCATCCGCTTCCAGCCGAAGTGAGGCACTGAATGTCCGAGGCTGTTCTCACCGAGGAGGACGGCGCCGTCCTCATCATCACGATCAACCGCCCGGAGGCCCGCAACGCCGTCAACGGCGAGGTGGCGAAGGGCATCGCGGCGGCGCTGGACGAGCTGGACTCCCGCAAGGACCTGTCGATCGGCATCCTCACCGGCGCGGGCGGCACGTTCTGCGCGGGCATGGACCTCAAGGGCTTCCTGACCGGCGACAACCCGGTCGTGGAGGGCCGCGGGTTCGCGGGGATCGTGGAGCGCCCGTCGGCCAAGCCGCTGATCGCGGCGGTCGAGGGCTACGCGCTGGCCGGCGGCTGCGAGGTCGCGCTGTCGTGCGACATGGTCGTCGCGGCGAAGGACGCCCAGTTCGGGCTGCCCGAGCCCAAGCGCGGCCTGGTCGCGGCGGGCGGCGGGCTGCTGCGGCTCCCGCAGCGCATCCCGTTCCACATCGCGATGGAGATCGCGCTGACCGGCGACAAGTACCCGGCGGAGCGGATGGCGGAGCTGGGCTTCGTCAACCGGCTCACCGAGTCCGGCGGCGCGCTCGCGGCGGCGAAGGAGCTGGCCCTCAAGGTCGCGGAGAACGCGCCGCTGGCGCTGGCCGCGACGAAGAAGGTCATCGTCGAGTCCGCCGACTGGTCCGCCGACGAGGCGTTCGCCAAGCAGCAGGAGATCGTCCTCCCGGTGTTCGGCTCGGCCGACGCGATGGAGGGCCCGGCGGCGTTCGCCGAGAAGCGCAAGCCCGTCTGGAAGGGCGAGTAACCGCACCCTTCAGAACGCCCGGAGGCAGGAGCGCCGCCTCCGGGCGTTCCTGTTTTCATCACTTCGGCATAAGCCGCCTCTTACCCGCGGGTAAGTCTTCCCGTACTCTTTTGCGTCGTCGGGATCTGAGCTTGGGGAGACGATTGATGAGACGCAACGCGCTGCTCGCCGGGGCCACCGCCCTCGCCCTCGGCACCGGGGTGCTGCTCGCGCCGCCCGCGCTGGCGGCGGGCTGGCGGAACATCGCCAGCACGGCCCTGAACTACGACGGCAGCCTGGACCGCGTCGACTTCGCGAGCAAGAGCGCCGGCTGGGCCGTCGGGTCGAGCGGCGCGCTGTGGTCGCCGACCGCGCGGATCGTCCGCTGGGACGGGTCGGCGTGGAAGGCGCAGACGAGCCCGGTCGGCTTCACCCCGACCGACGTCGCCGCGGCGAGCGCGAGCAAGGCGTGGATCGTCGGCTTCAACCTCACCGGCCCGGTCAGCCTGTACTGGAACGGCACGAAGTGGGCGACGGCGAGCTACCCGATGGTGGGGCTGCCGACGCAGGTGTCCGCCGCCGCGGACGGCACCGCCTACTCCGTCACCGGCATCGACGTCAGCTCGGGCGGCCCCGCGTCGGTGCTGCGCTGGACGGGCTCCGCCTGGACGGACGCCAAGGTGACGCTGCCCGCGTCCACCTCGATCGTCGCGGTGGACGTCCGCTCCAAGAGCGACGTGTGGCTCGCCGGGACGACCAGCAACGGCACCGGCGTCACCGGCCTGGTCGTCCACTACGACGGCAAGACCTGGAAGCAGATCAAGGTGCCCGGCTCGATGGGCACCCCGACGAACCGCGCCGTCTTCACGCGGATCGTCGCCAACTCCGCCACCAACGTCTACGTCCTGCGCGCCAAGCAGAACTCGCAGTCCACCAACGCGCTGCTGCGTTACGACGGCACGACGTGGAAGACGGCGAACACGCCCGGCTCGCAGACCCCGGCGGGCCTGTCGTCGGACGGCAAGTCCGGCGCGATCGTCACGCCCGCGACGTCGTCCGGCAAGGCGACCTACTACCACTACAGCGGCACCGCGTGGACGACGGTGTACGGCCCGGCGCGCTCCGGCACGCTCGCCGTCGCGGACGCCGACGCCCGCCCGGGCACGACGGGCGTCGCGAGCGTCGGGACCGCGAGCACCGGGTCCAAGCGCGTCCCGTTCATCGAGTACTTCGGCTGACCCCCACGAACGTCCGTCCCCGGCGCCGCACTCCTCCCGGCGGTGCCGGGGACGGCCGCTTCCAGCTCGCGGTCAGGCTCCCTTCAGGTTCCCGTGGCAGCCTTTGCCATGATGGGAGAAGGGGGACCATTGGCCGAGACCACGGGCTCGGCGGGCGGCCGGACGCCGGAGGCGCGGCTGCTCGTCGTCGAGGACGAGCCCAACATCCTGGAACTGCTCGCCGGAAGCCTGCGCTTCACCGGCTTCGACGTCGTCACCGCGACGAGCGGCGCCGACGCGGTCCAGGCCGCCCGGCGGCACCGGCCCGACCTCATCGTCCTGGACGTGATGCTGCCCGACATCGACGGGTTCGACGTCGCCCGGCGGCTGCGCTCCGGCGGCGACCGCACGCCCGTCGTCTTCCTCACCGCGCGCGACTCCGTGCAGGACCGCGTCAAGGGCCTGACCATCGGCGGCGACGACTACGTCACCAAGCCGTTCAGCCTGGAGGAGGTCATCGCCCGCATCCGCGCCGTCCTGCGCCGGTTCCGCGGCGGGGCCGCCGAGCCGCAGCCGCGCATGGTCTTCGCCGACGTCGAGCTGGACGAGGAGTCGCACGAGGTCTGGCGCGGCGGCTCGGCCATCCAGCTCTCGCCGACGGAGTTCAAGCTGCTCCGGTACTTCATGGCGAACGCGGGGCGCGTCCTGTCCAAGGCGCAGATCCTCGACCACGTCTGGAACTACGACTTCCGGGGTGACGCCGGGATCGTCGAGTCCTACGTGTCCGCGCTGCGCCGCAAGGTCGACAACGCCGAGCCCCGGCTGATCCACACGCTGCGCGGCGTCGGGTACGTCCTGCGGGAGCCCCCGTCCTGACCGCGCTGCGCCGTCTCGCCGCCCGCACGCCGCTGCGGGTGCGGCTGATCGCGGGCGTGCTGCTGCTCGTCGCGCTCGGGCTCGTCGTCATGAGCACCGCCAGCGTGGGCGTACTGCGCAGTTATCTGGTCGGGCGCGCCGACGAACAGCTCCGCGACAACGTCGCGCGCGCCGTCAAGCAGGTCGCTCCGCAGCTCGGCACCGCCGAGGACCGCGTGTACGTGCGGCTGCCGAGCGAGATGTTCATCGCCGTCCGGGGGACGGACGGGCAGGTCCGCGAAGGCGATCCGCCGCCGTTCGGGACGGCCGGGCGGCCCCGGCTGTCCGCGCGCGACTACGGGCGGACGGGCGAGCCGTTCACCTCGTCCGGCACCGACGGCGGCCGGACGCCCTGGCGCGTCATCGCCGAACCATTGCCGGACGGGAGCGTGCTCGTCCTGGCCGTCAGCCTCCAGGAGGTCGAGCGGACGGTCGGGCGGCTCGCCGGGATCGACGCGATCGTCGGCGTGCTCGTCGTCGCGGGCATCACGATCCTCGGCGTGTGGGCGGTCGCGGCGAGCCTGCGGCCGCTGCGCGAGATCGAGGACACCGCCGGGGCCATCGCCGCCGGGGACCTGTCGCGCCGCGTCCCCGACGCCGACCCGCGCACCGAGGTCGGCCGGCTCGGGCTCGCGCTGAACGGGATGCTCAGCCAGATCGAGGCCGCGTTCGGCGCGCGCGCCGTGTCGGAGGCGTCGGCGCGGCGGTCCGAGGAGCGGATGCGCCGGTTCGTCGCGGACGCCAGCCACGAACTGCGGACGCCGCTCACCGCGATCCGCGGGTTCGCCGAGCTGTACCGGCAGGGCGCGGCGCGGTCCCCGGAGGAGTTGGACCGGCTCATCGGGCGGATCGAGGACACCGCGTCCCGGATGGGGCTGCTCGTCGAGGACCTGCTGCTGCTGGCGCGGCTCGACCGGCAGCGGCCCGTCGAGCGGCGGCCGGTGGACCTGCTCGCGGTCGCGGCGGACGCCGTCCGCGACACCCGCGTCGTCGCTCCGGACCGTTCCATCGACCTTTCGGTGGACGGCGGCGTCGCCTACCAGGTGCTCGGGGACGAGCCCCGGCTGCGGCAGGTCCTGGCGAACCTGCTCAACAACGCCGTCGCCCACACCCCGGCGGACACGCCCATCGAGGTGCGGCTGCGGCCCGGCGAGCTGGCGGGCGCGCCCGCCGCCGTCTGCGAGGTCGCCGACCAGGGGCCCGGGCTGAGCCCCGAGCAGCGCGAACGCGTCTTCGAACGGTTCTACCGGGCGGACGAGGGCCGCACGCGCGCCGCCGCGGGCGGCACCGGGCTGGGGCTCGCCATCGTCGCCGCGCTCGTCGCCGCCCACGACGGACGCGTCGAGGTCGAGTCGTCGCCGGGCGAGGGCGCGGTGTTCCGGGTGATCCTGCCGCTCGACTGACATGTGCGGCGAAGGTTGCGCGTCCTTTCAGGCCGTCTCCAGGTCGGCGCGGTCTGCTGGACCCACAGGGCGCGCCCCCGCTCCCGCCGGACCGGGGACCGCGCCCTGTCCACGTCTTCAGGCGATGTTCAGGTACGGCTCAGGGACGACTCAGACGGGTCACCGATATTCGGAGGCAGGCAAGACAAACAGGGGGAACCGACATGACCGAGCCGAACGCCGCAGGGGGCGGGGAACCGCGCCCGCCGTGGGAGACGCCGCAGCCGATGTTCGCGCCGCGCTACGCGCCGGAGACCGCGCCGCGCCGGACGGGCTGGTCGCCCGGCCGCAAGATCGCCGCGGTGGGGGCCGCCGCGATCGTCGCGCTCGGCTCGGGGGCCGCGGGGGCGGCCGTCGCGCTGACGGCGACCGGGGGCGAGACCGTCTACTCCAGCCCCACCGCCGTGTCCGGCGCGAAGAACAGCGGGACGACCGCGCAGGTCGCCGCCGCCGTCAGCCCGAGCGTCGTGTCCATCTCCACGCAGTCCGGCTCCGGGTCCGGCGTGGTGATCCGCTCGGACGGCGTCATCCTCACCAACGCGCACGTCGTCTCGGGGGCGACGCGGCTGACGGTGAAGTTCAGCGACGCCAAAACCGCTTCCGCCACCGTCGTCGGCGCCGACACCTCGCACGACCTCGCCGTCGTGAAGGCCTCGGGCGTGTCCGGGCTGAAGCCCGTCACCTTCGGCGACAGCTCGTCCGTCGCGGTCGGCGACCCGGTGCTGGCGATCGGCAGCCCGCTCGGGCTCGACGGCTCGGTGACGTCCGGGATCGTCAGCGCCCTCGGCCGCGACATCCAGGAGGGCTCCGACGACGACCAGCAGCAGCTTCCGCCGTTCCTGCGCGGCCAGATGACGCAGCAGGAGCAGACCGTCATCCGCGACGCCATCCAGACGGACGCCGCCATCAACCCGGGCAACTCGGGCGGCGCGCTGGTGAACGGCGCGGGACAGCTCATCGGGATCAACACGGCCATCGCGACGTCGGGCAGCGGCTCGTCCGGCAGCATCGGCGTCGGCTTCGCGATCCCGTCCGCCACGGCCAGGCAGGTCGCCTCCAAGATCCTCTCCTCGGGATCGGTCTGAGGCATCAGGACTCACCGGTGGCCCCGCGCGGTCACGGCTCCGGGGGGAGCGGGCGGACGAGCGGCCGCCACCGGTGATGAGGGTCGTGCGGGGCCGGGCCGGGCCCCGCGCGACCCGGCATGGGAGAGCACGGCCGCGTGATCGAATCCCCGTGGATCACGCGGCCGTGTTTCCGTTTGCGGGGGTGCTGTCCACTTCTGCACTGAAGCGCACGAACATGGCGCCACGCCCGCCTGGAGCGATGCATAACCCGCCCCGCTCCCATTCGACTTGACTGATCACCCGCGCTCGGTAAAGGATTCGTGTCGACCCCGCGCTCCCCGGACACACCCATGCCCGAAAGGTGAGCCAATGGCGGGACCAGGCACGTCACGCTACGACCACGCCAAGATCAAGGACGTGGCCAAGAAGATGCAGCGCGAACTCGACCAGCTCACGGGTAGCGGGAGCGTCTCCGACGTGGAGTCGCGCGGCAACGTACCGGCGTCGGCGTTCGGGACGTGGGATGCGGCCCAGTCGTTAGCCGCGACCGTGGTGGCGGGAAATCGGAACATCGCCCGCCTATACGACGAATTCGTCTCCAACCTCGCGGAGTTCGCGGCGGCGTTGTCCAAGATGGCGGACAACTACCGCGAATCCGACGAGAAGATGCTCGCGGACATTCGCTCGATCAACCCGTCCAGCGGCCCCGCCCCTACCCGTTCGTCCGTCAAGGCGGTGGAGTAGCGATGACGCAGTACCAACTCAGGACGGGGACGGCGCCGAGCGGGAACCCGCACGCCTACGGCGACGTCGACAAGATCCGTGCCCTCCTCGACGCGACGGACGCGGATGCCATCGCCAAGGCCGGAGAAGCCCACAAGGCGGCGTCCGAGCATCTCGCGCGGCTGCGCGACGTCCTCGCCCACGCGGCCAGGACGCTGACCGACGTCTGGGACGACGAGGCCGCGACCGCGACCCAGGCGGCGCTCAAGAAGCTCCACACCACGGCGGACGAACTGTCCACCGCGACTGCCAAGGTCGGCGGAACCCTCGACTGGTACGGGGCGGAGATCCTGCCCTGGTACGTCAAGCACAAACCGGGCGCGGGTTGGATCAAGACCGGCGGCGATGACGATTACGCCCGCGAGTACATGAAACGCCTCAACGGCCGCATCACCGAGGCGTGGTCCCGACTGCCCGAGTCGGTCATGGTCCAGAAGGGGCTGAGAATCGTCGACGACCTCCAACCAACCGGCGCTCCGCCACACCCGATGGATCGGGCGGCGGCGAGCGGGCAGCCGACCCAGGCGGCCCCGGGCATTTCGGGCGGCAGTCACGGCGGCCGGGAGCCGGCTGGCGCCTCAGGTGCGCCAGGCAGCTTGAGCGGCCCGCACGGTGGGGGCGGCGTCGGCAGCTCTCCTCCCGGCCAGCATCCCGTCGGTGTGTTTCCTCACGACACCGAGCTTGCGGGTGTGGGCGGTAGCACTGGAATGGGTTCGCCGTTCTCCGGCCCACCCGGTGGGTTCGGTTCCGGAGGCGCTCCAGGAACGTTTGGCGGCCCGGGATCCGCCGTGATCGGTGGTCCTTCAGGCTTGCCTCCGACGCCCGGTGGGGCTCCAGGCAGTCTCGGCCCGCCTGACGGAGGCGCTGGAATGCCGCCTAACGCCGGTTCGGCGGGCGCACGGACAACGTTGGGACGGCAAGCGTCTACGGGGCTGCGCGGAACAGGCCCGATGGGTTCCGGCGGTATGGGGGCAGGTGGCAAGGGCGAAGCGCAAGAGGAACGGCGCCGCGATTACTGGCTCGCGGAGGATAAGGAGAGCTGGGAGGGAGAACCTGCGGTCACACCGGTGATCGGGGCCGAACTCTCGGCCGTCATCGAGTCTGACGAGGACGGTTGGCGCATGGACTCCGCTACCGAGGTCTGGGGCATGGAGCCGGTACCGGAGCCGAACGTGGGCGGTGCGCCGTCCGCGCCACGAGGAGAGCAGGAAGAGGAGTTCTCGCAATCCTCGACCAAGTGTTCCTGCGGTTGTGGAAAGGCGGCTGACGAGCGGCCCGGTCGGTTGGATGCCCCACCGGAACTTCGAGGTGACGGATGATCCGCCTCTCGCGAGCACTGCGGTCGTTCGTCGCGGTGTGTCTTACTGCGCTTCCGCTGCTCGGTCCTGCCGTCGCGTCAGCGGCCGCAGCCGCTCCGCGCCAGGAGGAATGGTGGTTCACGACCTGGAGCGTCCAGCAGAAGGTCTGGCCGGTGTCCAAGGGAGCCGGTGTCACGGTGGGCGTGATCGACACAGGCGTGGACGGGCAACTCCCCGAGTTCGACGGTCGGCTCCTCCCCGGTTGGGACACAGAGGGAAACGGAACCGATGGGCGGACCGACACCGACACCCAGAAAGACATGTTCGATAAAGGCGGCTTCGGTCATGGGACGGGGATCGCAGCGTTGATCGCCGCGAACGGTGCTCGCACCGGCATGATCGGGCTCGCGCCGGACGCCCGGATCCTTCCCGTCGCCGTCCGCGACATCTCGGGCTACATCGCGGGTATGAACTGGGCGGTCGACCACGGAGCGAGCGTCATCAATATTTCCGCTGCGTGGCACGGGAACCACGGCGAGGGCCGCTGCTCGAAGGACCTTCAGGATGCCGTCGACAAGGCGCTGGAACACGATGTCGTCGTGGTGGTCGGTTCCGGTAATTACGCAGGTCGATACTTTATGGAACCGGGCGACTGCCCTGGCGTCCTGACGGTCGGTGCCGTGGGCGCCGACATCAAGCCGTGGTCCGACTCGACACGGCATCCATCAGTCGATCTCGCCGCACCCGGAGTCCAAATTGGAACTCTCGACCGGACCGGAAAGGTCGTTCGGGTCAATGGAACGAGCGCATCGACGGCGTTCGTCTCCGCCATCGTGGCGCTCGTCCGTTCCAAGTACCCCCAGATGTCGGCGCGGGAGGTCGTGCAGCGGGTCCTCGCCACCGCCAAGGACGTCGGCCCCGCAGGGAAGGACGAGCAAACCGGCTACGGCCTGGTGATGCCCTATCGGGCGCTCACCGCCAAGGTCGCGGCCGATGCCCCGAACCCCGTGTACGCGGAATGGGATCGTCATCGCGCGGAGGCCCCGGCACCGACCGTCTCGGCGCGGCCCGTGGCCGAGAGCGAGTCGAGCGCGGTGTTCACACCGAAGAGGCTCGCGCTGATCGGCGGCGGTGCCGTCGTGCTGCTCGCAGTCGTCGGCGGGGGAGCGATCCTGATCGGCCGGTCTCGACGGCGAACCGGGATCGGTTGAGGGAGCACCGCGAATGACCGAGAACACGATCAACCAACTGCTCAATCCGCAGCCGCAGAAGCCGCTTCCCCCGGATGTAGAGAAGTCGCTGCCACCGTGGATGCAGACGCCGAAGCCGCAGACGACTCCACCCGCAACGCCGGGCCAGCCGCCCGCCGGCGGAGGCGGAATGTCCGCGATGGACCCGTCCGCGCTACGGGCCGCAGGCGCGTCGGCCGATGATTCGGCGGAACACGCGCGCCAGGCATCCAAAGCCTTCCCGGCCGAAACGGAAAAGGCGGCCGGGATGCTGAGCGGCTGGGCGACGGCCGCCGAGATGGAGAACGTCGCCCACGCCTGGTTGACGGCGCTGCAGCGAATGTCCGACGAGGTCGAGTTCCTCGGCGACGCGGTCCGCAAGTGCGCCGACAACCGCCAGTCGGCGGAAGCCGAGATGAAGCAGCAGATCACCGCGATCCGAACAGGACACGCTCACTAGTGGTTTCCTTCACCCAGTTACGCGACGCGAAGCTAGACGGCCTCGACGCGGCCTGGCGCTCGTGGCGAAAGTCGGTAGAGCAGCTCGAACAGGCCGAAGACGTCTACCGCGACAAGTTCCTCCAAGGCGTGCGCCGCTCGAAGTGGACCGGCAAGGACGCCGAAGCCGCCCTCCGCACGCTCGTCCCCGTCCAGGAACGCATCCGAGTCGCCTCAGCCGAAGCCGCGTCGATCGCCAGCGTGCTGAACAGCGCCCAGAAAAAGTTCCAGGCGGCGCAGACAAAGCTTCTGAACGCCATCAACAACGCCCAGATGCGCTACCTGAAGGTCGGCAGTGACGGTTCAATAGATTTTCCTGACGTACTTCCTCCCGCCTACGGTAATTGGGGTCAGTTCAAGCAGGTGGCCAGTGGAATCCAGCGGGAGTTTGTCGATGCTTTGGAGGATGCGCGGAAGGCGGACCGGGAGATCGTGGCGGCCCTCGGCAGGCTGACGCCTGATATTCTCGACTCAGGGCGTCCGCTCGCGGGCCTTCGTGACGACGCACGCATGGCAACCGATCTGGCCGGGTTCGAATCGGATGAGATTCCGCCTAAGAATGTCAGGACTCCGAAAGAGGTCGCTGATTGGTGGAAAAATCTTCCGGAGGAACAGCGCCATCTGTTGATGGGCGCTTACCCGAACTCGATAGGCTGGCTTGACGGGATACCGACTGAAGACCGAGACGAAGCCAACCGGATCGACCTGCAGCATCGCCTTTCTTCCATTGAAGCTCATGGAGGACCGCGGACCCCGGCCGAGAGACGGCTCTTTGCGTTGCAGGAGCGGTTGGATTTTTATGGCATGGGTGGGTCGGATCGTGGCCTCGTGCGCGATTCTCGGGAAGTTTACCTGCTGGGACTGCGCAACGATGGCGACGGCCGAGCCATTGTTGCTTTTGGTAACCCCGACAAAGCAAAAAATACTGCGGTTTACGTACCGGGAACGAAAGACGATCTCGATCGCTTCCCTGGAATCATGCGAAGAGCCGATCGTCTTTGGGAGGCGTGCAATAAGCTCGCACCCGGTCAGACGTCGACCATTGCCTGGCTTGGTTACGATGCGCCTGATTCGGTTTTCCCTGCCGCCGTCGGTTCTGGTTATGCGGTGCATGGAGCGCCCAAGCTCGACGGGTTCATTGACGGTCTCCGCCAGTCGCACGCCGACGCCGGGTTGCCGAAAGGTCACGTCACGGTGGTAGCGCACAGTTACGGCAGTGTCGTGGCCGCAGAGGCTGGGCGCCAGGGCAATGGCCTGGCGATTGATGACATGGTCACCGCTGGAAGTCCCGGTATGAGAGTGGGGCATGTCAAGGACCTCCACATCGACGGTCGGCATTTCTGGAGCCAGATGGATGGGGGCGATGTCACCGGCTGGGCGGGTCGGATGGTCCACGGCGGTCCAGGCGGGGTGATTCCGGGGGACAGAGAATTCGGTGGTAACTCGACCGTGACCGACACCGAGGGACACAGCGGTTATTGGAATCGAGGTAGTGAGACGCTCAAGAACCAGGCGAGAATCATCGTGGGCGACTATGGGAATGTTTCGCTCGAATGGGGAAGGCCCCCGGGATGAGTGGTAGAAGGCTGGGGCTCGCGATCTACCTGGTCGTGCTGCTGGTCACCCCCTGTGCTGGTTGTCACATTGTGGGAGTCGAGATGAAAGATTTGCCAGTAGTTGATGACAGGGTTGCGGCGGCGAAGCTCAACCAATTCTTTGACGAAGTAATTCGCGGCCTCGCGCTGCCGCAACAGCATACCGGGCGCAGTGGAAGCCCCGATTCCTGTGGGAATGATTCCGACGTTGAGTATTTTTCCAACGGGGACTACAGCCCTTATCAGCTCGTAATATTTTCGCGAATCGAAGGGGTGCCTCGGACTGATATATTGCCGGCGCTCAGGCGGCTGAAGGTGTTCGCCGAGAGTTCCGGCTGGGCGATCTCGAAATTTGGCCCCAGTGGGAGCAAGCCCGAAATCAACGAGCTGTCTGGAATGGACCCGTCGAGTGGTTACGGTTTCACCATCGACGCCCTGTATGAACAGGGAGCCATCGCTTTCAGTGTTGGATCGCCTTGTCTGCTCGATCCGCGCGATTCGCGCGCCAAGAGGGGCGGTCGGTCAAGTCGCGGTACGCGGGAGCAGCCGGGTGCCGACTGAGAATTGAAGAGGCGAGGTCATGATGGAAGCGGACGGTCACGATGACGTCGTGGCGTCCGGGGCGTCCCGACGCGAGCGACGAGCCGGCCGGGGAGTGCATGTGAACAAACCAGAAGGGAGAAGCGATGAGTGGACTGTTCGGCTGTTACTTGTGGGCGTGCTGTTCCCCATGGTCGCCAGCCCGGTACTTTTCTTCCTTGGTCCGCACATCGCGGCGATCGACACCCACGCCGACTGGGTTTTCATCTACTTCCTCCCCTCATGCACTGCGGGTGTCGCCGGGATCTGCGGTTTCGCGCGGCTGGTGACGCGTGTCCCGAGTCCAGGGGCTCTGGGGGTCGCGTTGGTGACCATCGCCTGCGGAGTGGCGACGATCGTCACGTTGGTGTTCGGCTCCCTGTGCTTGCTGGGGGCTTCAATCGGTGAGGACGACGGGGGCTGGTTGCCTTCGGAGGCCGGCGGAAAACCGGGAGACTCGGCTGGGGGCTCGTGGGGATAATGGCGGTATGCCTGACCACGTTCGTGTCCGTGACTCGGTCTTGATTCCCGAGGCCGAGCTGAGTTGGCGGTTCTCGCGGTCGTCCGGGCCTGGCGGGCAGCATGTCAACACCAGTGCCACGGCCGCCGAGTTGTCGTTCGATGTCGCCAACTCGCCGTCGCTGCCCGAGCCGTTGCGCGATCGAGCGTTGCAGCGGTTGGCGGGGCGGCTCGTGCGCGGGGTGCTCACCATCCGCGCGGAGGAGTACCGGTCTCAGCAGCGGAACCGGGACGCCGCTCGGGCCCGGCTCGCTGCCATTCTCGGGGACGCCATCGCGCCGCCGCCGAAGAAGCGCGTCCCGAAGAAGATCCCGCGCGGGATCAACGAGCGGCGGCTGGAGAACAAGAAGCGCCGCTCGGACGTCAAGCGTCAGCGGTCCGCGCGCTGGAGCTGAGCCCCGGTTCTGGCGGAGCGCCGCCGGTCATCGGCTCCGGCGACCAGGCTGGTCCCCTGCGCGTCGTGCGGCGTCAGCCGCTCGTCCTGTTGCGCCCATGAGTTGGATCAGTCAGCCGCGCGTGGTGCGGCGTCAGCCGCGTGCCCTGCAGCGCCTGTGAGCTGGGTGAGACAGCCGCGCGTCGCGGGAGTTCAGCCGCGTGTGCCGCTGCGCTTGTGAGCTGAATGGGTGAGCTGCGGGTCGCGTGGCGTCGATCGTGTGTCCTGCTGCGCCCGTGAGCTGGGTGAGACGCTCGTGGGTCGTGCCGATTCAGCCGTGTCCGCTGCGCTTGTGAGCTGAATGAGTCAGTCGCGCGCCGCGTCGCGTCAGTCGTGTGTCCTGTCGCGCTCGTGGGCTGGGCGAGTATGCCGCGTCGCGCGCAGTCGGCCGTGGGTACCGCTGCTCACATGAGTTCGGTGAGACGGCCGGGAGTCCTGTCGAGTCGGTCGCGCGGTGCGGGATGGGTTGGGCTCAGGAGTCCGGGACCGGGCGGGGTTCAGCCGCGGGTCATGCGGATGGCGCGCATCGCCTCTCGGCGGGAATCGCCGGAGAGGGTGTCGATGTAGACGGAGCCGTCCAGGTGCCCGCATTCGTGTTGGAGGCAGCGCGCGAAGTAGCCCGTGCCCTCGACGCGCAGCGGCGCGCCGGTGCGGTCGGCGCCCGTGACGACGGCGCGCGCGAAGCGCGGGGTGGGGAAGCGCAGGCCGGGGACGGACAGGCAGCCCTCGGCGTCGGTCAGGGTCTCGCCGTCCGCCTCGACGAGGACGGGGTTGACGACGTGCCCGACGCGGCGGCGGCCCCGCGCGTCCGAGCAGTCGTAGACGAACACGCGGAGCCCGACGCCGATCTGGTTCGCGGCGAGCCCCGCGCCGTCCGCCTCGTACATCGACGCGAACATGTCGTCGACGAGGCGGCCGAGCGCGGCGTCGAACGCGCGGACCGGGTCGCACGCGGAGCGCAGCACCGGGTCGCCGAGGAGGCGGATCGGGCGGACGGTCCCGTCGCCCCCGCCCCGTCGCCGGGACGCCATGCGGTCTCTCCTTCGGTCGCGGGACGCGGTCCGGCGAGGCGCGCCGGACCGCGTCCCCAGGCGTCAGGCGCTTTCCGCGGGCCGTTCGGCGGGCCGGTGCTGGACGCTCTCGGCGTCCGCGTCGGGCCGGGCGGCTGCGGCGGCGGCCGCGGGCTTGGGCGCGGCGGCCGGGGCGGGCGCGTCCGCGACCGTCGCGTCCGGGTCGGGCCGGCCCATCGCCTGCGGCGGCGCGCCGGCCGCGCCGGCCGGGGCGGGCGCGGCGTGCCGGGCCGCGGCGGCCTTCGGCGCGGCGGCGGCCGGCGCGGGCGCCGGGTTCGCCGGCTGCGCCGGGGCCTTGCGCGGGATCGGCTGCTTGACCGCGTCCTCGACCATCTTCTCCAGCGGCCCCGCCTCGTTCTCGGCCGTCAGCAGCCGGTGCAGGGTCTCGCTGATCTCGGTGAGGCGCTGGAGCGCCTGCGTGTGGTTGCGGGTGAGCTGCGTCAGCCGCTGCGTCGCGCCCTCGTTGATGACGCTGGCGCGCCGCTCCGCCGACGTCAGGGTGCGCTCGGCCTCCAGACGCGCCGTGGTGACGGTCTGCTCGGCCTCCTGCTTGGCCGACGTCAGGACGCTGTCGGCCTCCTTCTTCGCCGACGCGAGGACCTGTTCGGCCTTCTCCCGGGCCTGCCCGAGGTCGCGCTCGGCGTGCGAGCGGGCCTCGTCGACGATGCGCTGCGACTCGCGCTCGGCCTCGTCGCGGATCTGCTCGCCGCGCGCCTTGGCCTGCGCGACCTTGTCCTGGGCCTCGTCCTCGGCGAGGTTGATGATCTGCTTGAGGCGGTCGCTGAGGTCGTCGCCGGTCGGCTTGCGGGCCTCGCGGACCTCGGCCATCTCGCGGCGGATGGCCTCGTTCTCGCTGAGCGCCCGCGCCAGCCGGACCTCCTGCTCGCGGAGCTTGCTCTGGCAACGGGCGATGTACTCGTCGACATGGCGGCGGTTGTAGCCGCGCATGACGATCTCGAAGTTCTCCTCGCGCTGGAGGTTCGGCAGGATTTCCGCTTCGTTGCTCATGATGCCTTGGGGGTCGTCGGCGGGGGGATCACCCCGCCAGGGTTCGGTTGCGGTCCTCGCCGCCCCGCCCGCGATCCACGCCGCCCCTGCGGGGCGGACACGATTGAGAGAACGGCACCCTCGACCTTGTCCGGTCCACCCCTATTCGCGCAACCGGAACACCGTTCTTGCTGCCGTTTCTTCATCCGGGACGTGTCCGCAAACTAGCGAATTTCCGTAGATCTCGCGTGCCGTCCCGGCGTGGGGGCGCGGCGCGGCGGGTCCTACGATCGCGTCCATGAGCGGCTACGTGGGTTCTCTCGACGACGACGCGCCCGACATCCACCCCGGGGCGTGGATCGCCCCGAACGCGGTGGTCGTCGGGAAGGTTCGGCTGGGCCGGCGGTCCAGCGTCTGGTACGGCTCGGTGCTGCGCGCCGAGGACGCGGAGGTCGTCGTCGGCGACGAGGTCAACATCCAGGACCTGAGCTGCCTGCACGCCGACCCCGGCTTCCCGGCCGTCCTGGAGGACCGCGTCAGCCTGGGCCACAAGGCGATGGTCCACGGCGCGCACATCGAGACGGGCGCGCTGATCGGGATCGGCGCGGTCGTGCTGAACGGCGCGCGGATCGGCGCGCACACGCTCGTCGCGGCGGGCGCGCTCGTGACGCCCGGCAAGAGCTTCCCGTCCGGCGTGCTCGTCGCGGGCGCGCCCGGCAAGGTCGTCCGCGAGCTGACCGACGACGACCGGCTCGTCCTGGAGTACACGCCGAAGGTCTACATGGAGAAGGCCGAACGGCACGCGCGCGCCGTCTGGAGCTGACGAAAAGGGGCGAGTCCGGCGCTCTGGCTACGATGACCGGGTGGTGTGGGGACCGGGCTATGGCAGTGCTCCGCCGCCCAGCCCCCGTGCGGGGGGCGACGCGTTCGCGGCGGCCGAGGCCGACACGCGCGCGCTGGTCGCCGCGCCGTGGTGGCCGACGGCGCCCCTGCAGCAGCGCCAGCAGCTGATCGCGGGGCGCGTCCTCGTCCTGCCCGAGGGCACCGGCTGGGTGTTCGGCGCGTGGGCGCGCTGGTACCGGATGAACCCGGGCGGGCGGCAGTGGTTCCTGTGCCCGCCGCCGCTCAACCCGGCGACGCGGGCGGCCGCGCGGCCCGCGAGCGAGGTCGGCGCGGTGTTCCCGCCGCTGCCGCCGCACGTCGTCCCGGCCAACGGCGGGTTCGAGACGCCGCCGCCCGCGCCGCGGCCGTTCCTCGGCACCGGGTTCGCGCCCGCGCTGACCGACCGCGTCCGCGCGACGGTCGAGGCCGCGGCGGCGCTGCCCGCCGCCGACTACCCGCACGCCCGCCCGGAGTTCGCGCGGCACGTGCCCTCGACGGTCGTCGCCGCGTGGGACGTGCTGCTGTTCTGCTGCGTCACGCCCGTCTTCGACGCGCGCCGCGACGCCGAGATGCTGGACCTGTGGGGCCCGTACCGCTCCCGGCCGCTGCCGAAGGTGGACGGGCCGCGCTGGCTGACGCCGCCGACGCTGGAAACGCTCGTCCGCCCGTACACCGAGCGGCTGCGCGCGAGCCGCGTCGAGGCGGCCATCGTCGTGCTGCGGACGATGTGGGCGGTCGCGAACGCGCTGCGCGAGGACCCGCGGCTCCGGCTGCGCGCCGACGCGCTGCTGGAGATCCTCGCGCCGACGCTCGGCAGCCCGACCGTCGACTACGGCGCGCTCCCGTACGGCGACGCGGCCGTCGCGCAGCAGTGGATGACGCGCTGCCCGTGGCGCGCCGTCGCGTCGCTGCGCGGCGAGATGTCGCCCGGCGACGCGTTCCGGCACGAGTTCTACTCGACGGCCGAGGCGCTGGCCGACCACACGGGCGACCCGGCCGCGCCCGAGTTCGTCGAGCCCCGGCTCGTCGCGGCGGCGCTGCTGGCGGCGGACCTGTCGGTCGTCCGCGCGAACGTCGTCACCGAGACGGCCCAGTGGCTCGACGCCGAACTGCGCTACACCGTCGAGGCGGTGCTGGCCGGACCCGGCCATCCGCTGCGGCGGCTGTGGCCGGACGACATGCGCCTCGCCGAGCCGCTCGCGTCCTCGGTGCGGCGCGGCGGGCAGGCCGCCGAGGAGGCGCTGCTCGCCGCCGTCTACGCGATGGACCTCGCGTGGTGCCGCGCGGCCGGGATGCCCGCGCGGCCGCGCGGCTTCCCCGTCCCTACGGCGATCATCGCGGGCATCGTCGGCCGGGACCGGGCGCGCGCCACCGCGCGGTCCACGACCATCACGCCGCCCGCGCCGCCGAAGCCGCCGCAGCAGCCGCAGAGCGCGCAGTCGCGGCCGGGGTTCGCGCCGGGGACGCCGCCGCCCCCGGCCGTTCCGGACCAGCCGGGCCGCCCGTTCGTGCAGCCGCCCGTGGCGGGGAACCAGCAGCCGGGGCTCGTGCCGCCGCCGGGCGCGGTGCCGCCGGGGCCGGCCGCCGAGCCGGGACGGGCGGAGTTCGGCATGCCCGCGCCGGGTGACGCGCCCGGGTGGGCCGGGTACGGCGCGCCGGGGGCCGGGGCGCCCGGCCAGGACGGGGCTGGGGCGCCCGGTTACGGGGTGCCTGGGGCCGGGGTGCCTGGTCAGGATGGGCTTGGCGCTGCGCCGGGTTATGGCGTGCCTGGTCAGGATGGGTCTGGCGTCGCGCCGGGTTATGGCGTGGCCGGTGCGGACGGGCCTGGCGCTGCGCCTGGCTACGGGGTGCCTGGGGCGGGCGTTCCGGGTGCGGACGCGCCTGGCGTTGGCGCGCCCGGTTACGGCGGGCCTGGTCAGGTCGGGCCGGGGGTTGGAGGACTTGGCCAGGGGACGCCTGGTTCCGGTGCGCCCGGTCATGGATCGCCTGGTCGCGGGCCGGGCGCGCCCGGGGCCGGGGCATCCGACGCGAACGCGCCCGGCGCGGAGGCGACGCGCGAGGCCGGGGACGGCGGGTTCGCGCCGCCTTACACCGCGCTCGGCTTCGGGCGGTCCGGCGGTGCCGCGCCCGACCGGCCGCCCGTCGCGGCGGGGCCGCAGCCGGAACCCGAGCCCGAGGGCGACATCGCGCCGCCGTACACGGCGCTCGGCTTCGGCCAGCCCGGCCAGCCCGGCGCGCAGCCCGGCCAGCAGCACAGCCATCAGTCCGGCATGCCGTCCGGCCAGCAGCCCGGCGGGCAGCCGGGCCAGCCCGGCGGACCGTCCGGTCAGCCCGGTCACCAGCCCGGCGTGCAGCAGGGCCGGCAGCCAGGCGGGCTGCCCGGTCAACAGGGCCGGCAGCCCGGCTATCAGCCTGGCGCGCAGCAGGGCCAGCCCGGCCAGCCCGACCAACTCGGCGACCAACCCGGCGGCCCGTCCGCGCCCCCGCAGTACCTCCAGCAGCCCGCGCCCGGCACGGAAGACGACACCGCGCCCGACGAGCCGTTCGACGCCGACGGCACCCGCGTGGACGGCCCCCCGCGCGGCGCGCCCGTCCCGCCGCGCCCCGGCCCGTCCGGCCCGCCGCGCACCCGCGTCCTGTCCGGCGGGGCCCCCGACGAGGCGGGCGTCGAGCCCGCCCCGCCGACGACCCGCGAACCCCCGCCCGGCACGCGGATCATGTCCGAGACGATGATGGGCAGCTTCGATTTCCTGGACGACACTCCCGCCCCGGAGACGCCCGTCGCGGAGATCCCGCCCCCGCGCGACCGCAGCGAGCGCCGCGTCGTGGAGCGTTACGGCATCGTGTTCATGTCGGGCCCGGAGGACGCGGCCGTCCTGCTCGGCGAGGTCCGCGAGCAGGTCGAGGCGTGGAACGCGCTGGCGGGCGACGACGGCGCGGGCACCCGCGTGGACGGGCGGCCGGGCGTGCGGTCCGGCGTGCCGAGCGTCCTGCTCGTCGGGGCGCCGCACACGGGGCAGCGGCGGCTGGCGCGGCTCGTCGCGCTGACGATGGCCGACGCGGGCCACGGCGACGGCGCGCTGCGCGCCCACGAGGCCGAGGACGTCCGGGACGCGCCGCCCGACCGCCTCGCCGCGCTGGTGTCGGGCGACGGCCCGGCGGTGCTGTTCGAGCGGTTCGACGCGGCGGTGACCGGTTCGGCGGACCCGGTGGCGGCCGCCGCCGCGGTGCGCCGCGCGCGGCGCGATCCGACGAACGCCGTCCCGCTCGTCGCGACCTGCGACCCGCGCGCCTACCAGCGGCTGCGCCGCGACCATCCCCGGCTGGCCGAGGCGTTCCGCGTCTACCGCCTGCCGGACTTCACCGGCGTCGATCCCCGGATGACGCTGCTCAACCTGCTCGCCGACGAGCGCCGCGTCACGGTCGGCCCGGACGCCCTGGAGGCGGCCCGCGCCGACCTGGAGCGGCTGCGCGGCCCCGGCGACCTGGTCAACGCGCGGCTCGTCGAGGCGTACCTGGACCAGGCGTGCCGCCGCCATCTGGAGCGCGCGGGCGCGTCCCGGGACCGCCTGGTGCTGTCCGCGCAGGATCTCGCGGGCGTCGCGGAGAGCATCGAGCCGGCGCTGCGCCCGCCCGGCGACATCGACGGCTACCTGTCGCGGCTGGACGCGCTGACCGGCTTGGAGGACGTCAAGGAGACCGTCCGCGACCTGGTGGAGCGCGCGGAGACGGCGGCCGGGCGGCGTCGGCACGGCGTCGGCGGCGGCGAGCCGCTGCACCTGCTGTTCACCGGCGCGCCCGGCACGGGCAAGACGACCGTCGCGGGCCTGCTCGGCGGCATCTACGCGGCGTTCGGGCTGCTGGAGTCCGGGCACGTCGTCGCGTGCCGCCCCGTCCACCTGGCGGGCCGCGACCGCGCGGACACCGAGGCGCGCGTCGCCGCGATGGCCGACCAGGCGCTCGGCGGCGTCCTGGTGGTGCAGGAGGCGGACCGGCTGGACCGCGCGCCCGCCGTCGTGGACGAGCTGCGCGCCGTCCTCGCGGCCCGCGGCGACCGGTTCATGCTCGTCTGCACAGGCCCGTCCGCCGAGATGGACGGTTTCCTCGCCGGGAACCCGGTCTTCCGCGGCGAGTTCGCGCGGCGGCTGGAGTTCACCGGCATGGGCGACCGCGACCTGGTCCTGCTCTTCCAGCAGTACGCCGAACGCGACCTGTACGTCCTGGACGAGGAGCTGCGCGCCGAGCTGCTCAACCGCTTCGAGGCGATGCGCGGCGATCCGGCGTTCGCCTACGCGCGGACGGTCCGGACGCTGTTCGAGCAGACCGTCGCGCGGCAGGCGGCCCGGCTCGCGGGCGCGGACGTGAACGCGGCGACGGTAGCGCGGCTGACGGCGTCCGACCTGCCCGCGACGCCGCTGGAGCGGATGCTGGGGGACTTCCACCAACGTGGTTGACGTCCGATTTGACTGGTTGACGGTGGCCCGTCCGGACCATGCCGCCGCCCGCCCGGGAATGGCACTCATGGGCCATGTGCGCGGCGCGGACCGGCGCGTAGCCTGACGTTCAGGAGCGCCCCGGGCGGCGGGCGCGCCACCCAGCGCCCCGCGCGACGGCGGGGCCGACCAGGAGGTGGACGCGATGCACCGGCAGAACCTCGATCTGCGCGTCCACGACCGCGTCGCCCTCGACGAGATCGAGCTGTACGCCGAGATGCTCAGCGCGGTCGCCGAGGCCGAGGGTCCGCTGACCCTCGCCGAGATCGACTCCGTGCTCGGCGTCGTCGAGGAGGGCGCGGTCGTCGCGCGCTGACCCGTCCCGCGCCGCGGCGGCCCGCGCCGCCCGGCGGCGCGGCCGGTCCCGGTCCCACCGGAACGGCGGCCGGATGCGGCCGAAATCCCCCGATCCGCGGCCCCGCCGCCGGGTGCCGCGAACGCCCGCGAGGACCGGTCCGCCACGCGCGTCCCGCACGTCCCGCGCCCACCGCCGGACGGGGTGTAACCAATCTCACCTGTGCTCGCGCGGACTCGTCGGCGCGACGGCGTTTCGGCGCGGCTCGCGCGCACCGGGGGGAGCCGCCGGGGTGTGCCCGGAGTGATCTAGGGCAGTCTTGTAGGTGGAGAGGTCGGTGGACACCGGTCGAAGCCAGGGCAAAGGTTCTTTTTACGGCCGGTAGCGCCTACGATCCTCTGCGGACTGTTCCGGCACTTCAGGAGAACGACGTGCGCTTGCGTCTCACGCCGCGTGAGGACAGCTTCTACGACATGTTCGCCGACTCGGCGAACAACCTGGTCACCGGCGCCAGGCTGCTCGTGGAGCTCATCAGCGACGGCGCCGATCGTGCGGCGATCGCCGAGAAGATGCGCGCCTGCGAGCACGCGGGCGACGAGGCGACCCACGCGATCATGCGGCGGCTGAACGAAACGTTCATCACGCCGTTCGACCGCGAGGACATCTACCAGCTCGCCTCGTCCATCGACGACGTCATGGACGAGATGGAGGAGGCCGCCGACCTGGTCGTCCTCTACAAGATCGAGGAGTTCCCCAAGGGGATCGTCCACATGGTGGAGGTCCTGGAGCGCGCCGCCGAGCTGACCGCCGAGGCGATGCCCCGGCTGCGCTCCATGAAGGAGCTGAACGAGTACTGGATCGAGATCAACCGCCTGGAGAACCAGGGCGACCAGGTGTACCGCAAGCTGCTGGCGCACCTGTTCAGCGGTGAGTACGACACGCTGACCGTCCTGAAGCTCAAGGAGGTCATCGACCGGCTGGAGGACGCGGCCGACGCCTTCGAGCACGTCGCCAACACCGTCGAGACCATCGCGGTCAAGGAATCGTGAGCGCCGGGAAGTCGCCGGGCTCGGTGGCCGATCCGCCCGGACCGCCCGCCCCGCCGGAGCCGTCGCTCGCCGAGCAGGCCCGGCGGGGGCCGCGTCGCTTCTGGCTGCTGCTGCCGGTCGGCGTGCTGCTGGTGATGGCGCTCGGCGCGCTCGGGCTCCGCTCGGACGCGCAGGCGGCGGTGCTCGTCCTGGTCGTGGTCGTCGCGCTCGTCTTCGACTACACCAACGGGTTCCACGACGCCGCGAACGCCATCGCGACATCGGTGTCGACGCGGGCGCTGCGGCCCAAGGTCGCGCTCGGCATGGCCGCCGTGATGAACATGGTGGGCGCGCTGCTCGGCGTCGAGGTCGCCAAGACGATCAGCGACGTCATCACGCCGCCGAGCGGGCTCCACGGGCTGACGGTCGTCGCGGCCGGAGTGCTCGGCGCGATCAGTTGGAACCTCATCACCTGGTACTTCGGGCTGCCGTCGTCGTCGTCGCACGCGCTGATCGGCGGGGTCGTCGGGGCGGGGCTCGCGTCGTCCTCGTCGGTGCGGTGGAGCACCGTGGTCGACAAGGTCGCGGTGCCGATGGTGGTGTCGCCCGTCATCGGGTTCCTCGTCGCGTACGGGGTGATGGTGGCGATCCTGTGGATCTTCCGGCGGGCGAACCCGAGCCGTGTCGTGCGGCGGTTCCGCATCGCGCAGACGGTGTCGGCGTCGTCGATGGCGCTCGGGCACGGGTTGCAGGACGCGCAGAAGACGATGGGCATCATTGTGCTGGCGCTGGTCGTCACGGGACATTCGGACGGGCAGTCGGTGCCGCTGTGGGTCATCGTCGCGTGCGCGGGCGCGCTGTCGCTCGGGACGTACGCGGGCGGCTGGCGCATCATGCGGACGCTGGGCCGCAAGGTGATCGAGCTCGATCCGCCGAAGGCGTTCGCCGCTGAAGCGACCTCTTCGCTGATCCTGTACTCGGCCGCGTACCTCTGGCACGCTCCAATCTCCACGACGCACACCGTCACGGCCGCGATCATGGGTTCGGGGGCGACCAAGCGGCTGTCCGCCGTCCGCTGGGGCGTCGCGGGCAACATCCTCGTCGCGTGGGTCCTGACGATGCCCGCCGCCGCCCTCGTCGCGGCTGTCGTCTATTGGTTGGTCCACCTCTTCGGTGCTTGATCCGGCGGGCCGCCTCCGGGCGGCCCGCCGTCTCGTTAACTCGGCGGGTTCGCCCGGCGCGGCCCGCCGGTCCGTCACACGACGGGGACGAGCGTGTACTCGTCCAGCCGTACGAGGAGCTGCGCGGCGCGCACCCACGGCAGCCGGCGATCGCCGTACCCGACCGACGCCGCCTCGACGGCCAGCCTGCCCCGCCCGTCCGGCGTGTGCAGGATGCCGTGGACCCCGGCGAGCGCGAACCGCTCCGCGCGCAGGGCGACGTGGCCGGGCCGCAGGTGCGGGCACGAGCGCACCGCCCGCCGGGCGCACGGGACGCAGATCGGCGGGTGCGCGGTGACGATCGGCGCGGGCCACGGGTTCTCGGTGTACTCGGTGTCGTTCAGCAGCCACAGCGGCCCGCCGTCGTCGGTGCCGCAGGGCATCGCGCACACCTGGCACAGGAGGCGTCGCATGGCGCGCCGCTGCCGCAGGTGGTGGACGCGCCCGAACTCGGGCCGACCCCGGCCCGGACTGTTCCCCGTCCGGACCCACAGGACGCCGTCGCGGTCCCGGTCGAGGGGATTCTCGTCGGCGTAGGCGATGCGGTTCCCCCGGACGACGAGCCGGTACGGGGGTGTGGTTTCCGACGACCACGCGGCGATGTAGGGGACCGGGCCGCGCCCGGCCGTTGGAATCTGCATCGGTGCGGCGGGGAGCGGCGGCTTCCAGGACTGTTTCTGCGGACAGGCGGACATGGTCGGGGTTCCTCGTCTCGGGGCGGCGGACGGCTTCGTCGGCGTCCGCGATCGGACGGACGGTGCGGGGCCGGAGCCGCGCGGGCCGGGTGAGCCGCGCGAGTCCGGCGATCGGTGGGGCGGGTAAGACAGGGCGGGCGGATGGTCAGTGCTAGCCGGGTCGGGACAGGATCAGACGTCCCTAGACAGGCCAGGCTGAAGTCGTGGCTGGCTGGCTAAGCAAGGTCGGCTGGCCGGGACGGTGGAGTTGAACTAGGGCGCGCCTGGCCAGGCCCGGTGAGGATCGGCCGGGTCGGTCGAGCGGCTGGACGGGCTGGCCTCTCGCGGCCGAGCGCGACGACCGGACGCGAGGCGGGTCGGCGGACGGCCCGGACGTACGGAGCGGTCAGGCGGGGACGCGCCGCGCCGGGTTCGGACGCGGTTCGCGGTCCGTCAGCTCGATGGACTCCTGCGCTTCGAGCTGGGCGCGCAGGTCGTCCGGGCCGTTGGCGACGAGCGTGGCGGCCAGGCCGCGCCGGGAGTCGTGGTCGGTGAGGTAGCGGCGGCGGGTGGCGCAGATCAGCGCGCCGTGTCGGCTGGACCAGAAGGACCAGCCGGGCCAGACGGCCCGGAGGCCGGAGAGCGCTTCGCACATGGTTGCTCCTTGGCTGCTGGACGCCCCGGCCGCGCCCGCGCACGCCACGGCGAGCCCGCAGGCGTCACCGCAACCACACGACCAACCCGGCCGGGACCTCGGTATGCCCCCAAGCATGAGAGCCGTAGAGGAAATTTTCAAGACGATAGTTTCAACGCGACTGAATCATGTCGATATGACCGCATCGCAGGGTCGCGGCAGAGGTGGCAAGCTAGATCGCTGACTCAACGTGAGCGGAGGAGACAACTCATGGCAGGGCGACGTAATAGCCCCACGCTTCGGCGACGCCGCTTGTCGGCCGAGCTGCGGGCTATGCGCGCCCAGGCAGGCTTGACCAGCGCCGAAGCGACAAAGCGCCTCAACTGGTCGGGCGGACGACTGACGAAGATGGAGCGCGGCGAGTGGACCCGCCCGAACCCGCAGAACGTGCGGGATCTCTGCGACCTCTACGGCGCGACACCCCAGCAGCGTGAGTACCTGCTCGAACTGGCGCGACGTGGTCGAGAGAAAGGATGGTGGCACGAGTACCGGAACATGCTCAGCGAGGACTACACGACGCTGATCGGGTTGGAGGCCGAGGCCGCCACCGTGCTGACCTTCGAGCCTCTGATGTTCCACGGCCTGCTTCAGACGATCGACTACGCCCGCGCGGTCATGACGAACGGGCCTGCGGAGCTGCCGGAGGATGTGATCGAGAAGCGCGCCGCGATCCGCGTCGAACGCCAGAAGCTCCTCAACGGCGATGATCCGCTCCGGCTCTGGGCCATCGTCGATGAAGCCGCGCTCCACCGGCAGATCGGAGGGCGTGACGTACTGCGCGACCAGCTTCGACACGTGCTCCAGGTAGCGTCCGAGATGCCCAAAGTGACCATCCAGGTCGTGCCGTTCGCGAAGGGATCGCACCCCGGGATGTCGGGGGCGTTCGCGATCCTGGAGTTTCCGGAGCCGATGGACCCGGATGCTGCGTACACCGAGAACCTCGCTGGTGAACTGATGGTTGAGGAACCCGAAGACGTCGCCCGCTTTAAGGTCGGGTTCCAGCACCTGCAAGGTGTCGCGCTCGATCCGAGCGATAGCATGGCGGCGATCTCCGCTGCGGCGGAGCGACTCTAGGGCACTAGGAGATGCAAGACATGCGCCATCCGCAGCACCGTAGTCACGAGTGGCGGAAAGCAACAAGGTCGAACGAGACCGGCTCTTGTGTTGAGCTGGCCGACCTCGTGTCGGGCGTGGGCGTTCGTGATTCACAGGACCCAGATGGTCCAGTGCTGATCTTCGTTCGCAGTGCTATGGCTGACCTCGCGGTCCATATCCGCAACGGCTTTCACGACTTGTAGCGGTTTCGTGAGTGTTCTAGCACCCTCAATCTCGACTCCCGACCCCCGCGTTAGTATCCGACTCGACGTTTCGGTCGCATCAAAGAACCAGCAAGCCGTAGTCGAACGGATGCCCAGGGAGTGAACATGTCGGAGTCGCAGTACGTACGGGCGCAGTGGCGCAAAAGTAGTAGGTCAAACCAGGGCGGTGCTTGCGTGGAACTCGCGGCGCTCGCTGGTGAGATCGGCTTCCGCGACTCGAAGAACCCGGCTGGGCCGGTGCTGGTGTTCGGTCGCGGTGCGGTGACCGACCTCGCGGCCCGCATCCGCGCTGGCCTCCACGAGCTGTAGCGGTTTCGCGAGTGTTCTAGCACCTCCAGTCCAGCAGTAGATCCACGCGCTAGCGTCAGCCCGTCGCTTCGGCCACGTTAGAGAACGAGCAATCTGTACGCGAACGGTTACCTTACGGGAGCGAACGTGCCGAAGCAGCAGTATGTTCGGGTGCAATGGCGTAAGAGCAGCAGGTCGACGCCAAGGGGGTCGTGCGTCGAGTTGGCCGACTTCGGATCGGGTGTCGGTGTTCGTGATTCGCGGGACCCGGATGGCCCGGTGCTGTTGTTCGGCCGCGCCGCGGTGGCCGACCTCGCGGGCCGCATCCGCGACGGCATCCACGAGCTGTAGCGCAGGCCGTCCCAGCGCTCGCGGGCGCGTCCATGCGCGCTACTGAAGGTATCCGCTGGGGCGTCTCGACTCTTGGCCGTGGGTCGTGATGTGCTGGATCGGGGATGGCGCTCGGGCTGAGCGCCATCCACCCCCGGTGCTCTTCGCGAGGCCAACGGCTGGTCTCCAGATCGCGGAGGTGTTGGCGTGCCCGATGGTCGCAAGGCCACGAACTGGCGGAAGGCCACTCGCTCACTTCAAAAGACCGCGTGCGTCGAGATGGCAGATATCGCGGGCGCTGTCGGAATCCGTGACTCCAAGGCTCCTGAGACTGGCGTGATCAAGCTCGACCGCGCCGCCTTCGCGGCTGTCGTGAAGGACGTCCGCACGGGCAACCTAGACCTGTGATGGCGGCACTTCGGCCGTCGATGACCGAGAGGCATACCAAGATGCCGGACCAGCGGCTCCATCACGTTTGGCGGAAGTCCAGTTACTCCAGCAACACTGGCGAGTGCGTTGAAATAGCCGACCTCGTGTCCGGCGTGGGTGTCCGTGATTCGCGTGATCCGGACGGCCCGGTCCTCGTATTCGGTCGTGGTGCGATGGCAGACTTGGCCGCCCGCATCCGCGACGGCCACCACGAGTCGTAGCGCAGGTCGTCGCGGTGCGCGCGAGCGTGTTCGGCGGCGTTGCTGAAAGCCCTCGCCGGGTAGGTCTCGACTCGTAACCGTGGTTCGCTTGTTCGGCGATGGCACCCGAGTCCAGCGTCATCTATGGGGTCGACCGTTTGGGCTTCAGATCACGGAGGGTTTGTCGTGCTCGATAATCGTGAGACGGTGCATTGGCGGAAGGCGAGTTACACGACTCAGAATGGCGCATGTGTTGAACTCGCGAGAACTTCCGACATGATTGCGATCCGTGACTCGAAGTCCCCGGTAATGGGCATGATAAAGCTGGACCGCGCCGCCTTCGCGACTATCGTTGAGCGCATCCGCAAAGATGGTTTCGATGTCCTGTAATCGGTCATGCGGCGTGAAATGACTGCGGGTCCGGTGATTTTTCCTGCGCTTCCCGCTGTTGATCGCCGTGTTTTCATCCCGGATGACATCTGGCTCCTGACGGATGGGACGTGGCGGCGCGTGTCGCGGCGGGACGACCCGGCCGTGTGGAATCAGGTCGTCGTGGCGGACGATGCCGTGGTCACACAGCTCAAGGACGGTATCTGGCCGTCGTCGTCCTCGTCGGCGCCGACCGTGATGGCGCGAATGATCGCGGCGTTGCGCTTGGAGCCGGGCATGAGGGTCCTGGAGATCGGGACCGGGACCGGCTGGAACGCGGCCCGCCTCGCCGCGCTCGGCGCCGACGTCGTCTCGGTGGAGATGGACGGCGACATCGCCGCCCAGGCGCGCGCGAACCTGCGGAATGCGGGATACGGGAACGTCCTCGTCGTCGCCGGTGATGGAGAGCACGGCGCGCTCGACCACGCGCCGTTCGACCGCGTCATTTCCACGGCGGCGGTCCGGCGCCTCCCGTTCGCGTGGGTGGAGCAGTGCGCCGAAGGCGGCCTCATCGTGACCCCCTATACCGGCGAGGGGCACGTGGACGCGCTGCTCGTCTTCACCGTGTCCGCGAACGTCGCTCGCGGCCGAGTGCAGGGCAACGCGTACTTCATGCCCCTGCGTGGCCACGGAGTCCCGCAGGCTGAGCAGCGCGCGACCGAGTCCCACGACGAACTGCGCATCGAGGTCACCAAGGAAGGACAGCACCTCAGCTACGGCGAGCGGCAAAGCTCAACCGGGTAGCCGTCGCTTCTACGGATGAGGCCATGTTCCGTCCCATGCCCGTGTGTAGCCTTCCCGGCCCCCTGGAATCCGTGACCGGCGCTTCGTGCGCCCCTGCGGAACCCGGTTGTTCTCAAGGCGTGCCGAAGTGGCCGGGGCAGGCCCGGCCGGGGCCGTGGCGGTGCTCCCGGCGGGGGTAGCGCCCCGCGTTGAGCAGGGCTGCGGCGGCTGTGCGGGCGTGGTGGGCCGGGGCCGGGTCGGCGGTGATGCCGGCCGTCACGATCGCACCTTCGGCGAGCAGGAAGATCGGCTCGGCCTGGCGCGCGCCGGTGGCGCGGACCCATTCGGTGATCTGGTCGTGGAACGCCTGCTTGTGGGAGCGGACTTCGGCCAGCACCGCCGGGGACGACGGGCTGAGTTCTCCGTGCGCGTTTATCCACGCGCAGCCGCGGAAGCCCGGCTCGGCGAACCAGTCGGCCAGCCACTCGAAGACCCGCAGGACTCGTTCGCGGGGGTCCTGCGCCTGCTCCACGTAGGTCGCCAGGTTTCCCCGCCAGCGCTCGTCCCGGCGTCTGAGCACGGCCACCACCAGATCGTCCTTGGCGGCGTAGAGCCGGTAGATCCGCTTGAGCGGCAGGCCCGACGCCGCCCGGACCTCGTCCATGCCGACCGCCTGGATTCCCCGCTCGTAGAACAGCCCTTCTGCCGCGTCCAGCAACGCTGCGCGGTCGAGCCGTGTCTGCTCCTCGGTGATCGGCGCGGGCATCCGAAGCTCCTTGACGTTGAGAACGGGCGTTCTCTACCTTAGTCGTCTCACATCGAGAACGATCGTTCTCAACCTAGGGGGAGCTGTGCCCGAAGATCGTCCGCCCGTCCCACCATTCACGCGCGAAACCGCCCAGCAGAAGGTCCAAGCCGCTGAGGACGCGTGGAACACCCGCGACCCGCACCGCGTCGCATCGGCCTACACGCCGGACTCCCAGTGGCGGAACCGGGACACGTTCATCAGCGGCCGGGACGAGATCATCGCCTTCCTGATCCGCAAGTGGGCACGCGAACTGGACTACGCACTGCGCAAGAGCCTCTGGGCGTTCGATGACGACCGGATCGCCGTCCGCTTCCAGTACGAGTGGCACGACGCGGACGGGCAATGGTGGCGGAGCTATGGCAACGAACTCTGGGAGTTCGACGAGCACGGCCTGATGCGACGCCGTGAGGCGAGCATTAACGACGTCGCCATCGAAGAAGCAGACAGACGCATCCACGGTCCCCGCCCGCAGACCGAACGCGAGATCGACATCCCGCTTCAATAGCCCCCGCCAGCAGCGCACCTGGCGGCTTCGAAACGCCGCAAAACCCCTGACCGCCGCCCCGCCTCGTCGCCCGAAACGGCCACCGCCCCTCCGCGACTCGCGGCTCGATCCAACAAACCCAGTCCGGGATCTGCGCAGCGGCTCGGCGCTGGACGGGGGCCATCCGACACCTCCCGACCTGACCCACCGCAGCTTGACCCGGCCCGGCGCGACGCGGGCGGTCCGGCTCCGCCCAGTCAGGCCCCCCAGTCCGGCCCGGCGATCCGGTCCAGTCCGGCACTGTCCGGCTTGGTGTGGTCCTGTACGGTCCGGCGCGGCTTGTCGCGGTCGGTCCGGTCCGGCGCCGCTCAATCCGGCACTGCGCGGGTCGGTTCGGCGCGGTTCGGCTTGTCGCGGTTCGGTCGGCGCGGCGCGGCGCAGTGCGGCGCGGTCTAGCGCGGCCCGCCAAGCCCGGCACGCCGCGACCCGGCCAGGGCGGCGCGATGCGGCCCGGGGCATTCCAGTGCCCTGCAGCCCGGCGCGGCGCAGGGGCGCCCCGCCATCACCACGCCGCATGGCCGCCGACCGTCCGGACCGCGCGGCACGGCCCGCGTGGCGCGGCCCGGCCCCGGACGTGCGGCACGTCCGGCCCGGCCCGGCCCGGTGGCGCAGCCCGGTCCAGCGCGGCCCGGTCCAGCGCGGCCCGGACCGCGTAGCGTGGTCCAGCCTCGGACGTACGGCGCGGTCCGGCGCGGTCCGGCGCGGTCCGGCGCGGTCCGGCGCGGGGCGAGGCGGCGGGGGGCGGCGGGGGGCCGGGTGGTCCGGGGCGGTGCGGGGGATGCTGCGGGGTGGGCTGGGGTGGTTGGGCGGGTTCGGGATGCGTGGGGTGGGCTGGGGCGGTTCGGGACGGAAGGGCGGGCGTAGGGTGGCGATCATGGCTGAGGTTCGGGGGCTGCGGGCGGACGAGACCGACGACGCGCTGGCGCTGGCGGGCATCGCGGCCGCTGTGGACGGGGTCGGGCCGCTCTCGGAGCACGCGATGATCGCGCTTCGGGGCGGGCGGCCGGGCCGTGTCGTCCTGGAGGACGGCGCGGTCGTCGGTTACGCGCATCTCGACCCGGCCGCGGACGGCGAGGACGCGTCCGCCGAACTCGTCGTCCACCCGGCGCACCGCCGCCGCGGCCACGGCCGCGCGCTGCTGGACGCGGTTCGCGCCGACGCGGGCGGCCCGCTGCGCGTCTGGGCGCACGGCGACCTTCCGGCCGCCGCCGCGCTCGCCGAAGCCGCCGGGATGGAACGCGTCCGCGCGCTGTTCCAGATGCGCCGCCCCGCCGCCGACGCGCCGCCGACGCCGAGCCTCGCCGAGGGCGTGACCGTACGCACGTTCCAACCGGGCAGGGACGAGGAAGCCTGGCTCGGCGTCAACGCCCGCGCGTTCGCCCACCACCCCGAGCAGGGCTCATGGACCGCCGGCGACCTCGCCGACCGCGAGGCCGAGGACTGGTTCGACCCCGCCGGGTTCTTCCTCGCGGAACGAGACGGCGACCTCGTCGGCTTCCACTGGACGAAGATCCACCCGGACGGCCTCGGCGAGGTCTACGTCGTCGGCGTCGACCCGTCCGCGCAGGGCCTCGGCCTCGGCCGCGCCCTGACCCTCGTCGGCCTGCACCACCTGCGCGACCGCGGCGTCCCGTCCGTCCTGCTGTACGTGGACGAGTCCAACGCCGCCGCCGTCCGCCTCTACGAATCCCTCGGCTTCACCCGCCACGCCGTGGATGTCATGTACGGAACCCCCTGACGAGACCGGTCGGTCGCCTCCGCGATCCCGCCGAGCCGCCCGGCCCGCCGGAGGCCGGAGCGGGCCGCAGGTGTGTCCCCTGAGTGTCTGGAACGTAGGGAAATCGGGGGGTTCGTGGCGGTCTGAGCTGGGCGTTCATCTGGCGGTCACGGGACGGCGGGGCATTCTTCGGCGGCCTCGCGGTTTCCGTTCATGTCCCGTTCATCTGGATCGGGGGGTCTGGTCACTTCGCCTGCTTAGCGTCCTTTGTGACGGCGCACCCCGGCCGCGGACACCCGTCCGCAACCCGCCCCGGAGGCGCCGCTGACGAAGCAGACTCAAGAGGAGACCCTCCGGTGAAGAACGGTTCCCGGCTCGCCGCCCTCGGCGGCGTCGTCCTGGCGGGGGCGCTCGCCCTGACCGCCTGCGGCAGCGACGACAACGGCGGCACCACGGCCGCTCCCTCGGGCGACATCGACTGCGCGAAGGGCACCGTCAACGCTGCCGGGTCCAGCGCGCAGAAGAACGCGGTCGAGGAGTGGACGAACGAGTACGCGCGGCAGTGCGCGGGCGCGGGCCTCAACTACAACGCCAACGGCTCCGGCGCCGGCATCCAGCTCTTCAACCAGGGCCAGGTCGCCTTCGCGGGCTCGGACTCGGCGCTGAAGCCGGAGGAGGCCACCGCGGCCAAGACCCGCTGCGCGGGCAACGACGCGTGGAACCTGCCGATGGTCGTCGGCCCCGTCGCCGTCGTCTACAACCTCGACGGCGTGGACGGCCTGAAGCTGTCCCCCGAGACGATCGCGGGCATCTTCGCCGGGAAGATCAAGACCTGGAACGATCCCGCCATCGCCAAGGAGAACGCGGGCGCCAAGCTGCCGAGCACGGCGATCAAGACCGTCTACCGCGCGGACGAGTCGGGCACCACCGAGAACTTCACCAAGTACCTCAAGGCCACCGCCCCCGGCGTGTGGACCTGGGAGCCCGCCAAGAAGTGGCCGAACGGCACCGGCCAGGGCGCCAACAAGTCCGACGGCGTCAGCGCGCAGGTGAAGGGCACGGCCGGGACCATCTCCTACGTCGAGATGTCCTACGCCGAGAACAACAAGCTCCAGACCGCGCAGGTGAAGAACGGCGCGGGCGAGTACACGGCGCTGTCGGCCGACAGCGCGTCCAAGGCCGTCGCCGGCGCCCAGGTCGTCGGCACCGGCAACGACCTCGCGCTGAAGATCGACTACACGACGAAGGAGGCCGGGGCCTACCCGATCGTCCTCGTCACCTACGAGATCGCCTGCTCCAAGGGCCTGCCCGCCGACCAGGCGAAGTTCGTGAAGTCCTTCCTCACCTACACCTCCGGCGCCGCCGGGCAGAAGGCGCTGACCGGCCTCGGCTACGCGCCGATCCCGGACAGCGTCCTCACCAAGGTCCAGGCATCCGTGAAGGCGCTGTCCTGACCGAGGGGACCGGCGACCGCCGCCCCGCCGCCGCCGACGGACCGTCGGCCGGGCGGCGGGGCCGCGGGCCGTCACCCCGCCGGACCGCAGAAGGAGATCCCGTGACCAGTGAGACCGGCGTGGAGAGCAGCGCGGACCGGGCGGAGTCCGTCCGCGCCGGGCACCGCGCGCGCATGCCGAAGAGCACCGGGCGCGTCGGCGACCGCGTGTTCGCGTCCGCCGCGCGCGGCTCGGGCGCGCTCGTCCTGGCGATCATCGTCGCCATCGCCGCCTTCCTGGTCTGGAAGGCGGTCCCCGCGCTGCAGAAGGACCAGGCGAACTTCCTGACGTCGCAGGCGTGGGACCCCAACGCGGCCACGCCCCGGTTCGGGATCGTCCAGCTCGCGTTCGGGACGGTCGTGTCGTCCCTGCTCGCCATGCTGATCGCGACGCCCGTCGCGGTCGGCATCGCGCTGTTCATCGGGTTCTACGCGCCGCGCCGCCTCGGCGGCCCGCTCGGCTACGTCGTGGACCTGCTCGCCGCGGTGCCGAGCATCGTCTACGGCCTGTGGGGCCTCGCGGTCCTCGCGCCGCACATGGAGGGCGTCAGCAAGGGCCTGAACGCCGCGCTCGGCTGGATTCCGATCTTCGGCGGCGACAGCCCCGGCAAGAACTCGGTCTTCACCGCGTCGATCGTGCTGGCGATCATGATCCTGCCGATCATCTCCTCGCTGTCGCGGGAGGTGTTCCTCCAGGTCCCGCGCGCGCACCTCGAAGCGTCGCTCGCGCTCGGCGCGACGCGCTGGGAGATGATCAAGATGTCGGTGCTGCCCTACGGGCGATCCGGCGTCATCGGCGCGTCCATGCTCGGCCTCGGCCGCGCGATGGGCGAGACCATCGCCGTCGCGATGGTCCTCACCTACGCGCCCGGCGTGAACATCCACCTGCTGGAGGACGGCGGCGCCACGTTCGCCGCGAACATCGCCAACAGCTTCGCCGAGGCGTCCGAGACCGGGCGCGGCGCGCTCATCGCCTCCGGGCTCGTCCTGTTCGTGATCACCCTCGTCGTCAACATGGCGGCGCGCGCGGTCGTGGCGCGTCGCAAGGAGTTCGCGTGAGTTCCTCCCTCGGGACGGTCTCGCCGGTCCGCCGGATCAAGGACCGCGCCGCCGCCGCCTTCGTCTGGATCGCGTTCGCGCTCGCGGTGATCCCGCTGGTGTCGGTCCTGTGGACGGTCGTCGCGCACGGAATCCACCGGCTGGACCCGACGTTCTTCAACTTCTCCATGAACGGCATCGCCGGCCGCGACGCGGGCGGCGGCGCCTACCACGCCATCATCGGGACGCTGGAGCAGGTCGCGATCACGACCGTCATCGCCGTCCCGATCGCCGTGCTCACCGCGATCTACCTCGTCGAGTACGGCGGGAACAGCCGATTCGCGCGCGTCGTGCGGTTCTTCGTGGACGTCATGACCGGCATCCCGTCGATCGTCGCGGGCCTGTTCGTCCTCGCGCTGTGGCTGCTGACGTTCGGGTTCCAGTACAGCGGCTTCGCGGGCTCGCTCGCGCTGACGATCCTCATGATCCCGACCGTCGTGCGGGCCGCCGAGGAGATGCTGAAGCTCGTCCCGAACGACCTGCGCGAGGCGTCGTACGCGCTCGGCGTGCCGCGCTGGCGGACGATCTGCTTCGTCATCCTCCCGACGGCGTTCACCGGCATCCTCACCGGCGTGATGCTCGCCGTCGCCCGCGTCATGGGCGAGACCGCGCCGCTGCTGCTGACGATCTTCTTCACCAAGGCCATCAACACCGACCCGTTCTCCGGGCCGCAGGGCTCGCTGCCCACCTTCATCTGGGACCAGGCGAGCGACCCCAACCAGAACGCGGTGAACCGCGCGTGGACGGGCGCGCTCGTCCTCATCGCGCTGATCATGCTGCTCAACCTCGCGGCACGGCTCGTCGCCCGCCGCTTCCGCCCCGCCGGTCGCTGACCACCCGAGCCCACCGAACAGGAGTCCCACCCCCATGGCCAAGCGGATCGAAGTCTCCGGGCTGCACGCCTACTACGGCGGCACCCTCGCCATCGAGGACATCTCGATGACGATCGAGCCGCGCTCGGTGACGGCGTTCATCGGCCCGTCCGGCTGCGGCAAGTCCACCTTCCTGCGGACGCTCAACCGGATGCACGAGGTCATTCCCGGCGCGCGCGTCGAGGGCAAGGTCATGCTGGACGACGACGACCTGTACGGCCCGTCCGTGGACCCGGTCGCGGTGCGGCGGACGGTCGGGATGGTCTTCCAGCGGCCCAACCCGTTCCCCACGATGTCGATCTACGAGAACGTCGCCGCCGGGCTCCGGCTGAACGGCGTGCGCGGCAAGTCCAAGCTCGACGACGTCGTCGAGGAGTCGCTGCGCGACGCCAACCTGTGGAACGAGGTCAAGGACCGGCTCGGCAAGCCCGGCGCGGGCCTGTCCGGCGGGCAGCAGCAGCGGCTCTGCATCGCGCGCGCCATCGCCGTCCAGCCGCAGGTGCTGCTGATGGACGAGCCGTGCTCCGCGCTCGACCCGATCTCCACGCTCGCCATCGAGGACTTGGTGGCCAAGCTGAAGAACCAGTTCACGATCGTCATCGTGACCCACAACATGCAGCAGGCGGCGCGCGTCAGCGACCGCACCGCCTTCTTCAACATCGCCGGGACGGGCAAGCCCGGCAAGCTCATCGAGATCGACGACACCAGCACGATCTTCACCAAGCCGCAGGAGCAGGCGACCGAGGACTACATCACCGGCCGCTTCGGCTGACCCGCCGCGCCGCGAAACGAAAGGCGCACGGCTCCGCCGCGCGCGGAGAAGCCAGCGCCGGGCGGGCCGGGGAAGCAGGACCGCGTGCGGTGCCCGCGCCACGAGGCTGCGCGCTTCGGAAACCCAAGCCGCATCCTTAGAAGGCGGCTGCCGCGAGACGCACGGCTGCGCTTCTGAAGCGCGCGTGTCGCTGAGGACGCACGGCTTCGCCGCGCGTGTCGGGGACGCGTCGGGAAGCAGGGCCGCGCGGGGTGTCCTCGCCGCTTGTCGCGCACGGCCGCGCGCGTCCGAAAGATCAGGGCCGCGCCGCGAGAAGCGCGTCCGGGAGCCCAGGGCTGCGCCGCGACAAGCGCGTCCGGGAGCCCAGGGCTGCGCCGCGACAAGCGCGTCCGGGAGCCCAGGGCTGCGCCGCGAGAAGCGCGTCCGGGAGCCCAGGGCTGCGCCGCGAGAAGCGCGTCCGGGAGCCCAGGGCTGCGCCGCGACAAGCGCGTCCGGAAGCTCAGGGCCGCGCCACGAGAACGCGTCCGGGAGCTTGGGACCGCGCCGCGAGAAGCGCGTCCGGGAGCTCAGGGCCGACGCCGCGAGAAGGCCGTCGCCGAGCCGCAGGGACCGAGAACCAACCCCCGTCAGGGCGTCGTTCGCCGCCGGGACGGCGATGGACCGTTCCGGGACCGCGGACCGGCGGTCCGGGCCGACCCGGACCGCGGGTCCGCGTCAGGTCGCGACCGGAGTCGCCTCCTCCGCCTCGCCCGGCCGGTGGTCCGGGACGAACCGGTAGCCCACGTTGCGCACCGTGCCGATCAGCGACTCGTACTCCGCGCCGAGCTTGGCCCGCAGCCGCCGGACGTGGACGTCCACGGTCCGGGTGCCGCCGAAGTAGTCGTAGCCCCACACCTCCTGGAGGAGCTGCGCGCGCGTGAAGACCCGGCCGGGATGCTGCGCCAGGTACTTCAGGAGCTCGAACTCCTTGAAGGTGAGGTCGAGGACCCGGCCGCGCAGCCGCGCGGTGTAGGTGGCCTCGTCGATCGTCAGTTCGCCGCTGCGGATCTCGCCCGGCACGTCCTCGGCCTCGCCGACCGCCGCCGCGCGGCCGACCGCGAGCCGCAGCCGCGCCTCGACCTCGGCCGGGCCCGCCGACTGCAGCAGCACGTCGTCCAGACCCCATTCGGGGCTGAGGGCGGCCAGGCCGCCCTCGGTGACGATCGCCAGCAGCGGGCAGTCCAGTCCGGTCGTGCGCAGCAGCCGGCACAGGCTCTTGGCCTGGACCAGGTCGCGGCGGGCGTCCACCAGCAGGACGTCGGCGGGCGGTGCGTCGATCAGCGCCGAGCCCTCCGCCGGGGCCACCCGCACCGAGTGCAGGAGCAGGCCCAGCGCGGGCAGGACCTCGTCGGAAGGTTCCAGTGCGTTGGTCAGCAAGAGCAAGCTGCTCAAGTGCCGCCTCCTCGCCGTGAAGGACGTGGCGTCCGGGCGGCTCATCCTCGGCCCGGCACGCGTGGCACTCGGCGCGAGGCGGGGTGGCCGTGTCGAGGCCGCGGATGAACTCCGTGGCCTCATCGCCCGGACACCTCAGCCCCGAGCATATCCGAGCGCCCCATCCGGGCAATGGGGTGCATTCCGATTGAGGTCACCCGGCCGTCACCCGGCCACCGGGATGAGATCCTGTGATCATGGCCAGCGGAACGATCCGGTACTGGGCGGCGGCGAAGGCCGCGGCGGGCACGGCGGAGGAGCCCTACGACGCCGCCACGCTCGCGGACGCGCTCGCCGCCGCGGCCCGCCGCGCCGGGCGGGACGACGTCTTCGCGCGCGTCGTGGCGCGCAGCTCCTTCCTGGTGGACGGCGACCCGGTCGGTTCCCGGCCGCACGCGTCGGTGGTGCTGCCGGAGGGCGGCGTCGTGGAGGTGCTGCCGCCGTTCGCGGGCGGCTGACCGCCCGTCCGCGGGTGGCCGACGTCACACCGGAATGGTCCCGCGAACCCATCGCGGCCCGCCGCGTCTCAGTCTCCGGGGTGACGCCCCCCGCCGGACGCCGCGCATAGGGTGTGGCGACCAGCGCCGCCGTCCCCCCGAGGACACACAGCCCCGAGGAGAGTCATGCGCAAGTTCCTGCTGGTCCTGCTGGTCCTGGTCGTGATCGGGCTGGTCGCGGCCGACCGCGTCGGCGTCCATGTCGCCGAGGACCAGATCAGCGACCGGGTGCAGGCCGAGTACAACCTGTCGTCGCCGCCGGACGCGACCATCCACGGCATCCCGTTCCTCACCCAGGCGGTCGGCGGGAAGTACGGCCACATCGAGGTGAAGATCGGCGACTGGACGCAGGAGGGCGTCACGGTCTCGGACGTGACGGTGGACATGGAGGACGTCCACGCCTCGCTGGACGAGCTGGCGGCGGGCAACGCCAGCAACATCGTCGCGGACAAGGCCACGGCGTCGGCGGTGATCCCGTACGCGGCGATCCGGAAGGAGGCGCCGAAGGAGGTCACCGGCATGAAGCCCGAGGGCGACAAGCTGAAGATGGACCTCCAGGGCGAGGTCCTCGGCTTCCGCCTCACCGGCGACGCGACGGTCAAGCTGAAGGCGACCGACAAGGGCATCGTGATCACGCCGGTGTCGTTCGGGAACAGCTCGCTGCAGATCCCGGTCGCCGCGCTGAGCTGGACGGTGCCGGTCACGAACCTGCCCGTCGGGTCGCGGATCAGCGGCGTCAAGGTGACGCCGGAGGGGCTGCGGGTGTCGGCGACGGCCTACCACGTGAACCTGTCCGAGGTGGAGAAGCAGGCCCCCTGACCTCGGTTGCATACCCTTCTTGTCGGGAACATCCCGATTCGTTGAGGGGTTGCACCGGGCATGACGGGACTCGTCGTGGCGTGCGCCGTGCTGGCGGCCGCCACGGTCTTCGGACTGGTGCGCCGCCGCCGCGACGGCGTGCTCCGCGAACGGACGGGAAGAGGAGCCGTGCCCGCTGACCGCGTCGCCGCCGCCGACCTCGGGGCCGAACTGGGGGAGCGCGCCACGCTCGTGCAGTTCTCCAGCGCGTTCTGCGCGCCGTGCCGCGCGACGCGCCGCGTCCTCGGGGAGGTCGCGGAGATGGTCGACGGCGTCGCGCACGTCGAACTCGACGCCGAGGAGCACCTCGACCTCGTCCGCCGCCTCAACGTGCTCCGCACGCCGACCGTCCTGGTGCTCGACGCGGCCGGGAACATCGTCCGCCGAGCCGCCGGCCAGCCCCGCAAGGCCGACGTCATCGCCGCCCTGGGTGTGGCCATCCAGTGAGACGGCCGTGAGTCGGCGCCCGCTGACCTGGGAGAAGTCCAAGATCTTCTGCTCGGATGCTGAGATGGAAGTGACAGAGTCCCGTTTGTCGGCTTACCATCGTGCTCGTGCGTTACTGGACAGAGCAGATGCTCACGAAGCGTCGCGCGGTCGACTTCTGCCGCGTGGCCGCCTCGCTCTGTCGTATGGCCTGAGGCTTCGAGCCCGCCACCCCCGAGCACCTCGCCCTTCGCCGACATCCGCCCGCATGCCGGGCGGCGGAGAACGAAAAGTACGCACCTCCTACCGCGCCGGGAGTCACTGATGCAGGTCGATCCGCGCGGGCAGCGCTTCGCCGCCGCCGTGACGTCGGTCGTCCTCATCGCCGTCCTGGTGAACGGGAATCCGGTGCTGCTCGCCGCTCAGGCCCTGGTGTTCGCACTTCCGACGATCTTCGGTCTGCGGTTCGCCCCGTACGGACTGGTCTTCAGACTGCTGGTCCGGCCCCGCCTGGGGCCGCCCGCGGAGACGGAGGACGCCCGGCCGCCCAGGTTCGCCCAGGGCGTCGGACTCGTCTTCGCGCTGACCGGCACGGTCGGATACGCACTCGGGATTTCCTGGCTCGGCACCCTCGCCACCGCCCTCGCCCTCGGGGCCGCCTTCCTGAACGCCGCGTTCGGGTTCTGCCTCGGCTGCGAGACGTACCTGCTGATCCGCCGTATCACCACGAAGAATCACTCCAACAGGGAGGTTCCCGCATGAGCCGCTCCGACGTCCTGGTGGACGCCGACTGGGTGGACGCCCACCTCGACGACCCGGGCCTGGTCCTGGTCGAGGTCGATGAGGACGTCTCCGCCTACGACAAGGGCCACATCCGCGGCGCCGTGAAGATCGACTGGAAGACCGAGCTGCAGGACCCGGTCCGCCGCGACTTCGTCGACAAGACGGGCTTCGAGCAGCTCCTGTCCTCGAAGGGCATCGCCAACGACGACCTGGTGATCCTCTACGGCGGCAACAACAACTGGTTCGCGGCCTACGCCTACTGGTACTTCAAGCTCTACGGCCACGAGAAGGTGCAGCTCCTCGACGGCGGCCGCAAGAAGTGGGAGCTGGACTCCCGCGAGCTCGTCGAGGACGTCCCGAGCCGGCCGGCCACCCAGTACCAGGCCAAGGACCAGGACCTGTCCATCCGCGCCTTCCGCGACGAGGTCGTGGACGCGATCGGCAAGCAGAACCTGATCGACGTCCGCTCGCCCGACGAGTTCAGCGGCAAGCTGCTCGCGCCGGCGCACCTGCCGCAGGAGCAGTCGCAGCGCGCCGGGCACGTCCCGACCGCGCGCAGCATCCCGTGGTCCAAGGCCGCGAACGACGACGGCACCTTCAAGTCCAACGACGAGCTGCGCGCCCTCTACACCGAGGCGGGCGTGGACCTCGGCAAGGACACCATCGCGTACTGCCGGATCGGTGAGCGCTCGTCGCACACCTGGTTCGCGCTGCGCGAGCTGCTCGGCCTGGAGAACGTCAAGAACTACGACGGCTCCTGGACCGAGTACGGCTCGCTGGTCGGTGTGCCGATCGAGCTCGGCGAGCCCAAGTAACACCCCTTTTCCCCGCGTCCCAGCGGAGTTCGTCCCGCCGTGCCAGGCGGAGAAGGAGAAACGTCATGACTCAGGGTTGCGCAGCGCCCGCGCAGACGGCGCACCTTCCTGCGACCGTCGACCTGAACAACGAGGCCGTCATCCAGGGCACCGTCACGCGCGACGGGGTTCCCGTCTCCAGTGCCTACGCCCGCCTGCTCGACTCGACCGGTGAGTTCACCGCCGAGGTCGTCACCGGCGACGAGGGCGTGTTCCGGTTCTTCGCCGCCGACGGCGACTGGACCGTGCGCGTGCTGGCCGCCGGCGGCGTGAGCGTGGACAACGCCGTCACCGCCAAGACCGGGGAGGTGGCGGCCCTGCAGGTCGCCATCTGATCCGCCGCCGCGAGGCATCGGGCCCCGTCCTCTCCGGAGGACGGGGCCCTTCGCGTTCCCGGGGTCAGCGGGAGATCTTCAGCTTCACCTCGTGGTCGGTGACCTTCTCGGCGGTCACGCGGAACGGGCCGATCTGCTGCGTCTGGCCCTGCGCGACGATTCCCTGGTCGCTGTTCACGCGGATCTGCGCCTGCGTTCCCTGGACGGCCTGGACCTCGACCGAGGCGTCGCCGAGCGAGTCGAGCGTCGTCGCGCCCGCGCCGTCCTTGAACGTGACGGTGCAGGACCCGTTCACGCAGGTGTGCGAGGTGCAGCTCGCCGCCGAGCTGAGGACGCCGCCGAGCGCGATGGCGGCGGCCACGGTGAGGTTGAGGGCTCTTCTGGGGTTGGCCATGCGCCGGGACGCTACTGGCCGGTCCGGCGTGGGGGCAATGAAATGGCAGGTTTTAGCCACTTGGGGCGGCGTTCGGGCTGAATCGTCGCTTGGCTGTCGTCAGCGCGCGGGCGACGTGTCCGACCGGCCGGTCCGCGAGCACCGGTCGCCGCCGATCAGCGGAAGCGGGACTCGTGCGCCGCCGCCTCGTCGGCGATGACGGCCCGGCCCGGCCGCCAGCCGCGCCGCCGCCCGAGCGGCAGGACGAGGCCGACCGCGACGACGACCCCGGCGAGGCCGATGCCGCCGCCCGCGATGCCGAACGCGATGCCGCGCGCCGTCGCGTCCACCTTGTCCGGGCCGATGACCTGCACCGGGGTGCCCGCGCCCGCGCCCGTCGTGCCGCCGCCCGCCGGCCCGTCGCCGGACGGCAGGACCGCGGTGACCGCCTCGTACGGGTTCACCATGCCGCTGCCGCTGCCCGCGCCCTTGCCGCCGTCGGCGGTGCGCTCCAGCCGCGCCCTGATCTGGCCGGGCGTGAGGTCGGGGTACGCCTGCTTGATGAGCGCGACGACGCCCGCGACGATCGGCGCGGCGAAGCTCGTGCCGTCCTTGGCGATGTAGTGGCCGTCCGCCGACGTCGTGATGATGTCCTTGCCGGGCGCGATGACCGTGACGGGCGTCTTCGGGTTGGAGAACTGCGTGATGGAGCCCGTCCGGTCCACCGCGCCGACCGTGATCACGCCCGGGTAGCCGCCCGGGTACATCAGCTCGGGCACGTCGCCGCGCTTGCGGTCCAGGTTGCCCGCCGCCGCGACGACCGGGATGCCCCGGTCCAGCGCGAGCTTCACGGCCGCGCGCAGCCGGGGGTCGTCGCCGATCGACTGCGTGGAGATGTTGATGACGTCCGCGTGCTTGGCCACCGCCTGGTCGATCGCCTTGGCGACCAGGCCGCTGTCGACGCCCGTGGACTGCGCCGCGAACTTGATCGGCAGGATCTTCGCGTCCGGCGCGACGCCGTAGAACGGGGTGACGCCGCGCTTGGCCGCGATCAGCCCCGCGACCTCGGTGCCGTGCCCGACGCAGTCGGCCGCGCCGGTCCGCGTGACGTCCACGGCGGGCAGCACCTGCCCGGCGAGCTGCGGGTTCGCGGCGTTGACGCCGCTGTCGACGACGGCGACGGTGACGCCCCGGCCGGTGGCCTTCTCGTGCGCGGCCTTGACGTTCAGCGTCTCCAGCCACCACGGTTCGGGCTCCTGGGCGAGCTGCGCCTTGCTGTACGCGCCCTGCTCGGGAGAGCAGTTGGCGGGCGCGCGCGGCGCGGCCTGCGCCGCCGGCGCCGCGACGAGCGGGGCCGCGCAGCCGATCAGCGCGGCGATCGCCGTCCACCTCATGTCCACAGCCTCCTGCCGGGGGAGTCACAGGCCGGATAGCACTTTAGGGGATATGTCGGTCAGACGGTTCGCGGTCTCCCACGGGCGGGTGACTGCGCGCGGTCCTTCCGCCTATTGTGTCGGACATCCCCCTGTTCTCCACCGAGTTGGACGACGATATGCGTTCCGCTCCCTCGTTCGGTCGGTCTCCGGTCGCGCCGCGGCGCGCCGTCCCACCGCGTCCGGAACGTCCGGGGGTGTCGCCGCGCCCAAGGCCCGAACCGCGGTCCCGCACGGCGCGATCAAACGACGGTGAGAGCCGGCCACCGGAAGGCAGCGCATGACGATCAAGATCGACCCCGAACGCATCGCGAAACACGGCCAGGACGTCCAGCAGATCCTGGCGGGCCCGTTCACCGAGGCCCGCAACGAGCTGAACGCCAACGGCACCGTCGAGGGCGGTGACTTCTCCGTCACCGGGACGGCGTGCGGCGTCGCGTACCCGATGGGCCTCCAGTTCGCTTTCGAGGACCTCAACACCCACCGCGACATGCTGGAGAACTTCAAGAAGGGCATCGACAACACCGCGAAGACCTATCGGGCGTCCGAGCAGTCGAGCACGATCCAGACCGTCTGACGCGACACCGCGGAAAGGAGCCCCGGTGGGGACTTTCAACGCCTACGACACGTTCATGGGGATCGCGACGACGGGCGCGGGAATCGCGTCGATCGACCTGCCGCCCGCGATTCCGATCAACATCGAGTTCAAGCTGTCCAAGGGCAATCCGAACAACCTCGAGACCGCCTCGCAGTCGTGGGACAAGACGGCGAAGAAGCTCCAGCAGACGGCGCAGGAGCTCAAGCAGTCGCTCGACGCGATCCCGGCCGACGCGTGGACCGCGCAGGACCGCGAGGCGTACGCGCGCAAGGTCCAGGAGTTCTGCCAGCAGCTCGACACGGTGTCGACGTACTGCGAGGCCGTCTCCAAGACGCTCTACGCGTACGCGGCGGCGCTGTTCATCTACGCGGGCTTCGCGATGGGCATGGGCACCAGCCTCGCGGCGCTCGCCGTCGCGTTCGCCGCGGCGGCGGCGGGGATCATCACCGCCGTCGCCTGCCCGGAGATCGAGGCCGCCGCCGCCGTCTGCCTGACGATCACGTCCGTCGCGACCGGCATCCTCGCCGCGGGCGCGACGATCGCCGCGATGGTCTTCCAGGGCGGCTCGCTGCTCGCGGCCGTCAAGGAGAGCACCCAGGGCAACAAGCAGGCGCTCACCGACTTCACGCAGGCGCAGGCGACCGGGTCGGCGGCGGCGCTGGCGAACCTCGGCCAGAACGCGGCCAACGCGGGCCTCGCCGTGCTGAACTCGCGCGGCGGCGCGGGCTCGCCGATCCAGAACGTCGACCTGGACGCCGACCGCAACGCCAACCACACCTGGAACGTCGGCGGCGGCGTGACGGCCGACGTCGGCGGCAACACGGTGACCGGCGGCGGGCACGTCAAGATCGGCGACCACGGCCTCGCGGGCGGCGACCTGTCGGGCAACTTCACCTCCAAGACCGGCCTGTCCGGGGGTGGGAACGTGGAGTACACCGACGAGGACGGCATCGGGCAGGGCCAGGGCGGCAGCGTCAAGTACGGCGTGAACGGCGGGTACGAGACGCCCGGCAAAGTCGGGTTCAACAACCCCGACCGGCCGCCGTCCGCGACCGGCGGCTACAACGACGGCGTCCCGATCCCGACCGGCGGTGTGAAGGTCGGCATCACCGGCCAGCACGACTTCGGGACGGGGCAGGGCAACGTGTCGGGATCGGTGAGCGGCCAGGTCGCCGGGGGCGACGTCGGCAAGCAGACCGAGACGTACAACTACGGCAACCCGAAGACGCCCACCTGGACCCACCAGACGGACACGCCCACCGGCACCACCAAGAAGCAGGACGAGACGCCGCCCTGGGATTGATTTTCTGTCGCCGTCGCCCGGGCGACCGGGTCCGTCTGGGCGATTGGGTTCGTTCGGGCGATTGGGTTCGTTGAGACGGCCGCGTCTGCTCGGGTGAATGCCTCCGCTCAGACGACCGGGTTCATCTGGACGACTGGGCTTGTTCAGGCGACCGCGTTCGCTCGGGTGACCGGATTCGTTCCGGCGACCGGGTTCGGTCGGGCGGCGGCGATGGTTCGGCAAGGGCCGAAACGTTCCGGACGTAGCGTTCGGGCATGAAGAGGACAGATGGTGGAGGGCGGCTCGCGCTCGCGGCGGCGGGGGTGACCGTCCTGCTGTGGGCGTCGGCGTTCGTCGCGATCCGCAGCGCCGGGACGTCGTACTCGCCGGGCGCGCTGGCGCTCGGCAGGCTCCTCGCGGGGTCGCTGGTGCTCGGCGCGGTCTCGCTCGTGCGCCGCGAGGGGCTTCCGCCGCGCGCGGCGTGGCCGGGCATCGCGGTGTCGGGGGTGCTGTGGTTCGGCGTCTACATGGCCGTCCTGAACTGGGGCGAGCGCGAGGTGGACGCGGGGACGGCCGCGATGGTCGTCAACGTCGGGCCGATCCTGATCGCGCTGCTCGGCGCGCGGCTGCTCGGCGAGGGGCTGCCGCGCGGGCTCTTCGCCGGGCTCGGCGTGGCGTTCGCGGGCGCGGTCGTCGTCGGGGTCTCGCTTTCCGGTGACGGGCACGCGTCGGTGCTCGGCGTGCTGCTGTGCCTGCTCGCCGCCGTGTCGTACGCGTGCGGCGTCGTCGGGCAGAAGCCCGCGCTGCGGCACGCGAGCGCGCTGCAGGTGACGACGTTCGGCTGCCTCATCGGCGCGGCGACGTGCCTGCCGTTCGCGGGCGTACTCGTCTCCGAGGCGTCGCACGCGCCGCCGGCGGCGACGCTGAACATGGTCTACCTCGGCGTCTTTCCGACCGCCGCCGCGTTCACGACCTGGGCGTTCGCGCTGGCCCGCACGTCCGCCGGGCGGCTCGGCGCGACGACGTACGCGGTGCCGGTGCTGGTCGTCGCGCTGTCGTGGCTGTTCCTGGACGAGATCCCGCGCCCGCTGACACTCGCCGGCGGCGCGCTCTGCCTGGCGGGCGTCGCACTGTCCCGCCGCCCGCGCACACCGACCCGGCTTCCAGCCGCCCCCGAGCACGCGGCCGAGCCTGAGCGCCTGGACGCGCCCGAGCCCGAGCCGGCGTCGGCGTTGGCGGCTGCGTCCGTGCCCGGACCTGCGCCCGACTCCGCGCTCACGCATGTGCCCCTGTCCGCGGATGAGCCCGCGCCCGCGCCTGCACGCACGCCTGCATCCGCTCCCGCGCCTGTGTCTGGGGTTGAGTGCGGGCGCGCCTCGGAGGCTGCGTTCGAGGGCGCGTTGGAGGTTGCGTCCGCGCTCGAAGTTGCGTCTTCGCCCGAGCGTGCGGCTGAGGTCGCCTCTGCGCCTGAGGTCGTCGACTGACGGGTTGTTGTCACTGGAACGCAGTAAATCCGGGTTTCGGATGTCTCTTACGTTAATCTCGATCAAGTCCGCTGTGGCCTGATCCGGCCAGCAGGACGTGCCCGCCGTGACCGGCGACCCCCTGACAGGAGGCCGATACGTGGCGCCCAAGAACGCCGATCCCCAGCGCATCGCCCAGCATGCCGAGGACATCACGCACGACGTCGTCCCCAAGCTCAAGAGCGCGGGCGACACCGTGAACACCGACGGGACCTACAACCTCGAAGGCGGGGACTTCAGCATCACCTGCTCGGGCGCGTCGGCGGCCTACCCCATCGCCGTCCAGTTCGCCTTCGAGGACATCAAGCTCCTGATGGAGACGGCCAAGGGCTACGCCGCCAAGGTCGACGCCGGAGCCAAGACCTACCGCCAGGCCGAACAGGCCAACACGGCCTGATCGAAGGACACCGAGATGACGACCCCGACCACGGGCGGCTCCACGACGAGTTCTAACACCGGCTCCAACACGGCCTCCAACACGGGCACCGGCTCGAACACCGGCGGCAACACAGGCGGCGCGAACACCGGCGGAGCCCCGGCGGGTGGCGCGAACGCGGGTGGTTCCGACACCGGCGCGAACGGCGGCGCGAACACAGGCTCCGGCGGCGGCTCGGGCACCGGCTTCGGCGGCGGTGTGGACACTGGGTCCGGCGGCGGCTCGGGCACAGGGTCCGGCGGCGGTGCGGACACAGGCTCCGACGGCGGCGCGGATACCGGTCCCAGCGGCGGCTCCAACACCGGTTCCGGCGGTGGTGCGAGCACGGGTACGGGAAGCGGTTCCGGCGGTGGCACCGCCACGGGTTCCGGCGGCGGATCCGGTAGCGGCTCGGGCGGTTCCAACACCGGAAGTGGTTCCGGTGGCGGTACCGGTACGGGCTCCGGCGGTTCCGGCAGCGGTTCCACGACCGGTTCCGGTACCGACTCGCGTATCCACGACGCGCGGCAGAAGGGCCTGCGCGGCGGCGGCGCGGCGGCGGGCGGCGGCATCGTCGCCGGGCTGACCGGCGGTTCCGTGGTCGGCACCGCCGACAGCCTGATGGCCGCCGCGACCGACATGGTGAGCGCGGCCGTCGTCCTGCCGCCCGCGTTGATGATCTCGTTCATGTTCCGGCTCTCGACCGGCAAGCCCGGCAACCTGGAGAAGGCCGCCAAGGACTGGAGCAAGGCGGCGGGCGAGATCCAGGAGGCCGCCGAGCACCTGCGCACGCTCGTGGAGCAGATCCCCGAGTACGCGTGGAACATGGAGGACCGCACCGCCTACGAGAACAGCGTCAACGACTTCTCGCTCCAGGTGGACGCGCTGCACAACTACCTGATGGCCGTCGCCGTCGCGATGATGACGCTGGCGTACGCGCTGTTCGCCTACGCGGTGTTCGCGATGGGCATGGCCGTCTACATCGACGCGCTGGCCGTCCTCGCGGCGGCGGCGCTCGCCAGCGTCGTCGGCTCGGTCGCCTACCCCGAGTTGCTGGCGCTCGCCACGACGGGCGCGACGATCACCAACGTCTCGACGGGCATCCTGGCCGCCGCGGGCGGCATCGCGGGCGCGGCGATGTTCGGCGGCGCGTCGTTCACCGCCGACTACCAGGGCGACCACGGCAACGCGGGCGCGGACGGGGCGTTCGACCGCGCGTTCAAGACGGGCGCGGCGGGCTCGGCCGCGAACCTGCTGCAGAACGCGGGAAACGCGGGCCTGTCGTGGCTGAATCGGTCCGGCGGCGCGACGCGCGGCGGCCTGCCGGGCGGCGGGACGTCCGGGCGGAAGGGCTTCCCGATCACCGAGATCGACCTGGACGCCGACCGCGACATCAACCGCACCTGGACGGTCGGCGGCGGCGTCAAGGCCGAGACGCCGTTCGGCGAGTCGGAGGTCGCGGGCAACGTCAAGAACGACGACAAGGGTTGGGCGGGCGGCGAGGTCGGCGCGACGCACCAGGGCGCGCTGCCCGGCGACGTCATGGACGTCAAGGGCGGCGGCAAGCTCACCTGGGACGAGGACGAGAACGTCGGCGGCGGCTTCAACGTCGGCGCGGGCCACGGCAAGTCCGGCTCCGAGGCGGGCTACGAGGGCAACTGGGACCCCAAGGGCGACTACTCGGACAAGTACGAGGCCAAGACCCCGGTCTTCAACCGCGAGGGCTCCTTCGCCGAGGCGAAGGACGAGACCCCGCCCTGGGACAAGTGATCCCCTGACACAGCGACGGCCCCCGGGAAACTCCCCCGGGGGCCGTCGCACATCCACGCGGAACCCGCCCGCACGGGCGCCGGACCCGGCCGCCGACACCCGTCCAAGCGGCCGCCGCTCGCGGCCCGCCCGCGCGGGCCGTCAGCCGGAACCCGTCAGCCGGAACCGGTCAGCGCGGTCCCGGCCGGTTCGGGCCGGTGTAGTTGTCCATCGCCTCCTTGGCGCGCTGCTGCTGCACGCCCAGCTCCCGCGCCAGGTCGCGCATCTGCCCCGCGAACCCGTTGGCGATCTTGTCGAGGGACGCGAGCGCCGCCGAGGCGTCCATGCCCTTCTCCGGGTCGTCGGAGAACTTGAACATCTTCGTGCTGGCCGCCTGCACCTGCGTCTGCAGGTCCTTGGACGCCGCGTTCACGGCCTCCCGGATCGCCTCGCTCAGCTCGGCGGAGGGGAGCCGCATCGCGCGCGGGTCCATCTCCAGCTTCGTCAGGCCGCCCTCGGTGCGGTACTCGGCGACGACGCGCCCGTCCGCGGCCTCACCGCGCCCGACGGCGGCCTTGATGTCCTCCTGCATCTTGGTGAAGTCGCCCATCTGGCGCTCCATGTCGCGCTGGAACGCTTCGAACCCTGGGCCCAGGCTGAACTCGGCCATGCGTGCCTTCCTCTTCCGGTCGGGAGCCGATCACTCGTACTGGGCGGTCTGGATGAGCCGGGTGCCGGTGCGGCGGTCGACGAGGTACCCGCGGCCGGGCGGCAGCGGGTGCCCCTTCAGGTTGCCGAACAGCGCGCCCTCGTCCTTGTTGCCGGACATCATCAGCGCGGGGGAGCCCATCTCCTTGATCCGCTGCAGCACCGGGTCGTACATCGCGCGGCCGGCGCCGCCGAACGCGCGCGCGACGATGACGTGCAGGCCGATGTCGCGGGCCTGCGGGAGCAGTTCGACGAGCTGCCCGACCGGGTTGCCGGATGTGGCGACCAGGTCGTAGTCGTCGATGATCAGGTACAGGTCGGGGCCGTTCCACCAGGACCGGTCGCGGAGCTGGTCCGGCGTCAGGTCGGCCGGGGGGAGCCGGGCCTGCAGCGCGCCGACGATGTCCTTCACCAGGCCGCCCGCCGCCGCCGACGACGCCGCGTACCCGATGCGGTGGTCGGTGTTGGCCGCGTCGAGCAGCGCCCGCCGGTAGTCGATGAAGATCATCCGGGCCTGCTCGGGCGTGTACCGCTCGATCAGGCCGCGGGTGATGCCGCGCAGCAGGTTCGACTTGCCGCACTCGGTGTCGCCGATGAGCAGGAAGTGGGACTCGGTCGCGAAGTCCAGGTGGACGGGCGCGAGGTTGTCCTCGTCGATGCCGATCGGGATGCGCGAGCCGGTCTCCGCCGGGGCGGGCAGGTCCGCCGCCGCCAGCACCGACGGCAGCATCCGCACCTTCGGCGCGGTCGGGCCCTGCCAGTTCCCGGCGACGGCCGCGACGAGCTGCTTGACGCCCTCCGCGAGCGTCGTCGCGTCCTGGTCGGCGTCCAGCCGCGGCAGCGCGGTCAGGAAGTGGTGCCCCTCGCGGGTGATGCCGCGGCCGGGCTTGCCCTCGGGGATGTTGCCCGCGAGCTTGCGGTCGATCTCCGACTCGTACGGGTCGCCGAGCCGCAGTTCCAGCTTCGTGCCCCACAGGTCCCGGATGTTCATCCGGAACTCCGACCACTTGTTCACGGTCGCGACCAGGTGGATGCCGTAGCCGAGGCCGCGCGCGGTGAGGTCGGTGAGGGTCGCCTCCAGGCTCTCGAAGTCCTGGCGGAGCGTCATCCAGCCGTCCACGACGAGGAACACGTCGCCGTAGCCGTCGCCGGTGATCTCGCCGGACGCGCGGAGCCGCCGGTACGTCGCCATCGAGTCGATGCCGCGCTCGGCGAACTCGCGCTCGCGGCGCTCCAGCAGCGAGGTGACCTCGGCGACGGTGCGCCGCACGCGGTCGGCGTCCAGGCGGTTGGCGACGCCGCCGACGTGCGGCAGGCCCTCCAGGGCGCCGAGCGTGCCGCCGCCGAAGTCCAGGCAGTAGAACTGCACCTGCTGCGGCGTGTGCGTCATCGCCAGCGACGTCATCAGCGTCCGGACCATCGTGGACTTGCCGCCCTGCGGCGCGCCCGCGATGCCGACGTTGCCGGCCGCGCCGGTCAGGTCGACGTACATCGGGTCGCGGCGCTGGTCGAACGGCTTGTCCACGATCCCGACGACGGCGTGCAGCCGGTTGCGCCAGCCCTCGTGCTGCGTCGTCAGCCCGAGCTCGGGGAAGACGGCGAGCGTCGGGAGCAGCTCGTCGAGCGTGGGCGGCAGGTCCAGCGGCGGCAGCCAGATCTCGTGCGCGGGCGGCCCGTGGCCTTCGAGCTGCTTGACGACGACGTCGAACAGCGACGCCTGCGAGTCGCCGTGCTCGCTCTGCTGCTCCTGCTGCTGGTCCTCGATGACCTGCGGCCGGATGTAGTCGGGGATGAACGGCACGACCTGCCGGACGACGCGCGCGCCCGCCTTCTCCTTGGGCTGCAGGTCCTCGTTGGCGGGGCCGGACACGTACGCGGCGCGGAACCGCGTCATCGACTCGGTGCCGAACTTCATGTAGCCGTGGCCGGGCGCGGACGGCAGTTCGTACGCGTCGGGGACGCCGAGGACGACGCGCGACTCCTGCGCGGAGAACGTCCGGAGGCCGATGCGGTACGACAGGTGCGTGTCGAGGCCGCGCAGCTTCCCTTCCTCCAGGCGCTGGGAGGCGAGGAGGATGTGGACGCCGAGGGAGCGGCCGAGGCGTCCGATCATGACGAACAGGTCGGCGAATTCGGGCTTGGCGGACAGCAGTTCGGAGAACTCGTCCAGGACCAGGAACAGCGTCGGCATCGGTTTGAGGTCGGCGCCCTGCTCGCGGGCCTTCTCGTAGTCGCGCAGCGAGGCGTAGTTCCCCGACGCGCGCAGGTACTCCTGACGCCGGACCATCTCGCCGTGCAACGCGTCGTACATGCGGTCGACCAGCGGAAGCTCGTCCTCCAGGTTCGTGATGACCGCGGAGACGTGCGAGAGCTGGTCCATCCCGAGGAACGTCGCGCCGCCCTTGAAGTCGACGAGCACGAAGTTCAGCACTTCCGACGAGTGCGTGACCGCGAGGCCGAGCACGAGCGTGCGCAGCGCCTCGGACTTACCGGAACCCGTCGCGCCGATGCACAGGCCGTGCGGGCCCATGCCGCCCTGCGCCGACTCCTTGATGTCCAGGTGGACGGGCCGTCCGTCGGTGTCCACGCCGATCGGGACGCGCAGCCGGTTGCGCGGCGCGCGCGGCCGCCACATCACGTTCGGGTCGACGTTGAACGGGTTGTCGATGCCGAGCAGCGACGTCACCGTCGTCGCAGACGACAGCGCGTCCTCCTCCGGGCCCGCCGCGACGCTCGTGCGCAGCGGCGCGAGCTGCCGGGCCAGCGACTCGGCCTGCTGGAGGGTGACCGAGTCGGGCTTGCAGATGCGCGTGCCGACGTCCTTGCCGGTGCGGTCCTTCGACAGCCGGTCGACGCGCTCGGGCGTGACGTTCAGCCGCAGCATCAGCGACTCGTGGACCGGCGCGACCGTGCCCGTCAGGTCGATGATGCAGACGCCCTCGATACCGTCCGCCGCGAGCTGGGAGTCATAGGACGCCTGCCCGCCGTCCATGATGATCACGTGGTACGGGAGGTCGTCCTGCGACAGGCCCGGCTGGAAGCGCGGCCGGTCCTTCACCTCCGAGCCGAACATCGCCTCCAGCGTCCCCATGCTCTCGCTCATCAGGCGGACGGGGCCGGCGGCGTCGGTCTCCGTCGGGTGCTGGTTGTGCGGCAGCCACTTGATCCACTGCCACCACGGCATCCGCTGCCGCGACGCGCACACCGCGATGCGCACGTCGTCGGGCGAGTGGAACGCGGCGAGCTGCAGCAGCATCGCGCGGACCATCCCGTACACCGCCTCCGGGTCGCCCTGCGGGACGATCCGCGAGAACGACTTCAGCGACGCGGCGATCGGCAGGTTCGGGACGTTGGAGTGCGTGCGGATGAACCGCCGCAGCGCGCCCGCCGCGAGCGGTTCGAGGTCCTCGATCGGCTTGGTCTCGGGCGCGATGAGCTGGACGGCGAGCCGCTGCGCGCCCGTCCCGATGCGGATCTGCCCGAAGTCGTCGTCGGACGGGCGCCGCTCCCACAGCCGCGCGCTCATCACCATCGACCACAGCGCGGACGGGTCGGGGCTGCTCCACTCCAGCGTCTCGCGCTGCGCCTGCGCGGCCTTGCGGACCTTCGCCCGCATCTGCCCGAGGTAGCGCAGGTAGTCGCGGCGCTCGTTGTTCAGCTTGACCTTGCGCTCGCCGCTGTTCTTGCCGACCTGGCCGAGCATCATGCCGAACATGGAGACGGCGAACATGCCGCCCGCCGCGTACTGCAGCGTCCCGCCGCCCCGCCCGACCATCATGAACACCATCGCGCCCGAACCCGCGAGCATCGGCAGGTAGGTCAGGACCGCCTGGAATCCCTGGGGAATGGTCTCGGGGAGCTCCGGCGGGGACTCCAGCAGCAATTCGCCGCGCGGCATGGGCGGCGGCTTCCGCCGCTCGCCGCGCCGGACGATGACCGTGCTCACGCTCGCTTCCTCCTACGGGCGGGGGGACAGGCAGAGGCCGCCTCGTGGGGCGTCCCAGGATCGCCCACGTGCGTCGACATCACCAAACCGTCACAGATGGTACGGGCATCCCACCCATGTGGACAGGAGACCTTACCGGGACGGTTCCGTCGCGTTATGCGCGTCCGGCCGGGCTCTTCGGTCGGCGGCGTCGCTAGGAGAAGACGCGCGCGGCGGCGCTCCGGTTCGGGCCGCCGGGTCGCGGCGCGGTGGTTTCGCTCCGATTCCACTAGTGGTGCTCGGCTCGTGCGTGTTTCCACCGTTATGCTCCGTTGCGGACCGTCGGTGGGCGAAAGGTGCGGTGCTGTGTCGGAGATGTCCGGTAACGAGCTGGATCGAATGCTCACGGAGACCCGCGGGGTGCTCGAGTCCATGCGGGCCGGTCGGCCGGGCCCGGCTGCCGGGACGCCCGACGCCCCCGACGTCGAGGGCACCGGCGAGGCCGCCGACGGCCGCGTGAAGGTCACCGCCGTTGCCGGGGGACGGCTGAAGTCCGTCGAACTCGACCCGCGCGCGATGCGGATGGCGTCCCAGGAGCTCGGCGAAGCGCTCGTCACCGCCGCCAACGCCGCCCTGGACGACCTGCGCTCCCGCGCCGCCGGCGCCGCCGCCGACGAAATCGTCGACACGGCCGCCCTCGGCGCCCGCGTCGAGGAGATCCAGAACGAGAGCCTGCGCCAGATGCGCGAGATCACCGCGGCCCTCTCCGACGCCGTCAACAAATTCGGCCGCGCTTGACCGCGTTCCCCTGGGCGAGGCCGAGTCGGCTGCCGCCGGCGCGCCACGACCCGCCGCCGATAGCCGGTGTTCCGTGATGGCGTTCGCGGCCGGGGCGGCCGCTGGGTGAAAGGAGCAGGGTGGGCCACACCAAGGGGCGCTCCCATGTCGCCGGGCAGGCGTCGCGCGGCGTCTTCCCCAAGATGGCCGGCGAGCTGTTCCGCATCGGTAAGGGCAAGAAGGTCACCGGCCTCGATCCCTCGAAGCTGAAGAAGGAGATCAGGGACGAGTGGAGCGGCAGGCGCAAGGGAAAGATCAAGGGCCGGAACTCGGTCAACTCGAAGAAGATAGACCCCCATGATCCGAACCTGAACGCGCGCGACCGCGAGTTGGTGGACGCGATCCGCGACGCCAGGAAGCAATTGGGGAACGACAAGCCGGGATCGAACTTCGCGGCCATCCGCTATATCGACGGCAACGGGGAAGAGCGCATCCTCGTCACTCATAACCGGGGGATGCACTCGGAGCGGTACGGGGCGAACTACCTGCTCGACGATGGTGTACCGAATGGAAATATCAAGGACGTGCTCTCCGAGCGGTCGCCCTGTATCCTCAGTCCGTGCTGCGACGGCTGGCTCGGTGAGCACACCTCCGGGGCGAACGTCAAGCATATCGTGGACTACCAGATAGGCGACAATGCCGGGAAGAACCATCGGGCCAACACGCAGATGCGGCACTGGACGAGATCCATATTCGGCTAGTCGGCTGCGGCCCGTCGGGCATGGGCGAACGGGGGGAACATGGTTGCCGACCTGAGACGTGAGACGCTTATCGGTGTTTTCGGCGCGGACGGCGTCGAACGATGGCCCGCCGCTCCTGGGGGAATCGTTGACGAGGAGGCCCGCCGCTTCCTGCTGGAGGTCGGGCTGCCGTCCGAACTCGAGCCGCCGACCGTGTCCGCGCTGCCTCCCGGCGGCGGGGGCGGCGTCGGGCTGCGCGAATTCCGGAACGAGCACGAGACGGACTGGCCCTGGTTCACAGAAGACGGGTTCGGCGGCTGGTTCCTCATCGGGTACTGCAGTTGGGCCGGGAACATCTTCGTCGACGGCGCGACAGGCGTCGTTCACTTCGTTCCGGACGCAGAAGAACCGCCGAGCCTCATGAACTCGTCCGTGCGGGACTTCGCGTATTTCATGTACGCGTTCCAGCGCGACCGCGACGCGTACACGCATGAACGGACCCTCGAACTCGCGCAGCGGGGGACACCGGGCGGGGACGACGACCGCGACCGCTTCGTGCGACGGATGCTGAACTTCCCGTCCATGGCTGACGAATTGGCGGAGGACCCCGAGTTCGTGCAGCAGCAGATGGCGTACCGTGCGACGGCGCGAGATCTCGCCATCGAGCTGCAGGCCGCGGACCCGGCTCCGTTCGCCGGGGACGCGGCGGCCGTTTTCGAACGCGATCCCGAACTCAATCTCACCGAGGGGTTCGCCGGGCCGTGGACCTACATGTTCCAGGCGATCTGCGACGGCGAGTTGGGATGACTAACGCGGTGGGCGGCTGCGGAAAGGCTCCGGGATTCGCTGGAAACGTCGGATCGTCTGTGACGGCGGCGTACAGAGCCTGTGTTGCGTCCGTCGGCCGTGCGCCGTGAACGGCGGACGATCGTGGTCCCGGAACTGACTTTCAAGACGCTCGCCGAAGAGTTCGGCGCGGACGGCGTACTGCGCGTCGCGGACGCCGACGTGCCCGCGGGGGTGACGCACGGGCCGACGCGCGCGTTCCTCACCCGGGTCGGCCTCCCGCGCGACCTGCGGGCGATGGGCGCGGCCGACCTCGACGACGGCGAGCCGTGGACGACGCTGCCCGAGCTCTACGACGACTTCGGAGCGGGCGACTGGACGTGGGAGCAGCCGGACGGGGCCGAGCACTGGTACGAGATCGCGGAGTTCTACGAGGGCGGCTCGATCCTCCTCGACGGCGCGACCGGGGAACTGTGGTGGGTGGCCGACGACGACCGGCCGCCCGCGCGGGTGCATAGCGGCGTCGACGCGCTGGCGTATTTCATGTATGCGATCCGGCGGAGCACGGCACGCTTCACGCACGCCTACACCAAGGCGCTCGCGGCCGACCAAGGCGCCGATGACACGCTCGCCTTTCAACTCGACCGGTACGAGGAAGAGGCCCGGCGGCTCGTCGCCGACCTTTACACGGCGGACCCGACGCCCTTCCCGGACGGGATCGGGGAGCCGTGGGACGAGGACGGCTTCGCGGGGCCGTGGACGGCGATCCTCATCGACGTCCGCGACGGCGCGTGGTCGTGAATGGTGTCCGTTGGCAGTCGGTGCCGGACGGCATCGCGCACCAGGCGACGAGGGACTTCCTGGCCGGGACCGGGCTTCCCGCGGAATTGGCCCCGTCCTTGATTCCCATCGAGTCGCCAGCGGACGGGAAGATTTCCGACCTGCACGTCCGCGAGAAATTTGCGTACCGCGGCGCAGGACTTGGCGATCGAGTTCCAGCGCGTTGACCCCGCTCCGTTCACCGAGGATACGGCGGAGGTCTTCTCCCCCTGAACCTCCCCGAGGACTTTGCGGGTCGTACCTCCTCCAGTTGGCGTGCGACGGGGACTTGAACTGATGTCCTACGATCGGCGGAAGCTTGTGCGGAGGTGTCGCGGTTGAAGCACGCTGATTTGGTCGAGGTGTTCGGCGTGGATGGCGTCGAGCGTTGGCCGTTGGTGCCGGAAGACGTGACCCATCCGACGTCGCGGCGGTTTATCACGGAGGTCGGCGTGCCGTCACTGGAGGCACCGGGCGCATCCGTCACAACGTCAACCGAAAACGGTGGGGCGAGGCTGCCCGCATACCGCGATCGGTGGGACTTCGATTGGCCGTGGTCGCGCACCGGAGCGTTCGATGACTGGCTCCTCGTCGCCTATTGCAGTTGGGACGGCCGCGCCTTCCTCGACGGCGTGACCGGGACCGTCCACTTCGTCCCCGACTACGACGAGCCGCCGAGGCTCATGAACTCGACCATCGAGGACTTCACGTATTTCCTCTACGCGTTCCAGCGGGATCGCGGCCGGTACGAGGACGACTACGTTCGCGTGCTCGCCCAACTGGTGTCGGCCGAAGATGATGAGGCGGCAGGTCTCGCCCGGCGGCTCCTTGAGCACCCGTCGCCCGCGAAATCCCCGGACGTCGAGTTCGTTCGGCGGGCGCTCGCGTACCCGTCGATGGCGTCCGACGACGACCGCGAGGCCGTGCTGGAACTGCTCGCCCGCACGGTCGCGGCGAAAGACCTGGCCATCGAACTGCACGACGTCGATCCAGCGCCGTTCGTCGGGGACGTCGGGGACGTCTTCTCTCGCGACCCAGAACTGGACCTTCCGTCGGATTTCGCTGGGCCGTGGACGCATATCTTCCAGTCCGTCCGCGAAGGAACGATGGCATGACCTCGGCGGGGAGGGACGCGTGGTGACGGAGGCAGCCGTGCCGGAGGACGTCGACGCCGGACGCGAGGCGGCGGCGCGCGCCGTCCTCGGCTGGCTCCACGACCGGCTGCGGCCGAAGCTGTGCCTGGTGACCGGCGCGCCCGCGACCGGCAAGAGCAGGCTGCTCGCGGTGCTCGCGGCGGCGGGCGCGTTCGACGAGCGCGCGAACGCGATCGTCCCGCTGACCGGCCTCACCCCGACGACCGCCGCGTGGGCGTTCGCCGAGCAGCTCCGGCTGCCCGGCCGGACGCCCGCGACGCTGCTGGCCGCGCTCGACGCCGACCGCCGCGACGTCACCGTCGTCGTCGCGGCGCTCGACGAGTCCGGCGTCGCGCAGGACGGTGCGGCGGCTCGCGAACTCGTGGACGTCCTGCTGCAGCCGATGCTCACACTGCCGCATGTCCGGATGCTCGTGGAGTCCAGGCCCGAAGCGCTCGACGGGCTGTCCGCGCCCGCCGAGGTGATCGGCCTGGACGCGCCCGAGTGGACGGACCGCGCCGGGTTCACCGACTGGATCGTCCGGGAGGCCGCCGCGCTCGGCGTCACCGACCCGCGCGCGGTGAACACGGCGGGCGCGTTCTATCCCAACGTCGGGCTGACCCGGCTCGCGCTGGCCGCCGGTCCCGGCGACGGCGTCGTCGGGCGGTGGCTCGCGCGGGTTCCCGCGCACGCGCGGCCCGCCGTCGAAGCGCTCGCCGAGGCCCGCGAACCGGTCGATCCCGGGACCTGGCGCGCGTGGACGGCCGCGCTCACGGGCGACCCGGCCCGCGCGGACGCGGCCGTCGCCGCGCTCGCTCCGGTCGTCCGCACCGCCGGCGACGGCCGCGTCGACCTGCCCTGCCGCCCGGTCCGCGCCGCCGTGCTCGACGCACGCGCTCCGGAGCTGGTCGCTCAGATCGGGCAGGCCATCGGTTACGCGGTCTCAGCGACCGTCCCCGGCGGCGACTGGTCGCGGGCCGCGCCCTACGCCGTCCGGCAGTTCGCGCGGCACTGCGCCGCGGCGGGCGTCGCCGACCGCGCGCTGGCCGATGCCGGCCACCTCGTCCACGGCGACCCGCGGGCGCTGACCGCCGCCGTCGAGGCCGCGGGCGACCGCGCCCCCGGCCGGCTCGCCGCCGCGTGGCGCCTCGCCGGGCCGGGGCTGTCGGTCGCGCCGCCGCCCGCGGACCGCGCCGCGCTGCTCGCGACCGCCGCGCTCGACGTGGGAGACGACGGCCTCGCGGCGCGGCTCGCCGCATTCGGCGCGGACGCCGCGTGGTGGCCCGAATGGGTCGCCGCCGGATCGCCGGGCCGTGCGCGGCCGGGACCGGTGTCGGCGCTCGCACTCCACGACGGCGAACTGCTCGCCGCCGCCGCGGACGGCCCGCTGCACCGGCTCGCGCCGACCGACGGCGCGCCGCGCGGCCGCTGGCGCGCCCGCGCCCGAACCGTCACCGGTCTCGCCGCCTCCGGGACCGACCTTCTGGCACTGGACACGAACGGCGTCGCGCACCCCGTCGAACGCCGCCCAGGCACCACCGCCCGCCCCGCCGCCATCAACCTCGACGACCCGGTCGCATCCGCCGCCGAACACGGCCCGCCGCGCCCCGCCGCATTCCAGACCGCACACCGCACACCGGAAACCCGCGAGCCCGCCCCACCCTGGACGAACCCCACCGAAGCCAGCGCCGATGCTCACCCCGTCACCACCGGCCAAGGCGTTCCAGCGAACGGCCCGCCAACACACGGCGCCGAACAGGGCACAGCGCGCCCGGCCGCCTACGAGAGCATGCGCGGCGCGCCTGGAGTCACCGAGTCCATATCGCCTTGGACGAGCCCCGCCGAAGCCAGCGCTGATGCTCGCTCCGCCACCACCGGCTCGGACGGCGCTGCACACGACGCCGAGCGCGGCACGCCGGGAACCGCCGAGCGCGCCCCGTCCCAGGTAGGCCCCACCGAAGCCAGCGCGGCCGCTCGCCCCGCCGTCACGGGCCGGGACGATGCAACGGACGTGGCGGCGGCGCACGATGCCGGGCGCGGTGCGGCACGTCCGGTCGCGTTCGAAGCCGGACGTCGTGCGGCCGGAGCCGCTGAGTCGACCTCGCCTTGGACGGACCTCACCGAAGCCGGCGCTGCCGTTCGCCCCGCCGCTGTCGGCCCGGGCAACCTGTCGGACGGCGCTGCGCACGGCGCCGAGCGCGGCGCGCCCGGAGCCGCTGAGCCCGTCTCGTCCAGCACTGGCTTCCCTCCGGCTCGTCCCATCGAGTTCGGCGTTCCTTCGCCACGCATCGGGGACGGTTCGGTCCTGGCCGTCCCACCCGGGACCACCGCGCTCGGATCTGACCGCGCCGGGACGCTCGTCGTCATGGGTGACCGCGACGGCGTGCTGCACGCGCGCCGCCCGCGCTCCGACGCGCCGGCCGAGCGGTGCGCCGCGCATCAGGGGCGCGTCACGGCCGTCGCGTGCGTGTCGGCGGGCGGCGACGCGCGCGTGGTGCTGAGCGGCGGCGCGGACGGCACCGTCCGGCTGTGGCACGTCGGCGGCGGACTGCTCGACGAGCCCCCGGCCCGGCGCGGCACCGCCGTCGCGGCCGTCGCGGCGGTGGTCCTGCCGGACGGCCCGCTGTTCGCCGCGGCGTGGGTGGACGGCGTGGTGTGGGCGTGGCACGCGGCGGGCGAGGAGATGTCGCTGTTCCCGCTCGGCCTGCCCGTCCGCGCGCTGGCGCTGGACGCCGACGAGCGCGGGGCCGTCCTGTACGTCGGCACCGGCCGGGGCGTCACGGCGCTGCGGGCGCGCGGCGTCCTCGCTACACGGCGCGGGTGACGGCCGGGGCGGTCGGTATGTTGCAGGAGACCGGACGGCGGGCGATACGAGCGGGGTTCGAGGGATGACGGCTGATCTGCGGGAACGGCTGGCGGCGCACTTCGGAGACGAAGGGCTCCGCCGCTTCGCGCCCGCCGAACTGGACGGCCTCGCGCTGCCCAGGGACTCCGCCGCGTTCCTGCGCGACGTCGGGCTGCCCGCCCACGTCTGGCCGTACTTCGTCGCGAACGACGGAGACCCGCTCGGCCTCGCCGCTTACACGGACCTGATCGGTTTCCCCGACCCGGACGCGGCGGCGGCGTCCTGGTGCCGCGTCGGCACGGACCAGGGCGCGGAGATGTGCGTGGACGGCGACGGCACGGTCCGCGCGGTGTTCGTCGTCGCCGACGCCGACCCGATGACCGTGAACCGCGATGTCGCCGCGTTCGCCGCGTCGCTGCTCGCGCTGGACGAGGCGCTGCCCGCGCTGCGCGCGCCGGGCGACCGCGCGCCCGTGGACGTGTTCCGCGATCTGCGCGGGCGGCTTCTCGCGATCGACGCGACCGCGCTGGACGACGCGGAGGCGTGGTGGCCGCGCGTCCTGGAGACGATCCGGCACGCGCTGAGCTTCCCGGCGGGCGTCTCGTTCGAGGTCGAGGAGCCCGGCGGGCGGCGGCGCGTCGAGGCGGAGACGGTCGCCGTCGGCGTCCAGCACCCCGAGCACACGCTGTGGGACCGGTTGGAGGCGCAGGGCGTCCGGCCGGAACAGGTCACACGCGTCCACACCGAACTGGAACCGTGCTTCATGCCCGGCAACTACTGCGCGATGTGGCTGACGAACTTCAGCGAGGCCGAGTTCACCTACAGCTTCGACTACGGCCTCACCGCAGCCGAACGCGAGGAAGGCGTCTTGGAGCTGATGCGCTCCGCCGCCCGCGACACCTAGAAGTTCCGAACTCGTCGAGGACGAGAGGCGTCTGACTTCTCGCGATCGGGTCACGATCGTGTGAGAACGTGCTGGATGTCCGCGGTGACTGCTACGGTCCGTGCGCCGAATGTCAGGACGGGGGTGTGGAGCCGTGCGGCGACGGACGGGGGCGATCCGCTTGCGCGATGACAGGTCGATTTGCCTACTGTTGGGATCGCTAGTCTGCTTCGCGCCACCTGTCCGACGACGGGCGGTGCGGCCGACGTGGCACCATTCCCCGTTGTCACCCCGCTCCCGTACCAGACAACTTGCGAGGAAGTCGTGAGCGCGCCCCCTGGAGCCGACCTCTGCCGGATCACGCTCGTCGGACCCAAACGCCGGGTCGACATCGCGCTGCCCGCCGACGCGACGTTCGCCGAGCTGTACCCCACGATGCTGCACTACGCGGGGCAGAACCTCGCCGACGCCGGGCTCGCGCACGGCGGCTGGGTGATCCAGAAGCTCGACGAGGCTCCGTTCGACCCGTCGAGCACGCCGCAGCAGGCGGGCGTCCGCGACGGTGACCTCCTTTATCTGCGGCCCCGCATGGCGCAGCTTCCCGACCTGGCGTTCGACGACGTCCCGGACGTCGTCGCGACCGCCGTCAACGACCGGCCCGACCGGTGGCGGCAGGACGCCGCCCGCCGGTTCGCGCTCGGCTGGGGCGTCGGCGGGCTCATCGCGGGCGTCGTGATCCTCGCGCTGACCGGCCCGTCGGTGTCGACGGCCGCGGCCGCCGGGCTCGCCGCCGTACTGCTGCTCGCGGGGGCCGTCGCGCTGTCGCGCGCGCTCGCCGACGTCGGCGCGGGCGTCTGGGTCGGCTACGCCGCGGTCCCGTACGCGTTCCTCGCCGGCCTGTACGCGCCGTCCACCGATGAGCGCGGCGCGATGCTGCTGAACTTCTTCCACGGACTCGGCGCGGTCAACTGCGTCGCCGGGTTCGGCGCCGTCGTGCTCGTCGCGACGATCGCCGGGTTCGCCATCGCCGACGCGCTGCCCGTCTTCTACGGCGTCGCCGTCGCCGCGCTCCTCGGCACCCTCGACAGCGCCATCCCGCTCGGCCTCGACACCGACGCGGCGGGCGTCGGCGCGATCACCCTGGTGATCGCGCTCGCGCTGACGCCGCTGCTGTCGGGCGCGTCGATGCGGATGGCCCGCGTCGCGCTGCCGCCCGTCCCGAGCAGCGCCGACGACCTGCGCCGCGACACGCTCATGGTCGACGGCCGCCAGGTGCTGAAGAACACCGTCCGCGCCGACCGGTTCGTCACCGGCGGCGTCGCCGCGACGGGCCTCGTCGCGATCGGCGCGTTCATCCCGCTGGCGTTCCACTCCGGCTGGCTCACCCTGGTGACGACCGCGGTCTTCGCCGTCGTGCTGCTGCTGCGCGGCGCGCGGTTCTTCACCGGCCGCGCGCAGAAGCTGTGGCTGCTCGTCCCCGGCGCGATCGGCCTCGGGCTGCTGGCCGTCGGCGGCTGCGTCCACGCCGACTCGGCGAACAAGGCCGTGCTGCTCGTCCTGGTCCCGACGCTCATCGTCTCCGGGATCGTCGTCGGCGTCGGGATGTGGCTGCCGAACCACCGGCCCACCCCGTTCTGGGGCCGCGCCGGGCAGATCCTCGAAATCATGCTCGTCGTGGCGACGATCCCGCTCGCCCTCGGCGTCGCGGCCGTGTTCGACTACGTCCGCTCCATCGCCGGCTGATCCGGGAGAACACGTCTCATGCAGACGAAACGGGACCTGCTCCAGGCGCACCGGCTGATGACGCACCGGGCGTCCCAGGCGCTCATCTTCGGTCAGCCGGACAACCCCGAGCAGCCGCTGCGGCGGCTCAACGTCGGCACGTTCGCCGGGATCATGGTCGGCGTGCTCGTCGCGGCCGCGTTCGGCATCGTCGGGCTGATCTTCGGCGGCGGCACCAAGGGCATCACCGACGGCGGCGTCCTCCTCATCGAGAAGGAGACCGGCAACCGCTACGTCTGGTGCAAGTCGGACGCGACGAAGGACGGCAAGGCGCTCTGCCCCGTCGCGAACTACGCGTCGGGACGGCTCGCCGTCGCGGGCGGCTCCGGCGAGTTCAAGAAGAAGTCGGTGTCGTCGAAGTCGCTGTCGAAGTTCCCGCGCGGGCAGCTCATCGGCATCCCCGGCGCGCCCGACACCGTGCCGGACAAGAAGCGGCTCGTCGGCGGGCCGTGGTCGGTGTGCGTCCGGCAGATCGACCGGGGCGGCGTGAACAAGCCCGTCGTGTCGCTCGTCGGCGGCCAGGACGTCGGCGGCCGGACGCTCGACGCGACCACCGGTGTCGTCGTCAGCGCCGGGTCCACCGGCAACTTCCTGATCTGGAACAACCAGCGGATGAAGATGTCCGACGCCGGTATGACCGTGCTGCAGGTGTCGCAGCCGACACCGGTGTCCAGCGCGTTCGTCAACGCGCTGCCCGCCGGACCGGACTTCGCCGCGCCCGCCATCCAGGGCTACGGGCGCCCGGCGAACCTGCGGGGCGGCCTGCGCGGCACGATCGGGCAGGTCTACGCGGTCAAGAGCGCGACCGGCGGCGGCGACCAGCCGTACGTCCTGCTCGCGGACGGCGTCGCGCGGATCTCCAAGGTGCAGGCGGCGCTGCTCCAGTCGTCGGCGGGCTACCGCCTGCGGCACGACGTGCCGCTGGAGGCGTCGGCGGTGACGAGCAACCGCTCGTCGAAGAACCTCCTCGACACGAACCTGCCGCAGGAGAGCATCAAGGCCGGGACGTTCAGCGCGTCGGACTCGCTGTGCGTCGTCTATCCGGACGCCGCCAAGAGCAACGACCGGGCGAAGCTGAAGATCGGCGGCGGCAAGGACCTGCCCGCGCCCACCGGCGCCTCGACCGGCACGGGTGTGGACAACGTCGTGCTCCCGCCGGGCAGCGCGGTCCTGGCGGGCGTGCTCCCGGCCGGCGGATCGGTGTCGGCGATCAACAGCTACTCGTTCGTCTCCGACGACGGACGGCGGTACCCGCTGAAGTCGCCCGACACCGCGAAGGCCCTCGGCTACTCGATCTCGGCGGACGAGAACGACTCGGTGCCCGTCCCCGCGAATCTGCTGAACCTCGTTCCGCAGGGTCCGGTCCTCGACCCGGCGAAGGCGGTCCTGCCCGTGAGCGGAACGACGACAGGATGACCAATAAATGGTCAAATGTTACGGACCGGTCGATCCGGTCTTGCTACAGTCTCGACCGCAATAGGCCGTGACGAAGGAGTTCTCGTGAGTCAGGCGTTCAGTACGGACTATCAGGCGATGCAGCAGGCCGAGCAGATGTTCGAGACCAAGCATCGCGAGATGGTCCAGCTCCTGGACACGCTGGAAGCCGATCTCCAGAGCGGTCTCGCCCGGTGGGAGGACGACGCCAGGGACGCCTACTTCGAAGCGCGTGCGAAGTGGGACAAGGCCGCACGTGACCAGGCGAAATGCGTCCAGGAGTTCTCCGAGTCGATCGGCACCGCACGGGACAACTACCAGAGCGCGGAGCGCTCGAACACCGAACAGTGGGGCTGAGTGCCCGTGGTCTCCTTCGATGATCGGAAAAACCCGGCGAACGGCCGAACCTTTCGGCGGGTGGCCCCGTCTCATCCGATGTGTGACCATTGGTGCTGGTTTCGCGGTTCGTCGTGCCGTCGTACCGGACCGGGCTCCCCAGGTTGACACCGGTCGATGGTGCACAGCGGCACCCGCCGCGCCACACACGAGCTCACAGGCTACTCGGGAAGGATGACTGATGGGTCAGAAGTCTTCGGTCGACAGAGCGGAAATGGCCCAGGCGGGCCAGCGGGTCGAGTCCGCGGCGCAGGACCTCCGCAAGATCCAGGGCGACCTCAGCCAGGAGCACGCCCAGCTCTCCGGCCGCTGGATCGGTGAGGCCGGCAGCGCCTTCACCAAGGTCTACAACGAGTTCGACGGCGAGCTCGGCAAGGTGCTCGAGGTCCTCAACCAGCTCCACGAGAAGCTCGTCCAGACCAAGATCAACTACGAGGCCAGCGAGCAGCAGCAGACCGAGGCCGTGAACCGCATCGCCGGTCTGCTCAACGGCTGACCCACCCCCCACACCCCCCGGGACGAGACGGAGGAACAATGAGCTACAGCTCGATGGACTTCGGCGCCATGCAGCAGGCGTACGCGGCCTTCCAGCAGAAGTACAGCCAGATGCAGTCGGAGCTCGACGACCTCGAGAAGTCGGTCGAGAACAAGCTGGCGCAGTGGGAGGACGACGCGAAGAACGCCTACTTCGACGCCAAGCGCCAGTGGGAGGCGTCCGCCGCCGACATCGGCCGCATCCTGCAGCAGCTCGGCGCGGTCATCAACTCCTCGGCCGAGACCGGCCAGCACACGGTGAAGTCGAACGTCAACCTGATCAGCGGCTGACCTCGCGCGGCTGAACCCGCCATGACCGGCCGACCGCGCCCCCGGCGCGGTCGACCGGTCTCCCGGCGGAAACACCTGGGGCGTTGTGCATCGTCCGGCCCCAGCCTCTGATCACCAGTCAGGACCACAGCACGAACGGGTCCCCGCGACCCCCACGGGAGGTTCACATGGGCGCTGGACCAGGCAACAAGAGCGAGATCGACCGGGACGCCGCCAAGAAGATCCTGAAGATCCTCCAGGACAACCTGAACGAACTGCAGAACGGCGACGGCTCGGCCGGGGACGTGCAGCAGTTCGGGAACGTCACGGCGCAGCAGCTCGGCGCCGGCTTCGCGACCGCGCAGCACCTCGGCACGAACACACAGAGCGCGTACACCGTCATCAACGGTCAGTACAACGCGTTGATCCAGAGCTACCAGGCGGTCATCAACTCGTTGAACCAGGCTGTCGGCAATCACGTGAAGTCCGAGGACGAGAACACCGCGACCGTCAACAGCGTCAACACCAGCGTGGCGCCTCCGACCCCGAACTATGGGAACACGTCGGCGTACTGACAGCGCGCTTCGTGGAACGGGAATAGACGATGACGACACCGCAAACGCATAACATCCGCAAGGGCGGCATCAGCTCCACTCCCTTCTCTGGGGGCATGGACGAGATGAACCGCATTCTGGACAGCACCGACCCGCAGAGCGTGATCACCGCGGGGAAGACCTACCAGTCCGCGGCCAAGAAGCTCAACGAGGCGGCGGCGGTGCTCCGCACCCAGGCCAAGAACCTTGAGAGCGTCTGGAAGGGCGACGACGCCGACGAGGCCGTGAAGCAGATGGGGCGCCTGCAGACGTCCGCCGCCAGCATGGCCCAGGTCGCCAACGAGACGGGCAACGCGCTCAGCGCGTTCGGCCCGCAACTCGAGTGGTACGTCGAGCACCGCCCGAAGAAGGGCTTCTTCGGCCACATCAGCATGCCGAAGGCGGACAAGGGCGACGCCGCGGTCTTCGCGGCGGGGACGATGGTCGCCGGTCCGATGGGCGGCACGATCGCGCTCGGCGGTAAGACGATCGGTGAGGCGCTGGGCCTGTTCGGCGACGCGGAGAAGGAAGCGGCGCAGGAGCACATGAACCGGCTCGGCGGCCGTGCCGTCGAGGCGAACAACGCCCTGCCCACCAGCGTGACGACGGATCTTCCGCACAGCCAGCGCGATGGCGGCATCCCGAATCCGCCGCCCAACGGGGGCGTCCCCGGCGGCGGAATCCCCGGCGGTGGTGCAGGCGGCGGCCTCGGCGGCGTCGGCGGTGGCGCGGGCGGCAAGATGCCCGACTACTCCGGCGTCCCGGGCGGCGGCGGTTCGGGCCTCGGCGGCTACCCCGGCGGTGGTGCGGGCGGCGGCCTGGGCGACGGCGGCGCGGGCGGCGGCCTCGGCGGTATCGGGGGCGGCGGTGGCGGCATCGGCGGCTACCCCGGTGGTGGCGGCTCCGGTTCGGACCTGGCCGGTGTCGGCGGCGGCGGCGCGGGCGGCGGCCTCGGCGGCGACCCGTTCGGCCTCGGCGGCGGTGGCGGCGGCCTCCCCGGCGGCGGTGGCGGCGGCCTCGGTGGCGGCCTCGGCGGCGGCGGTCTCGGTGGAGGCGGCCTCGCGGGCGGGCTCCCCGGCGGCATGGCCGGCTCCGGGCTGCGCGGCGCGGGCGCCGGGTCCGGCCTCGGCGCAGGCACCAAGGGCGGCGCCGGCGGTGCGGGCGGCGCGCCGATGGGCGGTCGCGGCGGTGGCGGCGGCAAGGGCGAGGAGGAGCACGAACGCTCCACCTGGCTCGTCGAGGACGAGGACGTGTGGGGCGGCGGCGACGGTGACACCGCGCCCCCCGTGATCGGTTGATCGGACCGCGTCTCCAGCGGTCCGTGACGAGTCGGCGTGGGTGGTCCGGAATACTCGGACTGCCCACGCCGTATCGCTGAGTGAGGTTGTGCTGTGCGACGGATGACACGATGGCTCGCCGCCACCGGCGCGAGCGCGGTTCTGGCGCTGACGACCGGGATACCCGCGCACGCCGCGCCGCCCGCCAACGAAGAGTGGTGGTTCGCCGCCTGGGAGGTCCAGCAGAAGGTCTGGCCGGTGTCCAAGGGAGCCGGTGTGACCGTCGCCGTCATCGACTCCCCGGTCAACACGAAACTCCCCGACCTCCAGGGCGCGCTCGTGCCCAGCCCGGACGACGGGAAGCCTCAGGCGACGGATGAGGACGGGGAGAATCACGGCACGCAGATGGTCTCCCTCATCGCGAGCCGGGGCGTCACCGACAGATTCTTCGGCCTTGCTCCCGAGTCCAAAGTGCTGCCGCTCGCGGATGACAACTACGGTCGGCTGCTTCCGGAGTCCATTCGATATGCCGCTGACCACGGTGCGAAGGTCATCAGCATGTCGATCGGCGCGCCTGGCGCGTGTCCGCCGGACCTTCAGCAGGCCGTCCACTATGCGCTTCAGAAGGACGTCGTCCTGGTCGCGGCGGCGGGTAACAGCGGGGACAAGGGCAACATCCCGGAGAACCCGTCGAACTGCGCGGGTGTCGTCGCCGTCGGCGCGGTCGACTCGAAGAAGCAGGCGGTCGCCGAGGCGCAGCACAACGAATACGTCGCCGTAGCGGCGCCGGGCGTCTATGTCGGCGGGATCAGCTACAGCGGGAAGATTCTCTATTCAAGGTGGGGGACGAGCCCCGCCACGGCCCTGACCTCCGCGACCGTCGCGCTCGTCCGTGCGAAGTTCCCGCAGATGTCGGGCCGGGAAGTCGTCCAGCGGATCATCAACACCGCGAAGGACGCGGGCCCGCCCGGTCATGACGAGCGCACCGGTGCGGGCGTCATCATCCCCGCCGCCGCGCTGACCGCGAACGTTCCCAAGAGCGCGCCGAACCCCGTCTACGACCGCTACGACAAGTGGCTCGCGTCGCAGCCCAAGTCGGTGCAGACCAGCAAGCCGGTCACCAAGTCCGAGGCCACCAAGGACGCGGACAAGGCCGACCAGCGCACCAAGATCCTTCTCGCGGTCGGTGGTGGAGTCGTCGGACTCGTCATCATCGTCGTGATCCTGGTGGCCGTTCTGCGCGGGTCGAAGAAGACCCCGCCGAACGGCCCGTCCGGTCCGCAGGGCGCCCCACCGGCGTTCGGCGGGCCGCCGCAGGGGCAGCAGCCCCCGCCGCAGGGGCCGCCGGTCCAGCCGCACCCGGGCCAGGGCGGGCAGTTCCCGCAGCAGTACGGACCGGGGCAGCCCCCGCAGGGGCCGCCGGCCGGTCCGGGAAGAGCGTGATCCCTCCGACCACGACACGAAGAAGGGCATCTTCGACGTGAAGAAGCTTCTATTGGTTCCGGCCCTGGCGCTGGTCCTCGGTGCCGCCGCGTGCGGCGGGGACAAGGACAAGGCCGCCGACCCGCCGTCCGCGAGCACCGCGCCGTCCAACAGCGCGGCCGCGGGCGGAACCCCGTCGGAGCAGGCTCCCGCCGGAGGCGCGCCGACGGTCACGCCGTCGTCGTCCGCGGGCGGCGGCGAGGGCGGGGCTTACCAGCAGGACATGAACAAGATGGCGGCCTGCCTGCGCGAGAAGGGCTGGAACGCCAAGGTGCCGGACGGCGGCGGGTACCCCGTGATCACGGGTGTGAAGGACTCCGAGCAGGCGAAATTCCAGAAGGACAACAAGGAGTGCTACAACAAGTACATGACTCCGCCCGGCGGCTGATCCCGTCGGTTCCGGCATGAACCGGGGGCGTCCCGAACATCGGGACGCCCCCGGTTTCCATTTGCCGTCATGGCGTGGGGGCGGCGCGCAGGTCCGTGACGAGTGCGGCGAACTCGGCGGCGGACGGGCTCAGCGCCGTCCACTGCCGCGCCGCCCACCCGACGCTGATCGGCGTCAGCGCCGGGATGGGGACAGACGCGACGGGCGCGCCGCCAGCCGTGGGCAGGCGCGGCAGAGACGGCAGGACCGCATGGCCGACCCCCAGCTCGGCGAGGAGCACCGCGGTGTCCCAGTCCGCGACGCCGACGGGTTCGGGCGGCCCGCAGCCGAGCCGGACGAACTCTTCCTCCAGCCGGCGGCGCGACGCCGAGTTCTCCGGATGCGCGATGTAGCGGATGCGCGCGAGGTCGGCGGGCCGGATCTCGTCCTCGGCCGCGAGGGGATCGTCGGCCGCGACGACGAGGACCCACGGCAGGTCGACCACAGGCCGCTGCTCGACGCCTGGCAGCGGTTCGCCGAGGGTGATCCAGGCGAGGTCGACGTGTCCAGCGCGCAACAGCTCGACGCAGCGGCGCGTGGACTGCGCGGACCTGAACTCCAAAGCGGTGTCGGGGCGACGTCCGCGGAACTCCGTGATGGCGTCCGCCATGAAGTGCCGGACGGTGACGCCCCCGGTGGTGATCCGCACCGTTCCGCCGCCTCCGTCGCGGAGTTCGCCGAGGCGGCGCAGCCCCGCGTCGAGTGAGGCGAGGCCGCCGAGAGCCGCCTGGTACAGGACGTGTCCCGCGGTGGTCGGGACGACGCCGCGCGGACGCCGTTCGAGGAGCGGCAGGCCCGTCTCGCGTTCGAGCCGCCGGACGTGCTGGCTCACCGCCGACTGGGTGCGCCCGACGTCGCGGGCGACGGTGCTGAGGTTCCCGGCCTCGTAGACGGCGATGAAGACGCGGAGGTCGTCGAGGGTCATGGGACGAAAGGTAGAACTAAGGCATCTCCAAGGAAACCCATGAATTGACTGGGGTCGCCGCGCCTCGGAGGATGGAGGGCAGGGAAGCCGTTCGCGCGGTTTCCGAGTTCGGCGGCAACCCGTCCGCGTTCCGCGCGGGCGTCGGCCGGTGTCCCGGGGCATACGGCGGGCGCGCGACAGACGTCGCGGGCGGGTGCCGACCCGAGGAGGCCGGTTGTCCGAGGAAGCCGCACGCGCGCTCTTGGCGGAACGCGGAGCGCGCGACGTTCCGCATCCAGGCGGAACGCTGGCCGTCCACCTCGATCGCGTCAACGCGCTGCTCGCCGACTGGGGCGCGGGCCCGGCGCTGCGCCTGGCCGGTTTGTGCCACGCCTTCTACGGCACGGACGGTTTCCCGCGCACGCTGGGCGGCCTCGACCAGCGCGACGTCCTCGCCGCCGCCATCGGCCACGACGCGGAGGCGATCGTCCGCTTCTACGCGGGCGTCGACCGGGCATTCTCCTACCCGCGCCTGCTGGACGGCACCGTCCGCGACCGGTTCACCGGCGAAGTCCTGCACCCGCCCCACGCGCTGCGCTGCGACTTCGCCGAGCTGACGGCCGCGAACGAGATCGACGTCCTGCGCCACGACGCCGACCTGCGCACCCGTCACGGCGCTGCGCTCCGAGAGCTGTTCACCGCCTGGTTCCCACTGCTATCGCCGCAAGCGCAGGCGGCGGTCCGAGAGATGTAGCGCGCCGCTGGTCGCCACCGCTGTCTTCGCGGGCGGGCGCGGAGATGTAGGGCGCGTTGGCAACCGCCTGGTCGCCATTGCTGTCCTCGCAGGCGCGGGCGGTGGTCCGAGAGATGCAGCACGCGCCGGCAACCGCTGGTCGACCCCGCTGTCCCCGCAGGCGCGGGCGGCGGTCCGGGAGATGTAGCGCGCGTCAGCCGAGGAGCATGTTGATCGCCTGGTTGATCAGCTCGTCGATGATCATCCCGGTGATCTCCTTGAAGATGGGAATCTCCGCGAGCGACGCGCCGAACGTCGCGACGGCCGTCGCGGCCGCCTGCGCGATCTCGATCGCGAGCATGACGAGCTGCACGATCACCTGGATCTTCAGGGCGAGGACGACGCCCGCGCAGATGAGGAACGCCGCGCCGACGGCCGTCGCGCCCATCGCCGCGTCGCCGAGGATCGACGCGGGGGCGTCGTCCTCCGACCACGCCTTCTGGAACGCCTCGATGTCGTCGCCCTGGTTGGACGACGGCACGCGCTGCGCGGCGCCGTCGATGTCGGACGCGATGGACCGCACGGTCCCGGAGAAGTCCATCCACGTCGAGCCGAGCTGGAAGAGCTTCGTCTCGTCCGCCTCCGGCCACGTGTAGCCGAGCATTCCGAGCAGGCTGATGAGCTCACCGGGGAGTTGGAGGCCCATCCGGTCAGCCGCCGTTCAGCGCGGCGGACACGGACGTGATGTCCCCGACCATCGCCTGTTCGGCGTTCTCGTGGTTGTCGGCCATCGCGGCGAGCTTCTCGCCGAAGGCCGACAAGTCCTCAGCGGCACCGCCGAAGGACTCGTCGGCCTGCTCCTCGATGGCCGCGTAGGACTCGCCGATGATCGAGCCGATGTCGTCACCGCCCCACGGCTGGCCCATTCCCTCCACGGTCGACTTGAGCGCCGACCATTCCTGGGCCAGCCGATCGCCCGCGGCGGACAGCTCACGGCCCGCCGCGCGGAGCGTCTCCGGCTGGACGGTGTATCCGTTCGTCGTCACGCCGCCTCCCAGCGCCTCACGATCGGCGAACAGGTTCCGGGCGGAGCATAACAACGCCTGTCAGTTCGTCCAGACGAGGACATTCTTGATTTCGGTACCGAGTTCACCCGCGGTGATGTAGACCTCGCCGTCGCGGTCGCCGGTGGGCTTGCCGCTCGCGTAGTAGGACTGCGCGTAGACGATGCGGGAGTCCTGTGTCCAGCTCCGCGTCCACGACTCGGGCTCGCGGTCGAGGCGCGGCAGGCCGCTCTCGGGCGACGGCGTGAGCAGGATCGGCGCGGCGCCCTTGTTGGTGGCGTCGCTGACCGACCGCGCGGACGACGAGTCGGCGAACGTCGCGATCGAGATGACGACGAGGATCGTCCTGCTCGGGTTCGCGTACACCGCCGAGCGCATCAGCCCGACGCACGGGTAGTCGTCGATGACGGGGCTGAGCTCCTTGTCGGCGCGCGACGAGCACGCGGCGTCCTTCGTTCCCGCGCGCGTGAAGGTCGTGCCCTTCGCGGTCTCGACGGTCGCCTTGAGGACGTCGTCGATGCTGCCGCTCGGCGTCGTGGACGGCGTCGGCGTCGGGTAGGTCGGCGTCGCGGTGTAGGTGGGCAGGGTGATGTGGCGCCGGTTGGGCTTGTTGTTCACGACGACGATGACGACGACCGCGACCGCGACCACCGCGACGAGGACGACGCCGACGATGACCGCGATCAGAACGCCCGCGCCGCCACCGCCCCGGGGCGGAGGCGGCGGCGGGAAGCCGGGCGGCGGCGGGAACTGTCCGGGGGGCGGGGGCGGCTGCTGTCCGGGAGGGAATCCCGGCTGACCAGGCCACTGAGGAGACGACATGCTGACTCCGGCCGAGGGGCTGGGGCGAAATAGGATATTCGCCGGCGGAAGATCGGATAAGACTAGCGAGGCCGGTCCGCGTCCGGACGCATCGGCTGGTGGGTATGACGGAGTTCGCGTCGATTCGGTTCACGATGGGGTGGTGATCACCGCTACGCGGCACGCCCGGCGTCTCGTAGGCTTGCGGTGAGGAAAGGGAGGCAGGTGTCCGATTCGAGCTGGCAGCAGGCCGTCCTCGGGGAACTCGGCGTCGCGCGCCGGGGGCTCCAGGCCCTGAACACCGCGTCGTCCGCCGCGCCGGGCTCGGACTGGGGCGCCGACTCGGCGCCGCGGCCCGTGGCGGAACCGGCGCCGATCGCGGTGCCGGCCGAGGCGGCGCCCGACCCGCTGCCCGCGCCCGCGCCGCCCGCTCCCGTCGTCGAGCCCGTTCCGGACCCGGTGCCGCCGCCTCCGCCGCCGTCGTTCGCGCAGCCGTCCGCCGACACCGGCGCGCCCGTCGCCGGTCGGCCCGTCGCGGACGAGCCCGTCGCGAACCCGTTCGCCGCGCCGCCCGCGCCCGCGCCGTCGCAGCCGGCCGCCGAGCAGGGCGAGGTCTCGCAGCCGCTCATCATCAACCCGTACGAGGGCGGGGGGATGCTCCAGCGCGACCCCTTCGGCGACCCGCCGCCCACGCCGGACGCGCCCGCGCCCGAACCGGAACCGCAGCCGTCCGCGCCGCCCGCGGCACCGCCGCTGTTCAACCCCGACTTCGACCCCGAGATGGCCGTCACGCCGCTCGTCGGCGGCGCGCCGGGCGCACCGCCGCCCGCCGCGGAACCCGAGGACGAGGCGCCGGAGCTACCGGAGTCGTCCGGGCAGTTCCCGACCGCCGCGCAGCAGCCGCAGCAGTTCCAACCGCAGCAGCCCGCCGCGCAGGGCGGCGGCGTGCCGATGGCCGACGACCTCATCCGCAAGAGCCAGCACGGCGATCCGCTGATCCGCCGCGTGGGCCGCGCCGCGCGCAAGGCCGTCGGCGGGTCCGGCCCGCAGGACCTCGCGACGCAGCAGCAGGTCGCGGCGCTGCTCCAGCGGGCGGTGCCGAGCTACCGGCAGATCGCGGTGGCGAGCGTGCGCGGCGGCGCGGGCAAGACGAGCATGGCGGCGCTGCTCGCGACGCAGCTCGCCCGCCACCGGGGCGACCGCGTCCTGGCGATGGACGCCGACGCCGAACTCGGGTCGCTGCCGCTGCGGCTCGGCGTCCGGTCCGAGCAGTCCCTGTTCGACCTGGCCAAGCGGCAGCCGCGCTCGTTCGAGGAGGCCGCGCAGTACCTCGCGCGCACGGAGACGGGCCTGTGGGTGCTGTCGTCGACGCGCGGTGGCCGCATCGCGGGCGAGTTCACGATCGAGACGTTCCAGGCGGCGCTCGCGGCGATCAGCCGGTACTTCGCCGCGGCCGTCGTGGACTGCGGCGCGGGCATCCTGACCGAGCTGCACCGGGGCATCCTCGGGCAGACGCACGGGCTGGTGCTGGTGACGCCCGCGACGGCCGACGGCGCGCTGAGCGCGCGCGGCGCGCTGGAGTGGTTCGCCGGGAACGGGCAGCAGGCCCTGCTGTCCCGGACGGTCATCGCGATGGTGACGCACGCGCCGCAGGTCGGGGCCGACCTGGAGCGTGCGCGAGAGATGCTGTCGGCGTGGGGGCTGCCGCTCGTGCTCGTCCCCTACGACCGGCACCTGGCGGCGGGCGGCTCCCTCGACCTCGCCAAGCTCGGCGAGGCCACGCTGGCCGCCGCCGGGCTGATCGCCGCCGAGGCGTTCGCCCGCGCGCTCGGCGGTCCGGGGGTGGTCCGGTGACCTGCGATCTCGTCGCGCTGACGCGGCGGCAGCCGGACGTCTTCGCCGTCGCGGACGGGATGATCGCGATGGGCGAGCCGCTGGAGCTGCGCGGCGGCGACGCCGAGCCGACGCAGCTCTTCGACGCCGACCGCACGCTGCTGGTGTCCATCGAGACGCCGGTGCTGGTGTCGGTGCCGGGCGAGGTCGGGCGGCTGCTCGGCCCGGAGTTCGCCGCGCGGGTCACGGCCCCGGTGTGGTGGGTGGAGATCCGGGCGGCGGGCGACGTCCCGGAGGCGTCGCGGGTCGCGCGCCGGTTCGCCGAGGACCTGGTCCGCTGGGCGGGCGGGACGGTCTATCCGGACGGGATCTCCGAGTCCCCGGCGCTGAGCTGGCGGGCGGCGGACGCGCAGCGTTCCGCGCCGATGGCGGATCATCCGCAGGGCACCGGCAACATCATCCGCTGACGCCCGCTTTCGGGTGTGTTGTGCGTCTCAACGCGCATGGTGCGTTGATTGCCGGGTAGATGGCGCGCGGGGTTGGATGTGGAGCCAGGGCCTGCCGCCGTTACGGTGGCAGGCCCTGTGGCGTCTGGGCGATGAATCCGGTTTGCGCGCATCATTACCGCTTTAACAGAGATATTCGACTCGGTATGGTTCGCTAGTCCCGCTTGTCGTTCGTGGACCATCCGAGGAGACGCCGAGGTGAGCGCACCGCCGCCCGGGCCGCCGTTCCCGCCGCCCGGCGGACACGGTGGCCCGCCCCCCGGGCCGCCCGGCCCGGGACCGTTCCCGCCGGGGCCGCCCTTCCCGCCCGGGCCCGCGTACCCGCCGCCGCCCCGCAGCGGAGGCGGCGGGGTCGTCATCGCGATCGTCGGCGGCGTCGTGGCGTTCCTGCTCGTGTGCGCGGTCATCGTCGTGGTGGTCGTCGGCGGGGGACGCCGCCACCACCGCGCCGTCGAGGCGCTCCGGTCCATCAGCCCGCCGCCGGTGCCGACGTTCAGCGCGCCGACGTACGAGCCGCCGACGACGGCGCCGAGCCCGACCAAGACGCCCGTCAAGGTCACCGCGTCGTTCATCGCCTCGACCGTCGAGACGGACCGCGGCACGTACCAGCTGGCGGGCCGCTGGACGAAGTCGTGCGTCGCGGCGGCCAAGCCCGCGCTCGTCTCGCTCCTGCGCTCGACGCCGTGCCACGGGAGTCTGCACGGCGGCGAGTACCAGGCGCCGAACCACAAGGTCTACGTGCAGATCAGCGTGCTGGAATTCGGCAGCGAGAGCACCGCGCGCAAGGTGTCCAAGCGCGTGAACGCGAACGTCGCCCCGAAGATCAAGGTGGCGTACGGGACCGAACCCGGCCACTGGTGGTCGAGTTCGAGCGTCGGCCGGTTCGTTCTGATCCGGCAGTCGTTCGTCAGCGGGTCCAATGTCCCTGGGCCGCGCAGCGGGCCGGCGCAGATTTACGGCGACGACCTCATCCGCAGATTCGGGGCGGAGTTGAGCAACCTCTATACCTGGGGGAACTGACGATGCAGAGTTCGCGCGGCGTCTACGCCGTGATGTTGCTGTTCGGGCTGGTGTCACTGTTCGGTTCGCTGGGGCTGGAGCTGATCAGCGTCATCACCGTCGACAAGGACAGCCGAACGACAGAGGGCACCGCCGAACTGCACATCCTGGTGATCGCGGCGGCCATCGCCGGCGTGGGTTTCATGGTCGCCGCGCTGTCGGCGAAGATCGGTTCCCCCGAGCCGCCGCGGGCCGCCCCGGTTCCGCCGTTCGTCCCGCCGCAGCAGGCCGTCCAGTCCAACGCGCCGCAGCCCGGGTTCACGCCGCAGGCTCCGGCGCCGCAGCAGGGGCAGCCGCCGTTCCCGCCGCAGAGCTAGGCGTGGCCGTAGCCGGCGGCCTGGAGGTGGCGGACGAGCGCCTGGTGCCGCTGCCAGCCGTCTGCTGAACGGCCGTCGCCCACGGTGAACAGCGTCATCGGCGCGCGCGCCGGGCCGACCTGCTGCGCGGGGATTCCGGCCGGTCCGGCGACGTTGCCCGCGACGGCCATCGCGACCGGTGCCGCCGCACCCATCCAGCGGGGCTCGCTGGTGAGGTCGGCGCGGCCCGGGGTGAGCTGCACGGACATCGACGTGAGGGGCTGGTCGGCGGCCATCGCGGCGATCAGCGACCCGAGGTGCTGGAGCGGCGGCGGGTCCTGCGGGGCGTAGCCGACCGTCACGGTCGTGGACTCCTCGACGGCCCCGCCGCCCGCCGTGGAGAAGTCGCAGACGGCCTGCGCGGGACGCGGCCCGTCGCCGCCGACGATGATGCGGGCGGTGGAGCGGCCGCGCGCGTACTCGGTGACGCGGTCGGGCTGCCACGGGTTCTCCAGCGGTTCGGCCGGACCCCAGCCCGCGGGCCACTTGCCGGTGAGGAGCTGGAGCAGCCGGTCCACGGCCGCGCCGAGCAGTCCCTCGGCGTCGTGCCGGACGCGGTAGGTCAGCCCGAGCTGCGCGCCGACCGGCGCGGCGGGCGCCGTGGTGAAGCCGGGCGCGTAGTCGCGCGCCTGCGGGACGGGCACGAACGTCGATCCGTTCCACTGCAGCGGACGCCCGGACAGCCCCTCGTAGAAACCGTCGTTGTGTCGCACGACCCACTGCGCAGCCGCCCCGGCGGTCACCGACCGCAGCGGCAGCGACAAACGCGTCTCCAGCGGCGTGACGAGCTGCAGCGTGCGCCCCGACTCCTCGCAGTCGCGCAGGGCGCCGCTGATCCAGGCGCTCAGCGCCACGAGGGGACGGTCCTGCAGGACGACCATCGCCTGGCCGGTCAGTGCGTCAACGGTGCTCATCTTCGCCCGAGTCTAGTGCTGGTCTGAAAGAACCACGGCCACGGCCGGGGTGCTCCGGCCAGCCGGTCGGAGCCGCCGTCGAAGGCGTGTCCGACCGGCGCGAGCAGTCCGAGCCCGGTCAGGCGCGAGCCGCCGGACGGACGGTGTCGTCTCGCCCGCGCGGCCGTCCGGAACCGGCCGGGTGCGGTCAGGGCGTCGGCGGGAGCCACAGCACGGTGCTCTCCCCGGCGGAGCCGGCGGAGACGCCCGTCGCGACGAGGTGGCCGCCCTGCTCGATGAGGCCGGTGACGCGCTGTGCGCCCGGGCCGGACAGGCCCGGGCCGGTGGGCGAGGCGGTCGTCCACGTCGCGCCGTCCCGCGACGTCCACAGCCGGACGTCGTGCGCGGCGGCGCGGCCCGCCGTGCCGGTGACCGCGAAGCCCTTCGACGTCGTGGTGACGTCGAGCGCGGTCGGGTCGGCGTCGTCCTGGCCGTCCTGGCCGGGCAGGTCGACCGGGCTCCAGGTCCGGCCGCCGTCGGTGGACCGCACGGCGAACGCGACGGACGCGCCCTGACGGGCCGCCGTGCCGACCGCGACGACCGTCGAGTCCTTCACGGCCACGCGGGTCAGGACCGCCGACAGCGAGCCCGCGGGCAGCGGGAGCTTCTGCAGCGCCCACTGGCCGCCGTCCGCCGACGTCCACACCGCGGGCCGCTCCTGCTGTCCCGCCTGCCCGGCGGGGTCGGCGACGGTTCCGACCGCGACGTACCCGTTCGGGGACGCCGTGACGTCCGCGATGCGCCGCCACGCGTTGCCCGACTCGTGGAGGTCGCCGTCGCTGGACTGCCGCCACGTCCGGCCGTCCGGCGAGGTCCACACCACGGCGGAGTCCTTGCCGCGCCAGGTGGACGTCCCGGCCGCGACCCAGCCGTGGGCGCCCGACGTCACCGCCGCCGCCTTCAGGCCGAGGTTCGGGTTCGTCTGGAAGGCCGGGTCCGTGACGCGCCGCCACGTCATGCCGTCCGTCGACGTGGCGAGCAGCGGGCGGCCCGCGTCGTCGCCGACCGCGAACCAGCCGCCCGGCCCCGCCGCCGAGTCCAGCAGTGTCTGCCGCCCCTCGCCGTCCAGGCCGTCGCCGCCCGCGCGCCGCCAGGTGACGCCGCCGTCCGCCGAGTACCAGGCGGCGGCGTCGCCGGACGTGCCGCCGACCGCGACGAGCCGACCGTTCCCGGCCGACAGCCCGCCGACGAAGCGGTACGGGTTGACCGCGCCCTCCACCCGGCCGATGTCGGCCTCCTGCGGGCCGCGCGCGTCGTCCACCGTCGCCAGGTAGAAGTTGCGGTCGGCGCCCTTGACCGAGCCCACGATGACCTCGCCCGTCGTGCCCGCCGGGGCGACGGCGTTCAGCGAGCGACCGCGCGCGTCGCCGAGATTGGTCGTCGTCCACGCCGTCCCGTTGCCGCTGTGGAAGACGAGAAGCGCAGAGCCCTGACCGGCCGCCGCGACGAGGCCCTGGGCGTTCGCGGTGAACCGGTTGAACCAGGCGCCGCCCGGCGCGGTGATCCTGCCGGTGGCGCTGAACGTCGTGCCGTCCTGCGACGCCAGCAGGATGCCGTCGCCGCCGCCCGAGCCCTGCCGCAGCACCTGGAAGCGGCCCCCGGAGAACGCCATGCCGCGTGCGAAGCCCGTCGAGCCGGACGCCTGCGGGACGTTGACCTGCGTCCACGTCCGGCCGCCGTCCTGTGAACGCCAGAAGCCGTCGCCGGTGACCGTGCGCTTCTCGGTCTTCTTCTTCTTGCCTTTCTTGGCCTTCTTCGTGATCGTCTGGACGGTCGTCACCGACCCGCGCGCGACGACCACGCCGCCGCCGGACGCGACGCCCCACAGCTCCGTCGCCTTCCCGCCGGACCCGGCGGGCAGCGCCGTCACGCGCTCCCACGCGGCGCCGTCCGGCGACCGCCACACCACGGGCGTCCGGGGGCCGTTCGGAGCGGCGTAGCCGACGGCCACCCAGCCGTCCGACGTCCGGGCGGCCTCCTGCACGACGTCGCCCTTGACGAACGCGGGGCCGGCGACCGGGTGCTCGGTCCAGTCGTGGCCGTTCGAGCTCGTCCACGTCACCATGTGCTCGGTCGCGCCGGACAGCGCCAGCCACGCGCCGGACCCGCCCGCGACGCGCACCGGAGCCGCGCCCGAGGGCTCGCCGCCGCCCTGCGCGGTCACCTGCCCGGTCCGCCATGACCGGCCGCCGTCGTCGGAGGTGAGGAACCGGGCGCGCGGCAGGACGCCGCCCCACTCGGTGCCCACGGCGACGGCCGTCCCCCCGTCCGAGCGGACGTCGTCGAAGGACTGCTGGACGCTGTCGAACGACGCCTGCGGGCCGGTGCCGAACACGTCGTCGGCGAGGCGGGAGGCGGGGGCGTCGCCGCCGTCGTCGTCACCGCCGCCGTTCAGTGCGAAGAACGCGGCCGCGCCGCCGACCGCGACGAGGGCGACGGCCGCGCCGACGATGATCCCCTTGCGTCCGCCGGGGCCGCGCCGCGGCTTACTCCCGTCAGGACGCAGCCACGGCTCGTCACGCAGCGGCGGCGGTGGCGCGGCGGGCTGCGGAACCTGGGGTCCGGCGTCGGGGCCGCCGGTCTCCCACGGCTGCCGGACGGGCGGCGGCGGGCTGAACGGCTGGTGCGCGCCCTCCTGCGCCGGGGGCCGCCGCTGGAGCGGCGCGCGCGGCGGGGGCGGCGCGGCCTCCCACGGCTGCCGGACCTGCGGCGGGGGGCTGAACGGCTGATGCCCGGGGGCGTCGGTGATGGTCTGCTCGGCCCACGGCGGCGCAGGGGGTGCGGGCGGCCCGCTCGGCGTGCCGGGTCCGCTCGCGGTGCTCGGCGTGCCACCCCCACCGGACGGACCTGGCGTATTGGACGAGTCCGGGGAGTTGGGTCCGCTCGGCGGATACGGCGTGCCGGAAGGATTCGGACTGCCGGGCGGCGCGGCGCTCAACCCGCCGACGCGCGTCTCCGGCTGCGGCGGCGGGTAGGCGCTGAGTCCGGGGTTCGCGCGCGGCGGACCGTCCTTGGTGGTCGGCGGGTCCTCGTCGGCCTCGGACGCGGCCCAGGGCGGGGGCGGCGGGCTGGAGATCCGCCAGTCCTCCTGGCCGTCGTCGGACGCGGAGTCGTTCCCGGGCGCGCTCACGTTTCCCCTCCGAGGCGTGCTGTCGGAGCCTGAATACGGCACAAAGCACCCTACGGCGTTCCTCGCTCCCCGTCATGCCCGCGATCCCGCACTGTCACCGGATGCGCCGTCTGGCCATTACGACGCCATTGGGGTTGTTCGTGGCGATTGTGTGCCGTTGGGCTCGCGCTGCTCGCCGGGTCAGGGCTTGGGGCTCGTGCGTCTTGATGTCCACCCCGTCGCGGCTGGATTTGCGGATACGTCCCTGTAGCGCCGGTTCGGCGGCTCGGGTCAGGCGACAGGTCGGATCTTGGTCGACTCCCGGAGTGCGGAAGCCAAGCGGTCGCGGATCTCCGTCTGTGCGGCGATGCGCGCGTTGAGGACGGCGAGGCGGTCCCGTGCGACCTGCAGGCCCCTGCTGGAGGGCTCGGCGGTCGTCATGTCGCCGTCCAGGCAGGGGAGGAAGACGCGCACGTCGTCCAGGGTGAGTCCCGCCGCGAGCAGATGACGGATGTTGCGGACGCGCGTGGCGGCGGCCTCGTCGTAGACGCGGTAGCCGTTCGCGGCGCGCTCCGACGAGATCAGCCCGGCTTCCTCGTAGTGACGGAGGGCGCGGGCGGTCGTTCCGGTCGCCTCGGCCAGTTCACCGATGCGCATACGCGTCACCTCCCGCGCCACTCCTATCACGCGGCTCACGCGACGAGCGCCCCACCGTCGACCGGAAGCACGACCCCGGTGATGAACGACGCCGCCGGCTCCGCGAGCCGGGTGATCGCCCACGCGACCTCCTCGGGGCGGCCGATCCGGCCGAGCCGGGTGCGCGCGAGCTGCCATTCCCGGACGGCCGCCAACCGCTCGGGCGTGAGGCCCTGGTGCTCGCCGATGGGGGTGTCGATCGCGCCGGGCGCGACCGCGACGACGCGGACGCCGCGCGGTGCCAGCTCGACCGCCCAACTGCGGGTCAGTACTTCGAGGGCCGCTTTTGTGGCCGCGTAGATCGAGCTGCCCGGCCAGGCCCGCTGTCCCACCGTGGTGCTGACGTTCACGATGACGCCGCGCGACGTCTCCAGGAGCGGAAGCGCATGCTGGGTGAGCAGCGCCGGGGCGACGAGGTTGGTGGCGAGCTGTTCGCTGATCGCCTTCGGGTCGAGCGTCCCGAGCGCCCCGCTGCGGACGATGCCCGCGTTGTTGACGAGGACGTCCAAGCGCCCGTGCATCGCCGCGACGGCGTCGATGATCCGCTGGGGTTCGCCATCTTCGGTGATATCGGCCGCAAGCGGGGTGATTCGGCTGTTTCCGGCGGCGGTCTCTGCGAGCGGTCCGACGCGCCGTCCGATGGCGATGACATGCGCTCCCTCGGCGGCGAAGGCTCGGGCGGTGGATCGGCCGATACCCGTTCCGGCCCCGGTGACGACGACGATCCGGCCGTTCGTTGACGTGGTGGCGTTCATGTGCGCCATCGTTCAACCCTGCCGCCAGCGGCAAGGTCAAGTAGACGTCGTTTGGAGCGCTGCGGTCTCTGCCAATGCTCGTGCCTCTGACCAGGGCGGATGGACTGGTCGACGAGGAAGTTATCCACAGGCTGTGGAGCGTGGTGCGGCGGTCGCCGCGGGGTGCGTGTACTTGAGGTCCACTCGTTGAGGAAGGGCGGAAAGTTCATGCGTGGAGACCGGGTCGAGATCGTTGCGGTCGGGCTGGATGGGCGCGCGGAGACGTGCGTCGTGTCGGCTGATCGGGCGGGACGGTGCGTCGAGATGGTCACGGAAAACGGGATCGTGCGCGTCAGGGAGGTGAATCGTCAGGGAAGGCCGCTTCGCGGCATCGCGTATCCCGCGTGCCAGGTCGTGAGGCTGGTGGAGCACTTCCACGGGACCGGGGACTGCGCACCGATCGTGGTCAGGCCGGTCGAGGAGCCTGTCGTGTCGAACGCCCCCGGGGCCGACGTCCTCGCGGAGACCGCGCCCACGAGCGGAGCTGCGGCGACGAACGGGTCTGGACCGATGAGAGAAGCGGCGGCGAACCCGGCTCAGACCGACGCCGTTCGGACGGACGGGACCTCACCGGAACTGGCGCTCGCCGGCTCCGCTCCGGCGGGACGGGAAGCGGAGCAGTTCGACGTATCGAAAGCGGACTCGAAGAGGACCGCTCGAACGGCTGCTGCTGCGACGGAGCCGCGTCCGACGAAGCTGAGGCTGGTCACCAGCCCGGTCTGGCAGCCGTGGTTCGGTGCCGCCGCGACCGTCGTGGACGGCGTGAGGTTCGAACCGCCGCGCTTCCGCCAGGCGGGAGCTGCTGGAGGAAAGCCCGAGACGCCGCGTGGAGAAAGGCGGCCGAAGAACGGCACGGGGAAGCGCAAGCGCGGATGACGGTGACTTGAGCCTGCGGGCTCCGGCAGCCTCGGTGAGGCCCGGGCGGTCAGTTCGCACCCGGGCCATGAAGGCAGGGCGTTCGCGACGGTTGCCATTGACTGCGGCTCGCTGTGGCGATTGGGCCATCGAAGAAGCCGTGAGCGTGTCGATGTTGGCGGCTATCGATGTCGCCCACCTGGCCCGATCCGCAATGACGAGACTTCTCCGACGAACACCGTGGCGTTGGAGACGACGCCGACCGAGTCCACACGAGAGGACGGTTCATGGCGGATAACTCCTCGCTCGTGGTTCGTCTTCGCAGTCGGTCAGTCGCAAGAGTTTCCTGCGGCGGCGTGCGGTTGGATGCGCCACGTGCGAGTGCGGAGACGGCCGGAAGGGCATGATCGTTTTGTGGTCCCGCGTGATGCCTCGCGCGGCATCCTCGGGGCCACGCCGAGCCGCCGCCCCACGAAGAAGCGCGAAGGATATGACTGACCGATCAGACGGACGTTTTTACTCAATGCGCGAGGATGCCCGCTGCCTCGGCTCCGCTCCCGCACGTTGGATGACGACCGCGGGTCGGGTGGCAACGGCGTACTGGATGATCAGCGTGCGTTCAGCAGCGACCGCACGTTGGATGGCCGCTATGTGTCGCGAAGCGGCTACGCGTCGAATGGCTGGTGCGGGATCGTCGAGGGGATCGCGTGGGCGCGCGGGTGGCAATGGCTCGTCGTTGCTCGCTTGGTGCGCGCGGCATCGGCCGTCGAGGCGGGTAGCCGGAGAATCGGCTCGCGCTTGGCGGCGGGCGCACGGTGTTCGGCGGAGGGCCCGCAGCGCGGCGTTCAGCAGAGCGCGTGGTGCGGGTGTTCAAGAAAGGGCGGAAAGCGGTGATCGCCGAGGGAAGCGGCACGGTGGCCAGCAAGGGGAAGATGGTGCGGGGCGGCATGGTCGCACGTCGGGGAACGCGGTTTGCCGTGTTGCGGTGTCGGCTCGGCAGGGTCGCTGGCGGCGAAGTGCTCGCGACGGTGCCCGGGTGAAGGGGTAAGGCATGGGGGTGCTGCGGCCGGTCGTCGTGCCGGCGGAGTTCGCGCGCGAAGCGCTGGAAACGCTCGCGGACGCGTTGCGCGAGCTGGGGGCGCGGTGCGGTGTCGTCGTCCGCGCGGAGATGGCGGTGTTGTACGTCGCGCCGGTCGCGCTGCACGGGAGCCGGCACGGCCGATGGCGGTCGCAGGAGGTCACGGTGACGGCCGACAGCGTGGCGGTCTGGTTCGCGACGGTGGAGGGGCTGCGGGCGGTCGGCGCCGTCACTCGGCCCGCCCGAGCCGCCCGGACGTTGTACGACGCCCTGCACGAGCCACGCTGACACGTTTGCCGAATGTCGAGCATTCGTACGGTTCGAAAACCTGAGCGGCCTGACCGCTCGTCGGCGGTGTCCTCGACGTCGAGGCGAGCCAGGAAGTCCCGCCGGGGCCGCTTCGCCGGAAGGAAGTCGGCGGCCCGGCCAGCGGCCGGAATGCGCTTTTATGGCCGCCGTATGGGGTTCGCGGCAGGATGCACGTCGAGAACCCGCACCGGGGTGGGGTGCGGGTTCTCGACCATCAGCGGAACGCGGCGGCGTTCTCGCGGGCCCAGTCCGCGAACGTGCGCGGCGGGTGCGGTAGGAGTGCCGCGGAGTCGGGGCTGACGCGGCGCTCCTCGTCGGTCGGGGAGCCGATGATGTCGAGAGTCCCGTCTACGAACGGCGCCGGCATGAACGTCAGCATCTGCGCGTGGGCCTCCTCGCGGGTCTGCTCGGAGAAGGCGATCGGTTCGCCGAGGACGTCGGCGAGGATCGCGGCCTGGGCGCGCGGGGTGAGCGGCTCAGGGCCGGTCAGCTCGTAGGTCTTGCCGATGTGGGACGGGTCGAGCAGCGAAGCCGCGGCTACGTCGGCGATGTCGATGGGGTGGATGTGGGGGAGCGCCACGTCCGCGAACGGCGCGGAGATCGTCCGGGACTCGCGGACCGACGCGGCCCAGGCGAACGCGTTCGACTGGAAGCCGCCGGGCCGCAGGACCGTCCAGTCCAGGTCGGTGGCGCGCAACTCGTCCTCGACGGCGCGCAGCGGAGCATGCGACGGCGAGGACGGTCGGGTCCGCGCGCCGAGCGACGACATCAGCACGACGCGCCGCACGCCCGAGGCGGCCACCGCCTCGATCACGGCGGAGGCTTCCAGGGTCGGCGCGGGCACGAGCAGGAACAGCGCGTCCGCGCCGTCCAGGACGGGTCGAAGGGTTTCCGGTGCTGCGAGGTCGGCGCGGTGGCGCGGGTCTTCAGCGGTGCGGGACACGGCGGTCACCTTCTCGCCAGCGGCGAGCAGCGTCCGGACGAGAGAACGGCCGACGTTTCCGGTAGCTCCGGTCACAACGATCATCAGTGAACTCCAAGGAATTCGTCCCGCGAATCGGGTCTCGCGGCGACGGCTCGCCGAAGCTAACATCCTCGGGATAGTAGGTACCTAGAGGAAAGTGGCTATCCGATGGAGAAGACGGACGACCCCGCCGTGGCCTGCCCCATCGCGCCCGTCGTGGACCTGGTGTTCAGTCGGTGGACGACACCGATCCTGTGGGCGCTGCACGAGTTCGGCCGCCAGCGGTTCGTGGAGCTGGAGCGGCGCATCGGCGTGATCACGCCGAAGGTGCTCACTCAGCGGCTCCGCCAGCTCGAACGCGACGGCCTCGTCGTGCGGACGTACCATCCGGAGGTTCCGCCGCGCGTCGAGTACGAGATCAGTGACCTCGGCCGGAGCCTCGCGCCGCTGTTCGCCTCCCTCGCCGAATGGGGCTCCTCGAACATGGACAAGGTGGATCACGCTCGGCAGGTCTACGACGCGCGGCCCTGACCCCTGCGGACGCCCAGGAAAGGGCTCGTCCCCAAGACGTGCGCGTTGCGCCGTGAGGGCTATCGCTGCGGCGTTCGGTCGTCGGGAGCCAATGACTGCGTCCCGACCACCTTCAGCAATTTCAGCGCCTCGTGCGACGGAGTGCCCGGCGCGGCCGTGTAGAGGATGACCCACTGGTCGCGGACGGGGTCGTGCAGGGCCTCGCAGTCCAGGTCGAGCCAGCCGACCACGGGGTGACGGAGGCGCTTCGCCGTGGAGCGGCGCACCCGCACGTCGCCCGCGTCCCACAGCGTCCGGAATTCGCCGCTCCTCGCGCGCAGCCGCCGCACGAGACCCTGCACGCGCGGCGCGGACGGGTACCGGGCCGCCGCCGCGCGCAGATCCGCGACGGACTCGCGGGCGAACCGCTCGGCGCCGGCCGGGTCGTGCCGGTCGCGGACGGCGGGGTCGGTGAAGAACCGCCAGACGACGTTGCGCTCGTCCGGCGGCAGCGCGACGAGACCGCCGAGCAGCGCCGCGGCCATCGGGTTCCAGGCGAGGACGTCGTAGACCGCGTCGCAGACCAGCGCGGGCGTGTCGTCGAGGCGATCGAGCAGGTGCAGGACGCCGGGCCGCACGTCGCGCACCGGCCCGGGCGGCGGGCCGGGGAACTCGCCCGTGAGGTGGAACAGGTACGAGCGCTCGTCGTCCGACAGGCGCAGCGCCCGCGCGACGGCGGTGAGCGTCTGGCGGGACGGGCGCGGCCCGCGTCCCTGTTCGAGGCGCGTGTAGTAGTCCACGGACATCGCGGCGAGCTGCGCGACCTCCTGGCGGCGCAGCCCGGGAACGCGCCGCCGTGGTCCGGCGTCCAGGCCGACGTCGGACGGACGTACGCGCGCCCGCCATCGGCGCAGAAAGGCGGCCAGTTCCGCCCGCGACTCCTCGTTCACCAGGCCAGGATGCCGCGCGGCGTGCGGTGCGAACAGAGGACCGCCGATCCCAGGCTCAGAAGGTCTCTATCGGGACGTTCCGCCGCCGTCGAAGGTGGACGCCATGACGACGAACAAGATCGTGCTGATCACCGGCGCGAACAAGGGCATCGGCTTCGCGGCGGCCCGTGAGCTGGGCCGACGCGGGCACACCGTGCTGCTCGGGGCGCGGGATGAGACGCGGGGCCAGGCGGCGGCGGACACGCTCGCTGGCGAGGGCTTGGACGTTCGGTTCGTCCGGCTCGACGTCACGGACCCCGGTTCCGCCGAGGCCGCCGCGCGGTTGATCGAGGTTGAGCACGGCCGCCTCGACATTCTGATCAACAACGCCGGGATCACCCGGCCGCACCCGAGCCCGCCGACCGCGCAGTCCCTCGACGATCTGCGTGCGATCTACGAGACCAACGTGTTCGGCGTCGTCACGGTGACGAACGCGATGCTGCCGCTGCTGCGCCGTGGACGGGAGGCTGTCATCGGGAACGTCACGAGCGGACTCGGGGCGATCTCGTTCCTCAGCGCGCCGGACGAGGAACTGCGCCCCTACGCGCATCTGATCGGCTACAACTCGTCCAAGGCCGCGTTGAACGCCGTCACGCTGATCTTCGCGGACGAGCTGCGCGGCGAGGGCATCCGCGTGAACGCGCTGTCGCCGGGCTTCTGCGCGACGGACCTCAACCACCATCGGGGCCGTGACAGCGCCGCCGAGGGCGGTGCTCGGATCGCCCGCGCCGCTCTTGAGGAGACGCGGACCGGCGTGTTCTGCGATGAGAACGGTGGCGTCTATCCCTGGTGACGCGTGGCGGGCGGAATCCGTAGTGCGGCAGGGACAGACGGTCGTCTCGCCTGTGCGCTTCAGCAGGGGACGCCGAGGGACTCGTACGCCTCACGGATGCGGGCGACGCCCGCCGACCACGTCCGGTCCGTGCGGACCCAGGCGCGGGCCTCTTTGCGCAGGCGTGCGGTGTCCGGGTCGTCCAGGGCCGTGCGCAGGGCGGTGGCCAGGGTCGCCGGGTCGTTCGGCGGGGCGAGCGTTCCGCGTTCGCCGGGGGCGACGACCTCGCGCAGGGCGGGCAGGTCGCTGGCGACGACCGGGACGCCGCCGGCCATCGCCTCAAGCGGTTTCAGCGGCGTCACCAGGCGGCACACGCGCTCGTCGCGGCGCGGGACGGCGAACACGTCGAGGACCGCGTGGTACTCGCGGACGTCGTCGGCGGGGACGCGGCCGGGGAAGACCGCGTCGAGTCCGAGGTCGGCGGCGCGGCGTTCCAGTGCGGCGCGCTCGGGCCCGTCCCCGACGAGCAGCAACCGCACGGGACGGCCCGCGTCGCGCAGCAGGGCGGCCGCGTCCAGGAGGACGTCCAGGCCCTCGTAGCCGTAGAAGCTCGTGGTGGTGCCGACGACGGCCTCGTCCGGCGCGATGCCGAGTGCGGCGCGGCGAGCGGAGCCGTCCGGCAGTGGCCGCAGGAACGCCTCGTCCACGCCGTTGGGGATGACGACGACCCGGTCGGCGGGGACGCCGCGCGCGGTGATCTCGTCGCGCATCGCCGCGCCGAGCGTCACGACCAGGTCGGCGGCGGCCATGCACGCCGTCTCCAGGTCGCGGCTGAGCCGGTAGAAGTCGCGGTCGGGGTCGCGGGAGGCGTCCCGCGACAGCCAGGACTCCTCCAGGAAGCCGCGCACCTCGTACACGACCGGGATGCCGTGCCGGGCGCGCAGGGCGAGCGCGATCTGCGCGTTGACGTGGTTGCTCGCGGCGTGCAGGACAGCGGGCCGCAGGTGTTCCACCAGCGCGGACGCCGCGTCGATGTTGGCGTCGAGCGCGGCGCGTCCGGCGGGCGGCAGCCGCCACGGGATCAGCCGGTGGTACGGGACGTCGTCCACCGCCACGAGCGGGCGCGGGTCGCGGGCGCCCTGCGCGACGGGGAAGCCGAGCCGCGTCACGACGTGCGGGTCCAGCCCCGCCGCGCGCTGGGCCGTCGCGAGGCGGTGGGTGCGCACGGTGTATCCGGCGTTGGTCGTCGGCAGCGCGTTGGTGACGATGTGCAGGACCCGGCCGGGCGTGCCACGGTCCGGCGCGCGGCGCGGTGCGGCGGGCGGCGTCCAGGTCAGGGCGTCCAGGCGGCCGCGCAGGTCGCGGCGGAGCCGGGTGGGCGCGCCGGTCTCGGCCGCGGCGACGGCGGCGCGCAGCCGACCTTCCTTGGCGGCGAGGAGCGCGTCGAGCCGGGCGCGGTCGGGCGCGGGCAGCCGTTCGAGCAGCGGACGGGCGGCGTCGGGCCGCTCCACGGCGACGGTGAACGCGGCGAGCCGCCGCATCCGGCGGGGCCGCGCCCCGGCGGCGGCGCGGGCGACCGTCGTGAGCGCGTCGTCGCGGCGGCCCTCGTCCCACCGGCCGTACGCACTCGGGACAGGTCCGGCACGCAGTAGCATTCCGCGCATCATCCGTCGAACCGGTGCCGGCAGGACGCGCAGCGCGAGGAGCGGCGTCCGCGCCGGCTCCGTGCGGGCGTGCCGCACGGCCACCTGCGGGGCGAGCAGAACCGCCTTTGCCCAGGACATAGGCCCTCAGTACACCAGACACCGGAGGCACGATGCCGACGTCCGTCCCGTCGCCGGGGGGAGGGCGCCGCGCGGTCGCGGGCGCCGATCCGGGTCCGCGCGCCGCCGGAACGCGCCAGGGTGAACGAGGGGCGACGCCTCCGCGGCGGGGCGGCGACAGAGCGGTGACGGGACGGTTGCCGCACCGCGTCTCGCGCACCCGGGGACGTCCTTGCGCGTCGCCGAGAATTCACCTGCCCGTCACCCGCCGCGAGCCCGCGGACGACTTCCGGCGGGACGGCATCGGCTCCGATGACGCCGTGTTGGGAGCGGCGGCGTGACGGCGGAGGACGAGGTCCTGCGGCTGCGGGCTCGGTTGCGGGCCCGTGAGCGGGAGCTGCGGGAACGAGAACGGCGGTTGCGGGCCACCGAGGCGCGGCTCGACGCGTTGGAGGCGTCCACGTCGCTCGCCGTGGGGCGGCGCCTTGCCGCTGCGGCGCGGCGGCCGGGGGCCGGGCTGATCGCCCTGCCGAGGGATCTGTACCGGATGGCGCGCACGCGCGGCCCGGCCGCCGCCGCGCCGCGCGTTCCGCCCGGTGGCGGCTCGGCCGACCGGCCCGTCGATCGCACCGAGGTCGGCGCGGACGAGCGGCTGCTGTTCGGCGCGTCGCTGCGGCCGACCGGGCGGCCGGTCGTCGCGGGCGCGCTGACCGCCGCGACGCGCGCCGCGCTCGCCGACCACGCCCACCTGGTCGCGCTGCGGCCGTTCGACGCGGCCGTCGCCGTCGACCAGACGGACCCCGACCTCGTGGTCTTCGAGGCGGCGGCGTGCGCCGCCGGACACCCGTGGGCCTACCTCGGAGAACCGGCCGCCCTGGACCGGCAGCGCGCGCTGCGCGCCGTGCGCGACGCGGCGCGGACGCTGCGGCGGCCCCTCGTGCTGTGGCGGAACGCGCCCACCGCGCCCGGCCTGGCCGCGCTCGGCTGGGACTCGGTCGTGGACGGCCCCGCCGATGCGCCGGTCGGCCCCGCAGATCTCGACGCCCTCGCGAGGAGCGCCCGGTGAGGGCGGCGCGGCCCCGCCGGGCGCTCGTCCACGCCGCCGCGCCGCTCGACCGGACCGGCGGCGCGTCCGCCTGGGCGGAGACCGCCGTCCGGGCGCTGCACGCGGCGGACTGCCACGTGACGCTCGTCCTCGCCGCGCCCGCGCGCACCGGGCGGCTCGTGGACGCGCTCACCGCGCTCGACGGCGTCACGGTCCGGCACCCGCACGCCGAGGGCCTGGTCGAGGGCGACGCGCCGCTGACCGTCGCGGCGGCGCACCGCGTCCTCGCGCGCATCGACGGCGACCATCCGCACGACCTCCTGCTCGTGCGCGGCCGGGCCGTCGCGGCGGCGCTCGCCGACGACGGTGCGCTGCGCGGACGGCTCTGGCCGTACCTGGCGGACCTCCCGTGGAACCTGGACGGGTTCACGCCGCGCGTTCAGGGCGAGCTGCGGCGGATCGCGCGCGCCGCGCCCGTGCTGCTGTGCCCGTCGGAGGACGCGCGCTGCCTGCTGGAGCAGGCGGTTCCCGACGCCTGCGGGAAGACCGTCCTGCTGCCGCCCACAGCCGTGCCGCCCGTGCCGGACGCGCCGCCGCGCACCGTCGCGCTCTCCCCGCTGCGGCTCGTCCACACGGGACGGCTCGCGGCGGGCCGTAACGTCCCGGAGATGGCGCGGCTACCCGCGCGGCTCGCCGCCGAGGACGTCCCCGCCGAACTCCACCTGGTCGGCGACGCGTTCGAGGACGACGACGCCGAACTCGCCGACCGGGTCCGCCGCGCCCTCGACCACGCGTCCGGCGTCGTCCGGTACGGCGGCCACGCCCGCGACGCCGCGCTGACGCTCGCGGCGGACGCCGACGTCGGGCTGGCGTGGCGCGCGCCGGACCGGGCCGCCGACCCCGAGCCGTCCGCCACGCTGCCGGAGTTCGGCGCGCTCGGCCTGCCCGTCCTGCTCAACCGGACCCCGGCGCACGAGGCGCTGCTCGGCGCCGACTACCCGCTGTTCGCCGCCACCGAGGACGACGCCGTGTCGGCGCTGCGCCGCGCAGCCCGCGAACCCGCCGTTTACGCGCTCGCCGCCGCCCGCTGCCGCGCGGCCGCCGCCGACTTCGGCCTCGACCGGGCCGCCGACCGGCTGCGCACGGCGCTCGCGAAGGCGTTCCCGGTGCCGACCGTCCCGCAGTCCGCGCGGGCGCTCCGGCTCGTCGTCGCCGGGCATGACCTGGCGGCGTTCGCGCCGGTGCTGCGCCACCTGGCGGCGCTGCCGGGCGTGGAGGTCCGCGTCGACCGCTGGCCGAGCCCGACCGCGCACGACGAGCAGCGCAGCGCGGATCTCGTCGCGTGGGCCGACGTCGTCGTCTGCGAGCGGTCCGGCCCGACCGCCGCCTGGTACGCGCGGCGGCGGCGAGCGCGGCAGCGGATCATCGTCCGGCCGCGCCGGCTCGAGCCCGGCGGCGACGTCGTAGCTGCGGACCGCGTCGTCGTCCCAGGCCCGCACCACGCCGCTCGCGCCGCGGCCACCGGCTGGCCCGCCGCGCGGACCGTCGTCATCCCGGAGGCGGTGGACGCCGCCGACCTCGACCGGCCCAAACTGCCCGGCGCGGAGTACCACCTGGGCCTGATCGGCGCGATCCCGTCCGGCGAGCGCCTCGATCTCGCCGCGGACGTCGTCGAGGAACTGCGCCGCCGCGACCCGCGCTACACCCTGTTCGTGCGGACGCGGCTGCCCTGGGAGGACCCGCGCGTCTGGGCGCGGCCGGACGAGCGCGCGCACTACGAGCTGCTGTTCCGCCGCCTGGCCGCGTCGCCGTCGCTCGCGGACGGCGTCGTGTTCGACGAGCCCGGCCGCGACACCGCCGTCTGGCTGCGCCGCGTCGGGTTCGTGCTGTCCACCGCCGACGCCGAGGACGTCCGCGCCGCGCCCCTCGCCGGCATGGCGTCCGGCGCGGTGGCCGTCGTGCGGGACCGGCCGGGCGCCGACACCGTCTACGACCGGCGCTGGATCCACCGCGACGCGGGCGAGATGGCCGACGCGATCGAGGTCATCGTCAACGGCGGCCGGTGGGAGCAGGAGCGGCGCATCGGCGCGGCGCAGGCCCGCGACGCGCGCGGGCTGCCCGAGGTGTGCGCCGCGTGGGAGGAACTCGTGCGCGGCGCGTGACCGCATCCGGCCAACCTTGAAACCGGGCGTGTCCGATCTTTGCCGCAGGTGAACTCGGTGACCGAATTGACGGACGAGACCCGGCGCATGCGGACGCATTCCGGCGAACCGCGCACGGCACCCCGTGGACGTCCTTACCCTGTGCGGTATAGGACACCGGTATCCGTTCCCTCAGCATCCCGCACCACCCAGGGGTCTCACGACGTGACGGACATGGCAGGCGGGTCGGCGGGGTCGCGTTTCGTCCAGCCCGACCGCGTCTACGTGGGCTGGCGCTACGCGCAGGTCCACCCCGACCCCGGGCCGCCGCCCGCCGCGCCCCGGCGCGCCGCCCCGGCCGCCGCGCCGCCGCCCGCGCGCCCGGCGGGCGCGCAGTTCGCGGGCCGGCCGCTGCGCACCGCCGCCGCCGGGGCGTGCGGGTTCGTCCTGCTGTTCCTCGTCTGCGCCGTCGCCGGGGTGCTGCCGTGGGCGTTCGCGCTCGTCGGGCTGCTCGCGTGCGTCGTCGTCCTCGGCATCACCGGGTCGGCGCTGTGGCGTGACGAGCAGCTCGTCCGCGCCCGGATCGCCGCCGAGCGCGCCGCGCAGGAGGAGCTGCGCCGCGAGCACGAGCGCGCCGGACGCGAGGCCGACCGCGCCCACGCCGACGCCCGCCGCGCCTGGGAGCGCCGCCGCCTCGCCTACGAGGAGCAGCGCGAGTGGTACCCGGTCGCCGTCCCGCCCGGCGTGGACCGGGTGGACGTCGTCGGCGGCACGCTCGCGGGCTGGTCGGCGTTCGTCACGACGATGGGCGCGGCGCGGCTCGCCGTCGGCGCGCGCGTCACCGTCATCGACCTGTCGGAGGGAGCCGTCGCCCACGACCTGCTGCGGCTCGCCGCCGACCGGGGCGACGACCCGCTCGTCTGGGTGCTGCCCGCCGACCTGCCCCGCCTCGACGTGACGCGCGGCCTCGGGCCGGAGGCGCTCGCGGACGTGCTGTCGCTCGTCGTCGGCGCGGGCGAGGAGCAGTCGAGCACCCGCGACCTGTCGTTCGACAACTCGATCCTGGAACGCGTCATCGAGGTCCTCGGCGCGGACGCGACGCTGCCGCGCATCACCGCCGCGCTCCGCGTCCTCGCCCAGGTCGGGGACCCGCGCGACGACCTGCGCCGGGGCCTGCTCACCGAGGAGCAGTTGGCGCGCGTCGAGACGCTGTTCGGCCGGGACGCCATCGGGCGGATCGTCGTCCGGCACGCGTGGGCGCTGGAGGCGCAGCTCCGCAAGCTGGAGGGGATCGGCGCGGAACCCGTCGTGCTGCCGCCGTCGCGGCTGCACGTGGTGTCGATGGACCGGCGGGCGGGCGTCCTCACCAACCGCGTCCTCGGCACGTACGTCACGACCGCGCTCACCCACCGCATCCGCGAGTCGCCGCCCGGTGGGCGATGGCAGCACACGCTGTTCCTGTGCGGGGCGGAGAAGCTGCGCGGCGACGTCCTGGACCGGCTCATCGACGCGTGCGAGGCCACCGGCAACGGACTCGTGCTCATGTACCGGTCGCTGCCCGCGCACGTCCGCGAGCGGCTGGGGCGGCGCGGGCACGCCGCGGTCGGCTTCATGCGGCTCGGCAACCCCGAGGACGCGCGGATCGCCGCCGAGCACATCGGCTCGGACCGCCGCCTGCTCGTCGCGGAGATCACCGACACGGCGGGCGAGACGCCGTTCGACGTCGCCGGGGAGACCTACGCCTCGACCGTCGCGTACGCGCGGACGCGCGGCGGCGGGCCCGGCGACCCGCTCACCGACCCGGCCTGGTCGCCGCTGCCCGCGCCCGCCGACGACTCGGCGCTCGTCCAGGGGATCAGCTCGGCCACCGCCTGGGGCCGGACGATGCCGCCCACGGCCGCCCGGCAGCGCTTCCGCGAACTGGTCGTCGAGCCGCCGCAGCTCCAGGAGCTGCCGCCGACCGCGATGGTGTTCACCCACGCGGGCTCGGCGGGCCGCCGCGTCCTGATGGTGGACGCCAATCCCGGCATCATCACGCTGCCGACCGCGCACTCCATCGAGTTCGAGGAGTACCTGCGCGAGCAGCAGCGGGTCGAGCAGGCCGCCGAGGAACCCGAGCGGCAGGACGGGCCGGGCGAGCACGAGCCGCCGCTCGCCGCGCCGACGCCGCAACCGGCCGCCGAACGCGCGCGGCACGGCCGCCCCCGGCTGACCGCGCCGCGCCTCGGCCAGCCCCGCCGCCCCGGCCGCCACGCGGCGCGGCGCGAGCAGGGCTGACACGCCGGCTCAGGGCCGGGCGATCCGCTGGAACCAGGCCAGCGCGGCGACGAGACCGCGGCGGCCCGAATCGTTGTGCTGCAGGTCCCCGAGGTCGATCAGCGGGGCGCGCACGCCCGCGGCGGCGAGGTCGGCGCGGCACCGCTCGGCATTGGTGAACGCCACCTGCTCGTCGCCGCGCGCCGCGAAGATCCGGACGCGCGCGCCGCGCGTCCAGCCCGCGCACGTCGCGTCGTTGACGGCCAGCGCGGCGGCGAGCCTGCCGGTCGGGTGCCGGAGCATGTCGAGGCCGTGCGGGGTCAGGAGTTCTTCCGGCGAGCCGGGGAGACCCATGACGATGTCCTCTTCGCCGTGGCTGCCGTCGAACAGCGACTCGACGGTGCGCGCGTACGGGGCCTGGAAGATCTCCGTCGGCCTGTCGTACAGGTGGTACAGGCGGTTCCACGCGACGAAGAAGTAGGCGAGGTAGAAGGCCGATGTGCGCGGGTCGAGCGTCCCGTCGAAGATCGCCGGGATTTCCGCGTCGCGCAGGGCGTACGGGCCGCTGACGGGTGCGGCGGCCGCGAGCCGGAAGCGGGGGTCCGCGCCCGCGCGCAGCGCCTTGCCGACCGCCATCGCCGCCTGGCCGCCCTGCGAGAAGCCCGTCATCAGGACGCGCGGGTCCAGCGGACGGCGCGCGAACGCGAACGACGCGCGCAGCATGTCGAGCGTCGCGGTCGTCTCCGACGCGGCGTGCATGTACGGATGGCGGCCGGGGCCGACGCCGAGGCCGAGGTAGTCCGGTTCGACGGCCGCGTACCCGGCGGACGCGAACAGCAGGCCCTCGTCGGACCGTCCGCCGTCGTCCACGGACGGGGCCGCGCTCCGCGTCGCCATCGTGCCGTGCGTGTACGCGACGACGCGCAGCCGGTTCCGCTCGCCGTCGCGCGGCAGGACCAGGAGCCCGCTCGCCGTCGTCGGCCGTCCGGCCACGTCGATCGTCCGGTACACGATCCGGTAGGCGGTGACGCCGTAGCGGACGCGGGAGGCGTCGATCCCGTCATCGGCGAGCGCCGTCCGGACTTTCCCCGCCGAAAGGTTCTGCACCCGTTCGGCGGAGACGACCGTCCCGCGCCGGGCCGGCTGCGGGGCGGCGTCGGCGGGTCGCGGCGGGGCGGTGAGGCCGAGGGTGACGCTCGCGGTGAGCGCGGCGGCGAGCAGGCCGCCGGGGAGGGAACGCGCAGTCCGAAATCTCATGTCCTCGACGCTAGGGAGCGGGCGCGGCTCCGCTAATGGCCCTGCGTACCGGTTCGGGGGTGTACTTGGGGACACCCTGGGGTCCGGGTAGGAATGGGCAGTATGCGAACGTTCTATCCGCCGATCGAGCCGTACGACTCCGGGCTGCTCGACGTCGGCGGCGACCGCGTCCACTACGAACTCTGCGGCAACCCGCACGGCAAGCCCGCCGTCTTCCTGCACGGCGGGCCCGGCGGCGGGACGCTCCCCCTGAACCGGCGCTTCTTCGACCCGGCCGCGTACCGGATCGTCCTGCTCGACCAGCGGGGCTGCGGGCGCAGCCTGCCGCACGCGGGCGACCCCGACGTCTCGTTGGAACGCAACAACACCGCCGCCCTCATCGGCGACCTCGAAGCGCTGCGCGAGCACCTGGCGATCGACCGGTGGCTGGTGTTCGGCGGCAGTTGGGGGAGCACGCTCGCGCTCGCCTACGCGCAGGCGCACCGCGACCGCGTCACCGAACTGGTGCTGCGCGGCATCTGGCTCGTGCGGCCGGAGGACGTCGCCTGGACGTACGAGCCCGGCGGTGCGGCCAAGCTGTTCCCCGCCGAGTGGGCCGCGTTCCGCGACGCGGTTCCCGCCGCCGAGCGCGGGGACCTTCTTGCCGCCTACGGCCGTCGCCTCGGCGATCCCGATCCGGCCGTCCGCGTCCCCGCCGCCCGCGCGTGGGCGGACTGGGAGCTTGCGGCGGGCGCGCTGCTGCCGACCGCGCCGCCTGATCTGGACGACGCGGCGTGCGTGGCGATGGCGCGAATCATCCACCACTACACCGTCCACGGCGGGTTCCTGCCGGACGGCGGGCTGCTCGCCGGGATCGACGCGGTGCGCGACGTCCCCGCCGTCGTCGTCAACGGGCGGTACGACGTCAAGACGCCGCCGGACCAGGCGTGGGAACTGCACCGCGCGTGGCCGGAGGCGGAGTTCCACCTCGTGGAGGACGCCGGGCACGGCGGGGCCGAACCCGGCACGCTGCACCGCCTCGTCGAGGCGACCGACCGTTTCCGGCGCCGCTGACGCGCTCGCGGCGACGTCGCCGTTCAGCAAAAGCTTGATGATCTTGGTGCGTCGGTCGGGTGCCCCCGCTCCCGGATTGCCCACCATCCCGGTATGAGACACTTCGCCATCACCGGCCTCAGCGGGGGACTGGTCTCCCTCGCGGTCGCCGCGGCGGCAGTCGGCACCGGGACGTTCGCGTCCGGGCGGTCGGCCGCCGCGCCCGCAGAGGTGCCGTCGTCCGACAGCGTCGCCGTCCGGCTGACCGTCGCCAACGTGCCCCAGATCGGCCTGACGGGCTTTTCGGGAACCGGGGGAAGCGCGCACACCGGATCATCCGGCGGCTTCGACCAGTCCAGTTTCGGAGATGCTGCCGCGCTCAACCGTTACCTGACGTTCTTCGGCCCCCGGCAGTCCCAGACCAGCGGGATCAACGCGCCGCTCGCCTATGACGCCCGCACCAACCTCGTCGCCGTCGAGAGCGGGCCGCTGACGGGCGCGGCGTTCAACGCGCAGGACCTTTTCACCGTCGCGAACCTGCACAGCTACGCACGGTGCGCGCCGCCCGCGCAGTCCCAGGCGTCCGTCGCCATCACGGCGGCGGCGCTGCTCGGGACGCCGCTCCGGCCCGGCGTGCCGCTGACGTTGGAGGTGACCGGCGCGCAGCTCGGCGCGCCGCGCGTCGCGAGCGGGACGATCACCGCGACGCTGACCGTCGTCGAGGACCACGCCGACCCGTCCTACGCCGAGGCGCGCGCCGAGTTCGACCTGCGCGGCGACCTGACGACGGTCGACGGCGAGCACTACAGCGGGCCGCTGGCCCACCTGGTGCTCGGCGACGAGCGCGCCTACTGCACGGTGGACACCACCGGGATGTCGGCGCCGCCGGTGGCGGAGACGCCGAACCCGTCCGAGACGCCGCTGATCGCGCCGAATGACGAGCCGACCGCTGAGCCGCCGACCGAGGAGCCGCCTGCGGCCGAGCCGCCGGCCGAGGAGCCGCCTGCCGAAGAGCCGCCCGCGGCCGAGCCGCCGGGGGAGGAGCCGGGCGAGCCGCTCGCCGACGAGCCGCCGATCATGGAACCGCCCATCATCGAGCCGCCGATCGTCGGGCCGCCCTTCGACGAGCCCGAGCCGCCGGGCAACGAGCCGCCGACCGCTGAGCCGCCGACGTCCGAACCGCCCACCACGGTTCCGCCGACCACGGTTCCGCCGACCACGGTTCCGCCGACCACAGGCCCGCCCACGACGGTTCCACCGACGACGGGCCCGCCCACGGACCTCGTTCCGCCGATCACGGCCCCGCCCACGACCGGCCCGCCGAGCACGGTTCCGCCCACCACGGTTCCGCCCACCATAGTTCCGCCTACCACGGTTCCGCCCACGGGCGTCCTTCCGCCGACGACCGAGCCGCCCGGCAACGAGCCGCCGACGTCCGGGCCGCCGACCACGGGTCCGCCGACGGGCGTCCCGCCGACGACCGCGCCGCCCAACGGTGAGCCGCCGACCGGCGAACCGCCCGCGGGCGTCGCGCCGCCGCACCGGCGGCCGCACCTGTCGGCCGCGAAGCGCGCGACGCGCTGGGTCCGCGCCGGCGGGCGCATCCACTACACGATCACCGTCCGGAACACCGGCGACGCCCCGTTCACGACGGGCCGCCCCGCGTCGTTCGCGGACGACCTGCGGCCGATGCTGGGCCGCGTCCGCTACGCCGGTGACGCGCACGCGTCGCGGGGGACGGTCGTGTACCGGCACGGACGGCTCGTCTGGCGCGGCGCGCTGCGTCCGGGCCAGTCCGCGACGATCCACTTCACGGTGGTCGTCAAGAAGGGCGTCCGCCCGGGAACGACCCTGCGGAACACCCTGGAGGGCGGCCGTCCGCTGTGCGGCCTGCTCTGCACCACGTGGACCGGCGTCCTGCCGCGCGGCCACGTGAAGTGACCGCGCCCGCGCCGCGCCCGGGCACCCCGCCCGAGCGCGGCGCGGCAGCGGCGGGTCAGTTGTCAGCGACGACGGCGAACGCGAATGCCAAACGGCGGTCGAGCCAGTCCGCGTGAATGCGGACGTCCGTGCCTCTGCTCACCATCACCAGCTCGTCCGCAGCGAGCCATTCGAGCGTGCGAGGTTTTGTCGGCTGATCGCCGCCCTCCGCACCCAAATCCAGCACCGACTGCACCACGCCCTCGAATGCCTTGCCCGCGAGCCGCCCCGCGATGCCCTTCGCGCCGATCCCCGACCACTCGCCGCGCCCCGTGATCTCGGGGCGGTCCGGCTGGTCGATCCGCCACGTGTGCCGCCGGAGGCGACGGGCGGGCGGGACGCGCCAAAGCGTCCCGACGAGCGAACCGGCCGCATCAAGCACGTCGTAACACCGCGCCCCATCGACCTCGCGCGGCTCCGAGACGACGCACACCGCCCGCGTGAACAAGGCGTCCTCGAACAACGCAACACTCGCGCCGGACGAAGGTCCGATGAAGGCACAGGGCACGAGCAGATCCCCCCGCGGAACCCGCACCGCGTTCGGCCCCCACCCGATCCGGTTCCGGCGAGGCGTCGCGGGCCGCTCGACCTTCCCGACCCCGAACTCGCGGACGCCGCGCCACTCGATCGGCTCGACCGGCGGCTCCCCGCGGCGGTCCTTCCGTCCGAAGACCACGCGCCTCACCTCCGCCCCCACTCTCCAGCCAACAGACAACCGGCGCAAAGTGGACGTGTGGCGCGCGGCGCGCCCGCTGTCCGGTCCCGGCGAGTCTGGCCCGCCCCGCTGGCGCGCCGCGCCGCCGCCCGGTAAGGATGCTCCCGTGATGCCCCGTCCCCCTGGAGTTCCCCATGAGTACCCGCCTCCCGCTATGACGGGGAACCGCACGGATGTCGGTTTGTGCGGCCCGTGGTACCGCATCCAGGCGATCCCCGCGCCCCGGCACGCCCCGTCGGCGGAGGGCGACTTCGTCAGCGTCCTGCCCGCCGCGCTGTCGGCGGCGCGGCGCGGCGAGCCGTTCGTCGTCGGCTGGCTGTCGGCGGGCGGCGGCGCGCCGCTGGAGCTGATCACCAACGCGGGCCCGGTCGGGGAGGCGCGCCAGGCGCTGCTGTTCCCGAGCGGCGCGCGCGGCGTCCGCGTTGGCGACGAGTGGCTGCGCCAGGCCCGCCGCATGGTGTGGACGCGCTGCCTCGGCCGCCTCGCGCCCGCCGCGGCCGCGCCCCGCGACGCGGCCGGGCTGTTCGAGTCGACGCTCGTCACGCTGATGGAGCGGCCCTTCGGCTGGTTCGTCGTCGCCGAGCCGTGCGCCGAACGCCTCCTCGACGACGAGATGCGCGCCCTCCACCACGAACTCCGCATGCTGCGGCGCGGCGAGGACGAGCAGTCCCGCCTCGCCGTCGCCCGCGCCGACGAGCGCCTCGCCGAACTCGACGCGTTCCGCGAGGCGGGCCTGTGGCGCGTGCGGGTCCTGGCGGGCGCGGCGACGGAACGCGAGCTGGGCCAGATCGCGCCCGTCCTCGTCGGGTCGATGGACCTCGGCCGCCACCCGTACCGGCTGCGGTCCGGGCACGGCGCGGTGTCGTTCGCCGAGGCGCTCGCCCCGCCCGCCGACCCCGCGCCGCGCGCGCCCGCGTCCGACGAACTGCGCCACCCGTTCACCGCGACGGCGGGCGCGCTCGCCGCCCTCGCCGGGCTTCCCGGCCGCGAGGTCCCCGGCCTGCGCGTGCTCGACGCGGGCTACTTCGACGTCACCTCCGAGACCGAGGACGCCGCGACCGCCGCCGAGCCGCGCATCGAGCTCGGCGCGATCCTCGACGCGCAGGACCGCCGCGTCGGCGCGTTCGCCGTCCCGCGCTCCACGATCAACCGGCACGTGTTCGTCACCGGCGCGACCGGCGCGGGCAAGAGCCAGACCGTCCGGCACCTGCTGGAGCAGCTCACCCGCGCGGGCGTGCCGTGGCTGGCGATCGAGCCGGCGAAGTCGGAGTACGCGGCGATGGCGGGCCGCATCGCCGACCTCGGCGGGCCGGTGACGGTGGTGAACCCGTCCGACCCGGCGTCGGTGCCGCTGTCGGTGAACCCGCTCGCGCCCGAGCCCGGCTACCCCGTCCAGGCCCACATCGACATGGTGCGGGCGCTGTTCCAGGCCGCGTTCGACGCGGAGGAGCCGTTCCCGCAGATCATGGCGCAGGCCCTCCAGCGCGTGTACGAGAACAACGGCTGGGACGTCGTCACCGGCGGCGGCGTCCCCGGCTCCCTCATCGAGCCGACCGTCCCGACGCTGGAGCAGTTGCAGGACGCCGCGCTGCAGGTCATCACCGACGTCGGCTACGGCCGGGAGATGATGGCCGACGTCCAGGGCTTCGTGGACGTCCGGCTCCGCAGCCTGCGCATCGGCTCCGCCGGGCGCTTCTTCGAGGGCGGCCACCCCGCCGACATCGGCGGCATGCTCCGCGACAACATCGTGCTCGCCATCGAGGACGTCGCCAACGACGAGGACAAGGCGTTCCTCATGGGCACCCTCATCATCCGCATCGTGGAGCACCTGCGGATGCGGTCGCGCGGCGCGGCCCGCGACGGCGCGCCCGCGCTGCGGCACGTCATCGTCATCGAGGAGGCGCACCGGCTGCTGCGCAACCGCCCCGAGCGGACCAGCTCGCACGCCGTGGAGCTGTTCGCGGGGATGCTCGCGGAGATCCGCGCGTACGGCGAGGGCATCATCGTCGCGGAGCAGATCCCGACGAAGCTCGTCCCGGACGTCATCAAGAACACGGCGCTGAAGGTCGTCCACCGGCTGCCCGCGCACGACGACCGGCACCAGGTCGGCGCGGCGATGAACCTCGACGAGGACCAGTCCCGCGAGGTCGTGTCGCTGCGCCCCGGCGTCGCGGCGGTGTTCGCCGACGGGATGGATCGGCCGCTGCGCGTCCGCATCCCGCTCGGTGAGGGCCGCGAGCGGGAGCTGCCCGGCCCGCCGCCCCCGGTGGACGGCCGCCGCTCGGCGGCGTGCGGCCGCGAGTGCCAGGCGGGCCGCGCCTGCACGCTGTACGAGCTGCGCGAGGCCGACCTGACCGCCGCGCACACCGACTGGGCGTGGCTGCGCGTGTGGACGGAGACGCTGGTGCTCGCGCACACCGCGAACCGGCCGCTGCCCGCCGTCCCGCCGGAGCTGTTCCGCGCGTGGTCGCGGCTGCCCGCGCGGCTCCGCGAGTGCGCGCTGGCGACGGTCGTGGAGCGCGCCGTCACGCGCCGGTCGCGGGCGCTGCGCACCCAGTACCCGCCCGCCGACCTCACCTGCGCGGTCGCGGACGTCGCTCGGCGGCTGCTCGGCGGCGACACCGGACCCGCCGGGACGCCGCCCGGCCCCCACTGGGTGATCCCGCAGGTCCGCTGGGTCCACGAACTGGACCGGCTGTTCCCCTACGGCGGCCCCGAGCCGGACCCGCACGCGCCCGCGCCGCCGCTGGACTACCAGCTCCCCGGACTGCGGCAGCCGCCGGACGGGCTGCTCGGCCACCGGCTGCGCGCGCTGCGCCGCCACCCGCTGTCGATGGAGCTGGCCCGCAACCGGCCGCTCGCCGTCGCGGCCCTGGCCGGGGACGACGAGAACGCCGCGTTCTTCGCCGACCTCGCCGTCGTCACGATCGGCCTCGCCGAGGACGAGCAGATCGCCGACGTCGCCGCGACGATGCGCGTGGACGACTGGCTGGAACCCGTCCTGAGCTGGCCGGAGGGCCTGGTCAAGCCGTTCGCCGACCCGGCCGGCGGCCTGCCGTTCACGCTGGGCTGACCGCTAGATGTCGCCCTCGGACCGGCTCGTCAGGCCCTGCTCCTCGGCGATCGTGTTCCAGTAGCCGAGGAACTCGCGCTTGGCGGCGCTCGCCTCGTCGTTCGCCTGGCTAATCACCGGGTCGGAGTCGGCGGGGCAGCCCGGGGACTGCTCCAGGTACCGCTCGTTCGACGTCACCGACGCCTGGAGCGCGCGGACGAGCGCGTCCCGCAGCGCGGTCCCGTTGGCGAGCCCGTCCACGGTCAGGCCCTGCGCCTCGGAGAGCTGCGCGCGCCGCGCGTCGCGGACGCTCTGGAGGCTGGACGTCTCGCAGCCGCCCTCCACGGCCGCGCCGAGCGAGCGGCGGGTCGACGCCATCTCCGACAGCAGTGAGTCCACCGCACGGGCCTGCGCCGCGCCGTCGCCCGCGCCGGTCGGGGACGGGTCGTCGGACGGCGTGTCGGACGCGGGGCTGCTCCCCGGCACGGCGGGCGAGTTCTGCGCGACCGTCCCGCCGTTCCCGGACGTCCCGCCGGACGGCCACAGCACGATCGCCGCCGCGACGGCCAGCAGCACGACGAGGCCGACGCCGAGCAGGACGTACGGCAGCGGGCTGCTGCGGCGGCGCGGCGGCGGGGGCTGCCACACCGGCGGCTCGCCGCCCCAGGCGTTCTGCTCCCACGGCTCCGCCGACAGCCGCGTCGTCTGCTCGGCGGGCGGCGGCGGGACGGGGATCGGGTCGTTCCACGGCTCGGGCGACAGCGGCAGCGACTCCTGCGGGCTGGGCGGTCCCCACGGTCCGGGTGATCCGGCCGCCCCGGGCGGCCCCGACAGGCCGCGCGGCCCGGAAGATCCGGGTGGTCCGTATGGGTCGTACGGATCGGACGGCCCGTGCGAGCCTGGCGGCCCGGACGATCCCGACGACCCACCCGGCCCGGGCGATCCCGACAACCCGAACGGTCCCGCCGACCCCCGCGATCCCGACCCGGCGGTCGCGCCAGGATCGGAGGACACTCCGTACTCGGCCGTCCAGGGCAGCGTGCCGCCCTCGTCCGGCCCGTCGTCCGGCGACGTCGCCGCCGACTCGGACTCGGCCGCGCTGCTCAGCGGCGCGCCGCACAGCGTGCAGCGCGGAAGCGCCGGGGTCGTATCACCGCCGCAGTACGGACACCGCATGATTCAGCCCCCGGACGCCCACATTGGAGTTTTCCGCCACAAGATAACCCGCCGGAGGCGTCCGCGAACGCCCCGCGACGCGGTCGCAACCCGGTCGTGACCGGGGTGTCAGACCGTGTTCCAGCTCCGCGCCGGGTTGCCGGTCTTGCGGGCCACCGGGTTCCACAGCGCGACGAACCGCTGCTTGGACGCCGTGGCGCGCTGCTCGGCGCCCGCCCGCCCAGGCGCGTGCGCGGCGCTGGTCTTCGGCTTGCCCTTGCACTTGGCGCGGCTCTTCTGCGCCCACCGCTGGAGCGCCTGGTCGACCTCCAGCGACGCTTGGAACGACTGCCGCAGGTAGGCGCGCATCTTCTCGCCGTTGGGCAGGCGGTCCACCTTGAGCTGCGAGGTCCGCTGGAGCTGCGCCTGACGCCGCTGCGCGACGCGCTGGTACGCGCCGATCGCGGCGGGCAGCGTCTTGCACTTCCCGCTGGCGGCGAGCGCCGCCGACAGGTTGCGGCGCGCGTCGCCGCTGGTGTCCAGCAGCGCGTTCATCGCCTCGGCCTGCTTGCGCGTGGCGGCCGAGACCGTCGGCTTCTTCTCCGCGACGGGCGTGTTGGACGTGGACGCGGCGGGCTTGGCCTGCGGCCCGGACGGGTCCTTCTTCCCGCCGCCGCTCGGCCACACCACGAACGCGACGGCGACGACGGCGACCGCCACCAGCGCGGCGACGCCGACGAGCAGCGGCTTCGGCGCGCCCCCGGACTTGCGCGGCGGCGGGGCGCCGAACCCGGCGAACGGGTCGTTCGGCCCGCCGTGCTGTCCGCCCATCGGCCCCGGACCCATCGGACCGGGCCCGTTCATCGGCCCAGGACCGTTCATCGGCCCGAACCCGGGCTGACCGGGCCCCATCCCGCCGCCCATCGGGCCGAGACCAGGCTGGCCCGGCCCCATCCCGTCCATCGGGCCGAAACCGGGCTGGCCCGGTCCCATCCCGTCCATCGGGCCGAAGCCCGGCTGGCCCGGCCCCATCGGACCGGGTCCGACGCCGGGACCGCCCGGACCCATCGGCATCTGCCCGAGCGGCGCGTTCGGCGGCCCGCCCGCGAGCTGCGTCGCGTCGGCGTCGGCCGACCACGGCGCGGGGCCGGGCGGCGGCGTGGCCGCGAGGCCGCCGGGCGGGGCGGGCGGCAGCGCGCGCGTCGCCCCGGCGTCCTCGTCGGCGGGCGACGGACGGCGCGGCTCGGCGTACCAGTCGTCGGGGACGATCGAGTCGCCCGGCTCCGGCTCCGGGTCGGCCCACGACGGCGGCGGCGGGGCGGACGCGAGCCCGCCGGACGGCGCACCGCTCATCCCCGAGCCGTTCAGCCCGCCGCCGTCGAACCCGCCGTTCGTGCCGGGGCCGTTCATCCCCGGGCTGTTCAGCCCACCATTCGTGCCAGGACCGTTGATCCCCGGGTTGCTGAACCCGCCGTTCGCCCCGGCACCGTTCACCCCCGCGCCATTGGCCCCCGGCGCGGGAAACGCGCGCCGCGTCACCTCGGCGTCGTCGTCCTCGTCATCGGCCGCCGGGTCGAACACCCAGGCCGCCGTGGACTCCGGGTCCTGCGGCGGCAGCGGAGAGGAAGGAGAAGGAGCGGCCCCCCAGGACGGCGGCGGCGGGATCAGGACGGTGCCCTCGCCGAGCCCCCCGCCCGCCGCGGCGTCCGCCGAGCCGACGCCGTCCCCGACGGGCGCGCCGAGCGGCGGCCCCGCGAGCGGCGTGTTGCAGCGCGGGCACGCTCCGAGCGTCCCGGGCGTGCTCGTCCCGCACGTCGGACAGTGCATCAGCTCAGAACCTCGCTTGGTCGCCGGTACGCCCGTGTCGCGCATCCCCGCCCGCGGGCCGGGCTCGCCGCTCCACCGAAGAGGGGGACCACGACAAAGTACTGGGCGGCGCCCCATCTCGGACGCCATCTCGGGCGCTTCGCCGGGAATCGCGCCGCTGCGGTCGGCCCCTCCCGGGGCTCGCACCGAATCACGATCCGCCGTCGGAGGTCAAGGACGCGCGCGCCGGTTTACTCGGATGTCTGTGACACTGATCGCATTTTGCCGCAGTAAGGGGAACGGTGTCCGTGAATCGGGGGAACACAGGGGTGACGTCCCGTCCGTCCGATCGGATGTGACTTGTATCCACCGGGTGCGGTCCGCGCGGTGCGGGCGGCGACGGCGTCCGATGGCGGCTAGGCTGCGGTCATCTGCGGGCCGAAGTACGAGAAGAGCGCCCGAGACGCACTGCACCGGAGAAGACGGAGTTCATGAGCGATCTTCCACTGCGTTCGCAGCTGGCCGTCGCGCTCGGCCGGACCGCGGCCAGGATGTCCCGGCTCGCGGGCAAGGGCGACGGCTCGGTGATCGGGGGGCGGATCGGTCTCCGCCTCGACCCGGAGCTGCTGACCAGGCTCGCCAAGGACCGCAAGCTCGTCCTCGTCAGCGCCACCAACGGCAAGACGACGACCACGCGCCTCATCACGTCGGCGATGGCGCCGCTCGGCGAGATCGCCACCAACGCGTTCGGGGCGAACATGCCGACCGGGCACGTGTCGGCGCTCGCGTCCGCGCCCGGCGCCCGCTACGGCGTGCTGGAGTGCGACGAGAAGTACGTCCCGATGGTGCTGAAGGAGACCGGCGCGAACGTCGTCGCGCTGATGAACCTCAGCCGCGACCAGATGGACCGCGCCGCCGAGATCTGGCTGCTCGCCGGGAAGTGGCGGCGCGCCCTGGAGGCGTCCCCGCAGAGCCACGTCATCGCCAACTGCGACGACCCGCTCGTCACCTGGGGCGCGGCGACCGCCAAGAGCGTCACCTGGGTCGCGGCGGGCCAGCACTGGCGCGAGGACTCCTGGTGCTGCCCCGAGTGCGGCGGCCCGCTCGACCGCCAGGGCGGCGAGGAGGACAGCGACTGGCGCTGCCGCCAGTGCCACTTCGCGCGGCCCCGCCCCGACTGGGTGCTGCGCGGCGACACGGTCGTCGCGCCGGACGGGCGCGCCGTCCCGCTGGCGCAGCTCCAGCTCCCCGGCCGGGCGAACCGGTCGAACGCGGCGATGGCGCTCGCCGTCGTCGCGCAGTTCGGCGTGCCGCCCGAGCAGGCGCTGCCCGCGCTCGCGCAGGTGAAGTCGGTCGCGGGCCGGTACACCACCGTCGAGGCGCAGGGCCGCGAGCTGCGGCTGCTGCTGTCGAAGAACCCGGCGGGCTGGCTGGAGGCGTTCGACGTCCTCGCGCCCGCGCCCGGCCCGGTCGCGCTGTCGATCAACGCGCAGGGCCCGGACGGCCGCGACACGTCCTGGCTGTGGGACGTCGACTACCGCATCCTGCGCGGCCGCCCCGTCTGGGCGACGGGCGAGCGCCGCGTCGACCTCGCCGCCCGGCTGGAGGCCGCCGACGTGGCGTTCACGCTGGTGGACGACATCGAGCAGGCGGTCACCGCCGTCCCGCCCGGCCGCCTCGACGTGATCGCCAACTACACCGCCTTCCAGGACATCCGAACGAGGTACGGCCGTGCCCTCTGACCGACTCAAGATCGTCTGGATCTACCCGGACCTGCTCAGCACCTACGGCGACCAGGGGAACACGATCGTCCTGGAGCGGCGGGCGGCGCTGCGCGGCGTCCCGACCGAGACCGTCCACCTGCGCTCGGACGAGCCCGTCCCGCCCGACGGCGACCTGTACCTGCTCGGCGGCGGCGAGGACCGCCCGCAGATCCTCGCCGCGCAGCGGCTGCGCGCGGACGGCGGGCTGGCCGAGGCCGCGCGCCGCAACGCGGTGATCTTCGCGGTGTGCGCGGGCTACCAGATCCTCGGGCACGAGTTCGGCGGTGAGGAGGGGCAGCCGCTGCCCGGCCTCGGGCTCCTCGACATCCGCAGCGGGCGCGGGCAGCAGCGCGCGGTCGGCGAGGTCGTCGGCGACGTCGCGGCGGAGCTGAACGTCCCGCGCATCACCGGGTTCGAGAACCACCAGGGCGTCACGACGATCGGGCCGAACGCGCGGCCGCTCGCCAAGGTCGTCGCGGGCGTCGGGAACGGCGACGGGCAGGGCTTCGAGGGCGCGTACGCGGGGCACACGCTCGGCACGTACATGCACGGGCCGGCGCTCGTCCGCAATCCGGGGCTGGCCGACCTGCTGCTGACGTGGGCGGTCGGGATGGAACTGCCGCAGCTCCCGCCGTCGTGGTCGGAGCGGCTCCGCGAGGAACGGCTGAACGCGGCGCTCGCCCCGCGCTGAGCGGGGACGGACGCATCCGCGCATTCACCGGGTGACGACGCGTCGCTGGGCGTAACTTCCGGTGTATGACCGATCCCTTCCTGCTCTCCCCGGACGGCGCCGAGCCGGACGCGCCGCCGTTCTTCACGTCGTCGGTGGAAAGCCCCCCGTCCGTCAGCGAGGCCACCGACGAGGACCTGCGGTGCCGCCTGGGCGTGTCCCGCGCGACGTACGCGCTGTTCGACCGGGCGTTCGTCGAGGAGTACGTGACGCTCACCGAGATGCACGCGCCGCTCGCCGCCGAGATCGACGAGGCGCTGACGGCCGCCGGGCTGCACGCGGCCGACGAGCGCGGCGGCGGCAGCGGCGGCTTCCACGTCGTCACGTGGATACGCGCGGACGCGATCGTCGTCTCGTGGTCGCGGCGCGGGGCGATGACGATGGCGCCGGAGGAGTTCGACGACCGGATCGAGTCCGTCATGCGGCCCGCGCTCGCCGCCCTGCTCGACCTCGCCGGGTTCGACGCGCGGATCATCCCCGCGGGGGAGGACGACGCGGGGTGCGTGGCGGTGTACGGCCGCCGGAGCGAATAAGCCGTCGCCGTCGCGTCGCGCGCGTGCCTACGATGCCGCGCATGGCGACGTTCGTGCATCTCACGCCCGCGGCGAACGCGCCGGGCATCCGGCGGTCCGGGATACGCGCGGCGCGTTCCGGGGCGCGCGGGGTGTACTGCTTCCCGGTGCTGCCGTCGTACACGCTGACGCACCAGTGGCTTCGCGAACTCGCCCGGTTCGGGCACCGGGGGCCGATGACGGCCGTCCATCTGCGGCTCGACGACGCCGAGCCGGTCCTCGTCGGGCATTACGGGGACCGGCCGCGCGCGGACACCGCCGCCGGGGCGGTGCGGCGGATCGCCGCCCTCGCCGATCCGCGCGGCTGGGAGGTCTTCGTGCCGCGCGCGGTCGCGGCCCGCGAGGTGCGCGCCGTCCGCGCCGTCCCGCAGGGCGTCGGCTGGCGGTACCGGCCGGACGCGCACGGGCGGCGGCCCTGCACGTGCTTCGGCTGCCGGGAGCGCGGCGGGTACGGGGCGCGGCGGCTCCGCGAGCGCCTGCCGCATCCGGTGGACGGCCCGGCGCCGCCGCCGCGCGTCCTGCTCGCGCGCATCGCGGCGGCCGGAGACCCGGGCGACCCGGCTGAACTGCGCGCGGCGCTGCACTGGTTCGGCCTGCGGCGGCGCGGCCCGCTCCCCGAACTCGCCCGCCTCGCCGCCCACCCGGACGCGGGCGTCCGCGAGGACCTGGTCTGGGCGGTCGGCCACTGGACGACGCCCGGCGTCCCCGCCCTGCTCGACACCCTCGCCGCCGACCCCGACCCGGACGTCCGCGACGCGGTCGCAGCACTCCGCGACCCCGCCTAGCCCCGCGCGGGCGGATCAGAACGCGCCGCGCGGATGAACGGCCGGACGCGCCGCGCGCGACAAGCGGTCGACACGCGCCGCCCGAACGAGCGGCTGGCGCGCGCCGCTCGGCCGTGCCGCTCGGCCGGGTCGCGGGCGGGTCAGTAGACGAGGGCCTGGGCGCCGTCCGCCGTGGCCTCGGCGACGAACGTCGGCGCGCCCGCGATGCGGATGCCGTCGATGACGTCGTCCTGGCCGATCTCGCGGCGGGCCGCGCACTGCGTGCAGACCGTCACGGTCCCGCCCGCGAGGACGACCGACAGCAGCTCCGCCAGCGGCGCGCTGTGCGGCAGCTCGAACTCCTCGGCGCGGCCGGGCAGCGCGTACCAGGCGGACTCGCCGGTCAGCCACAGCGACACCGGCACGCCGCTCGCGACGGCCGCGGCGGCGACCGTGAACGCCTGGTTGCAGCGCTCCGGGCCGTCCGCGCCGGCCGTCGCCTTGATCACCAGAGATCTCGCCATGCCCGGCACTCTAACCCCGCGCCGCGCGCGACGGCACGGGGCCGTCGCGCGTAGGGTGGCGGCCCGTGGGCATGGCGAACGCGATCATCCTGGTCCTGGCGTGCGGAGCCGTCGCGGTGGGCGCGGTGCTGCTGGTCGTGCGGCTGTCGCGGCTGCGGTAGCGGCGTTCCGGGGCGCGGCCGCGACACTTTAGGCTGAGATGCCATGCAGTCAGAGCAGTCCGATCCCACGCACGCCGCCGCGGGCACCGAGCCGGAGTTCGACCCGCACCCTGATCTGAAGCCGCTGGAGTTCCTGCTCGGCACCTGGAAGGGCGCGGGCGTCGGCGACTATCCGACGATCGAGGAGTTCCGGTTCGGCCAGGAGGTGACGTTCACCCACAACGGCAAGCCGTTCCTGATCTACGAGAGCCGGACCTGGCTGATCGAGGAGGACGGCACGATCGGGCGGCCGCTCGGCACCGAGACGGGCTACTGGCGGCCCCGGCCGGGCAACGAGGTCGAGGTGACGCTCGCGCATCCGACCGGGATCGTGGAGATCTACGTGGGGAACGTCGCGTTCAACCGCGTCGAGCTGCGGACGGACGTCGTCGCGCGGACCGCGTCGGCGAAGGAGGTCACCGCCGGGGCCCGGATGTACGGGCTGCTGCCCGAGAAGAACGGCGCGCGGGACCTCGGCTGGGTCTACGAGATGGCGGCGATGGGTCAGCCGCTGCAGGTCCATCTCTCCGCGCAGCTCAAGAAGGCGTGATCAGAGAATAGGGAAACCCCCGAACCTTCCCGCGGGTGCGGGGCGATGGGAGGACTGCCCATCGGTTCGGGGGCCCGGTGCCTGCCTGGAATTCGCCGGTCGCGTCCACGACCGGTACACGTGCCCCGTCAGGCGGCTAGCTCGCCTGCAGGAGCGGCGTGTCCGAGGCGTGACGGCGACTAGCGGACAGCCACCTCGCAAGCCCTACTGTCACTCATACCTAGGACCACCTCCTTTCCTGCGTGGCTGCACGTTATGCGACCGCCGCCGCGCGAGGCAAGCGGCTTTTCGCGGACATAGACTCTGCTCATGGCGGACACGTGGCAGGAGGAGCTGCGGGCCAAGGGATACCGGGTCACGCCCCAGCGGCAGCTCGTCCTGGAGGCGGTCACGAACCTTGAGCACGCGACCCCGGAAGAGATCTGCGCCGAGGTGCAGCGCACCGCGAAGGGCGTGAACATCTCGACCGTGTACCGGACGCTGGAGCTGCTGGAGGAGCTGGGTCTCGTCAAGCACGCCCATCTCGGGCACGGCCCGCCGAACTACCATCTGGCGACCGAGGCCGACCACATCCACCTGGTCTGCCGCGGCTGCGGGCGCGCCGAGGACGCCGACCCGGCCGCCGCGTCCGGGCTCGCCGAGAGCCTCGCCGAGCGGTTCGGCTTCGTCACCGACGTGCATCACCTCACGGTGTACGGGGAGTGCCGCGACTGCCGCGCGTGACGCGCCGCCGCATACGCTGGTGGGCATGAGGAGTCCGCTGCTGGAACTGCACGGGGCCGTCGCCGCCGACGCGCCCGACGACGACATCGCGGCCCACTACGGGGAGCCCGCGCAGGAGCAGCGGGCGCTGGAATCCGGGACCGGGTTCGTGGACCGGAGCAACCGGGGCGTCGTCCGCGTCACCGGGCCGGACCGGCTGTCCTGGCTGCACAGCCTGCTGAGCCAGCGCCTCGACGTCCTCCCGCCGCACGAGCCGACGCAGGCGCTGCTGCTGGACGCCAACGGCCGCGTCGAGCACCACCTGCACCTCGTGGACGACGGGGAGGCGGTGCTCGCGCACGTCGAGCCGGGGGCCGCGCCCGCGCTCACCGCGTTCCTCGACCGGATGCGGTTCATGCTGCGCGTCGAGGTGGCGGACGTCACCGGCGAGTACGCGGCCGTGACGGGGCCGGCTTCCTTCCCCGGTCCCGCGTTCCCCGACGTCGCCGGGCTGACGACGACGCTCGTCCCGCGCGCCGAACTGGCCGCGCTCACCGCCGCGTCCGGGCTGCGGCCCGCCGGGCTGTGGGCGTACGAGGCGCTGCGGATCGCCGCGCACACGCCCCGGTTCGGCCTCGACTCCGACGAGCGCGCGATCCCGCACGAGATGGGCTGGATCGAGGACGCCGTCCACCTGAACAAGGGCTGCTACCGGGGGCAGGAGACGGTCGCGCGCGTCCACAACCTCGGCCGCCCGCCGCGCCGCCTGGTGTTCCTGCACCTGGACGGCAGCGTGGACCGGCTGCCCGCCCACGGCGATCCCGTCGAGATCCCGGGCGGGCGGACGGTCGGGTTCGTCGGCTCCGCCGCGCGCCACCACGAACTGGGGCCGGTCGCGCTGGCCCTCGTCAAGCGGAACGTCCCGGTGGACGCGGAACTGCTCGCGGGCGGGGTCGCGGCGGCGCAAGAGGTCATCGTCTCCCCGGACACCGGCGCGAACGCCCAGATAGCCCTCCGCCGCCAGCCGACCAGGCGCGCTTGACGACGACGGCTGCGGGCGTTTGCCTTCGCTGTTCGCTGCCAGTGTTTCCGAGTCCCGGCCCACGCCCTCGCCTGGTGGCTCGGACCTCACCGGGTCTGTGCGAGCGCGGCATCGTTTCGCGATCTGCCCGATGAAGCTCGCCTCCGGCGTCGCTTCACCGGCCAGTTAACGCACTCGCGCTCGGGCTGAGGCACTTTGAGGCAGACCCTCGTCCCCGAACGCCGCCCGTCCTGCCCGCAGTCCGCCCCACCCGCTGCCCGTCCTTCCCGTCCAGCCCGACGCCCACTGCCCGACGCCCACTGCCCGGCGACCGACGCCCGGCGACCGACGTCGCCGGGTTGGCGCAGTCCGGAGCGTCCTGCCGGGTCGTGCGCGATAGGGCGCGGTTCGAAGCGGTGGCTGGCGGTGCGGGCTGGTCGCGTGGGATGGTCGCGCGTGATGGGGGCGTAAAACCGGCGGTCTCCGGGCAAATTCCTCGGGATGGTGCGCCGTCGAGGGAGGGGAGCCGATGTGGCCGCTCCTGAAGGAGACGAGTACGGCGAGCCTGGGGTCGGGTCCGGCGCGGACGCGAGTGGGTCGCGCGCGAGCGGGTCCGGTGCGAGCGGCGCGAGCGGGTCGGGCGCGCGTGGGTCCGGCGCGAACGGAACGAGTGGGTCGGGTGCGAGCGGCGCGAGCGGGTCCGGCGCGGGAGCGCGTGGAACGAGCGGGTCCGGTGCCGGTGAGGTCGGTGCGGGCGGCGCCGGGACGCGTGCCGGTGGGTCGGGTGGTGTTGTCGTGGGTGGACGGCGGTCGGGTGGGCGGCGGCGTCGGCGGCCGCGCGAGCCGGTCGCGTTGTGGTGGGGGCTGTTCGCGGCGGTCGGGGCGTTGGCCGTGTGGGTGTGGTCGTGGCGGTTGGCGCTGCTCGCCGTCCTGTTGTGGTGCGTGTACGAGTTCATCGGCGTGCCCACGGTGTGCCGGATGATGACGCGGCAGGGCTTCTCGTGCCGCGAACCGGTGCGCGGGCGGCTGTTCGCCTGCGGACGCGAGCACCAGGAGTTGAAGGTCGAAGCGATCCGGCGGCTCGTCGGCCTGCGCCCGGTCGTCCGCGCGTCGTCCGGCCCGGCGGTGCGGGAGCGCGGCGCGGTCGTCCACTCGCGCGCGGCGCGGACGCGGCTCGCCCAAGCCGACCTGCTCGTCCTGGCGACGGCCGCCGCCGGAACGGTCGTCGCGCTCATCGGCAGTCTGCTCGGCCTCACCGCCTGACCCCCGCCGGCCCACGGCCTGGCCAGGACCGAGCGCTCAAGTACGCCCACCGTGCCGTTCGAGCGTCGCCGTTCGAGCCACGCGATGCCCTGTCTCGGCGTTCGGGCGTCGCTGTTCGAGTGACGCGGGTGCCTCGTCTTGGTGTTCGGGCGTCGCTGTTTGAGTGACGCGGATGCCCCGTCCCGGCGTTCGGGCGTCGCGGTACGAGTCGCTTCGGGCGACGCGCGGGCCCCGCCGTCGAGCGTCGCTGCCCGTGCTGCGGCATGGGCGCGAGTTCGCCGCCGGGTCGTTCACGGTCGGACCGGGCGGAGGGCTTGTCGTGATCGTTCGTGGGCATCGGGTGCGTGTGATGCGGCGTGTCGGGTTTCGCGGGACGTGGCGGGTTCGGCGACCCTACTATGACGTTCCGCGACGGCCGATCACTTTCCGTCATCGTCCGTCGGCGCGTGCGACGCACCGACATCGGCGCAGTAACAGCGACGAACCTGCACGCGCCGACGCGTTCCACTTCGATTCCGAGGAGCAACATGGGCCTGCCCGGCGACGTCCGGACGCGCGGCGCTGCGGGGGCGGGGACGCTCGCCCTGCTCGGACTGGTCGGCCTCGTCGCCGCCGTCCCGGCGCTCGCCGCCCCCCGCAACACCGACTACCTGTTCCTGCACTCGGCCGCCGACCTCGGCGGCGAGGAGCTGCTGATCCCCGAGCAGGACGGCTGCGTCCCGCTGTCCGCGCCGTTCGAGACGCTGTCGGCGGTGAACAAGTCGCACGTCCGCGCCGTGTACCTGTTCGAGCGGGAGGACTGCGGCGGCGCTCCGGCGGGCGTGGTGGGCAGCCGCCAGAAGGTCGCCCGGTTCGACCGGCCGATCCAGGTCGCCGCGATCCGGTTCGGGGAGTAGCGGATGGGCGCGGGGGGACTGCGAGGGGCCGTCGCGGCGGCCGCGGTGTTCGTGACGGCCGTCCCGGCGGCGGCCGCGCCGCCGCCCGCCGGGCCGGACGGCGCGGGTTCGGGCGAGCGCGTCGCGACGGCGGCCGGCCGGCCCGTCCACGGCGCGGTGGCGCGCGGCGTCAGGTTCGGGAAGGCGACGCGGCTCGCGCCGGGCGCGGTGCTGCGGCGGTTCGCGGCGTCCGGCGCGGGCGGCCCGGTCCGGGGCGTGCTCGTGGACGTCGACCTGCGGAACCGCCGGATCGGCCTCGGCCTGCTGCGTCCGCCGGTGGTCGCCGCCCGCCGGACGGTCTCGGCGATGGCCGATGCGCGGCACGCCGTCGCGGGCGTCAACGGCGACTTCTTCGACGTGGGCGGCGGTCCGAACGCCGCGACCGGCTCGTCGTCCGGACCCGAACTCGACGCGGGCCGCCCGGTGAAGGGCGCGGTGCCCGCCGGGCAGCGGTTCGGCCCGGCGTCGCCGCGCGCCGCGTCCGCCGAGGACGTCGTCGGCGTCGGCAAGGACGGCCGCGCCCGCGTCGCCCGGCTGCGGCTCACCGGCTCCGTCCGTGTCGGGAGACGTGCGGTCGTCGCGCTGCGCGGCCTCAACCAGTACGCGCTGCCGGTCGGCGGCGCGGGCGTGTTCACCGCCGCGTGGGGGAGCGCGTCGCGGCGGCGCGCGGTCTGCGGGAGCGACGCGTCGCGCGCCGCCGCGTGCAGCGCCGACACCGCCGAGGTGACGGTGCGCGGCGGGACGGTCGTCAAGGTCGCGCGCAAGGTCGGCAAGGGGTCGATCCCGCGCGGCACGACCGTCCTCGTCGGCCGCGACGGGGCCGCCGCCGCGCTGCGCGGGCTGCGCCGGGGCCAGCGGGTGTCCGTCCGCTACCGCCTGACCGGCCCCGGGCGGCTGCGCGTCGCGGTCGGCGGGTTCGCGATCCTGCGCGACGGGTCGCCGCTGCCGGGCCTCGCCGACACCGGGCCCGCGCCGCGCACCGCCGCCGGGGTGAGCCGCGACGGCCGCCGCGTCCAGCTCGTCGTCGTGGACGGGCGGTCGCGGCGCAGCGGCGGGCTGACGATGGCCGAGCTGGCGTCGCTGCTGGCCCGCGCGGGCGCGGACGACGCCGTGGACCTGGACGGCGGCGGCTCGTCCACGCTGGTCGCGCGGCGGCGCGGCGCGAAGCGGGCGACGGTCCGCAACGTCCCGTCCGACGGGCGGGAGCGCGCCGTCGCCAACGGCCTCGGCGTCTTCGTCCGCTAGACGTCCAGGACCAGCGTCACCGGGCCGTCGTTGACGAGCGCCACCTTCATGTCCGCGCCGAACCGCCCGGTCGCGACGGTCGCGCCGAGCGCGCGCAGCTCCGCGACGACCGCGTCGACCAGCGGTTCGGCGACCGGGCCGGGCGCGGCGGCCGTCCACGACGGGCGGCGGCCCTTGCGCGCGTCGCCGTAGAGGGTGAACTGGCTGACGACGAGCAGCGGCGCGCCGACGTCCGAGCAGGACTTCTCGCCGTCGAGGACGCGCAGGCCCCAGAGTTTCGCGGCGAGTTTGCGGGCCTGCTCGGGGGCGTCGTCGTGGGTGACGCCGACGAGGACGAGCAGGCCCGGCCCGTCGATCGCCCCGACGACCGTCCCGTCCACCGTCACGTCCGCCCGCGTCACCCGCTGCACCACCGCTCGCATGGTTCAAGTGTTAGCGCACTCTTGAACGTCGCGGCGACCGGGTGCGGGGACGATGATGGCGGGGACATGACGAAGGGGGCGGAGTGCGGGTCAATCCGGTGCTCGTGGAAGTGGAACGGTCCGGTTTCGTGGAGTCGCGGCATCGGGGGAGCGCCGTGGGGCTCGCCGCGGACGGGTCCGTCGCCGTGTCCGCCGGGGAGCCCGACCACCCGGTGTTCCCGCGCTCGGCGAACAAGCCGATGCAGGCCGTCGCGATGCTCCGCGCGGGCCTCGACCTGGACGGCGAACTGCTCGCGCTCGCCGCCGGGAGCCATTCGGGGGAGGACTTCCACGTCGCGGGCGTCGAGCGGCTGCTGGCGTCGGTCGGCCTGGGCGCGGGCGACCTGCGGTGCCCGGAGGCGTGGCCGCTGGACCCCGAGGCGGAGCGACAGGTCGTCCGGGACGGCGGCGGGCGGTCGGCGCTGCGGATGAACTGCTCGGGCAAGCACGCCGGGATGCTCGCCGCGTGTGTCGCGGCCGGGTGGAGCACCGACGACTACCTCGATCCCCAGCATCCGCTGCAGGTCTCGACGGCCGCGGTCGTCGCGGAGCTGACGGGGGAGAAGCCCGCCGCGACGGGCGTGGACGGCTGCGGCGCGCCGCTCTTCGCGGTTTCCGTGACAGGGATCGCGCGCGCGTTCCGGCGCCTCGTCCTCGCCGGACCCGGTACTCCGGAGCGGCGCGTCGCCGACGCGATGCGCGCGCACCCGCAGTGGACGTCCGGCACGCGCCGGGAGGAACTGCGGCTGATGGAGGCCGTCCCCGGCCTCATCGTCAAGTGCGGGGCGGAGGGTGTGGACGCGTTCGCGGCCGCCGACGGCCGGGCGGGCGCCGTCAAGATCGACGACGGCGCCATGCGCGCCCGGACGCCGGTGACCGTCGCGCTGCTGCGCGCCGTCGGGCTCGACGGCGACGCCGCCGTCCTCGACGCGCTAGCCGCGCCGCTGCTTCACGGCGGTGCCGCGCCGGCCGGAGCGGTCCGGATCGCTCCGGGTGCGCTCCTGCGGTGACACCGGGATCTGGTCCGGGGCGTAGCTGTGCGAGAACATCCCGTGCGACTTCTTCTGGAAGCCGCCCTTGACGGGACCGCGCTCCGGCGCGGGCTCGGCCTCGGGCGTGATGTGCCGCGTGCGCCACGCGCCGAACCAGGTCAGCGCGAGCCAGGCCGCGAGGGCGAGGAACAGCAGGATCGGACCCACGTAGAGGATGGTCCCGGTTCCGATCCGCCATCCCTGCGCGTGCGTGATCGCGGCCGTGATGGTTGCGTCCATGCGTTCCACCTCCTCGTCCGGGCTTCCTAGCCGGAGGGGGAGCCCTTAAACGCGGACCCAAATGGGGGCCGCTGCTCAGGCCGAAACGCGGGCTTGAGCACCGGCTCCGTCCGGTGCGCGGGCTAGACGCGGGCTTCGTCGGGTTCGGTGTCCGAGTGCGGTGCGAGGGTGGGGGCGCCGATCGTGCGATTTCGGGCCGCTGCCAGGCCGGGGGCGAGCAGCAGGGCGCAGAAGGCCAGCACCACGATGGCTGGAACGGTCCAGGAGTCGGTCGCGTCGTGCAGTGCGCCGATTCCCAGCGGGCCGACCGCCGCGATCACGTAGCCGGTGCCCTGCGCCATGCCGGAGAGCTGCGCCGCGACACGCGCGTCCCCCGCCCGCAGGCCGATGAACGACAGCGCCGTCGCGAACCCGACTCCCTGGCCGAGGCCGAGCAGCACCGTCCAGACCCACACCGAGCCGATCGGCGCCCACGCCGCCCCGGCGAACCCGGCGACGCTGAGGACCGCGGTGGCCAGGACGAGCGGCCGCTGGTCCCGCGTCCGCCGCTCCACGAGCGGGACGGCCAGCGAACCGACCGCCTGCATCAGGGACGACAGCGCCAGGACGTATCCGGCGGGTGCGGCGTCCATGCCCCGGTCCTGGCAGAGCGTCGGCAGCCACGAGATGACGATGTAGGCGAGCAGGGACTGCAACCCCATGAAGCCGGTGACCTGCCACGCCAGCCGCGAACGCCAGACGCGCGCGCCGGGCGGGGGCGCCTGCGCGGCGTTCACCGCCCGCGCCGCCCGCGCGTTCCGGACGGCGCGCGGCAGCCAGCACGCGGCCGCCAGGAGCGCCGGGACGAGCAGCAGCGCCAGCGGCGGCCGCCAGCCCCCGAGCGCGTCCGCCGCCGGAACGGCGACCGCCGACGACACCGCCGCGCCGACCGTGATCGCGACCGAGTAGACCGCCGTGATCGTCGTGATCGAGCCCGGATGGTCGCGCTTGATGATCGCCGGGATCGCGATGTTGCCGATGCTGATCGCCATCCCCGCGACGAGCGAGCCGGCGAACAGCGCGACGGGCGCGTCCAGCAGCCGCAGCGCCAGACCCGCCGCGAGCAGCGTCATCGCGGACACCAGCAGCGTCTCGCCGCGCGGCGCGCGGCGCAGGAACGGCGCGAGCAACCCGTAACCGCCGAAGAACGCCAGCGGGAGCGTGGTCAGCGCGCCCGCCGCCGTCCCGGACAGGCCGAAGTCGTCGCGGATGTCGGTGAGCAGCGGGCCGACCATCGTGATCGCGGGCCGCAGGTTGACGGCGGCCAGGACGATGAGTAGCACCCCCGCGAGGGTGCCGGCACGCCGCGCGGTCATGTCCGGCCCTCCGGGACGGTGGGCTCGCCCGCGTCGCGTCGCCCGGGCTGTTGGGCGGCGGGCTCGGTGGCGCCGTGTCCGCTGGGCTGCCGGGCGGTGGGCGCGGCAGCCTTGCGTCGTTCGGGCTGCTCCGCGGTGGGCTCGCCCGCGTCGCGTCGCCGGGGCTGTTGGGCGGTGGGCTCGCCCGCGTCGCGTCGCCCGGGCTGCTCCGCGGTGGGCTCGTCGGCGCGGCGTTGTTCGGGCTGCTCATCGGTGTCGCGTCGTCTGGGCTGTTCCGCGATGGGCTCGGTGCCGACGCGTCGTCCGGCCAGTCCAGGGGTGGGCTCGGCGGACGCGTGCCCGCCGGGCTGCTCGGCGGGGGCCTCGGCGGAGGCGCGTTCTCCGGGCTGTTGCGCGGTGGGTTTGGCGGCGGCGCGTCTGGCGGGTTGGCCGGCGGTGGGGTCGGTGCGGGTCAGGAGGCGGTCGATGACGTCGAGGGTCGGGGCGACGATCGCGGTCGCCGCGCGGGCTGCGGCCTCGCCGTCGCGGTCGGCGATGGCCTCGACGACGGCGCGGTGCTCGTCCTGCCCGGCCTCGGGGATGTCCTGGTCCAGCCGCAGGACGCTCATCGAGTCGCTCAGCCGCCGCTCGAAGAAGCGGTAGACCTCCAGCAGCATCGGGTTCCCGGCGCATTCGACGACCCCGGAGTGGAAGCGCGCGTCGGCCGCGCCGAACTCGGCGGCGCTTCCCGCGCGGGCGCGGTCGGCCAGGAGCGCGTGCAGCCGGGCGACGTCGTCGTCGGTGCGGCGGCGCGCCGCGAGCCGCGCGGCCTGGACGTCGTAGGCGAGCTGCACCTCGAACACGTCCCGCAGCGTGGCGTGCTCGACGCGGCGCAGCAGCGGACGCGGATCGGTGGTGCTCAGCACGTACGTGCCGCTCCCGTGCCGGACTTCCAGGACGCCGATGTGCGCGAGCGCCCGGACGGCCTCGCGGATCGCGGGCCGCGACACACCGAACCGCTCCGCCAGCTCGTACTCGCCGGGAACGCGGTCTCCGACGCCCCAGGTCCCGTCCGCGAGGGCCCGGTGCATCTGGTCGAGCACCGCTCCCACCGCCGACCCGCCGGCCGGGCGGATCACCATTGCGCCTCCTCGTACGAGTTGCCAGATGTCAGACATCTTACGTCTCGCCACGAAGATGGCCGCTGTGCGATGCATCACCCGCTCGCCGCGTCAGCCCGATCGCGAGCGGCGGGGCGGCGGCCAGGGAGCGTTCTCCTCGCGGGCGACGGAGACGCGCCGTTCCTGGGTTTCTCGACGGGTGACGGGTTCGCCGGCGGCCTCCGCCTCGGCCCAGCTCCGCCCGCCGCGGGTCAGCGCGCCCGCGACCGGCCCCCGGTGCGGGATCAGCCGCGACGACGGCTCGGGATAGCGGCGCTCGCGCCAGCCCCGGACGGTCAGCCCGAGCCAGAAGGCCAGCGCCGCGACCAGCAGGAACGGCATGAAGGCCGCGTACGACGGCGGCCCGTCGGGCGACGCCGCGAGCGGCCCGGCCAGGGACAAAAGGTACGTCATGCCCATCGCCCTACCCCGCAACGACCCAACGAACGGCACGAACACCGCCCCCGAACCCCAGGCCCCACCCCTCCACCCAACGCATACACGCTCGCCGCCTGTCGCCTGTCGCCTGTCGCCTGTCGCCTGTCGCCCGCCGCGCGCCGCCCGCCGCTCGCCGCTCGCCGCTCGGACACTGCACGCTGCGCGCCGCTCGGAGATTGCACGCCCGCCGCACAACCGCCGGGCGCCGCTCGGACGCCGGACGCCGGACGCCGCCCGGTGTTCGGACGCTGCACGCGCGCCGCATGACCGCCGCGCGCCGCATGACCGCCGCACGCCGCACGACCGCCGCACGACCGCTGTACGCCGCACGATCGCCGTACGCCGCACGATCGCCGTACGTTGTTCGGACGCCGCGCGCGGACATCGCGTAGCCACCGGCGCGGCCGAGCCGCAGATGTTGCATTCAGTTCGCCGGATGCCGCACGGACGCCGTGTGAAAGCCACGTGGACGCCGCACTGCACGCCGATGCTCGCGCACCGCGTTCAGCGCGCCGGGCACCGCGCGTGAGCGCCGCCCGGACGCCTCGCGGGCACGCCGCCCGCGGAGATCCGACGCAGCATGCGATACCGCGCGGCAGAGCTGTGGACACCCTGTTCAGCACGCCGACCGCCGTGCGGGCCGCCGCGCCTGCGCGTGGACGTCAGGCCGCGGTTGCGGATGCTCGCGCGTTATCGCGCTCAGCGCGCCGGCCACGGCGTGAACGCCGCGTGGGACGCCGTACGGGCGCGACCCACCTGGGCCTCTGGGAGAGCACACGGGTGCCGGCGCTGGCGCCGGCCACAGCGCGGATGCCGTACGGGCCGCTGCATGGGTCGCCGTGCGGATGTCGCGCACGGCGTGCGCGGACACCCGCCGCCGTGCGCAGATGCGCCCGGGTGTCAGAGCCACGGATGTCGGATTCAGCGCGCCGGGCATCGCCGCGCGGACGCTGCACGGCACGTCGCGCGGGGGCCCGGCGCGGTACGCGGATGCCCACGTGGCGGAGCTGCGGGCGTCGCGTTCAGCGCGTCAGACGCTGCGCGGACGTCGTCCGGGCGCGTCGCACGGGCGTGCTGCACGGGCACGCGGCACGGACGCGCTGCACGGAGGCGTAGCCGATCCGCGCGGCACGGGCGCGCGGCACGGACGCGCTGCCCGTACGTGCTGCCCGTACGTGCTGCCCGGACGCGCCGCGTGGATGGGCTGCGTGGATGGGCTGCGTGGATGGGCTGCGTGGATGGGCTGCGTGGATGGGCTGCGTGGATGGGCTGCGTGGATGGGCTGCGTGGATGGGCTGTCGACGCGACGCCGACGGGCCGGGCGGATCGCGTGCGGAAGCCGCCGTTCAGAGGCCGCGGGACTGGGAGATCGCCCCCGAAGTCGTCAACGTGAAGGTCCGCATCGACTCGGCGAAGCCGGAGAGGTCCCATTCGGCCGGGCCCTCGTACCAGTACAGGTTGTCGGCGCCCGTGGCGCGTTCGCCGGCGTCCTTGACGGTCTCGGCCCAGCGCGGGACGACGCCGAACACCACCGCGTACGGCAGGAAACGCGAGAACAGCGCGATCCGCTGCGGCGACGCCTCGGCCGCGGACTCGGGGATCTCGCCGCGCTCCAGGAACGCCCGGAAACCGATCATGTGGGCGAGGACCGTCGAGCCCTGGGCGGTCTTGGCGGGCATGTACTGGCCGCCGTAGGCCATCGCGGCGCCCGCGATGATCGCGGCGAGTCCGGCGAGCGCGAAGTCGGTGGTGAACGCGAGCGCGGTCGTCGCGGCGATGCCGAGGACGGTCAGGACGAGCCCCGCGACCGTCCACCGCGACCGGACGGTGTCGGGCCGCCGTGCGAACCACCCCTGGTCCACGACGTCCTGGTACATCGCCGACCGGACGCGGGCGAGGCTCGTCGCGAACGCGCCGCCCAGCTCCGAGAGCTTCACCGCGTCGCGCGGCGCGCCGTCCGCGTCGGTGAACAGGGCGTCGAACAGGACGCGCTCGTAGTTCAGCAGTTCGTCGCCGGGCCGGTCGAGCCGCCGCAGCGTCCAGTCGAGCCGCCCGGTGACGGCGCGGTCCTCCTCCTCGATGAGCAGGAAGCCGCGGACGGCGAGGTCGACGATGGTGGCGGTGACGTCGATGACGTCGGCCTGCTCGTCGATGAGCGTGCCGATCTGCCCGGGCCGGACCCCGTCCGGCGGTTCGAAGCCGCGCGCGGCGGCGAGGTGCGGCGGGTCGTCGTCGGCCCCGGCGGCGTCCGGGACGAGGTGGGCGCGGTCGCCCTCGGCGGCCTTGCGCCCGACGACGCGCGCGTCCCGTCCGCGCAGCAGGTAGAGCAGCACGAATCCGCCCGCGAGCAGCACCAGCAGGCCGAGCAGCGCCCCGCCGGTGACGAGGTTGACGGAGAACGCGGTCGCGGCCGTGTGCCGCCGCTCGAAGATCGCCGCGCCGCCGGTGGTGCCCGGCGGGAGGCCCGCGACGACGGTCAGGTACTCGCCGGGCAGCATCGTCTGCTGGTCGTAGATGCCCTGCGTGTGCGTGTGGTTCGTGTAGTACTGCGTGCAGCCGATGACGCTGTCGAGCGGCCCGGCGAAGCAGTTGACGTTGCGGATCATCGCGTCGGCGTCCACGGTGACGTGCGCCTCGTCCAGCGGCACCCGCCAGCCGCCGACGGCGGGCCAGCGCAGTTCCTCCAGGCCGCCGGACGGCGCGACGATCCCGCGCACCTCGTAGGTGAGCGTGAACGTGCGCGTCCCGGTGAGGCGCTGCGGTGCGGCGAGCGTGACGACGGTGTCGGTGCCGTCGTGCCGCGTCCCGGCGACGCGCAGCCCGCCGTCCGCGCGCACGCCGGAGACGCGGTACACGCGGTCCTCGGTGACGCTGCGGTGCTGGCGCGTCGCGAACCGGCGCTCCACGCGGTCCTGCCCGTCGAACCGGTACGTGATCGTCTCGCGGACCTTCGCGACGCCGTGCTCGCCGACCGTCAGCGCCACGTCGTCCTTGACGACGCGCTCGTCGGCCCCGGCGGCGTGCGGTGCGGCGGAGGCGGCCGGGGCGGGGACGGCGAGCGACAGGGCGACGGCGGACAGGGCGGAGAACAGGACGGCGAGCGCCCCGCGCGGGCGACCCGTGGTCGCGTGAGCCGGCATGGCCGCAAATCGTAGCGGGAAGACGTGCGATGATTTCCCGCTATGGCAGGTCATCGCTCCCCTCCGCCCCCGTACCGCCTGCCTGAGCGCCCCGACGGCCAGGTCCGGACGTACGCGCACGTGCCGCGCCGCCGCCCGCCGCGCCGCTCGGCGGGCGGGACGATCGCCGGGCTGATCGGCGGGCTCTCGGCCGTGCTCGTCCTCGGCGCGCTCGGGTTCGCCGGGTACGACGCGCTGACGCAGGGCTCGGCGCACGGCGTGGCGGCGGGCCGGCCGGTGGCGCGCAAGGTCGCGACGGAGAACCGGCTGTACGCGTCCGGCAAGCTCGTGCCGATCCGCTGCGCGCTGCCGAAGCTGACCGACGAGGGCGCGTCGATGCGCCGTTTCATGGAGACGTTGAGCGACTGCCTGGACGCGTCGTGGAAGGGCCAGTTCCGCCGCAGCGGGCTCGGCTACGACGCGCCGCACCGTGTGTTCTGGGTGCAGCCGGGCCGCAGCCCGTGCGGGTCGTACCCGAGTCCGGGGTCGTCGGCGTTCTACTGCCCGGCGAACAACACGATGTACGTGGGGCTGGAGCACGTCGTGGAGACGTCCGGCGGGGAGCCGCTGTCGCACTACGCGGTGTTCGCGCGGGTCATCGCGCACGAGTACGGCCACCACGTCCAGGACCGCGCGGGCATCCTCGCGTACGGCCAGCAGGAGATGGAGCAGGGCGACGACCTGGCCCGCACCGAGGCGAGCCGCCGCATCGAGCTGCAGGCGCAGTGCCTGGCCGGGGCGTTCCTCGGCGCGGAGCGGCGGACGCTGCCGATGACGCGGCTGCAGTACGAGGCGATGCTGAACGACGTCCGCAACCGGGGCGACGAGCGGCAGCCCGCCGACCAGCGCGACCACGGCTCCGGCAAGCACTACGCGGGCTGGCTCGCGCGCGGCTTCAAGGGCGACGGCCCGGACGTCTGCAACACCTGGACCGCCCCCGGCGACGACGTCTCCTGACGGACCGAGCCCCCTGATCCCGCGACACAGGTCACTCCGTCCGATGATGGAGGGGCGGCCTGTGACGGGACTCACCGCGAAGTGCTAGCTGGCGCGCTTGCAACTGCAAGCACCATGACGCAGGGTGGAGACATGGCAAGTACCAAGGTCGGCTCGATCGGGGAGTACATCCGGGAGCAGCGCACGCGGGCGAAGATCTCGCTGCGCCAGCTCGCGGACGTCTCGGGGATCTCCAATCCCTACCTGAGCCAGATCGAGCGCGGCCTGCGCAAGCCGAGCGCGGAGATCCTCGCGCAGATCGCCAAGGGTCTGCGCATCTCCGCCGAGGCGCTCTACGTGCAGGCCGGGATTCTGGAGGACCGCACCGCCGACACCGACGTGCAGGCCGCGGTCCGGGCCGACCTGCTCCTCACGGAGCGGCAGAAGCAGGTGCTGCTCGACATCTACGACTCCTTCCGCAGGGAGAACGACGCCAACGGCGTCCCGGTCGGGCAGCCGCAAGCCCTGAGAGAGGATGAGGTCGGATGACCCTCGCCAGCAACCTCCGTGACAACAAGGTCTTCTACACGGTCGCGGGCGCGGGCGACTTCGCGGTCGAGAAGCTCCGCGAAGTGCCCGAGCAGTTCGACAAGGCCCGCGAGAACGCGGAGAAGTACCGCACGGAAGTCCGCAGGAACGTCGAGAAGTACCGGGCCGAGGCCCGCAAGAACGTCGAGAAGTACCGCGCCGAGGTTCGCAAGAACGTCGTCCGGTACCGCGAGGAGGCCGAGGGCAACGTCGGCCGCCTCCAGGAGCGCGTCGAGCTGAAGGACCTCCCGAACGCCGCGTCCTCCTACGTCACCCAGATCGGCAGCCGCACCGTCGAGTTCATCGACGGACTCGCCGAGCGCGGCAAGAAGGTCGTCCACCGCACCGCGACCGAGGTCGTCGTGACGGCCGAGGCGGTCGCGGAGGTCGCCGCCGACGACGCCGACCAGCCCGCCGCCAAGGAGAAGGCCGCCGAGGCCAAGAAGACGGCCCGCGCGCAGACGCGCTCGGCCGCCAGCACGCGCAAGACCCGCTCCTGAGCGGGACGGGCAGGGGCCCGGCCGGGAACAACCGGCCGGGCCCCTTCGTCCTCTCCACAGGGGACGCGCCCCTGCTCGCCGCGCCGCCGCGGCGCGCGTAGGGTGCAGGCGGAACCCCAGGGACGGCGGCGCGCCGCGCCGCCCGAGACAGGCGGGAGCGTGCAACCCCGGTGACCGGCCTCAATGTGCTGGAGTACTTCTTCTGGCTGCTCCTGCTCATCGCCTTCGTCATGGAGGCGTTCGCGCTGGTGGACTCGCTGACCGTCCCGGCCGGCGCGTACGCGGCCGCGAGCAAGCAGAGCAAGAAGCTGTGGACGATCCTGCTCTCGGTCGCGAGCGTCATCGGGCTCGCGTGCGTGGCGCTGCCCGCGCAGGGCGCGTCGCCGATCAGCCTGACGCTGGGCATCCTGCCGGTGGCGGCGTTCATCGCGTCCGCCGTGTACCTCGCGGACGTCCGCCCGGCGGTGAAGCCGTTCAAGCGGCGCCGGGGCGGCGGCGGGTCGTACGGCTCCTGGTAAGCCGGCGTCCGCCCGGACGCTTCGCCCGAGGTCGGGTGCGCGGGCACGGCTCGGTCGGTCGGTGTGCCGCGCGGAGGTGATCCGGCGGCTCGTTGTGCCGGATGACCTGGTGATCCCCGTGGGAGGTTTCGCCCGAGGTCGGGCCGCGCTGAGTCGGTGCGCCTTGGATGACCTGGTGATCCAGCGCCCGCCGCGCGGGTGCGACGGGGCGGGTCGGGGCGCCGGGCGCGGGGTCGCGGGCGCCACCGCTTCCCCGCGCCCGGCGGTCTAGGAGGCGGGCGCGCGCAGCGCGTCCACCGAGGCCAGGCCGCGTTCGACGATCGTCAGCGCGCGGTCCAGCGCGGCGCGCATCGCGTCGGGCGCGTAGCCCTCGCGGCGGCAGTGGTCCACCACCGAGCGCAGGCCGCCGAACGCGCTGCCCGCCGCCGCGACGACGTCGATCTCGTCCATCTCCGGACACAGCGCGCGCAGCAGCTCCTCGATCTGCCGCTGCGTCTCGACGAGCCGCTGGAGCGCGCGGGCCCGCAGCGCGGGCCGGTCGAGGATGAGCCGCGCGCACGCCGCGCCGGGCCCGCCCGGCCGCTCGACCAGCGCCTCCATGCCGAGGACGGTCGCGTGCCGGATCGTCTCCAGCGGCGTCTCGCCCGGCGGGCGCTCGGCCAGCCGCCGCCCGACCTGCGCGAGGCGCTCGTCGATCTCGGCGAAGAGGACGTCCTCCTTGCTCGCGAAGTAGCCGAAGAACGTGCGGGGCGAGACGTCGGCGGCCGCCGCGATGTCCGCGATGGTCGTCTCCTCGTAGCCGCGCTCGGCGAACAGGCGCAGGGCGGCGGACGCGAGCGCGTGCCGGGTGCGCTGCTTCTTGCGCTCCCGGAGGCCCGTCGCCGTGTCCGTCATGGACGCGGAATCTACCATCACTGCAACTTTGCAGCCAGAGCAGAGTTCAGTCGAGGTACGTGAAGCGCGGTTTGGGGTGCATGAGGAAGTCGTGGTGGGAGATGTTCCAGGCGTACGCGCCGGCCATCGCGAAAGCGACGACATCGCCGACGGCGAGCTGTCCCGCGTCGACGCGGCGGGCGAAGACGTCCTTGGGGGTGCAGAGCTGTCCGACGAGGGTGACGGGTTCCCCCGTGTTTGGCTGGCCCGCGCGCGGCCCGCTGCCGCCTTGGTGCAGGACGGTGAACGGGTGGTCGTGGTTCTTGGTGACGGGTGTGCGCAGGTGCATGGTGCCGCCGCGTAGGACGGCGTACCACTCGCCGTGCGCGCGCTTGATGTCCAAAACGTCGGTGAGGTACCAGCCGCCGTAGACGGTCACGGCGCGGCCGGGTTCGATGCGCAGCGTCTCGCCGGGGCGGGCGAGGGCGCGCAGGCCGGTGGCGTGGGCGGCCCAGTCGAAGCGGCGCGCGGGGTCGGTGTAGTCGACGGCCATGCCGCCGCCGAGGTTGAACTCGGGCCGGTCGACGCCGAGGCCGCTCAGCCAGTCGCGTGCCCAGTCCAGGACGCGCGCGGACTGCGCCAGCATCGCGTCGGCGTCCAGCCCGGACGCCAGGTGCGCGTGGACGCCCCGCAGCCGGACGTGCGGCGCGGCTTCCAGGATCGGGCGGCATTCCTCGATCGCTTCGGGGTCCATGCCGAACGGCCCGGACATGGCCAGCGCCGCGCCTGCCCGGCCGCCCGCCAGGTTGACGCGCAGCAGCACGTCCGCCCGGCGATCCGCGGCACGGGCGATCGCGGTGAGGCGGCGCAGCTCGTAGGGGCTCTCGACGTGGACGCGCTCGACGCGGTGCTCCAGCGCGGCGCGCAACTCCTCGTCGGTCTTGCCGGGCCCGCCGAACGCGATCCGCGCGTCCGGCAGCACCGCGCGGACGTGCGCCAACTCGCCGCCGGACGCGACCTCGATCCCCGCGACGTGCGGCGCGAGCGCCCGCAGCACCGGCGGTTCGGGATTGGCCTTGGCCGCGTAGAACAGCTCGGCCGCGCCGTCCAGCGCGGCGGCGATCCCGGCGACGTGCGCGCGCAGCCCCGCCAGGTCGTACACGAACGCGGGCAGCGCGCCCGCCGCCTGCTCCCGAACCCGCTCACCGATCACTCAGCGCCCCCAAGCCTGCGGCGGCCCTACGACCGCGGTCGTCCGGCAGTGTTCCAAACCCAGCCCACCCGAGCGAAAAACACCAACACCACCCACCTCACCCAGCTCCCGACTGCACCGCCCAGCCCAGCCCCCGCACCGTCCGGCGGAACCCGTTTACCCCCGCCGCCCAGTCCGGCGTACCCCACGCGGCCCGTGCGCGTCGCGCCCCGGTCCGGAGTGCCCAGCGCCGTCCGCGTCGTCCCGCGCGCCGCCGCACTGCCCGGCGCAACTCGTGCGCCGCGCCGCCCGGTCCGGCGGGCCCCCGCTCAGAACGGCCCGTGCGCTGCGCGCCCCGGTCCAGCGCCGTCCAGCGCCGTCCAGCGCCGTCCAGCGCCGTCCAGCGCCGTCCAGCGCTGTCCGTGCCGCCGCGCGTGGAGTGCATGCCTGCATTGTTGGACCTTGCGCGGTGCGCCTTGGAGTGGGCTCGCGCCGTCGCGGGCCGCACGTCGTGCGAGGGGTGGGAGATGGAGGGGCGGGGCACCGGTTTGTGGCTATAGCTCCGGTGCCCCGCCGTGTGCGGGGGCCGATCTTCAGGTTGCCGACCGTGGAAGGCGGCCCCCGCAGGTCATCGGGTTTCCGCGGGTGCGGCGGGTTCGGGGTTGGGGGCGGTCGCGGGGGCGGAGCGCTGGAAGAGGACGAACATCCACAGCATCGACGGCACGAGGATCACCGCGCCGACGCCCAGTGCCGCGAAGACGACCTGGAGCACGGCGTCCTGCGCGGCGGCGGCGTCCAGGTCGAGGCCGGCGCGGCCGACCGCGCCCCACAGCACCGACACGACGGCGAGCGCGCCCGTCACCCGGACGGCGAGCAGGTGGTGCCGGGCGACCAGGACCAGCGACGCGACGCCCGCGACCGCGGACACGATGATCAGCGGCGAGTGGACGCCGAAGACCGCCGCCCCGGGCAGCGCGAGGACGCCCACGACGATGCCCGACAGCAGCGCGTACCCGCGGAACCGCAGCGCCGCGTCCTGGTCCGCGAGCCGCCGCGCGTCCCAGATCAGGTAGACGGCGGCGAGGTAGGCGCACAGCATCGTGGTGAGCGCGCCGCCGTACAGGCCCTCCAGCGAGAGCCACCCGTCCGCGCCGGTCGCGATGGCCGTCGCGACGGCGCCGAGGCAGAACGGCGTGAGGACGGACGAGATCCCGAACACCCACCCGTACCGCCCGCCGTGGTCGGGCACGGCCTTGGCGAACACGAACGCGCTGCCGCGCGCGACGATCCCGAGCGCCGCGAGCGACAGCGGCACCCAGTGCGCGGTCATGATGTCGGCGAAGACGGGCGGGAACGCGGTCCACGTCATGACCATCACGAAGATCAGCCAGACGTGGTTGGCCTCCCACAGCGGCCCCATCGCGTGCTCGATGACCTCGCGGTCGGTGCGGCGGTTGCGGGTGAACATGTGCCAGAGGCCCGCGCCGAAGTCCGCGCCGCCGAACAGTAGGTAGGCGGACAGTCCGGTGACGATCAGGGCCAGGGCGGCGTCGGCGTAGCTCATCGGGCGCTCCCCACGGGGATCTCGGGCTCGGAACCGGAGTCGGGCGACGGCCCGCCGGGCTCGGCGGGATCGCTCCCGATCTCGGGTCGGCGGCGCATCCGGCGGAGGACGCTGACGGTCGCGAAGCCGAGGACGGCGTAGACGGCGAGCACCGCGTACAGCCCGTACCGCAGGCCGGAGCTGGGGTTGACGGCCTCTTCCGTCCGCATGACCCCGTACACGATCCACGGCTGGCGGCCGACCTCGGTGGTCGTCCAGCCCGCCTCCATCGCGATGATCGCGGCGACGCCGGCCGTCAGGGCGGCGCGCAGGAACCAGGGCTTCCACGGCAGGTCGACGCGGGCGGCGAGGCGGCCGCCCCGGCCGAGGGCGCGGCGGCGGACGAACCAGGAGAAGCCCCACCAGGCGGCGAGCGCGAGCAGGAACATCCCGATCGTGATCATGATCTCGAAGGACGTCTTGACGACCTCGGCGGGCGGCCGGGCGTCCGCCGGGATCGAGTCCATGCCGCGCAGCGTCGCGTGCGCGTCGAACTTCAGCATCAGCGACAGCATGTTCGGGATCTCGATGACCCCGAACTTGAACGGGACGCCCGCCTGCGTGTGGTCGATGCCCTCCATCGCGGCGAACTTCGCGGGCTGGTGGTCGGCGACGAACCGCGACGCGAAGTCCCCGACGATCACCTGGAGCGGCGCGCACACCGCGCCGAGCGTGAACGGGATCGCGAAGCCGAGCCGGTGGTAGCGGTCAACGCGCCCGGCGCGGCGGTCCCGCAGCAGCGCGACGGCGTACACCGACGCGACGAGGAACCCGCAGACCATCAGCGAGGCGAGGATCAGGTGGACGGCCTGCGTCGGCGTCGCCGGGTTGAACATCGCGGCCAGCGGATCGACGTCCGTGACCTCCCCGTTCACCAGCCTGAATCCGCGCGGCTGGTTCATCCAGGAGTTGACGGTCACGACGAACGTCGCGGACATCACCCCGGCGACGGCGACGGGAATCCCGGTGAGGAAGTGCGCGCGCGGGGACAGCCGGTCCCAGCCGTACAGGTAGATCCCCATGAAGATCGCCTCGATGAAGAAGGCGATGCCCTCCATCGCGAACGCGGCCCCGAAGACCTGGCCGTACTTGTCCATGAAGCCGGGCCACAGGGTGCCCATCTCGAAGGACAGGACGGTCCCGGACACCGCGCCGACCGCGAACAGGACGCCCGCCGCCTTCATCCAGCGCCGGGCGAGCTCGGCGTAGACGCGGTCGCCGGTGCGCAGCGAGCGCCACTCGGCGAGCAGGGTGAGCGCCGGAAGTCCGATCCCGATGGACGCCAGCACGATGTGGAACCCCAAGGTGAACGCCATCTGCTGACGCGCGGCCACGAAGTCGGCCGGTGTCGCGGCGCCCTCGGCGAGGAACTGCACTGCGGTGCTCATGCCACGCAATGTAGTACTACGAGCCGTAGTACTTAACCCCGTAGTACTACCCGGCGTGGTGACTTGCCTCTCAGTCGGTTAACCTTGAGGTCGTGAAGGGTCTAGGAGAGCTTGAACGCACGGTCATGGAAGTCCTCTGGGATCGGGAGGACGCCGGCCGCGGAGCCGCCACCGCGCGCGACGTGAGCCGCGCGCTCGCCGGCGACCGCGACCTCGCCCACACCACCGTCATGACCGTGCTCGACCGCCTCGCCAAGAAGGGCTTCCTCCGCCGCTCCCGCGACGGCCGGGCCTGGCGCTACAGCCCCGCCGCCAGCCGCGAGGGCTACGTCACCGAGCTGATGCTCGGCGCGCTCAACGAGACCGGCGACCGCGACGCCGCGCTCGCCCATTTCGTCCGATCGGTCTCCCGTGATGAGATGGACGTGATTCGGCAGGCCCTCGCCGACCTCATCTCAGCCAAGGAGCCACCGGAATGACCGGAACGGCGCTGCTCGCCCTGCTCTCGCTCGCGACGATCGGGGGAGCGCACGCGCTGTCGAAAGCCCGGTGGCCGTGGCGCGCGCCGCGCATCGGCATCGCCCTGTGGCAGGCGCTCGGGCTGAGCTGGGGCACCGCGACGATCGGCGCGCTGCTCGGGCTCGCCCTGCTGCCCTACCGCCGGGGCGTCGCGGGCGGGCTGCCGGGCCTGTTCGCCGACCAGGCCGGACGGCTCGACACGCTGCACGTCGTGGCGCTGCTCGCGGCCGTCGGGCTGACGGTCGTGCTGCTGGCCATGCTCATGGGGGCGGTCGTCCGGGTCGTGCGGGCGCGCCGCCGCCACCGGGCCGTCCTCGCGCTGGTCTCGCGGCGCGACTCCGCCGTCCCCGGCACGCTGGTCCTCGACCACCCGGGCGCGGCGGCGTACTGCGTCCCGGGGGTCCGGTCCTCCAAGGTCGTCGTCAGCGCCGGGACGCTCGCGCTGCTGGACGCCGACGAGCTCGCCGCCGTCCTCGCGCACGAGCGCGCGCACGCCCGCGAGCGGCACGACCTGGTCCTGCTGCCCTTCACCTCGCTGCGGCAGGTCTTCCCGCAGATCCGGCTGGTCGGGCGCTGCCTGGACGCCGTCGAACTGCTCATCGAGATGGCCGCCGACGACCGCGCCCGCCGCCACCGCTCGCCCCGCGAGCTGGCGACGGCGCTGCTGCGGTTCGCCGCCGCCCGGCCCGCCGCCGCGCCGCGCGGCGCGCTCGGCGTCGCGACGGCCGACGACATCCCGGTCATGGCGCGGGTGAACCGGCTGCTGGAGCCGAAGCCCGTCCGGCGGTCCGCGCGGCTCGCCGCCGCCGTCGCCATCCCGGCCATCGCCGTCCTCCCCGTCCTGCTGTACGCGCTGCCGCACTAGTCGGTGTTTCCGAGTTCCGGCCCGCGGCCCTCGCCTGGCGGCCGGGCCTGCGCGAGCGCGGCATCGCTTCGCGAGCCGGCCGGTGAAGCGGGCCGAAGGCGAGCTTCACCGGCCAGGTAGCGCACTCGCGCTGTGGCTGAGGCACTCCGCGACGGTCACTAGTCCGCGCCGGCGAGCGTGGTGCCGTGTACGCGCTTGACGTGCAGCCGGATCACCAGGCGCCGGTCCTCGACCATGTTCGCCAGGAACTCCTTCTCCTGGGCGGGGTCGAGGCCGCCCTGGAGCGCCAGCAGCTCGCGGCCGACCGCGTCGCCCGGCTCGGCCGTCGCCGCCGACACCTCCGCCTCGGCCTCGACGACGACGAACGTCAGCGCGTCGGGCGCCGTGACGTGCAGCGTCGTGCGCGGGTCGCGGCGCAGGTGCGCGACCTTCCAGCGGTCCTCGGTCGTGCTGATCCTGATCACGCGCTCGGCCGGGTCGTAGTTCTGGACGACCGTCGAGAGCGACGGTCGCCCGTCGCGGCGCAGCGTCGCCAGGACGCCGAACGGGTTCTCGCGCAGCACGCGTTCGATCGCCGCGTCGTCCAGGGGCTTGGCGGCCGGGCCGCGGCCGGCTCCGTACTCGGTCATCGGACGGTCTCCTTCTCGGTTGCATTCTCGGTTTCGAACTTCTCGGTCGCGGCGGGGGCGGGCCGCCGCAGGACGAGCAGCGCCAGTATGACCGCCGCCGCGAGCAGGGCCGCGCCCGCGCCGAAGCCCCAGCGGTAGCCGCCCGCCAGCGCGTCGAGCGGGCCGTGGCCGTCGCGGGCGAGCACGGTGGCGCGGGACCCGGCGAGCGTCGTCAGCGCGGCGACGCCCAGTGCCGCGCCGACCTGTTGCGTGGTGTTGAACAGGCCGGAGGCGATCCCGGCGTCCTCCGGCCGCGCCGCCGACATCCCGAGTCCGGCGAGCGCGGGCATCACCAGCCCGAACCCGCCGCTCAGCAGCATGATCGGCAGGACGTGCGCGGCGTACTCGCCGTCCACCGGGAGCCGGGCCAGGAAGAACCGCGCCGCCAGCAGCATCGCCAGCCCGGTGACCAGGACCGTCCGCTCGCCGAACCGGGCGATGAGCCGCGCCGACAGTCCCAGCGAGACCGCGCCGATCGCCAGCGCGGCGGGCAGCATCGCCAGGCCCGTCTCGCTCGCGCCGTAGCCGAGGACCCGCTGGAGGTACAGCGCGATGAGGAACTGGAAGCTGAACAGCGCGCCGAGGACCAGGACCTGCACGGCGTTCGCGCCCCACACGTTGCGCGTCCGGAACATCCGCAGCGGCAGCAGCGGGGTCGCCGCGACGGCCTGCCGGGCGACGAACGCGGCGAGCAGCACGACGGCGCCGCCGCCGAGCAGCAGCGTCCGCGCGGACGTCCAGCCGTGCGCGCCGGTCTGCACGATGGCGTACACGGCGAGCATCAGCCCGGCGGTGCCGAGGACCGCGCCCGTCGCGTCCGCGCCCGCCCGCAGCCCGAGGCCCCGGTCGGCGGGCAGGACGAGCAGCGCCAGCACGATCGCGGCGACGCCGATCGGCAGGTTGATGATGAAGATCCAGTGCCAGCCGAGGCCGTCGGTGAGGACGCCGCCGAGCACCTGCCCGATCGACGCGCCCGTCGAGCCGGTGAACGCGAACGCGCCGAGCGCCCGGCCGCGCTCGCGCGGCGCGGGGAACAGCGTCACGATCATGCCGAGCGCGACGGCCGAGGCCAGCGCGCCCCCGACGCCCTGGAGGAACCGGGCGGCGACGAGCATCGCCGGGGTCGTGGCGACGCCGCACAGCAGCGAGGCGGCGGTGAAGACGCCGAGTCCGGCGACGAACACCGTGCGGCGGCCGACGAGGTCGCCGAGGCGTCCGGCGAGCAGCAGCAGCCCGCCGAAGGCGATCATGTAGGCGTTGACGGTCCAGGTCAGCCCGGCGGCGCTGAATCCGAGGCCGTCCTGGATCGCGGGCAGCGCGACGCCGACGATGCTGCCGTCCAAGATGATCATCAGCGTGCCGGCGCAGAGCACGGCGAGCGCGAGTCCGCGTGAGCGCGGCGAGGGAGCGTCCATGAGCCTCTCCTGTTCGGGGTGCGACAGGAGAGACCGTAGCAGATAGTTCGGTTGTAGACGATTTATTGGCGGACTACTCCCGCGCCCGCCGCACGCCCGACGCCTTCTCCACCGGCGTCGACAACTGCCCCTCGACCAGCGCGTTCATCGCCGCGACGAACACCGCCCGCTCCGCCTCCGGCAGCCCCGCCAGCACCGCCGCGTGGACCCCGTCCACGATCTCCTGGCTCCGCTCGGCCACCTCCGCGCCCTTCGGGGTGACCCAGATGATCCGCGCCCGCCGGTCCCGCGTGGACGGGCGGCGCTCGGCGTAACCCGCCTGCTCCAGCGCGTCCACCGTGGCGACCATCGTCGTCTTGTCCATGTCGCCGATCTCCGCGAGCTGGATCTGCGTCCGCTCCTCCTGCAGCGCGTGGACGAGGACGCAGTGCATCCGCGCCGTCAGCCCGATCTCGGCCAGCGCCGCCGCCATCTGCGTGCGCAGCACGTAGGCCGCCCGGTTGAACAGGTAGGAGAGGTCCGGGACGGCGCGCGCGGGGGCCAAGGCGGTCATGCCTTCAGGTTAACCGGACGGACCGCCCGCGAAACGACGGGCTATCCTGGGAGGCATGCATCGGCACCCATGCTGCGGTTGGCGCCCGTCCTAGCGACGGCCGCACCCCCAGCATGACCGCAGGGCCGTCCGCCGGGACGGCCCATTCTGCTTCCAGGCGGGCCGCCCCCCACCCCAGGGAGCAGACATGAACGACCTCGACGCGCGGATCGCCGCCCGGCCGGCCGACTTCCGCGTCCTCACCGGCGACCGGCCCACCGGGCGGCTGCACCTCGGCCACTACTTCGGCACGCTCGCCAACCGCGTCCGGCTCCAGCGCGCCGGGGTGGAGCTGTTCGTGCTGGTCGCGGACTACCAGGTCCTCACCGACCGGGACGTCGCCGACCGGCTGGAGGAGAACGTCCTCGGCCTGGTCGCCGACCACCTCGCGGTCGGCATCGACCCGGCCACCGCGACGATCTTCACGCACAGCGCCGTGCCCGCGCTCAACCAGCTCATGCTGCCGTTCCTGTCGCTCGTCACCGACGGCGAGCTGCGCCGCAACCCGACGGTGAAGGACGAGATCCAGGCGTCCCGGCAGACGTCGGTGAGCGGGCTCATGCTGACCTACCCCGTCCACCAGGCCGCGGACATCCTGTTCTGCAAGGCCAACCTCGTGCCGGTCGGCCGCGACCAGCTCCCGCACCTGGAGATCACGCGGACGGTCGCGCGGCGGTTCAACGAGCGGTACGCGCCGGTGTTCCCCGTCCCCGAGGCGCTGCTGTCGCAGGCCCCGAGCCTGCTCGGGACGGACGGCCGCAAGATGAGCAAGAGCCGCGGCAACGCGATCGAGCTGGCCGCGACGGAGGACGAGACGGCGCGGATCATCACCCGCGCCAAGACGGACGCGGACCGCGAGATCGTCTACGACCCGGAGAACCGGCCGGAGGTCTCCAATCTCGTCCTGCTGGCGGCGCTCTGCCAGGAGCGCGACCCGCACGCCGTCGCCGCCGACATCGGCTCGGGCGGCGCGGCGGCGCTGAAGAAGACGGTGATCGAGTCGGTGAACGAGTTCCTGCGGCCCGTCCGCGCCCGCCGCGCGACCTACGCGGCCGACCCGGAGGAGCTGCACCGCATCCTCACCGAGGGCAACGCGTACGCGAACACGGTCGCCGCGCAGACGTTGGACGAGGTCCGGACGGCGATGGGCATGCCCTACTGAGTCGCGGAATGGTATGTTCCGTTCCGTGACTGACGCCCAGAGCGGCCGCAAGGCCCAGGCCGCGCGCAACGACCGGCTGATCCGCGAGGCCGCGCGCGCCGTGTTCGTGGACGACCCGGACGCGCCGATCGCGGCCGTCGCGGAGCACGCCGGAGTCGGGATCAGCGCCCTCTACCGGCGCTACGGCAGCAAGGAGGAACTGCTCAGAAGCCTCGCCGACGAGGGCATGGACCGCTACCTCGCGCTCGTCCGCGACGCGCTGGACGACGACGGCGACGTCTGGGCGGCGTTCCGCGCCTTCCTCGGCCGCTGCCTGGAGACCGGCGCCGGGTCGCTGACCGGGCGGCTCGCCGGGCGGTTCCCCGTCACCGACGACATGGCGCGCAAGGGCCGCGAGATCCACGCCGCCACCGAGGAACTGCTGGCGCGGGCGCGCGCCGCCGGGGTCCTGCGCGGCGGCGTCGAGGTCGGGGACGTCGCGGTGCTGCTGGAGTACCTGCACAGCGTGCGGATCGGCGGCGCGGAGCGGCGCGCCGAGATCCAGCGCCGCTGCCTCGACGTGATCGTGGACGGCCTGCGCGCCGGAGCCCCGCTCGAAGGCGCCGCCCCCGACTGGACGGAGCTGAGGAACCGCCATGACCGCTGACGTCCTGGACCGCCGCACGCTCAACCGGGCGCTGCTGGCCCGCCAGCACCTGCTGGAACGCGCGCCGCTGACGCCGATCGAGGCCGTCGAGCACCTCGTCGGGATGCAGGCGCAGGCCCCGAACCCGCCGTACGTCGGGCTGTGGAGCCGACTGGCCGACTTCTCGTTCGCCGACCTCGGGACGCTGGTCGAGACGCGCGCGGCCGTCCGCATCCTGCTGATGCGCGGCACGATCCACCTGGTCAGCGCGCGGGACGCGGCGGCGCTGCGGCCGCTCACCCAGGCCGTGCTGGACCGGTACGTCCGGGGTTTCGGCGACGTCCTCGCGGACGCCGTCGCGCACGCCCGCGACCTGTGCGCCGAGGCGCCGCGCAGCGCGAAGGAGCTGCGGACGCTGCTCGGCGCGCGCTGGCCCGAGCACGACGCGGCGGAGCTCGCCCGCGCCGTCCACTACTCGCTGCCGCTGGTGCAGGTGCCGCCGCGCGGCGTCTGGGGGAAGGGCGGCGCGGCGCGGCACACGACGCTCGACGCCTGGCTCGGCCCGGTCGCGTCCGACGTGGCCGGGCTGGACGCGCTCGTGCTGCGCTACCTCGCCGCGTTCGGCCCCGCGACGGTCCGCGACGCGCAGAAATGGTCCGGGCTGACGGGCCTCGGCGAGGTCGTGGAACGGCTCGCCCCCCGCCTGCGGACGTTCCGCGACGAGCACGGCCGCACGCTCTACGACCTGCCCGACGCGCCGCGGCCGGAACCGGACACGCCCGCGCCCGTCCGGCTCGTCCCCGAGTTCGACAACCTCACGCTGTCCCACGAGGACCGGACCCGCGTCATCGACGAGGAGTCCCGCAAGCGCATCTTCACGGTGAACGGCATCATCCGCGCGACGCTGCTGGTCGACGGGTTCGTCCACGGCATGTGGACGATGGAGTCGGCGCGCGGCACGGCCCGCGTCCGGGTGACGCCGTTCGCGCCGCTGCCCGACGAGGCCGCCGTCGCCGCCGAGGCGGACCGCCTGCTCGCCGCGGCCCACCCCGCCGCGACCGCGCGGGACGTCGTGATCGAGTACTGATCAGCCGAGCGCGGCGAAACCCTCGCGCCAGGACGGGACGGACGGCTTCCAGCCCAGGTCCCGCGCCTTGGCGTTGGACACCGGACGGCCCTTGCCCGCGGCGTGCCTGCCCGCCTGCCGGGGCGCGGGCGCGCCGAGCGCGGCGGCGTAGACCGGCAGCCAGTCCTGCGCGAGGGCGGGCTCGTCGTCCACGACGTTGACGGTCCCGGCGGGCCAGTCGAGCGCGGCGACCGCGGCAGCGGCGGCGTCGTCCACGTGGATGAACGACGTCCACACCGGTTCGAGCTTCTGCTCGCCCTCGCGGACCTGCTCGGCGAAGAAGCCGCCCGGCTCGTACCAGGTGCCGGGGCCGTACAACGCTCCATACCGCAGGACGATGCCGCGCGGCATCTCCGCGACGGCCGCCTCGAGCGCCGCGATGCCCTCGTAGGGCTGCGGCGCCGGGTCGAGCGGGTCGGTCTCGACGGCGGGCTCGGTGCCCGGCTCGTACAGCCACGCGATGCTCTGCGCGATCATCCGCTGGACGCCCGCCGCCTTCGCGGCGTCCACGAGGTTGCGGGTGCCGTCGATGCGCAGCCGCGAGTTCGCGGCGAAGTCGCGGTCGGCGAGGTCGGTGAGCTGGTGGATGACCACGTCCGGCGCGGCCTCGGCGACGGCGGCGCGGGTCGCGTCGGCGTCGAGCACGTCGAGGACGACCGCGGCGGCCTTCTGCTCTTCGACGGCCGCCGCGCGCTCGGCGCGGCGGGTCGTCCCGACGACCTCGTGCCCCGCCTGCACGAGCGCCGGGATCATCCGGCTGCCCACGACGCCGGTGGCGCCGGCTACGAAGATCTTCAAGGGGGGAACCTCCACACGAGTACCCGTCGATCTGGTCGTCCTGACGGCAGCATAACCCCGGATCAACCCCCGTTTCCCTCCCTGACCGGGTGAATCGGGCCGCCGATCGCCGGGCGATGACGACGGTTCCGCCCGGTATGTCAGGACCGTGGAAGGGAGATCGTCAGGAGGGCGCCGCCTTCGCGGGCGACTCCCACCGTGAGCGTACCGCCACGCGCGGCGACGACGTCGCGGGCGATGGCCAGGCCGAGGCCCGCTCCGCCGTCGTCGCGGGCGCGCGCGTCGTCGAGCCGGACGAAGCGTTCGAACACGCGGTCCCGCGCGTCGGCGGGAATGCCGGGGCCGTCGTCGCCGACCTCGATGATCGCCCGGTCCCCGGCCACGCGCAACAGCACCCGGACGCTCGCCCGGGCGTGCCGCGCCGCGTTGTCGAGCAGGTTGCCGAGGGCGCGCGCGAGGCGGTCGCGGTCGCCGCGCACGGACGGTTCGGCCGCGATCTCGACGACCGGGCGCGGGCCCGGGCGCGGCCGGGCCGCCTCCGCGCGGACGAGCGGCGCGAGCGGGACCGGCTCGTCCCGCGCGGCGGGGCGCTCCCCGGCGTCGATGCGGGCGAGGAACAGCAGATCGGCGGCCAGGTGCTGGAGGCGGACGACGTCGGCGACGGCCCCGTCGAGGTCGAGCAGCTCCGGATGCGCCTGGGCGACCTCGAGCTGCGTCCGCAGCGACGCGATCGGGCTGCGCAGCTCGTGCGAGGCGTCCGCGACGAACGCGCGCTGCCGCGCCACGGACGCCGCCAGCGCGGCGAGCGTCGCGTTGGTCGCCGTCGCGAGCCCGGCGATCTCGTCGCGCGCGGCCGGGACGGGCACCCGCCGCGCCAGGTCCCCGGACGCGGTGATCGCCGCCAGCTCCGCGCGGATGCCCTCGACGGGCCGCAGCGCCCGCCGCGTGACGAGCCAGGTGACGCCCGCGACGACGGCCAGCAGCGGGAGCAGCCCGGCGAGCAGGGCGCGCGCGGCGGTGCCCGCGCCCGCCCGCTCGGCGGACCGGGCGACGCCCGCGACGACGGTGAACTCCCGGCCGTCGGGCGTCTCGGCCTCGACGGACGCGAAGCGGTATTCGGCGGTCGTGCCGTTCACGGTGGCGGTACCGGTGGTCAGCTCGGTCTTCTGGCCGACCTCGCCGTCGTCCTCGTCGTTCTCGCCGGGGCGTTCGGCGACGATCCGCACGCGGCGGCCGTCCACGGCGGTCAGGCCGCGGCTGGCGGCGACGACCCGGTCGTCGTCGTCCAGGACGCGGACGGGGCGGTCGCCGGGCAGGTCCAGGCCGCGCACCGGAGTGCCGCCGGCGAGGCGTCCGGCGACGTCGCGCGCGGCCGTCCGGGCTTCGAGCGCGGACTGCCCGCGCAGCTCGCCGCGCAGCATCACGACCACCGCGACGCCTGTCGCGACGAGCGCGACCGCGACGACGGCGGTCGCGGCCAGCGTCGTCCGGGCGCGGACGGACGCCGGCGCGCGCATCATCCGCGCTCCGCGACGAGCCGGTACCCCGCGCCGCGCACGGTGACGATCGACCGCGTCCCGAACGGCGCGTCCAGCTTGCGGCGCAGCGCGCTGACGTACACCTCCACGATGTTCGGATCGCCGTCGTACGACATGTCCCAGACGCCCTCGATGATCTGCGCCTTCGACACGACCGCGCCCGCGTTGACGGCCAGGAACTCAGCACCGCGAACTCCTTCGCGGTCAGGTCCACCTCGGCGCCGCCGCGCCGGACGCGCCGCGCGCCCGGATCGACCTCCAGGTCCCCGACCGTCAGGACGGGCCGGCCGCCGCGCGTCCGGCGGCGCAGCAGCGCCCGGACGCGCGCCAGCAGCACGACGTAGGAGAACGGCTTGGTGAGGTAGTCGTCCGCGCCGGTGTCCAGGCCCTCGGCCTCGTCGTACTCGCCGTCCTTCGCGGTGAGCATCAGGACGGGGGTGTCCACGCCCGCCGCGCGCAGATCCGCGCAGACGCGGTAGCCGTTGCGGCGGGGGAGCATCACGTCGAGCAGGATCAGGTCGTGCTCGCCGCCGAGGGCGAGGTCCAGGCCCCGGTCGCCGTCGTGGGCGACGTCGACGGCGTAGCCCTCGGCGGCCAGGCCGCGCGCGAGGGCGGCGGCGAGGCGGCGCTCGTCCTCCACGATCAGCAGGCGCATGCCGTCCAGGCTGCCAGAGCGCGCCTGAAGGGGTTTTCAGGAAGCTTCAGGGACGGCTCAGGGGCGCGGGGCACGCTGCGGTGCATCGGGTTCATCGAGCGTGAGGAGCGGACATGAGACGCAAGGTCGTGGTGGTCGGCGCGGGCGCGGCGGCCCTGCTCGCGGCGGGCGGCGGCGCGGCCCTGGCGGGCGCGGGACACGACGGCGGTCACTCGACGGCCGCTACCCGCACGGCGGCGGACACAGCCGGCGCGCCGGGCGCGGACGTCGGGACGGGCGCGGGGCCGCGCGGCGGCGCGCCGGGCGCGGGCGGCGGAACCGGCGCGGCCGGGGCGGGCGCGGGTACGCCGCCGAGCGCGGGCACGGGCACGGGCACGGACACGGACACGGGCACGGGCCGGGAGGGCGGCGCGGCGCCGAGCGCGGGCACGGACATGGGCACGGGCACGGGACCGGGCGGCGGCGCGGCGGGAGCGGGCGGCGGGTGGACGGCGGATCGTGCGGCGGAGGCCGCCGTCCGCGCGGCGGGCGGGACGGTGGAGAGCGTCGAGCTGGAGGACGGCCGCTGGGAGGTCGACCTGCTCGCGGCGGACGGCACCTGGCGCGATCTCGTGCTGGACGCGGCCACCGGCCGGGTGCTCGCGAACCGCGCCGACCGCGAGGACGGCGACGACCGCGCGGAGAAGGCCGCCGAAGCCGCGCGGCTGCGCGCCGCCCCGCGCACGGCCGCCGAGATCGCCCGCGCCGCCGCCGGGACGCACGGCACGGTCACGTCGGTGGACTTCGAGGGCGGCACCTGGGAGGTCGACACCCTGGAGAACGGCCGCGAGCACGAACTGCGCGTCTCCGCGACCGGCGCGATCCTCGCCGACCACCCCGACGAGGACGACGACTGACCCGCGAGCGGGACGGGCGGGGTCGTTAGGCTCGCGGGCGCGGGAATCGACGGCGCGCGGAAGGCGGCAACATGGACATCACGCTCGTCCTGGGCGACATCACCGAGCAGCGCGTGGACGCCGTGGTCAACGCGGCGAACTCCTCGCTGCTCGGCGGGGGCGGCGTGGACGGCGCGATCCACCGGCGCGGCGGCCCGGAGGTGCTGGAGGACTGCCGCAGGCTGCGCGCGTCGCAGTACGGCGGCGGGCTGCCGACGGGGCAGGCGGTCGCGACGACGGCGGGGCGGCTGCCCGCGCGCTGGGTGATCCACACGGTCGGGCCGGTGTACTCGCGGCGCGCGGACCGGTCGGAGCTGCTGGCGTCGTGCTACCGCGAGTCGCTGCGCACGGCCGACGACCTCGGCGCGGAGACGGTGGCCTTCCCGGCGGTCTCGGCGGGGATCTACGGCTGGCCGGTGGACGACGCCGCGCGCATCGCGGTGACCACCGTCCGCGCGACGCCCGCGCGCGTCCGCGAGGCCCGCTTCGTCCTGTTCACCGCCGACGTCTACGCGGCCTTCCAGCAGGCCCTCGCCGAGTCCGCCCCGGCCTGACGCCTCGCGCGGACGGCCCGGCGAGGCGCGGGCGCGGGCCGGGCGCCTCGGCCGGGGTTCGGGTGGGTTTGGATGGGTTCGGGTGGGTCAGTCCTCGCGGACCGGGGGGACGATCAGGACCGCGCGGTGGGCGTGGTGCAGGACGCGGTTCGAGACGCTGCCCAGCAGCACCGACTTCGCCCCCGACAGGCCGCGCGACCCCATGACGATCAGGCTCGCGTCGATCGCCTCGGCGACGTCCACGATGGCCGCCCAGTTGGGGCCGTTGGAGCGTTCCGAGCGGGCGGTCACGTTCGCGAAGCCCGCCTTGCGCGCCACTTCGACGCCCTGCGCGGCGGTCCGCTCGGCCTCGGTCTCCTCGGCGTACTTCTCGCTGTCGTCCTGCTCGGGCGGCAGCGCCCCGGCCGTCGCCATCGGAGCCCAGGAGAGCTGGGCCAGCAGCGGTTCCCAGACGGTGAGGACGACCGCGTCCTCGGCCTTGAGGTGCTCTCCGGCGTACTCGATGGCGGTCTGGGCGTCGTCCGAGCCGTCGTACGCGATCAGAATGGTCATGCCTGAAGCCTTGCCAGGAAGGTCTAGTTCTAACCTGACCAGGGCAAAAGGTGATTAATCGCGCATCGGCGCGGGATCGGTCCCCGCCGGGCCCGCGAACGCCTGCGCGATGCCGAGCCACGCCCGCGCGTCCGGTCCGTCCGCGACGACGGCGAGGTCGTCCGGGTGCCGCCGCCGGGTCGCCAGCAGGCAGAAGTCCAGCGCCGGGCCGGTCACCGACTGCGCCGCGTCCGCCGGGCCCCAGGTCCACTCGGCGCCGTCCGGCGCGGTCAGCGCGATCCGGAACTCCTCGGCGGGCGGGGTGAGGCCGCGCGAGACGAACGCGAAGTCCCGCGTGCGGACGCCGATGTGCGCGACGTGCCGCAGCCGCGCGGTCGGCTCCCGGACGACGCCGAGCGCGTCCGCGACGTCCTGCCCGTGCGCCCAGGTCTCCATGAGCCGCGCGGTCGCCATCGTCGCGACGCCCATCGGCGGCCCGAACCACGGCAGTCGCGTCCCGGCCGGGGCGGCGGCGAGCGCCGCGGCCAGCGCGCCCCGCACCGCGCGCCAGTCGGCGAGCACCTCGGCGGCGGGCCGCGCCGCGCCCTCCTCGGCGGCCTTGTCGACCATGTCGAACCCGCCCCCGGCGAACGCGGCCTCGACGGCGGCGGTGAACGCGGCCGGGTCGGTGGCGGCGAGCAGGGCCTGCCGGTCGGTCCACGCCAGGTGCGTGATCTGGTGGGCGACCGTCCAGCCCTCGGCCGGGGTCGGCGTCGCCCAGCCGTCCGCGGTGAGCGGGGCGACGAGGGTGTCCAGGACGGCGGACTCGGCGTCGAGGTCGGCGAGCAGGCTCGGGATGTCGGGCATTCCCTCATCATCGCGGGCGGCGGCCCGGCGGGACAAGACGTGAACCGAGCGGGATTCGGTAACTATCCGGCCAGGGCGCGGGCCGCCGCGTAGTCGGCCTTTCCGTTCGGCAGGCGCAGGCCCGCGTCCGTCCGCACGAACGCCTTGGGGATCTTGTAGCGGGCGAGGCGGGCCGCGCAGCCGTCGCGCAGCGCGTCGTCGGACGGCCCGTCCGCCGCGACCCGCAGGACCGCGACGATCTCCGTCCCCCACCGCTCGCTCGGCCGCCCGACGACCAGCGCGTCCGCGACGCCGGGCAGGCCGCGCAGCACGTCCTCGACCTCCTCGGCGAACACCTTCTCCCCGCCGGTGTTGATCGTCGTGGCGTCGCGGCCGTGGACGGCGACCGTCCCGTCCGCGAGGAACCGCGCCCGGTCCCCGGCGACCACGACGCGGCGGCCCGCGACGACGGGGAACGTCGCGGCGGTCCGCGCGGCGTCGTTCAGGTAGCCGAGCGGGATCGTGCCGGCCTTGGCGACCCAGCCCAGCTCGTCGTCGCCGGGCTCCAGGAAGCGGGTGCGGTCCGCGCTGACGACGCCCGCGCCGGGGGCGGGCGTGAACGAGCGGTCCTCCGGACGCCGCCGGACGACCGCGAAGCCGGACTCGGACGAGCCGAGGACGTCCACGATCCGCGCGTGGGGGAGCAGCGCGAGGATGCGCTTCTTCACGTCCGGGCCGATGGACGCGCCGGAGTTCAGCAGCGTCCGCAGGCGCGGCAGCGTGTAGCCGCCCCGTTCCAGCTCCGCGAGGATCGGGCGGGCGAACGCGTCGCCGACGAGGGAGACGCGCGTCGCGCCGGTCCGCTCGGCGGTGCGCAGCAGGTCGGCGGGGTCCAGGCCGTCCGTCCGGTCGGGCAGGACGACGGCCGCGCCGCCGCACCAGGCGCCGAGCGCCGACCAGGTGCCGGTGCCGTGCATCATCGGCGGCGCGACGAGGACCCGCGTCCGGCTCTCCACGGCGCGTTCGACGGCCTCGGCGGTGCCGGAGAACGGCGTCTGGTCGCGGCGGACGAGGCCGAGCGGGCCGGACAGCAGGTCCCCGATCCGCCACAGGACGCCCTTGGGCAGTCCGGTCGTGCCACCGGTGTAGAGGATGTGGAGGTCGTCGGGGTCCGGCGCGGTGTCGAGTGGGCCGTCCGGCGCTCCGGCGAGGGCCGTCTCGTAGTCGAGCGCGCCGGGCAGCGGCGGCGTCCCGGACTCGTCGTGGACGCACAGCAGCAGCGGCTCCCGCTCCAGCCCCGGCAGGACGCTCGCCAGCGCCGGCCCGAACCGCGCGTGGTACAGGATCGCGGCGGGCCGCGCGTCGCCGAACAGGCCCGCCAGCTCCGGCCCGGTGTACCGGTAGTTGACGTTGAACGGCGCGACCCGCGCCTTGTGCGCCCCGACGAGACCTTCCAGATACTCGGGGCCGTTGTGCAGGTACAGCGCGAGGTGGTCGTGCGGGGACTCCCACGGCTCGCAGGCCCGGTCGGCGCGGCCGAGCCCGTGCGCGCGCAGGACCCGGGCGAGCCGCCGCGTCCGGTCGGCCGTATCGGCGAACGTGCGGACGGCGCCGCGCCACAGCAGCGCCGGACGGTCCGGGACGGCGGCGGCGATCCCGTCGAACAGGGTCGCCAGGTCGAGCTGGGGCATGGACTCCTCCGCGCGGACGGCTCCGGCCACCGTAACCGAACACTTATCCACGCGGGAGATACCAGAGCTATCCCGGCAAGCTCCTACTCTTACCGCGATGGCCCCCCAAACCCGCCGTCCGCAGGGCGAAGTGACCCGTGGGACGACCGCCCCCAACCGCCTGCGCCGCGTCGACCGCTGGATCGCCGCCACGCAGGCCGCCGCGCTGCGCGCCGACGCGCGGCCGCTCGCGGTGGACCTCGGGTACGGGGCGTCGCCCGCCACGGCCGTCGAGCTGTACGCGCGGCTGCGCGTCGTCGCGCCCGGCGTGGAGGTCGCGGGGCTGGAGATCGAGCCGGAGCGCGTCGCGCGCGGGGCCGCGTTCCTCGCCGCGTCGCGGGGGGCCTATCCGGGGCTCTCGTTCCGGCGGGGCGGGTTCGAGCTGCCGGTGGAGCGGCGGCCCGTGCTGGTGCGCGCGTTCAACGTCCTGCGCCAGTACGACGAGGCCGCCGCGTGGCGCGCCTGGGACGGCTTGCGCGCCCGGTTGCACCCGGCCGGCGTCCTCGTCGAGGGGACGTGCGACGAGATCGGCCGCCGCGCGGTGTGGGTCGCGCTCGGCCCGGAGGGGCCGCGCACCGTCACGTTCGCGGCGCGGCTCGGCTCGCTGGACCGCCCGTCCGGCTTCGCCGAACGGCTCCCCAAGACGCTCATCCACCGCAACGTGCCGGGCGAGCGCGTCCACGCGTTCCTGGCCGACTTCGACCGCTGCTGGGCGGCCGCCGCGCCCCACTCGGCGTTCGGCCCGCGCGCCCGCTGGATCGAGGCCGTCGCCCTGCTGTCCCGCCTGCACCCGGTCCGCACCCGCCCGCCCCTGGGCGGCCGCCCCCGCTGGCGCCTGGGCGAGGTCACGGTCCCCTGGACGACCTTGTCCCCGAACGACTGACCCAAGCCAATCCCAACGCGGGGCTGGTCGCCCGTCGCTCCGCGACGGGCGACCAGCCCCGCGTGTGGTGCCCGCGTGCGCGCGGGTCTGCGCGGCTGGGCGCGCGTGGCGGGCTGATCTGGGGAGCCCCAAGTGCGGTGTGGCCCGTCGTGGAGCGGTGGGCCGCACCGCGCGTGTCCGGGGTCAGCCGGAGGCGACCGGTTCCTCCTCGCGGCGGCGGGCGTCGCCCGGGGCCAGGAACTCCACGCGGCCGTTCGTGCCGTCCACGCGGACCACGTCGCCCGTGCGCAGCCGCATCGTCGCGTCCCCCGTCCCGACGACCGCGGGGATGCCCAGTTCGCGCGCGGCGATCACCATGTGGGCGTGCGGCGCGCCGATGTCGGTGACGACCGCCGCCGCCCGCGCGAACAGCGGCGACCAGCCCACGTTCGTGGCCGTCGCCACGATGATCTCCCCGTCCCGGAGCTGGTCGCCCTGCTCCTGGTCGGACAGCACCCGCACGCGCCCCTCCGCGATGCCCGCGGAGCCGGCGAACCCGGCGATCGTCCCGCCGGTCTCGTCCGGCGGCGCGGCGCGCAGCCCGTCGTAGACGTCGGTGCGGCGGTCGGGGTCGGCGGCCCACAGGAACGGGTCGAACCGCCCCTTGATGACGGTCGGGTACGGCGGCAGCGCCCGGTACCGGTCGTAGGTGCGCCGCCGCGTCTCGACGCGGTCGAGCGGCCGCCGGTCCCCGGCGAGCACGGCCAGGGTCTCGTCGAGCGGCAGGAAGAACAGGTCGTCGCCGTGGCCGCTCAGCTCCCCGGCGCGCAGCAGCCACGTCCGGACGTTCCAGATCGCCCGGACGAGTTCGGACCGCGCCGCCTCCCGCTGGAACTGCGCCCGCGCGAACCGCCCGATCCGCCGGGAGACGCGCGGCGCCTGCCCGGGATGCCGCTCGCGCAGCCGCCGCCACGCCTCGCGCCGGGCGGCGGCGCGCTGGTCCAGCAGGGACGACGCGGCGCGCGCCGAGTCGGTGACCGATCCCGGCCAGTCCGGGTCCTCGGCGGGCCGAGCCGCCATCAGCTCGAACTCGTGCGGCCCGCGGTGCCCCCACCGCCGCGCGTAGGTGTCGCGGCCGATGACGCCCCGCGCGTAGCGGGCGAGGCCGACGACGGGCCCGAGCGTCGCGGCGGGCGCGCCGTCCGGCGAGGTGACGCCGGTGAGCAGCAGGTCCGCGTCCGCGTCCCCGACGACGGGCGCGATGGCGCGGTGCGTGGCCGCCAGCGACCCGGCGCGTTCGCCGCCCGCCGCCTCCAGCATGTACGAGCAGGTCAGGACGTGCGGCAGCACGTCGTCGTGCCAGAGCCGGATCAGCTCGTCCGGCGTCCCCGCGGCCCGGGTCCGGCGGCGCAGCTCCTCCGACCGCTCCCGCGCCTCGTCCAGGAACCGCGGCAGCCGCCGCCGGTTCGCGCGCGACCGCGCGGCCATCCGCGCGGCGAGCGGCCCGAGCGTGCGCAGCAGCTTGCGGCGCGGCAGCGCGGCGGGCTCGATCGACATGTCGGCGGGCAGCCGCGCGAACGTCCCGCCGGGCGGGGCGGCGCGGCCGAACGCGTGCTGGATCGCGGCGGTGACGCTGAGGTCCTGGTAGAGCCGCCCGCCGATCACGCCGTACGCGCGGTATCCGGGGACGGAGGCGATCGGCATCGCCGCCTTCAGGATGATCCGCCCGAGCGACCACGTACTGGGCGTCATGACGTCCGGCACGACCTCGCCGAACACCGCGTTGCTCCACGCGTCGTCGCTGGCGATGCTGTCGTTCCAGACCTCGGTGTCGCCGAGCCCGGCGATGGGCCGCGCCTGCAGCAGCCACGGCACGCCCTCGTACCGCGCCCACGCGACGGCGACCGGCCGCCCGAAGATCTCCTCGACGCGCAGTCCGAGCCGCGCCAGCTCCGACGCCTGCGACGACGTGAGCACCTGCTTGCCCGGCGAGCGGCGTCCCTCGAGGCGCGCGGTCCCGCGGTCCAAGACGAGCCCTTCCGCCTTCGCGCCGCCCGACCCCCGCACCGCCGTGATCATCGTCTGGTCCGGGATCTCCGTCATCGGCGCGACCGAGAACAGCGACCCCGACGACTCCGGCTCCAGCATCGACTGCACGACGACCGCCATCGCGGCCTGGTCGTGCCGGAGCCCCGCGCGCTCCCGGTAGTTGATCGCCCGCGCCGTCCACAGCGACGCCCACACGCGCCGGACCGCCTCCAGCAGCGCCTGGTCGCCGCGCAGGCCGAGCTGCGTGACGTGCCGTCCGGAGAACGCCAGGCCCTCCAGGTCGTCGGCCGTCGCGGACGCGCGCACCGCGACGGCGTGCTCCCGGTCGCCGAGGTCGGCGTACGCCCACCGGACCGCGCCGCGCAGCTCCGTGCCGGGCTCGTGCGCGGCGAACAGCTCGAAGATGCGCGCCTCGGCCTCGTCCGGGCCGCACTCGGCGACCGCCGCGAGGATCTGGTCCCCGATGCCGGACTCCTCCACGAACCGCCGGTACGCCTTCGCCGTCACGTGGAACCCGGCGGGCACGCGCAGTCCCGCCTCGGCCATCCGCGCCAGCGACGCGCCCTTCGCGCCGACCCGCGCGGCGTCGGTCGCGTCCGGGTCGGCGAGCGGCAGCACCAGCTCGCGCTCCCAGTCCCGCTCCCACGTCTCAGCCATGTCCAACCCCCCTGTGGCCTGCGAACGGCCTGCCATGCGGGGGACGTACCCGGCGTCGCGGGATTGAGTCGCGGCCGGTCAGACCCGGTGCAGCTTGTAGGGGGCGGCCTGGACGCGCGGCTGCACGTCGATCCGGTCGATGTTGACGTGCTCGGGCCGCGTGACGGCCCACGCGACGCAGTCCGCGACGTCGTCCGCGACGAGCGGTTCCGGAACGCCCTGATAAGGCACCTCGGCCCGTTCCGCGTCGCCCTTGAACCGGACGAGGCTGAACTCCTCCGTCTTCACCAGCCCCGGCGCGATCTCCGTGACGCGCACCGGCTCCGCGACGAGTTCCAGCCGCATGACCTCGTTCACCGCGTACGCCGCGTGCTTGGCCGCGTTGTACCCCGCGCCGCCCTCGTACGGGACGTGCCCGGCCAGTGACGTGATGTTCACCACGTGCCCGGAACCGGCCGCGATCATCTTCGGCAGCAGCGCCTTGGTGACGCGCAGGAGCCCGAGGACGTTCGTCTCGTACATCGTCCGCCAGTCCTCGGGGTCGGCGTCCGCGACGGGCTCCAGCCCGACCGCCCCGCCCGCGTTGTTGACCAGGACGTGGCAGGAGTCGACGGCCGCGGCGAGCGCGTCCACCGACGCCTGGTCCGTCACGTCCAGCGTGACGGCCGCGACCTTCCCGACGCCCGGCGTGCCCCCGCTGATCTCGGCGGCGAGCGCGTCCAGCCGGTCGCGGCGGCGCGCCGCCAGCACGACGTTGAACCCCTCAGCCGCCAGCCGGCGCACCGTCGCCGCGCCGATCCCGCTGCTCGCACCCGTGATGACCGCCGTTCTGCGCATGAAACCCAGTTTCCCAGGGAAGGGCCGGACGGGCACATCCGGCCCGGGTTGGGCGGGGAACACACGGGCCGGGCGGATAGGTTGCACTACCGGAGGTGGTGTCCCGGTGTCGGGTCGAATCAGCCGGATCGCGACGATCAGCGTCCACACATCGCCGCTGGACCAGCCCGGAACGGGCGACGCGGGCGGGATGAACGTCTACATCGTCGAGGTCGCCAAACGGCTGGCCGCCCGCGGCATCGAGGTGGACGTGTTCACCCGCGCCACCTCCCGCGCGCTGCCGCCCGTCGCCGAACTCGCGCCGGGCGTGCTCGTCCGCAACGTCGTCGCCGGGCCGTTCGAGGAACTGGACAAGGGCGAGCTGCCGCGCCAGCTCTGCGGGTTCACCTCGGCCGTGCTGCGCGCCGAGGCGTCCCACGAGCCGGGGCACTACGACCTCCTGCACACGCACTACTGGCTGTCGGGGCAGGCCGGGTGGGCGGCGAAGGCGCGGTGGGGCGTGCCGCTCGTCCACTCGATGCACACGATGGCGAAGGTGAAGAACGCCGCGCTCGCGGAGGGCGACAAGCCCGAGCCCGCCGAGCGCGTCCTGGGCGAGGAGCAGGTCGTGGAGTCCGCGGACCGGCTCGTCGCCAACACCGCGGAGGAGGCGCGCGACCTCATCGGCCTGTACGGCGCGGACCCGTCGCGCGTCGCGACGGTCAGCCCCGGCGTGGACCTCGGCGTCTTCCGGCCCGCGGCCGAGCCCGGCGCGGTGCGCGCCCGGCTGGGGCTGCCGCCGGACGCGACCGTGCTGCTGTTCGTCGGACGCATCCAGCCGCTCAAAGCCCCGGATGTGCTGCTGCGCGCCGTCGCGCGGATGCTCGCCGACGATCCGGCGCTGCGGTCCCGGCTCGTCGTCGCCGTCGTCGGGGGGCCGTCCGGGAGCGGCCGGTGCCGCCCGCGCGAGCTGCAGAACCTCGCGGCGCACCTCGGCATCGACGACGTCGTCCGGTTCGAGCCGCCGTGCCCGCAGGCGGAGCTGGCCGACTGGTACCGGGCCGCCGACATCACCGTCGTCCCGTCGCACAACGAGTCGTTCGGGCTCGTCGCCGTCGAGTCGCAGGCGTGCGGGACGCCCGTCGTCGCCGCGTCCGTCGGCGGGCTGCGGACGGCCGTCCGCGACGGCGACTCCGGCGTCCTGGTGCGCGGCCACGACCCGGCCGCGTACGCCGCCGTCCTGCGCGGCCTGCACGACGACCCGGCGCGGCGCGTCCGGCTCGCGCGCGGCGCCGTCCGGCACGCCCGCGACTTCGGCTGGGACGCCACCGTGGACCGGCTGCTCCAGGTGTATACCGGTGCGGTGGTCGGCCGCGTCGCCGCCCCGTCCCCGACCCCGATCCCCGCGGAGGCCACGGCATGACCCGCAGCACCGAGGACATCGTCGCCACCATCGAGGACGCCCTGCGCGCCGCCGAACTGGAGTACGAGCGCCCGCGCAGCGACGCGTTCTTCGTCAAGCTCCCCGGGCAGCACAAGCTCGCCACCATGACGTGGCTGATCGTCGGCGAGCACAGCCTGCACGTCGAGGCGTTCTTCTGCCGCCGCCCCGACGAGAACCACGCCGACTTCTACCGGTTCCTGCTGGAGAAGAACGGCCGCATGTACGGGATGGCGTTCTCGCTGGACGAGGTCGGGGACGTCTACATCGTCGGGCGCGTGCCGCTCGCGTCCGTCAGCGCCGACGAGATCGACCGGCTGCTCGGCTGCGTCCTCACCTACTCCGACGAGAACTTCGACAAGGCCCTCGAACGCGGCTTCAAGACCGCCATCCAGAAGGAGTGGGACTGGCGCGCCAAGCGCGGCGAAAGCCTCGCCAACCTGCGCGCCTTCGCGTCCTTCGCCGATCCCGCCAACCGCTGACCCGGCCCTGCGGGCCTTCCGGCGCGCACCGCTAGGCTTACCGGCATGGCGACCCTGGTATTGCTCCGGCATGGCGAAAGCGTGTGGAACGCGGAGGGACTGTTCACCGGCTGGGTGGACGTCGACCTGTCCGCGAAGGGCGAGGGGGAGGCGACGCGCGGCGGCGACCTCCTGCTCGACGCGGACCTGACGCCCGACGTCGTCCACACCTCGCTGCTGAAGCGGGCCATCCGCACGGCCGAGATCGCGCTGGACGTCGCGGACCTGTCGTGGATCGACGTCCGCCGCTCCTGGCGGCTCAACGAGCGCCACTACGGCGCGCTGCAGGGCAAGAACAAGGCCCAGACGCGCGAGGAGTACGGCGACGACCAGTTCATGACGTGGCGGCGGTCCTACGACACCCCGCCGCCGCCCATCAAGGACGACGACCCGCTGTCCCAGGTCAACGACCTGCGGTACGCGTCGCTGCCGTCCGAGCTGATCCCGCGCACCGAGTGCCTGGCGGACGTCGTGGACCGGCTCCTGCCCTACTGGTACGACGCGATCGTCCCGGACCTCGCCGCCGGGCGCACCGTGCTCGTCACCGCGCACGGCAACTCGCTGCGGGCGCTGGTGAAGCACCTGGACGACATCTCCGACGACGCGATCTCGGAGCTGAACATCCCCACGGGCATCCCGCTGGTGTACGAGCTGGACGACGACTTCGCGCCGCTCAAGCGCGGTGGCGAGTACCTCGACCCGCAGGCCGCGAAGGCCGCGATCGAGGCCGTCAAGAACCAGGGCGGCCCGGCGAAGGCCGGCGTCAAGAAGGCGGAGAGCAAGCTCGACGCCCGCAAGGGCCGCAAGAAGAAGTAGGAGTAGAGGTCTTCACGCGCGGCCCACGCCGCGAGCCCGACGGCGCGCGGCGTGGGCCGCGCGTTTGCGTGACACGGGCAGGGCCGCACGGGGCGGCGTGGTGCGGTGCGGTGCGGTGCGTTCATGCTGCCGCTCGCATCCGGTGGGGGCTGGCGCGCGTGCGGCGTCGTGTTGCGATCTTTCGTCGGAAGCTCGCCTTCGGCGTCGTTGCGCAGCGGTCAGTGCGCTCGTGCTGTTTGACGTTCGTGGTCGTCCAGTCGGGGTGGCTAGGCCTCAGCTGATGCTCGGCAGTACCGCGAACGTCACCATGAACGTCAGCGCGCCCGCCACTGCGGCCGTCACGGCGGGGCGGGTCCGGAAGCACGCGGAGAGGCCCAGCACGAGCACGCCCAGGACGCAGGCGAGGATCACGGCGGCGGCGTAGTCGCCCGGCGGGAGGCCCCAGAGGATGAAGGGGATGCTGAGGACGGCCGCCGGAGCCGCCAGGCCCAGGGCGAGCCGGGCGGGGCTCGTGGTCAGGCCGTCGCCGATCGCGACCGCGCCCGCCGTCGCGCACATGGCCACGGCCAGCACGGACATCGCGAAGAACCAGGGGTCGCGCTCGATCCGGTCCGCGTAGATCACCAGCAGGTACGTCCAGCCGGGCGTGGAGCCGAAGACCGCCGCGGCGGCCGGTAGGCGGGCGCGCCGGTTGAGGATCGCCGCGGAGCACGCGGTCATCAGCGGGAAGAAGAGCGTGAAGGGCGGCGCGTCCATCGGCGACAGCCGCTCGAAGGAGAGGGCGCGGAGATACAGGATGAAGCCGATGGCGGCCAGCACGGCCGCGGCCCGCGCAAGGCCGTCCGACCGGCGTTCCAGAGCCGCCGACAGGCCGGTCGCGACCGTCGCCGCCGCAGGCGGGGCCGTCCGGCGTGGTGACGCCGGAAGGCCGCCCGCCTGGGGAGGGTACACGGGAGGCTGGCCCGCCTGGGGCGAATAGGCCGGGGGCGGGGTGCCCGGTGGGGCCGTTTGCGACGGGTGCGCCGAGGGTTGGCCCGTTCCGGGCGTCGTCGGCGGTGGTTCGTCGTCCGGTGGGAGGCGCTGCGCGGGGACGGCGGACCGCCGGGGAATCCGGTCCCAGGTCGCGGTGGTCGGTTCCGTGGCCGGTCCGAGCGCGTCCAGCAGCGCGGCGCGCATGTCGGCGGCGGTGGCGTAGCGCTCCTGCGGGTCCTTGGCCAGCGCCGACAGGATCACCTGGTCCCAGACGGGCGGCAGCTCGGCGCGGAGCGTGGACGGGGCCGGGGGCGTCCGCAGGAGATGGCCCATCAGCACCCCGGCGGGGTTCCCGCCCGCGAACGGCGGCCGCCCGGTCAGCAGTTCGTAGAGGACGCAGCCGAGCGAGTACAGGTCGGAGGCCGGGAGGACGGGTCGTCCGTCGGCCTGCTCGGGTGAGAGGTAGGCGGGCGTGCCGATCAGCATGCCGGTGGCGGTGAGCCGGGTGGCCTCCTCGGACAGCAGCCGGGCGATGCCGAAGTCCATCACCTTCACGACCGGGCGCGATCCGGACTCGTCCAGCATGATGTTGGCGGGTTTGATGTCGCGGTGGACGACGCCCTTGGCGTGGCAGTGCTCCAAAGCGTCCAGGACGTCCAGCACCACGGCCGCCGCCCGGTCCGGCGCGAGCGGTCCGCCGCGCAGGATCTCGGCGAGGGTGCGTCCCTGCACGAGTTCCATCACCAGGTAGGGCACGGGGTGTTCGCCGGTGACGTCCTGCCCGACGTCATGCACGACGACGAGATGCGGATGGGACAGCCCCGCCGCCACGCGCGCCTCGCGCTGGAACCGGGCGAGGAACCCGGGCTGCCGCGCCAGTTGCTCGGAGAGGACCTTGACGGCCACCGCCCGTTCCAGCTCGCGGTCCACCGCGCGGTAGACGGCGCCCATGCCGCCCGATCCGAGTTCCCGCTCCAGCTCGTACCGACCAGCGAGCACCCGCACCGCGCCTCCACCCCGGGGACCGCACCGCCCGCCCAGGACGCTCACCCGGCGAACAGGCACGACGACCGCGCACTGACAAACAGACAACGCCGTACTCTAAGCGCCCCCACCCGATCGCCGCCATACACACGCCCGCGCGCCCCGACCCACGACCGAAGAACCACCCACCCATCCCCCACCCCGGCCGCTCCGCGCCGTGCCGTGCCGCTCCGCGCCGTGCCGTGCCGCTCCGCGCCGTGCCGTGCCGTGCCGCTCCGCGCCGTGCCATCCCGCCCCGAACCGTGCGGGCCGCGTCGGGGCGCGAGGTCCGCGCCAAGTCGGGGCAGGCTCGGCCCGGTCAGGTAGCGGTCTGCCGGGTCGGCTCATACCGAGCCGCGCGGCCCGCCGTGCGCTGCCCCGCGCGGCCCCGCGTCGGACCGCCACGCCGGGCCCTGCGGGGCCGCGTTGGGGCGTGGGGACTGCGCCGATTCGGTCCAGATCAGATGGCGCTCTGCCCGGTCGGTCAGGTCGCGCCATACCGCGCAGGCCGTGCCGGACCGGGCCGCGCGTTCCCGAGCGCACCGCTCCGCCGCGCGCTACCCCGTGCCGTGCCGGGTCGTGCGGCGCCGGACCACGCCGGGCCGCGCTTTAGAGGGCCGTGCGGGGCGCGGGAGTCGTGCCAATCGGGTCAAGCTGGGCCAGGTCAGGTAGCGCGCACCGGGTCAGGTCGAACCGCGCTGCCCCGCCGCGCGCTGCCTCCGGACCGCCCTGGACCGCCCTGGACCGCCCTGGGCAGCGCCGCCCCGCGCCGTGCCGTGCCGCTCCGCGCTGGACCGGTCCGTGCCGTGCCGTGCCGTGCCGTGCCGTGCCGTGCCGTGCCGTGCCGTGCCGTGCCGTGCCGTGCCGTGCCGTGCCGTGCCGTGCCGTGCCGTG
>NZ_KB907215.1:0-116443 GCF_000381885.1 Actinomadura atramentaria DSM 43919 | reverse complement strand
TGCCGTGCCGTGCCGTGCCGTGCCGTGCCGTGCCGTGCCGTGCCGTGCCGTGCCGTGCCGTGCCGTGCCGTGCCGTGCCGTGCCGTGCCGTGCCGCGCCGCGCCGCGCCGCGCCGCGCCGCGCCGCGCCGCGCCGCGCCGCGCCGCGCCGTGCGGGCCACGTCGTGCGGGCCACGTCGTGCGGGGCCGTGCCGTGTGGGGCCGCGTTGGGGCGTGGGGACTGCGCCGAATCGGGTCAGGGTGGGTGAGGTCGGGTCGGGGTGGGTGAGGTCGGGTTCTCTTGGGTCGGTCAGGTTGCGCTGCGCCGCGCCGCCGGGTCGTGCGCTGTGCCGCGCCGGGTCGGACGCCGCGCTCGGACGCGGTGGGCCGTGCCGCGCCGAGGCGCCTTCGCCTTGCGTTGGGCCGTGGTGGGGTTTGGGGCGCTGTCTTGGGTGATTGTTCGGGGGGATGGGGCGCGGGTGGTTTTGGTGAGGGGGAGATGGTTGGACTGAACCGCTGATGAAAGGAAGCGGTTCAGTGATGGTGTCTCGGGTGGTGATTTGGCTCAGAGCGGGTCAGTGGGCGCGTGGCGGTGAGTTTTTCGGGGTGCGTATATAGGCGAGTCCTAGAGTTCCACGTGCTGGCTAACAGAATGGAGGTCGGCGCAGGGGTAAGTCGGGCGTTCTGGGCATGGTGCTGGGGTTCGGGGGTGGGTGTTGGAGTGCTGGGGGAGTGGTTCGGGAGGCGGTTCGTCGTCGGGGTGGGGCCGCCCGGTGCCTTCCCCTCCTTGGAGGCACCGGGCGGGGAGCGGGGTGGGCGTGCGCCCCGGGTGTGAGTCCGTGGCGGGGCGCACGCCCGCGGAGGCCGGGCCGCCGGGCCGTTCGCCGGGTCCAAGGGCGGGAACGGGCGGCGGGCGGGCCTCCGGTGCGGCGGGGACGCGCCGGGCCGGGTCAGGGAGGTCGGCGCGGCGCGTCCCCTGTTCAGGGAGCCGGAGGGCGCAGCAGGCGGTGGATGCGGCTTCCGGCGTCGGGTTCCACGAGGTAGAGGGCGGCCAGCAGCTCGCCGAGGGAGCCCGCGCTGAACGGGAGGCGTTCGCCGGACTTATGGTTCGCTGCCCAGCGGCCGTGGTGGTCGAGGGAGAACCACCACTCGGGGAACAGGTCGTGCAGCAGCGGGACCAGGTGCCCGTGCGGGTGCGGGGCGAGTTCCCGGCGGCCCAGGCGGCTGCGGACGAAGTGGCGGACACGCGCGCGAAAGCCCACGCGATCGGCCTCGCGGACGCGGGCGCGGGTGCGGGCGTCGGTACGCGGACGTGCGGGCGTGTGGGCGCCTGTACGCGGACGTGCGGGCGTGCGGGCGTCGGCCAGGTCGGGGGAGCGGCCTGCGGCACCGGCGCGTCCGGTTCTGCGGGTGTGGGCGCCGGTGCGCGGACGCGCGGGCCCGCTGCTGTCGGGCTCGTCGGCGGCGCGCTCCGCGTCTGCGATGTGGGAGCTGACGCGGGGTTTCTCGTGTTCGGCCGTGCGGTCGGCGGCGTGATTCGCGGCGCGGGTGCGGGTGTTCGCGTGCGGGTTCGCGCGCCCGGCCGGGTGTTCGACCGTGGGGTCGGTGGTGCGGTCGGCGGCCTGTTCCGCCGTGGGGTTCGTAGCGCGGTCGGTGGGGCGCTCGGCTGTGGGGTTCGCGGTGTGGTTGGTGGGGCGCTCGGCCGTGGGGTTCGTGGTGCGGTTGGTGGAGCGCTCGGCCGCGGGGTTCGTGGCGCAGTCGGTGGTGCGGTCGGCCTTGGGGTTCGTGGTGGGGTCGGGTGCGGTGGTGTTCGTGGTGGCGGGTTCGGGTGCGGCGCTGTTCGGGGTGGCGGGGTCGGTCCTGCGGGCGCGGAAGAGGGCGCGGCGGGTCGTGGGGCGCATGTCAGATTCCCGGGAGGATCGCGTAGACGACCTTGCCGCCGGTGGCGAGGGGATTCGTGCCCCAGGTGCGGGTCAGGGCGGCGACGAGAGCGAGGCCGCGGCCGGAGACCGCGAAGGGATCGGACGGGTCGCGCAGGACGGGGACGCGGTCGCTGGGGTCGATGACCTCGATGACAGGGCCGTAGTCGCTCAGGTAGAGGCGGACGGTGATCGGCTCGCCGGGCGCGGTCGCGTGGCGGTGGGCGTTGGTGACCAGTTCGCTGCCGACCAGGCGGGCGTCGTGGACGATGTCGGTGCAGAAACCGCAGGTGGCGAACCATGCGGCGACAAAGGCGCGCGCCTTTTCGGACGATTCGGGCATTGAACGCATTGTCAGTGACGATGGCTCCGTCACCGGTGCGGGCCAGGCCGTGTTCTGGATCATCTCGGTCACCAACGCCTCCGATTTGGTTTCCCGTTCGGGCTTCCATCAAGCCACGGCAATGGCCTACCGTGATCGGGAGGCCACGCGCCGTGCCGTGAATAACGCGGCATGGCGAAGAATGAACCTCAGCCCGGTTCAGTATGAGGAAAGGAGGTCGCATGCGAAGGAAACGGCCATCTCCGCCGCTGGAGAGGTTCGGCGAGGGAGTGGATCACTTCCGTGAGGCTGCGGGGATCACCCGGCAGCGGCTCGCCGAGATGGTCCCGATCAGTCCCGGGTTCATGGGCCAGATCATCCGGGGCGTCAACCGCTGCTCGCTCGAAGTCGCGACGGGCCTGGACGAGGCCCTCGGCGCCGAGGGTGAGATCATCAAGGCCTGGCACAAGTACGTCGCGAAGACCGCCGCCCCCCGCCCGTTCGCGCCCTTCGAGGCGTACGAGGAGACGGCGACGATCTTGAGGTCCGTCGATGTGCTCTATGTCTACGGGATGTTTCAAACTGAGGAGTACGCGGTCGCGTTGCTCCAGGACCAGGAGAACGTCAAGTCACGCCTCGCCCGACAGGCGGTTCTCGGTCGGAACCCCGCCCCTACGCTCTTCGCCGTCATGTACGAGGGCGTCCTGCTCAGCGAGGTCGGCTCCCGCGAGGTCATGCGGAAACAGCTCGGACACCTTGTCGAGATGTCGATGCACGAGAACATCCACGTCCAGATCGCGCCCTTCGGGCACTACCGAGGCGTCAACGCCTCGTTCACGATCGCGTCTCAGGAGGACCTGTCCGCCATCGCGTATGTCGACAACTCACTCGAAGGCGAGACGCTGCGCGATACGCGCGCGGTCAGCAGCCTGAGCGACACCTTCGCTAGACTTCAGGCGCGGGTCTTGAACACAGAGGACTCGCGGTTGCTGATCAGGAAGGTGATCGACGAGCGATGGACCTGACCCACGTCACCTGGCGCAAGGCGACCCGCAGCGGCGACAACGGTGGCAACTGCATCGAGGTCGCGTCCGTGCCGGAGACGATCGCTGTGCGAGACAGCAAGGACCCGGAGGGTCCGCGTCTGCTCCTTCCGCGCGACGAGTTCCGCACCTTCGCGGCGGTTGTGCGCAACCTGTAGCAGACGGACCATGAGGGCACTCGACCACGGCGTCTGTGGTCGGGTGCCTTTGCTGTATCCGCCGAAAGGTGCGTGGCGATCATGGAGTTCACCGCCCTGACCTGGCGCAAATCCTCCCACAGCGGCGACAACGGAGGCGACTGCGTCGAGCTGGCAGCGGCAACCAGGACCGGCACCTTATTCTGGTGTCCTCATCCACCTGCGAGGGTTCGCAACCTACACTCCAGGCGCGGTCCCTGAACGCCTAGGACTGGTCCTCATCCACCCTGCGAGGGTTCGCAACCTCGACCCGGAGGGTCCGCGTCTGCTCCTTCCGCGCGACGAGTTCCGCACCTTCGCGGCGGTTGTGCGCAACCTGTAGCCGACAGACCATGAGGGCACCCGACCACGGCGTCTGTGGTCGGGTGCCTTTGCTGTATCCGCCGAAAGGTGCATGGCAATCATGGAATTCACCGCCCTGACCTGGCGCAAGTCCACCCACAGCGGCCACAGCGGTGACTGCGTCGAACTGGCGTTCGTCCCGGCCACGGCCGCCTGGCGCAAGTCCACCCACAGCGGCGACAACGGCGGCCACTGCGTCGAGCTGGCAGCGGCCCCGCCGCAGGTAGCCATCCGCGACAGCAAGAACCCCGAGGCCGGTCACCTCTTCCTGGCCCGCGCGAACTTCCGCGACCTGGTCGAACGAATCCGCACCACCTGACCAACCCCCACCCAGCCGAAGCAGGCCACACCCGGCGAACCGTACCGGGCGCGTAGCACCGCCCCCTGCGACCGACGAGAATGAACCCCGACCGAACCCCGCCTACACACCGCAACCGCCCCATCACCCCGCAGACCGTTTTGCAGCGAACCCCCCCAGGATTCCTGCACAACCGGAGGTCCACTGCAAACCCCGCCGCCCCACCCCACCCTGGCCACACCAAGACCTGCGGCTTTACCCTAGGGTCCTCATCCACCCTGCGAGGGTTCGCAACCGGGTGCCCTGCCGGACCGCCGACACGACGTGGGGGTCCTCATCCACCCTGCGAGGGTTCGCAACAGTACGCCGACAGCGACGGCGCGGACGACCAGCTGTCCTCATCCACCCTGCGAGGGTTCGCAACGGAGTGGAGTCGGTCACGGGGTGGTCCCTAGAACTTGTCCTCATCCACCCTGCGAGGGTTCGCAACGGGCGGTACTGCTGCCGCAGGTCGATGATCGTCACGTCCTCATCCACCCTTCGAGGGTTTTTGCAACCCCCCAACCAACTCGCCGATCGGGTATTGGCCGCCGCTTTTCGGGGTGGGTCAGCGGGGCGGGTGGAGTGGGTTGGCGGGGGCGTCCAGCCAGACGTGCTGGCCCGTGGGCGTGACGGTGAGGCCGAAGCGGTGCAGTGGTGGGCGGCCCCAGCGGAGCCACTGGAAGAACGCGGACTCCGCCTCGGCCCACAGGTCGCGGTCGCCTGCCTGTTCGACCTCGAACTCCGTCCGTCCGGGGGCGTAGTCCACCGACGCCCACGCTCCGCCGGGTCCGGCGGCGTCCAGTAGCCACAGGGTGGCCTCGCCGGTCGGCTCCGGGTCGCCCCCGAGGTCGGCGCGGACGCCGGGGACGAGCCCGGCCATCGCCGCCGCGAGCCCGCCGCCCGGGGTGAGCACGAGCAGGCGCGGGTCGAGCCGGGTGGACGAGCGGCGCGGCGGCCCCGCCGCCTCCGCCCACCGGCGCGCGGGCGTCCCCCGGTGGCCGCGCTGGGCGCGCAGCATCATGTACCCGGCCGACCCGGCCAGCCGTCCCGTCGCCGTTCCGTCCGGGAGGACGGCGAGGCACACCCGGAAGCCGTACCCGAAGTCCGGCATCCACGGGAGCGCCAGCGCGCCGCCCGGCCGGGTGCCCGCGACCCACGCAGCCGGGACCGCCGTCACGCCGCACGCGACGTGGACGAGATCGAACGGCGGCCCGTCCGGCAGCGCCGCCGGGGCCGCGCCCGGACAGGCGTCGCCTGGTCCAGCGCTGCGCGGTTCGGCGCCGCACGGTCCGATACCGCGCGAGTCAGCATCGCCCGGTCCCGCACCGCCCGGCCCCGCGCTGTCCGGCCCGCTTCCGCGCGGTCCCGCGCCGCCCGGCCTGCTTCCGCCCGGTCCGGCCTCGCGCGGTCCGGCCTCGCCCGGCCCCGTGTCACGCGGTGCGGTTCCGCGCGGTCCGGCCTCGCGCGGTCCTGCATCGCTTGGCCCGGTGTCGCGCGGCCCGGGTTCGCTTGGCCCGGTTCCGCGCGGTGCGGTTCCGTGCGGTGCGGTTCCGTGCGGTGCGGTTCCGTGCGGTGCGGTTCTGTGCGGTGCGGTTCCGCCCGGCCCGGTGTCACGCGGTGCGGCCTCGCCCGGTGCGATCTCGGCCGTCGCGGCGTCGCCGATGACGAGGATCGGCGTGCGCCCGGCGGCGTCGAGGTTCGCGGCGGCCCGTGCGGCGACGCGCGCGTCCACCTCGACCGACACGACGTTCCGGTCGCCGACGCGGACGCCGAGCGCCGCCGCCGTCCAGCCCGTCCCCGTCCCGACGTCGAGAACCCGCTGCCCGCCGAACGGGTGCAGCGACTCCAGGAACGGCAGCGCGACATCCGGGGCCGAGAGCGAGGACGTCGGCGCCCGCCGCTCGTCGCCCGCGCCGTCGTCGAACTGGGTGAGGATCGCCGTGGACGGGTCGTACACCGCGTCCCACCAGCCGTCCGGATCGGCGTCGGCGTCGATGCGGCGGCGCGGCCGGCCCGGCGTGGCCGCCCACGCCGCGCGCGGGACGAACAGGTGCCGGGGCACGGCGTGCAGGACGTCCCGCCACGCGGGGTCGGTGATGTCGCCGCGCGCGAGCAGCGCGTCGGCGAGCGCGTCGATCCGCGCCGCCGCGTCGCTCACCTGCCGCGCTTTCCGTCGCCCTTGCCGGGGTCGGCCGGGGGGATCGGGCGGCCCTGCTGCCGACCGTCGCCCTCGATCTCCTTCTGATCATCGCTGTCGTGCTTGCCCATGCTGCGTCCCTTCTGCGGCTCGGTTCGAGGTACACGCAGAGGAGTACCGTCCCGCAGGCCCGGTTGACCATGACGGCATGGTGACAGTTCGGCGGCGGCGCTCTGCCGGGTGGGCGGGCGGTGCCCATTGACAAACAGACATGGATGTCCTTTTAATCGGGGCGACCGCCGCAGGCTCCGGCGCGTCCGACGCGAACCGGCGGTGCCGACACGGGATCGGGCGCGCGGCGGCTTCTCGGTCCTGTTCTGATCCCGCCCCGAAGGGACGTCCCATGACGGCTGCCTCGTTCGACCGCCGCACAGTGCTCACCGGTGGCGCGGCGGTTCTCGGTGGGCTCGCCGCCGGGGCTTGGCTTGCTCCGGCCGCGCGGGCGGTGGCGTGGCCCGGTGCCGCACTGACCGGCGACGCCGCTCTGCGCGTCGCGGACGGCCAGTTCATGCCGTGGGAGCAGATCCACGCCTGGCAGGAAGCCGTCGATGACATCGGCCTGCGCGCCACCGGCGGCAAGACGCACAACGCCTACATCGACAACCTCGCCGAACGCATGGCGCGCGTCGGCATCCAGAACGTCCGGACCGACCCGGTGCCGCTGACGCGCTGGGAACCGTCCGCCTGGAGCCTGGACGTCATCGGCGGGCAGAACGCCGGAGCCGTTGATGTGTCCTGGTACGTCCCGTACTCGGGATCGACCGGCCCGCAGGGCGTGACCGCGCCGCTGTCCACCGAGCCGAAGAGCGGCACGATCGGCCTCGTCACGGTGCGCCCCCCGCAGATCCCGTACCTGTTCATGGACATCATCGACTGGGACACCCCCTGGCAGCCCGAGCACGCGTCCGGCTACAACCCCCTCGCCGTCTACGACCGCCCGTGGTTCGGCGGCATGTCGGCGGGCGGCGAGATGGACGGTCACAAAGCCGCCGGCGCGGTCGGGCTGATCATCGTCCTCGACCTGCCCGCCGACGTCGCGCGCGGCCAGTACCTGCCCTACGACGGGATCATCCGGGGCATCCCGTCGCTGATCGTGGACAGGGACACCGGCTCGAAGCTCACCGACGTCGCGCGGGCCGGAGGCAGCGTCCGGCTGCGGCTGGAGGCCGCCGTCGAGCGGATCACGACGCCGAACCTGTACGGGATCATCCCCGGCGCGTCCGACGAGCTGATCATGGTGCAGTCGCACACGGACGGCACCAACGGCCTGGAGGAGAACGGCCCCGAGGCGATCCTGGCGATGGCGCAGTACCTCGCCAGAATCCCGCGCGACCTGCTGCCGAGATCAGTGCTCGTCGTGATGAGCACCGGCCACATGGCCGGGACGATCGGCACCGACACGTTCCTGCGCCGCAACGCGGACGGCCTCGTCGCCCGGACGGCCGCCGCGATGAGCATCGAGCACCTCGGCGCGCGCCCCTGGCTGCCCCGCGCGGACGGCACGTACGAGATCGGCCCCGGCTACGAGACCGCCATCTGCTTCAGCTCGCCGCACCCCGCGATGATCGGCGCGGCGCGGCGCGCGCACCGGCGGTCGGCGGTGGGCGACCCGCGCGTCATGCGCCCGTTCCTGCCGGACGTCCAGCGCGGCGAGTCGCCCAGCGGGTTCTGGTGGCCGGGCGACGGCGAGGGCCTGTGGCGGATCGCCGCGCTGCCGTCGTTCCAGTTCATCTCCGGCCCCGCCTATCTCCTGAACGCGGGGATGCCGACGATGCGCTTCGTGGACACCCGCGCCGTCCGCCGCCAGGCCGTCGCGTTCACCGACGCCGTCCTGGAACTCGCCCACACCCCGCGCGCGGATCTGGCCGAGCGCCGGGCCGACGACCCGTCCACGCTGCTCGACCTGCTCCGCCGGTTCGGCCTGCTCGACCGGACCGCGCGTTAGGCCGCGCTCCGCCGGGACGCCGCCGCCGTTCTGACCGAAGAACGTCAGGCGAGGTCGTCGACGATGTCCTCCGGCCGCTTGCCCGTCACCAGGTACACGACGTTCTCCGCGACGACGACCGCGTGGTCGGCGAAGCGCTCGAAGTAGCGGCCCGCGAGCGTGATGTCCACGGCGGGCTCCACGCCGTGCTTCCACTTCGGGGACAGCAGGATGTCGAACAGCTTGCGGTGCAGGCGGTCCATCGCGTCGTCGTCGGCGTCCAGCTCCAGACCCAGCTCGACGTCCTTCGACGCGATGACGCTGCCGGCCTTCGCGACCATCCGCTCCGCGATCTGCCCCATCTGCAGCACCGTCGCCTGCAGCTCCGGCGGCACCGCCGTCTCCGGGTGCCGCCGCCGCGCCGTCTTGGCGATGTGGACGGCGAGGTCGCCCATCCGCTCCAGGTCGCCGCTCATCCGCAGCGCCGTCACGACCGTCCGCAGGTCGCCCGCGACGGGCTGCTGCCGGGCCATCAGGTCGAAGACGGTCTCCTCCAGCTCGGCGTCGATCCTGTTGATGTGCTCGTCCCCGCTGATGACCTCCTCCGACAGCCGCAGGTCGGCGTCCAGCAGGGCGGTCACCGCGCGGGCCATCGCGGAGCGGACCAGCCGGGTCATCTCGACCAGCCGGTCGGAAAGGGAGTCGAGCTCCTCGTGGTAGGCGTCGCGCACAGTTTTTCCCGAATCTTTGAGCGGAGGCGGGGGCCGGGGGGCCTCCCGGGGGCGGACTCGCCCACGCCACAGCCTTCCTTTCCGGGATGAACAGGGACGCATGGACAGGTGAACTTTGGACGAACGACGCCCCCGGCGGACGCCCGGAGTGCTGCGCGGCGGCGCGCGGCGCTTACGATCCGGAGTGTGCAGGCAGAGATAGTCGCGGCGGGGCTCACGGGGGTCGCGGGGCTCGCGATCGGGCTGGCCGCCGGGCTCGCCGTGCGGCTCACCGAACGCGCCCAGCGCGTCCCCGCGAGCGCGCGCTCCCCCTGGGACCAGGGCGCGGGGCTGCCGCCCGGCGTGGCGACCGTCCTCAGCGTCCTCCGCTCGTCCGCCGTCGTCGTGGACGGGGAGGACCGCGTGCTGCGCGCGAGTCCCGCCGCGCGCGCGTTCGGGATCGTCAGCGAGGACCGGCTCGTCGTGGACGAGCTGCTGGCGATGGCGCGGCTCGTCCGCCGGGACGGGGAGATCCGCGAGACCGAGGTCCAGCTCGGCGGGGCGCGCGGCCGCGCCCGCCGGGAGGGCCGCTGGTTCGCGGTGCGCGTCGCGCCGCTCGGCACGCACGGGCTCGTGCTCGTCCTCGCGGAGGACCTGACGGAGCTGCGCCGCGTCGAGGCCATCCGCCGCGACTTCGTCGCCAACGTCAGCCACGAGCTGAAGACGCCGGTCGGCGCGCTGGCGCTGCTCGCCGAGACCGTCGAGGGCGCCGCCGACGACCCCGAGGCCGTCCGCCGGTTCTCCGGGCGGATGCAGCACGAGTCGGTGCGGCTCACCAACCTCGTCCAGGACCTCATGACGCTGTCGCGCGTGCAGGGCGAGGAGCCGCTGCCCGACACGCGGCCCGTCGCGCTGGACGACGTCGTCGCCGAGGCGCTCGACCGCAGCCAGATCAAGGCGGCGTCGAAGAACATCGACCTGGCGTCCGGCGGCGCGGCCGGGCTGAAGGTGCGCGGCGACGAGGAACTGCTCGTCACGGCACTGCGGAACCTCGTCGACAACGCCGTCGCCTACAGCCCGGAGAACACCCGAGTCGTGGTGTCCACGCGCGCGGCCGAGAGCGACGAGGGCGGCCCGCACGTCGAGGTCAACGTCACCGACCAGGGCATCGGCATCCCCGCCGCCGACCTGCGGCGCGTGTTCGAGCGCTTCTACCGCGTCGACCCGGCCCGCTCCCGGCAGACCGGGGGGACCGGGCTCGGCCTCGCCATCGTCAAGCACGTCGCCACCAAGCACCACGGCGAGGTGACCGTGTGGAGCGAGGAGGGGCACGGCTCGACGTTCACCCTCCGGCTCCCCCTGCTGACCACCGGGACCGCCGAGTCCCGGACGAACCCCTGAACCCGACGCACCACCCGCCAGGAGGCACCACCGTGACCCGCGTGCTCGTCGTCGAAGACGAGGAGTCGTTCAGCGACGCCCTGTCGTACAACCTGCGCAAGGAGGGCTTCGAGGTGGCCGTCGCCGCCACCGGGCCGGACGCGCTGGAGCAGTTCGACCGGGCCGGGGCCGACCTCGTCCTCCTCGACCTGATGCTCCCCGGGCTGCCCGGCACCGAGGTGTGCCGCGAGCTGCGCTCCCGCTCCAGCGTGCCCGTGATCATGCTGACGGCCAAGGACAGCGAGGTGGACAAGGTCGTTGGGCTCGAACTCGGCGCGGACGACTACGTCACCAAGCCGTTCTCCACGCGCGAGCTGATCGCCCGGATGCGCGCCGTGCTGCGCCGCCGGGGCGAGGTCGGCGAACCGATCGTCGCGACGCTGGAGGCCGGGCCCGTCCGGATGGACGTGGAACGGCACGTCGTCACGGTCGGCAGCGAGAGCGTGCAGCTTCCGCTCAAGGAGTTCGAACTTCTGGAAGTCCTGCTGCGCAACGCGGGCCGGGTTCTGACGCGGATGCAGCTCATCGACCGGGTGTGGGGCGCGGACTACGTCGGGGACACCAAGACGCTGGACGTCCACATCAAGCGGCTGCGGGCGAAGATCGAGGACGTTCCGTCCACGCCCCGGCACATCATCACCGTGCGCGGACTCGGGTACAAGTTCGAGCCGTAGGCGGTATGGCCTCAGCCGAGTTCGGGGAACACGCGGCGGCGGGGCCAGACCAGCCATGTGTGGAACGTGCCAGCGCTCAGGGCCACCACGTAGAAAGCGATCTGGCCGAACACGATCGGCAGGTCGTCGAACAGTGCCAGCGCCGGCATGATCAGCAACGACGTCGGCGAGGTGACGAACACCAGCCAGACGCCGACGAAACCGGGATCGGCCGAGAACGTCTCGACCGCGAGGACCATCAGGGCGACGGCGAGGACGAGCGCTGCGTACGCGACGGCCACGACGAGCCGGACGCGGTCGAACGGCGAGCGCTCCGCGAACGCGAACGCGGCAAAAAGACGGGACATGCCGACCATGCTCGTCCGCCCGGCCGCGCCGCGCCTGAGCGCTCCTACTCAGCGACCGGCCGGAAACTACTCGGCCGCGCGGGCGCCGGACGGGGTCGGTAGGGTTGGGGTCTCGCGGCGCTTCGCGCCGCGGCGGCGGTGGGGCTCGCCGCATCCGAACCGCGGCGTCCGCCGCCAACGGTCCCTGCTTGCGACGACGCCGCCTCCCGGTGGAGGCGGCCGCGAGTGGGGAGACCGCCGTGCTCATGGACCGGGAAGCGTCCGGGATGCGGCCGTGGCGTTTCGTGCTCTGGTTCGGCGCGGTCAGCATGCTCGCCGACGCCGTCTACGAGGGCGCGCGGTCGGTCACCGGGCCGCTGCTGGCGTCGCTCGGCGCGTCCGCGCTGGTCGTCGGCGCGGTGACGGGCGCGGGGGAGGCGGCGGCGCTCGGCCTGCGGCTGGTGTCGGGGCCGCTCGCGGACCGCACGCGCCGGTTCTGGGGCCTCGCGATCTCCGGTTACGCGCTGACGGTCGTGTCGGTGCCGCTGCTCGGGTTCGCCGGCGCGCTGTGGACGGCGTGCGCGCTCGTGCTGGCGGAGCGGGTCGGCAAGGCCGTCCGGTCACCCGCCAAGGACACGCTGCTGTCGTTCGCCACCGCCGCCACCGGACGCGGCCGGGGCTTCGCCGTCCACGAGGCGATGGACCAGGTCGGCGCGTTCGCCGGGCCGCTGCTGGTCGCGGGGGTGCTCGCGTGGTCCGGCGGATACGGGGCGGCGCTGGGCGTGCTGGCCGTGCCCGGGGCGCTCGTGCTGGCGCTGCTGGTGTGGCTGCGCGGGCGCGTCGCCGACCCGTCGCGGTACGAGCGGCCCGCGAGCGTCGCGGACGGACGGCTGCCCGCCGCGTTCTGGACGTACGCGGCCTTCACCGCCGCGACCACCGCGGGGTTCGCGACGTTCGGGCTCCTCTCGTACCACCTTGTGGAGAACCACCTGCTGTCGGCGGCGTGGGTGCCCGTCCTGTACGCCGCCGCGATGGCCGCCGACGCGGTCGCCGCGCTCGCCACCGGTTGGCTGTACGACCGGTACGGCGCGCGGACGCTCGCCGTCCTGCCCGTGCTGACGGCGGCCGTCCCGCCGCTGGCGTTCGCCGGGACACTCGGGGCCGCCGTCGCCGGGTCGCTCGTGTGGGGCGCGGCCCTGGGCGTGCAGGAGTCGACGCTGCGGGCCACCGTCGCGGACCTCGTCCCGCCGGCGCGGCGCGCGACGGCCTACGGCGTGTTCGCGGGCGCGGTCGGCGCGGCGAGCCTGGTCGGCGGGGTGCTCGTCGGCGCGCTGTACGAGGTCTCGGTCGCGCTGACGGCCGGGGTCGTCGCCGGAGTCCAGGTCGTCGCGCTGGTGCTGCTGTACGCGACGCGCGCCGTGAATTCCCAGGGAGTCGCCTGATGCCGCCTGCTCGTTCCAACGCCGTCCCGCCGCTCGTGCTGCGGTTCGGGCCGCTCGGCTGGCTCGCGCTGGCCCTGCTCGTCTTCCTGGCGGACGCGGCCGTCGCCGTCCGCCGCCCCGCCGGGCGGCTCGACCGGGCGGTGCTGCGCGGGCTCGCGGACCACCGCGACCACGTCCTGAACACCGTGCTCACGGGCGTCACCGACGCGGCCGGGCCGCCGCTGGCCGTCGTCGCGCTGCTGGCGGCGGGCGCGCTGGCGTGGACGGCGCGGTCGTGGCGGCCGCTCGCGCTGGTGGGCGCGGCGGGCGTCGCGTCGGTGGCGGCGGCGACGGTCGTGAAGGACCTCACCGACCGGGTCCGGCCGCCGCGCGCGTACTGGGTCGTCACCGAGACCGACTACTCGTTCCCGTCGCGGCACACCGCGATGACGGCCGCGCTGCTCGTCGTCCTCGCCGCGCTCGCCGCCGCGCGGACGCGGACTCTTCCGGCCGCCGCCGTCTGGGCGGCCGCGGCCGCCGGGGTGCTGACGGTCGGGTTCAGCCGCGTCTACCTGGGCGTCCACTGGGCGACGGACGTGATCGGCGGCGCGGCGCTCGGCCTCGCGGCCGGTCTCGCCGTGCTCTCCATCGCGCGCCCGCTCCCGGGTAGGGGCCGGGCATGAACGACCTGTTGAAGGCGGCGGCGTGCTTCGCCGGGGTCGCGCTGCTGGCCGCCGACGTCCGCGCGGACGGGCGCGCGGCCCGGCTGGACCGCGCGCTGACCCGGCGGTTGCCGTCCCGCCGCCCCGGCGCGGCGGCGGCCCGCGCCGTGACGCGCCTCGGCGATCCGCGCGTGGCCTTTCCCGTCGCCGCCGCCGTCCGCGCGCGCAGGGGCACCGGGCCGTTCGGCGCGCTCGTCGTCGGGGCCGTGGCGCGGAAACTGCTGAGCGACGCGGTCGCGCGGCCGCGCCCGCCCGAGGCCGGGCGGTGGGACCGCCCCGAGGGCTTCAGCTTCCCGTCCAAGCACACCACCGCCGCCGTCCTCGCGGCGGGCGCGGCGGCGGACGGCGATCCGCGCGCGGGCGCGACGGCCGGGGCGCTGGTCGGCGCGACGCGGCTGTACCTCGGCGTCCACTGGCCGGGCGACGTCGCCGCCGGGGCGCTCACCGGCCTCGGCTTCCTGTACGCCGCGCGGGCGCTGCGCCGCGCGTGAACCGAAGGGGGAGACCATGACGTTCGAGGTGGCGGAAGTCCGCGCACTGGAGATCCTCGACTCGCGGGGCCGCCCGACGCTGCGCGTCGCGGTGCGCCTCGCGGACGGATCGAGCGGCGCGGCGGGCGTCCCGTCCGGGGCCTCGACGGGCTCGCGCGAGGCCGTCGAACTCCGCGACGGCGACCCGGCCCGGTACGCCGGGGCCGGAGTGACGCGGGCCGTCGCGGCGGTGGACGGCGAGATCGCGGACGTGCTGACGGGCCGCGCCTGGCCGTCGCCCGCCGCCGCCGACCTCGCGCTGATCGACGCGGACGGCACGCCGGGCAAAGCGCGGCTCGGCGCGAACGCCGTCGTCGGGACGTCGATGGCGCTGGCCCGTGCGGTCGCGGCGGCGCGCGGCGTCCCGCTGTGGCGGCACCTGAACCCGGACGGCGTCCGGCCGTCGCTGCCGATGCCGCACTTCAACGTCCTCAACGGCGGAGCGCACGCGCCGAACCCGCTGGACTTCCAGGAGTTCATGGTCGCGCCGCTCGGCGCGCCGTCCCTGCCGGAGGCCGTCCGCGCGGGCGCGGAGGTGTACGCCGCGCTGCGCCGCATCCTCACCGCCGAGGGCCACGCGACCGGGCTCGGCGACGAGGGCGGGTTCGCGCCCGCGCTCGTCGAGCCCGAGGAGGCGCTGCGGCTGCTGGTCCGCGCGATCGACGACGCCGGGTACGCGCGGGGCCGGTCGGGCGTGTCGATCGCGCTCGACCCGGCCGCGTCGGAGTTCCGCGGCGAGGACGGCGTGTACCGCGTCGCCGGAGCCATGCTGACCTCGGACGACCTCGTGGAGCGCTACGCCGCGCTCGTCGCGGAGTTCCCGATCCACTCGACCGAGGACGGCGTCGCCGAGGACGACGACCACGGCTGGACGGCCCTCACCGAACGCCTCGGCGACCGCGTCCAGCTCGTCGGCGACGACGTGTTCGTCACCGACCCGGCCCTCATCGAGGACGCCGCCGCGCGCGGCACCGCCAACGCCGCGCTCATCAAGCTCAACCAGATCGGCACCGTCACCGAGACGCTGACCGCGCTGGACGTCTGCCGCCGCACCGGTTTCGGCGCGATGATCTCCCACCGCTCCGGCGAGACGACGGACGCGTTCATCGCGGATCTCGCGGTCGGCTCGGGCTGCGGCCAGCTCAAGGCGGGCGCGCCCGCGCGCGGCGAACGCGTCGCCAAGTACAACCGCCTCCTGGAACTGGCCGCCGCCCACCCGGACCTGCCGTTCGCGCCCTGACCGCGCTGCGCACCTGCATATCGCGGTCCGCCCCGCGTGAATCCGCGCGGCCGCCCGCCGCGCGTGTCGCCGCCCGCCGGCGGCCGCCAACCCGTGCGCCGCGGCACGCTTCGCGCGCCGCGGCGGCGTGACCGCGCGCTGCTCACCCGCGCCCGGGGTCATCCGCCGCGCCCGGCTATTGACCCGCGCGCGGGCCGCCGCGCTGCCTGTTGTTCGCCTGTGTCCGGGCCGTCTGTTGTGCTGGGGAGTTGGCCGCGCGCGGGTTGGTGCGCTGCCTGTTGTTCACCCGCGCCCGGGCCGTCCGCCGGTCGGATCTTGGCTCGCGCGCGGGCGGGGCAGCCAGGGTCTGTCGCAAAGTGTCTCAGCCCCAGCGCGAGTGCGTTGACTGGCCGGTGAAGCGAAGCCGGAGGCGAGCTTCACGGGCCAGATCGCGAAGCGATGCCGCGCTCGCCAAGTCCCGGTCAGGCCCGAGCCGCCAGGCGAGGGCCGTGGGCCGGGACTCTGAAACACCGCCTAGCCGGCTGCCGGGGCCTCGAGGCCCGCGCGGCGGTGGGCGCGGAGGACCTCCTCGTCCGCGACCGCGCGGTCCTGCCAGCCGCGGACGTCGGTGCTCTTGCCCGGTTCGAGGCTCTTGTAGATGTCGAAGAAGTGCGCGACCTCGTCGCGGGTGTACGCCGGGACGTCGGCCAGGTTCTCGATGCCGGAGTAGCGCGGGTCGTGCGCCGGGACGCCGAGGATCTTGGCGTCCGGCCCCTGCTCGTCGTGCATCCAGAACACCCCGACCGTGCGGATCAGCACCTCGCAGCCGGGGAACGTCGGCTCGTCCAGCAGCACCATCGCGTCCAGCGGGTCGCCGTCCTCGGCGAGCGTCCCGGGGACGTAGCCGTAGTCCAGCGGGTACTGCGTCGAGGTGAACAGCATCCGGTCGAGCCGGATGCGCCCGAGCCGGTGGTCCATCTCGTACTTGTTGCGCGATCCCCGGGGGATCTCCACGACCATGCGGACGTCCATCGCGTTCCCGCCTCTCGTCCGGGGCGGAGCCGGGCAGGCGGCTCCACCGTCTCGCTCGGTAGAAGCCATCAGCCTGATGCGGCGGGCGAAGGCGGGCCTCATCGCCTGTTCGCCCAGCGTAGCAACGCCGCCGGTCACGCGATGTGGACGAGCGTCCCGATCCAGGTGACGCCGACGCCGCCCGCCGCCATCGCCGCGGCCCAGCGCAGCCGGTGCGCGCCGAACGTCCGCGCCAGCGCCGCGCCGAGCCCGGCCAGCGCCGCCAGGGCCAGCGCGACGACGAGCCAGGACGGCCCCGGCAGCAGCGCCCCCGCCATGATCGGCACGCTCGCGCCGAGGTAGCTCATGACGCTCGCCAGCAGCATCGCCACCGCCGATCGCCCGGCCGCGCGCCGCCCGAGCCGCGTCGTGGCGAGCTGCCCGCGCGCCGTCAGGTTCAGCTCCCGCCCCGCCCGGACGAGGTGCGCGCGCCGCTCCGCGTAGTCCGCGACGAACATCGTGAACGCCGACGTGACGAGCGCCGCGACCCCGATCCGCGCCGCCAGCGACACGGTCGCCTGCCCGCCCCGGCCGAGCAGCGCGGACGCGGCGAGCGTGAGCGCGTTGAGCAGCCCGTCCGTGACGCCGAGGATCACCGGCAGCCGGTGCCCGCGCGCCAGCCGGGCGAGGCTTCCGCTCACCGCGAGCGGATGACGCGTTCCAGCAGGTACGCCCCCGCGACGATCTGGTCGATGCTGTGGACGACCGCGCCCGTCCGCTCGATCGCGTCCATCACGCCCTGGACGTCGATCGCGTCGCCCTCGATCGTCACGTCCGTGCCGACGGTCTCGATGTCGATGTCCGTCACGGTGATGTTCACCGCCGACACGCCCGCGACGGCCTCTATCGCCTCGATCAGGTGGACCAGGTCCGGTTCGGAGACCGTCTTGTCCACGTCGAGGGCCAGTCTGCGAATGCCCATTGCGCCCCCTGTTCGCCGCGTCCCAATCCATCGGTCGTCCGCGCGCGGGGGAACGACCGACACCCGATCCCCGCCGGGAACGGGCCGAGAGTTTGGCCGCACATTGCAGTTCGTCCTACGAACTAATATTGTTCGCTTGGCGAATTAGGGAGGAGGCGCCGCCGACCGCCCACGGCGCTGCTGCTCCCGCTCGGCCCGCGGCACGGCGTCGGCCGGCTCCCCGGCCCGGACGGCCCGGCGGTCGTGCCCGCCGAGACCGTCGCCGCGCGCAAGGGCGCGGACCTCTACACCGGCCGCTTCGCCGAGCTGTTCGGCGGCTGAAACGCCGTCAGGACGTCTTCGGGACGGCGCGTTCGATGATCGGGGCGAGGTCGAGGCCGGGCGGCAGCGTGCCGAACGCGACGCCGCCGCCGCCCGCGAGCCGCGTCGCGCAGAACGCGTCCGCGACGGCCGGGTGGCCGTGCCGGACGAGCAGCGAGCCCTGGAGCACCAGCGCCAGCAGCTCGGCGACGCGGCGCGCCCGGTACTCGATCGTCGCGAGGTCGGACAGCGCGTCCTTGGCCTCCGCCACGGCCGCGTCCAGCCGGGCGTCGCCGCCCGCCGCCAGGCCGACCTCGTCGAAGAACGCCTCAACGACGTGCGGGTCCTTCATCATCGCCCGCAGCATGTCGAGCGCGGCGACATTCCCGGAGCCTTCCCAGATCCCGTTCAGCGGCGATTCGCGGAAAAGCCGCGGCATCCCCGACTCCTCCACATAACCGTTCCCGCCCAGGCATTCCAGAGCCTCGGCGGCGTGCGCGGGCCAGCGCTTGCACACCCAGTACTTCCCGACGGCGAGGCCGAGGCGCTTGAACGCGTTCTCGGCCTCGTCGCCGCGCGCCGCACGATCCGCCGCGCCCGCCAGCCGCGTCATCAGGACCGTCGCGGCCTCGGACTCGACGGCCAGGTCGGCCAGGACGTTGCGCATCAGCGGCTGGTCGACCAGGTACTTCCCGAACGCCTGCCGGTGCGCCGCGTGGTGCGCGGCCGTGATCAGCCCCTGCCGCATCCCGGCCGCCGCGCCGATGACGCAGTCCAGCCGCGTCATGTTGACCATCTCGATGATCGTCCGGACGCCCCGGCCCTCGTCCCCGACGCGCCACGCCGCCGCGTTCTCGTACTCGACCTCCGAGGACGCGTTCGACTTGTTGCCGAGCTTGTCCTTCAGCCGCATCAGCCGCAGCGGGTTGAGCGTCCCGTCCGGGAGGACGCGCGGGACGAGGAAGCACGTCAGCCCGCCCGGCGCCTGCGCGAGCGTGAGGAACACGTCGCACATCGGCGCGCTGGTGAACCACTTGTGCCCGACGAGCCGGTACGTGCCGTCCGCCTGCGGCGCGGCCTCGGTGGTGTTGGCGCGGACGTCGGAGCCGCCCTGCTTCTCCGTCATCGACATGCCCGCGAGCAGCGCCCGCTTGCCGAGCGGCGCGCGCAGCCCGAAGTCGTAGACGGGCTCCGTCAGCAGCGGCTCGTACTGCGCGGCCAGCTCCGGCGCGTGCCGCAGCGCGGGGACGGCCGCGTACGTCATCGAGACGGGGCAGCCGTGACCGGCGTCCACCCGCCAGGCGTAGAACTTCGCGGCCCGCGCGACGTGTGCGCCCGCGCGATCGTCCGCCCACGGCGCACCGTGCAGCCCGCGGGTCACGGCGACGTTCATCAGCTCGTGCCACGCCGGATGGAACTCGACCTCGTCGATCCGGTGCCCGTAGCGGTCGTGGGTCCGCAGGACGGGCGGGTGCTCGTTGGCGAGCCGCCCCCACTCCTGCGCCTGCTCGGTCCCGGCGAGGCGGCCGAGCTCGTGGACGTCCTCGGCGGCCCAGCCCGCGCCCTCGCGCTCCAGCCCGGCCAGCAGCGCGGGATCGTCGGCGAGGTCGTGGCCGACGAGCGGCGGGACCTGGTTGAACACGGTGTGCGTCGTCACGGGCGGACTCCTAGTGCGCGGTGGGCGAAGGCGATGAGCGAGGGGACGGTCCCGGCGGGGACGGTCCCGGCGGCCAGCGGCGCGACCAGGGCCTCCCCGATCGCGCCGACCAGCGCGGCGGCGCTGAGCGCGGCGTCCTGCGGGGGCAGCTCCCCGGCGGCGGTCCCGGCGGCGATGAACCGGGCGAACACGTCGGCGTAGGCGCGGCGGAACACCAGCCGCTCGGCCTCGACGGCGGGGTCGACGGGTTCGGCGAGCAGTGCGTACGCGAGCCGCGGCGCGCGCCGCGCCCGTCCCGCGAACGTCTCGATGGCGGCGGCCGCGCGGGCGGCGGCGGTGGTCTCCAGCGCGGCGGCGCGCGCGACCGCGTCCACCTCGCGCCGCGACGCCGTCCGGAACACCTCGGCCATCAGGTCGGCCTTGCCGGGGAAATGCCGGTACACGCTGCCGGTCGCCATCCCGGCGCGCTCGGCGACGGCCCCGACCGAGCAGCCCCGGTAGCCGTGCGCGGCGACGAGTTCGAGCGCGGCGACGACGACGCGTTCGCGGGACGCGCTGAGCCGCGCCTGGACGCCGGGGGTTCTCCGATAGGCCACGCAAGGATTGAACCCCAGTTCATTCCTTGCTGGCAAGCCCCCTCATCCTCAAGGACAGGGGCCGATCTCCTTCCCCCGGCGGATTGCCGCGCCCCGCCGCGGGCATACCTTCGGAACCATGAGCCACCCCACCCCGCAGCCCGGACAGCGGCCCGCCGACCGCCGCGACCGGGCGCCCGCGCCAGCGGACCGGTACGACGAGGGGCGGGTGCGCGCCTCCGACGCCGAGCGGGAGGCGGTGGTGGAGCGGCTCCGCGTCGCGTCCGTCGAGGGGCGGCTGACGTTCGAGGAACTGACCGAGCGCACCGAGGCCGCCTACGCGGCCGTCACCCGCGCCGAGCTGGAGGACGTCACCCGCGACCTGCCCGCGCTCGGCGCGCCCGGCGCCGAGCGCGCCCCGCGCCAGGTGCTGCGCCGCTTCACCGCGATCCTCGGGGACTGCGAGGAGCGGCTGTCGGGGCGCATCGACGAGGACCTGGAGGCCCTGTCGGTGATGGGGGACGTCGTGCTCGACCTGCGGGCGGCGCAGGTCCCGTCCGGCGAGGTGACGATCAACGCGACGGCGTTCCTCGGGGACGTGCGGATCATCGTCCCGGACGGGGTGCGGGTCGCGCTGAGCGGCCACGCCGTCCTCGGCGACCGGCGCGTCCTGACCCGCGAACCCGGGCCGGGCCACCGGCTGCCGGTGGTGCGGGTCCACGCGCAGGCGATCCTCGGGGACGTCACCGTGGTGGACGACGAGCACGCCGGCGGGCCCGTCCGCCGCGTCGTGGACTCGTGGCGGGAACGCCGCCGGACCCGGGACTGACGGCCTTTCCGGGCGACAATTCTTATACGAATACCCAACGGTATTCCCACACCGGGCGAAAATGGCGATCAGCCCGTTGACCAGTACTTATCTCGATTTCTCCCGCATCATCTGACGTAACCCCATACATGCCGTCCGGCCGCGTGTAGTGTCTGGCTTCCTGCAACTCTCACAACGCGGGGAGGACGTAGTGCTCGGCATCGACGGCTGCCTGGAAACGGTCATGGAGATCCCCGGCGCACGGCGGGCGACCCTGGTCGACGGGGCCAGCGGACTCGCGGTCGCGGCCGCCGGCCAGGACGGACCCGTCGACGAGCACGAGGACGCGGCCCGCACCACCGACGTCGTCCGCGCCGTCCTCGCCACCCCCGCCCTCGCCACCGCCCCCCGCGGCGACGACATCGACGAGATCATCGTCTGCGGGGCGCGCGGCTACCACCTGCTCGCCCTCGTCCCCGACGCCTTCGAGGGCCGGCTCTTCCTGCACCTCCTCATCGACCGGGCCGAGGGCAACCTGGCCCTCGCCCGCCTGAACGTACGCCGAGCGATCGGCGCACTGGCGGGACGGGACGGTGCCTGAACCCATGCCCGAACCAACACCCGCACCCGCGCCCGCGCCCGAGCGCGCACCCGCGCTTGAACGCGTGCCTGCGCCCGCGACCGCGCACGCGACCGCGCTGGAGGGCGTTGAGACGGCGGTCGTGGCGGAGTTGCTGCGGTTGGAGCGCGTCGGCGCTACGGGCGTGCTGCGGGTCGGGGACGCGGGAGCGTTCCATCTCGAGGGCGGGGCCGTCGTTCACGCCGCCGCGCGCGGCGTGACCGGGCTGGACCGGCTCGTTGTCGCGGCCGGGCCGGGCGCCGCCCGGGACTGGGGGCGTGTTCTGCTCGCCGCCGCCCGGCCGGATGGCGATCCGGTCGCCGAAGCGGACCGCGCGCCCGGCCTCGGCCGCGCCCGGCTGGAGCTGTTCGCGTTGTTCGCCGCCTTGGACGCCGCCGACGCGCTGCTCGACTCGACCGCCGTTCCCGACTTCGCGGCCGGGCCCGCGCACTGGCTCGCGCCCGTCTGCCGGATCACGCCCGCGATGCTGCTCCGCGAGCGCGCGCGGCGGCGCGCCCGCCTCGACGCCGCATGGCCCGACGCGCGCGTGGACACCGCCCCGCTCGTCCCCGCCCGCCGCGTCCACCGGCAGCGCGTGATCCTCACCGGCCTCCAGACCGAACTGCTCCTCAACGCCGACGACCACAGCACCCCCGCCGACCTCGCCCTCACCCTGGGCCGCTCCACCTTCGCCTGCCGCCTCGCCGCCCGCTTCCTCGCCGCAACCGCCCTCATCCAGACCCCGCCCTTGAACGACCCCCACCCCACCCCGCCCACCGCGCGAGGTGTCGCCCCCACCGCGTCGTGCCCGCAGGCCGTCGTGCCTACGGCCGTCGCGCCTGCGGTCGTTCCGGCTGCGGTGGCCGGGGCCGTGCTCGCCGGCGTGCCGGGCGGCGCGCAGGTCGCGGCGGGCGGGGGGACGGTGGCCGGGCGCGGCGGGGTGCGGGACGCGGCGCGGGTGCCCGTCCGGGCGGCTGCGCGGAGTGCCGCGCTGGCGACGGGGCGGGTCGCGGCGCGGCGGTCCGTGGCGGCGGACGACGCCGAGCGCTCATGGACCCCGCCCGACCCCGACGTGCTCCTCCGCCTGCGGGCCGCGTTGGAGGAACTGGCGTGACGCCCCGCAGAAGACGGTTCGGCGAACTGATGAGGAGGCCGACGAGAATGGCGACCCCGCCCACAGCCCCGGACGTCCGCGCCGTGCTGGCCGAGTTGGCGCTGTTGCGCGGGCGGCTCCCGGGTCTGGTGGGCAGCCTCGTCGCGTCCGCCGACGGGCTCCTCGTCGCGCACGACCTCCCGCCCGACCTGGAACCCCACGGCCTGGCGGCGCTCACCGCGTCCCAGCTCGGCCTCTCGCACCGCCTGGCCGCGGCAGGCGGCGGGGGAGCGTTCCACGAGGTAGTCGTGCGCGGCGACGGCGGCCACGTCGTCGTCTACTCCGCGGGCCGGACGGCGTCCCTGACCGTCCTGGCCGGCCCCGCGACCAACGTCGGGCGGCTCCACCTGGAGTCCCGTCCCGTCGCCCGCGCCATCGCAGGACACCTGGCCGCACCGCGCGGCCGGGTCCACCACCCCGAACGGAAGGACGCACCGTGAGCAGCATGGACGCCGCCCTCAACGACATGATGGGCATCGAGGGCGCGATCGGCGCCGCCGTCGTGGACTACACCAGCGGCATGGCGCTCGGCATGCTCGGCAGCTCCAAGAGCCTCGACCTCCAGGTCGCGGCCGCGGGCAACACCGAGGTGGTCCGGGCGAAGCTCCGCACGATGGAGCAGCTCGGCCTCAAGGAGGACATCGAGGACATCCTGATCTCGCTGTCCGGCCAGTACCACGTCATCCGCCCGCTCTCCGGCCGCAACGCGGGCGGGCTGTTCCTCTACCTCGCGCTCGACCGCAACCGCGCGAACCTCGCGCTGGCCCGGCACCGGCTGAAGTCCATCGAGTCGGTCGTCGAGGTCTGACGGGACGGGCGCGGGCGGCCCGGCCGGGACGCCCGCGCCCCGAACACCGCGTCCGGGTGCCAAAGAGGCCGCGCGGAAGCCGTGCCCGGCGCACTACCGCGCGGTCCGGCGCGAGCCGAGGATGTCCTCCCACAGGTACAGGCAAGTACTTCTGAGAGGACCACCCCCCATGCCCTCACCGAGACGCGCCCGCCGCCGCCCGGCCGCCCTCCTCGCCGCGTCCGCCCTGGCCGCCGCGGCCCTGACGTCCGTCGCGGCCCCCGCGCTCGCGGACGCCAACCCCTACCAGCGCGGCCCCGCCCCGACCGAGAGCAGCGTCGCCGCGGAGAAGGGCCCGTTCGCCGTCGCGCAGACGGACGTCCCCGCCGGCAGCGGCCAGGGCTTCAACGACGGCACCATCTACTACCCGACCGACACGAGCCAGGGCACGTTCGGCGCGGTCGTCGTCATGCCCGGCTTCGTGTCGCCGCAGGAGTGGATTCGCTGGTACGGCCCGCTGCTCGCCTCGCAGGGCTTCGTCGTCATGACGCTCGACAGCAACACGCTGCTGGACTTCCCCGGCGCGCGCGGCGACCAGATCCTCGCCGCGCTGGACTACCTGACGACCAAGAGCAAGGTCGTCGACCGCATCGACACCGGCCGCCTCGCCGTCATGGGCTGGTCGATGGGCGGCGGCGGGACGCTGGAGGCGGCGGCCGAGCGCCCGTCGCTGAAGGCCGACATCGCCCTCGCCCCCTGGGACCTGGACAACGTCGCCGCCAAGGTGAAGGTCCCGAGCATGATCATCGCGGACGACACCGACATCCTCGCGCCCACCGGCGTCTTCGCCAAGCCGTTCTACGACGCGATGAGCACCGCCCCCGACAAGGCGTTCTTCGAACTCAAGAGCGCCAACCACTTCACGTTCACGAGCTACAACAAGACGATCGCCAAATACGCGGTCTCGTGGCTGAAGCGGTTCGTGGACGACGACACGCGCTACGACCAGTTCCTCTGCCCGAAGCCCGCCCCGAGCAACGAGATCACGCAGTTCGAGGAGACCTGCCCGCTCGGCTGACGCGCCCGGTCCCGTCCCGGCGCGCCCGGGGCGGGACCGCTCACGCCGGATCGGGCGGCAGCGGCGCGTCCAGCACCCGCAGCAGAATCTCGGTGAGCGGGTCCAGCAGCTCCGGCAACCGCGCGGTGTCCTCCCGCAGGACGTGCGCCAGGATCAGCTCCGCGACGGCCCCGACCGCCGCCGGGTAGACCTCGTCGGGCACCGCGCGCCACTCGGGACGCCGCCGCGCCGCGTGCTCCCGCCACGCCCGCAGCACGTCCCCGACGAGCCGGTACCCGCGGTCGCGACCGCGCAGCGCGCGCGGCCCGGCGGCGGGCAGCTCCACGAGGATGCACCGCGCGTACTCCGGCTCCCGCGCGCACAGCGCCAGGTACGCGCCGAGTCCCGACCGCAGCGCCGCGCGCGCCGAGCGCGGCCGGGCCGGGGCGAGTTCCGTCAGCTCCCGGACGATCGCCGCCTGCGCGTCCGACATCGCGGACAGGAAGCAGTCCTGCAGATCGGCGAAGTGGTCGTAGAACGCCTTGCGCGACACCCGCGCCCGCGCCACGACCTGCGCGACCGTCGTCTGCGCGTAGCCGTTCGCCGCGACGGCCGAGATGCAGGCGGCGAGCAGGCGGCGCCGCTGCTCGGCGCGGACGACCTCGGCCGGGAGGCTGCTGCGCCCGCGCGGCAGGCCGGGCCGCCCCGGCTCGTACACCTCCGCCAGCCGGCGCGGCGGTCCGCTCACGTCGTCGTTCATCGCCCCGGGCCGGTGTCACGCATCGTCGCCCGATCCTATCGGGACGAAAAGGAGAACCCGCGCGGCGTCGGCCGCGCGGGTTCGGTGCCGGGGAGCGGTCAGTCGTTGCCGCCGCTGCCCTCGGGAGCCTCGTTGTTCGAGCCGGGCGTGCCCGGGCCGCCGTTGTGGCCCGTCTGCGTCGGGGTCTCGCCCGGCGACGGCGTGCCCGTGGGGACGCCCTCCTTCGGGGCGCTCTGCGAGACGGCCGTGTACGACGCGTACTCGCCCTGCTGCGGGATGACCGGGACGGTCACCGAGATCTGCCCGGCGTTCTGGAACACCAGCGTGACCTTCAGCGTCTCGCCGCCGATCAGCGGGCTGGTCAGCCCGGTCAGCACGACGAGCGGGGCCTTCGCGCCCGGCTGCGGGGTCGTCTCCGGCTGGCCGCCGGCGGGCGGCTGGCCGGAGTCCTCGCCCGGCGTCGCGGACGGCGTGCCGGTCGGGGTCTCGGAGGTCTTGACCTTGTGCTTCGGCGAGGCCGTCGTGCCCGGCGACGGGGACTCCGTCGTCGCGGCGGGCCGCGCCGTGCCGAGCAGGTTCGTCAGGCTGCCGCGCCCGTCCGGGTCCGCCGCGGGCAGCGCGAGCGCGCCGCCGGTGATCTTCGCGCTCCCGCCGAAGCCCGCCGCCGTGACCGACACCAGCCGGTCGGCCTTGTCCTGCTGGTTGATGATCGACGCGTAGAGCGGGACCTTCGCGCCCGGGTCCAGCCGCTGCTCCGGCTTCGGGCCGAGCAGGAACATGTTCCGGATGTCGATCTTCGTGCCCGTCCGCGGCAGCGCCGCGTTGACGCCCTCGGTGAGCTGCGTCGGGGCGACGGTCTGGGGCTCCTGCCCGGCGCCGCAGCCGGAGATGACCGGCGCGACGGCCACGGCACCCGCGACGGCGAGTGCCGCCACTCGACGGCTGTTACGGATCACGGCGTCGGTCTCCTCGCGAATGGCATGGGGAAAGGGTTGCGTGCGAAACGCCAGGCAAAGCGTAGCGAGACCCGATCGCCGGCCGTGCCCCGGGGTGCCGGTCGCGGGGTCAGCGCAGTTCCTTGATCCGTTCGACGAGGTCGGGGGCGGCCTGCGCGGCGGTGCGCACGTCGGTGACGATTCCGTCCGGCTGGACCAGGACTGTCGTGAGGCCCGCGCCCGCCGTCCCGGCCGCCGGGGCGTAGGCGCCCGCGAGGACGCCTCCGGGGTCCGCGACCAGCTCGGGCGCGCCGTCGTGCGCGGTCGCGGCGAGCGCGCGCAGCTCCTTGCGGACGGCGTCGTCGGACGCCGCCCGGCCGCGCGTGTCCGCGACTAGCAGGAACCGCAGGTCGTACTCGCGCGCCTTGCCCGACAGCAGCGCGACGAGGTCCGCGCAGCGGCAGTCGGACGGGGCGACGGCGATGACGCCGGGCCGCAACGACGCGAGCGGCACCGGCGTCGCGGGCCCGGTGACGAGCCGGACGGTCCCGTCCGGCAGCGGCCCGCCCACCTCGCCCGCGGCGGCCGCCGGGGCGCGCGCCAGCAGCGACGCGGTGGGGCGCGGGACGGGCCGCGGTCCGAGCGCGGTCATCAGCCCGCCGCTGACGATCGCGACGAGCAGCGCCAGCGTGACGATCGGGACGGCGACGCCGAACCGGCCGACCGGCCGCAGCAGCCGGGCGGCCCGCTCGCGGCGGCGGCGACGGCGCTCCTCGCGGCGGTAGGCGAGCAGGTCGGCGGCCAGGTCGCGGGCGTCGTCGGGCACGACGACATCGACCGGCGGCAGCCCGTAGTCGTCGGGCTCGTGGTCGCCGTCTGACCGCACGCCGCACCTCGCCTCGTCGAAACGCAGGACCGCGATTCGGGTCGATCGCGCCTTTCGCGCGCTTCGTACCCTCCCGATCCCGCATGTTCACCTCCCAGTATGCGGCGCGCGGCCGGGCCGGGACCGGGCGACGGGGCGACCTCCGACTTCCGGTCCGGTGCTGTCAGCCCATGCCAACGGAGGCCCGAACGCACCGAACGCGGCCTTTGTCAAGGTGCCAATTAGGGGGTTGACCTGCGCATTTGTCGCGTAGGCCGGTGCGGTCACCTGCGGGCTCGTGCTAAACTGGTCCCAGCGGAAGGGGTATCTGTCACATGACTTTCCAGGTCGGCGACACCGTCGTCTACCCCCATCACGGGGCTGCTCGAATCGAGGCCATCGAGACCCGCACCATCAAGGATCAGGAGAGGATCTACCTCGTCCTGAAGGTCGACAAGGGCGACCTGACCGTGCGCGTCCCGGTCGAGAACGTCGAAGAAGTGGGCGTCCGGGACGTCGTGGGCAAGGAGGGCCTGGAGAAGGTGTTCGAGGTGCTGCGCGCACCTTACACCGAGGAGCCCACCAACTGGTCCCGGCGGTACAAGGCGAACCTGGAGAAGCTCGCCTCCGGCGACGTGAACAAGGTCGCCGAGGTCGTCCGCGACCTGTGGCGGCGCGACAAGGAGCGCGGGCTGTCCGCGGGCGAGAAGCGGATGCTCGCCAAGGCCCGCCAGATCCTGGTGAGCGAGCTGGCGCTCGCGGAGAAGACCAACGAGGACAAGGCGGAGGCCCTCCTCGACGAGGTGCTGGCGAGCTGATCCCGCGATATGGGAGAGCGGTTCTTCCGGGTGGGCGTCGGGACTGACGTCCACCCGTTCGGTACCGCGGACCGCCCGCTGCACGTGGCCGGTCTGCACTGGCCCGACGAGGGCCCCGGCCTGGCCGGGCACTCCGACGGCGACGTGGCCGCGCACGCGGCCTGCGACGCGCTGCTGTCCGCCTGCGGGCTCGGCGACCTCGGCGCGGTGTTCGGCACCGCGGACCCGCGCTGGTCCGGGGCGTCCGGGACGGCGCTGCTCACCGAGGTCGCGCGGCTCGTCGCGGAGGCGGGCTACACGATCGGCAACGTCGCGGTGCAGGTCATCGGCAACCGGCCGAAGATCGGCAGGCGCCGCGCGGAGGCCGAGAAGGTCCTCTCCGAGGCGATCGGCGGCGCGCCGGTGAGCGTGTCCGCCACCACGACGGACGGCCTCGGCCTCACCGGGCGCGGCGAGGGCCTGGCCGCCATCGCGAACGCCCTGGTCCACCCCACCCCCTGACCGCCCGCCCGGAACCCCACGCGCGACTCGCGCGTGGGGTCTTCGTCATTCGGCGGGCGGGGTGGGGGAGCTGCGGAAGGTGCTGGACGGCGGGTTCCAGTCCCAGATGGCCAGGTTCTCGTCCTTCTCGGGGTCGGCGGGCTTGCCGTCCTCGGCGGGCTCGGCGTCGTCCGGGGCGTCCAGGTGGTGCGCCTCGTCCTCGCGGATGATCCGCTCCTCCTCGGTGAGCGGCGGCTCGGTCGGCGCGGCGGCGTCGGTGACGATCGTGCGGATCGTCCTCACGTCGGCGGGGAGCAGCGCGGGCGGCGGCTCGGGGCGCGCGTCCGGGGCCGTCTCGGGTTCCGGGAGCGGCGGGGCGTCGGACTCGGGACGGGTGAGGGGCCGGTCGACGGCCGTCGCCTCGTCGTCCTCGTCGGTGAAGTGGTTGGTGCCGTAGCCGCGTCCGGCGGGGCGGGGCGCGTCGTTCCAGCGGTCGTTCCACTGGTCGCCGGCCTCCTCGGCGCGGGCGCGCATCGTCTCGACGTCCGCCGGGAGGAGCGCCGGGGCCGGTTCGGCGAGCGGCAGCAGGTCCAGGCCGCTGTCCGTCTCGGGCAGCGGGGGAGCCTCCGCGCGCGGGGCGGGTTCGGCGACCGGCGCGGGCCCGCCGCCGCCCGCGCGGACGTGCTTGATCATCGTCAGCCACAGCCAGACCGCGATCACCAGCATGACGTGCGGCGCGACCGCCACGCCCGCCTTCACCCGGTCCGCCGGCAGCGACCCGTACCCCCAGACCGCGTGCTGGACGGCGAGCGCGCCGCCGCCCGCGAGCAGGACGACGAGCAGCAGCCACCGCAGCAGCCGCGAGTACCAGCGCGCCCGCCGCGCGACGAGGAGCGCGAGCAGCGCGACCAGCAGCAGCGTGTCCGCCATGACGGGATAGGCGGGCGCCCAGCGCGCCTCCACCCCGCCGGTGCGCGCGAGGACGCGCAGCGGCTCGTAGGTCAGCAGGAACGCGGCGCCGGCGAGGACGAGGACGGCCAGCGCGGCGAGCCAGGTGAACAGGCGGCCCGGCCCGCGCGCGGGCCGGTCGGGGGAACGGTCGGGGGACATCGCGGCTCTTTCGGGGGAAGGGGCTCGTCCGGAGGGTGCCCGGCGGCGCGCCGGTCATCCCCCCTGGCGAAGTGATCATTCCGCTGCGGCGACCCTAACCGGTCCCCGCGGCGACCGTCCGCCCGCGCCCGCGCCCCGGGCCGCCCCGCGCGGCTGGGGAATCCCGTGTTCCGGTGCGCGCCGATCCAATAACCTGGGGCGCGTGAGCCTGCGCCTTTACGACACCAGCACCCGTACCGTCCGCACGTTCGAGCCCCTCGCCGAGGGCCGCGTCGGCATGTACGTCTGCGGTGCCACCCCGCAGGCCGCTCCGCACATCGGCCACCTCCGCTCCGGCGTCATCTACGACGTGCTGGCGCGGTGGCTGCGCGCGAAGGGGTACGAGGTGACGTTCGTCCGGAACGTCACCGACGTGGACGACAAGATCCTCGCCGTCGCGGCGGACTCCGACGTGCCGTGGTTCGCGGTCGCGGAGGGCAACCAGCGCGTGTTCACGCGCGGCTACGACCTGCTCGGCTGCCTCCCGCCGACCGTCGAGCCGCGCGCGACGGGCCACGTCCCGGAGATGGTCCGGCTGATCCGGCGGCTGATGGAGAACGGGCACGCCTACCCGGCGGGCGGCGACGTGTACTTCGACGTCGCGTCCTGGGCCGACCGGTACGGCGCGCTGTCGAACCAGAAGATCGAGAACATGCGGTCGGCGGGCGACAGCGCGAACGAGGAGGCCAAGCGCGACCCGCGCGACTTCGCGCTGTGGAAGGGCGCGAAGCCCGGCGAACCGTCGTGGGAGACGCCGTGGGGCGACGGGCGGCCGGGCTGGCACCTGGAGTGCTCCGCGATGGCGACGCGCTACCTCGGCCCGGAGTTCGACATCCACGGTGGCGGAATGGACCTGATCTTCCCGCACCACGAGAACGAGATCGCGCAGTCCCGGGCGGCGGGCGACGGGTTCGCGCGCTACTGGCTGCACAACGGGCTGCTGACGATCGACGGCGAGAAGATGAGCAAGTCCGTCGGGAACGTCGTGCTGCTGCCGGACCTGCTGGAGCTGGCCCGTCCCGTCGAGGTCCGGTACTACCTGGCGTCGGCGCACTACCGGTCGCTGCTGGACTTCACGCCCGCCGCGCTCGGGGAGGCCGTGTCGGCGTACCAGCGGATCGAGGGGTTCGTGACGCGCGCCGCCGAGGTGGTGGGCGCGGGCGAGCCCGCGGCGGTGGTGCCCGCGGCGTTCGCGGACGCGATGGACGACGACCTGGGCGTCCCGCAGGCGCTCGCGGTCGTCCACGAGACGGTGCGGGAGGGCAACAACGCCCTCGCCGCCGGGGACGGCGACGCGGTGGCGCGGCTGCTCGCGGACGTCCGCGCGATGACGGGCGCGTTCGGGCTGGACCCGCTGTCGGAGCAGTGGTCGGCGGCCCCCGGCGACGACCTGCGCCCGGTCGTGGACGCGCTCGTCCGCGTCGCGCTGGAGCAGCGGCAGGCCGCGCGCGCCCGCAAGGACTACGCCGCCGCCGACGCCGTCCGCGACGGCCTGGCCGAGGCCGGGATCGTCGTGGAGGACACCCCGCACGGCCCGCGCTGGGAGCTCAAGCGGTCCTGACCGCCGCGCAGTACCGTCGAAGACCGGAACCCCGGTCCGGGAGGCGATGCGGCGATGTTCGAGCGGTTCACCGAGGGAGCCCGGCGGGCGGTCGCCCGCGCGCGGGACGAGGCGCGGTCGCTGCGCCACGGCCACATCGGCACCGAGCATCTGCTGCTCGGCCTGCTGGGCGATCCCGGGGACGGCGAAGACGCGGCGAGCGTACTCGCGGACGCGGGCGTCGCGCGGGCGGCGGTGCGCGGCCGGATCGCCGTGGGCGAGGCCGCCGGGGACGGCGGCGAGCCGCCGTTCACCGAGCGCGCCAAGACCGTCCTGGAACTCGGGCTGCGGGAGGCGCACCGGCTCGGCCACGCGTCGATCGGCACCGGCCACCTGCTGCTCGGCCTGCTGCGGGAGGGCGGCGGCCGGGGCGCGGCGGTCCTCGCCGACCTCGACGCCGACCCCGCGCGGCTGCGCGCGGCCGTGCTGGACCGGCTCGCCGCCCCGGCGGCGGAGCCGTTCCGGCCGCACCCCCGGCCGTCCACCGACCGGCGGCTCACCGCGATCGAGGAGCGGCTGGAGCGCATCGAGTCGCTGCTGGCCGCGCTCGCGGATCGCCGCGACCGGGCGTGACCGCGCCGCGCGGCGCATAAAATCGGTGGTTCGGGTCGTCCGCCCGGAATCCACGGCGTGCGGGCGCATCATCACCGTCTTCACGACCGTCGAGGGGCGAACCGCATGACCGCCAAGCGCAAGGGCAAGGGACCGACGCCGAAGGCCGAGAACCGGCACTGGCACGACAAGCGGCAGCGCGCCCGCGCCGTCAAGAGCGCCAAGCGCACGGGCACGTCCACACTCGGGCCGGGCGCGGCGCGCGACCGGGCCGCGCAGGGCGAGCCGGAGCGGCGGAGCCGGCCGGCGGGCGCGCGGCGCGCCAACGGGGAGACGCCGGAGCTGGTCACCGGCCGCAACCCGGTGCTGGAGGCGCTGCGCGCGGGCGTCCCCGGCAGCGCCCTGTACGTGGCGGAGGGCCGCGACGACCGGGTCCGCGAGGCGATCCAGCTCGCGGCGGACCGGCGCGTCCCGCTGCTGGAGACGGGCCGCGGCGAGCTGGACCGGCTCACCGACGGGGCCGTCCACCAGGGCATCGCGCTGCAGGTCCGGCCGTACCGGTACGCGCACGCCGACGACCTGCTGCGCGGCTCCGCGCCGCTGATCGTCGCGGTGGACGGGATCACCGACCCGCGCAACCTCGGCGCGATCGTGCGGTCCGCGGCGGCGTTCGGCGCGAGCGGCGTCGTGGTGCCGGAGCGGCGCGCGGCGGGCGTGACGGCGGGGGCGTGGAAGGCGTCGGCGGGCACGCTCGCGTCCATCCCGGTCGCGCAGGCGACGAACCTCGCGCGGCAGCTCAAGGCGTACCAGAAGGCGGGCTGCTTCGTGGCCGGGCTGGACGCGGCGGGCACCGTCCCGGTCGGCGACCTGGAGATCGCCGAGGGGCCGTTCGTGCTGGTCGTGGGCTCGGAGGGCAAGGGCCTCGGGCGGCTGGTCGCCGACACCTGCGACGTGCTCGTCACGATCCCGATGCCGGGCGCGGCCGAGTCGCTGAACGCGGGCGTCGCGGCGGGCATCGCGCTGTACGAGGCGTCGCGGCGGCGGTCGCGCTGACCCGCGGCCGGTCCGGCGAACACGACAGGTAGCCTGAAAGGGAGAGAAAGGGGGACGGGCATGGGGCTTCGCCGACCGTCGTTCCTGCCGTCCCTGGACGAGCTGGAGAACCAGGTCGAGGCGCGCGCCGAGGTCAAGACCCCGCAGCGCAGCGCCTACTTCGACCACCCGATCGCCAAGAACATCTTCTGGATCTCGCTGATCCTGGTGATCGTGTCGCACCTGGTGGCGCTCTCCCTGTTCTTCTTCGTGGACTGATCCGCGCCGTCGCGGGTAGGCGGTCCGGCGTGACGGACGCTGTGATCTTCGATGTGGACGGGACGCTGGTCGACACCGACTACCTGCACGCGGTGTGCTGGTGGCAGGCGTTCCGGCAGGGCGGGCACGTCGTCGAGACGGCCGAGATCCACCGGGCGATCGGGATGGGCTCGGACAAGCTGCTCGACCACGTCCTGCCGCGCGACCGCGACCGGTCGGGCGACGACGCGCTGCGCGCCGCCCACACCGCGCTGTACGCCCAGTACTGGGACCGGCTGGAGCCGTTCGACGGCGCGGGCGGCCTGCTGCGCCGCTGCTCCCGGCTCGGCGCGCGGGTGGTGCTCGCGAGTTCGGCGTCGGCGACGGAGATGGGGGCGCTGCGGCGCGCGCTGGACGCGGACGACGCCATCGACGCGGTCACGTCATCGGCCGACGTGGAGCAGAGCAAACCGGCCCCCGACCTGGTCGAGGAGGCGCTGGACGCCGCCGGAGTCCCGGCGGACCGCGCCGTGTTCGTCGGGGACGCCGTGTGGGACGTCCGGGCGTGCGCCCGCGCCGGCCTGCCGTGCGTCGGCGTGCTGACGGGCGGGGTGTCGCGGGCGGAGCTGCTGGACGAGGGCGCGGTCGCCGTCTACGCGGGGGCGGGGGAGCTGCTGCGGCGGTTCGACGGCTCGCCGCTCGCCGGATAGCGCCGCATACCGGTCATCGCTTCGGGTAGCGGGCGGGGGTACGTCCCCGCTACCTCGGAGGGAAGAACTGATGAAGGCGCTCACCTGGCACGGCAAGCGCGACGTCCGCGTCGACACCGTCCCCGATCCCGCGATCAAGGAGCCGAACGACGCGATCATCCGCGTGACGTCGTCGGGGATCTGCGGCTCGGACCTGCACCTGTACGAGGTCCTGGGGCCGTTCATCGGGGAGGGCGACGTCCTCGGGCACGAGCCGATGGGGATCGTCGAGGAGGTCGGCCCGGAGGTCTCGCACATCGCCGCCGGAGACCGGGTCGTCATCCCGTTCAACATCTCCTGCGGGCACTGTCACATGTGCGAGATGAAACTGTTCGCGCAGTGCGAGACGACGCAGAACCGCGAACAAGGCATGGGCGCGTCGTTGTTCGGCTACACGCGGCTGTACGGCGAGGTGCCGGGCGGGCAGGCCGAGTACCTGCGCGTCCCGCAGGCGCAGTTCGGGCCGATCAAGGTGCCGGAGGGGCCGCCGGACGAGCGGTTCGTGTACCTGTCGGACGTGCTGCCGACCGCGTGGCAGGCCGTCGAGTTCGCCGAGGTGCCGCAGGGCGGGTCGGTGACCGTCCTCGGGCTCGGGCCGATCGGGCAGATGTGCGCGCGGATCGCGCGGCACCGCGGGTACCGGGTGATCGGCGTGGACCTCGTCCCCGAGCGGCTGGCGATGGCGCGGCGGCACGGGATCGAGGTGCTGGACCTGTCCGCGCAGGACGACCTGCCCGGCGCGGTCCGCGACCTCACGGACGGGCGCGGGACCGATTCGGTCATCGACGCGGTCGGGATGGAGGCGCACGGCTCGCCGCTGGGCAAGGCCGCGCACACGATCGTCGGGTTCATGCCGGACGGCGTCGCGGAGCAGCTCATGCAGCGTGCGGGCGTCGATCGGCTCGCGGCGCTCAATCTCGCGATCGAGATCGTCCGGCGCGGGGGGACCATCTCGCTGTCGGGCGTGTACGGCGGCATGACCGATCCGCTGCCGATGCTCCAGATGTTCGACAAGGGCATCACCGTGCGGATGGGGCAGGCGCACGTCCACCGCTGGATCGACGACGTCCTCCCGCTCGCCGCCGACGACGCCGACCCGCTCGGCGTCATGGACCTCGCCACGCACAAGATGCCGCTGGAGGAGGCCCCGCACGGCTACGAGATCTTCCAGAAGAAGCAGGACGGGGCGATCAAGATCCTGCTGCAGCCCTGACCCTCTCCGGGGCGGCCGTCAGCATCGCGCGGACGGCCGCCTCGACGCGGCCCTGCGTCGCCAGCTCGCCGAACGCCGCCTCGCCGCCCAGCTCGGTGAGGACGGGCGCGATCGTCACGCCGTTCTCGTACAGCTCCACGACGCGGGGGTCGATGTAGGACGCGCGCGCGACGGCCGGGGTGTTGCCGAGGTATCCGGCGACCTCCTGGACGACGCGCGCCACCGCGCGCTTGCGGGCCGCCTCCGTCTCCGCGCGCGTCGACACCGCCAGGCCGACCGCCGCGAGGACGGTCGCGTGCCAGGTGCGGAAGTCCTTCGCGGTGAAGTCGCCGCCGGACAGTTCGCGCAGGTAGTCGTTGACGTCCGCGCCTCTCACCTCGTGCCAGGCGCGGCCGGTGCGGTGGATCAGGAGCTGGCCCGCGCCGTCCGTCCGGCGTTTGAGCGCGGACACGACGCGGCACACCGATTCCTCCACGACGGCCTGGTGGCGCTCCTTGCCGTGCTTGGCGGGGTACTCGAACGTCACCGCGCCCCTTCCGCAGGTCACGTGCTCGCGGCGGACCGTCGCCAGGCCGTACGTGCCGTTCTCCTCGGCGTACTCCTCGCCGCCGATGCGGAAGAAGCCCAGGTCGATGAGCCGGACCGCCGCCGCGAGGACGCGTTCGCGGGTGAGGCCGCGCCCGGCCAGGTGCTCGGCGACCGCCGCGCGGACGTCCGGGAGCCGTCCGCCGAACTCCAGGACGTGGTCGTGCTTCTCCCGGTCGCGCTCTTTGCGCCATTCGGGGTGGTACAGGTACTGGCGGCGGCCCGCCGCGTCCACGCCGACCGCCTGGAGATGGCCGTCGTCGTGCGGGCAGATCCACACGTCCTGCCAGGCGGGCGGGATGACGAGCGCCTTGACGCGCGCCAGCTCGGCGGGGTCGGCCAGCGGGCGTCCGTCCGCGTCGAGATAGCGGAAGCCGCGCCCGTGCCGTCGCCGCCGGATTCCCGGCCCCGCCGGGTCGCTGCGCCGCATCGTCATGACGAGACTCCGCTACCCGGGGGCGGGGCCGCGAAACGACGCGGCGGATTCGTGCCAGCCCGCGCGCGGCGCGTTGACCAGGATCGACGTCATGGACGACACGACATTCAACGGACTGGCCGCGCTCGTCACGGGCGGCGCGCGGGGCATCGGCGCGGCGGTCGCGCTGCGGCTGGCGGCGGGCGGCGCGGACGTCGCGCTGACCTACCGCGCGGCCGAGGAGGAGGCCGCGAAGGTCGCCGCGGAGATCGAGGGGATGGGGCGGCGGGCGCTGGTCGTGCGCGCCGACAGCGGCGACCCGAACGCGGTCGTCGCTGCCGTGGACCGGGCCGCCGGCGCCTTCGGGCGGCTCGACGTGCTGGTGAACAACGCGGCGTCGTACATGGTCGGGCCGCTGGACGAGCTGGATCTCGACGCCTTCGACGCGATGGTCGCCGTGAACGTGCGGGGGCCGTACCTGGCCTCGCGCGCCGCCGCCCGGCACATGGGCGAGGGCGGGCGGATCATCTCGATCGGCAGCAATGTCGCGGTGCGCGCGCCTTTTCCGGGCCTCACGCTGTACGCGCTGACCAAATCGGCGCTGGTGGGGATGACGAAGGGGCTGGCGCGCGACCTCGGGCCGCACGGGATCACGGTCAATCTCGTGCATCCGGGGCCGACGGACACGGACGCCAATCCGGCGGACAATCCTTCCGCGCCGACCGTCGCGGGGTTGACGGCGTTGAACCGCTACGCGACCGCCGCGGAGCTGTCGGCGGACGGCGGTTGGGCGGCCTGAGCCCTTCCCCGGGGACGCCGGGTTCCGCGTCCCCGGGGAACTCTGTGGATTATTACCGGTTCATTTGTGTCAACCGGCTGTCGAGGTGGTGCGTCTTAGAATCGGTTCCGCCCGTTCCACGGGCGTTATTGATCACTGATCGTGGGCTTTTGAACACATCTCTTGATCGGTGTTCCTGTGCGCCTTTCCGTGAAATATGCTCCCCCTTCATGGAGACGATGACCGCAGTTCTCGTGCGTTCCCCGTACGAGGTGGCGCGGCTGCGCAGCGCACAGCACTGGCCCGGCGAGTTCGCCTCGGACGAGGAGTGCGGAGACGGGTGGCGGGTGGCCTTCTCCGACCACCAGCCGCCGAATTACGACGCGGCCGTGCAGTCCTTCGCCCACGAGACCGGGATGCCGGCGCTCGTCGCGCTGTTCCTCGACGGGAAGTGCGCGATCGTCTATGCCGCCATTCCACGCGACCGGACGCGCGTGGTGTTCCTCGGCCTGCGGACGGCGCAGTCCTTCGGCGCGAACACCGTCGGCTACACGCTCGACGAGGCCCGCCCGGAGATGCGCGCCTGGGCCGCCGCCGCGGGCACCGCCTTCGACCCCGCGCTGCTCGACGTGGCGCTGCTCCACGACGGCGGCGAGGACGCCGGGCTGCGTCTGCTGGCCGCCTTGCTCGGCGGCCTCGGCATCCCGAACTTCGTCGGCACGGACCCGTTCGCCGTCGACCTCACGGCCGACGATGAAGAGCTGGACGTCCCCGACAAGGTCGACGTAGGCCCGCCCCAGACCGTCGAAGCCGAGGCGATCCTGCTGGTCAGAGCACCGACGAAGGTTGCAAAACTCCAGTCGGCGCAACTATGGCCCGGTGGCTTCCACAAGTACGAGCAGAAATTCAAGAAGGGCTGGCGCGTGGGCAGCGCGGGCGAATGGCCGGACGACCTCAACGGAGCCCTGCACGCCTTCGCGACCGAGACACAGGGCCCGGTCATCTTCGCGGCCGCGGCCGACGCGGGCTTCTGCGTCGTCACGGGCACATCCCGCCCCGGCGAATACTGGGAAACGGTCCTAGGACTCGACGCGGCCCACGCGGTAGGCCACTGCGGCAGCTACGACGACTCGGACCTCTACAACTTCTACAAGACCTCCAAGTCCTGGGCAGCCGACGCGGGCCTGACCACAGACGACCAGAAACTCCGAGCAGCCTACGAACGCCCAGGCGGAATCGGCGAAGAAATGCCGATGCTCTTCGTCCTCTACGCGGGCTTGGGCATCCCCGGCTGTGACCACATCCCCGCCTACTGGGACGGCTCGTCCCTACGCGAGTCCTCAAGCTCCGGAGGCTGGGGAATCGAAATCAGCTTCGGCTAGCCCAAACGGTCCCCGCGCCGATCTTCTCCCACATATGCAAGTCGTGAACCCCTCACAGGGCGGATGAGGACCACCGCGACGGCGACGATGCTCCATCCCTGCTCCCGTTGCGAACCCTCGCAGGGCGGACGAGGACCGGAGCGCGAACGTCTCGTCGGCGGGCCTGACGGCGGTGCAGGCGCAGAGCGCTTACGCCTATGCGACCGTGCGGGATTCCGGCCGCGCGCTTGCCGCCGCCGGCGATGTTCGGCTCGGTGAGCTGCGGGGCATCGCGCGCGGTCGGCATCTGCTCGACGTTGCGCGTGCGCATCTGGACGAGCGGCAGCCGCGTGCCGCCGAACAACGCCTCGCCGACGCGCGCAGCGTGTTAGCGAGCTGGTTCGTTGCCTAGTCCCTCACGCGCGACCTGGTCGCGGAGGTCCGCGAAGCGCAGACGCGGCCGGGGCTGCGCATCCGCCAGCTCCCCGCCGCCGTCGTCCTGGACTAGCCGTTCTCGACGAGGTCGCTCAACTCGGTGATGACCCGCTCCCACGTCGGCATCCGGGCGTGAGCGGGCGCGGCAGGGTCGAACAGCACCCGCACGCCCATTTCCCGCAGCGCCTCCACGTTCCTTACGAACGCGGTATGCCGAGCCAGCGCCTCCTTGAGCAAGGGCACGGCCACTATCGGAACGCCGAACCCCATCAGCTCGCACAACAAGGCCACCGCGAACGTGTCCGCGATACCGACCGCCCACTTGTTGATCGTGTTGAAGGTCGCCGGGGCGACCACCACCGCATCGGCGGACGGCAACGCGTTCGGCTCGTCCGGCATCCGGTACTCCGAGCGCACACGCTCCCCGGTGAGCTCGGCGAGCAGGTCTGCGTCCACGAAACGCCGACCCAACGGAGTCGTGACCACGACCACCCGCCAGCCCGCGCCCTGCGCGAGTTCAACGAACTCCGTGACCTCACTGGCAGCGGGAGCCGCACACACCACCACGTAGAGAACCCTCTTGCCGTCGCCCCGCACGCCGAAAAGCCTAACCACTGGGACGACTCGGGATGGGGCGCACGTGCAACCGCCTGCGGAGACAATGCGAGGGCGGCGACGAACTGCGCAGCAGGTCTTGTTGCGAACCCTCGCAGGGCGGATGAGGTCGATGCTCCATACGGCTCCATACGAGTCCCCCCACCGGTTGCGAACCCTCGCAGGGCGGATGAGGTCACGTACTTCGCGGCGGCTTCCTGCACCTGCTGCTCGGGTTGCGAACCCTCGCAGGGCAGATGAGGTCCCGGACGTCGGCGGGTACTGGTCGCGGGCGGCGGCGTTGCGAACCCTTGCAGGGCGGATGAGGTCCCCAGGGTAAAGGCGCAGGCTGACCCGGGCCCGGCGGCGTCGGCTGGCCTCATTTTTGCAGCAGACCTCCGGTTGTGCAGAAACCCCGGGAGGTTCGCTGCAAACGACGGGCTCGTGTGATTGTTCGGCTGCGGTCCGTGTTGGTTCTTCTCGGGCGTCATGAGATGCCGCCGGGCGTCAGGTCGGAGGAGTTGGGCGATGGTCGGAGGGTGAGCGCGCTGGCCTTGATGCGGCCCGTCTGGCTTCGCCGGGCGTGGGGCGTGACGCGAGGCGCTGGCCGTTCGGGTTCATGCCATCGCGGACGCGGACCTTGCCGAAGACTATCGAGCCGCGACCGCTCGAACGGCCGAAGGGGCTTACGAGCAACGGCGGCGGCCTACGTCGTCGGCGTCCTCGCACGGCTGCGCGTGCCGCAGCCCGCAGAGCCGTCTTCGCGGTGAATCGGCTGCGGCCGATAATCAGCCGCCGCGCCTTACGGCAAGGGCCCTGCGCCGTAGCCTGAATCCGTCGAGGAACCAGGAACGGAGCAGGGCCTATGAGCGAGGTTTCAGGCGACCCTGGACAACCGGAACTGACCACGGGTCGACGGATACAGCTCCATCGCGAGCGACGGGGGATGAGCCGGGACGCGCTCGGCGGGCTCGTCGGCCGGAACGGACGGTGGGTGAAGGCCGTCGAGCGGGGGGAGATCGCCGAACCCAAACTGCCGCTCCTGCTGTCGATAGCCGAGGCGCTGCGTCTCCGCGATCTGGCGGCGCTCACGGGCAAACAGACCGTGCCGGTGGATCATTTGCGCGGCCCTGGCCATCCGGCCCTGCCGGAAGTCCGGTCTGCCGTTAACACGCTCGTCCTGCCCACGGGTGAGCCCGCACCGCTGGACCGGCTCCGCACGCGCCTGGACGCCGCATGGTGGGCACGGCACGCGGCACCCGATCACCGGACCGTCCTCGGCGCGCTGCTGCCCGCGCTGATCCGGGACGCCCGGCACGCGGCGCGGGCGTACGACGGCGCGGCCCGCCGCCACGCGCACGCGCTTCTCGCCGAGGTGTACGCGCTGAGCCAGTTCTACCTCGCGTACCAGCCCGCGGCCGACCTGCTGTGGCGCGTGGTCGAGCGGTCCGTCATGGCGGCCGAGGAGAGCGAGGACCCGCGCGCGCTCGCCCGCTCGGCCTGGCTCGCCGCACAGGCCCACCGCGACAGCGCCGACTGGGACGCGGCGGAGACGGTGAACCGCGAGGGCCTGGAACTGCTCGCACAGCACGCCGACACGCCGGACCCGGAGGTGCGCGCGTTGTGGGGAGCGCTCCACCACGAGGTCGCCTACACGGCCGCGCGCGCCGGACGGGCGGCGGACGCGTGGGCGTGGTGGGACCGCGCCGACGCCATCGCGCAGGCGCTGCCCGCCGACTTCTACGAACCGATGACGTCGTTCTCGCGTGTCGTCATGGGTGCGCACGCGACGACGATCGCCGTCGAGACGCGGCAGCGGGGCGAGGCCGTGCGGCAGGCGACCCGGACGGCGGACGCCGAGATCCCCTCGGCACCGCGCCGGGGGCGTCACCTGGTCGAGGTCGCCCGCGCTTGGGAGATCGCCGGTGATCGGACGGCCGTCGTCGGCACGCTCGACCAGGCGTACCGGGCGGCGCCTGAGACCGTCCGCTACAACGGCTACGCGCGCCGGATGGCACTTTCGGCGGCGTCCGAGCCGGGGTCGCAGCAGAGACCCGCCCGCGCGCTGGTCGATCGGATCGTCCTGACCTAGCATTTCGGTCTGGCCAATACGAGGGGACAGGATTCCTGTCCCCTCTTTGCTGTGCGCGGCTGAATGCTCTCCGTCATGGCCGCGATTACGCGAGTGAGCCGCGAGCGCGGCCGGAGCGTCCGAGAACCCCGCCGACCGCGCCCGCGTTCGGACGCCGCGCGCCCTGCCCCTGCGCGGCGCGCGGCGGCGGGCGGAGCGCGGTCCGGCCGCGCCGCCCCCGTCAGGAACAGGACGTCCCCGGCTGATGCGCGCACACCAGATTCCGGAGCCTTGATCGGACATCGGAGGTTCGACCCATGACGCGAGTAGAGCAGGCCGGGCGCGCCCCGGATGCCGTGACCGTCGACCGCGTCGCGGTCGAGCTGGCGGCGCTCGGCCGCCGCGCCGACGTCACGGTCCGGGCGTGGTATGGCCGGGCGACCGGACATTGGTGGGCGCTGATCCGCGGCGCGGCCGACCGGTTGTGCGAAGCGGCTGACCCGGCCGCGCTCCGCGCGATGGTCGTCGCCGAACTTCCCGCCGCGCGCCCTTCGGCGCGCCCGCCCGCGCCACCGCGCGCGGGCCGGTACCGGCGCTCGCCCGTCCCGGCTGCGCCACGCCGCTCTCGGGGTATGCGGTGGACGGCCGACGCCGCGTATCTGATCCCGCGCGCCCTCGGCTGGACGGGCGGGACGGCGTGAGCAGCCTGATCCCGACCCCGATGACGCTGCGAACCGCCGCCGCGTACCTCGGCGCGCGCACCGCATGCCGCCCGGCGGTGCCGCACGTCGCGGGCCGCGTGGACGCGATCGTCTGGCGGCCCGCCGCCGACGACGCGCGCGCCGACACCATCCGCGCCCTCACCTGCCCCGCGACACGTCACCACCGCTGGTTCATACGCGGTGAGCGCGACGAGCGACCGCTGCTATGGCTCGTCCGGGTCACACCGGGCGGGCTGGTGGTGTGCGAGGCCGAGCCGGACGGTCACACGCAGGCGTCCGCGTGGTGGCGGACGTTGACCGGGCGCACCCCGATCGCGGCGAGGCACGATGCGGCGCCCTGACCTGAGTGACGTCCCCGAACTGCTGACGACCGGAGAAGTCGCCCGACTGTTCCGCGTATCGCCGCAGACGGTCGCGCGATGGGCACGCACCGGACAGATCGCCGCCATCGAACTGCCGGGCGGACGAGTGCTCCGATACCCGGCCGCAGACGTCCGGCGACTGCTGGGCACCCTCGGGGATGATCGCTGACCTGGCACGTCCCGACCAGAACAACAAACCCAATCGCTCGACCAGCAGAGGGGTTGGTCCCGCCGAAATGGTTCGGGATCAGCCCCTTACAGGGTCGATGAGGACCGGGGAGCAGACCGGACGCGCCGTCGCCGCCGGACTGTTGCGGCCCCTCGTAGGGCGGATGAGGACGACGACCACCTGATGCGGGTGACCACCGTCATCCGCGCGTTGCGAATCCTCGCAAGGTGGATGAGGACCCGGTCAGATCGCCCCCTCGGCCCCGGAGGACCCCGTTGCGAACCCTCGCAGGGTGGATGATGACCTCATGACCAGGCTCCTTCTGGTCGGGCGGCCCTCCGGGTTGCGAACCCTCGCAGGGTGGATGAGGACGACGCCAGGTCCCGGCCGATCCGCCGCCCGGCCTGGTTGCGAACCCTCGCAGGGTGGATGAGGACCCCAGGGTAAAGGCGCAGGCCGTGCTGGGGCTGGCGGGGTCGGCTGGGGTCATTTTTGCAGCGGACCTCCGGTTGTGCAGAAACCCCGGGAGGTTTGCTGCATACGGCGGGTTCGTGTGATGGCGCGGCTGCGTTCCGTGGTGGTGGGCTGGGCGCGGTAGGGCGGTGGAGTTGTGCGGTGGTCTGCGGGTCAGAGGGTGAGCGCGCCGTCTTTGATGCGGCCCGTCAGGCTTCGCCAGGCGTGGGGCGTGCAGGCGAGGCGCGGGCCGTTCGGGTCGGTGCTGTCGCGGACGCCGACCACGCCGGGGAGGTTGGTCGCCACTTCCACGCAGGTGTCGTTGCCCTTTGCGGAGTGGGAGCTGATGCGCCATTCGGCACCGTCGAGCGAGAGTTCAAGCATGGTGGGCCTCCTTGCCGATTCGGGCGATCAAAGTCGCTGATTCGTCTTCTGGCAGGGCCGCGCCGCGGATGCGGTCGAACGTCACCTTACAGCGCTGGACCTGCGCGATATCTTCGATATAGAGCCCTCCACCCATCGTCTCCACGTATGCGACGTCGAGCTCGACGGGTGCGGCGAACGCGAAGATCACTATTGCGCCGTCGCCGAGGGCTGGGCGGTTGCCGAGGGAGGCCGGCACGACGCGAATGCTCACGTTCGGGCGTTCCGCGTCCGCCAAGAGGGCTTGTAGCTGACGCCTCATCACGGTCGGACCGCCGACCGGACGACGCAGGACTTCTTCGGCGATGACCGCGTTGAACTGCGGCGCGTTGGAGCGGGACAGGACGACCCGACGGGTCATCCGGACCTGTAGGCGGCGGTCGACCTCGGCCAGATCGTCGTTCCCGCTTTCGAGGACGGCCCGAGCGTAATCCTCTGTCTGCAGCAATCCCGGAATCACTTCCGTCTGCCAGGAGTCGATGCTGGCGGCCGCGTCCTCCAACTGCGCGAAGCTGCCGGAGAAAACGTCGTCGTACGATGCCCACCATCCCCGCTGCCGGATGTCCCGGGCGAGCTTCATCAGCGCGGCGTTGACCGCGTCGTTGCCGCCGTAGGCGTCGAGGATTCGTTCAACATCCACGACGCGCGGGAGGTTGACGGCGGTCTCGATCCTGACCAGTTTCGTCCGGCTCCAGCCGAGCGCTCCGGCGGCGGTCTCGGGAGTGAGACCCGCTCGCTCGCGGAGGCGTCGCAGCTCCGCGGCGAGGCGGCGGTGACGCGCGGTCGGTCCGTACTCCGAGGGCATGGCGAGCATTCTCCCAGTCTTGGCGTCCGTAACTCGGTGTGGCCGGATGAGGTCATCAGGGTAGTCGCTAAGTGCTAGCGTCAGGGCACAAGTGCAGTACATGCTGCTCGAGAGGCGCGTGACGCCCGGTGAAACGGCCGGACGGCGGCGCCGTCCCGCCCCAGACGCGGCTCGCGATCCCTCGTGAGACGCGGAAGGCCGGTTCCTCACAGGTGCGAGCTGTGAGGAACCGGCCTGACACGCAGCGGCCCGGCCTGGTGTCACGAGCACCAAGGGCTCCGGGTCCTTGATCGGGCACAGGAGGTCCGACCCGATGGAAACCATAAACGAAGAGCGCCCCTGGAACTACGCGGACGCCGTCGACGCCACCACCGCGCGGTGGCTGGAGGCGTACGCTCGCGGGTTCGGCGCGCGCGTCAGCGTGTGGAAGGGGCGGCACACCGGGACGTGGTGGGCGCTCGTCGGCGGACGGCTCGTCGAAGAGCCGTCGGCGCTCGCGCTGCGCGCCCGGCTCGACGGCCTGTTCGGCCGTCCCGCCGCCGGGCGGTACGCGCGGCCGGTCGCGCGCTCTCGCCGTCGCGAGGCGGCGCTGCGCCTCTGGGGCCGGGCGGCCGCGTGACCGCCAACCTGCTCCCCGCGCCCATGCGCCTCCGGGACGCCGCCGCGCACCTCGCATCGGTTGCCTGGCCCTGCGGAACGGACGTCGAACACATCCGCGCCCTCCCCGCCGACGCTCCCTGGCGTCCCTACACCGGAACGCTGATCACCGAGATCACCGCCCACACCTGCCCGCACCCCCGCCACGCGACCTGGTACCTGCGCGGCACGACCTGCGGCCTGCCGCGCCTCTGGAACGTCCGCACGACCAAGTCCGGCCCCGAACTCACCGAAGCCGCCGCCCGAACCCCCGCCGTCCTCAACATCTGGTGGCACGTCCTGACCAGAACGACGATCCCGATCGCCTGACCACCCGAGGGGTTGGTCCCAGCCGCATGATCTGGGACCAACCCCTCACAGGCGTTGCGAGCCTTCGCAGGGCGGATGAGGACCACCGCAGTGCGCGGAGCGGGCCGGGCGCGGACTGGTTGCGAACCCGCGCAAGGTGGATGAGGACGCCCGCGTGCATCCCGTAGCCTGACGCGGGAATCCGAGCTGCGCACCGCAGCTCATGACGCCGGTCCTGATCGCTGTCCGGGCCGCGCGTCCGTCAGCCCCGGGCGGACCCGGTCGGCCAGACGACGTCGACCGGAACGTTCTCGCGGCGGGCGTGGATGACGACGTCGCCGGTCCCGCCGTGGCCGCTCGCCGGGCGACCGTCCCACACCGCGATGAGCCGGTCCACGCCGCCGACGAGGATCTCGCTCGCCGCCATGTACGCCTCCCGGTTCGAGACCTCGAACGGCGCGTACTTCACCGCCGCCGCCCGCCCGAGGAGCGCGTCGAACTCGGCGCGGTTGTCTGGCTTGACCTTCGCGTCCCGGTAGTCGCGCGCCGGGAGGACGACCTCCAGCGTCCCGCCCGCGTCGAGGACGGCGCGGGCGAACACCTGGTCGGCGCCGCGCGCCAGGCACGTCACGCCGGTCACATCGTCGAACGGGACGAGTAGATCCGTCAGTGCCCGGTAGACCAGATCGGAGGTCGCGGTAGTGAGGTCGGAGTGTCCGGTGATGCCGATGCGGGTCATGCGGTCTCCTGGGGTCGGGCGGCCAGTTCGGCGCGCAGCTCGGCGACAACGCGCGCGTCAGCGTACGCGGCGGCCTCGTCGTGGAAGTCCCGCAGCCTGCGTTCGGCCCGCCCTGAGCGGATCACATCGCAGATCACCACGGCCTCGCGGACGTGGTGGACCGCCTGGTCGCGTTCCCCGGCGAGCAGGTAGGACCGGCCCAGACCGATCAGGTCGAACGCCCGGTTCCGGACCTGCCGCGGGCGCCGCAACTCCAGCGCCGTCGAGATGTAGCCGATCGAGCGCATCGCCAGCTCCCGGTGCGATGTCTTCTCGCGCGCGCGTACGGCCGCCAAGTCGCGGTACCGCGCGCCGATGGTCCCCGCCAGTTCGGCGCGGTCGAAGGACCGGACGAAGTACGGGACGTCGTCGGTGGCCTCCTCGAAGGCGTCTTCGGCGAGGCCAGCCGCGCGGTGGTACGCCTGGACCCGCCCTGCCTTGGCATACGCCCATCCCTCGCGAGTGCGCAGCATCGCGCGCAGTTGCGGCGGCGCGTCGTCGCCGACTCCGTCGAGTGCGAGCCGGACCAGGTCCAGCGCGTCGCCGGGTTCGCCGAGGTCGAGTTGCTGCCGGGCCATCAAGGCGAGGACGTGAGCGCCGAACAGGCGCCCGCGTCGCTGCCCCGAAGCATGTGCCGCGCGCAGCGCCAGGCGGTAGTAGTGCTGCGCAGTCGGATGCAGCCCCGCATCGAACGACATCGACGCGGCGACCTTCGCCAGCTCGGCGAGTACGAAGAGCAGGCGCCCCACGACGGGCTCGCTCTGCGGCGATTCGAGGAGTTCGGCGACCTCCGCGAGCTGCCCGACCACGGCTCGCCGCCGGACGCCGAGCCGGTGTCGCGAATCCCACCGCCGCAGCAGACGCGCGCCGACCTCGATCCGCTCGACATCGTCCAGCCCCACCGTCCCGCGCGGCGTCGAGCCGGCCGAAGCGGGACGGGTGATCCAGTGCTCCAAGTGCTCGGTCAGGTCGGGTCCGCGTAGGACGCGCTTATGCGGTCCCGATCGGCGGCGCGGCCCGGCGAGGTCGGACAGCGCGAACGTGACGGCGTCGGCGGTGATCTCGTCGAATGACCAGTTGTCGGGCGACGGCTCATCCGGTGATCCGTCGGGGATGAGCGCGAGTAGGCGGCCGTCCGCTCCGAGAACGGAATCGAGCCGTTCGGCGAACGGTCGAGACGGTTCCCAGTGTCCGTTCAGAATCTTCGAAAGGTACCCGGGGTCGTAGGCGGCGCGCCTGGCGAGCTGGCGCAGTGACAGGCCCCGCTCGGTCATGAGCTGACGCAGCAGTTCCCGGAATGTCATCCGTCCGCCATAGATGGTGATGTCGGGATACGGGGTGTTGAGTAGCTGTCGACTCAACGCCGTCAACGCCGTTCAACGGTTCCACCGTAGCCGCCGGGCCGTTTTCATGAAGGACGTCCCAGAACAAGCGGCCCCGGCCTGGCCATTAACACCAGTCGGCCAGGTTCCCGCATGAACTGCGGGCGCGGCTCGCGAGTTGGGGAACCCGTCGCCGCGTCCGCGCCCAGCGCCACGCGCTGCCCCGGTGGCGCGCGGCCCCAGGACACAAGGCGGCCCCGGCCGGTGGGTGAGCACCGGGGGTTCCGGGGCCTTGATCGGACAACGGAGGTCCGACCCGTGAACAGAGTAGAGCAGCTCCGCCCTGACCCGGATGCCGCGACGGTCGCGCGGGTGAACGCTGACCTGGCCGCCCGCGCCCGGCGCGGCGGCGGGCGCGTGTCCGTCTGGTACGGGACCGCGACGCGGCGGTGGTGGGCGCTGGTCGGTGACGACCGACTCCTCGACGCCGAGTTGGTCGAGGCGACGGACCCGGCCGCGCTCGCCGCGCTCGTCCGCTCCGCGCTGGTGCGCGCGGGGACGCGCCGTCGCCCGCCCGCGCCGCCGCGTCCCGCCGCTGGTCGTCCGCCCGCGACGCCGCGCGAGGGCCGGTACCGGCGCCCGCCTGCCGCGCACGCCGCGCTGCCGCGCCGCGATCGGGGCGCGCGGTGGGCTGTCGCCGCGCATCTGATCCCGCGCGCCCTCGGCTGGGCGGGCGGTGCGGCGTGACCGGGTCGCTGATCCCGACGCCGATGACGGTGCGGGCCGCCGCCGCGTACCTCGGTGCGCGGACCGCGTGCCGTCCGGCCGTGCCGCATGTCGCGGGTCGCGTGGACGGGATCGTCTGGCGGCCCGCTGACGATGACGCCCGCGCCGACTTCGTGCGCGGGCTCACCTGTCCGGCGGCCCGGCACCATCGCTGGTTCCTGTGTGGTGCGCGGGACGGGCTGGCGTTGCTGTGGCTGGTCCGGGTCACGCCGGGTGGGCTGATGGTGTGCGAGGCGGAGCCGGACGGTCACGCTGAGGCGGCCGTGTGGTGGCGGACGTTGACCGGGCGGGCTCCGATTGCGGCGAGGCACGATGCGCCCTGATCTCAGCAATGTTCCCGAGCTGCTGACGACTGGGGAGGTCGCGCGGTTGTTTCGTGTGTCGCCGCAGACGGTCGTGCGGTGGGCGCGTACCGGGCAGATTCCCGTGGTGGAGTTGCCGGGCGGGCGGGTGCTCCGTTATCCGGCCGTGGAGGTTCGGCGGCTGCTGGGCGCCCTCGGTGACGATCGCTGAGCCGCTGTGCGTCGGCGCGCTGCATCTGTCGCCGCTTCGGACCGGCGCGGGCGTGCTGCGGTGGCATCCGGTCCCGGCCCCGGAGCGGTTGCGGGTCTTTGCCGGGAGCTGTGAGCGCTGCGCGGACGTCTGGTGGGAGTACGGGTCGCGGGGCGGCGCGTACCTGATCCGCCGGACCGAGATCCACAGCAGGCGGCGCGCCCGATGGGAGACCCCGGCGGTCCGCCGCGTGCTCGCCGCCGAATGGTGGGACATGCTGGTGCGCGGGCGGGCGGCGTAACGGCGACGGCTCCCGCCCTGGAACGGAAGAACGGACCCGACCGCGCGCCACCACCCGGAGCGCCGAGTCAGCCGAGCCCCAACCGGGCACCCGCCCCCGCACGCGGGGCGGGTGCCCGGTCCGCGTCGCGAACCCTCACAGGGTGGATGAGGACCAAGACCATGCGCGCGATGCACGCGCGCGTGGCCGCGTTGCGAACCCTCGCAGGGTGGATGAGGACCACCGCGTCCGGCCTGATGGACCGGGCGCACACGTTGCGAGCCCTCGCAGGGTGGATGAGGACGGGACATCGCCGACGTCAGCGCCGCCGCGACATCCTGTTGCGAACCCTCGCAGGGTGGATGAAAACGCGTGCCGCGCGTCAACGCGAGCGGTTCGTAGGACGTGTTGCGAACCCTCGCAGGGTGGATGAGGACCACCGCGTCCGGCCTGATGGACCGGGCGCACACGTTGCGAGCCCTCGCAGGGTGGATGAGGACGGGACATCGCCGACGTCAGCGGCGCCTCAACAGCCGGTTGCGAACCCTCGCAGGGTGGATGAGGACTCAACGGTTGGACCGTCCACGGCACCGTGCAGGAGTCGTTGCGAACCCTCGCAGGGTGGATGAGGACCCCAGGGTAAAGGCGCAGGTCTCGGTGGGGTCGGGGCGGGCTGTGGACGGGAGTTCTGCAATGGACCTCCGGTTGTGCAGAAACCCTGGGAGGTTCGCTGCAAAACGCCCTGTGGGGTGATGATTCGGTTGCGGTCGGTGAGTGTTCGGGTGGGCTCCATTCTCGTCCGTCATAGGACGCGGAGGGAGGAGATCAGGTGGTTCACGTCCGGTAGGTGGTCCTGGGCCGGGCTCGGCATCGTGATGTAGAGGAATGCCGGGCGGCGGTCGCCTGTGTCTATGAGGACGAGGGTGTTGATTTCGCCGGTGATGGACGTCCGGGCTTTGGGGCCGATGGTGACGTGGCGGGTGATGAGCCAGGCTTGGCGGCCGTCGACCGTCAGGGGTTGGGACGCCACGTCCTCGTAGTAGCCGTCGGGCGGGGCGAGCATCGTCAGCGCGTCCAGTTGGGCCAAGGCCGCGTTGAACAGGCGGGAGTCGCCCGTGTAGCGGTCGAGGAGTTCCGGGTTGAGCAGGCCGGAGCCGAGGCTCGCGAACCAGCCGCGTTCCTCGCGCGACTCCTGGTGGCTGGTGAGCGGGACGCCCATGAACCGGTTGTCCTGGCTCGTCGAGGGCGGGCCCCAGCCGCCGGTCAGGCGGGCGTACGAGATCCCGGCCGCGCGGTCGGTGACGCGGCCGGCCGTGGGCGAGCGGTCGCCCGTGTAGCGTTGGAGTTCGAGCCGGGAGCCGAGGACGGCCGGGCTGCTGCCGCGCGGTGGGGGCGGCGGCTGGTACGTCTCGGGCGAACCGATCGTTCCGCCGCAGATCGCGGTGTGGTCGGTGCGCGCGGCGACCATCCGGTCGTCGATCCACAGGGTGCAGCCGACGAGTACGCCGCCGGTGCCGGTGACGGTGACGGCCGCGCGCTCGCCGCCGTGCATGAAGAGGTCGCGGCGCAGCGGGAGCGCCGTCTTCTCCAGGTGGACGCGGCGGCCGCCCGGCATCGTCAGTTCGACGTCGGCGGTTCCGGTGCCGCTGATCTCGTACGCGACGGACGTCGTGTCGCCGCCGTGGGCCACAAGTGCCGCGCCGCAGACCGTGAAAAACACCAGGACGAACCCGCCGATACCGCGCATCCAGGCGGGCGCGCCGCCGAGCAGCCGCCGACCCTGCCGCGAGAGCGCCATCAGCTCGCCGCCGCCAGGTCCGGGGCCAGGACGAGGCCCGCCGCGCGCGCCCGGCTGACGCTGCTGCGCAGGGCGCGCTCGACGCGGGCGGCCTCTTCCGTCAGCTCGCGCAGGTGGTCCACGGCGATCTCGTCGCGGACGGTGCGGGCGAGCAGGTCCTGGTAGGCGTCGCCGCGCTCGGACAGGCGCTGCGCCGTCGTCCACCGGTGCAGCGCGTCGTCGGCGTCGCGGACGCGGGCGGCGTAGTCCTCCAGCGCCTCGACGCGCCGCGTCACGGACGCCGCCGCGAGCGACAGCGCCTCGGACTGGGCGGCCAGGATCTGGGTGATGGCCGCGTCCCGGCGCTCCAGCGGGGTTGCGGCGTGCTCTTTGCGCAGTTCGTCGGCTTTGGCGAGCGTCTGTGCGATGTCCCAGGTCTGCGCGGGCAGCGTGACGGTGTTTCGGACGTCGTCCAAGAGCCGCTGCCGCTGGACCGCCGACCCGAGGACGGTCGCGACGGCCGTCTGCGCCCGCCGGACGAGCGCGGCCTCCGCTCCGCCGAGATCGTCGGGGCGGACGTACCGGCCGTGCAGCTCGCGCGCCGCCCGCGCTACCGGCCCCTCGCCGCAGAGCGCGAACAGTACGAGGAAGGCGATCATCGTCGCGGCCGCGCCCGTCCAGAACCACACGACAGGCGAGACGAGCATGATGAACACCACCACGGCGACCTGCGCGACGGCCCCGGCGATCCGGCCGCGCAACCCGTGGAACCAGCCCGCCAGCGCCGGCAGGACGACCCAGACGGGGGCGTGCAACAGGCTCACGCCCCCGTCCTCGAACGTCCGGCCGCCGAGCAAAGGGCGGCGCGGGGCCTTGCCCGGCGGAAACAGCGCGTCGGGCGCCGCGAGCAGGAGACGTTGCCGCCGCTCGGGGACCTCGGGGTCGATCACGGGTTCGGACATTTTGTCATGATGTTGGTCAGCGCCCGATTCCTCAAGGGTTCGGCCGTCTTCGAGGCGAAAGCGAGATGGGCGGTCGGTCATGGCGGGCGGTCGCATTCGTAGGCGGCGGGGGAGTCGGGAGCGGGGCTGGTTTCCGGGGTTGCGTTGCTTGTTCTGGGATGTGGCCGCGGCGGGTTTACGTCGTCCGGGTTTCGTGGGCTGCGGCCGCCTCCAGGCCCCCGTGGCGGGAGGCGACCGAGCGGGGATCGTCGGTCGGTCGTGCGGGTGGCGGCAGCCCGTTGTCGACCGACGAGAACTCGGGGGTAACGGCGCTGACGCTGCGACGCCCGATGTCCTGCGATGACGCCCTCATGTGGTCATGATCTACTTGTCCGGTTTTGGGGCGCATGAGTACAAGTACTCAACTCGGCGGAGGGCGCGGGGTGGCCGACCAGGGATGCTGCGGGGCGCGCCCGGGGCCCCTCGCGAACTGGATGAGGAAGGCTTCCGCAACTACATGCCGGCCGGGTCGGGTGAACTGTTGCGAACCCTCTCAGGGTGGATGAGGACCGCCGCCGGCGCGCGGACCGCGGTGAACAGGAACCGTTGCGAACCCTCTCAGGGTGGATGAGGACCCGAAGGTAAAGTCGCAGGTCGGGGGGTGCGTGAGTTGGTGGCTGGTGGGGCGGATTGCAGTGGACCTCCGGTTGTGCGGAAAGCCCGGGGGGTTTGCTGCAAAGCGGGTTGTCGGGTGGTTGTTCGGTTGCGTTGGGTGATGGTCGGTCAGAGGATGTTCGACGGGGCCGCTTGGTCTGTGCCCCAAGATTCTCGGGCGGGGGTCGTGCCCGGTGGGTAGGTGTAGACGAGGACGCTGTCGTAGCTGCTGTCGATGGCGGTTTTCACGGCTGCCTGGAAGCGTTTGAGTTGGGCCGGGCTGAGGGCGCCCTCGAAGACGCTTCGTTGCACGTGGTGCAGGTATTGGCGGCAGGTGCGGAGGATTTTCGGGTTGCGTTCCGCCGCTGTGTCGTAGACGACGACCACGTACACCGGGTCACCACCAGATCCGGAACGGCTTGTACGGCTCGCCTTCGAGGACGTGGCGGGTGAGGCGCAGCGCTTCGAGGTACAGCAGTTCCTCGTAGGCGACCTTTCGTTTCAGGGCGCGGTGCTGGATCGTCGTCTCGAGTTCGTCGCGGATGGTCTGCACGACCAAAGCCCGGCCCTTTTCGCTGAGCATGGCCTGGTTGACGTCCGCGTCGAAGTGTTCTGGTTTCAGCTGGCCCCGGTTGGCGAGGCGCAGCAGGAGCCGTTCGGCGAACAGCGGGCGGAACGTCTCGTACAGGTCGAGGACCAGGGTGTGCCGGTGGCGTTCCATCGTGCTGTGCAGGAAGCCGATTCCGGTGTGGAGGGGCGTCAGCCGGAGGGCCGTCAGGACGCGCGTGTAGGTCATGCCGTTCGCGTAGGAGATGAAGGCGTTCCCGGCGTTCTTCGGCGGGCGGCGGGAACGGCCGTTCAGTTGGAGCCAGTCCGGCAGTTTCGTGTCGAGGACGGCCCAGGCGGAACGGCGGAAGTTGCCCTCCACGTTCATCAGCTCCTGGGTCGTCGTCGCGGTAGCCGCGTTCTTCTTGAGCGTTTCGTAGGGTGCGGCGAGCAGTTCCCGGTCGAGGACACGGCGGACGTTGTGGGCCGTCGCGACGACGATGTCGCGGGCGATTCCCAGCGAGGCGTCGGCGTCCATCGCGACGCGCGCCTGCGCGAGGACCGTTTCACCGGACGTGCTCACGTCGGACGTCAGCAGCGAACCCGCGTAGTCGCCGTAATGGCCGAGCAGGTGAATGTTGATGCGGTGCCGGTTCAACAGGGACGTGACGGCGGTGTTCACCTCGACCGGCGAGCACGCCACGATGTCGCGGACGTCGGTGACGGGGACGTGGACTTTCCCGCCCGATTCCCGTTCGATCAGAAGCGACTGGTCCTTGCGCCGGATACGGCACGCGCCGGTCAGCCAGTAGGTGCGGGACGCGGTCGGCATCATTCGCTCCAGCAGTAGTCGAAATAGCCGCATCCCCGGCAGGCGGAACGCGCCCGGCGGGACGGCGGTCGGGATTGGTGCGCGACGGCCAACGCGCGGTCGATGTCGGCCACGGCCTGTTCTTGCTCGGCCGGACCGTAGACGACTTTCTCGGTGCGCCGGGTCTTCGGGTATTTGAGGATTCCGCCCGCGGCCGGGACGCCGATCTCGTGTAGTCGGAAGCAGTAGTGGACGACCTGCGCCCGGTCCGCGTCGCTCGGCCGGTTCGACGACTTGACTTCGTGAACCCAGTGCGCGCCGTCGAGATGGTCGAGCTGTGCCGCGCCCAGGTCCACCGGGGAATCACGCCGGTACGACGTCTCGTGGACCGCCTCGCCCAGTTGGACGGCGGCGCTCAGGAACTCGGGGCGGAATCCCCGGGCGAACAGCCAGAGTTGGCGTTCGCAATGGTGCAGGTACTTGATGTGGACGCCGCCGATGTCCGCCGCGCGCATCAGATGATCTCCCCTTTCCGGTAGAGGACCCGGTCCGGCCCGCGCACCTCGGTCAGGCCGAGACGCGCGTCGTAGACGCCGTCCATGACGCGAACTTTCAGTTCCTTGTCCAGCCGCGTCAGCGGGCGCGCCCAGTGCGGCATCGGGATGAGGAAGTTCTCGGCGAGCAGTCGGCCGCCCGCGCCCGGCGCGCTGGTGAGGGCCGTGCGGTAGCGGTCGACGTCGTCGAGGAGGATCGCCTCCGTACCATCGAACATTTCGTCGAAGCGTTCGGTGAGGTGTTCGCGGCCGTCGAAGGGCATGTCGAATGTGAGGAACGCATCGGTGAACGCCTCGCGTGCCGCGGCGACGTCCGCTTTCCAGCGTTCACCCCACGTGCTGGCGTAGATGTCGTTCAGCCATTCGGTGGCGCGGATTTCGTCCACCTCGATCCCGTCATGGGCGTTCAGAATCTGCCATGCGAGTTCGACGGGGTCCTGCTCGTAAACGCCGTCCGCGTACAGTTCCGGGCCACGGGACCGGGTGCGGAATTCGGCGGCGTGGACGACGACGTCCGCCGGGGGCAGGGCCGCGACGCGGTTGACCCGGCCGAAACGTTGCAGGAGGGCTTCGAGCGGGGCCGCCGAGGTGTAGAGGCAGTCGAAATCGACGTCCAGGGAAACCTCGACAACCTGGGTCGCGACGACTAGTCCCCGGGTCCGCGGCCGGCCGACGCCGTGGCGGGCGCGGATGCGGTCCTCGATGCGGTTCCGGTCGTCGCGGCGGAAACGCGCGTGGAGCAGCACGGCTTCGTTTCCGGGCACGAGCGGCGACAGTTCCTCGAAGAGCGTCTGAGCGTCCCGGACGTTGTTCGCGACGACGAGAACGGCCTCGCCGTCCCGCAGCCTTGATGCGATCTCACCGATGGCCGCGTCGTCGGTCAGGTGGTGCGGACGCGTGCGCAGCCGGTGACGGCGCGGAAGGCCGAGATCCGGCGTCTCAGGTTCGTGAACCGTCCCGGACAGCGCTGCGCGGAACTGTTCCGCGAGCGCGTCGGGGAGCGTCGCGGAAAGGACCGCGATCCGGCCGCCGAGCCGGTCCCACAAAGACGCGGTCGCGAGGATGTAGCCGAGTCGCGTCGGGTCGTAGGCGTGCAGTTCGTCCAGGACGAACACCGAGTTCGCGGCGTCGATCAGGACGCTGGAATGGGCGGCGCCCGCGAGCGCGCCGCGCATCAACTGGTAGGGCGTCCCGACGCGGACCGTCTCCCGGAAAAGGCGCGTCGCGTTCGCGCGGGACACCGCCTTCGTCGCGATCTCCGCGTGGTTGCCTTCCGCGTCCTCGGGGCCGATGGCGCGGGCGAGGTGATACGACGCGGCTCGTGAATGGGCGACGCCGACGTGCTCCGGATCGCCGAGCAGCGTCCCGAGCCGATCCGCCATCGCGTTGATCGAAGCCAGATACGGCAGCGTGTAGAAGACACGCGGGATTCCGCCGACCGCTTCGGCGATGTCGGTGACCTGGGTGGACGCCCAAAGCAATCCGGCCTCGGTCTTCCCGCTTCCCGTGGGCGCGCGCAGCAGCAGATGCCCGTGCGTCGTTCCCGCGCCCGTCTGGTGTTCGCGGAGCGTCCGTCCCTTCGCCTCGAATTCGGCGGCGAGGAGCGCCGGGAATCCCGTACCCAGCGGTTGGACGGTCCGTAGCGAACCGTGCGCGGACGACAGGTGGTCCGCCAGCGTCACCGCTCCCTGGAGGATGACCGCGCCGAGACCCTTTTCGTCGTCGTACAGCGGGTCTCGCCAGGAAGAAAGCAGATGGTGCAGTAGCTCATGTGCCTCCGCGAGGACGTCCGGCGTGTGTTCGGGCGAAGCGACGGGAAGCCCGGCGGCGGCCGCCGTTTCCGCCGTCCAACGAATGAGCGCCCGCACGTCGTCGGTGGGGACGGGACCGAGCCGCCGGACGAATTCGGCGGCCGGGTCCTCCTGGTGGAGCAGCGCGAGCGAGCCTTTGCCGTCGCCGTGAAGTGGGCGGTGGTGGGTCGCGACCGCGACGGCGATCCAGTCGCGGAGTTCGGCGTCCGGCACGAGCGCCGCGAGGAAACCGAGGGAGACGACTTCATGGCGTTCGCCCCACGATTTCGCGCGGCCCCAGATCATGTCCTGGAAACCGGCGGCGGCCTTGCCGAGGTCGTGGCAGAGGATTCCGAGCTTCACCGCCGTCCAGAACGACGCGCTGAACACCGGCCGGAGGACCGCGATGTCGCCCACCCGTTGCGACAGTGCCGTCGCGGCGGAAAGGCCCCCGGTCAGGTGATCGGTGAGTTCTTCGGCCGGTTCGCTCTTGGCCAGAAGGTGCGGCAGCGGCCCCATCTACGGCACCGCCCGATCCGGATGGGTCGACGGCAGCGGAACGACCGCGCAGCCGCCCGAATCGGCCAAGCCGAGACGCTCGTCCGACCGTCCGGAACGGTCGAAGCGGTACGCGTCCCACACCGTCCGGTCGCGCCGGAGCGATACGGCGGTGGGCAGGCGCAGCAGCGTGCCGCGCAGCGTGAGTTCCGCCGGGACGATCGCCGCACCCTGCAATCCCGGCGCGTCGGAAAGGACGTCCCGGCCGATCGCCCCGATCCCCGCGAGATCCTGGCTGCGCCCGATCCGCAACGGCCAGGTCGGACGGCGGAAACGCTTCTCCCAGACGGCCGGGTCATCGAGAATCCACACGGTCAACACGGCTCCGGTGAGGAATTCGCGGTCGCGCGGCGTCGGTTCGGCGGACCGTCCCCGGCCGTCCAGCGGGTGGTAGGTCTCCACATCGACGCCCGCGCCGGACGCGCGGAACGCCATCGCGAACCGCATCGCCGGATCGACGCGCGACCAGCCGCCCGCGACCGCCGCCAGCATTCCGCCGACGGTCGCGGGCGGCGGGCACGGCAGGCACACCTGCACGCCCGCGTAAAGCGGATTGCGGAAAGAGACGACCGGCGCGGTGATCGTCACCTTGAGGACGTCCGTGCTCACGCGTCCGGGTCCTCGAACCACGCGTCGTGGTCGCCGTTCTCGAACGCGTCGCCCAGGTCGCGCAGAACGGTCCGCGGGTGGCCGAAGACGAGCGCGCCGGAGGCGGTCAGTTCGCCGAGGTCGATTTCCGCGCGGTCGCGTTCTTTCCCGAGGAAACCGGGTGCCCAGCCGAGCGTGATCGGTCCGTCGATCTCGTCGCGCCACGCCTCGAACTCCTCGCGCAGGACGTCGGGCCGGAAGACGACCTTGTCGTTCTCGACGCCGAAAACGCGCGTGAACGGATTCACGCCGCCCTTCATCGGCGCGAGCAGCACGAACGCGGGCGTGCGGTCGCCGTAGTGCAGCGAGCGCTTCGCGCCGCCGCGCGTTCCCGCGAGGGCGCGGACGAACAGCGCGGCGCGGCGGCGGCGCTCGGCCAGCGGCAGTTTCAGCGCGCGGACGCCGCGCAGCGTCGCCGGTTCCGCACCGGCCTTCTCGGCCTCGGCGGCGGCCGCCGCCGTCAGCGCGACTTTCAGCCCGGAGCCGTCCACCTCGAAAACGCCGACGCGCGGCAGGTCGAACAGCAGGTCGGCGGCGAGTTCGGCGGTGTAGAACTCGTGCTCGTGGATGACGGGGTTCTCGCCCGCGCCGAATCCCCGGCTCATCGTCCCGAAATCCTTGCTCGGCTTCCGGGGCGCGACGGAGACGAGCGTGCCGTTCGCGACGACCGTGTCGCGCTGGCAGGTGCCCGCGTTCTTCTTGAGCGCGACCATGTAGCCGAACAGGTCGTCGTCCAGATAAAGATCCGGGCGGCCCGCCGTGTACGCCTGCTGTTTCGAGCTGGCACCGGTCCGGATGACGGGGGAGCGCGGTTCGGCGGCCGGGAACGAGTCGCGCAGCCAGCGCCGAAACGCCTGCGCCGAAACGTACGGGTGGACGGCGCGGCCCACGTACATCTGCTTGACCTTGGCGACGTTGTCCTCGCCGCGGCCGTTGTTGGGAGCGCCCGCGACGACGTCGAGCGCGATTTTTCCGGACAGGAAGGTCATGCGGCGTCTCCTTCGTCATCGAGCAGGCGAAGACCTTCTTCGCCGTGCTCCTCGGTCAGGTCCTCAACGGCCTCGTCCGCGTCGTCGGGGCTGTATCCCCTGGCGTGGAGGTGTTCCAGCACGCAGACGAGCAGCATTTGCCGGTTGAACCAGGCGCGGGTTTCCGGGTCGGGGTCGAACAGCAGCTCCATCCCGCGCGACGTGAGCAGGGACGTGGGGCCGCCGTCGGGTCGGCGCAGCGTCCAGGTGACAGCGTTGCTCAGCAGCCAGCTCTTCATGCGGCCGGGTTCCTTGAGCGTGGAGTAGAAACCGCGGAGCTTCCCCGCGGATTCGTCGTCCAGCAGGAACGCGATTCGGGCGGCGGTATCGCGGATCTCCGCCAGGTCTTTCGGGTTCATGTCCATCACCTCCGTGGCGAACGAACGGCAGATCGCGGCCAGGTCGGCCGTGTAGTCGGGCAGCGCGCCGCGCCCGGCGCGCTCGGCGAACAGGCGGGCGACCGCGCCGGGAATCCGCTCGGGATTCCGGAACGCGTTGCGCGCCAGGCCGACGATTCCGAGCTGGTTCGGGGTCGTGTGCGCGCCGATGAGGGCACCGAAGCCGCGTCTGCGGCCCGGGTCGCGCGCGGTGCGGCGCAGCCATTCCGCGAGGGGCTGGTCGAGGGCGTGGACGTCGAGCGTCTGGCCCCGGTTGTTGTTGCTGAACACCATCAACTCGACCCCGGCGGTCAGTGTTTCCTCGTAGCCGCGCAGTGTTTGGAGCGCGATGACCTCGCGCACTTCCGAGCGCGTCGGCGCCGCGCTCGCAAGGACGACTTCCCGGAGGTTGCGGCGGACGCGGCGATGGACCGCGGAGCCGAGGAAACCGTCGTCCCAACTGTGGACGAGCGTCGCCGGACCGCCGGAATGCGCGCACGCGTACGGCAGCGCGCGGAAACTCATCAGGCACGGGCGGCACAGCGCCGTTCCGGCGTGCCCGCGCGGCGTCGTGTTGCGGTAGATGTCGCTTTCGGCGAGCGGAACGTCGAGCTTGCCGAAGAAGCGCACGGCGTCGCGTCCGCACAGGACGCACGCGACGTCGGGAAGGCTTCCCGCGTCGGGGAACCACGAGCGGACGGCCTCTTCCAGGACGGCGCGGTCCTTCTGCCCGTTGCTCGGATGGTTCATCGGCGAGTTCGGGAAGAACGACAGACTGCACTTGAGCCAGAAACTCGCGTCGGTCGTCCTGGCGAGGGCGGCGCGCGTCGCATCGCCCACAATCTTTTCCACAGCCTGTTGAAAACGTTCGGCGGTGAGATCGGCGGGAACCGGTGTCCGGGCGAGCGCCGCGAGGGCGAATGCGCCCGCGCGCTGGAGCGGGTGCGCGGTGAGGACGGCGGTCATGACTCCGGTCCTTTGATCCATCCGAGGCCGGCCGAGTTCGCCTGGCCGAGACCCCAGCACCAGATCGCCGCCAGCGTTTCGGGCGCGGCGCGCACGGCGACCTCCACGGGCGCGCCGGGCTTCGCGCCGCCCTTCACGGTGAAGGAGCGCTTCGCCCCGACCCAGGTGATGGCCTCCAATTCCACGTCCGGGTCGAGTCCGATGCTCTCGGCCTTGCGGCGCAGATTGTTCTCGAAGAACACCGGGAACTCGTCGTCGGTCGGCATGAGCCACGCGTTGCGGGTCTTCCGGACGCCCCATTCATCGCGTCCGGAGCCTTTCATCACGACGGGTGTGGCGGTGCGGAACCGCGCCCGGCCGGACTCGAACGACGGCGTTTCGACCGGCACGACGTTGAGAATCCGCAGCGCGACGCCGCCCCAGTCGACGATCTCCCGCTCGCGCAGCCCGAGCGCCCACGCCTCGACGACCGCTGCGAGCGGACTGCCGATCTCCACGGTCCCCTTCCCGCCCGCCGCGTACTTCCCCTTGGCCCGCTTCGCCTGCGGGAACACGGGCGCGCCGTACCCGAAGGGGACGAGCCCGTGCGGCCCCCACCCCTGCTCGTGGATGCGGCGGCCGAGCTGCGGCGCGCAGCGCGAGAGCAGGTCGTAGGCGAGGGAACGGCCGGGGGTGAGGACGACCGGCCACGGGATCTCCGCGGCGGACGTCGCGACTTCGATGCGCAGGCGCATCCTTACCTCCAATGAGAAATGCGCGGGGAGTCCGACGTTAAAGCCGACTCGCGGGTAACTGTCCGTGCTTCCGGACAAGGGGATGTCCGCGTCCGGCCGAGAGTTTTTTCGGCCATTCATCGGCACGTGATCGAACGTATGTACTAGGGTTTCGCGGCCCGCCGTCAGGCGGCCGGGAGCGATTCGTAGGTGCTGCTCTTCTCGTCCCAGGTCAGGGCCGTCCACAGGCCGCGCTGGGCGGTGGCGAGGCGGGCGCCGAGGGCGACGGCGATGGGGACGGGGCCGCTGAGGAAGACCGCGTGGCGGGCCGCGCGCGCCCCGTCCGGCAGCGGGGTGTCGCGCCAGGCGGCGGCCGCCTGCTCGACCACGCCGGAGAACGTCGCCTGGTCCTCGACCAGGAACTCGTCGGGGGACGCGAGCAGGAGCAGCGTGCCGATGCCGAGGTCCGCGCAGGCCGCGCGGACGTGCGCGGCGAAGTCCTCGCCGCGTCCTTGCAGGTCGAGGGCGACAGCAGCGCGCGCCGGGTCGCCGCCCGGGATCGTCGCGGGCGGCGCGGCGCGCAGTGGCCGGGCGGCGGCGCGGTCGGCGCGCGGCGGGATCGCGGGGAAGTACGTCCCGCCGTGGCGCGGCGCGTAGAGCGTCGTCGGCGCGGCGTGCGCGCGGGCGATCCGCGCGCCGTAGTGGAACGCCGCGTGCAGCGGAATCGTCGGAAACAGCGAGATCCGCGCCGATCCGCGGGTGAGGCGTTCGGCCGTCGTCATCGCCTCGACGGTGGCCTCCGCGAGGCCGTCGACCGCCGAGAAGTCCCAGACGTCGCCTTCGGGCAGCCGCCAGCGGACCTGGAACGTGACGGCGCACGTCGACCTGGCGTACGTCAGCGCCCGCTCGGTGAGGTCCTCGGCGATCCCTTCCTTGCGGCGCGGATCGACGCCCGTCACGACGACGCCGACCCGCACCTTCCGCGCCGACCGCTGCTGGAGCAGCGCGACGCCGACCGCCGCCAGCCCGCCGACCAGCACCGCGACGAACCACCAGCGCCCCGCCGCGTTCCCGATCGCGAAACCCTTGAACGTCTCGACGGCCCCCGCGCCCGCGAACAGCGTGCCGACCGTCCGCAGCGGGCCGCCCTCGCGCAGCCACCGCCGGAATCCGGCCCCGGCCGCCGTGCCCGCGCCGCCCGCGACGTCCGCCACCGTCACCTTCGCGTCCATCCCGTCTCCTTCCGGTTCGCCCCTCTCACCCTTCTCTGATGGACGAAGCGGTGGCTGGCCGCTTCCGGACGGGCGTGATCCGGCGAATCGCGTGTCCGTTGTGCGGCTGAATGGTTGGGTCGGGCACGCGTGTGACCTGCGAAGACGTCGTCGTCCATCAGATAAGGGTGAGAGGGCGCGACACGAGGGGGACGGATGCCGGGACAAGTCCACGTCGTCGTGATCAAGACGGCGGGGAATCAGCGTTACATCTTCGACTCCACCAGGCGGCGGGAGAACGTCGGCGCGTCGCACCTGATCACGCGGGTGGAGCGCGACTGGCTGGACGCGGCGCTGGGCGGGCGCGGGTCCGGCCGGATCGAGACGGACGCCGTCGAGGTCGTCACGGCGAACGCGGGCGGCGTCACGCTCCTGGTGCGGGAACCCGACGAGGGCCGGCGCATCATCGGTGAGATCACCCGGCGCGCGCTGCGGGAGGCGCCGGGGCTGGACGTGTGCGGCGTCGTCGGTGATCCCTTCGAGTGGGGCGGCGCGAAGGCGGCGGACGCGGCCTTCGCCGTCGCGCGTGAGGAGCTGATGCACGTCCGGACGCGACGGCCCGGCCCGGAGGCGCGGTTTCCCGGCGTTCCCGTCGCCGAGCGCTGCGTGTCCAGCGGGCTTCCGGCCGAGCGGACGTGGCGGGTGCCCGGCGAGGGCGCCGTGGAGCCGTGCTCGGCGCCGAGTCGCGGAAAGCTCGACGCCTATGACCGTGCCATCGCCAATCTCGTGCGCGACATCGGTGTGGAACGCGACGAACTCAAGGAACTGGTCCAGCGGCTGAACGACGATGTGGAATGGGTCGCGCTCGTCCATGCGGATGGCAATGGAATGGGCCGCGTCTTCGCGGGACTCGGCGCTCAGCACGAAGACGATTCAGCCCGCGTCTACGTCGACGCGCTCCACGACTTCTCCGAGGCCGTGGATGAATGCACGCGCGCCGCTTTCCGCGCGGCCGTCCCGGACGGCCCGGCGACGATCCTCCCGCTCGTCCTGGGCGGCGACGACCTCACCGTCGTCTGCGAGGGGCCGCACGCGCTGCCGTTCGCCGTCCGGTACCTGGAGGAGTTCGCCCGGCGGACGCGCGACCATCCACACATCCGACGCGAAGTTGACACGGGCCTGGGAGCGTGCGCGGGCGTCGCCATCACCAAACGCGCCTACCCGTTCCACAACGCGATCGACCTGGTCGAAGAACTCACCGCCGAGGCGAAGAAGGTCAAAAAGCCGCTGGGCGCGGACGCGTGTGCGCTGTCCTTCCACGTCCTGTACGAGAGCGCCGTCGCGGACCTCGACCGGCTCCGCGCCGCGGCGACGAGGGACGGCGCGCGCCTCACCGCCCAGCCGTACGTCGTGCGCGGCGACGGCGACTGGGCGCACGGCCGCCGCTGGAGCGATCTCCAGCACCGCGTGAACGTCCTCACCGAGCGGAACAAGGACGGAAACCTGTGCGTCTCCCGGTCCCGCGCGCACGAACTCCGGACGGGTCTGTTCCTCGGCCCCGCCGTCGCCGAGAAACGTTTCGCCGCGATCGACCCGTCCCCCGACCTCGGCCGCGACGGCGCCCTGTTCTGGGAGGACGCGGACGGAGAACTCGTCACGGGCCTGCTTGACGCGATGAACGCCACCGCGTTCCTCGCCGGGGAGGCCGCCCGATGAGCCGCCGCATCGACCTCGCGTTGCGCATGTTGTCCGATTGGCGCATCGGGACGGGCACCGGTGCGCACGGCTACGCCGACCGCCTCGTGGACCGCGACCCGGAGGACGGACTCCCGCACGTCCCCGCCAAATCAATGAACGGCGTCTGGCGCGACGGGTGCGAAGTCGCCGCGCACGCGCTGGACGGTGGCCCGGCCGGGCCCGCGCACGCCTGGGTCGTCCACCTGTTCGGCGGCCAGCGCGGGACGGACGGGGAGGCGCCGATCCCGGGCGCGCTCGTCTGGGACGGCGCGCTGCGCTACCCGGCGGACCTGCGCCGCGCGCTCGCCGCGAACGACGAGGTGCGCGCGGCCGTCACGCTCCTGCGGCCGGGCGTCGAGATCGACCCGGAGACCGGCGCCGCCGCCGACCGCAAGGTCCGCTTCGAGGAGTTCGCGCGCGGCGGCGTCACCCTGACCGGCGCGGTGACGCTCCCGGACGGCCTCGACGAGGCCCAGGACGCGGCGGCGCGCGCCGTCCTCTGGGCGGGCGCGCGCCTGGTCGAGGGCGTCGGCGCGAAGCGGCGGCGCGGCGCGGGCCGCTGCCGCCTCGACCTCGCCCCCGCGCCGGACCGCTGGGAGGACGCGCTGCGCGGCGGCCTCGTCCCGCCGCCCGCGCCGCGCCGCGCGGGCCGCCGCACGGGCCGTCCCACCGGCGCGGAGTACGCGGCGGGCGACGGCTGGGAGCGCGCGGCGCTGACCCTGACGCTCACCGCGCCGCTGCTCGCGCACGACCGGACGATCGGCAACCACGTCCTCGGCCGCGACCACGCGCCCGGCTGGATGCTGCTGCCGGAGGTGCTGCGCCGCCTCGGGCCGACCGCGGCCGCCGCCGCGCGCCGCGGCGACCTCGTGGTGACCGCCGCGACGCCCGTGGTCGGCGGGCGGCGCGGCCTGCCGGTGCCGCGCGTGCTGTTCGCGCCGAAGGCGGGCGGGGACAGGCTCGTCAACCGCGCGCTCGCGGCGGCGGACGGTCCCGCCGAGCGGCTGCGCGCCGGTTACGTTCCGGACGATCCGGACGAGTTCGAGGTCCACCGTCCGCGGTTCGTCACGCGGATGCACAACACGATCGAGGACGGCTCGCAGCGGCCGACGCGCGCGATCGGCGGCGTCTACGCCTACCGCGCGCTCGCGGCGGGGACCGTCCTGGCCGCCGAGGTCCGCGTCCGCGGCGGCGTGCTCGACGGGGACTGGGCGGCGGCGCTCGGCGGCGACTGGCGGCTCGGCCGGTCGCGCAAGGACGACTACGGCCTCGCGACGGCGGAGGTCGGCGCGGCCGCCGAGCCCCGGCCGCGGGCGGTCGGCGGCCGGCTGCGCGTCTGGCTGCTGTCGGACCTGCTGCTGCGCGACGCCCGGCTCGGTGCGGCGCTCACCGCCGACGCGGTCGCCGCCGAGCTGGGCCGGGCGCTCGGCGCGGAGCTGACGCCCGTCGCCGGGAACGAGTCGATCCCGACGCCCGCGGACGACCCGGCGCGCGTGCGCACGCCCGTCTCCGAGAACGGCACGATTCCGACGCCCGCGGACGACCCGGCGCGCGTGCGCACGCCTGTCTCCGGGGACAGGACGATTCCGACGCTGTTCGAGATCGCCCGCACCGAGTCGTGGCACACCGGCTGGGGCCTGCCCCGGCCAACCCTGCTCGGCCTCGCGGCGGGCGGCTGCCTGACGTTCGACGTGCGCGGCGAGGTCGACGCGGCTGCGCTCGCCGAAGTCGAGACCGCCGGACTCGGGCTGCGACGCGGCGAGGGTTTCGGCCAGATCAGGGTGAACGCGCCGCTGCTGGAGCGCCCCACACTGCGCCGCCGAGACAGGACGGACACGCGCCCCGCACCGGTGCGCGTCCCGCTAGAACCCGGCACGCCCGCGCACGCCGCCGCGCGGATCGTCGAACGCGCCGCGTGGCGCGCCGAGATCTGGCGCGCGGCGGAACGGGCCGCCGCCGACGACGCGCTGCTCGAAGGACTCACCGGCCTCACCCCGACCCGGCTGAACGCGCTCCGGCGGCTGCTCGACGCCGAGGACGTCGGCCCCCGGATCGACCGGCTCGTCCGCCGCTGGGACGACGCCGCGCGGATCGGCGAGCGACTGCGCGTCCTGCTCGCCGCCGACACGGTCTGGACGGCGCTCGGCCGCACCGGCGACGACCTCGCCGTCACCGCCGACGGCGCCGCGCGCCTGCGCCGCGAACTGCTGCGCGAGGCGCGCCGCAGCCTGCTCACCGCCTGCCTCGCCGCGCACACCCGGCGGCGCGCCCTGACCGGGGAGGGATCATGACCGGACGCCGTGGACGCCCGCTCGACCTGCGGCTCCGCGTGCGCGGCTGGCTCGCCGTCCGCAGCCCGCTCGCGGTCGGCGGCATCGCCGCCGACCCCGCCGACGCGCTGCCCGTCGCGCTGGACGGGCAGGGCCGCGTCCACGTCCCCGGCACGAGCCTGGCCGGGGCGCTGCGCGCGTGGACGCGGGGGCGCGGGGACGATCCGGTCGAGCTGTGGGGCGACGCCGAGGACGTCGGGGCGAGCCGCATTGTCGTGCGGGACGGGATTGTCGCGTCCTCGTTCGCCGTGGACGCCGACGGGATTCCCACCGAGCCGGTCGACGCGGCGGCGCTGCCCGTCCGGTACGGCGTCGCGATCGACCGGGAGACCGGCGCGGCCGCGTCCGAGGCGCTGTACGCGCGGACCGTCGTCCCACCCGGGAACTATGTCCGGTTCGAGCTGGACGTCGAGTGCGGTCGCGCGACGGCCGACCGCGACCGCGCGCGGCTCCGGGCGCTGCTGGACGCGCTCGCCGCCGAGCGAATCCGGCTCGGCGCGGCGTCCGGCACCGGGTTCGGGACGGTGTCGCTGCTGCGGACGCCCCTCGACGTCGAGGAACACGACTTCACGAGCGCGGACGGGCTCATCGCGTTCCTGCGCGGCGAGGTGCGCGCCGCCGACCTGGACGTCGCCGCCGATCCGGCGCTGCCGCCGCGCCGCGAGGAACTGACCGTCACCGTCGCGTGGACGCCGACCGCGCCCGTCATGACGCGCGCGCCGGGCGACGGCGCGATGGTCGGCGCGCTGCCGCTCGTCACCGACGTCGCCGGGGACCGGGTGGCGCTCGTCCTGCCCGGCAGTTCGGTGAAGGGCGCGCTGCGGAGCCGCGCCGAGCTGATCGAGCGGACGCTGCGCGGCGACGCCGGGGTCGCGGCCGCGCTGTTCGGGCCGTGGCGCGACGCGGACGCGCGGCGGGGCGCGGTGGCCGTCGCCGAGTGCGTCAGCCGGACGACCGTGCCCGCCGACGTCTGGGACGCCGTCGTGAACGGCGACGACGGCCCCGACGCGCCCGTCCTTCCGGCGGGCGTCCGCGACCGGCTCGCCCAGGCCGGCCTCGACCGCGCCGACCACGTCGCGATCGACCGGTGGACGGGCGGCGCGGCGCGCGGGCGGCTGTTCAGCGTCCTCGAACCGCACGGCGTCGCGTGGGAGCCGATCCGGCTGGCCGTCGACCTGACGCGGCTCGGCGCGGACGCGGACCGCGCCGTCGCGCTGCTGCTCGTCGTCCTGCGCGACCTCGCGGGCGGACGGGTGCCGCTCGGCGGGCGGACGGGGCGCGGGTTCGGGGACGTGGCCGTCGAGTCCGTGGACCTGCGCGGCGGCCGCTGGCCGGACGGCGCGACGCTCCCCGACGCGCTGGCGACGCCCGCGCTGCGCGCCGCGTGGACCGCATACCTGGAGGAAGAGGCATGAAGCTGCACACGGCGTCCCGCGACGGCGCGTCGCTCGCGGACGCGCTCGCCGTCTGCGACGGGATCGGATTCCTCGCGACGCCCTGGGAGCACCATGTCGTCCGCGTGCGCGGCGGGCGGGCTTTCGGGGTCGACGGGCCGGTGGATCTCGCCGCCGTTTACGAGGGGCGGGTCTTCAATTCGGTCGTGGAGGTGCGGTGGCTTGATCCGGGTGATGGGGGGCGCGCTTCCGTGCTTACGGACGATGTTGCTTCTCTGCCTGCGGGTTGGGACAGCGCGGACGTCGAGACGATTGACCGTGTTCCGGGGTCGTATCTGGTGTGGGGGCGTGCGGCGGGTGTTCGTGACGGCTGGACGGCGCTGACGGCCGCGCGGATCGGGACGCTGCACGTTCCCGTCGAGATTCCGGAGGGCGGGCGTGCGCTGATCCGTACCTGCGAATACGTCGGCCGCGAGACGAAGCACGGCAACGCTCACGTGATCGACGAGCGCCTCATCGCGATCGAGGCGGCGGAGGGGGACACATGACCGAGGAATCGAAGAAGCCCAGTCCGAGCAGCATGCCTCTTTATCGCCCGCTGAGAGGGGAAGCGCCCAAACCCCGGCCCGAGCCCCCGCACCGGAATTCCGGTCCCGCCCCGGATGAGCCTTTCCTGAACCCGTACACGTTCGTCCCGGCACATCCCCGCGACGGCCTGCCCGAGTCGTTGAGGGACGGGAAGCCTCCTTTCCGTGACCGGCTTCACCCGGACCGCTGGACGGGCCGCATCGCCGTCCGCCTCACGACACAAACACCGTTGCTGCTTCTCGACCCGGCCCGCGCGCGCGTCGCACCGTCCGGCGAGGAAGACCATCTGACGTATCCGGTGCTCTTGCGTGACGGCCGTCCGCATTTCCCGGCGACGTCGGTGAAGGGCGCCCTGCGGTCCGCGTACGAGACGATCACCGACTCGCGGTTCGGCGTCTTCGAGGCGCACGACCAACCGCTGGGCTGGCGACGCGTCGCGGGCGACGCGCTGCAGATGCGGCCGGTCCGTGTCATCACAGCGGACGCCGAGAACGATGTGCTCGACATCGAGTTGATGAGCCATGCGGTCTACCACGCATACTGCGACGAGAATAAAACTCAGGGGATCGTCCCGAAGCATCGCCAGCAAGTGATGGTCAAGTTGCAGGGAAAGGAGGGGAGGCTGCCCTTCATCGTTGAGATTCGATCAGTAGAGCAGACCCGGCGGGGTCCGGGTGCTCGGGGGCGGGAGAATTTTCGGAAAGGAATCGCTTTCGTCACCGGTCGAAACGTGATCGGCAAAAAGTGTGAGAGTGTCTTTTTGTTCGATAAGGACGCTGACACGTTGGTGCTGCACGGGATGATTTCCCGCTGGGACCGGCTCATCGGCGACTATGCGGCGAACGGTCTCGCAGGTGATGGCGAGCCGGCGCGGCGGGCTGCCGACGAAGGCGAGGAACTGGCCCTGAGCCCGCATCTTTGGGACGAGGAGAGTAAGCGTCTCAAGGCTGGCTCGATATGTTACGCCCTGTTCGAAGGAGAGGAAGTCGTCGATCTATTCCCGGTGCTGATCCCGCGCGACCTGTCCGCCTTGCCCCCGGCCGAGATGGTCCATCCGACACTGCGCCCGGCCGCCTCCTACAAGGAGTTCTCCCCGGCCGATCGCGTGTTCGGCTGGGTCGCGCCGCAGGGTTCGGGTGTTTCTCCGGCGGCGTACCGGGGTCGGGTGCGCATCGGTCCGGTCGCATGCGAAACCGATCCGGCGGACGCCGTTCGCACCTTCGCCGGTGACGGGTTGCCGCTGGCGATCCTGGGCAGCCCGAAGCCTTCTCAAGGCCGTTTCTACTGGTCGGATAAGAAGGGAGATGCGGGAGCGGCGATCGAGGACAGAGCCGAGAAGGAGAAGATCTACCGCCAGGAACGGGGGCTCCGCGGCCGGAAGGCGTACTGGCATCACGCCGCTGAGACCGCGCAGCCGAACTACTGGGAAGATCCCGGAAGTACGACGCAGGACCCGTCGCAGCAGCTTCTCGGGAATGTTTACCGGGAGTTCCGCAGACCCCGCAAGCCGGACGGGGGCGATGCGCAGAAGCCGGTTCTCACTGGACTTAATAGAACGTTCGCCACCACGGCCGAGGAACAGCGCGACAACCAGAACCGCTCGGTCTCCGGCTGGATCAATCCGGGCACGGAGTTCACGTTCACCATCGACGTCCAGGACCTGGACGGCGTCGAACTCGGCGCGCTGCTGTGGCTGCTCGACCTTCCGGACGGGCATTTCCACCGGATGGGCTTCGGGAAGCCGCTGGGCTTCGGCAGCGTCCGCCTCACGCTGGATCACGAACACACGGAGCTGCACTCGACCGATCAGTTGCGTGCCTACTACGCGGACCTGGGCGCAGCGCAACCTGCGTCCATCGACGCGGCCAAGTTGGGTGAACTGCGCGCCGAGTACTCCGAAATCCTGGCCTCCCACCCGGGTTTGCGCGAGATCGAGGCCGCGTTCCTCGCGGTCGCGCGAGGCGTCGATGACCTGCCCGTCCATTACCCGCGGACGCGGCCCGGCACGATGCGCGGAAACTCGCCCACACCGCCCAACCCGCACGGCGTCGCGTACGAGTGGTTCACCGCCAACGAGGAGGTCGCGGGCAAGGAGATCGCGCCGGGCCGCGGCCGCTCCCTGCCCCCCGCGACGGCGAGCACGGCCAACGCACTGCGCGTCTATCCCGCGGAGCCCTTGAAGGGCAAGGGCAACGACTCCGACAACGGCGGCCAGGGCGGTCCGCGCGGCGGACGCGCCGGGAACGGCGGTCGGCGCGGTGAACGAGGCGGCGCCCGAGACAGCACGCGCGGCGCGGGGAGCGGCGGCGGCCGGGGCGGCTCCGGCGGCGGTCAGGGCGGTCGCGGCGACGGCGGCGGGCGTGGCGGGGGGCAAGGCGCCGGACGCGGCGGGAACGGCGGTCGGGGCGGCGGTGGTGCCGGGAACGGCGGGCAGAGCGGCGGGGCTGGGAACGGGCGGGACGGCGGGCGTCGGAAAGACGGCGGGAGACGCGACAGTCGGTGACGCGCGCGGCAGGAGAACGCGGCGGGGTGCTGCTGGTCCATGCGGTCGGCGCGGGGGATCTCGGGCTCAGCGCCAGGAGCGTCGAGGGCGATCCCGTCGATCCCGTCGGCGCGGATGCGGAGCCCCGGCACCGCAGGCCGCTCCACAAGACGCTCGCCGGGCTTGACAAGGCGGGCATCGCCGTGGACCGCCTGCTCCTGCTGGCCACCCCGAGTTCCGAGCACGCCTGGCTCGGCCCGTACACCGAGCACGCGGAGCGCGTCGCGGAGTTGTTCCGCCGCCCGGCGGGCCTGTTCGGGCACCGCTTCACCGGCGACGACGTCCGCGTCGCGCGGACCGCCGCGCCGGCGGCCGGGGCCGCGCTCGCCGCGACGGCGGCGGAACTCGCGGCGCGTCCGCCGGAGACGTGCCTCGTCACGTCCGGGACGGGCGCGTACGCGATGGGCTTCGGCGCGCTGCTGGCCGCGCCCCAGGCGGACGTCCCGGTGAGCGTCGTCCCGGTCGACCGCGCGGACGCGCCCTACCGCCCGCCGGACCTGGTCCCGCGCGTGGAGTCGCTGAACGACTGGCTGCTGCGGCAGCGGCACTTCGACGAACTCGTCCTGGCCGATCCGGCGAACGCGGACGTCTGGGGATTGCTCGCCGAACGCCAGCGCTGCCGCACCGACACGCTGCGCCGCGCGCTGCGTTCGCCGACCGTCCCGCCCGAGCTGGGGCGGGGCGCCCGCGACCGGCTGCACAAGCCCGGCACGGCGATCCGCGCGGCGTTCTTCGAGCGCGTCGTCCGCGGCGAAGCGCTGGACCAGTCGCTGCTGCGCCGCTGGTACGTGCTTGAGCTGGAGAAGCGCATAGAAGACGACGCTCCCGGACTCGCTCCGCGCGTCCGCGCCCGGCTGGACGAACTCCTGGCCGCCCTCCGCCGACCGAGCGACGAGACGCACGGCATGGCCGACCGCATCCGCGCGACCGCCGCCCACCTCGACGGCGTCCGGGGCCGCTGCGCCGACCTCCTGACGGACTCCGCGCTGACGGACCTCGTCGGCGCGGCCGCGACCCACCGCGCGCAGCTCACCGGCGCGGGCGGCCTGCTCCCGAAGACGATCCAACAGGCGGCCGACCGCTGGCAGAAGGACGAGGACGCCCTCGTCGGCCTCGCCGCGAAGCGCGGACTGCCCGTCTGGCCGGTGCTCGGCAGCGGCGACGTCCTCGTCCTGATGTGCGTGGGTTTGCGGCCGGACGGCGATCCCGCCGACGCGGGCGGCCTCGACGGTCTCGAACGCGTCTACGACTGGGTGCTGCGGCAGAGCAAGGGCCTGGCCCGGCCGCCCCGCGTCCGCCTTCGGCTGCTCGCCACGGAAGAGACCGCGGAGCGCGCCGGAAGCCTCGCCGCGCGCATGAAGTCCCGCGTGTCCGACCCCGCGTTCGAGGCGGCGGTCATCGGCCCGCTGCCCTCGGCGGCCGGGTCGGAGGCCGACGCGAAGGCGCGGGTCGCGGCGGCGCTGGGCGGCGCGGACCGGCCGCGCGGCCTGGTCGATCCGGCGAGCCTGTGGGGCGTGGACGAGGTCGTCCTGGTCCTCAATCCCGGCAAGCCGGTCACCGTCAACGCAATGATCTTCGCCGGAATCGAATGGTCCCTGCGGACCGGCTGCCGCCTGCGCGCGGTGGCGCTGGGCCGCGGCGACGGCGTCGTCCCCGTCGACCAGGACGGCGGCCGCGTGCTGTGCCGCCTCGGCCCCGACGCGCCGCTCGCCGCCCTCGCCCGCGACGCGCTCGCCCGGCTCGACCTGCGCCGCGCCGCCGACGTCCTCGGCCACGGCTCGCCCGCCCTCGCCACCGTCGCGGCACGCGTCCGCGCGCTCCACCGCGCGCTGTACGGCGACCCGGGCACCGCCGCCGACGACCCGGCGCGCCGCCTCCTCGGCGCCCAGCGCCTCGCCCTGATCGCCGCCGTCCTCCCCGACCGCCCCGAAGCGGCCTGCCACCTCGCCGTCGAAGCCCTCCGCCCCGGCCTCTTCGACTTCCCCAGGTGGAAACGGATGCTCGCCCACCCGGCCTTCGCCGACCTCAACGCCGAACGCAACCGAACTCCCTACGCCCACCTTCTCGACCGGGGCGGGTCGCCGCCGACCGAGGAAAAGGCGCGGAAGCGGCTGGACGCCGCGCGGCGTGCGCTGCGCGGCACGGCCGCGGACGGCCGTCTCGTGGACGAGTACCGGCGGCTCATGGCGGCATTGCCCGAATCCGGTTGACACCCCGCCCGGCGCGCCCGGAGACTGGAGAACGACCCGATGCCGGTTCGCCGCCGGGTCCCTTCGGCACCGCGAGTGCCCTCCGAAGAAGGCCGCGTGACGGGCGTCCGCCCGAAGCACGGCCTGTCCCGCCATGCCTTCGGAGGACCGCGTGTATTTCGTCGCTGATCTCGCCCACCCCGACACCGACCGCGCTGCGCGCGCGTTCGACGCGCTGGTCATGCCCGCGCTCACCGCCGCGTCCCGGCGCGCGCTCGACAACGTGCTGCACGGCGGCGCGCGGTGCCCCGGCGTGGCGCGCCGGGCGCGCTGCCACGAGTGCGAGACCGCCGTTCGCGACCTCGCGTTGGACGCGTTCGACCGGCTCCGGGAGGCGCTGGACGAGCCCGGACGCGGTCGGCTCGCGAGCGTCGCCGTCCACGCGCGGTCGGCGGCGGCGCGGGACGAGCGGGTCGCGGACGCCGCCGAACTGCTGGCCGCGCCCCGGTCGCCGCGGCATCCGGCGTGGGTGCGGTGCGCGCGGCAGCAGTTCGTCGCGCTGCCCGTCCGGCACCTGGAGGGCGCGGTCCGGCGTCGCCGTGCGGTGGCCGAGGGACGTCCGGCCCGGCCCGAGCGTGACCTGCGGACGGCCGGGTGGGCGGGGGAACTGCGCGGTGATCCGGTTGATCTGGAGCTGCTCGTCTTCGATACCCAGCGGGCGCTGCGCGGGCGTTCGGACGCGGTGGAGCCCCCGGCGGACCTTTGCCGGCGGCTCGGCGTGGAGCCGGGGGACGCGGCCGCCCGCGTGCGCGCGATGCGTGCCCGCCTCCGGGCGGTGAATCCCGGGTTTTATCACGCGTGCCATCGCGCGCCGTCGCTTTCGATGGACGCGCTGCGCGCCGACGAGCTGCCCGCGCGGAATGCCGACCCGTACACGCGGGCCGATCGGACGCGGGCGCGGGAGGTCGTCGCGCGGATGCTGGAATCGGATGAGCGGGATTGGCTCGTGGCGATTGTCGAGGCGTGGGACGGGCGGGATGTGAAGGGTTTTCTGGTGGGGTTGGGGCGGAGGCGGGTTCTGAGGTTGTTGCGGTTGGTGGAGGCGGCGGGGCTTGACTGGGTCGGGCGGCGCGTCGGGGAGTGAGGCGTTCGTTTTTCGGGGCGGAATGTTCGCGGGTATTGCGCGATGAGCGTGTGGATTCGCTGCGGGGGTGTGGTTAGCGTGCGGGCGTGAGGAGGCCGTCATGAAGCTGGGGAGATGGGTCGTTGGGGGTGCCGCGTTGGCGGCGGTGCTGGCCGTCGTCGCGCCCGCGCGCGCCGATTCGGGTGCCGGTGTTTCGGACGTGCTCGGGCATCAGGGGCGGTGGATCACCGACGCGCAGGGAAGGCGCGTCATTCCGCACGGGTTCAACATGGTCGCCAAAGCGCCGCCGTATGATCCGGCGCGGCTCGGGTTCGGGGAGAAGGACGCCGCGTTCCTGGCCGAGCACGGCTTCACGGCGGTGCGGCTCGGGGTGGTGCTGAGCGGGCTCGAACCGAGCCCCGGCGAGTTCGACGACCGGTATCTGGCGAGCATCGAGAAGACCGTCGACGTGCTCGGGAAACACGGAATCCGGACACTGCTCACCTTCCCGCAGGACCTCCTGAGCACGAAGTTCAGAGGCACCGGGTACCCCGACTGGATGATCCGCACGGACGGCATCCCCGTCGACTTCCTCAACCACGACACGTTCCAGAACCTGCTCAGCAATCCGGCCCTCCAGCGCGCCGAGGACAACTTCTGGAACAACGCGCCCGTCGCCGGGAAGGGCCTCCAGGACTGGTACGCGGAGGCTTGGACGCATGTCGCGAAGAGGTTCCGGGGAAATCCGGCCGTCCTCGGCTACGACCTGTGGAACGAGCCGTGGCCGGGCAGCGCTTGGCCGTCGTGCCTGCCGCCGTTCGGGTGCGGGGATTTCGACGGGAAGAAGCTCGCGCCGTTCTTCACGAAGATGATCCGCGCGATCCGCACCGTCGATCCGGGGCATCTGGCGTTCTACGAGCCGAATCTGCTGGCGACGGTCGGTTCGCCGATCAATCTCGGCCGTCCCGGCGACGCCCGCAGCGGCCTGTCGTTCCACGCCTACTGCGTCGATCTGTCGGGCAAGGAGACGCCGGACTGGATGTACCGGATCTGCGACGGCGTGCAGAAGACCGTCTTCGACCAGGCGGCCGCGCAGGCCGACCGCACCGGTGACGCGCTGCTGCTGTCGGAGTTCGGCGCGACGAAGAACCCGGACGAGATGTCGTACGTCGTCCGGCTCGCGGACGAGCGCCGCGTGCCGTGGCTGGAGTGGACGTACTGCCGCTGCGGCGATCCCACCGACGGCGGGACCGTCGAAGGGCTCGTGTACGACCTGACGAAGCCGAGAAGCGGCGCGAACGTCAACACGGCCGCGCTCAACGTCCTGGACGAGCCCTATCCGCAAGTCGTCGCCGGAACACCGAAGAGCTACGGCTACGACCCCGACGCGAACATCTTCACGCTCACCTACACGCCGTCCGGCGGGGGAGACACGCTCGTCTACACGTCACCGCTGCACCATCCGCGCGGGTACCGCGTCGCCGTGCGCGGCGCGACGGTCGTGTCCGCGCCGGACGCACCGGTGCTGCGGCTGCGCGCGGCACCCGGCGCGACCGAGGTCGGGGTGTCGGTCAGCGGCTGACCCGCCGCGCCAGCACGCGGTAGGTGTTCGCCCCGCCGAAACGGTGGATGAGCGGTGCCGCGAGCTGGTCGGCGGCCATCGCCGTCGCGAGCAGCGGCGCCCCGGCCACGCTCACCGCGACGCGCGCCGCGATCCGCGTCCGGCGCAGCCCGGCGGGCGTCCACGGGCGGTCCGGGTGCGGCGGGATGAGCCGGTTCAGCAGCAGGACGACGACCATCAGCAGATCGAGGTTCTGGTGGGCCGGGCCGCGCTCGATCGCGACCGGCTCGAAACCCCTGCTGACCAGCGCGTTCACCAAGTTATCCACAGGGATCAGGTGGAGGTGCTGGGGCTGGAACCAGTTGTGCCACCATCGACCCGCCAGCCGGGCGACGGGCGATTCGGGGTCGGGCACCTCGATGAGCAGGTGGCCCCCGGCGGGCAGCGTCCGCGCCGCCGCGTCGAGTTCGGAGAGGGGGTCGAGGGTGTGCTCCAGGTAGTGGTGCATGCTGACCACGTCGTAGGTGCCCGCGAGCTTGTCGGCCAGGTCGGGGAACTGGCCGTAGTGGGCGAGGTCCACCCAGCCGCGGCGCTCGGCCTCGATGATCCCCGACCCGAAGTCGAGGGCGTCGAAGCGCGTGCCGGGCCAGATGTCGCGGGCCGCGTTGCAGAAGTGCCCGTGGCCGCCGCCGACGTCCAGCCACGCCCGGGGGACCGCGTGCCCGCGCAGCATCTCCGCGCGGGCCCGGTAGTGCGGGCCGCTGAGCTGGAAGCCCCGCTCGACCTCCGCCGCGCCGATGCCGTCGTAGTAGTCGCGGTAGTAGAAGTCCAGGCCCGCGTCGTTCAGCCGCGGGTTCTGGAAGACGTGCCCGCAGGAGTCGCAGCGGCCGAGGCGGAACGTGCCGGGCTTGCGCTGCTGGTAGTCGAGGCTGGTGAGGTACGGGCGGACGGCCTCGTCCCCGCACCACGGGCAGTCCGTGCGGGGCGGGCAGAAGAAGCGGGCCGTGCCGCCCTGGAGGTCGGCGCGGTAGCGGGCGCGCAGGCGCGGCAGGTCGGGATTGGGCTCCTCGCGGGCGAGCGCCGTGCGCGCCCAGCGGGCGGGGGCCGCGACGGGCCGCAGCAGGGCGAACCGGCGCAGGTCGTGCGGGCACAGCGGGGTGCCCGCCGTCGCGAGGAAGGGGTGCGCGCAGGACGCGGCGAGCACGGCCGTCCCCCACCGGGGCCGCCGCGCCGTGAGCAGCGCCAGTCCGGTCAGCCCGGCCAGGACGCCGGTCAGGTGCGTGGGGAGGTCGAGGTGCAGGCGGGACCGCAGGATCGTGCGCCGGTCGCGGGGCGTGAGCGCGGCGGCGGGCAGCGGGGCCAGGTCCGGCGCGACCGCGACGTCGGTGGTGACGGGCGCGTACCGCTTCAGGCGGACGGCGAGCGCGTCCATCTCCGCCGCCGACAGGTCCGCGAGGCGGTCCGGCGCGGCCCGCCGCAGGACGTCCTCGCTCACCAGGACGGCGTGCCCGGCGCTCTCGCCGCGCGCCAGCCGCGCGCGCCGGTAGCCGGCCGGGTCGAGCCGCCGCGCGAGTTCGAGGGCGCGCGCGGCGTCGAGCCGGGCGGGGACGAGATCGAGCACGTCCAGGCCCTGCTCGACCGCGTACGCGGTCGCGGCGGCCCGCGTCGCCGCGTCCACCTCGACCCCGGCGGCCGTGATGAACCGGAACCCCCGCCCGTCGGCGTCGGCGGGGTTGTTGGCGGGGTCAGGGGGGAGGACGGTCAGTCGGGCGGTGCGGGAGCGGCGCCGGAGGGCGTCCGCGGCGATGCCGAGCGCCGCGGCCACGGGGAGCCACCGGGTCCTGTCGTCCATCGGTCACACCTTCGCGGCGCCGAGCGCCTTCATCATGAGCGGCCAGGCGGTCGCCAGTTCGGGTCGCCAGTAGTTCCAGTTGTGCCAGCCGTCGCCGTACAGGTGGACGGTGGCCGGGATGCCGAGCTGCTTGAGCCGGTTCACGAAGTCCTGCGACGTGTGCCCGACGATCAGCTCGCCGGTCGCGCCGTAGAAGTTCGCGTCGATCGGGCTGTTGGCGGGGTCGTCGTAGGGGCCGGGCATGCCCGTCGTGCCCGCCGAGATGTAGAGGCCGGTGCCGCGGAGCTTGCCTGCGAGCTCGTAGGGATCGTGGGCCTTCCAGTTGGCGTCGTCCCAGATCGGGATGCCCCAGACCGAGTACGGGTCGAACCCGAACGACAGGCCCTGGAGCATCAGCGTCCACTCGACGGCCGGGTCGGAGATGTGCAGCAGGCCGCTGAAGCTCGCGGCGTAGCGGAACATGCCGGGGTGGCGCGCGGCGTAGGCGATCGCGCCCTGGCCGCCGGACGAGACGCCGAGCGCGGCGCGCGTCGTGCTCGCCCGGTAATTGCGTTCGAGGAGTTGCAGCACTTCCTGGGTATGGAACGTCTCCCACTTGGGAGTTCCGCCCTTGCCGTAGTTCCACCAGTCGGTGAAACCGCCGTTCTTGCCACCGGACGGCATGACGACGATGACGCCCCACTGGGCGGCGAGATCGGCGATCTGGCTGCCCTTCACCCAGGACGTGTAATCGTCGTTCCCGCCCTGGTAGGCGTACACGACGGGCCAGGTCCGGGCGGCCGTCCGCGACCATCCCTTCGGCAGCAGGACCCGGATCATCTCGCTGTCGCCGATCGCGGGCGTCGCGACGGTGAGGTCCACCGTCGAGTCGTCCACCCGCGTCTCGGCCGTGATCCTGGCCCCGTCGTCGGCGGGGAGCGGCTGCTCCGCGTCGGCGCTCCGGGAGGTCCCGGGCAGTGCGCCCGCGGTCACCAGGAGCGCGAGCGCGCCTCCGGTGATGCTCCGCAGGGCGCGGGAGAAGCAGCGCATCGTCACCTTCCGAGGTCGGTCCCCTCGATCCGGCGCGCAATGCTAATTCCAGTGAGCCCCCGAGAGCAGAAGTCAGCGGAGCCTTTCGTGAAAATCCTTTGTCGGTCGACTGACAAAAGTCCGGGAAACAGTCAGCGGCGGACAGAAGATCATTCGGTATTTAGCATCGGGCGGGCATCGTGGTCGTCACGCACCGGAGCGGGCCGGTCCCGGATTGCCCGCGTCGTCCACCGCCTGGACGGTGACCGGTCCGGCGGGCACGGTGAGCGTCTGCTTCGCGCCCGCCGCGGCGGTCGCGGGGACGGTCGTGGTCCGCCCGCCCGCGGTGATCCGGTACGCGGTGGCGCGGCCGGTGAGGCCGTCGTCGCCGGGCGCGGTGAACGTCAGCGTGTTCCCGGATCGGGCGACGTCGCGCAGCGCGCCGGGGGCGCGGGTGTCGGTGCCGTAGCGGCCGGTGCGGCGCTCGTCGTGGTGGTAGGTCCACCACTCGGTGTTCGCGGACGCCTTCCCGCCGGTCTTCCAGGCGAACAGGTAGCCCTCGCGGGTCGTGGCGACGAGGTCGGTTTTGCCGTCCCCGTCGAGGTCCCCGGCGGACGGCGACCACAGCATCCAGCCGCCCGTGAACGCCGGGAAGCCCGACGCCTGGCGGCCCGAACCGCCGAACGCGTGGAGCGTGGAGGTGTCGCCGCCGTCCACGATCTCGGCCTTCCCGTCGCCGGTGACGTCGGTGATGATCGGCGCGCCGAGGAAGCCGAGCCCGGTGCGGCCCTGCGGGAAGCCGAGCATCGGCAGGCCCGTCGCCGCGTCGTACCCGCGCTGGTAGTTGCCGATCGGCTGCCCGCTGCCGGGGAACAGCAGCGCCGCGACGAGCGACAGCGCGCCCGACCCGGCCTCGCTGTAGCCGATCCGGTCGAACGGTCCGAACTTCCCGAACGCCCCGGAGGTGGTGAACGACAGGGGGACGTCGGCGCCGAGGTTGCCGCCGAGCACCGCGCCCGGTGACAGCATCCCGGCGATGTTCTCCAGCGGCCCGAAGTTCTTGACGATCTTCCCGGCGCCGTTGATGAGGTACGTCGGGCCGAAGGACGGGCCGGTGGCGACCTCGTCCTTGCCGTCGCCGTCCACGTCGGCGACGGCGGGCTGGTTCACGCCCTCGGTGATGAACTCCTGCGCGGAGCCGTAGAACGTCATCGTGGAGTTGGTCCGGACGGGCCAGCCCTTCACCGGCGTCCCGTCGGCGTGGTAGGCGAAGACGTAGTTCGCGCCGTAGAACTGCTCGCCGGAGCCCTTGCTGTCGGAGCGCTGCGACCGGACGACGATCTCGGGCTTCCCGTCGCCGTCCAGGTCGGCCTCGGCGGGCATGCCGGGCAGCTTGCGGTCGTCGATGCGGACGTAGCCGGACGGCGGCGCGGCGTCGAGTTTCACCTCGACGGGCCAGCCGGGCAGGTCGGTGCCGTCCGGCCGCCAGGCGTGCAGCCGCCCGTCCCAGCCGGCCTGGACGACGTCGAGCCGCCCGTCGCCGTCGAGGTCGGTGAGCATCGGCGACGCCGTCGCGCCCTGGACGGGCAGCCGCGTGTACTTCAGCGCGGGCCGGGGGATCGCGGGCTTGGACACGCCCGCGTCCAGCACCTTCGGCCAGCCGGGCAGGAGCTTCCCGGCCGCGTCGAACGCGTACGTCCGCCCGGTCGTGCTGGTGACGACGACCTCCTGGCGGCCGTCGTGGAACAGGTCCCCGATCGCGACGGGCGCGACGATCGGCTCGTGCCCGGGGTCGATGCCGGGGTACGCGTGCTGCGGGACGGTCGGCAGCGTCGTGACGGGCCAGCCGGGCAGCTCCGCGCCGGTGACGCCGTCGCGGGCGTGGACGCGCCCGTCGCCGTCGCCGTAGACGATGGCCTGGCGGCCGTCGCCGCGCAGGTCCGCGAGCGCGGGCTGGCTCTCGTTGCCGGCGCCGAGCTTCATCGGGAAGCCGGAGCGCAGCGCCGGGTCGTGGTGGACGGCGATGGCGCGCCGTTCCTCCGACATGCGCCCGGCCGCGTCCCACACGCGCAGCCGCAGCGTGACGGTGTACTGCTCGCTGGCCGACAGCGCCTTGTCCGACGACAGCTCGTACTGCTTCTTCCACACCGACTCGGGGACCTTGGACAGGTCGAGCGTGCCGACCTTGCCGTCGTGCGGCGCGCTGCCCTCGCCCGAACCGGCCTTCGCGAACGCGGACTCGGCGGGCTCGATGCCCGGCGCCCACTGAAGTTCGTACCGGTAGCCGCTGGAACGCGGCGCGGCCACGTACCCGGTGACGTCCACCTTGTCGGTCTTCGTCGGGTCGTAGAGGGAGTACCAGTCGGGGCCGGTGATCGACCCGACCGGCGGCACCGCGCCGTCCTTGACCGCCTGGAGCGCCTTGGCGACGTTCGGCCGCCCGTACCCGTACTGCCGGTCCCAGCCCTTCTTGCCGGGCCACGGCAGCGACGGGTCGTCGATGTCGGACGCCGTCGCGCGCAGGACCTGGATCGCCTCCTCGTTCGTCAGCGGATGCCCGGTCTCGATGCCGTAGGACAGCAGCAGCCCGAAGACGCCGCCCGTCGTCGGCGTGGACTCCGACGTCGAGCCGCCCTCGGTGGACACCGAGAACATCGCCTTCGCGCCGAACGACGTCTGGTCCGAGCGCGTGCGGTACGTCGTCGTCAGCGGGTTCGCGATCGGGTCCGGGACGCTCCCGGCCGTGTTCGCGACGAGCCCGTTGCCGGGGACGACGTGCGGCCAGAACATGCCGCCCTGGTGGTCGGTCGAGTCGAAGTCGTTGCTGGACTCGACCATGACGACGCCCTCGCGCCACAGCTTCTCGACGGTCTGCTTCATGTAGTTCGAGTAGCCGAGGTCCGCCGTCGTGCTGACGATCACCTTCGCGCCCAGGTGCGCGGCGTACAGCCACGCCTGCGCGAGGTCGTCGGTGCGGTCGAGGGCCTCCTGCCCGGCGCGGATCGGCAGGACGCGGCAGCGCGGGCAGATCCCCGCGCCCGCCGTCGCGTTGTCGGTCTGCGCGGCGGCGACCTTCATCTGCGAGTTCGCGTGGCCGTACGTGGAGTCGTAGGTGGCCGGGTCGTTCTGGTCCTCGTAGAAGTCCCAGCCGGAGATGTCGTCGGTGAAGCCGTTGCCGTCGTCGTCGCGGCCGTCGGAGAACGCGGCGATGAGGTCCTCGGGGTCGATGCGGCCGTTGCCGTTGGCGTCCTTGACGCGCGGGTCCTCGGCGTAGTCGGCGGCGGTGACCACGCCGTCGCCGTCCTTGTCGTAAGTGGCCGAGCCCTGCGGCTTCGGCAGCTCGCCGGTGTTCAGGAACACCTTGTCGGCCAGCTCGGCGGCGTCGCCGTTGTGCCAGTTGACGCCGCCCTCGACGTACGCGATCGTGACGTCCGGCGAGCCCTTGGTGTAGTCGCGCCACGCCTTGTCGACGGACATCCCGGACGCGCCCTCGGGGTCCTTGGCGTTCGGCGTGCAGCGCGGCAGGAAGGAGTACAGCCCGTGCTGCTCTCTCCCGGCCACCTTCGAGCAGTCCCCGCCGCCTTCGAGCGGGGCGTACGACGGGTCGTTCGGATAACCGCCGGTGTCCGCCAGCGCGGCCGGGCCCCACACCAGGGCCAGCGCGACGAGGAAGGCACTCGCTGAACGCATCCGCACTTCGGGCTCCTGACGTCACCGGAGAACACGCGGACACGAGAATCCCTCACTTTCGCGCCGTCCGATACGAAGACGGGTGACAAAAGGAAGAGCCCGCTTACGCCCGACCTGACTTTCGGGCGTCCCGAAGGGAGGAATCGGGGCCCGGCGCGGGGCCGGGCCCCCGGCTCACCACTCCGGCACGGAACCGTCGCGCTGCAGGAACTCCAGCCGGTTGCCGACGTTGTCGGCGGCGTAGAACCGGCGGTGGCCGGGGAACGCGTCGTCCCAGGTCACGTCCACGCCGTGGTCCGTCAGCCGCTTGGCCAGCGCGTCCAGGTCACCGACGCGGACGCCCGGATGCGCCTTGCGCGCGGGCCGGAAGTCGTCCTCGACGCCCAGGTGGATCTCCAGCGCGTCCGCGCGCACCCACAGCCCGCCGCGCGCCGCCAGGATCGGCGGCTTCTGGATCTCCAGCATGCCGAGAACGCCGACGTAGAACGTGCGGCACTCGTCCTCGGCGCCCCGCGGGATGGCGAGCTGCACGTGGTGCAGGCCGTAGGAGAACGGCGAGTCGTGGTCGGGGCCGTAACCCTGCGCCGAAGTCTGCTCCATCAGTCGTCGATCCTCCGTTCCGCCGGGGCTCGCCCCCGGCTCTCGAACCGTTCCGGTGCCGGTCAGCCGGCGACGAGCGCCGCGAGGCGCTCCATGCACTGCACGCTCGCGTCGTAGCCCCCGTCGGTGAAGTCGTCGCCCCAGGGGTTGTCGCGCTGCCGCTGGTTCAGGACGCGGCCGACGCGCCAGTGCGTCTCCAGGGACAGCCAACCGCCGTAGCCGTCCGCGCGCAGTGTTTCGACGATCTCCGCCCACGGCAGGTCCCCGTCGCCGAGCCGGACGTAGCCGGTCGTGCCCGCCGGGTCCTTGACGTGGACGTGCCCGATGAGGTCGCGCCCGAGCCGGTACTCGGCGGGGAACGGCGTCCGGCCCATCCCGCTGAACACGGTGTTCCCCGGGTCCCACAGGACGCCGAGTCCGGGGACGTCCACGGCCTCCAGGAAGCGCATGAGCAGCGCCATCGTCGGCGTGTTCGTCCTGGTCCCGGTCTCGACGAGCAGCCGGACGCCGTCCAGCGGCACCCCGTCCAGCACCCGCCGCGCCGCCCTGGCCGCCGCGACCGGGTCCGGATCGCCCTCCCGGTAGAACGTGAAGATCCGCACGTGCGGCGCGCCGAGCACGCGCGCCTGCCCGATCGCGCGGACGAGCACCGCACGGACCGCCGCGACGTCCGCGTCCGTGCGCGGCAGCGCGGTCTTGAGCGCGGGCGGACAGAACCCGGCGACCGCCAGCCCGCGCGCGGCCAGGTCGGCGGCGACGCCGCGCAGCTCGTCGTCGGTCAGCTCGTGCGGCGGCACGTTGCGCACCGAGCGGACCTCGATCCCGCCGAACCCGCACGCGGCGGCGGCGTCGGCGGCCCGGCCGGGGTCCTGGTCCACCTCGTCGTTGATGATGGCTAGGCGCATGCGATGTCCTCCCACGCGGCGCGCAGAGCGGCCAGGTCGTCGCGCGGCGTCCCGGCGCGGGACTCCACGGTGATGTCGACGGCGGCCGTGCGGAACGCCGCCAGCCAGCCGAGGTCGGCGGCGGCCAGCGGCCGGTGCGCGGGCCGGCCCCCGTCCGCCGCCGGGTCGAAGCCCTTCACCTGCACGGCCGACGCCCACGGCGCGAGCAGCGCGAGCGCCGCCGGTTCGTCGTCGGCGATCTCGTGCAGACCGAGGTTGTCCACGACGAGCCGGCAGCCGTACCGCGCGCACAGCTCGGCCAGCTCGGCGGGCGCGGCCCCGCCCCGGTGCGTCTCGACCAGGACCTGGTCGGGCGCGCGGTCCGCCGTCAGCGCGGCGAGCTGGTCGCGGGTGGCCGCCGCCGACGCCGCGCCCGGCGCGGCGAACACCTTCACGGGCAGGCCGGGGAACCGCGCGGCGGCGTCCGGACGCTGGTCGGACGCGCCGAGCACGACCGAGAGGCCGACGAACGAGACCGCGAGCCCGCCGAGGCCCGCGAGGCCGTCGTCCTCCCAGCGGTGGCCCTTGTCCGCGCGCAGGTCCGCGACCGAGCCCCCGGCGCCGCGGACGAGCGCCGCCAGCTCCGCCGCCGCGAGCCGGGGCGCGGTGCCCGAGGACAGTCCGAGCCGCGTCACCATCCGGTGCCCGCCTTCCGCACCTCGTCCAGGATTCGGGTGGCCCCCCGGCTCCGCGCCAGCGAGCACAGCTCGCCGCCGCTCGTGAACTCGGTGTAGACGCGGCCGCGCAGCGCGGGCGTCGGGGCGGCGGGCACGGTGCGCTCGGCGTCGCCGTCGCGCAGGACGACCGCGCCGTCCGCGATGCTCAGGTACCGGTCGCCGCCGACGATCACGAGCTGTTCCGCGCGCGCCGGGACGTCCGCCGCGATCGTCACCGCGAGCGTCGACCCGGCGGCGAACCGGACGACCGCGCCGACCCGCACGTCGATGCCGGGCGCGCACGACCGGTGCTCCACGACGTCCACCGCCTCCACGTCCCCGAGCGCCTGGCACGCCAGGTCCAGGTAGTGGACGCCGAGATGCGCGGTGATCCCGCCCAGCGACCGGCCCGGATCGGCCCGCCAGCCCGTGTAGTGCCGCGCCGGGACGCGATGGCGGCTGACGAGCAGCGTCCCGGCCGCCGCGCGGAACGGCCGGTCCAGCACCTCGGCGGGCAGCCGGAACCGGTGCTGGAGCATGACGCCGATCCGGCCGTCCAACGCCTCCAACTGGTCCAGTTCCGCCACCGACATGCACGGCGGCTTCTCCAGCAGCACCGCCTTGCCCGCCGCGACGGCCGCCGCCGCCAGCTCCGCGCGCCCGCCCGGCGGCACGCACAGCGCGACGGCGTCCACCCGCGGGTCGGCCAGCACCGACGCCCAGTCGGCCGCGCGCGGGTACGGGTCCGTGCGGACGGCCGGGTCGGCCTCCAGCACCGAGTGGACGGTCACGTCCGGCAGCTCCGCGACGGCGGCGGCGTGCTGCCGCCCCGCGCTCCCGAAGCCGCAGATGGCCACGCGCATGGTCCTCCGATCGGGTGTCACAGCGCCTCCGCGCGCGGGGCGGCGACGCCGCCCCGGGTGTCCAGGAGCGGCCGCCCCGTCCGGGCGACCTCCGCGCCGCCGTAGGCGCGGTGCGCCTGGAGCAGGATCGCCAGGTCCGCCCCGGCGAGCCCGGCCGCCAGGTCCGTCGCGCGCCGGACGGGCGCGCCGTCCACCCGCCAGTCCGCGACGTACGGGTCGTGGTAGGCCAGCCGCGCGGACCGGGCGAGCAGTTCGCGGGCGACCGGCAGCGCCGGGGTCTCCCGCTGGTCGGCGACGTCCTCCTTGTAGGTGACGCCGAGCAGCAGCACCTCCGCGCCCGCCAGCGTCCCGCCGTGCCGCGCGAGGAGTTCGGCCGCGCGGTCCACGACGTGGCGGGCCATCCGCCGGTTGACGTCCTCGGCCAGCTCCACGAACCGGAACGGGACGCCCGCCGCCCGCGTCCGGTACGACAGGTAGTGCGGGTCCACCGGGATGCAGTGCCCGCCGACGCCCGGCCCCGGGCGGAACGCCTGGAAGCCGAACGGCTTGGTCCCCGCGCAGCGGATCGCGTCCCACAGGTCCACGCCCAGCTCCCGGCAGAACATCGCCATCTCGTTGACGAGCGCGATGTTGACGTACCGGTAGGTGTTCTCCAGCAGCTTCGCCATCTCGGCCTCGCGCGTGGACTTGGCCTGGACGACCTCGTCGCACAGCTTCGCGTAGAACGCCACGGCCGCCGTCGCGCACGCGGGCGTGTGGCCGCCGACGACCTTCGGGGTGTTGCGCAGCCCGAACCGCTTGTTGCCGGGGTCGATGCGCTCGGGGGAGAACGCCAGGTGGAAGTCCGTTCCAGCGCGCAGCCCGGAGCGCTCTTCCAGGATCGGGCGGACGACCTCGTCCGTGGTGCCCGGGAAGCTGGTGGACTCCACGATCACCAGCGAGTCCGGGCCCAGGACGCCGCCCGCCGTCCGCGCTGCGGCGCGGAGCGCGGCCAGATCAGGGCCGCCCGTCCGCGACAGCGGCGTCGGGACGCAGATCACGACCGTCCTCGGCGGCGGTAACTCCGCCTCGTCGGAGACCGCGCGGAACCCGCCCGCCGCGAGCGCGCGCACGTCGTCGTCGGTGACGTCGTCCACGTGCGACCGGCCCGCCCGCAGCGACGCCACCACCGCCGCGCTCCGGTCGAACCCGGCGACCCGGTACCCGGCGCCGACCGCCTCGCGGACCAGCGGCAGCCCCACGTAGCCGAGCCCGATCACGAGCACGTCGACCGGCTCCCGGCCGGTCCCCTGCATCACGTCTCCCACGCCGACCACGTCTCCCTCGTGATTCATCGCGTCGTCCCGGCGGGCTCGCCGAGGATTCGCAGCCGCGCCAGGGCGGCGCGGACGTCCAGCGCGCGCGGGCCGAGCGGCGGCCGCGGCCGGTCCGCCGCCGACCGCCGCAGGCCGGTGAGGAACGGCGCGGTCTCGACGCCGACCAGCTCCGCCAGCCCCTCGGCGCGGCCGTCGCACAGGTCCGCGTAGTCCAGCTCGCACCGCCGCTCGGGCGGCACGCGGGCGCGGAACTCCAGCCACCGCGACGCCCAGTGCGCCCACTTCGCCGACGCCGCGGCGGCGTGCGCGGGGTTCCACGGCTTGTCGCGCGGCCACGCCAGCATCGACGCGACCGTCTCGGCCGGGTCCCGCACCAGGAAGATCCAGCGCGCGTCGGGGAACACCGCGTCGAGCCACGGCAGGTCGAGCAGGTACTCGTTGTACTTGTCGCCCCACGGCTCGGCCGCGTACGCCTCCGCGCAGATCCGCCGGGCCTCCTCGGCGACGGTCGGGGCGGCGCGTCCGTCGGCGGCGCGGCGCGCCCCGGCGAGCAGCGCGGCGCGGGCGCGGCCCAGCCACGCGCCGGCCCCGTCGCCGTACGGCGGGACGCGGGCGAGCGCGTGCGCCGCCTCGTCCGCGCGCAGATGCGCGGCGGCGACGTCGGCGGGCGTCCACCAGCGCCGCAGCAGGTAGGGCAGCTTCCCGTTGACGGTGAAGCAGCCCCCGGCCGCCGCGACGGCCGCCGACAGCGCCGCGCCGAGCGCCGTGGTCCCGGAGCGCTGCGGGCCGACGAGCAGCAGCGGCCCGGGCGGCGCGCTCACGTCGCCGCCGCCGCGAGGCGCGCGCGGTGCCGCCGGGCGCGCTCGCGGCCGCCGAGGTACACCGCGTCGAGCGCGACGTTCAGCAGCGCCGCCGCGACCTGGTCGCCCGCGAGCGCGTCCCGCGCCGCGCCCGCCAGCCGCCTGCGGGCCGGGGAGTCCAGCGGCGTGTCGTCCAGCAGCCCCGCGCGCCACGCCTCCCGGACCGCCGTGCGCAGCCCCTTGGAGTTGCGGTGCCGCACGAGCAGGTCCGGGACGAAGTGGCAGCGGCCGCCCGCCGCCTCCAGCCGCCGCACCAGGAACCGGTCGCTCATCGTCGGCGTGTCCGGGAAGCCCCCGGCCTTCACCAGCAGGTCGCGCCAGACGACGGCGTTGCCGCCCGCGAGGAATGCGACGGGCTGGCCCGGCTCGACGGGCGCGTACCGGCGGTCGTAGCGGAGCTGGCGCGCGCGGGACACCAGGCCGCGGTCGAACCGCAGGACCGGGCCCGTCACCGCGCCCCGGTCGCGGGTCAGCTCGCGGCGCGCCGCCGCGAACCAGCCCTGGGTGAGGCGCGCGTCGTCGTCGAGGAAACCGACCGCGTCCACCTCGTCCGCGAGCGTCTGCAGCGCGAGGTTGCGGCTGTAGGCCGCGCCCCTGCGGACGGCGTTGCGCCGTTTCACCAGCGGCACACCGCCGACGTCGGCGGGCAGCTCGACGGGCTCGGGCGCGCCGTCGTCCACGACGATCACCTGCGCGAGGGAGCCGTCGTCCTCCGCCGCGACGGACCGCAGGCACTCCCGCAGGTCGTCGGGCCGCCCGCAGGTCGGGATGATCAGAGCGATGCGCCGGGGCTCCACGGCCGCCTCCATTCGTCCATGCAGGTCTCCCACCGCTCCCGGCCGTCCGCCGGGAGGTACGTGCGGCGGATCTCGCGGGGCGCGGCGTCCCACGCGAGCGCGGGCGCCTTCACCGAGCCGAAGCACAGCTCGGGCAGTTCCACGCCCGGTCCGGGCGGGATTCCGTACGGGTACGCGAGCCAGTCGGGCGCGCCGGGCAGCCGCGCCGCCAGCACCGCCCCGGCCCGCGCGGCCTCGCGGCGGACCTCGGCGGGCGGCAGCCGGTCGAACGGGGTGTGCGAGCAGCCGTGGCTCGCGACGACGTGCCCGCGCCGGGTCAGCTCGGCCAGCTCGTCCCACGTCAGGTGCCGCAGGCGGCCCCGGACGGGATGGTCCTCGACCGTGCCGACGAGGTCGGTGCTGACGAAGTGGACGGCCCGCCAGCCGCGCCGCTCCATGATCGGCAGCGCGTGTTCGAGGACGTCGGCGTACCCGTCGTCGAACGTCAGCAGGCAGGTCGGCTCGGCGCTCCCGCCCGCCTCGACCACGGCCGGGACGGCGCGGGGGTCGAGCGGCCGGAACCGTTCGCCGAGCCCGGCGAGCGCCGCGTCGAACGCGGCCGGGGACACGCAGGTGTAGTGCCGGATGTCCGGATCGACGTGGTGGAAGTACAGGACGACCGGCCAGCCCGGCGCGGAACCGACCTCCGGCGGCGGGTGGACGGCCGTGCCCGCGGTTTCGCGCGCCATCAGAGCAGCTCCTTCGCTGACGGTAGGCCCGGGACGTCCCACGGCCGCATCGCCTGGAGCAGGCCGGGATCGAGGTCGGCGGGCGTCGCGCGGCCGACGAGCCGCATCGTCCGGACCAGCTCGGCCCGGAAGACCTCCAGCACCTGCGCGACGCCCGGCTCGCCGCCCGCCGCGAGCCCGTACACGAACGGCCGCCCGATGAGGACGGCCCGCGCGCCCAGGCTCAGCGCCTTCACCACGCAGCTCGCCCGGCGGACGCCGCCGTCCAGCAGCACCTCCGCCGCGTCGCCGACCGCGTCCGCGACCTCGGGCAGCGCGGTGAGCGTCGCGGGGGCGCCGTCGAGCGCCCGGCCGCCGTGGTTGGAGACGATCACCGCGTCCGCGCCCGCCTCGACGGCGGCGCGCGCGTCCGCGCCGGTGAGCACGCCCTTGACGAGCAGGGAACCCGCCCACTCCCGCCTGATCCACGCGATGTCGGCCCAGGTGAAGCGGGCCGACCGGGGCGCGCGGCCGTTGCCGAGGACGCGGGTCGCGCCCTGGACGGTCGCGCGCTGCCGCCGCGCGGCCAGCGCCATCGCCGCCGTCCAGCGCGGCGCCGCCGCCGCCTGCGCGGCGAGCCGCGCGACGAGCCGGGGCGTGGGCCGCACCGGCGGCACGACGCCGTGCCGCAGGTCCCGCTCGTGGTTGCCGGGCGGCGGCCCGTCGAGCGTCACGACCAGGCCGTCGAAGCCCGCGTCGCGGACCCGCGCCAGCAGCCGCTTCACCTCGTCGCGGCCGCCCGCCGAGTTGATCTGGAACCAGTGCGGGCCGGGGACGGCGGCGGCCACCTCCTCCGGCGAGCACAGCGCGATCTTGCTGAGCACCGCGAGGGTGCCCGCGCCGGCGGCGGCGCGCGCCGCGCCGACCGCCCCGTCCGGGTGGACGAGCTGCACCATCCCGCACGGCGCGAGCAGCACCGGCAGGTCGAGGCGGCGGCCGAGGACGGTCGTGCCGAGGTCGACGTCGACGTCCACGCCCATGCGCGGCCGCAGCGCGACGTCGCGGAACGCGCGCTCGTTGGCGGCGAGCGTCACCTCCCCGTCGGCGCCGCCGTCGACGTAGTCGAACAGGACGCGCGGCAGGACCCGGCGCGCCCGCGCGCGGGCGTCGGCGACGGTCCGGATCGGCGGTGGCATGGCTACCTCCTGGTGATCGTGCGGGGTCCGCGGGCGACGAGCCCGTCCCGCCACTGGACGGTGAACGCGCGGAGCGCCGCCGCCGGGACGCGCCGGAGCGCGCGCAGCAGCGCCCGGCCCTCCAGCCGGGCGAGCGCCGCGCCCGGACAGGCGTGGCGGCCGTACCCGAAGCCCAGGTGGCCGGGCTCGCGGGCCGGGTCGACGGCGTCCGGCGACGGGAAGCGCCGCTCGTCGTGGTTGGCGCTGTGCAGGTCGACCCAGACGAACCGGCCGCCGTCCGCCGCGTCCCAGCGCGCGACCGCCCGGACGGGCGAGTACGCGCGCAGGACCTCCTCGAAGACCGCCGCCGGGGCCGCGTCCGCCGCCGCCGCGAACCGCTCGGGGTCCGCGACGGCCCACGCGGCGAGGCAGCCGAGCTGGTTGAGCGGGTTCTCGTATCCGCCGTGCAGCATCACGACGGGCGTGGACCGCGCGGTCTTGACCGGGATCTCGCCCGCAGCGGCGGCCGCCTCCAGCACGGCGTGGAATCCGGCGGCGCGGCCCGCGCGCGCGTCCCGCTCGAACAGCAGCGTCGCGCGCAGCGCGGCGTTCGCGGCCGCGCGCCGCCGCTCGGGCGGCAGGTCGGGTTCCAGCAGGCCGAGCATCGACCGCGTCAGTTCGGCGAGGCGCGCCCGCCGCTCGTCCGGGACGCCCAGCACGGACAGGATCGCGTCCAGGACGAGCGGTTCGGCGACGTCCGCGACCAGGTCGGCCGCGGGGTCGCCGAGGGCGGCCGCGACCAGCCGGCCGGCGGTCGCGTCGAGGTGCTCCGCGACCGCCGCGAGGTGCGGCCGGGAGAGCTGCGCGCGGGTCAGGCGGCGCAGCGTCCGGTGCGTCGCGCCTTCCATGAGCAGCATGTTGTTGCCCTCGGCGGGCCCGGCGTCCGAGACGAGCCCGGACGCCGACAGCGCCCGCACGCACGCGTCCCAGCCCTGGACGCGCGCCGTTTCGGCGGCGGCGTACTCGATCACCGCGCCGCCACCTTCCGCTCGGCCCGCCGGATCAGCGTCTGCGTCAGCGCGGCGAGGACCGCGATCTCCACGGCGCTGCGCAGCACCGCCGACCCGTTCAGGCTCCCCGCCGCCGCGTGCCGGATCGCGTCGCAGACCGCCGACAGCGGGTTGTACTCCACGATCGGCCGCAACCAGTGCGGGATCAGCGGAAGGGGGACGAACGCCGTGCTGAGGAACAGCGCGGGCAGGAACAGCGGCGTGACGGCCTGCGCCGCCTCCGCGCTGCCCGACCGCAGGCACAGCGCGAACGCGAGCCCGCCCCACGCCATGCCGAGGCACGCGGCGAGCGGGACGGTCACGGCGAGCGCGAGCGGCCAGTGCGCGATGTGCGCGCCCGCGCCCCACGCGACGAGCGTGAGGACGACGGCGAACAGCGCGATCCGCGTCCCGTCCGCGAGCCGCCGCCCGAACTGGCTCTGCGCCGGGCCGAGCGGGGACAGCTCCATCCGGTCGTAGAAGCCGAGCTGCCGTTCGACGGCGACGCCGATGCCCGCCGACGCCGTTCCGAGCATCGCGGACATGACGATCGGCCCGGCCAGCACGTACTGCGCGTAGTTGATCGTCGGATCGAACCCGGGCGTTCCCGGCAGATGCGTCCCCAGCCGCTCGAAGACCTGCGAGAACAGCGCCGAGTAGACGAGCAGCACGAACACCGGCACCACGAGCGGCGCGACGAGCGTCTGCGGCCCGAGCGAGACCAGCTCGCGAATCGACCGCCGGTACAGCACCCAGACGGCGTGCAGCCGGACCGCCGTCATGAGCGCCCCCCGCGCCGGGCCAGGGCGCGGTGCTCGACCGTCGCCGCCGGGACGTCGGTCTCGTCCGCCGTGGACTCCGCGAGCCGCGCGAAGACGTCGTCCAGCGTGCCGTGGCCCCAGTGGAGGTCCACGACGAGGACGCCGAACTCGGCCAGCAGGACCGGCAGCGCGTCCAGCGCCGCCTCGCCCAGCTCGGCCCGCACCTCCACGAGCTGTTCCCGAATCAGCGGCGGTTCGTGCGCGGGGAGCAGCCCGCGCGCCGTCGCGGCGGCGAGCGCGTCCTCCAGCGCGCCCGCGTCGTCGCGGACGCGCAGCCGCAGGACGCCGTGCGCCATCCGCGCCTTCAGCTCGTCCGGCGAGCCGGACGCGACGATCCGGCCCTTGGACATCAGCTCGATCCGGTGGCACAGGCGGTCGGCCTCGTCCATGTAGTGCGTGCTGAACAGGACGGCGAGGCCCCGCGCGCACAGGTCGTCCAGCAGTTCCCAGACGGCGCGGCGCAGATTGGGGTCGAGGGCGACGGTCGGCTCGTCGAAGACGATGGCCCTCGGCCCGTGCAGCAGCGACAGCGCGAGCGCCAGCCGCCGCTGCGTGCCGCCCGACAGCCCGCCGACGCGCCGGTCGCGCATCGGGCCCAGCTCGAACGCCGCCAGCAGCTCCGCCGTCCGCGCCGCCGTCGCGCGCGGCCGCATCGCGTACAGCGCGCCGTGGACGGCGAAGTGGTCCCGGACGGTCATCAGCGGGTCCAGCCCGGTCGCCTGCAGCGCGACGCCGAGCAGCGGCCGGACCGCCGCGCGCCGCGCCACCGGGACGCCGAACACCGACGCCTCGCCGCTCGTCGCGCGGATCAGCGTCGCGAGGATGTTCAGCGTCGTGCTCTTCCCAGCGCCGTTCGGGCCGACCAGCCCGACGATCTCGCCCGCCGCCACGGTGAACGAGACGTCGCTGATCGCGTCGGTGCCGTCCGCGTACTTCTTGGCCAGCGAGCGCACTTCGATCGCGTCAGACGCCATGAGACTCGCGATCCTCCGCGTGGGCGCGCAGCATGAGGGCGGCGAGGTCCGCGACCGTCTGGCATTCCTCGTAGTCCAGCATTTCCTCGGGGATGTACCAGTCGTACGTCTCCTCCAAGAAGACGACGAGTTCGAGGAAGTCGAGCGAGTCGAACGACAGGCTCGACCTTCCCGGCTCGGCGGTCGGCCAGAACACGGTCGACTCCGAGACGGCCTCGCCGGCGCGGGCGCCGTCCTTGACGGTGCGGACGCCGGTCCTGATCCCGTCCACCACCGCGTCGTAGGTCATCGGCATGGCGTTCCCTCCTTCAGTCCAGCGCCCGCGCGAGGCGGGCCCAGATGCGGTCGTTGCCCGCCTTGACCCGCGCGCGCAGGCGCGGGGCCTCGTCGAGCACCGCGTACCACTCCAGCCAGTGCGCGGGGTTGCGGGAGATGAAGTCGGCCTGCGCGGAGACGAGGTCCTGGATCACGTCGTCCTCGGACCGCGCCGCGGCGGGGATCGGCGCGCCCGTGCGCAGGACCGCGTCCGGGCCGGTCATCGTCCAGAACAGCGGGGTGCAGGGGCGGCCGCTGAGCCGCGCGATCGTCCCGAGGCCCGCGCCGACGCGCATCGCGTGCCCGAGGAAGCGGGCCTCCGCCGTCCGGACGCCGGGCAGCACCACGTCGGGCATCGCCCACACCGACCGGCCGCCCTTCAGCGCGCGCGTCATCCGCAGCGGCGCGGACCGGTCGGAGAGGTAGACGACGTGGTCGTCGTGCTTGTTGCCCGCGTCGCCTTCGAGGACGTCCACGCGCGCCTTGGTGATCAGCGGCGCGGACGGCGACATCGCCAGCGCGAGCGCCATCAGCGGGAAGCCCGTGTAGTGGAACCCCGACAGGATCGACGGCCCGGCGGCCTCCGCCGCCGCCAGCTCGCGCAGGTCCGTGCGGGCCAGGACGTGGTCGATGACCTCCGCCGGACGCGCCGTCATCAGCAGCTTGCAGACGAAGTGCGTCCAGACGAAGTTCGCGTAGACGTCCTCCGCGAGCGCGCCCGGCGACGGCACGCCGCACGCGGCGGCGGCGTCGGCGGTCGCCGCGGTGAAGACGTCCCGCGCCGGATGCTCGCGGGCGACCTCGGCGGCGAACTCGGCGGACGTCGGGCCGTGCAGCCCGTCCGCGCCGAGTCCGGCCAGCGCGCGCCCCGCGTCGGCCAGCGCGTCGCCGCGCACGCGGCTAGTCACGGGAGCCCGCGAGGATCGTCAGCCGCGACGACTCCAGCGCCGCGACGAGCGGCCGCCGCCGGATCTTCCCGCTCGCCGTCAGCGGCAGCGCGCCGCGCCGCGCGAGCAGCACCCGCTTGGGCGAGACGCCGACGCGCGTCACGATCCGGCCGCTCAGCTCCTGGACGAGCCGCCGCACGTCGTCCTGCCCGGTCACGCCCGGCTCGCATTCGGCGACGATCGTCAGCTCGCCGCCCTCGGGGACGGCCACGACGCGCCCGTCGCGGATTCCGGCGACCTCCGCCGCGTACGCCTCGACGTCGATCGCGTAGATGTTGCGGCCCGCGACCTGGAACACGTCGTCGGTCCGGCCGATGACGTACAGCTCGCCGCCGTGGACCGCGCCGAGGTCGCGGGTGCGGAACCAGCCGTCCGCGTCGGGGATGGGCGCGCCGTCCGCGTACCGTTCGGCGACGGACGGCCCGCGCACCAGGATCTCCCCGACGCCGTCGCCGTCCACCCGCACCTCGTAGCCCGGCAGCGGACGGCCGGACGACACCACGCGGTGCCCCCCCGCGTCCGCGAACGCGGCCCCGCCCGGGATCGACGCCAGCTCGGCGGCCCGCCAGCGGTCGCCCTGCGCGGTGCCGGTCACCGCCAGGACCGCCTCGGCCATCCCGTACGCGGGGGAGAACGTCGTCGGGCGGAACCCCTTGTCGGCGAACAGCTCCGCGAAGCGTTCGAGGGAGCCCGGCCGGATCGGCTCCGCGCCGACGATGCACGTCCGCAGGCGGCCGAGGTCGGGGACGGACCCGCGTTTGCGGGCCGCCATGTCGAAGGCGTAGTTCGGCGCGGCCGTGAACGTCGAGCCGAACTCCGCGCAGGCCGTCAGCCAGCCCGTCGGGTTGCGCAGGAAGCCCTGCGGCGTCATCACGACGAGGTCGAAGTCGTGGACGAGCCCGCGCCCGACCGCCGTCAGCGATCCCAGGAACATCCCGATCAGGCCCATGTCGTGGGAGAGCGGCAGCCAGGTGCAGGTGCCGTCGCCGGGCACCGGTTCCAGCCACTCCATCAGCGCCAACAGGTTCGCGCGGACCATCGCGCCGGGCAGCACGATCCCCTTCGGGTCGGCCGTGCTGCCGGACGTGAACTGCGTCAGCGTGAACGCCGCCGGATCTGCATCGCTCCGCCCGCGCATCGCGAGCGCGTCGTCGTGGGAGAGCGCCGTGACGCCCGGCAGCGGCGGGAGCGACGGGAGGAGCGCGCCGTCCACCAGCAGCGTCGTCGCGCCCGACGCGGCGCAGATCCGCTGGACGAACCCGGCGTACCACTCGAGGTCGGACCCGCGCGGCGGCAGCGGGACCGAGACGAGCGGCAGGCCCGCCGCGATCGCGCCGACCAGGACGGTCGCGCAGGCGCGGGTGTTGGTCAGCGCGACGGCCGCCGGGCGTCCGCCGGACGCCGCCCGCAGCCGGCCCATCGCCGCGCCGGCCCTCCATAATTCGCCGTAGTCGACGGCCGCGCGCTCGGCCGGAAAATGAAGTTTCACGTTTCCGGAGCGCGGGGCGATGATATCCGCCAGCGTCATGTTCCCTGCCGATTCTCGTGACGGTCGGTATGGCGTTCACGCGCGCGGGCGCGCCGCATTGCGATGTGGCGCACCGCACAATTACCGGGCGCGGGGCGGCCGCCCTCGCACTTCCGGTACGACGGTCGAAAACGAGGCGCGGCGGCCTGATCGGGGGACGCGCGCCGACCAGGGACGTCGCGTCGCGCCTAGGCCCTCACCTGCGCGGCGATGGTCTCGCGGCGCCGCCGGCGGCGACCGGGTCCACCGGTCTTCGGCGCGGAACGCGGCCGGAACGCCGCGTCGGAAAAACGCCCATGAGTTCTCCCCGATCCCACTACTCGTGTCGTAGCCAAAGCTGATCTCCGAAAGTCGCTCGGCGATCCCGTCCGCGGCCGCGATCAACGGTTTGAACTTTATCCGGGAGATTCCGGGCGGCAAGGCGCATTCTCTGTGACGGGCCGGTCGCGCCGGGTCATAGCGACTGGTCGACCGCCATTGGCAATTCCTATCGGAATTATGTGTTTGACCGAGTTCGGTCAGCGCGATTTCGGAAAGTTCAACGGCCGGTGTGAAGAATTCTCGCGTGCCCGGACGGCGTTCGGGGCGGCGGTTGTCAACCGCCTTTCCGCGTCGGTCGTGCGCCGCCGTCCCCCGGTCCGTTCCCAGACGCGTCGATCGTCGGCGGCCGGACCGGGGGACGGCCGCGCTCAGCTCCCCGGCCCGGCCGCCGCGACGCCGGGAACCGGCCGGGCGTCGGCGTCGCGCGGCGCGGACGGCAGCAGCAGCGCCCGCCGCGCCCACTCCGGCAGCCGCCAGTTCGCGCGGCCGAACAGCACGACGAGCGCGGGCGTCAGCAGCGTCCGCACCACCACCGCGTCGATGAGGACGCCCGCCGCCATGCCGGTCGCCATCATCTTCACCGTCACGTCCGGCGCGGACGACAGCGACGCGAGCGCGAGGAACAGGATCAGCGCCGCGCTGGTGACGAGCCGCCCGGTGCGCGCGACGCCCTCGACGACCGCCGCGCGCGTGTCGCCGCCCGCGTCGTACGCCTCGCGGACGCGCGCGAGGATGAACACCTCGTAGTCCATCGAGACGCCGAACAGGAAGCCGAACAGCAGCATCGGCACGAACGTGCTGATCGAGCCCGTCGCCGCGACGCCCCACAGCGGCCGCGACCCGAACCCGTGCTGCCAGACCAAGACCAGCACCCCGTACGCCGCGCCGACCGAGAGCAGATTCAGCGCGACGGCCTTGGCGGGCAGCAGCAGCGACCGCATCCCGCGCGCCAGCAGGACGAACGTGAGCGCGGCGACCGCCGCGAGCAGGACGGGCAGCCGATCCGTCACGATCCGGACCGCGTCGGCCATCTGCACCTGGTTCCCGCCGACGAGCGCGCCCGGCGGCGCGGCCCGGCGCAGCGCGTCCAGCGTCGGCCCGGCGTGCGCCGTCCCGATCTCCCGCCGGGGGAGCACCATGACGACCGAGCCCCCGGCCGGACTCCGCCACGCGGGGTCCGCCAGGACGCCGTGGACGCCGGGCACCGCGCGCAGGCCGGCGGCGGTCGCGGCCGGGTCCGTCCCGGCGGGCAGACCGACCGGCACCGGCGTCAGCACCCCGGTCGGGAACCCGTCCCGGCGCAGCGCGTCCAGCCCGTGCGCCGCCGTTCCACCGGACGCGAGCGACGCGGCGGGCGGCGCGGCGACGCTCAGCGTCAGCCCGAACCCGCACAGCACGGCGAGGACGATCCCGCCGCCGACCGCCGCGCTCTTGGGATGCGCCACGATCGCGCGCGCGACGGCCGTCCATCCCCGCCCGGCCCCGGCGGCGCGGCGGCGGCGCGGCCCGACGCGGTCCAGCGGCGGCCCGACGGCGGCCAGCAGCAGCGGGACGACGGTCAGCGCGACGAGCACCGCGATCGACGGGATGAACAGCCCCGCCAGCCCGACGCCCTGCACGAACGACACCGGCACCACCACCAGCGCGAACAGCCCCAGCGACGCGATCAGCGCGCTGAACGCGACCGAGTGCCCCGCCCGCCGGACCGCCAGCAGCACCGCCGCGCGGTCCGCCGCGCCCGCGTCGCGCTCCTCCCGCCACCGCTGGACGAGCAGCAGCGAGTAGTCGATGGACAGCCCGAGCCCGAGCAGCGCGACGATGAACCGCACGGACGGATTGATCCCGACGTCCGTCGCGTACGTCAGCCCGTAGATCGCCACCTGCATCGCCAGCACCGACACCAGCGCGGACACCAGCGGCAGCACCGCCAGCGCCGACCCGAACACCCACACCAGCACGACCAGCGCCAGGCCCGCGCCGACGAGCAGTTCCGTCAGCACGCTGCCCTTCGCCTGCGAGCCGCCCGCGCTCAGCAGCGCCAGGCCGGTCGCCTGGACCCGCGCGCCGGGGACGTCCCGGACGATCGCCGCGCCCATCGCGCCGAGCACCCGCGCGTCCACGGCGCGCCGCGTCGCGGGCGGATACGCGAGCAGCAGCGTCGAGCGGCCGCCCGCGCCGACCAGCGCGCGGTCCCCGGTGCTCGCGTACGAGAGCGTGCGGACGCCCGCGGCGACCCGCTGGGCCGCCGCCAGCGCCGCCCGCACCCGCGGCGCCTCCGCGTCGGTCCCGTCCGGCAGGTCCACCACGAGCGCGGCGGGGTTCCCGGCGACGCCGCCGTACTCCCGCTGCAGCGCCCGGTTCGCCGTGTAACCGGCGGCGTGCATCGTCGTCCCGTCCACGAGCCGGTCGCCGAGCCGCGGCGCGAGCACCGCCCCGGCCGCGGCGACGACGATCCACGCGAGGACCACCCATAACCGATAACGCAATAAGAACGCACCCCACTGCCGCACCGCGCCACCTCCAAGGACGAATTCGGGGAATCCATCCCACCACGCGACTACGCGCGTCGTCGCAGGCAGCGGACACCGCGAACCTGCGTATGCACGATGACCGGCCGGGGGCGGCGGACGCTTTCGTCGGCCGCGCCGACCGCGCACGGCCGGACTTCCGGGAGAGGGCCGCGGAAAAGAAGAGAAGGAGCCCCCGGCCGGATTCGAACCGGCGACCTGCTGTTTACAAGACAGCTGCTCTGGCCGACTGAGCTACAGGGGCGCGCCCGCGGGCACGCCCACAATACCGTCGCGGGCGCGGCGGCGCGCGGCCGACGAACGGGATCAACCAGGCGGTCGCGCCGTAGGCTGGCCTATCCGGCGAAGGGGGCTTCATGACGGTGCGGGACGAGACCGAGCGCGTGCTCCGCGCATGGGACGCGTTCGAGCGGGAGACCGGCGGCAACCCCGTCATCGACTTCGACTGCGCCCCCGCGACGGCCGATTCCGGCCGCGCGCCGCTCGACCGCGCCGCCGCCCGCCGCGAACTGCGCGCGCTCCGCGCCGAGGCGGACGGCGAGGTCGCCGCCCGCCTCGACGCCGACCTCGCCTACCTCGACGCGCTGCTCGGCGCGGACCGCCTCCCGCTGGACGAGTACGTCCGCGCGACGCAGGGCTGCGGCACCGCGGGCCAGGACGACGACCGGCTCGCCGCCGTCCGCGACGCCGCCCGCGCGGCCCTCGCCGACGTCGGCGTCGCCTGGGGCCCGGCCGCGCACCGCGAGCTGCGCGCGCTGGAGGAGCCGCTGCAGATCACCGATGCCCCCGACGCCATCCGCGCCGCCGTCGCCGAACTCGAACCGCTCGTCCGCGCCCGCACCGGCAGCACCGCCGAGTACCGGCTGAGCATCGAGCCCGTCGCGGTGGACGCCTACTGGGCGTACTGGCTGGACGGCGCGGGCTCCGACGTGCGGCTGCGGCTGAACCTCCCGCAGGTCGAGTTCACGCGCGTCGGCGCGCGGCAGTTCGCGCTGCACGAAGTCCTCGGGCACGGGCTGCAGAGCGCGAGCCTGACGGCGCGGGCCGCGCGGGCGGACGTCCCGTGGGTGCGGCTGCTGTCCGTCCACGCCCTGTACCAGGTCGCGCTGGAGGGGCTGGCGCAGGCGTGGCCGCTGTTCCTGCTGCCGGAGGACCGCCTGCTCACGGCCCGCGTCCGGTTCGACCACTACGTCCAGCTCGTCCGCGGCCGCTCGCACCTCGCGGTGAACGCGGGCGTCCCGATCGCCGAGGCCGCCGCCGAAATGCAGACCCACATGCCCTGGTGGGACGGGAAGATCGGCCTCGACGTCCTCAAGGACCGGCGCGACGACCCGCTGCTGCGCTCCTACCTCTGGGTCTATCCGACGGGCATGGACTGGTTCGCCCGCCTCGCCGACGAGGCCCCGGCCCCCGTCGCGGACGCCGTCCTGCGCGCCTCGTACGCCGCACCGCTCACTCCGGGCGCACTGGCGGCGCTGTGGCCGGACGGCCCCCTGCCCGCCTGACGACGATTCGGTCACTCCGCCGCGCGGTTTATGTAGCGCCCGCGGCGAGGCCGGGCGTCACACCGCGCGCACGCCGGAGAACACGGAACAAACCCGCTTCGACCCGTTCCTCCGGATATGTCGGCGGCGGCTTGACCGCGTCGTGGTCTCTTTTTCTCCCATTCTCGTGAAGCGGCCACTATCCCCCACCATTCTTTGATCTCATAGTGACGTCATCACTACATAGAGTCATCACGAGGTCAGGGAGGGCCGGATGGTCTGGGACTCACGACCGCCGGAGAACCGGGGCGGCGGCCGTGCCCGGCAGCGGCCGGGGACGCGCTTCGCCGTCATGGCGGGCGACGACAGGTTCCGACTACTGAGGAGGAGGTTCCGCCGGCACGCCCTGGCGATCGTCGGCACGTTCCTCGGCTGGTACCTGCTGTACGTGCTGCTGTCGGCGTTCGCCCGCGGGTTCATGGCGCAGCGCGTCGCGGGCAACGTCAACGTCGCGCTCGTCCTCGGCGTCCTGCAGTTCGTCACGACGTTCGCGCTGGCCTGGTGCTACACCGCCTACGCGCGCCGGTCGCTCGATCCGCTGGCCGCCGAGCTGCGCCGCGAGGCCGAGGCCGCCGGGCCGCTCGGCGCCGCCGACGCCGACCGCCGCCTCGCGCCGCGCGCCGGGCGGCACGCCAAGGGCGCCCGGCCCCCCGCCGACGAGCGGCCCCGCCCGGCGCACCCCCGCCACGCCGGCCTCGCCCGCGACGCCGCGTCCCCGGCCCGGCCCCCGGCCCCCCGCCCGCCCGTCCACGACGCGGTCCCCGACCCGCGCCCCCGCCGCGCCCCCGATCAGCAGCGCTCCCGCGACGGCGGCTGGACCGGCCCGATCCGCACCGACCCGGGGTGGCTGCGATGAGCACCGCCGCCGAATTCGCGCTCGGCTCCCTCAGCGGACGCGCCCTGACCTTCCTGATGTTCGTCGCCTTCATCGGCATCACCCTCGGCATCACCCTCTGGGCGCGCGCCACCACGCGCGGCGCCACCGACTTCTACGCGGGCGGCCGCGTCTTCTCCGGCCCGCAGAACGGCATCGCGCTCGCGGGCGACTACATGTCCGCCGCGTCGTTCCTCGGCATCGCGGGCCTCATCGCGCTCTCCGGCTACGACGGCTTCCTCTACTCGATCGGCTTCCTGGTCGCCTGGCTGCTGACGCTGCTGCTGGTCGAGCTGATGCGCAACGCGGGCCGCTTCACGATGGCGGACGTGATCGCCTACCGGATGCGGCAGCCGCCCGTCCGCACGGCCGCCGCGGTCTCGACCGTCACGGTCTCGGTGTTCTACCTGCTGGCCCAGATGGTCGGCGCGGGCGCGCTGGTGTCGCTGCTGCTGGGCATCCACCCGGGGGAGACGTTCCTCGGGATGTCCGCCGGGGTCGCGCAGGTCATGACGATCGTCGGCGTCGGCGCGCTGATGATCTTCTACGTGATGTTCGGCGGGATGAAGGCCACCACCTGGGTGCAGATCATCAAGGCGGTGCTGCTGCTCGGCGGCGCGGTCGTGCTGAGCGTCCTCGTCCTGGCCCGCTTCGGGTTCGACCCGAGCCGCCTGCTCGGCTCGGCGGCGCGCGCCAGCGGGCACCACGACGCGTTCCTGCAGCCCGGCCTCAAGTACGCGCAGGACGTCGCCGGGAACCCCCGGCAGACGATCATCAACAAGCTCGACTTCATCAGCCTCGCGCTCGCGCTGGTCCTCGGCACCGCGGGCCTGCCGCACATCATCACGCGGTTCTTCACCGTCCCGGACGCGCGGGCCGCGCGGACGTCCGTCAACTGGGCGATCGGCCTCGTCGGCGTCTTCTACCTGATGACGATCGCGCTCGGCTTCGGCGCGACCGCGCTCGTCGGCCGGTCCGCGATCGTCGCGCAGGACCCGGCGGGCAACACCGCCGCCCCGCAGCTCGCCCGCGCGATCGGGCAGCACTTCTGGGGCGACCTCGGCGGCGACCTGCTGCTGGCGTTCATCGCGGCGGTCGCGTTCGCGACGATCCTCGCGGTCGTGTCGGGGCTGGTGCTGGCGTCGTCCACCTCCCTCGCGCACGACTTCTTCGGGCACGTGCTGATGCTCGGCCGCCCGCGCGAGTCGCAGGAGGTCGCGGTGGCGCGGTTCGCGGCGTTGGTGATCGGGACGCTGGCGATCGTCCTCGCGGTCATCGCCAAGAACCTGAACGTCGCGTTCCTCGTGGCGCTGGCGTTCGCGATGGCGGCGGCGGCGAACCTGCCCGCCATCACGCTGTCGCTGTTCTGGAAGCGGTTCAACACGCGGGGCGTCGTCGCGGGCATCTACGGCGGGCTGGCCAGCTCGCTGGTGCTCGTGTTCTTCTCGCCCGTCGTGTCGGGCAAGGTCGACCCGGTGACGGGCGCGAGCCAGTCGCTGTTCCCCGCCGGGGTCGACTTCCACGTCTTCCCGATGGAGAACCCCGGGCTGGTGTCGATCCCGTTCGGGTTCCTGTGCGCGGTGCTCGGCACGCTGCTCAGTAAGGAGGAGCCGGACGAGGAGCGGCACGACGACCTCGCCGTCCGCGCGCTGACGGGCGCCGGTTCGGTCTGACGCCGCGCGTCGGCGGCCCCTTCCCCGAGTTCCCGGGGAGGGGCCGTGTGCGTTGCGGCAGTGCCCGCTTACGTGGTGAAACCGACATCCCGGACGGCCTTGTGTTACTTGCGAGTACGGAAGGCTGGTGGGCATGAGACGCAAGCCCCTGCTCGCCCTCGCCGGAGCCGTCGCGGGAACGGCCGTCGCCACGGGCGGCGTCGCGTACGCCCTGCTGGACGACGACGGAACTGGAACGATCCATCCCGCCGCGAGCGCCCGCGCCCAGCCCGACGCCGGACCGATCGCCGCCGCCCTCCGCGCGGCGGGCGCGACGTCCTGCGCCACCGACCGCATCCGCGTCGAATGCCGCTACGCGGGCCGCTACACGGCCGCGACGGTCCTCACCCCCGACCTGGGCATGACGGTGGAGACGGCCCTGGCCACGTGGCGCACCGGCACAGCGCAGAGCGCCCTGGGCGACAACGCCCCCTTCTCCGTCCTGACGGGCCCCAACTGGCTGATCACCGGCCCGACGGACCTGGTCGACGCCCTGCAACCGACCTTCGGCGGCACCCGCACCGACTGCGAAGCCCCGAACGGCACCTGCCACTAAGAGAAGCGAGAACCGCACGGCCCCAACACCGGCAACCAGACTCGCCGCGCCGCGGCCCGTCACCCGGCCGGCCCGCCGTGAAACGGCCGCCCGCACCCCCCGCGCGACGACCGCCCCACCCGACTGCAGGACGAGTACAGAAGCACCCGCAGCCGCGCGGCCGACCAGCAAGCCCGGCCGACACGGCGGCCCCCGCAACACTGCCCGGCCCACACGGCGGCCCGCACCCCGGCCTGCACGGCGCCTGCACGGCGGCCTGCGCGGCGGCCCCGCACCCCGGCCTGCCCCCTCGGCCTGCCCCCTCGGCCTGCCCCCTCGGCCTGCCCCCCGGCCTGCCCCCTCGGCCTGCCCCCTCGGCCTGCCCCCCGGCCTGCCTCCCGGCCTGCACCCCGGCCTGCACGGCGGCCTGCACGGTGGCCCCGCACCCCGGCCTGCACGGCGGCCCCGCAACGCTGCGCGGCCCGTCGCGCCGCCCCGCCGCCCCGCGCCGTCGGGCCGCCCCCGTCGGCCTGCCGCCCGGACCACGAGCCCCACGCGAGGCGGCGACCCCCGCACCTCACGGCCCACCGTCGCGGATCAGCCCGTCCGCCCAGACACCCCAGGGGAAGCAGCCGCTTAAGCAGCCCCGAAGTCTTTCCCACAGCGGCGCGCAACCAAGGGGGGTCACCGGCGGGCGCGCGGCCGCGAGCCGCCAGGCGAGCGGCCGGGCGCGCGCAGCGCGAAGGGCCGCACCGCAGCGGAGCGCCAGCGGAGCGAGGATGCGGCGCTTCGCGCCGCGGGGGGCGTGGGGGGGCGTCCCCCCACAGGGTGAACGCCCCCCACAATGATACACATGGCAGAATGACCACCCACCGCCCCGCAGGCCGGCCGGGGCGACCCCGGGCCCCGGGTGTCCGCCGACCGCTCCCGTGGGGTCGGCCGCGGTGGTTTCCCTGCGCGAACGCGGCCGGGAGGAGGTGCGGCGTGGCCGAGTCCCCGCACGTGTCCTCGCGTCGGCGGCGTTCCGGGCGCGGCCGGTCGAGTGTCCGCGTCCGTGTCGGGACGGCGTTGACCGCGTTGACGCTCGCCGCTGCCGCCGCCGTTCCCGCCGCGCTCTGGCCGGGGGCCGCGCCGGGCGACCGGATGATCCGCGGCGCGGCGGCGGGCGCGTTCTTCGCCGCGCCGACCGACCAGATCCGCGCCCGCGAGTGGCATCTGACGTCGATCCGCGCGAGCCGGGCATGGAAGTACTCCGAGGGCGCGAACGTCACGGTCGCCGTGCTCGACACGGGCGTCGACGGCCGCCATCCCGACCTCACCGGCCGCGTCGTCGCGGGCCCGGACCTGACGGGCGGGAAGCGCGCCCCCGGCAGCCGCTACTGGGGCCAGCACGGGACGTCGATGGCCAGCATCATCGCGGGTCACGGCGACGGCGCGGGCGGGCGGCGCGGCGTGCTCGGCGTCGCGCCGCGCAGCCGCATCCTGTCCATCCGCGTGACGTGGGAGAACGACGATCCCGTCCGCAAGGCGGGCCGCTCCGGGCTCAGCCGCGACACCGTCGCGCAGGGCATCCGGTACGCGGTGGACCACGGCGCGCAGGTCGTCAACATGTCCCTCGGCGGCGGGCAGCTCTACGCGAACGGCAGTGCCGCCGAGGAGGCCGCGATCCGGTACGCGCTCGGGAAGGGCGTCGTGCTGATCGCGTCCGCCGGGAACGACGGCGCGGCGGGGAACCGGCGGACGTTCCCGGCCGCCTACCCGGGCGTCATCGCGGTCGGCGCGCTCGACCGGCACGGGCGGCTGTGGAAGGACAGCAACCGGCACGCGTACGTGGGCGTGTGCGCGCCGGGCGTCGACATCGTCAGCGCGAGCCCCGGCGGCGGGTACGTCGTCGGCAGCGGGACGAGCCCGTCGTCGGCGATCGTCGCGGGCGTCGCCGCGCTGGTCCGCTCCCGCTACCCGAAGCTGACGCCCGAGCAGATCCGGACGGCGCTCGTCCAGGGCTCCCCGGCGCGCGCGGGCCAGCCGACCGGTTCCACGACGTGCAAAGGCCCCCTCGACGCGGCCCGCGCCCTCGCCGTCGCGGCCCGCCTGAACCGCGCGTCCGGCGGCACGGTGGCGACTCCCGCCCCGGCCCCGTCACCCGTGGCCGAGGCGGCCCCGAAGGGCTCGTCGTCGGGCGGGCTGGTCCGCGCGATCCTCGTCGGCGGCGCGGTCCTGGTCCTGGTCGGCCTGATCCTCGGCTGGCGCCAACGCCGCCGCCCCGACGACGAAGAGACCGCGACCACCGACCCCGCCCCCGCCAGTGCCGCGCCTGGCCACCCGAACCCGGCGGCGCCCGCACCCGCCCATCCAGGTCCCGCCCCGGCCGAGCCGGCCACGATTCCCAGCCCCACCGCGTCGGACCGTCCGACCCCCGGCGCAAAGCCCCGCCCGGCCCAGCACGACCACCCGGCATCCGGTGCGCCGCTCAATCCGGCCCAGCAGGACCACCCGGCACCCGGCGTGATCCCCGGGCCGACCCGCCCGGCACCCGGCGCGCCGTCCAGCCCGGCCCAGCACAGCCACCCGGTACCCGGAGCGATCCCCGACCCGGCCGCACCGGCCCGTCCGACGCCCGACGCGGCCGAGCCCGCCCGCTCGGCATCCCAGGACGCGCCCGCTCCGCCATCCGGCCGGCCGACCCGTCCCGCCCCCGTCCCCGAGCCCGCCGAGGCCGACGACCCGGAACTCTCCGACGAAGACCTCATGTTCGACGACGACGAGTGGGAGCGGTTCCGCCGCAGCGCCCTCGAAGAGCCGTTCCACACCGGCATGACCGGCCCCCTGCCGCGCGTGGCCCCCGCCCCGTCCGAGCCCCCGCCGGCCCCCGAGCACCCCGCCCCCGTCCCGCGCAAGGCCCCGCCCCCCGACGAGGACGACTACCGTCCGCCCTGGTGGTGACCGGGCCGCGGGCGGTCAGTCGTCCGCCGGAGTCTCCACTTCGGCCGCCGCGAAGATGCGGTCGACGCGGTCGGCCTCCATCGGGGAGCGCGCCGCGGATTCCGCGAAGCGGGTGAGCAGGCGCGCGAACTCGGTGCGTTCGCGCGGCGTCCACTCGGCCATGAGGTCGTCCAGGTAGGCGCGCCGGAACTGCTCCGCGACGCGCTTGACGCGCTGTCCGGCGTCGGTCAGCCCGAGGTTGGCGCGGCGCGCGTCGAGCGGCGACGGCCGCCGCGACACCAGCCCCGCGTCGATCGCGTGTCCGACGAGCCGGCTCGCGGTGGACGGGTCGATCTCCAGCCGCTCCGCGACGGCGCCCACGGTGACCTCGCCCTCGGGCCGCTGCTCGGCGCAGACGGTGGTGAGCGCGGCGACGGCCTGCACGACCATGAGGTTGGAGAGCTGCAGCGGCCGCCCGCCGGGCCCGCCGGACGTCTGCGCCCGGATGCGCTTCATCAGGTCCGGTTTGACCCAGACGCGACGCAGATGGAACAGGGCGAGTGAGATATCGGCGAGAACCGGGTCGGACAGCTCGCCCGACCCCTCCGCCGGGTGCGGCCCCTGCTCGTCGGTCTGCGGCCCCATGCTCGGGTCTCCCGTCCGGTGCCCTCCGTTCCCGTGCGGCACCGGAACGGTACGGATGTACTCTGCATACTTTAACGTCGGAACCCGGCGAGAGTTCCCCGGCCCGCGCGCGTGCGCCGAACGCCGGGTGCGTGTCGTCCCGGACGCGTACGATGGCACCGGCCGAACCCGGACACCCCGGGACTAGTGACCCCAGAGGGGACCGCGCGCCCCGGCGCTCCCCGGCAGGACGGCAGCATGAACGACGGCTCAGCCCTGGACCCGATCGACCCCGGACCGGAGGACGACGACGTCTTCCCGGCCGGCCTCCTCTCCGACCGCGACCGCCAGATCCTCGCCTTCGAACGCCGCTGGTGGAAGTACGCGGGCGCCAAGGAACAGGCGATCCGCGAACTGTTCGACATGTCCTCCACGCGCTACTACCAGTTGCTCAACCTCCTGATCGACCGGCCGGAGGCGATGGAGCACGACCCGATGCTCGTCAAGCGCCTGCGCCGGATGCGCACCCAGCGGCAGCGGCAGCGCGCCGCGCGGCGGCTCGGCATCCGTCCCTGACGTGCAGGACACTGGCCGGATGAACACTGGCCGGAACCCCTCCGCTTCCATCACGGCCGCCGGCGCGGACGGCCTCGCCGCGCTGCGCGCGCGCCCCTCGTCGGCCGTCGTCGGCCTGGACTTCGACGGCACGCTCGCCCCCATCGTGGACGATCCGGCGGCGGCGCGCGCCCAGCCCGGCGCGGCCGACGCGCTGGCGCGGCTGGCGCCCCGCCTCGGCGGGCTCGCGGTCGTCACCGGGCGTCCGGCGGGCGTCGCGGTCGAGTACGGCGGGTTCGACGGGATCGACGGGCTGGTCGTCCTCGGCCAGTACGGGCGCGAGCGCTGGGAGTCCGGGACGCTGACCGTCCCCGAGCCGCCGCCGGGCGTCGCGGAGGCGCGCGCGAAGCTGCCCGGCGTGCTCGCGGCCGTCCAGGCGCCGCCGGAGGTGTTCGTGGAGGACAAGGGCCTGGCGCTGGCCGTCCACACCCGCCGCTGCGCGGAGCCGCAGGTCGCGCTGGACCGGCTGCGCAGCCTGCTCGCGGCGCTCGCCGAGCGCACCGGCCTGGTCGTGGAGCCGGGCCGGTTCGTGCTGGAGCTGCGCCCGCCCGGCATGGACAAGGGGCACGCGCTGCGCGCCCTGCTGGCCGAGCGCGGCGCGCCGTCGGCGGTGCTGTTCGCGGGCGACGACCTCGGCGACCTCGCGGCGTTCGACCTGCTGGACGAGCTGCGCGCGGACGGCGTCCCGGTCGTCAAGGTCTGCAGCGGCTCGACGGAGGTCGCCGAGCTGGCCGACCGCGCCGACGCGGTCGTGGACGGCCCGCCGGGCGTCGTCGCGTTCCTCGACGGGCTGCTGCCCTGAACCGGCGCGCGTGCCGTGGCCGGATGCGGCCACGACCCGTCGTCCGGAACGGGCTGGCGCGTTCCCATTGACGCCGCGAGTGACAACTTTCCGGTGACCGGCCGTTGTGGATCATGCGCGCCGGGGGCCGGTCGCTGGACGCAACGCCTATTTGCGCCAAAATGTCGTCCGTCGTGATGTGAGAAGTCGGGCCGATCGGTGAACGGGAGCGCAACGGTGGACCAGCAGACCGGGAACTCCGCGACCTCCGGCGAACCGCGCGCGCCCGGCGCCGAACCGACCGAACCATTCGAACCCGCCGCGCCCGGTGCGTCCGGCGTGACCACCGAGCCCAGCCCGCCCGGACCGCCTGCCGCGTACGCGGTGCCCGGCGCGTCCGGCGCGTCCGGCGTGCCTGCCGCGCCCGACGTGTTCGCCGTGCCCACTGCGCCTGCCGCGTCCGGCGTGTTCGCTGCGCCCGGCGCGTCCGGCGCGCGCACCGAACCCGGTGCGCTCACCGCGTCCGGCACGCCCAATGTGCCCGGTGTGCCTGCCGCGCCCGCCGCGCCCGACGTGTTCGCCGCGCCCGGCGCGTCCAACGTGCCCGCCGCGTCCGGCGCGTCTGGCGCGCCCAACGTGCCCGGTGTGCCCGCCGCGCCCAGCGTGTTCGCCGCGCCCGACGCGCCCAACGTGCCCGCCGCGTCCGGCACGTCTGGCGCGCTCAACGTGCCCGGTGTGCCCGCCGCGTCTGACACGTCCGGTGCGCCTAACGTGCCCGGCGTGCCTGCCGAGCCCAGCGTGTTCGCCGCGTCCGGCGCGTCCAATGTGCCCGCCGCGTCCGGCGCGTCTGGCGCGCCCAACGTGCCCGGTGCGCCCGCCGCGTACGCCGCGCCGACTGCGCCCGGCGCGTCCGCGGCGTTCCGTGAGACGAGCGGTGTCGAGGTGCGCATCGGCTCGCGCAGCGAGCGGCACCGCCGGGAGCGCGAGCGGGGCGGCGGGCGGCGGCCCGTCGTCGCCGTCGTGCTGGCGGCCGTCGCGGTCGCCGCCGTCCTCGCCGTCGTCGCCGTGGTGTTCCTGCCGGGCCGCGACGGCGGCGACCCGCACGCGGGTGCGGGCGCGGCCGACGCCGCCCTCGCCGCCGCGTTCGCCGACGCCGGGACGCCCGTCACGGTGACCACCGCGGACGGCTCGACGTACCGGATCGCCGCCGTCACCGGCGGCGCGGACGACTCCGCCGCCAAGGGCGGCACCACGACCGCGTACGTCGAGTACGTGCTGAGCAACCCGTCGCGGGAGCGCGCGCTGCTCGACTTCCCGGCGGACGTGTTCGTCACCCGCGACCTGCTGCTCGCCCGCGACCGCGGCCGCTGCATGTGGCAGACCGGCGTCCCCGAGAGCATGTGTACGCCGCCCGCGCGGAGCGAGATCGTCCGGACGCTGGCGGGCGGCGCGCCGCTGCCCGGCGCGGGCGACGACCGCTACCTGCCGCCCGGCTCGGCGTACCTCGTCCGCGCGACCGTCCAGGCGCCGGTCCGGACGTCGGTCAAGCGCGCCGACCTGCGTCTCTACATCTGGAAGAAGCTGTACGTGGACGACCAGTACGCGCGCCTCGCGCCGTTCCCCGCCTGACGGCGAACGCCGCGCACCCCGGTTCGGGATGCGCGGCGTCCGCGTTCCGGGCCGGTCACTCGGCCGCGGGGTCGTCGGCGAGGATGCCGTACACGCGGCGGCGGGCGTCGTTGACGACCTCCAGCGCGCGCGCCTTCTGGCTCTCGCTGCCGACCGCCATGACCTGCTGAAGCGCGCCCATGAGCTGCATGAACGCCTCCCGGCCGCGCAGCGCGTTCTCGCCCGCGGCGGCGGTGACCTCGTCCCACGGGGGCGTGGTCTGGGTCGCGGCCTCGGCGGTCCCGGCGTCGGTGAGGGCGAACAGGCGCTTGCCGCCGTCCTCCCGGCTGGTCACCAGGCCCTCGTCCTCCAACATTTGCAGCGTCGGGTAGACGGAGCCGGGGCTCGGCCGCCAGACGCCGCCGGTGCGGGAGTCGAGTTCCTGGATCATCTCGTAGCCGTGCATGGGCCGCTCGACGAGCAGCGCCAGCAGGGCGGCGCGGACGTTGCCGCGCCGGGTCCGGCGGCCGCGTCCGCCGCCGCGCCCCCGGCCGCCGTGGCCGCCGGGACCGAATCCCGGCCCGAACCCCGGACCGCCGGGCCCGAAACCGGGCCCGCCCCAGCCGAAGGGGTCGCGGCGGGCACGCCGGTCGTCGGTGCGCTCTCCGCGCTCGTGGTGGTGGTGATGGCTTCGCATCGTGGTCTCCTTCATCGTTGTCGATGCATTGACGATATATCGGTGAACACTCGCGATGCAACTGGCATTCCCGGGCGCGGGCATGCCGAACCGGGCGGACGGCCCGGTTCGGCCGCCGCCCGGAGGGCTGCGGAACTAGGGAGCGCTGAGCTTGAGCGAGTCGAGGATCGTGTTCGTCAGCCTGCGGTCGTCGGTCTCCTTGACGCGGACCCACGCGCCGAACTTGCCGCCGCGGTCGCGCAGGCCGACCTCGGTCACCGACGGCGTCCCGGACGGGCAGCGGGTGAACCGCGTGATCGTGCCCGTCAGCGCCTTGTCGGGAGACGTGTAGTTCTCCGGCGCGCCCTTCGCACAGGACGCGTGCCGCGTCGCGCTCGGCGGCGGCAGCTTGCCCGCGCCGACGTCCGTCGTGAGGCCGACGAACACGCCCGCGCCCTTGCCGTCGCCGAGGAACGCCGCCATGTCCGGCGTCGCGCGCAGCACCGGGCGGGCCGCCGCGTCGGCCAGGCCCACCGAGGACGGCCGCCACGTCGGCTCGGCCGCCTTCGGCCACGCCTTGGGGGCCGCGAACCGGATCTTGCCCGACGCGTCGCCGAACTGGACGAAGTCGGCGGGGAGCGTCGGCTTCACCGGCTTCGGGTCGCCGCCGCCGGAGAACAGCGTGCCGAGCAGGAGGCCGCCGACGAGCGCGACGACCAGTACGCCCGCGGCGACCGCCAGCATCGTCGCGGTACGGCGCGACGGACCGCGCTTGGGCCGCGGCGGTCCGGGCGGGCCGAGCTGGGAACCCGGCGCGCCGGGCGGTCCGTGCTGCGCCCCGGGCGGCCCGGGCTGTGAACCGGGCGGGCCGTGCTGCGCGCCGGGCGCGCCGGACGGCCCCGGTTGGGAACCGGGCGGCCCATGCTGGGAACCCGGCGGGCCGGACAGCCCCGGCTGGGAACCCGGCGGGCCGTGCTGAGACCCGTGCGGCGGCCCGTGCTGAGACCCGTGCTGAGACCCGTGCTGCGAACCAGGCGGTCCGCCGAACGGCGGGCCGGGCGGCGGGGCCTGCGGCAGCGGTTGCGGCGGCCCGCCGTCGAACGGCCCGGACGAGGGGAACACCGCCGTCTTCCCGTCCGTCATCCCCGGCGGGGGAGCGGGCAGCGGCAGCGACGCCGTCCGGTCGTCCACCGGCCGCCGCCGCGACGGGCGGTCCACGACGGTCGGCTCCGCCTCCTCGTCCGGCAGCGTGTCCGGCTCCGCGAACGGCGGCCGGGGCGGCGGGACGGACGGCGGCGGTCCGGCCTGCGGACGCGGCACCGACGATCGGTCCCCGTCCAGCACCGTCTCCTCCAGCCCCGACGCGGGCGGCCCCGGGAACGGCGCGGACGGCTCGGCCGGCGGCGCGGGAGACGGCGCGGCGGGCACCGCCAGCGACGGCAGCGACGCCCGCACCCCCGCGACGGCCTCCGCGAAGTCCTCCGCCGTCGGGAACCGCTGGTCCCGCTCCGGCGCGAGCGCCCGCAGGATGACGTCGTCCACCTCCTGCGGCACGCCGTCGCGCAGCTCGCCCGGCCGCCTGCGGACCGGCGGCGGCCCCGGCGCGCGCCCCGCCACCAGGTGGTACGTCAGCGCGCCGAGCCCGTACACGTCCGCGCGCACGTCCAGCCCGCCGCCGAACCGCGCCTGCTCCGGCGACATGTACCCCGGCGTCCCCACCGGCAGCGTGAACGCCCCCGACGCGTGCGCCAGCGCCTTCGCCAGCCCGAGGTCCGCGATCAGCAGCCGCTCCCCGCCGCCCCGCACCGACTGGAACAGCACGTTCGACGGCTTCAGGTCCCGGTGGATCACCCCGAGCGCGTTGATGACCTCGACCCCGTACGCGATCTCCTCGGCCAGCGCCAGCGCCTCGCCGAGCGGCAGCGGACGGTCCCGCATGCGGTCCGCGAGCGTCCCCCGATCCGCGTACGGCATGACGAAGTACGGCCGCCGGTCCGGCAGCTCCCCGATGTCGTGGACGCGGATCAGCCGCTCCGAGTCCGCGCGCCGCAGAATGCGCGCCTCCTCCAGGAAACGGCTGCGGACGTCGAGGTCGTCCACCAGGCTCCCCGCCAGCACCTTGATGGCGACCGGGGAGTCCAGGGCCTCGTCGTGCCCGAGCCACACGGACGCGAACGCCCCCGATCCGAGGACGCGTTCGATTCGGTAACGACCGACGGCAGGTGGGAAGGACACTCCCGTATCATGCCCAACAAACGGGGTGTGTGCGCGAACGAGCATTGAGGCTGCGGCGATGGCATTCGACGAAAGGACCGAACACCTGGCGGTGCAGGCCGCCCGAGGAGACCAAGGAGCCCTGAACGAACTCATCCGCAGAATCGAACCCGACGTCCTGCGGCACAGCGCCCGCTTCCTGCCCTGCCGGCAGGACGCCGAAGAAGCCTGCCAGGACGCGCTGCTGCAGGTCGCGCGGAACATCCACCGGTTCGAGGGCCGCTCCCGGTTCAGCACGTGGCTGCACGTCGTCGTCGCGAACTCCGCCCGGTCGACCTACCGCTCCCTCAAACGACGCTCCGTCGAACAGGCCGGCGAACTGCCCCAGCAGCGCCCCGACCCGCGCCGCACGAGCGTCATCGCGGGCTCCCGCGTCGACATCCTCGACGCGATGGAAGACCTCGAAGCGCGCAAACCGGACCTGATCCAGGCGCTCGTCCTCCGCGACGTCTCCCAACTGGAGTACGCGGAGATCGCCGAACAGCTCCAGCTCCCACTGGGAACGGTGAAGTCCCGCATCCACGAGGCGAGGAAGCAGGTACGCCAGACCCTGGGCGAGAGCTACTCGTGAGGTGACATTGTCGGGGGTCGACCCCCGACGCCCCCCGCGGCGCGGAGGATGCATCCTCACTCCGCTGGCGCTCCGTTCCGGTGCATCCTCCGCGCTGCGCGCGCCCGGCCACTCGCTGGCGCTCGCGGCCGTGCGCCCGCCGGGCACCCCCCAGGGTTTCGCGCTTGCGCGGGTGTAGACCCCCCGCAGTTCCTGCTCGTAACGCTGTGGGGAGCGACCCGCCAAGCCACCCGCGGCGCGGAGCATGGGTCCTCGCTCGCATGCGCTCGCTGCGGTGCATCCTCCGCGCTGCGCGCGGCCGGATGCTCGCCTGGCGGCTCGTGGCCGTGCGCCCGCCGGTGCCCCACGGTTCCTCGCTTGCGCGGGTGTGGGTCCCTGGTGGTTGCTGTTGTTGCGGGCTTCTGTTGCCTACTTCAACTCGTCCAACTGGTCGCTGAACCAGCGTTGCGGGGGCAGGGCCGTCGCAGCCTCGGCCAGGCGGGTGCAGCGGCGGGCGCGTTCCTCGGCGGGCATCAGGAGGGCGCGGTGCAGGGCCTCCGCCGTCTGGGAGACGTCGAACGGGTTGACCAGCAGCGCGTCCTCGCCCAGGTCCGCGGCCGCGCCCGCCTCGCGGGAGAGCACCAGCGCGCACCCGTCGTCCGACAGCGCCGGGCCCTCCTTCGCGACGAGGTTCATGCCGTCGCGGATCGGGTTCACCAGCAGCACGTCCGCCAGCCGGTACGCCGCCAGCGAGCGCGGGTAGTCGTCGTTCACCTCGACGATCAGCGGTTGCCAGTCCGGCGTGCCGAACTCGGCGTTGATCTCCTCGGCCGTCCGCAGCACGGTCTCGGTGTAGGCGCGGTAACTCGCCAGATCCGTCCGGGACGGGTACGCGAACGCCAGGTGGACGACCCGGCCCCGCCACTCGGGATGGTTCGTGAGCAGTTCCCGGTAGGCGGCCAGGCCCCGGACGATGTTCTTGGACAGCTCCGTCCGGTCCACGCGCACGACGAGCTTCCGGCCGCCGACCCGCGCCCGCAGCGCCGCCGCGCGCTCGGCGACGTCCGGAGCGGCGGCGCGCTCGCGCAGCGCGGCCCCGTCCACCCCGAGCCCGTGGACGCCGACGCGCGTGACGCGCCCCGCGTAGCGGACGGTCCGCGCGGCCCGGTCCACCCGCGCGCCCGGCAGCAGCGCGCAGCAGTCGAGGAACGCCGACGCCCACCGCTCGGTCAGGAACCCTGCCTGGTCCGCGCCGAGGACCCCGGCCAGCAGTTCGGCCCCGAGGTCGTCCGGGAGCAGCCGGAAGTACTCCGGCGGCGCCCACGGCGTGTGCGAGAAGTGCCCGATCCGCAGGTCGGGACGGCGTTCGCGCAGCATCGCGGGCGTCAGCGACAGGTGGTAGTCCTGCACGACGACCTTCGCGCCGGGCGCGGCGTCGCGCGCGAGGGCGTCGGCGAACGCCGCGTTGTACGCCTCGTAGGACTGCCGGTCGCGGCGGGCCCGCGCGTCGAAGCACGGCGCGTTCGGGGTGTCGTACAGCAGATGGTGGACGAACCACAGTGTCGAGTTGGCCATGCCGTTGTAGGCGCGCTCGTACGTGGCGGCGGGGATGTCGAGCATGCGGACGGCGGTGCCGCCGACGTCGTGCCCGGCTTCGTCGAGCCGCCCGTCGGGGGCCTTGCGCGCGGCGGTCCGGTCGGCCTCCGAGAGGGCCGCGCAGACCCACAGCACGTCGCCGCGCAGTCCGGCGAGCCCGGACACCAGGCCGCCGCCGCCCCGGCGGGCGACGAGCGAGCCGTCGCCCGCGGTGGAGAACGAGACGGGCCCGCGGTTCGACGCCACCAGCACTTGGCTCATGGTCGCCAGGATCTCAGCCGGGCCGCGTCCGCGCCACGCCGCCCCCGGGCCGGGATCGGACCCGCGGAAAACCCGCGCGTGATCTTGCGCGTGCCGGGGTACGGTCGGAACGGTCCCGGCCAAGCCGGGCGAACCCCGACCCGCCTTCCTGGCTAATCGGGCGAATCATGTAAAGTTACGCACACAACTTCATATCGCTCATCCAGAGGGGTGGAGGGACCGGCCCGTTGAAGCCCCGGCAACCACTCGGCACGACAGCGCTCGCGATCCTGCGGGGCCGGCCGGGAGATGGTGCCAACTCCGGCCTGCGACCAAGGTGGCGCAGGAAAGATGGGGAGAAAGGGCCTCGCTCATGGCGACCACGCCTGTCGACTCTGAACTCACGCCCGCCGGGAACCTCGGCCCCGCGACGGCGCTCGTCTGCCGCGAATGCGGCCACCGGCGCGCCCTCGGCGCCCACTACGCGTGCGAGGAGTGTTTCGGCCCGCTGGAGATCGAATACGACTTCGGCGGGCTCACCCGCGCGGACATCGAGTCCGGCCCGGCCAACATCTGGCGCTACCGGGGGCTGCTGCCCGTCCCCGCCAACGTCGCCGAGACGCCCAACACCGAGCCCGGCCTGACGCGGCTCGTCCGCGCCGACAACCTCGCCGAGTCCCTCGGGCTCCAGCGGCTCTGGGTCAAGGACGACAGCGGCAACCCGACCCACTCGTTCAAGGACCGCGTCGTCGCCGTCGCGCTCGCCGCCGCCCGCGAACTGGGCTTCAAGGTCCTCGCGTGCCCGTCCACCGGCAACCTCGCCAACGCCGTCGCCGCCGCCGCGGCTCGCGCCGGAATCCGCAGCGCCGTCTTCGTGCCGTCCAATCTGGAGACGCAGAAGATCATCACGACGGCCGTGTACGGCGGGACGTTCGTCACCGTCGACGGCAACTACGACGACGTCAACCGCCTCGCCTCCGAGATCGCCGGGGAGCAGGAGGACTGGGCGTTCGTCAACGTCAACGTCCGCCCGTACTACGCCGAGGGCTCCAAGACGCTCGGCTACGAGATCGCCGAGCAGCTCGGCTGGCGGCTGCCCGACCAGATCGTCGTGCCGGTCGCGTCCGGCTCCCAGCTCACCAAGATCGACAAGGCGTTCCAGGAGTTCATCAAGCTCGGGCTCGTCGAGGACAAGCCGTACCGCGTGTACGGCGCGCAGGCCGCGGGCTGCGGGCCGGTTTCGACGGCCTTCAAGGCCGGGCACGACGTCGTCCGGCCCGTGAAGCCCGACACCATCGCCAAGTCCCTCGCGATCGGGAACCCCGCCGACGGCCCGTACGTCCTGGACGTCGCGCGCCGCACCGGCGGGGCCGTCGAGGACGTCACCGACGAGCAGGTCGTCGACGGCATCCGCCTCCTCGCCCGCACCGAGGGCATCTTCGGCGAGACCGCCGGCGGCGTCACCATCGGCGTCCTCAAGAAGCTCATCGACGAGGGCCGCCTCGACCCCGCCGCCGAGACCGTCGTCATCAACTCCGGCGACGGCCTCAAGACGCTCGACGCGGTCGCGCCGCAGGTCGCCCCGACCGCGCACATCGCGCCGACGCTCAAGGCGTTCCGCGACGCGGGCCTCGGCTGACCCGCGCCCCGTCCCGGCCCACATCGCAAGCGAACACTTAGGAGAGCCAGCATGAGCAGCGTGTCCGTGCGCATCCCGACGATCCTGCGGACCTACACCGGCGGCGAGGCCGAGGTGAAGGCCGACGGCGACACCCTCCGCGCGGTCATCGCCGACCTGGACGCCAACCACGCGGGCATCGCCGCACGCGTCCTCGACGACAACGGCAAGATCCGCCGCTTCGTCAACGTCTACGTCGGCGACGAAGACGTCCGCTTCGCCGACGGCCTCGACACCGCGACTCCCGCGGGCGCCCAGATCTCGATCATCCCGGCGGTCGCCGGAGGGTGAGTGGGTGTGGGGGGCCGCACCCCCCACACACACCCAGCCTTGCTGCCTCATCCCACGCGAGGACAGTTCCTCAGCGGACGCCCTTCCGCTCCACCATCTACCGAGTCCGGTCCCCACCGAGCAATCTCGTCTCGTGCAGGCAGCCCACCAGCGGAGCTTTCATCTCGGCGCGGGCGCGACTCCCTCCGGTCACAGCCCGCCCTTCAAGACCGTCAAAGGTCAGGGCGCGCACCAGCCCAACCACCCGCATGCCGAAGAGGCCACACTCCTGCACCCGCCAGGTTTCCAACTGTAACCAGATGGACACATAGGGCTCGGAGAACTCTCACGGAACCCTCGTAGACGAGACGGTGACCGTAGCGGGGCCGCCGAAGCGAGCGCAGCGAGCGAAAAGGCCCCGCAACGAAGGGCGGCCAAGGGGGGTCTCCACCCGAACCGGGACGAAAACTCCGGGGGGTGCCCCGCGCGCGCACGGCCGCGAGCCGCCAGGCGAG
>NZ_KB907214.1 GCF_000381885.1 Actinomadura atramentaria DSM 43919 | reverse complement strand
GGGCGAGGGGTTCGGTGGAGGTGTGTTGTGCGAGGTGGGGGCGTTGGGGCGGGGGCAAGTGTGGTGAGGGACACGTTTAGGCGGGCGGTCGTTCGGTGGGTTTCGCGGTGCCGCAGGTGGGCGGGGCGTCGATGCGGCGGCGTTCGCTTCACTCCGTGACACTTTCGCGCGGTTCGACGATCCGGTCTTGGCGAGAAATGGCGCGTATGTAATAGTTCTTCCAAGATCGTTACCGAGCTTCCGCCGGAGGTCGCCCGGACCGTTCGCCCTTCCGAGTTGTTTCGCCGACCCGTCCAGCCACGTCACCAGCGCCCGGCGCGACCAGGCCGGGGAATCGCCGCACCTGACCTCGTGAGGGAGCCGTCATGACCGCCGTCGTCGAAGCCGAGCCCGCCGAACGCTTCCACTCCGTCCCGCTGCGCCGCGTCGTCGGGCGGGTCCGCCGCGAGGGGCCGCTGGGCCTGCTCGACGGGCTCGGCGCGCAGGCGAACGGCGCGCTCGTCCGGCTCAACCTCGGACCGTTCCGGCCGTTCCTCGTCACGCACCCCGACCACCTCCAGCACATCCTGCGGACGCGCGCCGCGAACTACCCGCGCGGCGCGGCGATGTGGTCGGCGCTCGGCCGCCTCACCGGCCAGGGCATCGGCGGCGAGGGCGCGCAGTGGCACGCGAGCCGGGAGATCCTGCAGACGGCGTTCTCGGCGAGCTACCTGAAGTCGATGAGCGAGCAGATGATCACCTCGATCACGGCGGCGGTGGACGACCTGGCGGCCCGCGCGGGCACGCCGGTGGACGCGGGCGTCGAGATGACCCGCGTCGTGCAGCGCGTCGTGGACCCGGTGTTCTTCGGCAGCCTCATCCCCGACGGCGAGGGCGACCGGCTCGGCGAGGCCGTCGCGACGGCGATGAGCAGCCTGCTGTGGCGGATGGCGATGCCGTTCGTCCCGCACGCGGTGCCGCTGCCGGGCGACCGGCCGTTCAAGCGCGCGACGCGGACCGTCAACGACATCCTGCGGCCCGTCCTCGCGCAGGCCCGCCAGGACCCGCGCGACGGCCGCGACATCGTCACCAAGCTCATGCAGGGCACCGGTGCGGACGGCCGCCCGCTCACCGACGACCAGATCTGCGAGGACATCGTCGCGCTGTTCGTCGCGGGCAGCGAGAGCAGCGCCATCGCGCTGACGTGGATCTGGGTCGGGCTCGTCCAGAACCCGCACGTGTACGCGAAGGTCCGCGCGGAGGTGGACGAGGTCGTCGGCGACGGCCCGCTGCGCCGCGAGCACATCCGCGAGCTGGCGTACACGCAGACGGTGCTGCGCGAGGTGCTGCGGATCTACTCGGTGGGCTGGGCGGTGCCGCGCACGGCCGCCGAGGACGACGAGATCGACGGCGTCCGCATCCCGGCGGGCGCGACGCTGGCGATCTCCCCGTACCTGACGCACCGGCTGGCGGAGTTCTGGCCGGACCCGCTGCGCTTCGACCCGGACCGCTTCACCCGCGAGAACGTCCGCAACCGGCACCCGCTGGCGTACCTTCCGTTCGGCGACGGCGCGCACCAGTGCCTGGGCGAGGCGTTCTTCCACCAGGAGGCGGCGCTGATCGTCGCGGCGATGATGCGGCGGTTCGACGTCGGGCTGGCGGGGCCGGTGGAGCCGAAGCTGTCGCTGACGCTGCAGCCGCGCGAGGCCGTCGAGCTGGTCCTGACGCCCCGCCGCTGACCGAGACCCGGAAGAAGGAGCCCCCGCATGCGCGAGTCCGACGAGGCCGTGGCCGAGCTGAGCGCGGCCTGCGCGGCGGATCTGCGGGCGTGCATGGAACGGTATCCCGCGCTGTTCCCCGACCCGCCGATGGGGCCGGGGCTCGCGGTGAAGCTGGCGAAGGCGGTGGCGTGGGGCGCGCCGTGGTGCTCGGCGCGCGAGCTGCGCCCCGCCTGCCGGACGTCGCTGTGGATCTTCGCGGTGGACTGGCTGATCGACACGCGCGCCGCCGACGCGGCCGAGGTCCGCGGGATCGAGCGGCGCTGCCTGGACGTCGCGGACGGCGGCGCGCCCGCGGACGGCGACGACCTCGCGGCGTTCCTCGCGGAGCTGCGCGCCGACGTCCCCGACGACGCCGCCTGGCGCGCGGCGTGGCGCGACGAGCTGCGCGCGATGGTCCTCGCGATGGGCCGCGAGTGGGGCTGGAACGACGAGCTGGCCGCGTCCGTCCGGCGCGGGACGCCGACGCCGCCGGTGACGCTGGAGCAGTACCTCGGAAACGCCGACAACTTCGGCAGCACCTGGGTGAACGTCGCGCACTGGGCGACGCTGGGCGACCCCGCCGTCCGCGCCCGGCTCGGCACGCTGCGCGCCGCGAGCGGGCTCGTCCAGCAGATCCTGCGGCTGCTCAACGACCGCGCGACGCTGGGCCGCGACGAGACGTGGGGCGACCTGAACGCCCAGCTCCTCGGCGCGGACGAGACGTGGATCAAGCAGCGCATCGCGGACCTGACCGCCGAGTGCGAGAACCTGCTGGCCGGACTGCCCGCCGACTGCGCGCGGGAAGCCGACTACCTGCGGCGGCAGATCGCGTTCAGCACCGCGTTCTACGGCGGCGACAACGACTACTGGGACGCCCTCTGATTCGGAGCGATCCAAACCCGCGCTGAGCGTTCGCCCCTAATACCGCACCGCCCGTTGCTAGGGTGCTGCGCGTGCAATCAGATGCTTGGTGACGATCTGTCCCCGCCGCCCCGCGCCCCGGCCGGAGGCTTTCCGCGCCGGCGGCCGTACTCCCCCTGATCCACCTGCTAGGACTGGTTGATGCGCTTCCGCAAGCCCCCCGAGTCCCGCAAGATCCGCATGAGGCTGAAGATCACGGCCGTCCTGCTGTCGCTGACGGCGCTGTGGGGCTTCGCCGCATGGGTCACCGTCCGGGACGGATGGAACCTTCTGCAGACCTCCGAGCGCGACACCACGGCGGGACGTCCGACCAAGACGCTGATCAACGTCCTCCAGGACGAGCGCCGCCTGTCGCTGGTCTACCTCGCCGCGCGCCACCGCAACGTCGCCCCGCCCGACCTCGCCGAGCAGCGCGAGCGCACGGACCAGGCCATCGCGCACTGGCGCACGTCCGCCAAGGACGCGCCCGGCGCCAAGATCCAGCGGCACATCGAGCTGACGAGCCAGCGCCTGCAGTCCCTCGCGGGCATCCGCAGCGCGATCGACGGCGGCTCGATCGACGCGTCCGCCGCCGCGAAGCCGTACAACGACGCGATCGACGCCGGGTTCCTCATCAACATGGCGAACGCCGAACTGGACGACCCGGACATCTCATCCGACGGTCGCGCGCTGATCGCGCTCACCCAGGCCCGCGAGCTGCTGTCCCGCGAGGACGCGCTGGCGGAGGCGATGCTCACCGCCCGGCGCGTCGGCCCGACCGAGGCGACGCAGTTCGCGCAGGCGGTCGGCGTCTACCGGTACTCGCTGGAGGCGGCGTACGCGCAGCTCCACCCGTCCGACCAGGCGCGCTACGACGCGTTCGCGTCCGGGACGACGGCCGGGAAGCTGAAGGCGCTGGAGGACCGCATCATCCAGCAGTCGCACCGCAGCACGAAGCCGAACGTCACCGCGACGCAGTGGGAGAACACGACGCGGCCGGTGCTGACCCAGCTCGACGGGATCGTCGACAAGGGCGGTGACGCGGTCGTCGAGCGCGCGCAGCCGATCGGTTACGGCGTCATCCTGCGGCTGGTGTTCATCGCCGGTCTCGGTCTCGTCGCGGTCGTCGCGTCCGTCGTCCTCGCCGTCACGACGTCGCGGCTGCTGCTGCGGCAGATCCAGCGGCTGAAGATCGCCGCGCGGGAGCTGGCGGAGCGGCAGCTCCCCGAGGTCGTCGAGCGGCTGAGCCGCGGTGAGAAGGTCGACGTCGCGTCCGCCGCGCCGCCGCTGCAGTTCGGCGACGACGAGATCGGGCAGGTCGGCCGCGAGATCAACCGGGTGCAGGAGATCGCCATCGCGGCCGCCGTCGGGCAGGCCGAGCAGCGGCGCGGCTTCCGCGAGATCCTGCGGAACCAGGCGCTGCGGACGCAGGCGCTGTCGGTGCAGCAGCACCACGTCCTCGACCGCGTCGAGCGCCGCCGCGACCTCGACCCGGAGGTCTTCGGCGACATCCTCAAGATCGACGAGGTCGCGACCCGCATCCGCCGCCACACCGGCAACATCCTGCTGCTGTCGGGCGGGCAGGCGCACCGCGGGACGCGCCGCCCGATGGCGCTGGTGGACGTCGTCCGCCTCGCCATCGGCCAGGTCGAGAACTACCAGCGCGTCAACGTTCCCCGGCTGGACGACCGCTGGCTCAGCGGGCGCGCGCTGGACGTCACGAGCCTGCTGGCGGAGCTGATCGAGAACGCGCTGAGCTTCTCCGAGCCCGACACGACCGTCGAGATCACCTCGCAGGCGACCGCGAACGGCCTCGCGGTGATGATCGAGGACAAGGGGCTGGGGCTGCGGCCCGAGCAGTTCGACACGGTCAACGCGCTCATCGCCGACCCGCCGCCGTTCGACGCGGCGTCCAGCAGCCGGCTCGGCCTGCTGGTGGTCGGGCTGATCGCGCGCCGCCACGGCGTCACGGTGACGCTCAAGGGCTCGGCGTTCGGCGGCGTCATGGCCGTCGTGCTGCTGCCCAACAACCTGTTCGAGGCCGAGCCGCCCGCCGCGACGGGACCGGTCCCGGAGGCGCCGCGCCGCGCCGCCGAGGACGCGCCCGTCCGGCAGAACGGCAGCCTCGCGCTGCTGCGCCCGGCCGAGCCCGCCGGGCCGCCCGCGCTGCGGGTCGCGCGGGAGAGCGGCCCGCACCCGACGCCGCCGGAGGCGCCCGCGCCCGCCCGGCGGTCCGCCGAGGACGCCGACGAGACCGACACCACGCGGCACGGGCTGCCGATCCGGCAGCCGCAGGCCAGCATCGTCGAGCAGTTGCGCACCGAGGAGCCGGTCGTCGCGGAGGAGCCGGAGGAGCCCGTCGAGACGCGCTCGCCGGAGGACGTCCTGCGCATCATGGGGTCGTTCCAGCGCGGCACCCGGCAGGGCCGCGCCGACGCGAGCCGCGTCGGCACCGGCGAGCAGCCGCAGGTGAAGCCGGAGGCCGCCGAGTCGGAGGAGCGCCGCGACGAGGTCTCCGCCTCGACGGGCGACACCGAGCACTGATCCGGGGGCACTGATCCAGGGGTCCGGCCCCGCCGCGTCCAAGGGAGAGGAGACGCGGCGGGGCCGGACCGTGCGCGGCGGCGCCTGCCGGGGCCGCGCTCGGCCGCGCACTCGGGGGAGCGGTCCCGTCCGGCGACGCTACCGGCGGCTCGTCATCCGGCGCGTCACTTCACGGCGAGCCCGGCGAGAATCCGCATCGAGCGCGCGACGGGCGGGCGCTCGGGCCGCCACGCGCCGACGTCCGCCAGGCCCGGCGGCAGCAGCGGCAGCCCGGCGAACAGCCGCTCGATCTGCCGCGCGTCGCGCAGGTGCTGCGGGAGCGGCGCGGCGGGTTCGACCGAGTCCACGACGGGCCGCAGCCGCGGGTCCATGCCCTCGCCGGTGATGTGGGTGAGCGCGAGCAGGCTCCCGGCGGGCAGCGCGCCCGCGTATCCCTCCATGATCTTCACGACCTCGCCGGTGCCGAGGTCGGCGTCCAGGCCGCCGACGTACTGGAGAGTGTTCGCGACGATCAGCCCGATCGGCTCGGCGAAGTCCAGGCGGCGGCTCGCGGCGTCCAGGACGGCCTCGACGTCGCGCAGGTCCAGTTCGAGGAACACGACGCCGTCCCCGGCGACCATCGCGCGGGACGTCACGGCGACGACCGGGTCGTTGTCGACGTACACCACCAGCGGCGGCTCGGCGGCGGCGCGGCGCGCGGCGTCGTGGACGCCCGGCCGGACCGGGTCGGGCAGCCCCGAGCCGAGGTCGAGGAACTGCCGGACGCCGCGCCGCGCCATCGCCGTGACCATCCGCAGCACGCACTCGCGGTTCTCGGCGGGCAGCGCGGTCGCGTCGGTGCCCGTCTCGGCGACGAGCCGGTCGACGAACGCGCGCTCGCGGGCGGTGTTGTCCTTGCCGCCGAGCAGGTAGTCGGTGACGCCCCGGTAGCCGATCTCGCGGCCGGGCAGCAGGCGCGGCGGGTGCGGCGGGCCGGGCGGCGGGCGGAGCAGGCCGGGGTCGTCGGCGGCGATCCGGTCGCGGACGCGGCGCAGCGCGAGGCCGGGCGGCGCGTCCAGCTCGGCGGCGAGGACGGCCGCCGCCCGCCGGTAGGCGCGCAGTGCGTCGGCGCGCCGCCCGAGCCGGTACAGCGCGACGAGCCGGTGGCGGTGCAGGTCCTCGTTCGCCGGGTCGCGGGCGAGGTGCGCCTCGATCTCGTCGAGCAGGCCGGGGCCGTGGCGGCCGAGGTCGAGGCGGACGGCCACCGACGCCTCGGCGGCGTGCGCGCGGCGGGCCAGCAGCGCGTCGCGGCGGTGGCGGGTGCCGGGGGTGTCGGGCAGGTCGCGCAGCTCCGCGCCGGGCTCGATCCCGTCCCACCGGGCGAGCGCGGTCCGGTAGTGGACGGCGGCGGACGCGAGCAGGCCCTTCTCGCGGGCCGTGTCGGCGCGCGCCGCCGCGCGCTCGAACTCCTCGGCGTCGGTCTCGTCGCCGGGCAGGCGGCGCAGCCGGTACGCGCGGCCGCCGCCGGGGCCGGTCTCGGTGGCGAGCCGTCCGGCGGGCAGGACGCGGCGCGCCTGCGCGACGAGGTTGGTGAGCAGGGACGCGCGGTCGCGGTCGTCGTCCCACAGCAGCGCGCGGAGCGCGGCGGCGGGGAGCGGGCGGTCCTCGACGGCCAGGACGCACAGCAGGGCGCGCAACTGGCGGCGCGGGCGGCCGCGCTCGCCCAGGTTCACGGGGCGGCCGTCGTCGTCCCGCAGCGTCAGATCACCGAGCACGGAAATCCGCATGGCCGTCCACCTCGCTCGTGCGCCCGGCTCGATTTTGCCTAATTCCCGGCTCCCGGTGCAATTCAGATAAAGAGGGGGAAACGGTTCACGGGGGCGTCGGGAGGCCCTACGGGGCAGGGGTTCCAGGCACTCGGGAGCGGTCGCATCGGGCGTAGGGAACGGTCCTTTTCGACGGTCTGTCGAACAGGGCGCGCGGCGGTTATGAAAAATGCTCGCAACGGCCTAATCCGCGACGATCGCCGGAACCGTCCGGGGCCGTCCGATGGACACCGCCATCACCGCCGCCACCAGGCACAGCGCGCCCGCGCCCCACCAGGCGAGCGTGTACGAGCCGAGCCGCGTCCGCAGCGCGCCCGCGACCGCCGCCGCGACCGCCGCACCGAGCTGGTGGGCGGCGAAGACCCAGCCGAACACGATCGTCCCGCGCTCCGCGCCGAACACCGACCGCGCCAGCGCGATCGTCGGCGGGACCGTCGCGACCCAGTCCAGGCCGTAGAACACGATGAACAGGAGCATGCTCGGGTGCGGCGTGGACGCGAACAGCACCGGCAGGACCAGCAGCGACAGGCCGCGCAGCGCGTAGTACCAGCCCAGCAGGACGCGGGCGTCCACGCGGTCGGTGAGCCAGCCCGACGCGACCGTCCCGACGATGTCGAAGATCCCGACCAGCGCGAGCAGGTTCGCCGCCGTCGTCTCCGGCATCCCGTGGTCGTGCGCGGCCGGGATGAAGTGCGTGCCGACGAGCCCGTTCGTCGTCGCGCCGCACACGAAGAAGCTGCCCGCCAGCAGCCAGAACGCCCGGGACCGCAGCGAGCCGCGCAGCGTGCGCAGCGCCGTCCCGGCCGGGCCGCCCGGCGCGCGCGGCGGCTCGGGGACGGGCCCGGTCGCGCCGTAGGGGAGCAGCCCGACGTCGGCGGGCCGGTCCCGCAGGACGAGCACCACCAGCGGCACGACGGCCAGCGCCGCGCCCGCCGTCGCCAGCGACGCCCACCGCCAGCCGTGGTCGCGGACCAGCACGGCCAGCACCGGCAGGAACACGAGCTGGCCCGTCGAGCCGCCCGCCGTGAGCACGCCGATGACCAGGCCGCGGTGGCGGACGAACCAGCGGCCCGTCACCGTCGCCGCGAACACCATCGCCATCGAGCCGGTGCCGAGCCCGATCAGCACGCCCCAGCACGCGACGAGCTGCCAGCTCGCGGACATGCCGACGGTCAGGCCGCTGCCCGCCGCGATGAGCAGCAGCGCGGCGGCCGTCACGCGGCGGACGCCGAACCGGTCCATGAGCGCCGCCGCGAACGGCGCGGTCAGCCCGTACAGGACGAGGTTCACCGAGACGGCCAGCGACGTCGTCGCGCGGGACCAGCCGAACTCGTCCTGGAGCGGGACCATCAGGACGCCGGGCGTGGACCGGAACCCTGCCGCGCCCACCAGCGCGACGAACGCCACGAACGCGACCGGCCAAGCCCGGTGCGGGAAGAGTCTGGACACCAGGTCACTGTGCAGCCCGCAGCCGTTCGGCGAAAAGCGCTTTTAGCGCCAACCTCCAGAAGAATCTGGACAACCCGGGGGAGTAGCGTCACCCGACGTGGAACCGGGTGCGCGGGAACCATGACGCCCGGGGACGAGACGGCGGGCATGCTGGTTCCGGTGATCAAGGAGGCGCGGAGATGACGAAGGCACTGGTGCTCGGCGGCGGGGGCGTGGCCGGGATCGCGTGGGAGACCGGCGTGCTGGCGGGGCTGGCCGACGCGGGCACGGACTGGACGGACGCCGACCTGATCGTCGGGACGTCCGCCGGGTCGGCGGTCGCGGCGCAGTTGGGCAGCGGGCTGCCGCTCGCGGACCTGTACGCGCGGCAGGCCGATCCGGCGCTGCAGTACGAGGAACTGGTGCCGTCCGTCTCCATCGCGTCGGTCATGGAGACGATCCTCGGGCTCGCCGCCGAGCACCCCGAGCCCGCCGACCTGCGGCGCGCCGTCTCGGAGTACGCGCTGGCGGCCGAGACGGTGCCGGAGGAGCGGCGGCGCGCGGTGATCGCGGGGCGGCTGCCCGTCCACGCGTGGCCGGAGCGGGACCTGCGGATCGTCGCGGTCGAGACGGGCGCGGGCGTGCCGGTGGTGTTCGACCGCGCCTCCGGCGTCGGGCTGGTGGACGCGGTCGCGGCGAGCTGCGCGGTGCCGGGGATCTGGCCGCCGGTCACGATCAACGGCGTCCGGTACGTGGACGGCGGCGTGCGGACGAGCGTGAACGCCGACCTCGCGGCGGGCCACGACGAGATCCTGATCCTCGCGCCGCTGCCCGACCCGGCGCTGGACGCGCAGGTCGCCGCGCTCGCCGGGAAGGTCCGCGTCGTCACGCCCGACGAGGCGTCGGTCGCCGCGCAGGGCACCGACCCGCTGTCGCCGGACACCCGCACGCCGAGCGCGGAGGCGGGCCGGGCGCAGGGCCGCGCGCTGTAGGCGGCGTTGACCCTAGGCTCGCTCCATGATCGTGGACTATGGGTCGTTCGCCGGAAGGCTCCGGTCGGTGATGCCGCGCTGGGACGAGCGGCCGTTCATGGCGGAGGCCGACTTCGCCGCGCACCTCGCCGACACGGGACCGCGCTGGGAACTGCTGCGCCGGTTCCAGGACGAGTGGGGGTACGTGCCGTCCGGGCCGCCGTCGTGGCGGCGCGAGGACGAGTCCGAGCACGAGCTGTACGTCCGGAAGCTGCGCGGCGAACTCCTCGACGAGGACGAGGAGGAGGACCTGGAGGGCGTCGACGTCTCCCTCCCGATCCCCCGGGCCGTGGACGAGTGGTGGGACCTGCCGTTCAACTCGTTCACCCGCGACGCGCGGCTGTACTGGACGAACCCGGTGTGGCCGCCGACCGTGCGGCCCGACCCGTCCGGGTACGGCGTGTCCGAGGCGTTCCCGCCGGAGTCGGGGTTCGCCGATCCGGACGGGGACCTGCGCGTCTGCGTCCTGATGGCCGAGTACCAGTACTGCAACGAGTGGGGCTACGCGGCGGCGGACGCGGCGCTCGCCGACCCGCGCGTGTACGTCAGCGACGGCGGCGCGCGGTGGTGGCGGCAGGCCGGTTCGGTGACGGAGTTCTACCTGGCGCTCGCGGCGGTGCGGCTGCCCGCCGCGCTGCGGCCGTCGGTGGAGGTCGGCACGCTCCCGCCGGACGCGCTGGCGCGGCTCCGCGCGGGCTTCCCCGAACTGGGCTTCGAGCCGTGGCGCGAACTGGGCCGCCACGCGGTGCTGCACGGCGGCCCGGACGTGATCCTCCAGCACGACGCGGGCGACGGCGACGCCGAACTCATCGCCGCCGGCCGCACCCGCGAAGCCCTCCTCGCCGCCGGCCGCGCCCTCGGCCTCGACTGGACCGCCGACATCACCGACCCCTCCCCCCGCGACTGACCGGGGCCGGAACGCGACAGGGCCTCGGCCGGGCGCGGAGGCGCGGCCGAGGCCCTGGTCGGATGCCAAGGTCCCGCGGGAGGCGGAGGTCTCGTCAGTACGGCAGGAGACGTCCCGAGGGGGTCCGTAGGTCGATCGGGCTCGGTTGACGTGGCGGTTTCGGGCGCTTGATGAGCTGCTGCCGTGCCATGGTGATCATCTCCCCCGTCGTGCCGGAAGTTAATCCGCCGATCGAGACGATGTCGCGTTCTGTTCCTCCCGTGGAGCGCGACGTTCGTACGGTTCGCCGAGCCTATGCGACCACCTCGGAGCGTTCGACCGATTTTGAGGCCGTTACGCTCGCTTTGGGTAACGGTGACGCCACCGTGGGTCGCCCTTGAGTCCCACAAAACCCGCCATACGCCGCCCAACACCCCGCCCCGCCCGGTCGAATGTGACGTTCATCACACAGGCGGCGTCAGGAGGTGATGTCGCGGACGCGGAAGCGGCGGAAGGCCAGGGCCAGGAGGACGACCGCGTAGGAGACCGACAGGGACGCGCCCTTGGCCATGCCCGTCCAGACGACGTCGGGCTGGAGGGCGTCCGTCCAGGCGTACATCCAGTGGGTCGGCAGGAAGTCGCGCCACGCGCCGAGGGCCGTGACCGCGTCGAGGATGTTGCTGACGATCACCAGGCCGACCGCGCCGCCCACCGCGCCGAGCGGCGAGTCGGTCGTGACCGAGAGCAGGAACGCCAGCGCCGCGACGACGAGTTCGCTCACCAGCGCGTACGCGACGACGAGCGCCATGCGGCCGAGCGCGTCCCCGGCCGGGACGGAACCGCCGGTCGGCAGCGCGACCGGCCCCCAGCCGAACGCGGCCGTCCCCGCGACGAGCGACATCGCGGGCAGCGCCACGACGGCCGCCGCCGCGTACGCGAGCGCGACGGCGAGCTTGTTCGCCAGCAGCCGCCCGCGCGGCACGGGCGCGGCGAGCAGGTAGCGCAGCGACGACCAGCCCGCCTCGCTCGCGACCGTGTCCCCGCAGAACAGCGCCACCGCCACGACCAGCAGGAACCCCGCCGAGACGAACAGCGCGAACAGCGCGAAGTTGAGCGCGCTCGACGTCGCGACGGTCACGAGGCCGGGCTCGCCGTCGCGGCCGGGGTCGCCGCCGAGCTGGAACGCCAGCACGAGCACCCACGGCAGGACGAGCAGGATGCCGAACGCGACGAGCGTCCGCCGCCGCCGGAACTGCCGGACCGCCTCCACCCGCAGCGGCAGCGTCCGCCGCGCCGCGTACCCCTGAGCCCCGCCCGCCGCCGTCACGGCGCCTCCCCGATGATCTCCAGAAACGCGTCCTCCAGGCGGCGGCCCGCGCCGGTCAGCTCCGCGACCGGCCCGGCGGCGACGCGCCGTCCGCCCGCCATGACCACGGCGTGCGTGCAGGTCTGCTCGACCTCCGACAGCAGGTGGCTCGACACGATGACCGTGCGGCCCGTCGCCGCGTACCGGCGCAGGACGTCGCGCATCTCGCGGATCTGCGGCGGGTCGAGCCCGTTCGCGGGCTCGTCCAGGACGAGCAGGTCCGGCAGCCCGAGCATCGCCTGCGCGATGGCGAGCCGCTGCCGCATCCCCTGCGAGTAGGCGCGGACGGGCCGGTCGAGCGCGGGGCCGAGGCCGGCGACGGCCAGCGCCTCCTCCAGGTGCGCGTCGTCGGCGGGCCGGCCGGTCGCGCGCCAGTACAGGTCGAGGTTGTCGCGCCCGGACAGGTGCGGCAGGAACCCGGGGCCCTCCACGAACGAGCCGAGCCGCGACAGGACGGGCGCGCCGGGCGCGACGCGGTGCCCGAAGATGCGGACCTCCCCGGCGTCCGGCCTGATCAGGCCCATCGTCATCCGCAGGCTCGTCGTTTTCCCGGCGCCGTTCGGGCCGAGCAGGCCGAGCACCTGGCCGCGTTCGACGCGGAACGACAGATCCGCGACGGCGAGGTGCCCGTCGCGGTACGCCTTCGTCAGCCCGGTGATCTCCAGGGGGACGTCCGCCAGCTCCGGGTCGAACGAGTCGCGGCGCCGGACGCGGCCCGTCGCCAGCAGCGCCGCCGCGACGAGCACGGCCGCGGCGGGCAGCGCCCACACCCACGCGGGCACGCCGGGCGCGGGCGCGCGCAGCGCGGGCACGGTCGGGACGGTCAGCGGCCCGGCGGCGGCGATCCGGTACGTCCCGGGCGCGGGCGGCGTCGCGAACCCCATGTCCGTCGTGGAGACGACGACGCGCAACCGGTGGCCCCGGTCGAAGAGGCGGTCCATCGCGGGCAGCGTGACCGTGACGTCCCGGCCCGCGCCGGCGCGCGCGACGCTGAACGGCGCGGCCAGCCGCCGCGCGGGCGCCGCCGGGCCGGACGGCGGGACGTCGTACAGCTTCGCGAACAGCGGCACGTCGCCCGGCCCGGCGACCCGCAGCCGGACGGTCGCCGCGCCGGTGAGCCGGACGGGTTCCGCGAGCGGCGCGGTGTCGAACACGGCGGACTGCCCGGGCACGTCCACCGCCCCGGCGAGCGCGGACCCGCCCAGCGCGTCCAGGCTCCCGAGCGCGCCGAGGCCCGGCAGCGCGGAGATCGACGCGGGCTCGCCGCCCGCCGGGCGGTGGACGGGCTGGACGGGGCCGGTCAGCGCGAGCGCGCGCGGCCGGTTCGCCGTGCCGGGGTAGCCGGGCGCGGTCGCGGCCGTGACGACCGTCTTCTGGGTGGCGGAGTCGATGCCGCCCGCGCGCGTCACCGTGAAGCGCGCCGGGCCGCCGCCGTCGCCGCGCAGCCGCTGGTCGAAGAACTCCCGGACGAGTTCGTCCACCCGCCCGGTCTCCGGGTCGCCGCCGTCGTGCCCGCCCTGGTACCAGGCCACCGACACCGGCGCGCCGGTCGCGGCGATCAGCCGGGCGTTCGCGTCGGCCTGGTCGAGCGGGAACAGCGAGTCGGTCTGCCCTTGGACGAGCAGCGCCGGAACCTTGATCCGGCCGGGGTACGACGCCGGGCTGGAGCGGCGCAGCGTCGCGACGACCTCCGCGTCGGGGCGGCCCGCCTCCGCCGCCTTCTGGTACTGCTCGCACAGCGCCGGCAGGAACCGCCCGCACGCGCTCCGGCCCGCGCCGCTGGAGAAGAACAGCCCTGCCCACAGCTTCTTGAAGACGCCCGACGACGCGTCGCCGCCCGCCGCCGCGTCCGGGAACAGCGCGTCGGCGAGGCTGTTCCAGGTGATTCGGGGCGCGACGGCGTCCACGCGCGGGTCGAACGCGGCGGTCAGTAGGGCGATGGCGCCGCCGTAGGACTCGCCGGTCATGCCGACGCGCGGGTCGCCGGGGCGGTCGAGGCGGACGTCCGGCCGCCGCGCGAGCCAGTCGATCAACTGGCGGACGTCCTTCACCTCGTAGTCGGGGGAGTCCAGCGCGATCTCACCGGTGGAGCGGCCGAAGCCGCGCGCCGACCACGTCAGGACGGCGTATCCGTCGCGGGCGAGCCGTTCGGCCTCGCCGCGCACGTCCGCCTTGGTGCCGCCGAAGCCGTGGCCGAGCAGGACGGCCGGGAAGCGGCCGGGGCGGCGCGGTGCCGTGAACGTCGTGTCGAGGACGACGTGCTGGTCGTCGTGCGGGCCGTCCACGACGGCGACGCGCTGCTCGACGCTGCGGACGGGCGGGCCGCCGTCCGACAATCCCCAGACGGCCCCGCCGGTTGCGAGCACCGCGACGACCGCCCCGCCCGCGAGCCACCGCCGCCATTCGCCGATCCGCATGCCCAGCAGACTAGGCCGCTGCGCCCCGGCGCCCCTCCGCCGCGAGTCGCGACCCCGCCTACGCCCCCGGGCGTACGCGCCCGCCGGGGCGACTCGGACGGCTTCCCGGGGAGCGCCGCCCGTGCGGATCGCCCGGCGCGGGTGTTCGTGGGGACGTCTCCTGTCGCGGCGGGGCGTCAGGGAGGCACAGGAAGATTTCGACCACGCGGCGGACCTTGCCGATCGCGGTTCCGTCGAGGCGCAGCGCGGTGTTCGCCGCGACGAGCACCGCGTCGATCTGGAACGCCGCCAGATCAGGGTCGACCAGCGCGATCTCCCCGGCGTCCACCGAGCGCCGTAGCTCGCCCGTCAGCAGGTCCAGCCAGGCCCGGCGGTGTTCGAGCAGCGCGTCGCGGACCGCTGACTCAGGCGAGGGCGGCGGCGAACATCGCCGTGAGGCGGCGCGTCGCGCCGTCCGGGTCGTCGTGCAGCGGCGCGGTGTCGAGCAGGCGGCGCAGCGGCCCGCCGCCCATCACGAGCGCGGCGGCGAGCGTCGCGCGGGCGCGGGCGTCCGGCCCGCCGAGCTGCGCGGCGAGCGGCCCGACGAGCACGTTCTCCACATGCTCGCGCAGGACTTGCCGCAGCGCCGGATCACCGGCCGAGCGGTCCACGATGCGGGGGAGCGGGGACAGCGGGCCGCCGCGCGCCTGCCGCACGAAGTGCTCCGCGAGGCGGCGCGGCAGGCCCGCCCGGTCCCCGGCGACGACCTGCGCCAGCCGCGACTCGCCCGCCAGGACCTCGGCGAACAGCTCCGCCTTGGAGCCGAAGTAGCGGTGGACGAGCGCGGGGTTCGCGTCCGCCGCCGCCCCGATCATCCGCACGGTGACAGTGTCATAACCCTGGGTTCCGAAGAGGTCGCGCGCCGCGTCCAGGATGCGGCGGCGGGTGGCCGCTCGGTCGCGCCGGGGCCGGTCGCGTTCGCGCTGGTCGCCCCGCATTTGCGTCGAAGTCGGACGGCTCGGGGCGGTGCGGTCGTCCACGGGCGCTCCGGTCACGCTCCGATTATCCCCCGAGTTGCAAGTAATCACCCGGCTACCTAACATATATGCAGAACACAGGTAATTAAGCTACTGGGGGCAGGGTGGCTCAGGCGGACACGGGGACGCAGAGTCCGACAGGACGGGCGGAAACACCGCCCACATACACGCACCGCCAGATCCTGGAGATCCTCTCCGGGCTCATGATGGCGATGCTCACCGCGATGATCTCCACGTCCGTGGTCGGCACGGCCCTGCCGACCATCGTCGGAGACCTCGGCGGGCAGGACCAGCTCTCCTGGGTGGCGAGCGCGTCGCTGCTCACCATGACGGCCTCGACGCCGCTCTGGGGCAAGCTGTCGGACATCTTCGGGCGCAAGCTGACGTTCCAGACGGCGCTCGTCCTCTTCGTCGCCGCGTCCGTCTGCGCGGGCCTCTCCCAGAACATCGGCGAGCTGATCGGCGCGCGCGCCCTCCAGGGCCTCGGCGTCGGCGGCCTGTCCGCGCTCGCCCAGGTCATCCTCGGCGACGTCGTCCCGCCCCGCCAGCGCGGCCGGTACGCCGGGTACATGGGCGCGGTCTTCGGCGTCTCGACCGTCGCCGGGCCGCTGCTCGGCGGGTTCATCGTGGACGCGGACGGGCTCGGCTGGCGCTGGTGCTTCTACGTCTGCGTGCCGCTCGCCGTCGTCGCGTTCCTCGTCATCCAGCGCGTGCTGAAGCTGCCGAAGGTCCGCCGCGACACCCGCCTCGACGTGTTCGGCGCGCTCACCATCACCGGCGCCGCCGCCGTCCTCATGCTCCTGCTGTCGCTCGGCGGCCAGGAGTTCGCGTGGAACTCCGCGTGGACGTACGGGCTCGGCGCGGGCACGGTCGTGCTCCTGGTCCTCGCGGTGTTCGCCGAGCGGCTCGCGGGCGACCCGATCATCCCGCCGCGGCTGTTCCGCAACCGGACGTTCGTCCTCGCGTCGGTCGCGTCGCTGTGCGTCGGGATCGCGATGTTCGGCGGCATGATCTACCTGCCGCAGTACCTCCAGATCGTCAAGGGGCTGAGCCCGACCGGATCGGGGCTGATGACGATCCCGATGGTCGTCGCGATGTTCGTCACCTCCACCACGTCCGGGCAGATCGTCACGCGGCTCGGCCGGTGGAAGGCGTTCCCCGTCGCCGGGCTGCTGCTGGTCGGGTCGGCGATGTTCCTGCTGTCGCGGCTGCACGTCGACTCCAGCAAGGTCGTCATCGGGATCGACGTCGCCGTCCTCGGCGCGGGGCTCGGCCTCACCCTCCAGATCCTCATCCTCGCCGCGCAGAACGCCGCCGACATGAAGGACCTCGCCGCGACGACGTCCGGCGTCTCCTTCTTCCGCAACCTCGGCGGGTCGATGGGCGTCGCCGCGTTCGGCGCGATCCTCAACAACCGGCTCAAGGACGAGCTGGCGGACGGGCTGCACCGGCTGCACATCGCGCCGCCGCCGGGCAGCGGCAACCTCGGGTCGCCGGACGCGATCCACCGGCTGACCGAGCCGTTCCAGTCGCTGGTGCTCAGCTCGTTCACCAAGGCGCTGGAGAGCGTGTTCATCGTCGGGGTGCCGGTCGCGGTCATCGGGTTCGTCGCGGTGCTGTGCCTGAAGGAACTGCCGTTGCGCGGCGCCGCCCAGCGCGCGGCCGAGGCCGCCCCCAGCCCCCGCCACGCGGCGAGTCTCGCGCCCACGGGGACACCGGACGCCCTCACCGCCCCGACCGCGACGGCACCCCAGACAGCAACCGCCGCGCAGTCCACGTCAGCCGCCCTGAGCGCGCAGTCCGCGTCACCCACGCCGGCCGAGTCACCCGCGCCGCCCGCGCCGACTGGGTCACCCGCGTCAGCCGGGTCAGCCGCGTCAGCCGCGCAGACCGGGGCGCCCGCGCCGGCCGGGGCGTCCGCGCAGACGACTCAGCCCGCGCCGACCGCGTCACCCATGCCGACCGCGCAGTTCGCGGCGCCCGCGCAGACCGCGCACACCACCTCGCCCGCGCAAAGTGGATCAGCCGCGCAGACCACCTCGCCTGGGCAGAGTGGATCAGCCGCGCAGGCCGCGCCCGGCGCACCGGCGCAGGGCGCGCGCGTCGCGTCGGCCGCGCGGTTCGCGCCGAGCGCGCAGGCTGTCGCGGAGCCCGGGTCGGCCGGGCCGGACGGCGCGCCGATCGGCGGCGTCGTGCGCGGCGCGGACGGCGCGCCCGTCGCCGCCGCCGCGCTCACCCTCATCGACGTCGGCGGGCGGCAGCTCGGCCGCGCCGTCACCGGCCCGGACGGCGGCTATTCGCTGCCCACGCCCGGCCCCGGCAGCTACGTGCTGATCGCCTCGACGGCCGGGCACGAGCCGCAGGCCGCGACGCTCGTCGTCGGGGACCGGCCCGTCGAGTTCGACCTGCTGCTCACGGGCGGCGGCGGCCTCGCCGGGACGGTCCGGGGCACCGGCGGCGAGCCCGTCGCGGACGCCGCCGTCGTCGTCACCGACGTGCGCGGCGAGGTCGTCGGGACGGCCCGCAGCGGCGCGGACGGCGCGTACGCGCTCACCGACCTCGCCGCGGGCGCCTACACGCTCGCGGTCAGCGCGGACGGGCACCGGCCCGTCGCGCTCCCCGTCGAGGTCGCGGGCAGCGGCCGGACCCGGCGCGACGTGGACCTGCCCGCCGGGCTCCACCTGCGCGGCACCGTCCGCGACCGGTCGGGCGCGCCGCTCCGCGACGCGGGCGTCACGCTGCTGGACGGCGCGGGCAACGTCATCGGCCGCACCGTGACCGGCCCGGACGGCGAGTACGCGTTCCCCGACCTGCTCGACGGCCGGTACACGGTCATCGCGTCCGGCTACCCGCCGGTGGCGAGCGAGCTCCGGCTCGACGGCGACGGCGCGCACGACTTCGAGCTCGGCCACCCCGAGGACTGAGGGGAGCCGGCATGGAAGCAGGCACGGGACCAGGCGGAGAAGCGGGCGGGGACGACCGTTGCGGGCTGCGCGCCGCCGTGCGCACCCGCGACGGCTGGGCGGTGCCGCACGCCGTCGTCACGCTGACGGACCGGGCCGGGCGGCAGGCCGCCCGCGTCCGCGCAGGCGGCGACGGCCGCGCCGCCGCCCCCGCCCCGCCCGCCGGGACGTACACCGCCATCGTCACCGCGCTCGGCTACGAGCCGTCCGCCCGGACGGTGATCGTCACCGCGTCGGGCACCGCCGACCTCGGTACGGTCGTGCTCGCCCGCGCGGGCGGCGTCGAGCTGCCGCCGCCCGGCGCGTGGACGATCGACCCGGCGCACTCCAGCGTCGCGGCCGTCGCGCAGCACCTCGGGCTGTCCAGCGTGCGGGGCCGGTTCGCGTCGTTCGGCGGCCGCATCGACGTCGCCGACCCCGTCGAGCGCTCGACCGTCACCGCCCGCATCGACGCCGCGAGCATCGACACCGGCACCAGGCTCCGCGACGACCACCTGCGTTCGGTGGACTTCCTCAACGCCGCCGCCCACCCCGAGATCACCTACACGGGCGACGGGCTGACGGCGCGCGGCGGCGACCGCTGGACGGTCCACGGCCGGCTCACCCTCAACGGCGTCACGCGCCCCGTCGACCTGGACCTGACCTACCTGGGCGTCGGCCCGGACCCGTGGGGCGGCACCCGCGCCGCCTTCCGCGCCACCGCGACGCTCCGCCGGACGGACTTCGCGATCCGCTACAACCAGATTCTGGAAGCGGGTGTCGCGGCGGTCGGCGAGCGCCTCCGCGTAGAACTCGAAATCCAGGCCGCCCAAGGCGAAACCCTCCCCACCTGACCCCGCCCGGTGGGGGCGGCGGGCCTGCACGGTGGGTCAGCGGCCGCGGAGCTGGCGGGCCAGGAGGTTCGCGTTGTCGCGGTTCGGGGGGCCCGTGATGACGATCTTGCCGTCCGAGATGGGCATGTCGACGCGCGGCGTCGTGATGAGCTGCGTCCCGACGACGAACGCCAGGTCGCGGCCCACCATCGCGCGCGTCAGCTTCGCGAACGCGTCCCGGTCCGCCGAGCGCAGCGTCATCGCCACATCGTACGCGCCGGACTGCCGCGCCTTCTGCACGCGCAGCTCCGTCACTTTGCGGATCGTGATGCCCTGCGCGAGCTGGTAGCAGGTCAGGCCCGCGACGGCCGTGCCGGTGATGCCCTGCGTGCCGTTCGGGCACTGGCCCGGCGTCGTCTGCGTCACCGGGTAGACCAGCAGCGGCGACGCGAGCGTGATCGGCTTCTCGCGCATCCGCGAGGCGAGCACGCCGCCGGTCACCGCGACGGCCGCGATCAGCAGGCCGAGCGTCATCACCATCACCACGAGCGCGGAGCGGTGCTCGCGCGCGGCCCGGTCGGAGCCCGCGGGCCGCGGCCGCTTGCGGGACCGGCGGCGGGCGCGCTTGAGGTCGGCGGCCTCGCGCTGCCGCCGCTGCGAACGCTCGCGGCGGCGGGCCGCCTCGTCCGGCGGCGCGGGCGGCGCGGCGGGCCGGGACCGTTCCTGCGGTGCGGACGCCACCTTCGGCGCTCCCACGTGCTTGTTGCGGCGCGAACCGACCCGCATCGTCACCTCCCGGCTGATGATCTCCAAGTGTTCCAGTCGTGCGGCGCGTCCGCATCCCCGCGGACCGATCTGGGACGACCCCGACCCCTCCCCGACAAACCGGACGCCCCACCCGCCCCCGTTTTTGTCACCGAGTGCTCCCGCCCTTGTCACAAGAGACCGAAACCGGAAACGGCCCCGGTCCCGAGAACGGGACCGGGGCCGGTCGGGGAACCCCAGGGCCTGCTTCAAAGTGCCTCAGCGCGAGTGCGCGATGCCCCGCTCGCGAAGTCCTGGTGAGGCCCGAGCCGCCAGGCGAGGGCGTGGGCCGGGACTTTGAAACACCGCCTAGTCGATGCGCCAGGTGTCCCCGCTGCGGAGGAGCTCGGCCAGGTCGCCCGGCCCCTGCTGTTCGACGGCCTCCTCGACCTGCGCGCGGAGCAGCTCGTCGTAGGACGGGCGGTCCACGTCGCGGAAGATGCCGATCGGCGTGTGCTCGAAGGCGGGCGAGTCCAGCCGCGACAGCGCGAACGCCAGCGACGGGTCCGGGTTGTGGGCGTCGTGGACGGCGATGTCGGCGGCCGGGACGTCGGCCGTCGCGACGACCTCGAACGACCCCGACGGCGTCCGGCGCAGCGCCTTCTGCCCGTCCGCCCCGAACACGATGGGCCGCCCGTGCTCCAGCCGCACCGTGATGTCGTCGCGGACCTCGGGGTCCTTCAGCGGGTCGAACGCCCCGTCGTTGAAGATGTTGCAGTTCTGGTAGATCTCCACGAGCGCGGTGCCCCGGTGCTGCGCCGCCGCGCGCAGCACCGACTGCAGGTGCTTGCGGTCGGAGTCGATGGTGCGGGCGACGAACGTGCCCTCCGCGCCGATCGCCAGCGACAGCGGGTTGAACGGCGCGTCCAGCGAGCCCATCGGCGTCGACTTGGTGATCTTGCCGGTCTCGGACGTGGGCGAGTACTGGCCCTTCGTCAGCCCGTAGATCCGGTTGTTGAACAGCAGGATCTTCAGGTTGACGTTGCGGCGCATCGCGTGGATCAGGTGGTTGCCGCCGATCGACAGCGCGTCGCCGTCCCCGGTGACGACCCACACCGACAGGTCCGGCCGGGACGTGGCGAGCCCGGTCGCGATGGCGGGCGCGCGCCCGTGGATCGAGTGGAACCCGTAGGTGTTCATGTAGTACGGGAACCGCGACGAGCAGCCGATGCCCGAGATGAACGTGATGTTCTCCCGGCGCAGCCCCAGCTCGGGCAGGAACGACTGGACGGCCGCGAGGATCGCGTAGTCCCCGCAGCCGGGGCACCAGCGCACTTCCTGATCGGTCTTGAAATCTTTCAACGACTGCTTGCCGTCCGCCTTCGGCACCAGCGAGAGCGGGCTGCGCCCCTCCGCGTGCTCCCCGGCGTGCCCGTTGAGCAGCTCAGTCACGGTCGATCACATCCTGGAGGACGCCCGCCAGCTCTTCGGACTTGAAGGGCAGGCCGCGCACCTGGTTGTAGCTGATGACGTCGATGAGGAACCGGCCGCGCAGCAGCAGCGCGAGCTGGCCCAGGTTGATCTCCGGGACCACGACCCTGTCGTAGGAGCGCAGCACCGGTTCGAGGTTGGCCGGGAACGGGTTGAGGTGCCGCAGATGCGCCTGCGCGACCTGCCCGCCCCGCTCGCGGACGGCGCGGACGGCCGCCGAGATCGCGCCGAACGTCCCGCCCCAGCCGAGGACCAGGACGCGCGCCGCGCCGGACGGGTCGTCCACCGACAGCGGCTCGATGTCCGCCGCGATGCCGTCGACCTTCGCCTGCCGCAGCCGCGTCATGCGGTCGTGGTTGGCGGGGTCGTAGGAGATGTTGCCGGACCCGTCCGCCTTCTCCAGGCCGCCGATCCGGTGCTCCAGGCCCGGCGTGCCGGGGACCGCCCACGGGCGCGCGAGGGTCTCCGGGTCGCGGCGGAACGGCTGGAAGTCCTCCTGGTCGGGCGCGGCGAAGCCGGGCTCGATGACGGGGAGGGCGTCGACGTCCGGCAGCTTCCACGGCTCGGAGCCGTTGGCGAGGTAGCCGTCGGACAGGACGATGACCGGCGTCCGGTACTTCACCGCGATCCGGGACGCCTCCAGCGCCGCGGCGAAGCAGTCCGACGGGGACCGGGGCGCGATCACCGGCACCGGCGCCTCGCCGTTGCGGCCGTGCATGGCCTGCAGCAGGTCGGCCTGCTCGGTCTTGGTCGGCATGCCGGTGGACGGCCCGGAGCGCTGCACGTCGATGACGACGAGCGGCAGCTCGGTCGCGACGGCCAGCCCGATCGTCTCGCTCTTCAGCGCGATGCCCGGCCCGGACGTCGTCGTGACGCCCAGCGACCCGCCGAACGACGCGCCGAGCGCCGCGCCCACGGCGGCGATCTCGTCCTCGGCCTGGAACGTTCTCACGCCGAACCGCTTGTGCTTGGACAGCTCGTGCAGGATGTCGGACGCGGGCGTGATCGGGTACGACCCGAGGTACACCGGCAGCCCGCTGCGCTGCCCCGCCGCGACCAGCCCGTACGCCAGCGCGACGTTCCCGGTGATGTTCCGGTACAGGCCCGCGTCGTGCTTGGCGGGCTTCACCTGGTACTGGACGGAGAACGCCTCGGTCGTCTCGCCGTAGTTCCAGCCCGCGTGGAACGCCGCGACGTTCGCCTTCATGATCTCGGGCTTCTTCGCGAACTTGCGTTCCAGGAACGCCAGCGTCCCCTCGGTGGGACGGTGGTACAGCCAGGACAGCAGGCCGAGGGCGAACATGTTCTTCGCGCGCTCGGCGTCCTTCTTGGAGATGTCGTAGCCGGTGAGGGCGGTCACCGTCATCGACGTCAGCGGCAGCGCGTGGACGCGGTACTCCCCGAGCGACCCGTCCTCGACGGGGTCGGCGGCGTACCCGACCTTGGCGAGGTTGCGCCTGGTGAACTCGTCGGTGTTGATGATCAGGTCCGCCCCGCGGGGGAGGTCCCCGAGGTTGGCCTTGAGGGCGGCCGGGTTCATCGCGACCAGGACGTCCGGGGCGTCGCCGGGCGTGAGGATGTCGTGGTCGGCGAAGTGGAGCTGGAAGCTGGACACGCCGGGGAGGGTCCCGGCGGGGGCGCGGATCTCGGCGGGGAAGTTCGGCAGCGTCGACAAGTCGTTGCCGAACGCGGCCGTCTCCTGGGTGAAGCGATCGCCGGTCAACTGCATCCCGTCGCCGGAGTCCCCGGCGAAGCGGATGATGACGCGGTCGAGCTGCTCGACCTGCTTGGTCACAGAGGAAGACCTCCTCGACGCGCGGCGCCCGCCCCGGGGGAGGCACCCGGGATCGCGACGCTGCTTAGGCTTGCCTTCATGGTATGTCGGGGGACCGGTGGTGCCGGCGGGGAACGCGTCGCCCGGAGGTACGAACAGTCACCCGCCGGACAGGCGATTTCGCCCGTTCCCGAGCAACTCGGCGACGGGCTTCCGGGCGGCGGTCCCGAGGCCGCCGGAACGTTCCGGGATCAGCGCCGACACAGTTGGCTCGACAGCCGGCACAGGTCGACGTGCAGCCGCCGCACGAGCGCCGGGGACGCGGAGTTCACGCCAGCGACTATAGATAAGCCGCTTCTGACGCGGCGGCACCGGCCCCCGGTCAGGGCGTCGCGCGCGGGCTCGCGGGGGCGGTCGCGCCGCCCGTCGCGGGCGTCCCGGCGACCGCGTTGCGCGGCTGCGCGGCGCGTTCCCGGTCGATCCTCGCCAGCAGCGCCGCGACGTCGCCGGGCGCGACGGCCTGCCCGACGATCCGCGCGGTCGCGCCGTACGGGTGGCGGCCGGGGGAGTCCATCGCGCGCTTGACGAACGCCCGCCACGCCCCGCCCGCGACGGTGCAGCGCAGCACCATCGAGCCGTTGGACGGGACCGCCGCGGCGGCCTTGCACGAGCCGAGCGACGCGCCCTCGGCGGTGACCGTCGCGGTCAGCTCGGCACGCGCGCCGTCCGGGACGCGGTCGGGCGCGCTGAGCGTCGCCGGGACGCTGACCGTGCAACTGTCGACGTTCTGGTCGCAGTTCACGAACGACAGCGTGCCGGGCGCGAACCGCAGCGCCGGGTCCACCGCGCCGCCGAGCGCGGCCGCCCGCGACCGCACCGACGAGAAGACGGGCGCGGCGTCGTCCAGCGGCGTCGCGGTGAACACCGGGCCGTCCCCGACGCGGACGCTGAGCAGCCGGAACGGCGCCTCGCGCGTGATCACGTACTCGGCGCGGCGGGTCGTGACCCGGTACGCGGGGACGCCGCCCGGGCCGGTGGTCTCCGTCCCGCCCGGGCCCTTGGCGAGCGCCTTGCCGACGGCGGCGGGGGCGAGCGCGCCGCGCACGTCCACGCCGAACACCGACGCGGGGGCCTTCGTCCAGCGGCCCGCGTAGTCGGCGGGACGGCCGTCGCCCGCGTCCCGCGTCGCGCGCCAGAAGCTCTCGCCGCCCTTGAGGTAGGTCGCGCCCGCGACGGTGACGAGGTCGGCGTCCGCGCCGGACGCGGTGACCTTGCCCGTCGCCGAGCCCTGCCGCGTCACGCGCAGCCGCGCCCGGACGGCCGTGCCGCCGTCGCCGAGCGTCGCGTCGAACCGGACGGCGGGCAGCGCGCCGACGACCCGCGCGGCCTCCGCCGCCCACGCCGCCGGGACGGTCCCCTTCGGCGCGGCGGCCCGCCGGACGTCCCCGCCGGACGAGTACAGCGCGGCCCCGGCCCCGGCCGCGACCAGCACGATCGCCGCGCCGCCCGCGCCGAACAGCAGCCGCGTCCGCCGCCGCCGCGCCCGCGCCCCCGCCGGCCGGTACGGCAACGGCGGCAGCTCGATCCCGGACCCCTCCGGCGGAACGATCCACGGCCCCGCACCCGCCGCGTCCAGCGCGGACGCGCCGCCCGGCGGCGTGCCGAGCCGCGCCGTGCCGCTCGGCGGCCCGCCGGACGACCTTGCGCCGCTCGGCGGCCCGCCGGGCGCGGCCGTGCCGCGTGGCGGCGTGCCGGGCGTGCGCGCGCCTCGCGGCGGTCCGGCGGGGGCGGGCGTCCCGTGTCCGGGCGCGCCCGGGACGTGCGTGCCGCGCGGCGGCGTGCGCGGGGGACGTCCGCCGGGCGGGGTCGCGGGGAGGGCGTCGGGGGACGTGCGGCGTGCGCGGGGGTCGTCGTTCACCGGGTGTCCCGTGCCGTCGTCATCGCCGCTCCTCCCGCCGGTCTGGCCGGACACAAGGATGCCGGACGTTCCGGGGTGCGCGGCGCGCCCCGGAACGCCCGGCATGCTCGCGGACGCTTATTCCTGGTCGAGGTTCGACTGCATGGACTGGATGTCCGACGACGTCGCCCCGGCCACCTTGTACTGCGCGCTCTTGTAGAACAGCGTGCCGTTCTTGGCGCCCTTGGCCCAGTTGTTCCAGGCCGAGCCGGTGACCTTGCAGCCCGCCGTCACCGACGAGTCGCCGCTGACGGTGATCTTCGTGGTGCAGTTCCCGAGGTTCGGGCCGGTCGGGGAGTTGCCGTTGATCGTGAAGCGGACCTCGATCTCGGTCGAGCCCGTCAGCCCGGACGGCGGCTGGATCTTCGCCGAGACCGCGCACCCGCCGCTGCTGTCGCCGCAGTTGCTCTTGTTCCACGACGCGATCGACGGCCGCGCGGACGCGTCGAACGCGTCGCTCAGCTCGCCCATCGTCTGGCGCATGGTGTTGATCGCGCTGGAGTCCGCGATGCTCACGTCCGCCTGGATGTTCGGGAACAGGCTCTCGTACCGGATCAGCTCCGGGTCATTCGAGTCCGAGAGGTACAGCGTCGCCGAACCGGTGGAGAACTTCAGCGCCTTGCGCCCGCCGACCGTGGCCTTGATCGGCTTCTTCGGCTTGAGGCGCGCGGCCGAGCGCAGCTTGCTGGACAGCACGGCGGGCGCGAGCGACGCGTTGTAGTCGATGCGCAGATCGGACGAGTCGAGCTTGCCCCACTGCTGCCCGCTGAGGAACCACGGCGAGCTGGTGCTGGTCAGCTTGTCGCGCCAGAAGGACGAGTCGCCCTTGACGAACAGCTTGTCGTCGGCGGCGAGCAGTGTGACGTTCGTCCCGTCCCAGGTGACGGGGCCGGTCGCGCGGCCGCCCTTGGTGACGGTCAGCTCGCCCTTGAGGGTCTCGCCGCCGCTGGTGATCGAGCCCTTGTAGGTGAGGGCGCGCGCCGTCGACAGCTTCGCGGCGGCCGCGTTGAGCTGCTCCTCGGGCGACTTGCCCCCGGACACGACGACCACGACGACCACGACCGCGATGATCAGCACGAGCGCAAGGACGCCGCCGACGATCGCCGCGATGGCCCCGCCGCCCATGCCGCGCTTGGGCGGCGGCCCCATCGGGCCCGCGCCGGGCGGGAACTGCTGGCCGGGCGGGGGGAAGAACGGCGGCGGCGTGCCGGGCGGGGCGTAGTTCTGGCCGGGCGGCGGGGGCGGCCCGGGCGGGCCCGGCGGCGGACCGAAGCCCTGGTCGGGGGCGGGCGGCGGACCGAACCCCTGGTCGGGCGGGGGCGGCGGGCCGCCCTGCGCCGCGGGGTCCTGCGGACCGCCCTGTCCGGGCGGCGGGGGCGGCCAGGAGGAGCCCCCCGGCGAATCCCAGCCGGGGGGCGGCGGCGGGTTGCTCATCCGGTCACGTCCTTCCAGGTCATGCGACCTCAAAATGCACGTCTAGTCTGCATCAAAAGACGCCCGCCGCGCTCGGGGGGTTCGGACGGCGCCCGCTTCGCGACCGCGCCGTGATCTCCGGGATACTTCTGGGCGCAGGCACCTTCGGGAGGTCACTGGTGGGCGACTATTTCCACGATTACGCCGTGTTCGCCGCGCTCATCGTCGTGGGCGGCGCGGTCGTCGGCGGCGGGCTGGCCGCCAACCGGCTGCTGCGCCCGGACCGGCCGACGCGCGAGAAGCTGACCACCTACGAGTGCGGCGTCGATCCGGTCGGCGACCACTGGGCGCAGTCGTACGTCCGGTACTACGTCTTCGCGTACCTCTACGTGGTCTTCGCCGTGGACGCGGTGTTCCTGTTCCCGTGGGCGACGGTGTTCTCGCTGCCCGGCTACGGCGGCGCGACGCTGGCGGAGATGTTCGTCTTCCTGGGGTTCCTCGCGGCCGGACTGCTGTACGCGGGGCGCAAGGGCGTCCTGTCCTGGACGTGACGCGCGGCCCCGCGCGGGTGTGATCTCGTGCGGCGGCCTTCGGGGACGCCTCCGGAAGGCTGTAAGAATGTCGCCGTGAACGCGACCGGGAGCAGCCGCCGAGCCAGCCGCCGAGCGGAGGCGTCAGCATGACCGCCGTCGATCTCCCGCCCCCCGGGGTGGGGCCGCTGTCGCGGCTGGCGCCGAAACCCATGCGGTTCGTCCTCAACTGGGGGCGCCGCTATTCGCTGTGGGTGTTCAACTTCGGGCTGGCCTGCTGCGCGATCGAGTTCATCGCGACGTCGATGAGCCGCCACGACTTCATCCGGCTCGGCGTGATCCCGTTCGCGCCGGGGCCGCGCCAGGCCGACCTGATGGTCGTGTCCGGGACGGTCAGCGACAAAATGGCCCCGGCGATCAAGCGGCTGTACGAGCAGATGCCGGAGCCGAAGTACGTCATCTCGTTCGGCGCGTGCTCCAACTGCGGCGGCCCGTACTGGGACTCGTACTGCGTCACCAAGGGCGTCGACCAGATCATCCCCGTGGACGTGTACGTGCCGGGCTGCCCGCCGCGGCCGGAGGCGCTGCTGCACGGGATCGTCAAGCTGCAGGAGAAGATCGCGGCCGAGTCGCTGGGCGAGCGGTACACGCGCGACGGCGAGCCGGTCGCGCCCGCGCCCGCCGCGCGGCCGCTGGCGGCGACGGTGCTGCGCCGCCCGCTCGTCGCCCCGCCGCCCGCGCCCGTGCTTGAGCCCGTGCCCGAGCCCGTGCTTGAGCCCGCGCCGGACGCGGTCGAGACGGCCGCCGTCCCCGCCGTCCCGGACCCGGTCCCCGACGCGAGCCCTCGCACGGGCCTCAACACGGGCCCCCACACGGGCCTCCACACGGGCCCCCACACGGGCCTCCACACGGGCCCGGACGCGACCGAGACGGCTGCGAACCCGCCCGTCCCCGACGCCGCCGAGACGGCCGCAGGCCCGCCCGTCCCCGACGCGACCGAGACCGCCGCGAACCCGCCCGTGAACCCGGACGCCACGGAGACCGCCGTTCCGCCCGTGAACCCGGATTCCACCGAGACGGCCGCCGTCCCGTCCGTCCCCGACGAGGGCCCCGACGCGACCGAGACGACCGAGCTGCGCCCGGTCGGCCCCGAGGACACGACGAGCCCGCTCCCGGCCGTCCGGGCCGAGCCGCCCGCCGAGCAGCCCGAGCAGCCCGACCCCGAGCACGACCCGTCGATCATCCCCGGCCTCACCGACGACGACGAGCGGGGCGACCGGTGAGCGACGCCGCCGACACCCCGGACGCCCCGGAACCCGAGGCCCCGCCCCCGCACCCCCTCGCGGTCGCGTGGCACGACCGGTTCGCCGACGACGTCACCACCGAGGAGACCCACGGCGGCCTGTCCGTCGGCGTCCCCGCGGACCGCTGGATCGACGCGCTGACGTTCGCCCGCGACGACCTGGCCTGCGGCTTCTTCGACTGGCTGACCGGCGTCGACGAGGTCGACGACGGCTTCGCGGTCGTCGCGCACCTGTACTCGCTGGAGGAGCGCCACCACCTGCTCGTCCGGACGCGGGTGCCGCGCGCGTACCCCGCGCTGCCGACCGCGACCGGCGTGTACCGGGGCGCGGCCTGGCACGAGCGCGAGACGTTCGAGATGTTCGGGATCGAGTTCGAGGGCCACCCGAACCTGGTCCCGCTGCTGCTCCCGGACGGGTTCGAGGGCAACCCGCTCCGCAAGGACTTCGTCCTCGCGTCCCGCGTCGCCAAGGCGTGGCCGGGCGCGAAGGAACCCGGCGAGTCGGGCCACGGTGCGCCCAGCCGCCGCCGCGTGCGCCCGCCGGGCGTGCCCGACGACTGGGGACCGCATGCCTGACCTGCTGGTGATCGTGCTCAAGCTGCTGGCGGTCGCCGCGGCGTTCGGCGTGCTGCCGCTGCTGGTGGGGCAGGCCGAGCACAAGGTGATGGCGCACATGCAGGGCCGTCTCGGCCCGATGTACGCGGGCCGGTTCCACGGGTGGGCGCAGCTCGTCGCGGACGGCGTGAAGTTCGCGCAGAAGGAGGACGTCGTCCCGGCCGCCGCGGACCGGCGGATCTTCAAGCTGGCCCCGGCCGTCGCGATCGTCCCGTACCTGCTGGTGCTGCTGGTGGTGCCGATCGGGCCGGACGGCCAGGTCGCGGTGGACCTCGGCGTCGGCCTGTTCTTCGCCCTGGCGGTGATGGGCGTCGGCGTGATCGGCGCGATCATGGCGGGCTGGGCGAGCGCGAACAAGTACTCGCTGCTCGGCGGGATGCGCGTCGCGGCGCAGCTCATGTCGTACGAGCTGCCGCTGGTGTTCGCGGCGTCGTCGGCGGCGATGGCGGCGGGCACGCTGTCGCTGCCGGGGATCGTGGAGGCGTGGCGCTGGTACTGGCTGCCGTGGCAGGCGGTCGGCGCGGTCGTGTTCTTCGTGGCGGGGCTCGCGGAGCTGCGCCGTCCGCCGTTCGACATGCCGATCGCGGACTCGGAGATCATCCTCGGCCCGTACACCGAGTACGGCGGGCTGCGGTTCGCGTTCTTCCTGCTGGCCGAGTACGCGGGCATCATCGTGCTGTCGGCGCTGACGGCGGTGCTGTTCCTCGGCGGCTGGAAGGGCCCGTTCCTGGAGACGGAACTGGGCTGGCTGTGGATGCTGCTCAAGGTGTTCGCGCTGTCGTTCGTGGTGATCTGGCTGCGCGTCAGCTACCCGCGCATGCGCGAGGACCAGCTCCAGAAACTCGCGTGGGCCTGGCTCGTCCCCCTCGCCCTCGCCCAACTCGCCCTGACGGGCGTCCTGAAGGTCGCCTTCTGACCCGCGGGGTCAGCCCAGGAAGATCGCGACCTCCGCGAGGTCGTGCAGGAGGTCCGTCGGCAGCGCGAGGTCGCGCGCCATGTCCTCGACGGACCTGAACCCGCCACGGGCCACGCGCCGTTCGATGAGCCGGACGATGGCCGCCGAGTCGAGGCCGGGCAGCGTCGCCAGGACCCTCGCCGGTACGTGGTTGACGTCGATGAGTCCGCCGTCGTCATGGGTGCGGGGGAGGTCGGGTCGGCCGATCCGGAGTTCCCGGGCGGCGTCGGGGTCGCGTTCCGCCAGTGCCCGTGCCTTGGCGCGCAGCCTGCGGCGCCGACTCGCCGCGGCCTGCGCGATCCGGTCGCGTTCGACGGCCAACGGCGTGACGATGATGTCCCGCTTCCGCCTTCGCGGTCCGCGGCAGCCGATCACCCCGACCGCGAAAGCATGGACCGTCGAGCCGAGCCACAGCCCGCCCAGCATCATGTTCTCGAACATGCTGTGCGAACCGCCTCCGGACGCCATCTTGAAGACGACCATGACCCACGCGATGTAGAGGGACGTGAAAATTCCCAGGGGAAACGAGTTCCGGCGGACGGCCGCGTAGATGAACGGCAATGGTGCGCACATCCCGAGCGTGACGAGCGGCACGGCCCCATAGAGGACGCCGACACCGATGGAGAAGACCCATCCTCGTCTGCCAGGCCGTTCATCAGCGTCGATGCCGCCTTCGGCCATCTTGCTCCTCTCTTCGCCGCCGCTCCTGGGACGCGGGAGGCGGCTACCGCGTTCACGGGCGACGTCATGCTGACCCGTCGTCAGTGCAGGAAGATCGTCAGGTCCGCGAGGAAGGGCAGGAGGTCGGGTGGGAGGTCGGTGTCCAGGGCCATGTCCTCGACGGAGATGAACCCGCCGCGTTCCGCGCGGCGTTCGACGAGCCGCGCGGCGGTCGCCGCGGAGATGCCGGGCAGTGTCGTGAGGACGCGCGCGGGCGCGTGGTTGACGTCGACGAGTCCGCCGTCGTCGTAGGCGCGCGGCAGGTCGGGGCGGCCGACGCCCAGCTCGTAGGCGGCGGACGGGTCGCGCGCGGCGAGCGCCCGGGCCTCGGCGCGCAGCGCGCGGCGGCGCTCCAGTTCCGCGAGCGCGTACCGGTTGCCGTCGCTTCGCGGCGGGAGGGGCGGCGGCGCGGGCGCGGTGCGGCGGATGAACGCCCCGACCGCGAACGCGTGCCCCGACCCGCCGACCCACAGCGCGATCATGAGCCCGGTCGCGATGGAGTCGCGGGTGCTGCCGTCCGGCGCGCCCGTCAGTCCGGCGGTGACGCAGACCACGACGGTGTACGCGAACGCGATGAGGCCCTGGAGCCGGGAGCGGTGGCGGAAGGCCGCGTAGACGAACGGGACGGGCGTGGCGATTCCCGCCGTGAGAAGCGGCACGGCCGCGTAGCCGAGGCCCTTCGGGATCGAGCGCGCGCGACCGCTCCGGCCAGGCGATATGTCACCGCAGACCACCTTGTCCCCTTTCGTCGTCCCTACCCGTCAGACGCACCGGGTCACCGCCGCGTTCACGGGCGACCCCGCGGTACGTCATCATGTCCCCCGTGGGACGGCTACCAGGAGGCGGTCTGGCCAAGGGGCTGGCCGTGACATTGCGGACGATGACGCGGCGCAGCATCACGCGTCAGTACCCGGAGGTGCAGCCCGATCTGCCGCCGCGCACCCGCGGCGTGATCGCGCTGTTCGAGGAGAACTGCACGGTCTGCATGCTCTGCGCGCGCGAGTGTCCGGACTGGTGCATCTACATCGACTCCCACAAGGAGACGCTGCCCGCCGAGGGCGGCGGGCGGGCGCGCAGCCGCAACGTCCTCGACCGGTTCGCCATCGACTTCTCGCTGTGCATGTACTGCGGGATCTGCGTCGAGGTGTGCCCGTTCGACGCGCTGTTCTGGTCGCCGGAGTTCGAGTACGCGGAGTACGACATCGCCGAGCTGACCCACGAGAAGGAACGCCTGCGCGAGTGGATGTGGACGGTCCCGCCGCCGCAGGCCCACGACCCGTCCGGCGAGCCGCCGAAGGAGATCGCGGCGGCCGGGAAGGCGGCGTCCCGGGCCGGACGGGGGCGGGGCGCGTGACCGGCCAGGACGTGGCGCTGGTGCTGCTCGGCGTCGTCGCGCTCGGCGGCGGCGTGCTGTGCGTGACGACGCGGCAGATCGTCCACGCCGCGCTGTGGCTCGTCGTCGCGTTCGGCGGCCTCGCGGGCTCCTACCTGGTGCTGACGGCCGAGTTCGTCGCCTGGGTGCAGGTGCTGATCTACGTCGGCGCGGTCGTGGTGCTGCTGCTGTTCGGCATCATGCTGACGCGCGCGCCGATCGGCCGCAACGACGGGCTGGACTCGGAGAACCGCTGGGTGGCGCTCGTCGTCGCGGTCGCGACCGCCGCGCTGCTCGTCACCACGGTGGTCCTCGGGTTCGGCGGCGCGCACAAGGACGTGAAGCCGGGCGGGGGCAGCGCGGACGCGCTCGGGTCGAGCGTGTTCCGCACCTGGGTGCTGCCGTTCGAGGTCGCGTCGGTGCTGCTGCTCGCGGCGCTCGTCGGCGCGATCGTCCTGTCCCGGACCGACATCGGCGCGAAGGACGGCGACTGATGCACATCGTCTATCCGGCCGTCATCTCCGCGCTGCTGTTCGCCGTCGGCGTGTACGGGGTGCTGGCGCGGCGCAACGCGATCCTCGTGCTGATGGCGGTCGAGCTGATGCTCAACGCCGTCAACCTCAACCTCGTCGCGTTCGACGTGTGGTGGCGGGACCGGCTGCACGGCGGCCAGGTCCTCACGCTGTTCACCATCGTGATCGCCGCCGCCGAGGTCGGGCTGGGGCTCGCGATCATCCTGCTCGTCTACCGGAACAGGAAGGTCGTGGACGTGGACGCGCTGCGCACGCTGCGCGAGGACGCCGTGCCCGGCGAGGGCGACCCCGCCGCCGAGGCGGCCGAGGCCGTGGAGGCCGGGCTGTGACCGTCCTCGCCGCGCTGCTGGTCCTGCTGCCGTTCGCCGCCGCGCTCGCCGGGATGCTGGGCGGCCCCGCGCTGACCCGCGCGCTGCGCGGCGCGCCCGCCGCCGACGCGCCCGCAGGCGGCACGGTCGTCACCGACGCGGAGGCCGACGCCGACGCCGACTCCGCGCACGAGGGCGCGACGCCGCCCGCCGCCGCGGCCGCCGCGTCCGGGTTCGCGGTGCTGCGCAACGGGCCCGCGCTGATCGCGTGCGTGCCCGCCGCCGTGTCGTTCGTCCTCGCCGTCATCGTCGGGCTGACGCTGTGGCAGTCGCCGCGCCCGCGCGCGGGCACACTGACGCTGATCCAGACCGGCTCGGTGCCGATCCGCGTCGGCCTGCACGTGGACGGGTTGTCGGCGCTGATGGCCGTGCTCGTCTGCGCGGTCGCGCTCGCGGTGCAGGTCTACTCCGTCTCCTACATGGCGAAGGACGCGCGGTACTCGTCCTACGCCGCGTTCATCTCCCTGTTCACCGCCGCGATGCTGCTCGTGGTGTTCTCCCGCGACCTGCTGGTGCTGTACGCGGGCTGGGAGATCATGGGCGTCTGCTCGTACTTCCTCATCGGGCACCACTGGGAGGACCGCTCGAACTCGCGGGCGGCCGTGAAGGCGTTCCTCGTCACGCGGCTCGGCGACGTCGGGTTCCTCATCGGCGTGATCATGCTGGGCGTCGGCGCGGGGACGTTCGAGATCCCGCGCCTGCTGACCCGGCTCGGCGACGTCCCGCACGCCACGCTGCTCACCGCCGCGCTGCTGCTGCTCGCGGGCGTCGCCGGGAAGAGCGCCCAGTTCCCGCTGCACACCTGGCTGCCCGACGCGATGGCCGGGCCGACGCCGATCAGCGCGCTCATCCACGCCGCGACGATGGTCGCCGCCGGGATCTACGTCGTCGCGCGGCTCTACCCGGTGTACGCCGCCGCCCCGGCCGCGCTCGCCGTCCTCGGCGTCGTCGCCGTCGTGTCGATGGTCGGCGCGGCGCTCGCCGCCCTCGCCCAGGACGACCTCAAACGCGTCCTCGCCTACTCCACCATCAGCCAGCTCGCCGTCATGGCGGCGGGCCTGGCGGTCGGCGCGCGGTCGGCGGCGGTGTTCCACCTCGTCGCGCACGGCGCGTTCAAGGCGGTGCTGTTCCTCGCGGCGGGCAGCGTCATCTTCGCGACCGGCACGAACCTGCTCGCCGGGCACGGCGGGCTGCGCGCCCGGATGCCGGTGACGTTCGCGGCGATGACGGTCGGGTTCGCGGCGCTCGCGGGCGTCCCGCCGGTCAGCGGCTGGTTCAGCAAGGACGCCGTCATCGAGGGCGCGCAGCACGCGGCCCTGCACGGCGGCGAGCTGACGGCGGCGGCGGGGTTCTACGACTCCACGCCGCCGCAGCCGCTGTTCGGTCCCGGCTCCGGCGCTTTCGTGCCCGTGCTGTCGGGCACGGTTCACTCGGCGCCTCCCACCATCCCGAGTGGCATCGCGTGGCTGATCTACCTGGGTCTGCTGCTGACCGTCGCGCTCACCGCCGCGTACGCGATGCGCGCCTGGCTCATGACGTTCTTCGGCGAGTACCGGGGGACGGGCGAGCCGCGCGAGTCCCCGCGCGCCATGTCGTGGACGGTCGCCGTCCTGGCCGTCCCCGCCGCCGTCCTCGGGTTCTTCGGGCTCGGCGCGGACGAGCTGCGCCCGCACGTCGCATCCGCGCTGCTCGGCGTCGCGCTGCTGGCGCTCGGCGGCGCCGCCGCGTTCCTGCTGTGGCGGCGCGACACGTCCGGTAGCACGGGTGCCGACCCGTCGCTCGTCCTCGGCCGCGCGCGGCCCGCGTTCGCCGCCGCGTTCGGCGTGGACGCCCTGTACGCCGCCGCGATCGTCCGCCCGGTGCGGCGGCTCGCGCGCGGCGTCGCCGTCGTGGACCGGCAGGACGTCGACGGCGCGGTCGTCGGCACCGCCCGGCTCGTCCAGCGGCTCGCCGGGGCGCTGCGGCTGCCCCGCGACGGCGATCCGCAGACCTACCTCACCGGGGTGCTCGGCGGGGTCGTCGTCATCGTCGCCGTGGTGGTGATCTTCCTGTGATCTTCGTGCTGATGACGGCGATTCCCCTGCTGGGGGCCGTCCTGCTGCTGCTCCCGGCGGGCCGGTTCCTGCCGGGCGACGCGGCCGTCGCCCGGTACGGCGCGGGCGTGTCCGGCGCGACGCTGCTCGTGGCGGTATCGGCGGCCACCGCGTTCGACTACGGCAAGGCGTCCGAGACGCAGCTCGGCGTGAACGCGTCCTGGGCACCGTCGATCGGGCTGCGCTTCCATCTCGGCGCGGACGGCATCTCGCTGCCGCTGATCGTCCTCACCGCGCTGCTGACGTTCCTGTGCTTCCTCTACACGATGAAGCACCCGCCCGCGGGCGGGCAGATCCGGCTGCTGACCGGGCTGCTGCTCGTCCTCGAAGTCGGGATGCTCGGCACGTTCACCGCGCTGGACCTGGTGCTGTTCTTCGTCGCGTTCGAGATCGTGCTCGTCCCGATGTACGCGATCATCGCGATCTGGGGCGGCTCCGACCGGTCGTTCGCCGCCCGCAAGTTCATCCTCTACACGCTGCTCGGCTCCGGCCTGCTGCTGGTCGGGATGCTGCTCGTCGGCGTCAAGGCCGGGACGCTCGACATGACCGAGCTGGCCGCCCGGCACGGCGCGGGCCTGTCGCGCGGCGTCCAGATCACCGCGTTCCTGCTGATGGGCCTCGGCTTCGCCGTCAAGACGCCGATGTGGCCGCTGCACACCTGGCTGCCCGACGCGCACACCGAGGCCCCGACCGTGGGATCGGTGCTGCTCGCGGGCGCGCTGCTGAAGATGGGCACCTACGGCATCATCCGCGTCGCGCTCCCGGCCGCCCCGCAGGGCGCGGCGTACTGGGCGCCCTGGCTCGGCCTGTTCGCCGTCATCGGGATCATCTACGGCGCGCTCGCCTGCCTCGCGCAGACGGACCTCAAACGGATGATCGCGTTCTCGTCCGTCGGGCACATGGGCTTCGTGCTGCTCGGCATCGCGACGCTCACGCCCGTCGGGATCAACGCGGCGCTGTTCGGGAACATCGCGCACGGCCTCATCACCGGGCTCCTGTTCTTCGTCGCGGGCTCGGTGAAGGACCGCTACGGCACCGGCGACCTGCGCGAGATCGGCGGCGGGATGCTCGCGTCCTCGCCGCGCCTGGCCGGGACGCTCACCTTCGCGGCCGTCGCCAGCCTCGGACTGCCCGGCCTCGCCGGGTTCTGGGGCGAGATGCTGGCGCTGCTCGGCGCGTACAAGCCGCACGCCGCGCTGCCGCGCACGACGTTCGTCGTGTTCATGGCCGTCGCCGCGCTCGGGGCCGTCCTCACCGCCGCGTACTTCCTGCGGCTGCTCGCCAAGATCACGCACGGGACGCCGCAGCCGGACGCCCCGGCCGGCGTCGCGCGGATCTCCGCCTACGAGTACGCCGCGTGGACCCCGCTCATCGCCGCGACCCTGCTGGTCGGGCTCTGGCCCAAGACGCTGCTCGCCGTGACGACCGGCCCGGTGCGCGCGCTGTTCGGAGGTGGCTGACGCCCATGATCCAGGGCATCGACTACGCGGCCGTCGCGCCGCCGCTGATCCTCGCCGCCGCCGCGCTGGCGCTGCTGGTCGCGGACGCGTTCGGCGTCCCGCGCCGCGTCCTCGGCTGGGCGTCGGGCGGCGCGTTCGGCGCCGCGCTCGTCGCCGTCGCCGCCCTCGCGTTCGGCGACCGGCGCGCGACGTTCTGCGTGCCGGGCGGGCTGCGCGGCGGCGGCCCGGCGTCGTGCTCCTACGTCGCGGACGACTTCACGCTCGTGTTCCAGGGCGTCGTGCTCGTCGCCGCCGTGATCGTCGTGCTGCTGTCGCTCGGCGAGATCACCGCGTCCCGCATCCCGGCGGGGGAGTACCACTTCCTGCTGCTGTGCGCGGTCACCGGCGCGGTCACGCTCGTCGCCGCCCGCGACCTCGTGCTGCTCGTCGTCGCGCTGGAGACGCTGTCGCTGCCGGTGTTCGCGCTCGTCGCGCTGCGCCGCTACGACGGCGTCGCGTCCGAGGCGGCCGTGAAGCTGTTCCTGGTGTCGGTCGTGTCGTCGGCGGTGATGCTGTTCGGCGTCAGCCTCGTCTACGGCGCGACGGGCGCGATGCACCTCGACCGGATCGCGCCCGCGCTGCGGTCGCTGCCGTCCGACCTCGACCCCGTCGCGGGCGTCGGGATCATGCTCGTGCTCGCCGGGTTCGCGTTCAAGATCGCCGCCGTGCCGTTCCACTTCTGGGCGCCGGACGTCTACCAGGGCGCGCCGCTGCCCGTCGCCGCGTTCCTGTCCGTGGTGTCCAAGGCCGCCGGCTTCGCGGGCCTGGCGATCGTCCTCGCCCTCGGGTTCCCCGCCTACGGGCACGTGTGGGGGCCGCTCGTCGGGATCATGGCCGCGCTGACGATGACGCTCGGCAACCTGTTCGCGCTCCGGCAGACGACCGCGATCCGGCTGCTGGCCTGGTCGTCGGTCGCGCAGTCGGGGTACATGCTCGCGCCGCTGGCCGCCGGGGACCACCGGCTCGGCGAGGCCGTCGCCGCGACCACCGCCTACGTCGCGCTGTACGCGGTGATGAACCTCGGCGCGTTCGCGGTCGTCGTCGGGTTCCGCCGCCGCTTCGAGCCCGCCGGGGAGGGCACCCCGCCCGTCGACGCCCTCGACGACTACCGGGGGCTCGGCCGCCGCAGCCCCGCCGCCGGGGCCGCGCTCGCGTTCTTCCTGATCTGCCTCGCCGGACTGCCGCCGGGCGTCATGGGGCTGTTCGCGAAGGTCGTCGTGTTCCGCGCGACGGTCGCGGGCGGCGTCACCTGGCTCGCGGTCATCATGGCGCTCAACACCGTCATCGGGCTCGTCTACTACCTGCGGTGGGCCGTGCGGCTGTACGCCGCGCCGACCGGCCACGCCTACGCGGCGGCCGTGCCCGGCGTGCCCGTCCGCGCCGCCGTCGCCGCCGCCGGGGCGGGCGCGGTCGTGCTGTCCGCCGCGCCCCAGCTCGTGCTGCAGGCCGTGTCCTCCGTCACCTGATAAGGGAACATTTCTCCTGGTCAAACCGTTGTTCGGATGATCGAACTTCGGCGGGAGGTCAGGTGCGGTTCAACGGCGTCAGGACGGCGGCCCTCATCGCGGCCCTGTCGGCATTGATGCTGGTCGTCGGCTGGGCGTTCGGTCGCGCGACGGGCCTGCTCATCGCGCTCGCCGTCGCGCTCGGCACCAACGGCGTCGCCTACTTCTTCTCCGACCGCATCGCGCTGCGCTCGATGCGCGCCCACCCGGTCGGGGAGATCGAGACGCCCGTGCTGCACCGGCTCGTCCGGGAGCTGTCCACGGCGGCGCGGCAGCCGATGCCCCGGCTGTACGTCTCCGAGACCGCGCAGCCCAACGCGTTCGCCACCGGCCGCAACCCGCGCAACGCCGCCGTCTGCTGCACGCGCGGCATCCTGCGGACGCTGGACGAGCGGGAGCTGCGCGCGGTCCTCGGGCACGAGCTGTCGCACGTCTACAACCGGGACATCCTGATCTCGTCCGTCGCCGCCGCCATCGCGACCGTGATCACCTACCTGTCGCACCTGGCGATCTTCCTGCCGATCGGCCGGGAGGACGACGAGGACGGGCCCGGCGTGCTCGGCGCGCTGCTGATGCTCGTCCTCGGCCCGATCGCCGCCGCCGTCGTGCAGATGGCCGTCAGCCGCACCCGCGAGTACGCCGCCGACGCGGCCGGGGCGCGGCTCACCGGCGACCCGCTCGCCCTCGCCTCCGCGCTGCGCAAGATCGACGCGGGCGCCCGCGCGCTGCCGCTCCCGCAGGACCCCGAACTCGCCACCACCAGCTCGCTGATGATCGCCAACCCGTTCCGGGGCGCGGGCATCGGGCGGCTGTTCTCCACGCACCCGCCGACCGCCGACCGCGTCGAACGGCTGGAACGCATGGCCGGCCTGCGCTGATTGTCACGCACTGACTATCTCGTCCCGAACGCCCGGTGTCGTCTGTCGCGCGCTGGTTATCCTGCGCTGACGGGCCGCGCCCCTCGCGCGGCCGGGAGGGGGCGAGCCATGCACGAGTCCGGGGTGTTCCGCGCCGCGCTGGACGGCGACGAGTCGCGGGTGCGCGCGCTCGCCGGGCCGGACGGGTTCGTCTGCGTCGCGCCGGACCTGGCGAGCGTCCTGCTCGTCCAGCCGGACGGCGACGAACAGCGCGCCACCGTCGCCGTCCTCGGCCGGGGCGGCACCGTGCAGGCGCTTCCGGTGCCGCGCTCGTTCCGCGTCACCGCCGTGGAACGCGACGGCGGCGAGTTCGTCCTTACCGCCGCCGACGGTCGGCGTGTGCGCGGCACGCCACGGCAGTTCGCGTCGTTCACGCGGATCGTGGAGCCCGCGCTGAACCCGTCCTACGCCGAGCACCTCGCGGACCCGTTCCTCGCCGCGCACACGCTGCCGGGCGGGCGCGGGGGCCATCCGCCCGTCCGCGACGCCGTTCTCGGGGAGGTCGCGTTCGACCCGTCCACCGGCTCCTACGAGGCGACGGCCGGCGAGCTGCTGATCATGTTCGACAACGCCGGGGCCGACCGCGTCGAAGAGCTGCTCCCGCACGTCCGGGGCCTGCTCGCCGCGATGGACGAGATCGGGCCCGCCGCCGTCGCCCACCTGTGGGACTGGGGCGCGACCGGCGACGAGACCGCCGAGGAGAAGGCCGCGTTCCTCGCCGAGGTCCGTCCGACGAGCCTCGTCGTCTACCGCTCCGGCGACTTCGAGCTGCACTTCGAGAAGGTCCCGGACGGCGCGTTCCTCGACGGGTACTGGCCGGTCGTGCTGCACCGCGCGGACGGGCGGCCGGTGGACGTCTTCGTGGACGCGTGAGCGCTCACGGCAGCGTCAGGACCACCGGACCGTCCTCGGTGACCGCCACCGAGTGCTCGAAGTGCGCCGCGCGCGACCCGTCCGCCGTCGCGACCGACCAGCCGTCCGCCAGCGTGCGCCCGTCGCCGCCCGCGCCCGCGCAGACCATCGGCTCGATCGCGATCGTCAGGCCGGGCCGCAGCCGCAGGCCCCGGCCCGGCCGCCCGGTGTTGGGGACGGGCGGGTCCTCGTGCATCGCGGTGCCGATGCCGTGGCCGCCGGAGCCCTCGACGATCCCGAACCCGGCGGCGCGGGCGGTGCTCTCGACGGCGTGCGCGATGTCGCCGACGCGGTTGCCGGGGACGGCCTGCGCGATGGCACGCTCCAAAGCCCGCTCGGTGACGTCCATCAGCCGCTGATCAGCGGCGGACGGCTCCCCGACCGCGAACGTGATCGCCGCGTCGCCGTGGTAGCCGCGCAGCACCGCGCCGCAGTCCACCGAGACCAGGTCGCCCTCCCGCAGCGGGCGGTCGCCGGGAAGGCCGTGGACCACGACGTCGTTCACCGAGACGCACGCCGTCGCCGGATAGGGCGTCGGCGCCCAGGACGGGTGGTAGTGCAGGAAGTTCGACTCCGCGCCCATCGACGCGATCGTCCTGGCCGCGGCGGCGTCCAGCTCGCGCGCGGGGACGCCCGGCGCGGCCGCGTCCCGCGCCGCGCGCAGGGCGTGCGCGACGACGCGTCCGGCCTCGCGCATGATCTCCCACTCGCGTGGGCTCCGGTAGGTCACCATGCGACGAGATAGTAATACCAGTATTTAAATCTTCCAAGTAGACTCCGCCGCATGGTCCGCACACCGCTCACCGCCGACGAACGCGACCGGGGCCGCGCCCTCGGCCAGGTCCTGCGCGCCGCGCGCGGCCCGCGCACCGCCGCCGACGTCGCCGCCGCGGCGGGCATCTCCCTGGACACGCTGCGCAAGATCGAGCGCGGTGCCATCGCCGTCCCGGCGTTCTTCACGGTCGCGGCGCTCGCCCGCGTCCTGGACCTCGACCTCGCCGCACTGGCCCGCGACCTGGAGCGTTTCGAAGAGAATCGGATCGCGGGCTGAACCATCCGGCGGCACGGCGCGTCACAGACAACGAGCGCGCCGGACCTTCTGCGGGGGAGGGACCGGCGCGCTCACCCCGTGCGGCGGGCCGCCGCCGACGAAGCCGACGGCCCGCCCGCCGGAACTACCGGTAGTTCACGAACTGCAGCGCGACGTCGAGGTCCTTGCCCTTGAGCAGGGCGATGACCTCCTGGAGGTCGTCCTTCTTCTTGGACGTCACGCGCAGCTCCTCGCCCTGGATCTGCGCCTTGACGGCCTTCGGGCCCTCCTCGCGAATGATCTTCCCGATCTTCTTCGCATCCTCCTGGGAGATGCCCTCCTTGAGCCCGACGCTCAGCTTGTAGAGCTTGCCGGACGCCTTCGGCTCGCCCGCGTCGATCGACTTCAGGGAGATCTGCCGCTTGACGAGCTTGTCCTTCAGGACGTCCAGGACGGCGTTGGCGCGCTCCTCGGAGTTCGCCTGGATCTCGATGGTCTCGCCCGACCATTTGATCCCCGCGTCCACGTTGCGGAAGTCGAACCGGTTGGCCACCTCCTTGGCCGCCTGGTTCAGAGCGTTGTCGACCTCCTGCCGGTCGAGCTTGCTCACGATGTCGAAACTGCTATCCGCCATAGAACGCCCATCCTCCTGGCTGCTGGAAACGGTCGGCTGAAGGTGCCCGGACGGACTCGCGGACGGGGTCCGGCGGCACGACGACGCGTCCGCTCAGGGTAGCGAGCCATCACCTCCCGGGTGCGTGTGCGGGGGCTCGGACGGGGCACGCCAGCCGACGAACGCGTCGCCGAACCGGCGGCCGCACCCCCTGACGCCACCCGGAGGCCAGGTGAGGCAGACAAAACGAAAGACGCGCAAGCTTCTGGGCAAAGTGGACGCCCATCCGGACGCGCACCGCGCCACCGAGCCCGACGAGCACCACGTCGTCACCGAACACGAGAAGCGGGCGCGGGACGCGGACGAGACCCCGTCGTCCCTGCTGGCCGAGGCGCGCAAGTCCATCGGCCTCAAGGGCCGCCCCAACCCCATCACCCGCGCCTACGCGAAACGGCACGGCAAGGAGTACCTGACCGCGTCCTGGTGCGACATGGCGATCACCTACTGGGCGCGCCGCTCCGGCAACACCGACGCCGTCCTGCCGAAGGGCGACCGCGCCTACACCGTCAGCCACGCGCAGGACTTCAAGAAGGCCGGGACGTGGCACGCCGGCACCACCGCCAACGTCAAGAAGGCCAAGCCCGGCGACATCGTCTTCTTCGACTGGGGGTCGTCCAACGCGATCGGCGCCATCGACCACGTCGGCGTCGTCGAGAAGAACCTCGGCGACGGCCGCCTGCAGACCATCGAGGCGAACACCGACAACGCGGTGCGCCGCCGCGTCCGCGCCGCGGCCGTCATCGCCGGGTTCGGCCGCCCCGACTACGACGGCAACTGGACGGAGGCCCTGGTGAAGAAACTGCCGAAACTGTCGAAGGGCGACCGCGGCGAGCACGTCGAGACCGTCCAGGCCCTCCTGCAGGCCCGCGCCCACACCGACGTCAAGGTCACCGGCCGCTTCGACGACGCCACCGAGAAGGCCGTCCAGGCCGTCCAGAAGTGGGGCAAGGTCGACGTGGACGGCGTCGTCGGCCCCCAGACGTGGCCCGTCCTGCTCCGGGTCCACCGCTGATGTCACGTCCACCCGCGACGTCCGCTATCCTTCCAAGTGCCGTCGCGAGAGCGACGCCACGGCGGGTTGCCCGAGTGGCCAATGGGAGCGGACTGTAAATCCGTCGGCTTAGCCTACGCAGGTTCGAACCCTGCACCCGCCACACCACTAAGAACGGCCCCTCACCAGCGCAAACGCTGGGAGGGGCCGTTTTGTGGTTTCCGGTTGGCTACGGCTGTTCACGGCTTTCTACGGCTGGCCGTGCCCCATGCGTGACCCGGTTTCCGCATCCGTCCAGGAACGGAAGAGAAGCGGATTGCTCGGCAGCAGCCGTTCCCGGACCGCGAACTCGAAGACGTTGAACAGCGTGGACCGCCGCCGGGCGGCGACGGCTGCGGACGCTGGCTGCCCGTCGAGGCGACGTCCGAGGTGCGCCAGGACGATCCTGAGCTGTTCGGGGTCGCGGAGCGCGGCCGTGGGCGGCGCGTGGTCCTCGATCCAGGCGATGACGGCCGCGTGCTGGTCGGGAGCCTGCGACCAGCGGTCCCGGTTGAAGACGTACGACGCGAGTGCCGTGCCGAGTTGGACGTCCGTCGGCCACGGCCCCGAGCGCGGCAGGACGGCGATGGTCGCCTTCGTCAGCGCCTCGGTGATGCCGCGCCTGGTCGTCGGCTTCACCGTGCCCCATTTCCAGTCGATGTAGCTGACAGCCAGCTCGTACCAGGACGCCTCCTCCAGAGAGACGAGGGCTGCGTCCTCCTCGAAGTCGAGCACGCCCGGTGCCTCGGCGCCCTTCGACCGGGCGCGCCCGAGTTTGGCGAGGGACTGCTCGGTCGTGTCGGTCAGGCATTTGGCGTAGACGCGCCGCAGGACCGGAACGCTGTTGCCCGCCCATTCGGCGACCTGGGCGTCGGAGATTCCGGCGTTGAGCCAGATCGACAGCCGGGCGTGCCGGAGGTCGTAGGGCCGCTCGGCCAGGACGCTCTTCACCTCGTGGGGAGTGAGCGCGTCGATTCGGGCGGCTTCCCAGACGCGCGTGTAGACGCTCTCGGAAAGCAGTCCGCCGTTTTCAGCACGGAAGAGTCGGCCGTCAGGTGCCGTGCCGAATTCGGCGAGATGCCAGCGCAGGGGCTTTCCCAACGGCGGGCAGACCGGGACGGGCCGCGTCTCCTTGACGCTGCGGTGTTTCAGCGATCGAACCTCCCGTCCACCCGCGTCGGTCCAGGTTCCGCCGGTCTGCGGGGACGAATCTCCCAGGTCGAGCCAGCCCCATTCCTCGGGGTCGGTCGGCAACGCCAGCTCGTCCTCGGTCAGGGCGGTCGCCTCGGCCGGCCGGTGACCCGCGAGGAAGAGAGAGCCGAAGAACGCGCGCAGATGGCGTCCGGTCGCGCCCTGCCGCCCGACGGCGACGATCAGCGCGTGTCCCTTGGCCTCGTTGACGACGCGTCGCCGGTCGATCGCCTCGGTGTTCTTCGGCGCCGTCCAGGTGACGCGAAGCAGCGGGTTGAACTCGAAGTACTTCTTCTCGACCGCGTAGCTCAGCGCGTTGGACAGGGTCGCTCGTTTGCGCGCGTAGGTCGATGCGGCGGCGGATTCGCCGTCCAGGCGCCGGGCGAGCTGTTGGAGCACCTTCCGGAGCACGTCGGGCTCGCCGAGGCTCGCCAGACTGACCGAGCGGGACTCGACCCAGCCGATCGTCTTCGCTAGCCCGTCGGGAAGGCCGTTCCGTCGGGCAGGAAGGTTGAAGGCCCAGGTCGACAGGGCTTGGTAGACGTCCTCCGGCTCAGGGTGCGTGCCCTCCCAGGAGACGAGAGCCAGGGTCGCCGTCGCGAGCCCCTCCGCAACGCCTCGGCGGGTGCCGCCCGCGATGCCCTTCCATTTCATCGCGACGTATTCCGAGGCGAACTCGTACCACGTCGGTCCCTGCTGGTTGGCGGCTTCTTCGGGTGGCCGACCCTTGGGCAGCATCGAAAGAGGCAAGCCGGTCTCGACGTCGAAAGGCTCACCCTCGTTCGCAGCCGTCCGCAGCTTGGCTTGGTGGTTCTTGGCCAGCGTGCTCGTCTTGAAGGTCTTGCTGCAAGGCTCGCCGCCGACCTTCCACCGCACCCGATACGTCTCGCCTTTGACCCGCTTGACGGCTTGGATCGTGTCGAAAACGCGAACGTCGTACGACACGGTGCGAGGAACAGGTCCCGGCTCGGCGCGGGAGCCGGGACCTTGGGCGGACTGCTCGCGCGTCACGCGGCGTCCCTTCGGCCGCTCAGCCACGAGTCGAGATCGCGCCGGACGACGCGGAGCTGCCCGTTCGGCAGGGTGAGGCAGGGCGGGGCGAGCCGCTTCTGCCGCCAGTCGTAGAAGGTCGACGGCGCGATCTTCAGCTCCCGGCAGATGTCGGCGACCGTGAGCTTCTCGTCCGGGTCCGGGACGCTGCTCCCGACCTCGGCGAGCTTGACGCTCTTGGTCGGCGCGGGACGGTCAGAGCGCTTCATCGGACGATTGCCTCCAGACATGCGATGACCCCGGCGAACGGCCGTTCGCCGGGGTCGTGGTGGGCCGGGCGGTGATGACTCTGTGTGATGGCGGATCAGGTCCGGGCCGCGTCGGGGGACGTGGTGACAGGTGACAGAAGTCGACAGAAGACTTTCGTCGACTTCTGTCACCTGTCCCCGTGTCCCTGCGAGCGGATTGCTGCCCGGTCGCCGGTTGCGGACCGTGAGCGCGGTCCGTGCGGTTCATGAGGCGCTGCCGAGAGCGCTTGGGTGAACCTCGTAGGTGGGTGACGGAGGTCGGTTTCCCGGGTTAGGCGGCGCTGGGTGACGACGCACCCAACCGTGGCTTTCCAGAACGCGCAGGGCGGGCTCGGTGTCGGCGACCTTGCGGAACTTGCTCTTGAGCGGTCCGCGCATGAGGTCGCGGGCGGTGAACCGGGTTGTGCCGGTGCGTCGAGCCCAGTCGATGACGGCGCGGGCGTGGTTGACGGCGGGATCGGCGCCGATCGCGTCGTAGGCGGCCTGGGCGTGGGCGATGAAATACTCGCCGAGCTGGCGGGCGTGGTCGAAGGTCTGCAGGCCGATCGGCTGCTGATAACCGTCGCGCAGGTGAATTCCGAGGTGGAGCAGCGCGGCGATGCGGACGACCGCGCCGACGTATTTCCCGGCCCAGTCGGTCATGTGCGCCAGGTCGCCGGTGCCGGGTGCGAGCCGCGGTTCGATCTCGGCGAGCAAGGACGTGACGGCGCGCTGAGCCTCGGGCGTAAAGGTGAGCGTGACGGGTCGGTGGCCGGGTTCGCCGTGTTCGCGAAGCGACAGCACCAGGGCTTTGAGCGTCCGGCGGTAGTCGTCGGCGACGCTGGGGCGGACGGGCGCCGGGTTGGGATTGCGGCGGCCGAGCAGCGATTCGGGCATGGAGACCAGCAGCCGCCCGAGCAAACCTTGCTCGCGGAACTCCGGAGTGTCGCCGAGTCCGGACAGGACTCCGGGTTGCAGGCAGATGCCGATGGTGAGGGTGGCGGCGTCGATGCGTTCGGACGCGCGCCCGATGCGCTCGATGCGAATCTCCTCGCCTGCGTGCCCGGACAGGAAAACGCCGATGTCGGGGCTGCCGGAGTAGCGGCCCCCGGCGATCGACAGCAGCTTTCCGCCTTCGGGCGCGAGGACGGCGTAGCGGCCGTTCTGCTCGGCCAGGCGGCTGGTGGCCTTCTCGACGGTGGAGTCGTTGCCGCCGAACAGTTTGGGCTCTGCGGGAATGGTCGCGTCCTCCAGCGCGAGCCGCGCGTCGGTGGCAAGGCCCCGAGCGGTCGAGTCGAGCGGCCGGTCGGTGGCGGTCTTCTCCGCCCGCTCGGCGTTGGCCTCGGCGACCTTGCGGGCGACGACCGCGGCGGCGATCTCGGGCTGCGCCTGCTCGATCAAGCGGGACTCGGCGTCCCGGATCGGCGCGGTCATCGCCTTGTAGACCTCGGACTTGCGGTTGCCGGGTGCCAGAACCATCAGCAGGTAGAGGTTCGTGGGTTCGCTCCACGGGCCGGCGCTGACCCAGACGTTGCCGCCCGCCGCGACGGCCAGGACGGTGAGCGCGAGACACCCGGCCAGGTCGACGGGCGTCTGGGTCACCTCGGCGATGTCTGCGGCGTACTCGCCCATCCATTCCGGCAGTGTCCAGCTCGGGAACTCGGGCAGGTCCGGCACGGCCGAGAGCGGCGTCGGCTCGGCCCACCCGCGCGCGTCCTGGGCGGTCAACGCGGCCAGCTCGGCGAGGACGCCCGTTCGCACGTCGGAATCTCCGTCGACCTGGTGGGCGAGCTGCGTCAGCCGCGTCGCCGCGGTCGCCACGCGACGCCGATAGGCCAGGTCCCGCACCATGAGCGCGTAGTAGCCGCCGTTGACGGCGGCGGGCACGTCGGCGATCAGGGTGTGCAGGTAGGGCGCGCCGCCGACCTTGGCGAGCTGGCGCGCACCGATCCGGTTCCCGACGGCGAGCGCGTCGGTGGGCTCGCTGCGGTCGGCCAGTTCCGTGACGGCGTGCCAGATGAGCGCGTGCGCGGGCCGGTAGAAGTCGTCGGCCGCCAGCAGCGCGCGGACTTCGCCGAGCACGGCCGGAGAGAGCATGACCGCCCCGAGGACGTACTGCTCAGCCTGGATGTTGTGCGGGAGCGACCGCCCCAGCTCCGGATCGTCGTTCCCGTCGATGACCCGCAGCGGGGCAGGTCGGCTCATTCTCGGCTCCTCGCGTCTCTTCGGGTCGGGTGGGTCAGGCGACGCGGCCGTTGTCGACGGCGTGGACGTCGCCGATGCGGTCGCCGTAGCCGCCGTGGTCGTGCCCGCCGACCGCCAGCGCGTCAGCGATGAGGCCGCGCCGGACGAACGGCAGAGCGATCCGCCGGGCCAACGGCGTCCCGGTGACGTGCCAGTCGCCGAACCGGCGCGCGGAGTCGGCGAAGGCGAGCGCGGCCTCGGGCGAGCGCCAGCAGAACGGGAACTGCAGCCCGGAACGGACGTGCGCGACATGAAACACCCGCACGCCGGGGCGGTAGCCGCAGTTCTCGTCCTGGTAGACGACCAGGCCCGGTGTGGTGGTCCGGTAGCCGGTGACTTCTCGGGCGCCGCCGCCGCAGATCGGCGCGGTGAACGTGACGGTGCGCGCGGTCAAAGCGTCTCCCTCTCTGGTTGGTTGGCGATGGTGAGCAGGACGTCGGCGTGGCACGGCACGTCCGGCGGGCACCAACACGCCAGGTCGCGCCCGGCGAGTTCGGCGCGCGCCGCGTCGATCAGATCGGGCCGTCCGGCCATGTGCGCGGCGAAGCGGCGGACCGCCGCGGCCCGGTCCCCGGCCCGGACGGGGAACGGGTTCCCCCAGCGCGTCGGCCGGGCGACGATCACCGCGTCCGGGTGGTCGCGGCGCCACGGCCGCGACCGCGTCATCCGGACGCGCCGCGGCATGGGTCGGCTGTTCATGCGGCGGGCTCCAACTCCTCGCCGCTGATCGCCTCGACCAGCGCGGACATGAGGATTTCCGCGACGGGCGGTGTGACGGCGTTGCCGTACTGGCGGACCCGTTGGCGCTTGTTGCCGAGCACGATGTAGTCCGGCGCGAACGCCATCGCTGCGCCGATCTCGTGGGTTCGAGCATGCGGAACCGGACGTCGTCCAGGTCGACGACCGTGTCGTCGGTGCGCTGCGCGGGTGTCGTGAGCGCGTAGCGGTCGCGGGTGGACAGGGTTCCGATCGGCTCGGCGGCCGACCGGGACGTCCCGTTGCCGTAGTAGGGGACCAGCAGGCCGGTGGGCTGGTCGCTGGTGACGAGGCCGTGGTGGTTGCCGGAGGCGGTCACCGTCGACAGCGGGTCGCCGATCGGGCGGGCGTTGTCCTTATCGCCTCCTCCGCGCAGCGGCGTCAGGAACGGCGGGAGCGCCATGCCGGTCTCGTTGCGCGCCGTCTGGGTGCGCAGGGGCTGGGCGGCGGTCGCGGCGACCTTGCCGGGACGCCCTTCGACCGGCACGAGCAGCGGAGGGACGGCCAGGCCGTCGGTCTCGCGCGTGGTGCGGGTCGGCATCGGTTCGGCGGTGCGTCTGGCCGAGGCGCGCCACGTTCCGCCCGCCGGGACGAGCAGCGGCTCCCAGTACCGGGCGATCCCGGTCTTGATGCGCTCCAGCGTGGCGGGCGCGAGCGGGACGGCCCGGTCGCCGATCCGCGTACCGGTCAACGACCAGTCGATCACCGCGGCGGCGGGCAGCGCGTCGGGTTCCACGACCCGGTTCCTGCAGCGGACGTTCGGGCACCGGTAGACGTACTGGGCTCGGTAGCGGCCCATGACTTCGCCCGGCCGCTTGAAGACCTGCATCGCGTTCACGACCTGCTCGCAGGTCGGGCACCAGGCACGCGGCGACAGCCACTTACGCAGATTCGGGCGGCGGCCCAGCGACGACAGCAGGTAGAGGACGAACGCGCGGTCGCGCGACTGGGGCGCCCGTCGGCTGCGAACGGGACGGGCGTGCATCGAGTTGAACGCGATGACGTGGACGTCGTACGGGCCGATCGCGGCGATCTCGCGCCGCCACCGGTCGAACTCGTCCCACCGGACGACCTGGACGACGTTCTCCACCACGCCGCCGAGGACGGGTCGTCCCTGCTCGGCCCAGTGCCGCAGGTAGCGCGGCACCTCCTCCATCAGCGCGCGGGCGCGGGCCACGTTGGGCTCGGGGCCGTCCGGACCGAAGAGCACCTGCTGATTGGTGCGGTCGAAGTCGCGCTTGACGCCGCACGCGTCGGTCCAGGGCGGGCAGGCCGGCGACGCCCAGAACAGGTCCGCGCGGGGGAAGCGGGTGATCGCGGTCTCCCGGACGTCGCCCTTGATGTGGTCGATGCCGGGGAAGTTCGCCGAGTGCGAGGCGATGGCGACGTCGTCGTGATTCGCGGCGAGCACCGGCTCGATTCCGGGCACGGCGGCGGCGCCCTGCGTCGACCCGCCCGCGCCCGAGAACTCGTCGTACAGCGTGTAGGACATCGAACCTCCAGGTAAGGAGCAGGGCGGTCCGGCCTGACAGCCGGACCGCCCCGTGGTCGTGTGGTGGTTTGGGTTAGGTGCCGATGATGTGGTCGGTGTCGTGGGGGTGGGGCCAGGTGCCGTAGGCGGTGCGGTAGGGGGTGGTGAGGGCGCGGTAGGCGTCGCGGGTCCAGCCGGGGACGGTGCCGATGAGGTCGCGTGCGGCCAGGGCGATCAGTTCGTGGCCGCCGGTGAGGCCGGGCTGGTCGAGCCACCACTGTCCGGCGCCGCGGGTGCCCGACAGGGCGTCCAGGGCGTTGCGGGCGGCGTCGGCGTGTTCGGTGGTGTCGGTGCGGGGCACCGTGCGGGCGGCGTCGGGCCAGTCCTGGTCGGAGTCGTGGTGGATGGTCCGGCGGATGGCCGAGCGGATCTGCGCGTGCTGGGGGCCGAGGAACCTGTCGCAGTCCATGCGCCGGACGACGAGCCACCCGGCGGGGCAGCGGTACTGCTCGTCGACCGGCCCGTGGGGCTCGACGCCGACCAGCAGCACCGGGGAGTATCCCGACTCCAGGTCCGCCAGTTCGACGGGCGGCAGGTTCAGGTCGTGGGCGATGAGGTGCAGCGGCAGTCCGCGCGGTTCCTCGTCGACGGTCACATTCCACAGGCCGGGGATGGCGAACAGCTCGTGTCCGGCGAGCGTGTCGTTGTAGGCGAAGGTGAAGTACACGCGGTTGTCCTGTCGTGTGGGCGGTCGGTCGTGTGGGGTCGGTCAGCGCAGGACGGCGGCGGTGGCGTCGTCGCGGTATCCGGTGTCGGGGTCGGGTTCGGCGGCGTCGACGACGGCGTTGGCGAGCATCTGCGGGGCGAGGTAGAGCGTGCGGAGCAGGTCGAGCAGCACGGGTTCGGGGACGCTGTCGTGGACGCCGTCGGAGGTGAGCAGGACCAGCTCGTCGCCGGGGATCGCGGCCTGGTAGACGGTGCCGACGGTGCTGTTGGCCAGCGAGACGCGCAGCCAGTTGTCGTGGTCTTCGGCGACCTCGACCGGCATGCCGTTGAGGCGAAGGTGCTGCCCGACGGTGTGGTCGGTGGAGTACTGGCGCAGGCGGGTGCCGTTCCAGCCGTAGGCGCGGGCGTCGCCGGTCCAGGTGATGGCGGTGTCGGTGTCGTCGGGGTGGCGGACGGCGATGACCGCGACGCCGTCGGGCGCCGCGCCGCTGGTGCCGGGATCGGCGATCACCGACGCGGCGGCCATGATCCCGGCCAGCCCGCCGCGCTGGGCGGCGACCCGCGCCGCGACCCACGCCAGCCGCTCCATCGCCTCGGCCAGCTCGCGGGAGTTCCCCGTGCCGTCCAGGACGGCGACGGCGGTCGTTGCGTCGGACGCGGTGAACGTCGAAACGGCATCGCAGTTGAAGCGACGCCGCCCCCGGCGCGTCGCCGTCGCCACGATCGGCAGATCGTGATGCTGGCTCATGTGACTCCTTCGGTAGTGAGAGCGGATCGGCCCGGCGGGCGCGGGGATGAGCGCGCGGGCCGTCCGCCCGGTGGCTGTCGGTTGTGGGTCGGTCAGGGATCAGCGCTGGCGGCGCTGTTTGTGGGTGTTCTGGACGAAGGGCTCGCGGGCGCCGGGGCGCTGCTGGCGGCCCGAGCCGCCGCAGCGGTCACAGGCGCGGAAGGCGCCCGCGAACCACGAGCTGCGGTGCTTGCCCGAGCCGCCGCAGGCGGCGCACGACCGGAACGGGTGGCGGCGCAGCGAGACGCGCCAGGCGATGAGCCAGATCAGCCCGAGCAGCGCGAGCAGAAGCCAGAAGCCGATCCCGCTGCCGGTGTGCTCGGCGGGCGGCGCGGCGGGCAGGACGGGGGTCGGGTCGGTGGGCAGGACGGTCACAGGTCACCTCGCTGGGGCGTTGCGGTGGGCTGATTGGTCACTGAGCGTGACGGGCTGCGGGGTCGGTGAACTGTCCGGCGAACGGTCCGGCGTGAACTGTCCAACTGTCCGGTTCTCGCGCGTTAGGCGGGTGGTGGACAGTTGGCTCGGACAGTTCGCCGGACCGTTCGCCGGACGGTCGGAAGCTCGGAGGACGGTTACTCGGCGTCGCCGGACTCGTCGTGAGCGCGGACGTCGGCGGGTGCGTGCTGGGGCAGGTAGTAGCGGGCGGCCTTGCCTTCGCCGTGGGTCGTGATGACGCCCTGGTCGCGCAGGACGGCCAGCCAGCTCGCGACGGTGGACTTGGACTTGCCGACCTCGTTCACCAGCTCGGCGCGCTGGGCGCCACGGCCGGCGCGGGCGGTCAGCAGCGCGAGGATCGGGCGGGCGATGCGGTCGGGCACGCCGAGCGCCCGGTTGGTGGCGGGCGGGTTGGACTCGGCGGCGTCGAACGTGGCTTTGGCGTTCATCAGGTCGGCCAGCGGCACGGGCTTGTCCGGCGGCTCGGGCAGGTCGCGGAGCCGGGCTTCGACCTCGGCGACGAGTTCTCCGGCGAGCCGGTCGACGGCGCCTTGGTCGTCGGGGTCGATGCCGAACGCGCGCCGCCGGTCCGTGCCGCCGGTCTGTCCGGCGGGCCGAGCGGGCGGCGCGTCCGGGACCGACGGGTCCGGCGGCGCGGTCCGCTGCTCGGCGGCGGCCTCCGGCGCGGTGGCCGGAACCGTCACCGGCTCGTGGCCGCGCTCGGCGTAGCCGGGAAGCTGGGCGGCGACGTCCGGCGCGAGCCGCGCGACGGGCGTTCCGCGCGAGGCGGCCAGGGCGCGGACGGCATCGACATCGGACAGATCGCGGATGCGGCCCGCGGTCCACCGGCCCCCGGCGACGAGCAGCGCGACGCCGTCGGTGTCCGGAGCATAGGTGGACATGTCGGGCATCTTGCGCTGCATCCAGTCGGGCATCGCGCTCGTCATCTCGTCGGTGTCGGAGACGCGCAGGATGACCTTGTTGGGCGCGTTGGCCTTGCCGTCCTTGCTGCCGGTGTACTGGACGACGTTGCGCTGCCCGGCGGTGACCAGCTCGACCCCGGCGGACCGGCCGCGCCGGTGGATGTTGTTCACCATCGGCTTCGCAAGATGCGCGACGGGTGACTCGACGCCGACCAGGGTGTCGATCTCGTCGATGACGAGCAGGAGCACCGGGTCCGTCGGGGTGGGCCGATGGTTGGCCCCGCCCGTGGTCAGCGACCGGATCTCGATCAGCAGGCAGGCCCATTCCAGGATCGCCAGCGCCCGGTCCTCCTCGCCGATCCCGGCGGCGGCGTCCAGCGCGGGTTTCCACAGGCTGGGGATGGTGCCCTTGCCCAGGTCGATCGCCATGGTCAGGACGTCGTCGCAGGCGGTGGCCTGCTCGACCAGGTTGGACAGGAACACGGTCTTGCCGCCGCCGTTGGTGGCGAAGACCTGGGTGTGCCGTCCCCCCTTGTGGTCGAAGACGGTGACGGCCAGGTCGTCGCCGTTCTCGGGGTCGGTGCCGACGACGAACGGGCCGTCCATGACCGAACGCCGGACGGTCTCGCCGGTCAGGGCCGGATGCGGGCACGCCTCGGCCCACAGGTCGCGGAGCTGCACCGTGATCCAGACGATCCCCGCGTGCTTGGCGTCCTCGGTGACGCGGACTTGGGCGGTGCCGATGCTGTACTGCTGCGCGATGCGCTGATCCAGGTCGGACGAGGCGAGGAACTTCGCCGTCTTGCCGGTGGCGCGGATGTCGACCTTGAAGCGGACGCCGACGCGGGTGTCGTGGGTCGCGACGAGCCGCGAGCCCTGCAGGCCGGCCAGGTCGGCGATGTTCTGCCAGGCGGCTTGCCGCTCGGCGTGGGCGCGCCGCTGGGTGAGGACGTCGGACCAGGTGTAGGCCGACCAGGTCGCGGACGCGGCGACGCTGTAGCCGAGCAGGGTGGACAGGTTCGTGACGCCGAGGTGGGCGGCGGTCGCCAGCCACACCGGAACTCCGGCGAACGTCGCGGTCAGCGCGGCCGAGTACCGGACCGAACGGTGCCGCTTGTAGGTGCCGACCCACGCGGCGAGCGCGGCGGGCGGCGCGAACGCGGCGAGCTGGAGGGCGTCGGCGGCGGTGAACCGGTGCGCGATCTCTCCGACCGGGTAGAGCGCGACCAGCCCGGACGCGAGCCCGCGGGTGTCGGGCGACCTCGACAGCCACTGGCCGTATCGGCGTGCGACGGCGAGCGCGGTCAGGGACGCGGCGAGTCCGGCGGCGCGGCCTGCCTCGGGCATCCGTCCCCGGCGGTGGTCCTCCGGCCAGGGGGACTGCCAGATGTCGGGCTCGGCGGAACGGCGCCGCCGGGTCGTGCGGCGGCCGGTCGTGCGGCGCGGGGGTCGGTGCATCGAAGATCCCCTCCTTCCACGAGGTGGGGCGCGGCGAAGCCCTCACCCCGTGAGCCGCCCGAAGGCCACCCGGAGGGGCGGGGGCTCGCCGCGCCGATGACGAGGCCCAGCGAGTGGGCATCGGGCGGTTCGGGACGGTCGGCCGGTGAATGGCCGCGGATCAGGATTCGCCGGTGATGTGCAGGCCGCGCGCGGCGAGGTCGCGGGCGTCCTCGAAGACCGTGGCGAAGGTGAGCGCCGAGCGGGTCGCGCCGTCGGCGGCCTCGTACAGGGAGTGCGCGGAGACGTCCAGCCAGGAGATGACCTCGGCGGGCACGCCGAGCGCCGCCAGCGCGCCGGACCAGACTTCCAGCGAGACGGCGAGCCCACGCAGCCGGGCGGCCATCGCCAGGCAGGTGTCCAGGAACTCCCCGTCGGTGGTGGGGACCGGGATGTCCCCGCCGTGCTGGGCGTTCTGCGATGGCTGGTTGACGGGCGTGTACGCCGGACGCCAGCGCGCCCGCGCCCCCTCGTGGGACCGTTCGATGGCCATGGGCAACCCTCCGGGTCAGGCGGCTTCGTCGCCGGTGAACTTCATGCCGTGCGCGGCGATGTGGCGGGCGTCCTCGAACACGACGACGAACGTCCCGGCGGCTCTGGCGACGCCGGTCGCGGCGTCGGCCAGCCCGTCGGCGACGCCGTGGAGCGGACCGACGACGTGTACGGGCAGCCCGAACTGCTCGACGGCCTGCGACCAGTCCTGCACCTGGGACGCCAGTCCGCGCAGGGCGACCGCGACCCGGCCGCACTCGCTCAGGAACTCGGTGTCGGATCCGGGGACCGCCAGCGGCAGCGACGCCTGCGCACGGAAGCGCGCGCCCGGCGGAGGGCCGCCGGGAACACGTGTGGGGTCGTCGGCGTGCGTCGGGCGGCCGTCTCCGGTCGGTCCGGTGGGCCGACGCGTTTCCGGTCGCGAGGCCGGGCCGGGCGCCGGAACGTCGCGGGGCGGTTCGGGTTCGGGTGCCCCGGCGGGCAGTTGGCGGACGCGCCGGACGAACCGGTGCGACCGCCGTTCGTCACCGCGGTCGGCCCAGCGGACCTGGGCGCGGCGGGTCGCCGACTGCCACGCCGACCGGGACCAGCGGTGCCCGCGCCGCGCGACGTGACCGGCCGCGCGACCGGTCAGCACCGCCAGCGCGTCGGCGAGCTGCGTCTCGCCGGTGGCCGGGGCGCCGGAGGCGTGCCACGCCTTGACGAGGCGGGAGTCGCGCGGCTGGGACGCCCGGCCGGGCTGCGACCGCGACGAGCCGTTCGAGCTGTTCGCGGCGGCGAATCCACCGGCCGCGATGCCCGCGGCGAGGACGGCTTCAGCGATCACGGTCGGCCTCCTCCATATGAGCGCGCGCCTCGACCAGGTCGGCGACCGCCGAAGCGGTCCCGATCACGACGACGAGGGCGGCGGCCGTGGCCAGCCCCGCCAGCACGGGGAAGCCGAGGACCAGGTCGGCGAGCGCGACGAGCGTCAGCGCGACGCCGATCTCGGCCAACGAGGGGCGGCGCAGCCACATCAGCCGCGCCACCCCGCCCGCGGTGACCGGATACGACGAGCCCGGCTCGTCCGCCGGGCCGTTCTGGTCCGGGCCGCTCACTGGAACCAGCCGCCCATCTGCGCGGACAGGTCGTGCAGGAGACCGGCGACCGGCTGCCCCATCGGGGTACCGGCGGCCAGCAGCCCCCAGCCGCCCAGCATCAGGAGTTCGTACCAGCGGGTCTGCCGCGCCCAGATCAGCGCGGCGATCCCGCCCGTGAGCAGGGCCAGAAGAATCATGATCGGAACCCTTCGTTCGGTGGACGGGTCAGGGCGGGTCCGTCCCGCCGACCCCGTCCACACGCCGCCGTCGGCGTGTGGACGAGGTCCGCAGGCACGGTCAGGGCCGGTCGTCGCCGCTCCGGGCTTCCCGGAGGAGCTTCTTCGCGGTGGACAGGCCGATGCCGAGTTCGTCGGCGACCTGCCGCCCGGTGAGGTCGGGCCGCTCGGTGAGCATCAGCCGGACGCGCGCGAGCCGTTCGGGGTAGCCGCTCTGCGGAGCCCGCGAGGAGCCGCGTCGGGGACGGCGGGCGCGGTTGCCGCCGCTCCGGCTCTTCGGAGCGTCGGCCGGGGGCTCTTCCGAAGGCTCTTCGCGCGTGCCCGACGGCGGCAGCTCACGAAGCGCGCCATGCCCGTTTTCGGCGTTGGCAGCCAGGTACCGCTCGATCTCGGCGATGCCCTCGTCGGTCTCGATCGCGGCGATCGTGTCGGTGACGGAGCCGCCCGGGACGAACCGGTCGCCGTCGGCGGGACCGTCCGGCCGCGCCGGTTCGCCGACGCGGACGAGCCGCCCGTTGTCGAGCGCGAGACGGCCGGAGCGGGCGGCGCGACGAGCGGCCTTGCGGTCGCGCTTGAGCGCGGCCCGCGCGGCGATCCGCTCGTTGCGGGTGGCGTCGGGCCCGACGCCGTACCGGTCGGTCCAGGCGGCGGCCCACGCCCGCTCGGCGTCCAGGTCGCGGGCGGCGGCGAGGCCGGTCGCGGTGAGACTGAGCAGCGGGTAGCGCACCCGGCGGATGAGCGCGCGCCGCAGGTGCGCGAGGTCGCGGCCGTGCCGGGCCTTGCCTTCCAGCGCCTTGCGGAGCGCGACCGTGCTCTCCAGCAGGACGATGCTGGCCAGGCTGGTGAGGGCCAGCGCGACCCCGACGTGCGTCTGTTCCTCGGAGCGGCCGTTCCAGAAGTTCATCGCGGCGGCGAGCACCGCCCAGATCCACGTCTGGACGCGGTACCGCAGCGACGGCACGTCGGCGGCGACGGCGCGGTGGGTGAGCAGCGCGCTGTAGAGCACGCCGCCTTCGATCGCGACGGGCATCAGCGGCGCGAGCACGCCCAGGTGCATCTGGTCGAGCGCGAACGCGAGCTGGCCGCGCCAGGCGATGACGGCGGGCGCGCCGATCGCGGCGATCGACGGCAGCAACGCGCCGTGCGTCCGGACCGCGGTGACGGCGGCGGCCCGCCGCGCCGTGCGCCGGGCGGTGCGCTCGGCCCGGCGCTCCGCGTGCTCGCGGCGCCGCTCGGCGCGTTCGGCGCGGGCGTCCTCGGCGCGCGCCCGCTGCAGCTCCAGGGCGGTGCGGGCGCGCAGGTTCTCGGCTTCGGCCGACGCCTTGTCGGCGGCGGCGCGAGCGGTGATCCGCTCGCTTCTGACATCCCAGCTCATGACGGGTCCTCCAGGACGCGCGAGCCGTCCCGCCGGGGTGCGCCGGACCCTGGCGAGACGGCTCAGACGATGACGGACGGCGAGTGATCAGGCCGCCGCCGAAGAGGCGACGGCGCGGGTCGCGGACGGGCAGTCGGCGGCGTGCCGGAGCGGGACGGCGGAAACCTCGTCCAGACGCGTCCACGTCGGCGCGCAGTTCGGGCCGCTGCCGTCGGTGACGAGCACCCACTTCTCGTCGCCGGTTCCGTTCCAGTCCAGGACGGCCAGCGGGCGCGGGCAGGCGTCGTCGGCGCAGGTCCAGACGGTCGAGCCGGGCGCGTACCAGCGGCGCGCGATCCGCCAGCGCCACACCTGCCAGTACCGGCCGTGCGGGGCGGACTGGAAGCGGTCGCGCAGACGGCCCGCGACGGTGTCGGCGACCGCGAGGACGCCGAGCACCGCCAGGCCGCGCGTGCCGTACTCCGCCAGGACGTCCGGCGGCGTGACGGCGAGCGCCGGGACGGCGACACCGACGCCGAGCGCGCCGAGGGTGAGGCCGATCTTGCGGCGGGTCTGCCGCTCGTACCGGTCGAGGCGGTCCAGCTCGGCGAGGTCGGCGACGTCCTGCTCGGTCCGGCACTGCGGAACCGGCGCGGGCGGGTCGATGTCCGGGACGGTGAGGTTCGGCCGCGTACCGCGCGACGGCAGGCCGTCCGGCGTGGTGATGGACGTGGTCACGGGATTCTCCTTCGGTCGAAGCGGGTCAGGCGGCGGCGCGGCGCGCGTCGCGGGCCGGGCGTTCGGGCGCGGGGCGGCGACCGCGCAGCGCGTCGTCGGCGGCGTCCAGGACGGCGCGCAGTTTCGGCGTCGCCAGGCGCACGCGGCGGACGAGCGAGTCGGCGATGGTGTCGCTCACGCGGAGCCGGTCGGCGATGTCGCGGGGGTGCCCGCCCGCCGCGAGGATCTGCGCGGCGGCGACGAGGCGTTCAAGCGCGGTCAGCTCGACCGGCCGCTCCCCGCTCATCGCGATCTGGACGGCGACCAGGTCGAGCAGCCCGTCCTCGGGCACCGATCCGAGCGGCTGGAACCCGTGCCGGGACGGGACGTCGACCGTGATGGACGTCGGGTGCGTCACCGGACTGGGCAGCGGCGCGGGAAGCGGCCGGGGCATGAGCGGGTCCTTTCGTTCAGGGGCAGCGGTGGAGAGGAGCACGAGCGCCCCCGCCCGAGGACCGGGCAGGGGCGCGAACGTGTCAGGCGGCTTCCAGCTCCCACGGCTCGGCGCAGTCGAGGCACGCGCCGACGCGGCGGGGCAGGACGTAACCGACGTCGGTCCGGCAGCGCGGGCACGTCCGCCGCGCGGCCAGCGCCCGATCCAGAGCGGCGAGCTGCGCCGTCGTCGGGACGCGCTTGGGTTTGGCGAAAGCGACGTCGTAGAGGTAGGCGACCAACAGGCCGCGGGGGCGATGCCGAAGAACCTGCCCGGCGACGGGCTGCCCGCCGGGCCGCAGACCGGCCGCGGCGAGCTGACGGCGGGTGGCGAGATGGCCGGGCGCCATCCGCCACGGCCACGTCGGAATTCCGAACCGCCGACCGGCCGGGTCCCAGAACCGGGCGTTGCTGCGGCGGGTCACGCTGCCAGGCCGGACTCGTCCGGCCCCGGGAGGGCGACCTCGCACGGCAGGTCGGCGGCGCGCACCGAGCGGTTGCAGGAGGCGCAGCGGAAGAGGACCGGCCCGCCGTCCAGGACGGTGCGGCAGGTCGGGCAGTGCTTGACCGGCCCGACGCGACCGGGCGGGACGCGCGGGCGCAGATAGGTGACCGACATGAAGGCGTCCTTTCTCCCGCTTCGGCGGGAGTCGAAGGGGCGAGTTGCCGCGCCGTCGGGCGCTCGGCTACTGGGGCGCGGCGGACACCCGCGCGACACCGGAGACCGACTGGACGGTGGCGTCCTCGGGCCGACGGGCGCGAAGCCGGGCGTCGCCCGACACGGTGGTGATCTCGGCGCGTCCGCGGCAGTCGGAGACGTCGACGTCGCCGGACACCGAGTGGACGCGCACCCGGTCCTCGATCTCGCTGAGGAGGACGTCACCCGAGGTCGTGCGGACGTTGGCGTAGGTCGCGTGCCAAGCCCGGACGTCGCCGGAAACCGTCACGGCTTCGAGCACCCCGACGGCGCCGACCCACAGGTCGCCGGACACCGTTTCGACGTTCACCTGGTCGGCGTCGCCGATCGTCACCGATCCGCTCGACGTGCGGACGCGGACGCCGGCGTACTCGCCGACCGCCGACACCGACGCCGTCCGGGTCCGGGCCGCGACCGTGGAACCTTCGGGCAGTCGGACCACAACGCGAACTCCACGCCGCGCCGACGTCCCGCCCATGACCGTGACCGACGACCCGTCGATGACGACGCCGTCCATGACGCTGCCGACGATCTGCGTGAGCGTCGCGCCGTTCGAGACGCTGCCGATGGTGACGCCGCCGATGACGGTCACCCCGCCGACGGCCGCGGCGTTGTCGTCCAGGTCGGGCACGTCCACCGCGAGCGTTTCCTGACGCTCGTCCCAGCTCAGCAGCGCCCGGTCGATCGTCCGGCCGACGGCCGGATCGTCGCCGAGCGCCTCCAGCGTCACCGACCCCTGGCTGATGCCCGCCTCGGCGAACACCTCCACCGTGCCGACCGGCACGTTCACCCGCAGGGGCACCGGGCCGGACGGCGCGAACCGCAGCGTCCGGGCGGCCGACTTCTCGACGTTCATATGGACCTCTCTCCATGAGCAGGCAGGGACACGAAAGAGCGCCCTGGCCGATCGGCCAGGGCGCTCAATGGGAAGAACGTGGACTCAGCGAGCGGCGAGCTGCATGACGCTCGGCGCGACGGGCGGCTTGGGCCGGGGCAGCACACGCGTGGGGCGCCGCTTCCCGGCTTCGAAGCACGCTTCCGCCAGCTCCTTGCGCCACTGCTCGAATGTGACGTCGATCCGCACCCGCTGCCCCGAACCGGGGCAGCGGGGCGGGCTCGGCCGGAACTCGGCCGGCCAGGCGTCCGCGCCGGGAACGTCCGGCCCGCGATGCGCGGTGACCATCCCGCGCTTGACCGACCGCCAGCACCCGCAGTCCGGGCACGCGACCAGCGCGCAGCCGCCCTGGTCGGACAGGCTCAGCAGGTTCGGGGTGAGGCGTGAGGCGAGGATGACCGGACGTCCGTTGTGCCGCATCAGCATCTCCAGATCAGGAACCGAGTCTCTGCGTTCTCCACCCCGCACTCGAACCGGACGACCCACCGACCAGGTGAGAAGCGAACCGACGAGCGCGGGACAGGCAGCGCAGAGCGCTACAAGCCAGAAAGCTCGGCATCGCACAGATCAGAACCGGTCCGGGGACCTCGTGACACGTCAACCCGTACGCACTCGGGTTCCGATCGCCGATGCCTTATCCATTTGTCTAGCCTGGCTGGCCAGGCATGGAAGCATCATGGACTAGCTTGGCTAGCCAAGTCAAGCGCGAATCTAGGATCTGCCCGGCCTGGCTAGCCAGGGGTTACCCTGAAGGCGTGAGCGCGGACAACGACTACCTCGGCGAACTCGACCCCGACGACCCCCGGACGGCCTCGCAACAAATCGCCATGAGGCTTCGTGCCGCGATCCAGACCGGCAAGCTCAAGCCGGGGGAGAAGCTGCCCTCGCAGCCCGACCTCGCCCGGCGCTACGGCGTCGCTCGCGAGACCGTGAAGGCGGCGTTGCGAACGCTGCACGCCGAGCGCTTGACCATCAGCAGGCAGGGCAGCGGAACCTTCGTCCGCGCGCGGACCGAGACTCCCGTCGGTCTCCGCCCCCACATCGAGGCGGCGTTCGAGCGCCCGCACGTCTCGCTCGACTTCGCGGGTTTCTCCGGCGAGACGCTGCACAACATGCTGGTCGAAGTGCTCGACAAGATCCGGCTGGGACGGCTCACGCCCGAATCCCTCAAGGTGCGGATCATGATGTGCGACACCTCGACGACCATGGCGCTGCCGCGACGAGTCGGTACCGACATCGCGGAGGAGGCGATCCGCGAGCGAGCGGAACGCATCACGAAGCGCTCGGTCGACAGCATCATCGACATCGTCCACGAGCTGGCGGACCTGGGCCTCATAAAGTCCGCGAGCGCCGAGGTCCGCGTCCACAACCTCGCGCCGGCGTTCAAGCTGTACGTCATCAACTCCGAGGAGGTCTTCTTCGGCCTCTACCCGGTGAAGCAGCACACGATCCGACTCAACGGGGGAGAGCAGGCCGACATCTTCGACCTGCTCGGCAAGGACTCGACCCTGTTCCACTTCTCCCTCAACGACGACAGCGACACGTCCAGCTCGCCGCAAATGGTGAAGGAGCTGCAGGAATGGTTCGAAGCACTGTGGGAAACGGTGGCGCGCGAGTACCGGCCCTGAACCAGTTGAAGGCCCTGATGGCCCGGGCCGAGGCGATCCTTCTCGACTTCGACGGCCCAGTCTGCCGCCTCTTCTCAGGTCTCCCGGCTCCCCAGGTAGCGGACGGCATCAGGGCAATCCTCCGCGACCGGGGGGCGGACCTTCCCCAGAAGCTCCAGTCCGAACCCGACCCGCTCGTCCTACTGCGGTGGACGGCGGATTCAGCGCCGAGCGTCCTCCGAGACGTTGAACGCGCGCAGGAGCGCTTCGAGCAGGAGGCCGCAGCAGTGGCTGACCCGACGCCGGGCGCATCAGAACTGCTGCGCGCCGCCGCAATCTACGGCACCCCCGTGGCCATCGTCAGCAACAACTCAGCTTCGGCGATTCAGAAGTACCTCAACCGAAGCGAACTCGGCCACCTGGTCGAAGCCGTCGTCGGCCGGGTAGCTGGACGCCCGACTCTGATGAAGCCGGAACCGTACCTGGTGCATCGGGGAGCGGCGGCCGTCGGCGCAGCGGAATCCGCCTGCGTGTTCATCGGGGACTCACCCAGCGACATGACCGCGGGCAAGAAGGCCGGGACCATCTGCATCGGCTACGCGAAGAGAGAGACCCGCATCCCCGAACTCACCGACGCTGGCGCCGACATCGTCCTAGAAGACATGCAAGCAGTGGCCGACGCGATCGAGGAGATGACCCTCCCGTGACAGGCCAGCCCATCGACGTCCCGCCGGAAGTCATCGAGGCCGCATCGCTCCGCTGGCCGAACCTCGTCGGACCGTGGCAGCGCGACGTTCTCGGCGACCTGGACCGGATCTGCGCCCGGTACCGCGCCCGCCCGGTGAGGGTCTTCGACGCGCGCTACGCCTTCGTCGTGGAAATCGAAGGCCCCGACGGCCCGCTCGTCGCCAGAACGAGCCCCGACCCCGCGAGCCTCCACCAAGCCGCCGTCTCCCGACGCCTGGCAGAGCTGGGCATAGGCCCCGAACTCGTAGACGTCATCGAGACTCCGACGAGCGTGTGGACGCTAGCCAGCCGCATCGAACCAGGCAACACGCTCTCAGGCAGATCCGTGCCGCTCGAAGCGCTGGTCACCGTCTTCCGAGCAATGAAGGACCAACCTGCGCCGGCCGGGACACCGAGACTGACCGACTGGCTGCTCTCCAGACTCCGCGACGACAACCTAACCGACCTAGCCCCTGGGCGAACACCCGCACCAGCCGACGACCGAGAGCGAGCCTGCCGACTACTCGACCAGCTCGGTTCAAACGCGGCTGACATGCTGTGCCACGGAGACGCCTCGCCAAACAACCTACTCGCGGATGAAGCGGGCCAGCTCGTTCTCATTGACCCGCGTGGCGTCTCTGGCGACGCCGCCTACGATGTCGCCGTCGCTGCGTGGAAGACGGCTTCAAATGAACTACCCACTACAAGAGCGTCAGACCTAGCACGTCTCGCTGGTCTCAACCCGCGGCGCGTTCGCACGTGGCTGAAGATCGCAGACGTCGCCCGTGTTTAACTGGCCACAATTGCGAAGACGTTCTAAATCGTCGGTGGGTAGTACACATTAACGGATGCGAATTGGAACTTCTACGAGTGGCTGTAGCGCTTCCAGTCGCCCAGCATACTGTGTCGCCACCTTCTCGTAGAGATCGCTAGTTTTAACCGAGCGTACAGTGACCACCAGGGCATACTTCATGGTTTCTGCCGTTTGAGTTGCACCACCAGCGAGTCGAGCATTGTGGTGAATATCGAAAACTGGAATATGCAGCGAGCTACCCCTCAGCTTCTTCGTGGCGTGAAGAGTGGTCTCCCACTTTTGCCCATCCTGCCGAAGCATTTCCTCCGTGTCGAACTTTGTGCGCCGGAAAAATGGTTTCGGTGCAGGGTCCGGAGACCGGTCGTTGGTAAACCGTAGCGCATGTGGCCTAAACGTGACGTCGAGCCCGCTGCGCGTGTAACTGCTCGGGTCCTGGGGATCGACGGGAGTCGCGTAACAGAATGTCGCCTTAATCTCGACTATCCCAGTGAGCTGCTCGTCAGGCAAAGGGACGGGAGCGCGAAGATACTGGCTTGGCGGAAGCTCGCCTTGGTAGAGTACTCGAATCGTGTCACCATCGCATACCACAATATCCTGTAGGTCGGTAGGAATGCGTCCCCAGCCAACCTCGGATGGATCGTGGTCGCTGCGTTGGGCGGAATGAATCAAAAGCGATTTCAATGCGAGCGAGCTTAGGCGACCGCCGAAATGCGCCCGCAATCCCGCGGCAATCCTTACGGCTGCGGGGGTTGCAAATGACGTGCCGCAAATAGCCGCAATGAGCGGTGCATCATATGCGTCGTAGACAATGAACGGTTCGCGCTGCGTGCCGCCGAAGCTTAGTACGTCAGGCTTGATCCTGCCTGGCTGTCGACCTGGGCCGATCGCGCTGTAGTCAGCACGAGCCCAACCATCTTTGACCGTGTCGGCCGACCCCACACTTAGCGCGTTGACGGAGTCGCTTGGCACTAGAATACGCGCTTCTTCTACCGGAAGATTCTTCCCGTTGTTCCCGACCGCTACGGATGCAAAAGTGTGGCCATCCGAAAGGAGGTCATCCAATAGGGCAGTCCAAGGATGTACTTCATCGTTCTCGATGGGCAGTGCGGGACCGATGCTCAGACTGATGAACTCGTACCTGCGTTCACGTAGGACAGCTTCGATCCTTTTTAGCACATCGTAAAGCTCGTATGGGTCGTCTTCACTTTTCTTGTCCACGACGCGGTAGTGATCGATTGACGCATAGGGTGTAGGAGCAGGTTCACCAGGATCGAGCGTCCCGAACAACGCTGCTGAGGTTACGGCACTTCCGTGTGCGGTAAGTCCAGGAGTCGTGCTGCCCACGCCTTGACCATCGAATGAACGTGCCCATCGACTCAATGGTGTGCTTTTGTCTAGGCCGCCATCAAATATTGCGATACGCAGGTCCGGATCAACTGGCCCTTCGGAGGGGAGAGGAGATTCAGGAAGGCTTGGTTGGGGAACCGCTCGTTCAATGGGGGAAATATCCCGTAGCCCCGATATCGGTCGTGCAACGCGGAGGAAAGAAAACTCGGCCAGTTGACGTACACGATCCGAGAGGATTTCAACAGGTATAAAGCAGAGGCCACCAGCGTAGATACGGCGATCGAAGTCGGCGAGCACTCCGAGCGTGTTGACGAAATTCTCGAAACCAGAGAGGACGAAGTCTTCTCGCGGAGAATCGCTCACGTGCAGAACGACCTCAAGTACGAGCGGCTCAGGCTGCGGTAGATCAGTTGGAATGTCTCGCAGCCGGTCGTCAATCGAAAGCGACCGTACCATCTCGATCCTCTGGATCTGTGCTGGTAGTTGACCGCCGCCAGCTGCCAGGAGACGCGCCCAATATTCGAATGATTCGACCTTTCCGGCTACGAAAAGATCTGTGGTTGCAGTGGTAGTTGGTTCGTTCTGTCGTTTCCACTTCTCCGGACGAATGGAGCTAGGCCGGCTCCCGACTTGGCGAAGGCCGACTCGATCCAGCACTGTTTGTGGATGATAGGACTTCGCAAGAGCTTGAGGATGCATCGTGACTACACCCACGCTCTGATTATCTGGGCGAGCAAGAGCGGGCAGCGTTTGCATGTCAGTTGCCACGTCACGCACCATCGGCTGCAAACGTGTAACTGCTTCAGCGTAAGAATATGCAGGCTCTGGGCCGCCTCCGCGCCTGGGCGGTGCAATATTTTCGGTTAGACTTTCGCCTCGACCGAGGAGAAAACGCGGTTCGTCTGGCATGTGTGCTCTACCTAGGTAGCAGTGCTTTGAGTGGTGTGCTTACGCAAAGTGTCTCGACTTATGGCGGTGATGTTGCTAATTCTCCGTTGCGACAGTTGAGTCTTCCTGCAAAGTTCTACTGCTATATTGATCCGCTCGTTGCTCGCCAAGTTCTTTATACGATCCTTGTTGGTGGTAGTCACGGCGTCGATGAAATTAATCTTTTTAAGCACGGCCAGCCGTCGTGCGCGCATAATTTCGCGCTCAATGTCGCTTGGTGACATCCCTCGAAACAGGACAACGAGGGCGGGTAGTATTTCTATTGAGACTTGACCATTATCCAAAAAGCGCGTTACCACGGAAGCGATTTCTCGATCGCTGGGGAGTGGAAAGTCGATAATGCTTTCGAAGCGACGCCAAACCGCAGGGTCGAGCAATTCGGCATGGTTTGTTGCAGCAAGAAGGATCGAGCCGTGTGGCCAATTGTCGATCTCCTGGAGAAGTACCGTCACCAAGCGCTTGAGTTCGCCGACCTCTGTTGCGTCATCTCGTCTCTTGGCTACGGCATCAAGCTCATCCAAAAGTAGAACGCAATTTGCCTTCTTTGCGTAATCAAGAACGCGCTTTACGTTGACTCCTGTCCTGCCGAGGAAACTACTCATAACCGATGCGAGGTCAAGTATGACCAATGGGCGATCGAGTGAATAGGCGATCCATCGAGACGCCATAGTCTTTCCGACGCCGGGCGGCCCTACGAATAGTGCTGTCCGGGTTGGATGGAGTCCCGCTTCAAGAAGATTGTCCGCGTTGAGATGCTCCTCCGTCAACTGCGTGAGAGCGGTCTCGACATCCAGGGGCAGAATCGGTACGTCCGAAATGGGTACGGGGTACTCTTCATTAATGAGTGGAAGGCGGGAGTCGGCGTCAAGCGGCTTGGGTACCGATGAGCCTCGTGAGATGCCCCTGAGGGGGCTCTCGCGTAGCAGGTCGATGAGGCCCCTTGAAAGCGTTGGTCTTCGGTCGCGGTAACGGCGCGCGAGTGTGCGAATGGTTGACTGGGCCGCTGGGTCGCTGGCCGTGAGAGCCATGCGCGCGAGATGGACTACATCGTCGTCAAGCTGGCGATCATCGTCCACTGTCAAACTCATATCTTGCCTGGTCATTGGGCTACTCTAACAGCTACTGGACTAGGCATCTATGGTTGCTGGGGATCTCGCCCACTGTGGGATGCGACTCGGGTCCGTTGTGTTGGTTCACGTGGCTGGTGCATCTTTGGGTGTGGCGAACGCCTGGCGATCGAACACACTGTCGAATCTGGCAGGTCGTGAGCGGAGGGCGGTTGCGTCAACTCGGCTCTCATCGAGGTCGCGCGATCGCCTGCGATCGTCTGGTTGCCCGCATGCGCTCTCCGGCCATGGCCGGTTGTGGCCCTACCGCGGAGCGCTCTGCATGAGGTCGTGGGAGAGCAGCGTCCTGGTCGCTGGGCGATGTTGCCCGTTAGCGGGCCACGCGCCGGTCCAGAGAGGGAAGCAGCCTTGTACAGGCGTGGCGCTGAGTGGCTGCAATCCTGCCCCATCCGCGATCCAGCGGGCCCGCTGCGCGATTCGTGGTGACGTTGCACCAGGTCAGGTGGTTGGTTCGTCAGGTGGGGATGCACTCTGTAAATCCGTCGGCTTAGCCTACGCAGGTTCGAACCCTGCACCCGCCACATCTTGTCGGAGGGCCGCCATCGGTTTTCATGCCGGTGGCGGCCCTTTTGTTGTGCTCGGTCGTCATCGGCTCGGAGGCGGCGGCGTGCCGTGGTGCGCTGTCAGAGTCCTCAGAAGCATGAGCGGCCTTCTTGTCGGACGTTCGCGGATGGATTTTGTGTGCCTCGGTTTATTTGGCGGGGTGGTGCGGTCGGATGGGTGTCTCGGAGGGCGACGCTGGCTTGATCTTCTACCTGCAGTCCGCGCGGGACGCCTTGGTGGGGGAATTTGACGGGCTCTCGGGGTGCGATGTCCGCCGAACGGTATGATTTTTCTCGGGCTTGTGAAGAATGTTGCCGGTTTCGAGTTCGGGTGTCTCGGGAATGCTTTCGGGCGGCCTTTCGGGGAGGTGTTGCCGTGGTTGATGGAGGGGCTGAGGCTAACGCTGATGTGTGGGCTGCCGCAGACGAGTTGCGTGCTTGCATCTTCGAGTTGTATCGGGGTGCTTGGGTGCAGGTGGACGCGACGATCAGGGTGCTGGAGTTGGGCGCCGTCGGTCGGGCGTCCTGGTGGCCGGAGGGACGGGGGCGCGGTGCATCACGCTGTCGTGCGCGTGTTCGCGGATATGTGTCGGCATGCCGGGCAGGCCGACATCGTGCGGGAGTTGATCGACGGCTCGGTGGGAATTAATCCGGGTAGACCAACATCTCATCGGATTAATCGGCGTGGTGGGTGGATTACCGCGTCAGGGTGGAGCGCGCCGCGTGGGAGGCTGACGAGGATGATCGGCCGGGGTTTAGTGGTTGTGCTGCGGGTGGCGGGCGAGTCGGTTAGCTCGGACGGTAGAGCGTCTCCATGGTAAGGAGAAGGTCTACCGTTCGATTTCGGAAGCGGGTCGTAGGTCGGGGCGCATTGTTCGGCTGCGGGGAGGATCTTCCCGGGTCGGTGTCTTGGGGACTCGTGGTCGGGCGGTGGGAGTGTCGCCTCTCGTGGGTTTGGGTGCGAGAGGCGACGGTTTGTGGGTTTGGCTAGTGGGTGATGGTTGCGGCGCCTGCTCGGGCGAAAGACTCGTCTTGGGCGCCGCTGGGGGCGCCTGCTACGCCGATTGCGGCGATCGGGGTGTTTCGGTGGCGGATCGGGACCGCGCCGGCGAGGAACAGGGTGCCGGGGATGTCGCGAAGAGTCGGGGTCGTCGCGAGGCGCTTGACGAGTTCTGAGGTTGGTGCGTTCCAAGAGACGGCGGTGAACGCCTTTCGTCTCGCCGACGTCCAGGACTGCGGGCCCGAGCCGTCGCCGCGCAGCGCGGCGATCGTCCGGCCGTCGCGGTCCACGACCGCCACCGACACCCGCTGCCCGGCGCGCCGTGCGGCGGCGAGCGCGCCGCGCGCCGCCCGCGTCGCCGCCGCGACCGTGAGGTGGGCGGTGCTGTAGACGTTCCGCGCCGGGGTCTCCGTTCCCGGCGCGGCGGGCGCGGCAGGCGCGGCGTGTGCGGCGGGTGCGGTGAGGGCGGCGGACGCGGCGGTGAGCGCGGCTCCGGCGGCGAGGGCGCGGACAAGCGGAAAGGTCATCGCAAGGGCTCCTTCAACGGGCTCGGTGGATCGGCGGGCGGCGTGCGCCGCGCGGCTCGTCCGGCGGGCCGGACGGCGGCTGAGGGTTCGGTTCCCGAGCGGAGATCGAGAAAAACCCTGGTCACGGTCACGCGGAGCTCCCGGTCCGGGCTGGTGATGATCTCGGCCCGCGTGCCCGGGGCGGTGGCCCCGAACGTCAGCCCGTGCGGGTCGTCCACAGCGTCGGCGAACGGCCGATGTCGGCGGTCCGGCGAGCGGACGTTCGCGTGGACGGGCGTCGGAGATCTGCGGGATGCTGGGGGCGGCGGCGAGGGGGAGCGTGGACGACCGGGACGATTCCCCGCCGTGCGGGCACTGCGGCGGGTCGGGGGAGATCGACTACGAGCGCCCGCGGCGGGCCGAGGACGGTTCGGTGGTCTGGCGCGCGAGCCGCGAGGACTGCCACGTCTGCGGAGGGACGGGGAGATGCCGGTGAACGGCAGGCGCGACCGGTGCGGCGACGGGCCGTGCCGCTGGTGCGACCGCGGTGGCCGGGACTGCCGGTTCTGCGGCGGGACGGGTTGGTGGCGGCCCGAGAAGCCCGAGCGGGACGCGGCGGGCGCGCTGCGCTGGGTCCGCGTCGAGGAGCCGTGCCGGATGTGCGCGAACACCGGCCGGGAGCACAACCCGCTGGAAGGGTCGGTGCCCGCGTGATGGACGTCCGCCTGCGCACCGAACCCACGCCGGGCGGCGTGAACGAGGACTTCGTCGCCGCCGGGGACGGGTGGGCCGTTGTGCTGGATGGCGCGACGCAGCGGCCGGGGGTCGACTCCGGCTGCGCGCACGGCCCGGCGTGGCTCGTGCGGCGGCTGGGCGGCGCGGTCGCCGCGCGGCTGGCCGTGGGCGACGGCGCGGAGCTGGCGGGCGTCCTCGCCGAGGCGATCACGCACGTCCGTACGCTGCATCCCGGGTGCGATCTCGACAACCCCGACAGTCCGTCCGCGACCGCCTCGATTGTTCGGTGGAGGGGAACGGAACTCGACTGGTTGGTGCTCGCGGATTCCCCGATCGTCCTGGATGACGGGACCATCACCGTTCATCGGGACGACCGGGCGGACCGCCTTCCGGATCACTCCGTCGAGACGGTCCGGCGGCTGCGTAATCAAGAAGGCGGGTTCTGGGTCGCCGCCGCGCGGCCCGAGGCAGCGTTCCGGGCGCTGACTGGGACGGCCGGGAACGTGCGGCGCGCCGCGCTGCTGAGCGACGGCGCGTCCCGGCTCGTCGAAGTCTTCGGCGTGCTGACGTGGGCGGGCCTGCTCGACCTGCTGGACGAGGCGGGCCCGGCCGAGCTGGTCCGCCGCACGCGGGCCGCCGAGGACGAGGACGGCGTCGTCATCGAGAGGGGCAAGCCCCGCGACGACGCCACCGTCGCCTACCTCACCGCGTCGCCGGCTTGACGTGCGGCCACCAGGCCGCCAGGTCCTCCGGCAGGTGCATCCCCTCCAACACCACGTCGCCGGGCATCATCGGGTACTTGCGCCCGGCCGGGAACGCCCGCGGGTAGGACGGCGGGTCCAGCACGACGACCCGCGTCCCGTTGACGTCCGGGATGTCGGCGGGCACGCCCTCGTTGTAGATCCACTCGCCGTGCGCGTCCACGAGGTTCCACTCGCTGTGCGCGGTCGGCGGCGGCTCGGGCGCCTCGGTGTCGCGGAAGTACGCCGCGATGTCGCGCGGCGGCGGCGTGCCGGGCATGCCGCCGGGCCGCCCCGCGAGGGCGTCGGCGAGCAGGACGTGGAGCTGGAAGTTGTCCCCGATCCCGGTCAGCGAGACCGTCCAGCCGCGCCGCGTGGCCCGGTCGAGGACGAGCACCCGCTCGTCCTCCAGGACGCGGAGCAGGCTCGCGACCCACCCCGTCACCGGGCAGTACCGCTCCAGCCCGCCGACGAGCCGCGCCTTGTCCTCGCGGCCGGTGATCGACGCGCGCAGCGGGCGCGACGACGACAGGACGGTGTTCGCCGCGAGCGCCAGCTTCTCCAGCGCGAACCACGCGAGCATCGCGGACGCCGGGTCGTCCAGCGCGGGCGCGACGACGTCGAAGACCTCCTGCGACGGGCTGTCCTGCGCGGGGTCGGGCGGCGGCGCGTCCACGGCCTGCGACCAGGTCAGCAGGAACGTCGTGGACAGGTCCGCGGCCTCCAGCAGCCGCCGCAGGACGGGCCGGTCGACGCCCCGCGCGGTCGCGCCCCGCTCGATCCACGACCCGGTGATGACGGCGAGGAACGCGGCCGCGCCGAGCGCGGCGCCCTCGACGCCCTCGGCCATCCGGGGCATGGCCGCGTCGAGGGCGGCGACTGGAACGTTCCGGGAGCGCTGCATCAGCTCCGGCATCAGCTCGCCGAAGGCCGGGTCCTGGGCCTCGGCCGCGCGGACGGTGGCGTCCAGGTGCCGGAGGAAGCCGTCGTCGCCCCCGGACGGCGTGAATCCATGATCCATAACGGGCCACTGTGACACAGCCGGGGGACAGACCAGGACGATTTCCGAACGGCCTTCGGTCCGGCGGCCGCCGAAAACCCGGTTTCCCACCGACCCTCGCCGCCGTGTATGGTTACACCCGTCGCCGCGACCGCGAGGAAGCGCGCGGCAGGCCCCTTTAGCTCAGTCGGCAGAGCGTCTCCATGGTAAGGAGAAGGTCTACGGTTCGATTCCGTAAAGGGGCTCCGGCTCGTCGCACCCCCCGGTCTCCGGGGGGTTTTCGCGTTCCGGGCGGCGCCTCGCGCTGCGGTTCGCGGCCGATCGGGCCGTGTGATAGCGTCCTCGCGTTCCGGACGGGACGATTCGCAGGTCATCGCCACAGGCGGTAACCTGGGGACGGCCAGCGGCGGAAGCTCAGGAACCGGGCCGTTTCCTCCGAAGCGGAACTTCTCGGGTTTCCTGGGTCGAGTGGACATCGGGTATTCTGGCGTCCCGGTCCGCGCTGACCATCACGGCGGGGTAGCTCAGTCAGGCAGAGCAAGCGGCTCATAATCGCTGTGTCGCCGGTTCAAGTCCGGCCCTCGCTACTACCTTGGCCTCTCGCCCCCCGACCCGGGGGCGAGCGGGCTGGGTTGAACCGACCGGACGCCCCTCACCAGGCGTCCGATGTCACGTCCCTGTACCTAGCAGAAAGGCACTCCACCGTGGCTGCCACCGACGTACGGCCGAAGATCACGCTGGCCTGCCAGGAGTGCAAGCACCGCAACTACATCACGCGGAAGAACCGGCGCAACGACCCGGACCGCCTCGAGCTGAAGAAGTACTGCCCGAACTGCCGGTGCCACCGCGCGCACCGCGAGACCCGCTGACCGCGAGTCCCGGTACTTCCCTCGGGGCGCGCGCCGCGGCGCCGCCCGCGTGACGGCGCGACCGCTTGCCCTGACGTCCTCCAGCCCGTTCCCGCAGTGCGCGGGGGCGGGCTGAACGTCGTTCTGTTAGGGTCTCGGCAGACGTAGTAAGCGAGCGCTTAGCGCCGGAGGGACGACTGCATGGCACTCAACCGTGACTTCGTCGGGCGGAGTTTCCCGCCCGGCGAGCCCTACGAGGTCAGCCGGGTGAAGATCCGGGAGTTCGCGGACGCGATCGGGGATCAGAACCCCGTCTACCGGGACGCCGACGCCGCGAAGGCCGCCGGGCACCCGGACGTCATCGCGCCCCCGACGTTCCCGATCGTCGTCTCGCTCGGCAGCCCCGCGCTCGTGGACCCCGAGCTCGGCCTGAACTACGCGATGGTCGTCCACGGCGAGCAGCGGTTCGAGTACACGCGGCCCGTGCGCGCGGGCGACGTCGTGGTCTGCACGTCCACGATCACCGAGATCCGCAGCATCGGGAACAACGAGAAGCTGGTCATCGAGACCGACATCTCGACCACCGACGGCGAGTTGATCTGCAAGACCTACAACACGATCGTGGAGCGGGGGGCCTGATGACCGCGCAGGTGAAGTACGCCGACGTCGAGGTCGGCACGGAGATCCCCGCGCGCACGTTCCCGGTGGACCGCGCGAACCTCGTCATGTACGCGGGCGCGTCCGGCGACTTCAACCCGATCCACTGGCGGGAGAGCGTCGCCAAGGCGGTCGGGCTGCCGGACGTCATCGCGCACGGCATGTTCACGATGGCGCAGGCCGGCCGGTTCGTGACCGACTGGGCCGGCGACCCGGGCGCGGTCGTGGACTACGGCGTGCGGTTCTCCTCGCCGGTCGTCGTGCCCGACGACGGCGGCGCGCAACTGGAGATCAGCGGGAAGGTCGAGGAGAAGCTCGACGGCAACAAGGTCGTCGTGGCGCTCACCGCCCGCGCCGCCGACCAGAAGGTCCTGACCCGCGCGAAGGCCGTCGTCCGCCTCGCCTGACCCTCCTGACGCGCCGCGGGCGCCGGGGCACGTAGAGTCGCCTCGGCGCTGAGCGGGCTTCCAGGGAGGGACGGACGACGTGGCGGTGTTCGCCGAAGAGGTCAACCTGGCCGGATACACGACGCTGCGGCTCGGCGGGCCGGCCCGCCGGTTCGTGGAGGCCACGACGGAGGCCGACGTGGTGTCGGCGGTCCGCGCGGCCGACGACGCGGGCGAGCCCGTCCTGGTGCTCGGCGGCGGCAGCAACGTGGTCGTGTCCGACGACGGGTTCGCGGGCACGGTCGTCCACGTCGGGACGCGCGGCGCGGAGCGGCGGCCCGCCGAGGGCGACGGCGCGCTGCTGGCCGTCCAGGCGGGCGAGGAGTGGGACCGGTTCGCCGCGCGTTGTGTCGCGGACGGGCTCGCGGGCGTCGAGTGCCTGGCGGGCATCCCCGGCCGGGTCGGCGCGACGCCGATCCAGAACGTCGGCGCGTACGGGCAGGACGTCGCGGAGACCATCGCGTGGGTGCGCGCGTACGACCGCGAGACCCGGCAGACCGTCACCCTGGATCGGGAGGAGTGCCGGTTCACCTACCGGCACAGCGTCTTCAAGGGCTCCGACCGGTACGTCGTGCTGGAGGTCGGGTACCTGCTGCGCGAGTCCGACGAGTCGCAGCCGATCGCGTACGCGGAGCTGGCGCGGTCCCTCGGCGTCGCGGCGGGCGACCGGGTGCCGCTGAAGGAGGCGCGCGAGGCCGTCCTGGAGCTGCGGCGCGGCAAGGGCATGGTCGTGGACCCCGCCGACCCCGACACCCGCAGCGCCGGGTCGTTCTTCACGAACCCGATCCTCGGCCCGGACGCGCTCGCCGAACTGGAGCGCCGCGTCGCGGACCGGTTCGGCCCGGAGGCCGCGTTCCCACGCTACCCGGAGAAGCCGGGGCCGGACGGGGCGCCGCGCGTGAAGACGTCCGCCGCGTGGCTCATCGACCGCGCCGGGTTCGCGAAGGGGTACGGGGACGGGCCCGCGCGGATCTCGTCCAAGCACACCCTCGCGCTCACCAACCCCGGCTGCGGCACCACCGCCGACCTGCTCGCGCTGGCCCGCGAGGTCCGCGACGGGGTCCGCGCCGCGTTCGGCGTCGAGCTGGTCAACGAGCCCGTGCTGGTCGGCGTGGCGCTGTGACCTGCTAGCCTCGACCGCGTCGAAGGGGAGTAGTCCACAACGACGTGCTCGACACACTGGCGCTCGCGCCCGGGCACGCGGCCTCCACGAGGCGGACGAGACCTTCGGCCCGGCAGTCACGCCGGGCCGAGGTCGCACGCTCCCGCGTGACATCCCCCCTCGCCCGGCCCGAGCGAGAGGCACCCGGTGTCCGCCTTCCTCATCAGTCTGGTCGTGATCTTCGTCGCCGAGCTGGGCGACAAGAGCCAGCTCATGGCCCTCACCTTCGCGACGCGGTTCCGGACGCTGCCCGTCCTGGCCGGGATCACCGCCGCGACCGCGCTCGTCCATCTGGCGAGCGTGCTGCTCGGCGCGGTGCTCGGCGTCGCCATCCCGCAGGGGCCGGTCTCGGTGATCGCGGGCGTGGCGTTCCTCGGCTTCGCGGCGTGGACGCTGCGCGGCGACGCCCTCGACGACGACGAGTCCCGCAAGGTCGAGCGGGCGCGCGGTTCCGCGGTCCTCGCGGTCGGGGCGGCGTTCTTCCTGGCCGAACTCGGCGACAAGACGATGCTGGCGACGATCACGCTCGCCGCCGACCACGGCGGCGTCGCCGGGCTGGTCGGCGTGTGGGCGGGTTCGACGATCGGCATGGTGGTCGCGGACGCGCTCGCGATCGTCGTGGGCCGCGTGCTGGGCCGCAGGCTGCCCGAACGCGTCATCCGGTACGCGGCGGCGGCCGGGTTCGTGGTGTTCGGGCTGCTGCTGCTCGCCGAGGGAATCAAGAACTGGTGATTGACAGAGTTAGTGATTGGTCGCTAACTTACTCCCATGAGCCCCCGGATGAGCGCCGACGAGCGCCGTGAGCAGGTGATCGAGGCCGCCGTGGCCGAGTTCGCCCACGGCGGCTACGAGGGCACCTCGACGGCGGCCATCGCACGCCGGGTGGGCGTCTCGCAGCCGTACCTGTTCCGGCTCTTCCCGACCAAGCACGCGCTGTTCCTGGCCGCGGTCGACCGCTGCTTCGCCGTCCTGACGGAGCGGCTGCGCGAGGCCGCGGGCGGGCGCACCGGGCAGCCGGCGATCGACGCGATGATCACCGCCTACCGGGACGTCCTGTACGACGACCCCACGATCCTCCGCCTCCAGCTCCAGATCTACGCGGCAGCCCTCGGGGACGAGGAGATCCGCCGCGTGGGGCACGCGCGGTTCGCCGCGCTGTGGAAGCGGCTCGGCGACCTCTCCGGCGAGGACCCCGACGAGATCATGCGGTTCGTGGCGATGGGCATGCTGACGAACGTCCTGCGGGCGTTCGACGTGCCCTTCGACCGCGACCGCAGGATCACCGGCGCGGGTCTCGCGGAGTGGGCGCGCGAGGCCGCCCGCGAGTGATTTTTTTTGCCCCACGAAGTTAGTGACTGATAACTAAGCAGAAGGGACCGGGCCATGCGACCCCCCAGCGCACTCCGCACGTTCGTCATCACCGGACTCGCCCTCTTCATGGTCACGCTCGACAACCTCATCGTGACCAACGCCCTGCCCGCCATCCGCGAGGATCTCGGCTCCGGGCTCGAAGGGCTCCAGTGGACCGTCAACGCCTACACGCTGACGTTCGCGGTCCTGCTCCTGCCCGCCGCCGCGCTCGCCGACCGCTTCGGGCGGCGGCGGCTGTTCCTCGGCGGGCTCGCGCTGTTCACCCTCGCGTCCGCCGCCGCCGCGCTCGCGCCCGGCACCGGGGCGCTCATCGCCGCGCGCGCCGTCCAGGGCGTCGGCGGGGCCGTCGTCACCCCGCTCACCCTCACACTGCTCGCCGCCGCCGTCCCCACCGCGCGGCGCGGGCTCGCGCTCGCCGGCTGGAGCGTCATGAGCGGCCTCGGCGTCGCGCTCGGGCCCGTCGTCGGCGGGGCCGTCACCGAGTACGCGTCCTGGCAGTGGATCTTCTGGATCAACGTGCCGGTCGGGCTCGTCCTGCTCTGCCTCGCGCCCGGCTTCCTGCGGGAGAGCCGCGGCGACGCGCGCCGGCTCGACCCCGCCGGGACGCTGCTGCTCTCGTTCGGGCTCGTCGGAGTCGTCCTCGGCCTCGTCCGCGGCAACGAGCACGGCTGGACCAGCCCGCTCGTCCTCGCCGGGCTCATCGGCGGGACGGTGCTGCTCGCCGCGTTCCTCGTCCACGAGACCCGCACCGACGCGCCGATGCTGCCGCTCGCGCTGTTCCGCGCCCGGGGGTTCACCGTCGTCAACCTGCTGATGCTCGCGATGGCGTTCGCGGTGTTCGGGTCGGCGTTCCTGCTGATCCAGTACCTCCAGGCCGTCAACCACATGTCGCCGCTGGGCGCGGGCGTCCGGACGCTGCCCTGGACCGCGATGCCGCTGCTGGCCGCGCCGCTCACCGCGCCGCTCGCCGCCCGGCTCGGCGCGCGGACGGTCCTCGCGCTGGCCCTCGCGCTCCAGGCGTCCGGGCTCGCGTGGCTGGCCGCGTCCCTCGGGCCGGACACCGCGTACGGGGCGTACGTTCCGGGGCTCGTGCTCTGCGGGATCGGGATGGGGCTGTTCTTCGCGCCGACCGCGCAGCTCGTCCTGGCGTTCGCCCCGCCCGCGCTGAGCGGGGTCGCGTCCGGGGTGAACAACACGCTCCGGCAGCTCGGGACCGTCCTCGGGATCGCCGTCCTGACGGCCGTGTTCAGCGCCACCGGCGACATGGCGGACCCGGCGGCGTTCACCGACGGGATGCACGTGACGCTGTGGACGGCGGTCGGGGTCCTCGCGGCGGGGGCCGCCGGCGCGTTCGCGATCCCGGCCGCCCGCCGGGCCGCGACGGCGCGCCGACCGGAGACGGCCGAAGCCGTCCCCGCGGCCGCCTAGCCGACCCGCGCGATCCCCGGCCGCTGCGGCGGCCGGGGATCGCGCGCTATTCCAGCCAGGCTTGGATGCCCTCCAGGACTTCCTTCTTCAGGCTCTCCGGGGCGGCCGAGGCGAGGATCGAGTGGCGGGCCAGCTCCGCCAGCTCCGCGTCGGTGAAACCGTGCTCGGTGCGGGCGAGGGAGTACTGCCGGGCCAGGCGGGAGCCGAACAGCAGCGGGTCGTCCGCGCCGAGGGCGATCCGCGCGCCCGCCTCGTACAGCGCGCGCAGCGGGACGTCCGCGACGGTCGGCGCGACGCCCAGGCTGACATTGGACGCCGGGCACACCTCCAGCGCGACGCCGCGCTCGATCACCGACCGCAGCAGCGCCGGGTCCTCGACGGCGCGCACGCCGTGCCCGAGACGGTCCGCGCCCAGCGTCTCCACGCACTCCCGGACGCTCGCCGGGCCGAGCAGCTCCCCGCCGTGCGGGACGGACAGCAGCCCCCCGCGCCGCGCGATCCGGAACGCGCCCTCGAAGTCGTACGCGCGCCCGCGCCGCTCGTCGTTGGACAGCCCGAACCCGACGACGCCCTGATCCGTGTAGCGGACGGCGAGCCGCGCGAGCGTCTTCGCGTCCAGCGGATGCCGCGTGCGGTTCGCCGCGACGACGATCCCGATGCCGACGCCCGCCGCCGCGCCCGCCTCGCGCGCCGCGTCCAGGACGAGCTCGACCGTCGGCGTCAGTCCGCCGAACCGCGCGGCGTAGCCGCTGGGGTCCACCTGGATCTCCAGCCAGCGCGAGCCCTCGGCGGCCTCGTCCTGCGCGGTCTCGCGGAGCAGCCGCCGCAGGTCGTCCGGCGTGACGAGCACCGACCGGGCGATGTCGTACAGCCGCTGGAACCGGAACCAGCCGCGCTCGTCGGTCGCGCGCAGGCGCGGCGGCCAGTCCTCCACGAGCGCGTCGGGCAGGTGGACGCCGTGCCGGTCGGCGAGTTCCACCAGCGTCGAGTGCCGCATGGAACCGGTGAAGTGCAGGTGCAGATGGGCCTTCGGCAGCGCGGCGACGTCCCGCTCGGCGGGCCGGGGCGGGTCGTCGCGGGCCGCGGGGGAGCGGCCGGAAGTGGGTTCGGCCTCCATGCGCCAATGTTGCCGGACGCGGCCCGGCGGCGGACGACCGGCACCGGGAACCGCCCGTCCGGGCCATCCGCGCGGCGCGCGGCCTGGCACGCCGCGGCCATGCCGGACCGCAAAAAAGGATCATGGACCGGGCGAACCGGTCCATGATCCCCAGAACGCGCCGGACCGTCAGCGGGCCTCGGCGAGCAGCTTGGCGACCCGCGAGACGCCCTCGACGAGGTCGTCGTCCCCGAGCGCGTAGGACAGCCGGAAGTAGCCCGGCGTCCCGAACGCCTCACCGGGCACCAGCGCGACCTCGGCCTCCTCCAGGATCAGCGCCGCCAGTTCAACCGACGACTGCGGGCGCCTGCCCCGGATCTCCTTGCCGATCAGCTCCTTGACCGACGGGTACACGTAGAACGCGCCCTCCGGCTCGGGGCAGACGACGCCGGGGATCTCGTTCAGCATCCGCACCATCGTGCGGCGGCGGCGGTCGAACGCGACGCGCATCTCGTCCACCGCCGACAGGTCGCCGGTGACGGCCGCGAGCGCCGCCGCCTGCGAGACGTTCGCGACGTTGGAGGTGGCGTGCGACTGCAGGTTCGCCGCCGCCTTCACCACGTCCTGCGGGCCGATCAGCCAGCCCACGCGCCAGCCCGTCATCGCGTACGTCTTGGCGACGCCGTTCAGGACGATCGTGCGGTCGGCCAGCTCCGGCACGACGACCGGCATCGAGTGGAACTCGGCGCCGCCGTACACCAGGTGCTCGTAGATCTCGTCGGTGACGACCCACAGGCCGTGCTCGTCGGCCCAGCGGCCGATCGCCTCGATCTGGTCGCGGGTGTAGACCGCGCCGGTCGGGTTCGAGGGGGAGACGAACAGCAGCACCTTCGTGCGGTCGGTGCGGGCCGCCTCGAGCTGCTCGACGGTGACGCGGTAGCCCGTCGTCTCGTCGGCGACGACGTCCACCGGCACGCCGCCCGCCAGCTTGATCGACTCGGGGTAGGTCGTCCAGTACGGCGTCGGGACGATCACCTCGTCGCCCGGGTCGAGCAGCGCCGCGAACGCCTCGTAGACGGCCTGCTTGCCGCCGTTGGTCACGAGCACCTGCGACGCTTCCACGGCGTAGCCGGAGTCGCGCGCCGTCTTCTCGGCGATGGCCGAGCGCAGTTCGGGCAGCCCGCCCGCCGGGGTGTACTTGTGGAAGCGCGGCACGCGGCACGCGGTGACCGCCGCCTCGACGATGTAGTCGGGGGTGGGGAAGTCCGGTTCGCCGGCACCGAACCCGATGACCGGGCGGCCCGCCGCCTTCAGCGCCTTGGCCTTGGCGTCGACGGCCAGCGTGGCGGACTCGGAGATGGCGGCGATGCGCCGGGAGATGCGAGGTCGGTCAGTGCTCATGTCCCTATCGTTACAGACACGCGCCGATGACTTCAGCGGGATATCCCGGACGGGTGGAACGGCCGCGCCGCCGCTGGTCACGGCCGTCGCGCCCGGTCGCCGGACGCCGCCCGCGCCGCCCGCCGCGCGGGGCCGCCGGACGGGGCCCGCGCGGACGCCCCCGCGCGTTCCGGTTCGACGTGGACGGCATCGCACCGTAGACTCACCCTCCTAGTACCGCGAAGACGGGATACGGCCATGTCCGCACAAGCCGTAAACTGTGTCCGGTACGTGCCCGATCCAGGTCGGGTGTTCTTTCCTTCGGGGAAGAGGCGAAGGGCAGTGGCTCAATTGGTAGAGCACCGGTCTCCAAAACCGGCGGTTGGGGGTTCGAGTCCCTCCTGCCCTGCGAGGTGCGGTGCGCGCACCCGTACCGGCCACGTTCCGGGGCGCCGTCCGGCGTCCGTGGTACGGGAATGCGCAACAACCACTGGGTGGTTGACACGACCTACGAGCGAACGGCGGCACTATGGCGACTGAGACGCGCGGCGACGCGGCGGCCAAGGACGAGGGCAAGGGGAAGCCCGCTCCCAAGCGGACGACCCCGCCGCTGTTCGTGCGCCAGGTGGTCGGCGAACTGCGCAAGGTCATCTGGCCGACGCGCCGCGAGCTCATCACCTACACCACGGTCTCCCTGGTGTTCGTGCTGTTCATGTTCGCGCTCGTCGCCGTTCTCGACTGGGCTCTGCAGAAGGGCGTGTTCTGGCTCTTCACCTGAGCCGGTACGCCGTCGGCCCGGTCGCGGGCCGGCGTGGCGGCGGCGCGCACGCGCGTCCCGCCATGTGGAACTTCCTGCCCGAACGAGAGAAAGAGTCAGTCACCGTGTCCGAGTCCCCACAGTCCCGCGACGAGGCCGCCGACGAGGCGCTGGCGGCTGCGGCGGCCGAGCAGGCCGCCGACGCCGAGCCCGTCGCGGAGTCCGCCGGCACCGACGTCCCCGTGGACGCCGCGGCGGAGACCGCGGGCGAGACCGACGCGGAGACCGGCGCGGACGAGGCGTCCGCCGACGAGGCCGAGGACGCCGACGCCGACGAGGCCGACGAGCCCCCCGCGCCGCCCGTCGACCCGTACGCCGAGTTCAAGGCCGAGATGCGGCTGCAGCCCGGCGACTGGTACGTCGTCCACTCCTACGCGGGCTACGAGAACCGGGTCAAGACCAACATCGAGACCCGCACGCAGACCCTCAACATGGAGGACTACATCTTCCAGATCGAGGTGCCCCAGCACGAGGTCACCGAGATCAAGGGCGGCAAGCGGCAGAAGGTCAACGAGAAGGTCCTGCCGGGCTACATCCTGGTGCGGATGGAGCTGACCGACGAGTCGTGGGCCGCCGTCCGCAACACCCCGGGCGTCACCGGGTTCGTGGGGCTGCTGAACAAGCCGTCGCCGCTGAGCCTGGACGAGGTCGCCAACCTGCTCGCGCCCGAGCCCGAGGAGGGCGCGGTGCGGGCCGAGAAGCAGGCCAAGGCCGCCCCGACCGTGGACTTCGAGGTCGGCGAGTCCGTCACCGTCATGGACGGCCCGTTCGCGACGCTGCCCGCCACGGTCAACGAGATCAACGCCGAGCAGCAGAAGCTCAAGGTCCTGGTTTCGATCTTCGGTAGGGAAACGCCGGTCGAGCTGTCGTTCAACCAGGTCTCCAAGATCTGATCCCGCTCGTCGGAGACGCCCTCGCGTACGCGGGGGCGTTTTCCGTGGCCTAGACTTGCACGTCGGCCCGCGCCTCCGCGTCGGCCGTGTGCTCACCCCGCGCAGGCGGGGCGGTTCCCGACACGGGAACGCCCCGGAGCGGGGGACCGTCCAGATCCCAACACCCGGGCGTTCGTTCCGGCCCGGGTGTTGCCCGCCGTGCGGGAGTCGGGATCACCGTGAAGAGGAACGGAAGGAAGGCAGCCATGCCTCCGAAGAAGAAGATCGCCGCGATCGTCAAGGTCCAGTTGAACGCGGGTGCCGCGACCCCCGCGCCGCCGGTCGGTACCGCCCTCGGTCCGCACGGCGTCAACATCATGGACTTCTGCAAGCAGTACAACGCCGCGACGGAAGCCCAGCGCGGCAACGTCATCCCCGTAGAGATCACCATCTACGAGGACCGGTCGTTCACCTTCGTCACCAAGACCCCGCCCGCGGCGCAGCTCATCCTGAAGGCCGCCGGTGTCGAGAAGGGCTCCGGCGAGCCCCACAAGACGAAGGTCGGCTCGGTGACCGTGGACCAGATCCGCGAGATCGCCACCACCAAGATGCCCGACCTCAACGCCACCACGCTGGAGGCGGCGGAGAAGATCGTGGCGGGCACCGCCCGCTCGATGGGCATCGAGGTCAAGTAACCCGGGTACGGGAACGTACCGCCGGTCCCGCAGGGGCCGGACGACAGTGGGAGGGCCGCGCGCGGCCCGCACCACGAAGGAGTGGAAATGCAGCGCAGCAAGGCGTACCGCAACGCCGTCGAGAAGATCGACCGCGACCGGCTGTATAGCCCGATCGAGGCCGTCCGGCTCGCCAAGGAGACGGCGACCGCCAAGTTCGACGCGACCGTCGAGGTCGCGCTGCGGCTCGGCGTGGACCCGCGCAAGGCCGACCAGATGGTGCGCGGCACCGTCAACCTGCCGAACGGCACCGGCAAGACCGCCCGCGTGCTGGTCTTCGCCGGTGGCGCGAAGGCGGAGGAGGCCCGCGAGGCCGGCGCCGACATCGTCGGCTCGGACGACCTGATCGAGAAGATCCAGGGCGGCTTCCTCGACTTCGACGCGGTCGTCGCGACGCCGGACCAGATGGGCAAGGTCGGCCGCCTCGGCCGGGTGCTCGGCCCGCGCGGCCTCATGCCGAACCCGAAGACCGGCACCGTGACGATGGACGTGGCCAAGGCCGTGTCCGACATCAAGGGCGGCAAGATCGAGTTCCGGGTGGACCGGCACGCGAACCTGCACTTCATCATCGGCAAGGCGTCCTTCGGCGAGCGGCAGCTCCTGGAGAACTACGCGGCGGCGGTCGAGGAGATCCAGCGGCTCAAGCCGTCCGCGGCCAAGGGCCGCTACGTCAAGAAGGCCACGCTGACCACGTCGATGGGCCCCGGCATCCCGGTGGACCCGAACGCGGTGCGGAACCTGCTGGCGGAGCTGGACGAAGCCTGATCCGTCCGGTTCGCGCGTTCTGGGGGCGTCCTCCCGTTGGGGGGACGCCCTTTCGCGTGCCCGGGGGTCGGCGGCGCGGCGCAGCGGGGGGTACGCCGAAGGGTTGACCGGGTGCGCCGGGATTCGTCCCGGCGGGGGATGCGGCGGGTTCGGGCCGCGGATGAGACTGGGGGCGTTCGGAAGACGAGATAGGGGGCCGGGATGGGACGTCGGATCACGATGGCGGTCGGCGCGACGGCGGCGCTCGGTGCGGCGCTCGCGCTGACCGCGTGCGACGCGAACGACGGTACGAACGCCAATGCGAACAATGTGCGGCTGAGCGCGAGCGACGTGGTGCTCGCCGCGTCGAAGAAGACGCAGGGCACCGACACGTTCAAGGCGGCGCTGACGCTGAAGGACGGCGACGGCGGCCAGGTGAGCGGCACGGCGCGGTTCCGGCTGCGGCCGAAGCTGCAGTTCACCGGGCAGCTCGACGGGATCGGGTTCGGCGGCGCGGGCGCGACCGCGTCCGGCCAGGCGATCTTCACCGGCGACACGCTGTACGCGAAGCTGCCGCAGGCGGCGAAGTTCGTGTCGGGCGGGAAGCCGTGGCTGAAGGTCGACCTCGCGCAGGTCCAGCAGCGGACCGGGTTCGACGTGCGGGGGCTCGTGGACCGGCTCCAGCAGGTGGACCCGGCGAAGCTGACGGCGATGTTCACCGGCTCCGAGGACGTGCGGCGCGTCGGCACCGAGACGGTGGACGGCGTGAAGACCACGCGCTACGCGGGCACGGTGACGGTGGACGAGGCGCTGCGGCGGCTCGACGCCCAGGCGCGCGACGCGGCGAAGCCGTACCTGCCGCAGGAGGCGGCGAACTCCAAGCTGACGTTCGACCTGTGGGTGGACGGCGCCGGGCTGCCGCGCGAGGTCGTCGTCAAGGGCGTGGGCCGGTCCGGCGGGGACGGTTCGCTGAAGGTGCTCTACAGCGACTTCGGGAAGAAGTTCTCGGTGAACCCGCCGCCCGCCGACGAGACGGGCGCGCTGACGCTCGACGGGCTGTTCGGCGGGACGCCGGGGAACTGAGCGGGCCGGCGCGGTTGATCATGATTCGGTCCGTGCGTTGACCGCGCCGCCGCCTCGGGCGTCCTCCAGGGGAGGAGCGGGCAGGGCCCGCCCGCTCCCACCCCGGGAGGAACGCCTTGAACCCGCGCCGTCCGACCGGCGCGGGGCGGGGCTCGGGGGGTGAACGTCCGGGGGGTTGAGTACGATCCCGGGCGGCGGGTCGAACCGAATCGGCAGGTCGTGCGTCCAATAGGGACGTACGGGCGCGGATCACCCCGTCGCTCCCAACCCTGGAGGAGAGCCTTGAAGTTGCGCCGTTTCGCCGTGGGGACCGCCGCGGTCGCCGCGCTGTCCCTGTCCCTGACCGGATGCCTCGGTTCCGCGGGCGAGGCGGGCAAGGAGGCCGGCAAGCAGGTCAAACTGACGGCCGCCGAGATCCTCGGCAAGTCCGCGCAGAACACCAGCAAGGTGGACACGTTCTCGATGAACGTGGCGGTGGACAGCCAGGTCTCGCAGGCCGCGATGACGATGAAGATGAAGGCGGACGTGCGCCTCCGCCCGACCGTGGCGATGCACATGACCACCGAGCCGACGAGCGTGCAGGGCACCACGGTCCCCGGCATGGAAATGATCATGGACTCGAAGGCCATGTATATGAAGATGGCCGCGCTGTCCCAGGCCAACGGCGGCAAGCCGTGGTCGAAGGTGCTGCTGTCCGACCTCGGCGCGATGTCGGGCATGAACCTGAGCGGCCTGATGGACCAGGCCAAGAAGCAGAGCCCGGCCGAGCAGACGAAGATGCTCACCGCGTCCAAGGACGCCCGCGAGGTCGGCACCGAGACGGTCGACGGCGTCAAGACGCGCCACTTCACCGGCACCGTGCAGCTCACGGAGGCGCTCGGCAAGCTCGACGCCGAGACGCGCGCCGCGATGGAGAAGCAGTACCAGCAGATCGGCGCGTCCTCGATGAACTTCGACATCTGGGTGGGCGACGACGACCTGCCGCGCAAGATGGTCGCCAAGATCGCGACGGCGCAGGGCCCGATGACCACGACCGCGCAGTACTCCGACTACGGCAAGCAGGTGGACGTGTCGCCGCCGCCCGCGTCGGAGGTCGGCCCGCTGAAGCTGCCCGGCACCTCGGGCGCCTGACGGCGAGGACTTCGGGAGGGCCGCGGCCGGGGGGCCGCGGCCCTTCGCGCGTCCGGCCACTGAACCGGATTTGCCGCCGCGCCGTCGCGCACGTACCCTGTTGCCTGCCGAAGACCGCCGGTCGCCGCCCGTCAGGGCGGCCGAAGGACCCGAAGAGATTCGGGCGGCCCGCGTAGGTGTGACGAGAGCCTCCGCATGACCTCCGCGTCGTGTCCACGCCCCGCGCGCCTGCGCCGGGGCGTTCGCTTTTTTGCAGGCTTCTCGCCCCGGCGGCTTCCACCCGACGCGCCCGCCCGCACCGGCGGGGGCGGCGACCACCCAGGTAATCGGAAGGAGGCCCATGGCCAAGGCCGAGAAGGCCACGGCGATCGCCGAGCTCAAGAGCGACTTCGAGAGCTCGAACGGCGCCGTGCTGACCGAGTACCGCGGGCTCACGGTCGCGCAGCTCAAGGAGCTGCGCACCAACCTCGGCGAGAACGCGAAGTTCGCCGTCGTGAAGAACACGCTGACCAAGATCGCCGCGTCGGACGCCGGCGTCGACGAGGAGTTCCGGGCGCTGCTCGAGGGCCCCTCGGCGATCGCGTTCGTGACCGGCGACGTGGTCGAGGCCGCCAAGGGCCTGCGTGACTTCGCGAAGGCGAACCCGCTTCTGGTGATCAAGGGCGGCTTCATCGACGGCAAGTCGATGGACGCCGGCCAGATCGGCCAGCTCGCGGACCTCGAATCGCGCGAGGTCCTCCTCGCGAAGCTGGCCGGCGCGATGAAGGGCTCGATGGCGAAGGCCGCGGGTCTGTTCAACGCCCTGCCGACGCAGACGGCGCAGCTCGCCGAGGCCCTGCGGGCCAAGCGCGAGGCCGCGGGCGAGACGGCCGAGGCCGTCGACGCCGCTCCGGCCGCCGCCGAGGCGCCCGCCGAGTAGGTCCGTCCCGGACCGAACCGCGGTACCAGATCCACCACTGACATTCAGGCATTAGCGGAGGAAACATCATGGCGAAGCTCAGCACCGACGAGCTGCTCGACGCTTTCAAGGAGATGACCCTCCTTGAGCTGTCCGAGTTCGTGAAGCAGTTCGAGGAAGTCTTCGACGTCAAGGCCGCCGCCCCGGTCGCCGCCGTCGCCGCCGCCCCGGGTGCCGCGGGCGCCCCGGCCGAGGCCGCCGCCGAGCAGGACGAGTTCGACGTCGTCCTCGAGGCCGCCGGCGACAAGAAGATCCAGGTCATCAAGGAGGTCCGCGGCCTCACGAGCCTGGGCCTCAAGGAGGCCAAGGACCTGGTCGACGGCGCGCCGAAGCCGCTGCTGGAGAAGGTCAACAAGGAGACGGCCGAGAAGGCCAAGGAGGCCCTGGAGAAGGCCGGCGCGACGGTCACCGTCAAGTAAGGGCGCTTCTCCCGGCGGAGGCGGGTCGGTTCCGGCCGGTCCGTCGCCGTTCGTCTTCCTCGCGAGGGCGGTCACCCCACGAAGGTGGGGCGGCCGCCCTCGCGGCGTTCCGGATCGTTCGCGGCGACCCCTCGACGCGGCCTCGTACGGGCGGCCATAATGCCCTGACCCGGACCTTCATCGGTGAGCAGGCCCCCCGGTCCCGCCCGCTGAAGTCTGTACGTACGTGATAAATCCCGAGGTCGAACAGTGTCGGCGGGCGCGTTGTCCGGTGTGACCCACTTCGCGTAGCGTCCCAGCAGGCACAGGGGCAGCTCCCGCCCCGTGAGGCCCTCCACCCCCGGCTTGAGGTGCGCGTTCTTGGACCACTAGTCTCATAGGTGACGTTCGTAACGATTCCCTTACAACGATGCGTTCTGTCGCGGTTCCGGACCTCGACCTCTTCCATTTCGATAAGAGGGCGCTACCGTAGTGGCACCCGCCACAGCTACCGGGTAGTAGCAACGGTGCGGATACCAGGTGTGACGGACGATGACCGCGCGGCCACCGGCTCGCGCGCAGGTGGATCCGGATACCCCCCGGCCTGGACGAAAGGTGACGAGTGGGCGTCGAAATCAGAGTCGAAGGTCTGACGAAGTCCTTCGGCCGTCAGACGATCTGGCAGGACGTGTCGCTGACCGTGCCCGCAGGAGAGATCTCCGTTCTCCTCGGCCCGTCCGGTACGGGCAAGTCGGTCTTCCTGAAGTCCCTGGTGGGCCTTCTGAAGCCCGACCGCGGCCACATCTGGATCGGGGACCGGGACCTGCCCTACCTCCCCGAGCACGACCTGTACGAGACCCGCAAGCTGTTCGGCGTCCTGTTCCAGGACGGCGCGCTGTTCGGGTCGATGAACCTGTTCGACAACATCGCGTTCCCCCTGCGCGAGCACACCAAGAAGTCCGAGTCCGAGATCAAGCGCATCGTGCTTGAGAAGATGGACATGGTCGGACTCCTCGGCGCCGAGACCAAGCTGCCCGGCGAGATCTCCGGCGGGATGAAGAAGCGCGCCGGCCTGGCCCGCGCGCTCGTCCTGGACCCCGAGATCCTGCTGGTGGACGAGCCGGACTCCGGCCTCGACCCCGTCCGCACGGCACTGCTCAACCAGCTCTTCATCGACCTGAACGCGCAGATCAACGCGACGTTCCTCATCGTCACCCACGACATCAACACCGCGCGGACCATCCCCGACAACATCGGGATGCTGTACCGCCGCGAGCTGGTGATGTTCGGGCCGCGCGAGATGCTGCTGTCCAGCGAGGAGCCGGTCGTCCGGCAGTTCCTCAACGCGCGGCGGGCCGGCCCGATCGGGATGTCGGAGGAGAAGGACGTCTCCGAGCTGGAGGCGGAGTCCAAGATGGGGCTCGACGTCGGCACGCTGCCGCCGATCCAGCCGCAGCTCATGCCGAGCGACGGCCGCGTCCGCGCCGCCCAGCACGCGCCCGGCGCGTGGTGCGCCGCGCACGGCGTCACGCCGCCCGCCGGGTCGTTCATCGACGACCTCGGCCGCAACTGGGTCGAGGAGTGGCCGCGCTACGTCGCGGCGCAGCAGACGGCGGCCTCGGCCCCGGGCGTTCAGCCGGGGCACCCCGGAGGTGCTCAGTACTGATGTCCACTCCTGGTATCGGCGCGGACCAGGGAGCGGGAAGGAAGGGGGGCGGCGGTTCCGCCGCCCTCCGCAAGTTCTCCGACGGTGCGACCAACGTCGCGGTCAAGGAACCCGGACGCTTCTTCGCCATGGTGCTCGACACCTTCCGGGCGATGTTCAAGTGGCCGTTCCAGTGGCGCGAGTTCATCGAGCAGTCCTGGTTCATCGTCAGTGTGACCGTCGTTCCGACGATGCTGGTCGCCATCCCCTTCGGCGGCGTCCTGTCGCTGCAGGTCGGCGGCCTCATCCGGCAGCTCGGCGCGCAGTCCTACACCGGTGCGACGGCCGTCGTCGCGATCGTCCGCGAGGCGAGCCCGCTGGTGACCTCGCTGCTGGTCGCGGGGGCCGCGGGCTCGGCGATGTGCGCCGACATCGGCGCCCGCAAGATCCGCGAGGAGATCGACGCGATGGAGGTGCTGGGGATCAACCCCCTGCACCGCCTGGTGGTCCCGCGCGTGTTCGCGTGCGCGTTCATCGCGCTGTTCCTCAACGGCCTGGTCTCGGTCGTCGGCCTGATCGGCGGCTACGTCTTCAACGTCATGCTGCAGGACGGGACGCCCGGCGCGTACCTGGCGTCCTTCAACGCGATGGCGCAGCTCCCCGACCTGCTCCAGGCCGAGTTCAAGGCGTTCCTGTTCGGCGTCACCGCCGGTCTCGTGGCCTCCTACAAGGGCCTCAACGCCAAGGGCGGTCCGAAGGGCGTCGGCGACGCGGTCAACCAGACCGTCGTCATCACCTTCATGCTCCTGTTCGTGGAGAACTTCATCACCTCCACGCTGTACTTCCAGTTCGTTCCGTCGAAGGGCATGTGATGGCTGCGGGAAAGCGCGCGGGCGCTGGACCGAGGAGCGCGCGGAGCGAGGAACGAGCGAGCACGCGACGAGGGAAGCGTCCGCGCAAGGCCGCTTGCCCGCCGCCGAGCGGAGCGAGGCCATGAGCGCTGCCCCCACCAGGACGGGCAAGGCCGTCTCCCGGGCGATCAACGCCCCCCTGCAGTCCCTCGACGAGCTGGGCAAGCAGGTCTCGTTCTACTCGCGGGCGTTCGCGTGGACGTTCCGCGTCCTGCGCCGGTACCGCACCGAGGTGCTGCGGCTGCTCGCCGAGGTCAGCCTCGGCACCGGCGGTCTCGCCGTCATCGGCGGCTCCGTGGTGATCGTCGCGTTCATGACGTTCTTCACCGGCAGCCAGGTCGGCCTCCAGGGCTTCAACTCGCTCGACCAGATTGGCACGTCCGCGCTCACCGGCTTCGTCGCGTCGTACTTCAACACGCGCGAGATCGCGCCGCTGGTGTCGGCGCTGGCGCTGTCGGCGACGGTCGGCTGCGGGTTCACCGCCCAGCTCGGCGCGATGCGGATCTCCGACGAGATCGACGCGCTGGAGGTCATGGGCATCCCGTCGATGCCGTACCTGGTCACGACCCGGATGATCGCCGGGCTGATCGCCGTCATCCCGCTGTACGTCGTCGGCCTGCTGGCGTCCTACGGCGCGACGCGGCTGATCGTCACGGCGACGTACGGGCAGTCCACGGGCACCTACGACCACTATTTCAATCTGTTCCTCCCGCCCCACGACATCCTGTGGTCCTTCGGGAAGATCCTCATCTTCGCGGTGCTGGTGATGCTGATCCACTGCTACTTCGGCTACACGGCCAGCGGCGGCCCGGCGGGCGTCGGCACGGCCGTGGGCCGCGCGGTCCGCACGAGCATCGTGATGGTCAGCATCGTCGACCTGCTGCTCGGCATGGCGATCTGGGGCACCTCCACCGACGTCCGGATCGCGGGGTGACGGCGCGATGACCCACGCAGCCAACCCGGGCGGCCGCGGCCTGTCCGAGCGGACGCGCTACCGGCTCCTCGGCGTCGCCCTGGTGCTGGTGGTCGCGCTGCTGCTCGCGCTGACCGCCGCCCTGTTCAACAAGACGTTCACCCCGGTGGTGAAGGTGAAGGTGCGCACCGAGCGGGCGGGGCTCCAGCTCCTGCCGCACTCGGACGTCAAGGTGCGCGGCCTGATCGTCGGCGAGGTGCGGTCCACGCACGCGACGGCGGACGGCGCGGTCCTCGACCTGGCGCTCGACCCCGGCAAGGCCAAGATCGTCCCGAGCAACGTGCAGGCGCGCCTGCTGCCCAAGACGCTCTTCGGCGAGAAGTACGTGGACCTGGAGATCCCGGCGGACGCCGGGCCGCTCGGCCTCCGCAAGGGCCAGGTCATCGAGCAGGACCGCTCGCAGGCCGCCGTCGAGATCGACAAAGTGCTCGACAACCTGCTGCCGCTGCTGCAGGCCGTCAAGCCCGAGCAGTTGAACGCGACGCTGAACGCGCTCGCGACGGCGCTGCAGGGCCGCGGCGACCAGCTCGGCGGCGACCTGGAGAAGGCCGACGGGCTGCTGAAGAAGATCAACCCGCAGCTCGGGAACCTGGTCTACGACCTGAACGGCCTCGCGGACGTCTCCGACGTCTATACCAAGGCCGCGCCGGACCTGCTGCAGACGCTGCGGAACCTGAACGTCACCAGCAAGACCGTCACCGACAAGAAGGCGACGATCGAGGAACTGCTGCCGCAGACCGCAGCGTTCGCCACGCACGCGAACCAGTTCATGACGAACAACGCCCCGAAGATCATCGGGTTCAACGTCGCGAACCGGGCCGGGCTGGACCTGATCGCCAAGTACTCGCCGTCGCTGCCGTGCGTCTTCCAGGGACTGGACAAGCTCCGGCCGCGCATGGAGGCCGCTGCGGGCGGCAACGGGTCCACGACCTACAACCTGACGATCGAGATCGTGAAGCCGCGCCCCGCGTACAAGAACCCCTTGGACCTCCCCGAGGTCAAGGACTACCGCGGTCCGCGCTGCTACAACCTGCCGAACCCGAAGACGCCCTTCCCCGACTACCTCGCGCTCGACGGCACCGAGGACGACCTGTGGTGGAAGAACCCGCACGGCAAGGATGAGCCGATCGACCATCCGACGTCGACGGCGGGCACGCGCAACCGGACCGTCTCGAACGTGTTCGTCGACCCGGGCTCGGACATGAGCGAGAAGGACAAGATCAAGAGCATCGTCGGCCCGATGATCCGCACGAACGCCGACGACCTGTCCGACCTCTCGGTGCTCATGTACGGCCCGCTGCTGCAGGGATCGGTGGTGACGGTCAAGTGAGGACCATGAGCGCGGGCGTCAAGCTGCTCGTCTTCGTCGTCGTGACCGCGACCATGACCGGCGTCCTGGCGATGACGATCATGAACACCCGGTTCTCCGACACCCGCTCGTACAAGGCGGTGTTCACCGACGTCGCCGGGCTGCTGAAGAACGACGACGTGCGCATCTCCGGCGTCCGCGTCGGCGAGGTGAAGGACATCAAGCTGTACCACGGCAACCAGGCCGTGGTGACGTTCGATGTGGACAAGGGCGGCGCGCTCTCGGCGGGCCTCCCCACGTCCACGCAGGCGCAGATCCGCTACCGCAACCTGATGGGCCAGCGGTACCTCGCGCTGACGCAGGGGCCGGGCGCGCCGAACCAGTACCTGCGGCCGGGCGGGACGATCCCGGTCGGGCAGACCCAGCCCGCGCTGGACCTGACGGTGCTGTTCAACGGCTTCCGGCCGCTGTTCCAGGCGCTGGAGCCCAAGGACGTCAACACGCTGGCGATGCAGATCGTCCAGACGCTCCAGGGCGAGGGCGGCACGGTCAACAGCCTGCTCACGCACGTCGCGTCGCTGACGAACACGCTCGCCGACCGGGACGAGGTCATCGGCGGCGTCATCGACAACCTCAACAACGTGCTGGCCACGATCGACGCCCGCCACGAGCAGGTCGACCAGATGGTCACCGACCTCGGCGGGTTCGTCGCGGGGCTGTCCAACGACCGCAAGGCGATCTTCGACTCGGTCGCGGCGATGAACCAGCTCGCGGGGACGACCGCGGGGCTGCTCAAGGACGGCCGGCCCGACATCAAGGACGACATCTCGGGGCTGAACCAGCTCACCGCGACGCTCGTCCGCAACGAGGGGACGATCGACAAGGGCCTCAAGCGGACGCCCGACCGGCTGCGCGGCCTGGTCAACATCTCGTCGTACGGGTCCTGGTTCAACATGTACATCTGCGGGCTCGACGCCCGGGTGAAGCTGCCCGGCGGCCCCGTGTACCAGACGCCCGCGATCATGAACGAGAACGCGAGGTGCAAGTGATGAGGGTTCCGTTCCGGGAGAAGAGCCCTCTCCCCATCGCCCTCGGCGGGTTCGCGATCATCATCGTGGCGCTGCTGCTTGCGATGAACCTGAAGAACATCCCGTTCGTCAACGGCGGGAAGACGCACACGGCGTCGTTCGCCGAGGCGGCGGGGCTGAAGTCCGGCGAGGAGGTCCGCGTCGCGGGCGTCAAGGTCGGCCAGGTGACCGGCCTCGACCTCGCGGGCGACCACGTGAAGGTCACCTTCCGGGTGGACGACGGGGTGAAGCTGGGGTCGCTGACCCGCGCCGAGATCAAGATCAAGACGATGCTGGGCCAGCACTACCTGTCGCTGGACCCGCGCGGCGGCGGGAAGCTCGCGAAGAACATCCCGATCGAGCGCACCGCGACGCCGTTCGAGGTCGTCCCGGCGATCAGCGAGCTGGGGCAGCGCGTCAGCCAGATCAACACCACCGAGCTGGCGAAGTCGTTCGACACGCTGTCGGAGACGTTCCAGAACTCGCCGGAGGAGATCAAGGCGTCCCTCAAGGGGCTGCGCCGCCTGTCGAACACGGTCGCGTCCCGCGACGACGAGCTGCACGAGCTGGCGCAGCACGCCAAGTCCGTGTCGGGCCTCATCGCGGACCGCAACGCCGACCTGACCAAGCTCGTGCAGGACAGCAACAAGGTCATGGAGGCCGTGCAGGCGCGGCGGGACGTGATCCACCAGCTCCTGATCAACACGGTGCTGTTCTCGCAGCAGGTCAACGGGCTGATCAAGGACAACAACGCGCAGCTCAAGCCGATGCTGGCGAACCTGCAGAGCGTCAGCAAGGTCCTGCTGAAGAACCAGGACAACCTGGACCGCACGCTGCAGCTCTACGCGCCGTTCGTCCGCCAGTTCACCGACGTGACGGGCACCGGCCGCTGGTTCGACAGCTACATCCAGAACCTGCTGCCCATCCCGGCGTCCATCAAGGACCCGGACAAGCCGCAGGGCGGCAGCGGCACGCGCGGGCCGAGCCAGAGCACCCAGTCCGGCAACCAACAGTCCGGCAACAAGGACAACCCGTTGCCGTTCCTCCCGTAGCAGGCAGGTTTTTCGTGCGCAACTCAGCAACCATCCTCCGCGCCGGGATCGGGGTCCTCGTGATCGCGATCGTGGCGGCCGTCCTGGTGGTGCTGCTGCGGGAACCGAAGCAGCGGCACCTGACGGCGTACTTCACCAGCACCGTCGGGCTCTACAAGGGCGCGGACGTCCGCATCCTCGGGATCTCGGTGGGCAGCGTCACGGCCGTCAAGCCGACGGGCGACGCGGTCCGCGTGGACCTGAAGTACGACGCCAAGTACAAGGTCCCGGCGAACGCGCAGGCCGTCATCGTCAACCAGACGCTGGTGTCGGACCGGTACGTGCAGCTCACGCCCGTCTACAAGGGCGGGTCGGTGCTCGCCGACAACACCGTCCTGCCCGTCACCCGCACGGCCGTCCCCGTCGAGGTGGACGAGATCAGCGGCAGCCTCAGCGACCTCAGCAAGGCCCTCGGCCCCGACGGCGCCAACCAGAACGGGTCGCTGTCGCGGCTGCTCCAGGTCGGCGCGAACAACCTCGACGGCCAGGGCGACGACATCCGGCAGACGATCTCCGACACGTCCAAGATGCTCAGCACGTTCAGCGCGGACCGCGGCGACATCGCCAAGACCGTCGAGAACCTGCGGATCATCACCGACGCGATGAAGGCCAGCGACGCGCAGATCAAGGAGTTCGGCAGCCGCCTCAACGGCGTCTCCGGACAGCTCGCGGGCGAGAAGGAAGAGCTGACGGCGGCGCTGAACACGCTCGGGCCGACGCTGCGGAACGTCCAGAAGTTCGTCAAGGACAACCGCGACGACCTGTCCACGAGCGTCCGCCAGCTCGCCCAGATCACCGGCGTCCTGGTGAAGGAGAAGGACTCGCTGGCCGAGTTCCTCACCGACGCGCCGCTCGCCATCAACAACCTCGCGCGGGCCTACGACCCGATCAGCGGGACGATCCACACCCGCGACAACTTCAAGCAGTTCGACAACCTCGCGGACTGGATCTGCTCCCTCGCCTACTCGGTGGGCACCGAGCCCAAGCAGTGCATGGACTTCGTGACCCCCTACAACGGCATCGGCAAGGCGCTGGCGGACTTCAGCCTCGACCTGTCGTGGATCACCGCGCTGACCACGCACTACGACCCGGTCCCGATCCCGCCGGACGCCTACGGGCCGAACGCGAAGAAGAAGACGAACGCGACCGCGAAGCAGACGGGCACGCCCCGCGACCTCAGCGCGTTCCTCCCCGGAGGTGGCCAATGATCCGGCGCGCGACCCGGCTCGGCGTCGCGGCGACCGCCGCGGCGGCGGCGCTGTCCGGCTGCGGGTTCAACGGCGTCTCGTCGATCCCGCTGCCCGGCGGCCCAGGCCTCGGCAGCCGCCCCATCACCGTGAAGATCGAGTTCCAGAACGTCCTGGACCTCGTCCCGCAGTCGGTGGTGAAGGTCAACGACGTGTCGGTCGGCAAGGTCGAGAAGGTGGACCTGGCGGGCGGCGCGGGCGGCTGGCACGCCCTGGTCACCGTCAAGATCCGCCGGGACGCCAAGCTGCCCGACAACGCGGTCGCCTCGGTGGACCAGACGAGCCTCCTCGGTGAGAAGTACATCGCCCTCTCGCCGCCGCCGAACGAGCAGCCGAGCGCGAACCGGCTGTCGTCGGGCGACCTGATCCCGCTGGCGCGCACCTCGCGCGGCACCGAGATCGAGGAGGTCCTGTCGGCGATGTCGCTGCTGCTCAACGGCGGCGGGATCGAGCAGGTCTCCACGATCACCCACGAGCTGACGGCCGCGATGAACGGCCGCGAATCGACGATCAGGTCGGTGCTCGGCCGGGTGGACACCTTCGTCGGCACGCTCGACCGGAACCGCTCCGCGATCACCCGCGCGCTGGACAGCATCGACCGGCTGACGGCCAAGCTGTCCGCCGAGCGCGCGACGATCAGGGACACGATCGACAAGACCGGCCCGGCGCTGACCGTCCTGAACCAGAACCGGGCGGACCTGACGAAGATGCTCACGTCGCTCGACAAGCTCAGCCGGACGACGACGAACGTGGTGAACCGGTCGCGCGACGACCTGCTCGCCAACCTCAAGGACCTGAACGTCACGATCAAGAACCTGAACAAGGCGGGCGACGCGCTGCCGAAGAACCTGGAAGGGCTGATCACCTTCCCGTTCCCGGCGACGTTCAACAACGTCGTCAAGGGCGACTACGGCAACGTGAAGCTGACCGTCGACCTCGACTTCGACTCGATCTCGCAGAACCTGCTCGGCGGCACCGACCTCGACCCGACGCTCACCGGCAAGCAGATGGCGTCGCAGCTCAAGGTCCCGAACGTGGCGCTGCCGCAGTCGCCGGTCGGCGCGCTGCCGGACGCGAACAGCGGCGGCGGCGCCAAGCCGAGCCCGACTCCGACCCCGACGAAGAAGACGTCCAAGGGCGCGGGCAAGCCCGCCGCGCTCGGCGACGGCGGCCTCGGCAGCCTGATGATGGGGGGCCTCTCGTGATCCTCAAGCGCGGCGTCAAGTTCCAACTCCTGGTCTTCGCGGTGATCACGGTCGTGGGCGTCTCGATCGTGGCCGTGAAGTACATCGGGTTCGGGCGCGGCCTGCTCGGCAAGCAGTACGTCGCCTACGTGGACCTCACCGACTCCGGCGGCGTCTTCACCAACGCCGAGGTGACCTACCGGGGCGTCCCGGTGGGCCGGGTCGGGCCGATCGAGCTGACCAAGGACGGCATCCGCGTCAAGCTGCTGCTGGAGCGGCAGAAGGGCAAGGAGATCCCGCGCGAGAACCTGAAGGCGATCGTCGCGAACCGCTCCGCGATCGGCGAGCAGTACATCGACCTGGAGCCGTCGGTGGCGATGGCCAAGGGCGTGCCGACGCTCGACAAGGGCGGGCCGTACACGATCCCGCGCGAGAACACGAAGCTGCCGGTGTCCACCGCGGACCTGCTGCGCAACGTGGACAAGCTCGTCGGCTCCGTCGACCCCAAGAACCTGGGGACGATCGTGGACGAGCTGGACAAGGCGTTCGCCGGTTCGGCCACCGACCTGCAGAAGATCCTCGACGACACCGACCGGCTGCTCGACACCGCCGACCAGGCGTACCCGGACACCAAGAAGCTGCTCGACAACAGCCGGACCGTCCTGGACACGCAGCGGAACTCGGCCGCCGACATCCAGGGCTTCGCGCGGAACCTCAACACCCTCACCGCCGAGCTGCGCAAGGACGACTCCGCGCTGCGGGGCACGATCGACGCGGTGCCGGGCACCGTCGCGCAGACCGACAAGCTCGTCACGGGGCTGGAGCCGACGCTGCCCGTCCTGCTGGCGAACCTCACCACGACGGGCCAGATCATCGCGTCCCGCGTGAACGGGCTGCGGTCCCTGCTGATCCTGTACCCGGTCACCGTGGCGGGCGCGTTCACCGTCATGCCGGGCGACGGCACCCAGCACATGGGCCTGGAGCTGAACTTCGGCTCGCCGCCCGCCTGCACCAAGGGCTACGAGGGCACCAAGAAGCGCTGGCCGCAGGACACCACGCTCCGCGAACCGCGCCTGGACAACGGCTGCACGCTCCCCAAGAGCTCCCAGACCGACGTGCGTGGGCCGCGCAACATCCCGCAGGACGCGCTCCTGCCGTACCCGAAGGTCCCGGCGGGCGCGACGGACGGCGCGGGCTTCCCCGCCGGCGGGGCGACCGGCGGAAAGAAGGGCAAGACCGCCGCGGCCGGAACGGACGAAACGGTGCAGTACGCCGGATACGATCCGACGACCGGAATCGCTTACGGGCCGGATGGGGCCCGTTACACGCTGCCCCGGACCGCCGGGGTGCGCGAGCTGGGGGAGGAGGCTTCGTGGAAGTGGCTGCTGATGGGGCCGCTCAGCCAATCCTGAGGGGTCGGCTGACGGCGATCCTGGCGCTGGTCGTCGCGGCGCTCGCGCTGCTCTCGGTGGTCGCCGTCCTGGGCCTCCGGGCCCGGGAGGGCAGCACCAAGGCGACGCGGCGCGAGCACGCGCTGCAGGCCGCGCGGCAACTGGGCGTCAACCTCAACACCCTCGACTACCAGAGCGGGCAGAAGGACGTGGACCGCATCATCGCGGGCGCGACCGGCACCCTCCGCGACCAGCTCGCGTCGCAGACCAAGACGCTGCTCGACCAGCTCACCAAGAACAAGGCGAAGGTCACCATCGGCAACCCGCAGGCGGGGGTCGTCTCGATCGACGACGACTCCGCCGAGGTGATCGTGTCGATGGACTACACGGTGACCAACGAGAAGGTCAAGAACGCCGCGGCCCGCGCCTGGCGGGCGCAGATGAACCTGGAGCGGCACGGTGACCGCTGGCTGGTGTCGGACCTGGAGCTGGTCCCGTGACGACCCGGGGGCGGGGCGGACGGACCCGCGCGGACGAGCTGGAGGACGACGGGGGAGTCGTGACGGAGACCGCCGGGGAGAAGCCGGACGAGACGGCCGGGACCGAGACCGGGTCGGCGGCGGACGCCGCCCGCGAGGCCGAGCGGGCGCGCCGCGCCGCGCGCCGGGCGGCGGAGGCCGCGCGCGTCGCCGCGCTGGCGGAGGAGGCCGCCGAGCGCGCCCGTGAGGCCGCCCGGCTGGCGCAGGTCGCCGCCGAGGCCGTCGCGGCGGCCGAGGACGCCGCGGACGCCGCCGGGGACGACGCCGCCGACGAGCCCGCCGAGCCCGCCGAGCCCGCCGGCGAGGACGCGGAGCCCGGCAAGGACGCCGAGTCTGCCGGCGAGGACGCGGAGCCCGGCGGCAAGGACGCCGAGCCCGTGGAAGGCGGGGTGAAGCCCGCTTCCGAGGCCGCCGAAGACGAGGCCGCGGAAGCCGAGGTGAAGCCCGCTTCCGAGCCCGCCGAGGACGAGTCCGCGGACGAGCCGGCCGGGGCCGGGAAGCCCGCCGAGACGGCCGGGGACGAGTCCGCGGACGAGGCGTCCGAGGACAAGGACGACAAGGACGACGCGCCCGCGACCAAGCCCGAGCCCGTCTCCCGCCGGGCCGCGCGCAAGGCCGCCAAGGCCGCCCTCGCGGCCGAGGACGCCGAGCGGGACGGCGAGTCCGCCGGCGCCCGCGCGCACCGCGACCGCGTCGAGCGGCCCGGCTTCCTGGCGAAGCTCTCGTCGTGGAGCGTGCCGCTGATCTCGGTGCTGTCGATCGTCGTGGCGGGTCTTCTCGTCGCGGGCGTCGTGCTGTTCCTCAAGGACCGCCACCAGGCGGCCGTCGAGCGCGGCACGCGGGACGCCACGTCCGCCGCCGCCCGGGTCGCCCAGGCCGTCTCGTCGTACGACTACCGGACGCTCAAGGACGACATCAAGACGACCGGTCCGCTGACGACGGGCCAGCTCCGCACCCAGTACGACAAGCTCGCCCAGCAGCTCACCACGACGGCGGTGGACCTCCAGGCCGTCTCGACCACGACCGTGGTCAAGACGGGCGCGATGACGACGGGGTCGTCCAAGGTGGACGTCCTGGTCTACGCGAACCGGACGTCGGTCACCAAGAACACCAAGGAGACCCCGGTCCCGGAGAGCCTCCGCATCAAGATCACGATGGTGAAGAAGGGCGACCGCTGGCTCGCCTCCCGGATCGTCGTGCTCTGACCCCGCCGGACGGCCGCGAACGGCCCCCTGCGCACCCCGGCCGCGCCGGAGCGGCCACGGGCCGCCCGGACACCCGCGACACGCCGACGCGCGGCGTGTCGCGCGAAGAGGCCGAAGAAGACGACCGGAGAGCGGCCACCCCGCCGGGGCGGCCGCTCTCGGCGTTCCCGCGTCCGGGGCCGGGGTTGCCGGAAGGACCGTAAACTATGGCCTTCCTCACTGCAGGTCAGGGTGGGAAAAGTCCAAGTCCGGTCTTGACTAGCGGCGGCTGAGGGGCGATGCTCGCAGGCAACTGTGATGCATACTGCGATGCTGTACTTGCAAGCGGTGTAGCGGTCGGCTACACTGCCCCTTTGCGCTGCCCTCTGACTATCCTCGTGTGAGAGCAACCCTGCCCGCGCCCGTTTACTGGCTTTTTCGGCAGTCTCGCACCGGGGTGGTCTGGCGTGCGTGTCGTCACCCGCGAGCCCTCGGAAGGACCACTCTTGGCAGCCTCGCGCAACGCCTCGATTACCGCAACCGGTCCGAACCGCGTCTCCTTCGCGCGCATCAAGGAGCCGCTCGAAGTCCCGGACCTCCTTGCTCTGCAGACCTACTCGTTCGACTGGCTGCTGGGAAACGAGAAGTGGAAGTCCCGGGTCGAGGAGCAGAATGCCGGAGGCAGGAGCGTTCCGACCCAGTCCGGCCTCGAAGAGATCTTCGAGGAGATCAGTCCCATCGAGGACTTCTCCGGCACCATGTCCCTGTCGTTCCGGGACCACCGCTTCGAGCCGCCCAAGTACTCCGTAGAGGAGTGCAAGGACAAGGACATGACCTACTCCGCCCCGATGTTCGTCACGGCGGAGTTCATCAACAACACCACCGGTGAGATCAAGAGCCAGACGGTGTTCATGGGCGACTTCCCGCTCATGACGTCGAAGGGCACCTTCATCATCAACGGCACCGAGCGGGTCGTCGTCTCCCAGCTCGTCCGCTCGCCGGGCGTGTACTACGACCGCGCGCTCGACAAGGCCAGCGACAAGGACATCTACGGCTGCAAGGTCATCCCCAGCCGCGGCGCCTGGCTCGAGTTCGAGATCGACAAGCGCGACAACGTCGGCGTGCGCATCGACCGCAAGCGCAAGCAGCCCGTCACGGTGCTGCTCAAGGCGCTGGGCTGGGACGAGGCGCGCATCCGCGAGCGCTTCGGCGCCTACGAGTCGATCAACGTCACCCTGGAGAAGGACCACACGTCCACCCAGGACGACGCGCTGCTCGACATCTACCGCAAGCTGCGGCCGGGCGAGCCGCCGACGCGCGAGTCCGCGCAGACGCTGCTGGAGAACCTGTACTTCAACCCCAAGCGCTACGACCTCGCCAAGGTCGGCCGCTACAAGGTGAACAAGAAGCTCGGGCTCGACCTGGACATGAACCAGGGCACGCTCACCGAGGACGACATCGTCGCCACCATCGAGTACCTGGTCCGGCTGCACGCCGGCGAGGACGAGGGCACGCTCGGCGCGGTGCCCGTGCCGATCGAGGTCGACGACATCGACCACTTCGGCAACCGGCGCCTGCGCACGGTCGGCGAGCTGATCCAGAACCAGGTCCGCCTCGGCCTGGCCCGGATGGAGCGCGTCGTCCGCGAGCGGATGACGACCCAGGACGTCGAGGCGATCACGCCGCAGACCCTGATCAACATCCGGCCGGTCGTGGCGTCCATCAAGGAGTTCTTCGGCACCAGCCAGCTCTCCCAGTTCATGGACCAGACCAACCCCCTGGCCGGGCTGACCCACAAGCGCCGCCTGTCGGCGCTGGGCCCCGGCGGTCTGTCCCGCGAGCGGGCGGGCATGGAGGTCCGGGACGTCCACCCGTCGCACTACGGCCGCATGTGCCCGATCGAGACGCCGGAAGGCCCGAACATCGGCCTCATCGGCTCGCTCGCCGCGTTCGGCCGCGTCAACCCGTTCGGGTTCGTCGAGACGCCGTACCGCAAGGTCGTCGACGGCGTGGTCACCGACCAGGTGGACTACCTCACCGCCGACGAGGAGGACCGCTACACCATCGCGCAGGCCAACTCGCTGATGACCGACGACGGCGCGTTCGCCGAGTCCAAGGTCCTGGCCCGCAAGAAGGGCGGCGAGGTCGAGCTGGTCGCGCCGTCGGAGATCCAGTACATGGACGTCTCCGCGCGGCAGATGACCTCGGTCGCCACCGCGATGATCCCGTTCCTGGAGCACGACGACGCCAACCGCGCGCTGATGGGCTCCAACATGCAGCGCCAGTCCGTCCCGCTGCTGCGCAGCGAGGCGCCGCTGGTCGGCACCGGCATGGAGTACCGCGCGGCGGTCGACGCGGGCGACGTCATCGTCGCCGAGAAGGCCGGCGTCGTCGAGGAGGTCTCGGCCGACTACGTGACCGTCATGAACGACGACGGCACCCGGACGACCTACCGCGTCGCGAAGTTCAAGCGCTCCAACCAGGGCACCTGCTTCAACCAGAAGCCCATCGTGGACGAGGGCCAGCGCGTCGAGGTCGGCCAGGTCGTCGCGGACGGCCCCTGCACCGACCAGGGCGAGATGGCGCTCGGCAAGAACCTCCTGGTGGCGTTCATGCCGTGGGAGGGCCACAACTACGAGGACGCGATCATCCTGTCGCAGCGCCTCGTGCAGGACGACGTCCTGTCCTCGATCCACATCGAGGAGCACGAGGTCGACGCCCGCGACACCAAGCTGGGCCCCGAGGAGATCACCCGGGACATCCCGAACGTCTCCGAGGAGGTCCTGGCCGACCTCGACGAGCGCGGCATCATCCGCATCGGCGCGGACGTCCGGCCCGGCGACATCCTCGTCGGCAAGGTCACCCCGAAGGGCGAGACCGAGCTGACCCCGGAGGAGCGGCTGCTGCGCGCGATCTTCGGTGAGAAGGCGCGCGAGGTCCGCGACACGTCGCTGAAGGTGCCGCACGGCGAGCAGGGCAAGGTCATCGGCGTCCGGGTGTTCTCCCGCGAGGAGGGCGACGAGCTGCCGCCCGGCGTCAACGAGCTGGTCCGGGTGTACGTCGCGCAGAAGCGCAAGATCACCGACGGCGACAAGCTGGCGGGCCGCCACGGCAACAAGGGCGTCATCTCCAAGGTGCTGCCGGTCGAGGACATGCCGTTCCTGGAGGACGGCACCCCGGTCGACATCGTCCTGAACCCGCTCGGCGTGCCCGGCCGCATGAACGTCGGCCAGGTCCTGGAGACGCACCTCGGCTGGGTCGCCTCGCGCGGCTGGAAGGTCGAGGGCGACGACGCCGACTGGAAGCGCCAGCTCAAGGAGCTGGGCGTGGACGAGGCCCCGGCCTGGACGAACACCGCCACGCCGGTGTTCGACGGCGCGCGCGAGACCGACGTCACCGGGCTGATCTCCAGCACGCTGCCCAACCGCGACGGCAACCGGATGGTCGGCCCCGGCGGGAAGGCGCGGCTGTTCGACGGCCGCACCGGCGAGCCGTACAAGGACCCGATCTCGGTCGGCTACATCTACATCCTGAAGCTGCTCCACCTGGTGGACGACAAGATCCACGCCCGGTCCACCGGCCCCTACTCCATGATCACCCAGCAGCCGCTCGGCGGTAAGGCCCAGTTCGGCGGCCAGCGCTTCGGTGAGATGGAGGTGTGGGCGCTGGAGGCGTACGGCGCGGCCTACGCCCTGCAGGAGCTGCTCACCATCAAGTCCGACGACGTCCTCGGCCGCGTCAAGGTGTACGAGGCGATCGTCAAGGGCGAGAACATCCCCGAGCCCGGGATTCCCGAGTCCTTCAAGGTCCTCATCAAGGAGATGCAGTCGCTGTGCCTGAACGTTGAGGTGCTCTCCAGCGACGGCATGTCCATCGAGATGCGCGACACCGACGAGGACGTCTTCCGCGCGGCGGAGGAGCTCGGCATCGACCTGTCTCGGCGCCCGAACGAGGGTGCGTTGAGCGTCGACGAGGTCTGATCAACACAAGGGGAATCACGTTGCTTGACGTCAACTTCTTCGACGAGCTTCGCATCGGTCTGGCGACCGCCGACGACATCCGCCAGTGGTCGCACGGTGAGGTGAAGAAGCCGGAGACGATCAACTACCGGACCCTCAAGCCGGAGAAGGACGGGCTCTTCTGCGAGAAGATCTTCGGTCCGACCCGGGACTGGGAGTGCTACTGCGGCAAGTACAAGCGCGTCCGGTTCAAGGGCATCATCTGCGAGCGCTGCGGCGTCGAGGTGACCCGCGCGAAGGTGCGCCGCGAGCGGATGGGCCACATCGAGCTGGCCGCTCCGGTCACGCACATCTGGTACTTCAAGGGCGTGCCGTCGCGCCTGGGCTACCTGCTCGACCTGGCCCCGAAGGACCTTGAGAAGATCATCTACTTCGCGGCCTACATGATCACCAGCGTGGACGCGGAGCGGCGCGACCGCGACCTGCCCACGCTGGAGGCGCACATCTCGGTGGAGCGCCAGCAGATCGAGCAGGCCCGCGACGCGCAGATCGAGAACCGCCAGCAGAAGCTGGAGGGGGACCTGGCCGCGCTGGAGGAGGCCGGGGCCAAGGCCGACCAGAAGCGCAAGGTCCGCGACGGGGCCGAGCGCGAGATGAAGCAGCTCCGCGACCGGGCCCAGCGCGAGCTGGACCGCCTCGACGAGGTGTGGAGCCGGTTCAAGAACCTCAAGGTCCAGGACCTGGAGGGCGACGAGCTGCTGTACCGCGAGATGCGGGACCGGTTCGGCAAGTACTTCGAGGGCGGCATGGGCGCCGCGGCCATCCAGGCGCGGCTCCAGAACTTCGACCTCGACGCCGAGGCCGAGAAGCTCCGCGAGATCATCCGCACCGGCAAGGGCCAGAAGAAGGCCCGCGCGCTCAAGCGGCTCAAGGTCGTCTCGGCGTTCCTCAACACGCGCAACAGCCCGCTTGGCATGGTGCTGGACTGCATCCCGGTCATCCCGCCGGACCTGCGCCCGATGGTGCAGCTCGACGGCGGCCGGTTCGCCACGTCCGACCTGAACGACCTGTACCGCCGGGTCATCAACCGCAACAACCGCCTCAAGCGGCTGCTGGACCTCGGCGCGCCCGAGATCATCGTCAACAACGAGAAGCGGATGCTGCAGGAGGCCGTCGACGCGCTGTTCGACAACGGCCGCCGCGGCCGCCCGGTCACCGGGCCGGGCAACCGGCCGCTGAAGTCGCTGTCGGACATGCTCAAGGGCAAGCAGGGCCGGTTCCGCCAGAACCTGCTGGGCAAGCGCGTCGACTACTCCGGCCGTTCGGTCATCGTCGTCGGCCCGCAGCTCAAGCTGCACCAGTGCGGCCTGCCGAAGCAGATGGCGCTGGAGCTGTTCAAGCCGTTCGTGATGAAGCGCCTGGTCGACCTGAACCACGCGCAGAACATCAAGAGCGCCAAGCGGATGGTGGAGCGCGCCCGGCCGGTCGTGTGGGACGTCCTCGAAGAGGTCATCACCGAGCACCCGGTGCTGCTGAACCGCGCGCCGACCCTGCACCGCCTCGGCATCCAGGCGTTCGAGCCGCAGCTCGTCGAGGGCAAGGCCATCCAGATCCACCCGCTGGTCTGCACCGCCTTCAACGCCGACTTCGACGGCGACCAGATGGCGGTCCACCTGCCGCTGTCGGCGGAGGCGCAGGCCGAGGCGCGGATTCTGATGCTGTCGACGAACAACATCCTGAAGCCGTCGGACGGCAAGCCCGTCACCATGCCCACCCAGGACATGGTCATCGGCCTGTACTGGCTGACGACGCAGAAGGACGGCGCCACGGGCGAGGGCCGCGCGTTCGGCTCGATCTCCGAGGCGATCATGGCCTACGACCGCGACGAGCTCGCGATGCAGGCGACGATCCAGATCCGGCTCAAGGACGTCCCGCCGCCGCGCGGCTGGCAGGCGCCCGAGGGCTACGAGCCCGGCCAGCCGTACCGGCTGGAGACCACGCTGGGCCGCGCGCTGTTCAACGAGACGCTGCCCGCCGACTTCCCGTTCGTGAACGCGGAGATCGGCAAGAAGCAGCTTTCGGCGATCGTCAACGAGCTGGCCGAGACCTACCCCAAGGTCGAGGTCGCGAACGCGCTGGACGCCCTGAAGGCGGCCGGGTTCCACTGGGCCACCCGGTCCGGCGTCACGATCTCCATCGAGGACGTGGTGACCCCGCCGAACAAGCAGGACATCCTCACCTCGTACGAGGCGCGCGCGGACAAGGTGCAGCGCGAGTTCAACCGCGGTCTGATCACCGACGACGAGCGCAAGCAGGAGCTCATCGAGATCTGGAACAAGGCGACCGCCGACGTCGCGGTGGACATGGAGAAGGCGTTCCCGAAGGCCAACCCGATCTGGATGATGATCCAGTCGGGCGCCCGCGGCAACCCGCTCCAGCTCCGCCAGATCGCCGGCATGCGCGGCCTGGTGTCGAACCCGAAGGGCGAGACGATCCCGCGGCCGATCAAGTCGTCGTTCCGCGAGGGCCTGTCGGTCGTCGAGTACTTCATCTCGACGCACGGCGCCCGCAAGGGCCTGGCCGACACCGCGCTGCGCACCGCCGACTCGGGGTACCTGACCCGGCGCCTGGTGGACGTCGCGCAGGACGTCATCGTCCGCGAGGAGGACTGCGGCACCGACCGCACGATCCCCTTCGAGGTCGCCGACAAGCTGCCCGACGGCACGCTGGTCAAGCCCGCGACGACGGAGACCAGCCTCATCGGCCGGACCATCGCCGAGGACGTCGTGGTCGACGGGACCGTCGTGTTCCCGGCCGACACCGACCTGTCCGACGCGGTCGTGACGCGGCTCGTCGAGGCGGGCGTGGAGCGGGTCCGCACCCGCAGCGCGCTGGTCTGCGAGGCGAAGATCGGGGTCTGCGCGGCGTGCTACGGCCGCTCGCTGGCCACCGGCAAGCGGGTGGACGTCGGCGAGGCGGTCGGCATCATCGCCGCCCAGTCGATCGGCGAGCCCGGCACGCAGCTCACCATGCGGACGTTCCACACCGGCGGTGTCGCCGGCGGCGACATCACGCACGGTCTGCCGCGTGTCCAGGAGCTGTTCGAGGCGCGCATCCCCAAGGGCGTCGCGCCGATCAGCGAGGTCGCCGGCCGCGTCAAGATCGACGAGACCGAGAAGACGCGCAAGATCGTCATCGTGCCGGACGACGGCTCCGAAGAGGTCGCCTACCCGGTGCCGATGCGGTCGCGGCTGTCGGAGGGCGTCCGCGAGGGCGCGCACGTCGACGTCGGCCAGCAGCTCATCCGCGGTGCGCAGAACCCGCACGAGGTGCTGCGGATCCTCGGCCCGCGCGCGGTCCAGCTCCACCTGGTCCAGGAGGTCCAGGAGGTCTACCGCTCGCAGGGCGTGTCGATCCACGACAAGCACATCGAGATCATCGTGCGGCAGATGCTCAAGCGGGTGAACATCCTGGAGTCCGGCGACACCGAGCTGCTGCCCGGCGACCTGGTGGAGCGTCCCCTCTTCGAGGAGACCAACCGCAACGTCGTCGCCGAGGGCGGGGTGCCCGCCGCGGGCCGTCCGGTCCTCATGGGCATCACCAAGGCGTCGCTGGCGACGGAGTCGTGGCTGTCGGCCGCGTCCTTCCAGGAGACGACGCGGGTGCTCACCGAGGCGGCCATGCACGCCAAGAGCGACCCGCTGCTCGGCCTCAAGGAGAACGTCATCATCGGCAAGCTGATCCCGGCCGGTACGGGGATGCCCCAGTACCGCAACGTCCGGGTGGAGCCGACCGAGGAGGCGAAGGCGGCGGTGTACTCCGTCGGCTCCTATGACGACGGCGCGGAGTACGCGTTCGGTCAGGGCTCGGGCGAGGCCGTGCCGCTGGAGGAGTACGACTTCGGGCAGTACAACCGGTAATTGTTGTGCGGGGCCGCGCATCGGCGCGGCCCCGGGCACTCGCACGGCGAGGCCCCTCCCGGGTTCTCCGGGAGGGGCCTCGCCGTTTTCTCGGGTCAGGCGACCGCTCGTTTGACGAGTTCGGCGATTCGGTTCTCCACCTCGGGGGTGACCTCGGTGAGGGCGAAGCCCGTGGGCCACATGGCGCCGTCGTCGAGTTTCGCGGCGTCGTTGAAGCCGAGGGTGGCGTAGCGGGCCTTGAACTTCGCGGCGCTCTGGAAGAAGCAGACGATCTTGTCGTCCCGGGCGTAGGCGGGCATGCCGTACCAGAGCTTCGGCGCGAGGACCGGGGCGTTCTCGGTGACGACGGCGTGGACGCGCTCGGCCATGACGCGGTCGGAGCCGTCCATCTCCGCGATCTTGGCGAGGACGTCGCGGACCGCCTCGGCGGCCTTCTCCGCGCGCGAGCCGCGCCTGGCGGCCTTCTTCAGCTCCTGCGCGTGGTCCTTCATCGCGGCCCGCTCCTCGGCGGAGAAGCCCTCGTGCTTGCTGTTCTGAGTTCCGCTCATGGCGGGGTCCTTCCGGTGGACACGTGCTGACGTGGTCGGCGGGCGCCGCCGATCATGGCGTGAATCCTGCCCACGACCTGCGACACTTGTCAACGGCACGGCTCGTGCCGATAAACTGCCGCCATGTCCGCCACCCCCGCCGCCCCGCGCCGCCGCGGCGCCGTCCGCACCGAGGAACTGCTCCAGACCACCCTCGACCTCGCCGCCGAGGTCGGTTACGCGGGCCTGAGCATCGAGGCGATCAGCCGCCGCGCCGGGGTCGGGAAGCACACGGTCTACCGCCGCTGGCCGTCCCTGCCCGCGCTCCTGCTCGACGCGCTCAGCCGGGTGTGGCAGAGCGACCTGGACTACCGCGACACCGGCGACCTCCGCGCGGACCTGCGGGAGCAGTTCGTCCGATCGGGCACCGCCCTGGCGAGCCCGCCCATCGGCCCCGTCTACCGCGCCATCATCGCGGAGGCCCAGGCCGACGAGACCCTGCGCGCGGCCCTCCACGAACGCTTCCTGGCCAACGTCGAGAAAAGCACCCTGGCCCGCATCACCCGAGCCCGGCAACGCGGCGAACTAGCCCCCGACTTGAACCTGGAGTTCGCCGCCGAAGTCCTCTGCGGCACCCTCTACTACCGCCACCTGCTCTCGACCCGCCCGGTCGACGACGAAGCGATCGACGCCCTCATAGACCTGGTCCTCACCGCCCACGCCCCCCGGCGGTAGACGTAGGCCAGCACGAACCCCGGCCTTTGTCGTCCTGCCGCTGAACGACCAGCGCGCGCCAGCGCTCGTCCACGACGACGCTCACGGAGTGCAACGCACCGCCCGTCACGGGGAGGAGCGGCGTCGGGCATGGTCAGCCGATCGTGAGTTCGTAGCGCAGGTGGCCGTTCGGCATCGCCATGACGTCGGCCTGGAAGGGGCGGTCGTCGGTGTCGAGCGTGAGGCGGGTGAGGATCAGCAGCGGTTCGTTCGCGGGCAGGTCGAGGAGCGCGCGTTCGTCGTCGTCGGGCGGGCGGACGGTCACGTCCTCGTGGACGCGGTGCGCGACGTGCCCGAGGTCGGCGAGCAGCCGCACCGCGCCGCCGGGGATCTTGCGCGGCTCGGCCAGCCGGGTTCCGGCGGCGATCGAGAGTGGGAAGTAGGAGTCCGTCAGCTCGACGGGCCGGTCGTTCACGTACATGGCCCGGCGGCGAACGATGACCTCGGCGTCGGGAAGATCCAGCAACCGACCAACGTCCTCGGGCATCGGAACGCGGCCCGCGTGAAGGACGCGCTGCGTCGTCCGCGCGGCTTCCGTGCCCTGCGCGGTCCACGCGTCCGGCCGCCCGCGCTCGCCCGGCACGACGTACGGCATCGACGTGCTGATCCAACCCTCGGCCATGCATCCCTCCCGAACCCGGACTGAAGGCGGCGACCCTGCCGCCTTCAGTCTCCGCCATGCGGCGCGGCTCAGTTCGCCGCGTCGGGGTTCCATTCGTAGTCGAGGACCCAGCGGTGGGCGGGCAGGACGTGGTGGCAGACCTCGACAGCGCGGTCGGCGGCGTGGCCGACGTGGACGATCTCGTAGACGGCCTGGTCCGCCGACATCGCGAAGAAGTCGGCCTCCGCCTCGGTCGGCGGCCGGACGGTGATGCGCTCGGTCATGCGGACCTGCGCGTACCCGAGGTCGGCCAGGCGGCTGATCATCCCGCCGGGGCCGGTGGCCTGCTGCTCCAGCGCGGTGCCCGCCGCGATGTCGGCGGGAATGTAGCTGGTGGCGAGCTGCACGGGGACGTCGTCGGCGAACATCCGGCGTGCGCGCGAGACGACGTCGTCCGTGCCGAGGACGGCGCTGACTTCGGCCGGGGCCTGTACGCGGCCGATCGCCGACTCGACGCGCGGCGTCATGCCGAGCGCGCGGACCTCGAAGTCGAACGGCCCGCCGCCGCCCTGGTGCTCGCGGTTCCGACGCGTGTAGCGGTGCATCGCCCGGCGTGCGATGGGCGTGCTGGTAGCGGTCACGTGCGTTCCCTCTCTCGCGGCGCGCGAGGAGCGGGTCGTCGCGCGTCGTGGCCCGGACGGCTTCGAGGCTAAGAAGGGGGCGCGGTGCGGCGCATCGCCCGGCGCGTCCGTCCAGCGCCCTCGCGATGCGGATCTGGCGGCGCGGCTGGAAAGGGTGGTGTCGCCGGAAAGGTACTAGCGCTCGGGGCGGTCGGCTCGCAGTGAGTCGGCCGCCCCGTGTTCAGCGCTGGTCGTCGCGGTTGAGGTTCAGCGGTTCGCGTCGTCGGCGTCAGGATTCCCAGCGCTCGCCCGTCAGCGTCTCGTAGACCTCGACGTAGCGGGCGCGGGTCGCGGCGACGACGTCCTCGGGGATCTCCGGGCCGGGCGGCGTGCGGTCCCAGCCGGTGACGGTGGCCGACCAGTCGCGGACGAACTGCTTGTCGAGCGCGTGCTGCGGGCGGCCGGGCTCCCAGTCGGCGGCGGGCCAGAAGCGGGACGAGTCGGACGTCAGCACCTCGTCGCCCAGGACCAGCGTCCCGTCGGCGGCCCGGCCGAACTCCAGCTTGGTGTCGGCGATGATGATGCCGCGCTCGGCGGCGATGGCCGCCCCGCGCCGGTAGACCTCCAGCGTGACGTCGCGCAGGCGGTCGGCGGTGTCCGCTCCGATCTCCTCGACCACGTCGGCGTAGGTGATGAACTCGTCGTGGCCCTCGGTGGCCTTCGTCGTCGGCGTGAAGATCGGCTCGGGGAGCTTCGACGCCTCGACCAGCCCGGACGGCAGCGCGACGCCCGACACCGCGCCGGACTTCTCGTACTCCTTCAAACCCAGCCCCGCGAGGTAGCCGCGCGCGATCCACTCGACGGGCAGCATCTCCAGCCGCCGGCACCGGATCGCCCGCCCCGCCCACTCGGCGGGCACGTCGGTCGCCGAGATGACGTGGTTGGGCACGACGTCCGCGAGCTGCCGGAACCACCAGAGCGAGAGCTGCGTGAGGATCTTGCCCTTGTCGGGGATCTCGGTGGGCAGCACGACGTCGTAGACGCTCACGCGGTCGGTGGCGACGAGCACGAGGTCGTCGCCGTCCGCATAGACGTCCCGGACCTTGCCCGAGTGAACCAGCTCCACTGTTCCCCTTCCGATCGACGGCCTGCGGATCGCGTCGGCCCGTTCGTGCGGCTACGGTAGCACTGGCCTAGGCCACTAGTAGGTTGGCGAAGGGAACCCCCATGTCTCCGCAGGTGCAGCGGCAGAAGCCGCCTTACCGCCAGATTGCCGATCACTTCAAGCGGCGGATCATCGACGGCGAGCTCAGGCCCGGCGACAAGGTGGATTCCGAGCGTCTGATCGCGGAGACCTGGAACGTCTCCCGCGCGACGGCGACGAAGGCGCTCGCCGCGCTCCGGACCGAGGGCCTGATCGAGGCCCGGCAAGGCTCGGGGACGGTCGTCACGGCCCGGCCGCCGCTCCACCGCAGCGCGGGTGACCGGTACGGCACGGTCCGGCGCACGGGCCGGATCTACTCGCCCGGCGAGCACGCGCGCGTGGTCGAGGCCGGGCTGGTGCCCGCCCCGGCCGATGTGGCGGCGGCGCTGCACGTGGACGCGGACGCCGAGGTCGTTCGCAGGCACCGCGTCACGTACGCCGGGGACACGCCCGTCTCCTGCTCCACATCGTGGTTCGCCGGTGAACTCGCCGGCGCGGCACCGCTGCTGACCGCGACCGAGCGGATTCTCCAGGGGACCGCCGCGTACGTGGAGGAGGCCACCGGACGCCGGATGCGCCACGGCCAGGACCGGATCGCCGCCCGCCTCGCGACGCCGGACGAGATCCGCGAGCTGGCGCTGCCCGATCCGAGCGCGGTGCTCGTCGTCCAGCACACCGTGTGGGACGACGAAGACCGGCCGCTCAGTTTCGAGGAGGGCATCGCGCCGCCCGGTCGCTGGACGACCTACGCATACGGCGTCGAACCGCGCTGAACGTCCCCGCAGAGGCCGGTCCCCTCGCACGGGATCGGCCTCTGCGTGTTCCCCGGAAAGTCTTGACCGGCCAGTGGCCTAGGCCAATAATTGGCCTAGGCCACTGGCCAAACGTCTTGCCGGCAGACGGGGGTTCGACATGTCCGCACCGCAGCGTCGCGTAGCGAGTCAGGCCCGATGGGGGATCGTGCCGTACGTCGCGGCTTGGTCTTCGGAGGGAATGGAGCCGTATTCGCTGGTCGTTCGGCGGGGGCGGCTCGGGTACGCGGACGAGACGCCGGTCGATCGGGATCGGGACGGGATTCTGTGGATGCGGATGTCCGTCAGCCCTGGGCAGGGACGGCCCGTGCTGGGGGAACTCCATGTCCTTCGGCAGCGGCGGGCCATGCGCAAGCTGCTGTGCCAGGTGTGCGCCGTGCCCTGCGGCGAGGACGCCGTCTGGTTGCAGTCGGCGGAGGAGTACGCGGTGGGGCCTTGGCCTGAGTCGATCATCACCGCGCATCCGCCGTTGTGCCTCGGGTGTGCGCGGCGGGCCGTGGAGGTGTGCCCGCATCTGCGGGACGGGCATGTCGCCGTGCGGGCTACGCGGGCGGTGCTGCACGGCGTGTTCGGGGTTCTGTGCGTGCCGGGGCTGGGTGGGGCGTTCATCAAGGACACGGCGACGTTGGCGTTCGGGGATTCTCGGCTGCGGTGGGTGCAGGCCGGGCAGCTCCTCATGCGGCTGGTGGACTACCGCGTCGTTTCGCTCGGGTGAGGTCGTGCGGATGACCTGGGTTACGGGGTATTCGTCCGGCTGCTTGGCCGCGCCAGCGGCTCAAGCTGCGGGAGCTGGTGGGGTGCTTCGTCCGCGAGGTTCGCGTACGTCAAGCGGGGTCGGCGTCGAACAGCTCGGTCAGCATCGGTAGGCCCTCGGCGGGGGTGCGTACCTCTAGCCGCATGTCCGGGACGTCGAACCGGAGGGTGAAGTCGAAGAACGGGCAGCACTCCTGTTCGGCGACCGCCAGTTCCGCGACGGCGGCGGCGCGGGGCGCCGGGAGGGTGAGGCGGAGGCCGCCGTCGATCGCCGTGCGCACCGCGCCGTCCAGGGCCGCGCGCCAGGCGTCCGCCCGTGCGGCCCGGTCCGCGCCGCCGAGCGAGCACGCCACCGGGGCGTCCCGGGCAGGGGCGTCCGGGGGCGGGGCGTTCCGGGGCGGGACATCGCAGGCCGCGTCGCACCGGTCCGTCCGGTCCGGCAGCGCGTCCAGGTGGGCGAGCGCCGCGCGCAGTGACGCGGTGAACTCCGCCAGCTCCACGGCCCGCCGCCCGGCGTCCGCCAGCCGGGCCTCGATCCGGGGCCGCAGATCCGCCTTGACGTCCGCGCACGGCCCGTCCGCCCAGACCGCCAGCAGCTCCCCGATCTCCTCCAGCGGCAGGCCCAGCCGCTTGCCCGCGCGGATGAAGGCCAGCCGGGCGACGGCGTCCTCGTCGTAGACGCGGTAGCCGGACGGAGTTCGGGCGGCGGGCAGCAACCCGACGTCCTCGTAGAAGCGCAATGTCGTCGCCGGCACACCGGTGCGTTCGGCGAGCCGTGAGATCCGCATCGTCATGGACGCGACGGTAGGCGTTCGACCCGACTCGAAGGTCAAGCCGCCGATGCGCCGGTTTATGGGGCCGTATCCTGCTGGTTCTATCTTGGGACGAACCGGCGTAGTGTCACGTGCGTCTATAGAGTCGGTGAGTTTGCACTATCCCGAACCGCCGGGGCAGGCTTGGGACGGGAAACAGTCCCCGAAGCGGCGCTAAGGAGCCCGACGATGACCGAGCAGGACGGCACGCAGGGACCGGGCCGGCCGTCGCCCGAGGACCCGGAGAACCAGCAGCGGCCGGACGGCGGCGACGCCGCCGGGCAGGCCCCCGAGCCCGCGCTGCGGCCCGTCGGCGACCGGACGGTCGTCTTCGGCGCCCCCCAGCTCGGCGGCAACGCCGCGGGCGGCCGCCCGCCCGCCCCGCAGAACCAGCCGCCGCAGCAGCCCGCGCCCCAGCATCAGCAGCCGCCCGCGCCCGAGCCGCAGCGCCCGGCGCCGCCGCCCGCGCCGCCGACGATGGTCGAGGGCATGCCGGTCGTCGGCGGCCCGCAGGCCGGGCCGGGCCAGCCGCCCGCGCCGCAGTTCGGCGGCCAGCCGCCCGTCGCGGACGGGCCGACGCAGGAGCACTCCTACAACCAGCAGCAGCCGTTCGGCGGGCAGCCCGGGTTCGGGCAGGCCCCGCCGCCGCCCCCGTTCGGCGGGCAGCCCGGCGCGCCCGAGCAGCAGCCGCCCGCGGGCGAGCCCGTCGCCGAGCGGACGATGATCGTCCCCGGCCCCGGCGCGCCCGGCCAGCCCGAGCCCGAGCAGGCCCGGCCCGCCGTGGACGACCAGGCCACGCTGCACTGGTCGCCCGGCCCCGACGTCCCCGTCGCGCAGGGCGCGGGACGGCCCGCGCCGCAGCAGCCGCAGCAGTGGCAGGCCCCCGACCAGGCCGGCGAGTCCGGCGGCGACCACGAGCGCACGATGATGGTCCCGCCGCCCGACTCCGGTTTCGGCGCGCCGCCCGCGGCCGCCGCCGAGGAGCCGCGCACCGCCGAGAACCCGGTGGACGACGCCCAGCCGACCCAGACGTTCGACCCGTCCGCCGCCCCGGCCCCCCAGAGCGCCGACGCGACCCGGATGGACGTCGGCCAGCAGCAGTGGGGCGCGCCGCAGCAGAACCAGCAGCAGACCCCGTACGCCCAGACCCAGCAGCAGCCGCAGCAGCAGTACGGCCAGCAGGGCCAGCAGCAGTACGGCCAGCAACAGCAGTACGGGCAGCAGCAGTACGGCCAGCCGCAGCAGGGCCAGCAGCAGTACCCGCAGCAGGGCTACCCCGGCCAGTACGGCCAGCCCGGCGACCAGCAGCAGCAGTTCCCCGGCTACCCGCAGGGCCAGCAGTCCCCCTACGGCCAGCAGGCCCCGGGCGCGTACGGGCAGCATGGGCAGCATGGGCAGCAACACGGGCAGCAGCCCGGCTACCCCGCCGGAAACGAGGGCGAGAAGAGCAACAAGACCCTCTACATGATCGTCGGCGGCGCGGCGATCGTGCTGGTCATCATCATCGTGGCGGCCGTCGCCTTCATGTAGGAGAGGCCCTGCGGGAGCCGTTCGGACGGCGACACGGCGGGCGGGGAGGCTGCGCGGAGCCGCGTGACCATGTAGCCTTCCCGCCGACAGGGCTTCCAGACCGGTGCCCGAGAAACCCCCAAGGGCACCCCGAGAGACCTGATCGAAACAAGACGCGAACGAAAGCTTCCACGCAGCGACCAGCAGGGCCACCCGCGGCCGCACGGCCGCGAGCCCCGGGTGAGCGGCCGGGCGGCCGCAGCGCGGGGGATGCACCGCAGCGGAGCGCCAGCGGAGCGAGGACGCATCGCCCGCGCCGCGGGGGGCGTGGGGGGTCGTCCCCCCACAGTGATTCGTTTTGACCTTTCGCGTGGGGCTGGGTAACCTCTTTCCTCGTGCCCGCCGTGTGCGGGTCGTCTGCGTGCGCTCGAGGCAGGTCCGCGGCGCCGCAATCACTCCCCGGCTTGATCTGGCCCCGTTGTGGGCTGGGCGGTCTGTGTCGTTTCTGGCGTGGCCTCCACGGCACCGCTGAAGGGCGACACGCCCGACCGCGTGGGTCGGAGAGGTCGGGAAACCGGCAGGTCACAGCCTCCCATGAGGTGGTGATGACGGGTTCCACGCGAGTGGTGCTCAGGCAGAACAAGACTTACCGGCTCGGTACGAGGGAAGACGGAGACGCGGTGCCCACGATCCAGCAGCTGGTCCGAAAGGGCCGCCAGGACAAGGTGACCAAGAACAAGACGCCTGCGCTGAAGGGCAGCCCCCAGCGCCGGGGTGTTTGCACGCGCGTCTACACGACGACGCCCAAGAAGCCGAACTCCGCGCTTCGCAAGGTCGCCCGTGTCCGGCTGACCAGCGGGATTGAGGTCACGGCCTACATCCCCGGTGTCGGGCACAACCTGCAGGAGCACTCGATCGTGCTCGTGCGCGGCGGCCGAGTGAAGGACCTCCCGGGCGTTCGGTACAAGATCATCCGCGGTTCGCTGGACACGCAGGGCGTCCGCAACCGCAAGCAGGCGCGCAGCCGCTACGGCGCCAAGAAGGAGAAGAGCTAATGCCGCGCAAGGGATCACCTGGCAAGCGCCCGCTGATCGCTGACCCGGTGTACAACTCGCCGCTGGTCACCGCGCTGATCAACAAGGTGCTGCTGGACGGCAAGCGGTCCATCGCCCAGGGCATCGTGTACGAGGCCCTGGAGGGCGCTCGCGAGAAGACCGGCAACGACCCGGTCGTCACGCTGAAGCGCGCGCTGGACAACGTGAAGCCGACCATCGAGGTCAAGAGCCGCCGCGTCGGCGGTGCGACCTACCAGGTCCCGGTCGAGGTGCGGCCGGCGCGCAGCACCACCCTGGCCCTGCGCTGGCTGGTGCTCTACGCCCGGCAGCGTCGCGAGAAGACCATGATGGAGCGGCTGATGAACGAGCTGCTCGACGCCAGCAACGGACTCGGCGCGTCTGTCAAGAAGCGCGAGGACACGCACAAGATGGCGGAGTCGAACAAGGCCTTCGCCCACTACCGCTGGTAACCCCGGCGGATCACGACACGACGAGACGACGCGAGGACGAAAGTGGCTACCAAAACCGGTGTAGACCTGGCCAAGGTCCGCAACATCGGGATCATGGCCCATATCGACGCGGGCAAGACCACGACGACCGAGCGCATCCTGTACTACACCGGGATGAGCTACAAGATCGGCGAGGTCCACGACGGTGCGGCCACGACCGACTGGATGGAGCAGGAGCAGGAGCGGGGGATCACCATCACCTCCGCCGCCGTCACCTGCAAGTGGCCGGTCGCGAACGTCGAGCACACGATCAACATCATCGACACCCCGGGGCACGTCGACTTCACCGTCGAGGTGGAGCGGTCGCTGCGGGTGCTCGACGGTGCGGTCGCGGTCTTCGACGGCGTCGCGGGCGTCGAGCCGCAGTCCGAGACGGTGTGGCGCCAGGCGGACCGCTACGAAGTCCCGCGCATCTGCTTCGTCAACAAGCTCGACCGGACCGGCGCGGACTTCATGCGCTGCGTCGACATGATCGAGACGCGGCTGAACGCCACGCCGCTGGTCATGCAGCTTCCGATCGGCGCCGAGTCGGACTTCCAGGGCGTCATCGACCTGGTCGCGATGAAGGCGCTGGTCTGGAACGCCGAGGCCAAGCTCGGCGAGATGTACGACAAGATCGACATCCCCGCCGACTACGCCGACCAGGCCGCCGAGTGGCGCGAGAAGCTCGTCGAGACGCTGGGCGAGAACGACGACGAGGTCATGGAGGCCTACCTCGAGGGCACCGAGCTCTCCGAGGAGCAGATCCACGCCGGCGTCCGCCGCGCGACCCTCGCCGCCAACCTCACGCCGGTGCTGTGCGGGACCGCGTTCAAGAACAAGGGCGTGCAGCCCCTGCTCGACGCGATCATCCGCTACCTGCCGTCGCCGCTGGACGTCGAGGCCATCGTCGGCCACGCGGTCCGCGACGAGGAGAAGTCGATCGAGCGCAAGCCGAGCGAGGACGAGCCGTTCTCCGCGCTCGCGTTCAAGATCGCCAGCGACCCGCACCTGGGCAAGCTCACCTTCATCCGCGTCTACTCCGGCGTCCTGGAGGCCGGCACCTCGGTGCTGAACTCCATCAAGGAGCGCAAGGAGCGGATCGGCAAGATCTACCGGATGCACGCCAACAAGCGCGAGGAGATCTCGCACGTCGGCGCCGGGGACATCGTCGCGGTGATGGGCCTGAAGCAGACCACCACCGGTGAGACGCTGTGCGACGAGAAGGACCCGATCATCCTGGAGTCGATGACCTTCCCGGCTCCGGTGATCGACGTCGCGATCGAGCCGAAGACCAAGGCCGACCAGCAGAAGCTGGGCACCGCGATCCAGCGGCTGGCCGAGGAGGACCCCTCGTTCCGCGTCCACACCGACGAGGAGACCGGCCAGACGGTCATCTCCGGCATGGGCGAGCTCCACCTGGAGATCCTCGTCGACCGCATGAAGCGCGAGTTCAAGGTCGACGCGAACGTGGGCCGCCCGCAGGTGGCCTACCGCGAGACGATCACCAAGGCCGTCACCAAGGTCGAGTACACCCACAAGAAGCAGACGGGTGGCTCGGGCCAGTTCGGCCGCGTGATCATCGACCTGGAGCCGCTCGGCGGCGGGTCGGACGGGTACGAGTTCGTGAACAAGGTGACCGGCGGCCGCATCCCCCGGGAGTACATCCCGTCGGTGGACGCGGGCTGCCAGGAGGCCGCCGAGTTCGGCGTCCTCGCCGGCTACCCGATGGTCGGCGTGAAGGTCACCCTGCAGGACGGCGCCTACCACGAGGTCGACTCGTCGGAGATGGCGTTCAAGGTCGCCGGGTCCATGGCGTTCAAGGAGGCCGCCCGCAAGGCGTCTCCGGCGCTGCTGGAGCCGGTGATGGCCGTCGAGGTCACCACGCCCGAGGACAACATGGGCGATGTCATCGGCGACCTCAACAGCCGGCGCGGTCAGGTTCAGAGCATGGACGAGCTGCACGGGATGCGGATCGTCAAGGCGCTGGTGCCCCTGTCCGAGATGTTCGGCTACGTGGGTGATCTGCGCAGCAAGACCCAGGGCCGGGCTGTGTTCACGATGCAGTTCGACTCCTATGCGGAGGTTCCGGGGAACGTCGCGCAGGAGATCATCGCGAAGGCGCGGGGCGAGTAGCACCCGGCCTAGTCACAGATCACCAGGCAGCACACATCGAAGCGGCCGGTCGTCCGGCCAGGATCGCAACAAGGAGCAACAGTGGCTAAGGCCAAGTTCGAGCGGACCAAGCCGCACGTGAACATCGGCACCATCGGTCACATCGACCACGGTAAGACCACGCTTACCGCGGCGATCACCAAGGTGCTGCACGACGCGCACCCGGACATCAACCCCTTCACGCCGTTCGAGGACATCGACAAGGCGCCGGAGGAGCGCGAGCGCGGTATCACCATCTCCATCGCGCACGTCGAGTACCAGACCGAGTCGCGTCACTACGCGCACGTCGACTGCCCCGGGCACGCCGACTACATCAAGAACATGATCACCGGTGCGGCGCAGATGGACGGCGCCATCCTGGTGGTCGCCGCCACCGACGGCCCGATGCCGCAGACCAAGGAGCACGTGCTCCTGGCCCGCCAGGTCGGCGTCCCCTACATCGTCGTCGCGCTGAACAAGTGCGACATGGTGGACGACGAGGAGATCCTGGAGCTCGTCGAGCTCGAGGTCCGCGAGCTGCTCTCCGAGTACGAGTTCCCGGGCGACGACGTGCCGGTCGTGCGCGTCTCCGCCTTCCAGGCGCTCCAGGGCGACGAGAAGTGGGGCCAGTCGATCCTCGAGCTGATGGCCGCGGTCGACGAGAACGTCCCCGAGCCGGTCCGCGACACCGACAAGCCGTTCCTGATGCCGATCGAGGACGTCTTCTCGATCACCGGCCGCGGCACGGTCGTCACCGGCCGCATCGAGCGCGGCGTCGTCAACGTCAACGAGGAAGTCGAGATCATCGGCATCAAGGAGACGGCGGCCAAGACCACCGTCACCGGTGTCGAGATGTTCCGCAAGCTCCTCGACCAGGGCCAGGCGGGCGACAACGTCGGCCTGCTGCTCCGCGGCATCAAGCGCGAGGACGTCGAGCGCGGCCAGTGCGTCATCAAGCCGGGCACCAACACCCCGCACACCGCGTTCGAGGCGCAGGTCTACATCCTGTCCAAGGACGAGGGCGGCCGCCACACGCCGTTCTTCAACAACTACCGTCCGCAGTTCTACTTCCGGACCACCGACGTCACCGGCGTGGTGACCCTCCCCGAGGGCACCGAGATGGTCATGCCGGGCGACAACACCGAGATGAGCGTCGAGCTGATCCAGCCCGTCGCCATGGAGGAGGGCCTGAAGTTCGCCATCCGCGAGGGTGGCCGGACCGTCGGCGCGGGTCGCGTCACCAAGATCAACAAGTAACGAGTTCGTCGGACCCCGGCGGCCCAGTTCGGTTGTGGAACTGGGCCGCCGATCCGGGACCGGACTCACGCGCCCCGCGCGAGTGGGGCTGACCCCAAAGCGGCACTACCAGCAAAGGACACCGAGGCCACCATGGCGGGACAGAAGATCCGCATCCGGCTCAAGGCCTACGACCACGAGGTCATCGACACCTCCGCGAAGAAGATCGTTGAGACGGTGACGCGGACGGGCGCCAAGGTCGCGGGCCCGGTGCCGCTGCCGACCGAGAAGAACGTGTACTGCGTCATCCGCTCGCCGCACAAGTACAAGGACTCGCGCGAGCACTTCGAGATGCGCACGCACAAGCGGTTGATCGACATCATCGACCCGACGCCCAAGACGGTCGACTCGCTGATGCGGCTCGACCTGCCGGCCGGCGTTGACATCGAGATCAAGCTCTAAGGGACGCACCGAGAGATGAGTACGCAGAGGAAGGGCGTCCTGGGCGAGAAGCTCGGCATGACCCAGGTCTTCGACGATGAGGGCCGGGTCGTCCCGGTGACCGTCGTCCAGGCCGGGCCGTGTGTCGTCACCCAGATCCGCACGCAGGACCGCGACGGCTACGCCGCGGTCCAGATCGGGTATGGCCAGATCGACCCCCGCAAGGTGAACAAGCCGAGCAAGGGTCACTTCGAGAAGGCGGGCGTGACTCCGCGCCGCTACCTCGCCGAACTGCGCCTGGACGACACGACCGAGTACGAACTCGGCCAGGAGATCACCGCCGGCGTCTTCGAGACCGGTCAGCGGATCGACGTGACCGGCACCAGCAAGGGCAAGGGCACCGCGGGTGTCATGAAGCGCCACGGCTTCAAGGGCCTCGGCGCGTCGCACGGCACCCAGCGCAAGCACCGCTCGCCGGGTTCCATCGGCGGCTGCGCCACCCCCGGCCGTGTCTTCAAGGGCCTGCGGATGGCGGGTCGCCACGGCAACGCGCGCACCACCGTGCAGAACCTGACGATCCACGCGATCGACGCCGAGAAGGGCCTGCTGCTCATCAAGGGCGCGGTCCCCGGTCCCAACGGCGGCGTCGTCCTCGTCCGCGACGCAGTGAAGGGGACGGGCAAGTGACCACCAAGATCGACGTCGAGCTGCCGCAGGAGATCTTCGGCGCGAAGGTGAGCGTCCCGCTGATCCACCAGGTCGTGGTGGCCCAGCAGGCGGCGGCCCGGCAGGGCACCCACGCCACCAAGACGCGCGGCGACGTGTCCGGCGGCGGCAAGAAGCCGTACCGCCAGAAGGGCACCGGCCGCGCCCGCCAGGGTTCGACGCGCGCCCCGCAGTTCGCGGGCGGCGGCATCGTCCACGGGCCGCAGCCGCGCGACTACTCGCAGCGGACGCCCAAGAAGATGAAGGCCGCGGCGCTCCGCGCGGCGCTGTCCGACCGGGCCGCGCACGGCCTGGTGTACGTGGTGGACGCGCTCGCCGAGGGCGACACCCCGAAGACGAAGACGGCCGTGGCCGCGCTGCGCGGCGTCACCGACGCCCGCCGCGTCCTGGTGGTCCTCGACCGCGAGGACGAGGTCACCTGGAAGAGCCTGCGCAACGAGCCGTCGGTACACCTCCTCGTCTCCGACCAGCTCAACACCTACGACGTGATGGTGAACGACGCCGTCGTCTTCACGCAGAAGGCGTACGACGAGTTCATCGCGCGCGTGACGAAGAAGTAAGGCGGGTCGCAATGGCCAAGATCGCCGACCCGCGCGACATCATCATCGCGCCGGTCGTCTCGGAGAAGAGCTACGGGCTGCTGGACGAGGGCAAGTACACCTTCCTCGTCCGCACCGACGCCAACAAGACGCAGATCAAGCAGGCCGTCGAGGCCGTGTTCGGCGTCAAGGTCGCGGGGGTGAACACGCTCAACCGCCAGGGCAAGCGCAAGCGGACCCGGTTCGGTTACGGCAAGCGCAAGGACACCAAGCGCGCCATCGTGAGCCTGGCCGAGGGTGAGCAGCCGATCGACATCTTCGGCGGCGGGGCCTGACGGCCCGGGCCACCGGAGCGAAATAAGGGATGAACGAAAAAGATGGGCATCCGTAAGTACAAGCCGACGACTCCCGGTCGTCGCGGATCGAGCGTGGCCGACTTCGTCGAGGTCACGCGCCGCGAGCCGGAGAAGTCGCTGCTGCGTCCCCTTCCGAAGAAGGGCGGGCGCAACAACCACGGCCGCATCACCACCCGGCACCAGGGCGGCGGGCACAAGCGCGCCTACCGCGTGATCGACTTCCGCCGGCACGACAAGGACGGCATCCCGGCGAAGGTCGCGCACATCGAGTACGACCCGAACCGCACCGCCCGCATCGCGCTGCTGCACTACGCGGACGGCGAGAAGCGCTACATCCTCGCGCCGCACGGCCTCAAGCAGGGCGACCGCGTCGAGAACGGCGCGGGCAGCGACATCAAGCCCGGCAACTGCCTCCCGCTGCGCAACATCCCGACGGGTACGGTCGTCCACGCGATCGAGCTGCGGCCCGGCGGCGGCGCCAAGATCGCCCGCAGCGCGGGCGCGGGCGTCCAGCTCCTGGCCAAGGAGGGCAAGTACGCCACGCTGCGCATGCCCTCCGGCGAGATGCGCATGGTGGACGTCCGGTGCCGCGCCACGGTCGGCGAGGTCGGCAACGCCGAGCAGTCGAACATCAACTGGGGCAAGGCCGGCCGCATGCGGTGGAAGGGCAAGCGCCCGACCGTCCGCGGTGTCGCCATGAACCCGATCGACCACCCGCACGGCGGTGGCGAGGGCAAGACCTCCGGTGGTCGCCACCCGGTCAACCCCAAGGGCAAGAAGGAAGGCCGTACTCGCCAGGCGAACAAGTCCAGCGACCGGCTGATCGTCCGTCGGCGCAGCAAGAAGAAGCGGTAGGAGTCGCCAGTCATGCCACGTAGCCTGAAGAAGGGTCCCTTCGTGGACGACCACCTTCAGAAGAAGGTGGACGCCCAGAACGAGAAGGGCACCAAGAACGTCATCAAGACGTGGTCGCGGCGCTCCATGATCGTCCCGGAGATGATCGGGCACACGATCGCCGTCCACGACGGGCGCAAGCACGTCCCGGTGTTCATCAGCGACGCCATGGTGGGGCACAAGCTCGGCGAGTTCGCGCCGACCCGCACCTTCCGCAGCCACGTCAAGGAAGACCGTCGCAGCCGTCGCGGCTGAGCGGGCAGTAGATCGTAGGAGAGAGGTAGCGATGGAAGCCAGGGCCCAGGCGCGGTTCATCCGCGTCACGCCCAGGAAGGCCCGCCGCGTGGTGGACCTCATCCGCGGCCTGCCCGCCGCGGAGGCTCAGGCGGTGCTGCGGTTCGCCCCCCAGGCTGCGAGTGAGCCGGTGGGCAAGGTGCTGGCGAGTGCCATCGCCAACGCCGAGCACAACTTCAAGCTCGACACCGGCACGCTCGTCGTGAGCCGTGCGTGGGTGGACGAGGGGCCGACGCTCAAGCGCTTCCGCCCCCGCGCCCAGGGCCGGGCTTACCGCATCAACAAGCGGACCAGCCACATCACCGTGGTCGTGGAGTCGCGTGAGGAAGCGGCGGCCGGCGGCGGCAAGAAGACGAGGAGGGCCCGGTAGTGGGTCAGAAGATCAACCCGCACGGGTTCCGGCTCGGCGTCACCACCGACCACAAGAGCGTGTGGTTCGCCGAGAAGCTCTACAAGGACTACGTCAAGGAAGACGTCCAGATCCGGCGCATGCTGCAGAAGGGCATGGACCGGGCGGGCATCTCCAAGGTCGAGATCGAGCGCACCCGGGACCGTGTCGAGGTCAACATCCACACGGCGCGGCCGGGCATCGTCATCGGCCGCCGCGGCGCGGAGGCCGAGCGGCTCCGGGGCGACCTGGAGAAGCTGACCGGCAAGCAGGTCCGGCTGAACATCCTCGAGGTCAAGAACCCCGAGATCGACGCGCAGCTCGTCGCGCAGGGCGTCGCCGAGCAGCTTTCGAGCCGCGTGGCGTTCCGCCGCGCGATGCGCAAGGCGATCCAGTCCGCGATGAAGTCCGGCGCCAAGGGCATCAAGGTCCAGTGCGGCGGGCGTCTCGGCGGCGCCGAGATGTCGCGGTCGGAGTTCTACCGCGAGGGCCAGGTCCCGCTGCACACGCTGCGGGCCGACATCGACTACGGGTTCTACGAGGCCCGTACGACGTTCGGCCGCATCGGCGTGAAGGTGTGGATCTACAAGGGCGAGGCCGCCCCGACCCGCGCCGAGCGCGAGGCCAAGGCCGCGCAGCAGCGCGCCGCGGGCGGCGGTCGCGGTGACCGGGACCGCCGTGGCGGCGACCGGCGCGGCGGCGGCGGCCGCGGCGGCCGCGGCGGCGCCCGCGGTGGCGAGCGTGGCGGCGAGCGCGGCGGCGCGCGTCAGCAGCAGAGTTCAGAGCAGCAGGCTCCCGCCTCGGCCGAGGCCGGCGCTCCCGCTGCGAGTGGTGAGGGGAGCTGAAGTAACCGATGCTGATCCCTCGTAAGGTCAAGCACCGCAAGCAGCACCACCCGAAGCGCCGGGGGATGGCCAAGGGCGGCACGAAGGTGACGTTCGGCGAGTACGGCATCCAGGCCGTCGAGCCGGCGTACGTGACGAACCGGCAGATCGAGGCCGCGCGTATCGCGATGACCCGCCACATCAAGCGTGGCGGCAAGGTCTGGATCAACATCTTCCCGGACCGTCCGCTGACGAAGAAGCCCGCCGAGACCCGCATGGGTTCCGGCAAGGGCTCGGTCGAGTGGTGGGTGGCGAACATCAAGCCGGGTCGCGTGCTGTTCGAGATCTCGTACCCGAACGAGCAGATCGCCCGCGAGGCCCTGACCCGCGCGATCCACAAGCTGCCGATGAAGTGCAAGATCGTGAAGCGAGAGGTGGGTGAGTCCTGATGGCCAAGGGTCTTACCGCCGACGAGCTGCGGACCGAGCCCGATGACGTCCTGGTCACCAAGCTGAAGGAGGCGAAGGAGGAGCTGTTCAACCTCCGCTTCCAGGCCGCGACCGGCCAGCTTGAGAGCCACGGGCGGCTGCGCACGGTGAAGCGCGAGATCGCCCGCATCTACACCGTGATGAACGAGCGCGAGCTCGGCATCGTCACGGTCGCCGAGGACGCCGCGGAGGGCGGGAACGAATGAGTGAGCAGACCGAGACCGCCCAGCGGCCGACCCGCAAGGTCCTGGAGGGCCTGGTGGTCAGCGACAAGATGGACAAGACCGTGGTCGTGTCCGTCGAGGACCGCATCACGCACCGTCGCTACCACAAGGTGATCCGCCGCACGACGAAGTACAAGGCGCACGACGAGGCCAACGAGTGTGGCGTCGGCGACCGCGTCCGTCTCATGGAGACCCGGCCGCTGTCGGCGACGAAGCGCTGGCGCGTGGTCGAGATCCTCGAGAAGGCCAAGTAGGGCCTTCGGGCCCCCGCGGGGCGGACGTCCCGCGAACAGACAGAGCCACTGGTTCCACCAGGCTTGGCCGCAGGCCAAGAACCGGTGTGACGAACAGGAGTCAACGTGATCCAGCAGGAGTCGCGACTCAAGGTCGCCGACAACACGGGTGCGAAGGAGATCCTTTGCATCCGGGTTCTCGGCGGCTCGGGTCGGCGCTACGCGGGAGTCGGCGACGTCATCGTCGCGACGGTGAAGGACGCCCTTCCCGGCGCGGGTGTCAAGAAGGGTGACGTCGTCAAGGCGGTCGTCGTGCGCACCCGCAAGGAGCGCCGGCGCCCGGACGGCTCCTACATCCGTTTCGACGAGAACGCGGCCGTCCTGATCAAGGACGGCGGCGACCCGCGCGGTACCCGCATCTTCGGCCCGGTCGGCCGTGAACTGCGCGAGAAGAAGTTCATGCGCATCGTCTCGCTCGCGCCGGAGGTGCTGTGATGAAGATCCGCAAGGGCGACGAGGTCATCGTCATCGCCGGCAAGGACAAGGGCGCCACGGGCAAGGTCCTGCGCGTCGACGTGCGCCGCGAGCGCGTGGTCGTCGAGGGCGTCAACATCATCACCAAGAACATCAAGGCCGACGCGCAGCGGGCCGGCAAGGAGAGCGGGCGCGTGACCGTCGAGGCGCCGCTCCACGTCAGCAACGTGGCCCTGGTCGAGGACGGCAAGCCCGTCCGCGTCGGGTACCGCGTGAACGACGACGGCACCAAGGTCCGGATCTCGCGCCGTTCCGGCAAGGAGATCTGAGAATGACCGAGACCGTGACCGAGCAGCGCCCCCAGCCGAGGCTCAAGCTCCGCTACCGCGAGGAGATCGCGAAGGCGATGCAGGAGCAGTTCGGCTACGCCAACGTGATGCAGATCCCCGGGCTGACCAAGATCGTGGTCAACATGGGCGTCGGCGACGCGGCGAAGGACGCCAAGCTGATCGAGGGCGCCGTCCGCGACCTGACCCTGATCACGGGCCAGAAGCCGATGGTGAACCGCGCGAAGAAGTCCATCGCCCAGTTCAAGCTCCGCGAGGGCATGCCGATCGGCTGCCACGTGACGCTGCGCGGCGACCGGATGTGGGAGTTCCTGGACCGCCTGCTGTCCACGGCGCTCCCGCGCATCCGCGACTTCCGCGGTCTGTCGCCGAAGCAGTTCGACGGCAACGGGAACTACACCTTCGGGCTGACCGAGCAGGTCATGTTCCACGAGGTGGACCCCGACAAGGTCGACCGGCAGCGCGGGATGGACATCACCGTGGTGACGACGGCGAAGACCAACGACGAGGGCCGGGCGCTCCTGAAGCTCCTCGGCTTCCCGTTCAAGGAAGCCTGAGCCCCTCTCGGGCCGAGGATTGGAACAAGGAGAGTAGATGGCGAAGAAGTCGCTGATCGCCAAGGCGGCCCGGAAGCCCAAGTTCGGCGTGCGCGCGTACACTCGTTGCTCGCGCTGCGGGCGTCCGCGCTCCGTCTACCGGAAGTTCGGCCTGTGCCGGATCTGCTTCCGCGAGATGGCGCACCGGGGCGAGCTGCCCGGCATCACCAAGTCGAGCTGGTAGCGACCCGGCCCCCGCGCGGCGGGGGCCGGTCCTCCGGCTGGTAAATAACCACCGGGCGCCTGACGAAGGCGTCCATGACCGCGCCAAAGGTCCGGAAGAGGAAACCGTGGCGAGGGAGGGCCAGTAGGCCATGACGATGACCGACCCGATCGCGGACATGCTGACGCGTCTGCGTAACGCGAACTCGGCGTACCACGACGCCGTCGCGATGCCGTACTCGAAGATCAAGGCGCACATCGCCGAGATCCTCCAGCAGGAGGGCTACATCTCGGGGTGGAGCGTCGAGGACGCCGAGGTCGGCAAGAAGCTCGTGATCGACCTGAAGTTCGGGCCGACGCGTGAGCGTTCGATCGCCGGCATCAAGCGCGTCTCCAAGCCCGGTCTGCGGGTGTACGCGAAGAAGGACAACCTGCCGAAGGTCCTGGGCGGACTGGGCGTCGCGATCATCTCGACGTCCTCCGGCCTGATGACGGACCGGCAGGCCGGCAAGCGCGGCGTGGGCGGCGAAGTCCTCGCCTACGTCTGGTAGAGGGGAGGGCTCAGATATGTCTCGCATTGGACGTCTCCCCGTGGCCGTGCCCGCCGGCGTCGAGGTGAAGATCGACGGCCGCGACGTCTCCGTCAAGGGGCCGAAGGGCGCGCTGTCGCACACCGTCGCCGAGCCGATCGAGGTCGCGCTGGAGGACGGTCAGGTCACCGTCAGCCGGCCCAACGACGTCAACACGGTCCGGGCGCTCCACGGACTCACCCGGTCGCTGATCAACAACATGGTCGTCGGCGTGACCGAGGGCTACAAGAAGACCCTGGTCATCCAGGGCGTCGGCTACCGCGTCGTGGCCAAGGGCAAGAACCTGGAGTTCTCCCTCGGCTACAGCCACCCGATCCCGTTCGAGGCGCCGGAGGGCATCACCTTCACGGTGGAGAAGCCGACCCAGCTGACCGTCGAGGGAATCGACAAGCAGCTCGTCGGCGAGATCGCCGCCCGCATCCGGAAGCTGCGCAAGCCCGACCCGTACAAGGGCAAGGGCGTGCGCTACGAGGGCGAGCAGATCCGTCGCAAGGTCGGAAAGGCCGGTAAGTGATGGGCGAGCAGATCCGTCACGGGTACTCAAGGGTCGGAAAGGCTGGTAAGTAGTCATGGCAGGCACCAAGACCCTGGCCGGAAAGGCCACGTCGGCGCGGGCCAAGTCCCGCAGGCGCCGGCACCTGCGGGTCCGGAAGAAGGTCGTCGGCAGCGCCGCGCGTCCGCGCCTGGTCGTGACCCGCTCCACCAAGCACGTGTTCGTCCAGGTCATCGACGACGACAAGGGCCACACGCTGGCCTGGGCGTCGACGATGGAGGCGGACCTGCGCAACGACTCCGGCGACAAGACCGCCAAGTCGCGCAAGGTCGGCGAGCTGGTCGCGGCCCGTGCCAAGGAGGCCGGCGTCTCCGCGGTCGTGTTCGACCGGGGCGGCAACAAGTACCACGGGCGCGTGGCCGCCGTCGCGGACGGCGCGCGCGAGGGGGGCCTGGAGCTGTGACGGTCCCGACGACGAACGAGAAGAGGAACCACTGATGGCAGCGCAGAGGCGCGGCGGCGGTCAGGGTGGCGACCGTCGCGACCGCCGCGACGACCGCCGCGGTGGCGCCGACAAGGGCCAGTCGTACATCGAGAAGGTCGTGGCGATCAACCGCGTCGCCAAGGTCGTCAAGGGCGGGCGTCGCTTCAGCTTCACCGCCCTGGTGATCGTCGGTGACGGCAACGGCACGGTCGGCGTCGGCTACGGCAAGGCCAAGGAGGTGCCCGCGGCCATCGCCAAGGGCGTCGAGGAGGCCAAGAAGCACTTCTTCAAGGTGCCGCGCATCCAGGGCACGATCCCGCACCTGGTGCAGGCGCGCGACGCGGCGGGCGAGGTCCTGCTCCGTCCGGCCGCCCCCGGTACCGGCGTCATCGCCGGCGGCCCGGTGCGCGCGGTGCTGGAGTGCGCCGGCATCCACGACGTGCTGAGCAAGTCGCTGGGCAGCGACAACGCGATCAACATCGTCCACGCGACGATCGCGGGCCTGAAGTCGCTGAAGCGGCCGGAGGAGATCGCGGCCAAGCGCGGCCTGCCGATCGAGGACGTCGCCCCGGCCGCGATGCTGCGCGCCCGCGCCGCGGGCAGCGAGCCCCGGCAGGAGGTGGCGGGCTGATGGCGAAGCTGAAGATCACGCAGACCAAGTCCGTGATCAGCGAGAAGCAGAACCAGCGTGACACGCTGCGCACCCTCGGCCTGAAGAAGATCGGGCAGAGCGTCGTCCGCGAGGACCGCCCCGAGGTGCTCGGCATGATCCGGACGGTGAACCACCTGGTCGCCGTCGAGGAGGTGGACTGATCATGGCGGACGCCAACCAGGGCGGCCCGCTCAAGGTCCACGACCTGCGTCCGGCCCCCGGCGCCAACCGCCCGAAGACCCGCAAGGGCCGCGGCGAGGCGTCGAAGGGCAAGACGGCCGGTCGCGGCACCAAGGGCACGAAGGCGCGCAACACCGTTCCCGTCGGCTTCGAGGGCGGCCAGATGCCGCTGATCCGCCGGCTTCCGAAGCTCAAGGGCTTCAAGAACCCGAACCGGGTCGAGTTCCAGGTCGTGAACCTGGCCAAGCTCGCGGAGCTCTACCCGGAGGGCGGCGAGGTCACGGCGGAGGACCTGGCGGCGAAGGGCGCGGTGCGCCGGAACCGTCCGGTCAAGATCCTCGGCACCGGCGACATCTCGGTGGCCGTCCAGGTGAAGGCGCACGCCTTCTCCGGCGCGGCCAAGGAGAAGATCGCCGCCGCCGGCGGAACCGCCGACGAGCTGTAACGCTCACCTGATGCTGGGGCCGTGCTCACCGCGTGCCAAGGGCCGTAAGGTCGTGGCGCGCGGGGGTGCGGCCCCGGTCACATCTGCTGTTAGAGTCGCAGCGGCGAGGGTGACCCTCTGTGGTCTCCCCGCCGTCCCTGGACCTGAAACCGGCCCCACGGCTGCCATGCATACGTCAGTCGCGCAGGAGGAATGGTGCTGACCGCGTTCGCTCGGGCTTTCCGTACGCCTGACCTGCGTAAGAAACTGTTGTTCACGCTCTCGATGATCGTGGTGTTCCGGATCGGCGCGCTGCTGCCGGCCCCCGGCGTGAACACCAAGGTGTTGGCGGACACGGCCGAGAAGGCCAAGTCGAGCAGCCAGCTCTACGGGCTGGTCGACCTGTTCAGCGGCGGGGCGCTGCTGAAGCTGTCGGTGTTCGCCCTCGGGATCTACCCCTACATCACGGCGAGCATCATCCTGCAGCTGCTGACGGTCGTGATCCCCCGGTTGGAGGCCCTGAAGAAGGAGGGCCAGGCCGGGACCACGAAGATCACCCAGTACACGCGGTACCTGACGGTCGGCTTGGCGATCCTCCAGGCGACGGGCATCGTCGCGATGGCGAGCACGGGCAACCTGTTCCAGGGCATTTCCGGCGCCGACGACGTGCTCTACAACACCAAGGTGTTCACGATCGTCACGATCGTGATCTGTATGACCGCCGGTACGGCGATCATCATGTGGCTGGGCGAGCTGGTGACCGACCGCGGCGTCGGCAACGGCATGTCGATCCTGATCTTCACCCAGGTCGTCGCGGTGTTCCCCGCGCAGTTCTGGAGCATCTACAAGTCCAAGGGCGGCTTCACGTTCGCGATCGTCATCCTGGTCGGGTTGGCCATCATGACGGGCGTCGTGTTCGTCGAGCAGGCGCAGCGCCGCATCCCGGTGCAGTACGCCAAGCGGATGGTCGGCCGCCGGATGTACGGCGGGACGTCGACCTACATCCCGCTGAAGGTGAACCAGGCGGGCATCATCCCCGTGATCTTCGCCTCGTCGCTGCTGTACCTGCCGGTCCTCGCGACGCAGCTCTGGCCGAACACCAAGTGGCTCCAGAAGGTCCAGCCCTACCTGCAGCAGGACAACGCCTGGCACATGGCGGTCTTCTTCGTCTTCATCATCTTCTTCACGTACTTCTACGTGGCCATCACCTTCAACCCCACTGAAGTGGCCGACAACATGAAGAAGTATGGTGGGTTCATCCCAGGCATCCGTCCGGGCCGGCCGACCGCCGAGTACCTCGACTACGTGCTGACCCGGATCACCACACCCGGTGCGCTGTACCTGGGGCTCGTCGCGTTGATCCCGATGGTCGCGTTCTCGCTGCTCAAGACCAGCAACGACTTCCCCTTCGGCGGGACGAGCATTCTCATCATCGTCGGCGTGGGACTGGACACCGTGAAGCAGATCGAATCTCAGCTCCAGCAGCGCAACTACGAGGGCTTCCTCCGGTAGATGCGCATCGTCTTGGTGGGCCCCCCGGGAGCGGGCAAGGGGACGCAGGCCCAGTTCATCGCATCGCATCTGTCGATCCCGAAGATCTCGACCGGTGACATCTTCCGCGCGAACGTGAGCGAGGGCACCGAGCTGGGCCGCAAGGCCAAGGAGTACATGGACCGCGGCGATCTCGTCCCCGACGAGGTGACGATCGCGATGGTCCGTGACCGGCTCGGCGAGCCCGACGCCCGCGACGGCTTCCTCCTGGACGGGTTCCCCCGGAACGTCCCCCAGGCGGAGACGCTGAAGAAGATGCTGGCCGAGTGGGACACCCGCATCGACGTCGTGCTGGACCTCGTCGTGGACGAGGAAGAAGTCGTCCGGCGGCTGTCGGGCCGCCGCATGTGCGACTCGTGCGGCGAGATCTCGCACGTCGACTTCGACGACAAGCACGACGACGTCTGCGACGAGTGCGGCGGGCACCTGTTCCAGCGGGACGATGACAAGGAAGAGGTCATCCGGCACCGGCTGGAGGTGTACCGCCGCGAGACGGCGCCGCTGGTGCAGTTCTACGGCGACGAGGGCGTCCTCGTCGAGATCGAGGCGACCGGTTCGGTCGAGGAGGTCACGCGGCGGGCGCTGGGCGCGCTGGCGCCGCTGGAGAAGTGACCGGCCGGTCGGGGGGAGACATGTTCAGACGGCGCAGGCCCGCGATCCAGATCAAGACGGCCGAGCAGGTCGAGCTGATGCGGGCGGCGGGCCTGCTCGTCGGGCGCACGCTGGAAGTGCTGCGCGGCGCGGTGAAGCCGGGCGTCACGACGCTGGACCTCGACACCGTCGCGGAGCAGTACATCCGCGACCACGGCGGGGTTCCGTCGTTCAAGGGGTACCACGGGTTCACCGGGACGATCTGCGCGTCGGTCAACGAGGAGATCGTCCACGGCATCCCGCGCGCGGACAAGGTGCTGCGGGACGGGGACGTCGTCTCGATCGACTGCGGCGCGATCGTCGAGGGCTGGCACGGGGACTCCGCGATCACCGTCCCGGTGGGGGAGATCACCGAGGAGCAGGCGACGCTGCTGGAGGTCACCGAGGCGTCGCTGTGGCACGGCCTGGCGGCGGGGCTTGTCGGGGCACGGCTGACGGACATGTCCAACGCGGTCGAGACGTACGTCCGCGAGCGCGGGGCGTACGGGATCGTCGAGGGCTACGGCGGGCACGGCATCGGCACCGAGATGCACATGGACCCGCTGATCCCCAACCACGGCGCGGCGGGGCACGGCCCGGTGCTGGAGGCGGGGATGTGCTTCGCGGTCGAGCCGATGGTGAACCTCGGCACGAAGGAGACCGTCGAGCTGGACGACGGCTGGACGGTCGTCACGGCGGACGGGCGGCACTCGGCGCACTTCGAGCACACGTTCGCGGTGACGCCGGCGGGGCCGCGGGTGCTGACGGCCCTTGACGAGGGCCGGGAGTGGTTCGCCAAGCTGGGACTGGACGCGTCCGGCGGGGACGCGCCGTCCTGACCGAGGGGGAGTCCGGTGGCGTCGGCGAACTCTGAGCCGGACCCGCGGATGCGCGCGTCGGACGCGGACCGCGACCGGGTCGCGGCGAGCCTGCGGGAGCACTGCGCGGTCGGGCGCTTGACCACCGACGAGCTGCGGGAGCGGATCGAGTCGGTGTACGCGGCGCGCACGCTGGGCGAGTTGGCGGAGCTGACGGCGGACCTGCCGGAGGAGGATTTCGACTCCCCGGCGTATCCGGTTCCGGCGGGGCAGCGGTACGACCGGTCGTTGACGAAGGACCGCGAGCGCGGTGTCGTGGGGGGCCGGGTCGGGGCGCTGGCGTGGTCCGGGTGGGCGATGGTCAGCGGGATCAACTTCGTGGTGTGGCTGGCGTTGGCGCTGGCGGGCAACGTGGTCTATCCGTGGTGGCTCTGGGTGGCGGGGCCGTGGGGTGTGGCGCTGCTCGCGGCGACGCTCGGGGGTCGGCGGCGCTGACCGTTTTTCGGGCGGTATGTCGGCGGGTTTGTCGGGCGAATTCCTTTTAGTTTCGTACATGTCGGTGGGTCGGTCGGCGCGGTAAAGAATGGCTAAAGCCGCGGGTGTCGGGTGGCGGCGGCGCGGTCGGCGGGTTCCGGTGAAAGTCCTGGTCATGGGTGGTCTCTGTGGCGTTGTCGCCACGCGGCGCTGACGGGACCGCGATGCGTTGATTGCCGTTGACGGTGCGTAATCGTCCCGGTTAGCGTCGGCGGCGTCAATCCTCGGGCCCGGGGGCGGCGCCGAGCGATCGAGATCGGATCGTGATACGGCGGCGCGTCCCCTGGCCTCCCGGACCGAGGGGGTGTCGTGGCCCGCAGCGCCGCCGGCGAGCTGATCGACGGATTCCTGCTCGGCTCGCCGGGCGCGGGGCCGGAGCGGACGGCGGTCGTGCAGCCCGTCGCCGGCGGGTTCGTCGAGATCAGCTACGGCGAGTTGCGGGGCCGGGTGGCGCGGGCGGCGGCGGTCCTCGACGGGCTGGGGCTCGCGCCGGGCGATCGGGTGCTCATCGAGTCCGACACGTCGGCGGCCGCGGTGGTCGTGCTGCTGGCGTGCGCTCGGGCCGGGCTGACGTTCGTGCCCGTCTCGCCGGAGCTGCCGACCGCGCGGCTGCGGCGGATCATCGCCGTCACCCGGCCGTCGCTGCTGCTGGCGGCGGGGGCCGGGCGGCTGGACGAGGCGCCGGACGGCGCGGGCGCCGGGACGTTCGATGACGCCGGAGTGCGCGTTCTGCGCGGTCCCGTCGTGGGGGCGGCGGTGCCGTTCCGCGTCGTGGAGACCGATCCGGCGTACGTCGTGTTCACGTCCGGGACGACCGGGCGGCCCAAGGGCATCGTGATGAGCCACCGCGCGGTCCTGGCGTTCTTCCGGGGGATGCTGGCGCAGTGCGCGCCGGGCGCGGACGGGCGGGTCGCGTCGGTGTCGCCGTTCCAGTTCGACATGACGATGCTCGACCTCGGCCAGGCGCTCGGCGGCGGCGCGGCGCTCGTCCCGGTGCCGCGCGGGCTGCTGCGGCAGCCCCGGCGGTTCGTCGCGTTCCTCGACGCGGCCGGGGTCACCCAGGTGGACGGGGTGCCGTCGGTGTGGCGGCCGGTGCTGCGGCACGCGCCCGCCGAGCTGGGCGGGCTGCGGGACCGGCTGCGGCAGATCATCGTGGGCGGGGAGGCGTTCCCGGTGCCGGAGTTCCGGCGGCTGCGGGCGCTGCTGCCCCGGACGCGGATGGTGAACGTGTTCGGGCAGTCGGAGTCGATCGCGTGCTCGTTCGCGGAGATCCCCGAGGCCGTGCCGGACGCGGGGCTGCCGATCGGGCCCGCGCATCCGGGGGCGGAGATGATGCTGCTGGACGAGCGCGGCGCGCCCGTCACCGAGCCCGGCGCGGTCGGCGAGATCCATCTGCGGGGCGCGGCGCTGTTCTCGGGGTACTGGGCGGACCCGGAGGCGACGCGGGCGGCGCTCGTCCCGGACCCGCGGTGCCCGGAGTCGGGGCAGCGGGTGTTCCGGTCGGGCGATCTCGCGCGGCTCGGCGCGGACGGCGAACTGTACTTCGCGGGGCGGCGGGACGCGCAGGTGCAGGTGCTCGGCAACCGCGTCGAGCCCGCCGAGGTCGAGCGGCGGCTGCTGGCGTATCCGGGGGTCGAGGGCGCGGCGGTGCTGGCCGTCGCGGACGGGCTCGCGGCGTTCGTCGTCGCGCCGCGCGGGGTGAGCGAGGCGGCGCTGCGGGCGGCGTGCCTGGCGGAGCTGCCCGCGTACATGGTGCCGCGCGTGCTGCGGTTCGTGAACGGCATCCCGGTCAACGCGAACGGGAAGGTGGACCGCGCGGCCCTGCTCGCGTCGCTGGACGAGGCGGTGGCGGGATGACGCGGGACGAGTTCTACGCGCGCACGCGGGACTATCTCGCGGACCCGGCGCGGCGGCTGGGCGTGGAGCGGATCGGGGAGGACGACCACCTGCTCGCGCTCGGGCTCGTCGACTCGCTGCGGATGGTGGAGCTGATCGCGTTCGCCGAGCGGGTCCTGGGCGTCGAGATCCGCGCGGAGGACCACGACCCGGACGTCTTCTACACGCTGCGGTCGCTCTACGACGCGTTCGGCGGCTGACCGATGAGCCTGCCGCCGCCGCCCGGTCCCCGCGACGACCCGTGGCAGTACTACGCGGCGGTGCGGGAGCTGGGGCCGGTCGTGCGGTCGGACGCGGGGACGTATCTCGTCGCGCGGTACGACGCGGCGGTCGAGGCGCTGACCACGCCCGGCGTGGGCGGGACGCATCCGTTCCGCGCGACGCGGCAGGTGTTCGGGCCGAACCTGCTCGACACCGAGGGGGCGCGGCACCGGGCGCTGCGGCGGGCGGTCGCGCCGGAGTTCCGGGCGCGAACCGTCGCGGGGTACGGGGAGACGCTCGTCCGGCCGGTGGTGGAGCGGGCGGTGGACGCGCTCGTGGACCGGGGGCCGGTGGACGCGGTCGCGGCGTTCGCGGCGGTCGTCCCGGCGCGGGTCGTCGCGGGCGTGCTCGGGATTCCGGCGGCGCGGGCGGCGGAGGTCTACGCGGCGCTCGGTCCGGTGATCCGCTACCTGGACCGTCCGGCGGGGAACCTGGCGGCGGCGCTGGCCGCGCGGGACCGGCTGGACGAGCGGATCGCCGGGCTCGTCCGCGGGCACCGCGCCGAGACGGGGCTGCTGGCGCGGCTGCTGCGCGAGGCCGGGCACGGGTTGGACGAGCGCGGGCCGATCGGACATGGGGCGGCTGGGCGCGGGTCGGCCGAGCGCGAGTTGGCCGGGCATGGGCCGGCCGGGGGCGGACTGGACGAGCGCGGACCGGCCGGGCGCGGGCTGGCCAACCACGGGCTGGCCAACCACGGGTTGGACGAGCGAGGGCTTGTTCGGCTTGTGCTGTTGCTAATCGCGGCGGGGACGGAGACGACCGTCCGCGCGCTGGGGAACCTGCTGCTGGCGCTGCTCGCGGAGCCGGGGCGGCTGGCGGCGTTGCGCGCGGACCGCTCGCTGGTCGGCCCGGCCGTCGAGGAGACGCTGCGCCGCGATCCGCCGCTGCACTCGACGCTGCGGTTCGCGACCGAGGACGCCGTGATCGGCGGCGTCGAGGTCCCGGCGGGCGCGGTGCTGCACGTCCTGCTGGCCGGGGCGAACCGCGACGACCGCGCCTACGCCGCGCCGGACCGGTGGGACCCCGGCCGCTGGACGCGCGGCGCGCCGCGCGCGCTGACGTTCGGGTTCGGGGCGCACCTGTGCCTCGGCCTGCCGCTCGCGCGGCTCGAACTGACGACGGCGCTGGACGTGCTGCTGGACCGGACGTCCGACGTCCGGCTCGCCGGGCCGCCGGGGCCCGTCGAGGGCGGCGCGTTCCGGGGGCCGCGCGCGCTGCCGATCGAGGTCCGCAGCCGAACACACCGAGGGAGGCCGGCCATGCCCGCCACCGATTCCGCGCTGCCGCCGCGCGCCGCGCCCGTCGTCGCGCACGAGCTGACGGCGGACACGCTGGACGCGCTGCTGCGGCGGCGGCTCGCGGCGATCCACGTGCGGGGTTTCTTCCCCGCGGACGCGGCGCGCGCCGCCGCCGCGCGCGCCCTCGACCATCCCGAGCTGGGCAATTACCACAAGGCGAAGAGCGGGTCGGTGGGGCGGGTGTTCACGCCGCACGTCGACACGGCGTGGGACCCGGAGCGGGTGGCGGAGTACCACCGGGCCGCGCCGGACTCGACGCGGGCGTCGCGGGCGCTGTTCGCGCCGTACCCGTCGCCGATCGACCGGCTGCGGCTGCTGCTGGAGGAGCTGTGGCCGGGCGGCGCGCGGCTGCTGACGCTGCGCGGGCAGCCGTGCTTCGTGGGGGCGCTGCGGGTGTTCCGGCCGGGCGGGTCGCAGCTCTTCCCGCACAACGACCGCATCGACCAGGAGACCGACGCGCCGGAGATCGCGGGTATCCGGGAGCAGCTCACCGCGAACGTGTATCTGGCGACGCCGGAGCGGGGCGGCGAGCTGCACCTGTGGCTGCGGGAGCCGACGGAGGCGGAGCGGGCGGTGATCGTCGAGGTCGAGGGGCTGGAGCCGGAGTCGGTGGGGCCCGCCGCGCTGACGTTCCGGCCCGCCGTCGGGGATCTGATCATGTTCAGCTCGGTGCTGCTGCACGCGGTCGCGGCGGCGGCCGACGAGCCCCGGGTGGGGACGGCGGCGTTCATCGCGTCGCGCGGGCCCGCCGAGCCGCTGCTGTACTGGAGCTGACGATGGCGCACCCACGCGGCCGGCCCGTCGTGTCGCCGAACCTGCTGCTGGACCAGCACGTCCGGGAGCGGGTCGCGGCCGGGCAGGACGTGCTGCACCTCGGGTTCGGGGAGTCGCGGCTGCCGCCGCCGCGCGTGCTGGTGGACCGGCTCGCGGCGGGGGCCGTCCACCAGGATTACGGGCCCGTCGCGGGGCGTCCGGTGGTGCGGGCCGAGGCGGCGGGGTACTTCGCGCGGCGCGGGCTGCCGACCGCGCCGGACCAGGTGCTGCTCGGGCCGGGGGCCAAGGCGCTGCTGCTGGCCGTGCTGGCGGCGGTGCCGGGGGACGTGGTGCTGCCGACGCCGTGCTGGGTGACGTACGCGCCGCAGACGCGGCTGCTCGGACGGCGGGCCGTCCGCGTGCGGGCGCCGGAGGGCTGCGGCGGCGTCCCCGACCCGGACGGGCTCGCGCGCGCGGTCCCGGCGGCGCGGGCGGCGGGGGCCGATCCGCGGCTGCTCGTCCTGACGCTGCCCGACAACCCGACCGGTGCGCTCGCGCCGCCGGGCCTCGTCCGGGACGTGTGCGCGGTCGCGGCGCGGTTCGGGCTGCTGGTGGTGTCCGACGAGATCTACCGGGACCTGCTGCACGATCCGGCGGCGGCGGTGCTCAGCCCGGCGGAGGCGCTGCCGGAGCGGACCGTCGTGCTGACCGGGCTGAGCAAGAGCCTGTCGCTCGGCGGGTGGCGGGTCGGGGTCGTCCGGTTCCCGGACGGTTCCGGCGGGCGGACGCTGCGGGAGCGGGTGACGGCGCTGGCGAGCGAGAGCTGGTCGGCGCTGGCGGGGCCGCAGCAGGAGGTCGCGCGGGTGGCGTTCGCGGAGCCGCCGGAGGTGCGCGACCACGTCCGGGCGAGCGCGCGGCTGCACGGGGCGGTCACCGCTGCGGTGGCTTCGTTGTTCCGGGCTGCGGGGGCTCGCTGTCCTGAGCCGGGCGGGGGCTTTTATCTGTATCCGGATCTGGAGGCGCTTCGGCCGGTGCTGGCTTCGCGGGGGGTCGTGGATTCTCCGTCTTTGCAGCGGATGCTTCTGGACGACTTCGGGGTGGCGGTTCTCGGGGGCCACAACTTCGGGGACGATCCGGGGGCTCTGCGGTTCCGCGCGGCGACGAGTCTTCTGCACGGCGCGACGCCCAAGGAGCGTCGTGCGGTGCTGCGCGCGGCCGATCCGGTGGCCGCGCCGCCGGTGGCGCGGGCGCTGACGCGGTTGCGGGCGGTGCTGGGGGAGCTTGCGTCTCCTTCGTGCGGTGCCGCGTGGGTGCGGGGGGCGAGGTGAGATGACGTCTTCTGAAGTCGCGCCGGTCGCTGCTGGGGCTGCGGGGGTCTGGTACGCGCAGCGGCTGGACCCGGAGAGCACGGTTTACAACGTCGGGGAGTACCTGGACGTCGGCGGCGTCGATCCGCTGCCCTTCGTCGCGGCCGTGCGGCGGGCGGTGGCGGACGCCGGGGTGTTCGGCGTGCGGTTCGTGGAGACGGCGGACGGGCTGCGGCAGGTTCTCGCGGCGGGTGACGTGGACGTCCCGCTGCTGGACTTCTCGTCGGAGCCGTTGGAGGCGGCGGTCGCGTGGATGCGGGCGGAGCTGGCGCGGCCGTTCGACCTGGCGCGGGGGCCGCTGGTGCGGACGGCGCTGGTCGAGGTCGCGGACGGACGTTTCCTGTGGTTCCAGGGGGCGCATCACGCCGTCACCGACGGGTTCACGTTCGTGCTGCTGGCGCGGCGGGCGGCCGCCGTGTACGACGCGCTCGCCGCCGGTGCGCCGGTGCCGCCGAATCCGTTCGCGGCGCAGGCGGACCGCTTGGCGGAGGAAGCGGCGTACCGGGCGTCGCCGCGTCGGGAGGCGGATCTGCGGTTCTGGCGGGATCGGCTCGCCGGGGTCGCCGAAGTGCCGTCGTTGGCCGCCGTGTCGGCCTCGGCTTCGCGGTCGGCGCTGCGGCGGCGCGCGGTGCTGCCCCGGCCTTCGCTCGTGGGGCTCGGGCGGATCGCGCGGGTCGCCGGGGCGAGCCGCGCGCGGGTGTTCGTCGCGGCGCTCACGGCGTACCTGCACCGGGTGACGGGCGCGCGGGACGTCGTGGTGGGCGTGACCGTGTCGGGCCGCGCGACGCCGCTGGCGCAGCGCGTGCCGGGGATGTACTCGACGGTTCTGCCGCTGCGCGCGTCCGTCTCGCCGTGGACGACGGTCGGCGCGCTGGCGTCGGACGTCGCGCGGGAAACCGGGGAAATGCTGCGCCACCAGCGGTTCCGGCACGAGGACATCCGGCGTGAACTGGGCATTCTCGGGCAGGGACGGGCGCTGGTCGGGCCGGTCGTCAACGTGGTGGGCTTCGGCGGGCCGGTGCTCTTCCACGGCCGCGCGGCGACGGCGCACAACCTCGCGGCCGGGCCGGTGGACGACGTGCTGCTGACCGTTCACGACGACGCGGACGCCATTCGCCTGGACCTGGATTTCAACCCGGCGCGCTATTCCTCCGCAGCCGCCGACGCCCACCGGACGCGTTTCACTGAATTCCTGCGCGCCTTCGCATCGGCCGACCCGGAGACCCCACTCGGCCGCCTCGACGTCTCGACAGAAAATGAACGGACTCTCACTGCGGGGTGTTCTGCCGCCCCGACCAAACCGCACGCCGCGCCGCGCGCGGAGCGTGACGTTGCGCCGCGCGTCGAACGTGACGTTGCGCCTTGCGCTGAGCGTGCCGCCGCGCCGCGTGCGGAGCGTGACGTCGCGCCGCGTGCCGAGCGTGATGTCCCGCCGTGCGCTGAGCGTGACGTTGCGCCGCGTGCTGAGCGTGCCGCCGCGCCGGGCGCTGAGCGTGACGTCGTGCCTTGCGCTGAGCGTGACGTTGCGCCGGGCGCCGAGCATGACGCCGCGTCTTGCGCGTGCTGCGCCCCGCCGCGCGGCGAGCGCGGTCCAGCGTTGTGCGGCGAATGCGGTGCCGCGTCCTGCGGCGAGTGCGGCGAGCGCGGTTCCGCGTCGTGCGGCGAGCCTGGCCCTGCGTTGTGCGGTGAATGCGGTGCCGCGTCCTGCGGCGAGCACGATGGCGCGTTGCGCGGCGAGCCTGGCCCCGCGTTGTGCAGTGGGCGCGGTGTTGCGTCGTGCGGCGAGTGCGATGTTGCGCTGTGCGGCGCAGGCGGTGGTGAAAGCCGGGGCGATGTGTGGGCCGAGTGGTGCGGGGCGGGTTGTGGTGCGACGTTGCCGGAGTTGTTCGCCGCGCAGGTTGCTCGGTTGCCGGGCGCGGTGGCCGTGACGTGCGGGGATGTCTCGGTGACGTACGCGGAGCTGGATGCGCGGGCCGAGCGGCTGGCGGCGCGCCTCGTGGCGGCGGGAGCGCGGGTGGAGGGGCGGGTCGCGCTCGCGCTGCCCCGGTCGGTGGACCTCGTCGCGGCGATCATCGGGACGTTGAAGGCCGGGGCCGCTTATGTCCCGCTCGACCTCGACCATCCGCCGGAGCGGCTGCGGTTCACGCTGACCGACGCCGCTCCCGCCCTGCTCGTCCACATGGGCGACCCCGCCGCCGCCCGCGCGGCCGCCGATGCGGGCGTCCCGACGCTGGATCTACGCGACGACGACGCCCCAACCTCCACCAGCCCGCGCGGCGGCGCGCCGAGCGAAGGGGGCGCCCCAGCGGGCGACCTGAGCGAGGACGACGCTTCGGATTCCGGCGGCCCGTGCGGCGGCGCGCGGCGTGAGGCGGGTGTTCCGGGGTTCGGTCCGCGCGAGGACGATGCGTCGGGTCCTGGCGGGCTGCGCGGCGACCCGCAGGGCGAGGCGGGTGTTCCGGCGGGCGACCTGGGCAAGGGCGACGCCTCGGGTTTCGGTGGGCTGCGCGTTGGGGTGCAGGGTGAGGCGGGCGGCTCGTCGCTTGGTCTGTGCGGGGCCGATGCCGCAGGCCGCGACCGCTCGCGCGGCGGTGTACGGGGCGATGCGGGTGTTCCGGGGTTCGGTCCGCGCGAGGACGATGCGTCGGGTCCTGGCGGGCTGCGCGGCGATCCGCAGGGCGAGGCGGACGACCCGAGCAAGGGCGACGCCTCGGGTTGCGGTGGGGTGCAGGGGCGTGCGGGTGGCTCGTCGTTTGATCTGCGTGGGGACGATGCCGCAGGCCGTGACCGGCTGAGTGGTGGGGCGCGGGGTGGGGCGGGCGGGTCGTGTGAGAACACGGCTCGTCCGGTCTCTGGGGGTGGGGCGCGCGGTGGGTCTGGGTGCGGGGGCGGGCGCGACGAGGTGTGCGGTGGGGTGGCGGGCGGGTTGGGGGCGGACAACGCCGCTTATGTCATTTATACGTCCGGGTCTACCGGGCGGCCCAAGGGCGTTGTCGTCACGCATCGGAATGTCGTGCGGTTGTTCGGGGTGGCGCGGGGGCTGCTCGGGTTCGGGGCCGGGGATGTGTGGACGCTGTTTCATTCCTGTGCGTTTGATTTTTCTGTTTGGGAGTTGTGGGGGCCGTTGTTGTTCGGGGGGCGGCTCGTTGTCGTGCCTTATGCGGTCAGTCGGTCGCCGGAGGATTTTTTGGGGCTGCTCGCGGATGAGCGCGTCACGGTGTTGAGCCAGACGCCCTCCGCGTTCTACGGGCTCGTGCGGGCGGACGACGGGCGGCGGCTCGCGTTGCGGACCGTCGTGCTCGGTGGAGAAGCCCTCGACGTCGCGCGGCTCGCGGAGTGGTACGGGCGGCGGCCGGACGTGCCCGTGCTCGTGAACATGTACGGGATCACCGAGACGACCGTCCACGTCACGGCGCAGGCGCTGGACCGGGAAACGCACCGGGCGGGGAGCCCGATCGGCGCGGCGCTGCCCGATCTCGCCGTACGGGTGCTGGACTCGGCGCTCCGGCCCGTCCCGCCGGGCGAGGTCGGGGAGCTGTACGTCGCGGGCGGCGGCGTCGCGCGCGGGTACCTCGGGCGGCCGGGACTGACGGCGGAGCGGTTCGTCGCGGACCCGTTCGGGCCGCCGGGCGCGCGCATGTACCGGTCCGGGGACCTCGTCCGGTGGACGCCGGACGGCCTTGAGTTCGCGGGCCGCGCCGACGACCAGGTGAAGGTGCGCGGCTACCGGATCGAGCCGGGCGAGGTCGAGGCGGCGCTGACGGCGCGGCCGTCCGTCGCGGACGTGGCCGTCGTCGCGACCACGGACGCGGCGGGGCACCGGCGGCTCGTCGGCTACGTCGTGCCGGGCGCGGGGTTCGACGCGGCGGACGTCCTGGCCGAACTGCGCGGGACGCTGCCCGCGCCGCTCGTCCCGTCCGCGCTGGTGCCGGTGGACCGGTTCCCGCTGACGCCGAACGGCAAGCTCGACCGGGCGGCGCTGCCCGTCCCGCGCCCGGAGCCCGTCGCGCGACGGCCGGCGGGCTCGGCGGAGGAGACCGTCCGGCAGGCGTTCGGCGAGGTCCTGGGGACGGCGGCCGCGCCGGACGACGACTTCTTCGAGCTGGGCGGCGACAGCATCCTGGCGCTCGCGCTGGTCCGGGCGGTGCGCGCGGCGGGGCTGGAGACGTCGCCGGGCGCGGTGTTCGAGCACCGGACGCCGCGCGCCGTCGCGGCGGCGGCCCGCCCGGCGGCGCGCCGCGCGACGACGGGCGGCACGGGCGACGGCACGGGCGAGTTCCCGCCGACGCCGCTGATGCGGGCGCTGCTGGACGGCGGCGTCCCGCTGACGGGCTACCACCAGGCGGTCGTCCTGCGCGTCCCGGCGGACGCGACGTTCGACCGGCTCGCCGCCGCGCTGCAGACCGTCCTCGACCGGCACGCGATGCTGCGCGTCCGGCTGACCGGCCGGACGCTGAGCGCGGCCCCGCCCGGCGCGGTCCGCGCCGCCGACGTGCTGCGCCGCGCGACCGCGCCGCTCCCGGACGCCGCCGCCGAGGCGCGGACGCTCGACCCGCGCGGCGGCCCGGTGCTGCGCGCGGTGTGGTGCGACGCCCGGCTGCTGCTCGTCGCGCACCACTTCGCGGTGGACGCCGTCTCGTGGTCGATCATCGCCGCCGACCTGCGGGCGGCGTGGCGCGGCGAGCCGCCGCTGCGGGCGACCGCGCCGTTCCGCGACTGGGCGCGGGCGCTGCCGCGGCTCGGCGGCGACGCGGCAAGCCGGCAGGCCGCGCTGGCGGGCGACGCGGTGGCGCCGGGCCTGCGCGACCCCGGCCCGCGCGACACGGCCGCGACGTGCCGGACGGTCCGCGTCGCGCTGCCCGCCGACGTCACCGCGCGCGTCCTGGACCGCGCGACCGCCGCGTTCCGCGCGTCGCCGCACGAGCTGGTGCTGACGGCCGTCGCGCTCGCGGTCGGCGGGGGCCGCCCGGTGCTGCTGGACGTCGAGGGCCACGGCCGCGAGGGCGAGCTGGCCGGGCTGGACCTGTCCGCGACGGTCGGCTGGTTCACGACGCTGTACCCGGTGCGGCTCGACCCGGGCGGCGGCGCGCCGGACGCGGCGGTCGCGCGCGTGAAGGCCCGGCTGCGCGAGGTCCCGCACGGCGGGGTCGGGGCGCCCGCGCTCGACGTGCCGACGCGGCGCGTCGCCGTCAACTACCTGGGCCGGTTCGCGCGCGCCGACGCCGACTGGGCGCCCGCGCCGGAGACCGACCCGCTGCTGGGCGGCGCCGCGCCGGACGCGCCCGTCGCGCACGCGCTGACGATCGACGCCCTGGTCGACGGCGACCGGCTCACCGCCGCCTGGACGTTTCCGCCCGATCTGTTCCCCGACGGGCAGGTCGAGGCGTTCGCCCGCGCCTGGCTCGCCGCGCTCACCGCGCTCGCGGACCGCGCCGACGAGCCCGGTGCGGACGCGCTGATCCCCGCCGACGTCCCCCTCGCCGGGATCGGCGCGGACCGCCTCGCCGAACTCGCGCCGGGCCGCCGGGTCCTGGACGTCCTCCCGCTGACGCCGCTGCAGGAAGGACTGCTGTTCCACCTGACGCACGACGAGGAGGACGCCTACACAGTCCAATTCATCCTGGACATCGAGGGCGAACTGGACGCGGCGCAGCTCCGGCGGGCCGCCGCCGCGCTGCTGCGCCGCCACCCGAACCTCGCCGCGTCCTTCCACCCCGGCGACCCGCCCGTCCAGGTGCTCCGCGCGGACGTGCCCGTCCCGTGGCGCGAGGCGGACCTGCGCGGCCGCCCGGACGAGGCCGCCGCGCTCGCCGCCGCCGAGCGCGCCGCGCCGTTCGACCCCGCGCAGCCGCCGCTGCTGCGGTTCGCGCTCGTCCGCGTGAACGCCGGGCACCGGCTGCTGTTCACCCACCACCACCTGGTGCTGGACGGCTGGTCGATGCCGATCCTGCTCCGCGAGCTGTTCGCGCTGTACTCGGGCGGGACGCTGCCGCCCGCGCCCGCGTACCGGGACCATCTGGCGCGCCTCGCCGCGCGGGACCGGGCGGCGGCCGACCGCGCGTGGCGCGCGGAACTGGCCGGGCTGGACGGGCCGACGCTCGTCCCCGAGGGCCGCCGCCCCGGCCCGCGCCGCCCCGCCGAGCACCTGGTCGAGCTGGACGCCGCGACGACCGACGCGCTGCGGGACCTCGCGCGGCGGCGCGGCCTGACGCTGAACACCGTCGTGCAGGGGCTGTGGGGCGTGCTGCTCGGCATCCTCACCGGCCGCGACGACGTGGTGTTCGGCGGGATCGTCGCGGGCCGCCCCGCCGACGCGCCGGGGGCGGCCGACGCGGTGGGGCTGTACGCGGCGACGCTCCCGGTCCGCGTCCGCCTCGCCCCCGCGGCCACGCTGCTGGAGATCCTGACGGACCTGCGCGACCGCGCCGCCCGCCTCCTGGACGCGCACGACGCGCGCCTTCCCGACCTGGCGCGCCTCGCGGGCGCGGACACGCTGTTCAACACGGTCGCGGTGCTGGAGAACTACCCGGTGGGCGCGGACGGGTTCATCCCCGCGGCGTCGGACGTGCGGGTCACGCGCGTCGAGGGCCGCGACGCCGCGCACTACCCGCTGTCGCTCGCGGCGATCCCCGGCGCGCTGCTGCCGTCCGGCGGCGACGGGCTCCACCTGCGCATCGGCCACCGCCTGGACGCCTACGGCCCGGCGGAAGCCGCCGACATCGCCGCCCGCTACGTCCGCCTCGCCCGAATCCTGGCGACCGACCCGAACCGCCCCCTCCACCGCGTGGACGCCCTGTCCACCACCGAACGCCAAGCCTTGATCGCCGCCCCGCCGCCTGCGCCGCCGTCTGCGGGGGCTGGGCCGTTGTCCGGTGCGCGGGCTGGTGCCGCGTCGGAGGTCCCGCCAGGGGGGACCGTGCTGGACCTGTTCGCGCGGCAGGTCGCGCGGGCTCCGGAGGCGGTGGCGATCGACGCGCCCGAGGGGGTGGTCGGTTATCGGGAGTTGGATGTACGGGCGGAGCGGTTGGCGCGGGTGCTCGTGGCGCGCGGGGCCGGGCCGGAGCGGGTCGTCGGGGTGGCGTTGCCCCGGTCGGTGGAGCAGCTCGTCGCGGTGCTGGCGGTCTGGAAGGCGGGGTCGGCGTTCCTGCCGCTCGATCCCGCGTATCCGGCGGAGCGGCTGGCGTTCATGCTGGAGGACGCGCGGCCGGTGCTCGTCGTGGGCGACGAGGTCCCGGTGGACGCGCCGGACGAGCCGGGGGCGCGGCCCGTCCCGCCGCGTCCGGAGCATCCCGCGTACGTGATCTACACGTCCGGGTCGTCGGGGCGGCCGAAGGGCGTCGTCGTGCCGCACGCCGGGCTGCCGGGGCTGGCCGGGGCGCAGATCGCGCGGTACGGGGTGACGGCGGCGTCGCGGGTGCTGCAGTTCGCGTCCCCGAGCTTCGACGCGTCGGTGTCGGAGCTGCTGATGGCGTGGCTCGCGGGCGCGGCGCTGGTCGTCGCGGGCGACGCGGACCTGCGCGGCGGCGCGGAGGTCGCGCGGGTCGTCGCGGCGCGCGGCGTCACGCACGCGACGCTGCCCCCGGCGCTGCTCGCCGTCCTGGACCCCGCCGACCTGCCCGGCACGACGCTGAACCTGGCCGGCGAGGCCGCCCCGCCGGGCCTGGCGGCGCGCTGGGCGGCGGGCCGGGCGCTGTTCAACTCCTACGGGCCGACCGAGACGACGGTGTGCGCGACGATGAGCGCACGGCTGGACGGGAGAGCGGGCGTCCCGCCGATCGGGCGGCCGTTCCCCGGCGTCCGGACGTACGTGCTGGACCACGCGCTGCGGCTCGTCCCGCCCGGCGTGACCGGCGAGCTGTACGTCGGCGGCGCGGGCGTCGCGCGCGGGTACCTCGACCGCCGGGCGCTGACGGCGGAGCGGTTCGTCGCGGACCCGTTCGGCCCGCCCGGCGCGCGCATGTACCGCACGGGCGACCTGGCGCGCTGGCGCGACGGCGAGCTGGAGTTCGCGGGCCGCGCCGACGACCAGGTCAAGGTGCGCGGCCACCGCGTCGAGCCCGGCGAGGTCGAGGCGTTCCTCGCCGGGTGCCCCGGCGTCACGGCGGCGGCGGTCGCGGCGAAGCACGACCGGCTCGTCGCGTACGTCGTCGGCGGCGACCTGCGGGACCTGCGCGAACGCGCGGCGCGGTCGCTGCCCGCCTACCTCGTCCCGTCGCTGCTCGTCCCGCTGGACGAACTGCCGCTCACCCCGAACGGCAAGGTCGACCGGGCCGCGCTGCCCGAGCCCGGCGCGCGCGGCGGCGGCCGGATCGCCGCCGACCCGCGCGCGGACCTGCTGTGCGGGCTGTTCGCCGACGTCCTGGACGTTCAGGACGTCGGCGCGGACGACGGGTTCTTCGACCTCGGCGGCCACTCCCTGCTGGCGTCCCGCCTCCTCGGCCGCGTCCGCGCGGTGTTCGGCGCGGATCTTCCGCTGAGCGCCGTCTTCGAGGCCCCGACGCCCGCGCGCCTCGCCGCCCGGCTCGACGCGGGCCGCGCCGCCCGCCCGCCGCTCGCCCCCCGGCCGCGCCCCGCGCGGGTGCCGCTGTCGTCCGCGCAGCGGCGGCTGTGGGTCGTCCACCGGCTCGACCCGCGCGCCGCCGACTACAACGTGCCGGTCGCGCTGACGCTGCGCGGCCCGCTGGACGAACCGGCGCTCGCGGCGGCGCTGCGCGACGTCGTCGCCCGGCACGAGGCGCTGCGCACGCTCGTCACCGAGTCCGGCGACCAGCGCGTCCTGGACCCCGCCGCAGTCCGGGTGCCGCTGCGGCGCGAGCGCGGCACGGCGCGCGCGGACGTGGCGGCGGCGGCGCGGCGCGGCTTCGACCTCGCGGCGGAGCCGCCGATCCGCGCGCACCTGTTCCGCGACGACGACGGCGCGGTCCTGCTGCTGGTCCTGCACCACATCGTCGCGGACGCCTGGTCCACCGGCCCGCTGCTGCGCGACCTCGGCGCCGCGTACACCGCCCGCGCGGACGGCCGCGCGCCCGCGTGGGCGCCGCTGCCCGTCCAGTACGCCGACTACGCGCTGTGGGAGCGGGAGACCGCCGCGCCCGACGAGCGGCTCGCGTACTGGACGGCCGCGCTCGCCGGGCTCCCCGCCGAGATCGCGCTGCCCGCCGACCGCCCGCGCGGCGCGGGCGGGGAGGGCGCGGCGGTCCCGTGGACGGTCCCCGCCGACCTGCACCGCGCCGTGGACCGTCTCGCCCGCGACTGCGGCGTCACCGTGTTCATGGTCGTGCAGGCCGCGCTCGCGGTGCTGCTGTCCCGGCACGGCGCGGGCGACGACGTCCCGGTCGGCACGCCGTTCGCGGGGCGCGGCGACCCCGCGCTGGACGGGCTCGTCGGGTTCTTCGTGAACACGCTCGTGCTGCGCACCGACGTGTCCGGCGACCCGACGGTCGGCGCGCTGCTGCGCCGCGTCCGCGACGCCGACCTGGCCGCGTTCGCGCACGCCGACGTCCCGTTCGACCGGCTCGTGGAGGCCCTGAACCCCGAGCGCTCGCTGGCCCGGACGCCTCTGTTCCAGGTCATGCTCGCCCGGCAGGAGCCGCCCGCGCCGCCCGCCGACTGGGCGGGCGTCCGGGTGGCGGCCGAGACGCTGCGGGTCGGCGCGGCCAAGTTCGACCTGACGGTCGGGTTCGCCGAGCGGCGCGGCCCGCGCGGCGCGCCCGCCGGGCTGGCCGGGGAGATCGAGTACCGGCCCGACCTGTTCGACGCGGCGACGGTCGCGGCGCTCGGCGCGCGGCTGACGCGGGTCCTGGCGGGGCTGGCCGAGGGACCGGAGCGGCGGGTCTCGCGCGTCCCGGTCCTGGCGGACGGGGAGCGCGGGGCGCTGCTGGACGGGCCGCGCCCGGCCGCGCCGACGACCGTCCCGGAGCTGGTCGAGGCGGCGGCCGCGCGGAACCCGCAGGCCACGGCCGTCATCGCGGAGGACGGCGTCCTCACCTACGGCGAGCTGCTGGACCGGGCGGACCGGCTCGCCGCCGCCCTCGCGGGGCGCGGCGCGGGCCCCGAAACGGTCGTCGCGGTGGCGCTGCCGCGCTCGGCGGAACTCGTCGTCGCGCAGCTCGCCGTGCTGCGGGCCGGGGCGGCGTTCCTGCCGATCGACCCGGACCTCCCGCCGGAACGGGCCCGGGCCACGGCCGCGTCCGCCGACCTCGGGATCGGGCTCGACCTGGGGATTCCCGTCGTGGCGCCGGACGGGCCGCGGGCCGTCCCGCGCGCGCCGCATCCGGAGAACCCCGCGTGCGTGATCTACACGTCCGGGTCCACGGGACGGCCCAAGGGCGTCGTGATCCCGCACCGCGCGCTCGCCAACACGCTGCTGTGGCGGCGGGCGGAGTTCCGGATCGGGCCGGGCGACCGCGTGCTCGCCAAGGCCCCGGCCGGGTTCGACGTCGCGGTCGGGGAGGCGCTGTGGCCGCTCGCCGAGGGCGCGGCGGTCGTCGTCGCGCGGCCGGGCGGGCACCGCGACCCCGCGTACCTGGCGGGGCTGATCCGGCGGGAGCGCGTCACGGCCGTCCACTTCGTCCCGTCGATGCTGCGGCCGTTCCTCGCCGAACCGGGCGCGGCGGGCTGCCGGTCGCTGCGGATCGTGATGTGCGGGGGCGAGGAGGTGCCCGCCGACCTGGTCGAGGAGTTCCACCGCGTCCTGCCGGGCGCGTTCCACGACACCTACGGGCCGACCGAGGCGACGATCGAGGCGACCGTCCGCGCCGTCCGGCCCGGCGGGACCGGGCCGCCGCCGATCGGGCGGCCGATCGCCGGGACGCGCGCCTACGTGCTCGACGCGCGGCTGCGGCCCGTCCCGCCCGGCGCGGTCGGGGAGCTGTACCTGGCGGGCGCGCAGCTCGCGCGCGGCTACCTCGCGCGCCGCGCCGCGACGGCCGAGCGGTTCACCGCCGACCCGTTCGGGCCGCCCGGCGCGCGCATGTACCGCACCGGGGACCTCGCGCGGCTGCGCGGCGGCGAGCTGGAGTTCGCGGGGCGCGCCGACGACCAGGTCAAGATCCGGGGGTTCCGCGTCGAGCCGGGCGAGGTCGAGGCGCGGCTGGCGGCGTGCCCCGGCGTCGTCCGCGCCGCCGTCGCCGCGCGGCCCGGGCCGGACGGGGCGCCGCGGCTCGTCGGGTACGTCGTCGGGGACGCCTCCGGCGTCCGCGAGCGGCTGGCCGCCGCGCTGCCGGACTACATGGTGCCGAGCGCGCTCGTCGTCCTGCCCGCGCTGCCGCTCAACGCCAACGGCAAACTCGACCGGGCCGCGCTGCCCGACCCGCCCGCCGCGCCGCCCGACCCGGCCGGCCGCGCGCCCCGCGACGCCCGCGAGGAACTGCTGCGCGGGCTGTTCGCGGACGCGCTCGCGCTGCCCGGCGTCGGCGTCGAGGACGACTTCTTCGCGCTCGGCGGCGACAGCGTCGTCGCGATCCGGCTGGTGAACCGGGCGCGGCGCGCGGGCCTGGCGCTGTCGGTGCGGGACGTGTTCCGGCACCGGACCGTCGCGGCCCTCGCGGCGGCGATCCCCGCCGCCGCCCCGGCGGACGCCGGAAGCGGGTCCGGGCGCGTCGCGCCGACGCCGCTGATGCGCGCGCTCGTGGACCGCGGCCGGGTCGACGGCGTCAACCAGGCCGTCCTGCTGCGCGCGCCCGCCGGGGCGACCGCGCCGCTGGTCGCGGCGGCGCTCCGCGCGGTCCACGACCGGCACCCGGTGCTGCGCGCGCGGCTGCTGCCCGGCGGCGCGCTCGCCGTCGCCGACGACGCGCCGTATCCGGAGCTGCTGCGCGTCCGCGCCGGGGCGGACCCGCGCGCGGAGGCCGAGGCGGCGCGCGCCCGGCTCGCCCCGCACGCGGGCGCGATGTTCCAGGCCGTCTGGTGCGAACCGGGCACGCTGCTGCTGATGGCGCACCACCTCGTCGTGGACGGGGTGTCGTGGCGGATTCTGCTCGACGACCTGGACGACGCGTGGGCGGCCGTCGCGGCGGGCCGCCGCCCCGTCCTGCCGCCCGTCCCGACGCCGCTGGCGGCCTGGTCGGCGCGGCTCGCCGAGCGCGCCGCCGCGCCGGAGACCGAGGCGGAGCTGCCGCTGTGGCGGCGGATCGTCGAGGGCGGGGACGGCTGCCCGTGGGACCGCGCGCCCGACCCGGCGCGCGACACCGCCGCCGCGGCCCGGTCCGTCACGCTGACGCTGGACGCGGCGGCGACCGCGCCGCTGCTCGGCGCGGCCGTCACCGAGAAGCTGCTGACCGGCCTCGCGCTGGCCGCCGCGCGCGTCCGGGGGCGGCCGGGCGGGGTGCTGGCGGACGTCGAACGGCACGGCCGCGACGGCGCGGACCTGACGCGGACGGTCGGCTGGCTCACCGCGCTGTTCCCGGTGCGGCTCGACCCGGGCGACGTCCCGTGGCGGGAGGCGGCCGAAGGCGGCCCGGCGCTGGACCGCGCCGTCGCGCGCGTCACCGCGCAGCTCGCCGAACTGCCCGGCGACGGCCTCGGGTACGGGCTGCTGCGGCACCTGAACCCGCGCACCGCGCCCGTCCTCGCGGCGCTGCCCCGGCCGGGGCTCGGGTTCAACTACCACGGGCGGTTCGGCGGCGGGTTCGGGGCGTTCACCGTGCTGCCGGACCTCCCGGCGGCGCTCGGGCTCGACCCGCGCGCGGTCGCCGCGCACGCCGTCGAGGTCAACGCCGTCACCCGCGACGGACCCGCCGGGCCGCGCCTTTCGGCGACGTGGACGTGGTGCCCGGGGATCGTCCCCGCGCACACCGTCCGCGCGCTCGCCGACGCGTGGTTCACCGTGCTGCGCGGCCTCGCGGCCCGGCGCCCCGCGCCGCCGCTGGTGGCGCTCCGGCCGGACGAACTGGCCGCGCTCGAAGCCGACGACGAGGAGTAGGGCGTGACGAGACCGCGCGTACAGGACGTCCTCCCGCTGACGCCGCTGCAGGAGGGGATGCTGTTCCACACCCTCGCGGAGCGCGACGGCCCCGACCCGTACGTCACGCAGCTCGTCCTGACGCTGCGCGGCCCGGTGGACGCCGGGCGGCTGCGCGCCGCGCTCGACGCGCTGGTGGCGCGGCATCCCGCGCTGCGCGCCGCGTTCCGGCACGCCGGGCTGGACCGGCCGGTGCAGGCCGTGTACCGGGACGTCGCGGTGCCGTGGCGTCTCCTGGATTTCACTGGGCGGCCCGCGTCGTTTCCTGCGTTTCTGGCCGCCGACCGCGCGCGCCGGTTCGCGCCCGGCCGTCCGCCGCTGCTGCGCGCCGCGCTGGTCCGGACGGGCGCGGACGAGCACCGGCTCGTGCTGACCAAGCACCACCTGATCCTCGACGGCTGGTCGATGCCGACGCTGCTGCGCGACCTGTTCGCCCTGTACGACGGGTCGCGGGCGCTGCCGCCGCCGGTTCCGCACCGCGCGCACCTGGCGTGGCTGGCGGGGCGCGACGCCGCCGCCGACGTCGCCGCGCACGCGCGGGCGCTCGCCGGGCTGGACGGGCCGACGCTGCTCGTCCCGTCCGGCACGCCGACCGGGCCGGTGCGCACGGCCTCCCTCTCGCTGGACGAGACGCTCACCGCGCGGCTCGCGGCGTTCGCGCGCGGAAACGGCGTCACGCTCAACACGGCCGTGCGGGCGGCGTGGGCGGCGGCGCTCGGGGCCGCGACGGGGCGCGCGGACGTGGTGTTCGGCGCGGTCGTCTCCGGGCGGTCCGCGGACGTGCCGGACGCGGGGGCGATGGTCGGGCTGTTCGTCAACACCGTGCCGGTGCGGGTGCGGCTGGAGCCGGCCGAGCCGCCGTCCTCGCTGGTCGCCCGGCTGCACGCCGAAAGTCTCGCGCTGCTGGACGCCGAGCACGCCAACCTCGCGGACGTGCGGCGCGCCGCCGGGCTGGGGGCGCTGTTCGACGCGCTGCTGGTGTTCGAGAACTATCCGTCCGACCCGGCGGCGCTGGACTGCGCGGGGCTGCGCGTCACCGGCGTCGAGGGGCACGACGGGGCGCACTACCCGGCGATGCTCGTCGCGGTGCCGGGCGCGTCGCTGCGGTTCCGCCTCGACGCTCGCGCGCCGGTGGACGGCGACGCGCTGCTGGCGTGTTTCGCGCGTTTCCTGGACGCGTTCGTCCGGGCGCCGGACGCGCCGCTGGGCCGCGCCGACGCCCTCGACCCGGCGGTGCGGCGGCGCGTCCTGCGCGAGTTCAACCCGCCCCGCGAACCCGTCCCGGACGGGACGCTGGACGCGCACTTCGCCGCCCGCGCGGCCGAACACCCGGACGCCGTGGCCGTGCGCGCGGGCCGCCGCACGCTCACCTACGCGGAACTCGACGCCCGCGCCGCCCGGCTCGCGGCGCGGCTGCGCGCCCTCGGCGTCGGACTGGAGGACCGCGTCGCGATCCTCCAGGAACGCACGCCCGACCTGATCGTCTCGATCCTCGCCGTCGTGAAGGCGGGCGCCTGCTACGTCCCCCTCGACCCGCGCCACCCACCCGCCCGCCTCCGCGCCGCACTGGACACGACGTCCGCCCGAGCCCTCCTCACCGACACGCCGCCCCCGTTCCCCTGCACGGTCCCGGTCCTCGACATCACCACCCCGCCCACCCCCGCCACACCCGGCACGCCAGCCTCCGACCCGCTTGCTCCCGGCACGCCGGACTTGGACGCGCCCGTTCTGGGTGCGTCGGGCTCGGGCGCGCTTGCTCCGGGTGCGTCGGGCTCGGACGCGCCCGCTCCCGGCGCGTTGGGCTCGGAAGCGCTCCCTCCCGGTGCGTTGCGCTCAGGCGCATCCGTTCCGGGTGCGTCGGGTTCGGACACGCTCGCTCCCGGCGCGTCGGGCTCGGGCGCGTCCGCTTCGGTTGCGCCGGACTCGGGTGCGTCCGGCACCGGCACGTCGGGTTCCGGCGTGTCCGGCTGCGGCGTGTCCGGTCGTGGCGCGGGCGGATTCGGAGCGCCCGGCGGACAGGGGCGGGGCCTCGTGTACGTCATGTTCACGTCCGGGTCGACGGGGGTGCCGAAGGGCGTCGCGGCGGCGCATCGGGACGTGCTCGCGCTCGCCGCCGACCGGAGGCTGCGCGGCGGCGCGCACGCGCGGGTGCTCGCGCACTCGGCGCAGTCCTTCGACGCGTCCACCTACGAGGTGTGGGTGCCGCTGCTGAACGGCGGCGAGATCGTCCTGGCCCCGCCCGGCCGCCCCGACCCGGCGGTGCTCGGCCGCACGATCGCCGAACACGGCGTCACCGCGCTGTATCTCACGGCCGGTGTCTTCCAGGTGCTCGCCGAGGAGGTCCCGGACGCGTTCGCGGGCGTCCGGGAGCTGTGGGTCGGCGCGGAGCCGCTTCCGGTCGCGGCGGTGCGGCACGTCCGGGAGCGCTGCCCCGGCCTGACGGTCGTCAACGCGTACGGCCCGACCGAGATCACGGTGTGGTCGACCGCGCACGTCCTGGCCCCCGGCGAGCCGGTGCCGGACACGGTCCCGATCGGCCGTCCGCTGGACAACACGGCCTGCTATGTCCTGGACGCGGCGCTGCGGCCCGTCCCGCCCGGCGTCGTCGGGGAGCTGTATAACGCGGGGGAGGGCGTCGCGCGCGGCTACCTCGGCCGCCCCGCGCTGACGGCCGAGCGGTTCGTCGCGGACCCGTTCGGCCCGCCCGGCGCGCGCATGTACCGCACCGGGGACCTCGCGCGCTGGACCGACGACGGCGAGATCGTGTTCGTCGCCCGCGCGGACGGCCAGGTCAAGATCCGCGGCCACCGGGTCGAGCCCGGCGAGATCGAGGCCGTCCTGTCCGGCTGCCCCGGCGTGACCGGCGCGGCGGTCGTGGCGCGCGACGGCCGCCTCACCGCGTACACGACGGGCGCCGCCGCCGCGTCCGCGCTGCGCGCCCGCGCCGCCGAACTGCTGCCCGAGCCGCTGGTCCCGGCCGCGTTCGTCGCCCTCGACGCGTTCCCGCTGACGCCGCACGGCAAGGTGGACCGCGCCGCCCTCCCGCTGCCCGACGCGCCCCCCGCGACAGGCCGCGCGCCGCGCGACGCCCGCGAGGAACTGCTGTGCGGACTCGTCGCGGAACTGCTCGACCTGCCCCGCGTCGGCGTGGACGACGACTTCTTCGCCCTCGGCGGCCACTCGCTGCTGGCGATCCGGCTGGCGAGCCGCGCCCGGGCCGTCCTCGGCGCGGACGTGCCGGTCCGCGCCGTGTTCGAGGCCCCGACCGTCGCGGCGCTCGCCGCGCGGATCGGCGGCGCGCCCCCGCCGCGCGTCGCCGCGCCGCGCCCCGACCCGCCGCCGTCCCCGGCGCAGCGGCGGCTGTGGTTCCTCGACCGGCTCGGCGGCTCTGGCGAGTACTGCGTGCGGATCGCGGTGCGGATCGACGGCCGCCTGGACCGGGCCGCGCTCGCCGCCGCGCTGACGGACGTGGTCGCGCGGCACGAGCCGCTGCGCACGTCCTATCCCGAGCGGGACGGCGAGCCCGTCCAGTTCGTCCACCCGGCGGCGGACGTGCCGCTGCCCGTCACCGACGCCGCGCCCGGCGACCTGCCCGCGCTGCTGCGCGCCGCCGCGCCCGACTTCGACCTGCGCGCCGCGCCGCCGCTGCGCGCCGAGCTGTTCGCGGTCGCGCCCGAGGAGCACGTGCTGCTGCTCGTCGTCCACCACATCGCGTTCGACGGGTCCTCGACCGGGCCGCTGCTGCGGGACCTCGCCGCCGCGTACACGGCGCGGGCGCGCGGGGCCGCGCCGGACTGGCCGCCGCTGCCCGTCCAGTACGCCGACTGCGCGGCGGCCGAGCCCGCGTCGCTGGAGTTCTGGACGGACGCCCTCGCCGGCCTCCCCGACGAACTCCCGCTGCCCGCCGACCGCCCGCGCCCGCCCGCGCCGACGCACCGGGGCGGCGTCGTCCGGTTCGACCTCGACGACCTGCGCGCGGGGATCGCCGCGCTCGCGCGGGAACGCCGCGTCACGGTGTTCATGGTCGTGCGCGCGGCGGTCGCGGTGCTGCTGTCGGCGCACGGCGGCGGGGACGACGTCCCGCTCGGCACGGCCGTCGCGGGCCGTCCGGACGAGGCCTTGGACGATCTCGTCGGCCTCTTCGCGAACACGCTCGTCCTGCGGACGGACCTGTCCGGCGACCCGACGTTCGCCGAGCTGCTGGCCCGCGTCCGCGCCGCCGACCTCGCCGCGCACGCCCACGCCGACGTCCCCTTCGACCGGCTCGTCGCCGCGCTCGCCCCCGCCCGCGCGCCGCACCGCCACCCGCTGTTCCAGGTGATGCTCGCGTTCCAGCCGCCCGAGCCCGAGCCGCCCCGCGTGCCGGGGCTGCGGCTGACGCCGGTCGCCGTCGAGCCGGACCGCACGCGCTTCGACCTGACGTTCGCGTTCGCCGAGCGGCCGACCGGGCTCGCGGGCGCGGTCGAGTACGCGACGGACCTGTTCGACCGCGCGACCGCCGAGGCGCTCGCCGCCCGGCTGCGCCGCCTGCTGGCCGCCGCCGTCGCGGACCCGGAGCGGCGCGTCCGGGCGCTGCCGGTGCTGGACGCGGCCGAGCGCCGCGCGCTGCTCGCGAGCCCCGCCGCGCCGCCGCCCGCGACGATCCCGGCGCTGTTCGCCGCGCAGGACCCCGACGCCGTCGCGCTGGAAACGCCGACGGAGACGCTGACCTACGCCGAGCTGGACGCCCGCGCGGAACGGCTCGCGGCTCGGTTGCGGGCGGCCGGGGCCGGGCCGGAACGGCTCGTCGGCGTCGCGCTGCCGCGTTCGGCGGAGTTCGTGGTCGCGTTCCTCGCCGTGGTGAAGACGGGCGCGGCGTATCTCCCGCTCGACGTCGGGCATCCCGCCGAACGCCTCGCCTTACTGCGCGACGACGCGCGTCCGGTCTGCGTGGTCATCGAGGACGGCATCGAGGGCGGCGGCCCGCCGTGCCCGGGCGAAGCGTCTGTGGACGGCGCGGCGTACGTCATCTACACGTCGGGTTCGACCGGAAAGCCGAAAGGCGCCGTCGTCACGCATCGCGGCGTCGCGGGCCTGGTCGCCGCGCACCCCGCCGGGCCGGGGGACCGGCTGTCGCACATCGTCTCCCCGGCGTTCGACGTGTCGCTGATCGAACTGTGCTCGGCGCTGCTGAACGGCGCGACGCTCGTCCTGCCCGAGCCGGGGCCGCTGCTCGGCGAACCGCTGCTGGCGTTCCTGCGGGACGCGCGGATCACGCACGCGCAGCTCCCGATATCGCTGCTGGCGAGCCTGCCTCCGGGCGATCTGCCGGACTTGCGGGCGCTGTACGCGGGCGGCGAGGTCTGCCCCGGCGCGCTCGCCGAACGCTGGGCGCGCGGACGGGCCCTGTTCAACGGCTACGGGCCGACCGAGACGACGGTGTGCGCGTCGCTGGCCGGGCCGCTGCCGGGTGCGGGCGCGCCGCCGATCGGGCGTCCGATCCCGGGCGTTCGCGTGTACGTCCTCGACGCGGCGTTGCGGCTCGTCCCGCCCGGCGTCGTGGGGGAGCTGTACGTCGGCGGCGCGGGCGTCGCGCGCGGGTACCTGCGCCGGTTCGGGCTGACGGCCGAGCGGTTCGTCGCGGACCCGTTCGGCCCGCCCGGCTCCCGCATGTACCGCACCGGCGACCTGGCGCGCTGGCGCAATGGCGAGCTGGAGTTCGCGGGGCGCGCCGACGACCAGGTGAAAGTCCGGGGCCTGCGGATCGAGCCCGCCGAGGTCGAGGCCGTCGTGACGGCGCATCCGGCGGTGCGGCGCGCGGTCGTGCTGGCCCGCGACGGCCGTCTGGTCGCCTACGCCGCGTCGCGCGCGACGCCCGCCGAGCTGCGCCGCCACACCGCCCGGCGGCTGCCCGCCGCGATGGTCCCGTCCTTCGTCGTGCTGGACGAGCTGCCGCTGTCCCCGAACGGCAAGATCGACCGCGCCGCGCTCCCCGAGCCGCGCCCGGCCGCCGGAGGCCGCGCCGCACGGACGCCGCAGGAGGAGATCCTGTGCGCGCTGTTCGCGGACGTCCTGGACGTTCCGGACGTCGGCGCGGACGACGGCTTCTTCGACCTCGGCGGCCACTCGCTGCTCGCCGCCCGTCTCGTCGCGCGCGTCCGCGGGGCGCTCTGCGTCGAACTCCCGCTCCGCGCCGTCTTCGAGGACCCCGCCCCGGCCGGGCTCGCCCGCCGCCTCGCCGGGGCGCGCCCCGCCGGACCGCCCCTCGCCGCCCGCACCGGCCCCGCGCCGCTCTCCCCGGCGCAGCGCGGACTGTGGTTCCTCAACCGGCTCGACCCCGCGTCGCCCGCCTACAACGTGCCGTGCGCGCTGCGCCTCGCCGGGCCGCTCGACTGCTGCGCGCTGACCGCCGCGCTCCACGACGTCGTCGCGCGGCACGAGATCCTGCGGACCGTCTTCCCCGACGACCGCGCGCCGCGGATCGGGGACACCGCCGTCCACGCGGGGCCGCGCCTCGTCACCGTGCGGCGCGGCGATCTGGACGCGCGCCTGCGCGAGGCCGCCCGCGCCGGGTTCGACCTGGCCGCCGAGCCGCCGATCCGCGTCCACCTGTTCGCGGTGGACGACGGCGCGCACGTGCTGCTGATCGTCCTCCACCACATCGCCGCCGACGCGCGGTCGCTGGACCCGCTGCTGCGCGACCTCGCCACCGCGTACGCGGCGCGGACGCGCGGCTCCGCGCCTTGCTGGGCGCCGCTGCCCGTCCAGTACGGCGACTACGCGGCCTGGCAGCACGCCCGCCTGGACGAGCCCGCGCTGACCGCCTTCTGGACGGGCGCGCTCGCGGGCCTGCCGCCCGCCGTCCCGCTGCCCGTTGACCGGCCGCACCCGCCGCGCCCGTCCGGCCGGGGCGGTTCCGCGCCGTTCACCCTGGACGCCGCCGAACACGCTGCGCTCACCCGGCTCGCCCGCGCGCACGGCGTCACGGTGTTCATGGTGGTTCAGGCGGCGGTCGCGGTGCTCCTGTCCGCGCACGGCGCCGGTGACGACGTCCCGCTGGGCGCGGCCGTCGCGGGCCGTCCCGACGAGGCGTTGGACGACCTCGTGGGCTTCTTCGTCAACACGGTCGTCCTGCGGACGGACCTCTCGGGCGACCCGACCTTCGCGGAACTCCTCGCCCAAGTCCGCGCCACGGACCTCGCCGCCCACGCCCACGCGGACCTGCCGTTCGAACGCGTGGTCGAGGCCCTGAACCCCGAACGCCCACCCGGCCGCAACCCGCTGTTCCAGGTGATGCTGGCCTTCCAGCCCGCCGCGGCCCCACCGCCGGACTTCCCGTCCCTGCGCGCCACCCCGTATTCCGTCGACCTGGGCGCAACGAAGTTCGACCTGACCTTCGCCTTCGCCGAACACCGCGCCGGAATCACCGGCGCGGTCGAGTACGCGACAGACGTCTTCGACCACACCACGGCACAGTCCCTCGCCACCCGCCTGCAGCACCTTCTGACGACCGTCACCGAAACCCCGGACCGCCGCCTCCGAACCCTCCCGACCCTGCCCACCACCGAAACCAACGCCCTCCTCACCCTCGGCACCACCCCAACCGCACCCGAGCCACCGCCCGCCCTTCACCCCGCGCCCGATTCCGCACTGCCGTCCGCGTCTCGTCGCGCGTCCGAGAATTCGTCCGCTTCAGTCGCGCCGCCGTCCGCCCTTCACCCCGCGCTCGATTCCGCACCGCCGCTCGCGTCGCGTCCCGCGCCCGAGCCGCCCTCCGCTTCGGTCGCGACGCCGTCCGCCCTTCACCCCGCGCCCGACTCCGTACCGCCGCCCGCGCCTCGTCCCGCGCCCGAGCCGCCGTCCGCTTCGGTCGTGCCGCCGTCCGCTCCTCAGCCCGCGCTCGATTCCGCACTGCCGCCTGCTTCTCGTCGCGCGTCCGAGAGTTCGTCCGATCCGGCCGTGCCGCCGTCCGCCCCTCACCCCGCGCCCGTGCCGCCGTCCGCCGATCGCCCCGCGCGGAACCGTCCCGCCGGACCGTCCACGATCCCGGCCCTGTTCGCCGCGCAAGCCGCGCGCACGCCCGACGCGCTCGCGTTGGAGACGCCCGAGGAAACGCTCACCTACGCGGAGCTCGACGCCCGCGCGCGGCGGCTCGCCGTCGAGCTGCGCGCGGCCGGGGCCGGGCCGGAACGGCTCGTCGGCGTCGCGCTGCCGCGTTCGGCGGAGTTCGTGACCGCGTTCCTCGCCGTCGCGAAGACGGGCGCGGCCTACCTCCCGCTCGACCCGGAGCACCCCGCCGACCGCCTGGCCGCGCTCCGCGACGACGCCCGCCCGGTCTGCGTGGTCACCGAGGACGGCATCGAGGGCGGCGGCCCGCCGTGCCCCGGCGAAGCCGCCCCGGACAGCGCCGCCTACGTCATCTACACGTCCGGTTCGACCGGGAAGCCGAAAGGCGTCGTCGTCACGCATCGCGGCATCGCGGGCCTGGTCGCCGCCCATCCCGCCACGACCGGCGACCGCCTCTCGCACGTCGTGTCGCCCGGCTTCGACGTCTCGCTGATCGAACTCTGCGCCGCCCTGCTCAGCGGCGCGACGCTCGTCCTGCCCGAGCCGGGGCCGCTGCTCGGCGAACCGCTGCTCACGTTCCTGCGGGACGCGCGGATCACGCACGCCCAGACCCCGACGTCGCTGCTGGCCGGCCTGCCGCCCGGTGATCTGCCGGACCTGCGGGCCCTGTACGTCGGCGGCGAAGTCTGCCCCGGCGCGCTCGCCGAACGGTGGGCGCGCGGCCGGGCCCTGTTCAACGGCTACGGCCCGACCGAGACGACCGTCTGCGCCACGATGAGCGGCCCGCTCTCCGGCCCGGCCGCGCCGCCGATCGGCCGCCCGATCCCCGGCGTCCGCGTGTACGTCCTGGACGCGGCGCTGCGCCTGGCCCCGCCCGGCGTGACCGGCGAACTGTACGTCGGCGGCGCGGGCGTCGCGCGCGGCTACCTCGGCCGCCCGGCGCCGACGGCCGAACGCTTCGTCGCCGACCCGTTCGGACCGCCCGGCTCCCGCATGTACCGCACCGGCGACCTGGCCCGCTGGCGCGACGGCCGGTTGGAGTTCGCGGGCCGCGCCGACGACCAGCTCAAAGTCCGCGGCCACCGCGTCGAGCCCGCCGAGGTCGAGGCCGTCGTCACGGCGCATCCGGACGTGCGCCGCGCCGTCGTCGTCGCCCGCGACGGCCGCCTGGTCGCCTACGCCGCCACCCGCGCGACGCCCGCCGAACTGCGCGACCACGCCGCTCGGCGCCTGCCCGCCGCGCTGATCCCGCAGTTCGTACCGCTGGACGAGCTGCCGCTGTCACCCAACGGCAAGATCGACCGCGCGGCGCTCCCCGAACCGCGCCCGGTCGCCGCGGGCCGGGCCGCGCGCACACCGCAGGAAGAGATCCTGTGCGCCCTGTTCGCCGAAGTCCTCGACGTGGACGGCGTCGGCATCGACGACGGCTTCTTCGACCTCGGCGGCCACTCCCTGCTCGCCGCCCGCCTGGTGACCCGCGTCCGCGCCGCGCTCGGCGCCGAACTCCCGCTCCGCGCCGTCTTCGACGCGCCCACCCCCGCCGCCCTCGCCCGCCGCCTGGACACGGCCGCGCCCGCGCGCCCCCCGCTCACCGCCGCCCGCGCCCGCACCGCGCCGCTCTCCCTCGAACAGCGCGGCCTCTGGCTGCTCAACCGCCTAAACCCCGAGTCGTCCGCCTACAACGTCCCGTGCGCGCTGCGCCTCCCCGCAGACCTCGACCGCGCGGCCCTCGCCGCCGCCCTCGACGACGTCGTCGCGCGCCACGAAATCCTCCGCACGGTCTTCCCCGACACCGACGACGGTCCGCGCCAGCACGTCCTCGACCCGGTGCCCCACCCACTGCCCGCCGTCCCAACACCCCCCGCCGAACTGCCCGAACGCCTCCGCGCGGCCACCGCGGCCCCCTTCGACCTGACCACCGACCCGCCCCTGCGCGCCCGCCTCTTCGCCCTGGACGACGGCCTGGTGCTGCTGCTGGTCCTCCATCACATCGCCGCCGACGCCCGCGCGACGGACGTCCTCCTACGGGACCTGGCCACCGCCTACACAGCCCGCACGACCGACCGCGCCCCCGACTGGCCCCCGCTCCAAGCCCAGTACGCCGACTACGCCCTGTGGCAGCGCCGAGTCCTGGGCGACGCGGACGACCCCGAAAGCCCCCTTACCCGCCAACTCGCCTTCTGGACCGAAACCCTCGCCGCCCTACCCCCGACGACCCCCCTCCCCACCGACCCCCCGGCCGCGGCGGACGGCGGCCTCACCGGCGTCACCGTCCCCGACGACGTCGCCCGCGCCGTTGCCGACCTCGCGCGCCGCGAGCGCGTCACCGTCTTCATGGTCGCGCAGGCCGCGCTCGCCGTGCTGCTGCGCGCCCACGGGGCCGGCGACGACGTCCCGATCGGCGCGCCCGCCGCCCGCCGCCCCGACGACGCGCTGGACGACCTCGTCGGGTTCTTCCTCACCACGCTCGTCCTGCGGACGGACCTGTCCGGCGACCCCACCGTCGCGGAACTGCTGGCCCGCGTCCGCGCCGCCGACCTCGCCGCGCACGCCCACGCCGACGTCCCCTTCGAACGGCTCGTGGAGGTCCTGAACCCGCCGCGCGAACCGGGCCGCAATCCGCTGTTCCAGGTGATGCTCGCCTTCCGGCACGCGGCTGGATCTCCGACGTTCGGCGAACCGCTGACCGTCGCGTCCGGCCGCGCGAAGTTCGACCTGACGTTCACGCTTATCCACACCCCGGGCGGCGGGTTGCGCGGCACGCTGGAGTACTCGGGCCGTTTCGCCCCGGCGACCGCCGCCGCACTCGCCGACCGGTTCGTCCGCGTCCTGGCCGCGTGCGCCGCAGACCCCGCCCGCCGCGTCACCGCGATCGACGTCCTCAGCGACCGCGAGCGCACCGACATCCTGGACGCCCGCAACGCCACCCGCACCGACGTTCCCGATGTTTCCGCCACCACCCTGATCGCCCGCCGCGCCGCCCAGATGCCCTCCGCGCCCGCCGTCGAGGCCGCCGACGAAACCCTGACCTACCGGGAGCTGAACGCCCGCGCCGACCGGCTCGCCCGAGCGCTAGCCGCCCGCGGAGCGGCCCCTGAACGGCCCGTCGCCGTCGTGCTGCCGCGCTCGCCCGCGCTGGTCACCGCGATGCTCGCCGTGCTCAAGGCCGGTGCGGTGTACGTCCCGGCCGACCCGGCGCACCCGCGTGACCGCATCGCCGCCGTCCTCGCGGCGACCGCGCCGCACCTGGTCATCGCCTCGCCCGACACCGCGCACCAGATCCCCGAGGGCCTCGCCACCCTCGGCTGCGACGCGACCGGCACGGCCGAACTCGTCCCGCCGCTCCCCGCGAACACCGCGTACATCATCCACACGTCGGGCTCCACCGGACGGCCCAAGGGCGTGGCCGTCCCGCACTCGGCGCTGACGAACCTGCTCACCTGGCACGACGCGACCTTCGGCGGCACCCCCGGCGACCGCACCGCCCAGTTCGCCGCCCCCGGCTTCGACGTGTCCGTCCAGGAGATCCTGTCCGCCCTGATCGCCGGAAAGACCCTGGTCATCCCCACCGAAACCACCCGCCGCGACGCCACCGCCCTGGCCGCCTGGCTAGACGATCAGCGCATCACGGAACTCCTCGCCCCCGCCCTGGTCCTGGACGCCCTGGCCACCGCAACCCAAGAAACCCCCGACCGCCTCCAGCACCTTGAACGCCTGGCCCAAGCAGGCGAACCCCTCATCCTGACCCCCGCCCTGCGCGCCTTCACCACGTCCCGCACGCTCCACAACCACTACGGCCCCACCGAAACCCACGTTTCAACCGCGACCGTCGTCACAACCTCCACCCGCGCACTTATGGCGACCCCTGCCCAGATGCGCACGACCGACGCCCTCGCCGAAACTGCACCCGTCCAAGGCCCGCCACCAGCAAGCTCGCCCGCAACGAACCCTCCGGCGCCCGGCACAATCCCCGTCGAGCCCGGAAACCTGACGGCGGTGGACGACCCAACGCACAGCAGCGACTACAACAGAGCTGAAACCGGAGGCCCCGCACCGATCGGCCGCCCGATCCACAACACACGCGCCTACGTCCTCGACGCGCGCCTGCGCCCAGTCCCCGACGGCGTCGTCGGTGAGCTCTACATCGCCGGAACCTGCCTGGCACGCGGCTACGCGGGACGGCCCGCCGCGACCGCCGAACGCTTCACCGCCTGCCCGTTCGGCCCCCCGGGCGACCGCATGTACCGAACGGGCGACCTGGCCCGCTGGCGAAACGGCGAACTGGAATTCGCGGGCCGCGCCGACGACCAGGTCAAGATCCGCGGCAACCGAGTAGAACCCGCCGAGATCACCGCCGTCCTCCTGTCCCACCCCGCCATCGCAGCAGCCGCAGTCCTCCCCGACACGACCACGCACCCCCACCCCACGACGCCCGCGAAACCCGCCCCCGGCACAGCGACACGCCTCATCGCCTACATCGTCGCCACCCCGCAACCCGCACCCGACCACCAGCCCGAAACCACCGCCCCACCCCGCGCCACCACATCCGACGCCGCGCCCGCGCCCGGCGCCAAGTCCGCCTCCACGTCTGATGTCGTGCCCGCGCCCGGCACCGGGTCCGCCTCCGCGTCTGATGTCGTGCCTGTGCCCGGCACCGGGTCCGCCTCCACGTCTGATGTCGTGCCTGTGCCCGGCACCGGGTCCGCCTTCGCGTCTGATGTCGTGCCCGCGCCCGCCACCGGGACCGCCACCACATCCGACGCTGCGCCCGCGCCCGGCGCCAAGTCCGCCTCCACGTCGGATGTCGTGCCCGCGCCCGGCGCCAAGTCCGCCTCCGCATCCGACGCCGCGCCCGCACCCGGCACCGGGTCCGCCTCCGCATCCGATGTCGCGCCCGCACCCGGCACCGGGTCTGGCACCGCGTCCGATGTCGTGTTCGGGGTCGCGCCCGATGCTGCGTCCGGGGTCGCCCGGGGGAGTGGTTCCGGCCCGGTGGTCGGTGAAGCGCTTGACGTCGTGGAGCTGCGCGCGTTCGTTGCCGCGCGGTTGCCCGAGTACATGGTTCCCGCCGCGTTCGTGCGGCTCGATCGGCTTCCGCTCGGGCCGAACGGAAAGCTTGACCGCGCCGCGTTGCCCGTGCCCGCGCCCGGTCGTGCGCGCGCGCCGCGGACGCCGCGTGAGGAAGAGATGTGCCGGGTCTTCGCGGACGTGCTCGGGCTGTCCGCCGTCCCGGCCGACGCGGACTTCTTCGCGCTCGGCGGCCACTCGCTGCTCGCGACGCGCCTCGTCCGGCGCGTCCGTGCGGTGTTCGGGGTCGCGCCGACCGTCCGGACGCTCCTGGAGAACCCGACGCCCGCGCGGTTCGCGGCGCGACTCGACGAGAACAGCGACGACGACCCGTTCGCCGCGCTGCTCCCGCTCCGCACCGGGCCGGGGACGCCGATCTTCTGCGTCCACCCCGGCAGCGGCCTCGGCTGGGCGTACGCGGGCCTGCTGCGCCACCTCGACCCGGACCAGCCCGTGTACGCGCTCCAGGCCCGCGGCCTGGCCCGCCCCGAACCACTCCCCGCGACCCTCGAAAACATGGCCGCCGACTACGCCGACCTCATCCGCGCAGCCCACCCCGCGGGCCCGTACCTGCTGGTCGGCTGGTCGTTCGGCGGCCTCGTCGCCCACCGCGTGGCCACCGAACTCCAGACACGCGGCGAAAGCGTCGCCCTGCTAGCCCTCCTCGACACCTACCCGCCCACCGCACAACCCCTCGCCGACCCGCCCGCCGTCAGCGCCGTGCCCGCCGGCGGCCGCCCGTCGGCGAACCAAGCCGCAGCCGACGAAACCCGTCTGCTCAACGCCCTGCTCGACGCGGCCGGAGTCGGGCGGGACGAACGCGGCCACGGCGAGCCGAGCCGAGAGCAAGCGCGACGCCTCCTCTCGGCCCACGGCAGCGCCCTGGCCGGACTCGAACCCCGTCACCTCACCGCCATGATGGACATCGGCGCGAACAACTCCCGGATGGCCCGCGAGTTCACCCCGTCCGTCTTCGACGGCGACGTCGTGTTCTTCACCGCCGCCCTCGGCCCCCCGACCCCCGGCCACGAGGTCTGGCGCCCGTACGTCACCGGCGCGATCGAAAACCACGACGTCCACGCCGAGCACGCCCTCATGGCCCGCCCCGGCCCCCTGGCCGGCATCGCCCGCGTCCTGTGCGAGCGCGCTACTCGACGTCCATGAGCGGCCGGTAGCTCCCCGTCGGGACGAAGTGCGTCGTCGCCGTCACGGGCGGCTCCGTCGTGACGAGATGCACCGCGAACCCCGCCGGCTCCCCGGTCACCGCCGCGTGCCCCGGCTGCGTCAGGTCCAGGAAGAGCTGCCGGTACGTACTCGGGCACGTCGTGCAGACCACCCCGCCCAGCGACCCCGCCGAACCGCGGTGGACGTGCCCGCTCATCACCCGCACCACCTGCGGATACGACGAGACGATCTTGACGAACGCCTCCGAGTTCTGGAACCGCATGTCGTCGATGAACCGGATGCCGATCGGATACGGCGGATGGTGCGTCGCGACGATCGTCGGCACCGCGGGCGCGGCGGCGAGCGCCGCGTCGAGCCACGCGAGCCGGTCGTCGTCCATGAACCCCGCCGCGCGCCCCTGCACGCTGGTGTCGCAGCAGACGAGCCGGACCCCCGCGACGTCCACCGCGTACTGCAGCGCGGCGCCCGGCCGGTCCCCGCTCGCCGCGACGGCGGGCTGGTCGTCGAACACGGCGCGCAGGTCGTCCGCGACGTCGTGGTTGCCCGCGAGCGGGAAGACGGGCATCGGCAGCGGCGACAGCAGCGCGCGCAGCCGCGCGTACTCCGCCGGGAGCCCCGCGTCCGCGAGGTCGCCGGTGAGGACGACCGCGTCGGGCCGGGCGGGCAGCGACAGCAGGCTGGAGACGGCGGCGCGCAGCGCGCGCACGGGGCCGGAGCCGTCGTCGACGGAGCCGTCCCGGCCCGCCGCCAGATGGATGTCGCTGAGCTGGGCGATGATCGCCATTGACCGTGAACCCCCTAGTCAGGCGTCCGGCGGCGCGGATGAGAGTGGGGGAGCCGCCGCCGTGAGCGCTGGCACGATCTTTAACCCCGATTGGCGGCACTGTCGACTCTCGCCGGGGAGAAGGAAGACACCGGGCGCGTCCGACCGCGGCCGGGTGGGGAGAGTGCATGCTGCGTCACCGGACGGCCGCCCGAGCGCGGGACCGCGCACCGATCCCGCCGCGCGCGCCCGCGCGGCCGCCCCGGGACGGACGCGATGGCTAGGCGCTGCCCGTGGGGCCGCGCCGCCGCCCGCCGGACCGGCCGGAACCGCTGCGCGCCGCCCGCGCCGCAGCCGCCGCCGGGCTGCCGGTTCGGCCGGGACGCCGCGCCGGTCCCGTTCCCGCACGAGACGCCGTACGCCGACCACGCGCCGGACGCCCCCGGCGCGGACCGGCTGCGCCCAATCCCGCTGACGGGCGACCTCGGCGACGCGCTGCCCTGCACGATCGCGATCCCGGCGATCGGCGTCTCGGCGGCGCTGGCGGGCGTCGGCCGCGACGCCGCCGGCCGCGTCGCCGCGCCGCCCGCCGACGAGCCCGGTCTGGCGGGCTGGTACGCGGCGGGCCCGACGCCGGGCCGCCCCGGCGCGGCCGTGATCGTCGGAAACCCGCTCGGCTCGCCCGGCGCGGGCTTCGCGCGCCTCGGCGACCTGGCGTGCGGCGACATCGTCGGCATCGTCCGCGCCGACGACACGGTCGCGGTGTTCCGGGTGACCGGCACCGAGCGGGTGCCGTGGGACGACTTCCCCGAGTCCCGCGTCCACGGGCCGGTGGACGGCCCGGAGTTGCGGCTGATCGCGGGCGCGGGCCGCTACGACGCGGACGCCCGCAGCCATCCGGCCCGCGTCATCGTCTACGCGGCGTTCACGGCGGCGTACCGCCTGACGGACCTGGCGTCCCTCTGACCGAGGCGAACGTCACGTCCCGTCCGGGCGGTTCCTTCAAGCGACCTGCACGACCGCCGACAGCGCCGTCGTCACGTCGTCCGCGGCGGGCGCGATGTCCGGGACGACGTCGCGCAGCGCCAGCCACCCGTTGATCGCCCGCGCGGTCGGCCGCGCCTCGCGCAGCACCGGGTCCTCGACGCCGTACCAGGCGGCGACCTTCGACCAGCGCCACAGCCGGTGGCCGCCGGTGGACATCTCGGCGGCGGGGAACCGCTCCTCGGGGCTGCGCCCCAGCCCCCGTCCGGACCCGCGCGCCCCCGTGACCGACAGCCGCACCGAGTCGACGGAGCGGCCCGTGCGCTCCGCGATGTCGCGCATGGTCAGCAGCGGATCGGCCTCCACGCGCAGGACCCGGAGCCCGGCGGCGCTCTCCTCGACGTGCGCGACGACCTCCATGATCGCGGCGGCGAGCGTCCGGGCCGACCACGTGCAGGACGCGTTCCCGGGACGGTCGGCGTGCTGCGGCTCGGTGACGATGGAGACGGTGACGTCCCCCCGGGTGCGGTCGAAGAGCGGGTCCAGCTCGTCCTCGTAGAACGGACGGCTGAGGATCAGCGCGAAGTCATAGCTCGGCATGCCGATCCTCCTTGGACGTATCTCTCCTCGAAAGGTACAACGCGCGAGCGAGGTATGCTGTTATCGGGAGCGGTCTCCACCCTCGGGTCATGTGTCGGTTTCGCATCCGGTGGGTGGGTGACGTACACTCCTGTGTCGGTCCGTTTTCGGCCGCCCTCAACGATGCCTGCGCGCGTCCCCTCACGGGGTGCGCGACCTCTCGGGCTCTCTTCCAGGTCGCGGTCGGGTTTCCTTCGGTGGTCCCTTTTCCGGGACGCGTCGTGGACGCCTCGGGCCGACGTCCAATGAGCCGATCAGCGAAGCGCGGAGGACATGCCCAAGAAGGAAGGCGCCATCGAGATCGAGGGCACCGTCATCGAGTCGCTGCCGAACGCCATGTTCCGGGTGGAACTCGACAACGGGCACAAGGTGCTCGCCCACATCAGCGGCAAGATGCGGATGCACTACATCCGAATCCTGCCGGACGACCGCGTCGTCGTGGAGCTGAGCCCCTACGACCTCACGCGCGGTCGGATCGTCTACCGCTACAAGTAACCCACTGGGGTTGCCTTCCCCGCGCGTGGCGGCGCGGGGGTGACCCTGAACCAGAGGAGACCCAGTGAAGGTCAAGCCGAGCGTCAAGAAGATCTGCAAGAACTGCCGGATCATCCGGCGCCACGGCCGGGTCATGGTCATCTGCACCGACCCGCGCCACAAGCAGCGCCAGGGCTGACGCGACCCGGGCGCGGCGAAGCGCCCAGCACCACGCATCGCAGCCTTCGCGCACCGCATGCCGTACGTCCCGCAGGGGCCGTGCGGCACGGTCGTGTGAAGGACCGACCCTCGGACACGGAGGCCGAGGCCGCCACCCGGGCAGGGTGTGTGCGGACGCGATGCGCCGATACCTCCGCCAATGAAGGGAACTGCCCACGATGGCACGCCTCCTCGGCGTCGATCTCCCCCGCGAGAAGCGGGTCGAGATCGCTCTCACCTACATCTTCGGCATCGGCCGGACGCGCGCGCTGGAGACCCTCGCGGGCACCGGCGTGAGCGGCGACCTGCGGGTCCACCAGCTCGGCGACGACGACCTGGTCAAGCTCCGCGACTGGATCGAGGCGCACTACAAGACCGAGGGCGACCTGCGCCGCGAGGTCCAGGCGGACATCCGCCGCAAGATCGAGATCGGCTGCTACCAGGGCATCCGGCACCGCCGCGGCCTGCCCGTCCACGGCCAGCGCACCCAGACCAACGCGCGCACCCGCAAGGGCAAGAAGAAGACCGTGGCCGGGAAGAAGAAGGCCGGCAAGAAGTAGTCCGTCCGGGCCGATTCGGGTCCGCCGGATCGACGACCTCAACAGTAGAGAGAGCAGATGCCTCCCAAGAGCCGTGTCGGCGCCAAGAAGGTGCGCCGCAAGGAGAAGAAGAACGTCGCTCACGGGCACGCCCACATCAAGAGCACGTTCAACAACACGATCGTCTCGATCACCGACCCCAACGGCAACGTGATCTCCTGGGCCTCCTCGGGCCACGTGGGGTTCAAGGGCTCGCGCAAGTCCACGCCGTTCGCCGCCCAGCAGGCCGCCGAGGCCGCCGCCCGGCGCGCGATGGAGCACGGCATGCGCAAGGTCGACGTCTTCGTGAAGGGCCCGGGCTCGGGCCGCGAGACCGCCATCCGCTCGCTGTCGGCGACCGGCCTCGAGGTGGGCTCGATCCAGGACGTCACGCCCGTCCCGCACAACGGCTGCCGCCCGCCCAAGCGCCGGCGCGTCTGAGGCCGAGGGAGAACCAGGAGACATGGCTCGTTACACCGGTGCCGACTGCAAGCTCTGCCGTCGGGAGAAGATGAAGCTGTTCCTCAAGGGCAGCAAGTGCGAGGGGCCGAAGTGCCCGATCGAGATCCGGCCCTACCCGCCGGGTGAGCACGGCCGCGGTCGCCCCAAGGAGACCGAGTACCTGCTCCAGCTCCGCGAGAAGCAGAAGGCCAAGCGCATCTACGGCGTGCTGGAGCGGCAGTTCAGCAACTACTACGTCGAGGCGAACCGCCAGGGCGGCAAGACGGGTGAGAACCTGCTGTCGCTGCTGGAGCGCCGCCTGGACAACGTCGTGTACCGCGGCGGTTTCGCCAAGTCCCGCGACATGGCCCGGCAGCTCATCCGCCACGGCCACATCCGGGTCAACGGCAAGAAGGTCGACATCCCGTCGTACCTGGTCAACGAGGCCGACATCGTCGACGTCAAGGCCAAGTCGCTGGAGTCGACGCCGTTCCAGGTCGCCAAGGCCGAGGCGGGCGAGCGCCCCGTCCCGGCGTGGCTCGGCCAGGACGCGGAGCGCATGCGCATCCTCGTCCACTCGCTGCCGGTCCGGCAGCAGATCGACGCTCCCGTCCAGGAGCAGCTGATCGTCGAGCTCTACTCCAAGTAGGGCTTCGGGATTCCCCGCCGGGCGGGCGCCGGATTGCGCGCCCGCCCGGCGGGGAATGCGAGAACGGAACACCGAACGCGGTCGTCAAATAGCGGGCACCGCGGGAAGAAGGAGCTTTCATGCTCATCGCTCAGCGTCCCACCCTCGCCGAAGAGCAGGTGGACGAGTACCGGTCCCGGTTCACCATCGAGCCGCTGGAGCCGGGCTTCGGCTACACCATCGGCAACTCGCTGCGGCGCACGCTGCTGTCGTCCATTCCGGGCGCGGCGGTCACCAGCATCCGCATCGAGGGCGTGCTGCACGAGTTCTCGACCGTCCCGGGGGTCAAGGAGGATGTCACCGACATCATCCTGAACCTCAAGGAGCTGGTCGTCTCGTCCGAGCACGACGAGCCGGTCGTCATGTACCTGCGCAAGCAGGGTCCGGGCGAGGTCACCGCGGCCGACATCGCGCCGCCCGCGGGCGTCGAGGTCCACAACCCCGACCTGCACATCGCCACGCTGAACAACAAGGCGAAGCTGGAGATGGAGCTGACCGTCGAGCGCGGTCGCGGCTACGTCTCCGCCGCCCAGAACAAGCAGCCCGGCCAGGAGATCGGCCGCATCCCGATCGACTCGATCTACTCGCCGGTCCTCAAGGTCGTCTACAAGGTCGAGGCGACCCGAGTCGAGCAGCGCACCGACTTCGACCGCCTCATCCTCGACGTCGAGACCAAGCAGTCGCTGCTGCCGCGCGACGCGGTCGCGTCGGCGGGCAAGACGCTGGTCGAGCTGTTCGGCCTGGCGCGCGAGCTGAACGTCGAGGCCGAGGGCATCGACATGGGCCCGTCGCCGACGGACGCCGCGCTCGCCGCCGACCTCGCGCTGCCGATCGAGGAGCTGAACCTGACGGTCCGCTCCTACAACTGCCTCAAGCGCGAGGGCATCCACTCGGTGGGCGAGCTGGTGGCCCGGAGCGAGCAGGACCTCCTCGATATAAGGAATTTCGGCGCCAAGTCGATCGAAGAGGTCAAGCAGAAGCTCAACGACATGGGCCTCTCGCTGAAGGACTCCCCGCCCGGGTTCGACCCGAGCGCCGCCGCCGACTCCTACGGCGACGACGACGGCGGGTACGCGGAGACCGAGCAGTACTGAGCAACGACCGCCGCGTCGTTTCTCAGTACCGCGGGGCTGTGGGGGTCGTCCCCCACAGGTGACACGCCACACGCAACACCCCCGGGGCCGGTCGGCCCCGGGGTTCGGCTGACGCCGGTACCTGACACGGCCGGCGCAGGAAGGACAGACCATGCCCCAGCCCACGAAGGGCGCCCGCCTCGGCGGCAGCGCCGCGCACCAGCGGCTCATCCTCGCCAACCTGGCGACGGCGCTGTTCGAGCACGGCCGCATCACCACGACCGAGGCCAAGGCCCGCCGGGTCCGCCCGCTCGCGGAGAAGCTGATCACCAAGGCCAAGAAGGGCGACCTGCACAACCGTCGCCAGGTCGCGGCCGTGATCCGCGACAAGGGCGTGGTCCACGAGCTGTTCACCGAGATCGCGCCGCGGTTCGCGAACCGTCCGGGCGGCTACACCCGGATCACCAAGCTCGGGCCGCGCAAGGGCGACAACGCCCCGATGGCGGTCATCGAGCTGGTGCAGGAGCAGCTCGCCGCGTCCACCGGCACGGCCAAGCCCGCCGCCGAGGAGCCCGCCGAGGCCCCGGAGGCGACCGAGGCCGCCGCCGAGCCGACCGAGGCGCCCGCCGCCGAGGCCGACGAGACCGCCAAGTCCGAGTAATCGGCGCCCGCGCGACATGCGCGAAGGCCCGCCGTCCCGCTACGGGACGGCGGGCCTGATCTTTGCCACACTGGCCGCATGGTCAGGCCGAGGGAGTCGTCGTCACCGTGCCCGAACACGATCACCGGCCGCCGGGAGACCCGGCCGACATGACCGCCCTGGTGAGACTCCGGCTCGACCTCGGCTACGACGGGGCCGCGTTCGCGGGCTGGGCGCGCCAGCCGGGCCAGCGCACCGTGCAGGGCGTCATCGAGGACGCCCTGGGGCGCGCGCTGCGGCTCGACCCGCCGCCGATGCTGACCGTCGCGGGGCGCACCGACGCGGGCGTCCACGCGCGCGGGCAGGTCGCGCACGTGGTGCTGCCCGTCGCCGCGTACGGGACCGTCAGCGCGACGCTGCCGCGCCGCCTCGCCGGGCTGCTGCCCGCCGACGTCCGCGTGTGGCGGGTGTCGGTCGCGCCGGACGGGTTCGACGCCCGCTTCTCCGCGCTCGCCCGCCGCTACGCGTACCGCGTCTGCGACGACCCGGTCGGCGTCGATCCGCTGCGCCGCCACGACGTCCTGTGGCACCCCCGCCCGCTCGACGTGGACCGGATGAACGAGGCCGCCGCGCTCCTCACCGGCGAGCACGACTTCGCCGCGTACTGCCGCAAGCGCGAGGGCGCGACGACGATCCGCGAGCTGCAGACGCTGCGGTGGGAGCGGGTCGAGCCGCGCCTTGCGGTCGCGACCGTCGAGGCCGACGCGTTCTGCCACTCGATGGTGCGGGCGCTGGTCGGCGCGCTGCTGGCGGTCGGCGACGGCCGCCGCGAGCCGGACTGGCCGGGGCGCGTCCTCGCGGCGCGCGTCCGCGACTCGGCGGTGAACGTCGCCCCCGCGCACGGCCTGACGCTGGAGGAGGTCCGCTATCCGGACGCCGCGGGCCTCGCCGAACGCGCCCAACGCACGCGCCGCGTCCGGACGCTGGCCGCCTCCGCGCCGGAACCGTCCGCCGACGAGACCTGAACGCCCACGACGGGCCTCGCCGCAGCGACACCGGGATGGCTCGATGCTGCGTCCTGGGTGCTGCGGATCGGCGTGGCTCGGGATGGCGTGACGCGTCGTCGCGTTTGATTCGGCCGTCCGATGTACCCGCCGTGTCGGGACTAGGTGCCCGCCTGCTCGGCCGCGGACGGGGCTTGAGGATGCGTGATGCGGCCGTGCGTGTCGGTTCTGGTCGCGGGTGGTGACGCGGCGCCCCCGGCGCCGCGTCGTCGGATGGGTTACGCGCGGGCCTCGATGGGGCGGACGGCGTAGTCGATGAACTGGCGTGTCACCGTCTTGAGGTTCGGGCCGCCCGGGGCGGGGCGGCCCTTCGCGTACTGGGCGTAGGCGTAGATGATGTAGCGGCCGCGGACGGTCGCGGCGGCGTAGCCGCCCGCGCGGTCGATCTCGGTGGAGCGCTTGCCCTGCATGCCCCGGAACCACTCGTAGCGGCTCGGGTCCCCGGCGCGGCCCGCGCGCAGGGCGGCGGCCTTCGTCGGGAGGATCGCGACGCCCGTCGTCACGGCGACGGTGCGCTCCCGGTCGATGAACGTCGCCCGCACGACGCCCCGGCACTTCTCGTGGGCGAGGGCCGCGGCCATCGCGCCGCGCGCGGTGAGCGAGCAGTCGTGGTTGACCGACGAGCGGTCGCGCACGTAGGCGTGGCCGCCGAGCGTCACGGCGTTGGCGGGGAAGACCTCGATGAGCGCGAGCGGCCGGGGGTCGGTCTTCTCGGTGTCGATGCCGGACGGCGCGGTGGGCGCGGTCGGCGTGATCGGCGGCTGGCCGGAGACCGAGGGCGACGCGGCCGGGGACGCGGGCTTCGCCGACGCGGCCCGCTCCGGCGCGCCGTCGCCGCCGCCCGCGAGCGCGTATCCGGCCGCGCCGAGCACGATGACGGCCGCGACGCCGCCCGCCGCGAACAGCGTCGCGCGCCGCTTGTTCCCGCCGCGCGCGGGCGCGCCCGCGCCCTGTGCCATCGGCCCGGGACCGAACGGCGGCTGCGCCCCGCCGACGACGGCGGGCTGCGGGGCGGTGGCGTCCCGCTCGCCGCCGTCCGGCGCGAACCCGCCCGGCAGGAGATCACCCGCGTCGCCCGGCGGACGCCCGCCCGCGCCGCCCGGCGGAAGCGCGCCCGGGCGGTCGCCCACGCTGCCCGGCGGAAACACGCCGGGGCGGTCGCCCGCGCTGCCCGGCGGAAGCGCGCCGGGGTGGTTGCCGACGCTGCCCGGCGGAAACCCGTCCGGACGGTCGCCCGCGCTGCCTGGAGCGAGGGCGCTTGTGCCCGCAGCGCCGGGCGGGAGGCCGTTCGCCGGAGGGTTGCCCGCGCCGGTCAGCGGCGCGCCCTTCGGAGGGCTGTTCGCCGGAAGGCCGCCCGCGCCGGGCCGTTCACCGGGCGGGAGGTCGTTGGGCGGCGAGGTCGATGCGGGACCGCCCGCGTCCACGAGCCCGTTGCCCGGTGAGGACGCGTCCGCGTTGGAGGACGCGAGGTCGTCCGTGCTGATGGGCGGGCCGTCCACCGCGGTGTCGTCGGCGTCGAAGGGGCGGCCGCCCGGTGATCCGGTTCCCCGGGGGGATTCACGCTCGTCGGGGACCAGGTCCTCCGGCGGCAGGGGCGCCGGGCGCGACCGGGCCGCGCCGCCGAAGGCGGTGGGCGGCTTGGCGGCGGCCTCGGGGAGCGGGAGCGTTCCCGAGGCGGGCGGCGTGATGCCGGGCGGGATGATCGCGTCGGGCTGGAGGACGGGGGCCGCGGAGTCGTCGGCGGCGTCCGGCTCGTCGTCGCCGGGCGGCGTGGGACGCGGCACCGCGCCCCGCGCGACGAGCCGGTCGGACGGGGCCGAGCCCGGCTCGCCGCCCGCGCCGGGTCGTCCGGTCTTCCGGCCGGACGCATCGTCGGCCGCGTCGGGTCGGCCGGTTTTCCCGCCGGACGCGTCCTCCGCGGCATCGGGTCGACCGGCTTCCCGGCTGAACGCGTCCTGGGCGGCGCCAGGTCGGTCGCGCAGCGCGGCCTTGCCGGACCCGCCCTCGGCGTCGTCCGTGGCGAACGCGTCGGGCAGGGCTTCCTCGCCGGGTTCGCCGCCCGGGCCGGTCGCGCCGGGCAGGGCTTCCCCGCCGGGTTCGCCGCCCGGGCCGGTCGCGCCGGGGCGGGTTCCGGCGGCGGGCCGGTCGAGGTCGTCGGTTTCGTCGGTTTCGGGTGGGGCGGGAGCGGTCTCCTGGCCGGGCTCGGCCTCCGGCTCGTCGGAGGCCCACCAGGGCTTGTGCAAGCCGAACGCACGGACGCGCAGGTCCGGCGAGTCCTGCTCGCCGTCGCCCGCGGCGGGGGCCCGTCCGTCGTTAGATCCAGACATAGCCAGACAGGGTATTCACAATGCTCAACCGTTGAAGGGTTTGCCTTCGGTTTCCCGGTAGGCGAGCGCGAACCCGAGGCCGCCGCTCTTGACGACCTGCTGCCCGAACGCCGCGACGACCTTGTCGTACGCGGCGGCGATCTTCTTGCCGTCCGGCCGCTGCACCCACGTCAGGACGAGGTAGTGCCCCTTGACCTGCGCGCTGCCGAGCGCCTCGCCCTTGCCGTTCTTGGCGGTGACGCCGGTGCCGGGCAGCGCCGTCAGATGCGCCGACTTGGCGGCGGCGGCCTTGGCTGCGTACCGCGCGGCCTTCTCCGAGCGCAGGTTGAGGACGCCGACGGTCCCGATGAGCTTGCCGTCCTTGCGCGCGTACGTGGCGCGGAGGCCCTGGCTGCACCCGGCCTTCTTCAGCGCCGCGACGAACGCCGCCCCCGTGACGCCGGCGGCGCACGATCCCGAGCGGACGGCCGTCCGGAGGTACTTCTGGCCGCCGCCGGTGAACGACTTCTTCCCGAACGCCTCGCGCAGCGTCAGCGGCTTGGGGTCGGTGGCGCGGCTCCGGAGCTTGACCGGCTCCAGCGGCGGGACGGTCGGCGTGACCTTGGCGGTCGGCCGCGTGGCCGTCTGCGCGGCGGCCTTGCGCGGCGCGGGCTTGTCGTCGTCGCTCTTGAGCATGGACGAGCCGAAGAACCCGGCGGCGACGAGGACCAGCCCGGCCGCCGCCGACCCGGCGACGACGAGCGGCGTGCGGCCCCGCCCGGACGGACGGCCGGGGGCGGGCACGGGCGCGTCGTCGGGGTGCCCGAAGCCGCCGAACGCGGGCGGCTCGGCCGGGCCGCCGGACTCGGGACCGTCCGGGACGCCGCCGGTGAAGCCGCCGGACGGGACGCGCTGCGTGCGCGTCGCCTGGCCCGCGACGGGCGTCCCGAGCCCTTCGTCGAAGCCGCCGTCGAACCCGTCGCCCGGCGCACCGAACGGCGGCGCGAGCGGGGTGCCCGTGGTAGGCGGGCTCGTGGTGGGCGGACTCGCCGCGGGGGCGCCGAAGGACGCCGTCGGCCCGCTCGCCGGACGCCCGTCGAACGGCGCCGTCGCGCCGAACGGATCGTCGGTCGCGGGCGCCTCGCCGCCGGTGCCGTGGGGCGCCGCGAGGGGCCGCCGCGGACCGGCGCCGAACGCCTCGGCGGGCGTCGCGCGGTCCGGAGCGCGGTCGTCGGCGGCGCCGTGATCACCCGGGTAACCCATGCCGGTGACCCTACTCGAAGCGTGCCGCCGGACGGGTCCGAACCGGGGGGACGCGGCCGCCCGCACCCCTCATGACCAGCCGAAATCCTGCGTCCACCAGGGCCCGCCGGGCCCCGTCGCCATCCCCACGCCGATGCTGCGCAGCCCGCAGTTGAGGATGTTCGCGCGGTGCCCGGGACTGTGCATCCAGCCGTCGACGACGGCCCGCGCGGTGGGGAAGCCGCGGGCGATGTTCTCCGCGCCGGGGGCGGCGTTGCCCGCGCGGCGGATGCGCTGCCACGGCGACTCGCCGTCGCGCGAGTCGTGGCCGAAGTAGTTGTGCGCGGCCATGTCGGCGGAGTGGGCGCGGGCGGCGCGGCGCAGGGCCGGGTCGACGCGCAGCGCCGGGCAGCCCGCCTTGGCACGTTCCCGGTTGGTGAGGACGACCGCGGCGGCCTCGGCGTCCGCCGCCGGGACGCGCGGCGCGGCCGGGGTGGCGGGCGCGCGCGGGGTGCGGCGCGGGCCGTTCGGCCGCGTCGCCCGCTCGTCGGCCGTCCCGGCGGACGAGGTCACGGACGGCCGCGCGGACGCCCCGCGCCGCGCCGCGTGCGAGGAGGACGCCGCGTCGGGCCCGCCCGGCCGCACGGTGTCGGCCGCGGCGGGTTCGGGCCCCGGGTCGAGGACGGCGACCGGCACGGGCCCGCCGCGCGGGGTCAGCACGGCGCGGTCGAGGGCGACGCCGAGGGCGAGCGCGAGGCCCGCGCTGGTGACGGACGTCGCGATCATCCCGGCGCGGCGGCGGCGCGGACGCCGCGGCTGGCGCGGGGAGGGCAGCGGTGGCTCCCGGGGGGCGGGCCGGACGGGGCCGACGATGGACCGGTCGCGCGGACTCTACCGCGCGCGAAGTTGAAAAGTCAGGGTTTCTGTCGGATTAGTCTGTGCAGGAAGGCGGCCGGTTCCGGGGCCGCGGCGGGCGGCGCGCCGGGCCCGTCCCGCCCGCTTTGACGGGCTCCGGCCGGGGCGGATACCCTGGGAGGCCGTGGTATGTGTCGAGGCCCGTCTGTAGGGTACGAACGCGGCCGGTGCCGGTACACCGCACGATCCTGGCGTGGACCGTCTCGCCGCGAGCGCCATGTCGGACTCTTTTCCGGTCTGCCTGGCGGGCACTGCCGCCGCAAGGCGTCCACCCGTCATTCCCGGGGTGGACGGAGGATCGAACGCAAGCCGACAAGGAAACGAAGGTCTACGACCGTGCGCACGTACACCCCTAAGCCCGCCGACGTGCAGCGTCAGTGGCACGTCATCGACGCGACCGACGTCGTGCTCGGGCGGCTCGCGAGCCAGGCCGCGCAGCTCCTGCGCGGCAAGCACAAGCCGATCTACGCGCCGCACCTCGACACCGGTGACTTCGTCATCATCGTCAACGCGGACAAGGTCGCGCTGTCGGGCAACAAGCGCGAGCAGAAGCGCGCCTACCGGCACTCCGGCTACCCGGGCGGCCTCCGCTCGATCTCCTACGGCGACCTGCTGGAGAAGAACCCGGCCAAGGCCGTCGAGAAGGCGATCAAGGGCATGCTGCCCAAGAACACCCTCGGCCGCCAGATGTTCGGCAAGGTCAAGGTCTACGCCGGTCCGGAGCACCCGCACCAGGCGCAGAAGCCGGTCCCGTTCGAGATCAAGCAGATCTCGCAGTAACACCCCGCAGCACAACAGGAAACAGCGGCCGCCGGGGCACCCGACTGGGTCCGCCGCCCTGGCCAGAAGACTTCCCTAGGAGAAACGTGACCGAGCAGTCCGGCATCGAGACGCCCGCCGAGGGCGCCGAGTTCGACTCGTACGAAGACGCGCCGTCGGAGTACAGCACCGAGACCCCCGAGGGCGCCGACGCCGGCTTCCTCGGCCAGCCCGTCGCCACCGGCCCCGCCGCCGGCACCGGCCGCCGCAAGCAGGCCATCGCCCGCGTCCGGATCGTGCCCGGCACCGGCAAGTGGACGATCAACGGCCGCACGCTGGACCAGTACTTCCCGAACAAGGTCCACCAGCAGATCGTGAACGAGCCGTTCGTCCTGCTCGGCCTCGAAGACCAGTTCGACGTGCTCGTGCGCGTGTCCGGCGGCGGCACCACCGGCCAGGCCGGTGCGCTGCGCCTCGGCATCTCCCGCGCCCTGCAGTTCGCCAACATCGAGCACCGCCCCGCGCTGAAGAAGGCGGGCTTCCTCACCCGCGACGCGCGCGTTCCCGAGCGGAAGAAGGCCGGTCTCAAGAAGGCCCGCAAGGCGCCGCAGTACAGCAAGCGCTAACCACTACCCTTGCGCAGTGGGATTTGATCGCGCGGGGTGGCCGGAGCCGTGCTCCGGCCGCCCCGCGCGGTTTTTTTTCGTCTTTTCCGGGAGTTGAATCGTGGGTCGTCTGTTCGGGACCGATGGCGTGCGCGGGCTGGCCAACCGCGACCTGACCGCGCCGCTGGCCCTGGACCTGTCCGTCGCGGCGGCGCGGGTCCTGGCCGAGGCGGGCGCGTTCGAGGGGCACCGGCCGACGGCGGTGGTCGGCCGCGACCCGCGCGCATCCGGCGAGTTCCTGGAGGCGGCCGTCGTCGCCGGGCTCGCCTCGGCCGGGGTGGACGTGCTGCGGCTCGGCGTGCTGCCGACGCCCGCCGTCGCGCACCTCACCAGCGCCCTGGACGCCGACCTCGGCGTCATGCTGTCGGCGTCGCACAACCCCGCGCCCGACAACGGCATCAAGTTCTTCGACCGCAGCGGCTACAAGCTGGCCGACGAGATGGAGGACCGCATCGAGGCGGTCGTCGGCGGGGCGTGGGAGCCGCCGACCGGCGCGGGCGTCGGCCGCGTCCGGGACGCGTATGGAGCGGTCGAACAGTACGTCGCGCACCTGCTGTCCACGGTGCCGGTCTCGCTGGACGGGCTGCGCGTCGTCGTCGACTGCGCGCACGGCGCGGCCGCGACGGTCGCGCCGGAGGTGCTGCGCCGCGCGGGCGCGGACGTCGTGACGATCGGCGCGGCCCCCGACGGGCTCAACATCAACGAGGGCTGCGGCTCCACGCACCTGGACGCGCTGCGCGCCGCCGTCCGCGAGCACGGCGCGGACGCGGGCATCGCCCACGACGGCGACGCCGACCGCTGCCTGGCCGTCACCGCGTCCGGCGAGGACGTCGACGGCGACCAGATCATGGCGATCCTCGCGCTGGAGCTGCGCGCGGCGGGCCGCCTCGCCGCCGACACCGTCGTCGCGACGGTGATGTCGAACCTCGGGTTCAAGAACGCGATGCGCGACGCGGGGCTGAAGGTCGTCGAGACCGCGGTCGGGGACCGGTACGTGCTGGAGGCGATGAAGGAGCACGGGTACGTCTTCGGCGGGGAGCAGTCCGGCCACGTGATCATGCTGGACCACGCGACGACCGGCGACGGCGTGCTCACCGGGCTGCACCTGCTGTCGGCGGTGGCGCGCAGCGGGCGGCCGCTGGACGAGCTGGCCAAGGTCATGACGCGGCTGCCGCAGGTGCTGGTGAACGTCCGCGACGTGGACCGGACGCGCGCCAAGACGTCGCCGGAGGTCGCCGCGGCCGTCGCCGCCGCCGAGGCGGAGCTTGGCGACGGCGGGCGCGTGCTGATCCGGCCGAGCGGGACCGAGCCGATGGTGCGGGTGATGGTCGAGGCCCCGACGCACGACGAGGCGAAGGCGGTCGCGGACCGCCTCGCGGAGGTCGTCCGCAGCGCTCTGGGTTGATTGCAGCCCAAGCCAAGCCGCTCGCCTGGCGGCTCGCGGCTTACCTGGCCTGCGTGCGAGTGCGGCGTCGCTTCGCGACCTGCCGGGCGGGGCTCGCCTTCGGCGTCGCCCGGCCCGGCAGGTCACGCACTCGCGTCTCGGTCGGCCGTCGCCGCGTCAGTCCGTGATCTCCAGTTTGCCGATGCGCAGGTGCTCGATGTCGACCGTGCCCGCCTCCAGCGCGGCGATCACCGCGCGCTTGACCGTGAGGCGGCCGATCGCGAGCGCGCCCACCGCGACCGCGCCGACCACCAGCGAGCCGAGCGCGACGGACCCGAGCCCGCTGCCGAGCCGGAGCGCGACGCCCGTCGCGCTCGCGCCGGTCACCTGCGCGCCGAGGGCGCGCGCGCCGACGGCCCGCTCGGTGCGGACCCGCGGCCGCTCCTCCGCCGGTTCGCCGGACGTGCCTGATTCGTTCTGCTCGCTCATGATCCCCAGACTAGGGTCGCGGGATCAGCAGCGGCCGAGGAACCCTTCAAGCGCGTCGTGGTCCGCCTTGGTCACCGGTAGGACGTACTTGTCCGCGACCATCACGTACTTCACGCCGTACGCGCACTGGTACGCCTGCTGCGGCTTCCACTCGGACGGCCCCTTGTCGCTCTTCTCCCGGTTCGGCGGGCCCCAGACGGCGAGCAGGTTGCTCAGGTCGTTCGCGAACTCCTGGCGGCGGCTCGCGGGCCAGCCGGACGCGCCCATGCGCCACGCGAGCGCGAGCGGGTAGACGTGGTCGATCTGCACCTCGCTGGCCTTGGCCTTGGTGAACTCGATCGTCCGCCCGCTGTAGGGGTCCTTGAGCCGACCCGACAGGACCTTGCACTTGCCGTCGCGCTTGATGTTCGTGAGGTCGCGCGCGAGGACGTCGTTGCGCTGGTCGCACCCGTCGTGGTCGGTGTCCTTCCAGCGGACGCCGAACTTGCTCCGCGAGTACCCCGAGTGGTTCCCCTGCTCCTTCGTCCGCAGGGACCGGAGTTTGGTCCTGGCCTCCGCGACCTGGTCCTTCGGGGGCGTCCACTCGTTCGCGGCCTTCGCCGGCGTGCCGCCGCGCGCCGCCGTCTCGCCGGTGCCCGACCCGTTCGAGCAGCCCGCCGCGAGGGCCGCCACCGCGATCACCGTGATGACCGCGTTCCGCTTCAGCGGTTCCGTCACCATGCTCACCACCTTCGTTCTGGCCACACCCGTTCCCGGCGCTCACGCACGGTAAGAGGGACCGGCGGACGTCGTGGCGCGCGGGACACCCTGCCCTGACCTCGCGGCACGATCATGGCCCAGTGCGCCGGGAGTCGCATCCCGGGTCATCCGGGAGGCAGACCTTCGGACCGCCCGATTCGGCCGAACGGGTGACGCGCCGCGCCGCCCGGACCCGTTAGGTTCGGGCGCATGCCGATCATCGCCACCCAGGGACTGACGATGCGGTTCCCCCGGGTGACCGCCCTGGACGACCTCGACGTCTCCGTCGACGCGGGCGTCGTCGGACTCGTCGGCGCGAACGGCGCCGGGAAGTCCACGCTCATCAAGATCCTGCTCGGACTGCTGCCGCCCACGTCGGGCCGCGCGTCCGTCCTCGGCCTCGACATCGCCCGCGAAGGAGCGGCCATCCGCGAACGCGTCGGGTTCATGCCCGAGTACGACTGCCTGCCGCCGGACGTGTCCGCGACCGAGTTCGTCGTCCACATGGCCCGGATGTGCGGGCTGCCGCCGGGCGCGGCCCGCGAGCGCTCCGCCGACGTGCTGCGCCACGTCGGGCTGTACGAGGAGCGCTACCGCCCGATGGGCGGCTACTCGACCGGCATGAAGCAGAAGGTCAAGCTGGCGCAGGCGCTCGTCCACGACCCGAAGCTGGTGTTCCTCGACGAGCCGACCAACGGCCTCGACCCGGCCGGGCGCGACGAGATGCTCGCGCTGATCCGCCGCATCGGGGCGGAGTTCGGGATCAGCGTGCTGGTCACCTCGCACCTGCTCGGCGAGCTGGAGCGGGTCTGCGACCACGTCGTCATCATCGACGGCGGCAAGCTGCTGCGCTCGCAGGCCGTCGCGGCGTTCACCGCCAAGAGCGGCGCGCTGACCGTCGAGGTCGAGGACGGGCGGGACGCGCTCGGCGAGCACCTGCACGCGCGCGGCGTCGCGGTGCGGCCCGAGGGGCGCGGCCTCGTCATCGACATCGCGGGCGAGGAGACCTACGACCTGATCCGCGACGGCGTCGCGGACCTCGGCCTGCGCCTGATCCGGCTGGAGCAGCGCCGCCACCACATCGAGGAGGTGTTCACCGCGTGAGCACGAGCACGAGCACGATCCACGACATCGGCTACCGCCACTACGACGGGCCGCGGCTCGGCGCGGGGTACCTCGTCCGGTCCCTGTACGTCCACAACCTGCGGGCGGCGTGGGGGCTCGGCCGGCCGGCGCGCGCGAAGATCATGCCGTTCCTGCTGGCGGCGGCGGTGGTCGCCCCGGCCGCGATGGACGTCGGGGCCGCGCTGATCACCAAGCGGTCCGAGCTGCTGTGGCCGTACGCGGGGTACGCGTTCAACGTCCAGGTCATCCTGGCGATCTTCGTGGCGTCGCAGGCGCCGGTGCTGGCCTCGCGGGAGCTGCGGTTCCACGTCGTGCCGCTGTACTTCTCGCGGCCGATCGCGCCGCTGCCGTTCGTCCTGGCGAAGTTCGCCGCGATGGCGACGGCGGTGCTCGCGATGACGGGCGTGCCGGTGCTCGTCCTGTACGTCGGCGGGCTGATCGCCAAGATGCCGCATCCGGGCACCGAGCTGCTGCACTTCCTCGCGGCGCTCGTCGGGTGCGTCCTGTACGCGCTGGTCCTCGCGGCGATCGGGACGGGCGTCGCGGCGCTCACGCCCCGGCGCGGGTTCGGCGTCACGGCGGTCATCGCGGTGTTCCTGCTGACGAGCGCGATCGTCACGCTCGTGCAGAACATCGCGGAGGCGCAGACGAACTTCGCGGCGGCGAAGGCGATGGGGTTCTTCGCGCCGTTCAACCTGGTCGACATCGTGCAGGTGCGGCTGCTCGGCGCGGAGCCGACCGCGTCGGACGTCCCGTCCGGCGTGGGCGGCGGGCTGCTGGCGCTGGTGCTGTGCGCGCTGGTCGTCGCGGGCGGGCTGCTGGTGCTGCACCGCCGGTTCCGGAAGGCGGGCCTGTCGTGAGCGAGCTGAAGCTGACGGACGTGTCGCGCTGGTACGGCAACGTCGTCGCCGTCAACGGCGTGACGATGACGATCGGGCCGGGCGTGACCGGGCTCCTCGGCCCCAACGGCGCCGGGAAGTCCACGCTGATCCACATGATGGGCGGGTTCCTCGCGCCGTCCTCCGGCACGGCCGTGCTGGACGGCGCGCCGATCTGGAAGAACCAGGACGTCTACCGGCATCTCGGGCTCGTCCCGGAGCCGGAGACGGCGTACGACTTCCTGACCGGGCGGCAGTTCGTCCTGGCGATGGCGAAGCTGCACAAGCTGGCCGACCCGGGCGCTGCGGCCGAGCGGGCGCTGGCGCGCGTCGAGATGCAGCCCGCCGCGGACCGGACGATCGGCACGTACTCCAAGGGGATGAAGCAGCGGATCAAGATGGCGTCCGCGCTCGTCCACGACCCCGCCGTCCTGCTGCTGGACGAGCCGTTCAACGGCATGGACCCGCGGCAGCGCCTCCAGCTCATGGAGGTCATCCGGCAGATGGCCGCCGAGGGCCGCACGATCCTGTTCTCCTCGCACATCCTGGAGGAGGTCGAGCGGCTCGCCGGGCACATCGAGGTGATCATCGCCGGGCGGCACGCGGCGTCCGGCGACTTCCGCGAGATCCGGCGGCTGATGACCGACCGGCCGCACCTGTTCACGGTGCGGTCCGCCGACGACCGGGTGCTCGCGGCGGCCATCATCGCCGACGGGTCGGCGCGCAGCGTCCGGCTCGGCGCGGACGGGCTGGAGGTCGAGGCGGTGGACTTCGCCCGCTTCACCTGGCTGCTGCCGCGCCTGGCGCGGGACGCGGGGGTCCGCCTCTGGGAGGTCTCCCCGTCCGACGAGTCCCTTGAAAGCGTCTTCTCCTACCTGGTGGACCGGTGAACTCGACCATCGCGATGATCACGTACCGGGCGATGCTGGGGCGGCGCCGGGCGCTGCTGCTGTTCGTCCTGCCGCTGCTGCTGCTCGTCCTCGCGGCGGTGCTGCGGGTGACCGGCAACGCCGACCTGGACACCACGACCAACGTGCTGGCGGTCGCGGTGAGCACGCTGCTGCCGCTGCTCGCGCTGATCGCGGGCACCGGGGTGATCGGCCCGGAGATCGACGACGGGCAGATCATGTACGTCCTCACCAAGCCGATCTCGCGGACGTCGGTGCTGGTCACCAAGCTCGCGGTCGCGTTCTCGCTGGTGGTCGCCTTCGCGGTGGTCCCCGGCCTGCTCGCGGGGCTGATCATGAGCGGCACGACGGCGGGCGTCGCCCCGGCGTTCGGCGCGGCGCTGCTCGTCGGCGCGGCGGCCTACACGCCGATCTTCACGGCGCTGGCCGTCGCCAGCCGCAACGCGGTCACGATCGGCCTGCTGTACGCGCTGGTGTGGGAGACGCTGTTCAGCGGGCTGGCGCCCGGCGCGGGCGCGGTGTCGGTGCAGCAGTGGTCCCTGGCGGTGGCGGACGCGCTGACCTCGGCGCACCAGGTGGACTCGACGGTGAGCCTGGGCGCGGCGATCCCGCTGCTGCTCGTCGCGGCGGTCGGCGGGACGTTCCTGGGCGCGGCCCGGCTGCGCACCCTGACCATCGCCGGGGCGGAATGACCCGCCGGGCGGGCGCGACCGCTCCCGCACCCGCCCCGCACGGCGGTCAGCCCTCCACCCGGACCGACGCGCACAGGCGCGGAAACGCCGCGACAAGCACGACCACCGCGACCGCGATCCCCGCATCCACCCCGACGCCCGCCCACAACCCGACCGGCAACCCGACGCCGCCCCGCGCGCCAAGCCCCTGACCCGCAGACCGCCGCCCAAGCCCCGGCCGTCGTCGGCCGTTCGGGAAGCCGGGCCATCCGTGTGGCATGGGCTGCGTCGGACTGCGCGCGGGGGAGAGATCGACGCCTAGGCCCGGCCGCCGTTGGCCGGGAAGTAGCACGTCCGTATGGCAGCGCAGCGTCGGTCTGTGCGCGGGGAGATCAGGTTGTGATCGGTTCGGGGCTCGGCGGTGTGGGTGCGGCCGCCAGGATTGGCGGGTGCTTCCCGGTCCCTGGTCGACGCGCGCCGCCGCGGTGTTCGTGTACGTCGGGTTGGTGCTGCCCGATGTCTTGGTCTTCCTCGTCCTGCTGCTGGGCTTCGCGGCGCTGGGCTGGACGGCGCTGTCGGCGCACGGCTACCTGGCCGTCGTCCTGGCGGCCATCGCCGCGTGCATTCTGCTGGGCGGCGTCGTCCCGCGGGGTATCGGGCTGGCCCGCCGGTTGCGGGTGCCGCTCGGGACCGCCGGGCTGCCGGTGACGGCGGACGACGAGCCGGAGCTGTGGGCGGCGGTCCGCGCGTCGGCCGCCCGCCGCGGGCTGGCCCCGCCGGACCGGATCGAGCTGACGCCGGACGAACAGATCTGGGCGCACCGGCTGCGCGACGGCACGAACATACTCCGCATCGGCATGAGCATCCTCGAACTGGTCGATCGCGGGGTGCTCGTGCGGCTCGCGGCCCACGAGACGGCCCACCTCGCCCAGCGCGGCTTCCGCGCGTACGGTTACCTCCACGCCTTCGAGCACGAGATCGACAAGCGTGCGGCGGCGCGGCGCGGCTTGGTCCGGCGGTGGCTGTGCGGCCTGTGCCAGTGGCCGGCTCTGCGGCTCGCTGAGGCTTTCTCCAGGCGGTATGAGACCGACGCGGATCGGGCCGCGGGTGGGCCGCGCCGCGCGGACATCGCGGAGTTCGTGCTCACCTCGTTCATCGAGGATCGCTTCGCCCGAATGTTCCTCGTCCCGCTCTGGCGAGTGGGCCGCCGTCCCGACACGTTGTTCGCCGGACTGGCCGCGATGGCCGCCGATCCGGGCTTCGCTGCGGACAAGGCGGCCCTGCGCGTACGCGTCGACGTCCTCCTCGACGAGCAGCAGCCCTGGCAGCGCGCCCGCTGGACCACCCCGCCACTCCCGGATGACGAGCCGGACGAGCCCGCGCGGTCGCTGTTGCGCGACCCCGCCGCGATCGACCGGGAACTGGAGCCCTACCTCGACCACTTCATCGACAAGGAATGGACGAAGCTCAAGCCGGTGAGCTGGGACCGCGTCTGGTCGGACGTGTTCATCCCGGCGACGGCGCGCACCGCCCGCGCGCTCCCCGGCGGCCTCGGCGCGGCCCTGGACGACCTTGGGGCGGGCCGCTCCCGGCGCTCATGGCTCCAACGCGCGGTGACCCGCCAGGGCGTGAGCCTCCAAGGAGCACTGCGCGCCGCCATCCAGATGGAGATCGTGGGCCGGTGCAACGGCCGCTGGGCGACCTCCTGGGCGAACGGTCTGGGGGTCGAGTGGCCCGGGAGGCCGGTGGACGAGCTGGTCGACCTGGCGCTGACCGATCCCGCCGCCGTCCGTGCCGAGCTGGGCATCGTCCAGGCGGGGCGGTCGGGCGCGCGCTGGAGGGCCGGGGCGTGAGCGGGGCGGCCGTCCGGGCGGCGATTTCAGGGCGGCTTCACGGTTGCCGGGTGAATTCTTGGGCGAACGAATTGACGGCCGAGTGGTCTGGACCAGTTCCGTGGAAATGGGATCGCCGAGCGCCCGATCGTCCGGAAGAAACCCGCGCTGACCTGCGGTTTTGCTAAGCGCGCAAGCATTCCCGATCGCGCCAGGGAACGTCATCGGACGGGTGGGGTCGGGCGTGGGGTTCTCGCGGGGGACCGCATAGGCTGGCCATCATGTGCGGAATCGTGGGTTACGTCGGTGGGCAGTCGGCGCTCGAAGTCGTGGTCGAGGGCCTGGCCCGGCTGGAATACCGCGGATACGACTCGGCGGGAGTCGCGCTGGCGGCGGACGGGAGACTGGCGACGGCGAAGCGGGCGGGCAAGCTCGCCAACCTGCGCGCCGCGCTCGAGGAGGAGCCGCCCCCGGCGGGGACGGTGGGGATGGGGCACACCCGGTGGGCGACGCACGGCGCGCCGACCGACCACAACGCCCACCCCCACACCGACTGCACCGGGAACGTCGCGGTCATCCACAACGGGATCATCGAGAACTTCGCGGAGCTGCGCGCGGAGCTGGAGGAGGCCGGGCACAAGCTCGCGTCCGACACCGACACCGAGGCCGTCGCGCATCTGCTGGAGGACGAGCTGAAGTCCGGCGCGGGCCTGGCCGCCGCGCTGCGCGCGGTGTGCCGCCGGCTGGAGGGCGCGTTCACGCTGGTGGCGATGAGCGCGGCCGAGCCGGACGTGGTGGTCGGCGCGCGCCGCAACTCGCCGCTGGTGGTGGGCGTCGGGCAGGGCGAGAACTTCCTCGCCAGCGACGTCGCGGCGTTCATCGCGCACACGCGGGACGCGATCGAGCTGGGCCAGGACCAGGTGGTGGAGCTGCGCGCGGACGGCGTGACCGTCACCGACTTCGACGGCGCCCCGGCCGAGGTGACCGAGTACCACGTCGACTGGGACGTGTCGGCCGCCGAGAAGGGCGGCTACGACTACTTCATGCTGAAGGAGATCGCCGAGCAGCCGCGCGCGGTCGCCGACACGCTGCTCGGCAGGGTCGGCGCGGACGGCCGGCTGTCGCTGGACGAGATGCGCATCTCCGACAACGCGCTGCGCGACATCGACAAGGTCGTGATCGTCGCGTGCGGCACGGCGTACCACGCGGGCCTGATCGCCAAGTACGCCATCGAGCACTGGGCGGGTCTGCCGTGCGAGGTGGAGCTGGCGCACGAGTTCCGCTACCGCGACCCGATCCTGGGCCGGTCGACGCTGATGATCGCGATCTCGCAGTCCGGCGAGACGATGGACACGCTGATGGCGGTGCGGCACGCGCGCGAGCAGCGGGCGCGCGTTCTCGGGATCTGCAACGTCAACGGCTCGACGCTGCCGCGCGAGTGCGACGGCGTCCTCTACACGCACGCCGGGCCGGAGATCGCGGTCGCGTCGACGAAGGCGTTCCTGACGCAGCTCGTCGCGGTGTACCTGGTGGCGCTGTACCTCGGGCAGGTGCGCGGCACCAAGTGGGGCGACGAGGTCTCCGACATGGTCGGCCTGCTGGCGGAGATGCCGGCGAAGGTCGAGAAGGTGCTGGAGACGATGGAGCCGGTGCGCTCGCTGGCACGTTCCCTCGCGGACGAGCGGTGCGTGCTGTTCCTCGGCCGCCACGTCGGGTTCCCAGTGGCGATGGAGGGCGCGCTGAAGCTCAAGGAGCTGGCGTACATGCACGCGGAGGGTTTCGCGGCGGGCGAGCTGAAGCACGGCCCGATCGCGCTGATCGAGCAGGACCTGCCGGTCGTGGTGGTCGTCCCGCCGCGCGCCCGGGAGATCCTGCACGACAAGATCGTGTCGAACATCCAGGAGATCCGCGCGCGGGGGGCCCGCACGATCGTGATCGCCGAGGAGGGCGACACGTCGGTGGAGCCGTACGCGGACACGCTGATCAGCGTCCCGGCGGTGCCGACGCTGCTGCAGCCGCTGGTGACGACCGTCCCGCTGCAGGTGTTCGCGTGCGAGCTGGCGACGGCGAAGGGCCACGACGTGGACCAGCCCCGCAACCTGGCCAAGTCGGTCACGGTGGAGTGACGCGGCGGTCCCGTCCCGCGCGGCGCGGCCGCCGGGACGGGACCGGCGCGTCAGGAGTCCAGGTCGTACTCGCCCGCCCGGACCCGGCGGGCGAGGTCACGCCATTCACCGGGCGTGAGGAAAAGGGGAGCCGAGGGGTCGGCGTCGTCCCGGATGCCGACGGTTTGGTGAGAAGACAGTCGCGCGACGGCGACACAGGTGTTGCTCGCTCCGCAGCGGCTGCTCTTCGTCCAGCGGACCGGGGACGGCTTTTCTTCGCGCATCCCACCCCCTCATCGAATCGTGACGAAAGAAGGCGGCGTCATTGCCGGGAGGGGTACTACCCGTTTTGGGGCAAATTACCGATGCGTACTGGTTAGGTTGTTGCTCCCGGCCCGGAACCCTTCCGTGGTGCGAGCGCGTGGTGTACTGCCGTCCCCGCGCCGCGAGGACGGCGGTTCGTCCGCGAGATCGCGTCGGCGTCAGTCGCCGGTCGCGAGATCGAAAAGCCCGCCGCGGGTCTGCCGGACGAACGTCCGCCAGCCGTCACGGCTGATGGCCAGCGCCGGGCCCGCCGGGCCGCGCTTGGTGTCGCGCGCCCCGACCCGGCCCCCGGGGAGGGCGGCCACCTCGACGCACGTGGCGCTGCCGCCGCACCGGGTGCTCTTCCGCCACGCCGCTGTGTCCATCTCGATTCTGGCCATAAGTCACCCCTGTTGTTGTTCGGCCGATTTGCCCACTTTTTGGCGCGTGCCAAAAGACCCCGATTCTGAAAGAAGCTCACAAAAAAGGGGGTCCAAAAGGTGGGTTTGGTGCCCTGACTTTATCAGGAGAGAGCTGGTTCGCCGCTGCGGAACGGCCGTATCAGCGGGCGTCCGTCACGCCTTGGCGCGCCACCGCGCGGCCATTTCGGCCAGGAGCTCCAGCGACGCGTGGTGATCCAGTGAATCGGCCTTCATCCGCTCGTGCGCGAGGCGGTAGCGGTGCGTCTCGGCCTCACTCGTCAGATAGCTGAAAGTGAGGCTTTCGGTATGCACAACGTCCGGAAACGGGACAAGATGCTGATCCGCGAATTCGAGCAGCGTGAAGGACGAGCCGAGGATCGGGTGATCGTGCCGGAGCGGCAGGATGCGCACCGAGACGCACGGCTCGCGCGCGGCGCCGCGCAGCGCGGTGAGCTGGTCGGCCATCGTGGCGGGATCGCTGATGCGCCGCCACAGCACCGACTCGTCCAGGACGACGTCCAGCGCCAGCGGGTGCGGGCCGCGCAGCACCTGCTGGCGCAGCATCCGGACCTTGGTCAGCCGCTCCAGCTCGGTCGGCGGGACGGTCGCGACGACCTCCCAGCCGCGGATCACCGCGCGGGCGTACGCCTCGGTCTGCAGCAGCCCCGGGACGACCAGGTTCTCCCAGCAGCGGGCCCGGCCCGCGTCCGCCTCCAGCGCGATGAGCTGCGCGTAGTCCGGGCCGATCGAGGGGTAGTCCTCCCACCAGCCGCGCTCGGCGGCGTCCTGCGCGAGGGTCATCAGCTCGCTGAGCTGCGTACCGGTGACCCCGTACAGCTCCAGCAGCGCGGCGACGTCCCCGACGCGGGCGCCGGTGCGCGCGTTCTCCAACCGGCTCACCTTCGCGGTCGACCACGAGAGGCGGGACGCGACCTCGTCGCCCGTCATGGACTTCAGCTCGCGGAGCCTGCGCAGCTCGATGCCCAGCCTCCGCTGGCGGACGGTGGGACCGCGGGACGCGCTCATCGCTGGCTGACCTCTGCGGGGAGGGGGATCACAACGGGCAGTCTGCCGTACTCGCCTCGTTCGCGCCGATTGATGAACGAAGCCGTACCGCACACTGAAATTTGCAGGGAAATTCGACCGTAGCGCACGGGATCGGCGGCGGCCAGGGAACCGCCGGGACCGGCCGCACGCGGCCCGTAGCGCCTGTGACGCACGGGTAACCCGGGGACGCGGGTGATCACCGTGGCACCCTGGGTATGTGATCGTGGGAGTGGGCGTCGACGTGGCGGACATCGCGCGGTTCGAGGCGTCGCTGAAGCGGACGCCCGGCCTGCGCGCGCGGCTGTTCACCGCGGCCGAGGGCGGACTGCCCGGCCGGTCGCTGGCCGCGCGGTTCGCCGCCAAGGAGGCCTTGGCCAAGGCGCTCGGCGCGCCCGGCGGGCTGCGCTGGACCGACGCCGAGGTCCGCCGCGGGCCGGGCGGGCGGCCCGTCCTGCACGTCACCGGGACGGTCGCGGCGGCGGCGGCCGAGCGCGGCGTGACGGACTGGCACGTCTCGCTCAGCCACGACGGCGGCATCGCGACGGCGGTCGTGATCGCCGAGGCGCGGGAACAACCAGCGGAGACGGAGTAGTCCGATGCGGTACGCGCACGAGGTCGGCAAGGTCCGCGCGGCGGAGCGCGCCCTGATGGCGCGGCTCCCGGAGGGCGCGCTGATGGAGCGCGCGGCGGCCGGGCTCGCCGCCGTGTGCGCGCGGCTGCTGCCGCGCGTGTACGGGACGCGGGTCGTGCTGCTGGTCGGCGGCGGCGACAACGGCGGCGACGCGCTGTACGCGGGCGCGCGGCTGGCGCGGCGCGGCGCGCGGGTCGTCGCGCTGACCGCCGGGCGGTCCGCGCACGCGGGCGGCGTCGCGGCGCTGCGCGCGGCCGGCGGCCGGACGGCGCCGGTCGGCGATCCGCCGGGCGCGGCCGTCGCGGCGGAGCTCGACGCGGCGGAACTGATCATCGACGGGCTCACCGGCATCGGCGGGTCCGGGGCGCTGCGCGAGCCGCACGCGGCGCTGGCCCGGCTGGCGTCGCGCGCGCCCGGCACGGTCGTGGCGTGCGACGTGCCGAGCGGCGTGGACGCGGGCACCGGCGAGGTGCGCGGCGAGACCGTCCACGCGGACGTCACCGTCACGTTCGGGACGCACAAGCCGGGGCTGCTCGTCGATCCGGGCGCGGCGCGGTGCGGCGTGGTGGAGCTGGTGGACATCGGCCTCGGCGCGGACCTGCCCGACCCCGACGTCGTCGCGGCGCGGCCCGACGACGTCCGGCCGCCCGCGCCCGGCCCCGAGTCCGACAAGTACCGGCGCGGCGTCGTCGGGATCATCGCGGGCAGCGGGGCGTACCCGGGCGCGGCGGTGCTGAGCGCGGGCGGCGGCGTGCGGGGCGGCGCGGGGATGGTGCGGTTCGCGTCCGACGAGCACGCCGTGGAGCTCGTCCGGCAGGCGCGGCCGGAGACGGTCACGACGATCATCGAGCCGGGGCCGGACGTGCTGGAGCGCGTCGGCCGCGTCCAGGCGTGGGTCGTCGGGCCCGGCCTCGGCGCGGGCGAGCGCGCGGAGTCGCTGGTCGGCGCGGTGCTCGGCGCGGACGTCCCGGTCCTGGTCGACGCGGACGGCCTCAACGCCGTGTCCCGCTCGGACGCGCTGCGCCGCGCGCTGCTGCGCCGCGAGCGGCCGACCGTCCTCACCCCGCACGCGGGCGAGCTGTCCCGGCTGGTCGGCGTCCCGCGCGACGCGATCGAGGCGCGGCGGCTGGAGCACGCCCGCCGCGCCGCCGACGAGCTGGGCGCGACGGTGCTGCTCAAGGGCTCCACCACGCTCGTCGCCGAGACCGACCGGCCGGTCCGCGTCAACCGGACCGGCACGCCGTGGCTGGCGACGGCCGGGACGGGCGACGTCCTGTCCGGGCTGATCGGCGCGCTGCTGGCGGGCGGGATGGCGGCGCTGGAGGCCGCGGCGGCGGGCGCGTACCTGCACGGGCTCGCGGCGCGGCTCGCGGCGGGCCGCGCGGGGGCGGAGGCGCCGATCAGCGCGGAGGACGTCCTGGCGGCGCTGCCGGACGCGTTCCGCACGCTCGACTGACCGTCCCGGGGGCGGGCGGCGCACCGCCCACCGGGGACCGAGCGGCACACTGGGTGATTATGAGCAGTCCTGCACAGGCCCGCGTCGACCTCGACGCCGTCAGCGGCAACGTCGCGCTGCTGCGCGAGCGCGCGGCGGGCGCCGAGGTCATGGCGATGATCAAGGCCGAGGCGTACGGGCACGGCCTGGTGCCGGTGGCGCGCGCGGCGCTGGCGGGCGGCGCGACGTGGCTCGGCGTCGCGAAGGTCGCCGAGGGGCTGGCGCTGCGCGCGGCCGGGGTGGCGGGCGTGCCGGTGCTGGCCGGGCTGAGCGTGCCCGGCGAGCCGTACGCGGAGGCCGTCTCGGTCGGCGTGGACCTCGTCGTCGGCGACCGGTGGATGCTGGACGAGCTGGCCGCCGCCGCGCCGCGCGCCGGGCGGCCCGCGCGCGTCCACCTCAAGGCCGACACCGGCATGACGCGCGGCGGCACCGGCCCCGGCGGCTGGGCGGGCCTGGTCGACGCGGTGCTCGCGGCGGAGGCGGCGGGCGTCCTGGAGGTCGTCGGCGTCATGTCGCACTTCGCGTGCGCGGACGAGCCGGGCCATCCGTCGATCGTCCGGCAGCTCGCGGCGTTCACCGAGATGGCCGCGCACGCGGAGAAGGCGGCGGGGCGGCGGCTGGTGAAGCATCTGGCGAACTCGGCGGCGGCGCTGACGCTGCCGGAGGCGCGGTTCGACGTCGTCCGGCCCGGCATCGCGGTGTACGGGCTGACGCCGATCCCGGCGCGCGGCGGGTTCGGGCTGCGGCCCGCGATGACGCTGACGGCGGACGCGGCGCTGGTCAAGCGCGTCCCGGCGGGCGCGGGCGTGTCCTACGGGCACACCTACGTCACCGAGCGGGAGACGACGCTGGCGGTCGTGCCCGCCGGGTACGGCGACGGCGTGCCCCGGCACGGGTCGAACCTGCTGGAGGTGTTCGCCGCCGGACGCCGCCGCCGCATCGCGGGCCGCGTCTGCATGGACCAGTTCGTCATCGACCTCGGCGACGACGCGATGGCGGCGGGCGACGAGGTCGTCCTGTTCGGGCCGGGGGACCGGGGCGAGCCGACCGCGCAGGACTGGGCGGACGCGCTCGGCACCATCTCCTACGAGATCGTCACGCGGATCGGCGGCCGGGTGCCGCGCGTCTACACCGGGGGGCCGGATGTCTGAGCGGGCGCGCGTCCCGTCGAGCCGGCGGCGCAAGGCGGGGATCGCCGGGGCCGTCGCGGGCGCGGGCGCGGCCGGGATCGGCGCGGCGGTCGGGCTGCGGCGGCTGGCGGTCGGGCGGATGCGGCTGCGGCCCGACCCGGACGCGGCGGAGGCGTTCGGCGCGCGGCGCGGCACGCCGGTGCCCGTCCTCGCGTCGGACGGGCTGCCGCTGCACGTCGAGGCCGACGGTCCGGACGACGCGCCGCTCACGATCGTCTTCTGCCACGGCTACTGCCTGAACCTGCACACCTGGCACTACCAGCGGCGCGACCTGCCGGGCCAGCTCGGGGACGGCGTCCGGTACGTCTACTGGGACCAGCGCAGCCACGGGCGGTCCGGGCGCGGCGACCCGGCGTCGGCGACCATCGACCAGACCGGGGCGGACCTGGCGGCGGTGCTCGCGGCGACGGTCCCGGCGGACGGGCGCGTCCTGCTCGTCGGCCACTCGATGGGCGGGATGACGATCATGGCGCTGGCGGCGGCGCGTCCCGAGCTGTTCGGGGAGCGGGTCGTCGGGACCGTGCTGGTCAACACCTCGGCGGGCGACCTGAGCGAGATGACGCTCGGGCTGCCGCTGGTGCTGGCGAAGCTGATCCGGCCGATCGCGCCGGGGACGCTGCGCGGCCTCGGGCGGCGCGCCGACCTGGTCGACCGGGTGCGCGGCGCGGGGGCCGATCTGGCGTTCGTCGTCACCCGTAGGATGGCGTTCGCCGACCGGTACGTCAGCCCGTCCGTCGTGGACTTCACCGAGCAGATGATCCGCGCGACGCCGATCGACGTGATCGCGGAGTTCTACCCGACGCTCGTCGGGCACGACAAGGCGGACGCGCTGGCCGTCCTGGCGCGCGTCCCGTCGATCGTGCTGGTCGCCGGGCGGGACCGGTTCACCCCGCCGGAGCACGGCCGCGCGGTCGCGGCGGCGCTGGGCGGGGAACTGGTCGAGATCGCCGACGCCGGGCACGTGCTGCCGCTGGAGCATCCCGGCGCGGTGACGGGGGCGGTGCGGCGGCTGGCCGGCCGGGTGCGGTCCGAACCGAGGGAGCAGAGCGCGTGAACGACGGGGTTTCCGACGGGGTTTCCGCCGCGGTGGCGGTCGTGGTGCCGACCGCCGAGGAGATGCGGGCGTTCGGCGAGCGGCTCGCGGGGCTGCTGCGGGCGGGCGACCTGCTCGTCCTCACCGGCGACCTCGGCGCGGGCAAGACGACCCTGACGCAGGGCATCGGGGCGGGGCTGAACGTGCGGGGGCCGGTCACCTCGCCGACGTTCGTCATCGCGCGCGTGCATCCGCCGCTCGGGGACGGGCCCGCGCTCGTCCACGTGGACGCCTACCGCCTCGGCGGCTTCGCCGAGCTGGACGACCTCGACCTGGACGCGTCCCTCGACGACGCCGTGACGATCGTGGAATGGGGCGCGGGGCTCGCGGAGGGGCTGGCCGACGAGCGGCTGGAATTGATCATTTCCCGGGGGCCCGAGGGAACGGGCGAGGAGCGGGTCGTCCGGGTCGCCGGGGTGGGCGCGCGGTGGGCGCACATGCCCGATGATCTGCACTGATGCGAAACCTCTTCATATTTTTCCGTAAGGGGTAAGTGACACCTTTGCGGGAGGATGTCGTACCCTTTGCCGGAACGTAGGCTCACCTTCGCAAATCAGTAGATTTGTCGCTTGGTAGGAGTGGGATCCGGTGAACGGCGGCCAGCGCGGCGACGACCGCGGCACGGAGGGCTACCGCGCTGCCTGGTGGAACAGCGGGCACCCCGCGGGCGCGCCCGACACGGGCGTTTCCGACCCGGGCGCGCCCGGTACGGGGGAGCCCGGCACGGGCGCGTTCAGCACGGAAGCGTTCAGCACGGGCGCGCCCGGCACGGCGGCGTTCGACACGGGCGCGTTCAGCACGGGCTCGTTCAACACGGGCGAACAGCCCACGGGCGGCCACGCCACGGGCCCCTACACGACCGGCTCGCAGGAACCGACCCCGTACGGCGGCGGCGCGTACGGCTCCGGCCAGCAGAACTCCGGCCCCTACCCCAGCCCGACCGACTCCGGCGCGTTCGGCGGTCCCTCCGGCTCGGGCCCCTACAGCAGCCCCGCGGACTCCGGCGCGTTCGGCGGGTCGTCCGGTTCTGGGGCGTACGGCAGCCCCACCGACTCCGGGGCGTTCGGCGGCCCCGCGGACTCCGGCGCGTACGGCGGCGGCGCGTACGGCTCGGGCGCGTACGGCTCCGGCCAGCGGAACTCCGGCCCTTACAGCAGCCCGGCGGACTCCGGCGCGTACGGCGGTACCTCCCGCTCTGGCCCCTACAACAGCCCCGCAGACTCTGGCCTGTACGGCGGCCCCACCAACTCGGGCGTGGGCGGGTCATCCGGCTCGGGCGTGGGCGGGCTGTCCGGGTCCGGGGCGTACGGGTCCGGGGCGTACGGCAGGCCCGTCGGCTCGGGCGCGTACGGCGGCGGGTCTTCTGACTCCGGCGCGTTCGGCGGTCCGTCCGACTCGGGCGCGTTCGGTGGGTCGTCCGGGTCCGGGCCGTACGGCGGCGGTGCCTTCGGGCCGTACGAGACCGGGCCGTACGGGACGCCGCCCGCCGACGCCGTGCGCGACTCGGCGCGGGCGCGCGGCGGCTCGTCCGGCGAAGAGCGCCCGGGCGGCGCGGACACCGGACGGAACGCGCGTTTCTCGGGAACCCGCTGGGAAGGCGTCGGCGCGCGTGACGTCGGCGCGAACGGCACGGGCTCTCGAAGCGCGGGTTTCCCAACCACGGGTTCTCCGAGCACGGGCTCCCCGAGCACGGGCTCCCCGAGCACGGGCTCCCCGAACACGGGCTCTCCGAGCACGGGCTCAGCCGACGCGGGCTTCCCGGACACGAGTTCCCCGGCCACGGGTACCAGGGCGGGCGACCGCTGGCAGGACTCGAACGACACCGGCGCTCGGCGTACGGGCTCGCGGAGCGCGAGTTCGCCCAGCGCGAGTTCGCCCAGCGCGAGTTCGCCCAGCGCGAGTTCGTCTGGTTCGCGCGGCGGGAGTTCGCGGAGTTCGGGGGCGCGGCGGTCCGCGAGCGGCAACCACCGGGTCGTGCGGGAGCGCGGGCGGGGCGGGCGGGTCCCGTTCGTCCTCGCCGGGGTGCTGGCGGGCGTGACGGCGGGCGCGTTCGCCGTCTACCTCGTCGTCAGCGGGCACGGCGGCGGGGAGGCGACGACGGGCGGCAACGTCGCCGTCCAGACCCCGATGGCGGCGGGAGAGCAGACCGAGGTCCCCGACGCCTGCACCACGCTGCCCGCCGCGACCGCCGACAAGCTCGCCCCGCACGCCGACCGGACCACGGCCGACAACTACCAGGCCAGCGACCGGCAGAACCAGTGCGTCTGGGGCGCGTACACCGGCTCCCGCAAGCGCGTGCTGGCCGTCGAGCTGCGCGCCGTGGACGCCGCGGGCGCGGCCACCGCGACGCAGACGGCGACGAAGGCGTTCGAGTCCGAGCGCGCCGCCGACGAGTCCGGCAAGTCGCTGCTCGGCGGCCAGACGTTCAAGGACAAGAAGCGCGTGGACGGCCTCGGCGAGGAGAACTACATCGTCTACAGCCAGGACGGCGGCGACGGTTCGGGCACGGCCGTCGCGAACGTCCGCGCCGGGAACGTCCTGGTGACCGTCCGGTACACCGGCGGCGACGGCGGCAAGCCGCTCGGCGCGGACCAGGCGATGGGCGGCGCGCAGGAGGCCGCGCGCGCGATGCTCGGGGAGCTGGGCCTGCGCTGACGCCGGGCGGCGGCGCGCGCGTCCTGGACTACGCTGCGTCCGTGCTGGTTCTCGCTTTCGACACCGCGACGGCGGCGGTCACCGTAGCGCTCCACGAGTGGATTCCCGGCGAGACGGTCCGCGCCCGCGCGTCCGCCGACGCCGTGGACGCCCGCCGCCACACCGAGCTGCTGACGCCCGCCGTGGAGGGCGTCCTGGCCGAGGCGGGCGCGGCGCCCGCCGACCTGTCGGCCATCGCGGTCGGCGTCGGCCCCGGCCCCTACACCGGGCTGCGCGTCGGGCTGGTCACCGCGCGGTCGCTGGGCGAGGCGCTGCAGATCCCCGTCCACGGCGTCTGCACGCTGGACGCCATCGCGTGGGCGTCGGGCCGCACCGAGCCGTTCGCGGTCGCGACCGACGCGCGCCGCAAGGAGGTCTACTGGGCGCGGTACGCCGCGGCGGGCGTCCGCGTCACGGGCCCGGCGGTCGGCCCGGCCGCCGACGTGCTGGACGGCGTGTCCGGCGACCTGCCCGTCATCGGGGAGGGCGCGGTGCTGTACTCGGACGTCCTCGGCGGCTCCGGCGCGGCCCCCGACCCGCTGCGCCCGTCCGCGACAGCTCTCGCGGACCTGGTCGTGGCGCGGCTGTCCGGCCGCCCCGGTCCCGAGCTGCTGCCGCCCGAGCCGCTGTACCTGCGCCGCCCGGACGCCGCCGCGCCCGGCCCGCGCAAGAAGGTGACGCCCGCGTGAGCGGTCCCGTCGTGCTGCGGACGATGACGCTCGCGGACCTGCCCGCCGTCCACGCGCTGGAGGAGCGGCTGTTCCCCGACGACGCGTGGTCGGAGCAGATGCTGCGCGACGAGCTGGCCGACCAGCCGCGCACCCGCCACTACGTGGTCGCGGAGGCCGGCGGCGAGATCGTCGGCTACGCGGGCCTGGCGGCGGCGGGCGGCCAGGCGGACGTGCAGACCATCGGCGTCCGCGCCGACCAGCGCGGCGCGGGCCTCGGCGCGGCGCTGCTCACCGAGCTGCTCGCCGAGGCCGACCGGCGCGCCAGCGAGGCCGTGTTCCTGGAGGTCCGCGCCGACAACGCCGCCGCGCAGCGGCTGTACGAGCGGTTCGGGTTCCAGCGGATCGGGCTGCGGCGGGGCTACTACCAGCCGTCCGGCATGGACGCGATCGTGATGAGCCGCCGACCGAAGCGCAGGGGTCCGGTCGGCTTCACCCGGGGGGAGAGCTGATGATCATCGACTCCGAGCCGATCGTGCTCGGCATCGAGACGTCCTGCGACGAGACCGGCGTCGGGATCGTCCGGGGCACGACGCTGCTGGGCGAGTCGATCGCGTCCAGCGTCGAGCAGCACGCCCGCTTCGGGGGCGTCGTGCCGGAGGTCGCGTCCCGCGCGCACCTGGAGGCGATGACGCCGACCGTCGAGCGGGCGCTGGCCGAGGCGGGCCTGACGTTCGCCGACGTGGACGCGTTCGCCGTCACCGCCGGGCCCGGCCTGCCCGGCGCGCTCATGGTCGGCGTCGCCGCCGCGAAGGCGTACGCGCTGTCGCTCGGCCGGCCGCTGTACGGCGTCCACCACCTCGCCGCGCACGTCGCCGTCGACCAGCTCGAACACGGGAAGCTGCCCAAGCCGTGCGTGGCGCTGCTGGTGTCGGGCGGGCACTCGTCGCTGCTGCTCGTGCCGGACGTGGCGTCGGACGTCCAGTCCCTCGGCGCGACCGTGGACGACGCGGCGGGCGAGGCGTTCGACAAGGTCGCGCGCGTCCTGGACCTCGGGTTCCCCGGCGGCCCGCACATCGACCGCGCCGCCCGCGCGGGCGACCCCGCCGCCATCGCGTTCCCGCGCGGCAAGTACGCGGACGGCACCTACGACTTCTCGTTCTCCGGGCTGAAGACGGCCGTCGCCCGCTGGGTCGAGGCGCGGCAGCGCGCGGGCGAGGCGGTGCCCGTCGCGGACGTCGCCGCGTCGTTCCAGGAGGCCGTCGTGGACGTCCTCACGCGCAAGGCGCTGGCGGTCTGCCGCGACCACGGCGTCGGGGACCTGGTCATCGGCGGCGGCGTCGCCGCGAACTCGCGGCTGCGCGCGCTCGCGCAGGAGCGCTGCGACGCGGCGGGGGTGCGGCTGCGCATCCCGCGTCCGAAGCTCTGCACCGACAACGGCGCGATGGTCGCGGCGCTCGGCGCGGAACTGGTCGGCGCGGGGATCGCGCCGTCCGCGCTGAGCCTCCCGGCGGACTCCAGCCTGCCGATCGAGGTCGTGTCCCTGTAAGCGGCCTCGCCTGGGCGAGTGCGGCATCGCTTCGCGCTCCGCCGTCGGCGTGGATTCCCCGGCGGCGGTCAACGCACGCGCGCCGTGGCCGGGGCCGCTCCGTCAGCCCGTGGCGGCGGTGCCGAGTTCGGCGAGCGCCGCGCTGAGGAAGTCCTCGTGGAGCCGCGCCTGCGCCTCGTCGAGCACGCGGCCGTTGCGTTCCGGCAGCAGGTCGACCACGGCGCGGACGTCCCACAGCGGGTCGTGGTCGTAGCCGCCCGACACCTGGTCGTACACCGCCAGGAACCGTTCGGCGACCGGCAGCCCGTAGCGCAGCGCCAGGTGGACGCGCATCGTCGCGACGTCCACGGCGGCCGGGCCGCAGGACGCCTCCGACCAGTCCACGACGCCGCTGAGCGCGCCGAACGACCAGAGCGTGTTGTCGGGCTGGTAGTCACGGTGGACGAACACCGGCGGCGCGGTCGGCGCGGGCCCGGCCGCGACGTCCATCGCGTGCTCCCACAGGTCCGGCCGGGCCGAGCAGCGCGGCGGCGCGGGCCGCTCCGGACCGGCCAGCGGCATGTACGGCGGCATCGACGCCGCGCCGCGCACGGCGTGGATCGGGACCAGCGCGGCGGCCACCTGGATCAGGAAGACCGCCAGGTCGCCCGGCGTGGGGCGCAGTGCGGTGCCGGGCAGCTCGCGCAGCAGCAGCGACGGCGCCTCGGCGTAGACGCCCGCCGGGTCGGCCGCGACGAGTTCGGGCGCGGCGACCTCGTTGCCGCGCATCAGGGTCAGCGCGGCGATCTCCCGTTCGGGCGAGTACTCCGCCGCGAGCCGGGCCTCGCGCTCGTCGGCGGGCGGCGCCCAGCGGCGCAGCACGTACTTGTCGACCTCGCCGGAGCCGCTCTCGATGACGAGCGCGTGGTTGGCGTGGCCGCCGCCGGGCAGCGCGCGGATGCCCCGGACCGTGGAGCCCAGGCCGCAGCACTCCTCGATCCAGCGCAGCGTCCGCCGGCCGGGCGGGCGACGGGTCGCGTCCGAGTCGGTCACGAGATCCATCAAAACGGATTCCGGCGGGCATGGGGAGTGATTTTGCGAAGACGGAACGTCACACGTCGCACGTCATCACGGTGAATGAGTCACGAAGTCCGGGCCAGCGGGCAGTGATCCGGAGGAACCGGGGTGAACCGGGCGGCGGGTCACGGCTCCTTGCCGTCGCGGCGCGGGCGCAGCAGCGCCTCGGCCAGCGCGAGCATCGTCTCCTCCAGCGTCGAGAGGCGCTTCAGGACGTCCTCGTGGACGGCCGTGACCTGCTTGGCGACGTCGCCGTGGATCGCCTCGACGCGGCGGCCGACCTCGTCCTGCACGTCCCCGAAGCGGCGGCCGACCTCCGCCTGGACCGCCTCGGTGCGCCGCGCGACCTCGTCCTGCACGCCGTCGACGCGCTTGGCGACCTCGTCCTGGACGCCGCCGACCTGCCGCGTCACGGTCTCGACCAGGCCGCCGACCTGCCGGGCCAGGTCGTGCTGGGCGTCGCCGAGCCGCCGCGAGACGTCCTCGCGCACGCCGCCGACCTGCCGCGCCACCTCGTCGCGCACCGCCTCGACCTGCTTCTCGACCTGCTTGCCGACCTGCCGCTCGACGCGTTCGGCGACGTCCGCGTGGACGGACTCGACGCGCCGCGACACCAGCTCCACGCGGGCGGTGAAGTCCCCGAGCGCGCCGTCCACCCGGCGTCCGACCTCCTCCTGGAGGCCCTCGACGCCCGCGCGGACCTCGTCGTGGAGGGCGGAGAACCGGCGGGCGAACTCGGCCGCGTCGCCGCCCGCCGCCTCCGCGACGCGGGCCAGCGCCGCCTCGACCTCGTCGCGGTCCGGGCGGGCGCGCAGCTCGTCCAGCAGCGGGTTGACGGCCTCCGCGAGGTGCTCCTCCAGCGCGTCGAACCGGTCGTCGTGGTCGAGCACCGGGCGGGCCGCCAGCTCGGCCAGCGTCCGGCGCAGGTCCGCGATCTCCAGCACGGCCGGGAGCCGGTCGACGCGGACGGCGACGTCCTCCAGCCGGTCGTCGACGCGCTCGAAGCGGCCGTCGATCCCCTCCAACTTCCCGGTGAGGCCGCTCAGCCGCCCGTCGAGCCCGTCCAGCCGCCCGCCGACGCCCTCGACGCGGCCGTTCACGGCGTCGAGGCCCTGCTCGACGCGCTCGGCCATGTCGCCCAGCGACCGCTCGACGCGGGTGGCGACGCCGGTGATCGAGTGCTCCAGCCGGTCGTTGCGGTGGCCCAGGTCCGCGAGGGACTTGTCGAGCCGGTTGAACCGGACCGACGCGGCCTCCATGCTGCCCTGCAGCTTGTCGAGGCGCTTGGTCATCTCCGTGACGCGCTGCGACGCCTGCCGGGTCGCCTCGCTGATTTCCCGCGCCGCGTCCAGCACCGTCTGGATGCGGCCGAGACCGTCCTCGACCTGCTCGGCCACCACGCCGACGTCCGCCCACAGCGCGGGCAGCTCCGCGACCGGCTTCATCCGCTCGCCCATCGACGCGACGTGCGACGTGACGTGCTCGGCGAGGCCCGTCGCCCAGTCCGGCGTCCGGCCGGACAGGTCGGCCACCTGCCCCCGGACGGTGTCCACCTGGCCCCGGACGGTGTCGAGCTGCCCCGTCAGCCCGGTCAGCTCGCGCTCGCGCACCTCCCGCAGCAGCCATTCCATCCCCTCGAGCCGCTGCCGGACCTCGTCCAGCACCTGGCCCTGCGAGCGCTGTTCGTAGACGTGGTCCTGCGCCGCACGGGCGAGCAGCTCCCGCATCCGGTCCGAGACCGGCTGACCCCCTGTCCGCAGGAAGTGCTGATTCGTTTCCACGCGAGGCTCCTTCGTGCGCCGGGACGGTGAAAGGGCGTCCGGCAATGAATCGTGAGGCGGCTCACTGTAGTGCTTCGGGATCTTGAGCCGGACCGCGTCGGCGGCGCCGGAAACAAGTGCGCGGAAAGGCCGACGAGCCGGGAATCTGGCCGCATCGGCGGTGGATCGGGACGGCTCCGGTTCGCGGCGGTCGCCGGTGGTTCGGCGCGCTCGCGGCGGTGTGGACCGCGCCGCGCGCCCGCCATGTCCGGCGACATCGGCAGTTGCCGGTCGGCGGGGCGGTCCCGCGGCGCGGCGGCGGCCCGGCCGGGCCGTCCCGTTCACGCCGGAAAGGGAATTCGTCCGGGCCGTTCCCTGAGTGCCGCGCGGAACGTTCCGCCGCCGATTCCGTGGCCCGTGCATGGAATTCGCTTTGAATTCCCCCCGGCCCGCGCCGCGGCCGGTCGATCGCCATTTCTGGCGGTCGCGATACCGGAATGCGGGAACTGTTTGCGCGGGCATGGCGCGTCGCCCGGTCCGGCTTGGCGTACTCCCCGGCGACGAAGATCTTTGGGCTTGATGGGTGCGGGTCAGGGCGTCCGGGCGGGTCCTGCGGCCGGGCGGGGGAGCGGCCGGGCGATGAGGGCGAACGGCGCGTCCCCGACCCGGGTGAGGACGACGGTGGCCGCCGCGCCGCCCTTCGCGCCGCCGCGCGCGAAGCCGAGGTCGCGGCGGAGCCGGTCCACGTCCACCGCCGAGCCGCGCTTCTTGACCGTCAGCGCGCCGACGCCGCGCCGCCGCAGCTCGGCGCGGAGCCGCTTGAGGGAGAACGGGAGGACGTCCTCGACCTCGTAGCCCGCCGCGAACGGCGTCCCGCGCGGCTCGTCGGCGGCGATGTAGGCGATGCGCGGATCGACCAGCCCGCCGCCGAGCAGCGCCGCGACCTCCGCGACGAGCCCCGCGCGGATCACCGCGCCGTCCGGCTCGTACAGGTACCGCCCGAAGTCCCGGATCTCCGGCTCGCCGAGCCCCGGATCGGGGACGAGCGTCGCGCCCGGCCCGTCGCCGGTCAGCAGCGTCGCGCGGCGCGCGACCGGCCCGGCGAGCGCGCCGAGCCACAGCGCGGCCTCCTTCACGTCGCCGCCCACCGAGATCCACTCGGCCTCCGCCCCGGCCGGGACGGCGTCGTGCGGAATCCCCGGCGCGACCTTCACGCACGCGGCCGGGACGCGGCCCGCGAGCTCCAGGACGACGTCCAGCGGCGGCTCGTAGGAGCGCGGGTCGAACACACGGCCGCGCGCGGTCCGGCGGCCGGGGTCGGCGAACACCGCGCCGTACCCGGCCGGGTCCGCGTGCGTCGCGTCACCCGTGACGACGTCCGCGAGGTCCGCGACGCCGAACGCGTCCAGGTTCGCTCGGGCGACCTCGGCCGTCAGCTCGTCGCGCTCCACGCCGGTGCCGGGCGTTCCCGCGCGGGCTCGCGCGAGCAGGTCCGCGCCGATCCCGCAGCCGAGTTCGAGCACCCGCCCCGGCAGTTCCGCGAACCGCCGCGCGCGGTGCGCCGCGACCGGCGCGCGGGTGGACTGCTCCAACCCGGCCGGGGTGAAGAACATCCGCGCCGCGTCCGCGCCGAACTTCGCGCGGGCCCGCTCGCGCAGCCGCGCCTGCGTCAGCGCGGCGGCGGCGAGATCGGCGGGGAAGCGCGCGCGCAGCCGCGCGGCCGTCGCGAGGAGGCCGGACTCGGACAGGTCCGAGTCAGCCGCGGCGGCGAGCGCGGCGTCCCCGGCGGCGGTGCGAAGGGCGCGGAAACCCTGCAGGTCCATAGAGTGGACGGTAGCGGCACGGGCCGGGCGCGGCGCACCGCTGACCGGCCCGGACGCGCCGCGCGGCGGGCCGTCCCGTACCCCCGTGTCCATGTTGACGGGTCCGGGACGACCCCATAGTGTCCATGACTGGCACTCTCCACGGTAGAGTGCCAAGCACAGCGACAAGGTCGGTCTGACACCCGCGACGGCAGGCCGGTCCGTGGTCGCCTCTCTGTCACAGGTCGCAGCGCGTGCTGCCACAAAGCAAAGGGGAGGTCAGATCGTGACGACCGCCACCAAGGTTGTTCTGAAGCCGCTCGAGGACCGCATCGTCGTCCAGCCGCTCGAAGCCGAGACCACCACCGCGTCGGGCCTGGTCATTCCCGACACGGCCAAGGAGAAGCCCCAGGAGGGCACCGTCATCGCCGTCGGCCCGGGCCGGGTCGACGACAAGGGCGAGCGCGTCCCGGTCGACGTGAAGGTCGGCGAGGTCGTGCTTTACAGCAAGTACGGCGGCACCGAGGTGAAGTACAACGGCGAGGAGTACCTCGTCCTCTCCGCCCGCGACGTCCTCGCGGTCATCGAGAAGTAGTCACCGAGCCGTGACGCGCCGCCGCCCCGGACCCGTCCCGCCAGGGGCGCGCCCGGGGCGGCTGGCGTGACGGCACCGATCACGGAGAGGCGGAGTTTCCCTCATGGCGAAGATCCTTGAGTTCGACGAGGACGCGCGGCGCGCGCTGGAGCGCGGCGTCAACGCCCTCGCCGACGCCGTCAAGGTGACGATCGGCCCGCGCGGCCGCAACGTCGTCATCGACAAGAAGTTCGGCGCGCCGACCATCACCAACGACGGCGTCACCATCGCGCGCGAGGTGGAGCTGGAGGACCCGTACGAGAACCTCGGGGCCCAGCTCGCCAAGGAGGTCGCGACCAAGACCAACGACATCGCGGGCGACGGCACCACCACCGCGACCGTCCTGGCGCAGGCGCTGGTCCGCGAGGGCCTGCGCAACGTCGCCGCGGGCGCGTCGCCGCTGAGCCTCAAGCGCGGCATCGACGCGGCCGCGCAGTACGTCTCCGACCAGCTCCTGAAGTCGGCCCGCGAGGTCGGCGAGAAGAGCGAGATCGCGGGCGTCGCGACGATCTCCGCGCAGGACGCCAAGATCGGCGAGCTGATCGCCGAGGCGTTCGACAAGGTCGGCAAGGACGGCGTCATCACGGTGGAGGAGGCCCACACGATGGGCCTCGAGCTGGAGTTCACCGAGGGCCTGCAGTTCGACAAGGGCTACCTGTCGCCGCAGATGGTGACCGACGCCGAGCGCATGGAGGCCGTCCTGGAGGACGCCTACGTGCTCATCGTCGACGGCAAGGTCTCCAACGTGCAGGAGTTCCTGCCGGTCGCGGAGAAGGTCGCCCAGACCAAGAAGCCGCTGCTGGTCGTCGCCGAGGACGTCGAGGGCGAGGCCCTGGCGCTGCTCGTGGCGAACAAGATCCGCGGCACGTTCACCTCCGTCGCCGTCAAGGCGCCCGGCTTCGGCGACCGCCGCAAGGCGATGCTCGGCGACATGGCCGTCCTGACCGGCGGCCAGGTCGTGTCCGAGCAGATCGGCCTCAAGCTCGACTCGATCGGGCTGGACGACCTCGGCCGCGCCCGCCGCGTCACGGTCACCAAGGACGCCACGACGATCGTCGACGGCGCCGGTTCGGCCGACGACATCTCCGGCCGGGTCGCGCAGATCAAGGTCGAGATCGAGAACAGCGACTCCGACTGGGACCGCGAGAAGCTGCAGGAGCGGCTCGCCAAGCTGTCCGGCGGCGTCTGCGTGCTGCGCGTCGGCGCGGCCACCGAGGTGGAGCTGAAGGAGAAGAAGCACCGCCTGGAGGACGCCATCTCGGCGACCCGCGCGGCCATCGAGGAGGGCATCGTCTCCGGCGGCGGCTCCGCGCTGGTCCACGTCGCGACGGCGGACTTCGACGCGCTCGGCCTGGCCGGCGACGAGGCCACCGGCGCCGAGGCGGTCCGCCGCGCGCTGGTCGAGCCGCTGCGCTGGATCTCGGAGAACGCGGGTCAGGAGGGCTACGTCGTGGTCTCCAAGGTCCGCGAGCTGCCGGACGGCCACGGCTACAACGCCGCGACCGGCGAGTACGGCGACCTGGTGGCGCAGGGCGTCATCGACCCGGTGAAGGTGACGCGCTCCGCGGTCACCAACGCCGCGTCGATCGCCGGGATGCTGCTGACCACCGAGGCGCTCGTGGTCGAGAAGCCGGAGGAGGCCGACGAGGCCGCCGCGGGCGGCCACGGGCACGGCCACGGCCACGGCCACTGATCCGGCACTGACCGCATCCGGCCGATTTTCGACGGGGCTCCCCCTTTTCGGGTGGGAGCCCCGTCCCGTTTCGGGCGGTCCGTTCCGCACCGTGTGCGCCGCGTCGAATGCGAAGCGTGGTTTTTCTGCGTTTTTGAGCGCACTGTGACCATTCCGTTGCCGGAAGGCGGGGAGACAGGCCCAGCGCGTCTGGGCATCATGCTTCGTGTGACCGAGGGATCCATCGCCGGGACCACGTCCACGAGCGCCACCGACCCCTCGGGGGGGCCCGCACCTCCGCCACCCCGGGGCGCGGCACGGGTGAGGCTGCTGCGCGCGGCCGCCGAGCACCGCGCCGACGAGTCTGACGTGCGCGCCCTCACCAGGCTCGCGGTCGAGGGCGACACGGGGGCCGTCGAGGCGCTGATCGGCCATGTCCGGCCGATGGTCGTCCGCTACTGCCGCGCGCGGCTCGGCCGCGTCTCCGGCCAGTACCACATCGCCGACGACGTGGCCCAGGAGGTCTGCATCGCCGTCCTGTCGGCGCTGCCCCGCTACCGCGACATGGGACGGCCGTTCGCGTCGTTCGTCTTCGGCATCGCCGCGCACAAGATCGCCGACGCCATGCGCAGCGCCGTCCGCGCGGCCGTGCCCACCGCCGACCTCCCCGACGGCCCCGACGACCGGCCGGGCCCGGAGGAGACGGTGGTCCGCTACATCGAGGCGGAGCGCGCGCGGGACCTGCTGACGCGCCTCCCCGAGCACCAGCGGGAGCTGGTGCTGCTGCGCGTGGTCGCCGGATTGTCGGCGGAGGAGACCGGTAATGTGCTGGGCATGTCCGCGGGAGCGGTACGGGTGGCGCAGCATCGGGCCCTGGCCCGGCTGCGGGCGATGGCCAGAGAGGAGTCGATCGCTTGACGGGACGGAGCCCTGGCGCCCCGGATCCGCCCGAGCCTTCGAGTTCCGCGGCCGGAATCCTGGGCGTGCCGGCCGGCCGCCGTGCCCGAGCGACCGGCGCGGGCGGCACGGTGATCAAGCTGCCGGGCGTGGCGGCGGGGGAACTGGCGCGCACGGACGCGCTGCTCGACGCCCTCGGGGGACGGCGCGCTGCCGACTCTGAGGGGTTCGGCGCGGAGACGCTGAACGACCCCGCCGTGCGGATGCTGGGCGCGCTCATCGCCGACGTGGACGAGCAGCCGCCGCTGCACGCCGTCCCGGACGCGACGCCGCCCTTCGGCGTCGCGGCGCCCGATGTCTCGCCCGCGCGCCCGCGCTTCGCGCCGCGGCCCGCCGACGCGCGCCCCGCCGTCGACCCGGCCGCCGTCGATCCGGCCGCCGCGGCCGCCGGGCCGTCCCGCGCGCCCGGCGAGGGCTCGCGCGCGTTCGGCGCCGCCCGCGGCGCGGACCCCGACTCCGGCGCGCCCGCCGACGCCGAGCCCGCCGAGCCCGCCCGCGACCCCGCCGTCGTGGACCCGCCCGCGCCCCGGCGCGGCCGGCGGCGCGGCGGCCCCAGCACGATCGTGGCGCTCGGCGTCGCGGCCGGGATGCTGGCCAGCACCGGCGTCGCGGCCGCCGCCGCGCACGGCGGGCTGGACGCCTGCCGCTCGCTCTTGCCGATCATCGCGGGCGGCGCGCCGCCGTCCGCCGGGGACCCGCGCGCGTCGGACGACACGTCCGTCGGCGTGATCAAGCTCGGGGTGCCGCCGGAGACGACCCGGCCGCCGCGCCGCGCGCCGAACGACGGCCGCCCGAGCGGGCGCCGGTCCGCGCAGGACCCGATCGGCGGCATCCGCGACGGGCTGAACGACCTGCTGAACCCCGGCGGCGGCTCGTCCCGCAAGCGCCGCCAGAAGGTCCAGCCGCCGCCGATCGTCCGCGACCCGATCGGGACGGTCGACGACATCCGCCGGCAGGTCGAGCGGGGGCTCGGGCTGCCCGGCTTCTGACCCGCGGGTCAGGGCGTGTCGCGCCCCTCCTCGCTGTCGATGACGCCGTCGACGTAGCCGCGCGCGTACTCCCAGCTCACGTAGTCCACCGGGTCCGGGGACAGGGCGGGTTCGTGGACGCGCGGCAGCCCCTCGTCGAGCAGGTGCCGCAGGTTGCCGTGCAGGAGCTCCCAGTCGATGTAGTGCGTGCGGCCGCAGTCGCCGCAGTCGACGGTGAGGCCCCGGACGCCGAGCGGTTCGAGCAGCGCGCGGAAGACCTCCAGGTCGGCGAGGTCGGCCAGGACGTCCTCCCGCTCGGTCAGGCTGAGCGGGGAGGCGTCGTCGCCGGGGTCGCCGAGCGAGGCGGCCGGGTCCTCCGGGTCTCCCGCGAACGGGTCGGGCGGAGCGTCGTCATGCACAGTCCCACGCTAACCCGACCCGCCCCGGCCGTCGCCACCCCCGGAGCGTTTCCGGACGCGAACATTCCCCGTCCCCGACGATCGCGCGTGGCCGGGGCAGGCCGTCCGCGCGCGGGAATGCGGGCGGGCCGCGGCGCGTTGGCCTCGACCAACCCCCGGAAGCGGCCCCGCCGGTGTCGCCAAGGCCACTCGGGGGCCGCGCCGAACCGGGGGCCGCGCCGCCGGGAACGTCCTACGATGTGAGGTAGGCCGCCGTGACCTGGCGCGATGCAGCCGATCCCGGCGGTGCCCGGCGCCGCCCGCAGCCGCCCCGCGCGCCGTCCGCCGCCGTACCCGCCCACCGCCACCTACGGGAAGGTCGCCCATGAACCCCGCAGCCGAGCCCACGAAGATCCTGCCGCCGGGTCTGACGTTCGACGACGTCCTGCTGCTTCCGGGCTACTCCGACCTGCAGCCCGGCGAGGCCGACACCACGACGCGGCTCACGCGCGAGGTCGAGCTGCGCATCCCGCTGGTGTCCGCGGCGATGGACACCGTCACCGAGGCCCGCACCGCCGTCGCGATGGCCCGCCAGGGCGGCATCGGCGTCCTGCACCGCAACATGTCGATCGAGGAGCAGGCCGCGCACGCCGACCGCGTGAAGCGGTCCGAGGCCGGGATGATCACCAACCCGGTGACGTGCCTGCCGGACGCGACCCTCGCCGACGTCGAGGAACTGTGCGCGCGCTACCGCATCTCCGGCGTCCCGGTCACGGACGTGCGCGGCGTGCTCGTCGGCATCGTCACCAACCGCGACATGCGCTTCGAGACCGACCTGGCCCGCCCGGTGCGCGAGGTCATGACGCCGATGCCGCTGATCACCGCGCCGGTGGACGTCTCCCGCGACGACGCGTTCCGGCTGCTGGCCGGGCACAAGGTCGAGAAGCTGCCGCTGGTGGACGCCGAGGGGCGGCTGCGCGGGCTGATCACCGTCAAGGACTTCACCAAGAGCGAGCAGTACCCGCTGTCCACCAAGGACGCCGACGGGCGGCTGCTCGTCGCGGCGGCCGTGGGCGTCGGCGAGGACGCGCTGCGGCGCGCGGACGCGCTCATCGAGGCGGGCACCGACGTCGTCATCGTGGACGTCGCGCAGGGCCACTCCAAGGGCGTCGCCGACACGATCGCCGCGATCAAGGCGAACGCGCGCGTGCAGGTCGTCGGCGGCAACGTCGCGACGTACGCGGGCGCGAAGGCGCTGGTCGAGGCGGGCGCGGACGCGGTGAAGGTCGGCGTCGGGCCCGGCTCGATCTGCACCACGCGCGTCGTCGCGGGCGTCGGCGTCCCGCAGATCACCGCGATCATGGAGGCGTCGCGGGCGGCCCGCGAGGGCGGCGTCCCGGTGATCGGCGACGGCGGGCTGCAGTACTCCGGCGACATCGCCAAGGCCATCGTCGCGGGCGCGGAGACCGTCATGCTGGGCAGCCTGCTCGCGGGCGTCGAGGAGTCGCCCGGCGAGCTGATCTTCGTCCACGGCAAGCAGTACAAGTCGTACCGCGGCATGGGCTCGCTCGGCGCGATGCGCAACCGGGAGCGCGGCGGCTCGTCCTACTCCAAGGACCGCTACGCGCAGGCCGGGGTGGACGCCGAGGAGAAGCTGATCCCCGAGGGCGTCGAGGGGCAGGTGCCCTACCGCGGCCCGCTGTCCAACGTCGCGCACCAGCTCGTCGGCGGCCTCCACCAGTCGATGTGGTACGCGGGCACCCGCACGATCCCCGAACTCCAGCAGCGCGGCCAGCTCATGCAGATCACCTCGGCGGGCCTCAAGGAGAGCCACCCCCACGACATCCAGATGACGGTCGAGGCCCCCAACTACCAGGGCCGCTGACCTGACGTAAGCTGCGCGGGGCCTTGCGGTTCCAAGGCACTGAACGGGCTTTCGAGCGGGAATGACTCCCGCCGGACCTGCACGACGCGGGAGAGGGAAACAGGGCAGTGGCTGCTGAGGTGGAGATCGGGCGCGGCAAGAGCGGGCGCCGGGCGTACGCGTTCGACGACATCGGCATCGTGCCGTCGCGCCGCACGCGCGACCCCGAGGAGGTCAGCGTCGCCTGGCAGATCGACGCCTACCGGTTCGAGATGCCGCTGGTCGTCGCGCCGATGGACAGCGTCGTCAGCCCGGCGACGGCCATCGCGGTCGGGCGGCACGGCGGGCTCGCCGTCCTCGACCTCGAAGGGCTGTGGACGCGGTACGAGGACCCCGAGCCGCTGCTCGCGGAGATCGCCTCGCTGGACGACGACCGCGCCACGCGGCGGCTCCAGGAGATCTACGCCTCCCCGATCCGCGAGGAGCTGATCGGGCGGCGCATCGAGGAGATCCGGTCGGCGGGCGTGACGGTCGCGGCGGCGCTGTCGCCGCAGCGGACCGCGCAGTTCCACAAGGCCGTCATCGACGCCGGGGCGGACATCTTCGTCATCCGGGGGACGACGGTGTCCGCCGAGCACGTGTCGTCGCGCGCGGAGCCGCTGAACCTCAAGCAGTTCATCTACGACCTCGACGTCCCGGTGATCGTCGGCGGCTGCTCGACGTACACGGCGGCGCTGCACCTGATGCGCACCGGCGCGGCGGGCGTGCTCGTCGGGTTCGGCGGCGGGTCGGGGCACACCACGCGGACCGTCCTCGGCGTCGCGGTGCCGATGGCGACGGCCGTCGCGGACGTCGCCGCCGCGCGCCGCGACTACATGGACGAGTCCGGCGGCCGGTACGTCCACGTCATCGCGGACGGCGGCATGACCAACAGCGGCGACATCGCCAAGGCGTTCGCGTGCGGGTCGGACGCGGTGATGGTCGGCTCGCCGTTCGCGCGGTCCACCGAGGCGCCCGGCCAGGGCTACCACTGGGGCAGCGAGGCGCACCACCCGGACGTGCCGCGCGGCACCCGGCTGGCGCTGGGCACGATCGGGACGATGGAGCAGATCCTGTACGGGCCGTCGCGGGTCGCGGACGGGTCGATGAACCTGATCGGGTCGCTGCGGCGCGCGATGGCGACGTCCGGCTACACGGAGCTGAAGGAGTTCCAGCGCGTGCAGGTCGTCGTCGCCCCGGGCGGCTGACGGCGGGTCACGCGCGCGCCAGGTCGACGACGGACGGCTGGACGAACTCCGCGATCTTCGCGTAGGGGACCGCGGCGCTCCAGCCGCCGTACGCGCACTCCGACCACGACGCGAACCCGAACCGCGCGCCCGTGCGCGTCAGCAGCACCGGCAGCGCCCTGCGCGCGGACTCGGTGGCGCGCACGTAGTCGTGGACGAGCGACGGGCGGCAGTACTCCGGGTCCTGCGGCGCGTACTTGTTGTGGGCGATCGTCGGGACGAGCGGGGACAGGCGGGTGAGGCCCGCCGGGGTCAGCGCGTCCGGGCGCATGATGTCGGTGGCGGCCAGGGACTTCCCGGTGGTCAGGTCGATCGTGACGACGACCATCTCGGGGTCCCGGCCGCCGCCCGCGTTCACCGGGTTGTCCACCTGCTGGCCGACCGAGAGCAGCCGGGGGCCGGCTAGGCCGACCTCGGTCTTCACGTGCAGCGTCAGGCGCGACGGCGAGCCGACGGGCGCGCTGCGCTGCTGGGCGATGAAGGCCGGGCCCTGCTGGGCGGCGTGCTCGCGGTAGCGCGTGATCGCGTCGTCGATCGGGCGGCGCAGGGCGTCGTTGACGCGGCGCTGGATCGCCGGGTCCTTGAGGCCGCTGACGGTCACGTACTGCGCCTTGTCCACGACGAGGCCGGTCTGCTCGTCCACCAGCGAGCGGGTCGCGCTCTGCAGCGCGATGCGCGGCGGCGCGGAGTCCGAGCGGGTGGCCTGGTAGGCGGCGACGCCGCCGCCCGCGACGGCCGCCGCGCCGACGACCGCTACCGCGACCTTGACGGCGCCCGCCTGGAACAGGCCCGCGCCCGCCGCGCCCGAACCGCCGGCCGCGCCCGCGCCGCCCGCGGCCGCGCCGGCTCCGGCGGTACCGGCTCCCGCGCCTGCTGCGCCCGCGCCTGCGCCTGCAACTCCCGTGCCGGCCGCCCCTGCTCCTGCGCCTGCCGCGCCCGCTCCCGCGCCTGCGGCGCCTGCGCCTGCGGCTCCCGCGCCTGCGGCTCCTGCACCGGCCGCGCCCGCACCGGCCGCGCCCGCCGCGCCGAATCCGGCCGCGCCCGCGAGGCCCGCGGCGGTCAGCGGGAACAGCACGGCGAGCGCCGCGACGGCCGTCGCCATCGCGCGCAGCCCCCGGTGCTCCCAGTCGGAGCCGTACGCGCGGCGCGCCACGTCGTCCAGCTCGGCCGCGAACGCCGCCGCGCCGGGCGGCCGCAACGCCGCGTCCTTGGCCATGCCGCGTCCGACCAGCGGCCGCAGCGGCTCGGGCACGTCCGCCAGCGGCACGGGCGCGGTGCCGTGCAGCGCCATCAGCGCCGCCTGCCCGTCCGCCTCGAACGGCCGGTGCCCGGTCACGCACTCGTAGAAGACGCAGGCGGCGGCGTACACGTCCGTCGCGGGCGTCGCGGGGGCGCGGTTCCACTGCTCGGGCGCCATGTAGAACGGCGTGCCCGCGCCGGACGCCGCCCCGGCGGGCGTCGCGATGCCGAAGTCGATGAGCTTGCTGCGCCCGTCGGCGGGCACGACGACGTTCGCGGGCTTGTAGTCGCGGTGGACGACCCCGGCCTCGTGCGCGGCGGCGAGCCCGAGCAGCGATCCTTTGAGGACGGTCAGCGCCGCCTCGGGCGTCAGCCGGCCGTGCTCGGCGAGGACGGCCTTCAGCGACGCCCCGTTCACGGCCTCCATGACCAGCGCCGCGCCGTGCTCGCCCTCCACGAGCCGGTACAGCCGCGTGACGTGCGGGCTGTCGACGCGGCCGAGCATCTGCGCCTCGCGGCGGAGCCGGTCCAGGTCGGCGGTCCCGTCCAGGTACTTGATCGCCACCGGGGTGCCGCTCTCGGCGTGCCGGGCCAGCACGACGCGCCCCTGCGCGCCCCGGCCCAGTTCGCGGACCTCCTCGAATCCCGCGACCCGCCAGGCCGTCGTGCCGTCCATCCCGTTCCTCCCGCAATCCGGTGGGCTGACATCATCGCGTGCCCGCGCGGTCGCGCGGGGTGGATTGTCCGCATGCGGCTGGGTGCGTGAACGCCGTCACCCGAGGGGATGTTGGACCTCTCCTTACTGTTGGGTAGGAAACGGGGCAGGCGACGCTCGGGGAGGAACAGTGACGGGATCACCGGTGACGGGCCTCGGCAGCTCGCGGCTCGGCCCGGCCGAGCGGGCGGCCGCGCTGGACCGCATGGGCGGCGGCGAGGAGTTCGACGTCGTCGTGGTCGGCGCGGGCATCGTCGGCGCGGGGGCCGCGCTGGACGCGGCGACGCGCGGCCTGTCGGTCGCGGTCGTGGAGGCGCGCGACTTCGCGTCGGGGACGTCGTCGCGGTCGTCCAAGCTGATCCACGGCGGGCTGCGCTACCTGGAGCAGTACAACTTCGACCTGGTGCGCGAGGCGCTGACCGAGCGCGGGCTGCTGCTCCAGCGGATCGCGCCGCACCTCGTCCGGCCGGTGCCGTTCCTGCTGCCGACGACGCACCGCGTGTGGGAGCGCGGCTACTTCGGCGCGGGCGTCGCGCTGTACGACGCGCTGGCGTTCCAGATGGGCAGCACGCGCGGCGTCCCGCACCACCGGCACCTCTCCCGGCGCGGCGCGCTGCGGCTCGCGCCGTCGCTGCGCAAGGACTCGTTCACCGGCGCGATCCAGCTCTGGGACGCGCAGGTCGACGACGCGCGCTACGTCATGACGGCGCTGCGGACGGCGGCGGCGTTCGGCGCGCAGATCGCGTCCCGCACGCAGTGCGTCGGGTTCCTGCGCGAGGGCGAGCGCGTCACCGGGCTGCGCGTGCGCGACCTGGAGAGCGGCACGGTCAGCGAGGTCCGCGCGCAGCAGGTCGTGAACGCGACCGGGGTGTGGACGGACGAGATCCAGGAACTCGTCGGCGGGCGCGGGCAGATCCACGTGAAGGCGTCCAAGGGCATCCACCTCGTCGTCCCGAAGGACCGCATCCACTCGGCGACGGGGATTCTGCTGCGCACGGAGAAGTCCGTGCTGTTCGTGATCCCGTGGGGGCGGCACTGGATCATCGGCACGACCGACACGGCCTGGGACCTCGACCTGGCGCACCCGGCGGCGTCCCGCGCCGACATCGACTACGTGCTGGAGCACGTCAACTCGGTGCTGACCACGCCGCTCACGCACGACGACGTCGAGGGCGTCTACGCCGGGCTCCGGCCGCTGCTGCGCGGGGAGCGCGACGAGACGTCCCAGCTCTCGCGCGAGCACGTCGTCGCGCACCCGGTGCCGGGGCTCGTGCTCGTCGCGGGCGGCAAGTACACGACGTACCGGGTCATGGCGCGGGACGCGATCGACGCCGTCGCGCACGGCCTGGACGGCAAGGTCGCCGAATCCTGCACGGACCGCGTCGCGCTCGTCGGCGGCGAGGGCTTCCAGGCGATGTGGAACGCCCGGCACCGCCTCGCCGCGCGCTCCGGGCTGCACGTCGCGCGGATCGAGCACCTGCTCGGCCGGTACGGGACGCTCGTGGACGACCTCCTCGTCCTCATCGCGGACCGGCCCGACCTCGGCAAGCCGCTGACCGGCGCGGACGACTACCTGCGCGCCGAGATCGTCTACGCCGCGTCGCACGAGGGCGCGCGGCACCTCAACGACGTCCTGGCGCGGCGCACGCGCATCTCGATCGAGACGTGGGACCGCGGCGTCGGCGTCGCGGAGGAGGCGGCGGACCTCGTGGCGCCGGTGCTCGGCTGGTCCAAGGAGCAGCGGGACCGCGAGATCGAGTACTACCGCAAGCGGATCGAGGCCGAGCGCGCCTCGCAGTCCCAGGACGGCGACCAGGAGGCGGACGCGCACCGCCGCGGCGCCCCGGACATCGTCCCCACCCTCTGACGGAACCCGCTGGTGACCGGTGGTGCCGCCGGTTTTTCCTGGCATGTCCGGATGTGGTTGATGGTTTTGCTCAACCTGTGACAGATCATGAACAAAGCCTCTCGTGGTGATAATCTGCGGGGCTTTACGGGGTCTTGACTGTTCATGGGGTGAGGGCGCGCATGCGTGCGTTGTCGTTCGTCGTCGGAGGGCTGCTGACCGCGGCCGCGGTGGCTTCGCTGGAGACCGCCGCCGCGGGCGGCGCGTCGGCCGCGCTCGCGGCGAAGCCGAATCCGAAGTGGCTCAAGCCGGCCCAGACGCCGTGGCAGACGCCGCGGACGTACGTCGCGGAGGGGCCGCGGTTCAACACGCCGACCGGCGGCGTCCAGCAGGCGGGGGAGCTGGACCTCTACATCAAGAAGCTGATCCGGGCCACGCCGAAGGGCGCGGAGATCGACGTCGCGCTGTTCCGGCTGCAGACGACCGCGATGGCGCGGTACCTCGTCGAGGCCCACCAGCGCGGGGTGAAGGTCCGGATCGTCCTGGACACCGACACCCTCAGCAAGAAGCCCGAGACGTACACCACGCTCAAGAAGGCGCTCGGCACGAACACGTCGAAGTCGTCGTGGGTCACGCTGTGCCCAAAAAACGAGGGCTGCATCGCGCGCGGGGCGTCGTCCAAGACGTGGGCGAAGAACCACAACAAGTTCTACGCGTTCTCCAAGACCTACGACTCGAAGAACGTGGTCGTGCAGACGTCCGGCAACGCGACCGGCGGCATGTATAACCAGTTCAACGACGCGTACACGATGACGGACGCGAAGCTCTACGGCGCCTACCGCTCGTACTTCTACGACCTGGCGAAGAAGACGCCGAACACGAACTACTGGCGGACGGTCACGTCGGGCTCCCGCTCGGTCAGCTTCTTCCCGAAGACGGGCAGCGACCCGATCGTGGACGTGCTGAACCGTGTGAGCTGCGTCGGCGGGACGAAGATCCGGCTCTCCAGCGGGCTGTTCACGCGGACGGCCGTCGCGCGGAAGCTGTCGGCCCTGGACGCGGCGGGCTGCGACGTCCGCATCGCGACGGGCAGCATCGGCGAGAGCGTCGCGAAGGCGCTGCAGGTGCCCGGCCTCCACGGCGGACCGACCGTCCACTACTTCTCCGGCGGCAGCGCGCACCCGGCGCACTCCAAGTACCTGCTCATCGACGGGATCTACGGCGGCAAGAAGACCAGCGTCGTCCTGACGGGCAGCCACAGCTACACGGTCGACGCGCTGCGCAACAACGACGAGGCGATGCTGACGCTGCAGGGCTCGGCGATCTACAACGCGTACGCCGCGAACTTCGAGAAGGTGTACGCGCAGGCGCGCGGCGTTCTCGAGGTCGGCACGATCGTGCCGCCGCCCATCGTGTCCGACGACACCGCGGGCGACGACGAGAACGACGTGCCCGGCTCCGGGGCCGGCGCGCAGGCCACGCCGCCCGACGAGCGCCCGGCGCCCGACCCGTCGCTGCCCCCGACGACCGAGCAGCCCGACGGCGGCCCCGACGACATCCCGCTGCTCGACGCGCAGTGACACCGCGGACCGCGCGCGGTGGCGCGCGGCCCTGCGGGGGTGGTCAGGGGGTCGTGTCGCCGAGCATGAGGCGGAGGCCCTCGGCGTACAGGTTCGCCGGGACGCGGTCCGGGTCCAGCAGGTGCTGGAACGAGACGCCGATGTCCAGGGCCAGCGCGAGGGCGGCGCGGGTCGCGGCGGCGTCGTCTCCGTCCCCGTGGCCCCCGGCCTCGGTGGCCAGTCCTTCGGCCAGGCGCTCGCGGCGCTCGGCCCACCAGTCGGCGACGCGCCAGCCCGCCGCGTAGTCGCGCATCCCGTACAGCCAGAACTCCACGAGCAGCATCGCGGGGACGCGGTCGTCGTCGGCGGTGCCGTCCGCGGCGCGCGCGGGTTGCGGGCCGCCCGCGAGCGGACCCGCCTGGTCGGCCGTGCAGCGTTCCATCAGGGCGAGGACGAGATCGGTCTTGCCGGTGAAGTTGGAGTACACCGCGCCCTTGGTGAGTCCGGCCGCCGCGGCGATGTCGTCTAGGGACGCGCCGTGGATGCCGCGCTCGGCCCACAGCCGCCGCGCGGCGGTGAGCAGCGCCGCCCGCGTCCGCTCCCGCCGCTCCCGCCGGACATCCATCCCCCGTCCGCCCCGTCCGCCCGCCCGCCCCGTCCGCCCGCCCGGCGCGCCAGCGCGCCCGCCCGGCCCGCCAGCGCGCCCGGCCGGCCCACCCGCGCGCCCGCCCTGCTCGCCTGCGCGCCCGCCCTGCTCGCCTGCGCGCCCGGCCGGCCCGCCAGCGCGCCCGCCCGGCCCGCCAGCGCGCCCGCCCGGCCCGTCCGGCCCGTCCGTGCGCCCGGCCTGCCCGGCCTGCTCGCCCGCGCGCCCGGCCTGCTCGCCCGCGCGCTCGCCCCGCCGGGCATGCTTGCCTGCGCGCTCGGTTCGCCCGCCGGCCTGCCCAGCCTGCCCGCCAGCGCGCTCACTCTGCCCGCCCGCGCGCTCGCCCCGCTGAGCCTGCTCGCCCCCGCACTCGGTTCGCCCGTCGCCTTGCCCGGTCAGCCCGTCAACCTGCCCTGCCCGTCCGGCGACGCGGCCGCCGGCCTGCCCACCGGCGTTCCCCGCCTGCCCACTTCGGCCGCCGGTCCGTCCGGCCTGCCCGCCGGCGGGCGCGGGGCGCGCGCCCGGCCGCCCCGCAGGGCCGGTAGAGCCCGCGGGGCCGGTGGGGTGGGCCGGGCCGCGTTTCGGGGTGGGGTCCGGGTCGGGTGTGCCGGGCCGCGCCGGGTCGTCGTGGGCGTCGGTCATGTGTGCGTCCCCCTCCGTCGCGGGCGGCCGCCGGACCGGCCCCGGCCGGACGGGCGCGGCGGAGGCGTCCGGCGGGCGGCGCGGCGGGCGCCTCGTTCAGCTCCGCATCTTGGGATACACCCTGACGGGTCGGTCAAGCGGTGGGTTGCCCAACCCGGTCAAGGTGGAACGTTCCGTAATGGGAAAGTCCAGCGGAGGGGACTGTCGGCACGGAGAGAGTCGGAGAACGGACGGAAAGTAACTCGTTACCTGTGGGTAGCGAGCAGTGGGCACCTGGTCATACCCTGCTTTCATGGCATCTTCGACGGTCCCCGCCAAAGGCGTGACAGAGCACAGGCTCCCCCAGAACGTCGTCGAGCGGCTGGCCTCGCGGGTCGCCTCCGGCGGCGCCGAGACCGTGACCATCCCCACCCCCTTCACCGGTGAACCCCTGGCCACCCTGCCCGTCTCCAGCGCGGACGACGTCGTCGCCGCGTACGCGCGGGCGCGCGAGGCCCAGCGGTCCTGGGCCGCGCTGTCCCCCGCCGAGCGCGCCAAGCCGTTCCTGCGCCTGCCCGACGCGCTGGTCGCCCGCCGCGACGAGATCCTGGACGTCATCCAGCTCGAAACCGGCAAGGCGCGCCGCCACGCGCTCGAAGAGTTCCTCGACGTCGCCCTGTGCTCGCTGTACTACGCGCGCCGGGTCGGCAAGCTGATGCGCCCGCGCCGCCGCCAGGGCATGATGCCCGGCCTCACGCGCGTCCGCGAGCTGCGGCACCCCAAGGGCGTCGTCGGCCTGATCTCCCCGTGGAACTACCCGTTCGCGCTCGGCGCGAGCGACATCGCCCCCGCGCTCATGGCGGGCAACGCCGTCGTCCACAAGCCCGACACCCAGACGTGCCTGTCCAGCCTGTGGGTGCTGGACCTGCTCGTCGACCTCGGCCTGCCGCGCGACCTGTGGCAGATCGTCCTCGGCGAGCCGTCCGTCGTCGGCGACCCGCTGATCGACAACGCCGACTACGTCTCGTTCACCGGCTCGACGCGCGGCGGGAAGGCCATCGCCGCCAAGGTCGCCCCCCGGCTGATCAACTACTCGCTGGAGCTCGGCGGCAAGAACCCGATGATCGTCCTGCCGGACGCCGACGTCGAGCGCTCCGCCAAGGGCGCGCTGCGCGCCTGCTTCACCAACGCGGGCCAGCTCTGCATCTCGATCGAGCGGATGTACGTCCACGAGGACATCTACGACCGCTTCGTGCCGCGCTTCGCCGAGCTGGCCGGGAAGATGCAGCTCGGCACCGGGCTCGACTTCACCGCCGACATGGGCTCGCTGACGTCCAGGCGCCAGCTCGACGCGGTGACCGCGCACGTCGAGCAGGCCGTCAAGGAGGGCGCGACCGTCCTGGCCGGCGGCAAGGCCCGGCCGGACGTCGGCCCGCTGTTCTACGAGCCGACCGTCCTCGCGGACGTCAGCGGCAGCATGGACCTGTGCGCGAACGAGACGTTCGGGCCCGTCGTCGCCGTCTACAAGTTCCGCGACGAGGACGAGGTCGTCGCGCTCGCCAACGACACCGAGTACGGCCTCAACGCCTCGGTGTGGACGACGAACGTCGCGCGCGGCCGCCGCCTCGCCGCCCGCCTCCAGGCCGGGACCGTCAACATCAACGACGGCTACGGCGCGGCCTACGCGTCCTACGACGCGCCGATGGGCGGGTTCAAGCAGTCCGGCGTCGGCCGCCGCCACGGCGCGGAGGGCCTGCTGAAGTTCACCGAGGTGCAGACCGTCGCCAGCCAGCACTTCATGGACCTGGAGCCGCCCGGCTCGATGTCCTACGACTCCTTCGCCGCGTTCATGGCGCGCGGCATCAGGATCATGAAGAAGCTGCACATCAAGTAGGACGGGCTGGGACAAGGAAACATGGCACACGATTACGACGTCCTGGTCATCGGATCGGGGTTCGGCGGCAGCGTGTCCGCGCTGCGGCTGACGGAGAAGGGCTACAAGGTCGGCGTGATCGAGGCGGGCCGCCGCTTCGACACCAACCCCGGCGGCGGCCCCGGCGCGCGCTACCCCGAGATGCCGAAGACGAACTGGCGCGTCGCGCGGTACGTGTGGGCGCCCGCGCTCGGCCTGACCGGCATGCAGCGCATCCATCTGATCCGGGGCGCGAAGACCAGCCGGGTCATGGTGCTGGCGGGCGCGGGCGTCGGCGGCGGGTCGCTGAACTACGCCAACACGCTGTACGTGCCGCCGGACCCGTTCTTCAACGACCGGCAGTGGGCGCACATCACCGACTGGAAGGCGGAGCTGGCGCCGTACTACGACCAGGCGCGGCGGATGCTCGGCGTCGTCCAGAACCCGACGATCACCGACGCGGACGTCGCGATGCGGACCGTCGCCGAGCGGATGGGCAAGGCCGACACGTTCGTGCGGACGCCCGTCGGCGTCCACTTCGGCGACGGGCCGGGCGTCGAGAGCGACGACCCGTACTTCGGCGGCGTCGGGCCGCGCCGCAAGGGCTGCACCGAGTGCGGCGAGTGCATGGTCGGCTGCCGCCACGGCGCGAAGAACATGCTGACCGAGAACTACCTGTACCTCGCGGAGAAGGCCGGCGCGCGCATCATGCCGCTGAGCCGCGTCACGGCGGTGACGCCGCTGGACGGGGGCGGGTACCGGGTCGACATCGTCCGCACCGGCTCGTTCGGCCGCAACCGCAAGAGCTTCACCACCGACCAGGTCGTGTTCGCGGCCGGAACGTACGGGACTCAGAAGCTGCTGCACAAGCTGCGGAGCACCGGGCGGCTGCCGAGGCTGTCGGCGCGCCTCGGCGAGCTGACGCGCACGAACTCCGAGGCGATCCTCGGCGCGGGCCGCCGCAACGGCGTCCCCGGGCCGGACTACTCGCGCGGCGTCGCGATCACGTCCTCGTTCCACCCGACGCCGGACACGCACATCGAGCCCGTCCGGTACGGCAAGGGCTCGAACCTCATGGCGCTGCTCCAGACGCTGCTGGTGGACGGCGACCGGCCCGGTGAGAAGCACCGGCCGCGCTGGGCGAAGTTCCTGGGCGAGGTCGCGCGGCGCCCCGCCGACCTCGTCCAGCTCTTCGACGTGCGGACGTGGTCGGAGCGGACCGTCATCGCGCTCGTCATGCAGAGCCGCGACAACTCGATCACCCTCAAGCCCAAGCGCGGCCCGTTCGGCTGGGACGTCCGCGCGCGCGAGGGCCACGGCGAGCCGAACCCGACGTGGATTCCCGAGGGCCACCGCGCGGCCGAGATGCTCGCGGACGTCACCGGCGGCATGGCCGGCGGCGGCTGGGGCGACCTGTTCGACATCCCGCTGACCGCGCACTTCCTCGGCGGCTGCCCGATCGGCGACTCGGCGGAGAACGGCGTCATCGACCCGTACCACCGCGTGTACGGGCACGAGGGGCTGCACGTCGTGGACGGGTCGGCGGTGTCGGCGAACCTCGGCGTCAACCCGTCGCTGACGATCACCGCGCAGGCGGAGCGGGCGATGTCGCTGTGGCCGAACAAGGGCGAGGCGGACGAGCGTCCCGCGCTCGGCGCGGACTACCGGCGGCTCGCGGCGGTCGCGCCGAAGAACCCGGTGGTCCCGGCGGACGCCCCGGCGGCGCTGCGGCTGCCGATCGTCGGCATCTCCTGACGGTGCGGGGGGCCGCCGTGACTACGGTGGCCCCCATGCACGCCGTCGCGGCGATCGTCGCCGAACTGGAGACCTTCGCCGATCCGGCTCGCGACCGCCCGCGTCGGGGACCTCACCCCCGGCCGACCTGCCGTTCGTCGAAGGCATGATTCGCGACTCGCCGTCCTGGGTGGACGTGGACGGGCTCGCCGACAAGATCGTCGGCGGGCTCCTCCTGGCGTTCCCCGAGACGGCGCGGACGCTGGACGCGTGGGTCGGCGATCCCTGCCTGTGGATTCGCCGGACGTCGCTGCTCGCGCTGCTCCCCGGCATCCGGGCGGGCCGCCCCGACACGGCCCGCCTCGAACGGTACGGCGCGGCGCTGGTCGCCGAACGCGAGTTCTTCGTCCGCAAGGCGCTCGGCTGGGTGCTGCGCGAACTGGCCAAGCGCGATTCCGCCCAGGTGGCGGCCTGGACCGGCGCGCACCTGGCCGAGATGTCCGGCGTGACGCTGCGCGAGGCCGTCAAGTACCTGCCGGAGGACGACGCCGCGCGGCTCCGCGCCGCCTACCGGGCGCGGTAGGCCGCCCACGCCTTCCTGATCCGCGCGCCCTGCCCGGCGGTGAACTCGTGCATGCAGGCGTCGTCGGCGTAGTCCATGAAGTTGTGGACGGGGTCGTGGCCGTCGGCGGGGCAGGTGTCCTTGTCGGCGGGGCAGCCGTGCGTCGCCTCCTCCTCCGGCGGCGTGTCCGCGACCCGGTCGCCCTTCCCGCCGCAGCCGTCCTGGAAGGTGTGGAACAGCCCCAGCCAGTGCCCGGTCTCGTGGACGGCGCTGTACCCGAGGTTGTACGGCGCGAGGTCGCCGCCGGGGAGCGTGCCGACGTCCACCAGGACGCCGTCGAGCTTCGGCGCGCCCGCGTACTTCCAGGGGAACGTCGAGAAGCCGAGCAGGTCCGAGCCGGTCTTGGCCGTGTAGAGGTTGAGCGTCCCCGCGCCGCCGATGCGCAGCTTGGGCTTGTAGACCTTCTCGTAGTCCTCCGGCTGCGCGTACCAGTTGCCGTTGTCGGACCTGCTGATCTTCTTCAGCGCGAACCGGACGCCGGTGTCCGCGCCGCCCTTGCGGCCCCCGTACGCGGCGTTCATCGTGGCGATCTGCCGCTTGATCTGCGCGGTCGGGACGTTGCCGCGCGCGCCGTCGTGCAGGACGTGGAAGTACACCGGGATCGTCAGCGTCGCGCGGACGCGCGCGCCCGACCGGTCGCCGTCGAGGCCGAGCCGCCGCGTGATCTCCGCGAGGTCGCGGTCCGCGGCGGCGGCCTCGGCGGGCGTCAGCTCGTTCCGCTCCACGCCGGCGGGCGTCCCGGCCCGCACCCGCGCCGCCGCCCCGGCACACGCCTCCGCGCCCCGCGCCCCGACGCGCGCACGCCCGGGCGCCGCGCCCGACGCGGCGGCGGGCGAAACGTTTCGTGCGCCCCGAACCGTGGCCGTGTCCCCGGCCCCGCGCGGCGCGCTCGGCGCGGCCCCGGCCTGCGCGGGGCCGCGGGCCGTGGCGGGTTGTGCGGCGTCCGGAACCGACGCGGCGGCGGGTAGGGCGGCGGCGAGCAGGGCGGCGACGGCGGCGAGGGGCTTCACTGGGCTCCTAGGTGCGGCGGCGGATGCGGGCGCGCCGGGCCGTGGTGCGGGCGCGGCGGAGGACTCTGCGGACACGGACTGTTGTCAACAGGTATCAGAGCGGAACCCCCGCACGCCCGCATTCGGCGCGTCCCGCCGCGTGTCCGGCGTGTCCCCGGCCGCCCCGGCGCGCGGGAGCGCGCGCGTCCGCGCAGGCAGCGGCCCCGTACACTGGGGTATCCGCCGAATTCCCGTCATGCCCGTCCGAAAGGCGCCCTGGTGGCCGTAGACCAGACCTTTGACACCGTGCTCGTCGTCGACTTCGGCGCGCAGTACGCACAGCTCATCGCGCGGCGCGTCCGCGAGTGCCAGGTGTTCAGCGAGATCGTCCCCTGCACGATGCCCGCCGCCGAGATGCTCGCCAAGAAGCCGAAGGCGATCATCCTGTCGGGCGGTCCGGCGTCGGTGTACGAGGAGGGCGCCCCTGCCGCGCCCGAGGGCCTGTTCGACCTCGGCGTCCCCACGCTCGGGATCTGCTACGGGCACCAGGTGATGGCGCAGGCGCTCGGCGGCACCGTCGCCAACTCCGACGTCGCTGAGTACGGCGGCGCGACGATCGCCGTCACCGAGCCGGGGCTGCTGTTCGAGGGCACGCCCGGCGAGCAGGCCGTGTGGATGTCCCACCGCGACTTCGTCAGCGCCGCGCCGCGGGGCTTCACGGTCACGGCGAGCACGGACGTGACGCCGGTCGCCGGCATGGAGGACGTGGCCCGCCGCATGTTCGGCGTCCAGTTCCACCCGGAGGTGCTGCACACCGAGCACGGCATGGCGGTGCTGCGCCGGTTCCTGTACGAGGGCGCGGGCTGCCGCCCGAACTGGACGATGGTGAACATCGTCGAGGAGTCCATCGACGCGGTCCGCGAGCAGATCGGCACCAAGCGGGCGATCTGCGGCCTGTCGGGCGGCGTGGACTCGGCGGTCGCGGCGGCGCTCGTCCAGCGCGCCATCGGCGACCAGCTCACCTGCGTGTTCGTCGACCACGGCCTGCTGCGCAAGGGCGAGGCCGAGCAGGTCGAGAAGGACTTCGTCGCCGCGACGGGCGTGAACCTGCACGTCGTGGACGCGCAGGAGCGGTTCCTCGCCGCGCTCGACGGCGTCACCGACCCCGAGGCCAAGCGGAAGATCATCGGCCGCGAGTTCATCCGGGTGTTCGAGCAGGCCGCCCGCGAGATCGTGGGGGAGGACGCGCCCGAGCCCGTCGAGTTCCTGGTGCAGGGAACGCTCTACCCCGACGTCGTGGAGTCCGGCGGCGGCACCGGCGCGGCGAACATCAAGTCGCACCACAACGTCGGCGGCCTCCCCGAGGACCTGCAGTTCCAGCTCGTCGAGCCGCTGCGGACCCTGTTCAAGGACGAGGTCCGCGCCCTCGGCGAGCAGCTCGGGCTGCCCGCCGAGATCGTCTGGCGCCAGCCGTTCCCCGGCCCCGGCCTCGGCATCCGCATCATCGGCGCGGTGGACCGCGAGCGGCTGGAGATCCTGCGCGACGCCGACGCCATCGCCCGCGAGGAGCTGACCCGCGCCGGACTCGACCGCGACATCTGGCAGTTCCCCGTCGTGCTCCTGGCCGACGTCCGGTCGGTCGGCGTGCAGGGCGACGGCCGCACCTACGGCCACCCGATCGTCCTGCGCCCGGTGACCAGCGAGGACGCGATGACCGCCGACTGGGCGCGGCTGCCCTACGACGTCCTCCAGCGGATCTCGACCCGCATCACCAACGAGGTCCGCGAGGTCAACCGCGTCGCGGTCGACATCACCAGCAAGCCCCCGGGCACCATCGAGTGGGAGTGACCGTCACCCCCCGGTGAGCTCGGCGAACAGCCGCTCCCACCGGGGGAGGACGGAGTCCGGGCCGTAGCGCTGCGCCGTCTTCAGGGCGTTCTCGCCGAGGGAGCGGCGCAGCTCGCCGTCCTCGATGACGCGGCACAGCGCGGCGGCGAACGCGTCGACGTCGGCGGGCGGGACGAGCAGCCCGTCCACGCCGTCGGTCAGCATCTCGCGGGGTCCGGACGGGCAGTCGAACGCGACCGGGGCGAGCCCGTGGCTGAGCGCCTCCATGAGCACCATCGGGAAGCCCTCGAACCGCGAGCTGAGCGCGTATATCGAGCCCTTGGGCAGTTCCTCGCCGAGCCGGCTGCTCGCGCCCATGAGGAAGACGTGGTTGTAGAGGTGGTCGCGCAGCACGCGGCGGCGCAGCTTCTCCTCCTCCTGGCCGCCGCCGTAGATGCGCAGCCGCCAGTCCGGGTGCTTCTCCACGACCTTGGCGAACGCCGGGATGAGCATGTCGTAGCCCTTTTGCCGGGCGAGGCGGCCTGCGGCGACGACCGTCCGCGCGTCCGGGTCGGCGCGCCGCACGTCCAGCGTGTGCAGCGCGTTGGGGATGCACTCGACGCGCAGCGCGTCGCCGAAGACCTCGCGGTACGCCTCCCGGTCGCGCTCGGTCAGCGTGACCAGCGCGTCGAGCGGCGTGTAGCACTCCGCGAGGACCTTCCGCAGCTCCTCGCGGTGCGTCCCGAAGTTCACGTGCTCCTGCGCGACTCGGACGGCGGTGCGCGGCGCGAACCGCGCGGACAGCAGGTTCAGCGCGGGCCGGGTGGTGACGAGGACGCGGTCGTGGAACCCGCCGAAGTACTCGGCGACGACGGCCTCGACGTCGGCGGTGAAGACGTTCGCGATGCGCTCGGCGGGCGGCACCACCGTGCCGGGCCCGGCGTTCGGGTCGGCCTTGTCCACGCGCCGGTCGATGAGCGAGATCATCCGCACGGCCGGATCGACCGGGAAGCGCGGATCGTCATTGGTCCGCAGCACGCTCACCAGCTCGACGTCGTGACCCGCGCGGGCCATCGCGTTCGCCTGGCTGATCACCGTGCGGATCGTGCCGCCCATCGCGTACGCCCAGGTCAGAACGTAAGTGATCTTCATTTGTCCGACTTCCTGCGCGCGCGGATGGCCAGCGCGTCCGCGCTGGTGAAGTAGGGCCGGACGCTCGTTCCGGGCGGCCGGTCCGGTGACTGGGCGGGGAAGGTCACGATGGACTTCTTCCCGGGCATCTCGTCGAGCCACCGGCCGACCCGCAGCGTGCGGCGCTCGGCGCCCGCGCGGCGGACGAGGAAGAGGTCCCAGTGCTCGGTCATGCCGCGGTGCGGCGGCGTCAGGCGCCGGATGTCGATGACCGCCTCGAACCGCCCGTCCACCACGTCCACGGGGTGGGCCAGGACCCGGGGGACGGCCCGGAGCCGGTTCTGCAGTCGGCTGCGGACGCGGCCGCCGAGCGACGGATCGCGCTGCCGCTCGCGCGCGCGGCTCTCCAGCGTCCAGCCGTCGGCGGGGGCGCCGAACCCGTGGACGCCGCCGACGATCCGGATGACGCCGTCTCGCGGCCAGACCTCGGTGGCTTCGGCGTGCGGGCCCGCGGGCCCGCCCGGTGCGCGCGCGACTCCATCGGCGCGCGGTGTCTCTGCCGCCATGAAAACGTTCTCCCCCGCTGGATGAATCGAACTCGATCCCACATGTCGATGTTGTGGTCTCTTGTTCGAGACGTCCCAAAGCCCGGCCAGGATCACGAGTGGCCGGGCTTTGGGGGAAAATTTACCTGTTGTCCCGTCAGACGGTGGCGGGGGCCAGGGCGGCCTCGCCCTCCAGGGTCACGGCGGCGGCGTGGACGACCGCGGCGACGCGCAGCGCCTCCTGGACGAGTTCGCGGGACAGCCCGCCGTCGCGCAGGACCTTCTCGTGCGACTCCAGGCACCGGCCGCAGCCGTTGACGGCGGAGACCGCCAGGCACCACAGCTCGAAGTCGAGCTTGTCCACGCCCGGCTTGCCGATGATCGACATGCGGAGCTTGGCGGGCAGCGTCGCGTAGGTCTCGTCGCCGATCAGGTGCGTCGCGCGGTAGTAGATGTTGTTCATCGCCATGATCGACGCGGCGCCCTTGGCCGCCTCGAACGCCTCGGCGGACAGGTAGTCGCCCGCCTCCTCGGCCAGCTCCCGGATGACCACGGCGTTGCGGCTGGCGAGGGCCGTCGCGAGCACCGTGCCCCAGAGCTGCTGCTCGGACAGCGACGAGGTGGAGGTCACCGAGCCCAGGTTCAGCTTGGTGTCCTTCGCGTAGTCGGGAAGGGCGGACTTCAGCGCGTCAACGCTCATGATCGGGTCCTTTCGGCGGGGCGGCCGGCCGCTGCGTCGCGGCCGGCCGCCGGCGGGTTCGGGAACGGGGGATCAGGCTCCGGCGAGGAGCTTGCCCGCGTCGAGGGTCGCCTCGCCCTTGTTCCAGTTGCAGGGGCACAGCTCGTCGGACTGGAGCGCGTCGAGGACCCGCAGGACCTCCTTGACGTTCCGGCCGACCGAGCCGGCGGTCACCATCGTGAACTGGATCTCGTTGTCCGGGTCCACGATGAAGGTGGCGCGCTGCGCGACGCCGTCCGGGGTGAGGATGCCGAGCGCGGAGGTCAGCTCGCGGTTGAGGTCCGCCAGCATCGGGAACGGGATCTCGCGCAGGTCCGGGTGGTCCTTGCGCCACGCGAAGTGGACGAACTCGTTGTCGACGGACGCGCCGAGGACCTGGGCGTCGCGGTCGGCGAACTCCTCGTTGAGCCGGCCGAACTCGGCGATCTCGGTCGGACAGACGAACGTGAAGTCCTTGGGCCAGAAGAAGACGACTTTCCAACCCTCATAGGTCTTGTGGTTGATCGTCTTGAAGGCGTTGTCCGGGTCCAGCGAGACGCAGGCGGTGAGCTCGAACTCGGGGAACTGGTCACCGACAGTAAGCACGCAGACTCCTTTGGTTGCGAGTGTGGGCGTCCCCGCAGCGCGCGGGACACACGGGGTGATTGTGACCGCCGAGTCCTGTGGGACTTTCGTGGCGGCCGTTGTGGCTAGAGTGCCGCACGGGCTTTGAAAAGAGAAATCAATCTGCCACATGATGCCGATAGGGTTTCCCTATCAAGGTGGCGGAGTCCCTGCCCGCTGCCGCCTCTCGTCCGGAGACCTACCCCCGGCGCGCGCAGAGTATGACCGATGTCACGCGGGTGACCGGTGGAGGCGGTGACCCCGGAGTGTATCCGCAAACCGCCCAAACATTTCACCGTCGCACTGAACGGCCTGCTACGCCGCGAACGTTCAGCGGGACGCCCACAGAATCTGGTGTCGGCGCATCGGCCAGACTCCTTGCTCGGTCGGAAGTCGGAACTCCTCGATGAACGCGCCCTGTGTCCCACTCTCGGGTCGGGGCACCACAGTGTTAAGGGCGAGTGAGATCGTGGATCCCCGGCCATGTCCTGCTACAGGGGACGCTATCCCCTGGGTAGGGGCCTCGGCCAGCGCGTGGCTGGGGGTTTGAACGCGAGAGTGGCGTGAAAGACCGGCCGGGGTGCGGAGCGTGACCGCGGATGCTTCGATGACGGACAAGGAGATGTGCGATGCGTGGAGCAGTGCTGTACGGCCCCGGTGACGTGCGCGGTAGCACTGCCGACCCCGGATGGCGCCGAGCTGGTGACTCCGTCCGAGACTGCCACGACGAGGTTCTCGCCCGCACGGCTCGCCCGTCGGACGCGGCTTCGTGCGGCGGGCGCAAGTGCTGACCGTTAGGTGGACGGGTGGTGGCGTAGGTCGGGAAGGGGTCGTGTGATGTCCCATTCGACGACGTTGATGTGGTGTTCGCGGTAGTGGGTCTGTTTGGCGTGTTTGCGGCGTTCGTAGCTGGGGCGTCCTCGGACGCCCCAGACCTCGACGTAGGTGTGGGGTGAGGTGTCGGTGAGGACGCAGTCGGGGAAGACCTGGTCGTCTTTGGCGTCGTAGCGGACTGGTTTGGTGAAGGCGCGGCCGGCGTCGATGAGGTGGTCGGCCATGGTGATCTCGTGGGAGCTGTCGGCCGGGAGGTAGGCGCGGTTAGTGAGCATGACGGCCATGTCGGTGATGGTGAGGTTGCCCTTGGCGGTGCGTTCGACGACGCACAGCGCGATGCGGCGCATCGTGTCGGGTGCCGCTGAGGCGATGGCGGAGAAGGCGGCGGGGTAGGCGCGGGTGACGCGTTCGGTCAGTGCCGCGGTGCTGAAGAGAGCGCCGCGGTGGTGGCGCAAGCGGTAACGCGTGCCATAGCGGGTCGGCGCGGTTTCCTTGATCTCGCCGAGGATCAATCCGCGGCGCTCGACCTCGCCGCGTCTTCCGAGTTGTTCGGAGAAGCGTTGGAATCTCTGGGCTGCCGCGGGTGCGGTGTCGGGCCGATATGGCGGAACGACGTACAGCCGCTCGGTCAGCTCCAGTCCGTTGACGGCGCAATCGGCGGCGATGTGGGCGAGGCGAGCGTGGCAGGTGTACCAGGTCCGGCGCCACCGGGGATGCCACTGGTTCAGCTGGGTCTGCTCCCAGAGCCAGTGCAGCAGGCCGAGCAGCCCGACGGTTCGAAAGGCCGTCGATTGGGCGGACGCCGCCTCGCCGCCGTGCGGAAGGGCAACACCGCGTGGCTGCCGTAGGTCGGTGTCGAGCGGGTGCGTGAGGCGGATGGTGACGCCATTGGCGTCCTCGGTGATCGCTGTGGCGGTGTAGAGCGATCGGCCGGACAGGGAGCCTTCGGGTTTGTGGAAGAAGCAGCCGACGGCGTGCTGGTCGCCTGTTTCTGGCCAGCCGGCCAGGTGGTAGCGCTCGGAGCGAGTCCGGATGACGAGTTTCAGTTCCGGGTTGCGGCACAGGCAGTAGGCATAGCCGACTTCGGCGCGGGCCCGTGCGAGGAGCCGGGCGTAGTTGCCGGGGTTGGTGCGCACGGCCGCCAGGTCCACGACCTGGTCGGCGATGCGGACTCGTCCGGGGAGGGCGTCGTGGAAGCCGGCGTCCGGCTCACGGTCGGCGTCGGCGGCCTCATGTCGGGGGTCGGGCATGGCGCAGATTCCTCACTCGGGGGATGAGGCGTCGTCGCGTCGGCCGCGAGCCTGCGGTCAGGCGGAGTCGGACGAGGCCTCGGGGCCGGGGTATTCCTGAAGCCCTTCGAGGGTGCGGGCGCGGTCGATCATGTCCTGGATCATGCGCAGGGTTTCGGGGGAGAGGCCGGCGGCGCGCATCGCGACGTTCTTGACGGCCTCGTCCTGGAGGGCGAGTTCTGCTTCGTCGCGGGGGCCCTCGTGGTCGGTCGCGGGGTCGCCGTCGAAGAAGTACAGGACGGAGACGCCGAAGAAGTCCGCGAGGGCGGCCAAGTGGCGGCGGGTCGGGTTCGTTTTGACGCCTCGCCGGAGCTGGTTGATGTACGCCTGGGAGATGATCTTGTCTCCGGCGGCGGCGTTGATGGCGTCCGCGACCTGGACGTGGGTGTAGGGCTTGCCGCTGTCCGCGCGCTTGGTCTGAAAGAGGTATTCCAGGCGGCGGGCGAGGAGGCCGGGGTCGGCGGCGGGTTCGGGGGTGGTGTCTTCGGTCATCGGGTGCTCCCTCGGGCTGGTCGCCGACGCGCGTAGGCTTGGCCGAGGAGAGTGCCCACGTAGCCGTTCCGGCGCTCGCGTACACCCCAGTATATCTCAGGTGGTGATGCGGACACCGGCGATGAAGGTGCGGTACCGGTTGGTGCCGGGGGCCATGGAGTCGAACCGGAGCTTGGAGCCGGTCGAGGGCGCGTTGAAGAAGCGGCCGCTGCCTGCGTAGATCCCGACGTGTCCGGGCGCGGCGGCGGTTCCGTTGGAGCCGGGCCAGAACACCAGGTCCCCGACTTGGAGCTGGTTGTAGGGGATGTGCTTGAAGCGCCGGTCCTGGAACTGCAGTTGCGAGGTTCGGGGGAGCAGGACTTTCCCGCCGGTGGCCTTGTAGACGGCGTAGACCGTCAGCCCGGAGCAGTCGAAGCCGCGCTCGCCGGTGCCGAGGGAGTTCTGGCCGGCGCTGGGTCCGCGCTGGTCGCCGCCGCCGTACTGGTAGGGCAGTCCGATCCACTTGGTGGCCTGGGCGAGGATCGCCTTGCCGAGTTCGCTGCCGGACGCCGGGCTGCACGACGCGGCCTTTTGGCGGAGGGCGGTGACGAGCCGGGTGGCGACCTGCTCCCACTGGGCGTAGGCGTCGGGGTGGCCGGACTTCTGCACCGCCTGCGCGGCCTGGGTCAGGGGCATCGTCTGCCAGTTCGGGATCTTGACCAGCCGGCCGTAGAACGCCTTCGAGGCGTAGGTCGGGTCGGTGACCTGCTCGGGGGTGCCCCACCCCTGGGACGGTCGCTGCTGGAACAGCCCGAGGCTGTCGCGGTTGCTCGGCTTGGTGGAGTTGCGCAGCCGGTCCTCCTGCATCGAGGTGGCGATCGCGATGACGGCCGCGCGGGCGGGAAGCTTGAGCTGCACGGAGACCTGATAGATCACCCCGGCGTTCCGGGCCTGCGCGGCGTCGAGGACTTCACCGTGTCCCGCTTTCCAGCCTGAGCCGGTTGTGCCGAGGCAGGCGGGATCGACGGTCTCATTCGAGGTTCCCGACGCGGTGCCCAGTCCCATGCCCAGTACGAGTGCGACGGGTGCGGCGGCGACTGCGGCGGCGACCCCGGCCTTCCCGCTCATCCGCTGATTCCGGGTTCGAGTGCGGACATCGACGACCTCCCGCGCCACCAAGGCGTAAGCTGTAGCAAACGTTGTTGCGGCGAGACCGTAGCGATTCCGTGTTCTGACTGTCAACTATAGCAAGCAGGCGTTGCGCTAGCTGATCAGTGAGTAGCTGATCGCTGAAGCCGCCGCGCCGAGCGCGGAGCCCGCGAGGACCTGGGCGGTCGTGTGGTCGCGCAGTTCGACGCGGGACCAGCCGACGGCCGCGACGACGACGAAGGCGGCGAGCAGGACTGGCCCGTACGCCAGGGCGAGCATCGCCACCGATCCGGCGGATACCGCTCCGTGGACGCTGATCTTCCATCGTGCCGTCACGGCCAGGAGCCCGACTAGGGTGACGATCATCGCGGCCATGAGCGCGAGCATCGCGCGGGGGGCGTGCCCGAGCGTCATCCCCGCCAGGGCGACGGACACGGACGCGATGATCAGGGCCATGATGACGATGCGCTGGGTGCGCACGCCGATGTTGTGGTCGGCGTAGTGGCCTTTGCGGACGCCGCGGGTGATGAGCGCGACCGGGATGACGGCGGCGAACACGATGCCGAACACGCCCCACGCCACGCCGGACCACTGGTCGGAGTGCCAGCCGATCGCGAGCGCCACCACGACGATCCAGGTCTTGGGGTGGAGCCAGTCGGTGAGGATTCGCGCGCTCGTCATGCGGGGCGTTCCCGGCGCGGCGGTGCTGGTCATCGGTGTTCCTTCGAGTGTTCTTCCACGCGCTGGCAGAGGGATGCGGCGACTTGGGCGACGGTGGGGACGCGGGTCATCGCGGCGACGGCGAGAAGGCGTTCGGCCTCTTGGTCGAGGTTGTCGTGTCCTGCGGGCTGGTCGTCGACGGCATCGACGAGCTGGGGAAGGCCGCTGAGGTGGGCAGCGGCGGCGGCGTGGAGCCAGGCGGCCGTGGTCGCGGCGTCCAGGTCGGGCTCGGCGACGCCGAGCTGGGCGAGTTGCGCGCGGGCCCACGCGATGTGCTCGGCGGTGACGTGTCGGCGAAGGGACAGCTGCGCGTCGTGGATTTCGACGACGCGCCGCAGCAAGCGAACGCGCACGTCCTGAGGGAGCGCGTCGGCGGCGCGGCCGGGCCGGCGTCCGAGGACGACGTCGGGGACCGCGGTGGTGAGCCGGTCCCACAGGGGCCGCAGCGCGGACAGCGCCCGGTAGTACCTCCAGTGCGCCAACCCGGTCGCCGCGGCGGGCAGTGTCGTCCCGCCCACGATCAGCAGGATCGCGGCGGCTTCGACGTCGGGCGCCATGTGGGAGACGGTGGTCGGGGGTGCCGTTCGGTCGACGATCGCGGTGATCAGCACGACGCACCGCAGCACCGCGTAGCCGATCCCGAGCGTCGTGCCCAGGCTGAGCAGGACCAGGCCGGTGCGCAGGATCGCGGCGCTGGTCCGGCGGGCTGCCGCGACGAACAGCGCGGTCGCCATGCCCATCGCCAGCCCCAGGTAGACCTCGAAGACAGCCACGTGAGCGGTGGCCAGGCGATCGCCCGCCATGACCTCGTCGAACGGGCCCGGCTTCGGCGAGCTGGCGATGAACAACACCGTGGTGACGACGCCCGTCGCGATGGCGGACGCGACCTGGGCGCGTCGCCGCCGAGCTGTGTCGGCGTCCAGGACGCTGGTGATCCAGGCGAGCACTGACCAGCACGCCGCGATCCCGGCCAGATGCTTGATCATCGTGCCGAGGGCGACGATGCCGGTGGCGGCGCTGATGCGGGCGTCGATCGCGGGCAGCGCGGCGGTGAGCGCCACCGCCAAGAACGCGAAGGTGGTTCCCAGGCCCCGCGTCCACTGTTCCTGGCGAATGCTGGGGAGGCGCCATGCGGTGACGATCCACAGCACGACGACGACGGCGGTCGTCATCGACGGCTGCGGTGCCGGGCGCGGCGGCGGTGTCGCGGGTGCTGCAGCGCGGTTCCCAGCCGCCCGACCCACTGGGTGGCGTCGGCGTTACGCGCGGGCCGGTTGGCGCGTTCCAGAATGAGGGATCCGAGCAGCTCGGCTTCCGCCTCGGCTCGTGAATCGTAGGCGCGGCGCTGGAGCATTGTGCGAAGCAGCGACCCGCTCAGGTCGGGCACGGTATCGACCAGGAAATCGGCGAGGAAATCGGGGCTCACGGCTTCGTCCACCGAAGCACCGTGCCCGAGGACCATGTGCGCGATCTCGTGGAGCACGATCTGGTCGCGGTGCAGGGGGCTCGCCGCCTCGTCGAAGACCACCAGATCGAAATGCGATGTGCCGACCCAGGCTCCGTAGGCGCAGGTACCGCTCGCCGGGGCCTGCATCATCATCGGCATCACCAGCAGCGGCCGACCCCGCATCGACGAGATCGCCTGGCAGTAGTCGTCGATCCGACCGGGGGTCGGCAGCCGTTCCAGAACCGCCTCGCACGCCGCGCGGAGAGCCTTCAGATCGTCCACCCGTAACCTCCTGCAAAAGCGGTGACGCCGCCGCCGGTTGCTGGAGATTAAATGATCTTCGCTGCTTCGCGAAAGAGGACTTTGCTCACGTCAGGGGGTGAGTAAACGGTGGGAACCGCGTAGCCGTAGGGCCTCGCGACGGTTTATTACTCTTTGGTAACGTCGGATTCGGGCAGGCCTTCGAGGCGGCGCGCGTTCTCCACCATGCCGAGGATCGCCCGCAGGCTTTCGCGTGAGAGCCCGGAGGCGCGCAGCGCGATCGTCTTCACCTCGGCATCGCGCAGGGCCGCGACCAGGTCGAGCTGGTCGTCGGTGCGCTGCGCCACGGCGTCGTCGGTGAAGTACTCCACCGAGACGCCGAAGAACTCCGCGATCGCGACGAGGATCTTGTGGCTGGGCGTCGCCCTGGTGCCATTGCGCAGTTGCGACAGGTAGGCGCCCGAAACCAGCTTCTCGCCAGCACGCTCGTTGATCAGGCGCGCGGCCTCCCGGAGGGCGTACGGTCGGCGGTCCTTCGGATGCACCGTGGCGAACAGGTGATCGAGCCGACGCGCGATGACGCTGCCGTCGGAGTCTGGCACTCGCACTCCCTCGTCCGGGACCGACACTGCTGCACTCCTAGGATGCCGCGCTTGCTGTGGCGAATCAAGCGCGCCACGGGCCCCCATCGTGCTTGCCAAAGTTGACACGCATGGTTCTCGCGCCCTATAAACCTCCTCATTCCGTTTGCTGTGGCAACCGCCCTGGTCTTGTTCGACGAGTGAACGTCGGTTGCTGCAGCAGACATCACTCGCCTGAGGAGTTGATCGCGATGTCGTTGCTGCTGTTGCACGACCTGCTCATCCACGCGGGTCCACGGCTGCATGTCCTGGCCGCCGACGTCCTCGACAACCCCGCGCCCATCGACCCGACCAACAGAAGCAAAGGCGTGAGCCTGCTGCTCAGCTACACCAAGTGGGGCGCGCTGATCACCTGCGGCCTCGTCGCCGCCGCGTCGGGCGGGTTGATGGCGTTCGGCACGGTCACCCACCGGCCCGACGCCGCCGACCGCGGGAAAAGGGCCCTGCTGTGGTCGCTCGGCGGAGCGGTGGTCGTGGCGCTGGCGATCCCGATGGTGAACGAGGTCTTCGGGGCCGCCGCGTGAGCGCGCAGCGCGACGAGGACTTCCTGTCGCGCGGTCGCGCCGCCCGGCGCTTCGCCGTGCTGGCGGTGCTCGTCGCGGTTCTGCTCGGCGGGGCGCTGGTGGCCGTGTTCGCGACGCGGGACGCGGCCGCGCCCTCGGGATCGCGGACTGCGCCGCCCGGCCGTGCGGAGCCAACGCCCGTCGAGTCCGCACCGGCCGGCCCGTTTCGGCTCGTGCAGGGCGCGCGGACCGAGCATGGAGTGCCGGTTGGGTACCCACACTCGCTCGCCGGGGCGGTCTCGGCGGCGGTCCACTACTGGGCGCAGATCGCCTCGACGCTCGACGCCCGCCGCGCGGCGGAGATCGCCGGCGCGGTAGCGGACCCATCGTGGCGCGACGCGGCGCGCGAGCTGGCCGAAGGGCCGGCGCAGACCCGTAAAGCGCTGGGGCTCCCCGCCAAGGGAGCGACCGGTGCCGATGTTCTCCTCACTCCGGCGGCCTACCAGGTGCGGAACGCCACCGCCGACTCGGTGACCGTGCTGGTCCTCGGCTATTACCAGACGACCCTGCCGGACGGCGATGTCGATACCCGGATCGGCGTCTACCCGGCGCAGATGCGCTGGGTCGCCGGGGACTGGAAGATGCCGCGCCCGACTCTGAGCGACGATTTCGCCGACCTGCGGGCGGCCCCCGGATCCGATGAGGCTGCGGCCCTGGGCTGGAAACCGCTGTCGGAATGACCTCGACGACGTTCCTTGGAGATTTCAGATGACGTGCAGCCCATCCAACCCCGCCGGATGTTTCGGGGACGTGATCGGCGGTGGGATCAGCAACATCGCGGGCGGGGCGTTCAACTCGATGGTGAAGGCCTTCTCCGCATCGGCCGAAATGCTCCTCGGGCGGCTGGCCAAGGCTTTCGTGGCGTTCCCCGCCGTGACCCTCGACTCGGACGCGGTGCGGGGCGTGTACGCGATGTGCCTTGGGATCGCCGGGGCGGTGGCGGTGTTCCTCCTGCTCGGGCAGGTGATCCGCACCGTGCTCACGCACGACGGGTCCGCGATGGCGCAGGGGCTGACGGGCGTCGGGAAGGCGGCACTGGCGTTCATGCTCACGCTGGTCATCGCGACCACCGCGCTGCGCGCCTCCGACGAGATCGCGGCCTACATCATCAAGCGCTCCTTCGGGTCGACCAAAGCCCTGTCCACACGGCTCGGCAAGGTCGTCACCTACAGCGGCCAGATCACGCAAGCGCCGGCGCTTCTGCTCATCCTCGCGATCGTCGGAATTCTCCTCGCGCTGATCCTGTGGTTCGAACTCCTGCTGCGCAACGCCGCGATCGCGGTCTTGGTCGCGACGTCGCCGATCGCGGCGGCGGGGCAGGTTTCGGAATCCACCCGCGCGTGGTGGACGAAGATGGTGACGGCGACGGCGCAACTCATCTTCCTCAAACCCGTGATCGCTCTGGTGTTCGCCATCGGTTTCAGTCTGACCGGAGAATCCGACGACATTCAGACGCTCCTGTCCGGGATGCTCGTCCTCATCCTCGCGGTCTTCGCTTGGCCCGCGATCGCGAGGTTCTTCGCGTGGGCGTCGGTGGAGGTCGGCGGCACCGCCGGGCTCGGCTCGCTGCTGGGCGTCGCCGCCGGGAAGACGGGCGGCGGCGACGGCGCCCCGAGCGGCCCGCGTCCCGACACGTTCTCCCAGGACGCCGAAGCGCGCACGATGCAGGGCGGCGGTGCCGGTCAGGCCGGTGCGGCGGCAGCGGGCGCGGGCACCGCGGGGGTCCTCGCGGCGGCCGGCAAGGTCGTCGACACCGCGCAGAAGGCGGTCAACGCGCTGTCGGGCGGGATGGACCAGATGGCCGGGCACGCCGGGCTCGGCGGGCGCCCCGCCGGCTACGCGGCCGGGCCGCCGGGGCACGGCCGTCGACACGACGGTCGCCAGCACGGCTCCCCGCCCGGTCCCGAGCCGATCCGCCACCCCGACGCCCGTCAACCCGAGGTCGAACCCCCGGTCCCCGAGCCCTTCCCCGACGCCGAGCCGCCCCCTGACCCCGAACCCGAGTTCGATCACAGCCCCCCGCCCGACCCGCCGACGCAGGACGGTGACCAGCGATGACCGAAGAAGCCAAGGACGAGCCGCGGACCTACTTCGGCTGGCAAGGCGAGAAAGTGGCCTTCATTTTCGGTCTGTCGGGGAGGCGGGCCGCGCTGCTGGGCGGCGCGGTCCTGGCGGCCACCTGGCCGCTCGCCGTCTCCCGGGCCGGGCTGGGCGCGGTGTGCTGGCCGATCGCCGGGCTCCTGCTCATCGCGGCGCTCGCGCGGATCGCGGGCCGCACGCTCGACGAATGGGCGGCCTCGGCGCTCTCGTACGCGTTGCTGCGGATCCGCGACCGGCACAAGTTCCTCTCCGGCGCGTTCGCCCCACGGGCCGACGCCCCGGATGAGCCGGCGCCGATGGACCTCCCCGGCATCCTGGCCCCGATCGAGATCCTTCAGGCGCGGTCGCGTGTCGACGGCCGCGCCCTGGCCATCGCGCACCACCGCCTCGACCGCACCTACACCGCGGTCGCCCGCGTTCGCGTGCCCGGGATCGGCCTCGTCGACTCCACCCGCCGCGACCTGCGCGTTTCCGCGTGGGGCGGACTGCTGAGCGGCCTGTGCACCGAGGGCAACGCGATCGTCCGCGTCCAGGCCTTGCAGCGGCTCGTCCCCAAGTCCGGCGCAGCCCTGCGGCGGTGGCACGAACTGCACGCCGACACCGACGCTCCCGAGGTCGCGACCGAGGTGACCGACGCGCTGCTGGCCACCGCCACCCTGGCGACGTCCCACCGCGAAAGCGTCCTGGCGTTCACGCTGGACCACCGGCGCGCCGCCGCACAGATCAAGGCGGCGGGCGGCGGCACGGGCGGCGCCGCGACCGTCCTGGTCCGCCAGCTCACCGCGCTGACCAGCGCCATGCGCGGCGCGGACCTCCAAGTCGAGGGATGGCTGTCGCCCCGCGACCTGGCCGAAGCGCTGCGCACCGCCTACGACCCGCACTCGGTCCGGTCCCTCGCCGACGAACGCGCGACCGCGACGGCCACGACCGCGTCAGGCGGTCGGCCCCCAGGCGAGCCCGGCGTCGACCCCGCGCTCGCCGGCCCGGCCGCCGCCGAAGCGCTGCCCGGCAGCTACCGGCACGACGGCGCGCACAGCGTCACCTACGTCGTCCACGACTGGCCGCGCAACCAGATCTACTCCACCGCACTGGCGCCGCTGCTGGGCGAGGGCGCGCACCGGCGCGCCTTCTCCCTCTACGTCGAACCGCTCGGCCCGCGGCGTGCCGAGCAGGAGGTCATGCGCGAGAGAACCGCGCGTGACGTGGCGATCCGCATGCGGCAACGCAGCGGGCAGGTGATCCCCGAACACGAGCAGGCCGCCCTCGACCGCGCCCGCGCACAAGACCGCGAGCGGGCCGCCGGACACGGCCTCGTCCGCTTCGCCGCCTACGTGACCGTCACCGTCACCGACCCCGACCTGCTGGACGACGCGTGCGCCGCCCTCGAAGCCGACGCCGCAGCCGCCCGGATCTCGATCCGCCGGATATGGATGGCCCAGGACATCGGCTTCGCGCTGGGCGCCCTCCCGCTCGGCATGGGCCTGCCGCGGAAACGGTGGTGACCGTGAAACTCAAGAGAACACGGACAAGGGTGGACCTGCCCGCCTACGACCTGACCCGAGTCCTTGGAACCCCGACGGCGCACTCCAGCACCGCGCGCCACCGCGCCGAGAACGACCGGGCGAACCGAAACGTCCCCCCGCGGCGCGGACACAACACGCCGTTCGGCGGGCGCGCGCCCTACCGTCCGCAGATCCCGGTCTTCCGCGGCTCGACCGGCCAGGTGCAGGGACTCTACCCCTGGCTGTACGGGGGATCGCTGCCACCGGCCGGGGCCTACATCGGCGTCGACTGCCTCACCGGCGGAGCGTTCTCCTGCCACCCCATCGAATGGCTCCACCGCGGACTGATCACCAACCCGAACCTTCTCGTCACGGGCGTTCCAGGCGCGGGCAAGTCCGCCACGATCAAAGCACTGATCCTCCGGCTGGCCGCTTACGGCGTGAAAACGTTCGTACTCGGCGACATCAAGAACGAATACGCCCGCCTCGCACGCGCGTTCGGCGTCGAGCCCGTCGAAATCGGCCCGGGACTCACCGCGCGCCTGAACCCGCTGGACGCCGGTCCGCTCGGCGCCAACCTGCCCGCAGGCCGCGACGCGCTGCGGACCCGGCTGGAGGAAATCCACCGCCGCCGCATCACCCTGCTGTCCTCCCTGATCACCATGCGGCTCGGCCGGGACCTGACGCCCAGCGAGGAGGCGGCGGTGAGCCTGGCGATCCAGCACGCCTCCGGGCAGGCCGACGGCGCGACCACGCTGGTGGACCCGACGATCCCGCAGGTGTGGGAACTGCTGCGCGACCCGCTTCCGGACATGGCGATGGAGATGCGGGTCGCGGGCTGCGACATCGAGACGCTGCGGGAAATGATCCGCCCGGCCGGGGACGCGCTGGGCAACATGGTCCGCGGCTCCCTCTCCGGTTTGTTCGACGGCCCGACCAGTGTCCGGATGGACTTCGACGCCCCGCTGCAGACCGTCGATCTGTCGAGGATCGACGGCCGCGGCGACGAAACGGTCGCGATGACGCTCGCGTGCGTCTCCAGTTGGGGGCAGGCGGCGATCGACGACGCGGACGGACCCGTCCGGCTCGTCGTGCGCGACGAGCTGTGGCGGGCCATGCGGATACCCGCGATGGTGCGCAAGCTCGACTCCGACCTGCGCCTGTCCCGAGCCCAGGGCACGATCCAGGTTCTCGCGACGCACCGCTTGGCGGATTTCGAAGCCGTCGGTCCCGAAGGCTCCGCGGAAGTCGCCATCGCACGCAACCTCGTCTCCTCGTGCGACGTGCGAATCTGCCTGCGCCAGGACACCACGCCGCTGGCGATGACGCGGGACGTGATTGGCTTGACCGACACCGAGTGCGCCCACATCGCCGCCTGGAGCGGAGAGCAGCTCGGCCGCGCGGTCTGGAAGATCGGCCGACGCGCCAGCCACGTCGTCCAGGTCGTCCTCACCCCCCAAGAGAAGCGGCTGACCTGGACCAACGAGCGGATGGCGCTCTGATGAGAAGCCACGACAGCGAGACCCGCTTCATGGACGGCCCGCTCGACGCTGCGGTCCTCGGCGTCCTGGCCGTCCTGCTCACCGCCAATCTCGGAACGTGGGTGGCAGGGCAACTCGCCGGCACGCTGTTCGCGGCGTCCTGGCCGCCGGTCAATCCGGGCCAGACGTTCGGTGTTCTGGCGCGCCTCCCGCACCATCTGGCCGACCCGAAGAAAGCATGGCCCTCGACGGCGCGCGACTCCCTCCCCGGCCCCGTCGGAATGTGGACCGCCGCGATCATCACCGCAGCCGTGTTCACGGCGGGCGGAGCAGCCGGCATTCGCCGGTACCTCGCCGGGCGATCGCACCGCGGGTTCGCCTCGCGCCGCAACCTCACGCGCGCCCTGTCGGAGAAGGCAGTCCTCGCTCGGGGCATGACCCTTCGCCCGAGCCTGGCGAACACCGCCTACTCCGTGACGGACGTCGGCGTGCGCCTCGGCCGCGCATCCGGCATGCCGCTCGCGATCTCCGCTGAGAACAGCGTCCTGCTGATGGCCGCACCCCGCCAGGGCAAAACCAGCCAGGTGATCATCCCGTGGCTGCACCACTGGCCCGGTCCGGCTCTGGTGACCTCGGTCCGCACGGACGTCCTTCAGGCGACGGCAGCCCTACGTGCGACCGAGGGACGACCCGTCGCGGTGATGGCACCGACGGGAATGGCGGCCTGGCCGGACCTGGTGCGCTGGTCGCCGACCTCGGGGTGCGAAGCGTTCGACAAAGCGCGCGCGAGGGCTGACGTCATGGTGACGGTCGGCAAGAACAGCACGGCTGACTCAGGCAACGCGGCCTTCTTCGGGATGACCGCGACGAACCTCCTGGCCGGCTGGCTGCACGCCGCCGAACTGTACGGCCGACCCATGGACGACGTCCTGCGGTGGGCCCTCAACGAGCGCGTGGACGAGCCGGTGAAACTTTTGAGGGATCATCCGCGCGCCGCACCGGGTGTCGCGGCGATGCTCGACGCTGCTTACCGGTCGCCGGAAGGAACCCGCTCCAACCTGTGGACCACCGTCCAAACGGCGATCGCGCCGCTTCTTGCGGAAACTGCTCGCGCCACGTTCTCACCTCCGGCCGGAAAAAGCTTCGACATCGAAGAATTTCTGAGGCAGCGAGGGACGATCTACCTTTTGGTCTCCGACAAGCAGGCCGGCGATCTCGCCCCGCTCATCGCCAGCTTCGTCGACGAGATCACCGAGCAGGCGAAACGACTGGCCGACAAGGCGAGGGCCGGACGACTCGACCCGCCGCTCGCCATGTTCTGCGACGAAGTAGCAAACGTCGCGCCGCTCCCCGATCTCCCCGCACTGATGTCCTATTCCGGCGGGACTGGCATCTTCATCGTCGCCGTCCTCCAGGAAATGGCACAGGCAACCCTCCGCTGGGGACAGGACGGTGCAGCGATGATCTGGGGTGCGTCTACGGTGAAGATCGCGCTCGGCGGCCTCAGCGGAGACGAACTCAGGAAGTTGTCCGAACTCGCAGGCGAATACCGCGAGACGCAGCTCAGCCACCAGTGGGGAAGCTCGGGGCGCACGGTTCAATCAAGCTTGGCCGACAGAAGAACTCTGCGGCCGGACCAGGTCCGAACCCTCGACGATAGGCGCCGAGAGGCGCTAGTCATTCACGCAACAACACCACCGGTCATCGCGCGCATGCAACGCCACTACGAAAGTCCCGATGCGGCTGATTACGCACGGTCGATGACGGAGACAACGCGGCTGATGCGCGCTTTGGATAGTGTTCCAGACGCCGAAAGCACCTCCTCTCCAAAAGGGGAACCTGCCCCGTGACGGAATCTGAAGGACATTCCCTTCCCCGGTTGAAACCGAGGACGAGCCTACGCGCGGGCCGACGGAGCACAGTAGACCTCAATTTCCTACGCCGCCGTAGATGTGAACCCGCGCCCGCGCCGAAAACGCGCCACTTCGCGGAGTGGCACGCTATGGACTCGGTGGAACGACAGGCGGCATGGAAAGATCTGGTCGCCTGGGTGACATGGCTGCACGACCGATACGAACTGGGAATGGAAGAACGGCTGCCACCGTGCTGGGCCGAGCATCCTGGACTGATCGAAGAGTTCTACGCATTGAAAGCGTGGCGCGAGGAGATCTACGAATCGGCGCAGCCGTCCGGGCAGGCGGCCCGATACTGGCACGCTGAGATGCGGCAGACGATCCACGCGGCCCTGACGTTCTATGCCGCAGGTTGCCGCGCCGAACACCAAGGCGCCACGGATCCAGCTCAGGCGAACGACCGATTGCAGCGTCGTTGGGCCGCGGCCGACCACACCGCGGGAATACCGAGTCATCTTCTCCGACCTTCACGCACTTCCTCGCGACCCGACAGCGACGTGTTCCTGACGAACGCAACGATGGGCCAGAACCGGCTCGTCGGCCGAGTCCAGCCGCTCAGCCAGACGGTTCACAACATCGTCCGCTACGACGGTTCGTGGTGGGTCTCTACCAATGGTGGCTGGCTGCGTGTGACCGACACCGACATGGCCGCGAAATGCAACGAACGCGCTGAGGTATTGGCGCGCGCGGATGCTGCGGTCGCACGCCGTCAAGCGCGCGAGACCACCGCATCGTACGAACGGGGATAGCAATGGCAACTACGTCCTACATTCTCGAAGAGCAGGTTCTAGGCGGGCTGGCCTACGAACCATCGAGGGCCTACGACCTGCCGGAATTGAACGCCGACCATTTCTCAGACCAAGAGAACGCCCTCCTCTACCGGAGTTTCCTGCGAGCACGCGCACAAAATCCCGGGCTTGTCGGAACTGGCCTAGCCGAGACGATGGCGGACCTAAGCACCCTCCCAGGCGCGAAGACCCGCATCATCAACCTCGCGCTGTCGTGTGAAAACGTCGCAGCGACGGTCGAGAACGCCCAGCAGCTCATCGACTACTCCGTCCATCGGGAACTCGTTTCGATGGCCAATCGAATCTCCTACCTCGCAGCTGGAAGCGATCGCACCGCGCACATGACCAACATGATGCGCGGCTGGGCTCAGGAGATCACACAACACCTATCGCCGGGGGCTCAGGTCGCGCCGCATCCGCTGAGTCCGCGCGCGTACATGGAGGAATTGATACTCGCCGACCTGATCCAAGATCCCGGTCTCGTGTCCGACCTGGCTGACTGGCTCCCCGCCGATGCATTCTTCTCCCCGAACCGCCAGGAGATATATCAAACCCTGCTGAACATCTCCGACTGCGGCCCGCCGCACCAGTCGAACTTTCCGATCGAGCAGCACCTCAAGATGGCGCGGGCCGGGAATTTCGAGACCGTCGCCATGGTGCCGTCGCTGATTGAGCAGTTCAGTTCTGTCAACCAGGTCCCCTACATCGCGCACTTGGGGGCCACGCCGATCGAGCGCGGGTCGTCCATTGAGACTGCGCGCGACCTCCTGGCGCTTCACCTTCGCCACGTCGACGGACCAGTGCGCAGGGAAGGCGGTGGCGAACGTCCGCTGCTGCACCAGGGCGTCGCGTTCACCGCCCCGGAGATCGCGCACCGAGCCCAGACGATCCAACCGCTGCGTCTCGACGACTTCCCTCTCTACTAGTCCAGGGGTGCCTCGTGCCCGATCTCCTCCACCGCGTCGAAGAACAACTGCTCGGCGCGCTGATCCACGACCCGAGCCTCGTCGTGGACGTCCCATACCTACGTGCGAGCGACTTCGGTGATCCAGACCATGCCTTGATCTTCGAGGCGCTTCTGGCAGAGCGCTCCGATGGCTCGCGGGTTTACGGGATCGAGATGGCAGAACGCATCGTGACCCGCTCTGGGCACGCTCATATCACCGAAACGAGGCTGACGGAATTGGTGCTCAACGCGCCGGATGTCGTTTCGATCGGGGCCTACGGCCGGATGCTCCAGGAGGCGGCGCTGTACGCCGACCTCGCGCGGCACGCCGAACGCCTCGCACGGACCGCTGGTACGGAGCGAGACGCGACCTCCCAGCACAAGCTTGACCTTTCGCAAGCCCTTAGCGCACACAACTCCCGATTCGAGGCTGCGCTTCGCACGACCTTCGCCGATGGGGCGATCGACCAGGACACGCGCCTGATCCGGGAGGACTACGTTCTCGCCGACCTAGTCCAGCACCCCGAGCAGGTCCAAGAGGTCGACTGGCTGGACCGTAATCTCTTCAGCGCGGGAAGACGCGAGATCTTCGATGCAATCATCGAGGTCGACCGATACGGGGAACCCGTGAACGACCTGACCGTGGCATGGGAACTCGTGCGAACCCGAGCGGCGAACGACTTCATTGACCGCACCACCGAACCCACAACGATCGCTCCCGGCCATCTAGCGAGACTAGCGAGCATTCCGGTTCAGGCGGGGATCGCGGTGGAACTCGGGCGCGAGATGATGAGCGATCACATACGGACCACGTTGACGACTGAGATCACGCGTACGGATCCGGCGCTCAACTTCCAACAGGCGAATCTCAGCCGAACCCAAGAAATGCGGGCACCGCTGCTCTCTCCGCCCGACCGGAACCTCGGCATCGATGGGCCGGAACTGCGCCACTAGGAGGGCGACCGTGGATTCTGAATCTTCCGATCGCCTCACCATCATCAGCCACGCTGAGATGTCCAGGGCGGTCGATGAAGGCCGGGTGCAGGACCTCGCTCGAAGCATTCCGTTCATCCGCAAGTACGAGGAAGGTTGGTGGGTCGCATACGAAGGCGGATGGATCCGTGCGGATCCGCTCCTGGCGGAGATGCTGGAGAGGGATTCGCGTCGGCTGATGGAGCAGGAAAAGATTTCAGCACTCGATCGTAAGGGGATTGAAGGCGAGGTGGGAAGCGTATAGACGGTTCTGACTTTTTATATGCGTGGTATGTCGCCGGTCTTGAAATGGTGTGCAATGATGAAGAAGGTTTCAGGTTTCGCTGCGGTGATGGCGCTGCTATTCATGCTTCAAGCATGCATGGGGGTGAAGAGCGAGGAAGCCGCCGTGACGGCCTCACCGACGTCCTCTTCGACGGTTCCCTCTCCCACGTCGCCATCGACGCCCGCGGCTTCGAGCGACGCTAGGCCGCGGACAACGACGTCGCGCCGCGGAACGGTGAACCCCAGCCTCGTGAAGGCGGCAAAGTGCATGAGGTCCCGAGGGTGGACGGTTCCCGACCCGCAGCCCGGAGACATGGTCGTCGCGCCGAAGAACGTGTCCCCTGCAGACGCAGCCCGAGCTAACAAGGACGCGGAGGAGTGCGCGAAAGACGCTTACGATCCGTTCTAAGTGGCTTGCAGGGGCCCGGTGGGCGCGGGTCCGTCGCCCGGCTCGGTGACTCCTCGAAGAGATGGTCGTCGGCGCGCGTGGAGACCATGTCAGCTCCGCGCGCGTTCGGCGGGTCCAGGGAGGTGAGCCTATTGCGGCGTGCGGGCGCGGTGTCGCAGTTTCGCTGCAAGGTTCGGTTTTCCGTCATGGTCGGCGAGTTCGGCGAGTGCCTTTAGTGCTTCGCTTTGTCCGGTGTCGCTTGCGATCTGGTGCATGGTGTTGAGCGCCATTGTGGCGAGTTGGCGGGCGTTGGGTGTCCCTGGGGGCATCGCGCGGGCGAGCAGGATCAGTGCTCGTGCCCGGTCGTAGCGGTCGGTGGTCGGTTTGAGCAGCAGGTGTGCGCGTTCCGCGGCCCGGGCGGCCTCGATGTTGTTGCCTGTGGCGAGGTGGAGGTCGGCGAGGTCGTTGGAAGTGAGTGCGGTGTGGCGGTCGTCGGCGAGGCGCTGGTAGTCGCGGAGGGCGTGGCGCAGGAGTTGGTAGGCGCTGGTTGGGTCGCCGGCTTCCCGTGCGGTCCAGGCCAGACGTCGCCGGGTGCCTGCGACGCGGCGGTCGTCGCCGAGCGCGGCCCACACCGTGAGGGCTTCTGTGAACTGGGTGCGTGCTTCGTCCAGGTCGGTGGCCTGGCCGGTCGCGCGGTAGCGCTCCAGGTGGTCGCGTCCGATCCGGTTGAGCATCGTGGCCTGGGCGGCGCGGTCGCCCAGGGCGCGGGCCGCGGTGAGCCCGAGCTGGTCGAAGTCGGTTTGGTCGGTGCGGGCGGCGCGGTGCTGGACGGCGGGCCACACGGCGGTGGCGAGTTGGAGGGCGCGGACGTGGTCGCCTGATTGGTGGGCTTGGCGGGCGATGGCGTGCAGGTCGGGGGACCGGGTGTCGAGCCAGTCCAGCGCGGCGGCGGGCGTCGTGGCTTGGTCGAGCGGTGGTACGTCGGGCGGAACGGTCGGTGCGGGCAGGCGCCGGTACGGGGCGGCGGTTCGACTGGCGTGCAGGGCGGCGGCCGCCGCCCAGGCCGCGAGACGGTTCAGCGCGGCCGACCGGTTCGCCGCCGATTCCTCGGCCGCGCGACGGCCCGCGTGCTCCCGGACCGGGGAGGGGAGGCGGTACTGCTCGCCGGGCTGGTCCTGAAGGAGGTTCGCGTCGGTCAGGGCGTCCAGGGTGGCGGCGGCGGTGTCGAGCGGGTCGCCGGTGAGCGCTGCGGCGACGGCGGCGTCGAGCGTCTGCCCGGGGTACAGGCCGAGGAGCCGGTACAGGCGTTGCGCGGCGGGTGGCAGTACCTCGTAGGACTGGTCCAAGGCGTCGTCCATCCCGGCCTCCTCGGGCAGGGGCGGTCGCGTGGACCGTGGGGTGAGGCCGGCCAGGCTGCGGTGGGGACGGGCGGCGAGGCCGGCGGCGATCGCGGTCAGGGCGAGCGGCACACCCCCGACGCGCCGCACGATCCGAACTGCGGCGGTGCGGTCGGCGTCGACCCGGTGCCGGCCGATGCGGTCGGCGAGCAGGTCCAGCGCCGCGGCGGTGTCCAGCGGCGGCAGCAGGACCAGTTCGGCGCCGACGGCGCCGAGCAGGCGGTCCAGCCGCGAGCGGCTGGTCACGATGGCCGCGCCGGGCGGGGAGGGCAGCAGCGGGACGACCTGGTCGGCGGACGCGGCGTCGTCCAGCACGACCAGGACGGGCCGGGCGGCGGTGAGCGTGCGGTACTGCGCGGCGCGCTCGTCGAGCGATCTGCCGATCCGGGTCTCGCGGACGCCCAGGGCACGCAGGTGGAAGGCCAGGACGTCGCTGGGATGAGCGGCCGGTAGGCGGCTGTGCCCGCGAAGGTCCGCCCACAAGGCCCCGCCTGGGTAGGAGTCGGCGTGGTCCCATGCGCAGGCGAGCGCCACGGTCGTTTTGCCGATCCCCGGGCCGCCGCTGATCAGCACGGTCGGTGCGGTCGCCGGGTGGCGCGTGGCGGCCAGGACCGTGGCCAGCGCCGCGCGGGCCTCGTCCCTGTCGACCACACGCGGCGGGGAAGGGAGTTGGCGCGGCACCGGCGCCGGTTCGGCGGCGTGGAAGTGCATGGTGCCCACGCGGACGTCGCCGCCGGCCTGCACGACGGTCCCGACGGTGTCGGCATGGACGCTCCGCGACCCCGACGTCGTTCTCCGGCGAGGCCCGGTGCTCATGAATCAGCCGTCGTTTCCGGGGTGAAGAGCCAGCTCGGGTCGAGGCCTTGGAGCGCGGTGAAGACGTCGGGACGGATGGTTCCCTTGCGTGCTTTGACGCGCTCGGCGCTCAGCCATTGCCGGAAGTCCTCGCCTTCGGGTCGTGGGCTGGGCAGCCGTGATCCCCGAGGCCGGGGCAGGTGGCCGTGTTTGTTGGCGTAGGCGGCGGCCAGTTCGAGGTTGCGGGCGCGCCGGGCGGTGGCGGAGACCGGCCGCCAGGAGGTGCTGATCGCGTCGAGTTTCGCCGCGATCCGCGTGGCGCTGGCGGCCTTGTCCCGCACTGATTGTTTGCGTTTCGCCAGGTAGGCGCCGAGGGGGTAGTCGTCTCCGCAGGTGTCGGGTGTGCACAGGTGGCCGGGAGGGACCGCCAGCGTGCGGTGCGCGCGGTAGTGGTGCCGCGCGGCGATGACGCCGCGCAGGAGCGCGGCGTCCTTGATGTTCCAGACCATCCCGATCCGGGTCAGCGCCGCCGCGACGTCGCTGGTCGCGCCCTCGGCGGTGCTCCTGGCGCGTTTGGCGTGGAGGGCTTCGCCCAGCGGGTACCCGTCGGGGGCGACGTAGTCGCGGTCGGGGAGCAGGTGGCCGTGCTCGGCGGCGAAGGCCCGGGCCGCGCGCAGCAGGATCTGCCCGACCGTCAGGAACCAGGTCGGGTCCACCTCGTTCAACCGTTCCTTGCGTTCCCGGTCGAGCTGACCGCGCGTCAACGCCTTGCGCTGGTCGACGATCCAGGTGTGCAGGCGGACTTCGCCGTGGGTCCAGTCGCGCGGGATCTTGTGGAGGCCGGCGGGGCTGTGTTCCGCCCAGGCGCGCGCGGCTTGGCAGCCTTTGCGCCAGCGCCGGTCGGTCTCGCTCTCCCACGGGCCGAGGGCGCGCAGCAGGTGCTTTCGCTCCTGGTTCAACTCGTCGAAGTCCTTGTGCTGCAGGTGCAGCCAGCGGCCGAGCGTCAGGCCGGACGCGGTGCGGTAACTGCTGGGGATCTCCAGGTGCCCGTGCTGGTCCAGGTACGCGCGCGCGGCCCCGTAGAACTCCATCCAGGAGGGGGTCGTGGTGCGCACCGCCCGCACCCAGATGGCTTGTGCGAAGCCGTCGGGCACGCGGCGGCCGGTCACGGTCAACCAGTCGGGAACCAGGCTCGTGTCCGTCGCGTCCGCGCCGTCGACCTCCGCTCTCCCCAGCCGCTGCCGTTCGGCGTCCAGGGCCGCCTCGACGCGGTCGTCGCAGGCGCGCAGCGCCAGCAGCACCCGCCAGAGCTGTTTGAAACGCGAGCCGTCCAGCACCGCTTCGGGGGACTCGTCGGGGCCGACGAGGACCGGAACGATGATCTTGGCGATCTTGTCGTCGCGGCCTCCGGTCCGCAGCGCGCGGCCGATGATCTGGATGATGTCGACGACCGAGGAGCGGGCGTCGACGAACGCCACGCCGTCCACGCTCGGAATGTCGACGCCCTCCGACAGCACCCGCGCGTTGCTGACGACCCGCAGCCCCTCGCCGGACCCGCCGCGCAGCCCGTCCAGGACCGCGCGGCGGACCCCCGAGTCCTGGTCGCCGTGGACATGCCAGGCCGCGATGGTCGCCGGCCGCTCGCCGGGCGGCAGCAGCTCCCAGGTCTGCGGCAGTGCCTGCGCCCAGCCGCGCGCCGCCGCGTTGCGGTTGTGGAAGGTCAACAAGGCGCGGATATCGTGCTCGGCGGCGGCGCGCAGGACCGCGACCTGCTGCGCCAGCACCTGCGGTGCCAGCGCGGTCCGCCCCACCCTCAGCGACTGCAGGGCATCGCGCGGGTCGACGCCGAGGCGGTTCAGCATGTCCCAGTCGACGATCGGGCACAGCAGCCGGAAGTCCGCCAGGAGCCCCCGCCGGATGGCCTCGCCGGTCGACAGCCGGAACACCACCCGGCCGAAGACCTTCTCGTCGTCCATCGACACGCGCTCGTCGGCGTCCCCGGCGATGCGCGGAGTCGCGGTCATGTAGAGCCGGCGTGCCGCCGGAACCGCGACGTCGTCGTGGACGACGCTCCACGCCTGCCCCGCGCGGCCCGCGGTGCGGTGCGCCTCGTCGGCGACGACCAGCTCCCACCCGGGCAGCCCGTGCCGGGCGTGCGCGGCGACCAGCACCGGAAGGCTGTGGTACGTGCACACCACGGTGATCCGGCCGGCGCCGCCGGTCGCGGCGGCGAGCACGTCGGGCCGCGTGGTCACCGTGCCGGGAAGCTCGAGCCCGTCCGCCGACAGGATCTCGGTGTCGGAGCAGACGACCACCAGGCGGCCGGCGCCGCCGACCCCGCGGAACGCCGCGACCATCTGCGAGGCCAGATCCAGCGTCGGGACCAGCACGAGCACGCGGCCGCCGGGCACCAGGTCGCGGGCGGCGGTCGCGGCGATCCGGGACTTGCCGGTGCCGCACGCCGACCACAGCAGCGCACGACCCCCGCCGCCGAGTTCATCGGTGATCGCGCGGACGGCGGCGGGCTGGTGCGCCCACCGATCGGCCGCAGACATCCTCTCGCCGCCGGACGAGCCTTCATCGAGCGCGAGCAATGGTACGAACCTCCTGCAATCGGTCATCACGAGGGAAGGCGGGGACGGCGTGCTCGGGCCGTTCGCCCGGCTGTATTCATCGCGCGCTGTTCGAAGCGGGCGTGCGGGCGAACCGGTCGAGGTGGAGCGCTCCGTCCGGGGTGACGCGGACGGTGGCGCCGTGGGCGGGGCAGACGCCGCCGGTCGCGTCGAGGTCGGCGCGGGCGTGGGCGAGCAGGTGCCAAAGGCGGCGCGGCCCGTGCTGATGGACCTCGGTCCCCTGGCGGGTGTTGGCGGCACGGGCCCAGGACCCGTCGGGGTGGGTGAGGCACGTCGTCGCGCCGACTCCCGCGGGTGGCGCGGCAGGTCCGGGCCGATGGTGATGAACCCGCACGCCGGGGACCGCCAGACCGAGCGTGGAGAACAGGTGCGAGTCCTCGGCGAGCGGCTGGGCGGGGACGTCGCTGAGCCCGACGTGCTCGCCGTCGGCGATGAGGGCCTGGCAGTGCCGGCGGTCCGCGGCCGTCGCCGCTGCCCGGGGCGGAACGTCGGTGAACGCGCCGACCCCTTGCCGGTCGCCTGCGGTCAGGACGTCGAGGGAGCCGGTCGCGGTTCCGTCGCCGTGCGCGGTGACGGTCAGCACCAGGTGGGTGCTGAGCACTGGGGTGACCAGACGTCCGCCGGGCTGCAACGCGGCGAGCCAGACGGCCGGGACCGGGTTGACGGGGACGGTCGAGACGATCGCGTCGTAGGTGCCGTCGGGAATCGCGGTGGTGGCGTCGCCGACGTGCATGGCGGGCCGGCGCCCGAACCGGGCGAGACGGTCCCGGGCAGCGCGCAGCAGGTCAGAGTCCTGGTCGATCGTGGTGACGTAGCGGTCACCGAGCCGCGCGACCAGCAACGCCGTCCCGTACCCGGTGCCGGTGCCGATCTCCAGCACACGCGTCGTGTCGTGGACGCCCGCCGCGCGAAACAACCGGATCAGGGTGCGCGGCGCGGTCGCGGTGCAAGTGGCCGCGCCCTCGACCAGGACGTCCCCGCCGCGGCCGAACCCGGCGCGGTCGAGCGCGCGCTGCGTGGCGCGCGCACGGTCGGCGTGGTCGGCGCCGACCCTGACGACCAGGCCCCGGTCGGGGTGGTAGACGACCGCGTGCCCGACAGCGCCCGCCTCACCGCGCACCCAGCGCCAGGACCGCTCGCTGTCGGCGCGCCACGGCGTCGCGGCACCAGGAAGGCGGGACGGGAGCAGGCACACGCCGGGCGTCCACCAGTGCGGCACGAACTCGTGGCGGGGCGTGGTCTCCACAGCGCGGCTCCACCCGACGTCGGCGACGGTGACGTCGCGAGCGAGCGCAGCAGCGGCGATCTGCCAGAGCATACGAAAATCCTTCGGAACGGACGGAGCGTCAGAACTCAAACGGCGCACGGCCTTCGACCCACCACCTGGCACCGGCCCCCGAGGCGGCCCCGAGCCGAAAGACAGCCGGACCGCCTAGTTGCGAACCGGACCGCCTGCGCATCCCGCGCCATGACCAGCGGCCAGGCCCGTCGTCACACGAACATCGCCCGTGCGACGCAGCACGGCGAAAGGACCGCGAACGTGCCGTAAGCGACCGTCATCAGGTCGTCCCACGTGTCGCCCTGCGCGAACGGCTCGATCCCGAGCGGCTGCGGCGGCCCGCCCTCGCAGGAGACGGCCAGGACCTGGCGGCTGCTGGACCAGCGGACGACCCGGGCGATTTCCCTGGTGATCTCCCACGTCCCCGAGCGGGTGCGCGGCAGCCCCCGGTGCAGCGCGGGCGGCGGCCATTCGCCGAGCAGCATGCCCTCGCCGAGCAGCAGGCCCGTGACCCCCGCGCCGCTCGCGCGAATCCCGTCCGTGCCCAACGCTCGCACGTACCGGCGTGCGTCCGCTGTGGTGCGGATGCCACAGGAGTACGGCTTGACCCGGACGCGGCGGTCCCGGAGCGTTTCTGACGGTCGCGCGCCGTACTGCCGCAGGTAGTGGTGGCCGAACATGTCGGGGCTGGTGAATCCGTGGGCGCGGCTGATCGCCGTGACCTGGCCGTGGGCCGGCGCGGCCTTCAGAAGGTCGACGTGCGCGTGGTGCACCCGGACCGCTGTGAGCAGGCCGAAGGGGGTCTGCCCGAACCAGTCCGCGCAGACCTCACGCAGGATCCTCGGCGTGGTGGACAGCGCCGTGGCGATGTCGGGGGTTCGGACGCACGGCTCGCCGTGGTGCTCGATGATCCAGTCGAGCACCGTCTGCGCGGACGGGCGCGGTCGACGCGGGCGGTTCATGCGCGGTCGTGCCGCGTCGGCGCAGCGACGAGCGCGCGCAGCAGGTCCACGGCCTTGTCGGCGCACTCCTCGACGAAGACCGCCTTCCCCAAGAGTCCGTCGGCGCGGCGGTGCTCCTCGGGCACCGCCGCCTGCCCCGGGGCGACGACGACGAACACCAGCGCGTCCTGGAACGGAGGGAACGGCCGGCATTCGATGCGGATCTGCGCACCGTCCAGCTTCTCCCCGGTCGGCCCAGCTCCGGCGATGACGACCTGCTGCGCTTCCACCTCCTCCTGCACCCACACGCGTTCGCGCGTGGCCAGTTCACGCGCGAGGGCGTTCAACGCCTGGAGGATCTGCCGCTGGGAGAGAGTCGTGGTCATGGGGTTCCTGGTCGGCACAGCCGCACGGCGGCGGCGTTGCACAGCAGATGGGCGGTGTTGTCGATCACGGCGGTCGGCCACGGCTTCCCGTCGGCCGCGCCGTTGGCGGGCCGGGCGTCCCGGTCACGCTCGGGAGAAGGCAACAGATGGTCCGGGCCGCACCGATCGCGGATCCGCGCCAGCCGCTCGGCGGCCCGCAACCGGTCCAGCACCATGTGGCTCGCGCCGATGAGCAGCAGCGCCGCCGGATCGCGGGTGACCGCCAGGTGCGCGGCCGCGTACACGGCCCCATGCAGGGCGGCGATACTCCACCGCGAGCTTTTGCGGGCGGCCATCCAGGACGGCTGGAGGACGTAGTCGCCCAGCACGTGCGCGGTGAGCAGGCCCCCGAGCGGCGGCGGGAGACGCGGCGGTGGAGTGCGGGAGAAGCGGAAGGCCGGACGCATCATCACCCGTCTCGCCGCCCGAAGATTCCCATCCCGGCCAGGAACGGCAGCGGGTTGTCGCCCGCGCCGTCCTCGGTGCGGTCGGGCCGCCAGTCTTCGACGTTCACGAGTCCCGGTTCGACGAGGCGGGTACCGAGCGCACAGTTGAACAGGTCGAGGATCTCGGTGCGCGTGCGAGCCGTCCCGGTGCCCATCACCTCCTGGTAGCGGGACTCCAGTTCTCCGATGTGGTCGTCGTCGACCGTGTCGGGGCGCTGGACGTGGGAGATGATGACCGCGCCGCCGGCCCGCGATGCCTCAAGGTAGGCGCGGACCAGTCCTGCGGCGCACCCGCCGACGAAGTGCAGCACCGATGCGAACACCAGGACGACCGGCTGGTCGAAGTCCACGACACCGCGCACCGTGTGATCGGCCAGCACCGCCTCCGGATCGGTGAAGTCCCGTTGGACCACCCGCACCCACTCGGAGGTCTCCAGGTAGGCACGGCCGTGGACCGCGACGACCGGGTCGCGGTCCACGTAGACGACCCCGACCCGTTCTCGCTGGCCGACCATGCCGCCGACGATCTCGTGCACGTTCTGCCCCGAGGGCAGCCCCGACCCGAGATCGAGGAACTGGTGAAATCCCAAGGACACGGCATGGCGTACGGCCCGTCGCAAGAACGTGCGGTTGGCCTGCGCCATCTGCACGACGCGCGGGACGCGCTGAACGAGATCCTCGGCGAACGCCCGGTCGGCAGCGAAGTGGTCCTTGCCGCCGAGCAAGCAGTCGTACACGCCCGGCACGCTCGGCTGCTGACCGCCGAGCAGGGGTTCACTCACGGCATCCTGCTTTCGTGCGCAGACCCGCTCTCGCCGCGCGACCCGCGCGGAACGTCGTACGGGTCGTGTGGCCTGGGCGGCCCGGCGGAGGAACCCGCCGAATCTTTGGCTACCGGCTTCTCCGGGGGCGGCTGCACGCTGCTGCCCACGCGCCTCACCTCTCCTCTGATCCTGCTCCGAGCGACGACTTGGACGCCCGGCTGCGACGCGGGCCTGAACGCGCCGCGCCGCAGCCGGACGCGTGAACCCGGCTCCGGGCCGTCGATGAACCTCGTTCTCGGCTACGTCGTCATCGTTCGGTCCGATGCCGTTTCCGTGGTGCTCAGTGAATTCGGTGCAGTGCGGGCGCGACCAGAGGAAAGATGGGGGAGAACCGGGTAAGAGCGTGGAAGCCCGTGTCCTTCGGAGAGGTGTAGGACGATGTCAGCCGGGAGTGCGGCCGAGGTCGGTGCGCGGTTGCGTGCGCTGCGGGAAGCGCCGCCGTATTGGTCCCGTACCGACCTGGCTCGGCGGCTTCGTGCCGCCGCTGATCCGGCCGACCGTGATCGCCTGCCGCACGTTCCGTCGCTGGCGACCTCGATCAAGCAGTGGGAGACAGGGAAACACCGGCCAGGCCACCGCTACCGCCGACTCCTCAGCCGTGTCTTCGACAGCCCGGAACACGAACTCTTCGGCGACGATGGCGCTGGCGTTCAGCAGCTTCCGAGCATGGGCCGGTCGCTGGATGGGCCGGCCGCAATGATCGGGTCATCGCCGGTGTATGCGTCACCGGCGAGTCAGGCGCAGGGCGACCACCGAAGCGTCGGGGCGTCGGCCGAGAACCCGCCGGTTGTCGTCGCCTTGGGGAATCCGGTCCAGATCATGCTCCAAACCCACGCGTTGACGTCCTCGAACGTCGATCCGCAGGTGCTGGAGACGATCCGGGATTCGATCACCAGGATCGTCGATCGCTATGAGCTCCTTGGACCAAGGCCTTTGGCCGGGGAGCTGACGGCCCTGCGATCGACGTTGCACGCGCTCATTCAGGGACAGCAACTTCCCGGTGAACGCCGCGAGTTGTTCCGCACAGCCGGTCAGGTCTCGGCGCTGCTGGGATACGCGTCGGTGAACTGCGCGCGTCCCGACCTCGCGGACGCTTACTGCCGGGAGGCCCAGTCCCTCGCCGAACACGTACAGGATGTCGCGCTGCAGCAGTGGATCGCGGGCACACGCTCCTTCGACCTCTACTACCGGGGCGACTACGCAGCCGCCGACGCCGCTGCCGAGGCGGGTATCGCGCTGGCCCCCCGCTCGCCGCAGGCGATCCGGCTGCTGGCCAACGGCCGCGCCCGGGCTTTGGCTCGCATGGACCGCCACGCCCAGCAAGGAGCGGAGCGAGCGCTGGGTCAGGCGATGGCGCTGACGTCCCGCCACGACGCCGAACTCCCGACCGGAGTGTCCTCATGCGTCTCCCTCGGCCCCTACAGCCTGGTGCGGACCCTGGCCAACGCCGTCACCGCGCGGGTGTCGATGAACCGCGTCGACGCCGCGCTGGCGGACGTCGAAATGATCCAGGACGACGTCGAGCAGTCCACCTCCCCGTGGACGCAGGGGCTGGTCCGACTCGATGTCGCCGCCGGGTTGCTGCGGACACGGCAGCCGGACGTCGAGCAGGCCGCCGATCTCGGCCGCGCGGCCCTTGCCGTGACGGCGGCGGCGCCGATCCGTTCGGTTGCGCAGCGCGCCCGCGAGCTGGCCGATCGCATCGGGCCATGGCGGGACCGGGAAGAGGCCGCCGCGTACGTCGACGACTTCCGGCTCTGGAACGCGGCCTCGGCAGCGTCCTCGGCGGTATCGAGCTGGTAAGAGGTTCTCGTGCTGAGACCCGATCCGAAGGCGTTCCCCGTCGACCCGCCCGCCGACCTGGACGATCCTGTCGTCATCGCCGACCATGACTGGCGCGCGTTCGTCGCCCTGGACGAGATGCGCGACCACTGGGATCGGCCAGGCTGGTACCCGGGCAGACGTGCCTACTACTGGATGGTCCTTCCACAGTCCGGCGAACTGACGCGCGCGGCCGCCGACCACCAGCGGGCGCTCGCCCCGCTGGGCATGGACCCGGTTCCCGCTGCTGGGCTGCACATCACGATGACGCGCATCGGCGACGTCCGCGACGTCTCGCCCGCCCGCATCGACATCCTCGCCGCGCAAGCCCAGGCCCACCTCGCGCAGCTGACCGCTGCGAACGAGGGCTCCCACGAGTCCTCCTCGCCGTTCACCCTGGCTGCCGGGCCGCTGACCGGCTCGCGCGGCGCAATCCGGCTCAGCGTCGCGCCCTGGCGGCCGCTGGTCGCCACGCACGCCGCGCTGACCCGCCTCAACAACAAGGCCGGTCTCCCCGGGGGACCGCCCACCGCCCGGTTCCGCCCGCACCTCGGCATCACTTACAACAACCGACGCAGACCTGTCCGCCCGGTCATCGACCTGGTCGCCCCACGCCGCACCGAACCGATCATCACGATCACGGTGTCCGCACTCGCGTTGGTCGAACTTCGCCGCGACGACACCACCTACATCTGGCGAACCCTCCACGAGATACCGCTGAACAGCACCAGCAACGGCTCTCAGCCTTGCCGCTGAGCGCCGCCGCTGCGGCACGCACCCCGGCCAAAGCGTGACCGACCGCAAAGCTCATCGCTGCGACGAGAACTGGAGCAGGCATAGAACCGGGTCCGCGGTTCACCGACGTCCCGCCGGGCTCCCAGGTGGCTCAGAGACGTGCTGCGCGCCGCAAAGGACCGCGCGTAGCTCGCTGCATCACGGAAGATGGGGAAGAACCGAGTAAGAGCGTGGAAACCCGTCTTTCGGAGGGGTGTAGGAGATGCCGGTCGACAACGCCGGGGACGTCGGTGCGCGGTTGCGTGCGCTGCGGGAAGCACCGCCGTACTGGTCCCGCACCGACCTGGCCCGCTTGATCCGCGACGCGGCCGACCCCGCCGAACGCGACCTTCTCCCGCACGTGCCCTCCCTGGCCACCTCCATCAAGCAATGGGAAACCGGGAAACACCTGCCCGGCCACCGCTACCGCCGACTCCTCAGCCGCGTCTTCGACAGCCCGGAGCGCGAACTGTTCCACGTCGCTGCGGCGCCCTTCGCCGTGAGCGTCGAGTTGACGCCCGACGACGAAGACCGGCTCGGAAGTGCGCTCACTCGGCCTGCTCGGCTCGACGGCGTCGTCGTGGAATCGCTTGCCACGATCCTCGTGCAGCAGCGGAGACTGGACGACACGCTCGGGCCCGCTGCCGTTCTTCCCTCGACGCGCGCGCAAGCGGACTCCGTGGTCAACCTGTATCGCCAGACCCGCGGCACCGGCCGGGATCTACTCGCGCCCGTGGCCGCCGAATGGGTGCAGTTCCACGGCTGGCTGCTCGCCGAACACCGCGTCGACCATGCCGCCGCGCATCTGCTGACTGACGCCGAAACCATCGCCGACGAGGCAGGCCACGGCGTCCTCGCCGCGCAGGCCGCGAACTTCAAGGGCTACCTGGCCCGCCAGCAGGGCAACCCGCGCGGCATCGTTCGGCACTTCCTCACGGCTTACCACACGCCCGGCGCTTCGCCCGCGCAACGGCTCGGGGACGCGGTTCAAGCCGCGCAGGGCTTCGCGCTACTAGGCGACGCAGCGGCGGCGCGGCGGTTGCTGGCCGAGGCGGACGCGCTGGAGAACGTGGCGGCGCGGACCCTGCCGCCGGACACGGCGTACTGGCTGACGCCCGACTTCCACCACATCAATATCGGGTTGGCGCTGGGCGCACTCGGTGAGCACGCGGCGGCGGCTGAGCATATCCAGGCTGGCCTGGAGTCCCTGCCACCGGATCAGCAGGGCGCGGAATGGACGCGGGAATACCGGGACGCGCTGCGACGAGAACTGGAGCAGGCATAGAACCGGGTAAGTGCGTGGTAGCCCTTGTTCTTTGGAGAGGTGTAGGACGATGTCAGCCGGGAGTGCGGCCGAGGTCGGTGCGCGGTTGCGTGCGCTACGGGAGACTTCGCCGTATTGGTCCCGTACCGACCTGGCCCGACGGCTTCGTGCCGCCGCTGATCCGGCCGACCGTGATCGCCTGCCGCACGTTCCGTCGCTGGCGACCTCGATCAAGCAGTGGGAAACCGGGAAGCATCTCCCGGGCCGCCGTTACAGGTGGCTCCTCAGCTGTGTCTTCGACAGCCCGGAACATGAACTCTTCGGCGACAACCCGCCTGCTGCGGGTCTCGACACCATCGACCACGCGGCCCACGCCCTCGCCAACCCCACACACATCGACCAAAGCGCGCTCGGTGCCCTCGCCGACGTTCTCGCCGGCCAGCGGCGTCTGGAGGACGCGATCGGTCCCGCCTCACTGATCGAGCCCGTCGCGGCGCAGTTGGAGACGGTCACCGAGGCGCTGAAGTACGGGACGGGCCCGGCTCACGATCGGCTCGGCCGTCTGATCGCCGAATGGACCGTCTTCACCGGCTGGCTCCATGCGGCCCAGGGCCGGCACGCTGCCGCACTGGCGTTGTTCGAACGTGCCGAAGACCAAGCCGACGAATTCCAGGACGGGACCACCGCCGCGACGGCGATGTCGTTCCGCGGCTACGTCGCGCGCCACCAGGGCAACATGCGTGCCGTGGTGCGCCTCTCCCAGGGGGCCCTCGCCGCACACGGCGCGCACCCCTCACAGCGAATTTACGCAACGCTCCAAGCCGCGCAGGGCCACGCGGCCCTCGGCGACGTCGAGACGGCCCGCGCGCTGATCGACGACGCCGAATCCCGCGTGGACCACATGACCGAACCGCCACCCTCGCTCTACTGGTACACACCGCCCTTCTTCCGCGCCGTGATGGGCTTCACCCTCCACCACGTGGGCGCGAACGCCGACGCCGCCGCGCTCATCACCTCCGGCCTGGACGCACTGCCCCGCGACCAGCGCCAAGCCGAGTGGACCCAAGAATTCCGAGACCTGTTGCACAAGACGAAAGACCGCGCGTAAACGCCATAGTCCGCGTGGTCATATTCACTCGCCGCTGACGAGACCAAGTCGCGATGAGTCGACCCGCTTTTCCGCGTTGGTCGACCAGCTCCGTCCGATCGACACCCCGGTGGTGCGGGACTTGGTTGAGCGCGTCAGCGCGTGACGTTCAGGACGGCGCGAAGGACGGCCGGGGTGTCGCCGATCAGCACGGTCGTCTCCGGGCCGAACGTCTGGGCGTACTTGTGGGCCGCGCGCTCGCGCGCGAGGGCGACCAGCGGCGGCCGCTCGGCGGCGTCGAAACCGTAGGCGCCCACCTCCAGATCGAGGTTGGAGTCGAGGTCGAACGCCTCCAGCTTGCACACGGCGACCTCCCGCATGTTGCCGGTGAGCACCGACTGCAGCCGGTCTGGTCGCCGTGGTGCGTCTGCGTTCGCCCCGCCCCTGCGAGCAGGAAGTCTTGCGCGTCTGCCGCCCCGGCTTCGACAAAGCCGCCTGATCAGGCAGAGCCGGTCCGGGGAGCGGGCTCGAGATGGGGGCGTGGCGGGCCCCGCCCGGAACCGGCAGGTCAGGGTTCGCGTGCGGGGCCGCTCGTGGGGTGGGGGCCGTCAGACTCCGATCATGGAGTACGTCCCCGTACCGTCCTGCCTGCCGCTGGAGTACTGGCGGACGGACTCCCCGTCGGCGTACCGGTCGTGGCCCAGCATGGAGCCGGTGTACTTGTTCTGGAGGCCGATCTTGTCGGAGCCGGGCACGTCGCGGTAGATGTAGAACCGCTGGAGGTCGTCCTCGATGCAGGAGGCCGTCGTCAGGACCGCCCGTTCGGCGGCCGCGTCCTGCGCGGCGATGGTCGCGCACCCGCCGTTGCCCCAGTTCCACAAGGTGGCCTCGAGGATCCCGTCGTGCTCGGTCACATTGCACAGCCGCCAGTTGTCCAGGTGGGCGCTGAAGATCGATGAGGTCCGCAGGCGGACGCCGTCGTTCGCGAGCGGCCCGCTCCAGGACAGGGGCTTACCGGGTACGGCGATCTTGTAGGCCGTGGCCTGGCAGTCGAGGGTGGTTTGCGCGCTGCGCGCGGTGGCCTTGGGCCGTTCGGTGGACGTGCCGCCGGCCAACGCCCGGAGCTGCGCGTGGCGGTCCTGGATCTGTTTCGCGGTCGGCGCGACCGCGCCCGCCGGGTGCGCGGTCTTCGCGGCGGTGCTGGTGCAGTCCAGGAGGCCCTGCGCCTTGGCCATGATGCTGTTGGCGGGCACGTTGTCCTCGCAGCGCACCGCGCCTTCCTCAAGGGTGGTGTAGGTGGTGAAGCCGCCGCTGTCGGGTCCCTCGACCCACTTCAGCGCCCAGCTGCCGTCGCCCTGCTGGACGCGATTGCAGTTGAGGCTTCCGTAGGTTCCGGTGACCTTCTTCGTGCCCTTGTAGACGCCGTAGTAGCCGGGCCGGTTGAAGTTCCACGTCACCGTATTCGATTCGCTGCTGGTGGAGGAGTAGTTGACCTGCACGTCCAGGCCGAGCATCGCGCCGACGGTGCCGAGGGTCTCGATGGAGAAGCCGCCCTGGACGGTGCCGTTGAGGCCGACGGAGACCGAGATGGTCGTCTGGGTGCTGGTGGTGACGGACTGGTAGCCGGTCGAGCCCTCGGTGACGTACCAGCCCTTGAATTGGGTGATCGTCGGGGCGACCTCGGTGCTCTTGATGATCGGGTGGCGCTGGCCGAGATCGGCCACGGTACAGGGCTGGCCGGGCGCGGCCGCCTGCGCGGCCGCAGGCGGGGCGGGTGCGGCGGTGGCCGGTGAGACGGCCAGGCCAAGGGCGGTGACCGCGCCGGCGGCCGAGGCGGTGGCGACCATGAGTGCTCTGGCCGTGCGGTGGGCCGGACTGATGGAGCGCATCGTCGTGGTTCCCCCTTCTTCCGGCCGAGTGGGCCGGGCCGGTGGTGCAAACGTCTCTTATAGACGATCATGTCTGTATGAAACGGAAAAGAAAAGAGGGGCCGCCTGTGAAACGCGTCAGACGGCTGTCGGCCGCGGTGGCCTCACTCGTCCTCGCCGCAGGTCTTCTCGCCCTGGGCGCCTCGCCGGCCGCCGCCACGTCTTCACCGGCCGGCCGGGCGGCTCCGAAGGGCCACGGCACGTGCACGGCGACCGCCCCCGGCACCGGGCCCGCGCGCCAGGGCGCGGCGTGGACCTGCATCGAACATGGCCCCGTCTCCGCCCGGGATCTCGCCCGCATCCGCAACCACGTCACCGCGACCAGGGTCACCGCCGCCCCCCAGGGCGACGCGGCAGCCCTGTGCGCCTCCGACAAACCCCAGGACGTCGTCTCCACCCGTCACGCCTACTGCGTGCGGCACAACATCGTGTACGCGCTCGTCAACGCCGCCGGCGACGTCCTCGGCACCGCCGGGCTCACCGTCGTGGCCGCATCCGAGCCGAAGTACAACAGCACGAAGTGGCAGGAGAGCATCTCCGTCTACGCCGGCGCGATGTCGGACACCATCGGGGCCGTAAAACTCACGCTGAGATCGGACTGCACCTTGTGCATCGCGGGGCCGCCCGCCTGGGGCGGCGGGAGCATAGAGTTGCACGCGGGCGAGGAGAACGACACCGGGACGCTGTCCTACGACTCCACCGTGCGAGGCGGCGGGGTCGCGCAGCGCACACAGATCTCCTACCAGAGCGAAGTGGTGAGCACCAACGCAAAACCCGTCATCAGCCACCAGAGCTGGGCAGGCCCCTCGCTGCGCTGCGACGGGAAGGTCGGTGAGTACCCCGGCTGCATCGTCACCGAGGACCTGGCCAAGGTGACCATCAGCAAATCCGCCTACGGGGCCGCCGCCGTCGCCTACGAATGGGCGCAGAACAACCTGACCAACGGCAGGCTCGGCACCGCGGCGAAGCCGCTCACGCGCGACGCCGACGACACGAGAGAGCGCAGCAGGCGCTACTACAGCTGCGAGGCCCCTCCGAAGCCCTTCGCGGCGGACCCGACCGTCCGGGACGATTCCTGCGATGAGTTCCCTTTCGCCAGGACCCGGGAAGGCGGCACGCTCGGCTCCCTGTGCACGGAGATCACACCCCGCAACGTGGGCGGCGTGTGGAGCGTGACGGTCGTCCGCAACGAACCGGTCGCACCCTGCATCAGGGCCCACGTCCCCAAGGACGAGAACACAGGCGCGGGCGGCAAAGTCGGCCGCGACGTCCAGTCCGAACGCATCCTCGACGGCGAGGCCTACCAGGTGGTCATCACTCCCTAGCTAGTGCCGTAGCAGGCAACGTTTGCCCTGTTGTGATGTGACGCGCCGTCCCGGTGCTGTGCCGGGCGGCGCGTGGCCGTCACTCTGTCCGGGTGGCAGAACGAGTACGTGTACGCGGGATCGATGATGACGAGGGCCGGCGGCTGCTGCGGATCATCCGCCGGGGAACCGGGTCGGTGGTGACCTGGCGGCGGGCCCAGATGGTCCTGCTGTCCGCTCAGGGCATGTCGGTGGCGAAGATTGCCGAGGTGACGTTCACCAGCGCGGATCGGGTCTGGGATGTGATCCACAACTTCAACACCGACGGCTTCGACTCCCTGTATCCGAAGTACTCCGGCGGTCGGCCCAGGACGTTCACGCTGCCCGAGCGGCGCGAGATCAATGAATTCGCGAAGTCCAAGCCGACCGCATACGACCTGCCCTTTTCGACCTGGAGCCTGACGAAGCTGGCGGACTTCCTGGTCGCTGAGGGGGTGGTCGACGACATTAGCCACGAGGGCCTGCGCATCCTGCTCCGCGAGGAAGGCGTCTCCTTATCAACGGCTGAAGACCTGGAAGACCTCCCGCGACCCCGACTACGCGGCCAAGAAGGCCCGCGTCGAACACCTCTACGCGATCGCCGACGGCGAGGTCATACCCGAGGAGGGCGAGCCCGAAGTCGTCTTATGTATGGACGAGTTCGGGCCGCTCAACCTGATGCCCCACCCTGGTCGGCAGTGGGCCGAACGCTCCGGCAAAGACAAGGACCCCGACCGTGAACCCCGCCGCAGGCGGCGGGCCACCTACAACCGCTACGGCGGAGTACGGCACCTGTTCGCCGCCCTGGACCTGGCCAAGGACAAGCTCTACGGCCACATCAAGCCGGTCAAGAAGCGCACTCAGTTCCTGGAGTTCTGCCGCTACCTGCGAACCCTCTACCCGCCGACGGTGCGAATCGCGATCGTCTGTGACAACTTCTCCCCGCACCTGACCACGAAGAGGTGCCAGAGGGTCGGCACCCGGGCCGCGGCGAACAACGTCGAGATTGCCTACACCCCTACCAACAGCTCCTGGCTCAACCGCATAGAAGCCCACTTCACCGCCCTGCGCTACTTCACCCTCGACGGCACCGACCACGCCACCCACAAGAAGCAGGGAAGCATGATCCGCCGCTACATCATCTGGCGAAATCGCCACGCCGACGACCGGCGCCTACGCTCCGTCGTCGACAGGGCCAACGTCGCCTAATGGCACGGCAGTAGCTACACCTTGGACGGGATATGGGCAGCCGCCATTACGGCACGTTCCACCCGAGCACGACTGGCAGCTTGTGCTCGTAACCCAGCGTGTTGATCGTCCCCGGATGCGGGTGCCCGAACTGCCGCGCGGCCGACGCGTCGAGCCCGAGCCAGCGCGCGGTGAGTATGCGTGACAGGTGGCCGTGGGCAACGACGGCCACGTCACCCTTGTCCAGCAGCGGCCGGACCCGGCCGAGGAAAGCATCGACCCGCACTGTCACGTGCCCGAGGTCCTCGCCGGTGTCGACGCCATCGCGCCACAGATCCCAGCCGGGCTTGAGTTCCTGGATTTGCTCGGCGGTCAGCCCCTCATAGCGGCCGTAGTCCCACTCGATCAGGTCGGTGTCGGGCTCCGCACCGCTCAGCCCCGCCAGTTCGGCGGTCCGCACGGCGCGAGTCAGCGGGCTGCTGTAGACGGCGACGAACTCCCGTTCGGCCACCCGAGGTGCAAGCGCACATGCCGAGTCCTCCCCCGCCTCGGTCAGCGGCAGGTCGGTTCGGCCAGCATGCTGGCCGGTCCGGCTCCATGCGGTCTCGCCGTGTCTGATCAGCACCAACTCGCCCACGGCTGAGGACCATATCTCACATCGAACACAGGGCGAACGTTGCCTGATACTGCACTAGCTCACCGAGCGCTGGCGCTCAGCGAACGTCGGCGATCGTCACCGACGTGCATGGAGCCATGTTAGAAGAACCGCCTACATCTCCAGCCGCCGTTCCTCGGTCCGCTCGACGGGGCGCTGATGGATCGGCGGAGGCTGCTCGGTGGTGCGGGCGGGTTGGCGGCGGCGTTGTCGCGGTGCGCCGCGGCGCTGGCTGCGGTTGAGTTCGCGTTGGTTGGCGCGGCGGGCGGCCTGGATGCGGGCGGCGCGCTCGGCGTCCTCCTGGGTTTCGCGGTGGGTGGCGCGGACCGCCTCGACGGGAGGCTCGACAGAAGCGGGGCGGCGGTCGGCGGATGGTTCGGTGGTCGTTTCCTCGGCGGTGGGCGCGGTCAGGTGTCCGCGCTGGATCATGAGGTCGTGGAGGTCGCGGGCGTGCAGGGGGTGGGTGACTGCGTGGTCGTCGAGTGCGGTCGGGTCACCGAACCACAGGTCGCCGCGGCGTTCGACGAGTGCGGCGTAGAGGGCGGCGCGGTCTTCGTCGGGCAGGGCGAGGTAGTGATCGGCGATGAGCCGGGCGCGGGCGGGGGAGATCGGGTCGACGGCGGGGTCGAGGCCGGTGATGCGGCGTGCGGCGGCGATGGCGGAGGCGGCGTGCCAGTAGGCGTCGTGGTTGGGTCGGCCGGTTTCGATGTAGGCGCCGAGGACGCGGCGTGGGTCGTTGGTGGGGACGCGCTGCTGGTCGCGGTAGGCCGCGACGGTGGAGACGTGGGTGCTCCACTCGGCGCGGGTGAGCGGGTCGTCGGGTGCGGGGCCTAGGGCGGCGAGCCAGGCGGGCGCGCTGCGCAGGGCGTCGTCGGTGACGTGCCGGACGCGGGTGGCGATGGCGTCGGCGGCGTTGTGCAGGTATTCGACGAGCGTGGGGTCGTGGTCGTCCTGCGGGGTGATCGACGCGAGCCAGGAAAGCGGTGCGTCGTTCGCCGGACGGCTGTGGTCTGAGGCGGTTTCGAGGGCGGTGGTGAGGACGTCGTGCAGGTCGTCGCCGACGCGCACGAGATCCGCGGGCGCTACACCGCGTTCTTCCAGGGCTTTGAGGGTCCAGGCGAGCAGGCGCCAGTCCTGGTTGGCGCGACGGACGTTCGCCTGGACGGGCAGGGTCTGGACGTAGCGGTTGAGCCGCCATGCCAGCACGCGGCTGCCGCTGTCGGCGGTGCTGTAGTCGCGCGCGTCGGCGACGCGCCGGAGCATGACGGCCGGGTCGTGTCCGTGGTCGGCGGCGCGGCGTAGCGCCGCCGACAGCGCGGGCCAGGAAGCGTCGGCACGCAGGCGTTCGGCTTCGGTGATGCCGAGTGCGGTGGCGGCGATACCGGCGTGCCGGAGCTGGTCGGGCAGGGTGATCGGGCCGGCGGCGGGGTCTGCGGCGACGAGCCGCCGGACGGTTCGCGACAGTGCGGGAAGTATGTCGGTCGGCCGGATGGCCGGTTCGCTGGAGCGCGCGGTGAGGGTCGCGGTGAGGGTCCCGAGGAAGCCGGGTACGTCGCGTCCGTTGCGGTCGGCGGCGGCCAACGCGGCGGCCAGGTGGGGCCAGGTCCGGTGCGCGGTCACCTGCGTGACCGGGACCGACAAAGCTGCGGCGACTGCGTCGGCGTACTCCTGAACGCGCGCGATCGAGACGTACGTCGACGCTGCGCGGCGGGCGGTGCGGGAAACCGGACGGCGTAGCGCTTCGGCGGGGTCCAGGACGCGTCCGTCCCCGGCGGCGGGGTGCAGCAGGGCGGCGTAGCGGGCGGCGTCGGCGAGAGTCGGCTGCGCGATCGGGCCGGGCGCGGGGTGTTGTTCGGTGTGGTGGCCGATCCGCCAAGCGACCAAGCGGGCTGGCGTGTCGGCGGTGAGCAGGTCGCCGTCGCGGGCGGTGGCCAGCAGCAGGTCGCGCGCGTTCCAGCCGAGCGTTTCGGCGCGGGCGAGCGCGGTGACGATCTGCGGCCAGCCGTCGCAGTCGGTCAGGACGCGGGCGAGCGGGCGCGGCAGAACCTCGCGCGCCAGGCCGGTGTAGGTGGCGGTCGCCAGCAGGGTCGCGACGTGCTGGTGGCGCGGAGCGAGCGTGGCGAGCGACGCCGCAAGGTCGGTGGACTCGCGGATGCTCTCGGTCGCCGACAGCTCGTTGCCCTCGCGCGCCAGCACGTTCTCCAGTACCTCCCGGGCGGCGTACTGGCGGGCGTCGTGGCGGACGCGGTCGAGCCGGTCGTCGGGGTCGTAGGAGAGGAGTTCGTGCGTCACGACGTGTAGCACGGTGCGTTCGCGGGCGCGGGACGCGACGACGTACAGGTTCTCGCGTGTCATGTCCGGGGTGACGAGCGGGTGCGCGGTGTCGACCGTGCTGCCCTGGGCCCGGTTCGTTGTGGTGGCGTACATCAGCTCGACGTCGGCGCCGACGTAGGCGGCGGGCAGCCTCACCGCGCCGCCGTGGTTGAGGTGCCGGACGGTGAGAGAGCCGTCGTCGTGGCGGGCCGTGACGATCCAGGCGTCGCCGTTCTTCACCCAGTCCGTGCCGCGGGTGCGCAGGCGGCGGTCGTTGGCACGAGTGACGATCCAGTCCCTGACTCCGGCGGTGTTGCCGTCGTGCAGCGCCGCGCCGTCTGGCTCGACCTGGCCGGCCTCGACGCGGTCGCGGCGGGCTTGGGCGTTCAGCTCGCCGACGTTCACGCTCGTGGACGCCGCCAGCAGCGTGGTCTTGCCCGCGAGCATGTCGGCCTTCCACCCGGCGTAGGCCTCTTCGATCATCGCCTGCCGGGAGCCGGACTGCACGCGCTTGTTACGCAGGTAGAAGTCGAGACCGGAGGCGTCCCCGACGCGGAGCCGCAGGGTCGCCTCAGCCTCGGCCGGGTCAGCGAACCGGTAGAGCGTGGTGAGTTCGGCGGCGCCGACGTCGGTGGCGATGAGCCGCAGCGCGCCGCCGGACTCGACGGCGCCGAGCTGCCGGTGGTCGCCCAGCAGCCGCACCACCGCGCCCCGCTGCGCGGCGATGGCGACGAGCCGGTCCAGCGCCGGAGTGCCCGCCATCCCGGCCTCGTCGACCAGGACCACGTCACCCGGGCGCAGCACGAACTGCCGCTTATGGGGCGGGATGTCGGCGTGAGCACCGGCACCGCCGTCGCGCAGCAGCGCGGCGTGCGGGCCGTCGGTGTACTCGAACAGGAACTTGTGGAGGTTGTCGGCGCGGAGGTCCAGTTCCTGCCCGAGGACGTCGGCCGCGGCGCTGGAGGTGGCGAGCGCGACGATCCGCTGCCCGGACCGCGCGGCGACGTGCGCGTACGCCTTCATCGCGGTCGTCTTCCCGGCACCGGCGGGCCCGAGACCGGCGACGACGAGGCGGTCGTCGCACGCGAACGCGGTCACCAGCGCGCGCTGCCCGGCGTCAAGCGCCATACCCGCGTCGGCGATGAGAGCGTCGAACTCCGTCAGCGCCGCCGCGACCGCCTGACCGGAGAGCGCGACGGCGGTCGGAGTCCGGGCGGCCCGCACCAGCCGGTCCTCGGCGTCGAGGATCTGGCGGCTGGTGTAGACGAGCGAGGCGTGCTCGGTGAACACCGAGGCGCCGTCGCTGCGACGCAGCGCGGTCGGTTCGTCCAGCACGGCGGGAGCGTCGACGCGCACCGACAGCGCGGGCGACACCGCCCTCTCCACGATCCGCGCGACGACGCCGCGGTGCTCCTCGGGGGACGAGAACAGCAGCTCCGCGCGGGTCAGCCGCTCTGCTTCAGCACGCAGGTTCCATACCGTCCAGGTCGAGCGCATCTCCGCGACGTTCGCCACGACCCGCCTCGCCAACTCGACGAGGTCGGCCTGCCGGGCGGGCGTCGGAGAATCCCTTCCGCCGTCGCCGTGCGTGACGTCGGGGGCGCCGCGGTGTTCATCGGGAACGCCGTCCATGAGGCGCCCGACCGCGCCCGCCCCGAAGTGCTCGATGAGCTGCTGGGTCCAGTCGGCGCGCATCTCGTCCAGAGAACGGGCGGCCTTCTTAGGGTCGCGGGTGTCGAGGTTGGCCCGGCGGGCGAGGTCGTGGGCGACCTGCCGGGACGGATCGCGGCCGTGCTCGCGCCGGTACTGCCGCAGCAAGTACTCGTAGCGGGCTTCGATGTCGGTGCGGCGGGCGGAGAAGTTCTCGATGAACTCCTCCGGCACCCCGGCGATCTCCCGGATTGGCTCACGGGCGCCGACCGTGTCGGTGCGCTCAGCGAATGACACGACAGGTAGACGCTGCCGTAGTTCGACCTCGAACGCGCTGTTGTAGAACTCGCTCGCGGCGACCGCGATGCGGTAAAGGGCGCGGGCGTCCAAGCTTCGCCAGACGCCGTCGATGCCTTGGATCTTGGATGAGATCGCCACATGTGTGTGGAGATTGGGATCACCGCTGCGGCTGTCGTAGTGGTCGAACATCGCGGCGATCAGCCCGCGAGTCTCGGTCTGCGCGACGCCGCCCTGACCGGTGCGCGTAAGTGCCGCTTGTTCCTCCAGCAGCTCCAGCGCCGCGTCGCGGGCAGCCTCGTGCGCCTGCCGCACCGCGCGCCGCACCTCGGCACGCGGGTCCATCGCCCACAGGAGCGCCGCCGACTTCACGGGCGCGAAGACCACGTCGAAGCCGCTGACCGCGGCCCGCGCCCGGCGGGATTCCTCGGCCAGGACGCGCTTGCGGTCGGTGGCGGTCGCAGTGCGCCCGGTCTCCCGCTCGATCTGCGCGAGCCGGTCTTTCACGCGCTTGTCGAACGGGGAGATCGGCGAGTAGGCGGGGAACTTCCGGCCGAGCGTCGCCGCCTTGACGGCGCGGTCCTGGACGGCCGTCACCTGCTTGTCGGTCATTCCCGCACGAAGGTGCTGGTCGAGGTATTCGCTGACTAGCCGGTCGGCGTCGGGGTGCATGCCGACGCCGTAGAGCGCCTTCATCTGGTCCTCGGTGACTTCCTCGCCCTCCAGCCCGAGAAGCGGCGCGCCCCGGCCGACCCAGCGACCCGGCGGGTTCCCCCGGGCGGTGTAGTACTCGGCGGCGGCCTGTCCCCGCTCCCACGCCGGGTCCACGTCGGCGTTCGCGACCTGCCGCGTCAGGTAGGTGTAGCCGTCCCCGGCGGTCAATTTGTGGATCGTCATCAACGCGACCACCCCGCCGTCGCGGCGTCGTCGAACACGTCGGCGGTCCTGCTCCGGGCGCTCGCGAACAGGCGGCGCACGGTGCCTTCGGTCTTGGACGACGGCCGCAGCGGAGATCGGTTCGCCGCCCGCGTACGGCTGTCGGAGCCCTGCGTCCCGGGCGCGCCGCGCATGCCGTCGGACGGCTCTGCTCCGGACGCCCCGCCCGGAATCTGCTGGAAGTGCAAGAGGTGTCTTGTTGCTGACTGGGCGAGCTGGGACTGGACGGACGCGACGAGCGTGCGCGCTCGCTGCTGGGCGGCGAGCTGCTGCGATCGCAGGCTGGAAGAGGGGGGCGAAGTGCGGGACGGCGTGCGATGGGAAGCGTGCATGGCTCGCTGTACGGCGAAGCCGCGCGGCCCCGGGTTCCCCTTCGCGCTGTCCATATATATGAGTTTATGCTAGACATGCTACGTATGCCAGTGTGTACGCACGGCGTTTGGTCGTGGGGCAGACCACGGTCAACCTACAGAGAGGGAGGTCTGACATAGGGCATCGAACGACGGCGCGCCGCGCCGCTGCGGTCCGCGCGGCGCGCGAGGCCAAGGCCGCCCGTGACGCCGAACGGCGGCGGCGCGAGAAGGAGATCGAAGCGGCACTCGCCGACTTCTACGAGGCGCAGGGCAGGGCGGGCGAAATCCGCGCCCGCGCGAGGCGGCATGCGGATCGGCTTGTGGCCGAAGCCGAAGACAGGGCGTGCGGCGCCGACGAGGACTGCCGCCGCGCGGTCCGCGCGCTGCGCGGCCTGCGCCAGTCCAACGCCGAGATCGCCGACCTGTGCGGCCTCACCGTTCCCCAGGTCCGCGCGATGGCCAACGAACGAAACGACGTCGCTGGCGAGGAACGCAGCCGCGACCGCCCGAACCGGGACGGTGACGGCGAGCCCGCGAACGCGCAGGACATTGACGAGCGGGAAGGAGGTGATGGCGTTCCTGGCGGCGACCGCAGAGACCGGTCCACCGGGGAGACGGCGGTAACCGCCGACGCGGCGAGCGCGCTCTACCTCGACCAAGCGTGAGCCGGGCGGCAGGTGGCCATCGCGCGTGAGGCGGGGACCGTGGTCCCCGCCCCACGTAGGCGGCCCGCGTCAGCGGGCCGCGAGTTCTTCGGCCAGTTCCGCCCAGGCCGCCGCCGGGTCGGTGAGCAGGTCGTCGTGCCGGTCACCGAATGCGGCGCACGCGCGGCTGCCGTAGGCGGCCAGCTCGGCGTCGGTCGGCAGCCAGGCGGGCGCGGCGGTACGCGGGACCGTGAGGGCGGGACGGGTCATGGCGGGCTCCAATCGGAAGGGAGCCGAGGGCTCCCGTGCGGTTCCTCCAACGCCCGCGACCAAGCGGGCCCGGCACCGCCGCGCAACTTCCACGCCAGGAGTTCAAGATGTTTTCGAGGGACGAGAAAAGATCTTGAACTCCGGAGCCGTGCAGGCGCGTCCGGTGATCACATCGCGGCGGGCAGGTTGCGCGGCGGGGACGGGCCTGCTCCCCTGCGACACATGGAGGAACCGCACGGGAGCCCGACCCGCGCAAAGCCCGCCATGACCCGTCCCGCCCGCCCCCCAACGGACCTGATGTCTTCCCCAATGAGTGAGTGGTGGGCGAAATGGCGTTTCGCCCACCACCTCTTCTCCTAGCGCGTGTCGCGGTCGCGTGTGGCGAGGGCCAAGAACCTGCGGAGCAGCCGCAGTACCGTCGGTTCGTTCGTCATCGGCTCCTCGGCTCGCGCCTTGTCCGCGCGAGACGCGTAGACCACCAGGCCCGCCGACTCGGCCGCCGCCGCGACTCGGCTCGACGACAGGTCGAGTATCCGGCCGGCGCGGTGCGGGTGGTCCGGGGCGTCGCAGCCGGGCAGCACGCACCACCAGCGGCGGCCCTCGACCCGCAGGCCCTCGACCCGCAATGCCTGATCGACATCCGCGGCGTCGTCGTGGAACGCGTGGAGCATTTGCAGGAGTACCGGGCCGACGACGGTCTCGGGCCCGTAGGCGATCAGTGCGGTGAGCGTGAACGTGCGTTCCCGCACGACGCGCCGCAGCAGGGGGAGGGCGCGGTGCAGGCTGCCGCTGCCGACGTGCACCGCGATGGATGCGCCCTCGGTTTCGCTGAGACCGAGGAAGACGACGCAGTCGTCGTCGTTCGGGTGATAACCCAGGATGCACGGTGCGAGCGCGATCAAGTCGATCTGATCGCGGACGGTCAAACCCCTGATGGCGAGCCTTTCGGTGGGGGAAGACAGGGCTGGTGCCCTGAGCTTTCGGGGGCAGGCGACGACCGCGCCGTTCAGCGCCTCGTCGTCCTGCTCGGCTGGGGAGGGAGCCGCGGTGTCGGTGGCGGCCCTTGGACACTCGGGCCGCCACCGACGCGAGCCGCTACGACTCGTCGCGGGTTTCACCAAGCTCGCGGGCCAGCCATTCCGGGGTGCGGCCGGTCAGCGCGACCGCCTCAGGCGGCATTCCAAGCGCCACGCACTGGCTGATGAGTCGCGCGAGCAAGTAGCCGGGCGAGGCCTCCAAAGCCCGGTCCAGGGCGACGTTGACCATCGCGCCGTCGCCGTTGATGTAGGACTGGTAGGCCAACAGCGTGGCGGGCGCCGCCACGTACGCGCGCTCGGCGCGGCGCGTCAGATCCCGCCAGAGCCGGCCCTGCTGGCGCTGGTCCAGGTGCGTGATCCTGACGAGCGCGTCGTCGCGGATGCGCAGGTCGCTCAGCGCGACCGTCAGGCGCGCGGCCTCCCGGTCGGTGAGCCGCCGATCGACCTCGATGAGATTCCGCACCAGGTCCAAGCCCCGCTCGACCAGCACCGCGCGGGGAAGGCTCAGGAACTTAGCCTCGGCGCGCTCGGTCTCGGCCCGCATCCAGTCGCGGTCCTCACCGCCGACCGGCGCCAGGTCGGCGAGCAACTCAGCACGGCTCGACCGCGCGACCAAGCCCGCGAACGTGGCTCGCGCGGCGACGACGGTAGCTGCGCTGTCGAACGGCTCGCCGTCGCGCGGGCACCACCGCGACTCCTGGCGGTCCAGGCGCCAGAAGCGATCGCCCTCGACGCGCAGGACGTGAGGCACTTCGAAGGCGCCCTCCAGCGCGTCGGCGAGCATCGCGAGAGTCGGGGAGAGGTCGTCGGTTCCGTAGCCGAGCAGGATCACGACGCGCACGTTGTTGCGGGACAGGACGTCGAGCAGGGAGCGCTTGCGCGCGTCGCGGTCGGCGGCGTCCGGTGCGTCCAGGCGGGCGAACAGCGGCCCGCCGGCGCGGGTGCCGATGGCGACCAGGCTGTCGGACGGATGGAACCCGAGTACGTAGGGGACGGCGGCGACGGCGTCGGCCGGGCCGGTGATGGTGATGGTGGGGCGTTCGTGCATGGCTGTCCTTGGAAGCTGAAGGGGAGCGGCACGTCGCACGCGCAGCGCCGGACGTGGCCGCGAAGGGCCGATGGAGCCGGGGGTCCGGGACGGCCGACCGGCCGTCCCGGACCCCCGGAGGTCAGGCCGCCCCGGCCTCGGCGGGCTGACGCTCGTCGCTGACGCGGACCCCGTCCAGAACCTGGCTGTCGTCGGCGGGCGCCTGGTCGGCGGGGACGGTGCTGTCCCCGCGGGCGCGGAGCCGGCGGATCGACTCGATGCGGAAGACCACGCTGCCCGAGCGCCACTCCTTGTCCCGGCCCTTCCACGCTCGCTCGACGTGGACGTGGTCGGCGAGGATCTCGACGAAGTCACCCGGCCCGAAGTTGCTGATCTTGTCGGCCATCGAGGTGTCGTAGGTGACGGCCTTGTGCGTGTACTCGCGGACCGTCGGAACGTCGAACCGGTCCAGGTAGGAGCGGACCACGGTGATCCTCAGCTCGGCGCCGTTGCCGGAGTCCAGATCGAACGTGCGCGGGGGCTTGGCGATGTGGCCGACGATGTGGGTGGAGAACTGCGACGTCAACATGGGAAACCTCCCGGTGCTGCCGGGCGGGTGGGCCGCGATGTCGCGGCCTGGGGCTGTCTGCCCCGTCCCGGCACGCAGGCGATCAGCGCCGCGCGCCCGCCGAGCCGGCAACCGGCCGGTCTCGGGCCGCCAAGATGTTTTCCGAGGGACGAGGAAAAGATCTGTGGCCGGGCCGGGATGAGCGAAGCGAAAGGGCGGTTGCGGGAGCGGCCAGCGTGGCGCAGACTGCGCAGCCGGGACACAGGGGGGACAGACCCGCCGACACCAACGGAACACACCGGCAGCTCCGCATCGGGGGATCACATGCGCGAGAGCCGCAGCGCGCCGCGCCGCCCCACGTGCCCGACGCCGAACGCCCGAACGTTCAACGCCGGCGACGGCGACCGGTCACCACCACGCCGCGCCCACCCGCCGGTGAACGCGTCCACGCCGCGCACCGCAACAACGTCCACCGTCACCTGCGGCCCGGCACGCGCGCGCCGGTCGTCCCCGGCCATCGCCCGACGCCGACCGTCGATCGGTGCCCGGAAACGGTTAGCGGCGTCGATGGCGCGGTTCGACCGGTCGATGCTCGCCGCCATCCGAACGCCGTGCCGGACGGCGCCTCCTCCAACGCAAGCTGCGTCAGCCGATACGGGAACCGCGTCCGGAACGCCCGGGTGCCCGACGGCGGTCGGCCTGCCCCGACTCAGAGGTCGAGCGGCCGACGCTCCACCGGACGCCACGACGGGGACGGCTCGACGACGCGAAAACCCGAACGGACGACGGTTCCTCGCCGAACCGGCCGCTGCCGGGACCGTTCACACCGCGCAGCCGCACGGCACCATCACCACCACCCCGACCTCGGCACCCGCCCGCGTCGCCCGCACGTACTCCCCGCACAACGGACACGACCCGCCCACGGCCACACCGACGCCGGGCTCCCCAGCGACGAACCCACCTTCACCCACAGCGCGGCGAACAACGACCGGAGACAACGGCGACGACGGCGACGACGGCGACGACGGCGACGACGGCGACGACGGCGACGGAGAGAAGGACATGACGGCAACCGTAGCAAGATCACCCGCAGCCAGGACCGCGCTCGGCGATCGTGAACCGGACGGCGGACGGCCGGGTACCCCCGAGCGACCAGGCGGGTGAACGGCCGCGATCGCCGTCCCTCGCGGCTTGCGAACCGTGAGGGGCAGCGCGGCGCCGTCGCCGGTCAATCGTCGGCCGATGGCTGCGGAGACTCCTTCGGCGGAAGCTCGTGGAAGGGGCGCGGTGGCGGCGCGGGGAGCGGTTCGGGGCGGCCGACGATGCTGTCGTACATCGCCTGGTACATCTTCTTGAGCGTCGCGCGGATGAAGCGGCGTTGCTGGCGGTTGGCGTCCCAGTAGGCCGGATGCTTCTTCATGGCGCGGTCGAGCAGCAGGTGCAGTTGCCGGTTCTCGACCAGCGGCGCGCACGTCGCGCAGGCGGTCCACGGGTCTTCGAAGCGGTGCCGCGTCCCGTCGGGCATCAGCATGGTGAAGCCGTGCTTCTGCGGGAAGAGCACGATGGGCTCGGTCGCAGCGCAGAAGTCGCACAGGGCTTCGGCGGGGACGGGGCTCTCGGTGGGGTCGTAGGACGGGGACATGTGCTTCCTTTCCTGAAGGATCGCGACTCCTGGAGGATCGCGACGGACGTGAAGCCGACACGGCTGCGCGCGCCTGCCTGGCATAGGCAGCGGCGCGCGCTGGCCGGGTGGTCGGCGTGAGCCCGGACCGGGCGGGCGCCGGCCGCGGGCGGGCGGCGTTCGCGAGGCTCACGACGCCGGACCACCCGGTCGGCTGCCGTCCGTCGAGTGGTCCGTCGCCTCAGCAGTGCCGGTTCGGGGTGGGCCGCCGAGTGGCGGCGGCCTCCAGGCAGTCGCCGGACAGAGCGCACGAGCGGACGCGGTCGACCGCACGTCGTACCGTCAGGACGAGCCGTTCCTCGCGGCGTACGACTCGACGTCGTCGTCGTGACCGGGCTCGCTCGCCCACGCGTACCCGCACGAGCACGTCCGGCGGTCGTCGCCCCCGGGGTTGTCGGTGAGCTGGGGTGCGCTGTCTGTCGGCGTCGTTCGCCGAAGCCCGTCCGAGGGCCGATCCGAGGGCTGATCTGAGGGGCGCGGGGCGAACGACCAGCGGGTGTTGAGCTGCGAGTCGGTGTACGGCCGGAGCATCGGGGCGGCGACGTGCCGCCACCACACGGTGAGGGGCAGGTGCAGGGGACTGCGGAGCGGTCGGACGTCCAGGACGTCGGGAACGTCGAAAGCCGAGCTCTGTTGGAGTGCGAGGTTCCAGGGAGGGGTGGGGCGACGGCCGTAGAAGCGGTCCACCCAGGTGACGTCGAAGCTCTGCTCGGCGGGAGCGGGAGGTGGCGTCGCCTCCGGCTGTGAACTCCAGTACCGGTGCAGGGACCTGGCCGCCAGGCCGCGCAGGAGGTCGGCGGCGGTGCTGGCCTCGCGCGAACGGAATCCGGTGGTGCGAAGATCGGGCAGGCCGAAGCGGGCCAGGCCCCAGGTTCGCGCGCTCATGGTCGGTTTCGAACCGGTGGTGTGCGGGTCGCGGGTGAGGACGATCGAGATCCAGTCGTCGGCGGTGGTGAAGTCTTCGGCCTCGTGGTCGGGCCGGTCGGGGACCAGGACGCGGGCGCAGGGATCGGCCGGCACGCCGCCGGTGGCGTCGGCCAGCAGGCGGGCGATCAGCCGCGCGCACTGCGCTGTACGCCGTCTTCCGCGTGGGGCGACGTCGTCGGAGTCCGGGGTGGTGTGCAGGAGGTAGTGGTGCTGCGCCGCCATCGCGGCCCGGCGCAGGCGATGGGGGTCGGCGTAGGTGGAAAGCGCAGGACCGGGGTCCGCTTGGTCGGCGGGCAGGCGGTGGAGGACGACGCGGCCGGCGCGCAGCAGGGCCAGCGCGTCGCCCGCGAGCGGATGCCCTTCCGCGCCCAGCGCGTCGAGCCGGACGGCGAGCTGATCGAGGGTCGAGATCGCCGCAGTCGAGGCGGCGACCAGGAACACCTCGCCGGAGAGGCTGGTCCAGGTGTCGGGTGCGAGGTCGTGCATGGCGGCTCCGTTCAGGAAAAGGTCGAGGACGTCCATCGGCGGATCGGTGGACGCCGTGATGGGCGGGATCAGCGCTGGGCGTAGGTGATGCGGTAGCTGTGTTCGGAGAGGGCGATCACCATGAGGTCGGCTCCGGCGGCGAGTTGCGCGCGGATCTCCGCCAGGAGCCCGGAGTCGTGGAGTTCGAGGTACTCGGTGAAGTCGCCTCCGGGGAGTCCGGTCTCGGTCCAGCGCCGCGACCAGCTCTCGTCGGCCGGGTCGAAGCCGTCGGCGTAGACCGGCGGCTTGCGGTCGGGGCTGGCGTTGGTGGACAGCAGGTAGACGCCGTTGTCGCGGACGAGCTGCAGGCACGGTCCCGCATCGACGTCCATGCCGGGCTGCATGGGGTGCGGCTGAATCCATCGGGTGACGCGGCGGGCTGCGGTGACGGAGTCCTCGGCGGCTTCCAGCACGGCGGGCAGGTCGAATACGAGCTTGACGGTCGGGGTGAGCAAGGCGGCTCCTGATGGTGAGCGTCGGGAGGGGCGCCGACCCGGGGGTCGGCGGGAGCCGTCTCGCGCAGGTGCCGACCGCGGTGAGCGCCAGGTGGAGCGCCCGCAGCGCGAGGAACGAGCGCGCGGACGAACGACCTGGCGCGGCGGGCGGTGCCTGCGAGGCTCAACCGCCGACCCCGGCGCTCCCGGACGCGCTGCCCGAGCCGTCGGCTGGGCGTTGCTTGCCCACTGCCTCCGGCGCTCCTGGAAGCATGCTGGGGGCCGACGTTTGTGGACGAAACAGTTCTCCAGCGGCACGGTCACTACGGTGTGGACTTCCATGAGTTCCGGTAGTCGAGGAGGTTTACCTGCGGCTGGGCGAGCTGCATGGGCCGGGCGGGCGATGGTGGAATGGGAAGAGCTGATGCGCAGCCTGCGGGTCGTAACCGCCGGGCGGATGCTTACGACGCTGCAGGTGCCCGAGTCGCGCTGGACGACTGCATCGCCCACTCCGATGAGCCCAGCGGCGAGGGCGAACAGATCGTGAGCGCCCAACAGCCGTGACGATGTGGAGGGATAGGTCGGCGGCCGCGCGCTGCGAAAAGTGGGAAGATGTCGTCCGTTGACCTGCCCGAATGCGATATCGGGTTTTCGTCGATGCACAGAACGCCGTGAACGCCGATGCAGGAGGCTCTCGACGCGCTACCGTCCTGTCGTCTCGTCTGCTGCGCGGGTCGCTAGCGCCGCACAGCACCGGCCGGATTCATGCGGCGCATCAACCGCCCGGCTGGGACGAGAAAGGAGGGCGCCGATGTGCGTCCACCGGCGTAGGGCTGTCTGGCAGCTGGTGATCGGGTCTGGCCGGACCGGAGGGCTGAGTATCCGGTTCCGCTGGACGCGCGGCTCCAGGGCCTGATGCGCGGAACGGCCTCCACCCGAACCTGGGCTATCAAGTGATCGGGGCGGAGGCCGTTTCGCATTCAGTCGGCCCTGCTCGGAGCAGACGAGCTACCGGCTAACGGACCACAGCCTAGTGCCAGGGCGGACTTAGGTTTCGGGTTGTCAACAGTTTCCTCCAAGGCGAAAGGCGCCGTACCAGGGGTGAACGCGGACGCACACACGGTCTGGCCATCGAGTCCGGGTCCGGCCGCCGCGTCCCAGAGCGATCGTCCACGTGGGCCAGTCACCTTCGCACGTCTCGCAATCCAGTACGGCAACGGGTGCGAGCCTCGGTGATGTCGGCCAGCTATGCGGAAACCGCTGGCTCCACAAGTCAGCCCTTCATGTTGGTCGCGTCGAACGCGGCTTGGAGGACCGCCTGTCCGCCGTAGGTCTCGACGGTGGCGACGCCGATCCGGGTCCAACGGATCGGCTGGAGCACCGGCGAAGGTTCACCGGGCGGACAGGGCGTGCATGCCTCGGGTGCGCCTCGGGCGTCGCGGGGTTGCGAGCCGGGCGGTGTGGTGTTCATGCGGTTCTCCGTTCGTTGGTCAGTGCGGCGAGGGTGTGGACGAGGGTGAGCAGTTCGTCGTGGGTGAGTCGGGAGATGGTCAGTTCGGCCAGGTCGTGGTCGGTGCCGGACTGCCGGAACGCGATGGCTGTGCCGATTCCTTCCAGGTCGTGGGCGGTGGCGGTGTCGTAGGCGGGCGGTCGGCCGTGCTCGTCGCGGTCGGACCAGGACAGCCCGCTGTTCGGGGGCCGTCGAGCGTTCGCCGCGCGGCGTGAAGGGTGTGTCTGCGGCGGGTCCGCAGTGCGGTGTCGCGCCATTTCAGGGCGGCTAGGCGGGCGGCGTGTTGGCGGACGGTCGGCAGGAGGCGCCGGACGATCTGGTCGGCCATCTGTTTCGGTGTCTTGAGCAGCGTGAAGTGGATCACCGGCTGGGCGAGCCCGTACTCCCAGGGGCGGCGCCGCCCGGTGGGCTCGTGGATGCCGCGCACGGAGACGCGGGTGTCTCCGAGCAGGACCCGCAACTGCACGCGGGGGTCGCGGTCGTGATCGCGGTGTTCGTGCAGTTCCCAGCGGTCGGGCTGGCCGTGCTGGTCGTTGGCGAGCGTCCAGTGGCCGGGCAGGGATTCGGTGACCTCCAGCAGCAGCGTCCACTGCTCGGCCGGGTTCAGCGTCGTCGTCCCGACGTCCCAGCCCGACGTCCCAGCCCGGCGTCAGCGGACCGCCGATCGGTGATCGGGGTGGACGGCGTGCTGCAGGTGGGGCAGTAGATCTCCAGGCCGATCGCGGCCCAGCCGTCGCGTTCGGCGTCGGCGACGGCGTCGCCCTCGGAGTAGGCGTCGCAGGCGCTGTCGTGCACGCTTGCGCACCGGTCGCAGGCGACTTCGAACACGAGCCAGGTCTTGAAGCTCACGCGACCCACCTCCTGAGACGTCGGTGCTCGGCCCGCGCGGGGAGCGGCCGCGCGCGGCGTCGCCTGCGCCGCATCGGCCAGAGAGCGCCGGGTGCGGCGTGCAGCGCCGTCTCGAACTCCGCCGTCAGGGAACGGGCCTGGTAGAGGAGTTCGTCCAGCGCGAACGCGGCGTTGGCCGCGGTGCCTCCCGGTTCGGGGTTCGTGAAGTTCCTGGCGTCAACGGTCAGGGACGCCAGCCGTGGCACGCCGGGCAGATCCAGGGTGACCAGCGCGTCGAACTCGTCGGCGATGGGCCACACGCCCACGTCCTGGACGACGTGGCGGTACCCGTCGGGGATGGCGTTGCAGACATCGCCGTGGAACGCGACGACGTCTTGGACGTACTCGATCGCGAACGGGCAGTCGTCCTCGTCGTAGCCGTCGGCGGCCAAGGCGGCGAGTGTCAGGTCCCGCAGTTCGGCGTCGCCGAGCGGGAGCCGCGCGGCCCGGCGAAGTTCAGGGACGGACGGGTCGGCGGGACGGCGGACAGGGAAGAAGCGCATGACGGAACGGTCCTTTGAACGGGTCCTTCGACAGCGGACGGGGAATCGGAGAGACGGCGAGAAGACCGCCCGGTGCCGCGCGGGAGCCCGGCACCGGGCGGAATCACGGCCGGGAACCGGCCGCGGGGCGGCTCACCACAGCAACTTGGCGTTCTGCCGGTGCTGCTCGGCCGGGATGACGGTGTCGACATCGCCGCAGGTGTTGAACTCGGTCGCGCTGGCACGGCAGGCGACGCGGGCGCGCTGCCGGTCCGGGGCGTACCAGACGTGGCGGCGCCACCAGCGCGGCGTCGTCGGAAGACGACGCTCGCGGCCAGGCGGCGGGTCGAGTTCCCGCAGGCGGCGCGGACGGTCTTTACGGGTGCGGCTCATGTGCGGCTCCTTCGGGGCGCGGGCTGCGTCAACGCGCACCGCTCAGCGCGCCGGGCGGGCCGGGTCAAGGCGGGGCCCCCTCCGGGGTGCCTTGACCCGGCCCGCCCGGTGTGCACCCTCGCGGACGTTGATGCAGCCCGCGCCGCAGCCGCCGACCGCGTCCAACCGTTTGCCGTCGGCGGTCCTGCGGGCAAAGCCGCCAACCAGCAGGACTGCGGACGACCGGGCGCTGCGGATCGCGGACGGCGCCCAGAGGCTCGGGCATCCGCCAGCAGTCCTGGACCGCAACAGTGAGCGCCCCTGCGCTCCGAGCGGAGCGCAGGGGCGCTTTTGTCGTTCACAGCGGTGCCAGGGAGGCGATCGTAGGCAACTCGGAAGTAACGAAACGCTTCCGTGTAACAGGTCGCCGGATGGTAAAGCCTCGGTACGCTGAACCGAACCCCACGGTTGAGTGTCAGAGGGTCTTGGTAGAAAATAACTACGCACGGGCGGCCGTCTGCCACTGGAAACAGGGGCACCCGCGAACGCGGCGTCAGCCGGTCGACGTGCTCACAAGGTCGCCACCCACGGGTAGGCGGCCTTTGTGGGTTCCCGCCAGGGATGCATCTTCAGCCCGTAGGACGTCAGATTGTCCTTGCGACGGTAGTGGCGTCCCGCCACCTCGCGGAGGTAACGGGTCTCGGTGTTGCCAAACTCGTCAGGCTCGAACGCCGCGAACGTCGCGGACGCTGACAGATCGGCCAGTTGCAGCAGCTCCTCACGCCTCGGCTGGTCGATCCGCCCCCCACGCGGATCGAGCCACGGCTACGCCACCTGGCAGTCGGGCGCCTCCCGGAGCAGCCGCTCGTACTCCCGAAGCGTTTCCAGCTTGAAGCGGGTGATGTGCGCCAGCGTGTAGGTCAACTGCCGGTTTCGGTCACGCGCGAGCCACGACAAACGTTCCACGAGGTAGCGCATCGTGAGCAGGTATGACCGGTCGTCGTCCATCTCTTCGGTACCAGTCGTGATGTGCCTCTTGCACACCACCACGCTGGAGACGGTGAGCCACTCCTGCTGAGCCATGCTTCGCACGGCGTGCACCCTGAGCGGGTGGCCTTTGAGGTTCCTCCAGTGGAGGTGGTCAGTCGGCCGCCGACCGAGGTCGACGCGGAGCTTGTCCAAGAAAGAGGCCGCATCCGGAAGGTGCTCCTCGTCGATGATCGCAGCCGACATGACGAAGTGGTCGCTCGACTTGGCAGAGCGAGACCGTTGCCCGGCCTCGTCGATGAAGGCGTACGTGCGGTCGGTCATGATTTTCCCGCTGGATTCAGCGCACCATGCGAGAGGCCGGGGAGCCAGGACACCGGTGCCAGGCGGGCGGGCGCGAGGCGCGTCGGACGGCGCTTGTGGCCGCCGCGTGGGGATCGGTCATGGTGTGTTCCTCCTCGGTGAACATGGAGAGTTGGTCGGCGCCTCCGCGCCCCGCATCGCGGGAGGTACCTGCCGCGCCGCTGATCGTCTCACATCTTGAACCGATTCATGCGCTCCGTATTCGCCTGGTTACCAGGTAGTAGCGGGACATCTCGGACGGAACGACCAGTCGCGTAGCAGCGGTCACCGAGTGCACATCCCGCCTACCAGGGGAGATGCCCTGCCCTGCCGTGGACGGTAACGGAAGGTAACGGTCAGATTGGTCGGTAAAAAGTCTCCTGACCTGCCGAAACTCTCACCGAAACGGACACACATCGCAGTCAAGTAGGGACTGTTCGTTACGGGGTGGACCGCCGTGTCGGGGCCGAGGTGCTTGCTATCGGATCGCGGAAGGTCGCCGCATCCGCAGCGGACCTCCCCCTCTTGGCCGGGCCACCGATCGAAACACGGATGCGAAACCGCTGCCGGGCGCCAAGCTCGCTGCCAAGTCTCATTGTTACGCCGCGAGCCGGGTCTGATCGACGAGCTTCGACCACGTGCCCGCGAAACTCTTGCGACGTTTGTCGTCGATCCCCGCGGGGCCGACGCTGAGGAAACGTTCGGTCGTCGGGTAGGGAGTGGTCGGGCATCGAATCATGAGGCGATGGATGTTGAACTCGTCGACTTGGGGCGTGGCCCGATGTGCGCGCGCTAGGTGGTGCAGTTCGCGGATCATGCGGCTCTGTGTTCCTTCGGCGAGGGTGGTGACGCTGCGCCAAGCGCTCCCTTTCTTGCTGGTGATGGGTTGTCCGATTGTCTTGTCGGTTGCGGCGTGGTAGATCCGGCGAACGTCGTAGATCGCCCACGTGCCGTCGCGCAGCATCTCGTCCGCGCACGCGAGGGCTTGCAGGAGTGAATGGTCGCGGGCGAACTGCCAGGCGCTGCCGCGGGCGAACAGGGTGGAGCGGGGATTGAGGGTCACGGACCGTCTTTCCATGACGAGTGCGAGGACGGCGGCGTCGGGGTCACGTCGCCATCGCTCGGCCAGGTATTCGGTGTCGGATATCGCGAAGGGGCAGTAGACGCAGCAACTGCGCGGCCATTCGCCGCCGTATACCTCGTGGAGGTAGCCGAGCGTGTCCTGGCGGGTCCAGCCCCACTCGTGTGCGAGGGGGAACCGTGCCTGCCGGTTGTGGGATGTGTAGGTCGCGTCGCGTGCGATCCGTTTTTCCTCTTCGGCGGAGAAGCCGAGGATATGCTGGTAGGGCTGGTCGCCGAGATGGTCGTGCTTCCACTGGTCCAGCGGGGTAGCTTTGCTTTTTTCACTGCAGGTACGCCGGTTGCGGGCGAACTGCGGAACCGTCCCGTTTCGCAGGAGTTCGTCCTGCAGCCGCCATGGCCCGGTCATATGCATGCGGGCGGGTTGTGCGGAATCGTTCAGGACGACGTAGCCGTCGCCGCGCCGGGGACCGCCGCGCGACAACTGCACGTACCGCACACGGTGGGTGCGCATGAGCGGCAGCATGTACCGCTGCATATGCTCGCCGGTCTCTGCGAATTCGTCCCCGGTCATCGCCGTCATCACGATGAGGTCGCGCAGATCGAATCCGCGTGTTTCGGGCTCAAGAAGAAAACGGGTGAGGATCCCGACGGAATCGACGCCCATTCCGAGCGACAGCACGACGTCGCCCATCGACGTCACCTACCTTTCGTCTTGGGTCGCGGGAAGCGGCGCAGGCCGCAGCCGGGAAGGTCCGGCTGCGGTCTGCGGTCTGGCGGATGGTTCAGAACGGCGGCTTGACACCGTTGTTCGCGTATCCGGTGTTCGTTGCGGTACCGGCCGGGACGGGGGCGTGGGCCGGGTTCCACGGTCCGGCAGGCGACCCCGGCGAGGCCGGGGATGCCCACGGGTCGGCGGGCGCGCCGGTGTCGGCGGGGGAGGGCTGGCCGAAGGACCCGTCGGGGCCGGTGGGCGCACCGTGCGATCCGGGTGCGGGTGCGGTGGTGCGCTGGATCTTGGTGATGGTGGCGGTGGCGCGGCGCAGGGTCGGGCCGACGACGTCGGCTTCGATCTCGTACACGGTGCGGCGTTCGCCCTCGCGGGTCTCGTAGGAGCGTTGCTTGAGCCGGCCGCGGACGATCACCTCCGTGCCGCGCAGCAGGCTTTCGGCGCAGTGTTCGCCCTGCGTTCCCCACACGTTGCAGGTGAGGAAGAGCGTCGCGCCGTCCTTCCACTCGCCGGTGGCCCGGTCGGGGTAGCGGGGGGTGGAGGCGACGCGGAAGTTGGCCACGGACCTGCCGGTGGAGGTGAACCGCAGGATGGGGTCGTCCACGAGGTTGCCGACCAGTGTGATCTCGGTGTTCATGGGCGTTGGTCCTTTCGGGGATAGGTGGTGGTGTGGGAGTGCGGGGCGGTGCGCCAGTGCCGGATGAGGGCGGCGACGGCGCGCGGGAGGTCGTCGACGTCGTCCAGGAACGTGACCGGCCCGGTTCGGCGGAGGAGGAAGGCGCGGTCGGCGTAGGCGACGGGCGCCCAGCCGAGGGAACTGCGGGCGATGCCGCCGAGCACATCGCCGGCCTGGCGGCTGAGGCCCGGCGGGCGGGCACTGGTGAGGCCGAGCCGGGCCAGGAACGTCGGGCTCGGCTGCCCGCGAACCGGTAGCAGGACCGCGAGGACGTCCCGGTCGTCGGCGGAGACGACGCCGGTCGCGACCAACCGGTCGGCCAGAGTGAGGCGTTGGGTCGCGGCGCTGCGGGCGGGGCGGGAGCGGGACGTCATCGCCCTGCCTCCCGCGCGAGGTTGCGCAACTGCGCGGCGATCACCCCGGCGTCGCCACCGGCCGCCAGGTAGGTGAGCTGGGCGTGCATCCCGTCGTTGTTGACCGCGGCGGCCTCGGCGGACTTGGCGTCGCAGACCAACTCGTCCAGATCGTGGGCCGTCAGGCCGGTTTCGGCGGCGACGTCGAGCAGGTAGGCGACGGCATCGGTCATCCCGCTCATCGGGCACCCTCCCGGCTCGCCGTCGCTGATCGGGCTCACGACTGCGTCTCCTCACCGGCCGGGCGCGCCGTGGCGCTGCGGTCGGGTCGGCAGGTGTGCGCGGCGAGGTCGTCAAGGACGGTGTCCAGGCCGCTGCCGTCGTAGAAGGTGATGCGCGCTTGGCAGCGACGGCAGCGAGCCCGTGGGAGCGGGCTGTTGTCGGGGCCCAGTTCGAAGACGAACTGGCTGGGATCCAGCGCCACGAGCAGGGCGGGGACGTCGTGGACCAGGACCTGCAGCCGTCGACGTCCGGCTTCGCTGCGGGGATGGAGCTGGATGACCAGCGGATCGGCGGCTGCCAGCCCGCTCTGGGTGACCGCTCTCGGAGCGGGCTGACTGAGCGCGGAATCGGACGCGGGGCGGGGGTTGGTGTCGGCGTTGGTGCCGAGGTACACGAACGCTTCGACGTCGCCACCGTCCAGGTAGAGGAGCCGGGTGCCGTCGTGGCGTTCGAGGTGCTGCACGGTGAGGCCGTCCCGCCCCGCACGCGCCCGCGACAGCGCGTCGGCCAGGAGACGGGCGGAGACCCCGACCTCGCCGGGCGGTTCGACGGCGGCGCGCGGCCGGTCCTGCCCGGAACGCGGTGAGGGGACGGGGTGAAGGTGGCGTCGGGTCATGGGCGATCCCTTTCGTGGTGGGGGAGAACAAGGGCCCCGCCCGGCGCACGGCCGGACGGGGCGAAGGCGAAGCAATCGGCGAGCCACAGCCCGTGGGGTAACCGCAGGTCAGGGGCGGGCGGCGGCCAGGTGGAGGGCCTGGAGCGCGCGGGACTCCATGTCGTGGGCGGCGTCGGCGTCGGGGAGGGTCTGGGCGGTCGCGGTGACGGCGTGCATGACGCCGCCCGCGGTGAGGTCGGCGCCCTGGATGAAGTGGGCGAAGACGGCGTTCTGCTGGTCCTCGGTGAACCGCAGCCGGGTCGAGACCGACTTGATGGTCTTCTCGGGCTCCTCGATCCGGAAGCCAGCCTTGGCCTGGATGTCGGCGACGACGCGGTGGACGTAGGCGGGGTCCAGGAACCGGGCGACGGCGTCGCGGGTCTCGGAGGTGATCAGCTCCAGGTTCGCCGCAGAGGTCTGCGCGCTCCAGTCCACGGTGCCCTCGGCCAGCCGCTTGCCCAGGTGGACCGAGCGGTGCGCGTCGGCGGTGATGGTGTAGCCGTTGTTGCAGATCTCCACCACCAGCCGCGGCGTGATCGTCGCCGCCCCGGCCCCGACCTCGGAGTTGCGGATCACGAACCCGCCCCAGACGGTGGGGTTGTCCGCGCCCCGCGCGCCGGAGAACGGGCTGACGTAGTCGTGGAGCAGTGCGGGCGCCATGACCCGCACGGCCGGGGAGTAGATCCGCACGTACATGTGCGAGTCGGTCAGGTCGCAGCCCTGGATCTGGATCGGCACGCCGGCCCGGTCGATGCCGTCGAGCGCGGCGGTCAGCACGTCCAGGTGGTCGATGGTCTTGTAGCTGTCGCTCAGCAGCGCCCGCGCGATCCCGGACGTCGGCTCCGCGCCGCTGCGGGACCGGCCGGTGCCGCGCAGGCACCGCACCAGGTACGCCTGACCGGGGTTCGCGCGCTCCAGCCAGCCGTTGACGTTGGCGTCCCACAGCGGCAGCGCTTCAGCCCGGCACTTGCGCAGGTACGGGGCGTTGATGCCCAGCTTGGCGGCGATGCCCTGCTCGAACACCGCCGTCGGCTGGTAGAGGCCGTCGCTGGTGGAGACGCCCGTGGGCGTCAGGATCGGCTCGGTCCCGGCGATCACGAGCTGCCCGTGCTCGGCGTGCAGCGTGCTCGCCGGGGCGACGATGTCGAGCTTGCGGCCCTGCTGGTCGCGCAGCACCGACACCAGGTCGGTGAGATCGGCGTGCCGCGCCGTGGACGCGATGGCGGATGCGGTCATGAACGGTCCTTCCGGTCCGGGGAAGAACGGAGGGTCCGTTCTCCCGGTGGAAGAACTCGGCGGCGTCGGCCGCCCGCGGGCCGTCACACCCGGCGGCCCGGGCGGGACAAGATGCTTTTCCGACGCAGGAGGAAAAGGATCTCTGAACCGCCCCGGAGCGAGCGCAGCGAGAGCCCGGGTTGACGGAACGCCAGGCCGGCGCCACAACCCACCCACCGGGAGGACGAGACCCGCACCGGCACGAGGTCCGGCCATGGGGCATCCGGCCATGGGACACCGCAGAACCGTGGGACTTCCGGCATACAGCCGCCGGGCGGTTGCGTGGCGGTTCGAGACCGGTGGTGATTGGCGCGAATCCAAGGCTTGGTTGCGGTAGAGACCGCTACGCCATCGACCACGGGGCCTATGGGCCCGCAGGAACCAGCAGAAGCCGATCCTTCTAGGGGCGTGTCATTGTGGTTGCGCGCTCAAGGAGTTGGCGGGCTTTCGGGTTCTTGCGGTGATGCCCCAAAGCTTGCTTCATGTTGTTGAAGCGGTCGTCGCATCGTCCGGAACTCACGTGGGGATAATCGTCCAGCATGCGTTCCCAGTCGGCGCATGCGGCTTCGAGGTGCCCGATTTCGAGTTTGCGTTCGGCGAGGGCTCCGAGGTGTCGGACGCGGGCGCGGCGGTAGATATGGTCGCGAAGGAGGTCGGCTTGCTCCATCGCGCTGATGGATGCAGCTTTTTCGCCGATGGCGTAGCGGACTTGCGCGATGTGGTAATTCATTGATGCGGGATCGTAGCTGCCGAGGGCCTTGGTCTGGGATTCGGCTTTCTCCATGGCGGTCTCGGCTTCACGCAGGTGCGTCAAAGCCTGGCGACGGTGGCCGTTGGCCGCCTGTGCGTGAGCGAGTTGTCCTGCGAGGAAGGCTTTCATGCGCGGGCCGGCTTCGGGTGAGGCTCCCCACGCGCCGTCCGCCAGGTCGAGAGCATCGGTGGAATGGCCGAGGTCTACCGCCATCACGCTCATGCCTCGCAACGTTGTGGCGTACGTGAGGTGGTCGTCGGCCGCCGCCGCCAATTGAAGGGCTTTGAGGTAATACCGCTGAGCGAGTTGGTCGGCGCGTTCGTCCATCGCCATGTAGCCGGTCAGGTAGCAGTGATCGGCGGCGGCTGACAGCAGGTCGCGGCGGACGCTTTCGCTCGCGTTGGCTTGCAGCAGCGGGGCGATGGTGTTGACGAGGAACGCGGCGGCCATGGGCCGGACGGTTCGGCCGCCGAACTGGTCGTCGAGGCTGGACAGGTGGTCGGTCATCATTCGGACGGCGTCGACGTCGGTAGCGCCGATCGTGGTTTGCGAATTCGTCGCCGCCAGTGCGAAGCGGCCCTGGATGTCGCTCCAGCCTGGGATGGCCAGGGCTGCCGAGTACAGGCCGGCGGTGAGTATCGCGCGTCGGGAAGGGTCCATGTCCGCGCCCCCCAGGGTGATGAGTCCGGTCAGGATATCCGCGTCCCACACCGGTTCCCGAAGACGTCCCGTGAATGCGGGGTCGTCTCGTTCTTCGGGTTCGAGCCCGGCCTCGTAGAGGGTGATGGGACGGTGAAGGCGGCGGGAGAAAGCCTCGCACACCAGGGACCGTGCGCGGCGGCGCGGCATGGTGCCGGCGAGCCAGTGACTGACGGCGGAGTCGTCGTAGTTCAACGCGAGCCCGGCGTTCCGGCCGAGGTGATTGACGGCGCGGGCGAGGTCGCCGTTGCGCCAGCGGGCCTCGTCGAGCAGCCGGGCCAGCGATGAGTTGGGGGCGCGGGAGTTCGATGCCATCGCGGTCCTCCACGGTCGGCCTTCGTCGACTTTCAATACTTTCAAGACGCGGGCCGGGCGGCCCCCTTTTCCCGTGAGCGGCTGCGGCGTTCACTCAGGAACGACACCTCGCCGGTCGTGAACCGGTCAGGACGTTCGAAGATTCCGTTTTCCGTGTCGTCGTCAGGAGCCGCCGTGTCATCGAAACCAGCACCATCCGCCGCGAAGCCGTTCGCGTTCGAAGACGGGAGGGACGAGCAGCGGAAGGTCGGAGTGTGGGTGATCGGTGCGCGCGGATCGGTGGCCGTCACGACGGTTGTCGGCGCGTTGGCCCTCGGCGCGAGCTTGGCGGACATGACCGGGTGCGTAACCGCGCTCCCGCCGTTCGCGGGCGCCGACCTGCCGGAGATGCGCGATCTGGTGTTCGGCGGGCACGACGTGGAGGCGACTTCGCTGGTCGAGCGCGCTGATCGCCTCGTTCGCGGCGGGGTGGTCCCTGCGCCCCTGCTCGCGGAGCGCGTCATGACCGGGCTGAACCGCGTCGAACGCGCGGTCCGTCCCGCGCCGTCGGGGCCCGCTGAGCAGCGCGTGCTGCAGGTGCGCGAGGACCTGGCCCAGTTCAGGGACGTTGAGGGCGTGGACCGGATCGTGGTGGTGAACCTCGCCTCGACGGAGGCGCCGGTCGCGCCGCACCCCGCCCATGCCGAGCCCGAGGCGTTGCTGGCAGCGGTGCGGGCGGATCAGCCGGTGGTTCCCGACAGCACGCTGTTCGCGCTGGCCGCCGTGCTGGAAGGCTGCGCGTACGTCAACTTCACGCCATCGACGGGCGCGTCGTTGCCCGCTGTGGAGACCCTGGCCCGCCGCCGCGGCGTGCCGTTGGGCGGCCGGGACGGCAAGACCGGCGAGACGCTGGTCAAGAGCGCTCTCGGGCCGATGTTCGCCCGGCGGAACCTGCGGGTGACGTCATGGTCGGGGACGAACCTGCTGGGCGGCGGAGACGGCGCGACACTGCAGGAGTCAGGGCCTGCGGAGTCGAAGTCGACCAGCAAGCAGCACGTCCTGGCTGGCACGCTGGGCTATCTCCCGCCCGGTCAGGTACACATCGACAACCTCCCCGTGCTTGGTGATCGCAAGACCGCCTGGGACCTGATGACGTTCGCCGGCTTCCTCGGAGTCGGCGGCCGACTGCAGTTCACCTGGGAGGGCGTCGACTCGGCGCTCGCCGCGCCCTTGGTGCTGGACCTGGTCCGGCTCACCGCTCGCGCACTGGACGTCGGGGCCAGCGGAACGCTGGAAGAACTGGCGTTCTTCTTCAAGGACCCCGCCGGTGACGGCCCGCCGCACGACCTGGCCGCGCAGTGGAATCTGCTCAGCGACTTCGCCACCAACCTGTCCTCCGTCAGGACGAGCGCGAGCCACGCCACCGCGGCCACCGGCTCGCCCGCCCGCGCGCGCTGAGCCGCCTCCCCGCCGGTCGGTCTGCCACCGGAAAGAACCGCTGCTTCGTTGAAGGGAGTTCGTCATGAACATCGTCTGCGCCCCGGCGTCGGCGCGCCGCGCCGACCAGTCGTTCGAGGTCGTCGAACGGAAAGGCCAGGGCCATCCCGACACGCTGGCCGACGCGTTGGCCGAGCACCTGTCGCGCGTCTACGCGCGCTACACGCTCGACGCCTTCGGCGCCGTGCTGCACCACCAGTTCGACAAGGTCGGGATTCTGGGGGGCCGGGTCCGTGTCGACTTCGGCTCTGGCGAGCTGCTGTCTCCCGTGCGGGTGCTGCTGAACGGCCGCGCGTCGGCGTCCTACGCCGGTACGGCGATCCCGGTGCGTGACCTGCTCACCGACGCATGCCGGAGCTTCTTCGCCGACCGCTTCGCCATGCTCGACCTCGACCGGGACCTGCGATTGATCTACGAGGTCTCCACCGGGGACTCCCCGGGCGGGATCGGCGCCAAGGACACCGCCTCCAACCGGCGCTCGCGGTGGTTCAACCCGGCCGGCATCGACGACCTGCCCGAGCTGCGACGGCTGGCGTGCAACGACACCTCCTCCGGCGCGGCGTACGGCCCGTTCACCCCGACCGAGCGGTTCGTGCTGGACGTCGAGAAGGTGCTCGCCGGAGCCGCCCGGCCGCCGTGGCTGGGCAGTGACGTGAAGGTGATGGCATGCAGAACGGGGCGCCGCGTCGAGGTGACCGCGTGCGTTCCCCAGCTCGCGCGGCACGTGCCCGACCTGGACGCCTATCGCGCGAATCTGGACTGGGCGCGGGACCGCCTCGCTGAGCACGCGGCACGGCTGCTGCCCGATCACGAAACGCTGATCCACCTCAACATGCGCGACGACTACGACCGGCCCGAGCTGTACCTGACGCTGACGGGTTCGTCGATCGAGACGGGCGATGAGGGTTTGGTCGGGCGCGGGAACCGGTACGGCGGTCTGATCTCGGCCGGGCGGCCCTTCACCATGGAGGGAATCAGCGGCAAGAACCCCGTCTATCACACGGGCAAGGTGTACTGCATCGGCGCCGATCTGGTCGTGCAGGCGGTTGCGGAAAGCTACGGCCTGGGCGCGGAAGTCGTGATCATCGGCCAGACCGGGCAGCTCATCACCGACCCGCACGCGGTCCTGGTCACCGTCGAACCTGGCCGAGGGGCGATCCCGGACGCCGACGAACTGCGGTCGCTGATCACCGACCGGCTCAAGATGATCCCCGACACGCTCGACGGGCTGCTGAGCGGCGCGTTCGCCCTGCACTGATCCGCTCAGGTTCCAACGACGTCAACGACGAGGTCTCGATGACGAACATCAATCCGGACCCTGCGCGGCGGTGCCGTCCATCGGTAGGGCGATCGTGGTGGGAACGGTCGGTCGACCAGGCAACGGCGGGCTACGACGTCCCGCTCCCGGCGTTCGCGCGGGGGGCGGGAGCCGCCGGCTTCGCCGCGCTGGAGGTGGCCGCCCACCACGTGGCCGCTGCGGAACGGACGCTGGGTACCGGCCCGCTGCAGCATCTCCTTGATGCGGCCGGGGTGCGGATCGCCCGCATCTCCTGCGGCACGGGCGTCCCCGCCGACCTCACCGTACCGGCGGCGGCGTGGCCCCAGGCGCTGCGGCGCTGGAACTCCACCTGCGCGCTGGCCGCCCGCTATCGCCACCACCGGGCTGAGTTGACCGTGTTCGTGCCCCGCCCCGCCTCGCCCGGGGCTGGGCTCGACGCCGCCACCTTGACCAGGCGGGCGCTGGAGTTGGCTCGCGCCGCCGCCGCACACGGGATCGCGCTGCACGTGGAGATCCACGACCCGTTCCACCTGGCCAGGGCCGGGTGGCTCTGGGAATCCTGGCGGGCGGCCGAACCTGCGGCGACGCCGAAGCTGCTGGTCGACACTGCGACCTACGCGGTGGTCTTCGACGACCCGGCGACCGCGATCGGTGCCCTGCCCGTCGGCTCGGTGGGATGGGTGCAGGTCGCCGACGTGGTGTTCGACGCCGCGCAAGGCCCGCCTCGGCGCGTCCTGCCGGGAACCGGCCAGACGGACTGGGCCGGTGTGCTGCACGCCTGTGCCGCGGTCGGGTATCACTCGGCGTTGTCGGTCGAGGTCCCGTGCGCTGCGGTTCCACGGTCGGCGGCCCGAACGGCGACTGGAGGGTCGCTGCGCGGCGACTCGCCGCAGCCGCACATGGAAAGCGACGTGACCGCCGAGCTGCTGCGCCGCGCCGCCGCCGCGCTGACCGCCGTGCTGCACTCGGTCGATACCGGACTTGAAACGGACGATGCGGTATGAACTGGAGATCGGGTCGTCCACCGGGGGTTCGAACGGCGCTGTGGGTGGCGCGGGAATGCTTCGGGTTGCCCGCCGCCCGCGGTGAACTGATGGCGCAAGGCGCCACCGCGAACGGCATGGCCGTGGTCGGAGACGTGCGCGACCCGCGCCGCTGGGTGCTGCGCAACCACCACCGCGACCCCCGGCTGGACCGTGTGCGGTTCCTGGCGGACTTCGCCGACGACGCCCGCCGCGTCGGCGTGCCGTTCGCCCCGGTGCTACGCGACCTCGACGGGCACGGCGCCGTCGCCGTCGGCGGGCAGGTGTGGACCGCGACCGGCTTCGTCGCCGGCCGCTCCTGCTCCGCCGAGCCATCGGACTTGTCGGCGGCCGGGACCGCCCTCGCCGCCCTGCACCGCCACGCGCTCACCGGGGACATCCGGCCGGTTCCCGGCGATCTGGCGTGGAACGCGTGGTTGGATTTCCCCGACAGCATGTGGGCCGCCGTCACCGATCTCACAGGCATCGCCGACCGGCCGGTGCTGGCGCGCTACCGGCCTCATGTCGCGGCGCTCGGCGAGTACCTGGCGAACCGGCCGGTGGACCGCGATCGGCTGCCCGAAGCCTGGACCCACGGTGACTTCCACGGCGGGAACCTGCTGGTGCATGGCCCGCGGATGGCCGCGATCGTGGACCTGGACGGTGTCGACCGGCGCCCCCGGATCTGGGACGTGGCGTACGCCTGCCTGATGCTCGGCCGTCACGGGCCGGGGGACTACCGGCTCCGCCCGGACGCGCTCGCGACCCTTCTGGCGGCCTACCGGAACATGGCCGCGCCGCTCGGCCTCGCCGAGCTTCACGCGCTGTGGCCGTGCATGGTCGCCTCGCAGCTCCCCGACCCCCGCCACCTGCACGCGTTGCGCCGTGCCGGCCGTCCGATCATGCAAGCGCTCCACCGCCCGCTCGCCGCACTGGCTGTGCTGACCGATCCGGCGCGCGCCGAACTGCTCAACGGATTGCTCGGCGAACTGCTCAACGCGGCGACGGCCCGGCATGCCGACCGGATCGAAGGGAGAACGGCGTGATCGGCGTGCGAGTCATGGCGCCTCCGGCTCTCGCCGCCGCGCTGACCAGGGACTGCTCTCCCTGGGTGACCATGCCGCCAGCACCTCGCACCTCCGCTACCGTCGACCCCGGCATCGCCGGTTTCGACTCCCGTGTCCTGGTCCCCTCCGGTTCGGTTGAAGACGATGACGTCTCGCATGGACCTGAGTGGACGTTGATCATCGCCGAAAGCGCTCCTTGCGATGATTGGTTCCCGGTGCCTGAGACCGTCCCCGAGGACGGTGAAGTGCCACGCGTGCTCTACGTGCATCCGACCGACCGGATGCTGTGGCTGCGGCAGCACCCGGGCACCGGCGATCAGCAGGTCGTGCGATCCGCGATGCGGCTGGTCCGCGCGCTCCTGCGCCGTCAATTGCAGGCGGCGGGAGCGGTGTTCCTCCCGGCGGCGGCGCTCGCGTTCACCGTCCGCACGGGGAGTCGGCGATGCATCACGCTGATCGGTCCCAGCAGATCGGGAAAGACCAGCTTGCTGCTGGCGCTGCTGGACCTAGCCCGGCAATGCGCTCGGCGGGCGGCGTTGATCAGCAATGACGACAGCACGTTTCACCTCACCGGCTGCCGACCGGCCTGCCAAGACCACGGCGCACCGGCGCTCGACCCAACACGCGGGGCGGGCAGCGTGATCTGCCGCGGCTGGCCCCGGGGCATCGAGGTCCGCGTCGACATGATCGGCCCTTTGGGCGGTGCCGGCCGTCGCGTGCGATCGGCGGGCTCGACCTCGACCGCCACCCTCGGCAGCATCTACCTGCGGCCCGAGTCCGCCGCCGCGATCACCGAGGCGGACCTGGCCGCCGCCGCCCACCCGAACGTCCTGATCTTTCCCTCCTTCACCGGACCCGACCGTGCAGGGGACATCGAGCTTCTGACGCCCCGGCAGGTCGTCGAACGGCTCAGCGGCCTCCAGCAGCTCCCCGACCCGATCGAACGCTGGCTCGACCCGTTCTTCCTCATCCCAGCCGAAGCACCACCACCGACGGCAGCCGCGACTCACCCGGGCACGCTTCCTCCCGCCACCGCGACGTCCGGCGCCCAACGCGTCGTGAATGCGTTGGCCGCGCTTCCCGCGCTGCAGGTCCGCGCGCCCGCATCCGACGTGCTCGCCACCGCCGCAGCGCTGATCGGCCGCATCGACGGGCTCGACGCCCCGCACGGACCAGGCACTGCCGACACCGTCCCGCCGTTCAAGGACCCGCGATGACCCCACCCGCACGCCTGGGCCCGCCGCCCCAGTCCGCACCCGAGAACACGCCGCAGATCAGCATCGACGCCGCAGCCACCGCGTTCAGCGACGCGACGGGCGAGGACGCACAGCGAATCGACGCCCTGACCGTCGGATTCGGCCACCTTGCGTGGAAGGTCGCCTCACCGTCCGGCCACTACCTGCTCAAAACCGGCATCCGCCGCGTCAGCCCCGCCGACATGCACCGCCAGATCACCGCCCAGCAACTCGCGGCCGCCGGAGGCGTCACCGTCCCGCAGGTCGTCGCCGCCGACGACGCCGCCGAGCGCAACGCGCTCGGCAGGCCCTACTACGTGCAGACCTGGCTCACCGGCCACGATGCCGCGGCGGTGCTGCCCGACGATCCCGCCCAGCGCGCCGATCTGGCTGAGCGCATTGGACGCGCAGTCGCCGGAATGCACACCGTCACCGGGCCCCGCTTCGCCGAGGACGCCGCCGGATACCGCAGCTACCCGTCGTGGACGGCCGCGTGCCGCTCGCGGCTGGCCAAGGTCGTCGACGACAATCGCACCGCCTCGATCCTCGACGACCGACGCCTGGACGCCATGGCGGCCAGGCTCAAGACCCTGATCGACGGTCTGCCCGACGGCATCCGCCCGGCGCTGACGCACCGCGACCTGTACCTGCCCAACCTCATCGACCGCGGCCCCCACCAGGAGGTCGGAATCATCGACTTCGAGGCGGCGGCTTTCTACGACCCGCTCTGGGACCTCGTTAAACCGGGAATGTGGATCTTCGAGCGGCACCCCGACCTGCAAGCGCCGTTCCTGGAGGGCTACCAGGCGGTCCGTCGGCTCCCTGACGACACCGTCGCCCGCCTCTCCCTCTACCGCGGCATCGAATACCTGGCCGGAGTCCCGTACTTCGGTCGCAGATGGCCCGACCCGGCCATGCTCGCCGCCTTCCAAGCCCGCATCGACGCCTGGCCTGATCCCTCATGACCTCGCAACCCGCAGCGCGTACCGCAGCGCCTTCCCCGACAACGGTCGGCAGCGCTTCCGCCAGCCAGCCCGCCGACGACCGTCCCGTCGCCCTGATTACCGGCGGCAGCGGCGACATCGGCGCCGCGGCCATCGAACGCCTTCTCCTCGACGGCTACCGGATCGCGGCCACCTACCATCGCAACGCCGACCGTGCCGCCGCACTGCAACGCCGCCTCGACCCCAACGGCGACCGTCTGACCTTCTACCGACTCGACCTCGTACCCCGCAACGTCCGCGAGGCCGCCGCGCGAACCGACGGCGGCGCTGCGGATGACCAGGACGACGATGTCGAGGCGGTCGTCGCCGCGGCCGTCTCCCGCTTCGGGCGGCTGGACGCCCTGGTCCACTGCGCCGCGATCATCGACACCACCCCGCTGTGGCAGGCGACCGCCGCCCAGATCGACACCGTCCTGCACGCCGGGATCACCGCGCCGCTTCTGCTCGTCCGCGCAGCCGCTAGCCTCACGACGCAGCCGTCCCTCGTCTCCGAGGACCCCCCGCACGAAACGCGTCGCGGCTCGCTGCGGAGCGTCGTCGTGGTGACATCCGTCGCCGAGCGTTTCATCGGCCCCGACTCGGCGGCGTACCACGCTTCCAAGGCCGCCCTCGCGGCGATCACCCGGTACCTGGCCTGCCACCTGGCACCGGGCATCCGCGTCAACGCGGTCGCGCCCGGCGCGATCGACTCCGGCCCCAACGCCGCCGATCCCCACTGGCCGCGCCGGATGCTCAGCGCCCGGATTCCCGCCGCCCGGCCCGGCACCCCCGCCGACGTCGCCGACGCCATCGCCTACCTGGTCAGCCCCCACGCTGCCTACGTCACCGGCCACACGCTCTACGTCGACGGCGGCTTGTCCGCCAGCCTCACACCGCCACCGGCAAGGGCACGCTCCGCGACTGCCGACGAAAGGAACGCATCCCGATGACCGATTCGCCCGCCCGCGCCGACGCGCCGCTCGACCCGATCCAGCCGAGCGCGGGGTCGCGTTCGCAGCGCGCGGCCGAGCGTCTGCGCGACCTGGTGCCCGGCGGTGCTCACGCCTACAGCAAAACCGCAGCTCAGTGGCCGTCGACCGCCCCGGCCATGCTGTCGCACGGACGCGGCGCCTGGGTCTGGGATCTCGACGGCGTCCGCTACCTCGACTGGTTCGCGGGCCTGTCCTCGGTGCCGCTCGGCCACGCCCACCCTGCCGTCACCGCCGCGGTCACCCGCGCCCTGGAACGCGGGACCAACTTTCAACTCCCCGCCCACGCCGAACTGCGCGCCGCCGGACTGTTCCTGGACGCGACCGGCGACGAGATGGTCAAGTTCGGGAAGAACGCCTCCGACGCGGTGGACGGCGCGATCAAACTCGCCCGGCACGCGACCGGCCGCACCACGATCGCCCGAGCCGCCGACCAGCCGTTCTTCTCCACCGGCGACTGGTTCATCGCCACCACCGCCGCCGCCTCGGGCACCCTGCCCGGCGCCGCAGCCCACACTCTCGGCTTTCCCTACAACGACCGGGCCGCGCTCGCGCGCCTGTTCACCGACCACCGAGACGACCTGGCCGCCGTCATCTGCGAACCTGTCCGCTTCGTCCGCCCTGAACCCGAGTTCTTCGCCGACCTCCGCCGCCTGTGCACCGCACACGGAACCGTGCTGATCTTCGACGAGACCGTCACCGGCTTGAAGTACGAGTTCCCCGCCGCCCGCCCGCTGACGGGCATCACACCCGACCTCACCATCTGGGGGAAAGGTATCGCCAACGGACTGCCGCTCTCGGCGCTCACCGGCCGCGCCGACCTCATGCGACAGGCCGACACAACGCGCCCCCCCAAGCCCGGCCGCGCCGGCCTGCTGATGATGTCGAGCACCCACGGAGGCGAAGCCGCGTCCCTGGCCGCGATGACGGCGACCCTGACCGTCATGCGCCGCGAGCAGGCCCTGCTCCGCACCCGCGCCACCGGAACCGCCCTGCGTAACACACTGGACGACGCCCTGACCGCCGCCGACGTCCAAGACCACCTCACGTTGACCGGCTACCCGGTCTTCCTCGGCCTGCACGCGCGCGGCAACGAACACATCACCGACCACGAGCTGCGCGCGCTGTTCATCCAGGAAGTCGTGCGCCGTGCCTGCCTGTTTCGCGGCATCTTCTACGCCACCCATGCCCACGTCCGCGACCACGTCGACCTCACCGCGGACGCCGTCGCAGCGGCCGCAACGACCTGCGCGCGCGCCCTCGCCCACGGTCCCGACGGACTCCTTGAACGCCCACCGCCGCGTCGTGTCCTATGAACCGGAAGCCGTTCGCCCCGCCGCAGCCGCGCGATCGTTCAACTCACGAAGTACTCCGCGGGCCCGCGGCGCAGCATCGCCTCGACCCCGCCCGGATACCAGGGCATGAGCGAGGACGCTTCGGCCAACGGCACCCATGCGACCTCACGGACGTCGGGATCGTCCTCGGGCGTCTGCGCAGCCGCGGCCGAGTCGACGCAGCTCCCCTCGAACACGATGAACAGGTCGTGGACCGCGCCGTGCTGCTCCGACACGCTCACCACTCCACCGGCGCGGACCTTCAGCCCCGTCTCCTCCAACGTCTCGCGCACCGCCGCATCGGCGAACGTCTCCCCGCTCTCGCGGCGACCGCCCGGCAGACTCCAGGTGTCGGCGTTGCGCACCATCAGCACCTTGTCCTCACGCGTCACCAACGCGTACGCCACATCCACCCGCTCCATCCCCCGAGTCTCCCGCGAACCACCCGACGGCGCAGCAATTCCGCGGACCCCGAAGAGAACACCCGGTGCGCCCCGCAGCACGCCACGACACCGACGAGGAGGGCCGAACGTTGATGATCGGCCGACCGGCGCCGAAACCACACTCGCGCTCGCCCGAGCACGTCCAAGCGGCCGCGCACCCCATCGCCGCCGCGACCTACGACCTGGCCGTGACCACGGTGACCGTCCGGACCGACCATCCGCCGCTCCTGGACGAACTCACCGACTACTACCGCACCACCACCCGCCCCGGCGGCTACCGCATCGACGCGCGCCTCCGCCGCCCGCCCGACGAGAGCCGCGCCGACCGGTACGGCGTCACCTACGACGTCGCGCCCGGTGGGGCCGGTCGGCCCGGCATCCGGGTCGTCTGCCCGGCACCGGCGCGTCTGGCGACCGCCGTCCGCAAGACGGTCCGGGATGCGATGACCGACTGGCTCGACCGCCGCCGCTACGCGATGTTCCACGCCGCCGCCGTCCACCGCGACGGTCTCCTCGTCATCCTGGCCGGCGACGCCGGCGCGGGAAAGACGACCCTCGCCCTCGACGCCGTGCTCCGCCACGGCTTCCACTTCATCTCCAACGACCACTTGATCGTCTACGCCGATCCTGCCGGGCCCAACCTCGCGATCACCTCACTGCCCACCCGAATCCCGCTGAAGATCCGCACCTGCCTCGACTACGAAGCGGCACTGCCCGAACCGAACAGGACAAGCACGCAACCATCCCTGCGCGCCCGCCTCGACCCATACCGGACGCTGCCAACCGACCAGGTCAACGCCATCACCACCCGCGTCGACTTCCTCTACTCGACCTTCCGCCAACCCAACCCCGTCACCCTCGACATCCACCCCGCCGGCACGCCGAAGACCGCGATCGTCTTCCCCGAGTTCGGACCCCAGTGGCACACCGACCCGATTCCGACTTCGGACGCCGCCACCGCCCTGGCTGCACATCTGCGCACCGACTGGGTCTTCGACGCAGACTGCACACCCAACCACTTCGCCTCCCCCAAACGCACCATCCACCAGTTCACCGACGACGGCCGCGACCTCGCCCAACACCTCGCCGAGAACGCGACCGCACTGCAGATGAAACACCAAGGAACACTCGACCGGCTCCTGTGCAGCCTCTGACGACCGAAGCAGCCCGGTCGACCATGTGCTCGATAACACGCAGCGGTGCGACGTTCGAGGGAACGCCGCTCGACCGCGCGCCCGGCTACCGCTCGGAGCTGCCATTCGTCCTGGTCGGTTGGCGCGCACGGCCTACGGGGCTGGGCTTCGCGGACTTCGGCGTTCGTTCAGGCCGGTGAAGCGGGCGAAGCTTCACGGTGAACGGGATAGGAAGTCGCGGTGCCGGTAACCTCGCGGGCATGGCGCTCGGGGGCGTCGTCCTCACCATGGGCAATCGTCCGGCAGAACTCGTCAAGCTGCTCGACAGCGTGCTCGCCCAGGACGGCGGCCCGGCGCGGATCGTCGTCGTCGGCAACGGAGCCCCGCTGCCCGACCTGCCGGACGGTGTCGACACCCTGAAACTCCCGACAACCTCGGCGTCTCGGGCGGCCGCAACGCCGGGCTCGACGCGCTCCGCCAGGCCGGCCGACGTCGATGTGGCCGTCTACCTCGACGACGACGGCCTCGTCCCCGACCCGACCACCTTCGTCCGCCTGTACCGGCTCTTCGCCGAGCGACCGGACCTGGGCATCGTGCCGTTCCGCATCGCCGACGAACGCGGCGAGACCCGGCGCCGCCACGTGCCCCGCCTGGGCGCGCGCGGCGCACTGCGCGCCGGGCACGTCACCACCTTCGTCGGTGGTGGAAACGCCGTCCGCATGGCCGTCGCCGACCAGACCGGCGACTGGCCCGCGCAGTTTTCTTCTCCCACGAGGGGACCGATGTCGCCTGGCGCGCCCTCGATGCCGGATGGACCGTCGAGTACCGGCCGGAGTTCGTGCTCCATCACCCGCGCACCGACCCCGCGCGCCACGCGGTCTACTACCGCACCACCGCCCGCAACCGCGTCTGGCTCGCCCGCCGCAACCTTCCCGCCCCGCTCATCCCCGTCTACCTCGGGATCTGGACGGTCGGCACCATCGCCCGCCGCCCACCCCTCACGGGCCTTCGCGCATGGATCGCCGGCTTCGCCGAAGGCTGCCGCGTCCCCTGCCCGCCCCGGCCGACCCATGCGCTGGCGCACCGTCTGGCGCATGACCCGCCTCGGCCGCCCACCCATCATCTGACGGCTCGGCCCGCGCCGGGCGTCAGCAGATCAGTCCCTGCTCGGTGCCCATGGTTCCGAGCAGGGTGGGTCGTATCTGACCGTGCTCAGCCGCCGCCTGGCGCAGGGCACACACTGGTACGTCCGGTGGCCACGAAGCCCACGCGGTCGCTCCGCGCAGGACGCGCACACGCAAGGGTGCCAGCCGACGATCACAAGGTGCGGTCCAAGCCGGTGCCCGGCCGGGCACTCGAACGGCGGGTCAGCGAACGTCACATGCACAGGCTACCGAACGCGTGTTCGATGCAGTGCGGTCCGGTCCGCGCCGGGATTGACGGCGGCTAACTCGAAATTAGCGGCCGGGAATTCGCATCAGATCTCTTTCGTCCAATTGGTGGAGTAAAGTTCTGCGGTTCATGCGCTTCGTCGTTGCCGGGCCTCGTGTTGCCATTCTCCGAAAGTCCTGTTTCCTTGGCGGCGTTTGGCTTGGGGGATGTTGCGTGCGGCCATGCCGATGGGTGTGGGGCCGTAGGCGGCGCGCAGGTCGGAGTCGTGGTCCCAGTTCCATCCCGCGTCGGTGATCGCGTTCTCGGTGGGGAAGACGTCTGCGGTGCGGTCGAGCCCTAGGTCGATATGTTGGTCGTGTCTGCCTCCGAGTGAGTAGATCCAGCGGAGGTTAGCGGGGGGCTCGGGTTCGACGTGGCGGCGGAACATGAGCACTTCTTTCGTGTAGCAGTAGAAATGAGTTCCGGGGATGGCGTTGACGATCCGCAGCCATGCCGCGAGGTAGTCATCGGAGAAGAAGTCCCCGCTGTCGTGGATGCGGACGTAGGCGCCGATAAAGCGCGGGTGGCGAAGTTCGTTGCGCATCGCGGTCTCCCAGCCCGCCGGGTCGTCGAGGACGAATGCCAGGTTGCGGATGTGGGCGGCGCGGACGGCGGGGAATCGGTAGGCGCCGGCTCGGGCGTAGCACGCTTGGGCGCAGACGCCGGCGGACGGGCAGGTCGTGACGGTGCGGCCGTCGGGCAGGCGCGCGGCCAGGGCGGGCAGGGTCCAGGTCCAGGTCCCTTCGCGGGCGAGTCGGCGGTTGGAGCGGGTGAGCAACCGCGTTGGGCGTGCGGGCGTGCGGGCGTGGAGTTCGGCGTTCTGAGCGGCGGGGATGGACGAGGCTCGGCTGCCGCGCCGGGCCTCGTCGGGATCGGGGCTCACTGGGTGTCACGCTCCGCGGGGGTGGCGGTGGTCCGTTCGGTCCAGGGCACGCCGAGGCTCTGGACGCAGGTCCGGGCGTGGTCGATGGCGGTGCGGGTCAGGGAGCCGAGGCTGTCGCCGGTCTCGACGGCGCGGAGGTCGGTGCCGCATTCGGTGCAGGTGAGGTCGCCGTCGAAGCCGTCGAGATGGACCCAGTCGAGGATCCAGCCGAGCGGGTCAGAAATGGTGATCGTCGGGGGATGCGTCATGCGTCTTCTCCTTGGTTGACGGTGGTGAGCGCGGGGCCGGGGTGTGGTTCGCCGGTTTCGGTGGGGGTGTTCGCTTCGCGGAGCGCGTGGTGGATCCGGGCGGCTTTGGGGTGGCCGACGCGCAGGTCGCGTTTGATGCGGCGGATCGACGGGAGTTCCCCGGCTTGGAGGGCGGGGGTGTAGAGGTCGATCGCGGCGAGGACGTCCGGGTCGTGCCCGTCGGTGGTGTCGTGGGTTTCCCCGGCGTCGTCGAGCTGGGGGACGTTCTCCTCGGCCTCGGCGAACCCGGCAGGGGCGGGTGGTTTCGGTTGGTCGCGCATGAGGCGGATGAGGAGTTCGAAGCTGCCGACGGCGACGAGGGCGGGCCAGCCCGCGACGGTGGCGCCGACTGCTCCGTGGTCGAGGCCGTGGGCGACGTTGGCGCCGACGGTGGCGATGACGCCGGTGAACAGCAGGCCCCAGGCGTGCCAGGGCGCCCGGCGGTTGTTGCGGGCGTAGTGCAGGATCACCAGCGAGCACGTCGCGATCAGGCCGTCGACGGTGAGGGGGAGCGCGCGGGCGATCGCGCCGGACTCGCCGTAGCGGGTGACGAGCTGGTAGGCGTGGCCGTAGCTGATCACGGCGGCGATGCCGGTCACGCACAGGACGGCTCCGGCCGCTCCCCAGCGGATCAGCCGGTCCCCGGCGCTTGGCCGAGTAGACGTTTCAGGGTTTCGTTGCGGGTCCTCGCCTGGGTCGCGTCGGATTGATGGGGTCTGGTGGTTCAAGGGCGAGCCTCCTTCGTTCGGGATTTTCGGGCTGGGGTGCTCTCGATGGGGAGAGCGGGGTGCCGGGTGCGGGGAGAGCGGTTACGCGGTGGTGCGGTGGCGGAGTTCGGCGAGCGGGAGCGGGCGGGAGCGTCCGTCGCGCCGGTCGCGCAGGATCGCCACGTCACCGAGCTGGTCGCGCATCCGGGCTTCGGCGGCTTCGGCTTCGGCGAACCCGTCGGGGTCGACGGTGAGCATGCGGGTCCACTGCCGGATGCCGGCGCGGACGCAGAACCCGCCGCAGTTGTTGTGGCGCAGGTTGTAGGGCGGGACGTACAGGGCGGGGGGTCGCAGCCTGAGGCTGGTCGCCCAGGCGAGCATGTCGTCTTTGGTCAGGTGCGGGCGCTGCAGCAGCGGGAACTCCACCCGCCACGGACGCCAGCCTTTGGCGATGGCGGGTGCGCGGTGCTTCTCGAAAGAGTCGATGCCGACGTACAGGACCGTGCGGTCGGGCGGCAGCTCGGCCTCCAGCCAGCGCCGGGCGGGGAGCTGTTTGAGGATGCGCGAGCAGGGGGCGATGCGGTTGTTGCCCAGGAACCGGACGTCGCTGAACAGCTCGAACGGAGTGCGGCCGTCGCAGACGCGGGTGACGCCGAGGCCGAGTCGCGCGGCGGCCTGGCGGCTGAAGCGGTACAGGTCGGGGTGCTCGACCAGGACGTCGGCGAACAGCAGGATCATGCGGTCGGTGCCGTGCGCGGCGGCGACGCGCTGCGCGGTGGCCCAGGACCCGATCCCGCCCGACCACTGGACCACGTGCCAGACCTCGGTGGTTGAGGTGGTGCCGGTGCTGGTCATGCGGCGTCCTCGTCACGTGCGAAGAACGCTGCCCCCGACGCGGTCTCGGGAGCGGTTCCGGTGGTCTTGTCGGGGGCGTCGGGTGGGAAGGCGTCGGGGAAGCGGTCGCGGGCCTTCGCGGGGGAGAGTCGGCCGTTGACGCGGGTGTAGGGGAGGCGTCCGGTGCGGACCTTGCGGGTTGCGGCGAAGGTGTCGAGGGCGTCGGCTTTGGTGACGATGCTGCGGAGGTGGTTGTCCAGGGCGTTGGCGACGGTGAGGGTCTTGGTGTTGACCCTGACGACCTCGTGGAAGCGGTCGCCGGTCTGGACGAAGTCCCCGGCGGTGAAGTCGCCCGGCCCCCAGACCTTGGCGTGCTGCTCGCGTTCCAGGTGGGCGACGTGGGTCTGCCAGTACCGGATCTCCTCGTCTAGCAGGACGAGCTGGGATTCGGTGGCGGCCTGCTCGCGGGCGTCGGCGGTCAGGTGGACGCGGGCGCGGTTGGCGCTGAAGTCCAGCCACAGGACCCGTGATCCGTCGGGGTGTTCGTCGAGCCGGTCGTACAGGCCGGCGGCGTCGGTGAGCGGCCAGGTCTCGTCGCGTCCGGCGAGGAACCGGTGGCGGCGGCGGACGTCGGCCCCCAACTCCGTCAGCCGCGCGAGGGCGGCGGGCAGGCTGGTGCGATGGGAGGGGAAGCCGGCGGCGGCTCGGGATCGTCGCGCCAGCTCCCGGCCCTGCTCCAGGCGCTGGCGGCCGCGCTTCTCCTTGGCCAGTCGGCGTTCTTGCGCGCGGACCTCGCGGTTGTAGGAGGGGTGGTCGACCAGCAGCGGCTGGTCGGGCGGCATCCGGTGCCGCTCGCGGGCGACCTGGTCGATCAGGTCCTGGCCGCGGGCGGTCGCGGTCTCGGCGCGGTCGGCGAGGCGGGCGGCGCGGTCGGCGGCGCGTTCGTGGCGCTGCCGTTCCAGCTCGGCGAACGTCGTGGTCGGGAGGGTGACGTCGTCGATGTCCAGGCGGGCGGGGTGTCCGGCGGCGCGCAGCGCGGCGGCGCATCGCTCCAGCTCGACCCGGTGGGCGGGACGGCGGCGGGTGGAGCGCAGATACCAGGACGCCGGACCGAAGGCGGGATGGTCGGGGAGACGGCCGGAGCGGCGGAGGCCCGCGGTGCGCAGGAGCGGTTCCGCGTCCTCGGGAACGGTTCCGTACACCACGGTGCCGGTTTCCAGGGTGTGGCTGATGATGATCACAGGCTGCCTTCCTTTCGGGAAAGGGAAAGGCGTCTCGCCGGGAGCGGCGAGACGCCAGGCGGAAGCGGGTGCGAGAGCGGGTCGAGAGCGGGCAGGAGCACGGGGAGGGAAGCGGCGGTTCGGGCTGCCTAGCGGGTCACGCGGCCAGGTTTAGGTCTTGGACGATGCCGGGATGGGCGCGGTCGATCCGGGCCAGCAGGGCGCTGCGCCAGGCCAGGGCCTCGTGGACGGAGTTGCCGTGGTGGGAGAGCGGGTCGCCGGGGCGGCGGCCGTCCCAGCGGGCGGCGCGGGACCAGGCCAGGCTGTCGCTGGAGACGAGCTTGTCGGCGCAGGCCAGCAGTCCGGTGGTCTTGACACCGAAGGCGTGCAGCCGCACGCCCTGGTCGGCGAGCCGGTCGATCATCAACAGCATCGGCACCGTGATCTTGGTGCGGCGGCAGACCGACCCGAGCCCGACCAGCGGAACCGCGCGCAGGTCGATCCCGGCGTCGCGCCAGGCGCGCGCATGCCGCAGGTAGTCCGACGGCCGAGCGCCCTGCAGCGTCGGAACCCAGGGCAGGCCGGGCTCCAGACTCAGCAGCTCCAGATAGTTGTCGATGGTGAGCCGCTGATGGTCGCTGACCGTCAGGCCCGTCGCGGCGAGAACTTCGTCCTCGCACATGAAGTCCATCTGGCCGCAGGCGTCCATCGGGCCGATCTCGTCGTGATAGCGGCGGGCGGCGCGGGCGTAGGAGCGGGCGGTGAAGGTCCACCGGCCGTTCATCGACAGCTCGGTGAAGCCGCCGGAATCCAGCATCCACCGGCCGCCCGGCCGCAGCCGCGGCAGCGTCACCCGCCGCAGGAGCGCATGGTGGGACACGCACAACGGGACCTGCACCCGGGCCAACCAGTCGGAATGATGACTTCCCAGGTAGAACCGCATCATTGGACCTCGCAACCCCGGATGGTCTGGGAAGAGACGGCGATGCGCCCCTCGCAGACGGCGGTGCCGAGCGCGGTCACCTCGAACGCCGCACCGTCGACCAGCGCGCGCGCCGCTTCACCGGATGGAGCGCTCACGGTGCCGGTGACCAGCATCGTGAGCGCGAAGCCGAAGACCGGCGGACCGGTGCGCTCGCCGGGCGGCGCATCGGGTTCGTGCAGGTCCACCAGGGTGGCGGCCTCGGTGTCGGTGTTGATCACCGTGAACACGTTGGCGATGGAGCCGGGCGCGCTGCGGTTCCGCCAAGCCGCTTGAGCAGCCTGGCGGGGAGTCGGTGCGTCCTGGTCGATCTCCCAGCGCACGAGATAGTTCGGCATGGGCAACTCCTTTATGGGGTTGGGGTGTCGAGGGCGGCCGCACCTGGTGCGGCCGCCCTCGATGAACCCCGGGGTGTGGTCCGGTCAGGCGGCGGCCGCGGTCGGCTCGTGCATCACCAGGTCGTCATCGGTGGCGGAAGGCTGAGGGGTCGGCGCGTCGCCGCCCGTCGGCCAAGGGGCGGCTTCCTCGGCGTCGGCCTCGCTCGCCGGTTCCTGCGGCGCTTCCTCAGCGGTCTGCTCATCGGAATCGGGCTCCTCTAGGTCGTCGAACCTGCTCGGGTCGGGCGCCTGCGCGTCGGCGTCGGTCGGCTCGTCGGTACTGGCGTCGACTCCGGCGCCGTCGTCGCAGTCGTCGTCGGTTTCGGTGGCGGGTTCGTCGGCGGTGTTGTCGGTGGGGTTGTCGCCGCGGTAGGGCGCGCCGTCGGCGACGGCGCGTTCGATCGGGGACAGCTCGTAGCCGTGCTTGGCCCCGATCTCGGCGATGAACCGCAGCCAGGCCCCGGCGTCCTCGCGTTCGATCGGGCTGTACTTGTCGTCGCGCCAGGTGTTGCGCCGCTCGCCGTCGCCGGTGATCTCCCTTTCGTAGGCGGTCGCGATCGGGACCAGCAGCAGCATCCACAGGCCGGGGAGCGTGGACTTGGCCACCGTCTCGGGAGCCGGGTCGCCGAACGTGCGGAACAGATCGGTGCTGCTCGCCGAGCCGAGTGCCCGGCGCAGGGCCTCGGGCATCGTGACGATCTGCGTCGTCACGAACCGGGAGATCACCGCGGCGACGTCTCTGGGCGCGGTCTTGCGCTTGAGGAATTCGGCCAGCCACTCGCGCCGCACCATGCCCGCCGCCGACCAGGCCGCGTTGCCCTCGATGACGATCGCGCGCTCGGTGGAGGCCTTGGTCGGGGCGCTGCCGCCGCGGGGCAGGACCGCCGGTTCGGGCGGGGTGGTGGTGCCGGTGTCGGCGAAGCGGTGACCGTACTGCTCGGGGTCCAGGCAGTAGTGGTTCGGCGTGGCACCCGACCAGGCGGGGAGCCACGCGCCGCGCCCGGGGCAGTCGGCGTGGGCCTCGACCGTCATCTCCTGCTCGCCCTCGTCGTCCAGCAGCCGGTGGAGCGCCACCGCGCCATCGGGCCGCTCGTCGGTGAGCGCGAGGCCGGCGGCTTCCAGTTCGGCGACCAGCTCGGCGCGGCGCTTGGCCGCCTTGCGCTTGTCTTCCAGCCGCTGGATGACGTACTTCAACGGGCTGTAGGTCGAGGCTCCGGCGATGTACTCCAGCGCCTCGGGGTCGTCCTGGTAGGGAGCCAGCAGTGCCAGTTCCTGCAGATCGGTGTCGTAGGACAGCGACTCGGCGATCTGCAGGGCCGTGCCGTTCAGCCCGCCCACGCGGATGCCCGCCTTGACCTGCTCGCGCCCCAGGCCGGTGCGCCTGCGGATCTCGGTGCGCGTCAGCCCCTGCTGGTGCGCATGGAACAGCGCCAGCGCCTCTTCCTTCTGCGACAGATCCCGCCGGAACCGGGAGGTGATCAGCATGTGCAGGTACTGCATGCCCTCGTCATCGGCGGCGTCCGCGGAGAAGAAGTACGGCACCTCGTGCAACCCGACCTTCATGGCCGCGTCCAGGCGGATGTTGCCGTCCACGACGCGGAGCCCGTCGCGGTCCGGATCGGGAGCGATCTCCAGCGGCGTGATGATTCCGGCGCTGGCCACCGACCGGCAGAACGCCTGATCGGCCTGCTTGTCCTCCCGCACGTTCCCCGGGTGCGCGGCCAGCCACGCCACCGGAATCATCGGCCGCTCGGTGAAGCGCGCCAGCTCCTCGGGCGACAGCGCCGGCCCGCCCTGCGACCCATCGGTCGAACCGGCGCTGCAGGACTCACCGGCGACGGGTTCGTGATCGGTCTCGGGCTCGATGCCGCCTTGGTCTTCGAGGATGCCGTCGGCGCTGGTGCAGATGTCGATGTCGATGTCGGCGGGAGCGTCGGGGTCGATGTCGGTCTCGCTCAAGGTGCCCTCCAGGCGGTCGGAACGCCGGACGGGCTCGGCCACCGCGTCGCGGCGACCGGGGGACGCGGATGGTCCCTGCCCGGCAGCGAGGCGACCGCGGCGCGCGCCGCCGGGAACGCAACCGGCGGTCCCGGCGGCGGCCAAGACTGTTTTCCGACGAAGGAGGAAAAGATCTTGGCCGCCGTCGGGCGAGCGCAAGCGAGAGCCGGTTGTCGGGCACGGCCAGCGAGCCGCAGCCTCAACGCGGCCGGGCAGGGACCAGCGCCCTCCAGACCCGGCACCCGAACGGAGGCCCTAGAACGCCGAGAGCCCGGCACACAGAACGCGCACCGGGCTCCTGGAACACCAGACCTCAGTCCTCGACGATCACCGGCTGCCGCTTCACGATCGCGAACACCGGAGTACCCGGACCCGCATACGCGCCGGTGAGGTTGAACCCGATCCACTCATCGGCCTCCTCCTCGTCCATCCCGTGCTCGACAAGGACGTGCAGGCACAAGGCCAGGTCGTACAGCGCCACGGTCCGGTGACTGCGGCCGAACCAGCCCACGGCCGTCCCGATCAACGCCGCCTCGAAGCCGTCCGCCAGAAGCGCCTCGCCGTCGCTGCACTCCATGAGCCGGTCCCGGATCGCTTCGAACACCGGATCACTCATCCGCATCACCAGCCCGCGCCCGTGACCGGCCCCGCCGCCGAGCCCCGCCGTGCGGCGCCGCCACGACGGGCAGACCGCTCCGGACATCGAATGGAACACCGCCCGCGACCGCCGCATGCAGCGACTCGCGGAACTCCACCGCCTGCTCCAGCGACGAGAAACTACGCCCCCGCCGCCGCCCGGCCACCAGCCACGCCACCCGAAACGACCGCCGCGCCCCCTCATGCACGACCACCCGCTCGCCGACCAGCACCTTGTGCGTCAACGACCGCTGGCGACCACCCATCCGAGACCCCCGCGACTCATGCGAACCCATCAGAACCGCTCCCTTCGCCTAGACGCCCGGCCCCGGATGCTGCGGACTCCGCCGCGAGGCAGGCGTTCGTCTGCCATGCCCCGCCTGCGGCGACATCGCCGAGGCGTGAATACGTCAGTGTGAACATGTGCCGCAAATTTATACTCATGTATACGACTGGTCAATGGGTGAACCGGATCGAACGAGTGAGGTGAACGTGTCCTGCTCGCGTGGCCAAGCCAGTGAACGATGGGGCGGCGCTGCATGTACCGGCGGGCGGGGTCGTGAGTCTGCTGGTCGTGCTGGTACGGGCGTCTCGGCTGAGCGCGACGTATTGGGCACGAGTCTCGCCAACACGCTGGACGGATTGCGAGGCCGGTGAGTGATCGTTGAAGCCGGACTGCTGGCGGGTGTCGCGATCTACTATGCGCACGTTCGAGCCGGCCTGGCGGGGCTGAGGTCGGGGCGACTTCGCTGTTTCATTGTTGGGGCCTGTCGTCCGTGGCCATGGGCGGACTGCCGCGCTGGGTCGCGCGACTGCCTGGGTGCGCGGGCGATCTGGCCGGTCCCGCTGCGGGTTCGGATGTTGTCGCGGGGTCCATGCATGGTCGACCAAGCGGGGCCGGTCGTTCTCGCCCCCTTCTGTTGACATATACTGATATGTATGAAGTATGCTCATGTATATGTACTGTTGGCATGGCGGTAGCCCGGCCTTCGGAGCGGGCCGGGAGCCGGGTGTGGATCATCGGAGTTGTGAGCGTGGGAGTAGCTGGCGCTGCGGCGCCTAGGCAAAAGAAACAGGGAGGCAGGTGATGTTTGGACGGCGAAGCTTCAACCGGTATGCGGCGTGGAAGCAGACGGGTCCGGAAGGTTCCGGCTGTCGTCATGAGCCGGGATGAGTGGCTCGAACGTGAGTTGGGAAAAGCTCCTGTCCGAGACGAAGAATGGCGTAAGCGCACACTCAAGCTGTGGGGGCTGCGTAACGCGTGAACGATAAAAGGCCGCTACTTCGAAGTAGCGGCCTTTTCTGGTTATTGCCTATGTGGACCACTCGATTTCGATGAGTTCAGGATTAAATGGCCGTCGACCACGGCCTTGTGGATGAACGATCACGGCGCGGATGTCCTGCTTCAGGCGGTACTTCTTTTCCGCGATCGAGTATTTCTCCCACTCTCTGAGAAGAGTCGGGTACTCGGTCTTTTGCTGGAGCTTCGATGCCATGAGCCTTTGGCGTTCGTCTCTCAGTTCGGCTCGCTCCGTCTCCAATTCCTCCATCAGATCGAGCGCCCGAGTGAGGGTGATGCGCTTAGACTTGCGGCGCTCATTGACCTCATCGATCTCCTGCTCGATCTCGGCGATCCGCTCGTCATGGACGGTCTCATCGACCTCGTCGTCCTTCGCGACCGAGCCGAGGGAACGGCGGACCTCCTCAAGGAACGCCGCCTCTACAAGCTCCTCGATCGGCGGTCCCACGCGCGTGACGCCACCGCAGCCCCCAAGCGTGCTCAGGCAGGCATACCGGTACCCGTATCGCTCGTACGAGGGGGACTGCTTGCTGTACCAGTTCGCCGTCAGCGGGAACATGCACTTCCCGCATCGGGCGACGCCGGACAGCAGGTACTTGTCCGACGTCTCGTGCGGCTTGTTGAGGCCCTTCTTCCGTCTTTCCTTGCGCGTCTTGATCGCCTCGACGCAGGCGGCCCACTCGTCGGGCGTCACGATCGGCTGCCACGGGCCGATGACGGGCTTGCCGTCCTTGTAGACGACGTAGTCCGGCATCCACGGCTTCTTCTTACTGTCCCGCCGCTCGGACTGGGGCAGGTAGGTCATGTAGCCGCAGTTGCGAGGGTTGACGAGGATCGCCTCCACGGTGGAGTGGTCCAGGGGCATGGCCCGCTCGCCGTACCTCTCCAACCCCTTCTTCGTCTGCTTCTTCTGGTAGCCCTTCTCGAACCACTCTTTCCGAATGGTCCCGATCTTCTTGCCGCCGGGGACTGCGCGGGTCGCGTCCGCGAGATCTTTCGACTCGACCGGGTGGATGGTCTCCCGATCGTCGGCCCATCCGAACGGACGCGGAGCGCCGTGCATGACGCCCTTCTCGGCGAGACGCTTGTTCTTGCGGGTGGTGCGCCGCTTGGTGCTGGCGACCTCCATCCCGCCCATCGTCGCCTGCATCATGAACATGGCGCGGCCTTCGGGCTGGGAGAGGTCGACTCCGCCGCTGAACGAGAGCCCGACCAGCTTGGCGTTCATCTGGTACAGCCGGTTGATGCGGGCGGCGTCGTACTCCAGCCGGGCCAGGCGGTCGGAGTGGTAGAAGAGAAGGCCTTGGATCGTCCCGGTCTCCAGGTCGAGCAAGCTCTGCTCGAAGTCTTTGCGGACGATGAACGGGTCGGTCGCCGGGGTGTTGTTGTCGTTGTAGATCGCGCCGACCGTCCAGCCGAGGCCGGCGGCCATCCCCTCCAGCTCGTCCTGCTGGGCTGCGACCTCCTCGCCGACTTCGCGCCACGAGGCGGCTCCGGCCTTGAGGCTCTTGTCCTCCGAAACGCGGAGGTAAAGCCCGACGACAGGCGGGTTCGCGCTGGTCGCTGCGTCGCGAGGGGACATGTCCCCGACTCTAGCAAAAAGAGTGTTACAAACTAGTCTTTGGTCAGAAGAAGACGACGCGCCACTTGCCCTGGTGCGACTTGTGGTTGATGGTCTCGAACGCGTTGTCCGGGTCCAGGGAGACGCAGGCCGTCAGCTCGTACTCGGGGAACTGGTCACCGACAGTAAGCACGCAGGCTCCTTTGATTGCGAGTGTGGCGGTCCCCGCGGCGCGCGGGACACGCGGGGCGGATGCGGCCGCCGGGTCCGGCGGGACCTCCGTGGCGGCCGATGTGGCAAGAGTGCCGCACGGGCTTTGAAAAGAGAAATCAATCCGCCACATGATCCCGATAGGGTTTCCCTATCAAGGTGGCGGAGTCCCTGCCCGCTGGGCCTCCTGTCCGGGGACCTACCCCGGACGGGCGCAGAGTATGACCGATGTCACGCTGGCGGCGGGTGGATGCGGCGACCCCGGAGTGTAGCCGCAAACCACCGCAGAACACATCATCGGGGACGTATCTCACGGGCCTTCCTGCGCCGCGACGAGCTCCCGGTACGCGGCGTCGCGCGCGAGCAGTTCGTCGTGCGTGCCGGTGGCCGCGACCCGGCCGCCGTCCAGGACGACCACCCGGTCGGCGGCGCGGATCGTGGAGAGCCGGTGCGCGATCGTGATCACCGTGTGGTGGGCGCGGACCTCGTCGACCGCGCGCTGCACGGCGCGCTCGTTCGCGGCGTCGAGGTTGGAGACGGCCTCGTCCAGGACGATCACCGGCGTCTCGCGCAGCAGCGCGCGGGCGATGGCGATCCGCTGCCGCTGCCCGCCCGACAGCCGCGCGCCGCGCTCCCCGCACGGCGTGTCGTAGCCCTCGGGGAGCGCGGCGACGAAGTCGTGCGCGGCCGCGCGGCGCGCCGCCGCCTCGACCTGCTCGTCGGTGGCGTCCGGGCGGGCCAGGCGGATGTTCTCCCGGACCGACAGGTTGAACAGGTACACGTCCTGGGGGACGAGCGTGACCGCCGAGCGCAGCGCGGCGACCGGCACGGTCCGCACGTCGCGGCCGCCGACCAGGACGCGTCCGCCTTCGGCGTCCCAGAACCGCATCAGCAGGTTGACGCAGGTCGTCTTGCCCGCGCCGGAGCGGCCGACGAGCGCGACGGTCTCACCGGGCCGGACGGTGAAGGACGCGCCGGCCAGGACGTCCGGCCCGGCCGGGTCGTAGCGGAACCGGACGTCCTCGAACCGCACCTCGGCGTCGGTGCCGTCGAGCGCCCGCGTACCGGTGTCGGCGACGTGCGCGGGGAAGCCGATGATCGCCAGGACGCGCGCGGCGGCGGCGCGGACCTCGCCGAGCGTCCGCGCCGTGGCGGAGACGGCGGCGATCGGGCCGAGCGAGGCGAGGCCGAGCACGATGAGCGGCGGGAGCCAGCGGACGTCCAGCCCGCCGCGCGCCGCCGTCAGCGGCAGGAGGACGACGCCGAGCGACAGCAGCAGGTCGGTGACCGCCTGCTCGGCCCCGGCGCGGCGCGCGTGGGCGGCGGCGTGCCGGTGCGTGCGGCGGGTGCGGGCCGTCAACCGGTCGAGGTACCAGCCGCCGCGCCCGAAGACGGTCAGTTCGCGCAGGCCCTGGACGCCGTCCAGCGCCTCGGCGTTCAGGCCGCCCAGTTCGGCGCGCAGCGCGCGGCCCTGCTCACCCGCGCGTCCCGCGAGGACGAACGGGACGACGGCGACGAGCGCCATCAGCGCGAGGACGACCAGCGCCGTCGGGACGTCCAGGACCGCGATCACCGCGAGCGAGGCCAGCGACACCAGCACCGCGCCGACGTAGTCGCCCGCCGTGTGGGCGAAGAACATCTCGGTCTTCTCGACGTCGGCCATCGCGGACGCCGTGAGGTCACCGGTGCGCCGCCCGAGAATCCGGCCGGGCGCGGCCCGCTCCAGCCCGTCGTACAGGCGGACGCGCAGTCCGGCGAGGACGCGGAACGCCCAGTCGTGGCTGATGTACGCCTGCCACCACGCGGCGACGCCGGTGAGCGCGGCGGCCGCGCACAGCGCGACCGCGCCCGGCGCGAGGTCGCCCGCCGAGTCCCCGGCGAGCGCGGAGCCGACGAGCCACGCGCCGAGCGTCGCGGTGGTGATCGCGAGTGCGGGGAACGCGATGCCCGACGCGACGACCAGCGCGAACGCGCGCGGGCTCTCCAGCAGGTAGGGCAGCAGGCCGCGCAGCGGGCGGTCCGCGGCCGGTTCGGTCGTCACAGGTTCGCTCCCGTCAGTTCGGCCTGGGCCGCGAGCAGGCGCGCGTACGCGCCGCCGCGGCGGGACAGGTCCTCGTGCGTGCCGGTCTCGGCGATCCGGCCGCCGTCGAGCACGACGATCCGGTCGGCGTCGCGGACGGTGGACAGCCGGTGGGCGATCACCACCGTGGCGCGGTCGCGCGCGCCGGTGCGCAGCGTCCGCTGGATGACGGCCTCGGTCGCGGCGTCCACGGCCGAGGTCGCCTCGTCCAGGACGAGGACGGGCGCGTCCCGCAGCAGCGCGCGGGCGATGGCCACGCGCTGCCGCTGCCCGCCCGACAGCCGCAGGCCGCGCTCGCCGGCCTCCGCGTCGAGCGCGACGCCGTCCAGCCCGGCCGCGGCGGCGGCCGCGCTGATCCGCGCCGGGGTCGCGTCGGGCCGGCCGAACGCGATGTTCTCCGCGATCGTCCCGTGGAACAGGTACGTGTCCTGCGGGACGAGCGTGACCGTTTCGCGCAGGACGTCCGGCGGGACGAGGCGGAGATCCGCGCCGCCGACGCGCACCGCGCCCTGGTCAGGGTCGAGGAAGCGGAGCAGCAGCGCGGCGAGCGTGCTCTTGCCCGCGCCGGACGCGCCCACGACCGCGACGGTCTCGCCGGGCGCCACGGCGAGCGAGACGCCGTCGAGCGCGGGGCTCTCCTGGCCGGGGTAGGTGAACGTCACGTCCTCGAACGCGACGGACGGCCCGGCGGGCCGCGCGGCCGACCCGGCGGGCGGCGGCGGGACGGGCACGGGCGCGGCGAGCAGGTCCTCGACGCCGCGCGCGGCGCTGACCGCCGCGATGCCGTCGTGCGCGTGGCGGCCGAGGTCGTCCAGCGGACGGAACATCTCCGGCACCAGGAACACGACGGTCAGCAGCGCCGTGACGGACGTGCCGCCGGCGGGGAACGCCGCCGCCGCGTAGACGATCGCCGCCGCGCCCGCGCCGAGCGTGCCGATCTTCTGCACGCCGAGCTGCATGAGGCTGTAGCGGAGCTGCGCCATGACCGTGCCGCGCAGTCGCTCGGCGCGTTCGGCGACGGCGGCGCGGCGGTGCGCGGCGGCGTCGAACGCCTTGAGCGTCGGCAGGCCCTGGACGGTGTCGACGAACTCGGCGTCGGTCTCGCCGATCGTCCGCCAGACCGCGTCGCTGCTCTCGGCGAACGCGGCCTGCCAGAGCCCGCTCCCGCCGACGGCGACGAGCGCGCCCGCCAGCACGATCGCGGCGAGCCACGGGTCGAGCGTCAGCAGCAGCGCGAGGACGGCGAGCGGCCCGGCGAGCGCGTTGACGAGCGCGGGCAGGTACCGGCCGAAGTAGGACTCCATCGCCTCGACCCCCTCCACGAGCGCCGCGCGCACCGCGCCGCCGCGCGCCACCAGCAGGTGGCCGACGCCGAGCGCGAGCAGCCGCTCGTACAGCCGGACGCGCAGGCGTTCCTTGACCGCGGCGGCCGTCCGCGCCGCCGCGACCTCCGCGAGCCAGAGGCACGCCGCCCGGACGGCCAGCGCGCCGCCGAGCCAGACGAACGCCTCGGTGGGGTCCCGCTCGCGCGCCGCCGCGGCGACGACGTGGGCGAGCGCGACCGCCTGGACGACGCGCGACGCGGTGATGAGCAGCCGGAGCAGGGTGACGGCGGCGAGCGGCCAGGGCGCGGTCGCCGCGAGCCGGAGCAGGCTCCGGTTGAACAGCAGCATGAGGCCTCCTCAGTTAATGACTGACCGTCAGTCATTAATAGGATGCCTACCACGACCCGCCGTCCGCGCGGAAGGGGTCGCTACGATCACACCGAGCGGAAGGGGGCGACCGGGAGCGTGCGGCCACGAACCAAGCCCACCGAGGAACGCCGGGCGGACCTGCTGGACGCGGCGGAGGCCATCGCGGTCGAACGCGGCGTCGACGCGCTCACCGTCGACCAGGTCACGGCGCGCGCGGGCGTGTCCAAGGGCACGTTCTACCTGTACTTCAAGTCCAAGGACGAGGTGCTGGAGGGGCTGCGGGACCGCTACGTCGCCGGGTTCCTCGTCCGGCAGGACGCCGCCGTCGCGCGCGCCGCGCCCGGCGACCACCTCGCGCGTGTCCAGGAGTGGGTGACCTCGGCGCTCGTCGACTACGTCGAGGACCACCGGCTCCACGACGTGGTGTTCCAGCACCGGCCGCCCGTCGAGGACGCGGGGGAGCACCTGCCCGTCGCGGCCGTCGCGCGGCTGCTCGACGAGGGCGTCGCGGCGGGCGCGTTCGCGCTGCCCGATCCCGCCGCGACCGCGATCGTGCTGTACTCGGCCGTCCACGGCGCCGCCGATCACCTCATCCACTCGGGGGAGCGGACCGCGCCCGACCGCGTGGTCCGCGAGATCCGGCGGCTGTGCCGGGCACTGCTGGTTCCGGACTCCGCCTGACGGCGCGCTCGTCCGACTGCTGACACGTGCGCGTGAGGCCATCCGAGCACCGGGCCGCCGGCTCGTTCGCGTGGGGCCGCCCGCGTACCCGGCCGGTCAGTGCGCCTTGCCCGCGCGCCAGTAGCCGCAGAAGGCGATGTTCTCCTTGGGCACGCCCGCCTTGACCCAGTGCCGGCGCAGCGACGTCGGAAGGGACTGCTCCCCGACGACCCAGCCGTAGAACGGCTCGTCCGGGATCGGGAGCGCCTGCGCGCAGGCCAGCGCGGCCTGGCCCGGCGCGGAGTCGGCCGTGCGCACGACCCACTCGACCTCGACGCCCTCGGGGCGGTCGAGTCGCTGCTCGTCCTCGGAGGACGGGATCTCGATGATCGCGCGGCCCGTCGTCTCCGGCGGCAGCGAGGCGAGGACGCCCGCGGTCGCCGCCAGGCCGCTCTCGTCCGCGACGAGGATCGTCCGCGCGAGCGACGGCGGCGGGTTGTACCCCGCGCCCTCGTCCAGGATCGCGGCCGCGTCCCCCTCGGCGCACGTCTCGGCCCAGGCGGCGGCGGGCCCGGCGGTGCCGTCCGCCGCCGAGCCGTGCAGGACGAAGTCCACGTCCAGCTCGGGACCGCGCGGCCCGTCCGGCCGGAACGCGCGCACCGAGTAGTTGCGCAGGACGGGCCGCGTCTCCTTGTCGATGGTCAGGTACTTCATGTACGAGAGCGCGGTGAGCTTGGCGGGGATCCGGTCCAGCGAGCCGCCGGGCACGGGGATGAACAGCCGGAACCACTGGTCGAACCCCAGTGGGACGAAGCGGTCGATGTCGCCGCCGCCGAGCGTGACGCGGGAGAAGTGCGGCGAGATCCGCTCGCGCCGCAGGACTTCGAGTGTGAGCAACTCGGACCGTTCGGGCTTGATCCGTCGTGCGGTCAGGTTCTGGCGTGCCACCGCGTCATCTCCTTTGAGTGATGGATTGGGGAAGGGGACCGGTCATCGCAGGTTCCGCCGCCGATAGCCGCGCGCGGCGAGGTAGCCGAACACAGTGGCGAGCCCGATCGTCCAGGCGAGCGAACGCGTCAGCGGCCCGGCGAGCGCGCCGCCGTGCGCGAGGGCGCGCATCGCCTCGATGACCGACGAGAGGGGATTGACGGCCGCGACGGGCCGCACCCGGTCGGCGAGCGATTCGCGCGGGACGAACCCGGTGGAGAAGAACGACAGTGCGACCAACAGCGCGTTCAGCGCGGACGCCGACGTCTCGGCCGCCACCGCCCGCACCGCGACGGCGATCATCACGCAGCCGAGCGCCGCGCCGAACGCCACCGGCAGCACCAGGAACCCGGCGATCTCCAGCGGCCCGGTGTCGAACCGGAAGCCGAGCGCGAGGCCCGCCGCGACGACGACGGCCACGGTGACCGCGCCCCGGACCGCCTCGGCCGCCAACCGCCCGACCAGCGGCGCGCCCGCCGCCATCGGCAGGGTGCGGAGCCGGTCGTCCATCCCGCCGTGCAGGTCTGCGTGGAAGGTGGACGCGGGTGTTCAGCGGCCCGTCCGCCGCCGCGAGCCAGCCGAGCAGCGGCGCCGACCGCGCGACGGGCGCGGCGCGCAGCCGGCCCAGCGTGCCGCCCGCCGCGTCCTCGGCCGCGCCGACCGCCGCCGACATCGCGTTGAAGAACATCGCCTGGACGATCACGGCGGGAAGCAGGTATTGGGCGTAGTCGACGCCCGCACGCTTCATGACCTCGCCGAACACGCCGAAGAACAGCGCGGCGAACAGCAATGGCGTCAGGATCGGGCCGATGATCGCGGCCAGGCGGCGGCTCATCAGCCGGAGCTGGCGGCCCGCCAGCAGCAGGCCGTCGGCCGCCGGGGACGGGCGGGGCGCGGTCGCGGCGGTCATGCGCCCTCCCGCGCGCCGCCCGCGCCCGCGCCGGTGAGCGCGAAGAAGACGTCGTCGAGGGCCGGGCGGCGCAGCGCGAGGTCGTCCACGGCCACGTCGGCGGCGTCCAGCACGCGGACGATCTCCGCGAGCGTGCCGCCGCCCCGCGCGGGCACGGTCAGCCCGCCCTCGACGGCCGTCACCGCGAAGCGCGCGCCGAGCGCGGCGGCGGCGCGGTCGCGGGCGTCGCCGGGCGGCAGCGCCAGGCGGCAGACCGAGCCGCCGACCTTGTCCTTGAGTTCGGCGGCGGTGCCTTCGGCGATGACGCGGCCGTGGTCGATGACGGTGACGCGGTCCGCGAGCTCGTCGGCTTCCTGGAGGTACTGGGTCGTCAGCAGGATCGTGACGCTCTCGGCGCGCAGCTCGCGGACGACGTCCCACAGCAGCACGCGGCTGGTGGGGTCCAGGCTGGTGGTCGGCTCGTCCAGGAACAGCACCACCGGACGCGACACCATCGAGACGGCCAGGTCCAACCGCGGCCGCATCCCGCCGCAGAACCCGCCGGCGGTGCGGTCGGCGGCCTCGGCCAGCCCGAACCGCTCCAGCAGCTCGTCCGCGCGGGCGCGCGCGGCCCGCTTTCCGAGCTTGAGCAGCCGCCCGAGCGGCACGAGGTTCTCGCGGGCGGTGAGCCCGGCGTCCAGTGCGGCGAACTGCCCGGTCAACCCGATCGAGGACCGGACGAGGTCGGCGTCGGCGACCGTGTTGTGCCCGGCGACGCGCGCGCTCCCGCCGTCCAGGCGGACCAGCGTGGTCAGCACGTTGATCGCCGTGGTCTTGCCTGCTCCGTTCGGGCCGAGCAGCCCGACCAGCGCGCGTTCCGGCACGGTCAGCGACAGGCCCCACAGCGCGTGGACCGCACCGAAACTCTTGTCCACCGCGTCGAACTCGCTGACGTTCACGGCCGCCCCTTCCGTGGCCCGGGGCCACTGGTCTCGCTGAGCCGTCCACCGAAGTAAGGCGAACCTAACTTAGGCTTGCCTTACTTAACAAGACGTGGTGGCTTGCGGGCTCTCGGCGGTGCGGGTGGCCGATCCGTCGCGGTGCCCCCGGCGGGCCGCGGCATATGGCGACACCACGAAACAAATTGGTCGATTATTGGGTCAAGGCGTGCGCAATTCATTCTCTTCTGGCGCTGGGTAGGAGTAGCCCTTCGCATGTGGTGGGGCGACGGTCTCGCTGTTCCGTAGTTCAGCTGAACTGCGACTTTGCCCAAAGTCGAAGCGCACTTTTCCCGCTCTGAACTTTCCATACAGGAATTATGTGCTAATCGACTGTGGCTCCGAGGCAACCGTTGCCACCTTTTCTATGGGTGGATTAAGTGGTTATGTGTCGCGGGTCGACGCAAGCGCACGCGGGCTCCCCGCCGCGTCCCCCACGCGCCGGGAGGCCGGGAACCGGAGGCACGACCATGCTCACCGCCATCGGGGCCGGGTTCGGCAGGACCGGCACCTCCTCGCTCAAGGCCGCCCTCGAACTGCTCGGCCTCGGGCCGTGCCACCACATGAAGGAGGTCCTCGACGTCCCCGAGCAGGTCCGCGCGTGGGGGCGGGCGGCGCACGGCGCCCCCGTCGACTGGGGCGAACTGCTGCGCGGCTACCGCTCCGCGATCGACTGGCCGTCCGCCCGGTACTGGCGCGCGCTCGCGGCCCGGTACCCGGACGCGCGGATCATCCTCACCGAGCGGGACCCCGACGCCTGGTACGAGAGCACGCTGAACACGATCTACGCGTTCTCGCGGCAGCGCGCGCCGATGGACGATCCGGCCATGCGGGCGATCCGGGAGATGGTCGACGCGACGGTCTGGAACGGCGTCTTCGGCGGTCGGTTCGAGGACCGGGCGCACGCCATCGGCGTCTACCTGCGCAACAGCGAGGAGGTCCGCGCCGAGGTTCCCGCCGACCGGCTGCTCGTCTACCGGCCGGGCGACGGCTGGGAGCCGCTCTGCGACTTCTTCGGCCTGCCGGTCCCCGCCGAGCCGTATCCGCACCTCAACGACCGCGCCACGATCCTCGCCGAGGCGGCGGAGCGTTTCGCGGACCGCTGACGCCGGGCTGGCGGCCCGGTGACCCGGCTGCCCGGCGACCCGGCTGCCCGGCTGCCCTGCGGACCGGCTGCCCGACGGCCCAGCGGACCGGTGGGCCGCGGCCGCGGCTGCCGGTCCGGGCGGGAGCGCGCGGGTATCGTGAACGAAGATCCGATTCGTCCACGTGACCGCGATAGGAGCGCCTTATCAGCAGGCCCACGATCGCGCAGCTCCGCGCGTTCCTCGCCCTCGCCGAGCACCTGCACTTCCGCGACGCCGCCGCCGCGCTGCGGATGAGCCAGCCCGCGCTCTCCGGCGCGGTCGCGGCGCTGGAGGAGGCGCTCGACACGCGCCTGGTCGAGCGCACGACGCGGCGCGTCCTGCTGACCCCGGCGGGGGAGCGCGTCGCGCGCCGCGCCGAGTCGATCATGGACGAGCTGGACCGGCTGGTCGAGGAGGTCAACGCGGTGCGCGGGCCGCTGGTCGGCCCGTTGCGCGTCGGCGTGATCCCGACGGTCGCGCCCTACCTGCTGCCGATCGTCCTCCCGCGCCTCGCGGCCGAGTTCCCCGACCTCGAACTGACGGTCCACGAGGAGCAGACCGAGCAGATCACCGCCGAACTGCTCGCCGGGCGGCTCGACGTCATCCTGCTCGCGCTGCCGGTGAACGCGCCGGGCGTGACGGAACTGACGCTCTATGACGAGGACTTCGTGCTCGTCGCGCCCGCCGGCGCGGATCTTCCCGGCGGCGCGCTGCCGCGCACGGCCCTCGCCGACCTGGACGTCATCCTGCTCAACGAGGGCCACTGCCTGCGCGACCAAGCGCTCGACGTCTGCCGCGAGGCGGGCGCGCGCGCCACCGCCGCGACGTACGCGACGAGCCTCGCGACGCTCGTGCAGCTCGTCTCGGGCGGTTTCGGCGTGACGCTCGTCCCGGAGACGGCGCTCCCGGTCGAGACGCGCGCCGCGCCGGGCCTCACTCCGCACCGCTTCGCCGACCCCGCCCCCTACCGGCGGATCGGCCTCGGCTTCCGCGCGACGTCACCGCGGTCGGCGGAGTTCGAGACCCTCGCCGCGGCCCTCCGCACGGCCGTCGCCGAGGAGATCGCCGCGGTCCGCCTCCCCGCCTGAACCGGGCGCGCGCGATGCGCTGCCTTGGACAGAGGTTCACCGACCGCAATAGTCGGTAACTGCGTGTTTTGGTACTAAGTCGGGTAATCTCCTGCCAATCGCGGCGCGTCTGAACTTAGGGCACGTCGACGTGTCCATGCTGGCGCACGGGGCGGTCCTCCCCGACGTTCCAGGCTCCCGGTTTCCCCCTGTCATGGACTTCTGGAGGGTTTGAGATGTCCGCCAAGCTCAGCGTCGTGGTCCCCATGAACAACGTGGAGGACTATCTGAGCGACTGCCTGGGCTCGCTGGCCGCGCAGACGCTGCGCGACCTGGAGATCATCCTGGTGGACGACGGCTCGCTCGACGGCACGGCGGTCATCGCCAAGCGGTTCGCCGAGCGCGACCCCCGGTTCCGCGTCGTCCAGCAGGAGAACCTCGGCCCGGGAGCGGCGCGCAACCACGGCATCCAATACGCCACCGGCGAGTACCTGGCCTTCGCGGACGGCGACGACGTCGTCCCGCCCGACGCCTACGCGGTGCTGGTTGGCTCGCTCGAGCGCAGCGGGTCCGACCTGGCGTGCGGCAACGCCCAGCGCATCGACGCGGACCGCCGCTGGCAGTCGTGGATCCACGAAGGCGTCTTCAAGAAGACGACGAAGAAGACGCGGATCTCCGAGCGTCCGCTGCTGGTCCGCGACCGGACCGTCTGGAACAAGGTCTTCCGCCGGTCGTTCTGGGACGCCAACGGGTTCAGCTTCCCCGACGGCCTGTACGAGGACGTCCCGGTCGCGATGGCCGCCCATCTCGCGGCCTCGGCCATCGACGTCATCGACGAGGTCGTCTACTACTGGCGGAAGCGCTCCGGCTCGATCACCGACGCCCGGTTCGACCGCGAGAACTTCGCCCAGCGCGTGGACGTCTCCGTCGCGCTGCGCGAGCGCATCGCCGCCGCCGGCCCCGAGGTGGTCGCCGCGTTCGACGAGCACTCGCTGATCGACGTCGACGTCCGCGTTCTGCTCGAAGGACTGCCCCGCGCCTCCGACGAGGACCGCCCGGCGCTGATGGAGATCGGCGCCCGCGCCGTCCGCACCGCCTCGGCCGACGTCCGGCGCAGACTGCCCGCGCTGCTGCGGCTCCAGCTCTACATGCTGGAGCACGGCCGGCTGGACGAGCTGCTGGAAGTCCTCGCCTTCATTCGGCTCGGGCGGCCGAAGTCCGTCCGCTACGTCAAGCGCGGCCTTCGCTCCCGCTGGTTCGCGGAATACCCCTACTTCGACGACCCCGCCACCGGTTTCCCGGCCGACCTCTACGACGTCACCGACGAGCTGGAGGCCGTCGCCCACGTGGACTCCTTCGAGTGGGCGGGGGACCGGCTGCGCATCGAGGGCCACGCGTACATCGGCGGCGTCGACGCCTCCGAGCAGAGCGACCTGAAGCTCCGACTCTGGCTCGTCGCCGACGACAAGATCGGCTTTCGCAAGCTGTCCGTGGAGCGCGTCCGCCGCCCCGACGTCACCGCGAACGCCAAGCAGTCATCCGTCTCCTGTGAATGGTCCGGGTTCGTCACCGAAGTGGACCCCGCGTCGCTGAAAGTCCTGGGCCGTCGCCGCGACGTCGACTGGCGGCTCGTCGTCGAGATCAACGCGCAGGGCGTCAAACGGCGGCGAAACCTTGGCATCCCGCGTTCGGCAAGGCAGCGCTGGCCGCTGCAGCGCGAGCTGGCCGACGGCGTCTACTGCCAGGTGATCGCCTCGCGCTGGCTGCGGCTGCGCGCCCGCGTGCCCGGCGCGGTCGTCCTGGAGCACCACCGCGTCGGCGACGACCTGGAGTTCATCGGCACGCTCGCGCAGCGGCCCGACCCGAAGACCAGGTTCGTCGCGGCGCTCCCGCGTCACGGCGTGAAAATCAAGGCGCCCCTGGAGATCAGCGGGGAGGACGGCGGACGTCTCCGCTTCCGCACCCGCGTGCCGCTCGCCGAACTCGGCGGCGAGAAGGCGGTCGCGCCCGATGCGGTGGACGCGCAGCTCCCGACGTGGGAGGCGGGCGTCGGCGCCTCCTGGACGCTCGAACTGAGCGACGGGACCAAGCTGCTGCTGCACGACGGGCCGGACGCCGCCGACGCCCGCTACACGATCCCCGGCCGTGAGGGCGTCGAGTTCGCGGTCAGCCGCACGCGATTCGACCACATCTCCGGCTACTCCCGGCCCGCGCTGCCGATGGTCACCAGCGCCGTGTGGGAGGACGACGACCGGCTCGTGCTCGGCGGCGACTGGGCCGGCGGCGAGGCGCGGCGGCCGCAGACAATCGTCCTGCGCCGGAACCGGTCGAGCCAGGAGCACCTCGTCGATCTCGACTGGGATGGGGACCGGTTCACCGCGGCCTTCTCCCCGCGCGGCATGCCGCAGTTCGGGCTGCTCACCGCGCTCGGCCGCGGCAATTGGAATGTGCGGATGCGTACGGGCGAACGCGAAATCCCGGTGCTCGTCGAGCGCCGTGCCATGCGTTCGCTCCCGGAGCCGCACGTCAGCGGCTTCCACTCGATCGAGATCCACTCGACGCGCGTCGAGGAACTCCAGCTCCGCGTCCGCGCGGCCCACCGTCCCGAGGACGCCGGGGGTTACGCGCAGCGGATGCTCCAGACCGTCGAGTATCCGCGGTTCCGGACGCAGCCCCTGCTGAACCTCGCGCTGTTCGACGCGTTCGACGGGCGGCAGATGTCGGACAACCCGCGCGGCGTCTTCAACGCGCTGCGCCGCCGCGACCCGGAAATGGAATGCGTCTGGGTGACGAGGGACGGCCAGTTCCCCCATCTCGACGGCGCGCGGACGGTACTGTCGGGTAGCCGCGAGCACTATGAGGCGCTGGGCCGCGCGAAGCTGATCGTCGGCAACTGGCGGCAACCCGAATGGTTCGAGAAGCGCCCCGACCAGATCTACGTCCAGTGCTGGCACGGGACGCCGCTCAAGAAGATCGGCTACGACCTCAAGGAAATGCCCTATAAGCGCACCGAGGGCGTCCAGTGGATGGAGAAGGAGGTTCCGCAGTGGAACTTCCTCGTCGCCCAGAACGCGTTCTCCACGCCGCTCTTCCGTAGCGCTTTCCGGTACGAGGGCGAGATCATCGAGACGGGATATCCGCGCGACGACCTCCTCAACCAGCCGGAACGGCACACGCTGGAGATCGACGTTCGGCGCCGCCTCGGCATCCCGCCCGGCAAGAAGGTCATCATGTACGCGCCGACCTGGCGCGACGACTTCCATTTCGCGGTCGGTACCCGGGCCTTCGAGCTGCAGCTCGATCTGGACCGCCTCGGTGCGGAGCTGGGCGACGACCACGTTCTGCTCCTGCGCACGCACTACCTCGTCACGGACAAGCCGCGGCAGGGCGAGAACCCGTTCGTGATCGATGTCTCGGACTATCCGGATATCGCGGAGCTGTATCTGACGACCGATGTGTTCATCACGGATTACTCGTCCTCGATGTTCGACTTCGCGGTCACCGGCAAGCCGATGCTCTTCTACACCTACGACCTCGACCGGTACCGCGACCACGTCCGCGGATTCTACTTCGACTTCGAGGCGGAATCGCCCGGCCCGCTGCTGCGTACCAGCGACGAGGTCCTGCAGGCGCTGAGGGAACTGCCGGACGTGTCGGCCCGCTACGCCGTCGCCTATGCGGCGTTCCGGGAGAAGTACTGCCCCCACGACGACGGCCACGCGGGCGACCGCGTCCTCGACCGGGCCCTCGGCGAGCGCTGAGTCCGCTCCCGCCGCGCGAACACCCGCGGCGGGACGTGGGCGAACGCAGGGCCGACCGCGATTTCATCGCAATCAGCACCCGTCAGATCACCGCGCGTTAGCATCGGGGGCGCCGCCGAGTTCCCCCGCCACGGCGGCCTGACGGGAGGTTGCGACATGTCCCCCAAACTCAGCGTCGTCGTGCCCGCGCACAACGTCGTGGAACATCTCCCCGCGTGCCTGGACTCGCTCGCGGGCCAGACCCTGCGCGACCTCGAAGTGATCGTGGTGGACGACGGGTCCACCGACGGATCAGGTGCGGTCGCGCGGGCGTTCGCCGGCGCCGACGACCGGTTCCGGGTCGTCCACGAGCAGCACCGCGGCCCCGGTCCGGCCCGCAACGCCGGAGTCCGCCGCGCCACCGGCCGCTACCTGGCGTTCGCCGACGCCGACGACGTCGTCCCCCCGCAGGCGTACCGCCGCATGCTCGGCTCGCTGGAGCGCAGCGGCTCCGACCTCGCCACCGGCGGCGTGGAGCGGATCGACGGCGACCGCGCGTGGCGGTCGTGGATGCACGACGGCGTCTTCAGCCGTCCCGCGGCGGGCGTCCGCATCGCCGACCGGCCCCTCCTGGTCCGCGACCGCTGCGTCTGGAACAAGATGTTCCGCCGCTCGTTCTGGAACGAGCACGACTTCGAGTTCCCGGACGGCTTCTACGAGGACGTCCCGGTCGCGCTCGGCGCGCATCTCGCCGCGACCTCGGTGGACGTGCTCGACGACGTCGTCTACCGGTGGCGCAAGCGGACCGGGTCGATCACCGAGGCCCGCTTCGACCGGGACAACTACGCGCAGCGCATCGGCGTGGCCCTCGCCCTGCGCGAGCGCGTCGCGCGGCGCGCGCCCGCGCTGCTGCCCGCCTTCGACGAGCACTCGCTGATCGACGTCGACGTCCGCGTGCTGCTCGAAGGACTGCCGCGCACCGCCGACGAGGACCGCGCCGCCCTCATGGAGCTCGGCGCGGAGGCCGTCCGCAGCGCCGGGCCGGGCGTGCGCGCGAAGCTCCCCGCCCTGCTGCGGCTCCAGCTCCACCTGCTCGAACACCAGCGGCTGGACGACCTCCTCGACGTCCTCGCGTTCGTCCGGCTCGGCGGCCCGAAGCGCGCGGCCTTCGTGCGGCGCGGCGGCCTGCGCCCCCGGTGGTACGCCGAGTACCCGTTCTTCGACGACGCCGACCGCGACCTGCCGTGCGACCTCTACGACGTCACCGACGAGATGAAGGCCGTCGCCCGCGTCGACTCCGTCGCGTGGACGGACGGGCGGCTGCGCGTCGAGGGGCACGCCTACGTCGCGCGTGTGGGCGCGGCCGCGCCCGACGACATGCGGCTGCGGCTGTGGCTGCTCGCCGAGGACAAGCTCGGGCTGCGCCGCGTTCACGCCGTCCGCGTGACCAGGCCCGACGTCACCGCCGCGTCCGGCCAGTCGGCCGTCTCCTGCGACGGGACGGGCTTCGTCGCCGAGATCGACCCCGTCGACCTCAAGGTCCTCGGCCGGCGCCGCCAGATCGACTGGCGGCTCGTCGCGGAGGTGTCGGCGCGCGGCGTGCGCCGCCGCGTCGGCGTCGCCGGACCGCGCTCGGCGCGGCACCGCTGGCCGGTCCCGGCGGCCCTCCCGGACGGATCACGCGTCTGGGCGATCGGGGCGGGCGGCTTCCGGCTCCGCGTGCGGCGGCCGAGCGCGCTCGTCACCGCGCACCGCCGCGTCGCCGACGCGCTGGAGATCGAGGGCGTCCTCGCCCACGCGCCCGCGGAGGGGGCCGTGCTGGTCGCCCGGTCCGGCCCCGGCGCGAAGCTCAAGGCGAACTTGGAGGTCGGCGCGCTGCCCGGCGGCGGCGTCTCGTTCTGGGCGCGGCTGCCGCTCCGGGACCTCGCGCCCGACCGGGTGCTGCCCGCCGGATCGCCCGGCGCGACGTGGACGCTGGCGCTCGCGGACGGGTCGCCGCTGCACGTGGACGCGTCCGACGGGGCCGCCGACGCCTGCCACCCCGTGCCGGGGCGGGAGAGCGCCGAGGCCGTCGTCACGCGGACCCGTACCGGCGACCTGTGCGTCGTCGTCCGGCCGTCCGCGCCCGTCGTCACCCGCGTCCGCTGGGACTCCAGCGACCGGCTGACGCTGTCCGGCACGTGCGCCGGAGCGGCGCGGCCGACCGAGTTCTTACTGCGCAGGGAACGCTCCGGCCAGCAGTACTCGGTTCCCGTCTCGTGGAAGGGCGATGCGTTCACGGCGGTCTTCGCGCCGTCGCGGATGTCGCGTTTCGGGGTCGAGATGCCGCTCGGCCGGGGCAAGTGGAACGTCGTGTGCCCGGCCGCGCATACCGAACTGCCGGTCGCCGTCGCGCGCGACGCCGCGGCGGGCCTGCCCGCGCCCCGGATCGTCGGCTTCCACGAGGTCGAACCGCACGCCGCCAAGGACGACGCGCTGCAGCTCCGCATCCGCCAAGGCCTGCCGCACGCCGAACGCGGCGGGTACGCGCAGTCGCGGCTGCGCACCGCCGACTATCCGCGCTACCGCACCCGGCCGCTCCTGGACCTGGCCGTGTTCGACGCGTTCAACGGCCGCCAGTGCTCCGACAACCCGCGCGGCGTCTTCGACGAACTGCGTCGGACGGGCACCGGGATGGACTGCGTCTGGGTCACCGCGGACGGCCAGTTCCCCCAGCCGGACGGCGCGCGCACGGTTCTCGCCGGCAGCCGCGAGCACTATGAGGCGCTGGCCCGCGCGAAGCTGATCGTCGGCAACTGGCGGCAGCCCGAATGGTTCGACAAGCGTGAGGGCCAGACCTACGTCCAGTGCTGGCACGGGACGCCGCTGAAGAAAGTCGGCTACGACCTGCGGGAAATGCCGTACAAGCGGACCGAGGGCGCGGACTGGATGACCCAGGACGTCCCCCAGTGGGATCTGCTGCTCGCGCAGAGCCCGTACGTCGTGCCGTTCCTGCGGAGCGCTTTCCGCTACGACGGGCCGGTCCTCGACGCCGGCTATCCACGCAACGACCTGCTCAACAGGCCGGAGCGGCACGCGCTCGGGCTGCGCGTCCGCGAGCGCCTGGGAATCCCGCGCGGCAAGCGCGTCGTGATGTACGCGCCGACCTGGCGGGACGACTTCCACTTCGCGGTGGGCAAGCGGGCGTTCCAGCTCGAACTCGATCTGGAGCGCGCCGCGAAGGCGCTCGGCGACGATTACGTGCTCCTGCTGCGCACGCATTATCTCGTCACGGACAAGCCGAAGCCGGGGGAGAACCCGTTCGTCATCGACGTGTCGGACTACCCGGATATCGCGGAGCTGTACCTGATCACCGATGTCTTCGTGACGGACTACTCTTCGTCGATGTTCGATTTCGCGGTGACGGGCAAGCCGATGCTCTTCTTCACCTACGACCTGGAGCGTTATCGCGACCACGTCCGCGGCTTCTACTTCGACTTCGAGTCGATGGCGCCCGGTCCGCTGCTGCGCACCAGCGACGAGGTCATCGAGGCGCTGGGCGACGTTGAGGACGTCACGAACCGGCACGCGCTGGCGTACGCGGGATTCCGCGCGCGCTTCTGCCCGGCCGACGACGGCAACGCCGCGGCGCGCGTCCTCGAGCGCGTCCTGCCGACCCGCGTGGGCCTCGACCTGCCGGCCTGACGCGGTCCCCGGTGCGGTCGGCGGCCGCCGCGCTCCAGCCGTCTTCGAGCGGCGTGACGATCCGTGCGGCGGCCGCGTCGGGATCGTCCCGGCGCGGATCCGGCATGTGGAGGCGGAGCGGGTTGAGGACGGACCGTCCGGCGGGACGATTCCGGACGGCTCCGACGAGCTTCGCCTCCACATCGGCGTTTTCGTCGAACAGCGGGGCTTCCTTGCCGTTCGAAAAGTGCTTGAAGAGCATCGTTGCGGATACGTCGGCCTCGTCCCGGACATTAACCACGTCGTAGCCGCGCTCGGTGAAGAGCCTGAAGGCCGCATCCGCGATTGCCTGGCGGGTCGCGGCCTTCGTGCGTTCACGACGTCCCATCGTCTCGGTCACGAGTTCCTGCTGATTGATCGGGCGCGAACATGTAGTTGCATGTTCCGTCGGCATCGGCGTTGCAGTCGGCCTGCGCCGCTGTATTTGTGAGCTGATCAAGCACCGTCATTTGCGCTTCCGCTTCGGCTTACCGCTGTCGGCCTGCGGCCCGTTTTTCGAGGCGCCGCGTTTCCGGCTCGGCTTCTCGCCGTCAGACCGGGGCAGCGGGACGTTCGTGCCGTCCATCGTGAGCACGGTGGTGTTGCGGTACGGGCTCCACCCGGTGCCCATGAGCGGACCGAGACTCATGAGCCTGGGCCTCGTCGGTGCCGAGTCGGCGGGGCTGTGCGCGGTCGGCACGGACTTCATCGCCCTCCTGCCAGCGGCGATCGGTACGGCGGCGGCCATTTTCGCGGGCGCGTGGTCTGCGGGGTTCGGCTCGGCGTTGGTGGGCCGGATGTCGATGGGTGTGGGAGTTCCGTTCCGGTGCGAGTAGCGGACCAGACGGAGGACCTGGGCGGTGGGGTACTCGACGCTGCGCAGGACGAGACCGTTGCGGTTGACCTCCCTGATCTCGGTGATGCCGTCGTGGGTGACGGTCTCGACGCGGCGGCCGATGCGCTCGGCTCGCAGGGTGAAGTGCTCGGTGCGGCCGCCGTCGCCGATGGCCAGGACTTCGATGCTGTCTCCACGCATGAGCGGTGGTTCCCTTCCGGGTCGTCGGGCTGGGACCTTGAGTAGACCCAGACCCGAAGACCTGCCGCACCCACGCGTCAACCCTGTGGATAACCTCCCGTCCCGACGTGGACGCCGGGTTGTGTTTCTGCAGCTTGTTGGCGGTTCGGCCTGTGCGTTGGATGACCCCTGCGCGTTCGGTGGAGCTGGCGGCTCTGCTGAGTTGCCGGACGGGACGATCAGAGCGGCTTGCGGACCAGCGCCACGAGTGTGCCGCCGGGAACGGCTCCGAGCGGGAGACGTCGTTCAAGCGCGCTGAGGTGCGCGATCCTCCGGTTGATGTGGGTGGGGAGCGCTTTGGTCAGGAGACCGGGACGACGGCGGAGCGCACCGCCCAGCAGAACGTTCCGGTAGCGCACGCGCTCCACACGAAGACCCACGCTCCGCGCGAGTGCTGTGATGGAGCGGCGGTCGTGGTGGCGAGTGGAGACCGTCAGGAAAGCGATCCCGTCGGGGAGCAGGACGCGCGCGATCTCGGAGATAGCCGCCCGGTCGTTCTTGGTGGGAAGGATGTCCAGCGCGGATACGAAGTGGAACTCCTCGTCATCGAGGGGGAGGGCGCAAGGGTCGCCGAGGCGGGCGTCGAGTCCGGCGCAGCGCGCGGTATCCACACGCGTGCCCGATGAGTCGATCGCCACGACGTCCCATCCCCGGTCAGCGAGGACACGGGCGTCGCAGGCCCCGCCGAGGTGCAGGGCGCGTCGCGCGACGAAACGCTCGGCCGTGCGGGCGAGCAGCATCCGCCGTTCACGGTGCCACCAGTGTTCGGCGGTGGCGCGGACGGGCCGCTGGATCTCGATGGTGTCCATGTCGCCCACTTTGGTGACCTCGCGTGACGCGGTGCCCAGGTGCCGCGCCGCCGCTACGTGATCTTGGGGCGGCTTTGGCGTCGGCCCGGTCAGTCGGGCCGGTGCGCGCGGGCGACCAGAGTCGTTCCCGGCAACGTCCCGAGGGGAAGCCGTCGTTCGGCGGCGAGCGTGAGCGTCAGGAGGCGGTTCACCGAAGGGCGGCGGGATCGCGTCTCCCAACCGTGGACGCGGTGCCGCCGCAGCCGGACCAGTGGGCGCAGCAGGACGTTCAGGTTCACGACGAAGTCGAGGACGAGCCCGGCGTCGGCGACCAGCAGCGCCAGGGCGTCGCGCGTGTAGCGGCGGACGCGGCCGAGCGTGAGGTCGTGCGCGGACCAGAGCGCGAGGTCGCACGGGACCGACACGAGCGCGACGCCGCCCGGACGCAGGACGCGCGCCATCTCCCACGCGGCGAGGCCGTCGTCGTCCACGTGCGCGAACGTCCCGAACGCGACGGCGAGGTCGAACGAGCCGGACGGCAGCGGCAGCCAGCGGGCGTCGGCCTCGTAGGCGTCCACGCCCGAGGCGCGGCAGCGCGCGACGGCCGCCGGGTCGGCGTCCACCGCGGTGACGTCCCAGCCCTGCGCGATGAGGACGCGGGAGTACGCGCCGTCGCTCGCGCCGATGTCCAGGGCGTGCGCGGGTTCACCGAGACGCCGCAGCTCACGGGTCAGAACGGCCCGCCGCGCCCGGCTCCACCAGTGGCCGTCCGCCGGCGCGCGGGTGTCGATCGTCTGCACGGGACAAGCGGACGCGATGCCGCTCCCGCGCGCGACCTGCGCCGCCGCTCATGAGCGGATCGTGGAGCGGTCTTGCCCGACGCATGGCGTCCGGCGGATCGGCGGTCGGCGTGTCGTTCGCCGGAGCGAGACCACGGCTTCCCGCGATTGGCGCGGGCAGGATCCAGGAGGCTGGCGGGTCGCCATCAGCCGTGGAGAGATCGACCTAAATGACCGGAGGGTCGGCCACCGTCGTCCGACCGACATGCAACCGGCCTGGTGCCGCCGGTCCGCAGCTCAGTGGCCGTGGTGTTCGACGCTCGCCGTCACACATGAGGCTGACTCGCCGTTCTCGCAAGCTTCGCCCGGAAGCTCGTCCAGCACGTCAGGCCGCAGAACATCCACCGAACCGTGGGCGTTCGGGCAGGTGACCGACGGCAGCTCAGACTGCGGCGTGTCGGTCCAACGGCCCGGCATCCACTCGCGCGGTGATCGGCTGGAAACCTAGGACATTCGGACGAACAGTCCGTATTCGTCTGGCAGGTCAGGACCGGTGGCGTCGGACCAGGCGGATCGTCACCAGAAGGGCGAGCAGGGCAGCGAGCGCGGGGGCGGCCCGGCGGGTGAGCGACGGCGCGGTCGGTTCCGGCAGGGGCAGGGACGCCGCGTCGTCGTGATGGGTCGCCGGTCGCAGCGGCACCACCGTGGACAGCAGGGTGGGCAGGTCGTCCGGCCCGGTGGACCGCTGGCGCGGGATGAGCGGGGTGACCGTTCCGACGTCGGCGGCCGGGTCGGGGAACGGGTCGCTGATCGGTTTCGGCGTGATCTCCTCGACGGGGACGCGGATCTCGGGGATCGGCGGCGGCTCCGTGCCCTCGGGTTCCGGGACGATCTTCGGTTCGGCGGCGATGCCGGGTTCTGGGACGGCGTGGATTCCCGGCGTGCTCTCCGAAGCCGACGCGGTTACGCCGTCGTGGGCGGGGCCGGTCTCCAACGCGGAACCCGTTTCGGGTTCAGCATCGGGAACAACACCGGTGTCGTCGGCAGGACGGGACGCGAGGTCGGCGGTGAGGTTCTTGGCGAACCGCGCGATGAGGCGCGCGACGACACCCGCGAGCGCGTCGGAACCCGCTTCGGTGAGGCGGCCCGTGACACGCAGGTCGGTCCGCACGCTCACCCGGGTCGCGCCGTCGTCCTCGGCCAGGGTGCCGTGCAGCGTCGCCGCCGCCGCGCCGGGGCCGCGCGCCTCCCGGCCCTCCGCCTCGACCGTGAACGTACGCGCGTCGGGGTCGGCGACCGCCACGCGGATCGTGCCGCGAAAAGTGACGGTGATCGGCCCGGCCTTCACCCGGAGCCGACCGGCGTACGCGCCGCCGTCGATGGAGTCGAGCGTCGCGCCGGGGACGCTGGGAACGAGCGCCGGAACGTCTCTGAGCACCGACCAGGCCCGATCCACCGGTATCGGAACGGTGAATTCGTGGTCGAGCTGCATCGTTTCGGTCCTTATCGTCAGGGGGCTTGCCCCGTGACCCTACGACCGTCCCCCGGCCCGCCGCCAGACGCCTCCGGGGAACGAACGGCGAACGACTTACCGGTCATAACCGGGCATCGTCCGGAGATCGGTTTGACAACCCTCGGTAACGGCGTGTCTCCTAGGTCCCATGCCAGCGCGCCTCGCCCTCCACAGCCCCGTGGCTCTCCGCCGCGCGGCCAGCGCGCTGTGTCTTTCGTGTTGTCGCCGCTGACGATTCCCCGCAGCGTCCCGTCCGGTGCGCGCCGTTCGCCGCCCGGACCCAGCCCTCTCTTCCGGCTTCCGGCCGCATCCGCGCGGCCGTACACGAAGGACCCCCGATGGTTCCCGACCTGATCATGCGCGGCCAGGACGACCCGCACGGCCGTGTCCTCGCGCCCCGGCCCGCGACGGTCGGCGTGCTCGCCGCCCGCCTCTTGGAGCTCGCCGCCGACCCCGCCGCCTGGTGGCCGACCGTCCGCTTCGACCCCGCCGCCGCGCTCACCGTGCCGCTGGACGAGCGTGCCGGCGTCCGGACCTGGATCACCGTTCACCCGCCCGGCCACCGCTCCGACCCGCAGGCACCGGCCGGGACGGAGGTCTGCGTGCTCGTCGCGGGCGAGCTGACCGAGACGGCCCTCACCGACGACGGCGTCGCGGATCGCCCGCTCCGGCCGAGCGGCGTCCGCGTCCGCGCCGCCGGATCGGCCCGCGTCGTCGCCAACCCGGCCCCCGCTTACGCCGTCACCCTCCACGCCACCGCACTCTGACCGGCCAGCCGTCCGCGCGAGCGGGCACCTACGCGGCCGTCTGACCGGGCGACCCTCAGCGGGACCGTTGCGGATACGGGCGTCCGACCGGACGATCCTTAGCGCGAGAGGCTGCGGACGCGGGTGTCTGACCGGCGGCCCTCAGACCGAGTAGCCAGGAAGGCGGATGTCCGCTTGGACGAGCCTCAGCGTGAACGGTCACGGACGCGGGCGTCTGACCGGCGACCCTTAGGGCGAGCGGCCACGGACGTGGATGTCCGCTTGGACGAGCCTCAGCGCGAGCGGCTGCGGACGCGGGTGTCTGACCGGCGGTCTTCAGGGCGAGCGGCCACTGACGCGGATGTCCGCTTGGGTGATCCTCAGCGGGAGCGGTCACAGGTTGCGGACTTCTGATCGGACGGGCGTGAGCGGTCGCGGACGTGGATGATCGCGCGTGCGATTCCCACCAGGCCGAGACCGACGAACACCGAGGCGACGATCACTCGGACGTCCAGTGGGGACCGGCCCGTCGTCCCAAGGACCAGGAAGAACGCGGCGGCGGCTCCGAACAGCAGTCCGGCCAGTACCGCGCTCGGGTCGAAGCGGCGCGCGGGGCGCTTCTGGTCAGCCACGGCGCACCTCCACGTCCCCGAGCCCGGTCCGGACGTTCAGGTCGATCACCGGCGGATCGGCGACCGGGCTCTCCGGTTCGAGCACCTGCGTGTGGTCGATCTTCGGGCCGTTGAGGGTGTGCCGGTCGACCGTCAGGTCGCCGACCAGCAGTCGCGCGGTGAGGTTCACCCGCGCGCCGCGCGGCACCGTCAACTTGAGCGCGCCCATGACCACGTCCGCCTTGATCCGGACGCGCTCGCCGTTGCCGACGGCCAGGCGCGTGAGGTCGAGTCGGCCGGTGCCGACCGTCAGGTGGTATCCCTGCTGCGTGCTCGCCACGGTGGCGGGCCTCCAATCGACGTCACCGATCCGTATTCCGTGGGGCGACTTCATGACCACCGTGTCCGTCAGGAGGGCGAGGGTGAGCAGGGCCCCGGCCAGCACGAGGCCCCGTGTCCTGATCCAGCCGCCCGCCAGCAGCCCCACGGAGACCACGGCGAGCGCGGCCCCGCCGACGACGAGCACCGTGCGCTCGTCCGGAAGGCCGTCGGCGAAAGGGTAGACGGCGGCACAGACGGCGAACGCGATCCACAGAGTGACGACGGAGAGCGGCGACCACGCCTTGCGCGCCTTCTTCGGCTTCGGCGGCTTCGCCGGCGCGGGCGGGGCTTCCGGCGCTTCCGGCTCGGTGGGGTATCCGTTCCGCGACGAGTATTCGGCCAGGTCGATCATCCCGTCCGGAACCCGCGTCGTCGTGGGCTGCTTGTCCAGCGACACCGGGGAACCCGTCGCGGGCTCCGGCGGTTGGCCGTGCAGCCGCTCGGGCATGCTCCGGGCCAGCGCCGCGAAGTCCACGCCCCGGGAGTGCGCGACGAGCAGTGCCAACCCGAAGATCGTCAGCGTCGTGACCGCGTTCGCGGAGAAACCCGACCCGGCCAGCCCCGCGACGACGACAGCGCACCAGAAAGCGCCGAGGAGCGCGAGCACCGTGGTCGCGTCGAACCGGCGCTTGAAGATCCGCTCGGCGTGCGACGCCTCTGCGGGCGAGGGCGCCATCAGGAGATAGGCCGCGATGTAGAGCGGGATGCCCTGGCCCTGCGCGACGACCAGCAACCCGAACGCCACCCGGTACACGACGGCGTCGATGCCGGTCCGGGCGCTCAGCCCGGTGCAGACGCCCGCGAGGATTCGCCCCTCCGGAACGCGCGTCAGCCGCCCCTCGCGCGGGGCCGGCTGCGGGTCGGCCTCCGCCGTCCCGCCCGCGGGTGCGTTCATGGGCTCCCTCTCCTCGTCCGTTCGCCGGTCGTCCGCCATGCGTCCATCGTGGCGGGCGGACGCGGCCGGGCGGTATCGGGCACACCCCTGACCGGACCCTGAGGCTGATCTCAGGGAACCGGGGGTGCGTCCCCCGATGCGCTCGCCCGCGCGCACGTGTGACGATCGGTGTCATGGAGGAGACGAGCGACGCGGTCACCGGCCGCCGCCTGCGAAGACGGGCCAACGGCAGGCTGCTGGCCGGGGCGGCGCGCGGTCTCGCCGAACACCTCGGCGTGGACGTGGCCATCGTCCGCGTCGCGTTCGTGCTGCTGACGGTCGGCGGCGGGCTGGGCTTGGCCGCGTACGGCGCCTTCTGGCTGCTCGTCCCGCGTGACACCGACGCCCCGACGCGTATCGGCGGCCGCGACTGGGGGCAGCTCCTGGCGTACGGCGCGGTCACCGTCGGGCTGTCCAGCCTCACGTGGGGCGCGAACGCCGCGCAGGCGGCGGTCTGGCCGTTCCTCGCGGGCGGCATCGGCGCGGCGATCCTGTGGCAGCAGGCCGACCGCGAGCAGCGGCAGCGCTGGATGATGCCGCTGCGGCGGATGTGGCTGCGCAGCGTCATCGGGCTGCTCCTGGTGATCGGCGGCATCGCCGGGTTCGTGGCGCGGCAGGTGGACGCGGGCGAGGCCCGGTACGTCGTGATCGCGACGCTGATCATCCTGACCGGCGTCACCGTGATCGCGACGCCGTGGGTCGTACGGCTCTGGCAGGACCTCGACACCGAGCGGCAGGAGCGCGTCCGCTCCGAGGAGCGCGCCGAGCTCGCCGCCCACATCCACGACTCGGTGCTGCACACGCTGACGCTGATTCAACGGAACGCGTCCGACCCGCGCGAGGTGCAGCGGCTCGCGCGCTCGCAGGAACGGACGCTGCGGAGCTGGCTGTACCAGCCGCGGGCCGACCCCGACCGCACGTTCGCCGCGGCGATCAGGGAGACGGCCGGCGAGGTCGAGGACCTGCACGGCGTGCCGATCGAGATCGTCGTCGTCGGGGACACCGCGCTCGACGACCGGCTCGGGGCGGCGCTGCAGGCGGCGCGCGAGGCGATGGTGAACGCGGCGAAGTACTCCGGGGCCGCGCCCGTGTCGGTGTACGCCGAGGTCGAGGGCGACGCGGTCAGCGTGTTCGTCCGCGATCGGGGGAAGGGGTTCGACCTCGACGCCATCCCCGGCGACAGGATGGGCGTCCGGGGGTCCATCATCGGACGTATGGAGCGCAACGGCGGCACCGCCTCGGTCCGCACCGCTCCCGGCGAGGGCACCGAGGTCAGGTTGGAGATCAGGAAGTCATGAATCGGGTCGTGCTGGTCGATGACCACCAGATGTTCCGCACGGGCGTGCGGGCGGAGCTGGGCTCCGACGTGGAGATCGTCGGCGAGGCGGGCGACGTGGACGAGGCCGTCGCCGTCATCAAGGCGGAGACGCCCGACGTCGTGCTGCTCGACGTCCACCTGCCCGGAGGCGGCGGTATCGAGGTGCTGCGCCGGCTGCACGGAACGGTCCCTTCCCGGTTCCTCGCCCTGTCGGTGTCAGACGCCGCCGAAGACGTCATCGGCGTCGTGCGCGGCGGCGCGCGCGGCTACGTCACCAAGACGATCTCGGGGCCGGAGCTGACCGACGCCATCGCCCGCGTCGCGGACGGCGACGCCGTCTTCTCGCCCCGGCTCGCCGGGTTCGTCCTGGACGCGTTCGCCGCGACCGACGCCCCTCCCGCCGATCCCGAGCTGGACCAGATCACGCAGCGGGAGCGGGAGGTGCTGCGGCTCATCGCGCGCGGCTACGCCTACAAGGAGATCGCACGGGAGCTGTTCATCTCGGTGAAGACCGTCGAGACGCACGTGTCCAGCGTCCTGCGCAAGCTCCAGCTCTCCAACCGCCACGAACTCTCCCGGTGGGCCGCCGCCCGCCGCCTCGTGTAGGCGGCGGGCCGGTCGCGTCGCCCACGCCCGTCAGTAGTCCTCGACCGTGTACGAGTTCACGACCTCGGTGAAGTTGGGCAGGTCCGGGTCCTCGCGGCCTTCCAGCTCGGCTTCCACCCGGCGCTTGTTGATGTACGCGAGGTCCTGGTTCGCCTTGACGAAGTCGCGCAGCTTCGCCTCGTACTCGGCGAACGCCCGCACGTGGTCGCCGCCCGCGCGGTGCAGTTCGCCGGCCAGGACGTACGCGCCGATCAGCGCCATGCTCGTGCCCTGCCCCGACAGCGGCGACCCGCAGTATCCGGCGTCCCCGAGCAGGACGACGCGGCCGCGCGACCAGTGATCCAGCCGCACCTGCGCCATCGCGTCGAAGTGGAAGTCCGGGGCGTTCCACATGTGCATGAGGAACTGCGGGATGACCCAGCCCTTGCCCGCGAACTCGTCGGCCATGATCTTCTTCTGCTCGGCGATGTCCCGGAAGTCGTACCGCAGCGGGGTCTCGCGCTGGAAGCCGAGGTAGACGCGGCTCTCGGTGTTGTCCCGGACGCTCATCACGCCGCCGCCCCAGTCGCTGTCGGGAACCTGGTGGAAGACCTGCCAGCGGTCCAGGCCGAGGAAGTTCGGCGCCGTCCACACCGCCAGGTAGGTGCCGAGGAGGTTCAGGAACGACTCCTCGGGGCCGAACGCGATCCGCCGCGTCGTGGAGTGCAGGCCGTCCGCTCCGACGACGACGCCGAACGTGCGGCGCGCGCCGCTCTCGAAGACGACGTCCACGCCGCCGTCGTGCTCGTCCAGCGAGGCGATCGAGTCGCCGAAGACGTACTCGACGCCGTTCCCGGCCGCCCGCATGATCGTGTCGGCGAGGTCGTCGCGGAGGATCTCCACGTCCGGCGAGGACAGGTCGCCGCCGGTCAGGGTCTGCTCCTCGCTGCGGTACACCTCGCGGCCGTCCGCGTCCACCATGCTCATGCCGCGCATCCGCACGGCCCGCTCCCGGATCTCCGCGAGGACGCCCATGCGCTCCGCGACCTCCAGCGCCGGTCCGCGCACGTCGATGGCCTGGCCGCCGGGGCGCGGCCCGCCGGCGTTGCGTTCGACGATCGTCACGGGGAAGCCGTACCGGACGAGCCAGTACGCGAGCGCCGGGCCGGCGACGCTCGCGCCGGAGATGAGGATTGAAGGGAATTCGTTGTTCGCCATGCCGAGAACTCTCGGCGGGACCGCTGACCGGTCACGCACCGGCGGCTGACCGGGCCTCCTCGATCCAGTGCGCGGCTCCCCAGAGGTCTCCGGTCTCGCGCGCGGCGGCGAAGTGGCGCGCGGCCTCGTCCTCGCGGCCGAGCAGACGCGCGAGTTCGCCGAGCGTCTGCGGGATCGGCCGCAGTGCGATCGACAGGCTCTCCAACCCGGCGGGCGCGGCGTCCTTGTACGGGAGCAGCGCGTCGTAGAGCGGTGCGGCGGCCGCGCGGTCGCCCAAGGCGACGACCGTCAGCGCGCGGAAAGTCGTGAACAGCGTGAAGAAGAAATCGGGGGCGATCGGGGGTGCGTGGGCGAGCATCGTCGCGGCGTCGTCCGCGCGTCCGGCGGCGGCGAGCCCGGCGGCCAGGATGTCGGCCGAAATCGGTCCGAGCTGGGCGAAGACGGCGTCGGCGTCGTCCGCCAGAGCCGCGGTCCGGCCTTGCGCGACCAGCAGCGAGGCCCTGGCCAAGTACAGGAAGCCTTCGGCGTGCAGGGAGCCCTGCCGGGCCATCGCGGCGACGGCGCGCTCGTAGCGGTGGCCGGCGGCGTCGAATCGGCCTTCCGCCGCGTCCATCGCGGCCAGCGCGCATTCGGTCGTCGCCGCCGCGTCCGGCATCCGGTAGCGCTCGGCCAGTTCCGCGGCCTCGGTGAGCAGCCGCGTCGGTTCCGCCGGGCCGCTCGCCACGGACGCCTGCGCGAGGGTGAGCAGCCCGATCCAGCGCGGTACCGGAAGGTCGTGTTCTTCTCCGAGCGCGACCAGCTTCCGCGACAAGTCCGGCATCTCGGTGCTGCCGTGCAGTTCGCGGCAGAGGGTTACGAGCGTCAGGGCCTGGAGCAACGGGTCGCCGAGCTCGGCCGCGAGCGCGCTGGCCTCCGTCGCGGCGGCGCGGGCCGATGGGTCGCGCGCGCCCGCGACTTCCGCCGCGTACATGTTCAGCAGGCGGCAGCGGGTCTCAGCGGTCAGGTCGTCGCGGGCCAGGAGCTGTTGCAGTCTGCTGATGAGCTGGTCGTCGACCGTTCCGTACGGGCGGGTCTGCCAGGGGGTCGGTTCCGTCCATGCGGTGAACGCGGCGATCAGGAGATCGTCGCGGTCCGCTGCCGTGGCCAGGTCCACGGCGAGCTGCCGCGCCGCGCGCGCACCGGTGATGTCGCCCGCGCGGACCCGCGCCCGCAGCAGCCGTCCGAGGAGGTCGGCGCGGTCGGCGTCCAGGTCTCCGTCGGGGGCCGGGGAGCGGAGCGCGTGGGCGTCCAGCGCTGCGTCGAGCAGTTCCACCGCTGTCTCGTGCGCGTATCTGGCTTCCGCCAGTTCCGCCGCTCGCACCGCGTACTGGACGGCCTTCGCCGCCGTCGCGGCCGTTCCGGCGGCGAGGAAGTGGCGCGCGAGCGCGGGCGCGTCGTTGGGATCGAGCCGTTCCAGCGCCGCGCCGAGGCGCGCGTGCGTTCGGCCGCGCCGCAGCGGGCCGAGGTCGCCCGCCATCGTGTCCCGGACGAGCGCGTGCGCGAAGCGCAGCCGGCCCGGCCCGGACTCGGTGAGCAGGCCCGCGATGATCCCCGCGTCGAGCGCGTCGAGGACCGCGTCCTCGTCCGCGTCGGCGGCCTCGATCACCACATCCGCGCGGACGTCGCCGCCCGCCAGGGCCGCGACCCGCAGCACCGCCACCGCCGCGTCCGGCAGCCGCGCCAACCGCCGCCGCAGCACGTCGCGGACTCCCTCGGGGACCTCCGACACCGCGACGAGCGCGCCTTCGGAGTTCAGCAGCCGGACGCTTTCGCGCACGTAGAACGGATTGCCGCCGGTTCGGTCGGCCAGAGCCGCGATCGTCGTCTCGTCCGCCGGGGCTGCGCCACCCGCCGTGGTCAGTGCGGCGACGAGCCGCGCGACCGAGTCCACCGGAAGGCCGCGCAACGGGAGCCGGAGCGGTGACCGGCGGGCCAGCGCGGCGAGGGTTCCGGTGAGGCGTTCGGATTCCTCGGCGCGGAACGTCGTGACCAGGAGGACGGGGGCGTCCGGGGCGGTCGCGGCCGCGTCGAGCAGCGCGAGGGTCGCGGCGTCCGCCCAGTGGAGGTCGTCCAGCAGCACGGCGACCGGACGTTCCCGCGCGGCGTCCGTCAGCCACTGCCACACCGCGCGGTGGAGCCGGAAGCGGCCCGCCGCCGGGTCGGTTCGGACGGGCTCGGGGGATTCGGCCAGCAGCGGGCCGAGCGCGGTTCCGTCCGGGCCCTCGGGCGGCGGGGCGTCGGCCGCGACGGTTCGGAGCGCTTCCGTCCACGCCCACGCCGATGGCGCGCCGGAGTCCTCCGGGCAGCGGCCCCACGCGACGAGCCAGCCGTCGGCCGCCAGTTCCGTCGCCAGCGCGTCGAGCAGGGAGGACTTGCCGAGTCCGGCCTCGCCGCTGACGAGCGCGACGCGCAGTGCGCCGCTCGCCGCCTCGGCGGCGACGGAACGCAACGCCGCCAGCTCTTCGTCGCGTCCCACGAGGCCGGAGTCCGCCGGTTCGCCTGTGCGGCGCGGGAGCGTAGCGCGGGTCGGCGCGTTGACGGCGGCGTTGGTCGTCGCCGCGCGGACCTGGTCGCCCTTGGATGCATGCGCTTCGGTCCGGGAGCGGTTGGTCGCGTCATTGGTGCGGGACCGTCCGTCGCCAGTGATCGCGGGAAGCCCGGACGTGCGGGGCGCAGCCGCCCGGGGCGGCCGCCCTCCAGCCGCATCCGGGCCGGTCGTGACGAACGGTTCCCCGGCGCTGGGCGGCCCGTGCTCGGACGTGGCCGCGCGAAGCCGATCTTCCTCGGCTGCGCGGGAGCTAGCCGTCTGAGACGGCTCGTTCCGGCCGGGTTCGCGGGAGTGCTCGCGGTCGGACGCCATCGTTCGGGGCGGTTCGTTGTGGGACGCGGTCGCTTCGGCTTGCGCGTCCGGCTGAACCGGTTCGTGTTCCGAGGGAGTCGATGGAGATTCCGTACGGAAGGGCACTGGTAGGCCGGTTCCCGTTCGGTGCGGTTCAGGACGCAGGGTTGGCAGCGCGGTCGCGTCCGCCGACAGGATGGCCCGTTCCAAGTCCGTCAGTGCCTGTCCCGGGTCGAGGCCCAGTTCGTCGGCCAGCACCTCGCGGGCGCGGCGCAGGACGGCGAGCGCGTCGCCTTGGCGGCGCCCGGCCCACAGCGCCAGCGCGTGCAGCCGCCAGCCCTCCTCGCGCAGCGGCTCGTCGCGGGTGAGCCGCGCGGCCTCGGTCACCGCGTCCGCCACGGCGCCAGCCCGCAGCGCCGCGTCGGCCCGCAGCTCGCGCGCCGTCGACCGCAGTTCTGCGAGCCGCGCGACCTCCGGCGCCGCCCACGGCTCGTCGGCGGCCTCCGCGAAGGCCGGGCCGCGCCACAGGGCCAGCGCCGCGTCCAGCAGCCGCCGCGCCGCCACCGGGTCGGACTCCGCGGAGGCCGCCGCGAGCAGCGACTCGAACCGCCACGCGTCCACCGCGTCGGCGGGCAGCCGCAGCGCATACCCGGGCGGCGCGCTGACGAGCAGGGTCGCGGGCGCACGCGGCGGCCGGTCCGGTTCGAGCAGCCGCCGCAGGTTCGACACGTACGCCTGCAGCGACGCCACCGCCCGCGCGGGCGGCTCGCCGCGCCACAGGTCCTCGATCAGCCGGTCCACCGGGACGACGGCGCCTCGCGCCGCGACGAGCCGCGCCAGCACGCCGCGCTGGCGCGGGCCGCCGAGCGGCGCGGCGCGGCCCCCGACCTCTGCGGCGAACGCGCCGAGAACGCTGATCTCGATCATCGCCGCGTTCAACGCGCCGGGTTCCAAGAGCATTCCAAGTCGGCCCCAAGAGCCCCCGGCGAAGCTGAAGCCGCACCGAACGAGAACCGGACGGGCACCGCCGAAGGGAATTACCGATGACCACCACCGAACTCCGCGCCGACCACGCCGACACCCGCAGCATGGTGATCATCCACAAGGGGTTCCGCCGCGAGTCGCGGCTGCTCGGCGAACTGGTCGCCGCCGTCCGCCCCGGCGACGTCCGCCGGGCCCGCGCGATCGTCGCGTTCATGGACGACTACCGCGCCGGCCTCCACATGCACCACACCGGCGAGGACGAGCTGCTCTGGCCGCTCCTGCTGGCCCGCGTCGACCTCGACGCCGAGATCGTCCTGCGGATGGAGGAGCAGCACTCCCGCGTCGAGGCGTCGCTCGCGGCCGTCGCCGAGCGGTCCGCCGCGTGGCGGGCGTCCGCGTCCGCCGCGGACCGGGACGCGCTCGTCGCCGCCCTCGCGCACCACCGCACCGTCCTGATCGAGCACCTCGACGACGAGGAGACCAACCTGCTCCCGCTCGCCGAACGCCACCTCACCGCCGCCGAGTGGGACGCCCAGGGCGAGCACTTCGTCGCCACCGCGACCAAGATGCAGGCGCTCACCTTCCTCGGCGTGATCCTGGAGGACGCGACGCCGGAGGAGCGCGCGATGATGCTCGGCGGGCTGCCCGGCCCGGTCCGGCTGATCTGGAAGACGGTCGGGCAGCGCCGCTACGCGAACCTGATGCGCCGCGTCCGCACCGGCGACGCGCCGTCGCGGGTCGGCACCGCCATCGCGGTCGCCGCCGGGCTCGGCATCGGCTACGTCGGCCTCAGCTACCTGATCGCACCGGGCTCCACCGCACCGTCGTTCGGGCTGCCCGCCTGGCCGCACGGCGAGGCCGAGGCGTTCCTGCGGCTGAAGGGCGTCCGCGACCTGGCGAGCGGCCTCATCACCTTCGCGCTGCTCGCCCGCGGCGAGCACCGCGCGCTCGGCTGGACCTTCCTCGCGACGGCCGTCATCCCGGCGGGCGACGCCCTGACCATCCTCACCAACCACGGCTCGACCGCCGCCGCCCTGGGAATCCACGGGCTGACGGCGGCCGCGGTGGCGCTGGGCGGGGCGCTGCTCGTCCGGTCCACCCGCCGCCGGTGAGGTCAGACGGTGGTGGCCGGCTCGGCGGCCAGCTCGCCGAGCAGCCGCCAGGTCCGCCGCCGCGACTCGTCCCCGGCGATGTCGGTCTGGGACACGACGACCTCGGTGACCCCGGCGTCGAAGTAGCGGCGGATCTCGGCGGCGAGGGTCTCCTCGTCGCCGAGGACGACCAGGTCGGCCGCGCGCTCCCGCCCCTCCAGGGCGACGGTCCGCTGGTAGGACGGCACCCGGTCGTAGAACGCGAACGCCTCCTCGGCGGCGCGGCGGGCCGCGGCGACGTCCGCGACGACCGCGCCGGGCAGGAACGCGACGACGCGCGGCGCGGGGCGGCCCGCGGCCTCGGCGGCGGCCGTGATCGCGGGGACGATGTGCTCCCCGAGCGTGCGCGGCCCGGCGAGGAACGGCAGCGTCCCGTCGGCCAGTTCCCCGGCGACGCGCAGCGTGTGCGGGCCCATCGCCGCGACGAGCAGCGGCGGCGCCGGGTCGGCCCCCGCCAGCCGCGTCGGCCGGAGCGTCGAGGCGACCAGGGTCTCGCCCTTGAAGTCGGCCTCCCCGGTCTCCCGCAGCGAGCGCAGGACGGTCAGGAACTCGCGGAGCCGCAGCGCCGGGCGCTCGTACCTCACCCCGAACGCCGGCTCGACGAGCCCGGGAGCGCCGAGCGCGAGGCCGAGCTGGAACCGGCCGCCGGTCGCGGCCTGCGCCGTCTGGGCCTGCGCGTTCACCAGGATCGGGTGCCGCTCGAAGATCGGGACGGCGGACGTCCCCACGCGGACGGCCGGGACCTCGCGGCCGACCACCGCGGCCAGCCCGATCGCGTCGTAGTCGAAGCGCTGGCCCCACCAGACGGAGGCCAGCCCGGCGTCCGCCGCCTCGCGGGCGTGCTCGACGATGCCGTCCACCGCGTTGCCGGTGACGGGCGGATACAAAGCCACACCAATGCTCATGGCCGCGCCAACGCCGTGCGCGGCCCGGCTATTCCTACTTAATCGGTCTAGATTGCGTCGGTGCGGCGGGCCGGGCAGTCCTGCGGGCAGTGCTCGACGTGCCGCGCGAGCCGCCGCACGAACGACGTCAGCAGCCGGTCCACGAGGAACCGCGCGACCGGCGCGCTGCCCGGGACCTTCGGCTCGAACTCCGCCGCCCAGCGAATCCGCGTGTTGCCCGCGCGCGGCTCCAGGTACACGTCCGACCGGTAGCTCTTCAGCGGCAGCCCCGCCAGCGCCACGTACGCGTAGTGCGACGGCGGGTCGAAGTCCACCACCCGCTCGCGCGCCGGCCAGATCTTGCGCACCGCCCCGACGCCGTTCGGCGTCCCGTCGCCCGGCCGCTCCCGGCGCGCCTTCGTCGGGAACCGGCCCCAGGCGTTCCACGCCTCGGCGACGGCCAGATGCTTGAAGATCACTTCGGCGGGCGCGGTGGACACGGCGGAGGTCTCGAACGTCTGCGTCATCGGGTCTCCCAGGGGGTGCGGATCACGCCGACGCTAACCAGGCGCGCCGCCGCCCACAAGCGGGTCGGCGGTTCGCAGCCACGGATGCAGCGCGCGGGTCAGGCCGTCGGCACCACCTGGAACGCTTCGGCGAGCCGCCCGGGGGGAAACCCGGCCAGCCCGGCGTTGGCCCCCAGCCAACCGCTGATCATCTCCGGCAGGCCGTCGCCCAGGTGCGCCGTCTGGCTCGCGTGCGCGCGCAGCGCCTCGATCTTGCGGTCGAAGACGTCGGTCACGTCGACGTGGTGGTCGGCGTTCGGGCCGCCCGTCAGCCACACCTCCCGGACCGTCCACGCCTCCAGCCCCTCGTCGGCCAGCAGCTCGGGGAACGCGTACGGGTTGCGCGCGTCCGGGTAGACGGCGTCCAGCGCGGCCGACCCCACCGCGCGGTGGTCCGGGTGGCTCGGGGAGATCCGCGCGTAGTCGCGGTCGGGGCTCGGCGCGAGCACGCGGTCCGGGCGGACCTGCCGGATCACCCGCGCGATGTCGCGGCGCAGGTCGAGCGTCGCCTCGACCCGGCCGTCCGGGTAGCCGAGGTAGCGGACGTCGCGCACGCCGACGACCGCCGCCGCGGCCTCCTGCTCGGCGCGCCGCAGCGCCGCCATCCGCGCGCGCGTCACGCCGTCGTCGAAGCCGCCCGCGTCGCCGTCCGTCACCATCAGGTAGACGACCTCCAGGCCGCCGTCCGTCCAGGTCGCGACGGTGCCCGCCGAGCCGAAGTCGACGTCGTCGGGGTGCGCCATCACGACCAGCACCCGGCGGATCTCGGAGTCGTCCAGTACGTTCGCCACGTCCGACAGCGTAGAAGGCGGCGCCGACAAACCGGCGGAAGACGCCGCCGGGTTCCGCCGCCGGACCTAAACCGTCGGCCCCGGACCGTAGACTCGCCTGCGATGTCCACGACCGAAGTTCACCCCTTGCTGGACGGCCTCAACCCGCAGCAGCGCGCGGCCGTCGAGCACGCCGGCTCGCCCCTGCTCATCGTCGCGGGCGCGGGCTCGGGCAAGACGCGCGTGCTCACCCACCGCATCGCGTACCTGCTCGCCGAGCGCGACGTCCACCCCGGCCAGATCCTCGCGATCACCTTCACCAACAAGGCCGCGGCCGAGATGAAGGAGCGCGTCGACGCCCTCGTCGGCCCGCGCTCGCGCGCGATGTGGGTGATGACGTTCCACTCGGCGTGCGTGCGCATCCTGCGCCGCGAGGCCGCGCGGCTCGGCTTCCCGACGAGCTTCTCCATCTACGACCAGGCCGACGCGCAGCGGCTCATGGCGCTGGTCTGCCGCGAGCTCGACCTCGACCCGAAGCGGTATCCGCCGAAGTCGTTCAGCGCGCAGGTGTCCAACCTGAAGAACGAGCTGATCGACTACGAGACGTTCAAGGCCCGCGCGTCCACCCACATGGAGCAGACGCTCGCCGGGGCCTACGAGATGTACCAGGCGCGCCTCCAGCAGGCGGGCGCGATGGACTTCGACGACCTGATCATGATGACGGTCAACCTGCTCCAGGTGTTCCCCGAGGCGGCCGAGCACTACCGGCGGCGGTTCCGGCACGTCCTCGTCGACGAGTACCAGGACACCAACCACGCGCAGTACGAGCTGGTCCGCGAGCTGACCGCGCCCGTCGAGGGCATCGGCCCCGCCGAGCTGTGCGTCGTCGGCGACGCGGACCAGTCGATCTACGCGTTCCGGGGCGCGACGATCCGCAACATCCTGGAGTTCGAGCGCGACTACACCGACGCCGAGACGATCCTGCTGGAGCAGAACTACCGCTCCACGCAGACGATCCTGTCGGCGGCGAACGCCGTCATCGAGCGCAACGCCGACCGCAAGCCCAAGCGGCTGTGGTCCGACCAGGGCGCGGGCGCCAAGATCGTCGGCTATGTCGCCGACAACGAGCACGACGAGGCCGCGCACGTCGCGCAGCAGGTCGACCGGCTCACCGACGCGGGCGACGCGCGGCCCGGCGACGTCGCGGTGTTCTACCGCACCAACGCGCAGTCGCGCGTGTTCGAAGAGGTGTTCATCCGGGTCGGGCTGCCGTACAAGGTCGTCGGCGGGGTGCGGTTCTACGAGCGCAAGGAGGTCCGCGACCTGCTGGCCTACCTGCGCGTCCTCGCCAACCCCGAGGACACCGTCAGCCTGCGCCGCATCCTCAACGTCCCCAAGCGCGGCATCGGCGACCGCGCCGAGGCGTGCGTCGAGGCGCACGCCTCGCGCGAGCGGATCTCGTTCTGGCAGGCGCTGCGCGTCCCCGAGGACGTGCCGGGCATGGCGACGCGGTCGGTCAACGCCGTCCGCGAGTTCGTCGCGCTGGTCGACGGGCTGCGCGAGCTCGTCCCGGAGCGGACGCCGGGCGAGATCGTCGAGGCCGTGCTGACCAGGTCCGGCTACCTGGAGGAGTTGCAGAACTCCAAGGACCCGCAGGACGAGACCCGCATCGAGAACCTGCGCGAACTGGAGTCGGTGGCCCGCGAGTACGAGGAGCGGCTGGACGGGGAGTCCGCCGCCGGGCGCCTGGTCGACTTCCTGGAGCAGGTCGCGCTCGTCGCCGACGCCGACTCCATCCCCGGCGGGGCCAAGAACGCGCCCGTCCCGCCCGGCGAGCAGCCCGCCGAGACCGACCAGGGCGTCGTCACGCTGATGACGCTCCACACCGCGAAGGGGCTGGAGTTCCCCGTCGTGTTCCTCACCGGCATGGAGGACGGGGTCTTCCCGCACCTGCGCGCCATGAGCAATCCGAAGGAACTCGAAGAGGAACGCCGCCTCGCCTACGTCGGCATCACCCGGGCGCGGCAGCGCCTGTACGTGAGCCGGGCGACGATGCGCAGCTCGTGGGGCGCGCCGCAGGTCAACCCGCCGTCGCGGTTCCTCGGCGAGATCCCGGCGGGGCTGGTCGACTGGGAGCGGGAGGGGCCGACGCGGCAGTCCGCGCTCAGCGTCGCGGCGGCGCGGCCGGGCGTCCGGTCGTCGGGCAACCGCCCGGTCATCGCGCTGTCACCGGGGGACAAGGTCACCCACGACGCGTTCGGGCTCGGCACGGTCGTCGCGACGGACGGCGCGGGCGACAAGGCCGCCGCCAGCGTCGACTTCGGCGGCGAGTACGGCGTCAAGCACCTCATCCTGCGCTACGCGCCGCTCGAGAAGCTGTAGCGGGGCGGTTCAGGCGAGCAGCAGGGCGAGCGCCTGGTCGAGCTGGAACGCCGAGGACGCCAGGGCGGTCGTCGTCGCGCCCGTCCCGACGACGGTGACGAGGCCGGTCACCGGGTTCTGCGCGGGCGGTTCGGCGAGCAGCGCGGCGACGCGCTCCGGCACGCCGGACCCGGTGAACGCGGCGAGCGGCCTGGTCGCGGCGTGGTTCAGCGCGACGCGCGCGATCGTTCTCGCGGCGAGGCGGCGGTCGCCGACCGCCTCGGCCGCGTCCTCGTCGGCCCACCGCTCGACCGCGAACCGCAGCCGCCGGTCCAGCGGGCGCAGGCCCAGCAGCCCCGCGGCCATCGCGCCCGCCGCCAGGTAGCGGTGGTGGCCGTGCCGCAGGTGGGAGCGCTCGTGCTCGAAGACGATCCGCAGCTCGGCGGGGCGCAGCAGGGCGAGCAGGCCCTTCGACACCAGGACGCCGCCGTCGCGGCCGGGCACCGCGACGGCCAGCGGGACGTCGGTCGCCACGAGCCGCCGCGCCGTGCGGCGCGCCTCGCGGACTTCCCGCGCCCAGCGGGCCGCGAGGAAGACGGCGCGGACGATCCCCGCGACGGCGGGTGCGAACGCCAGGCTTCTCACCGCAACCGAGACGGGCTGATCCGCCGCCCACGGCCCGAGTTCGACTGCGGCGAAGACGGCCGTCCCGAGGACCGTGACGGCGGTCGCCGCCGCGACGATCGCCAGCAGCCGCGCCGACCAGCGCGGATGCAACGGCGTGACGACGCTGCCGAGCACGACCGCCAGGACCAGCATGACGGCGGCGGGCGCGAACGTGGACGGGCTCACTGCTCGGCGGAGTCGTCGCCGAGCACGGAGCGCAGCGCCGCCTCCTCCTCGCTGCTCAGCGAACGGACGAACTGCGCGAGGACGCCCGACGGATCGCTGGCGTAGCGCAGGTGGTCGTGCATCCGCGACGCGACGAGACGCGACTCGTCCACGACGATGCGGTACCGGAAGTGGCGGCCGTCGCGCTCCCGCGTGACGAGGCCCTTGTCGTGCAGGCGGAACAACACCGTGTTGACGGTCGTGTACGCGGGATCGCCGTCGAGCCGGTCGCGGATCTCACCGGGGGAGAGGGGGCCGTCCGAGCCGGCGAGGGCGGCGAGGATCTCGGCCTCCAGTTGGCCTAGCCGTCGCCGCACCACGAGCGAGCCTTCATCGCCGGAGTCTCCATCCGTCCGTCCCCGCTGGACCCGATCAAGGGTAGGGCACGCGGTATCCGACGAACGTCCTCCAACCCGCCATGACACGAAGAAACCGGGCTTACGTGGGCGGCCCGAACCCCCGGCGTGAGCGCTGCTGGTGCCGATTAGCCATCGCGTGGGTGGCCTGGAAGCGCGCGGGACGACGGTCCTGAGTGCCTTGCGAGGCCGCCGGGGCTCCTACGGCCGTACTGATCCGCGCTGGAGCGGGTCGGTCGGGTTTCGTGTGGGCGGGCGGAGTGTGGTGGGGGTGTTGGTCGGGCTTCGTGGAGTGTGGGTGCGGTGGGTGGTTGCTTTGGGGGCGTTAGGGTGAGTTTCTGCTGATCCCCCTGCCTTTTTCCGGAGTTGCGCGTGCCCGTCGAGCATCTGGTTCTGCTGCTCGTCGCGGCCGTTGCCGCCGGATGGGTGGACGCGGTCGTCGGGGGCGGCGGGCTCATTCAGCTCCCGGCCCTGCTGCTGCTCGGGCCCGGTGCTCCGGTCACCGCGCTCGCCACCAACAAGCTCGGTTCGATCGCCGGGACGTCGTCCGCCGCCGTCGCGTATCTGCGGCGTGCGCGGCCGGACGTGCGCGTGGCCGGGCCCGCCGCCGTGCTCGCGGTGGGGTGCGCGGCGGGTGGCGCGCTGTGCGCCGCCGCGCTTGAGGCGGACGTCCTGAAACCCGTCATCATGGTCGTCCTGCTCGCGGTCGCCGCGATCGTCGTGCTGCGGCCCGATCTCGGCCGGACCGTCCGCGACGTCGAGCGGACGCGCCGCCGCGTCCTGGCCGCCATCGCGGTCCCCGGCATCGTGATCGCTTTCTACGACGGGCTCGTCGGACCGGGCACGGGAACGTTCCTGGTCCTGGCCTTCACGACGCTGCTTGGGACCGACTTCGTCAACGCCAGCGCCAACGCCAAGATCATCAACACCGGGACGAACCTGGGCGCGCTGATCGTCTTCACCGCGCAGGGCCATGTGCTGTGGGCGCTCGGCCTCGGGATGGGCGCCTGCAACATCGTCGGCGCGCAGCTCGGCGCGCGCATGGCCATCAGCCGCGGCGCGGGCTTCGTCCGCGGCGTCCTGCTGTGCGTCGTGACGGCGCTCGTCCTCAAACTCGGCTGGGAGCAGTTCGGCTAGCGCGGGATCGGCAGGGGCCGGTCCAGCGAGGACAGGGTCAGAACCGCCAGGGACGCCGTCCAGCCGAGCGGGGCGACGGCGGCCTGGCCGCCGCCGGGGCCGACCTTCTCCGGTAGGGAACCGAGGGACGTGCGGTGGGCGGCGAGCCACTTCAGCCGGGACAGCGCGGAGTCGGTGCGGCCGGACGCGGCGTCGCTCAGCGCGAAGAGCGCCGTTTCGGGCGTCCAGGCGACCGTGCGGTTGCCCTGCCAGTTCTCGCCGGGCAGCACCCCGCCGTTCGGAAGCGCCTGCCGCCGGGCCGCCTCCGCGACGGCCGAGGAGACTCCGGGATCGGCGGGCGCGAACGGCGGTGAGACGAACGTCACCGAGGTGTCCATCAGGCCGCCCGCCACCGGGGACCTGGGGTAGCCGAGCGGCGCGAAGCGCTCGGCCACCGCGCTCTCGACGCGGCCGGCCGCCGCGCGCCAGCGCGCCGCCTCGGCCGCGCGCCCGGTCCCGTCCGCGAACGCGGCGGCCGACCGCAGGCCCGCGAGCACGGGTCCGGCGACGCCGAGCGTCGGGTCGTCCGGGGCCTGCTCGCTGCCGGGGGACCGTTCCCAGTAGTCCGACGACGGTGGCGGCAGCCCGTCCGAGCGGAGGGACGCGGCGAGGTGGTCCGCGCCGCGCCGGACCATCGTCCACAGGTCGGGGACGCGCGCGGCGGCGGCCGGGCGCTCCGCGCGGAACAGCCAGGCGGCCCACAGCATCCAGCCGACCGAGTCGAGCTGCGGGGCGCGTCCGTCGGTGACGGGCGTCCCGTCCGGCTCGTACCGCGCGGCCCACAGCCCGGTGCCGGACTGGACGCGCGCCATGAACCGCAGGATGCGCCCGGCCTCGTCGGTGTGCCCGGTGACGGTGAACGCGGCGGCGGCGAACGCCGAGTCGCGCGGCCACGAGTAGCGCCACGGGCCGTACCAGGACGCGAGCGAGGCGCCGTCCGGGCCGGTCAGCAGCCGCAGGTCCAGCAGCGCGCGGGACGCCATGCCGCGGAGCCGGACGATGTCGTCCGCCGGGACGCGCACGCCTGGAACGGTCCCAGACGAGAGCCAGCCCCGGTCCGACAGCACCGCCGCGGCCACCCGCGGATCGGACGCCTCCAGCGTCACCGCCGATTCCGCGCCGAACGGGACCAGCCGCATCCGGCCGTCCGCGAGCCGCACCACCGAGCTGCCCGGCACGTACGCCGCGTCCTCCGCGTCCCCGGCGGGCAGCGGCACGCCCGCGTACGGCCAGCCGCCCCCGCCGACCAGGCCCGGCCCGGCCCACGGCGGCAGGCCCGCGTCCGGCGACACCCGCGCCCCGCACGTCGCGACGAACGCCGCGACCAGCAGCAGCGCCCCGACCTGCCGGACGCGCCGCCACCCGGGGCGCCGCGCCGCGACGCGGGCCGTAGGACGGGCCACCGGTACGTCCCTCCTGCTGAACTGTCCACCACGGGTCGTAATCAAGTAGAACAAACCGCGGCGAACATCGCCTCATTCCGGGGTACCGGTATTACTCCCCCCAAGGGGTACACCTTGCGATCTACCTGCGCACTTGCTCTGGACGTCGCGGACCGGACCCGGCGGCACGACCATGACAACGAGAGGACTAGGCTGCATCGACGGAGCGGACCGCAGGGTGGCGGGCCGGACGGGCGTCCGTGAACCCCACTCGAAGCGGTCATTGGCTGTCGATCCGTAAAAGGACGCCTCGTGGACCTGTTTGAACATCAGGCGAAGGAACTCTTCGCCGAGTACGGGGTACCGGTGCCTACCGGCAAGGTCGCCCACACACCTCAGGAGGCCCGAGCCATCGCGGCGGAGCTGTTCGCCGCGGGTAGCTCGAAGGTCGTCGTCAAGGCCCAGGTGAAGACCGGGGGCCGCGGCAAGGCCGGCGGCGTGAAGCTCGCCGACAGCGCCGACGAGGCCGAAGCGCTCGCCGACCAGATCCTCGGCATGGACATCAAGGGCCACACGGTCCACAAGGTCCTGGTCGAAGAGGGCAGCGCCATCGCGCAGGAGTACTACTTCTCCTTCCTCCTCGACCGCGCGAACCGCACCTTCCTGTCGATCTGCTCGGTCGAGGGCGGCGTGGAGATCGAGGAGGTCCCGCACGACCGCCTCGCGCTCGTGCCCGTCTCCCCGCTGAACGGCATCGACCTGGCCGCCGCCCGGTCCATCGCCGAGCAGGGCCGGCTGCCCGAGGAGGCGCTGGACGGCGCCGCCGCGATCATCGAGCGGCTGTGGGCCGTGTTCACCGACGAGGACGCCACGCTCGTCGAGGTCAACCCGATGATCCTCACCGCCGACGGCCAGGTGAAGGCCCTCGACGGGAAGGTCTCCCTCGACGACAACGCCTCGTTCCGGCAGGAGCACGACAAGCTGGAGGACAAGGCGTCCGCCGACCCGCTGGAGGCCAAGGCCAAGGCCAAGGACCTCAACTACGTCAAGCTGGACGGCTCCGTCGGCATCATCGGCAACGGCGCGGGGCTCGTCATGTCCACGCTGGACGTCGTGTCCTACGCGGGCGAGCGCCACGGCGACCAGAAGCCGGCGAACTTCCTCGACATCGGCGGCGGCGCGTCCGCCGAGGTGATGGCCGACAGCCTGGAGATCGTCCTGTCGGACCCGGACGTGAAGTCGGTGTTCGTCAACGTCTTCGGCGGCATCACCGCCTGCGACGCGGTCGCCAACGGCATCGTCAGCGCCTACAAGCTGCTGGCCGAGCGCGGCGAGACCGTCGACCGGCCGCTGGCCGTCCGGCTCGACGGCAACAACGCCGAGCTGGGCCGCAAGATCCTCACCGACGCGGCGCTGCCCGGCGTCGAGCAGGTGGACACGATGGACGACGCGGCCGAGCGCGCCGCCGAACTCGCCGCGGCAGGTGCATGAACATGGCCATCTGGCTCACCGAGAACAGCAAGATCATCGTCCAGGGCATGACCGGCTCGGAGGGCATGAAGCACTCCCGCCGCATGCTGGCGTCCGGCGCGCAGGTCGTCGGCGGCGTGAACGCCCGCAAGGCCGGGCAGAGCGTCGACTTCGACGGCGCCTCGCTGCCGGTGTTCGGCACCGTCGCCGAGGCGATGGCCGAGACGGGCGCGGACGTGTCCGTCGTCTTCGTCCCGCCGAAGTTCACCAAGGACGCCGTCGTCGAGGCCATCGAGGCCGAGATCCCGCTGTGCGTCGTGATCACCGAGGGCATCCCGGTCCACGACACCGCCTACTTCTGGGCGTACGCGGTCGACAAGGGCAACAAGACGCGCATCATCGGGCCGAACTGCCCCGGCATCGCGTCCCCCGGCAAGTCGAACGCGGGCATCATCCCCGCCGACATCACGACGCCGGGCCGCATCGGCCTGGTCTCCAAGTCGGGCACGCTGACGTACCAGATGATGTACGAGCTGCGCGACATCGGCTTCTCCACCTGCGTCGGCATCGGCGGCGACCCGATCATCGGGACGACGCACATCGACGCGCTCCAGGCGTTCCAGGACGACCCGGAGACCGACGCGATCGTGATGATCGGCGAGATCGGCGGCGACGCCGAGGAGCGGGCCGCGGCCTACATCGCCGAGCACGTCACCAAGCCGGTCGTCGGCTACGTCGCCGGGTTCACCGCCCCCGAGGGCAAGACGATGGGCCACGCCGGCGCCATCGTGTCCGGCTCCGCCGGGACCGCCCAGGCCAAGAAGGAGGCCCTGGAGAAGGTCGGCGTCCGCGTCGGGAAGACCCCGAGCGAGACCGCCGTCCTCATGCGGGAGATCATGCAGAAGCTCTGATCGCGCTCCGATCGGGTTCACGAAGGACGCCCGTGCCGCTTGAAGGCGGCACGGGCGTCCTTCGTTCTTGCGCGGCTGCGGTGGGCGATGCTCCGCGCCCGCACGGGTGTGCGCATCAGGCCGGACACTGTGCGGCCGCGCGGGCCAGGCGGCGCGTGGCCGCACTGGGGCATGGCCGTCCAGGACGCGTCCGCACACCGGGCTTGATACTGCGCGGCAGAAGGGGACCGCGCGGTTCCGGGGCGCGACCGGCATTGGCCGTCCGGTACCGCAGGCGGAGAAAGGCCGCTGCGCGCCCGAACGGAGCTGAGAACCCGGCGGGGTACGGCTGCGGAGGACGTGGCCGTACACAGGCTCGGCGCTTGCGTGCCCGGATGGACATCAGAAGCAGGGACGTCGTGTGCCTGCGCGGAGCATGTCCGTGGAGGACACGCTGGGATCGGTCGCTGCGTGCCCGAGCGGACCGGGAACCCGGCCGGGCGGCGTGGGCCGCGGCGTGCGGACGTGCGGGATGACAAAGGCGACACGCCGGGCGGGGCGGGGACGGGTGGGGGCGGGCGGTGCCAGCATGGGCGGGTGAGTGACGCGACGCACGGACATCGACCGGCAGGGGACCGTCGTCGGCCGGCCGAGGAGCGCGCGGACGGCGCCGCGCCCGCCGCCGGTTCCGCCGGTCCGCCCGTACGGCGCGCGGGCGGGCCGCAGCGCCCGCTGTTCGTCACCGGGATCGTCGGCGCGGTGTGGTGCGTCGGCATCGGGCTCGCCGTCCTCATCACCGTCACCCTCATCGGGTGGATCGCCGCGCCGCGCTCGGCCATCGGCCACGGGCTGCCCGGCGTGTTCCGCACCGCCGTGACGTTCTGGCTCGTCGCGCACCACGCCGGGTTCTCGCTGGAGCACGGGCGGGTGGGGCTGCTGCCGATCGGCATCCTCGTGCTGCCGGGCGCGCTGCTGTACCGGTGCGGCGGCTGGATGATCAGGTCCGCGGGGACGCCGCGCCGTCCGCGCCGCGCGGTCGTCGACGTCGCGGTGGCGCTCGCCGTCCCGTACGCGGTGCTCGCCGGGCTGCTCGCGCTCGTCGCGACGACGAAGGCCGTGCGGCCGTCGCCGTGGCAGGCGCTGCTGGCGTGCCTTCTCGTCGCGTTCGCCGCGGGCGGGCTCGGCGCGGCGCGGGCGGTCGTCGCGGCGCGCGGGCCGCGTGTGCGGTCGGGGCTCGGCGCGCTCCTGCGGCTGCTGCCCGCGCGGCCCCGCGCGCTGGTGGTCGGCGTGTGCGGGGCGCTCGGCGTGCTGCTCGCGGCGGGCGCGCTGCTCGTCGGCGCGTCGCTGGCGCTGCACCTGCCCGACGCCGACCACGCGTACCGGGACCTCGCGCCCGGCATCGTCGGCGGCGTCCTGCTGCTCCTGGTCGAGCTGGTGTTCCTGCCGAACGCGATCATCTGGGGGTCGTCGTACGCGGTCGGCGCGGGCTTCGCCGTCGGGGCGGGCACGAGCGTGTCGCCGAGCGGCGTGTTCCTGGACCTCGTGCCCGCGTTCCCGCCGCTCGCGGCGCTGCCCGATCCGGGGCCGGCGCCGGTGGTGTCGTTCGTCGCGCTCGTCGCGCCCTTCGTCGCGGGCGCGGTCGGCGGCGTCCTGACGATGCGGTCGCTGCCGGGCTCGGCGGCGGAGACCGCGCCGCTGTGGGGTTTCGGGACCGGCGCGCTGACCGGCGGCGCGCTCGCGCTGCTCGCCGCCCTCTCGGGCGGGCCGATGGGCGGCGGCCGCCTGGTGACGGTCGGGCCGTCGCCGTGGCAGGCGGGGCTGCTCGCCGCGCTGGAAGTCGGGATCGCGGCGGCGGTCGCCGCGTGGTTCGTGGGCGGACGGCGGGCGCGCGGCACGGACGAGGCCGACGAAGAAGGCATGCCCGGCAGGTCCGCGCGTCGGCGGCGTGGGTCGGGGGCTGGCGGACGGCTCGATCTTGAGCACGGGGCTTTTCCCGGGGGCGATTCATCCGACTGGCCGGACACGTCGGCAGAGCCGGACGCCACAGGCAGGCGCGGCTGGCGTAAGGCCGCTTCCGGGCGCACGCGACGCACGGCCGAGCCCGAGGGCGGACGGCGGTCGGCGGCGTCCGAGGACGGCGGGCGTGGGGCCGGGTTCGAGGGCGGACGGCGTTCAGCGGCGTCCGAGGGCAAGCGGCGCGCGGCCGAAGATGCGCGGCGCGCGGCCGAGGATGCGCGGCGTGCGGCGGACTCCGAGGACGGCGAGCGTAGGGCCGGGTCTGGCAGCGGACGGCGTGCGGCGGCGTCCGAGGGCGAACGGCGTGCGGCCGGGTCCGAGGACGGGCGGCGTTCGGCGGACGCCGAGAACTCGGGTCGTTCGGCCGGTTCTGAGCGCGTTGGGCGCGCGGCCGATTCCGGGCGGGACGTCGTGCCGGACGACGCGCCGGAGCGCGGGCGGCGTCCCGTGCCGATGTCCGCGCCCGTTCCCGCGGACGCCGAACCGCCCGCGCGGCGCGCCAAGCCCGTCCCGGCGGCACCCGCGGCGCTGGAGTTCGAGGACGCTGAGCCGGTCCTGCCCGCCCGCCGCCGCCGATCCGCCGCCGACCACGACGAAGCACCCGACCCGGACGTCCCGCGCCCCCGCGACGACGGCCGCACCGAGAACCGGGGCGGCGCGATCTACGTCCTGCGCGACGAGGACGGAGCCGAACCCGACCGGCCCGAGTAAGCCGCGCACGCCAGCACTCGCGGCGAGCCGCCGAACAGGCCGTGCCGGCTGTGCTCGTCGGGGCGGCGAGGCCCGTCACCCGCGCGGCGGAAGCGCCCGCATGTCGAGCCCGCAAGCATCAGAGGCGAAACCGGTCACCCGCGCGTTGGGCCCGCAAGCGTCAGAGGCAAAGCCGGTCACCCGCGCGTTGGGCCCGCAAGCGTCAGAGGCAAAGCCGGTCACCCGCGCGGCGGAAGCACCCGCGCGGCGGGCCGGCCCGCGTGGCAGAAGCGCGATCAGCTTGAGCAGGCCGCGAGGTAGGAGCACCAAGAAGCCAGGCTGGCCCCCAGCGAATGCGCTCACAGCCAAAGCGACGGGCCCGACCAGCCACCACGCTCAGGAGCGCAGGGGGGCCGGGCCCGTACGGCATCGCGCTCAGGGCAGCAGCGAGAAACCCATCTTCTTCTCGAAGGCGCGGTTGAACGCCTCGGTGCAGGCGTCCTCGTCCGACACCGTGTTGGCCGAGGACTTGCACTCGGTGAAGTCGGCGATCTCGGTGCGCAGGTAGGCGCCGAGGCTCATCGACGCGACGGCCAGCACGATGGCGATGGCGCCGGTGACGATGCTGGCGCTCAGCCCGCTCCGGGGCGGGGTGCCCGGCGGTACGGGCTCGCGCCGGGCCTTGCGCTCGACGACGATCGCCGCGATCCCGAGGACGAGGGCGAACGGCGGGAACAGGAACGCGGCGACCAGCGAGCCGATCCCGAGCCACAGCGCGCGCCTGGCCACCGGCCCGCGCGGGCCCGCGCCGCCGGGGCGGGGCGCCCCGCCCCCGGGAGCCTGGACGCCGCCGTCCGGTCCGGCCTGCTGAGTCACCGTCATTCCTCCAGAAGTAGACATGGGCGTCCGCGCCCGGGAAGGGCCGGGAGCGCCGCCGCGGCCGCGCGGCGGGGCGGATAGGCTGCGTGCTGGCAGGCCGCGCGACGACGCGCGGGCGCCGCCGCATCCCACACCCTCGAACGTCCAGCAGGGAGTCATCGTGCCCGCCCGGCTCGTCGTCCTCGTCTCCGGAGCGGGGACCAACCTCCAGGCACTGCTCGACGCGTGCGCGGATACAGACTACGGGGCCGAGGTCGTGGCCGTGGGCGCGGACCGCGCCGGGATCGAGGGCACCGCCCGCGCCGCCCGCGCGGGGCTGCCCACCTTCACGCTCGCCGTCCCCGACTTCCCCGACCGGGCCGCGTGGGACGCCGCGCTCGCCGACGCCGTCGCCGAGCACCGCCCCGATCTGGTGGTGTCCGCGGGGTTCATGAAGATCCTCGGTCCGCGGTTCCTGGAACGCTTCGGCGGCCGGATCGTCAACACCCACCCCGCGCTGCTGCCGTCCTTCCCCGGCGCGCACGCCGTCCGCGACGCCCTGGCCTACGGGGTGAAGCTGACGGGCTGTACCGTTCACTTCGTCGACGAAGGCGTGGACACCGGACCCGTCATCGCCCAGGAGGCCGTGCCCGTGGGCTGGCATGACGACGAGGACTCCCTGCACGAGCGCATCAAGCAGGTGGAGCGCCGGCTCCTGGTCGACGTCGTCGGGCGGCTCGCCCGCGACGGCTGGACCGAGAAGGGCAGACGGGTCTCCATGAAGTGCCGGACCTGCAACACGTCCGCTGACGAATCCGCCGAAGAAGGGGAGCTGAGCCGGTGAGCCGGGTCGCGATCAAACGCGCGCTGATCAGCGTTTACGACAAGACGGGGCTGGAGGAGCTGGCCCGCGGCCTGCACGCCGCCGGGGTGGAGATCGTCTCCACGGGTTCGACGGCGGGCCGGATCGCCGCCGCCGGAGTGCCCGTCCTGAAGGTGGAGAAGCTCACCGGCTTCCCCGAGTGCCTCGACGGGCGGGTGAAGACGCTGCACCCGAAGGTCCACGCGGGCCTGCTGGCGGACCGCCGCAAGGACGACCACGTCCAGCAGCTCGACGACCTGCACGTCGAGCCGTTCGACCTGGCGGTCGTGAACCTGTACCCGTTCGCCGACACGGTCGACTCGGGCGCGGGGCCGGACGAGTGCGTCGAGCAGATCGACATCGGCGGCCCGACGATGGTCCGCGCCGCCGCGAAGAACCACGCGAGCGTCGCCGTTGTCGTGGACCCGGCCGCGTACGGGGACGTCCTCGCGGCCGTGGAACAGGGCGGGTTCACGCTGGAGCAGCGGCGCCGCCTGGCCGCGCTGGCGTTCAGCCACACCGCGTCGTACGACGTGGCGGTCGCGTCGTGGTTCGCGAACACGTATGCCAAGGACGAGCAGGCGGAGGAGTCCGGCTGGCCCGACTTCCTCGGCGCGACGTGGCAGCGGTCGGACGTCCTGCGGTACGGCGAGAACCCGCACCAGAAGGCCGCGCTGTTCACCGACACCGGCCGCGCGGGCGGCCTCGCGGGCGCGGAGCAGCTCCACGGCAAGGAGATGTCCTACAACAACTACGTGGACGCCGAGGCCGCGCGCCGCGCCGCCTACGACTTCGCCGAGCCCGCCGTCGCGATCATCAAGCACGCCAACCCGTGCGGCATCGCGGTCGGCGCGGACGTCGCCGAGGCGCACCGCAAGGCGCACGAGTGCGACCCGGTGTCGGCGTACGGCGGCGTGATCGCGGTGAACCGGCCGGTCACGGCCGCGTTCGCCGAGTCGGTGAAGGAGATCTTCACCGAGGTGATCGTCGCCCCCGACTTCGACGCGGACGCGCTGGAGATCCTGCGGGGCCGCTGGAAGAACCTGCGGCTGCTGCGCTGCCCGGACGGGCCGTCGAACGCGACCGAGTTCCGGCGGATCGACGGCGGCGTCCTCGTCCAGACCGTGGACCGCGTGGACGCGGGCGGCGACGACCCGGCGACCTGGGAGCTGAAGGTCGGGGCGCCCGCCGACGAGGCGACGCTGCGCGACCTGGCGTTCGCGTGGCGGGCCGTGCGCGCGGTGAAGTCCAACGCGATCCTGCTCGCGGCGGACGGCGCCACCGTCGGCGTCGGGATGGGCCAGGTCAACCGGGTGGACTCCGCCAAGCTCGCCGTGCAGCGGGCGGGCGCGGAGCGGGCCGCGGCGGCGGTCGGCGCGTCCGACGCGTTCTTCCCGTTCCCCGACGGGCTGGAGGCGCTCGCCGAGGCGGGCGTCCGCGCGATCGTCGAGCCGGGCGGGTCCATCCACGACCCCGAGGTGATCGAGGCGGCCGAGAAGGCGGGGATCACCCTGTACTTCACGGGCGTGCGGCACTTCTTCCACTGACGTGCGGTCGTGACGCCCGGCCCCCGCTCGGGGGCCGGGCGTCTTTACCGTTTACCCGCGGGTAACCTCGGTGTTCGCCACCTCGTCCGCGACTCCCGGAGGAACGCATGCACTGGCTGCTCGGCCATGCCCTCGCCATGAGCGTGGAGACGGCCGGTCTGCTGCGCGACGTTCGGTTCGACGTCGGGCTCGGCGCGGTGCTCGTCCTCGCGTGGCTCGCGACCGTCGCCGGGCCGTACGTGCGCGGCGAACGCGACTGACCGCCCGGCGAGGACCGCTCAGCGTGAGCCATTGAGCGCGGCCTGCTCGGTGCAGTTCGTTCAACGCCGTTCGTTCAGCGCGGGCTGCTAGGCACGGTCCGATCGGCGCTGATCGTTCGCCTGGGACCGTCCAGCGCAGGCCGCTCGGTGCGGTCCGTCTAGCGCAGGCCCCTCAGCGCGGTCCGTCCAGCGCGGGCCGTTCAGCGCGGTTCGTCCAGCGCGGGCTCCAACGCGGCTGCTCAGCGCGGGCTGCTCGGCACCGGCCGTTGAGCGCGGGTCGTCCGGCAGCGGCCGTCCAGTGAGGAACGCTCAGTGGAGCCGGGCGAGCAGGTTTTCGCGGGCCGTCGGCCACTCCTCGTCGAGCAGCGCGTAGACGGCGGTGTCGCGCACCGTCCCGTCCGGGCGGACGCGGTGCCGCCGGTGGACTCCCTCGAACGACGCGCCCAGCCGTTCGATCGCGGCGCGCGAGCGCGCGTTGCGGACGTCGGTGTGCCAGGAGACGCGCATCGCGCCGAGCCGCTCGAAGGCGCGTTCCAGCAGCAGGAACTTCGACTCGGTGTTGACGCCCGTCCGCTGCCAGCGCGCGCCGAGCCAGGTGTAGCCGATGGACAGGCCGCGGTGCTTGGCGCTGATCTCGTAGTAGGACGTCGTGCCCGCGACCTCGCCCGTCACCGCGTCGATCTGCGCCCACGCCAGCCGGTCGCGCGGGTCGGCGACGGCCGCCTCGATCACCGCGCGGGTCGCCGCGACGTCGGCGGGCGGCCGGATGCTGAGCCACGTCCAGATCGACGCCTCCTCGCCCGCCTCGAACAGCCCCTCGGCGTGGTCGGGCGTGAGCGGTTCCAGCCGGACGTACCGGCCGGTCAGGACGGGGCGGTCGAACCATGCGTCGGTCATGCCTCGAAGGTTAGGCAGCGCGCCGGATAGGTCAGTAGGGCCACTATGCGCGGATTTCTGGCGACCACGTCCGGCCGCTAGCATGGGAGAACACGTGACTGGCGCGGTCAAGGTGGGCTCGACCACCGGGGAGCGAAGCAGTCCGGACACCGCGCGCCTGGGTGACCGGGGACCACGCACGGGCGCGCGCCCGGCGAGATCACCACGGAGACGGCACATGACCGCACAGATCCTGGACGGCAAGGCGACGGCCGCGGCGATCCGCGCCGACCTGACCACCCGCGTCGCGGCGCTGCGCGAGCGCGGCGTCGGCGTGGGCCTCGGCACGATCCTGGTGGGCGACGACCCGGGCAGCCACGCCTACGTCACGATGAAGCACCGCGACTGCGCCGAGGTCGGCATCGAGAGCATCCGCCGCGACCTGCCCGCCGACGCCGCGCAGGAGGACGTCGAGCGCGCCGTCGACGAGCTGAACGCCGACCCGGCCTGCACCGGCTACATCGTGCAGCTCCCGCTGCCGAAGGGCCTGGACGAGCAGCGCGTGCTGGAGCGCATCGACCCGCTCAAGGACGCCGACGGCCTGCACCCGACGAACCTCGGCCGCCTCGTGCTGATGCAGCCGGGGCCGCTGCCCTGCACCCCGAAGGGCATCGTGGAGCTGCTGCGCCGCTTCGACGTGCCGATCGGCGGCGCGGAGGTCGCGGTCGTGGGGCGCGGCATCACGGTGGGCCGCTCGCTGGGGCTGCTGCTGACGCGCCGCAACGAGAACGCGACCGTCACGCTGTGCCACACCGGCACGCGCGACCTCGCCGCGCACACCCGCAAGGCGGACATCGTGGTCGCGGCGGCGGGCGTGCCCGGCCTGATCACGGCCGACATGGTGAAGCCGGGCGCGGCCGTGCTGGACGTCGGCGTCTCCCGCGTGGACGGCAAGCTCACCGGCGACGTCGCGGCCGACGTGTACGACGTCGCGGGCTGGGTCGCCCCGAACCCGGGCGGCGTCGGCCCGATGACCCGCGCGATGCTGCTGGCGAACGTCGTCGAGGCGGCCGAGGCCGCCGCCCGCTGACCCTGGACTGGGGCAGCACCCGGCAGGCGTGTCTGCGGGCGGACGTCGGACAGCCGAGCGTGCGGGCTGGCCGGTAACGCCCGGAGCTCGTCTGCGGGGGTGTCCGATCGCCGGGCGGGCGAGCCGGTCGTGTCGGCGGACCGCCGGTCGGCGGCAGCCGGCGGAGTTCTCTGAGCGCCGGTGCGCGGCCCGTCCCGGCCGCGGTCGGCGTCCGTCCGCCGTCCCGTCACCCGTAGTGGGGGACGGCGGGGTTCGGGCGACCGCCCGCACGCTGCCCTGCGCGGACGGCCGCCCAGGAGGGACCGCGCCCCCCTCGATCAGCGGGTCAGCTCGCCCTGCGGCCCACCCCCGCCGTGTGGCGCCCCGGGCCGAGGTGGCTCGGCCGGCCCGGCGCGGACCCGGGCGGCCCCGGACGGCGCACGCCGCCCGGCCCCTGCCCGTCCACCGGCCGGTTCTGCTGCGGGACGTGGACCGGCGGCAGCGGCCGGACGAGTCCCATCGCGATGACCTCGTTGGCCAGCCTGGTGCGCCGGTTCGCCCCCTCGGGAATGCGGAACTTCTGGTACAGCCGCAGCAGGTGCTGCTTGACCGCGGCTTCGGTGACGACGAGTTCCTCGGCGATGTGACGGGCGGTGGCCGGGGCCACGAACGCCTCGTCCGACAGCGCCGGCCGGCAGAGCGCCGTGAGGACGTCCACCTCGCGGCGCGTCAGCTCCGGCGCGACCGCGCGCCGCAGCTCGACGTCGGGATCGACGTCCTCCCGGGGGATTCCCCCCATCCGGCAGCGCGCCGTGCCGAAGCTGACGACGTCGCCGTCCTCCAGGACGCGTCGGGCGATCGGCCGGCCGTTGACACGGGTTCCGTTGCGGGAAAGCCCCATGTCGACGACGTACACGTACGGGCCGCGCCGAATGATCTCTGCGTGCAATCGGGAAACACTCGGGTCGTCGAGGCGGATGTCCACTCCGCGCCCTCGGCCGACCGTCGTGACATCGGGGCGCAACGGCACCACCATGCCGCTGTCCTCGATCCGCATGAACGGCCCCTCCACGGCAGTCCTCCCAGCTAGTTAGCGACCCCTGTCCAGCGAGTTACCCGAGGGAGTGGGGGCCACACCCTCCTACTGGTGAGTAGGCCCCGGGGCGTACGGCTTTTCGCGAGGTCGACGCCCGGCTCGTCCGCCTCGTCCCGGCTCGTCCGTACGACCCGTCCGGACATGCGCCGAATGCTGCTTGCGGCCCCGGCGTGCCCGAATGTCCGGTCCGGTCGTTCGTCGCGGGCCGGGTTTCCCACTAACGTGGGGAGGTGGACTAGACCGGACGATCGCGCGGAGACCGAGGAGCGCTGGCATGACGACCGAGGTACACCGGCGCAGGCGCCGCGCGCCGCGCGGCGGCGGGGCCGCGCCGCACTGGCTCGGCCAGCTCCCGTACGCGATCGTCCTGTGCGGCGTCGCGGGCGGCCTGGTGCTGTGCGCGCTCGACTACTACCGCAAGGGTTCGGGTCTCATGGCCGCCGCGGTGCTGTTCGGCGCACTCGCGCGGTTCGTTCTGCCGCCCAGCCAGGTGGGGATGCTGGAGACGCGCAAGAAGTGGCTCGACGTGGCGACGATGGCGGGCTTCGCCACCGCGATCGCCGTGGTCGCCTGGGTCGTCCCGCACCCCTAGCCCGAACAGCCGAAAAGCCAGACCGCCGGGGCCGAGGTCTAGACCTTTGACCGCCCCCGGATAGCCTTCAGCAGAGTCTTACAAGGACTGCTGGCCGGTGTAGGAAAGGGACAGCAACACATGCCCAAGATCAAGGTAGCGGGCCCGGTCGTCGAACTCGACGGCGACGAGATGACCCGGATCATCTGGAAATTCATCAAGGACCAGTTGATCCTGCCCTACCTGGACGTCGACCTGAAGTACTACGACCTCGGGATCGAATACCGTGACGCCACGGACGACCAGGTGACGGTGGACGCCGCCAACGCCATCAAGAAGTACGGCGTCGGCGTCAAGTGCGCGACGATCACCCCCGACGAGGCCCGGGTGGAGGAGTTCGGCCTCAAGAAGATGTGGCGTTCCCCCAACGGGACGATCCGTAACATCCTCGGCGGCGTGGTCTTCCGCGAGCCGATCATCGCCTCGAACATCCCGCGGCTGGTGCCGGGCTGGACGAAGCCGATCATCATCGGCCGCCACGCCCACGGCGACCAGTACCGCGCGACCGACTTCGTGGTCCCCGGCCCCGGCACGGTGACGATCAGCTACCAGCCCGACGACGAGGGCGAGCCGATCGAGCTGGAGGTCGCCAAGTTCCCCGGCGGCGGCGTCGCGATGGGGATGTACAACTTCGACGACTCGATCCGCGACTTCGCGCGGACGACGATGCGGTACGCGCTCGACCGCGAGATGCCGCTGTACCTCTCCACGAAGAACACGATCCTGAAGGCCTACGACGGCCGATTCAAGGACATCTTCCAGGAGATCTTCGAGTCCGAGTTCAAGGCGGACTTCGAGGCCAAGGGCCTGACCTACGAGCACCGGCTCATCGACGACATGGTCGCCGCGGCGCTCAAGTGGGAGGGCGGGTTCGTCTGGGCCGCCAAGAACTACGACGGCGACGTCCAGTCCGACACGCTCGCGCAGGGCTTCGGCTCCCTCGGCCTGATGACGTCGGTGCTGATGACGCCGGACGGGAAGACCGTCGAGGCGGAGGCCGCGCACGGCACCGTGACGCGGCACTACCGGCAGCACCAGCAGGGCAAGCCGACCTCCACGAACCCGATCGCGTCGATCTTCGCGTGGACGCGGGGTCTGGAGCACCGCGGCAAGCTCGACAACACCCCCGAGCTGGTGGGCTTCGCGCGGCAGCTCGAGCAGGTCTGCGTCGAGACCGTCGAGGGCGGCCAGATGACCAAGGACCTGGCCATGCTCGTCCCGGGCGACCAGCCGTGGCTCACCACCCAGGAGTTCCTGGAGGCGCTGGACACCAACCTCCAGAAGAAGGTCGGCTAGCGGGTTCCCCGCCTCCCCGCCCGGCGCACGCCAGCCGGGCGCGGGTCCGAGGCGACCAGGCCGTCCCGGTGATCCCGGGGCGGCCTTCGCCGTTCCCGGGCCGCGGACCTGCCGCGCGGCGCGTTCCGGCCGCGCGATAGCCTGGCCGGTGGAATATCTTGACGGCGAGAGATCCCCGTCGGAAGGTCACGACAACCGCACGGCCGCCCTGGCCGCCCGTAGGAGATGAAGAAGACATGACGCGCACCCCAGTCAACGTCACCGTCACCGGCGCAGCGGGCCAGATCGGCTACGCGCTGCTGTTCCGCATCGCGTCCGGCGCGCTGCTGGGCCCGGACGTACCGGTGAAGCTTCGCCTGCTGGAGATCCCGCAGGCCGTCAAGGCCGCCGAGGGCACCGCGATGGAGCTGGACGACTGCGCGTTCCCGCTGCTCGCCGGCGTCGACATCTTCGACGACGCCGCGCAGGCGTTCGCCGGGACGAACGTGGCGCTGCTCGTCGGCGCGCGGCCCCGCACCAAGGGCATGGAGCGCGGCGACCTGCTGGAGGCCAACGGCGGCATCTTCAAGCCGCAGGGCGAGGCGATCAACGCGGGCGCGGCCGACGACGTCAAGGTCCTCGTGGTCGGCAACCCGGCCAACACCAACGCGCTCATCGCGCAGCAGCACGCGCCGGACGTCCCGGCCGAGCGCTTCACCGCGATGACCCGCCTCGACCACAACCGCGCGCTCGCGCAGCTCGCGAAGAAGGCGGGCGTCACCGTCTCCGACATCAAGCGGCTGACGATCTGGGGCAACCACTCCGCCACCCAGTACCCGGACATCTTCCACGCGGAGATCGCGGGCAAGAACGCCGCCGAGACCGTGAACGACCGGGAGTGGCTGGAGAACGACTTCATCCCGACCGTCGCCAAGCGCGGCGCGGCGATCATCGAGGCGCGCGGCGCGTCCTCGGCGGCGTCGGCGGCGTCGGCGGCGATCGACCACGTCCACACCTGGGTGAACGGCACCGCGGACGGCGACTGGACGTCGATGGCGGTCGTGTCGGACGGCTCCTACGGCGTGCCGGAGGGCCTGATCTCCTCGTTCCCGGTCACCACGAAGGACGGGAAGTGGGAGATCGTCCAGGGCCTGGACGTCAACGAGTTCTCGCGCGGCCGCATCGACGCGTCGGTCGCGGAGCTGGCGGAGGAGCGCGACGCCGTCCGCAAGCTCGGCCTGATCTGACCTGGTGGCGCGGAGCCCCCGGCCGTCCGGCCGGGGGCTCTTGTGTTTCCTGGGCGTATGCCATAAATAGCTCGGGAACGTCCGTTCTGCTCGCTAGGCTCACCGATCATGGAATCGGCTGATCAGGAGGCCAGCGGGGTGGGGGAGCGGACGTTCCAGGTCGATCTGCGGGGCGTGGTCGACCTCCTGAGCCGGCATCTGTACTCCAGTCCCCGCGTGTATCTGCGGGAGCTGCTGCAGAACGCGGTGGACGCCATCACCGCGCGCGGCGGGGACGGCGGCCGCGTGCGGATCACGACGGGCGCGGGCGTGCTGCGGGTCGAGGACGACGGCGTCGGGCTGACCGAGGACGAGGTCCACCGGCTCCTCGCGACCATCGGCAAGTCATCCAAACGCGACGAACTGGGCTTCGCCCGGCACGACTTCCTCGGCCAGTTCGGGATCGGGCTGCTGTCGGCGTTCCTCGTCGCGGACGAGATCGAGGTCGTGAGCCGGTCCGCGCGCGGCGGCGCGGCGGTCCGCTGGACGGGCCGGGCGGAGGGCAGCTACGCGGTCGAGCCCGCGGAGCGCGCGGAGCCGGGCACGACCGTGACGCTGCGCGCGCGGCCGGGGGCCGGGGAACTGCTGGACCCGGCGACCGTGCTGGAGCTGGCGCGGACGTACGGGTCGCTGCTGCCGATCGACGTCACCGTGGACGGCACGCCGGTGACCGGCGGCGGGCCGCCGTGGCGTGCCGACCACCCCGATCCCGCGCGGCGGCGCCGGGCGCTGGACGCGTACTGCCGCGAGGTCTTCGGGTTCGAGCCGTTCGACGTCATCGACCTGGACGTCGCCGAAGCCGGGCTGACGGGCGTCGCGTTCGTCGTGCCGACGCCGGTCTCGCCGGGCGTCCGCCGCGCGCACCGCGTCTACCTCAAGCGGATGCTGCTCGCGGAGAGCGTCGAGGGGCTGCTGCCGGAGTGGGCGTTCTTCGTGCGGTGCGTCGTGGACGCGGGGGAACTGCGGCCCACGGCGTCGCGGGAGGCGCTGTACGAGGACGAACTGCTGGAGACGGCGCGGACCGCGCTCGGCGACCGGCTGCGCGGCTGGCTCGTCGGGCTCGCCGAGACGGACCCGTCGCGGCTGCGCGCGTTCCTGCGGCTGCACCGCACCGGCGTGAAGGCGATGGCCGTCTCCGACGACGAGATGCTGCGCGTCGTCGACCGGTGGCTGGAGTTCGAGACGTCGGCGGGGCCGATGACGCTCGCGGAGTTCCGGCTCGCGCATCCGGACGGCCGGTACGCGGCGAGCGTGGAGGAGTTCCGGCGGCTGTCGGCGGTGGCGTCGGCGCAGGGCGTCGGGCTGGTCAACGCCGGTTACGTCCACGAGGTCGAGATCGTGGAGCGGCTGCCGCGCGTCGATCCGGGCGCGGCGCTCGCGCCGCTGGACGCGGCGGAGCTGACGGCGCGGCTCGGCGCGCCCGACCCGGACGTCGAGCTGGCGCTGCGCCCGTTCCTCGCGCGGGCGCGCCGGGCGACGGAGGCGCTGGGCTGCGAGGTCGTCGTCCGCGACTTCGATCCCGCGTCGCTGCCCGCGCTGTACCTGTCGAGCCGCGCGGCGCTGCACCGGGCCGAGTTCGAGGAGGCGCGGGCCGCGTCGGACGGCCTGTGGGCGGACGTGCTGGGCGCGCTGAGCGGCGCGGTCGCCACCGACCGCCCGCAACTCGTGCTGAACCACCGCAATCCGCTGACGCGGCGCGTCATGGCGCTGGTCGGCGCGGACTCCGCGGCGGCCGACGACGGCCTCGTCGAGCTGGCCGTGCAGGGCCTGTACGGGCAGGCGCTGCTGCTCGGGCACCATCCGCTGCGCGCGGCCGACACAGCCGCGATGAACCGTTCGTTCCTCGGCCTGCTGGAGCGGGCCGTCCACTCCGGGGAGGCCGGCGCGTGACCGTCGAACACGTCTATGACCTGATGCGGCGGGCGTCGCCGCTGCCCTACGGCGAGGCCCGCACGATGCTGGTCGAGGAGGCGCTGCGCCGCGCGGACGAGACGGGCGACGCCGAGCTGGCGTTCAGCGTCCGGATCGAGCTGATGTCGGCGTACCAGCTCGGCGGCGAGCCGATCAAGACGTTCGGCGTGTTCACGCGCGCGCTCGCGGACTTCGACCGCGACCCCGGCGCGCTGGGCGACCGCGCCGAGCACAAGCTGCTGTGGGAGTTCAAGGGGATGGTGTACTCCATGACCCTGTTCCCGCAGGTGCCGCTGGCGCAGGCGTGGGCGGTGCTGGAGGACATGGAGCGGCGGTACGTCGCGGGCGGGCACAGCCTCCAGGCCGTCCACATGTGGCGGACGGCGATGTTCCGGCACATCGGGGACGCCGCGGCGGCCGACGACTCGTTCCGGTCGTGGGTCTCGACGCCGCGCGACGCGCTGTCGGACTGCGAGGGCTGCGACCTGAGCGACCGGGTGGCGTTCCTGGAGTGGCGGGGCCGGGACGGGGAGGCGCTGGAGCAGGCGCGGACGATCCTCGAAACGGACATGTCGTGCATCGAGCAGCCCGCGTCCGCGCTGACGCGGCTGCTGCCGGTCTACCTGCGCTCGGGGCGGCTGGACGGGGCGCGCACCGCGCACCTGCGCGCGTACCGGCAGCTCCGGACGCGGCTCAGCGAACTCGGCCCGATCGGCGCGCACGTCGAGTTCTGCGCGCTGACCGGCAACGAGGCGCGCGGGCTGGAGATCGTCGAACGGCACCTGGACTGGCTGGACCGCGCGCCGAGCCCGCTCGCCGAGCTGCGCTTCGCGGCGGCGGCCGCGCTGCTGCTCGGCCGCGTCGCGGCGGCGGGCCACGGGGACCGGACGGTCGCGCGCCGCACGGGCGAGGAGCGGACGGTCGCGGAGGTCCGCGACGAGCTGGCCGCGACGGCGACGCGGCTCGCGGCGCTGTTCGACGAGCGCAATGGGACGTCCGAGCAGGGCGACCGGGTGCGGCGGGTCCTCGCGGCGGAACCCGTCGTGGAGCGGCTGCCGCTGCTGGCGGTGCCCGCCGGGCCGAGCGGCGGCGGGCCGCGGGCGGCGCGACCGAAGCCGGTTCCGGTCGCGGACCTGGCGGACGTGACCGAGCCCGGCGCGGCGCTGGACCGCGCGGACGCGGAGTGGAAGGCGCGGAACGTCCCGGCGGCGCTGGCGGCGTGGGAACGCTACGACGCGCTGCTCGGGGACGCCGAGCCGTCCGCGCGCGACCGGGCGCGCCGCGAGGACGGCCGGGGGCTCGCCGCCATCGAGGCCGGCGACCTGCCCGCGGCGATCGAGTGCTGGCAGCGGGCGGTCGAGCTGTACGAGGCGGCGGGCGACGCGGACAACCGGCACGCCGCCGAAAGCCGTCTCGGCGGCCTCTACCAGGCGTCGGACCGGTTGGACGAGGCGTTCCCGCTGCTCGCGGGCGCCGTCGCGTACTTCGACGAGCACGACGGCGACGTCCACCGGCGGACCGCCGCGCGGGCGCGCCTCGCCGCGGCGCACCTCGCGGCGGCGGACCCGGGCGCGGCGCTCACCGTTCTGGCGGGCGCGAAGCCGGACGACGCGGACGACGCCGCGCGCGTCGAACTGCTGCGCGGCCGGGCGTTCGGCGCGGCCGGGGACGAGCACGCGGCCGTCGCGGCGTTCCGGGCGTCGCTCGCCGCCGCGCGCGACGCCGGCGACGCCGACGTGCGCGCGGAGGCCGGACTGCACCTCGGCTCGCTGCTGCGGCACCTCGGGCACCAGTCCGAGGACGGCCGCGCGGAGCGGTGGGCCGAGGCGCTGGACGCGCTGGACGAGGCGGTCGCGAACTTCGACCACTCGATGCTGCGGCTCGCCGCGCACGCCGAGCGCGGGGACCTGCTGCTCGAACTGGACCGCGCGGCGGACGCCGTCCCGGACCTCGCGGAGGCCGTCGCCGGGTTCACGGCGGCGGGCGAGCGGGAGTCGGCGACGTACGCGCGCGTCGGCCTGGCGGCCGCGTACTACGGCGCGGAACGCCATCTGGAGGCGGCCGAGGCGGCGGAAGAGGCGCTGGCCGACGTCGTCGCGCAGGAGGACGCGGGCGCGGAGCGCCGCTGCCGCCTGATCATCGCGCACGCGCGCCGGGAACTGGGCGAGGTCGAGGCGGCGGACGCGTTCGCGAACCTGGCCGAACTCGCGCGCGCCCACGGCGACTCGCGCGCGTCCGCGCACTTCCTGGAGGAGTCCGCGGAGGTCCTGACCTCCTTCGACCGCGACGGCGACGCGGCGGGCCGCTTCGCGGCGGCGGCCGACACCTACGTCGTCGCGGGCGACCCGTACGGCGCGGTGCGCACGCTGCGGCGCGGCGCGATGTGCCACTGGTGGGACGGCGAGGGCGACGACGCGCTGTCCGGCATGGCCCGCGCCCGCACCGCGCTCGGCGAACTGCCCCAGGACAACGTCCAGGCCCTCACCTGGGAGACGGCACTGATCGACTACGACACGGCGCGGGTCCTCGCCGGCCTGGGCCGCACCACCGACGCCCTGGCCGCCGCCGACGCGGCCGTCGCGGGCTTCACCGAACTGGGCGAGGACCAGGCCGCCGCCCAGGCGACCGAACTCCGCAACGACCTCCGCTCATCCCTCGACTGACCACCCCACGATCTGGCGGCGGGTGCCGGTCAGAGGAGTCGGGTTGCGGCGTCGGAGGGGGTTGCGTCGTGGAAGGTCGGGGTGGGCCAGGCGCGCGTGGTGAACGCGGTGGTTATGGCGTCGCGGATCTGTTGTGCGCGGGCGGTGGCGGTGAGGATCACCACCGCGCCGCCGGGGCCGCCTGCGATGCGGGCGCCGCGGGCGCCCGCGCGTAGGGCGGCGTCCACGGTCGCGTCGGCCTGCGGCCAGGACGTTTCGAACTGGTCGCGTAGGGACATCTGGGAGGCGTTGAGCACGGCGCCGAGTTCGGCGAACGCGCCCGCGCGGAGCAGGCCCGCCGCCGCCTCGATCCGGTGGCGTTCGGTGACTACGTGTTGGACGCGGCGGCGGAGTACCGGGTCGCGCAGGGATTTCAGCGCATCGGCCAGGTCGCGGACCTCGCCCAGGTCGGCGACGCCGAGTCGTTCCGCCGCTGCCGCGCATTCCCCGGGCCGGGTCGCGGTGGCGGCGCGCGCGGCGTCCGCGCCTGAGCGGGTGTCGACGGCGAGCAGCGTGAGCCCGGCCGAGGCCAGGTCGAACGGGAGGCTGCCGGCACCGCCGCCGCGCCGGTCCACCAGCAGCGCGCGCCCGGCGACGCCGAGCAGGGACGCGGCCGCGTCGGGACGGCCCGGCTCGGCGGCGAACGGCACGAGCGCCGTCGCGTCGAGGCCGAGCCCGTACAGGTCGCGCAGGGCGAGCGCGGTCGCGGCGGCGAGCGCGGCGGGCGCGCCGAGCCCGGCGTCCGGCGGCAGATCCGTGCGGACGGTCGCCACGACGCCGCCCGCGCCGCGCTCCCGCAGCCGGTGCGCGACCAGCACGGCCGGAATGGTCCACGGCCGGGCCGTCGCGGTTCCGTCCGCCATCGGCCCGTCCGTCGCCGCTCCGTCCGCGGCTGGCCCGTCCGCCGCTGTTCGGTCTGGCACCGGCCCGTCCGCGGTTCCCGCGACGCGCGCCTGCGTCCGCCGCCCGAAGCCGCGGAATGCGGCGAACACACGGGCGCGGAACCCGCCGCGCCCCGCCCCGCCGCCCGCTGACGGCGTTCCGCCCGAGAAACCGACTTTCTCGCGCGCGTCCGTGCGTCCCGCCTTGTCCCGCACATTCGCACGTACCGATGTGTCGCGCGCGTCCGTGCGCACTGTCGCGCGTGGCTCGTCCGAGAAGCGGATCTCGTCCGGTGAGGCCGCGCGGGTCGCCGTGATCTCGACGCCGGCGGGGATCGCGCAGACCAGCGCGAGGCCCGTCGCGTCGTGCTCCTCGCCGAGCAGGACGACGCGGCCCGGCGCGCGCCAGCGGCCGGACGGAGCGGGCGGGACGGTCACCGCGCCGCCGACAGGAACGTCCAGGCGTCCCGGACCATCGCCGTCAGGTCCCGCTCGGGCTTCCAGCCGAGCATCCGGTGGATCTTGTCGGAGGACGCGATGAGGACGGCCGGGTCGCCGGGCCGCCGCGCGTCGACCTCCGCCGGGATCGGCCGCCCGGTCACGGCGCGGCAGACGTCCACGACCTCGCGCACCGAGTAGCCGGACCCGCTGCCGAGGTTGAAGACCTCGTGGACGCCGGGCTCGCACGCGTCGAGGGCGAGCAGGTGCGCGGCGGCGAGGTCCACGACGTGGACGTAGTCGCGGACGCAGGTCCCGTCGGGCGTCGGGTAGTCGTCGCCGAACATCCGCACGGCGTCCCCGTCGCCGAGGGCGATCTTCAGGACGTTGGGGATGAGATGGGTCTCGACGGTGTGCCGCTCGCCGAGGGCGAGGCCGCCGTCGAGCAGCGCGCCCGCGACGTTGAAGTACCGCAGCGAGACCCCGCCGAGGCCGTGCAGCCGCGCGTACTCGGCGAGCGTCGTGTCGATGGCGAGCTTGGACGCGCCGTAGGGGTTGGTCGGACGGGTCGGCGCCGTCTCCTCGATCGGCGTCGACTCCGGCTCGCCGTACGTGGCGGCGGTGGAGGAGAACACGATCCGGCGGACGTCCGCGCGGCGCATCGCGTCCAGCAGCGCCAGCGTCTCGCCGAGGTTCTTGTCCCAGTACAGCGCGGGGTTCGCGACGGACTCCCCGACGAGCGACTTGGCGGCGAAGTGCAGCACCGCGTCGAAGCCGCCGCCCGACAGCACGTCGCAGGACGCGTCCCGCAGCGTGCCGCGCACCAGCGAGGCACCCGCCGGGACGGCGTCGGCGTGCCCGGTGGACAGGTCGTCCAGCACGACGACCTCGTGCCCGGCCGCGAGCAGCCGGGCCGCGACGACGCCGCCGATGTAACCGGCGCCGCCGGTGACGAGTACCTTCACGCGAGACCTCCCCGACGATGATCGACGCGGTTCAGGCTACCGACGAGCACCGCGCCGGAGCGCCGCGCCGCCGCGACATATGATGAGCGGGACGCAGGGCGCGGCACCGCGCCGCCGGAGATCCGCCCCGGGGCGGCCGCGGCCGGTCCGGCGTCCGCTCCCGCCCGACCGCCGCCCCGGCCCGTGGTGGTGTCACCGCCAGGAGACCGGACGGTCTCGCCGCCGGCGGTGCCGTCCCCGGCCGGGCCTGAGAGAATCGAATCCGTGCAAATGTCCGAAGCGCCTGTCTCCGCCGCTCCGCGCGTGCTCTCCGGCATCCAGCCCACCGCCGACTCGTTCCACCTCGGGAACTACCTCGGCGCGCTGCGCCAGTGGGTGGCGCTCCAGGACAGCCATGAGGCGTTCTACTGCGTCGTCGACCTGCACGCGATCACCGTCGAGCACGACCCGGCGCTGCTGCGCCGCCGCTCCCGGGTCGCCGCCGCGCAGCTCCTGGCGATGGGCATCGACCAGGACCGCTCGACGCTGTTCGTGCAGAGCCACGTCCCCGAGCACGCCGAGCTGGCGTGGATCCTGGGCTGCATGACGGGGTTCGGCGAGGCGGGCCGGATGACGCAGTTCAAGGACAAGTCCGCCAAGCACGGCTCGTCGGCGACGACGGTCGGCCTGTTCACGTACCCGGTGCTGATGGCCGCCGACATCCTGCTCTACACGCCCGAGCCGGGGCCGGGCCGCGAGCTGCAGGTGCCGGTCGGCGAGGACCAGCGCCAGCACCTGGAGCTGACCCGCACGCTCGCGCAGCGGTTCAACCACCGGTTCGGCGACACGTTCGTGGTCCCCGAGGCGTACATCCCGCAGACGTCGGCGAAGATCACCGACCTGCAGGAGCCGACGGTGAAGATGAGCAAGTCGGCGTCGTCCCCGCAGGGCATCATCGACCTGCTGGAGGAGCCCGGCCCGCTCCGCAAGAAGATCATGCGGGCGGTCACCGACACCGGCACGGAGGTCCGCTACGACGAGGCGGAGAAGGCGGGCGTCACCAACCTGATGCGGATCTTCGCCGCGCTGGACGGGACGTCCTTCGCCGACATCGAGGCCCGGTACGCGGGCAGCGGCTACGGCCAGTTCAAGAAGGACCTCGCCGCGATCGTCGTGGACGCCCTCACCCCCATCCGCGAGCGCACCGAACGGCTGCTCGCCGACGAGGACGAGCTGGACAAGCTGCTCGCGCGCGGCGCCGAGCGCGCCGGGGCCGTCGCGGCGCGCACGATGGAGACCGTCCGCGACCGGGTGGGGTTCGTGGGACGTGGCCGCTGACCCGGCCGAGACGATGGTGCCCGGGATGCCGCCTCCCGGTCCGGGCGCCACGATCGGCATCGCGATCCCGATCCCCGACCCGTTCGGGACGCGGCTGCAGCGGATGCGCGAGTCGCTCGGCGATCCCCACGCCCGCGCGATCCCCACGCACATCACGCTCGTGCCGCCGACCCGGCTGGCGCGGCACGCCCTGGCGGCCGTCGTGGCGCACCTGCGGGACGTCGCGGCGGCCGAGCGGCGGTTCTGGATCCGGCTGCGCGGCACGGGAACGTTCCGGCCCGTCTCACCGGTCGTGTTCGTGGCGCTCGCCGAGGGGATCGGCGGCTGCGAGCGCGTCCAGGCGCGCGTCATGTCGGGTCCGCTGGCGGGCGAGCCGCCGTTCCCGTACCACCCGCACGTGACGATCGCCCACAACCTGCCCGACGACGCGATGGACCGCGCGTTCAAGGAGCTCGCCGGGTTCCGCGCCGACTTCGAGGCGTGGGGCTTCGCGCTGTACGAGAACGACCCGGACGGCGTGTGGCGGCGGCGGCGCGACTTCGTGTTCGGCGCGGACGGCCGGTGATCGGCCGCGCGCGAGCGGGTACGCACGGTACATGCCGAAGGTGATCGACGTCCCGCGCCGCCGGGCGGGCGAGCTGCTCGCGGCGGCGCGGGAGCGCTCCGGCGGCGTCGACCACCTGGTGCGCGCGCTGGAGCGCTACCAGGACCGCCGCGGCGACCGGCTCGCCGCCGCGCTCACCTGCTACGGGTTCCTGTCGTTCTTCCCGCTCGTCGCGCTGGCGTACGCGCTGCTCGGGTACGCGGTCGGGGTCAGCGACGCGGCGCGCGGCGCGTTCGTAGACGCGGTCGACTCGATCCTGCCGGGCCTGTCCGCGGAACTCCGGGTGGACGAGATCGCGCGGTCCCGCGCGACCGTGGGGCTCGTCGGGCTCGGCGCGCTGCTGTTCACCGGTCTCGGCTGGGTGGACGCGCTGCGCGAGGCGCTGCGGGACGTCTGGGGCAACGACCCGAGCGCGCCCGGCAACTTCTTCGTCCGCAAGGCCGTGGACGGCGGGGTGCTGCTGTTCCTCGGCGCGACGCTGCTCGCGGGCATGGCGGTGTCGGCGCTGGCGGGCACCGCGACCCACGCGGCGCTCGGCTGGTTCGGCCTGACGGGCGTGCCGGGCGCGGCCGGGGCGCTGCGCGGGCTGTCGCTGGCCGTCGCGGTCGCGTCCAACGCGCTGATCTTCCTGGTGCTGTTCTCCCGGCTGTCGGGGACGCGCGCGCCGTGGCGGCGGATCTGCCGGGGCGCGCTGCTCGGCGCGGTCGGGTTCGAGGTCCTGAAGCAGGCCGCGACGACGCTGCTGTCGCGGACGACGCACAACCCGGTCTACGCGTCGTTCGCGGTGCTCGTCGGGCTGATGGTCTGGATCAACCTCGCGTCGCGCTGGGCGCTGCTCGCAGCGGCGTGGACGGCGACGCGGCGGGCCGTGCGCCGCGCGGACGCCGCGCCGGAGGCCGTCGCGCCGGGACATTTGTCCCAGCAGAACCGGTGAGGACCGGCTCTGCCGCCGGTGCCGGCCGCGCGGCGAGGATGAGGAGGTCAGCACGGCACGACCCCCTGGAGCGGACATGAACGGCATCATCGCCCGGCTGCGCGGCGCGCGGGAGATCGACCCGGCGGAGCTGCGGGGCGTCCGGCCGCTCCCGGTGTGGTTCTTCGCGTTCGAGGGCGTGATGGCCGGGGCGTTCGACGTGTGGAAGGCGTGGGACCGGGCGTGGGTGGTCCTCGCGGCGCTCGCGGCGGTGAACGCGGTCGTGGGGCTGACGGTGCTGCGCCGCCGGGTCAAGCTCGTCCGGGCGATGCTGAAGAACAGCCGCACCCGCAAGATCACGTTCGGTCTGATCGGCCTGCGCCTCGGCCTGCACGTCGTGCTCGGCGCGTGCGGGGCGGCGCTGACGACGCCGGCCGAGCACCTCGCGCTCGCCGCCGCGATGGCCGCCGCCACCGTGACGCTGCTCTGGTTCGACCAGCGCGTGACCTTCCGGGCCCTCGGTCTGGCGGCCTGACCCGCCGTTGCGGGTACGGCGACGGGGCGGGAGCAGTCCTCCCTGGCTCGCGCCGGAAACTTCGGTCGAGGGCGAAGTGTCCGTGTCGTACCTTCGAGAATGTGACTATTTCTGGTGCCCGGGCCGCCGAACCCGACATCGCGCGGGCCGCCGCGCTGATCGCGGAGCCGTCCCGCGCCCGCATGCTCAACGCGCTCGGCGACGGGCGCAGCGCGTCCACCAGCGACCTGGCGGCCGCGGCGGGGATCGGGCTGCCGACCGCGAGCGAGCATCTGACGCGGCTCGCCGACGCCGGACTCGTCACGACCGAGCGGCGCGGGCGGCGGCGCGAACACCGCCTCGCCGGGCCCGCGGTCGGCGCGGCGCTGGAGGCGCTGGCCGTCATCGCACCGCCCGTGCCGGGACGGACGCTGAAGCAGAGCAGCCGCGCGAGCGCGCTCAGCCGCTCTCGGACCTGCTACGACCACCTCGCGGGACTGCTCGGCGTGGACGTCATGCAGGCGCTGCTGCAGCGGGGGCTGCTCGTCGGGCACGACGGCGTCCACCGGCCGGGGCTCGCCGTGCTGGACCGGCCGTCCGCGTACGGCCGCGACATCGACTACCGGGTGAGCGACGCGGGCCGCGCCTGGTTCGCCGAGTTCGGCGTGGACGTGGCGGCGCTCCCGGCCCGGCGGCCGCTCGTCCGGTACTGCGTGGACTGGACCGAGCGCCGCCACCACCTGTCCGGCGCGCTCGGCGCGGCGCTGCTGGACCGGCTGTTCGACCTCGGCTGGCTGCGCCGGGGCACGTCGCCGCGCGTCGTCCACGTCACCGAGGCGGGCACGGCGGGCCTCGCCCGCGCCCTGGACGTCAGGCCCCGCTGACCGTGCGCCTGGTCCCGTCGGTCGCCGCACCGGCCGAGCCGCCGATGCCCGGCAGGTTCGGGCGTCCGCAGTGCCCGGCGGCCCGTTACGGCGTCTCGTCCGGGATGCGGTCCGGGTCCGGCGGGGCGGCCGCGGCGACCGGCGCGGGGGACGGCAGCGGGCGGCGGCGCCGCAGCACCGCCGTCAGCACCGCGAGCGCCGCGACGACGCCCACCGCGCCGCCGCCGACGAGCCACCACGTCCGGTCCGTCTCCGCCGAGCCGAGGGACGCCGCGGGCAGGTTCGCCCCGTGCCCCGCCGCCGCGGCCTTGGTCGCCGCGTCGCCCGGCGCGACGAGCGTCCCCACCGGCCGCACCTTCCCGACCGCCCCGAACCCCCAGTTCAGGAGCTTCGTCGCGTACTCGGAGGGCGGCGCGTCGGCCTTCATCAGCGAGATGAGGATCGTGTGGTTCCCCCGCCGCGCCTCGGCCACGAACGTCTGCTCCGCCGCGACCGTGTAGCCGTTCTTGCCGCCCAGCATCCCCTGGTAGGCGTACGGCTGCCCCGGCAGCATCCGGTTGTGCGTGTAGATCGGGTAGCCGCCGACCTTCTTGCCCTTCTTGCGCTGCTTCTTGGTGGGCGGCGCGGGGAAGTGCGCGGTCAGCGTCCGGACGTACGCGCGGTAGTCCGGGTTCTTCATGCCCTCGCGCAGGATCAGCGCGAGGTCGTACGACGACGTGTGCTGCGTGTGGACGTTCAGCCCGAGGTCGACGTCCAGCCCGTTCGGCGACGCGGCGAGCGTGTCGCGGGCGTTGATGCGCCGCGCCTCGGCGTTCATGTCCGCGATGGTGCGGGCCATGCCGCCGTTGGCCTCCGCGAGCGTGACCGCCGCGTCGTTCGCCGACATCATCAGCAGCGCGTTGAACAGGTCGTGGACCTTGTACTGCATCGACGGCGTCATCCCGACCTTGGTGCCCTCGACGTCGCACGCCTTCTGCGACGGCCGGACGAGCCGGTTCGGGTCCAGCTTCGGGATGAGCGTCAGCGCGGTCAGCGTCTTCAGCGTGCTCGCCGGGAGGTACTTGCCGTGCGGGTCCTTCGCGGCGAGGATCTGCCCGTTGTCGGCGTCCGCGATCACCCACGACGCCGCCTTGATCTTCGGCGGGGCGCGGAACCCGGCGGGCGCGTCCACGATCGTGCCGGTCTCCGCGAGCCGCGGGCCGCCCACCGGCTCGGGCGGGGCCGCCGCCGCGCCGGGGACGCCCGGCAGAGCGCAGAGGACGAGCGCGGCGGCCGCCGGGACGGCGGCGGCGCGGCGCGGAAGTACCCGTGTGTTCATCGTTCCCCGAGCTTTCAGCGGTGTGTCGAATGAACCGTACCCATCAAGGGGAAACCCGATCTATCCCCTCGGTCCCGGTCGAGCAATGATCAAGCCGGGCCATCGAGCTAGTTCGTTCGGGTGGTGACGAATCGGGAAGGCATGGCCGAAAGCGGTGGGCGCCCCTGGTCCGGTCACCCTCCGTACGGGCCAATTGGGCGGGGAACGACGGGGATTCAGCGGCCCGTCCGGCCCCTGGCGTCACAATGGTCGCGGAGGAGGTGCCTGTACCGGCGTTTGTGCAGCCTTCATCACCCGCTGGCGGAACAGCACCACGTGCCGCACGCCGAACTGCGAGGATTGCGGACGGAGGTCTCCGTGGCCATTGACTTCAACCCCTCACGCGGCGCGACGCTGGGCGTGGAGTGGGAGCTTCAGCTCGTCGACACCAAGACGAGGCACCTGCGCCAGGACGCCCGGGAGGTGCTGGCCGACCTGCCGTCGCTGAGCGAGGGCGGCGACCAGGCCAAGGCGCGGCACGAGATGATGGAGTCGACGGTCGAGATCGTCACCGGCATCTGCCACACCGTCGGCGAGGCCAAGAGCGACCTCGCCGAGACGCTCGCCGCGCTGCGCGGCGCGGCGGCGGCGCGCGGGATCGCCCCGGCCTGCACCGGCACCCACCCGATCAGCGACTGGCGCGACGCCGTCATGGCGCCGATGCAGCGCTACGCCGACCTGGTGGAGCAGATGCAGTGGCTGGCGCGCCGCATCCAGACGTTCGGCGTCCACGTCCACGTGGGCGTGACGGACGCGGACAAGGCGATCCCGATCGTCAACGCGCTGGCCGGGTACCTCCCGCACTTCCTCGCGCTGACGGCGTCCAGCCCGTACTGGGGCGGCGCGGACACGGGGCTGGCGTCCAGCCGCGCCATCGTGTTCGGGCAGCTCCCGACGGCGGGCACCCCCCACCTCCTCGGGGACTGGGCGGAGTTCGAGGAGTACATGGCCACCCTGCTGCGCGCGGGGACCATCCGGAGCATCAAAGAGGTATGGTGGGACATCCGCCCGCATCCCGATTTCGGCACGGTCGAGATCCGGATGTTCGACGGCATTCCCACCCTGCGCGAGGTGGGCATGGCGGCCGCGCTGTGCCAGAGCCTCGTGACGCTGTTCGAACAGCAGATCGACCGCGGGTACACCCTGCCCCGTCCGGCCGCGTGGGTCGTGCGCGACAACAAGTGGCGCGCCACCCGCTACGGGCTCGACGCGGTCGTCATCACCGACGACAGCGGGAACACCGCCCCGCTCCGCGACGAGCTGTACGAGCTGATCCGCGAGCTGGAGCCCGTCGCCGAGCGGCTGGGCTGCGCCGAGGAGCTGGCCGTGGCCGGGGAGGTCCTGGACCTCGGGGCGTCCTACGAGCGGCAGCGGGCCGTCCGCACGGCGGGCGGCTCCCTGGAGGACGTGGTGGACGCGGCGGTCACCGAGCTCGCCGAGGACCGGTTCGTCACCTTCGGGGAGGCCGTCCATGCCGGGAAGTGAAGGGCCGCACGGCCCGTCGCGGGACGGCGGGCGCGCGCCCGCCCGGGGAGTCCCGCGGGCCGAGCCCGGGTCCGGGCCGGCCGGAGCGAGCACCGAACCGACCAGGGGCGCGGCGCCGCGGCGCCCGCCCCTCGCACAGGGGGCGCACATGACGCAATCAGCGCCGGGCGTGGTGCCCGGCCTCGCATCCTCGCCCGCCGGGGGCACGGCGGGGGCGCTGCAGCAGCAGCTCGACGCGTTCCTCGCCGGGCACGCCGACGAGCTGGTCGCGTTCCGCCGCGACCTGCACATGCACCCCGAGCTGGGGTGGGCGGAGCACCGCACGACGCGGCGGATCGCCGAACGGCTCGCGGCGGCGGGCCTCGCGCCGCGCGTCCTGCCGAAGGGCACGGGCGTGATCTGCGACGTCGGGCCGGAGGACGGGCCGACCGTCGCGCTGCGCGCCGACATCGACGCGCTGCCCCTCCAGGACGAGAAGACGCACGTCCCGTACCGGTCGACGGTGCCGGGCGTCGCGCACGCGTGCGGCCACGACGTCCACACCGCGATGGTGCTCGGCGCGGGCCTGTTCCTGGCGCAGCAGGCGGCGGCGGGGCTGCTGCCCGGCCGGGTGCGGCTGCTGTTCCAGCCCGCCGAGGAGTCGCCGGGCGGGGCGCTGGACGTCCTGGCGGCGGGCGGCGTCGCGGGCGTGGACCGGGCGTTCGCGCTGCACTGCGACCCGCGCATCGAGGTGGGCGAGCTGGGGCTGCGCGCCGGGGCGATCACGGCGGCGTGCGACAAGGTGTACGTCCGGGTGACGGGGCCGGGCGGGCACACCGCGCGCCCGCACCTGACCGCCGACCTGGTGTACGCCCTCGCCAAGATCGTCACCGAGCTGCCCGCCGCGCTGTCGCGCCGGGTCGATCCGCGGTCCAGCCTGTCGCTGGTGTGGGGGCGGGTGTCGGCGGGGTCGGTGGCGAACGCGATCCCCGACGACGGCGTCGCGGAGGGCACCGTCCGCTGCCTGGACGACGAGGCGTGGCACCGCGCGCCGGAGATGATGCGGTCCCTGCTGGCGTCGGTCGCCGCGGCCTACGACGTCGAGGCGTCGCTGGAGTACGTGCGGGGCGTGCCGCCGACCGTCAACGAGGCGGCGAGCGTGCAGATGTTCCGCGACGCGGCGGCGCTCGTCCTCGGCGAGGACGGGGCGGTGCCCACGCCGCAGAGCCTCGGCGGCGAGGACTTCGGCTGGTACCTGGAGTCGGTGCCGGGGGCGCTGGCGCGGCTCGGCGTCCGCGCGCCGGGCTCCACCGCGGACTACGACCTGCACCGCGGCGACTTCGACGTGGACGAGAGCTGCATCCCGGTCGGCGTGCGGGTCCTGACCGCGACCGCGCTGACGGCGCTGTGGGACGGGCGGCGGCCCGCCGACGGCGAGCCCGTCGAGGGCACCGCGCTGGCCTGACCCTCCCCGCCGGCGTGCGCCCCCCGGTGCGGCACGCTTGAGCCCATGACGCAGATCGACTGGCCCGCGCTGCGCGCCGCCGCGCGGGCCGCGATGGAACGCGCCTACGCCCCGTACTCGGGTTTCCCGGTCGGGGCGGCGGCGCTCACCGACGACGGGCGGGTCGTCACCGGCTGCAACGTCGAGAACGCCTCGTACGGGCTCGGGCTGTGCGCGGAGTGCGGGCTGGTGTCGGCGCTGTACGGCGGTGCGGCGGGGGCGGCGCGGGCGGCGCGGCCCCGGCTCGTCGCGGTCGTCGTGGTGGACCGGCACGGCGCGGCGCTGATGCCGTGCGGGCGGTGCCGCCAGGTCTTGTGGGAGCACGGCGGGCCGGGGATGCTGCTGGAGACCGTCCGTGGCGTCCGGTCGATGGCCGAGGTGCTGCCGGACGCGTTCGGCGCGGGCGACCTGACCGACCGAGCCTGAGAGGGACCGCCGTGGACGCCGTCGACGTCATCCGCGCCAAGCGGGACGGGGCCGCGCTGCGCCCCGAGCAGATCGACTGGGTGGTCGACGCGTACACGCGCGGCGCGGTCGCCGAGGAGCAGATGGCGGCCCTGGCGATGGCGATCCTGCTGAACGGGATGGACCGTGCCGAGGTGGCGCGGTGGACGGACGCGATGATCCGGTCCGGGGCGCGGATGGACTGGTCCGCGCTGGACCGGCCGACCGTGGACAAGCACTCGACGGGCGGCGTCGGGGACAAGGTCACGCTGCCGCTCGCGCCGCTCGTCGCGGCGTGCGGTGCGGCCGTCCCGCAGTTGTCCGGGCGCGGGCTCGGGCACACCGGCGGGACGCTCGACAAGCTGGAGTCGATTCCGGGCTGGCGGGCGTCGCTGAGCGAGGCGGAGATGCTGGACGTCCTCGCGCGGACCGGCGCGGTGATCTGCGCGGCCGGTTCCGGCCTCGCCCCGGCGGACCGGCGGCTGTACGCGCTGCGGGACGTGACGGGGACGGTCGAGTCGATCCCGCTCATCGCGTCGTCGATCATGTCGAAGAAGATCGCGGAGGGGACGGGCGCGCTCGTCCTGGACGTCAAGGTCGGCTCGGGCGCGTTCATGAAGTCCGAGGCGGCGGCGCGGGAGCTGGCCGGGACGATGGTCGCGATCGGCGCGGACCGCGGCGTGCGGACGGTGGCGCTGCTGACGCGGATGGACCGTCCCTTGGGGAACGCGGTCGGGAACGCGGTGGAGGTCGCCGAGGCCGTGGAAGTGCTGGCGGGCGGCGGTCCGGCGGACGTCGTGGAGCTGACCGTCGCGCTGGCGCGGGAGATGCTGGCGGCGGCGGGCGTGTCCGGGAAGGACCCGGCGGACGCGCTGGCGAACGGGTCGGCGATGGACGTGTGGCGGCGGATGATCGTCGCGCAGGGCGGCAATCCGGACGCGCCGCTGCCCGTCGCGCGCGAGGAGCACGTGCTGCGCGCGCCGTCCTCCGGGGTGCTGACACGGCTGGACGCCTACGCGGTGGGCGTCGCGGCGTGGCGGCTCGGGGCTGGGCGGGCGCGGCGGGAGGACGCGGTGTCGTTCGGCGCGGGCATCCTGTGCCACGCCAAACCGGGGGACCGGGTGCGCGAGGGCACGCCCCTGCTGACGCTGCACGCCGACGACACGTCCCGTTTTCCCCGCGCGCTGGAGGCGCTGGCCGGCGCTTTCACGATCGGCGACGAACCGGTGCCGGAGAATCCGCTGGTCATCGACCGGATCACCTGACGTCGCCCGGCCGAAGCGGACGACGGTGCCCGACTCGACGCCGCGCACGTCACGGCCGGTCGCGGCCGGTCGCGGCCGACGCGGTGAGCGCGTTGGCGCCGTACGCCGGGCCGAGCGGCGGCGAGGCGAGACCGGCGTCGGGCGTACGCGGGGAGGGCCGGTCCGAGTGCGGCGCTGACTGCTCCGTCCGCTCGTACGGGAGCGGACGGACGTCCGGCCGAGGCGGGACCGCGCCGGACTCGGCGGGGTTGTGCCGTCGATCGTCCGGGGCGTCCGCGAAGCCGGTCGGGGGAGGTCAGCCGCGTACGCGTTCCATGAGGCGATCCAGCACGACGCCGTCGCTCATCCGGAGGCCGTCGTGCCGGTACTCGGCCGTCCGCCAGACGCCCAGGTTCGCGATCGTGCGCGCCGTGGCGAGGGACAGGTCGCGGTCGAGGTACATGTCGTCCTCGTAGACGGCGGCGGCCGCGGGGACGGTGTTGGCGCGCAGCCGCGCGACGTCGTACAGCGCGGGCCAGGACGGGCGTCCGGCGAGGAGGTGGGCGGCTTCGCGGAAGGGGCGCAGCGCCGGGTCGGCGCCGAACATCCAGGGGTAGATCATCTCACCGGTGAAGAAGAGGGGCTCGGCGACGCCGAAGGCGGGGAACTCGGTGCGGACGCGGTGCGCCGCCCAGCGGGTCGCGCCCTCGCCCTGCGCGTACGTCGCCTCGTGCAGCAGCGAGTACAGCGGTCCGCCGGCGATGTCGGAGAGCGCGCGGTCCACGCCGGACAGGAAGGCGTCGGACGGTTCGTCGCCGCCCGCGAACGGGTCTTCGAGAAGGTAGTGCAGGCGCGTGCTCCCGTCCGAGCCCCCGAGCATGTTGCCGAGGGACTGGAACGCCTCGACCGTCAACCGGCGCCCGCTCGGCAGGGTCACCGGGCGGGTGCGCAGGAAGCGGGCGACTTCGGTGGCCCGGTCGGCGTCGTCCGGGTGACGGGCGTAGTGCGCGGCGTTCTCGGCGGCGACGCGGGGATAGAGGGCGCGGTAGACCGTGTCCGCGTCCGCGTCGAGGCCGGGCAGGCCGCCGGTGATGTACGCCTCGGCCAGCCCGTGCGGCGCGAACGACAGGTACGTCACCGTGCAGAGCCCCCCGAAGCTCTGGCCGAGGACGCTCCACGGCCGGTCGCCGAGGAGCGTCCGGCGGATCAGTTCGGCGTCCCGCACGATCGCGTCGGCGCGGAAGTGCGCCAGGTGGTCCGCCAGTGCGGCCGGGTCCCGGAACCGCGCCGCCAGGCGGCGGTCGACGGGCGTGGACCGGCCGGTGCCGCGCTGGTCGAGCAGCAGCACGCGGTAGTCGCGCAGCGCCCGGTCCAGCCAGCCCTCCCCGCCGGACGGGCGGGGCGCGGGCGACCCGGGGCCGCCGCCGAGGAACAGCAGCCAGGGCAGGTCCCGGCCGTGGTCGGCGTCCCGCACCTCGCGCGCGTACACGCGCAGCCGGGGGCCGTCGGGCCGGTCGTGGTCGAGGGGGACGGAGAAGAAGCGGTCGATGAGCGCGCGGCGCGGCGGAGGGACGAGCACCGCGCGATTATCCGTGCGCGAGCGCTCGCAGGGCACCGGAATTCTCGCCTGCGCGGCCCCATCGACCCCCGCCCGCCCGGTGGCGACCGTCCGTGCGCGGACCGCGCGGCGTCGGGTCGTGCGGCGGAGGCTCTTGCGGTGCGCGGTTGCGGCGCGGCCCGCCTCGGCGGTGAGGCGGGCCGCTCGGCGGTGGGACGGACTCGTGGTTCGGCGGGCGGGCGGTGGATCGGCGCCGGTGGGTCAGGTCGGTGCCGCGCGGTCGCGGTGGGCGGTGACGCGGCTGAAGACCGCGTGGAGGACCACCGCCGCGATGACGGCGGCCGTGACGCCCGTGCCGAAGACCGTCCGGCCCCACTGCGGGAGGCCCTGGTGGAGGTCCGGGGTGACGACGGGCAGCAGCCCCGCCGTCAGCGCGAGCGCCAGGACGATCTTGTTCGTCTGGCCGGAGAGGTCGACCCGGCCGAGCATCTGCACACCCATCACCGCGATGACCGCGTAGATGACCAGGGCCGCGCCGCCGACGACGGGCGCGGGCAGCGCCGCGAGCAGCCGCGAGACGGGCGCGAACAGGCCGGCGAGGATCAGCAGGACGCCCGCCGCCGCCGTCACGAACCGGCTGCGGACGCCGGTGAGCTGGACGATGCCGATGTTCTCCGAGCTGGTGACGAGCAGCGTCGTCCCGAACGCGCCGCCGAGGAGGGAGACCACGGCGTCGGCGCGCGCGACGCGCGGGACGTCCCGGCCGGGGTCGGGCGCGCGGCCCACGGCCTCGCTGTTCAGGACCGTCTGCCCGGTGGCCTCCGCGAGGGACGCGAGCGCGAAGATCAGCAGGGGCAGCGCGGCGACGAGGTCGAGGTGCGGCGTGCCGTACGGGAACGGGTGCGGGGTCGCGACGACGGTGCCGCCCGCCGCCTTGTGGAACGTGCCAAGCCCGGTGAGCGCGGCGATGGCGCACCCAGCGACGAGGCCCAGCAGCACCGACATCTGCCGCCACACACCGCGCAGCAGCAGGAAGAACAGCGCCGTGCAGCCCACGGTGATCCACGCCAGCGCCGTCGCGGACGGCTTCGCATAGTCGGGCGAGGTCGACTGCCCGGTGACGAGGCCGCCCGTCACCTTCAGCATGTTCACGCCGATCACCAGCACGGAGACGCCGAGCACGAGCGGCGGGAAGAACGGCGCGATCCACCGGTAGGCGGGCAGTACGAGCAGCAGGAACAATGCGGCGAGCAGCACCGACCCGGACGCGGTCGCCGCGCCGTGGTCCTTGGCGATCTGCAGGAAGATCGCCAGCGCCGCGCCGCCCGGCAGCATGAGGAACGGCAGTTTCGCGCCGATCCGCAGCACGGTGAACGACTGGAGCAGCGCGCCGACGCCGCACAGGACGAGCGTGGCGCTGAGCAGCGACGCGGTGCGCGCGGTGGACAGCCCGAGCCCCGCGCTGATCATGAACGCGGCGGAGATCGGCGTCGCGATCATCGCCAGGACGTGCTGGACGGCCAGCGGGAGGAGCCGCGCCGGGGCGACCCGCTCGCTCGTGCCGTCGCCCGTGCGCTCGTCCGAGCTGTCGGTCGTGGTCGTCATGTCACGCACCGAGCCAGGGGAGTTCGTCCGCCGAGTACCGGTACGCGCGGAACAGCGCGTTCCCTTCGGCGGGGAAGATCTTCCCGACCTCGGGTTCGCGGTAGCCGCCGAAGTGCGGGACGACGTACTCCCAGCACAGGTACCCGTCCGACGTCACCTCGAAGATGCGTCCGCCTGGCGAATCGGTGACGAGAGTGTTGCCGTTCGGCAGCCGCTGCGCGGCGCCCATGAACGGCGCGAAGAACGCCTCCCGCGACGGGTCGTGGTACTCCCAGCGGATCGCACCGGTGGCCCGGTCGATTTCGATGACGCGCGAGTACGGAACATCCGAGTGCGGCCGGAACACGCCGTTGTCGAAGACGAGCAGGCCGCCGTCGTCCAGTTCGGTGGGGCAGTGCTGCTGGGAGACGGCGCCGGGCTCGGTGCGCCACAGGATTTCGCCCGTCGCCCGGCTGATCACCACGACCGCCGAGACGCTGCGCAGGCTCGCGAGGACGTTCCCGTCCCGCAGCACGGACACGCTGTTGATCAGCGGCCAGTGCTCGCGCGCGTAGGCGGGGTGCAGCGCGTACTCGGCGCGGTCCAGGTGCTCGGCGGCGCGCCAGGACCAGACGAGGTTCCCGGCGGCGTCGATCTGCCGGATCGTGTCGGCCCAGACCGTCCCGCCGGCCTCGGAGCCGGGGACGCCGCCGCGCACGGACGCGGCGTCGGCGCCGGTCAGCGGCTCCAGCGCGGCGTAGATCACGCCGCCGTCGCCGAGGTGGTGGGCGTCGTGGTGCTGGAGCGGGTCGACGTGCTCGCGGACGACGGTTCCGTCCGGCGTGTACTCGGCCATCGAGCCGCCGCGGTACTTGTCCCACATCGGGAACAGCGTCGGCTGGCCGGGCAGCGTGCCGTTGTAGGCGAGGTTGCCGTTGGGGAGGACGCGCGCGTGCCGTCCGGGACGCAACCCGAGGTCCCACCTGTGGACGACGGCGCCGTGCAGGTCGATCAGGTAGACCTCGCCGCCGCCGGTCAGCGGGGCGAAGAGCGTGTAGCCGGGGAAGGCGCGGTCGGGGTCCAGGGCGATGAGCCCGGTTCCCCGGCGGCGCCGGGTGTTCTGGTCGACGGGGGCCATGACCATCCTCGATCAAACTTTTTTTGACATACACAAACTACTTGATAAGTCGGGAATATGTGCAATCGGCCCGTAGGGTGGCGGCGAACGGAAGGGCGGGACCGATGGACGAGGCGGACGAGCCGCGCGTCGGCGCGGGAATCCGCAGGCGGCGGCGCGCCCTGGACCTCACCCTCGTCGAGGTCGCGCGGCGCTCCGGGCTGTCCGCGCCCTTCCTCAGCCAGGTCGAGAACGACCGCGCGCGCCCCAGCATGCGGTCCCTCCAGCGCATCGCCGACGCCCTCGACACCACCGCGGTCCGGCTCCTCGCGGCGGCGGACGGCGCGCGGCACGTGGACGTCGTCCGCGCCGCCGGGCCGAGCGCCCTGCGCGACGGCGTGCGCCCGCTCGTCCGCGGCGACCACCAGCTCCACGCCCTGGAGTTCACCGGCGAGCACCCCTTCGACCGGGAGTTCACGCACCGCAACGACGAAATCCTGTACGTCGTGAGCGGCGGCGTCGTCGCGGAGGCGGACGGACGCGAGTACGAGCTCGGCCCCGGCGACACCCTGTACTGCTCGGGCGGCGTGCCCCACCGGTGGCGCCCGGTGGACGCCGCCGCCCGCGTGCTCCTCGTCGGCGTGTCCGACCACGTGGACGTCGGGACGGCCGACCCGGCCTGACGCCCGGCCGGGTTCAGCGGCGCGGCAGCAGGTCGCGGATCTCGGCGCGCCGGTCGCGGGCGACCAGCGCGAACCCGACCGCCAACACGGCGGGGAACAGCGCCCAGGCCGGCTCCAGGACGGTGAGCTGCGTGACGACCGCGCCCGCCATCAGCCCGATCAGGCCGAGCGCGGCCGCGCCCGCGAGCCGCGGGACGAGCAGGCCGATCGCGCCCGCCGCCTCGACCGCGCCCGTCACGTACCGGAACCACTGGCCCCAGCCGATCTCGTTGAACGTGTCGACCGCGTCCTTCTGCCCGGCGAACTTCGGCGCGGCCGACGCGACGAGCAGGAACACGGCGGCGAGGATCTGGAAGACCCACAGGGCGCGGCGGCGGGTGCTGCGGACGGCGGGGGCGGCGGTGGCGGTGGTCATGGCGGTGTTCCTTCCGTTGTTCTCGGTTCTCGTCCACACGTCGTCCGGCGTCCGCCCCGATCGACATCCCGGCCGAAATTCTTCGGAGAAAGTTCTCCGGCGCAGGTCGCGCGGCGCGGCGCGCGGCCCCTGGCATGATCGGGGCATGACCCCGCAGCTCGCTGTCCGCTCGGCCGCAGGCCGCATCATCGGCTGGGCCTTCGTGGCGTTCACCGTCCTCAACCTGTTCGACCTCGCGGTCGGGATCACCGGTGAGGCGCGGCTCGACCGGACCGGCGCGATCTACGCGCTCGTCCTGCTCACCGGCTGCGGCGTCGCGTACGCGCTCGGGCTGCGGCCCGCGATCCTCGCCGACGAGGCGGGCGTCACCGTGCGGAACCCGCTGCGCGACACGCGCGCGCCCTGGCGGTCGGTGCGCGAGATCACCGGCGGGACGGCCGTGACCGTGCGGTTCGCGGGGCCGGGCGGCGGCGAGACGGCCACCCGCGCCTGGGTGCAGCAGACGTCGCCGCGAGCGCAGGCGAAGGTCGAGCGGCGCGCGCGGCGCGACGAGGCGCGCGGCACCGCGAAGATCGCCGCGGCGCGGCTGCGCGGGCGCACCGCCGCGACGTTCACCGCGCAGCAGCTCAACGAGATCGCGGACCGCGCCCGCCCCCGCGCCCGCTCCGGCGCACCGGACCGCGCCGCCGGCCAGACGGCCCGCGCCGCCGACGCCCCGACGACGGGGACGGTCACCTGGTCCTGGCTCACGGCCGCGTCCATCGCGGTCCCGCTCCTTGTCCTGATCATCGTCCTTGCCCTCTGACTCCCGGCCCCGCGCCGCCCCGCCCCGCGCTGCGGTGTCGGGCGGTGCTCCGAGTGAGTCAGGGGAGATCGAGGGCGGTTTTCAGGGCTGCGGCGAGGCCGGTCAGGGTCGTTCGCGCGTTTCGGCGGAGGGTTGGGAGCGGGGTGTCGTCTACCGGGATGACTATCTCCAGGTAGCACTTCAGCTTCGGTTCGGTGCCGGAGGGGCGGATCACGATGCGTGCGTCGCCCGTCAGGGTCAGGCGCAGGCCGTCCGTGGGCGGTAGGTCGCCGGCGGGGGCTGACAGGTCGTCCACGGCTGTGACGGTGTGGGTGCCGAGGCGGGTGGGCGGGGAGGTGCGGAGCCGGGTGAGGGCATCGGTGATCAGGGCGCGGTCGGGGACGCGGAGGGTCAGCGGTGCGGTGGCGTGGAGGCCGTGGCGGCGCGCCTGGTCGTCGAGCAGGTCCGTCAGGGTGCGGCCGGCGCGGCGCGCCTCGGCGGCGAGGGCGGCGACGGCGAGGGCCGCGCCGATGCCGTCCTTGTCGTGGACCGGCGGCCCGTCCGCGCCGCCGAGGCAGTAGCCGAGCGCCTCCTCGTAGCCGAGGACGAGCCGTCCCCGGCCCGCCTTCATGATCCACTTGAAGCCGGTGAGGGACTCGGCGAACCGCACGCCGTGCTCGCGGGCGAGCGACCGCGGCAGCGACGAGGACACGATTGTCGTCACCAGCAGCCGGTCGTCGCCGGACGTGTGCGCGAGGACGTGTTCGGCGAGCAGCGCGCCGACCTCGTCGCCGGTCAGCGTCCGCCAGCCGCCGCCGTCCGAGACGGGGTCGGGGACGGCGACGGCGCAGCGGTCCGCGTCCGGGTCGTTGGCGATCACCAGGTCCGCGCCGCGCGCGTCGGCCAGCTCCAGCGCCAGGTCGAGCGCGCCCGGCTCCTCGGGATTGGGGAACGCGACCGTCGGGAAGTCCGGGTCCGGGTCGGCCTGCGCGGGCACGACGGCGGGCGGCGGGAACCCGGCGCGCGCGAACGCGGCGAGCAACGTGTCCCGGCCGACGCCGTGGAGCGGCGTGTAGACGACCGAGATGTCGCGCGCGTCCCCGAGCGGCAGGGCGGTCACCGCGTCCAGGTAAGCCTCGACGACGTCCTCACCCACGACCTCCCAGTCGTCCCCGAGCGGCAGTTCGTCCACGCGGCTGCCCGCGTCGGCCAGCGCGTCGATCTCTCCGGCGATCTCCGCGTCCAGCGGCGGGACGATCTGCGCCCCGTCGCCCCAGTAGACCTTGTAGCCGTTGTCGCGCGGCGGATTGTGGCTCGCCGTCACCATCACGCCCGCCGCCGCGCCGAGGAACCGGACGGCGAACGCCAGCACCGGCGTCGGCAGCGCCCGGGGCAGCAGCAGCGCGCGCAGCCCCGCGCCGCGCAGCACGGCGGCGGTGTCCAGCGCGAACCGCGCGGACTTGTGCCGCGCGTCGTACCCGATCACCACGCCGCGCGCGGCCGCGCCCGGCTCGGCGGCGAGCCGCGCCGCCAGGCCCGCCGCCGCGCGCCGCACCGTGACGCGGTTCATCCGGTTCGGCCCCGCGCCCAGCTCGCCGCGCAGCCCGGCGGTGCCGAACGCCAGCCGCGCTCCGAACCGGTCCGCGAGCGCGGCGGCGTCGGCGGCGTCCAGCAGGGCGCGCAGCTCGGCGCGCGTCTCGGGGTCGGGGTCCTGCGCGAGCCAGGCGCGCGGGTCGTCGGGCCTCACAGGGCGGGGATCAGTTCGCCGAGCAGCGCGCCCATCCGCGCCGCCGCCGCGCGGCCCGCCGCGAGGACGTCCGCGTGGTCGAGCGGCGCGTCCGCGAGGCCCGCCGCGACGTTCGTCACCAGCGAGAACGCCAGGACCTCCGCGCCGTCCGGGGCGTCGGGGACGCCGTGCCGGGCGGCGATCGTCTCCAGCGCCGTGGACATGCCGACGAGGTCCGCGCCGAGCGTCCGCAGCATCCGGACCTCGGCGGGCGTCTCGTACGTCGGGCCGCGCAGCGCCGCGTAGACGCCCTCGGCCAGCGCCGGCTCGGCGGCGCGCGCGAGGGCGCGCAGCCGCGCGGAGTACGCCTCGGTCATGTCGGTGAACGCCGCGCCCGTCAGCGGGTGGTCGCCGGTGAGGTTCAGGTGGTCGGAGATCAGGACGGGTTCGCCGACGCGCTGCGTCTCGGGGCGCAGGCCGCCCGCCGCGTTCGTCAGGACGACCGTGCGGACCCCGGCGGCCAGCGCCGTCCGGACGCCGTGGACGACGGCGTCCGTCCCGTGCCCCTCGTACAGGTGCGTCCGGCCGAGGAACACCAGGACCCGCCGCCCGCCGCACTCCACGGCGCGGACCCGGCCCGCGTGCCCCGCCACGGCGGGCGGCGCGAAACCGGGCAGTTCGGTGACGGAGAGCTCGGCGGCCGGGGCGCCGAGCGCGTCCGCCGCGGGAACCCAGCCGGAGCCGAGCACCACGGCGACGTCGAACGCGTCGGTTCCGGCGCGGTCGCGCAGCGCGTCGGCCGCAGCGGCGGCTCGGGAGAAGGCGTCGTCCACCCCGCAGAGACTAGCGGCGGGCCGTCAGCCGACCGAGGAGCACGGGCGTTCGCGCAGCTCCTTGACGTAGTCGGCGGGCGCGCCCGCCTTCTCCGCCGCGTCCGCGAGAACGCCCAGGTAGCGGGCCGAGGGCAGGCCGCCCTCGTAGTCGTCCAGGACGTACAGCCAGCACAGGACGTCCCCGTCGAGGGTGTCCACCCGGACGCGGATCTTCCGGTAGACGCCGAGCGCCGCGCCCTCCCAGGCGTCCAGCTCCTGCTCGTCGAACGACGGGACGTCGTACAACACCACGAACACGTGCGCGGTGCGGTCCTTCGGGTCCTCCACGACGGTCGCCAGCGCGCCCTCGCCGCGCTCGTCCTGACCGCCGAACGTCAGCCGCCAGCCGGTGAGCCAGCCGGTGCCGCGGATCGGGGAGTGCGGCGCTCGCAGCGCCATCTGGGCGGGATCGAGATTGGAGGCGTACGCCGCGTACAGAGCCACACCGCCAGCCTAGCGGCCGACGGCGGCGGCCCCTGGTCAGGATCACTGCCGCGAAGGGGACACAATGGAAGGGTGACGCGCATCGTGATCATCGGCGGAGGCCCCGGCGGCTACGAGGCCGCCCTCGTGGCGGCGCAACTGGGCGCCGACGTGACCGTCGTGGAGCGCGACGGGCCCGGCGGGGCGTGCGTCCTCACCGACTGCGTGCCGTCCAAGACGCTCATCGCGACGTCCACCCGCATGGCGGTCATGAGCGAGTCCGCGCGGCTCGGGCTCCGGTTCAACGGCGGGCCGGACGGGGTCGTCGGGGCGCTGGAGGCCGACCTCGCCACCGTCAACAAGCGCGTCCGCGACCTCGCCCGCGCCCAGTCCTTCGACATCGCCGAGCGGCTGGCCTACGAAGAGGTCAAGATCGTCCGCGGCGAGGGGCGGCTGGTCGAGCCGCACGTCGTCGGCGTCGGGGACCGGCGCATCCAGGCCGACATCATCCTGATCTCCACCGGCGCGACGCCGCGCGTCCTGCCCGGCTCCGAGCCGGACGGCGAGCGCATCCTGAACTGGCGGCAGCTCTACGACCTGCCGGAACTGCCCGAGGAACTGATCGTCGTCGGGTCCGGTGTGACGGGCGCGGAGCTGGCCGGGGCGTACCTGTCGCTCGGGTCGAAGGTGACGCTCGTCTCGTCCCGCGACCGCATCCTGCCGACCGAGGACGCCGACGCCGCGTCCGTGCTGCAGGAGGTGTTCCTGCGGCGCGGGATGAAGGTCATGTCGCGGTCGCGCGCGGCCGGTGTGGAGCGGTCCGGCGACGGCGTCATCGTCTCGCTGGAGGACGGCCGCAAGGTCGAGGGCTCGCACTGCCTCATGACGGTCGGCATGGTGCCGAACACGCGCGGGATCGGGCTGGAGAAGGCCGGGATCAAGCTGAGCGCGCACGGGTTCGTCGAGGTCGACAAGGTTTCCCGGACGAGCGTGCCGCACATCTACGCGTCCGGGGACTGCACGGGCGTGCTGATGCTCGCGTCCGTCGCGGGCATGCAGGGCCGCATCGCGATGTGGCACGCGCTCGGCGAGGCCGTGCAGCCGCTGAAGCTCGGGTGGGTCGCGTCGAACATCTTCACCGACCCCGAGGTCGCGTCGGTCGGCGTGACCCAGCACATGGTGGACGCGGGGGACGTCAACGCCCGCACCGTCATGCTGCCGCTGTTCACGAACCCGCGCGCGAAGATGCAGGGGTTCGAGGACGGGTTCGTCAAGCTGTTCTGCCGGCCGTCCACCGGGATCGTGCTGGGCGGCGTCATCGTCGCGCCGCGGGCGAGCGAGCTGATCCTGGGCGTCTCCATCGCGGTTCAGCAGCACCTCACGGTCGATCAGGTCGCGCACACGTTCGCGGTGTATCCGTCGATGTCGGGGAGCATCACCGAGGCGGGGCGGCGGTTGATGACCGAGCACGCCTACTGATCGGGGGCGTTTGCGGGAGCGGGTCGCGCGGGGATATTGCAGTCTCGTCCCGCGCACGAAAGGCGGCCCGCCCATGTGGTCCTACGATCCGCCGCGGCTCGCGCACTGGCGGCCGCTGCTGGCCGTCGCGTCGCTGGTCTGCCTGGTCGGGCTCGCCGTCGACGCGGTCCTCATCGGCGCGCACCGCGCGGGGCGGCTGGACCGGCCCGTGCTCACCGACGACTGGCGGGACGACGCTTTCACGCCGCTGATGAAAGGCGTGACGACCGCCGCCGAGTATCCGCTGATCATCGGCTCGCTCGTCGTCGCGCTGCTGCTGGCGTGGGCGGCGCTGTCCTGGCGGCCGCTCGCGCTCGTCGTCGCGGCTGGGCTGCTGTCGGTCGCCGCGGCGAGCGTCGCCAAGAGCCTCGCCGATCGGGTGCGGCCGCCGCGCACGTACTGGCTCGTCCACGAGACCGGGTACTCGTTCCCGTCCCGGCACACGACGATGGCGGCGGCGCTGCTGTTCGTGGTCGCCTACTTGTTGTGCGGACGCCTGCGTTCCTCGGCGGCCGTCGCGGGGGTGTGGACGGTCGCGGCGGTGCTCGTCGCGCTGGTGGGGACGAGCCGTGTGTACCTCGGTGTTCACTGGGCCACCGACGTCGTGGGCGGGTTCTTCGTGGGGTCGCTCGTGGCGCTCGTCCTCATGGGGGCCGATCTGGTGGTTCGGTCGCGGCGGACGAACGTGCGGGGCGCGGAGGGTCGGCCGATCTAGGGGCGCTCGGTCCGTGAGGCGGCGCGTTCGCCGTCGCGTTCCTCGGCTCGCAGTTCCTCGCGCAGCTCGGGATCGTCGATCGCGCGGGTGTCGCGGGGCTCGACGTACGGCTCGTGGTCGCGCGGGCGTCCGGCGGCCATCGACCGGCCCCGCTCCAGCTCGGCGTCCAGCTCCGCGCCCAGCAGCAGCGCGAGATTGCTGATCCAGAGCCAGACCAGGAACACGACGACCCCGGCGAGGCTGCCGTACGTCTTGTTGTACGAGGCGAAGTTCGCGACGTAGAACGCGAACCCGGCCGACGCGGCGAGCCACATGACCAGCGCGAGCCCGCCGCCGGGCGTCACCCACCGGAACCCGTGCCGGGCGTTCGGCGACGCCCAGTACAGCAGCGCGAACAGGAACCCGACGACGACCAGCATCACCGGCCACTTGCCGATGTTCCACGCGGTGACGGCGGCCGAACCCAGGCCGATGAGGTCCCCAGCCCGTTCCGCGAGCGGCCCGGAGACGACCACCGCGACGGCGAGCGCCGCCAGCAGCACCAGCGTGATGACGGTGACCGCGATGCGGATCGGCAGCGTCTTCCAGATCGGCCGGCCCTCGGGCACGTCGTAGACGGCGTTGCTCGCCCGCATGAACGCCGCCACGTAGCCCGACGCCGACCACACCGCGGCGGCCAGGCTCACGACCGCGACGGCCCCCGCGCCGCCGCGCCCGCGCTGCAACTCGGTGAGGGCGTCGACCAGGACGTCCTTCACCGAACCCGGCGCCATCGCGCCGACGTTGGTGATCAGGTCCTGCGAGAGCGACGTGCCGCCGAGCCCCACCAGCGACACCACCACCAGCATCGCCGGGAAGATCGACAGGACGCCGTAGTAGGTGAGCGCGGCGGCACGGTCGCCCAGCTCGTCGTTCCGGAACTCCCCGGCGACGCGCTTCAACGCGCCCCACCACGAGCGCGGCGGCATCTCGGTGGGCGCGTCGGGGCCCCGCCGCGGACTCGGCCAACGCGGGAACCGCCCGCGCCGCTGTTTTCTGGCGGTCGTATCGGTATTTCGCTTCATGATCTCCTCCAGGCTTTGGGTTCTTCAGCCGAGGCGGCGCGCTGCCCGTTCGCGGGCCGCCGCCGGGCGATCGAACCCCCTCGACGGGCCGCCGCTGGGCGATCGGCCGCAAGACACCGCCGGTGGCGCGGACACGGCGCGCTCCACACCTCTGGCGCTGCCGCTGTCCCGGCCGATGGGCCGCACTTCCGCCGGATACGGCGCGCGAACCACCGGCCGGTCGCCGACTTCGCGCTTCGCGCGCGGGCCGCCGCCCGTCGTGGGTCCGCCCGTCCGCCGCGCGGGCGGATATGGCGCGCCGTCAGCCGCTGACCAGCCGCTGATCTGAAGCTTCGCGCGCCTGTAGCTGCCGCGGCCGAGGACCCGCATCGTCCCCGACGTCTGCGAGATGTCCGTCATGTTCACGGCGATCCTCTCGGTGGGGTCGATCGTGTGGGACCGCGAGTTCGGTTCCTGCGGGCGTCCGCCGGTCGGGCGAGCACGGCGCGCCGTCAACCATCGGCCGGTCGTTGACCCAGCGCGGCGCGCGGGTGTCGTCGCTTCGGTCCGCGTCCGCCGGTCGGGCGGATACGGCGCGCTGTCGGCTGCCGATCGGTCGCCGACGCGGCGTTCCGCGCACCTGCAGCCGCCGGGCTGAAGGCCCGCGCGTTCGCCGGTCGAACAGACGCGGCTCGCCCTCAGCCGGGAGCCGGGCGTTGAACCAGTGCGCCGCGCGTGCCGCTGCCCGGGCGACGGTCCGCGCGCCCGCTGCCGGGCGGACACGGGGTACCGTCAGCCGCCGGCCGGTCACAGACCCTGCGCGCTGCGCGCTTGCAGCCGCTGATGGCCCGCGTGTCCGCTGGTCGAGCGGGCACCGCGCGCCGTCAGTCACCGGCCGGTCGTTGACCTGGTGCATCGCGCGCGTACCGCCGTCCGTCGTGGGTCTGCCTGTCCGCCGGTCGGGCGGGTACGGCGGGCCAAGCCGCCGATCCTGCGCGTCGCGCGTGTGCCGTTCCGGTCGATGACCCGTGCGTCCGCCGGTCGGGCGGGTACGGCGAGCCGTCAGCCGCTGGCTGGTCGTTGACCCGGTGCATCGCGTGTGTGCCGCTGCCTGATGGGGCGGCGCGCAGGCACTCAAGCGGGTGTTGGCCGACAGGTCGTGCGGTCGCGTGAGCGGCGGTGCGCGTTCAGTCGTCGGCGGGCCAGCGGCCGGTGGCCCGGCGGACGGCTTGCGCGCTCGTCCGCTGCACGGCCGCTTTCACCAGGGCGAACACGGCCCCTTGGACGGCGGCGGCGAGCAGGACCTCGCGCCAGCCCCGGTCGGGGTCGTCGGCGTCGGGGGCGTCGTCCTCGCCCGCCGCGAGCCGCCACACCTGCTTGAACGCGATCCCCGCGAGCAGCCCGCCGAGCACGCTGAACAGCAGCGACAGCGGTTTGTAGAGAAGCTTCACCGCCGACCTCCCACGTGCGACGCGCGGCGGCGGGCGGCGCGGCGCCGCAGCCGGCCGACCGCGAGCAGCACCGCGGCGGTCGCCGCCGCGCCCTGGGCGCGCGGGCGGGTGTCCGGGGCCTCGGCGACCCGGTCGGAGAGGCGGCGGGAGCGCTCGGCCAGGACGACCGCGCCGTCCCGTGCCCGCTGGGCGGCCGCGCTGCGGCCCGCCTCGGCGGCGAGATCGGAGGCGCGGTCGGCGGCGCGGCGCGAGCCGTCGGCCAGGGCCGCCGCCGTCCGCCGGACCCGGTCCGCCGTGTCACCGCGTTGGGCCTCGGCGGCCCGGTCGGCGAGGCGGCGGGAGCGCCGAGCCACGACGCCCGCCGTCGTTCGCGCCCGATCGGCCGCACCGCTGCGGCTCGCCGCCGCGCCGACGCCCCTGCCGAGACCCGCGCCGAGGCCCCCGCCGACGCCCGCGCCCACGCTCGCGCCCGCGCCTCCGCCGAGGCCCGCGCCCACGCTTGCGCCGACGCCTGCGCCGACGCCCGTGCGGAGGCCCGTACTGAGATCCGTGCTGAGGTTCGTGCCGAGGCCGTTGCTGACGCCCGTGCGGAGGTCCGTGCTGAGATCTGCGGCGCGCTCGTAGGCGTGGCGGGCGCCGCGGCGCGCGGTGTCGGCGGCGCGTTCCCAGGGGGTCGAGGGCCGTGCCCGTCGCGCGCGGCGGCGCAGGAGGTAGCCCGCGGCCGTCCCGGCGACGAGCAGGGTTCCGCCCGCCAGTGCGGCGGTCCGGCGGCGGGTTGCCGGATCGGCGTCCGGTCCGGCCACGCGGCGCGTCCCCGCCGCGACCTGACGGGCGGCAGCACCGGCCTGCGCCTGCGCGCGCCGCGCCGTCGCGCCGGCCCCGTCCCGCACGTCGCGCGCCCGCGCCCGCGCGTCCCCGGCACGGTCGCGCGCGGCGGCGCGCGCGTCCAGCGCCTTCCCGCGCGCGCCCTCGCGCAGGTCCCGCGCCTTCTCGCTCACGTCGTCGCGCAGTTCAGCCGCCTTGTCCTGGGCGGCGGCTCCGACGTCGTTCGCCTTGCTGCGCAGGTCCCGCGCCCTGTCCCGCGCGCCCTCGCGCAGTTCGGCCGCCTTGCCCGGGGCGGCAGTTCGGACGTCGTTCGCCTTGCCGCGCAGGTCCCGCGCCCTGTCCCGCGCGCCCTCGCGCAGTTCGGTCACCTTGCCGGGGGCGGCGGCTCGGACGTCGTTCGCCTTGCTACGGAGGTCCCGCGCCTTGTCCTGGATGTCCTCGCGCAGTTCGGCTGCCTTGTCCTGGGCGGCGGTTCGGGCCTCGTTCGTCTTGCCGCGCAGGTCGCGGGTCTTGTCCTGGGCGTCCTGCCGCAGTCCGGCCGCCTTCTCGCGGGTGGCCGCCCGGAGCTCGCCTGCCTTGTCCTGGGCTCCGTCGCGCAGCTCGCGCGCCTTGCCCTGGGTGTCCTCGTGGATGTCCGCGGATGTTCCCTGCGCGCCCTCGCGCGGCTCCTTGGCCTCGCCCTTCGCACTGTCGCGCAGTTCGCGGGCCTTGGTCTGGGCCTTCTCACCCAGATCCCGGGCCTTGGACTCGGCCTTCTCGGTCAGGTCCTGGGCCTTTTCGCGGGCGTCCTCGCGGATCTCCTCGGTCGCGTGCCGAGCCTGCTGCGCGTGCTTGCGGGCCTGGGCGGTGACGTTCTGGCGGGTCTGGGCCGCCTTCTGCTTCGTGCGAGCCTTCACGTCGGCCTTGGCAGCCAGGGCCTCGACCGTGTCGCCGAGCTCGGCGCGCGTCCGCTCGATGTGGGCGCGCAGTTCCTCGGGGGAGTTCGCTTCGGCGGGCGCGGGCGCGGGTGCGGGCGCGGGTGTGGGCGGGGCGGCGGGGCGCGGGTCGGTCGGCCGTCCGTCGCCGGGGCCGTTCGGGTGGTCGGTCGTCATCAGGATGCCTCTCCTCGGCCTCGGCGACGTCCGTCCGCGCGCCGGGTGCCGCCGCGTCGCGGCGCGGTGCCGGGGGACGGTGCGTCGTCGGGCCGGATGTCGTGCCGTCTCTCGGTCGTCGTGGACCGATGAGTGCCCGGAGAGGGGTCGTTAAACCCGTGAGGGCGGATTCACCGCACGGACGGCGCGAGTTCCGAAGGCGGTCGGGCAGGTGCGGTGCTGGGCGGGCGTGATGCTGGAAGGGCGCGAGTTCTGGAGTGAGTCGGGTGAACTCGACGCGGGGAGTGGGGTGCCGTAGGCGGCCGGGTGAGCGGGGTGGTGCTGGGTCCGGGTTGGGCGAGGCTAAGCGGGAGGGGCGTGAGAGCTGGAGCTGGCCGGGTGGATGCGGCGTTGGGGGATTTTGAGGCGGCGGGTCGGTGGGGCGCTGGGTCGGTGGGGGCGGCGGGGATTCTTTGTCGGTGAGTGTGGGGGGCGTGGCTGGGGAGTGCGTGGGGGGATCGGACATTTCGGGTGTTCGTGGGGTTTCTTTCGGGTTGGTCGAGGTACAGAGCAGCGGACACGCAGGACGGCCGCTCTCAGGACGGAGGTGACGACCGATCATCGTCGCCGTATTCCTCATCCCCGCCGTGGCGTTCGCCGGGCTCATGCTCATGCAGCGCCTGGAATCGGCGCTCGTCCCCGGGTCGGCGCCCACGCCGCCGCAGCCCGATCCCGCCCCGGACCGGCCGCCCGCCGCGGAGGGTCGGGCCGCCCGCCACGCGGGACGGCCCGCGCGGCCCCGGCTCCGCGTCCACCGCGCGGCCGCGCACGGACGAGGGCGGGCACGGACCGACCGCGGATCGCGCCACTGCTTCCAGCGCTCGGCCCCGCCGCAGGTGGATGAACCGCAGGTAGAAGACACGACAACGGCACCCGCTCGTCCCTGACACCGCGGGAAACGAAACGGCACCGGGGTTCCCGCCAGGGGAACCACCGGTGCCGTCGTCAGTCGACCGGCGCGGACGAGCGCGGGGTCAGAAGCCCCCGAAGTCCCCGCCGCCGCCGAAGTCGCCCCCGCCGCCGAAGTCGCCGCCGCCGAAGTCCCAGCCTCCGCCGCCGTCGCCTCCGCCGCCGAAGTCGCCGCCTCCGCCGCCGCCGCCGAACCCGCCGCCGAAGCCGCCGGACATCATCGAGCCGAGCATCGTGCCGATCAGCATGCCGCTGACCAGGTCCATCCCGCCGTAGGAGGCGTAGTACCCGCCCGCGTAGGGGGCGTACGCCGGTCCGGCCTCCCAGTACGGGCGGCGGCCGTCGCCGTAGGGCACCATCCGCATGTCCGGGGCCTGGCCGCTCAGCACCCGCTGCGCGTCCGCCGCGCACGCCGGGACGGACCGGGCCATCGCGCCGGGCGGGGCCCACGTGACGTCCTGCACGGACGGGCCGTGCTGCGGGTTGAAGAAGCACGGCGCGCGCCGCTCGGGGACGGGCTCGCCCGCCAGCCGCGCCCGCGTCGCCGTCATGTAGTACCGGCCGTCCTCCAGCGCCGTCGCGACCTGCGCCATGTCGGCGGGGCGCTGGGCGCGGTCGATCGCGGCCTTGGACTCGTCGTAGGAGTTCATCGCGCGCTCGTAGTCGGCACGGGCCTCGGCGTCGAGGTGCTGGTCGATGAGGTTGAGGTCGAGACGGGCGATGTCCTCGCCGAGGAGGGTCACGTCCTCCTGGACGCTCTCCTTCAGCTCGGCCAGCTCGCGGGCCTCCCGCTCGCGGCGGCGCCTGCGCGCCACCAGGAACAGCCCGAGCCCGCCCGCGACCACGAGGACGAGCAGCCCCAGCAGCACGAACCCGCCGATCGCGCTGGACCGCGACTGGTCCTCGGCCTTCTTCTCGGCCCGGTCCGTGAAGCCGATGAGCTGGTCCGCGGCGGACGCGCCGGGCGTGCCGCGCGCCTGGAGCTGGTTGATGTCCTTCGCCTTGAGCTTCTTGGAGACCGCCCACAGCCCGGAGCCGTCCGCCGAGACGGCCACGAACGTCTCGCCCTTGCCGACGCTGTTGCCGACCTGGACGAGCATCGGCCGGACCTGCGCGCCCGTGACGGTGTTCGCCACGACGACGGCGCGGATGTCGGCGTCGTCGGCCTTCTTGAGCGCGGCGCGCATCCGCGCCTGGTCGGCGGCCGACACCGAGCCCGCGACGTTGGTGGTGACGTAGAGGCGGTCGTTGATCAGCCCGTGGGCGATCTGCGACGCCGTGTCGGCGCCGGCCGGGCCCGCGGCACCGAGGATCAGCAGGGCGGCGACGCCGAGGACGGCCGCGAGAAGCCCGCCGCGCCGGGCCGCGCGACGGGGCCGAGGGTCGATTCTCATGAGTGAAGGTCCTCCTTGTGGAGTACGACGTACGCGCCGCGCCGTCCGTTCCCGGCCCGGGTCAAGAACGGGTCCGCACTCCACCGCGGCGTCCGCCCGGCGGCCGGGCGGACGCCGCCCGGATCACTCCTTGATGTCGCAGATCACCGCGCCGGACGAGACCGTCTGCCCGACCTCGGCGCTCAGGCCGGTGACCGTCCCGGCCTTGTGGGCGGTGAGCGGCTGCTCCATCTTCATCGCTTCGAGGACGACGATGGTGTCGCCGGCCGCGACGGTCGCGCCGTCCTCAACGACGAGCTTGACGATCGTGCCCTGCATCGGGCTGACGAGCGAGTCGCCGGACGCCGCCGCGCCGCCCGCCTTCTTCCCCGCGCCGCGCCGCGCGGGCGCGGCCTTGCCGGGGGCGGCCGCCGCCGACGCGCCGAGGCCCGCCGGGAGGACCACCTCGACGCGCTTGCCGCCGACTTCGACCGTCACGCGCTCGCGCTCGCCCGCCGCCGCGCCCTCGGCCGCCGGGCCCGCGAACGGCTCGATGGTGTTGTCGTACTCGGTTTCGATCCACCGGGTGTGGACGGTGAAGGGAGAGTCGTCGGCCGGGACGAACGCGGGGTCGTTCAGGACGGCGCGGTGGAACGGTAGGACGGTGGGCATTCCGTCGATGACGAATTCGGCCAGGGCGCGGCGGGAGCGTTCGACGGCCTGGCGGCGGGTGGCGCCGGTGACGATGAGCTTGGCGATCAGGGAGTCGAACTCCTGCGGGACCGTCTGCCCGGAGACGTAACCGGAGTCCAGCCGGACACCCGGCCCCGTGGGCGCGTCGAA
>NZ_KB907213.1:345423-422996 GCF_000381885.1 Actinomadura atramentaria DSM 43919 | reverse complement strand
CGCACGCCCACCCCCGCACCCCTCACCCGTCCACGACCCCCGCCCCCTCCCACCAGCCACACCCCCGGCAGCACTCCCCGCGACCACCCCCGCCAACGAAACCCGCCACCCTACAGAGATCACCGAAAACCAGGCCATCCCCCGAATGACAAGAACATGAACACCAAAAGCAACCCGCCCAACCGACCCTCCCAAATAACCAAATCAGATTTCCAAAAAATTGCACCCGAAAAATCCCACCACCCCCATTGACAGAACCCCGAAAGCCCGCACCACCAGCGACGTTCCCCAACCCCTACGTGTGAACCACACCACCACCGGGAACAACCCGACCGGCCCCCACCCCGCCAACCCACCCAAATACCTCACACAACCCACACCCCCACAAACCCCACCAAACACCCACCCCACACCACCATTTCCCTACCAATCCAGTACCCAACACCCCTGCGGCGACGGTTATCCTACTTCTAGTAGTACTCTCGTCCCATGTCCAAGACGCAGCAGCCGGACGCCCAACCGCACGGACGGAGCCGCCGCGCCGGCCGCCCCGCGCCGGGGGGCGCGCCACGGGAGCACTCCGACAGGACGGTGAAGAAGTCCGTCACCCTCCGCGAGTCCGTCGTCGCCGAGATCGAGGCGCGCACGGGCGCGCGCGGCTTCTCCCAGTTCCTCGACGCCGCCGCCGAACGCCACCTCGCGCTGCTCATGGCGCAGGAGATCGTCGACGACCACACGGCGCGCCACGGCGAGTTCACCGAGGACGAGCGCGCGGAGGCGGAGGCGGCGTGGCACGGCGAGTGACCGGGCCCGTCACCCCGGCCGGGCCGGTCTTCGTGCTCGACGCGCAGGGCCTCTCGCTCCTCGCCGACGACGACCGGCGGATGAACGCCCTGCTGGACGTCGCCGCGCGCCAGGACTACGTCCCCGTGATCAGCGCGGTGACGATCGCCGAGCAGCGCCGCGACGGCGCGGCGGGGAAGCGGCTCGCGTGGCTGCGCTCCCGGCTCACCGTGGTGCCGGTCACCGAGCCGATCGCCGACGCCGCCGCCGCGCTCCTGACCTCGACGGGCCTGACGGGCCACGAGTGCGTGGTCGACGCCCTGGTCGTCGCGACCGCGGCCGAGAGCCGCGGCCCGGCGAAGATCGCCTCCAGCGACGCCTCGCACATCCCCGTCCTCTGCAAGGAGGCCGCCGCCCACCGCCCGTCCCCCATCAACTGGATCCGCGTCTGACGGAATCGCCCGCTTCGGGCCCGCTCGCGTTCGTCGCCGCGGCTCAGCTCGTCGGCCGGATGCCGGGGCCGTCGTCGAAGACAGGTCAGGCGGCGGGGGTTCGGAACTGGACGACGAGTTCGGCTCCCAGCGCCCGCGCCAGGCGTTCGAGGACGGGGAGCGTCGGGATGGTGCCGCCCGCCTCGAACCTGGCCACGGCCGACTGCGTCATGTCCGCGGCCTCCGCCAGCTCGTTCTGGCTCCACCCGCGTTCGTCGCGCAGCGCGCGCACGGCGCGGCCCAGCTCATAGGCGAGGCGGGCGGCGTCGTACGCCTCGGCCGCGCCGGGTTCGGCCATGCGCCGCTCCCGCAGCGCGCTCCAGTCGGACCGCTCACCCATCGGCTTCACTCCTCCTCGGCGGCCACGGCGTGCGCCTCGGCCGCGCACAGCCGCAGCGCCCGTCGGGACCGCTCAACCTGCCGGTCCTCCCGCATGCGCGTCTTGTGGAAAACCGTGAGCAGGACGATCCGCCTGCCCGACGCGATCCAGTACGTCACCCGCACGGCCTCGGCGTCGAGATGGAATCGAAGTTCCCGCAGCTTTCCGTCGAGCTGCCGTGTGTACGGCTCGCCCAGAAGCACCCCCTGGTCGGCGAGCAGGTCGATGTAGAACGCCGCCGTCGCGAACTGCGCCGTCGGCAGGCGTTCCAACCACTCCCGTACTTCCGGCTCAAGCTCCACGGTACCCCAAGACATAGCAGGGATGCTATAGAGCCTGGTCGCGTCTCCGTCGCGGTTTCCGAAGAGACCGCGGCGGCGGGGTCATTCCGTGGGGGCGATGCCGACCGGGCAGGTGAGGCCCGTGCCGCCGAGGCCGCAGTAGCCGTTCGGGTTCTTGGCGTCGGAGAGGTACTGCTGGTGGTAGTCCTCGGCGAAGAAGAAGTGCGGGGCGTCGGTGATCTCGGTGGTGATCGTGCCGAGGCCCGCTTTGGTGAGGACGTCCTGGTAGGCGTCGCGGGACTTCTCGGCTGCGGCGCGCTGCTCGGGCGAGTGGACGAAGACCGCCGAGCGGTACTGCGTGCCCACGTCGTTGCCCTGGCGCATCCCCTGCGTCGGGTCGTGGTTCTCCCAGAAGACGCGCAGCAGCGTCTCGTAGTCGATCCGCGCCGGGTCGTAGACGACGCGGACGGTCTCGGTGTGCCCGGTCCGCCCGGAGCAGACCTCCTCGTACGTCGGGTTCGGCGTGTAGCCGCCCTCGTAGCCGACGGCGGTGGAGACGACGCCGGGCGTCCGCCAGAAGACGCGCTCCGCGCCCCAGAAGCAGCCCATCGCGAACTCCGCGACGGCCGCGCCGTCGGGGTACGGCGGGGCGAGCGGCGCGTCCAGCACCTCGTGGCGGGACGGGACGGGCAGCGCCTCCGGGCGGCCCGGCAGCGCCTTCTCGGGTGCGACCATCTCGGACTTCGCGAAACCGAACATGCCTCTCAGGCTAGCTCGCGCGCCGCGCCGCCACCTGGCCCCGCGCGGTATCGGTTCCGTCCGGAAACGCCCGGGTTTCGACATACGCGAACGGCTCCAGACCGGACTTCTCCAGCGCCGTCTCGACGTCCCCCCGCTCGTGCCGGACGGCGGGCGGCCCGCCCGGCACCGCGCACGCCCCCGTCCCGGCGAAGAACGTCACCACCGCGACGCCGCCCGGCTTGAGGACCCGGAAGAACTCCAGGAACACCGGCCGCAGCTCCCGCACGGGCAGGTGGACGACGGCGTCGCGCGCGACGATCCCGCCCCACGCCTGGTCGGGCACGTCCAGCCGCCGGAAGTCCCCGACGTGGAACCCGATCCCCGGCCCGGCCGCCGCCGCGAGCGCGACCATCCGCGGCGAGCGGTCCACGCCGAGCGCCGTCACGCCGCGCGCGTGCAGCCGCCGCGCGGCCTGGCCGGGTCCGCAGCCGAGGTCCGCGACGGGCCCGAGCGCGCGTCCCGCCGTCCCGGCGAGGTCGACCAGGGCGGCCTCCAGCGGGCTGTGCTCCAGGTCGTCGGCGTGCCGGGCCGCGTACTCGTCGGCGACGGCGTCGTACCCCTCGGACATGGGCCTCCTGCCAGTAGTCTGACCTGTTTTGTTACTTACGCCCTTGATAGCGTGCTTCGGTGATCAACCGTCGTGGCATGGTCTTCGGTATCGCGGCGTACTCGCTGTGGGGCCTGTTCCCCCTCTACTGGCCGCTGGTGAAACCCGCGGGCGCCGCGGAGATCCTCGCGCACCGCATCATGTGGTCGCTCGTCGCCGTCGCCGTCGTCCTCGCCGCCGCCCGCAACTGGCGCTGGATACGCGCGCTGACGGGCCGGCGGCTGGCGCTGCTCGCCGTCGCCGCCGTGACGATCAGCGCCAACTGGGGCGTCTACATCTACGCGGTGAACTCCGGCCACACGATCGAGGGCGCCCTCGGCTACTTCATCAACCCGCTGATCAGCGTCGTCTTCGGCGTGGTGGTCTTCCGGGAGCGGCTGCGCCCCGCGCAGTGGCTCGCGGTCGGGCTGGGCGTCGCGGCCGTGGCCGCGCTGACGGCCGACTACGGGCGGCTGCCGTGGATCGCGCTCGTGCTGGCGTGCTCGTTCGCCACGTACGGGCTGGCGAAGAAGTTCGCCGCGATGCCGTCCGCGGAGAGCCTCGCCGTCGAGACGGCGATCATGTTCGTGCCCGCGCTCGTCTTCGCGAGCGTCCTGGAGGCGCGCGGCGACGCGGCGTTCGCGCACCACGGCGTCGGCCACGCGCTGCTGCTCGCCGCGGCCGGGATCGTGACGGCCGTCCCGCTGATGCTGTTCAACGCGGCGGCGACGCGGCTGCCGCTGTCGGCGGTCGGGATGCTGCAGTACCTCACGCCCGCGCTCCAGTTCCTCATCGGCCTGCTCGTCCAGCACGAGGAGATGCCCGCGAGCCGGTGGACGGGCTTCGTCCTCGTCTGGGGCGCGCTGGTCGTGCTCACCGGAGACGGCCTGGTCGCGGGCCGCCGGACGCGCCGGACGCGCCCCGAACCGGAGCCCGAGCCCGTCTGAGAGCCGGTGTGAGGGATGGAGCGGATCACCGATCGCCCGCTAAAGTGCCGTTCGTCACTCTCCCCCGGCCCGTCTGAGGAGTCGTCCGCGTATGCGCCTGCTGGTCGCCACCTCGCTCGGAGCGGTCCTGGTGACGGCGGGGCTCGCGGCCCCGTCCGGGGCGGCGAGCATCGCGGGCCCGCCGGACGAGACCGCGCCGGGCCGCCGCACCCCGATCAGCGCGCCGGGCTGCGGCGCGGGCGGGCTGGCGTCCTCCCCGGCGTTCGCCGCGCCGGTCCGGCTGGATGACGAGGGCGCGGGCGTCGCGGTCGTCCGCGCGCAGGCGCGCCCCGGCCGCTACCCGGTGACGGCCCGCTGCGGGCCCCGGACGGTCCGGGGCGCGATCGAGGTGGAGCAGCGCCGCGCCTGGCGCATCCTGCTGCCGCCGTCGCTGGGCTCCGATTCCGGGTGACGGGGAATTTCCCGTACGTTCGCCGTGCCGCCCCCGGAAAGCCGCGCGCATTCCGAACTGTCACTCGATGACGATTGTCGGACCATGACGGACGCACTTCCGCGCACCCGACATCTGACCAGGATAGTCGGTGAATCGTCGCGATAATTGTCAAGTGAGGAAGATCACCGCAGGGGTAAACTTCCCTACCGCAAGCCCTCTTGATTGCACATTTCTTCCGTGTGATACTCCGAAAAAATCACCACATAACACGCAAGTCGCCCGGAACTTCACCCCGGGACCGCGGCGGCTGCCCCTTCCCCCACAGGGCTCAAGAACGAGGTGTCGTCGCGTATGTCCGGAGCGGCCGCGTGAGCATCGGCGAGCAGATCCCGACCGGAATCCCCCGCACCGCACCCGCGGCCGGCCTCGCCGGCGCCGCCGCCGAGCTGGTCGCGAGCCTCGTCGAGCACCCCTGGGGCCAGGTGTCGCCGTCGGTCTACGAGACCGGGCGGCTCGTCGCCCACACCCCCTGGCTCACCGGGCACCGCGAGCGCGTCGCGTTCCTGCTGGCCGCGCAGCGCCCGGACGGCTCGTGGGGCGCGCCCGTCGCGGGCTACGCCCTCGTCCCCACGCTCAGCGCGACCGACGCCCTGCTGTCGGTGCTCCGCGCGGACCCGGGCGCGCACGGCGGCGCGGTCGCGCACGCCGCCGCCCGCGCGCTCGACGCCGTCTTCACCCGGTTCAGCGGGCCGTCGTCGCCCGACCGGCCGCTGCCCGACATGCCCGCGATCGAGCTGATCGCCCCCTACCTCGCCGAGCGGATCGACGGGCACCTCGCCGCGCTCCGCGACCGGCCCGTGCCCGGCCTCGCCGCCTACGCCGGACGCCGGATCGTCCTGCCCGCCGAGCTGGACGACGGCAAGCTCGCGCTCGTCCGCGGCCTGCTCGCGAGCGGCGCGACCGTTCCCAAGAAGCTCGTCCACGCCCTGGAGGTCGCGGGCGACGCCGCCCCGGACGTGCCCGGCATCGTCCCCGAGTCCACCGGCACGGTCGGCGCGTCCCCCGCCGCGACCGCCGCGTGGCTCGGCCCGAACCCGCCCGCGGACCCGAGCAACCCGGCGCGCTGGCACCTGGAGGCCGCCGCCGGGCAGCACGGCGGCCCGGTCCCGGTCGGGTTCCCGCTGACGGTCTTCGAGCGCGCGTGGGTGCTGGCGTGGCTGCTGCGCGCGGGCGTCCCGGTGGACGTCCCGCCGGTGCTGACGCTGAGCCTGACCGCGCCGCTCGGCCCGTTCGGCACGCCCGCGTCCGAGGGGCTTCCGGCCGACGCCGACACCACGTCCGGTGCGCTGTACGCGCTGGCGCTGCTCGGCGCGCCGCACCGCCCCGACCCGCTGCTGGCGTACGAGCTGGACACCCACTTCTGCACCTGGCAGGGCGAGGACGGCGCGTCCCCCACGACGAACGCGCACGTCCTGGAGGCGTTCGGCCAGTACCTGGCGGCCGCCCCGGAGGTCGTCGGCGCGGCCGACGCGGCGCGCTACCGGGCCGTCGTCGCGAAGGTCGCGGCGTGGCTGCGCGCGCGGCAGAACCCGGACGGGAGCTGGACCGACCGCTGGCACGCCTCCCCCTACTACGCGACGGCGTGCTGCGCGGTGGCGCTGGCGAAGTTCGACCCGGCCGCGTCGGCGGGCGCGGTCGCGCGGGCGCGCCGGTTCGTCCTCGGCTCGCAGCGCCCCGACGGCGCGTGGGGCGTCTGGCACGGCACCGCCGAGGAGACGGCGTACGCGGTGCAGATCCTCGCGCTGACCCCGGGCGCGGACGGCGCGGAGTCGGTCGCGCGGGCGCGTCCGGCGCTGCTCACCGCGCTGGCCGGCGCGCCCGAGGGCCCCGCCCTCTGGCACGACAAGGACCTCTACCACCCGACGGCCATCATCCGCGCCGCGGTGATCGCCGCGTTGCAACTGATTTCGGCGTAAAGTTCCTGTTTCGATCGGGTGAATCGGGTCACACGGCGTGACCGTGAAATGTATCGTCATGCTCGACGTAGATGATTCACTTGAGCGGATATGGCCGTGTTGCTAGTGTTCTACGCCGTATGGAAGGACGGCCTTCTTCCAGCCGCCGTCCGCCATCACCCGGACGTCACGTTCCTGTTTTCCCAGCCGAACCGGTTGCGGACTTACCTCTACGTTGTTGGGGCGATTGCCATGGGCTTCCGCTACCCGCGTCCGTGGACCCCGTTCACGGCGCCGGGGCACACGGGCGATCTCCTCGGCGGACCGGCATGACCGGGACGGGGATCGCGAGCGGCGCGCGCCGCCCGCACGCGTCCGGGCGCCCGCGCAGGCGGACGTCCCGATCCCGAGAACGGGAGGACCCCCCACTCGTGTCCGATCCGACCACGCCCTCCGGGTTGCCCGTCCGGGTGCCCCAGGCGAACCTTGCCCCCACACTGCGCGACGACGACACCCCCGACGCCTCGCCGGGCGAACGGCCGGACGCCCCCGTCCGCTCGCCCGCGGAGATCCAGCGGATCATGGGCTCCTACCAGCGCGGCACCCGGCGCGGCCGGAGCGAGGCGGCGGCACCCCCGAGCGAGCGATCCACTGAAGGCGAGGACGAGTAAATGCAGAAGGCTGGTTCATCGGCCGACCTCGGATGGCTGCTGGACGACCTGATCGGCCGGGTTCCGCACTCCCGCCACGCGGTCGTGCTGTCGGCCGACGGCCTGCTGATGGCGTCCTCGGCGGGCATGTCGCAGGACGACGGCGAGCACCTGGCCGCCGTCGCCGCGGGCATCCAGAGCCTCGCCAAGGGCGCGGGCACCCGGTTCGGCGGCGGCGCGGTACGGCAGACGATCGTCGAGATGCAGTCGGCGTTCCTGCTCGTCTCCGTCGCGGGCAAGGGCGCGTGCCTGGCGGTGCTGAGCGACGAGGAGGCCGACGTGGGCCTCATCGCCTACGAGATGGCGATGCTCGTCACCAGCATGGGCCACCACCTGTCGACGCCGACCCGCGCCGAGTCGCAGGGCGGCGAGGGACGGCCGCTGACATGATGCCCCCCGAGGACCCCACCCAGGAGCGCTGGCCCGACGAGCCGCCGCGCCCGGCCTGGCACGAGCCCGCGCCGCCGCCCGTCCCGCCGCTGCTGGACGACCCGTCCGGCCCGATGGTGCGGCCGTACGTGATGACCAGCGGACGGCTCGAACCGGCGCGCGGCAAGTTCGACCTCATCACGCTCGTCGTGGCGGCGATCCCCGAGCCCGACGGCCAGCTCGGCCTCGGCCCCGAGCACCTGGCGATCCTCCGGCTGACCCAGCAGGTCATGTCGGTCGCCGAACTGACCGGCCACCTGGACCTGCCGATCGCCACCGTGCGCGTCATGCTCGGCGACCTGCTCGACCAGGGTCTGATCAGCATGCAGGAACCCGAACCCGAGGCGGACATGCACGACATCAGGCTCTACAAGGCGGTGATCGATGGTCTCCGGGCTCTCTAGCCGCGGCGCGGACGGCCGCCGGCTGCCGACCGCCGTCAAGATCGTCATCGCGGGCGGCTTCGGCGTCGGCAAGACCACGATGGTCGGGACCGTCTCGGAGACGCGGCCGCTGCGCACCGAGGAGGTCCTGACCGACGAGAGCGTCGGCGTGGACGACGTCTCGGGCGTCGAGCGCAAGAAGACGACGACGGTCGCGATGGACTTCGGCCGCATCACGATGCGCGACGAGTACGTCCTGTACCTGTTCGGCACGCCCGGCCAGGAGCGGTTCTGGTTCATGTGGGACGAGGTCGCGCTCGGCGCGCTCGGCGCGGTCGTCCTCGCCGACACCCGCCGCCTCGCGGACTGCTTCCCGTCGGTGGACTACTTCGAGCGGCGCGGGACGCCGTTCATCGTCGCGGTGAACTGCTTCGAGGGCGAGCAGGCGTTCGACCTCGCGGAGATCCAGACGGCGCTGAACCTCGGGCCGAACGTCCCGGTCATGCTGTGCGACGCGCGCAGCCTCGAATCCTGCAAGAAGGTGCTCATCGACCTCATCCTGCACGCGATGAAGGTCCGGGGGCTCGCCCCGGAGCCGCAGCAGGCGTAGGGCTTCCCGGGACCGCGCCCGGCTGTCGCGGGGTCGTCCGCGGCCTCGCGACACGCCGTACGCAGGGTGCCGGGAGACGGGTGAGGGGAGGGACGCGGCGCGGCGTCCCTCCCCTTTCCCGTGCTTCAGCGCAGGCGCGCGGCGAGCGCCGTCAGGTCGGCGCGCGCCGCCGCCCGCAGCTCCTCGAACCGCTCGAACGACTCGCTCAGGTTGACGCTGCCGTACGCGGTGGCGGCGTCGGTGACGAGCGCGAACGAGACCTCCTTGTACGTGCTGTTCTCGACCAGGCATTCCTTGCCCTGCTTCGTGCCGGGCAGGTCGTAGTCCGTGCAGCGCATCGCGTCGCCGGGCGGGGAGAACACGACGTTGCGGACCCACCAGTCGGTGTTCGGCCTGATCTGCATCGTGATGGTGCTGGCGGCCGAGTCCATGTCGGCCAGCGCGCAGTCGAGGCCGGGGTAGGTGCCGATGTCCTGCTTCATCAGCGTCCGGTCGTCGGCGGGGAGGGAGTGGGTGAGGGGGTCGTTGTAGAACTCGGTGTACTTCCCCGTCACGCCGAACTTGGCCCGGACGGACGGGAGCAGGTCCGCGCAGGTGTGCGGGATGGCGGCCGCCGCCTTCCGCATGGCCGCGCCGTCGTCCGGCTTCCCGCCACCCGCGTTGACCTTCCCGCCGCCCGCCGCCGCGTCCGTCCCGCCGCAGCCCGCCGCGCCGAGCAGAATCACCGCCGCCAGTCCCGCACCCGCGAACCGCACCGCGACCGAACCCATCGGACCTCCTCAGCCGTCGCCTCATCATCGACCGCCGTCCGTCCCCGCCACCACCGCGAAATCCCGGGGAACTGACCCCGCGAGTGATCACCGAACGCAGCGGCGCGGACACCGTTTGCGAACCCGGCGGCGTTCCGCGTCGTCCCATCGGTCGAGCCGCCCTGGCGACCAGCGCCGGGGGACCCCGATCCCGGAGGACGCGACGATGGCCCGACCGCCGTCCGAGCCCGACTACCGCCGGCTGCTCGCCGCGGCCGACGACGCGCTCGCCGCCGCCGTCGCGCGGCTGCGCGCGGCCGCGCCCGCGCGGGCGGCCGGGTCGTGCCGCGCGCTCGCGTCCCGGGTCCGCCGGACGGCGCGGGCGCTGCGCCGGACGCAGCCGCCGCCCGCCGCGGCCGCCGCGCACGCCGAGCTGGTCGCGGCGCTCGACGCGTTCCGGGCCGTCGCGGGCCGCCGGTACGGCGCGGAGTACACGTGCCCGGACGACCGCGCGCTGGACTCGGGCCGGTCGGCGCGCGCGGAGCACGAGCACACCGTCGTCCTCGCGCTGCTCGCCGTGGACCCGGCCGCCGAGCGCGTCCGGTCCGCCGCCGCGCGGCTCACGGCGGACGGCTTCCCGTTCGGCCGGTTCCTGCCCGCGCCGCCGCCCGGCGGGATGTGGCGGCCGCCGGACGGCGCGGTGCTCGCGCAGCGGAACCGGCCGCGCCGGGGCGACGGCGGTCTGTCCGTGGTGAACCGGCTCGACCGGGACGCGGCCGTGTCGCTCGTCGAGGAGAGCGGGTCGCCCGCCGATCCGGCGCTGACGTTCTTCGTCCGGGCGGGCGGCGCGGTCACCGCCGTCCTGATCCCGCGCCGCTTCCGTCTCTACGTGCGGAGCGGGAACGGGTGGGACAACCGCGTCCACCGGTTCACCGCCGACCGCCGCCACGAGCGGAGCGCGGACGTCTTCGACGTCGCGCGCCGACGGTGCGGCGTGCGGCTCGGCGGGCCGCCGGAACTCCCCGCGCACGACCGCGACGCGTGCTGGAACGACGCCGGGCCGCTCCCGACCCTGGACATCGACCCGTTCTGAGCCGTCAGCGGCGGCGCGCGGGCGGCGTGAGCGGGACGGCGAGCAGCGCGGCCGCCGCCGCGCACGCCCACACGGCCGTCCAGGACGTCGCGCCCAGCAGCGGCGGGACGGCGACGGGCGTCACGAACGCGGCCCCGAACACGGCCGTCCCCTCCAGCCCGAGCGCGGTGCCCGCGCGGTCCGCCCCGGCGAGGACGGCGATCTCGGTGTAGGCGACGCCGTGCCAGGCGTTGGCCAGCAGCCCGCCCAGCGCGAGCGCACCGGCGGTCAGCGGGAGCGGCGCGTGGACGAGCACGGCGGCGCCGCCCATCGCGACGGCCGCGAGCACGCCGATCACCCGGATGACGGAGCGCCGGTCGCCGCCGCGGTCGGTGCGGCGGCCCGTCCAGATCCGCGCCGCGCCGCCGCCGAGCTGCGCGACGAGCACGGCGGCGCTCGCGACGGCCCCGCCCGCGCCGCGCGCGTCGTGCAGGAAGATCCCGGTGAACGTCAGCACCGCGAACTGCGGGACGGTGAGCAGCGCGCTGGCGAGCGCGACCCGCCAGACGTCGGCGTCCAGCAGCGGCGAGCGCCCGCGCGGCACGGCGGCCGGAACCGGGACCGCGACCCGCGCGCGACCACCCCGCCGCACCACCGAACGCACCGGACTAGCCGGACGCACCGGACCCGGCGGCCTCGCCGGATACGGTGGGCGTTCCGGATGCGCCGGGCTCGCCGGATGCGCCGGATGCGCCGGATGCGGTGGGCGCGCCGGATCCGGTGGGCGCGACGGATGCGCTGGGCTCGCCGGATGCGCTGGGTGTCCCGGATGCGCTGGGCTCGCCGAATGCGCCGGACTCGCCGGGCTCGCGGGATGCGGTGGGCCCGCCGGATGCGCCGGGTGCGCTGGGCGTGCCGGATGCGTTGGGTGCGGTGAGCGCGCCGGACGCGCCGGACGCGGCGGCCTCGCCGGGCGTGCGGGGCCGGGCTCGCGCAGCCAGTGCCAGGTCGCGGCGGCGCTCAGCGCGAAGAACGCCGTTAGCACGAGGTACACGGCGCGGAACCCGTGCGCGGCGGCGAGCGGCGGCAGCGCCGCGACGCCGACGGCCCCACCCGCGGGGATTGCGGTCTGCCGGATGCTCATCGCCAGGCCGCGCCGCCCGTCGTCGAACCACGTCATGACGGCGCGGCCGGACGCGCCGTTGACGCTCCCGCCGAGCGCGCCCGCGGCGAACAGGCACGCGGCGAGCGCGGCGGGCCGGACGCCGTCGGCGGGCGCGGCGGCGCACGCCATCGCGGCGGTGAGCGCGCCGGTGGCCAGCAGGCCGGTGAGGAGGACGCGCCGGTCGCCGAGGCGGTCGGTGAGCAGGCCCCACGCGATGTCGCTGAGCGCGATGCCGAGCCCGAGCCCGCCGAGGACGATGCCGAGCTGACCGGTGGTGAGGCCGTAGGCGTCGCGCATCACGACACCGGTGACCGGAAGGCCGGAGATCATCGCGGCGAAGCTGGCCTGCGCCGCGACGCCGATCGCCAGGACGACCCACCGGTGGCGGGTCTCGTACGTCTTCGTGATCGTCACGGATGACCCCTCAAAAGTAACCGCATCAGGTGGTTAGACCGTCGCACGGCGGCAAATAACCCGTCAAGTCGGTTACTCTGGCGGCATGGAGTTCACGTTCGTCAGCGGGAACCTCGGCCTCGACTTCGTCGGCACCGTCGCCGCGCGCCGCGAACGGCGCGTCGACCTGCTCGCCGAGCCCGCCGACCTGGCGCGGTGGACGGTCGCGGCGGGCCTCCTGGACGCCGCGCCGCCCGTCCCGGCGGGCGCCCTCGCCGCCGGCGTCGGCCTCCGCGAGGCGATCCACCGCCTCGCGACCGCCGCCGTCGCGGGCGCGCCCCTCGCCGCGGCCGACCGCGAGGTGCTCAACCGCGCCGCCGCGCCCGCCCCGCCCGCCGTCCGGCTCGACGCGGACGGGCTCGCGCGGACCGGCGACCTCACCGCCGCGCTCGCCGCCGTCGCCCGCTCCGCCGCGGACCTGCTCGGCGGCCCGGACGCCGCGCGCGTCCGCGAGTGCGCCGCGCCGCTCTGCACCCGCCTGTTCGTGGACGCGTCCCGCAAGGGCGAGCGGCGCTGGTGCGACATGCGGCGCTGCGGCAACCGGGCGAAGGCGGCGGCGTTCCGCGAACGCCGCCGGTGACGTCCCGGTATGCCAGACTCCGGCGCATGCAACCCGATCTCGTGCTGCTGCGCGACCTGATCGAGGCGTCCCCGACGATCACCGCCTGGCGGCGCGGCCTGCCCGAGGCCGAGATCAGCGCCGTCGAGGCCGCCGCCGGCCCGCTGCCGACGTCCTTCCGCTGGTGGCTCGCGGAGTTCGGCGGCGGCGCGGTCGGGGGCGCGCCGCTCGCGACCGCCGGGCTCCCGGACGTCGACCTCGTCCCGCGCGGCGACCGCCTCACGTTCCTCATCGACGAGGACGAGTACGCCTTCGCGCTCGACCGGCGCTCCGGCGGCGAATGCCCGGTCGTGCGCCGCGACCACTTCACCGGCGAGGAGGACGACTTCGCCGACACGTTCGCGGGTTTCCTGACCGTCCGCGCCGCGCTCGCCGCCGGACTCCGCGACGGCCCGAACCCGACCATCGCCCGCCTCTGGCGCTCCACCCCCGGCGTCCTGCTCCCGGACGGGACGACGGTCTACGGCCCGCACGACCTCCCCGAGCGCAACGCGACCTTCGAGGTCCGCCGGTACGCACCCGACTGGACGCTCGTCGGCGACGACGGCGGCGGGAACGGCCTGTTCATGCGCCACCACGGCCGCGACCGCGCGTCCGTCCACCTGCTGGATCTCGGCGCGATCGAACGCGACGTCGCCGCCGTCGCCGAACCCGTGACCGACGACCTCCTGGCCTGGCTCGCCGCCCGGACGTGACGAAGGGCCGCCCCGGCGCGCGGGACGGCCCTCGGCGTCACCCGAACGGCGGCGTCGTCGGCGTCGTCGGCCGCGCGTCGCTCCAGTCCATCGCCCGGACCGCCGAGTAGTTCACGACGAAGCCCGGCTTCATGCCGGTGTACGGGCCGCCCGGACGCGTCAGCACCTCCTGCTTCGCCAGCAGCGCACCGGTGCGCTCATCGAAGACCAGGACGTCCCGCACCCGGTAGGTGCCCTGCGTCGCGCGCGGCTCCCCGGACTCGCCGGTGACCGTCACGGCCCAGTCGTCCGTCGCAAGCGCGACCCCGCGCCGCCCCAGCGGATCGGTGGTGCGGCCGATCGCGTGGATGCCCGGCTGCGCGGCGAGCGCCCGCATGACCCCCGCGCGGACCTTCGGCGGCAGCGGCGCGTTCAGGACTAGCTTCGCCAGGGACATCCGCATCTGCGGCCGCACCGGACCCGGCTTCACCGCGCCCGGGTCGTCGCCGCGCAACCCGCTCGCGCGCCGGGCCGCGGCCTCGTCGCTCAGGTACCGCTTCGCCAGCTCGGCCGGGTCGGTCGGCAGGTTGCGGACGTCCGCGGCCGTCAGGCCGTCGAGGAACGTGCCGCCGCCGCGGGCGTCGGTGTCGACGTCCCACTTCGTCCCGGCCCCCGTCGCCTTCATCGGGAACGTGAGGAACTTGTCGCTCGACCAGACGCGGAGCCGCCGCGGCGAACCGGCCGCGCGCCACAGCTCCGCGTCCCGCGCCGTCGTCGGACGCGCCGGGAGGTCGCGGCTGTAGCTCGCCGAACCCGACCCGGACGTCGCGCCCGTCCACTGGAACGCCTCGCTGAGCGCACCGGTGATCGCGTACGTTCCCGTCTTCGCGCGGACGACGTACGCCTGCCCGTCCACGTCGTTGGTGTACCAGTACTTCCCGGTCGGCCGCTGCGCCGCCTGCTCCGCCGCCGCGAGGACGGCCGCGCGCCCGTCCAACGTCACCGGGCCGCCCGGAGCCGGGGACGTGCTGCCCCCCACGAGCACCACCGCGGCCGTCGCCGCCGCGCCCGCCGCCAGGACGCCGCCCAGCCCCCACGCCAGCCGCGGCCGCGCCCGGCGCGGCGGCGACGCCAGCAGCGCGCGCGCCCGCTCGACCTCGCCCGCCGTCGGCGGCCTCGGCTCGGGATAGGCGTCCCGGACGATCCGCACCTCATCCATGCTGTTCCTCCAAAGTGAGCATCGGGTCGGCGCCGCCGAGCGCCCTGCGCAGCGTCGTTCTCGCACGGTTCAGCCGGGAGCCGACCGTGCCCGGGGAGATCCCCAGCGCCGCCGCGACCTCCGCGTGGCTGAGGTCGGCCAGCGCGACGAGCAGCAGCACGTCCCGCTGCCCGCGCGGCAGCGCCGCGACGGCCCCGGCCAGCTCGCCGCGCAGGCCCTGCGCGCTGACCCGCGCCTCGACGCGCGCGGCGTGCCCCTCGGCCTCGTGGACCGCGCCGAGGCGGGCGCGCGCCCGCAGCTCCCGCGTCTCGGCGCGGCGGTGCCTGCCGACGACGTTCGTCGCGATCCCGTACAGCCAGGTGCGCACGGTCGCCCGCTCCCGGTCGTAGCGGCGGCGCTGCCGGAACGCCTCCAGGAACGTCTGAGCGGCGACGTCGGCGGCGTCGTCCGGGCCGAGCCGACGCGCCGCGTACCGGTGGATCTCCGCGAAGTACGCGTCGAAGACCTCGTCGAAGCGGTCGGCCGGGTGGGGCGGGGAGTCCCCTGTCATCTGGTGCCTTTCCGTGGCGCGGATGGCGGTCGCAGGGGTATCACCCGGAGGGCGCTTCTGCTTTCCCGCCGCCGGATATTCGATGGCGGTTCGGAGTGCGGGTGTCTACGCTGACAGGGTCGTTTCCCCCGTGGGCGTCCGCCCTGGAAAAGGTTGGCCTGTGTCCGTCATCCGGCTCGCGCCGAGCGCGCTTCGCCCGACCGCGTAACGCCCTGCCTCGCCGTCCTCTCCGACGGCCCGGCCGCGTTGCCCGTCCCGCGTGTCCGCTCGGCCTGCTCTTGCTGTCCTCGTCGACCTTTCAGCAAGGAGCAATCCCGGTGTCCGGGACCAACGACATCTCGAATCTGAACACCTTCACCTGCGTGAAGTGCGGCCGGATCGTGTCCGCGCGCACCGACGACGGCACGCGCCGCAATCACTGCCCGTCCTGCCTGCATTCGCGGCACGTCCTCGACCAGGTCGCGGGCGGACCCGCCGACTGCGACGGCCGGATGGCCCCGATCGCCATCGCCGTCCTGCGCAACGGCGACTGGATGGTCGTCCACCGCTGCGCGCGCTGCGACGAACTCACGTCCAGCCCCGTCGCGAAGGACGACAACCAGTACATCCTCATGCGCATGGCCGTCCGCCCGCTCGCGGAGCCGCCGTTCCCGCTCGAAACGTTCGGCGACCTGTGAGCGCGCGGAAAGGAAAGCCCATGCCGCGCCGCCGTCATCGGAACACGTCCTTCCGCTGCGCGAACTGCCGCCTGGACGTGTCCCTGACCGCGCCGGGAACCCGACACCGCAACCACTGCCCGCACTGCCTGACGAGCCTGCACGTGGACCACCGAATCCCCGGCGACCGCGCGGCGAACTGCGGCAGCCGCATGGAGGCGTTCTGCGTCGCCGCGCGGCCGGACGGTGAATGGCTGCTCATCCACCGCTGCCTGTCCTGCGGCGAGTTGAGCGCCAATCGGACAGCGGGCGACGACAACGCGCTGATCCTGACGCGTCTGGCCGTCCGACCGCTCAGCGACACCGGTTTCCCGGCCCGGCTGCCGCGCGTCTGACGGGGTGGGCCGGGGGCGCGCCCCCGGCCCACCCGTTCAGAGCTTCGCCGTGCGCGTCCCCGGATTGGTCTCCCAGTCGTAAACGGCCGCCGCCTTCGAATACCGCCACTGCCTGTCGAGGAACACGGCGTTGAGCTGCGCGGCCGCGGCGGCGTCCTCGATGATGAAGCCGTGGTCCTGCGTCGTGTCGGGATAGGCGTTCCTGGACCCGACGTAGAACGCCCTGTCGTCCACGCAGACCACTTTCGTGTGCAGGCGGTACTTGTATCCGTTCGGCCACGTCGGCCGATCCGACACGCGCAGCGGCGCGAGCTGGAGATTCTCCGCCATCGCCCGCTGCGCCGCCTCGGTGGACCCCGTCAGCAGCCGGACGCGGCGGAAGATCGCATTGGCCGCCTCGCCGATGCTCGCGATATTCGAGTAGTCCGGGTATCCGGGGTTGCTGAGGACGATCCGCACCTTGACGGGCGGGTCGGCCGTCAGCTTCGCCGCCAGGACGTCGAGCAGCCGGACGTCGAACAGCGCGTGGTACAGCGGCATGTGCCCGTAACCGTTGATGTCCTGCTGGGACAGCACGATCTTCCGCCGCGCGGCGGCGACCAGCGCCCGGATCGCGTTCGCGTCGGGATTGACGGTCATGAAATCGCGGTCGGTGTTGGTCTCGTTATTGGACCGCGCACCCCACAGCCAGTAATCGCAGGCGGCCTGCTCGATCTGCGCGACGGGCGGCGGCCGGTACTCCGACGTCGGATCGCACGGCGCGATCCCGTACCCGAGGCTGCCGACCGAGATCACTTCGAGCGGCCCGTCCCCGGACGGCACCGGTCCCGCGTAAAGGCTCGCGTCGCATTCCTCGACCCGGTCGTGGTTCGTGGCGAGCCAGGCGGCACAGCCCAGCCGCGCGCTCGTCGACGCGTTCCGCCGGGTCCACGCCCACAACACATCCAGGAACTTCCCGGCGGACATCGCAGCAGGACCGCGCAGCGCGATGTCGAGATCGGTGACCGGCGCCGACCCGCCGAACCCCCGGCTCCCGTACGGCCCGTCCTCGATGTAGAAGTTCGTCATCCAGTTGATCCCACCGTGGATGACGGCAACACCGTCCACCAGAACGAACTTCGTGTGGTTGTACGAGGTACATCCCCGCGTGGTCATAGCGGCAACACTGAAGTCCACAGCGGCGCTGGCATCCCCGATCATCCGGATCAGCCGGTCCCGAAACCCCCACGGCGACACGAACACATCGACGTTGAGCACCCCGGCCAGCACACGGACCTTCAATCGCCGCCCACCCCGCACAGCGGCTCCGGCCGCCACCTTGAGCCCGGCGGCGATCGCCTCCAGAAAAGCCCCGTCGGGATACTCCTCGACAGGCGACCCGGGCAACGGCGGCATCCCGAACGTCGTGATGTCCACCGACCGCTCAGCCGCGGCGATATTCGCCGTCACCCGGTCCAAGAACGCCCGAACCCCAGGCTTCTCAAAACGCTCACCACCGAACCCCCAACAATCCGGCACCTGCAAAATCCAAGAAGCCGGGTCCCCCTTGGCGGCATCAAGCCAGTTACCGGCGGTCCGCTCCCACACCGTCCCCCGCAACCCAGGCGAGACAGCCAGAAGCTCCCGCTCAACAGCATCCAGAAACGGCGTACCCGCCCCATCCCCAACAGGATCCATCCTTCGACCTTCCCACCCCCTCCCCCAACAACCCCCCGCAGAACCATCCACCTCACCCCATAACCAACCCAAACCTCCACCCCTACAACCGCTGAACACCCCCCACCTATTGACCTCGGGAATTCGCACACCGCGAACGCGATTGCAGACTTTCCAGACGAAATCCCGACCACTGTCCACAATGGGCGGGGCCGCGCATGCCCGCGCCGAAATCCCCCTACGGACGCCGCAGTCAGCCGTGCGCGAGTTGGCGGCGGGGCTGGCTGGGAGCGTTCTCGGGGGCGCGACGGGAATTCGGGGAGCGGGGAGGAAGTCAGGAGCGGCGGGTGATCACGTAGTCGCAGAGGGAGATCAGGGCCGCGCGGGCCGGGTTCTCGGGGAGGGTCAGCAGTTCCGTGCGGGCGTCGTCGGCCCAGCGGTGCAGGTCCGCGCGGGCCTGGTCCATCGCCGGGTGGACGCGGAGCAGCGCCAGGGCCTCGGCGTGGAGGGCGTCGTCGGTGAGGTCGGCGGCGAGGAGTTCGCGCAGCCGCGCGTCGTCGGAGCCGGAGCCGACGCCCGCGAGCACGTGGTGCGTCGGGAGGGTCAGGATGCCCTCGCGCAGGTCCGTGCCGGGCGTCTTGCCGGACTGCTCGGTGTCGGACGCGATGTCGAGGATGTCGTCCGAGAGCTGGAACGCGACGCCGATCTTCTCGCACGCCGAGGTGAGCGTGTCCACGACGTGCGTGGGGGCGCCGGCGAGCAGGGAGCCGAGCTGTCCGGAGGTGGCGATCAGCGAGCCCGTCTTGTCCGCGATGACCTGGAGGTAGTGCTTGAGCGGGTCGGTGCCCGCCGGCCCGACGGTCTCCTGGATCTGCCCGCGCACCAGGCGGGCGAAGGAGCGCGCCTGGATGCGGACGGCCTCGGGCCCGAGGTCGGCGAGGATGTCCGACGCCCGCGCGAACAGGTAGTCGCCGGTGAGGATGGCGACGGTGTTCGTCCACCGGGTGTTGGCGGACTCCTCGCCGCGCCGGATGGTCGCCTCGTCCATGACGTCGTCGTGGTAGAGCGTCGCCAGGTGCGTCAGCTCGACCACGACGGCGGCGGGGACGACGCCGGGCGCGTCGGGGTCGCCGAACTCGGCGGCCAGCAGCACCAGCATCGGCCGGAACCGCTTGCCGCCCGCCTCGACCAGGTGCTTGGAGGCCTGGGTGAGCAGCGGGTCCTCGCTGCGGACCGCGTCGAGGAGCATGTCCTCGACGGCGGCGAGCCGGTCCCGGGACGCGGCGGCGAGCGCCGGGTCGATCGGGAGGCCGAACGGCCCGGCTCCCGGGGCGGAGGATTCCCCGGGAACTCCAGCGAACGCGCTACTCACCCAAACCCCCTCAGCCGGAGCGTTACCGGACGAACATCTGTGACGCGGCATGTCCCGCCATGTCCAGAACCGGCTGCGGGAGCACACCCAGGACAACAGTAGCCGCCAGCCCGAGTGCCACCGCAGCCGCGGTCGCCGGGGCGACCACCACGGTGGGCCCGTCCGCCTCGGGCTCGCTGAAGAACATGACGACGATCACACGGACGTAGAAGAACGCCGCGACCGCCGACGCGACCACGCCGACGATCACCAGCGGCGTCGCCCCGCTCTCGACAGCGGCCTTGAACACAGCGAACTTTCCGGTGAAACCGCTGGTCAGCGGGATTCCGGCGAACGCCAGCAGGAAGAACGCGAACACGCTCGCGGTCACCGGCGAGCGCCGTCCGAGGCCCGCCCAGCGGGACAGGTGCCCGGCCTCGCCGCCGGTGTCGCGGACCATCGTGATCACCGCGAACGCGCCGATCGACGCGAACCCGTACGCCGCCAGGTAGAACAGCGTGCCCGACAGGCCGTCCGGGGAGGTCGCGACGATGCCGGTCAGGATGAACCCGGCGTGCGCGATGGACGAGTAGGCCAGCATCCGCTTGATGTCGGTCTGCGTGATCGCGATCACGGCCCCGGCGACCATCGTGATGATCGCCACCGCCCACATCGCGGGCCGCCAGTCCCACTTCAGGTTCGCCAGCGCGACGTAGTAGACGCGCAGCAGCCCGCCGGCCGCGGCGACGACGACGCAGGACGCCATGAGCGCCGTGATCGGCGTCGGCGCGCCCTGGTACACGTCCGGCTTCCACATGTGGAACGGCACCGCGCCGAGCTTGAACAGCAGCCCGACCGACAGCAGCGCGACGCCGCCGAGCAGCAGCGTCTCGCTGCCGACGTCGCGGCCGAGCGCCTGGTAGATGGCCGACAGCCGCACCGATCCGGCGTACCCGTACAGCAGCGCGGTGCCGTACAGGAAGAACGCCGAGGAGAACGCGCCGAGCAGGAAGTACTTGACGGCGGCCTCCTGCGAGAGCAGGCGGCGGCGGCGCGCGAGCCCGCACAGCAGGTACAGCGGCAGCGACATGACCTCCAGCGCGACGAACATCGTCAGCAGGTCGGCCGCGGCCGGGAACATCACCATGCCGCCGACGGCGAACAGCAGCAGCGGGAAGACCTCGGTCTGCACGTGCCCGGCGGCGGCGGTCTCCTGCTCGGCCTCGCTGCCGGGCAGCGCGGACGCCTGCGCGGTGAACGCGGGCGAGCGCCGCTCGGCGATGAGCAGCAGCGCGAGGACGGCGAGGATCAGGATCGTGCCCTGGATGAACAGCGTGGGCCCGTCCACGCCGAGCGCGCCCTCGGCGGCGACGTGCCACGGCTTCTCGTGGAAGCCGAGCCACAGCGTCCACCCGAACGCGGCGACGAGCCCGGCGAACGCGAGCGGCACCTGGACGGCGTACCGCTGCCGCCGCCCGACGAACGCCTCGACGAGGACGCCGACGACGGCGACGCCGAGGACGACCAGGATCGGGGCGATCTGCCCGTATTCGATGTGGGGGGTCTGGATGTCGGCCCCCTGGGCAAGAACCGTGCCTGTCATGGCCGGGCTCCGTTCTCGGCGACGTTACCGGTGACGTCCGGCCTGGGGTCCGGCCGGTCGAGCCGGGCCAGCGTGTGGTGGACCGACGGGTTGATCACGTTGAGGACGGGCTGCGGGTAGAAGCCCATGACGACGATGACCGCGATGATCGGCGCGACGGCCCACTTCTCCCGCGCGGACAGGTCGAGGATGCCCTCGGTGCCCTCGCCGGCCGGGCCGTTCATCGTCCGCTGGTACATCCAGAGGATGTAGATCGCGGCGAGGACGACCCCGGCGGTCGCGATGATCGCCGGGACGCGGTACCGGGTGAACGTCCCCGACAGGACCATGAACTCCGACACGAACGGTGACAGGCCCGGCAGCGACAGCCCGGCGAGGCCCGCGACGAGGAACAGCCCGGCGAGCACCGGCGCCTTCTTCTGGAGGCCGCCGAAGTCGGAGATCCGCGCCGACTTCCGCCGGACGATCATGAACCCGACGAGCAGGAACAGCGCGCCCGTCGCGAACCCGTGGTTGACCATGTAGAGCGCCGCGCCGGACTGCCCGGCCGTCGTCATCGCGAAGATCCCGAGGACGATGAACCCGAAGTGCGACACCGACGTGTACGCGACGAGCCGCTTGAGGTCGACCTGCCCGATCGCGAGGATCGCGCCGTACAGGACGGACACCACGGCGAGCGCGAGGACGACGGGCGTCGCCCACTTCGCCGCGCCCGGGAACAGCTCCAGGCAGAACCGCAGCATCCCGTAGGTGCCGACCTTGTCCAGCACGCCGACGATGAGTACCAGCGCGCCGGTCGGCGACTGCTGCGCCGCGTCCGGCAGCCAGGTGTGGACGGGCACCATCGGCGCCTTGATCGCGAACGCGACGAAGAACCCGAGGAACAGCCACTTGGCCGTCGTCGGGTCGACGTGCATGGTGTTCAGCTCGGTGAACAGGAACGTGCCCTCGCCGAGCCCGCCCTTGCTGGCGGGCCGCGCCGACAGCGGGTACAGCCAGATCACCGAGACGAGCATCAGCAGCCCGCCGAACAGCGAGTACAGCAGGAACTTCACGGCGGCGTAGGAGCGCTGCGCCCCGCCGTACGACCCGATGATGAAGTACACCGGGATCAGCATCGCCTCGAAGAAGACGTAGAACAGGAACACGTCGGTGGCGGCGAACACGCCGACCATCGCCGCCTCCAGCGCCAGGATCAGCGCGAAGTACGTCTTCACCGAGCGCTTCGGCGGCACGTCGACGCCGCCGGAGCGGTCCGCGTCGGTCCACGACGCGAGGATGACGAGCGGGACGAGGATCACCGACAGCAGCACCAGGACGAGCGCGACGCCGTCCACGCCGAGCGCCCAGTGGACGCCGAACTGCTTGATCCACCAGTGGGTCTCGGTGAACTGGAACCGCGCGCCGCCGGTGTCGAAGCCGGTCGCCATGACGACGGCGAGGACGGCGACGACCACCGAGACCGCGAACGCGGTCTGCTTGGCGAGGGCGTCGCGTCCGCGCGGCAGCAGGGCCACCGCGACCGCGCCGACGAGCGGCAGCGCGATGAGGACGCTCAGCCAGGGAAAGTCGGTCACGACACGTTCACCACCAGGAGCGCGGCGAGGATGATCGCGGCGCCCAGATACATGGACAGGGCATAGGAGCGGGCGAAGCCGGTCTGCAGCCGCCGGACGCGGCCGGAGGTGCCGCCGATCCCGGCGGCGATGCCGTTGACGGCCCCGTCCACGCCGCGGCCGTCGAACCAGACCGCGAGCCGGGTCAGCCACTGGCCGGGCCGCATCAGCAGCGACTCGTTGACGGCGTCGCCGTACAGGTCGCGGCGGGCCGCGACGGTGACGAACGAGCCCTTCGGGGCCTCCTTGGGCACCGGGCGGCGCAGGTACTGCAGGTAGGCGATGCCGACGCCGACGAGCATCAGCACGAACGTGCCGATCCCGGCCGGGGTGATCGCGTTGAACCCGTGGTCCTCGGTCTCGCCGACGACCGGGGCGAGGAAGTCCCGGAAGCCGCCGAGGACGAGGAACCCGCCCGCGAACACCGACCCGAACGCCAGGACGATCAGCGGGATCGTCATGATCTTCGGCGACTCGTGCGGGTGGACGCCGTCCTCCCAGCGCTCGCGGCCGAAGAAGGTCATGAACATCACGCGCGACATGTAGTACGCGGTGACGCCCGCGCCGACGAGCGCGCACGCGCCGAGGATCGCCCCGGACGTGCCGCCCTTGTCGAACGCGGCCTCGATGATGCCGTCCTTGGTGAACCAGCCGGACAGGCCGGGGACGCCGATGATGGCGAAGTAGCCGAGGCCGAACGTCGCGCCGGTGATCGTCATCTTCTTGAACAGGCCGCCGTAGTTGCGCATGTTCACGTCGTCGCCGGTGCCGTGCATGACGGACCCGGCGCCGAGGAACAGCCCGGCCTTGAAGAAGCCGTGCGCGATGAGGTGCGCGATGGCGAAGACGTATCCCGGCTTGCCGAGGCCCGCCGCGAGCGTCATGTAGCCGATCTGCGACATCGTGGACCCGGCGAGGGCCTTCTTGATGTCGTCCTTGGCGCACCCGATGATCGCACCGGCCAGGAGCGTCGCCGTGCCGACGATCGTCACGACGAGCCGCGCCGTCTCCGACATGTCGAAGATCGGGCCGGAGCGGACGATCAGGTAGACGCCCGCGGTCACCATCGTCGCGGCGTGGATGAGCGCCGACACCGGGGTCGGGCCCTCCATCGCGTCCAGCAGCCACGACTGCAGCGGGAGCTGCGCGGACTTGCCGCACGCGCCGACCAGGAGCAGCAGCCCCATCGCGGTCGCGGTGCCGGTGGACAGCTTCGCGGCGAGGCCGACGTGCTCCGCGCCGGTGCCGAGGATCTGGTCGAACCCGACGGTCCCGAACGTCCCGAACATCAGGAAGATCGCGATGAGGAGCCCGAAGTCGCCGACGCGGTTGACGACGAACGCCTTCTTCGCGGCCGTCGCCGCCGTCGGCTTGTACTGCCAGAACCCGATGAGCAGGTACGACGCGAGGCCGACGCCCTCCCAGCCCATGAACATGACCACGTAGTTGCCGCCGAGGACCAGCAGCAGCATCGAGGCCACGAACAGGTTGAGGTAGGCGAAGAACCGCCGCCGGTCCGGGTCGTGCGACATGTAGCCGACCGAGTAGACGTGGATCAGCGCGCCGACGCCGGTGATCAGCAGCACGAAGCTGATGGACAGCGGGTCGAGGAGCAGATCCGCGTTCACCTTGATGTTCCCGGCGCGGAACAGCTCCCACAGGTGCAGGGTGCGGCGGCGCTCGCCGTCGTCGTATCCGAGCATCTGCACGAGCGACGCGACGCCGATGCAGAACGACGCGACCGTCGTCAGCGTCCCGAGCCAGTGCCCCCACTTGTCGGTCCGCCGCCCGCCGAGCAGCAGGATCGCCGCCCCCGCGAGCGGGAGGGCGATGAGAAGCCAGGCCGCGGCCTGGATGCCTTCCGCCTTCATCCGCGGCCTCTCAGTACTTCAGCAGGTTCGCGTCGTCGACCGACGCGGACTTGCGGGTCCGGAAGATGGTCATGAGGATCGCCAGGCCGACGACGACCTCCGCGGCGGCCACGACCATCACGAAGAACGCGATGATCTGGCCGTCGAGGTTGCCGTGCATCCGGGCGAAGGAGACGAACGCGAGGTTCGCGGCGTTGAGCATCAGCTCGACGCACATGAACACCACGATCGCGTTGCGGCGGACGAGCACGCCGAGCGCGCCGATGGTGAACAGGATCGCCGAGAGCGCCAGGTAGTGTCCGGGGCTCATGCCTCGCCTTCCGTTCCGGTCGCGGGTCCGGCCGCGGGTCCGGCCGCCTTGTACGCCGCGCGCGACTCGTCGCCGGCGTCCGCCGCGTCCTCGGTGGTCCGCCGCACCGCCGCGACGTCCGCGGCGATGACGTCGGTCTCGCTCGCGCCCTCGAGGTCGGTGTGCCGCACCGAGGTGTCGGTGCGGGCGGCGATGACCGGGCTGACCGACAGCTCCGACGGGCTGCCGTCCGGCAGCAGCGCGGGCATGTCGACCGCGTTGTGCCGGGCGTAGGTGCCGGAGATCGGGAGCGGGCCCGGGTCGCCGCCGGACGCGAACCGCCGCTGCGAGAGCTCCCGCTGCGTCGGCTTGGGGGTGGTGCGCTCGCGGTGCGCCAGGACCATCGCGCCGAGCGCCGCGGTGATCAGCAGGGCGCTGGTCGCCTCGAACGCGAACACGTAGTCCTTGAACAGCAGCCGCGCGAGGCCGATGACGTTGCCGTCGGCGTTGGCCTTGGCGAGGCCCGCCGAGTCGCCGAGCGCGGCGTTGCCGAGCCCGGCGACCAGCAGCGCCAGGAAGCCGATCGCGGCGATCCCCGCCCAGAGCCGCTGCCCGCGGATCGTCTCGACCAGCGAGTCGGTGGAGCTGACCCCGACGAGCATCAGCACGAACAGGAACAGCATCAGCACCGCGCCGGTGTAGACGATCACCTGGACGAACGCCAGGAACGGCGCGCCCTCGATCGCGTACAGCGCCGCGAGGCACAGCATCACCGTCGCCAGCAGCAGCGCCGAGTGGACGGCCCTGCGCATGAAGATCATGCCGAGCGCGGCGAGCACCGACACGATCGCCAGCAGCCAGAAGAAGAACGGCTCGCCGGACTGCTTGTCGGCGACCTGGCCGGCGAGGACGCCGGCGGCCGTGATCGCGCGCGTCACCGCGTCTCACCGCCCTCGCGCCCCTCGGGCTGCAGGCCGAGGCGGTAGTAGTCCTCCTCGGTGTCGCCGAGCCGCATCGCGTGCGGCGGCGTCTCCATGCCCTCGCGCAGCGGGGCGAGCAGCATGTCCTTGGTGTAGATCAGGCTCTCGCGGCTGTCGTCGGCCAGCTCGTACTCGTTGGTCATCGTGAGCGCCCGCGTCGGGCACGCCTCGATGCACAGCCCGCACAGGATGCAGCGCAGGTAGTTGATCTGGTAGACGCGGCCGTACCGCTCGCCTGGGGAGTAGCGCTCCTCCTCGGTGTTGTCCGCGCCCTCGACGAAGATCGCGTCGGCGGGGCACGCCCACGCGCACAGCTCGCAGCCGACGCACTTCTCCAGTCCGTCCGGCCACCGGTTGAGCTGGTGGCGGCCGTGGAAGCGCGGCGCGGTCGGCTTCTTCACCTCGGGGTACTGGACGGTCTCGCTCTTCATGAACATCTGGTGGAACGAGACCCCGAACCCCTTCACGGGGTTCAGGAAGTCAGTGAATCCCACTGCCGACCTCCTCACGTGTCGCGTCGGTCCCCGGTCCGGCCGGGCGGCCGTGGTAGTGCGGGGCGTCCAGCGGCGGGACGGGGTAGCCGCCCGCGTCCGGCGCCCGCTCCCCGTCCGGCTCGGCGGGCTCCCCGTCGCCGTCGGGCCGGCCGCGCAGCGCCTCGAACAGCAGCGACGCGGCGAGCACGACGACGACCGCGACCACCGCGTACAGCAGGATCTTCTGGATGTCGTAGCCCTCGTTCTTCAGCGCGCGGACGGTCGCGACGATGAGGATCCAGCCGATGGAGATCGGCATGAGGACCTTCCAGCCGAGCTTCATGAGCTGGTCGTAGCGGACGCGGGGCAGCGAGCCGCGCAGCCAGATGAAGAAGAAGATGAACAGCCAGATCTTGACGAGGAACCACAGCACCGGCCACCAGCCGGAGTTCGCGCCCTCCCACACCGTGGAGATCGGCGCGGGCGCGCGCCAGCCGCCGAGGAACAGCGTGGTGGCGAGCGCGGACAGGGTGGCGAGGTTGATGTACTCGGCGAGGAAGAACATCGCGAACTTCAGCGACGAGTACTCGGTGTGGAAGCCGCCGACGAGTTCGCCCTCGCCCTCGGGGAGGTCGAACGGGATGCGGTTGGACTCGCCCATCATCGTGATGATGTAGATCAGGAACGACGGCAGGAGCAGCACGCCGTACCAGATGTGCTGCTGACCGGCGACGATCCCGCTCGTCGACATCGTCCCGGCGTAGAGGAACACCGCGACGAACGACAGCCCCATCGCGATCTCGTACGAGATCACCTGCGCGGACGAGCGGAGCCCGCCGAGCAGCGAGTACGGCGACATCGACGACCAGCCCGCGAGCACGATCCCGTAGACGCCCATCGAGGACATCGCGAGGACCAGCAGGACCGCGACCGGCAGGTCCGTGCCCTGCAGCGCCGTGTGGTGGCCGAACACCGACACCGTCGGCCCGAACGGGATGATGATGAACGAGATGAACGCCGGGACGGCCGACATCACCGGCGCGAGGACGAACACGACCTTGTCGACCCCGCGCGGGACGATGTCCTCCTTCAGCGCGAGCTTCACGCCGTCGGCCAGGCCCTGGAGCAGGCCGAGCGGCCCGGCGCGGTTCGGGCCGACGCGGAGCTGCATCCGGCCGATGATCCGGCGCTCGACCCACATCGACAGCAGGACGGTCAGCACCAGGAACACGAAGATCGCGAGGACCTTGCCGCCGATCAGCCACCACGGGTCGTGGCCGAACCCCGTCAGGCTCGGGTCCGACGAGGTGTCGGCGGCGTCCGCCGGGAGGGCGGACCCTAGAACGGGCAGGCTCATTCGGCCCCTCCAGAGGAGATCGTGACCACGCCGCCGGCGGCCACGCCGACGTCGCGGTGCAGGACGCAGCCCGCGGAGTTCTCCGGGAGCCACACGACGCGGTCGGGCAGGTCCGGCGTGATCTCCAGCGGGAGGGTCACGGCGCCGCGCGGCCCGGCGACGGTGACGCCGCCCGCGGCGTCCGCGCCGATCTCGGCGGCGGTCGCCGCCGACAGCCGGGCGAGCGCGGGCTTGGCCGTCCCGGCGAGGAACCGCTCGCCGTCCTGGAGGCGGCCGCGGTCCAGCAGCAGCCGCCAGGTCGCGACGGTCGCCTCGCCGGGGCCGGGCTGCGCGGGGACGCCCGCCGGGACGTTCGGCGGCTCGGGCCGCTCGCCCCGGTACGCGCCGAGCTCGGCGAGCTCGCGGCGGGCCGCCTCGGGGCCGGGCAGGCCGAGGTGGACGTCCATCTCCCCGGCGAGCGCGTCCAGGACCCGCAGGTCCGACAGCGTGCCGGAGGCGCGCAGGACGGTGTCGAACGCGCGGCCGCGGCCCTCCCAGTCCACGAACGTCCCGGACTTCTCCGCGACGACCGCGACGGGCAGCACCACGTCGGCGCGGTCGGTGACCGGGCTCGGCCGCTGCTCCAGGCTGACGACGAACGGCGTCCGGTCCAGCGCGGCGAGCAGCGCGTCCGGGTCGGGCAGGTCGACGGGGTCGACGCCGCCGACCAGCAGCGCGCCGAGCGCCCCGGCCGCGCCCGCGGCGACGATCTCGGCGGTGCCGCGGCCCGGCCCGGCCGGCAGCGCCGCGACACCCCACACCCGCGCGACCTCGGCGCGGGCGGCGGCGTCGGCGACGGGCCGGCCGATCGGCAGCAGGCCGGGCAGCGCGCCCGCCTCCAGCGCGCCGCGCTCGCCCGCGCGGCGCGGCACCCACGCCGTCCGCGCGCCGGTGATCGCGGCGAGCCGCGCCACCGTGGACAGCGCGCCGGGGCTGGCGGCCAGCCGCTCCCCGGCCAGGATCACCGCGCCGGGCGCGGCGAGCAGGTCCCGGACGTCGGCGCGGTCGGCGAGCACGCCGAGCGCCTCGGCCTCCGCGCCGGGCGCGGCGGGCAGCAGCGTGCCGCCCGTCTTCGCCAGGCCGCGCGTCGCGAACGGCGCGACGGAGAAGACCTTCAGGCCCTTCTTGCGGAACGCCTTGCGCAGCCGCAGGAAGACGATCGGGGACTCCTCCTCCGGCTCGAACCCGGCGAGCAGCACGACCGGCGCGTTCTCCAGGTCGTCGTAGGACACCTCGATCGGGCGGCCCGCGACGGACGAGGCGAGGAACGCCGTCTCCTCCGCCGAGTTCGCCCGCGCGCGGAAGTCCACGTCGTTGGTGCCGAGCGCGATCCGCGCGAACTTGGAGTAGGCGTACGCGTCCTCCAGCGTCACCCGGCCGCCGGTCAGCACCCCCGCGCCGCCGCGCGCCGCCGCGAGGCCGCGCGCCGCGACGGCCAGGGCCTCCGGCCACGACGCGGTCTCCAGCTCACCGCGCTCGTTGCGGACGAGCGGGTGCGTCAGCCGCTCCGGCCGGGACTGGTAGGTGAACGCCCACCGGCCCTTGTCGCAGTTCCACTCCTCGTTCACCCGCGGGTCGTCGCCCGCGAGCCGCCGCGTGACCTTCCCGCGCCGGTGGTCGGTGCGCAGCGCGCAGCCGGACGCGCAGTGCTCGCACGCGCTCGGCGTCGACACCAGGTCGAACGGCCGCGACCGGAACCGGTACGCCGCGCCGGTCAGCGCGCCGACCGGGCAGATCTGCACGGTGTTGCCGGAGAAGTAGGACTGGAACGGCTTGTCCTCCGCCGCGCCGACCTGCTCCTTGGCGCCCCGCTCGAACAGGTCGATGAACGCGTCCCCGGCGATCTGGTCGGAGAACCGCGTGCAGCGCGCGCACTGGATGCAGCGCTCGCGGTCCAGCAGGACCTGCGAGGACAGCGGGATCGGCTTGGGGAACGTCCGCTTGGCCTCGACGAACCGGGACTCGCCGCGGCCGTTGGACATCGCCTGGTTCTGCAGCGGGCACTCGCCGCCCTTGTCGCAGATCGGGCAGTCCAGCGGGTGGTTGATCAGCAGCAGCTCCATCACGCCGTGCTGCGCCTTGTCGGCGACGGGCGAGGTGAGCTGCGTCTTCACCACCATGCCCGGCATGACGGCCGTGGTGCAGGACGCCTGCGGCTTGGGCATCCCGCGCCCGTTGCCCGCGTCGGGGATCTCCACCAGGCACTGGCGGCACGCCCCGACCGGGTCGAGCAGCGGATGGTCGCAGAAGCGGGGGATCTGGATGCCGAGCAGCTCGGCGGCGCGGATGATCAGCGTGCCCTTGGGCACCTCGATCTCGAACCCGTCGATGGTGCAGCTCACCATCTCGACGGGCGGCGCCGCCTTCTCGTTCTCGGTGACGGTCATCAGGCACCTGCCCAGAGGGTGGACTTGGCCGGGTCGAACGGGCAGCCGCCCAGCTCGAAGTGGCGGAGGTACTCGTCGCGGAACAGCTTGATGGACGAGACCACCGGGCTCGTCGCGCCGTCGCCGAGGGCGCAGAACGACCGGCCGAGGATGTTGTCGGACAGGTCGAGCAGGGTCTCCAGGTCCTCCTCGGACCCCTGCCCGGCCTCCAGCCGCTTGAGCATCTGCTTGTACCAGTAGGTGCCCTCGCGGCACGGCGTGCATTTCCCGCAGGATTCGTGCGCGTAGAACTCCGACCAGCGCAGCACCGCGCGGACGACGCAGACCGTCTCGTCGAAGATCTGCAGGGCGCGGGTGCCGAGCATCGACCCGGCCGCGCCCACGGACTCGAAGTCCAGCGGGACGTCCAGGTGCTCGTCGGTGAAGATCGGCGTGGACGAGCCGCCCGGCGTCCAGAACTTCAGCCGGTGGCCCGCGCGGACTCCGCCCGCCATGTCGAGCAGTTCCCGCAGCGTGATGCCCAGCGGGGCCTCGTACTGGCCGGGCCGCGTCACGTGCCCCGACAGCGAGAAGATCCCGAAGCCCTGCGACTTCTCGGTGCCCATCGAGGCGAACCAGTCCGCCCCGTTGGCGACGATCGAGGGAACCGACGAGATGGACTCGACGTTGTTGATGACGGTGGGCCCGCCGTAGAGGCCCGCCACCGCCGGGAAGGGGGGCTTCAGCCTGGGCTGACCGCGGTATCCCTCCAGGGAGTCCAGCAGCGCCGTCTCCTCGCCGCAGATGTACGCCCCGGCCCCGGTGTGGACGACCAGTTCCAGGTCGTACCCCGAGCCGAGGACGTCCCGCCCGAGGTACCCGGCCTCGTACGCCTCCTCGACCGCCCTCTGGAGGCGTCTGATCACGTGCAGGACCTCGCCCCGCACGTAGATGAACGCGTGGTTCGACTTGATCGCGTACGCGCTGATGATGACGCCCTCCACGAGGACGTGCGGGTTCGCCATCATCAGGGGGATGTCCTTGCACGTCCCCGGCTCGGACTCGTCGGCGTTCACCACCAGGTAGCGCGGGTTCGGGCTGCTCGGCGGCAGGAACCCCCACTTCATGCCGGTGGGGAAGCCCGCGCCCCCGCGCCCGCGCAGGCCCGAGTCCTTCACGGTCTGCACGATCGCGTCCGGCTCCATGCCGAGCGCCGTGCGCAGCGCGCGGTAGCCGCCCTCGCGCTCGTAGCCCGCGAGGGTGTACGAGTCGGGCTGGTCCCAGTTCTTCGTGAGGATGGGGGTCAGCGTCGTCACTGGTTCCGCCCCTCCTGGCTGCCGGGCTTGACCCGGCCGCCGATCGGCTCGCCCGGCTCGTTCGGCGGCGGGTCGGTGACCTCGCCGGGCGTCACGGGCTCGGACACGGGTTCGGACGCCGCGGGCGGCGGCGCCGCCCAGCCGTTGTCGCGCGCGACCTCCAGGCCGCGCAGCGACTGCGGGCCCGCCTGCACGCCCTCGTGCGCGCGGCCGTCGGGGAAGCCCGCCAGCACCCGCGACGCCTGCTTCCACGTGCAGACCCCGCCGGGGCCGCGCGTCGGCGCGACCTCGCGGCCCGCCCGCAGGTCGTCGACCAGCGCCTTGGCCTTCTCCGGCGTCATGTCGTCGAAGAACTCCCAGTTCACCGTCATGACGGGGGCGTAGTCGCAGGCCGCGTTGCACTCGATGCGCTCCAGCGACACCGCGCCGTCCTCGGTGACCTGGTCGTGGCCGACGCCGAGGTGGGCGCTCAGCTCCGCCCAGATCTGGTCGCCGCCCATCACCGCGCACAGCGTGTTGATGCACACGCCGACGTGGTACTCCCCGACCGGCTCGCGCTTGTACTGCGTGTAGAACGTCGCGACGCCCGTCACCTGCGCGGCCGTGATGCCCAGCAGCTCCGCGCACAGGTCGATGCCGCGCTGCGTGATGTGCCCGTCCACCGACTGGACGAGGTGCAGCATCGGCAGCAGCGCCGACCGCGTCTTCGGATACCGGGCGATGATCTCCTTGGCGTCGCGCTCCAGCGCCTCCCGGGTCTCCAGGTCGTACGGCGCCGTCCCCCCGTAGGGCGGTTCGAGCTGCATCGGCTCGCCGTGGTGCTGCCCCGGCTCCTCGCCGACGGGCGGTCCCAGGTGCTCGGTCATCGGTCCACTCCCCCCATGACGGGGTCGATCGAGGCGACCGCGGCGATGACGTCGGCGATCATGCCGCCCTCCGCCATCGCGGGCGCCGCCTGCAGGTTCGTGAAGGACGGGTCGCGGAAGTGGACCCGGTACGGCCGCGTGCCGCCGTCGCTCACCACGTGGACGCCCAGCTCGCCGCGCGGCGACTCGATCGCCGCGTACGCCTGCCCGGCCGGGACGCGGAAGCCCTCGGTCACCAGCTTGAAGTGGTGGATGAGCGCTTCCATCGAGGTGCCCATGATGTGCGCGATGTGGCGGGGCGAGTTGCCCATGCCGTCCGCGCCGATCGCCAGCTTCGCGGGCCAGCCGATCTTCTTGTCCTCGATCATCACGGGGCCGTCGACCGTCCGCAGCCGCTCCGCGCACTGCTCGACGATCTTCAGGGACTCCTCCATCTCCGCCATCCGCACCAGGTAGCGGCCGTACACGTCCGCCGACTCCTGCGTGGGGACGTCGAAGTCGTAGGTCTCGTAACCGCAGTACGGCTGGGACTTGCGGAGGTCCCACGGGATGCCCGTCGCGCGCAGGACGGGGCCGGTGACGCCCAGCGCCATGCACCCCGTAAGATCCAGATACGCGACGTCCCTGGTCCGGGCCAGGAAGACGGGGTTCTCGTCCATCAGCTTCCGCAGCGCGGCGATGCGCTTCGGCATCCGGTCCAGGTACTCGCGCACCTTGCCGAGCGCGCCGCTCGGGAGGTCCTGGGCAACGCCGCCCGGCCGGACGTACGCCATGTTCATGCGCAGTCCCGCGATCTCCTCGAACAGGTCGAGGGTGTACTCGCGTTCGATGAAGCCGTTGAGCATGACCGTCGTCGCACCCAGTTCGAGACCGAACGTGGCGATCGCGACCAGGTGGGAGGAGATGCGGTTGAGCTCCATCATCATCACGCGGATGATCTGCGCGCGCTCCGGAATCCGGTCCGTGATGCCCAGCAGCTTCTCCACGCCCAGGCAGTACGCCGTCTCGTTGAACAGCGGGGCGAGGTAGTCCATGCGGGTGCAGAACGTCACGCCCTGGGTCCAGGTGCGGAACTCCATGTTCTTCTCGATGCCGGTGTGCAGGTAGCCGATGCCCACCCGGCAGTCGTTGACGGTCTCGCCGTCCAGGGTCAGCACCAGGCGCAGCACGCCGTGCGTCGAGGGGTGCTGCGGGCCCATGTTGACGACGAGGCGCTCGTCGGAGCCGTCCTCGGCGCCGGCCACGACCTTGTCCCAGTCCTGCCCGTTCACGTCGAAGACGCGGCCCTCGGCCGCCTCGTCGGCGGCGTACGCGTCGTACTCGGTGTACTTCGTGGAACTCATCGGCTCGCTCCGCTCCGGCTCACAGGTACGACCTCCGCTCGTCGGGCGGGGGGATCTCCGCGCCGCGGTACTCGACGGGGATGCCGCCGAGCGGGTAGTCCTTGCGCTGCGGGTGGCCGACCCAGTCGTCGGGCATCTCGATGCGGGTGAGCGCCGGATGCCCGTCGAACACGATCCCGAAGAAGTCGTAGGTCTCCCGCTCGTGCCAGTTGTTGGTGGGGTAGACCGCGACGACCGACGGGATGCGCGGGTCGGCGTCCGGGCAGGACACCTCCAGCCGCACGCGCCGGTTGTGGGTGATCGACAGCAGGTGGTAGACGGCGTGCAGCTCCGCGCCGGCGTCCTCGGGGTAGTGGACGCCCGAGACGCCCGAGCACAGCTCGAACCGCAGGTCGGGCCGGTCGCGCATCGTCCGCGCGACCTCGACCAGGTGCTCCCGGCGGACGTGGAACGTCAGCTCGCCGCGGTCCACCACGACGCGCTCCACGGCGGCGCCGAAGTCGGGCAGCGCCCGCTCCAGCGCGTCCGCGACGGCGTCGAACGGGCCGGGCTCGGCCGCGCCGTCCGGGCCGCCGAACGGCCGCTCCGACGCGGTCTTCGGCCGCTGCCGGATCACCAGCCGGCCGTAGCCGGAGGTGTCGCCCGTCGTCTTCGCGCCGAACATGCCCGTCCGCGCGACGGGCTGCTCGCGCCGGTCCTCGGGGTCCCGGGCGGGCAGCCGGTCGGCGGCCTGCTCGGCGCGCTGCTCCGGATTCTGTGACGTCATGACGCCGCTCCCGACTGGCCGAGCAGCGGAAGCTGCCGCCGCTTGGCCTCCTCAAGCTCGCGGATCTGGCGGGCGCGCTGCGGACCCAGTTTCGTGTTCTGGATCTTGTCGTGCAGCTTGATGATCGCGTCCAGCAGCATCTCCGGCCGCGGCGGGCAGCCGGGCAGGTAGATGTCCACCGGCACGACGTGGTCGACGCCCTGCACCACCGCGTAGTTGTTGAACATGCCGCCCGACGAGGCGCACACGCCCATCGCGATGACCCACTTCGGCTCGGTCATCTGGTCGTAGATCTGCCGCAGCACCGGCGCCATCTTCTGGCTGACGCGGCCGGCGACGATCATCAGGTCCGCCTGCCGGGGCGTCGCCGAGGCGCGCTCCATGCCCCACCGGGAGAAGTCGTGCCGGGGGTCGCCCGCCGCCATCATCTCGATGGCGCAGCAGGCGAGGCCGAACGTCGCGGGCCAGACCGAGCTCTTGCGCGCCCATCCGACGACCTGCTCGACCGTCGTCAGCAGGAAGCCGCTGGGGAGTTTCTCTTCCAGGCCCATCTCAGTCCCACTCCAGACCACCGCGACGCCAGATGTAGGCGTACGCGACGAGCACGGTGACGATGAACAGGACCATCTCCACCAAGCCGAACATCCCCAGGTGGTCGAACGCGACCGCCCAGGGGTAGAGGAAGATGATCTCGATGTCGAAGACGATGAACAGCATCGCCGTCAGGTAGTACTTGATCGGGAAGCGCCCGCCGCCCACCGGCTGCGGGGTCGGCTCGATGCCGCACTCGTACGCCTCCAGCCGCGCCCGGTTCCACCGCTTCGGGCCGGTCTGCGACGCCATCACCACCGAGCCGGCGGCGAACAGGAACGCCAGCACCCCCAGCACGATGATCGGTATGTAGAGGTCCACGCTCTACCGCCTCCCCTCGGGTCGTACGACGCTGTACGTGGCGCCCGCCGCACGGCGCGCGTGCGCGCGCGCCGCCGGACGCGCCGGGACGGCGAAACCCGCCGGACGCCCGTGACATCGGTCACGGACACGGGTCGCCACCCTAGCCAAGGTGATCAATAGCACTCCCCTCGGGGGTTCAGGTCATGCGAAGCCGCGGTCTCCCGCTCGCCGTGCCGCCGCGCTCGTCCCGCTCATGCCGCCGGAGCCGCCTTCTGCATCACGTTGATGATCCGGTCCATGGCGTCGCCGCCGTGCGGATCGGTGAGGTTGGCGAGCAGCTTGAGCGTGAACCGCATCAGCGTCGGGTGCGGCAGGCCGTGCGTCGTGAGGAACTTCATCACCCGCGGGTCGCCGATGGCCTGGACGAAGACGCGGGCGAGCGTGAAGTACCCGCCGTGCTCCTCCTTGAGGATGCGCGGGTACTCGTAGAGGGTGCGCTCGCGCTGGGCGCGCGTGCGGCGGGCGAGCGCCTGCACCATGATGTCGGCGGCGAGGCGGCCGGACTCCAGCGCGTAGTCGATGCCCTCGCCGTTGAACGGGTTGATCATCCCGCCCGCGTCGCCGACGAGCAGCATCCCGCGCGTGTAGTGCGGCTGCCGGTTGAAGCCCATCGGCAGCGCCGCGCCGCGGGCGGGGGACGTCGCGTGCTCCTCGTCGAACTGCCACTCCGGCGGCATCTGGGCCGTCCAGCCCTTGAGCATCGCGCGGTAGTCGACGTTCTGGAACGACTTGCTGGTGTTGAGGAGGCCGAGGCCGACGTTGCAGGTGCCGTCGGCGACGGGGAAGACCCAGCCGTAGCCGGGGAGCAGGCGCTGCCCGTCCCACAGCTCCAGCCACGCCTCCATGTACTCGTCGGTGTGGCGCGGGCTCGCGTAGTAGCGGCGGATCGCGACGCCCATCGGCCGGTCCTCGCGGCGGCGGACGCCCATCGCCAGGGACAGCCGGGTGGAGTTGCCGTCCGCGGCGACGACGAGCGGCGCGTGGAACTCGACCTCGTCGCCCGCGTACTTGGCGGTGACGCCGACGATGCGGTCGGTGCGGTCGTCCAGGATCGGGCCGGTGACGTTGCAGCCCTGGTAGAGCTTCGCGCCCGCGTTGACGGCGTGCTCGGCGAGGAGCCGGTCGAGGTCCATGCGGGTGCGGACGAGGCCGAAGTCGGGGAAGCTCGCCAGCTCGGGCCAGTCCAGCTCGACGCGGGCGCCGCCGCCGTAGATGCGCAGGCCGCGGTTGCGGCTCCAGCCGTCGCCGGTGATGTCGACGCCCATCGCGATGAGGGCGCGGACGGCGCGCGGCGTGAGGCCGTCGCCGCAGATCTTGTCGCGGGGGAACGTCGCCTTCTCCAGCAGCAGCACGTCCAGGCCGGCCTGGGCCAGCCAGTAGGCGGTCGACGACCCCGCGGGGCCGGCCCCGACGACGATCACGTCTGCCTGTCGGGTGGAGTCGGTCACAGCGTTCCTCTTAGCTCGTTCGCTTGTGAAGTACTTCACAAGAATCCGGTGGGGAGTCTATTCCTTCGAGAGCACCCGTGGGTACCTCTGGGCGGCGGTGGGTTTGGACCGGTCCGAAAGTCCGATACCGGTTCGCCCCCAACCAGGTCAGGCCGGGTTGACGGCGTGGTGGAGGGCCGCGACGCCGAACGTCAGGTCGCGCCAGCGGACCTTCGTCCACCCGGCGTCCTGGACGAGCCCCGCCAGCGTCGCCTGGTCGGGCCACGCGAGCGTGGATTCGGCCAGGTAGCGGTACGAGTCGGGATTGGAGCTGACCCGCGCCAGCAGGGGGAGGCCGACCTTCAGGTGCGTCCGGTGGCCCAGCGCGAGCAGCGGGTTCGTCGGGTGACTGACCTCACAGACCAGCAGGCGGCCGCCGGGCCGCGTGACGCGGCGCAGCTCGCGCAGCGCGCCGACCGTGTCCGCGACGTTGCGCAAACCGAACGAGATCGTGACGGCGTCGAACGCGTCGTCGGCGAACGGCAGCTTCAACGCGTCGCCCGCCACGAACCGCAGATTCGCCGTCCCCGCCTGCCGCCGGACGCCCACGCGCAGCATCCCCAGCGAGAAGTCGCAGGCGACGGTCTGCGCCCCGGCCTCGGCGAACGGCACCGACGACGTGCCCGTGCCCGCCGCGAGGTCCAGCACGCGCTCGCCCTCCCGAGCCCCGAGCGCGCGCACGACCTCGCGCCGCCAGCGGCGGTCCTGGCCGCCGGTCATGAGGGTGTTCAGCAGGTCGTACCGCTCGGCGGTGTCGTCGAACATCGCCGCCACGTCGGCGGGCTGCTTGTCCAGAGAGGCGCGGGTCATGCCCCCACCCTAGAAGCACGCCACAACCCCGCTCCGACCGCCCGTACCGCCCACCCGACCCGCGATCCGCCGACCCGCGCCGTCCACCCGCTTCCCCAACGGACCAGCCACCGCCACTCCAACGCGCCACCCCGAAACACGACGGCCATTCCTTCGGCGCGCCCCCCCGCACCGCGACCTCCCCACCGGACGACAGCCCGAACGCGGTCGCGCCGCGGACCGAAGGCACCATCGCCGCCTGCGGGCTGGGGGTCTGCGGGCGCAGCACCCGATCACAGCAGCCAGGCCAGCCATCGTCGTGGGCACGTGACGAATTCAGCTCCACGCCCGACCGACCAGCGACAACCCACCGACCGCGCTCGCGAACGAGCGGCGACCCGTAGACGTCACCACCATCCACCGAACTGAACTGCGTTTGCGGCACTCCACCAGAGCCGACGAGCAGGCATCCGTTTCGGTCCGACGCCGCGTGAACTTCGCGCACCACCGACCAAGCGACGTCGCGGTCGCGGGCAGGCCAAGCGGCGTCGCGCGGCAGGCCAAGCCGTAGCGCGGTCGCGTTCGGGGTGAGCGGCATCGCCGCGCGTTAAGAACCGTGCCGCGGGTGCATCACTCGATCGGCGCAACAGGCCAGGCGTCCTTGCGAAGCACGAGGTGTTCAGCTACACGCGAGGCCGACTGAATGATCCCGCCATCATGCGACGACCGCTCCGCAGCCGCAGCACCGGGCCCGAAACGGCGGGTAGGCGTCCGGGTCGGTATGAGGCGTTGGACTTCGCGCCCCGCCGACCAAGCGGCGTCCCGGTCGCGGGCGGGACAAGCGGTGTTGCGCGTGGCGGGACGATCGGGCGACCGCGTTTGCGGACGGGCGGCGTCGGCGCGCGCGGGAACCGCGCCCCAGGTACGTCGCTCGATCGACGCAGCAGGCCAGGCGCCCTTTGGAGCACGAAGTGTTCGGCTACGCGCACTGCCAACTGGATGATTCCGCCATCGTTCGGCGACCGCACCGCAGCCGCAGCACTGGGTCCGAGACGGCGGGTAGGCGTCCGCGTCGGTGTGCGAAGCGTTGAGCTTCAAGCGCTACCAACCAAGCGGCGTCGCGGTCGCGCGGTGGGCCGGGCGGTCGCGCGGTCACGCGGTCACGCGAGGGTTGGCGGGCGCAAGCGCGTGCAGGGATCGCGTCGCGGGTGCAGCGCTGGGTCAGGGGCGGTTGGTCAGGCGTCTTCTTTGGTAAGCGAGGCGTTGGACTTCGCGCACTGCCGACCGAGGTGGTGCGGTCGCGGGCCGGTCGAGAGGTGTTGCGCGCGGTGGGCTGCGCGGTAGCGCGGTCGTGCGGAGAGGGCGTCAGCGTGCAGGGACCGTGGCACGGGTGCGGCGCTCGATCGGCGCGGCAGGCCGGGTGTCTTTGGTGCGCGGGGTTTTCAGCCAAGCGCTGCCGACTGAATGATTCCGCCAGCGTGCAACGACCGTGCCCGCAGCCGCGACGCTCGGTCGGAGCCGGCGGGTAGGCGTCCGGGTCGGTGTGAGGCGTTGAGCTTCGCGCCCCGCCGACCAAGCGGTGTCGCGGTCGCGGGCGGGGCGAGGCGGTGTCGCGGTCGCGTGGTGGATCGGGCGGTAGCGCGTCGCGCGGGCGGATGGCAGGGCGTCACCGCGCGCGGAGGCCGCGTCGCGGGTGCGGCGCTGGGTCGGGGCGGTTGGTCAGGCGTCTTCTTTGGTACGCGAGGCGTTCAGCTTCGCGCGCTGCCGACCGAGGCCGGACTCCACGACGGACGACATCCGGTCGCGCTGGCCCGAGAGCAGCACGAAGCTGATCACGCCGCTGATGAGCAGGGCGAGCAGCAGGAGCAGGATGCCGCGCGCGCCGCAGAGCGCGAGGACGCCTGCGGTCGCGAGGAAGATCCCGAACCGCGCGAGGGTGTAGAGCATTACCGGTCGCATGACATCACGAGCGTACCCGCGCCCTGCCGATGCTCGCCGTCAGGGTCGCTTTCCCAGCGCCGACGACCACCCAGCCTGGGGCGCCCCCCACTCAACCGGCAGGCCCACCGTCCACGTCACCGGCCGCCCAGCTTCAAGGACGTTCCACATACCACCCCATCCCGCACGTCGGAGACCGCAGAGCTTCACGCACGCCCGCTTAACAAGCCGGCCCGTCTCCCGCGTCAGCGACCGCCCGGCTTCGAGCACCCGCACCGAGCGCGCCGCCTCTCCCATCGGTGGCCACCCGGCTTCACGCTCCCGCGCATCCTCGGTCCCGGCGACGCGTTTCAGCAGCGTCGTCTTGACGCCGTTGGGGCCAACGACGGCCACCGACTCGCCGACGCGGAGCGTCAGGTCGACGTCCGCGAGGACCAGCGCCCCCGAGTAGGACTTGCGTAGACCGGTGACGCGCAGCCGCGCGTGGACGTCGTCGATGCGCGTCCGCCACCACTCGAAGCCGAGAGCGCCCCGACCCCGCTACTCGCGCCAGCTTCCACCCAGCTTCGAGCGTGCCGCGCACGCCGGGCGGCACCGCTCCCGAACGTCGGAGACCGCCGAGCTGCAGGCACGTCCGCTTAACGAGCCGCACGCCCGTCCCACTTCAGCGGCCCCCAGCTTCGAGCGCCCGCACACCGAACCGCGCCGCCTCCCAACCGGCGACCGCCCGGCTCCGCGCAAGCCCGCGCGAAGAACCGCACCGTCTCCCTCGTCGCCACCCGGCCTCACGCTCGCCAGCGCAACGAGTAGTCCCCGACCGTCCGTGTCAGCGGCCCCGGCTTCGGACGCCCACGGTCGCCCCGCCTCCCACGTCGGCCACCGTCAGGCTCCGCGCTCGCTTGTGCGACGAACGGCGCCGCCTCGTCCATCGGTGACCACGCAATGAGCAGACCTCAACCTCCCGCGTCGGCAGCTACCCGGCTGAGAGTGCGATCACGTAGCGAGCGGTTCCGCCAACCGTGTCGGTACCGGATTCAACTCCGCGCGTGCCCCGCCTGAATGCGGCGCGTCGCCTTCCGCGTGAGGCTCGGTCAGCTCGATCGGGCGACCTCTCCGACGATCAACTCCGCGCCCGCGCGGGCCGTGCGGCGTAATCAGGTTTTCGGTTGTCCGGTGACAACCGAACGTGAATATCTCTCCGTTTTTTTTGCGAAAGTCGCCAAAGAAACCGGAACCAATGCGGACTTCTCCACATCTATGCTCGTGAATCACCGGAAGACTCAGAGGGTGTGCTCCTCGTCCGAGCTATCCGGGAGTGACGATTGGAATGGTTCTGGGGGCTGATCGGAGCGCCGCTGCTCAGCTCGGTCATCGGCATGATCCCCGAATCCATCGTGGCGGAACTGCGCGAGCGGCGCGTCCTGCGCCGTGAGCAGCGGGACGCGCGGGACGCGGCCGCAACGGCGCAGGTCGCGGAGGAACGCCGGGCCGCGGCGCGGCTGGCGTATCTGCGCGAGGACCACCGTTTCCGAATCCTTCGCGACGACCGCGCGCGGCTCGCCGAACGGTACCCGCTCGGCGTCGTCGGACGGCTGCGCGCGCTCTCCGGCGACGGCGGCTCCGGCACCGGGGTTGCGCGCGCCCGGCCCGCCGTGCTGGTCTCGCCCGTCGCCGACGGCGCGGACGGCGGACGACGCGTGCCCGGCCTGGTCCACGACGCGCTGCACGACGTCCCCTGGTTCCCCGGCCACGCCGTCCTGCACACGGGCGCGTTCGAGACCGACGGCGGGGTGAGCCGTGCCGTGCGCGGCTCGGTCGGCGCCGAGGAGATCAGCACCCTCGAGTTCCCGAACCGGCCGTCGATCGTCGTCTACTTCGAGAACGACGGCGACCGGCTGCACGCCTTCGCGCACCTCGGATCGGTGTTCCCGTCCGTCGACGGGCTCACCGGCTTCGCGATCCGAATCGCGTGTTTCGGTCACGGCGGCGGACCGTCCGTGGGCGGCCCCGGCCCCGGTCTCGCGCTGCCCGTCTGGCAGTACGTGGACCTCGACGCGGTGGACCGGCCCGACGAGCAGGTCGTCGCGGCGGTCGTCGCGTGGTTCCTGCTGAACACCATCGACGTCTACTGGCGGCTGCGCGGCGCGGAACCGTTCGACCTGAGTCCACCGGCGCTGCTCGCCGGCCGCCCCGGCCGCGCGGGAACCGGCAGGCCCGCCGCCTCCAGCGCGAGCCGCGGCCCAGGCCCGGCCCCGGCTCACGGCCGCAGCCCCTCGCCCGACCCCACCCGCCCCAGCCCCAGCTCCAGCCCCAGCTCCAGCTCCAGCTCCAGCTCCAGCTCCAGCTCCAGCTCCAGGGAACGTCGCAGACCCGTGCCCGCGTCCGGACCCGTCCGTGTTCCCAGCCCCGTCGCCGTTTCCGGCGCAGTCCCCAGCCCAAGCCTGAGAACCACTCCGAGATCCGCCTCCGTTTCGGAGCCCGGCTCCGATCCCAGCGCAGACCCTGATCCCAGGTTCGAAACCGGCCCGGGCACCGGACCCGGCTCCACCTCGAAGCCGGTCCCCGTCCCGGGCGCGGACTCCGAGCACGTTCCCGCTCCCAGCCGCACCGCTGTTTCCCCGTCGGGGCTCGGCCCGGACCCCGATACCGCGCTCGGTACTGGTACCGGCGCCGCCGCTGCGGCCGCGCTGGCCGATCCTCCGGCCGCCGCGGAACCCGACCCGGCTTCCGCGGCGGCGCTCATCGACCGGATCGGCGCGGACGGCGACGTCTTCGGCTGCCGCGTCGAGATGGAGGCGCTGGGGCTGCTGCGCCTCGGCTTCGACCCGATCGAGACGCTCGACCTCGGCGCCGACCGGGTCGCGCTGCTCGCCTCCACCGACCGGGTGTCCATCGGCTTCGTCCTCGACGCGACGTTCCCCGCCACCCCGCCGGAGCTGTACCGGGTGACCGACGAAGGACGCGAGCTGATCGCGCTCGACGCCGCCGCCTGGTCCCCCGAGCACTCGCTGACCGAACTCGCGGAGGTACTGGCATGAGCGAGCCCTATGTCGTCCGGATCTACGCGTCCGAACTCGACGTCATCGCCGAGGAGGCCTTGGACCACCGCGACCGCGAGACCGGCGGCAGCCTCTTCGGGCTGTACGCGCACGGCGACGGGCCCGTGGTGTTCCTCGCGACCCGTCCGGCGGGCCGCGTGACGCGGGCGAAGACGTCGCTGGAGCTGGACCCGGCGGTCACCAACATGATCGAGCGCGTCGCGTGGGAGGGCTTCGGCGTGCAGTGCGTCGGCATGTGGCACTCGCACCACTGGATCAGGCTGATGGAGCCCAGTTCCGGCGACCGCGAACGCACGCGCCGCTACGCACGCCGCTACGGACGGCCGCGCTACACCGAGATCCTCGCGAACTTCCTGAAGACCGGTTCGCACGGACGACGCGGCGACGACACCCAGGTACGGCTCGCGCCCTTCTTCTACAGCGACGCCCGCGAACTGCTCCGGGAGGACGCGCGCATCCACGTCCTCCCCGGCGAGAGCCCGCTGCGCAGCGCGCTCGCCGAAGCCCTCCCAGCGACGCTCGTCCGCTCACGCACGACCTCGCGCACCGCGCGCCACACCGCCGAGGCCCTGCGCCCGGCCGCAGCCCCGACCGACGACCGCTACGTCCTGGCGGCCTCGACGGGCGACGCGGGCGGCGGGCATTCCTTCCTCCACCGCTTCACCGCGGGCCTGCGCCCCGGCACCCGCGAGTCCACCACCGACGACGCTGACGACCAAGAAAACGGCCCTCGGAACACCCGACGAGAAGACCGCGAAAACACGGCTCCCCGCACGACCGACCCCAGAGCCGACCGCGACACCCCAGCCGACCCAGGCCGCCTCGGCACAAACGACCTCACGAACGAGCCCACGGGCGGCTCTTCGGGCGACCGCCGCGGCGACCGCCCGAGCGACCGCCCGGACGATCTCGCGGGGGGCCGCACGAGCGCTCGCTGGAGCGGCCGCACGAGCGGCGGCATGGACGACTCCACTATCGACTCCGCCGATGACCGCGCGGACGACCTCGCCTGTGGCCGCTCAGCCGACCTCACAGACGACCGCACGAACGGCACGGCAGACGACCGCACAGTTGCCCACCCCCGCGACCGCGCGGGTAGCCGTGCGAGCGACCGGATAAGCGTCCGCGCGGCCGACCGGACGGGCGATCGAGCGGGCGACCGCATGGGCGACCGAACGAGCGGCCGCACGGGTGACCGGACGAGTGGTCGCACAGGTGACCGAACGAGCGACCGCGCGGGTGAGCCCACGAGCAGTCGCCGGGGTGACCTCACAAGCGACCGTTGGCGTGACCAAGCGGACGACTTCACGGACGACCGCGCCGGCGGTGGTGCGAGTGGCCGCGCCGGGGACCGAACCGGTGGTTCCAAAGACGACCTCGCGAACGACCGCGTTAGCGGCGGTTCGAGCGGTCAGGCCGGAGACCGTTCCGATGGCCGTACGGGTCACCTCACGGATGACCGCACGGGCGGTCCCGCGAGTGATCGCGCGGGCGGCGGCGCGGGTGCGGTCCCCGCCTCGGGCGTCGTCGGCGAGCCAGCCGCACCAATCGTGACCGAAGACGGCACGGGCGACACCTGGGAAAGCTCGCCCGACGAGTGGCAGGGGCGCCCCAGTGCGGGCACTGAGCAGCGCCCCGGAACCCAACCCGCTCACGGCGTGAGCCCGCCGCCCGCACAGGGCGCAGGCGCACGGGGGACGGCGGGCGCTGGCCTACGGTCGACGTCGGCCGCTGGCCCGAGTTCGGCACCGGACAACGACCCGCAGCCGACGCCGGGCAGCGATCCGCGGTCAACCTCCGCTCCCCCGCCGGACTCCGGAGCGCCCCACGAACCGAATGCCCAGCCCGGTGCCGGAACGCCCTCGGAGCCGGGACTCTCCCTCAAGTTCGACTCGCCCACCGAGTCGGGAGCCTCGGCCGGCTTCGGCCCGCCTGCCGAGGCGCAAGACTGGCCTGGCTCCAGTCCGCCCGGCGAGCCGGAAGCCGCGCCGCGCTCCGGCGCGCGCACCGCCCCGGGAACCAGCCCGCGCACCGAACCAAACACCGAACCACGCACCGAGCCACATGCTGGCTCACCCCTTGGTCCGCGCACCGAGCCGCGTACTCCCTCGTCCCTCGACCCGCGCACCGACTCATCCCTCGATCCGCGCAGCAGCCTGCGTGAAGAGCCGCCCCACGACCAGCGCAGCGGCCCACATGACCAACCGCCCCACGACCCGCGCGCCGCACCGCGTGCGGACTCGCCCCTCGATGCACGCAGCGGCCCACGTGACGAACCGCCCTTCGCCCCGCGCACCGACCCAAATGACGAACCACCCTTCGGTCCGCGAATCGACCCACGTGACGAGCCGCGTGACGACCCGCGCGAGGAGCCACGTGCCGATCCTCGGGGCGGTGCGCGGCGCGGTTCGTGGGGCCGTGCGGAGCGGCGCGCCGAGCAGCGCACGGCTTCCCGTTTCGGGGAACAGCCGGAGCCAGGAGGCGGAGGCGAGCCCGATCCGGGCGGCGGAGGCGAACGCGTGCCGCCGCCGCGCACCGACCGCACCGACCGCACCGACCGCACCGACCGCACCGACCGCACCGACCGCACCGACCGCCCAGGCGACACCAGCCGTGCCAGCCGCGCAAGCCGCGCCGACCGCCGTGGCCGCACGGGCGGGCAACCCCGGACGGGCCGCCCTCGAACGCCCGGCGCCCCCGCGGAAATCCCCGACCCCGCGCTGTACGTCGAGCGGTACCTGGAGCCGGTCGTCCGCCCGCTCGTCCACGAGTTCCGGGTGGAGATCGAGCCGATCGACGCGTTCCGCATGGTCGTCGTGGTGCGGCGGCTGAACGCGCGCTCGACGCTGCACCTCGTCGCGATGTGGGACGGCGCGCGCCCGTTCGCGGCGGCCTGCCGCGTCCTGATCCCGCTGAGCACGCAACGCCACGAGATCGTCGAGTGGCCCGCCGCGCCCGGCGACCTCGAGCGCGCGCTGATCTGGGGCACGCGCGAGCTGGCGGCCTGCCCCTGACCTGTCCGGAGGAGACCTGCTGTGCCCTGGGACGTCAACCAGCGCAGGCGCCTCGCCCACGAGGTCGCGGCGCTGCGCGCGTACTTCCCCGACTTCCGCTTCCACGACCCGACCGGCGATACGTACGTCGCCGGTCATTGGTACAGCAACACCGAGAGCTACTACCAGTTCCACGTCCAGGTGCCGCCGGGCTACCCGAACGAGTGCCCGCACACCTACATCACTTATCCGACGCCGCTGCGCGACTACCGGGGCCGCCGGACGCTGGACTCCTACGGCACGAGTCACGCGATGCACCTGTGGAGAACCGACCGTCCCGGCTGGACGAAGATCTGCACCTACCGGCCGGAGTTCTGGTCGGCGGACCACTCGCTGGTCAAGGTGATCCGCAAGGCGCTGCTGTGGACGGTCGCCTACGAGTGCCATCTGCAGGACGGCAGGCCGCTGCAGAGCTTCCTCCTCGATTTCAACTGACGCGTCCCCACGGACGAGACAAGGAGCAATGATCATGGCCAGCGATCGGCACGCCGACATCCGCGATTTCCTCGAGGAGACGAACCGCACGGGCGCTCCCCCGGCCGGCAAGCGCATGGTCCTCAATCCCCGGACGGGCAAGTTCGAGGTGCAGTCCGCCGGGGAGCGGTCGGCCGACCAGATCCCCGAGATGGACGTCGAGGACATGAAGGCGTTCGGCGATGCCTGAGCTCCCCCGGCACGTCACCGTGACGGCGGCGGCGCTCGCGCTCGCCGCGCGCGGTCCGGCGCGGCTCGCGCTGACGCCGCGCGACCTGGGCGACCTCGGCGTCGTGGACGGCGCGCCCGGCACGGACGTCCTGCTGCTGCCCGCGCCGCCCGGCTTCGACTGGCGGCTGGACGACCCCGGCCCGTCGCTGGTGGGCTGGCCGGAGGGCGACGGCGTGCGCGTCCACCGGGTCGCGCCGGGCGGGCCGCCGGGCGAGCGGGTCGGCGCGACGGCGCTGCTCGCCGGGAGCGCCGCGTCCGCCCGCGTCCAGGGCGTTCTCGGGACGGACGCGGCGGCGCGGAAGACGGTCGCGGTGCTCGGCCTCGGCTCGGGCGGCTCGTTCATCACCCGCGAGCTGGCGAAGGCGGGCGTCGGGCGGTTCCTGCTGCTCGACCACGACCGCCTCGAACCCGGCAACGTGTCGCGGCACGAGTGCGGCCTCGGCGACGTCGGACGGCTGAAGGTCAACGCGATGCGCGACGTCGTCCTGGCGCACCATCCGGCGGCGCGCGTGGCGACGAGCGACCTGCGCGTCGAGGGCGGCACGCTCGACGCCGTCCGCGCGTTCGTCGCGGAGGCGGATCTGGTGATCTGCGCGACCGACAACCGGGAGAGCCGCCTGCTGGTGAACGGGCTGTGCCTGGCGGCGGACGTCCCGATGATCCTCGGCGGCGTCCACCGCCGCGCGTACGGCGGGCTCGTCCAGCGGGTGATCCCGGGACTGACGCCGTGCTACCAATGCTTCGTCCAGGCGCTGCCCGAGTCCGCGGCGGACAACGAGATCAGCAGCGCGACGAGCGCGGCCCGCGTCTCCTACACCGACCGCGAGGTCGCGCCGCAGCCCGGCCTGTCCACCGACATCGTGCCGATCGCACTGATGATGGCCAAGCTCGCGCTCGTCGAGCTGCTGACCGGTGAGGCGGAGGTCTTCGACTCCCTCGCCGCGGACCTGGCCGCGCCGATCCACCAGTGGATCAACCGGCGGGAGTTCGCGCACGCGGGCCTCGCGCCGCTGGGCAACGGCGTCGACGGGCAGACGGTGCTCCGCTGGTACGGGGTACTGCTGAACCGCCTTCCCGACTGCGCGGCGTGCGGTAAACCGCAGTGGCAGGAGGGCGACGCCGACCCCGAGGTCGAGGCGCTATTCGCGGCCGATCCGCGGCCGCCGTCGGGCTGAGGGGCGGCCGGACGAATCGACGGCCGGACGGGTCGCGGCGCAACGCGGAACGGCACGTCCGGCACCCCGCTGATTGGTTCCAGGCGCTATTCTCCGCAGGCGTCCCGCTCCACCGCCGAGCCGCACCGGCCGTGGCGGGAGAGAATGACGTGACTGTGGCCATCAAAGTGGCGTTCACCCCTTGTCATCACGCCAGCTCGGAAAACTACATAGCGTGATGTTTTCCGAAAACAAGGGAGAAACTGGTCGCGAGCCGCCACACTAGAAACAGTCCACCCGCACCGAGAGCGGGACAAAGGGGGAGAGAAAACGTGGAGAGCACGAGCGAACGGCTGCTGACTCCCGGGGAGGTCGCGGCCCTGTTCCGGGTCGACCCGAAGACGGTCACCCGATGGGCCGCGGCGGGACGCATCAGCAGCATCCGGACGCCCGGCGGGCACCGCCGGTTCCGGGAGTCCGAGGTACACGCGCTGCTGCGCGGGGACGAGCCCGTCGGCGCGGAGCCCTCGGTCCGCTGAGGAACCGGGACGGGCCGCAGCCGCACCGGCGGCCCACGCGTCCCGGCTCCGGACCGGCGCCCGGCGGCCGCCGCTAGTCCTCGGCCCGGCTCGCCTTCCACTCCTCGAACGCGCGCTGCAGATCCCCGTCCTCGTCCCGCCACCGACGCCGCTTCTCCTCCAGCTCGGCCTCGGTCAGCGACCCGGCCAGCAGTCGGTCGTAGTCGGGATCGTCGGGCCCGATCTCCACATACGCCTGGGCGATGATCCGCCCCTCGGCAGCGTCGTGCCCGGACTCGGACAGGACGCCGTGGGGAACCCGCAGCGTGCCGTCGGGCAGCCGGATCACGTACATCGCCGATCACCTCCGTACCGATCGTCGCGCCGCGTCAGATTCCGTATCTCCGGTTGAAGAACAGCATGACCTCCAGGGCCACCCGTATGTTGCCGGCGAGCATATCCACGAGCGCCGGACGCTGCCGGGAGGAGATCGCCGCGAAGGCGTCCGCGAAGAACTCGCGGCGCCCGAGCGCGTCGCCCTGGAGGTGGAAGTCGCTCGCCAGGTGCGGGCGGCACAGGTCGTAGAGGGCGCGGAACGCCTCGCTGTCGGACTGCCACGTCCCCGGCTCCCCGTCGATGTCGTCGAGCGCGTGCCCGACCTCGTGCAGCATCACGTCCGGGGTCGGGGACGGGCGGTCCCCGACCACGATCTTCCCGTCGCCGTACGCGCCCGCGCAGATGTCCCACGTCGCGCGGCCGGACGGCAGCGGACGCCCGGCCAGGTGGCCCATGTCGTCCAGGCGCGGCACGCCGCCCGCGCCGACGTAGATGCCGTCGAGCCCGCCCGCCAGGAGTTCCTTGAGCCGGTCGGGCAGCCCGGCCAGGCTCTCGACCGCGCGGACGACCTCGGCGGGCGGCGGGCCCTGGCGCGCGTCCCACTGCCGGTGCAGGACCCGTTCGAGCACGCCGCAGTGGCGGCGGCCGTCGGCGGCGTGCGGCGCGCCGGGCGGACGCGGCTCGGTGCGGGGCAGCACGGTTTCGAGCTCGTAGTCGCGCCACCACTCGGCGCGGCGCTGCTGCTGCGGGGCGCCGCGCCGGCCGAACCGGGGCCGCGCGGGCTCCGCCGGGGCGTCGGCGGCCGCGCGCAGCGCGAAGTCGTCGTCGCGGCCCGCCTTGCGGAACCGGCCGAACCGGTCGCGCGGCTGGCTGCCGCGCGGGCGCAGCGAGCGCGGCTCGGCGTGCCGGCCGGGCGACGCGGGAGCGCGCGGCGCGTCACCGGGGGCGGCATCGACGGGGCCTGTGTCCGGCCCGGCATCGCCGACGCGGCCGAGGTCGCGCCACCGCGTCTCCCGCGGTTTGCGGTGGATGCCTTTGAAGCGCATCGGGCTCCCTCTCCAGGCGGCCCCCCGCGAGAGTCGGGCGTCCGGGCCTCCGAGGCAGGGTAAGCCCCCGCCGGATGCGGCGTCACCCCCGCATGTCAGGGGTTACCCTCGCATCATGGCGTATGCGCTGGTCGCCCTGGTCATCGTCGGAGTGTGGCTGTTCTGCCTCTTCGACGTCATCACGACCGAAGAGCGGGAGGTGCGGCATCTGCCCAAGTTCGGATGGTTCCTGGTGACGCTGTTCGGCTTTCTTCCGGGTGCGGTGCTGTGGCTCGGATTCGGCCGGCCCCGGCCCGAAGCGGCGGCGCGGCAGGGCGTGCTGTGGCCGTCCGGGGCCGCGTCCGCCGGGCCCGCCCCGCGCGGGCCGGACGACGACCCCGAGTTCCTACGGGCCCTCGACCGCCGTCTGCACGGCGAGGACGACTGACAACGGCGGGACGGGCCGCGCGGCCCGTCCCGCCGTCCCGCGCGGTCAGGCGTAGGAGTGCATCCCGGAGAACATGTAGTTCACGCCGAAGAAGTTGAACAGCAGCGCCGCGAACGCGATGAGCGACAGGATCGCGGCCTTGCGGCCCTTCCAGCCCGCCGTCGCGCGCGCGTGCAGGTACGCCGCGTAGATGATCCACGTGACGAACGACCAGATCTCCTTGGGGTCCCAGCTCCAGTAGCTGCCCCACGCGTCGTCCGCCCAGATCGCGCCCATGATGATCGCGGCCGTCCAGACCGGGAACGCGAACGTGGTGACGCGCAGCGCGAGCCGGTCCAGGTCCTCGGTGGACGGGACGTGCGACCAGAACCCGCCCGGCGCGTCCACCGCCTTGGCGGCGTCGCGGCGCTCGCGCAGGACGTACAGGATCGTGGAGCAGCCCGCCACGGTGAAAGCGCCCGTCGCGATGATCGCGGCGGTGACGTGGATGGCGATCCAGTACGAGTTCAGCGCCGGGGAGACCGGGCCGGCCGAGTCGTACAGCCAGATGTTCGCGACGCCGAGCGCGATGACGGCGGCCAGCGTGACGAACGCGCCGAGGAAGCGGGCCTTGAAGCGCCACAGCACGAGCAGGAACCCGGTCATGGCGGCGAACGCGATGGCGGTCAGGAACTCGTACATGTTGCCCCACGGCCAGCGGGACACCGCGAGGCCGCGGGTGATGATGACGCCGAAGTGCGCGACCCAGCCGAGCAGGGTCAGCGCCACTGCGAGCCGCGCCCAGTCGGTGCCGCGCCGGGGCGCGGGCGGCTCGGCGTCGTCGGCCGTCGCGGCGCCGGCGTCCGCGTCGGCGGGGGCGCCCGCGCCGACGAGCACCTTCGCGTCCGCCTTCTTCTCGGCGCGCGCCGCCGTGCGCTGCGCCTCGGCGGCGGCCCGACGGCGGCCGAACCCGAGATCAGCGGCGTACGAGACCATCGCGACGATGTAAAGCACGACGGTCGTCAACATGAGCTTGTCGCTCAGGTTCGCGAGGTCGGCAGTGTCCACCTCGTCACTCCTTCGATTCGGATTCGGCGGCCGGTCCGGCCTCGGAGCCGCGTCCGGCGGCGTCGTTCACGGACTCGGCGGCGTCGGACGCCGTTCCGTCCTCGGTGCTCGGCTCGTCCTCGGTCGCGTCCGCGGCGTCGGGCGCGTCCTCGGCGCGGTCGCCGCGCAGCGCGGCCACGATGTCGTCGAACTCCGCCGTCGGGTTGCCCAGGGTGAGCCCGCCGACCTCCACCACGGTACGCCCGCCCTCTCCGGCGCCCGCACGGACCCACACCCTGCGGCGTCGGACCATGAACGACGCGACGAGTCCCGCGACGGCGAGGATCGCCGCGGCGAGCGCGGGCAGCCGGCCCGGGTCGCGGTTGACCGACAGCGTCGTCCACTCCTTGAGGCCGTCGAACGTGACCGAGCCGGAGCCGTCGGGGAGCTTGAACGTCTCGCCGGGCTCCAGCAGCTTCTGCCCGCCCTTGACGGGCTGAAGGGTCTTGCCGATGCCGTCGAGCTTGTAGACCGACTGCGGGTTGCCCGAGTCCAGGCCGATGTCGCCCTTGAACGCGGTGATGGTGATGACGGGCCGGATCGGGCCGGGGAACGCCGACAGGATCTGCTTGCCGTCCTCGGACGCGACCGCCGTCGGCCAGAGGATCGCGTAGAACGCGAGCTGGTCGGGCTGCGCGTCGGGGGCCTTGATGACGCCCTCGGATGTCAGGTTGCGCGGTTCCATCGGCAGGAACGGCACCGCGTCCTGGTAGGCGATCTGCCCCTTGGCGTCGCGGACGGTGAACTGCGGCGCGTACCCGTGGCCGAGCAGGTACACCTTCGCGCCGCCGACCTTCAGCGGATGGTTGATCTGGAGGTCGTACGGCTTCTCCGGCGCGGACGGGTCCTTCCTGTACCGGATCTTGGCGAGGAACGAGGTGGCCTGGCCGCGCTTATCGCCCTCCAGCTCGTACTTCGCCTGGAAGTCGTCGAGGCTGATCGAGAACGGCGCCAGCTCGTCGGTGTCGAACGCGCGGCCGGGCGAGAACTGGTCGTAGTTGCTGAGGCCGTTGGCGAACGTCTTGCCCTCGGCGAGCAGGATGTCGCCCTTGTAGCCGAACAGGTTGCCGACGCCGAGCGCGAACAGCAGGCCGAGCAGCGCCAGGTGGAACAGCAGGTTGCCGGTCTCGCCGAGGTAGCCCTTCTCGGCCGCGACCGTTCCCGCGCCGGGGTCGGTGCGGAAGCGGCGGCGGCGCAGGGCCGCGCGGGCCTGGTCGAGGACGTCCTCCGGCGACGCGTCCGTCTCGAACACCGCGGACTGCGGCAGCCGCCGCAGGTTGCGCGGCGCGGCGGGCGGCCGGGCCCGCATCGCCCGGTAGTGGTGCAGCGCGCGCGGCAGGACGCAGCCCGCCAGCGACACGAACAGCAGGATGTAGATCGCCGCGAACCACGGCGCGCCGAACACGTCGAACAGCGACAGCCGGTCGAACCACGGCGCGAGGGTGTGGTGGTCGTCGAAGTACTTCGTGACCTTCTCGGGCGCCTGGCCGCGCTGCGGCAGGATCGACCCGGGCACCGCCCCGAGCGCGACGAGGAACAGCAGGATGAGCGCCGTCCGCATCGTGGTGAGCTGCCGCCACGCCCAGCGCAGCCAGCCGAGCGGGCCGATGCCCTTGGGGCGCGGCAGTTCCTCGGCGGGCACGCGCGCCGCGGGGCGCTCGGTGCCGGCTTCGGTCTCCTGTGTCTCCGTCATCTCAAATCACCGGTTCGAAGCCGCTGATCCACGACTTCAGCTCGATCGTCAGGTCGCTCCACACGCCCGTCACCAGCAGGACGCCGATCAGCACGAGCATGCCGCCCCCGAGCCGCATGACCAGGGGATAGTGCCGTTTCACCACGCCGAACGCGCCGAGCGCGCGGCGGTACGCCAGGGCCGCCAGCAGGAACGGCACCCCGAGCCCCAGACAGTACGCCAGGGACAGCAGCGCGCCGCGACCGGCGCTGCCCTCGCTGAACGAGAGCGTCTGGACGGCGGCGAGCGTCGGGCCGATGCACGGCGTCCAGCTGAGCCCGAACAGCGCGCCGAGGAGCGGCGCGCCCGCCAGGCCGGCCGCGGGGAGCCGCCCGGACTTCACCGTCCGCTGCAGACCGGGGATCAGCCCCATGAACGCGAGGCCGAAGACGATCGTGATCGCGCCGAGGACGCGGCTGATCGGATCGGTGTACTCTGCGAGCCAGTGGCCGAGCCCGCCCGCGACCGTCCCAAGTGCGACGAACACGGCCGTGAAGCCCGCGACGAACAGCGCGACGCCGAGCGTGAGGCGGCCGCGCCGCTGCTCGGCGAGGTCCGCGCCGGTCATGCCCGTCACGTACGACAGGTAGCCGGGGACCAACGGCAGCACGCACGGCGACGCGAACGACACCAGCCCGGCCAGCGCCGCCAGCGGCGCGGCCGCCAGCAGCGAGCCCCCCGAGACCGTCTCCCCGACGCTCATCGCGACCGCGCGGCCGGGGTCACTTCTCCGCCAGCGTCGCCGCGACGAGCGGGCCGAGCTTGGAGTACGTGGTCGCGCCGATGATCCGGACCGCGACGCGGCCCTGCCGGTCCAGGACGAGCGTGCTCGGGATCGCGTTCGGCGGGACGTCGCGGAACGCCAGCCCGATCTGGCCGTCGCCGTCGAACACGCTCGGGTAGGTGATCTTGAAGCGGCGGTCGAAGGCGCGGGCGTTCTCCTTGGCGTCCTTGAAGTTCACGCCGAGGAACGCGACGCCCTTGTCCTTGTTCTCGTCGTAGACCTGCTGGAGCGAGGTGGCCTCGCCGCGGCACGGCGCGCACCAGGACGCCCAGAAGTTCACGACCGCGACCTTGCCGCGCAGCTCCGAGAGCTTCACCGGCTTGCCGTCGAGGGTCGTGCCGGACGCCTCCAGCGGCGCCTTGCGCTTCGCCGCCGCGATCTTCTGCACGTTCCCGTCGCCGGAGATGAACCGGTTGCCGTTGTCGCCCGGGTCGCTCGCGGCGTTCGTCCCGGCGCACCCGGCCAGGAGGCCGCACAGCGCGACGACGCCCGCGGCCGCGCGCACGGGGGAGATTCGGGGGCTCAACGGACCCTCCTACTACAAGACGTAGTACTCAACTTAGCGGCCGGGTCAGGCGCCCGCGACACCGGGCCCGGTGCCGAGCCCCGCGGCGGGTTCCGCGTACGCGACCTCGACGAGCCGGGTGCCCTCGAACGTCAGGCTCGTCACGCTCGCCAGCCCGCACTCGCGGCGGCCCGGGTGGTGCCACAGCCGCCGGTGCTCGGCGCGCAGCCGCAGAATCCAGATCGGGAGCTGGTGGCTGACGCACACCGCCTCGTGGCCGCGCGCCGCGTCGCGGGCGCGGATCACCGCCGACCGCATCCGCGCGGCCAGCTCGGTGTACGGCTCGCCCCACGAGGGGCGGAACGGGTTCGCCAGGTGCCGCCAGTGCTCGGGGCGGCGCAGCGAGCCCGCGCCGACGCCGAACGTCAGGCCCTCGAAGTGGTTCGCGGCCTCGATGAGGCGCTCGTCCACCGTCACCGGCAGCGCGAACGTCTCCGCGAGCGGCGCGGCCGTCTCCAGCGCGCGCTGCATCGGCGAGGAGAACAGCGCCGTGACGTCGCGGCCGTCGAGCCACTTGGCGGCGGCCTTCGCCATGAGGACGCCGTCCTCGCTGAGCCGGTAGCCGGGCAGCCGCCCGTACAGCACGCCGTCGGGGTTGTGGACCTCGCCGTGGCGCAGGAGGTGAACGATCGTCGTGTCAGTCATGGCGGAGCCAGGGTACCCGCGCCGCGCCGGTGCCCCGGCGGCGCGGGCCGGTCAGCCGACGGGGACGCGCGTCCAGTCGTGGCGGGCGAGGAACGCGTCGTCCCCGATCGCGTACTCGCGGAACGCGCGGCGGACGTCGTCGAGGCCCGACGCGGTGGTCCGGCTCAGGACGCCGCGGACGCTGTCCTTGTACTCCAGCTCGAACACGCCGTCCTCCGGCGAGGTCTGCACGAAGTGGCGACCGAAGACGACCAGCGCCGCGAACGGGCTCGCCGGGCCGAGCCGGCCCAGCGCGTCGTGGATCAGTCCCAGATCCGGGTCGGCGACGACCAGCCCGTCGCCGGTGTGCAGTTGCATCCCCTCGTGGACGCCGAGCGGCTCCAGGTTGTGGACGAGCCCGCGCTCGGGGTCGTAGACGATCAGTCCGTGCTCGCGGGCCAGGGCGTACACCTCGGGCGAGATCTCGTCGACGCGTTCGGGCGTCATGCGGACGCGCGCGTACCGGGACCCGGGCGCGGCGACGGCCGCGTCCGGCGCGGCGCGCGCCAACTCCGCGGCGAACGCCTCAACACGCGGGGACGCCGGGAGCGCCGCGAGGTCCGCCGCCGCGGCCTCTGCGACACCGACCGGCGCGGGCACATGCCAGACGACCAGCTCGAACATCATCCGCCCATGCTCCCAAACCCGCCACGACCCCGCGCGCGCACCGCCCGCCCCGCACCGGCACAACACCGCAGATCACGACATGGTGTCTCACCGATGCCGTATGGCGCTGCGCGGTGCAGCGCTGCGCAGTGTGTTGGGGCCATGCATAGGGGCCGGTGCGTTGGGGCGCGGTATGGCGGGCGGGGCGTGGTAGGACGGGAAGGGCCATCGCGCGCCGCGAACTCGCCGCGCAGGACGCGTTCGCCCGCGGCGCGCTGGGCAGCCCGGTGGATGGGACGCCGCGGCCGCACTTCGCCGCGAGCGCTTAGTCTGCGATCATGCCCAGCTCCCCCCGGGGCCGCCCGTGAACCGCACCGAACGGCTGTACGCGCTGGTCGACGAGCTGCGCGCCGCCGCACCCCGTCCCCGGACCGTCGACTGGCTCGCCGCCCGGTTCGACGTCTCGCGGCGCACCATCCAGCGCGATCTGCAGGCGCTTGCGGAGACGGGCTCGCCAGTCCGCTTCGAGTCCGGCCGGCACGGCGGCTGGTTCATCGACCGCGCCGCCGCGCTGCCGCCCGTCAACCTGACCGCCGACGAGGCCCTGGCCGTCGCGGCGGCGCTCGCAGGGGCCGAGGGCACCTCCCCTTTCTCGGCCGCCGGGCGCTCTGCGATGCGCAAGCTAGCCGGAGTCCTCGGAACGGCCAACGCCGACGAAGTCCGGGCATTCGCCGAACGGATCTACGTGCTGCCGTCCGCGACCCGGCCGGATGTGCTCGCCGCCGTCGAACGGGCCGTCGCCGACGAGCGGGTGCTGTGGATCAGGTACGCGGCGGCTTCCGGCGAGGAGAGCGAGCGTGAGGTCGAGCCAGGCGGCCTGCTCTCCGTGGACGGCGCCTGGTACCTCGTCGGCTGGTGCAGGACGCGGCGGGCCGGCCGCGGCTTCCGGCTGAACCGCGTCCGCGCCGCCGAAGTCCGCGGCCCCGCGCCCCACCGAGCCCTCACCGACCTCGACCGCGACCTGGCCGACCGCGTCCGCCGCGCCGAGACGCTGCGGTCGTTGCTGTAGTTACTGGTACTTCGCGCGGTCCACGAACGCGGTGATCTGCTGTGCGACGCGGTCGAAGTCGGCATCGGAAATACCAGTCCCAGCCGTGCCCTGCGCGAACCGATGTGTGAAGGCGGCGACGCAAACGTCCCGCTGGTTCCACGGCATCGCACAGGTCAACGAGATGGGCAGGCCATTGCTCATCATGGCGAGCGTCGCCGAGACGAACGGCCCGCCCGGCGTGATGCCGTTGGGCGGTTCGGGAGCGAGTACCGCCCGCGTCTTCGTTCCGCCGGTCAGAAGTACTTCACGGTCGCCCAGCGGTGTGCCGCAGTCACTCTTTTCCCGGCGCGCCTTCGCCGCCTCGGGCGAGTCGGGGAAATAGGTGCATTGCGCATCGTAGATCGTTCCGATCGACGCCATGTTGAAGAGCGACACCATGTGCGTGCTCTCGCTGCCGATGTTCACCGAACTGTTCGCCGCGCCCATCGACTTCTCGCAGGCAACGCCCTTCGGCCCGATCACGAACTGCTTGTCCGGCGTGTAGTAGACGGCCGCGTCGGCCGGGAGCCGCACCTGGCGCGGCAGGGTTGCCGTCTGCGGCGGCGTCGACGACCCCGACGGCTCCCCGATCGGCCCACTCAACTTGCAGGAAACCGGCTTCACGACGGCAACCGGTGTCGTTCGCACGGCGGTCGGACGAGGCTCGGGATCACGCTTGACGACCTGCGTCGCGACGACGACTCCACCGCCGACAACGACCGTCGCGCCGATCGCCGCCGCAACGATCCCGCCCGTCCCTCCGAGGAATCCCTTGGCGGCCCCGGCGGCTGCAAGTGTCTTGCCCGCAGCGGCGACACCTGACGCGGCACCCGATGCGCCGCCCGCTGTAGCGGCTCCCCCGGCCGCCGCGCCGCCCGCCGCCGCGCTACCGGCCGCCGCACCGCCTGCCGCGGCCCCGCCTGCTGCCGCTGCACCGCCCGCCGCCGCCCCTCCGGTTCCGATGAACGCGGCCAGGGGGAACAGAGCCGCCAGTGCCGCAGCCGCGCCCGCGAGCGTCCGAATACCGCGCTGCTCCCAGTCGTCTCCGTACGCCGCCCGGGCGACGCGTTCCAGCTCTTGGACGAATACCGCAGCGCCTTCCGGGCGCTCCCCCGGTTCCTTGGCCATTCCCGCCGCCACCAGCGCCCGCAGCGGCTCGGGAACCGCATCCACCGGCACCGGTGCCGACAGATGCGCCGCCCGCAGCTCCCCCAACGAACCGCGATACGGTTTCTCGCCCGCCGAGCACTCCACGAACACGCATGTCGCGGCGTACACGTCCGTGGCAGGCGTTGCCCGTCCGCGCTCCCACTGCTCCGGAGCCATGTACGCGGGCGTCCCCGCGCCTCCGGACACTTCACCTGCCGGAACCGCGATACCGAAATCCACCAGGCGGCTGCGTCCGTCCCCCGGCACCACGATGTTCGCCGGCTTGAAATCGCGATGCACAACGCCGACCGAGTGCGCCGCCGCCAATCCGAGCAGCGACCCCTTCAACACGCTCAACGCCGCCTCGGGCCCCAGCGCCCCGTGCCGTTCCAGCAACGTCTTCAACGGCACACCGTCGACCGCCTCCATGACGATCGCTGCGCCCTCATTGCTCTCAACCAGCCGGTACAACCGCGCGATGTAAGGGCTGTCGGCCTGCGCCAGCATCCGCGCTTCATGCCGCAACCGCTCGCGGTCCACCGCGTCGGCCACGTACTTCACCGCGACCGGCCACCCTGACGTCTCATCCCGCGCCAGCACCACGCGCCCTTGCGCCCCGGCCCCCAACTCCCGCACCTCGGTGAAGCCCGAAACACGCCACTCGCCCATCCGCCCGCAACCTTCCACGCGCAGCCCTCCGCCCACACCGGCGAAAGATCACCTTCTGCCCTCGATGGGACGTCTCCGGCCCGGCCCAAGTTCGCCCCCGACAATGCCCAGACGTACCGAGAACGTCACGAAATGGCCACCACGACGCGCGCGCGTCTCGGACCGGACGGCGCGTTGCCAGCGACCCAATGCGACGTCCAGCACCCCGTCTCTGACGCGTTTTGGACAACCACCTCGATCTCCACGTGAACGCCGAGCGGATGATGCGCCCGGCCTCGGTGACCAGCCTTGAGGCGCATCGACAGGGAGTTATCCACAGGCTGGGTGCGAGTGTGCGGACGGGTGTCGAGGTCCGGTCTGCTTGAGCCGGAACCGACGTCCAGAGCGAAAGGGCCAGCCAGCCATGCGTGGAGACAGCATCGAGATCATCGCCGTCGGCGACGCTGGAAGGACCGAGCATGTCACGATCCGCGCCGACCGGATCGGCCGCCGGGTCGAGGTGGTCAACAAGGGCGGCCTGACGGAGGTCAGGGAGCTGAACCGCAGCGGGGTCGTCCTGCGCAGCGTGCGATACCTGACGCGCCTAGTTCTCCGCATCGTCGAATACTCCCGCCGGGGTGGGGAGAGTGCTCCCATCGTGATCGAGACCACCGAACGGCGCACGAAGAACGTCCGGCCACCCGCCAGGCCGCTGGCTCCGAGTCCCACCGAGGCGGCTCCTGCGATCTCGGGTACTTCCGGACCAGCGAGCGATGACGTGGCTCAGCCGAAGGCCGTCCAGGCGGTGCCCGAGCCGGCCCAGGCGTCGGCTGCGGTTCGATGCTCTGTCGAAGGGGGCGACGCACCATGCACTACGCCTCCGTCGATCCAAGCACGCGCGGCGAGTGGGCAGTCCGACGGCGATGCGTCGAGCGTCGAGCCGCAGAGGCGGAAGCCCGTTCATCTCGGGCCGCTCATGGGCACCGCCTGGCGGCCGTACTCCAGCAAGACAGTGCTCACGATGGAACGCATCTTCCTGCAACTGCCGATCTCTCCCCGGGCCGCGTAGCTGCGCGGTGCGCGGAGGGTCCGACGCATCGGGCGGCTCGCACCGCAGACGGCTCCTGCCGCCCGGTCCGGAACGGTCAACGACCGGGCGGCCCGAAAACTTGGGATTGCTCGGTGATGTCCGGCCATCTTTGACCGACTTCGGCGATCATGGTCAGGACTCCCGCCCCGCACCCCGAGGAAGCCGCATGAGCCACGACCCGTCCTCGACCTTCGACCTCAACAAGCCCTCGCCTGCGCGCATGTACGACTACTTCCTCGGCGGCAAGGACAACTACGCCGTCGACCGCGAGGCGGCGGCGAAGGTGGACGCCGCCGTCGGGAAGGTGATGACGCACGACATCGTCTGGGAGAACCGGCTCTTCCTGCAGCGGGCGACGCGGTTCCTGGCGGAGTCCGGGATCGACCAGTTCCTCGACCTCGGGACGGGGCTTCCGACAAGGGGCAACGTCCACGAGATCGCGCAGGAGGTCACTCCCGACGCGCACGTCGTCTACGTGGACAACGACCCGATCGTGCTTACACACGGCCGCGCCCTGCTCGCCAAAAACGCCACAACGACGATCATTACCGCCGACGTCCGCGACCCGGCGGGAATTCTGGAGAACCCGCAGCTCGGAGAGTTGATCGACTTCTCGCGTCCGGTCGGGTTGCTGTCGGTCGCACTCTTCCACTTCATCAGCGACCACGAGGACCCGGCGGGAATCCTGCGTGCATTCCACGAACGGCTCTGCCCCGGCTCCTACCTCGTCCTCTCGCACCTCACGACCGATGGCCCGTCCGCTGAGAAGATCGGCCAGGTCACGGACGCCTACAAGAACGCCACGAGCCCGATCGTGTTCCGGCCGCGCGCGGAGATCGAGTCGTTCTTCGACGGCTTCGATGTCCAGGACCCTGGTCTCGTCCGCCCGTGGAGCTGGCGGCCCGCCTACGGCGAGTCCGGCCCGCAGACGGAGTACCTCTACGCCGCCGTCGCCCGCGTCAACGCCTGACAGGGCCACGCCCGCCCGGGGACCAAGCTGCCCGCAGTTCGGTCCCCGGCATGTCCCGCCTCGCCGATCCGTACCGTCCTGCGATGCGGCGATGCAGCACGGCCTATCGAGGAACGGCGCAATCCTGTGGGGCTATCCCGGCGCGAGCAGGTCGCCCGGCCCCTCACGCACGGACAGGACGCACGGACAGGACGCACGGAAAAGCCACCCGAGCAGGCTGCCCGGCCAATCACGCACGGAAAGGCCCGCTCGGGTAGCCCGGAGGCCGGGCCGCACGGCTGTCACGCAGCAGCGGAAGGCACAGCCGTCACGCAGGAGCGGGCCGTACGGGCCGCTCGCGCGGCGTCCCATGCGCGCGTGCCGTGCTAGGAACGCCCGTCAGGATACGGCGGGGGCCTCGGACGGGCGCGGGGCGTGGTGTGCGGCGCCGGTGAGTGCGAGGGCGTCCGCGGGCACGTCGCGGCCGATCAGGGCGGTGGGGCCGAGGACGGTGGCCGCGGAGGCGCGCAGGGCCGTCAGGACCGCGCGGATCGCAGGGCGGCGGGCCGCCTCCTCGCGCCACACCGCGTAGACGCGGCGCACCATCTGTGGGCGGACCGCGACGACCGCGACCTCGGTCGGCGTCCCGGTGCGGCCGAGGCGCGGCAGGATCGTGTTGCCGAGGCCCGCCGCGACCAGGGCGAGCTGCGTCGGGATCTCGTACGCCATGTGGACGATCCGGGGCTCGGAGTCGAATGACCGCAGCGTGTGGATCAGCCAGTCGCAGCAGATGCTGTCCGGCGAGGAACTGATCCACGGATCGCCCGCCACCTCGCGCAGGGAGATCTCCGCGCGGTCCGCCAGCGGGTGCCCGGGCGGCAGCGCGACGTCCGCGACGTCGTCGCCGATCAGGCCCTTCTGGAGCCCTTCGGGAAGCGGGAGCGGCTGGTTGTTCCAGTCCTGCACGACCGCCATGTCGAGGTCGCCGCGCGCGACGAGCGGCATCGACTGCATCGGGTCCGCCTCGCGGACCTGCACGCGCAGGTCCGGGTGGTCGACCGCGAGGCCGCGCAGCGCGCCCGGGACCAGGCCCCGGACGGCCGTGGCGAACGCCGCGACCGTCAGCCGTCCCACGACGGCGCCCCGGTGCGCCTCAAGGTCGGCCTGGGCGCGTTCGACGAGCGACAGGATGTTCTCGGCATGCTCGACGAGCAGTTCGGCGGCGTCCGTCAGCCGGACGCCGCGCCCATGCCGCTCCAGCAGCTTCTGCCCGGTCTCCCGCTCCAGCTTGGCGAGCTGCTGCGACACCGCCGACGTCGTGACGTGGAGAACGTCGGCGGCGGCGCTCACCGAACCGTAGGTCGCGACCGAGTGCAACGCCCGCAGTCGTTCCAGATCCAGCATGAAGCAATACTAAATCGCGAAAAACCGATATTCTACGAGTTTCTAAACGGCTGCCGCCGCGGCGCGGGCGGCGTCCGGAAGGACCGCCAGAATCCGGTCCAGCGCGGCATCGTCGTGCGCCGCCGACAGGAACCAGACCTCGTACGCGGACGGCGGCAGGTACACGCCGCGCTCCAGCGCCGCCTGGAAGAACGCCGCGTAGGCGCGGGAGTCCTGGTGCTGCGCCTCCTCGAACGTCCGTACCGGCCCGTCTGCGAAGAAAACCGAGAACAGGTTCCCGGCGCGCTGCACGTGGTGCGGGACGCCCGCCGCCGTCAGCGCCTCCGACGCGGCCGCGGACACGATCCCGGCGGCGCGGTCGATCGCCGCGTAGACCTCCGGCGTCGCGTTGCGCAGCGTCGCGAGCCCGGCCGCCGTCGCGAGCGGGTTCCCCGACAGCGTCCCGGCCTGGTAGACGGGTCCGGACGGGGCGAGCCGGTCCATGACGTCGGCGCGGCCCCCGAACGCGGCGGCGGGCAGCCCGCCGCCCATCACCTTCCCGAACGTCACCAGGTCGCCCGCGACGCCCTCGATGCCGTACCAGCCCGAGGCGGACGCGCGGAACCCCGTCAGCACCTCGTCGATCACCAGCAGCGCGCCGTTGCGCTCGCACAGCGACTTCAGCAGCTCGTTGAAGTGCTCCAGCGGCGGCACGACGCCCATGTTGCACGGCACCGCCTCGGTGATCACGCAGGCGATCTCGTGTCCGTACTCGGCGAACGCGAGTTCGACGGCCGCGACGTCGTTGTACGGCAGGACGATCGTGTCCGCCGTCGTCGCGCCCGTGACGCCCGGCGTGTCCGGCAGCGCCAGCGTCGCGACGCCCGACCCGGCGGCGGCGAGCAGGGAGTCGACGTGCCCGTGGTAGCAGCCGGCGAACTTCACGACCTTCGCCCGGCCGGTGAAGCCGCGCGCGAGCCGGATCGCCGACATCGTCGCCTCGGTGCCGGAGTTGACGAGCCGCACCCGCTCGACGGGCGCCCGCGCGACGATCTCCTCGGCCAGCTCGACCTCGCCGGGCGTCGGCGTCCCGTAGGACGTCCCGCGCGCCGCCGCGCCCTGGACGGCCTCGACGACGGCCGGGTGCGCGTGCCCGAGGATCATCGGGCCCCACGAGCAGACGAGGTCCACGTACTCGTTGCCGTCGGCGTCGGTGAGGTACGGGCCGCGCGCCGACGTGATGAACCGGGGCGTGCCGCCCACGGCGCGGAAGGCCCGCACCGGCGAGTTCACCCCGCCCGGGACGACCCGCTCCGCTCGTGCGAAAAGGTCCTGGGAACGTTCGGTGGAAGTCACGGCGACCAGTCTTCCAGTGCCGTTCCGCAGCCGGGACACGACCCTGCGCGCACGCTCCGGACGGAGCCGGTTGCAGTTCGGTGACTTGCCTTGACCGCGCCCGCTACGGGCCTATAGTCCAGCAACGAGAGTGTCCACCCCGTTCGGGTGGGCCATTATGGAACGCACCGGAAATAGGGATATCGACGCCCGGCGCGGCGTCGGTGGTGCGCAGCGGCGCCGGCCGTAAGCGGAGGGGATGGCTCGCACGTGGTCAACGGCTGGACGGTTCCGGGCTTCACGTACGCACGGGATCTGGGCGGCGGCGCCGCCGGCCGCGTGGTGCTGGCGATCGACGACGTCACCCAGAGCAAGGTGGCCATCAAGTACCTCGACTCCCGGCTGGACGGCGACGAGGTCTTCCTGTCGCGGTACCGGATGACCGCGCGCCGGCTGTCCCAGCTTGAGGACCCCAACGTCGTCGACCTGTTCGACCTGATGGAGACGCCGCAGGGCAGCGCCGTCGTCATGGACTTCGCCGAGGGCGTGACACTGCGCCGCATCCTCACCGCGCAGGGGCCGACCGGTCCGCTCGCGGCGCTCTCGGTGCTCGGCGGGATGCTGCTCGGCCTGGCCGCCGCGCACGACAAGGAGATCGTCCACGGGGCGCTGCGCCCGTCCAACGTCATCGTGGACGGCGAGGGCAACGCGCTGCTCACCGACTTCGGCATGACCCCGTCCGGCGACGCCGCGCAGGGCGGCCCCGCCTACTCCGCCCCGGAGCTGTGGAACGGCGCTCCCGCCGGCGTCGCGTCGGACCTGTACGCCGCGACGGCCGTGTTCTACGAGTGCCTGACGGGCGCGCCCCCGTTCACCGGGCGGTCGCTGGCCAAGGCGCACCGCGAGGCGCCGATCCCCGTCGAGAACGTGCCCGGACCGCTGCGCGACATCATCGGGCAGGGCCTGGCGAAGGAGCCGGAGAAGCGGCCCGCGTCGGCCGCCGACTTCCTCGGCGCGGTCGAGGAGGCCGCCGTCGCCGCCTACGGGCCGTCGTGGGAGGCGCAGGGCCGGGGCCGCATCACCGAGCTGGCCGAGCAGGCGAGCAAGGCCCCCGAGCCGGCGCCCGCCAAGACGCGCTCGTCCGGGAAGAACGCCGTGACCGCCCCGGCGCGCGGCGGCGGCCGCGCGAAGCCGCTCATCGCGGTCGCGGCGGCGCTCGTCGTCGCGGCGGGCATCGCGGGCGCGGTCGTCTCCCTCAACCGCGGCAAGGACACGCCGCCGCCGTCGCCCGCGACGTCGGGCAGCCCCTCCCCCGTCCCGACCGTGGACCCGGCGCTCGCCGAGGCCGCGTCGCTCGCCGGACGCGTCGAGCAGGCCGTCGCGCGGCCCGCCGGGGCGACGTTCACCTTCCACCGCACCGGCTGCTGCGGCGCCGCGACGGCGCAGGGCACGCTCGGCCTGCTGGACGCCGCGCCCGCCTCGTACTCGATGACGGTCGCGGGCTCGGGCGGCACCAAGAAGGCCGGGAAGTCGATCGTCATCAAGGACACGACGTATCTGCGCGCGGGCGGGAAGTGGCGGTCGGTCGCCTACGATCCGCGCGCGCACGGCTACTCGGGCCTCGCCGCGCAGATCCGGCAGGGGTCGTCGGTGGCGAACGTCCCGGCGCTGCTGCGGTCCAGCACGGCGTTCCGCCGGACCGCGAAGGGCTACGAGGGCACCGCGCCGATCGCCAAGCTCGCGCAGGTTCAGGGCGTCGGCGACCTCTTCACCGACCTCGCGCGCCGCACGGGCGCGAAGGAGGTCGTCTACACGGTCCAGCTCGACCGCGCAGGCCGCCCGCTGCGCGTCGTCTTCCGCACGTACGGCACTCCGAAGGCCCGCACGCAGGCGTACCAGACGACGTACGGGAGCTGGGGGCGCAAGGTGACGATCAGCGCTCCGCGTTGATCTGAGGACGGCCGCCGACCCGATCGCCAAGCGCGGGAACCGGAACAACAGCCTGACTCAGTGGGTCGGCGGCTCGCCTGCGAGGAGCGAAGCGGGGTCCGTCAGGGGGGGGTCGCAGCTCTCCGAGAGGACGGCCAGCAGGCGCAGCGGGTCCGGCAGGCCGCGGCCGTTCGGCTCGCGGAGCCAGGTGACGGCGCGGCCGTACGGGAGCTGCGAGGGCGGGGCCACGACGTAGCTGTCCCGGCAGTGCCAGCGGAGGCCCGGCGTTTCCGCGACGGTCTCGGGCGAGCAGTCCAGCCCGCACGACCACCACTCGTCCTCGTCCACGGGCGCGCCGCGCGTCGCGACGAAGAACAGGTACCGCTCGTCGGCGACGGCGGCGACCGGGCCGGCGGGAAGGCCCTCGGCGTCGATGCGGGCCAGGGCGAGCGCGCCCGCGGCCGCCGGGACGTCGAAGACGTCGAAGACGCGGCCGGTCGGCAGGATGACGTTCGCGTCCGGGCGGCGGGCCCACAGCGCGTCGATGACGTCCGCGTCCACGCTGGCCTGCCGCGCCCACCCCGCCGACAGCGGATGCGCGCCGGGCGAGGGACAGCCCATGCGGTCGCACGAGCAGGCGCGGTCCGACCCGGCGGGCGACCCCGGCACGCACGGCCAGCCCGCCGCCCCGTAGGCCCGCGCGGCGGCGGCGAAGCGTTCCGGGTCCTGCTCGCGCGTCCGCTGCCGTCTGTGACCCGAGATCGTCGGCATCGTCAACCCCCGGAGGCTCGCGCGTGCGTTATCGGTGTTTCGACCGATGATGCACGTGTGACGGGGGGCACGGCAGACCACCCCCGGAAAAACGACCCCAATTGACTAGCCCCGAGTGATCACCGGGGGAAATGTACGCGCGGCGCGGCTCAGCGGGTCAGGCGGGTGGCGGCCTCGGTCGCCCAGTAGGTCAAAACGATGTCCGCGCCGGCCCGGCGGATGGCGATCAGGGACTCGTCGATCGCGCGCTCGCGGTCGATCCAGCCCTTCCCGGCCGCCGCCTCGATCATCGCGTACTCGCCGCTGACCTGGTACGCGACCACGGGCACGTCCACCGCGTCGCGGACGCGCCGCACCACGTCCAGGTACGGCCCGGCGGGCTTGACCATCACCATGTCCGCGCCCTCCTCCAGGTCGAGGAAGACTTCGCGCAGCGACTCGTCGGAGTTCGCCGGGTCCTGCTGGTGGGTGGACCGGTCGCCGAAGACCGGCGCGCACTCGGCGGCGTCGCGGAACGGCCCGTAGAACGCCGACGCGTACTTCGCCGAGTACGCGAGGACGGGCAGTTCCGGGTGCCCGGAGTCGTCCAGGGCGGCGCGGATCGCGGCGACCTGGCCGTCCATCATCCCGCTCGGCGCGACGACGTCGACCCCGGCGGCGGCCTGCGCGCGCGCGATCGAGGCGTACCGCTCCAGCGTCGCGTCGTTGTCGATCTCGCCGCGCTCGGTGAGGATGCCGCAGTGCCCGTGGTCGGTGAACTCGTCCAGGCACAGGTCGGTCATGACGACGGCCGCGTCGCCGAGGTCGGCCTTGAGGTCCCGGACGGCGGTCTGCACGATGCCCTCGGGGTCGTCCGCGCCGGACCCGACGGCGTCCTTCACGGCGGGAATCCCGAACAGGATCAGCCCCCCGACGCCCGCGTCGACGGCCTCGTGCGCGGCCTTGCGCAGGCTGTCGCGGGTGTGCTGGACGACGCCGGGCATCGACGCGATCGGCGCGGGCTCGCCGATGCCCTCCTTGACGAACATCGGCAGCACCAGGTCGGCCGGGGCCAGCCGGGTCTCGGCCGCCAGCCGCCGCAGCGCGGGCGTGCGCCGCAGCCGCCGGGGGCGGGCGACGGGGAACTGAGCGGACATGGGCCTACTCCTCGCGGGAATCGGGGGGCGTCACTTGCGCCGGCGGGCTCCCCGGCGCATCTGGCTCGGCTTGCGCAGCGGGTCGCCCGCCTCGACCTGGGCGGCCCGCCGCCTGGCACCGTACTCCGCGAGCGCCTCCGCCAGCGCGGAAACGGACGGGCGGTCGGCCATGACGTCGACGCGCAGCCCGTACTCCTCGGCGGTCTTGGCGGTCTGCGGGCCGATCACGGCGATGACGGTGACGTTGTGCGGCTTGCCCGCGATGCCGATCAGGTTCTTGACGGTGGACGACGAGGTGAACAGCACCGCGTCGAACCCGCCGCCCTTGATCGCCTCGCGGATCGGCGCGGGCGGCGGCGCGGCGCGCACCGTCCGGTAGGCGGTGACGTCCTCGCACTCCCAGCCCAGCTCGGTGAGCCGCGCGATGAGCGTGTCGGTGGCGATGTCGGCGCGCGGCAGCAGGACCCGGTTGATCGGGTCGAGATCCTCGTCGTAGGGCGGCCACACGTCGGCCAGGCCCTCGCTGGACTGCTGCCCGGACGGCATCAGGTCGGGCTGGACGCCGAACTCCACGAGCGCGGCGGCGGTCTGCTCGCCGACGGCGGCGACCTTGAGCCCGGCGAACGCGCGGGCGTCCAGGCCGTAGTCGGTGAACTTCTCGCGGACGGCCTTCACGGCGTTGGTGGAGGTGAACACCACCCACTCGTACCGGCCCGTCACCAGGCCCTTGACGGCGCGTTCCATCTGCTGCGGGGTGCGCGGCGGCTCGACGGAGATCGTCGGGACCTCGTCGGGGACGGCCCCGTATCCGCGGAGCTGCCGCGACAGCGACGCGGCCTGCTCCTTGGTGCGCGGGACGAGCACGCGCCAGCCGAACAGCGGCTTGGTCTCGAACCACGACAGCTTGTCGCGCCAGTTCACGACGTCGCCCACGATGATCATCGCGGGGGACTCCATGCCCTTGGTGTCGGCGGCGAGCCGGTTCAGCGTGGAGACGACGGTCTCCTGCTCGGTGGTGGTGCCGAGGCTGGTCATCGCGGCGGGCGTCGAGTCGGGCCGGCCGGCGGCGACGAGGCCCTTGGCGACCTCCGCGACGGTCCCCTCGGCGCCGAAGATCACGAGCGTGACGCCGGGCGCGGCGAACTTCTCCCAGTCGACGGCGCCCTCGGCCGCGTCCACGAACCGGACCTCGCGGTGCTTGGCGTCCGTCAGCGGGATGCCCGCGTACCCGGGCACGCCGGTCAGCGCGGACACGCCGGGCACGACCTCGAACGGGACGCCCGCCCTGTGCAGCGCGGCGCCCTCGGCGGCGAGCTGGCAGGCCAGCCCCGGGTCGCCGCGGAACAGCCGGACGACGTGGTGGCCCGCCTTGGCGGCCTTCACGGCGAGCTTGGCCGGGTCCCCGGCGGCGGAGTCGACGAACTCGACGTCCGGGCGGCAGTGCGCGCGGACGTCGGGGTGGACGGCGGCCGGGTCGGCGATGACCACGTCCGCGCGCGCCAGCTCGGCGGCGGCGCGCAGGGTCAGCAGGTTCGGGTCGCCCGGCCCCATCCCGACGAGCGCGACGAAGCGCGCCTCGGCGGCGTCGTCCTCGGGTGCGGGCGGCGGGCTCCCGGCGGCGGCGTCGAGGTCGGCCGGGTTCGGACTAGCGGGGCTCATCGTCAAGCTCCCCCATCAACTGGTCGGCCCCCTGGTCGAGGAGCCGCCGGGCGAGGTCACGCCCGAGCTCCTCGGCCTTCTCCGGGTGGCCGCTTGCGGACAGCCGTATCTGACGCGCGCCGTCCGTTCCGACGACGTTCGCCGTGAGATGCAGCTTTTGTTCTACTTCGGCAGCGTATGTTCCCACGGGTGCCGAACATCCTGCTTCCAGCACGGCGAGCACCGTGCGCTCCGCCGTGACCGCCGCGCGCGTCGGCGCGTCGTCCACCGCCGCCAGCAGCTCCACCAGGTCCGTCCGATCCGCGCGGCACTCCAGCGCCAGCGCGCCCTGCCCCGGCGCGGGCAGCATCTGGTCCGGCTCGAAGACCTCCGAGACCTCCGCGAGCCGCCCGATCCGCGTCAGCCCGGCGTAGGCGAGGACGACCGCGTCCAGCTCGCCGTCCGACACCTTGCGCAGCCGCGTGTCCGCGTTGCCGCGGATCGGCACGATCGAAAGGTCGGGGCGGAGCGCGCGGAGCTGCGCCACCCGGCGCGGCGAACCCGTCCCGACGCGCGCGCCGCGCGGCAGGTCGGCCAGCTTCGCCGGACCGCACAGCGCGTCGCGCGGATCGTCGCGGGCCGGGATCGCGGCGAGCGCGATGCCCTCGGCGGGGCCCGTCGGCAGGTCCTTCAGCGAATGCACCGCGAAGTCCACCTCACCGGACAGCAGCCGGTCGCGCAGGGCGTTGACGAACACCCCGGTACCGCCGATCTGCGCGAGCAGCGCCTTGGAAACGTCACCCTGCGTCGTTACCCCGACCAGCTCGACCGTAAGCCCCGTACGCTGCGACAACGCGTCGGCGACCAGCCCCGACTGGGTCGTCGCCATCAGGCTCTTGCGCGTTCCGAGCCGCAGCGGCCCCCTCGCCGTGCTCATCGGCCGGTCCCCTCTGCCTCGATGCCCTTGTCGGTCCTGCTCCAGGGGCGCGCGCCCGGCGCGGCGTCCCCCCGGTCCTCGGCCAGGTCGGCGCGGGCCACCGCGACCGGCGCCTTCGGGTCGAGGTCGAACAGCTCGCGCAGCGCCGCGGCGTAGGTGTCGCCGCCCGGCGCGGCCGCCAGCTCCTTCACCCGGACGGTCGGCGCGTGCAGCAGCTTGTCGGTGACGCGCCGGACGGTCCGCGCGATCTCCGCGCGCGCCCGCTCGTCCAACTCCGGCAGCCGCCCGGTGAGCCGCGCCAGCTCCGCGTCGACCACCTCGGCGGCCCGGGCGCGCAGCGCGACGACGGTCGGCGCGACGGCGGCGGCGCGCGCCGCGCCGTGGAACGCCGCGACCTCGGCGGCGACGATCCGCCGGACGGCCTCGACGGCCTCCGGCCCGATCGCGTGCGCGGCCTCGCGCGCCGTGCGCAGCCGCTCCAGCCCGGCCAGCTCGACGCCCGGCAGCTCGCCCGCGGCCTCGTCCACGTCGTGCGGCAGCGCCAGGTCCAGCAGGAACCGGCGGCGGCCGTCCGCGCCGTACCCGCGCGCGGCGAGCTGCGCGGCGGTCAGCACCAGGCCCGCGCCCGTGCAGGACACGACGAGGTCGGCGGCCGCGAGCGCGTCGTCGAGGTCGGCGAGCTCGATCGCGCGCGCCGGGACGTCCACCGACGCGGCCAGCCGCACCGCCTTCTCGTGCGTCCGGTTGGCGATGACGATCTCGCCCGCGCCCGCGCGGCCCAGCGTCGCGACGGCGAGCCCGCTCATCGCGCCCGCGCCGACGACCAGCGCCCGCACGCCGGGCAGCGGCCCGAGGTGCGCCTCGGCGAGCTGCAGGCCGACGCCGACGAGCGACGCTCCCGCCTTGTCGATGCCCGTCTCGTGGTGCGCGCGCTTGCCGACGCGCAGCGCCTGCTGCACGACGTCGTGCAGGACGGACCCGATCGTCCCCTCGTCCTGCGCGAGCCGCAGCGCCGCCCGGAGCTGGCCGAGGATCTGCCCCTCGCCCACCACCATCGACTCCAGCCCGCACGCCACCGCGAACGCGTGCTGGACGGCCCGCTCCTCGTAGTGGACGTACAGGTGGCCCGCCAGCTCGTCCAGCGGCACCGACGAGTGCAGCGCCAGCAGTTCGGAGATCGCCGAGACGCCGCCGTGGAACTTGTCCACGTCCGCGTACACCTCGACGCGGTTGCACGTCGAGACGATCACGGCCTCCGCGACGTTCGCGGAGCCGTGGACGGCGTGCAGCAGCTTGACCAGGTCGTCACCGGTCACCGCGGCCTTCTCCAGCACCGCCACCGGAGCGCTCCGATGGCTGAGGCCCACCACCAAGACGCTCATCGGCCGGAACCCTCCGCTACTCTCGCCGTCTCCGCCCCAGGGGCCTGGTCACGCGCCCGCGCACGGGCCTGGTCGCGGGCGGTCACGCGTCCACCGCCTCGACGTAGTGCGCCGGGCCCGGCGGTCCGTCGCCGTAGCCGTCCGGCCCGCCCGCCTTGCGCTGCTCGTGGAACGCCAGAATCTGCAGTTCTATCGACAAATCGACTTTACGCACATCGACGCCGTCCGGCACCGAGAGCACCACGGGCGCGAAGTTCAGCACGCTCGTCACCCCGGCCGCGACGACGCGGTCGCACACGCCCTGCGCGGCGCCCGCCGGGGTCGCGATCACGGCGATCGACACCGACCGCTCGGCGATGACCTCCTCCAGCCGGTCGATGTGCTCGACGGCCATCCCCGAGATCTCCTCGCCGACGATGGCGTCATCGGCGTCGAGCAGCCCCGCGACCCGGAAGCCGCGCGAGGCGAACCCGCCGTAACCGGCCAGTGCCCGGCCCAGGTTACCGACCCCGATGATCGCCACGACCCAATCCTGGGTCAGGCCCAGTTCACGAGATATCTGGTAGACGAGGTACTCGACCTCGTAACCCACCCCGCGGGTGCCGTACGACCCCAGATGGGACAGGTCCTTGCGCAGTTTGGCCGAGTTGACGCCCGCCGCCGTCGCCAGCTCCTCCGACGAGACGGTCGCCACCCCCCGGTCCTGGAGTCCGTGCAGGGCGCGCAGGTAGACGGGCAGGCGCGCGACGGTGGCTTCGGGGATGCCGCGGTCGGCGCGGTCGCGGTTGCGGTTCTGGCGTGGTGTCACGGGCCTGCTCTTCGGGGGCTCGACGCTAGCTCCGGCCCGTGCGCCCCGGGGGCGGCGGCCCGACGGCCGACGCCCCGCAGCCCAGGACCGTCCTCCAGGTTAACCCTTGTGAATACGCGCACAAAGTCACCCCCCGGCCGCCGCAAGCCCCACCGAGTGACTACATAACGAACAACCTGCTCATGGATGGCGTTTCCAGGAGGGATTCGGCGCTCGGCGGCCGCGTCCGATGTGACGGACAGAACACGGTTCGGTCTAGCGGAGCAGCTTCCCGACCGCCGCGCGCAGCCGCGCCTCGTCCACCCGCCAGAAGTCGTGCCGGACGCCGTCCACGAACGTCACCGGGATCTGGTCGCCGTACTCGGCGAACTCCTCCGCCGACAGCGTGACGTCCCGCTCCTCCCACCGGACGCCCAGGTCGGCGGCGACCCGCTCGATCACGGCGCGGGCGTCGTCGCACAGGTGGCAGCCGGGCTTGCCCAGCATCGTGATCACGATGTCCGCGGGCGCCCGCCGCGCGGCGCGCCGCCCGATCACGAGTCCCCGATCACGGGCCGAAGCGGCCGGGCCCCGCGGGCGACGGCGCGGCCGCCGGCGGGACCTTGGCCGGGCCGAGCCGCAGGTCGATGACGTTCGTCGCCAGGACGTGCGAGCGGACGTCCGCCAGGAACCGCAGCAGATGCGGCTGCCGCTGGTGCGCGGTGAACGACGCCTCGTCGCGGAACAGCCGGTAGATGATGCGCTGCGTCGGCGCGTTCGCGACCGTGTGGCAGGCCAGGACCAGCGCGTCCGGCTCGGCCAGCGCGCCGCGCACCAGCTCGTCGGCGGCGCGGTCGAACGCGTCCTCCCGGCCGTCGAGCAGCGTGTAGACGGTGATCTGGCCGCGCGCCGCCGACAGGTCCGTCCCGGCGGGGACGCCGCCGGGCGGGACGCCGAGCGCCGCGGCGATCGGCGGGCCGTCCAGGCTCGTCGGCGCGGCGGGCGCCGGCTCGGGGAACCGCAGCTCCTCCCGGTCCGGCTCGGGGAACCGCAGGTCGCCGCGCGGGTCCATGCCCGCCGGGGCGGGGCGCGGCTCCGGCGCGGGCGGGGCGGCGGGGACGTCCGCCGCGTAGCCCTGGTCCTCGTAGCCGGTCGCGGGCTCGTCGGCGTAGCCGTCCGCGTAGTCCTCGTCGTCCTCGTAGACGGGGATCGTCCGCATCGCCCCGTACCAGACGAGCCCGGCCGCGCCGCCCAGCGCCAGCGCCGCCACCGGCCCCGGCAGCATGCCGCGCGTGCCCGCCACGACCAGGACGCCCGCCAGCGCGACCAGCGCGACCGGGATCAGCAGCTCGGCCGCCTCCTCGTCGCGCCGGGACGCCAGCAGCGCCGTCACGACCGCGCACACGACCAGCGTGAGGACGGCCAGCACGTGCGCGCCGTCGATCAGGAACAGCGGCAGCGGCCCGTAGCTCTTGCCCGGCTTGGGCAGCGCGTCGCCGAAACTGCCGACGGTCGGGTCGATCACCAGGATCACCAGGGCGATCACGGTGTACGAGGCCACGAACAGCCAGGTGCTGAACCGGATCTGCACGTAGCGGGCGACCAGCTCGACCATGCCGAGCGCGAGCCACATCGGGGCGAGCAGCGCCGCGCCGATCTCGACGACCCGGAACAGCGGGCCGTTGAACCCGGCCAGGAGGCCGACCGTCATCGCGAGCAGCGCGAGGCTGAGGCCGACCAGCGTCACCGACCAGGCGATCAGGTACAGCAGCCGATCGTTCGAGGCGCGTCTGACCAGCAACCAGGTGGCGACGATGGCGCCCACGGTCGCCGGCAGCGCGAGAAGAGCGGAGAGCATGGTGGCCCCATGGTGCCCGATGGGAGCCGCCAAGGGGTAACCGCTTCGGACAAAGGCCCGGCGCGGAATCATGCGCCCGGCCACTTGCGCGCGGCGGTCCGTCCGCCGGAATCCCCGCCGTGCGGGGCGCTGCGGGCCGTCCGGGCGATTTCGACGGGCGGCGGGACTGGGGCGGGCGAAAGGTGTCCGACTAGGCTCGGGTCATGCGGCTTTTCTGGCATCGCGGCAAAGGGCACGATCCGGTGCGTTCGGGGGAGGCCGCCGCCGAGGCGGCCGCCGAGCCGAACCCGCTGCCCGAGCCCGACCCGCACGCGGCGGCGTTCTTCGACGTGGACAACACGATGATGCGCGGCGCGTCGATCTACTACTTCGCGCGCGGCCTCGCGGCCCGCAAGCTGTTCACCCTGCGCGACCTCGCCATGTTCGCCTGGGGGCAGGCCGCGTTCCGGGTGCGCGGCACCGAGAACGCCGAGCACATCGGCAGCGCGAAGGAGGCGGCGCTGGCGTTCGTCGCCGGGCAGCGCGTGTCCGACCTCGTCCGGCTCAGCGAGGAGATCTACGACGAGGTCATGGCCGACCGGATCTGGCACGGCACCCGGCGGCTCGCCCTCCAGCACCTCGACGCGGGGCAGCAGGTGTGGCTCGTCACGGCGACGCCCGTCGAGGTCGCCCGGACGATCGCGCACCGGCTCGGGCTGACGGGCGCGCTCGGCACCGTCGCCGAGTCGCGCGGCGGCGTCTACACCGGACGGCTCGTGGGGAACCTGCTGCACGGCACGGCCAAGGCGGAGGCGCTGCGCGCGCTGGCGCAGCGCGAAAGCCTTGATCTGGCGCGGTGCTCCGCCTACAGCGACTCGATCAACGACCTGCCGATGCTGACGGCCGTCGGCCACCCGCACGCCGTCAACCCCGACGGCGCGCTGCGCGAGTACGCCCGCGAGCACGGCTGGCCGATCCACGACTTCCGCACCGGGCGGAAGGTCACGATGGTCGCCCTGCCCGCCGCTGCGGGGGCGGGCGCGCTGGCGGGCGGCGTCGCGGCGGGCGTCGCGCTGCGCCGCCACTACCGGAACTAGCGGCTACAGGAACGCGGGGCCGCGCTCCAGCAACGCGTCGTAGACCATCTGCTGCACGACCTCGCGGATGTGGTCGGTGAGCTCGAACACCGTCATCGGGTCGTCGGCGGCGTCCGGGCCGTACTCGCCCAGCGGCATCGGCTCGCCGATCCTGATCAGCCAGCGCGACGGCAGCGGGACGAGGCCGCCGAGGCCCAGCAGCGGGAACGTCGGCGTGACCGGGAAGTACGGCAGGCCGAGCAGCCGCGCCAGCGGCCGCAGGTCGCCGATCTTGGGGTAGATCTCCTCCGCGCCGACGATCGCGACGGGGACGATCGGGACGTCCGCGTCCAGCGCCGTCCGCACGAACCCGCCGCGGCCGAACCGCTGGAGCCGGTACCGCTCCGCGAACGGCTTCCCGACGCCCTTGAAGCCCTCGGGGAACACGCCGACCAGCTCGCCCTTGTCCAGGAGGCGCCGCGCGTCCTCCCGGTTGGCGAGCGTGTGGCCCGCCTTGCGCGACAGGTGCCCGAGGACGGGGATCTGGTAGACGAGGTCCGCGCCGAGCAGCCGCAGCGGGCGGCGCGCCTCGTCGTGGACGGCGACCGACAGCATCACCGCGTCCAGCGGGACCGTCCCCGAGTGGTTCGCGACGAGCAGCGCGCCGCCCTCCTCGGGCAGGTTCTCGACGCCCTGCACCTCGATGCGGAACCAGTGCTCGTACAGGGTCCGGGCGATCGGGAGCAGCACGGAGCGGTTCAGGTCGGGGTCGTAGCCGAACTCGTCGACCTCGTACTCGCCCGCGAGCCTGCGCCGCAGGAACGCCAGCCCCGACGCGACCGCGCGCTCGACGGGGTTGTGCCGCCCCGCCTCACGGCCCGCCGCGCCCGCGCCGCGCGCCGAGTCGAGCGGGATGACGGGCGCGACCGCGTCCGACCGGGACGGGTCCTCGAAGTGCCGCGCGTTCATCAACCGCTCCCCTCAACTACCCGGCCTCCGCCGCGCCGGTACAAGCCCCGGGCCGACTACGAAGCGGCTCCGGGGCGGCTCCGCGCCGCCGCTCGCACGCCCGTACGACGCGGCCGCCGGACCGCGCTCCGCCCGACTCGGCGGAGCAACCACCCGGAAACCCGCGAAATCCAGGTGCCTCGGCTCCATCTTCCCCCACGGCCCCCGACCGGTGAAGGCCCGCCCTGCCCGTCCGCGCAACGCGCGATCGACCGCCGCCCGACAGAAGCGACTCGGCGAGCCAGGTTCCCCGCGCGCGTGCAGCGAAACAGTCGCCGAACGACCAGTCCGGACGCGCGGAAAAGCCCATCACCGCGCGACGGCCGCGCTGAAGAACCGCTGGACGGTAGCTGGGACGGCGCAGGGGCCTCTCCAGCGAGGCTTGTTCGGTAAAGCCCGGCGTTCGTGCTTCGCGCGGGGGAACGACCTGCGGTGCTTCGCGCCGGGCGCCGCGCCCGTGGGCGGGCGGCTCCCGTTGGGGATGCGGCTGCCGGGCGAGGCGGGCGGGGCGTGGTCGGCGGGGCGTCAGCCGGCGGTGAGGAAGTCGGCGAGGGCCGCCTCGGTGGTGAACTTCGGGCGCCAGGCGAGTTCCTCGACCAGGCGCGACGTGTCCACGACGCGGCCGTGGGTCAGCCAGCGCAGCAGTTCGGGCGAGAAGCCCGACATGCCGCCGAACCGGCGGCCGACGTCGCCGAGGACGGAGATCGACGGGCGCGGCAGCGGCACCGACGGGCGGTGCGCGCGGCGCAGCACCTGGGACAGCAGCAGCACGCCGTCCCCGGCGACGTTGAACGTCCCGGGGTGCTCCTCCACGGTCGTGCGGCGCAGGACCTCGACCCCGTCGTCGGTGTGGACGAACTGGAGCCGCGGGTCGAACCCGAACACGGTCGGGACGACCGGCATCCGCAGATAGTGGGTGAACGGCGAGTCCACGCCGCCGCCGAGGAAGTTCGCGAACCGCAGCACGGTGACCGCCAGGTCCGCCCGGCGGCGCTGCAGGCCGCGCACGTAGCCCTCGATCTCGGCGGCGTCCTTGGCGAAGCCGTGCCGGGGCGGCCGGGCGGGCTCGTCGCGTTCGACGAACACGGCCGGGTCGCGCGGCGAGGAGCCGTACACGGCGGCGGACGACCGCACGACGAGCCGGCGCATCGACTCCGACCGCTGGCACGCCGCGAGGAGCTGCATCGTCCCGATGACGTTCAGCTCCTTGACCTTCGCCCGTGAGCCCGACGGGGCCCCCACCAGGTTCAGGTGGACGACCGTGTCGACGCGCGCGGCGGCGAGGATCTTCGCGATCCCGGGCGTGCGCAGGTCGACGCGCACGAACTCGGTGCGGCCCAGCGGCACCGGCGGCGGAACGGTGTCCACCCCGATGACCCGCTCGATGCCCGGATCGGCTTGCAGCGTGTTCGCGACCCGCGTCCCGAGGAACCGGGACACCCCGGTGACGAGGACCACGCGGGCCGCGGAGGAGGGCATGTACGTCACCGTGCGCCCCACCCCTAACGGCTGAGAGACCGGCTGCCTGCTACTTCTTGTTGCGGCGCTGGATGCGCGTCTTCTTCAGCAGCTTGCGGTGCTTCTTCTTCGCCATCCGCTTGCGACGCTTCTTGATGACAGAGCCCACGAGACCTCGCTCGGCATATCGGGGTAGGAACGATGACGCGGACATGCCGCGGCGAGATCGGAAAACCTCCCGCGCACGGTCCGAAGGACAAGGGTACCGCTGACCCGACGCCGGTCAGGACGCCGGTCGGGCCACCGCCCCCGCGCCCGCCTACCACGCCCGACCGAACACCGCCCCACGACACGCGCTCCTCCCCCGCACGAACGCCTTCGGCCAGCAGAAGACGACGCGCCACTTGCAACACCGCCCGCGCGGCCGCGCCAACGCGGAACACTTCGCCACCCCCACGCGCAACGGACGGGGCTCAGCCCGCGCAAGCGAAGTAACAGCACCGCCGCGCAGTTCACCACGCCCGCGCACAGCGGCCGTTCTTCCCGGCCCGGCTGGCGGCCCATCCCATGACGCGCTCACGAGAGTGACCACCGGACCAACGGCCCGGGCCAGCGCGCGAGAACGACCGGACGAGCACCGATCGGCCAGCCGTGCCGAGCCTCCTGGCCCACGGTCGGCGTTGCCGCGACGTTCGCACTCACGGGATTGACGCCGCTGGGCTGCCGACGCGGCCAGCGTCGCCACGACGATCCGGCGAGCGACGGTCAGCCAGGCTGGTGCTCTGGCCCACGGTCGGCATTGCCGCAACACTCGC
>NZ_KB907213.1:286519-345393 GCF_000381885.1 Actinomadura atramentaria DSM 43919 | reverse complement strand
GTGCTCTGGCCCACGGTCGGCATTGCCGCAACACTCGCGCTCACGGGAATGACGCCACTGGGCTACCGACGCAGTCAGCGTCCGCCAAGACGATCGGGCGAGCGCCGGTCGGCCAGGGTGGTGCCCGTGGCCCGGGTCGCCGACATTCAACGCTCGCGGGCGCACCGCCGCCGGGTTACCGACGCGGTCGGCGCGGGCGGAGACGGTCGGGCGAGCGCCGGTTGGCCAGGGTGGTACCGGCCCGCGCGCCCTCGTCGCACGTCCGTGGCGCGGGCCTGTCCCACGCACCCGTGCCGTGGGCGGCTGACGCGGAGGCGCGCCGCGGACGGGCACCGCGGACCCGCGCGAACAATCCGTGCCGCGGCCCGGCGAGGGTGCGGCACGCCGGGTAACGCGCGCCGCGGGTCGCGGGCGCGGAACCGGCCGGCGAGGCGCCGCCGGTCCGTTCCGCCTGTCTCGTCGTTCCTCGCCTTCGCTGGTCGTGCCGCGGTGGATGCCGCACGTCGCCCGTCCGGCCCCCGGCCGTCCTCGTCCCGGTCTCCCCCGCGCCCGCGGGTGCGCGGGGGGCGGCGCGTCATCCGGCTTCGATGTACGCGTCGCGCAGGTACTCGTGGACGGCCTGCTCGGGGACCCGGAACGAACGGCCCACGCGGATCGCGGGCAGTTCGCCCGAGTGGACGAGTCGGTAGACGGTCATCTTGGACACCCGCATCACCGCCGCCACTTCGGCGACGGTCAGGAACCTGACCTCACTCAGAGGCCGCTCGCCTGAGCTCATCGGACGCCCTCTTCCACACGTGCCGCGCACCGGCCCTCCGGGTGACTTTGATCACGCACGTGTACTCCCTCAGCGTAAATCGTGCATCGACAGTCGCAAGAGGGGAGTTCCACCCATTTCCGTCTCCGGACCTGGCGAATCGGTCACAATGCCCTTGCGCAGGCGCGCGGCGAGGAGGTGACGGAGCGTCACACGTCGCCCGGCGGCGCCATCCGAACCGTCGATGACCTGCGACTCCATCATGCACAGGGGTGGCGGCGCGCCGCGAGGGTTCGGCCCCGGCGATCTCGTCACGGAAGGTGACGATATGCCGTCGCGGAGGTGACCCGGACGCCTCAGCCGCGCGCGGCCGCCCGCCGGGCGCAGGCGAGCAGGTAGGCCGTCATCGGCTCGTAGTGCTGGGGAGACACCCCGTCGTCGAGCGGGACGACGACGTCGATCTTGCCCTCGGCCGCGCCGACGAACAGCGCCGGGTCGTTACAGTCCGCGAACCCGACGGTGTCGATCCCGGCCTGGCCCGCCGCGCCGGCCCAGCCGTGGTCCGCGATGGCCAGATCCGGCCAAACGCTTGGTTTCCCGGCGTCATCGACCCCGGCCGCCGCGAGTTCGGCGAGCATCGCCTCCATCGGGTCCGGGTCGTGCGTGTGCTGGACCCGCCCCCACTCGTCCACGAGCATCGCGACCCCGGCGAGCGCGTACACCAGCCGCCGCGGCTCCGGCGCGCCCCGCCAGTCGCGGACCTGGTACGTCCAGCCGTCCGCCGGGCGCAGGACGCGGCAGCCCGCTTCGGCCAGGAACCGCGCGACGTCCTCGTACAGCGGCGTCAGCGTCGCCGGGTGGCCCGTCGCGAGCACGACCGTCGCGCGGTCCCGCGCGGCGCGGCCGATCCGGTCGCCCATCGCCTCCAGCGCGTCCAGCGTGCGGTCGGGGTCGATCGTGTCGTCGCCGTACAGGTGCATCGGGTTCGCGTCGACGCCGCAGCGCTCGACCATGACCGCCAGCACGTCCCGCTCGGTCCACTCCCGGTCGAACTTCAGGCCGAACTGGTAGTACGGGTCGCCGCCCGCCATCCGCCGGAAGTGCAGCAGGTTGTTCTGCCGGGGCGTCGCGACGTCGCCCGCGATCATCGTGCCGATCAGGTGCGCGCGCAGCTCCGCGCGGTCGGGCGCCATTCAGGTCTCCAGAGGGTCGAGTCCCAGCTCAGGGAAGGCGGCGCGGCGCGTCGCGAGGATCGCCTGGTCCACCGGGTTCGCCGGGTCGTAGCCGGTCTCCCAGCGGCGGAACTCCACCGTCGCCGAGCCGTCGGTCATGCGGCGGGGGGCGACCTCGTCGGTGCGGCCGCGGACGAGCTCGCGCCAGTCCGCGGGGGTCTCGGCGGCCGGGTCGAGGGGCCGCCCGGCCGCCTCGGCGAGCAGGTGCGTCCACGCGCGCGGGACGACCTGCACCAGCTCGTACCCGCCGCCGCCGGTCGCCAGCCAGCGGCCGCCCGCGACCTCGTGCGCGAGGCGGTGCAGCGCGGCGTACGCGGTGCGCTGGCCGTCGACGGTGAGCAGCAGGTGGGCGAGCGGGTCGAGGGCGTGCGCGTCCGCGCCGTGCTGGGTGACGAGGATCTGCGGCCGGAACGCGCGCAGCGCGGCGGGGACGACGGCGTCGAACGCGCGCAGCCAGGCGGCGTCGCCGGTGCCGGGCGGCAGCGCGACGTTGACGGCCGTCCCGTGCGCGCCGGGCCCGCCGGTCTCGCTGGGGAAGCCGGTGCCGGGGAACAGGGTGCGCGGCGTCTCGTGGAGGCTGATCGTGAGGACGCGGGGGTCGTCGTAGAACGCGGCCTGGACGCCGTCGCCGTGGTGGACGTCCACGTCCACGTACGCGACGCGCTCCGCGCCGTTCTCCAGCAGCCACGCGATGGCGACGGCGGGGTCGTTGTAGACGCAGAACCCGCTGGCCGCGCCCGCGAGCGCGTGGTGCAGGCCGCCCGCGATGTTGGCGGCGTGCGGGGTCTCGCCGGTCCACACGGCGCGCGCGCCCGCGACGGACGCGCCCGCGACCAGCGCGGCCGCCTCGTGCATCCCGAGGAAGACGGGGTTGTCGGCGGTGCCGAGGCCGTGCCGCTCCTCGGCGAGGCCGGTCTGCCCGGCGTGCCGGACGGCGGCGATGTACTCCTCGTCGTGGACGAGCCGCAGCAGCGCGTCGTCGGCGGCGTCGAAGCGTTCCACGGTGACGCCGGGCGCGGTGAGGACGCCGAGTTCGCGGGCGAGCGCCATCGCCAGCTCGACGCGGACGGGGTTCATCGGATGGCCGGGGCCGAAGTCGTAGGAGGTCAGACGCTCGTCCCACAGGACCCGCAGCCCGCAGCCCTCGGTGGACGGTCCAGGCGCGAGGCTGCTCATGCCCTCACGGTAGCGCCCGGCTCCGGGGCCGGACGCCCCGACCTCGCCCGATACCCCAAGAAGATCACTAAACCGGGCCATCCGGTAACAAAGTTGTGACGTGAGCCACGGCACGCAAGCGGGCATGAAAGTTACACCGACCGAAGAACACCCCAAGGAGCGGCCGATGAACGCGCCACCGCGCCCGACGCGGTCCGCCGGGGTGACTCCGCTGCCGACGGCCGCACCACGGCCCGCCGCCCCGGCGAAGCCAGCCCCCTACGAACTGCGCCCCACCCGCCGCAGCCGCGTGATCGCCGGCGTGCTGCGGCTCGGCATGTACCCGGTGATCCACCACGTCCCCGGCCACGCGATGAGCCTGCGCACCGCCCGCACCACGGTGGACGCGGCGGCGATGCTGCTGCCCGGCGACGGGCGCGTCCGCGTGCGGCGGATCCACGACCCGCGCGTCGAGGACGGCCCCGACCGCCCGGCCGTCGCCGGCGAGTGGGTCGTGCCCCGCGAGGCGCCGGACGGGCGGCCGCCCGGCGCGATCCTCTACCTGCACGGCGGCGGGTACGTCGTCTGCTCGCCGCGCACGCACCGGCCCATCACGTCCCGGCTCGCCGCCGACACGGGCCTGCCCGTGCTCGTCCCGCACTACCGGCTGGCCCCCGAGCACCCGTTCCCCGCGCCGCTGGAGGACGCCGTCGCGGCGTACGAGTGGCTGCTGCGGCGCGGCGTCCCCGCGTCCGGGATCGTGCTCGCCGGGGACTCGGCGGGCGGGCACCTGGCCGCCGCGCTGACCGCCGAGATCGTCCGCACCGGGCTGCCGAACCCCGCCGGGACCGTGCTGTTCTCCCCCTGGGTCGACCTGACGTGCGAGCTGTCGGTGCGCGAGCAGCTCACCGCCCGCGACCCGTACATCAGCGCGACGGCGGCCCGCCGCGTCGCGCGCCTCGTCGTGGGGTCCGCCGGATTCGACGACCCGCGGCTGGCCCTGCTCGCGGCCCCCTGGACCGGCGCCCCGCCGGTGCTGATCCAGGTGGGCGGCGCCGAGGTCCTGCGCCCCGAGGCCGAGGCGCTCGCCCGCGCGATCGGCGACGCGGGCGGCAGCTGCGAGATCCAGGTCTGGAACGGGCAGATGCACGTCTTCCAGATCCTCAACCGGCTCACGCCCGAGGCGAGCACCGCGATGCGCGAGACCGCGCGGTTCGTCCGCGCCGTCACCGCGACCCCCGCGCCCGGGGAGGCCGCGGTCGCCTGATGATCTGAGGTGCCCCCGCGCGGGCTCGCGACCCCCGTGACGGGTCCGCGTGGGGGACCTCGCCAACCGGCCGGGTCAGCCGCCCGCGAGTTCGCGGCCCCGGTCGCGGGCCGCCTCCAGCGCCTCCAGCACGGCGGCGCGGACGCCGTGCCGCTCCAGCTCGCGGATCGCCGCGATCGTCGTGCCCGCCGGGGACGTCACCGCCTCCCGCAGCAGGACGGGGTGCTCGCCGGTCTCGCGGAGCATCGTCGCCGCGCCCACCGCCGACTGGACCACCAGCTCCAGCGCGGCCGCGCGCGGCATGCCGAGCAGGATGCCCGCGTCGACCATCGCCTCGACGAGAAAGTAGAAGTAGGCGGGGCCGCTGCCCGACAGCGCCGTCGCCGCGTCCTGCAGCGACTCGGGGATGCGCTGCACCTTCCCGACCGGGCTCAGCAGTTCCTCGGCGAGTTTCAGGTGTTCCTCACCCGCGTGCGCGCCCGCCGACACGACGCTCATCGCCTGGTCCACCAGGACGGGGGTGTTCGGCATGACGCGGACCACGGGGACGCCGTCCGCCAGCCGTTCCTCGATGAACGCGGCCGTGATCCCCGCCGCCATCGAGATCACGAGCGTGTCCGGGCCGACGTGCGGGCCGATCTCGGCGAGCAGCGCGTTCATGTCCTGCGGCTTCACCGCGAGGACGAGCGTGTCGGCGGTGCGCGCCGCGTCCTCGTTGCCCAGGACCTCGATCCCGTACCGCTCGCGCAGCACCGACCGCCGTTCCTCGCGCCGGGCGGTGGCGACGATCTCGCCGGGGCGCAGACCGGCCCGCAGCACGCCGGACAGCAGCGCCTCGCCCATCTTCCCGGCACCCAGAATCGCGATCATCAACGCACCTCGCCGTGGGGGTTCAGAACCCGTCCACCCTAGCGGCGCGTCAGTCCCGGGTGACGACCGAGCGCACGAAGAACGCCAGGTTGGCGGGGCGTTCGGCGAGGCGGCGGAGGAAGTAGCCGTACCACTCGGTGCCGTAGGCGACGTAGACGCGCATCCGCGCGCCGGACCGGGCGATGCGCGTCTGCTCCTGCGGCCGGATGCCGTACAGCATCTGGTACTCGAAGGTGTCGGTGCCGCGCTCGTTGAGGACGGCGAGCGCGCCCGCGATGTCGATGAGCCGCGGGTCGTGAGTGGCGACCATCGGGTAGCCCTTGCCCGCCATCAGGACCTTCAGGCAGCGGACGTAGGACTTGTCGATGTCCTCGCGGCGCGTGAACGCCACCTCTTCGGGCGCGCCGTACGCGCCTTTGCACAGCCGGACCCGCGACCCGTCGAACGCCAGGTCCGCGCAGAACTCCTCGGCCCGCCGCAGGTACGCCTGGATCACCGCACCGGTGCTCGGGAAGTCCCGGCGCAGCTCGCGGACGGATTCGAGCGTGGACTCGACGGTCGTGTGGTCCTCGGTGTCGATGGTGACGGTCGTGCCCGCCGCGCGCGCGGCCTCGCAGACGCGGCGCGCGTTGTCGAGCGCCAGGTCCGGGTCGAGCGCCTGGCCGACGGCGGTCAGTTTCAGCGAGACCTCGGCCCGGTCGGACACGTTCGCGTCCGCGAGCCGGTGGAGCAGGTCCTCGTAGTAGCGGACGGTCCGGTCGGCCTGGTCGGCGTCGCGGGTGTCCTCGCCGAGGACGTCGAGGCTGACCAGCAGCCCCTTGGTCACGATCTCATCGGTCGCCCGCAGCGCCTCGTCCATCGTCTCGCCCGCGATGAAGCGGTGGACGACGTCGCGCGTCAGCGGCGCCCGCTCGACCAGCGCCTGAGCCCGCGGGCTGATCGAGACGGCCTGCAATGCCTGACGGAGCACGGCCCCTCCCCCTGTCGGCCGGAGCGCCCCCGTCCGGCCATCATCCGGGACATACCCGGACGGGCGTGCGGATCACGAAACGGTGCCCAATTGGTTTCCGCCGCCGTGGGTCCGCATGTATCCCGCCATGTCGGCCGTCCGGACGGCCTCGAACAGCGCGCGGGCCTTCGTCCTGTCCAGCAGGACGACGCTCTGCTTGCCGCGCCGGGCGCTGCCCCGGTTCGGGGTGGTCAGGAACGTGATGTCGGACGCCCGCACGTGGCGCATGCTCAGCGCGAGGGAGCGCAGCTTGCCCGCGGTGACGCCGTCGTCCACGCTGATCGACTTGGTGAACGCCGACAGGAACCGGTCCAGTTTCAGGGGGTTGCTGAGGGTTCCGCCGTCGGCGGCCTTCTTGGCGAGCGCGCCGATGAACGCCTGCTGGCGCTTGATCCGGTCGAAGTCGCCGTTGGGGAGGTTGTAGCGCTGGCGGACGAACGTCAGCGCCTGCTCGCCGTTCAGCTTGTGCGTCCCGGCGGACCACTCGACGTGGCGCATCGGGTCGTACACGTCCTTCTTGATCGTGACCGTGACGCCGCCGAGCGCGTCCGTCATCGTCTTGAAGCCGTTGAAGTCGATCGCGCCGAAGTGGTCGATCCGGATGCCGGTGAGCTTCTCGACGGTCTTGATCAGCAGCGGCGGACCGCCGTAGGAGAACGCCGCGTTGATCTTCTGCGCGCCGTAGCCGGGGACGTTCACCCACGAGTCGCGCGGGAACGAGACGACGTACGCCTTCTTCCGGTCGGCGGGCAGGTGCAGCAGCATGATCGTGTCCGAGCGCTGCGCGCCCGGCTTCCACTGGACGTCGCCGCCGCCGGTCGTGCCGATCTTCGCGCGGGTGTCGGAGCCGACGAGCAGCCAGTTCTCCGTCCCGACCGCGCCCGGGCCGGGGCGGTCCGCGTCGCCGGGCATGACGCCGTGCAGCCGGTCGATGTTCCCGTTGTAGGAACTCTCGCGCTGCCACACCAGGCCGGCGACGCCGAGCACGACGATGACGAGGAACACGCCGACGCCGATGAGCACGCGCGGCCAGCGCCGCCTGCGCGGCTTGCGGTGCCCGGTCTCGGCGGCCGGCCCTTCGGGACCGCCGGGGTCGGCGGGCCTTTCCGCCGCCCCGGCCTCGACGGCGGCGCGCTCGGGGCCGGAGGGCGGCGGAGGTGTGGTCATGGCGGGCGAGATTACCAGCCAGAACACCCCCAAATCAGCCGTTTCCCCTGGCCGGTCGACCTTCCCCGGCCCGCGCGGGGCCGGGTGCGGGCGGCGGCGGGCTAGCCTTCGGCCTCGGCGGCCATCCGTCCTGCGACCCCGCAGGGGGTCCGGTCCGCGGGCCCGTTCGCAGGCTTGACCGTGGTGGAGGCCGCGGCTTCGTCCGCGGGCTTGATCGTGGCGGGAGCCGCAGGTCCGTTGGCGGGATCGGTGACGGTGCGGTGGGCCGGGTCGGTCGCGGGGTCGGTGGTCGGCCGTTGCGGGCGGCGGGCCGCCACCGCGCGGAGCGCGTCGGGGACGAGGGTGAGCAGGCCGAGTGCCGCGAGCGCCGCGCCGAGCCAGAGCGGGGCGCGCAGGCCGTGGGCGTCCAGGGCGAGTCCTCCGCCGAGCGACCCGACGATGACGCCGAGCGTGATGAACGACGTGTGGACGGTGTTCACCAGCGGGCCGCCGTTCCCGAGCCGCTGCACGCGCACGGCCAGGGCCGGGTTGACGGTCACGCCGACGAGCCCGACGCCGAGCATGCACGCGACGGCGGCGACGGGCGTCCCGGCCGCGACCGCGAACCCGGCGAGGAACAGGGCGTTCAGCGCGAGCGCGGCGGCGATCACCGGGACGGTCCGCCGGTCCGCGAGCCGCCCGACGACCGCGTTGCCCGCGACGGTCGCGGCCCCGTACGCGATGAGCAGCAGCGGGACGGTGCCGGTGGAGAACCCGGTCGGCCCGGTGAGGATCGGGTTGAGGTAGCTGAACGCGGCGAACGTCGCGCCGATGGCGAGCGTGCTGGTGGGGAGCGCGAGCAGCAGCGCGGGCCGGGCGAGGACGCGCAGTTCGTCGCGGAGCGGGGCCCCGTCCGCCGCGCCGCGCACCGGCGGCACGCCCAGCCGGGTCGCGGCGGCCGCGACGAGCGTCAGCGCGCCGACCGCCCAGAACGCCGACCGCCAGCCGAACCGCTCGCCGAGCAGCGTCGCGAGCGGCAGGCCGAGGAGCGTCCCGACCATCAGCCCGTTGAGGACGACGGCGACGGCGCGGCCGCGCCGGTCCGGGGGCGTCAGCCGGGCGGCGAGCGCGATCGTGACGCCGAAGAACGCCTGCGACGCCGCCCCGGTGACGACGCGCGCGACGAGCATGGCCGCGTACGTCGGCGCGACGGCGGCCAGCACGTTCCCCGCCAGGAAGATCCCGAACAGCACGAGCAGCGCCGTCCGCGGGGCCAGCCGCAGCAGCGGCACCGCCAGGAACGGCCCACCGGCGGCCATCGCCACCGCGAACGCGGTGATGAGGTAGCCGATCCGCGGCACGGTCGTGTCGAGCCCGGCCGCCATCTGCGGCATCAGTCCCGCGACGGCGAACTCGCTGGTGACCATCGTGAAGATGCCCAGCGCGAGCAGATAGACGGAACGCGGCATGCGGGGTACTCCAGTTCTAGATCATTCAGTGCAAAATAAGGACACACGAAAGCCAGGCGCGCGCACGAGCACCCCTGCGGCTCAGGAACCGCCGCACGAGGACTCGGAACGCCGAAGCCCGACACTCATCCGGACGGATCGGCGGCGGGCGACGGCGCCGGATTCAGCCCGTCCAACGCGACGGACGCGATGGCGCGCAGGGCCGTCGAGTCCGCGCCGCCCTGGGCCGCCACGCGCATTCCGGCGATCACCGTGTTGACGTAGCGGGCCAGGTCGTCGGGGGCGCGCGGGGAGCGGATGTCGCCCGCGCGCTGGCCCGCGGCGACGGCGGCGCGCAGGGCGGCGTGGCGGCGGGCGAGGTCGCGGTCCAGCAGCCGGGCGACGTCCGGGTCGCGCGCCGCCAGTTCGACGGTGCTGTTCACCCCCAGGCAGCCGAGCGCCGTGTGCTGGCCCCCGGACGCCCGTCGCGCCTCGGCGTCGGACTCGATGATGCGATCGAACAGGGCGCGGACGCGCTCGAAGCCGGACAGCCCGACGTCCTCCAGCAGCTCCAGTTGCCCGGCCGCCATCGTGTCGAGGTACCGGGCGAGCGCGCGCAGGAACAGCCCGCGCTTGCTGTCGAACGCGTTGTAGACGCTGCTGCGGTCGAGTCCGACGGCGGCGCACAGGTCGCGCGTGCTGGTCGCCTCGTAGCCGCCGTCCCAGAAGGCGCGCATGGCGGCGTCCAGGACGGCGGCCTCGTCGAAGGAGCGTGGTCTCGCCATGATCCGGGACGCTAACAGTTCTACACCGAACGATGCAATATCAGGCGGCTTCGTCCTACTGAGGATTTCCCAACGGGCCGGGCTGACGGACGGGCGGCGCGTCAGCCGCGCTCGCGCCGCGTGACCTCGCCCGCCGAGGAGACCTCCCACACCCGCCCCGACGCGGCCAGGTGCAGCCGCGCGAACGCCAGCGCCTCGGCCAGGTCGTCCACCCGGTCCTCGCGGGACGGCGCGCGCCGCGTGTTTACCTCCAGCACGACGTGCCCGTGGAACCCGCCCTCCGCGAGCCGCTCCAGCATCGGCCCGCACGGCTGCGAGCCGCGCCCCGGCACCAGGTGCTCGTCCTTGTTGGGCAGGCCGACGCCGTCCGCGAGGTGGATGTGGCGGAGTCGGTCGCCGAGCCGGTCGGCCATGTCGAGCGCGTCCGACCCCGACACCGCCGTGTGCGAGAGGTCCAGCGTGACGTGCGGATAGTCCTGGTCGACGGGGTTCCAGTCGGGCAGGTACATGCCCGCCTCCGCGCCGCGCGCCTTGAGCGGGAACATGTTCTCGACGCAGAACCTGACGTCCGTCTCGTCCTGCATCTTCGCCAGGCCCCGCACGAACTCGCGCGCGTACTCGCGCTGCCAGCGGAACGGCGGATGGACGACCACGACCTCCGCGCCCAGCTCCTCGGCGACCTCCTTGGAGCGGATCAGCTTCCCCCACGGGTCGCGCCCCCAGACGCGCTGGGTCAGCAGCAGGCACGGCGCGTGGATCGAGCGGATCGGCACGCCGTGGTAGTCCGACAGGCGGCGCAGCACGGTGAGGTCCTGCGAGGACGCGTCCGTGGAGACCATCACCTCGACGCCGTCGTACCCCAGCAGCGCCGCGATCTCGAACGCGCTCGGCGCCTTCTCCGGGTAGACCGACGCGGTGGACAGCGTGATCGGAGCGTCCGGGACGCGGAGGACCGGCGCCGCCGCGCCGTTGTGCTGCGGGGTCAAGGCTCCCTCGCCGAAGGTTCGCGGAAGGTGGTGTCGCGGTAAGTGTTCCGTGGCTCTGGTCGAAGCCTATGCTCATCGTGCCCGGAATTAATCCTTTCCGTACCGTGATCTGGATTTCGTGCGGCGCTCCGCGGCTACGCTCGCCAGACGTGCCCGAGATCGCTCCGGGGGCCGTCCCGAGCCCCAACATCTGGAACGCCCCGCGCGTCTACGAGATCGAGAACCGCGCCGTCGACCCGGACGGCCTGATCGAGGCGGCGATGCGCGCCCGGCGGCCGTGGACCGGCGCGACCGTCCTGGACGTCGGCTGCGGAACCGGCTTCCACCTGCCGGTGTTCGCCCGCGACGCCGCGCGGGTGATCGGCGTCGAACCCCACTCGGGTCTGGCCGCCGCCGCGCGCCGCCGCGTCGCGGACCTGCCGTCGGTGGCGGTCCGGGTCGGCGCGGCGCAGGCGCTGCCGCTGCCGGACGCGTCGGTGGACGTCGTCCACGCGCGGTGGGCGTACTTCTTCGGCCCCGGCTGCGAGCCGGGCCTGGCCGAGCTGGACCGCGTCGTCCGGCGCGGCGGCGCGGTGTTCGTCGTGGACAACGACGCGACGCGCTCGACGTTCGGCGGCTGGTTCCGGCGCTGGCTCCCGTCCTACGACCCGGAGAAGGTCGAGAAGTTCTGGACGCGGCGCGGTTTCGCCCGCGAGCCGCTGCTGATCCGCTGGTCCTTCGGCTCCCGCGACGACCTGGCGGCGGTGCTGCGCATCGAGTTCCCCGCCGACCTCGCCGACCGGTTCCTCGCCGAGCACTCGGGCACCGACGTGGACTACGCCGTCAACCTGTGGTGGCGTTGCTCCTAGCGGGCGGCCCCGGGGTGGCCCTCTACTGGCCCGCTGTACAACAATGAGCCGGTTCCCGGCGGTCGACCCCGCCGGGCCACCCGCGCGCGGCCCCGCACCGCGGGGACGGGTGCGCGACAGCGAAGACAGGGAAGGTCGGGAACATGGGCCGAGCCGCCAGGACCAGCCGCAACATCCTCGCCGCGACCGCGCTGGGCGCGGGCGCCGCCGGAGCCGGGTTCGCCGCGCAGCGCCGCGCCGTCCGGCGGCTCCAGCTCCGCCCCGACCCGTTCGCGGGCGAGCCGTTCGGCTCGCTGCGGGGCCGGCCGACGCCCGTCCGCGCCCAGGACGGCACGCGCCTGTACGCCGAGGTGGACGGCGACGACGACGCCAAGCTCGCCGTCGTGTTCTCCCACGGCTGGACGCTCACCCAGGACTCCTGGCACTTCCAGCGCAAGGCGCTGCGCGGCCTCGGCCGCCTCGTCTTCTGGGACCAGCGCGGCCACGGCCGCTCCGAGGGCGGCGCGCGCGACGACTACGGCCTGCCGCGCCTCGCCCACGACCTGCACGACGTCATCGAGCAGACGGTCCCCGAGGGGATGCCGATCGTGCTGGTCGGCCACTCGATGGGCGGCATGACGATCATGCGGTTCGCCGACGAGTACCCGGAGCTGTTCGGCGACCGCGTCGTCGCGGCCGGGCTCGTCTGCACGTCCTCCGGCGAGCTCGGCGCGGTGACGCTCGGGATGCCCGCCGCCATCGCCCGCGTCACCCAGCGGGTGCTGCCGCGCACGCTGCGCGCCGTCGGCGCGGGCGCGCCGCTGATCGAGAAGGTGCGGCACCTCGGCCGCGAGGGGTCGATGCTCGTCGAGGACCTGATCGCGTTCGGGCCGGAGGCGAGCCCGGCGGCGGTCGCGTTCGCCGAGCAGATGATGGCCGACACGCGGATGGACGCGCTCATCGACTTCTTCCACTCGATGATCACGCATGACGTGATCAGCGACTGCGACATCCTCGGCCGCGTCGAGACGCTGATCATCGGCGCGGAGCACGACATGCTCACCCCCGTGGGGCACAGCGTCAAGATCGCCCGCTGCGTGCCGTCCGCGCGGCTGGAGGTCATCGCGGGCGCGGGCCACATGGCGATGATGGAGAAGCCCGGCGCGGTCTCCGACCACCTCGGCGACCTGGTCGGCCGGGCCCTGATGACCGCGAACCCGTGACGCCCGCCGCGCGGCCGGGGTCGTGCCCGGCCGCGCGGGTCTTTCGGCCCGGTCGGGATGGGAACGTTCCAAGACGGGACCGGACGCGCCGAACGAGGGGGACGCCGTGGGCGGCCACAAGGAACGCATGCTGGCCGGGGAGCCGTTCACCACCGACGACCCCGAGCTCGCCGCCGACGCGCTGCGCGCCGCGCGGCTGTGCGAGCGGTTCAACACCTGGCCCGCCGACGACCCGCACGGCCGCCGCGCCGTCCTCGCCGAACTCCTCGGCGACCTCGGCGAGGGCGCGTACGTCGCCCCGCCGCTGCGCGTGGACTACGGGCACCGCGTCGCCCTCGGGCACGGCGCGTTCGTGAACTTCGGCGCGATCATGCTGGACGCGGCGGGCATCACGATCGGCGCGGACGTCCAGATCGGCCCGAACGTCCAGCTCCTCACCCCCGCGCACCCCACGGACGCCGACCGCCGCCGCGCCAAATGGCAGACCGCGCGGCCGATCCGCGTCGAGGACAACGCCTGGCTCGGCGGCGGCGTCATCGTCTGCCCCGGCGTCACGATCGGCCGCGACGCCGTGGTCGGCGCGGGCGCGGTCGTCACCAAGGACGTCCCGCCCGCCGTCGTCGCCGCCGGAAACCCCGCCCGAGTCCTCCGCACCCTCTGACCCACCGCGCGGACCGTCGCGTGCGGGATGTCGGGGCCGGGACGTAGCGTTCGTTGTCATGGCGAAGGCGAAGACGGCCGCGAAGGCGTCCTACCGGTGCTCGGAGTGCGGCTGGCAGACGTCCAAATGGGTCGGGCGGTGCGGCGAGTGCCAGGTGTGGGGCACCGTGCTGGAGGCCGCCGGGGCGACGGCCGCGCGGGTCGTGTCCGCCGGGGCCGTCAGCGCGCCCGCGCGGCCGATCGGCCAGGTCGACGTCCGGTCCGCGCGCACCCGGCCGACCGGGCTGGACGAGCTGGACCGCGTCCTCGGCGGCGGCATCGTCCCCGGCGCGGTGCTGCTGCTCGCCGGGGAGCCCGGCATCGGCAAGTCCACGCTGCTGCTGGAGGTCGCGGCGCTCGCGTCCAACCCAGCCGCCGCCCGCGACGCCGACGCCGGGGCGGAGGCCGCCGAGCCCCGGCCCGTCCTGTACGTGACCGGCGAGGAGTCCGCCGAGCAGGTCCGGCTGCGCGCCGACCGCATCGGCGCGATCACCGACACGCTGTACCTGGCGGCCGAGACCGAGCTGTCGGCCGTCCTCGCGCACGTCGAGTCGGTCGAGCCGACGCTGCTCGTCGTGGACTCCATCCAGACGATCGGCACCGCCGAAGTGGACGGCGCGCCCGGCGGCGTCACGCAGATCCGCGAGGTCGCCGCGAACCTGATCCGCGTCGCGAAGGAGCGCGGCATCACGGTCGTGCTCGTCGGGCACGTCACCAAGGAGGGCGCCATCGCGGGCCCGCGCCTGCTGGAGCACCTGGTGGACGTCGTCCTGTACTTCGAGGGCGACCGGCACAGCAGGCTCCGGATGATCCGCGCCGTGAAGAACCGCTACGGCCCGACGGACGAACTGGGCTGTTTCGACCTGTCCGAGGTCGGCATCGTCGGCCTGCCCGACCCGAGCGGCCTGTTCCTGACGCGCCGTGAGGAGCCCGTCCCCGGCACCTGCGTGACGGTGACGCTGGAGGGCCGCCGCCCGCTCGTCGCGGAGGTGCAGGCGCTCGTCGCCAAGTCGCACCTGCCGTCGCCGCGCCGCGCGTCGTCGGGGCTGGAGACGTCGCGGGTCGCGATGGTGCTGGCCGTCCTCGCGCAGCGCTGCAAGATCTCGATGCACGAGCAGGACGTGTACGTCTCGACGGTCGGCGGCGTGCGGCTGTCGGAGACGTCCGTGGACCTCGCGCTCGCCCTCGCCGTCGCGGGCTCCACCGTCGAGCAGCCGCTGTCGAGCAGCCTCATCGCGGTCGGCGAGGTCGGCCTGGCCGGAGAGGCGCGGATCGTCCCGGGCGTGCAGCGGCGGCTCGCCGAGGCGGCCCGGCTCGGCTTCCGGTACGCGGTGGTGCCGCGCGGCTCCCTGGAACTCGGCGACGGCTCCCCGCTCAAGCGCGCCGACCCCCAGTTGTCGAGCTTCGAGGGCATGAAGGTGATGGAGGTCGACAGCCTCACCCAGGCCCTCCAGGTGGCGTTCACCGCGCCCTGACCGGACGGGGTTGGAGAACACTGGCGACCAGGGGACGAACCGGTCAGGGGGACCGCTCGGTAAACTGACGCCGTCCAGCGAACTCCCGGGGGCCAGGTGCCAACACACGACAAGGGCCATGACGAACGACGCCGAGCCACGCTCGCCGCGGTTGCCCCGGGCACCCAGATCCGGGACGGTCTGGAGCGCATCCTGCGGGGCCACACCGGCGGGCTGATCGTGCTCGGCTACGACGATCTGGTCGAAGAGCTCTGCACGGGCGGCTTCGAACTCGACGTGGAGTTCTCCGCGACGCGGCTCCGCGAACTCGCCAAGATGGACGGCGCGATCGTCCTCGACGACGTGCGGATGCGCATCAAGCGGGCGGCGGTCCACCTCGTCCCCGACTCCACCATTCCGACCGAGGAGTCCGGCACGCGCCACCGGACGGCCGAGCGCGTCGCGCGCCAGACGGGCCATCCCGTGATCTCGGTCAGCCAGTCGATGCGGATCATCGCGCTGTACCTGGACGGCATCCGCTACGTCCTGGAGGACTCGGCGGCGATCCTGTCCAAGGCGAACCAGGCCCTGGCGACCCTCGAACGCTACAAGCTGCGGCTGGACGAGGTGTCCGGCACGCTGTCGGCGCTGGAGATCGAGGACCTGGTCACGGTCCGGGACGTCAGCGCCGTCGTGCAGCGGCTGGAGATGGTCCGCCGCATCGCCGACGAGATCGAGGGCTACGTCGTGGAGCTGGGCACCGACGGGCGGCTGCTGTCCCTGCAGCTCGACGAGCTGGTGTCGGGCGTCGACGTCGACCGCGAGCTGATCGTCCGCGACTACCCGCCCGCCGAGCCGCAGCGCGCGGGCGCGGAGCCGCCGCCCGCGCACGGCGTGGAGTCGGTGCTCGCGGCGCTGGACGTCCTGTCGGCGAACGAGCTGCTGGACCTGTCGACGGTCGCGGAGGTGATGGGCTTCGCCGGTCCGGACGCCCTCGACCTGCCCGTCAGCCCGAAGGGGTTCCGCCTGCTGGCCAAGGTGCCGCGGCTGCCGAACCTGGTGCTGGAGCGGCTGGTGGAGCAGTTCGGCGGCCTGCAGAAGCTGCTCGCGGCGAGCATCGACGACCTCCAGGCGGTCGGCGGCGTGGGCGAGGCGCGGGCCCGCAGCGTCCGCGAGGGCCTGTCGCGGCTGGCCGAGTCGTCGATCCTGGAGCGCTACGTCTGACGGGCGCCCGCCCGCCCGGATGGGCGGACGGACGCCCGCGCGGCGGGTTCGGCCTCAGTCCGGGGTTCGGGGAGCGCGGGGTTCCGCGGTCAGGCGTCGCGGAGGCGGCGCAGCAGCACGCGCCACTGCGGGACGGCGATGACCAGCGCGCCACCGTTCGGATTGTGCGAGTCGCGCACCATCACCGTCCGGACGCGCCCCGCCACCTCGACGCATCCGTCATTCTCGCTCCAGCTCGACTTGCGCCACCCGAGCTCGGAGAGGTCCTTCATCTGCTCGGTCATCCAGTGACCCTCCATCCGTCGCCGGCGGGCCCTGTCTGCTGATCGACGAGATGGCTGTTCTCCAGAAGGCCGATACCGGACAGGGCACAGCAAACCACGACCTTGTGGATGATTTCCCGTCCACGAGTGTAGGCGGTCGATGTTCTCCCGCCTACGGCGCGCCACAAGATCAGGTTCTCGCTATGCGGCCGAACGGCCTTGTGCCCTGGTGGTCTCCGTCCACCCCCTCCGGTCCCCGCGGGCCCGCGGATCAGGCCATGAGCTGGTCGGCCGCGTCCCGGATCATCTCGATGGAACGATCCTCGGGCAGCGAGAGGTCGAGCAGGTCCTCAAACGCGCCCCGGTAGTCGGAGATCCGGGTCTCGTCCCCCGCGAACAGGACGCTCGCCGCCCGGCTCCCCTCCAGGTAGAGGACGTCGTTCAGCCCGGAGTCGAATTCCAGGATCGTGAACGGGCCCTCAAGCCCCTTGTGCGACCCGACCGAGAAAGGGACCACCCGGACGGTCAGCAGTTCGTCGCGCTCAGCGTCGTCGGCGATGGAGCGGAGCTGCCGCGGCATGATCCCAGGATCGACCATGACGCCGACGTGCCGGCGGATCGTCGCCTCGTCGATGAGGAAGAGCCGGTGCGGCGGATTCTCGCGCTCGACCATCCGGCGCTGCCTTTCCATCCGCAGCTTGACGACCGTGCCGACCTGCACCGGCCCCACGATTCCGGACGCGATGACCTCGGCGTACTCCGGCGTCTGGAGCAAACCCGGAATGATCAGCCCCTGGAAGTGCCGGACGAAGGACGCGCCCGACTCGTACCCCACGTAATTGAGGTACGTCTCGGAGAACTCGCCCCGGTACGGCGCCCACCAGGCGGGTTCGCGCGCGCCGCGCGCCAGCGCCTGCAGTTTCTCCTGGCGGGATTCGGACGTGACGTCGTACTGGAGCAGCAGCGCCTGGAGATCGGTGCGGGAGATCGCGTTCTTCCCGCCCTCGATGCGGATGAGCTTCGAGGAGCTCCAGTCGAGCTTCTTCGCGACCTGCTCCTGCGTGAGGCCCTTCTCCTTGCGGAGATGGACGAGTTCCGTGCGCAGTTGCGCGCTCTGGACCATCGGCCCCTGGTCAGTCGCCATGTCGATTGTCACTCCGGGTCGTCGGGTCGGCGGTCCGCCATCTGCCGGACTGCCATATGGCGTCGTGCCTGCTGTCGGAATCGTCGGCGGCGGAACGCCACCTCGTGCGGCGTCCGGCACCCCGCGCCTCGTGCGGGCGACCGTGCTGACGTGGCTTTATGCACAGAACGCACCTCGCATCTGGTCGGGTGGCGGTCGTCCATGCTTCAATGTGCCATGTAGCAGATTACCAGGAAACGAAAGGCCACGCGGCGGATTGCGTGGTAGCCTCGAGTGGAGTATTGACAGGCCGGTGCGGCAACGGCTTCACACCGGCGGGACAGGAGGCCGAAACGATCACACCCCCCGACCACGAGCGGTGCGGAACCCGCGCACCGCGCGCAGCGAAAGAGCCGCCCCCCACACCCCCGATCGTCGGTTCGCCGCCGGAAGGATCGGGGATCGGACGGAGGACGGCCCTTGCGGAGACCGCGGGCGGCGTCCCCGGTGCGGCGAACGGGACCGGCGATGGCAGTCGCCGGGTCAATACCTCGCTGACCAGGTAAAACGCGCTCGGCGGACTCACCAAGTCTAACCGTGCCCGCACGGTGCAGGCCATAGGTGGAATGCTCCGGATTCCCCCACCCTCGCCGTCCGCCTGGGGACCGGCGGTCCGAGGTGCCGGATCGGGAGCCGTTTCGGGACAGGGGTTCTCGACATGCACGCGATTCCGTTCTCCGCTCCACCGGCCGTCCGGCCCGGCTCACCCCCGGACCGCCGGACGAGGAGCCTTCGTTGGTGACCTTCGAACGCCCGCGGCGGGGCGTGGTTCCGCCGCCCGACGACCGTCCCGGCCGCCCCTTCTGGGACGCGCTGACCCCGCAGCAGCGCCACCAGTTCAGCCGGCTCTGCGAGCACGAGGCCGTGCCCGCCGGGCGGGTGCTGTGGGAGTCCGGCGCGGTCGCCGACCACGTGCTCGTCCTGCGGGAGGGCAGCGTCCGCGTGTGGGTGGAACGTGACGGCCGCCGCTCGACCGTCGCGGTGCGCGGGCCGGGCAGCCTCATCGGCGAGCACGGCGAGCTGCGGCGGCGGACGCGGTCCGCCGGGGTCGTGACGCTGGAGCGGGTCCGCGTCCTGCGGATTCCGGCCGAGCTGCTCGCCGCGTTCTACGTCGTCCACGCGAGCGTGCGGGGGCTGGCCGAGCGCGAGCCGTACACGCGGCGGCTCCGGATCGAGCGGGCCGACGCGGGGCCGCCGCCCGAGCGGCTGACCCGGGTCCGGCTGACGATCCAGCACCCGTTCGCGGAGGTGCCGCCCGGCACCGGCGAGGACGTCCACATCGCGACCGGCCCGCTGCGCGGCCTGCGCGGCGGGGACGAGGTCGTCGCGAGCGCGGGGCCCGGCGGCCCGACCCGCCCGCTCCCGCTCGACGCCGAACCGCCGACCGGGCCGCCGACCGGCCCGTGGACCGAGCCGTGGGACGACGCGGCGGCCCTCCCGCCGACCGGCGAGTGGCGGCTCGGCGACCACTACGAGCCCGCCGGGTCCGCCGCCGAATCCGTCCCGCCCGAGGGGCCGGTGTGGTCGGCCGGCGAGGTCTACACGCGCGCGTACGGCTCCGCGGACGAGGAGACGCGCCCGGACGCCGACCCGGGTTCTCCGAGCACCGGGCCGTCTGACGCGAACGCCGGGCCGGGATCGGCGGACGAGACCGAGCCCGTAGGCGCGGGAAGCGCCGAGCCGACGCGCTTCATCGTCCTCGAACCCGAGCGGCCCGCGGCCCGCCCGGACTTCGCCGTCCGGCTGCCGCCCGGCCCGGTGCTCCGCCCGCAGCCGGTGGGCGGCCCCGCGTCGCAGTGGGCGGGCCGCATGAGCACGATCCTGTTCACCGACGTGGCGGCGTTCAGCGGCGCGCACCGCACCGACGCGGACCGCGTCCACGTCCGCCGCGTCATGTACGACCGGCTCCGGGAGGCGTTCGCCTGGTCCGGCATCCCGTGGGAGGCGTGCCACCGCGAGGACCGCGGCGACGGCGCGTTCATCGTGATCCCGGCGGACTTCCCGCCGCGCGCCGCGGTGGACCCGCTGCTCGCCACGCTCGCGGACGCGCTGCGCGACCACAACCACCGGTCGAGCGCGGCCGTCGGGTTCCAGTTGCGGATCGCGCTCAACGTCGGCCCGGTCATCCCCGATCCCGAGGGGCTGTCCGGCCGGGCGATCATCCAGGCCGCCCGGATGATCGACGCCGCCGCGCTCAAGGAGCGCATGGCCGCCACCGGGGCGGACCTCGGCTTCATCACCTCGGAGTTCGTGTACGACGCGGTCCTGGCGGACGGCGTCGGCGGGCTCGCCCCGGCGCGCTTCACGCGCGTCCCGGTCGAGGTGAAGGAGGCCCGGATGACCGCGTGGATGCGGTTGTGGGGCGCGGCCGACCGCGACTAGCGGCACGACCGGCGACGGGCGAGAGGGGAGCGCCCGCGCCGTTCCGGCCCCCCGCCGGTGTTCTCAGGCGCGCGCCGCCCGCGGCAGGCGCAGCACGAACCGCGCGCCCTTCTCGCTGTCCTCGATGCTCAGCGTCCCGCCGTGCGCCCGCGCGACCTGCAGCGCGATCGGCAGGCCGAGGCCGGTGCCGCCCGCGTCCCGCTCGCGCGAGTCCTTGAGCCGCGCGAAGCGCTGGAAGACGACCTCGCGGTCCTCGGGCGCGATGCCCGCGCCGTCGTCGACGACTTCGAGGACCGCCGTGTCGCCCTCCGTCCGCACCCGCACCTCGATGCGGGACTCGGCGTGCCGTTCGGCGTTGTCGAGCAGGTTCGTCAGCAGCCGCGTGAGCCGCAGCCGCTCGCCGCGCACCGTCGTCTCGACCTGGAGGTCGGGGACGACCTCCTTGCTCCGCTCGACGCGGCCCAGCTCGATCGACACGAGCGCGGCGAGGTCCACGACCTCGTCGTGGGAGCGGGTGCCCGCGTCGAGGCGCGCGAGTTCCAGCAGGTCGGTGACGATCGCCTGCAGCCGTTCGAGGCTGTTGAGGACGGCGTGGCCGACGTTCTCCCAGTCCGCCTCCTCGGGCGCGATCAGCGCCTCCTCGACCTGGGCGCGGGCCGCCGCGATGGGGCTGCGCAGGTCGTGGGACGCGTCGGACGTGAACCGGCGCTGCTTCTCCAGCGCGACGTCGAGCCGGTCCAGGGTGGCGTTGACGGTCTCGGCGAGCATCCGGATCTCGTCGCGCGTCGCGGGGACGGGCACGCGCCGCCCCGACGACGTCGCCGTGATCTCCGCCAGTTCCGCCCGGATCGCCCCGACCGGCGCGAGCGTCCGGTTGACGGTGCGCCACGTGGACAGGGCCGTCAGCCCGATCAGCAGCAGCGCGAGGCCGACGACGAACAGCACCAGCTCGACGCTGACGTACCAGGGCACCGTGTTGCTCGCCGCGTACACGATCCAGTCGCCGTCCGGCTGGTACACGCGGAACGCGACGACGTTCATGCACCGCTGCAGCCCGCGCGGCGGGCACAGCCGCGTCGAGCTGTAGACGCTCGCCTCGGGCGGGACGAACGACGCGACGCGCGGGCCGCCGCGCACCTGCCGGCTCGCCGCGACGATCCGGCCGCGGCTGTCCAGCACCTGGAGGACCGGCGCCTCCCGCTCGTGCGGCAGGACGGCGGGGAGCGTGCCGCGCTTGACGTCGTGGACGAGCCGCAGCGCCGCCGAGATCGTCTTCTCGCGCCGGTAGTCGTCGGCGCGGCCGTGGGTCGCCACCATGACCAGGATCGCCACCACGCCGCTGACCAGGGCGGTGATGATCGTGGTCAGCAGCGTCATCCGCAGCCGTATCGACCATGCTCGCCGTTCGATCACCCGTCCTCCCGTGGGTGAGGTAATCACCTGGCGGGTGCGGCGGCGGGCTCGGAACGTGCGCACACCGAACAAGAGGGCGCAAAATTTTGTTTCCGGCCGCCCACGACGCCCCACTCAGCCGCGCCCACCGGACGGGCCGCCCGCCCGCGGCCCCCTCCGCCGCCCGCCTCTCCCCCACCGCACGCGAACGCGCTCGCTTCCCTCATCGCGCGGCTCCGCGCCGACTTCGGCACCCGCGTCCGCGGCGACATCGACACCCGCGTCTCCGCCTGCGCTTGCGCCTGCGTTCTCGCCCGCGTCTGCGTCTACTCCTGCGTCTGCGCCCGAGCTTTCGCCTGCACCCATGCTTGCGCCTGCGCCCGAGTCTTCGCCCGCGCCCATGCCGCTGCCCGCGCTTGCGCCCGCGTCTGCGTCCGGCCTGCCGCGCCTGCGCGCGCTCGTCCGGCTGCGGACGGCCGCGCGCGCTCCGCTTTTCGCGGGCGATTCCGGGGCTGTGCCCGCGTCAGGGTCCGTCGGCGCGGGGGAGCCCGGCGCGCGCGGGTCCGTGTCCGCGCTCGTGTCGGCAGCCGTGTCCGTCGCCCCGCGCCGACGCCTGCGCGTGTTCGGCTGGCCGCCCGCGTCCGCGCGGGGTTCGCCGTTCGCGACGCCGCAGGTGCTCGCGTCGCCGTCCGAGACGCCGCAGGTGCTCGCGTCGGCGGTCGCCTTGCCGTCCGGGTGCGCTTCGGCGTGGTTTTCGGCCGCGTCCGCCGCAAGGCGCGCGTCTGTTTCTTCCAGGGCGCAGGTGGTCGCTTCTTGGGGTGCGTTCGCTTCAGCGTTGTCGTTGGTCGAGGCTCGCGCGTTCGTGGTCGCGGCGGGTGGGACGGTGTTCATGCTTGCGGGGGTTCGGCGGTGTGCGTTCGGGTTCGTTCGAGCGGGCGCGGCGGTGGCCGCGCGGTCGGGGCGTTCGTCGTCCGGCGCGTCCGGCCGAGCGTTCGGGTCAGGGGCCTTTTCGGCGTCCGCGCGGACGGGCGGAGCGTCGCCGGGCCGCGCGGACACGGCGACAGCGGGCGGTCCGTCACCGGGCCGCGCGGACACGGCGACAGCGGGCGGAGCGTCGCCGGGCTGCGCGGTGAGGGCGACGGCGGGCGGCGCGTCGCCGGGCTGCGCGGGCGCGGTGACAGCGGGCGGCGCGTCGCCGGGCTGCGCGGTGACGGCGACGGCCGGCGGTCCGTCACCGGGCCGCGCGGGCGCGGCGACGGCCGGCTGGTCGGTGTCGGGGGTCGGGTCGGCGGGCGGCGCGGGGGTCGGCGGGGCGGAGTCGTGTTCGGGGTTCGGGTCGGTGGGCTCGGCGTCGGCGGGGCGGCGGCGGAGGCGGGGGACGCGGGGCCGCGGGACGCGCAGGCGGGAGCGGCGGGAGGTCGACGGCTCGTCCTCGTCCGGCGCGGCGGCGAGCGGCATCGCCAGCCGCGTCGGCCTGCTGCGGCCGCGCAGCGTCACCGATTTGCCGAACTCCCACGCGCCCGCCTCGGCGAGGTGCGCGAGGTCGAGCAGGTGCCCGGCGGCCAGGACGCGGCCCGGCACCGTCTTGGCGAGGTCGCTGAGCCGCGCGCCCTCGTTCACCGGGTCACCGATGACGGTGTACTCGAAGCGCTGCTCGGCCCCGATGTACCCGGCGACGACCTCCCCGGCGGAGACGCCGACGCCGAAGTCCACGCCGGGCACCTCGGCGCGGAGCCGCCGCCCGATCTCGCGGGCCGCGCCGAGCGCGCCGCCCGCCGCGTCGTCGAGGTCGAGGGGCGCGCCGAAGACGGCGAGCGCGGCGTCGCCCTCGAACTTGTTGATCCAGCCGCCGTGCGCGCCGACCGCGCCGACGACGACGCCGAAGAACCGGTTCAACAGCTCGACGACCTCGTCGGGGCTGTGCGTCTCCGCGAGCCGCGTGGACCCGGCGAGGTCGACGAACAGGACGGCGACGTTCCGGACCTCTCCGCCGAGCTCGATCCCGTCGCTCTCCAGCGCGAGGTCGGCGACCTGCTCCCCGACGTGCCGCCCGAACAGGTCGCGGAGCCGCTCGTGCTGCCGCAGCCCCGACACCATGTGGTTGAACCCGGCCTGGAGCTGCCCGACCTCGCTGGCGTCGTAGACGTCGATGCGGGCGTCGAGGTCGCCGCGCTCGACGCGGGCCATGCCGGTCCGGACCGTCTTGATCGGGTCCGCGACAGCCTTGATCGCCATGTACGTGACGCCCATCCCGACGAGGATCGCCGTCGCGCCGAGCCCGACCATCGTGACGGAGAGCTGCGTCGCGCTGATCGTCGGGACGAACAGCGCCCCGAACCCGACGCAGATCAGCCCGAGCACGGGGATGACGGTCCCGAGCGCCCACGCGAGCATCGCGCGGGTGACGACGCCGGGCAGCCGTATCCGCCGCGACTCACCGGTGGCCAGGACGAGCGCGGCGGCGGGCCGCAAGAGCCGTTCCGACAGCAGGTACACGATGGTGCAGGTGGCGAGCGCGCCGAGCAGGCACGTCAGCCCGGTCTTGATGGCGAGTTCGACGTTGAACAGCACGATGTCGAGCCCGAACCAGCCGATCGCGCCGAGCGTCCACATGCCGCCGACGAGCAGGGTGAGCCGCATCGGCCCGAGCAGCACGGCGCGTCCCTGCGAGCGGCTGGTGACCGCGCCGTCGCGGACGACCCGGATGACGGGCCGCCACATCCGCAGCCCGGTGGCGAGCACCGAGGGCGCGGCGACGAGCGGGTATCCGAAGAACGCGACGGTGTTGACGAGCCGCGCGTACCCCCGGTCGGGCAGCGGCGGATCGGGCAGGACGAACAGCGCGAACGACAGCACGACGGCCGCGCCGCCGAGGTTCGCGACCGCGACGACGACGAGCAGCACCCACCGGACGCGCAGTTCGAGCAGCGAGCGCGGCAGTCCGGGCAGCGCGGGCAGTTCTTCCAGCCGCGCGCCGATCTGCCGCGCGACGGCGCGCCCCGCCTCCCTGCGCGCGGCGGTGCGGGCCGCGTGCCGGGCCGCGAGCGTGTGCCTGCCGTTCACCAGTGCCTCCAAGGCCGGGGGATGCCTTGCGCGCGGGCGTCCGCGCGACGGGGGACGGCCCGGGTTCAGCCTAAGATGCCGGTTCGCCGCCGGTATGGCCGCCCTCACGTGCAGAGCGTGCCATCCCGGCGGCGGCGCGTACACTCCCGCGGCGGTGTTTCCCGGTCACTCGCCGCGGCGCGGGAGGACGAGCGGCCGCCCGGTGCGCGGATGCGGCAGCACCTCGATGTCGTGCCGGTACACCTCGGTGAGCCGGTCGGCGGTGAGGACGTCGGCGGACGGCCCGCACGCGGCGAGCCGCCCCTCGGCGAGCAGCGCGACCCGGTCGGCGTAGGCGGCGGCGAGGTCGAGGTCGTGGACGACGACGACCACGGCGTGCCCGCGCGCGGCCTCGCGCCGCGCGACGCCGAAGACGAGTTCCTGGTGCCGGATGTCGAGCGCGGCGGTGGGTTCGTCGAGCAGGACCGTCGCGGCGCGCTGCGCGAGGACGCGGGCGAGCGCGACGCGGGCCTGCTCGCCGCCGGACAGCGCGGTGAACGGCCGGTCGGCGAACGGGACGGCGTCGGCGTCGCGCAGCGCGGTGGCGACGGCGTGGTCGTCGTCGTCCTCCAGCGGCGTCCCGGCCCACGGCACGCGGCCCATCCGCACGACGTCCCCGGCGGTGAACGGGAAGGACAGCGTGTGCTTCTGCGGCAGCATCGAGCGGCGCAGCGCGAGTTCGCGCGGCGTGAACGCGTCGAGGGGTTCGCTCGCGACGCGGATCGTCCCGGCGGCGGGCCGCAGGTCCCCGCAGAGCGCGGCGAGCAGCGTCGACTTCCCCGCGCCGTTCGGGCCGACGAGCGCGAGCACTTCGCCGTGCCGGACGTCGAGCGTGACGTCGTCCACCACGGCGCGTCCGGCGCGTTCGACGGTGAGCGCGGCGGCGGCGAGCGCGACCGCGCCGTGCTCGGGCGGCGCGGGCAGCCGCGGCCGGCGGCGCAGCGCGATCATCCCCAGCCGCCCGCCCGGCTGCGCGCGCGCCGCAGCAGCCAGAAGAAGAACGGCCCGCCGACCAGCGAGGTGAGGACGCCGAGCGGCAGTTCCTGGTAGGCGATGGACGTCCGCGCGACGAGGTCGCCGGTGACGAGGATCAGCGCGCCGCCGAGCGCGCTCGCCGGGATCAGCGCGCGGTGCCCCGGCCCGACGGCCATCCGGACCAGGTGCGGCACGACGAGCCCGACGAACGAGATGATCCCGCTGAACGCGACGGCCGCGGACGTCAGCAGCGCGATGACGACGACGCACAGCAGCCGCAGCCGCTCCACGTCCACGCCGAGCTGCCGCGCGGGCCGCTCGCCGAGCGCGAGGACGTCCAGCCGCCGCGCGCACGTCAGCGCGACGGCGACGCCGACGACCGCGCAGGGCGTGACGGCCCCGACCGCGGGCCAGGTCGCGCTGGCGAGGCTGCCGAGCTGCCAGGACGTGATGGCGCGCAGCGCGTCGTTGCTGGACGCGAACATCAGCAGTCCGAGCGCGGCGGTCGCGACGGCGTTGACGGCGATGCCGGTGAGCAGCAGCGTCACGACCTCGGTGCGCCCGCCCGACCGCGACACGACGTAGACGAGCAGCGTGGTGAGCAGCCCGAACACGAACGCCGCGCCGACGACCGTCCAGTTCCCGAGGAAGGTGAACCCGAAGACGATGACGCCCGCCGCGCCCACGGCCGCACCGGACGAGACGCCGATGACGCCGGGTTCGGCGAGCGGGTTGCCGAACACGCCCTGCATGACCGACCCGGCGCAGCCGAGGGACGCGCCGGTGACGACGGCGAGCGCGACGCGCGGGAACCGGACGAGCCACAGCGCGTTGTCGCCCTGCGCGGCCTCCGGCAGCGGCCCGACGTCCAGCCCGATCCGGTGCAGGATCGAGCCGACGACCTGGTCGGGCGGAATGTTCACCTGGCCGAGCGCCGCCGCGACGACGACCATCACGACGAGCGCGACGGCGAGTCCGGCGATCAGCAGCGCGGGCTTCCACGCGGCGGGTTTCGCTTTCACCGAGCACCGCACGGATCGTGCAGCGCGACGGCGAGCGCTTCGATGGTCTCACCGGTGCGCGCGCCGAAGTTGAGGAGCGTGCCGTCGTCGGCGTCCACGACGCGGTGCGCGCGGCCCGCGGGCGTTTGCGCGACGCCGGGCAGTTTCAGCAGGCCCTTGACGCCGCCGACCGACTCCAGCCCGTCCGTCATGACGAGGATGACGTCGGGCGCGGCGTTGATGAGCCCTTCGCTGGTGAGCGGGCGGAACCCGCTGAGCCCGGCGGCGGTGCCCGCGTCGGTCGCGCCGACCGCCTGGATCATCGCGTCCGAGCCCGCGCCCTTGCCGCCGATGAGGTAGACCCCGGCGGTGCCACGCAGGTAGAGGAACGCGACGCGCAGCGGCTCGCCGCCGTGCGAGGCTTTCGCGCGGGCCGCGTCGATCTGCGCGGTGACGCGCGCGTTCAGCTTCTTCCCGGCGGCGGGGACGCCGAGCGCGGCGGCGATGGCGGTGATGTGCTCGCCGATCGCGGGGATCGTCTGCCGGTCGTCCACCATGACGACGGGGATTCCCGCCGCGCGGATCTGCTGGAGCGCCTCGGGCGGCCCGATGCTGCGGTCCGCGAGGACGACGTCGGGGTCCATCCGGAGGATCGCCTCGGCGGACAGGTCGTGGCCCTGGTTGGTGACGAGGGGGAGCTTCGCGGCGGACGGGAACGTCGTGGACGCGTCGCGTCCGATCACGCGGTCCCCGAGCCCGAGGCTGAACACGATCTCCGCGAGCGACCCGTACAGGTTGAGCGCGAGGACGCGGTCCGCCTTCTTCACCGTGACGCGCTTCCCGTCGGCGGACGCGACGGTGACGGGCAGCTCCGGCTTCGGCGCGGGGCTGAGCGGTTCGACGTCCTTGTCCGGAACCCGCACGGTGGACGGCCCGCAGCTCGCGACCGCGTCGGTCGCGCCGGACGCGGCCCCGCCCGTCCCGGCGGCGCAGCCCGCGCCCGCCAGCGCGGTGACCGCCGCGAGGGCGGCCGCCGCAAAACGCGCCTTCACGCCGCGCTCCCGCCGCGCCGCCGCCGGACGAGCAGCGCCGCGCCGCCGCCGAGCACGACGACCGCAGCGGCAGCGCCGCCGACGATCCACGGCAGCGACGACGAGCCGCCCTCGAACGAGACCGGCACGCGCACGTCCTGGCTGCGGTCGTTCGACCGCGTGTGATCAGCGCGGGTCGCGACGACGCACTTCACCTTCGTGCAGTCCACGGCGTCGTTGAGTTTCGCCGCGATCTTGATCTGCACGCTGAACGTCCCGCCGGGGCCGTACGGGACGGCCAGCCCCTTGCCGTACGGCGGCGGGTTGGACGAGATCCACTGCGATCCGCCGGTCTTGCCGCTGGTGTCCGCGCCGCCGCCGCACGGGTGCGGGGCCTTGCCCGCGCCGTTGTCCTGGCAGAACGCGACGTAGACGCCCTTACCGGTGTCGAAGCCGTGGCCGGTGACGGTCAGCGTCGCGCCGTCCCTCGCGAGGCCGGTGGTCTGGGAGACGGTCAGCGTCTGGCCGCTCGCGCCGGTGGCCGACCCGGCGTCCGCGTGCGCGAGTCCGGTGGTGAGTGCGAGGGCCACGCCGGTCGCGGCGAGGAGGGGCACCGTTCTGCGCATCGTCCGTCCCAGTGTTGCGAAATGTGGCCTATGTCGGCTTTTCAGCCGCTGGGGCGTTACGTTAGCTTAGCCTTACCTAAGTAGGAAGACGCGGGGTCGAACCATGAAGCACGTCCGATGAATCGCCGCCAGCGCGCCGTCGCGAGCGTTTCGGCGGCGGCCCTCCTGTGCGCCGCGCCGGTCGCCCTCGCGACCCCCGCGCACGCGGCCTCCCTGGCGGTCTCGCAGCGCACCGGCGTCCCGCAGTCCGGCGCGACGCTGACGGTCACCGGCAGCGGCTTCGACGCCAAGCGCAACAACGCGTTCGGCGTGTACGTCGTGTTCGGTCCCCGTCCCGCGAACTTCTTCAAGGACGCCAACCTGTTCGCGTCCGCCGTCTGGGTCCACCCGGGCGGCGGCGGGAACGGGCAGGCGCCGATGAGCGCCGCTGGGTCGTTCAGCGTGCGCATCGCCGTGAAGGCCAAGTACACCGACGGGAACGGCAAGGCGGTGAACTGCCTCGTCAGCGCCTGCTACGTCATGACGATGGCCGCGCACGGCGTGCCCGACCGCAGCCAGGACGCGATGGTGCCGATCGCGTTCAAGGGCGCGGCGCGCGCGCCCGAGGCGAACACGCCGTCCGGCTCCGGCGCGGGCGCCAGCCCTGGCTCGTCCGCCTCCGGCTCCCTCGGCTCGACGACCCCGGGCGGCACCGCCCCGCCCGCCGCCGGGACGCCGACCGCCGCGGCCGGCGTCCCGCAGGGCTTCGCCACCCCCGTCGCCGCCGAGACGTTCCGGCAGACGGCCGCGGGGCCGCCCGCGCGCTCGCCCGCCCCGTTCTGGATCGCCGTCGCCGCCGTCGCCGCCGCCGGAATCGGCGTCCGGCTCCTCGCCCGGCGGCGGCGCCGACCCGCCCGCTGACGTCCCCCGCCCCCGATCGTCCCCGCCGCCGCCACCCGCAGCGGCGCGGCGGACCGCGCGCGCCCGCGCGCACTCCCAACACCCCACAAGGAGCACTCCATGCGTTCCATCGCCTCGCGGCTGGGCCGCGGCGCCCTCGTCGTCGGCGCGGCAGCCGCCGTCACGGCCGCCGGCCTGTCCCCCGCGTACGCCGCCGGACCCGCGACGACCGTGTCGCCGTCCACCGGCGTCGACCCCGCCGGCCAGGACCTGGCGGTCGAGGGCACCGGCTTCAACCCCGCCGCCGCCGGCGGCAACGCCATCTACGTCGCGTTCGGCCCGAAGACCGCCGACTACGCCACCAACGCGGGCGTCTTCCAGGTGTCCAAGTGGATCCACAAGGGCGCGGCCCCGTCCGCCGGGCAGGGCCCGATGAACGACGACGGCACGTTCAGCACCGTCCTGCCCGGCGTCAAGGCCAAGTACAAGGACGCCGAGGGCAACGACATCGACTGCCTCGTCACCCAGTGCTACGTCATCACGATCGCGGCGCACGGCTCCACCGACCGCAGCCAGGACACGTTCACGCCCGTCACGTTCACCGGCGGCGAGAACCCCGGCGGCGGCGACCCGGGCGAGGGCGGCGAGAACCCGGGCGGGGGCGGCGGCTCCAGCGAGCAGCAGACCATCACCGCGAAGATCAACAAGACCGGCGCGCTGACCCTGTCCGTCGCGGGCAACAACGTCGCCCTCACCGACGCCGCGCCCGGCGGCCACGCCACCGGCGCGCTGAACAAGGCCACCGTCACCGACGCGCGCGGCACGAACGCGGGCTGGAGCCTGGTCGGCCAGCTCGGCGACCTCACGTCCGCGGCGGGCGGCGCCATCCCCGCCGCGAACATGGCGTGGGCGCCGAACGCGGCCGTCGTCAACGACGGCTCCGGCGGCGCGGTCACCGCGGGCCCGGCCGTCTCCGGTCTGGACGTCGCCCGCACCCTCGCCGCCTCGGCGGGCGGCGCGAGCGGCGGCGTGTTCGAGGCGGGCGCCGGGCTCGACCTCGGCGTCCCGGCGGGCGCCGTGCCCGGCGACTACACCGGCACCCTCACCCTGACCCTGTCCTGACGGGTCATCCTCCGGCGCGGCGCCCCTTCTGGGACAAGGGGCGCCGCGTCCCCCGAGTCTTGCGGAGAAACCCCATGAACGCACCCGCCCGCGCGGGCGCGGCCGCCCTCGCGGCCCTGCTCGCGGCGGCCGCCGCGCCGGTCGCGCACGCCGCCCCCGACCCCGGCTTCACCTGGGCCGTCCGCCCGGCCGGGCCCACCGGCCCGAGCGGGCGGGACTACTTCGTCTACACGGCCGCCCCCGGGCAGAAGATCAGCGACAAGGTCACGGTCTCCAATCTCGGCAGCCGCGCGCTGACGCTCCGCGTGTACGCGACCGACGCGTTCAACACCCCGGACGGGTCGTTCGCGCTGCTCACCGCCGACCGCCGCGCGACGGGCGTCGGGACGTGGATCGCCTTCCGCGCCGGGACGTACCGCATCAAGCCCGGCAAACGGCTGCAGGTGCCGTTCACGCTGACCGTCCCGGCCGACGCGACGCCCGGCGACCACAGCGGCGGCGTCGTCACGGCGATCACCCAACAGGAGACGTCCGCGACGGGGCAGCGCGTGAACGTGGACCGGCGCGTGGCGGCGCGCGTCCACGTGCGCGTCAACGGGCCGCTGAGCCCGTCCGTGCAGATCGAGGAGCTGGCCGCTTCCTACTCCGCGCCTGTCGCGGGGACCTCGGACATGACGGTCGCGTACCGCGTCCGCAACACCGGCAACGTCCGGGTGACAGCCTCGGCGCGGATCTCGGCGGCCGGGCCGTTCGGCTGGTCGCAGGGCAGGCCCGTCTCGCGGCCCATCCCGGAGCTGCTGCCCGGAAACACGTACACGTTCACCGAGAAGCTGCCGGGCGTCGCGCCCGTCGGGCCGTTGCGCGCATCGGTGCGGCTGACGCTCGCGGACCCGGCGACGGGTTCCGCGCTGGCCGTCCGGCCCGTGACGCGGACCGCGTCGTCGTGGGGCGTGCCGTGGCTGTACCTCGGTCTCGTCGTCGTCCTGGCGGGCGGCGTCGCCGTGTTCGCCGTGCGCCGCCGGAGGAAGGCATGAAGCGGGTTTTCGCCGTCCTCCTGGCCGCGCTGCTGGTGTTTCCGGCCGTTCCCGCGTCCGCCGACGCGCCGCGCGTCGCGGTGGACCGGACGTCGGTGAAGGCGGGCGACACCCTCACCGTGAAACTGTCGGGCTGGGCCGCTGGGAACGTCGTCGTCGAACTGTGCGGGAACTCCGCGCGGCGCGGGACGGCCGACTGCGCCGTCACGACGTCCGCGACGACGTTCGTCGCCGCGAAGAAGACGGCGACCGTCCTGCTGACCGTCGCGAAACCGCCCATCGGCTGCCCCTGCGTCGTCTCCGCGCGGCCCGTGACCGGCGGGACGCCCGTCACGACGCCCGTCGCCGTCGCCGGGGCCGGCACGCTCGCCGCGCCCGAGACCGGCGGCGTCACCAGCAGCCGCCGCCTCACCGTGACGGACGTCTCGGTGACCGGCTCAGGCGTCGCGTCCTGGTTCGGCGGGCCCGCCCACCGGACGCTGCGCTTCACCGTCCGCAACGACGGACAGGCGCCCGTCGCCGACGCGCCGCTCTCCCTCGCCGCCGGGCGCGGCGCCGACCCGACGACGATCGTCGCCGCGCCGCCGCTCGGCACGCTCCAGCCCGGCCAGGAACGCTCGTACACGACGCGGTTCACCCTCGACGGGCCCGCGTTCGGGCGCTACACGATCCGCGGCGAGATCACCGGGATTGACGAGCCGATCGCCTTCACGGGCTCGACGTCCTCGTATCCGTGGGCGTTCCCGGTGCTCGGGGCGTTGCTCGTGTTTCTCGCGTTCGTGCGTGCGCTGCGCCGCCCCGCGCGTCCGCCCGTTCTGCCTGTTGACGCTCCGACACCGGACCGTGTGATCAGCATGAACCAGGTCGTCGCGGCGAACGTCGGGCACTGGCGGCGCGTCCGGGACCTCGACCCCACCCTCGCGGCCGCGTCCCTGACCCGCCTGACGGGCCGCCCCTGGTCCGCTTCGGACATCTCGGACGCCTCCCTGGACTCGACCGCGTCCTACACGGCCAACGACCTGCTGGCCCTCTCCCGCGTCCTGTCCGTCCCCCTGCCCGCCCTCCTCCTGCCCCCCACCGACCGCCGCTACCGCATCGCCGCCGCCGACCCCCACGAGCTGGCCGACCAGATCTCCGTGGACGGCGTCGAACTCCTGCGCGCGGTCGCCCCCACCGACGACCCGGCCTACACCGACCGCGTCGCCGCGGCGAACCGGACGTTCCTCGGCTGACGGGGGTGCGCGCCACCCGGCACGCACCCCCGCTGACCTGCGGTTTCCCCGGCCCCAATACCGAGTTGGCGCAGGCAGCGAGCATCCCGTATGCTTTCGGACGTCGCCAGGAAAACGGCCCCGCGAGGGAGCCCACCCCGGGAGACGCCCCCGAGAGTCTAGACTCGGGGAAAACGCAAGGTCCTGTGGAGCAGCTAGGAGTGCTCGCCACCCTGTCAAGGTGGAGGCCGCGGGTTCAAATCCCGTCAGGACCGCCAGACGTGCCAACGTCACCGCGACGACCGCGCGTCCCGGGCAGGTAGCTCAGTCGGTACGAGCGTTCGCCTGAAAAGCGAAAGGTCGGCGGTTCGACCCCGCCCCTGCCCACACCCTTTGAACAGCCGAAACGCCCGGAGCGATGATCGCGCCGGGCGTTTTTGACAGCAACCGTGACAGCAACGGCCTCAGCCGAGCACGTCCCCCAGCTTCCGCAGCGCGGCCCGCTTGTCCTCCAGCGCCGCATGAGCGTAGATGGTCATCGTGACCTCGATGTCGCTGTGACCGACGATCTCCCGGACGACGTGCGGCGGGACGCCGAGCGCCAGGAGCAGGGACACGCACGTGTGCCGGGTGTCGTGCAGCCGGACACCGTCCAGCCCCGCCGCTTCCCTGATGCGGCCCCAGCTCCGCCGGAGGTTGTCGGGTTCCATCGGCGTTCCGATGCGGGATGGGAACACCAGCCCGTGTTCTCTCCAGTTCGGCCAGGCATCGGCGGCCTCCCGATCCTGCATGACGCGGTGCTCGCAAAGCGCGACCACGCACAGGTTCGGCAGCGGAATGGTCCGCACGGAATCAGCGGTCTTCGGCGGGACGAACCGCAGTTCCCCACCGATGCGCTGGAGAGCCTGCCGGACTTCCAGAGCGGCGTTCCCGATCCCGGTCTCTTCGCATTCCTCGCACGCGGCGCCGTCCGGGGCGTACCCCTCCCCCGCGCAGGCCCGACACGGGTCCATCGTGATGTCTTCCCAGCGGAGCCCGAGCAGTTCACCGCGCCGCAGCCCGAGGCAGAGCGCCAGGACGAACAGCGCGTGAAGGCGTTCGCCCTTGGCCGCTTCGAGCACGGCTCGCGCCTGGTCGATGGTCAGGCCGCGGTTCACCTCGTAGTCGGGTGTCGAGACCTGCACCAGCTTGGCGACGTTGCGCGGAATGATCTCTTCCCGGACGGCGGCTTGGAGCGCGTTCCGCAGAACCGCGTGGATGTACTGGACCGACCGCACCGACAGCCGGGACGCGCAGCATTTCCCTCCCTTGAGGGAACAGCACCGGGGAACTTCCCGGATCTCGTCCCAGCCGTTGCGGCAGCACTGGCACGCTTCCCGGATGCGGGTGACGGCGAGCCGGACGTCACGTGCCATCAGTTTTCCGAGCCGTTTCTTGCCGAGTTCGGGAATCAGATGACGGCGAACCGCGACCTCGTATCCCCGGTGGGTCGTCGCGCGCCGTTCGGGCTTGACGACGTGCTCCAGCCAGTACGTCAAGTATTGCTCGACCGTCCAGGTCACCGACGCCACCGGAATGCCCTGGTCGGACTGTTCCAGCAGCTTGGTCAACCGCTTGCGCGCTTCGTCGTGCGACGGCGCGTAGCCCTGCACCCGCTTGAGCGTCCCGGCCGTCGTCAGGACGTACGCGGCGAAGGCGTACCGGCCGTCCTTGCGCCGCCAAATGCTTCCTTCGCCGTTCCCGCGCTTGCTCCGGCTCTTCCGACGCTTGGGCTTCTCTGGTTCGTCCGGAGTACCGATCGCTGTCGTGGTCATCAGGCGGCTTCCTCCGAGAGGTGGTCGAGGCATTCGGACAGGGCGTCGACGGGCACCAGCCGGCGGCGGCCGATCTTGACCGTGCGGAGCCGGTTCGAGCGGATGAGGTTGTAGAGCGTCCAGCGGCTCACTCGGAGCCGTTCGGCGGCTTCATCGACGGTCAGGACCAGGTCGTCCAACAGGGCTCCTTGCGTGGCGCGAGTCGAGCGGCGGGAGTGGTCGGCCGGTGAGGGCGGCGGTGAGGAGGGCTTCGCCGGGGGTGAGTCCTTGGCCGACGTAGTTCCAGTGGGTGGTGATCAGAACGCCGTCGTCGTCGAAGGGCAGGCGTCCGGTGGTGGCGTGGTGTTCGCGTTCGTTGTGGGCGCAGCGGTCGGCGCGCAGGCGTCCGAGGGTGGTGGAGTAGCGGCGGGACTTGGTGGAGAAGTGGCCGCGGAAGCCGAGCATGTGCGCCCACTGGTCGAGTCGCAGGCCCGCGAGTTCTTCGACGGCGGCCAGGTCGAGGCAGGCGGTGATGAGGCGTCGGGCGTGGTCGGTGACGGGGAGGGTGTTCACGTCGTCGGTGGCGCGGATACGGCGGTCCACGGTTCCGGTGGACTCGGCGGCTTTGGTGGCGTATTTGGCGATGTAGCCCGCTACGGCGCGGTCGGTGAGCGTGCCGGTCGCGGTGATGGGGCGGATGTCGAGTTGTTCGCCCCAGGTCAGGGTGTGGGCGGGGACGTCGTTGCTTTGCGGGGTGCGGGCGGTGACGGCGGTCGCGGCGTGGCGGACGGCGTCGGCGAGCAGGTCGTAGGTCGCCCAGGCAGGGGGCGGTGCGATGGGTCCGCCGGGTCCGTCGAGGCGGAGGACGGCGTGGAAGTGGACCAGGCCGCGGCGCTGGTATTCGGCGACCTTGGCGAACGACAACGTCAGGTGGGCGCGCAGTTCTCCCACGCGCAGCCCGCCGGCTTTGGCGATCTGGCGTCGGACGGCGAGGGTGAAGCGCCGCCAGAGTTCGGGCGCGTGCGCGTTCCACAGCACGGCCGCGCGGTAGTCGAAGCAGTCTGGGCAGATCGGCTGTCCGAGCCGGGGGTCGTCGGCGGTGTGCCGGGCCGTGCAGGAGACCGGCCGCCCGTGGGAACACGTTCCGGCATCGCGGCGGGGGCGGCATGGCTGCGCCTTGCCGTTCTTCTCGCGTCGGGTGTGGACGGGGCCGAACGACGGCGCGGTCAGGGTGACGAACGCCGCCGGGTGCTCGGCGACGGTGTCGGGCACTCCCTTGCCGCCGGACAGGCCCGCGCGAACGAGCTGGTAGGTGTCGGCGCGGTAGGTCTCGGCGCAGGCCGGGCAGCGGGACGCGCGGCGGGTCTTGCACGCCACCCGCAGCGTTCCGCCGGGTTCGGTTCCGCTGCTGAAGCGGCGCAGGAGTACGCCGGTGAGCTTGTCGCGGTACTCGACGTGCCCGCGAAGGTGGACGGGTTGCGCGCATCCTCCGGTGGCGCGGGTTCGGGCGGCCCAGCGGTCAAAGTCGGGCCTGTTGAGGCGGTCGGCCATGTCTCGGACGGCGACCGGATCGGACAGCCGCGCGGCCGGGACGTCGGGGACGGGGGTCATCGGTGCGGACTACTCCTGTTCGTGCGATGCGGCGAGGCGTGGGTCAGAGGGCGGCGAAGAACGCGGCCAGCGCGTCGGCGAGGGCGGCCAGGCCGCCGAACAACGCGGTGACGGTGTGGGCGGCTCGTGCGGGTTGGCGCAGGACGTAGAGGGCCAGGACGAGCCAGAAGGCGAGGAACGCGGCGCGGCGGAGAAGCATCGGCGGGTCTCCCAGCGGTTCGAGCGGACAGGTCAGAGGAATCCGGCGCCGCCGCAGAGCGGGCAGGTGTCGCCGGTCGAGGTCAGGCCGCCCCCGCCGCAGTCGCAGCACCGCCAGCGCCGAGCCGTCGCCGTACCGCACGACTCGCAGACCGCTTCGTTCGCGTGATCGGGTTTCGGTGTCGCATGTGTCGGGCGGCGGATCGGTTCGTCACCTTTCGGCATGGCCGCTTGCTCCCTCAGGGGTCGCGTCGGCGCGGAGCCGCCGCAGGAGGTCGGAGGTGAGCTGGTTGGAGACGCCGAGACGGGCGCGGAGCGCGTCGCGGGTGATCGGCCGTCCGTAGGCGGCGCGGTGTTCGTCGGCGACGCGGCGCGCGAACTCCAGCAACGGCGCGTCCGCCGAGCCGCCGACCGCGCGCGGGGCCGGTGCTGCGGACGGGGCCGAGGACGGCGGCGGATCGGGGTCATCGCACCGGTTGCCGGTCCGGTCGGAGGACGAGGACAGGGCCGGTCGTCCGGGACGGCCGAAGGACGGCGGCGCGTCCATCGGCTCCGGCGCGGGACGGCCCGTCTCTTCGCGGGACGGCGACGGCGCGGCCGGGCGGTTCGCGCGGCGTTCGAGCATGGACACCGCGACGAGGAACGCCCCGGCGGGGGTCGCGGCGGTGATCCATCCCCACGGCGACGGGTCGGCCTGCGCGAGGTTGGCGGCCAGCGACAGCACGACGCCGCCGACCAGGACGAGCGTCGGCCACGACACCCGTCCCGGCGCACGTCGGACGGCCTGGTCCCGGCGCCGCTCGGTGGCGGCCATGACGCAGGTGAGGTCGATGCAGACGGCGACGGCCCACGCCATCCAGCCGCGTTGGCCGTGGTCGGCGGCGGTGTCGCGGATGTGGGTGAACGATCCCGCCGCCGCGATGCCGGCCAGCACTCTGACCGGCCCGGACTCCAGCACGAGGACGAGCGTCCGCCGGGTCATGCCGCCCGCCAGGCGGCCGGGTCGGCGAGCAGCGCGGCGAGTTCGGGGTCACAGCGGTGCGCGTCGGCCCAGTCCTCGGCCTCGTCGGGCCGGGACGACGCGAAGAACTCCGCGCACCGTTCGCACCGCGCGACGTGCAGCCCGCGGACGTCGTCCCGCTCGACCCGCACCCACGGGACGGACGGGGACGTTTCCGGGGACGTCCGGGACGTCCTGCGGGACGCGGCGGACGTCCGAGTACGCCGCGCCGGGACGAGCAGGGGACGAAGGGCGAGAACGCGAGCGGCCATGACGATCACCTCCGGTATGAGCCGGTTTCAGGCATGGGTCGGGTAGGGACGTGGCGCGATCGAGGCTCGCGCCGGGCCAGGAAGGGAAGAGCGGGTCAGGCTGCGTCCGGGATGCCGGGATCGGCGGTCAACGTCGTCCCGGTGAGGTCATGCCAGGCGGGGGCGAGGTGCGCGTGGTCGCGGGCGGCGGACTCGGCGGCCTCTTCGGAGACGTAGACGGATCGGGCGCGATGCCAGGCCCCGTCCTGCCCGGCGACGACGCAGACGCCGGGGGTTTCGGCGGGGATGGCGCGAGCGGCGTCCAGCGCGGCCGGGTCCATGTCGCCGAGGGTCATGTTCGCCGTCTCAGGGTCGTTGACGCGGTGGCAGACGCGGCCGGAGAGCTGCGAGCGCAGGGCGGTGACGCCGGGGCCGAGGTCGGAGCCGATGCGCTGCCCGCACACGATCAGGTGGACGGCGAACGCCCGGCCGAGCTGGGCGACGCGCAGCAGCGCCGTCCCGGTCCGCGTGACGTCGTCCTTCTCGCTCTTGTCGGCCATGAGGAACAGTTCGGCGACCTCGTCCACCAGCACCACGACCGGAACGGGCCGCAGGTGTTCGGGCAGCCGCCACACGTTGCGCGCCCCGTGCGTCCGGCACAGCGCCATGCGGTCGGTGACCAGGCGGACCAGGTCGTCCAGCAGCGTCCGGCATTCGGCGCGGGACGTGGCCAGCGCCGACAGGCGCGGCGCGTAGGGGGTGAACTCGACACCGCCCTTGAGGTCGAACCCGACGAGCGCGACCGGCTGCGGAGCCAATCCCTTGATGATGGCGTTGGCCAGGTTGGACTTGCCCGACTGCGTCGCGCCGGCGTTAAGCCAGTGCGGAACGGTGCGGAAGTCGATGATCCAGTCCGCGCCGTTCTCCAGCTTCCCCGGCCGCACCCGCAGCAGCTCCCCCGTCTCCGGGGTGACGGCGATGTCGGTGAGGGGGTCGCGGAGCGTCGCCCACAACGTGACCCGCCCCGGCGCGACGTCCACCACGCGGACGGAGTGGACGCGCCAGGCGTGCGCGATCCCCTCCGCGGCCTTCTCGTAGTCGGCGGGAACCTGCCCGTCGTGCAGCCGCACCCGGATCCGCCACCCCAGCCGGGTCGGACGCGGCAGGCCGAGGCGCGGGGCGTGTTCGACGTCCACGCGCCGCAGTCCCCGCTTGTGCCGGAACACCGCCGACGCCTCACGGGTGGCGATGTCGGCGAGCGGAACGGCGTCCAGCGTGTAGCGCCACCGACGCCGCTTCCGCGTGAGCTTCGTCCCGGACGCGACGTGATGCCATGACAGGCAGACCAGCACCGCGCGGACCGGGAACCCGACGCCGTACCAGAACGACACCGGGAACCGGGACCGCCAGGCCCAGAGCCCGACCGCCGCGGCGGCCAGGGCTCCGAGCAAAAGAAGCGAGTTCGTCATGACCGGTCCCCGGCTCAGGCCGCGTCGCTGCCGACGGCCGGGGCGGCCGGAAGGATCTGCGCGGCGCGGTAGGCGATCCCCCACCGCGTCCGTCCGCCGATCTGGTTCTCCCAGGCGACGCCGACCAGGCCGACCGGGCGGACGACCTGCCCGACCGTGACGCCGGGGTCGTGGGAGAGCGCGACGTTCACCAGGTCCACCCGGCCGTTCTCGTCGGCGGCCGACAGACCCACGGTGAACACCGTGTTCCCGTCCCGGTCCACCTTGACCTCCCCGGTCTCCTGGCTGACGAGCTTGGGACGCGGCGGGGACACGCACACGAACGTGAGCGCGGTGACGTCCACGGGGATGTTGCGCATGGGCCTTCTCCTTTGACTAGGCCCCTAGACACCGTGTCTTTGGATCGAGCCATGAACTGTCTAGGGGGGTACGCAGACCAAGGTACGCGAAACCGCCGACGATTGTCTAGGGGGGTCTACAAAAGTTCGCGGAAGCGTCGGTAGATGGCGCTGGCGTCGTCGGACGCCTTGCCGCGCGGCCAACGCGAACCGTCCGGGTCGTCGGCTTCGGCTCGGCGCGTGCGCTGGATGAGCGCGTCCGGTCCTCCGTCGCGGAGGACGCCGAGGAGGCCGGGCCAGTCCAGGAGGGCGAAGCGGTCGGCGAGGCGGCTCGCGCCGTCGCTGAGCAGCGCGACCGCGTTCAGCTCGTCCAGCGGGGTGCTGCCGGTGAGGGCTTCGGCGGCGGCTCCGGGTTGGGTGCTGGCGACCCAGAATCCGCCTGGCTGGTTGCGGTGGGCGGCCAGTTGCTCGACGCGGGACCGCAGCCCGGCCGTGTGCGCGTCGGTGCCGAGCGGCGGCAGCTCGTCCAGCTTGGCGACGACGTCGGCCAGGCGGCCATCGGTGACGACACGGGGCGGGGCGCCGACACGGTCGAGGAGGAGAACGGCGTCCGACAGCACCAGGTGTTCCAGTCGGTCCCCGGCGATGCGCGCCAGTGCGACGGTCGCCGAGGGCGAACCGGGGCGCGTCAGGTCGCAGGTGTCGGCGTGGAGCGCGTTGACGCGGTCGATGGCCACCGCGAGCGCTTCGGCCAGGCCGGACCGGTCGTCGGTCGCGGCGGCCAGCAGCAGCCCGCCGAGGTTGCGCGCGTACCAGGCGACCGAGTGCCGACACCCCGTCGCCGTTCCACGTGGAGCACCCGCCCCGTCCACCACGACCAGGACGTCCGACGAGACCGCCGCGAAGTCCTCGTTGTCGCGGCCGGGTGTTCCCGGTTCGCTGGCGATCAGCGCGGACATGCCGGTCAGGACGCCTCGTCGTGCAGGTAGACCGGCGTCAGCAACTCGGTGCGCAACGGTTCGTGCGTGCCGGGGTCGTACTCGGTTCCGACGACGACGGAGAATCGCCCGTCGCCGACCTTGCCCCACAGGCTTCCGATGTCGGTGGTCAGCAGATGCACGACGCCGAGCGAGCCCTCCGGGTGAGCGCCCGCGATGGCCAGGATGCTGCCGTTGCCGTCCGGACGGGGCAGCCGACCCAGGTATCCGATGTCGAAGGGCCGCGCCGGGTCGTCCTCCTGTCCGGATCGGAACTCCTGCCCGGTGCGCTTGTCGCGCAGCAGCCACCCGACGTCGTCGCGTTCCCACTCGATGACGGGGTCCTTGTCGTAGGCGTCCCGCATCGCGTCGGACATGCGCGGGCCGCAGATCACCAGCAGACCGGGCCGGTTCAGGTCGATCGACCCGTCAAGCGCGACGTGGTCGTAGCTCACCGACAGGTCGAAGGTGCGCGCCAGTTCCTCCAGCCGCTTGCCGGTCGTGAGGTCGTCCAGCGCGACGTACGTCCGGTCGCTGGCGGGATCGGGGCGGAGCGGAGTCACCACCGTCACCTCACCCGCCCCGAGGAAAGCGCCTTCGGGGGCGGGGCCGGTGTGGCGGATCTGGTGGATGCGCCCGCGGCTCAGCCCCGCGGCCTGCGCGATCTGCGCGTACGACATGCCTTGCGCGTGCAGATCCTGAATGAGCCGACGCCGCAGCCGCGCGAGTTCGGTGACCTCCTGCTGAGCCTCCGCCAGTCGCGTGGTCGCCGCCCGCAGCAGTTCGTACGGGTCGTCGATCTGCGCGATGCGCTCCAACTCGCCTGGCATGACACCTCCTCCGGCCTGTGACCACGAGTCTAGGACTCTAGACACTCTGGCAGGAAGCTCAGCCCCCGTCGCGGAACCCACCGCGCGCAGCCGTCGCCGCCGACGCGGCATCGGCGGACCGCTCATCCGTGCATCGCGAGATCGGCCCAGACCCGCCGCCCGAACCGGACGGGTTCGGCGGCCCACTGCTTGGCGACGGCGTCCACGATGAACAGCCCGCGCCCCGACACCGCGTCCAGGTCGTCGGGGTTCCCTTTGGACGGCTCGGCGGACGAGCCCATGTCCACCACGCCGACGCGGACGGCCCCGTCGATGACGTCCAGTTCGAGGACGAACGAACCGCCCACCTGGCCGCTCGCGGTGTGCTCCACCGCGTTCGTGGCGAGTTCGCTGACCACCAGTTCGACCGTGTCGGCCACGTCCTGAGAGACCCGGCCGACGACGAAGGCCCAGGCGAAGGACCTCGCGACGTGGACGGCGTCAGCCCGTCCGGGGAACAAGCGCGACAAGCGCGCCATATCCATCACCACCCTGCGCGTCTAGGGGGCTATACGCCCCGGCGACACGCAGCGTAGGACAGATCCAAGGTCTATTCAATACGTTTGTGAATAGATTCAAGCGTCGCGCGGAGATCCGCCGCAGCCTGTTCCACCAACGCGCGCGCCCGGCCGCCCACGACGGCCGCGGCCTCAAGGCCGGTGAAGACGTCGAGGTAGGCGCGCACCTCGTCCGGTTCGGACATCGTCAGGTCGCGCGTGAACGTCTCCACCGACACCGCCGACTCATCGAAAACCGTGAACCCGTGCAAAGGCACGCGAGTCCGTCCGAGAGGGGCCGATCCGACCAATATCCCGAAACGCACATTGTCACGCTCGGTGACGTCGAGGAGATGCGCGAACTGCCCGGCCATCGACGCGCCCGAGCCCGGCCACGTCCGCAACGCCGCTTCGGCGAGGACGAACGAGAACCGCCGCTCGCCGTCCTCCAACACCTCGTTCCAGTCATCGACCGATCCACCGCCGGACGCCCCGAGTTCCGCGGAGTAGTCCGCCGTCCGCAGAGCTGCGGGAATCAGCGCCGTCGCCAGCGCCCGCACCGTCCGCGCCTGCCGAGCGAGCTCCCCGACCGCCTCCGGCCGGAACGACACCCCGGCGTCCACCCGACGCCCCGCGCCCAGCGCGTAGGCGTCGCGCACCAGCGCGGCCAACCGCTCACGCTCGCCCGCGTCCAACTCCAGCGCCGCGAACAACCGCCCGATGACGTCCGGATCGGAGATGCGCCGACCGGTCTCCACCCGAGACACCGTCGGCTGCGGAACACCGGCCCGAGCAGCCAGCCCCACGCCGGACAGCCCCGCGCCCGTCCGCAACCGCCGCAGCTCCCGCCCGATCTCCACCAGCCGCTCGTCACCCATAACCGAGCGTTCTACCACCCCGCTCGCGACCCCCACTGGACAAGCGCCGACCAGCAAGTACGCCCGTTTATTCACGAACGGGTTGAATCAATGCGCCCGCTTGCCCTACGCTGCACCATCCCAGGCCGTATAGCCCCCTAGACGGGCCGAGCGGCGGACGCAGAAACTCTCACACCGCGCCGCTCGGACTGCGCGGTCCGAACTTTCGCCAAACGCAGCGGAACACCGAAATCCCCCAGGACAGACGCAGTATGACCAAAGCAGATCCAGCGGACATCGAGCTTCCCCACGGCTACCGCCTGACGCAGATCGACCGGTTCGCCCGCGTCGCGGCGCTTCACTCGCGCTTCCGGCACATCCAGGTGGACGAGGCCGTAGCCATCGCCCGCTCAGCAATGCTCGAAGCCCTCTACGGCAGCGACGCCCCGCCCGAGCCCGACACGCGCCTTCTCGACATCGGCCGCTACGCGATCATGGTCCACATCCGCGAGGCCGGCCGCATGTACGGCCTCAACCTCACACGCACCGACCGCCCTCGCGTCATGCGCAACCACGTCCGCTACTGGCACACCTTCACCGCCGGCACCAGCTCACCCGAAGACACCGTCATCGACACCACCGCGCTACACCAGATCCTCGCAACCCTGCACCCCGACGCCCGCCAGATCCTCGAAACCCTCGCCATCCACGACACCAACCCCACAACCGCCGCCGCAGCACTCGGCCTGACAAGAGGAGCCTTCGCCGGCAGGCTGTGGCGAGCACGCCGAGAGTTCTACCGCCTATGGCACGAAGGCGAAACCCCCACCAACCTCTGGCGCGCAACCCGTCACCGACCCACCCCAGAACCCACCACCACACCCGACAACGACAACTGACACCAACCAGGCCGCCGCCCCGACCAGCCACAACACCAGCACACCACTCGTGACCCGCCCGGATGAGAACTTTCTCTACCAGTTCAAGGGCGCCCGCTTCGCGGCCGCCAGCGCCCCGGGCTGCGGCCTCTCCGGGCCGGTCCCGGGCCGCTACGGCAATCGAGCCCCGACGGTGACGAAATATCCTAGACTTACTGACTTGAGCCTTTGGTCAGCGACACTAGGGGAATCCATGAGCGAAACCGAGATGGCGAAGCGTTCGATCGGCGCTGAACTACCCCAGAGTGTCCAGGATCGCCTGCGCGAGATGATAGACGATCTAAGTGATATTACGGTAGTCATCCTGCCGACTGAAGTGCGCAATGGCAAAGTCTACTATCTACCTAGCGACACTGAAGCAAGGAAGCTCGCCAAAAAAGCGGGACTAAACGCCCGATATCTGTATGACGGCGAAGATCGTTCCTATCTCCACGAATACTCTGCGGACTGGGTTGCAAATATATGCATCGCCATCGTTGGCGGCGTTTCCACCGAGCTGGTTGCCGGCCTAGGGAAATATATCCTTGCCAGGGCGCGTAGTGCCGTACGAAAAGGGCACTACGATGGCGACGAAAGTGAAGTTCCCCTAAAAGTCACAATTCAACAAGCCCAAAAGTCGCAGGATGGCGATATCGCGTATTCGAACCTGTCCTTCGAAGGGGAGGCTCAAGCTGTCGCAGACTCCATTCAAGAAGTTCTGAAAAAGATACAGGGCCGCGCGCCTGAGCGCGAGCTAGAGGCTGGTTCGGATGAGTGACAGGGCACCGGCGTCGAGCAAAATCAGTAGTTTGATCCTACGTGCGGACGTACGAATCCCGCCTCCCAAGGGGCCGGCCCGTCAGCAGCAATGTTGCATCGAAGGAGTCAATGCGATTGAAAAAGCCAAGCGAGCTTATGGGAGGGCGCTGGGTGAGCTAGATCGCCTTTTTCCCGGCGTTATAGCACAGCTGCCTCAAACACCGCCGGGGGTAAATAAGATTCCCAGAGGGCATGGAAGATCCTATGGCAAGCAGCGGGTTGAACAGTGGTTCTCCTGGCATTATAGACTCAAAGCTGCAGGCATTCGAACGAAAGCCAATGCGTCAACTTGGCGACAGGCCGAGCAGAATGCTCGCGAATCGCTGAAACATGCGGTAGCCGCCTACAATTGGCTGGACGACCTAATTTTTGATATTCCGCCTAGTTCAGAGATTCTTCTTGATTGCGATGTGAAGACTCACATTTTCATTTTGGATGACGCCATTACCGAAGCGCATGATCTGGTGCACCGGACAGGCGAACTTGTCGGCGGCATCTTCGGATGTAGGCTGAAGCACGACAAGGGGGACTGGAAAAGTGAATGCCAAGTATCCATTTCACATTTGAGGTTCGGCTTCAGTCCCGGCATGCTTGTCCGCCATCTATGCAACGTTTGTGGTATTGATCCGGGTGACTGCGATCACGAAGTCGGCGAAGAATACATGTCGACAGTCAATCGATTCGAAGGCCACTGTAATGTATGCAGCAAGGCAGAATGTAGCCATATCATCGGATCGGCCATCAGGCTTGTAGCCTGCGAGATTAATACTGGTATAGAAATTCAGGAAGTCTCGCTAGTCGCGCGACCGCGCGATCCTTTGGCACGCGTAAGTAGTCGGGGCATTGACAATGAAGAGTTGATCGACTTCTTTGGCTTCCTTCCTGACCCTGCTGCACATCTCCTCTGCCATGAGTGCATGTATCCCTGTGCTGGCTTTAAATATCTACCTGATCATCAGGAACTTCGAAAATACTTTTGATTTCCGGAATGGGCATTTCCACGCCTTTGGCTGCTAGGCCGTCGGCTAAGTGCTTCAAGCACCCAGGATAAGCGGGCGCGAAGCGGGGCCTTCGTACCCCGGCTCCCGGCGAACCGGAAGGCATGCACGCGCGAATGAGTACCCCGTAGCGAAGTGCATCCGTGCAGCATGTCTGTCTCTGAGAATGCGGATGAGCGCGGGTAAAGCACGTGGCGGCCGCGCCATTAGCGCGTCATTGCTCATCGAAGCGTACTCGCGGTTGCCTACGGCTCTGAACTAAGCTTGTGGAAGTGCGCCGCAATGGATGGCCGCCGCTCTTGCTTTCTCGATGACCACGGGGCCGTCGCTGCTGCCTCCGTTTCCGAGCTTTTGAGCGCGGCCCTGATCACGAATTGAAGGCAGAACGTGAAATGGTCGGCCGTTGGCGCATAGCCGGGAGGGGCGTCTACGTGACGGCTCATGTCCATGGTATAGCTTACCCGCGGTGAAAGTTGTACGAATCGCACGTACTCTTGGTAATTCAAGCCCAATACCAAGACGCGCAAGGCGGTCTGAGAAGGCTCGACAATCTTGGCGATCGCCTCTAGGTATTCTGCCACTTCTCCAGCAGATCTAAGACCGTCGTTGACAAGCACCGATTGAAATTTTCTAGTGCCCGGAACGCGTCGGAGGGTCGGGCCGATGCTAAATGGCCCTGACCCCCAGTCGTCTCTGTCGCTGCGGCCCAGGAAAACCGCATCGAACGCTTCTCGGAGAAGAGCCATTGCCTCTAGGCGGTCGCCCTTCTCCTGTGCTTCCCGTGATTTTTGTACGAGCTGCCGGGCTTCAGCCTGGGGAATTAGATCGACCATGTCGATGGCCGCGTAGTCCAGTCCGAAAACTCGGGGAGTGTTCTCCTCGAAAAACGATGCGGTGTCGGATCTTGCTAGCTCGATATCCTCCTGACTGGGTGGTGCGCCAGCGTGTTTGAAGTCTCGTCGGCAGCGGTTGAGTCGATCCATGCCGATCTGACCAGCCAAGGGAGTCCCGACCTTGGTCATCTCGGTCCAGTACTTCATGAACTCCCGGGGCTGGACAGCGCCAACGTGCTCGCAGGCCAGGATCAGGAAGTGCTCGACCGCGTCGTGGAACAACAGGATGCTGAACTTGTCGAAGGGTGCCGGGCGGTGGGACTGATCCACGGCTTCGAGGTGGAGGAGACGAGCGAACGCCAAGCGCTCAGTGGTGTGTTGCGTCAGCTGGTTGGGTGTGCTCACGGTCATCCCCCGCGTTTCGATGGTGATAGCCCATCATTGCTCTTTCCAACGCTGGCCGCATCAGGTTTAGTGGTCAGAGACCAACTGGCTGTCCAAGCATGGTCCACCACGTGTGAGGCGAGCGGCGAGGACAACGTCAGCAGACCCTTCTCCTCGGCCAGGCCCCAGCAACGAGCCCAAGGCGTGGCTCAGGGCGGCATCGGCAAATGGTCGGCGCAGGCCAGCGGCTACGATGCCGGGCCATTAGCGGGCCATTAACCAGGATAATCAGTGGCGATCACGGTCACTTGCGGTACGGAGCTACGCCAGGTCAGGCGTGCCAGCCGGAAAGATCGATGCTATACCCAGGCTGATAACGCGGATTCGATGTCCGTCACCCGCTTCGCAACATTGAAGCCCCAGATCAAGGATCCGGTGCTAGGCACTCGGGCTTCTATGATCAGGATGCGGGGCTGGGCTAGAGAACGGTGTATTCCTCCAGCCGCATGTGTACCTGGGTGGCGCGCATCCAGCGGGTCCACGGGTTGCCGTATTCGACGGTTGCGGGTTCGGCGGCCTTGAGGCCGCCGGGGCCGGGTTCGTAGAGCATTCCGGAGACGGCGGCGAGCTTGAATCGCAAGGCGCGCAGCAGGACATGTCCGTCCCGTAGGTGGGGGCAGAGCCGCGCCGAGTGTGCGGCGCATCCGGGGCACAGTGGTGGGTGGGCGGTGAGGACGGGCGCCGGCCACGGTCCTTCGGCGTTCTGGTACTCCTGGGCCGATAGCATCCACACGGCGTCCGGTCCGCACGGCGTTCTGCACACCTGGCACAGGAGCTTGCGCATGGCGCGGCGCTGCCGCAGGTGGTGGACGTTCTTGAACTTCGGGCGGCCGACCCCCGGGCTGATCCCGATCCGTGCCAGCAGCACGCCAGCGCTGTCTCGGTCGTACCGGGTCTCATCTGCGTATCCGAGCCGTCCGTTGCGAATCACGAGGGCGTACGGCTTTGGTTCCTCGGAGGACCAGGCTGTGATGTAGGGGACCACGCCCCACCGGGTTCGGTTCCCGGAGTAGGTGGGCTGCTGTGGAATGGACATAGATGAGAGTCCCTGTCTCGGGTTCGGGGGGTGCTCGTCCGGCGGTCGCCGTGCCGGGGTGATACGTCAGGGAATTGCCGACCGTCGGCCACGACGTGGTGCGGGTACCGAGTCGGCGCAACAGCGGTAGGGAGTGACCGCGATCAGGTCAGTCGATGGAGTGGGACGCCTATGGCCCGCGTGTGCGGTCGTGCTGGCTTCCTGCGCGTGTCGGATTTTTCATGTAGCCGAGGATGTCGGCGGCAGTGAGCAGGTACAGGTGCCCGTGTGGGGGCCGGAGAGGGGCCAGACGACAGCGGGCGAACCACGGCGTTCTATCGCAGTTGGGTTCGCGGGTTGAGCTGGCGCCGATGCCAGGGCTTCCCGCTTGGGCGCCCAAGCAGGGCAGTACCCAACCAAGCGAGCGCGGGGGTTGGGGTTCGAAACGATCGCCGCACGTAGTTGCGGTCTGGCGGGGGCCGGGGGCGATCGCTGCCGCAGGGCTTCCGGTGCTCGGGCCGTGGACGGCCCTGCGCTCCGGATCCCTTTGCCCTCTGCCAGAGGGCGCCCGTGGGCGGGGATCCTGCTAACGGCGGTGCTAACAACGGGGGTGGATCAGCGTGGACGGCGGTGGACACCTCGAAGGCTCTGGGGCTGGTCAGAGCACGGATGTGGACGGTCGTGGACGGGGCTGATCTTGCTACGGATCAGATGGCGACATCGTCGCGGCGATGGTTGTTGCGAACGAGGAGCATCGTTCGGGTTGAGGTTAAGTTGCTGACGCGCCGCTTCCAGTGCTCGCTTCGCTGCGCTCCGAGTCGGCTTGTCCTCGGAATGATCGGTCTCGCCATGGGCGCACAGGGGTACCTTCGAAGCATGGACGAAGCAGAGGTGAGCGGCCATGTCTGGCGACAGGAGGTACGCCTGCGATCTACGGGCCGAGCAGGATCGCAATGCGCTGGCATATCTCGTCGAGTATGACGCCGACCCGTTCGAGGTCGAGTTGTACGAGCTGGCAGCCAACCCGCAACGTTGTTGCCCGACCGCGCCCAGCGAAGTTGCGCCGGGCAGCACGAGCGAAACGTCCGGCGGTTGAAAATTCCGGGTCAGCGCACCCGAGGGTGACAGCAACGGTGACAGCAACAGCAGCCACCAGCCCCAGCCACGGGCGCCTACCGACAGCCGGTCAACCCCGGTCGATACTCGCGCGGCAGGAATGTTGCTATAGCTGAAAAGCGAAAGGTCGGCGGTTCGACCCCGCCCCTGCCCACACCCATAAGCAGCAGAAAACGGCCCCTGACCTGCAACTTCGCAGTCAGGGGCCGTTTGCATGCGTCCGGCTGTGTCCGGCGGTCACCGGGCGGCTGCGGGTGGCCGTGCGGAATATGTGCGGAAACTCAGCCGTCCCGCAGCGCCTGTTCGATGCGCCGGCGGGCCGTCTCGTCCTGCCCATCGATGCACTTCGCGTAGACGCGCAGCAGGACTTCGACGCTGTGTCCCGCCCACTCGGCGACTTGGGCGGCCGGGACCCCTCCGTTGAGCCAGGTGGAAACGCACGCGTGGCGCAGGTCGTAGGGCCGCCGCGCGAGCGGAGAGGCGTACTCGGCGGCGCTCAGCGCCTTCTCTCGGGCGCGGTCCCACGCACGCCGGTAGGTGGTACTCGCCAACTCCCCGCCACGGACGCCCCAGAACAACCGTCCGCCCGGCCCAGGACCGACGTCGGCCAGGTGCGCACGCAGGATGCGAGTCAGTGGCGGCGCGCACGGCACGCGCCGCCACTCGCCTTCCCCGCGTCCCTTGAGTCGGCGGTGCTCCCGGATCGCACCGTCATCAGTCCACTCGGCGCCAACTTCCGGCGCTGCGAGGCAGAAGCGGAGTTCGCCCCAATCATCGGCGGGCGGCTGCCACCTCCCGCCGCCGTCGTCCCACACGAACGGCGGGAGCGTCACGTTATCGGTGCGGAGGTTGACGGCCTCTTCCGGGCGGAGCCCGGCGTAGTAGATGACGGCGAAGAACGCGATCAGCCGGTTGCCGCTCGGTCGCTGCTGTCCGATCGCTTCGAGCAGCTGCCGCGCCTGGGCATGGTTCACGACTGAGCGCCGATCGACTTCGACCGACCCCTTGCGCGCCTTCCACTTCGCCGTCTTCACCGGGTTGTTGTCGAGTGCGCCAGTGTCCACGGCGTACTCGCAGACGTGGTGCAGGATCGCGCGGTTGCGCTGAACAGAGGACGGCGCGGCGAGGTCTCCGTTGATACGGGTCGCGGCAGCGTCGAGCATCGCGCGGACAACTGCGAGATCGTTGAGGACTGAGACGGGCTTGGTATTCCGCTCGACCCAGCGCAGGACATCCGCGACTTCATCCGGGCACTCGGCACGGTTCTTGGTGTTGAACTCCCACCGGCTTCCCGGTTCAGCCACCATGCGTGCTCGTACGGTGGCATCGCGTTCAACTACTATAATGCACGCTAAACTACATCTTGCAACTTCCCAAAGACTTGCAGAATTAGCAGGTAGATCATTTTGGGAGGTCGCGCATGCCCAGGTACGCCAGCCCCACGGCCCGACGGCGCCGCCTCGCGGCCGCCCTCCGCGAACTACGGGAGAAGGCGGGCATCACCTGCGCCGATCTCGGCAAGGCGCTCGGCTGGTCGGAGTCCAAGGTCAGCCGGATCGAGACGGGCCAGAGCGGCATCAAGGCGAACGACCTGGACAGCCTCCTGAACTACTGGAAGGTCGACGCGGAAGTACGCGAAGCCCTGCAGACCCTCCGCAGGCAGAGCCATCACCGGGGCTGGTGGAACTCCTACGCCGACGCATTCCCACGCTGGTTCGAGGGCTACGCCGGCCTGGAGGACGAGGCGACGGCGCTGACGATCTACCGCCAGGACCTCGTCCCCGGCCTCATGCAGACCGACGAGTACGCGAGCGCCGTCATCCGCGCCCACCGGCCCTCGGTGACGGCCGATGAACTCGAACGCCTCCAGAGCGTCCGCAGCACCCGCCAGGCCGTCCTCACCCGCCGCAAGCCCCTCGAAGTCTGGGCCGTGCTCGACGAGGCGGTGCTCCGCCGCGTCGTCGGCGGCCCCGCCGTGATGGGCGAGCAGCTACGGCATCTCCTCACCGTGGCGGCCTACCCCAACGTCACCTTGCAGGTTCTCCCGTTCGAGCAGGGCGCGCACGCGTCGATGGGCACCAGCTTCATCCACTTGCAGTACAGCGAGGCGGGCAGTTCGGACATCATCTACATCGAGGCGCTGACGAGCAGCCAGTACTTGGAGGAACCCGACGACATCGAGCGTTATACGGTGGTGAGCAACCACCTGCGCGCATCGGCGCTGTCTCCCGAGGCGTCCGTCGCGTTCATCAGGCGGTTGGCCGACGGTCCGGCCTGACGAGTGAGGGGAAAGCGGATGTTCGTGTCGGATCTCGACGCGGCGACGTGGCGCAAGAGCAGCCACAGCAACGGTGCGGGCGGCGAGTGCGTGGAAGTGGCCTTCCTCGCGACGAACGCCGCCGTCCGCGACTCCAAGAACACCGCCGGCCCCGTCCTCAACCTCCCCGCCGACGAGTGGAACCACCTCCTCCACACCATCAAGACCGGCACCTACGACCTCTGACCTGCGGTGCCCGCGATCCCGGAACGATCGGGTTGAAAGACCTCCGCACTTCCCAACGTCACCGGCATGGACTCGGGCAGCGTTCCGGACACGGTCGCGACAGACCGACACCGTCGTCGACCCTTTCATCGTGAACCGACCCCGGAGAGCCGACGAAACCGCCACGGCGAGGTCGGGGCTGTCCACGTATCGGCTCTTCAACGTGGACCGGCCGAAGGGCCGGTGAAACCGTCGAGGCCGCCCGCCATCACGTGCGCCCTCGTCAGCCTTCAACGTGGACCGGCCCCAGAGGGCCGGTGAAACCGGGGATGGACGTCGCCGCGTGGGCCGACGGGCTTTTTCAACGTGGACCGACCCGGAGGGCCGGTGAAACGAGGTCGTCGTTGATCATCGACTCCCACGACTGCGCCCTTCAACGTGGACCGACCCCGGAGGGTCGGTGAAGCGACGAGTCGCCGTACCTGTGGGAGACGCGGCTGGTACCTTCAACGTGGGCCGGCCCCGGAGGGCCGGTGAAGCGCCGCGCGAACTGGGATCACTACGCCAGGTATCCATTTGATCGCTCGACATGTGTCCATTTTGTTCGCTCGCGCGTGCCCCTTTTCCTGCTTAGGAACCCCCTGGAGTTTCGATGGGCACTGGGGGTTCGCGCCAGGCCACACCGACGGCGCGATGACTTGCAACCCCAACAGACGGAATTCCATCCTGCCAGCTTCGGTCGCGACTGCACCACCCGCGCCGCGACGAACCAAGCGCACCAGCTCCACACGCACGACTGCGCTTCTTGACCGCCTACGAGTCCGTCTTCCGCCCCCGGCCCTTCGCGGCGCCCGCACCTTGACGTGGCGAATCGGAGCTACTGGGATCCGCTGGTACAGTCCACTGTGGCTGGCCGTCCACGTTGACGAGTCGTCTGATAGTGCAGTAGCCCTTCCTCGAGGGGACATTCACGGTCGGCCCTTCTTGGCACAGTCATGGGCAGGATAGACGCTTGTCAGGCCGAGGTCGAGGTACACGTACGGCATCTGTTATTCGTCGTCTGATAGTCCAGCATCCCCTTAGCCACGCCGATTGCACTGTCCAGTGACCTCTGGCATCATGCTACGCGCCGCAGGAGCACGCGTGGACGGGAGGCGTCCCCGCGATCGGCCCACCCTTTCGAGACGAGATATCCCGAAATGTCCGCGCCCGACCGCTTCGTGCTCACGCTCGTGGCCATCCTCGTTTTTGGGCTGGCCGCCATCCTCGGACTCGTCGCGATACTCCGCTGATATCGCAAATCCGGCGATTTGTGACCACAGGCGGCGAAAATGTCTTGCCACCGCGCGGTCTCATGCCCCGCCTCGAAGGACGTACGGCATCACCATTCGCGGGGCCGGCAACGTCGCCGCCCTCCACTCGAAAGGGGAAGCGGATGTCCCGCAACCTGGAGTACATCCTCGCCGCGACAGCGGAAAATCGCATATTCGCGGGTATATCTTCCGTAACGTCGTATTCGTCACCGAGTGGGGAGAAGGTCTTCCCGCCGTCGTACCCTTTCGATCGCGATGACGAGTCGCGGTATCTGTGGGAGACGCGGCTCGTGGAGGGCAAGCCGCGGAAGGTAGTCGTCCTCGATCAGGTGCCCAGTCAGGCGAACCGGGTGGAGGCCGCGCTGCTGCGGGCGCGGGACGCCGGGAAGATCCGGTTGCCGCTGTTCGAAATCACGATGACCGCGTCGGACGGGTTGCCGGTCCGGCTGACGTCTCTGGAGGCCCCGCACCGGTTCGCCGACGCATACCTGCGCGACAGCCTGCTTGAAGGGACGAAGTTTGATAAGTCGGAAGTGGGGCGGCGGCTGCGGGCCGTGCTCCCGGCGGACGTGCGGCCGTTGTTCGAGCTGTCGCCGGAGTCGCTGGTGTTCGGGGCGTGGGACTCGCACCGCAAGGGCCGGGGCGTGAAGGTCGCCCGGTCGTACTCATCGACGGTGGTCGGGTTCGATCCGGTGGAAGGGCAGCGCAAGAGCGGGCGGATGGACCCGCTGAACCTGACCGGCGCGGTCGGGTCGACGGCGGACGACTGGGAGTTTGTGGCGTCGGGCGAGAAGAAGAAGGGGTCCAAGCTCAGCGAGCTGGGCCACGGGAACGTGCGTCCGAATCCGGCGCACGGCGGTGTGGTGATCAGCGGAGCGCGGCGGTCGGCGTGGCTGTCGTTGTCGGGGCTGGGGAACCTGCGGTTCGGGGACGCCTCGGAGGAGGCGGCGCACCTGGCGCGGGCGACGCTGGTGGCGTTGGCGCTCGCGGGTGACCGGTTGGCGTTCGGCGGCCCGTCGTTGTGGCTGCGGTCGGGATGCGATCTGGTGCGCGCCGAGCAGCGGATCGCGTTCGAGGGACCGGACGGGGCCGAAGAGCTCCAGGTCACTGCCGACGAGGCGGTCGCGGTGTTCGACGAGCTTCGGGATCGCACCGCCGACGCGGGGATCGTCATGTCGACGGAGACGTACGCGCTTACGCCGCAGCCTGGGCTCGCGGCGGCGATCGACTACGCGCTGACGCGCACCGATGCGGGTGAGGAGGGGTAGGCGGTGGCGTTGGTCATCGATGTCCGGCTGCTTCAGGGCCGTTACGAGGCCGAGGTCGACGGTGGGCGCGGTGAGTGGCCGCCGCATCCGGCGCGAATGTTCTGCGCACTGGCATCGGTGGCACACGAGCCGGGCGAACAAGAGGCGCTGCGGTGGTTGGAGACGCTGCCCGCACCGCAGGTGTGGGCACCGGACACGGTCGCTGAGTCGCGAGCGTCGGAATACGTGGTCACCAACAAGACGTCAAAAGGCGGCAGCCATCACTGGCCGGGACGGACGACGATTCTGCGGTCGAGGACGTCGGTGACACCTGCGGCGGACGGGTTCGCGTTCGTGTGGCCAGACCTTGAACCGGTCACGGAAATGGTTCAACAGTTGGACAAGCTCGCATGGAAGGTCCCATATCTTGGACGTTCCTCGTGCTCGGTCGCGTTGCGGGTGCATACAGCGCCGAAGCTGCGCGATGAATGGCGGGTGTGGCGCTTGGCCGCCGAGCGGGGGGTCGCTGAGAGCAGGATTTCCATCGTCCGAATCTACTCCTCGGGTTATCTGGACGCGTTGAACGCCGCGTTCGAATCGGGTGTTTCCGCCTGCGACAAGGCGGACAAGAAGCCTTACATTAAGGACAACGGCCCCGAGGAAGCGGCGGCTGCGCACGCCGCGGTGGCGGGTCCGTTCGGCGAGGTGCTGACGTTCTCGATCCCGGCCGGGACGGTGCGGCCGGAAGGCATCGATCTCCTGCGGTGGACGCAGACGCTGCGGCGTGCGGTGCTGAGCCTGGTCGGCGACGGCGCGGCACCCGCGATCACCGGGCACGTGCTGGGGGGCCGTGGGCACGTCGCGTATCTCGGGCTCGTCGACGCCGGGCACGCCAACGCGCGCGGGCACCTGGTCGGGCTGGGCGTGGCGCTGCCCGCGGACCTCGACGCCGACGCGCAGGCGCAGCTCGTCGCGCGGGTGCGGCGGGAGCTGACGCTGACGATGGGCCGGTACGGCGACGCCACCGTGCGGTACGAGCCGTGGCCGTCCAAGCCGAACCGGCTGCGGCCGGAGTTCTGGTCGGCCGGGCACGCGGGCGCGACGCGGTGGACGACCGTGACGCCGGTGATGCTCGACCGCTACCTCAAACCCCGCCACGACCCGGCGGAGGAGCTGGCGCGGTGCCTGGTCACGGCGGGTTATCCCGAACCAGCGGCGGTGCAGGTGTCGGACACGCCGCTGCTGCGCGGCGCGCTGCACCGTCCCGGACCGGCGACCTATCCCGAGGGACGCCCGCGGCGCCGACTGCTGCACGCGCGCGTGGCGTTCCCCGAACCGGTGCGCGGACCCGTGCTGGCCGGTTCGATGCGCTATCTCGGCCTGGGCCTGTTCACGCCCGACCGGCCGTCCACCACTCGCACCGAGGAGAAGGGTGGGACGCCGTGACGCTGACCGCCGACGACTTCACCGTGTTCTACCGGGCCGTCCACGGCCACGAGCCGCTGCCGTGGCAGCGGGACCTGGCCGGGCGACTGCTGGCGGGAGAGGACTGGCCCGCCGGGATCGATGTCCCGACCGGGCTCGGCAAGACCTCGACGCTGGACATCGCGGTGTTCGCCGCCGCGGCCAAGGCACCGGCGGCGCGGCGCCGCACGTTCTTCATCGTCGACCGCCGCCTGGTCGTCGACGAGGCGTACCTGCACGCCCGCACGCTCGCCGCCGCGCTGGACGACCCGAAGAGCACGCCCGAGCCCGCGGTGGTCGCGCGGGTCGCGGCGGCGCTGCGGCCCGAGCCCGGCGCCGTCCCGCCGGAGGTCGCGCGGATGCGGGGCGGCGCGACGTGGTCGTGGCGGTGGGTGGAGCGTCCCGACGCCGCGGCGGTCGTGGTCGGGACCGTCGACCAGATCGGGTCGCGCCTGCTGATGCGCGGCTACGGCCTCGGCGCGCATCTGGCGTCGATCGACGCCGCGCTGGTGGGGACCGACAGCCTGCTGCTGTGCGACGAGGCGCACCTGTCGCAGCCGTTGCTGCGCACGCTCGCCTCGATCGAGGAGGCGGTGGGGCGGGACGAGGCGCCGGTGGTCGTTCGGCTGTCGGCGACGCAGCCGCCCGGCGACGGCCGGGTCCACCGCGTCGGCGAGGCCGACCACGCCCATCCGGTCGCCGGACGGCGTCTGCGCGCACCCCGCCGCGTCTACCTGGACGCGCCCGCCGCGACCAAGTCCAAGGCCGACCGCGTCGTCGTCGACCGGCTCGCCGACTGGGCCCGCGCGCTGGCCGACGAGGAACCCGGTGGCGGCCGGGTGGTGCTGACGGTGTGCAACACCGTCGCGCGCGCCCGCGCGGTGTTCGACGCGCTCACGGCGCGCGGCGTCGGCGAGGACGACCGGGTCCTGCTGATCGGCCGCAGCCGCCAGATCGACCGCGACCAGCTCATCGCCACCTACTACCCGCGCATCCGGCTCGGCCGCGACTACCGGCCCGAACGCCCGTTCCACATCGTGGCGACCCAGACGGTCGAGGTCGGCGCGAACATCGACGCCGATGCCCTGGTGTCCGAATCGGCGGCGTGGGGGGCGCTGGTGCAGCGGCTCGGGCGCGTCGGCCGCGATCCGCGCGAAGGCCGTCCGGGCGTGTTCCGCGCCGTGATCGTCCACGATCCCACGACCGCCGACGACGACCCGGTTTACGGACCCGCTCGCAACAGCACCTGGACGCTCCTGACCGAGCACTCCGAACCCGTCCGGACTTCGCGGAACCTGTCGGTCGACGATCTCGGCCAGGGATTGCCCGCGTCACCCGTCGCGCTCGCCCATCTGCTCCAGTGGACCCCGCCCGACGTCCGCGACCGGCTGGAACCGCCCGAGCCGGTCACGCCGCTGCTGTGGCCGACCACGCTGGAGGACTGGACCGCCACGTCCCCGCGCCCCTACCCCGATCCGCCCGTCGCGCCCTACCTGCACGGCATCGACGCGCGCCCCGCCGACGTCCACCTGGTCTGGCGCGCGGACCTGGCGGCCGACGACCTCCCGGCCCCCGGCGGCGAACTCGACGCGGACTTCCTCGTGGTCCCGCCCGCCGCCGAGGAGACGCTCGCGGTCTCCGCCGCGGCCGTCCGCCGCTGGGCGGCGGGAGTCGCCGACACCGCGCTCTCCGACCTGGAAGGCACGGCCGAGACCGCCGCCGACGAGCGGAACGCCGTTCGCGAACTGGTCGGGCTGCAGTACACCGCGGACGGCCCGCCCGTTGCGATCCGGCTGTCGCGAGTACGGCCGGGTGACACGGTGATCGTCCCGGCCTCCTACGGCGGCTGCGACATCCACGGCTGGAATCCTGGCGCCCGCCGTGCCGTCCAGGACCTCGCCGATCTGGCGCACCGCCGCGACCGGCCCATCGTCCGGCTCGACCCGCGGCTGTGCGACTTCCTCGACGCCGAGCATCACCCGCTCATCGACGAGCTGGTCCGCGCCGTCGAACGCGACGATGAGTTCCCGGACGAACCGGTCGACGTCGACACCCTGGAAGCCCTCCTGTCCACCGTCCTCCTTCTGGACGACGAGCCGGCGACGGGCGCGATCACCCGGCAGGACCGCCTGCTGCGCAACCTGAACCGGCTCGCCGAAGCGGCCAGGGCGGGCAAGCTCCGCGCCGACCGCCGGCCCGACGGCCAGGTCGTCCTGTCGTGCAGCGGAGCGTTCGTCACCGACGCCGACGCCGCGTCGTCCTCCACCGGCGACCGCATGATCGGCCTCGACCGCCACCAGCACGACGTCGCCCGGCAGGCCGCGCACTTCGCCCGCAACCTCGGGTTGCCCGACGCCGAGATCCGCGCCGTGTGGCTGGCCGGTCGGCACCACGACGAGGGCAAACGCGACATCCGCTTCCAGGCGATGCTGCACGGCGTGCCCGTCCATGCCGTCCACGGCCTGCCCCTGGTCGCCAAGTCCGACCTGGACCCGTGCGACCGCGCCGCGTTCCGCCTCGCCCGGCGGCGCAGCGGCTACCCCGCCGGGATGCGCCACGAGACATTGTCGACCGCCGTCACCCGCGTCCTGCTCGCCGAGCAGCCGCCCGCGGACGTCGACACCGACCTCGTCCTGCACCTCGTCGCCGCCCACCACGGCCGCGCCCGCCCGATCCTGCCCGCCGTCCCCGACCCCGACCCGGTCACCGTCGTCGTCCCGGGCACGGGGACCACCCTGCGCACCGACCAGCTCCACGACCACGACCAGCCCGCCCGCTTCCACCGTCTCCAGACCGCCTACGGGCCGTGGAGGCTCGCTCAACTCGAAGCCATCGTTCGCATGGCCGACATCTGGTGTTCGGCGGGGAACCCTGTCACGGACGCGCCCGACCCGGAAATCCCCCGCGCGTCTTCCCCAGCGCACCTCCGGACGAGCCAGGACCACGACGTCCGGCTGCCCGCCCTCAACGGACTCGACGCCCTCGGATTCCTGACCTCGCTGGGCGTCCTCCGGCTGCTCACCGAGGAGGCCGGGCTGCCCGCGCGCCTGTCGTTCGACCCTGCGGACGGCACCGCCCGCCTCACCAGCCCGCTCACCGACGTGGACGCGGTCGCCGCCCGGCTCACCGACGTCCTCGACGCGATGGGAGCCGATCAGATCCTGCCCGGCGTCCCCGCCGGATGGCCGCCCCGCACCAACGCCGACGGCGGCAGCACCGACCCGCTGCGCCTGACCCGCCCGGCGTACCGCGCCCACGCCGACGGCCTGCCCGAGTCCGCCCGCCGCTGGCTCGCCGTGATCGTCACCGACCTCGCCGCCGACGCCGACGGACGCTGCGCCCTCACCCCCTTCATGGCGCCCGCCGGGCGACAGGTCGTCGCGACGTTCTTCCAGAAACCCCTCGAACTCGTCCGCGCCGACCCCGCGCACGTCCACCACGCCCTCACCGCGTGGCGACGCGTTCCCGGCTCCACCGGCGAGTACCTCGACCACCGCGCCATCCGTACCGCCGCCGACCACCCCACCGGCACCGTCATCAACGCCAGCGTCCCCGGCGCCACCTGGCTCGCCGCCCACGCCCTGCCGCTCCTGCACCTCAACGGCGACGGCGCCGGCACCGGCACGAAACCGCGCGCCACCCTCTGGCAACGCATCAATCGCCGCAACACCATGCGCTGGCCGCTCTGGGAACACCCGCTCGACATCCACGCCACCCGCGCGCTCCTCAGCCACCCCGTCCTCACCAGGACCCAGCTCGGCGCCGATGACGGAACCATCCACTACAAGCGCCGCGACCTCGCACCCCACGGCATCATCACCGTCGCCGCCGCCATCCGCCGCCCGATCCCCGGCGGCCAGTCGGCAGGCGCACTCACCCCGCATCCCGTCCAACTGACCTGACCCACCCGACCGCGAACCAGGAGTGCTCATGAAAACCCCGGGAGGTTCCCAACCCCAAACAACACGACACAGCAACAAAACGGACAGAAATATCGTAATCAATCGACCACATAATGAAGTAATCCCAGGTCACGGGCCGTTTCACCAGCCCTTTGGGGCTGGTCCACGTTGAAGGGCGACG
>NZ_KB907213.1:170736-286042 GCF_000381885.1 Actinomadura atramentaria DSM 43919 | reverse complement strand
TGGGGCTGGTCCACGTTGAAGGTCCTCGCTGCGGGCGATGAGGATCGCGGTGAGCGCGGTTTCACCAGCCCTTTGGGGCTGGTCCACGTTGAAGGAGCGCGAGGAGCCGGGCGCGGACCTGGTGCTGTTCGGCGTTTCACCAGCCTTTTGGGGCTGGTCCACGTTGAAGGACCGACCGGCTCGGTGAGGCGATCAAGACCGCCGTGTTTCACCAGCCCTTTGGGGCTGGTCCAGGTTGAAGGTGCCCCACTCCGCAGGGCACGCCGGATCAGTGTCGGGTTTCACCAGCCCTTTGGGGCTGGTCCACGTTGAAGGCTGAACGTCGACGAGGCGTTGCGGGACCGCGGCGCGGGTTTCACCAGCCCTTTGGGGCTGGTCCACGTTGAAGGCCCACCTACACCGGCTCCCACCGGCTCCACACCCCGGTTTCACCAGCCCTTCGGGGCTGGTCCACGTTGAAGGGACCCTGTCGATCCCGAAAACCCGGTCGCGCCCGGGTTTCACCAGCCCTTCGAGGCTGGTCCACGTTGAAGGATCAGCTCGGTGAGCGCGGCCTGCAGCATGTCCCATTCAACCGCCTTGGTGGGGCGGTCCACGTTGAGTGCTGTGACGCGATTGGCGTCGGCGTGCGTGTACGCGGATGCGCTTCGGCAATCCTGCAACGGGGCGGGCCCCGATTTGGTTACCAGAGGTTGAGGTCTTCCAGGAGGGTGGCGGCGCGGGGTAGGGGTGGGGTGGGTTTGGTGGTCGTGGTGGCTGGTGGGAGGGGGATTGTGGTGTTGAGGCGGATCATGTTGCGCCAGGTGAGGAGGCGGGTCCAGTAGGTGGGGATGGTGTGGCAGCGGGGCTGGGTGAGGCGGGGGCTGTTGGGGAGGTCGTCGAGGTGGAGGCCGTCGGCGAGGAGGCGGGCGGCGGTTTTGGGGCCGATGCCGGGGACGCCGGGGATGTTGTCCGAGGGGTCGCCGGTGAGGGCCCGGTAGTCGGGCCATTGGCGGGCGGTGACATGGTGGCGGGCGAGGATGTCCGCGGGGGTGATGCGGTGGCGGGCGGGGTTGAGGATGGTGACGGTGTCGGTGGCGAGCTGCAGCAGGTCGCGGTCGCCGGAGTAGCAGGTGACGGTGCGGCCGGCTCGGGTGGCGTCGTGGGTGAGGGTGGCGATGACGTCGTCGCCTTCGTGGTCGTGGAGTTCGATCCAGCGGATGCCGGCGGCGTCGAGGGCGTCCTTGACCATCGGCAGGGAGCGGATGGGGCTGTGGTCGGCGGTGGCGCGGTTGGCCTTGTAGTCGGGGTCCTGGGCTTTGCGGGCGGCGTGGGAGTTCTCGCCGTCGAAGGCGACGACGATCTCGTGGTCGGGTGCGGCTTCGAGGTGGGTCTTGCGCAGGATGGCCAGGAAGCCGAAGACGCCGGTGAGATCGCGGGTTCCGTCGCGGGAGGTGATGCGGCGTTCGGAAAAGCCCCACCAGGAGCGGTAGAGCAGGTGGTGGCCGTCCACGGCAAGCAGAGGCGTCATCGCCGGTTCCCCTCGGGCGTTCGCGGGTGCGGTATCGCCTTTGACCGGGGCGGACGGGTGCCCGCCGCGACCAGGCGCGGGGACGGCGAAGAGATTACCGGCTCACCGCCGCGCCATGCTGGAAGAGGCGCGCGAGTGTCTCGCCGAGTGCCGGGACGATGTCGCGTTCGCCGGCGACGCGCCGGTACGCGCGGCGACAGTAGGCGGCCCGTTCGACGTCGGTCAGTTCGACGCCGCGGCGCACGGCGTCGGTGAGGCCGCCGGGATCGTCCGGATCGTAGAGCAGGCCGGTGCGTCCGTCGGCGATGGTCTCGGGGAAGCCGCCGAGCGCCGGCGCGACGACGACCGGTCCGCCGTGCCGCGCCCACAGTGCCGTCTCCAGCGGGACGTTGGCGAGGGCCTCGCCCCGGGACGGGCACGCCACGACCGCCGTGCCGGGCAGGCCGGCGAGCGCGCGCGGCAGTTCCCGGGTGAAGCGCGGGACGAGCGTCGCGCGCAGGCGGTGTTCGGCGATCTGCCGACGGTAGGACTCGATGAGCGGGTCCGCGCCGTCGAACGGCACGACGATCGCCGCCAGGTGGACCCGGTCGCGGAGCGGCCCGAGCGCGGCGATGAGCCGGTCGACGCCCTTGGTCGGGTCCGTGCGGGCGATGACCAGGACGAGCGGCCGGTCCAGCGGCACCCCGTACTCGGCGGCGACGGCGCGCGCCCGTGAGACGGGCAGTGGCTGCAGGTCGGGGGCCGTCAGGTCAAGCGCCGAGCGGCACGGGACGAAGTGCTGCTCCCCCACCCCGTACGCCTCGACGAGATGGCGGCTCAGGGCGTCCCCGATGTCCGCCACGAACACCCTTTCGCCGACGGCGGCGAGCCCTTCGCGCTCCCACGCGAGACGCGCAGGATCGGGATGCGGGTGGTTGTGCCAGTGCGCCGTCCCGTACGGCGTGAGCAAGACCCGCACATTCGACGGCAGCGCGTAACTGCCGACCCCGAGGAACGGAGTGTCGACCGCGATCAGCGCCGTCCGGTCGAACCGACGCGAGAGACGGCGGCCGAGCGCGGCAGCGCCCGCCGAGAGCTGCCCCCACACCTCCGGCGACCAGAACGGCGCGTCGGTGTCGTAGTCGAGCGCGAACACGCGCCCGCCCCGGGCGGCCAGGACGCGCTCGGTCTCGGCGAGGAGCGCCGGATCGTACGCCCATGTCGCCGGGCCGGGCTTCGGGATGGCGAGGAACGGCGTGAACGGACCGACCCGCGCCAGCAGCTCGTCCCAGCGCCGCGACAGCGCCCCCAGCAGCGTCCGCGTCTGGCGGCCGATGCCGTTCGTGCAGTTCGCGGCCCCGTTGAACGTGCAGTACAGGAGCGCGTTCATCCGGCGAGGTAGAGGTCTTCGGGGTTCGGCCGCCACACCTTCGACTTGGCGCGGTTCGGCGTGAGCCCGGAGGCGGCCAGTGCGTCGGCGACCGTCTCGGCGGAGCACTCGGCCGCGCGGCGCGTCGAGCAGAAGACGGTGTAGTTGTCGGTGACCCGGACGACGGCCATGCCGTCGAGCCGCCGGTCCACGGGCACCAGGCGCAGGTTCGTCAGCAGCGGCGTCAGTCCGCTGCCGGGCGCGAGCGGCACGGGCAGCGCGGCGAGCGCCCGGCGGACGACGGCGAGGAACGAGCCGTCGCGGACGAACCGCGCGAGCCACGAGACCGTCTCGTCCAGGTCCGCGCCGGAGGTCGCGGCGGCGACGTCGAGGTCGGCGACCCAGACCCGTCCGGCGGCCAGGTGCCGGGCCGCGACGGCGAGCGCGTCGACACGTCCGGCCCGCCGCCGCCAGCCGAACATCCACGGCGGGTAGGCGTCGGATTCCAGGACCGGCTCGGCGGCCGTCCGCAGCGCGCGGTGAACGACACGGTCGCCGACGGTCGGGACCGCCAGCGCCAGGTCCTTGCCGTACGAGGGAAGCGAGACCGCGCGCACGGGCCCGGGCCGCCACGTGCCGTCGCGCAGCCGCGCGGCGAGTTCGGCGATGCGGGCGTCGAGGCCGTCGCGGTACCGCGCCCAGGTGACGCCGTCCGCGCCGGGCCCGGCGGGGCGGCGCATGCACGCACGCGCGCACCGCTTCAGCCGGGCGGGATCAACGAGCAGCGGCATGAGGCTGTGCGCCGCGGGATGGGTCATGGGAGCGCACTCCAGCGTGAAGTGGCCGCACCGGCGGCCAGGGCGGCACGCGCGTGCGGCCCGCGATGGAGAAGAAGGTCCAGGACGGACAGCCCATCGGTGAACGGCCCGCCGCCCGCCTGTGGATAAGGAGGAAGCGCGAAGGTGGACACCTCGACGTCGATGCCCGCCGCTGCGAGCGCTGCCGCGTCCAGGTATCCGGTCGCGCCCGTCCCGACGCGCAGCGTCCGCGCGCCGGTCCGGCGGCACAGGTCGACGAGCATGTCGGTGCGCGCCCCGGCCGGGCCGATCGAGCTGGACCGGACGAGTTCGACGGACAGGCCGAGCGCGTCCAGAAGGAACCCGGTCAGCGCCAGATCAAGGTCGACGAGCCGTTCCCACGGCCGCGCGTACAGCTCGTCGAGGCCCTGCGCGTACGAGTCCCAGCACGGCGCGCGGCCGTAGTTCTGCGCGAGCGTCCGGAAGTGGCGGCGCGCCCAGAGCCTCCCATCGGGGACGACGTCGGTCAGCGGCTGCCCGAACCTGCGGCGGACGGGCACGGTCAGCCACTGCGCGCCGCCCCCGGCCCGCAGCACCCGGTTGCGGTGCTGGAACCCGCGTTCGCTGAACTGCACGTGGTCGAGCACGACGAGACGCGGAACGTCCAGCAGCCGCGCGAAGTAGCCGCCCCACGGCAGGTAGGCGGGCTGGTGCGCCACCAGCACGGCGTCGGACATCAGCTCGCGACCCGGTAGGGCACGAAGCGCTCGGCGAACGGCACGCCGATCGAGATGCCGTGCGCCGCGTCCAGCGTCCGGATCGCGGACACGCTGCGCGGATGGCCGTCGCCGCGGAGCTGGGAGCCGTACGCGGCGAGCGCCTTCCCCTTGGCGGGCCAGCTCGCGGTGGTGTCCACGAAGACGCTCCACTGCTCCGCGTTCGGCGTCCAGGAATCCTCGGGACCGGCGTAGCCGAGGACGATGCGGGGCGTCGGCCGCGCCGAGCCGCCGGGCCGGACGGCGGCGAGGCACGCGGCGTGGACGGCGCGGTGGTCCTGGTGGAAGGCGTTGCCGGCGGGCATCAGCAGGACGTCGGGGGCGACCTGGGTGAGCGAGACCTCGGTCCCGGATTCGACGAGGTCGACGAGTTCCTTCTGGTGGCGGCCGGGAGCGCGGGCGCGGTCGTCGTCGGCCCAGCCGATCGCGCGTCCGGCGACGCCGAGCGCGTCGCACGCGGCGTGGAACTCCTTGGTGCGCAGGGCGACGTCGCTGTACCCGCCCCACATCCGGTGGGTGCAGCACGCGACGGCGAGCACGTGGACGGTGAGTCCGGCCTGCGCCATCCGGTGCAGCGTCCCCCCGGCGCCCAGGGTCTCGTCGTCGGGATGGGTCGCGACCATCAGCGCGACGCCGCCGGGGGCCAGGCCGAGCGGCGCGCGGTCGGTGGGGAGGTTCACGGTCGGCTCCTGCCGGTTCGGTGGCGTGTCACGGCGTCGAGGAAGGCCGCGGCGGCGGCGGACGGGGTGTGCGCGGCGACCCGGCCGGGGGCCGCCCGGCTGGCCGCGCGGTAGGCGCGGCGGTCGCGCAGCAGGGAGTTCGCGGCCGTCCACAGTTCCGTCGCCGTCCGGCCGGGCGGGACCATGACGCCCGCGCGTCCGACGAGGTCGGGGACGTGCCCGAAGTCGTAGGCGACCACGGGCGTGCCCGCCGACAGCGCTTCGGCGGCGGCGTTGCACCAGCTCTCCGGGCTGGTCGTGGAGATGATCGTCAGGCAGCCTCCGGCGAAGAAGTCCGGGACGGCGCGCCAGGGCAGAGCGGGCAGGACGCGCACGTTCGGCTTGGTGCGCGCGGCCCGGCGGCACTCGTCGATCACGTCGTCCTGCATGCCGGGCCAGTACTCGAACCCGGCCGCCGCGAGCACGATCTCCACCGGGCGTCGCGTGGACGCGGGGATCGCCTCGATCAGCTCGCGGACGCCCTTGTGCGGCTCGGCACGCGCGACGATGCGGACGGGACCGGCGCGGCGGAGCAGTTCGCGCCGGACCGCGCCCGGCGGCTTCCCGCTGGTCAGCAGGGCGTTGGGCACCGCCGCCCAGCGCGCGGTGTCGTAGCCCTCGGCCGCCGCCTCGCGCAGCATGAACGGGCTGGTGGTCACCACGACCGACGCCTGGGCGGCGGCCTCGTCGAACAGCGGGTCGGTGCGCATGACGGCGGCGTACAGCGCCGTGCGGACGCCCGCCGGGGCGGGCGCGAGGTAGCCGAGCCCCCAGGAGGCGTCCGCCCAGCAGGCGATGTCGACGTCGAGCCGCTTCAGCAGCGCGGAAACCTCGTCGGCGACCTCGGGGTGCCGGAGTGCGGCGAGCAGGTCGTCCTCCGTGGCGGGGTCCGCGAGGCGGACCGAGTCGAGCGCGACGACATCGGTGTCGGCGGAGGACGCCCGGCCCGCCGCCGTGACGATGACGGCCCGGTGCCCGAGTTCCCGCAGCCCCGCGGCGAGCGCCGCGACCGACCGTTCCAGCCCCGCCGGCACGTCCGCGCTGTACGACAGGAGAACGAACGCGATCGTCGTCACGGGCGCCGCACCCCGCTCGGCAGCGGCAGGGACTCGACCGGTCGGGCCGGACGCGCCTCCCACGGGAAGACCGTCCAGTCCGCGACGTCCCAGATCCAGACGTCGAGGTCGGCTCCCGCGCCGAGGTTGCGGCAGAGCGCGGCGGCGCGAACCGATTCGAGGCCCGGCAGCGTGCGCGCGAGCGCGGCCCGGACGGCCCGGAGCGTCGCGCCGGACCCGCAGATGTCGTCGACCAGCAGGACCCGCCGCGCGGCGCGGCCGAGGTCGCCGGTCTCCACACCGACCCGGCCGGTCGCCGGAAGGCCGATGCGGTCGTCGGCGTTGTGCCGCGCGGAGACGAACGCGCACCGCACGCCGAGCGCCGAAGCGAGCGCGGTGGCGGGCGGCGCGCCGCCGCGCCGGATACCGACGACGAGATCCGGGCCGTGGGCCCGCTCGGCGTCCGCGATCAGCCGGATCGCCGCGTTGAAGGCGGGCGTCGTCACCTGCCAGACGCGGCGCCCCTCGAAGAGGCGGGTCGGTTCACTGGTCATGGCCATCCCCATCGGTCCAGAACGGTGTGGGCGAAGGGCGCGTCGCGCGGGTCCGGCGTCCACCAGACGCGCGGTCCCGTCGCCAGCACGTCCGCGACGAGCAGCAGGTACAGCGGCTCGGCCACGACGAGCACCTCGCGGATCGGCCCTTCGGCGGCGAGCGCGGCGGCGACGGCGGGCCGCAGCCGCGCCGCGCGGTCGTGGTCCAGGCGGCGGTCGTACGGCAGGAGCGGCTCGTCGGCCGCGACCACGCCGTGCTCGGCGGACAGAATGCGCACGCGGGCGCGCAGCGCGGGGTGTCCCCCGAGGCGGGCGCGCAGCGCGGCGAAGCACCCGCCCTCGTACAGGTCCAGCGCCGGGAGCGGGACGTCGGTCGCCCGCTTGCGCCGGGAGCAGCCGACGATCACGAGCCGGTCGTCCGTCACGCGTCGCTCACCACCCGCACGCCGATGCCCGGTGAGACGAGCCCGGCGGGGACCTCGTTGACGTACGCGCAGCGCGCGTACAGGCTGATCGACCGGTACGAGCCGCCGCGCACGACCCGTCCGCCCGGCACGGCGGTGGCCGTCCACTCCCAGACGTTGCCCGCCACGTCCAGGACACCGTCGGGCGTCGCGCCGTCGGGGAAGCTCCCGACGGGGGACGGGCCGCCGAGGCCGAGCCCGCGCAGGTTCGCGCGCAGCGGCCCGTCGTAGCCGGGTTCGTCGTCGCCCCACGGGTAGCGGCGGTGGCCGCCGCCCGCCATCCACTCCCACTCGGCGGACGTCGGGAGCCGACCGCCCATCGCCGCGGCGATCCGGACGGCGTGCGGCCAGTCGAACCCCGTCGCGGGCGCGGCGCCGGTCCGCCGGGCTTCCCCGAGGTCTTCCGCCAGCGCCCAGGTGACGGGAACGCTCAACCACCACAGGTCCCGGATCGCCGTCGCAGGCCGCCATCGGCCAGACGGCAGCGTTCCACCGGCGACCGCGATCCAGCGCGGGCCCGGCCGGGTTACCGTGGATGCGGCCTGGGCGGCAGAGACGCTTCCCCGCGCGGTACACGGCCCGCTTCCGCACACGTGCGGGCCGGTCGCGGGGAAAGGACGACTCCGTCCGGGTCCGTTCGCGTCAGCGGCCACGGGCGTCCTCCCACAGCAGGACCTGCAGCCGGGGGGCGAGGTTCCAGCCGCGCTCGATGACCGGGTCGGCCAGGTCGCGCAGGAGTTCCAGGAGCCGTCCGGCGGACGTCGCCTCCGGCATGATCCACACGTCGTCGAGCCCGTGGGCGGCCTGGACGCGGGCGACCTCGTCGAGTTCGGCGGCGTCCGCGACGACGAACTTGAACCGCGCGCGCCCCGAGTCGGCCAGCGCCCGGAGCGCCCGTTCGCGGAGCCGCCGGTGCTCGGGCCCGCCCGCACCGGCGAGCTTCGGCGACACGTTGAACGCGACGTGCTCGACGAGCAGCTCGGGCGGCGGCGCCACCGTCCCGTTCGTCTCGATCTCGACGGCGGTGCCCGCGAGCCCCGCGACCAGCTCGGCGACCGGCCCGGCCTGCAGAAGCGGTTCCCCGCCGGTGATGACGACGAGGTCGGCACGGCCGCGCGCCCAGTCGCGGACGGCGTCCACCGGCATCGCCGTCTGCTCGGCCGCCCGGTCGTAGACCCGCCACTGCCACGTCCACGGCGTGTCGCACCACGAGCAGGCGAGGTTGCAGCCCGACAGCCGGACGAACGCGGCGTGCCGTCCGAGGCTCGGCCCCTCGCCCTGGAGCGTCGGGCCGAACAGTTCGGCGACTCTCAGCACGGACGCCATCGTCAGCTCCCCTCCGGCTGACGAGGCGATCCGTACTCCGCCCAGGTCGCCGCGGTCTCGGCGACCCGAACGGCCTCCACCGCGACGTCCGGCGGAAGCGCGAGTTCGGCGGCGCACCACTGGAAGAGGTGCCGGGCGAGGTGCTCGCTCGTGGGTTCGACGTCCAGGACCTCGTTCAGGTCGCGGTGGTCGAACGCCGTCCGCAGGTGGTCGCGGAACGCGTCCAGGGCGGCGAAGTCCACGACGAACCCCGGCTTGGCGAGCCCGTGCCCGGCCAGCCGGACCTCGACGGCGTACGAGTGGCCGTGCGGACGACCGCACTTGTGACCGGGCGGAAGGCCGCCGAGCCGGTGCGCGGCCTCGAACGCGAACGTCTTGGCGATGCGGAACATCTACGCCTCCCCCGTCGCGTAGCGGGTCGGGTCCGCGACGTCGGCGGCGGCGAACGCCTCCCGGCGCTCGACGCACGTCCCGCACGTCCCGCAGTGCAGGCCGCCGCCCCGGTAGCACGACCACGTCCGCTCGAACGGAACGCCGAGCCCGTCGCCGAGGCCGACGATCTCGGCCTTCGCCAGCGCCAGGAACGGCGCGGTCACCGCGAAGTCCGGCGGCAGGAACCCCTCCCCGGCGAGCCGGGCCGTCCGCTCGTAGGCGTCCACGAAGGCGGGCCGGCAGTCGGGGTAGACGGCGTGGTCGCCGCCGTGCGCGCCGTAGGCGACGGTGTCGGCCCCGAGCGCGGTGGCCAGGCAGACGGCGGCGTCGAGCAGCAGCGCGTTCCGGTGCGGGACGACCGTCACCGACATCGACGGCTCGTCGTAGCGCCCGTCCGGGACGGCGACCGACGGGTCCGTCAGCGCCGATCCGGTCAGCAGGCGGCCCACCGACGTCAGATCGACGACGCAGTGCGGGACCGCCAGATCCTCCGCGACGCCGCGCGCGAACTCCAGCTCCTTGCGGTGGCGCTGGCCGTAGTCCGCCGACAGCAGCGTGAGGCGCGCGGCATGCGCGGCCAGCCAGTGGGCGAGCACGGTGCTGTCCAGGCCGCCCGACACGACGGCCACCGCGTGTCCGATCGGACGATCGGGGGCGTTCACGCCGCGACGCCCGTCAGCCGGAGGAACTCGTCCCGCGCGGCCGGGTCGTCCGCCAGCGCGCCGCGCGCCGCGACCGTGACGGTCTCCGCGCCGAGCGCGCGCACGCCGCGCCGGTTCATGCAGGCGTGCTCGGCCACCAGGACGACGCCGACGCCGCGCGCCCCCATCCGCTCCTCGACGAACCGGGCGACCTGCTGCCCGAGTTCCTCCTGCACCTGCAGTCCGGCCGCGCACCACGCGACGGCGCGGGCGAGTTTCGACAGGCCGACGAGCCGGTGGCCCGGCAGCACGCCGACGTGCGCGACGCCCGAGAAGGGCAGCAGGTGATGGGCGCAGACCGACGTGAACGGGATCGCGCGCACGAGCACCAGGTCGTGCTGCTCGGCCGTGTTCGGGAACGTCGTGAACTCGAAGCCCGGCCGGTCGAGCAGCTCGGCGAGCCCGGCGACGACGCGCTCGGGCGTCCGCCGCGCCACCTCGCCGCCAGCGGGCACGCCGAGCGCGGCGATCAGCGCGGCGACGGCCTGCCGCGCCGCCGCGCGGTCCAGCGGACGGTCCTCCTTCACCAGGGCGTCGGGGCCGCCGACGGGTCCGGGTCCGGTTCGGGGGTGTGCAGTGCGCACTCGATCTCCTCTGATTGAGATCCCACGGGCCACCGGGGATGGCCGCGCGTCCGTGCCGGACGCGCCGGTCCCAGTGAAGGGCCGCCGACGTTCCGCGACCAGACCGTCGCGAGTTGAAGCCTGTTGAACATGACCGAATCCGTTGAACACTGTTGAAACCGGCTTCAGGCTGGGGTCCGCGCATCGGCGATCCGTCTCGGAAGGGGCACTCGATGGCGGGACAGCGACGTCTCCCGATCACCAACACGGCGTTGAAGGCGGCCATGACCGCGGCGGCGCTTCCCTATGCCCGGATCGCCGAGGTGATCAATCTCGTCGGACACGAAAACGGCGTGCCCCTGTACTACGGGCGCAGCACCGTCGCACACTGGCTGACAGGGACGACCCCGCGTCCGGAGTCGATCGCCGTCGTCGTCGAGGCGTTCGCCCGGCTGCTGGACCGCCCCGACCTGACCGCCGGCGACCTGGGATGGTCGCACGCCGAACCGGCCAGGCCGGACGACCCGTGGGACGGCGACCCCGTCGCGTGGCTGACCCGGCTGGGGAAGGACGACATGCTCGACCGGCGCTCGCTGCTGAGGGGCAGCCTGTACTCGTTGACCGCGCTCGGCCTGCCCGCGCCGCCGTGGCCAGCGCCGGCGCGGTCGGGGACGCCGCGCCGCACGGGCGCGTCGGACGTCGCCCGGGTCGAGGAGATGACGAGCCGCTTCGCCGCGGCCGACGACCTGTTCGGCGGCGGGCACGCGCGGACGGCCGTCGCCGCCTACCTCGTCAACGACGTCGTGCCGATGCTGCACGGAAGCTCCGGGCGGGCGCGGCCCGCGCTGTTCGCCGCCGCCGCCCGGCTGGCCTACCTCGCCGGGTTCATGAACGCCGACGCCGGGCACGCGGGGCAGGCGCAGCGCTACTACGTCCAGTCGGCGCGGCTCGGGCGCGAGGCCGACGACGTCGTCGCGCAGGCGACGGCGCTGCGAGCGCTCGCGCTCCAGGCGTCGGAACTGGACCATCCCGCGCAGGCCGTCGAGCTGGCCGAGTCGGCCGCCGCGACGCTCAACGACCGCGCCGACACCCGCATCCGCGCCTGGATGCAGGGCATGCTCGCCGAAGCGCACGCCGCCAACGGGGAAGGCCGCCAGGCGCTCGGGCGGCTCCGCCAGGCCGAGGCGCTCGTCGAACGCGCGGATTCCACGCCCGCCTCGGAATGGACCGGCGGCTACGGGCGCGAGGCCCTGGAGCACCAGACCGGGAGCATCCTCATGCGGCTCGCGGACCCGCGCGCGGCCGAGGAGCACTTCCGGCTCTCCATCGTCAGCCGACCGCCGAACGAGCGGCGGTCCAAAGTCCTCATCACCGCGCGGCTGGCGACGGCGCAGCTTCGCGACGGCCATCCCGAGAAGTCCGCGCGGACCGTCCTCGGGATTCGAGACGACATCGCGTTGGTGAGTTCGCACCGTGCGGTTCGGCACTTCCGCGAACTCCGGACGGGATGGGCGCGGGCGCGGTCGGAATCCGTCGTCCAGCGGGCCGACGATTTCCTCGTGCGGGCCGTCTCCGGGTAATCGGGCGTGTCGTCGTTGCTCTCGCATTAAAGGACGAGCAAACTCGGAGCGTCGGACCCGAACGCGAAGGAAGCTCTTCCGCTGACCGCTCACGCTGGTTGGAGCCTTCGCGCGATGAACGAATCCGATGATGAACTGGCGGCCGAAGCAGCCGCCGCTGATCTCGCCCTCGCCGTCCGCTCGTTGCTCGGTATGACGCCGCGGTATCCGGCAACGGTGTACGGCATTCTGGGGAACCTCGCCGAGACCGCTCGCGGCCTGGACCTGCTGTTCGACCGGCTCTCGTGTCTCCTCGGCGCGCAGCTCGCCGCCGGGCGGCTCGGCCACGACCGTGACGAGCCCGCTGGTCCGGCCGTCGCCGCGACCCGCCGTTCCCTCCTTCTGGCACGGACCTCCGCCCAGGAGATGCACCGAGGTTCGCGGCAGGCGCAGCGTTCGATGAACGCGCTGCACGCGCGTTGCGGCTTCCCCGACGACGGCGCTCGCTCACGCGGAGCAAGAGATACAGAAGTTTCACTTATTCATTCCGGGACCGAGCGCGGTCCCGGAAATCCCCTCTCCCGTTGACGGAGAAGGGGGTGATGATGGGCGGAAGCCGATCGTCGAAACAGGGGAACCGGCGGCGGAAGAGCCGCGAACCGCGCGTGCGCAGTGTCCGGCTGACCTGGTCGGAGACGGAGTACGCCGCGGTGGCCGCGGCCGCCGCGCGCACCGACATGGCAGTCGGCGCGTACGCGGCGGCGACGGTGCTCGCGGTCGCGACCGGCGCGGACCCGCCCGCATGGTCGCCGCTGCGGGAACTGCTCGCCGAGGTCGTCCGCGCGTCCGGCCAGACCCGCCGGATCGGCGTCAACCTGAACCAGGCCGTCGCGGCGCTGCACGCGCTCGGCCGCCCGACCTACGCGCTGGAGCAGTACGGACGCGTCGCCGCGCGCGCCGTGGACAACCTCGACGAGACCGCCGAGCAGATCCGCCGGACGCTCGCGGACCGGCCGTGATCGCGAAGGTCATCCGCGGCACGCGCGTCCAAGGACTCATCCGCTACCTGTACGGACCCGGACGGTTCAACGAGCACCGCGACCCGCACATCGTCGCGGGCTTCGACGACCCGGCACGCCTGGAGCTGCCCGTCCGCGACGGCCGCCGCGACTACCGCCGCCTCGACGGCCTGATGCGGCAGACGCTGGCCGTCCTCGGCGACCGCAACCATGACCGCCCCATTTGGCACGTCCCCGTCCGCGCCCACCCCGACGACCCGATCCTCACCGACGCCCAGTGGGCCGAGATCGCCGCCGAGATCATGCACCGCACCGGCCTAGCCCCCCGCGACGACCCCGAAGGCGTCCGCTGGTTCGCGATCCGCCACGCCGACGACCACATCCACATCGTCGCCACCCTCGCCCGCCAGGACGGCCAACGCCCGAACATCTGGGGCGACCGCTACCGAGTCCGCGAAGCATGCCGCGCCGTAGAAGACCGCCACGACCTCCACCGAACCCCACCCGCCGACGGCACAGCCGCAACCCGACCAACCCGAGCCGAAACCGAAAAAGCCCGCCGCACCACCCACCCCGAACCGCCCCGAGTCACCCTCCGACGACACGTCCAAACAGCCGCAGCATCAGCCCAAGACGAGAAGCACTTCCTACAACTCCTCCAAACCGCCGACGTCGCCCTACGCCTCCGCCACAGCCCCCACGACCCCACCAAAATCACCGGCTACGCCGTAGCCCTCCACACCGACCCCGCAACGACCGAGCACCCGATCTGGTTCAGCGGCAGCACCCTAGCCCCCGACCTGTCCCTCCCCCGCCTGCGAACACGCTGGCCAGCACCACAAGGAACAGAAGCCGAGCCCAACAGACCGACCGGCCGAGCAAAACTCCCCGCCCGCCTCGTCCTACCCCTCACCGACCACGAACGCCAAGCGATCTACACCGAAGCCGCACGCGCCGCCGAATTCGCAACCGCCTACCTACGCCAACCCGCCCCAGACCTGGACGACGCCTTCCACGCAACCCTCGACATCCTCCGCACAGCAGCAGCAACCACCGGCAACCCCCACCTCCACAAAGCCGCCGACACCTACGACCGAGCCGCCCGCCCACCCCACCGCCGCATCCCCACGCCGACCCCCGCCGGCCAAGCCCTACGCACCGCCGCAAGAACCCTCGCCGCAACCCACCCAGGAAAGCGCCACACCCAAACCCTGATCACTGCACTCATCACCCTTCTAGAAGCCATCACCACCCACCACCGCCACCACAAAAACCAAACCCGAGCCACCGCAACCCAACAAACCACCAACCACCTCGCCCGCGCCGCCATGCCCAAATTGGCCGCACCCAACAGGATACCGGAACCCAACGAACGCCCTCCTTTTGCATCCTCTGCGCAGAGCCGACCATACAAAAAACGTTCGTATACCACCGAGCCGCACGACCCTCGAAAACCCCATACTGCCTAGATGAAGCCTGAACATGCCGTCCCAACGACCTCAATAAGGACACGATGGCACGGGTGGCGACCGCCGCAGCGAACAGGTCGTGGGCACTGCCGCGCAACGGCCGCTGAACCCACACGATGGCGCCGTCCAAGGCGGCGATGACCTACAGGTCGTCCAGGGCTCGGAGGTCTGGCCCCAGACTCTCGGTGGGAGCCGATGATGTGCTTCTACTTGGAACGCCATCATCCCATCCCGACTGGTCGGCCCGGGGGCAGACCCCGCCGTGCATCCCGCAATGCGCCCCGGCGGCGGGGACGCTGCTGCGGCTGCGGCCAGGCGGCCAATGGATGCTGGACGCCGGCGGCATCGCCGAACTGCCGATGAACGGCCGGGAGACCTCCAGCGCCCGCTCCTACGCCCGTGCCGCCCGCCGCCACGCCGACGCGATCGGCCCCCATAGACGAACATTGACCTGCCACAAATTCCGATCGAATATCAGCACATACCAGTTAGGCGCGAATGAAAACGGCTATCCTGCCCTGAAATATCGATTGGACTCAACAAGCCCCCATCGATCTGCTTCAGGACGAAGGTACTGAATGAGCAACCCTGATAAGTGGTCACAACTCCGGCATTCCCGTAGGATGTCGAAGATCCCACTATCCAACTTTCGGGCCCACCCCCAACCGGCACCCAGAAGATAGTATGGCCAGCAACTGATTCGCCCCAGGGTATGGCACCCTCGGGCTCCGGAAAAATCGGCATCCTCAGGTCGCTACGCTCGCGAGCTACCGCTTCCCGATATTTTCGCACGACGAGGTCGGCGAGACTGTAGTCACCCGCGCCTTGCGGCGTTGCGATTCGGAGCCCACACAGATCACCGGGACCGTAAAACTCCGCGAATTTTTTGTAGTCGCCCGGCAGTTGGGCTCCAAGCGCCGATTCGATGCTGTCCCATTCGATAGGCGGAACGACAACAGAGTGCTCACCAAGGAGCAGTTTCAAATTAATGAAATCGTCGACCAACGGCTTGATCTTCACGCGCATCATGCGCCAGAACGGATCGCGAACCCGATCATCGCCCTGCCGGACGGATTCGTTAGCGTAGAGTTCGTGCTCGGCCGCCAGAGCATCAGCCATGGGCACAAAAGCCGGCGCGCGGAAATCGACGAAGGCATCGAGCGACGTACCGGTTGTGCGACCATTCACCAAAACCGTCAAGAATTCGGCCACACCACCGGCGAATGCACACCAGTTTTCGAACGTTGAATCTGCCACGACGACCGTCCAATTGTTCGGATCGACGTCGTCGGTGCGCCAGAAGATCGGTGTCATTCCAGGGCCGATCCCCCAGGGCAGCAGCCCACCGACCTCAGGGAATATTGGGTATGGAACGGCGTTTCCCTCCCCGCGTGACACGCGAAGGTCGTCCAACAAGTGGGCATAATACCCCAGAAAATCGGTCTCGACGTACCCATCCCCACCAGGTCGACCTACCCTGACGACGCCTTGAAAGAATCCGTCAACAGTGCCGTCCACGATTGACTTATAGTCTTCCGGCAGTGCCAGGCCGATCGATTCTTCGACCCGATGCCAATCGAAATGATGCATTTCCCCACTTGGCGCTTTCGCCAAATCGATCAGTTGTCGAACAGTGTCCATCAGACGCACTCCAACCACAGCTTACTTCTAGACCCACGCTATCATCCCACCGACGGTGCTGAAATATTGTAATTACGTTCAGCCTAATATTGCGAAGCAGGCGCCGCTTGAACGATGCCAGTCAGACGGTTGCGCAAACAGCAAGGGTACTTTAGAAGCACCGGATTAGAACGAACGCCGGGCTTGGCCAGCCAACGCGCGGACTTGGCGTGTTGCCGATCGAACGGCTTCTTTTATTCACCGATCCTACGACCCATCTTGCACCGAAAGGCGAAAACGCTCGAACCCAGCCCTGGTCGGCGCATAACTGACTAGTCGTTGCCACCCGCCATCCAGGACAGCCTATTCCTCACACTTGGGCGATTACTTCCCGACGCCTCTCGATAAGATCCGGTCGCGCCTCCGCACTTCGACTACAAGCCCCGTACCGCCCAGGAGAAGGAGTTCGACGCGAGTATCCGGCCCGAACTCTGGCATCCATCCGAGAAGAAGTACGGTCTGCCGGCGTCGAAGGTCCGCGCCGAAACACCGCTCGTGTACTGGGGGTCTGTCGCCTATAAGGGTGTGCGGGTGAGTGGCGGAGAAGCCCGAGTCGCAGTGAAGAACTGGGCCGTCATCCCTGAGGACGTCCGGGGCAAACTCGCATGGTGGTACGGGAACATGGCGGGCGACCCGCAAGGGTCGCCGGAGTTCACCTGGTCACTGGTCGACTACCGAACCGGGAAGTCCGTGCCGGCGTCCTGAGACAGCGGCTCTCCGTCTGGGGAGGCGGAGGGCCGTCCACCAGGCCATCGGGAGTAGTAGGAGGCTGACCAGGCCCAATGCGCTCAGGCCGATGACGATGTGGAGGCCGTCGACGCGGCGGGCCGAGGCGATGATCACGGGTGTGAGGGTCAGGGCGGCGAGGCCCGTGAAGGCGGTGAGCCAGTAGAACTCGTGGGGGATCAACGTCGTTCCTTAGCGGGTCGGGCGTCGGGTCGGTTGGCGTTGCGTGTGCCTGTTCGGGTCGCAGGGGTTGTTCCCTTGGCCAGAGCGGTTTTCACGTCGGTGGGGAAGGCGTCTGCGGCGATGGCTGCGGGATCGCGTTCGGCCGGTGCGGGGCGGGTTGCTGCGACGGCGTTGTTGATCTCGGAGTGTGTGAGGTTCGTGCGCGCGTTCAGCAGCGTCCGCAGGTCGTTGGCTGCGGGCTGGGTGGGCTGTTCGGTGCTGAGGCGTTCGGCAATCTCTCGTGCTCGGGTGCTGCGGCGGGCGGCGTGGAAGTCCTCGCGGGTCGGGCCGTGGTCGGCAAAGGCCCAGCGGGTGCCGGTTCCGGGGTTCAGGGTCGGACGCGGGGACCACGGTTCCTCGTGGACGCGGGGATTGCGGGCGAAGAACGGGGCGGCTTTCATCATCGCGTCGTAGCGGCCGAGGCCGGCCGCGCACGCCCGGTCGAAGTGCCCCATCGCGTGCGGGTGCAGGGCACGAAGGCGTTCTTCGCAGCGGTCCAGCGCCGACCGGGCGGCGGGGTGCTCGGCGGCGTACCGGACGGCCGCTCCCCACGCCTCCGCGACCTGGACGAGACCCGCCTGCCCCAGCCATCTGCGGTCATTGGCCGGGGCGTAGCGCACGCGCGCCTCCGCCGCGGCCGCGCGCAGGCGGCGCTCCATCGTCTCCTGTACGGCCCGATCTTTGGCCGCCCGCGCCTGCAACGCCCTGGCCCGCTGGCTCACCGCCAGTTGGTAGGCCGCCGCCGACAGCGAAACCACCTGGACGATGCGTTCGCCCGCCTGGGCGAAGCCCTCGGCGACGGGGTCTGGATGACGGTCGGTCATGCAACGCTCCTCAACACGATCACGGTGATGTCCTTCGACGAGGCGGGCCGGAGATCTTCGCCGGACGCGCCACCCGCGCCCGGTCCTCGACGGCTTCGACAACGGGTTCGCCAGGGAAGTCGTCAGCGGCCGACCCCGCCCCATCCGGGCTGACCTCCGCGATCAGCAGACTGGTCACCAGCGGCGAGTCGACTCCCGTCCGGTCGGCGACGCGCAGCACGTGCCGGGCGGCGTCGGCCGGGTCGAAGACGGCGATGACCGCGACGGCCGCCCGCACGGCCGCCAACCGGCCCTCGCCCGTCGTCAGCGTCCCGGCCGCGCGCTCGACCGCCGCATCGACCGCCACGTCGATCAGCGGAACCCCGTCCGCCAGCGCCTGCCTCAGCGCGGACGGCCCGAGGTCGTTCATCGTCGCCGCCGGATCACGCCCGCCGCCCAACACGACCGCGCTGACCGGCCCTCGGATGCCGGACAGAGCCGGGACGGCTCGCTGAATGGCCGCCTGACCTGCGCTGTCACCGTCCATCAGAACGACCGCGCCGACCGTGTCGAGGTCGACCGCGCTCGACAGCGCGCGCACGTGCCCGGTGGTGAGCGCGCATCCGCCCACGGCCACGGCCGCGTGCGCCTCGCAGGACGCATTGACGGCGATGGCGTCCAGCACTCCCTCGACGATCACCGGACGCGCGCCGCGCGCGAACCGCTCGCCCCCTTCATGCAGCCCGAACAGCAGCGTCGACTTACGGAAGATCGCGCTCTCCGGGCTGTTGAGGTACTTCGGCCCCCGCCCGCCGTCCGCGCGCCGTCCGATGAATCCGCGCACGGCACCGTCGGCATCGCGGATCGGGAAGACGATGCGGTCGCGGAAGAAGTCGCGCAGCGAACCGGACTCGTCCCTGCGGCACAGCCCGGCGGCGACGATCGTGTCGGCGGTGTGTCCGAGCGCGCGAAGGTGCGCCGCCAGCGCGCGCCCGCCCGCCGGCGCGTGGCCGATCTGCCAGTGACGATGCCAAGTCGGCGCGATCCCGCGGCCCGCGAGATAGTCGGCTCCCCAGCTTTCGGAGAGCTGGTCCTGGTAGTACTCGTGCGCTGCGTTGACGGCCGCGAGAAGATCTCCACGTCCCTTCGCATGCGGTCCCGGAACGTGGCTTCGCAACCGCGCGGCAGTCCGGATGATCCGCTCCCCGACGACCCGCAGCGAGCCGTTCGCGTTCGTCCGAGCGTCGGTTCCCGCCCATAGCGGGGCCTCCGCGAACTCGATCGCCGGGTCCACTCCCAGTCCGGCCAGGACGAGATGCGCGACCGAGTCGGCCTCGACGCGGCGTGCGCCGAAGCAGTCCCGCGCCACCGCGTCCGGCCGGTCGCCGCTCCGCAGGACGTGCGCGAGCTGGTGGGCGAGGAGAAGGGCCGCCTGGACGTCGTCCACTTCGCCCGCGACGCGCAGGACGCGACCGGAGCGGCCCGCGTACGTCCACCGCTCTCCCCGATCGACGTAGAAGCCGAGGTCGACGGCCGCGCCCCGCACCGCCTGCCAGACCTGTTCCGCTGAAAGGCTCGGCTGCTCGGGCACCGGCGGGCCGTCGGTCTGCGCGACGTCGAAGACGGGCCGCGCCGTCCCGCGCGGCAACAGGACGCGGACGGCCGTCTCGCCCTTGCGGACCTGCCGACCGGCGAGCTGCCAGTCGTCGTAGGTCCGGACGTCCGACGCCTCGGGACGCTGCGCCGGGATCAGCAGCGTGTTCACGAAGCCGTACTCGCCGAACGCACGGGCCCGTCCCAGCCAGTCCCGCCACCCGATCTCGCCGCCCCGCAGCCGGTCCAGCTCCTGGTCGAGCACGGACGCGAGAACGCGCGGCAACTCTCCGCTCTGCCGACTCACCGGCGCTTCCCGACCGCCATCCAGAGCAGGATTCGAGCGATGTGCCGGGCGTCGGAGACCGGGCCGAGGAGGCGTCCGTGCGCGGTGACGAACGCGTAGGCGTCCTCGGCTCCGGCGCACAGGACGGTCTCCGACCAGCGGCCGACCCACAGCCGGAGCTTGAGGCGGTCATGCCGCGTCCGCCGGACCCGCGTCCTGACGCCCAGCCGGTTCAGCTCCCATCGCAACCGCAGCAGGTGCTTCCGCCGCTCCTCGACCGCTTCGTCCGCCCTCATCGCCGCCCCCGATTCACGTCGATTGATGAACCGTCGATCCATCAACTAAAAGCAACCATGACGATGCCCGGAAGGAGATCGGGGCGTCAATCAATCGCGACGCGCCCGCGTTTCGACACGAAATGAACCGGACTATCGGCAATTGACGGATAAGTCCCGAGTCGCCCTGATGGCGCGACGCACGAACCTCCGCCGGGCATACCGAGCTTCAAACCTCGGCAGCAACGACGCGGCACCCGCATGCGGCGGTCGGCACCCTCAACTAGAGTCCGTCTGGTCGACCGCCGAAATCCTCACCCATCGGGCCGTTCGAGCGAAAGGTTAATCCGATGGCGAATGAAGCCATGCCGCCAGGGACTCTGGCGCAGAAAATCGAATGGCTGATCCGCAACATGTGGCCGGACGACGTCCCCCGACCCCGCAACAACGTCGAGGCCGCTGCAGCCATCACGAACGCGACCGGCGAGAACATGTCCTCCACCACGATCTGGAAGCTGCGCACGGGCCGCCAGGACAACCCGCAGTTCAGGACGTTGACCGCTCTCGCGTCCTTCTTCCGCGTCCCGATCGGCTACTTCGGATCGCCCACGGAGGCCGAGCCGCTGGAGGAGGACGTCACCTTCGCCGCGCTCCGCCGACGGGTCGCCCGCGGAGAGATCCGCCACGAGGTACTGCGCGCCCTGATCGGGTTGGACGAACAGACCCGCCGGATCGTCGACGGCATGATCCTCTCAGCCACCGACAACCGCGTCACCTGAGCGCGGAGGCTTCGGTCACCTGGGGTGCTTTCAGGTCGCGCAGCAGGTGCCGGGCCATGAATTCACCGATCTCACCATAAGCGTGAAGCTCGTTCGCTTTGTTGCTGAACCCGTGGCCCTCATCCGGGAAGACGTCGTAGCGAACATCGACGCCCCGGCTCCGAAGCCGCTCGACGAGCTGATCCGATTCAGCCTGCGGAACACGAGGATCACGCGCCCCCTGCAGAACGAAGAGCGGAGCCGTGATCTGGTCGGCGTACGTGACCGGAGAACGCTCGCCGAGAAGCGCCGCGTCGGCTTCCGGGTCGCCGAGGACGATCGAGATGAACGACTTCCACGTCGGGGGTGGATTCTGCGCGAGCGTGACGAGATTGGTGGGGCCGCAGATCGAGACGCCAGCCGCGAACCGGTACGGAAGGCGGGCGAGGCACGACAACGCGGCGAATCCGCCGTAGGAGGCCCCCATCACGGCGATCCGATCGGCGTCCAGGTGGGCGACGCCTTGGACATAGCGCACGGTGTGGTCGAGGTCGAGCAGGTCGGCTCCACCCCAATCGCGGTAGACGAGCCTCTGATACGCCGCGCCGTATCCGGTGGAGCCCGCGATGTTGGGCGCGAGCACGGCAATCCCCCGGTCGAGCAGATACTGGTAAAGGCCGGCGCGCATGTAGCGCGGCCTTTCCTGCGCTTCGGGCCCGCCGTGGATCGACAGCACGACCGGGTGCGGGCCGTCGCCGTCAGGCCGGTACAGCAGGGCGTGGACCTGCCGTCCGTCCGCCGACGGATAGACGACGACCTCCGGTTCAACGGGCTCGACCTGCCGCAACGCGACGGGCCGGGTGTCGGTGAGGTAGCGGAGCCCGGTAGCCGCGTCCACCACCGCGATCTCCGCCGGGCGGGCCGCCGTGTCGATCAGCACGACGGCGCGGTCTCCTTCCGGCGCGAGCGCCAAGGCGTTGATCACGCCGCGCGGCATTGCGGGGAACTCGATGTCGCGGTCGCCGCGCCGCCCGTGCAGGATCGAGCATCCGGAGTCGTTGACCGTCCACGCGAGCGTTTCTCCGCGGACGTCGACGCATTCAACGTCCCATTCGCACTGGGCGACGAGGTCGAGCCGCCCGTCTTCGACGGAGTAGCGGCCAACCGCCACGAACTCGCGCCCCATGTCGGTGAGCAGGTAGAAGGCGGACGAGTCCGCGGCCCACGGCCCCGGATCGAAAAGTCCCCTGCCGTACGCGGCGGTCACGCAGACGGGTTCCGAGGACGGGTCGGCGAGGTCGACGAGGTACGCGGCGATGTCGGTGTTCGAGCGGAATCCGGCGGCGAGCAGCCAACGCCCGTCCGGTGAAATGCCCACGGGCTCGAAGGCGACCCCCCGAGCGGGGACGACTCTGCGTTCGCTTCCGTCGGTCAGATCCCGGACGAGCAGGTCCTGCACCGCGATGTCGCGGTCGTTCGCCGAGTAGATGAGGTAGCGACCGGTGGCGTCGAAAGGCGCGGCGGGAATGACCCGCTGGCAGTCGGGGCCGGGCACGAGTTCGACGATGTCGTCACCGTTCAGGCCGGTCCGGTAGATCCGGTACTGCTCGTCGCCCTGGTAGTCCGCGGTGAAGACGAGGCTTTTCCCGTTCGGTGCCCACGCGACTTGGCGCACCGTCTGTTCCGCGAATCCGGCCACTCGACGCGCCGCTCCCCCGGATACCGGGACCGTCCACAACTCGAAGCTTCCGCCAGCGTTCCCCGAGTAGGCGACGGTTCTTCCGTCTGGCGAAAGGGCCAATGTCGGCTGGAAGCTCTGCCGAGGAACGAAGTCGGCGTAGTCGTGGGACATGAAGGTGCTCCGATCGTCGAGGTCAGTCGATCCAGCCGCGGCGTACCGCGGCGGCGCCGGCCGCGAAGCGCGTCTCGACGCCGAGTTCCTCGCGGATCGTGTTGATGTGCCGTCGTACCGTGCTGACGGCGAGAGAGGTGTGCCGGGCGATCGACTCGTCGCCGAGTCCTTGGGCGAAGATTGAGGATCTTCCGCTGCGTCGAGTTCAGCGGGTCGTCCGGCTGAGAGGCGCCGAAGGGGACGGCCCGCTCCCACAGCATCTCGAAGTATTCGCGGAGCGCGCCGACGACCACCGGCGACCGGACGAGAAGCGCGCCCGTCAGGCCCGTCATCGTCAGCGGCAGCAGCGCGATCGACTCGTCCGCCAGCTTCATCTTCATCACGACGCGAGGCAGCAGCCGGGCCTGCTCGCCCTCCTTGACGGCCAGCTCGATCGTGCGCAGGCCGACCGGGTCTTCGGCGCAGCGCGTCTCGTAGATGCTCCGGCACCGGACCTGCCCGTTGAAGGACGGGAGCGGTGCGACGACCGTCAGCTCGTCGATCGGCCGTTCCACGAACTGGTTGTCGAGCGTCAGCCAGTCGCGGTGGGCAGCGCTGATCAGGCCGCGCGACAGGCTCTCGATCTCTTCGCGGTCGGTGATGATCTGGACGAGGCGATCGATGCGCGCGTCCGACGCGCCGGTTCCGGGGAACCGCGCCTCGGCCATCCGGCGGTGGCCGCTCAGCAGGCGCTCCTGGTCGGCGGCGAGCCTGCGGGTGATGTCGGCCAGCGCTCCCTGCAGCGCCAGTTCGGGAGCGACCGGCACCAGGCGGCGCGGCAGCGACGGCCCGTCTGATCGGACGTGCGCCAGGCCGGCCGCCTTGAGCGCTTCGACGCCGTCCTGGCCGCCGAGCAGCTCCGAAGCCTCTTCCGGTGAACAGTCCCCGGCACGCTGCAGGACGCGCAGATAGAAGGTGAGCAGCTCGTCCGAGAGAATGCCCGAAAGCAACCGATGGGCGACGTTTCCGAGCTCCGAAGTCAGTTCCACCACCTCCTCGGTTCAGAGCGTAGCGAGCCGATGCCCCACCGTGACGGGGCTTCAGGGGTGCGCACTTCTGCTCACTGAGTGGAAGTGCTCACCGCCGCCGTATCGGGCCGCCCGCTCCCGTGCGACCCGACGGACTCGACGATCCCGTCGGCGACGACGACCCGGTTCGCCGCGCCGGACTGCTCACTTCTCGCCAGGGAGCGTTTCATCCACGTCCGCCGACGCCGCGCCCGACCACCATGTCGAGCGTTCACCGCAGACCGGAGGATGGATGAGGAACAAGGTGACGGCTCCGCTGCACGGCGCTTTCGTGGGAGGCGGTCGCTCGGCCGCTTCGTGGGATCGAGCGAAAGGCGGACGAACGTGGACGCGCATGTTGCTCGCCGTGGCCGCCCGTTCCGCTGGACGACGTCCGCGTCCGCCGGTTGGTCCCCCGCGCGCTGGACTGCGCTTGGCGCATGTCTTCGCGCATCCGAACGGCACCGGTTTCATCGGTCCCGATGCCGATGGATTGCTGCGGGCGATCCTCGTCGATGCCCTGATGTCCTCGGCGCGGACGCACGTGGTCACCACCCACTCGACCGTCACGCGCCTGCTCGGCGGAAAACCCGGTAATGCACGAGAACTGACGGTTCTCGATCTTCTAGAAGACACCGTCGAATACTTGGAAAGCCCGGCCGCCATGCCCAGTTACGGCCCGAGCGCCATTCTCTGGGTCACTACGCCGGACGCCGATACAGACGTGGTCTACCAGACACTGCTCGACCGCCCCCGCCACGGCTTGATCGCCCTGTGCGCGGGTCTTTGGCCGCACGGACCGACCTACGTGATCGACCAGGACGACCCGTTCTCCGGCGACCGCGTCGATCCGCCGATATTGACGAAGGAACAGGCTCTCACCGCCCTGGCCACTGGCTGATCCGTGAGGTCGCCGAGGAACCGTCGAGTGCCGCCCCGCGCCGGAACAGCGCGTCGCCGACGCGGGGCGGCAGTGGTCAGACCGACCGGCGCGGCGACGGAGCGGTCGGCGGCGTCACCGGCGAACGCGACGGGCCCGGGTCCGCCGGCGCCCGATCGATGACGTCGCTGACGGAGCCGGGAAACTCCCGACTCACCGCATCGCGCTGAGCGACGTCGTCGCCCTTGCCCTTCCCTTCGGCCCGGCTGTCGGCCGCGCGAAGAACCCCGACCTCCCGGCGCACCCGTGTAAGGGACGCGCCGGCCATATCCAACTGAAGCGACGCGCTGGCCAGAGCCGACTGCCCCTTCAGCACCGCCGCCGTCACCTCGGGGTGATTCCGGCGATGAGCATGCCGCTCGTTCCCCAGCTCCGCGAGGATGAACGTTCCCGTCTGCTTGATGGTCTCGTGCAGTTCGTTGACGATGTCGGCAAGCCCGCCGACGACCTTTTCCGCGGTCCCGTAATCAGACCCGCCGACCGACCCGGCCATCTTCACGGCCAGCGCGGCGGCACGCTCCCGCACCTCACGGATGATCTGCTCGGTATCGCCGCCCTGAGTCGGCCCCTGCTCGACGCTCATGCGCATCGCTCCACATGTTGCAACGAAGGATGGACATTGAAGGACCTCCTCTCAAATCGAAGCGATGAGTCCCACGCACCAAGAAGCCTGGAACTACGACTAAAGCTGATCATAAACTTCCCACCGAGCACCCGCCGATCACCACCGCCCATCGGCGTGTCCGCCCACACTTCATCCAGAACTCACCGACCCAGCCATTAGCACGACCATCCTCTTTTGGTCTGCTGCGAAGGCGGGCACCGCATCATCGTCACCAGCGCGCAGCCCACGGCCGCGCCGGGTTGCGATCCTCACCCGCCAGCGAAGGCGAGCGCCACCTCCCCGTCCGCCCCCGTGACATCGATGACGACACGTTGCGCTCCTCGCCCGTCGGCGAAGGCGGGCGCCACTCGTGGTCGCCGGGCGTCGTGGCCGGGGGGTCGTCGAGGTTGCGATCCTCGCCCGCCGACGAGGGCGAGCGCCACCGGCGGCTCGACCACCGGACGCGCCGCCGGACGTGGTTGCGATCCTCGCCTGCCGACGAGGGCGAGCGCCACTCCCGAACAGCGGTCCGCGAACGCGCGCATCGCCGTGTTGCGATCCTCGCCCGCCGACGAGGGCGAGCGCCACGGGGAGTTCCTGCGCGCCAACGGCGGACGACCGATGTTGCGATCCTCGCCCGCCGACGAGGGCGAGCGCCACGGACACGTCAGCGCACACCACCCAACCCGACCCCACCGTTGCGATCCTCGCCCGCCGACGAGGGCGAGCGCCACCAGATCGACTACGTCGTCAACTCGACGGCGTTCGTGTTGCGATCCTCGCCCGCCGACGAGGGCGAGCGCCACCGTTCATCGGCGTCATGCCCGACGCGCCGACGCCGATGTTGCGATCCTCGCCCGCCGACGAGGGCGAGCGCCACCGGCGGGCGGCCGTCTAGTCGGCAGCCCGGGGGAGCGGTTGCGATCCTCGCCCGCCGACGAGGGCGAGCGCCACGCGAGCCCGTCCTGACCTGCCAGGTCCGCATCACCCCGTTGCGATCCTCGCCCGCCGACGAGGGCGAGCGCCACGATGCGGTATGGCCACCCAGATGGCGGGGGGCCTTGTTGCGATCCTCGCCCGCCGACGAGGGCGAGCGCCACCCGTACATGTGGCCCAGGTCGGCCGCGGACGTGCCGTTGCGATCCTCGCCCGCCGACGAGGGCGAGCGCCACGGCCGTCATGGTTCCCGAATGGACGCGCGCGGTCGGTTGCGATCCTCGCCCGCCGACGAGGGCGAGCGCCACGTCCCAGGTCGCGACGACTTCGGCGTGCCCTTCGGCGGTTGCGATCCTCGCCCGCCGACGAGGGCGAGCGCCACGTGGACGCTGATTCCGGCGGACGCGCCGGTCATGAAGTTGCGATCCTCGCCCGCCGACGAGGGCGAGCGCCACGACCTGAATGCCCGGCACGACGCGGGCCGCAAGGCGTTGCGATCCTCGCCCGCCGACGAGGGCGAGCGCCACCCGCAGTTGACCTGCGACGATTACCCTCGGTGCCCAAAGGGGTTCGCGGGTGAAGCGGACAATTGCCATGAAGATGTCGATACGTTCTTCGGAACCCCCCGGCGATTCGGTGGGCACTGGGGGTTCCGAGCTAGAGGATGAGTGCGTCGTCGTGGGGTAGCGGCTCGGCGATGCCGAGGGTTTTGACGGTGCGGAAAGAGCCTTTGGGGACTCGGTAGACGCGGATGCTGTCCTCGGCTCCGTCGATGATGCGCTGGATCTTGTCGAGCAGGGTCAGCAGGTCCGCGTCCGTGCAGACGATCTCGAAGACCGATTTCTGGACGCGCAGGCCGTAGCCCTCGCAGAGTTTCGCGACCCGGCGCAGTCGGTTCTTGCCTTCGGGCGTGACGGTGCTGACGTCGTAGGTGAGCAGCAGTTCCATCACGCGATCCACGGGACGTAGCCGTCGAGTTCTCCACGGATGTGCCGGGCGAGGATGCGGGCCTGCACGGAGGGGAGGATCGCGGTGGGGACGCGTCGGCCGTTGAGGCGGTGCGGGCGGTCGCGTTTCATCGCTTCCCGCCAGGCGGTGAGCGCGATCGTCCGGCCGTCCTCGGTGAGTTGGACGGCGCCGCCGGGCAGTGTTTCGAAGTGTTCGGCGCACAACTGCCGGCGGTTGAACATCGTGAGGGCGAGGCGGTCGGCGACCGGTGCCCGGAACTCTTCCATCAGGTCGAGCGCGAGTGCGGGTTTCCCGGGGCGCAGGCCGTGGAGGAATCCCACGTACGGGTCCAGGCCGACCTGCTCGGCGGCTCCTTGCACCATCGACCTGGTCATCCCGTAGTAGAAGGAGAGCAGCGCGTTGACCGGGTCGGTCGGGGGGCGTTTGATCCGGGCGGGGAAAGTGCCGATGTCCAGGTCGCGGCGCAGCAGATGCCGGAATCCCTCGAAGTAGTGGCGGGCCGCGTCTCCCTCGATGCCGCGCAGCGCGTCGAGGTCGGGGGCCGCCGGGATCTTGCCGAGCATCTTTTCGAGCGTCGCGGCCTCTTCGCGAAGCTCGTCCCGGCCGCGTTGCGCGTCCCGCGCTCCCTTGAGGAGCAGTTGCCGGCTGTTCTGGAGTTTGCCCGCGACGAACGAGCGGGCCGTTTTCAGGGTGGCGTCCGGGTCGGCGTACCGGAGGTGCTGGGCGTGCCGGAGCAGGACGTTTCCGCGCGTCGGCCCTTCGAGCCGGTTGAGGAACCGTCCGCCGCCGCTCATCCAGGTGACCGGGCGTCCGTCGGCGGCGCACCGGGTCACCAGCGGGTTGCTGACCTGGACGCCGCCGAACACGACGATTTCCTGGAGCCGCCGCAGCGGCACGATGTTGCGGCCGTCGTGTTCGGGGATGACGATCCGGACGCTGTCCCCGTCAAGGAAAAGAGACGCCCCCTGGGTCTGGACATAGAGGGTGTTGAGGAGTTCAGTCATCCCCGGGACTTTCATCTGCTGGTTGGAATAGACGATCGAGTTCATCTCGGTAGCGCTTCTGGTTCGCGAGCAGCTTCGGCATGCAGAGTTCGTTCATCGAGCAGCGGCGGCATCTCTTGTCGGCGACCGGCGCGGGAAGCACCGTGTCGGCGAGTACGGCGCGGACCGCGCGGCTGAGGTCGACGACCCGTCGCCGCAGCGCCTCGTCGACGGCCACGGGGTGCCGTTTGCGGTCCGCGCCGGAGTAGATGTAGCCGAGGGGGACGGGCGTCTTGAAGCGTTCTTCCAGGCAGATCGCCTGCGCGGCGACCTGGACGTCGGCGGGCCCGCCGCTGACGTACGGCCCGGCCTTGTGCTCCACGGGGACGACCGCTCCGTCGTCGCGGAGTTCGACGACGTCGCAGACCCCCGTCAGGCCGAGACGGTCGTGCCAGACCGGGAGCGCGCGCAGCGTGCGCACCCCCGGCCTGGACTCGTCCCCGGGCTCGTGGACGCGCTGGTGCAGGAGGTTCCCGCGGACGGTACTGGCGTCGTCGGCGTAGCTCTCCTCCAGCAGGATGAGCCCCGCCTGGCGCGGGCAGTAGTCGTAGTGCTCCAGCGCGGACAGTGAGACCTGGATCGGTTCGGACATGTCCGTCAGCCGACGACCGGGGTGTAGGTGACGCCGTCGGGGAGTCCCGAGTCGTCGAGCTTGACGGTGTAGTCGGTGAAGTCGCGCGCCGGTCCCCCGACCTGCGACGTGATCGACAGCAGGTCGAACAGGCGGTGCGCGGGCGCGTTCCCGAACGCGTCGCCGTGCGTGAAGACGTGCAGCCCCCGCAGCGCCATCTCGCCGCGGCTGGACGCGCGGTCGTGCTCGAACATCAGCTCCATCGCGCGCCACAGCGCGGCGAGGTCGCCGGAGGTGACGCCGGTCTTCCTGGCGAGCGGCGCGCTGAAGTGCCCGTACCCGACGTACAGGCCGTACGGGATCATGCGCTTGTTGCCCATCTCGGTGGTCTCGCCCTTGTCGATGTGCTCGGTCTTGGTCTGGGTGACGCGGGTGATGCCGTGCTCGACGGGGAAGACCGGGTCGACGGTGCGGGCGAAGGTGAGCTGGAGCGGCCCCTGCACCCGGCCGGCGCGCTGCGTGCCGGTGGACATGACGGCGCCGAACATCCGGACGTCGAAGAACGTCTCGCACATCCACCGCTGGGCCGCCTCGACGGAGTCCTTCTTCTTGGCGTCGAGCCCCAGGGCGGTGTAGGCGCGCTCGTGCTGGGAGTTGAGGGAGACGCCGGCCTCGACGTAGATGTCGTAGCCGGGCTCGCCCTCCTTCAGGAGCGCGATCATGTTGCGGATCTTGCGCTTGACGGCGACGTCGGAGACCAGGCCCTCGCCCGTCTCCGGGTCGGTCCTGGGCAGGCCGCCCGCGTCGGGGTCGCCGTTGGGGTTGCCGTCGCGGACGTCGAAGACCAGCACGAAGTCCTGCTTGCGGGTGGGGTCGAGGTGCGGAGCGGTCGTCATGGTGCGGGGTCCTTCCACGTCAGTCGTTGGTCTGCCGGGCGGCGGCGCGGGCGCGGGCTTCGGCGGTGTCCTCGTTGCCCTGGCGGCTGTAGCCGACGACGAAGGCGGCCTGGTCGCGAAGGTCGAAGCGTTCGGGCGGGCCGCCGTCCGGGAACCGCGCGAGGAGGCCCTTGAGCTTGGATTCCAGGGCGTAGCCCGCGGTCTTGTCCGACGGCTTCGCGCTCCGCTTCAGCTTCCCGAGATGGCTCTTGGCCAGAGGGAAGAGGCGGGAGAGCGTCGCCTGCGGGCGCGTCATGGCGTTGTTGAGGTAGCGGTCGCCGATCGTGGTGTTGACGTCGGGGATCGCCTTGCGCTGGATCGACTCCAGGACGGCGAAGGCGCGGCCCCAGACCACGGCGGCGTCGTCTTCGATAGTCATGTCGGTCTCCTCGAACGGAGGACGGAACAGAATGAGCTGCAGCAGCGCCGCTCTCGGCAAATCGACGCGGGCGTCGGCCCGGATGCGCTGCAGCAGGTGCGGGAGGACCCAGACCGGAACGGGCACGCGGGTGAGCGCCGAGCGGAGCAGCGCCGACTGGGCGGCCTTGGGCGCCGATCCGTCGATGTACTGCTTCTTCTCCTTGTGCCACCGGCCGCACGCGCGGGCGAGCTGCCACAGCGGAAGGACGCGCTTCTCGCCCTTCCAACCGTCGAGCAGGCGGTGCTGGTCGAACCACGCCGTCACCGCCGTCAGCGCCTCGGGCAGCGGGACGTCGACCCAGTCCTTCAGCACGGCGCGGCTCTGGTTGGCCGCGAGCGTCACGGCGTAGAAGGTGTTCGGGCCGTCGGGGTCCGCATCTTCGTTCGCCTTGTCCGCGGCGTCGTAGATGGCCTTCACGTCGGCGGCGTCGACGCTGTCGAGCGCCGGGACGAGCGGCAGTTCCTGCTCCTCACGCAGCCACCAGACGGTCACGGCGTCGCTGCCCCGGAACCGGTGGTCGGGGTCCGCGAGCAGGACGTTGAGGACGGACATCGCCTGGCCGCCGCACCGGCCGCAGATCGGGGTGTTGCCGAGCTGGATGACGCCGCCGCGCCCCTGCGCGGGCTTGTTGATCGAGACGAGCTGCGCGTCCCGGGTGCGTCCGCTCGACGACGGGATCGCCCCGCCCTTGATCGGCTCGGGGATCGTGTCGAGCAGGTCGCCGTCCTTCCCGCAGGACAGGCAGACGCCCCTGGTGCCGCCCGCGCTCTTGCGCTCCCGGACGACGTCGGCCCAGCACTCCTTGGCGCTTCCGAGCATGTGGACGTAGCCGTCCTCGCCCGAGATGCGGATGGCCACCGTGTCCGACGGCTTCGCGTCCTCGGGCAGCTTGACGTTCAGGTGCTTCTCGTTGAGGAAGAACGACAGCACCGCGTCGGCGCGCCAGTCGCCGTCCGCGCTGTCACGCCACCGCTGGAGAAGCTCGATGTAGGCGTCGTTGCGGCGGTTCGCCTCCTCCAGCTCCTTGTCCGACTCATCCTTCGGCATCGCGAACACGAACTGGAGCGTGTCCACCAGGAGCGTCGGCGGCGGCTTCCTCCCTGACCGGTACACGTATGGAGCCGGCATCGGGCGGCCCGACGGGTGATGCGCGGAGTCCTTGAGCGACGCCAACCCGTCGGCCGTGGGGTTCCCCGAACGGTCGAGTTGCAGAGCCCACGGAACAGGGCGCATCCGGTAGTAGGGCGGCGGAAGGTCCGGGCGCTGCGCGGCATGGTCCGCGAGGTGCTTCAGCAGCACGGCTACCTCCGCGTCCCGGCCTCGGACGTCAGCCGGCACCCCTCCTTGGGGACCTCCAGCACGCCGTTCTCCAACTTGGCCTCGAACCAGGTGTAGGTCTCGCCGCGCTCGCCGTACTCGATGCCGTGCAGCATCACGCCCAGATCCTCCGAGCGCTGGATCGGCGGGCGGTCGGTCGCCTTCCCGAAGAAGGACACCGAGAACTCGCGCGTGCCGAGGAACGGATGCGTGTACGAGGCCCCGCGGTCGACCCGCCGCCGGAACATCGCGCGGTACTTGTCGACCGGCTCGTCGGCGTGCGGACGCAACTCGACCTGCGCGTGGACGCGGTAGTGGACGTCCCGCAGGCACACCATGTTCCGCTGGTCCCGGTCGTCCTCGACGTCGTAGCGGACGGTGCGGTCCACCATCGCCTTACGCACCCAGTCGACCGTCAGCATCGACTCGACCTCGTTGCGCCGGATCGACGCCCACCGGATCTCCGACAGCACGTCGATCCGCTCGACCCGGTAGGAGAACTCCGGCTTCCAGAAGATCGATTCCAGGATTCCCCGCGCCACCGAAGGCGTCATAACGGAATAACTCAGACGTTCCGTCTTATATTCGGGCCGCGTAAAACAGGCCAGCGGCCCGCCCACCTCCACGACCAGCGGCGGCAGCGGATGACGGCCGCCCGCATGAGATCTCACGATCACTTCCCTCCCGTCCACAGCGGACGCGACGGACGCTACTCAGGCCCCCCGACATTTCGACGCCCCGAAATCGGTGGTGGCCAGATCGGGACTTTCGGTTGCAGCGGACCACTCACCTGGGGCATATTTCGCGCAGCACAACTGGACAAATAGTAAATAGCATCCATTTGCCCCACCGGCCTGCGCGCGGGAATCAAAAAATGTAGTTCTGCGTGTCGGCGAACTCGATGCCGCGTTCGTGGTGGTAGTCGCCGATCCAGTGGACCATGTCGCCGATGACCGGTTCTGCGAGTCCTTCTTTCAGGGCCTCGCGGGCGAGGTGGCGCGGGATCGCCGCCATGTACGGCCGCAGTTCGCGCAGCAGCGCGCCCGCGTACGGGACGCCTCGGCGGATGTCGTACACGGCGTCCCGGCAGCGGGCCGCCTCGGCCTCGTCGCCCCACGGCACGACGACCGGGACCGTGTACTCGTCGATCATGCGGAATTTGGCCGCGACCTCCGGGAAGTCGAACTTCTCCCGGTACTTCTGGATCTCCGCGCCGGCCGCCTCGACGTCCTTCAGGTTGTAGCGGTCGGCGTAGTAGCGGTCGAGCGCGTCCAGGTCGTCGGGGTCGGCGCGGTTCTCGCCGATGTGGGACGCGCTGGCGAACGCGGCTCCGCCGTAGACGGTGGCCTCGCTCTCGTCGCCGTCGATCTGGAAGACGACCACCCGCCCGAGGGCCAGGCGGCCGCTGCGGTTCGAGCGTCCGGCTGCCTGTTGGAGCGAGTCGGCCGGGGCCTTCGCGCGGTAGACGACGGGGAAGTCCAGGTCGACCCCGGCTTCGACGAGCTGCGTTGAGATCACCGCGATCGGCTCGCCGTCCGCGAGCCGTCGGCGGATGTCCGCCAGGACCGCGCGGCGGTGCGCGGCGACCATCCGCGTCGAGAGGTGGAAGACCGGGCCAAGCTCTTCGGGGCGCTCGGCCGCGACGAGTTTGTGGAGGTCCTGCGCGACGCGCGTGGTGTTGACGACGCAGAGCACCTGCCGCTCGTCCGCGACGTCGGCGGCGATCTCCTCGATGGTCGGCGCCGGGTCGACCCGCCACTCGTAGGTGACCCGCCGCAGCGAGGTGTAGAGCCGCTCCGGTTTGGCGATCACGTCGCGCGCGGGCAGGCCCTTGAACGCGCTGAGCCGCCAGAAGGAGGGCTGCGTCGCCGAGGCGAGCAGCACGGACGCGCCGAACCGCTCGGTCAGGGTGCGCAGCGCCGACAGGATGGGGATGAGCATCGGGTCCGGCAGCGCCTGCACCTCGTCCAGGACGATCACCGACCCGGCGAGCCGGTGCAGGCGCCGCATCGCCGACGGACGGCGGTCGAACAACGACTCGAACAGCCGGACGGTCGTGGTGACCACGAACGGCGCGTCCCAGTTCTCGGCGGCGAGTTTGCGCCAGGGCCCGACCGGGCTGCGCTCCCCCTCGTCGAGGTCCACGCCGCTGTGGTGCTCCAGGACGACCGGGTCCTCGCCCTTGCGTTCGAGGACGCGGCGGTACACGTCCGCGTTCTGGTCGGTGATCGACAGGAACGGGACCGCGACGATCACCCGGCGCAGCCCGTGGACACGGGCGTGCCGCAACGCGAAACCACCCGCCGCCAGCGTCTTGCCTGCTCCCGTCGGCGCGGGGAACCGGTAGATGCCCCGGTCCCCCGATGCGGCGGCGAGCGCCTGTTCGTAGACGTCCCGGCGGATCGCGTCGACGGGCGACGGCGCGTTGCCCGCGAGCAGCCGCGACCGCCCCTCCTCGAAGCGCTGCGCGAGGTCGGCGGCGAGGACGGGATGCTCAGCCCGCGCCTTGCCGTCGTTGAAATGCTCCTCGGTGTCGAGGAAGTCGCCGTCCACGACCGCGCTGAAGACCATCCGGATGAGAAGTTCCCGTTCCACCGCCGGCGCTTCCGCGAACCAAGCCGGCAGCGACGGCGAGGACGACGCGATCTCGGGAACCAGCGCGACGGCGCGCGCGACGGCCTCCTCCACCACCGCACGCTCGCGCCCACCCGCCCGGCGCACCGCGGTCTTGAGATCGGGCAACGATGGCAGCCCGCCATGATGCCCGAACACGACGGCGGCCAACACGTCGAGCCCCCGCTTCGAGGCCAGCCACGTGCCAGCGTGCTTGTGATCGATACCGACCCGGCCACCACTGGCGCCAGCAAGACGCAACCCGTCCTGCCACGCGCACGACGCCTTCCCCACGTCATGGACGAGCCCGAGAAACTCGGCGACCTCGCGCGCACCGAACAACTCCGCGAAACACCCCGCCCGAGCCGCCGTCCCCCGCAGATGGTCCGCCAGGTCGTGGCAATGCCCCAGCCCGTTCGCACTGTGCGCGTGAATCTCTTCCGAACCCACCCCGTGACCTCCACCGCGGAAACGCTCACCCGCTCACGGCGAGCAGCCGACAACCTCGGCCAGTAGCTCTACCGCGACCATTCGTCACCGAGCACCCGTTCACACCATCAGGCCGGAGTCGGCCCACCCCAGTGAACGACTTGACGGCGCCCCACAGCACGCCCAGCAGCGGTTGCGCAACGCCAAAGGTGGTTGCGGACGATCCCTTCGCGAACTTCAACGCTTGCGTTGCCGACCCACCGCCTGAGAAATGTCGACACCACCATCCTCACGATAGGGTGACAGATCCCTTACGGTGGGTAGTACCACGAGGCGGCCTGCAACTACCCTGGGGCGAACGCCATCCGCTTATGGGCTTCTCGCTCAGCGGTGAGCTGGGGTAACGCAGGTCAGTACAGCGGTCACGCTGAGTGACCTGAAAAGCGAAAGGTCGGCGGTTCGACCCCGCCCCTGCCCACAATTCTAGATATCAAGAATGGCCTCTGAACTGCGATTTTGCAATCGGGGATCATTTTCACCTCTCGGCGGAGACGCGCACCAGAACCTCCACATCACTCCCGCCTGGCGAACTCGAGCCCCTGAGCAGAAGCCCATACAAACCGCCCCTCGCAGTACAATCAGAACGAGCACCAACCCCCAATGCACGCTATTGCTACGGTCATCGATGGAACCAAGAGCGCGTTAAGTCGCGGGTGTCGGCGTGGAGCGCGTTGACGCGGCCGATCGCCACCGCGAGCAATTCGGTCAGGCCGGACTGGAATCAATTGCGGAGGCCAGAAGCTGCCTGACGACATTACGCGCATACCAGGCGACCGAATGCCGACATCTCGATCCCGTCCGCGCGGAGCAGCCGCCTCGCCCGCGACGACCATTGCGCCGGATGGGATCGCCTCAAAGTCCTCGTTGTCGCAGGCGGGCATTCCCGGATCGGCGTCGATCAGCGCGAAAATGCCGGTCAGGACGCTTCATCGTGCGGAGACGTCAACACTCGGTGCGCAACGGCTCGTGCGCACCGACTCACGATCAATGCCAAAAAAATCGTCGCCACCAACCGCACTCAAGAAATGGAAAGGGCCATAAGATCGCCATAACAACCAGTCGAGCAGTAAGTTTTCGAGCCTCAAAAAGTTACTTACCTATTGAAGGTAAATCATAGAGATGTTCCAGACGCTAGAACGCTCGCCATTTTCCCTACGGAAGGCGAGACCACGAAATCGAGCAAAGGTGGGCAACGGCGACAAATCGGCACAATACGTGACTAGTTGGTCACCCTGGGCTAGGCTGCCGCAGCACCAGGAGGTACTGACGGTCCAAGAGGGTCAACCATAGCCTTGATCTGCCACAATGTATTACATGGGTCTCAGCAGTCGTGATGCCAAGGAGCAGGAGCTCGTCCCTGTAGCTGGGAACGCGCCCCAAGTGATCGACCTCTTCGCTGGCGCAGGAGGCCTGTCCCTCGGAATGGCAACCGCAGGTCTTAGGGTTGCATTGGGCGCAGACAACTGGGCTCCCGCAGCCAACACATACCGAAACAACCTTGACGATCATCCATTTTTTGACATGGACCTCGGTGAGGCGGAGTCATCAGAGATCCTAAAAGCTTCCGGCGTCGGTCACGACCCCTGGGCCCTGGTCGGGGGACCTCCATGTCAAGGGTTCTCCTCAGCCGGAGTGAGGAGAAAAATAGACCACCGAAACACCCTGGTTGGTAGATTCGCGGAGATCGCAGCGGAACTAAAGCCCGACGTCTTCATCTTCGAAAATGTCGAAGGGTTCTTCACTACAGGAAGAGGCGAGTTCGTCGTTGATCTACTGGATCCTCTCATCGAAAGCGGCTATCAGATCATTCTCCAAAAGATCAACGTAGCCAACTTTGGAGTTCCCCAGCTCCGTAAAAGGGTTATATGCATCGCTTCTCTCGGTCGGCCTCCCGCCGACTTGGTTCCAACTCATCGTGCGTTCGGTGCTCCGGGAGCCTGGCGAGTTGGCAAAGACCTCCCTCTAACTCGAACGATTATGGAAGCCATACAAGATCTGCCAGTTCCTTCTCCCGTAGCACCAGGGGAACCGCAGCTTCATTTCAAACCCGGACTTAGCCCACGAGATCAGTTGCGCGTTGCGGTCCTAAAACAGGGCCAGACTATGCGCGATCTTCCTTCGGAACTTTGGCACAATAGTTACCATCGCCGAGCGAACAGACGTGTCGCGGACGGAGTTCCTACTGAACGGCGGGGTGGCGCGCCAGCTGGACTCCGACGTCTGATCGCTGACGAACCTTCTAAGGCAATCACGAGCGCAGCATCCAGAGAGTTCATCCACCCATTGGATGATCGACCTCTTACCCTACGAGAATGCGCAAGGATTCAGACGTTTCCAGACTGGTTCAATTTTATGGGCAGCCGGTCGGATATCGCCAAGCTGATCGGCAATGCTGTTCCGCCCGCTTTTGCTGAAGCCATAGGCCACGCGATCGTTACTACGCTGTCGCTTCCGAAATGTGATACAGGAGGGGGAAGACTCATCTCGTTCGACGTTACATCTGCAGACGCTATGAGTCCCGCCCTCAAACACGTTGTAAACCTCGTACGAGATCGCTACGGTGGTCGAGCGCGATGCTTGCAAGAGCGGACCACCGGACGTGACATCCATGCATAGGAGCTGCTATGGAATTGAGCAGGTCGCAGTCGACTATCTACCAGCGTATCCGAAACAGCTCTTCAAGCAAGCAGGCAGTGTCTCTCGATGATGATGCAGTTCGCACCCTCATCTTCATAACCGCGCGAGACTTGGATATCGCGCAACACATCAAAGACGCGCCTCGCAACATTCCCGATTTTTACTCACCTGAACTGGTCAATGGTTACAAGTGCCCGGGGCCAAACCCTAAGACGTTGTTCGCGCAGCTGTGTGGGCTTAAAGAAGACGCAGATACCTATGTATCTTGCTTGGCAACGCTACACAAAGGCAGGCTGAAGCACCAGAGGATCCTACAAACGCAGCCGCTTCCCACCATGGATCAAGTCGGCATGCGTGGACTCTTGCAATATGGACTGGTGCCCACGGAGTCTTTGGCAGCACTGCTCATTTGGCGTAAATGGTTTTATGATATTGACAACAGGGCCGCTCAGGACACCGGATACCTCGTCGAGCCGATCATCGCGGGTGCTCTTGGAGGGGCCCCTTACCCGGCCAATAATAGTCCCGTAAGGCGCGTGAAGGATGGCCGGAAGGGCAGGCAAGTCGACTGCATTAAAGATGGCCTCGCATACGAATTTAAGCTTCGAATGACGATCGCCGCATCCGGACAGGGGCGTTGGGCTGAAGAACTAAACTTCGCCGAAGACTGCACGGCTAGCGGATTCACTCCGGTTCTGATTGTTCTCGATCCTACGGACAGTAAAAAGCTCACTCAGCTAAAACGCCGTTTCGAAGATGTCGGTGGACGATGCTATATTGGCCAGGAAGCCTGGGGCCACCTTTACGATCAGGCCCGGTCGACGATGGCCGTATTCTTGCAGAAATACGTCGAGCGCCCGTTGATGAATCTCTTTTACGCGCTTCCTGAAGGAATCCCGCTGCCGCGTATTGAAATAAGTCACAAAACATACGGCAGCGACCACCGGATGAGATTCGCAATTGGCTCCACCGACTGGGAAATTGTACGCCGTCCCGATGAACCGGGCAATCCGGGATCCGATCGTCTTTCTGAAGACGCCGGAGACTGCCCTCCAGGATTCGAACAAATGTGAGCCGTATCTGAGTCGTAGATGATGGGGTACTGCCAAATGAAACACAGATTATTGACCCACACCGGCCAATTCAATCTCGCCCTCGAGGCAAGCGGGCACCCGCTTGGCCGTGCTTCGGATCGGCTCCTCCAAGGCGGCCAACCTGCGGATATGAGCGTGCGGGCGCGGCGGGCGGCGGCCGCGGTGGCGCACGCGAGAAGCGCGAGCGCCACCAGGGCCGCCGTCGCCCCGCGCGGGCCGTGGTCGAAGAGGCGGCCCACGGCCGCGCCGCCGGCGAAGGCGAGCAGGCCCGAGAAGAACGTCCGGACGCCAAGGTACGTCCCGAAGCGGGATCGGGGCGCGAGCCGGGCGGTGGTCTGGAACATCGCCGGCTGGAGCAGGCCGTCCGCGAGGCCGTGGAGTGCGGCGGCCGCGAGCAGGCCCGGCAGGGCGGCGGCCGCGCCGAGCGCCAGCAGGAGGTAGCCGCCCCCGGCGTCGAGCAGTCCGGCGCGGAGCACGGCGGGGCGCTCGGCGCGGGTCGCGCACCACGGTTGGGCGGCCGCGGACGTCATCGCCAGGACGCAGCAGAAGACCGTCACCGCCGTCGCGTCCGCGCCGCCGAGCGGGACGACGACCGGTGCCTGCGCCGTCAGGAGCACCGTCGGCGTCGTCACCGCCGCGAACCACAGGAAGACGCGGTCGCGCAGGGCCGCCGGTACGCCGGTGACGACGCCGGTCTCGGCCGGATATCGCGGGGCGTGCCGGGCCAGGGGGAACAGCGCCGCCGCGAAGCACCACAAAGCGGCCGCCGTCAGGGCCACCAGCCAGTAGCCGATGTTCAGGAGCGCCAAGCCGAGCGCGGGGCCGAGGACGGCGGCGGCCTGCAGCGTCATCATGTAGGCCGCGTAACCGCGCGTCCGGCGTCGCTCGGTGAGCGAGGCCAGGAGTGATTGCGCCGCCGGATGGAACAGCGCGCCGCCCGCGCCGAGCAGGACGGCCGCGCTGATCAGACCGGGCGGGGACGAGACGGTGCCGAGCAGCGCGAACCCGGCCGCCCGGACCAGGCACGCCAGCACGCCCGCCTGGCCGGGGCCGAGCACGTCCACCAGCGCGCCGACCGGCAGGGACAGCGTGTGCTGGACGAGGTTGCGCAGGGCCAGGACCAGGCCGATCAGCCCGGCGGCCAGCCCCAGGCCGTCCTGGAGGTGGACGACGATGTGCGCCATCGCCGAGAAGTACCCCAGCGAGATCGCCGCCTGAACCGCGCCGACCACGGCGACCGTGGGTCGGTCGCCGTGGTCGGCGGCGGTGGGTTTCACGTGGTCGGGAGCACATTCAGTCGTTTGAGAAGTTCGCGGCTGACAGTGGCGCGCTTGGCGGCGTCGGCGTCGTTTTTGACGTCGATGTTCAGGGCGAACGTGTAGACGTGGTGGTCGCGGACGACCCAGCCGGACCACCAGCCCGTTCCGGGGTTCGGGGCGTTCTGCCAGCCGGACTTGGCGTAGAGCGTGTAGCCGTCCTTGGACTCCTGCTTGATGATGTCCTGGACCAGGAGCTGGTTTTTGCGCGAGGCGGGGAGGCGTAGGGCGGCCAGGCGTTCCATGAAGCGGGTCTGCTCGATGGCCGAGGTCTTGAGGGGGCCGTCCAGCCAGAATCGGTCGACGATGTCGCCGGTCTGCTCATTGCCGTAGGAGAGGCGGTGCAGCCACTGGCGTTCGCGCTTGAGGCCGATGCGGCGGGCGATCACCTGGAAAGCGGCCGCGTTGGAGATCTGGACGGCCTTCCGCATCGTCATGTCGTGTTCCCACTCGGGGTACGGCTGCGGCGTGCCGTCCCACGGGATGACCTCCTCGGGGCTCTTGACGACGCCGGTCTCCAGCGCGATCAGCGCGTGCGGGACCTTGTAGGTGGAGGCGGGGACGAGCGGCGTCTCGGCGCGCCGCCGGTCCACGACGGTCGTGGTGCGGGACGAGACGTCCAGCAGCGCGAACGTGCCGTGGACGCCCGCCGCGTCGAAGACCGCGCGCAGGTCGTCGCGGACGGTCGTGCGGGGGCCGCGGTGGTCGGCGACGACGGCGGCGCGCGGCGCGGCCTCGTGGGCGGTCGCGCCGCACGCGGCGGTGCCGGCGAGGGTGAGGACGGCGAGCGCGGTGGCGCCCAGGCGGGAGCGGAGATTTCGTTTGATCACGCCCCGAGCAGACCAGAGCCCGCTCCCGCCTGTCCAATATTGATATCAATCGAGTAGCGATATCGAAGCGGATATCGTCACAGTTCAGACAACGGCGGAACGGAGAATTCAGCTCTCCAAATCCAGTGCGGCGAGCCGCGCGGGATCGGACAGGATGTCGATCGCCACGATCCGGTCCGCGGCCACCGTGAAACTGACGACGGAGAACACTTCGCCGTCCACGAACGCGACCATTCCGGCCGTTCCGTTGACGAGCGCGGGCCGTCCGGTCGTGGACGTCGCCATCCGGTGGAACGTCGCGGCCTGGCCCGCCACGGCCTCGACGCCGCGCAGGACCTTCATGCCGCCGGGCAGCGTCGCGCCGCCGTCCGCGCGCAGGACGACGTCCGGGTCGAGCACCGCGACGAGGGCGTCGAGGTCGCCGCCGCGCGCGGCGGCGAGGAACGCGTCCACGACGCGGCGCTGCGCGGCCGGGTCAGGTTCGGGGACGGGCGCGGTGTCCTGGACGCGGCGGCGCGCGCGGCTGGCGAGCTTGCGGGCGGCGATGGGCGTGCGGTCGACGATCCGGCCGATCTCCTCGAACGACATCCCGAACATGTCGTGCAGGACGAACGCCAGCCGCTCCGGCGGGGACAGCGTCTCCAGCACGACGAGCAGCGCGAGCCCGACGGAGTCGGCCAGCAGCGCCTCGTGCTCGGGGTCGGCGTCCGCGTCCAGGACGATCGGGTCGGGCAGCCGGGGCTCCAGCGGCGTCTCGCCGCGCCGCGTCCGGGACCGGAGCATGTCGAGGCAGACGCGGCCGACGACGGTCGTCAGCCAGCCGCCGAGGTTCCCGATCTCGCCGGACTCGGCGCGGGCGAGCCGCAGCCAGGCTTCCTGGACGGCGTCGTCGGCCTCGCTCAGGGAGCCGAGCATCCGGTAGGCGACGGCTTTGAGATGCGTCCGGTGCTCTTCGAATCGTGCGGCGAGGAAGTCGCGGTCGTCCATGATCGCCTTTCTGCGGGTCGCCGGTGTCGGAGCACTGACGAACCGGGCGCGGGGAACGTGACCGTCAGCGGTCCGCGGGCGGCCGGAGCCGCAGCAGGCGGTGGGCGCCGGCGAGCAGGTGGCGGCGCAGCGCGTCGTCGTCGAAGTCGTCCAGGAGCAGGCCGGTGGCGGCGCTCATCAGGCCGCCGCTCACCATGACGGTCGCGACGACGGTCTCGGGGGCCGGGTCGGGGCCGGTGAGCAGGTCGAACACGCGCTGCTCGACGGCCCGCATCTCCGGCGTCGCGCGGAGCATCCCCATGATCGCGGGATCGGACTGCAGGACGGCCGTGAGGTGCCGGTGCTCCACGACGAGGTCGACGATCCCGGCGAGGACGACCTCGGCGCGCGCCGCACGGCCCCGGCGCCGCTCGGCGGCGGCGGTGACCTCGGCGAGCCGGTCCAGCGCGGGGGCGATGACGGCGCGGACGATGTCGTCCTTGCTGCGGAACTGGTGGTAGACGGCGGCCTTGGTGACGCCGATCTCGTCGGCGATCATCTGCAGCGAGGTGCCGTGGACGCCGTGCCGCGCGAACAGTTCCAGGGCGGCGGCGAGCACGCGCTCGCGGGCCGCGCCCGGTCGCCTCCGCTGGATCATCGGCGCAACCCTACCAATGCGGACGGATAGCCGGTCGGCTAGACGGAAAGTAGCCGACCGGCTAGGAAATTTGTGCGCCAGGGATCTTGCTCCGCATGCAAGCGTCCACTTATGTTTCTCGTCGGCAACCGAGGCGTCGAGACGATGGGCCGGATGGATGAAGCGAAGTGCAAGGACCCTCCCGCTGGTCGGCGGGCTGGCCGCGGCCGCGCTCGCGGCGACGGCGGCGGTGGCCGTCGCCGACCCGGCGCCGACGGTGTCGCGTGGCATCGCCATCCCGGCGTTCTACACGCCGCCGACCGAACTGCCCGGCGAGAACGGCGCGCTGGTCCGCACCGAGCCGATGCCGCTCGCGCTCACGCCGCCCGGCGCGAGCGGGCCGCTGCCGGGGAACGCCACGCGGCTCATGTACCGGTCGACGGACGCGAACGGCGCGCCGATCGCCGTCACCGGCGTCTACATCGAGCCGACCGCGGCCTGGAAGGGCAAGGGACCGCGCCCGCTCGTCGGCCTCGCGTCGGGGACGATGGGGCAGGGCGACCAGTGCGCGCCCTCGCTCGCGCTGCAGACGCCGCTGACGTTCTCCGACAAGACCATCTCGGTGGGTTACGAGAGCCTGGCCGTCTACCGGCTGCTCAGCCGGGGCATCGCCGTCGCGGTCACCGACTACGCCGGACTCGGGACGCCCGACCGCGTCCACACCTACGCGGAGCGGTTCGACCAGGCGCACGCGCTGCTCGACGTCGTCCGGGCCGCGCGGCGGCTGCCCGGCACGTCGCTGCGCGGGACGTCGAGCGTCGGCCTGTACGGGTACAGCCAGGGCGGCGGCGCGAGCGCGGCGGCGGCCGAACTCCAGCCGTCGTACGCGCCGGACGTGCGGCTCGCCGGCTCGTACGTCGGGGCGCCGCCCGCCGATCTCACCGAGGTCATCAAGGGCATCGACGGCAGCGCGCTCGCGGGGGCGCTCGGCTGGGCGATCAACGGGCTCGTCCACGACTATCCGGCGGTGCGGCCCGTCCTCGATGCGCATATCAGCGCGTCCGGGAAAGAGGCGCTCGCGGATCTGTCCACGATGTGCGTCGGGGACGCGATCCTGCGGTACGGCTTCTCCAACAGCAAGCAGTGGACGACGGACGGGTCTTCGCTCGCGCAGATCATCGCGGCGAGTCCGGAGGTGAAGAAGGTCCTCGCGCGCGAACGCCTCGGCTCGCTGAAGCCCGCCGGGCCGGTGCGCGTCACGACGGGCGTGCTGGACGACATCGTCCCGCACGCGCAGGTGCGCCGACTCGCCGCCGACTGGTGCGCGAAGGGCGCGAACGTCACCTACGCGCCGGTCTCGTTCCCCGAGCTGGGCAAGGGGCTGCTCACCAACCACCTCGTGCCGCTGCTCGCCGACCAGGACGCGGCCGTGTCCTGGCTCGGCGACCGGCTCGGCGGCAAGGCCGCGTCCTCGACCTGCGCGACGCTGCCGAAGCAGCCCTGACCCGGGGGTCAGTCGGGGCAGATGTCCGTGCCCTCGTCGGGCGGGCGCTGGCCGTGCTGCGGGAAGTACCAGGTGACGCGGCGGTAGGCCAGGGCGCCCCGGCAGTCGCCGAGGTCGGACGCGACGACGCGCGCGGGCTCCATCGTCCCCTCCGAGACGCCGTCCGGAGCCCACAGCGCGGTGCCCGTGGCGGTCGCCGCGGGCTCGCCCCAGCCGGACCACACCACGTTCTCGACCACGCCCGTCGGGTCGCCGCCGTTGAAGATCATCGGCGGCAGGACCGTCCCGTAGCCCTCCTGGTCGGACCCCCACACCTGGCCGAGCGTGGGGACGGGCGTCGTCGGCAGCGGTGACGGGCCCGGCGCCGCGCCGGACGACCGGACGGCGGCCGGGCTCACGACGACGTCGTGGACGTCGGTCGCGACCGCCCGGACGGCCGACGACCGGGTCGAGCCGACGACCAGCGTCCGCGGCGGCGGACCCGTGGCGTCGCGCCCGCCGGGCCGACCGAGCCGCAGCCCGACGTAGACGTCCGCGCCGACCGGCCGGTAGCAGGCCGGGGGCGGTCGGGACATCTCGATCGGCTACGGCTTCCAGCCGTGGCGGGCCGCGCTGTGGCGCGGCGGGCTGGCTGCTCGCGACGACGGTCGCGGCGGGCGCGGCGCGGACGGTCGCCCGGAACTGAGCGGAGGTGAGGCCGCCTGACCGGCGTCGGCCTCTGTTCCGCGCGACCCCGCGTGGCGGAGAATGCTCGGGTGATTGTTGACATGGCGATCTACCACGGCGGGAAGCGCCGCGACATCGAGGGCGACATCTCCGACGCCTTGGACGAGGCGCGGGACGAGGCGCGGGCGGACGCGGACGGCGGCGACTGCTTCGTCTGGATCGGGCTGCACGAGCCGACGCCGGAGGAGTTCGACCTGATCAGCGAGGAGCTGCGCCTGCACCCCCTCGCCGTCGAGGACGCCATCACCGCGCACCAGCGGCCGAAGCTCGAACGGTACGACGACACCTTGTTCGTCGTGCTGAAAACGCTCGAATACGTCGATGCCACCTCCGACATCGAGGTCGGCGAGATCATGCTGTTCGTCGGGCGGGATTTCGTCGTCACCGTCCGGCACGGGACGGCGAACCGGCTCGCGCCCATCCGGAAGCGGATCGAGGCGGACGTGACGATGCTGAAAGCCGGACCGTCCGCCGTCCTGTACGCCGTGTGCGACGAGATCGTCGACCATTACGGGACCGTCGCGCACGAGGTCGAGGTGGACATCATCGAACTGGAGCGGGCCGTGTTCCGCTCGGTCGGCGGCACCGACGACGTCACCGAGGCCATTTACCGGCTGAAGCGCGAAGTCCTGGAATTCCGGGCGGCCGAGGACCCGCTGGTCCCCGTCCTCCAGGAGATCGTCCGGGGCCGTGTCAGCGCCCTGAGCGGAACGCGCGAATACTTCCGCGACGTCCTCGACCACCTCCTGCGCGTGGACGGCCAGGTGGACGCCCACAACGAACTCCTGAACAGCGTCCTCAACGCCCACCTGGCCCTGCTCGGCAAACAGCAGAACGAGGACATGCGCAAGATCTCGGCCTGGGCGGCGATCATCGCCGTCCCGACCGCCATCGCGGGCATCTACGGCATGAACTTCGTCCACATGCCCGAACTCCAGTGGAAACTCGGGTACCCGATCGTCCTCGGCGTCATGGCCGTGGCGATCCTCGCCGTCTACTACCGCCTCCGCAAGAGCGGCTGGCTCTGATTCAGTCCGCGAGCAGGTCCAGCAGGAGTCCGTCGCGGGTGGTCGGGTCGGACGGTGCGCCAGGGTTCAGTTCGGCGAGTTGGTCGATGGTTTCGGGGAGGTCGTCGATGCTCCGGCCGAGGAGTTCGTTGAAGACGACCGTGACGACGTCGGTGAAGGCCCGGTCGACGGCGATCAATTCGCGTGCCACCGCGCGGGGGTCGCGGCCCTTGTATTCCGCGAGGCGTGGTCGCAGGAGTTCCGCGTAGCGCGCGTAGACCCCGCGGGGCAGGCCCGGGTCTTCTTGAAGAACGGACGTGGCGAACGCGGTGAAGCGGGCACGAGCGGCCAACGCTTCGTCCCCGGCTCCGGGGCGGAGTTTCAGGGAACTGAGCGCCGTTTCCGTGGGCAGCCAGGCGATGTTGTCCAGGTCGGACGCCACCAGGGAATCCAGCAGGAGCCGGTGCGGCAGTCGCACGTGTTCGGCCAGGAGAAGCGCGTCGTGCAGATCCTTGGGCTCGATGTACGGATCGTCCAGGAGCCACATCGTCTTCCACGCGAGCGACTGTTCCGGCGTCGCGGCGAGAAGGGACACCGCACCGGTGTCGGGAACGGTGACCGCCACGCTTTCCGGGGGAACGGGAATGCGCTCGTTGAACGCGAAATCGAGGCCCACTTCGCCGCCGGGGCCGTCGTCGGACCGCCACGGGAGGGCGATGCGGACACCGGGCGACGCGCCGTAGGACCACAGGTCGTCGGTGACCGCGCCCGCCGCGTCGATGAGCACCCGCGGGTGCGGCGAGCGGAGCGAGACGCGTTCGGCGGCGTGCGCGATGTCCGCCAGCATCGCGCGGGCGTCCGCGCCGTCGCACGCGAAGGTGTGCGGGACGACGACGAAGTCCAGGTCGCCGGGCTCGCGCGCGGCCGAGCCGAACGCCGCGCGCAGCAGCACGCTCCCGCGCAGCGCCAGGTGCGCCGACCAGCGCGATTCCGCGACGGCGGCCAGGACGTGGCCGAGCACGCGACGCCGCGCGGCCCGCCCCGCCTCGCTCCCGGACGCCGGTTCGTCGGCGGACGACGGCGGCGCGTCGGCGTCGAGCACCAACCGATCGGCGATGTCCGTCCAACTCATCACGAACCGGCCAGCGTCCGCAGCACGTCGTCCCGCACGCCGGGATTTCGGTCCAGATAGCCCGTCCAACCCCGCCCGACACGGCGGCAGGCGCGGAGCACCGCGTCCACGGTGTCGCCCAGCGCGGCGGCGTCGCGGCCGAGCAGGACGTTGGCCAGCACGGTCGCCTCCAGCGGAGCGAAACGGTCATCGCGGATCATCCGGTGCAGCGCCGCGGAGAGCCCGAGCCCCCGGTAGTCGGCCAGGCGCGGACGCAGCAGCTCGGCGGCGCGCCCGTACACGTCGTCCGGCAGGCCCGTGTCCTGCGCGAACACCGGTTCCAGCAGCGCGGCGAGCCGGGCGTGCGCGGCGCGCCCGTCGAGGGCGACGTCCGGATGCTCCTTGCGGAACTCGTCCCAGTCCGCGCCGATCCGCCGCACGTCCTCGAACGTCGGCGGCCGCACGGCCCGCGCCGGCTCGGACGCGGCGAACACGTCCAGCAGCAGCCGGTGCCGCAGCGGCGTGGACTCCGCGAGCAGCAGCGCGTCGTACAGGTCCTTGCCCTGCGGGTACATGTCGTCGACGAGCCACATGATCTTCCACGCCAGCGAAAGCTCCCGCGACGCGCCGGGCAGCCGGACGGGCTCCCCGCCGGGCACCGGCACGGATACCGGCTCCGGCGGGACCGCCAGCCGCTCGCCGAACACGACGTCCACCTGCACGGTCCCGCCCGGCAGCCCGTCCGCCGCCCACGGCAGGACGAGCCGCACGCCCGGCACGCGGTCGTACGTCCAGATGTCCTCGCACACGGCCGCGTCGGCGTCGAAACGCACGGCACCGCCCGCCGCGCCGCGCGCGATCCCGTCGAGCAGGTCCGGCGCCGCCTCGACGCCGAGCGTTCGGGGCACCGCGACGAAGTCCAGGTCGCCGGGCTCCCGCGCCGCCGCCCCGAACCACGCCCGCATCAGCGCGCTCCCCCGCAGCACCAGATGCGGCGACCGGGCGGCGGCGGCGAGCACCCGGCCGAGCGCCGCCCGCCGCGCGTCGTGCCACGCGCGTGCCGTGTCGGCGTCCGCGAAAGACGGTTCGCCGAGCCGCGCAGCACGGGCGTGATGCTTCAACGCGGGATCGAACAGCAGCGGTTGCACGAGTCCGGGCGTCGGCAGCAGCGTCGCGGGCAGGTCGAGCCGGGCGCGCACGTCGGCGCCCGGTTCCCCGGAGACGCGCGTTCCGGGAGACCACGGCCCCCAGCCGAGGTCGGTCCAGTCCGTCATCGGGGGTCCTCCTCGGCGATCCAGCCGTCGTCGAGCGAGGCGTCGCCGTCGTGGACGACGTACTCGCGCTCGACGGAGGCGATCTCGTGGCACGCGTCGCGCAGGGCGAGGGTCAGCGCGGCGAGCCGCCGCGCGGCGGTGCGGTCGCCCACGGCGCGGCACCGCTGGGTGACGAACCGCTCCCGGCGGCCGTCCGCGCGGACCCGCCGCGCGTTGCGCGACAGGTGCGCGGTGTGCGGCTCGACCAGCGCCGCGAGCCGCGCGAGGTCGGCGTCCGGCGGCAGGACGAGCTTGACGTGGTGCTCGAAGTACCGCGCGGGGTCGGCGCGGCGCGCGGCGGCGTCGTCCACGGGCACGCCCGGATTCCCCGGCGCGCCCTCGATCTTGGTCCGGACGACCGGAATCCCGGCCGAGACCAGCTCGGCGGCGGTCGCGCGCGCGGCGGCGAACGCGGCGTCCAGCGGCCCGCGCACGCGCCGGGTCAGCATCGGCTGCGACGGCACCCGCCCCCGGTCGAGCACGATGTGGACGGCCTTGAGCCCGCGCGCGGCGGCGAACGCGTCGAGCCGGTCGGGGCCGCCCCCGACCGTCAGGTGGATCTCGTAGACCTCCGCCGCGGACACGGATGAATCGTGGCAGACCCATCCGAGGCGGTCATCCGCATTTAGTCGCGGAACGCCCGGTCGGCGGCGGCCCGCCGCAGCGGCTCCAGCGTCGCGGACTGCCGGTCCGCGCGCGCGATGAGGCCGTCCAGCAGCGCCGCGTCCAGCCGGTCGTCGTGTTCGGCTAGTTCGCGCAGCGTCCGCCAGCCCGCCGCCTTGCCCGCGACGCCGAGCGCCAGCGCCTCCAGCTCGACGACGTCGCTGAGCGGCGCGCGGTGGACGAGCCCGCCGTTGGACTTCAGCCGCCCCACCTTCTCCATCGCCCACGCCGCGTAGACCTTGTAGCGCCGCGCCGGGACGCCGAGGCTCGCCATGATCTCCAGCAGCGTGTCGCGGTCGGCCTCGATCTCGTCGCGGACGGTCGCGAGCGCCGGGTCGTCGTGCGTCGAGGCGATCCGCCGGGCCAGCTCGACGCCGCCCGTCGCCCCCGTCAGATGGTCGTTGAGATAGATCGCGAGCGCGTCCAGCCGCACTCCGGCCCGCGCCGCGAGCGTCTTCACCGTGGTCATGGACGGCCCCTGCCCGCCCGCGGCGCGGTGATGCGTCAGGCCGGGCGGGTCGCGGACGAGGTGTTGTGCGCGGTGATCAGCCGCATCGCCGCGTCGCGGTCGCGGGCGTCCAGCGCGTCCACCAGGTCGGCGTGCAGCCGGTACCGCTCCGCGATGTAGTCCGGCAGCGGCTGGACGGCCGAGGGCAGCACCGACAGCGTGTGCGTCTCGATGACCTCCAGCAGGCTGTGGTACAGCGACGCGAGCAGGCGGCTCGGCGTGATCGACGCGATCCGCGCGTGCAGCCGCCAGTTCGCGTGGACGAACGCGACGGGGTCGCCCGCCTCGACGGACTCGGCCATGACGGCGAGCCGGGCGCGCAGGTCGGCGATGTCGGCGGGGGACGCGTGCCACAGCGCGTCCTCGATGAGCAGCGGGTCCAGGACGTCGCGGACCCGGATCGCCTCGGCGACGTCGGTGCCGCCCGCGTCCAGCGCCAGGACGGAGTTCCCGAGCCGCACCATCGGGGACTGCTCGGCGGCGAACAGCCCGCCGCCGGGGCCGGGCCGGACGGTGACGAGCCCGCGCGCCTGCAGCAGCCGCAGCGTCTCGTTGAACGTGCCGACCGAGACGCCGAGCCGGGTCCGCAGCTCCTCCTTGGTGCCGAGCCGTTCGCCCGGGCGGACGGCCGCCGCCAGCTCCGCGACGCGGTCGGCGGCCTGCTCGGCGCGGCTGAGCGCGCCGGAGCGGTCCCAGTCGGCGCGGCGGAGCGCGGCGTCGTCAGGGGTCACGTCGGCCTCCTCGAAATGATTATGGCGATTAGCATCCCACCTCTTGACGGACGGCCCAACCGCAGCGCATTATCGCCATAATCATCATGACGAATCAAGCACGACCTGGAGAGACCCCCGTGCGCATCGCCAACCTGAACGGCCGGCTCGTCCTGCTCGACGCGTCCGGCGCGGCCGTGGACGTCGAGGAGGCGAGCGGCGGCCGGTTCACCGCCGACCCCACCGCCGTCTACGCCCGCTGGGCCGAGTTCCGCGCCTGGGCGGACGCCGCCGACCTCCCGCCCGGCACGCCGTTCGACGCCGCCGACCTCGGCGCGCCCTCCCCCGCGCCCGCGCAGATCCTCGCGATCGGGCTGAACTACCGGGCGCACGCCGACGAGTCCGGGTTCGCCGCGCCCGACACGCTGCCGCCGGTGTTCACCAAGTTCGCGTCCAGCCTGACCGGGCCCGTCACCGAGGTCGCGCTGCCCGAGGGCGGGCACACCGACTGGGAGGTCGAGCTCGTCGCCGTCATCGGGACCGAGGCGTACCGCGTCGCCGAGGCGGACGCGTGGGACCACGTCGCCGGGCTCACCGCCGGGCAGGACATCTCCGAGCGCGTCACCCAGATGGTCGGCCCCGCGCCGCAGTTCGGGCTCGGCAAGTCCTTCCCCGGCTTCGCGCCGACCGGGCCGTGCCTGGTCACCCCCGACGAGTTCCGCGACCGCGACGACATCGAGCTGAGCTGCGCCCTGGACGGCGAGGAGATGCAGAAGGGCCGCACCCGCGACCTCATCTTCTCCGTGCCCGCGCTCGTCGCCCGGCTGTCGGCCGTCCTCCCGCTGCGCCCCGGCGACCTGATCTTCACCGGCACGCCCGCCGGGGTCGGCCTCGGCCGCAGCCCGCAGCGCTGGATCGCGCCCGGCGAGGTGCTCGTCAGCACCATCGAGGGCATCGGCGAACTGCGCCAGACCTTCGTCGCGTCCTGACCCGCGGGAGACACTCATGGCTCTGCACCGACTGTCCGCGATCACCGTCGGGGTGCCCAACCCCGTCGAGACCGGCGACTACTACGCCGAGTTCGGGTTGGCGCGCGCCGCGGACGGGTGGTTCCGCACCCGCGACGGCGGGGACCAGCTCCGGATCGTCCACGCTCCGACGCGCCGCCTGCTGGAGGCGCGGATCGGCGCGGACGACCCCGACGACCTCGGCGCCGCCGCCGCCCGCCTCCGGCGGCTCGGCGTCGAACCCGTCCTCGCCGGGACGGAACTCACCGCCGTGGAACCGGTCACCGGCGTGCGCGCCGTGCTGCGCGTCGAGCCGCGCATCCTCCAGGAGGCCGTCGCGCCGACGCCCTACAACGGGCCCGGCCGCGTCGACCGGCCCGGCGTGCGCGCGCCCGGCGTCCTGCGCACCGACCCGATCCGGCCCCGCAAGCTCGGCCACGCCGTCCTCGGCACCACCGACGCCGCCGCGACCATCGCGTTCTTCCGCGACGGCCTCGGCTTCCGCACCAGCGACCTCATGGGGAACGTCGGCGCGTTCCTGCGCTGCTCGACCGACCACCACAACATCCTGGTGCTCCAGGCCCCCGTCTCCTTCCTGCACCACACGTCGTGGCAGGTCGACGACGTGGACGACGTCGGCCGCGGCGCGATGGCCATGCTCGAGGGCCGCCCCGAGCGCCACGTCTGGGGCCTCGGCCGCCACCACGCCGGATCGAACTTCTTCTGGTACCTGAAGGACCCGGCGGGCAACTTCTCCGAGTACTACTCCGACATGGACTCCATCCCGGAGGACGCCCCCTGGACCCCGGAGGTCTTCGAGGGCGCGAAGGGCCTCTTCAACTGGGGCCCGCCGCCCCCGCCGTCCTTCATCAACCCCGAGGACCTCGCCGCCCTCATGACCGACGCCCACACCTGACCCCGCCCGGGACGGCCCCACTCCCACGGGGCCGTCCCGGTTCACGTCCGTTCCGCATCCGGCCACAACCCGCCGTCCGCGCCGCGCCGCCCGCCCGCGCGGCGTAGCGTCCCGCAGTGCGCGCAGACGGCCGCGTCCCGTCCGCCGTGCTCCCCTGCCGCAGCCCTGCCGTGCGAGACGAGGAGTGCGAGCCGTGGAACAGATGACCAAGGGCGCGAACGTCGAGCTGTCCGCGCTGTCGGACGCGCCGGGGCCGCTGACCGTGGCGCTGGGCTGGACCGACCCGTCCGGCGCCGGGGAGGCCGACGTCTCGGTCCTGCTCCTCGGCGCGGACGACCGGGTGCGCGGCGACGGCGACTTCGTCTTCTACAACCAGCCCGCCACCGCGGACGAGTCCGTCCGCCTGCTCGGCACGACGCCCACCGCGGCGGGCAGCGAGGACCGCATCCTGGTGGACCTCGCCGCGCTGCCCGCCGCGGTCCGGCGCGTCGTCGTCGCCGCGAGCCGCCACGACGCGACGTTCGGGGACCTGAACGACCTGCGGCTCGCCGTCACCGACGCGGCGGGCGGCGCGCTGCTCGCGTTCGACATCGGCGACGCGTCGACCGAGACGGCGTTCGTCTTCGGCGAGTTCTACCGGCGGGGCGACGGCTGGCGGTTCCGCGCGGTCGGGCAGGGGTACGCGTCGGGCCTCGCGGGGCTGGCCACGGACTTCGGCATCGACGTCGAGGACGGGACCGCCGAGCCCGCCGAGCCGCCCGCACCGACACCCGAGCGCGCGCCCGCGCCGGAGGCCGCGCCCGCGCCCCGCCCGGCGCGCGTGCGGACGGCGAAGCGCAAGACCACGCTGGCCCCCGCCCCGAAGGTCAGCCTCGCCGACCACCCCTCCTGGCAGGGCGCCCGCCTCTTCCCGGTGACGGGCCTGCGCAACGACCAGGAGCGCGAGGCGCGCGCGACCTCGACGCTCCTCGCCGTGATGGCGCAGGTCCCCGAGTTCGGGCGGCGGCTCACCGCGCGGTTCGGCGCGCCCGCCGGGACCGTCCAGACGTTCGCCGAGGCGTCGTTCAAGCACGGCGACGGGAAGGTCCGCCCGGACGGCGTCCTGCGCGTCGCGCGCGCCGGACGGATCTGGACGGCGCTCGTGGAGACCAAGACGGGCGGCAACCCCCTCAAGTCCGACCAGGTCGAGGCGTACCTGGAGGTCGCGTCCCGGCAGGGCTACGAGGCCGTCATCACCCTGTCCAACGACCTCGCGCTCGACGACGCCCACCCGCTCACCGTGGACCGGCGGCGGCTGCGCAAGGTCGCGCTGCGGCACCTGTCGTGGGCCGAGGTCGCGTACGAGGCCGAGCTGCTCTGCCACCACCAGGGCGTCGCGAACCCCGTCCACGCCTGGCTGCTCGGCGAGCTGCTGCACTACCTGCGGCAGCCGAACGCGGGCTGCCAGGGCTTCCAGGACATGGGGGCGGCGTGGGTGCCGGTCCGCGACGCGGTCGCGGCGGGCACGCTGCGGCTCGGCGACCGCCGCGCGCTGCAGGTCGCCGAGAGCTGGGAGAAGCTCGTCCGGCAGCTCTGCCTGCGGATCGGCGGGCGGACCGGGCTCACCGTCGCGCCGGTGCTGCGCCGCCGCCGGGACGGGGACGCGTCCGTGCGCCGGATGCGGACGGTCGCCTCGCTCGTGGAGGCCGGGCGGATGAGCGCGGAGATCCGGGTGCCGGGCACGGCCGGGCCGGTGCTCATCGAGGCGGACCTGCGCACCGGGCGGATCGAGACGACCGTCGAGGTCCCGGCCGCGGACCGGGCGCGGGCGCTGACCCGCGTCCAGTGGCTGCTGCGGCGGCTCGCGGACGCACCGCCGGAGCTGCGCGTCGAGGCGCTGCCGGCGGGCGGCGCGAGCGGGCCCTGCGACCTGCTGCGCAACCTCGCCGCCGAACCCGGCCTGCTGGTGCCGGACGGCGGCGAGCAGATCGGGTCGTTCCGGCTGACGCTCCCGACGGGCATGGGCGTGCGGCGCGGCTCGGCGGAGGCCGGGTTCGTGCGCAGCGTCGACCACGCCGTGGACCGGATGCACGAGCACGTCCTGCGCGCGGCGGCGACGGAACCCGCCGCCTGACCGTCAGGGCGTCGGCGGGAGGGTGCGGAGGCGGTCGAGTTCCCGGCGGTCGCGTTTGGTGGGGCGGCCCGCGCCGCGGTCGCGACGGGCGACGGGGATCAGCGCCTCGCGCGGGGGCGGGGGCGGGCTGTTGTCGGTGTAGGACTCCTGCGCGAGCGGCGCGCTGACGCGTTTGCGCAGAATGCGGCGGACCACGACGACGCGTTCGCGGCCCTCCAGCCGGACCCGCACCTCGTCGCCGACGCGGACCGGCGTCGCGGGCTTCACCCGCTCGTCGTTCACCCGGACGTGGCCGCCCCGGCACGCCGCCGTCGCCGCCGAACGGGTCTTCACCAGGCGCACGGACCAGATCCACGCGTCCACGCGAACGCTGCCGCCCTCTTCCGCCGTCATGGAACCGACCCTACGCGGCCCCCCGAATCCCGCGCCTCCCCATTTCCGCTCGCCCGGATCAGGCGCGCGCCTCGCGCATCCTGCACGCTCTCCCCGCGAGCCCCCGCACGGCGGACGCCGTACGTCCGCCCGCGCGGTCAGGCGCGACGGCCGATTCCCGTCGCGAACTCGCGGATGCGCAGCGGGCCGCTCGTGCGGCGGGCGAGCGGCGGCGTGTCCATCGCCGCGTTCTCGCGCAGGCCCTGGAGGAACTCCCCCAGCGCCGCCAGGCTGGAGTGCTTCGGCGTCCAGCCGAGGATCTCGTGCGCGCGCCCGGTGTCGAGGATCGGCAACCGCATCGCCAGGTCGAACAACTGCGGCGACGCCGGGACGAGCCCGAGCCCCCACATCGCCGCGAGGGCCGTCCGGACGGCGCCCGCCGGGACGCGGACGGTGCGGGCGCTCAGCAGGTCCGCGATCCGCGCCATGTTGATCACGGGTTCGGCGGCGAGGTTGAACGCGCCCCGCACGTCGCCGAGGGCGGCCCGCCGGTACGCGTCCCCCGCGTCGTCGGAGTGCAGCGCCTGGAACGCCAGACCCGGAATCTCCGGAACGACCGGGATCACCCCCGACCGCACGAGCCGGTTCGGAACGAACGGCCCGCCGAAGATCCGCCGCTGCGCCGTCGCCGCGTCGCGCTTGAAGATGAACCCGGGCCGCATCCGCACGACGCGGCACTCGGGGTGCTCGGCCTCGAACGTGTCGAGAAGCCGCTCGGTGTAGCACTTCTCGCGGCTGTAGGCGGCGGTGGGCCGCCCGTCCGTGGGCCACGACTCGTCGACCGGCCGCCCGTCCTCGGGCCGCGGCGAGTAGGCGCCGATGGACGACGCGTACACCAGCGCGGGCACCTTCGCCGCCGCCGCGGCCTGGAACACCCGCGACGTCCCGACGACGTTGTTCCGCCACGTCACCTCGGGGTGGTGCGTCGGCTGGAAGATCCAGGCCAGGTCGATCACCGCGTCCGCGCCCTCGAACAGCGCCGCGAGGTCGCTGCGGACGATGTCCGCCGACACCCACTCGGTCCTGTCGAACGTCAGCCCGGGCCGCCGCCGCGCGACGCCGAGGATCGAGGTGACCTCCGGGTCGCCGGCGAGCGCGCGCACGGTGCTGGTGCCGACGTTGCCGGTGGCCCCGACCACGACGATCCGCATGATTGCTCCCCCCGTATGCGGTCTGGACGCCGCGCCTACCCGCGCGGCGCACCCCGGAACATGCGGACGGCGGGCCGGGGAGTCCCCGACCCGCCGTCCGGCGCGGAACCGTCAGGCCGGCTGCGCCGCGCCCCGGCGGCGGAGCAGCAGCGGCACGACGTTCAGCAGGAGCCCGACGACCCCGACGGCCGTCACCAGGTTGACGCCCGGGTGGAACGGCGCGAACCCGCCGCCCCCGGCCGGGGAGTCCGTGGCGACGAGCGCCGTGACGAGCGCGAGCACCAGCGCGGCGCCGACCTGCCCGGACGTCTGGACGAGCCCGGACGCCAGCCCCTGCTCGGAGTCGTCGATCCCGTCGGTGGCCTGCGCCATGATCGAGCTGAACCCGAACCCGAACCCGCCGCCCAGCAGGATCATCGTGGGCAGGACGGTCAGCGCGTAGTGCGGCGTGTTCCCGGCCGTCGCGAGGAACCACACGTAGCCGAGGCCGAGCGACACCATCGAGCTGATGATCAGGCGCGGGGTGCCGAACCGGTCGATGAGGCGTCCCATGAACGGGGACACGACGGCGACGATGATCCCGGCGGGCAGCAGCGCCATCGCCATCCGCAGCGGCGACCAGTGCAGGACGTCCTGGAGGTACAGCGTCATCATGAACTGGAAGCTGAGGTACGAGCCGAACAGCGCGATGATGCTGAGGTTCGCGCGGACGATCGTCCCGGACCGCAGGATGCCGAGCCGGACCAGCGGGTGCCGGACGCGCATCTCGGTGACGACGAAGCCGACGAGCAGCGCGACCGCGACGACGACCGACAGGATCGTCAGCGGGTCGCCCCAGCCCCGGTCGGGCGCGGACACGACGGTGTAGACGGCCAGCAGCATCCCGGTGGTGAGGGTGACGGCGCCGACGAGGTCGTGGCCGCCGCCCGCCGCCGGCTTGTCGCGCGGGATCAGCGCCAGGCCCGCGACGAGCGCGAGGACGGCGAGCGGGACGGGCGTCAGGAACGTCCACCGCCAGCCCGCGCTGGTCAGCAACCCGCCGAGGATCAGCCCGGACGAGTAGCCGCTCGCGCCGAAGACGGAGAACACCGACAGCGCCCGGTTGCGGGCCCGCCCGTGGAACGTGGTGGTCAGGATGGACAGGGCGGTCGGCGCGGTGAACGCGGCGGCCAGGCCCTTGACGAAGCGGGTGACGATCAGCAGCGTGCCGTCGTTCACGAGCCCGCCGACGAGCGACGCGGCGGCGAACACGGCCAGCGCGGTGAGGAAGACGCGGCGGCGGCCGAGCAGGTCGGCGGTGCGCCCGCCGAGGAGCAGCAGTCCGCCGTAGCCGAGGACGTAGCCGTTGACGATCCACTGCAGCGAGGTCGTGGACAGGCCCAGCTCGGTGCCGATGGACGGGAGGGCGACGCCCACCATCGACACGTCCAGCCCGTCGAGGAACAGCACGGCGCACAGCACCGCGAGGACGCCCCACAGCCGGGGGGTCCAACTCTGGTCGGCGCCGTGGGGGGCACGGCCCGACGCGCGGTCGTCGGTGGCACGGGAGGTTTCGGTGATGGTCACGTCGGAGGACAGTACATGCACATGCATTGAATGTCCAAGCACAGGTTTCGTGAGCATTTAATGCGCGTGCAATGGATGCGCAGGCATGGTAAGATGCGCGACATGGAGCCGGAACATGGCCTGGTCGATCGGTGGCGCTCGCTGCTGACCTGCTACAACACGGTCGCGTGCCATCTCGACCGCGCCCTGTCCGAAGAACACGGGCTGACCATGAGCGAGTACGAGACGCTCGACCGCCTCGTCGAAGCCGGCCGCGACAGCCAGCGCATGCAAGACCTGGCCAGTGAGATGTATCTCAGCCAGAGCGCCCTCTCCCGCACCGTCGGACGGCTCGAGAAGAACGGCCTCGTCGCCCGGTCCCACTGCACGTCCGACCGGCGCGGGGTGTTCGTGTGCATCACGCCCGAGGGACGGGCGCGGCATGAGGTGGCGACGAAGACGCATCGGGCGATCCTTCGCACGCACTTGTAATTGTGGGGGGGCGACCCCCCACGCCCCCCGCGGCGCGAAGCGCCGCATCCTCGCTCGCTGGCGCTCGCTGCGGTGCGGCCCTTCGCGCTGCGCGCGCCCGGCCGCTCGCTGGCGCTCGCGGCCGTGCGCCCGCCGGTAACCCCCCGTGGTTTCTGTCCCGGTTCGGGTGGAGACCCCCAGCGGCTCGCGTGCGTCTTCCGGGCAACCCCGTTGGTGTCCGTCTTTGCCGGGTGTAGACCCCCGGTAGCTCGCGGCCGTGCGCCTGCGGGCAACTCCCTGTGGTTCCCGTCCTTGGTCGGGTGTAGACCCCCGGGGATCGCGGCCGTGTGCGCGGGGCGCCCCTGGGGGTGCCGCAGGTCTGCTTGCGTCTTTTTGCGGGTGCTCTTCTGGCGTCGCGGGGTTAGTTCGTGCTCCTCGTTCGGTCGGCCTCTGGTTTGTGGGTTCTTCTTGGTTTCGGGCGGTGGACCGTGATCGAGGCCACCTCGAACGTGAACGTCGCGCCGCGTTCGGGGCGGCGGTGGAGGCGGCCGTCGTCCACGGACATGCCGACGACCAGGTGGGCGTGGAAGTCCGGGCCCACCCCCCGGCGGTCCGCGTGGACGGCGCGCATCGGGCCGGGCGGGCGGCCCAGGTACCAGACCACGCGCCGCTCGCCGAAGCGGACGGCCACGTCCAGCCACACACCGCGCCGCACCAGCGGGCTCGCGCAGAAGCAGCCGCCCTCCCGCACGTGGTTCGCGAACTCCAGGGTGTCCGGTTTGTCGGCGTGCCACTCGAAGACGTCGACCTCGTTGCCGCCCTCCCGCCACGTCCAGATCCCCGGCCACGCCCCCGACCGCGCCGACGGCAGCCGGACGCGCGTCGTCACCAGGTCGCCCGTCCGCACCTCGAACCCCGTGCCGCCCGACCCGCACGAGTCGCCCGTGCTGAGCAGCCCCGTCTGCCAGCGCCCGTTCGGCAGCGGCGTCGCCGTGACGGCCAGGTGCCCGGTCGCGGTGGACAGCGCCGCCGGGGACAGCGAGTCGAGCTTGAAGTTGCCCCGGTTCGTCGTGCAGTCCGGGTAGGCGGCGCTCCGCCAGCCCCACCGGCGGCCCGGCCCGACGTCCAGCGTCGTGAACGTGTCGCGCAGCGGGACGCGCCCGGTGTCGGGGGCGAGCGCCCGGCCGTTCGGCCCGACCGTCTGGATCGTCACCGGGCCCTTGGGCGGCGGCGCGTCCGAGCCCCAGCCGCAGCCGCCCGCCGCCAGCACGACCGCCGCGACCGCACCGCGCCGCAGCGCCCGACGCCCTGATCCCACTCGACCTTTACGCACGCCGAGTGAGCGTAACGACACCCACCGCTATCCATGCGTCGTTTTACCGACGCCCGCCCCACCGCCGCCGAAGGCGCGTCGGTTAGCGTCGGAGAGTCGCGAACGAAGGAGTTCACCCCATGCTGCCCTGGTCCGCCGACCTCGCCGGACGGCTCGACGAGCACGTCGTCACCAGCGAACTGCTCGCCGGTAACCCGCTCGGCGACCCCGCCGACCGGCCCCTCCTCGTCTACACGCCGCCCGGCTACGACGACGAGCCGGACCGCCGCTACCCGGCCGTTTACGTCATCCAAGGCTTCGTCGCGCATGTCGGGATGTGGCGGAACCGCACGGCGTTCCGGCAGCCGTTCCCCGAGACGGCCGACGCGGTGTTCGCGCGCGGCGAGGCCCCGCCCGCGATCGTGGTGTTCGTCGACGCCTGGACGTCGTACGGCGGCAGCCAGTTCCTCGACAGCCCCGGCACCGGCCGCTACCACTCCTACCTGTGCGACGAGATCGTCCCGTGGGTCGACGCCCACTACCGGACCCTCGACGCGCCCGCGCACCGCGCCATCAGCGGCAAGTCCAGCGGCGGCTACGGCGCGATGATCACGCCGCTGCTGCGCCCCGACCTGTTCGGCGCGCTCGCCGCCCACGCGGGCGACGCCCTGTTCGAGTACGCGTACCTGACCGAGTTCCCGCAGGTCGTCCGCCATCTGCGCGGCTGGGACGGGGACATCCTGCGCTGGTGGGACGACTTCCGCTCGCGCATCTCCTTCACCCGCCCCGAGGACATGATGCTGCTCGAAATCCTCGGCTACACCGCCTGCTACTCCGCCGACGACGACGGCACGCCCGTCCTCCCCTTCGACCCGCGCACCGGTGTCCTCCGCGACGACGTCTGGCAACGCTGGCTCGACCGCGACCCCGTCCGGATGACCGCGACCCACGCCGACGCCGCCCGCTCCCTCCGCGCCGTGTGGATCGACGGCGGCACCCGCGACGAATGGTTCCTCGACGTCGGCGCGGACGCCTACCGCGCGGCCCTCCTCGACGCGGGCGTCCCCGAGGACGCGATCCACTTCGAACTCTTCGACGCGACCCACGGCGGCATCGACTACCGCTACCCGATGGCTTTGACCTGGCTCTGCCAACGCATCGCTCTGTAGCTTGTGGGGGGGGCGACCCCCCACGGCGCGAAGCGCCGCATCCTCGCTCCGCTGGCGCTCCGCTGCGGTGCGTGTGTTGCCTGTGGGGGGGGCGACCCCCCACACCCCCCGAGGCGCGAAGCGCCGCATCCTCGCTCCGCTGGCGCTCCGCTGCGGTGCGACCCTTCGCGCTGCGCGCGCCCGGCCACTCGCTGGCGCTCGCGGCCGTGCGCCCGCGGGGCACCCCCCGTGGTTTCTGTTCCGGTTCGGGTGTAGACCCCCTGGGCTGCCGTTCGTTGCGGGGCTTTCTCGCTCGCTGCGCTCGCTTCGGCGGCCCCGCTACGGTCGCCGTCTCTTCCACGGGTGTTCTTGGGCGCTCGCCGTCCGTGCTTTGTCGGGGGCGGTGGGCAGACTGGGGGGATGTGCCGCAGTATCAAGACCCTTCGCCCGCCGATGGCCGAGCACGTCACCGATGAGGACGTGCGGGCCGCCGCGCTCCAGTACGTCCGGAAGATCTCGGGGTTCCGGGCTCCGGCCGCGCACAACGCCGAGGCGTTCGACCGGGCCGTCGAGGAGGTCGCCGCCGCCACGGCGGCGCTGCTCGACTCGCTGGTCGTGCGCGGCCGGACCGGGTAGGCCCGGCCGCCCGCGCATCCGGGGTTCCGCGCGGCTGACGCGCTACTTCGGGCAGTTCTGTCCGGCCGCCGTCAGGCCGAACCACGAGACCAGCCCGTGCTTGACCACGAACACGTAGTCGGCCCGCTCCGGGTTCTGCGGGACGGGCGCGCGCCACTCCTCCGACCCTTCGGAAACCTGCCTGATCTGCGGGTACAGCCGCTGGAGCGTCCCGAGCATGGTCCCGGAACCGGCGTCCTCGGGCGTGCGCATCCCGTCCGCCGCGAAGATCGCGATGACGCCGTAGGACGGCAGGATGTAGCCGCCGACGCCGCTCAGCCCCGGCGGGTGCGAGGTGAGGTCGAACTTCACGCAGCTCGTCCCGTCGCCCTCGGACGTCACGGTGATCAGCCCGGTGGCGAGCGCCTCGTCCTTGCTCATGCCGAGCGTCAGCTTCTGGTAGCCGTTCGGCCCGAGCGCCTTGTCGCCCGACACGGCCGCCGACGGCTCCGGTCGCGCCGACGAGTCCGAGGACCCGCCGCCCACCACCGGGATGTCGCACCCGCCCAACGCCAGCACCGCAGCGACCGCCACCGCCGCCACACCCCGCGCGTTCATTCCGCACTCCCGTCCTGGTGGGACGCCCCCGCGGCCGCACGAGGCCGCGCCGAACCCGTCGCCCGCCCAGGCACCCCCGAGTCTCTGGTCGCCGGACACTCTAAGAGGCTTTTGATCCCGATATCGGAACTTCGCCCGGACGCAACGGAGGGCCGCGCCCCACCGGGACGCGGCCCTCCACAACGAAAACCCCTACTTCACCAGCAGTTCGGCGATCTGCACGGCGTTCAGCGCCGCCCCCTTGCGCAGGTTGTCGCCCGACGCGAACAGCGCCAGCCCGTTCTCGACCGTCTCGTCCCGCCGAATCCGCCCGACGTACGTCGGGTCCTGCCCGGCGGCCTCCAGCGGCGTCGGGACGTCCGACAGCACGACCCCGGGCGCGTCCGCCAGCAGCTCCGCCGCCCGCTCCGGGCTGATCGGCCGCGCGAACCGCGCGTTGATCTGCAGCGAGTGCCCGGTGAACACCGGCACGCGCACGCAGGTGCCGGACACCTTCAGCCCGGGGATCTCCAGGATCTTGCGGCTCTCGTTGCGGAGCTTCTGCTCCTCGTCGGTCTCGGCGCGCCCGTCGTCCACGATGGACCCGGCCATCGGCAGGACGTTGAACGCGATCGGCTTGACGTAGACCTTCGGGTCCGGGAACGCGACGGCGCCCCCGTCGTGGGTGAGCGCGGCGGCGTCCGCGACGACCTCGCTCGCCTGGCCGTGCAGCTCGTCCACGCCCGCGAGCCCGCTCCCGGACACCGCCTGGTACGTCGCGACGACGAGCGCTTCGAGCCCGGCCTCCTCGTGGAGCGGCCGCAGCACCGGCATCGCGGCCATCGTCGTGCAGTTCGGGTTGGCGATGATCCCCTTGGGCCGGTTCGCGGCGGCGTGCGGGTTGACCTCCGCGACGACCAGCGGGACGTCCGGGTCCATCCGCCAGCCCGACGAGTTGTCGATGACGACGGCCCCGGCCGCGGCGACCTTCGGCGCGAGCGCGAGCGACGTCGTCTTGCCCGCCGAGAACAGGGCGATGTCGAGCCCGCTGTAGTCGGCGGTGGCGGCGTCCTCCACGACGACCTCGCGGCCGTCGAACGGCAGCGTCCGCCCGGCCGACCGCGCGGAGGCGAACAGGCGCAGCTCGTCCACCGGGAATCCGCGCTCGGCCAGGATTCTCAGCATCACGCCGCCGACCTGTCCGGTTGCTCCGACGATCCCGATTCTCATGCCGCTCCCTCTGCTCGCTCCGCCCGCGGGTCGGGCACCGAGTGTGCCCGTGACGTCGTGGAACGTCCAGGCAATAACCCTTGCCCCCGACTTTAAGCGGTGCGTGGCGGTCGCGTTGTCTCCGGGACCGGGTCAGGGGAGGGCCAGGGACGGTCCCTGATGTGCGGGCCGCCGCGCCGGGGGCATCATCGAGGCATGGATCTCCACAAGGACACGCAGAACGCCCCGAAGCAGCTCCGCCGGACCCGCGACGGCCGGATGGTCGCCGGGGTCTGCTCGGGCGCGGCGAAGTACTTCGAGGTGGACGCGAACATCATCCGGCTCGCGCTGGCCGTCCTCACCGTCTTCGGCGGGGCGGGCGTCGCCGCCTACGTCATCGCGTGGGTGCTCGTCCCCGAGGAGGACGCGGCCACGTCGATCGGCGAGGACCTGCTGAAGAAGGCGCAGGAGAACCCCGGCGTCCAGGACGCGGTCCAGCGCGCGAAGGACGCCTTCGCCAAGCGGTGACTCAGGACGCCGACGCGCGGTCCACCGCGGGCTCGTCCGCGAGCCCCAGCCCGTCGTCCGGCTCCTCGGCGCGCGCCGCGCCCGGCACGTTCGCGCGCACCCTGTTCCAGCCGAGCGCGAGCACGGCCGCCGCCGACAGCCCCGCCGCGCCGGAGATCGCCACGACGCGCTCGGGCCCGAGCAGCTCCGTCCCCGCCCCGGCGACCAGGATCGCGAGCCCCTGCCCGGCGAGGATGCCCGACTGCGCGAGCCCGAACGCCATCGCCCGGCCCGCCGCCGGGACGGCCGCGACGAACGCCGCGTTCGCCGCGAGCTGGTAGGCGCTGCCGACCCCGGCCAGCGCCCACAGGCACACCACGGCCCACAGCGGCGGCGCGGCGGCGGTCGCGACGAGCGGCGCGCACGCCAGCATCGCCATCCAGCCCATCGACCGAATCCGGTCGGACGGGCGGACGCACCGGCTGAACAGGAACGCCCCGATCACCATCCCCGTCGGCATCGAGGACATCAGCAGGCCCGCGATGACGGGGTCGTCGCGCCCGGGGTTCTCCGCGAACGTCGCCGCGTACGGCACCGCGAGCCCTTCGGGGACGACGTAGAACGCCGCCAGCCACGCGAACAGCATCAGCGCCCGCAGCGTCGGGTCGCCGAAGACGAGCCGCGCCCCGTCGCGCGTCCCGCGCAGCAGCCCGAGCGAGTCGTGCTCGCGGACCTTCGGCGCGGGCCGCGCCCGCAGTCCGGCGAGCAGGATGACGGCCGACAGCGCGAACGTCAGCGCGTTCAGCGCGAGCGCCTGCCGCTCCCCGACGACCACGACGACGCCCGCGCCGACCAGGAACCCGGCCATCTGCGTCGCCTGGTGGGTGATGTTGTTGATCGCGGACCCGGCGACGTACCGGTCGCCGTCCAGGACGTCCGGCAGGATCGCCGCCCGCGCCGCCGTGAACGGCGCGCCGAGCAGCACGGTGAAGAACACCAGCGCGCACAGCCCGACCGTCGGCATGCCGGTCATCGTCATGCTCGCGACGAGGACCATCCGCACGAGGTCGCAGACGATCATCACGCGGCGGCGCGGGAACAGGTCCGCCAGGCCCGACAGGACGGGCCCGCCGACGATCGGCGGCAGATACGTGAGCGCGTACGTCACCGCGGTGAGCAGCGGCGACTGCGTGTGCTTGTAGATGAGGAGCGCCAGCGCGACCTGCGCGAGCTGGTCGCCGACGAAGGACAGGACCTGCGCCGCCCAGAGCGCGCGGAACTCACCTACGGCGAACACCTCGCGGTAGGTGGCACGCGTCTCGGGCGGACGCCGATGACGGCCGGTCTGCTTTCCCGCCACGCACGCTCCCGTCGGTCGTTCCTGCCGGGCCGGCTCCCCCTATTAACTCACGCTGCGTGGCAGTTATGTGACCTACCGTGCCCATTTGCTGGAACCAGGAAGCGACCGGGGCTTTGACCGGCCCGTGATCTGCCCGGTGATCTGCGGGAACGTCAGTAGCCGAGGTCGTGGAGGCGCGCGTCGTCGATCCCGAAGTGGTGCGCGATCTCGTGGACGACGGTGATCCGCACCTCCTCGACGACCTCCTCGGGCGTCGCGCAGATCCGCAGGATCTCGCGGCGGTAGATCGAGATGTGATCGGGAAGGACGCCCGCGTACCAGTCGCCGCGCTCCGTCAGGGGTACGCCCTGGTACAGGCCGAGCAGGCCGGGTTCGGGCGCGTCGTCCTCCACGACGATGACGACGTTGCTCATGTGCCGGGTCAGCGCGGCCGGGACGCCGTCGAGGGCCTCCCCCACCAGGTCCTCGAACGCGTCCCGTGACATGTCGATCACATCGTCCATTCTGCTTCATGCAGGGAGGTTCCGTGCGTATACCGGCGAGGCTCACCGGACCCGGTGCCCGCCGCACCGGCCGCGTCGCGGCCGTGCTCGCCGTCGCCCTCGTCGGCGGCACGATCGGCCTGCTGCTCGGCGGACGCGTCGAGACCGCCGCCGGGCCCACCGACGTCGCGCTGTCGCTGCGCCCGTCGTGGACCGGCGGGACCACCGTCCAGATCCCCCCGCTCGGCGCCCTCCACCTCGACACCCACCTCGGCCCGTTCGCGCTCCGCGCGCAGGTCACCGAGCTGCGGCTGGCCAGCGCGCGCAAGCTCCTCGACGACCCGGGCGCGGTGGACGACCTCACCGACACCATCGCCGACCAGCTCCGGCACGGCATGATCGTCCTGCTGCTGCGCGGCGCGGGGCTCGCCCTGGTGTTCGGGTTCCTCGCCGGGCTGCTGGTCTTCCGGTCGTGGCGGCGGGCGCTGCTCGGCACCGCCGCGCCCGTCGCCGGCCTGGCCGCCGTCGCGCTCGTCGCCTGGCTGACGTTCAACCCGCGCGCCCTCGCCGAACCCCGCTACACGGGGCTGCTCGCGAACGCGCCGCAGGTCGTCGGCGACACGCAGAACATCGTGGACCGCTTTTCCCGGTACCGGGCGCAGCTCGCGCGGCTCGTCGGGAACGTGTCGCGGCTCTACGCGGCGGCGTCGAGCCTGCCGACGTACGAGCCGGACCCGTCCACGATCCGCGTGCTGCACGTCTCCGACATCCATCTGAATCCGGCGGCGTGGAACGTGATCAGATCCGTCAGCACGCAGTTCCAGGTGAACATGATCCTGGACACCGGCGACCTCATGGACCACGGAACGGCGGCGGAGAACAAGTTCGCGAACGACATCAAGACGTTGAAGGTGCCGTACGTCTACATCCGCGGGAACCACGACTCCAAGAGCACACAGAAGGCCGTCGAGCGGCAGAAGAACGCGGTGGTCCTGGACGACGCGACGCGAACCGTCGGCGGCCTGAAGATCTACGGCGTCGGAGATCCGCGTTTCACCCCCGACAAGTCCACGAAGGACGACACATTCCCCGCCGCGCGACTGCGCTCGCTCGGCGACGGTCTCGCGGCGCGGCTCGCCGCGTCCGGCACGCGGCCCGACCTCGTCATGACGCACGACCCGACCGAGGGCGAGGCGTTCTCCGGGCTGACGCCGCTGATCCTCGCCGGCCACGTCCACGCGCGCTCCACGAAGCTGCTGCCGACCGGGACGCGGCTGTTCGTCCAGGGTTCGACGGGCGGCGCGGGCCTGCGCAGCCTCGACCACGCGCAGCCGACGCCGATCGAGCTGTCCGTCCTCTACTTCGACCGCGCCACGCACCGGCTCCAGGGGTGGGACGACCTGCGCCTCGGCGGCCTCGGCCTCACGTCGGCGCAGATCGAACGGCACCTCGAACCCGACCCGAAACGCAAGGTCGCCCCGGCCCCCGCGCCGCAGTCGCCCAGCCCGGACCCGTCCTCCCCGACCCCCGCGACGACCCGTCCGTCCACAGGCGGATAATCGCTTATGCGTCCCGCCTGGTTGTCCCCTATGCTGGACACGTCGAGTGGCATCGCGCCCGACTCGACCAGGCAGGACCAGGCCCCCTTCGTCTAGCGGCCTAGGACGCCGCCCTTTCAAGGCGGTAGCGCCGGTTCGAATCCGGTAGGGGGTACCACCACCGATACGCGCTGTCGGGGCGGCGGGTTAATGTGACCGGCCTATGACGGCCCCTTACACCACGTTCGCGGACGCGCTGGTGATTCTGGTTCGCGGGGGTGAGGTGCTGCTCGCGCAGCGGAGCGGGACCGGTTATGCGGACGGGATGTGGAATCTGCCGTCCGGCAAGCTCGATGAGGGCGAGACGATCGGGCACGCCGCGATCCGCGAGGCGCGGGAAGAGGTCGGTGTTCGCGTCGCCGAGGCCGATCTGGACTTCGTCCATCTGATCCACTACCGCAACCGTCTGGGTGACGCCCGCCTCGGTGTGTTCTTCGCCGCCCGCCGCTGGATCGGCGAGCCCTACAACGCCGAACCGCACAAATGCAGCCAGGTCGGCTGGTTTCCGCTGGACAGGTTGCCGGCGGAGACCTATCGGTATACCGCCGAGGGGCTTGCCGCCTTCCGGCGCGGCGTTCCGTTCAGCGCTGTCGGGTGGGCCTGAAGTTCCGTAGGCATCGCGCCGCTCTTGGGATCGGCGGCCTGGTGGGGCGATGCGAACCCTCCGTGAGCACATCGTCGTACACCGCCATCTTTTGAAGCATTCCTTGACAGGAATATTCCTCCACACGAATACTAGCGGGCATGGAGGAACTTCTCGTCGCGCTGGCCGATCCGGCTCGGTGGCGGCTGGTGGCGTTGTTGGCCGAGCGGCCGCGGGCCGTGGGGGTGCTCGCCCGGCTCGCCGGGGCGCGGCAGCCGCAGACGACCAAGCACCTGCAGACGCTTGAGCGCGCGGGGGTCGTCACGTCCCAGCGGAGCGGGCAGCGGCGCATCTACGCGTTGCGGCCGGAACGGCTGCGGGAGTTGGCGGCGGCGCTCGGTGGGCTCGCCGACACCGCGGAGCGGGTCGGCGGGCCGGGCGAGAGTTTCGCGCGCTACGGACGCGGCCTCGACGCGGAGCGGCTCGCCGCCGAGGAGCCCGGATGGGCCGACGGCCGGTCGTTCAGGTTCGTCCGGGCGCTGGCGGGCGGGCCCGACCTCGTCTGGCGGCACCTCACCGACGCCGACCTGCTCGGCCGCTGGTGGGCGCCCGACGACCTGCGCGTCTCCGAACTGGTCTTCGAGGCGCGGCCGGGGGGACGCGTCGTCCTGGAGTACCGCGACGCCGAGGACGTCGACGGCCCCGTCGTCGGACGCGCGGAAGGCGCCGTCGAGGACGTCCGCCCCGGCGAACGCCTCGTCTACCGGTCCTCCCCGCTGCTCCCCGATGGCGGCACCGCCTTCACGTCCCACCTCGACCTCCGACTCAAGCCCTCCGAATCCGGCACCGACCTCGACGTCCACTTCCGCGTCACCGACAGCACCGTCGACTCCGCGGACTTCATCGCGGGCATCGAGATCGGCTTCGGCCAGAGCCTCGACCGGCTGGCGGCGGTCCTCGCCGCCGACCCGAACAACCCAGGGAGCACCGAATGACCGACCGCACAGTGACCGCGAACCTGGCCCTCAGCCTCGACGGCCGCTACCACGGCCCCGGCGGCCCCGGCGATTTCGGCGCGTTCGCCCCGTACGTGGCCACCGACGTCGCGCGCGACCACCTCACCCGCGTCTGGGCGGACGCGACGACGGCGCTGCTCGGCCGCGTCAACGCCGAGGGGTTCCTGGGCTACTGGCCGTCCGTCGCGGCGGACGAGAACGCCGACCCGCGCGACCGCGGCTACGCGACGTGGCTGGTCGGCACGGAGAAGGTCGTCCTCTCGACCACCCTGACCGAATCGCCGTGGGACCGCGCCCGCGTCGTGAACGCCCCCGCCGCGGACGTCGTCGCCGACCTCAAGGCCGCGGGCAAGGGCGACATCCTCGTCAACAGCAGCCCCAGCGTCATCAAACCGCTCCTGGCGGCGGACCTGATCGACCGGCTCTACCTCCTGATCTGCCCCGAAATCGTCGGCGGCGGCCAGCGGCTGTTCGACGACGGCCTGACGCCGACGAAGTGGACCCTCGCCCGCTCGGAGACCGGCGAGAGCGGCGAAATCGCGATGGTCTACGACCGCGTCCGCTGAACCGTTCGCCGAGGGCTGTCACGACGGGCCGGATGGCGGACATGTGCGGGGCATGAACTCCTATGACGAGCTGCGCGCCGCGGCGCGGACCGGGGACGGCGCGCTGGCCGCCGACCCGGAGGTCCGCGCCGCGCTGGACGAGCTGGCCGGCCGGACGATGGCCGCCCGCCGGACACCGCGAAGGAGAGCCGTGCCGATCCTCGCGGCGGCCGCCGCCACGGCCGCCGTGCTGTGCGGCGTCGCCGTGCTCCAGCACGACGGGCCGCGCCCGGCGGCCGTCACCCAGCGCGCGTCCCCGCTGCGCACCGGAACCTTCGGCGGCGGCGCGGACGGCAGCGAGTGGCTGAACCTCGGCAGCCCCGGCCTGCCCGCCTACCTGGACGACGCGACGGCGCGCGTCCCGCTGCCGTCCGGCACTGGCTGGACGGCGCTCCGCAGGCAGTTCGCCAGCGACGGCGAGCGGATGCAGGAGACGTCCGTGCAGCTCAACATCGTCCGATACGCGCTGTGCGCGTGGCACGACCATCCAGGCCCGCGTATCGACAACGCTCTGAAAGAGCTGACGGAATGGCGGCCGACCGCCCGCGGCGCGCACGGCGAGATCGTCCCGCCGCGCGACCCCGACCTGCTGCGCCCCCGCGCCGACCGGGCGGCGCTCGCCGCGTACGCCGCCGCCCAGTGCGGGACGAACTGGCGGCTCGCGGGGGCGCGGCGGTGACCGGCGAGCAGCGGTTCGAGGCCGCCGTCCGCCGTGACGGCCCCGCCCTCCTCGGCTACCTGACCCGCCGCACCGACGCGCCCGAGGACGCCGCCGACCTACTCGCGGAGGTCTTCGCCACCGCCTGGCGGCGCGTGGCCGACCTGCCGCCCGGCGACGAGGCCCGGCTGTGGCTCTACGGCATCGCGCGCCGGACCCTGGCCAACCACCGGCGCGGGCGCGTCCGCCGCCACCGGCTGGCCGCGCGGCTGCGCGAGCACCTGGCCGCCCGCGCGGACGGCGGGGACGATCCGGACGACCGCGTCCGCGACGCCCTGCGCGCCCTGTCGGACCGCGACCGCGAAGTCCTGACGCTCACCGCCTGGGAGCAGATGACCCCCGCCGAGATCGCCGTCGTCCTGGACCTCGACCCCGGAACCGTCCGCGCCCGCCTCAGCCGCGCCCGTGCCCGCCTCCGGGCCGCGCTGGAGAAGGCCGACGCGCGTGCGGGCTGACCCTATGCTGGCGGTCGGTTCGGGGGGAGAGGTCGCAGATGATCCGGGTTCTGCTGGCGGAGGACATGCGCATCCTCCGGGACGCGCTCGTCGGCCTGCTCGGTCTGGAGGACGATCTGGAGGTCGTCGCCGCCCTCGGCGACGGCCGGGAGATCGTCCCGGCCGCGCTGCGCCTCCGCCCGGACGTCGCCGTCATCGACATCGAGCTGCCCGGACTGGACGGCCTCAGCGCCGCCGCCGAACTGCACGAGCGCCTGCCGGAGTGCCGCACGCTGGTCCTCACCGGCGTCGGCCGACCCGGGAACCTGCGGCGGGCGCGGGCCGCGCACGTCTCGGGGTTCATGGTGAAGGACTCCCCGGCCGCCGACCTGGCCGGGGCCGTCCGCACGGTCGCCGGGGGCGGGCTGGTGGTCGATCCGCAGCTCGCGTTCGCGGCGCTGGAGGCGTCCGGCAGCCCGCTGACCGACCGCGAGGCCGAGGTGCTGCGGCTCACCGCCGCCGGGAGCGAGCCGCCGGAGATCGCGCGGCAGGTCGGGCTGTCGTACGGGACCGTCCGCAACTACCTCGCGTCGGCCGTCACGAAGCTGAACGCGCGCAATCGGGTGGACGCGATCCGGATCGCGGCGGAGGCGGGCTGGATCTGAGCGGCAGGTCCGCGACGAGCGTGAAGCGGTCGCCGTCGCGCCGGACGGTGAGCCGCCCGCCCGCCTCGGCGGCCCGCGCCGTCAGGTTGGCCAGGCCGTTGCCGCGCCGCGCGGCGGACGAGGCGCGCGCACCGTCGTTGGCCACCCGCAGCCGGACGGCGTCCCCCACGGCACGCACGTCGATCTCGCAGACCGTCGCGCGCGAGTGCCGGACGACGTTCGTGACGGCCTCGCGCAGCAGCACCGCCAGCAGCGGCCCGGGCGCGTCCTCGGGCAGGTCGTCCAGCGCGACGCGGGTCTCGATCCCGGCGGCGGCGAGCATCGAGCGGGCGGCCGCCGCCTCGTCGCACAGCGCGAGCCCGGCCGCGTCGCCCGTGATCGAGCGGACGGTCGCCAGCGCCTGCTCGGCCGTCGCCGCCAGCTCCGCGAGCTGCCCGCGCGCCGCGCCCGGGTCGGCGGCGAGCAGCCGCCCGGCCAGCTCGCCCTTGAGCGCGACCGCGGAGAGCTGGAAGCCGAGCAGGTCGTGGACGTCCCGGGCGATCCGCAGCCGCTCGCGGACGGCCGCCATCCGCGCCAGGCCGCGCCGGGCGTCGTCCACCTCGCGGGCGACGAGCGGCAGGCGGCACAGCGCGTAGACGGCCACGGCCCCCTGGGCGTTGGCGGCGTACGCGAGCACGAGCATCGGCGAGTGGCCGGGGCCGTACACCAGCGGCGCGGGCGCGTAGACGAGCGCGGCGGCAGCCGCCCACGACCAGGGCGGCCGGACGTGGAACAGCACGACGCCCGCGATCAGCCCCGTGTACGGCATCGGGAACGCCGCGCCCAGCACGATCAGCCCCGTCCCGATCGCGGCGACCTGCAGCAGCACCGTCCACCGCCAGGCGCGCGGGCGGCCCGCGCGCGGGACGACGTGGTAGAGCTGCAGTCCCGCGACGAGCGGCAGCACCACGGCCGCCGTCGCGAACTGGGCCGGGGTCGCGCGCAGGACGTTCCCGAGCAGGTTGAGCACCGTCGTGCCGAAGAAGTCGAGCTCGTAGACGAGCAGGACGCCGAACGCCAGCCAGGGCGCGGAGCCGACCGGCCCGGCGGCGGGCGCGGGCGGGCGGCGAGGCACGCGGACCTCCGCGAACGCCTCGTCCCCGGCCGCGCCGGTCTCCAGCCGCCCGCCGACTCCCGCGACGGTGTCCGCGAGACCGGGGAACGCCGACGGGAGCCCGGTGAACGTCACCCGCATCCGCGCGGCCCCGAGTTCGATGCGGCAGCTTTGCGGCGTCCCCTGCTGGAGCGCGGCGACGACGATCCGGCGCAGCAGCGGCGCGAGCGCGGTCTCCTCAACGACCGGCCCGTCCACCGAGACCGGCACGCCCGCCGCCGCGAGCACCGACCGCGCCCCCGCCAGCTCGGCCGCGAGCGACCGGTCCCCCTGCTCGTCCGCGACGGACCGCACCTCGGCCAGCGCGCGCCGGGCGAGCCGCACCGTCTCGGCGACCACCGCCGGGTCCGGGTCGGCGGCGGCGCGGCGGGCCGTCGCCAGGACGACCGCGAGGCGTTCGCCGAGCGCCGCCCGCACGCCGCGCGCCATCCGCAGCCGCTCGCGGGCCGCCGCCAGCGGCGCGAGGCGCGCCCGCGCGGCGTGCAGTTCGCCGACGAGCAGCGCCAGCCGTCCGACGCCGAAGAACAGCACGCCGGTCGCGCCGGTCGCGAGCGCCGTCCACGCCGCGTGGAGCCCGACGTGCGGCGCGCCGGGCGGCGGCAGCCACCACAGCCGGATCGCGAACTCGGCGGCGGGGACGAGCGCCGCCGCGCCCCAGCGCGCCCGCCCGCCGAAGACGAGCAGCACGACGGCGGCGAGCGGCGCGGAGATCGTGGGCAGCGCCCCGCCGACCAGGAAGTACGGCCCGTACGCGAGCACGGTCAGGCAGCAGCACGCGGCGACGGCCCCGCGCCGTCCCGGGCGGCGGAGCACGACCGCGACGGCGAGCGCGAACACCGCGACGACGGCCGCGACGGCCAGTACCGCGGGAATCCCGCGCGGCGCGGGATAGCGGTCCTGCCCGACGAGCAGCGAGCCGATCTTGTACGGGACGAGCAGCCCCGCGCAGAGCGCGAACTGGAGCCTCGCCCGCTGCGGCGCTCGCACCTCGTGGCCCCCTACCAGCCGGTCCGGTGCGGCTCATTATGCATGTCAGCGATGTGCGGATTGCACGTGTCCGTCCTGCGGACCGCGCCCGCGACCGGTGCGCGCGCCACTACCGCGGCCGTCCGCCCGCCTGCGAGTCTCGGCGAACCGAGTTCCACGGAGGGAAGCCGCATGAGCACCATCGAACCGTTCCGCCTCTCGATCCCGGACGCCGAGCTGGACGACCTGCGCGACCGCCTCGCCCGCGTCCGCTGGGCCGACGAGCTGCCGGAGGCCGAGATCACCGACGGCGTCCGGCGTGGACCGATCCAACCCGGCTGGGAGTACGGAGTTCCCCGGTCGTTCGTGCGGGCGCTGACCGACCACTGGCTGACGAAGTTCGACTGGCGCGCCCAGGAGGACCGGCTCAACCGGTACCCGCAGTTCACGACCGAGATCGACGGGCAGAACGTCCACTTCCTGCACGTCCGCTCCCCCGAGCCCGACGCCGTCCCGCTGCTGCTGACGCACGGCTGGCCGAGCAGCTCCTTCGAGTACCTGGGCCTCGTCGACCGGCTCACCGACCCGCGCGCGCACGGCGACGACCCGGCGGACGCGTTCCACGTCGTCGTCCCGACGATCCCCGGCTTCGGGCTGTCCGGGCCGACGCGGGAGAAGGGCTGGAACGAGTACCGCGTCGCGCGGGCGTGGGCCGAGCTGATGGCGCGCCTCGGCTACGACCGGTACGGCGTCCACGGCAACGACGCGGGGGCGATCGTCTCGCCCGTCGTCGGCCGCGTGGACCCCGGGCGGGTGATCGGCGTCCACGTGAACCAGATCTTCTCGTTCCCCTCGGGCGACCCGGCCGAGTTCGCGGGCCTGACGCCCGACGAGCTGGCCTACCTGGAGTTCTTGCAGGGCTTCGTCTCCCACGCCGTCCACGACAAGATCCAGGCGGCGCAGCCGCAGACGCTCGCGCACGCCCTGTCCGACTCGCCGGTCGGGCAGCTCGCGTGGAGCGGGCAGCTGCTCGGCGGCGCGCTGAGCCCGGACGACGTGCTGGCGAACGTCGCGCTCTACTGGTTCACGAACACGTCCGCCTCGTCGGCGCGGTTCTACTACGAGTGCGGGCTGACCGAGCCCGCCGCCGAGCCGACGACGGTCCCGATCGGGCTGGCGTCGTTCGCGTACGACTTCCGGCCGATCCGGAGGTTCGCCGAGCGCGACCACGCGAACATCGTCCACTGGAGCGAGTTCGACCGGGGCAGCCACTGGTCGGCGTACGACGCCCCGGACCTGCTCGTGGACGACGTCCGCGAGTTCTTCCACAAGCTGCGCTGAAACGTCCTACAGACGGCCCTGTACCCCTGACCTACGATGCTCCGCATGGCGCGCATGATCGCTGGTCGGTACAGGGTCGTCGGGGAACTCGGGCGCGGCGGGACGGGGGTGGTCTGGAAGGCGTGGGACGAGCGCCTGAACCGCAACGTCGCGATCAAGGAGCTGACGCTCCCGCAGGACGTCGGGGACGACGAGCGCGCGGCGACGCGGCGGCGGTTCCTGCGCGAAGCCCGCGCGGTCGCGGCGCTGGACCACCCCAACATCGTCGCGGTCCACGACGTCGTCGAGGAACCCGACGTCTACCTGGTCATGCAGTACGTCCAGGGCACCTCGCTCCAGGACGCGGACGTGCCGCTGCCGCCCGAGCGCGTCCGCGCGCTGGGCCTCGCGCTGCTGGACGCGCTGCGGGCCGCGCACGCCCAGGGCATCGTCCACCGGGACGTCAAACCCGCGAACGTGCTGCTCGCCGACAGCGGCGGCGTCGTCCTCGCGGACTTCGGCATCGCCGCGATGACCGACGCCACCCACACCCTGACGCGGACGGGCCTGGTCGTCGGCTCGCTCGGCTACATCGCGCCCGAGCGGTTCTCGTCCGGGACGACCGGCCCCGAATCGGACCTGTGGTCGCTCGGCGCGACGCTCTACTACGCGGCGGTCGGCAAACGCGCGTACCGCGCCGACGAGGGCCTGGAACCGCACCTCGGCCGCCTCATGCTGGGCGACGACCCTGATCTGGCGAAGGCCGGGCCGCTCGGTCCGGTCATCGCCGGGCTGATGGTGAAGGACCCCGCGCACCGGTGGGACCACGAGCGCGCCCGGCGCGCGCTGAACGGCGAGGACACCGGGCCGACCCGGACCATGCCGCCCGCGCTCCGCCCGGCCCCGCGCGGGAACCTCCGGCGGGCGGCCGTCGCGGGCGGCGCGGCGCTGGCGCTCGTGCTCGCGGCCACCGCCGTCTACGCGGCCGTCCGGGACGGCTCGCCCGGCGAGCCGCGCCCGACCGCGTCCCCGAGCCCGACGCTGTACGCCCGGATGCCGGACTTCTGCGACTACATGGCGCGCAACCGGATGCGCGGCTGGAAGGAGCTGACGGCCTCCGAGCTGGGTGTGGACAGCGCCAACAACAGCCGCGAGGCGAACTGCGGCTGGAAGAGCGAACGCGGCACGCTCTCGCTCGTCGTCGGCGCGAAGCTGTACGACGACGACGCGGCCGCCGCCGCGGAGATGGCCAAGATCAAGCCCGGTCGCAGCCCGTACGCCGACGAGACGACCAGCCGCGTCGAGAACGACCAGATCGGCGACGAGGCCATGCAGATGACCGCCGACGAGAAGCGCGGGAAGGACAGCGTCACCAACGCGACGACGGTCTGGTTCCGGCACGACAACCTCGTCGTCTCCGCGCACTACTCGTACACCGACGACGCCGTCATCCTGGGCACGGACGGGAAGGCGGTCGCGGCGGACCTGGCCCGCCAGTTCGCGCGCCAGCTCGACGGCTTCCTGGACGACGAGCCGGAGAACGCCGAGTCCCCGATCCGGGGCGTGCCTACGGCCGGCTGAACAGCAGGTGCGTGACGCCGCTCGGCGACGTCACCGACTCGAACTCCGGGAAGCGCTCCTCCAGCCCTTCGAGGCCGTCCCACAGCCGGACGCCCCGGCCGAGGACGATCGGCATGACCGCGACGTGGAGGTAGTCGACGAGGTCGTCGGCGAGGAACTGGCGGACGGTGGTCGGGCCGCCGCCGATCCGGACGTCCAGGCCGCCCGCCGCCTCGCGCGCCTGCGCCAGGGCCTCCTTCGGCGTCGCGTCGATGAAGTGGAACGTCGTCCCGCCCTCCATCTCCAGCGTGGGGCGCGGGTGGTGCGTCAACACGAAGACCGGGGTGTGGAAAACCGGGTTCGCGCCCCACCAGCCCTTCCATTCCTCGTCCGCCCACGGGCCGCGCTGCGGGCCGAACTTGTTGCGGCCCATGATCTCCGCGCCGATCCCGGTCTGCCACGAACCGGCGACGGCCTCGTCCACCCCGCTGGAACCGCCCTCCTCGCCGTGGATCGCGCGGAACGTGCGGGTGGGCAGCGCCCATTGGACCAGGCGCGTGCCCGCGTGGCCGAAGGGCTGTTCGAGGCTCTGCCCCTCGCCGGTGGCGTAGCCGTCGAGCGAGACGGAGAAGTTGTGGACCCGGACGCGGGACATGGCTTCCTCCAGAGTGGTTGCGGTTTGCAAGCAGTTATCCGGCGAGCGTAGGGTACCCACTTGCGGATTGCAATCACCGGGCGGGCGGGAGAAGGACGGCGATGCGCGACGAGCCCCGGTCGGGCTGCCCCATCAACGCCACGGTCGAGGCCCTCGGCGACCGGTGGAGCCTCATCGTGCTGCGCGACGTGATCTTCGGCGGGCGGCGGCACTTCCGCGACCTGCTCGCCCACTCGGAAGAGGGCATCGCGTCCAACATCCTCAGCAGCCGCCTCAAGGCGCTCGTCGCGGGCGGCCTGCTCACCCGCCACGACGCCGGGCGCGGGCGGCGCGGCGCCTACACGCTCACCGAGGCGGGCGTCCAGACCGTCCCGATCATGGCGGCGCTCGGCTCCTGGGGGCTGCGGCACCGGACGACGACCCGCGAGCTGAGCGTCCGCGCGGAACTCCTGGAACAGGGCGGGCCGGAGCTCTGGGCCGATCTCATGGACGAACTCCGGGAAACACACCTCGGCATTCCGCGCTCCGACCCGGACCGGCCGCGCGCGTCCGAACGCCTCCGGGCCGCGTACGAACAGGCCGTCGCCGAGGGGCGGTGAATCCGTCCGGCGCGCCCGCGCGTCCCATTACCGCCGCTTTCAGGGGTGCGCTCCCGGTTCGCGGCGTGGTGCAATCAACGCTCGGGCGTCTTTGAGGACGGCATGTGAACCACCTCCCTCCCCCCAGGCCGGAACCGCAGGTCGCGGCGTGGATTCGCGTTCCGGCGCTGATCGTCTTCGTGCCGCTGCGGCTGCTGTGGGAACTCGTCGTGCTCGTCGCCAAGGGCGTCGGCTGGGTGCTCGCGGCCGTCGTCGTCATGCCGGTCCTGTGGATCGGGCGCGGGATCGCCCGGCTCGCGCGCGCCCTGTGGACGCACGTGCTCGCGCCGTTCGGACGTTTCCTGCTACTGCTCCTGCGGCTGCTGTGGTGGCCGTTCGGGATGCTGCTGACGGGCCTCGCGCTCGCCGCCGCCTGGGCGTGGAAGTACCTGGTGGCGCTGCCCGCGTCGCTGCTGTGGCGGTACGCGCTGCGGCCGCTGCTGCTGGGGCTGGCGTACGTGCTCGTCGTGCCGCTGATCGGGCTCTACCGGTACGTGCTGCGACCGCTCGGGCTGGCGCTCGCCTGGTCGTGGTCCGCGGCCGGTCGGCTGCTGTATCTGCTCCTGGTGGTCCCGTGCCGCTGGCTGTACGCGGCCATCCTGCGCCCGCTGGGGCACGCGGTCCGCTGGACGTGGTTCGCGGCGGGACGTTTCCTGGCGTTCCTCATCGTCACCCCGTGCCGCTGGCTGTACCGCGCGATCCTGCGCCCGCTCGGGCACGCCGTCCGCTGGACGTGGTTCGCCGCCGGACGTTTCCTGGCGTTCCTCGGCCGCGTGCTCATCGCCGCGCCGTGCCGGTTCGCGTACCGGGCCTTCCTCCGGCCCGCCGGCCACGGCGTCCGCGCCGTCTGGCGGACGTGCGTCACGCGGCCCGCGCGCTGGGTCCGCGTCACCTACATCGACCCGATCCGCGCCGCCGGACGCGAGGTCCGCGCCCAGATCCGCCGCGCGTTCCGGGCGGGGTGACGGCCGCCCAGGCGCGACTGGGATAATCGGGCGCGATGTATCGACTCCTGTACGCACTGGTCATCCGCCACGTCCCCGCCGAACCCGTCCACCACTGGACGCTGCTCGGCCTCCGCGCGATCCAGGCGGTGCCCGGCGCGACCGCGCTGCTGCGCCGCCTGCTCGCCCCGCGCGACCCGGCGCTGCGCGTCCGCGCGCTCGGCCTGGAGTTCCCCGGCCCGCTCGGGCTCGCCGCCGGGTTCGACAAGGACGCCGTCGCCTACGACGCGCTCGGCGCGTTCGGGTTCGGGCACGTCGAGATCGGCACGCTGACCGGGCAGGCCCAGCCGGGCAACCCCCGGCCCCGGCTGTTCCGGCTGACGGCCGACCGCGCGGTCGTCAACCGGATGGGGTTCAACAACCGGGGGTCGATCGACGCGGCGCGGCGGCTGCTGCGGCGGCGGCCGGGGACGATCGTCGGCGTCAACATCGGCAAGACCAAGATCGTCCCGGAGGACCGCGCGGCCGCCGACTACGTCGCGAGCGCCGGACGGCTCGCGCCGCACGCCGATTACCTCGTCGTCAACGTCAGCTCGCCGAACACGCCGGGCCTGCGGAACCTCCAGGCCGTGGAGCACCTGCGGCCGCTGCTGTCGGCCGTCCGCGCCGCCGCCGACCAGGTCACCGACCGGCACGTCCCGCTGCTGGTGAAGATCGCGCCCGACCTCGCCGACGAGGACGTGGACGCCGTCGCCGACCTCGCCCTCGACCTCGGCCTGGACGGCGTCATCGCGACCAACACCACCGTCTCCCGCACCGGCCTGCGCTCGCCCGCGACGCTCACCGACGAGACCGGCGGCCTCTCCGGCGCGCCCCTGAAGGCCCGCTCGCTCGACGTCCTGCGCCGCCTCCGCGCCCGCACCGGCGGCCGCCTCACCCTGATCTCCGTCGGCGGCGTCGAAACCGCCGACGACGTCTGGGAACGCGTCCGCGCGGGCGCCACCCTGGTCCAGGGCTACACCGGCATGATCTACGGCGGCCCCTTCTGGGCCCACCGCATCCACAAGGACCTCTCCCGCCGCCTCCGCGCGAGCACCTTCAAAACCCTCACCGACGCCCGCCGCTGACCGGAACCCCCAGCCACACCGCCCCACCCGACACCGCACCCCCCAGGCCCGGACTACCAGCCCCGCCTCCCGCCGAACCCGCCGATCTCCGCCACAGCGCGAGTGCGTGACCTGCCGGGTGGGGCGGAGCCGAAGGCGAGCCCCGCCCGGCAGATCGCGGAGCGATGCCGCACTCGCACGCGGTCCGGGTAAGCCGCGAGCCGCCAGGCGAGCGGCTTGGCCGGGGATGCCAGTCAATTGGCCGGCCCCTAGGCGAATCAAGCACCGGGTGGGGGTGTGAGCGGGCGTTCGCGGCGGGACGGTCCTGCGTATGGACATGATCGGGCGGCGGGCGGCGGGGGTGCGCGTCGGGGCGGCCGTGGTCGCGGCGCTGCCCGCGTTGGCGCTGCGGTTGTCGGGCGCGCATCCGCCCGCGGGGTGGGCGCTGGTCGTCTTCGGGCTCGGGGTGCTGGCGGCGGCCGTCGTCCTGATGTGGGCGTCGGAGACGGCGCGGGCCGACATGTCGGGCGCGCTCGCCCTGGCGCTGCTCGCGTTGATCGCCGTGCTGCCCGAGTACGCCGTCGACCTGTACTACGCGTACCGCGCCGGGTCCAGGCCGGAGTACACCGCGTACGCGGCGGCGAACATGACGGGCGCGAACCGCCTGCTCATCGGCGTCGGCTGGGCGGCGGTCGTCCTGGCGTTCGCGACCGCCTCCCGCCGCGCCACCAGACGCGGCGGCGTCGGCGCGGACCCGCGTGCCGCCGGGCGTCGTGGGATCGGCAGGCGTTCCGGGGGGCGGCATGCGAGGCGGGATGTCGTGCTGCGGCCCGCGCAGCGCATCGACCTCGGGTTCCTCGCGCTCGCGGCGGTGCTCGGGTTCGTCCCGCCGCTCGCCGACGAGATCGGGTGGTACGTCACGATCCCCCTGCTGCTGATCTACGCCGCGTACATCGTGCGGATCTCGCGCGGCGGACCCGACCACGAGGCCGAGCCGGCGGGCGTCCCCGCGTACCTGACCGCGCTGCCGCCGCCCGCGCGCCGCGCCGCGACGTGGGCCGGGTTCGCGTTCGGCGCGGCGGTGGTGTTCGCTTCGGCGGAGCCGTTCGCCGAGTCGCTCGTCCACCTCGGGACGTCGGCGGGGATCGACCGGTTCCTGCTCGTCCAGTGGCTCGCGCCGCTCGCGTCGGAGGCGCCCGAGCTGATCGTCGCGACGCTCTACGCGTGGCGGCTCCGCGACGCGGACGGCATCGGCGCGCTGCTGTCCAGCAAGGTCAACCAGTGGACGCTGCTGATCGGCACACTCCCGTTCGCCTACCGCGCGGGCGGCGGCGCCTGGTCGCTGCCGCTGGACGCGCGGCAGGCCGAGGAGGTGCTGCTGACGGCGGCGCAGACCGTCCTCGGCCTCGGCCTGCTCATCGACCTGGTGTTCCGCCGCTGGGAGGCGCTGCTGCTCTTCGCGCTGTTCGCCGTCCAGTTCGCGATACCGGGCCAGCAGGCCCGCCTGGTCCTGGCGGGCGTCTACCTCGCCGCGGGCTTCGCCGTGCTGATCACCAAACGCCGCTCCCTCGCCGCCGCGATGGCCACGGCCCTCCGCCCCGACCGCTGACAGCCCGACAGGGCCACGCGACCAGCCCCACTGCCGCCGCCCCGCCGATGGGACGGTCGCCGCGCGGGGTGAGAACGGTTCGGCGACGGCACCACGACCGACCGGTACACGCCGGTCTTGGTGAGCGGCCTGCCGTAGCGGAACCCCGACCGCGCGCCGGCCGGTTTCGGAGGGCGGCTACGGGACGACGGTGAAGAAGCCGTCCGCGATCAGTTCCGGGAGGACGGCGGCGGCGTGGGCGCGGACCTGGGACGGGTCCAGGGCGAGCAGTTGCGCGATGGCGTCCAGGAGCGGTTCCGGCGGCAGCGTCCCGTCGCAGACGCCCGCCAGCGCCGCCTCGACGGTCCCGACGCCCGCGACGCGCCGCAGTCCGCGCGTCTGCCGCAGCAGAATCCGCTCGGGATCGGCCGCGCCGGGCGGCCCGACCTGCTCCTGCACGACGCCGTCCGCGAGCCGAAGTTTTCCCCAGCCTGTGGAAAACTCCGGAGCAGCCACGAGACCGGACAGGACGCCGTCCACATACGCCCCCACGGGCTCGTCCACCGCGTGCCGCAACTCCTCGACGCGCACCACCGGAACACCCCCGTCCCGCCGCCGCAGCGTGATCCACCCGAACCCGATCCCGGCCACCTTCCGCCGCTCGAAGTCCGCCAGCCACGCCTCGTACCGCTCCGCGTAACCGGGCGCGCCCGCCTCGACCGAGTCCCGCAGCCACAGCTCCGCGTACTCCGCCGGGTCCTGGACGTCCCGCTGCACGATCCACGCGTCGCACCCGGACTCCGCCGCCCACCCGCCGACGCGCTCCCGCCACCCTTCACCGGCCACATCCAGCCAGTTCGCGAGCAGGTGACAGTACCCACCGTCCGTCAAACGGTCGCGCGCGGAGACCACCAGCCGACGACAGAACTCGTCCCCCGGCAGACCGGATTCCCGGTACGTCCGGCGCTGCCCGCCAGGCGGCGCGACGACGAACGGCGGGTTCGACACGATCAGATCGAACCGCCGATCCTCCACCGGCTCGAACAGCGACCCCTCCGCCAGCTCGACCCCGGCCAGCCCCGACAGCGCGAAGCTGAGCGCGGCGAGCCGCAGCGCGCGCGGATGCACGTCCGTCGCGGTGATCCGCCCCGGCCGCCGCCCGACCGCCGGGTCCGCGACGTGCAGCGCCTGCACCCCGCACCCCGTCCCGAGATCGAGGACGTTGTCCACAGGACTGTGGACGACGAGCCGCGCCAGGCTCGCGGACGCGCCGCCCGCCCCGACCACGTGGTCCGCCGAGACCGGACGTCCGGAACCGGGCCGCACCTTGAGATCCGAAACGACCCATCCGGCATGCCCCGAACCCGTCACCGACTCCAGCGGCTCGACGTGCAGCAACGGCCGCAGCTCCCCGCCGTCCGCGACGGCGAGCCCGGCCGCCGCGAGATCGCACGCCGGAACAGCGTCCACCGGAACGGGCACCTGCAACCAGAACAACCGCGTGAAGACCTCCAGCGGCGACCCGCCCCCGGTGGCCCGCAACGCCGGAACGATCTCGTCCCGCGCCAGCGCCCCGCCCGCCACCGCGCCGAGCAGCCCGCGCACCCCGCCCACCGTGTAGTCGGCCGCGGCGAACGCGGCGCGCACCCGCTCCAGGGCGGCGGCGACAGCGGGATCGAGGACGGGAACGCGCGGCTCGTCGGGCATCCGCCCATCCTGCCGGACCCGCCGCGCGGTCAGCGCAGGTACGCGTCGAAGCCCTTCGCCAGCGCCTCGGCCATCCGCTGCCGGAACGCCGCGCTCGTCATCTTCGCGGCGTCCCCGGCGTTGCGCATGTTGCCGCACTCGATGAACACCTTCGGCACCGTCGACAGGTTCAGCCCGCCGAGGTCGCCGCGCCTGTCGATGCCCTGGTCCGCGATGTAGTTCGCGTACGGGATGCCGGTGCCCTGCCGGTACGCGTCGCGCAGCGCGCGGGCCAGCTTCGCCGACGGCCCGACGATCGCGGTGTTGTGCCCGGCGACCGGCGCGGGCTCGATGATGTGGAACCCGTGCCCGGACGCGGCCGCGCCGTCCCCGTGGATGGAGATCGCCGCGTCCGCCCGCGCCTGGTTGCCGATGGCGGCGCGCTGGTTGACGCACGGGCCCCAGCCCTTGTTGTCCTGCCGCGTCATCTTCACCGTCGCGCCCTGGGCGACGAGGATGTCGCGCAGGCGCTTGGACACGTCCAGCGTGAACGCCGACTCGTCGTACCCCGCGTTCGTCGCGGTGCCGGTGGTGTCGCACTCCTTGTGGCCGTTCCCGACGTTCACCTGCCGGTTGATCTCGGCGGTGTGCGTCGCGTTCCCGCCGTTGTGGCCCGGGTCGATGACGACCACCTTGCCCGCCAGCGGCCGCCCGCCGCGCGGCGACGCGCTCGGCGAGGTCGCGGCGCCCGGCGAGCCCGGCTGCGACGCGGTCGGCGGCGTGGCCGACGCGGTGCCCCCGCCGCCCTCGTCGTCACCGCCGCACGCCGCGAGGAACGCCAGGCAGAGCGTCACGCAGGCGGCGGCGGGGCCGCCCGTCGTCAGGCGTGCTCGGTGGAATCGCACAGGCCGCGCTCCCGTGATGTGATCGTTACGACCCTGACAGTCTGCACCCGTGCGGCGGTACGTCAAACGCGGCCGTCCGCCGCCGCGTCCGCGCGGGCGAGCAGCGCCGCGAGCGCGCGCGCCTCCGCCGCGTTCAGCCCGAGCACGACGCGCGGCCGCCCCCACGGATGGTCCGTCGAGTGCGCGACGTAGCTCGCCACGGACTCCGCGTCCTCCCCCGCCAGCCCGCACGCGCGCCGCCACTCCGCCCAGGCCCGCTCCAGCTCGCCCGCCGCGCTGCGCGCGCACGACGCCAATTCGGGATCACGCACGACCGAACCCCCCACGCTGCCCGTTCCTCCCGGCGACCGCGCCCGAGAACCGGCCCGCCGCGCGGGCGGACTCGTCTTCGGGCACGACCGCCGAATCCTTGGCCCCATTGACCACCCGGGGCACGCCGCCGCGCCGCGCGGAAGGGACAGAACGGGAACGGACTTGGTCCGTCCGTTACCCGGGGCTCAGACCGGGACCGGTCCCGTCGTCGCGCGGACGACGAGATGCGGCACGACGAGGTTCTGCCGCGCGGGCCGCGACGGGTCGCCGATGCGCGCGGTGAGGAGTTCCGCCGCGACCTTGCCCATGTCGCGGCGCGGCTGGTCGACGCTCGTCAGCGAGATGTGCCGGATCGCCGCGAGATGGGTGTTGTCGTACCCGATGATCGACACGTCCCGGGGGACGCCGAGTTCCAGCTCGTCCGCCGCCGACAGCGCGCCGGTCGCGACGAGGTCGTTCGGCGCGAAGATCGCGGTGGGCCGCGTCGCGGGGTCGGTGTCCAGCAGCGCCTTGGCCGCCCGGTACCCGCCGTCCTCGGTGAAGTCGCCGGGGACGACGCGGATCTGGTCCTCCAGCCCGTGCCGCCGCATCGCCTTCTCGTACCCGCTGCGCCGGTACCGCGCGGTCGTGGACCGGACGCCCTCGATGTGCGCGATCCGGCGGTGCCCGAGTTCCACGAGGTGGTCGACGGCGAGGGCCGCGCCCAGCTCGTCGTCGTCCACGACGATGTCCACCCCGTGGACGTCGCGTTCGCCGACGACGACCACCGGCACGCTCGCCGCGGCCTCGCTCAGCGAGGACGGCACGACGCTCAGCAGCACGAGCCCGTCCACCCGCATCTCCAGGAACGCCTCGACGGCCTCGGCCTCGAACAGCGGGTCCCACCGGCCGCTGCCGACGAGCATCCGCAGCCCCTCGCCGTGCAGGCTCTCCTGCAGCCCGTCGAGGAACTCGGCGAAGAACGGGTTGTGGAGGTCGGCGACGATCGCGCCGATGAGCCGCGTCCGCCCCTCCACGAGACTGCGCGCGACCGCGTTCGGCCGGTACCCGAGTTCCCGCGCGGCCTGCAGGACCGCCTCGCGGCGGCGCTCGCTGACGTGCGGCGAGCCGCGCATCACCAGCGACACCAGCGACTTGGACACGCCCGCCCGCTCCGCGACGTTCCGGATCGTCGGTTTGGGCGCGGGAGGTTTGGCCGACGGTCCCGGTCTGCCCTCCGGGGACCGCGGCGCGGGCACCACGACATCCCCCGCCTGGGACGTTCCCTTGCGCGTGGAACTACCTTCACCAGCAACTGACATGGCACTCCGTCCGGGGAGCCTGCAGGACCTGCCGCGACGGCGCTCCAAGCCCGCGGGGGCGGGGTCGGCGCACCTTCCTCACTCGGGAGGAGATGCCATGATGCCCGCCCGCGCTCCCAAATGGTCGCAACAGGGAGTAACGGGCGGACGTCAATACCAGTTCGGGCCTGTGGTGTCCCGGATCACAACAGATCGGACTTCCCGCACAAGCTGGGACGACGCCCGGAACGCCGCCCGCGGGGCCGTCCGAAAAACGCCGATGCCGCACGGGATCGCGCGTCGATCCGTCATGCTGCCTCGGATACGCTGCCCGGGTGGGAGATCACGCGACGGCGACGGGTCAGGCATCCGGCGGTTCCGGCACGGCGCCGGACCGCCCCCGGCGGGGCGGCGGCCGCGGCCGCCGGCGGCTCACCGTCGACGAGCGCCGCGACGAGCTGATCGAGGCGGCGCTGCAGCTCTTCAGCTCGCGCTCGCCCGAGGACATCTCGATCGACGACGTCGCCGCCGCCGCGGGCGCGTCCCGCGCGCTCGTCTACCACTACTTCGGCGGCAAGCAGGAGCTCTACATCGCGGCGCTCGGCAGCGCCGCCAAGCAGCTCGCGGTCCTGCTCGAACCGCCGACCGAGGGCAGCCCGCTGGACCGGCTGCGCGTCTCCCTGGAACGCTACTTCGACTTCGTGGAACGCCACGCCGCCGGGTTCACCGCGCTGCTGCGCGGCGGCCCCGCCGACCGCTCCGGCGAGGTCGGCGAGATCGTGGACAGCATCCGCAACCTGCTGCTCGGACGCATCCTGCACGCCCTCGACATCGACGCCGCGCCGCCGATCCTGCGGATCACGCTGCGGTCGTGGATGGCGTCGGTGGAGACCGCCGGGCTGGACTGGCTGGAGAACCGCGACCTGGACCGGCCGCAGCTCGAACGGCTGCTGGTCGACCAGCTCGTCGTGCTGCTGGACGTCGCCGGGCACCACGAGCCGACGATCGCGGTGCTGTTCGACCGCCTCGCCCGCGAGGAACTCGCCGGCGGCCCCGAACCCGCCTCGGCCTGACCCTGCCCGGCGGCCGAGCACGTCCCGGCATGATCGGGGTGCCCGAACGCGGCCCGCGTCCGAGCGCGTCCTGACTTGAGGGGCACCTGAGCGCACGGAGCGCGGCGGTACCCGAGTGCAGCGTTCCGTTACGGCCTGACCCTGCCTGGTGTCCTGCTGAACTCTTCGTGCGACCGCGTGCCGTCGCGCCTGTGCATCCGCCGCGCGACCGCGTCCGCCATACCCACGCATGCGCCCGTCGCGCGACCGCGTCCCGCGCGAGAACGCGACGAGTCCCGTTCGCACGCCCGGACCGCCGCCGCCCCCGAGGGGGACGGGACGGGACGTGCGCCGCCGCGAACGGGACTCCGCACCGGGGGGCAGGCGACCCGGGACCGCGATTCTCGGACGATCGTGGTCCCGGACCTCCGCGAGGCTCGGGCACCGCGCCCCGCACGCACAGCGCACGCGAGGTGGTGCGACGGCCTCCCGGCCGCCCCCCGATGAACTACCGGGCGTGTCCGGCGAGCGGTTGCCGCGCCCGCCGACCGGAGTGCGTCACTCCGAACGCTGCTGCGGGATGCCCGCCAGCAGCGCCCGCACTTCCGCCTCGCGGTAACGCCGGTGTCCCCCCAGCGTGCGAATGGACGTGAGCTTGCCGGCCTTGGCCCACCGGGTGACGGTCTTGGGGTCGACGCGGAACATCGTCGCCACCTCGGCGGGCGTCAGCAGGGGCTCGGCCTCTGGCGTACGTGCTGACATGTGTGCGGCCTCTCCTTCGTGGACCGATGACAGCGATCCTGCGATTGATCCTCGCGCGGTCACTGATGTCCCCTATGGCCCGAAAGAGCCACTATGACATCACAACGTGTAACCTTGCCACCACTCACCGCAACAAGCAAGTACCTAACGGCATGGAACATCCCCGCTCTCACGGGAGTCCGCCGCCGCCGGAGCCGTCCGGTCCGTGGCCACTGGGTCACGCTGAGTGATTCTAGTGACACGTATAGTCGTATCGCGCAGGGATTCGGGAAATTTGTTCAGTACGCCCTAGCCACAGGGCCGTCCACCTGCGGGATCGTCGCGCGAAAAGTTCACCGGCGGTCGCGGAGCGTGTCAGCGGACCGGTCAACCGCCCGTCAGTTCGCCGACTCCAGCGCCCGCACGCGCCGCCACCGCTCGCGCAGCCGCTCACCCGCCGCGACGGCCAGCTCCCGCTCGCCCCGGCGCAGCGCCGTCACCGCCACCGCCAGCTCCGCGACGGACGCGTCCGCCGCCAGCGCCCGGTCGTCCAGCAGGTGGACCAGCCCACCGTAGTCGAGTTCCACCAGCGAATCCGGGTGGAAACCGGCCAGCCACCGGTCGAGCGCCTCCAGCGCGCCGCACGCCACCGGCAGCGGCCCGTCCCCGCCCGCCGCCGCGACGACCGGCAGCGCCTCGGCGATCCGGCGGCGGCCCGCCGCCAGCGTCGTCGCGTAGACCAGCGCCCGCGCGGGCGCGGCCGTCGCCGCGGCCGGTTCCGGCCCGGCCGCGCCGTCCGGCGGCAGCACCAGCGACCGCTCGTCCGGGCGGAACGGCACCAGCCACTCGCCCGGCACCCGCCACGTGCTCGACAGGATGTGCGGCTCCACCGGGCGGCCCGCGCCGCGCCAGCGCGCCAGCCCGTCCCGCGCCCGCTCGACGGCGGCGGGCGGCACCGCGTCCGCGACCGCCGCCGGGGCCTGCCCGGCCAGCCGCGCGGACGCCAGCCAGCAGCGCAGCCGCGTCCCCCACGGCGCGACGTAGATCATGTCGCCGCCGCGCCGGACGTAGGCGTCCCGGCTCTCCCGCTCCGGGACGGCGCGCGGCTCCAGCAGGCGCAGCAGCGCCTCCCGCTGCTCGGCCGCGAGCGCCCCGGACCGGCGCGGCCGCCGCCGGGACTCGGCGTACGCCGTCCAGACCGTCCGCTCCGGCTCCGGGAACGCGGTCACCGGCTCGTAAACCCGAAGGTAGGCGGCGTACGGAAGCACACCCCGCATCGTGGCACGAGACTCCCGGCGAAGCCCGCATCTCCGCACCGCGCGGAGACGGCGGCGCGGCCTCGCGGGGCGCGGCGCGCCCGCCGTAGGCTGATCTCAAGGACAGAGAGGAGGGCACCACCGTGCCTACAGTCTTCGGCGGGTCGTCCCACAAGGAATCCGGCCCCACCGTCCCGTCCCGGTTCGGAGCGCACGAGCAGGTCGTCTTCTGCCAGGACGAGCAGAGCGGCCTGCGCGCCATCGTCGCGATCCACTCGACCGCGCTCGGGCCGGCCCTCGGCGGGACGCGCTTCTACCCCTACGCCTCCGAGGACGACGCCCTCGCGGACGTGCTCAACCTCGCGCGCGGGATGTCGTACAAGAACGCCGTCGCGGGCCTCGACCACGGCGGCGGCAAGGCCGTGATCATCGGCGATCCCGCGACGGACAAGTCCGAGGCGCTGCTGCGCGCCTACGGCCGCTTCGTCCAGTCGCTGGGCGGGCGCTACTACACGGCGTGCGACGTCGGCACGTTCAGCGAGGACATGGACGTCGTCGCGCGCGAGTCCCGGTACGTCACCGGCCGCACCGTCGCGCACGGCGGCGCGGGCGACTCGTCCGTCCTGACCGCCTTCGGCGTCTTCCAGGGCATGCGCGCCGCCGCCGAGGCGCGGTGGGGCTCGCCGACGCTGCGCGGGCGGCGGGTCGGCGTCGAGGGCGTCGGGAAGGTCGGGCGGCGGCTCGTGGAGCACCTGCGGGAGGACGGCGCGGAGGTCGTCGTGTGCGACGTCAGCGAGCGGGCCGTCGACCGCGTCCGCGAGGTCCACCCCGAGGTCGGCGCGGTCGCGGACAAGGCCGCGCTGCTCGCGTCCGGCCTGGACGTGTACGCGCCGTGCGCGCTCGGCGGCGCGCTCGACGAGGCGACGATCGCGTTGCTCGGCGCGGAGATCGTCTGCGGGGCCGCCAACAACCAGCTCGCGCACCCCGGCGTGGAGAAGCAGCTCGCGGACCGGGACGTCCTGTACGCCCCCGACTACGTGGTCAACTCCGGCGGCGTCATCCAGGTCGCGGACGAGATCGGCGGGTTCGACTTCGAGCGCGCCCGCGAACGCGCCACCGGGATCTTCGACACCACCCGCCGGATCTTCGCGCTGGCGGCCGACGAGGGCGTCCCGCCCGCCGTCGCCGCCGACCGGATCGCCGAGCGGCGCATGGCGGAGGTGGGGCGGCTGCGCGGGCTGTACCTCCGGGACTGACGCGCCGCGGGCGACTGCTTGTGCCCCAGGGTACGGAGTGGTAACGGGGCCGCCAAGAGACGCCGGTGACCACGCGATACACTGGTGCCGTCTCCGTAACGAGCCTTCCGCCACGTACCGACGATGTACCGAGCCGGGCGCAAAACGGGTACGGTTGTACCCGTGACTGACGCATGGCTCATCAGGCACCGGTTCGTGTGGTACACGCGCGCGTTGATGGGCCCACGAAAGCCCTGACCATCGAGGGGGTCGAGCCAATGGGTCGCGGCCGAGCCAAGGCCAAGCAGGTGAAGGTTGCCCGCCAGCTCAAGTACAACAGCGGCGGAACGGACCTCGACCGCCTGAAGAGCGAGCTGGGAGTGAACGACTCCCAGGGCGACGACTCCTACGACGAGCTCGCTGAGAAATACGCGGACTACGCCGACGACTACGACGAGCGTAGGGACGGCACGACCGGTCGCTGATCAGGCGACATGCGATGACGCCACTGCCCGGGACCTCGGTCCGGGCGGTGGCGTTCGTGTTTCCGGCGGCCTGAACCCACCCGACCCCCGGCCGCGACCCGCGCGGGATCTCGATGCGCGCCGACGCTGCCGGGTACCGGCGCCGGGTCAGCGGGTGGCGAGGGCCGTGTCGACGCCGTTCTCCGGGTGGCCCAGGAGGGTCGGGTCGGGTCGGCGGACGAGGCTGTTCAGGGCTTTGATCATCGCGAGCGGTTCGCGGGCGTAGCCGGTGAGGGTCGCGTCGGGGCGGGCGGCCAGGCTCGCGTCGCCGACGCCCCAGGCGTCCAGGCCCGCCGCGCGGCACAGCGCGACGGCGCGCGGCAGGTGGAAGTCCTGCGTGATCACGGTGAGCCGCCGGACGCCGAAGATCCGCCGCGCCCGCGCGCAGGAGTCCCAGGTGTCCAGGCCCGCGAAGTCCCGGACGACCTTGTCCGCCGGGACGCCGTGCGCGGCGAGGTAGTCGCGCATGACCGTCGGCTCGTCGTAGTCGGGCGTGCGGTTGTCCCCGGACACCAGCAGGACGCGGACCTTGCCGCGCCGCCACAGATCAACGGCCAGGTCGAGCCGCCGGGCGAGGAGCTGCGACGGGACCCCGTCCCTGATCCCCGCGCCGAGCACGAGCCCCACGGGCGTCGCGGGGACCGTCGCGGGCGACAGCCGCCGCCCGGCCGTGTCCGCGTACGCCCACCCGACCGGCGCGGCGAGCGCGTACCCGCCGAGCGCCACGGCGACCGCCAGCGGCCCCCGCATCCGCCGCACGCGAGCCCACCACATCCGTGCCCAGGACATCGTCACACCGATGAGACGCCCGAAACGCCCACCCGGGTTCACCCCGCCGCCAGCCGAAGGACCGCGCGCACCCGCGTGAGGTCGGCCGCGCGGCGCGGGGTCAGACGAGGGTCGCGGTGCCGGTGCCCTCGGTGATCTCGCCGAGGGGCCAGGCGGGGACGTCGCGGGCGGCCAGGAGGCGCAGGGCCGCGTCGGCGGCGTCGGGGGCGACGATCGCGGCCATGCCGACGCCGAGGTTGAACGTCTTGTCCATCTCGGCGGCGGGGACGCCGCCCGCCGCGCGCAGGACCTCGAACAGCGGCGGGACCGTCCAGGAGTCGCGGCGCAGCACGGCGTCGGCGGTCGGGGGCAGGGAGCGCGCGAGGTTCGCGGCGAGGCCGCCGCCGGTGATGTGCGCGAAGGCGCGGACGCCGCCCGCCGCCGCCAGCGCGAGGCAGTCGCGGGCGTAGATCCGCGTCGGGGTGAGCAGTTCCTCGCCGAGGGTGCGGGACAGCTCGGCGGGCGCGGACTCCAGCGTCAGGTCCGTGGTCGCCAGGACGTGGCGGACGAGCGAGTACCCGTTGGAGTGGATGCCGGACGACGCCATCGCCAGCACGACGTCGCCGGGGCGCACCCGGTCGGGCCCGAGGATGTCGTCGGCCTCCACGACGCCCGTCGCGGCGCCCGCGATGTCGAACTCGTCCGGCTCCAGCAGCCCGGGGTGCTCGGCGGTCTCGCCGCCGACGAGCGCGCAGCCCGCCAGCGCGCAGCCGTCCGCGATGCCGCCGACGATGTCGGCGATCCGCTCGGGGACGACCTTCCCGCACGCGACGTAGTCCGTCATGAACAGCGGCTCGGCCCCGCAGACCGCGAGGTCGTCGACGACCATGCCGACCAGGTCGTGCCCGACCGTGTCGTAGATCCCGAGGCGGCGGGCCAGGTCCACCTTGGTGCCGACGCCGTCCGTCGACGTGGCCAGCAGCGGCCGCCGGTACTTCAGCAGCGCGGACGCGTCGAACAGGCCCGCGAACCCGCTGGCGTCGTCCACGACCTCGGGTCGCCGCGACCTGGCGACGCGCGCCTTCATCAGCTCGACGGCGCGTTCGCCCGCGGCGATGTCCACGCCCGCCGCCGCGTAGGAGGTGCTCATCGGTTCCCTCTCGTGCTCGGTCACGGCCGGGACGGCTCCAGGAGGTGCTTGCCGCGCGCGCTCTCCTCGACGGGGATCGGGTACTCCCCGTCGAAGCACGCCCGGCACAGCCGGTCCTTCGGGATGCGGGACGCGGCGATCAGCTCGTCGAGCGAGATGAACCCGAGGGAGTCGGCGTTGATCGAGTCGCGGATGCCCGCGACGTCGAGCCGCCCGGCGATCAGCTCGGCGCGGGTGGCGAAGTCGATGCCGTAGAAGCACGGCCACGACACCGGCGGGCTGGAGATCCGGACGTGGACCTCCGCCGCGCCCGCCTCGCGCAGCAGCGCGACGACCTGGCGCTGGGTGTTGCCGCGGACGATGGAGTCGTCCACGACGACGAGCCGCTTGCCCTCGATCGCCTCGCGCAGCGGGTTGAGCTTCAGCCGGATGCCGAGCTGCCGGATGGTCTGCGACGGCTGGATGAACGTCCGGCCGACGTAGGAGTTCTTCACCAGGCCCTGGCCGTAGGGGATGCCGGACGCCTCGGCGTACCCGATCGCGGCGGGCGTGCCGGACTCGGGCGTCGGGATGACCATGTCGGCCTCGACGGGGTGCTCCAGCGCGAGCCGGCGGCCGACCTCGACGCGGGTGGCCTGCACGCTGCGGCCCGCGATGGTGGTGTCGGGGCGCGCGAGGTACACGTACTCGAACAGGCAGCCCTTCGGGCGCGCGTCGGCGAACCGCTCGGCGCGGACGCCGTCGCCGTCGATCGCGACCAGCTCGCCGGGCTCGATCTCCCGGACGAACCGCGCGCCGACGATGTCCAGCGCCGCCGTCTCGGACGCGACGACCCAGCCGGTGTCCTCCCACTGCCCGAGGACGAGCGGGCGGATGCCCTCGGGGTCGCGGGCGGCGTACAGCGTGCCCTCGTCCATGAAGACCAGCGAGAACGCGCCGCGCGTGACGGGCAGGATCTCCCGGGCCGCCGCCATCGTGCCGCCCTCGCGGGTGGCCAGCAGCGCGGTGAGGACGTCGGTGTCGGACGTCGCCGCCGTCGAGGCGCGCTCGCCGGGGGCGAGGCGGGCCGCGAGCTCGGGGGTGTTGATCAGGTTGCCGTTGTGGGCGAGCGCGAGGCCGCCCGTGCCGGTGGAGCGGAACGTCGGCTGGGCGTTCTCCCAGGTGGGCGAGCCGGTGGTGGAGTAGCGGCAGTGGCCGACGGCCAGGTGGCCGCGCAGCGTGGACAGGACGGACTCGTCGAAGACCTGGGGGACGAGTCCCATGTCCTTGTAGACGACGATGCGGGCACCGTCGCTGACGGAGATCCCGGCGGACTCCTGGCCCCGGTGCTGGAGCGCGTAGAGGCCGAAGTAGGCGAGCTTGCCGACCTCGGCACGGCCTGCGTGCTCCGGGGGGACCCAGACGCCGAAGACGCCGCAGGCGTCCTGGGGGGCGCGGTCGGAGGGGTCGAGGTCGTGGCTCAGTCGTCCATCGCGGAGAGGCACGCCCGCCAGTGTAGATGGCGGGTCTCGCTGCTCCGCTCGGCGCGGCTCGTGAACAGACCTTTACCTGGGAATATCTCGGCTTGGGAACCGTGCGCGCGACCCTGGTGGCCGACAGGGGGAGGGACGCATGGCCAAGCCGGGCCAGCAGCCGGGCTACCGCACGTACACGCCGCCGGGGGCGCCGCAGCGCGACCCGCTCGCGACGGCGGCGCTGACGCTCGGGATCGTCGGCCTGGCGGGGTTGTCCGCGTGCCTGCTCGGGCTGCTCCCGGCCGCGGTGGGGCTCGTCCTCGGGGCCGTCGCGCTGCGGCGGGGCGGCGGACGGCGGCGGGCGGCGCTGGCCGGGGTCGCCTGCTCGGCGGCGGCGCTGGTGATCGGCGGGGTGCTGCTGGCGCTGCTGCTGGGCAAGGCGGCCAAGTGCGGCGACCGCGACCCGGAGGCGCGCGAACGCTGCGTGCAGCGGGAGTTCCCCTTCATCCGCGACACGTCCGCCCCCGGAACGTGAGACAAACATCACTTTGACCCCTTTGTCCGGTGCCGCGCCCGGTCCGGGCGCGGCCTCGGGACCACCCTCACCGCCCGTCACGCCCCGCCAAAACCGCGCCGGAGGCTGTGGATAACTCGGCCGCGGCCGGACGGGCGCGTCAGGACGGCAGCAGCGGGAGCTGGGCCGAGAGATCGGCGCGGGGGCCGCTCGCCGCGACCGCGTGGGCGGCCAGCGCGTCCGCCCAGGTCATGTCGCCGATCGCCAGAGAAATCCACGTTTCGGCCGACATCTCGACCACGTTGGGCGGCGTTCCGCGGGTATGGTGCGGCCCTGCGACGCACTGCACGGCCGCGTGCGGCGGCACCCGGACCTCGACGGACCGTCCCGGCGCGCGGGCCGCCAGTTCGTCGAGCAGGAACCGGACGGCGCCGGTCAGCACCGGCCGGGACGGCGCGGCCCCGGCGGCGCGGGCGGCCAGCACCGTGTCCAGCGCGGCGCGGCGCAGCGCGGGGGTCTCGTCGGGCCCCGCGTACGGCGGGAGGCCGAGGCCGGCGCGCTGCTCGTCCAGGGCGGCGCGGGTGAGCGGTCGTCGAGGCATCGGCCCGACCGTACCCGCCGCCCCGCTCCCCCGCACCACGACACGGAGGTTGGTCAGATGCCCGAGGCGCTGCCGCTGCAGCCCGGCGATCCGCGCACGCTCGGCGGGTACGCGATCACCGGCAGGATCGGCGTCGGGGAGCACGGCGCGGTGTTCGCCGGACGCGCCGGGGACGGCCGGCCGGTCGCGGTCAAGCTGCTGCACGTCCCCCTGGACGGCCGGCCGGTGGCGGGCGCGCGGTTCGCCGGGGCGTTCGCGGCGGCGCGGCGGGTGTCGGGGTTCTGCGCGGCCGAGATCCTGGCGGCGGGCACCGAGGGCGACCGCGCCTACGTCGTCGGGGAGTTCGTGGACGGGCCGTCGCTGGCGGCGCTCGTCGCCGACGAGGGGCCGCGCGGCCCGGCGGTGCTGGAGCGGCTCGCGGTGGGGACGGCCGTCGCGCTGGCCGCCGTCCACCGCGCCGGGGCCGTCCACCACGACTTCCGGCCCGCGAACGTCCTGCTCGGGCCGGACGGGCCGCGCGTCACCGACGTCGCGCTGCGGGGCGCGCTGGAGGCGGTCGGGGCGGTGCCCGAGGGGACGTCCGGCTACCAGGCGCCCGAGCAGCTCGGCGGCGCGGGGGCCGGGGCGCCCGCGGACGTGTTCGGGTGGGGCGCGACGCTGCTGTTCGCGGCGGCGGGCGCGCCGCCGTTCGGCGCGGGACCGCCCGCGGAGACGGCGCAGCGCGTCCTGTACGACGACCCGGACCTCGCGCCGCTGCCCGAGCCGCTGCGCGGCGTGGTGGCGGACGCGCTCGCCAAGTCCCCCGCCGACCGGCCGACCGCCGCGCGCGTCCTCGAACGCCTGCTCGACGACGGCGCTCTCGCCGCCCGCCTCCCCGCGCCGCTCGCCGCCGAGGCCCGCGCCCTCGCGGGCCTGCCGTCGCCGATGGGCGGCACGCCGCCCGCCGTGCCCGTTCCCGCCCCGGCCGCTCCGGCGCTCGCCGCGCCCGCCCCCGCCCCCGCCCCGCCCGCGCCGGTGACCGTGCCGACGCCGGCGGTGGGGGAGGACGCGCAGGCGACCGCGATGATCTCCGTGCCGCCGTCCGAGCCGGACGACGACGGGACCGCGCTGATCCCCGGCCTCTCGCGCGCGGGCGGCGACCGCACCGACTCGGGCACCGCCGTGCTGCCCGCCGTCCCGGACGAGCCCGAGAGCGGCGGCCGGGTGCTGGGCCTCGCGCTGTCGGTCGGCGTCGGCGTGCTCGTCGGCATCGTGATCATCACGCTGGTGCTCTGGCCGAGGTTCAGCGACGACGGCGGGTCCACCGGCGACCCGGCGAACGTCGCCGACGGCCGCCCGGTGTCCGCGATCCCCGGCGCGTTCGCCGGGACGTGGACCGGCACGGTCGTGAACGAGACCAACGGCGGCTCGTTCCCCGTCCAGGTCACGTTCCAGGAGGGCGACAAGACGGCCCGCGCCGCCTATCCCAAGGAAGGCTGCGCGGGAACGCTGTCGTTGACGCGCGGCACGGGCAGCACCCTCCAGATGCGCCTGGACATCGGCAAGCCCTGCACGCCCGGCCACATCCAGGTGGCGCGGCAGGCGGACGGGACGCTGCAGTACTCGTGGAGCCGCAGCGAGGACGGCCGCCCGGTCGGGTATCAGGGCCGCCTCACTCGTACCAAATAGCGACTTCTAACCAAATGTCCGACTAGTTGTCGCGAGTTCCATTAGTGTGCCCCTCGGTCGATCAACGATCACGTCCGCGGACCCCGACCGGGTCCGTTCACGACCGAAGGAGGCCCAGTGCGGCCCACCCCCCGAAGGCTGCTGATCATCGGCTCGATCGCGGCCGTCGCGAGCACCGTTGCGACGGTGCCCGTCCTCGCCGCCGGGAACGACGACCTCGTCGCGGTGACGGCGGCGCAGGGACGGCCGGTGCCGGGGCAGTACATCGTCACCATGCGGGGCGGGGCGTCGCCGAAGACGGCCGCCGCCCGCGTCAGCGCGACGGGGACGCGGCACCTCGGCGGCGTCCTCAACGGCTTCGTCGCCAAGCTGAACGCGCGCCAGCTCGACAAGCTGCGGCACGACAGCTCGGTCGCGGCGATCGAGCAGGACCAGCTCGTCCACATCGACACGACGCAGAAGGCCCCGCTCCCCTGGGGTCTCGACCGCATCGACCAGCGCAGCAAGAAGCGCGACAAGAAGTACACGTACAAGTCCACCGGTAGCGGCGTGAACGCCTACGTCATCGACACCGGTATCGACGTCAAGCACAAGGACTTCGGCGGACGCGCGTCCATCGCGTGGACGGCGTCCCGGTTCTACGGCGACGGCGCGGACTGCAACGGCCACGGCACGCACGTCGCGGGCATCCTCGGCTCGAAGACCTACGGCGTCGCGAAGGGCGTCAAGCTGAAGGCGCTGCGCGTCCTGGACTGCGACGGCGAGGGCTACATGTCCGACATCGTCGAGGCCGCGAACTGGCTGAAGACGAACGCCGCCAAGCCCGCCGTCGCGAACCTGTCGCTCGGCGGCGCGAAGTCCACCGCGGTGAACACGGCGCTGGAGAACCTGTCCAAGTCGAAGGTGTTCGTGACGGTCGCCGCGGGCAACGACGGCAAGGACGCCTGCAAGTACTCGCCCGCCAGCGCGGGCTGGGTGATGGCGGTCGGCGCGACGACGATCTACGACAACCGCGCCGCGTTCTCCAACTACGGCAAGTGCGTCGACATCAACGCGCCGGGCTACGGGATCACCTCGACGTGGCCGGGCAACCGCCAGGCCGCCGAGAGCGGCACGTCGATGGCGTCCCCGTACGTGGCGGGCGTCGCGGCGCTGTACCTGGCGGGCCACAGGACGGCGACCTTCCCGCAGGTCCAGAAGTGGCTGAACGACAACTCCACCAAGAAGGCCGTCGGGCGGCTCCCGAAGGGCGCCCCGAACCGGCTGCTCTACAAGGCCGGCCTCTGACGGCCTCCCGTAGGATGCCCGGTGCCGGGGACGGGCCGTCGCGGAGCCCGCGGCGGCTACCCTTGGCCCGAGCGGTTCGTTCCGGTTCGTTAGCGTTCATGCCCTGACCGGCCCGGTGACCGGGGCGGGCGCGCGCGGCGCGCCCGCCCCGGACCGGCGCCGCCGCCGCGATCCCGAGGAGAGGAGACGCCCCCGTGGAGTCCCGCAGCTCCGCCCGCGCCCGCCGCGCGGCCCTGGCGCTCGCCGCCGCGGCGGCCGTCGCGCTCCCGGTCGCGGGCGCGGTGCCGTCCGCCGAGGCCGACCCGGGCGACTCCGCCAAGCTCGCCCAGCTCAACAAGCAGATCAACAAGCTCGACCGCGAGTACGGCGGCGACCTCGCGAAGCTGAAGGACGCCCAGTACGGCGTCCAGAAGGCGATGAAGAACGCCGACGGGCTCAAGAAGCAGCTCGACGAGGCGCAGCGGCTCGTCGCCCAGCTCGCCGCGAACCAGTACATGACGGGCGGCACGGACCCGGCGCTGACGGCCCTGTCGTCCGACGACCCGTCGAACTTCCTCAACACCGCGAGCCTCGCGCAGCACGTCGCGCGCAACCAGGCCGCGAAGGTCGAGCAGACGCAGAAGCTGATCGACGAGCAGGAGAAAGCGCGCAAGGAATCGCAGCAGAAGATCAAGGACCTCCAGCAGGAGATCGAGGATCTGAAAAAGCAGAAGACGCGAATTCGGCAGTTGGTGAAGAAGTACAAGCCGCAGTCGCCGAGCGTCGGAATGGGCGGCGTCACGCCGCGGATGATGCACGTCAAGCAGGTCATCGACGCCGAGTTCGGGCCGTTCCCGACGATCGGCTGCACCCGTCCGGGCGACCCGCAGGACCACGGGACGGGCCGCGCCTGCGATTTCATGGAGAGCAGCGGCGGCGTCATGCCGACCGCCGCGCGCAAGGCGAACGGCGACCAGGTCGCCGCGTACGCCATCGCGCACGCCAGTTCCCTCGGCATCAAGTACGTGATCTGGCAGCAGCGCATCTACGACATGCGCAGCCCCGGCTGGCGGGGAATGGAGAACCGCGGCGGGATCACCGCGAACCATTACGACCACGTCCACATCTCGGTCTTCTGACCCTGGGCGGCGGGCCGGGCGCGCGGTGACGCGGAGCGACCGGGGTCAGCTTTTTCGATGAAGATCCTTGATCTTGTCGTTGTGTAACGGTTACCTTCATGCCGCTTCGTGGATCGTTCCCCGCAAGCCCGTCTCGTACGGGCTCTAGGAGGTCAACCGCCCATGTCCCGGCTGCTCCCCCGCACCCTCGCCCTCGCCGCCGCCCCCGTCGCCCTCGCGGCGGTCGCGGCCCTTCCCGCCCACGCGGCGACGACGACGTGGACCACCTACAACCCGTCCGCCGACGACAAGTTCACCGCGACCTCCACCGGCCCGCTGACGCTGAAGAACGCGGCCGGGCAGACCCTCGTCTCGTGCGACTCGCTCAAGGAGTGGGGCTCGATGACGTCCGCCACCCCGCCCGCCGGGTGGGCGCTGGCCGCGCTGACGTCGCGGCAGGGGATCAACTGCGTCGGGCCGGGCGGCGCGAGCGCGACGGTCCTCAGCGGGACGTTCGTCTCCGAGAACGTCAGCGTCGTCGGCAGGTCCTACAACGCGGCCACCAAGACGGCGACGCTGTCGATCGAGGGCTCCACCTGGGGCAACGGCCTCGTCATCATCTCGCAGAACTGCAGCTTCGCCGTCTCCAAGACGAACGCGACCTACGCCAACGACACCCAGACCCTCAAGTACACGACGGGCACCGCGAAGCTGTCGGTCAACGCCAACGGCCCGAACGGATGCCCGACGCTGCTCAAGACCGAGGGCGAATCCATCACGTTCAACACCGAGCTGAAGGTCTCCCCGGCGATCCGGATCACCGCCACGACCTCCTGATTCTCCGCCGAAGAACCGCCCCCGGCACGACCGCCGGGGGCGGTTTCCATTTCGGGTGCAACCGCCCGGGCCGCTTCGGGAGAGAGACGGGTGTCAGCTTCCCCCAGTCCGAAGGAGCCAGCCGTTGCCGAGGAAGAGAAGCTTGTGGCCGCGACCGCAGCGGTGAACCCGCGGGGAGACGCGCTCGACGACGCGGAACTCGTCGCCGCCTCCCGCGAGGACCCCGAGGCGTTCGGCGAGCTGTTCCGCCGCCACGCCCCCCGCCTGCACGCCTACATCCGCCGCCGCCTCGGGGACCCGCTCGCCGAGGACGTCGTCGCGGAGACGTTCGCCGTCGCGTTCCGCCGCCGCGAGCGGTTCGACGGCCGGAGCGAGTTCGGGGCCTGGCTGTGGGGCATCGCGAGCAACCTCATCGCCCGCCACCGCCGCCAGGAGACCCGCATGTACCGGGCGTTCGCCCGGACGGGGACCGACCCCGCCGAGGACGGCGTCGCGGAGGTCGCCAGCGCGCGGGCCGCGGCCGCCGCGCTCGGCCCGAAACTCGCGCGGGCGCTCGCCGGAATGCGCGCCCAGGACCGCGACGCGCTGCTGCTGCACGCGTGGGGCGGGCTTTCCCACGCCGAGATCGCGGCCACGCTGGACGTGCCGCTCGGCACCGTCAAGGCCAGGATTCACCGGTCGCGCGCCAAGCTGCGCCGCGCCCTCCCCGAGGAGAAGAACGATGGATGAACTCGACGCCCTGCGCGGGATGCGGACGGCGCTCGCGAAGCAGGAGAGCCCCGAGCGGCTGCGGATGCGCGCCGGACGCTGGGCGGAGCCCGCGCGCCGGACGCGCCGCGCGCGGCCCGGTTTCCGCGTGCCGCTCGTCAGCGCGGTGACGGCGACGGCCGTCGCGGCGGGCGCGCTCGCGGCCGTCGCGCTGACGGGCGACGGCGGCGCGCCGACGCCGCACGCGCCGGTGGCGGGCGGCCCGGCCGTGGGTGGCCCGGTCGCGCCCGGCGACGCGCTGCTCGTCGCCGCGACGAGCGCGGAGAACGCCCCCGCGGGGACCTACTGGCACACCAAGCGGATCTCCGGCGAGATCAACGGCGTCGGCACGAAGACCGACCACTACATGGTGGACTCGCGGCAGGTCCTCGAAAGCTGGACGACCCGCGCCGGGGCCTCGTCCCAGCGCCGCCTCGGGCCGGTCGGGTACCCGTGGCAGCCCGCCGACGCCGCGAAGTGGCGCGCGGCCGGGTCGCCGAACCGCGTCTACATCCCGAACCCGGACGCCGACGGCAGCAAGACGTTCATCTTCATGGGCGACAACGAGCGGCTCCAGCCGATGCCGCCGGACGACGACGTGCGGTTCTTCGGCCTGACCGTCGCCCAGATCAGCGACCTGCCCACCGACCCCGGCAAGCTCAAGGACGCCCTGCTCGACCTGAAGGGCCACTGGCGCGCCGCGTCCCCGGACGGTCCGGAGCGCCCGATGCGCGAGCTGGCGGGGGCCGAGCGCGCGCGGGCGCTGAGCGAGGTCGCCGGGACGCTGCTGTCGGACGCGCCGACGCCGCCGAAGATCCGCGCGGCCGCGTTCCGGATGCTCGCCGGGCTGCCGGGCGTCCGCGCCGAGGGCACGGCGAAGGACCCGACCGGGCGGCCGGGCAACGTGATCTCGCTGCCGGTGGCGTCGACCGTCCCGCTCGGCCTCTACACCGCGCCGAAGCGGCTGGGGACCTACCGGCGGCAGTGGATCATCGACCCGAAGCGCGGACTGCTGCTGGCCGTCCGCGACCTGGTGGTGACGCCGCCGCACGGCTCGCTGCCGCTGCCGTCCGGGGACCGGGGCCAGCACCGCGTGCTGCGCGTGTCGGACGTGCCCGACCGCTTCCACAAGCCCGGCGAGATCGTGGACTACGAGGTCTACGAGGTCGCCGAGTGGACGGACCGCGGCCCCGCCAACTGATCCCAGACGCGAGGACCGTTCCCGAATCCGGGGACGGTCCTCCGTCGCGTTCAGTCGTCTTTCAGGTGGTACTTCATTCCCATGTGGGACGGGCGGAAGCCGATCTTCTGGTAGAACCGGATCGTCTGGGGGCGCTGGCGGTCCGTCGTGAGCTGGACGACGCGGCAGCCGCGCGCCCGCGCCTGTTCGATCGCCCACCCGATCATGATCTGCCCGACACCGTGGCCGCGCTGCTCGGCGGCGACGCGGACGCCCTCGATCTGGGCGCGCTCGCCGCCGGTGTAGGTGAGGCTCGGAATGTAGGTGAGCTGGAAGGTTCCCGCCACCTCGCCGTCGAGCTCGGCGACGATCTGGTGGTTGTTCGGGTCGCGTTCGATGGCCGCGAACGCGGCGAAGTAGGCGTCCGGGATGACCTCGCCGGGGGACTCGCGGGTCGCGCCCAGCGGGTCGTCGGCCAGCAGGTGGACGATCGCGGGGAGGTCGTCCCGCGTCGCCTCGCGAAAGGTCACTTCTCGATCACGCCGCACGTCAACAGGCTATCCGGACGTTCTACCGGGTTCCGCACCGCGACTTGTAGTACTACGTGTCGTAGTACTACGTTATGTGGAGACGAGCCCACCCCGTACCTCACCCGGCGCGAACCGCCGCAGGGAGACGTCAAATGCCTACACCGAGCAACGAGGAACACTGGAGCGACCACGCCATCTGCCGTGGCGCCGATCCCGACCTCTTCTTCCCGATCGGGTACTCGGCCTCCATCCTGCGGGAGCAGGAGCGGGCGGCGAAGCGGATCTGCGCCAACTGCCCCGTCACCGCCGACTGCCTGACCTGGGCGCTGCGGGTCGGCGAGCCCGACGGCATCTGGGGCGGGACGACCCCGGAGGAGCGCCGCCTGCTGCGCCGCACCGCCGAGGCCCCGGCCCGACGCCGGCTGCCCGCCATCGTCGTCCGCGGCGACGTCGCGGCCGACGCCGCCTGAGCAGTCCCCCACGCCCGCCCCGCGCCGACTTCCCCAGCGGCCCGTCCACCGGACGCGCCGGTCGCGCGGGGCCGACCACCGCGGGCACCTTCGCGCGGCCCCGCCCGTTGAAGCGGGTGACGCACGCGAGCTTCCGACCTACGGTGATCCCATGAGCTACCCCCCGGTACCCGCTCCCGACCAGAACCGCTCCGCCGGACTGGCGACGCAGGGCGCGCGGGCCGTCACGGCGGCCGTGCTCGTCCTCGCCGTCACCGCCGGGATGTGGGTGCTGGAGCTGGTGGACGCGGTCACGGACCACTCGCTGGACCGCTACGGCATCCAGCCGCGCGACGTCGGCGACCTGCCCGACATCTTCAGCGCGCCGTTCCTGCACGGCGGGTTCGACCACCTGGCGGGCAACACCGTGCCGTTCGTGGTGCTCGGGTTCCTCGCCGCGTGGCGGGGCATCGCGAAGTTCCTGTGGATGTCGCTGATCGTCATCGTCGTCGGCGGGCTCGGCGTGTGGTTCACCAGCTCGGCGAACACGCTCGGGTCCAGCATCCTGATCTTCGGGTTCTTCGGGTACCTGATCGGCCGGGGCGTGTTCGAGCGGCGGCTGCCGGACATCCTGGTCGCCGTCGCGGTCGTCGCGATCTACGGCACGCTGATCTTCGGCGTCCTGCCGAGCGATCCGCGCATCTCGTGGCAGGGCCACCTGTTCGGACTGGTCGGCGGCGTACTCGCCGCGTGGGCGCTGCGCCGCCGGGCGGCGGCCTGACCCTCGGTCCGCCGCGGGGCCGAGTCGGCGTTCACCGCCCGGCCCGCGCAGCGGGCGGCGGCGTCAGTGGGGGCGGACGGTGATCTCGGTGACGGCCGAGTCGCCCGGCGTCTCCAGCGCGCCGACGATGACGCCCGCGACCGTCCTCGGGTCCGCGAAGTCGGACGGGTCGTAGGGGCGGCCCTCCTGCGCCCGGACGCTCGCCTGCATCGACGTCGCGGTCCGCCCCGGGAAGACCGTCGTGACGCGCAGCTCCGGTTCCTCGGCGCGCAGCGAGTCCGCCAGCGACCGCAGCCCCGCCTTGCTCGCCGCGTACGCCGACCAGCGCGGGTTGGCGCGCAGCCCGGCCCCGGAGTTGACGAAGAGCACGTCGCCGCGCGCGGCGCGCAGCGCGGGCAGCAGCAGCCGGGTGAGTTCTGCGGCGGCGACGAGGTTGACGGTGAGGTGGTCGAGCCAGTCGTCGGCCTCCAGTTCCTCGACCGCGCCGAGGTGGACGACGCCCGCCGCGTGGACGACGCCGTCGAGCCGCGCGGGCGGCCCCGCGTCGACCAGGACGGCCTCCAGCCGCCGCGGCTCGGACAGGTCCAGCGCGATCGTGCGCACCGCCGGCCCGCCCGCCGCTCCGGCCGAGCCGATGTGGAACGCCTGCGTGCGCGCGTGCGCGCCCTTGCCGAGCGTCGCGGCGAGGTCGGCGAGGCGGTCGGCGGACCGCCCGGTGAGGATGAGGTCGTGGCCGCGGTCGCGCAGCAGGCCCGCGACGGCCGTCCCGATGCCGCCCGTCGCCCCCGTGATCAGATACGTGCCCATGACGCCCCATTCTGGTGGAGGTTCCCGCCGGGATCGACGCCCGCCCGAGTCTTGAATCCGTAGCCGGCCGTCTCAGCCGCGGCGCGGCCGGGTCTGCGTTCAGTTCGGACGCAGGACGCGTGTGACCCCCGCGATGAGCGCGGTGGCGAGGACCCAGCCCGCCGAGACCAGCCCGTACGCGACCCACCGGGACCAGCCGGACGGGTCGTAGGACTGCTGCTGCCCGAACGTGTCGATGGGAATGAGCAGGTCGAGGCTGTAGATGAGGGCGTGGAAGCGCGGCAGCTCGTCCGGCGGCTTGATGTTGCCGGGCCGGTCGAGGGAGAACACGAGCGTCCCGACCGCGAGGAGGACGCCGAACCACGCGAACGCCAGCCACGGCCGGTACCCGTACCCGACCGTCCAGTCGAGCAGGTGGTTCCAGCCCTTGCCGACGGGGTTGAGGCTGCGCCGCCGCGCACGGAGCTTGGCGAGCTGGACGCGCCGCGCGAGGTCGTCGTGGCCGACGCCGTGGTACCAGGTGGCGAGCTGCTCGTAGGGCTGGAGGTGGAATTCGGGGTCGCGGCTGACCCAGCTCAGCCGGTCCTTGAACTCGCCGCCGCGCAGGGTCTCGTAGGTGAGGCCGTTGAGGTACAGCTCGTCGGGCCAGACGGACGGGTGGTCCATGATCAGCGAGATCCGCGAGTAGGACAGCGAGACGCGTCCCTCGATGCGCCGTTCGGGCCACAGCATCAGCTCGTCGGCGGTCATGTGGCTGGCGTGCAGCGCCATCCGCGCGGGGTCGCCGGAGTCCAGGACGGCCCGCGAGAACGAGACGATCCCGGTGAACCGGGCGTTGCGGATGCGGACGGTGCCGAGCGCGGTGAACCCGCCGCTGAACTCGGCCGCGTCCTCGACCACCATGCTCTGCGCGTCCAGCGCGAGCCGCCCCGGGTTGCGGAGCGTCGCGCCCTCCATGAACAGGCCGCCGTTCATCCGCGCACCGACGAACCGGACGCCCCCGGTGATCTCCGCGTTCCGCGCGTAGCAGCCGACCTCGACCACGAGCGCGCCCGCGAAGACGGCCCATTCCTCCTCGCTGCGGGCGGTGATCACGGACCCGTTCATCCGCAGCCCGCCGGAGAGCTGCGCGCGCGGCAGCCGCAGCGAGCCGTCGATGCGCGACCCGGACAGGCTGAGATAGCCGTCCGCGCGCAGCCCGCCGCCGTCGAACCCCGGCATCCGGCACCCGTTGAACCGGAGCTGCCGGGTGACGGCGTTGGACAGGTCGGGGGCCTCGACGAGCCGGCAGCGGTCCAGCCGCAGCTCGTGCTCGATGGTGCCGCCCGCGAGGTCGAGCGCGCCGACGACGTACGCGCCGCGCAGCCGCACCGCCGGGATCGCGCCGGGCCGCGTCTCGCGCCCGCCGAGCAGCAGCCGCGCGATGATCTCGGCGCGGACGATCCGGTCGGGGTCGGGCCCGGCGGGCAGGTCGTCGCCGAGGACGACGGACGCGCCGGACGGGAACGCCGACCAGAGCCGTCGCTCGGCGGCGTTGAGTCCGGGAGGTTCGGGCATCGCCTCACTTTCTACGCGTTCCCGCCCGCCGTGATCAAGTCCCGGCGGGCGGGACAGGCCGTCAGAAGAAGCCGTGGCGGCGTCCGGCCTGCTGCAGGAAGCCGTCCAGCTCCTGCTCCCACGCGGTGTGCTGCGCGCTCGCGTAGTCGACGGTGAACCGGCTGAACGCGTCGTGCCCCTCGGTGAACAGGCCGCCGCGCTTGTCCAGCTCCAGGATGACCTCCATCGAGTGGGGGTTCGCGACGAACGTCACTTCGAGCTGGTTGATGCCGTTGTAGTGGTGCGGCGGATGGAACTCGATCTCCTGGTAGAAGGGCAGTTCCTGGTGGACGCCGTGGATGTGCCCCTGCTCGCAGTCGGCCCCGCGGAAGTGGAACCCGAGGTTGGAGAACGCGGCCAGGATGCGCTCCTGCGCGGGCAGCGGGTGGATCGCGATCGGGTCGAGGTCGCCGGGGTCGAGCGCCCGCGCGACCTCCAGCTCGGTGGACAGCCCGACGTTCATGCCGTGCAGCGGGTGCCCGTACATGTGCGTCAGCGGGGCTTCCCACGGGATCGGGAACTGGAACGGGATGCCGTACCGCGCGCCGTCGTCCAGCTTGAACGGCCCGGAGACGGGCACCTTCGCGTACGTGCGGTTGGTGTCGTACTCGCTGTCGCTCGTCTCCACCTCGACGCGGGTGCGCAGCGCGAGATTGACGCCCAGGATGTCGGAATCGTATTCGCCGCCGATGATGGTGATCTCGCCGGTGACGACGCCGCCCGGCAGCGTGTTCGGGTCGTGCAGGACGGTCTCGATCGACGGGCCGCCCACGCCCATCGCCTGCCTCAGCCGCTTGAAGACCACGTGCTCTCAACTCCCCTTCACGGGCGCCGTCCGTCCGGCGCGCCAGCACCGACATAGACGCCCGTTCCGGGTGAGTCGTTCCAAACACGGATCAGTGGCCGCCCCCGGCCAGATTGAGCCCGACGACGCCGACGACGATGCACGCCAGCGCGGCGATCTTCAGCGGCGACGCGGCGTCGTGGAACACCAGCATCCCGGCGGCGGCCGTGCCGACCGCGCCGATCCCGACCCACACCGCGTACGCCGTCGCGACGTCGAGCCGCTTGAGCGCCAGCGACAGCAGCCCGAAGCTCGCGACGGCGAAGAACAGGAATGACAGCGACGGCCACAGGACCGACAGGCCCTTGCTCGCCTTGAGCGAGAGCGCCATCGCGACCTCGAACAGTCCGGCGGCGAGGACGAGGAACCAGGCCATGAGCGGGCCTCCCGGTGAGACGGCGACAGGGGTCCGCGTCGTCTTGGCGTTCCGGGTACGGCGCGTCTCGTCCGGGAGGGATGGCCCTCGCCCGCGTCAACGGCCGGGCGCGGCCGGGTGTTCCCGCCGTCAGGGGCGGCCGAGCGCCCGGTACTCCCAGCCCGCGGCCCGCCAGCGCTCGGCCTTCAGGACGTGCCGGCCGTCCACGATGCGGCGGTGCGCGACGACCGCGCCGAGCGCGTCGGGGTCGATCTCACGGAACTCGGCCCACTCGGTGAGCAGCACGACGGCGTCCGCGCCGCGCGCGACGTCCAGCGCGGACTCGCCGTAGGACAGCTCGGGGAAGGCGCGGCGCGCGTTGCCGAGCGCGGCCGGGTCGTAGACGCGGACGTCCGCGCCGAGCCCGTGCAGCGTGCGGGCGACGTCGAGGGCGGGCGCGTCGCGGATGTCGTCGGAGTTCGGCTTGAACGCCGCGCCCCACGCGGCGACCCGCGCGCTCGCGACCCGGCCGCCGAGCAGTTCGCCGACGAGGTCGACGGTCCGCGCCCGCCGCCGCTGGTTGATCTTGTCGACCTCGCGCAGGAACGACACCGACTGCCCGACGCCCAGCTCCTCGGCGCGGTGCGCGAACGCGCGGATGTCCTTGGGCAGGCAACCGCCGCCGAAGCCGAGGCCGGGTTTGAGGAACCGGCCGCCGATGCGGTCGTCCAGGGCGAGGGCGTCGGCGAGGTCTTTCACGTCCGCGCCGACCGTCTCGCAGATCTCCGCCATCGCGTTGATGTACGAGATCTTCGTCGCGAGGTAGGAGTTCGCGGCGACCTTCACCAGTTCGGCGGTGGCGAGGTCGGTGCGCACTACCGGTGACCCGTACTCGATGACGGGCTTGAACGCGGCGCGGAGCTGCTGTTCCGCCCAGTCGGACGCGACGCCGAAGACGAGCCGGTCCGGGTGCAGCGTGTCGTCCACGGCGAAGCCCTCGCGCAGGAACTCCGGGCTCCACGCGAGTTCGACGTCGTTCCCGGCGGGCGCGAGGTCGCGCAGGACGCCGGTGAGGCGCTCGGCCGTCCCGACCGGCACGGTGGAGCGGCCGACGACGAGCGCGCGGCGGTCCAGGTGGGGCGCGAGGCCGCGCACGGCCGCGTCCACGTAGGTCAGGTCGGCGGCGTCGGACCCGGCCTGCTGCGGGGTGCCGACGCAGATGAAGTGGACGTCGCCGAACGCGCCGGCCTCGGCGAACGACGTCGTGAAACGCAGCCGCCCGGAGTCGAGCGCCTTGGTCAGCAGCTCGGGCAGGCCGGGCTCGAAGATGGGGGACTCGCCGGACGCGAGTTTGGCGATCTTCTCCTCGTCCACGTCGAGGCCGAGGACCTCGTAGCCGAGGGCGGCCATGCAGACGGCGTGGGTCGCGCCGAGATAGCCGGTGCCGATCACGGTGAGGCGCGGGGAGTCGATGAAGCTCATGGCCGTCCTCTCTCTCACGCTGCTTGCGTGCGTACACCTGCCCGGCGGTGATCGAGACCGGCCCGGTGCGGTGCGGGGTGGCGGGGAACGCGGAGCCGGGCGCTCCGACGTCGACGGCGGTGCGGGGCCGTTGGAGCCTGGCGGCAATGTTCGTCGGTTTTACCAGCAATAAGAACAAATGTGTGTTATCGGTAGGCCGGTGGGGTCGTCAAGCACGCGCGGACGGCGCACGGCGGGCCGCCGCGACCCCGTTCCGGAGCCGTCCGGTGAAAGTTGCAGATGACCCCGCCGGAGCCGCCGCGAACCGAAACATGTTCGGTATGCATGTGATGTACGTCACTTACCTTTCGGAGCACCCCCTCCCGCCCCGTCCGCGATCCGGGTGACTCCGCGGGTTGCGCGCCGGTTACCAGCGGGTAGCATGAAGTTGAGTTACTGACCAGTACGATTCGCGGGGCCACGAGCGCGCCGCCGGATAAACGGAGTGTTCGATGGGGCACTACAAGAGCAACCTCCGGGACCTGGAGTTCAACCTCTTCGAGGTTTTCAACCGCCAGGACCTGCTCGGCAGCGGCCCGTACGCGGAGCTGGACGAGGAGACCGTGCGCAGCATCCTCGACGAGGTCAACCGCCTCGCCGAGGGCCCGCTGGCCGACTCCTTCGCCGACGCCGACCGCAACCCGCCGAAGTTCGACCCCGAGACCGGCGAAGTCACCATGCCGGAGAGCTTCAAGAAGTCGTACCAGGCGTGGATGGACGCCGAGTGGTACCGCGTCGACCTCTCCCCCGAGTTCGGCGGCACCGGCGCGCCGCGCAGCCTCACCTGGGCCATCGCGGAGCAGGTGCTCGGCGCCAACCCGGCCGTCTACATGTTCTCCTCCGGCCCCGGCTTCGCCCAGATCCTGTGGCACATCGGGACGCCCGAGCAGAAGAAGTTCGCCGAGATCGCCCTCGACCGCAAGTGGGGCGCGACGATGGTGCTGACCGAGCCCGACGCGGGTTCGGACGTCGGCGCGGGCCGCACCAAGGCCGTCCAGCAGCCCGACGGCACCTGGCACATCGAGGGCGTCAAGCGCTTCATCACCTCGGCCGAGCACGACATGTCCGAGAACATCTTCCACCTGGTGCTCGCGCGCCCCGAGGGCGCCGGCCCCGGCACCAAGGGCCTGTCGATGTTCCTCGTGCCGAAGTACCTCGTGGACGTCGAGACCGGTGAGCTGGGCGCGCGCAACGGCGCGTACGTCACCAACGTCGAGAAGAAGATGGGCCTCAAGGTCTCCACGACCTGCGAGCTGACCCTCGGCGAGAAGCACCCGGCCGTCGGCTACCTGGTGGGCGACGTCCACCAGGGCATCCGGCAGATGTTCCTCGTCATCGAGTACGCGCGCATGATGGTCGGCACCAAGGCCATCGCGACGCTCTCGACGGGCTACCTCAACGCCCTCGAGTACGCCAAGGAGCGCGTCCAGGGCGCGGACCTGACGCAGATGACCGACAAGTCGGCCCCGCGCGTCACGATCACGCACCACCCGGACGTCCGCCGCAGCCTCCTCACCCAGAAGGCGTACGCGGAGGGCATGCGGGCGCTGGTGCTGCTCACCGCGTCCTACCAGGACGCCGTGCAGATCGCCGAGTTCGAGGGCCGCAAGGACGAGCTGGCCGAGAAGGTCAACGACCTGCTGCTGCCGATCGTCAAGGGCTTCGGCTCCGAGCGCGCCTACGCGCTGCTCGGCGCGGAGTCGCTGCAGACCTTCGGCGGGTCCGGGTTCCTCCAGGAGTACCCGATCGAGCAGTACATCCGGGACTCCAAGATCGACACCCTCTACGAGGGCACGACCGCGATCCAGGGCCAGGACCTGTTCTTCCGCAAGATCCTCCGGGACAACGGCGAGGCGCTGAAGGCCCTCGCCGGGGAGATCAAGGCGTTCGCCACGAGCGACGCGGGCAACGGGCGGCTCAAGAACGAGCGCGCGCTGCTCAACCAGGCCCTCGACGACGTGCAGGGCATCCTCAACCCGATGATCGGGTGGGCGCTCGGCTCGATGGAGGACCCGAAGCTCCTCTACAAGGTCGGCCTCAACACCTCCCGGCTGCTGCTGGCGCTCGGCGACCTGGTCGTCGGGTGGCTGCTGCTGCGCCAGGCCGAGGTGGCCCTCGGCAAGCTCGGCGGCGGCGACGTCTCCGACGCCGACCGCTCGTTCTACTCGGGCAAGGTGACGGCGGCGCAGTTCTTCGCGCAGACGGTCCTCCCCCGCATCGCCGCCGACAAGGCGATCACCGAGGCGACCACCCTCGACGTGATGGAACTCCCCGAAGAGGCGTTCTGACCTGTGTCCTGTAGAACGGCCCCGGCGCACACCGCCGGGGCCGTTCCCGTTTCCGGGGTTCTCGTTCTCCATCCGCCAGACGCAGAAGCGCCGACGGCCGCGCGCATCTCCGTCGGGAGCCGCCACGAGCGCCTCTCCCGAAGAATGGGCAGTACGGAGCCGTCAGGACGATCCAAATTCGCGCACCCAGGTCACACGCGCGCGATACCCGTCTTGCCGGGCCGACTCCCACGTGAATTCGACAGCTCCGCCGACAGCCAAGGCGCGGTACCCGGGAGCCTCGATGACGGAATAGTGGACCCACATCTCCGGCAGCCCGGGAGCGGCCAGCACTCCCCAACCCTCCTCAGCGTGCCACTCCATGACCGTCCCACGAACAACGGCCATCTTCATTCCCTTCCGACCGGAGACGGGCTTCATTAGCGCTTCCACTCGCCGTAGCTCCTGAGCAGGTCCACAAGATCATGTCTCCCTGCGCAGGCGGGGTGGTCCGTTCGGGGTCACGGCCGGGAATCCGCAGGTAAGGTTAGGGAGCTTCGGGTAGGACGTAGCGGATACGGCCTGCGCGGGCCGCGCGGGGAACTCGCACTCGTTCGGCGCCGAGGTGTTCCAGGAAGTGCTGTGCGGCGGTGTTGTTGCAGCGGACTTCGATTCTTGGGTGGGGCACGCCGTTTGCTCGGGCGAGCGGGATCGCGGCGGTCAGCATTGCTGTTCCGACGCCCAGGCGGCGCATTGAGGGGCGTACTGAGATCCATAGCTGCGATCCGGCCTCGCCGAGGATGTCGTTGACCGGTTCGTGGCGGATCGCCATTCGGCCCAGGTAGTCGTGGTCGCCCTTCGGGCCTGTGAGGTACCACCACACCGAGGGGCGGAGCGGGTCGACGCCGTAGCGGGTTCCGTCGTTGACGCATAGGCTCGTCGTGTACGGGCCGAGGTTCCCCAGCCGCAGGTCGTCCAGGGGCAGGCCATCGGCGTCGGGCTCCTCCCCGGCGGCGGCGTAGTCGGCCATCGCTTCCAAGAAAGCGTCCTCGTACTTCTCGTGAGGGGAGGCGAGGAAAGCAGTTGAGGGGCGTGTGGTCGGCATGCGTGCCAGCCTGTCATCGCTGCGGTTTCGGGTCCAGTGGGTCGAGGAGTCGCCCGGCGATTGCGTCGGTGATCGGCATTGCCGTGCCGAACTCGACGAATCCCCACATTCCGGTGGGATTGCATTCGAGGAACACCCAGTCGTCGGTGCGGCGGATGAAGTCGAATGCTCCGTATTCCAGGCCGAGCCCGGTCATATAGCGGGTGATGCGGTCCTGAACCGGGGCAGGGATCTCGACGGGCGTGTAGGTGACGTCGCGGTGGCCGCGCCAGTCGAGGCGGGTCGCGCCATGGATGCTGACGGCGAACATCCGCGGACCGGCGACGGTGACGCGAATGTGATCGCCGTTGATGATCCGTTGGAAGGTGCCCGCGGCGTGGAGTTGGGGTGGGATCGAGGCCGGTGCGACCGGTCCGGCGTAGATCATGGCGGTGTCGTCGGGGCCGTTGGCGTAGAACGCCTTGTACAGGGCGCGTCCGTCCGCTGACCAGTGTCGTGCCGAACGCGCGGTGTTGGTGATGAGCGTGGCGGGGACGGTGAGTCCGGCGGCGTGCGCGGCGGCGAGTTGCAGCGGTTTGGAGTTCGCGACCGCGACGCGGTCGGGGTGGTTGATCCAGCGGACGCGCAGCGTCCGTAGCACGCCGTGCAAAGCCTCGGAGTCCTCGCGTCCGGCCCAGCGGCGGGCGGCCGGGTCGCTGACCGCCGGAGCACCGGCCGCACGCGTCGGCCACCGCCAGAACACCGCGACCACATCCTCCAGAAGGACGGCACGGTGCCCGTCACCCAGCTCACCGACCCACCGGCCACCGGACAGCTCGGCGGTCAGGCGCACACCGGGATCACCGAGATCGAAGCGCGCAACCCGCACTCCGCGGTCCCGCAGCGCCCTGACGACCAGGTCCGACGACGGGTCGCCGGGGCGGGCGACGATCAGCACCGTGCCGCCCATGGTCAGCTCTCCACGTCGTCGGAGAAGGTGTCGTTGCGGTTGGTGCCGGTCTTGTACGTTTCGGTTGTCTTGGGCATCAGCTCGACGCTGTCGGCCAGAGCCGGCCCGTCGAGGGAACCGATCCGGTTGATCTGGGCGACGGGGTCGTAGACGAGGTCGGGCATCGTGAACGGCGGCAGCGGGGCCTGCCGGGTAAGGCCGAACGGGACGATGGTCTGCGTCATCGGTGTCCTCCCGAGAGGTTCGGGCGCCGGAGCGGCGCCGACAACGGCAGAATCACCCACAGCGGCGCGGATCGGCGTGATCGTGTGCAGGATTCGCACCGCGTGCAGTTTCTGCACACGATCTCCACAAGCGGTGTCGAGCCGGTTACCGTGGGCACGCCTCTCCCCTTCGGGTCATTCGGATGGTCATGGGCGACGAGCACTTCTGGAGATCAGGTCCGATCAAGGCCGCGATCCGATCCGGCGAGTTCGGGACGGTCGTGCGCCTCGCCCGCGAGCACCGCGCGCTCCGCCAGGCCGACGTCGCCGCGCGGGCCGGGATGTCGAGGTCGACGCTGTCCCGGGTCGAGACCGGCCGTCACCAAGGCGTGGACGTCGCCCGGTTACGGGTCGTCGCGGACGCGATCGGGATGCCGCCGGGGGTGGTCGCCGCTCTGCTGGGCGTGGCGGGCCGACCTGCAGCTACGGTGGTGGCGCGTGACCCGCACCCGAACGGCCCGGCAGGGCCCGCCGAGGAGGACCCGTTGCGTCGCCGCACGTTCCTGACCGCCGCCGGGGCCGTGGTCCCGATCGCGTCCCTCGCCCGCGTCGACGACGCGCTCGCCCTCACGCCCGACCCCGGCGGGGCAGTGTCGGCCGCGCAGCTCGCCGCGCGGCTGAACGCGCTTCGCGACCGGTACGACGCCGGGCGGCTCGTCGAGGTCGTGGACGGGCTCCCCCGCCTGCTTGCCGTCGCCGAGCAGGCTCCCGAACACTTCGACGCGCCGGGCGTCCACGCGCTCGCCTCGGCCGCCTACGGGTTCGCGGCCGACGCGCTCAGCAAGGTCGGGGCGAAGCCCGCGTCCCGCATCACCGCCGACCGCGCGGTCGGGTACGCGCGCCGGTCCGAGGACGCGGTCGCGATGGCCGAGGCGAGCCGCGCGCTGGGGATCGTCCTGCGGCATGAGGGCCGCCAGGGGATCGCGCACCAGGTCACGTTGCGGGCGGCCGGGCGCGTCCAAGCGAAGGGGATCGACACTCCGCGGGCGGCGGCGACGCTCGCGCAGACCCTCTGCACGTGCGCTTACAACGCCGCGCAGGCCGACCGCCGCGACGACGCGCTCATGCTGATCGGAGAGGCGCGCAGCGTCGCCCGTCACCATCTGCCCGACGTTGCCGCACGCGGAGCGCGGCCCGCGTTGACGCGCGCGCAGGTGACGCTGTACGAGGTCGGTGTGCATTGGGCACTCGGCGACTCGGGTCGGGCGTTGAACGTCGGCGCCGGCCTTGACGCCGCAATGTTCCCGACGCCGGAGCGCAAGGCGCGGCTGCACACCGACCTTGCGCGGGCGTGGTGGCAGCGTGACCGTCCCGCCGAGACCGCCCGGCACCTCCTCGAAGCCCACGAATACGCGGCCGGTGAGGTCCGCGACCGCAGCTCGATCCGCCGCATCGCCGACGCACTCGCACGCGACCACGGCCGGGTCGGGGAAGTCCGCATGCTCACCGACCGGCTCAGCCGGTAGGTTCTCCCCGCGCAGGCGGGGGTGTGCCGGGCAGGGGGAGAGGCTCACAGAGAACACCCTGGTTCTCCCCGCGCAGGCGGGGGTGTGCCGTTCTGCCTGGTCTGTGAGGTGAAGTTGGGGAGGTTCTCCCCGCACAGGCGGGGGTGTGCCGCTCGCCGACACGCTCGGCAAGCTGCTCGGGCAGTTCTCCCCGCGCAGGCGGGGGCGTGCCGTTCCAGCGCTGGATCAGGGACGGGCGGGTGGGGTTCTCCCCGCGCAGGCGGGGGTGTGCCGAAGGCGTGGATGCAGGCGCGGGACCGGCTGCTGTTCTCCCCGCGCAAGCGGGGATGTGCCGAAGAGTATGGTCCCGGCGCTGGCCAAGGACACGCCGTCGCGCTGCTGCTGAACATCGCGTTGCGTTCGGCCGGTTGAAGGGCCTGGCTGTCGGGTCGTTCCTACGTCACCACGATCCCGCGCGTGCGTTCGTTCGGGAGGGGCCGTGCTGTGGGCCAGCAGATGTCGGTGCCGTCATCGGCTGCGCGGAACTACGTCGGCAAAACGTAGACCCGGGCGAACCAGTGGCCGACTTCGGCCTCGTGCAGGTGGCCCGCGATGCCCTGGTCGCCTTCGATGGCCATCGTGACGTGCAGGTGGGGTTCGCCGTTGACGACCTCGCCGGCGCCGTGCATCTCGGCGGGGCGGGTGTAGGTGGTGACGATGTCCGTGGAGGCGTCGTCGGCGGGCATGGTCGAGACGGTGAACTCGTCGACGGCGCCGATCAGGGAAACGATCGCGGCGGAGGTGACGCCGAGGTCGGCGAGCCGCTCGGTGAGCGTGGCGATCAGCGGCCCCTGGTCGATGTGGATCACATGCACGGCGAATCCCCGTTCAGCAGCAGAGCGTAGGCGCGCACGTTCTCGCGCACCGGTTCATCGCGCAGGGCCGACGCCAGCGCGTGCCGGGCGTGCGGTGCGTTGTCGCGGACCAGCAGGTGCGCGGCGCACGATCGGGCGCCGGCGTCGCGGGCGTTGCGCAACTCGGCCGCGAGCGCGGTCGGGCTCGCGCCGACCCGGACGGCGACGGCCCGAACGTACAGGCGCCGGACGTCGGCGTCCCGGGCGAGCAGGACCGGGACGTCCTCGACCAGCTCAGAGCGGGTCTTGGCGCCGACCCCGGCGGCGTTGACGCGGACGACCGGCGAATCCGCGTCGGCTGCCCAGCGCGCCAGCCGGAGCAGGCTGGGCCGGTCCCGCACCGCGAGCGCGGACACGGCCAGGTCGGTCCGGTGGGAGGTCTGCGCCAGCCCCAACGGCCCCGGGTCGCCGCCGGCGATGGAGGAGAACAGGTCGGCTGCGACGTGTTCAACACCGTGTGCGGTGCCGGTGCCGACGCCGGTGGCGGCTGCGCCACTGAGAGCCGACATGGTGGCGAGGAAGTGGCGTCGTCTCACGCGGGCGGCCTCCAGCGTCTGTAACGGCACGTCGAGCGCGTCGGCGAGCCGACCGAGCCAGAACGGGCCGGGAACGCGGACACCGCGCTCTCATCTCGCCACGTCGTGGCGCGTGATCGTGGCGCGCTCCGCCGACGCGCACAGTTTCTCTGCCAGCCGTGTCTGCGACCATCCCCGCGATGTGCGCAACTGCGCGACGAGCCTTCCGAGGGCGTTATCGTCGGCCATACCTGCTCCGATCCCGAGAAGGACCCGATGTCTCAGGCTACGGCGCAGAGCCCTTGTCTGCGGTGTTGTTCGTATCGGCGGACCAGAGATGAGCGGGCTGCACGGTCTTCGGGTCGTCCGGCGGCGGCCCGCACCTGCCGGGCCGCCGAGGGCGGCTTCCCGCGCAGGCGGGGGTCGTCTGTCTGCGGCGATGACGTCGTGGATGGACGGGTCGTTCTCCTCGCGCAGGCGGAAGTGCGCCACCGGGAATTCCGGTGGCCCCGGGGAGCGGTGTTGTCCGGGTGCTCTTTCTTGCGGTTCCATATCCAGCAATCAGATCCCAAGAACACCGGGTCGGCTCCGCCGCCTGGTCGGGCGCGGCGGGTGGGACGTTGGTCGGCGGCGGTGCTGGTTCTCGGGTGAGGCGAACTCTTTCTCGCCGGCTATCGCTGGCGCCTGCGTTCGGTAGTTCCCAAGATCCGCTCTTGAGAGCGGTGTCGGCCTGTCCCTGTCGTCGTAGGACCACTGACAAACAGCGACAGTTTCCGCCGCACTTTCGGTATCAAATCGGTAACGGGCTCGCTCAGGCGCAGGTCGCGAAGTGTTCTCCCCGCGCAGGCGGGGGTGGTCCGCAGG
>NZ_KB907213.1:0-170150 GCF_000381885.1 Actinomadura atramentaria DSM 43919 | reverse complement strand
GCCACGTTCTCCCCGCGCAGGCGGGGGCGGTCCGCTTACCGGGATGAGAGGACTCCGTCATGACAAGTTCTCCCCGCGCAGGCGGGGGTGGTCCGGGGGTGGAGACCGGCCGCCGCCTCGCACCGCGGTTCTCCCCGCGCAGGCGGGGGTGGTCCGGACGCCGACAGTGCGGGCGGGCGGCTCCGGGCGTTCTCCCCGCGCAGGCGGGGGTGGTCCGCTCTCCGCCAACGTGGACTACGACAAGGTGTTGTTCTCCCCGCGCAGGTGGGGGTGGTTCTGGGAATGGTGAAGCCCTTCCCGGTTGGGGGAAGGGCTTCGTCAGGTCTGGGTCAGAGGGTTTTGATGTGGGCGAGGAGCGTGGCGGCGGTGGTGCGGGTGAGGGTCAGGTGGCCTGCTGTGAGGGCCTTGCTGTCGCGGATGCCGACCATGCCGTCCGCTGAGCCGACCTCGACGCAGTTGCCGCCCTGGCCGCCGCTGTGGGTGCTCTTGCGCCACCGGGTGGACGGAAGATCAAAGCTGGTCACTGTAGCCCTCTCGTGCTTGCCGGATCATGGTCAGGGACTCGGCGCTGGTCAACGCCTCTCCCAACACGAGGTCGAAGCGTATCGCCGTGTCGGCGACGGCGTCGGGGTCGCGTTGAAGCTGACTGCTGCTCGGGCCTTCCACGTAGGCGACGTCGGGACCGTCGGGGAACGACAGCACCAGGAAGCTGCCGTCGAACGCTGCCCACGTGAGGCGGCTGAACGGGAGCATTCTGATCTGGATATGGGCCGTCGTGGTGATGATCCGTTCGAGGTAGGCGAGCTGGTCGTGCATCACCTTCGGCCCGCCGATCGGCCGGTGCAGCACTGATTCATCCAGGACGAAGGACAGGCGCGGCGGCCGGTCGCGGGTCAGGATGCCCTGCCGGTCGAGCCGCTGCGCGAGCAGGGCGGTCAGGCCGTCGCGGGCCTGGCCGGAGCCCATGACGCCGCGGGCGTAGTCCTCGGTCTGCAGCAGACCGGGTACGACCTGGCATTCGTAGGACCGGAACGACAGGGCTCGCTTCTCCAGGCTGAGGAAGGCCGGGAAGCTGGGGAGCATCGCCACCTGTTTGCCCGCGAGTTCGATCTCGCGTGCGATCGTCTCGAACGGCCTGCCGAAAGGGGCGAAGAAGAACGTGTCGAGGTCGATGGCGGTTTCGACGCTTGGTTTGGTGCCGGTCTCCAGCTTCTCGATCCACTGGTAGGTGCAGCCGAGGCGTTCGGCCAGCTGGCGGCGGCTGAGCTTGCCTTCCTTCCACTCCTCCCGGCATCTGCGCAGCAGTTCGCCGAACGCGCGGATGAGCGGGTCTCGGGTCAGGTCACCGGGTTCCGTGGGCATCGGGGGGTCCCTGGTAGGTCGCGGCCGGATCTTGGTAGGCGGCTGGGCCGCGTCGGTAGGCGGCCCGAGTGTTCACGCTATGTAGCGGCAGCGTAGCGCCGCGCGCCACGCTTGGGTCCTCGTTCCGGCAAGAACAGATCCTGCGAGGCGACGATGAGAAAGAAGACGGAACGCGCGCCCGCCGGGCGTGCGGGCGACGTCGTGCTCCTTCCCCGGCTCTGCGGCCGCTTTCCCGGACGCCGTGTCCGGCGCGCTCGCGTGGGCGGCGTATCGGTCGAATGGGACACGGCGTCGAGGGGGCGTCGATGAGTCGGCCGTCGAATCAGCGTGTCACGTTCCTCGACGTGCTCGCGTTGACGCTTCGGGAGCGGTATCCGGGCGTCCGTACGGAGGTCGCGCAGTTCAGTGCGGGGCTGCCGCCGTTGCTGCGGGTCTTTCATGGGCGCGTCGGGCAGGACATCGGGTGCGACATGGGGCGGGACGGGTGGACGTACGTCCTCGGGTTCGATCCGCGTCGGAACATCGCGCCGACCAGCGATCCCGTCCGGGCGGCTCGGGCCGTTGCGGAGATGCTCGGTATTCGCAGCCATCCGGAGCGCTGATGAGCGGCGTCGAGGCCGGTGAGTCCGCGCAGCGTGAGGCGAATGTCGTTTCGGGAGCGGACATCCGTCGGGCGGGCGTCGCCGAGGTCTGGGAGCTCGCGGACGCCGCCTTTCGCAGCGCGATGCGGCGGTACGGGATTTCGCCGCTCGCCGTCGACACCGTCCGGCATCGGGCGCGGCGGTCCTTCGATCTCTTCGTCCAGGTCGCGATCGACCATGAACTCCTCCGGGTGGAGGACAGCGCCGGGCCCGGCCCGGCGTCCAGGAGGGGGCTCCACCCGGAGGGCCGGTCGTCCGGCGAACCTCGGATGTGACTCCCCCAACCGCGAATTCCTCCGGGCCGCGCGGGCATTCAGGCATCCGGCGCGACCCCGCCGCCGTGCCGCGCGGTCCGGAGGCCGAACCCCGAAAGGAACTACGCCGTCATGCCCCTGACCGCACGGAGACCCGCACGCGCGCGTACCGGCGGGCGCCCCGGTTCCGAACCCCGCAGCCACGCCTGTGCGCGGGCTTGCGTCGTGTCCGGCGTCCGGCCGAGGGGCCAGCGGCCCGTGGGGACGCGTGGGGGCGCGTCGGGTCGGAGGCGCTGTGGTCAGCCGGTCTCACCGACGCGTGGGGGCGCGGCGTGCGGAAATCGTTTCGGTCCGCTTTTCGTGAAGGCTCGTTGGTCGGGGGTTTTTTCGGTGGGTGGGAGGGAGCGGTGAACGCGCGTGGGTGGGCGCCCGTGGAACTGCTCACGACCCGGGAGGTCGCGTTGATGTTCGGGGTGCATTCCGGGACCGTCGCGAATTGGGCCAAGGCCGGGTTGATTCCGGTGATCCAGTTGCCGTCCGGGCGGCGGCGTTATCCGGCGGACGCCATTCGGGCGTTCTTTGAGACGGTGGAGAACGAATGACGCGAGGCCCGGACCGCGGGAACGGTCCGGGCCTCGTTCAACTCGACTAACCCGCGTAGCTGGGCAGGGTGCGCTCGTGGGATTCGCGGAGTTCCGACAGCGGAATGGCGAACAGCTCCTGGGCCTCGGCCTCGCCGACCCGGCCCGTCACGCGCAGTTCGTCGCCGCCGATGACGCCGAGCTGCGTCACCGGGACTCCGGCCTGCTCGCACAGCGCCGCGACGCGCGCCTCGCCGCCGGGGCGGATCGCCACGACCGCGCGCGCGACCGACTCGCTGAACAGCGTCACGAACGCGTCGCCCGGCAGCGTGATGGACGCGCCGAGCCCGCCGCGCAGGCACGACTCAACGAGCGCCTGCGACAGGCCGCCGTCCGACAGGTCGTGCGCCGCCGTCAGCAGCCCCTCGCGGGACGCCGCGACCAGCACCGACGCCAGCGCCAGCTCCGCCGCCAGGTCCACCTTCGGCGGCAGCCCGCCCAGGTGCCGGTAGACGACGTGCGCCCACTCCGACCCGCCGAACTCCTCGCGCGTCTCACCGAGCAGCGCGAGCGTCGCCCCGTCCGACGTGAACGACATGTTCACCCGGCGGCGGACGTCGTCGTGGACGCCCAGCACGCCGATGACCGGCGTCGGGTTGATCGGCGTCGTGCCCGTCTGGTTGTAGAAGCTGACGTTCCCGCCCGTCACCGGCACGCCCAGGTAGCGGCACGCGTCCGCCAGGCCCTCGGTCGCCTGGGCGAACTGCCACATGACGCCCGGGTCCTCCGGGGAGCCGAAGTTCAGGCAGTTCGTCACCGCGAGCGGGCGCGCGCCCGTCGCGGCGACGTTGCGGAACGCCTCCGACAGCGCGAGCTGCGCGCCCGAGTACGGGTCGAGCCGCGTGTAGCGGCCGTTGCCGTCCAGGGACAGCGCGATGCCGAGGCCCGAATCCGGGTCGATCCGGACGACGCCCGCGTTCTCCGGCATCGCCTGGACCGTGTTGCCGAGGACGTACCGGTCGTACTGGGACGTCACCCACGTCTTGCTCGCCAGGTTCGGCGAGCCCGCGAGCCACAGCACCGTCCGGCGCAGCTCGTCGCCGTTCGACGGACGCGTGAGCTGCCCCGGCGTGTTGCTCTGCAGCGACCCCAGGTCGGCGGGCGGCGCGATCGGACGCTCGTACACCGGCCCCTCGTCGGCGGCCGTGCCCGGCGGGATGTCCACGATCGTCTCGCCGCGCCACGTCATCACCAGGCGGCCGGTGTCGGTCACCTCGCCGATGACGGTCGCCGGGATCTCCCAGCGCGCGCAGATCTCCAGGAACCGCTCGACCTTGGCGGGCTCCACGACCGCCATCATGCGCTCCTGGGACTCGCTCATCAGGATCTCTTCGGGCAGCAGCGTCGCGTCCCGGAGCGGCACCGCGTCCAGGTCGACGTGCATGCCGCCCGTCCCGGCGGCGGCCAGCTCCGTCGTCGCGCACGAGACCCCGGCCGCGCCGAGGTCCTGGATGCCGACGACGAGGTCCTCGGCGAACACCTCCAGGCAGCACTCGATCAGGATCTTCTCCATGAACGGGTCGCCGACCTGGACGCTCGGGCGCTTGGCGTGCGACTCGTCGTCGAACGTCGCCGAAGCCAGCACCGACGCGCCGCCGATGCCGTCCGGGCCGGTGCCCGCGCCGAACAGGATCACCTTGTTGCCGGGGCCGGGGGCCGCCGCGCGCTTGATGTCGCCGTGCTTCATCACGCCGACGCACAGCGCGTTGACCAGCGGGTTCTGCGCGTAGCAGGCGTCGAAGACCGTCTCGCCGCCGATGTTGGGCAGGCCGAGCGAGTTGCCGTACCCGCCGACGCCCGCGACGACGCCGGGCAGCACCCGCTGCGTGTCGGGCGCGTCCGCCGGGCCGAAGCGCAGCGAGTCCATGACGGCGATCGGCCGCGCGCCCATCGACATGATGTCGCGGACGATGCCGCCGACGCCCGTCGCGGCGCCCTGGTACGGCTCCACGTAGGACGGGTGGTTGTGCGACTCGACCTTGAACGTCACCGCCCAGCCCTGGCCGATGTCCACGACGCCCGCGTTCTCGCCCATGCCGACGAGCAGTGCGTCGGACTGCGGGGCCTTCTCGCCGAACTGCCGCAGGTGGACCTTGCTGGACTTGTACGAGCAGTGCTCGCTCCACATCACCGAGTAGATCGCCAGCTCGGCGGAGGTGGGGCGGCGGCCGAGGATGTCGCGGACGCGCCTGTACTCGTCGTCCTTCATGCCCAGCTCGGCGAACGGCTGCGGGCGGTCGGGGGTGCGGCGGGCGGTCTCGACGGTGTCGGTGACCGGCTCGGCGACGGGGCGCTCGCCGGTGCCGGCGACGGCGGGCTGCGGTCCCGTGCCGCCCACGGCGGGCTGGGGGCCGGTGTCGCCGGAGACGGCGGGCTGCGGGCCGGTGTTGGACGGGACGGCCGGTTGCGGGCCGGTATTGCCCGGCACGGCGGGCTGGGGGCCGGTGTTGCCGGAGACGGCGGGCTGCGGCCCGGTGTTGCCCGGCACGGCGGGCTGCGGGCCGGTGTTGCCCGGCACGGCGGGCTGCGGGCCGGTGTTGCCCGGCACGGCGGGCTGCGGCCCGGTGTTCCCGGAAACCGCAGGCTGCGGCCCGGTGTTGCCCGAGACTGCGGGCTGCGGGCCGGTGTTCCCTGACACGGCAGGCTGCGGTCCGGTGTTACCCGAAACGGCAGGCTGGGGACCGGTGTTGCCGGAGACAGCAGGCTGGGGACCGGTGTTCCCGGAGACGGCAGGCTGCGGACCAGTGTTGCCGGACACCGCAGGCTGCGGCCCGGTGTTCCCCGAAACCGCAGGCTGCGGCCCGGTGTTCGACGTCACAGCAGGCTGCGGCCCCGTCCCCGAAACCGCGGGCTGCTCGCCCGAGTCCCCCGCGACGACGCCCGGCAGCGGCCCCTCCTCGGCGAGCGCCCGCACGAACTCGGCGTCCGCGTCGGCGGGCGCGAGGCCCGGCGCGGGCGGCGGCGTCGGCGTCAGCTCGTCGGCCTCCTCGGGCGCGGGCGGCCGTCCCGGCTCGGCCCCGGCGGCCGGCGGCACGACGGGGTTGGCGGCCGACGACCGCCGCGCGGCCGCGTCGCCCTCCTCCACGATGGCCTCGAACGCCTCGGTGACCGCGGGGTCCACCGGTGCGAGCTCGGGGTCGTCGGCGTCGGACTTGAGGTCCTCCAGCCACTCCAGGCTGGGCTCGTCGTGCCCGCGCCGGGACCTGCGGTCCGACCCGGGCGCGTCGGGACGCTGCTCGCTCATCGGTCTCCCCCTCTCCACGACGGTGCGAAGGCGGCACCGCCCGTCGCCGTACTGCCCCCGGTCACGCCTCGACCAGCCGCTTGACGATCGAGGTGAAGAACCCGAGCCCGTCGGTGGACGGCCCGGTCAGCGACTCGACCGCGTGCTCGGGGTGCGGCATGAGGCCGACGACGTTGCCCGCCTCGTTGCGCACGCCCGCGATGTCGTTCAGGGAGCCGTTGGGGTTCAGGTCGAGGTACCGGGCGACGACGCGGCCCTCGCCCTCCAGCTCCGCGAGGGTGCGCGGGTCCGCGACGTACCGGCCGTCGCGGTTCTTGATCGGGACGACGATCTCCTGCCCGGTGCTGTAGTCGCGCGTCCAGGCCGTGTCGGCGTCGTCGATCCGCAGCCGCTGGTCGCGGCAGACGAAGTGCAGGCCCGCGTTGGGCAGCAGCGCGCCGGGCAGCAGGTGCGACTCGCACAGCACCTGGAACCCGTTGCAGATGCCGAGGACCGGCAGGCCCCCGTGCGCGGCGTCGACCAGGGCGCCCATCAGCGGCGCGAAGCGCGCGATGGCCCCGGCCCGCAGGTAGTCCCCGTAGGAGAACCCGCCGGGGAGCACGACGGCGTCGACGTCCTTCAGGTCGTCGTCGGCGTGCCAGAGGGCGACCGGCTCGGCGCCGGCCAGCCGCACGGCGCGCGCGGCGTCGCGGTCGTCGAGGGAACCTGGGAAGGTGATGACCCCTACCCGGGCAGCATCCATCTTCGTTCCTTAAGTGAGGGTTGCCGGAGATGGGCGGCGTTGCCCGCCGATCACCGATGCGCGTCGCACGATCCCCGCGCGGACCCCAATCTACCCGGCGCTGCGGATGAGGCTGCGCCCAAGGCGCCGGAGGGCGGTCTCGTCCCGCCAGGTCAGGCGCTTGCGCAGGTGGACGACGGTACCCCGGTCGGGGGCCGGGTCGATGCGCAGATCGTCCACCAAGGCCCGCATTATCCTAATCCCGCGTCCGGACTCGGCCAAGTCGCCGCGATCGGGGGTGAGAGATGCCTCACTCGCGCCGGTTCCCCAGTCCGAGACGCGCAGGCGGCACCACTCTCCGTCCACCAGCCCGTCGATCTCGTAGTCGCCGCGCGCGTGCTCGACCGCGTTCGTACACGCCTCGGAGAGGGCGATCAGGAGGTCGGCCACGCACTCCCCGTCGGCGCCGAGGCCCCGCAGCAGATCCCCGACCAGCCGCCTGACCAGCGGGATCGTCGGGGCCTCGCCGGGCATCGCCAGCGAGAAGCTCACGTCCACGGGCCACCTCGCGTCATTTCCAGGCCCCCCTGGTCCGGACACCGCGAATCGGACTCGGTACCTGTTAAGGGGTGCCCCGCCGCGTAAGGCCGTAATCGTTACGCTGTGGGGTCTTTGCGGGGCGAGGCGGTGACGCGCGCCTTACGCGGACGGGGCGCTAGAGCGGCCGGACCTCGAACGTCTCGATGACCGGGTTCGCCAGCAGCGTCTCGGCGATCTTGCGGACCTGCTCCAGCGCGGCGTCGTCGGCCGGGCCGTCCACCTCGACCTCGAACCGCTTGCCCTGGCGGACGGCGGTGACCCCGGAGAACCCGAGCTGCGGCAGCTTCCGGGCGATGGCCTGCCCCTGCGGGTCGAGGATCTCCGGCTTGAGCATGACGTCCACGACGACGCGAGCCACGAGCCGCCCCCTCACTGATCTGCGTGTTCTCCGCACGTTTCCCTGACGACAGGAAGCGTACGGCACCATGACAGGGCAGAAGTCACCATCCCCCCGGAGACGTTGTCATGAACCCCGACGAGCTGACGCCGCCCGAACGCCGCCTGTGGGAGGCGTACCGGCAGGGCGCGTCGGTGGACCTGTCGGGCGGGCATGGACCCGCCGACGATCCCACCGGTGTCCAGTGGGGTCCGGAGCGGCTCGTCCGCGCCGAGGTGATCACGGCGCTGCTCGCGGGCGTCGCGGAGCCGGAGCCCGGCCGCGTCCCCGGCGTGCGGCTCGCGGGCGCGCGCGTCACCGGGTCGCTGGACCTCGGGCACGCGCGGGTGGACGTGCCGCTGGAGCTGACCGCGTGCGCGTTCGACGAGGCACCGCGGCTGTACTGGGCGACGATGAGCAGCGTCCACCTGCTGCGCTGCTCGCTGCCGGGGCTCGTCGCGTCCGGCGCGCGGGTGGACGGCCACCTGTGGCTGGAGGGCAGCGTCGTCGGCGGCGGGCTGTGGCTGGACGGCGCGCACGTCACGGGCATCCTGAACATGTCGGGCGTCACGCTGCGCAATCCCGGCGGGGACGCGCTGCTCGGCGACCGGCTCACCGTGGACGCCAACGTCTACTGCGACCGGGGCTTCACCGCCGAGGGCGAGGTGCGGCTGCCCGGCGCGCGGATCGGCGGGCAGCTCATCCTGCGGCAGGCGCGGCTCGACAACCCCGACGGGGCCGCGCTGTACGCGAGTCGCCTCGACGTCGGCGCGAACGTGTTCTGCGACGGCGGGTTCCGGGCGCGCGGCGAGGTGCGGCTGCGCGGCGCGCGGGTCGGCGGCTACCTGTCGTTCGTCGGCGCGGATCTGTCGCATCCCGGGCGGACGGCGCTGAACGCGGGCGACCTCGTCGTGGACACCGACGTCTACTGCTCGGACGGGTTCACCGCCGAGGGCGCGGTCAGCTTCGCGGGCGCGCGCATCGCCGGGCAGCTCGACCTGCGCGGCGCGAAACTCGCGCACGACGGGACGGCGCTGAGCCTCCAGCGGCTCCAGGCCGAGGACGTCGTGCTGCGGCCCGCGCACGTCGTCCACGCGACCGTCGACCTGTCGTACGCCAAGGTCAACCTGCTGCGCGACGACCCCGCGACCTGGCCCGACCGGCTCCAGCTCGACGGGTTCCAGTACGAGACGCTGGAACCGCCGCTCACCGCCCGGCAGCGCCTCGACTGGCTCCGCCGCGACACCGACGGCTACCAGCCGCAGCCCTACGAGCGGCTCGCGCAGACCTACCGGACCCTCGGGCTGGACGCCGAGGGCCGGTCGGTGCTGCTCGCCAAGGCCCGCGACCGGCGCGCGACGCAGGGGCTGCCGCGCAAGATCGTCGGGTGGGCGCAGGACATCCTCGTCGGCTACGGCTACCGGCCGTTCCGCGCGGCGAGCTGGCTCGCGGGGCTGCTCGCGTTCGGGACGGTCGTGTTCTCGCTGCACCGGCCCGGCGTCCTGGACGACGGGCACCACCCGCATTTCAACGCGTTCTTCTACACGCTGGACCTGCTGCTGCCGATCGGGAGCCTCGGGCAGGAGGCGGAGTACGCGCCGTCCGGGCTCTACCAGTGGATCGCGAACCTGCTGACGGCGGCGGGGCTGCTGCTGGGACTGACGGTGGCGGCGGGGGCGACGCGGGCGTTGTCAAGGGAGTGAGCCGCCTGTGGATCGGGGGTACGTAACCCGGCATCGGGGGTTGCGCCCCGGGGCGTGATGTCTGTCACGATGAGTTTCGTGGCTTTCATCCCTCATCCGGGGTGAACGCCTCCGAGGCCGGCCCGGCCGCGGCGATCCCGCGTCCGGACCCCGAACGAGGAGGGTCATCGATGACGATCGACTCCATGCGCGCCGCGCCCCACCAGGGCGACGACGGCGGACCGGGGCTCGTGCAGCTCCTGACGCCCGAGGGCGAGCGCGTCGAACACCCCGACTACCCGCTGGACGTGACCGCCGACGAGCTGCGCGGGCTGTACCGCGACCTGGTCGTCGTCCGCGGCATCGACCGCGAGGCCGTCTCCCTCACCCGGCAGGGCGAGCTCGGGCTGTGGGCGTCGCTGCTCGGGCAGGAGGCCGCGCAGATCGGCTCCGGCCGGGCGCTGACCGGCACCGACATGGTGTTCCCCACCTACCGCGAACACGGCGTCGCGTACTGCCGGGGCGTCGAGCCGATCAAGCTGCTCGGGATGTTCCGCGGCGTCAACCACTCCGGCTGGAACCCCGCCGAGCACGGGTTCCACCTCTACACGATCGTGATCGGCAGCCAGACGCTGCACGCGACCGGCTACGCGATGGGCATCCAGCGGGACGGGGTCCTCGGGACGCCGAACGCGGGCGCGGCCATCGCGTACTTCGGGGACGGCGCCACCTCCCAGGGCGACGTCAACGAGGCGTTCGTGTTCGCGTCCGTCGCGCACGCGCCGATCGTGTTCTTCTGCCAGAACAACCAGTGGGCGATCTCCGAGCCGCTGGAGCGGCAGAGCCGGATTCCGCTGTACCGGCGCGCGCAGGGGTTCGGGTTCCCGGGCGTCCGGGTGGACGGCAACGACGTGCTGGCGTGCCTGGCCGTGACGCGGGCCGCGCTGGAGAACGCCCGGACGGGGCAGGGCCCGACGCTCGTCGAGGCGTACACGTACCGGATGGGCGCGCACACGACGACGGACGACCCCACGCGGTACCGGCTCAAGTCGGACGAAGAGGCGTGGAAGCTCAAGGACCCGATCGAGCGCGTCCGCGCGTACCTGGCACGCGAGGGGCTGGCCTCCGAAACGTTCTTCAGGTCTGTGGACGACGAGGCGAAGGCCGTCGCCGCCGACCTGCGCAAGGAGTGCCGCGCGCTGCCCGATCCGCCGCCCGGGGCGATGTTCGAGCACGTCTACGCCGCCCCGCACCCGCTGATGACCGAAGAGCAGGAGGCGTTCGCCGCCTACCTCGACACCTTCGAGGAGGTGCCGGCGTGACCACGCTGACGTTGGGCCGCGCCCTCAACGAGGGCATGCGGCGCGCGATGGAAGAAGACCCGAAGGTCCTGGTCATGGGCGAGGACGTGGGGCGGCTCGGCGGCGTCTTCCGCGTCACGGACGGGCTCCAGAAGGACTTCGGCGAGGAGCGCGTCATCGACACGCCGCTCGCGGAGTCCGGCATCGTCGGGACCGCGATCGGGCTGGCGCTGCGCGGGTACCGGCCCGTGGTGGAGATCCAGTTCGACGGGTTCGTGTTCCCCGCGACGGACCAGATCGTCACGCAGCTCGCCAAGATGCACATGCGGTCCCTGGGGACCGTGGGGCTGCCGGTCGTCGTGCGGATTCCGTGCGGCGGCGGGATCGGGGCGGTCGAACACCATTCGGAGTCGCCGGAGGCGTACTTCGCGCACACGGCCGGGCTGCGGGTCGTGGCGTGCTCCAACGCCGCCGACGCGTACACGATGATCCGGCAGGCCATCGCGTCGCCGGACCCGGTGATCTTCTTCGAGCCGAAGCGGCGGTACTGGGACAAGGCGGACGTCGATCTGGACGCGCCGCTGCCCGACCCGCACGCCGCCAAGGTCGTCCAGCCGGGGACGGACGTGACCGTCCTCGCCTACGGGCCCTCGGTGAAGACCTGCCTGGAGGCCGCGTCCGCCGCCGCCGAGGAGGGACGGTCGCTGGAGGTCGTGGACCTGCGGTCGCTCAACCCGCTCGACATCGACGCGATCACCGCGTCCGTCCGGCGGACGGGGCGATGCGTCGTCGTCCACGAGGCGCCCGTCTTCGGCGGGTTCGGGGCGGAGCTGGCCGCGCGGATCACCGAGCGGTGCTTCTACTCGCTGGAGGCACCGGTGCTGCGGGTCGGCGGATACTCGACGCCCTACCCGCCGTCCCGGATCGAGGACCACTACCTGCCCGACCTCGACCGCATCCTCGACGCGGTCGACCGGACCTTCGGTTGGTGACGGACGTGAGCGCACCGCAGTTGTTCCGCCTGCCCGACGTCGGCGAGGGGCTGACCGAGGCGGAGATCGTCAAGTGGCACGTCGGGCCCGGGGACCGGGTCGAGGTCAACCAGACGATCGTGGAGATCGAGACGGCGAAGGCGATCGTGGAGCTGCCGTGCCCGTTCGACGGGGTGGTGGACGAACTGCTCGCGGACGAGGGCACGGTCGTGGACGTGGGGTCGCCGATCATCGCGGTGGTGGACGAGTCCTCGTCGAGCGCGGCGTCGGCCACGGCGCCTGGCACGCCGGACAGCACGACGGGAGCTGCGTCGGCGTCGGGCGACGCGGCGGCGGGCGACGCGGACAGCGCGCCGGACGGCGCTTCGGGCGGCGCGGCGGCGAGGGCTGCGGCGTCGGCGGGCACTGCGGCGTCGGGCGACGCGGACAGCGCGCCGGACATCGCCACGGGCGACACAGCGGCGGCTGCGGCGGCGGGCGGGTCGCTGGACGTCGCGGCGGGCGGGCCGGTGGGGGCTGCGGCGGGCGGGTCGGTGGACGCCGCGCCGCCTGAGCCGACGCCGGCCGAGCGGATGCCCGCCGACCTCGCCGCGCCGGGTCCGGCGGAGGAGCAGCCCGCGCAGCCGGAGTCGCTGAAGGAGGACCTGGTCCCCGGCGCGCCGCCGGACGGGCCCAAGCGGCAGCCGGTGCTCGTCGGGTACGGCGTGAAGCCGGGCGCGACGAAGCGCCGCCCGCGCAAGGCGGGGCACGTTCCGGCGCAACCCCGTCCACAGGCTGTGGACGGCGCGTCGGCGCGGGCGGCGCTCGCGACGCCGCCCGTCCGGAAGATGGCCCGCGACCTCGGCGTGGACCTGACCGCGCTGCGCGGCACGGGCCCGAACGGCTCGATCACCCGCGACGACATCCGCACCGCCGCCGGAGCGCTCCCGGGCGCGTCGCCCACCGCGCCGACGGCGGCCCCCGGCCCGCCCGGCACCGCGCCCGGTTCGGCCACGACGGCGGGCGCGGCTGAGCCGAGCACCGCGAGCACGCACGGTCCGGCCGCGTCGGCGCCGCCCGGCGCAGCCACGTCGACAGCGAGCGCGCACGAGTCGACACCGGCTACGCGCGGTTCCGCCGCTGAGACGGGTGCGCACGGAGCGGGCGCCGCCATGCCGGGTGCAGGCGGTTCTGCCGCTGCTGCGGCGGGCGTGCGTGGAGCGGGCGTGGCGGGTGAGCGCGAGGCGGCCACGGCAGCGGGCGGGCACGGGTCGGCCGCGTCGGCGGGCGGGCGTGAGGCGGCCGTCGCGGGCGGGGGTGCGGGTGTTGCCGGGGCGGTTGCGGCTGAGGTGGCTGCACCGGAGGCCGCCGCCGCGCCCGCGCGGACCGCGGAGGAGTCCGCGGGGGGCGGGGAGCGGGTGCCGGTGCGCGGCGTCCGGCGGGCGATGGCGGCGGCGATGGTGGAGTCCGCGTTCACCGCGCCGCACGTGACCGAGTTCCTCCAGGTGGACGTCACCGAGACGATGGACACGGTCGCGCGGCTGCGCGCCCTGCCCGATTTCGCCGACGTGAAGGTCTCGCCGCTGCTGCTCGTCGCGAAGGCGCTCGTCGCGGCGGTGCGCCGCCACCCGCACGCGAACGCGTCCTACGCGGGCGACCACATCGCCGTCCACTCGTCGGTGAACCTGGGGATAGCGGCCGCCACGGACCGGGGCCTGATCGTCCCGAACATCAAGGACGCGCAGGCGCTGTCGCTCGTCGGCCTGGCCCGCGCGCTCGGGGACCTCACCGCGCGGGCCCGCGCCGGGAAGTGCTCGCCCGCCGACCTGACCGGCGGCACGATCACGATCACCAACGTGGGCGTGTTCGGCGTGGACGCGGGAACGCCGATCCTCACGCCGGGCGAGGCCGCGATCCTGGCGTTCGGCCAGATCCGCGACCTGCCATGGGTCCACGAGGGCGAGCTGGCGATCCGCAAGGTCACGACGCTCGCGCTGTCCTTCGACCACCGGGCCCTGGACGGCGCGGAGGGCTCGGCCGTCCTCCGCGACGTCGGCGCGATGCTCGCGGACCCGCTCACCCTTCTCGCCCACTCCTGATCAGCACACCGGCCCGGGTACCCCGTCGAGAGGCGGCACCCGGGCCGGTGCCGTCGCGGGAAATAACGCGCGGTGGCTCCGGCCCCGGCGGTAGGACCGCAGACGGCGGCCGCTACCAGGTGATCACCGGCCGTCGAAGCGAACACCGGCGGCCGCCTCGCGCGCCGAGCACGAAGCGGCCGCCGCGTCGATCCCGACGCGCGGCGCCGGGCGGCGGTGGGCCGGGCGGCCGACCCACCGCCCGGCGGATCAGGGGCAGTTGGCCAGGACGATCGAGATCACCGTGCAGGATGCCGAGGCGGTGTCGTTCGCGGCGTTCGGATCGGTGGGCGCGCTCGCGGTGCGGGCGGCGGTGACCGTCACGCGGCCGAGCGACAGCAGCGACAGCGGGACGCGGAACGTCCTGTCGACGGCCGCGCCGTGCGCGATCGGGCCGTACGCGCAGGTGACGGTGCCCCCGCCCGTCGTGCAGCCGGACGACAGGCCGGTCGCGACCGCGCCCGGCGGCAGGGCCGCGGTCAGGGTCGCGGACGTCGCGTCGCCGGGGCCGGTGTTGCGCGCGGTCAGCGTGTAGTGCAGGTTCGGCACGAGGATGCCGAGCCGGGGCGCGGCGGCCAGGTCGACGTCGATGTCGGCGGGCGGCGGGGGCGGGGCCTTGATCGTCAGGGACGGACCTTGCTGCGTGGCGTAGTTCCCCTGTCCGTTGGTGAGGAACTGGTAGCGGACGAGGAAGTCCTGCGGCGGCGTCCCCGGATCGACCCGCAGCGTGATCGAGGCGCTGATGGGGGCACCGGGCGCGAGGTTTCCGAGCGCGGCGAAGTACCCGAGACCGGGCAGTTCGGTGCAGGTGCTGGAGCAGTCGGCGACGGACGTGATCTGGTCGAGCCCGCCGCTTCCGGTCTTGTAGAAGCCGATGCGCGCGTCGGTGTAGGCGCCGTCCGCCGTCCCGGTCACCGTGATCTTGAACGTGTCGCCCGGCAGGACCTCCGACCGCGAGAGCGACGCCGACAGGACGGGATAGGCCCAGGCGGGCTCCGTCCACGCGAACGCCAGGACCGCCGCCAGGAGGACGGCGCAGGCTCGATACCACCGAACACCCGAGATTGCCATGTACGTCCCATCTGTGGGTTACGGGGTGACAGCGGTAAGTGTGCGTTCACGGAAAGCCAGTACCTATCACCACAGAGTGAGATCATTACTCCCTACCGGTACCGGTCACCATCAAGGCGGACGAACCGGCATCCCGATAGCGTCCCGGCGTCGTCCGGAACTGCCGGACGAACGCGTGCGAGAGCGCGTAGGGCGTCGCGTAGCCGACCCGGTGGGCGACCGCGGCGAGCGTCTCGGTGGTGTCGCGGAGCAGCGCGGCGGCGAGGGTGAGCCGCCACCACGTCAGGTAGGCCATCGGCGGGCGGCCGACGAGCGCGGTGAAGCGCCGCGCCAGCGTCGCGCGGGAGACGCCCGCCGCGGCGGCGAGCGCGTCGGCGGTCCACGGGGCGGCCGGGTCGGCGTGCAGGGCGCGGAGCGCGGCGGCCGTCACCGGGTCGCCGAGCGCGGCGGGCCAGGTCCCGGCCGCGTCCTCCGCGAGCCACGCGCGGATCATGTAGATGAGCAGCAGGTCGAGCAGGTGCGGGAGCGCGACGGACGCGCCGGGCGCGCCCCCGGCCAGCTCGCCGCCGATGAGGTCGATCGCCGCGCACAGCTCCGGGCGGCCGCCGGTCCGGCGCGGCAGGTGGACGACGTCGGGCAGCTCCGCGAGCAGCGGGTGCGCCAGCGCCCGGTCGAGCCGGTACTTGCCGCACAGCAACTCGGTCTCGGGCGGCGCGGGCGGGACGGACCGGCGTTCGAACGGCACGGCCCGCGCGGCCGTCTCGGACGGGGCGGGCGGAACGGGCCGGCGTTCGAACGGCACGGCCCGCGCGGCGGTCTCGGGGTGCGCGGGCGGAACGGCCTGGCGCTCGAACGCCACCGCCCGCGCGGCGGTGTCGGGCGGCGCGGACGGAACGGTCCGGCGCTCGAACGGCACGGCCCGTGCGGCGGCGGCCGCGTCGAGCGGGGCGTCGGCGATCACGTGGCCGGTGCCGCGCGGGAGCAGCAGGACGGCCCCGGGCGCGGCACTCACGGGCGCGCCGCCGTCTGGCAGCAGCCAGCAGCGGCCCGCGAGGACGATGTGGAACCCGATGCCGTCGTACGGCGCGAGCCGCACGGCCCAGGAGCCGCCCGCGCGGACGCGGTCGCAGGAGGGCCGCCCGAGGCGCACGGCCGAGATCGCGTCGCTGACGACATCCATGCGGCCGAGGATAGTGAGCGCCACGCGTATTCAGACGCGCGAAGGAAGCATCGAAGCGCTCACCCCACCGCCTCTAGCGTCGAATCCATGACCAATGTGAAGCGCATGACCCTGGGTGACGTCGAGATCATCCGGCTCACCGAATGGCACGGCGGTTTCCTCGCCGCCCGCACGCTCGCCCCGGACGTTCCCGAGGACCTGTGGAAAACCGCCGGACTAGAACCCGACCACCTCGAACCCGGCACCGGTATGGCCGTCGTGGCGCTCCAGACCTGGGTACTGCGCAGCGCGGGCCGCACGGTCGTCGTAGATCCGGGCGTGGGGAACGGGCGGGAGCGGCCGAGCCGACCGATGTTCCACAACTGGCAGGGCGATTTCCCCGGCCTGCTCGACGCGGCGGGAATTCGGCCGGAGGACGTGGACACGGTCGTCAACACCCACCTCCACGCGGACCACGTCGGCTGGAACACCCGCGACGAGAACGGCGAGTGGGCCCCGATGTTCCCCAACGCGCGGTACTTCGTCCCGGCCGCCGACGACGCCCACTTCGGCCCCGCGAACGGCTACGCGGGCGGCGCGCGGGCGGACGACCGCCTCATGTACGAGGACAGCGTCGCGCCCGTCCACCGCGCCGGGCAGGCCGTCGTCTGGGACGGTTTCCACAGGATCGACGAGCACTTGACATTGGAGGCGGCGCCCGGCCACACGCCCGGCTCGGCCGTGCTGCGCCTCGCGTCCGGCGGCGACCGGGCGGTGTTCGTCGGGGACGTCGTCCACAACCCCGTCCAGCTACTTGCGCCGGAGTGCAGCAGTTGTCTCTGCGAGGACCCGAAGCGGGCGGCGGAAAGCCGTCGCCGCGTGCTGGAGCGGGCCGCCGACGAACGGGAACTCGTCGTGCCCGCGCATTTCGCCGGGGCGGGCGCGGTGGAGGTCCGGCGGGCGGGCGGCGGGCTCGCGCTGGGACGGTGGGCGGCGTACGGCGGCTAGCATCGGCGGTCTGATGTCCGCCACTCTCGTCGTCAAGAAGCTCGCCGCCGGCCACGGCGACCGCGCGCTGTTCGCCGGGCTCGACCTCGTCGTCGCGCCCGGCGACGTCATCGGGCTCGTCGGGGCCAACGGGGCCGGGAAGTCCACGCTGCTGAAAATCCTCGCCGGGCTCGTCCGGCCCGAGGAGGGCGAGGTCGCGCTGTCGCCGCCGGGCGCGGTCGTCGGGCACCTGCCGCAGGAGCCGCAGCGGCGGCCGGGCGAGCCCGTCCGCGCGTTTTTGGCCCGCCGCACCGGTGTCGCGGCGGCGCAGCGCGCGATGGACGACGCCGCGCAGGGCCTCGCGGACGGCGTCCCCGGCGCCGACGACGCCTACAGCGACAGCCTGGAGCGCTGGCTCGCGCTCGGCGGCGCGGACCTGGACGACCGCGCCGAGGAGGTCGCGGACTCCCTCGGCCTCGCCGTCGACCTCGACACCCCGATGACCGCGCTGTCGGGCGGGCAGGCCGCCCGCGCCGGACTCGCGTCCCTGCTGCTGTCCCGCTACGACGTGTTCCTGCTGGACGAGCCCACCAACGACCTCGACCTCGACGGCCTCGACCGGCTGGAGAAGTTCGTGACGGGCCTGCGCGCGGGCACCGTCGTCGTCAGCCACGACCGCGAGTTCCTGGCGCGGACCGTCACCAAGGTCCTCGAACTGGACCTCGCGCAGCGGCAGATCAACCTGTTCGGCGGCGGCTACGACGCGTACCTGGAGGAACGCGAGGTCGCGCGCCGCCACGCGCGCGAGGACTACGAGGAGTACGCCGACCGGAAGGCCGCGCTGGAGGCCCGCGCCCGGACGCAGCGCAACTGGATGGACAAGGGCGTCCGCAACGCGCGCCGCAAGTCCACCGACAACGACAAGGCCGGCCGGAAGTTCCGCGCGGAGGCGACGGAGAAGCAGGCGTCGAAGGTGCGGCAGTCCGAGCGGGCGATCGAGCGGCTTGAGGCCGTCGCGGAGCCCCGCAAGGAGTGGGAGCTGCGGATGGAGATCGCCGCCGCGCCGCGCTCGGGCGCGGTCGTGGCGGTGCTGCGGGAGGCCGTGGTGCGGCGCGGGTCGTTCGCGCTCGGCCCGGCGACGCTGCAGATCGACTGGGCGGACCGCGTCGCGATCACCGGCGCGAACGGGTCGGGGAAGTCGACGCTGCTCGCCGCGCTGCTCGGCCGCGTCCCGCTCGACGCGGGCGACGCCGCGCTCGGCTCGGGCGTCGTCGTCGGCGAGATCGACCAGGCGCGGGCGGCGTTCCACGGGCCGGAGACGCTGCTGGACGCGTTCCGCGCGGCCGTCCCCGACACCGATCCCGCCGACGTCCGGACGCTCCTCGCCAAGTTCGGCCTCCGGGCCGACCACGTGCTGCGCCCGGCCGAGACCCTGTCGCCGGGCGAGCGGACGCGCGCCGCGCTGGCGCTGCTCCAGGGGCGCGGCGTGAACCTGCTGGTCCTGGACGAGCCGACGAACCACCTTGATCTGCCCGCGATCGAGCAACTGGAGTCGGCGCTGGACTCCTACACCGGCACGCTCCTGCTCGTCACGCACGACCGCCGGATGCTCGACGCCGTCCGCACGACGCGGCGGCTGCACGTCGAGGCGGGGACGGTCACCGAGCGCTCCTGAGCAGAACGCGCCGGGCGGATTTGAGCTTCCGTACTCACGACGCGCGGGTCGGGGCGGCGCACACTCGGGGCATGACGACGAACCCCCCGGTCAAGTCCGCCAGCACGACGATCTTCCTGGTGCAGGCCGCGATCTCGTTCCTGGTGTCGGCCGCGGCCGTCACCGTCGGGATCGTGTACCTCCCCGTCGAAGGGTGGGTCCGCGCGTTCCTCGCGCTGGGCCTGCTGTACGTCATCACGTCCACGTTCACGCTCGCCAAGTGCGTGCGCGACCGGCAGGAGAACCAGAGCCTGGTCGGCCGCGTCGACCAGGCGCGGCTCGACAAGCTGCTCGCCGAGCAGGACCTGTTCGCCAACCCGAAGCTCTGAGGGGGCCGCGCGGCGGACCCGCCGCCGGAGCGCCCGGCCGTCGTCGCGCGACCGGCCGTTCCGGCTCGCCGGGCAGAAGCCGCCTACCGCGCGGCGCGACCCGGCGGCGCGACCGCCTGTTCCGGCTCGCCGGGCAGGAGCGCGGTCCGGCTGCGCACGACTACCCGTTCCGGCTCGCCGGGCGGGTCAGGGTGGCCAGGGGACGGTGCCGTCCGGGCCGTGGGCCTCACCGGTCGGGCCGTCCGGGGCGAGGGTCGCCAGCCGGACCGCGACCGGCGCGCCGCCCGCCGCGACCGCGTTGACCTTGACGTTCGTGCCGCGCAGCGCGTTCGCGCAGTGCAGCGTCAGCGCGTCCAGCGCCGCGCCGACCGGCGTCGGCGGACCGTCCGGCGCGACCGCCGCCGGGTTCACGACGCGGCCCGCGCGGGACCGCAGCAGCAGCGGCAGCATCGCGCGCGTCACCCGGAACACGCTGATCACGCGGACTTCCGGCGGGAGGTCGGCGAAGCCCGCGTTGACGAGCGCGTCGAGCCGTCCGTAGGCGGCGGCCAGCGCGTCGGCGGCGGCGCGGACGGCGGCGGCGTCGGCGGGGTCGAGCAGCAGCGGGCGGACGTCCAGGCCGTCGAGCGCACGCGCCGCCGCGCGGCCGCCGTCCGGCGCGCCGAGCAGCACGTGCGCGCCGCGCTCGGCCAGGCTCCGCGCGACCTGGCGGCCGGGGCCGGTGTCGGCCCCGGCCACGAGCGCGACGGTGCGTGCGTTCAGGCCCACACCCGACTTCTACCCAGTTGCGGCGGTCAGTCCCAGACGCCCGTCGCGGCGGTCGCCGTCACATAGTCCTCGAACGCGCGCGGCGGGCGGCCCAGGGCACGTTCCACCCCGTCGCCGACATGATCTTGCAGATGCGTGAACAGGTCGGTGAACAGGCGCGCGACCGCGAGCGGAACCCCGTGCTCGATCTGCCGCGCGGTGTAGGCGTCGGGTTCGACGTGGACATACCGGACCGGCCGTCCGGCCGCCTTCCCGATCAGTTCGGCGGCCTCGCCAAAGCTCAGCGAGCGCGGGCCGGTCAGGGTGTACGTCCGCCCGTCGTGGCCGTCCTCGGTGAGCGCGGCGACGGCGACGTCCGCGATGTCGTCGGCGTCCACGAACGCGGTGCGGCCGTCGCCGGCGGGCAGCGCGACCGTCCCGGCGCGGACGGCGTCCAGCAGGAACGACTCGCTGAAGTTCTGCGCGAACCAGTCGGGCCGCAGGTGCGTCCACTCCGCGCCGGACGCGCGCAGGGCGTCCCGCGCGGCCGCGTGCAGGTGGTCGGCGCGGCCGTCCACGTCCGCCGCCGTCAGCAGGACGAACCGGCGGACGCCCGCCGCGGCGGCCCGCTCCACGAGCGCGGGGACGCGCGCGGCGCGGTCGATGTCGGGGCTCGCGTCGGGCTCCACGAGGTAGGCGGCGGCGACGCCGTCGAGGGCGCGCGGCCACGTCGCGGGGTCGCCGAGGTCGAAGGGGACGTCGCCGCCGCGCGACGCGGCCCGCACGGGCCGGCCCGCGGCCCGGAGGCGCTGGACGATGCGGCGGCCGACCTTGCCGGTCCCGCCGAGGACGAGGATTTCGCTCATGCCGTCCAGCCAAGCGCGGTCAGACGAGATGGCGAATGGGTGGACGTCGCCCGGACCTTTGTGATCGTCTGAACCGCATGGACGTTCTCAGCGACGTGCTCCACCGCGCGCGGGCCCGCAACGCCGTCATCCGGCGGCTCGTGCAGCGCCCGCCCTGGTCGCTGACGTTCGCGGACGCGCCGCCGCTCACCGTCGTCGCGGCGCTCGGCGGGACCGCGTCGATCCGCGTCGAGGGCGGCGAGCCGGTGCCGCTCGCGGCGGGCGACGTCGCGCTCGTCCGGGGGCCGGGGAGCCACGTCGTGGCGGACGCGCCGGGCACGCCGCCGCAGGTCGAGATCCGCGCCGGGCGCAAACGCGTCCTCAACGGCGACCCCGAGGCGGCGCACCGCCTGTTCGCGCCGCGCACCTACGGCGCGGACGAGCCCGGCGCGACGACGCTGCTGCGCGGCGCGTACGAGCTGCGCGGCGACGTCGGGGACCGGCTGCTGGACGCGCTGCCGCCGCTCGCCGTCGTCCCCGCCGGGCCGGGCACCCGCGCCGCGCTGGACCTGCTCGCCGCCGAGGTCGGCCGCGACGAGCCCGGCCAGGACGCCGTCCTGGACCGGCTGCTGGACCTCGTCCTCGTCCTGGCGCTGCGCGCGTGGTGCGCGCGGCCGGACGCGGGGCCGCCCGCCTGGCACCGCGCCCTCGCGGACGCCGCCGTCGGCGCCGCGCTGCGCGCCCTGCACGAGGACCCGGCGCGCCGCTGGACGGTCGCGGCGCTCGCCGCCGAGGCGGGCCTGTCGCGCGCCGCGTTCGCCGCGCGGTTCGCCGCGCTCGTCGGCGAGCCGCCGCTGCGGTACCTGACGGGCTGGCGGATGGCGCTCGCCGCCGACCTGCTGCGCGGCGGCGACGCGACCGTCGCGGCCGTGGCCCGCCGGGTCGGGTACGCGGACGCGTTCGCGTTCAGCGTCGCGTTCCGGCGGGCGCGCGGCACGACGCCGTCAGCCTGGCGCGCCGTCGCGCGGGAGCCAGCTCACGGTTAGCGCGACGACGGGCCGGATGGACCCCGCGACCCGGCCCCGGCGGGTCCTCGGCGCCCGACGTCCCGCGCGGCTCGGGGGTTGTCCCGCGGAGGAATCCGGAAATGGTCAGCACCGAATTCGCGGCCGTCGCCGCAGTTCACGATCCGGCCGCCGCCGAAAATGATAATAAAATGCGCACCAACGATCTCCCGGACGATTCTTTATCAATTCTCGTACTGGTTTCCCGGTTGCCGTCCGTGATCTCCTTGTGGCGTCCACCACCATTCACTCGAGGAGACGCCATGCGAATCCGGCGCACATCGCTGGTAGCCGCGGGAATCGTCACGGTCTGCGTCGCGGCGACGACGCAGGGGGTCGCGTCCGCCGCCCCGCCGCAGAACAAGCTGACGCTGAAGACGCTCTGCCGCAGCGACGTTCCCACCGCCACCGGCAAGACGGCCAAGCTCACCGTCAAGGCGGACATCACCCAGGGCGACAACGACCCGTACCCGACCATCGCCGGCAAGGAGAAGCTCGTCTTCCCCGCCGCGTACGCGAAGGGACTGCGCGCGGCCGGGCACGAGTTCGTCTCCGTGCGGGTCCGGATCTACGGGGACGCGCTCACCGGCTCGGCCGCGGCGGGATTCTTCCTGAACGTCGACGACCCGAAGGTCAAGATCCCCAAGAACGGGAAACTGACGCTCGCGGGGCCGGTGAAGTCCGGCTCGATGCTCTTCATCCGCGGGAACGGCGATGGAAAGGTCGTCATCAACGACGTCACCGTCAACATGACGCCCGTCGACAAGAAGGGCGTGCCGACCGGCGAGGGCGCGTTCAACACCGTCTGCAGCCCGAACCCGCCGACCCAGGACAACGTCCTCGGCCCGTTCTGATCCTTTGAACCGACCGGCGGGTCGCCGCGGCCCCGACGACCCGCCCACCGGCTAGGCTTCGCGACTGATCCGCCGACGCGAAGGGCCTTTCGCCTTGTACGGACCTCCCGTTCACGCGCCTCCCCCGCGCGCCTCCGAATCGGCTCCGCGTGGTCGGCGGCTGCTGGCGTGGGCGATCGACTCCGGCGTCCTCCTGGTCGTCGCGGCGCTGCTGGGCGGCGTCACGTGGGCGCGGCTGCAGGCGTACGCCGCCGAGGACGTGCCGCACAAGGCGTGGGCGGCCGGGGTCGCGCTGCTGCTCTCCGGCGGCGACGTCGGGAAGGCCGTCGCGGAGTTCGGCGCGGGCGTGTGGGGCGCGGTCGTCGCGATGGTGGACGAGGCGCTGCTGCTGCTCGTCCTGGTCGAGCTGCTGCACCAGTTCGCCGCGGCGGCGTGGACGGGCCGGACGGTGGGCAAGGCCGCGGCGGACCTGCGCGTCCGGCGCGCCGCCGACCCGGACGCGCGGCCCGGCAAGGCGCGGGCGCTGCGCCGGGCGCTGGTCGCCACCGCGTCCGGCACCGGGCTGTACGCGCTGGCGTGGGCGCTGCTCCTCGAGGGGCTGTTCGTCCCAGCGGTGCTGCTCTGGCTGATCGCGGTCGCGTTCTTCCTGGCCAACGGCGTGCCGGCGCTCGTCGGGCGGCGGCGCACGCTCGCGGACCGGGCGGGCGGCACGGTCGTCCTGCGCGCGCGGACGTACCGGCGCGCGGTCGCGGCGGCGCGGCAGGGCGCCGTCCGGGCGCAGGCCGGGGCGCAGGCCGTCCAGGGGAACGCGGCGCGGCTGGCGCGGCAGGCGGCCGAGTCGGACCGGGCGCGGCGGCTGCACGAACTCGGCCGGCAGTCGGCGGACCGGGTGCGGGACGCGGCGGCGGGCGAGCGCGCGCGGCGGCTGCAGGACGGGGGAAGGCGTCTCGGCGGCCGCGCCAGGGACGCCTACCGGAAGCGGCGCGGGGAGACGCAGCCTGCGCTGCCGCCGCCGCAGCCGCCCTACGGTCAGCCGATGCGGCAGGACGCGCCCCGGCAGTGGCCGCACGACCAGCCGCCCGTCTAAGCGACCGCGGTTCGTCCGGCCGCCTTCCGGGCAGGGGCGGGTCCGGATGTCTCGCACGCCCGTGATCGCGGTCGACGACGCGGAACTGGACGAGCTGCGCGCCCGGCTGCGCGCGACGCGGTGGGCCGCGTCGTGGCCGGTGAGCGGCTGGGACGCGGGGACGCTTTCACGGTGATCGTGCCCTCGCTGCCCGGGTTCGCCTTTTCGCCGCAGCGGTGCTCGCTCACCGAGCAGACGCGCGAGGGCGGATACCAGCACGAACAGAGCACGCGCCCGCTGACGCTGAGCCCTGGCCTGGCGGATTCGCCCGCCGGGCTGCTCGCCTGGACGCTGGAGAAGTACCGCGCGTGGAGCGACGGCGAGGGCATCCCTTTCAGCGACGATTTCCTGCTCACCCAGGCGTCGCTCTCCTGGTTCACCGACACGATCTCGACCTCGTTCCGTCCGTACTACGAATACGCGCAGGGCCTGACGCGGCGCGTTGAACGCGTGGACGTTCCCACGGCCGTCGCGCTGTTCCCGGCCGACCTGAGCCACCCGCCGCGAAGCTGGGCAGAGCGGATTTACAACGTCACCCGCTGCACGCGGATGCCGCGCGGCGGCCACTTCGCCGCCCGCGAAGAGTCCGCCCTTCTGGCGGACGACATCACGTCGTTCTTCCGCGACCACCGGCCTGGACACGTCAGCGAGTCCATCGGCAGGGCGGGCTCAGGCGGTGTTCGGGCGGGAAGTCACCGCCCGGACGGAAACGCTCAAAGGCCCGAACCGCCGGTGGCGTCGATTGTCCTGCCGGTGACCCAGCGGGCGTCGTCCGAGGCCAGGAATGCCACGATGTCGGCGACGTCCTCCGGACGGCCGACGCGGCCCAGAGCGGCCAGTGATGCCGCATGGGCCTCGGCCTCCGGATTGCCTCGCAGCCAGCCCGCGTTCACGTCCGTGTCGATGATTCCGGGCGCGACCGAGTTCGCCGTGATGCCCCGCGCACCCAGCTCCTTCGCGAGGTTAAGAGTGAAGTTGTCCAGGGCGCTCTTGGTGGCGCCGTAGGCGATTGCCTCCGGCATTGCCAGATGGGCCGCGCCGCTGGAGATGTTGATGATCCGGCCCGCGTCGCGCAGTCGCTTCAAGCCCTCTTGCACGATAAAGAACGGTGCTCGCACGTTCACGGCGAAGACCTCGTCGAAACCGTCCTCGGTCAGCGACGCCAGGTCCGCGCTGCGTCCGATGCCGGCGTTGTTGACGATGATGTCGGCGAACGGCTCAGGCGCGTGGTCGGAGATCCCGGCGTCGAATGCCGACCACAGGGCGGCGCTCCGCGAGGAGCCCACCGCGTACGGGGCGTTCGCGCGCATCCTCCGGGAGGCCGCGGTCATCTACCCGGACCCGGCGCACCCCGCCGGCTGCCTGGCCACGAGCGCGGCGACCAACGTCACTCCGGCGGACGCGGAGGTGGGGGCGTTCCTCCGCGATCTGCACAACAAGAACGTGGACGGCTTCGAGGCCCGGCTGCGGGAGGCGCAACAGGCGGGGGAACTGCCCGCCGAAACCGACCCCCGGGCCTTGGCCGACTACTTCGCCATCGTCCTCCAAGGACTCTCGCAACGAGCCCAGGACGGCGCGACCGCCGCCCAACTCACCGCAGCCGTCGAAGTGGCACTGACCGCCTGGCCGACAACACGCCCCTGAGCGAGCCCACGATTTCTCAGCGGGCGAGGCGGTGTTGTCGCGGGCGGCGCCTGGTGGCCGTGGTCGATCGGCGCGGGACTGCGTCACCTGGCCTGGGCGCGGTTGCCCGATTGGCGAGCCCGGCGGCCGAGCGTGGATGTGGGAACGGGGTGGGGCCCGGGCGGGGGGCGAGCGGGCTCCGGGGGTCGGGTTCTGTCAGGTGGCGTTGGCGTAGAAGGTGTCGGCCACCCATTCGCCGATCTTCATTCCGGCGGCGGTTCCGAGGGCGCCGCCGACGGGGGCGCCGATGAGTCCGCCCGCGCCGCCCACGGGGGCGGTGCCGATCACGCCCACGGTGGCTCCGCCGACCCAGCCGACGAAGAAGCCGCCGACGCCCCAGTTCCGGATGATCTTCTCGCGGGCGGTGAGCTCGCGGATCTTGCCCAGTTCGGGATCGAAGATGTGGTCTCCGTCCTCGGTCGGGTTGTCGGGGTCGTAGGGCCTGCGCGGGCCCCAGCCGTTCCAGGGTCCGTAGGGGCCGTAAAGGGGCGGCAGCGGTTCGTAGGCGGCCACCGTCTGCCGGTGGGCGGCCTGGACGGGCGCGGACCGCGCGACCCGCTGGCGGCAGGCATTGCCGATTCCCTGGGAGACGCCGAGCGAAAAGGCGAGGTGGTCCACATGGATTCTGGCGATGAGGGACGCGATGGCCATCGGGTCCTGGGCCGGCTGGTTCCCGCTGAGATACGACTTGGTGGGGCCGGGGTCCGGCGGTGTTTCCGCTTCGAGCGCCTGGCGCAGCAATTCGTCCTGCCAGTAAAGGCGGCCCGCCGCCCTCACGGCGTCATTTCGCGCCGCGCTGTCGCGAGCGGCGAGCCGGGTGACCGCGTCGGCCTCCGGAACCCTGCGGACCAGCGGCTCGGCGTCACCGGAACGCGGCGGAACCGCCACCGCCGGGGTCGTGGTGCGCAGCGAATGGAGGATCGACTGGTGGACGGCCTCGGCGGGGACCGCGGTGCTCGTTCCCGCGAGCAGGTCGCCGACGCGGGCGACCTCTTCGTTCACCGCGTCGACGACGAGCGCGATGTCGTCGTCCTCCGGCAGCGGCAGCGCGTATGCGTCGGCGTCGAACTCGGCGGCCGCCGTCGCGGCGGCCGCCAACCGGGCGCTGAGCTGCGGATCGCCGATCTGCTCGGCCTGCGCGGCGAGGTCCGCGCGCAGGCCGGCGATTCCGGCGAGAAGGCTTTCGGCACGCTCGGAATCGTTCTCGGCGACCTTCGCCACCACGGCCAGGTCCGGGTCGGTAAGCACCGGGGCGACGGGCGTCGAGGACAGCGTCACCGCGACCGCCTGCTCGAAGGTGATGTCCTCGTCGGTTCCGGAACCGGTCGTGAGCGGAGAGGCCAGAAGCCGGGCGCGGGTCGCGATTTCGAACAGGAGTTCAAGTGGCGGAGTGGAACCGCCGCCGAGCTTGGACAGCGCCATATGTTCTCCTTTCGTGGGCCTGCCGGACGCGACTCTAACCGAGCGGCCGCGAATCGTCCGCTGCGGAACCGCGACCACAAACGGCCAGACGATTCCCAGAGTTACCCGCGAGTTTCAGAGGACGGCCCGCCGACGCCACCGGTAGGGTCTTTTCGTCCCGACACCGGTCGTCATTAATTGCATTCCCGGGATTAGTCAGAAAGCGAATTCCCGGGACTTCGGTCGATGGCGTAGCGGGCGACCAGTTCGCTGCCGATCCGGGCTAGTTCGTCCTGGACGGACCGGGGTTCGAGGACTTCGAGCAGGTTGCCCCAGCCCGCGAGGTGGCGGGCGATGTCGCGGGGGGTCGGTGCGGCGACGCGGGCGCGGACGCGGCCGTCCGCGGACTCGCCGTCCGTCTGGAAGTGGCGGCCGAACCGGTCGTTCAGGACGGCGACGAACCGTGCCTCCACGAGCACGGTCGCCCAGGTGCGCGAGCGCCGCCGTTCGATCTCGTCCACGACCTCGCGCCAGGCCGCGTCGAGGGCGAGGTCGCCGGGGCGGTCGGCGGGCTCGTCGGTGGGCTCGGCCGTGACGATCCGGTCGACGCGGAACGTCCGCCGCCCCCGGTCGGTGCCCGCGAGCAGGTACCAGACGTCGTCCTTGTCGATCAGGCCCCACGGATCGACCAGCCTCGCGGACGTTTCCGCGCCGCGTCCGGTGTAGGTCAGCCGGACCTTGCGGCGGCCGATCACGGCCGTCTGGAGCAGGTCGACCGTCGCGGGCCGGGCGCGCCCGCTCTCGCCCCATCGGACGGGATCGACGAGCGTCGCGTCCGCGGCGGCCCGCGCGTCGTCGCGGAACGTGTGCGGGAGCGCGCCCATCAGCTTGCGCAGCGCAGCCCCGGCCTCCGGCGAGGCGGCCGCGGCGGGGCCCGCGAGCAGGAACAGCGCCCGCGCCTCGCCCGACGTCAACCCGCTCAGATCGGTGCGCGCCCCGCCGACCAGCGACCAGCCGCCGCCGCGGCCGGGCTGTGGATAAACCGGGACGCCCGCCGCCGCGAGCGCCGCCAGGTCCCGGCGGGCGGTGGCGACCGACACCTCCAGCTCGGCGGCGAGCCCGGCGGCGGTCACCCGGCCGCGCGTCTGCATGAGCAGGAGGACGGCCACGAGGCGATCGGCGCGCATGACCGAAGATTCTCCAACAAAGTGGTCAGAAGATGAACACTTCGCCCCGGAGTATGGGTGACGTCGCCAACCGGGAAGGAACCCGACCATGCTGCAGGGCCTCACCACCGTCAGCTTCTACGCCGCCGACGTCGCCGCCGCCGCGCGCTGGTACACCGAACTGCTGGGCGTCGAGCCGTACTTCACGCGCCCGATCGACGGGACGCTCGCGTACGCCGAGTTCCGCATCGGCGGGGACGAGGACGAACTGGGAATCATCGACAGCCGCTTCGCCCCGAACCGTTCCGCCGAAGCCGGCGGCGCGGTCGTCTACTGGCACGTGGACGACGTCGAGGCGGTATTCGCGCGGCTGCTTTCCCTCGGCGCGGAGACGTACGAGAAGCCGGTCGAACGCGGGCCGGGATTCGTCACCGCGTCCGTCGTGGACCCTTTCGGGAATGTGCTCGGCGTCATGCACAACCAGCACTTTCTTCAGATGGCGAGGCGGTGAGCGCCGCCGGGGCGCGCTGCGGAAGAAGAAGCGGAGTCGCAAGCAGCAGCACGCCCGAAATGGTGATCGCGGTGAGCGGGCTCGTCAGCGTTCCGAGGACGCCCCAAGCCGTCATGAACGCGGCCTGGGAGAGCTTGCTGCTGATGCTCCACGCGCTGACGACCTGCGCGACACGGTCGGCGGGCGTCCGCTGGAGGCGTTCCGTCGCGCTGATCGGGTTGAAGACGCCCATCGCCGCGATCAGCAGGGCTTCGACGACGATCACGGTCAGAAGGCCCGGAATTCCTGGACGGGTCAGCGCCAAGCCCAGCGGGAAGATCGAGCGCAGCCACCCGAACACGACCATGACGCGGTGTCGGCCGTACTGCGCGACGAGACGTGCGGAAAGGCGCGCCCCGACGAACCCGCCGAGCGCCGGAATCCCGAAGGCCAGCCCGTACTGCCAGGCCGGAAAGCGGTATTCGCCGAGCAGCAGGACCGCCATGAGCGGGCCGGTCGCCATGATCAGCCCGTTGACCGTCATCGCGTTGAGGAAAAGCCGCCGCAGGAAAGGGTCGTGGAAGATGAACCGCCAGCCGTTCGACAGCCCGGTGACGCGCGCGGCGCACGGCGACGCCACGTCGCCGCCCCGGATGCGCAGGATTCCGAGCGCGGAGAGCAGATAGCTGAACGCGTCCGCCGCGATGGTGACGACCGGGCCGAGCAGCCCGACGAGCGCGCCGCCGAGCGGCGGCCCGGCCGCCGTCGCCAGCCAGCTCGTGCCCTCGAACCGGCCGTTCGCGACGAGCAGGCGGTCCGCCGCGACGAGGTGCTTCAGGTACGCGCCGGACGCGGCGGTGAACGCGATGCCCGCCGTCCCCGAGACGACCGACACGACCAGCAGTTGTGCGTACGTCAGCACTCCGGCCAGGTACGCGGCCGGGACGCTGGCCATGACGAGGAACCGGACCAGGTCCGTCCCGACCATCACGGGCCGCTTCGCCCGGTGCTCGACCCACGGGCCGAGCGGCACCGCGACGAGCGCCGCGACGGCGAGCCCGGCGGCCTCCAGCAGCGAGACGGCGAACGCCGACGAGTGCAGGACGCGCACCGCGACGAGCGGGAACGTCCCGAACGCGATCCACGTGCCGTACGTGCTGACGGCGTAGGCCGACCACAACCACCCGAAATCGGACCCCAGTTTCGTGCGCGCATCGCTCTTCACGGTCCGGAAGCCTGCAGCGGACGGGGCCCGCGAGCAAACAACCGATCCTCGGGCCGTCACAACGGTCGGTTGTGCGCCCCTACGATGCCGTCCGTGGACACCGAAGCACTGCGATCGTTCGTCCGAGCCGCCGAACTCGGGCAGTTCCAGTACGCCGCCGACGAACTGGGCGTCACCCAGCAGGCGGTCTCCAAGCGGATCGCCGCCCTCGAACGCGAACTGGCGGCCCGCCTGTTCACCCGCACCCCGCGCGGGGTCGCGCTGACGCTGGACGGCCAGGCGTTCCTGCCGCACGCGCGCGGCATCGTCGCGGGCGTGGACCGCGCGGTCGCGGCGGTCCGGCCGGGGTCGCGGGCGCTGCGGATCGACGTGCTCGGGCGGCGCAGCGCGCAGGCCGTCGTCCTGCACGACTACTGGCGGGCGCGGCCCGGGACCGACCTCGACGTGGTGACGCTCCGCGTGGACGACCCGCGCGCGGCGGCCGCCGCCGTCGCGGCGGGTGACGTGGACGCGTCGTTCCGCACGGTCACCGACCCGGCCGCGCTGCCGCCGGACGTGCGGATGATCCCGGCGTTCGCGTCCCCGCTGGAACTGCTCGTCGGCCCGCGCCACCCGCTCGCCGCCGCCCGCAAACTCACCCCGCCACAGCTCAGGGGTCACCGCATCTGGGTGCCGGGCATCGCCCCCGGCAGCGAATGGTCGGCCTTCTACGACGAACTCGCCACCGAATTCGACCTCCGCATCGACGCGGCAGGCCCCCATTTCGGCGACGAAGTGCTTTTGGACACCCTCGCCGAATCCCCCGACATCGCAACCCTCGTCGGCCGACGAGACCGCTACATCTGGCCGACGAGCCACGACCTCCGCCGAATCCCGATCACCGACCCGACCCTCGCCTACCCCCTCTCCCTGCTCCTCCCGAAAACGAACCCCCACCCGGAACTCCAGGGCGTCCTAACCCACCTCGAAACCCTTCCCGAACCCCCGAAACCCACCTGGCTCCCGTCCTGGTCGCGGGTCAGTTGATCTGTTCGGCGAGGGCGACGATGATTCCGGCGGGGCCGCGCAGGTAGCAGAGGAGGAACATGTCCTCGTAGCGCGCGACCTCGCCCAGGAGTTCCGCGCCGTGCGGGCGCAGGCGGGCGATGGTGGCGTGGATGTCGTCCACGGCGAACATGACGCGGTGCAGGCCGAGCGTGTTGGGCGGCGTGTCGCGCGGGTTCGCGGGAATGGCGGCCGGGGCGTGGTAGGCGGTCAGTTCGAGTTTGCTGTGGCCGTCCGGGGTGCGCATCATCGCGATCTCGCTGCGTATCCCCTCGATGCCCACGGTGAGGTCGGCGAAGGCGCCCTCGATCTGGGCGCGGCCCTCCTGCTCCATTCCGAGTGCAGTGAAGAACGCGATGGCCGCGTCCAGGTCGTCGACGACGATGGCGACATTGTCCATCCGCTGAATGGTCACGCCTCCGAGCATAGGGAGGGCGTCGGACACGCCCGATGGTGCTACTGTTGATAGCACCATGTTGCTCACGCTCGACCTCAACGACCCCCGGCCCCTGCACGAGCAGGTGGCGGGGGCCGTCCGCCGGGCCATCGGGGACGGCGCGTACGGGCCCGGGGACCGGCTCCCCGCCGCGCGCGACCTCGCCGACGCGCTCGGCATCAACGCCAACACCGTGCTGCGCGCGCTGCGCGACCTGCGGGACGAGGGCATCCTCGAGTTCCGGCGCGGCCGGGGCGTCAGCGTGGCGACGGTGCCGCCGGGGCGGGCGCTGCTCGTCCAGCGGGCGCGCGACCTGCTCGCGGAGGCGCGCGGACTCGGCTTCGGCCGGGAGGACCTGCTCGCGATCGTCAAGGAGCTGCCGTGACCACGAACGCAAGACCGCACGTCCGCGCGGCGCTCGGGGCCGCGTGCTGGGGCGCGGCGGGCTGCGCCGCGCTGGCGGGCCTGCTGTTCGCCGTGCGCGGCCGCCTGCCCGACCCGATGGGGACGCACTGGCGCGACTCGGCGGTCCCGGACGGCCACGCGTCGTTCGCGGCGAACACCGCCGCGGTCCTCGGCCTGTGGGCCGCCGCGTGGGTGGTCCTGACGGGGCTGGCGCTGCACGGCCGCGTCTTCGAGCGCCGCTCGACGCGCGCCTACTGGTGGGGTTTCCTCGCCGGCTGGACGGTGTTCGTCCCGGGCATCGCGGCCGTGCTGGTCGGCGCCAACCTGGACCGTTCCACATGGGCGGACGCGCGGCTCTCCGGCTGGTCCGTCGCGCTGACGCTCGCCGGTGCGGCGGCCGTCGGCGGCCTGGCCGGGTGGCTCGGCCGCGGCCCCGCCGACCCGCCCTCCCCCGGCGAGCTGGACGCGCCGCGCCTCCCGCTGCGCCCCGGCCAGCGGTCCGCGTGGGTCGGCCGCGTGTCGTCGCCCGCGCTCGCCGCCGTCGCCGTCGCGTCCGCCGCCGCGACGCTCGTCCTCACCCTGCTCGGCGCGACCGGCGTCGGCGGCGGCACCGCGTTCGGCCTGGCCGCCGGGGCGCTCGTCGTGCTCGTCGCCGGACTGCTGCTGTCGGCGGTGCGGGTCCGGGTGTCCGAGCGCGGCGTCGCGATCGGGTTCGGGCCGCTCGGCCGTCCCGTCCGCCGCATCCCGCTGGAGCGGATCGAGCGCGCGTGGGCCGAGGACGTCCGGCCGAGCCAGGTCGGCGGCTGGGGGCTGCGCGGGCTGCCCGGCTCGGCGGCCGTGATGATCCGCGGCGGGGACTGCCTCGTCCTGCGGTACCGGTCCGGCGGGCGGCTCACCGTCAGCGTGGACGACGCCGGGCGCGGCGCGGCGCTCGTCAACGCCCTCCTGGACCGCCGCGACGCGCGCTGACGGGGTTCATCCCGCTCCCTGCCGATCGCAAAGGTTCCGCGCCGCGCCGCAGGTCGGCCGCGTCCCGACGGAACCTTTGATGATCATGGCGTTTGCTGACTTTCCCACCGGTTACGACCCCTTTCGTGACGGGTGATCAGCATGAGTAGCGCCGAAACGGGCGTGGTCCGGACGAAGATTCCGGCCCGATTGGACCGGCTGCCCTGGGCACGCTGGCACTGGATGATCGTCATCGGCCTCGGCACCGTCTGGATTCTCGACGGCCTCGAGGTCACGATCGTCGGAAACCTCGCACCGCAGCTCGCCAAGCCGGGCAGCGGCGTCAACATCACGGCGGGCGCGGTCTCCGGAATGGGCGCCGCGGTGTACGTGGCCGGAGCCTGTACCGGCTCGCTGTTCTTCGGCTGGCTCACCGACCGGTTCGGCCGCAAGAAACTGTTCATGATCACGCTGCTGGTGTACCTCCTCGGCACCGCGCTGACCGCGCTGTCGTGGACGCCGTGGTGGTTCTTCATGTGCCGTTTCATCACCGGTTTCGGCATCGGCGGCGAGTACGCGGCGATCAACTCGGCGATCGACGAGCTGATCCCGAGCCGCCACCGCGGCCGGATCGACATCGTCATCAACGGCAGTTTCTGGCTGGGCGCGGCGGCGGGCGCGCTGCTGACCGTCCCGGTGCTGAGCAAGCTGCCGGTGGACGTCGGGTGGCGGCTCGCGTTCGGCCTCGGCGTGCTGCTGGGACTGATCATCCTGGTCGTGCGACGGCACGTCCCGGAGAGTCCGAGATGGCTCATCATCCACGGGAAGACGGACGCGGCGGAGAAACTCGTCGGGGACGTCGAACGCGAGGTCGAGCAGGAGAGCGGGAAATCGCTCACCGAGCCGTCCCAGTCGATCGTCATCCACCAGCGCAAGAGCCTCGGATTCGGCCTCATCGCGCGGACGCTGTGGGCGCACTACCCCAAGCGCGCCATCCTCGGTTTCGCGCTGTTCATCGGGCAGGCGTTCCTCTACAACGCCATCACGTTCGGCTACGCCGACATCCTCACGAAGTTCTTCCACATCGACACCGACACCGGGTACTTCTACGCGGTCATCGCGGCGGGCAACTTCCTCGGGCCGCTGCTGCTCTCCCCTCTCTTCGACTCGGTCGGCCGCAAGCCGATGATCAGCGGGACGTACATCCTCTCCGGCGTCCTCCTGCTCCTCACCGCCTGGCTCTTCGACGCGGGAGTCCTCAGCGCGGTGACGATGACGGCGTGCTGGTGCGTGGTCCTGTTCTTTGCCTCGGCCGGTGCGAGTTCCGCCTATCTCACCGTCAGCGAGGTCTTCCCGATGGAGACCCGCGCGCTGGCCATCGCGTTCTTCTACGCGATCGGCACGGCGGCGGGCGGCATCTCCGGCCCGCTCGTCTTCTCGAAGCTGATCGAGGGCGGCGTCCGGGACACGGCCATCGCGTTCGTGATCGGCGCGCTGCTGATGATCGCGGCGGGTCTCATCGAGGTCGTCTTCGGCGTCAAGGCCGAACGGCGCGGCCTGGAGGACATCGCCAAACCGCTCACCGCGCAGGACGACGGGTGACCGCGTCCCGCCGCACGGCGGGACGCGGTTCCGGTCACTTGCGGTAGACGTAGAAGTTCGATTCGCGGGACATGTAGAGGTCGCCGGACGAAGTCCGGGTGAGCAGCGAGATCGGCCTCACGAGCTGGGTGTAGGCGAGCGTGCTCCGGTCGATGCGGAAGACCTTGGCCTGCGCCTTTCCGTACAGGTAGCCGTCGTCGGGGTCGAAGTAGAGGTAGGCGTCGCGCCACAGGTGGTGGACGGTGTCCCACGGGTAGTCGCAGTACTTCGCCGTCCGCAGCGTCTTCTGGGCGACCGGGTCGAATTCGAAGACCGTGCAGGTGGAGAAGCCCCAGACGTGGCCCTGGTCGTCGGTCGTCACGCCGCTGATCGACCGCTCGCCCGGCACGGGGACGGCGGTGAACTTGACGGCGCCGGTCGCGACGTCCACGGCGACGAGCTTGGCGTCGGCGTCCTTGGCGTCGATGCCGTTGCCGCCCCACACCGACGTGGTCCCGTAGACGACGCCGTCGCGGTAGGCGAGCCCGACGATGCTCTGCGTCGGGACGACGTCCCGCATGATCCGCGACTTACCGGTGGCCGGGTCGTAGAGCGCCAGCACGCCGCCGAGCACGCCGGACGACGGGACGGTGCCGACCGCGAGCACGCCGCCCGCGTCGACCATCGCGAACGGCCGGTCCTGCTGCTGCCCGGACAGGTCCATGATCCGGCGCGGGTTCGTCCCGGGCGCCCACGGCTGCGCCGGGTCGTACTCGTAGACCTGCGCCCTCGGGTACTCGCCCAGGTAGAGCTTGTTCCCGACGGTCACGATGCCTTCCATCTGCCCGACGCCCTTGTGGCCGACGACGGCCCGGGTCGCCGGGTCGTAGCTGGCCAGCCCGCCGGACAGGTACCCGCTCGCGTAGATCTTGCCGTCCGGCCCGACGCCCAGGGACTCGGGCGCGGTCGGCTGCTCGGCGAGATCAGCGTGGAACGCGCGGACCTTCCCGGACCGGAGTCCGACGCGCCACAGCGAGCCGCCCGTGTTGGCCTTCACCAGCAGGTCGCCGCCGGAGACCAGTCCGACGACGTGCAGGAGCGAGTCGGACTCGACGCGCGCGACCGTCCGGAGCGCGCCGCCGTGCGGGTCGAGCGCGGTCACGGCGGTGCCGCGCATGAAGTACAGCCGCGAGCCGTGGTCGACGAGGCCGATGCTCGTCACCCCGGTCACGTGCTGCCGCCACTTCCGCTTGGCCAGGTCGTACACCCACAGTTCCCCGGCGGCCGCCGACGCGGCGAACCGGACGGCGAGGTACCGCCCGCTCACCCGCACGTCGTAGGCGTACTGGTCGGTGTCGAGGCCGGCGGGCAGCGGGAGTTCCCGCTTGGCACCGGTGCGCGGATCGACGGCGACGACGTGCGCGTGCGCGCCGATGCCCGCGTACACCGTGCCGTCCGGGGCGATGTCGAGCGAGCGGACGTACTGCTCCCCCGCGACGAGCTGCCCGTAGTCCCGCACTGCCTTCGTCGCCGGGTCGTACTGGAAGAGCTTGCCGCCCGGCGAGGTCCCGCCGTAGAACCGCCCGGCGCGGTCCGCCGCGACGGACCAGACGAACGTCTCGCCCGGCAGCGGCGTGCCGAGGTCCGTGACGGCCGACGCGCCCCACGTCCAGTGGAACGCCTTGCCGGACGAGTAGCTGCCGATGAACGCGCTTCCGTCGCGCCCGGCGGTCACCGCCCAGGTCCCGAGCGCGCCCGGCAGCGGCAGCTCGTACGCGCGGCGCCCGTCGCGGGTGTCGATGACCGAGAAGATCGCGCTTCCGGCCGACACGGTGGACACGGTGTAGAGGTACGAGGCCCCGTCCGGGCGTTTCACCACGACGCCGCCGGGATTGGTGACGCTGCTCAGGGGCAGCGTGGGGAGGGTCTCCAGGCTCGCCGCCGCCGCGCCCGGCGCGACCGCGAGGGTCGCCCCGACGAGCAGCAGCGCCAGGAGCGCGGCTCCGAATCGTCTCACTGATCGACTCCTTGCCTCGATGTTCCGGTAGGCATAGCAATCGAAACGACTAACGGTCAAGGCCGTAACTGGAGCCGGATCAGCCAGATAGGCGCGGCTGTCAACGTCTTTTGGACACGTCCTGGGGGTTGACGGGTACCAATCCATCGCGTGACACTTTCGGCCGAGACCGTAAGAGGTCCAACCCCCGGGAGGTCCCGTGCCCAGACCGCGCTCGATCGCGGCGGCGTCGTTCGCCGCCGCGCTCCTCGTCCCGACGGCCGCCGCCCCCGCGGCGGCCCGCCCGCCGCGCCACCCGCACCCGGCGGCCGTGGTGCCGCTCGGCGTCCCGCTCTCCGACGTGCTGCTCATCGGCGGCACGGTCGCGCCCGGTCCGGACGGGCGGCCCGCGCTCTGGAACGTCTCGACCGGCAAGCCCGCGTACCTGAACGCGGTCGACCCGGCGACCGGCGCGCGGCTGGTCACCGCGCCGCTGCCGGGCGCGGAGGGCGGCTGGGCGGTGACCGCCGCGCCGGACGGCTCGGTCTACGCAGGGACCTACAACGACGGGCATCTGTACCGGTGGCGGCCCGGCTCCGGGGACACCGTGGAGGATTTGGGGCAGCCGATCCCCGGCCAGTCGTTCGTGTGGCGGCTCGCCAGCGACGAGGACGGCAACATCTACGGCGGCACGTCGCCCGGCGGCCGGGTGTTCCGGTACGACCCGCGCACCGGTGCGTTCCGCGACTACGGCCAGCCCGTCCCCGGCCAGACGTACGTCAAGAGCATCGCCGTCATGAACGGCAAGGTCTACACGGGCTCCTACGCGCAGGCGCACATCGCCGAACTCGATCCGGCCACCGGTGTGTCCCGCGAACTGCCGAAGCCGCCCGGCCTGGAGTCGATCGAGGGCCAGCAGGTCTACGACATCAACGCGCGCGACGGTCGGCTGTACGTCCGCATCGGCAACGCGTTCCCGAGCCCGATGTTCGTGTACGACGTCGCGTCGGGCCAGTGGACGGACGAGATCCCGCAGGCCCACGGCCTGGACGTCTCCCCCGCCGGTGACGACGGCGAGATCTACCTGATCCAGCAGAGCGAGCTGAAGCGCTACGACCCCGCGACGAAGAAGCTCACCGGCACCGGCCTGACGTTCACCGGCCGCGTCCAGAACGCCCGGTCGATCGGCTGGGCGGAACTCGGCCTTCCCGACTATCCGGGCAAGAGCATCGTCGGGACGCTGTGGCGCGGCGACATGTTCCGGTACAACCCGCAGACGGGCGAGTTCGCGATCCTGCCCACGGACGTCCGCCGGGAGCCGATCGAGATCCTGTCCGTCGCGGCCGGGAAGCGCCGCGCGTACGCGGGCGGGTTCCTCAACGGCGGCCTGTCGCTCGTGGACCCGGCGGACGGGAAGGCGACGTTCAACCGGTTCTCGCAGGTCGAGTCGGTCCTGGAAGCGTCCGATGGCCGGGTGTGGATCGGCACGTACCCCGAGGCCCGGCTGTACTCCTACGACCCGGCGAAGCCGTGGAGCAGCCCCGAGTACTCGCCCGGCCCGGAGGGCACGCCGGACAACCCGAAGCTCGCGGTCAACCTCAAGGCCGACCTCCAGATGCGGGCCCGCGCGCTCGCCGAGGTGGACGGCAAGATCGCCGTGGGCACGGTGCCGGACGGCGACCGCCTCGGCGGCGCGCTCGCGATCTACGACCCGCGCACCGGTAAGACGCAGGTCACCCGCAACGTCGTGCAGGACGAGAGCGTGTTCGGCCTGACCGCGCGCGGCCGCGTCGTCTACGGCGGGACGTCGATCACCGGCGGCCTCGGCACGACGAAGCCGACCCGCGACGAGGGGACGGTGTTCGCCTGGGACACGGCGCGCAGCCGCAAGCTCTGGGAGAGCGTGCCGGTGCCGGGCGCGGGGACGGTCAACTCCGTCGTCATCGGCCCTGACCGAAAGCTCTGGGGCGTGGCCGGAAAGACCGTCTTCTCCGTCGATCCGCGGACCGGCCGGGTCCTCAAGCGCTACGCGCTCGGCTCGAACACGACGGGCGGCGACATCGTGGCGACCCGCACCGCGCTGTACGCGAGCCTGGACGGCGGCAAGATCGTCCGGATCGACCCCAGCTCACGGCGTGCCCCGACCGTCGTGGTCGAGCACGCGGTCCGGCGGCTCGCGGCGCAGGGCGAGCACCGGCTGGTGTTCAGCGACGGCGCGAACCTGTTCCGCGTCGACCTGCCCCATTGACAGTCCGAAACCAATCCGGCTAATTTCGGCCTGGACCGTTATTGGCCCCCGATCCACCCGCCCACGACCGATCGCCCCGGGGAGCCCGCCGCGCCCCGGTCCTCTGAAACTAAGGGGTCCGATGAAACCCAACCTCACGCGCGTCACGGCGACGCTCGCCGTGCTCGCGACCGCCGGAGCGCTCACCGCGGCCTGCGGCTCCGGGTCGTCCGACAAGAGCCTCACCGTCTGGATGTATCCGGTCATCGCCGATCAGGCGGCGAGCCGGACCTACTGGCAGCAGATCGAGAAGGACTTCGAGGCGGCGAACTCCGGCCTCGACCTCAAGATCGAGCTGCAGCCGTGGGACAACCGGGACCAGAAGGTCGCCACCGCCCTCTCCGGCGGCAAGGGGCCGGACGTCGTGCTGCTCGGCCCCGACCAGATCCCGCAGTACGTCCAGAACGGCACGCTCGCACCGGTGGACGCGGCCGTCGCCGACGCGAGGTCGAGCTTCCTGCCCGGCGCGCTGAAGGCCCTGAGCGTGGACGGGAAGCTGTACGCCGCGCCGATCTACCACACGGTCACGAGCACGCTCTACAACAAGAAGCTGCTGGACAAGGCCGGGATCAAGAAGCCGCCGGAGACCTGGGACGAGATCAGGGCGGCCGCGCCGAAGCTCAAGGCGGCGGGCGTCGCCACGCTGGACTACTCGGCGTCCCCCGAGGCCAGCCTGAACCTCAACTACTACCCGCTGCTGTGGCAGGCGGGCGGGACGGTGTTCTCGCCGGACGGCAAGAAGGCCGCGTTCAACAGCCCTGCGGGCGTCGAGGCGCTGACGTTCCTGGTGGACCTCTACAAGTCCGGTGCGATTCCCAAGAGCGCGCTGAACAACAAGAACGTCCTCCCGGACCAGGCCCTCGGCAAGCAGCAGGTGGCGATGGGCTTCACGAACGTCCCGGCGGAGGTCAAGACGGCGGGCGACGCGTGGGGCGCGGACAACGTCGTCGTCGGGCTGCCGCTGCGGTACCGCAAGCAGGTCGGGTTCGGCCTGCCCGGCGGGCTCGGCGTCAACGCCAAGTCGAAGAACAAGGCCAAGGCCGAGGCGTTCCTGCGGTTCATGATCGCGCCGGAGCGGATCTCCGGGCTGACGCAGGCGTCCGGTTTCCTGTCGCCGCGCACCGACGTCAAGGCCACCGGTGGCGACGCGTCCACCGCGAAGTTCACCGAGGCGCTCACCTACGCCTACCCGGGCGAGCCCAACGCGGCGGCCCGCCAGGTGATGTCGCTGCTCAGCGCGGAGATCCAGGCCGCGCTCACCGGTAAGAAGCAGCCCAAGCAGGCGCTGGACGACGCGGCGAAGCAGGCCGACGACCTGCTGGCGCGCCAGCGCTGACCCGTCCGCAACATCCGCACTACCGGGTGCGGGCCGCCCCGGACGGCGGCCCGCGCCTTTCGGAGGCACCGGTGACACTGTCCACCCGGTCCCGGCCGTCCGCGGCACGGCGCCCGCGCGCCGGGACCGCGCCGACCACCGGGCGGCGGTCCCGGCAGGCCCGCGTGGGGCTGCTGTTCGTCGCCCCCATGCTCGTGCTGTTCACGCTGTTCCGCCTCGTGCCGACGGCCGGGGCGTTCCTGCTGTCCCTCACCGACTACAAGCTCAGCGGCGAGTGGTCGTTCGTCGGCGCCGACAACTACACGCGGCTCGCGCACGAGGACCTGTTCCGCGAGAGCCTGCTCGTCACGCTCACCTACGTCGTGGTGTTCGTGCCGATGACCGTGCTGCTGTCGCTCGGCACGGCGATGCTTCTGGACCGCGTCGTGTGGGGGCGCGGCTTCTTCCGGGGCGTGTTCTTCCTGCCGTACGTGACGAGCATCGTGCTCGCGGCCGTGATCTGGAAATGGATCTACGACGCCGAGGACGGCCTGCTGAACGGGCTGCTCCACCTCGTCCACGTCGGCCCGTTCGACTTCCTCGGCCATTCCGGGTCGGTGCTGCCGTCCATCGCCGTGACCTCCGCCTGGAAGGGTTTCGGCTACTCGATGCTGATCCTGCTCGCCGGTCTCCAGTCCATTCCGCGCTCCCTCGACGAGGCGGCGATGATGGACGGCGCGAACGCCTGGCAGCGGTTCCGCCACATCACGCTGCCGCTGCTGCGCCCGGTGCTGTTCTTCGTGCTGGTCATCGAGACCATCCAGGCGTTCCAGGTCTTCGACGCGATGTACGTGATGACCGGCGGCGGACCCGTCCGGTCCAGTTATTCGCTCGTGTACCTGCTGTACGACACGGGCTTCAAATACTTCGACTTCGGTTACGCGAGCGCGATCGGGCTGACGCTGTTCGCGGTCGTCCTGGCCGTCTCCCTCGTGCAGCGCCGGTTCGTCGGACGGGAGGACTGATGGCGACCACGACCCGCAGGCCCCCCGCCGCCCGCGCGGGACGGCGGCTCGGCGGCGCGGCCCGGCTCACGACGCCCGCGCTGCTGGCGCTCACGGCGATCGTGACGATCGCGCCGTTCGCCGCGATGGTGTTCATCGCGTTCGCCCCGGCGAGCGGGCAGACGTTCCCGGACGCGTTCATCCCGACGCACGTCACGCTGGAGAACTTCCGGAACGTGCTGTCGAACTCCGACATCACCCGGTGGACGATCAACTCCCTGATCTACTCGCTCGCGTCGGTGCTGCTGATCCTGCTGTTCGCGTCGATGGCGGGCTACGCCTTCGCCAAGAAGCGCTTCCCCGGCCGCGAGGTGATGTTCTGGTCCTTCCTCGCGACGCTCATGGTGCCGTTCCAGGCGACGCTGATCCCCACCTACATCCTGGTGTCGAAACTCGGCTGGGTGGACGGCTACTGGGGACTGATCGTCCCGACGCTCGCCAATTCGCAGGCCGTGTTCCTCATGCGCCAGTTCATCGCGCAGCTCCCCGACGAGCTGTTCGAGGCCGCCGAGATCGACGGCGCCTCGGAATGGCGGATGTATACGACGATCGTGCTGCCGCTGGTGCGCCCGGCCCTCGCGACGCTCGGCGTCTTCGTCTTCCTGTGGCACTGGAACGACTTCCTGTGGCCGCTCGTCATCGGGCAGTCCGGCGAAATGCAGACGCTGACGGTCGGGCTCGCCACGCTGCAGAGCGAGAACGTGCCGGTCAACCAGGTGATGGCCGGTGCCGCGATCACCGTCCTGCCGAGCCTGCTCGTCTTCGGGCTGCTCCAGCGGTACCTGACCGACAGCATCGCGGCGACCGGGATCAAGGGCTGAGCGCCGGTGTTCGAGGTCATCGACGTCAACCGGGTGCTCGGCCCGGTGCCGACCGACGACGTGCCGGGCGCGGACGCGTCCGGCCTGCTCGCGGAGCTGGACCGGCTGCGGATCGACGCGGCGTGCGTCGTCCACTCCCACGCCCTGCACTACGACCCGGCGACGGGGAACGCGGCGCTGCCGCGCGGCGGTGACCGGCTGATCCCCGTCCCGGTCCTGGTCCCCGGCCCGCTGGGGACGCCGTCCGAGGCGGCCGGGGTCGTCCGGCTGTGCCCGGCCGCGCACCGGTTCCGGCTGACCGGGCCGCACGGCCTCGCGCTCGCGCGGGACCTCGCGGAGCGCGGCACGGGCGTCCTGCTCGGCTGGGACGAGACGACGCCGGACGAGGTCGAACACCTCGCGACCCGCGTCCCCGGCCTGAATCTCGTGCTCATCAACACCGGCTACCGGAGTTTGCGCGAACTCGCGGACCTCATGGACGCCCACCCGCGCATCCACGTCGACACCGCCACGCTCAACGGTCACCTCGCCGTCGAATGGGTCGCGCAGCGGTTCGGGGCGCACCGCGTGCTGTTCGGCACGGGCGCGCCCGCCACCGACGACGCCGGGCCGCGCTTCCAGCTCGACCACCTCGACCTGCCGCCGGCCGACGCCGCGCTGATCGCCGGGGGCAACGCGCGCGCCCTGCTGCGCCCGCGAAAGGAGGACTGACGTGGACGAAAGCTGGCGGGGCCGCGTCATCGACGCCCACGGGCACCTCGGCTCCTGGTTCAACTTCGCGATCCCCGACGCGTCCACGGCGCGCCTGATCGACGTCATGGACCGCGTGGGCGTCGCGACGATGTGCGTCTCGCACCTGCTCGGCGTCGGCCCGGACGCGCGGTCCGGCAACGCGCTCCTGCTGGACGAGCTGGCGCGCCGTCCGGGCCGCCTCCTCGGCTACGCCGTCTACGACCCGCACGACCCGCAGGCGGCCGCCCGCGCCGCCGACCTGCTCGACGCCCCCGGCGTGATCGGGCTCAAGCTCCACCCCGACACCCACGAGCACCCGCTCGACGGACCCGGCTACGCCCCCGCGCTCGCGCTCGCCGCCGAGCGCGGGCGCCTCGTCCTGTCGCACGGGCAGCACGGCTCGCCCTGGTCGGACCCGGCGCGGTTCGCGGCCGTCGCCGCGCGCCACCCGGCGCTGCGACTGCTGCTCGGGCACGCCGGGCTGTGGCCGTCCGGGTACGCGGCGGCGGCCGGGGTCGCCGCCGCTCATCCGGGCGTCACGCTGGAGATCTGCGGGTCCCGGATGACCGCGCGGCACCTCGCTCGGCTGGTCGCGGCGGTCGGCGCGGACCGGATCGTCTTCGGGTCCGACGCGGTGTTCCTCGACCTGCGCGTCGGTCTGGGCCGCGTCGTGCTCGCGCCGCTCGACCCCGCCGACCGCGACCAAGTCCTGTTCGGCACGATGACACGGCTCCTGGAGGATCTGCGATGACCCTGGCGCTCGACGGCGGCACGCCCGTCCGGACCACCGGGTGGCCCGCGTGGCCGCCTCCCGCGACGGACGAGCAGCGCAAGCTGTTGTTGGAGGTTCTCGACAGCGGGGACTGGGGGGCGACGTCCGGGACGAAGGTCGCCGCGTTCGCCGACGCGTTCGCCGCGTCCGTGGGCGCGCGGCACGGCGTCTGCGTCGTCAACGGGACGGTCGCGCTGTTCCTCGGACTGCGCGCGCTCGGCGTCGTTCCGGGCGACGAGGTGATCGTCCCGGCGTACACGTTCGTCGCGAGCGCGACGGCCGTGGTGCTCGCGGGCGCGCGTCCGGTGCTCGCGGACGTCACGCCCGACACGCTGCACCTCGACCCGGCGTCGGTCGAACGGCTCATCGGCCCCCGCACGAAGGCCGTGATGCCCGTCCACCTCGCGGGCGCGCCCGCCGACACCGACGCGCTCGGCGCGCTGTGCCGCGCGCACGGCCTGGCGAGCCTGGAGGACGCCGCGCAGGCCCACGGCGCGACCCGGCACGGCCGCCCCGCCGGGACGCTGGGCGACGCGGCGTGCTTCAGCTTCCAGTCGAGCAAGGCGATGACGGCCGGGGAGGGCGGCGTCATCGTCACCGACGACGACGCCGTTTACGAGCGCGCCTGGTCGCTGCACAACGTCGGCCGCCGCCTGTCCGGCGCGTGGTACGAACACCCCGAAGTCGGGTGGAACCTGCGCATGACGGAGTTCCAGGCGGCCGTCCTGCTGCCGCAGCTCGACCGCCTGGACGGGCAGATCGCCGCGCGGGAGCGCGCGGTCGCGTTCCTCGCGGCCGGGCTGGCGGACTGCGACGGCCTCGACCTGCTGCCCGCCCCCGAGGGGACGACGCGCAGCAGCCACCACCTCGCGCTGCTCCGCTACGACCCCGCCGCGTTCGGCGGTCGGCCCAAGGCCGACTTCGTCGCGGCGATGACGGCCGAGGGCGTCCCGCTGGACGCGGGCTACCGCGCGCTGTCCCGCGAGGCGGCGCTGCGGCCGCACGCGGGACCGGCGTCGTGCCCCGCCGCCGAGGCCGCCGAGGACTCCGTCGTCTGGGTGCGCCAGCACCTGCTGATGGCCGACGAGGACGCGCTGTCCGACATCCTCGCGGCGGCGGCGAAGGTGCGGCGCGCCTTCCGTGCGGGCTGACCGCGCGGTCGGCTCCGGAGCCCGGAGCCGACCGCGAGTTCCGGTCTCAGCCGGAAATCACCGCGCCGAAACCCTCGATGGTCCGGAGCGCGTCCGCCTGGGACATGCCGGGCGGCTGGACGCGCAGGACGACGCCGTCCGCGCCGAGGTCCGCGTAGTGCTCCAGCCGATCGGCGCACTGCGCGGGCGAGCCGATGACGCCGCGCGCGGCGATGTCGTCCCAGCCCTGCGCGTACCGGGACGCGTCCGCCGACGTGCGCTTCCACCCCGTGTACGCGTCGTAGAGGTCGCGCAGCGGCTCCTCGAGGGCCTTGCGCGCGTCCTGCGAGGTCTCGGCGCAGTAGCCCTCGCGGCAGACGATGACCTCCTGGCCGAGCGTCCCGGCCCCGCGCGGGTGCGACCGGTATTCGGCGATCTTGCCGGGCAGGTCGGCGTCGAGCTCGTTGAACGACGTCGTCCAGCCGTCGCACATCCGGGCCGTGCGCTCCAGGACGGCCGGGACCCGCCCGCCGTTCCACAGCCGCGGCCTGGGGTCCTGCGCGGGGCGCGGCGACAGGAACGCCTCGCGGACGGTCGTGAACCGGCCCTCGTGGGTGACCTCGTCCTCCGTCCACAGGCGGGTGAGGATCGTCAGGCACTCCTCGAACCGCGCCACGCGCTCGGCCGGGGTGACGCCGTACAGCGCGAACTCCTCGGGCCGGTAGCCGAGCACGAACCCGGCCGTCAGCCGCCCGCCGGACAGGACGTCCAGGTGGGCGAGCGTCTCGGCGAGGACGACGGGGTGGTACAGCGGCGCGACGATGCCCGCGGTGGCCAGCCCGATCCGCTCGGTGTGCGCGGCGAGCCAGGTCAGCGAGGTCAGGATCTCGTGGTAGCCGGGCCGGTGCAGGTGCCGTTCGCCCAGCACGATCCAGGAGAACCCGGCCTGCTCGGCGAGGCGGGCCTGCTCGACCGCGTCCTGGAGCGAAGGCCGGTCGGCCCGGTCGCCGTAGAGATTGAGATACAGACCCAGGCGCATGGGTGTCCGCCTCCATTGACATCGACCAGTTTCCGTACTTACGGTCTAGACCGTAAATGGTTCGCCGTCCGATTGCGACCCCTCCAAGGAGTCAGATCTTGACCGTCGCCCCCAACCGGGACGTCACCGGCCGCGCGCCGGGGGACGACCGCATCGCCGCCGTCACCACCCGCGTGGTGCGCGCCCCCTACCGGCGGCCGTTCGAGATCAGCAGCGGGACGAGCACGGAGCTCGTCAGCCTCGTGGTCGAGATCGAGACGGCCGGCGGCGCGCGCGGTGTCGGCGAGACGTCCCCGATGACCGCGTACACCGGCGAGACGCTGGCCGGGGTCCGCGCGGCCGTTCGGGAGCATCTCGCGCCGGTGCTCGTCGGCCGCGATCCGCTCGACCGGGCCGGCGCGCACCTGGCGATGGACGCGGCGCTGCGCGGCCAGCACGTCGCCAAGGCCGGGGTGGACATCGCCCTGCACGACCTCGCCGGACGCGCCGCGGGCTGGCCCGTCCACGCCCTGCTCGGCGGGCGGGTCCGCGACCGCGTCCCGATCGCCTGGGTCGTCGGCCTCGGCACGCTGGACGAGATGGCCGCCGAGGCCGCCGAGCACGCCGCGCGCGGGTTCCGGCACATCAAGGTCAAGGGCGGCAACGACCCCGCGCAGGACCTGGAGCTCGTCCGCGCCGTCCGGGGCGCGCTGCCCGGCGACGTCGAGCTGTGCCTGGACGCCAACGAGGGCTACGACGCCGCCACCGCGCTGCCCGTCCTCGCCAGGATGGCCGCCGCGGGGCTGTCCCTGCTCGAACAGCCGCTCCCCCACTGGGACCTGGCCGGGCTCGCGCGGCTGCGCGAGCGGCTGGACCTGCGCGTGATGGTGGACGAGAGCGTCCAGTCGGCCCCCGACGCGCTGGAGATCGTCCGGCGCGGCGCGGCCGACGTCATCAACATCAAGATCCTCAAGGTCGGCGGCCTGCACCGCGCGCTCCAGGTCGCGGCCGTCGCGGAGGCGGCCGGGCTCGCGGTGAAGATCGGCTCGATGCCGGAACTCGGCGTGGCGACGCTCGCCGCGCTGCACCTGGCCGCCGCGCTGCCGGGCGCGACCGTCCCCGCCGACCTGGTCGGCCCGCTGCTCGTCCGCGACGAGCCGCTGGCCCCGACCGCGTTCGGCGACGCCGCCGGGTCCGTGCCGGTCCCGACCGCGCCCGGCCTCGGCCACGACCTCTGACGAAGCAGGAAGGCGAAGCGATGCACCCCCTCGTCGAACGGCTGCGCGGCACGCTGCTGCCCGCCGTCGTCACCCCGATGGACCGTTCCGGCGCGGTGGACCGCGCCGCGCTCGCCGCGTACGCCGAGCGCGTCGCGGCGGGGCCGATCGGCGGCGTGGCCGTCTGGGCGCACACCGGCCGGGGCCTCTACCTCGGCGAGCGGGACCGGGCCGACGTCCTGACCGCCTGGCGGCGGGCCACGTCCGCGCCGCTGGTCGCGGGCGTCGGCGTGCCGCGCGCGCTGACCGCGCCGAAACTGGCGGAGGCCGAGGACGCGACCGTCGCGATGGCCGTCCACGCGGCGGAGCTGGGCGCGGACGCCGTCATGGTCTACCCGCTCGCGGAGTACGCGGCGCTCCCGGACGGGCACGCGCGCGCGGTCGGCCTGCACGAGCGCGTCGCGGCCGAGAGCGGGCTGCCGCTCGTCGGCTTCTACCTGCACGGCGAGGCGGGCGGCTACCCGTACCCGCCCGAGCTGATCCGCGAACTGCTGGCGCTGCCGACCATGCTCGGCGTGAAGACCGCGACGCTGGACCGCGCCATCGGCTGCCAGGACGCGATCTGGGCCGGGCGCGGCACCGGCCGCCTCGCCATCACCGGCGAGGACCGCATGTTCGGGCCGTCGCTGATGTGGGGCGCGGACACCGCGCTCGTCGGCATCGCCGCCGCCCGCGCCGACCTGTCCGCCGACGTCGTGCGGGCCTGGACGGACGGCGACCACGCGGCGTTCGTCCGCGCCTCGGACCGGCTCGACCGCTTCGCCGCCGCCACGTTCTTCGACCCGATCGAGGGATACGTGCAGCGGATGATGTGGGCCGCCGTCCACGAGGGCGCGCTGCCCGAGCACGCGGCCCACGACCCCTACGGGCCTGCGCTCCCCGCCGCCGAGCGGGACGCCGTCATCGCCTGCCTGGACGAGCTAGGTTCCGCGCGCTGACGACCGCGCCGAGGACTTCCCGGGTCGTCGTCCACGGGACGGCGGCCCGGCCCTCGGCGGCGGCCGCGAGGAACGCGTCGAGCGTCGCGGCGTAGCCGAGGGGGTCGTCGCCGCCGTCCGGGAGCGTCACCGTCGCCGTGCCGCGCGGGGTGTGGACGGCGATCTCGTAGCTCTCGACGTCGGTCGCGCCGAGGACCTCAACGACGCCGTACCGCCCGTCCGGCCAGGTCAGCGTGATGACGCCGGTGTCCTCCGACCACGTCTCCCGGTGGACGCGCGCGGCCCGGCACGCCCAGCGCGCGCGGAACCCCGGCCCGAGCACCGCCGACGCCAGCTCGACGCCGTGCAGGCCCATCGTCGCCAGCGTGCCGCCGCCCTCGGCCGGATCGTCCAGCCAGCGGCGGCCGGGGTCCAGGTACGCGGTGACGGAGTGGCGGACGGTCACGCGGACGCCGAGGACGTCCGCCCCGGCCAGGCGCCGCAGCGCGGGGGCGAAGCGCAGCACCGAGCACGTCGTCACCGGGGCGGCGGCGGTCCCGACCGCCTCGTCCAGCCGGTCGAGGTCGGCGGCGGTCCCCACGGCGGGCTTCGTCACGAACGTCGGGACGCCCGCGCCCGCCAGGAGCCGCACCGCGCCGGGCACGTCCGCCGGGCGGAGCGTGACGATCGCGGCGTCCGGCTGCGCCGCGACGAGTCCTTCCGGCGAGTCCACCGGCCGCGCGCCGTGCTCGGCGGCGAACGACCCGTCCGCGTCGCCCCAGACGACGAGGTCGGTGACGCCCCGCGCGCGCAGCAGCCGGGCGTCCGCGCCCGGATGGTAGGTCGTGGCCAGGCCCGCGAACGCGACCCTCATCCCAACGGCCCGAAGAGGTCCACGGCGTTACGCCACAGCACGCGTTCGCGTTCCTCGTCGCTGAAGTCCGCGTCCCGCACGACGCCCAGCGCGACGCACGGGTCGATCAGCGTCGAGTCGGTGCCGAACAGGAACCGCTCGATCGGCACCCCCGCCGCCCGCGCGTACGCGACGCGGCCCGCGTCCGGGACCGTCCGGCAGTGCTCCAGGTACAGGCGGTCGCACGCGGCGGCGGCGTGCGCAGCCTCCCGCCAGGCGTCGCCGCCCGCGTGCCCGACGATCACGCGGAGCCGGGGGCGGGCCGCCAGCAGCTCCGGCAGCAGCGCGACGTCCGCGCCCCAGGTGTGCAGGAGCAGCGGGACGCCCAGCTCGTCCACCAGGTCGAACGCCTCGGCCATCTGCGGCGAGCCGATCGGGGCGCGCGCGTACGTCGTGTGGATCTTGACGCCGACGAACCGGCCGGACGCCAGGTAGCCGCGCACCTCGTCGGCGGCCCGTTCCAGGCGGCGCGGGTTGACCACCGCGTACCCGTACAGGCGCGGGTTCGCGGCCAGGACGTCGGCCAGCGCCGCGTTGCCCGCCTCCGCGTCCAGCACGACGGCCTCGGACGCGGACACGATCTGCGCCTCGATGCCGTACCGGTCCATCAGCTCCAGGTTGAGCCGGGCGTCCCCGACGTCCATGTGGAACGGCCACGGACCCCAGTGCCCGTGGACGTCGATGATCCGCATCAGCCCTCCCGGCCCAGCAGGCGCGCGGCGGTGCCGCCCGCGATCAGGCGCCGCTCGTCCGGCGTGATCCGCGCGTAGCGGAGCCGGAGGGTCTGCGGCGAGACGTCCATGAACGGGGTCCGCGAGCCGAACAGCAGGCGGTCCGCGCCGACCGTCCCGGCGACGCGCTCGATCGCGTCCGGCGCGGACAGCAGCCGCGTCGTCGCGCGGAAGCCCGGCTCGTCGCGGGCCAGCAGCAGGAAGTCCGCGAGCAGGTAGACGTGCAGGTCGAGGAAGACGACCTCCGCGCCCCGGCCCGCGAGGACGGGGCCGAACGCGCGCGGGTCGCCGTCGTGCAGCAGCACCAGGCCGCGCGCGACGGCCTCGGCCACGACGTGGCGGTGGCCGGGGTGGCCGGGTTCCGCGCCCTGCTCCTGGGTGAACAGCCGGACGAACCGGACTCCCTGCTCGACCAGGCCGTCCAGCAGGTCTCCGGCGGCGACGGCGTCCCGCAGGTCCACGGTCCCGACCGGGACGAGCGTTTCGTCGGCGGCGCGCAGCGTCTCGGCGTTGCCCGCGGCCGCGTCGAACAGCGCGCCCCGCGTCGAGACCGCGCAGGCGCGCCGGATCGCCGACCGCCGCAGCCGCCGCCGGACGTCGTCCAACCCAAGGTCGGCGGGGCCGGACGGCCACGGCCCGAACAGCACGTCGACGTCGAGCGCGATGTGCTCGTCGGCCGTGCGCGTCAGCCAGTCAGCGGACATCCGCGTGCGCCTTCCGGACGGCGGCCGCGATGTCGTCCACGTCCGCTTCCGTGTACGCCTCGTTCCACGGCAGCGTGACGAGCGTCCGGTCGATCAGCCGCTCGGCGTTCGGGCACAGCCCGGCCGGGTAGTCGCGGTCGATCGGGTAGCGCGAGGAGCCGTAGACGGGCGCTTCGGCGAGCGCGGGATTGGCGTAGAGCGGGCGTTCCAGGTATCCGGCGGACGCGGGGACGCCTTCCGCCTGGAGCGCCGCCGCGAAGGCCCGGTTCCCCGGCTCGTCCGGGACGGTGAAGGGGAACATCCACCACGCGTGCCCGTCCGGGCTCGGCAGCCCGAGGCCCGGCAGGTCGGCCAGCGCGTCGAGCAGTCGCGCCGCGCGCTCCCGGCGCCGCGCGACGACCCCGGCGACCTTCCCGAGCTGCGCGCGGGCGACGGCCGCCGCCAGCTCGGTCATCCGGTAGTTGAGCCCGTACATCAGGTGTTTCCGGCCGATGGAACGGTCCCAGCCCTTGTCCATGAAAAGCCGCATCCGTCGCGCGAGGGCAGGATCCGCCGTGATCGCCAGCCCGCCGTCCCCGGATGTGATGTGCTTGTACTGCTGGAGGCTGAAACAGGCGACGTCGCCGTACCGGCCCACCGGCTCACCGCTCGGCACCGTCCCCAGCCACGCCTGGGCGCAGTCCTCGACCAGGGCCAGACCGTGCCGGTCGGCGAGCCCGCGCAACTCCGCGACCGGCGCCGGGGCCCCGAACAGGTGGACCACCATGATCGCCCTGGTGCGCGCGGTGATCACCGCCGCCACCGACGCCGGGTCCAGGTTCCCGGTGGCCGGGTCCACGTCCGCGAAGACGGGGACGGCGTTCTGCGCGAGGATCGGCGCGACCGTTCCGAAGTCGGAGATGGGAGTGGTGACGATCTCGTCGCCCGGGTCGGGGTCCACGGCGGCGACCGCGAGGTGGAGCGCGGCCGTCCCGGACGAGCAGGACACCGCGGTGCGCCCGTACAGCTCCCCCATCTCGGCCTCCAGCGCGCGGGCCTCGGTGCCGAAGCTCCCGCACAGCGACGCCGAGTCGAGCACGCGCAGCACGGCGGCGCGCTCCTCGGCCCCGATCGTCCGCCCGCGGGGTTCGAGCGGGCCCGGCAGCGGCTCGGTTCGCGACATGACACCACCCGTCATTACTCAATTAAGGTCTTGGCCGAAACTAGACCGACGTCCCATGACCGTCAACCCTCGGGCTACATATCGGCATCTTCTTCGATATGCTTCGCGATTAGGGCCTGGGCCTAAACTTTGAGGAGCGGCACACCGATGACCCTCACCCTTGGGATCGTGGGACCGGAGGACCTCGTCCACCGCGTCGCCGCCGTGGGCGCGCCGGACGGCTCCACCGCGCTCCTCCCCCTGCCCTACCGGCACGAGAGCGAGACGGTCGAGATCATCGAGGGCGCGGACGCGCGCGTCGACGCGTTCCTGTTCACCGGCGTCGTGCCCTACACGATCGCGGCCGACGCGGGGGCGCTCACCCGGCCGTCGATGTACGTCGCCTACGACGGGGCGACGCTGCTGCGCGCGCTCGTCGAACTCCTGCGGCTCGGCCACGACGTCACCCGCGCGTCCATCGACACGCTCCGCCGCGCCGACGTCCTGGAGACGCTCACCGAGGCCAAGCTGCCGACCGACCACGTCAGCGTCCTGCCCTACCGGCCCGGCCTGACGTCCGACGACATCGTCGCCTTCCACCGCGCCGCGCGCGAGCGCGACGACTGCCGGGTCGCGATCACCTGCCTCGGGTCGGCGTACCACCGGCTGGAGACCGAGATGCAGGTCATCCGGCTCGCGCCGTCCCGGTACTCGATCCGCGCCGCGCTCCAGGCGCTCGTCCTCACCACCAGCGGGCGGCACGCGGGCGACGCCCAGGTCACGCTCGGCATGATCGAGCTGCCCGAGCCCGACGACCGGCTCCCCGGCGACCTGGTCACCCTCGGCGGCAGCCTCGCCGCGCTGCCCGGCGGCGGCCACCTCGTCGTCACCACGCGCGGCCTGCTCGAACAGGCCACCGGGCAGTTCACCCGGATGCCGATCCTGGACCGCCTCGCCGAGCGGCACCCGGCCGTCCACATCGGGTTCGGCGTGGGCCGCACCGCCGCCGACGCCGAGACGCTGGCCCGCCGCGCGCTCAACCGCGCCGCGTCGGTCGGGGCGGTCGCCGGGGTCGTCTCGATGGCCGAGGACATCGACATCGTCTTCGAGCCCGCCGGGGACGACGGGCCGCTCCCCGAGCGCGGCCAGGACGACCTGCCGCTGCTCGCGCGGCGCGTCGGGCTCAGCCCGCAGACCGTCGTGCGCCTCCGCGAGCTGGCCGAGACGCGGCCGGACGGGCTGACGACGCACGACGTCGCCGAGCACCTCGACGTCCAGCAGCGCACCGCGCGCCGCATCCTCAAGCGCCTGGAGCGCGCGGGGCTCGCCGCGCCGACGGGGAGCCAGCAGCAGGGCCGGACCGGGCGGCCGCCGACCGTCTACCGTCTGCACCTCTGAACCCGCATGATGTCCGGATGGACCTGCTGCGGACACCCGAGTCGCGTTTCACCGATCTTCCCGACTTTCCCTACGAGGCCCGGTACGTCGCCCTGCCGGACGGGGTCCGGATGGCCTATGTGGACGAGGGCGACGGGCCCGTCGTGCTGCTGCTGCACGGGGAGCCGTCGTGGTCGTTCCTGTACCGGCACGTCATCGCGGTGCTGGTCGCGTCCGGGTTCCGGGCCGTCGCGCCGGACCTGGTGGGATTCGGGCGCTCCGACAAGCCCTCGCGCGTCGAGGACCACACCTACGCGCGGCACATCGCGTGGACGGGCGCGTTCGTCGAAGCGCTCGGGCTCACCGACGTCGCGCTCGTCGGGCAGGACTGGGGCGGGCTGATCGGGCTGCGGCTCGCCGTCGCCGACCCCGCGCGGTACACGCGGATCGTCGCTGCCAACACCGGACTGCCGACCGGCGACTTCCCGATGCCGGAGACGTGGCTGCGGTTCCGGCGCGCGGTCCGCACCGCGCCCGAGTTCGACGTCGCGCGCAACATCCAGTCCGGGTGCCGGACGACGCTCGCGCCGGACGTCCTCGCCGCCTACGACGCGCCGTTCCCCGACGAGACGTACAAGGCGGGCCCGCGCGCGATGCCCGGCCTGGTCCCCGCCGAGCCGGACGACGTCGAGGCCCAGCCCAACCGCGACGCCTGGGACGCCCTCCGCGCCTCCGCCGCGCCGCTGCTCGCCGCCTTCAGCGACGGCGACCCCATCACGCGCCCGATGGCGGGGATCTTCCGCGACCTCCCCGGCGCCCGCGGCCTTACCCACCCGGTCCTCGAAGGCGCGGGCCACTTCCTCCAGGAAGACGCGGGCCCCCGCCTCGGCGAGGAGATCGCGACCTTCCTCAAAACCACCTGACGCTGCGGCGTGACCCGGCGCTCCGCGCCGGACCACGCCGCACCGGTACCCCGACCCCGAGCGAGCACGGAACCGCACCGGGCGGCCCGCGCCGGAGTCGTCAGAAGCGGGCGCGGGCGAGGGCTCGCATCAGGCCGGGCGACAGGCGCGAGCCCAGGTAGCCCAAGTGGGCCTCCGGGGTCACCGGGACGACCGCGCGGTCGTGGCGCACCGCCGCGACGATCCGCTCCGCGACCTTCTCCGGCCCGTAGCCGCGCAGCCCGTACGCGCGGACGGCGCGCCGCCGCTGCGCGTCCTGCGCGTCCGGGGCGAGGCCGACGAACGCCGTCGTCTTCGTGATCGCCGTGTTGACGATGCCGGGGCAGATCGCCGAGACGCCGATCCCGTCCCCCGCCAGCTCGCCGCGCAGGCACTCGGTCAGCATCAGCACCGCCGCCTTGCTGGTGCTGTACGCGGGCAGCATCCGCAGCGGCGTGTACGCGGCGGCGGACGCGGTGTTGACGATGTGCCCGCCCTCGCCGCGCTCCACCATCCGCCGCCCGAACAGCCGCGACCCGTGGATGACGCCCCACAGGTTCACGCCGAGGACGCGCTCCCAGTCCTCCGCCGTGTGGTCGAGGAACGACCCGGCCATGCCGATGCCCGCGTTGTTGACGACGATGTCGGGGACGTCGGTCTCGGCGGCGAACTTCTCCATCGCGGCGGCGTCCGACACGTCCACCGTGTAGGGGACGGCGGCCGGGCCGAGCAGCGACGCGAGTTCGGCGGTGCGCGCGGCGGACTCGGCGTCCCGGTCGGCGGCGACGACCTCCGCGCCGCGCTCGGCGAACGCGAGCGCGGTCGCGCGGCCGATGCCGCTGCCCGCGCCCGTCACGACGACGAGGCGTCCGGCGAACTCGGGCTCGTCCCCTTTCCCGGCGCGGACCCGGCCGCGCCGCAGCCCCCGCGACGGCTCCCCGCCCGACACCTGCTCGATGTGCTCGGTGACGAGCCGCGCGACCAGCTCGGGCCGCGCCGCCGGGAGCCAGTGCCGCCCCTTCACCCGGCGAATCCACAGGTTGGGGACGAACGGCCGCACGGACTCGGCCATCGCGGGCTGCACGTACCGGTCGCCCTCGGGGACGATGAGCTGCACCGGTACCTCGGTGCGCCGTTCGCGGGGCCGCGCGAGCCGCCCCGGGATGTTGGCGCGGTACAACCGGACGCCGATCGCGCCGTCGCGCGGCAGCGTCGGCCCGAACTCGGGGTCGCCGCGCTCCAGCCGCGTGATCAGACGGCCGCCGACGCCGCTGCGCCACGCCAGCTCCGGCACCAGCGGCGTCTGGAAGAACCCGATGTACGCCGAGTGCAGCCCCTGCCGGAGCGACGCGAGGCTGGGCCGCCGCATCCACTGCGCGACGTGGTCGATGCACGGCCCCGAGATCGACGTGTACGACGCGAACCGCTCGCGGATCGTGCAGACCGCCTCCCACCCCTGGAGCGATCCCCAGTCGTGGCCGACGAGGTGGACGGGCTCGCCGGGCGCGGTCGCGTCCAGGACGGCGCGCAGGTCCGCCATCAGGTGCTCGAACCGGTACGCCGCCCGGCCGCGCGGCCGGGACGACGCGCCCGCGCCGCGCACGTCGTAGGTGATGACGCGGTACCGGCCGGCGAGGCGTTCCGCGACGGCGTCCCACACGCGGTGGGTGTCGGGGTAGCCGTGGACCAGCAGGACGACGGGGCGGCCCGCCTCGCCGCGCTCGAAGACGGCCAGGTCGGCGCCGTCACCGCGGACGGTCCGGGAACGAACAGTATTGGACATGACGTCATTAATTCCGCGCGACGGCGCTCCGGTCAACCCCCCACCGCCGGGAGTGGCACGCGTTACCCGCCGCGCGCCCTGGCCGGACGGCGGTCTCCGTGCGACGCTGGAAGGCGGCCCGGACGGCCGACCCGAGGAGGGACGCCATGCCCGACCGGCACACCGAGATCGAGTCCAAACACGAGGCCGGGCCGGATTTCGCCCTGCCGGACCTGTCGGCGGCGGCCGGGGCCGCGGCCGTCTCCGAACCGGCGGGCGCGCTGCTGAGCGCCGTCTACTACGACACCGCCGACCTGCGCCTCGCCGCGGCGGGCGCGACCCTCCGCCGCCGCACCGGCGGCGCCGACGCGGGCTGGCACATCAAACTCCCCAAACACGAGGGCGCCCGAGTGGAACTCCGGTTCCCCCTGCAAACCCCGCCGCCACCCACCCCGGCGCCCCCGAACGCGCCGGACGCCGCGACCCCGCGGGGCGGCACCGCGCAGGGCGACCCCGCCGCGCCGCCCGCGCCGCCCGCGCCGCCCGCGCCGCCCGCGCCGCCCGCGCCGCCCGCGCCGCCCGCGCCGCCCGCGCCGCCCGCGCCGCCCGCGCCGAGCACGCCTACCGCGCCCGCGCCCACGCCCGCGCCGAGCACACCGACCGTGCCGGGTAGCGCGGACGCCGCCGATGCGCCGGACAGCGCGCCCGCGCCGGACGTCGCCGATACGCCCGAGAGCGCGCCCGCGCAGGCCGCGCCGGGCGGCCTCGCCGGGTTCGCCGGGTTCGCCGGGTTCGCGGCCGCCGGGTTCGGGGAGCCGCCCGCGGCGGCCGTCGCGCTCGCGGGCGCGTGGACGCGGGGAGCGCCGCTGCTGCCCGTCGCCACGATCGACACCGAGCGCACGACGCGGCTGCTGCTGGACGCTGCGGGCGGCGTCCTGGCCGAGGTCGCCGACGACGCCGTCCACGCCCGGGCGCTCCCGCCCGCCGCCGCGCCCGGCCCGGACACGGCCGTCGCGTGGCGGGAGATCGAGGTCGAGCTGGTCGACGGCGGCCCGAAACTCATCGACGCGACGAGCGCCGTGCTGCGCGCCGCCGGGGCGCGGCCGGGCGAGTCGCCGTCCAAGCTCGCGCGGGTGCTGCGCGACCGGATCGTCCCGTCCGCCGCCGCGAAGGCCCGTGCCGAAGCCCGTGCCGAAACCCGCGCGGGCAACGACCAGGCGGGCGACGCGCTTCTCGCCTACCTCGCGGCCCAGGTGGACAGTCTGCTGCTGCACGACCCGTCCGCGCGGCTCGGGGACGTCGAGGGCGTCCACCGGATGCGCGTCGCGACGCGGCGAATCCGCAGCGTCCTGGCGACGTCCGCCGACGTGTTCGACCGCGCCCGTGTGGGGCCGCTGCGCGGCGAGCTGCGCTGGCTCGCGGCCGTCCTGGGCGACGTCCGCGACCTGGACGTCCTCACCGCCCACCTGGCGGACGCCGCCGATTTCGCCCAGGCCGCGACGGACGCCCGCCAACACCTGAACGACGCCCTCGGCTCCCCCCGCTACTTCGCCCTGCTGGACGCCCTCGACGCCCTCCACGCGAACCCCCCGCTCGGCCCCGCCGCGACGAGACCCGCCGCGACCGAGCTGCACCGCGCCGTCCGCCGGGCCTGGCGACGCCTGGAGCGCCGCCACGCCGCCCTGGCCGCCGCCCCCGACGCGACGACCCGCGACGCGGCCCTCCACGAACTCCGCAAAGCCGCCAAACGCGTCCGTTACGCCACGGAACCGGCCAAGGACGTCGGCGACGCCGCCGACCGCCGCACCGCGCGCCGCGCGGGCAAGGCGGCGCTGCGCTTCCAGACCGTCCTCGGCGAACACCAGGACGCGGTCGGCGCGCGCGAGCGCCTGCGCGCCCTGGCACTCACCGGAACGCCCGAGCGCGCGTTCGAGCTGGGCGTCCTCTACGGCGCGGAGGAACGCCGCGCCGAAAAGGCCAGGAAGCGGTTCGTGAAGGCCTGGGCGCACCGCCCGCACGTCCCCTAGCGGCCGGCGTGCCGCTCCAGCCCGACCGCCCCGCCGCTCGCCGCGTCGAGGTGGACGACCCAGAACCCGCCCTTCACCAGCGCCGGGTCCTGCGGCGGCGGCACGCCGAGCGCGGCGCACAGGCCGGGCAGCATCCCGGTCAGCAGCTCGCCGTGCGTGCAGACGACGGCGGGCCGCCGCGCGTCCGCGAGCCGCACGAGCAGCGCCGCGCCGGTCTCGGCGTCCCCGGACCCGACCGTCACCACGGGATCGGTGGTGATCGACGCCCCGGTCCGCCGCGCGAACGGCAGCAGGGTCTCCACGCACCGCGCCGTCGCGGAGCTGACGACCCGCACCCCACCGCCCGCACCCGGCGCGGCCCCCTCCGGCAGCCCGCCCGGTGCGCCCGGTGGGACGCCCGGTGTCGGGATCGGCGGCGGCAGGAACGCCGCCAGCGGATCGGCCAGCGCGACCGCCTCGGCGCGGCCGCGCTCGTCCAGCGGCCGCAGCTCGTCCGCGCCGCGCCACGTCCGCTTGTCGCCCGCCGAGCCGTGCCGGACGATCACCAGCGGCACCGTCCGCGCGGGCCCGGCCGTGAACTCGCGCAGCAGCGCCGCGTCCGCCGGGTAGCTCAGCCGCCGCTCGGCCTCGGCGGGCGGCAGCCAGTCGAGCGCGTCGACCTCGTCGTTGGCGGCGAACGCGGCCCCGTCCGCCTCCGCCGCCCAGTAGTCCACCCGCTTCGGCCGCCCGCGCACGGTGTACCGGCAGGTCGTGAGGCGGCGGCCAAGGTGCGGCGTCACGCCGGTCTCCTCGACGGTCTCGCGGACCGCCGCGACGACGACGTGCTCCCCGTCCTCGACCTTGCCCTTGGGGAACGACCAGTCGTCGTAGTAAGGCCGGTGCGCGACGGCGATCTCCACGCCGTCCGGCCCGGCCCGCCACAGGACCACGCCCGCGGCGCGGATCTCATCCATCGACGGTTCTCCAACGGCGGCTCTTGATCAGGTGCGTCTGGACGTCCAGAAGTGTCTCACCGGGGGGCGCGACCGCCCGCGTCCAGGTCCCGTCCGCGGCGAGGCGCCAGGCCGCGGCGCCGTCGTCCATCGCGAGGTCGAACAGCTCGACCAGCGACGCGCGCTGCGCGGGCTCCACGACCGTGACCAGCGCCTCCACCCGCCGGTCGAGGTTGCGGTGCATGAGGTCGGCGCTGCCGATCCAGACCTCCGGGTCGCCGCCGTGCTCGAACGCGAAGATCCGCGAGTGCTCCAGGAAGCGGCCGAGGACGCTGCGGACGCGGATCGTCTCCGACAGTCCCGGCAATCCGGGCCGCAGCGCGCAGATCCCGCGCACCCAGACGTCCACCGGCACGCCCGCGCTCGACGCCCGGTACAGCGCGTCGATCAGCACCTCGTCCACGAGCGAGTTGCACTTCACCCGGATGCGCGCGGGCCGCCCGGCGCGGTGGTGCGCGATCTCCCGCTCCACGCGCTGCACGAGTCCGGACCGGACGCTCTGCGGCGCGACGAGCAACCGGTGGTACGACGTCTGCCGCGAGTAGCCCGTCAGATGGTTGAACAGCGCGCTGACGTCCTCGCCGACCTCCGGCGCGGCGGTGAGTATCCCCAGGTCCTCGTACAGCCGGGCGGTCTTCGGGTGGTAGTTGCCGGTGCCGATGTGGCAGTAGCGGCGCAGCGTCCCGTCCGCGTCCTGCCGGACGACGAGCGCGAGCTTGCAGTGCGTCTTCAGCCCGACGAACCCGTACACGACGTGGCAGCCCGCCTTCTCCAGCTTCCGCGCCCACGCGATGTTCGCGCGCTCGTCGAAGCGGGCCTTCAGCTCCACGACCACGACGACCTGCTTGCCCGCCTCGGCCGCCTCGATGAGCGCGTCCACGATGGGCGAATCGCCGCTGGTCCGGTACAGCGTCTGCTTGATCGCCAGGACGCGCGGGTCGATCGCCGCGTCCTCGATGAGCCGCTGGACGGTCGTCGCGAACGAGTCGTACGGGTGGTGGACGAGCACGTCCCGCTCGCGGATCGCCGCGAAGATGCTCGCGTCCGCGGGCAGCGCCTCCTTGGACGGGACGAACGGCGGGTACTTCAACTCGGGCCGGTCCAGATCCGCGACCGCGCCGAGTCCGGCGAGGTCGAGCGGCCCGGGGACGCGGTAGATCTGCTGCTCGTCAATGCCGAGTTCCGTGGTGAGCAGATCAAGCACACCCGGCGAGATCGACCGCTCGACCTCCAACCGCACCACGGGCCCGAACCGGCGGCGCAGCAACTCGCGTTCGAGCGCCTGCAACAGCCCTTCGCTGATGTCCTCGTCGATCTCAAGGTCCTGGTTCCGCGTAACCCGGAACGCGTGGTGCTCCACGACCTGCATACCGGTGAAGAGCTGCCCGAGATGGGCGGCGATGACGTCCTCCAGCGGCGTGTACCGGTCGGCGGACGCCTCCACGAAGCGCGGCAGGACGGGCGGGACCTTCACCCGCGCGAACATCGTCGCGTCCGTGTCCGGATCGCGGACGATCACCGCCAGGTTCAGCGACAGCCCCGAGATGTACGGGAACGGATGCGCCGAGTCCACGACGAGGGGCGTCAGCACCGGGTACACGCGGTCGCGGAAGTAGCGCCGCAGCCGCTCCCGCTCGGTCTCCGACAGCTCGTCCCAGCGCAGGATCGCGATGCCCTCGCCCGCGAGCGCCGGGCACACGTCGTCGTGGAAGCAGGCCGCGTGCCGCAGCATCAGCCGGTGCGCGACGGCGGCCGTGCGCTCCAGGACCTCGCGCGGCTGCCGCCCGCTGGCGGACTGGACGGCCAGGCCGGTCGCCATGCGCCGCGCGAGCCCCGCGACGCGGACCATGAAGAACTCGTCGAGGTTGCTCGCGAAGATCGACAGGAAGCGGACGCGTTCGAGGAGGGGCAGGTCCGGGTCCTCGGCCAGCTCCAGCACGCGCTGGTTGAACCGGAGCCAGCTCTCCTCCCGGTCGAGGAACCTGTCGTCGGGCAGCGCGTCCGCGTCGCGCGGGAGGGGGTCCGGGTTTACGGTCATGACGCAATCGTCCCTGTCCGAGGTGAACAGCAGCGGAACGGCAGTGTTTCGGCGAAGTGTCAGACACGTCGATCATGCCCCCGGTTCCCACTGATCACTCGATTTCGGGCTCATGGAATGACATTCGGCGACAGGGCATCATCGACCTGTCCCAACAGACAGATTCCGGGCGAGCCCGCACCTTGGTAGAACGGGCAGCGTGAACGCCTCAGCGAGCACCCTGGACTGGCCGCACTGTCCGGTGGACGGCTGCACGGGGCGGTCCGCCGTCCCGTCCGGCCGCTGCGTCGCCCACCTGCGGCCCGACCGGTTCGCCCGGCTCCTCGACGGGCTGCGGCCCGGCCGCGACCTCGACCTGCGCGGCGTCGCCGTGCCCGCGCCCGTCCTCGACGCGCTCCTGGCGGCACTGCGCGGGCCGGACGGCCGCCCGCACCTCGGCCGCGCCCGCTTCGACCGGGCCGTCCTGCCCGCCGGGGCCGCGTTCACCGGCGCGTGCTTCGAGGGCGACGCGTCCTTCGACGGGACGGCGTTCGCCGGGCACGCGTCCTTCTACGACGCGCGGTTCCTCGGCCACGTCTCGTTCCACGGCGCCCGGTTCGGCGGGAACGTCACCTTCCACACCGCGCGGTTCCACCGGCACGCGTCGTTCGAGGGGGCCGTCCTCGGCGGCGACGCCCTGTTCGGCGAGACGTCCTGGCACGCCGACGCCCGCTTCGACCGGGCCGCGTTCGTCGGCGCCGCCGCGTTCGACCGCGCCCGGTTCGGCCGCGACCTCGCGCTGCGCGGCGCGCGGTTCACCGGGCACGCGTCGTTCCGCCGCGTCGAGGTCGGCCGCAACCTGCGGCTGGACCGTTCGCGGTTCCGGCGGGACGCGCGGATCGGGCCGCTCGCCGCGCACGGCGCGCTCGTCCTCGACGGGCTCACCGCGCACGAGGGCCTGCACGTCCACGCGGCCGCGCCGCAGATCACCGCGCGGCGGGCGGCGGTGTCCGGCGGCGGGGACTTCCGGCTCCGGTCCGCCGCGCTCGACGCCGCCGGTGCGTCCTTCCGGCGCGGCCTGGACGTCCGCGCGCTCGCCCGGCCCCTCGCGGGCGTCGCCGAGCCGCCGGACGAGCCCGCGCGCGTGCTGTCCCTGCGCGACGTCCGCGCCCCGCACCTCGCGCTCACCGACGTCGACCTGTCCCGGTGCCGCCTCCTCGGCGCGACCGGCGACCTGCGGCTGGCGGGCCGCTGCACGTTCCCCGCCGAACGCCCGCGCCTCACCCCCTGGCGGACGCGGGCCCACGTCGCCGAGGACGCCGGGGTCCGCGGCGCCCGCCCCGGGGACGCGGGGCGGGGCCGGGGTCCGCGCCGCGCGGGGCCGGGCGGCGCGGACCCCGCACCGGACGCGCGGCTGCCCGAGCTGTACGCGCGGCTCGCCGGCGCGACCGGCGGCGCGCTCGCCCGCGACTTCCGGCACCGCGCCCTGCGCGCCCGCCGCCGCGCCGAGCGCGACCCGTGGCGGCGGCTGCTGCTCGGGCTGCTGTGGGTGACGGTCGGGTACGGCCTCGGGTACGCGCGGTGCGGCGTCCGGACGGCGCTGTGGCTCGCGGTGTTCGTCGCCCTGGTCGTCACTGGAGCGCGGCACGTCCACCCGACGCCGCGGCGGCCGCACCCGGCCCCGTCGCGCGCCGCGCTGACGCCGCCCGGCCGCTGATCCGATTCGCGCGCCATTTACCGATCACGAACCGGCCACGCGAACCCATCCGCGACGCCACTGCGAAGTGGCCCGATCCGGCCGCGCGGATGGAATGTCAGACCCCTGGGTAATGATGTGGGGTATGAGCACGGAAACCCATTCGGGGGCGGAGTGCCCCCGGTGCCACGCCCATCTCGCGCTCGTTATCGTTCCGGCCGAGCGCGTCGCGGAGGGAATCCCGCCGAGCGCGCCCGCGCGGCCGCTCATTCCCGTCGCCGCGGTCGTCCCCCAGCCCCGCGAGGAGTACACGCCGCCGCCCGTGGCCGAAGTCCTCGCCGTCTACGCGGGCCGCAAGATCGACGGCGCCACCGCCGCCCGCGGCGCGGCCCAGGTCCGCGAAAGCCTCAACGCGGCCCGCGCCGCCGTCGCCCAGCGCCGCGCCACCCGCCGCGCCGTCCGCCGCCCCCTGAAAAGCGCCTGACGCACCACCACATTCACACCCCACCCACCCGGCAAAGATCATCACCAGCATCCCGCTCATCCGCCCCGATTCCGCGCCACCGCCAATTCCCTCCCCGCGCCAGACTCAGCGCACCCCCGCTTGAGCCCCACCGCAGATGCGCCGCCACAGCCGGTCCACCTCCCCCGCCTCACGCTCGCGGAAGCAGAACATCACCGTCGCGCCACCCGCATATCTCTCGACGTTCCACACCACGGCCGTGCCGCCCAACTCCCCGCGCACGAACCAGCACGGTGAACACACCGGGCACGTGTACCCGGTCACGACCTCGATCGGCACATCCCGCCGCGCCGCCCGCCACGCCACCACCGGCCGCGCCCGCGCATGCAACGAGAACCGCCCGCACTCGGCCCGTTCAGCCAGATAGGAAACGACGTCCCCCAACGCCATAGCCCCAGGCAGCAACGACGCACTCACACGACCGCCCCGAACACGAGCGCCCGGCGAGGACCCACCGGAACAGGCGACCGCCGATAACGCCCACGCGGCGGCCTCGAACCCCGAGCCACCCCAGCCCGCCGAGCCACGACCTCGTCGACGAACCCCTCGACACCCGCACGAAGCGCAGCGGGATTCCCGGCCTCGACCAGCCCCTCCCCGACCAGGGCCCACCACCGCCCGGTCGCCCCGCCATACCAAGCGGACACCCGCACCCCCCGCCGAACCCCGTACCTCTCCAGTTCCCCGACGACCCCGCGCACGACAGGATCGCCGGCAATCCTGACGGCCCTCTCGGACGGGCCCTCCGCTCTCTCCACGAGTCGAACCTCCACAGCCGATCGAGGCCCCGAAACCTCTGGCGTCTCCACGCCCGAGCAAGGCCGCCTGCGTTTCTTGCGAGCGCCGCAGCCAGTGCGCCACGTCCGCATGCGGCAAGCGTGTCGGCAGCGATGTCGTCACCAACAGGCGTGAACCGCTCTCTGCGAGGGACAGCGTTCACACGGGGTGTGAAGCAATTGAGCCGAGAGTCTGTCGCTTACGGTGACGATGCTCCTACACTGCGCGTGCGCGAGATGAACAGGGGTGCGTTGTGGAACCGAATCTGCTGCTCGACGCTCTTCTCGGCGAGGCTCGGATGTCGTACGCCGGACTGGCAAGCCGCATGAACAGCGGCCGCGCGACGCGCTACGACCACACGTCCGTGGCGCGCTGGGTCCGGAACAGCGCGATTCCCCGAGGTGACGGACCGGACCTGATCTGCGAAATCCTCGGCGAACGCCTCGGACGAGTTCTCACTCTCGCGAGTATCGGCATGGACCGAGCAGCGGCCGGATCGGCAGACGCATCGCTCGAATCGGCGCTGTCACGCGCGACGGCTCTGTGGCGCGGTGACGATCAACGGACCGACATCGTCGGCCGTACGAAGCTGCTCAGAGGGCCCGCCGCCGTCGCGCCGGTTTTCGATTGGGAGAACCCACCCGATGACACGGACGTTTCCCACCGTGGCACGTTCCGCGTCGGTGCCGCCGAGGTCCGGAGAATCCACGCTGCCCGGGAACGCTACGAGCAGATGTACCGACGCGTTGGCGGCGTTCCTGTCAGGCCTCGCGTGGTCGCCTACCTTCATCGGCAGGTCGCACCGCTCGTACGCGGTACGTACGACGACGCGACCGGCCGCGAGCTGTTCCGTGCCGTGGGCGGGCTCGTCGCGCTGGCGGGCATCGCGTCCTACGACGCCGATCAGCAGCCGGTCGCGCAGCGGTATCTACTGCACGCTCTTCGATTGGCGAAGGCGTCAGGCTCAAGGGCGTTCGGCGGATACGTCGTCGCGCTGCTCGCCAACCAGGCAATGTACCGGGGTACCTACCGGCAAGTGGTTCAGTACGCCGAGACCGCTCTGCGTGGAGCGCGCGGCCACCTGTCCCCGGCACTCGTCGTCGATCTACACGCGCTTCAGGCCAAGGCATATGCCCGGATGGGCGACACCGCCGGATGCCACCGACACATGGCACGGTCGCACCGTATTGAGATCCGCCCGGAAAACGAGCCTCCCGAGACCGGATACGTTCAGCCCGGCTTGGTGGCTGCCCAGCACGCTGAAGCCCTACGCCGCCTTGGAGATCTCCGCGCCGCGCAAGAGCACGCGGAGCAGGCGCTCAGACCCGATGACGTCCACACCCGGGGCCAGGCTCACCGGCTCGCGACGTTCGCGCACATTCTCGCTCAGCGCGGCGAGGCCGAGCACGCGGCGGCAGTCGGAGAGCAGATGCTCGACCGTGCCGCCGGCATGGAGTCCGGCCGGATCGCCGAGCGTGTCCGCGATCTCGTTGACGCGCTGTCGAGATACGACACCCGGGCCGTTCGAGACCTACGCGCACGCGCCGCGCAACATCTCGACGTCCTGATGTAACACCCCGATACCGTGGCCAGTAAGTTCCGTAGCCGACCCTTCGGGAGTGCGCGTGCGCTGGACCGTCCAGTCCGAAGAAAAGCTCTACACCGACCCGTGGCTGGACATCCGGACGGCGCACGTCGACATCGGCAAGGGCCGCGCGCTGGATCACCGGCTCATCCGAACGCCACCTGGTGCCGGAGTCGTCGCCGTGGACGACGCGCGGCGCGTCCTGATGATCTGGCGGCACCGCTTCATCACCGACGCCTGGGGCTGGGAGATCCCGATCGGCCGCATCGAGGACGGCGAAACCCCGGCCGAAGCCGCTGCGCGCGAGGCCGAGGCCGAGACCGGCTGGCGGCCCGGCCCCCTACGCCTGTTGCTCACCGTTACCCCCACACCAGGCATCAGCGACAGCAGGCACCACATCTTCCGCGCGGACGGGGCGGAGTTCATCGGAGAGCCCACCGAGGACTGGGAGTCCTCACGTGTGGAATGGGTCCCGCTCGACGACGTCCACCGCCTCATCGCCGCCGGACACTTGATGAGCGGAACAAGCCTCGCCGCCGTCCTCTACACCCATTCCACCGAGCCCGCCGCCCCTCCCCGCGCACGCGGGGATGGTCCCCCGGCGAACGGCTGATCGCCTCAAGCCGACAGCACGCTCCCCGCGCACGTGGGAGCACACCGCGCTTGAGGCGTTCCACGCCGTGCGCTGCCCGTCCATCCCCGCGCACGCGGGGATGGACCACTGCCGCGCACGCCGTTCGGCTGCGCCCTGCCGTCGTCCCCGCGCAGGGGCATTGCGGTACAAGCTCTCGCGATCGGCGCGGACGAGTTCTCCCCTTCTCCCCGCGCGGGTGGCGTTCGCGTCACCCCCGTACGGCGGGCGGTGGAGGGTTTTGTTGCGGTGGGTATTGGGGTTGTCGCCTCGGGGTCAGTCCGGGAGGGGGAGAAGGCAGTCGAGGCCGCAGCGGCGGATCAGGGAGCGGACCTGGCGGGAGGCGGCCTCGACGCGGAGGGAGCCGCCCGCCGCCCGCACCCGCTTGGCGGCGTAGACGAGGGCGGAGAGGCCGTAGGAGTCGCAGAACGGCACGTCGGCGAGGTCGAGGGCCAGGCGGGGCGGGCCGCCGGAGCAGGGGCGGCGCGCGGCGTGGAAGCCCGGGCCGGAGCCCGGGGAGGCGCCCGGATCGCGCGCCGGGTCCAGGGCCGCGTCGACCAGCGCACGCAGTAGGTCCGCCCGAGTACAGTCAAGTTCGCCCCGAATACGAACAATCTGCCAGGATTCGGCGGCGTGGACGGTTCCCCGCCGCGCGGGCGGCACACTCAGCGCCATCTCCGGTGGTCTCCCTCCGCTCAGGTCGGGTTTACTTCCCGGAGTGACTCCAGGTAACCGGTCTCCTGGCTTAACATTTGCCCGATGACAAGCAGACCGGGACTCTCGCCGTCACCCCCGGGCGCGTAGAGAAGGGAGCCATGCCGTGTCCGCCGTCGCACACAGCGGGCCGGGCGGTCTCCTGGAGACCGACACTCGGCTGCGCCTCCTCCTCATCGAAGACGACGCCGCCGACGCGTTCCTCTTCGAGGAGCTGATCAGCGAGTCCGAACCGGACGTCGAGATCACCGTCGCCCGCACCCTCGGCGAGGCGCTCCGCTCGCTGACCCCCGGCATCCAGTGCGTCATCGTCGACCTGTCGCTGCCGGACGCCGCCGGCCTCGACGTCCTGCGCCAGGTCCTCAAGGCGACGCCCTACACCGCCGTCCTCGTCCTCACCGGCCTCGCCGACGCCCACGTCGGCGTCGCCGCGGTCGGCGCGGGCGCCCAGGACTACCTGGTCAAACAGGACGTCGACGGCCCGCTGCTCAGCCGCGCCATCCGCTACGCGATCGAGCGCAAGCGCGCCGACGAGTCCGAGCGCCAGCTCGTCGAGGCCCGCATCCTCGGCCGCGAGAACGCGCGCCTGGAGCGCGGCCTGCTGCCCGTCCCGATCCTCGCGGACCCCGCGATCGGCCACGACGCCCGCTACCGCCCCGGCCGCGACCGGGCGCTGCTCGGCGGCGACTTCTACGACACCGTCCAGGTCGAGGACGGCACCGTCCACGGCGTCATCGGCGACGTCAGCGGCCACGGCGCGGACGAGGCGTCCCTGGGCGTCCGCCTCCGCATGGCCTGGCGGACGCTCGTCCTGGCGGGCCACACCGGCTCCCCGCTGCTGCGGACGCTCGACACCGTCCTGTGCCACGAGCGGTGGAGCGACGAGATCTTCACCACGCTCTGCATGTTCGCCCTCGACCCCGACCGGCGCTCCCTGCGCGTCTGGCGCGCCGGCCACCCCCGCCCGCTGCTGTTCACCCCGGACGGCGTCCGCGCCCTGCCCGACGAGCACTGCGGCCCCGCCCTCGGCCTGCTGCCCGGCCTCGACTGGCCCGTCGCGCACGTCGACCTCGGCGAGCACTGGTCGCTGATGCTCTACACGGACGGCCTCATCGAGGGCTACTCCGGCAACGACGACGGCGAGCGCCTCGACCTGGACGGCCTCCTGGAGCTGGCCGCCGCCGCCCACACCCGCGGCGACCGCGGCCGCGCCCTGCTGGACGGCCTGATCGGCGAGGCCGAGCGCCGCAACGGCGACGTCCTGTCCGACGACCTCGCGCTGCTCCTGCTGAGCCGAGGGGAGATGCGATGACCACCGACCAGGCCACCCCCGCCGACGAGGACCTCGAAGCCCTGGAGGAGATCCTCGGCCCGCCCTCCTTCGTCGAGCCCCGCCAGGGCCCGGCCCCGCGCGGCCTGGACAAGCTGCGGCTGTCCCAGCTCTACCGCGTCGGGTCGGCGCTGCTCGCGCTGCTGCTCGTCGGCGCCATCGCCGTCGCGGCGCTCGCGCTCGGCGGCAACATCGGCGCGCGCAACACCCTCATCGACCGGGTGGACCCGGCGACGCTCCAGATGTTCCAGCTCAGCGGCTCGATCGCCCGCCAGGACACGCTGGTCCGCGACAGCGCGACGCGCGGCGGCGCCCAGCCGCTCGCCGACTACCGGGACGCCGTCCGCGACGAGAAGGCCGCCGCGGACCGCATGCGGACGCTGCTGCGCGGCGTCCCCGGCGCGGAAGCCACCCTGGACAGCCTCGCCCGCGTCACCGGTGGCGCGGCGGGCTGGCGCACCGCGTTCGCCGACCGGCTGTCCCCCGGCAAGGGCGTCCCCGCCGACCTGGAACGCGACGGCCGCGCCCGGTTCGCGGGCGTCCGCGCCGACATCGCGCGGATGCAGGCGAACCTCACGTCCCTGCACGCGCGCACCGTCCGCACGCTCCAGGACCGCGCCGACACCGCGACGTGGTCGGTCGCCGGGGCGCTCGCGATCATCCTGGTCATCGCGGTCGCGCTGGCCGTCCTGATCCGGCGGACGGTCCTGCGCCCGGTGTCGGAGCTGAGCCGCAAGGTCCAGGCCGTCGCGCAGGGCGACCTGACGCACCCGCTGGACGTCTCCCGCCCCGTCGAGATCGCCGAGCTCGCCCGGATCATCGACGCGATGCGCCACCGCATCCTCCAGGAGTGGCAGCGCACCGCCAGCGCCCGCCAGCTCCTGGACGCGCAGACCGCCGAGCTGCGCCGCTCCAACTCGGAGCTGGAGCAGTTCGCCTACGTCGCCAGCCACGACCTCCAGGAGCCGCTGCGCAAGGTCGCGAGCTTCTGCCAGATGATCGAGCGCCGCTACGGCGACCAGCTCGACGACCGCGGCCGCCAGTACATCGAGTTCGCCGTGGACGGCGCGAAGCGGATGCAGGCGCTGATCAACGACCTGCTCGGCTTCTCCCGCGTCGGACGGCTGTCGCGGACCGAGGACGCCGTCGACCTCAACGACATCGCCGAGCAGGCCCTCGGCAACCTCGCGACGCTCCGCGAGGAGACCGGCGCGGAGGTGACGGTCGCGGACCTGCCGTCCGTGCGCGGCGACCGGACGCAGTTCGGGCAGCTCTTCCAGAACCTCATCGGGAACGCGATCAAGTTCCGGCGGCCGGACGCCGCGCCCGTCGTGGAGATCACCGTCCGCCGCGACGGCGACGACTGGGAGTTCGCCTGCGCGGACAACGGCATCGGCGTCGAGCCGCACCACTCCGACCGGATCTTCCTGATCTTCCAGCGCCTGCACCCGCGCGAGGAGTACTCCGGGACGGGCATCGGCCTGGCGCTGTGCAAGAAGATCGTCGAGTACCACGGCGGCCGGATCTGGCTCGACACCGAGACCGAACGGGACACCCCCGGCACCGTCATACGCTGGACGCTGCCCGCCGAGAAGGAGAACGCCGATGAATGACGACCCGCTGCCCGACGCGCGCGCCATCGCGGTGCTGCTCGTCGAGGACGACCCGGGCGACGTGCTGCTGACGACGGAGGCGTTCGAGCACAACAAGCTGCGCAACAACCTCCACGTCGTCAACGACGGCGAGCAGGCGATGCGCTTCCTGCGCCGCGAGGAGGAGCACGAGAAGGCCCCGCGCCCGGACCTGATCCTGCTCGACCTCAACCTGCCCCGCAAGGACGGCCGGGCGGTGCTGGAGGAGATCAAGGCCGACCGCGACCTGCGCAGCATCCCGGTCGTGGTGCTGACGACGTCCGAGGCGGACGAGGACATCCTGCGCAGCTACGACCTGCACGCCAACGCGTACGTCACCAAGCCGGTGGACTTCGACCGGTTCATCCAGGTCGTCCGGCAGATCGACGACTTCTTCGTGACGGTCGTGAAACTGCCGCGCTGAGCCGCGTCCGCCGTGCCGCCGTCCCCGTCCCGGGGGCGGCGGCACGGCCGTTTCCCGTGGTCCGCCCGCCGAATGCGGGATGCCCGCGCCCGACGACGTGTGTAACAGTGGGACGCATGGTCGCTCCCCTCGGTCAGGACCCGCAGGAGACCGCGACGGCCCTCGACGCTGCGGCGGACGCGCTGCTGGAGGCCGTCGCCCGCGCCCACGCGGGCCCGGACGTGCCCGTTCCCCCCACCCAGTTGCGCGCGCTGTTCATCGTGGAGCGCGGTCCGGTGAACGTCAGCGGGCTCGCGGCCGGGCTGGGCGCGCTGGCGTCGTCGGCGAGCCGCCTGTGCGACCGGCTGGAGGCGTCGGGCCTGCTGCTGCGCGACGCGGGCCGGGACGGGCGCGAGGTGACGCTGCGGCTGTCGGCGGAGGGCCGGCGGCTGCTGGACCGGGTGCGGGCCCGGCGGTACGAGGAGCTCGGCCGGGTGCTGGCGGAGATGTCGGTTCCGGCCCGGCAGGCACTCCTCTGGGGCCTGATGGAATTCGCCGCGGCGGCCGGGAGTGCCGCCCGCCGCCCCCGCTGAATCCGACTATTCACCGCAAATCCTCGGCCTTGCGCCGCAATGTGCCACGCTATGTCCGCCTAGGCGAAACTCGTCCGCCATTACGGAAATAGCCGGGCTTATCGGACACTTATCGGCGCGCGCGCGGAAAAGTCGGCCCGGATTCACCGGAAGTCCGAACACGCGCGCATCCGTCCCCGCTAGCATCCCCGCGAGATGGCGACCGTAAATGTTTCTCCCGAGATCTTTATCGGGACGGACATCACGCCTCCCGGAGGGGGCCTTCCCATGAACCAGAACCGCACCCGTCCGCGCGCCCGCGCGGCCGCCCTGCTGCCCGCGGCCGTCCTGGCCCTGGCCCTCGGGGGGTGCGGGGGCTCCGGCGAGAAGGGCGCCGCCGCGGGCGGCGGTCCCTCGACCGCGGCGCCCGCCCCGACGGGGAAGGTGCCCGAGACGACCACGTTCGCGAAGATCGCCCAGATGCCCCGGGACACTGGGGCGACGGACGCCGGAGACGGCACGGTGGTCCACCCGACCGCGCCCCGCACCGTCTACGACGGCCCGGGCGGGCACCCCGTCGCCACGCTCCCCGTTCAGGAGCTGGGCGGCCCGACCTGGGTTCCGGTCGTCGACCGCTCCGGCGACTGGCTGCGCGTCCTGCTGCCCAGCCGGCCCAACCAGGCCAGCGGGTGGATCTCCGGCGGCGACGGGCTGACCGTCGCGCACTCGCCCTACACGGTCAAGGTCGACACGGCCCGGCGCACCCTCACGCTGGAGAAGTCCGGCAAGGGCGTCGGAACGTGGAAGGTGGCCGTCGGCGCGGACAAGACCCCGACGCCGGCCGGCCGCACGTTCGTGCTGGCCCAGCTCGCCCCGGCCAAGAAGACGCCGAGCCCGCTGGTCATCCCGCTCGGCACGCACTCGGCCTCGCTCGACTCCTTCGGCGGCGGGCCGGGCACGGTCGCCTTCCACGGCTGGCCGGACGCCTCGGTCTTCGGCAAGGCCGTCTCCCACGGATGCGTCCGGGTGCCGGACGCGGCGCTGCGCGAGCTGTCCCGCGTCCCCCTCGGAACCGTCGTCCTCGTCTCCGGCTGACCCCCCGGGTCGGCCCGTACCAACGTTCCTCGAAGTGGAGTGACTGACGCATGTCCTCGTTCAAGGCCGCGCGCCGCGCCGTCCAGATCGGCCTCGTCGCCGCCGCGTTCGGCGCGACCGCCACGGCCCCCGCGCTCGCCGCCGCCCCCGCCCCCGCCCCCGCGCCCGCTCCCGGCAGCTCGGCGTTCGGGCTCACCGCGACCGGGCCGGTGGCGCTGCCGCCGCTGCCCGTCGCCCAGTCGCTCAGCGACACCGTCTCGCGCAGCCTGCTGCGGGAGAACCTCAAGGTCGTGGACGCCGGGGTGCTCAACGTCAAGGCCGCCAAGGGCTACGCGCACTCCGACGTCGCGACGCTCAAGGTCCCGACCGCGGGCCTGTTCGCGCAGGCCGTCAGCGCGACCTGCCGCGACGGGCGGGGCGTCTCGCACGTCGCGAACGCCGTCGTCGCCGGGAAGCACCTCGACGTCAGCCCGCCGCCGAACACCACCGTGCCGTTCCACGTGGACGGGCTCGGCGACGGCTCGGTCGTCATCAACAAGCAGGAGCGGCTCGGCGACGGACGGCTGCGCGTGACGGCGCTCGCGGTCCGCGTCCCGCTCGGCGGCGGGAAGGCGCAGACGATCCTGGTCTCGTCCGCGACCTGCGGGAAGCTCCCGGCCAAGCCGGTGACGCCCCCGCACTCCGCCGCGCCGAAGCCGCACCCGGTCCGCGGCGACCTCCCGGTCACCGGCTGAGTTGATCGCAGATCAGGCCAAGCCGCTCGCGGCTTCGCCTGACCTGGTGCGAGCGCGGCATCGCTTCGCGATCCGCCGCGCTCGCGCCGTGGCCGAACCACAGACCGGCCGGGCCGCGTTCGCGCGGCCCGGCCGGTTTTGGTCAGACGGTCTCGTCCGCGGCGAGCCCGAGAAGCGATTCCCGGAGCCGTTCACCGGTGGTGACGTCCGCGTCCCCGGAGAGGGACACGACGGTGTGGTCGCCGTAATGGCGGTGGGCGGCGCTGAATTCCACGACTTCTCCCGCGGGTCGCACGCGGAAGTCCTGCGGCCCGGGTAGCGAGCCGCCGCCCGAATTCACTCGACCAGCGATTTCTCGAAATGCACCACGGACCCGTCCGCGTGCATTCGGTCGGAAATGTGCAGTTGTTCGGTGCAGGCGCGGATGAGCTGGAGCCCGCGCCCGTTCTCCGCGTGCGGCGCGGCGTCGGCGCGTTCCCACGACGCGCGGTCCACCCGGTCGCCCCCGTCGATGACGTCGACCACGCAGCGGATGCCGTCCATCCGGGCGCGGACCTCGTACTGCTGGCTGGCGTGCGCGTGCTGGATCACGTTGGCGCACGCCTCGCTCAGCGCGAGCGCGATGTCGGCCCGGGCGTCGGGACCGACGCCGAGCCCGCGCAGGGAGGCGTCGAGCGTGTGCCGGGCCAGCGGAGCGCTCCCGGCGTCCCGGGGCAGGGTCATCTCGATCACGACCTTCATACCGGATCGCCTCCGTTTCCCTCGACAATGGCAGACTGCCCCGGCTGGGCCGGTGGAAACGCGCGGGACGCCGAAACTCCCCTGCGGCTGCGGGGACGCCAGTGGTCCATCTCCGCTTTGACCGAGAACCAAAACCTTTCACCCCCTTCCCCGCCCGCGCCCGCCCATTCGGCCGCGCCGCGGGTGCGCCGCCTTCGCGATCCGTGGTTGTCTGTCCGGCGGGACGGGCGAAACCACGACAAGACGGGGCGGGTGGCCGGGGTGGCACGGGTCAGGCGGCGGGATCGGCTGCGCTACTGGTTCGACGGGACGATGGCCAAGGGCACCCCCGCCCTCATCGGCTGGCTCGCCCTGGCGTCCGGGGTGCTGATCCTCGTCGTCGCGACGCTCGCGGCGGTGTTCACCCCGCACGACTCCGACGAGAACGGCCACTGGAACGGCCTGCTGTGGCGCAGCCTGCTGCGCACGCTCGATCCCGGCACGATGGGCGGCGACGAGGGCTCGGGCCCGTACCTGGCGCTGATGCTGACGGCGACGATCGGCGGCATCTTCATCGTCAGCGCCCTGATCGGTGTGCTGACCACCGGCCTCGAAGGCAAGATCACCGAGCTGCGCAAGGGCCGGTCGGTGATCGTGGAGCGCGGCCACACGCTGGTGCTGGGCTGGTCGGAGCAGGTGTTCACGGTCGTCGCGGAGCTGGCGGAGGCGAACAAGGGGCAGGGCCGGTCCTGCATAGCGATCCTCGCCGACCAGGACAAGGTGGACATGGAGGAGGCGATCCGGTCGCGGGTGGGCGACACCGGCCGGACGCGCGTGGTGTGCCGGCGCGGCAACCCGCTGAAGGTCGCGGACCTCGAACTCGTCAGCCCGGGCACGGCCCGTTCGATCATCGTGCTGTCGCCGCCCGGTCCGGAGGCCGACAACCACGTCATCAAGGTGCTGCTGTCGCTCGGCGCGCGGGCGTGGGAGGGCCGCCGCCCGCACGTCGTCGCGGCCGTCCACCGGTCGGCGAACCTGCCCGCCGCGCGGCTCGCGGGCGGCCCGGCCGCGCAGGTGATCGACGCGGACGACATCGCGATCCAGCTCATCGTCCAGTCGCACCGGCAGTCGGGCCTGTCGACCGTCTGCACGGACCTGCTCAACTACGAGGGCCACGAGTTCTACATGCGGCCCGAGCCGTCGCTGACGGGCATGACGTACGGGGCGGCGCTCGGCGCGTACGAGCTGGGCATCCCGGTCGGCGTGCGGACGGCTGAGGGCGAGGTGCTGGTGAATCCGCCGCCGGACCGGGTCGTCGAGGCCGGGGACGAGGTGATCATCCTGGCCGAGGACGATCTGCTGATCAGGCTCGCCGACGACCCCGTCCCCGTCGTGGAGGACGCGGTCACCACGGCCGCGCCGACGCCCCGCGCGCCGGAGCGGACGCTGCTCGCGGGCTGGAACGGCCGCGGCGCGAAGATCGTGGAGCTGCTGGATTCGTTCGTGGAGCCCGGCTCGGAACTGGTCATCGCGGCGCGCTGCGACGACCCGCGCGGCGGCCTGGCTCCGCTGGCGAACCTGTCGGTCGGCTTCGAGCACTGCGATCCGACGGACCGGACGCGGCTGGAGGAACTGGACGTCCTGTCGTTCCGGCGCGTCATCGTCCTCGGCGACGCGGGCCTGGACCCGCAGCACGCCGACGCGCGGACGCTCGTCACGCTGCTGCACCTGCGCGACATCGAGCGCGTCGCGGGCGACCCGTACTCGATCGTCAGCGAGATCAACGACGACGCGAACCGCGAGGTCGCGCAGGTGACCAAGGCCGACGACTTCGTCGTCAGCGACAAGCTGATCAGTCTGATGCTGACCCAGCTCAGCGAGAACCGCCACCTGCACGACGTGTTCACCGACCTGCTCGACCCGGAGGGCTCGGAGCTGTACCTGAAACCCGCGTCGGACTACCTGCGGCCGGGCGCGACGGCGAACTTCGCGACGGTGATCGAGGCCGCGCGCCGCAGATCGGAGACGGCGCTCGGGTACCGGCTGCACGACCGGTTCCACGAGCCGCCGGACTACGGCGTCGTCCTGAATCCGGACAAGCGCGCGCCGCTGGAGTTGAGCGCGGAGGACACGGTCATCGTCCTGGCCGAAGACTGATCGTCGCCAGGCGGCGGTTTTGCCCCGGACGGGGAATGAACGGGCCACCGATGATCATGAACTGAGCCTGGAGGCCCCATGTCCGACAACTTCGTCATCGACGTGACGCGCATCCGCAACGAGGTCCGCCAGAAGATGCAGGACGGGCCGATCACCGAGACGTACGGCAAGGACAGCGACCGCGTCATCGGCGTCCTCAACGACGTCGTCGCGACCGAGGTCGTCTGCTGGCTCCGCTACACGCGGCACGCGATCTCCGCGTCCGGCATCGACCGCGCCCAGGTCTCGGCGCAGTTCACCGACCACGCCAAGGAGGAGCTGGACCACGCGCTGCGCGCCGCGGACCGCGTCAACCAGCTCGGCGGCGAGCCCGCGTTCGACCCCGCCAAGCTGACCGACCGCTCGCACACCGACTACACGACGCCGCTGGACGGCGACCTGAACCAGATGCTCCGCGACAACCTGGAGGCCGAGCGGATCGTCATCTCCACCTACCAGGAGATCATCCGCTGGCTCGGCGACGGCGACCCCACGACCCGCCGCCTCATGGAGTCCATCCTCGAAGAGGAGGAGGACCACGCGGACGACCTGGTGGACCTGCTCGGGATCTGACCCGGGCGGCGCGGCGCGGGCCGTCCGTCACGGCGACGCCACCGGCGCGTCAAGGCGGGCCCCCGTTACGCGCCCGGTCGCGCCGGGTAACCGGACCGACATGAGACTCCACGACGCGGGACAGATCAAGGGCGTGCTGGACGACATGGACTTCCCGGCCGCCAAGGACGACCTGGTCGCCCACGCGCGGGAGCGCGGGGCCGACGAGCCGCAGCTCAAGGCCCTGCGCGCGCTGCCGCTCGGCGACTACGACAACCTCGCCGAGGTGCTGCGGTCGGTGCCGGTCGACCCGGCGCCGGACCGGTCGGGCACCGTGCGCGCCGAGCAGGAGCGCTTCCACCGCCACCCGGACCTGGCCGAGCACGAGCGGATGGCCGAGCCGGGGCCGATCGAGCGGGAGCTGGGCGACGACTAGGGCGTCCGCCGGTCGAGGACGCCGACGTCGCGGACGACGTCGGCCAGCGCCCGGACCAGCGGCGTCTCGCGGGACGTCCGCCACACCAGCGCCCACTCGCTCGGCGGCGCGTCGCTGATCGGGACGAAGGCCAGGTTGGGCCACGGGTAGAAGTCGGCGGCCTCGGCGCTGACCACGGCGGTGAGCCCGCCCGACGCGACGGCCGTCAGCAGCTCGTGCCACGTGGACGCCAGCGAGCCGCGCGGGATCGGACGGCCCGACGGCGTGTGGAACGGGTTCATCGCCCCCTCCATCGACTCGGGCAGCGCGTGGCCGCGCACGATCGTGCAGTCCGCGAGGTCCTCCAGCGTGATCGCGTCGCGCCGCGCGTACGGGTGCTCCGTCCCGACCATGAGCAGCACCGACGACGTGTGCGTGACCGGGCCGACCGTCAGGTCCGGCTCGTGGACGGGCTGCCACACCAGCGCGACGTCCACGTCCCCCGACCGCAGCAGGTCCAGCGGCGCGGGCGGCTGGATCTCGCGGTGCCGCAGCCGCGCGGCCGGATGCCGCGTCTGGAACAGCTCCACGACGGGTTCGAGCAGCAGGTGGTGCGGGCCCATCGTCCCCAGCGTCAGCTCGCCCGCGACGCCGCGCGCGGCGGCCGCGGCGGCCTCGACGCCCTGCACGATCAGCCGGTAGCCCGCGTCGAGGTCACGGCGGAGGCGGTCGCCGAGCGGGGTGAGCCGCACGTCGCGGGTGGTGCGGTCGAACAGCGTCCCGCCGATGCGGCGCTCCTGCTGCTTGATCGACTGACTCACCCGCGACGGGGTGATGTGGAGCCGCTCGGCGGTGCGGCCGAAGTGCAGTTCCTCGGCCAGCGTCAGGAAGATCTCGATGTCCCGCAGCTCCATTCGTGCCTCCTGATTGTGAATCTACCGGTCAACAGTGCGTTGCCGAGATGGTCGTTGTTCGGGCGGTGGCGGGCGGCCACCCTGGATGCGCGGCCGGTCACCGGTTCGCGGACGAGGGGTGGGGAGATTGACCAAGCGGGTCCTGGTCGCGGGGGCGGGCGTCGCCGGATCGTCGCTGGCGTACTGGCTGGCGCGGTACGGCTACGCCGTCACGGTCATTGAGCGCGCCTCGGGGCCGCCGCCGTGTTCCGATCAGGCGGCTTCCGACGTGCTGGCGCATCTAGGTCTGCCTTCTCCGGACGGCGATATCGCCGTCGCCCTGTACGAGCGGAACCGCGATTCGGTGCGCTACGTGTTCGGCGACTCGATCGCCTCCCTCACCGACGCGGGGGACGCGGTCGTGGTCACGTTCGAGCACGGCCCGCCCGCCGTTTTCGACCTGGTGGTCGGCGCGGACGGGCCGCATTCGGTGGTGCGGCGGCTCGCCTTTCCCCCGCGCTGCGAATGGGGGAGCGGGCTGGCGCTGTATCTGCGGGGCCGCGCCATTTGCGGGCAGGGCTTCGACCGTCTCGTCCACGCGGCGAGCCTCGGCCACGCGGCGGCGGAGCGGACGGCCTGACCGCACCCGCGCCGGGCGGTCAGGCGCTCGTGCGCGACCGGTCAGCGCATTCCCCGACCGTCGTCGTCAACGGCACCGAATTCCTTGGAGCGGACATGACGAAACGGATTCTGATCTCGGGCGCGAGCATCGCGGGTCCGGCGCTGGCCTACTGGCTCGCGCGGTACGGCCACGAGGTCACGGTGGTCGAGAGGGCGCCGGAACTGCGGCGGGGCGGCCAGGCCATCGACTTCCGCGGCGACGTCCACCGCACGGTCCTGGAGAAGATGGGAATCCTCAACGAGATCAGGAACCACGAGACGGGCAACGGCCCGCTCCACATGATCGACGCCGAGGGCCGCGACCTGGTGACGCTCCCCGCCTCGTTCACGGGCGGCGATGTGGAGATCCTGCGCGGCGACCTGGCCCGCATCCTGTACGACCGGACGCGCGATTCCGCGAACTACGCGTTCGGCGACTCGATCGCGTCTCTCACCGACCTCGGCGACGCCGTCGCGGTGACCTTCGAGAGCGGCCGTTCCTCCGTCTACGACCTGGTCGTCGGCGCGGACGGCCTGCATTCCAACGTACGGCGCCTAGCCTTCGGCCCCGAGACCCAGTTCGTCAAGCATTCCGGCTACCACGTCGCCGTCTTCGAGGCCCCGAACCGCCTGCACCTCGACCGCGACGCGCTCCTCTACAGCGAGCCAAACCGCGGCCTGGCCCTCTACCCGATCGCCGGCGGCACGTCCGTGAACGTCATGTGCGTCTTCAAGGCGGACGGCGCGACCGTCGACCACCGCGACACCGACGCGCAGAAACAACTCATCGCGGACCGCTTCCACGGAATGGCCTGGCACACCCAGCCGATCCTCGCGGACCTGTGGAATGCGCCGTACTTCTACCACGACTCGATCAGCACGGTGAGAATGCCGACCTGGACAAGCGGCCGCGTCGCCCTCCTGGGCGACGCCGGCTACGGCGCGACCTGCGGCGGAACGGGCGCGGGCCTAGCAATAGTCTGCGCCTACGTCCTGGCAGGAGAACTAGCAACAAACCCCGCCCACCAAGCAGCCTTCACCACCTACGAACAAGAAACCAAAAAACTCACGAGGGCCTGCCAACGGGCAGCAGCCGGCGCAGGCCCCTTCTTCGCCCCCAAGAACATCCACCACCGCACCCTCCTCTACAAGACCCTGACCAAGGGCCCAATGCTCAACCTCCTAAACAAACTAACCACCAAAGCCACCACCGCAATCACCTTGAAGAACTACCCCACCCCAACCCACCCCACCCTGACGACCTTCTGACCGCATGGCGAGCCGCCCCAGTACCATCCGGCCAACCCCGAGGCACACCCGGATCACGAAACGCCGCCTGCCGAACCGGCAACGGCTGGGCACCTGGACCGGCGCCGCCGAGGCCATATCCCACTTCGCCCCGAAGTGAACACCGCAGACCCGGATCGGCCTCCACTCGCCTCAACCGCGCTTCCTACGGTGCGTCCGGTTGTACCCGATGGCCGGGTCATTGGACCGCCACTTCCGGATCATCTCGCCTTCGACCCTGAACACCTCGGAGTCATCCGCGTCCTCCGAGTCCCACAGAATCTCCTTGCGGATCGTGAAGTCCCGCAACTCATCCCGCGTGAAGTCGGCCGCGATCAGAGCATCACTGGCACTACCGAAATAGTTGGCACTGCCCCGCCGTCACCCGGTTCGCCCCGGACGTCGCCGCAGCCGACCCCGATTGACCGTTTCATCCGATTGGGCGCATCCTCTTTCCGTGATCAACGACGACGACGCGGTGTTCACGCCGTTCCACGCGCGAGCCGGGTCCAGCGACCACCGCGGCGAGCGGACCGGTGAACGGTGCGGCGCGACCGACGCCGAGTACGCCGCGAATAGTGTTTGACCTGCGCATGCCCCGCGGCAGGGGCGTCTCCCTCGGCCCGGACGAGCGAGAGATCTGGTCCGGCGCGCCCCGTCGCCACCGCCTCATCCGATGCCAGGAACGTACGGCGGGCGTTTACGTGGCGCTCGGGGCGGCACACGGATGCGTCGTCTCCGAGTCGCTCGGCTCGCCTTACGGCGGAATCCACGGCCTCCCGCTTCCCGTCACGCTGGCGGCCTTCGCCGTGCCGTGGATCGTCCTTCTCTTCCTCGGTGAATGGCTGATCCACCGAACGGTGCGGTACCGGGTCACCGACCAGCGGGTCATCGTCACCTGGGGCGCGCCGTGGGTCCGACCGATCAGCAGATCGACCTCCGCCCGGCCCCGCTCGACGACGCGGTCGAACCGTGACAGCGAATCTATGTCGCAGATGAACGGCAAGGATTGCGTAGCGCTCGCGACGGCCCCATCCGACCGGAACGGCAGCCTGTTGGCGCGCCGAACGGCCCGAAGAGACCGCACCGATGTGCCCGCCGGACGACGCCGACTACGGCGCGGCCTGCGGCGGAATGGTCGCTGGACTGACAATGGCCTCCACGTACCGACCGTCCTCCGCCACATTCGCCGACGCTGATCATTATCCGGCACAAGTGCCGTACAATCCGCCTACCCCCGCGAAGGTGATCAGATGGACAACGACGGAGTGTACGAAGTCCGCCACGGCGCGACACGAAGCAACATCAGCATGCTGATCGGCTGCCTGATCTTCACCGCCTGCGCCATCGCCCTTCCGGACATGGCGCCGATCACGCGAGTACTCGGCACGATCCTCTTCGGCGCGGGCTTCATCATGGCCCTCATAACCATCACCACGCGCCGGGTCTCCCTACGCGTTGACGCCGAAGGCATCACGATCGGCGGCAACCCGTTCCGCTACCAGAAAACAACGCTGCACGCCCCGTGGAACGAGGTGGCCGCGATCATCCTGTGGAAGCAGACGACCACGGCCAAGGCCATCAACTACATAGGCTTCGAGCACAAGGAAACGTCGTCGGCCACGGAAACCGGCTCGGCCCGCCGTTTCATGTCCCGAGCGGTGGTCCCCCATGTCCCGCCCCACCTGGTCCGCTCCAGCCGCCCCATCAACGGCTGGCGCCTGGACCGAACCCGCCTCACGGCAGCCGTAACCCACTTCGCCCCCCAAGTGAACGTCACAAACCTGGGCTGACTTTGAGGCTGCAGTCGAACGTCCGCCTGAGCCAGAGCATGGCACTGAGCACCTGCCCCTTGACGATCAGCTCATCAAGCTGATCGAACTCCCCGCCCATCCCCCGATCACCGCACTCCCCAGGCCAGCCCCACGCGGACCGCAACGACGCGGGCGTGACGTCAGGCAGCGGGCTCACGCGCCCATCTCAAGCCGCCGGACCTCGTCCAGCGCGCTCCCCCAAGGGAACGCGTCACGCGTGGAGTCACCAGTGCCAGGAGGATGAGGCTCGAAACCACCCGGCCCAAGCAAAACCCGCACTCCCTCCCCGGCAAGTACACTAATACTCCGCTGAAACGGCACCCGATTGAACATCGCCTCATTAACATAAGGCAGAACGACGACCGGAATACCAAGCCCAGGAGCCTCCGCGAGAACGCCGAGCGCGTACGTATCACTGATCCCCGCCGCCCACTTGTTGATGGTGTTGAACGTGCCAGGCGCGACAACGACGGCATCGGCCTTGGGCGACCGAGGCTCACCCGGCTTACGATAACGACTCCGAACGGGATGACCGGTCTGCTGTTCAAGCGCTTCGACATCAATGAACTCCAGCGCCGCAGGCGTGGCGACAACGTGAACGTCCCAACCACGCTGCTGTGCGAGCACGACAAGCTTCCCAACATCCACCGCAACACCGGCAGCACAAACGATAAGCTTCAGAATCCGTCGCTGGTCGTTCACAGGGCGATTCCAATATCGTCAACGAACTCATTGAGGCAGCGTCGAACACTCGGCGGCGCGGTCGCCATGAGGTCTCGCATCACGCGACGGGCGGAAGGCCGAGCGACTTCCTCGGGCGCGAGCTGATGCGCGAAACGCAGCATCTCATACGCCTTTTCATGTTTACCGCATTGGGCGAGCGCGCGGGCGGTGTCCATGATGAGCGTCGCCTTGCGCTCGGTGAGTGCGATGCGGTCGAGGTCGATGGTGCGCGCGTGCCGCAGGGCGGTACCGGCGTCACCGAGTTGCAGGGCGATGTTGACCCGGTGGAGCTGGACGTTCGTCGGGCCGAACGCCGTCCACCGATGATTGAAGTCACCACCGAGCTGCCGACCGGCGTCGTCGGCCTCATCCAGCAGAGCGGCGGCAGTGTGATGGTCTCCGCGCTGCCCTGCGGCAACGGCTCCCCGCAGGAGAAGCGAGCCGTACACGGACAGGAACTCCGGTGTGCGGTCGTCGCTGTCGCGGTCGATGCGTTCCGCATAAGTACTCGCTGTTCTGGTGGCGGCACCGAAGTGACCGTCGTTCATCAACGCGTGCGTGACGATACGGGCGCTCGACCCGACGACGGTCGGGTCCTGGGTACGGCGCGCGGCCCGCATACTCCGGTCCGCGGCCAGCCACGCGAGCCCCTTGCGGTCGAACTTGAGCAGAATGCTCGCGGCGACGTGATGCGCCTCGGCCGACAGCGCTTCGACCTTCACCTGCTCATCCCCCGAACGAGCCGTACCCGCCACTTGCAGGTCGGCCAGCAGCCCGGGCAGGGAAGCGATGACGGTGGAGTAGCGACAATCCTGGTAGTCGCGCTTCGCAGCGGCTACAGCATCCCGCAGTTGGTCCAGCGCGCGAACTGCCGAATGCACTTTCTCGCGCATCCCATCGCAGTCGATCAGCACGCCCGCGAACGCTTCGACCCCGTGAAACGGAGACGCATCTCCCGGCAGGTCGGCCAAGACCGCGTTGAACATACTGGTTCCGGCCAGCTTGGTGAACGTCCTTCTCCGCACCGCGTCCCCCTCCGCACTGGTGCCTTGCTCACCACCGAGGAAACCTAACCCGGCATGGAAGGCGAAGCCCGAAAACTGATCAGCCGCTGGCGCCGTCACAGCGCCACTCTCCGGCGGTGCCGCGAAGGATCGTGGTGCGAGACCAAGGGTCATGCGAGCGTCATCGGGCATGTCGAGGCCATCGGCGATGCGTTCGAAGACCTCCAGGGCGTTGATCTGGCGTCCGCCCGGTTTCATGGTCTGGCTGACGTTGCCTTGGGTCATGTGGCAGGCGATGGCGATCTGGGTCTGGCTTGCGCCGGTGTACTGGCGCAGGAGGCGGAAGGCCGCGCCGATGTCGCGGGCGCGCAGAGCGTCCAGGACCGGGAGCCGATGCCAGAAGACGTCCGGTATGTCGATGAGGTCTGAAGCACGTCCCGCCATCCGGGTTCCCCTTGTATCCCGTGCGTGTCCGGCCTTCGGCGCGAGCGTATATCCGAGCGGCTGATACCGCGCGGGAATCGGACCTGACCGTCCACTGACCGATCGTGGCGAGCATGACACCCACAGCCACAACCCGGCAAGCCGCTTCCCGTCGCTTGTCAAACGCCCGTGCGAGTCGAGCGGAGCATACGAGCTGCGGTCCCGTTCATCGCACCGAACCAATGGTGGACATCCAGCTTGATGAAAGGGCAATGGACGACGGCGCTAAGGACGGCGGCCACAGCGCCGACCGGTCTTGCGACGTGGGTGAACACCATCAGCGGGTCGCGCCCGGCTGACGGCGACGAGTACGTGCCGGTACCGCCACAGCGTTGAGGTTCCGCGGTGGGCCGAGGCGCGGGGAGAACTGTGCCGGCGCATCCTGCGTGGGCAGGCTCGATCAATGGCTCCCGAGAATGAACAAGGCCCGAGGCGGAAAACTGAATCCTGCCTGGGCCTTCGTTGTGGAGCGGGTGACGGGAATCGAACCCGCGTTGTCAGCTTGGGAAGCTGAAGTTCTACCATTGAACCACACCCGCGTGGCGGGGTTTTGGGCCCGCCTGCTCGGTCATCGTACCGGAAAGTCAGGCGTGGCGCAGACGGGTTCGGGGTGGGCGGCCGTGTCGGGCCGCCGGGGGCGTGTGGCGGCGGGTGGGGTGGGGAGCCGGTAGTTTCGTGCGCGTGCTGCTCTCCGATCGTGACATCAGGGCCGAGCTCGCGGCCGGGCGGGTGAAGATCGACCCGTTCCAGCCCGAGATGGTCCAGCCCTCCAGCGTGGACGTCCGGCTCGACCGGTACTTCCGGGTCTTCGAGAACCACAAGTACCCGCACATCGACCCGGCGGTCGAGCAGCCGGACCTCACGCGGCTCGTGGACGTCAAGCCGGACGAGCCGTTCGTGCTGCACCCCGGCGAGTTCGTGCTCGCGTCCACCTACGAGGTGTTCGCGCTGCCGGACGATCTCGCGGCGCGACTGGAGGGCAAGAGCTCGCTCGGCCGGCTCGGGCTGCTGACGCACTCGACGGCCGGGTGGATCGATCCCGGCTTCACCGGCCACGTGACGCTGGAGCTGTCGAACGTCGCGACGCTGCCGATCAAGCTGTGGCCGGGCATGAAGATCGGCCAGATGTGCCTGTTCCGGACCAGCTCGCCGGCGGAGTACCCCTACGGTTCGGCCAAGTACGGGTCGCGCTACCAGGACCAGCGGGGGCCCACACCATCACGTTCCTATCTCAACTTCCATCGCACGGAGGTCTGAGGTCGCGGTTCCGAGGGGGCCGTCGCGCACTGCGCGGCGGCCCCTTCGACGTCTCCGACCTGCAAAGAGTCACGCACAGTAGCCAATACGACACAAGCGACACCAAAGAGTGACCGAAATCACGCAAAGATGAAAGTTTAAGGAATCGCGGGTACTTTCGATGAATGTATAGCGGTGGCACCCGTTTTGCGTGCGCTTTACCTGTGCGCGGGCCGGGTGCCCGGAAGCAGTGGCGCACGGCATGTCCCAGCATGCCCGCCGAACCGTTTCCCACCGCCGCGCCGGAGGAGATGGAACGTTCCCCACCGGCCCGGTCACCGGGAGCAGGAAAGGAGAACGTGTCCCTACTCCGAGCGGAACACGTAACGAAAATCTTCGGCCGCAAGGCGGCCGAGGCCCAGCGGAAACTGAACGCCGGGGCGGACCCGGCGAAGCTGCGCGGACTCGGGGTCACCCCGGCCGTCGTGGACGCGTCGTTCGAGGTCGAGCGCGGTGAGATCTTCGTGGTCATGGGCCTGTCGGGGTCCGGCAAGTCCACGCTGATCCGGATGCTGAACGGCCTGCTGGGCACCACGTCCGGCCGCGTCCTCATCGACGGGCAGGACATCGCGAAGCTGTCCCCCAAGGCGCTGCGCGCGCTGCGCCAGGAGAAGATCAGCATGGTCTTCCAGCACTTCGCCCTCTTCCCGCACCGCACCGTTCTCGCCAATGCCGCCTATGGCCTGGAAGTGCGCGGCGTCCCGAAGGAGGAACGCGAGAAGAAGGCGCGCGAGTTCCTGGGACTGGTGGGCCTGGACGGGTGGGAGGACAAGGTCCCCGGCCAGTTGTCGGGCGGAATGCAGCAGCGCGTCGGCCTCGCCCGCGCGCTCGCGGCGGGCACCGACATCATCCTGATGGACGAGGCGTTCAGCGCCCTCGACCCGCTGATCCGGCGCGAGGTGCAGGACCTGCTGCTCGAGCTGCAGGCCCGCCTGGACAAGACGATCGTCTTCATCACGCACGACCTGAACGAGGCCATGCGCATCGGCGACCGCATCGCGGTGATGCGCGAGGGCAGGATCGTCCAGATCGGGACGGCCGAGGAGATCCTGACCGAGCCGACGAACGACTACGTGGCCCAGTTCGTCGCGGACGTCGACCGCACGCGCGTGCTGACGGCCGCGTCCGTCATGGAGAAACCCCTGGTCACGGTGCCCGCCAACACCGGCCCGCGGACGGCGCTGCGCACGCTGCGCGAGCACCAGGCGTCGGCGGCGCTGGTCGTCGGCCGGGACCGCAGGCTCGTCGGCAAGGTCTCCGCCGCGGTGATCGCGGACGCGGTGGGCGACGGCGGCCGCTCCCTGGACGAGCTGATCGACCCCGAGGACGTCGCGCCGGTCCGGCCCGACACCCCCGTGGCCGATCTGTTCGCCCGGGCCGCCGAGAGCGACCTCCCGCTGCCCGTCACCGACGAGCACGGCGTCCTGCTCGGCGTCATCCCCCGGGTGACGCTGCTGGCGGCGCTCGGCGCGATCAACACGCACGTCGAGGCGCTGATCGAGTCCGCCGAGCCGGAGAAGGAGGGCAGTCCCGTTGACGCATGACGTTCTGGCGTCGGACCTGCCCCGGGTTCCGCTCGGCGACTGGTTCGACAAGGCCGTCACCTGGCTCACCGACCACTGCGGCTGGCTGTTCGACGGGATCGGCTCGGCGGTCGAGAGCGTGGTGGACGGGCTCGTGGACGTCCTGACGTTCCCGCCCGCGCTCGTCCTGACGGTGATCCTCGCGGTCGTCGCGCTGGTGCTGCGCGGCTGGAAGCTCGCGCTGTTCACGCTGGTCGGCTTCGGCCTGATCGACAGCATGGAGCTGTGGGAGCCCGCGATGGACTCCCTGGCCCTGGTGCTGGTCGCGGCCGTCGTGGCGGTCGTCATCGCGATCCCGATCGGCGTCCTGGCAGCGCGCAACGACACGGTCAGCCGCGTCGTCCGGCCGCTGCTGGACCTGATGCAGACGATGCCCGCGTTCGTCTACCTGATCCCGGCGATCTTCTTCTTCAGCATCGGCGTGGTGCCCGGCGTCGTCGCGACGGTGATCTTCGCGCTGCCGCCCGGCGTCCGGCTCACCGAGCTGGGCATCCGCGGCGTGGACAAGGAGATGGTCGAGGCGGGCGAGGCGTTCGGCGCGGCACCGCGCAAGATCCTCGGCGGCGTCCAGGTCCCGCTGGCGATGCCGTCGATCATGGCGGGCGTCAACCAGCTCATCATGCTGTCGCTGTCGATGGTCGTCATCGCCGGAATGGTCGGCGCGGGCGGGCTCGGCGGCGTGGTGCTCGAAGGCATCAACCGCGTCGACATCGCGACCGGGTTCGAGGGCGGCACGGCCGTCGTCGTGCTCGCGATCTTCCTCGACCGCGTCACCAGCGCCCTCGGCGACCGCACGCCGGTCGCCAAGGCCGCCGCGCGCCGGTAGCGCGGCGCTCCCACCCCCGATAAGAAAGGCTCTCCTCAGTTATGCGTTTCGGCTTCAAGAAGGCGACCGTCGCGGCCGTCGTCGCGCTGGCCCTCGGCACGACCGCCGCGGCCTGTGACAGCGGTTCCGGCGGCGACGACAAGAAGCTCACGATCGGCGTCGTGTCCGGCTGGGCGGAGGGCCAGGCCGCCACGGCCCTCTGGGAGAAGATCCTGGAGGACAAGGGCTACAAGGTCGACGTCAAGACGCTCGACACCGGCCCCCTCTACACCGGAATGGCGCGCGGCGACGTCGACCTGTTCGTCGACTCGTGGCTCCCCTACACGCACGAGGACTACTGGAAGCAGTACGGCGACAAGCTGGAGAAGCTGGGGATCTGGTACGACTCGGCGCCGCTGACGATCGCCGTCCCGAACTACTCGCCGCTGAAGTCGCTGGAGGACCTGAAGGGCAAGGGCTCCCAGTACGACGGCAAGATCATCGGCATTGAGAAGTCGTCGGGGCTCTACCGGGTGTCCAAGGAGAAGATGCTCCCGGCGTACGGGCTGACGGGCGAGTACCAGGTCACGACGTCCTCGACGGCCGCGATGCTCGCGGAGCTGAAGAAGGCCGTCGACGCCAAGAAGGACATCGTCGTCACGCTGTGGCGTCCGCACTGGGCCTACTCGAAGTTCCCGATCCGCGACCTCGCGGACCCGAAGGGCGCGATGGGCAAGCCGGACGGCATCAACACGGTCGCGCGCAAGGACTTCTCCAAGGACCAGCCGGAGGTCGCGGGCTGGTTCAAGAAGTTCAAGATGAACGACCAGCAGCTCGGCAGCCTGGAAGACCTGATCGAGAACAAGTACGCCGGCAAGACCGACGGCGCGGTGGACGAGTGGCTGAAGGCCAACCCGGACTTCGCGAAGAACATCACCGGCTGACGCCGCACCGGGGAGGACCGTTCCAGGGCGGTCCTCCCCGCGCTTTCCGGGGAAGGAAGCCCGGTATGGCGAACCAGGATCTCCGCACCGACACGGCGCAGAACGCTCGGGTCTGGAACTACTGGCTCGGCGGCAAGGACAACTTCCCGGCGGACCGCGCGGTCGGCGACCGGATCTACGGGATCTACCCGAGCATCGTCCAGGTCGCGCGGGCGGACCGGGCGTTCCTCGGCCGCGCCGTGCGGTTCCTGGCCGGGGAGCGCGGCGTCCGGCAGTTCCTCGACCTCGGGACGGGACTGCCGACCGCCGACAACACCCACGAGGTCGCGCAGCGCACCGCGCCGGACTCGCGCGTCCTGTACGTCGACAACGATCCGCTGGTGCTGCGGCAGGCGCGGATGCTGCTGACGAGCACGCCGGAGGGCTCCACCGACTACATGGAGGCCGACGTCCGCGACACCGAGGCGATCCTGGCGCGCGCCCGCCGCACGCTGGAGCTGGATCAGCCGGTGGCGGTCATGCTGCTCGGCATCCTGAACTTCCTGCTGGACGACGCGGAGGCGCGGGCCGTCGTGGACGAGCTCGTCGCGGCGGTGCCGTCCGGCTCGTACGTCGCGCTGACGCATCCCACGCTGGAGCTGGGCGGCGACGCGAACGCCGACGCGATGGAGTTCTTCAACAGCAACGCCGAGCCGCCGATCCGGACGCGCACCGGTGAGCAGATCGCGTACCTCCTACGGGATCTCGAACTGGAGGAGCCGGGGCTGGTGTCGTGCGCGCGGTGGCGGCCGGGGCGGACGCGCGACGGGGCCGAGCCGCCGCTCGTCGCCCAGTACGCGGCGGTGGCGCGCAAGCCCTAGGTGGTGTTTCGAAGTCCCGGCCCACGGCCCTCGCCTGGCGGCCCGGGCCTGTGCGAGCGCGGCATCGCTTCGCGATCTGGGCGCTCGCGCTGGGGCTGAGGCGCTCTGAGACAGCCCCTAGGTGGCGCGGCGCTTTCGCTGAGCCCGTCCGGGCCACCCAATCGGGAGAAAAGGGACATCCTTGGGCGGGTCGGGTCCTGGTTCGGGCCCGGCCGCCAGGTTTCGGTTATCGGCGGCGGTCCCGCGGGGTCGGTCAGAGCGCCGGACGGACGACCCGAGGGAGGCCCATGCGCCCGGACGACAACGCCGCCCCGCTGGTGCGGGCCGCGCAGCAGGGCGACGCCGCCGCGCGCGAACGGCTCGTCGGCGAGAGCCTGCCGCTGCTCTACAACGTGGTCGGGTGGGCGCTGGACGGGCACGCCGACGTGGACGACGTCGTCCAGGACTCCGTCGTGCGGGCGCTGCGCGGGCTCGGCGGGCTGCGCGACCCGGCCCGGTTCCGGCCGTGGCTGGTGTCGATCGCGATGAACCAGGTGCGGCGGCGGTGGGCGGCCGCGCGGCGCGGGGCGCTGGTCGGCCTGGACGCGGCCGAGCGGCTGCCCGACCCGGCCGCGGACTTCGCGGGGCTGGTCGTCGCCCGGCTGGACCTGTCCGGCCAGCGCCGCGAGGTCGCCGAGGCCACCCGCTGGCTGGACGACGACGACCGCGACCTGCTCGCGCTGTGGTGGCAGGAGGCGTCAGGCCAGCTCACCCGCGCCGAACTGGCGGCGGCGCTGGACGTCTCCCCCGCGCACGCCGCCGTGCGCGTGCAGCGGCTGAAGACGCGCCTGGACGCCTGCCGCGCCGTGACCCGCGCCCTGACCGCCCGCCGCTGCCTGCTGCTGGCCGATCTGACGTCCGCCTGGGACGGACGCCCGACGCCCGTCTGGCGCAAACGCATCGCCCGCCACGTCCGCGGCTGCCGCCTCTGCGGCCCGCTCGCCGAGGACCTGGCCCCACCCGAGGCCCTTCTGACGGGCCTGGCGCTGGTACCGGTCCCGTTCCTGCCGCACCTGCTCCGCGCGGCCCTGACGGCCCTGAACACGAGCGGCCCACCCCCGCCCCCACCACCCGGCGGCACGCCCGGCGGACCCACCGCGGCCGACGCACCGAACACGAGCGGCGTGCCGGACCCGCACGGCGGACCCGGCGCGGGCAGCGGGCCGGACGCGGGTGGCGCGCCGAACACGGGCAGCGGGCCAGAAGCGGGCAGCGGGCCGAGCGCGGGTAGCGGGCCAGAAGCGGGCAGCGGGCCGAGCGCGGGTAGCGGACCTGACACGAGCGGCGCGATGGGAGCGAACGGCGGCCCGGGTACGGGCGGCGCGCCGGGCGCGAACGGCGGACCAGGTACGAACGGCGCGTCGAACGCGGGCGGCGGGTCTGGGGCGCACGGCGGGCCGGGCGGCGGCGGCAGGTTGGACACGTCCGGTGCGCCGGACGCGAGCGGCGGGCCTGGGGCGTCCGGCGAACCTGGGGCGGGCAGTGGGCCGGGCGCGGGTGGTGGGGCGGGTGCCGGTGGCGGGCCTGGGGCGCGCGGTGGGTCGGGCGGCGGGGCTCATGTGCGGGCGGGGCGGCGGGTGACGCCGGGGCGGGTCGTCGCGGGGGCGGCCGGGGCGGCGGCGGTCGGGGCCGCGTTGTGGGTCCTGGTGCCCGGTGGTCCGGGCCGGGAGCCCGCGCCCGCGCCGGTGGTGGTTCCGGCGGTGTCCGCCCCCGGCCCGACGCGTGCGTCGCGCGTGCCGGAGCGTCCGCGTACGGAGCGGCTGCGGCGCAGTGCGTCGCCGCGGCCGTCGGCGGCGGCGTCCACTGAGCAACAGGTGCTCCGGGCCGTCAACGCGCGGCGGGCGGCGGCCGGGTGCCGGCCCGTGGCGGCCGACGCCCGGCTGCACCGGGCCGCGCAGGGGCACAGCGACGACATGGCGGCGCGCCGCGTCCTGGATCACGATGACGCGAACGGCGACGGCCCCGGCGACCGCCTCACCGCCGCCGGGTTCCGCTGGAGCGCGTGGGCGGAGAACGTCGCGGCGGGCCAGCGGACGCCGTCGAGCGTCGTGACGTCCTGGATGAACAGCCCGCCGCACCGCGCGAACATCCTCGGCTGCCGCTCGACCCGCGCGGGCGTCGGCCTGAGCCGCCGCGCGGGCGGCCCCTGGTGGACCCTGGTCCTCGCAACCCCCCGCTGACCCGCCCGACCCCGCCCGCGGCGGCGCGGGGCGCGCGGCGTCGTGCGTTGGCGGAAGTGCGGCGTCCCGCGTTGGGTCGCGGTGCGGTGGGCGGGAGTTCAACGGCGTGGCGGTGGGTGGGGTGGGGTGGGGTCAGCGTGGGGCGGCGAAGTCTTGGGTCCAGCGGGGGGTGCCGCCCGCGGTGGCGAGGCCGACGCCCAGGCCCGTGAACGCGCAGTTCAGGATGTTCGCGCGGTGGCCGGGGCTGTTCATCCAGGCGTTCATGACGTCCGCCGGGGTCCGCTGGCCCGCCGCGATGTTCTCGCCGTACGTCGACCAGCGGTATCCGGCGGCGGTGATCCGGTCGCCGGGCGTCGAGCCGTCCGGGGACGTGTGGTCGAAGAAGTTCCGCGCGGCCATGTCCGCGGAGAACGCCTGCGCGGCGCGGCGCAGCCGCGCGTCGGCCGTCACGGGGCGGCAGCCGTGCCGGGCGCGCTCGGCGTTCACCAGCGCGAGGACCTGCGCGGCCGGGCCGGAGCCGGCGGAACCCGAGCCGGAACCCGCGCCCGGCGCGGCCGGTTTCGTCGGGCGGGGCGACGGCGTCGCCGTGCTGGACGCCTCCGTCCGCGACCGCACCCGCTCCTTCCCCGCCGCCGCGTGCGACGGCGCGGTCCGGGGCGACGCCGCGTGCGAGGGCGCGGCGGACGCGGTGCGCGGCGGCGTCGAGGCCCGTCCGGCGTCCGCCGCGAGCGACGTCCCGGCCGAACCGCCGCCGGACCCGCCCGTCCCGCCCGTCACGACGTACCCCGCGACGCAGGCGAGCGCGGTGAGCCCGGCCGCGCCCGCGACCGCGCGTCCGCGCCGACGCCGCTTCCCGGACGCCCAGAACCGCGCGTAGGGATCGCTCATCGAAGTTCCTTCCGGTGTCTCCCGATGTCCGTCCGAACACCAAGCAGACCCGGCAGGTCACCCCGGATAACAAGAAAACGGCCCCGATCCCAAGAAACGGGATCGGGGCCGGAGAAAGCGGACCGTCACTCGGCGGCGACGGCCTCCTTGGGCGCCTCGCCCTTGATGGAGCGGATCAGGAGCTGGGAGACGTCCACGACCTCCAGCGTCTCCTTCGCCGCGCCCTCGTTCTTCTTCTCGTTGATCGCGTCGCCCAGCATGACCAGGCAGAACGGGCACGCCGTGGAGACGGTGTCGGGGTCGGTCTCCAGCGCCTCGTCCACGCGCTCGGTGTTGATGCGCTTGCCGATGCGCTCTTCCATCCACATCCGCGCGCCGCCCGCGCCGCAGCAGAAGCCCCGCTCCTTGTGGCGGTGCATCTCCTGCGTCTTGACGCCGGGGACGGTCGCCATGATGTCGCGCGGCTGCTTGTAGACCTTGTTGTGCCGGCCCAGGAAGCAGGGGTCGTGGTAGGTGATGTTCTCCTCGATCGGGTTGACCGGGGTGAGCTTGCCCTCCTCGACCAGGTGCGCCAGGAGCTGGGTGTGGTGGACGACCTCGTACTCCCCGCCGATCTGCGGGTACTCGTTGGCGAGCGTGTTGAAGCAGTGCGGGCAGGTCGCGACGATCTTCTTGGCGCCCGCCTCGTTCAGCGTCTCGACGTTCTGCTGGCCGAGCATCTGGAAGACGAACTCCATGCCGAGGCGGCGCGCCGGGTCACCGGTGCAGGCCTCCATCGGGCCGAGCACCGCGAACTTGACGCCCGCGATGTGCAGCAGCTCCGCGACGGCCTTGGTGGTCTTCTTCGCCCGGTCCTCCAGGGCGCCCGCGCAGCCGACCCAGAACAGGTACTCGGTGTCCTCGGGGAGCTTCTCGTCGACGACCTCGACCTCGAAGTCCAGCTCCTCGATCCACTCGAGGCGCTTCATCTCGGACATGCCCCACGGGTTGCCCTTGTTCTCCAGGTTCTTCAGCATGACGCCGGCCTCGCTCGGGAACGAGGACTCGATCATCACCTGGAAGCGGCGCATGTCGAGGATGTGGTCGATGTGCTCGATGTCCACGGGGCACTGCTCGACGCAGGCGCCGCAGTTGGTGCAGGACCACAGGACGTCCGGGTGGATGACGCCGTCCTCGGCGACGAGCTCGCGGTCCACCTGCATGGCGGCCTTCTGCTCGTCGGTGAACTTCTCGCGCTGCTCCTCGGAGGCCAGCATGTACGGGGCCTTGGCGAGGGCGTGGTCGCGCAGTTCGAGGATGACCATCTTCGGGGACAGCGGCTTGCCGGTGTTCCACGCGGGGCACTGGGACTGGCAGCGACCGCACTCGGTGCAGGTCGCCATGTCGAGGAAGCCCTTCCAGGTGAAGTCCTCGATCTTGCCGCGGCCGAAGGTGTCCTCGTCGGGGTCGGCCTCCTCGAAGTCCAGCGGCTTGCCCTTGCTCATCATCGGCTGGGCCGCGCCCAGGCCGTCCGGGCGGCGCTTGAACATGACGTTCAGCGGCGCGAGGAAGATGTGCAGGTGCTTGGAGTGGACGACGAAGATCAGGAAGACCAGCGCGACGCCGATGTGCAGCAGCAGGCCGATGGACTCCAGGATCTCCAGCGTGTGGTGGCTGAGCCCGTCGAAGAGCTGCCCGACGACCCAGGAGAAGTACGCGCCCTTCCCGTACGGGAGGTTGCCGTTGGCCCACTCGACGCCCCGGAAGAAGAACATCGTCCAGATCACGTTGAAGATCATGAACAGCGTGATCCACGCGCCGGACAGGTGCGAGCCCTTGAACCGCGACTTGCGGCCGATGCGCTTCGGCGAGTTCTTGACGCGGATCGCGGTGAACACCGCGAGGCCCAGCGCGCACGCCAGCGCGATCGTGTCCTGGACGAAGCCGATCGGCGGCCACGTCTGGAGCCACGGGATCTTCTTGTCCAGCCCGGCGAGCAGCGCGACCGCCGCCTCCAGGTACACCGTCGCCAGCAGGAAGAACGCCCACATGACGGCGGCGTGGGCGGCGCCGGCCAGGGACCACTTCAGCAGCTTGCGCTGGCCGAGGACCTCGGTGACCTGGCCCTCGATGTCGGCCTTGGGGTCACGCTTGACCTGCAGCACGCGCTCGGGGTCGGGCTGGCCGCTCTTGGCGACCGAGTACAGGAAGAGGACGCGGCGCCCCGCCAGCGCCAACGCGACCGCCGTCCCGGCGACCCCGATTATCAATGTGACCCAGAACACTGTTCCGTCCTCCTGAGGTACGGGCGTTGGCTGTCAGCGTAGGGCTCGCGACAGACCGGTCTCCATGCGGGAATACTACTCGCCAGTAGCTTAAGTGGTCGCACGCCGGGGGGTCGACCCCCGGATGACCGTCGTGCGCCCGACCCTCTGAAGTTTGCGCCGCTTTCGGGTGGTGACTCCCGGTGATTCCGTTTCATGGTAGGGCGAGGCGGGAGCGCTTCGGCAGGGGTTCCCGGCGGTCTCTCGCGTCCCGCGCCCCACTTGTTGCACCGGTGAGTACTTCGACGAGTTTTCACACCGCGGATGGTCTCTCTTGGATGACCGGTGTCGTCCCGTCCGCCGGGCGGGGTATGGAGCCGGTCCCCTACCGCGAGGAGACGCGCAATGGTTCCCGATCTGCGCCGGGCCGCCGACCGGCTCGCCACGCTCACCAACGAGATCCCCGACGACCTGCTCACCGCGCCCACGCCCTGCCCCGGGCTGACCGTCGGCGACCTCCTGGAGCACGTCGACGGGTTCTCGCTCGCCTTCGCCGCCGCCGCGCGCAAGGCCGTGCCGCCCGGCGTCGGCGGACGGCGCGCCCCCGACGCGTCCCGGCTGACGCCCGACTGGCGCGGCCGGATTCCGGCGGCGCTGGACGACCTCGTCGCCGCCTGGCGCGACCCGGCCGCGTGGACGGGCGACACGCGCGTCGGCGGCGTCGACCTGCCCGGCGCGACGGCCGGGCTGTTCGCGCTGGACGAGCTGGTCGTCCACGGCTGGGACCTCGCGCGCGCCGCCGAGCTGCCGTTCGCCGCCGACGACCGGGACGTCGAGGCGTGCGCCCGCGTCCTCACCCCCGCCCCCGGCGAGGAGCGGACGGGCGACGCGTTCGGCCCGGTCGTGCCCGTCCCGCCGGACGCGTCCCCGCTGGACCGGCTGATCGGGCTGTCCGGGCGGAACCCGTCCTGGACGCCGCCGCGCGGCTGACGCGCGCCGCTTCGATAGCGTCCGGACGCGGGAGTACGGCGAGCGAGGAGGCGGTCATGGCGGACTGGGCGGAGCGGGTCGCGGTGATCCGCGTCATCGGCGCCGGCGCGATGGGCCGGGGCATCGCGCAGTGGGCGGCGGCGGGCGGCGCGGCCGTGGAGCTGGCGGACGCGCGTCCGGAGGCCGTCGCGGACGCGGTGGAGCAGGTCGGCGCGATGTTCGACCGGCTCGCCGCGAAGGGCCGGATGACCGGCGAGGACGCGGCGGCGGCCCGCTCCCGGCTGCGGCCGGTGGACGGCCCTCTCGCTCCGCTGGACGGCTGCGATCTGGTCGTGGAGGCCGTCCGCGAGGATCTGACGGTCAAGCGGGAGTTGTTCGCCGCGTTGGAGAAGGTCGCGCCCGCTTCGATGCTTTTCGCGACGAACACCAGCTCGCTGTCGGTGACGGAGATCGGCGCGGCGCTCGCGGACCCGTCGCGGCTCGCGGGGCTGCACTTCTTCAACCCGGTGCCGCTGATGAAGGTCGTGGAGGTCGTGCCGGGCGCGCGGACGGCCGGGTGGGTGCCGGGGGCGTTCACGGCGCTCGTCCGGCGGTTCGGGCACACGCCCGTCACCGCGCCCGACACGCCCGGGTTCCTGGTGAACCACGCGGGGCGCGGGCTGGCGACGGAGGCGCTGGCGATCCTCGCCGAGGCCGTCGCGGCGCCCGCCGACGTGGACCGGATCGCGCGGGACGTCCTCGGGCTGCGGATGGGGCCGTTCGAGCTGATGGACCTCACCGGGCTCGACGTCTCGCATCCCGTGCTGGAGACGATCTGGGCGGGGTTCCACGGCGAGCCGCGGCTGCGTCCGTCCCGGATCACGCGGCTGCGGATGCAGGCGGGGTTGCTCGGGCGCAAGACCGGTGAGGGCTTCTACCGGTACGTGGACGGAGTGAAGCAGGAACCGCCCGCGCCGGAGCCGCCTGCTGTGACGGGGCGGCCTGTGTGGGTCCGCTCTGCTCCGGTCCTCGCGGATCTGCTGCGCGCGGCGGGCGTGCCGGTCGCGGACGGGCCGTCCGACGAGGCCGTCGTGCTCGTCGCGCCGGAAGACCGATCCGCGCTGGACGTCGCGCTGGAGGACGGCCTGCCCGCCGACCGGACGCTCGGCGTGGACCCGTTCGGCGGGTTCGCGTCGCGGCTGACGCTGGCCGTCCACCCCGGCGTCGATCCGGCGGCGGGCCGCGCGGCGTGGGCGGCGCTCGCCGCGACGGGGCGGGACGTGACGGTCGTCCGCGACGCGCCCGCGCCCGTCGCGGCACGGCTGCTGGCGTCGATCGTCAACGTCGCCGCCGAGATCGCGGAGCAGCGCCTGGCGACGCCCGCCGACATCGACGCCGCCGTCCGCCTGGGCCTCGGCTACCCGCGCGGCCCCCTGGAATGGGGCGACGCGGCAGGGGCCGCGCGCCTCCACACCGTCCTGACGGGCCTGCTCGCCCGCACCGGCGACCCCCGCTACCGCCCGAGCCGCTGGCTGACGGACCGCGCCGGGCTCGGCCTCCCCCTGACCGAACCCGGCACGACCCCCGCCGACCTGCTCGGCTAGGGCACGCTCGGGACGTGCGGCGGTCCGTCGGTCCAGCCGGCCTCCAGGTAGACGACCTGATCTTCGGGCGCGCCGCCCGACATCGACTGTGTCAGCACGGACGGGCCGTCCGGGTCGATGATCACGGTGGTCGGCGGCTCCGAGGCGAGCTTGAGGCCGACGCCCGCGCGGCCCCTCGCGTCGGACGCCGGGCCGGTCGCGACCACGCCCGGCGAGTCCGCGAGCGCCCGGCACGCGGCGGCGCGGACCGCCGACGAGACGGCGTCGTTCCCGAACGCGGCCGACGCTGCACGCGTGGGCGGCGCGGGAGACGTCATCCGCCAGGGGTAGGGGCCTCATCCGCTGGACGGATCTTCCAGATCACCCGGAACCGGAATAGGCGGCTCAACCGTCCTGTTGTAGAGGACGTCAGCAAAGTTGAGTCGCCTAGGCTCAACTGATTTGACAAGAGGCGGGTCCGCGAGGCACCCTCTCGGACAGCAGACCAACAAGAGGCCGGCCGCCGCAGCGCGGGGGACGCGACCGGGGCGGCGGCTCCGGCTGAGCCAAGAAGGCCGGCACCGGAGACTTACGGAGGACGAAGACATGGCACGTGCGGTCGGCATCGACCTCGGGACGACCAACTCGGTCGTCGCGATCCTGGAGGGCGGCGAGCCCACCGTCATCGCCAACTCCGAGGGTGACCGGACCACGCCGTCCGTCGTCGCCTTCGGCAAGAAGGCCGGCGAGGCCATCGTGGGCGCCCCGGCCAAGCGCCAGGCGGTGACCAACGTGGACCGGACGATCCGCTCGGTGAAGCGCGAGATCGGCACGGACTGGAAGACCACGATCGACGGCAAGGACTTCACGCCGCAGCAGATCAGCGCGTTCGTGCTGCAGAAGCTCAAGCGGGACGCGGAGGCGTACCTGGGCGAGCCGGTCACCGACGCGGTCATCACGGTGCCCGCGTACTTCTCCGACCACCAGCGCCAGGCCACCAAGGAGGCCGGGACGATCGCGGGCCTGAACGTCCTGCGCATCATCAACGAGCCGACGTCGGCGGCGCTGGCCTACCACCTGGAGAAGGAGAACGAGGCGACGATCCTGGTCTTCGACCTGGGCGGCGGCACGTTCGACGTGTCCCTGCTGGAGGTCGGCGACGGCGTCGTGGAGGTGAAGGCCACCAGCGGCGACAACCACCTCGGCGGCGACGACTGGGACGACAAGATCGTCGAGTGGCTGACCGGCCGCTTCAAGAGCGAGACCGGCGTCGACCTCGCCAAGGACAAGATGGCGCTGCAGCGCCTGCGGGACGCGGCGGAGCGGGCGAAGATCGAGCTGTCCAGCTCGTCGGAGACGCAGATCAACCTGCCGTACATCACGGCGTCGGCGGAGGGCCCGCTGCACCTGGACGAGAAGCTGACGCGCGCGGAGTTCCAGCGCCTCACGGCGGACCTGCTGGAGCGCACGAAGGCCCCGGTGAACCAGGTCCTGAAGGACGCGGGCGTGTCGATGTCGCAGATCGACCAGGTCGTCCTGGTCGGCGGTTCGACCCGGATGCCCGCCGTGTCCGAGGTGGTGCGCGAGCTGACGGGCAAGGACCCGAACAAGGGCGTCAACCCCGACGAGGTCGTCGCGATCGGCGCGGCGCTCCAGGCGGGCGTGCTGAAGGGCGAGGTCAAGGACGTCCTGCTGCTGGACGTGACCCCGCTGAGCCTCGGCATCGAGACCAAGGGCGGCGTCTTCACCAAGATCATCGAGCGGAACACCACGATCCCGACCAAGCGGTCGGAGGTGTTCAGCACCGCCGACGACAACCAGCCGTCCGTGGAGATCCAGGTCTACCAGGGCGAGCGTCCGATGGCCGCGCAGAACAAGAAGCTCGGCACGTTCCAGCTCACCGGTCTGCCCCCGGCGCCGCGCGGCGTCCCGCAGATCGAGGTTACCTTCGACATCGACGCGAACGGCATCGTGAACGTCAGCGCGAAGGACCAGGGCACGGGCCGCGAGCAGTCGATGACCATCACCGGCGGCTCGGCGCTGCCGAAGGACGACATCGACAAGATGGTCCGCGAGGCCGAGCAGTACGCGGAGGAGGACCGCCGCCGCAAGGAGGAGGCCGAGGTCCGCAACCAGGCCGACACCCTCGCCTACTCGACCGAGAAGTTCCTCAAGGAGAACGAGGACAAGGTCGCGGCGGACCTGAAGTCGGAGATCGAGGCGGCCGTCGCGGAGGTCCGGACGGCGCTGGACGGCACCGACGTCGACGCCATCAAGACCGCGACCGACAAGCTCGGCCAGGTCAGCCAGAAGATGGGCGCGGCGATGTACGCCCAGAACCCCGACGCCGCGGCGGCGGGCGCGCAGGACGGCGGTCCGACCGCCGAGCCGCAGGACGACGAGGTCGTCGACGCCGAGATCGTGGACGACGACAAGCCCAAGGGCGGTGCGTCGTGACCGACCGGGGCGAGGAGCCGGGCGGCCCGGTGATCCGCGACAGGCGGCGCATCGACCCGGAGACGGGGCAGGTCCGGGAGCCGGCGGCGACGCCGGCCCCCGAGGCCGGGGCCGAGCCCGAGGGCGGGGCGGACGACGAGAAGCTCGCCGCCCTCCAGGCCCAGCTCGACGAGCGCACCCAGGACCTCCAGCGGCTCCAGGCGGAGTACTCCAACTACCGCAAGCGGGTCGACCGGGACAAGGGCGCGCTCCGCGAGATCGCGGTCGGCAGCGTCCTCACCGAGCTGCTGCCGATCCTGGACGACGTGGGCCGCGCCCGGCAGCACAACGAGCTGACCGGCGGCTTCAAGTCGGTCGGCGAGAGCCTGGAGGCGACGGTCGGCAAGCTCGGCCTGCAGAAGTTCGGCGAGCCGGGCGAGCCGTTCGACCCGAACGTCCACGAGGCGCTGCTGCACTCGTACTCGGCGGACGTGACGGAGACGAGCGTGCAGACGGTCCTCGAACCGGGGTACCGGATCGGCGACCGCGTCCTGCGGCCCGCGCGGGTCGCGGTCGTGGAGCCGGAGGACGCCCCGGCCGAGTCCGGGGACGACGAGTGACGGGCCCCCGGGCGGTCCCACGCGGGGCCGCCCGGGCGGCCGGCGGACCTGCGGTGACGAGAGCGGAGAGCGGAGCGGCGTGAGCACCAAGGACTATCTGGAGAAGGACTACTACAAGGTCCTCGGTGTCGCGAAGACGGCCTCCCAGGACGAGATCAAGAAGGCGTACCGCAAGCTGGCCCGCCAGTACCACCCGGACGCGAACCGCAACGACTCGGACGCCGAGGAGAAGTTCAAGGAGGTCTCCGAGGCGTACGACGTCCTGTCCGACGAGAAGCGCCGCAAGGAGTACGACGCGGTGCGGGCGATGCCGGGCGGGATGCGCGGCGGCCAGCAGGGCGGGTTCGGCTTCGACTTCGGGGACCTGTTCGGCCAGCAGGGCGGCGGCGGCGCGGGCGACCGGTTCGGCGACCTGTTCGGCGGCCTGTTCAACCGCGGCGGCACCCGCACGGCGGGCGCGCGGCGGGCGCGGCGCGGCGCGGACGTGGAGACGGACGTGACGCTGACGTTCGCCCGCGCGATGAACGGCGTGACGGTCCCGATCAAGCTGACGAGCGAGGCGGCCTGCCCGACGTGCCGGGGCACCGGCGCGAAGACGGGCACGGTCCCGCGCGTCTGCCCGAACTGCGAGGGCACCGGCCAGGAGACCCGCGACCTCGGCGGTTTCGGGGTGCAGGAGCCGTGCCACGAGTGCCACGGCCGCGGCCTGGTCGTGGACGACCCGTGCCCGACGTGCCACGGCAGCGGCCGGGCGACGGGCACCCGCACGGTGCAGGCGCGCATCCCGGCGGGCGTCGCGGACGGCCAGCACCTGCGGTTGAAGGGCAAGGGCGCGCCGGGCGAGAACGGCGGCCCGGCGGGCGATCTGAACATCAACATCAAGGTGATGCCGCATCCGGTGTTCGGCCGGTCCGGCGACAACCTGACGGTGACGGTCCCGGTGACGTACCCGGAGGCGGTGCTCGGCGCGCAGATCGCCGTCCCGACGTTCCAGGGCCAGCCGGTGACGATGAAGCTGCCGGAGGGCACGCCGAACGGCCGGACCCTGCGCGTCCGCGGCCGGGGCGCGCCGCGCCGCGACGGGACGAGGGGCGACCTGCTGGTGACGGTGGAGGTCCACGTCCCGTCGAAGGTGGACGAGTCGACGCGCGAGGAGCTGGAGCGGCTGCTGGCGGCGGGCGACGGCGAGGAACTGCGCGGCGAGCTGGCCGCGCGGGCGCGCGAGAGCTGACCCGCGGGGACTGCGGAGAGGTGGAGGTGACTCGGTGAGCAGGGACGCGTTCGGGGACGACACGCCCGTGTACGTGATCTCCGTGGCGGCGGAGCTGTCCGGGCTGCATCCGCAGACGCTCCGCACGTACGACCGGATGGGGCTGGTGTCGCCGGGCCGCACGTCGGGCCGGGGCCGCCGGTACTCGATGCGCGACATCGTGATGCTGCGGGAGATCCAGCGGCTGTCCCAGGAGGAGGGCATCAACCTCGCCGGGATCAAGCACATCCTGGAGTTGCAGCGGGAGAACGCGGCGCTGCGCGACGAGCTGGAGCGGCTGCGCGCGTCGGCGAGCCAGCTCGCGGGCGAGCTGGAGTCGACGCGGTCGGTGGCGGCGCGGCTGGCGCAGCAGTTGCGGCGCGGCGAGCCGGCGGGCGCGCCGGGGGGCGATCTGGTGCCGATCCACCGCACGCACGTCGTGCTGTGGCACGAGCGGGGCCGAGAGTAGGACGGGGAGTTTCTGGCAATGGACACCAATCTGACGTTGAAGAGCCGCGAGGCGATGTCGGTCGCGATCCGTCGGGCCGCGGCCGAGGGGCACCCCGAGATCGCGCCCGCGCACCTGCTCGCGGGGCTGCTGGCGCAGCCGGAGGGCACGACCGTCCCGCTGCTGGAGGCGGTCGGCGCGGACCCGGCGGCGGTGCGGCGGCGCGCCGAGGAACTGCTGGCGCGGCTGCCGAAGGCGAGCGGGTCGACGGTTCCCGAGCCGCGCGTCTCCGGCCAGTTGCAGCGGGTGCTGGCGACGGCGCAGCACCGCGCCGAGGAGTTGCAGGACGAGTACGTCTCGACCGAGCACCTGCTCGTCGGCCTGGCGGCGGACGGCGGGCCGGTCGCGGAGCTGCTGTCGGACGTCGGCGCGACGCCGCAGGCGCTGCTGGACGCGTTCGAGAAGGTCCGCGGCCACCAGCGCGTGACGAGCGAGAACCCCGAGGACACCTACCAGTCGTTGGAGAAGTACGGCGTCGACCTGACGGCCCGCGCCCGCGAGGGCGGCCTGGACCCGGTCATCGGCCGTGACTCGGAGATCCGCCGCGTCGTGCAGGTGCTGTCGCGGCGCACGAAGAACAACCCGGTGCTGATCGGGGAGCCGGGCGTCGGGAAGACGGCGGTGGTCGAGGGGCTGGCGCAGCGGATCGTCGCGGGCGACGTCCCCGAGTCGCTGCGGAACAAGCGGCTGATCTCGCTGGACCTCGGCGCGATGGTCGCGGGCGCGAAGTACCGCGGCGAGTTCGAGGAGCGGCTGAAGGCCGTCCTCAACGAGATCAAGCAGAGCGAGGGGCAGGTCGTCACGTTCATCGACGAGCTGCACACCGTCGTCGGCGCGGGCAACGCCGAGGGCTCGATGGACGCGGGCAACATGCTCAAGCCGATGCTGGCGCGCGGCGAGCTGCGGCTGATCGGCGCGACGACGCTGGACGAGTACCGCGAGCGCATCGAGAAGGACCCGGCGCTGGAGCGCCGCTTCCAGCAGGTGTTCGTCGGCGAGCCGACCGTCGAGGACACGATCGCGATCCTGCGCGGGCTGAAGGGCCGGTACGAGGCGCACCACAAGGTGCAGATCAACGACTCGGCGCTGGTCGCGGCGGCGACGCTGTCCGACCGGTACATCACCGCGCGGTTCCTGCCGGACAAGGCCATCGACCTGGTGGACGAGGCCGCGTCCCGGCTCCGCATGGAGATCGACTCGCGGCCCGTCGAGATCGACGAGCTGCAGCGGCAGGTGGACCGGCTCCGGATGGAAGAACTGGCGCTCGCCAAGGAGACCGACGAGGCGTCCAAGCAGCGGTTGGAGCGGCTGCGCCGCGACCTGGCCGACCGGCAGGAGTCGCTGGACGCGCTCGTCGCCCGGTGGGACCGGGAGAAGGCCGGGCTGAACCGCGTCGGCGAGATCAAGGAGCGCATCGACCAGTTGCGCGGCGAGGCCGAGCGGGCGCAGCGCGACGGGGACCTGGAGACGTCGGCGCGGCTGACGTACGGGGAGATCCCAGCGCTGGAGAAGCAGCTCTCGGAGGCGTCCGAGCAGGCCGAGAACCGCGACGCGATGGTGAAGGAGGAGGTCGGCCCGGACGACGTCGCGGACGTCGTCGGGTCCTGGACGGGCATCCCGGCGGGCCGCCTGCTGGAGGGCGAGACCGCCAAGCTGCTGCGCATGGAGGACGAGCTGGGGCGCCGCCTGATCGGCCAGTCCGCCGCCGTGCAGGCCGTGTCGGACGCGGTGCGCCGCGCCCGCGCGGGCGTCGCCGACCCCGACCGGCCGACCGGGTCGTTCCTGTTCCTCGGGCCGACCGGCGTCGGCAAGACCGAGCTGGCGAAGGCGCTCGCGGAGTTCCTGTTCGACGACGAGCGGGCGACGACGCGGATCGACATGTCCGAATACTCCGAGAAGCACTCGGTGGCGCGGCTCGTCGGGGCGCCCCCCGGCTACGTCGGCTACGAGGAGGGCGGCCAGCTCACGGAGGCCGTCCGCCGCCGCCCGTACTCGGTCGTCCTGCTGGACGAGGTGGAGAAGGCGCACCCGGAGGTCTTCGACATCCTGCTCCAGGTGCTGGACGACGGGCGGCTCACCGACGGCCAGGGCCGGACCGTGGACTTCCGGAACACGATCCTGATCCTGACGTCCAACCTCGGGTCGCAGTTCCTCGTGGACCCGGCGCTGGAGCCCGCCGCGAAGCGCGAGGCGGTGATGAACACGGTGCGGACGGCGTTCAAGCCGGAGTTCCTGAACCGCCTGGACGACGTCATCCTGTTCGACGCCCTCTCGACCGACGAGCTGACGCGCATCGTGGACCTCCAGGTCGAACGCCTGGCGACCCGCCTCGCGGACCGCCAGCTCACCCTGACCGTCACCCCCGCGGCCCGCGAATGGCTGGCCCTGACCGGCTACGACCCCCTCTACGGCGCGCGCCCCCTCCGCCGCCTGGTCCAGACGGCCATCGGCGACCAACTCGCCAAGGAACTGCTGTCCGGCACGGTCCGCGACGGCGACGAGGTCGTCGTGGACCTGGACGAACCCGCCGACCGCCTCACGGTGGGCCCTGCGGGCAGGCCGACCCTGGTGAAGTGACCAACCACCACTGCGCCCGGAGCCCCTGCGGCTCCGGGCGCAGCGCTGTTCCGGGGCTCCGGAACCGGCCGAGTGAGTACGAGTCAGCGACACGGCCCGACGCGGGGCGGCGCGGGGGCGGCGCGGGGGCGGCGCACGGGCGGCGCGGGGCAGCGCGGCCCGACGCGGGGCGACGCGGGGGCGACGCACGGGCGGCGCGGGGCAGGCGCCGCGCGGGGCAGCGCGGGCCGTCCGGCGCGGCGCGGGGCCGCGTGGGGCGGGCGCAGTACGCGCAGTGCGGCGGGGGCAGCGCAGGTTCAGGCGCGGGGCGGCGCGGGGCAGGCGCCGCGCGGGGCAGCGCGGGCCGTCCGGCGCGGCGCGGGGCCGCGTGGGGCGGGCGCAGTACACGCAGTGCGGCGGGGGCAGCGCAGGGCGGTTCAGGCGCGGGGCGGCGCAGGGCGGGGCAGCGCGGGGCGGGGCGGCGCGGGGCGGGGCGGCGCGGGGCGGGGCGGGGCGGGGCGGCGTAGGGCAGCTCGGCGCCCGGGGGCGGCTCGGTGCGGGGGCGGCGCGGTGCGGGGAGACACGGGGCGGTTCAGGTGCGGGGCGGTTCAGGCGCGGGCGGTTTGGGACGTCCGGGTGCGGCGCGCGGTGGGTGGGTGTGCGCGGGCCGGGGGCGAGGGGTGGTGCGTACGGCGGCGGCCGCGCGTGCGGTTGCCGAAAAGGCCGCCGCCGAGGCGAGAATTTGAACGCGGGCGCCTGGTTCTGATTTCGGCGGGTGCGGGAGTGCTGGTCAGACGCTCGAACAACTCGCCGGGTTCACGTCCGGCAGGGGCCTTTTCCGGCCGTGCGGCCTGCGAGAATCGTCTGATTGGATTCCGCCGTGATCGTTTTCTTGGTTATCGGAATCATTTGGCTGGGCCTCGCCGTCGTCGGCGTGTTCTACTACACGGCCGTCACGATCAAGGACGGGTTCGGCGACATGTGGCAGCCCTGGTTGATGAAGATGGTGCTGGCCGCGATCTGGGGCGCGCTCGGGTGGTACATGATCAGCGTCGCGCTGGATTGAGCTGGGCTCGGGGCCCGTTCCGTGGTCAGGCGGAACGGGCCCCGAGCGGCCACCACCAGTGCGCCGCCCGTCCGCGCGGGCGGCGGCGGCGGCCGGGCCCGCGCGCTCCCCTCCGGGGCGCGGTGGTGGGGCTGCCGGGAGGCGGCGATGCCGCGTCCCGGCGTCCGGTGGGCGACGCCGCCCGCACTGGGCTCGGCGGCGCACTCGGGGAAGTCGGCCGCACGTCCCCACGGTCGTCGGCCAGCGGGGTTTCCAGCCCGGCGGGCGAGCGGCCGACCGGTGGGGCGTCCGGCCGGGCGACCGGGCGTCCGGCGGGGGAAGCGGGGCGCGGGGCGGGGGTGGTGGTCGGGAGGTGCGCGGGCGGGCCGGGGTGCGGCGGGGTGGCCGGGGCGTTCGCGGCGGCGCTCAGTGCGAGCCGGACGCGGCGGGCGGGCCGGTACATCATCGCCAGGTGCTCCGGCGGGAAGTCCCGGCGCGCGGCGGGACGGCCGGGTCGCGGCCCCGTGGACGCGCGCCGCACGGTGGGGGTCACCGTGGACGCGGACGCCCGGGGGTCGGGGCGGACGGGGCCGCGACGTCCGTTCGTCGGCGGCTCGGTCTCCGCCGACGAGAACCCCCGGACACCGGTGACCGCGCGTCGCGGAGTCCGGGGGTCGTTCTCTTCTCCATCCGCGCCCGGCGCGGCGGCCTGCTCGCCGGACGCACGCAGCCCAGCACCACCCGGGACATCCGGGCGCCGCGCGCAACCGCCCGACGCGGACAGGCTCGGCGCGGCGGGGAACTCGCCGGGCACGTGCAGCCCGGGACCGCCCGGGGAATCCGGGCGCCGCGCGCGACCGCCCGGCGCGGACCGGCCAGGCGCGGCAGGCTGTTCGCCGACCGCACGCAACCCGGCACCACCCGGGGCATCCAGGCGCGGCACGCAACCACCCGGCGTGGACAGGCCCGGCGTGGTGGGGTGCTCGCTGGATGCGCGCGGCCCGGGTTCGGGCGGGTCGGGCGGGTGCGGGACGGCGGGCGGGCTCGGTGTGGCGGGTGGGCGGGCGGCGTGCTCGGCGGTGCGGATCGCGGCGGTCAGGGTGTCCAGGGTCGGGGCCTGGACGTTCAGGGGTGCGGTGGACCAGGCCGCCCAGGCCGTGAAGGCGCGGCTGTACGCGCCCCAGACGACGACCCAGCCGGGGTGGAGGCGTTCGGCGCGGCGCGCGAGTTCGTGTCCCATCGCCGTCACATCCGGGGGTTGAGGACGCGCGCGACGGACTCGGCCGCGAGCCCGACGTCCCCGTTCCCGGCGACGTCCTCGTCCCAGGACCAGACGTAGCGGAGCTTCCCGTCCTCGGCGACGCGGGCGCGGATCTCCTCGGTCAGCGCGGCGAGCCCTTCGCCCCAGGCGGTGACGACGAGGGTGGGCGGCTCCTCGACGAACGGTTGTGAAATTCTCATCCGGAAGTCCCCGAGCCCTTCGAGGGCGTCCGCGAGCCGGTTCAGCGCGACGCGGACGCGGGCATTCCTGAGCCCTTCGAGTTTGAGATTCTCAGTGCCGCCGTGATCCGCCGTGGAAGATCGCCGGGGTTCGGGGCCGTGCGGGGTCGATTTCACCTGAGCGCTCGCCTTCGCTTCCGATCTCCGCCTTTCTGCGCGAGATCCGTCACCGACAAGCGTGGCCGATGTACCCTCCGCAGCGAAGCCCTCCAGCCTGTCGACCCGGAAGAGGCAAGAACCGTGGCCCGACCCCCGAAGCCGCTGACGCCGGACAGGTCATTTGCCCAGTTCTACGGGTCCCGTATTCGCCAGGATCGGGACGAAGCGGGCATGACCCTTGAGGAGCTGGCGCAAAAACTCCACTGCGACCCGTCGCAGGTCAGCCGCTACGAGCACGGCGAACGCGTGCCCGGCATCAAGACCGCCCAGATCCTCGACCTGCTGTTCGGCACGAGCTACTACACCGAGCACAACGCCGTCGCCGCCAACAGCCGCATCCCCGTCCGCGCCCGGCCCATCGCGCACTACGAATCCGGTGCGGCGATGATCCGGTCCTTCTCGCATGGGACGGTCGTGGGCCTTCTCCAGTCGCCGTCCTACGTGCGGGCACTCGTACGCGACGGCCTCATGCCGCAGGCCATCGACGAGGTCTCGGACGAACGCGCACGCCGCCAGGAGGTTCTCGACGGCGACCCGCCCGCCAAACTTCAAGCGATCATGGACGAGACGGTCATCCGCCGCCTGACCAGTCACCCCGAGATCGCGCGCCAACAGATCAAGCTGATCCTCGATCGCATGGAAAAGTGGAACGTGCAAGTGCAACTAGTGCATCAGTCGAACTTTTCCTATCCCGGGCTGCAATGCTCTTTCACCATCTACGAGTCGCGCGAGAACGGCTCTCTCGCAGCCTGGCACGACGGCGTCGGCAAGGCTGGCCGCGTCATCGAAGACAAGGCCATCATCGCTGACCTGCTGGAAAGCTATGATCTCATCCGCTCGGCGGCGATGTCCGCAGCCGAGAGCCGTGACGTACTGAAGACGATCCAGGAGTCCCTGTGAACGCGACCAATCCCCGCAACTGGCGCAAGTCGAGCTACTCGGGTGGCGAGCACGGCAACTGCGTAGAGGCCGGATCGGAGAACGGCACGGTGTCAATCCGCGACACCGCCAACCGCCCCGCCGGAGCCATCACCCTTCCCCCGGCCGCCTTCGCCACCCTGCTCACCGCCGCCCGCACGAACACCCTCAACCTCTGAGGCCCCAACGAAACCCCCGCCACGGCGGGGGTTTCGCCACCCCGCCGCTCGGGCACCCCGACACCGACCCACCCCGAGGGGAGCCCCCATGCCAACCAACTGGCGCAAATCAACCCACTCTGGCGGCCAACACGGCAACTGCGTCGAAGCAGCCTCAACGAACACCACAGTCTTCATCCGCGATACCGCCAACCGCGAAGCCGGAGCCCTGACCCTCCCCACCCCCGCCTTCGCCGCCCTACTCACCGCCGCCCGCACGAACACCCTCAACCTCTAGCCGTCCGCACCCCGCAACCGGCTCGTCCCCGGCCAGGCCACGCGACAGCTCCCCCGGCCGGACCACGCGACAGCTCACGCCCAGCGTCCGCCGAACCGGCGTCCACGCGCGCGGGCCGATCGGCACCGCCGCGCAACCGGCTCGACCGCCCACCCGGTCCAGCTAGGCAGCTACGCAGCAAGGCAGCTAGGCAAGAACCGTCCGCTCGAACTAGCTTGCCCGTGTGACGCAGCACTTCGAGAAGGTCTTCGACGAGCCCGAGCCGGAGCCCGGCGCGGACCCCGACGAGTTCGCCGACATCGAGTTCACGACGTACAGGGCGACCGCGACCCGGAGCGGCCGGGCCTGGACCGCCACCGTCCACGACGTCCCCACCGGCCACCCGGTCCTGGTGCGGGCGTCGACGTGGGACGAGCTCCACCGCACCGCGCACCGCGCCGTGGTCGACGCGCTGGGCACCGTGGACCAGGCGGTCGGCATCGACCTCGCCCCCGCCGACCCGGACGCCACCGCCGCGCTCCACGCCGTCGTCGACACCCGGGTGGCCCGCGCCGAGGCCGAACGCCTCGAACGCGAGGCCGTCACCCACGCCGCCCGCCTCCTGACCGCCCAAGGCTGGACGACCCGCGACGCCGGAGCGGCCCTACGCCTCTCCCACCAACGCATCTCCCACCTGGCCCCCCGCACCAAATAACCCCACGCTCCCGCCCACGCACTCGCGGCTACGAAATCGCTCTCCCCCACTAGGCTTCGCGCACGCAGATCATCGAAGGCGCGGGCACGTGGACTCCACCGACGACCGCAGCCAACGACTGGACGGAACAACTAAGAACCCCGGACCTCTCGGTGGGCACTCACCACATCCCCGCAGACGGCCGGACGACCGAACCCCGCGCACCGGTCCACGCAACGGATGGCGCGGACGGGCAACGGGACATCGGTGAGAACCGCTCCTGGCCTATGCGTCCGGTTCGATGCCGTCGGATGTCGTGATGGTCGTTGCCTGCGGGGCGCAGGAATCGGGGGCGTTGTCGGGTCGGCGGGGGATGGGGACGCCGCCGATGATGGCTTTGTCGCCTTCCAGCACGGTGCCTTTGTTTCCGGTGTCCAGGCCGCGTCGTCCATCGCGCAGGACCGGTTTCAGTGCGGGGCTGGTCCACGTGGAGAAGATGGGGAGGACGTTCCCCTTCTGCGTTTCCAGGTAGAGGCAGCGAGTCGCGGTGTCGTAGCGGAGCACGCCGCGCAACGCCGCGGTGGTCGTAAAGCCGGAGTCGGTCGTGGCGATCCTGGGATCTTCTCCCCTCACCTGGATGGAAGGGCCGCCCGGCGACGGACGGGTGCTGGGCGTTTCGGCGCTCGCGGAGGCGTCGGGGTCATTCCCGTCGTCGCATCCGGTTGCGGTGGCCGTTGCGGCCAGCGCGAGAGCGGCGGCCACTGCAAGTCGACGCATTCGGTACTCCTTCGTCCACCCATTGCCTGTGTGCGCGGAACACTGTCAGTCGATCACGCGGACGGGATCGTCCAGCCAGACTTGCTGGCCCTCCGGCGCGACCGTCATTCCGAACCGCTCACGGCCGGGACTCCCCCACGAGACCCAGCGCAGGAACGCCTCACGCAACTCCGCCCACAGGTCGCGAGACCCGCGCCGGGCCACCGTCGGCGAAGCTCCGTCCGCACGGCTCACCCGAGACGGACGGCACGTGCGGCCGCTGCGCGCGCAGCACCATGAAGACGCTGCCGCCGTGGAACCGCCCGACCGCGCCGCCGTCCCCGGTCACCGTCAGCCGGACGCGATGCCCGGCCTCCCAACCGGGCATCCACGGGAAGACGACCAGCCCGCCCGGCCGCATCTGCTCGACCCACGCGTACGGCACCCCTGCCAGGATGCGCCCCGGTCGCCTTTCCATCGCGTGAGACTCACCGGACGCACCTGTGTCGCGGCCGTCAAGGCATCTGGGTACTGGCGATGATTTCGCGGGCGTTCTTGCGCATCAGGGATGCGGCTACGGATGTGCCCAGGTCGTGAGCGCGGTCGCGGGTGTTCCATTCGTGGGCGTCGGCGAAGGTGGCTCCGTCTCGGCTGAAGACCATGCCGATCAGGCTGAGGCGGCCGTCTTCGGTGGTGCGGCAGTGGCCCGCGATCGGGCTGTTGCAGTGGCCTTGGAGGGCGTGCAGCAATGCTCGCTCGGCGATGATGTGGGTCCGGGTTTCGGCGTGGTCGATCTTTTGGAGTAGTTCGACGACTCGGTCGTCGGACTTGCGGCATTGGACGCCGACGACTCCGGCTCCGATGGCGGGGCACATCTCGTCCGTCGTCAGAATCTGCCCGACGCGGTGGTCCATGCCGACTTTGGCCGATCTCTTTCATGAACAGGCCCTTGCCACCCAGGTCCGACAGATCGCCCTGGTGGCGGTCCGCCGAGGTCTCGATCGGCACGTACTCGACCCGCAAGGGCGGCAGGACGGCCGTCAAGGCGTCGATGACCCGCCCGGCGTACGCGCGGGCGAGCTGCGACGTGCGCCCGCCCAGCCGGAGGACGCCGGACGGGAAGGCTTCGCGGAAGTCCCCGTCGGTGGGAGCGGTGGTCATGGTTCAAGCTTCTCCGGTCGGCGGATCGACGGGCCGCGGAAGCAGGTATCCACCACCCCGGCTTGCTGGTGGTTTGTACGCTTCGGGGGTGATTCGGGTGCTCATTGCTGAGGATCAGCACGTGGTGCGGGGTGCGCTTGTCGCGTTGTTCCAGTTGGAGGACGACCTGGAGGTCGTCGCTGAGGCCGCTTCTGGGGATGAGGTTGTGGCTGCGGCGCGGGCGGAGCGGCCTGATGTTGCTGTGCTCGATATTGATCTGCCTGGGCGGGACGGGCTGGCCGCGGCTGCTGAGTTGCGGGAGGCGGTTCCCGGGTGTCGGACGTTGATGTTGACCGGGAACGGGCGGCCCGGGTATTTGCGGCGGGCGTTGGAGGTGGGGGCGGCCGGGTTCGTTCTGAAGACCGCGCCGCCTGATGAGGTGATCGCGGCTATTCGTACCGTGGCGGCTGGGGGGCGGGTGCTTGATCCGAGTCTTGCCGTCACCGCTTGGGAGATGCCCGGGAATCCGCTCACGCCTCGGGAGAAGGACGTGTTGGGGCTTGCGGCCGAGGGCGCCGAGCCTGGGGAGATCGCTCGGCGGTTGCATCTTTCGGCGGGGACTGTGCGTAATCATCTGACGTCTGTTGTTGCGAAGCTCAATGCGCGGGGGCGCGGCGATGCGATTCGCATCGCGCGTGAGGCCGGGTGGATCTGACGGCGTCAGGTCACGCGTTTGCGGAGTAGGCAGAACTCGTTGCCCTCCGGGTCGCTGAGGACGTGCCAGGATTCTTCGCCGGTCTGGCCCACGTCGGCTGGGCGCGCGCCTGCCGCCAGAAGGCGTTCCAGTTCGGCGTCCTGGTCGCGGTCGGTGGCGTTGAGGTCGATGTGCAGGCGCAGCTTGCCGGTTTTGGGCTCGTCGGTCTTGCTGAGGATCAGCGTCGGCTGGAGCCCGCCGAAGCCCTCGCGGGGGCCGATCTCGACGTCTTCGCCGTCGCGGTCCAGCACGACGTAGTCCAAGACCTCGCACCAGAAGGCGGCGAGGTTCTCCGGGTCGTGACAATCCAGGACGAGTTCGGTGATACGGGAGGCCATGCGCCGTCCCTACCCCGCGACACCGGGCCCATGCTGGTCGGGGACGAGCGCCGTGACGCGGAAGCGGCCGTCCCCGAGCGGCCGCGCGTCGAGCGTTCCACCGAGCAGCGCCAGCCGCGTCCGCAGGTTGCCGATCCCCGCGCCCGGCGGCGTCACCGCGTCCGGCGCGCCGTCGCTCTCCACGACGAGCCGGACCCCGCCGCCGATCGTGATCGTGCAGTGGGTCGCGGTGCTGTGGCGGAGGATGTTCGTGACCGCCTCGCGGAGGACCGCGCTCAGGGCCGCGCCCGTGTCGCCGACCGGCGGGTCGGAAGCGGTGACGGTGACGGTGATGGCGGCGGCCGTCAGGACCGAGCGGGCCGAGTCGAGTTCCGCGCTCAGGTCGAGGCTGGGGGCCGCGCCGGTGACGGTCGCCATGTCCGCGCGGGCGCGGGTCGCGAGTGCGGCCATTTCGGCGCGTTCCGTCTTCGCGCGGACCGGGTCCACCGAGGCCAGGCGCCGCGCCAGCTCGCCTTTCAGCAGCAGCGCCGCGAGGCTGTGGCCCAGGAGGTCGTGCAGGTCCCGGGCCGCGCGCAGGCGGTCCTGGACGACGGCGGCGCGGGCGAGGCCGGCGTCGGCGGCGCGCAGTTCGTCGGCCAGGGACGCGACGCGCGTCAGGCCGAACACCACCAGACCGGTCACGACCGCGCTGACCGCCGTGTTCACCACGACCGTCGCGGACTGGTCGTACGCGACCGCGATCCCCGCCAGGCTCGCCGCGACGGCCCCGGCCAGCGGCCACGCCGCCCGCGCGGGCAGGACGACCAGCAGGGCGCCCGCCAGAAAGCCCGCCACGCCGCCCCACGCCCGTCCGAGCCACAGCAGCGGCAGATAGCTCAGCACCGCCTGGACGAGCAGCGGCCACGCGCGCACGCCCGGCCGCGTCCAGTGCAGTTGCAGCGCGCACGTCGCCGCGAGCAGCGGGACGGCCCAGAGCGCCTGCCGGGGCGACATCAGCAGCAGCCCCTTCGCGCAGAACCCCAGCAGCACGACGGCGAGCACCGCCACCGCCAGCCGGTGCTCGCCCGAGCGCGGCGGCGCGGCCTCCGGCAGCCGCCGGACGGACGCCTCCACGCGGAACCGCCCGTCCGGGTCCAGCCCCGTCGTGAACCGCCCGCCCGCCGCCCGGACGCGTTCGGCGAGCGCCGCGAACGGCTGCCCGCCGCGCTCGGCCGTCCGGACGCCGTCGCCGACGACCCGCAGCACCAGGTCCGCGCCGCGCTCCTCGGTCTCGATGAAGCAGTGCCGCGCCGTGCCCTGCCGCACGACGTCGGTGACGGCCTCGCGCAGCACGGCGGCGAGCAGCGCGCCCGCCGGGCCGAGCGGTTCGGCGTGCCCGATCGCGACGGTCGCCGCGACGTCCGCCGACGCCAGCAGCCCGCGCGCCGCCGCGACCTCCGGCGCGAGCGACAGGCTGCGCAGGTCGGCGGCGGCCGTCCGCGCCGCCGCGAGCGTCGAGCGGGCGGTGGCGAGCGCGTCGGCCAGCTCGTCGGGCCGCTCGGCGGCGCGCGCGACGGCGTCCAGGCCGCGCCCGAGCGTCGGTTCGAGTTCGGCGGCGATCCGCAGCCGCTCCTCGTCCACGGCCGCCGCCGCGAGGGTGAGCCGTGCCGCGTGGACCTCCGCGACGCCGCGCGTGAGGCGGCCGAGGCCGTACACGACGAGTCCGGTGAGGACGGCGGAGATCGTCACGTCCGCGACGACGGGCGTCCAGCCGTCCCGCACGCCCGCGATGACGGCGGCGCTGACGGCGACGAGCAGACCCGTCCGAAAAGCGGACCGCAGCAGCAGCGCCCCGACCACCAGCCCGAGCGTCCCCACGGAGATCCCGAGCCCGGCGACCGCCGCGTACACCAGCGCGGCCTCGGCGGCGACCGCCCACCGCGCCGGGACGGCCGCGCGCAGGTGCAGCGCGACCGCCGCGACGAGCAGCACCGCGACGGCGGCGGCGCGCGGCGGGTCGCCGATCGCCCCGAGCCCGTTCACCGCGGCGAAGCCCGCGACGACGACCCCGGTGACCGTACGAGCGGTACGCGGATGCGGATTAACGGCGAATCACCCCAGATAGGACGGACGATCCACGCAATTATGCTCGGCTACCATGCGGGCCGTGGAAATCCTGGAGCCGGACGCCTGGCAGGCCCGCGCCGCCGCGCACGAGCGCCGCGTCGCCGCCTGGACCGGCCCGTACCTGCGGCGGCGCGAACGCGGCGAGGCCCACCCCGTCGAGGACTTCCTGTTCACCTACTACTCCAACCGGCCCGGCCGCCTCGCCCGCTGGCACCCCGGCGCGGACGTCCTGCTGCGCGGCGCGCGCGACGTCGGCCCGGACTACCGGCGAACCGACGACGGCGCGCTGCTGGACACCGCCAAACTCGTCGAACGCCGCCGAACCTCCATCGAGTGGACCGCCAAGCTGCTCAGGGCCACCGCGGACCGCCCCGCGCACTTCGGCTGCTTCGGCCTCCACGAGTGGGCGATGGTCTACCGGACGCCCGAGATCCGGCACGAAGCCTGGCCGCTGCGGCTCGACGCCGACGAGATCGCGGCCGTCGTGGACGAACGCGGCGTCCGGTGCAGCCACTTCGACGCGTTCCGCTTCTTCACCCCGGCGGCCCGCCCGCTCAACACGCTCCAACCCACCCGCGACGCCCAGCATGATCTGGAGCAGCCCGGCTGCCTCCACGCCAACATGGACCTCTACAAGTGGGCGTACAAGCTGTCGCCGCTGGTCCCGAGCGAACTCGTCGCGGACTGCTTCGCGCTCGCCCGCGACGTCCGCGCCGTGGACATGCGCGCGAGCCCGTACGACCTGGCGGCCCTCGGCTACCCGCCGATCCGGATCGAGACCCCGGCGGGCCGCGCCGAGTACGCGGCGATCCAGCGCGGGTTCGCCGACCGCGCCGCACCGCTCCGCGCCCGCCTGAGCGCCGCCTGCGAGAACCTGCTCGTCACCCGGTGAGACGGGCCGCGCGCGCCGTCAGATACAGGCGTTCGGGCGCGCTCGGCGTCAGCTCGGCGGCGCGCCGGTACGCGGCCACCGCCGCCGGGACGTCCCCCGCCCGCTCGTGCAGATGCGCGCGGGCCGCCGGAAGGCGGTGGTTGCGGGCGAGCCGCGGATCGCCGTCCAGCGCGTCGAGGACGGCCAGGCCCGCCGCCGGGCCGCGCGCCATCGCCAGCGCCACCGCCCGGTTCAGCGTCACGACCGGGCTGTCGGTCATCCGCTCCAGCACCTCGTACAGCGCGTGGATCTGCGGCCAGTCCGTCTCTGACGCGGACGCGGCCTCGTCGTGCAGCGCCGCGATGGCCGCCTGCACCTGGTACGGACCGGCCGGGCCGCGCGGCAGCGTCCGCTCCAGCAGGGCGACGCCCTCGGAGATCGCGGCGCGGTCCCAGCGGGAGCGGTCCTGCTCCGCGAGCGGCACCGGCAGCCCCGCCGCGTCCGTGCGGGCCGCGCGGCGCGCGTCGGTGAGCAGCATCAGCGCCAGCAGCCCCGCCGCCTCGCCGTCGCCCGGCAGCAGCCGCACCGCCAGCCGCGCGAGCCGGATCGCCTCCCGCGCCAGCCCGACGCGCTGCAACGTGTCGCCGCCGCTGACGTAACCCTCGCTGAACACCAGATAGAGAACGTGCAGGACCGCCGCGACCCGCGCCTCCCGCTCGGCCGGCTCCGGCGGCCGGAACGGCAGCCCCGACGCCCGGATCGCCGCCTTCGCCCGTGCGATCCGCTGCGCCATCGTCGCCTCCGGGACGAGGAACGCCCGCGCGATCTCGGCCGTCGTCAGCCCGCCCACCGACCGCAGCGTCAGCGCGATGGCGGACGGCGTCGTCAGCGCGGGATGGCAGCACAGGAACAGCATCGTCAGCGTGTCGTCGTCGGACGGCGCGTCCGGCGGCGGCGCGGACCGGTCGGCCGCGACGCGCTCCTCCCGCGCCCGCCGCGCCGCGTCGCCCCGGATCTGCTCGACCAGGCGGCGGCTCGCGACCTGGACCAGCCAGCCGCGCGGCCGGTCCGGGACGCCGTCGCGCGGCCACTGCTCCGCCGCCGCGAGCAGCGCCTCCTGGACGGCGTCCTCGGCGGCGCAGAAGTCCCCGTACCGGCGGGTCAGTACGCCGACGACCTGCGGCGCGAGCGTGCGCAGCAGGTCGTCGGGGGCGGGGCCGGACGTCAGTCGAACTCCGGGAGGACGCCGATCGGGCGCACCTCGATCGGCATGTTCAGCGGGCGGCCGCCCGGACCGGGCGCGGCGGACGCGGCGGCGGCCAGCGCGACGGCCCGCGCGTCGTCGGCGACGTCCACGATCCAGTACCCGGCCAGCCACTCCTTGGTCTCGGGGAACGGGCCGTCCGTCACGACCGGCGCGCCGCCCTCGCCCGACCGGACGATCCGCGCCGTCGCCGGGTCGGCGAGGCCCTGCGCGTCCACGAACTCGCCGTCGGCGGTGAGCCGGTCGTTGAACTCGCCCATGTACGCGATGTGCGCCTTCACCTCCGCCTCCGTCCACGTGCTGATCGGCGGGACGCCGGACTGGGCGCTGAACTGCATGAGCATCATGTACTTCACGGTCGTTCCCCTCTCGGCCGCGCCGCCCTCGGGCGCGTCCACCCGGGGGTCGAGGCCGACCGCGCCGTTCTCGACATCCGCCGCGAAAAAAATCTCAGGCGTTCTTCAGCAGGTCGTCGAGCATCGCGTCGTAGTCGTCCTCGGGGCGGCCGAGGTCCACCCGCGCGCGGTACCGCAGGCGCAGCAGCGCCTCCAGGCTGTCCTCCGCGAGCGCCGCGTCCTCCGCCGCGCCGCCCGAGCCCCGGACGGCCAGCACCACGTCCGCGCCGCGCGTCGCCCACTCGTGGCAGCCCGCCGCGTCGCCCTGCTCGTACAGGACCTCCGCGACCGCGCGGTACACCTCGGGATCGCGCGGGGCGTCGGCGTCGATCCGCGCGACCAGCGCGCGGGCGTCGGCGTCGCGGCCCAGCTTGAACAGCGCGTCGGCCAGGTAGGCGCGGGGGTCGCCGTAGGTCTCGCCGCCATCCTCCAGCGCCGCGCGGTACAGCGCCGCCGCGGCCTCGTGGTCGCCCGCGTGCTGCCACTGCTCCCCGGCGCGCAGCAGCACGTTCGCGCGGGACACCCCGCCGGACACGGCCTCCGCCAGCTCGGAGAGACGCCGGGCCGCCGAGATGTGATCGCCCGTGCGCAGGGTGTCGAACTCCAGGTCGTCGAGATCGTCTTCCGTCACATGCGTCACGGTTCAACGCTACCCGCCGGTCGGCGACCGAAGCGGGCGAATCGACGATGATCGTGAAACATCTACACGTACATGTCGCGACATGGACACCGTGCGTGCGCTCAGCGGCGGGCGCGTTCGAGGGCGTCCCAGAAGCCCCGGCGCAGCGCGTGGCGCACCTCGTCGTGCAGCAGGAAGTCGATCGGCAGCGCCGAGCCCTGCAGCAGCCGCGCCTCCAGATCGGACGGCATCCGGGGCTTGCGCGCCAGGACCGCCTCCAGCCACAGCGCGGGCGCGTCCCGGGCGACGGACTCGCCGAAGTCCTGGCCCTCCTGGTGGGCGGCCTTCACCGCGTCCGACAGCGTGGGCGCGGTCTGCCGGGCGACCTGCTGCGGACCGGTGTACGGGCCGTGCTGCTGCGGCGGCTGTTGCTGCTGCTGCGGCGGCGGGGGCGTCGCGGGCTGCGGCGGGAGGTACTGCGGGCCGGACGACTGCGGCGACGGCGGGGACGGCGGCGCGGCGGGCGGCGGGGCCGCGCGGCCCGCCGACCCGAAGTCCACCGAGCCCGGGTCGGCCGGGGCCGGGCCGGGCGCGCGGTAGCCGGTGCCGTACTCGCCCGTGCGGTACTCGCTCTTGCCGTACTCGCTCTTGCCGTACTCGCTCTTGCCGTACTCGCTCTTGCCGTACTCGCTCTTGCCGTACTCGGTCTTGGCGTACTCGTTCTTGCCGTATTCGTTCTTGCCGTACTCGCCCGTCCGGTACTCGCCGGTGCGGTACTCGCCGGACCCGTAGTCGGCGGACGAGCCGTAGTCGGAGCGGTACTCCGGCGACGACGTCGGCGCGGGCACCGGCAGGCCCGTCAGCGGCGTCGACGGCGGCGCGGACCGCTGCGTCGAGTGCCGGGGCACCGGCGCGAGATCGCCCAGCGAGCCCGTGCCGTGCCCAGCCGTGCCGTGCCCACCCGTGCCGTGTCCATTGGTCAGCGGGCCCGCCGCCGGGAGCGCGGGCTGCCCGGACGGCCCCGCCTGCACCGCGTCGCCGCCGCTCACCACCGTCACGAACGGCCGCAACTGGCCCGACGCCAGCTCGACCAGGTCGTCGCACTCCTGCCGCAGGACGCGCGACACCGCCACGCCGCCCTCCACCGACACGTGGACGACCGTCACCCGGACCCCGAAGTCCTGCGCGTCCGCCACGACCCGCGCGACGTCCTCGTCGCCGCTCACCACGACGGCGTCGGCGAGCGCGCCGTTGCGGGCGAGCGTCATCAGGTCGCGGTGGATCTCGGCGTCCACGCCCTCGCGCCGCCCCGGCCGGATCTTGCCCAGCCGCAGCTTCAGGCCGGGCAGGTCCGCCAGCGACTCGTGCTCGGGGGCGCGGCGGCCCTCCTCGGTCGCCTCGTACCAGTAGCAGCGCAGCAGCGGCACGCCGGTCCGCTCGCGCGCGAGGTTGCCGAGCAACTGCAGCAGCCCGCCGAAGTCCCAGGAGACGGCCTCGCGGCGGCGGGTGCCATGTACCGCCATCGCGCCGTCGGCCAGGAGGTAGCCGGCGTCTACGAACAGCGCGCAGCGATCCATGCGACACCGCCCTTCCCTTAGCACGGGCCTTCCCTGAGCACGGGGCCCGGCGGCCGTCCCTGCGGGCGGACCGTCATGTGCGTCCTCCCGGCTCGGGGACGTGGACCGGCGCGGGGCCCCGGGCGTCATGAGCGTAGTGAAGCCCGCGAGCCACGTAGGCCGTTACGGAGATTCGCCACTCTTTCAGACGATCGCCCGGCGCGCGACCCCCCGAACGGGGTTTTCGCACGTCGCCGTGCGCGTCAGGGCTCCGCGGGAGCCGGGGCGGTGACCGTGACGACGCCCGCGAGGACCGCGTCCTGCCCGGTCGTGAGGGTGAGGACGGGGTCGCGGCCGAGGACCGCCGCGCAGGAGTCCACATCGACGCCGAAGGTCAGCTTCGGGCCGAGCGCGCCCGCCGCGGACCCGTCGAGGACGTTCCCCGCCGACCGGTCGCCGCCCGCAGGGACCAGCGGACGGCCGCCGAGCAGCAGCCGGTCGCCGGGCAGGTCCGCGTCGCCCTCCCACGCGACGAGGCCGACGCGCGCGGGCGTCGCGCCGGTCGCGAGCAGGCCGTCCGGGCGGACGTCGAGTCGGTGCGCCGCGCCGGGGCCGAGCGCCGTCGCGCCGTCCAGCACCATCGCCTGCCCGGCGGGGGCGCGCGCGTCGCGGACGACGGCGACCAGCGCCCAGCCCGCGTACCGGCCGGGGCCGGGCGTCGACGGCGCGTCCGCGCCCCACCAGACGCCGCCGCCGCGCGCGCGGACGAGCGCGGTGACGTCGGCGAACGCCTGGTAGGCGGAGTAGTCGGGCAGCCGCGCGCCGCTCGTCTGCGCCGCGCGGACGGTCGTGTACCGGGCCGCGCCGGGGCCGCGCAGCCGCATCGTGACGGGCTTCGCCCCGACCGGCGCGACGGACGCCGCGCCGGACCAGTACAAGCCCGCCCACAGCACGTCCCGCCCGGCCGGGACGGCGAGCCGCGCCGCGCTGGACGACAGGGTCGTCGGGTCGTCGTCGCGGTCGGCGGGCCGCATGACGTACCGGTCGTTGTCGCGCACCGGGCCGCGCCGGTCCAGCGCGGCGCGGCACGCGGGCTGGACGGCGCCGCAGTCGTAGAGGGCGTTGCCGACCGCGACGGTGCGGACGTGCCCGCGCTCGGCGAACCGGGCGGCCATCCCGTCGGCGGCGACGCCGCGCGGCGCGCTCGCGGCGACGGTCCGCGCCCCGCCCGCGCGCAGGGTGAGGCGCGGCGGGCCGCCGAGCGGCGCGTCCGCCGCGACGCGGACGCGCAGGTACGCGGTGGTCTCGCCGCCGGGGCCGACCGGTGCGTGCGCGCACGCGACCGTGCCGCCGCGCGGGCGGCAGGCCCAGCCGTCGCCGGGCGGCTCGGCGGGGACGAACGCGACGGCCGTGCGCCCGGACGTCGCGCCCTCGTAGGCGACGCCGGGCGGCAGCAGCACGTCGGCGGCGAGGTCGGCGGTGCGCGCGGCCCCCCGGTTGGCGACGGTCAGCGCGACGATGCCGGGCCGGTCGCGCACGAGCGACCCGACCGTGCCGATGCGCGCGGTGACGTCGCCGGTCACCGGGTGCTCCGCGACCGGGCCCGCCGCGGGCCGGTCCCGCGGCGCGCCGGGCGGCTGCTGCGCGGGCGGCTTCGCCTGCGCCGGCGGCGGCGCGGCCGGCGGCGCCGCGGGCGGTGCGGCGGGCGGCGCGGGCCGGGCGGCCTGCGGCGCGCCGGGCCGGTCCGCCGCCGGACCGCCGCCGCCGGGAACCGGCGTCGTCCCGGACACCAGCGCCAGCGCCAGCCCCGCCGCCGCGAGCGCCATCGCCACCGCCGCGCCGCCCGCCGCGGCCTGCTGCTTCTTCGGCATCCGCCGGACGCGCCGCAGCCGCGCGACGACGCCCGCGCCGAGCGGCGGCCCGCCGTGCGCGAGGTAGGCCAGGCCCGCCGCGCCGAGGACGATCGGGCCGAGGCCGTCCCGCAGCGCCGTGTTGACGTCCGTCAGCTCCGCGAAGATCGCGCGGCACCGGCGGCAGCCGTCCAGGTGCCCGTCGACCGCGCGCGCGTCCCGCCGGGACAGGCCGCCGCGCACGTGCGCGCCCAGCTTCTCCAGCGTCGGGCGGCACTCCGCCCCGGCGGGCGGCGGCCCGCCCGGCAGCGGGGCCGCCGGATCGGCCAGGTGCATCTGCAGGTACGCCTGCCGCAGCCCCTCGCGCGCCCGGTACGCCAGCGCCGCGACGCCGTTGGCCGTCAGCCCGAGCAGCGGCGCGACCTCCGCGGGCTTCGCGCCCTCGATCTCGGTGTGCCACAGCACGGCCCGCCACCGCTCGGGCAGCGACCGGTACGCGCGGACGACCATCGAGCGCTCCAGGCCCAGCAGCGCGGGGTCGTCGAAGTCCAGCGGCGCGTCGAGGCGCTCGATCTCCCCGGTCGGCTCGGTGCGGCGGTCGTCGCGGTGCCGGTCGTAGACGGCGCGGCGCACCGACGTCAGCAGGTACGGCCGGAAGTCGGCGGCCGGGCCGGAGCCGCGCCGCAGCGCCGCCAGGACGCGGGCGAACGCGTCCTGCACGGCGTCCTCGGCGACGTCGGGCGGGGCGAGATGCCGGGCGAGCGCGCGCGCCGCCGCCAGATGGCGTTCGTACAGCGGGCCGTAGGCGTCGAGGTCGCCCGCGCGGACACGGGCCAGCAGCGCGGCGTCGCTGGTCGCGCCGGGGGCCGGGCGGGGGGCGTTCTCGGCCATCTCGGCCACGGGAGGGCTCCTTGCCGTGACGTCACCGGACGGTATCCGGGCGGAAAAGAGGGGGTCGACCGCAAACTGTAGTTCCTCGCACACCCACTGTCGCGGTAAATGCACGGCCAAACCGCGTCATGGCCCGGCCCGAGCCCCGTGGGAGGGGTGTGACCGGGTGAACGACCAGGACAAGGAGAGGCGACGGGGAATGGTGGATCTCTGGAGCGGGCGGCGCCCCGGGGAGCGTCTGGTGCCGGGGCCGGGGGAGCTGCGCGAGCGGTGGCGCGGCCGGAGCGCCGAGGCGGGGTGGTCCCTGCCGGGCGACTGGTGGACGCCCGCCGTGGAGTCGGTGGTGTCGGCGGCGTGCGGGGAGCCGGGCCTGGCCGTCGCGTGCCGGCGGCTCGGCGAGGCGCGCGGCCGCGCGGGCGTCGGGATCGGGGAGACGCTGGAGGACCTCGGCGCGCTGTTCGCCGAGCTGAGCTGGCCCGACCCGCCGCTGTCGCTGGTGCGCTGCGCGGCGGAGGGCTGGGCGGACGGGGGCGCGCCCGCCGCGCCCGACACGGCCTGCGCGGACCCGCTGACCGGGCTGATGACGGCCGCGTACCTGCGCGGGCGGCTCGGCGAGCTGTACCGGGAGGCGGGCGGCGCCCCGACCGGGCACGTGCTGCTCGTCGTGGACCTCCCGGCGGGCGGGGAGCCGTGGCGGCGGCTGTCGCGCTCGCTGGTGGTGGCGCACGAGCTGCGGGAGGTGTTCCGGCGCGGCGAGACGGTCGCGTTCGCGGGGCCGTCGCGGGCGGTGGCGCTGGTCCCGGCGGGCCGCCGCGCGGAGGCGGACGCGGCGGTGCTGCGGACGCTGCTGGACGGGGCGCTCGGCGGGGACGGCGAGGCGGCCGCCCCGGGGCCGGACCGGCTGGGCGCGGAGCTGTTCGCGGCGGAGCGCTTCCGGACGTCCGACGCCGCGTGCGGGCGCGCGGTCGGCGGGGACTGGACGGGCGGCGTCCGGACCCGCGCGACGCGCCGCAGCGCCGCGCACGCGTGCCGCCGCCGCGGGCCGGACGCGCCGGGCGCGACCGGCGGCGCCGACGGGACGGACGGGGAACCCGGCGGCGGGCGCGACGCGTTCGCCGTGCGGATCGTCGTCCCGCCCGACGACCTGCGGGAGGCTCTGGCGCTGCTGGAGCCGACCGCTTCCTGACGCCGTCCGGCGCCGTGCCGGGGGGCGCGGCGCCGGACGGCGCGTCCGGGCGCGTCCGTCCCGAGGAGGGGGCGGGACGGACGCGCCCTCGGGCTTCTCCCGGTCAGTCGGTGATGCGGACCTCGGCGAGCCGGGTCAGCGAGCGCGGCGTGGCCGGGGCGTCCCAGCGGACGCGGGCGGCGCGGCCGTCGAGTTCGATCGTCGCGATGGCGTTGTCGAACCACGGCCCGTCCGTCAGCCGCCAGGCCAGCGGCGGCGCGGGCACGCGGGCGAGCCGCGCGAGCGCGCGGGTGGCGTTGGCGAGCGTGCCGGAGATCCCGAGCCGCTGCGCCCACCGGTACTTGCGCGGCAGCGGGTTGCGCAGCGGCGAGCAGACGAGCTGCGCGATGCGGGATTCGGTGGCGGGCTCGGTGACGCGCGCGACGTAGGAGTAGTGGACGTCCCCGGACAGGAACGCGATGCTCGCGGGCGCGGGGCCGCGCTCGCCGCGTCCGACCGCGACCAGGTCCGCCGCGACCTCCCGGAAGGACGCGCCGAACGCCGCCCAGTGCTCCAGGTCGGCGGCCTGCCGGACCTTCTCGCCGAACCGCGCGGCCCGCGCGCCCCACGCGCCGCCCGCGACGGCCTCGTTCCACGCTTCGGCGTGGTGGATGCCGGGCGCGAGCAGGTACGGCAGGGAACTGGCGACGAGCAGGTGGTCGACGCCGCCCTGGAGCTGCCCGTCGAGCCAGGCGAACTCCTCGTCGTCCAGCATCCCGCGCCGGTCGGGGGTCAGCAGGCGCGAGCAGCGGCTGTCCACGACGACGAGCCGCGTCCCGCCCCACTGGTGCGCGTAGCTCCAGCGGGCCGTGGCGGGTTCGGCGTCGGCGCGCTCGGCGAACGCGTCGAGGACCGCGCCGCCGTCGCCGCCGTCCGCCGACGCGGCGCGCACCGCCGCCAGGACGGGGTCGGCGGCGCGTTCCTCCGGCGACAGGTTCCCGAGGTGCTGGTACACCCAGTAGGACGCGATCCCGCCGACGATCCGGTCCCGCCACCAGGGCAGTTCCGCCATCTGCCGCCGCCACGCGTAGGACGTGTTCCAGTCGTCGCGGATGTCGTGGTCGTCGAAGATCGCGAAGGTGGGGACGGTGGACAGCAGCCACCGCACCGCCGGGTCCTCCACCCACGCCATCGCGTAGAGGCGCGTGTAGTCCTCGAAGTCCGCGATCTCGTCGGCGGGCTCGGCGTCGGGGCCGTGGCGTTCGAGGACGGCGGCGCGCATCTCGTCGCTCAGCTCGTCGGCGTACACCTGGTCGCCGAGCATGAGGATCGCGTCGGGCCAGACGGCGTCGGGTTCGGCGAGCCGGTGCGCGTACGCGGTGAGGGAGTCCAGGCCGTGGACGCGGCGCGGGTCGGGCGAGCGGCGGCACGAGCCGAACGACAGCCGCAGCGGCCCGGACGGGTCGAGGGTGCGCAGCGCGGGCGGCGGGAACTGCGATCGGTCGCGCGGCCAGACGCGCTCGCCGTCGATCTCGACCTCGTAGGGGACGCTCGCCCCGGCGGCGAGCCCGGTGACGTCGACGAGCGCGTAGTGGTGGCCGTGGACGGCGAACGTCGCCGCCGCGCCGGTCCGCTCCCCGGCGCGGACGGTCACCTCGGCGGGCCGGTCGGTCTCCACCCAGACGGTCGCGGTGTGCTCGCCGACGTGGCGGAGGAGGGGGCCGAGCACCAAAGCGGTCATGGTTCGACTCTCTAGCGGATCGAGGGCGGTTTCGTCCATTGAGACGAACGGGACATCGGGGCGGTGCCATTTCGTACGGCGGAATTTCCGGGTCGTGCGGACGTTTCGCGCCGTGCGCTCGACCTCGCTGAGCACGCTTTTTCGTCCGGGGGACGAACATCGGCGCGCCCGATGCGCACGCGCGTGAGTACCGCGCGGCGCGCGGACGGCCCATCCTGACCCGACCGACCACTCCGGCCCCCCGCGGAGGACACCGATGCGGTTCCCCACCCGCCGTACCGCCTGCGCGGCGGGCGGAACGCTGCTCCTGCTCGCCGCCGTGCCGCCCGTCCCGTCGGCGGTCGCCGCGCCCGTCGCGCCCGCCGCGCGGGAGGAGACGCCCGTCACGACGAACTCGTCGCCCGTGACCGGCGTCGCGGAGAGCGTCGTGCGGGTGAAGATCCCGCTGCCCGCGTCGGTCGGCACGCATCCGGCGGACTGCGACTGGGTCTCCTACCTGCGGTTCCGCGACAAGAACGGGCCCGCCGCGTCGGCCGACGCCGACCGGGTTCTCGTCGCGCAGCCCGGCATCTTCGAGGGCGCGGCGGCATTCGACAGCGTCGCGCGCAACACGATCACGGAGGCCGCGAAAAAGGGGAAGCACATCGAGTTCTGGGCGCTGGACCGGCGCTCGAACTGCCTGGAGGACAACACCGGCGTACTCGCCGGGTTGAAGGCCCGCGACCCGCACACGGCCGTCGATTACTACTACCGGAAGAAGGCCGTGGACGGCCGCGTCTTCGCCGGGTACCAGGGCAACGACCAGCTCAAATGGCTCGGGAACGTCGGGCTGGAGCAGACCGTCCGCGACCAGTACGACCTGCTGCGCGCCGAACTCCCCGACCAGCGGACGCGCCGCGACAAGGTCCTGTGCGGCGGCCATTCCCTCGGCGGCACGATCACCGGGTTCTTCGCCGAATGGGACTTCGACGGGAATCCCGCCACCACCGACGACGCGGGATACGCGCAGTGCGGCGGGTACTTCGCGCTCGACACGCGCGTCTCCACGTCCGCGCTCGGCCTCGGGGACCTGCCCGAGGACGCGGTTCCGCTGCTGAAGTCCGGCGCGGACGCGGTGAAGGCCGGACTGGACGCCGGAATCGTCCCGCGCGCGCTCGCGCTGCCCGCCGTCATCAACCCCGAGACGATGAACCTGCTGGCCATCGCGGGTCTCGCCGCCGACGTCGCGCCGGACGCCCGGTCCGACCTCGCGACGTACATCCCGTCCAGCTTCAACCTCGAAACGACGTTCCGGCTGCTGTTCTCCCGCGACTTCGCGACGTTCGTCTCCGGAACTCCGAAGGTGCAGGACTTCCGTTTCACCAATGACGCGGCGCTCGGCGGCCTGCTGGACGACAATTCGCAGCCGCTCGCCTTCTTGCAGGCCAGCGTCGGTTTCGTCACCGGCGGCCCGGTCGTGGACAAGGACTTCCCGCTGCCCAACGACCTCATCCTCTCGGGGAACGGCGCGTTCGCGAACCTGCTCGGCACCGAGCGGAAGGCGATGTTCGCCACGCCCAACGGGCCTGTTTACGGCTGGCAGAACTACAACGCGCTGAAGAACGTCGCCAAGGCGAAGGACGGCCAGCCGTTCACGACCCCCGCCAAGGAGGTCACCGACATCCGCGAACTCGCCCGCAGCCTGGCCGAGCACCCGATCGACTTCACCGAGGACTATTTCCCGACGCGGCTCGTCACCGACATCTCGCTGGCCAAGGCGCCCGGTGTCGCGGACGGGGCCGTCCATCCGGACGGCATCACGGCGAACCCCGTCATCAACCTGGAGGCGGGCGACGGGATCGGGGCGCGCAGCCCGCAGCCCGGCGACGTCATCGCGCCCGGGTACCAGCACCTCGACGTCCTGACGGCGTCGGCCGTCCAGAACGACGGGAAGCCGGAGCCGATCTCCACGGCGCTCGCGGGGTTCGCGATCCGCTGACCTGCGGGCCGGGTCACCGCGCGGGTTAGGTTAGCCTGTCCAAACCCGCGCGGCCCGGCGCCTTCCTCTCCGCCGGCGCGCGACCCCCGCCGCCGAAGGAGAGACGCCGTATGGGCTCCGAGCCGGTTCCCCGACCCCGCCCGGAACCGCCGCCGTCCGCCGCGACTCCCGCGGACGGACGCGCCACCGCGAGCGGCGTCCTGCGGCACGCGCTGCGCGCGGCGCGGCGGCCCGTCGCGGGCGCGGCGCTGCTGCTCATGGCGTGGCAGGTCTGCGAGGCGCTGGTGCCCGTCGCGATCGGCGCGGTGATCGACCACGCCGTCGCGCCGCAGGACGGCCGCGCGATCCTGCTGTGGCTCGGCGGGCTCGCCGGGCTGTTCCTCGTCCTGTCGCTGTCGTTCCGGTTCGGGTCGCGGCTGGCGCGGCGGGCCGCCGAGGAATCCGCGCACCGGCTGCGGACGGGCATCGCCGGGGTCGTCCTCGATCCGCGCACCCGGCCCGACCCGGCGCGGCGCACGGGCGCGCTGGTGTCGGTCGCGTCCGCCGACGCCGACCGCGTCGGGCAGGTGTTCAACGCCGTCCCCCGGACGTGCGCGGCGCTCGTGTCGGTCATCGTCGTCGCGGTCGCGCTGCTGCGGATCTCCGTGCCGCTCGGGCTGCTCGTGCTCGTCGGATCGCCGCCGCTGCTGCTGCTCATCCAGCGGCTCGGCGGGCCGCTGGAACGCCGCTCGGGCGCGGAGCAGTCGCGCGCCGCCGAGGCCGCCGGGCTCGCGACCGACCTCGTCACCGGGCTGCGGGTGCTCAAGGGCGTCGGCGGGGAGCGCGCCGCCGCCGACCGGTACCGCGCCGCCAGCCGCCGCTCGCTGCGCGCCACGCTGCGCGCCGCGCACGCCGAGGCGCTGTACTCGTCGGCGACGATGCTGCTCACGCTGTGCTTCCTCGCGCTCGTCGCGCTCGTCGGCGGGCGGTTCGCGGCCGAGCACCGGATCAGCGTCGGGGACCTGGTCGCGGCGGTGGGGCTGGCGCAGTTCCTGCTCGGGCCGCTGTCGGCGCTGACGGTCATGGGCGCGCTGCTGGCGCGGGGCCGCGCGTCGGCGGCGCGCGTCGCGGACGTCCACGCCGCGCCCCGCCACGACGGCGGCGGCCCGGCCCCGACCGGCGACGGCGTCCTCGACGTCACCGTGGACGGCCTTCGCTTCACAGCACGGGCCGGGGAGATCCTCGGCGTCGCCGCCGACACCGGCACGGCGGCCGCCCTCATCGACGCCCTGGCCGACGCGCCCTACACCCCGGCCAACGCGGTCCACGTAAACGAAACCCCCGTCGCCCACCTCTCCCCCGACGCGGCCCGCCGCACCCTCCTCGTCGCCCGCCACGACGCCCCCCTGTTCGCCGAGACAGTACTGACGAACATCACCGCAGCCGCCTCCACCGCCACCCGCTCCACCACCCCCGCCGCTCGCGCCGCCGCCACCCCCACCGACCCCAGCGCCAACAGCGACACCCGCCCCGCCGCCCCTGCCGCAGACAACACCGACGCCCGCTCCACCGACACTGCCAACGACAACGCCCACACCCGCTCCACCGCCCGTTCCGCCGCGGACAACGCCGACCTCCGTTCCGCCGTCCCCGCCGCCGACGCTCGCGCCGACGCCACCGCCCCCACCGGCCCCGGCGCTTCCGCCGCAGACAGCACCAACGCCCGTTCCGCTGTCCCCGCCGATGTCGCCGCACCCGACGGACCTGGTGCCGCCGCCGACGTCCGTTCCGCCACTACCGCCGCCGCCAACACCGACGCCCGTTGCGTCGGTTCCGCCGACGACACGGACGCCTGTCGGGCCGACCCCGCCGACGACACGGACGCCCGTTCCGCCGACGTCCGCGCGGGCGTCGCCGCTCCGGCCGGTGCGCGCGGCGGGGTGCTCGACGGGGTGCTCGACGGGGTGCTCGACGGGCGGGTCGCGGCGGCGATCCGGGCCGCCGACACCGACCAGGTCGCCGCGACGCTCCCCGAGGGCCTCGACACCGTCCTCTCCGAGCGCGGCGGTTCGCTGTCCGGCGGGCAGCGGCAGCGCGTCGCGCTGGCCCGCGCCCTCGCCGCCGACCCGGCCGTCCTCGTCCTGCACGACCCGACGACCGCCGTGGACGCCGCCACCGAGGCGCGCGTCGCCGCCGGACTCCGCGCCCTGCGCACCGGCCGCACCACGGTCATCGTCGCGACGAGCCCGGCCCTGCTGGCCGCCTGCGACCGCGTCCTCCTCGTCACCGATGGAGCGGTCCGCACCGAGGGCACCCACACCGTCCTCGCCGCCACCGACCCGACCTACCAAGCCCTGGTGATCGCATGACCATCCCGGCGCCGCTGCCCAATGCGTTGCCCGATGCCCTGCCCGTCGCGGGCCGGCCCGAGACCCGCCGCGCCCCGCACGGCCCCCCGCGTCCGCACCGCCGCTTGGCCACCGCCCCCCTCGCGACACTCACCGCCGCCGACCTACCGGAACCTCTGGTGATCGCATGACCACCCCCGCGCCGCTGCCCGACGCGTCGCCCGGTGCGCTGCCTGACGCGCTGCCCGTCGCGGGCCGGGCTGAGACGTGCCGCGCGCCGCGCGGACTGCTGCGCCCGCAGCGAGGGTTGACCGCCGCCCTCGTGACGCTCGCCGCCGAACCGGCCGACCGGGACCTGGTGATCGCATGACCGCCCCCGACATCTCGCCCGCCGCCCTGCCCGACAGGCAGGCCGACGCGTTGCCCGTTGCGGGACGCGCTGAGACGCGGCGGGCGTTGCGCGGGTTGCTGCGGCCGCATCGGGGCCTGGCCGTCGCCGCATTCGGGACGCTCGTCGCCGCGACCGCGTGCGGGCTCGTCGTCCCGCCGATCCTCGGGCACCTCGTGGACGTCGTCCTGGACGGGCGCGGCGCGGGGGCCGTCACCGTCCCCGTGCTGCTCATCGTCGCCGCCGCGGTCGGGCAGGCCGCGCTGACCGGCCTCGGCAACGCGCTCGTCGCGCGGCTCGGCGAGACGATGCTCGCGGGCCTGCGCGAACGCGTCGTGGACCGCGCCCTCGGCCTCCCGCTGGACCGGGTCGAGCGCGCCGGGCGCGGCGACCTGGTCGCCCGCGTCGCCGGGGACGTCGCCGTCATCGCCACCGCCGTCCGCTCCGCGCTGCCCGCCATCGCCGGAGCGGGCCTGACGATCGCGCTGACGCTCGTCGGCCTCGCCGCGCTCGACTGGCGGTTCGCGCTCGCCGGGCTGCTCGCCGCCCCGATCCAGCTCCGGACGCTGTTCTGGTACCTGAAGCGCTCGACGCCGCTGTTCGCCGCCGAGCGCGCCGCGTCGTCCGCCCGGACTCAGCAGCTCCTGGACTCGGTCGGCGGCGCGGACACCATCCGCGCGTTCGGCCTCGGGGACCGGCACGTCGCCGCCGTCGAGGAGCGGTCCGGCCACGCCCTCGGCTACGCGCTCGCCGCGAACCGGCTCGCGACGCGCTTCTACGGGCGGCTCAACTCCGCCGAGTTCGTGGGGCTCGCGGCGATCCTCGGCGTCGGGTACCTGCTCGTCGGGTCCGACGCGGTGACGGTCGGCGCGACGGCCGCCGCCGCGCTGTACTTCCACCGCCTCTTCGACCCGATCAACACGCTGCTCGGCCAGTTCGGGACAGCGCAGGAGGCCGCCGCCGGGCTCGCGCGGCTCGTCGGCGTCGCGGACGCGCCGGTCGCGGCCGGGGGCGGCGGCGCGGAGCCGCGCGACGGCTCGGTGGACGTGCGCGGCGTGTCGTTCGCGTACGCGCCCGGCTACGAGGTGCTGCACGACGTGACGCTGTCCGTCGCGCCCGGCGAGCACGTCGCGCTCGTCGGGACGAGCGGCGCGGGCAAGACGACGCTCGCCAAGCTCGTCGCGGGCGTCCATCCGGCCGGGGCGGGCCGGCTCGAAATCGGCGGCGCGCCTGTGGAAAACCTCGGCGAGGACGCGCTGCGCCGCCACGTCGCGCTCGTCACCCAGGAGGTCCACGTCTTCGCGGGCCCGCTCGCGGACGACCTGCGGCTGGCCGACCCCGCCGCAGACGACGCCCGGCTCCGCGCCGCCCTCGACCGGGTCGGCGCGCTGGAGTGGGCGGACGCCCTGCCGGACGGCCTCGCCACCGTCGTCGGCGAAGGCGGCCACCGGCTCACCACCACGCAGGCGCAGCAGCTCGCGCTGGCGCGGCTGCTGCTGGCGGACCCGGCCGTCGTCGTCCTGGACGAGGCCACCGCCGACGCGGGCAGCGCGGGCGCGCGCCGCCTCGACGCCGCCGCGGCGGAGGTCCTGCGGGGCCGCACCGCCCTGGTCGTCGCGCACCGCCTCAACCAGGCCGCCGAGGCCGACCGCGTCGTCGTCCTGGCGGACGGCCGCATCGTGGAGGACGGCCCGCACGACGCCCTGGTCCGCGCGAACGGCCGCTACGCCGCCCTCTGGGAGGCGTGGTCCGGCGCGCGCGCCGGATAGGGTCCGTCCGCATGGCCGAACCGACACCCCCGAAGATCCCCGCGCGGCCCGCGGCCGCGTCCCCGCTGGACGACGACCTGCGCGACGACGGCGTCTACCTGTCGCTGCACTACGCGGGCGCGGACCTGGTGGGCCGCGACGCCGAGGACGTCGAGTTCGAGCGGGTGCGCTTCACCGACGTCCGCCTGTCGGACTCGCGCCTCCGCAACGCCGGACTCGCGGACGTCGAATTCACCGGCTGCGACCTCGCCAACGCCCGCTTCCTGGACTCGCGCCTGTTCAACACGGCGGTGACGTCCTGTCGGCTGACGGGCGCGCACTGGGTCGAGTGCGGATTCCGCGACGTCCTGTTCGACGGCTGCCGCGCCGACCTTTCGAGCTTCCGCTACGGCCGCTTCAAGCGCGTTCTGTTCCGCGACTGCAACCTTGAGGAGGCCAACTTCCAGAACGCGGACCTGCGCGGCGTCCGCTTCGAGAACTGCAAGCTCGCGGGCGCCCAGTTCAGCGGCGCGAACCTCACCGACGCCCGTTTCACCGGCTGCGACCTCTGGGACGTGGCGGGCGTCGAGAACCTGCGCGGCGCGATCCTGTCCGCCGCCGACGCCCAAGCCCTCCTCCCGGCTTTCGCCGCCGCCCTCGGCATCACGATCGAGCCCTGACGCGGGCCCGTCACAGGGAGACGATCGCGAGGCCGCCGAGGTAGAGCGCCCAAGGGGCCGCCATGACGGCGCGGGCGGCGCGTGCGCCGGGGAGCCGGGTCAGCGCGAGCGCCGTCAGGACGGTCAGGCCCGCCTCGGCGGCGGCGAAGCCCGGCAGGCCGAGGAACAGCGCGACGAACGACGCCGGGAACGCGAGCGCCGCCGCCGAGACGTGGACGAGCGCCGCCCAGCGGAACGGCCCGGCGACCACGCGCGGCGCTCCCTCCCACATGACGCCGGTCACCAGCACGGCGAAGGCGTTGAGCACGACGCAACCGAACACGCTCGGCAGGATCTCGCCGAGATCGCCGGGCGACGTCACCGCGAAGAACCCCACCCACTGCAAGAACGGCAGCGCGAGCGTCCCAACGAGCGCGGTGAACAGCAATCCCGCACCGCCCGGCCCCCGCACGATTCCCGTCGACGAATCAACGAACCCCACCCCGGCACACCCGACGTCCGGCGTCGGACCAACAGCGGACGGCCCGACGTCCGCCGAAACCAAAGCTCCCATCTGCGGTCCGGCGGAGGCGACGCCCGACTGCTGCGGGCCGCTTGGTGCGGCGTCAGGCCGCTGCGGGCCGCTGGCCACGGCGGCCGGCGCAACGGGGGCGTTCGGCTGCGGGTCGCCGTGTGCGGCGGTTGACGCGGCTGCCGCGTCCGCACGCGCTTCGGCGGGTTTCGCGGCGTGGCGCTCGGGGTCGGGCGCGGACGGCGGCGGGGCGGCGGTCATCGGCCCGTGCGGCGGAGGCGGGCGCGGACGGCGCGGCGCACGACGGGGCCGAGGTCGTCCAGCGCGGTCAGCAGGACCGCGAACTGCTCCAGGGACTGCGTCGCGCGGGCCGCCGACGTCTCGTCCACGCCCCCGTACAGGTCCAGGCCGATGAACGACGCCGCGAGCACGCGCGCCAGCCCGTCGGTGTCCACGAACTCCCCGAGCGGCGTGTTCGCCAGGACGCGCCGCAGGACGGGCCGCAGCTCCGCCACCCACAGGTCGAGCCCCTGCGCCGTCGCCTCCCGCAGCCGGGGATTGGCGCGCCCGCCCGCGAGGAGCTGCGCGAGGACGGTCATGTTCCGCTCCGCCTCTTCGTCCGCCCGCAGCACCCGGCTCAACTCCACCAGCCCGCCGATGGACGTCACCCGCGCGAAGTGCGACCGGTACCGCGCGACCTGCTGTTCCGCCCCGTGCCGCAGCGCGGCGGCGAGCAGGTCGTCCATGCTCCCGAAGTGGTAGAAGACGAGCGCCTGGTTGACCCCCGCCGTGTTCGCGACGGCCCGCGCGGACGTGCCCGCGATACCGCGCTCCCGCACCGTCTCCAGCGCCCCGGCCAGCAGTTTCTCCCGCGTGTCGGCCATCGGACCCCTCCTGTTTGAGCGTTCGCTCAAGCGAGCCTAGCGCAGGTGGTTGAGCAATCGCTCAAACCGGGGTGATGGTGGGGCTGGCCCCACCCCGGAAACGGTGGTTGAGCCGCTGTCGGCCCCGACTTCCGCTCTCTACCTTCGAAAGTGAGGCCACCAAGGAAGGGAGAATCCCCATGACCCGCCCGCCGCGGCTGATCGCCCTGATCGTCGGAGCCGCCGCCCTGCTCGCGGTGTTCGTCCCGCCGCCCGCGCACACGCTCGCCCACACGCAGCCCCCAGCGCACACCGGGTCCGCCGTGCCGTGATCAGGCGCTGTTCAAGTACGCGAGGACGGCTCGAACGCGCCGGTTCCCGTCCTGGTCGTCGAGGATGCCGAGCTTCCCGAACATCGACGTCGTGTACTTGCCGACCGCGCTCTCGCTGAGGAACAGCCGCCGACCGATGGCCTGGTTGGACAGCCCTTCCGCCATCAGCTCCAGCACCGACCGCTCGCGCTCGGTGAGCCGGTCGAGCCGGCCGCCCGGGGCGGTGCCGGTCAGCAGTTTGGCGATGACGGCCGGGTCCATCGCGGTCCCGCCGCCCGCGACGCGTTCCAGCGCGCCGACGAACTGGTCGCCGTCGAACACGCTCTCCTTGAGCAGGTACCCGACGCCGCCGGACCCGTCCGCCAGCAGCTCGCGCGCGTACAACTGCTGGACGTGCTGGGACAGGATCAGGATCGGCAAACCCGGCATCTCCCGGCGCGCGGCGAGCGCGGCCCGCAGCCCCTCGTCGGTCTGGGTCGGCGGCATGCGGACGTCCACGACGGACACGTCCGGGCGGTGCTCGCGCAGCGCGTCGAGGGTCTCGGGCCCGGTGGCGGCCGTCGCCACGACCTCGTGCCCGTACGCCTCGACCAGCCGGACCATGCCGTCGCGCAGGAGATAAAGGTCTTCCGCTACGAGGACACGCATGGCACCGCAATCCTGACACGGGTCGGCCCGCCCGCGGGACTGTCGATCTCCAGCGTCCCGTCGAAGACGGCGAGGCGGCGGCGCAGCCCGTCCAGTCCGCCGCCGGGCCGCTCGACCGCGCCGCCCCGGCCGTCGTCCTCGACCACGACGGCGATCTCCGCGCCGTCCCCGGCCAGCGCGACGGTCGCCCGGGACGCCCGCGCGTGCTTCACCGCGTTCGTCAGGATCTCCGCGACGGCGAAGTACACGGCCGCGTCTACCGGTGCCTCCGGACGCGGCAGTTCGTCGGCGCGTACCGCGACGTCCAGCGGACTGTCCAGCGCGAGGAGCCGGACGGCGTCGACCAGCCCCCGCTCGCCCAGCACCGGCGGGCTGATCCCCTGCACCAGTTCCCGCAGCTCGCCGATCGACGCGGCCGCGTCGCCGCGCGCCGCCGCCAGCAGCGCCCGCGCCCGCCCGGGGTCGGTCTCCAGCAGCTTCTCGGCGGTCGCGAGGGACAGTCCGAGCGAGACGAGCCGCGCCTGCGCGCCGTCGTGCAGGTCGCGTTCGATGCGGCGGAGTTCGGCGGCCTGCACGACGGTCATGTCGGCGCGCTGGGCGGTCAGCTCGTCCACCCGTTCGGCCAGCGCCATCGCGCGGGACGGACGCAGGAAGCGCCGCGCCACCGCAACGAACGGCCGCCACGTGTACGGACTCGCGAGGACGGCCACACCCGCGACGCGCCCCACACCGGTAGGCAGAACCAACGCCGCCAAACCCAGCACCGGAATGGCCGCGACAAGACCCGCAACAGGCGCGACCAGAACGAACCGCAGGTCACGCCAGTTCGCCGGATCGAACCACCGGACGCGAAGTTCCTGCTCCTGCAACGACTGACGGCGGTTCTTCGTGTACGTGAAGCCGTTCCACCAGTACCCGGTGGACAACTGCACCAGCGGCGCGGGTTTCCAGTACCCGTCCGGGATCTCGGTGCCCGTCCACCGCGCGACGAGACCGCGCGTCATCCGGCACACCAAACGGGCGAGCAGGACGGTCGAGATGCACGCCCACAGCACCGGCGGTATCCACACCCACGGGTTCGACCCCGCCCACCAGATTCCGAGCGCGGCGAACGCCGCCCACACCGCCGGGATCAGCAGCGCGACGCCCGCCGCCGCAGCCGACCGGGCAAATCCGGAAACGAACTGTTTCATGCCCTCACTGTGCCCCAGACGGAGGCACTCGCCGCCCAGGTCAGCGCAGGAGTGGGCCTGGCCCCACCCGGCCGTGGGTCTGGCCGGATACCCCACCGGACGCGACCTTCGTAGCGTTCCGTGACATGGAAACCACGACACACCAGAACACCCCGTACCGCACCGTCAAGGGCCTGCTCGGCGGCTACGGCGCGCTCAGCGCGCTGCTGCTCGGCGGCGTCGCCGTCCTCGCGGCGACCGGGCGGACCGCGACCCCGTTCATGTGGAGCCGCGCGGCGGCCGTCCTCGCCAGCGCCGCCGTCCTCCACTGGCTGACCGGCCGCGCCGAGCGCGGCGGCCGCCGGGCGTACGAGCGGGTGCGCACCCTCACCCGCGTCCTGCCGCCCGCGATCGTGGTGGTCGACGTGGTGTTCCCCGGGCTGCCGGTGTGGTTCGTCGTCGTGCAGACGGCGTGCGCGCTCATCCTCGCGGCGACCGCGTTCCCCATCAGCAGGCCGGAAGCCCGGCCCTGACCGGCGAACCAGACAGAACGGGCACGCGTCCCATTCTGTGAGGGGAGCCCGACATGACAGGTCTGCACGAGGCCGCGTACGTCTGCGGCGGGCCGGAACGCGTGGCGCTCGTCGCGCTGGTCGAGCTGGAACGCGCGGGCCGCGTCCGGATCTCGTCCGGCGGGCACCGCGTCTCGGTCCTCGCGCGGGAGGCGGACGACCCGATCACGGCGGCTGCGCTCGCGGCCGTCCCCGACACCGGCCGCGTCCTGCGCGCGGTGCTCCGCGACGTCGCGTCCGCGACGGCCGTGGCGGGCCTCGCCGCCGCCCTCCGCGCCGAGGGCGTCGTCGCGCACCGCCTCCTGCCGACCCGGCTGACGTCCCGAGGACGCCGCCTACGCCGGAGCCTGACCAGCGACGTCACCACCGAGCGACGGACGGCGGTGCTGGGTGTTCCCGGCATCGCCGACCCCCGCGTCCGCCGGATCTTCGAGACCCCCGACCCGCCGCCCGCGGCCTCGCTCCTGCCGAAGAACCGCCGCTGGCCCGACCACGCCGGCCCGTACGACGCCCCGGACCGCTCCGGGGACAGCGGCGGCCTCCCCTGACGCTCAGGACTCGCAGACGACTCCGTCGTGGTCCCGGTCCGTGTACCAGTCGTACTCCGGGTCGACGCCCTGCCGGTACGGCCCGTATCCGGCCGCGTTGGCCGCCGCGCACGTCCCGAAGTGCGGATCGGTGCGCGGCTGCGCGGGCGGCGCGGCGGGCGCGGAGTGCGTCCGCTTCGGCTTGACGGTCTTCGTGACGGTCACCGTCACCCGGACCTTCTTCGGCGCGGGCGGGGTCGACGCCACCGGCGCGGACGCGACCTCGGCGGCGCGCGCCGGCGGCCGCGGCGTGGCCGTCGTGTCCGCCGCGCCCATCCCGTACCCCGCGCCGCACCCCGCGATCAGGCCGAACACCAGCCCGCCCACCCCGAGCAGGACGGGCAGCGCGGGAAACCCGCCGCGCGCGGGCGGCGTCGGTGAATACATGTGCGCTCCTGGAGGTCAGGGCGGGGGGTGCTCCTGTGACGCCCGACCTCCGACCCCGGTTCACACCCCGCGGCCTGGCCGACACCGGCCTCCGGACTTTTCATGGGCCGCCTCGCCTCGGCGCGCTAGGGCCCGGCGCGCTCGGTCCCGTCCGGGACGGGAGCCCAGAGCCGGTCCGCGTCCCCGGCCTCCAGCCGCCCCCGGTACACGTCGATCTTGTGGTCGATGACCCGCAGGTTCTCCCGCAGCTCGGCGATCCGCGCGAGCACCTGGTCGCGATGCGCCTCCAGCAGGTCGAGCCGGTCGTCCTCGTTGCCGCTTCCCGCCGCGACGAGTTCCGCGTAGCGGCGGATTCCCCGGATCGGCATCCCGGTCGCCCGCAGCCCGGTGCAGACCTTGATCCACTTGAGGTCGAGGCGGCGGTAGCGGCGCCGCCCGCCGTGCGTGCGGTCCACCGGGGTGACGACGAGTCCCGCCCGCTCGTAGTAGCGCAGCGTGTGGACGCTGACCCCGGTGCGGCGCGCGGCTTCGGCGATGCTCAGCCCGCCCGCGGGGATCTCGTCGGACGGCTTGTTGACTTCGAGCACGCTCTAAATCCTACGTTCTCCGTCATGTCTGATTCTGGGCTCGATCCTCGCCGCCGCATCCTGGTGCTCGCCGTCTGCTGCGCCAGCATGGTCGTCGTGGTGATGGACATCTCCATCGTCAACGTCGCCCTGCCCGCGATCCGGCACGACCTGCACGCTTCACTGACCGGTCTCCAGTGGACGGTGGACGCGTACACGCTCGTCCTCGCTGGATTCCTCGTCCTCGCCGGATCGGCCGCCGACCGGTTCGGCCGCCGCCGCGTCTTCCAACTCGGTCTCGCCGTGTTCGGCACCGGCTCGCTGCTGTGCGCGCTCGCGCCGAGCACCGGTTGGCTGATCGCCGCCCGCGCCGTGCAGGCGGTCGGCGGCACGATGCTCAACCCCGTCGCGATGGCGATCGTCGCGAGCACATTCCCCGAACCGGCCGAGCGGGCGAGGGCCATCGGCGTGTTCGGTTCGATGTCCGGCCTGGCGCTGGCGCTCGGGCCGATCCTCGGCGGCGCGCTGGTCGACGGCTTCGGCTGGCACGCCGTCTTCTGGATCAACGTGCCGGTCACGGCCGCCGCGCTCGGGGGCGCCGCGCTGTTCGTCCCCGAGTCCCGCGCGGCCCGCGCGCGCCGGTTCGACCCGGTCGGCCAGGCGCTCGTGGTCCTGGTGCTGGGCGGGACGGTCTGCGCCGTCATCCAGTCCCGGACGCTCGGCTGGGGTTCGCCCGCCGTCCTCGGCCTGCTCGCGGCGGCCGTGCTCGGCGCGGCGGCGCTCGCCGCGTACGAGCCGCGCCGCGCGGACCCGCTGCTGGAACTCCGGCTTTTCCACAGCCTCCCGTTCAGTTCGGCGATCCTCATGGCGCTGTTCGCGCTGTGCGGGTTCGGCGCGTTCCTGTTCGTCACCACGCAGTACCTCCAGGACGTACGCGGCATGTCGGCGCTCGCGGCCGGACTGTGCCTGCTCCCGGTCGGGGTGCTGGTCGTCGCGCTGTCCCCGGTCACCGGACGGCTCGTCGGCGGGCGCGGTCCCCGGCTGCCGCTCGTCGTCGCCGGGACGGCGCTCGCGGCGGGCGGGGCCGCGTCGCTCGCGCTCGGCCCGGCGACCCCGCTGCCGGTCGTGCTCGCCGTCTATCTGCTGTTCGGCGTGTTCCTCGGCACCGTCAACCCGCCCGTCAGCAACACGGCGGTGTCCGGAATGCCGCGTTCGATGGCGGGCGTGGCCGCGTCGCTGGCGTCCGCCGGGCGGCAGACGGGCACCACCCTCGGCGTCGCGCTCGCCGGGGCGATCGGCGGCTCCGCCGCGGCGCGCGGCGGGACCGCGTTCGCCGGTGCGGAGCGCGGCGTCTGGTGGACGCTGCTCGGGCTCGGCGTCGGCATCGCCGTCCTCGGCCTGCTCAGCACCGGCCGCCGCGCCGCCGCCACGGCCGCCCGCGCGGCGGCGCTGTTCGCGGACGTCGACCGCGTTCACCAGCGGTCGTGATGGACCGCCGCGTCGAGTGGACGGCGGCGGCGCCAGCCGTGGCGTTCGAGGTCCGGCGTCGTCCGGAGCCGCGTCACCGGGCCGAGGCACAGCCACGCGACCGGGCGGATTCCGTCCGGAATGCCCAGCAGTTCGCGCAGGAACGGCTCCCGGTAGAACGACACCCAGCCGACGCCGAGGTCCTCGGCGGTCGCCGCCAGCCAGAGGTTCTGGATCGCGAGGCAGACCGAGTACAGGCCGGTGTCGGCGATGGCGTGCCGGCCGAGCACGGCGGGGCCGCCGCGCGACGGGTCGTACGTCACGACGACCGACAGCGCGGACTCCAGCACGCCGTCGATTTTGATCCGCGCGAAAACCTTCGCCTCGTCCGAGTCCAGCGTCGCCGCGAAGGCCGCCCGCTCCTGTTCGACGTGGTCGCGGAAGGAGCGGCGGACGGCCAGATCACGCACGACGACGAAGTCCCACGGCTGCGAAAGGCCGACACTGGGCGCGGCGTGCGCGGCGTTGAGGACGCGGTCGAGGACGTCGTCCGGGACGGACGCGCCGGTGAACTCGGCGCGCACATCGCGTCGGCGGCCGATGACGTCGTAAAGATCGGTGCTCATGGGCAGGCTCCCGCTGCTCCGGGCCGCCGGTCGGCGGCCGCCGGCGCGAGGCCGGTCTTCGGACTCCCGGATCAGCGCCCGCCCGTCCGCCTTCCCGGCCTGCGGCCAGTGGCTGCGCGTGCGCGCGTGGACGGCGGCTCCCCGGTCACCGCGGCGGGCCCGTGCCGGATTTACACCGGCTTCCCGATTCTCCCCGGATGGGGCACCTCGCTCAGTTCATGCCGCCGCCGACTGTATCCGGCCCGCGACCGCCGTCCTCCGGCTGACCGGCGGCCCGCGCGCCGCCCGGCCCGGCCCCTCGACAGTCTCTGATACAGACATTATTGTCTGTTTGACGTTCGGGGGCCGTACTCCTTGCGACAGGACGTGAGCCGGATGAGGGTTTGGTCGAGAGTGGCGCTTGCGGCGTCGGTGTTCGCCGCGTGCATCGGTGCGGGTGCGGGCGCGGCGCGCGCGGAGACGCCGCCGGAGTACTACCTGGCACTGGGCGACTCGGGCGCGGTGGGCTACCAGCCGGGCAAGGGCCCGACCGACGAGGGATACACCGACGTCCTGTACGCCGACCTCAAGAAAACTCACGCGAACCTGAAACTGGTGAAGCTCGGCTGCCCCGGTGAGACGACCACCACCATGCTCCACGGCGGCATTTGCGAATACCCCGAGGGCTCGCAGATGGACGCGGCGGTCGCGTTCCTCAAGCAGCACGCGGGCGACGTCCGCTACGTCACCGTGAGCATCGGCGTCAACAACACCGCCTGCCTGTTGAACGGCGACGTCGAATGCGGTCTGCGCGGCGCGGTCAATCTCGCCGCCGAACTCCCGCAGATCGCCGGAGGACTCCACGCCGCGGGCGGCGACACCCCCGACTACGCCTCGATGACCTACTACGACCCGGGCCTGGCGTCCTGGATCACCGGCGGCCAGGCCGTCGCCGTCGCCTCGGTCCCCGCCCTCGACGTCTTCAACGCCTGGCAGCGCGCGGTCTTCTGGGTCAACGGCTTCGAAATCGCCGACGTCGACGGCGCTTTCGCCACCCACGACTTCACGACCACGACAGACCTCCCGCCCTACGGAACCCTCCCCCTCAACGTCGCCCGAATCTGCGCCTGGACCTACCAGTGCTCCCAGAACGACGGCCACGCCAACGCAGAGGGCTACCGCCAGATAGCCGCCGCTTTCTCAAAAGCCCTTTCCTGACCGCGCCGCGGCTCCCTGTTCGGAGCCGCGGGACATCGGCCGGGGCGTGAATCGGCGCTCCGTGCCGCGCGGCCCACGTCCTATTCGGTGAACGTGATGGTCTGGCCTGATTGGGTGACGGTGAAGCGGAGGCGGTCGAGGGGGCCGGCGGGGGTTGCGCGGAGGGCGGGTTGGATGTCGGTCTGGCCGCGCAGGGGCATGAAGTGGGCTCGGTCGCAGACGGCGCGGCCTTGTGCGATGCCGTTGGCGACGTCGAGGGCGATGAGTGCGCCCGCGTAGGCCATTCCCATGTACGGGACGACGATTCGGCCGCCGTCGCGGGTTTGTTCGACCCAGGCGTACGGGACGGTCTGTGCGCCCGCGGTCGCTGTCACGCGGTCGAACGGCGCGTGGTCGGGGGCGCCGTTCTCGCCGTCGGCGGTCAGGACGGTCACCCGGTCGGCGAAGCCCGTGCGTTCCAGCGCCGTTCGTGCTGCGTCCGCGATGTCGGGGACGATTTCGACGGAGACGACGCGCGCCCCGGCGTCCGCCATGAGCGCCGCGTTGTAGCCGGTGCCCGTGCCGATCTCCAGGACGGTCATGCCGGGCTCGATCGCGAGCGCGTCCAGCATCGCGCGGACGACCCAGAGCGCGGACGCCGAACTCGACGGCCAGACCATGCCGAGCCGATCCGTCCGCAGCCGGGTGATGACCGGATCTCCGCTTGCGACGAGCGAATTCCAGCGGTCCGGATCGTCCTGCCGTTCGAGCGGCGTCAGATCCGCGTCCTCACTGGGGTAGTGGTACACGCGGTCGGGGATGAAATCGCGCCGGTCGATCAAATCGACTTACCCGTTCCATTGCACAACGGGCAGGTAACTCGCTGTACCGTGCCGTCGTTCGGCTTGTCGACCTTTCCACTCCCCTTGCACCCGGGACAATCGGGGGCCGGTTTCCGTCGCTTTCCGCCTGCCATCTCACACCGTCCGTTGCTCTCGGTCGAGGCAACGGTAAGCGCGACCGTGCGCGACGGCAACCGGTTCGCCCAAGTCCGGCGCCGACCACCCGTGACATCCTCATGGGTCACTCGTGATCAATGCTCTGGCCGGTGAGAACGCCGCGCAGCAGAGTGGTGCGCATGAGTGAGGCGGTCAGGATGGAAGCGGTCAGCAAGGTGTACGGGCGGGCGGTGGCGGCGCTCCGGGAAGTGTCGGTGTCGCTGCCCGCGGGAGCGTTCACGGCGGTCATGGGGCCGTCCGGTTCGGGGAAGAGCACGTTCCTGCATTGCGCGGCGGGATTGGACGCGCCGACGTCGGGTTCGGTGCGGCTCGGCGGCGTGGAATTGAGCGGAATGGACGAGACGGCGCTGACGAAACTGCGCCGGGACCGTGTCGGGTTCGTTTTCCAGGCGTTCAATCTCGTCCCGGCGCTGACCGTCGAGCAGAACGTGACGCTGCCGCTGCGGATGGCGGGCCGCCGCGCACCGAAGGGGCGGGTCGCGGAGGTGCTGGGGCGCGTCGGGCTCGCGGAGCGGGCCAAGCACCGGCCCGCGGAGCTGTCGGGCGGCCAGCAGCAGCGCGTCGCGCTGGCCCGCGCGCTGGTCACCGAGCCGGACGTCGTGTTCGGCGACGAGCCGACGGGCGCGCTCGACACCGTCACGGCCCGCGAGGTCCTGGCGCTGCTGCGCGCGGCCGTCGACGACCTCGGCCGCACGGTCGTGATGGTGACGCACGACCCGGTCGCCGCCGCGCACGCCGACACGGTGCTGTTCCTGGCGGACGGCCGGATCGTGGACGCGCTCGACGCCCCGGACGCGTCCGCCGTCGCCGCCCGCCTGACCTCCCTGGGAGCGGCGTGATGCTGACCCTCGCGCTGAACTCGCTGCGCTTCCGCAAGGGCTCGTTCGCCGGGGCGTACGCGGTGCTGCTCGCCGCCGCCGCGCTGGTCTGCGCGTGCGGGACGCTGATGGTGACGGGCCTGCTCGGGCACGTCGGGCCGGAGCGGTACGCGGGCGCGCCGGTCGTCGTCGCGGGCGATCCGCAGAGCCATTTCGTCAAGGGCAACGGCAAGCACAAGAGCAAGCCGAACACCGCTCGGGCGCTGGTCCCGCCGGACGTCGCCGCGCGCGTCGCGGCGCTGCCGGGCGTCCGGACGGTCACCGAGATCACGGTCCCGGCGGTGCTGCAGGGCGTGCGCGCGTCCGGCCACAACTGGGCGTTCGCGGCGCTGGCGTCGGGACGCGCGCCGAGGGACGGCGAGATCGTCGTCGAGTCCGGCCGCGCCCGCGCGGGCGACCGGCTGACGCTTCTCACGCCGTCCGGAGCCCGCGCGTTCACCGTGTCCGGCACGACAGAGAGCACCACGGAACCGACCTTCTACCTCTCCCCCGCCGACGCCGCCCGGCTGGCCCCGCGCCCCGGGTTCACGGCGATCGGCGTCTGGCCCGCGTCCGCCGCGCCCGCCGTCGAGCGCGCGCTGCGCGGGACGGGCGCGGTCGCGGCGACCGGCGACGACCGGGGGCGGCTGGAGTTCCCCGCGTCCGGCGCGGCGCGCACGAAGCTCGTCAGCATGGGCGCGGCGCTCGGCGGCACGTCGCTGTTCGTCGCGGTGCTGGCCGTCGTCGGGACGCTCGGCGTCGCGGCCCGCCAGCGGGAGCGGGAGTTCGCCGTGCTGCGCGCCGTCGCGGCCACGCCGAGGCAGCTCCGCGCGCTGGTCGGCCGCGAGGCGCTGGTGCTCGGCTTCGCGGCGGCGGCGCCGGGCGCGGCGGCGGGCCTGCTGCTGGGCCGCGTGCTGCACCGCGTGTTCGTCCACTATGGGGCGATTCCGGCGAACCAGCCGATGGTGACGGCCCCGTACGCGCCGCTCGCGGCCGTCGCGCTGACCGTCGTCGCGGCGTTCGCGGCGGCCCGGATCTCGGCGCGCCGCATCACGCGGCTGCGTCCCGTCGAAGCGCTCGGCGAGGCGGCGCTCGCCCCGCCGCGCACGCCGTGGCTCCGGCTGCTCGCGGGCGTCGTCGCGCTGGCGGGCGCGGTCACGCTGACGCTCGTCCTGTCCACGATCCACAGCGAGGCGGGTTCGGGCCCCGTCACGCCGCTGGCGGCGCTGCTCGGCGCGACGGCCGTCGCACTGCTCGGCCCGCTGCTCGCGCGCGCCGTGCTCGGACCGCTCGCCGCGCCGCTGGAGCGCGCGCCGGGCGCGGTCGGGCTCGCCGCCGCGCAGGTGCGGTCCGGGCCGCGCCGCGTCGCGGCGGTCATGGCCCCGCTGACGCTGATGACCGCGCTCGCCGCGACGCTGCTGTTCGCCCAGACGACCCTCGCCGGGGCCGCCGCCGACCAGGCCCGCGACGGCGTCACCGCGGACTACGTCGTCGGCCCGGCGGTGCCCGCGTCGGGCGCGGCGGCGCTGCGGCGCGTGCCGGGCGTCACAGCCGTCACCGAGGTCCTGCACACGCGGGTCCGCGCGGTCAGCGGCCCGTACAGCGTGCAGGGCGTCACGCCGGACGGCCTCGCGGCGACGGCGGACCTCGGCGTCACGTCCGGCTCGCTGGCCGACCTGGGCGCCGGGACGGTCGCGGCCCGCGAGGGCATCGGCAAGCGCGTCGGCGACACGCTGTCCGTCAGCATGGCCGACGGGACGCCGGTGAAGCTCCGCGTCGTCGCCGTCTACCGGCGCGGCCTCGGCTTCGGCGACCTGACGATGCCGCACCAGATCGTCGCCGCGCATGTGGACAACCCGCTCGGCACCGTCCTGGTCGCCGCGCCGGGCGTGCCGCGCGCCGCGCTGGCCCGCGCCGTCGCGGACCTGCCCGGCGTCGGCGTCCTCGACCGCGCGGCGGCCCCCGGCCCGGCGGACGGCGGGACGGCCGTCAACTGCCTCGCCCTCGGCATGATCATCGGGTTCGCGGCGATCTCCCTGGTCAACACGCTCGCGATGGACGTCCTGACGCGCGTCCGGGAGCTGGCGCTGCTCCGCCTCGCGGGCGCGACCCGGCGGCAGGTGCTCCGCGCGCTGCGCCTGGAGACGCTCGCCGCGCTCGCCGCCGGAACGGTCCTCGGCGGCGGCATCGCGGCGGCGGCCCTCACCGCGTACGCGGCGGGGATGACCGGCTCGGCCGCGCCGCACGTCCCTGCGTCCGGCGTCGCGGCGCTCGTCGCGGCGACGACCGCGCTGGCGCTGCTCGCGACCGCGCTGCCCGCCCGCGCCGCGCTGCGCGCCGCGCCCGTCCAGGCGCTCGCCGCCCGCGAGTGACCCCCGGCCTACCGGTCACTCCGCGTCATATCGCACACTGGACGGGTGACCGGCGTTGAAGTGCGCACACTGCGCGGCCTGACGGAGTTCGAGGACGTCCGTCGGCTGTTCGACACGATCTGGAGCCCCGAGGCGGACGCGGTCCCGGTGCAGGCGGACCTGCTCGCCGCCCTCGCCCTGACCGGCAACTACGTCGCCGGGGCCTACAAGGGCGGACGGCTCGTCGGGGCGTCGGCGGGGTTCCTCGCCGACGCCCGCGACCCGTCCCTGCACTCCCACATCACGGGCACGACGGAACGCGGCGTCGGCTTCGCCCTGAAACTGCACCAGCGCGCATGGGCGCTCGAACACGGTCTGTCCCGGATCACCTGGACGTTCGACCCGCTGATCCGCCGCAACGCCCACTTCAACCTGAGCAAGCTCGGCGCGCGGCCGACCGCCTACCTGCCGTCGTTCTACGGGCCGGTGCGGGACGCGGTGAACCGGGGCGACGACACCGACCGGCTGTTGGTCGAATGGCGGCTCGACGACCCGGACGTCGTGGCGGCGGTGAACGGGACTCCGCGCGCCGTGTCCGTCCCGCCCGGCGCGCCCGTGGCGCTCGGCGAACGGGTGGACCTGCCCGCGCGCGGCGACGCGGACGCGCCGGTCGTGCTGGTCGCGCTGCCGAACGACATCGAGGCGCTGCGGCACACCGACCCGCTCGCCGCGCGGGCGTGGCGGCGGATGACGCGGGAGGTCCTGGGCGGGCTGCTGGCCGAGGGGGCGCGCGTCACCGGGGTCCACCAGCGCTCGCACTATGTCGTGGAGCGTTCCAAGTGAGGATCGAGGGCGTCGAGCTGCGCCGGATCTCGCTGCCGCTCCGCACCCCGTTCCGGACGTCGTTCGCGACCGAGACCGACCGGGACGTCCTGCTCGTCCGCGTCGTCGCCGACACCGCCGAGGGCTGGGGCGAGTGCGTCGCCCTCGCCGAGCCGCTGTACTCGCCGGAGTACGCGGACGGGGCCGCGGACGTCCTGCGCCGCTTCCTCGTCCCCGCGCTCCCCCGCACCGCCGACGCGCACGCCGCCGAACGCGCGATGGCCCCGTTCAAGGGCCACAAGATGGCGAAGGCCGCGCTGGAGACCGCCGTCCTGGACGCCGAGCTGCGCACGGCCGGGCTCTCGCTGGCCGCCTGCCTCGGCGCCTCGGCGACGCGCGTCCCGTGCGGTGTTTCGGTGGGGATCGCCGGGTCCGTCCCCGAGCTGCTGGACCGCGTCGCCGCGCACCTCGACGCCGGGTACACGCGTGTCAAGCTGAAGATCGAGCCCGGCTGGGACGTCGAACCGGTCCGCGCCGTCCGCGAGCGCTTCGGCCCCGACCTGCCGCTCCAGGTGGACGCCAACGCCGCGTACACCCTCGCGGACGCGCCGCTGCTCGCCCGGCTGGACGCGTTCGGCCTGCTGCTGATCGAGCAGCCGCTCGCCGCCGACGACCTCGTCCAGCACGCCGCGCTCGCCCGCGTCCTGCGCACGCCGCTGTGCCTGGACGAGTCCGTCGAGTCCGCCGCGCACGCCGCCGCCGCGATCTCGCTCGGCGCGTGCTCGGTCGTCAACGTCAAACCGGGCCGCGTCGGCGGGTACCTGGAGGCGCGGCGCGTCCACGACGTGTGCCGGGCGCACGGCGTCGCCGTCTGGTGCGGCGGGATGCTGGAGACGGGCGTGGGCCGCGCCGCGAACCTCGCGCTCGCGGCGCTGCCCGGCTTCACGCTGCCCGGCGACACCGCCCCGCCGTCCCAGTACTTCGACGAGGACGTGACACCGCCCTTTCTCCTGGAGGACGGCCATCTCACCGTCCCGACAGGTCCGGGCATCGGTGTCGCGCCCCTCCCCGACCGCCTGGACGAGGCCACCGCCGAGACGGAGTGGCTGCCGCTGTAGGTCAGTCGGCGATCATCCGGTCCGCGCCGAACTCGTACCGGAAGCCGCCGGACGCGGGCCGGGAGACGCGCTCCCACTGGCGGCGGACCGCGTACTCCCCGGGCGCGATGCCCGACGCGCCGTGCTCGGCGTGGATCAGGTACACCGGCGCGGACGCGCGCAGCACGCCGAGCGCCAGGCCCGTCCGGTCGTGGACGGCGGTCGTCCACTCGCAGGCGCCCGGCTCGGCGGTCAGCGTGTGCGCGTTGCCGCCCGCGCCGCCGCGCAGCAGTTCGATCCCGCTCGGCGGGACGCGCCGCCACACGCCGTCCCCGCGGACGAGCAGCGCGTCGCGCGAGGTCACGGGTGCGGGATGTCGCCGTCGTCGGTGGAGGTCTCGACGGTCTCGTCGCCGGGCGGGGTGCTCGGCACCGGGCGGTTCCGGGTGCGGCCGAAGCCCGAGCCGCCGGGCGTGCCGCCGCTCGTCGTGCCGATGCCGCCGGTCATGCCGGCCGTGTCGGCGTCGGCCTGCTCGCGGGACACGCGCCGGGTGGCGCGGACGCCGGGGCGGCGGTTGCGGAAACGGGGATCGTCGGGGTGGCTCGCCATGTCCTCGGCGAGCTCGCGCGGGGTCCTGCTGTCATCGCTCATGCGTCGGCCCCTACCCGGGCCTATCTGGCCAAACGCGTGTTATGTCCGGTGGCGCTCCGGGTAGCCGGACGGCATGGAATATCAAGCGAACCGCAGGATTCCCGCGGGCAGCGCCATCGTCTTCGACGTCGCCGCCGACCTCGACGCGATGCGCCGCTGGCTGCCCGAGGAGATCCAACTGCGCGAGATCGCCGACGACCTGGTGGAGGCGAGCAGCACGTTCGCCGGGACCGACGCCGAGCACGTCGGGCTGCTCCGCCGCGTCCCGGCGCAGCTCCGCCTCGAATGGGGGCTGCGCGAGCGGCCCGACTACTCGGGGTGGCTGCAGGTCGAGGACCAGGCGGACGGGGCGAGCGAGGTCGTCGTCCACCTGTCGTTCCTCGGGCACGAGCGGCCCGAGGCGCGCGGGGCGTCCCGCGCGGTGGACCGGACGAACCGGATGTTGGAACGGTCCCTGGACCGCCTCACCGAGGAGGTGCTGCGGCGGGTGCCGCAGTGATCCTCTGATCAGCGCAGGCGGGCGAAGGCGGCGCGGGCGCGTCGGACGTCGTTGAGACGGCGCTCGTACGTCGCGCCGACGACGACCAGCGCCAGCCCGGCCGCCGCGATCGGGCACCAGCGCGGGAGCCCCGCCGCGTACGGCGCGAGTTCCCGGACACCCACGAGCAGCAGCATCGCGCCGCCGATCGCGAGCGGCGCCTGCAACCGCAGCCGCGCGCCCGCCAGGACGACCAGCGCAGCGCCCGCGGCGAGCAGCGCGGGCCGCAGCACGCCGGACTGTACGAACGACGCGATCAGGCTCGGGAGCAGCAGCATGCCGAGCCCGGGGCCGTACGCCTCCCACGACGAGGCCGCGGTCCGCGACCACCGCGCCCACCCGACGACGAGCAGCGCGACCGCGATCGGGGCGGTGTACGCCTCGACCGTCCCGGTGTGCCAGGCGGCGAGCCGCACCCACCAGGCGGCGGCGAGCAGCACCGCGCCGACGTACGCGGCGGGCCGCCGCTCGCGGCGCAGCGCCGTGCCGTACGCGACCGCCCCCGCGACGGCGAGCGCCGCGCTCAACGCCCCCGGCTCCTGCACCGCCATCGCCACGCCGCACGCGCCGAGCACGCCGACCGCCGCGTCCGCCGGAACGCCGCCGAACCGCGCGACGGCCGCTCCTCCCGCCGCGACCGCGAGCACCGCGAACGCCGCACCGGTGGCCGGAAGTCCCGCGGCCAGTGCTCCCGCCGCCGCGCACCCGCCCGCCGCGAGCACGCCGACCGCGACCGCCCCGCTCCGCAACGGCGCGGAAAGCGCAGCCACCGCCGCGATAACGGTCAGCGCGGCGAGTACGGCGACGGTCAGCGATTCGGACGTCAACGAGTCCACCGCCGCCCAAACTCCGAGCACGACCGCACAACTTCCAGCGGAGGCGCGCACGTCCCAGATCCGGCTTCGCTCAGCGCCCCATCCCGACGCAGCCCATCCCGCGAACCCGGCCGCCCCCGCGACAGCGATGAACGGCCCAACCGCCGTCACGGGAAGCAGCAACACCGCGAACGTCGCCGCTGGCGCCGCGAGGACGGGCCGCCGCAGCAGCGCGCCCGCCACAACCACACAAACCAACGCGCCCGGCTGAAGAACCGTCGGCTCATCGTCACCGCTGCCCGTCCACACCCCTCGGGCCAGGATCGACAACGGGTTCCCGGCGTACAGCACGAGGCAAACGAACAACTCGGGCAGCGCCACGACCATCACGGCGAGACCACCGATGGCGAACGGCTTCCGCACCCCACGGAACCAGTTCGCACGGAACCAACACCCGCCCAACCGACCCACCCCGGACCGACCCACCCCGGACCGGCCCGCACCAAGCCGACCCACACCGGACCGGCCCGCACCAAGCCGACCCACACCGGACCGGCCCGCACCAAGCCGACCCGCACCGGATTGACCCGGACCGGACCGGCCCGGCCCGAACCCACCCACGCCGAACCGACCCGCCCCGAACCCTCCCACGCCGGACCGACCCGCGTCGAGCCGACCCGCACCGAACCGACCCTCTGCCGCTCCGTCCGCCCGCGTCCGACCGCGCGCGAACCACGCCAGCGCGACCGCGACGAGCACGACCCGCGCGCACATCCACTCCGACGCGGCGGGCAGGAACACAGCCGCGCCCAGCGCGCCCGCGGCGAGCACCGCCCGACGATCCCGCACGCCGAACCGTCCCGCCGCAAGCCACACCACCCCACCGACGACCGCCGTCGCGACCAGCACGAGTCCCCAACTCGCAAACCACCCCGCGACCCCGTCCGAAAACGCACCCGAAAACGCACCGCTGAGCCGCCCAGAAACCCACCGCCCCAGAACTCCCGCCACAAGCGCCCCCGCCGCCACAACCGAAGCCCCCGCCGAAGCCGCAGCCCCTCGCTGCACCACGCCCACCCCGGCACCCGCCGCCCGCCGCGCTCCCGCACCGCCCCACCCCGGCGCCCCTTCCGCACCCTCCCCGCCCGCTGCGCCCGTCGCGCTCACCACGCGCCGTTCCGCCGCGTCGCCGCACGCCGTCGTGTCCTCTTCGGACGCTGCGTTCGCCGCTTCTCCCTTCGCCGCCGCCGTGCCTGGTGCGTCCGCCGTTTCTCCGTTCGACGGGACCGCCGGCGTCGCGCCGTCTGTTGCGTCCGCCGGTCGACGCTGTGTTGCGGCGGACCACGCCGCCGCGCCGAGGCCGACCGCCAGGAGTACCGGTGCAGCCGCCCAGCCGAACGCGCCGCCCGGGTCGGTCGGGACGCCCGCGAGCGGGGCGAGCACGCCGCCGAACGCGCCGAGTGCGGCGACCGTCCCGGCGACCGCGCCCGCGACGGCCGCCGCGCGCCGGGTCCGTCCGGACGTCGCCCGCCGCAGCGCGAGGTCGGCCAGCGACAGCCCGACGAGCACGAGCACCGACGTCCGCGCCGGGACGTCCAGCGCGAGCAGAGCGAACGGCACCGGAAGCTGCGCGAGCGCGACGGCCGTGGGCGCGGCCGACCGAACCGCCGCAACCCGCGCATACCCCGCCCACAACGCAGCGAGCACCGCCGTAGCCCCAGCCGAGTACCAAAGCCCCGGCAGCCCCTTCAGCCCGCCGATGTCCGCGACCCACGCCAGCCAGGCCAACAACACGGCGAGCACCAGCCCAACGGCCGCGACCGCGTCCGCCGTCGCCACCAGTCCGCGCCGCGACAGCGCCCACCCGGCCCCGAGCGCGCCGCCCGTCCAGGCGAGCAGAACGAGCGCCCGCCCCACCAACCCCAGCAGGTCCCAACTCAACGCCGCGAACACGACGGCCGCGACCCCGAGCGTCACCGCCCCCAACCCCAGCAGGACGTTCCGCACCCCGACCCGCGGGACTTCCCGCCCCGCCGCCGGACTCGCCCCGCCAGAACCCGCCGACCCGTCCCACCCCGCCGCGCCCCCGGCCTGCGACGACCACCCGAGCGCCGCCGCCCGCCCGGCCCGCGCCGAAGCCGCGTGCATCGCCCGGAGAATCGAGTCCCGACGCGCGACGAGTTCCCCCAACGCCCGCTCGACGCGCCACAACTCCTCAGCCTCCGGCATGTTCAAACACAGCCCGCACCCGCGACAGGTATCGGTCGGGGACGCGATCGGACGGTGACAACCCGGACACAACAGCGACATGGGACCAGCGTCCGGCACACGGCGCAGTAGGACATCCGTCGTATTACTCAGAAAGTTCAGGTGGGAGTGCCTAGTCCCCACGTGCCGAGACTTGACTCCCTCTCACACACGACTAGCACAGCATTTTTGAGCCATTCGGCCACTTCCGGCCAGGGGCGCGAGAACGCGCACTTCACAATGCGTCGTGACTCAAGTCATCCTTGTCGTGGCCGCACAGCCGAAACGACTTGGCACCCTTGATGCGTCCACGAACGAAGGGAGTGCCGTGGAGTCACCCGCCGAACAGGCGAAGAAGACGCAGGAGGACGCGGACAAGCGGATTCGCGCCTATCAGGCGTTGCGCGAGGACATCCAGACGATGAAGGTCACCGCGAGATCGGCCGACAAGAGCGTGACGGTGACGGTCGCCCCGGGCGGCGCGCTCACGGACCTGCAACTGACCAATCAGGCGATGCGGCACAGCCCGGCGCGGCTCGCCTCGACCTCCGGGAGACCGCACGGGACGCCCAGGGGAAGGGGCTCCGCGATTTTCGCCCCGGTTCCCCGCTCGACGTCGGGAAGGACGTGGGCAAGGCGGTGGGCGTCAAAGGCGGCGGCGGTTTCGCACAGGACATCCAGGACAGCGGCGGAAACCCTTTCGGCAACCCGGACAGCGAGAAGATCAACCAGCTACTGAATCCGAACGACTGAGCACAGGACAGCAGGTGTACGTGGCGTATGCACGCGGCATATCCGATTCAGCCGATCAAGCCGACGACAGTCCGTTCGAACGGTTCACTGTTCTGGTACGCCGCCTGGACGGCGATCTGGACGACCGTTTTCGTCATCGACCCGATATACAACATCGCCACCACGAGCGACGACACGATCGAGACACTCAACGCGATGATCCCGATAACCGGATACGGGACGACGCTGGACATCGTCCTTTTCTGCCTCGCCCTTCCCAAAGTCATTGTCTCGGACCAGGGATTGATCATCCGGAACGCCCTGCACCGCCAGTGGATACCGTGGACCCATATCCGCGGGATCGCCAACGGCAGAAGCATCGAAATCACCTATGAGGATGCACAGGGAGAAGAGCGGGTCACGGACATCGCGGTCTTCTCGCGACACAAGAGCAGCCTGATCACGTTCGATGGGAAACGAACCAGGCTCCACGGCGAGCTGACCGCCTACTGGAACGACTGCAAGTCCCTGCGCCTACCGGACGAGTACACCGTTCCACCCTGGCGGCACTGGGACGCGATCCCTGCGGGAACGGTGGCGTCACTCGCGATCTGGAGCATCGGCATGGAGACCCTCGCCCTGTTGACGTAGTGACGCACTACTGCCACATCTCGGCGTTGGCCTCGTCCGCGGCCTGGTAGTTCTCCCGGGAGAGCCCCACGACGGAGGCGAAGTCCTTCACCGTCTCGGCTTGGGCACGGGCGACCTCGTCCCAGTTCTTCTTGGCCTCGAAGTACGCCTCGCGGGCCGCGTCCTCCCATTTCGCCAGGCCGCTCGCCAGGTCGGATTCGAGGTCGTCGAGGATCTTCGTCATCTGCTTGTGCCCGGCCTCGAACGACGCCTCCGCCTGCTGCATCGCCGCGTGATCGGTGCTGAACGGCTGCCCCATGACGCTCCACATCCTTCCTGACCATTCGTTGATGGCATCGAAACCCTAGCTTCGGTATCCACCGGTGCGGAAGGCGGCCATTCATGCGATCCGCGACCGCGGCTTGCGGGCGCCAGGTGAGGGGGCACTGTCCGTCCGGGCGGCGGCGGAGTGTCGGAGGGGGTGGCTAGGGTGCGGGCATGGGCGAGGAACGGGATGCGTGGGAGACGTTGCGCGCGGCCGGGTTTCTGCACGCCGCGCGGGAGGCCCACCGGGCGGCGACGCTGGTGGTCTTCGGCGGGATGAGCCGGTCCGCCGGGTTCAAGGAGCGGTCGTACGGCACCAGCGCGTTCGACGTGCTGGAGTCCCGGCTGGACCGGGTGTTCGGGATCGAGGACGGCGAGCCCGGCCCGATCGTCCGCGACGACCTCAACACCTCGCCCGGCTGGCGGTGCGGGCGGTACCGGGTCCTGTTGAAGCGGCACCCGTTCGGGGCCGTCCGGTCGCTGCGGTGGGACCGCGACAGCCCCACCAAGCAGGCCGTGGCGCGGCAGGAGTTCGCCGACGACCCGCAGCTCGCGTTCGAACTGCCCGGCATCCCGTCCGACACGCCCGGGATCGTCACGCTCGTCCTGGCGCACAGCGCCGTCGAGGAACCGCTGGACATGGAGCTGTTCCTCGGCCGTCCCCGCTTCAACGACGATGGAGGAAGCCCCTGGCACTGGGTCCGCGCGCTGGACGACGCGTCCCTCGGCGCCGATCCACGCCGTAAGCTCGTCGAACCCACCCTCCCGCTGTGGACGGACGACTCCGCGGACGTCCTCGTGCGGAGACGGAGCGAAACGAGCACCGAAACGGCCTGGTGAACGAACGTTTTTCCGATTCCGGCGCCGCCCGGCTGCGGTTCGACGGCGACCGGCTGACCCTCGCGCGGCGGCTGCGCGGCCTGCGCAAGAACCAGCTCGCGCAGGCCGTCGGGACCACCCCGGCCGCGATCGGACGCTACGAGGCGGGCATCGCGCGCCCGCCGGACCCGGCGTCCGCGCGGCTGGCGGTGGCGCTCGGCGTGCCCGTGGAGTTCTTCCGGGGCGGCCGGGCGTCGCGCGCGCCCGACGCGGCGCACTTCCGGTCGCTGCGCGCGACGTCGCAGCTCGAACGCGACCAGGCCCTCGCGTACGGGCGGCTCGCGGCGGACCTCGTCGCGGTGCTGGAGGAGGCCGTGGAGTTCCCGCCGCCGACGCTGCCGGAGCGGCCGGTCGCGCCGGACGAGATCGCCGGACCCGGCCCGGCCGACGCGGCGCGGCTGGCCCGCGCGGCGCTGCATCCGCAGCCCGGGCCGATCGGGCATGTCGTGCGGCTGCTGGAGGGCAGCGGCGTGATCGTGCTGGTGCTGCCGCGCGCGACGGAGCGGGTGGACGCGTTCAGCGTCGGCGCGCATCCGCGTCCGCTGGTCCTGTTCAACCCGGCGAAGGGCGACTACTGGCGCAACCGGTTCGACGCGGCGCACGAGCTGGGCCACCTGGTCATGCACGCGGACGCCGAGCCCGGCGAGAAGATCGTCGAGGACCAGGCGCAGCGGTTCGCGGCCGAGTTCCTGATGCCCGCCGCCGAGATCGCCGCCGAGCTGCCCGCCGTCGCCGACTGGGACCGGCTCGCCGCGCTGAAGGCCCGCTGGGGCGTGAGCCTCGCGGCGCTGCTCTACCGCGCGCGGACGCTCGGCGTGATGCGCGAACCGATCTACCGCTCGGCGATGGCGGCCCTCGCCCGCCAGAACAGCCGCAACCACCCGGCCCCGCCCGACGCCGTTCCGAGCGACGCACGGCTCGGCGGCCACGCGCACGTCCGGCGCGGCGATCGAACCGCCGACGAGCCCGGCGGACGCATCGGCCGCCGGGCGGCGGAACCACCCCCCGGCGAAGCCGCGTCCCCCCGCGATCGAGCCGCCGACCTGCGCGACGAGCCCGGCGGACGCATCGGCCGCTGGACGGCGGAACCACCCCGCAGCGAGCCCGCGACGCGCGGCGATCGGGCCACCGACCGGCACCACGACGAGCCCGGCGAGCGGATCGGCCGCTGGACAGCGGAACCACCCCACAGCGAGCCCGCGTCCCGCGGCGATCGAACCGCCGACGAGCCCGGCGGACGCATCGGCCGCTGGACGGCGGAACCACCCCGCAGCGAGCCCGCGTCAGGCGGACGTCCGGGGACCGGGCGCCGGCGCGAGCCCGGCCCGGCCCGGCCGCTGGAACGGCCCACGATGCTGACCCGTGCGATCGAGGTCGCCGCCGAGGCGGGCCTGTCCCGCGCCGAACTCGCCGCGCGCGCCGGAATCCCCCGCGCCGACCTGGACCAGCTCGTCCCGCCCCGCTGATCTCGGCCGCCGTCGCACGGCGTGGAACGCGACCGCTGCCGGGTTCGGGCCGTCGACCGGTGAACGCCGCGAGGCGCGGCCCAACCGTGGGGGACGCCGGGCGAGCGCGCCGGCGGGGCGATGCCGTTCGCCCAGCACGTTGGCACGGTCCACCGGGCGACCCGCACCGTCCCGCGAACTACAGGTCGGGCGCGAGGAACACCACCGGCACCTCGTTGTCCAGCACGATCCGGCCGAGCAGCCCGCCCAGCGCGGCCCGCTCCTCCTCGGTCAGGCCCGCCGCCAGCCGGTCCACCCGGCGGCACGTCTCGGCGTAGAACTCGTCCACCACGGCCGCGCCCCGCTCGGTGAGCGCGACGCGGACCGCGCGCGGGTCGCGCGGGTCGGGCTCGCGCGCGACCAGGCCGTTGCGCTCCGTCCGGTCCACCAGGCCGGTCAGGCTGGACTTGGCCAGCCGCAGCACCGACCCGAGTTCGCCCATTCCGTAGGACTGCGCCATCAGCACGCACAGCAACTGCCCCTGCTGCGCCGTCAGGCCGTGGTCGCGCGCCGATTCGGTGTAGACCGCGTTCACCAGGTACGCCGACCGCACCAATCCGGGGACGAGCCCCGGCCCCCGCTCGCCTTTTCTCGCCACGCGACCAAGCTAACAGCCAGTTCGCAGGCCGAACTATGCCATCAGACGCGCCCGAGCTTGTCGGGATTCAGGACTGCGAACAGCGCCGTCACCCGCCCGCCGGACACCCCGATCGCGACGATCTGCTCCCCGTCCGCCATCCCGACGCGCACGGCGGGCTCGCCGTTGGCCTCGACGATTTCGACGTCCCCGAGCCCCCACCGGTCGAGCAGGCCCGCGAGGAACCGCAGCGCCTTCGCGCGCCCCCGCACCGGGCGCGGCGCGGCGCGGACCTTCCCGCCGCCGTCGTTGTAGACGACGACGTCCTCCGCGAGCAGGTCCGAGAGCGCCGCGAGGTCGCCGCCCGCCGCCGCGTCCAGCAGCCGTTCGAGCAGCCGCCGGTGCTCGGCCGGGTCGGGCCGGAAGCGGCGGCCGGGCTCGGTGAGCCGCCGCGACGCGCGGTGGTGGAGCTGGCGGCACGCCTCGACCGTCGCGCCGACGATGTCGGCGATCTCCGGATACGGCAGGGCGAACGCGTCGCGCAGCACGACGACGGCGCGTTCCGGCGGCGACAGCCGCTCCATCAGGTGCAGCGTCGCGTACGACAGCGAGTCGCGCAGCTCGGCCGTCTCCTGCGGCCCGAACGCGGCCGCGTCCACCGGTTCGGGCAGCCACGGCCCGTGGTACGCCTCGCGGGTGACGCGCGCCGAGCGGAGCTGGTCGAGCGCGAGCCGCGTGACGATCGTGACGAGCAGCGCGCGCGGCTCCCGGACGTCGGCGGCCCCGGCGAACCGCGGGTAGGCGTCCTGCACGACGTCCTCGGCGTCCCACATGCTGCCGAGCAGCCGGTAGGCGAGGCCGAGCAGCATCGGCCGGTGCCGCTCGAACTCCTCGGCGGCGTTCATCGGACGGCGTCCGCGACGAGCCCGTCCCGCCACGACGCGTGCCGGGGCCGCCAGTCCAGCCGCAGCCGGGCGCGCGCGTTGTCCGCGCCGCGCAGTTCGTCCATGAACGCGACGCCCCAGCCGCCGACGGCGAGCCGCGCGACGGCGGCGGGCAGCGGCCGGGGCCGCTTCGCGCCGAGCCGGTCCGCGAGCGTGCGGACGACGTCGTGCAGCGGGGCCGGGTCGTCGTCGACGATGTTGAGCGCGCCGCCGACCTCCGGCCGGTCGAGCGCCGCGAGGACGGCGCTGGCCGCGTCGTCCGCGTGGGTGAACGAGTACACGGCGTGCGCGCCGCCGACGAGCGGGAGCTTCCCGGCGCGGATGTTCCGCACGAACGAGCCGTCCGCCGCCCACATCGTGCCCGGCCCGTACAGGTGGCCGAACCGCAGCACGAGTCCGCCCGTGTCGGCGGTGGTGCGCTCCAGGGCGAGCAGCGCGTCGAGGGCGGGCGCGAACTGCTTCGGCGTGCGGTCCGTCCACAGGGCGGCGTCCTCGTTGGCGAGACCCGGCGCGGGCTGATACGCGTACGCGAGCCCCTGCGCGAGGAACCGCGTCGCGCCCGCCTCGCGCGCGGCGTCGGCGAGGTAGCGGGTGCTCTCCGCGCGCAGCCGGTTCGTCAGGGCGAACTCGGCGGCGAAGCGGCGCGGGTGCAGTTCGGCCGGGATGGCGGTGAGCATGGTGACGACGGCGTCGGGACGCGCCGCGAGCACGGCGTCCCGCACGGCGGAGCGGTCGAGCGCGTCGCCGCGCGCGGCCCGCGCCCCCGCTCCGGCGAGCGCGGCGGCGGCCCGGTCGCTCCGCGCGAGCCCGACCACGTCGTGCCCGGCCGCGACGAGCATCGGGACGAGCCGCCGCCCGACGACACCGGTGGCCCCGGCGATGAAGACCCGCATGACAACCTCCTGCGTCCAGCGTGGATGACGGGTACTGGACGGCCGACCACCGACCCCTGTGACGTGACTTGCACCACATACATGCACCACGGGCGGGGGCCGGTCGTTGGAGCGCTGCACCGAGACGGCACAGTGTCCGACATGTCCGTCTCGTCGTCCCGGGCGCTCGGCCTGCTGTTCGCCGCCTCCGCCGCCGCCCTCGGCAACATGTACCTGCTCATGTCGTCCGTGCCGCTGCACGTCGCGGAACGCGGCGGGGGCGGCGCGGGCGCGGGACTGACCACCGGGACGATGATGCTCGCCACCGTCGCCGCCGAACCCCTCGTGCCCCGCCTGACCGCGCGGCTCGGCGCGCGCACCACGATGGCGGCCGGGCTGCTGCTGCTCGGCGTCCCCGCGCTGCTGCTGGCGGCGACGTCGTGGCTGCCGCCCGTCCTCGCGCTGTGCGCGCTGCGCGGCGTCGGGCTCGGCGTCGTCGTCGTGGCCGGGACGGCGCTGGTCGCCGGGCTCGTCCCCGCCGAGCGGCGCAGCCGGACGCTCGGCGTGTACGGCGTCGTGATCAGCGTCCCCGCCATCGCCGGACTGCCGCTCGGCGTGCGGCTCACCGAGCACGTCGGATTCGCGCCCGTCGCGATCACCGCCGGGGTCCTCGCGCTCGCGGGCCTCCTGGCGACGGCCGGGCTGCCCGCCGCCCGCACCCCCGACGCCGACCACGGCGCGGGCCTGCTCGCCGGGCTGCGCAGCGGCGCGCTCGCCCGGCCCGCGCTGGTGTTCGCCGCGACGACGATCGCGTCCGGCGTCGTCGCGACGTTCCTGCCGCTGGCCGTGGACCGCGACGCGCGCGGCCTCGCGGCGGCGGCGCTGTTCGTCCAGTCCTGCGTGACGCCGGTCGCGCGGTGGGCGGCGGGCCGGGCCGCGCGCGGCGCGCGGCTGCTCGTCCCGGCCGTCGTGCTGGCCGCCGCCGGGATCGCCGGGCTCGCCGCCGGGCAGGCCGCCGCGGTCGTCGCGGGGGCGGCGCTGTTCGGCGCGGGCTTCGGCATCGCGCAGAACGTCACGCTCGCCGTGATGTTCGACCGCGTCCCCGAACGCGAGTTCGGGACGGTCAGCGCGCTGTGGAACCTCGCCTACGACGCGGGCATCGGCATCGGCGCGACATGCTTCGGCGTCCTCGCGGAGGCCGTCTCCTACCAGGCCGCGTTCGCGGCGACGGCGTGCCTGGTCGCGGCGGCGCTCGTCCCGGCCGCGCTGGACCGCCGGACGGTGAGCACCATTTAACCCGCGCGTCACGCGCCATCGCCGATGATGGCGGCATCGCAGGGGCCGCGCGTAATCACGGGCACCGACTGCCTCGGATTGCGCTGCGGAGGAAGCCGCCTCGACAAGTGCGCGCGGTCCCGTGAGCGGGGATTCACACCATGCCCTACGAACTGACCGAACTGCACCGCGAGTCCCGCATGGGCGGGCGTGGGACCGAGACCGACCGGCCCGTCCCGCGCGTCGACCTCACCGACTTCGCCGCGTGCCGCGCCGAGATCACCGACGAGCTGTGGGCCGCCGCCACCGGCATCGGGTTCTTCCAGGTGACCGGGCACGGCATCGACCCGGCGGCCGTCCGGGCGGCGTTCGCCGAGGCGGAGCGCTTCTTCGCCCTGCCGGACGAGACCAAGGCCCGGCACGCCCTCAAGAAGGGCGCGAACGCGGGCTGGGAGAGCCTGACGCAGGTCCGCCCGTCCGTCGGAACCCCCGACCGCAAGGAGTCGTACCAGGTCACGCGCCCGCACATGGCCGGGCTGTGGCCGGACGAGGAGTTCCGCGCGACGCTGCTCGACTTCGAGGCCCGCTGCCGCGACCTGGCGATGCGGCTGCTGTCGTGCTTCGCGACGCGCCTCGGCTTCGACGACGACTTCTTCGCGCGCGCCCACGACCCGTCCAGCCCCCGCTACCGCAGCACGCTCCGGCTGCTGCACTACTACGCGCTGCCGCCCGGCGACCTCGCCCCCGACGTCTGGCGCGCGGGCGCGCACACCGACTTCGACTGCCTGACCCTGCTGTTCCAGCGCGCGGGCCAGGGCGGCCTCCAGGTGTGCCCCGGCGCGGAGATGGACGAGCAGGAATGGACGTCCGTCGAACCGTCCGAGGAAGCCATCACCTGCAACATCGGCGACATGCTCATGCGCTGGAGCGGCGACCGGCTGCGGTCCAACTTCCACCGCGTGACCGGCGACCACCGGGGCGACCGCTACAGCATCGCCTTCTTCGCGCAGGCGGACGGCGACGTCGTCATCGAGAGCCCCGCCTACCCGCCGATCACCGCCGACGAGTACCTGCGGCAGCGCATCGAGGCGAACTACGGCTGAGCCGCCCGGTCTCCCTCGCCGAGCGGGTACGCGGGGAGGGAGATCGCCTCGGCCGTGCGCCGCACGCCGCGCGCCATCGCCTTCTTTCCCGGCATGTACGGCATCATCCTGCTGCTGATCCGCAGGAGCGCCGCCATCGCCTTCGACGCCGGGACCATGAACTTCGCGACGCCGTCGCCCTGCTTGATGCAGCCGCGCGCGTACTCGGCGATCTTCTCCTGGTAGCGGGCGAACGCCGCCTCGTGGTCGCCGTGCGCCGCCGCCAGCTCCCCCGCGAGGACGTACGCGGAGACGAGCGCCAGGCCCGTCCCCATCCCCGACAGCGGCGACGGCGAGAACGCCGCGTCCCCGATCAGCGCGACCCGGCCGAGCGTGAACGACTCCATCCGCACCTGCGCGACCGCGTCGCAGTAGAAGTCGGGCGCGTCGTCCATCGCGGCGAGCAGCCGGTCGGTCTCCCAGCCCGCGCCCGCGAACGTCTCCGCGACGAGCCGCCGCTGCGCGTCCGGGCTCAGCCGCTCCAGGCCCAGCGAACCGGACGCGAAGTAGAACATCGCGCGCGCCTCGGTGTTGTCCCGCGCGGCGTACATCAGCGCGACCCGGCCCGGCGTCACGTAGCCGAGCCCCTCGCGGTCCAGGTTCAGGTGGTTCGGGACGGTGAAGACGGCGCAGTGCAGGCCGAGGTGCCGGACGAACCGCTCCTCCGGGCCGAACGCGAGCCGCCGGACGCCCGAGTGCAGGCCGTCCGCGCCGACGACGAGGTCGAACCGGCGCGGCTCGGCGTGCTCGAAGCTGACGGTGACGCCGTCGGCGTCCTCCCGCATCGCGGTGATCGTCTCGCCGAACAGGTACTCGGTGTAGGGGCGCGTCCGCTCGTACAGGATGCGGGCGAGGTCGCCGCGCAGGATCTCGACGTCCCCGGCGAACATGTCCTCGGGCATCGTGGCGATCCGCTTGCCGTTGGCCTTGACGTAGGACGTCGCGCCCATGTTCGTCTCGGCGGCCTCGATGTCGTCCAGGACGCCCATCTTGCGCAGAAGGCCCAGGTGGACGTCGCCGCGGAAGTCGACGGCGTACCCGCCGTCGCGCAGATCGGGGGCCTTCTCCACGATCGTCACGGAGTAGCCGGCGCGGTGGAGCCAGAGGGCGAGGGCGGGGCCGGCGACCGAGGCGCCGGAGATCAGCACGTTCTTCATGCCGCAGAGCTTCACGCACCCCGCTCACCGCGCACTCACCTGCGACTCACCGCCCGCTCCCCCGCACCGCGCGCGCAGGGTGACGCGGGTCAGGGTGTGCGGGCCGGGTCCTCGGCCAGGGCTTCGGTGAGGGCGGCGTGCTGGTCGAGGGCCGCGCCGGCGGCGTGGGCGGCGGTGTAGGCGGCCTCGCCCAGGGACGCGGTGAGCGCGGCGGCGAGTTCCGCGCCGGACGGCTCCGGAGCGCCGCGCAGCGCCGCCGCCGCGCCGAGCAGCCGGGCCGCCCGCGACGGATCGGCGTCCGCCGCGAGCGCGGCCAGCCCGGCGACCGCGCGCGCCGCCGCGAACACCGCGCCCGCGTCGGCGGCGGCCCGGACGGCGGCGCGGTACAGCCCGGCCGCGCGGCCGGAGTCGCCGTCGAGCGCGGCGAGCCGCCCGAGCCCGACGAGCGCGCCCGTCCGCGCGTCCACCAGCCGGATCTCGCGGTCGAGCCCGGCCAGCGCCTCCTCGTACAGGCGGCGGGCGGCCGTCCGGTCCCCGGCGGCGAGCGCGAGGTCCGCGAGCCCGCGCCGCGCCGCCGCGACGTACGCGGGACTGCCCGCCCGCCGCGCGACCAGCGCGGCCTCCTCGTAGTCGGCGCGCGCGCCCGCCGGATCGTCGGCCGCCCGGTAGTCGCCCCGGTTGACGAGCAGGTCCGCGCGGTCCTCGACGGCGGCGAGCGCGTCCGCGAGCAGCAGCGCCTCGTCGGTGAGCGCGACGGCCCGCGCCGTGTCGCCGCGCAGCCCGGCGAGTCCGGCGAGCGCGTCCAGCGCCAGCGCCGTCCCCCACCGGTCCCCGACCGCGCGGAACAGTTCGACGGCGTCGGTGAACTCGCGTTCCGCCGCGGTGTGCTCCCCGGCGGCGAGCGCCGGATAGCCCGACGTCAGGTGCGCGGCGGCGCGCGCCCACGGGTCGGCGGCGGCGCGCTCGGCGGCGAGCAGCGCGTACGCCGCGTCCAGCGAGGTGTCCTCCGCGCCCGCGGCGGCCATCAGCCACCGCATCGGCAGGAACGGGTACCGGCCCGTCCGCGGCCCGGCCAGGACGTCCGCCGCGGCGGCGCGGTGCGCGGCCCACGCCGGGTCCGGAAGGGACTCGCCCGCCGCGAGCAGCAGGCAGGCGACGTGCTCCTCCCGCCACGGCCGGTCCGCGCCGACGGCGGCGAGCAGGTCGGCGGCGAGCGCGGACGCCGTCCCGGTGCGGCCCCGGATCAGCAGGTACGGGCTGAGCGCGGCGAGCAGGTCCAGCGCGACGTCCGTCGCCCCGGACCCGATCGCCCACCGGACGGCCGCGAGCAGGTCGTCGTGCTCGGCGGCGAGTTCCGCGAGCCGCGCGAGCTGCCCGCCGCCCAGCAGCCCGGGCAGCGCGCCGCGCGCGACGGCCAGCGCGTGCGCGGCGTGCGCGGCCCGCGCGTCGGCGGTCCCGCCGGACGCGTCGAGCCGTTCGGCGGCGTACGCGCGGACGGTCTCCAGCATCCGGTACCGGCCGCCGGACACCTCCAGCAGCGACTTGTCCGCGAGAGAGTCCAGGACCGCCTCGTCCGCCCCGCACACGGCGCGCGCGGCGGCGGCCGTCGCGCCCGCCGCGAACACCGAGAACCGGGCGGCGGCGCGCTGCTCGTCCGCCGGGAGCAGTTCCCAGCTCCAGCCGACGACGGCGCGCAGCGTCAGGTGCCGGGCGTCCGCGCCGCGCCCGCGCCGGTCCAGGACGTCCAGGCGGCCGAGCCGGTCCCCGAGCCGGTCCGCGAGGTCGGCGGCGTCGAGGGTGCGGAGCCGCGCGGCGGCCAGCTCGACGGCGAGCGGCAGGTCGTCGAGCGCGCGGCAGATCCGGCGCGCCTGCTCCTCGTCGGGGACGAGCCCCGGCCGGACGGCGGCGGCCCGCTCCGCGAACAGCCGGACGGCCGCGTCGGACGGCAGCGGACGGACGGGCCACAGATGCTCCCCGGTGACCGCGAGCGGCTCCCGGCTCGTCGCCAGCACGCGCAGCCCGGAACACGCGGCCAGCACCCGCACCGCGAACGCGGCGGCGTCCTCGACCACGTGCTCGCAGTTGTCGAGGACGAGCAGCGCGTCCCGCCCGCCGAGCGCCGCCGCGACCCGGCCCACGGCGGCGTCCAGCCCACCCAGCCCGCCCCCGAACAACCCGGTCTCCCGCAGCCCGAGCGCGGCCAGCACGGCCCCGGCCACCCCGAGCCCGCCCAGATCCACGTCGCGCGGGCCGGGCGCGGCCGAGCCTGGGATCGACGCGAGGGGGACGTAGACGACTTCGCCGCCCGCGCGGTTCGCCACCTCGATCGCGAGGCGCGTCTTCCCGACGCCGCCCGGGCCGAGCAGCGTCGTCAGCCGGGACTCGGTGAGCAGGCGCGTGACCCCGGCGAGATCGTCGGCGCGGCCGAGCAGGGCCGTGAGCGGGGCGGGCGGCCGGGCCGGGGCGACGCCGCCGAGCAGTTCCCCGTGCAGCGCGGCGAGGTCCGGCGACGGGTCCGCGCCCAGTTCGTCCGCGAGCACCCGGCGCGCGTCGGCGAACGCCTCCAGCGCCCCGGCGGGGCTGCCGTCGGCGGCGAGCGCGCGCATCAGCAGCCCGTGCAGCCGCTCGCGCAGCGGATGTTCCGCGACGAGCCGGCGCAGTTCTGCGACGGGCGGCGCGCCGCGCAGCACGTCCGCTTCGAGCCGGTCCTCCAGCGCGGCGAGCCGCCGTTCGGTGAGCCGCACCGCGTCCGCCGACCGCGCGGACTCAGGAACGTCGGAAAGCGCATCGCCGCGCCACAACGCGAGCGCGGCGCTCAGCAATTCGGCCGCGGCATCAGCGTCCCCCGCACGCAGCCGGGCACGTCCTTCGTCCGCAAGCGCGTCGAACCGCGCGGCGTCCACCGAGTCCGGCGGAACGGCGACGCGGTACCCGGCGGCCGTCCGCTCGACGTCGCAGTCCGGCCGCAGGGCACGCCGCAACCGCGACACCTGCGACTGGAGCGCGTGCTCGGCGTCGGGCGCGTCGTCGTACAGCGCGGCGACGAGCCGGTCCACGGGCACCGCGTCGCCCGGCCGGACGAGCAGCAGCGCCAGCAGCGCGCGCCGCGCCGGACCCCCGAGCGGGATCTCCGCGCCGTCGTCGCGCCAGGCGCGCGTCTCCCCCAGGACACCGAACCGCATACGGGTGATTATCGCCCCGTATTCATCCGAGGACGACGGGCAGCGCGGTCGGCCCGCGCACCTCCAGTCCCGCGACGGCGATCTCGTCCGGCGCGACCGCCAGAGCGGCCGTAGCGAACCGACCGGCCAGCGCGTCGAGCGCGGCGCGGAGCTGCGCACCGGCGAGGTCCGCGTGGACGCCCGGCGGGAAGGCCAGCCCCGGCGCCGCCGCGTCCCGCGCCGGGTCGAACCGGTCCGGATCAGCGAAGACGGCCGGGTCGCGGTTCGCGGCGGCGGGCGACAGCAGCACCAGGTCGCCCGGCTCGGCCGTCACGCCGTCCCAGGCCAGCGCCGCCGTCGCGCGGCGCGGCCGGATCGCGGCGGGCGGCTCCCAGCGCAGCGCCTCCGCGACCGCCGCGCCCCGGTAGGCGTCGTCGGCGCGCGCCCGCGCCCACGCGTCCGGCGTCGTCAGCAGGCCGTGCAGCAGGTTCCCGATCCCCTGCCGGACCGCCTCGACGGGCACCAGCAGCCGGACGAACCCGACGATCTCGTCATCGGGCGCACCGGTCGCGACGAGCCGCGACAGCAGGTCGTCGCGCGGCTCCCCGCGCCGCTCCGCGATCGGCCCGGTGAGGCGGCGCGCGAACCGCTCCGCCCCCGCCGGGTCGGCGGCCAGCGACCGCAGCTCGGGCAGCGCCGTCCCGCCCAGCCCGAGCAGCCGCGACACCACCAGCGACGGGTACCGGGCCGCGAAGTCCGCGACGAGGTCCGCCGGCCCGGCCAGGTGCGCGGCGAGCCCGTCCGCCAGGGACCGCAGCGTCGCGCCCCACTCGGCGAGCTCGGCGGCCAGCACCGGGTCGAGCGGGTGCCCCGCCGCGTACGGGCCGACGTCGGGCCGCGCGTCCGGCGCGACGAGCGCGGCCGAGCCGACGCCCGCCGCGACGTCGGCGTACCGCGTCACCAGCCACGCCCGTTCGCCCCGGTACCGGACGGGCACCGCCCGCGCGCGCTCCCGCGCCGCCGCGAGCGTGCCGTGCGGGTCCGGAACCGGGTCCGCACCGAGGTCCACCGTGTCCAGCGCCATGCCATCGCCTCCGGGCCATCGCCTGGCCCCGATCATGCAGCGCGTCCGGCGGGAAGGAAAGGCCCCGGAAAGGTGACCCGCACCTCCCGGGGCCGTCCCGCGATCAGTCGTCCAGCGCCGCGCGGACGCGCCCGGCCGCCTCGACCATGTTGCGCAGGGCCGGTTCGACCTCCGCGTATCCGCGCGTCTTCAGCCCGCAGTCGGGGTTGACCCACAGCCGGTCCGCCGGGACGGCGCGCAGCGCGCGGTGCAGCGCGCCGGTCATCTCGTCGGCCGACGGGACGCGCGGCGAGTGGATGTCGTACACGCCCGGCCCGATCCCCGCCGCGTACCCGGCCCGGCGCAGGTCGTCGACCAGCTCCATGTGCGAGCGGGCGGCCTCGACGGACGTGACGTCCGCGTCCAGGTCCCCGATCGCCCCGATGACGTCGCCGAACTCCGAGTAGCACATGTGCGTGTGGATCTGCGTGCCGTCCGCGACGCCGGACGTGGCCAGCCGGAACGCCCCGACCGCCCAGTCCAGGTACGCGGCGCGGTCGGCGGCGCGCAGCGGCAGCAGCTCGCGCAGCGCGGGCTCGTCCACCTGGATGACGCCGATGCCCGCCGACTCCAGGTCGCGGATCTCGTCGCGCAGCGCCAGCGCGACCTGCCGCGCGGTGTCGGCGAGCGGCTGGTCGTCGCGGACGAACGACCACGCCAGCATCGTGACGGGCCCGGTCAGCATGCCCTTCACCGGGCGGCGGCCGCGCGACTGCGCGTACGTCGTCCAGCGGACGGTCATCGGCTCCGGCCGCGTCACGTCGCCGTGCAGGATCGGCGGCCGCACGCACCGCGTCCCGTACGACTGCACCCAGCCGTTGACGGTCGCCGCGTACCCGTCGAGCTGCTCGGCGAAGTACTGCACCATGTCGTTGCGCTCGGGCTCGCCGTGGACGAGCACGTCCAGCCCGATGTCCTCCTGCAGCGCGATGACGCGGTCGATCTCCGCGCGCATCGCCGCCTCGTACTCCTCGACGCCGATCCGCCCGGCCCGGTGCGCCGCGCGCGCCTTGCGGACGTCGTCGGTCTGCGGGAACGACCCGATGGTCGTCGTCGCGAGCACCGGTAGGCCGAGCGACCTGCGCTGCGCCGCCGCGCGCGCCTCCCGGGACGCGCGGGGCGTTCCCGCGCCGAGCGCGTCCAGCCGCGCCCGGACCCGGTTGTCGACGCGCGGCGCGGCGGTCGCGGCCGCGTGTCCCGCGATGACCTCCTGGCCCTCGGCGAGCGCGCGGCCCAGCAGGACGACCTCGGCCGTCTTCTCGCGCGCGAACGCGAGCCGCGCGCGGACGTCCGGCTCCAGGTCCGGCTCGGCGTCCAGCGAGATCGGGACGTGCAGCAGCGAGCACGACGTCGCGGGCACGACCTCGCCCGCCAGCCCGAGCAGCGCGGCGGCCGTGGACAGCGCGCCGCGCAGGTCCGCGCGCCACACGTTGCGGCCGTCCACCAGGCCCGCGACGACCGTGCGGCGCGGCAGCCCGCCGATGCCCGCCAGCGCCTCCAGGTTCCCGGGGCCCGCGACGAAGTCGAGCCCGATCGCCTCGACCCGCGTCGCGGCGAGCACGGGCAGCGCCCCGCCGATCTCCCCGAAGTACGTCGCGACGAGCAGCCTCGGCCGCGCGGCGAGTTCGCCGAGCCGGTCGTAGACGCGGCGCAGCGCCGCCAGCTCGGCGTCGGTGCGGTCGGCGGCGAGCGCGGGCTCGTCCAACTGCACCCACTGCACGCCCGCGCCCGCGAGCCGTTCCAGGATCTCGGCGTACACCTCGACCAGCGCGTCGAGCAGGTCCAGCGGACGGAAGTCGGCGGGCGCGTCCGGCGCGGGCTTGGCCAGCAGCAGGTACGTCAGCGGGCCGACGAGCACCGGCCGCGTCTCGACGCCGAGCGCCTTCGCCTCCCGGTACTCGGCGAGCGGCTTGAACCCGGCCGGGTCCGCGAGCCGGAACCTCGTGTCCGGGCCGAGTTCCGGCACCAGGTAGTGGTAGTTCGTGTCGAACCACTTCGTCATCTCCAGCGCGGGCACGCCCGCCGCGCCGCGCGCCATCGCGAAATAGGCGTCGAGCCCGTCGAGGTGGCGGAAGCGGCCCGGCACCGCGTCCACGAGGACGCTCGTGTCCAGGACGTGGTCGTAGAACGAGAACGTGTTCGACGGGATCTGGCCGACGCCCGCGTCCCGCAGCTCCTCCCACACGCCGCGCCGCAGGTCGGCGGCAGTCTCGTGCAGGGCGGCGGCGTCCAGGCGGCCCGCCCAGTAGCTTTCGGTCGCCCGCTTCAGCTCGCGGTCCGGGCCGATCCTCGGATAGCCGAGGACGGTGGTGGTCTTCGTGGTCAAGGCGGTGCTCCCTCGTCCGGCCTCTCGCCACGGCGCGCGCGACGAGGGCACGGCGAGCGGGCCCGTTCCGGGCCGGTCCACCGCGTCCCCGAGCCGTCCCGCGCGGCCGTGGACCACCGCGCGCCGGTCGGCGCGCGGGCGAGGGGCAGGTCTTCGGACTCACGGGCGACGTGCGCGCTCCTACCGGCCGTCGCTTCCCAGACCGCGTCGGTCCAGTGCGTCTGACGGCTTTCGTTCCCGTTCACCGCTGCGGGGCAGTCCCGGATTTCCACCGGGTTCCCTCTTGCGACGCCCGCGTCCCGTCCGGAAGCGGGCGAACCCCTCGCGACGGCGAGTATAGACAGGCCGCCGCCTATCCTTGGCTCCTCGACTTTCCGACGGGGGGACACCGATGGGCGGCACCGCACGACCGATCACGCTGGTGGGGACGCCGGTGCTGCACCGGCCGCTGCGGCCCGTGACCGAGTTCGACGACGCGCTCGCCGAACTGGTCGACGACATGTTCGCCAGCATGTACGCGGCGGACGGCGTCGGGCTCGCCGCGAACCAGATCGGCGTCGACCTGCGCCTGTTCGTCTACGACTGCGCCGACGCGGACGGCGTGGACCGCAAGGGCGTCGTCGCCAACCCCACGCTCGTCCTCCCGGAGGGCCCCGACCGGCGACTGGACGACGGCGAAGAGGGCTGCTTGTCAGTGCCGGGCCCGCACGCGTCCGTCCCGCGCCCCGACCGCGCGACGTGCCACGGCTTCGACACCACGGGCGCGCCGATCACCGTCGAGGGGACGGGCGTCCTGGCCCGCTGCCTCCAGCACGAGACCGACCACCTCGACGGGAAGCTCTACATCGACCGGCTCTCCAAGCGCGTCCGCAAGCGCGTGCTCCAGGAAATGGAAGAACTGCGCGCGACGTCCTCCTGACCAGGCGCGCGCCCAGGCCGATCGCCTCGGCCGCGCAGCACAGGGAAGCTGCGAGCCGCATCCGCCTGGCACTCACGGCACGCGAGCGCCCGACCCGCCTCGACCACGCAGCACGCGACGCTGCCCACCGCGTCCGCCTGACGCCCACCGCAGGCGCGCGCCGCAACGTGCGCACGCAGCACATGGAGAAACCGCGCGCCGCAACCTCTTGAAACTCACCGCGTATGGGCACCCAGGGCCGCCCCACGTGAAGGTGCGCGCCGCGGTCTCCTGACACCCGCACCAGGCGGGCGCCACGACGTGCGCACGCGGCACATGAAGAAACCGCGCGCCGCGCGCCGCTCACCGCAGGTGGGCCTCCAGGCCCGCCGCCCCGGCCGCGAGGTGCGGGCGCAACACCAGGTCGTCGTCGTAGTCGCCGCCGCTCTCGTGCCGGTACGGGATCGGGCGCTCGTCGGCGAGCCCCGCGAGGCGGGCGCGCAGCCGCGCCGCGTGCCGCTCCGCGTCGGCGGGCGTCGCGCGGTCGGCGGACGCGACATGCAGCGGCTCCAGCGCGTCCATGCCCGTGTACCAGTAGACGCCGTGCAGCACCGGCCACAGGACGTGCCGCAGGTCGCCGTGGACGCCGCGCGGCGCGAACGTCTCCGGCCGCGCGCCCGTCGACACGACTGTCAGGACGCGCCGTCCGCTCAGCGGCCCCGCGCCGTAGCGCAGCGCCCGGCCGTCGTCGGCGTGGACGCCGTGCGCGAAGCCCTGCACGAGCACCCGGTCGAACCAGCCCTTGAGGATCGCGGGCGGCCCGAACCACCACAGCGGGAACTGGACGACGACCGCGTCGGCCCAGCGCAGCTTCTCCTGCTCGGCGCGGATGTCGGCGGCGAGCGTCCCGGACGCGTGCGCGGCGGCCGAGTCGCGGCCGACGACGAGCCGCCCGGCCGCGTCGCCGTAGTCGGCGGCGGTGATGACCGGGTTCCAGTCCATCGCGTACAGGTCGGATTCGCGCACCTCGTGGCCGAGGTCCGCGACGGCCTTGAGCCCGGCGTCGCGCAGGGCGCCGTTCAGCGAGCCGGGTTCGGGATGGGCGAAAACCCACAGGATGCGAATGTCGTTCTCCTTCCGTTCCCGCCATCGTGCGCGGGCCGGACGGCGGCCCGGAAGTGGCCCGACAGCCAGCATGTGCAAGAATCCGGCCATGAGTGCAGGCCCGCACCGCGTGGCGGTGGTCATCAGGGACGGCGTGCTCCCGATGGAGCTGGGGCTCGTCCACCAGGTGTTCTCGGCGGCGCGCGACGCGGCCGGGGAACGGCTGTACGAGGTCCTGACCTGCGCTGCCGTGCCCGGTGAGGTCCGGACGTCCGCCGACTTCTCGGTGTCCGCGCCGCACGGGCTCGACGCCCTCGCCACCGCCGGGACGGTCGTCGTGCCCGCCTCGGACGGCGACGACGCGCGGCCGGACGGGGCCGACCCGGCCGTCACCGCCGCCGTCCGCGCCGCCGCCGAGCGCGGCGCGCGGGTCGCGTCGGTCTGCACCGGCGCGTTCGTCCTCGCGGCGGCGGGCCTGCTCGACGGGCGGCGCGCGACGACGCACTGGAAGTCCGGCGCGCTGCTCGGCGAGCGCTACCCGGCCGTCGCCGTCGACCACGGCGTCCTCTACGTGGACGAGGGCCAGGTGCTCACCTCCGCCGGGGAGGCCGCCGGGATCGACCTGTGCCTGCACATCGTCCGGCGCGACCACGGCGCGGGCGTCGCCAACGACGCCGCCCGCAAGATCGTCGTCGCGCCGCACCGCGAGGGCGGCCAGGCGCAGTTCGTGGTGCGGCCGGTGCCGGCCGAGCCCGGCGAGTCCTCCACGGCGGCGGCGCGCGCGTGGGCGCTGGACCGGCTGGACCGGCCGATCGCCCTGCGCGAACTGGCGGCCCGCTCGGCGATGAGCGTCCGGACGTTCACCCGCCGGTTCCGCGAGGAGACCGGGATGTCGGCGGGCGACTGGCTCGCGCAGCGGCGCGTCGAGCGCGCCCGCCAGCTCCTGGAGACCACGACGCTGCCGGTCGACCAGATCGCGCGGGCGGCGGGATTCGGAACGGGCGTCTCGCTGCGGAACCATTTCCACGACGCGCTCGGCGTGACGCCCAGCGCCTATCGCGCGGCGTTCCGCGGCTGATTGTTTTTCTTCTCCGGGTGTTGACATGATTGGGAGCCGTCCGGGTAACATGTCCGGCATGGAGCTTTGATTCCCACGGGTTGAGCCGCCGCACCGCGGTCCGCTCCCCTTCTCCGGCGCCGAGCGCGCCCGCCGTCCCCGTACCGTCCTGTGCCGCCACGTGCTGTTCTGCGCTGTCACGTGCCGCCACATGCGGTTGGTTCGCGATCTCGTCTTCCGGCGTCCCCGCGCCAGATTCCGACGTGCTCGCGTACGGATTCCGGCGCGTTCCTCGGCCTTCACCTTTTCCGCAGCCATTCACGGCTGTTTCCCCATGCTGCCCGGAGGTGGTTCTCACATGCGTGCCCAAAACATCGAAGACATCCTTTTCGCCGCCGCCGAGAAGGCGGACAAGCCCGCGAAGAAGAACGGCAAGGCGCACCGCCGGGCCGGCGACGCCCGCACCGCCGCACTGTCGGCGGGCG
>NZ_KB907212.1 GCF_000381885.1 Actinomadura atramentaria DSM 43919 | reverse complement strand
GGGCAGGTCGGTGGGTAGTTGTTGGGCGGCGGGCCGTCTTAGGGGGATGTCCGGGGGCGGATCGGGGGGGTGGGCGGGGAGGTCGTGGTTGGTCAGTCGTGGGATAGGGATTCGACGATCGGGGTCTTGGCGGCTCGGTGGGCGGGGAGTAGGGCTGCGGCTATGCCGGAGGCGCCGGCCAGGGCTATGAAGGCCGCTACCTGGAGGTAGGGGACCGCGAAGACGGCGTTGTCGTCCATTGCGCGGGTGGCGGCCAGGCCGAAGGCTATGCCGAGGGTCACGCCCGTCAGGGCTCCTATGACGGCCATGACCAGGGCTTCTGTCGACAGCATCCGGCGGAGGCCGCGGCGGGTCAGGCCCAGGGCGCGCAGCAGGGCGGATTCGCGGGTGCGTTCCACGACCGACAGCGACAGGGTGTTCGCGATGCCGAAGAGGGCGATGACGATCGCGAGGCCGAGCAGGCCACCGAAGATCATCAGGACGACGTCGATGCTCTCGGTCATCTGCTTCTTCATCTCGGCGGCCGACGCGACCTCGACCGTCGGGTATCCGCTGGTCACGGCGTCGATGGCGCGGCGGGCGGCGGGCGGGGAGACGCCGTCGCGGATCTTGACGAAGACCCCCGAGGGCGCGACCGCGCCGAACGCGCGCGTGAAGTCCGCCTCGGTCATCAGGACGCCCGTCAGCACGCCGGCGGGCCGGTAGACGCCCGCGACGCGGAACGCGGCGGTGCCGTCGCGCCCGGCGAGGGTCGTCCGCGATCCGGCGCGCAGGCCGAGGTCCTTCGCGGTGGTCTCGTCCACGATGAGCGTGCCGGGATGGAACGCGGCGAGCGAGCCCGCCGTGAAGTCCGGTCTGACGAGGGTGCCGAGGGCGGGTGCGCCGAGCGCGTAGACCGTCCGGTCGGAGCCGCCGACGCGCGCGTCGCGTTCGCGGCCCTCGGCGACCGCGCCGAACTCCGGCCGGGCGCGCAGCTTCGCGGTGAGCCCGGCCGGGAACGCCGGGGTCCCGCCGTCGCGCAGGTGCCGGGCGTTGACCTGGAAGTCCATCGGGAAGTGCTCGTCGACCTGGCGGTTCGACGTCGCCTTGCCGCCCGCCGCGACGACCGCGAACAGCGTCATCAGACCGACGCCGACCGTCAGCGCGATCGTCGTCGTCGCGGTGCGGCGCGGGGAGCGGCGGGCGTTGGCGACGGCGAGCCGCCCCGTGACGCCGCCGACGCGCGCGGGCAGCGCCCCGACCGCACGGCCGAGCGGCCCGACGAGGACGGGCATCAGCGCGATCACCGCGAGGAAGAACAGCGCCCCGCCGCCCGCGACCGCGTACATCGCCGCCTCGCCGGGCGCCATGCCGACCGTCCCGAGCGCCGTCGCGGCCAGCCCCGCGCCGCCGAACACGACGATCAGCAGCACCCGCGCGACGCCCGGCCGGAACCGCCCGCCCGCCGGTTCCCGCTCCCCGCGCAGCGCGGCGACGGGCGCGACGCGGGTCGCCGCCGCGGCGGGCGCGACGGCCGCCGCGACCGTGACGACCAGCCCGACCGCGACCGCGACGAGCGCCGTCCGCGCGGTGACCACGACGTCCGACGGCGGCAGGTGCCCGCCCATCCCCCGGATCAGCGCGAGCGCGCCCGCGCCGAGGCCCGTCCCGGCGGCGAGCCCCACGGCGGACCCGACGAGCCCGACCACGGCCGCCTCCAGCAGGACGCTCCGGAACACCTGGCGGCGCGTCGCCCCGACGCAGCGCAGCAGCGCCATCTCGCGGGTCCGCTGCGCGATGAGGATCGAGAACGTGTTGTAGATGACCAGCGCGGACACCAGCATCGCGACCAGCGCGAACAGCAGCAGCCCGGCGCGCAGCACCTTGGTGTCGAGGCCGTTGGAGCGGGCGAGCAGCGCGCCGAGCGCGTCGCCGGTCATCGTCCGGTAGCCGGGGCCGACCGCCGCCGCGACGCCCGCGACGTCCCCGCCGACCGTGTCGATCTCCGCGTACCCGCGCGCGCCGGTGACGACGGGCGCGACGGCGGGCGTGAACCCGACCGCCCCGCGCCCGTTGACGCGCGAGTCCACGCCCGCGTCGAACACGCCGCTGAGCCGGAAGCGGCGCGGCCGGTCCTTCGGGTCCAGGACGGTGACGGTGTCGCCGACGCGGAACCCCTCCCGTTTCGCCGTCCACCCGTCGAGGACGGCCTCGTCCGGCGCGGCGGGCGCGCGGCCGTCCTCCATCCGGTAGCGCAGCAGCCGCCCGGACGGCATCGACAGCCCCGCCGCCGGCTCGCCGCGCAGGACGCGGCCGTTCTTCCCGACGAGCGGCGCGTCGCCGAACACGACGCCGTGCGCGTCCGCGACGCCCGGCGCGCGGCGGACGCGCTCCAGCAGGCCCGCCGGTAGTTCTTCCTTGCCCTGGGGCGGCAGTACCGCGACGTCCACCTTGTCGGCGGACCGGGCGAACGACGCGGCGACGCCCCGGTCGATCATGTCGGTGAGCACGAACGTCCCCGCGACGAACCCGACCCCGAGCGTGATCGCGACGACCGTGGACAGCAGCCGCAGCCGGTGCGCCGCCAGCCCCGCGAGCGTGGTCCTCAGCACCGGTCAGCCCTCCAGCGCGGCGAGGCGGTCGAGGACGGCGGCGGCGGTCGGGTCGGCCAGCTCGCCGACGACCGCGCCGTCGCGCAGGAAGACGACGCGGTCGGCGTACGCGGCGGCCACCGGGTCGTGCGTGACCATGACGATCGTCCGGCCCATCTCGCGGACGGACGCGCGCAGGAACGCCAGGACCTCCGCGCCCGACGCCGAGTCGAGGTTCCCCGTGGGCTCGTCCGCGAAGATCACCTCGGGCCGGGCGACGAGCGCGCGGGCGCACGCGACGCGCTGCTGCTGCCCGCCCGACAGCTCCGCCGGGCGGTGCCGGAGCCGGTCCCGCAGGCCGACGACGTCGACGATCCGGTCGAACCAGTCCCGGTCGACGCGGCGGCCCGCGAGTTCCAGCGGGAGCAGGATGTTCTGCTCGGCGGTCAGCGTCGGCAGCAGGTTGAACGCCTGGAAGACGAAGCCCAGGCGCTCGCGGCGCAGCAGGGTGAGCCGCCGGTCGTTCAGCGCGCCGAGGTCGGTGTCCCCGAGCACGACCCGGCCGCCGCCGACCGTGTCGAGCCCCGCCAGGCAATGCAGCAGCGTCGATTTTCCCGACCCCGACGGACCCATGATCGCGGTGAACTCCCCGGCCGCGAACGCGACGTCGACGCCGCGCAGCGCGTGGACGGTCGCGTCGCCTGACCCGTACGCCTTGGTCACCCCCTCCGCGCGGACGGCGGGGACGGGCGGCGCGGGCGCGGCCGCGGGCGGACTGGCATAGGCGCTGGTCACAGATGCTCCTAGCGATGGCTCGTGGACGTCCTCCACGCTAGGAATCCGCGGCCTTCCGAACATCGGCCGCGAAGCTCTGCTTCGGGTCGGCTTTCAGTCGTAACGGCGACCGCGCGTACGACTTGAGGTCTACCCTGCGATCAACCGTCCGGCCAAGCGGCGCAGCTCCGGGACGAGGTCGGGGAAGTCGCCGAGCCGGGCGCGCTTGAGCAGGCGGGCGATGACGGACATCTGGGCGTGGACGCCGTCCTGCGTGTCGAGGACGTGGGCGAACGTCGTGCGGACACGCGCGGCGGTCTCCGGTTCCAGGAGAGCGTGGCAGTACAGGGTGGCGGCGTCGTAGCCGACGAGGCCGCGTCCCCAGTGGTCCCAGTCGACCAGCCCGAACGGGTCGGCGAACACGTTGGCCCAGTGCAGATCGCCGTGGACGGTCTCCCAGCGCAGCGCGGCGGGGTCCACGTCCACGCCGAGGTGTTCGCGAATGCCGACGACGACCCGGCCGGACTCACAGCGGCCCCGGTCGGTGGGGACGCCCGCGAGCCGGTCGAGGGCATCGCGCAGGTCGTCCCACCACCTGTCCGGCAACGTCAGAGGCGCGCGCACCACATCGGTGGACGAGCAGGGACGGCCGGCCTGGCGGGTCATGACCTCCACGCGCAGTTTCCGCTGTCCGGGCGTGCCTTCGGAGACATGCAGAACGCGCGGCTTGGAAATGCCGTCGATCACGTTGCGTCAGTGTTGCCCGTCCACCATTCGCCGTGCGCCCATTTCACGTCCTCGGTCATCACGCGCACCCAGCGCGGGCCGTCGGCGCTCTCGGCCGGGACGCTCGCCGAACGGATGCGCCACCCGAAACACGGCGGCCCGCTCAACGTCAACCCGAATTCCTCGGCCGCCGCGTCGAGGATTTCGCAGAGCCACGCCCGGTACGCCGCGTCCGGCCCGCTGGTCACGGCGCGACGCCTCGATGCTCGGCCCATGTTTCGGACGCGTCCGCCATCGCGCTGATCCAGGATTCGCCGGGCCGCTGGAGGCGGAGCCAGCGGTGCAAGCGCGTGTACGCGGCGGCGAAGGCGTCGATTGCCCGTGAGTCCGCAACCCGCCACGCCGCGCAGTGACTCGCGTGAAGCTCTGCGGATTCCGGGCTGTGCCCGTGGACGATCAACTGGAAAGCAAAGCTCGCCGGAGTGATGAACGCCGCGCCGCGTGTCGGCCAGGACCAGCCCACCGCCCACGCGGTGCGAGCACCGACCATCAGGTTTCCAGGATGGGGATCGGTGTACAGCAGCCCGTCGCCCTTGAAGAGTTCCGCCTCTTCGGCGTCGGCCGCGAAGCGGTCCCATCGGCTTTCGCGCCAATCCCGTGCGACCTCGGGCAACTCAAGATTGGCGATGCGGTTGAACACGTCGATGACAGCGGGCAGATCGGCTGAGCCGGGAGCGAAATCCGATGACCGCCCATCGACGGCGTCGAACCCCAGCACGACCCAGTCGTCGTCCTCTGCCCTCCACCGCATCGCCGGAGCGACGGGCCGGATGAACGGGTTGATCGCTTCCTCTCGTAGAAGCGAGTCGAGCCGCCCACCGGGCCTGTTCCGCATCGCTTTCACGAAGAACGATCCATGTTCGGAGTCGATCAGCACCGTGGCATCGGAACTGTTGCCGCGGGCGGCGGTCGACGAAAACCTGATCTCATCGCCGACTCGGGCCTGGATCAAAGCCAACAGTCCTGCCGGTATTTCCTGGGCCACGGCGTCCACCTTTAGTAGCGCGGATTGCATCCGCTGTCCGGGTATCCCGGTTTGCACCAGTGATCCGGCTCGCAAATGTCGGGTTGGCAGATCCCCTGGCTAGCGGTGGAACGAATCGAGGCGCGGACCCGCTCCATCGCGGTGCCGCCAAGAATAGCGGCGAGAGACGTGTCATGGACGTTCCCGACGGCCATCCAGCCGGAGAAGACGCACGGCGACACGTCACCAGCCGGGCCGACGGACACCGCACCGTGGCCGCAGTTGCCGCAGAGTCCGGACGGGTCGGGTTCCCTGCCCCCCGAGGCGCGGCCGAACGGGCGGGCGTGGTCGAGGCCGATGCGCGTGACGCCGAGTGCTTCGAGTTCGCGGCGGGCCTCGGTGACGCGCTGGGCGTCGTCGGTGGCGATGATTCCGACGCGCAGCGGGATGCCGAAACTCACCGCCTTTTCGATGTTCGCCCGTGTTCTGGCGTGGCTCGGGCGGCCGGTGATCGCGTTGTGTTCGGCGGCCTGGTCTGAGTAGTAGGACGTCGCCAGTGAGATCCCGTCGCGTTGGAACAGACGCCACCATTCCGTGCTGACGTGGACGAGGTTGCTGTAGACCTCGACGTTGATTCCGAGGTCCAGGGCGTGGGCGACGAGGTTCGGTGCGTCGGGGTGCAGGGTCGGTTCGCCGCCGATGAACTGGACGGCGCGCACGCCGCAGGCGGCGGCCTGGTCCAGGACGGCGAGCCAGTCGCGTCTGGTCATGGTGCCGTGGCCGCCGTCCGGGCCGGACGAGTTGTAGCAGTGCGTGCAGGCGAGCTGGCACTTCCGGGTCAGGTCCAGCCAGAGGAATCGAGTGATCGGTAAACCCGCCGATGAGGACTTCGCGATCACTGTCATTACCGCCGCCCTTCTGAAGCTTTTTCGGACTACGGAGCGCTGTTCCGTGTCTCCGTTCCGCAGTTACCCGAGGGTCTAATCTGCACAGTGCAGATGCAAGAGCGTGGCCGGGATGGGTCAGGTTAGGTATTTGTTGCTTGGTGGGTCTTGCGGGGCCGGGACGGGTGGGGGAACGTCGAAGGTCCCGGCCCGTTCGAGGGGCCGGGACCTTCGGTCGGTCGAGTCACTAGGGGGTCACGCCAGGTCGAACCGCCCGCTCTTGATGCGCGCGGCGAGCGACGCCCACGTGTCGGGGGCGATGTGGAGGTGGGGGCCTTCGGGGTCCTTGCTGTCGCGGAGGGCCATGCCGGACGTGACGGCGGCCAGCTCGACGCACTCGTTGTGCTGCGAACTGCGGCTGCCCTTGCGCCACGCCGCCACCTCGACACAGTTGCCGTGCTGGCTGCTGCGGCTGCTCTTGCGCCAGCCGAGGTGGTAGGTGATCTCGTCCACGACTACCCGCGCTTCCTATCTCATGCGGCCGGTCCGGCCATCTCGTCCGCGACGCTCTCCAGCATCGCACGCGATTCCTCGGGACCGAGCGCCCGTGCCACGAGATGCTGGAACATGTCGTTGTACTCGGTGAGGTCGGGCGGATCTTCCAAGTACATCCCGCCCTTGCGGGACTGAACGTACACGACGTCGGGGTCGCGCGGTTCGGGGAAGCCGAGGACCGTAAAGGAGCCGTCCATCGCGGGATGCGCGCCTGCGGCGAAGGGCAGGACCTGGACGATGACCGGACCCGTCGGCGACGAGATCTCCGCGAGGTGGCGAAGCTGTTCGGCCATCACCTCCGGCCCGCCGACCTGCGTCCGGATGGCGCCTTCGCCGATGACCATCCAGAGCCTCGGCGCATCGGGCTCGCGGAGCTTCTCCTGCCGCTTCAGCCGAAGCTTGACCCACCTGTCCAGTTCCGCACCCGAGATCGGGTGCAGGTCGGCGGCCATGAGCCCGCGCATGTACCCCTCGGTCTGGAGAAGCCCCGGAACGAGTTCCGGTTCGTACGAGCGGACCTCGAAGGCCTCCTCCTCCAGGCCCACGTAGAACTTGAAGTAGTCCGGGATCGTGTCGCCATAGCGGGACCACCAGCCGCGCCGCCGGGCCTGGCGGGCGACGGTCACCCACATCTCCTTCTCGGCCCCGGAGACGCCGTAGAAGTCGAGCATCCCGGCGACGGTCATCACCGGCGGGGCCGCGGACGCGTTCTCGAAGCGGGTGATGGTCGAGGGCGCGACGCCGACGTGCTCGGCGACCGCGTCGCGGCTCTTGCCGGTCTCCCTGCGGAGCTTGGCGAGTTCGGCGGCCAGCCGCCGGCGGCGGACCGTGGGGCTCGTTCGACCGGTCATGGTTCGTACCTCCTCGTCACGATTGCCCACCAATGCGAACCGATTAATCTGCACCAGTGCAGATTAGACGGTTTACTTTCGGCCGCCTGGGGGGCACACTCTCAGAGTAGTCGCGCTCAACGCTCCGTGTCCGCCCGTCTGTCGCTTCCGCGTGGACTCGGCCGCCGAGTGCGCTTCGAGCCATCGTGTACCGCAGAAAGAAGGGGACGGGCGTTGAACCAAGAACTTTCCCGGCTCAACACCATTTGGCCGGAATGGTCATTTTGGCCGAGCCGACGCGGCGAACTGATCTGCGCCACCCGCCGCCGGTCGCTCAGCGACCGCGAACTGCGGCGCGGCCTGGCCGCCACGCTCGTCGCGAACGGCCCGGACGACCTCCTCGCCCAGCTCGAAGAGCAGGAGGCGATCCAGCGCATCCACGGCCCCCGCCCCGCCGCCGCACGCAGTTCCACGTCCAGCACCGCGCACAACCTGATGCCCAGCCCCGCGCGCGGCCCGGCATCCGACACCACGCACAGCCCCACCCACGGCCCGGCGCAGAGCCCCACGTCGAGCCCGGCCCGCGGCCCCGCGCCCGGAACCACGCACCACGTGGCGCAGGGCCCCGCGTACGGCCCGGCGCACAGCCCTGCGTCCATCACCGCGCACAGCCCGATGCGCGGCCCGGCGCAGACCCCCGCGTCCAGCCCGGCGCACAACCCCACGAACAGTCCAGCGCGGGGCCCGGCATCCGACACCACGCGCGGCACCACATCCAGCCCCACGCACAGCCCCACGCACAGCCCCACGCACAGCCCCGCATCCGGCCCCGTGTCCGGCCCCGTGTCCGGCCCCGTGTCCGGCCCCGTGTCCGGCACCGTGTCCGGCACCGTGTCCGGCACCGTGTCCGGCCCGGTGGGCGGCCCGGTGGGCGGCCCGGTGGGCGGCCCGGTGGGCGGCCGTCCGGCTCCGGGCGCGGCCCGGCGGTCCGGGCCGGCCTGAGCCGGACTCCCGCCCACCGCGAGCCCCGCGACCGTTTCACCCGCCCGGGGCTCCGACGCCAGACCTCCCGTACGCCCGCCGCAGGGCGGCCGACCGTCCCGCGGCCCGAGACAGGAACTCCGGTGCTCTCCTCCCCCCAACCGCAACCCCCCGTCGCGGCGACCGCCCGGCAGGGCCTCGTTCCGTACATCGCGTCGTGGTCCTCGGAACGGTTCCTCCCGTGCGAACTCGTCGTCCGCGGGGGACGGCTCGGCTACGCCGACGAGACCGCGCTGGACCGCGACCGGCACGGCGTGCTGTGGACTCGCATGTCCGTCAGCCCCGGGCGCGGGCGGCCCGACTTCGGACGCGTCCACCTCCTGCGGCAGCGCCGCGCCATGAACCGCAGGCTCTGCCAGGTCTGCGCCGCGCCGTGCGACGAATCGGCCCTGTGGCTGCTCTCGACGCGGGAGTACGAGGATGACCCGTGGCCCGCCCCGATCAGCACCGGCCACCCGCCGGTCTGCCCCGGATGCGCCCGGCGGTCGGTGGCGGCCTGCCCGCACCTGCGCGGCGGGTACGTCGCCGTCCGCGCCCGCCGCGCCGTCATCGGCGGGGTCTTCGGCACGCTCTACCGGCCTGGCCGTTCCACCATCGAGCAGGACGAGGCCGTCGCGGTCGAGTACGACGACCCCCGGACCCGCTGGATGCGCGCCGCGCAGATCCTCATGCGGCTGGACGACTACACGGTCGTGTCCCTCGACCCCGGCTGAGCGTCCGGCCCGGCATCCGAACGCGCCCCGCGACGCGGCAACCCGAACCCGGCGAGCGGCCCGCACGGCAACCCGAACCCGGCGGACGCCCCGCACAGCAACCCGAACACGGCGGACGCCCCGCACAGCAACCCGAACACGGCGGACGCTTCGCACAACAACCCGAACACGGCGGACGCCCCACACAGCAACCCGAACACGGCAGGGCGTGCGACACGACACGTCCAGGGCGTGTCTCAAAGTGCCCCAGCCACAGCGCGAGTGCGTTGACTGGGCGGTGAAGCGACGCCGGAGGAGAGCTTCACCGCCCAGATCGCGGAGCGATACCGCAAGGCCCGGTGAGGTCCGAGCCGCCAGGCGAGGGCCGTGGGCCGGGACTTTGAAACACCGCCCGACACGGCAGACTCCGCACGGCCGCCGCCGCGCCGTCCGCCGCCGGCCCGGCGGAATCAGCCGCGCCGCGCGGCCCCGGCCGCCGCCGGGCTGTCGAAGCGGAGGGGCGATCAGTCCCGGCGGACCGGCCGTCCGGTCTTCACCAGGCCCGTCTCGTAGGCGAGGACGACGGCCTGGACGCGGTCGCGCAGCCCCAGCTTGGTGAACAGCCGCCCCATGTGCGTCTTCACCGTCGCCTCCGACAGATGCAGGCTCGCGGCGACCTCCGCGTTGGACAGCCCGCGCGCGACGAGCAGCAGCACGTCGCGCTCCCGGCCGGTGAGGCTGTCGAGGGCGTCGGCCGCCCGGTCCCGCTCGTCGGGCAGGTGGACGGCGAAGCGGTCCAGCAGGCGGCGGGTCGTGCTCGGCGCGACCACCGCGTCGCCGGAGTGGACGGCCCGGATCGCCGCGATGAGCTGCCCGGGACCGGCGTCCTTCAGCAGGAATCCCGCCGCGCCCGCCTTGATGGCGGAGAACGCGTACTCGTCCATGTCGAACGTCGTCAGGATGATCACGCGCGGGCCGTCGCCGGACTCGGCCAGCCGCCGGGTCGCCTCGATGCCGTCGACGCGCGGCATCCGCACGTCCATCAGCACGACATCGGCGGGCGTCCCGGCGAGCAGCCGCAGCGCGGCCGCGCCGTCGCCCGCCTCGCCGACGACCTCGATGTCCTCCTGGGCGTCCAGGACCATCCGGAACCCCGTCCGGACGAGCTCCTGATCGTCCACCAGCACCACCCGGATCACCGGGCCTCCCCTCCGCTCAGCGCGGCGGCCGCACCCGTGGGCACCCGCGCGACCACCTCGAACCCGCCCCCGGCGCGCGGCCCGGCGCGCACCTCCCCGCCGTACACCCCGACCCGCTCGCGCATGCCGTGCAGGCCGTGCCCGCGCCCGTCGTCGGCGGCCGCCGCGCCCCGGCCGTCGTCGCGGACCTCGACGCGGACCTCGCCCGGCCGGTAGTCCAGCCGCACGTCGGCGGACGCGCGGGGGCCGCCGTGCTTGAGCGTGTTGGTCAGCGCCTCCTGGACGATCCGGTACACGGTGAGCTGCCGCCCCTCCGGCAGCGCCGGGCGCTCCCCGACGACCTCGACCGACACCGGCAGCCCCGCCTCCCGCACCTGGTCGACGAGGTCGCCGAGGTCGGCGAGGCCCGGCTGCGGCGCGTACGCGGACACGTCGTCGTCCTCGCGGAGCACGCCGAGCAGCCGCCGCATCTCCCCCAGCGCCGTCCGCCCCGTCTCGGAGATCGCCGCGAGCGCCTGCCGCGCGCGGGCCGGGTCGGCGTCGAGCGCGTAGGCGGCCCCGTCCGCCTGGACGACGATCACGCTGACGTTGTGCGCGACGACGTCGTGCATCTCGCGGGCGATCCGCGCCCGCTCCCCCGCCCGCGCCGTGCGCAGCTCGTTCTCCCGCTCGCGTTCCAGCCGGGCGGCGCGGTCCTCCACCGACCGCAGGTACTCGCGGCGCGTCCGCATGTGGACGGCGAGCAGCCAGATCCCGAAGTTCGTCCCGGCGAACATCAGCAGCGGGTCGCGCATGTCCTTCCACCCGCCGGTCCAGAGCTGCGCCACCTCCATCACCGCGCCGAGCTGCGCGACCGCCAGCGCCGACATCCCCCACCGCGGCGGGCAGGACGCCGTGACGGTGTAGAGCCCGACGAGCACCGCGATGTTCGCCGGGATCAGATCAACGTGCAGGCACCACTGCGCCAGCGAGACCAGCGCGACGACCGCGAACGTCGCGCGCGGCCACCGCCGCCGCCACACCATCGGCAGCAGCGATCCCGCGCTGAGCAGGACGTACAGCGGCGCGACCACCGGATGCGGCCGCGAGTCGGTGATCAGCCCCGCCTGGGTGGTGGACAGCAGGGCCACCGGTGTCAGGAACGCGGCGTCGACCAGCGCGGGATGCCGCCGCCACCAGTCCCAGAACCTCCTGACCATGCCCGTCAGCCTATGTTCCGGCCGATCGGGGCTGGATCGGCCGTGAGGCTGACGGGCGTTCCCCCTTGAGGATTACCCGGCGCGCGATACCGTCCCTGGCGTGGCGGTCTGGGAGACGTGGCGGGACGCGATGGAGCGGGCGCTGTACGGCGACGGGGGCTTCTACCGGCGCGGGGAGCGGCCCGGTGAGCACTTCCGGACGTCCGTCCACGCCTCGCCGCGGTTCGCCGCCGCGCTCGCGACGCTGCTGGCCGACGTGGACGCCGCGCTCGGCCGCCCCGACCGGCTCGACGTCGTGGACATCGGGGCGGGCTCGGGCGAGCTGCTGGTCAACCTGCTCGACCGCGTCCCCGCCGAACTGGCCGGGCGGCTCGTCCCGGTCGCGGTGGAGGTCGCGCCGCGCCCGGCGGGACTGCCGGAGCGGATCGCGTGGCTGCCCGCGCCGCCGGAGCGCGTCACCGGACTCGTCGTCGCGAACGAGTGGCTGGACAACGTCCCGCTCGACGTCGTGGAGCAGACCCCGGACGGGCCGCGGAAAGTCCTCGTAGAAGCGCGTACCGGTGCGGAGCGCGCCGGGCCGGAGCCGTCCGCCGACGAACTGGAGTGGCTGGAGCGCTGGTGGCCGCTGCGCGAACCCGGCGACCGCGCCGAGGTCGGCGATCCGCGCTGCGCCGCGTGGGCCAGCGTCGTCGCGCGGCTCGACCGGGGCCTGGCGGTCGCCGTCGACTACGCGCACCGCGCCGGGGAACGGCCCGTCTACGGCACGCTGACCGGCTACCGGGACGGCGCGACCGTCCCGCCGGTCCCGGACGGGTCCTGCGACGTCACCGCGCACGTCGCGCTGGACGCCTGCCAGGTCGCGGGCGAGCGCGCGGGCGCGACCGCGAGCCTGCTCACGACGCAGCGGGACGTCCTGCGCGCGCTCGGCCTGTCCGGATCGCGCCCGCCGCTGGACCTCGCCCACCGCGACCCGCGCGGCTACCTCGCGGCGCTGTGCGCGGCCGGGGAGGACGCCGAGCTGACCGATCCGGGCGGCCTCGGCGGGTTCGGGTGGCTCGCCCAGGCGGTCGGGACGGAGCTGCCGCCCGTCCTGGCCGCCCTCGCCTAGGGCGCGTTGGACGGGTCCGCCGCGAGTCGGCCGAGCGATTCCACCATCGCGCGCGCCTCCCCGGCCGCCCGGTCGGCGGCGCGGACCCGGATCGGCCCGGACGGCGCGTCCACGTGGACGGTCGCCAGGCCCAGCACGCGCTGCACCGGGTTCACCGTCAGCCGGACGCTCTGCGCGCGGACGTGCGGGATCACGTCGGTGCGCCGCGACGGCCAGCCGCGCCGCGACACGAACAGGACGCCGTCCGCGCCCGCCCCGTGCGGGTGGTCCAGCGACAGCGCCACCGACGCGGGCGGGACGAGCGGGATCGCGTCCACGTCCCGCTCCATGAACAGCAGCCGGACGAGTCCCATGCACACCGCGCGCGGCGCGACCGGCAGCAGCACCGACGACAGCGCCTGCCGCTCGCCCGCGTACCCGGCGACGGTGATCTCCAGCCGCGCCCAGCCGAGGCTGCGCCACAGCGCGGGCTCGACGATCCCGACCGCCTGGACGCGGCCGGGCGGCAGCGTCTGCGTCCGCGTCTCCAGCAGGCCGTAGCGGAGCCGCAGGCCCTCCGGCGAGACGGCGACGCGGAACCCGGCGTACATCACGGCCGGGGCGACGACGTCGCGGATCAGTGCGAGCAGCGCCGGGACGGTCACCGCGAGCAGCGCGGGCTCCCCGGCGAACACCATGAAGACCAGCGATCCGACGAACAGCAGGAACGTCGCCATCACCGGGATGCGCATGAGCAGCGAGCCGAGCAGCGAGCCGTAGCGGACGCGCCAGAAATGCCGTTCCGGCATGTGCGGCGCCTGGCTGGGCTTTCCGGACGCGAGCGACAGCAGCTCGTTGCGCAGATCCTCGCCCGCGTCGCGGCCGAGGAAGCGCAGGGCGATGCCGGTCTGCTCGCCGCCCGCCGCCTCCACGCGGACCTCGCTGAGCCGGAAGACGCGGGTGACCAGCGGCCGGACGACGTCCACGGCCTGCAGGCGCGTCAGCGGGACGCTGCGGGTCCGTTTGCGCAGCAGGCCCGTCACGACGACGAAGTCGTCTCCCTCGACGCGGAACCGCACCGACAGCCAGCCCCACAGGCCCGCGCCGATCGCGACGAGCGCCATGACACCGGTGACGGCCGCGAATCGCATGAGCCGCGTCGCGCCGTCCGCGGACCCGCTCAACAACAGCGGAAACCCGAGCAGCACAAGGTAGATGAGGAGAATCCCGGCGGCCCGCAACGGCGCGGTGGCCCAATGCGGCCGATGAGTCCCGACCGAGAACCGGACCGGCACCCGAGGCGCGGACGGCGCATAAGGGAACCCCGCGCCGGGCGGCGGCCCGTAAGCCTGCGGCGGAAAGAGCCCCGCGTAAGGCGGCGAGACGAACCCCCGAGGCGCCACCCCCCGAACCGGCCCTCCGGGCACGGGCTGCGCAGGCCCCGGCATAACCGCACCCCCAGGCCCGTACGCCTGCCCCGGCACGGGTCCAGGCGCGGGTCCAAGCCCGGGTCCAGGCGCGGGGCCGAACGCGGGGCCGAACGCAGGCCCGTACGCCTGCCCGGACACGGGCCCGGACCCTGGGCCGGGGCCGGGCTGCTGGAACGCGCCGGGCGGCGGGACGGGCGGGCGCGCGTACGGCTGCGCGGGCGCCCCCGACCCCCAACCCTGCGGCCCCGGCCCACCGGGCGGCGGGACGGGCCCGCCCCGCTCCGGCGGATAAGGCCGCGGCCGATATCCACCCGCGCTATATCCCGACACCGGATACCCCGCCGACGGATGCGGAGCCCGTGGTGGACCCGCAGGCTGCGCAGGCGGATACGGCGCGGCCTGAAACCCGGACGCGTACGGTCCGGACGGCTCGGCCCCGGACGGATACGGCCCGGCAGGCTGCGGCGGACCCGCGCGCTCAGGCGGCGCGGGCGTCGGCGCGGCCCACCCACCCGGCAACGGCCCCGCCGCACCACCCTGCGACGGCCCCGACTGAGCAGCCCCCTGAGACACGTCCGGCACGGCTGCGTCGGGCCGCTCGTCGGCTGCAAGCCCTGGCACAGGCCCAGAGCCCGCGCCCGGAAACCCCGGCGTGGACCCGGCGGTGGACGACGCGTCCGGTCCGGCGACCCCGGCCTCCGGCGCAGGCCCGGAACCCACACCTGGAAGCTCGGGCGCAGGACCGTCCTCGGGCGGCAGGCCGGGAGGCGGCGCGGGGTCGTTCTCGGAGTCCGGGTTCGGGTGGTTCGGGGTCATGGCCACAGTCCCTGGGGGCCGCGGTTCGCGAGGCGGTCGCGGAGTTCGGCGGCCTGCGCCGCGGGCAGCGAGGGGATGCGGGCGTCCGTCGCGGCGGCGGCCGTGTGGAGGCGCACGGTCGCGACCCGCGTCCAGCGGTCCACGAGCCCCGCCGTGACGTCCACGAACTGCATCCGCGCGTACGGCACGACGACGAGCCGCCGCACGAAGACGCCGTGCGTGAGGACCAGGTCGTCGTCGCGTTCGGCGTAGCCGTAGGACCGCCGGGTGAGTTCCGCCACGGTCCAGACGGCGGCGAGCGCGACGAGCACGATGGCGACGAGCACGGCCGCGCCGACCGCCCCGCCGTTGCGCCAGCCCGCGAGACCGCCCGCGACGGCGCACGGCACCGCCCACAGCGTCGCCGACAGGCCGCGCGACCAGGTGTGGCGCGGGGAGATGCGCGACCAGTCCCGCCCGTCGCCGAGCGCGAAGGCCGATGCCGCCGGGGCGGCGGCCGGAGGCGGCGATTCGACCCCCTGCGCGGGCATCGCCGTGGGTTGCGGTGGTTCGCCGTGTGTTGCGTTCATTGCCCCCTAGTCAACCGGAAAAGCCGCACGCCCCGCCATGAGACGATGGCGACCGCCGCGCGCGGACGCGCGGCGGGGCACCGACATGGGCGGCTATCAGGGGCGGGCGCAGTGGAGACTCGACCATGACGACGGAACGGATCGTCGGTATCGGCGCGGGCGCGCTGGCCGAGAAGGACGACGGCCTGGCCACCGAGGACATGGTCCTCAACATCGGCCCCCAGCACCCGTCCACGCACGGCGTGCTGCGGCTGCGCCTGGTCCTCGACGGCGAGCGCATCACGAGCGCCGAGCCGATCGTCGGCTACATGCACCGGGGCGCGGAGAAGCTGTTCGAGGCCCGCGACTTCCGCCAGATCATCGTGCTGGCGAACCGCCACGACTGGCTGTCCGCGTTCTCCAGCGAGCTGGGCGTCGTCCTGGCGGTGGAGCGGATGCTCGGCATGGAGGTCCCCGAGCGCGCCACCTGGACGCGGACGCTGCTGGCGGAGCTGAACCGCGTCCTGAACCACCTGATGTTCCTCGGCTCGTATCCGCTGGAGGTCGGCGCGATCACGCCGATCTTCTACGCGTTCCGCGAGCGCGAGGCCCTCCAGGCGGTGATGGAAGAAGTCTCCGGCGGCCGGATGCACTACATGTTCAACCGCGTCGGCGGCCTCAAGGAGGAGCTGCCCGCCGGGTGGACGGTCCGCGCCCGCACGGCGGTGGCCCAGGTCAGGTCGCGCATGAGCGACATCGACGACCTCATCATGGGCAACGAGATCTTCCGCGCCCGCACGCGCGGCGTCGGCGTCCTCACCCGCGAGCAGATCCTGCAGTACGGCGTCTCCGGCCCGATCGCCCGCGCGTCCGGCGTGGACTTCGACCTGCGCCGCGACGAGCCGTACCTGGCGTACGGCGAACTCGACACCCGCGTCGTCACCCGCGGCGAGGGCGACTGCCTGGCCCGCTTCGAGTGCCTGCTGGAGCAGGTCCACGCCTCCCTCGACCTCGCCGACGCCTGCCTGGACCGGCTCGCGGACCTGCCGCCCGGCCCGATCAACCAGCGGCTCCCGAAGGTGCTCAAGGTCCCCGAGGGCGCCACGTACGCGTGGACGGAGAACCCGCTCGGCCTGAACGGCTACTACCTGGTGTCGCGCGGCGAGAAGACGCCGTGGCGGATGAAGCTGCGCTCGGCGTCGTTCAACAACATCCAGGTGCTGTCGGAGATGCTGCCGGGCACGCTGATCGCGGACATGGTCGCGATCCTCGGCTCGATGTTCTTCGTCGTCGGCGACATCGACAAGTAGGTCAGGCCCGCGAGGCCCCGTGGCTCCGGTGCTCCTCGTCGGGGTCCTTGGGGACGCGGCACGCGTACTCCAGGAAGTACGCCGCGCCGACCAGCGCCAGCGCGGCCAGTCCCGTCCCGCCCGCGACGAAGAAGTCGTGCCGCGGCGTGGGCTTGTCGAGGTCCCCCGCGAGCACCGCCGCGAACCCGCCGAACACCCCGGCGAGGACCGCGGCGGCGTGGACGCTCGCCTTCGCCAGCGCCGCCATCCGCGCGACGACCAGCGGCTCCACCGGCCGCGTCCCCGGCTTGCGCCGGATGCGCCGCAGGATGTTCCAGCCGGTGAAGCCCTCGCCGAGCGCGAGCAGCAGCAGCGTCGGGACGGCCGTCCACGGCAGCGGCGGCAGCGTCGTGTACGCGCTGTGGAGCACGGCCCAGGTGATCACGCCGACCACGACGACCAGGCCGGCGACGGAGAGCGGACGCGTCGGTTTCATGCAGGCGGCTGCAGGCTCAGGTCGTCGCGGCGGGTGACGGCGGACGCGCCGCCCTCGGCGGCCTTCGCGGCGGCCAGGTCGGCGACGCGGCCGTGCCCGGGCAGCTCCGCGTCCGGCTCGACGTCCGCCCACGGCACGAGCACGAACGCCCGCTCGTGCGCGCGCGGATGCGGCAGCGTCAGGTCCGGGTCGGCGCTCGCGACGTCGCCGAACGCGACGATGTCGATGTCCAGGGTGCGCGGCCCCCACCGGACCTCGCGGACCCGCTTCATCGACGTCTCGATGTTCAGCACCCGCTCCAGCAGGCTCTCCGGCGCGAGCCGCGTGTCGGCGGTGACGACGAGGTTGAGGTAGTCGCCCTGCTCGGGCAGGTCCGCGCCGGGCGGCGCGTAGGGGGCGGTCTCGTAGACGGGGGACAGCGCGGCGAAGTCGAGTCCGGGGGCGTCGAACAGGGCGTCCACGGCCTCCTGGAGGTTGTCCAGGCGGTCACCGAGGTTGCTGCCGAGCGACAGGACGACGTGCTGCGCGACGATCATGTGCCCGCCGGTGACGGTGCGGTCGGACGCTGTCATAGGCGACTCCTCCTGATCTTCACGGCCACGTCCGCGAAGGGGTGCGGCACGGGGGCGCTCGGCTTGTGGACGACGACCTCCGCCGCCTCCACCACCGGCTCTGCCAGGCAGATCCCCGCGAGTCGTTCCGCCAGCGTCTCCAGGAGGTCGACCGGGTCCTCCTCGACGGCCGCGACGAGCCGCCCCGCGAGTGATCCGTAGTCGACCGTACGCGACAAATCGTCCGCCGCGGCGGCGGGGCGCGTGTCGAGCGTCAGCGACACGTCGACGACGAACTCCTGCCCCAGTTCGCGCTCGGCGGGCAGCACGCCGTGCCGGCCCCGCGCCCGCAGTCCGCGCAGCTCGATGCGGTCGTCGCTCATTCTTCCTCTGGGGTGCCGAGGATCGGTGATCCGTGGTGGACGAGCAGCCGCCACCGGCCGCCCGACCGGACGAACAGGTTGGTCGCCACGATGCTGCCGCCCGCCAGGAACCCCGCGCCGCCCGCGTCGTCCTCGTCGGCGGTCAGCGTGTTCTCCTTGCAGGTGACGACCGCGTGGTCGCCGTAGACGTCGCAGGCGACGTCGGTCAGGACGAACTGGATGTACGTCGTGTTCGCCATGATCAGCGCCCACGACCGCAGCACCTCGTCGCGGCCGCGCAGCAGCGGCCAGCCCGGATGGACGCAGCTCACGCCCGCCGCGAACGCGCCGTCCGCCCAGACGTCGCCCATCCGGTCGAGGTCGCCCGCCTCGAACGCCGCGTAGTACTCGGCGTTGGCCTCCTCCGGACCGTCAGCCACGCGGCTCCCCTCCGTCGGACCCGGGCCCCGCGCCGCGCGCGGCCCGCACCGCCGCGGCGATCCGCACCGCGTCGGCGTTCGGCGCGACGCGGTGGACCCGCACGCACCACGCGCCCGCCGCGGCGGCGAGCGCGGTGACGGCGACGGTCGCGTCGTCGCTGCCCGCGAAGGGGCGCGGCGTGCCGTCCGACCCGGCCAGCAGCTTCCCGAGGAACCGCTTGCGCGACGCCCCGACGAGCACGGGATGGCCGGTGCCGGTCAGCGCCTCCAGATGCGCGATCAGCGCCCAGTTGTCGAGCGAGGCCGGGTTCTTCGCGAACCCCAGCCCGGGGTCGAGCACGATCATCGACGGGTCGACGCCCTCGCCCAGCAGCGCGTCCACCCTGCGCAGCAGCTCGTCGCGGACCTCGCGCACCACGTCGGCGTACACGGCCCGCGAGTACATGTCGTGGCTATGCCCGCGCCAGTGCATCACCACGTACGGGACGCGCGCGGCGGCGACGACCCGCGCCATCGCCGGGTCCGCGAGGCCGCCGCTGACGTCGTTGACGAGCCGCGCGCCCGCCCCGACCGCCGCCTCCGCGACCTCCGCGCGCATCGTGTCCACGCTGACCGGGACGCCGTCGGCCGCGAGCGCCGACACGACCGGCACGACCCGCCGCAGCTCCTCCTCCAGCGTGACGCGCTGCGCGCCCGGCCGGGTGGACTCGCCGCCGACGTCCACGACGTCCGCGCCCGCCGCGACCAGGTCGAGGCCGTGCCCGATCGCCTTGTCCCGGTCGAACCAGGAACCGCCGTCGGAGAACGAGTCGGGCGTCACGTTGACCACGCCCATCACGAGACAACGCCCCGGAGCGGGCATCTCGGGTACAACGGCACTGGTCATGGCATCAAGCCTAAGCCCCGCCGGGCCGCCCGGGGGACCGGCCGCTCAGCGGCCGAGGATCAGGCTCATCGCCTCCGCACGCGTCTCGGCGTGGTCGCGGAAGTCGCCGCGCACCGCGGACGTGACGGTCCGCGCGCCGGGCTTGCGCACGCCGCGCATCGTCATGCACAGGTGCTCGGCCTCGATGACGACGATCACGCCGCGCGGCTCCAGGATGCGCATGACCGCGTCGGCGACCTGGCTGGTCAGGCGCTCCTGCACCTGCGGCCGCCGCGCGAACACGTCCACCAGCCGGGCGAGCTTGGACAGCCCGGTGACCTGCCCGGTCTTGTTCGGCGTGTACCCGACGTGCGCCATCCCGTGGAAGGGGACGAGGTGGTGCTCGCATACTGAGTACAACTCGATGTCCTTCACCAGGACCATCTCGTCGTGGTCGGCCTCGAAGACCTTGTTCAGGACGTCCTCGGGCCGCTGCCGCAGCCCCGCGAACTGCTCGGCGTACGCGCGGGCGACGCGGGACGGGGTGTCGCGCAGCCCGTCGCGGTCGGGGTCCTCCCCGATCGCGAACAGGATCTCGCGGACGGCGCGCTCGATGCGCTCGTGGTCGACGGGCGCCGCGGCGGGGTCCGGGGGGACCGCCGCCGCGGCGTACGCGTCGTGCTCGTTCGGCAACGGATCAGCTCTCGCCCGAGGGCTGCTCGCCGCCCGGCTGCTCCCCGTCGCCGCTCTGCCCGTTGCTCTTGGACAGGTTCGGGACGTCCTGCGGGCCGAGGAGCGCCATCTCCTTGGCGGTCAGGATCGGGGGGCGGTCGGAGGGGAGGCGCTTGCCGTAGCCGGTGTAGGAGTTCTGGTGGGGGCGCTTGTTGATCGGAGCGAAGATCTGGAGGACCTGCTCCTTGGACAGCGTCTCCTTCTCCATCAGGTTGACGACGAGGTCGTCCAGGACGTCCCGGTACTCGACCAGGATCTCCCAGGCGGTGTCGTGCGCCGACTCGATGAGGCGGCGGACCTCGTCGTCGATCGCGGACGCGATGTCCTCGGAGTAGTCGCGCTCGTGGCCCATCTCGCGGCCGAGGAACACCTCGCCCTGCCCGGACCCGAACTTGCGCGCGCCGAGCCGCTCGCTCATGCCGTACTCGGTGACCATGTTGCGGGCGATCGACGTGGCCTTCTCGATGTCGTTGGCCGCACCGGTCGTCGGCTCGTGGAACACCAGCTCCTCGGCCGTCCGCCCGCCGAGCAGCATCGCGAGCTGGTCGGCCATCTCCGAGCGGGTGGTGAGGAACTTGTCCTCCATCGGGAGGGTCATCGTGTACCCGAGGGCGCGGCCGCGCGGCAGGATCGTCACCTTGTGGACGGGGTCGGAGTTCGGCAGCGCGTGCGCCACGAGGGCGTGGCCGCCCTCGTGGTAGGCGATGATCTTCTTCTCCTTCTCCGACATCACGCGGGTCTTGCGCTCGGGCCCGGCCATCACGCGGTCGATGGACTCCTCGAGGGTCTCCATGTCGATCAGCTTGCGGTCGAACCGGGCGGTGAGCAGCGCGGCCTCGTTGATGACGTTGGCGAGGTCCGCGCCGGTGAAGCCGGGGGTGCGGCGCGCGATGACGTCGAGGTCGACGTCCGGCGCGAACGGCTTGCCGCGGCCGTGGACGCGCAGGATGCCCTTGCGGCCCTCCAGGTCGGGGCGGTCGACGGTGACCTGCCGGTCGAACCGGCCGGGGCGCAGCAGCGCCGGGTCGAGGATGTCGGGCCGGTTCGTCGCGGCGATGAGGATCACGCCGCCCTTGACGTCGAAGCCGTCCATCTCGACCAGGAGCTGGTTGAGCGTCTGCTCGCGCTCGTCGTGGCCGCCGCCCAGGCCCGCGCCGCGGTGCCGGCCGACGGCGTCGATCTCGTCGATGAAGATGATCGACGGGGCGTTGGCCTTGGCCTGCTCGAACAGGTCGCGGACGCGGGACGCGCCGACGCCGACGAACATCTCGACGAAGTCCGAGCCGGAGATCGAGTAGAACGGCACACCCGCCTCACCCGCGACCGCGCGGGCCAGCAGGGTCTTGCCGGTGCCGGGCGGGCCGAACAGCAGCACGCCCTTGGGGATCTTGGCGCCGATCGACTGGAACTTGGCGGGGTTCTGGAGGAAGTCCTTGATCTCCTCGAGCTCCTCCAGCGCCTCCTCGGCGCCCGCCACGTCGGCGAAGGTGGTCTTCGGGGTGTCCTTGGTGATCAGTTTCGCCTTGGACTTGCCGAAGTTCATCACCCGTGAGCCGCCGCCCTGCATCTGGTTCATGATGAACAGGAAGATCAGCACGATGACGACGATGGGCAAGAGACTGAACAGCAGGCTCATGAAGACGCTCTGCTTGGGCACGTCGACGTTGTAGCCGCCGGGCAGCTTGCCCTGGTTGTACTGCTGCTGGAGCTGCTGCTGGAGCTGGACGCCCTGCCCGTCGACCCACGACGCCTGCTGCCGCGTCTTGTCGGCGTTGTTGAGGGTGACCTCGATCTTCTGGTCCTTGTCCACGATCTTGGCCGAATGTACCTGGCCCGCGTTGATCTCCTGGACGACCTTGGAGGTGTCGGTCTGGTCGTAGGAACGACCCGGGTTGACGCTCCACATGACGAGGGCGACCATGAGGCCGAACAGCAGGATCCACAGCAGCGGCCCGCGGAAATAGCGCTTCACGTCCATGTATCCGGTCACCCCTCGCGGGGAGGCCCGTCCCTCCTGACCAACGTGTGTTTGGGGTTCCTCGCCCGCCGTGCGGGCTAGGTCCACTGCGGACCCTGGCCGGTCCCCTTCGGTCCCGGTGCGGCCCCCCGGACCGCGGGGTCCGGGATATCGACGGTACACCGCCTAATACAGAGGACGCAGCCAGCGCCGATCCCCTGATCCGTTGGATATACCCATCAGCCACCTTTGCAACGATCCGTGGTGACCTGTTGTTCCCTGTACCGGGTCCGGGAGGCCGCGCCGGGCGGTTCGCGTTGGGCGAACGTCACATTTCGCCCGGCGCGCGCCGGTTCAGCCCGCGGACCCGCCGTACACGTGCGGCGCGAGGGTGCCCACGAACGGAAGGTTGCGGTACTTCTCGCCGTAGTCGAGCCCGTACCCCACGACGAACTCGTTGGGGATGTCGAAGCCGAGGTAGCGGCAGTCGATCTCGGTCTTCACCGCCTCCGGCTTGCGCAGCAGCGCGCAGATCTCCAGCGACTCCGGTCCGCGCGACAGCAGGTTGCTGATCAGCCACGACAGCGTGAGTCCGGAGTCGATGATGTCCTCCACGATGAGGACGTGGCGGCCGGAGATGTCGGTGTCCAGGTCCTTCAGAATCCGCACGACGCCGGACGACTTGGTGCCCGACCCGTACGACGACACCGCCATCCAGTCCATCGACGCGGGCGTGTGCAGCGCCCGCGCCAGGTCCGCCATCACCATGACCGCGCCCTTCAGGACGCCGACGAGCAGCAGATCCCTGCCCGCGTAGTCCGCGTCGATCTGCGCGGCAAGCTCGCGGACCTTCTCCTGCAGCCGGGCCTCGCTGATCAGCACTTCGGCCAGGTCCGAACCCAGGTCCTTCTCGTCCACGACTCCACCCTCCCGGGAGACGGACGCGCCGGCGGGGGCGCGCCGGGGAAAGGGGGTCAGCCCTTTCCGAACAGCAGCCTGCCGCGCGTCCGGCGCGCGCCGACCCGGCCGGGCAGATCGACGTGACGCTGCCCGTGCCAGGCCGTGACCAGGCGATCCACGGCGTCGATGTGGACCGCCGCGAGCGTACCCGGTGGGCAGCCCGCCTCGACCGCCGCGTACCGCAGAGCGCGGGTGCGGACGGCGCGGGGCAGGGCGGCGAGGACGGCGGCGTCCAGGCCCTCGCCGCCCTCGGACGCGGCGGCGAGGGCTCGGCGGGCCTGCTCGTCCAACGCGTCGGCGTCGTCGCGCAGGAGGCGGGCGGTGCGGGCCAGGGCCTCGGTGATCCCGGGGCCCAGCGCCTTCTCCAGCGCGGGCAGCGCGTCGTGGCGGACGCGGACCCGGGTGTACGAGCGGTCGTCGTTGTGGGGGTCGTCCCACGGGGTCAGGTCCTGCGCGCGGCAGGCGGCGCGGGTGGCGGCGCGCGGCAGGTCCAGCAGCGGGCGGCGGTACCGGACGCCGCCGCGCGCGAACTCCGGCGGCATCCCGGCGAGCGAGCGAGCGCCCGAGCCGCGCGCGAGGCCGAGCAGGACGGTCTCGGCCTGGTCGTCGCGGGTGTGGCCGAGCAGGACGGCGGACGCGCCGAGCCGCGCGGCGGCCGCGTCGAGCGCGGCGTAGCGGGCGTCGCGGGCGGCGTTCTCGGGGCCGCCCGCCTCGGTGCCGGACGGGACGGTCACGGCGACGGACTCGACGGGGTCCAGGCCGAGGCCGGTGAGCGTCGCGACGACGGCGGCGGCGCGGTCGGCGGAGCCGTCCTGCAGTCCGTGGTCGACGGTGACGCCGCCCGCGGGGCGTCCGGCGCGGCGCGCCTCGAACGCGAGCGCGGCGGCGAGCGCGAGGGAGTCCGCGCCGCCGCTGCACGCGACGAGCACGGGCGCGTCCGGGGCCAGCCCGTCCAGCGCCGCGCGCACCGCGTTCCGCAGCGCCGCGACGACCGGCTCAGGCCCCACGGCGCACGAGACGGCGCCCGACCCGCACGCCACCGGGCGGCCCGACGCGTGCGGCGGACCGCCCAACGGCGGCACGTCCGAGGCGACGACCTGCGGCGGCACGTCGGAGGCGGCGGCCGGGCCGCCCGAGGGCGCGGCCGGTGCGGCGGGTCACGAGTCGTCGGCGGGGAGTTCGGGCACGTCGGGGGCGTCGACCGCGCGCGGGCCGAGGACGCGCTCGATCCAGCGCGCGGGCTCGGCGATCTCGGCGTGCGTCGGCAGCGTCTCCGGCGACGTCCACACCTCGTTGAAGCCCGCCATCCCGACCTCGCCGACCACGGCGCGCACGAACACCGCGCCCTCGGCGTACTGCTTCATCTTCAGGTCGAGGCCGAGCAGGCGGCGGACGGTCTTGTCCAGCCGCGACCCGCCCTCGCGCCGTCCCTGGAACCGCGACCGGATCTTCTGGACGCTCGGCACGACCTCGGGCCCGACCGCGTCCATGACGAAGTCGCCGTGTCCTTCGGCGAGCGTCATGACGGCGGTGAGCCGGTCGAGGACGGCGCGCTGCTCGGGCGACTGGATCGCGTCGATGAGGTTGCCGTCGCCGCCGCGGATCGCGTCCGCGACGACGTCGGCGGCGTCCCGGATGCGGTCGAGGAGCGCGCCGGGGTCGAGGTCGGAGGCCAGCAGGAACTCGGTCATCTGGTCCTGCACGTACTCGCGCAGCCAGGGGACGCCGGTGAACTGGGCGCGGTGCGTCTCCTCGTGCAGGCACACCCACAGCCGGAAGTCGTGCGGGTCGACCTCGAGCTCGCGCTCGACGTGGACGATGTTCGGCGCGACGAGCGTGAGCCGCCCGGTGGGCGCGCGGCCCTCCGGGTCCGGCGGGAGGAACAGCTCGTACTGCCCGAGGACGCGGCTCGCCATGTACGCCAGCAGCCCGCCGACCTGCAGCCCGGTGACGCGGGACCCGACGGCCTGCACCATAACGCCGCCCGGCCCGTAGCCGAGGAACCCGGACGTGCGCCGCTCCTGCATGCGCTCCATGAGGGGTTCGAGCACCACGCGGAACCCGTCGACGTTCGCGCGGATCCAGCCGGGCCGGTCCACGACGGTCGCGGGCGCCGGATCGACCTCGCTGGCCATGCCCGTGAACTCCCGGACGTGGCCGTGCGCGATGGCCGACAGGTCGCGCAGCTCGGCCACGACCTCCCGGGCCTCGGCGTGGCTGACCTGCGGCCCCGGCCGGACGAGCCGGGTGCCCGCCTGGACCGCCGTGTTCCAGTCGATCATTGAGGCGCTCATGAACACCACCGTACGTCTCGGCCGCGGCGCCGCTGCGCCCTGCTCGATCGTTCAACGAACGACCGTGGTGGTTATCTCCCGTACGTCCGGCTCCACACCCCGTCAGCAGCCGCAGGCGGCGACGGACGCGGCCAGGAGGTCGAGGACGCCGGGATCGACGGGCGCGGTGCCGTCCCCAGCCATGAACGCGAACGCCAGCAGCCGCCCGGACGCGTCCGCCGTGATCCCGGCAAGCGTGCTGACGCCCGACAGCGTCCCGGTCTTGGCGTGGACGGTGCCCGCGCCCGCCGCGGTCTGCGCGGTCGTGTAGCGCGGCGGCCGGAGCGTCCCGGAGAACCCGGCGACCGGCATCCCGGTGATGACGGACCGCAGTTCGGGGTGGTCGGGGGACGCGGCGAGCGCGGCGAGCCGGGCCAGCGCGTGCGGCGTGATGCGGTTCGCGGCCGACAGCCCGCTGCCGTCGTTGACCGAGACGCCGTCCGCGACGCCGAGCCCGGCGAGGACCTGCCGCACCGCCGCGGCGGCCCCCGCGAACGACGGCTCCGCGCCGCGCTTGATCGCGACCTGCCGGGCGACGGCCTCCGCGACGTCGTTGTCGCTCTCGGTCAGCAGGTGCTCGATCAGCGCGGACAGCGGCGGCGACTGGACGGCGCCGAGCTGCGCCGCGCCCGTCGCGGCCCGCACCGAGCGGCCCGCCGACGCCCGCACGCCGTCGCGCGTCAGCAGCCGGGCGAACGTCTTCGCGGCGGCGGCGGGCGGGTCCTGGACGCGGGCGCGCGACGCCGGGTCGACGCGCCCCTCGTCCACGGTGAGCGCGCTGACGGGCGCGGCCTCGCCGTCCGGGAGGTAGTTCGGCTTCCACCCGTACGCGGTGCGCGGCCCCTGGTAGGCGGTGGCGTCGTAGTCGACGCGGGTCTGCGCGACGCCGCGCGCCTTCAACGCGGCGGCGGTCTGCGCGGCGAGGTCGGCCAGCGACGCGTACGGCGGGTGCGCGGCGTTCTTCGCGGCGGGCAGCGCGGTCAGCGTCGGATCGCCGCCGCCGACGAGGACCACGTCGCCGCCGTCGCCCTGCACGGCGCGGGTCGTGATGCGGTGCGCCGGGCCGACCGACGCGAGCGCCGCGACCGTCGTCGCGATCTTGGTGGTGGACGCGGGCGTCGCGGGGGCGTCGGCGTTCCTGGCGAACAGCTCGCGGCCCGTCGCCGCGTCCAGGACGACGGCGTTGACGGGCGTCTTCGTCGTGCCGAGGACGGCGTTGAGGCGCGCCGTCAGCGTCCCGGCGTTCGGCAGCGGCGCGCTCCCGGTGTCGGCGGCGCGGACGCCCCCGGACGTCAGCGCGACCTCCCGTTCGGCGACCGCGGGCGGGCGCGGCGCGAGCCGCCGCTCCGGTGTGAAGTTCGCCACTGCGGCGCCGGCGCCGACACTGAAGACGTTCAGCAGGGACAGCGTGGTGATTGCTAGGGTGCGGGCCCCCATCGGCGCCTGAACGCCCCTCTCCTGCTCGGCACTGACCAACGTGCGACATCCTTGTACCGGGTAACCACCCTGTGGGGGTCGGCCTCACCCGCACAGACTCCCGAAAGACTATTCACTGCGAGCGAGCAGGGAGCGGAGGACACCGATGGATTTCGACGTCACGATCGAGATTCCCAAGGGCCAGCGGAACAAGTACGAAGTAGACCACGAGACCGGGCGCATCCGTCTCGACCGGATGCTGTTCACCTCCACCCAGTACCCGGCGGACTACGGGTTCATCGAGGACACCCTCGGTGAGGACGGCGACCCGCTCGACGCCCTCGTCATCCTCCAGGAGCCGACGTTCCCCGGCTGCCTCATCCGCTGCCGCGCCGTCGGGATGTTCCGCATGACCGACGAGGCCGGCGGCGACGACAAGGTGCTGTGCGTCCCCGCGACGGACCCGCGCATGGAGCACCTGCGCGACATCCACCACGTCGCGGAGTTCGACCGCCTGGAGATCCAGCACTTCTTCGAGGTCTACAAGGACCTGGAGCCCGGCAAGTCCGTCGAGGGCGCGAGCTGGACCGGACGGGTCGAGGCCGAGCAGGAGATCGAGCGGTCCCGCAAGCGGTTCGCCGACCAGGGCGGGCACTGATCCCGGCCGCGCGGCGGCCCGCTCCGTCCGCTCCCGCCGCCCGTGGCACGGCATCAGCGGTCCCCTCCGCGCGGAGGGGACCGCGGCGTCTCCCCGTCAGCCCGCGGGACGCGTCGCGCCGATGAGCCCGGCGCGGTGGACCGACGAGACGCGGACGCGCGCACCGGTGTAGGGCGCCTCCACCATCCGGCCTCCCCCGACGTAGATCCCGACGTGGTGGATCGTGGCCGGGTCACCGGTGTCGTCGGCGAAGAAGACGAGGTCTCCCCGGCGCAGTTCGTTCAGCGGTACATGCGGGCCCGACGTCCACTGGGTTCCCGTCCAGTGGTCGAGGCGGACGCCCGCGCGAGCCCAGGCGTACATCGCCAGACCCGAGCAGTCGAAGCCCTTCGTGCGCGCGCCCTGCTCGATGCCGCGGCTCGGCCCGGCTGTCGTACCCCCGCCCCAGGAGTAGGGCGTGCCCAGCCAGCGGAGCGCGGCGCGGACGACTTCGGCGCCGCGTCCCCTGCCGCGCGGCGCCGCGCGTAGCTCTTGCTTTCCTGGGCGGTGGCCGAGGCGGCGGCGCAGGTCCCGGACGCGGGCCTTGAGGGTGCGGACGGTCGCGCGCTGCGCCGCCTCCTCGCCGCGCGCGGCCTGCTCGGCGGCGGCGGCGCGGTTCGCCGCTGCGGCGCGCTCGGCCAGCGCCGCGGCGGACCGGCGGCGGAAGACGTCGGCGACGATCGCCGTGGCGCGGACTCGGTCGACGGCGGCGGCGCGGTGGCGGGCGACGACCTCCGCGAGTTCGGCTCGGTCGAGGTAGCCCTGCGGGCCGCCCGATCCGGTGAGCGCGGCGTAGGGGCCGAAGCCGGTCGCCTCGCGGTACGCGGCGGCGGCGAGCGCGGCGAGGTCGGCGCGGGCCGTTTCGAGGGTGCGCTGCGCGGTCCCAGCGCGGCGGGCGGTGTCGTCGGCGTCGGCGCGGGCGCGACCCAACGCGACGCGCGCCGCGTTGTAACGTTCCACCGCCGCCTCGGCACACGCGTCGAGTCGATCCAACTCCCCAACGGCCTGCGCCAGCCGCACCGCGATCCCCCCGACGTCCCCGGGCCTGCGACCCCGCCGAGCAGCGAAAGCGTCCAACGCGGCCACACGCCGCGCGGCGACCGCGCCCGGCCCGACGAAGCGAGCGGCCGCGCCGAACCCGTCCGACACGGCCACGCGAGCGGCGGGTACGCCCGACACGGCCGTGCGCTCGGCGGCGAGCGCGCCCGATACGGCGAGGCGGGCGGTTCCCCGAACAGCGAACGCGTCCAACGCGGTCGCGCGCTGGGCAGCGAGCGCGCCCGGCCCAGCGAAGCGGGCTGCTGCGCCGAGCGCGGCCGTGCGCTCGGCGGGTACGTCCGATGCGGCCGGGAGCGCATCCGATGCGGCGACGGCCCTCCCGCGGGCAGGCGACGCGTTCGACCTGGCGTTCGCCTGTGCGGCGGCCGCGGACGGTTCCGGACCGCGCGCCGCGACCGGCGCGGTCGCGGCCGTGCCGGTCGCGGCCGTGCCGAGGACGCTCGCGCAGGCCAGGACGGTCGTTCGACGACGCACGGAGATGATCATTCACCGAACGTAACCGTCCAAGATCATTCTTGTCGCGGCGACACTCAGCTTCCGGACGGAGCGGGTTCGGAGTCGGTGGACGGCGGCGAGGCCGGGGTCGTCGGTTCGTCGGTCTGCGGCGGCGTGGACGCGCCGCCCGCGGGCGGGCCGTCCGGCGTGCCGCCGCCCGTCCGCGTGCCCGGCGTCGTCGGGGCGGGCTGCGGATGCGACGGCCGCCGCGGGCGCGGACGCCCACCGGTGGACCGGTCCGGCGGCGGCAGCGACGCGCTCGCGCCGAAGCTGTAGCTCCCCGAGACGGGCACCGTCGCGGTCGGCTGCCCCGCCGCAGGGCGGGTGGGCCGGGCGGTGACCCGCGCGCCGGGCCGCGCCGAGGGCGCGTCGGCGGTCGCCCCCTCGGCGGCCCCGCCGCGTCCGGCGGCGGGCTCGGAGCCGTTCGCGCCGTGCCACAGCGCCAGCGACAGCGCGCCCGCCAGGACGAGCGCGGCCGCCCCGGCGGTGAACACGAGCCCGCGGCGGCCCCCGCCGCGCCGGGCCGGGCGGCCGGGGAGCGCCGGGAAGCCGTCCGCGCCGAAATCGGTCACGCGGGCCGCGACGAACAACCGGCGGCCGACCAGCTCCGGATCGCGGAAGCACGCGATCGTCTCCGGGCGCAGCGCGCGCGGGATCGGCGGGCGCGGCAGCTCCGCGAACACCTTCGCCGCCGACACCGTGCGGGGGGCGCGCGGCGCGCAGACGTCGCAGTCGCGGACGTGCTGGAGCAGCCGCGCGGGCCGGTCCGCGTCCGCCGGGCGGTCGGGGCAGGGAACGTCCGCGAGGATCTCGGCCGTCAGCGCGGCCTCCAGCTCGCGGTGCGCCCGGTCCAGCGCGGCGTCGCCGTCCGGGACGCCCGCGACGCGCGCGGCGTCGGCGGGGTCGAGGCCGTGCTCGTGGCGCAGTCCGAGCAGGTCGCGGGCCTCGGCGGAGAGCGCGGCGACGGCGCGGCGGGCGGCGCGGCGCGGCCCCGGCTCGCCGTCGTCGTCCCCGTCCTCGCCCGCGGCGGGCGCGCCGCCGCTCTCCGCGCGGGCGCACTCCCCGGCGGCCAGCGCGAACAGCCAGGCGCGGAATCGTCCGGCCTCGCGCAGCCGCCAGACGTGCGTCTCGGCGACGACGAGCGCGTCGCGCAGGGCGGTCCGCGCGGCGTCCGCGTCGCCCAGCCGGGAGCGGCAGTAGGTGTAAAGGCCCTCCCCGTAGGCGTCGTACACGGCGGCCGGTGCGTCGGGCGCGCGCGCTCGCAGGGCCTCGACCAGAAGGCGGTCGTCCATGAGGGGAAAGGTAAAGGCTCACGCGCAGAGCGCATGGCAGTTTACCGACATCGGCAGCAACCATTAAGCGTTTCATCCGGCTCCAGAAAGGTTGCGTCGATTGCCCCCGGCCGCTGCGGGCCGTCCCTGAACCGGCCGCCGTTTCCAGGCAAAGCGGACGCCGAGTTGACAGTGTCACGATTACAGTGTCACCATCGGCGGCATGGACGACACCTGGACGATCCGGCAGCTCGCGGAGCGCGCCGCGGCGGTCCTCGCCGCGGACGAGCCGCCGCGCGCCAACGGCCGGGTGCGCGACGTGCCGAACGAGCGCCTCGTCCGCTGGTACACGACGATCGGCCTGCTCGATCCGCCGCTCGGGCGGCGCGGCCGGGTCGCGCTGTACGGGCGGCGGCACCTGCTGCAGCTCGTGGCGGTCAAACGCCGCCAGGCGCAGGGGCGGTCGATCGCCGAGATCCAGGTGGAGCTGGCCGCCGCCACCGACGCGACGCTGGCCGCCGTCGCCGGGATCGAGGACGGCGCGCCGGAGCCGCGGGAGAGGTTCTGGGCCGCGCGGCCCGACGTCTCGTCCCGGGTCCCGGCCGTCCTGGCGGAGAGCGCCCCGGCCCCCGCGGCCGGTCCGGCGCCGGTGCGCGGCGTCCGGCTCGCGCCCGGCCTCACCCTCCTGCTGGACGACGCCGACCTCGACCGCGACGACCTCGACGCCATCGCGCACGCCGCCGGCCCGCTGCTGCGCGAGCTGCGCCGCCGCGGCCTGCTCGCCCCCGACCCCGCCGCCCCGTCCGAGCCCAGCACGTCCGACCACCCAGCCGGGAGAGCCCAGTGACCGTGCGCATCGCCCCCCTCGACGACCCCGAGCCCCCCGTCGCGGAACCGCCGGGCGGCGGTCTCGGCGCCCTGACCACCGAGCGCGGCAACCTCCCGCTCGACACCGTGGACGTCCGCGCGTCGATCACCGGCCTCGCCGCCGGGCTGGACGTCGTGCAGGGCTTCCGCAACCCGTTCGACGTGCCGCTGGAGGCCACCTACGTCTTCCCGCTGCCCGACCGCGCCGCCGTGACGGCGCTGCGCATGGAGGTCGCCGACCGCGTCGTCGACGGCGTGCTCGCCGAACGCGGCGCGGCGCGAGCGCGGTACGACGCGGCCGTCGCGGCCGGGCAGCGCGCCGCCATCGCCGAGGAGGACCGGCCCGACGTCTTCACGCTGCGGGTCGGCAACATCCCGCCCGGCGAGCGGGTCACCGTGCGGCTGACGCTCAGCCAGCCGCTGCCGTACGAGACGTCCGGCTCCGGCGGCGTCGCGGAGTTCCGGTTCCCGCTCGTCGTCGCCCGCCGCTACGTCCCCGGCGCACCGCTGGACGGGGAGCAGGCCGGGCGGGGCGTCGCGCCCGACACCGACGCGGTGCCCGACGCCTCCCGGATCAGCCCGCCGGTGCTGCTGCCCGGCTTCCCCAACCCGGTCCGGCTCGGCATCACGGTCGACGTCGACACCACGGCCCTGCCGCTCACCGAGATCCGCTCCGCGCTGCACGTGGTGTCGGAGGAGTCCGCGCCGGGGCGCACGACCGTCCGGCTGGACCCGGGCGAGCGCCTCGACCGGGACTTCGTCCTCCGCCTCGGCTACGGGGCCGCGGAGGTCGCCGCGCTCGCCCTCGCGCCGGACCGCGACGAGACGGGCGGGACGTTCACGCTGACCGTGCTGCCGTCCGGCGAGCACCGGGTGCGGCCGCGCGACGTCGTCCTCGTCCTCGACCGGTCCGGCAGCATGGGCGGCTGGAAGATGGTCTGCGCCCGGCGCGCCGCCGCGCGCATCGTGGACACGCTCACCGCCGACGACCGGTTCGCCGTCCTGTCCTTCGACACGGTGACCGAGCGCCCCGACCTGCCGGCCGGGCTCAACCCCGCGACCGACCGCAACCGGTTCCGCGCGGTGGAGCATCTGGCGGCGGTCGACGCGCGCGGCGGCACCGAGATGCTCGCGCCGCTGGACGAGGCCGCCGGCCTGCTCGCCGACGCCGGGCGAGACCGGGTGCTCGTCCTGATCACCGATGGCCAGGTCGGCAACGAGGACCAGTTGCTCGCCCGGCTGCTGCCCCGGCTGACCGGCGTGCGCGTCCACACGGTCGGCATCGACCGCGCCGTGAACGCCGGGTTCCTGCACCGGCTGGCGGCGGGCGGGCGCTGCGAGCTGGTCGAGTCCGAGGACCGGCTGGACGCGGCGATGGAGGCGATCCACCACCGGATCGGCGCGCCGCTGGTCACCGGGCTGGAGCTGGTCCCCGCCGGGCTCGCCGTCGACCCCGACAGCGTCGCGCCGCGCCGGTTCGGCGCGCTCTACCCCGGTTCCCCGCTGGTCGTCGCGGGCCGCTACACCGGCCCGCCCACCGGTGACGTCGTCCTGCGCGGCACGGCCGCCAACGGCGAGCCCTGGGAACGGCGGCTCGCCCCGGCCGTGGTGGACGCCCCGGCGGCCGGTGCGATCTGGGCGCGCGCCCATCTGCGCGACCTGGAGGACCGCTACGTCATCGAGGGCACGGTCGACCAGGAGCAGCGGATCGTGCGGACGTCCCTGCGGTTCGGGGTGCTGTGCCGGTTCACCGCCTTCGTCGCGGTCGACTCGGAGCGCGTGAACACGACCGGCCAGGCACCGCACCAGGTGATCCAGCCCGTGGAGGACGCCTTCGCCCAGCGCGGCCCGGTTCCCGTCCCGCCCGCGGTGCCGGGCGCCCCGGCTCCAGGGGCGCCCGCTCCGCGCCGGGCGAAGCGCGCGCTCCGCGCCGCAGGCGATCGCGGCGCCATGCCTCCGGCCCCCGCCGCGTTCAGCGCCCCCGCCCCCGACGCCACCGCCTTCGGCGCCCCGCCCGCCCCCGGATCGGCCCCGCGCCCGGCGACCCCGCCCGCCCCCTCGGACCCCCCGCCCGTCCCTTCGAGCACACCGCCCGCGCCTTCGAGTCCCCCGCCCGCCTCTTCAGGACCCGCGCCAACCCCTTCGGGTCCCGCACCGGTTCCTTCGGGAGCCGCGCCGGTTCCGTCGAGCACACCGCCCGCTTCCCCAGGACTTCCGCCCGCCCCTCCGAGCAGACCGGCCGCCCCTTCGGGACCTCCGCCCGCGCCCCCCGCCGCGCCCTCGCCCAACGCGCCCGCCGGCGGCTACGGCGCAGCACCGGACTCGGCCGCCGAACGCGCCGCCGCACCCGACGAATCCGCGGTGCCCGGCATGCCGTACCCGATAGACCGCCCCGTCCCGCCGACCCCCGCAGCACCGCCGCTGCCCGAACCGGAGACCACGAAGGCCGTCCTCGCCCGGGAACTGCAGGCGCTGCGAACGTTCACGGGCACCGAGCCCGAACGCCGCACGCATCTGCTGTACCACCTGCTGCCGATTCTGGAAGCGGCCCTGAACCGTGTCGGCCCGAACACGCTCAACGGCCTGAACGACCTGGTCACCGCCCTGCACACCTACCGAGCGAACCCGACCCCGCCCACCACGGAAGCCCTCTGGACGCGAACCATCACGGCCCTCGACACGATCACCACCCCGCCGAAGCGCTCCTTCTGGAAACGATCACGCTGACCCACCCCAGCACCACCCGCCAAACCCCCACAGACACACGCCAAGACCCCAACAGAAAGGACCCCCCGCCGCCCGACGCCGCCGCAACACGCCGCCGCCCGACGCCGCCGCTCCGCGTCCGCACCCCGCCGGGGGAAGAGGTCGGCGGTCGCGGGAAATGAGACTGCGACGGCTGCGGCAGACGCTGAACACGGCACTCCGGGGCACTGCGCCGACGATCACGTGAGCTAAAACGCGGCAGCGGCTTCTCCGGCGGACGGCATGACGGCGGCGTTTCCACAAGCGAAGGAACGCGGCTCTGCCAGGGCAAGGGTCGGCGGTCGCGGAAAGAGATCGCGACGGCTGTGGCAGACGCGGGACACGGCTCTCCGGGGCACGGCGCCGACGATCACGTGAGCGAGAACGCGGTGGCGGCTTCTGCGGCGCGGCATTGCGGCGAAGTTTCCGCGAACGACGAAACGCGGCTCTGCCAGGGCAGGGATCGACGGTCGCGGAAAGCGAGACCGCGGCGGCTGGGGGAGACGCGGAAGGCGGGCCCCGGGGCGGGGCGTCAGCGGTCGCGGGAGCTAGGCAGCGGCGGCGGATTTCTCCGGAAGGGCGGCATGACGTCGGCGGTCGCATGAACGAGGTAGCGGCGACTCGGCCGGGGCAAGGGGTCGGCGGTCGGGGGAGTGAGACCGCGCGGCTGTAGCAGGCGCGGAAGGCGGCGCTCCGGGCCGGGGCACCGGCGGTCGCGTGAGCTGAAACGCGGCGGCGGTTTTTGGTCGGGCGGCAGGGTCGGCGGGCGCGGGAGTGAGGCAGCGGCCGTATCGCCGGAGGGGCGGGTCGGTAGCGGTGGTCGTCAGGGGTGGTGCGGCCTCCGCTCGGTGGTCCGGGCGGAGGCCGGCCGTCGCCCGCGCGTCGGCGGGGTCCGTCGACGCGGGGCGGCGGCGGTGGGCGTCAGTTCTCGTCGCCCTCGGCCAGCTCGCGCCGCCACGCCTCGATCTCGACGGCCTCGTCGGCCGGGAGTCCGAGACCGTTGATCACCGGCAGGGGAAGTTCGTTCATCGGATGCCTCCAGTTGTCGGTACGAAGTCGATCGGTCACTCATCGTAGGGCGTCGGTGGTCGGAGGCACGGGCGTTTCCCCGTCCAGCCCGGTGTGCAGTGCGCAGAACGCGAGGATGTCGGCCTGTAGGCCGAGCCAGCGGTCGAGGGAACGCGCGCCGTGGCCGACGCCGTCCTCGCAGCGCAGCAGGACGGGACGGTCGGCGGCGGTCGCATGCCGCAGGGCGGCGGCGAGCTTGCGGGTGTGCAGGGAGTCGACGCGCGCGTCCGTCCTCGGGCAGGTCAGCAGCACCGCCGGGTAGCGGGTGCCGGGCGCGACCAGGTGGTACGGGGAGTAGGTCAGCAGCGTGGCGAGCTGGTCGGCGTCGTCGGCGGTGCCGAACTCGCCGGTCCACAGGCGGCCGAGCCCGAACCGGTGGTAGCGGACCATGTCGGTGAGCGCGTCCGAGCACACGACCGCCGCGAAAAGGTCGGGCCGCCGGACGAGCGCGGCGGCCGCCATCAGCCCGCTGTGCGACGCGCCCTTGACGGCGAGCCGCTTCGGCGTCGTCCACCCCTGCGCGACGAGCCAGTCGGCGGCGGAAAGAAGATCGGCGACGGCCGCGGGCTTGTTGGGCCCGCGCCCGGCGTCATGCCAAGCGGCGCCGTGCTCGCCGCCCCCGCGCACCCCGGCCACCGCGTACGCGCCACCCGCCCGAACCCACGCGGCGACGACCGGCGAATACGCGGGCGGCGTCGAAGCCCCGAACCCGCCGTACGCAGTGAGCAGCACCGACAACGGCCCAGCCGCCCCGACCGGCACGACAACGCGCAGCCCGACCGACGTCCCGTCAAACGACCGATAACTGAGCTCGCGGACCTCCGACCGCCCCACACCACCGCCCGCCCTGATCCCGGCCCGCCACGCAACCGCCACCCGCCGAGCAACCTCCGCCGAGCCAACACCCGCCTCACGCGCAACCGCCGCCGCATCCCGGCTGGGCGAAAACCCAGTCGACAGCTCCCCCGGCCGCCCCGCCGACTCGGCGTGAACACCGGCGAACCGCTCAGCAGCACGCCGCCGAACAGCCTCTCCCCCACCTCCGCCGGGCGAGGCTCCGACCGACAGCGACTCAGCACCCGCCCACCGAACCGCCGCGTCCGCGCGGCCCCCAACGGCAGACCGCTCGGCGGCCGACCCCGCCCCATCACCCGACGACGAGCCCGCGCGCGACGACTCGGCACCTGTCCGCCCGACCGCCGTGTCCGCGTAGTTCACAACCGCAGACCGCTCGGCAGCCGCTCCACCGGCCGACTGCCCAGCCTCTTCACTGAGCGAGGACCTGCCAGGCTCGGTCAGGCTCGCCGCCGATTGCTCGCACGCGTCGGCCGACGACCGCTCGACAGTCGGCCCGGCACCATCACGCGACGCCGAACCCGCGCCCGCCTGCCCGACCGCCGCGTCCGCGCAGCCTCCAATCGCAGACCGCTCGGCAACTGCTCCAGCAACTACCGGCCCCGCCTCGCGAGGGGCGGACCCACCGGGTGACGACCCGACGTCCCGCCAGCTCGCCGTTGGTTCCGCGCACACGCTGGCCGACGCTCGCTCGACAGCCGCCCGATCGCGAGTCGGCTCTTCGCCGTCACACGGCGACTCGACGCTCACCCACCCATCCACCGCATCCGCGCGTCCCTCAACCGCAGGCCGCTCGTCGGCCACCCGGCCATCCGCCGGTCCCGCGTGGCCGATGGCCGACGATTGCCCAGAAGTCTCGACGCGGACGGCCGGTTCGCCGTGTTCGTTCGGCGGTGGGGCGATCACCTGGCGGGTGAACGCTTCTACGGCCTGAGGCGGGTCGGGGGTTACGCGGCGAGCGGGCGGCTCGTCGGCGTCGACGCTTGGGAGTTCGGCAGTCGTCGGGCGGCTAGGCGACTCGATGTCTTCGGCGGCTGGGAAAGACTCTCGGACGAGCCGGTACGTAGCCGAATTGGTGTCTTCGGCGGGCAACGGTTCGTCAGTCGGCCCGCTGGTGGCCGACTCGACTACAGCCGGATGTGCGTCGGAGGCTGTCCGGCGTGCGGGCGGCTCCGGGACGTCGATGGATGGATTGTGAGGTGTGCGGTGGTTGGCGGGTTCTAGGCGGTAGACGGTCGGGGGCGTGGTCACGTCGGTGTAGACGAACCATGCGCGGTCGCCGCCCTCGGGAGGTGCGGTGAGGCGGGTCAGCGTGCCTCGGCCTGGGAGCGGGATCTGGGCTAGGGCCGCTCCCTCGGTGTTGTGCAGCCATAGTTCGCCTGCGCCGTTTCGGGTGCGCGTGATCAGCAGGCGCGGTTCGGGGTCGGTGAGGAGCGCGCAGGCGGTGAGGACGCTGCCGGGTTCTTCGGGGATCAGCGTCGTCCAGTTGGCGGAGTGCGGTGCGGCGGGGTCCACGGCGCACAAGCGGCCGAAGGGCGAGTCGGCGTCGGTGATCGCGTAGATGCGGCCGTCCGGGGCGAACTTGAGCGCGGCGCGGGAGCCGTCGCGGGAGCCGTCGCGGGAGCCGTCGTGGATCAGGGTCGCGGACCGCGGCGCGGCGGGGTCCGCGAGCCAGAGCAGGTTTCCGGCGGCGGCGCCCTGGGCGGCGCTGAGCATGAGCCGCCGACCGTCCGGGCTGATCACGACGGAGAACTGCGGGAGGTCGGTCGCGAAGACCTCGGTGTCGGCGGACGGATCGGTCCCGACGCGGTGCAGGAGCAGCCGCCGTCCGCCCGCGCCGCCGCCTGGCGTGTCCGCGTAGTAGAAGGCGGTGTCGTCGGGGAGCCAGGCGATCGGCGTCACCCGGCCCGGCCGCAGCGGCGGGCCGACGTCCCGGCCGCGTTCGACGTCGAGGACGCGCAGTTCGGGGCGTTCGCTGCCGCCGCGCGAGAGCTGGTAGGCGACCAGTCCGCCGCCGGGCGACGGCCGCCACGCGTCGAGCGTCGTCCCGCCGGACGGGTCGAGGACGGCCGGGTCGAGCAGGACCCGCTCGGGGCCGTCCGCGTCCGCGACCATCAGCCGGGGGAACGGTCGGCCCGGTGCGCCGCGCAGGTAGAAGCGGCGGCCGCGGCGGCACACGGGCGGGGTCGCGGCGGTTCCGGCTCCCGCGGCGTCCTCCAGGAAACGCCGGAACCGGCTGCGACCGGTCCAGCGCGCGGCTTGGTCCTCGAACTCGACCGCCCGTTCGCCCAGCCAGGCGGCGCACGCAGCCGAGTCGCCGTCCTCCAGCCACCGGTACGGATCATGGACCGTCCGGCCGTGCAGGACGTCCACCGCCCCACCGCGTGTTCCCGCCACCGTGCCGTCCATACGCCCCCCGTCGTCGCCGAACGTCATTGTCCACGCCGGAGTGTGACCGATACGGCGGAACGAAAGAAGCCGCAGGCGCGCACGCTGCGCGGGGAGCTGGGTGTCGGCAGGGCGGAACGGACGTGCGTCGAATGCGTACCCTCGGACGCGCTGCAGCGGACGCTCCGTACGGGCGCAGTCCTCCCTACATCAGTCGCACAACAGCGGACGCCGGACGCGCGCCGCATGCGTACGGTCGGACGCGCTGCGGCGGACGCTCCGCACGGGCGCAGTCCTCCCTACATCAGTCGCACAACAGCGGACGCCGGACGCGCGCCGCATGCATACGGTCGGGCGCCGCGCCGGACGCTCCGCACGGGCGCGGGTCTCTCGACGTCAGTCGCACAGCAGCGGCCGCCGGGCCGGAATGCGCGCGGACGAGCTTGGCCCGGCGCGGGATGTACGGGTCGAGCGCGAGGTCACCGAACCGGCGCGCAACGCGGCCCGGCCGCGCTCGGCGGCGGGCCGACCACCAGCTCGACGACGCGCAGCCGGCACTCGGCGGAGCGAACGGTCGCCGGAACACCGCGCGAGGGAATGACCGACGCGCAGGTTTCGGCGGGCGCGCCGAACTGCGGCGACGGCTCGCGGCGGGAACAGCGTCAGAGCGGAACGCTGAACGCGCGGCAAGCCTCGTTCAGAGACCGTGGGACGCCCGTCTCAATCGCAACGAGTCGGCCAGGTCGGCGTGATCATCGCGCGGCCGTGACTCGGGAGACCAGCGCGGCGGCGGTTCGCCGATTGCGGCCGTCCGGATGCACGTTCGGCGGCGGGTTGCGTGGGGTAGGCGCGGGCGAAACCGACCGCGATCGGAGGCAATCATGGGTGGTGAACAGGAGTTCGCACCGGGCGACGAGGTCGAGTGGAGCAGCCACGGGGTCCGCGTTCCCGGCCGTGTCGAGGGTCGGATCACCGAGCGGACGCGCGCGGCGGGGCGGGAGGTCGCCGCGTCGGAGGACGACCCGCAGTACCTGGTCCGCAGCGACAAGAGCGGGAAGAAGGCCGTCCACCGGCCGTCCGCGCTCACCGAACGGGATCGGGACGGCTGAGGTCCGCCCCGCCCGTCCGCCGCCGGTAGTAGTGGAGCGTCACCGCCAACAGCAGCGGGCCCCATGCGATCAGTGGCGCGTAGCACGCGTACATGAGCCACAGTGCCGGGCCGTGCGATCCCTCGCCGGGGCCGTTGCCCAGGATTGCCGCCGCGAGGTAGGCGACGGCGAGTGCGGTGATCGCGAAGCCGCCCAGCACGGCCGGGACGACCGCGCTCCGGACGGCGATCGGCCGACCGCCCGCGAACGGCACCCAGCGCGGCCACCGCTCGCCCCACGGTCGGACGAGTCCGAGCGTCAGGAAGGCCAGTCCTTCCGCGAGCACGCTGAGCGCGACTATGTACGCCGATCCCCAGCCGGGCGCGCCCAGGGTCTGCGACACGTCCGGGCCGAGGCCCATCGAATAACCGAACGCCAGCGGCAGCCGCCAGAGGCCGGACGGCAGCGTGGTGAGCGCCGCGAGGGCCGCCGCGCGTCGCGCCCACGGCGGTATGTCCGTTCGGAAGGCATTCCGTTGTGCAACCGCGCTTCCGCTGATCACGATGACTCCTTGGCGCTCGGAACCCGTCTGTCCGAGCATCCGGGTGGTCGCCGTTCGCGAGCCTCCCCCGTCGGAGGGAGATCAGCGTCGCGGACTCCCCCGCGCGGCTTGTTCGCTCCTAGTCACGCCTTGTTCCGACAGCGGGGTCAGTCTGCGAGCGCCTGGACGACCTCCCAAGCGGACAGGACGCTGCGCGCGGACGGCCTACGTTCCCGCGATTGAGCAACCGTCGAGACGCGACATCGCGAACAGTCGTCGGTCGAGGGCGGCGACGCGCGACCGCGCGCCGAGAGCGATCCACGAACGGCCACGACTCCAGACCGCGCACGGACGTCGGACGAACCACCCCGCGTCATGGACCGCGCGACGGGAACCAACTGCTGAACGCACGGTCACCAGCTTTTACGGGCGCGGGTCACCACGTTGCGACCCGGTCACCACCCCGGCAGCCGTCGAATTGACCACGCACGATCGCCGGTTGCCTGAAGGCCGACCCACCGCACCAACGCGAACCGCGCGCGGCGAACGATTGCGCCAGGACGCATCGGCGGTGTGCGAACCGCGCAGCGCACGAACGTCCGGCGCCTTGGAACGGTCCGCCTGCGGGGTTCGGTCACCGCATGCAGGTCGTCCGGAAAGCGTCAGAGTGCCCAGGAAGGCGGGCGCTTCTCGAAGAAGGAGCGGCGGCCCTCGTCGGCTTCCGGGCTGACGAAGAGTTCGGCCGAGAGGCGTTCGGCTCGGGAGAACGCCTCGGTGCGGTCCAGGCCGGGGAGGTCGCGGACGAGGCGTTTCGTCGCCGCGAGGGCGTTCGGTTCGGCGCGGCGGATGCCGTCGAGCATGGCGGTGACGACGGTGTCGAGTTCGTCGCGCGGGCAGGCGGCGGTGACGAGGCCCGCGGCGACGGCGTCCGCGGCGGTGAAGGTCTCGCCCGTCAGGAAGTAGCGGGACGCCGCGCGGGACGTCATGCGCGGCGCGCACGCCACGGCGATCATCGCGGGGGCGACGCCGATGCGGACCTCGGTGAACGCGAACGTCACGTCGTCCGGGGCGACCGCGATGTCGCACGCGGCGACGAGCCCCACGCCGCCCGCGCGGACGGTGCCGTTCAGCCGCGCGACGACGGGCTTCGGCAGATCGAGCAGCGCGGTGAGGATATCCGGGATGCCCGGCCCGGCGGGCGGGGCGCCGGACGCGATCTCCTTCAGGTCCGCGCCGGCGCAGAACACCGTGCCGCTGCCGGTCAGGACGACGCCGCGCACCGCGTCGTCGGCGCCCGCGCGCTCGATCGCGGCGGCGAGGCCCGTGCGCAGCGCCGCGGACAGCGCGTTGCGGTTCGCGGGCGAGTCCAGCGTGATCGTCGCGATTCCGCGCTCCACCTCGTACCGGACGACGGTCTCTTCGCTCACCGGGTCTCCCTCCCGAAACGGCGGCACGCGCGCCGCGGCCGTCCTCGCTTTATAGCGCGCCCACCCGAAGCCGACCGAACCCGACTCGGTCCTACCGCCCAGCAACACGGCCCGCCGACCGAACGCACCGCACCGCGCGAAAGGGCCAGACGCACTACAGAGCCGAGCCACCAAGCCACCGCACCCCTGGCCCACCGCACCACCGGCCCACCGCGCCACCGGTCCACCGGTCCACCGGTCCACCGGTCCACCGGTCCACCGGTCAAATGCTGCCGAGTCGCCAGCCGCCGGTCCACGCCGCCGGATCACACACCGCCGATCCACCGGCCGCCAGGTCCCCGTGCGACTGGGCCACCGCGCAACCAGGCGGCCAGGTAACCGCCAGCAGCACAATCGGGCCGCCCACCCCGGACTGCCGCGCTGCCGGCCGATGCATCGCAGCGAGCCACCGTGTCGCGGCGCCGCAGCGAGGTGTCGGGCGTGAGTGCCGTGCTCGTGTCGTGCGGCGCGGAGTCCGCGTGTTCACGGAAGTCGGAGGTTGGGCGTACCCATCGCGGGCCGCGTCGAGCGGTGCTCAATCGGGAGAAAGCGCGCGCTTAGTGGTACTGAATCCGTTGCGTGGCCGTCCGGTGACGCCGGGCTCGTGTCGTTCCGTGGGCAGTCCACGTGTTCACGGAAGTTGGACGTTGGGTGTTATCCGTTGCGGGCCGCGTTGAGCGGTGCTCAACCGGGAGAAAGCGCGCGCTTGGCGGTAATGAACCCGTTGCGTGGCCGTCCCGGTGGCGCCGGGCTCATGCCGTGCGGAGTCCACGGGTTGGCGGAAGTCGGAGGGGCGTATCCGTTGCGCGCCGCGTCGAGCGGTGCTCGGCCGGGAGGAAGCGCGCGCGGTTGTGTGCTGAGTTCGTTGTGGGGTTGTTCCGGCTGCACGGTGGCGTCGGGGCTTTTCGGGGGTGGCGTCCGGTCGGAGGTGGGCGGGCGGTTAGCGTCCTGGCGGGCCGTTGTCGTTCGAGGGAGTTGCCGATGCCGTACACGCTCGACGACCTTGCGGGTGCGCCCGGGACGGAGCTGTTCCAGTCCGGGTGGGTCGAGGTCGGGCCGCAGGACGAGGAGGCGTTCTGCCAGGCCACGTTTCTGCGGGAGGACTTTCTCGGGCGTCGTCCGTCGCCGGTCGGGGCGGCGGGTGAGCGGGCGGTTTCGGGGTTCCTCCTGTTGTCGATGCTCGCGGCTTTCCACAAGCGCGAGCTGAGGTTGCGCGGCGGCTACGCCCTCAACTACGGGCTCGACCGGGTGCGGTTCGTGCGCCCGGTTCCGACGGGGGCGCGGGTGCGGGTTCGGGCCGAGTTGGTGGAGGCCGTGGAGAAGGAGCCCGGCCGGACCCGCGTCACGACGCGCAACACGATGGAGGTGGACGACGGCGGCACGAGTCCGCGCACCGCCGTGATCGCCGACTGGATCATGTACGTCGTCACGTCCGGCTGAACGCCGCAGGGCGTCGGCCACTGCGGCCCGCACGACGGCCCGCGCAGGACGGCTGGGCGCATACGGCAGGCGCCCAAGGTCGCGTTGGTCGTCGCGGCCCTGGGCGCCTGGCGTTCGCGGGTCGGTCAGGCCGGGATGTGGGCCACGTCCCGGGACCAGAAGCGCTGGCCGCTCGCCGCGTCGAGGAACGCGCGGACGAAGGACTCGTCCGCCGTCGCCGCGACGAGGACGCCCGGCGCGTCCTGGGGCACCCCGGCGCGTTCGAGGACCTTCGCGCCCGCGCCCACGGCGGCGATCGGCTTGCCGTGCTTGTACGCCTCCGTCACGAAGAAGACCGCGAGGCCGTCCCCGGAGAGGGTGTCGGCGGCGCGTTCGCCGTCCGGGACGAGGATCGCGTCGTACAGCACCGACGCCATCGTCGGCAGCGCCCGCGTGACCTCGACGCGCCCGCCGTCCGCGGCCTGGACGACGCCGTCCGTCCGCGCGAGCAGTTCGGGCACCGCGCCCTTGGTGGCGAGCGCCTCCCCGGCGGCGACGATCGAGGACGAGTCGCTGCCGTCCGCGACGAGCACCGCCACCTTGCGGCCGGGCAGCGGCTCGCCGACGAGGTTGAGTTGGCTGAGCGCGGGCGACGTCCGGCCGTGGTTCGGCAGGACCTCGTCCGGCACCGGCACGCCGACGCCCTCGGCGACCTGCGTCGCGAGCCCGTGGTCGACGTGGTTGAGGTGCTTGACGACGCCTTCCCGAATGGACGCGTCGTCGACCTTGCCGAGCTCGAACCGGAACGCCGAAACGATGTGCTCCTTCTCGAAGTCGGCCATGCTGTTCCAGAACAGCGTCGCCTGCGAATAATGGTCCTCGAAGCTTTCGGCGCGCTTCCGGATGAGCTTTCCGTCGACCTGTTCCGGATAGTGCCGGAAAGCGGTGTCCCCGGCGAGCGCGGGACAGCCGCCGGAGATCGAGTTCTTGTGGTACGACGTGTGCGGCGTGTCGATGCGCATCTGGTGGTAGCCGTCGCGGTGGTGGTTCCGCACCGGCGCGACGGGCTGGTTCACCGGAATCTGCGGGAAATTCGGCCCGCCGAGCCGGATGAGCTGCGTGTCGAGGTAGGAGAAGATCCGCGCCTGCAGCAGCGGGTCGTCGGTGAAGTCGATGCCGGGCACCACGTTCGCGATGCAGAACGCGACCTGCTCGGTCTCCGCGAAGAAGTTGTTCGGGTTACGGTTGAGGACGAGCTTCCCGACCGGCCGGACCGGCACCTCTTCCTCGGGAATGATCTTGGTGGGGTCGAGCAGGTCGAAGTCGAACTTGTGCTCGTCGGCGGCCGGGACGAGCTGCACCCCGAGTTCGTATTCCGGGTAGTTCCCCTTCTCGATGCGGTCCCACAGGTCGCGCCGGTTGAAGTCCGGGTCCTTGCCCGCGACCTTCTGCGTCTCGTCCCAGTCCATCGAGTGGACGCCCGCCTTGGGCTTCCAGTGGAACTTGACGAACGTCGCCTCGTCGCGGTCGTTGACCAGCCGGAACGTGTGGACTCCGAACCCCTGCATCTGCGCGTAGCTGCGCGGCAGCGCCCGGTCCGACATGGCCCACATCATCATGTGGATCGTCTCGGGCTGGAGCTGGACGAAATCCCAGAGCGTGTCGTGCGCGGACTGCGCCTGCGGAATCTCGTTGTGCGGTTCCGGCTTCACCGCGTGGACGAAGTCGGGGAACTTGATCCCGTCCTGGATGAAGAACACCGGCATGTTGTTGCCGACCAGGTCGAAGTTCCCCTGGTTCGTGTAGAACTTGGTGGCGAACCCGCGGACGTCGCGCACGGTGTCGGCGGACCCGCGCGATCCGGCGACGGTCGAGAAACGCACGAACACCGGCGTCTCGATCGACGGGTCGCGCAGGAATTCCGCGCGCGTGTATTCGGCGAGGGAGTCGCCGTACACCTGGAAGACGCCGTAAGCGCCCGCCCCGCGCGCGTGGACGACGCGTTCGGGAATGCGCTCGTGGTCGAAGTGCGTGATCTTCTCGCGCAGGATGAAGTCCTGCAGCAGCGTCGGCCCGCGCTGGCCCACGGTCAGCGAGTTGTCGGTGTCGTCGACCTGGATGCCCTGATCCGTCGTCAACGGCGCGTCCTGGGGAGAGACCCGGTAGTTCTCCAGTTGCTCGTCCTTGGCATCGCGGCGACCGTTCGCCATCCTCGCCACCTTCCGTTCCGTATCCGGCATCGCGGAGCGAGTCGTGCCCGGAAGGCGTGGCGATATGCAGGTTTTACCGCGAATTACCGGATCTCTTGATCGGCGGCGAAGGTGAGCGTCCTGGTCGGCGGCTCCTCGGCGGGCGGCGTCGCGCGGATCGTCCGGCGCGCCCGCAGGCACCGGACCATCTCCTCGGCGTACGGCAGCGCGCCGAACACGCCCATCGCGCCGAGCAGCGCGAGCCGCGTCCGCCACGACAGCGGGTCGGGGCGCTTCCGGCGCACCCGCAGGTCGGCGCGGTGCAGGTCCCGGCCGAACAGCGCCCGCGCCTGGTCCCAGTGCAGGACGGCGAGGAACCCGGTCGCCATCAGCGGCACGACCTCCAGCAGGCTGTGGCAGTGCTGCTCGAACGGCGTGACGCGGCGGCGGTCCTCGGCGTAGCTCACGTCCCACGCGGCCGTCGCGGCGTGGACGCCGAGCGCGCCGCCGCACACCGCGAGGACGCCCGAGTTGACCTCGCAGAACAGCCCGAGCACCACCGGGACGCCCGCCTCGGCCATCATCAGCGAGTGGATCACCGACTCGTGCGCGCCCGCGTTGCGCTCGATGTGCGTGCGCCGGTGGCACCACCAGTCGGCGAGCCCCGCGCCGAGCCAGAGCGGGACGACGCCGCCGATCAGCCCGCGGCGCGTCGCGGTCTCCACCCCGAGCGTGCGGCGGACCGCGTGCGGCTTGCGCACCACGGACCGGGCGGGAGACGGCAGTTTCATCGGACGTGCGCCTTTCGTCGGTTACGGTCCTCCCCCGCTACCCGACACGCGGCGATGTAAGCCTTGACCTCCACCGCACCTGAGGTTGCACGCTCGTCCCATGAGCCTCACCGAACAGGAACGCGCCTACCTGCGCACGCAGCGCCTCGGCCGCCTCGCGACCGTCGGTCCGGACGGCGACCCGCAGAACAATCCGGTCGGCTACCGGTACGACGCCGAACGCGGCACGATCGACATCTACGGCTACAACCTCGGTACGAGCCGCAAGTTCCGCAACATCCAGCGGAACCCGCAGGTCGCGTTCGTCGTGGACGACATCGCCAGCCTCGACCCGTGGAAGGTGCGCGGCATCGAGATCCGCGGGACGGCCGAGGCGCTCACCGGCCAGGAAACCCCGTCCGGGCTGAGCGGCGAGGTCATCCGAGTCCGGCCGCGCCTGGTGTTCACGTGGGGTGTGGACCCGTCCGCCGAGGGCATGGCGCGCCGCGAGATCCCCTGACGCGGATCAGGGGACGCGCGCGACCACGCAGAGCATCGAGACCTCTTCGACGGAGGGCCGCTCGTCCACCGGTTCGTCCGGCCGCCAGTCCACGACCGAGCCGATCCCGGGCTCGACGAGTTCCAGGCCGTCGACGAACCGCAGCACCTCGTCGCGGGAGCGCATCCGGAACGGGACGCCGCTGCGCACGTTCGCCGCGTCCGCCTCGGCGCGCGCCTCCGGCGTCAGGTACTCGTCGGTCGCGTGCGAGATCACGACGTGGCTGCCGGACGGCAGGATCTCCCGCAGCGTCGAGAAGATCTCGTACGGCCGCTCGTCGTCGGTGACGAAGTGCAGCGTCGCGACGAGCATCAGCGCGACCGGCCGGCCGAGGTCCAGCGTCCGCAGCAGGTCGGGATGGCGGACGATCTTCTCCGGGTCGCGCAGGTCCGCGTCGAGGTAGGCGGTGCGCCCCTCGGGGACGCTCGTGAGCAGCGCGCGGGCGTGGACGAGCACGATCGGGTCGTTGTCGGCGTACACGATCCGCGACTCGGGCGCGATGGCCTGCGCGACCTCGTGGACGTTCCCGGCGGACGGCAGCCCGGTGCCGATGTCGAGGAACTGCCGGATTCCGGCGTCCGCCGTCAGGTACGTGACGGCGCGGCGGAGGAACTTGCGGTTCTCGACGGCGGCGAGCCGCACGGTCGGGAACGCCGAGGCGACGATGGCGGCGGACTCGCGGTCGGCGGCGTAGTTGTCCTTGCCGCCGAGCCAGTAGTTGTACCGCCGGGCCGGGTGGGCCTTGGTGGGGTCGATCCCGCGGGGGGCCTGCTCGTCGTCCACTGCAACCTCGGTTTCCCAGGTCCCGCGCCGCAGGGACCATGATCCGCCCATTGTGCCCACTCATCCGGTGATAGCGACAGTTGACCGGCATGTTGGGCAGATACGGCGAACTGGTGGCATAAGCCCGCACGTCCGGCCATGATCGTTCCCGGTGCGCAGCGACGATCCCAGGAGGCGGGTCATGGACCTGCACTACAGCCCGTTCGATTTCGGCATCCAGAGCGACCCCTATCCCGTCTACCGGCGGCTCCGCGAGGAGGCCCCGGTCTTCCGCAACGACGCGGACGACTTCTGGGCGATCTCCCGGCACGCGGACGTCCTCGCGGCGCTGCGCGACCCGTCGCGGTACTCCAGCCGCAACGGGCTCCGGCTCGAACCCGCGTTCTGGGGGCCGCAGGCGGAGCGGTTCTTCTCGTTCGTCGCGATGGACCCGCCGAAGCACACGCGGATGCGGAGCCTGGTGGCGCGCGCGTTCACGGCCAAGCGCGTCCAGGAGCTCGCGCCGCGCATCCGCGAGATCGCCCTGGCGTGCCTCGAACCCGCCCTCGACGGCGGGACGTTCGACCTCATGACGGACTTCGCGGGGCGTTTCCCGACGGACGTCATCTCCGAACTGGTCGGCGTCCCCGAGGCCGACCGCGCCCGCGTCCGCGACCTCGGCATGGCGATCATGTACCGGCCCGAGGACGACGACGGCACCGACCTGCCGCCCGAGGCCGTCGCCGCCATCGGCGCGCTCGTCGGCTACTACACCGAGCTGACCGTCGAGCGCGCCCGCGAGCGCCGCGACGACCTGCTGTCCGGGCTGCTCGACGCCGCCGAGGGCGAGGACCGGCTGACGCCCGAGGAGGTCGTCGGCGTGCTGATCCTGCTCGTCGGCGCGGGCATCGAGACGACGATGCTGCTGCTCGGCAACGCCTGGCACGCCGCCTACGAGCACCCCGACCAGCGCGCGAAGGCGTTCGCGGGACGCGTCGAGGACTGGGTCGAGGAGGCGCTGCGCTACGACCCGCCGACGCAGGCCATCGCGCGCACCGCCGTCGAGGACGTCGAACTGCACGGGCGGACGATCCCGGCGGGCGCGCGCGTCCTGCTGCTCACCGGCGCCGCGAACCGCGACCCGGAGGTCTTCGCCGAGCCCGACCGGTTCGACCTCGACCGCGACACGAGCGGGTCGCTGGCGTTCGGGAACGGGCGGCACCACTGCCTGGGGGCGAGCCTCGGGCGGCTGGAGGCGCGCATCGCGCTGGGCGAGCTGACGGCGGTCGTCGCGGACTACGAGATCGACACGGCGAACGCGCGCCGGGTGAACTCGTCCAACGACCGCGGCTTCGCTTCCCTACCGACGCGCATCACCCCCCGCTGACCCACCACGGCGCGGCCCCGGACTCCACAGAGTCCGGGGCCGCGCCGTTTCCTCCCGGTTCCGGTTTCGTTGTGACGCGGGGGGCTCAGGCGTCGCATGGGGCACGGGTGCGGACGGATTCCACACCCCTGCGAATCCCTCGCGCCGCTCGGCGTGGCGTCGCCGCTTCGGCGGGGCGCCGCCGGGACGCGTAGCCCGCCGCGTCGCCGCGACGCCCGGCCGAGGCGGGAACGGCCCGCCCGTCCGCCGGTGAGCGTCTTGACCCGGGGCCGCCGTGTCGGATATCACCAACTGGTTACTTGCCGGTAATTTGCGCATCGGGGACAGGCCATGAGGAGGAGATCGTGAGCGATCCGGCCCTTGACGTTCCCTGGGGGACGATCCCGCGTGAGCTGATCGACCCGATCCGGCCGTATGTCGACGACATCGCCCGGGAGATGATGCAGTGGATCCAGCAGCGCATCCCCGAGTACGCCCGCCCCATCGACAGCAACTACGGCCGCAAGATGTGGCAGTCGATCCGCCGCGCGGTCGCCGACTTCCTCACCATCGTGTCCCGCCCCGGCGCGTCCTGGGAGACCGTCCACGCGACGTACGCCGAGATCGGCGCGTACGAGGCGCGCAAGGGCCGCAGCCTGGAGGGCCTGCAGACCGCGATGCGGCTGTGCGGGCAGGTCGCCGCGCGCGGCCTCGCCAAGCAGGCCGCCCGCTCGGACTGGCCGCACGAGACGCTGGGGCGGCTCACCGAGTCCCTGTTCGCCTACCTCGACGCGATCTCCGAGGCCGCCGCGACGGGCTACGCCGCCGCCAAGGACCGCCCCGAGACCCAGCGCGCCCAGTTCCGCGCCCGCCTGCACGCGATGCTGACGGGCGAGGGCTTGGTGGACCGCGCCGCCGTCGCGCAGCTCGCCCGGTCGGCGGGCTGGACCGCGCCGAGCACCATCGCCGTCGTCGCGGTGCGGCCGCCCGCGGACGGCGCGCCGCCGCCGGTGCTGCCGCCGCCCGTCCTGACCGACTGGAGCGGACCGGTCCCGTCGCTGATCGTCCCCGACCCGGACGGCCCCGCCGGCGACCCGCTCCGGAACGGGCTGGGCGGGCTCGCCGCCGCCGTCGGCCCAACCGTGGACCTGTCGCGCGGCGCGGTGTCGCTGCGCTGGGCGCGCCGCACGCTGGAGCTGGCCGAGCAGGGACGGATCGAGTCGCCCGGCGGCGTCGTGCGGTGCCTGGACCACCTGCCGACGCTCGTCGCGTCCGCCGGGCTGGACCTGCTGGAGGCCGCGCTGCCGCAGCGGCTCGCGCCGATCATGGAGCTGCCGCCGAGCCGCCGGGAGCGCGTCGTCGACACGCTGCTGGCGTACCTGGAGACGGGCCGCAACGCGGCCGCCGCCGCGCAGCGCCTCCAGGTCCACAAGCAGACGGTCCGGTACCGGCTCAGCACGCTGGAGGGCCTGCTCGACCACGACCTGGCCGATCCGGACCGCTACCTGGAGCTGATGATGCTGCTGCACACCTGGCGGTCGCTGCTCAGGACCGAGCGTCCCTAGCGGCGGTCGACCAGCATCGTCTGGAGGCCGCGGCCGACGCGCCCGGACGCGTCCCCGAGGACGGTCTCGACGAGCCCGCCGCCGCCCGGGTCGGCGTGCATCGCGCCGTCCATGAAGATCCACTCGCCGACCGGGTCGCGGTGCAGCGCGACCGTCAGGTCGGTGTTGATGACCAGGTGGGAGGCCAGGTCGATCTCCCCCGCGATGCCCGACCCGGTGTCCGCGACGACGAGCGCGCGCACGAGCGGCGAGTCCTGCTCGTCCGCGACGAGCGGGACCGTCGCCCGCCCCCAGGCGGCGGCCGGGCCGAGCTTGTCGAACGAGCCGTGGACGAACCGCCACTCCATCGCGGACAGGTAGCCGCCGACGTGCGCGCCGGGCCAGGTCGTCAGCGGCGTGGCGGACGCGGGCAGCGGCGGCGGCGCGGGCGCGTTCCGCAGCGGTTCGAGCCCGTCCGGCGCGGCGGCGACGCGCCAGGCGGACGCACGGACGACCGTCCGCCCGTCGTGCGTCAGCTCGCCGTCGAGGAACTGGACGCGGCGGCCGGGCCGGACGGTCCGCACCGCGACGGACAGGTCCGCGACCGGCACGGGCGCGAAGATCTCGACGGTGATCCGCGCCACGCGCAGCCCCGGCGCGGGCTCGTGCCGCTCGAACGCCCGGCCGAGCAGCGCCGCGACGGGCCCGGCGTGCTGCGTCTCGGGCGACCAGGGCCCGGCGGTCGCCGGGGTGCTGCGGAACCGGCCGCCGCCGAGCGGTTCGTAGAAGGCCATCGCGTCCTCCAGACCTGGGAGCCGGAACCGAGCCTAGGCGGCGCCCGTGCGCGCTGTGAAGATCACCGGACGCGGGCCGCGGCCCCGCCGTGTACCGGACGCCACGGCATTTCAGGCCAGGACCGGCCAGATATCGGACCACCGGGAACGGTGATACGCCCGTAACCACAGGGCATTCAGGGATAAAGTTCTCCCCTGGCCGCCGCGCGGGCACCACGCGCCCCGGCGGCATGGCTCGGCGCGCAGGCGTCGGCCGCGATGAGGGGACACGGAAGAACGTGCGACGGGGAACCGCGTTGGTCGCGTTGACCATCCTGGCGCTGGCCACAGGGTGCTCGGCGAAGGGCGGTGACGGCGGAGAGACCTCGGCGGGCGGCTCCGACGGCGCGCCGAAGGTGACGATCACCCCCGCCGACGCGGCGGGCGAGGCCGCGCCGGACCGGGGCGTCACGGTCACCGCCGAGGGCGGGACGCTCAGCCAGGTGTCGGTGCGGGCGGGCGGCGCGGAGGTGCCGGGCGCGCTCGCGGCCGACCACCGGACGTGGCGCACGACCTGGTCGCTGAAGCCCGGCACCCGCTACGAGGTGTCGGCGAAGGCGGACGGCAAGAAGACGTCCACGACCGCGACGAGCCGGTTCACCACCAGCGCCGCCACGGCCGCGACGAAGATCAGCCAGATCGTCCCGGCGACCGGCGAGACGGTCGGCGTCGGAATGCCGATCTTCGTCCAGTTCAACAAGGAAGTCCCGGTGAAGGCGCGCACCGCGATCGAGCGCGCCCTCGAGGTCAAGTCCGACAAGCCGACCGAGGGCGGCTGGCGCTGGCTCAGCGCGGGCGAGTCGTTCAACGGCCTCCCGTCCGTGGTGTTCCGGCCGCGCAAGCCGTGGAAGCCGCGCCAGAAGGTGACGGTCACCGCGCACTACGCGGGGCTGCGCATCGGCGACGCGGTGTTCGGCGACAAGGACGTCACCCACACGTTCCGCATCGGGGACTCGCACATCATCACCGTCAGCGCGACCACCGACCGGCTGACGGTCAAGAAGAACGGGCGCGTCGTGCGGTCGTGGGGCGTCAGCCTCGGGTCCGGCGGCGACGTCCAGTCCGACGGGATCGACCACCAGCTCACCACCAGCGGCGTCCACCTGACCATGAACAAGGTCCGGCTGGAGCGCATGCGGCCGCCCGGCAAGAAGAAGGGCGACCCCGGCTGGTACGACGAGAAGGTCCCGTGGGCGTACCGCATCTCCAACAGCGGCGAGTACATCCACCAGAACATGGACGACCCGAGCTGCCTGGGGAACCGCAACTGCAGCCACGGCTGCGTCCGCTCGCCCGCCGCCGACGCGCAGTGGTTCTTCAACTGGGCGTACCCGGGCGACATGGTGACGATCACCGGCACCAAGCGGAAGCTGGAGTGGACGAACGGCTGGGGTTACTGGCAGCTCCCGTTCGACCAGTGGGTGCAGGGCGGCCGCCTGAAGAAGCCGGTCACCACGGCTCCCCGCACCCCGGCGACCCCGACCGCCCCCGCCACGGACGCCCCGGCGGGCACCAACGCGGGCCCGGAGACGGGCACTCCCTGACGAGCCTCCGCGAACGGCCGGGCCCCACACGGTGCCCGGCCGTTCGCGTTGCGCGGTGTCCGACGCGGGTGCGCACGCGACCGGGCAGCGCCCGGCCGCCCGCACCACACGCGAGGCCCGACCAGGGGCGTCCCGCGCGCTCGGCCGCGTAGCACCTGCCGTCCACGCCACACGCGAACACCTGACCGCGAGCCTTCCGCGCGCAGCCCCGCACTGCCTCGGCGCCCCGGGGCGCCGCGCGCGGCGCCGCGCGGCGCCCCAGCCGTTTCCGTCGCGCGACGCCCGCGCACGGGCACCGCGCGGACGCGCAGCGCCCAGCCGTCCGCGCCGCACGCGCGCCCGACCGAAAGCCCGACCGAAAGGTCGCCTCGCGCGGCTCGCGCCGCCCGGCTGTCCGCGACGCCTGATCCTCAAGGATGCGCGCGTACGGCGCGGGGCCGCGCGGTGTCCGGCCGTGCTCGGTGCGTGCGACGGCTGGGCCTGGGATTCCCCGCGCGCAGCCCCGCACTACCTCGGCGCCCCGGGGCGCCGCGCACGGGCCGTGCTCGGTGCGCGCGACGACTGGGCTCGGGATTCCCGCGCGCAGCCCCGCACTGCCTCGGCGCCCCGGGGCGCCGCGCGCGGGGCCGCGCGGTGTCCGGCCGTGCTCGGTGCGTGCGACGGCTGGGCCCGGGATTCCCGCGCGCGGCCGCGAGCCGCTAGGCGAGTGGCCGGGCGCTCGGGGGTTCTGCCCTCTGTGGGGTCTTTTGCCGTACCGAGACTCGACTCTGGCGTTAGGTCAAAGGCCCCCAGGCGAGGACTCATACCGAGAACTCCGCCAACGCACACCAACTCGCCCGGAACCCACCCAAGTTCAGGGTCTCCTTCGTGTGCGCGCGATCGGCACCGGCCTCGGGGGTAGGACGAATGAATCTGCGGGACTTTCCCGGACGCGGCACCGCGCTGGACATCGGCGGCTCGACCCTCCGCATGCACGTCGCGGGGCGCGGCCTCGTGGTCAGCGAGCCGACGGTCCTCGCGCGGTGCGCCGCGTCCGGGCGGACGCTCGCGGTCGGGGACCGGGCGCTGGCGCTCGCGGACCGGCGCGCGGGCGTGGACCTCGTCCGTCCCGTGTGGAACGGCGTGCCGCGCGACACGGCGGACGTCGAGATCCTGATCCGCAAGCTGCTGCGCGCCCACCACCGCAGCCACTACATGGCGCGCCCGCAGATGGCGGTGACCGCGCCGAGCGTCATGACGCCGCTGCAGCGGCAGACGATGGAAGAGGTCGCCTACCGGGCGGGCGCGCGGAAGGTGAGCGTCGTCCCGGTGCCGTTGGCGGCGGCGATCGGCGCGGGCCTGCCGGAGGGCGGCCGGGAGATCGCGGTGGTCGCGGACATCGGCGCGCAGGTCACCGACGTCGGGGTGATGGCGTTCGGCGGGCTCGTCGGGTCGGTGACCGCGCCGGTCGGCGGCGAGGCGCTGGACGCGGCGATCATGGCGTGGGTCCGGGAGGAACTGCACCTGCTGATCTCCCCCGACGCCGCCGAGGAAGTGAAGATCGCGGTCGGCGCGCTGGACCCGCGCGGCCGCCGCCGACGCCAGCGGACGCTCGTCCACGGCACGGACCTGCGGACGGGCCTGCCGCGCGGCGAGGTCGTGACCGCGACGGACGTGGAACGCGCCATCGAGGGCCCGGTGCGGGCGATCGCGGCGGCCGTCCGGGAGGGCCTGTCGGACTGCCCGCCGGACATGGCGGGCGAGATGGTCAGCGCGGGCCTGACGCTGACGGGCGGGTCCGCGCGCCTTCCCGGCCTGCACCGCCTGCTGGCGACGGAGACGGGCCTGCCGACGCGCGTCGCGCCGAACGCGGAGGTCGCGGCCGTCAGCGGCGCGGCCGCGCTGCTGAAACTCCCCCGCCCGGCCGACGACGAGGAACACGGCGCTCGCGAATGGCGCCTCCTGTCCATGCCCCGCCAGCTCTGGCCCGCCCGCACAACCTGACCCACCCAACGAAACCCCCGCCCGGCGGGGGGTTTCCGCACGCGACCCCTCGGGCACTCCCTCCTGGGACGACCCCACGCGACGACGGGAGCCCCCATGCCCGCGACCCCCCGCAACTGGCGGAAGTCGAGCCATTCAACCGGCGAGCACGGGAACTGCGTGGAGGCCGGTTCGGCGGACGGCACGGTCGCCGTCCGCGACACCGCCGCCCGCGAGGCCGGAGCGGTCGCCTTCCCCACCGCCGCCTTCGCCGCCCTGCTGTCCGCCGCCCGCGCCGACGCGCTCGATCTCTGACCGCACAGGCCGGGCGGGGAGGGCCGCCGTTTGTTCGGCCTTCCAATTCTCCAGAGCGACCGCCGTGCGGGCGGGCCTCCGAGGTAGCCTCCGAACCGACGCCCGCCAGCGCGCCGACACGGAGGTGGAAACGGTCATGGCCCGCCCCCCGAAACCCCTGGAACCGGATGAGTCATATGCCCAGTTCTACGGCGCGCGAATTCGGGCAGACCGCACTAAAGCGGGAATGACGGTCGAGGACTTGGCGCGGAAGCTGTACTGCGACGCCTCGCAGGTCAGCCGTTTCGAGCACGGCGAGCGCGTGCCGAGCATGAAGACGGCCAAGATCCTCGACGCGCTGTTCGGCGAGACCTACTACTCCGACCACCGCAACGTCGCCGCCAAGAGCCGCATCCCCCCGCGTGTACGAGAGCTGGCCGAGTACCAGGCCAACGCGCAGACTGCCCGGATGTTCTCCCACGGCGCGGTCGTAGGTTTGCTCCAGTCGCCCTCTTACGTCAAAGCGCTGGCAGACGACAGTCTCAGACCACAGCTCGCCGACGAGGTGGTCGAAGAACGACTCCGCAGCCAGGGTGTCCTAGACGGCCCCAACCCGCTCAAGCTTCAAGCGATCATGAGTGAGGTGTCCATCGAGCAGCTCACGCACCACCCGACGATCGCACGGGAGCAGGTCAAACTGCTCTTGGAACGCAGCGAACAGTGGAACGTGCAGATCCAGCTGGTTCCCAAGTCGAATATTTCCTACGTGGGCTCACAGTGCTCTTTCACGATTTACGAGTCTCGAAAGAACGGATCGCTCATCGTATGGCTGAACGTCCTCGGCAAGGCGAGCCAAATCGTCGATGCCGACGAGGCCGTCGCCGACCTGCTGGAAGGCTATGATCTCATCCGCTCGGCGGCGTGGCCCGTGGCCGAGAGCCGCGAGAAGCTGAAGAAGATCCAGGAGTCTTTGTGAACGCGACAAATCCCCGCAACTGGCGCAAGTCCAGCCACTCGACCGGCGACCACGGCGAATGTGTGGAGGCCGGTTCGGCGAACGGCACGGTCGCCGTCCGTGACACCGCAGCCCGCGAAGCCGGAGCCATCGCCCTCCCCGCCACCGCCTTCGCCGCCGTCCTCACCGCCGCCCGCACCGGCGCCCTCAACCTCTGACCCGCGCCTGCCCCGCTTGCGGCCCCCGCCCACGCGGGGGCCCGTCGAGAACCCAGGAGCGCCCGTGAACACGACAACCCCCCGAAACTGGCGCAAATCCAGCCACTCGACCGGCGAGCACGGCGAATGCGTCGAGGCCGGTTCGTCCAACGGCATGGTCGCCGTCCGTGACACCGCAGCCCGCGAAGCCGGAGCCATCGCCCTCCCCGCCACCGCCTTCGCCGCCGTCCTCACCGCCGCCCGCACCGGCGCCCTCAACCTCTGACCCGAACCCCCGCCCCCGCCCGGGCGCGGTTCCGTCCCGTCCCTCCGCAAGGCCCCGAGCCGAACCCGGCTGACGGAGCGACGGCCGGGGCAGGGGCGGCCGGGCGCGGGGCGCCACCGGGACCTCAAGCCGAGCAAGGTGGTCACGGCCGAGGACCGCCGGGGCGGGAGTTCGACGGCCCGAGGCGGGTTCACTCGAACGCGACGGTCTGCCCTTGAGAGGTGACGGTGACGTTCAGCCGATCCAACGGGCCGGCGGGCTCGGCCTGAACGACGCCCTGGGTCTGCCTCTGACCGCGCAGCGGCATGAAACGCGCGTCGCCCACCGCTCGGCCCCGGGCAGTGCCGTCGGCGACGTCCAACACCAGGAGCGCACCGACACGCTCCGGCCCGGAGTAGGGGACGACGAGCCGCCCACCGTCGCGTGTCTGCTCGACCCAGCGATAGGGAATCGTCCTGGCCGCCGCCGTCACGATGACCCGGTCGAACGGGGCGTGCCGGGGCGCGCCGTCCTCGCCGTCGCCGGTGAGCACGGTCACCCGGTCGGCGAACCCGGCACCGTCTAGGGCGGCGGACGCGGCGGCGGCCAGGGCGGCGTCGATCTCGATCGTGACGACTTCGGCCCCGGCATCAGCGAGAAGCGCGGCGTTGTACCCGGTTCCAGCGCCGATCTCCAGAACTTTCATGCCGGGTTCCAGCTCCAGCGCGTTGATCATTGCGCGCATGAGGAACGGCGCGGACGAGGAACTACTGGGGAACGCGATGCCGTTCCGGTCGTGGTAAATCTGCGTGATCACCGCGTCGTCGGCGGCGACGAGACGTTCCCACAGCCCGGGATCGTCGGCGCGGTCCACGGGCGTCAGATCAGCGTCCGGCGGGAACCAGAAAATTCGGTCCGGGATGAACAGCCTGCGATCTACACCCTGCCCGAACCGTGACACAGCGGGCAATCCACTCTGACCGACCTGCTGTCCATGTTCCGCTCGGCCTTGCCCGTCCCGCCGCATCCCGTGCAGTCTCCCGACTCTCCCGGCTTCCTGTGCTTGCTCAACCTGACACGCCGTCCCTTCACCCTGTTGGGATCCCGGTCGGAAGCACGGTAACCCAACGCTCCACAGCCGACGAGCAACTCCCGTGAACCACCAGGTGGCGGGCTCGGCGGTGGCCTGGGGGCGGCAGGTCAAGGCCCGGAGCGCCGTGGCGAAAGGGTGGAGCGGGTGCGCTCAGCGCTGCGTCCTGGAATGCTTTCGGATGGTCAGACACGTTTGTTCTTCTGAGCGGGAGGCGTGTGTCGGTGGAACCGCTGGGACCGGGCGATCCGCGCCAGATCGGGCCGTACCGGTTGACCGGTCGGCTCGGCGCGGGCGGCATGGGGCAGGTCTTCCTGGGCGTCTCCCGAGGCGGCCGGAAGGTCGCGGTGAAGGTGATCCGCGCCGAGCACATCTCCAGCCCGCAGTACCGTGCGCGGTTCGCCCGGGAGGTCCAGGCCGCGCGGCAGGTCGGCGGATTCCACACCGCGCTCGTGGTGGACGCCGACCCGGACGCCGAGTCCCCCTGGCTGGTGACCGAGTTCATCCCGGGCCCGTCCCTCCACCAGGCCGTGCGCGATCACGGCCCCTTGGAGGCGGACGCGGTACGCAAGCTCGGCGCGGGGCTGGCCGAAGGACTGGCCGCGATCCACGGCTGCGGATTAGTGCATCGGGATCTGAAGCCGGGCAATGTGATCCTGGCCGAGGACGGGCCGCGGATCATCGATTTCGGGATCGCCCGTCCAGCCGACGCCAGCTCCCTGACCTCCAACGGCGCGGTCATCGGCACGTTCGCCTACATGTCCCCCGAACAGGTGCGCGGCGAGCGGGCCGACGCGCCCAGCGACGTATTCTCCCTCGGCTGCGTACTCGTCTTCGCCGCCACCGGCCGGGCACCCTTCGACGCCCCGACCATCCCCGCGATCGTCCACCGCATCGTCAACGCGGAACCCCACATGGGCGGTCTTCCCACCGACCTGCACGAACTGGTCGGCGCATGCCTCGTCAAAAACCCCGCCAACCGCCCCAGCGCCGAAGACATTCTCAACGGGCTCAGCAACCGCACCGCCCCGGACACCGACCCCACGCTCACAACCGCGCCCTGGCCGCCCCGATCACCAACGGGACCAACGGCACCGATGGCCGCCCGCGTACAAACACCGGACGATGGCGGCGGCACTGCACCGATCGGTCCCAGGGACATAGCGATCGGGCACGCCCCCGCCACCCTCACCAACGACACCGGTGGCGTCACTTCGGTGGCGTTCAGCCCGGACGGTAAGACCCTGGCCACCGCCAACGCCGACAATACCGTGCGACTGTGGGACGTGGAGACCGGGCGCAACACCGCCATCCTCACCGGCCACACGAAAACCGTCCGTTCGGTGGCGTTCAGGCCGGACGGACGCGCCCTCGCCAGCGGCGGCGATAAAACCGTGCGGCTGTGGGATCTGACGACTGAGCGCAACATCGTCACTCTCAACGGAGTGTCCGGGTTCTTTGGCCGCGTCCTCAACGTCTTGTCGGTGGCGTTCAGCCCAGACGGCCAGACCCTGGCCAGCAGCAGTGGGACCAGGACCGTGCGACTGTGGGATGTGGCGGCCGGGCAGAATACCGCCATTCTCACTTGCCACGGCGATCTCGGCATTGAGGCAGTGGCGTTCAGCCCGGACGGTCAGATTTTGGCCGGCGGCGAAAGCGGCATCATGCGGCTGTGGGACGTGAAGACCGGACGCAGGATCGCAGCCTTCTTCCACGGACACGATTACCACGTCCAGTCGGTGGCGTTCAGTCCAGACGGCCGCACCCTGGCAAGCGGCAGCCTGGTGCAAGCCGAGGCCGTGCGACTGTGGGATGTGGCGACTGGGCAGGCCGTCGCCGCTTTCACCTCCCATGCCGGGCCCAGCGTTACCTCCATGGCGTTCAGCCCAGACGGCCGGATCCTGGCTGGTGGCGACGGCAGCACCGTGCGGCTGTGGGACGTGAAGACCCGGCGCACCATCACCACACTCAACGACCACACCGGCCCCGTCACATCCGTGGCGTTCAGTCCGGACGGCCGCACCCTGGCGAGCAGCGATCGCGACGGCACCGTGCGGTTGTGGAAAGTCCAGTAATCGTTTTCGGCAGCGGCGGACGGCCCGAGCGTCTGAGCTGCGACCCTTGCCGCGGCAGGCGCGGTCTCGTTCGGCCGCCCGCGCACACCGCCGGTCGCCGCGGTGCGCGCGGTGCGGGCGGGCGGTCAGCCGACGCGTTCGAGGACTCGTAGGGGTGGGAGGACTCGGCGGTGGGCTCGGCGGCGGCCCGGGGGGCGGGTCAGGGCCGGGAGGGCCGTGGCCGCCAGGGCCAGGGCGCCGAGAGCCATGAAGGCCGTTCGGTAGTCGCCTCCGGATACCAGTGCCGCGACCAGGAGCGGGCCGACGACCCCGCCGATGCTCCACGCCACGTTCATCAGCCCGTAGATCGCGCCCGCGTGCGCGAGGCCGAAGAAGTCGGCCGTCGTCGCGGGCATGACCGCGTAGCCGCCGCCGAAGCTGGCGAAGACGACCGCGGCCAGCGGCACGAACAGCACGGGCGACGTCGCGTACGGCACCGCGAGCAGGCACAGCCCCATCAGCGCCAGGATCAGCGCGAACGTCCGCATCCGCCCCAGCCGCTCCGACAGCCAGCCCCACAGCACGCGCCCGCCGCCGTTGGCCAGGCCCATGCCGCCGGTGAGCGCGGCCGCGCCCGCCGGGCCCATCCCGGTGATCGAGCCCGCCGCCCCGGCCGTCACCGCGACGAACCCGATGCCCGAAACGGTGTTCAGCGTCAGCATCGCGGTGAGCAGGTACCACTGGCGGGTCCGCAGCGCCGCCGCGCAGGTCAGGTCGCCGCCGGACCGGTCCGCGCCCGCCGCGCCCCCGCCCGGCCGGCCGCCGGCGCGCCGACCGCCGACACCCGCGTCCCACCCGGCCCCGGAGCGGGCCGCGCCGCCGAGCCCCGACCGGGCGGCGCGCGTCCGGGCGAGGCCGCCCGGCCGCGGCGGATTGCGGAAGAGCAGCGCCGAGAACGTCGTCAGCACGAGGTAGGCCAGCCCGAGCGGCAGGAACGCGCGCGTCGGCGGCCCGTGCCCGTGATCGACGAGCCACTGCGCGACGGGCGACACGAGCACCGCGCCGAACCCGAACCCGCCGACCGCGATCCCGGTGATCAGCCCGCGCCGTTCGGGGAACCACTTCTGGAGCATCGCGACCGGCACGATGTAGGCGATGCCGAGCCCGAGCCCGCCGACGACGCCGTAGGCGAGCAGCAGCAGCCAGAGCCGGTCGGCACCGGTGGCGAGCGAGGCGAGCAGCGCGCCGAGCGAGTACAGCGCGCCGCCGAGCAGCGCGGCGGCGCGCGGGCCCCGCCGGTCCTGGAGGCGGCCGCCGAGCGTCGTCCCGACGAACACGACGCCGATCGCGACGGAGAACGGCAGGACCGCCTCCGCGTGCCCGAGCCCGAACCCCGAGCCGGGCCGCTGCAGGGCCCGTGCGAACACGCTCCAGGAGTAGACGCCGCCGAGCGCGACCTGGAAGACGACCGCCGCGCAGACGACGGCGCGGCGGGACGGGAACACGCGCCGCCGGTGCCTGCCGCGCCGCCGGCGCCCGGGGCCCGCCCGGCCGCGGACCGTCCGGCCGAGCCGGTGACGTACATCGTGGGATGCCCGAATGACCACGACGAGTAATCTAATGGTCACCGACAGTGAAAGCAAAGTCAGCCGGCGCGCTCCGCGACGAGCGCGCGGAGGGCGTCGAGCGCGTCGCCGCCGGTCGCGGGGCCCTGGGCGAGGTCGTCCCCGCCGCCGCCGCGGCCGACGCCGCGCAGCAGCCCGGCCGCGCCGAGGCCGCGCGCCCGCGCCGCCCCGTTGGCCGCGACGACCAGGCTCTTCGCGCCGAGCACCGCGACGACGGCGGCGCGTCCGGCGGGCACGGCGTCGCGGACGCGCTGCGCGAGGGCGCGCGGGTCGTCGCCGGTGGACGCGGCGACGTAGGCGACCCCGCCGACGTCGTCGGCGGCGTCCGCGAGGCGCCGCGCCTCGCCGGCCGTCCGCTCGTCGCGGAGCCGCCGCGCCTCCCGCTCGGCCGTCTTCACGCGCTCCAGCAGCGCGGTAATCCGGTCGGGCAGCTCGTCGCGGGGCGCGCCGACCTGCTCCGCGAGCCGCGCGACGAGATCCCGCTCGCGGGCGAGGTAGCGGAACGACTCGATCCCGGTGACGGCCTCGACGCGGCGCTGCCCCGCGCCGACCGACTGCTCGGACGTCAGCGCGATCGACCCGATCTGCGCGGACCGGTCGACGTGCGTGCCGCCGCACAGCTCCCGCGACCACGCGCCGCCGATCTCCACGACGCGGACCGTCTCGTCGTAGGTCTCGCCGAACAGCGCGAGCGCGCCGATCTCGCGGGCCTGCGCGAGCGCCATGTACCGGACGTCCACCGGTAGGTCGCGGCGGATCGCGACGTTGGCGGCCTCCTCGACCTCCGACCGGATCGCGGGCGACAGCCCGCCGCGCCACGCGAAGTCGAGCCGCAGGTGGCCGGGCCGGTTGTAGGAGCCGGACTGCAGCGCCGCCGGGCCGAGCACCTGCCGCAGCGCCGCGTGGACGACGTGGGTGCCCGAGTGCGCCTGCCGCGCGCCGAGCCGCCATTCCGGATCGACGTGGGCGCGGACGCTCGCGCCGAGCGGGATCTCGCCGCCCGTCACCCGGACGAGGTGCGTGATCAGGCCCTTGACGGGCCGCTGGACGTCCAGGACCTCGGCGGACGCGCCGGCGGCCGCCAGCCGTCCGGCGTCGCTGTCCTGGCCGCCGGACTCGGCGTAGAACGGCGTCCGGTCGAGGACGACGGTGACGAGGTCGCCGTCCGCCGCCGACGTGACCGGCACGCCGTCCCGGAAGATCGCCTGGACGGTCGACTCGGTGTCGAGGGTCTCGTAGGCGAGCCATTCCGTCGGGCCCGACTCGTCCAGGACCGCCCGGAAGAGCCCGGTGTCGGCGTGGCCGCTCTTCTTGGCCTGCGCGTCGGCCTTGGCGCGGCGGCGCTGCTCGGCCATGAGAGAGCGGAAGCCGTCCACGTCCACCGCGACGCCGCGCTCGGCGGCGATCTCGACGGTCAGGTCGATCGGGAACCCGTAGGTGTCGTGCAGCCGGAACGCGGTGGCGGCGGGCAGCCGCCGCTCGGGCGCGTCGCCGAGGGCCTGGTCGAGCAGGGTGCTGCCCTGCCGGAGCGTGCTGCGGAACGCGTCCTCTTCCCCGTACGCGTAGGACGCGATGCGCTCGAAGTCGGCGGCGACCTCCGGATAGGACGGGGACATCGTGTCGCGGGCGACGGGCAGCAGTTCGGGCAGCGCCGGGTCCTCGAAGCCGAGCAGCCGCATCGCGCGGACGGCGCGGCGCAGGATGCGGCGGAGCACGTAGCCGCGGCCCTCGTTGGCGGGCGTCACACCGTCGCCGATGAGCATCAGCGCGGTGCGGACGTGGTCCGCGACGACGCGCAGCCGCACGTCGTCCGGGTGGCTCTCGGACGCGGCGCGGCCGGAGCGCGCGCCGTACTTCTTACCGGTCAGCTCGGCGGCGCGGTCGAGGATTGGCCGGGTCTCGTCGATCTCGTAGAGGTTGTCCACACCCTGCAGCAGCGCGGCCATGCGTTCCAGGCCCATGCCGGTGTCGATGTTGCGGGCGGGCAGTTCGCCGAGGATGGGGAAATCCGCCTTGCCGGTACCCGGACCCCGCTCGTACTGCATGAAGACGAGATTCCAGAACTCCATGTAGCGGTCTTCGTCCGCCTCGGGACCGCCCGCGCGGCCGAAATCCGGGCCGCGGTCGTAGAACAGCTCCGAGCAGGGGCCGCACGGTCCGGGGACGCCCATCGACCAGTAGTTGTCGGCCATGCCGCGCCGGATGATCCGCTCGCTGGGCAGGCCGACGACGTCGCGCCACAGGCCGTGCGCCTCGTCGTCGTCGCGGTAGACCGTCGCCCAGATCCGGTCGGCGTCCAGGCCGTAGCCGCCGTCCGCGACGGAGGCGGTGACCAGGTCCCACGCGAACCGGATCGCCTCCTCCTTGAAGTAGTCGCCGAACGAGAAGTTGCCGTTCATCTGGAAGAACGTGCCGTGGCGGGTGGTCTTGCCGACCTCGTCGATGTCGAGCGTCCGCACGCACTTCTGGACGCTCGCCGCGCGCGGATAAGGCGGCGCGACCTGGCCGAGCAGGTACGGCTTGAACGGGACCATGCCCGCGTTGACGAACAGCAGGTTCGGGTCCTCGGCGGGGAGCGGGGCGCTGGGGACCACGGTGTGGCCGCGCGCCGCGAAGTGGTCCAGGAACCGCCGTTTGACCTCGGCCGTGCGCACGTCGCCGCCCCCTTGTTGCAAGTGATTCGCAATTGCCAGGCTACCCGGCGGGCCCCGTCCGACCGGCCTCTGGAATGCTTCTGCCCAGCAACGCCCAGGAAGGACACTATGCAGCCCGCCCGGCCCGTCGACCACCGACTTTCCCTGGACGACCCCCGCGTCGCCGAGTTCTGGCGCGAGCGGCACCTCTGCACGCTGACGACGCTCGACGGCGACGGGCGGCCGCACGTGGTGCCGGTCAGCGCGACGCTCGACGCGGCGGCCGGGATCGCGCGGGTGATCACGTCCGGCCCCTCGGTGAAGGCGCGGAACATCGCGCCGGAGGGCTCGCCGGTCGCGTTGTGCCAGGTGGACGGGCGGCGCTGGACGACGCTGGAGGGCACCGCGCTCGTCCGTCCCGGCGCGGCCGAGGTCGCGGACGCCGAGGCGCGGTACGCCGAGCGGTACGGGAAGCCGCCCCGGAAGAACCCGCTGCGCGTCGTGCTGGAGATCAGGGTCGAGCGGATTCTCGGACGTGTCTGACCCGGAGGTCGTCGTCGTCGGGATCGGCGCGGACGGCTGGGCCGGGCTGCCGGACGCGTCCCGGGCCGCGCTGGTCGAGGCGCGCGTCGTGCTGGGCGGGCCGCGCCAGCTCGCGCTGCTGCCCCACGCGGTCGCCGCCGAGCGCGTCGCGTGGCCGTCGCCGCTGGTGCCCGCGATCCCGGGGCTGCTCGCCGCGCATGCTCCGCGCGGGCTGGTGGTGCTGGCCAGCGGCGATCCGACGCACTACGGGATCGCGACGACGCTCGCGCGGCACGGCGCGCGGCTGCGCGTCCTGCCGCATCCGTCGTCGGTGTCGCTGGCGTGCGCGCGGCTGGGCTGGGCGCAGGAGGACACGGCGGTGCTGAGCGCGGTGGGGCGGCCGTTGGAGCGGCTGCACGCGCTGCTCGCGCCGGGGCGGCGGATTCTGGTGCTGAGTTCGGGTTCCGCGACGCCGGACGCGGTGGTCGCGCTGCTCGCCGAGCGGGGGTTCTCGTCCTCGATGACCGTGCTGGAACGCCTCGGGTCTGTGGACGAGCGGGTCGGGCCTGTCCACAGGGACGTCGATCCGTTGAACATCGTGGCCGTCGAATGCGGTTCGGGGCCTGCCTTGCCGGTGGTCCCCGGCCTGCCCGACGACGCGTACGACCACGACGGGCAGCTCACCAAGCGCGAGGTCCGCGCGATCACGCTGGCGCGGCTCGGGCCGCTGCCCGGCGAACTGCTGTGGGACGTCGGCGGCGGCGCGGGCTCGATCGGGATCGAGTGGACGCGCGCGCACCCGGCGTGCCGGGCGGTGGCGGTCGAGCGCGATCCCGTCCGCGCGGAACGGCTCGCCGCCAACGCGCGTGCGCTCGGCGTGCCGGGGCTGCGCGTCGTCACCGGGGCCGCGCCGGACGCGCTGCGCGGCCTGCCGACGCCCGACGCGGTGTTCGTCGGCGGCGGCGTCACCGCGCCCGGCATGGTCGAGGCGTGCTGGACGGCGCTGCGGCCCGGCGGGCGGCTCGTCGTCAACGCGGTGACGCTCGAGTCCGAGGCCGCCGTCGTGCGCGCCCGCGCCGAACTCGGCGGCGACCTGACGCGCGTCGAGATCAGCCGCGCCGCACCGGTCGGCGCGTTCACCGGATGGAGGCCCGCGATGCCCGTGACCCAGTGGACGGTGACGCGATGACGGTCCACTTCATCGGCGCCGGGCCCGGCGCGGCCGACCTGATGACGCTGCGCGGGCGCGACCTGATCGCCGCCTGCCCGGTCTGCCTGTACGCGGGGAGCCTGGTGCCGCCGGAGGTCCTGACGTGGTGCCCGCCGGACGCGGCGCGGATCGACACGGCGTCGCTGACGCTGGACGAGATCGTCGCGGCGATGGCCGAGGCGCACGCGGCGGGACGCGACGTCGCGCGGCTGCACTCGGGCGATCCCTCGGTGTTCAGCGCGATGGCCGAGCAGATGCGGCGGCTGGACGCGCTCGGCATCCCGTATCGCGTCACGCCGGGAGTGCCCGCGTTCGCGGCCGCAGCGGCGGCGCTGAACCACGAGCTGACCGTTCCGGCGGTCGGCCAGACCGTCGTCCTGACGCGGACGTCGGCGCGGGCGACGCCGATGCCGCCCGGGGAGGACCTGGCGACGCTGGGGCGCAGCCGGGCGACGATCGTCCTTCACCTGGCCGTGCAGCGGATCGAGGACGTCGTCGCGGAGCTCGTCCCGAACTACGGGGAGGACTGCCCGGTCGCGGTCGTCGCCAACGCGAGCCGCGCGGACGAGCTGGTCCTGCGCGGCACGCTCGCGACCATCGCGGCGCAGGTGCGCGCCGCCGGAATCCGCCGCACCGCCGTGATCATCGCGGGGCGCGTGCTGACGGCCGAGTCTTTCCCGGACAGCCATCTGTACTCGCCGAACCGGTGCCGCTGAGTCAGCGGCGGCGGACGGTGAGGGCGGCGGTCACGGCGGCTGCGGCGATGGCGGCGGCGAAACCCGCCATCGTTGATGCCACCGCTACGTGGCGGACGATCACCGCGAACAGCACCGACGGGATGCCCATCCCGAAATAGGCGATCGTGTAGAAGACGGCCATCACGCCCGCGCGGGAGGACGGCTGCGCGGACTCGGCGCTCCGCGTCAGGCCGACGCGGAACAGCAGCCCCGCGCCCGCCCCGGCCACCGTCGCGCCGAGCAGGTACAGCCAGAACGACGGGCGGGCGACCGACGTCGCCGCGCACGCCAGCCCGAGCGGGAAGACGACCGCGCCCACCGCGAGCTGCCGCGCCCAGGGCGCCGCGTCGAGGACGATCTGCGCTCCGGCCGCGCCCGCGAACATCAGCGTCGCGGGCAGCGCGGACGGCAGCGGGTCGTGGACGCCCAGCTCCCGCGACACGCTGGAGCCCAGCGACGTGAACAGCCCGAACAGCGCGAACGCGGTGAACGCCAGCGCGCCCGCCGACCCGAACAGCACGCGCCCGCCGGGGCGCAGCGCGAAGCGCGGCGGACGGCCCGCCGCGTCGGTGTCCACGGTCTCGGGCACGCGGGCGACCAGCGCCAGACACACCGCGAGCGCGACCGCGAACCCCGCCTGCACGACGAGCAGCGGATCGGCCGCCCACTGCGCGACGAGCCCGGCCGCGAGCGGCCCGAGCGCGAGCCCGCCGAGATTCGCGGCCGTCGCGACGACGGCCGCCAACCGCGCGCCCCCGCCCGGCTGCGTGCCGCCGTCTGGTCGGGCGCGGGCATTGAGGTCGAAGAGGTAGCTCGTCGCTGTTCCGGCCATGAGGCCGATCGCGACGCCGTTCACGATCCGGCCGACGAACAGGCCCGGCAGGGCGGGCCACAGCGCGAGGGTCAGCGCGGCGGCGGTCGCGACGGCGAGGGCGGCGGCGGCCGTGCGGCGGCGGCCGAAGCGGTCGGACAGGTGCCCGACCGTGAGCAGGCTGAGCGCCGTGCCGACGACGAGGCCGGAGAAGACGAGCGTGACGGTCGTCTCGCCGAAGCCGTCGCGCGCGGCGTAGTGCGGCCACAGCGGCGTCGGGGCCGTCCCGAACGCCATGAGCACGGCGAACGCGACGGCCACGCACCAGAACCCGGTCCCCGCCCGCACGATCTTGATCGTTTCCGCCGGAGGCGGCCGTCAACCCCCTGGCGCACCCGGCCGATACAAGCGTATCGTCGACTGTACGTTTGTATTGGAGGACGATGCACACCGAGGACGACCTCACCGCCCGCGCCCGCATCCGCGACGCCGCGCTCCGCGAGTTCGCCGAGCACGGCGTCAAGGGCGCGACGATCCGCGGCATCGCCCGCGCCGCCGGGGTCTCCCCCGGACTCGTCCAGCACCACTTCGGCACCAAGGACGGGCTGCGCGCGGCCTGCGACGAGTACACGGTCGACGTCATCCGCACGGTCAAACGCGACGCGCTCGACCACGGCGTCGAAGACCCGGGCGTCCTCGGCGTCGCCGTCGCGATCGGCCTGCCGATCCAGCGCTACCTCGCGCGCTCCCTGGTCGACGGCTCCCCCGGCGCGGCAGCGCTGTTCGACGACTCGGTCGCCGTCACGACCGACCTGCTCGACCAGGGCTCGGGCGGCCTGAACCGGCCCGATACCGACGACCTGCCCGGCTACGCGGCGGTGCTGACGGCGATGAGCTTCGGCCTCGTCGTGCTGCACGAGCACCTGGGCCGCGCCCTCGGCGCCGACCCGCTGACGCCCGAGGGCTACCCGCGAATGGCCCTCGCCGTCCTGGACGTCTTCGGCGAGGCCCTCGTCGCCCCCGAGATGCGCGAACAGGCCCGCGCGGCCATCGCCGCCCTGACCCCGCCCGCCAGCACACCCGGCGGCCCGCCCGGCGGCCCGCCCAGCGGCTCGTCCGGCGGCACGCCCGCCGACCCGCCCGGCGGCACGCCCGCCAGCCCGACCGGCGGCACGACCAGCGGCACACCCGCCAGCCCGACCGGCGGCACACCCGGCGGCACACCCGGCGGCACGACCCCCGACGACAGGAGCTGATCGCTGATGACGACGCCCATCGCGGTGTCCGGACTCGTCAAGACGTTCGGCCGGACGCGCGCGCTCGACGGCCTGGACCTGGAGGTCCGCGCCGGAGAGGTCCACGGCTTCCTCGGCCCGAACGGAGCGGGGAAGAGCACCACCATCCGCGTGCTGCTCGGCCTGCTCCGCAAGGACTCGGGCACCGCGACGCTGCTCGGCGGCGACCCGTGGCGCGACGGAACCGAGCTGCACCGCCGCGTCGCGTACGTCCCCGGCGACGTGACGCTGTGGCCGAACCTCACCGGCGGCGAGGTCGTCGACCTGCTCGGACGGCTGCGCGGCGGCCTCGACCCGGCCCGCCGCGACGGCCTGTACGAGCGCTTCGCCCTCGACCCGCGCAAGAAGGGCCGCGCCTACTCCAAGGGCAACCGGCAGAAGGTCGGCCTGGTCGCCGCGCTCGCGTCCGACGCCGAGCTGCTGATCTTCGACGAGCCGACGTCCGGCCTGGACCCGCTCATGGAGGAGGTCTTCCAGGACTGCGTCCGCGAGGAGCGCGAGCGGGGCCGGACGGTGCTGCTGTCCAGCCACGTCCTGTCCGAGGTCGAGGCGCTGTGCGACCGGGTGACGATCGTCCGCGACGGCCGGACGGTCGAGTCCGGCACGCTCACCGAGCTGCGCCACCTCACCCGAACGTCGCTGGACGCGGAGCTGGCCGCGCCGCCGGACGGGATCGCGGACCTGCCCGCCGTCCACGACGCGCACGTGGACGGGACGCGGCTGCGCTGCCAGGTGGACACCGCCGAGCTGGGCGACGTCCTGGCGCGGCTCACCGCGATCGGCGTCCGGACGCTCGCCAGCCGCCCGCCGACGCTCGAAGAGCTGTTCCTGCGCCACTACGGCACGGCGGAGGCCGCCCGATGAGCGCGCTCACCGGCACGCCCGCGCTGGCCCGGCTCGCGCTGCGCCGCGACCGGATCTCGCTGCCGCTCTGGACGCTGGTGACGGCGCTCGTGCCGATCGGCTTCGTCTCGACGTACGAGGGCCTGTACCCGACGGCCGCCGACCGCCTCGAATACGCCCGGACGTCCGGGACGAACCCCACGTTCCTCGCCCTGTACGGCCCGCTGTACGACTCGGGCGTCGGCGGCATCGTCGCGCAGCGCGCCGCGACGATCCCGGTCGTGCTCGCGCTGGTCACGGCGCTGACCGTCATCCGGCACACGCGCGTCGAGGAAGAGGCGGGCCGCCGCGAGCTGCTCGGAGCGACCGTCCTCGGCCGGGGCGCGGCGCTGGCCGCCGCGCTCGGCGTGACGGCCGCCGCGAGCGTCGTCGCGGGCGGCGTGCTGGCGGCCGGGCTCGTCGCGCAGGGCCTGCCCGCCGCCGGGTCGGTCGCGTTCGGCGCGCAGCTCATCGCGGCGGGCCTGGTGTTCGCGGCGGTCGCGGCGCTCGCCGCGCAGCTCACCGAGAGCGCGGCGGCGGCGCGCGGGCTGGCGATCGGCGCGGTCGGGGCCGCGTACGTCGTGCGGCTGGCCGCCGACGCGGGCGGCGCGGACAGCGGCCTGTCGTGGCTGGGCTGGCTGAGCCCGTTCGGCTGGGTCCAGCGCGCCCGCCCGTACGGCGACGAGCGCTGGTGGGTGTTCGCGCTCGCGGCGGCGGCGTTCGCCGCGCTCGCATGGGGAGCGGCGGAGCTGTCGGCGCGGCGCGACCTCGGCGCGGGCGTCCTGCCGCCCCGGCTCGGCCCCGCGACGGCGGGCCGCACCCTGCGCGGCGCGTTCGGGCTGGCCTGGCGGCTCCAGTCGCGCGCCTCGTACGGCTGGGTCGCGGGGTTCGCGGCGCTCGGCCTGGTCTACGGCGGCGTCGTCGGCGGCGTGCGGGACCTCGTCCGCGACAACCCCGAGCTGGAGAAGGTGTTCACCCGGCTCGGCGGGACGCACGGGATCGAGGACGCGTTCTTCGCGTCCACCATGACCACGCTCGGGCTCATCGCCGCCGCGCAGGCGGTGTCGGCGGCGCTGCGGGCGCGCGCCGAGGAGGCGGCGGGCCGCGTCGAGCCGCTGCTGGCGACGCGCGTCGGGCGGGTCCGGTGGGCGGCGGGCCACCTGGCGTTCGCGGCGCTCGGCCCGGCGGTGTCGCTCGCGGTCGCGGGCGTCGCGATGGGCCTCGTCCACGACGCGGGATCGGTGCCCCGGCTGACCGGGGCGGCGCTGGCGCAGCTCCCGGCCGTCTGGGTCGTCGCGGGCGCGGCCGTCGCGTTGTTCGGGCTCGCGCCCCGGCTGGCGGCCGCCGCGTGGGCCGTCGTCGGGGCGGCGGTGCTGATCACGCTGTTCGGGGCGGTGCTGGGGTTCGCGCAGCCCGTCCTGGACGTGTCGCCGTTCACGCACGTCCCCAAGCTCCCGGCCCGGCCCGTCGAGTGGACGCCGCTGGCGTGGCTGACCGGCGCCGCGGCCGTCCTCACCGCGGCGGGCCTCGCCGGGCTGCGCCGCCGAGACCTCGACACCGGCTGAGCCGTGGCGGGTCGACCCGCGCCGGGCGGATAGGGTACGGCGGTGAATTCCGCAGAACCCGTGTCCGACATCGCGAAGGAGGCGGCCCGCCGCCGCACCTTCGCGGTGATCAGCCATCCCGACGCCGGCAAGTCCACCCTCACCGAGGCGCTGGCGCTGCACGCCGCCGCCATCGAGGAGGCGGGCGCCGTCCACGGCAAGGCGGGGCGCAAGGGCGTCGCGTCCGACTGGATGGAGATGGAGCGCAGCCGCGGCATCTCGATCACGTCCTCGGTGCTGCGGTTCGAGTTCGACGGCGCGCTGCTCAACCTCCTCGACACCCCCGGCCACGCCGACTTCTCCGAGGACACCTACCGCGTCCTCGCCGCCGTCGACGCCGCGATCATGCTGCTCGACTCGGCGAAGGGCCTGGAGGCGCAGACCCTCAAGCTGTTCGACGTGTGCCGCCACCGGGGCGTCCCGGTGCTGACGTTCGTCAACAAGTGGGACCGGCCCGGCCGCGAACCCCTCGAACTGCTGGACGAGGTCGAGCAGCGCATCGGCCTCAAGCCCGCCCCGCTGAACTGGCCCGTCGGCGTCGCGGGCGACTTCCGCGGCCTCATCGACCGCGCCACCGGCGAGTTCACCCGGTACACGCGGACGCCCGGCGGCGCGACCCGCGCCGAGCACGAGACCGTCCCCGCCGACCGCGCCGCCGCCGAGGAGGGCGCGGCGTGGACGACCGCCGTCGAGGAGCTGGCGCTGCTCGACGAGATCGGCGCGGACCTCGACATGGCCGCCTTCCACGCCGGGACCTGCACGCCCGTCCTGTTCGGCGCGGCGCTGCCGAACTTCGGCGTCCGGGAGCTGCTGGCGACCGTCCGCGACCTCGCGCCGCCGCCCGCGCCGCGCCGCGACGCCGAGGGCGGCGAGCGCGCCGTCACCGCGCCGTTCGCCGGGCAGGTCTTCAAGGTGCAGGCCGGGATGGACCGCGCGCACCGCGACCGGCTCGCGTTCATCCGCGTCTGCTCGGGCCGGTTCGAGCGCGGCATGTCCCTCACCCACGGCCGGACGGGCCGCCCGCTCGCCACCAAGTACGCGCAGACGGTGTTCGGCCGCGACCGTTCCACGCTGGACGTCGCCTATCCGGGGGACGTCATCGGGCTGCCCAACACGGTCGGGCTGACGGTCGGCGACACGCTTTACGTGAAGACGCCCGTCGTTTTCCCGCCGATTCCGCCGTTCGCGCCGGAGCTGTTCTCCGTCGTCCGCGCGAAGGACAACGGCCGCGCCAAGCAGTTCCGGCGCGGCATCGAGCAGTTGGACGGCGAGGGCGTCGTGCAGGTCCTGCGCAGCGATGTGCGCGGCGACCAGGCGCCGGTGCTCGCGGCGGTCGGCGCACTGCAGTTCGAGGTCGTCGCGCACCGGATGGCCGAGGAATTCGGCGCGGCCGTGGACCTGACGCGGCTGGATTACACGACCGCGCGCGTCACCGACGAGGCGTCGATACCGAAACTGACGTCCCGGTCAGGCGTCGAGGTCTTCACCCGCAGCCTCGACGGCGCGCTGATCGCGGTGTTCACCGACAAGTGGCGGCTGAACGCGATCCGCCGCGAGTTCCCGGACGTCACCCTCGACGCGATGCTCGCGGCGGAGGAAGCGAACTAGCTCGCTCGGTGCGTTTCCGCGGCGCGCCGGAAACCGACGTGCGCGCGTTGTCGTCGGGCGACGATGCGCGCGGCCGTCGTGCGCACTATGCGCATGACTTCGCGGCTGGGCCTTTCTGGGCGTCCGGCGCGGTGATACTGACGAATACGCATGCCCTCGAAAGCTCCCCACGATCGAGAGGTTCCCATGCGTGGATTCAGACGGACCGCGGCGCTGTGCGGCGTGGTCCTCGGAAGTGTTCTGGCGCTCGCCCCCGCCGTCTCGGCCACCGTCGAGAATGTCACCGGCAAGGCGCATCTCACCACCCCCGACACGGATATCCCGCTCACCGGGCGTTTCTCCGACGACGGCGGCGCACCCACGTTGGCGTTCGACGAGGTCACCGTTTCCTACACGTTTTTGGACGCCCTACCGGTGACCGCGCGTCTGCAGTTCGCGACGGCCGGACCGGTCGAGGCGGGCGACGCGTCGCTGACCGTCCCCATGACGGTCACGGTCGCGGACTTCGCCGTCCTCGGAACCCACGTCGGCGGCGGGACCGACTGCCGGACGGCCGAGCCGTTCACCGTCGCCCTCGCCGCGACCGGCCCGACCTACCACGCCGAGTTCGACCTGCCCGCGCTGACGGGCTGCGGCCAGTTCAACGACAACCTCACGACGATGTTCTCGGGCGACGGCAACACCGTCGACCTGACGATCGGCGGCTGAACCCTCACACCACCCCGACGAAATGAGATCCGCATGAGCGGTATCCGACGGGCTGCGGCCCTGGCCGTCGCGGTCGGCGGCGGCGCGTTCCTCGGCGCGGCCCCCGCGACGGCGTCGGTCTCCCCCGGCTACATCGTGGAACACGACGTCAAGGGCGAGACGACCCTCGCGGCCCCGGCCGCCACGGCCCCGCTGACCGGAAAGCTGTACGACAAGGTGGACCTGATGACCGGTGTCCACACCTACACGCTCGCGCTTGACGAGACGAAGCTGTCGTTCCGCTGGAACGGCGACGAGCCCGCGAGCGCGCGGCTCCAGTTCGCGACGGCGGGGCCGGAGACCGGGCCCGTGGGCAAGCCGGGCGTCCGGATGACGCTGGCCGTGCCGGACGTCGCGGTCGGCGGCGCGTCGGTCGGCGGCGGGCCGGACTGCGCGACCGCGCCGTTCTCCGTCGCGTTCACCACGGCGGGCTCGTCCGCGTCCGGCCCGTACCACGCGCGCTTCACGCTCCCGCCGCTCACCGGCTGCGGGAAGCGCACGGACGAGATCAGCGCGGCCCTGACCGGCCCCGGCAACACGATGGACCTGACCGTCGCCAACTGACCGCCGCACGCCGACCGATGCGGGCCGACCGACGCGGGCGGACCGATGCGGGCGGACCGATGCGGGCGGACCGACGCGGGCGGACCGACGCGGGCGGACCGACGCGGGCGGACCGACGCGCGCCGACCGACGCGCGCCGACCGATGCGGGCGGACCGACGCGCCGGACTGCGGCGGGCTGACCAGCGCGGACCGACCGCGGCCGGGCCACGTGTCGGACCGCGGCGCCGGGCGAGCGCCCCACCCGGGCGTGGACCTAGCATGATCGTCATGACACTGCGCGTGCTGGTGCTCGGCGGGACCGGTGAGGCGCGGCGGTTGGCGGAGCTGCTGGCCGACCGCCCCGGCGTCCACGCGGTCACCTCCCTGGCGGGCGTGACGGAGCACCCCGTCCTGCCCGCCGGGGACGTCCGCGTCGGCGGGTTCGGCGGCGCGGACGGCCTCGCCGCCTGGCTGGCCGCCGAGCGGATCGGCGCCGTCGTAGACGCCACGCACCCGTTCGCGCGCGTCATGACCGACGCGGCCGTCGTCGCCGCGCGGAGCGCCGACGTCCCGCTGGTCGTGCTGCGTCGGCCCGGCTGGACGGAGCGTCCCGGGGACCGCTGGATTCGCGTCCCGTCCCTCGCGGCAGCCGCCGCGAACCTGCCCGGCGAGCGCGTGTTCCTGACGACCGGCCGCAAGGACCTGACCCCGTTCACCGACGACGCGCGCCGCTGGTTCCTGATCCGCTCCGTGGACGCCCCCGAACCGCCGCTGCCGCCGCGCCACGCGATCGTCCTCGCGCGCGGCCCGTTCACCGTGGACGAGGAACGGGCCCTGTTCCGCGAACACCGGATCGACGCGGTCGTCACCAAGGACAGCGGCAGCCCGATGACCGAGGCGAAGCTGACCGCCGCCCGCGAACTCGGCCTCCCCGTCGTGATGGTCGACCGGCCGCCGCTGCCCGACGTCCCGCGCGTCGAGACCGTCGAGGAGGCGCTGGCCTGGCTCGACGGACGCGCTCAGGACGGGTAGCGGCGCGGCGTGTAGACGGTGTCGCCGGTCCGCCGCGTCTGCGACGAGCCGATGATCAGCAGGCAGCGCATGTCCACGTCGGCGGGGTCCAGGTCCGCGAGCCGGACGACGCGGACGCTCTCGGCGGGCCCGCCCACGTCCCGTCCGATGACGACGGGCGTGTCCGCGTCCCGGTGCTTGAGCAGCAGGTCGCGCGCCTCGGCGACCTGGTGCCGCCGCGTCTTGGACGCCGGGTTGTAGACGGCGACGACCAGGTCCGACGCGGCGGCCGCCGCGAGCCGCGCCGCGATGACGTCCCACGGCTTGAGCCGGTCCGACAGCGACAGCACGCAGTAGTCGTGGCCGAGCGGCGCGCCCGCGCGGGACGCGACGGCCTGCGCGGCGGTCAGCCCGGGCAGGACGCGCACCGGCACGTCCGGGAACCGCTCGGCGGCCTCCAGCACGGCCGTCGCCATCGCGAACACGCCCGGGTCGCCGGACGAGACGACCGCGACGCGCCGCCCCGCGCGCGCCAGCTCCAGCGCGTGCTCGGCGCGGTCGGCCTCGACGGTGTTGCCGGACGGGTGCCGCGCCTGCCGCGCGTTCGGCGGGACGCGGTCCAGGTAGGGGCCGTAGCCGATGAGGTCGTCGGCGGCGGCCAGGGCCTCCTGCGCCTGGGGGGTCAGCCACTCGCGTCCGGCCGGGCCGAGGCCGACGACGACGACCTCGCCCGCGGTCGGCCGCGCGGGCGCGGCGGGCAGCGCGCGGCGCGTCTCCTCGTGGACGCGGCTGGGCAGCAGCGCCACCGAGAAGTACGGCACGGTCGCCGGATCGACGTCCGCGAGCGGCGCGATCCGCTGGTCGCCGGTGGTGGCGCGCTCGACGTACCAGGCGTCGCCGAGCCGCCCGGCGTTCTCCAGCGCGGTGCGGACGGCGGGGAACGTCCGGCCGAGCTTCATGACGGCGGCGGAGTCGGCGCCCGCGAGGCGGTCCGCGAGGGCGGCGGCGTCGAGGGTGCCGGGGAGGACGGTCAGGGTCTCGTCCCGCTCGACCAGCGGACGGCCCAGCTCCGCCGACGCGCCCGCGATCGACGTGACGCCGGGCACGACCGTCGTCGGATACCGGTCCGCGAGCCGTTTGTGCAGGTGCATGTAGGAGCCGTAGAAGAACGGGTCGCCCTCGGCGAGGACGACGACGTCGCGGCCCGCGTCCAGGTGCGCGGCGAGCCGCCGGGCGCAGTCGTCGTAGAACGCCTCCAGCTCGCCCCGGTAGTCGGCGGACTCCTCCGTCGTCACCGGGTAGATCAGCGGTTCCTCGATCTGGCCGTCCCGCAGGTGCGCGGCGGCGATGGCGCGGGCGTGGCTGCGGCCGTGCCGGGCCGCGTGGAACACCACGACGTCGGCGGACTCGATGAGCCGCGCGGCCTTCAGCGTGATCAGCTCGGGGTCGCCGGGGCCGAGCCCGACGCCGTGCAGGCGGCCGGTCACCGCTCGTCCTCGGACGCGAGGGCGTTCACGGCGGCGGCGGCCATCGCGCTGCCGCCGCGCCGCCCGCGCACGACGAGATGCGCCAGGTCGGACTCGGCCAGCGCGTCCTTGGACTCGGCCGCGCCGATGAAACCGACCGGTACGCCGAGCACCGCCGCGGGCCGGGGCGCGCCCGCCGCGACCAGTTCCAGCAGCCGGAACAGGGCGGTCGGGGCGTTGCCGATCGCGACGACCGCGCCGTCCAGGCGGTCGCGCCACAGCTCGACGGCGGCGGCACTGCGGGTCAGGCCGTCGCGCGCGGCGATCTCGGGGACACGCGGGTCGCCGAGCGTGCAGACGACCTCGTTGCCGGCGGGCAGGCGGCGGCGGGTGATCCCGGCGGCGACCATCGTCGCGTCGCACAGCACCGGGCGGCCCGCGAGCAGCGCGGCGCGGGCGGCGGCGACCGCGCCCGGCGCGACGTCGAGGTCGTCGACGAGGTCCACCATCCCGCAGGCGTGGATCATGCGGACGGCGACGCGCGCGACGTCGTCCGGCAGGCCGGACAGCTCGGCCTCGGCGCGGATGGTCGCGAACGACCGCCGGTAGATCTCCGCGCCGTCGCGGACGTAGTCGGTCACATCTTCCTCCGTGTCGTCGCGACGGCGGCGGCCGTCGCGGTCAGGTCGCGCGACCGCGCGAGGACGTCGTCACCGGCGCGGACCTCGTAGCCGTCCCCGGTCGCGACGACGGCCACATGCGGCCCGGCGGGCCGCCCGCACACCCGCCCGCACCCGACCCAGTGAACGGGCGGCGAGCCGGGGGCATCGGACGCAGCGCCGCACGGCACACCGGACGGCGAGGCCGGCGAGCCCGGCGAGCCCGGCGCGGACGGTGCGGCCGGTGCGGCCCGTGCGGCCGGTGCGGCCGGCGCGGGCAGCGTCGGTGCGGGCAGCGTCGGCGCGGGTGGCGTCGGCGCGGGTGGCGCGGCGTCGTGCGGGGAGGGCAGGAGGTCGAGTGGGGCGAGGGTCAGGGAGCGGGCGGCGTCGGCGCGGACGTCGGTCAGGGACTTCGCGCAGCCGGGGCGGCCCGCGCAGGCGGTGACGCCGCGCCAGGCCGACGCGGGGTCGGTGATCAGGCCGCCGCCGAGCGAGGCCGGGCCGGGGAGGTCGGGGAGGACGACCGTCCGCCACGGGGTGATGACGATCTCGTCGGCGGCGGTGTCGAGCAGGGCGGTGAGCGCGGCGGGTTCGAGGCGGCCGAGGGGGACGAGCGCGGCCAGCGCGGTGCGCCCGTCGCGTTGCTGGATGGGGCCGACCGGCGGCACGGGCGGCGCGGGGAAAGAAGTAGGCGTTCCCGTAGTAGGCAGGAAAGGCGTGAGGGCCGCGATCGGGTCGTCCAGATCGGCCGTTCGCCATGCGGTTCCGGATACGTCGAGGAACCCGCGCGCGACGTCGAGAAGAAGCCCGACCGCGTCCGGGAAAGCCACCCGGACACCGCTGTCCGAACCGGCGATGACCAGCGCGAACGTGTCAGCGTCGAGCGCGTGGGCGCCGAGGTCCGGCCGCAGCGCGGTCACGTCCCCCCGCCCGTCGTCGAAGGCGAAGAGGAACCGCCCGGACAGGCCCGCGAGAGCTGGATCGGCACACAATCCGGCGTCGAATTCACTGATCAGGCCACGGATATCAACGACGCCGCCGGAACGTCCGGAAAGCGGGCTACAAACGACATTCCGCGCCCGCTCGTGCGCAATAGAAGGCAGCAGTCCAGCCGCCCGCAGCCGCGTCCCCAATTCCGTCTCCGCCCCGGGCGAAAGCCCGCGGAGCTGCACGTTCCCGCGCGATGTCAGGTCGAGCCGCCCGTCCCCGAGGTCGGCCGCGGCGGCGGCGAGCGCGGCGAGCGCGCGGCGCGGCAGCCGTCCGCCGGGCAGCCGGACGCGCGCGAGCCCGCCGTCGGCGGCCGGGTGGACGCGGACGGCGCCGGGGCAGGCGTCGGGACCGGAACGGGGGTTCACAGCCGCAGATCCTAAGCGCCAGCTTGACCCCGGCTTGACGCCGATGTCCGGGTTGACCAGAGTGGTCACCACTGATTGAGCAGCGACAAAGCGGAGGAAGCCGGTGCGAGTCCGGCGCGGTCCCGCCACTGTCACCGGGGAGCGAACCCCGTCTGCGGCCACTGAACGCGCGGCGTGCGAACGCGGCGCGAGCGGGAAGGCCGGGGCGAGCGTCGATCCGGAAGCCAGGAGACTCCCGTCGCTGTGACCCTTCGATTCGGGGCGCGGACCCCGGGTGAGGACTCGACCAGCGTGTTCGTGCTGCTGTCCACGTCGGACACCGACCTGCTGAGCGCGCGCGCCTCCGGCGCGCCGTTCCGCCTCGCCAACCCCGCCCGGCTCGACCCGGCCGAGCTGCCCGCCCTGGTGGACGGCGCCGACCTCGTCGTCGTCCGGCTGCTCGGCGGCCGCCGCGCCTTCGAGGACCTGCTGGACCCGCTGCTCGCCGGGCCGCGCCCGGTCGTCGTGGTCAGCGGCGAGCAGTCCCCGGACGCCGAGCTGATGGAGCTGTCCACGGTCCCCGCCGGAGTCGCCGCCGAGGCGCACGCCTACCTCGCGTACGGCGGCCCGGCGAACCTGCGCGAGCTGCACCGGTTCCTGTCCGACACCGTCCTGCTCACCGGGCACGGGTTCGAGCCGCCCGCCGAGACGCCCGCGTGGGGCGCGCTGGAGCAGCCGCCGTCGCCGGGCGACGGGCCGCTGGTCGGCGTCCTGTACTACCGCGCGCACCACCTGGCCGGGAACACCGCGTTCGTGGAGACGCTGTGCGCGGCGATCGAGGCGGCGGGCGGCCGCGCGCTGCCGATCTTCTGCGCGTCGCTGCGCACCGCCGACGACGCGCTGCTGGCCGAACTCGGCCGCGCGGACGCGCTCGTCGTGACCGTCCTCGCGGCGGGCGGCACCAAGCCCGCGACGGCCGGGGCGGGCGGCGACGACGAGGCGTGGGACGTCGGCGCGCTCGCCGCCCTGGACGTCCCGATCCTCCAGGGCCTCTGCCTGACCAGCGAGCGCGCCGCGTGGGAGGAGAGCGACGACGGCCTGTCGCCGCTCGACACCGCCACGCAGGTCGCCGTCCCCGAGTTCGACGGGCGGATCATCACCGTCCCGTTCTCGTTCAAGCGCATCGACGAGGACGGCCTGAGCGTCTACGCCGCCGACCCCGAGCGCGCCGCGCGCGTCGCCGGGATCGCCGTCGCGCACGGCCGCCTCCGGCACGTCCCGGCCGGGGAGAAGCGGGTCGCGCTGATGCTGTCGGCGTACCCGACCAAGCACGCCCGGATCGGGAACGCGGTCGGGCTGGACACGCCCGCGTCGGTCATCCGGCTGCTCGCGGCGCTGCGGGAACGCGGCTACGACACGGGCGGCGAGCTGCCCGCCGAGGGCGACGCGCTCATGCACGCGCTCATCGCGGCGGGCGGCCAGGACGCCGACTGGCTCACCGAGGAGCAGCTCGAAGGCAACCCGGTCCGCATCCCCGCCTCGCGCTATCTCGACTGGTATAAAACCCTGCCGCAGGAGCTACGCGACAGTGTCGAGAACCACTGGGGACCGCCGCCCGGCGAACTGTTCGTGGACCGCTCCGCCGATCCGGACGGCGAGATCGTCCTGGCCGCGCTGCGCTCCGGCAACGTCGTGGTGCTCGTCCAGCCGCCGCGTGGCTTCGGCGAGAACCCCGTGGCGATCTACCACGACCCTGATCTGCCGCCCAGCCACCACTACCTCGCCGCGTACCGGTGGGTGGCCGACGAGTTCGGGGCGCACGCGGTCGTCCACGTCGGCAAGCACGGCAACCTGGAGTGGCTGCCCGGCAAGGCCGCCGGGCTGTCCGCCGCCTGCGGCCCCGACGCCGCGCTCGGCGACCTGCCGCTGATCTACCCGTTCCTCGTCAACGACCCCGGCGAGGGCACGCAGGCCAAGCGCCGGGCGCACGCGACGCTCGTGGACCACCTCGTCCCGCCGATGGCGCGCGCCGAGAGCTACGGCGACATCGCCCGCCTCGAACAGCTCCTGGACGAGCACGCCAACGTCGCCGCGATGGACCCGGCGAAGCTCCCCGCGATCCGCGCGCAGATCTGGACGCTGATCCGCGCGGCGCGCCTCGACCACGACCTCGGGCTGGACGACCGGCCGCACGACGCCGAATTCGACGACTTCCTGCTGCACGTGGACGGCTGGCTGTGCGAGGTCAAGGACGTCCAGATCAGGGACGGCCTGCATGTCCTAGGCGTCGCTCCATCCGGAGACGCCCGCGTCGATCTCGTACTGGCCATGTTGCGCGCCCGGCAACTGTGGGGCGGCTCGGTGACACTCCCCGGCCTGCGTGAAGCGCTCGGCTTGGACGAGTCCGGAGCGGCGCGCGGCGACACCGACGCTGTGGAGGCGCAGGCGCGCGGTCTCGTCGCGGCGATGGAGGAACGCGGCTGGGACGCCTCCGCCGCCGACGACATCGCGGACGGCGCCGTCGCGGACATCCTGCGGTTCGCCGCGACCGAGATCGTCCCGCGCCTGGACCGCACCGCCGACGAGATCGCGATGGTCCTGCACGCTCTCGACGGCGGTTACGTGCCCGCCGGGCCGAGCGGGTCGCCGCTGCGCGGGCTCGTCAACGTGCTGCCGACCGGGCGGAACTTCTACTCCGTCGACCCCAAGGCCGTCCCGAGCCGCCTCGCCTGGGACACCGGTCGCGCGATGGCGGACTCGCTGCTGTCCCGTTACCGCGAGGACACCGGCGACTGGCCACAGTCGGTCGGGTTGTCGGTATGGGGAACTTCCGCGATGCGGACGTCCGGCGACGACGTCGCCGAAGTGCTCGCGCTGCTCGGCGTCCGGCCCGTCTGGGACGACGCGTCCCGCCGCGTCACCGGCCTGGAACCGATCCCGCTAGACGAGCTGGGCCGGCCGCGCATCGACGTGACGGTCCGCATCAGCGGGTTCTTCCGGGACGCGTTCCCGCACGTCGTCGCGATGCTGGACGACGCCGTCCGGCTCGCCGCCGCGCAGGACGAGCCCGCCGAGGCCAACCACGTCCGCGCCCACGTCGAGGCCGACCGCGCCCGGCACGGCGACGAGCGGCGTGCCACGATGCGCGTCTTCGGCTCCCGGCCCGGCGCGTACGGGGCGGGCATCCTCCCGCTCATCGACAGCCGCAACTGGCGCGACGACTCGGATCTGGCCGAGGTGTACGCCGTCTGGGGCGGCTACGCGTACGGCCGCGACCTCGACGGCGTCCCCGCGCGCGACGACATGGAGAACGCCTACCGCCGCATCGCCGTCGCCGCGAAGAACGTCGACACGCGCGAACACGACATCGCGGACTCCGACGACTACTTCCAGTACCACGGCGGGATGATCGCCACCGTGCGCGCGCTGACCGGCACCGCGCCGCGCGCCTACGTCGGCGACAGCACCCGGCCCGACGCCGTCCGCACCCGGACGCTGCACGAGGAGACCTCGCGCGTGTTCCGCGCGCGCGTCGTCAACCCGCGCTGGCTCGCCGCGATGCGCCGGCACGGGTACAAGGGCGCGTTCGAGCTGGCCGCGACCGTCGACTACCTGTTCGGGTACGACGCGACGGCCGGGGTCGTCGCCGACTGGATGTACGAGAAGCTGGCGGAGACCTACGCGCTCGACGCCGAGAACCGCGCGTTCTTCGAGCGTTCCAACCCGTGGGCGCTGCACGGCATCGCCGAACGCCTCCTGGAGGCCGCCGAGCGCGGCCTGTGGGAGCACCCGGAGGCCGCGACGCTCGACGCGCTGCGCCGGCTCTACCTGGACATCGAGGGCGACCTGGAGGACGACCCCTCCGGTCGGTGAATACTGGGACGGATGGGGTTTTTGGGATTCAGCGCCGCGCGATGCGGGCTCGTGGTCGCGGCGGTGCTCCCGCTCGCGACCGGCTGCGGCGACCGCGACGCGGGCGACCCAGCGCCCACCGAGTCGTCGCTCACCGCGCCGCTGGGGCCGGAGAAGTACCGGACGGAGGTCGTCCCGCGCGCGTACGTCGAGGCGTTCGGCGGGGGGACGATCTATTACCCGGCGGGGCGGCCTCCCGGGGAACGGCTCGGGGCGGTGACGATCGTGCCGGGCAGCAGGGGTTACCAGTCGGGCATGGCCTGGTATGGTCCACTGCTCGCCTCGCGCGGATTCATCGTTTTCACGATCGACACGCTGCATCTCAAGGACCAGCCCGCCAAGCGGTCTCTGGAGTTGGAAGCCGCGCTCACCTATCTCGCGACGCGCAGTGCCGTCGCGTCCCATGTGGACGCCGAACGGCTGGCGGTGATGGGCCATTCACTGGGCGGCGGCGGAACGCTCGATCTCGCCGCGACACGGCCGAACCTCAAGGCGGCGATTCCGCTGATGCCGTACGACAAGGCGAAGGACTTCTCGAACGTCCGCGTGCCGACGCTCGTCGTCGCGGCGCAGCACGACAAGATCGCGCCCGTCGGCAAGCACGCTGAGGTCTTCTACCGGAGCATTCCCGCGTCCCAGCCCAAGGCGTACCTGGAGATCGCGGGCGCGACGCATTCCTTCCCGAAGCGCCGCGACGCGACGTTGGCGAAGTACGTCATCGCCTGGCTGAAGCGGTATGTGGACGGGGACAAGCGCTACGACCGTTTCCTCTGCCCCGGCCCCCAGAACGACCCGCACGTCGCCCGCTACGCGAGTGACTGCACTCCCCGCTGACGCGCGGCCTCGTAAAGCACAACCGTCGCCGCATTCGCCGCGTTCAGCGAACTGGCCGTCCCGGTGATCGGAATGCGCGCCATGACCTCGCACGCCTCCCGCCACCCCGCGCTGAGCCCGGCGGTCTCATTCCCGACGACGAGCAGCGTAGGCCCGGTGAGATCAACCTCAGCGATATCCGCATCACCCTTCTCATCGGTACCGACGACCGTCAACCCAGCGTCCCGGGCCCAGTCGATGACATCCCGATGCGACCGAGCCCGAACCACCGGAACCGAGAAAAGCGACCCGGTAGAAGCCCGCACAGCCTTGGGGTCATAAGGATCGGCAGCATGACCAGCGACGACGACCCCGTGCCCACCGAACGCGTCAACAGACCGAATAATCGTCCCGATATTCCCCGGACTGGACGGCCGATCGAACACGACTCCAAGGAAGTCTTCTTTCACCGTGAACCGCGAGAAGTCGTCCGCAGGCAGCTCCACAACGGCAAGCAGCTCAGGAGTCTCCTCACTCTTCTCCCCGAGTTCCCGCATCAACTCAGGAGCAACCTCGAACACCTCACCCCCGGCCCGCTCCACAATCCCCCGAGCCCAGCCGGACAACGCCCGCCCGTCCTCCCGCAACACCGCCCGAACCGGCCACCCGCCCTCGACCGCCAACCCGATCGGCCGCACCCCCTGCACCAGGAACTCCCCGGCCCGCTGCCGCTTGGCACGGTTCCCCAGCAACGCCTCCCACTGCTGAAACCTCGCGTTACGCCGTGTAATCCGCACTCACCAAGTCTCCCACGCTCCCCAGCTTCGACTCCCTGCGACGAGCGGCGGCCCTCCATCCCAGGGCCGCCGCCAGCCGTTTCGTCAACGCGGGTCCGGGCCTTCGGTGAGGCCCCACATCTCGGCGAAGCGGCCGTTCTCGATGCGGAAGATCTCGATCAGGGTGGGTCGCGCGTCCGAGTCCGTCATGCCCTCGACGGACGAGCGGACGGCGACCTTGTTCCCGTCGACCAGGATGTCTTCGGCGGTGACGCGCATGCGGGGGAAACGCGCGACGACCGTGCGCCAGGCGTCCTTGCCCGCCTCGATCCCGGTCGTGCCGAGCGGGTGGCTGTAGAAGTCGGGCGTGTGCAGCTCGTCGGCGCCGTCGAACCGCCGGGTGTTGAAGCACTCCTGCAGTCGCTGGACCAGGGCCACGGCATCGTCGCGATCGGTCATCTGCGCGCTCTCCGCATCGGGTCGGTCGAGACGCCCAATAAGCGGTGCGACGCCCCGGTTACGTCCCCAGACTATACGGTGCGCCGCCCCGGTTATGCTGCTGTCACCATGTCCACCCCGCCACCAGACCGCGCCGGCGCAGCTCACAGCCCCGCCCGCGAGCTACGAGCCGACGCGCGCCGCAACCGCGACCGAGTGCTCCGAACCGCCCAGCGGGCGTTCGCGACCGAGGGCCTGGGCGTCTCCCTGGATGAGATCGCCCGCCGCGCCAACGTCGGCCCGGGCACCGTCCACCGCCACTTCCCGACGAAGGAAGCGCTCTACCTGGCCGTAGCGATCGACCAACTCGAACAGCTCATCAAAGAGGCCGAAGAGCTGACCGCCACCGACGACCCCGAAGCCCTGTTCACCCTCCTGGGCCGAATGATGGCCACGGGCGCCGAAAACGCAACCGTCAAAAGCGCCCTTCTGGCAGCCGAGTTCGACCTGCGCACCGCCGCCCCGGACGTGGCCGCCGACCTAACCCACCAAGTCGCGACTCTCCTGACCCGCGCCCGCACCGCCGGCACCGTCCGCGACGACGTAACCCCCGAGGATCTGATGGCCCTGGTCGCCGGAGCCTTCGCCGCCATCCACCACGCCAACGCGGAATCCAACAAACCCCGCGCGACCCACCTGGCCCACCTGATCCTCGACGGCCTCCGCCCCCAGCCGCCGAGCTAGCCCCGACCAGAAAAATCAGTTTTAACGCGGCTCGATCACGCACCCAACAGCGCCCCGGGCGAAATCCACACCGCCGGACTCATCGACGCATCCGAGACAGTGCGCCCGTGTCGTCCACCGGTCCAGGCCGCACAACCCCGCACACCGCACGCGGCACCAACACGCAATCACCCGACCCGCTCCGCGAAGTCACAGCCCCGGTCGGCACGGCGGCGGCACCCCCGGCCGCGATCACGACGGCCAGCACCCCCGCCGTCTTGGAAATCAGTCTCATGCTCCGAGCATGTTCGCCGACCGGGCAACCGCACATCGCCCCGCACGGGTAACCGCCCGCCCATACCTGAGGGGGACCGGCAAGAACTGCTACCCGAACGACGAAGGGCGTCCACCCGGTGAGGTGAACGCCCTGGTCAGGTTGGAGCCGCCTATCGGAATCGAACCGATGACCTATTCATTACGAGTGAATCGCTCTGCCGACTGAGCTAAGGCGGCGTGCCGTTCGGGGACGGCGCGGGTAGCAGTCTACCCGGTTCTGGGACAGGTGTGTGCATCAGTTGCAGCGGGTTCCGTCGCGCGGGGGTTCGGCGGTGGTGAGGTAGCGGTCCGTCGCCGCGGTGATGCAGGAGTCTCCTTGCAGGTAGGCGGTGTGGCCGTCGCCGTTGAGGGTGAGGAGGACGCCCTTGTCGAGCTGGGCGGCGAGGCTCTGGGCCCACGGGTACGGGGTCGCGGGGTCGCGTGTGGTTCCGATCACGAGGATCGGCGGGGCGCCGGCGGCCTTGATCGCGTGGGGCGGCTCGGTGGGCTTCGTCGGCCAGTAGACGCAGGCCAGACCGCCCCAGACGACGAACGGGCCGAAGCGCGGGGACTGCCGCGCGGCGCGGTCCACGTACTTCTGGTACGCGCCGAGCGTCGGCGGGTTGGGCTTGTCGATGCAGTTCACGGCCATGTTGGCGTCGTTCTCGTTGCTGTACTGGCCGCCGGGCTTCCGTTCGACCATCGTGTCGGCGAGCGTCAGCAGGAGCGTGCCGTCGCGGCGGTTGATCGCCTGGTCCAGAGCCTGGCGCAGGTTGGGCCAGAAGTCCTTGTTGTAGAGGGCCGTCGCGACGCCCATCGTCGCCCAGGACTCGGTGACGCGCCGGGAGTCGCGGCTGTTGGTGAGCGGTTCGCGGTCCACCGAGGCGAAGAAGGACGAGAGCTTCGCGACGGCCTCGTCCGCGGACGTGCCGAGCGGGCAGCCCGCCTGCCGGACGCAGTCCTCCGCGAACGCCCGGAACGCCGTCTCGAAGCCCTTCGCCTGCTCGACCAGCACGTCCGCGGGCGACACCTTCGGGTCGAGCGCGCCGTCGAGGACGAGCGCGCGCACCTTCGCGGGGAACTCCTCCGCGTACGTCGCGCCGAGGTAGGTGCCGTAGGACGCGCCGTAGTACGTGAGCTTCGCGTCGCCCACGGCCGCGCGCATCAGGTCCATGTCGCGGGCGGCGTCGCGGGTGCCGACGTGCGGCAGCAGCCGAGCGGCCTTCGCGCCGCACGCGGCGGCGAACTTCTTGCTCTGCGCGGCGAACGCGTCGACCTCGGCGCGGTCGTCGGGCGACGAGTCGGTGCCGAAGTAGGTGTCCAGCTCGGGCCCGGTGAGGCAGCGGACGGGCGAGCTCTCCCCCACGCCGCGCGGGTCGAACCCGATGATGTCGAACGAACGCCGCAGATCGCTGCTGAAGATCCGCCCGGCCTGGCGGACGAACTCGATGCCCGATCCGCCCGGCCCGCCCGGGTTCGTGAACAGTGAGCCGACGCGCCGGGACGGGTCCGTCGCCGGAAGCTTGATCATCGCGATGCCGATGGTGTCGCCGTCCGGCTTGGCGTAGTCCAGCGGGACGCGCACCGTCCCGCACTGGAACCCCTGGCCGCAGTCCGTCCAGGCGAGGCCGTCCGCGGCGGACGAGCGGGCGGGCGCGGGATCGTCGCCGCCGCCCCCGCACGCCGACGCCAGGGCGAGGACGAGTGCCGCCGCCGCTGCGCTGATCGCTCTTGCCCGCACGCGTGACCCCGTTTCGTCGGCCCAGATCGGCTAGCAGTGTTTCAAAGTCCCGGCCCACGGCCCTCGCCTGGCGGCTCGGACCTCACCGGGCCTTGGCGAGCGCGGCATCGCTCCGCGATCTGCCCGGTGAAGCTCGCCTCCGGCATCGCTTCACCGGCCAGGTAACGCACTCGCGCTGTGGCTGAGGCACTTTGGGACACGGCCTAGCCATACTCGCACCCGTCGCCGGGCACAGCCACCCGAGCGGGCGCGGGGTCGGCGGGCGGGCGGTCGCGGGGGCTCTCCGCCCGCCCGCCGACGTTCAGGGGGCGGCCGTCAGGACGCCGCCGGGCTCGGCGCGCCGCCGCCGGGCGGGCCGCCGTAGTCGCCGGGGCCGCGTCCGCCGCGGTTCGGGGCCAGGGACGCGCACGCCTGCATGGCCTTCTGCTGGGCGGCCGAGCGCGTGGGACGGCCCGTGGGACGATTCGAGGGCCGATCGGACGCGTTCCAGCTAGGACGGCCGGACGGCGCACCCGACGGCGGGGCGCCGTTCCCGCCGCGACGCCCCTCCGGCATGTCCACGCCCTGCTTCTGCAGGCAGGCGCGGAACGCCGCCATCGGATCGGCCGACGCCGCCGCCCTGCCGCCGCCGTCCTTGCCGTCGCCCCCGCCGCACGCCGACGCGAGCAGGATCGACGCGGCGGCGGCCACCGCCGCGAACTTCCGGTTCATCGGGTGTCTCCTGGAATCAGTTGCCACGGCCGCCGCCCTCGGTGACCTGGGTCGCGGTGACGGTGCCGTCGTCGCCCGCCGAGCCGCGCACGACGACGGTCGCGCCGGAGCCGAAATCCTTGAGCGACCCCTGCTTCGTCACGCTGACCTTCGTCGAGTCGCTGGTGTGGACCTTCACGGTCTTGCCGTCGGACGTCTTGACCCAGAGCGTGTCGCCGGAGACCTTCACGACGGTGCCCGCCGTGACCCCGGCCCCGCCGAAGCCGCCGCGCCCGCCGTACGCGCCGCCGTACCCGCCGCCGGGCGCGCCGCCGAAGCCGGGCATCCCGCCCGACTCGCCGCCCGCCCGCGAGCCGTAACCGCCGCGCGCCCCGCCGGGGAAGCCCTCCCCGGCCTGCGCCATCCCGTTCCCGGACCGTCCGCCCGAGTCGTCCGACCGCCACTTCTGCGCCTGGATGCCGCCGAGGAACCCGACGACGAGCAGCAGCCCCGCCGCCAGGTACAGCGTCGGCCCCGGCAGGGCGCGCTTGGCCGGGACGGCGGCGAGCGCGGCGTCGAGGTCGTCGTCGAACGGCGACGTCGCGAGCAGCTCCCCGTCCGGCGGCTCCCCGCCGGCGCGCGGCGGGGAACCGGAGGCCGGAACGGCGTCGGGCCGGTCGTCGGAATCGGGCACGGGGTCCTCCCTGGTGCGGTCACTCATGGCGCAGCGCCTCGATCGGGCGGAGCCTGGCCGCGCGCCCGGCGGGGAACCCGCCGAAGAACAGCCCGATCGCGACCGACACCGCGAGCGCGACGACGATCGACGACGGGACGAGCACGGGTTTCACCCCGGCGATGGTGAACAGGCTCCCGGCGACGCCCGCGGCGACGCCGAGGAGCCCGCCGATGAGGCTGAGCACGGTCGCCTCCACGACGAACTGGGCGAGGATCGCGCCGCGCGGCGCGCCGATGGCCTTGCGGATGCCGATCTCGCGCGTCCGCTCGGTGACGGTGACGAGCATGATGTTGGTGATCCCGATGCCGCCGACGAGCAGGCTGATCGCGGCGACGGCCCCGAGCAGCACGGTGAACGTCTTGGTGGAGTCGCTGACGGCGGACTGCACGCTGGCCTGGCTGGAGACGGTGAAGTCGGCCGTGCCCGAGTCCGCGACGCCGTGCCGCTGCCCGAGCAGCGCGGTGATCTCGGCCTGTGCCGAGTCCACGGCGTCCGTACCGGTGGCCTGCACGATGATCTGGTCGAGGCCGCCGTAGCCGGTGAGGCTCTGCTGGACGGCGGTGAGCGGCGCGACGGCGATGCTGTCGGGGTCGGAGAAGCTGGACGACGAGGACCCGGTCGCCTTGAGCACGCCGACGACGGTGAACCGGATGCCGTTGACGTCGACCTTCTTGCCGAGCGGATCGACGCGTCCGAACAGGTCCGACGCGACGCTGCTGCCCAGCACGACGCTCTTGACGCCCGCGGCCTCGTCCGACGCGGAGAACAGCGCCCCCGACGCGAGCGTCTTGTTGGCCGCCGCGAAGTAGGTGGGCGTCGTCCCGACGAACTGGCTGATCGTCGCGGACGTCCCCTCGTACCCGGCGGTGACGGACTGGCTCGTGACGACGGGCGAAGCGCTCTTGACCGAAGGCGTGTCGCCGGAACCGGTCAGCGCGGTCGCGTCCGCGACGGTCAGGTCGTGGGCCTGCGTACGCGGCCCGCTCTGCTGCTGCGTCGAACCGCCGAACCCCCCGAAACCGCCGCGGAACCCGCCCCGTCCCGTCGTGGACGGCGTGACCGTGAGCGAGTCCGCGCCGAGCCGCTGGATGCTCTTCTTGATCTGCTCGGACGACCCGTTCCCCACCGCGACGAGCACGATCACCGACGCGACGCCGATGAGGATGCCCAGCGTCGTCAGCGCGCTGCGCAGTTTGTTGGCGGCGAGTCCGCGCAGCGCGAACCGCAGCACCTCCGCCGGGTTCACCGGGCGGCCCGTGCGAGATCCGCGACGGGTGCGAGCCGCCGGTCCTCGGTGATCCGCCCGTCCACGAGCCGGACGATGCGCCGGGCGTGCGTGGCGACGTCCGCCTCGTGGGTGATGACGACGAGCGTGCGGCCCGCGCGGTTGAGGCCGTCGAACAGCCGCAGGACGTCCTCGGTGGAGTGGCTGTCGAGCGCACCGGTGGGTTCGTCGGCGAGGAGCAGCGTGGGCGCGGTGACGAGGGCGCGGGCGAGGGCGACGCGCTGCTGCTGACCGCCGGACAGCTCGTTGGGCTCGTGCCCCGTCCGGTCCTCCAGCCCGACCTCGCGGAGCGCGGCGAGCGCGCGGCGGCGGCGCTCGGCGGCGCGAACACCGCCGTAGGCGAGGGGCAGCTCGACGTTGGCGCGCGCGGTCATCCGGGGGATCAGGTTGAACGACTGGAACACGAACCCGATGCGCCGGTTGCGCAGGATCGCCAGGCGCCGCTCGTCGAGGCCGCCGACGTCGTGCCCGTCGAGCCGGTAGCGGCCGCCGGTGGGGACGTCGAGGCAGCCGATGATGTTCATCAGCGTCGACTTCCCGGACCCGGACGCCCCCATGATCGCGACGTAGTCGCCGCGCTCGACGGTCAGCGAGACGCCGCGCAGCGCGTGGACGGCCGTGTCGCCGGACCCGTAGACCTTGGTGACCGACCGGACGTCCAGGACCGGGGTCACCGCCGTCCCCCGCCCGGCGCGCCGCCGCCCGGCATGCCGCCGCCGGGCATCCCGCCGCCGAGGCCCGCGCCGCCGCGCAGCCCGGTCTGCCCGGACGTCCCGCCGGCGGACGTCGAGGTCAGCACGACCTCGTCGCCCTCCTGGAGCCCCGAGGTGATCTCGGTCCCCTGGTCGCCCTTGACGCCGACCTCGACCTGCACGGTCGAGCGCTTCCCGTCCTTCACGACGGTGACGGTGCTCTGCCCGCCCGCCGTCCGCACCGCCGCGGTCGGGACGTACAGGACGTCCTCGGCCTTGGCGACGCTGACCTCGACGGTCGCGGTCTGCCCGAGCCGGACGCCGGACGGCACCTTGGTCAGGCTGATCGTGACGGGGTACTTCACGACGTTGTCCGTGGTCGTCGGCGAAAGCCCGACCTCGACGACCTTCCCGGTGGCGGTCTTACCGGTGAGCGCGTCGAACGAGACCGTCGCGGCCTGGCCGTTCTTGAGCTTGGTGGTGTCGGCCTCGGTGAAGTTGCCGGTGATCTGCATCTTGGACGTGTCGGCCATCTCGATAAAGCCGGACCCCGAGGACGAAGAGGTGGACGTGCTCCCGGAAGACGACGAGGACCCGGACCCGCCCGACGACGACGACCCACCAGACGACGAGGACCCGCCGGAACCGCCGGAACTCCCCCCGACCGTCCCGTTCACCGCCGTGATCGTCCCGGCGATCGGAGCCCGCAGCACGGTCCCGTTGTAGGTGCGGAGCGCGGAGTTGTAGGCGTTGCGGGCCTGGAGATAGCTGGCGTAGCCCTTGTCGGACGTGGTGTCCCCGGACTCGGCGACGGTCAGGTTGGCCTTGGCCTCGGCCAGGCTCTCCTGGGCCTCGGTCGAGTCGAGGCGGGCCAGGACGGTGCCCGCGGCGACCTTCTTCCCGGCCTTCACGTAGATCTTCGTGACGGTCCCGGAGGCCGTGAACGACAGCGAGCGGGTGCGGGAGCTCTCCACGGAGCCGGACGCCGACACCGAGGAGGAGACGGTGCCGCGCTGGACGCGCGTGGTGCGGGTGGCCGCGGACGCGTCCGAGCCGTCGTCGGAGAGGCTCAGGTAGGCGGCGCCGGCCCCGCCGAGCAGCAGCACGCCGAGCGCGCCGTTGACCAGCAGGGTCCGGCGCGGGATCGGCCGGTTCATGCCGAGCAGACTGCCGACGCCGTCTGGGGGACCGCTGAGGCGAAGATGAGAAAACGATGAGAGCCGCGGGACGGACGTGACTCAGGAGCAGGTCGGACGTCACATCCCCGGACCGCCGCGCGGATGTGCAGTCCCTGCGCTGCCGGGCACACACCTCGGAACGAGTTTTGTCACCTAGAGCTACATCAAGCAATGAGACATCGTGCGATGGTGTGATGCCGGTCGCTTTGCCGGACAAGCCCTTGAACAGACCCAGAACTTACGGCACCGTAGGTTACGGCAACGTAAGTTAGGACCGCACGGGGAGGCCCCCTTGACTCCGCACGCGACCCGTAGCACGGGTAGGTCGCGCGGGCCGGCGCGCCGGCTCGCCGCGGCGGCGCGGTGGCTCACCACGCCGCTGCTGCCCGAGGACTACCTCGGGCTCGTCAACCCGCTGTGGTCGACGGCCGAGCCCCGCGGCCGGATCGAGGCGATCCGCCACGAGGCCCCCGGCGTCGCCACCCTGGAGATCAAGCCCGGCGTCGAATGGGCCGGGCACCGCGCGGGCCAGTGGCTCAAGATCGGCGTGGACGTGGACGGCGTGCGCCACTGGCGGACGTTCTCACTGTCCGCGCCGCCGCGCCGCGACGGCCGCCTGGCGATCACCGTCAAGGCGAACCCGGACGGCGTCGTGTCCCGCCACCTCGTCACCGAGGCGCGGCCCGGCACGATCGTCCGGCTCGCGGCGGCCGAGGGCGAGTTCGTCCTGCCGCACCCGCGTCCCAACAAGATCCTGTTCCTCGCGGCGGGCAGCGGCATCACGCCGGTCATGGCGATGCTGCGCGACCTCGCCGCCACCGGGCTGTGGCCGGACACCGTCGTCGTGTACTCCTCGCGGACGCCGGAGGACGCCATCTTCGGCGCGGAACTGCGCGCGCTCGCCGCGCGCGTCCCCGCGCTGACCCTGCACGAGCGGCACACCGCCGCCGACGGCCGGCTCAAGCCCGCCGACCTGGCCGACCTGTGCCCCGACTGGCGGGACCGTGCCACCTGGGCGTGCGGGCCCGCCGACATGCTCGACGACGTCGAGGCGCACTGGCGCGACGCGGGCGCCGAGGACCGGCTGCGCGTCGAGCGGTTCCGCCCCGTCCTGCTGGGCGCGGGCGGCGAGGGCGGCCGCGTCACGTTCCGCACGAGCGGCATCGAGGTCGACGCCGACGGCTCCACCTCGCTGCTGGACGCGGGCGAGAACGCGGGCGCGCTGCTGCCCAGCGGCTGCCGCATGGGCATCTGCTACAGCTGCGTCGGCCGCCTCTGCTCCGGCCAGGTCCGCGACCTGCGCACCGGCGAGGTCCACGGCGAGGAAGGGCACCTCGTCCAGACGTGCGTGTCCGCCGCCGCCGGGCCCGTCGAACTCGAACTCTGACTCCGAAAGGAGACCCCCATGAACGCCAAGACCGACCCCACCGCGCACCTGACCCCGGCCGACTACGAGGCCATCGCGCGCGAGCTGGACGACCTGCGCGACGAGATCTTCGCCGACCTCGGCGACGACGACTCCGCGTACATCCACCGCGTCATCCGCTGGCAGCGGTACCTGGAGCTGGGCGGCCGGGCGATGCTCATGGCGTCCGCGCTGCCGCCCGCGTGGCTCGCCGGGACCGCGACGCTGTCCGTGGCCAAGATCCTGGAGAACATGGAGATCGGCCACAACGTCATGCACGGCCAGTGGGACTGGATGCGCGACCAGAAGATCCACTCGACGACGTGGGAGTGGGACAACGTCTCCCCCGCCGAGCAGTGGAAGCACTCCCACAACTTCATCCACCACACGTACACGAACGTCCTCGACAAGGACAACGACGTGGGCTACGGCATCCTGCGGGTGACGCCCGAGCAGCCGTGGAACCCCGCGTACCTCGCGCAGCCGTTCTACAACGCGCTGCTGGCGATGTTCTTCGAGTACGGCGTCGCGCTGCACGACCTCGACCTGGAGAAGATCCGCAAGGGCGAGGACGACCGCGCCGAGACCCGCGCCAAGCTCCGCGAGATCGGCAAGAAGATCCGCCGCCAGTGGGGCAAGGACTACATCGCGTTCCCGCTGCTCAGCGGGCCGCAGTTCCTTTCGACGCTCGGCGCGAACTTCACCGCGAACATCGTCCGGAACGTGTGGGCGCACACGATCATCTTCTGCGGCCACTTCCCCGGCGAGGTGGACGTGTTCGAGGTCGGCGAGGAGCAGTTGGAGGGCGAGACGCGCGGCGAGTGGTACGTGCGGCAGATCCTCGGCTCGGCGAACATCAGCGGCGGCAAGCTGTTCCACCTCATGACGGGGAACCTCAGCCACCAGATCGAGCACCACCTGTTCCCGGACATGCCGAGCAACCGGCTGGCCGAGATCGCGCCGCGCGTCCGCGCGCTGTGCGAGCGGTACGGGCTGCCGTACCACACGGGGTCGCTGCGCGAACAGGCCGGCAGCACGTGGAAGAAGATCTTCCGCTACGCGCTGCCGGGGCCGCGCACGGTCCCGTCGCCTCCGCGCGCCCCGCTGGCCGGGCGCAAGGAGACGGTCGCCGCCTGACGCGCGCCGCGTCGCGCGGCCGGGCGCAGGGCCGCCGCCCGGCGCGCCGTCGGCCGGGGTCGCGCCCCGCGCCGAACCGGCGCGCGGCCGTGCCCAGGCCGGGTCGCGCCGCCGGGCGGGTCACGCCCGCGTGGGGCTTACCAGGCGACGTCGGTGAGGTCCGCGGCGGTGGCCGACAGTTCCTTGGAGCCGTACAGGCTGCCGTCCGCGGCGGCGGCGAGCAGGTGGCCGCCGGAGTCGGCCGCGAGCTGCCGGAGGCCGCTCTCGACGTCCCGCGTCCACAGGTCGCGGGTCGGCTTGCCGGTCTTCACCGAGTAGGCGCGCAGCGTCCACGCGGTGTCGTCGCCGACGCCCGCGATGAGCGTCGCGCCGTCCTTGCTGAGCAGGGCGGGGCCGGACCCGGCGGGCAGTGTCAGCACGGCGCGGCTGACGCGCAGGTCGCCGGACTCGCCGGCGGTGTCGAGCGTCCGGACCTGGTGGCGGCCGGGGCGGGCGACGGGGCTCCACACGAACGACAGCGTCCGGCCCGCGAAGGACAGGCTGCCGATGCGCGCCGCCGACTTGGTCGTCCACGACTTGCGCTCCGCGCCCGACAGGACGTCGACCCGCCCGGCCTTGCCGGTGTAGGTGACGTAGGCGATGCTCCTGCCGTCCTGGCTGACGGCGAGGTCGGACCAGGCGGTGGAGCGGCCGGTGACGGCCGCGCCGGGGACGGCGGTCAGCGAGGCCGGATGTCCCTTGCCGTCCAGGGTGAGTTTCTGGAACGTGACGTTCCGGCCGGTCGACGACGCGACGACGTACGCGCCGCCGCCCCGCGCCACGCGCTCGAACCGCGCGCCGGGCGCCGCCGCGACGGGCAGCCCGACGTCCTTGCCGGTCTTGGCGTCCCGGACGACCAGCGCCGTCCCGTTGCGCCGGACGCCGACCACGTAGCGCGGCTCGGCGGCCTTCTCGGTGACCTCGTGCGCCGCGGCGGCGGCCGCGGAGCGTTCCTTGGAGCGCGCGTGGCTGTGCCGGTCCACCGCGTCGAGCCCGCCCGCGACCGCGAAGGCCGCGACGGTGGCCGCGCAGAGGGGAACCAGCGTCCGCCACGACCCGAGCCGGTCCCCGTGACCCGGTTTCCTGCCGTTTCCGTCCATGGGGATGACGCTTCCCGCCTCTCGTCCGCGTTGTCGCCCGACGTTTCTATCGCATCCGGTGCCGGGCGCACAGCCATCGTTACAGACTGGTTCGCACCTTATGCCCGACCGGGGCCGGCTCGCCCATCGTAGGAGAACGACCGGCGGCGAACGCGTCCGCCGCGCGGGAGTCAGCCCGTGCGCAGGGCGAGCGTCATCTCCTCCACCGCGAGCAGCGGGTTCACGTTCGCGCCGACGCGCTCGCGGCAGGCCATGATCGCGTCGAGGCGGCGGATCGTCGCCTCCGGCGCGCCCGCCGAGGCGGCCGTGCGCAGTTCGGCGGCCAGCGGCTCGTTCACCAGGTCGCCGCCCGCGCCGAGCTGCAACGCCAGCACGTCCCGGTAATAGGACGCCAAATCCAGCAGCGCGCGGTCGAGCGCGTCGCGCTTCACCCGCGTCGCCCGGGACTTCTGCCGGTCCTCCAGTTCCTTCAGCGCGCCCGCCGTGCCGCGCGGCATCCGGCCCTTCGCGCTCTCGCCGAGCGCCTGCCGCAGCGCCGAGGTCTCCGCCTCGTTCAGCGACTCGGCCTCCGCCTTCGCCTCCGCCTCGGCCGCCCGGACCAGCGCGTCCGCCGCCGTCACCGCCGGGCCGACGCCCGTCAGCCGGCGCGGCAGCGCCAGCACCTCCGCGCGGCGGGCGCGGGCCTCGGCGTCGGTGGCGAGCAGCCGCGCCCGCCCGACGTGGCCCTGCGCGGCCCGCGCCGCCTCCCGCGCCGTGTCCGCGTCGACGCCGTCGCGCTGGACGAGCGCCGCCGCGACGGCCGGGACGGGCGGCGTCCGCAGCGTCACCAACCGGCACCGCGACCGGATCGTCACCAGCAGATCCTCCGGCGACGGCGTGCAGAGCAGCCACACCGTCCGGGGCGGCGGCTCCTCGATGGCCTTGAGCAGCGCGTTCGCCGCCGCCTCGGTCGCGCGGTCGGCGTCCTCGAACAGCACGATCTGCCAGCGCCCGCCGCTCGGCGACGACGACGCCCGCAGCACCAGCTCGCGCGTCTCCTTCACGCCGAACGACAGCCCGGCGGGCCGCACGACCTCGACGTCGGCGTGCGTGCCCTGCAGCACCTGGTGGCAGGACGCGCAGTGCCCGCAGCCGCGCGGCACCTCCCCGCACTGGAGCGCCGCCGCGAACGCCCGCGCCGCCGCCGACCGCCCCGAGCCGGGCGGCCCGGTGAACAGCCACGCGTGCGCGGGCGCGCCGCCCTCGGCCGCGCGCAGCAGCCCGTCCACGACGGACTCCTGGCCGACGACGTCGTCCCACACGCTCATACCCGCCAGGCTACCGACCCGCGCCGCGCGCCATGACGAATGTCATGGCGGGGTGATGGGCGACGGCACTGCCCGCGCGGGGCCGCCCGAACGGACGATGACCGGTATGGACACCACCGAGAACGACCGCGCGGCCGGCGCGCTGCGCGCGACGAAGCTGCTGACCGCCTCCTACCTCGCGCTGAGCGTGCTCACCGTCGCGGCCGTCGCCGCACTGCGCGACCACCACGCGATCGTCGACGACGCCGTCTGGACGCGCGGCGTCCTCGTCGCCGTCGGCTCGGCGCTGACGTTCCGGTTCGCGGTGCGCGCCGCGCGCGGCGTCCGGGCCGCGTACCGCAGGCTCCGGATCACGTCCGCGGTGATGCTCGCGGCGGTCGTCGTCATCGTGGCGCTGCCGGGCCTGTTCCCGGTCTGGTTCCGCGTCGAGCAGGCCGCGTGCGGGCTGCTGCTGCTCGGCATCGTCGCGTTCGTCAACGGCGGGCGGCTGCGCGCCCGGTTCGCGGCCGCGTGACCGGGCCTTCCGACGGGCCTTCGCACGGGCCTTCCCGCGGGTCCTCGCACGGGCCTTCGCGCGGGCCTTCTCAGCGGCCGTCCGGCGGTGTTAGCTTGCGGGCCATGAGCGGGGACACCCCGGACGCGCGGCGGTGGGTCCACGGCTGGCGGCGCGTCATGCTGGCGGCCGGGATGCTCGCCTACCCGCTGGTGACGGTCGGCGGCCTCGCGCAGGAGGCGTCGGGCGCGCGCGCCGCCGCGGGCTACGCGCTCGCCGCCGCGTTCGCCGCCTGCTACCCGCTGACCGCGCTCGCCGCCGCGCGCGGCGCGACGCGGGCGGCCTGGGCGCTGCTCGGCGTCCTCACCGCGCTGTTCCTCGCGGAACTGCCCATCGCCAGGATCTACGCGTTCTACCTGCTCGCCGTCATCGTCGCGCTCGCGGCGGCCGAGCTGCGCCGGTACGCGACGGCGATCACGGCGGCCGGGGCGCTCGCCGCGCTGGCCGTCCCCTGGCTGTGGTTCGACGAGGCGGGCTGGCTCCAGGCGATCATGATCGTCTTCACCGCGGCGATGATCTTCGCGTTCACCGAGCTCGTCAGCGCCAACGACGCGCTGCGCGCCGCCCGCGCCGAGGTCGCCCGGCTCGCCTCCGAGGCCGAGCGGGCGCGCATCGCCCGCGACCTGCACGACCTGCTCGGCCACTCGCTGACGGTCATCACCGTCAAGAGCGGCCTGGCCCGCCGCCTCGCGGACGCCGACGCCGCGCGCGCCCGCGACGAGATCGCCGAGGTCGAGAACCTGTCCCGGCAGGCGCTCGCGGACGTCCGCGCCGCCGTGTCCGGGTACCGCGACGTGACGCTCGCCGGGGAACTCGCGCGCGGTCGCGAGCTGCTGCGCGCGGCGGGCGTCGCCGCCGAGCTGCCCACCGCCGCCGACGCGGTGGACACCGCGCGGCAGGAGCTGTTCGGCTGGGTCGTCCGGGAGGGCCTGACCAACGTCGTGCGGCACGCCCGCGCGACCCGGTGCGCGGTCGCGCTGACGCCGACCGCCGTGGAGATCAGCGACGACGGCGTCGGCGGCACGGCCGCCGCCGGGAACGGCCTGGCCGGGCTGCGCGAGCGCGTCGAGGCGGCCGGGGGACGGCTGGACGCGGGCCCGCTCGCCCCGCGCGGCTGGCGGCTGCGCGTCACGCTCGACGGAACCCTCGACGGAGCGGCCGCCGCGTGACGATCCGGCTGCTGCTGGCCGAGGACCAGGAGATGATCCGCACCGCCCTGGCCGCGCTGCTGGACCTGGAGGACGACTTCACCGTCGTCGCCGCCGTGGGCCGGGGCGACGAGGTCGTCCCCGCCGCCCTCCGCCACCGCCCCGACGTCGCCCTGCTCGACATCGAGATGCCCGGCATGGACGGGCTCGCGGCGGCGGCCGTCCTCGCCGAGCAGGCCCCGGACTGCCGCGTCGTCATCCTCACCACGTTCGGCCGGGCGGGCTACCTGCGCCGCGCGATGGCGGCCGGGGCCGTCGGGTTCGTCGTGAAGGACGCGCCCGCCGAGGCGCTCGCGGACGCCGTCCGCCGCGTCGCCCGCGGCGAGCGCGTCGTGGACCCCGCGCTCGCCGCCACGACGCTCGCCGCCGGGGACTCGCCGCTCACCGCCCGCGAACGCGACGTCCTGGACGCCGCGCGCGCCGGGGCGACCGTCGCGGAGATCGCCGGGCGGCTGTTCCTGTCGGCGGGCACCGTCCGCAACTACCTGTCCGCCGCCATCGCCAAGACGGGCACGCGCAACCGCATGGAGGCGGTCCGCGTCGCGGACGAGCGCGGCTGGCTCTGACGCCGGATCACTCGGTGATCGCGGGGAACGAGCCCGTCACCTCCTCCGCCGACACCGGCACCGGGTCGGGGAGGATCTCGCGGATGCGGTCCTGGATCTCGCGGCTCAGCTCGTTCTGCGGACGGCCCGCGTCCAGCACGAGGTACCGGTCGGGGTCGGCCTCGGCGAGCGCCCGGAACCCGTCGCGGACCCGCTCGTGGAACTCGGCGGGCTCGGACTCGATCCGGTCGGCCGGGGCGGGCAGCCGCCGCAGCCCCGCCTCGGGCTGCACCTCCAGCAGGATCGTCAGGTCCGGCAGCAGCCCGGTCGTCGCCCAGTCGTTGAGCCGCGCGATGTCCGCGACGGGCTCGCGCCGCCCGTAGCCCTGGTAGGCGAGGGAGGAGTCGACGTACCGGTCGCTGACGACGATCGCGCCGCGCCGCATCGCGGGCCGGATGACGTTCGCGACGTGGTCGGCGCGGTCGGCCGCGTACAGCAGCGTCTCCGCGCGCGGCGACAGCCCGGTCGTCTCGCGGTCCAGCAGCATCGCGCGCAGCCGCATCCCGATCTTGGTCGCGCCGGGCTCGTGCGTGGTGACGACGTCGTAGCCGTGGTCGCGGAGCCAGATCGCGGCGAGCCGCGCCTGCGTGGTCTTGCCCGCGCCCTCGCCGCCCTCGAACGCGATGAACACGCCGCGCTCGGCGGCGCGGCGCGGCCGCGGCGGCTCAGCCGCGTGCGGCGTGTACCGCTCGCCGCGCAGCGCCGCGCCGAGGTCGCGGAAGAAGGGGACGCCGCGCCGGTCGTCGAGCCGCCGCAGCGCGACGTAGCCCGCCAGCGCCGCGAGGACCGCCGCGACCAGCAGCGCGACCTGCGCGCCGGTGAGGTCGTAGGCGCCGTCGCCGACCGTCAGCCGGTGGACGCCGACCGCCCCGGCCAGCGGCGGGAGCGCCGCCGCCGCGACGAGCGCCGCGACCAGCGCCGCCGACCGCAGGTGCCCGGTCCGCTCCGGGACCAGCGTGCGCGCCGCCGCCCAGGCCGTGCCCGCCGCGACGCCGAGGAACCCGGCGAGGAACGCCACGACGACGAGGTCGTGGACGAGCGCGAGCACCGCCAGCAGCAGCGCCGCCGCGAGCACCGCGAGGCCGAGCAGCCGCGCCCGGCTGAACGCCGCCAGCGCGCGCGGCCCCTGGAACACCCCGGCGCACGCGCCGATCGAGAGGCCCGCGAGCACCGACGCGTACCCGGCGTCGCCCGCGCCGTAGGACGCGGCCGTCACCAGCGCCAGCGCGGCGACCGCGCCGCCCGCCAGACCCGCGCCCGCGACCGCGATCCCGGCGGCCGAGCCGCCGCGGAACAGCAGCGCGAGCGGCGCGGGCAGCGCTTCGGTGTCGCGTGGCAGATCGCCGAGCAGCACGACGGCGACCGCCGACGCCAGGAACAGCGCGGCGGCGACGTACAGGACGAGGTCGGCGCGCGTCGCGGCCCCCGCGACCGCGTCCGCCACCAGCGCCAGTACCGCGAACAGCGCCGCCGCGACCGGGGCCGCGCCGACCGCCGTCCGCAGCATGGACCGGCGCGCGTTCTCGGCGGCCTCCGCCGCCGGGTCCGCCGCCCGCGTCGGGACGACCGCGACCGGCGCCGGGACGGGCCGCGCCACCGTCGGCGCCCACGGCAGCGCCGCGACCCCGACGAGGAACGCCGCCGCCGCCGTCCACGGCAGCGCGTCCACCAGCGGCACCGACACCAGCAGCACCACGCGGACGAGGTCCGCCGCGACCAGCACCGTCCGCCGGTCGAGCCGGACGGTCAGCCGCGTCACCGGCGGCAGCAGCACCGCCGGGACCAGCAGCAGCGCCAGCACGAGCCCGACCGACGCCGCCCGGTCCATCGGCGCGTCGTCGCGGGCCAGCACGCCCGCCGCCGCCGTCAGCGCGCCGGCGGCCAGCCAGTGGCCCGTGGCCGACAGCGCGAGCGCCGTCCGCAGCCGCCGCAGGATCGGCGAGTCGCCCGGCGGCGCGGCGGGGTCCGGCCGGATGACGCCCGTTTCGGTCATGTCGGTCAGAGTATCGGCGTAGATGTCATCAGGAGCCCGACTTCGCCGACGTTCGCCGCCGCGCGGGCGCCTTCTTCTTCCCGCCGTTCGCCGCGACCTTCTCGCGCCGCTCCGCGAGCAGCTCCACCGCCCGCTGGATCGTGATCGACTCGACCTCGTCGCCCTTGCGCAGGCTCGCGTTGGTCTCGCCGTCGGTGACGTACGGGCCGAACCGGCCCTCCTTCACCACGACCGGCTTCTTGCTCGCCGGGTCCTCGCCCAGCTCCCGCAGCGGCGGCGCCGCCGCGCGGCCCCGGCCGCGCTGCTTCGGCTGCGCGAACAGCTCCTTCGCCTGCTCCAGCGTGACGGTGAAGAGGTCCTCCTCCGCACCGAGCGACCGGCTGTCGGTGCCCCGCTTGATGTACGGGCCGAACCGGCCGTTCTGCGCCGTCACCGGCTCGCCGTCCAGCTCACCGAGCGTGCGCGGCAGCGACAGCAGCTTCAGCGCGTCGTCGAGCGTGACGGTGTCCAGCGACATCGACTTGAACAGCGAACTCGTCCGCGGCTTCTGCGCGTCGGCCTTCTTCGTCCGCTTCTTCTTCTCACCCTCGGCCGGTGCGGGCGGCTCCGGCAGGATCTCGGTGACGTACGGGCCGAACCGCCCCGACTTCGCCACGACCACGTGCCCCGTCTCCGGGTCCGTGCCCAGCTCCCGGTCGCCGCTCGGCTGCGCGAACAGCTCCTCGGCCTTCTCCGCCGTCAGCTCGTCCGGCGCGATGTCCTCGGGGATGTTGACGCGCTCGCCGTCGCGGTCCAGGTAGGGGCCGTACCGGCCGACGCGCACCATGATGCTCGTCCCCTTGATCGGGAACGAGCTGATGCCCTTGGCGTCGATGTCGCCGATGTCCCCGACCAGCTCGCGCAGGCCCTCCTCGCCGTTGTCGCCGAAGTAGAACCGGCTCAGCCAGCGCACCCGCTCGGCCTCGCCGCGCGCGATCTCGTCGAGGCCGTCCTCCATGTGCGCGGTGAAGTCGTAGTCGACCAGGTTGCCGAAGTGCTGCTCCAGCAGGTTCACCACCGCGAACGCCAGGAAGGACGGCACCAGCGCCGTGCCCTTCTTGAACACGTACCCGCGGTCCAGGATCGTCCCGATGATCGACGCGTAGGTGGAGGGGCGGCCGATCTCCCGCTCCTCCAGCTCCTTCACCAGGCTCGCCTCGGTGTACCGCGCGGGCGGGCGCGTCGAGTGGCCCTCCGCCTGCACCGACGCGGCGGTCAGGCCGTCGCCCTCGGTCAGGTTCGGCAGCCGCCGCTCCTGGTCGTCGCGGTCGGTGGACGGGTCGTCCGCGCTCTCCACGTACGCCTTGAGGAACCCGTGGAACGTGATCGTCTTGCCCGTCGCGCCGAACTCCGCGGTCTCCCCGGACGTGGACTCGCCCGTCACCCGGATCGACACGCTGCGGCCCGCCGCGTCCTTCATCTGCGACGCGATCGTCCGCTTCCAGATCAGCTCGTACAGGCGGAACTGGTCGCCGTTCAGGCCCGTCTCGCCGGGCGTGCGGAAGCTGTCGCCCGCCGGGCGCACCGCCTCGTGCGCCTCCTGCGCGTTCTTCACCTTCGACGCGTACACGCGCGGCTTGTCCGGCACGTACTCGCCGCCGAACAGCGTCGCCGCCTGCCGCCGCGCCGCCCCGATCGCCGTCTCCGACAGCGTCACCGAGTCCGTTCGCATGTAGGTGATGAAGCCGTTCTCGTACAGCTTCTGCGCCACCGACATCGTGTACTTCGCCGAGAAGCCCAGCTTGCGGCTGGCCTCCTGCTGCAGCGTCGTCGTGCGGAACGGGGGGTACGGCTTGCGCGTGTACGGCTTGCTCTCGACGGACTTGACCTCGAACGGACGGCCGCCCAGGCGGTCCGCGAGGCCGCGCGCCGCCGCCTCGTCCAGATGCAGGACCTCCCGCGTCTTCAGCGTCCCGTCGGAGGCGAAGTCGCGGCCCTGCGCGACCCGCTTCCCGTCGACCGCGACCAGCCCGGCCTTGAACCGCGTCGGCTCCTCGGCCCTGCCCGTGTCGAACTCGGCGGCGATGTCCCAGTAGTGCGCGGGCACGAACGCGATGCGCTCCCGCTCCCGCTCCACGACCAGCCGCGTCGCCACCGACTGCACCCGGCCCGCCGACAGCTTCGGCATGACCTTCTTCCACAGGACCGGGCTCACCTCGTAGCCGTACAGCCGGTCCAGGATGCGCCGGGTCTCCTGCGCGTCCACCAGCCGCAGGTTCAGCTCGCGGGGGTTCGCCGCGGCCGCGCGGATCGCGTCGGGGGTGATCTCGTGGAAGGTCATCCGGTGGACCGGCACCTTCGGCTTCAGAACCTCCTGGAGGTGCCAGGCGATGGCCTCGCCCTCCCGGTCCTCGTCCGTCGCGAGGAACAGCTCGTCGGCCTCCGCCAGCAGCTTCTTGAGCTTGGCGACCTGCGCGCGCTTGTCGGTGTTGACCACGTACAGCGGCTCGAACTCCTGCTCGACGTTCACGCCGAGCTTCGCCCACGGCTCGCCCTTGTACTTGGCCGGCACCTCCGAAGCGCTCCCGGGCAGGTCCCGGATGTGGCCGATACTGGACTCCACGACGTAGCCGCGGCCCAGGTATCCGGCGATCGTCTTCGCCTTGGCCGGCGACTCGACGATCACCAGCCGGGTGCCGTCGCCCCCGGACGGGCCGCCCTTCGCAGTGCCGTTCTTGGCTGGCACAGTCGCTCCAACCTCACTGTCTGGTCTTCATGCACGTTGCGGTTCCGCCCTTCCCATGAAGGCGGACGCCACTCGCCATCGCGCCAGGACAGGATGACACGTCGGCACCGATGTCGCGGACGAAGGCCGCCGCACCGGAGTCCCTGGCCCGGCCCTGGCACGTCATAATGGACGCAATGGTGGAGTACACCTACCTCGTCCTGCGACTGCCGCGCGGCACCACCCGTGACACCGCCCGGCAGGTCATGACCGAGCACGCCGAGCACGGCGGCTGGGAACTCGATCGCCTCCGCCTCTACCCCGACGGTAGCCGCAGAATCCAACTGCGCCGCAAGATCATCCGACAGGTTCGGACGTTCTGACGTACTCCCGGCCGGAGCGTAGCACTACGTACCAAAGCTCTGACGACCGGTAATCATTCCCGCCGCCCCTCGTCCGGGCACGGCTGCGCCCGCCCCGGACCGCGCCTCCGGGACGGGCTGGCTCACCTGCGTGTTCTGTTGGCGCCGGGGCGCCGGGCGCGGCCCCGCGTCCGCGTCGTCGCGGAGCCGCGCCCGGGCCGTCAGCGGCGCCGCGGGCTGCGGCGCACGATCCCGAACGTCGCGGACGCGGCGCCCATCACCGCGGCGGCCGCGAGGACCCACAGCGACGAGGCGCCGTTCCCGCTCTCCAGCGGCGTCGTGGCGGAGACGGTCTTCAGCGCGTCCGCCGGGAGGTCCACCGCCTGCGGGGCGGCCGTGCGGGAGCGCTCCGCGCCGGGGACGGCGGTCGGCAGCTCGGCGGGCAGCGCCCCGGCGACCTTGTTCACCGGGAGGCCGCGGACCGCGCCCGACACCGTGCCGGACACCGGGCTGGTGACCGCGCCGGTGACCCCGCCGAGACCCGGCGCGCCCGTCACGGGCAGGCCCGCGGGGGCCGCCGTGCGCTGGCCGGCGACGGCGCCGTTCCCGGCGGGCAGGCCGGTGGGCAGCGCGCCCAGGACGCCCGCGCCGGTGAGGCCGGTGCCGCCCGGCAGACCGGTGCTCGGCAGACCGGCGCTCGGCAGACCGGCGCGGCGCTCGGTGGCGGCGCGGCGCTGGACGACGGTGATGTTCTCGTTCCGCGCGTGGTTGTGGACGACGGGCTTGTGCTTCGTGACGCCGTGCTTCTTGACGATGGTCGTGTGGACCGTCTTCGGCGCGTGGCAGCCGCAGTCGCAGTGGCCGCCGTGCTTCTTGTGCGTCTTGTGGATCTTGTGGACGGGCGGCAGGGCGTTGTGGCCCCCGTGGTGCTTACCGCCGTGGTTCTTGCCCCCGTGGTGCTTGCCCCCGTGCGGCTTGCTCGGCTGGACGGGCTTGGCGGGCTTGTGCGGCTTGCTCGGCTTGCGCGGCTGGACGGGCTTCACCGGCTTGACCGGCTTCGCGGGCTTGTGCGGCGCGGCCGGGTGGCCGCCCTCGTTCAGGACGGTCGAGCCGCCCTTGCACGCCCCGGCCGCCTCGCCGAGGACCGCGATCCCGTTCCCGCACACGTCGACCGGCGCGGACACCGGGGCCTTGATCTGGTTGCCCGAGCCGACGCCGTGCTCGCCGGACGTCGTCCCCCCGCCGTTGCCGCCCTCGTTGCCGACGATCGAGCCGCCGGGGCAGCCCGCGCCGCTCTTCCCGAGGACCGCGACGGCGTTCCCGCACGCGTTGATGGGCAGGGAGATCGGGGCGTCCGCCTGGTTGCCGGACAGGATGCCGTCGCGGCCGGTGGTGTTCGGGCCGGACGCGGCGCGGGCGTTGCTCGCGGCGCGGCGCTCGCCCTGGTTCAGGGCCGTCGAGCCGCCCTCGCACGCCCCGGCCGTCCGGCCGAGGACCGCGATGCCGTTGCCGCACGCGTCGATCGGCGCGGTCACCGGCGCCTTGACCTGGTTGCCGCCCAGCACGCTGTGCTTGCCGGACGTCGTCCCCCCGCCCGAGCCGCCCCGCTCGTTGAGGACGGTCGAGCCGCCCTCGCACGCGGCGGCGGACCGGCCGAGCAGCGCGACGCCGTTGCCGCAGGCGTCGATCGGGGCGCTGATCGGCGCGTCGATCTGGTTGCCCGAGCCGACGCCGTCCCGGCCGGAGGTGTGGCCGGTGCCGCCGCGCGGGGCGGCGTTGTGGACGATCGCGCCGCCGCGGGACGCGGCGTTGCCGTTGCCGCTGATCTCGATCGGCGCGGAGATCGGCGCGCTGACCTGGTTGCCGGACAGGACGCCGTGCTCGCCGGAGGTGTCGGCGAGCGCGGCGGTCGGGAGGACGCTGACGCCCAGGGCGACGAACCCGGCGGTCAGGAAGGTGGCACGAGCCGTGCCGGAAACCCACGTACGCATGATGCTCCGTTCAAGGAGTTAGGTGAGGGTGAAATCGAGGCGCGGGCATGCGGAAGGCAGCCGTGGAGCCTCGGGATGGTGCATGCCGGAGGGGCATGGGAGCGGCGTCCGGGTCCGAGCCGCACGGACCGGGGAAGCCGAGGAGAAGGCGCCTAGTCGGGCGCGAAGGACGGTTCGTCCGCCGCTGTGCGGACGACCGGGGGCAGCACGCCGGGGGCGTGTGCGAGCACGCCGCGGGTGCGCGGGTGCGCCGCGAACTCGCGGGCGAGGGGGCCGCCGAGCCCGCCGAGCGGGATCAGCGTGGTGCCGGGCGCGGACGTCCCGGACTGGACGGGCGCCGGGATCGGTGCGCCGGGCGCCGCGGGCCGCTTGGTGTCGCCGGTCCGCGCGGCGGTCCGCGCCGGGGTGCGCGCGGTGTCGTGCCGGACCCCGGCCGCGCTCGTGGCGCGCGGGGTCGCGGCGGGGCCGTGCCGCCGGGGACCGACCCGGACGGGGACGCCGCCGGCCTCGGTGCGGGCCGCGTCCGCGACCCTCGCCCCGGCCGGGGGCGCGTCCCGCCGGACGGACGGCGCGGCGACGGGCGCCGCCGGTGGGGAGTCCCACTGCCACACCGGACGCGGCTCGTACCGCAGCTCGTACTGCAGCACGGGCGTCCGCAGCGGCGCGGGCTCGGGCAAGCCGTCCCCGAGGGGCAGCCGCACGGGTGACCGCGCGGCGTCCGCCGTGACGCTCCGTACCGTCCGCAGGGCGTCCGCGACGACGGGCGCCTGGGCCGCGGCGTCGAGGACCCGGGCGCCTTCCGCGGACCGCTCCCGCGGGGGCGGCCCGTCGGCGTGCGCCGCCTGCGCGGCGGCGCTGCCGGCCAGCCAGCCGGCCGCCAGGACGCCGAGGACCACGAGGAGCCGACGAACGGCGGCACGGCGCAGCAGGGCGGTGACCGCCCTGAGCGCCGTGTCGCACATCACCGGTTGCTCCCCCAATTGAGTCACCCGATCGCCAAGGACGAGTCAACCGCCCTCACGCAAGGTAACCGTAGCACCACGGAACCCACCCGCGGGCGCAATCGGGGAAGTTTTTCTAAGCGCGATCGAGGAAAGCGTCGAGGACCCGCGCGCCGAAGCGGAGGCCGTCGACCGGGACGCGCTCGTCCACCCCGTGGAACATTCCCGAAAAGTCCAGATCGGCGGGCAGGCGAAGTGGGGCAAAACCGAAACAACGGATGCCGAGCCGGGCGAAGTGCTTGGCGTCCGTCCCGCCGCTGAGGCAGTACGGGACGGGCAGCGCGCCCGGGTCCTCACTGGTCAGCGCCGCTTCCATCGCCGCGACCAGCGCGCCCTCGTAGTCGGTCTCCAGCGCCTGGTCGTGGTAGACGAACTCCCGTTTGATGTCCGGTCCGAGAAGTTCGTCCACAGTTGCCATGAATTCATCTTCATAACCCGGGAGGAAACGCCCGTCGACCTGGGCGCTCGCATCCTGCGGAATGACGTTCGTCTTGTACCCGGCGTCCAACCGCGTCGGATTCAGGGTGTGCCGCAGCGTCGCGCCGATCATCCGGGCGAGCGGGCCGATCTTCGCCAGCGCCGCCTCCGGGTCCGCCGGGTCGAACTCGATCCCGTACGCGAGGCACACCCGCTCCAGGAACATGCGGACGGTCTTGGTGAGCTGCGGCGGGAACTCGTGGCCGCCCAGCCTGCCGACCGCCGCCGCGAGCGCCGTCACCGCGTTGTCCGGATGCACCATCGACCCGTGCCCGGCCGTGCCGCGCGCGGTGAGGTTCATCCAGGCGATGCCCTTCTCCGCCGTCTCGATGAGGTACATCCGCCTGTCGCCCGGCACGGTCAGGCTGAACCCGCCGACCTCGCCGACCGCCTCGCCGACGCCCTCGAACAACTCCGGCCGCTCCTCCACCAGCCACCGCGCGCCCCAGGAGCCGCCCGCCTCCTCGTCCGCGAGGAACGCGAGCACGACGTCGCGCGGCGGTCTGCGCCCGGACCGCAGCCGGTCCCGGACGACCGCGAGGATCATCGCGTCCATGTCCTTCATGTCGACGGCGCCGCGCCCCCACACGCACCCGTCGGCGATCTCCCCGCCGAACGGGTCGCGCGTCCAGTCCTCGGCGCGGGCCGGCACGACGTCCAGGTGCCCGTGCAGCAGCAGCGCCTCGCGCGAGGGGTCCTCCCCCGCGATCCGCGCGACGAGGCTCGTCCGCTTCGGGTGCGGCTCGAACAACTGGGACTCGACGCCGACCTCGGCGAGCTTCTCCGCGACGTACTCGGCCGCGACCCGCTCCCCCGGACCCGAGTGGTCCCCTGGGTTGCTGGTGTCGATGCGGATGAGTTCCTGGCAGAACTGGACGACCTCGTCCTCGGCGGTCACGGGCATCACCTTCACGCTGGGATCTGCGTACCCGCTCATGGTGCCCCCTCCGGCGACGTCGCGGCGAACTCGGGACCTTTGGTATGGTGAACCCGCGCCGCACACCGCTGCGGCACACACCCACGTCCGGGTGGCGGAATAGGCAGACGCGCTAGCTTGAGGTGCTAGTGCCCTTTACGGGGCATGGGGGTTCAAGTCCCCCCTCGGACACCAGCGATTCACACATGTGGAGGCCGGGATTTCCCGCGCCTCCACTTGCTTTTTCGGCTCCTGAGCTGTGGATTCAGGTGGCTGCTCGGGAGCGGGATTCGGTGGCCCAGCGGGGGGCGTTCCATCGGTCGGCGGCGCGGGCGAAGTGGGCGGTGGCCCCGCGGTCGCGGTCGAGGAGGGCGGCCAGCTCGCCGAGGGTGTGGGCGACCGGTCGCAGCGCCACCGCCATGCCCTCGGTGCCCGCGGGGGGACCGTCGCGGGCGGATCGGGCCGGCTGACGCGCGGACGTCGCGGGCCTCGGCGTCCAGGCCGTTGGCGTGCGGGGCGAGCGCGAGCAGGTCGGTGGTCGTGGGGCCGAGCACGGCGTGGACGGCGCGCACGTCGTCCAGATGCGCGCCGAGCGTGCCGTCGTTCAGCCGGATGACGGCCAGGGCGAGCTGGAGGAAGCCCGCCGCGTGGACCGACCCGGTGCGCCGCATGCCCTCGCCGGCCTTGTTGTAGAGGTCTGCGGCGTCGGCGAACCGGCCTTTGATGACCGCCAGGGCCGCCAGCGCTATCTCGGCGACGGTGATCGCCTCGGGCATCCGGTAGTTCGGGCGAGTTCCAGGACCTCGGCGGTCAGCCGTCGTACGGTCATCGGGTCGTTGGCGGCGGCGACGGCGAGGTTGAGCCGCCCGGTGACGCGGTACACCGGCAGGTCGTGCTGCGTGCCGATCTCCACGAGCTCCTGGGCGAGGTCGGCGTCGCCTTGGACTCCGGCCAGGATCTCCAGCGCCCGCAGGCGGGGGTCGGTGGCGAGGTCGAGGGCCTCTTGCGCCGCCTCCGGAACGGTCGGGTCGTCCTCGCCGATCAGCTCGTTCGCGTACGCCGTCAGGAGCCGGGACCGCACGGACGGGGTCAGTTCGCGGTCGAGCAGGCGGCGCAGGCGGTCGACGACGGGCCGGTCCACCGTTCCCCAGGGGGTCGGCTCCATCCACGCGGTGAACGCGGCGATCATCAGGTCGTCGCGGCCCAGGGACTCCGCGTACTCCACGGCCTCGCGGCGCGTCTCGCGGGCGGCCGCGATGGCTCCCGCCCTGATCTGCGCGCGCAGGAGCCTGCCGAGCAGTTCGACGTGCTCGTCCGGTCCGGTCGAGGTGGCGACGGCGTCGCCGAGGAGGCAGACCGCCACGTCGTGGGCGTAGCGGACCTCGGCGAGTTCGGCGGCCCGGACGCAGTAGCCGACTGCCTTGGGCGAGACGGCGCGTGCGTGGTGGTGGGCCAGCGCCGCGATGTCGTCGGTGCCTTCCAGGGCGGCGGCGATCCGGGTGTGCATCCGGGCCGCGCGGAGGCGGCTGAGGTCGGCGACGAGCGTGTCCCGGACGAGGGCGTGGACGAAGCGGACGAGGCCGGGGCCGGGCTCGTCGAGGAGCCCGGAGATGACGCCCGCGTCGAGCGCGTCCAGCACCCCGTCCTCGTCGGCGTCGGCGGCCCTGACGAGGACGTCCACCGGACTCTCCCGGCCCGCGACCGCGGCGAGCCGGAGGACGGACACGGTTCCCTCGGGCAGGCGCGCGAGCCGGCGGCGGAGGACGTCCCGCACGCCGTCCGGGACATCGGAGAGGGCGACCAGCACCCCCTCGCCGTTCAGCAGCCGGGCGGTGCGCGGCGACCTCCGCGAGCCACTTCCAGATGGCCTGGCGCAGGCGGAACCGTCCGGCGGTGGCGTCGGCGTTCCCCGGTCCGGCGTCGGTGAGCAGCGGCGCGAGGTCGTCGGCGAACCGGCCCGGTGCGGTGGTCGCGGCGACGGCTCGCAGCGCCTCGGTCCAGGCCCACGCGGGCGGCGCGCTGTCGACTTCGAGGCAGCGGCCGGCGGCGACCAGCCATCCCGCCCGTTCGGGCCGCCTGCCCAGGTGCTCCAGCAGCGTCGACTTGCCGAGCCCGGCCTCGCCGGTGACGAGGGTGACGCGGAAGCCGTCGGTGACGGCCTGCGCGGCGGCCGCGACCAGCGCCGAGAGCTGTGCCTCGCGGCCGACGAACGGAACCGGCTCCGGCGGCGGCGCGCGGCGCTGGCGGTGTCGGGGCACGATCGCGCAGGACGTCGGTGCGCTGGGTGAGGATCGCCTCTTCCAACGCCGCGAGGTCCGGGCCGGGGTCGAGCCCGAGTTCTTCGGCGAGGACGCCGCGGCGCGGCGGAGAGCCGCCAGCGCGTGCTGCTCCACAGCGCCAGGGCGTGCAGCCGCCGGCCCTCCTCGCGGAGGGGCTCGTCGCGGGGTGAGCCGCTCGGCCTCAGGAACCATCGCCGCGGGTCGCCGAGGCGCAGACCTGCCGCGACGTGCAGCTCGGCGGCGGTCAGTCGCAGCTCGTTCAGCCGGGCCGTCTCGGCGGCGGTGAAGGGCAATCGCGAGAACGCGATGGGCCTGGCCATGAGCGTCCTCACCCCCGGCGACGCCCGGTCGTGAGACCGATCACTGCGAAATCGAAGGGGAAGACGACGATGACGATCAACGATGTGCGCGACGTGCTCAAAGGGCGCGTGCTCCTGCCGGAGGACGACGGCTTCGAGCAGGCGGCCACCGCGTGGAACCTCACCGTCAGGCAGCCCGTCGCGGCGGTCGTGGAGGCCGCGGGCGCCGACGACGTGGGGGCTCTCGTCCGCTACGCCCGGCGGGAGGGTTTGACGGTGGCCGCGCAGCCGACCGGGCATGACGCCTCGGGCGATGTGGACGGCGTGATCCTGCTGCGGACCGGCCTGCTGAACGAGGTGGCGGTACGCGCGGAGGAGCGAGTCGTCCGGGTGGGCGCGGGCGCGCGATGGGCGTAGGTGCAGGCGGCGGCCGGTCCGCTGGGGCTGGACGGCCTGGCGGGCAGCGCGCCGGGCGTCGGCGTGACCGGCTACACCCTGGGCGGCGGGGTCGGCTGGTTCAGCCGCAAGCACGGCCTCGCCTCCGGCAGCGTGCGGGCCGTCGACATCGTGGACGTTTCTGTCGGCGATGCTGATGATCAGTTCACTACGTCGCGCAGCGCGGCCCAGATGGGGTCGGGGGTCGCTTCGATTTTGATTTCGTGGCGGGCGGTGGCCAGGCGGCCTAGGAAACCTTCCAGGAGGAGCGTGCCTGGGCGTGGGGTGTCGGCGGGTGGGTCACGGGGCGGTGAGGGTCGGGGCTATCGGGTGGGTGGCTGCTTTTCTCAGGGGGACGGCGGTTAGGGCGGTGGTGGCTGCCAGGGCGGCGGGGAGGACCGCTGCCAGCCATAGGAGTGGGATTTGCGTTGTTGTTGAGGAGCCTGCTGCCGCGTGGGCGGCTTTATTGATTAGGAGGCCCAGGGGGATTCCTGCTGTGGCGGCGATTGTTGCCGGGATCAGGTGGGCGGCGGCCAGGCCGCCGGTGATTTGGCGGGGAGTTGCGCCCAGAGCACGGGCCAGGGCTGAGGTTCGTTTTGTGTCGAGGGTCGTCGTCCATGCGGTGAGGATGGCGTTTACGGCTGCCAGTAGGAGCATCGCCGCGGCTAGTACCAGGATGATTTGGGTGACTCGTTCGGTGACGGGATTGCCCGCGCCGGGGACGAAATCGGGACCGGTTGTCCGGCCGTCCTTGCGGGCCGCCTCGCGGTTCATGGCCAGTGCGGCGACGATCATGGCGACGGTGACGGCCGTGCTGAGGGCCGCGAGGACCGTCCGCCGGACGCGGCGCGCCGCGATGCGCAGGCCCAGCAGCAGCGTGACGGGCAGTCCGGGCGGTACCCCGACGCGGCGTGGCGGGCGGACGGGGTCGCGCAGTGCGTGTGCCGTGCTGACGCGTGCGCCGCGCAGAGCCGGGAACGCGGTGGCCGTTGCGGTGACGGCCACCGCGAACAGCAGGACGGCGGCCGTGATGCCGGGGGTGAGCGCCGGCCCGTCTCCGGCGAGCAGGCCCGCGTTCGGGCCGGACAGGAGCGGCGCGGCCGCGCGGCCCGCGAGCAGCCCGAGCGCGGCGGCGGCGAGCGCTACCGCCAGGTGCTCGGCCAGCAGCGTCACCGCGACGACGGCGGGCGTCGCCCCGGCCGCCTTGAGCAGTCCGACGCGGCGGCCCTGTTCCGCGAGCCGCCCGCCGACCAGCAGCGCGACGCACAGCCCGGCGAGGATCGCCAGTGCCCACGCGCCGCTGATCAGGGCGTTGTTCGTCAGCCGGAGTTCGGCGGTGGCGTACGCGGACAGGTCCTGCCACGGCGTGACGCCCGGATGCCGGGCGGCGAAGGCGGGCGCGGCGGACGGGTCGGCCAGCCGCAGCGGCATCGTCCACCGGCGCTGGGCGGCGGGCAGCCGGGCCGCGTCGGCGCGGGTCGTCCAGATCAGGCCCGGCGTGGAGGACGGGTATGGCGCGCGCCCGGTCGTGACGGCGATTCCGGCGACGGTGAAGCGGCGTCCGGCCAGCGTGACCGCATCGCCGGGCCGGACGCGCAAGGCGTCGGCGAACGCCCGTTCCACGACGACCGACCCCGGGCGGAGCCACGCGCCGGACGTCACGAACGGCTGGTCGATGGACCCGGCGGCGACGTCGCGGCCCTGGACGACCGCGTTGACGGCCACGTCCCGGACGCCGAGCCGCGCCGCGACGGTCGGCAGCGGCCGCAGCGCCCCCGTCACCCCGTCGGCCTTGGCCAGAGCGCGCAGGGAACGGGCGTCGGAGGCGGTGGCGACGGCGTCCGGCCCGGCGGTCGCCGCGCGGGTCCGCTCCCAGGGGTCGTCGGCGGCGGCGCGCACCAGCAGCCCGAGCGTCAGCGTGGTCGCGGCGGCGGCGACGGCCAGCAGCAGGAGCAGCGCCTGCGCCGGGCGGCGGCGCAGGTCGTGCCGTGCCAGACGGCAGATCAGGATGATTCGCCCCATGTCACACCAGCCCGGACGGCGCGAACACGGTCTGGTCGACGAACGCGCCGTCCCGCATGGTGATCAGCCGGTCCGCCGCGGCCGCGATCCGCGCGTCGTGCGTGACGACGACCAGCGTGCGGCCCTCGGCGCGCAGCTCGGCGAACAGCCGCAGGACGTCCCCGGCGGCGGCGGTGTCGAGGTTGCCGGTGGGCTCGTCCGCCAGCAGCAGCCCCGGGTCGTTGACGAGGGCGCGCGCGACCGCGACCCGCTGCCGCTGACCGCCCGACAGGGCGGCGGGCAGGTGCCCGGCGCGGTCCGCGAGCCCCACGCGGTCGAGCAGCGCGGCGGCGCGGCGGCGGGCGGCGCGCGGCGACGCCCCGGCCAGCAGCGCGGGCAGCTCGACGTTCTCCCGCGCCGTCAGCTCGTCCACAAGATGGAACGCCTGGAACACGAACCCGATCGCGCGGCGGCGCAGCCGGGCGGCGGCGGTCTCGGACAGCCGGTCGATCCGCTCGCCGCCGAGCCAGACGCGTCCGCCGTCCGGCCGGTCGAGCGCGCCGAGCATGTGCAGCAGCGTCGACTTCCCGCAGCCGCTCGGGCCGACGACGGCCAGCGCCTCGCCGGGGGCGACGTCGAGGTCGACGTCGTCGACGGCGCGGACCAGGCCGCCGCCCGCGCCGTAGTGCTTGCGCAGCCGGCGGACTCGCAGGACGGGTTCCACGCGGTTCCTCACTTCTTCCGGTCGGTCCAGTGGGCGGCGCACGCGTCCAGCCAGCGGAGATCGGCCTGCAGCCGGAGGACGGCGCCCTCCAGCAGCAGCGCGGGCCCGGACCCGGCGGGCTCGGCCAGCGCGGCCCGCTGGACGTCCGCCAGCCGCCGCAGCAGCTCGCGCCGCTGCGCGTCGACGATGTCCACCGGGTCGGCCAGCCGGGACGACGCGGCCGCCACGAGCTTGAGGTACAGGTCCGTGGGCGCGGGCCGCGCCGCCGGGTCGACGTCGGCCAGCCACCGGGCGACGCGCTCGCGGCCCGCCGGGGTCGGCTCGTAGACCTTGCGGTCGGGCCGGTCGCCCTGCCCGACGAGCCGGGCGGTGACGAGCCCGGCCTTCTCCAGGCGGCGCAGCGTGACGTACACCTGCCCGTCGTTGAGGTCGCCGCCGAGCGGGCCGAGCGCCGCGCGCAGCCGGGCGCGCAGGTCGTAGCCGTGCGCGGGCTCCTTGGCGAGCAGCGCCAGCAGCACGTCCTGCATCGGGTCTCCTCACGGGTCGGATCATATAGATAACGGTTAGCCATGCGCCGGGTCAACCGCCGGACGCGCGGACCGCGAGCGCGCGGGAAGGCGCTGATCGAGAGGGTCCGCGCGCAGGCGTCGTGGGCGGGTCGGCCGAAGGCGGCGATGCTGGGGGACGGCGTCGAGCCGTCTGACGGCGCTGAACAGCCCGGACGCCGTCCCGATCCGCGGAGCTTCGACGTCCGCGAACACGTGCCGCGCGGTCGGCGCGCGCCGACGAGGCGCCGGGCGGCAAGTCCGCCGTCCCGGTGAACCCGTCCGCTGCGAGCACCGGCAGCCGTCAGGACGAGCTCGAGCCGCACGGCTGGCGGACGCCGCGTCGTCCTGCCGGATCTACACGGCCACGGCGACAGTGCCCGGTCGCTACCCGCGCGACGTGCTCGCCGACGACGGTCTCGCGTTGGTCGCACACCTCGGGCCGGACGACTACGGCCTGGGCGGCTGCTCGCTGGGCGCGCGGATCGTCCTAAGCATGCTCGTCTCAAACCGGGCGATTGTGGCCGGTCCGGGGCTGGCGTCGGTGACCGGCACGCCGGGCGGCGCGAACCGGCGCGTGCCGAACGACCTCGCGGACGGCCGCGAGCCCGAGCCGTCCGACGCCGACACGGCGTCCTGGATCACTCGGCTCGGCAGGCGCGCCGCACGTCCTGACGCCCGCCGACGAGCCGCGGCGCATCAGAACGCCCGTCCTCGTCGAGGTCGGGGACATCGACCACGCCTCGGCCGACGCGCTCGCCGCGCCGCTGTCCGACGCACGTTCCGCTCAGGCGACCGCCGGTCCGCGCGCACGAGCCCGGAGTTCGCGGCCGTGATCAGGACGTTTCTCAGACGGAGAAGTGCGGGTTCCGGATCACCCCCACCAGGTCCCCCAGCGGGTTGCGCACCGTCGCGACCTCGATGCCGCCGCCGACCTCGCGGCACTTCTCGTGCGACTCGCCGCCCGCGGCGATCAGCGCCGCCTCGGCGGCCGCAGCGTCCTCGACGCCCCAGTACACGCGCGGCCCGGCCGCCGGATCGCCGTCCGGATCGAGGCCGAGTTCGTATCCGCCGACGTCGTAGCCGACGTAGAAGGGTTCGTCGAAGTACGGCTCGAAGCCGAGCACGGACGTCCACCAGCGTTTCGCGGCGGCCACGTCAGGCGCCGGGTAGATCACGGTGCGCAGGCCGAGGAACGGCACGGACATGGGGCTCCCTCCGTTGACGGGACGGACCTTAGCGCGGGCCTCGGACAGTCAGCCGAGGGCGGCGAGCTTGCGTTCCAGGACGGCCCTTTCGCCGTCGTTCCCGCAGAGCCGCGCGGCGCGTTCGAGTTCGGCGCGGGCCTCCGCCGCCCGGCCCAGCCGCGTCAGCAGTTCGCCGCGGACGCTCGGCAGCAGGTGGGAGTGCGCCAGCTCGGCCGCGTCCGCCAGCCCGTCCACGATGGGCAGCGCCGCCGCCGGTCCCTGCGCCATCGAGACCGCCACCGCGCGGTTCAGTTCGACCACCGGTGACGGCGCGAGCCGTCCCAGCGCCTCGTAGATCAGGACGACGCGCTCCCAGTTCGTCGCCTCGACGGACGGCGCGACGGCATGGCACTCGGCGATCGCGGCCTGCAGCCCGTACGCGCCGAGCCCCCGGCCGACGCCCGCCGCGCGCGCCAGCGCCGCGCGCCCCCGGCGGATCGCACCCTGGTCCCAGCGGCGGCGGTCCTGATCTGCGAGCAGCACCGGTTCGCCGTCCGCACCGGTGCGCGCAGGGAAGCGCGCGGCCGTCAGCTCCAGCAGCGCCAGCAGCCCGTGGACCTCGGGCTCGTCCGGCATCAGCCGCGCCAGGACGCGCGCGAGCCGCTGCGCCTCGCCGGCGAGGTCGAGCCGGATGACGTCCGCGCCGGAGCTGGCCGACGACCCCTCGGTGAAGATCAGGTAGACGGCGCTGAGCACCGAGCCGAGGCGCCGCGCGCGCTCCCCCGCGGGCGGCACCGCGAACGGCACGTGCGCCGCGAGCAGCGTCTTCTTCGCGCGGGTGATGCGGGCCTGCACCGTCGCGGTCGGGACGAGGAACGCGCGCGCGATCTCGTCGCTGGTCAGCCCGCCGACGACGCGCAGCGTCAGCGCCACCCGCGCCTCCCGCGAGAGCAGCGGATGGCACGCGGTGAACATCAGCGCGAGGACGTCGTCGTCGATCTGGTCCGGGTCCCACAACACGTCGTCGCCCTCCCGGGCCGGATCGCCGGGCGGCCGCCCGACCGCCGCGCCGCCCTCGCCCAGTTCGCGGGCGAGGACGGCGTAGCGCTCGTCACGGGCCGACCGGCGGCGGAACGCGTCGATCGCGCGCCGCCGCCCGACCGTCAGCAGCCACCCGGCCGGGTTGCGCGGCGTCCCGTCGCGCGGCCACGTCACCAGTGCCTCGGCCAGCGCCTCCTGCGCCAGGTCCTCGGCCAGCGCGAAGTCACCGGTGTAGCGCGCGAGCGCGCCGACGATCCGCGCCGACTCGATCCGCCACACGGCGGCGACGGCGTCGCGCCCGGTCGGGTCGCCCATCCCCGCGTTCCCCGCTCAGAGCTGCCCGGTGGCCTCGCGCCACCGGCGCTCCTTCTGGATCCACTCGTTGTCCTGCGGGAACTCGTCGATCGTCGTGACGCGGCGGATCTCGGTCTTGAAGCCCTTCCCGCTGATCGGGGACCGCTTCGCCCACTCGACGGCCTCCTCCTTGGACGCGACGTTGAGGATGTAGAACCCGCCGAACAGCTCCTTGGTCTCGCCGTACGGGCCGTCCGTGACGACGGGCGGCTCGGCGGAGTAGTCCACGACGACGCCCTCCTCCGCGTCCGCGAGCCCTTCCGCGGCGACCAGCACCCCGGCGCGGATCAGCTCCTCGTTGTACCGGCCGACCGTCTCCAGCATCTCGCCGAAGTCCACCGACGCCATCTGCCCGAACGCCTCGTCCGTCGCGCGCATGATCAGCATGTACTTCATGGGTCGTCTCCTGTCCCGGGCCGCTCTCTCGGACCCTCTCACCCCAAGGTCGAACGACCTCCCCCCGGGATCGACACACCCCCGAACTTTTTCTCGATCCGGTCAGAACGCCCTCGCGGGCGGGCGCGTCGAACGACAAAAGCCCCCAACCCCGGAAGGCTCATCATGGACGAGAGACCCGAAGGAACGCCCGGAGTCGTCGGTGCGGCGATCTGGTTGCTGGTCGCGCAGGTCGTCGTGGTCGGGGCGGTGCTGCTCGGGGTTCAGGCGCGGTCGGAGCGGGTCGACGCCGTCGCGGAGCCCGCGTTGTCGTCGGGGGCGGTCGGGGTCTACCTGGCGCTGCTCGTCGTCGTGGCGGTCGGGCTCGGGTGGGGGGCCGTGCTGGTGCGGCGCGGGCGGAGCGCCGGGCGGGTCGGGCTGTGGGTCGTCGCGGGGGTGCTGGCCGTCGAGCCCGCGCGGCAGTGCCTGATCGCGCTCGCGGAGCGGCACGCGGACGGGAACGTCGTGTTCCTCGTGCTGCTCGGCTGCGCGGCGGCCGGGACGGCGGCGGCGCTGCTGGCGCGGCCCGTCGTCGGCGCGCACGTGCGGGCCCGGTAGGTAGGCTGGCGCGCGGCGCCGGCCCGATCGGCGCCGTCCCCCGGACGGAGGTCGAGTGTCAACGCAGGCGTCGGACCACCTGCCCCTGCCCGACCGGCTCCTGGCGGTGGCGACGCGGCTGTTCGCCGAGAAGGGGTACGAGAGCACGTCCGTCCAGGAGATCGTGCGGGCGGCGGGCGTCACCAAGGGCGCGATGTACCACTACTTCGGCTCCAAGGACGACCTGCTCTACGCGATCTACCACCGGCTGCTCGACCTGCAGACCCGCCGCCTGGAAGGGATCGCGGACGGCGCCGGCACCGCCGAGGAGCGGCTGCGCGCCGCCGCGCTCGACGTCCTGGAGACCTCGTTCCGCTACCTGGACGACCTGATCGTCTTCTTCCGGTCCACGCACCTGCTGTCGGCGGCGCGGCAGGAGGCCGTCCGCGCCGAGCGGCGGCGGTACCACGAGCGGTTCCGGCGCCTGGTCGAGGAAGGGCAGCGCGAGGGGTCGCTGTCGGAACGGGTGCCCGCCGACATCGCGGTGAACTTCTTCTTCGGCGCGCTGCACCAGATCGGCTCGTGGTACCGGCCGGGCGGACGGCTCGCGACGCGGACGATCAGCGAGCACTACGTGGAGCTGTTCCTCAGCGGTCTGCGGGCGTGATCCGCTCGACGGTCAGCGCGGCGTCCCGGTAGCGGGCGCGCAGCGGCTTCTTGTCGAACTTGCCGACCGTCGTCTTCGGCAGCTCGGCGAGGAACGCCCAGTTCTCCGGGACCTGCCAGCGCGCGACCTTCCCGTCCAGGAACCCGGCCAGCTCGGCGGCCGTCGCGGCGGCGCCGGGCCGCAGGACGACGCAGGCCAGCGGACGCTCGTCCCACCGCGCGTCCGGGATGCCGATCACGGCGGCCTCGTGGACGTCCGGGTGCCCCATCAGCAGGTTCTCCAGCTCGACCGACGAGATCCACTCGCCGCCGGACTTGATGACGTCCTTCACCCGGTCGGTGATGGTGAAGAACCCGCGCTCGTCAATCGTGCCGATGTCGCCGGTGCGCAGCCAGCCGTCGCGGAACTTCTCCGGGGCCGGATCGCGGTGGTACGAACCGGTGATCCACGGGCCGCGCACCTCGATCTCCCCGACCGCGACACCGTCCCACGGCAGTTCCGCGCCCGACTCGTCGGTGATGCGAATCTCGACGCCCGGCGCGACGCGGCCGGACCGCATCCGCCAGTCCAGATCCTCGGCCGTCCCCGGCTCCACCTCCGGCGGCGGGAACGCCATGCCGCCGAGCGGGCTCGTCTCCGTCATCCCCCAGCCCTGCACGATCCGCAGCCCGTAGCGCTCCTCGAACGCGGCCAGCAGCGAGCGCGGCGCGGCGGCTCCGCCGGACGTGCCCGCGCGCAGCGACGACAGGTCCAGCTCGCGCGTCTCCCCGAGGGCCAGGATCGCGTTCCAGATCGTCGGGACGGCCGACGCGACCGTGCTGCGCTCCGCCGCGACGAAGTCCGTCAGATGCTCAGGCTGCATGAACCGGTCGGGCATGTGCAGCGTCGCGCCGGACAGGAACGCCGCGTACGGCAGCCCCCAGGCGTTGACGTGGAACATCGGGACGATCGTCAGCACCCGGTCCGTCTCGGTGAGGCCGACGAGCGACGCCGACGTCGCGGCGAGCGCGTGCAGGAACGTCGAGCGGTGCGAGTACACGACGCCCTTCGGGTCGCCGGTGGTGCCGCTCGTGTAGCACATCGACGCGGCGGACCGCTCGTCCAGCGCGGGCCAGGCGAAGCCGGGGTCCTCGGCGGCGAGCAGGTCGCCGCGCCGCAGGACGGCCGCGCCTCCGGCGGCGAGCGCGGCGGCGTCCCCGTCGCCGACGACGATGTACGCGTCCACGCCGTCCAGTTCCCCGGCGACGCGCGCGAGCAGCGGGACGAGGCTGTCGTCCACCAGGATGATCCGGTCCTCGGCGTGCCGCACGATGTGGACGAGCTGCTCCGGATGCAACCGGATGTTCAGCGTGTGGAGAACCGCGCCCATGCCGGGCACGGCGAAGTACGCCTCCAGGTGCTCCTGGTTGTTCCAGCAGAACGTCGCGACGCGGTCGCCCGCGCGGACGCCGAGGCGGGCCAGCGCGGCGGCGAGCCGCCCGGCGTTGGCGGCGACCTCGGTGTACGGGGCGCGGCGCGGCTCGCCGCCGGTCCAGGTGACGCACTCGCTCGCGCCGTGGACGCGCGCGCCGTGGCGCAGGATCGCGGCGACGTCGAGCGGGAAGTCCTGCATCGTGCTGCTGATCATGGCGATTCTCCGGGGCGGGCGGCCGGGCACGGAAAAGGGCGTCGGCTACCGGCCGGTATTCACATACCGGTCGGTCGGTCCACCATAAATTCCGGACCGTACGGCGTCAATCGTCCACCGCAGGAACCGGCGTTGACCAGGGGGAACGGCAGGTCGAGCCGAGCGGCCGGCCGGTGTGATAGCGGTCACTCCTCGCCGTCCATGAGACCATACCGACCGGACGGTATGCAAGATGATGAATCCATTGTCATTCATCCGGTCGCGCATTATTTTTGCGGGCACGCCGCAGGCCCGGCCGCCGGCGCGCCGCCCGGCCGGAGGACGCCTGCGCCCGAGGAGGGCCCCATGTCCGCGTCCGCACCCACCCCCGCGCACCCGTCCGGCCTCGGCCGGCTCTGGCGCCGCGACCTCGCGCACTATCCCGAGGCGGGCCGCCGCTACGCGTACCTCGCGATCGTCGTCGTGACGACGATCGTCCTGTACTACCTGCTCTACATCCAGTTCGCGGTGGCGACGTCGATCATCACCGAGTACCACATGACGTTCGGCTACTTCATCGCGCTGTCGGTCGTCGGCAACGCGATCGGCGCGTTCGCGTCGCTGCTCGCCGGGCTCGCGGACCGCTGGGGCCGCGCCAACCTCGTCGTCTACGGGCTGCTCATCGCGGGCGTCGTCGTGCTGCTCCTGCCGCACGCGCCCGACAAGACGACGTACCTCGTGCTGTTCGCGGCGCTCAGCTTCATCGAGGGCGTCGTCCTCGTCGCGACGCCCGCGCTGATCCGCGACTTCTCGCCGCAGGTCGGCCGCGCGACCGCGATGGGCTACTGGACGATGGGCCCGGTCGTCGGCAGCCTCGTCGTCACCACCGTCACCAGCGCGACCCTCGACACCGCCGACTGGGCGGACGAGCTGCGCTACGCGGGCATCAGCGCGCTCGTCGTGTTCGTCGTCGCGCTCTTCGGCCTGCGCGAGCTGTCCCCCAGCCTGCGCGACCAGGTGATGGTCAGCATGCGCGACCGCGCGCTCATCGAGGCGCGCGCCCGCGGCCTGGACACCGCGCGGCAGCACGCGGGGCAGTGGCGGACGATGCTGCGGGTGGACGTCGTCGGCTCGGCGTTCGCGATCAGCGTGTACCTGCTGCTCTACTACGCGGCCGTCGGGAACTTCGTCATCTACTTCTCGGCGACGTTCGGTTACAGCGAGCAGCGCGCCAACGCGCTCGCGAACTGGTACTGGGCGGCGAACGCGGTCGCGCTCGTGCTGGCGGGGCTGCTGTCGGACCGGCTCCGCGTCCGCAAGCCGCTGATGCTCGTCGGCGGCGTCGGGTCCGTCGCGACGACCGCCGTCTTCGCGCTGCTGGCGACCCGTCCGGAGACCGACTACTACACGTTCGCGTGGCTGTTCATCGGAATCGGCGTGTTCGGCGGGCTGTCGTACGCGCCGTGGATGGCGTGCTTCACCGAGACCGTCGAGAAGCACAACCCGGCCGCGACCGCGACGGGGCTCGCGGTGTGGGGCTGGATTCTGCGGATCGTCGTCGCCGTGTCGGCGGCGTTCGTGCCGGTCGTGGTGACGTCCGTGACGCCGATCGTCGAGCACGGCACCGAGGTCAAGGCGGCGCAGGAGCAGGCCGGTCCGGCGCTGGCGATCGTCGGCGCGCACCCGGAGCTGTTCGCCGAACTCGGCAGGTACCCGGCCGGGCAGGTTCCGCCCGAGCTGGCGGCGCGCGCCGCGAAGGAGGTCGGCGTCGCGGGGCTCGCCACCGTCCAGCAGGCGCAGCCGCAGCTCGCCGTGCTCAAGGCGCACGGCGCGGAGGTGAAGAAGGCGTCCGAGGAGGGGCCGGGCCAGTGGCGCACCTGGTGGTGGGTGTGCCTCGGCGGGCAGGTCGTGTTCCTGCCGTTCGTGTTCCTGATGTCGGGCCGGTGGAGCCCGCGCCGCGCCCGCCGCGACGCCGAGGAGCACCAGGCCGCCATCGAGCGCGAGCTCGCCGCCCTCGACGGCTGACCCGCGCGCGTCCCGCCGGGCGTCCGGCGGGACGCGCCGCGGTCAGCGGCGGCCGAGCTTCCCGGCCGCCATCCGCCCGACGACGGCGATCTCCTCCAGCCGCAGCAGCCGCGCGGTGAGCAGGAACAGCCCGCCGCCCAGCACGCCGCCGACGACCAGCGCGACCAGCGCCGCGACGTGGCCCTGCCCGACCTTGTGCTCGACGACCTGGTGCGCGGCGAGCGCCACCGCGAGCACCGGCACGCTCGCCAGCGCGGCCTTCACCAGCGGCCCGACCACGTCCCGGCCGTGCAGCCTGCCGAGGCGGCGGCGCAGCAGGAACAGCGTCACGACGCAGCCGACGAGCCACGAAGCGCCCTGCGCGAACGCGATCCCGAGCACGATCTGCCGCGTCGGCAGGAGCGCGAAGCCCGTCAGCGAAAGCCCGATGCTGACGAGCGTCGTGAAGAACCCGACGAGCGCGGGCGTCCGCGTGTCCGCGATGGCGTAGAACCCGCGCTGGAGCAGTTGCAGCGCCGCGAACGGGACGAGCCCGACCGCGAAGACGCGCAGCACGTCCCCGATCATCGACGCGTCCGCGAGCGTGGTCGCGCCGTGCGCGAAGAACACGACGCAGATCTCCGTCCCGAACCCGAACAGCAGCACCGCCGACGGAATGATGATGATCAGCGACAGCCGCAGCCCCGCCGACAGGTCCTCCGCGACGCGGTTCAACCGGCCCGCCGCCGCGTGCCCGCTCATCCGGGGGAACAGCGCCGTGATCACCGAGACGGCGACGATCGCGAACGGGAGCTGGAAGAACTGGTACGCGTTCGCCCACGGGGTGAGGCCGACGCCGTACCCGACCTTCTCGTGGATGCCCCGCACGCCCGCCGTGTTGGCGATGTTGGTGAACACCAGCAGGCCGAGCTGCTGCGCGACGACGAACCCGAGCGTCCAGCCCGCCATCCCGCCGAGCGACCGCAGCTCCCCCGGCTGGAAGTCGACGCGCGGCCGCCACCGGAACCCCATCCGGTGCAGCGACGGGACGAGCGCCAGCGCCTGCGCGACGACGCCGACCGTCGTGCCCAGCGCGATCAGCGTCACCGCGCCGTCGCTGACGTTGCCCGGCGTCACCGGCTTCGCCGTCACCATGATGAACGCGATGCCGACGCCGCTCACCACGACGTTGTTCAGCACCGGTGCCCACATCGGCGCCGCGAACCGCGACCGCGAGTTCAACGACGCGCTCGCGACCGCGCTGAACCCGTAGAAGAAGATCTGCGGCAGGAAGAACAGCAGGAACACGACCGCGAGATGCCGCTGCGTCGCCGTGAACCCGCTCGCGTACAGGCGGATCAGCAGCGGCGCGGCCGCCATCGCGACGGCCGTCAGCACCGCGAGCGCGCCCAGCAGCAGCGTGAACAGGCGCTGCTCGAACTCCTCGCCGTACTTCTCCGACTTCGCCCGCGCGCGGACCAGCAGCGGGACGTGCGCCGCCGTCAGAATCCCGCCGAGCAGCGTCTCGTAGATGATGTTCGGAATCGTGTTCGCGGTGTTGAACGTGTCGCCCAGCGCCTGCGAACCCAGCGCGGCCAGCAGCACCGTCGTCCGGGCGAAACCCGTCACACGGGACGCCAGCGTGCCCGCCGCCATCACCGCGCTCGACCGGAACAGCCCCCCGCCCCCCGGCTCGGCGGGCGGCGGACCCGCCTGGTCCACCGCCTCGGCCTGCGTGTCGGCCGGGCCCGGCGAACCTTCGGGGAAACGCCCCGCGGACGGCGCGGAATCGTGCGACACGGAGCTCCTTTTATCGCAGTCTCGGGCCAAGATGCTCGCCTGGCGGCTCGCACCTTACCCGGACTGGGCGAGCGCGGCATCGCTTCGCGATCTGCCGCCGGGAGGCTCGCCTTCGGCTTCGCCTCCCGGCGGCAGGTCACGCGCTCGCGTTGTGGTTTCGGTCGCTCCCCGGTGGGCTGGGCTTCGGCTTCACCGTGAGGCTAGTCACGCGCTCGTGTTGTGGTCGCGGTCGCTTCGGGGGCTTTGGCTTGGGCTTGCGGGCGGCCGGCTGGTCAGTGCTGTTCCGCTAGGAATTCTCTTAGGGACTTGGTCAGGGCTTCTACGGAGTCCGCTACGAAAAGGGTCGGTTGGTAGCGGTAGATGTCATAGGGCTGGCGAATCATGTCGGGGATCGAGAACGGGCGCAGAGCCACGCGGCCGATGCTCTCCAGTTCGCCCGCCGAGGACAGCAGGGCGGCCCCGTAGGCGCGCGGGGCGCCCCGTTCGTGGACCAGGCCCGTCTCCATCGTGAACCAGAAGACCTTGCTGATCGCCTCCAGCGCCGCCGGGGACCGCACGCGGCGGACCGTCGTGCCGAACAGCCGGTACAGCTCGGCGAACAGCGGATCGCTGAGCATGACGGCGTGGCCGACGAGTTCGTGCAGGACGTCCGGGTCGGGACTGTAGAGCGGCACGGCCGGGCAGCGCAGGTAGAGCGTGCTGGAGAAGCGGCCCTCGGCGAACGCCGCGTAGAACTCGCGCGCCGGGACGAGATCGGCGGCGGGCAGCAGCCGGAACCCCGTGTGCCCGTGCAGGTCGCCGGACACCTCCGTCAGGCTCGGCACGCGCCCGGCGGGCAGCGGCAGCCGCTCGGCCGCGCGCAGGTACCGCGCGCACGCCGTCGCCGGGTGGACGCGGTTCAGCTCGGACATCACCCGCCGCCACAGCGCGTGCTCGTCACCGGTGTAGGCGACGTGCGGCAGCGGATCGCCGGGCCGGTGGCCGCGCACGCGCTCGGTGATCTCGGCGCGGCGGCGACGGCACGCGTCGTCGATGGTGCCGTGGCCGAGCGAGACATGGACGACCTCGGCCGCGGGTCGGCCGCCGGGGGCCGTGGGGGGAGCCATGCGGGTCCTCTTCCGTGCGGATCTGCGGCGGGGAACGAAGCCGGAACGGGCCGGATTCCCGCAGGACGACCGGCTTTTCGCGACACGCCCGAACGTAATGAACGGCCACGAGAAGCGTCAATGCAGGAAAGGCCAATCAACACCGCACGGAAGGGCATGTTCACCCCGGCCGCAGCCGCATCTCACCAAATAGCGGCTTAAATCAGAATGCCTACGGTTCGGTGAATTCATCGGTGCCGCGCGCGCCCAGCGCCGTACCGGCCGCGACGCTCGCGATGGCGGCGAGCCCGGCCAGCAGCACCGCCCACCGGCCCGCGAACGTGCAGGCCAGAACGGCGGCCCCGGCGATCGGAAGCACGCTCTGCTCGGCGAGGTCGCGCTTGAAATGGCGCGCGTGCAGGACCCAGACCATCAGCAGGAACAGCGCCGTCGGCACCGTCACCGCCGCCGCCGCGACCAGCCGCGGAATGTGCGACGCGTGGTCGCTGTGCTCGACCGCGACCTCGACGCCCGCGCCGATCGCGGCCCCCGAGCCGAGGATCAGGTAGTGCCCGTAACCCCAGACGAAAGCGGCCCGCGACGTGTTCAGCCGCGTCCCGGCCGGAACGGCGAAGTAGACGCGGAACGCGGCGAAGACGATGAGCAGCCCGCCCACGGCGATCGGCAGCAGCTCGCCGAGCTCCCAGCGCTCGTCCAGGGCCTGCTGCACCGCGATCGTCGCGGCCGTCACCGACTCGCCGAGGACGATCAGCGTGAACAGCCCGTACCGCTCGGCGATGTGCTCGGGATGCCAGGGCGTCCGCCGGGTGCGTTCGGCCAGGACGGGAACGGCCACGTCCGCGCACGCGGCGACCGGGAACACGATCAGCCGCACGTCGTGCGGCAGCGCCGCGACGACCACCCAGCCGATCTGCACGACGACCAGCCCGGCGACGTAGCGCAGCGCGGTGCGGCGCGCGGCCCCGGTCTCCCCGGCGGCGGCCCGCAGCCACTGGACGGCCAGCGCCAGCCGCATGATCACGTAGCCGGTGACGGCGATCGACAGGTCGGCCGAGTCGAACGCGCGCGGCACCCCGGCCGCCAGCACCAGCGCCCCGGCGATCTGGACGAGCGTGACGGCCCGGTACAGCGCGTCGTCTCGGTCGTACGCCGAGGCGAACCAGGTGAAGTTCATCCAGGCCCACCAGATCGCGAAGAACACGATGACGTATCCGGCGATCCCGTGCGCGTACTCCCCTTCGGCGAGGGCGTGGACGAGCTTCACCCCGGCCTGCGCGACGGCGGTGACGAAACAAAGGTCGAAGAACAGCTCCAGCGGCGTCGCCGCGCGGTGCTGCTCCGACCGGCTGCGCGGCGGAAGACCGGGGAGGGGAATGGAGAATCGGCGTTCCCCGTCGTTCATCCGCGAATCCCCTCAGCGCGCCGGCCTGCGTCACGCAGCACTTTAAGGGACGGCCGAACGCGTCGGCCGGACGACGGCGCGCACCCGCTGCGGCCGGGCGCATGTGTGCGGCGTGCGCTCGTGGGCAGGGGCTCCCGCCTAGGCGGCGGGGAGCGCCGCCGGACGAGAGGAAGGGACGACATGGCGGACGTATTCGAAGTCCTCGGCAAGGACCACGCGGAGGTCCGCGCGATGCTGACCGAGCTGGAGGCCGGGACGCGCAAGGGCCCGCCCGCCGACCCGGCGGAGCTGCGGCGGCGCGGCGAGCTGGTCCAACGGCTGGTCATCGACGAGTCCAAGCACGAGGCCGTCGAGGAGGAGTACTTCTGGCCCGCCGTCCGCGAGCTGCTCGGCGACGGCGACGAGCTGGCCGACCACGGCGTCGGGCAGGAGCAGGACGCCAAGCACGTGCTCGCCGTGCTCGACAAGTCCAAGCCGGGCGAGGCCGACTTCGAGGAGGCCGTGGCCCGCTTCATCGCCGACGCGCGCGAGCACATCTCCTACGAGGAGGGCACCGTCTGGCCGCGCATGCGGCAGGTCCTCGACCCCGAGCGCGCCCAGCGCATGGGCGACCGCATCGCGGCGGCGAAGAAGCACGCCCCGACCCGCCCGCACCCGAACACGCCGCCGAACCCGGCGCTGCTGAAGACGGCCGGGCCCGCCGTCGCCGCCACCGACCGCATCCGCGACCTGGTCAGCGGCCGCGGCCGCCACTGACCCCGCGCCCCGAACGCGCGGCCGCCGGAGCCGACCGGGGCCTCGGCCCGGACGCGGCGACCGCGGCCGGGCACGCGGCGGACGGCCCGGCTCCGGCCGCGCGCGGCCCGTGACGACGCGCGCCACGGCCTACGACGACGTCGGCCGTGGCGTGTGCCATGTCCGGGTCAGAGTTCTTCGATCAGCCCGCGGAGCGCCGTTGCGAGCGCCGCTCCCGCGTCCCGCTCCCGGACGACCCAGCCCCGCAGTCGGCACTGCCGCGCGATCTCCGTTCCGGGACCTTGGGCGGACCGGGTCAGGAGGTAGCCGCAGGGGGCGTCGGGCCAGTCGCCGGGGAGCGCGGGGGCGTGCGGGCCTTCCGGCGACGGCAGTCGCGCGTCCACGAAGACGTACCCGGCGACGGCCCGGTGCGCCGCCCGCTGCGCGGACGCCAGCGCGGGCAGGAGCGGCCCGGCGCCGCCGAACCCCACGAGGACGAGCGGTTCCACCGGATTCGCCGCGCCCACGAGCAGCGCGGCCCGCGCCACGAACCGCGCCGGGGCGGTCTCCGCGACGTCCGGCACGAGCACGTCCCATCCCCCGGCCCGCAGCTCGTCGGCCGCGTCGCCGAGCGTCCTCGGCTCACACAGCAGGACGACCGTCCCCGGAACCATCCGCCCCCCTCGACCGCGCGCCGCCCGGCCCCGCGACCGGACGATCCGCCACGCTACCGCCCGCCCGCGCCGGAGGGCTCGGCCCGAGACCGACGCGTCAGCGGGCGGGAGCACGGGCGGGTTCGGGCGCGGGGGCGGGCGTCATTAGGGTTCTGGGTGTGAGCGATCGTGATGACCTGCTGGAAGAGATCAAGGCCAAGGCCGTCGTCCACGGCGACTTCGTGCTGTCGTCGGGACGGCGCGCGTCCTGGTACGTGGACCTGCGCCGCGTCACCCTGGACGGCGCGGTCGCGCCGCTGGTCGGCCGGGTGATGCTGGACGTCACCGCCGACCTGGACTACGACGCGGTCGGCGGCCTCACGCTCGGCGCGGACCCGGTCGCGACGGCGATGCTGCACGCCGCCGCCGCGCGCGGCCGCCGCCTGGACGCCTTCGTCGTCCGCAAGGCCGACAAGACCCACGGCCTCCAGCGCCGCATCGAGGGCCCCGACGTGGCGGGCCGCCGGGTCCTGGCGGTCGAGGACACCTCGACGTCGGGCGGTTCGGTCCTGACGGCCGTCGAAGCCCTCCGCGCGGCGGGCGCGGAGGTCGTCGCCGTGGCCACGATCCTCGAACGCGGCGCGGCCGACCGCATCGCCGCCGAGGGCCTGACCTACCGCCACCCCTACGCCACCCCCGACCTGAACCTCGAATAACCCCGAAAACCGGAAGCAAGAACGCCGGCAGCCACCCGCAACCCTCGTAAAAACGCCATGACCTGCGGGGGAGCCCCGAAACGAAGCGAGGGCGCCCCCGCGAACGGCGAGCAACCCCAGAGGGTGAGCACCCCGCGCACCGCCAGAAAGCGCGGGGGGGCGCCCACAACCAGCAAGCGCAACCACCGGGGGTGTCGGCCGCACGCCCCCAACGGCCACCCCAGGGGGTTACCGGCGGGCGCACGGCCGCGAGCGCCAGCGAGTGGCCGGGCGCGCGCAGCGCGGAGGATGCACCGGAGCGAGCGCCAGCGAGTGAGGATGCATGCTCCGCGCCGCGGGGGGTGTGGGGGGTCGCCCCCCCACAAGCTACTTCCGCGCCACGTACCAGGTCGCGCGCTGGCCCGCCGGGCGTTCCTCGACCTTGCCGTAGATCGTCACCTGGACGGCTCCGCCGTCGGCGGCGACGACGCTGAGCGGCGCCTGGTCGTACTTGCGTCCCTCTCCGGCGGCGAGGGTGCCGCGGAAGACGACGTCGTTGTTGTTGCCGGGGTCGGTGATCGTCACCAGGGTGGAGCCGCCGACGGCGCGGATGACGAGGGGCGTGTCCCCGGCGGCCTGGGCGGGCGGGGAGGACCGCGCGGCGCTGGGCGAGGCGGACCCGGCGCCCGGCGGCGACTGCTGATCGGAGCTGGAGGTCAGCGCGTTGACGAGCGCGATGGCGCCGACGGCCAGCAGGCCGAGGCCCAGTGCCACGGCGACGGCCGCGATCAGGATGCGCGCGAGACCCCTGGGGTCCGACCGGTGACGTCCCACATGGGGAGGTTAGCGATAACTGTCGCCGGAGAGCGACGGTCGGGACTCATCCGCAGGATTATTGTTCGGACCGTTGCCCTTACCGCCGCGTCCGCGCCGCATCTCCCGGACGATCGGGATCAGCGACAGGATCAGGATGACGGCGACGCCGGGCAGGATGTACCGCTCGATGTCGGGCACGGCGTTGCCGAGGTAGTGGCCGAGCAGGAACAGCGCCTCGGTCCAGATCACGCCGCCGATGACGTTCCAGAGGAAGAAGGTGCGCGCGGGCATTCCGAGCATCCCGGCGAGGGGGTTCAGGAACGTCCGGACGATGGGGATGAAGCGGGCGAGGAACACGGCGCGGGCGGGCCCGAAGCGGTTGAAGTACACCTCGGCCTTCTCCACCCACTCCCGCTTGAAGATCCGCGAGTCGGGCCGGTCGAAGAGGCGGCGGCCGTACCGCGCGCCGAGCCAGTGCCCGAACTGGGCCCCGGCGATGGCGGCGATGGGCCCGCCGATGAGCAGCGCCGGGAGCGACAGCGTCTCGAAGTGCTGCCCGTTGACCTCGGACACCGCCGTGAGGATTCCCGCCGTGAACAGCAGCGAGTCGCCGGGCAGGATGCAGCCGAAGAGCAGTCCGGTCTCCGCGAAGATGATCGCGATGACGCCGATCACGGCGAACGTGCCGAAGAGCTGCAGCCAGGCTTCGGGATGCAGCCATTCGGTGATGTTCAGGGGAATGAGCGCGAGGTCCACACGGCGAGCGTACCCGTACATCGGCACACCGACCGGGAGATCAACGGACGCGGGGCGCGCCCGCGCGGGCACCCCACGCTGGCCCGGCGGAGGAAAAACGGGATACTGGCGGTGGACGGCATGCCCTGCCCGGACCGCACGCCCGGGAGCTCTGACCTGGAGCCGAGCGGTCGGGGCGCAACCGCCCGGCCGGACGCCCGGCGGCACCACCGCAGAGGAAAGGACGCTTACATGCCCATCGCGACCCCCGAGGTCTACGCGGAGATGCTCGACCGTGCCAAGCGGGAGGGCTTCGCCTACCCGGCGATCAACGTGACGTCCAGCCAGACCCTGAACGCCGCGCTGCGCGGTTTCGCCGAGGCCGAGAGCGACGGCATCGTCCAGGTGTCCACGGGCGGCGCCGAGTACCTGTCGGGCTCGACGGTGAAGGACATGGTCGTCGGCTCGACGGCGCTGGCGGAGTACGCGCGCGTCGTCGCCGAGAAGTACCCGGTGAACATCGCGCTGCACACCGACCACTGCCCGAAGGACAAGCTGGACGGGTTCATGCGCCCGCTCATCAAGATCTCGCAGGAGCGGGTGGCGCGCGGCGAGGAGCCGCTGTTCCAGTCGCACATGTGGGACGGGTCGGCGGTCCCGCTGGACGAGAACCTCCAGATCGCGGCCGAGCTCCTGGAGGAGTGCGCGAAGGCCAACATCATCATGGAGATGGAGATCGGCGTCGTCGGCGGCGAGGAGGACGGCGTCGCCAACGAGATCAACGAGAAGCTCTACACGACGACCGAGGACGCGCTGGCGACGGCGCGGGCGGTCGGGGTCGGCGAGAAGGGCCGCTACATCCTGGCGGCGACGTTCGGCAACGTCCACGGCGTCTACAAGCCGGGGTCGGTGCAGCTCCGCCCGTCCGTCCTGAAGGACATCCAGGACGCGGTCGGCGCCGAGTACGGCAAGGACAAGCCGTTCGACCTGGTCTTCCACGGCGGTTCCGGCTCGTCCCTGGAGGAGATCCGCGAGGCGGTGTCGTACGGCGTGGTGAAGATGAACATCGACACCGACACGCAGTACGCGTTCACCCGCCCGATCGTCGACCACATGCTCCGCAACTACGAGGGCGTACTGAAGATCGACGGCGAGGTCGGCAACAAGAAGCAGTACGACCCGCGTTCGTACGGCAAGGCCGCCGAGACGAACATGGCGGCGCGCATCACGCACGCCGCCGAGAACCTGCAGTCGGCGGGCCGCCGCCTGAAGTGAGCGCCCTGACGTGAGCGGGGGGCGGCCCGGACGGTCACCCGTCCGGGCCGCCTACGATGACGTCCATGACGCACAACCTGCTCGGCGGCCTTCCCCCGACCGAACTGCCGGACAACGCCGAGGCCCGCACGGCCCTGGACGACGGCGTGGACCCCGTCGAGGTGGCCGCGCGCCACCCCGAGTACCCCGGCGCGTGGGCCGCGCTGGCCGACGCCGCGTTCGCCGCGGGCAGCGTCATCGAGTCCTACGCCTACGCCCGCACCGGCTACCACCGCGGGCTGGACGCGCTGCGCCGCGCGGGCTGGAAGGGCCAGGGCCCGGTGCCGTGGGAGCACGTCCCGAACCGGGGCTTCCTGCGGGCGCTGCACGCCCTCGGCCGGGCGGCCGCCGCGATCGGCGAGGACGCCGAGGCCGAGCGCTGCCGGACGTTCCTGCGCGACAGCAGCCCCGTCGCCGCCGACGTCCTGAGCTGAGCGGCGGGCCGGGCGGCGCGCCCGGCGCGGCGCGATCATGCCCGGCCTGACCTGGCCGGATGACCGACCCGTCCGGCCCGCCCGGTTCCTCCCGCGCACCGCTCCGGGTACGATTCCATCGTAAGAGGCCCCTTCGCACGTGCGGGAACGCATGGCGACGAGCGGGACGTCACCGTCCGCGGCGATGCCCCGCTCCGTGCGGGGCCTTCGTCGTGGGAAGGATAAAGCGGCATGCCGGCCATCGTTCTTGTCGGGGCCCAATGGGGAGATGAAGGCAAGGGCAAAGCCACCGACCTGCTCGGCGGCGACGTGGACTACGTCGTCCGCTACCAGGGCGGCAACAACGCCGGCCACACCGTGGTCATCGGCGACGAGAGCTACGCCCTGCACCTGCTGCCGTCCGGGATTCTCTCCCCCGACGTGATCCCCGTCATCGGCAACGGCGTGGTCATCGACCCGGCCGTCATGCTGGCGGAGATCGACGGCCTGCGGGCCCGCGGGATCTCCGCGGACCGCCTGCTGATCTCGGCGAACGCGCACCTGATCATGCCCCAGCACCGGACGCTGGACAAGGTCACCGAGCGGTACCTCGGCAAGGCGCGGATCGGCACGACCGGGCGCGGCATCGGCCCCGCCTACGCCGACAAGATCAACCGCATGGGCGTCCGCGTGCAGGACCTGTTCGACCCGAACATCCTCACCCAGAAGCTGGACCTGTCGCTGCGCGAGAAGAACCAGGTCCTCACCAAGGTCTACAACCGGCGGCGGATCGAGACCGGGCCGATCGTCGAGGAGTACCTGGCGTACGGCGAGCGCATCCGGCCGTACGTCGCCGACACCACGCTCGTCCTGAACCGCGCCCTCGACGAGGGCAAGGTCGTGCTCCTGGAGGGCGCGCAGGGCACCCTGCTGGACGTCGACCACGGGACGTACCCGTTCGTCACGTCGTCCAGCCCCACCTCGGGCGGCGCGTGCGCGGGCTCCGGCGTCGGCCCCACCAAGATCACCAAGGTGATCGGCATCCTCAAGGCGTACACGACGCGCGTCGGCTCGGGCCCGTTCCCGACCGAGCTGCTGGACGAGCAGGGCGAGTACCTGCGCAAGACCGGCGGCGAGTACGGCGTCACCACGGGCCGCGACCGGCGCTGCGGCTGGTTCGACGCCGTCATCGCCCGGTACGCGACGCGGGTCAACGGCGTCACGGACTACTTCCTGACCAAGCTCGACGTCCTGTCGGGGCTCGAACGCGTCCCGGTCTGCGTCGCCTACGACGTCGACGGCGAGCGCGTCGACGAGCTGCCCACCACCCAGACCGGCTTCCACCACGCGAAGCCGATCCTCGAGTACCTCGACGGGTGGCGCGAGGACATCAGCGGCGCGAAGACGTTCTCCGACCTCCCCGCCAACGCCCAGGCGTACGTCCGGGCCCTGGAGGAGATGGCGGGCGCCCAGATCTCGGCGATCGGCGTGGGCCCGGGCCGCGACCAGACCCTGGCACTCCGGAGCATGATCTAACCCGGGCAAATCACCCGAGCGACGGTGGACGCATCCCCGCCCGAATTGATGCGTCCACCGGTAGGGTTCTGGTCTCAGCTCAACAGCAACATCAGCACCCACCGGTGACGAGCGCCGCCGCTCCCTCGGTGAAGCACCTGCGAAACCCTCGTAGAGACCACGGTGACCGCAGGGGGTTGCCCGCGGGCGCACGGCCGCGAGCGCCAGCGAGTGGCCGGGCGCGCGCAGCGCGGAGGATGCACCGGAGCGGAGCGCTAGCGGAGTGAGGATGCATGCTCCGCGCCGCGGGGGGTGTGGGGGGTCGCCCCCCCACAAGCGATAGGGGATGGTCTTGGCCGATTCGTACGTCCACCTGCACGTCCACACCGAGTACTCCATGCTGGACGGGGCGGCGAAGATCGCGCCGCTGGTGGAGCGCGCGGCCGAGCTGGGGATGCCCGCGGTCGCGATGAGCGACCACGGCAACATGTTCGGGTCGTACGAGTTCTGGAAGGCCGCGCAGAAGACCGACGTCAAGCCGATCATCGGGATCGAGGCGTACGTCGCGCCCGAGTCCAGGTTCGTGAAGAAGCCGATCCTGTGGGGCGATCCGAGCCAGAAGAAGACGAACGAGGCGACGGGCGAGGGCGGTGACGTCTCCGCGTCGGGCTCGTACCTGCACAAGACGATGTGGGCGAAGAACGCGAAGGGCCTGCGGAACCTCTTCAAGATCTCGTCGCTGGCGTCGTTGGAGGGCTACTACCGCAAGTGGCCGCGGATGGACGCGGAGCTGTTCGAGCAGCACGGCGAGGGCATCATCGCGACGACGGGCTGCCCGTCGGGAGCGGTGCAGACGCGGCTGCGGCTGGGCCATTTCGACGAGGCGCTGAAGGCCGCCGGGACGTACCAGGACATCTTCGGCAAGGAGAACTACTTCCTGGAGCTCATGGACCACGGCCTCCCGCTGGAGCGCCGCGTCCGCGAGGAACTGGTGGAGATCGGCAAGCGGCTCGGCATCCCGCCGCTCGTCACGAACGACTCGCACTACGTCACCGAGGACCAGGCCGACGCGCACGACGCGCTGCTGTGCGTCGGCACGCAGAGCCTGATGTCGGACCCGAACCGGTTCCGGTTCGGCGGGAGCGGCTACTACCTGAAGACCGCCGACGAGATGCGCGCGGTGGACTCGTCCGACCCGTGGCAGGAGGGCTGCCGCAACACGCTGCTCGTCGCGGAGATGGTCGAGGACTACGCGGACGTCTTCTCGCACCGCGACCTCGCCGCGAAGTTCCCCGTCCCCGAGGGGGAGACGGAGATGTCGTGGCTGCGCAAGGAGGCCGACCGGGGCGCGCGCAAGCGGTACGGCGACGCGGTGCCGCAGGAGGTCACCGAGCGGATCGAGTACGAGCTGGGCGTCATCGAGTCGATGGGCTTCCCCGGCTACTTCCTCGTCGTCGCGGACATCTGCAACTACGCCCGCGAGAACGGGATCTGGCTGGGGCCGGGCCGAGGTTCGGCGACGGGGTCGATGGTCGCGTACGTCACGGGCATCACCGAGCTGGACCCGATCGAGCACGGCCTGATCTTCGAGCGGTTCCTGAACCCCGAGCGCATCTCCATGCCGGACGTCGACCTGGACTTCGACGAACGTCGGCGCGGCGACATGATCCGGTACGTCACCGACCGGTACGGCGAGGACAACGTCTCGCTGATCATCACCTACATGACGATCAAGTCGAAGGCGGCCGTGAAGGACGCGTGCCGCATCCTCGGCTTCCCGTTCGCGCTCGGCGACCGCATCACCAAGGCGTTCCCGCCCGCCGTGATGGGCAAGGAGATCCCGCTCACCGGCATCTTCGACGAGAACCACCCGCGCTGGGCCGAGGCGACCGAGCTGCGGCAGCTCTACAACGACGACGTGGAGATCAAGCGCGTCATCGACACGGGCCTCGGCATCGAGGGCCTGACGCGCGGCACCGGTGTCCACGCGGCGGGGGTCATCCTGTCGTCGGAACCGCTGATCGAGGTCATGCCGATCCACCAGCGGCCCGACGACGGAGCGCGCATCACCGGGTTCGACGGCCCGTCCTGCGAGGAGCTGGGCGCGCTCAAGATGGACTTCCTGGGCCTGCGCAACCTGACGATCCTCGGGGACGCGGTCGCGAACGTGAAGTCCAACCGCGGCATCGACCTGGACATGGCGCAGGTCCCGATGGACGACGCCAGGACGTACGCGCTGCTGCGCGCGGGCTGGACGCTCGGCATCTTCCAGCTCGACTCCACGATGATGCGCGACCTCACCAAGCTGATGGCGCCGACGGAGTTCGAGGACGTCTCGGCCGTCCTCGCCCTCGGCCGCCCCGGTCCGATGGGCGCGAACGCGCACGTCAACTACGCGCTGCGCAAGGCCGGGCAGCAGCCCATCGAGCCGATCCACCCCGAGCTGAGGGACGCCCTCGAACCCATCCTCGGCAACACCTACCACCTGGTCGTCTACCAGGAGCAGGTCATGGCCATCGCGCAGCAGCTCGCCGGGTACACGCTCGGCGGCGCGGACATCCTGCGGCGCGCGATGGGCAAGAAGAAGAAGGCCGAGATGGACAAGCAGTGGGCCATCTTCTCCGAGGGGATGTCGAAGAACGGCTATTCCAAGGAGGCGACCCAGGCCGTCTGGGACGTCCTCGTGCCGTTCTCCGCGTACGGATTCAACAAGTCGCACACCGCCGGGTACGGGCTGGTCAGCTACTGGACCGCCTATCTGAAGGCGAACTACCCCGCCGAGTACATGGCGGCCCTGCTCACGTCCGTGGGCGACAACAAGGACAAGATGGCGGTGTATCTCGGGGAATGCCGCCGCATGAAGGTGAAGGTGCTGCCGCCGGACGTCAACGAGAGCGTCGCGCGGTTCGCGGCGGTCGGGGACGACATCCGGTTCGGCCTGAACGCGATCCGCAACGTCGGCGACAACGTCGTGGACGGGATCATGAAGGGCCGCGCGGACGGCGCCTACACGGATTTCAACGACTTCCTCACCAAGGTGCCGATGCCGGTCTGCAACAAGCGGGCCATCGAATCGCTGATCAAGGCGGGCGCGTTCGACAGCCTCGGGCACGAGCGCAAGGCGCTGCTGTCGGTCCACGAGCAGGCCATCGACGCCGTCATCAGCGAGAAGAAGAACGCGGCGATGGGCCAGGACTCGCTGTTCGGCGGCCTGGACGAGACCGCCGACGGCGGCGGCTCCTTCTCCGTCGCCGTTCCCGAGGGCGACGAGTGGGACAAGGCGACGCTGCTGCAGTTCGAGCGGGAAATGCTCGGCCTGTACGTCAGCTCCCATCCGCTCGACGGCGCGGAGCGCATCCTCGAACGCAACCGCGACATCTCCACGGCCGACGCGGGCGCGGGCGGCCGGGAGGGAATGGTCCGGCTCGCGGGGATCATCGCGGGGCTCGACCGCAAGGTCACCAAGCAGGGCAACACCTGGGCGATCATCAAGCTGGAGGACCTCGAAGGCAGCATCGAGGTGCTGTTCTTCCCGAAGGTGTACCAGCTCTACGCGCCGTCGCTCGCGCCGGACGTCGTCATCTCCGTCCTCGGCCGCATGAACGAGCGCGACGGGAACGTCTCCATCCACGCGCAGGAGATGGAGGTCCTGGACGTCTCGGCGGCGACCGGAAAAGAGCCGCCGGTCGTGATCAGCGTCGCGATGGACCGGATCACCGAGCCGACGACCGCCGAACTGAAGCGCATCCTCAAGGCCCATCCGGGCGACGCTCCGGTGCATCTGCAACTGCGGCGGCACGGGCGCAAGGGCCTGCTGGTGAACCTGGAGTACTTCCAGGTCCAGCCGAATCCGGGGCTGTTCGGCGACCTCAAGAGCCTGTTCGGAGCCGGGTCCGTGACGCAGTGAACGCGGCCCCGTAACCCCGCCGCCCTCAAATAGACACCTTTGTCTGATAGCGTCCGCGCCGGGCGCGGGACCGGTGTGCCGGTCCCGCGCCGCCAGCGGACGGATCGCGAGGGAGCGCGGATGGCCGGGGACGCGGCGAACGAGATGGACGCGGCGGCGCAGCGCGCCGGCCTGGGAACGCGGCGCGGGGTGTACGCGGGGGCGCAGCCGGACGGCGGCTCGATCCGCTTCTCGCTCGTCTCGGCGGTGGTCTGCGCGGTGCTGGCGGTCGTGCTGTTCGCCGCCGGGACCGCGTTCGGGCTGTTCTTCGTCCTCATCGCGGTGATCGCCGTCTGCATCTGGATCTCGGAGCTGTCCACGGCGTCGAAGAACGCGAACCTCGGGCTGCGCCTCTACGACCGCGGGCTCGTCGCCGCCGTGAAGGGCCGCGTCCACACCGTCCGCTACGACAGCACGCAGGTGCGGCGGAGCAGCGTCCGGCACACGGGCGTGACCGGCTGGACGGACTACACCTACAAGCTCACCGACATCGACGGCGGGCAGGTGACGCTCGAAGGGCGCGAGGGCGGCACGCCCGGCACCGGCAGGTTCGAGCGGCACCCGGAATGGGGGACGGCCCTCCAGGAGGGCGTCACCGCCGCGCAGCTCCCCGCCGTCGCCGACCGGCTGAACGCGGGGCAGCGCGTCGAGTTCGGCAAGATCTGGGCGACGCGGGACGAGGTCGGCTCCGCGCGGGGCACCGTGCGCTGGCAGGACGTCGAGGACGTGCGGTTCGCCCAGGGTTTCGTCGAGTTCAGGGTCGGCGGGAAGTGGCGGTCGCCGGTGAACGTCGCCGTCGGGGCCGTCCCGAACCTGTACGTGTTCCTCAGCGTCGCGGACCAGCTTCGCGGGCGCGTCCGCTGACCCCGGCGTGACTCTTCTCACCCGGGAGCGTTCACAGGGTTCTCGCCCATCGGCCGGTTTGCATTCGTACGCGGGCGGTAGCGTTCGGCCGTGACTCTGCACGGGGGGACCGTCGAGGTTCATGGCCACCGGGGCGCGCGCGGACTGCGGCCGGAGAACACGCTGCCGGGCTTCGCGCACGCGCTGGAGCTGGGCGTCGACGCGCTCGAACTGGACGTCGGCCGCACCGCCGACGGCGTCGTCGTCCTCAACCACGACCAGGTGCTGTCCGCGCTGAACGTCGCCGACACCGCCCCGGCGACGGCGGGCGACCCGCTGTTCCCCTACGTCGGGCGGGCCATCGGGGAGCTGACGCTCGCGCAGGTGCGGACGCTGGACGCGGGGCTGCGGCGGCCGACGTCGGACGACGACCCGTTCGTGCTGACGCAGCGGCCCGCGCCCGGCACGGGGCTGCCGACGCTCGCGGAGGCGTGCGCGCTGATCGGCCCGGCCGCGCCCGTGAAGCTGGCGGTCGAGCTGAAGACGGACCCGTCGTGGCCGGACGCGCGGGTGGAGCGCCTGACCGTCGACGTCGCGGCGGTTCTCGACGCCCACGGCCTGACCGGGCGCAGCCGCCTGCTCGCGTTCGACTGGCGCGTCCTCGCGGCGGCGGCCCGGCACGCGCCGGGGCTCGGCCGCGTCGCGCTGATCGAGCGCAAGACGCTCGCGCCCGGCACCGCGTGGCTCGCGGGCCTCCCGCCGGAGGACCCGGTGGGCGCGGCGCTGTCCATCGGCGCGACGGCCCTGTCCCCCGAACGGCGGCTCGCGGGCCGCTCGCTGATCGAGGACGCGCACGCACTCGGCCTGCCCGTCGTGGTGTGGACGGTCAACGACCCGACCGCGATGCACTACTACACCGCGCTCGGCGCGGACGCGATCGTCACCGACTACCCCGACCGGCTCCGCGCGGTCCTGACCGCCCGCGGCCTGCCGCTCCCGGCCCCCGCCCGCGTCCCCGTCCCCGTCCCCGTCCCGAGCTGACCCGGCGTTGACCCGTCCGGCGCGGTACCGGTAGCCCCCGCGCAGAGAACTGCCGCCCCTCCCCGCCCGGTTTCCCGCGCGCCGACGCCTCACCCGTCACCGACGAGACGGCGGACGGCCTCGGTCACGAGCACGTCGCGCTCCTCGTCGGGGACCAGGTCGGGCAGCGTGAGCTGCTCGGTGATCAGCGCGCCGATCGCGAGCTGGACGAGCCGCACCGCCACGTCGTCGCCGGGCAGGCCGGACGCGCGGTGGTGCGCCACGTTGAAGTCCATGTCCGCGCGGATGCGCTCGGTCAGGACCGCCCGCAGCGCCGGGTTGCGGGTGGCCTCCAGGCGGAGTTCGAGCAGCGCCAGGTGCCCGGTGGGGAACGCGGTGACGCGGGCGACGGTCTCGCGCACGCCCGCGAGGAAGTCCTCGGCGGTCGTCCCGGCGCGGTTGCGCTCCAGGACGCCCTCGTCCGGCACGAGGCGTTCGTAGACGCGCGCGCCGGCCTGCGTGAGCAGGTCGTCGCGGCTGGCGAAGTAGTTCGACGCCGTGCCCGCGGGGACGCCGGCGCGCTGGTCCACGGACCGGAACGTCAGCCCGCGCGCACCCTGTCCGGCCAGCACTTCGATGGCCGCGTCCACCAGCGCCGCGCGCCGCTCGGGATTGCTCCGCATTGACACCACTCCAGATGTAGTACTACGGTCAAACCACTTCAACCAGAGTACTACGAGCGGAGTTATTACATGCGCGACCTCGTCTACTACATCGGCGCCTCCCTCGACGGCTACATCGCCGGCCCCGGCGGGGAGTTCGACTTCTTCCCCCAGGGCGAGGGCCAGCAGCTCGCCGACTACCACGCCTGGCTGGCCGCCGAGTTCCCCGACACCATCCCGACCTTCGCCCGCCCGCACCTCGGTCTGGCGGACGCTCCCGCCCAGGCGTTCGACACGGTGCTCATGGGCCTCGGCACCTACCGCCCGGTGCCGGACAGCCCCGCCAGCCCGTACGCGCACCTGCGCCAGTACGTCGTCTCCACGACGCTCGGCCGCGCCGACGACCCGGCCGTCACCGTCGTGGACGCGGACCCGCTCGCGTTCGTCCGCGACCTCAAGAGGGAGGAGGGCCTGGACATCTGGCTGTGCGGCGGCGGGAAGCTGGCCGGGACGCTGCTTCCCGAGATCGACCGCCTGGTGGTCAAGCGGTACCCGGTGGTGGCGGGCGGCGGCGTCCCGCTGTTCGACGGCCCGTTCGCCCCGACGCGATTCACGCCGGACCGCACGCACACGTTCGACACGGGCGTCCGCGTCACCTGGTACACGTCGTGCTGAGCGGAGGCGCGGACCAGAACGGCGACCACGCGGCGGAGATCTCCGCGGCCTGGACTGCGACGGGCGTTACAACCAGCCGTTGCGGCGGAAGCCCCGGTACAGGGCGAGGCAGACCGCCGCGATGACGCCGAGGATCAGCGGATAGCCGTACTGCCAGCGCGTCTCGGGCATGTGGTCGAAGTTCATGCCGTAGATCCCGGCGATGGCGGTCGGGACCATGAAGATCGCGCCCCACGCGGAGATCTTGCGCATGTCCTGGTTGTCGGCGACCGTCACCTGGGTCATGTGCGCCTGGAGGATCGGGTTGAGCAGCTCGTCGTAGGACTCGACCTGCTCGCGGACGCGGGTCAGGTGGTCCTCGACGTCGCGCAGGTACTCCTTGATGTCCTCGGGGATGAACCGCCGCCCGGTGAGGTTGCGCAGCGGCCCGGCGAGGGGCCCGACCGCGCGCTTGAGCTGGATGACCTCGCGCTTGAGGCGGTAGATGCGGCGGGCCTCGTCGGTGCGCTCGGGCGAGAAGACGGCCTCCTCGACCTCGTCGATGTCCTCCTGGACGGCGTCCGCGACGTTGACGTACCCGTCCACGACGCGGTCCGCGACGGCGTGCAGGACGGCGGCCGGGCCGAGCGCGAGCCGTTCGGGCCGCTGCTCGAGCTGCTCGCGGACGGTGCCGAGCTCGCCGTGCTCCCCGTGCCGGACCGTCACGACGAAGTCGGGACCGCAGAACGCCATCAGCTCGCCGGTCTCGACGACCTCGGCGTCCTCCGGCGGGCGGCGCACGTAGCCCACGGTCTTCATCACGAAGAACTGCGTGTCGCCGTAGCGCTCCAGCTTGGGCCGCTGGTGGGCGTGGACGGCGTCCTCGACGGCGAGCGGGTGCAGGCCGAACACGTCCGCGAGCGCGGTCAGCTCGTCGGCGGACGGCTCGTGCAGCCCGACCCAGACGAACCCGGCGCTCTCCTCGCCGCCCGCGTCGAGGCGGCCGTCGCGGATGAGGCGGACCGCGTCGGCGACCGAGTCGGTGCAGACCCGGTGCCCGTCGATGTAGGCGGCCCAGTCGATCACCGCGCTGCCGCGGGCGGCGGGCGACGCCTGGCCGGGCCTGCTGCGCGGCTTGAACAGCGCCTTGGTGGCGCGACCGGGGCGGACTCGCGTCATGGCCATCGGGTGCTCCTAACCGTCCGGCCGCACGCGTCCAGGCGCGCTCGGCCCGGGTCAGGCGAGGGAGCGCGCGTGGAGGGGGGCGGCCGGACGCCGGGTGAGGGCGGTCGGTCGGACGTCAGTCCCGTTCGGACTGTGAGGGTTCTCCGGCGAACTGCACGTATCACCAGGACTCATCCCGACCACCTCCTTCCACCCGCTCACATCGGGCCGCGGCCATCGGGGACGGGATTCCGTCACCGCGCGATGACCCAGAGTCGCGGAGCCCGCCCGGCGAACGCGGGCGGGTGTCAATGACCCAGCGAAGCCTACCAGCCGACATTTGAGACGCCGCCGACAACGGGCGGATCGTCCGGCCTCTTCCGGGCGGCCGATCCGGTGAACCGGACCGGCCGCCGGGGCGACCGCGCGCGAAGCGGTCGCGGGGCGTCGCGCGGCGCGCACTCGGTAAGCTGCGCGATCGTGCGAGTACTCGTCCTTGGATCGGGTGGCCGCGAGCACGCGCTCGCCCGCGCCCTGCACCGCGACCCCTCCGTCACCGACCTGCACTGCGGGCCGGGCAACCCGGGGACGGCCGCGGTCGCGGTCAACCACCAGGTCGACCCGACCGATCCGAACGCCGTCGTGGAGCTGGCCGAGCGGCTGCGCACCGACCTGGTCGTCGTCGGGCCGGAGGCCGTCCTCGTCGCGGGCGTCGGCGACGCGCTGCGCGCGGCGGGCATCGCGTGCTTCGGCCCGGACGCGGCGGCCGCGCAGATCGAGGCGTCCAAGGCGTTCGCGAAGGAGATCATGCGCGCCGCGGGCGTCCCGACCGCCGACGCGCAGGTGTGCGAGTCGATGGTCGACGTCGAGGCGGCGCTGGACGCCTACGGCCCGCCGTACGTCGTGAAGGACGACGGACTCGCCGCGGGCAAGGGCGTCGTCGTCACCGAGGACCGCGACGCCGCGCTGGCGCACGCCGCCGCGTGCGACCGCGTCGTGGTCGAGGAGTACCTGGACGGCCCGGAGGTGTCGCTGTTCGCGCTGTGCGACGGCGTCCACGCCGTCCCGCTGCTGCCCGCGCAGGACTTCAAGCGCGCGCTGGACGGCGACGAAGGCCCCAACACCGGCGGCATGGGCGCGTACACCCCGCTGACCTGGGCGCCCGCCGGGCTGGTGGACGAGGTCATGGCCACGGTCGTGCAGCCCGCGCTGGACGAGCTGCGCTCGCGCGGCCTCCCGTACGTCGGCGTGCTGTACGCGGGTCTGGCGCTGACGTCGGGCGGCGTGCGGGTCGTGGAGTTCAACGCGCGCTTCGGCGACCCGGAGACGCAGGTCGTCCTGGACCGGCTCGCGACGCCGCTCGGCGGGCTGCTGCACGCGTGCGCGCTCGGCGGGCTGGACCCGGCGGTCGAGCTGGCGTGGCACCCGGGCGCGGCGGTGACGGTCGTCGTCGCGGCGGAGGGCTACCCGGCCGCGCCGGTGAAGGGCGACCCGGTCGCCGGAATCCCCGAGGCGGAGGCGGTCGGCGGCGCGTACGTGCTGCACGCCGGGACGAGCCTGGACGGCGACGGCGTCCCGGTGACGAGCGGCGGCCGCGTCCTCAGCGTGGTCGGCACCGGCCCGGACGTGGCGGCGGCGCGCGCGGCGGCGTACGCGGCGGCGGGCCGCATCCGGCTGCGCGGCGCGCACTTCCGCACCGACATCGCCGCGAAGGCCGCAGCCGCGGGCTGAAACAAGCCCCGGCCGCAGCATCCCGATCCACCTGGGACAATCGAGGCGTGATCGAACGCTACACGCTTCCGGAGATGGGCCGCGTCTGGAGCGACGCGCACAAGTACGAGCTGTGGTGCCGGGTGGAGACCCTGGTGGTCGAGGCCCACGCCGAGGCCGGGACGATCCCGGCCGACGTCGTGGAACCGGTCCGCAAGGCCGCGCCGCCCACGCCGGAGGCGGTACACGAGATCGAGGCCGTCACGCAGCACGACGTGATCGCGTTCCTGTCGGCGTGGGCGGACAACACCGAGCCGCGCGAGGCGGCCCGGTACGTCCACTTCGGCATGACCTCGTCCGACCTGCTGGACACGGCGCTGGCGCTCCAGCTCGTCGAGGCCACCGACATCCTGCTGGCGAAGGCGGACGCGCTGGTCGCGACGCTGCGCGACCACGCGCTGGAGCACCGCGCGACGCTGCGGGTGGGCCGCACGCACGGCATCCACGGCGAGCCGGACGTGTGGGGCCACCGCGTGGCGGACTTCGCGTTCGCGATGGCGCGTTCCAGGGACCGGCTGCGCCGCGCCCGCGAGGCGGTCGGCGTGATGGCGATCTCCGGCGCGGTCGGCACGTACTCCAACATCGACCCGGCGGTCGAGCGGCACGTCGCGCGCCGCCTGGACCTCCAGCCCGCCGACGTCTCGACGCAGGTCGTGCTGCGCGACGGGATCTCCGAGTGGACGTCCGCGCTGGCGATCATGGCGACGGTCTGCGAGGCCGTCGCGCTGGAGGTCCGGCACGGGCAGCGCACCGAGGTGCGGGAGCTGTGGGAGCCGTTCGGCAAGGGCCAGAAGGGCTCGTCGGCGATGCCGCACAAGAAGAACCCGATCATCTCCGAGCGGCTGGCGGGGATGGCGCGGATCGTGCGGGCGCAGGTCGTGCCGGTGCTGGAGGGCATCCCGCTGTGGCACGAGCGCGACATCTCGCACTCCTCGACGGAGCGGATCGCGCTGCCGGACGCGTCGATCGCCCTCGACTACATGCTGAACCTGACCAACCGCCTGATGTCGGGCCTGGTGGTCGACAAGGACCGGATGCGCGCCAACCTGGACTCGACGGGCGGGCTGATCTACACGTCCACGGTCCTGCTGGAGCTGGTCGAGGCGGGCATGTCCCGCGACGACGAGGCGTACCCGCTGGTGCAGCGCGCCGCGATGCGCACCTGGGAGACCGGCGTCCCGTTCCGCGAGACGCTGCGGACGGAGGCCGCGGAGGCGGGGCTGACGCTGGACGAGGCCCGGCTGGACGCGGTGTCGCGCCCGGAGCGGTTCGTGGAGCGGCTCGCACCGATGTTCGACCGCCTGGCCGCACTCACCTGACGCTTCCGAGGGGGCAGGAGGCCCGCCCGTGACCATCTCCGCGACGCTGGCCGCGCTGAACGTCTACCCGCTCAAGAGCGGCGGCGGCACGGCGCTGGCCGCGACGGCCCTGACGCCCCGCGGGCTCCGGTTCGACCGCGAGTTCATGCTGGTCGACCCGGACGGGCGGTTCCTGTCCCAGCGGACCTGCACGCGGATGGCGCTGCTGCGCCCGGAGTTCGACGGCGAGCTGCTGGCGGTGCGGCTCGCCGCGCCGGACGCGCCCGCGCCGCTGCTCCACAAGGCGGTCGCGAACGGGCCGGTCCTGGACGTCCGCGTCCACGCCAGCCACTGCGCGGGCGTCGACCAGGGCGACGAGGCCGCGCGCTGGTTCGGGGCGGCGCTCGGCCTGGACTGCCGCCTGGTCCGGTTCACCGGCAGCCGCTCGACGTCCGTGGGCGGCGGCGAGGTGATGTTCGCGGACGGCTACCCGCTGCTGGTGATCTCCGAGGAGTCGCTGGCGGACCTGAACGCCCGGCTCGACGAGCCGCTGCCGATGAACCGGTTCCGCCCGAGCATCGTGCTGGCGGGCCTCGGCCCGTACGGCGAGGACGGCGTGCGGCGGCTGCGGATCGGCGCGGGCCCGGACGCGGCGGAGATCGAGATCGTCAAGCCGTCCGCCCGCTGCGTGATCACCACGACGGACCAGCGGACGGCCGAGCGGGGCCGCGAGCCGCTGCGGACGCTCGCCAAGTACCGGCTGGCGGACCAGGAGATCCGGTTCGGGCAGAACGCGGTCCCGCGCGTGCTGGGCCGGCTGGTCGTCGGCGATCCGGTGGAAGTCCTCCGGGAGGCGTGAGGGGTGCCCCCACCCCGCATGGGACCGGTCCAAATGATCAACTTAGACTGCGGTTGCGGGGTGTTCGTCACGCTCGTCGGCCGGAAAAGGACACCGAGGGAACTATCGGGGTAGATAGCCGGTCCTAAAACACCAGAGAGTGGGTAAACCCGGAGCGCTTCGGGCCCTTCACCACCGGCTCGGTGGTTTACTGGGGCTGCGTTCACACCGCAGGGGGCGGCTCCGGCGCGCCCACGATCCCGTGCCCCGCGATTTCCACGCCGGGCGGGCGGACGGCGCTTCCGTTTCCCGCTCTGGCAGGCACCGTTCCCGCAGGTTAAGGAGTCACATGCGCAGCAGTGGACTGGAGGCCCGCGCCCCGCGCCGGGCCGCGACGCCCGCGACGGGGAGAGCGCACGAGACCGCGTACACGCACTGCCGAGGCCAGGGACGCGCGACGGGAGGACGCCCGTGACCACGATCAGCACCGGCGCCGGAGACGCCGCCGACGAGAGCGCCGCGCGCGCCGTCGAGGCCGCCGCGCTCGACGCCGTCGCCGCGACCGCGGGAACCGACGTCCGCTACCGGGTGCGGGGCGGGCGGCGGCTGGCCGGGACCGTCTTCGTCCAGGGCGCGAAGAACGCCGTCCTGCCCATGATCGGCGCCTCGCTGATGGCCGCCGAGGGCCGCACCGTGCTGCGCAACGTCCCGATCATCGAGGACGTGCGCCGCGCCGTGGAGCTGGCGCAGGCCCTCGGGGCGCGCGCCGAGCTGCACGAGGCCGAGCGGACGCTGGTCATCGACGCTTCCACGCTGTCGAGCCCGGTCCTGCCCGCGGAGATCGCCGCGCGGTTCCGCGGCTCGTTCCTGTTCGTCCCGGCGCTGCTGCACCGGCTGGGCGAGGCCGTCATCGAGGGCGTCGGCGGCTGCAACCTCGGCAGCCGGAACCTGGACTTCCACTACAACGGCTTCAAGCGCATGGGCGCGACCGTCACCGAGCAGATGACGGACGACGGCGAGGGCGTCATCCACATCAAGGCCGGCGACCTGCGCGGCGGCACGCTGTACTGCGACACCCCGTCCCACACGGGCACCGAGAACCTGATCATGGCGGCGGCGCTCGCGCGCGGCACGACGCTGATCAAGAACGCGGCGCTGGAGCCGGAGGTCCTGGACAACATCGCGTTCCTCCAAGCGATGGGCGCGCGGATCAGCGGCGGCGGGACGGGCTTCATCACCGTCGAGGGCGTCGACCGGCTGAGCGCCGTCCAGCACACCGTCATGCCGGACCGCATCGACACCGGCGTGTTCGTGATGGCGGCCGCGATCACCGGGGGGGAGCTGAACCTGGTCGGGGCGTCGATGGAGCACCTCGGCGTCGCGGCCGACAAGCTGGAGCAGATGGGCGTCGAGTTCCACCAGCAGGGCGCGGTCCTGCACGTGCGGCGCGACCGGCAGCTCCGGCCGATCAACGTCATCACCGACGAGTACCCGGGTTTCGCCACGGACCTCCAGTCGCCGATCATGGCGCTGTCCTGCTTGGCGGATGGCCCGTCCTATATTTACGAGCGCATTTTCGACGGCCGGTTCAAACTGGCGGGCGAACTCGGCCGCATGGGCGCGGACGTCCAGGTGGACGGCAACCGCGCCAAGGTCCTCGGCGGGCGCCCGCTGCGCGGCGCGGAGGTCGAGGCGCACGATCTGCGGTGCGGCAGCGCGCTCGTGCTCGCCGGACTGGCCGCCGAGGGCGAGACCGTGATCACGTCCGCGTACTACCTCGACCGCGGCCACGCCCACACCGCGGAGCGGCTTTCCCAGGTCGGAGCCGACATCGTGCGCGAAGTCGGCTGACAGAACCGGTCAAGGAGGACGTTCACCGCCCGGCGAGGCCCATACCGGCCGCCGGGCGGATTCGTCGTTCTCGGACCCGGCGCGGGCCGGGATGGACGGGCGTCACTCTGCGTGGCGAACGATCCGGTCCCGAGTGACGGCAATGCCCCGTCGTGACGACATAGAGACCTGTCTCCTACGTTTTCGGGTCTTGTTTTTCAACTTCGGACACCCGAAGATGCAGGATCAAGGCTGGCCGAATGGTGACAAATTACTTCCCAGGGGGTCGCGTAGGTTACTTTTTCGCCGCACTCTTGATTCGATTTCGCGTCATGGGCGTCACGCGCTGTCGCCCTGACACGATCTGCCCACTGAGGAACGAATCGCACGGGAACCGCGGTGCTGGGTCACAAGGCAGGGGCGAAAAGCCATGAGTCAACCGTTGGGCGGAGCGTGCGCGAACGCAGGACCGGAGCCGGACCCCCCGGCAGAACGGGAAGCGAGCGGTCACCGATGACGGCTGCACGGGCGGGCGGGGTCGCGCCCGACCTCACGATCGGCGTCGTGGGGCCGCACGACCTGGTGGAGCGGGTCATGCTCATGGGCCACGGCCCCACCCCGGTCCCGAGCCGCCTCGTCGCGGCCGCGTACCGGGACGAGCAGGAGGCGGCCGACAAGGTCGTCCGGCTGGGCTCGGGCGTGGACGTGTGCCTGTTCGCCAGCCCGGTCCCCTACGACTTCGCGCGCAAGGCCGGCGTCCTGACGATGCCCGCCACCTACGTCCCGCTGAACGGCGCCGCGCTGCAGGGCGCGCTGCTGCGGGCCTCCCTCGACGAGCGCTTCGACCCCTCGCGGGTCAGCATCGACGTCCTCGGCCGCGCCGAGGTCGAGGAGGCGTACGGCGAGATCAGCCTCGACACCGACCAGGTCCACCTGCGCGAGGAGGCGGCCGGGCCCGGCACGCTCGCGGCGTTCCACGAACGGCTGTGGCGGCGCGGCGCGACGACCGTCGCGATGACCTGCGTCCACGCCACCGCCGAGCGGATGGAGCTGGCCGGGGTGCCGACGATCCGCGTCCGGCCGACCGGCGCGGCGATCCGCAGCTCGCTGCAGACCGCGGCGCTGCTCGGGGCGCACCACCGGCTGGAGGAGTCGCAGCTCGTCACCGTCCTGGTCGACGTCCCCACGCTCCGCGAGACGCCGCGCCGGGTCACCCCCCGGTACTGGCGCGACGAGCTGAAGCTGGCGCTGCACCGCGTGCTGCTCCAGGAGGCGCACCGGATGAACGCCTCGGTGTGGCCGCTGGACGACCACAGCTACCTCGTCATCGCGACGCGCGGCTCGGTCACCGCCGGGACCGAGGGGTTCCGGACGCCGCCGTTCGTCGAGCGGGTCCGCGAGGAGCTGGGGCTGGCCATCGAGGTCGGCATCGGCATGGGCCGGACGGCGCACGAGGCCGAGTCGCACGCGCGGGCGGCGCTCGCGCGGTCGCAGAGCTCGCAGCGCACGCAGGGGTTCACGCTGGACCGCGACGGGCGGGCGCTCGTCCCCGCGCCGCGCACGCCGCCGCGCACCCCGCCGCAGCCCAAGCCGAAGGGGCTGGAGATCCTCGCCCGGCTCGCCGACAAGCTCGGCGACCGCGAGCAGCCGCTCGTCGTGGACGCCGAGAACGCCGGGCGGATGCTCGGCGTGACCCCGCGCACCGCGCGGCGGCTGCTGCGCACGCTCGTCGAGGAGGGGCTGGCCTGGCCGCTGCCGCCGAACCGCAGCCCGCAGCCCGGGCGGCCGCGGCAGCTCTACCGGCTGATCGTCGAGAAGCTCGGTCCGCGCCCCTAGCCGGGCGCGGGCCGGTCAGGCCCGGTGCGGGAAGGCGCGGGCGACGGCGAGGAACGCGTCGTTCTCCTCGGGCGACCCGATCGAGACGCGCGCGCCCTCGTCGCCGAACGGGCGGACGCTGACGCCCTGCGCGTCGCACGCCGCGGAGAACTCCGCCGTGCGGTCGCCCAGGCGCAGCCAGACGAAGTTCGCCTCCGAGCGCGGGACCGTCCAGCCGTCCGCGACGAGCGCCGCGTGGACGCGCTCGCGTTCGGCGACGGTCGCGTCCACGCGGGCCAGCAGCTCGCCGCGCGCCGCCAGGGACGCGACGCCCGCCGCCTGCGCGACGGAGTTCACGCTGAACGGCAGGTAGGTCTTGCGGATCGCCTCCGCGACCTCCGGGTGCGCGACGAGGAACCCGATCCGCAGGCCCGCCAGCCCGTACGCCTTGGAGAACGTGCGCAGAACGACGACGTTCGGGCGGCCCTTGCGCAGTTCCATGTTGTCCGGGAACCGGCCGTCGCGGACGTACTCGCCGTACGCCTCGTCCAGCACGACCAGGCAGTCGGCGGGGACGCGGTCGAGGAACGCGGCCAGCTCGTCGTGGCCGACGATCGTGCCGGTCGGGTTGTTGGGGTTGCAGACGAACACCAGGCGCGTGTGCGGGGTGATCGCGGCGAGCATCGCGTCGAGGTCGTGCGTCTCGTCGCGCAGCGGGACCTGCACCGGCGTCGCGCCCGACAGCGCGACCAGCAGCGGGTACGCCTCGAACGACCGCCACGCGTAGACGACCTCCGCGCCCGGCTCGGCGACGGCCTCCAGCAGCATCTGCGCGACGCCCACCGACCCGCAGCCCACCGCGACGCAGTCCGGCGAGACGCCCGCGTGCTCGGCGATGGCGTCGATCAGCGCGGTCGCGTTGTTGTCGGGGTAGCGGTTGACGTTCGCCGCCGCCTCCATGATCGCCTTCTGGACGGACGGCAGCGGCTCGTGCGGCGACTCGTTCGAGGACAGCTTGAACGAGCGGCCGTCCGGCGACGTCACGGCCTTGCCGGGCTTGTAGGCCGCGAACCGGTCGAGGACGGAGCGGAAGCGGGGGGAGACTGCCTCGGACACCCTTGTCCTCCAGTTCGACGTAGGGGTGGTGGCGAACAGCTTAGAACCGCGTGCCGGACGGACGATCGGGCGTCGGGGCGTCGGGGCGTCGGGGCCGTCGTACGGGTTCGGGAGCAACCAGAGGAGCGGGCCCGCGTACCAACGCCGGTCAGGCGGCCCGCTCGTTCTCCCGCAGCAACCAGCACACCGCCACGATCCGCACGAACTCGTAGTCCCGCGTGCTCTCCGGCCACCATCCCCGGTTGAACGCCTCCTCGGCGTACCGGCAGAGATAGGCCATCAACTCGTCGCTGCCCGTCGCCTCCAACGTGGCGCGCAGCTCGGCGACGTGCTGATCAACGGCCGCGGCGAGCCCCGGGGTGGTGGACATCTCCGCGACGCCAGCGTCCCCGATGTCCCGAACGAGCACCGCCAACTCGGCAGACATATCCCCATCCATAGGCCCCAAAGCTAGCAACGCCCCCGCCCTGCCAACACCCCACCGAACCGCCACCCCACCCCCAAACCCCCAGCCCACAGGCCCTCCACCAACAACCTCCCAAAAAAGATCTTCCTTCACACCCCCGGGAACGCCCCCCGACCAAGCCACGTCCCATAACGGAACAACGGGGAAGGATCGGAATGATCACGCTCGGCCTCCTGCTCATCACGGCGCTCTACACGACGGGGATCATCCTCACGTGGAAGGGGCGCCCGAACCTGCGGGTCCTCGCCGACGTGCTTCTGGTCGGACCGTTGATCGCGCTGTTCTGCCTCGTCTGGACGGTGGAAACCTTGAGCGGGGCTTTCGCGACCCTGCTGCTGGTCTCCATCGTGTCGCTGATCTCGTTCGCCATCGTCGGGGAGTCGCCGAAATCGAACCCCACCGGCACCAAGGTGGTTTTGTCGATCATCGGCATCGGAGTGGCGGTCGTCGGCGCCGCCATCTCCTACGCCGTCGAGAAGTCGTGGAGCGCCGAGGAAGAAGCCCAGGCGGTCCCCTGCACGGTGACCGTCCTCGGCCTTGGCCACACCAAGTACGCCAACGAATACGACGCGGACATGCTGGTCCGTCCCGAGGGCCGCGAACCGTTCAAGACGAACAACCACGACCTCCACGTGGCCCCGACCGTGGCGACGAGCATCCTGCGCGGTCATGACACGTTCCCCTGCCAGATGAGCCGCGAGGACAACGAAAAGCTCCGCATCGACTGGACGCGGAACGTCGATGGGCCCGGCACCCCCGCCCCGAAGGCGACGCCCGACGCCGCCGCGCTCCGCGCCAAGGCGACCGAACTCCTGTCCGCGTACGCGGCCGGCGACTACGGCGCGGCCTGGGACCTGTGGTCGAAGTCCGCACAGCGCGCGATCTCCCGCGCCGACTACACGAAGCTGTACGACCTGTGCCCGGCCCGCGACGACGGCGTCCCGTACACGATCACCGACACGCGCGTCGAAACCCACACGGGCATCGTCCGCGCCCAACGCTCCGGCACGACGACGACGTTCCGCTTCACCTGGGAGAACAACGCGTGGCGCTACGTCCTCCCGACGACGACGGCCCGCGTATACCGCACCGACGTCGAACACCTGGCCGCCCGCCGAGCGAAGCAGGGCCGCTGCGCCACCACCCGTCAACTCCCCGACTAGCCGCAACCTGATCACACCCGATCGGCCGTCCGCGCGGCGGGGAACGCAATCCGACCGCACCGCGTCCGGCCGGAGATCAGACAAGAAGGGATATTGTGGACCCGCTCCTGCTCGGCCTCCTGATCATGGTGCTGCTTTATGCGGGGGGGCTCGCTCTCGCCTGGGGCGATTCACAGCGCCTGAAACTTCTCGCCGACGTGCTCTTCGGGGTGCCGCTGGTCGGAACATTCGGTCTGATCTGGTGGGCGGCGGGCAGCACGGAGCCGGCAATCGGCGCCGTGGCGATCGTGCTCTTCTTCTCGGTCTTCGTCTTCCTCTTCGTCGGTGCCATCGCGCACTCGGGGCGCACCGCCGTCAAGGGGTTCGTCTCCGGCGTCGGGTTCGTGCTCGCCCTCATCGGCAGCGTCGTGGCCAGTTCCGTCGAGAAATCCTGGAGCAAGGACGAGGGCGCGCATGCCGTGCCCTGCACGGTGACCGTCCTCATCGTCGGACACACCCGGTGGGTCGGCGTCTACAACACCCGGCTCACGGTGAACGCGGAGGGCCACGAGCCGTTCCGGACGGATAACTCGCGGCTCGAAATAGACCCCGCCGTCGCCGCGAACATCGTCCGGGGCAACGACACGTTTTCCTGCCGGATGAGCCGCAAGAACAACGAAAAGCTCAGAATCAACTGGGCTCGCCATGCCGACCCGCTCGGCTCCACGGCGCCGAACCGGACCGCGGCGGGCGACGTCGCCTCACTCCGCAACGCGGCGACCGCGCTGCTGGCCGCCTACTCCGCCGGCGACTACGGCTCGGCGTGGGACCGCTGGTCGACGTCCGCACTGCACACGATCACGCGCCCCGACTACCTCAAGCTCTACGACCTGTGCCCGGCTCCCAACGAAGGCATTCCGTACGAGATCACCGCTGCGCGCATCGAGAACACCACCGGAATCGTCCGCGCGCAGCAGGCGGGCACGACGAGCACCTTCCGATTCATCTGGGAAGACGAAGCCTGGCGCTACGTCCTTCCGACAACGACAGCCCGCGAGTACCGCACCGACGTCAAACGCCTGGCCGCCCGCCGGGCAAAACAGGGCCGCTGCGCCACTCCGCACACCCCGAACTAGCAGCGTCTCCTCGTTTCGTGCCTCCGCAGACGCGGCGTCCGCATCGACCGCCGTGAACGGCCATCACCCGGTCGCCGTGCCCTCCCGCTCGTCCTCGGAGTACGGAATCCACGCGATGGGCTCCGGCTCGCCGCCGAGCGCCTTGAATCGCGCCTTGTACTCGAAAACGTCGATCAGGAGGCAGAACAGCAACGGCAGCAGTGGCAGCGGCGTGAGCAGGTGGCGGTCGTACAGCAGCGGGAGGAACGCGCAGAACCCCAGCGAAAAGAACAACATCGGCAGCAAGGTGAACGGGTTCGACACGCCGAGTCGAAAATGGCCCGCCATGAAGCAACCGATACAGGCCAGCGCCACCGCCGCCGACCACCACAGTGCAGGCAGCAGGAAGCACAGCGTGAGGGCCACGCAGCCGGACAGCATCGGCGAGAAGCCGCGTTCCGCGCACCGGCGCCTGATCTGCCGCAAATCCGCCCTGAAGCGGGCCTCGGCCTCGTCCGGCCAGGGTCCAGGTGCGGCGCTCATCCGCCCACCTCCAGACACAGCGCGATCGGGAACGCGACGACCAGGGCGTTCAGCGGCCACGGCGCGCGCTTCCACGATGACAGGAGGCCGCCCTGGCAGTGGGCGAACTCGTGATGCGGCACCGGGTCGTCGTCCTCGCCTGCGACCGTAAAAGTGTCCGCCGACCCTGCGAGCTGCCCTCGGGACGATCGGGGCAGCACAGCCCCTAGCGGGCGATCGCGTCCGTCGTAGATCCGGTAGCGGACCAACCACCGGTCCACGATCCTCGGGTGGCGCGCGTCCGGCAGGCGCTCGACCCGTCCGAGCGGTTCCCGGTCGGCGTCGAGGAACCGGACGCGACCGGGCGGATCGTCCGCCGCGCGCTCGACATGCATGAGCGCGGCGCCGGACGGATCGGTGAGCCGGATGAGCACGGGACCCGGCTCAGGACGGTGACGCGCGAAGTAGCGGCGCACCGGCGAACGTCCGGAGCCTCCCGCCAGAACCTCCGACCGGGCCAGCGGAACGCCGTCCGGCGCCGAGTACCGGAACTCCCGGAGCTTCGCGTCGATGACGAGCAGCGGCTGCTCGAAGACCGATGCCACCGGCCGTCCGGGCGGAACATGATTTCCGGTCACCTGTCCCACGGCGGTGTCTCGTCCTTCTTCTGCTGGGCCTTCTCCTGGTTCTGCGCGCGGTCGAGCGGGTCATCGAACAGACCGCTCGCGCCAGGGGACTCCGCGTTTCCGAACCGGGTGACGCCGGAGAACTTGTCGTCGAATCCCCAGTCCCCGAAACCGTTCTTCTCGCCGTTCCTGACCGTCGCCTCGTACCCGGCCTTGTCGCCCGTGACGGAGTTCTCGTATCCGACGCCGCCCGTTCCCTCGTAGCGCCAGCCCTTGCCGTCCTCGCCGCGCTGCCAACCGAGCTTGCCGCCGCCGGTGACGCTGTGGCCCGTCTCCTCGTTCGGGGTGTATCTGTCCTTGATCTCGATGTCGCCGCCCTGGTAATCGCCGTCCTTGTCGAAGACCTGGTGCGTGGCGAGCTCGCCCTCGTTCTTCCCGATGCCGACCTTCGCGCCGCCGCCGAGGGACCAGCCGCCTTCTTTCCCCCGGTCGGCGTCCAGGTCGATCTCCTTCAGCGGCATCCCCTTGCCCTTGCCCCGGTCCGCGAAGGCCAGCCCGGCATTGACGCCGTCCTGGGTGAGGTTGGTGAGACCGGTGATACCGCCTTCTCGGAACGCCTTCTTGACGGCCGCGTCCGCGTACTGGTTGCCGTGGTCCTGTTGCAGGTCGCCCGTCAGGGATGCGCCGAGGCTGAAAACACTGCCGGCGGCCATTCCGCCGAGCAGGCCGAGGATTCCGGTCGTCACCGCGACGATCTGCCCGGCCAGCGTCGCGCCGCTCTGGCACGCCGGGGCGGCGACGACCGATGCCTCCGCGGCGGCGAGCGCGGCGAGGTAGACGGCGATGCCGACGGCGAATATCGCGTAGCCGAACAGCGCCCACGCCAGGATCGTCAACGTGGTCTGCACCGCGACGCAGAAGTTGTGCAGGTACTCGAGTTCTGCGGCTTCCCGGTCGTGAGCTTGAACTCCCATGCGACCCAGAAGGCGGGCGGCAGGACGGCTCCGGGCGTTTTCGCCGTCTCGAAGGCGAGCGTCATCAACGTTTCGGCCGAGCCGGTGATCGCGCCCTGGACCGAACCGCCGGTGGCGAGGGCGCCGACCGTCCCGCCCGCCGCGGCGCGGCCAGCCGCGCCGCCGGCCTCCCGGACACCGCCGCTGTAGGCGTTCTGCCGTGCGGCCGTGTGCCGGTGACTCGTGGTCATGCTCGTTCCCTCCACCCGCCAGCGGGTTCAAGGACAGTCATTTCGCGATGTTCATGCCTTCGGCCCTGGCCCAGTTGCGCGCCGCGTTGACGACGCTCTCGGCCATCTCGTCGGACTCCTTCGCGAGGGCCGCGGCGTCGTGGAAGGCGAACTGCGCGGCGATGGGATAGCCGGTGGCGGCGAGCGCGAGCGTGATGCTGAAGTCGCCGCCCTCCAGGTTCGCGACACCGTCCGCGTTGATCGCTTCCGCCGCGGCGTCGACCTGGGTCACGACCCATTCCCGGATGTCCTTGCCGTGCGCGAGGATCCAAGCCGGATCGACCTTTTTCTGCGTCATGCGGAGCCCCTGGGATTCGAGCGCGCCAATCTGCCGACCATTCTGTTGACGCGCGGTCATGGACGCGTTCATCATGTGATCATAGGGGCGATGCGGACGCGGGACCGAACGGGCGCAGTTGCCGGAAGCGGTCAGGATGGTGGGTCAGGGGCAGGGGCGGGGGCGGAGCATCGGGGGGCGGAGTTGTTCCGCGTCGCCTCGGCGGTAGAGGCGGGCGGGGCGGCCGCCGTCGCGGGTCGTGGAGCGGCCGGTGGGGATGAGGAAGCCGTCCGCGCCCGTCACCTTGCGGTGGAAGTTGCGGGGGTCCAGGGGGGTTCCCCAGACGATCTCGTAGACGCGGCGCAGTTCCGCGACCGTGAATTCCGGGGGGCAGAACGCCGCAGCGAGCGAGGTGTATTCGAGTTTCGCGCGGGCGCGTTCGGTGCCGTCGCGGAGGATGCGGCGGTGGTCGAACGCGGCGCGGTCGCGGGTGACCAGGTCGTCCACGGCCGTCCACAGGACCTGGGCGCGGCTTGACGCGGGCAGGTCGGGGGCGAGGCCGAGGTAGGCGACGCTGACGACGCGCTGGCGCGGGTCGCGGTCGGGGTAGCCGTAGGTGGCGAGCTGTTCGAGGTGGATGCGGACGTCCGCGAGCCCGGCGCGCTCGGCCATCAGCCGGGACGCCGCGACCGGCAGGTCCTCGTCGAGCTGGATGAAGCCCCCCGGCAGCGACCACGCCCCGTTGTAGGGGTCCTGGTCGCGCCGCCACATCAGCGCGCAGAGCCGCTGCTCCCGGACGGTGAGGACGACGAGGTCGACGGTGACGGCGAGCCGGGGCACGGGCATGCCATGAACATAATCGGTCCGCGAGGGGCGTGGGGCCATGTGCGCGACGGAGCCCGCCCCCGCGGCCGCCGGAAGCCGCGGCGGGCGGACGCACCACCGGTGCGCCCGCCCGCGACGAGCGTCAGCTCTCCTGGTCGGCGGCGGCCGGAAGGCGGCCGTTGTCGCTGTTCCCGGTGGCCTGGCCGCCCATGTTGTTCAGCAGCGAGCGGGCCAGCCCGAGCCCCGTCCCGCCGAGCGTGAGGGCCTTGGCCAGCATGTCCTCGACGCCCTCGGCGCCGTTGAGCACGACCATGTTGTCGACGTTGCCGAACACCTTCGCGCCGGCCTCGACGATCTCCGGCCACTTCTCCGCGAGCTGCTGCGCGATGACCGCCTCCTGGTTCTCGGCGAGCGCCCGCGCGCGGGCCTGGATCGCCTCGGCCTCGGCGAGACCCTTCTGCCGGGTCGCCTCCGCCTGCGCCTCACCGAGGATGCGGGTGGCCTCCGCCTCCCGCTGCGCCTTGAGCTGCACCTCGGTCGCGGCGGCCTGCGCGTAGGCGATGCGCTCCTCGCGCTCGGCCTCGGCCAGCTTCACCTGCTCGTACGCGCGCGCGTCGGCGGGCTTGCGGACCTCGGACTCCAGCCGCTTCTCGGTGCGCTCGGCCTCCAGCTCGGCGTTGCGGGTCTCCTTGAGGATGACCTCCTGCCGGGCCTGCTGCGCGGCCTGCTGGACCTGGCCCTCGTACTCGGCCTTCTTGATCTGCGTGTCCCGGATGACGGCCGCGTTCTCCCGCGCCGCCTCCTGCTCGCGGCGCGTCGCCTCCTGGTCGCGCTCGGCCTCGGCGATCCGCGCCGCCGCGGCGACCTTCGCGGCGTGCGGACGGCCGATGTTGGTGATGTAGCCGGTCTCGTCGTCGATCTCCTGGATCTGGAGGGAGTCGACGACCAGTCCGAGCTTGCTCATCTCGTCGGACGCGGAGTTGCGCGTCTCGCTCGTCAGCCGCTCGCGGTTGAGGATCAGGTCCTCGACGGTGAGGTTGCCGATGATGGAGCGCAGGTGGCCGGTGAACAGCTCGTGGATCGCGTCGTCCATCGACGTCTGCTGCTCCAGGAAGCGGCGGGCGGCGTTGGCGATGGAGACGAAGTCGTCGCCGACCTTGTAGATGACGACGCCGACCACCCGCACCGGGATGCCCTGCTGCGTCACGCACTTGACTTCCAGGTTCGCGGCGCGGCTGCCGAGGCGGAGGCGGCGCGCCACCTGGAAGCCCGGCAGGACGGAGGTGCCCTTGCCCGTCACGATCTTGAAGCCGAGGCTGTCGACTCCGGCGACCGGCTTGGACCGCGCGCCGAGCCCGGAGATGATCAGCGCCTCGTTGGGTTCGGCGACGCGCCAGACCATCTTGAACAGGACGATCAGCACGATGAGGACGACGACGACGCCGATCGCTGCTGCGGCTATGGGCATGGAGCCTCCTTCGGGGGTGGACGGGCGGCTGCGGTGACGCGCACGGCCCCGAATGTCCGTGTATCCGCATAGACGCAGCCCACGGCGTCCGGGTTCCCCCGAAAGGCGACCGAAAGGGGACGAAGGTCAGCCCATCGCCTGCGCGACGTAGACGGTGCGCGGCGGGTGGTACTCGACGACCACGACGATCGTCCCGACGCCGAACTCCTCGCCGGGCGTCACCGGATGCGCGTAGAACGCCTCCGCGCCGCCCCGCACCGGGATCATGACCTCACCGACCAGGCCCGGGCCGATCCTGCCGGTCACCCGGCCCTCCTTGCCGATCAACGAACCCCCCACTCGTCAGGGCGAAAGCCGCGTACCGCGAACCGTATCCGCTGGACGCGGGCCGCGGCGAGTGCCGGTGGGCTCAGGACAGGAAGCGGCGCTGGTGGTCGTAGGCGCGGCGCGCGGCGTCCTCGGCGTCCCGCTGGGTGGCGACGGGCCCGTACAGGCTGATCGTCGTGACGGTGCGGCGGCCGCGCAGCACGACGTACCAGGTCTTGGTGTGGGAGTTCCCGCTGGTCGTCGTCACGCCGACGGTGCGGGAGCCCTCGCCGATCGTGCCGGGCGCGGGCTCGGTGACGCGGTGCTCGGCGGTCTGCGCGCCGACCGTCGTCCGGAACGTGCGGCACCCGGCGGGGACGCGCTCACCGACGAGCTTGCGCGCCTGCTCGTCGGGCAGCGACAGCAGCGTCTCGGTGACGCTGACGCCGTTGTCCTTGGTGAACGTCGCGATGGACGCGGGCGTCTGCGGGTCGAGGCCGCCGCCGGGCCGCGCCGCCTTCGCGCACGCCGGGCGGTCCACCTTCACCTGCCGCTGGAGCTGCCCGAAGTGCTGGACGGACTTCAGCGCGCCGTACTCCCCCGTCTCCGGCTCGCCGCGCCGGTAGCCGGGCAGCTCGGTGAGCAGCGCCTGTTCGAGCTGGTCGGCGGTGTAGCCGGAGCCGCCGAGGACGGGTCGCGCCGCGGCGGCCCCCGCGCCGCCGCCGTCGCCGCCGCCGCACCCGGCGAAGGGCACGGCGGACGCGAGCGCCAGAAGGGGAAGGAGGCTGCGCTTCATGCGGCGACCCTACGGCGCGGGGGTCGGGACGCCGGACCGGGCGCGCCGGGGTCAGGCGGAGTGGTCGGCCCGGTCGTTGTAGCGGCCGGTGTACTCCTGGCCGGTCAGCTCGCGGATCGCGGTGACGATGTCGTCGGTGATGACGCGGCGGGCGCGGGCGGGGGGCAGGTCGCGGTAGTGGTCGAACTCCAGGGGCTTGCCGATGCGGACGGTGGGGCGCGGCGCGAGGACCCGGGGACGGCCGCTGCCGATCGGCTGGATGCGCTCGGTCCCGGCGAGGCCGACCGGCAGGACGCGCGCGCCGGACGCCAGGACGAGCCAGCCGACGCCGGTGCGCCCCCGGTACAGCCGCCCATCCTGCGAGCGGGTGCCCTCGGGGTAGATCGCGAACGCGCCGCCGTTCTCCAGGATCTCGACGGCCTGCTCCAGCGCGCCCATCGCCGCGCGCTGCGCGCCGCGCTCGATCGGGACGTGCCCGAGCGTCGTCAGGAACCAGTGGACGAACCGGCCCTTGAGGCCGCCGCCCTCGAAGTACTCGGCCTTGGCGACGTAGGTGACGGGGCGCGGGAGCGACAGGGGGATGATGAAGCTGTCGATGAAGGACAGGTGGTTGCTGGCGACGATCAGCGGCCCGTAGTGCGGCACGTTCTCCAGTCCCTCGACGCGAGGGCGGAAAATCAGGCGCAGGACCGGTGCGACCACGCGCGACATGAACGTATAGAACACCCGGCCTCCCGAATTCGGCACCCGCCACTGTAACCGCTGCTCCCGCGCGGATGGGATGTGACCGGTGAGTAAATGGCGGGTTCCCAGGTCAGGCCGCAGATCCAGTGATTTATGTCGCAAAGATAGCAGGCCGTCCGGAGTTGTCCGCGCGGGGCGCGGAACACTCGGACGGCCGCCATTTTCTACCGATTGGTAAGTTTCTGATTAGTAACTTTCCGGCGGGTAACTCCCCGCCGGGCGGACGTTATTCCGCCCGGCACGGGCACTCAGCGCGGGCACGGCTCAGCGCCGGACGCCGAGCGCGCGGGTGATCGTCGCGAACAGGTCCGTCTGGTCGGTGACGCCCACGACGTTGGCCGCCTGCGGGCCGCTCGCCGCGATGCGGAGCTGCGTGCCGGTGTGCTCCTGGGAGTCGCCGGTCGAGGTCGCGTAGTTGAGCGTCATCGGCGCGCCGTCCGCCGTGATCAGCGTCGCCGTCTTGCCGGGGCTGTCGGTGCCGACCGGGATGATCTGGCTGGTGTGGGCGTGGTCGGCGGTCGTCACCACGAGCGTGCCGGGGTGGCGCCGCGCGTACTCCTGCGCCAGCTTCACGGTGTTGTCGAACTCGACGGTCTCGCCGATCTGGCCGCACGGGTCGGCCGAGTGGTCGCGCTTGTCGATCGACGCGCCCTCGATCTGCAGGAAGAAGCCCTGGCGGGAGCGCTTGGTCTGCCGGTCGAGGACGTCCAGCGCCTTGGAAGCCATCTGCGTCAGGTGCGGGCCGCTGAACGCGGTGTTCGTCGTGCAGCGCGACGGGGCGGTGCCGCCCTTCTTCGCCTCGGGACCGGTCCACTCCTGCGTCATGTTGCCGTCGGCGAAAAGGCCGAGCGCGCGCGAGTTCGGCGACAGGCGGGCGAGCCCGGCGGCGTCCGTGACGACCTGGTACCCGGCGGCCTTCGCCTGGTCGATGACGGTCTTCCCCTTGTACTTCCCGGCCTGGACGGTCTGCGCGAAGCGCGCCCGGCCGCCGCCGAAGTACAGGTCCGCGCCCGTCTTGACCTGCTGCTCGGCGATGGAGCCCGCGCCGCCGTTCTGCAGCGCGTTGGCCGGGCACGCCTTCATGTCGGCCGGGCCCTGGCAGGAGCGGTCCACGACGTGGGCGGCGAGGACGGCGGGCGTCGCGTCCGTCAGCTCGGCCGTCGTCACGTCGCCGGTGCGCAGTCCGGCGCGCTTGGCCAGTTCGAGGATCGTGCTCTGCGGGCGGCCGTCCGGCGTCACCGAGATCGCGCCGTTGTAGGACTTGTGGCCCGTCGCCCAACCGGTGCCGGACGCCGCCGAGTCGGTGACGTAGTCGGGCAGCCGCGGGTCGCTCTTCTGCAGCGCGTACGTGGTGTACGCGCCCGTCAGCGGGAGCCGGTCCATGTTGAGGCGGCCCGCGGCGCCCTTGGCGTAGTTGCGCGCCGCGGTGATCTCCGAGTCGCCCATGCCGTCGCCGATCAGCAGGATGACGTTGCGCGCGTGGCCGCCCTTGATCGCGGCGCGCACGTCGCCGGTGCGGTCGCCGTTCGACGCCGTCGCGAAACCCGCGCCGAGCGCGGCGAGCGCTCCGGTCGCCACCGTGATCGCGGCGATGCGCCGCGCCTTCGCAGCCGTGGACACCGGCTGACCTCCCCATTCATTGACATTTCGGGCATGCACAGCCGATCAGTCACGGGTGACGTACGGTTACGGGCCGGATGACCGTAGGCTGAACAGCAGGCGGCCCGCGCCGACCGGCCGTCCCGTTGCGGACGGCGTCGGCGGGCGCGTCGCCGCGTCCTTTATCCGGGCGGGCCTTGACCACGAGCCCGCCTCGTTCATGCTGGAAGGTCCCGGGCCTCCCGGGGCCTTCGCCGACGTGGTGGGAGGTGGCCGTGGAATTCGGCCTACACCTGAACCGGCAGGACCGCTACACGGTCGTCGAGGTGGGCGGCGAGCTCGACCTCGTCTCCCGCGACCGGTTCGAGGAGGCGATGCTCGACGTCGTCGAGAACGGGCGCGCGCTCGTCGTGGACATGCGCGGCGTGACGTTCTGCGACTCGACCGGGCTCAACGCCGTCGTCGGCGCCAACCGGCGCGCGACCGACAACGGCGTGCCGCTCGTGCTCGTCGGGCTCACCGACCGCGTCCGGCGCGTCTTCCGGATCACCGCGGTGGACCAGTTCATCCCGGTCTACGAGACGCTGGAGGACGCCGTGGACGCGCTGCCGTCCACGACGCCCTGAGCGGCGCGGTTCAGGAGCACCCCTCGAACTGCGGCACGTACGGGTTGATCCGCAGGCCCGACCGGGCGAACCAGCGGTTCAGCAGGCGTGCCGCCGTGCCGTCCTGGTACATGCGCGTGATCGCCCGGTTGACCGCCTCGCAGCCCGCCAGGTCGCCCCTGCGCAGGCCGACGCCGTACTTCTCGTCGGTGAACGGCGCGTTGAGGACGCGCGTGCCGGGCGCGGCGAAGCCCGCGAGGATGAGGTCGTCCGTCGAGACGGCGTCGATCCGCCCGGCGGCGAGCGCGCGCATGCAGTCGCTGTAGGTCGGCGTCTCCACCGGCACCGCCGCGACCTCGCGCTCCTCGGTGACGCGCCGCCAGGAGTTGGAGCCGGTGACCGCGCAGATCCGCTTGCCCTTCAGGTCCCGGACGTTCCCGATCGAGCGGTCGTCGGCGCGCACCGCCGTGTCCTGGTGCGCGACGTAGTACGGGCCCGCGAACGTCACCTGCGTCTTGCGGCGCGCGGTGATCGAGTACGACGCGACGATGAGGTCCACGCGGCCCGACGCGAGCGCCTTCTCGCGGTCCGACGACGGGGTCGTGCGGAACGTGATCCGCGAGCCGGGCACGCCGAGGCGGCCCGCGATGTACCGGGCGACGTCCACGTCGAAGCCGCTGTAGTCGCCCGTCCGCGCGTCGCGCAGGCCGAGGCCCGGCTGGTCGGACTTCACCCCGATCACCAGCGAGCGCTTGCCGGCGACGGAGTCGCCGCCGGACCCGCCCAGGCCGCACCCGGCGGCCGCCAGGCCCAGCGCGGCGCACGCCGCTCCGACGCGGACGAACCGCATGTGCCCTCCCAACGAAGTCACCGGTGCCTCACCGGAATTCGGCGAGCCGGGGGCGGACGCCCGCCAGGACGAGCACGGCGGCACCCAATGCCGTGACGGGCGGGAGCCAGTTCCAGCCGCGCAGGTCGTCGTCGGCCGCGCGGGTCGCGGCGGCCAGCGTGCGGCGGTGCGCGTCGCGCAGGTCGCCGAGGGCGCGGTCGTAGGCGTCGAACGTGCCGATCGCGCCGGAGCCGCCCGTGCCCATGCGCAGGTTCACCGCGCCGGTGTGGTCGCCGCGGCCCGCGAGCTGGCGCATCTTCCGGTCGTTCTCCAGGACCGCGCGGTAGGCCGTGAGGGTGCGGACGAGTCCCCGCTCGTCGCGCGCCTGGCGCGCCTCGTCGCCGAAGAAGCCGAGGAACGCGCCGTGGCCCGACGCCGCGTCCGCGACCTGGCGGCCGAGGCCCGCGTAGTACGTCGCGAGGTTCAGCGGCTGGCCCTCGGCGGGCTCGACGTCGAGGACGGCCAGCGACTTGTCCAGGTACGTCTGCTCGTAGGTGTCGGCGCGCTGCGGATCGAGCAGGTAGCGGCTCTCGTCGGCGAACGCGCTGTGGCTGATCGCGCGGGCCCGTGACAGCGCCAGGACGGAGTCGAAGCCGTTCCGCTTGGCGTCGCGCAGGTGGTTCGCCTCGGCGGACAGCGTCGCCGCGCCCGCCGCGACGAGCGCCAGCGTCGCGATCGTCCCGAGCGCGAGCGCCGGGTTCACCGTGCGGCGGAAGCCGCGCGCCAGCCAGACCTGCGCGCCGACGAGCGCCGCCAGCGCCAGCGCGCCCGCGGCGAGGACGGCGTCGCGGCCGTCGAGGACCGCGCTGCGGCGGCTCTCGTACGACGCGCGGACCGTCGCGCCGCTGTCCAGCGTCACGTTGTACGCCTGCGGGAGGATCTGGAGGCGCATCAGATCCGTCGCGCGGCGGTATGTGGCGATGACGTCCTCGGTCGGGCTGCCCGCCGGATAGCCCGCCTGCTTCGCCTGGAGCATCGCCTGCGCGGCGTAGCGCTCGTAGCGGCCGAGGCCGTCCATCACGGCGCGGACCGTGCGGAGGCGGTCGGGGTCGCTGCCCGCGAGCTGCGCGGCCTGCACCGCCGCCGCGTCCGCCTGGCCGCGGTACTGGTCGTAGCGCTTCACCGAGGCGTCGTAGCCGAGGCCGAGGCCGTGGTCCGCGCCGATCAGCAGGACGTCGGCGACCTGCGCGTCCATCGCGCTCAGCGCGAAGTACAGGTCGCCGGTCACGACGACCTGCGGCCCGGCGTCGTGCCCGATCGTGCGGACGCCGCCGCGCGCCTCCCCGATCGCCCCGGCCAGCACGACGGCGAGCAGCCCGAGCAGGACGAGGATCACGGCGGCGCCGGCCCGGATGCGGCCGGGGACGGTCCGCAGCGGCGCCAGGGCGACGGCGAACCGGCCGCGACCCGGCGCGGGATCGGTGCCGTCCGGGGGCGGTGGGGGGTTGCTCAGGACCATGCCGGTCCTCTCTCGTCTAGCGACAGGGTGATCGTCGTCCAGGCCCCGACGTGGACGCGGTCGCCGTCGCCCACGGGCACGGCGACGTTGACGGGGATCGGGTCGGGCGAGCCGTTGATCGTCGTGCCGTTGGTGGAGCCGGTGTCGATGACCGTCCAGCCGCGTCCGTCCGGTCCGGCGACAAGGACGGCGTGCGCGTGCGAGACGCCGGGGTCGGCGGGCGGGACGCTCAGGTCGATCTCCGGCAGCAGCCCGCGCGAGGTGCTGCGCCGCCCGATGCGCACCTTGTCCCCGACGAGCGGCACACGCCGCGCCGGGTTTCCCTCGGGGAACCGCAGCGCCGCCGTGTCCGGCCCGTCCTGCGCCTGGACCTCGGCGAAGTAGTCGGGATCGGCTTCGACGACCGCGAACCACACGCCCGTTCCGCCCGGAACGGGCGATGCGGGCCGTGCTCCGGCATCGTCCGCGGCGGTCCCCGCCGGGCCGGCCTCGCCCGGCTCGGCCGCGTGGCGTTCGGCGGGTCCGGTCGCGCGGGGGGCCGACGGGCTGAAGGCATGGCCGCAGCTTTCGCAGAACGCGCCGCCGGAGCGCGGCTCGCGGCAGGCCGGGCAGTGGTCCGGTAGCGGCGGCGGCATCTGCTCGCCGCACACGTCGCAGTAGTCGTCGGCGGCGGACTCGTGGCCGCCCGGGCAGGTCGGCATCGTCACGCCCCCGGCTCGCCCGGCCGCGTCCGCGCGGTGCGGCCCGTCCCGGGCGACGGCTCGCCGAGCCGGGTCGGGACCGTCCGGACGGAGCGGGTGTCGAGGGACATCTCGTCGGCCTTGGCGACGTCCTTCTTCAGCCGGACGGTGCCCGACGCGGCGTCCAGCACGTCCACGACGCGGTCGAGCAGGTCCGCGACCTGCTCGTTCCCGACCTGCCGGGCCAGGACGACGGCGCGGCCGAGGCGCGCGGTCGCGGTCTCCTCGTCGCCCTCGCGCCGCGCGGCGAGCCCCTCCTGCACGGCTTCGGCGAGTTCGGCCTGGTCGGTGTGGCGGGCGACGCGGCCGTTGATGAGCGTGGCGCGGCCGACGTCGTCGGTCCACTCCGCGAGGACGTCCCCGGACGCCGCCGCCTCGCCGCCGGGCAGCAGCAGCTTCGCCCACGCCGCCCGCATCCGGCGTCCGACGCCGCCCGGCGGCACCTCCACGCACAGGTGGTACTCGCGTTCCTCCGCGCCCCACGCGCCGAGCGGGTAGTCGACGGTCTGCCGCCCGGACGGGACGCCGCGCGCGGTGAGGTCGTCCAGCACCGGAGCCATCTGCTTCACGAAGCGCAGCCGCGCGTGCTGCGGCGTCCACACGCGCAGCGCGACGTCCGGGACCTCCTTGGCCATCGCCGTCTCGGTCAGCTCGCGGAACCGCTGTTCGAGGTCGTCGGGTTCGGCGACGTCCAGGAACTCGCCGAGCAGCACCGAGGAGATCCGGCGGAGTTCGGCCACGGCCCAGTCCGTCCCGACGCCGAGCGCGTGGCAGGTGAACCCGCCCGCGCACCGGTCGAGGGCGCGGCCGAGCTCGTCGGCGGTCTCGTGCTGGTTCTTGCCGTCGGTGAGCAGCAGCGCGTGGCGGACGGCGTCGGGGCGCGCGGCGAGGAGCTTGTGCGCGAACAGCAGCCACGTTCCGATGGCGGTGCCGCCCTTCGCGTCCATCGCCTCGACGGCGTCCTTCGCCCGCGCGCGGCTGCGCCCGTCCATCCGGACGAGCCGCTCCGGCGACGGCGGGTAGATCATCCGCGGCTGGTTCGCGCCGCCGACGACCGCGAAGTGGACGCCGTCGCGGATCGTGTCGAGCGCCGTCAGCGCGGCGCGCTTGGCCGCCCGCAACTTGCCCCCGTACGTCATCGACCCCGACGTGTCGAGGACGATGACCTGCGCGGCCTCCGCGGGCCGCCCGCCGCCCAGCGACCGGACGCCGAGGACGGCGTGCATCTCCCGGCCGCCCGCCGGAAGGTACGGGTTCTGGTCGACGGTGAGGCGGAACTCCGGAACGTCGCTCATCGTGGGGCTCTCCCGGGGGGATCGGTCGGCATGCGGCGGCGGGGTCCTCAGAACAGCGTCCGCGGTCGGACGGCGTTGGCGCGGCGGACCAGCGCGTGCCGCGCCGCCGCCCCGTCGGCGAGCTTGGCGAGCAGCCGGTACGTCTCCTCCAGGCGGCGGCGCAGCGCGGGCTCGGTCAGCGGGACGCCGAGCAGGTCGCCGCCGCCCGCCGCGCCGCCGGGCCGGGCGAGCGCCGCCTCCAGCAGATCGGCGGTGTAGCGGGCGCGGCGCTCGGTGTCGAGCGGCAGGTCCGCGAGGCGGCGGGCGGCGTCGCGCAGCGCGGCGTCGTCGCGGGGGCCGCCGCGCACCAGCGCGGCGAAGGCGCCGAGCTGCGCGGTCTGCCAGTGGCCGGAGCCGCGCGGCACCGAGTCCAGCGCCGCGACCGCCCCCGCCGGGTCGCGCGCGGCGAGGCGGACCCGCGCGAGGCCGAACGCCGCGCTCACGTACGTCTGGTCGGTGCGCCACACGATCTCGTACAGCCGGGCGGCGGACGCGCGGTCGCCGACGGTCTCGCGCGCGAACGCCAGCGCGAGCTTGGCGGCGTTCTCGCCGGGCAGCAGCCCGTACAGCCCGTCGAAGTGCGCGGACGCGGCCGGTCCGTCGCCGCCCGCGAGCGCCCGCACGCCCAGGTACCAGCGGACGCGCCAGTCGTCGGGCACCTCGGCGCGCAGCCGCGCGAGCAGGTCCGCCGCCGCCGGGTCGCCCAGCTCGATCCGGACGCGGGCCAGCGCCAGCCGCACCTCGGGCGTGCGGACGGGCGCGGCCTCCAGCGCGGCGGCCAGCTCCGCCGGGTCGCGGGCGGTGAGGCCGGCGAGGAACCGGGCCGCCTGGTCCGCCGCGCGGACGAGCGGGACGGGCAGCGCCGCCGCGGCCTCCGCCGGGTCCAGCGGGACGGGCGGCGCGGCGGGGCCGTCGCCGAACAGGACCGTCCCGGCGGCGCGCGGCTCCGCGCCGAACAGCGGCGACGGCGCGGGGCGCGGCCGCCCGTCCTCGGCGGACAGCACCTCGCGCAGCACGCCGGTGAGCTGGTCGGCCATCTCCGCGGCGCTGGTGAACCGCCGCTGCGGGACCGGGTCGGTGGCGCGCCGCAGCAGCCGGTCGTAGGACTCGAAGCGGCGCAGCAGCGGGACGTCCTCGCGCGGCGGCAGCGTGTGCTTGTACCGGCCGGTGTAGCCCCGGAACGGGAAACTGAGGACGGCCAGAGTCCGGCCCACCGTGTAGAGGTCCGACGAAACGGACGGGCCGGTCTCGGAGACCTCCGGCGCCTGGTAGCCCTCGGTGCCGAAGATCGGGCTGTCGACGTCGAACGCGCGCCGCACGCCGCCGAGGTCGATCAGCTTGAGCTGCTCCTCGGACTGGATCGCGTTGTCCGGTTTGAAGTCGCAGTACAGCAGCCCGACGCCGTGCAGGTAGCCGAGCGCGCGCAGCGCCTCCAGGCCGTAGGCGATGACCTGGCCGAGCGGCAGCGCCGTCTCGTCGCCCGCCTCGGCGCGGCGGCTCTTGAGGATGTCCTTCAGCGACCGGCCGCCGACGTACTCCATGACGATGTAGCCGGAGCCGCCGTGCCGCACGAAGTTGTAGATCTTGACGATGTTGGGGTGCTCGACCTCGGCGAGGAACGCGCGCTCGGCCGTCGACGCCGCGAGCGAGTCCGCGTCGCCGGTGTCGAGCAGGCCCTTGAGGACGACCCACCGGTCGCTGACGTTGCGGTCCTTCGCGAGGTAGACCCAGCCGAGTCCGCCGTGCGCGAGGCAGCCCAGCACCTCGTACTGCCCGGCGACCAGCTCGCCGCCGCGCAGTTTCGGCGTGAACGAGAACGGGTGGCGGCAGTCGCTGCAGAACCCTTCGGTACGGCCGGGGCGTCCTTCGCGGCTGCGGCCGACCTCGTGGCCGCAGCGGCTGCAGAACCGCCGGGACTCGGGCACCCGCGGATCCGCCAGCACCGCCGACGACGGGTCGCGGTACGGGACGGGCGGGACGTCCACCAAGCCCGCGCCGAGCATCCCGCGCCGATGCGCGCCCGTCGACCCGGTGGTCCCGCTCGCGCCGACGCTCCCGCTGGACCCGCTGCCGCCACTGGACGCGGAAGTCCCCACCGATCCCGCCGCAGCCCCCGCGCGCCGCCGCCCGAACGGCGCGGCCCGCCCGACACGCGAACCCCGCCCGGCCCCGACCGCCCCCGGCCCGGACCCCGCACCGCCTTCCGCGGGACCACCCGACTCCGAGCCGCCTGAAGCGGACCCGCCGGATTCCACGCCGCCTTTCGCCGGACCACCCGGCTCCGAGCCGCCCGACGCGAGCCCGCCGAAGGCCGCGCCGCCGTCCGGACGCGCCCAGCCCGACGCGGGCCCGCCCGCCGCCTCCGCTACCGCCCCGCCCAGCGCCCCGTCACCCGCCGCGCCGCCGACCGCGAACCCGCCCGACACACCACCGTCCGCCGAGCCCCCGGACGCGGCCGAGTCGGGCAGCGGTTCCATCCCGCAGACATCGCAGAACCCGTCCACACCGATCGCACCGTCACACCCCGGCTGCGCACAAACCAGCCCACCCCCGCCCGGCACCACACCACCCGGCCCTGAACCACCCGACGCCGCGCCACCCGACGCCGCGCCGACCGATGCTGGGCCACCCGACGTCCGGCCACCCGACGTTGGGCCACCCGATGCTGCAGCGCCCCGCGCTGCGCCGCCCGGTACCGCACCAGTCGGGAGCGCCGCACCGCCGGTCGCGCCGTCCGGTGTCGGACCGCCTGACACATCGCCGCCTGATCCGCCGCCCGACGCCGCGCCGCCGGACGCCGCGCCGCTCGACGTGCCGCCGTTCGCCGAGAGGCTGCCGTTCGTCGGGGCGTTGCCGTTCGGCGGGGGATTGCCGTTCGTCGGGGGGCTGCCCGAGGTCGCCGCCGGGTCGGGTAGGGGTTCCAGGCCGCAGACGTCGCAGAAGCCGTCCTCGGCGACCTCGCCGTCGCAGCCCGGCTGCGGGCAGACCCGTGCGCTCATGTCCGCGTCCCCGTCTCGTGTTCGGCCGACTGGATCGCCCGCTGATACTCCGCCACCGCGACGGTCGCCTTCCGCAGATCGCACGGCGCCGTCCACAACAGGTCACGCGCCCGCGCGTGCAGCGCCGCCACCCGGTCGTCCTCGACGAGCCCGAGCCGCGCGGCCTTCGCCTGGTAGGCGCCGAGGCGGCCGCGCAGTTCCGCGCGCCGGTCGAGGAGCCCGGTGCTGAGCCGCCGGTGCGCGTCCGCGCGCTTCCGCGCCGCACTGGCGGCACGCGCGAGGTCGGCGGCGCGGGCGGCGGCCTCGGCCCACCGCTGCCCGGCGCGGAGCCGGTCGAGGGCGGCGAGGCGGTCGCGGAGCGCGGGCGCGGACGGCGCGAGGTCCGGGACGCCCGGCGCCTCGATCTTGATGAGGACGGTCGCGTGCGCCCGCCGCGCCTCCTCCTCGGCCGCCGCGACCGCGCCGATCCCGGCCGCGAGTTCGCGGGTCCGCTCGGCGTACCCCTCCCGGATCGCGAGGGCGTCCGCCAGTTCGCGGCCGAGCCGGGTGAGTTCGGCGGCGAGGGTGTCGAGCCGCGTCGTCTCCGCGCGCCCGGCGACGACCTGCGAGAGCGGGTCGGTGCGGATGACGCGCCCGAGCGCGGTCAGCTCCCGGCCGAGCCGGTCGAGTTCGGGGCGGCGCGCCCCGTCGAGCCGCCGCGCGAGCCGCGCCGTGTCCTGCCACGCGGTCTCGGCCGCCTCCAGCGGCACGAGCAGCGCCGTCCAGGCCGCGTCGGCGGCGGCGACCACGGCGGCGGCCCGCTCGAACGCCGCCGACATGCGGTCGACGGCCTCGCGGAGCGTGACGCGTTCGACGGGCGGCCCGAGCAGCGTCCGCTTCTCCAGCGGGATCTCGCCGGGCATCGCGACGACGTCGCCGGTGAGGAGCCGCGTCAGCGCGGCCAGGTCGTCGGCGTCCGGGCGGGAGCGGCGGTCGCGCAGCGCGGCCGCCTCGTCGAGGACGCGCTGGTACTCGCCGAACAGCCGCCACAGCAGGGCGACGCGCTGCTGGGTCTCGTCCCAGCGCCGCCACGTCTCCCCGGCCAGCGACGCGCCGTCGAGCAGCCGGTACCCGTCGTGGCAGTCGAGGTCGAGCAGCGCCGCGCCGATCCGCTCGCGTTCCAAGCCGAGGGAGCGCAGGACGGCGTCGACCTCCGTGCGCTCCAGGGTCCGCGCGCGGCGCGCGGCCCCGCTTCCGCTCTCCGTCACGTCGGCCCCGCGGTTCGGTGGTCGGTGCTGGCGGTGTTCGGCCGGGTCGGCGCGCGTGGGCCGCGCCGGGGCTCACCGACCAGTGTGAGCGGTGACACTTTCAGCCACAAGACGTATTAATCCACACATGGCGGTCGACGCTGAGGTCGACGTCACCCCGCCGCCGCTTGTGCTCGGGAACGTCTTGGTATGAAGTGGCGTTCAACAAGCGGAACCCGATCGGAAGGGAGTTGAGAGTCCGCAGTGCCGGACCCCAGTCATAGACCCGGTGCGCAATGCTGACCGCGGTCCTCGGCGTCATCGCCGTCCTCGTGCTCACCGCCGCGACGGGCTATTTCGTCGCGCAGGAATTCGCCTTCGTCGCCGCCGACCGGGCGCGCCTCTCCCAGGCCGCCGAGCAGGGCGACGCCGCCGCGCGGCGCGCCCTCACCGTGATCGGCCGGCTCTCCTTCATGCTGTCCGGCGCGCAGCTCGGCATCACCATGACGACGCTGGTCGTCGGGTTCATCGCCAAGCCCGCCCTCGCCGAGCTGATCTCGCCGCTGCTCGACCTGTGCGGCGTGCCCGCCGGAGCCACCGGCGCCGTCGCGCTCGGCGCGGGCTTCGTGCTCGCCACGCTGATCCAGATGCTGCTCGGCGAGCTGTTCCCCAAGAACCTCGCGCTGGCCAAGGCCGAGGCGCTGGCCCGCGCGCTCGCCCGCTCGACGCTCGTCTACCTCGCCGTCGCCGGGCCCGTCATCCGGCTGTTCGACCGGGCGGCGGCCAAGCTGCTGCGCAGCGTCGGCGTCGAGCCCGTCGAGGAACTGCACAGCGGCGCGACGCTCGAGGAGCTGTCCGACATCATCGGCCGCTCCCACGACTCCGGCCACCTGCCCGACGACCTGTCCGGGCTGCTCGACCGCGCGCTGTCGTTCGGCGAGCGCACCGCCGACGAGGTCATGGTGCCGCGGCCCCGCGTCAGCGTCCTGCCCGGCGACGCCACCGTCACCGACATGATCGCGCTGATTCGCGAGACCGGGCACACCGCGTACCCGATCTACGGGCAGGAGGTGGACGACGTCATCGGCGTCGCCCGCGTCCCCGCCGTCGCCGACGACGCGCTCGACCCGGCCACGCCGCTGCGCGCCGTCGCCGAGCCCGCGCTGCTCGTCCCCGGCAGCCAACCGCTGTACGGGGTGATCGAGCGGATGCGCGAGTCCGGCCAGGAGTTCGCGTGCGTCGTGGACGAGTACGGCGGACTCGCCGGAATCCTGACGTTCGAGGACATCGCCGAGGAACTCGTCGGGGAGATCGCCGACGAGACCGACGCCCACCAGCGCCCCGCCGCCGCCGACCCGGACGGCGCGTGGCTCGTCAGCGCGGGCCTGCGCATCGACGAGGTCACCCGGCTCACCGACCTGGAACTGCCCGAGGGCGACTCCTACGACACCGTCGGCGGGCTGGTCATGGCCGAGCTGCGCCGGCTGCCCGCCGCCGGCGACCGCGTGACGGTCGGGGACGTCGAGATCGAGGTCGTCGCCGTGGCGCGGCGCGTCCCGGCCGAGGTCCGGCTCCGCACCCTGCAGGACGCGTCGTGATCGTCACCCTGCTCGTCACCGTCCTGCTGCTGGCCGGGAACGGGTTCTTCGTCGCGGCCGAGTTCGCGCTCGTCGCCGCCAACCGCGGCCAGCTCGAACGCGCGGCCGAGGGCGGCAGCCGTCCCGCCGCCGCGGCGCTCGCGGGCACCCGCGAGCTGTCGCTGATGCTCGCCGGGGCGCAGTTCGGCATCACCATGTGCTCGCTGGGCCTGGCGATCGTCACCGAACCGGCGTTCGAGCACCTGCTGGAGCCGCCGCTGCACGCGGTCGGCGTCCCCGAGTCCGCGACGAAGGTCATCGCCATCGCGGTGGCGCTGGCCGTCATCACGTTCCTGCACATGGTCGTCGGCGAGATGGCGCCGAAGTCGTGGGCGATCGGCGACCCCGAGCGGTCCGCGACGATCCTCGCGCTGCCGTTCCGCGCGTTCGCGAAGGTGTCCCGGCCGGTGCTCGCCGCGCTGAACGCCCTCACGAACGGGCTGCTGCGGCTCGTCCGGATCGCGCCGCGCGACGAACTGGACGACCACCCGGACGCGCAGCGCCTCAGCCACCTCGTCGGCGAGTCGCGGCGGCTCGGGCTGATCGGCCGTCGCGACCACGAGTTGATCGACCGCGCCATCGCCGCGCGGGAGGGCACCGTGGGGCGGCTCGTCATCCCGGCCGAGTCCGTGACGACGGTCGACGCCGCCGCGCCGGTCGCGGAGATCCGGCGCGTCTCGACGGCGAGCGGGCACAGCCGCCTCGTCGTGACGGACGCGGGGCGGCCGACCGGGATCGTCCACGTGCGCGCGGCCGTCACCGAACCGTCCCTCGCGCGGCCCGCGGCCGAGCTGGCGCACCCCGCGCCGGAGCTGGCCCCCGCGACGACGGTCCTGGACGCGGTATCGCGGATGCGGCGCGCCCGTGCGCCGCTTGCGGTGGTGAACACCCCGGACGGGCGCTTCGCCGGAATCGTCACGCTGGACGACCTGCTGGCGGAGCTGCTGTCGGCGAACCCGCATTGATCGTCTTCATGTGAGACGTTAGAAGACGGACGCCGGGGGAGAAAGTGGTCCCGAGCCGGACGGAAAGCGGGATGGCGAGGGTGAACGAGGAACTGCGCGCACGCGACGGGTACGAGCCGCTCGCCGCCCTGCTCGCCGGACTGGACGCGCCGCCCGGCACGGCGGGCTGGGCGGCGCACCGCGCGGCGCTGGAGGCGTTCCGCGCCGGGCGCGTCGCGGGCGACGCCGACGCGCTCGCCGCCGCCCTCGCCCGCTCGGCGGCCGACGCCGTCCGGACCGGCGACCAGGCGGACGCGGTGCGCGCCGCCGTCGACGCCGCGCTGGAACGCGGCGGGCGGGTCCTGCTCATGGCGCCCCGGCACCGGCTGCCGGAGCTGGTCGCGGCGCTCGACGCCGCGCGCGTCTTCGTCCTGCGGCTCGCGGAGGACCCGGAGCTTCCCGACACCGAGCGCGGACGGCGGCCCGGCGGGGGGACGGTCGAGTTCGCCGCCCCGGCCTCCCGGAGGTCCGACGCCTCCACCGAGACGCGGCAGGACCTGCAGATCGTGCGGGACGTTCCGGGTCGGCGTCCCGGCTCGGGGCGCACCGCCGACTTCACGCTGCCGAAGCCGGAGCCGAAGGGCGGCGGGACGCAGCCGCTGCGGCCGGTGCTCGACGAGTCGCCGTCAGAGTCGACGCATCCCCTGACGCCCGTCCCCGACGACGCCCTGCCCGAGTCCGCGCCTTCGGACGACCGCACCCGCGCGCTCCCAGCGCTTCCGGACCTCCCGCTCTCCGGCACGCACGCTCCCGTGCCGCCGCCCGACGACGCCGACGACCGGCCCGTCCCGCACACGGACGCCTCCGCCGCGACACTCGCCGTCCCGACACCGCCCGACCCCGCCGAGGGCTCGACGGCGACCCTGGCCTTCGAGCCCCTGCCCGACGACCTGGACGACCTCACCTACGCCCTGCCGACCGCCGAGGACGACGCACCGGACGCCGCCGCGAACGCCGACGAGAGCCAAGAACCCGCCGTTCCAGGAACCGCGCCAGACGCGGGAGCAACCGTGGCCCCGACCACGAACACCGGCGAACGGCACCGCGCGGACACGAGCGTTGACGCGAGCACGAACACGAGCGTTGACGCGACCTCGGACGCGGCGACACGCGCGAACGCGAACACGCGCCCGGCCACGGGCTCCAACTCGAACGCGCCAGCCGACACCAGCACGAACGCAACTCCAAGCACGCGAGAAAACACCCGAACAGAGCCGAACGCGAACACTGACGCAACCACGAGCGCGCTCCCAGGCACGAGCCCCGAAGCGGACGCGAGCACGGACACGGGCACGAGCGAAGACACGGCCGCGAACGCGAGCACGAGTGCGAACGAGGGTAGGGACGCAGACGCGAACGCATTCACAAGCACGGCCCCAGGCGCGAGTTCCGGCGCAGACGCGAGCGCGGGAGCGGACGCGAACGTGGTCACGGGCTTGGAAACAAGCGCGGGCGCAGGCGCAGGCGCAGACGCGGGCGCGGGCGCGGGCACGAACGTGGGCGCAGGCACGAGCGCAGGCGCGGGCACGGGCACGGGCACGGACGCGAGCGCGAGCGCAGGAGCGGACGCGGACGCAGCCGCAGGTGCAAACGTAGGTACGGGCTTGGGCACAAGCGCGGGTGCGAGCGCAGGAGTGGTCTCAGGCGCAGACGCGAGCGCGGGAGCGGACGCAGGCGCACGCGCAGGCGTAGGTACGGGCTCGGACACCAGCACGGGCGCGAGCGCGGGCGCACACCCGAGCGCGGACGCGGGCGCGGACGCGGGCGCGAGCACGAGCGCAGGCGTGGACACGGCCGCCAGCACGAGTGCGGACGCGAGCGCGGACGCAAGCGCGAGTTCAGGTGCGGACCTCGACACGGGCGCGGGCACAGAGCTACGTGCAGGATCGGGCTCAAGCCAGGCCACCGGCTACGAGACCAATGCGCACTCGGGTTCGGTGTCGGCGAGTGAGTCGGGTGGCGTTCCCGCGGCGGGCAGCGGGTCCGGTGGGCGGCCTGGCGCGGGGCGATCGTCGTCGGTCGGGAGGAGCACCGGGCCGCTTCGTGAGCGTGATGTCGCTTTCGCGTCGGCCGCGCCGCCGGTCGGTCCCGGAGCGCCCGACGCGACCGGCGCGCCTGGCACGACCGACACGTCCAGCGTGCCCGGTGCGACCAACGCATCCAGCGCAACCGACACGTCCTGTACGACCGACGCGTCCGGTGCGACGGACACGACCAACACGGCCGGCACGGCCGACGCGTCGGGCGTAGCCGACCGCCCCAACCCCTCCGGCGAACCCGACGCAGACGAGAACACCGAACCCGCCCCCGAAACCTGGGTGCGCGCCATCGTCGCGCGGCCCGTCGGGAGTGCGTGGCGGCGGGCGTGGCAGCAGGAAGAGAAGACCCTGCGCCGCGCGCTCCTGTGGCTGGAGCAGTGGCCGCGCGACGCGGCCACGCTCCGCGCGCTGGAAGAGGATCAGCAGAGCCGCAGCGCGGCGGCCGATGCCGAGATCGCCGCGCTGTCCGGCCGCGTCGCGGAGCTGACCGCGGCGGCCGAGCGCGCGGCGGAGGCCGTCCCGGCGCCGGTGGCCGAGCACGAACGGCTCGTCACCGAGCAGGCCGCCGCCGAAGAGGCCGCCGCCGGGCCGCGCGCCGAGGCCGACCGGCTGCAGGCCGAGGCCGACACGGCCGCCGAGGAGGCGCGTGAGCGCACCCGCGTCGCGGACCTCGCCTACCACCGCTGCGTCGAGATCGACGAGCGCACCGCCCGCGCGAACGCGGAGATCCAGGCCGCGCGGCAGCAGGAGGAGCGCCTGACGGCCGATCTCGGCCGGGCGCGCGGCGAGCTGCCCGCGGTCGCCGCCGAGGCCGACCGCCTCCGCGCCGAGGACTCCGACGCCGTCGCCGAGGGCCACGCGAGCTACTACCGGCTGGTGTCGGCCGAGTCGGCGCTGGGCGCGCTGCGGCAGAAGATGTCGCTCTCGCAGCGGCTGCACGTCGCCGCGCCGCCGCCGGAGCTGAAGCGGCTGCGCGAAGAGGTCCGCCGGCGGACCCGGGAGGCCGACGAGGCCGCCCGCCGCGCCAACGAGATCAAGTCCGCCGCCGAGCGCACCCAGACGCACCGCGAGCGGCTGGAGCGGTTCCTGGTGGAGGGCGGCGACCACCTCGTCGCCGCGCGGGACGCGCAGGTGCGGCTCGGCCAGGAGGTCGCCCGGCTGGCCGCCGAACGCGAGGACGCCGTCGCGGCGCACCGCGCGGAGGCGCGCCGCGCCGGGGAGGCGGTGGACCGCGCGACGCAGGCGAGCACCGCCGCGCGGCACGCGCAGCAGGAGGCGCTGCTGCTGGAAGAGCGGGCCGCGGCGGCGGCGCGGGCGGCGGACGCGGCGGGCGAGGCGGTGGCGCGGGCCCGCGCGGCGGCGGACGCGGCGGCCGAGCACGTCACGTCCGCGCGCGAGGACCTGGACCGGCTGCGCGCCGCCGTCGCGGAACGCGTCGCGCTCGACGAGGCGGAGCTGGCGGGCGCGCGGCAGGCGGAGGAACGCTCGCGCGAGCGGGTCCGCGAGTTCTGCGGCGAGGTCCCGGACCCGGCGGAGCTCGGCTCCCGTCAGGCCCGGGTGATGCGCCGCATCGAGACGCTGGAGCGGTTCCTCGCCGGAGACACGACCCGGACCCCCGAGGCGATGCTCGCGGAACTGCCGGACGAGGACGCCGTCGTCTGCGGCTCGCCGCTCGCGCTCGGCGCCGCGCCCGACGCCGACACGCTCGTCGTCGCGGGCGCGGGCGAGATCACCGACGCCGAGTTCCTGATCGGGGCCGTCCGCACCCGCCGCTGGGTGCTGGTCGGGTCGGACGGCGAGCGCCCCGCGCCGTACGCGGGGCACGGCCGCCCGGCGCGGGGCCTGCTGGAGTCAGTCGTCGTCGTCCCCGAGGAGGAGGTGCAGCACCCAGCCGACGACGCCGACGACGATGGCGCCCCAGAACGCGGCCCAGAACCCGTCGACCTCGAAGGGCAGGTCGAGCCGGTCCGCGATCACGCTGGTGAGCAGCAGGAGCAGGCCGTTGACGACGAGCCCGATCAACCCGAGCGTGAGGACGTAGAAGGCGCAGCCGATCGTCTTGACGACGGGCTTGATGAGGGCGTTGACCAGCCCGAAGATGATCGCGACCGCGACGAGCGTGGCGACCTTGCGGCCGGTGGTGCCGGCGGCGTCGCCGACGTCGATCCCGTGGACGACGAGCGTCGCCACCCACAGCGCGACCGCCGTGATTCCGATCTTGATTAGTATCCGCACCCCACGATGATCCCGGCCCGGCCGGGCCGCGGGCATCCCCCTGCGATGCGATTTGCCCGACGTCCGGCTCATCACGGCGGATGAGAACCGGCATGCCAGATTTTGACCGCCGCGAGGCCATCGCCAGATGGCCCCCGGGGCCATCCTGGAAGAGGCCGTTGGGGGGAGGCGGACAAGGTGACCGTGCGAGCCGTGATCTTCGACATGGACGGGGTGCTCGTCGACTCCGAACCCGTCTGGGAGGACGTCCGGCGCTCCTACGTCATCGACCGGAACGGCGACTGGCCGCCGGACACGCAGCGCCGCCTCATGGGCATGAGCACCGACGAGTGGGCGGAGTACCTCGCGGGGCGGCTCGTTCCCGGGGAGAGCGTCGAGGACGTCGCCTACCAGGTCATCGACCGGATGACCGTCCGGTACGCCGACGCGGTGCCGCTGCTGCCCGGCGCCGTCGAGACCGTCCGGCGGCTCGCCGCGCGGTACCCGCTGGGGCTGGCCAGCTCGTCGCCGCGCGCCCTGATCGACCTGGTCCTCGGGCAGCTCGGCATCGCCGGGCACTTCCTCGCGACCGTCTCGACCGAGGAGGTCGACCGCGGCAAGCCCGCGCCGGACGTCTACCGGGCGGTGGCCGCGCAGATGGCGGCGGACCCGGCCGAGTGCCTGGCGATCGAGGACTCCGCGGTCGGCCTGCGCGCGGCGCGCGCCGCCGGGATGCGGCTCATCGCCGTCCCCCGGCCGCACTTCCCGCCGGGCGAGGACGCGCTGTGCTGCGCGGACGTCGTCGCGGGGAGCCTTGCGGAGATCACCGACGACCTGGTGCTGGAGCTGGGCGAGTCCCCCTGACGCGTTCCGTCCCCGCCGTCGCACCCGCCTCGTACGATGGGGGAATGGCGCCCCCCACTCCCACCGGCACCGAGACCACCGAGACCGAGGCGCTGCGCGCGCTGCGCCGCGTCTTCGGCTACGAGACGTTCCGCGACGGGCAGCAGGAGATCATCGAGCACGTCGTGGCGGGCGGCGACGCGCTCGTCCTGATGCCGACCGGCGGCGGCAAGTCGCTGTGCTACCAGATCCCCTCGCTCGTCCGGCCGGGCACGGGCGTGGTCGTCTCGCCGCTGATCGCGCTCATGCAGGACCAGGTGGACGCGCTGCGCGCCCTCGGCGTCCGCGCCGGGTTCCTCAACTCCACGCAGGACCTCGACGAGCGCCGCCTGGTCGAGGCCGAGTTCCTGGCCGGCGAGCTGGACCTGCTCTACCTCGCGCCGGAGCGGCTGCGCGTCGCCGCCACCGTCGACCTGCTCGACCGCGGCAAGGTCGCGCTGTTCGCGATCGACGAGGCGCACTGCGTCGCGCAGTGGGGGCACGACTTCCGGCCCGACTACCTCACGCTGTCCGGCCTGCACGAACGCTGGCCGGACGTGCCGCGCATCGCGCTCACCGCGACCGCGACCGAGGCCACTCGCGAGGAGATCGCCACCCGGCTCAACCTGGGCGGCGCGCGCCGGTTCGTCGCGAGCTTCGACCGGCCCAACATCCAGTACCGCATCGAGCCGAAGACCGACGCCAAGCGCCAGTTGCTGCGGTTCCTGCGCGAGGAGCACGCGGGCGACGCGGGCATCGTGTACTGCCTGTCGCGCAGCTCCACCGAGAAGTACGCCGCGTTCCTCACCGAGAACGGCGTCGAGGCCGTCCCGTACCACGCGGGGCTGGACCCGCAGGCCCGCGCGGCGCACCAGTCGCGGTTCCTGCGGGAGGACGGGCTGGTCGTCGTCGCGACGATCGCGTTCGGCATGGGCATCGACAAACCGGACGTCCGTTTCGTCGCGCACCTCGACCTGCCGAAGTCCGTCGAGGGCTACTACCAGGAGACGGGCCGCGCCGGGCGCGACGGCCTGCCGTCCACGGCGTGGCTCGCGTACGGGCTGAACGACGTCGTCAACCTCCGCAAGATGATCGACTCCTCCGAGGGAGACGCCGAGCACCGGCGGCGGCTCGGCCGCCACCTCGACGCGATGCTCGCGCTGTGCGAGACGGTCGAGTGCCGCCGGTCGCAACTGCTGAACTACTTCGGGCAGTCGGCGGCGGAGCGGTGCGGGAACTGCGACACGTGCCTGAACCCGCCCGAGACCTGGGACGGGACCGTGCCCGCGCAGAAGGTGCTGTCCACGATCGTCCGGCTCGACCGGGAGCGGCGGCAGAAGTTCGGCGCGGGCCACATCGTGGACATCCTGCTCGGCAAGAAGAACGCCAAGGTCGTCCAGTTCGACCACGAGTCGCTCAGCGTGTTCGGCATCGGGTCGGAGCTGCGGGAGGCCGAGTGGCGCGCCGTCGTCCGGCAGCTCCTCGCGCAGGGGCTGGCGACGGTGGAGAGCACCTACGGGTCGCTCGTCCTCACGCCCGCGAGCGCCGAGGTGCTGCGCGGCGACCGGAAGGTCATGCTGCGCCGCCAGCCGGAGCGCGCCGCGCCCGCCCGGTCGTCGGCGAAGGAGCGCCGCGCTCCCGTCGAGCTGCCCGCCGAACTCGCGCCGGTCTTCGAGCTGCTGCGCGCCTGGCGCGGCGCGACGGCCAAGGAGCAGGGCGTGCCCGCGTACGTGATCTTCCACGACGCGACGCTCCGCGAGATCGCGACCGTCCGCCCGTCGTCGCTCGCCGAACTGGGCGCGATCAGCGGGATCGGCGAGAACAAACTGGCCAAGTACGGCGAACAGGTCCTGGCGGTCCTGGCCGACGCGTGACCGCCCGGTCCTGACAGTTCGTCCATCGGCGCGAACCGGTCGGTCAGCGGCGCGGGCGCGGGCCGGGCCGCGCCCGGGCTCACGTGCAGCGGCAGGTCCCCGCGTGGTAGTTCGCGCGGGTGCGAAGCGGTCGCCTGCGCGGGCTCGCCCGGCGTCCGCCCGGGTGGTTGAGCGCGCTGTCCGGCGTCGGCCCGAGCGGGTGGGCGCGCGGTGTCCGGCGGGTTGAGGTCCGGGCCGCTGACCGGCGTGGGCGCGGGTCAGGTGTCGTCGTCCTCGACGGTGCGCCAGGTCCAGCCGACGCCGTCCGGGTTCGGCATGATCTCGCGGCGCACGCCGTTCTGGGGGCGGCTCGGCGGTTGCGGCTGGCCTTCCCGCCACGGACGCCACGGGCCGTCGTCGCCGCCGGGCCCGCTGGGGCGCGCGCCGCGCGGGGCGGCCGTGCGGCCGGGCTGGGGGCGCATCCGGTAGCCGCCGATGTCGCTCGGAAGGTCTCCGGCGGGTGCGCCCGGCTCCCCGCCGAAGCGCAGTCCGGGCGCGTCAGCGCGGCCGGACTCGGCACGGCCCGCGCGCGCCGGGTCCGCGCCGTCCGGGACGAGCGCGTCAGCGCGCATGCCGCCGCCTACGGGCGCGGCGTCGGTACGTGCCCCAACGGGGGGAACATCATCGGCAACCGCGCCGCCAGCGGGCGTCCCACCGATACCCGTACCGCCAGCGGGCATCCCATCGGCGCCCGTACCGCCAGCGGGCATTCCATCGGTACCCGCGCCACCGGTGGACGCGGCGTCCGTACGCGCCCAACCGGCGGGCGCGCCATCAGTGCTCGCGTCGTCGGCGGGGATTCCACCGGTGGCCGCGCCACCGAACGGCACCCCGTCAGCAGTTGCGGGTGTGTTGTCGGTGCGGGCGGCGGCGGGTCTCGGGGCGGGGGCCCAGGAGAGTTCCACCGGCGCGGTCTCGCTCGGGGAGGCGTCGGGGACGGGCTCGTCCCGTCCGGCACCGGCCGCGGCGTCCGACACGGGCGCCGCCGCGAACACCGGGCGGCGCGGCGGCTCGTCCGCCCCGTGCCACTGGACCGCGTACGGGAACGGCTGGTCCGCCGGGAGCGGCGGCGGCGCGGCGGGCCCGGCGCCGCCCGCGTCGCTGACCTCCCGCAGGTCGACCATCGAGTGCAGCCCGGCGAGGAAACGCGGCAGCCACCAGTTCGCCGCGCCGAGGAACCGCATCGTCGCCGGGACGAGCAGCGCGCGCACCAGCGCGGCGTCCACGACGACCGCGACGAACATGCCGACGCCGATCAGCTTCACCACGGTGATCCCCGCGAGGCTGAACGCCGCGATGACGACGAGGAACAGCGCCGCCGCGCTGCTGATGATCCCACCGGTGTACTGCATGCCCCGCGCGACGGCGAGCCGGTTGTCGTGCGTGTGGTCCCATTCCTCGCGAATTCGGCTGAGCAGGAAGACCTCGTAGTCCATCGACAGCCCGAAGACCACGGCGAGGATGAGGATCATGCTCGTGGCCTCGACGCTGTCGGTCACTGTGAAGTGCAGGATTCCGGCGAGGTGCCCGTACTGGAACCCCCAGACGATCACGCCGAACGACGCCCCGATGGACAGGACGTTCATGATGATCGCCTTGATCGGCAGCAGGATCGACCCGAAGAACATGAACAGCAGCAGGAACGTCGCGCCGCCGACGACCGCCGCCATCTTCGGCAGGCTCCGCATCAGGCTCGCCATCTGGTCGATCTGCATGGCGGTGGTGCCCCCGACGTCGAGGTGCATCGGGTAGCCGTCCTTGGTCAGCGTCAGGCCCCGGATCGTCTTCACGAGGTCGATGTTGCGCTGGTCCATCGGCGAGTACTTCGTGTAGACGGAGATCCGGATCGCGCCGTAGTTGGACGAGTAGCCACTGAGCTTCGCGTCGTTCACGCCGGGGAGCCCGTCCAGGCGGGCGCGGAAGTCCTCGATGTAGCTGGGGATCGCGTCGCCGGCCTTCGTCGGCTTCCAGTTCCGGGGGATGAGGTCGCCGGAGACCACCACGTCGATGGGCTCGGCCGAGCCGCTGGGGAACTCCTTCTGGACGGTTTCGACGACCGAGCGCGTCGTGCTGCCCTCGGGGAGCTGCCGGACGTCGATGTTTCCGAAGCGGATGTTCAGGAACGGCCCGGCCATGACGCCGAGCACTACCAGGACGATCGCGAAGTACGGCAGCGGGTGCTTCATGACGTTCTGGCCCAAGCGGAACCAGAACTTGCGCTCGTCCCGGTCCTCCACGACGCGGCGGCGGCGCCACGGCATCTGGCCGAACTCGATGCCGCGTCCGAACACGGCGATCAGCGTCGGGAGGAAGACCGTCGCGCCGAAGACGGCGACGAGCACGGTCGCGATGCCCGCCATGCCGATCGTCCGCAGGAACATCTGCGGGAAGACGAGCAGTCCGGCGAGCGCCGCCGACACCGTGATGCCCGAGACCATGATCGTCCGGCCCGCGGTGGCCATCGTGCGGCCGAGCGCGGCCTGCGCGACCGGGTTCGCGAGGCGCTTGTACGCCTTGCGTTTGGCGCGCCGCTCGGACCGGTCGGAGAACTGTTTCCAGGGCTTGCCCAGGGGCATTGAGCGGTCGCTCAAACCCTTGGCGTACTCCTCGCGATATCGGCTGATGATGAACAACGAGTAGTCGATCGCGAGACCGACGCCCATCATCGTCACGACTTCCAGCGCCATCGAGTTCACGTCGGCCACGAACGAGATGACGTGCAGGAGCGTGAAGCCGCCCGCGATGGAGAACAGCGCCACGTACAACGGCAGCGACGCCGCGCCGAGCGCGCCGAACAGCAGCACCAGCAGCAGGAACAGCGGCAGCAGCGTGATCTTCTCGGCGCGGACGATGTCGGAGACGACCTGCTGCCCGAACTCGGTGCCGAGCGGATACGCGCCGCCGAGGTGCGTCTCCAGATCAGGCGCGGCGAGCCGGTCCTTGACCCACAGGTAGCTCTCGCCGCGGGCCTTGTCGTCCTTGCCCTCCATCATCAGCGAGACGATCGTGGAGTGCCGGTCCTTGGACGCCAGGCTCTGCGCGTTCTTGTGGTCCAGCGACCAGTACGACAGCTCGGACTTGACCTTGTCCTTCGGCAGCCGCGCGATCGTCGTGATGACGGACCGCATGAACGCCGGATCGTCGACCGTGAGCGTGTCGCTCTTGTAGAGGATCAGGATGTCGGGGTTGGTGCTGCCGAAATAGGTGGCGCCGAGCTTGGCGACCAGCGACGACGACGAGTTGGGGTCGTCGTACCCGCCGTCCTTGAACTTCCCGAGGACGCCGAGGCCCCACGCCCCCGCGACCCCGATCCCCACCAGGATCACGATGAGGCTGATCCAGCGCCGCCGGTGAAGGAGCCGACCCAGCCCCGTAAGCATGATCCTCCTGGTGTGGTGCGGCCTCCCGGCCGGTGCCGGCCGGTTACTTGCGGGAGGCGATGCGCGCGGCCGTCGTCAGCAGCGCGCCGTCAAGGTACCGCTGCCGCGTCGCGGCCCGAGCGATCTTGCCGCTGGAGGTGCGGGAGATCCCGCCCGGCTCGATCAGCAGGAACTCGTGGACGCTCATCTCGTGCTCGACGTTGATCGCGGCGCGCACCGCCGACTCGACCTCCTCCAGGTCGAGGCGGCCGAGCGGGACGCGCCGGTTCCGCTCCGCGACGACGACGAGCCGCTCGGTCTCCCCGCCCGGGACCGCGAACGCCGCCACGAAGTCGGGCCGGACGGCGTCGTGCGCCTCCTGGGTGGTGACCTCGATGTCCTGCGGGTAGTGGTTGCGGCCGTCCACGATGATCAGGTCCTTGATGCGGCCCGTCACGTACAGCTCGCCGCCGTGGACGACGCCGTAGTCGCCGGTCTTCATCCAGGGCCCGGCGGGCAGCTCGCCCGGTTCGGCGAGCTCGCCGCCGAACGTGTCCTGGCTGCGCTCGGAGTTGCGCCAGTAGCCGTGCGCGGTGTTCGGGCCGTGGACCCAGATCTCGCCGACGGTCCCGTCCGGCCGCTCGACGCGCGTCTCCGGGTCGACGATCGCGACGAGCTGCCCGTAGGGACGGCCGCACGACACCAGCGCGGTGGTGCGGTCGCCGTCCGCCGGGGACTCGACCAGCACGCCCTGCGTGAGCTTGTCGCGGTCCACCGTGATCACCCGGGGCGGGACGTCGTCGGCGGCGGCCGACACGAACACCGTCGCCTCGGCGAGCCCGTAGCCGGGGGCCTGTGCGCCCGGCCGCAGCCCGGCGGGCGCGAGCGCCGACGCGAACGCCTCCAGCGTGGACGGCCGGATCGGCTCCGCGCCGTTCAGGCACGTCGTGAGGCCGCCCAGGTCAAGGTCCTTGATCTTCGCGGGCTTGGCCATCGACGCGACGTACTCGAACGCGAAGTTCGGCCCCGCCGTGTAGACGTTCCGGCCGGGACGGCTGGCGATCAGCTCCATCCACCGCATCGGGTTCATGATGAACGACACGGGATCGGTGTAGATCGCGTGGTTGCCGTTCACCAGCGGCAGCGCCATCGTCGCGATCAGGCCCATGTCGTGGAACAGCGGCAGCCAGCTCACCAGCTCGGGGTCCGGCCGCTCCGGTGCCCAGCCCGCCCAGAGCTGCGCGGCGTTCGCGGTGACGTTCCCGTGCGTGATCTCCACGCCCGCGGGGCGGCGCGTCGAACCGGACGTGTACTGCAGGTACGCGAGGTCGTCGAAGCCGATCGGCTCGTCCCGCCAGGAGTCGGCGAGGTCGGCGTCCACCTCCTCCGCGAAGATGATCTCGCGGGGCTGCGGGACGTCGTGGTCCGCGAGGAACTTCTCGACGTGCGGCAGCGCGTTGCGCGTCGTCACGATCACGGCCGGTTCGGCGTCGGCGTACGCGCCGATCAGCCGGTCCGCGTGGCCGGGCAGGTCCGGCGAGAACAGCGGCACCGCGACGATGTGCGCGTACATCGCGCCGAGCATCGTCATCATGTACTCGAGCGTCTGCGGGAGCAGCAGCGCCGCGCGCTCCCCCGGCTCGGCGGCCTGGCGCAGCCGGACCGCCGTCGCGCGCGCCCGCCGGTCCGTCTCCGCCCAGGTCAGCGTGGTGTGCGCCCCCGACGGGGCCAGGGAGTAGTCGACGAAGGTGAAGGCGGGGGCGTCCGGCTTCTCCTCGGCCCAGCGGGCGACGCGCTCGATGAGCGGCGTGCGCCCGGAACCGCCGGGCCGGAGTTCGGGAAGCAGCGAACCCAGTGCCATTGATCAAACTCCCGGGGGATGGGCCGGAGGGCGCGGGACGCGCTCCATCGGCGGATGTGCGGCGGCGACGCCGGGCGGGCGGACGCTCGCCACGGCGACCGGCAGGATCGTGCATGGTGAAGCTACCCGAAGGTAAACGCGGCGCGATATTAGCTGCGGGCCACATTCGCCGAAGACGCGTTTGTCACGGCGGTGACAAGTGAGAAGCCGTTCACGCGGCGGTCACTCCTGCGCGCGCAGCGCCCTGCGGCGGCGCCAGACGCCGACGCACGAGGCGATCCACAGCGCCGCCGCCTCCGCGATGACGACCAGGGCGAGGACGATGATCCACAGCCGTCCGTCGTCGTCCCCGGCCCCCGCGGGCGAGACGAGCGTCAACTGCCCGTGCCCCGCGGCGTTGGGCGCGGGCGCGGTCACCGGCGGCCGCGCCGCCCCCGGTCCGGGCACGGCCGGCAACGTCGGCACGCCTCCACGCGGCACGGCCAACGAGGGCGGCGGCACGACCGCGCCCCCCGGCGAGCCCGCGTCCCCCGGCGGCACCGGCCCGCTCCCCCCGCCTTCACTCACCCGAGGCCCGCTCGCCCCGCCACCCGGCGGCCGCCCGGCCGGACGATCCGCTCCGGCGCCGGACGACGACGGCCCGGACGCGACGGCCGGACCGCCCTCGGACGACGACTTTCCAGGCGGACGAGAAGAACCAACGCCGGACGCCGCCCCACCGGACGGCCGAACAGCGCCCGAGGGCGACTGCCCAGACGGACGAACCGGCTCAACGCCAGACGGCCGAGGATCAGCACCCGACGACGGCTGACCGGACGGGCGAGCGGGACCGGCTCCCGCAGGCGACTGGCCAGAAGGACGAACCGACCCGCCAACGGACGACGGCCGACCAGACGAACCATCACCGGACGGCCCGGCACCGGTCAGCGGCGGCTCGGCCGAGTTCCCCGCGCTACCGGACGCGCCCCCGCCCCCCGCTTTTGACGGCTGCGGCGCAACACCGGCAGATACCGGCGCGCTCGGCGCGGGACGCACCGCCGCACCCGGCGCGGGCACCGCCGCGCCGGAAGCTCCACTCGCGGCGGGCCGTGGCGCGGACGGACCGTCAGCGCGGCCAGGGACCAGCGACGGATCACCGGGCCGCGCGGGCGATGCCGAAGGCCCAGCCGTTCCACCGGTCTTGCTAGGCCGCGCGAAGCTCGGACGTCCTGGAGTTCCGGGCCGCGTCGCCTTCCCGTGCGGCGCGGCCGAGCGGGTCGGATGCAGGTGCGGCTCTGTGTCGTCGGGCCGGGGGCTGGCTTCGGGGCGGGCCGGTAGCGCGTCCGCCTGCTCGTCAGACCCGGCCGGTGACGCGTCCTCGCACGGACGTCCGTCCCGCCCCGCAGGCGGCGACCCGGACGGCGGCCCACACGAAACCCCGTGCTGCGACGCGGACGGAGGTGTGGACGGAACCACGGACGGCGACCCGCACGAAACCCCGTGCTGTGACACGGACGGAACCCCGGACGGCCGAACGGAATGCGCCCCAAGGGAAGGCGCGGACGGTCGGACGGAATGCGCCCCGAGGGACGGTGCGGACGGCCGGGTCCGGCCCGGCCCGGAAACAGCCGGACGACCATCGGCCGGAGACCGCCGCGCCGCGCAGGCGGTTCGGGATGCGGACAAGCCCGTCCCGCGCAGCGCGGCCGACCACGGCGCGTCCGTCGAGACGGCCGCCGCGCCGAGGCGGGGCCGGGCGGCGGGCTGCGGCGCGACGGCCCCCGCCGGAGCCGCCGGGAGGGCCAGCACCGCGGCGCCCGTGAGCGCCGCCACCGCGACCCAGCCGGAGTCCGCCACGATCTGCCCCCTTTAGCCCGTTCTGCGGTCGATCCGGTGCGCCGATGCGACGACACCCGCGCGGTCCTGGTTATTACCGATCGAGCCGGACCGGTAACCCTCAGCTCCCATTTCGCACAGTGAAATCAGTTCTCCGTAGAATCGGCGGCGTCGCGAGAGAGGAGCCACCGGTGGCGGAAGCCGTACGGTCGTTGGAACGCGCCTTCGAGCTGTTGGAGCACCTCGCGGACGCGGGGGGCGAGATGGCGCTGTCGGAGCTGACGGAGGCGTCCGGCCTCCCGATGCCCACGATCTACCGGCTGATGCGCACGCTGGTGAACCTGGGCTACGTCCGCCAGGAGCCGTCGAAGCGGTACGCGCTCGGCCCGCGGCTGATCCGGCTGGGCGACGGCGCGGGCCGCCTGCTCGGCTCGTGGGCGCGGCCCGCCCTGGAGCGGCTGGTGGACGAGGTCGGCGAGACCGCGAACATGGCGGTGCTGGAGGGCGACGAGGTCGTCTACGTCGCGCAGGTCCCGTCCCGCCACTCGATGCGCATGTTCACCGAGGTCGGGCGGCGCGTGAAGCCGCACTGCACGGGCGTCGGCAAGGCGCTGCTCGCGCAGCTCCCCGAGCAGCGCGTCCGGGAGGTCCTGGGCAGGACCGGCATGCCCGCCAACACGCCGCGCACGCTGACCGACCCCGACGCGCTCGTCGCCGAGCTGATCCGCATCCGCGAGCAGGGCTACGCGGTGGACGACGAGGAGCAGGAGATCGGCGTCCGGTGCGTCGCGGTGCCGCTGGCGGGCGCGCCGGCCCCGACCGCGCTCTCGGTCTCGGGCCCGTCCGTCCGGATGACGCGGGACGCGGTGAGCACCGTCGTCCCGGTCATGCGCGACATCGCCGGACGTTTCGCGAAAGAACTGTCCCCCGGCCGCTGAGTCGAGAGCGAAAGAGCCCTCCCGAAACCTCGGGAGGGCTCTCGCGCGAAGAAATCAGTCGATGATGTCGCCCGCCACGGCGCGCGGCCGTCCGCCGCGCTCCCAGCGCACGAAGTCCCCCGACGCGCGCAGGAGCACGGTCGCCAGCCAGATCGCGACCCCGGCGTCGTCGACCAGGCCGACGACGGGCAGCAGTTCGGGGATCGCGTCGAGCGGCCACACGATGTAGACGAGTCCGAGCGCGAGCAACCCGAGCGTGCCGACCGACATGCCCTTGTACTCGCCCTTGAGGACGGCCTTCAGCATCCGGGGTACGGCGCGCAGCCGCTCCCAGAATCCGGGTGCGTCGGACTGCAGGGTCTCGCTGTAGAGCTGCCACGCCTGCCCAGCGGCGGCGGCACCGCGCTTCCTGTCCACCGGCCCTCCCTCTCCGAGGTTGACGGGCGCGCCCCCGCGGCGCCCACGACTACCTATGACGCCGAAAAACACCGGTTTGTTCCATTTATCGCGCCGCCCCGAGTGAGGTCTTTCTGACACTTCCGCGATAACGCCGACGCCGAAGATCCGTTCGTGTTACCAAGGGTGACGCTTTCCTGACTCCGCCGTCCCGCTGCGGAGGTTCGCGGCGCCTTCCCGCGCGTCCGCTGGAACGATGAGGCCGGGAGATCCGGCGCCGCCCCGGCTTCAGGAGCTGACGCAGTCCATGAGCGGAGACCGTCCTATTTCGACTGACAGCGACCCCGCCCAGGGGACGCCCCGGCACGGCACCGCGGCGGGCGTCGCCTACCTGGCCCTGCCGCCGACCGCCGTCGACGCGCGCCCGGCCGGGCCGACCCGCCTCATCGCCCTGTGGCCGGGCTTCGACCCGCCGCGCTCGGCGGAGGCGCTGGCGATGGCGCTGCCGCTGACGGGCGTGCCGACCTGGCGGGTGTACCTCGAACTGCCGCCCGGCGACGGCCCGCCGCCGGAAGGTCTGGGGTCGGGGTCGTTCCTGGAGTCGGCCGCCGTCGAGGCGTACGGGGCGGCCGTGGAGGGCGCGGTCGAGCGGCTGCCGGACGTCCTGGCGGACCTCCGCGCGCAGTTGGACGTCCCGGACGGACCGGTCGGGCTCGCCGGGTTCTCGGCGGGCGGCGCGGCCGCACTGCTCGCCGTCGCGACGGGGACCGTCCCGGTGAGCGCGGCGGCGGTCGTCGCCCCGATCGTCTCGCCGCGCCGGGCGGCGCGGGCGCTGGAGAACCGGTCGGCGCGGCGGCGCGCCTGGTCGGAACCGGCCGAGGCCGTCGCGGACCGGCTCGACCTCGGCTCCCGCGCGCGCGACGTCGCCGCCCGCGACGTGCCGCTGCTGATCGTCGGCGGCTCCCGGGACCGCGTGGTCCCGCCCGCCGAGATCACCAACCTCCGCGACCTGCTGCTGCGCACCGGCGCGTCCGGCGTGGAGGCCGCGACGTTCCGGATGGAGCACGCGCTGGCGGCCGAGCCCGGCGTCGAGCCGCGGCCGCCGATCACCGAGGCCGTCCGGGTGGACGGCGTCCTCACCGACTGGTTCCGCGAGCGGTTCGCCGAGGTGACGGCCCCGCGTCCGCCGCACGCGACGGAACGCGGGGCCGTGCCGCAGGAGGCGCTGGCCGCGCCCGGCCGTCAGCCGCGCGACAGCACCTCGTAGCGGACCGGGATCACCCCGGCGCCCGTCCCGCCGACCTTCGCCATCGCGGCGGTCGACAGGTCGAGGCAGCGGCCCGCCACGAACGGCCCGCGGTCGTTGATGCGGACGACGACGGTCCTGCCGTTGTTCTTGTTCGTCACCCGCACCTTCGACCCCATCGGCAGCGTCTTGTGCGCCGCCGTCAGCGCGCCGGGGTCGAACGCCTCGCCGCTGGCGGTCGTCTGGCCCTCGCCGTAGAACGACGCCTCGCAGCTCCCGCCGCCGAGCGTCTTCACCTTCTTCGGCTTCTTCGGCTTGACGGGCGGCTTCGGCTTGGGCTTCGCCGGCCGCGTGTCGTCGGGCTTCGGCGACGGCCGCTTGGACGGCGGCGCCGAGGGCGACGGGCTCTGCGCGGTGGCGGGGGGAGTCGGCGACGCCGCGCGCGGGGCGTCGGCGAGCGCCGCGGCGGCGGGCGCCGGAGCGGGCTCCCCCGCCGAGACCAGCTTCCACGCGCCGAGCGCGAGCACCGCGACGGCGGCCCCGGAGGCGATGAGAAGCGTGCGCAGTCGAAGACGAGGGCGATGTCGGCCCGGTTTACCCACGAAAGGTTCCTTTGGTCGGGGACAGGTCCCCGGACGCCCGGCGGCGCACGCGTCAGCGCGTGCGTTGCTCTCCGCCGTGTTCGATCGCGGCAGGACCGTCGTCGGTCCAGGGCGCGTCCTGGCGCGCCGCCACCGCGCGGGCCGGCCCACCGGGGTAAACGACCCCGTGGGCGCCCGCCTTTGTCAGCCCCCGAGGGGCGCTCGCCCGCGTCGTCGCGGGCCGGCGTCCGGTCGGTGCGGCCGCCCGCGTACTCGCGGGAACCGCACACAAGTCCTCGACCGTAGGAGGGAATTTCGATGATGCAACCAGACGGGCGCTGTTTGTGGGGTTTGTCACCAGATATTTCAGCGCACCGGAGTGGATCAGTACCCGGCCGTTACCAATTTCAAGATCGTTATCTCTGGAAGATCACGGGAATGGCGGCGGGGCCGGACCGGCCCCGCCGACCGGTCGCCTACTCGGCCGCGCCGAGCGTGATGGCCTCGTCCACCTCGTCCCGCCGGGCGGCGAGTTCGCGCGCGTAGCGCTCCTCGTCGACCTTCTCCGCGATCTCCTCGTCCTGGCGCATCAGCGCCTCCAGGTCCGCCTTGGCGTTGTCGAGGACGCCCATGTCGGTGTACGCGGCCTGCACCTTGTCGCCCCACAGCCCGATGTCCTTCACGCACGGGACGATGCGGCTGAACAGCAGCGACTGGTACAGCGAGTACATCGGCGACTGGTCGACGTACTCCATGCAGCGGTCCACCGGCATCTCGAGCTGCTCGAACACCTCGCGCGCCTTGAAGCGGTCGCGCATGAGGTAGCAGCCCTCGACGACGAACTCCTCGCGCTCGGCGCGCTCCTTCTCGGTCAGCTCGGCGTAGTAGTCCTTGAGGGCGAGGCGGCCGAACGCGACGTGCCGCGCCTCGTCCTGCATGACGTACGCCAGGAGCTGCTTGACGAGCGGGTTGGTGGCGATGTCGCGGTAGAGGCCGAACGCGGCGAGCGCCAGCCCCTCGATGAGCACCTGCATGCCGAGGTAGGGCAGGTCCCAGCGGCTGTCCTCCAGCGACTCGGCGAGCAGCCGCGCGAGGTCCTGGTTGATCGGGTAGTACATCCCGATCTTTTCCTGCACGAACTTGGCGTAGAGCTCGACGTGGCGGGCCTCGTCCATCGTCTGGGTGGCCGCGTAGAACTTCGAGTCCAGGTCGGGGACCGACTGTACGATGCGCGCCGACACGTTGAGCGCGCCCTGCTCGCCGTGGAGGAACTGGCTGAACAGCCAGGAGCCCTGGTGGCGGCCGAACTCGTCCCGTTCCTTCTGCGACATCTTGTTCCAGATGTCGGACCCGTGCAGCGGGTTGAACTCCTCGGGGAGCCCGGCGACGTTGAGCGGGTCGACCTCCAGGTCCCAGTCGATGCGCTTCTGCGCGTCCCACTGCTTGTCCTTGCCCTTCTGGTACAGGTTCAGCAGCCGGTCGCGGCCGTCGTCGTACTCCCAGGTGAAGCGGGCGTCGCCGGACATGGGGACGTCCCAGGTCTCGCGCGGAACGGGGGTCGAGTAGAAGTCGTAGGAAGTCATTGCGGACGCCTCCTCGGGGGTGGAGGGCTTCGTCGCCCACCGCTTTACATTCCTTCGTAACATGTAAAGCAGCGGGGGGCTAGGGCCAGGCGGACACCACCGGACGGCTGACAGAAAGTCATGACCGTATGGTCATGTCCGCCCGGTCGCACGTCGAACGGCTGTTCCCCGGTGCGACGGGCGGGTTACGGTGTGGGCCAGATGAAACCGACCAGCTCCCTCTTTTTCGGCATCCCCGGCTCCCCCGCGCGCGCCCGGCGGACGCTCTGGTCGTCCGTCGGGCTGCTGTACCTCATCCCCGTCGGGGTCGACGTGGCGCACGAGACGGCCGGGCGGCGCGCGGCCGGGTTCGTCGCACTCGCCGCCTTCGCCGCGTTCTACCTAGGCACGGTGGTAAGCCACCGGAGCTGGCTGGACCCCGTATCGCCGGTCACCTGGACGCTGTTCGGCGGCATGGCCGCGCTGACGGCCGTCCTGCCGTTCGCGTTCGGCACGTCGTGGCTCGGCCTGCCGGTCTACCTGTCGCTGAGTTCGGTCATCACGCTTCCGCAGCGCGTCGCGGCCGTCGGGCCGGTCGCCGCCGCCGCACTGTGCGCCGTCCAGTGCGAGGCGCTCGGGGCCGGGACGGCCGCCACCGCCATCACCGGCGGGACGACGATCTCCCTCGGACTGCTGATGGGCGCGTTCCGGCACTCCCGGACGCTCGTCCACGAGCTGCAGGAGGCCCGCGGCGAGGTCGCGCGCCTCGCCGCCGCCGACGAACGGCTCCGGATCGCCCGCGACCTGCACGACCTGCTCGGGCAGAGCCTGTCGCTCATCGTGCTGAAGAGCGAGCTGGCGCAGCGCGACCCGGCGCGGACCCGCACCGAGGTGGACGAGATCCGGTCCGTCGCGCGGCAGGCCCTCGCGGACGTGCGGGGCACGATCTCCGGCTACCGCGCCCGGTGCCTCACCGACGAGATCGGCTCGGCGCGGGCGGTCCTCGACGCCGCCGGGATCGCGCTGACCGTCCGCACGCCCGCCGCGCTGCCGCGGCCCGCCGTCGGCGCGCTGCTCGGCTGGGCGCTCCGCGAGGCGGTGACGAACGTCGCCCGGCACTCGGGCGCCGCGCGCTGCGCGATCACCGTGGCCTGCGACGACCGGAACGCGACGCTGACCGTCGAGGACGACGGCCGCGCCGCCGCGGACCCCGCGCCGGGGAACGGTCTGACGGGGCTCGCCGAGCGCGTCGCCGAGGCGGGCGGCACCGTCGTCTCGGGCGTACGCCCCGAGGGCGGCTTCCGCATCGCGGTGACGGTGCCCCTGACGACTACCGCCCGCGCCCCGGAACCGGCGGACTCGACCCCGGGAACGTCCCCCACCCCGCGCTGACCGACCCCGCGAACCCGCCAGGTCGGCCAGCCGGTGGCGAATCCACCGATCCGTCGAAGCGGCTCAGCGCGCGCCGCCGCGTCCGCCGCGCCGACCCCGCCGTGGCGAGCCGATCAGTCGATCACGAAGACCGCGCCCGGATCGGCGTGGGCCACCGGGCCGGCGAAGCGGCTCGCCGCGCGTTCCACCGCTTCCGCCGGGGACGTGGCGCGGGCGACGTGGGTGACGACGAGCCGGGTCGCGTTTGACGCGGCGGCCGTCTCGCCGGCCTCCTCGGGGGTGTGGTGGACGTGCTCCTCGTCGGCGGGCTGCGGGCCGTCCGCCTCGCAGAGCAGCAGGTCGCAGCCGGACGCCAGCCGGACGAGCCCGGCGCAGGGCGCGGTGTCGCCCGAGTAGACCAGCGTCCGGCCGCCGCCCTCGACGCGCACCGCGAAGGCGGGCATGCCGTGGGACACCGCGGCCGTCGTCAGCGTGAGCGGGCCGATGCGGGCCTCGTGGCCGTCGTGCAGTTCGGTGAACGCGAACGCGTCCTCGACGGGGCTGCGGGCCGGTCCGTTGGTCAGGAACCCGGCGAGCCGGTCGGCGGTGCCGGGCGGGCCGAACAGGGGCAGCGGCGCGGGCCGCGCGATGTCGGCGTACAGGAGTCCGTAGTAGGCCGTCAGCAGGTCGGCGCTGTGGTCGGCGTGCAGGTGGGAGATCCAGACGCCGACCAGGTCGCCGAGGCGGACGTGCTCCTGCAGCGGGCCGAGCGTGCCGGTCCCGGCATCGAGCCAGACGTGCGTGTCCCCGCAGGACACGAGGTAGCCGGAGCACGGGTTCCCCGGGGCGGGATACGGCGTCGCGCTGCCGAGGACCGTGAGCTTGAGGCGATCGTCCGACATGGCCGGAAGTGTAGGCCCGCCTGCGGGGGACGCGCCGGGCGCGCGTCCCCCGCGATGATCAGCGGGCCTGCAGCGCGTCCAGCGCGACGGCCTGGGCGATCACCAGCCGCCGGTCCAGGCGCGGGTCGTTGATCTCGACGACGTACCGGTCGCGGATGCCGAACTTCTTGTCCACCGAGAAGACGATGTCCTCCCCGACCCGGAAGTCGAAGTGGTACGGCCACGCGAACGGGAGGCTGTCCACGTACGGGATGAAGCCCCACACGCGCCGCAGCACCGCGACGAACGTGCTCCGCTCGCTGCCCGTCGTCTCGCCGAGGCCCGGCTGCTCCAGATGCCACGTGGACTTCACCAGCGACTTCTTGAAGTTCTTGCGGAAGACGCCGATCGCCTGGCCGGAGGCGTCCGTGATGTCGTACGCCGACGCGAGGTCGATGCGCTTGCGCGCCTTGAAGCCGAGCAGCGGCCGGGTCTTCTCCGTGTCCGCGTAGATCGTGACCTGCTCCTTGAAGGCCATCCGCTTCTGCTGCGCGAACGCGACCAGCTCGCCTTCGCTTCCGTCGGCGTTCTCGGTGTGGACCTCGTACTGGTTCACCATCAGCCGGATTCGCTGACGGATGAGCAGCCGGGTGTGGGACTGGAGTTGCGCGTCGTCCACGCTCGCACCTCTTCGGGTTGGGGGGTTGGGGGGAGTTTGACACAACCCGGGGCGCGTTGTTCAGCCGTCCGTGATATGGCCCGCGAGGTAGCCGTGGATGAGCCGCTCGGCCTCCGCGATGATCGCCGGATCGCCGTCCGGATTGCGGCGGAACGCCATCTTCAGCACCGCGTCCCCGGCCTCGACGGCGATGCCCAGGGCGCGCGCCAGCTCGGGGGTGTCGGCGATGTCGAAGGTGCGCACGATCATCTCCCGCAGCCCTTCGGCCACGACCGAGTTGTTGTCGGCGCCCGCGTCGAGCAGGTTGGTGTCCGCGACGTCGCCGAAACGCAGCACGCGGAAGCCCGGGACGGTGCGGTGCATGTCGACGAAGACCTGGATGATCGCGCCGACGGAGTCGGACCAGTCGGCGAACGCGCCCTCCGCGAGCCGCGCGGCGACCCGGTCGCCGAACCGCTCGAAGTTCCGGACGGCCAGCGCCTGCGCCACGGCCCGCTTGTCGGGGAAGAACTGGTAGACCGACCCGATCGCGACCTCGGCCCGCTGCGCGATGCGCGTCGTGGTGAGCCCGTCGTAGCCGTCTTCGTCCAGGATGTCCGCGCACGCGTCCAGCATGCGCTGCACGCGCTCGGCGCTTCGCCGCTGCGCGGGACGCCGACGGAGGGGGGTCCGGATCTCGGTCACCCTCCCATTGTCACCCAATCGCGACGCGGCGCGTCCGGTCGATCACGTCTGCCTGCCGCTAATATCCGAGAAACTTTCGCGTTCTGGGGAGGGTCCATGCCGCTGCCGGACGGTTTCCAGTGGGGCGTCGCCACCGCCGCGTACCAGATCGAGGGCGCCGTCGCCGAGGACGGGCGCGGGCCGTCGACCTGGGACGTCTTCGCGCACACGCCGGGCCGCGTCCGCGACGGCCAAACCGGCGACGTCGCCTGTGACCACTATCACCGGTGGCCGGAGGACGTCGCGCTCATGGCCGGACTCGGCGTGGACGCCTACCGCTTCTCCGTCGCCTGGCCGCGCGTCCAGCCGACCGGAACCGGCCCTGCCAACGCCGCCGGGCTGGACTTCTACGACCGGCTCGTGGACGGCCTGCTGGAACGCGGCATCTCACCCGCGGCGACCCTGTACCACTGGGACCTCCCGCAGCCGCTGGAGGACGCGGGCGGCTGGATGAACCGCGACACCGCCCACCGCTTCGCCGAGTACGCCGGGCTCGTCGCCGAACGGCTCGGCGACCGCGTCGACACCTGGATCACGCTGAACGAGCCCGTCGTCGTCATGGCGTACGGGTACGCGTTCGGGATCTACGCGCCCGGACGGGCGCTCATGCTCGACGCGCTGCCCACCGCGCACCACCAGCTCCTCGGCCACGGCCTCGCCGTCGCCGCGCTGCGCGGGCACGGCGCCGACCGGATCGGCATCACCAACCACTACTCGCCCGCGATCCCCGCCGACGACGACTCCGCCGAGGCGGCCGGGGCGTTCGACGCGCTGATGAACCGCCTGTTCACCGATCCCGTGCTGACCGGCGCGTACCCGGATCTCGGCGGCCTGCCCACGGACTTCGTCCAGACCGGGGACCTCGACGTCATCGCGGCTCCCGTGGACTTCCTCGGCGTGAACTACTACCAGCCGACGTGGCTCGCCAAGCCCGCCGCCGACTCGCCGCTGCCGTTCGACATGGTGGACGCTCCCGGCGACCTCCCCGTCACGGGGATGGGCTGGCCGATCGTCCCGGAGCAGTTCCTCGGGCTGCTGCGCGGCCTCCGCGACCGGTACGGGACGGCGCTGCCGCCGATCGTCGTCACCGAGAACGGCGCGTCGTTCGCCGACGAGCCCGGCCCGGACGGCACCGTCGACGACGCCGACCGCATCGCGTTCCTCGACGGGCACATCAGGGCGATGCGCACCGCGATCGAAGAGGGGATCGACGTGCGCGGCTACTTCGCCTGGTCCCTGCTGGACAACTTCGAGTGGGCTGAAGGCTACGAGCCGCGCTTCGGGCTCGTCCACGTCGACTATCCGACGCAGCGGCGCACGCCGAAGCGGTCGTACGCCTGGTACCGGGACCTCATCGCGGCATCACGCGCCTGACGCGTCGTAGTCGTCCTGCGCGGCGAGGATGTTCCCGGCGTTGCGGCGAATCCAGCCGGTGAGCGCGCCCAGCGGCTCGGTGACGCCCGCGCCGAGCGCGGTGAGGCCGTAGGAGACGCGCGGCGGGACCGCCGGCTCGACCGTGCGATGGACGAACCCGTCCCGGACGAGGGTCCGCAGCGTCTGGGCCAACATCTTCTCGCTCACCCCCTCGATCCGGTCGCGCAGCTCGAAGAACCGCAGGTCGCCGGGGGCGAGCGCGGTGAGCACGAGGATGCTCCAGCGCCCCGCCAGGTGGTCGAGGACCATGCGGGCGGGGCAGTCGCGGCGGAAGACGTCGTCCCTCATCGTGGGCTTACCTTAAGGTACGTACTTCCTTCTGGTAAGCCCCTTCCCTACAGTCAGCCCCATGACGACACGGACGGCTCTGGTGACGGGCGCGGGACGGGGCATCGGCGCGGCGACGGCGCGCGAGCTGGGGCGGCGTGGCTTCCACGTCGTCGTGAACTACCGGAGCGATTCCGAGGCGGCGCAAGGCGTCGTCCGCGACATCGAGGACGGCGGCGGTTCGGCGCTCGCCGTGCGCGCGGACGTCACCGACGCCGCGGCGGCCGCGGCGCTCGTCCACGACCACGGGCCGCTCGACGCGCTCGTCTGCAACGCCAACATCGCGCCGCCGTTCGCCCCGGTCGCGGAGCTGCCCTGGGAGACCTTCATCGGGAAGGTGGACGGCGAACTCGCGGCGGTCTTCCACGTCACGCAGGCGGCGATGCGGAACCTGAGCACCGGCGCGGGCATCGTGTACGTGTCGAGCATCGCGAGCGAGACGACCCGGCCGGGCGCGGCGGCCCACTCCGCCGCCAAGGCGGCGCTGGAGGCGTTCGCGCGCCATGTCGCCGCCGAACTCGGCGGCGAGGGCGTCTCCGTGAACGTCGTCGCGCCCGGCGTCGTCCGGACCGAGGGGTCCGCCGCCGCGCTGCACCCGGCGGCCATCGACCGGATCACCCGCACGTCGGTCCTCGGGCGCATGCTGGAGGCCGACGACGTGGCCGCGCTCATCGCCGCGCTCGCCGCCGGCGACCTCCCCGGACTGGCCGGTGCGCGGATTCCGCTGGACGCGGGCCAGTCCGTCATCGGGCAGTACGCGCCCGCCTCCTGATTTCCGGTTCGCGACGATCGGACCTCGATCATCGACCTTGGTCGGACGCGCGGCGGTGCGCCGCCGGGGCAGCCTGGCGTCATGAAGTCGGCCAAGTCCTACGACGAGCTGTCCGCGTTCGTCTTCGGCGCGGGCGTCTACGAAGGCGTCGTGCCCTTCCTCGCGAAGCCCTTCGGCTGGCGTCCGCTGCTCTCCCTCCCCGTCCGCCTGCCGTCGCCCGCGTGGTGGCTCGTCTCGGCGGCGGCGCTCGTCGCCGCGGTCGTGCTGCTGTGCGTCATCGACACCTGCAAGAAGCGGCGGTTCCCCGAGTAGCCGACACGACGCCGTCAGTAAGTTGTGAGACTCGTTATCTTGAACGATTCGTGTTTTTGGAGGTAGGTTGGCGGTGTGACCGCAGGAGGGACCGCGCCATGACCGAACGACCGACCACCACCACCGATGCGGGAATCGCCGCCCCCAGCGACGAGCACTCGCAGTCCGTCGGACCCGACGGGCCGCTGCTGCTGCAGGACCACTACCTCATCCAGAAGATGGCGCACTTCAACCGGGAGCGCGTGCCCGAACGGGTCGTCCACGCCAAGGGCGGCGGCGCGTACGGGACTCTGGAGATCACCGAGGACGTCAGCCAGTACACGAAGGCGAAGCTGTTCCAGCCGGGAGCGCGCACCGAGTCGCTGGTGCGCTTCAGCACCGTCGCGGGCGAACTGGGCAGCCCCGACACCAACCGCGACCCACGCGGATTCGCGATCAAGTTCTATACCGAGGACGGGAACTACGATCTCGTCGGGAACAACACGCCCGTCTTCTTCATCCGCGACCCGCAGAAGTTCTCCGACTTCATCCACTCGCAGAAGCGGCGCGCGGACAACAACCTGCGCGACCACAACATGCAGTGGGACTTCTGGACGCAGTCGCCGGAGTCGGCGCACCAGGTGTCGCTCCTCATGACCGACCGAGGCACGCCCGCGTCGTGGCGGCACATGAACGGCTACGGCTCCCACACGTTCCTCTGGTACAACGCCGCCGGCGAGAAGTTCTGGGTGAAGTACCACTTCAAGACCGACCAGGGAGTTCGGAACTTCACCGACGCCGAGGCCGACGAGTGGAAGGCCAAGGACGCCGAACTCCACGTCCGCGACCTCTACAACGCCATCGCGAACGGCGATTACCCGTCCTGGACCGTGCAGGTGCAGATCATGCCGTTCGAGGAGGCCGCCGACTACCGGTTCAACCCGTTCGACATCACGAAGGTGTGGCCGCACGCCGACTATCCGCCGATCACCATCGGCACGTGGACGCTGAACCGGAACCCGCAGAACTATTTCGCCGAGATCGAGCAGGCGGCTTTCGAGCCCGCCAACCTGGTGCCCGGCATCGGCGCGTCCCCGGACAAGATGCTCCAGGGGCGCCTGTTCTCCTACCCGGACGCCCACCGGTACCGGATCGGGCCGAACTACCTCCAGCTCCCCGTCAACCGGCCGCGCACCGAGGTCCACTCGTACAACAAGGACGGCGCGATGGCGTACACCAATCCGTCGGACCCGGTCTACGCGCCGAACACCGCGGGCGGCCCGGCCGCCGACCCGGAGCCGTGGCGGGGCGACGGCTACGGCGTCGCGGGCGAGATCGTCCGCAGCGCCTACACGCTGCACGCCGAGGACGATGATTTCGGTCAGGCCCGGACGCTGTGGGAGAAAGTCCTGTCCGACACCGACCGCGACCACATGGTGGCCAACATCGTCGGCCACGCGTCGGCTCCCGAGGTGACGGCGGAGATGAAGCCGCGCGTCGTCGAGTACTGGCGGAACGTCCACGGGGACCTGGGCGACCGTGTCGCGAAGGGACTCGGCGTCAGCGGCGGCTGAGCCCGGCGGACGTGCCCCGGCCGCGCGCCGGGGCCGCCGCGCTCCCTCACCTGGCCTCTTCAGGCCAGTGCGGAACCTCAATAACGGGCATCATGGACAGTCCACCCCCCGGACAATTTCATGGAGCACGTCGATGGTGAGCCGCGTCGCCTTCCGTACCTGTCCGCTCTGCGAGGCCGTCTGCGGGCTGCGGCTCCGGATCGACGACGGCGTCGTCACCGAGGTGCGGGGCGACCGCGACGACCCGCTCAGCCGCGGCTACATCTGCCCCAAGGGCGCGTCGCTCGGCCGCCTCGACGCCGATCCCGACCGGCTCGACGCGCCGCTGCTGCGCACCGGGGACTCCCACGAGCGCGCCGGCTGGGACGAGGCGTTCGACGCCGTCGCGCGCGGCCTGCGGCCGATCATCGACCGGCACGGCCACGACGCCGTCGCGGTCTACCTCGGCAACCCCTCCGCGCACTCCATCGCCGGACCGCTCTACGGCGCGGCCGTGATCAAGGCGCTCCGCACCCGCAACGTCTACACCGCGTCCACCGCCGACCAGATGCCCAAGCACGTCAGCTCCGGCCACCTGTTCGGCGACCCGACGGCGATCCCCGTGCCCGACCTCGACCGCACCGACCACCTCCTGATGTTCGGCGCGAACCCGCTGGAGTCCAACGGCAGCCTCTGCTCGGCCCCCGACTTCCCCGGACGGCTCCGGGCGATCCGCGCGCGCGGCGGCACCGTGACGGTCGTCGACCCGCGCCGCACCCGGACCGCCGACCTCGCCGACGAGCACGTGTTCATCCGGCCCGGCGGCGACGCGTTCCTGCTGGCGGCGCTCGCCCAGGTGCTGTTCGCCGAGGACCTGGTCGCGCCGCCCGCCGCCCTCGCGGACCGCGTCAACGGCCTGGACGACGTCCGCGCGCTGGTGCGCGACCTGACGCCCGAGCGGGTCGCGGGGGTCACCGGCGTCGCGCCCGCCGTGACGCGCCGCATGGCGCGCGCCCTCGCCGCCGCGCCGCGCGCCGCCGTCTACGGGCGGCTCGGCACGACGACGCAGGCGTTCGGGACGCTGAGCAGTTGGCTCGTGGACGTCCTCAACATCGTCACCGGCAACCTCGACCGGCCCGGCGGCGCGATGTTCCCCCGGGCCGCGCACCTCCCCGTCTACCGCCGCCGCCAGCCGTTCGCGCCCGGCCGCTGGCGCAGCCGCGTCCGCGACCTGCCCGAGGCGATGGGCGAACTCCCCGTCGCGACGCTCGCGGACGAGATCGAGACGCCCGGCGAGGGACGCGTCCGCGCGCTGGTCACCATCGGCGGCAACCCCGCGCTGTCCGCGCCGAACGCGGCCCGGCTCGACCGGGCCCTCGCCGGGCTGGACTTCATGGTGAGCGTCGACCCGTACCTCAACGAGACGACGCGCCACGCACACGTCGTACTGCCGCCGCCGCGTCCCGCGCAGACGCCGCACTACGACCTCGCGCTGCTGAACTTCACCGTCCGCGACTACGCGCGGTACTCACCGGCCGCCGTCCCGCTGCCGGAGGGGCGGCCGAGCGAGGCGGCGATCCTGGCCCGGCTCGCGGTGATCGCCTCGGGTCTCGACGCGACCCCGGACGACCTGGACGAGATGATCATCGCGAGCACGCTCGGGAAGGCGGCGGCCGCGCCCGGCTCGCCGGTCCACGGCCGCGACCCCGTCGAGCTGCGCAAACTGCTCGCCGAGGAACCCGTGGACTCGCTCACCGAGCAGCGCATCGACATGATGCTGCGCCTCGGCCCCTACGGCGACGGGTTCGGCGCCGACCCCGCCGGGCTGACGCTCGCCCGGCTGCGCGACGACCATCCGCACGGCATCGACCTGGGCGCGCTCAAGCCGCGCCTGGACGAGGTGCTGAGCACGGCGTCCGGCCGGATCGAACTGTGCCCGCCCGCCCTGGCCGCCGACGCCGCGCGGCTGCACGCGGTCCTGGACGCGTCGCCCGCCGAGCCCGGCCTGGTGCTGATCGGCCGGCGTCACCTCCGTTCGAACAACAGTTGGCTGCACAACGTCCCCGAGCTGGTCGGCGGCTCGAACACCTGCACGCTCCAGCTCAGCCCGGACGACGCGGAGCGGATCGGCGTCCGGCCGGGCGACCCGGTCCGCGTGACGGGCCGCGCGGGCTCGGTCGAGGCCGTCGCGGAGCCGACCGACCGCCTGATGCCGGGCGTCGTCAGCCTCCCGCACGGCTGGGGCCACGACCGGCCCGGGACGCGCACGGCCGTCGCGAACCGGAACGCGGGCGTCAGCGTCAACGCGCTCACCGACGAGCGGGAGATCGACCCGCTCTCCGGCACCGCGGTGTTCAACGGCGTGCCCGTCACCGTCGAGCCCGCCCGCACCGGGCGCCGGGTTTGACCCCTTCGACCGACAGGTAGGAACCCATCACCGTGGGTGCCCGGCCGGGAGACGCCCGAGTGGCCGCGGGCAGGAGCGGCGGATAGTGTCGAAGCGGTGTCCCGCGACGCCCGGGGCACCCGGTGACGACGCACGCACCCGAGGAGGGACATGAACCGACGGGCGAGCAACATCTTCCGGCGCGTCGCCCGGCCGGCCCGTCGGCCCCGCCCCGCCGACCTGGCCGAGCGCGTCGAACGCGCGGAGCGGCTCGACCCGGTGATCGAGGCCGCCCAGTCGGCCGCGCGCCGCGTCCTGCCGCCCGGCCCCGTCCGCGACCTGCTGAACGGCGTTCCGTTCGGGCACCCGGCGCACGCGCCGATGACCGACCTGCCCGTCGGCTGCTGGATGTCGGCGGCCGTCCTCGACCTGCTGCCCGGCGGCCGCCGCGCCGCGGGCGCGCTGATCGCGACCGGCCTGGCGGGCGCGGTCCCGACCGCGCTCGCGGGCCTCGCCGACTGGTCGACGCTGCACCGCGAGCAGCAGCGGGTCGGGCTCGTCCACGCGCTCGGCACGGCCACCGCGACCGTGCTGTACTCCGCGTCACTCGTCGCCCGCGCCCGCGGCCGGGACGGGACCGGCCGGGTCCTGGGCTTCACCGGGCTCACGGCGCTCCTGGGCGGCGGCTACCTCGGCGGCCACCTGGCGTTCCGGCAGGCCGCCGGCGCCAGCCACGCCGACCCGGTCGCCCACCTGGTCCCGCTGGGGTGGCACGACCTGTGCCCGGTCGCCGAGCTGCCCGACGGCTGGCCGGTCTCCCGCAGCCTCGGCTACATCAGCCTGTTCGTGCTGCGCACCGGGGACGACGTCCACGTGCTGACCGACCGCTGCAGCCACCTCGCCGGGCCGCTCCACCAGGGCCGGATCGTCCAGGACGGGGACGACGAGCTCTGCGTCGTGTGCCCCTGGCACGGCAGCACGTTCCGGGTGCGGGACGGCTCCGTCGTCCACGGGCCCGCGACGGGCCGGCAGCCCGCCTTCGAGACCCGCGTCTCCGACGGGGGCGTCGTGCAGGTCAGGCCCATCTCCTGAGCCGCGCGCGCCGGCCGCGACCGGCTCCGACCGGATGACCACGCTGGCGGCGGTCGGGTCGTGGTACTCGATGACCGCGATGACGTTGACCATCTCGAACCGCGCGGTCCGCACCGGCCTGCCGGTCCGCTTGACCTCGCTGATCTCCAGCATGCCGTCGATCTTGCGGGTGGCGATCCGCCGCCCCGCGCGTTCGGCGGCCATCGCGAACGTGCGGACGCGCCCGTCCGCGGCCGTCATGATGATTTCGGTCCTGTCGCCCATCATGGCGTCGGTCCCTCCTGTCGTACCGGCTGACGCCTTGATTGGTACCGGAGACCGAAAACCGTCCGCATCCTCGATCCGAGCCTGTGGATAACTCTCGAACCAAGATCATTAAGCCAGGAACTTGACCAGGGCGACCACGCCCACGACGACGATCACGCCGCGCAGCACCGTCGGCGGGATCTTCCGGCCGACGCGCGCGCCCAGCAGGCCGCCGATCGTCGCTCCCACGGCGATCAGCAGGACCGCGAGCCAGTCGATCTTCGTGTCCGCGAACAGCCACATCCCGGTGAACAGGAGCGCCGCCGAGCCGTTGACGACCGCCGACAGGACGTTCTTCGCCGCGTTGACGCGTTGTAGCTGGTCGTCGAGCGCGATGCCGAGCATCGCGATCAGGATGATCCCCTGCGCGGCCCCGAAGTAGCCGCCGTAGACCCCGGCGAGCAGGACGCCGAACCAGAGCCACGGCCCGCCGTGCGGGCTGGCCTCCTCCCGGCGCGCGAGCATCCAGCGCTGGAGGCGCGGCTGCGCGACGACCAGGACGAGCGCGATGATGATCAGCGCCGGGACGATCACCTGGAAGGCGTCCGCCGGGAGCGCCAGGAGCAGCGTCCCGCCGATCAGCGCCCCCGCCAGCGACGCCGAGCCCAGGCGCAGCAGCCGGTCCTTCTGCCCGCTCAGCTCGCGCCGGTACCCGTACGCGCCGGTGACCCCGCCGGGCACCAGGCCGATGTTGTTCGAGACGTTCGCGACGACGGGCGGGAAACCCAGCGCCACCAGCGTCGGGAAGGTGACCAGTGAACCGGAGCCCACGACGGTGTTGATGCCTCCCGCGGCGATGCCCGCCGCGAGGACGGCTGCCGCCTCCAGCACGTTCACGTCCGACTCGTCCCGTTCTCCCGGTGAACAACGTCCCCCGATGGTAGGGAAGCGCCGGGTCGGACGGCCCGGCGGGGCCAGCGCGGGCCGGGCCGCGGTCGGAGGGTTTCAGCTCCGGCGAGCGTCCGGTAGCCCGTTGCGGTGTTCGCCGAGCCCTTCCCGGCGGCGTTCCGTATCGGCGGACTCGCCGGCGAACTCGGGATTCCTGCGGTCAGCGAGGACATCGGTGAAGAGACCGCTCGGCAGGGGCCAGGGGGACGCCTCGCCCGGAACCCGGTCCTCGCCCATGAACGGCCGGGCGTCCGCGTCGGGCCGCGCGGGAAGCCCCGCCGCCTCGGCCGCGCCGCGCGCCCGCAGGACCTCCGCCGTCCGCGCTCCCTCGGCTTCGAGGATCGCTACCTGGCGGCGGCCCTCGGCCCGCAGGATGTCCGCCCGCTTGTCGTGCTCGGCGCACGCCTCGCGTTCGATCGCCTCGCGCACCGCCGGGGGCGGATCGACCGCCTTCACCCGGACCTGGCGGACCGTGAGGCCCCAGCGCGCGCCCTCGCCCGTCAGCACCGCGAGCAGCTCGTCACCGATCACCGCCCGGGACGGCGCGACCTGCTCCAGCTCCCGCGCGCCCACGGCGGCGCGGAGCGCGCCGACCAGGACCTCGCTCATCGCGCTGTGCAGGTCGACGACGCCGTACGTCGCGGCGCGCGCGTCGGTCACCTCGTAGTGGACGACCGTCTCGACGTTGACCGGCAGGTTCTCCGCCGTCGCGATCGGCCGGGCGGGGAACGGCACCACCCGCTCGCGCAGGTCGACCCGTGACCGGACGCGCTCCAGCGGGACCAGCACCAGCCGGACGCCCGGGTCGAGCGTCCGGTGGTACCGGCCGAGGCGTTCGACGACCTCCGCCGCCGCGTCCGGCACGACGCGCAGCGCCCAGCACAAATAAAGGACGGGGCAGGCGACGACCGTCAGGACCAGCGGGAGGACCATGCCTGGATCGTAGGTCGCGCCCCCCGATCGGGACAGGGCTCAGCGCGTGCTGCGCGCCGACCAGCGGCCCCGGTGCCGGTCCACCGCGAGCGGCAGCCCGAAGCATTCCGACAGGTGCTCGGGCGTGAAGACCTCGTCCACCTTGCCCTGCGCCACGACCTGCCCCTTACGGAGCAGCAAGGCATGTGTGACCCCTTCGGGCACCTCTTCGAGGTGATGGGTCACCATCACGGTGGTGGGCGCGGCCGGATCGTCCGCCAGCACGCCGAGGCGGCGGACCAGGTCCTCCCGGCCGCCGAGGTCGAGGCCCGCGGCGGGCTCGTCCAGCAGCAGCAGTTCGGGGTCGGGCATGAGCGCCCGCGCGATCTGCGCCCGCTTGCGCTCGCCCTCCGAGAGGGTGTCGAAACGGCGTTGCAGCAGCTCGGACGCGCCCAGCGCCTCCAGCAGCGCGACCGCGCGCGCGAGGTCCGTCGAGTCGTACTCCTCCTGCCAGCGGCCGAGGATGGCGTACGACGCGGTCAGCACCAGGTCGAGGACGGTCTCACCGGCCGGGACCTTCTCGGCCAGGGCGGCGCTCGCCAGCCCGATCCGCGGCCGCAGCTCGAACACGTCCGTCCGGCCCAGCCGCTCGCCGAGGACGTCGACCGTTCCGGACGTCGGGAACAGCAAAGCCCCCGCGACCTGCAGCAACGTCGTCTTCCCCGCACCGTTCGGGCCGAGGACGACCCACCGTTCGCCCTCGTCCACCGTCCACGTGACGTCGCGCAGCAGATCCGCTCCGTCGCGCCTGACTCCGACTCCGCTGAGTTCCAGTACCTCGCCGGCCATCGTGCGCCCTTGTCCCCAATCTCGCCTCGCGGAGGTGATCGACCTCCGGAGAGAACTTATGCGATCACGCGGGCAGGTGATCCCGCGCGTGCGCACCTCACGCTATCGAGTGGCTCCGGCGATCCGAACGCTTATGGTGGTTCGCATGCCCATAGGGGATCGTTTGGGGACGGCATGAACAACGAAGCGTCGATCGCCCTGGTCGCGTGGGGCAACGCCTGGCTGACCGGGCACATCGGACTCGACGAGGCCGTGGACGCCGTGGAGGGCGTCGCGGGCCCGCAGATCCTCGGCGGCAGTCCCGCCGACGTGCCGCTGCGGCGCGGCCTGGGCGACCTGCGCGTCGCCGGGCTGAACGGGCTGCGTCTCGCGCTGCCCGCCCCGGGCGATCCGCTCGGGCTGACCGGCCCGCCGGACTTCAACGGCCGCGCCATCGAGGCCGGGGCCGCCGTCGTCGCCGCCCTGCCGGACCGGGCGGTCGGGCTGGTCCCCGCCGAGGACCGGCGCGGCTCGTCCTACGTCGGGGTCCGCTGGGAGGCGTGCGACAGCGCGTTCGACCCGCCGGACGTCCCGTCCCTGGCCGAGGCCGACCGGTGCCTCGCGCTCGCCATGCGCGACGCCACCGAGGCCCTGCTGACCGTGGACGACGTCTCGGGGGTGCCGCCGGAGATCGCGGACGCGCTCGTCGACCTCCGCGACCCGCTCCAGCAGGGGCATCCGCTGGCCCCCGGCTACCCGGCCCGCGCCCACCGCGTCGCCGCGCTGGCGGGACGGCTGTCGCTCGTCGTCGCGCTCGCCCGCCGGATGGACGGCCACGGGCTGACCGCCGACCAGGTGATGCGCCGCGGCGAGGCCCTGCGGCTGCTGGACGGGGCCGTGCGCCGCGCCCTCGTCGCCGCGTGCAACAGCGCGTTCGACCCCGTCCCCTGACGGACCGTCCCCGGAAAGGCCAACGGGGCGCCCCGAAGGGACACCCCGCGATTCACGTCCGTTCAGGCCCGTGCGTCAGGCCCGTGCGTCAGGCCCGGACGACCAGCGTGTTGCAGATCTTGTCGGCGAAGGTCTGCTTGCGCTCGTCCCACAGCGGCCAGAGGTAGCCGATGTAGCAGGCGAAGTTGTCGGCGATGTGGGCGAGGCGCCGCACGAACGCGCCGCCGAAGCCGACGACCTGGCCGGTCTGCGCGCTGACCAGGCGGATGCCCATCTGGCGCTTGCCGATCGTCTGCCCGGTCGTGCCCTCCTGGTGGCACATCCACAGGCCGAGACCCACCAGCGCGGCGAAGCCGATCAGGTTGAGGAGCAGGCCCAGCACGGCGAGGCCGCTGCTGCCGGTGGCGCCCAGCACCGCCGCGAGGATGTAGAGGACGATGAGCGGTCCGCCGACGATCAGGCCGTCGATGAGCGTCGCGCCCGCGCGGCTGCCCCACTCGGCGAGCTGTCCGCCGCCGCCGTAGTGGTGGTGATGGACTTCCTGGTAGCCCGGCTGACCAGGCGGCGGCGGCTGCTGCCCGTAGCCGGGCTGCTGGCCGTAACCCGGCTGGGACGGCGGCTGCCCGTAACCCGGCTGGGGCGGCGGCTGCTGGCCGTAACCGCGCTGGGACGGCGGCTGCTGCCCGTAGCCGGGCTGCTGGCCGTAACCCGGCTGGGACGGCGGCTGCCCGTAACCCGGCTGGGGCGGCGGCTGCTGGCCGTAACCGGGCTGGGACGGCGGCTGCTGCCCGTACCCGGGCTGCTGCCCGTAACCCGGCTGCGCCGGCGGCTGCTGCCCGTAGCCGGGCTGCTGGCCGTAACCCGGCTGCTGCCCGTACGGGTCGTAGGGGTTGCCCACACTTGCTCCTTATTGTTCGACCCTGTGGTTGTGTGACGTCCGCCGAACCCGAAGGGCTCCGCGAGCCCGGCCGGTTTCTCTGACGACGGCCTCAAACTCGCAACAGCCCGAGCCTGGCAAGCTGCCACAACTCCGACGCCACGAGGGCTCCGCCGAGGATCCACGCGCGGGTCCTCGGTCGGAGTGCCCACCACCGGCCGCCCGCCCCGAGCGGCGCGACGGCGATGCCGACGACGCCGGCGAGGGCGACCGGATTGGCGAGCACGGCGCGGACCGGGTGGCCCGAACCCATTTCGATGAACACGGTGGTGCCCCCGCACAGCGGGCAGGGGATTCCCGTGATCGCCCGCATGGGGCAGAGCACACCGGGGTCGTTGACGCGGTGGATCCATCCCACGGCGAGGGCGGCGACCGCCATCGCCGTGACGCGCAGGACGACGCCTTTCGGGCCGCGCCGCGAGGAGTCGAGGAGCCGGCCCAGTCGGCCGCCGGGCGCGCTGCGCGGCGCGTCGACGGGCACCGCGGCCCCGGCCACTCCCCCCACGAATCCTCCGCATCGATGACACGAGTCCAGTGACTCGTATACCGGGTTCATCCCACTGCAGGTCAACCCTGGAGGAACATCCGCGATCAGACCGTTACCTCGACCCGGGACCGACCTCACCCAGGGGCAACACACTAGGACAAAGAAGGCGACCGTGGGCGAACTAATCCGCCAGTCCCACCTGGCCGGACCTCGGAAAAGCCCGCTGGGCAGCGGCGCGGCGGGCGTTACGACGACCGCGGTGTGACCATCGCGACGACGGCCGCGGAAGACACCGAAGGCACAAAACAGGACGCGGCGGACACGCGCGGCGAACGGGCGCGGCGGGACGCGAAGGGCGCGGCGGCCGAGCACGATGAACGTGCGGCGCGAGCGCGGCTCGAAAGCCGGTGTGAACGCGGCAGACGCCGGCAGGGCGTGAGGACCGTGCCGCTCAGGCCGCCGCTCAAGGCGTGCGGCGCGGGACACGGAGGGCGCATGGCGCGAGCGGCCGCGCATCGGGGGATGCGGAGGGCGCGTGGCGCAAGCGGCCGTGCATCGAGGGATGCGGAGTATGGCGCGAGCGGCCGCGCATCGAAGGACGCGGAAGGCGGCGCGAGCGGCCGCGCATCGGGGGATGCGGAGGGCGCGTGGCGCAAGCGGCCGTGCATCGAGGGATGCGGAGTATGGCGCGAGCGGCCGCGCATCGAAGGACGCGGAAGGCGGCGCGAGCGGCCGCGCATCGGGGGATGCGGAGGGCGCGTGGCGCAAACGGCCGCGCATCGGGGGACGTGAGAGACGGCGCGAGTGGCCGTGCATCGGGGTGGGGATGCGGCCCGGACAGGCGCTGCGGAAGGGCGGCGGTCAGCGCCGGTGGGCGCTGCGCGGCCGGAGCGCCGGGTCGAGCGTCAGCGCGGACGCCGGAAGGACGCGGCCGAGCGCGGGCGGCGGGTTCCGGCGGGAAGGGGTGCGCGGCGCGGCGGGGCCGCCGGGTCGGCGGCGGCCGTTGCCTGCGAGCGCGCGGCGGCGGGTCGGTGGACCCGGGGGCGCGTTCCCCGGCGGGCGGCGGTGGGCCGCGGTCGCCGGGTCACGCCTGCGCCGCCGCCCCCACCGTGACGGGCCCCGGCCGCTCGGTCACGTGCTCGGCCTCGACGACGTCGGCGACGACGCCGGTGATGTTGTCCGGCCCGCCGTTGTCGCGGGCGATCTGGATCAGCCGCCGCACCGCGTCCGACGGCTCGGCCTCGGCCGACAGCACCTCGTAGATCGTCTGGGCGTCCACCGGCCCGCTGAGCCCGTCCGAGCAGAGCAGGTACCGGTCGCCGAGCCGGGCCTCGCGCAGCCGCAGGTCGGGCTCGCGGTCGTCGCGGCCGTCCAGCACGCGGTAGAGCACGTGCGAGAGCCGGGAGGTCTCGGCCGGGTCGGCGACGCCGCCCGACTGCTCCGCCTCGGCCTTCAGCAGCTCGTCCATCGTGTGGTCCTGCGTGATCTGGAACAGCTCGCCGTCCCGGAGCAGGTAGCCGCGCGAGTCGCCGATGTGGGCCAGCGCCACCGAGGTGCCCGCCCAGAGCATCGCCGTCAGGGTGGTGCCCATGCGGCTCAAGTCGGGGCGTTCCTCGCGGGCGGTGCGCAGTTTCTCGTTGGCCTCGGCCACCGCGCGGCCGAGGCTCCCGACGAGGTCGTCATTGGGCGTGTCGGCGTCGAGCGAGCGCAGCGAACCGATGACGGTGGAGCTGGCCACCTCGCCGCCCGCGTACCCGCCCATGCCGTCGGCCACGGCGATCAACCGCGCACCGGCATAGCCGGAGTCCTCGTTGTTCTCCCGGCTGCATCCGATGTCGCTGCCTGCTGCGTATCTGATTGCTACGTTCATACCGATTTCGATGACGATCCTGTCAGGGAAGTTGTTGTATCAGTCGCCGGCGAGCCCGTGGCGGGCGGCGTACAACGCCGCCTGCGTCCGATCCTGCACTCCCAATTTCATGAGCAGATTACTGACGTGTGTTTTGACCGTCTTCTCGGAGACCACCAGGGCGCGTGCGATCTCCCGGTTGGACCTGCCGTGCGCGATATACACGAGCACCTCCCGCTCCCGTTCGGTCAGCGCGGCCAGGCCGCGGTCGTCGCCCGAATCGGCCCGGAGCATCGCCTCCGCGGCGTCGGGCGCGAAGAGGACGTGCCCGTCGTGGACCGCCCGGATCGCCTGGACGAGCGCCTTCGGGTCCACGTCCTTGTAGAGGAACCCGGCCGCGCCCGCCCGTACGGCGGGCAGCACGTGTCCGCGCTCCGTCACGCTCGTGAGGACCAGGACCCGCGCCGGAACCCCCCGAGCCCGCAGCTCCGTCAGTGCGGCGACTCCGTCGGCGCCCGGCATCTTGAGGTCCAGTAGCACGATATCGGGCTCCAGGGATTCGGCCAGCGTCACCGCCGACACGCCGTCCCCGGCCTCCCCGACCACCTCGATGTCCTCCTGGATGCCGAGGAACGTCCGCAATCCCTGGCGCACCACAGGGTGATCATCCGCGATCAGCACCCGGATCACAATGCCCCCGCCCGGTCCGTCGACGGGCCGCGTCCCGTCACAGCGGCACCTCCAACCGGACGACCGTGCCCTTTCCCGGCGTCGCGTCGATCGACAGCACCGCGCCGACCGCATCGGCGCGGTCCGCCATCGACGCCAGGCCGAGGCCGCCGCCGGACTTGCCGCCGGTCTCGGTCGCCGGGTCGAAGCCCCGGCCGTCGTCGGCGACCTCGATCGCCAGGGCGCCGTCCGCGACGCGCGCCCGGACCTCGACGGTACTGGGCTCCGCGTGCCGGAGCGCGTTGTAGAGGGCTTCCTGGACGATCCGGAAAACGTCCCGCTCGTGCTCCTCCGACAGCACCGCGACCGCGTCGCCCGTGTAGCGGACGGCGGCGTCGTGCGCGCGGTCGAGCACGTCGACGTGCTTGCGGAGGGACGGGAGCAGCCCGTCGGCCAGGTCCGCCGGGCGCAGCTCGAAGATCACCGCGCGCAGTTCCGCCAGCGCCTCCGCCGCGAGCTGACCGACCCGGTCCAGCTCGACGGCCGAGCGCTCCGGGTCGCGCCCGGCGAGCGCGGCGGCGGCCTGCGCGGTGAGGCGCAGCGAGAACAGCTTCTGCGCGACCGCGTCGTGCAGTTCGCGGGCCAGGCGGTTGCGTTCGGCGACGACCGTCAGCTCGCGGTTGCGCTCGTACAGCCGCGCGTTCGTCATCGCGATGGCGGCGTGCGCGGCGAAGAGCGTCAGCAGTTCCTCGTCGGCCTCGGTGAAGCCGCCGCCGGACCGCTTGTTGGCGAGGAAGACGATGCCGAGGACGCCGCCGGAGTCCCGGATCGGGACGCCGAGGAAGTCCTTCAGCGTCGGGTGCGCGGCGGGCCAGCCCTCGAACTCCGGCGCGGTGCGGATGTCGGCGAGCCGGCGCGGCGCGTCGTCGCGCAGCATCGCGGCGAGCATCCCGTGCTGCCGGGGCAGCGGGCCGATCGCCTCCCACTGCGCCGCGTCGACCCCCTCGACGACGAACTCGGCGAACGAGCCCTCGTCGTCGGGGACGCCGAGCGCCGCGTACCGCGCGTCCAGCAGCCGCGCGGCCGCCCGGACGATCACCTGCAGCACCTCGTGGACCGACAGGTGGCTGGTGACCGCGAGGACGGCGGCGCTCACGGCGTGCAGGGTCGCGTTCGCGTCCTGCGGTTCCGTGCGCGTCCCCATCCCGTGTCTCCCCGAATCCCTCCGGCCGTCGTGCGCCTCGTTGATGACCGTACTCTGTGCGCGTCGCGGTCAGAATCAGCCCGGCGGAGGACGGGACGGGCGGTTCGTCCGCTGGTCCTACGACCATCGGCAGACATTCCCGGCCCCCGCGGACCGATGTCCCCGGAGCCACGTCTTCCTAACGTCGTCTCCATGACACGACGGACCGCACTCATCACCGGCGCCTCGCGCGGCCTCGGCCTGGCCCTGGCCCGGCTTCTGGCGCGCGACGGCTGGCAGCTCGTCATCGACGCGCGGGACGGGGACGCGCTGGCCGCGGGCGCCGCCGGGCTCGGGGACCGCGTCGAGGCCGTCGCGGGGGACGTCGCGGACCCGCGGCACCGCGCCGGCCTCGCGCGCGCCGTCGCGGCGGCCGGCGGGCTCGACCTGCTCGTCCACAACGCCAGCACGCTCGGGACGGTCCCGCTGCCCCCGCTGGCGGACCAGCCCGTCGATGAGTTGGCGGACGCGTTCGCCGTGAACGTTTTGGCACCTTTGGCACTTACACAGGCGGTTTTGCCTGCGTTGCGTGCCTGCGGCGGCTCGGTGCTGGCGATCACGTCGGACGCGGCCACCGAGGCGTATCCGGGTTGGGGCGGTTACGGCATGACGAAGGCGGCGTTGGAGCAGCTATCGGCCGTTCTGGCGGTCGAGGAACCGTCGCTCCGGGTCTGGTGGGCTGATCCGGGCGAGATGAACACCGCGATGCTGCGCGCGGCGGGCGAGGACGCCGACTCGGCGCCGCCGCCCGAGCACGCGGCGGCGGCGCTGCTCCGGCTCGTCTCCGAGCGGCCGCCGAGCGGCCGCCATCGGGTGTCGGACCTGGCGGCGTCCCAGTGAGCACCGTGGCGTCCGCGCCATCGGCCGCGAGAGGCGGTCGGCCGGGGCTGCTGGACGCCCGCCACCGCGTTCCGACGATCGGGCTCGTGCTCGCCGTGACCGTGCTCGGCTTCGACGAGCTGGCGGTCGGGACGGCCATGCCGACCGTCGCGCGGGAGCTCGACGGCCTCGGGCTGTACGCGTGGGGGTTCAGCGCGACGCTGATCGGGACGCTGCTCGCGACCGTCCTCGGCGGCGGCTGGGCGGACCGCTCCGGGCCCGCGCGGCCCGTGCTGACGGGACTGGCGCTGTTCGCGCTCGGCCTCGTCCTGGCGGGCACGGCGGTGAGCATGCCCGTGTTCGTGCTCGCGCGGGCCGTCCAGGGCCTCGGCGCGGGGACGGCGCTCGTCGGGTTCTACGTGCTGATCGCCCGCGCCTACCCGGAGGAGCTGCTGCCGCGCATCTTCGCGACGATGGCCGCCGCATGGATCGTTCCATCCCTCGCCGGCCCGGCGCTGGCCGGCCTGGTCACCGACCACGCGGGCTGGCGCTGGATCTTCCTCGGCCTCCTCCCGCCCACGGCCCCGGCCGTGGCGATGCTCGTCCCCGCCCTCCACCGCTCGACCGAACCCAACCCACCACCCGCGCCGCCCACGGAAGACGCGCGCGACCCAGCGCGTGCGGGCGGTGCGGGTTCGGGAGGGAAGGCAGGGGGTCCGGAGCGGGTCGTCGGGGGGCGGCGGCGGATTGTGGCTGCGGTGGGGGTGTCCGTTGGGGCCGCGCTGTTGTTGTGGGCGTTGGACCATCCGACGTTGCGCCTGCTGCCGCTGGGGATCGCCGGGGCGGCGGGGCTCGCGGCCGGGCTGCCGTGCCTGCTGCCCGCCGGGACGCTGCGCATGCGGCGCGGCCTGCCGAGCGTCGTCCTGACCCGCGCCCTGATGGGCGGCGCGTTCATCGGGATGAACGCGTTCGTCCCACTGGCCCTCACCCGGCTCTACGCGTTCAGCCCGACGCAGGCGGGCGTCGCGCTGACGACCGGGGCCATCGCCTGGTCCGCGGCGGCCCAGTACCAGGGGCGCTCGGCGCGGTCCGGCGCGTTCTTCGCGGTGTCCGGCGCGGTGCTGCTGCTCGCCGGCGTCGTCGGCGTGGCCGTGGCGCTCCAGGTGTCCGGCTGGGTCGCCGCGCCGGTCTGGATGCTCGGCGGCGCCGGAATGGGCTTCTCGACGGGCGCTCTTTCGGTGCTGCTGCTGAAGGCGTCGCCCGAGGAGGAGCAGGGCGTGAACAGTTCGGCGCTCCAGATCGGCGACACGCTCGGGTCCGCGCTGATCGTCGGGGTGTTCGGCGCCGTCCTGTCCGCGTTCGGCTCGCGGTTCGGCCTGGGCCTGGCCGTCATCGGCGGCCTCTGCGCCGCCGTCGCGGCGCTCGCCGTGATCTCCGCGCTGCGGCTGGAGGAATCATGATCGACGACTTCGTGCTCCCCGGCGGCCTGGAGGCGCACGCACCCCCGGAGGCGCGCGGCCTCGCCCGCGACGGCGTGCGGCTCCTGGTCGGGCGGCGCGCGGCGCGCTCCGTCGAGCACCGCGCGTTCGCCGACCTCCCGGACCTGCTCGATCCCGGCGACCTCCTGGTCGTCAACGTGTCGCCCACGCTCCCCGCGGCCGTCCGCACCGACCGGCTGGTGATCCACTTCTCGACGGAGGCCCCGGAGGGCGGCGGGCACTGGCTCGTGGAGCTGCGGTGCCGCCGGGGGACGTCGAGCGTTCCCTACTCGGGCTGCGCGCCCGGCGAGTGGATTCCGCTGCCCGGGGACGCGACGCTCACCCTGGTCCAGCGGCGGACGCCCCGGTTGTGGGAGGCGCGGCTGAGCACGGCCGTCGTCCCGTACCTGCGCGAGCACGGCGTGCCGATCAAGTACCCCTACGTCCGGGAGGACTGGCCCCTCGCCGCCTACCAGACGGCGTTCGCCGTCGACCGGGGCGCGGGGAGCGCCGAGATGCCGAGCGCCGCCCGCGCGTTCACCCCGGAGCTCGTGACCCGGCTGGTGTCGCGGGGCGTGCTCATCGCCCCGCTGACGCTGCACACCGGCGTCGCCTCACCGGAGGCGCACGAGCCGCCGTACGCCGAGCGGTACGACGTGCCGGCGGCGACGGCCGCGCTCGTCGGCCATGTGCGCGGCGCGGGCGGCCGGGTCGTCGCGGTCGGGACCACCGTCGTCCGCGCGCTGGAGACGGCCGCCGCCCGCGACGGCCGGGTCCGCGCCGGCTCCGGCTGGACCGAGCACCTCGTCACCCCCGGCACGGGCGTGCGCGCGGTGGACGGCCTGCTGACCGGCCTCCACGAGCCCGCGTCCTCGCACCTCCAGATGCTGCGCGCGCTCGCCGGAACGGACCTGCTCGACGCCGTCTACGACGCCGCGCTCACCGGCCGGTACCTCTGGCACGAGTTCGGCGACGCGAACCTGCTGCTGCCGTGACCGTTCCGGATGCTGGACGCCCCGCGCCGCCCACACGCCGGTGCCGGTAACGTGGGGGGCAGAATGGACGAGTCGAAGCAGCGCACGCTTCTCATCACGCTCACCGGCCGCGACCGCCCCGGAGTGACGTCGCGCCTGTTCACCACGCTCGCCGAGTTCCCGATCACGGTCGTGGACGTGGAGCAGGTCGTGATCCGCGGCCGTCTCGTCCTCGGCGTCCTGGTCGCCTACAGCGACGGCACCGACATCGGCCGGGTCTGGTCGGCGGCCGAGGCCCTCGCCGCGGACCTCGACATGGAGGTCGAGGTCTCCACCGGGCGCGACAAGAGCGGCCCGCGCCGCCGGGGCCGCCTGCACGTGACCGTCCTCGGCGCGCCGCTGCGGCCCGCCGCGATGGCGGGCATCGCGGGCCGGGTCGCGGCGGGCGGCGCCAACATCGACCGGATCGAACGCCTCGCGCACTACCCGGTGACGTGCATCGAGATGCACGTCTCGGGCGCGGACCCGGCGCGGCTGCGCGCCGAGCTGGCGCGGGAGGCCGCCGAGCAGCAGGTCGACGTCGCCGTCCAGCGCGGCGGGCTGTACCGGCGCGCCAAGCGGCTGATCGTCATGGACGTGGACTCCACGCTCATCCAGGGCGAGGTCATCGAGCTGCTCGCCGAGCACGCGGGCTGCCTGGACGAGGTCGCCAAGGTCACCGAGGCGGCGATGCGCGGCGAACTCGACTTCGAGGGCTCGCTGCGGGAGCGCGTCGCGCTGCTGACCGGCCTGGACGCGCGCGCCATCGACGAGGTCCGCACCAAGATCCAGCTCGCGTCGGGCGCGCGGACGATGGTCCGCACCCTCAAGCGCCTCGACTACAAGTTCGCGATCGTCAGCGGCGGGTTCACCCAGGTCACCGACGCCCTCGTGGACGATCTCGGGATCGACTACTCCGCGGCGAACACGCTGGAGATCGAGAACGGCAAGCTCACCGGCCGCGTCGTCGGCCCGGTGATCGACCGGGCCGGGAAGGCGGCCGCGCTGGAGCGGTTCGCCCGCGAGGCCGGGGTGCCGGTCAGCCAGACCGTCGCGATCGGCGACGGCGCGAACGACCTCGACATGCTCCAGGCCGCCGGGCTCGGCATCGCCTACAACGCCAAGCCGGTCGTGCGCCGGGCCGCCGACACGGCCGTCAACGTGCCCTACCTCGACACGATCCTGTTCCTGCTCGGCATCCCGCGCGACGAGGTCGAGGCGGCGGACGCCGCCGACGCGGCGCTGCGCCCCGCCGGCGAACCGTCCTGACCCCCGCCCCCTGAAGATCATCTCTCCGGTTTCCGGGTACATCCCCGGTCGGCGGTGGCGGCCGGGGGGCGGTGACAGTTGTTCCAGCGTGTGCGGGAGGCGTACGCGCGCATCGAGGGCGGGGCGGCCTTCTTCTACGGTCCGGTCGCCGCGCTCGCCATCGCGCTGCCCCTCATCGTCGGCACGCTGACCGGGCACGCCGCGCCGGGGTCCGTCGTCGCGCAGGGCGCGTACCTGGTGGCGCTGCGCGGGCCGGAGGGTCCGTACAGCGAGCAGGCGCGGAACCTCTTCGGCGCGACGGTGATCGTCGCGGTGGGCGCGACGATCGGCGGGAACCTCGCCGGGCATCCCTGGCTGGCGGTCGCGGTGGTCCCGATCGTCGTGGCGGTCGGGAACAGCGTTCCGTGGATCGGGACGACGGCGGCGCTCGCCGTCCTGCTGACGGCGGTGCGGCCGCCCGGCGCGGACATCGTCCTGAACGGACTGCTCGAACTCGCCGGCGGCGTGTGGGTGTCGCTGCTGCTGCTGTCGCCGTGGCCCGCGCTGCGGCTGCGGCCGCTGTGGGGGGCGCTCGCGGAGGCCGCCGACGCCGTCGCGACCGCGTTGGACGCCGTCGCGGAGAACATCGGCGACCAGGACGCCGCCGCGCTCGACTCCGTCCACCTCGACCCGCCCGCGCTGGACGACGTCGCGCACCGGCCGGACTGGGACGACAGCCGCCGCGCCGCCCGCGAGGCGATCGGCGGCGCGCGGGCCACGCTGAAGTACTACTCGTCCACCGGCAACGGGCCGTCGCGGCCGGAGCGGCTGATCGACGCGCTGGGCCGGATCATGCACGAGACCGTCGCGCTCCGGACGCTGCTGGAGGCAGCCGACCGGCGGCCGCCGGAACGCGCCTGGGAGTTGGAGACCCGCGTCGCGATCCTCGCGCTGGCCGCGCGGCTCCGGCTCGTCGCGGGCGCGATCTCGTCGGGCGGGGAGTTCCCGCTCGGGCAGGAGGACTCGTCGGCGGTCCGCCGCCTGGTCCGGCGGACCGAGGAGATCCGGCGGGCCAGCCTCGCCGGGGACGAGGACATGGTCGCGGCGGCGCTCATCGCGCAGGTCCGGGGGTCGGTCGACCGGATCATCGGCAACGTCGAGTCGGCGCGGCGCATCACCGCGGGCGGCGTGCGGATCGGCATCGGCGCGCCGCGGCTGCCCGTCGCGTCGCCCGCCGCGGTGTGGAACCGGGCGGGCCGGGCGCTGCGGACGCGGTCGCCGGGCTTCCGGCAGATGACGCGGGTCGGGTTCGCGGTCGCGGTGGCGATGGCGCTGACGGCGTCGCTGCACCTCAAGCACGGGCACTGGCTGACGCTGACGGTGCTCAACGGCGTCCGCACGACGTACGGCGAGACCGTCACCAACCTGCTCCAGCGCATCGGGGGGTCGGTGGCGGGCTCGGCCATCGCGGCGGTGCTGCTCGCGCTCGCGCCCGGCCAGTTCGAGGCGGCGCTGGTCCTGTTCTGCTTCGCGGCGATCGGCTTCACCCTCCGCCCGGTGAACTTCACGTTCTGGGGCGTGTTCGGGACGCCGCTCGCGATGATGCTGCTGAGCTTCTCGACGCCCTCGGGGTGGACGGTCGCGGCCGAGCGGATCGCGCTGACGCTCGCGGGCTGCGTGCTGGTGTTCCTCGCGATCCGGCTGCTGTGGCCGCCGGGGTACGGCGAGCGCCTGCCGGTGCAGCTCGCACGCGTCCTGACGACGCAGGCGGAACTCGCGCGGGCGACGTCGGCGGTCGTCGAACGCGGGACGGAGGCGATCCCCGCCGCCACGCTGAACTCGGCGGAGGAAGCGATCGAGGCCGTCGCGGAGACGCGGCGGCGGCTCGGCAACGAGCGGGTGCCCGACACCGGGCTGATCGAGCGGCTGCGCGACGTCGTCCCGACCGCCTACCGCATCCGGGACCACCTCATCGCGGTCGGGCGCATGTCGCGCGAGGAGAGCGTGGACGCGGGGCCGATCCCGGAGATCCTGGACCGCCTCGCCGACGAGCTGGACGAGGCCGCCGCGCTCATCGACGAGGCCGCCAACATCGACACCTCGCCGCCGACCCGGCTCGACGAGGAGTTCGCCGACCTGGACGACCACCTGTCGGGTCTCGCCCGCCGCCGCCGCGCCGAGGTCGAGGGCGGCGTCCCGCCGGACGAGCTGACGCCGCTGCAGAACGCGCTGCTCCAGGTCTCCGGGACGCGGCACGCGCTGCGAGCGCTGCGCCGCGACACCGAGGACCTGATCCGCACGTCCCTCCGCGCCCGCTGACGGGCCTTCCGGCGGGCGCGGCGGGGGACGTCAGCGGGCGGGCCGGTAGACGGTCACGACCGCCGCGCCGCCGAGGCCGATGTTGTGCTGCAGGCCGCCGGTGACCTCGCCGGCCTGCCGGGCGTCGGCCTTGCCGCGGATCTGCCAGGTCAACTCGGCGCACTGCGCGAGGCCCGTCGCGCCCAGCGGGTGGCCCTTGGAGATCAGGCCGCCGGAGGGGTTGACGACCCAGCGGCCGCCGTAGGTGTTGTCGCCGCTGTCGACGAGCTTGCCGCCCTCGCCCTCGGCGGCCAGGCCGAGCGCCTCGTAGGTGATCAGCTCGTTGGTGGAGAAGCAGTCGTGCAGCTCCACGACCTGGACGTCGTCCGCGCCCATCCCGGCCTCGTCGTACGCCTGGCGGGCGGCGAGCGCGCTCATCTCCGCGCCGACGATGGTGATCGCGCTCTTGGACGAGAACGTCGCGGCCGTGTCGGTGACCATCGACTGGCCCGCGATCTCGACGGCGCGGTCCCACAGGTCGTGCTCGTCCACGAACCGCTCGCTGGCGATGACCGCCGCGCCGGACCCGTCGGAGGTGGGCGAGCACTGGAGCTTGGTGAGCGGGTCGTAGACGGTGCGCGCGGCCTTGATGTCGTCCAGGCTGTACTCGTCCTGGAACTGCGCGTACGGGTTGTTCACCGAGTGCTTGTGGTTCTTCCAGCCGATCTTGGCGAACTGCTCGGCGGTGGTGCCGTACTTCTCCATGTGCTCGCGCCCGGCGGCGCCGAACATGTACGGCGCGATGGGCTCGCCCGCCCACTCGTAGAGCGGGAACAGCTCCTTGAGGTGGTTGAGCATCGGCTGCTCGCGGTCCTCGTAGGTGGAGCCGAGGGAGCCCTTCTGCATCTTCTCGAAGCCCAGCGCGAGGACGCAGTCGGCGACGCCCGACCTGACGGCCTGGCGCGCGAGGAACAGCGCGGTGGAGCCGGTCGAGCAGTTGTTGTTGACGTTGACGACGGGGATGCCCGTCACGCCCAGCTCGTAGACCGCCCGCTGGCCGGACGTGGACTCGCCGTAGACGTAGCCGACGTACGCCTGCTGGATGCGGTCGTAGGCGATGCCCGCGTCCGCCAGGGCCTTGGTGCCGGACTCGCGGGCCATGTCCGGGTAGTCCCACTCCCGGCTGCCGGGCTTCTCGAACTTCGTCATGCCGACGCCGACGACAAAGGTCCTGTTGGTCATGTGACGCGCCTCCCTCGTGATGCCGCGACCCTAGGCCGCCGGGGAAGATACAGTCAAGATTGTATGTTTCTTGCCGCCCCGCCGCCGCGTTGAGAAACCGTCAGACCTGTATGTTCCTCGGAGCCCTTCCGGAGGTGCCCATGACCGAGCCGCAGCTGAACACCGAACGCCTCGGCGTCTGGAGCGACCCGTTCGAGTTCAAGGTCGAGCGGGACCGCACCGTCGCCTACGCGGAGGCGACCAACGACCCCAACCCGCGCTACCTGGACGGGACGATGGCCCCGCCGGTGTTCGCGATCGTCCCGGTGTTCGAGGGCATGATCGCGCCGCTGTTCCAGGTCGTGCCGGACAGCCTCATCCCGTTCGTCGTCCACGGCGAGCAGGACATGGTGTTCCACCGCCCGATCGTCCCGGGCACCACGCTGGTGTCGCGCGCCAAGGTGACGGGCTTCTCCTCCAAGTCGTCCGGGACGACCGTGTCGGTGAAGCTGGAGAGCCGCACCGACGGCGGCGAACTCGTCAACGAGCAGTGGATGGTCTCATTCTTCCGCGGCTTCCAGGCCGGGGAGACGCTCGGCGAACTGGCCCCCGCCCACCGGTTCCCCGAGGAACTGCGCGCGGACGGACCGTTCGCGGAGGTCACCCAGCACGTGGACGACGACCAGACGTTCCGGTACGCGGAGGCGTCCGGCGACCCGATGCCGATCCACCTGGACGACGAGTTCGCGAAGTCCGCCGGGCTGCCCGGCATCATCGCGCACGGGCTCTGCACGATGGCGTTCACCTCGCGCGCGGTGGTCGAGTCCGCCGCGGCGGGCGACCCCGCGCGCCTCAGGCGGCTGGCGGTGCGGTTCTCCAAGCCGGTGCTGCCCGGGCAGGACGTCACCACGCGGATCTGGCGGCGGGATTCCGGGGTGTTCGCGTTCGAGTCGACGTCCAGCTCCGGGGACGTCGTGATCAAGGACGGGCTGGCCGAACTCGGCGACTGACGGCGGCACGCGCCGGCCGGGCACGGGATTGCCTCCCGCGCCCGGCCGGTTTTTTGTGCGCTCACCGGGCCTGGTGTTGCGCGAGCGTGCCGAGTGATGGAATTAAAAATGCGCCATCAAAGTGGCGCGTGTTCTTTTGTGTCGGCTTTCAGAATCTCACAGAACCTGCCTCCCACCTGGGCACATGATGCCCTTCTTGCTCGTCGTGGCGCGTGTTGAGCACGTCCTCCCCGATGCCCGACGGCCACCTTTCGGCAACCCGGGACGTGTGTTCTTCATCACGTTTCCTGGGTACAGGGTAAAGATCACCGTTTGCGGTGATCGGCATTTCCCCCCAGTCGAGGAGGACGGATGTCCGGGCATTCCCTGTCGAGCCCGTCCGGAGCGGATCTCGATCTCGGCGGCGGCGACCTCACTCTGGTCGTCGTCGTGGCCGTCGTCGCGCTGCTGGCCCTGGCCGTCGCCGCGGTCCTGGTCCGCGAGGTCCTGGCCGCCGGCCAGGGCACCGAGAAGATGCAGAACATCTCCCGCGCCGTGCAGGAGGGCGCGCTCGCCTATCTGAAACGCCAGTTCCGCACGGTCGCGGTGTTCGTCGTGCTGATCCCGCTGGTCCTGCTCCTGCTCCCCGCCGACTCGACGGGCGAGCGCGTCGGGCGCTCGGTGTTCTTCGTCGTCGGCGCGCTGTTCTCGGCGGCGACCGGGTTCATCGGCATGTGGCTCGCCGTCCGCGGCAACGTCCGGGTCGCGGCCGCCGCGCGCGAGGACGGCGGCGAGCGCGCGGCGATGCGCATCGCGTTCCGGACGGGCGGCGTCGCCGGCATGTGTACCGTCGGCCTCGGCCTGTTCGGCGCGGCCGTCGTCGTGCTCGCCTACCAGGGGGAGGCGCCGAAGGTCCTGGAGGGCTTCGGGTTCGGGGCCGCGCTGCTCGCGATGTTCATGCGGGTCGGGGGCGGCATCTTCACCAAGGCCGCCGACGTCGGCGCGGACCTCGTCGGGAAGGTCGAGCAGGGCATCCCCGAGGACGACCCGCGCAACGCCGCGACGATCGCCGACAACGTGGGGGACAACGTCGGCGACTGCGCGGGGATGGCCGCCGACCTGTTCGAGTCGTACGCGGTGACGCTGGTCGCCGCGCTGATCCTCGGCACCGCCGCGTTCGGCCAGGAAGGGCTCGTCTTCCCGCTCGTCGTGCCGATGATCGGCGTGATCACGGCCGTGATCGGGATCTTCGCCGTCGCGCCGCGCGCCCGCGACCGGTCGGGGATGTCCGCGATCAACCGGGGCTTCTTCGTCTCGGCGATCGTGTCGGCGGTGCTGGTGGCCGTCGCGGCGTTCAGCTACCTTCCGTCGTCGTTCGCCGAGCTTTCCGGGGTGTCGGACCCGAAGGTGCGGGCGCTGGACGCCGACCCGCGATGGGTCGCGCTCGGCGCGGTGCTGATCGGGATCGTCCTCGCGAGCGCCATCCAGCTCCTCACCGGCTACTTCACCGAGACGAACCGCAAGCCCGTCCGCGAGGTCACCGGGAGCGCGCGGACCGGGCCCGCGACCGTCATCCTGTCGGGGATCTCGCTCGGGCTGGAGTCGGCCGTCTACACGGCCGTCGTGATCGGCGCGGCCGTGTACGGCGCGTTCCTGCTGGGCTTCGGCAACACGACCGTCGCGCTGTTCGCCGTGGCGATGGCCGGGACGGGGCTGCTCACGACCGTCGGCGTCATCGTGTCGATGGACACGTTCGGGCCGGTGTCGGACAACGCGCAGGGCGTCGCGGAGATGTCCGGCGACGTGACGGGCGAGGCCGCGACCGTGCTGGAGCGGCTCGACGCGGTCGGCAACACGACCAAGGCCATCACCAAGGGCATCGCCATCGCGACGGCCGTCCTCGCGGCGACCGCGCTGTTCGGCTCGTTCCGCACGACGGTCGTCGACGCGCTGGCCGACGCCGGGCAGGACGCGCGGGACGCGCTCGGCCCGTTCGCGAAGTTCAGCCTGTCGATCGACAGCCCGAACGTCCTCATCGGCGTGATCGCCGGGGCGGCCGTGGTGTTCCTGTTCGCCGGGCTGGCGATCATGGCGGTGGGCCGCGCGGCCGGACGCGTCGTGGTGGAGGTGCGCGAGCAGTTCCGCACCAAGCCCGGGATCATGGACTACACCGAGAAGCCCGACTACGACCGCGTCGTGGACATCTGCACGCGGGACGCGCAGCGCGAGCTCGCCACGCCCGGCCTGCTCGCGATCCTGACGCCGATCGCGGTCGGCTTCGCGCTCGGGTACGCGCCGCTCGGGGCGTTCCTCGGCGGGGCCATCGCGGCGGGCGTGCTCATGGCCGTCTTCCTCGCCAACTCCGGCGGGGCGTGGGACAACGCCAAGAAGCTCGTCGAGGAGGGCGAACTCGGCGGCAAGGGCAGCGAGGCGCACGCGGCGACGGTCATCGGCGACACCGTCGGCGACCCGTTCAAGGACACCGCCGGGCCCGCCATCAACCCGCTGATCAAGGTGATGAACCTCGTCGCGCTGCTCGTCGCGGACGCGGTCGTCACTTATGCCGGGAACGTCTGGCTGCGGGTGCTGATCCCGGTCGGGGCGCTCGCGGTGGTGGTCGCGGCGATCGTGGTCTCCAAGCGGCGCGCGGACCCGATCGCGTCGGCCGAACCCGCCGTCCCCGGGCCGCGACCCGCGCCGGAGCCGGTCGGCGCGGCCGTGCCCGTCCCGGCGGGCGGCGTCCCCGAGAACGCGGCCGAGGCGGAACCCGACGCGGCCGGACCCGCGCCGGACGCAGAGCCGGCGCCGGACGGCAGGCCCGATCCGGACGGCGCCGCGTCGGCCGGACCCGCACCGAAGCCGGTGGCCGCGGGCGCCTCGGCTCCCGTCCCCGAGGCGGAGTCCGACGCGGCCGAGCCCGCTTCGGACGCGGAGACCGCGGCCGATGGCGGCCCTGGGTCGGAGGGCGTCACGTCCGGCTGACCCGCGCCGCCGCCCGCCCGGACCGGGCGTCCGGGCGGGCGGCGGTGTTCGGGAGCGGGTCTCCGGGCGGGGCACGCGGGGGCGGCCGTACGCTGGTGGGGTGCGCGCGGTCGTGGCGCGCGGTAGCGGAGGAGGTCGCCCGGTGAGCGGCGAGAAGGCAACGATGTCGGGCCCGAAGGGCATGGCGATCATCCTCGGCGGGATGCTCGCGATCATGCTCGCGCTGTGGGGACTCGCGGCGCTGGTGGCCTGATGGCGGACGACCGCGGCGTGACGCTGCTCGTCCTGCGGCACGCCAAGGCCGTGGACGGCGACGACATGGCCGACGCCGCCCGGCCGCTCGCCCCGCGCGGGCGGCGCGACGCCGCTGCGGCGGGCGAGTGGCTGCGCGCGCGGGGGCTCGTCCCGGACGCGGTGCTCTGCTCCACCGCCGTCCGCACCCGCGAGACGCTGGACGGCCTGGCGCTGGACGCGGACGTCGCGTACGAGCCGCTGCTGTACGACAACGACGTGGACGTGGCCGCGCGGCTCGTCCGGGAGGCCCCGGAGAACGCCCGGACGCTGCTGGTCGTCGGGCACAACCCGTCGATGCAGCAGCTCGTGTACGACCTCGCGGGCGAAGGCCCGTCCGCCTACCCGACCTGCACGCTGTCGGTGATCGACTTCGACGGCGGCTGGCCGGCGGCGTGGCCCGGCACGGGGACGCTCCGGACCGTCCGCTCCCCCAAGGACTGAACCGCCGTCAGTCGAGCGCCCAGCGGGCGACGACCAGCCGCAGCCGCTCCCGGCTGCGCGTCCACCGGTCGCGGATGCGCTCCTCGGTGGCCGGGTGGACGAACTGGTGCATCCGCAGCCCGCGCACCGTCTCCAGCACCAGGTAGAGGTCGCCGCGGATCTCGGGGTCCTCGACGCGGTCCCCGATCAGCGCGCGGCCGATCTCCAGGATGCCCGCGGTGACGTCGCGTTCGAGGCGGGCGACGTGTTCGCGCAGGTCCGGGTCGGTGCGCGAGGCGACCCACAGTTCCATCGACGCCTCGAACAGCGGTCCCTGGTACACCTCCCAGACGAGGTCCAGCGCGCGGCCGACGCGGTCGTCGGCGTCGGCGAGCCGGTCGAGGTCGTGCCGCAGGAAGCTCGCCGCGCGCTTGCGGGCGAGGTGTTCCACGGCGGCCAGGACCAGCGCGTTCTTCGTGGGGAAGTGGTGGACCTGCGCGCCCCGGGAGACCCCCGCGCGCTCCACGACGCGCGTCGTGGTCGTGCCGTGGTAGCCGTACTCGACGAGGCATTCGATCGTGGCGTCCAGCAGGGCGGCGCGCGTCGCCGCGGTGCGTTCCTCCTGGGTGCGGCGAGGACGGGTCGGAGTCGGCATGCCCGCAGCCTATCCAGAAACAAACAGTACGCGCTGTATGTGGAGCGGGGAATGCCCGGCCCGATTGACAGGTTCTTGAAAAATCAACTAACGTCGGAACGGTCATCGTTGAGCGTTCAACAAACACGGGAGACACCATGAGCACCCCCACCGCCGCCGTCGCCCCCGGCCTCACCGCGGGCACCTGGAACATCGACCCCTCGCACTCCGAGGTCACCTTCGCCATCCGCCACCTCATGAGCAAGGTGCGCGGCAGCTTCACCGAGTTCTCCGGCTCGCTGGAGATCGCGGAGGACCTCAGCGCCTCCACCGCGACCGTCGAGATCCAGATGGCGTCCATCGACACGCGCAACGCCGACCGCGACAACCACGTCCGCACGGCCGACGTCCTCGACGTCGAGAACCACCCGACGATGACGTTCACCGGCCGCGGCATCCGCACCGAGGGCGGGACGCACTACCTGGACGGCGAGCTGGCGATCCGCGGCGTGAGCCGTCCGGTCAGCCTGGCCGTCGAGTTCAACGGCGTCGGCGACGACCCGTGGGGCGGCTTCCGCGCCGGCTTCTCCGCCGAGACCGAGATCAACCGCAAGGACTGGGGCATCGAGTTCAACGTCCCGCTGGGCGGCGACAAGGCGCTGCTGGGCGACAAGGTCGCCATCCAGCTCGAAGTGCAGGCCGTCCGCGCCTGACCTCCCGCCTCCCGGCGAACGCGAGAGGGCCGTCCACAGGTTGTGGACGGCCCTCTCGCGTTCAGCGGACGGCGGCGGCCCCGGCGCGGCGGGCCTCGATCCGCGCCGGATCGGGCCAGCGGACGTCGTACGCCCATCCGGCGCGCTCGAAGCGGCGGATCAGCCACGCGCTCGGATCGTGCTGCCCTTTCAGGACGCCGTGCCGCGCGGACGTCGGCTCGGCGTGGTGCCAGTTGTGCCAGCCCTCGCCGAGCGTCAGCACCGCGACCCAGCGGACGTTCGTGGAGCGGTCCCGCGTCGCGAAGTCCCGGCCGCCGAACGCGTGGGCGACCGAATTCACCGACCACGTCACGTGGTGGACGACGGCGTACCGCACGAACCCGCCCCAGAACAGCGCCGTCAGCGCGCCCGTCCAGGACAGCGACCACAGGCCGCCGACCGCCGCCGGGAGCAGGAACGACAGCGCCGCGACGGCCGGGTAGGCGGCGTCGAGCCGCCGGATGTCGGGATCGGCGAGCAGGTCCGGCGCCCAGTGCTCGCGCCGGGACCGCAGCCGCGCGGTGTAGAACCAGCCGGCCTGCGCGTGCGCGAGGCCGCGCAGCAGGGCGCGGCCGCCGTCGCCGTACGCCCACGGGGAGTGCGGGTCGCCGGGCCGGTCCGCGTACTTGTGGTGGCGGCGGTGCTCGGCCACCCACAGCGCGGCCGGGCCCTCCAGCGCGAGGCCGCCCGCGACGGCGAGCGCGAGGCGCAGCGGCCGCCGCGCGCGGAACGAGCGGTGCGTGAGCATCCGGTGGTAGCCGACGCTGATGCCGTAGATGCTGACGAGGTACATGGCGACGGCGATGGCCACGTCCCGGAGCCCGATTCCGCGCCCCCAGGCGACGGCGGCCGCGGCGGCGAGCGCGACCAGCGGGAGGACCACGAGCACGATCAGGTAGGCGGTGCGCCGCGCGGTCGGCACGGGGGCGGTTCCGACAGGCGGGGCCGGTGCCCGTTCGGGGGATGCGGGCATTCCGTCTCCTTCACATGGAATGGGCCGAACGCGCGGCCCGTGGCTCATTGAACGGCCACGCACGGCAAGTCGGTAGTCACCCGCAGGCCAATGAATAGTCACCCATCGAACCCAAATACCTACTCGTCGTAGCGAACGGCCATGTTTGCTGTTACGGTGGGCCAACTTTCGCCTACAGAAGGTCAAGGGACGGTCCGGCGCCGTTCCCGCGGGCGATACGTGCCCGAGCGGAGGTCCGGCTGGATGAACGACGTCGATCAGGTGGCCGGAGACGGGTATCTGGCGCGCTACGACGCGGCGTCCGCGCGCGATCCGCTGGCCGCGGCGGCGCTGCTGGCGGGCTGGCTGCACGGGGACCGACAGGCGCTGTTCGCCGAGCTGCGGGCGGCGCGGCCGATCGCGGTGACGCCCGCGTTCGCGCTCGTCACCCGGTACGCGGACGTCGTCGAGGTGCTGTCGCGCGACCGCGTCTTCACCGTCGCCGGGTACGCGCCGCGCCTGGACGCCGCGCTCGGGGCGCCGGTCATGCTCAGCCGCGACGCGACGCCGATGAACTGGCGGGAGAAGGGCCTGATGCAGGTCGTCCTCGACCCGGCCGACACCGGCCGGGTCCGGGAGCTGGCGGGCGGCCTGGCCGATGCGGCCCTCGACGCCGCCGCAGGCCGGATCGACGCGGTCGGCGCGCTGTTCCGGCCTGTCGCGCTCGGCGTGTGCGCGGAGTACTTCGGCTTCCCCGGCCCCGATCCGGCGACGACGGCCCGCTGGTCGCGGACGATCATGACGGACGTCACCGCGAACCTGCCGGGCGATCCGGAGGTCCACGCCGCGTCGGTGCGGGCGGGCGCGGAGATGACCGACTACCTGCGCGGACTCGTCGCGGGCCGCCGCGAAGCGCTCGCCGGTTCCGCCCGCCCGGCCGGCGACGTCCTCGGCCGGTTGCTGCGGACGGAGTTGCCGCCGGATCTCGCGTGGGAGCAGGAGCGCGTCGTCGTCAACGTCGCGGCGCTGCTGCTCGGGTTCCTGGAGAACGCGGTGGGGTCGCTGACGCATCTCGTGCGTCGGCTGCTGGACGATCCGGAGATCCGGGCGGCGGCCGTCGCGGCGGCTCATGACCCGGACCGGTTCGAGCCTTATGTGTGGGAGGCGCTGCGGCTCGACCCGTTCGTGCCGGTGATCGTGCGGACCTGCGAGCGCGACCACGTCCTCGCCGCCGGGACGCCGCGCGCGACGCTGATCCCGGCGGGCACACCGGTGCTCGCGGCGGTCGGGTCCGCGATGTCCGACCCGGACGCGGTGGCCGACCCGGGCGCGTTCCGCGTGGATCGTCCGCCGCACGTATACCTGCACTTCGGGTACGGCCCGCACGCGTGCGTCGGCGCGCATCCGGGCGCGGCCGTCATCGCCGAGACCGCGCGCCGCCTGCTGCGGCGGCCCGGCGTCGGCCTGCTGCCGCCGCCGGAGGGCGACGTCGTCCGCGACCGGGACGTCTTCCCCGACCGGTTCGCGCTGCGGCTCGGCGGGAGCGCACGGTGAAGGCGCGGTCCATCGCGACGGACGGCGCGAAGAACCGGCTGCGCTACCTCGCGCTCACGCACGGCGCGCCGCTGTGGCGGCTGGCCGAGTCGGTCCGCCCGGTGCGGCTGCGGCTGAACGCGGCGCTGATCGACAGCGCCGTCCGGGAGATGCCGGGGCGGCCCGAGCCGCTGAGCACGATGGCGCCGTACACGTCGTGGTCGTCGCTGACGGACCGGTCGTACATGGGCCGCCACCTGCCGCCCGTCCCCGGCGACGACACCGCGCGGCCGACGCCCGAGCGCGCCGCCGACCTGTTCGCGCGCGGCGACGCGATGATCCCCTGCCCGCGCTCGACCGTCCTGTTCGCCTACTTCGCGCAGTGGTTCACCGACGGGTTCCTGCGCGGCGACACCAAACTGCCGCGCGATCCGCGGATCAACAGCTCCAACCACGAGATCGACCTGAACCAGCTCTACGGCCTGGACGACGCGGCGACCGCCGCGATCCGCGCGTTCGACGGCGGGCTGCTCAAGAGCCAGGTGATCAACGGCGGCGAGTTCCCGCCGCACCTGTGCGAGCGGGGGCGGATCAGGCCGGAGTTCGCGGCGCTGAGCGTCGCCCGGATGGACCTGCTGGACGAGCGGCAGCGCGACACGCTTTTCGCCCTCGGCGGCGACCGCGGCAACACCCAGGTCGGTTTCACGATGCTGACGGTGCTGTTCCTGCGGGAGCACAACCGGATCGCGCGGCTGCTCGCGGACGAGAACCCGCGGTGGGACGACGAGCGGCTGTTCCAGACGGCGCGCAACGTCGTGATCGCGCTGGTCATCAAGCTGGTCGTCGAGGAGTACATCAACCACATCACGCCGTACCACTTCCGGTTCGTCCTGGAACCGGCGCTGACGTCGCGGCTCGCGCGCGCCGTGTGGCACCGGCAGAACTGGGCGTCGGTGGAGTTCAACCTGGTGTACCGGTGGCATCAGCTCGTCCCGTCGTCGCTGGACGTCGGCGGGCAGGAGATGCCGCTGGCCGCGACGCTGTTCGGGAGCGCGCTGCTGCCCGGCCCGGGGCTCGGGCGGCTGTTCGAGGACGCGTCGGAGCAGCGCGCCGGGCGCATCGGGCTGTTCAACACCGACCCGGTGCTGCGCGAGGTGGACGTCGCGAGCATCGCGGGGTCGCGGGCGCTGGAACTCGCGCCTTACAACGCGTACCGGAAGCACTGCCGGTTCCCCGGAGTGCGCGAGTTCGAGCAGATCAGCGGCGATCCGAAAGTGAGCGGCGCGCTGCGCGAGGTGTACCGGAGCGTGGACGACGTCGACCTGTACGTCGGGCTGTTCGCCGAGGAGCCGGGGTCGGCGAAGGCGATCCTGCCGCCGCTGCTGACGAAGATCATCGCGATCGACGCGTTCTCGCAGGCGCTCACGAACCCGCTGCTCGCGCCGCGCGTGGTCGGCGCGGAGACGTTCTCGCCGTGCGGGATGCGGATTATCGGCGCGACGCGGAACCTCTCCGACATCCTGCACCGGAACATCCCGGAGGACCCCGAGCCGCGGTTCGTGAGCATGACGTGGCGGGGCGCGCTGTGACCGAGCTCGACGACGCCGCCGCGCTGCGCGCCGCCGCGCGGGAGCTGGCCGAGGCGGCGGAGGAGATCCGCGCGGCGTCCGTCCACGCCACCGCCGCGCTGACCGACGTCGGCCGGACGCTGCGCCGCGCGCCGGGCCCGGGCCTGCGGGCGCAGCGGGCGGTGCTGCGCGCGGTGACGAACCGGCGCGGGCTGGGGTACGCGCTGGCCGGCGGGCCGGTCGGGACGCTCGGCGGCAAGCTGGGCGAGGTCGTGCGGGCGGAGAGCCTGGCCGTGCGCGTCATGACGACGTCGCTGCGGCTGCGCATCGCGGCGGTCGCGCTCACCGAACCCGACCTCGCGGCGGACCCGATGCTGCGTCGGTTGAACGACGCGGTCGCCGCCGCGCGCGAGGTCGAGGCGGCGCGGGCGCTGGTGGCGCTCGTCCGCGACCGGGGCGCGGCGCGGACGCTGACCGCGCTCGCACCGGTGTTCTCCGAAGTGCTGGCGCTGCGGGCGCTGCTCGACCGCAACCCGCTGAACGACCGGACGGCGTGGCTGATCGCGACGGGCGCGGCGACCGCGACCGCCGACCCGGTGACGGGGCTGAGCAACCGGGCCGTCGCCGCGCTGGACCGGGGCGAGGGCGCGGCGCGGCGGACCGAGCCGTCCGCGCGGGAGGCCGCGCTGCTGGCGTCGTCGGGGTCGCTGCTGGCGTTCCTCGGCAACATCGCCGTGATCGGCCCGACCGGCCGGGTGCTGGTGCAGGCCGTGGCGGGGCCGGACGGGGCGGCGCGGTTCGTCGTCCAGGTGCCCGGCATGCGGCTCGGGCGGCCGGACGACGTGTCGCCCGCGGACCTGCTCGGCGCGTTCAGCAGCACCGTGCTGGACAGCGCGCCGTACAGCCGCGCGCTGGCCAAGGCGATCGACGACTTCGGCATGCCGGACGGGGCCGAGATCGCGCTGGTCGGGCACAGCGCGGGCGGCGCGGCCGTGCTCAGCCTCGCGCAGGACCGGGCGTTCTGCGCGCGGCGGACCGTCACGCACATCGTGGCGGTCGGGTCGCCGGTCGACTTCAAGACCCCGGCCGATCCCCGGACGTGGGTCGCGAGCATCACGAACCGGCACGACCTGATCCCCAGCCTGGACGGGCAGGGCGCGGGCAGTTGCTTCGACCTGCATCCCGACTGGTACGTGGTGGACTACGGCGACCCGTCCGACGTGTTCCCCGCGTGCCACAGCATCGAGCACTACACCGCCGACCTGGCCGAACGCCTGCCCGAGGCACGCGCCGCGATCGACGCCCGGCTCGCGCCCTACCGGGGGCCGGTGACGCGGACGGGGCTGTACCAGCTCTACGACCGCGAACCAGCCCCGACGCCGCGTCCGGCGCCGCGCGGGCCAGCGAGATCCGGGTCCGGCACGCCAGCGCGGCCCGGCGCGGACGGGTCCGTCCCGACAGCGCAGCCCGACACAACCGGCCTTGTGCCATCTCCACGGCCCGGGACCGGGCCTGTACCGACTGCGGGCGCTGCGGCGCGTGGGCTTGTTCCGCCTGCGCAGGGAGCGGGCTCGGGCGGGGCCCTGGGCGGGCGGGTCGTTGCGGTGGCGGGCGGGGGCGTCGAACTGCCGGTGCGCTGTGAGGACGGGTTCGCGTTCACCGCGTACTTCGCGGCCGAGGCGGGTGCGGCGGGGCGCGTGCTGGGCGGGGCCGGACGCGTGGTGACCGTTGGCGGGCGGGCGCTGGTCGCCGTCCACGCCTACGACCACCGCCGGACGAGCCTCGGGCGGTATCTGGAAGTGGACGTCGGCGTCGTCGTGCGCGACCCGCGCGTGGAGCGGTTCGCGACGTGCTTCCTGGCCTCACTGGTCTCGACGGACCTCGCGTGCGCGGTCGCGCGGGAGGTGTTCGGGCTCCCCGCCGACACCGGCGACGTGCGCGTCGAGGGCGGCGCGCGCCGCGTGCGGGCGGAGGCGGACGCGGCGGACGGCGCGGTGCTGACGTTCACCGGCGCGCTCGGACCGGGCGTGCCCGTCGCGGCACGGGACCTCGTCGTCCACGCCCTCCGGGACCGGGCGCTCGTCCGGGCATGCGTGGAGCGGCGCGGGCGGCGGGTCGCGCATCCCGCGCCGAGCGCGCGGCTCACGGTCGGCCCGTCGGCGCACCCGCTGGCGCGGCACCTGCGCGACCTCGGGCTCGACGGGGCGCGGCCGCTGCTGTGCGTCGTCTCCCCCGCGCACCGGAGCCTGCGCGACACGCCCGCCTGACCCGCGCCCGACCGACCGGAGACCCCCATGCCGCAGCCCCGCGACACCGTCATCGACCACGCGCGGACGCTGGACGCCGACGCCGCCGCGCTCGCCGCCCGCGCCCGGAGCCTGCGCGCCCTCGCCGCCCGGCTGCGCGCCCGCGAGACGACCCCGCCCTGGCTGTACGCGGCGCTGAACGCGCACATCACCGCGTGCGTGATCGCGTCCAACGACCTGTCCGAGGCGGCGGGCCGGCTGTACGCCTACGCCGCGTCCCCCTGACCAGCACCTCCGTTGTGTCCCAAACTCGGTGGCCTGCCGCCCGCGTCATGCGCGGTTCGGTCCTGTCCGTCCACAGGGTGTGGACGGATCAGCGGGCGGGGCCTAGGGGGAGGCGAAGCGCGAAGCGCGCGCCGCGGGAGGCGTCCTCGATGACCAGGTCGCCGCCGTGCGCGCGGGCGATCTCCCGGGCGATGGCGAGGCCGAGCCCGGTGCCGCCCGCGCCCCGGCTGCGGGCGGAGTCCAGGCGGGTGAAGCGTTCGAAGACGCGTTCGCGGTCGGCGGGGGCGATGCCGGGCCCGTCGTCGGCGACGGTGAGGAGCGCCGCGCCGCCGGAGCGGGCGACGCGGACCTCGACCGCCCCGCCCGCGTACCGCTCCGCGTTGTCGAGCAGGTTGTTCAGCAGCCGGACGAGCTGCATCCGCACCCCCCGCACCCGGACCCCCTCCGCGAGGACCGCGTGGACGGCCGGGCGGCGCGCGAGTTCCGCGCGGGCGAGCGCGCCGAGGTCGACGGACTCCTGCGCGGCGGTCCCGCCGGTCCCGATGCGGGCGAGCAGCAGCAGGTCGGTGATGATCGACTCCAGCCGGTCGGTGTCGCGCAGCGCGGTGCGGACGACCTCGACCAGGTCGGTGTCGTCGGGGTGCATCGCGGCGTCCTCGAGGTTGGCGCGGAGCCCGGTGATGGGCGTGCGCAGTTCGTGGGACGCGTCGGAGGCGAACTGCCGCTGTCGCGCGACGGCGCGCTCGAGCCGGTCGAGGGTCTGGTTGGCGGTGCGGGCGAGCTGGGCGATCTCGTCCTGCCCGGCGGGCTGGGGGACGCGGCGGGACAGGTCGCTGCCGCTGATCTCGGCGAGCTGGGCGCGGATGAGCCCGACGGGCCGCAGCGTCCGGCCGACGATGCGCCAGGTGATCCACGCGGCGAGCGCGGACAGCAGCAGCACGAGCAGCCCGAGCCCGGTCTCCAGCAGCCCGTTCGACAGGTAGCCGGGGACGGGCCGCGCCGCGTAGACGACCACCGAGTCCGGCGCGGTGGTCGCCCGGATCGCCTCCAGCAGCACGCAGTCCTTGCCGGGCCCGGCGCGGGCGCGGCACTGCGTGAAGTCCTGGACGCGGTGGTCGGGCGGCGGCCAGCGGTGGCTGAGGAGCGGCCGTCCGGCGGTCGCCTCGGTGGCGTCGACGATCCGGCCGCCGGGCGCGACGACCTGGATGGCGATGCGGCCGCGCGTGTCGTCGGGGATGGGCGAGCTGAGCGTCCCGTCGCGGACGCCGCCGCTGACCCGCCGCGCGGCCTGCTGGACCTGGGAGAGCACGGACGCCTGGACGCCGGCCCGGACGGACAGGTCGACGGCGAACGCGACGGCCCCGAACACGAGCGCGGCGAGCACGGCCGACACGAGCGTGTCGCGTGCCCGGATCGACCGGGGTCGCAGCCGCATGGTCCTCCCGCTCCCGCGCGGACGTCGATTACACCAAGGTACCCACGGGTCACAAAACGGGCACCCGAAAACCAAGGCCGGGTTTCGTGGCCGCCCACCGGGGACATCCGTTTTGTGACACTTCATCCGGACGCAGGGACGGTCACATGGGCAGGGACGTCACGGCGGTCACCGTCAACGGGGAGGACCGGCGGCGCTACCGGGAGAAGGTCCGGCGCTGCCTGGACGTGCTCGCCCGGATGCTCGGCGAGTCGCAGTTCGAGTTCGAGCGCCCCCACATCGGGCTGGAGATCGAGCTGAACCTCGTCGACGCCCTCGGCGACCCGCTGATGCGCAACGCCGACGTGCTCAAGGCCATCGCCGATCCCGCGTGGGCGACGGAGCTGGGCCAGTTCAACCTGGAGATCAACATTCCGCCGCGCGAACTGGGCGGGCAGGGCACCGGTGAACTGGAGACGGAGGTCCGTGCCCGCGTCGAGCACGCCGACGAGCGCGCCGAAGAAGTCGGCGGGCGGCTGATCATGATCGGCATCCTGCCGACGCTGCGCGTGGGCGACATCGGCGAGGAAGCCATCTCCGGCAACGCGCGCTACAAGATGCTGAACGACCAGATCGTCGCGGCGCGCGGCGAGGAGATGCGCATCGCGATCGACGGCCCCGAGCCGCTGCACGTCCACACCGAGACGATCCTGCCCGAGGCCGCCTGCACGAGCGTGCAGTTCCATCTGCAGGTCAGCCCGGACGAGTTCGGCGCGTACTGGAACGCGGCGCAGGCCATCGCCGGGCCGCAGGTCGCGCTCGCGGCGAACTCGCCGTTCCTGTTCGGGCACCGGCTGCACCAGGAGACGCGGATCACGCTGTTCGAGCAGTCCACCGACACGCGCCCGGAAGAGCTGAAGTCGCAGGGCGTCCGGCCGCGCGTGTGGTTCGGCGAGCGGTGGATCACGTCGGTGTTCGACCTCTTCGAGGAGAACACACGGTACTTCCCGGCGCTGCTGCCGCTCTGCGAGGACGAAGATCCCGTCGAGGTGCTGGACGCGGGCGGCATCCCGGAACTGGGCGAGCTGTCCTTGCACAACGGGACCGTCTACCGGTGGAACCGGCCGATCTACGCGGTCGTGAAGGGCCGTCCGCATCTGCGCGTCGAGAACCGGGTGCTGCCCGCCGGGCCGACGGCCGCCGACGTCGTCGCGAACGGGGCCTTCTACTACGGGCTCGTGCGGTCGCTCGCGGAGGAAGAGCGGCCGGTGTGGACGCGGATGTCGTTCGCGGCCGCCGAGGACAACCTGCATCGGGCGGCGCGCGGCGGGATGGACTCGGTCCTGTACTGGCCCGGCATGGGCGAAGTACCGGCGAGCGAACTCGTGCTGGAGCGCCTGCTGCCGCTCGCGCACCGCGGCCTGGACCTGTGGGGCGTCGACCCGGCCCGCCGCGACCGGCTGCTCGGCATCATCGAGCGGCGCGCGGTGACGGGCCAGACGGGCGCGGCCTGGCAGACGAAGACCGTCGAGGCGTTCGAGCGCGCCGGAACCGCCCGCCATCCGGCGCTGCGCGCGATGACCCGCCTCTACGCCGAGCACATGCGCGCGAACGAACCCGTCCACACCTGGCCGGTCCCAAAATAGGGGCCGCGCGTTTGTCACACGGGGTCGAGGTCGGGCGGCGGATTGCGATGCCGTGACTCTGGTCCGGCCGCGTGCGCCACGTCACAGTGCTGGGACGAACCCGCCCCGTCCCACCGAGGAGCGCCGATGCGCCCTGCCCTGCCCTCCCGTCGCGCCGCCGTCGCGCTGCCGCTCGCCGCCGGCCTCGCCGCCGCCGCGTTCGCCGTCCCCGCGCGGGCGGACGGACCCGCCGCCGGGTCCGTCCCGCCTGATCAGGACCCGTTCTACGCGGCACCCGCGAACATCGCGTCGTATCAGCCCGGCCAGGTCGTCGCCACGCGGAAGATCACCCCGAAGGTCGGGGACATGGACTCCAAGGCCGACGTCTGGCAGATCTCCTACCGCAGCAACGACTCCCACATGGCCGCGCAGCTCGACGTGACGAGCCTGATCGTGCCGAAGAAGGCGTGGACCGGAACGGGCGCGCGCCCGATCGTCTCGGTGCAGGCCCCCGAGGACTCCACCGGCACGCAGTGCGCGCCGTCCTACGGGCTGACGTCGGGCGACGCGCTCGCGGGCATGGGCGCGATGCTGTCCGGCTCGCTGCTGGACCGGGGCTGGGCCGTCGCGATGCCCGACCACGAGGGACCGAAGTCGATCTTCATGGGCGGTCCGCAGGCCGGGCACGCCGTGCTCGACGGCATCCGCGCCGTGCGGAACGTCACCGGCGTCGCGGGCGTCGGCAAGGACAACCCGTGGGCGCTCAGCGGCTACTCCGGCGGCGCGCAGGCGACCGGCTGGGCCGCGCAGATGCAGCCGGACTACGCGCCGGAGATCACGTTGAAGGGCGTCGCGATGGGCGGCACCCCGGCCGACCCCGAGGCCGTCGCGCGGTCCATCGACGGCGGGATCTTCTCCGGCTTCGAGGCGGCGGCCGCGACGAGCCTCGCCGCCGAGTACCCGGAGATGGACCTCGACCCGCTGATGAACGACGAGGGCCGCAAGGCGCTCAAGGAGGCCAAGGGGCAGTGCCTGACCGGCCTGCTCACCACGTACGCGTTCAAGAAGCTGTCGCAGTACAGCACGGTGCCCGATCCGCTGGCGGTGCCGCGCGTGCAGGCCGTCCTGAAGACGAACACGATGGGCGGGGCCGCGCCCGCCGCGCCCGTTTACAACTACCACGCACAGATTGACGAGATCGTCCCCGTCGCGCAGGACGACAAGCTCGTCAAGGACTGGTGCGGCAAGGGCGCGACGATCCAGACGTCGCGCGACTGGTTCGCCGAGCACGCGCTGGAGATGGTCCTGAAGAGCGGCGACGTGCTGACGTTCCTCGACGACCGCTTCGCGGGCAAGCAGCCGAAGAGCAACTGCTGACGGCACACCCGGCGGCGGTCCCGGACGGGCCGCCGCCGGTCAGCGCCGGAAGGTGACGACCTCGCCGGACTCGCCCGACGCCGCCTTGCCCGTCGGGATCATGTGCTCGCCCGGCCCCTCGGCGAGCAGCTCGCGGGCGCGCAGCACGATCTCCAGGTCGAACCGCAGGTCGGGGTCCATGAGCTGGTCGCCGAACAGCTCTTCGAGCTGCCGCAGCCGGTACCGGACGGTCTGCGGGTGGACGTGCAGCCGCATCGCGACCTCGTTGGCGTTGCGCCCCGACTGCAGCCACGCCAGCAGCGTCTCGGCGAGCCGGTCCTGCTGGCTGGCGCGCAGATGCGCGAGCGGCGCGAGGCGCAGTTCCGCGAGGCCGGTGATCAGGTCCTCGTCCTGGAACAGGATCAGCGTGGACATGTGCTCGACGCTGCGGATCACCCCGGCCTCGGGGGCCTCGATGACGCCGCGCTCCACGAGCCCGAGCGTCTTGCGCGCCCAGCCGATGGACCGCGCGGCGTCGCCGAGCGGCACGGTCGGGCCGACGACGGCGAGCATCCCGGTGAGGGCCCGGTCCACGAGCCGCGCGCGGCCCGGCCCGTCCGGGTCCGGGAAGATCAGCGCGGGGTTGCGGCGGCCGAGGTCCACGAGGATGTCCTGGGGGAACGCCTGCGGGCGGCTGTCGGCGTGGCGGCGCGCGAGCGCGACGGCCGCGATCGTGCGCGGGACGGGCCAGTGCGCGGCAGCGGCCAGGTCCGCGATGGCCTCCGGCGCGGCGGGCGGGTCCGCGAGCAGCAGGTCCAGCAGCCGCTTGCGGCGGCGCTGCATCTCGCCCGCGACCGCGGCCTTGGCCTGCGCGTACCCCTCGGCGGCGGCGACGGCCAGCTCGTCCTGGAACATCATCAGCGCCTCGCCGACCGCGCCGAGCGTGCGCGGCGCGACGTTGAGGTGGTGCGCGCCCTCGGTGATGCGCCGCCAGGCGACCATCCCGCCGACGCGCATCGCGGTCTGCATCGAGTCGAGGCTGCGGCCCTCGCCGGCCTCACCGCGGCCGATGGCGCGGAAGAAGTCGCTGACGGAGTTCGGCTCGTGGTCGGGGTCCGCGACGCGGTCCACGAAGTAGTGGAGGACGCGTTCGACGGCAGTGCGGAGGGTGCCGGAGTAGGAGCCGTCGCCGGGCCGGTCGTACTCGCGCACGCGGGCCTGGATCTCCTGGATCATGTCGTCCGCCACCTCGTCGAGGTGCGGCCGCATGTTCTCGGCGAGGTCCCGGGGCAGGTCGGCCCAGGGGCGTCGCTCGGCGGGGGAACCCTCGTCCGCCACGTGTCCTCCCGGCGTCGTCCCCCACTGCGTCGGACACGACACGGGGGGTAATAACTCGCTTATGTGGCTGGTGTGGTCAAAATCATGACTCTTCGCCCGGCTGCGAGCAAAGTCTAGGACCGCCTCCGACCAGCTTCGGCCGTGCCCCGCCGCGCGGCCCTCACACCCGGAACGCCGCTGACCTGCAAGAACGCGAAACCGCCCCGGACAACGGACGGCCCGGAGCGGCGATTGGCGGAAGGTAAAAACTCGCGGCGTCCCGGAACGCGCACGCTCCGGGACGCCGACGGGACCGCTCAGCGGCGGTACAGGTTCAGCTTCTCCTCGCCGATGCGCTCGCGCATCTCCGGGTCGTCCACGCCCTGGCCCTCGGCGGTCGCGCCGCACAGGACCGCGACCTTGCCGATGTGGGCGTTGGTCTGCACGGCGCGCGTCGCATCGCCCGCGCCCTCCAGCGGGAACACCTTCGACAGCGTCGGGTGGAGCATCCCGAGCGAGAACAGCCGGTTCGTCTGGACGGCCTCGTGGTAGTTGAAGCCGTGCGAGCCGATGATGCTCTTGAGCCGCATCCACAGGTAGCGGTTGTCGTACTCGTGGCGGAACCCGGTGGACGACCCGCACGTGACGATCTTGCCGCCGCGCTTGGTGACGTACACCGACGCGCCGAACGTCTCCCGGCCCAGGTACTCGAACGTGATGCCGGGGTCCTCCCCGACGAGGCGGCGGATCGCCTCGCCCAGGACGCGGCCCGCCTTCGGGTGCCGCAGCCCCTGTTCGCCGAGGTCCAGGGCGTTGCGGTTGATGATGTGCTCGCAGCCCTGCGCGCGGACGATGTCGGCCTTGGCCTCCGACGACACGACCGCGACCGGGATGCCGCCGCCGTTCTTGACGAGCTGCGTCGCGTACGAGCCGAGGCCGCCGGTCGCGCCCCAGATCAGCACGATGTCGCCCTGCTTCATCCGCGCGCCGTGGCTGCCGACGAGCATCCGGTACGCGGTGGCGGCGCACAGCGTGTTGGAGCCCGCCTCCTCCCACGTCAGGTGCTTCGGCTTGTGGATGAGCTGGTTGGCCTTGACGATGCAGTACTCGCCGAGGGAGCCGAAGTTCGTCTCGAAGCCCCAGGCGAGCTGCGTCTCGCTCATCATGCCGTCGTCGTAGGAGCCGTGGTCCTCCTCGTCCACGTAGGACGGGGAGAGCACGACCCGGTCGCCGACCTTCCAGTTCTTCACGCCCGCACCGGTGCGCACGACGACGCCCGCGCCGTCGGAGCCGAGGATGTGGTACGGCAGGTCGTGCCGCGAGGCGTTCCAGCCCCGGCGGCCGAACCGCTCCAGGAACGCGAACGTCGGCATCGGCTCGAAGATCGCGGACCAGACGGTGTTGAAGTTGATCGCCGCGGACATCACCGCGACGACGCACTCGTCGGGGGCCAGCTCGGGCATGTCCACCTCGCCGACGTGCAGCGAGCGGCGGACGTCCTTGTCGGTCTCGCCCTCGAAGATCCCGACCTCCTCCTTGCGCGTGAACGCGGCGCGGAAGCGGGCGGGCAGGTCGATGTCCAGCAGTTCGCGCTCCCCGGCGCCCTCGCGGGCGGCCTGGAGCAGGGCGTCGGACTGTGCCATTCGTATCCTCCGGAGGGGCGGGGCTTGTCGGGACGGTCCGGCCTCAGCGGGCCGGGGCGGCCGTGGGACGGCCTCCGGAACCGGGCGGCACCACACCGGCCCCGGTGTCCGCCGCGCTCGCGGCGGTGGCCGCCCGGGCGGTCGCGGCGCGTGGGGCGCCGGCCGCGCTCAGCCGTCCGTCCAGGTGCTTGGCGAGCACCTCGACGCCGGGCGGGTCGAGCAGATTCAGGTGGTGGACGCCGGGGATCGTGACGACCTCCAGGTCGGAGCACAGGTCGCCGAACCCGTTCGTGCCGTCGAGCACGTAGCGGGCGTCGCGGACGGCCCAGGGCGTCTCCTCCGGCGCGTAGTAGAGGATGACGCGGCCGTCGTAGCCGCCGGGCCGGTACGCCTCCAGCGACCGGGTGTCCTGGTGGGACGTGAGCTGGTGGGTGAGCGCCGCCGGGGGGATGTGGTCGACGAGCGGCGCGGCGCGCTCCATGACGAGCGCGAACTGCGCCTCCTCGTCGAGCCCGGCGAGCTCGTCGTAGGAGAGGTCGACGTCCATGCCGTACGTCTCGTTGACGTAGTCGGCGAACGCGGTGAAGCGCCGGGCGAGGCTCTCGGACTCGTCGTCCACCGCGAGCGGCAGGCCCGCGTCGAACAGCGCGACGAACTCGACCTCGCGGCCCGCGGCGGTGAGCTGCCGCGCGGTCTCGTAGGCCAGGACGCCGCCGAACGACCAGCCGCCGAGCCGGAACGCGCCCTCGGGCTGCGCGGCGACCAGGTGCTCGACGTACCGGGCGGCGCGCTCCTCGACGGACGGCGCGTCCTCGAAGCGCTCCAGCCCGTAGACCGGCTGGTCCTCGCCGAGCAGCGCGACGAGCTGCCGGTAGCAGGACGTCGTGCCGCCCGCCGGGTGCGCGATGAAGATCGGGCGGCGCGAGCCGGTGGACTTCAGCGGCCGGACGGTCTGCCGGGCGGCCTCCTCGTCGGCGGCGCGCAGGAACTCGCCGACGTGCTCGGCGGTCGGCGTCGCGAACAGCTCGTCGCGGGTCGCGGCGGGCGCGCCCGCGGCGGCCAGCTCGCGGTTGACGAGCGCGGCGACCTCGTCGGCCTGGTGCTCCTGGCCGCCGAGTTCGCCGAAGAAGTCGCCGGTGACGCTGACGCGGTCGAGGCCGAGGACGTCCTCGAAGATCCGGACGGCGAGGCGTTCGGCGTCGTCGCGGGCCATGACGTATCCGGCCTCGGCGTTGGACACGGCCGTCGTCGCGGCGGCGGGCGCGGGCGCGTCGCCGAAGCCCAGCTCGCCGGACGCCCACGCCTCGAACGCGTTGACGCTCGCGCCCTGCAGCAGCACCGACGCGGGGACGGTCAGGCCGAGGTCGTGCTCGACGCCGCTCTTGATGCGGACGGCGACGAGCGAGTCCAGCCCGAGGTCGGTGAGCGGGATGGCCGGGTCGAGCCGTTCGGGCGCGAACCCGAGGACCGACGCGATCCGGTACCGGATCTGCGCGGCGACGGCCGCGCGGGCGGTCGCCGGGTCGAGGTCGGCGAGGGCGTCGACGCCGGGCCAGTCGGGCGCGCCCTCGTCCGCGCCCTGGTCGGCGGCGGCCGCGGTGAGCGCCGCGAAGTACGGCATCGAGCGGATTTCGGGGAACAGGCCGACCGCGGCGGCCGGGTCGAAGCGCAGCACGCCGGTCTCGGGGCGGTCGAGGGCGAGCAGCGCCTCCAGCGCCTCCGCGCCCTCGGCCGGGCTGATCGGCTCGATGACGGCGACCTTCGCGTCGGCCGCGCCGCCGACCCGCGACCAGGTGCCCCACTGGATCGTCGTGCCGGGGCGGCCGTGCGCGCGGCGGTCGGCCATGAGCGCGTCGATCGCGGCGTTCGCGGCGGCGTACGCGGCCTGGCCGGGCGAGCCGACCAGCGCGGCGGCGGAGGAGTGGACGGCGAACCAGTCGAGGCCGGCGTCGGCGTCCGCGGCGGCGAGGGCCGCGTCGAGGCGGCGCGCGCCGGTGACCTTCGCCGACCAGACGCGGTGCAGGTCGTCCGCGCCGAGGTCCGCGACGAGGCGGTCGTCGATGGCGCCCGCGCCGTGGACGACGCCGCGCAGCGCCAGCCCGCCATCGCGGGCGGCGGCGACGAGCCGGTCGGCGGTGCCGGGCTCGGCGATGTCGCCGAGGACGATCGCGACGTCCGCGCCGCGCTCGCGGAGCCGCGCGATGGCGCGCTCCGCGTCGGGGCCGGGGCCGGAGCGGCCGGACAGGACGATCCGGGCCGCGCCGCGTTCGGCGAGCAGCTCGGCGGTGACCAGGCCGATGCCGCCGTAGCCGCCGGTGACGATGTACGCGCCGCCGCGGCGGACGGCCTTGTGCGGCCGGGCCGCGTCGGCGGGCAGTGCGGCCGGGGCGAGGCGGGCGACGCGGCGGACTCCGCCGCGCCACGCGACCTCGCGCGCGCCGTCGCCGTCGCCACTGAGCAGTTCGGCGGCGAGGTCGGCGGGCCGGTCGACGTCCACGAGCGTGGCGCGCTGGACCGTCCGCTCGAACGCCAGCACGCGGGTGACCGCGCGGACGTGGGCCTGCGCGGGGACGCCGCCCTCGCCGGGCAGGACGGGCAGCGCGGCGCGGGTCGCGACCCACAGCCGGGGGCCGTCCGGCGCGGCGACCGAGACGCGGGCGACGGCGAGGACCAGGTCCTCGTCCACGAGCGTCGCCGGGGGGATCACGACGATGCCGCGCACCGCCGGGTCGAAGTCCTGGTCGGCGGTGACCGGCCCGCGGGCGACGGTGTGCCCGGCGGCGGTCAGCGCGGCGGCGGTCTCGCGGGCGAGCACGTCGTCGTCCTCGGCGAGCAGCAGCCAGCGGCCGGGCTCGGCGGCCGGTTCGGGGGCGTCGGTCTCGTCCCACACCAGCTCGACGGCCTTGGCGGCGAGCGGCACGGGGATGTCGGCGCGCTCGGCGCGGCGCAGCACGACGCCGGTCGCCTCGGCGAGGATCTCGCCCGCCGGCCCGGCGATCTGCAGCGCGCCGACGAGCGTGCCGTCCTCGTCGTGCGTCACCGCGACGCGGACGTGGCCGCCCCGGTGCGTCGGGCCGTGGACGCGCAGCGCGCCGACCGTCTCGGCCAGCCACACGCCGCCCCCGCCGGAGCCCGCGACGGTCTCGGCCTCGGCGGACAGGACGCCGAGCGCCCGGTCCAGCACCTCGGGGTGGACGCGGTAGTGGCGGCTGCCCCGGTCCGCGCCCGCGACCTCGGTGACCGGCCCGGCCAGCTCGTCCGGCGCGGCCGGGCGGACGTCCGCGCCGACGTCGGCGCTGGCCAGCCGCGTGAACGTCCCGGCGGCGTTGCGGGTGTGGATCTCGACGCGCTGGCGGACCTCGTCGAACGTCGTCGTGACCGTCGTGTGCTCCGCGAGCGCCAGCGGTCGCTCGATCCACAGGCTGTTCACCCGGACCGCGTCGGTGCCGAGCGCCGCCGCCCCGGCGGCCAGCGCCATCTCCGCGAACGCGGCGACGGGCAGCACCGGCAGCCCGTGGACGGCGGCGTCCGCCAGCCACGGCTGCGCGGCCGTGCCGACGTCGGCGCGCCACGCATGCCGGTCCTCGCCGGGCAGCTCGACGTGCGCGCCGAGCAGCGGGTGCTCGTCGCGGCCCGCGGCCGCGCGGCGGGTCGTGTCGGCCCAGTGCCGCTCGTGCCGCCACGGCGCGGACGGGACGTCGATCACCGCGCCGTCCGTCGGCGCGGCGACGCGCAGCCCGTGCGCGCCGAGCAGCGCGAGCTGCGCGTGGAAGGTGAGCGTGTCGTCGGTCTCCTGGCCCCTGGGCGCGCGCTTCAGGGTGTGGGTGACGAGCGCGCCGGAGCCGTCGAGGGTCTCGCCGACCGCGTGCGCGAGGATCGGGTGCGCGTTGACCTCGACGAACGTGCGGTGGCCGTCCTCGGCGGCGGCCGCGACGGCGTCGGTGAGCCGGACGGGGTTGCGCAGGTTCGCGGCCCAGTACTCCGCGTCCAGCGGCGCGTCGTCCGCGAGGCCGCGCGGGTCGTCCAGCGCGGTCGTGTAGAAGGCGACGCCCTCCGCGAGCGGCGTGCCGGGCTCCGCGCCGATCTCCGCCAGCTCGGCGCGCAGGTCGGCCAGCAGCGGGTCGACCTGCGGGGAGTGGCCCGCGCCCTCGGCCTGCACCTTGCGGGCCAGGCGGCCCTCGGCCTCGGCGCGCTCCAGCACGGTCGCGATCTGGTCGGCGTCGCCGGTGACGACGGTCTGGCGCGGCGAGGAGTGGACGGCGGCGTGGACGTCGGGCAGGTCGGCGGTGAGCCGGGCGACGTCCTGCGCGGACGCGCCGAGCACGGCCATCGCGCCGCCGCCGACGAGGCTCGTCAGCAGCCGCGACCGGCGGCAGATCACCCGGACGCCGTCCGCGGCGGTGATGCGGCCCGCGACGACGGCCGCCGCGACCTCGCCCATCGAGTGGCCGACGACGGCGGCCGGGACGATCCCGTAGGACGCCCACATCCGGGCGAGGCCGATCTGCACGGCGAACAGCACCGGCATGACTTCGGCCGGGCCGCCCGTCAGCTTCTCGCCGGACTCCAGCAGCGACCACAGTTCGGGGCCGTCCTCCTCGGCGAACAATCCGTCGAGGTCGTCGATCGCCTCCGCGAAGGCGGGCTCCTCCTCCAGCAGCGCCTTGGCCATGCCGGGGCGCTGCGCGCCGTAGCCGGAGAACACGAAGACCGGGCGGCCGGGCGCGCCGAGCGCCGTCCCCGACACCACGCCCGGGTGCGGGCGGCCCTCGGCGAGCGCCGCGAGCCCGGCGGCGAGCCCGGCGCGGTCGCGCGCGACGACGGCGGCGCGGGCGCGGCCCCGGCCGGCGCGGCCGTGCAGCGTGCGGGCGAGGTCGGCGAGCTCGACGTCCTCGGGCAGCCAGTCCGCGAGCAGCGCGGCGTGGTCGCGGACGCGGTCGGCGGCGGTGTCGGAGAGCGGGAACGTCCGCACCGACACCGGCTCGCGCACCGGCTTGCGCGCGGGCGCGGCCTCCAGCACGACGTGCCCGTTCGTCCCGCCGAACCCGAACCCGGACACGCCCGCGCGCGGCGGGTGCGACCGGACCGGCCACGGCGTCTCCTCGGAGACGACCGCGAGCCGCAGTTCCTCGAACGGAATGTGCGGGTTCGGCTCCTTGTAGTGGACGCTCGCCGGGATCGTCCGGTGGTGCAGCGCGAGGACGGCCTTGATCAGGCCCGCGATGCCCGCCGCCGACTCCATGTGGCCGAGGTTGGACTTGGCGGTGCCGATCAGCAGCGGCTCGTCCTCGGGGCGGCCCGCGCCGAGCACGTCGCCGACCGCGCGCGCCTCGATCGGGTCGCCCAGCAGCGTGCCGGTGCCGTGCGCCTCGACGTAGTCGACCTCGCGGGTGTCGATGCCCGCGGCCGCGTACACGTCGCGCAGCAGCGCGCGCTGCGCGTCGGAGTTCGGGGCGACGAGGCCGTTGGAGCGGCCGTCGGAGTTGACGCCCGAGCCGCGGATCACCGCGAGGACGCGGTCGCCGTCGCGGACCGCGTCCGACAGGCGCTTCAGCACGACCGCGCCGCAGCCCTCGGCGCGGACCATGCCGTCCGCGGACGCGTCGAACGCCTTGCAGTGCCCGTCCCCGGCGGTCGCGCCCGCCAGGTCGAAGGTCATCGTGACGGTCGGCGACAGCAGCAGGTTCACGCCGCCCGCGAGCGCCACGTCCGCCTCGCCGGAGCGCAGCGCCTGCACGGCCAGGTGCGTGGAGACCAGCGACGACGAGCACGCCGTGTCGACGATCATGCTCGGGCCGCGCAGGTCCAGCAGGTACGACAGCCGGTTGGCGATGATGCTGAGCGCCGCGCCGGTCGCGGTGAACGGCTCCAGCGCCGCCAGGTCGGACGCGGTGAACGCCGCGTACTCGGGCGCGGAGACGCCGACGAACACGCCGGTGCGGCTGCCGCGCAGCGACGCGGGACCGATCCCGGCGTGCTCGAACGCCTCCCAGGCGACCTCCAGGACGAGCCGCTGCTGCGGGTCCATCGCGGCGGCCTCGCGCGGCGTGATGCCGAAGAACTGCGCGTCGAACCCGGCGATGTCCTCCAGGAACCCGCCGTACCTGGTCGTCTTGGCGAGCAGGTCGCCGACCTCGGGGGAGCCGTCGTCGAACGCGTCCCAGCGGCCCTCGGGGACCTCGCTGATCGCGTCGCCGCGCCCGGTCAGGAAGCGCCAGTAGTCGCCGGGGCCGACGAGGTCGCGGCCGCCGCCGGGGAACCGGCAGCCGACGCCGACGACGGCGATCGGCTCGCGGTCGTCGGCGGGCCGCGCGGCGGGGCCCGGCCCGGCCGCCGGGGCGGGGGCGCGGTCGGCTCCGCCGGCGAGCGCCGCCGACAGCAGGTTGATCGTGGGGTACTCCCAGACGAGCGTCGCGTTGAGCGAGCGGCCGAGGAGCTGCTCCAGCTCGCCCGCCATCGCGACGGCGTCGCGCGAGGCGAGGCCGAACTCCTCCAGCGGGCGGTCGGGGTCGACGTCGTCGGGCTCGATCCGGGAACGGCGCGCGATCTCCTCGATCAGGTGCCGCCGAATCGCGTCCTCGCCGATCCGCGTGTCGCCCTGCGCGGCTCCCGAACGACCAAGGCTGCTCTGCATGTGCGGGTTTCCCCCAATGACACCGGGATCGTTCGAAGCGGAGGGACCACGATGTCCCATTTTGACCGGCTCACGATGCGCACCCAGGCCACTTTTCTCCGTGGCGTCTTGTCACGGCCGTGACAAGACTCACTGGTCACACATGTGGCGTGATGGGATAGTTGGGACATCTCAGTAACGACCCCGCATCACGCGGCGAGATGTCTACGAACCGCAACAATACTCACGGACGAATCTAGGGGGAAGCGGACGTACTCCCGCAGGTCGCGGGGTGCCACCGCGCAACCAACGTGACCCGGGGCCGATACCGATGGGCGCTGGCGGTCGTGGCCGTCTCCGCATTCATGATCACCATGGACAACACGGTGGTCGCGAACGCGCTGCCCAGCATCCAGCGCGATCTCGGCATGGACAAGTCCGCCCTCGACTGGGTCGCCACCGGTTACATCCTGATGTTCTCCTGCCTCATGATCGCGGGCGGGCGGATCACCGACATCTACGGGTGCCGGACGGCGTTCGTCTCCGGAATGGCGATCTTCACGGGCGCGTCCGCCGTCTGCGGCCTCGCCTCCACCGACACGCTGCTGATCTGCGGGCGCATCGTGCAGGGCGCGGGCGCGGCGCTCGCGCTCCCCGCGACGCAGGTGATGATCACCGTCGGGCGTACCGACAAGCAGCGCTCCCTCGGCACCATCGCCTGGGTGAGCGCCGCGGGCGGCGCGACGGCGCTCGGCCCGACCATCGGCGGGTTCATCGTCCAGCACTGGCACTGGGGCTGGATCTTCCTGATCAACATCGTCCCCGGCGTCCTGGTCATCCTGCTCGGCCTCGCCGTGCTCACCAGCAAGGGCGAGAACAAGGACGCGCGGGTGGACCTGCCCGGCGTGCTGATCTCCGCGACGATGCTGTTCGCGCTCGTCTACGCGCTGGAGACCGGACGCCACCAGGGATGGACGGACCCGGCCGTCCTCGGCGTCCTCGCGCTCGCGGCCATCGCGTTCGGCTGCTTCGTGCTCGTCGAGCGGTGGGCCCCCGACCCCATGATCAACATGCGGTTCTTCCGGAACCGCGTGTTCGTCGGCGGGCTGCTGTCGCAGATGCTCTGGGGCATCGGGTTCAACGGCATGATCTTCTACGCGGCGACGTTCCTGCAGCGCTACCTCGGCTTCTCGCCGCCCAAGGCCGGACTCGTCATGCTGCCGTCCGCGATCGTCGTCATGCTCATGACGCCCGTGTCGTTCTGGGTCGCCGCCAAGCTCGGGCCGCGCATCGCCATCGGCGGCGGCATGGCGATGATGGCCGGCGGCATGGTGCTGTTCTCGATGATCCAGCGGGACTACGGGTTCGGCGACCTCATGCCGGGCGTGCTCGTCACCGGGTTCGGGTCCGCGATGTGCATGCCGCTGGTGATGTACGTCCTCAAGGCCGTGCCGGAGGACCAGGCGGGCGTCGCGAGCGGAATCCTCAACGTGATCCGGGAGATGTCGGGCGCGTTCGGCATCGCGATCCTCGGCCTGCTCATCCACGACATCCCGCAGGACGGCGCGAACGACGCGACGCTGGAAGGGTTCCGGCACGGGATCTCGGGCGCGCTGGTGCTCGGCGCGGCGCTCGTGCTCGTCGGCGCGGTCATCAGCGGGCTGACGCTGCCGTCGCGGCGCGGCTGGATGGGGCCCAAGCACGGGCGGCGGCGCGCGCCCGCGCCGGTCGCCGCCGAGCCCGTGCTGTCGCCGGTGCCGAGCATCGCGCCGCAGCCGCCCGTGCAGGGCGAGCCCGGCGAGCTGGTCGGCGCGCACGCACCGGCGGACGCGCGGGCGCACGTCCCGGCGGGCGCGGCGGTCCCCGCGCTCGGCGGCGCGCCCCGCCGCGAACCGGTCTCGGCGCGCGCGACGCCCTACGGCGGCCTGCCGAGCCGTCCGCACTCCGACCTGCCGTGGGACGCCGAACCGTCCCCGTGGCGCGACGCCCCCGTCGCCCGGCAGCCCCTCCCCGCCCCCGCCGCGGATATCAACAGCCCTGTGGACAACGGCGGCGGCTTCGGCCGGGGCGACGGCGCGCCCGCCGGGACGCCGCGCGCGGTCGGGCAGGACGGCCGTCCGCCCGCCGACGTCCCCCCGACGCCCGGCGACGCTTCGCGCGGGTTCGACCTGGGTAGCCGCATACCGGCGGTCCCGCCCGCCGACGAGCCTCGCGGCGCGGACCGGGTTCCGCCGGGCCACGACCCGCTGGCCGGGCTGCCCGCGGACGAGCCCGGCGCGGACGGCCCCGCCCGCGAGCCCGGCGCGGCGCGGATCGAGACGCTGCGCGTGTCCAGCCGGGGCGGGTCGGACACGCCGGACCCCGTGGGGGCCGAGCCGGTCGGCGCGCTGCCGCCCGAGCCCGGGCCGCCCTCCGCGCCGTGGTGGCAGCGCGAACCGGCGGAGCCCGCCGAGCCCGCGGCGTGGCCGCCCCCGCCGCCCGAGGGCTGGTACTCCCCGTACATTCCCGACGACGTCCCGCGCGCGCCCCGCCCCGGGCACGACCAGCCGGACACCTGGTGACAGGAAGGCCGACCCCGTGAGCCGCACCGTTGTGATCTTCGCCGCCGGATCGCGGGGCGACATCCAGCCCTGTGCGGCGCTCGGCCGCGCGCTGCGCGAGCGCGGCGACACCGTCCGGCTCGTCGCGAGCGCCCGGTACGCGCCGCTCGCGCACGCCGCCGGGCTGGAACTCGCGCCGCTCACCGCCGACCCCACCGAAATCCTGGACTCCGACGAGGGCCAGGAACTGCTCGCGGGCGGCCGGAACCCGGTGCGGTTCCTCGGCGGCTTCCGCCGCATCCTCGGCCCGCTCGCCGAACGCCTGCTGGCCGAGTGCGCGGACGCCTGCAAGGGCGCCGACCTCCTGCTCGGCCCGACGCTCGGCTTCCTGCCCGCGCACCTCGGCGAGCATCTGGGCATCCCGTGGGCGCTCGTCCACTTCCAGCCGAGCCAGCCGACCGGCGCGTTCCCGCACCCGTTCGTCCCGCAGGCGCGGCTGCTCGGCCCGTGGGCGAACCGCGCGAGCTTCGCCGCCGTCGACCAGCTCGCCTGGCAGTTCTCGCGCCCGTTCATCAACCCGTGGCGGCGCGGCGCGCTGGGCCTCGCCGCGCTGCCCGCGCGCGGGCCGATGCACCGGGTGCGGCGCGAGGGACGGCCCGTCCTCGCCTGCTTCAGCGACGCCGTGGTGCCGCGCCCCGCGGACTGGCCCGCGAACGTCCACCTCACCGGCTACTGGTTCCTGGACGAGCCCGCCTACGAGCCGCCCGCCGACCTCGCCGCGTTCCTGGACGCGGGACCGCCGCCGGTCTACGTCGGGTTCGGGAGCATGGTCGTCAAGGACCCGGAGCTGACGGACCTCACCGTCCGGGCGGCGCTGCGCCTCGCCGGGGTGCGCGGGATCGTGCAGGGCGACCCGGCGACGTCCGACGACGACGTCCTGGCCGTCCGCGACGTCCCGCACTCGTGGCTGTTCCCGCGCGTGGCGGCGGTCGTCCACCACGGCGGCGCGGGGACGACGGCGGCCGGGCTGCGCGCGGGCGTCCCGACGATCGTGTGCCCGTTCTTCGGCGACCAGCCGTACTGGGGCGAGCGCGTCGCCGCGCTCGGCGCGGGGCCGCGGCCGCTGCCGTTCCGCGCCCTCGACGTCCCGGCGCTCGCGTCCCGCGTCCGCCGCGCGACCGGCGACCCGTCGATCCGCGACCGCGCCGCCGCGCTCGGCGCCCGCCTCCGCGCCGAGGACGGCGTCGCCCGCGCCTGCGCGATCCTCGACTCCCTGACCGCATGACCCCCGACCAGCCCGCGCGCGGGGATCTGCGGCCGCCGGAGGTCGCGGCGGGTGAGCGGGCGACGTTGCGCGCCTTTCTCGACTACCTGCGGGAGGCGGTCGCGGCCAAGCTCGACGGGCTGCCGGACGACGTCCTGCGCGCGCCCGGCGTGGCGTCCGGGACGAGTCTGCTCGGGCTGGTGAAGCACCTCGCCGCCGTCGAAGACAACTGGTTCGGCTGGGCGTACGCGGGCGAGGGCGCGCGGCTGCCCGACGACGTCGCGCCCGGCCCCGGCGAGACCGCCGCGTCCCTGCTGGCCGGCTACCGGGACGCGGCGGCGCGCTCCAACGCCGTCCTGGACGCGTGCGCCGACCTCGACGCGCCCGGCGTCCGCTCACTGCGCGAGACGCCGCCGCCGTCGATGCGCTGGATTCTCGTCCATATGATCGAGGAGACCGCGCGCCACGCTGGGCACGCCGACATCCTGCGGGAACGCATCGACGGCGCCACCGGCCGCTGATCCCGGACACCGGTCGGCGGCCGACCCGTCCGGACCGCGCCGACCGGGTACCGACGTCGGCCGCACCGCGACGTGGGGCATCTGGTTGCGGGCAACCGGGTGCCGAGGTCGGCCGCGCCGCGCCGTAGGGCACCTGGCTGCGGACGGCCGACTGCCGAGGACGGCCGCGCCGCGCCGTAGGGGACCTGACTGCGGACGGCCGGGTGCCAAGGACGGCCGCGCCGCGACGTGGGACACCTGACTGCGGGCAACCGGGTGCCGGGGACGGCCATGCTGGGAAGGTCGGCCAGGTCTCACGGGCGCGGAGAATCGGCGCCTCGCCCGTCTTACCGCGCGACGGCCCTCAGTACGACTGGAGTTCGATCAGGTTGCCGTCCGGGTCGCGCAGGTGGGCGGTGCGCAGGCCGGGGCCCCAGGCGGGGCGGTCCTGCGGCGGCGCGGCGACGGTCGCGCCGAGCGCGGCCAGGCGTGCGGCGGCCGTGTCGGCGTCCTCGACGCGGAGGACGAGCATGGAACGGTCCCGTCCCGCCGGCGCGTCCGCGGAAGACCCCGGCGCGCCCACGGCCTCCGCGACGGATGCGCGGTCGAACAGCGACAGGACGGTCCCGCCGCCGAGATCCCACGTCGCGTAGCGCGCCTCCGGCAGCACCTTCACCGGGCGCACGCCCAGAAGCTCCAGCAGCGTGGCCTCGTAGAAGCGCGCGCAGGCGTCGAAGTCGTCAACGAGCAGCCGGGGGTACAGCGCGTCCATCCGCCCTCAATCCGTGGGTTAGATCCAATGATTGGTCGCACCCTACGATAGACGCCATGAGCGACGACCGACGCCTGCCGCCGCGCCTGCTCGGCGTCTCCGCCTACGTCCTCGCGCGCGTCGGCAGGCTCGGCCGCACCCGCATGGCCGACATGCTGCGCGAGCGCGGCCTGACGCTCTGGGACTTCGCGGTCCTGACCGCGCTGGACGACGCCCCGCCGTCCTCGCAGCGGGAACTCGCCGCGCAGTTCGGCATCGACCCGAGCGACCTGGTGGACGTCGTCGGCCGCCTCCTGGACCTGGGCCTGGCCGCCCGCGAGCGCGATCCCGCCGACCGCCGCCGCTACCTGGTCGCGCTCACCCCCGCCGGGCGCGCGGAACTCGACCGCCTCACCGACCGCGCCGCCGCCCTCGACGCCACGCTGCTCGCCCCGCTGACCCCCGACGAACGCACCGTCCTTACCGACCTCCTGGACCGCCTCCTCACCCACCACGACCCCCGCGCCGTCTGAACCCGCCGACCGTCCCCGCCAGCGCCCACCACCCGCCGACCGCCCCGCTCCCGCCCGTCCACCCGACCGCGCCGACGCGGCGGGAGAGCCGTCGAGGCGAACGCCCCCGGCCCGCGTTCTCAGCGTTCTCCCAGGTTTTCCCCGGCCGCCCACCGCGCCGACCCCGTTAGCGTGGGCACGACCTCGCGGGAAGGGGAACGTCCGGGCGGCTATGAGCGGGAACCAGCGGGTCCTCGTCGTGGACGACGAGGCCGGGATCAGGGACCTCATGCGCACGGCCCTGCGCTTCCACGGCTTCGACGCCGCCGTGGCGGGCACGGGCGCCGAGGCGCTGCTGGAGGCGCGCCGCCACCGCCCCGACCTGGTGCTGCTCGACGTGATGCTGCCCGACCTCGACGGCTTCGAGGTGTGCCGGATGCTGCGCGCGGACGGCGACGACGTCCCGGTCATCTTCCTCACCGCCCGCGACGCCCCCGCCGACACGGTGACGGGCCTGTCCATCGGCGGCGACGACTACGTCACCAAGCCGTTCTCCATCGAGGCGCTGGTCGCGCGGGTCCGCGCCGTGCTGCGCCGCGCCGCCCCGCACCCGCCGGACGAGGTGTTGCGCGTCGCGGACGTCGAGCTGGACTCCGCGACGTGGACCGTCCACCGCGCGGGCACCGAGGTCGACCTGTCCCCCACCGAGTTCCGGCTGCTCGCGCACCTGATGCGCAACGCGGGCCGCGTCGTCTCGCGCGCCGAGCTGATGCGGGACGTGTGGGGCTGGGGCGAGCACGGCAACCCGCAGGTCGTGGAGACCTACATCAGCTATCTGCGCCGCAAGCTGGACCCGCTCGGCCCGCCGCTCATCCGGACGCGCCGGGGCGTCGGGTACGCGCTGCGCCCATGACGCTCAACGCCCGCCTGCTGACCGGGCTCCTCGCGGTGGCCGTCGCGGGCCTGGCCGTGATGGGCCTGGTCTCCGCGCTGGTGCTGCACGACTACCTGATGGAGCGGGTGGACGGGCAGTTGCAGGCCGTCCGCGACCGGACCGTCTCCCGGCTGGTGCGGCCCGGCCCGGCCGAGCACGGCGGCGCGCCCGCGCTGTTCGTCGTGGCGGTCGTCCGCCCGTCGGGCGGGATCGACGTGCTGAGCGCGCCCGACGTCGATCCGGCGCCCGCCGTCGCGGAGCTGCGGCGGCTCGGCCCGGCCGGGGTGGGCCGCCGCGCCGCGCGGCTCCACCCGTTCTCGCTGCCGGGCCTGCGCGCGGTGGCGCGTCCGGCGCGGGACGGCGCGTACGTCGTCGTCGCGACGCCGCTGGACGAGGTGACCGCCGCCGTCCGCAGCCTGGTCGTCACCGAGCTGGTCACGGCGGCGGTGCTGCTCGCGGTGCTGGCGCTGCTCGGCCGCGGGCTGATCCGGGGCGGGCTGCTGCCGCTGCGGCGGATGGCGGCGACCGCGCACGCCGTCAGCGCGGGCGGCGACCTGCGCGCCCGGATGCCCGGCGCCGGCGACCGCGACGAGACGGCGCGGCTCGCCGCCGCGATCAACGTGATGCTCGACCGGATCGAGCGGGAGTTCTGGGCGCGCGCCCGCTCGGAGCGGCGCGTCCGCGAGTTCGCGGCGGACGCGTCCCACGAGCTGCGGACGCCGCTCACGACGATCCGCGGCTACGCGGAGCTGTACCGGCACGGCGCGCTCGGCCCCGCCGACCTGCCGGACGCGATGGGCCGCGTCGAGGCGGAGGCGGAGCGGATGTCCCGGCTCGTCGGGGATCTGCTGGATCTGGCGCGGCTCGACCGCGCGGCGGGCCTGCGCCCGGCCCGCACCGACCTGGCCGCGCTGGCGCGGGACGCCGTCGCGGACGCGTCCGCCGCCGCGCCGGACCGCGCGGTCGTCCTGGACGCGCCCGACACCCTCACCGCGACGGTCGACGAGGCCCGGATCAGGCAGGTGCTGGCGAATCTGCTCGCGAACGTCCGTGCGCACACGCCGCCGAGCACCACGGCGACCGTCCGTCTCGGCGCCGGACCCGGCCGCGTCGTCATCGAGGTCGCCGACGACGGCCCCGGGATGCCGCCCGCCGACGCCGCCCGCGCGTTCGAGCGGTTCCACCGGGCGGACCGCGCGGACCGCCCGTCCGCCGGGGCCGGGCTCGGCCTGCCGATCGTCGCGGCCATCGCCGCCGCGCACGGCGGCACGGCCGAGCTGGACTCCGAGCCGGGGGCGGGCACGACGGTCCGCGTCACGCTGCCCGCGTCCGTCAGTCGTGGTCGTAGACCGTGACCTCTACGCCCCGGTCCACCAGGTTCTGCTGAACCATCGGCTCGACCCGGCGCCAGTCCCCGCCCGCGAGCCCGCACCCGATCCGCGGCATGTGGACGGTCGCGCGCAGGTCGAGCGCCCGCGCGCCGACCTCGGCCAGGCACTCGTCGAGCGCGTCGTAGCGGATCGGCGGCCCCTTGCTGCCCGTCCGCGTGCCGTGCTGGGCGACCATGTTCGCGACGTGGACGTACCGGTCGACGCGGACGACCTGCACCGCGCCGAGCCGGAACCCGCTCCCCGGCCGCCCCCGGTGCCAGGCCCGGTACTCCTTCTCCGGCTCGGGCCAGCGCGCCGACAGCGCGAGCACGAACCCCTTCCCCCAGCCGCCCCGGTCGTTGCAGACGTGGGCGATGAGCTTGACGCCCTTGGCCTGCGGGACGGTCGCGTCCCCGCGCAGAAATCGGATGCCGCCCATATCGGGAAAACTAACCCAAGGCACCGACAACCAGGCGGCCTCGCGCGCCCCGCCCGCCGGGTGGGAGCATGGAATCCCCCGGCGGCGGCCGATCCCGGGGGGCGTCGAGGATCGGGAGGGCCGTTTGCTGCGTCTGGTCGTCTCTCAAACCGCGCCCCGAGCGTTCCGCACGGTTCTGGACGCCCTGCAGGCGCCGCTCCCCCCGTTCGGGCCGCGCGGCAAGCACATCTTTATCGAGCCCGGCCACTACCCGGGCACCGGTTTCCGCAGCGACGCCGACTTCATCCTCACCGCCGTCGCCGGGCCGGGCACGGTCACGCTGGACGGCGCGACGGACGTCACGATGCGCCTCGCGGGCCGCGTCACGCTGCAGGGCCTCATCGTCCGGAACTGGAGCGAGGAGGGCAGCGCGCTGCGCGTCCCCGGCGGGAACGTCTTCGCCGAGCAGTGCGAGTTCGTGAGCCGCCCCGGCACGGTCGCGGTGAGCGTGTGGGACGGCGCGTCCGTCGCGCTGCGCGGCTGCAAGGTCAGCGACGGCGCGGTCGTCTACTCCAGCGCGACCGGGATTCTGGAGGACACAACCGTCCAGGGAACCCGCGACAACGCCGTCGCGCTGCGCACCGGTAGCGCCGTGACGGTGCGACGGTGCCGGGTCCTGGACGCGGGGTCGTCGGGGATCTGGGTCACCGAGGGCTCCCGTCCGATCATCGAGCAGACCACCGTGGCGCGGCCGGGGCACGCGGCGATCCTCGTGGACGACCGCGCCGAGGCCACCGTCCGCAACACCTCGATGGAGGAGTCCGAGGTGTGCGCGTTCGTCGTCCGCGACAACGCGACGGCGGTCCTGGAGGACTGCCGCGTCGCCGACGCGGGCCTGGAGGCGGTGTGGGTGACGGCGCGCGGCTCGCTGACGGCGCGGCGCGTCCTCGCCGAGGGCGGGCGGCGCGCGGGCCTGTGCGTGTCCGACCACGGGACGGCCGTGTTCGAGGACTGCGAGGTCCGCTCCACCGCGACGCACGGCATCGTCGTCGAGGACGCGACCGGCACCGTGTCCGGCGGCTCGGTGACGGGCGCGGGCGAGATGGGCCTGCGCGCGGTCGGCGGCGGACGGCTCACCGCGACGGGCACGGCGTTCAAGGACAACGGCGTGTACGGCGTCACCGTCGAGGGCGACGCGGAGGTCACGCTGCACGGCTGCTCGGTCGTCGGGAACGCCGACCGGGGGATCGTCGTCGCGCCGTCCGCGCGGTTCACCGCGACGGATCTGGTCAGCGACGGCAACGGCGGCCCCGACCAGATCGGCGGCGACCCGGCGGAACGGCACGTCAAGACCGGCATGAAGACCGGCACCGCGTCCGTCCCGGCGACCGGCGACCAGGAGCCCGACGAGTCGGTAGAGCCCACCGGCGAATGGCTCGCCGAACTAGACGCGATGATCGGCCTGGCGTCCGTCAAGCAGGAGATCCGCAAGATCGTCAACCTGCAGAAGGTCGCGGAGCGGCGGCGACGCGCGGGCCTGCCGCCGGGCCCGTCGATCAGCCGCCACATGGTGTTCGCGGGCCCGCCCGGCACCGGCAAGACGACGGTCGCGCGGCTGTACGGCGGGCTGCTGTCGGCGCTCGGCGTCATCGAGAAGGGCCAGGTCGTGGAGGTCAGCCGCGGCGACCTGGTCTCCGACAACGTCGGCGGCACCGCGATCAAGACGCGGGAGGCGTTCGACCGGGCGCGCGGCGGAATCCTGTTCCTGGACGAGGCGTACGCGCTGGCGCGCCCGGCGGGCGGCGGCCCCGACTTCGGCCGCGAGGCCATCGACACGCTGGTCAAGCTGATGGAGGACCACCGCGACGAGGTCGTCGTCATCGCGGCGGGCTACTCGGCGGAGATGCGCGAGTTCCTGTCGGCCAACCCCGGCCTGAAGTCGCGGTTCTCCCGGACGATCGACTTCGCGAACTACACGCCGGACGAGCTGGCCGAGATCACCGAGGCGCACGCGGTCCGCGACGGCTACCGGCTCGCGCCCGAGACGCGCGCCGCCGTCGCGCAGCACTTCACCGGCGTCCGCCGCGACGCCGGGTTCGGCAACGGCCGCGAGGCGCGGCGCGTGTTCGAGGCCGCCGTCGAGCGGCAGGCGCAGCGGCTCGCCGAGGGCGACCCGTCGGTGGAGGAGCTGACGCTGCTGCTCCCCGAGGACCTGGACGTCGCGTCGGGCCTCGCCGCGCGGTTCGGCGAGGCGCGCGACTCCGAGCAGGTCGCGGCGGTGCTGGAACGGCTCGTCGCGCTCGTCGGCCTGGACGACGTCAAACGCGAGATCAACGACCTGCTCGCGCTGCTGGACTCCGCGCGGCGCCGCCGCCGCGCGGGCCTGGACGCGGACGCGATCACCGGCCACCTGGTCTTCGCGGGCCCGCCCGGCACCGGGAAGACGACGGTCGCGCGCCTGTACGGCGAGCTGCTGGCGGCGCTCGGCGTCCTCGCGCAGGGCCAGGTCGTGGAGGCCGCGCGCGTCGACCTCGTCGGCCAGTACGTGGGGCACACCGCCCAGAAGACCGCGGAGGTCTTCGAGCGGGCGCGCGGCGGCGTGCTGTTCGTCGACGAGGCGTACACGCTGTCGCGGCCCGCCGGGACCGGCCACGACTTCGGGCTGGAGGCCATCGACACGCTGGTCAAGCTGATGGAGGACCACCGGGACGAGGTGATCGTCATCGCGGCGGGCTACACCGCCGAGATGGAGGAGTTCCTGGCGTCCAATCCCGGTCTGGCGTCGCGGTTCGCGCGGACGCTGACGTTCGAGCCCTACGACGTGGACGGCCTCACGCAGATCTTCGCCGACAAGGCGCGCGCCGCCGACTACACCGTCCCCGAGGAGACCGTCGCGGCGCTGCGCCGCCACCTCGCGGCGGAGGCCGAGCGGTACCGCACCGGCAACGGCCGCGAGATCGACAAGCTGTTCCGCGCGGCCGTCACCGCGCACGCGCGCCGCACCGAGCGGCTGGCGGCCGAGGGCGAGGAGCCGACGCGCGAGCAGCTCAGCACGTTCACGCCGGACGACCTGCCGGTTTGAGCGTTCGCTCAAAGCATTCGCTCAAGAGCGCAGCAGCCAGGTGTCCTTCGAGCCGCCGCCGCGCGTGGAGTTCACGACGCGGCTGCCCTCGGGCGCGACGCGGGACAGCGCGAGCGGCAGGACGTCCGCGCCCGCCGGCGACTGGACGACGAACGCGCGCAGGTCCAACGCGCGCGGACGCAGCCGCCCGTCCTCGAACGTCGGGTGCGTCGAGAGGGTCACCGGGTCCTGCGCGATCCAGCGGGCGGGCTCCGCGCGGATGCGGTCGCGGGCCTCGTCCAGCTCGGCGGGCGACGCGTCCGGGCCGACGAGCACGCCCAGGCCGCCCTGGCCGTCCACCGGCTTCACGACGAGGTCCGCGATCTCGTCCAGCACCCGCGCGCACTGCTCCGCGTCCCGGCACAGGTACGTGCGGACGCCGCCGAGCAGCGGTTCCTCGTCCAGGTAGTAGCGGATCAGCGCCGGGACGAACGCGTACAGCGCCTTGTCGTCCCCGACTCCGTTGCCGGGCGCGTTCGCGAGCCGCACCGCCCCGCTCTCCAGCGCGGCGCGCAGGCCGGGGCCGATCGGGCGGCCGTCCGCGCCGTCCGCGCCGAACAGCTCGTCCTCGGCGATGCGCCGGTAGATCGCCGCGACGCGCCGGCCGTCCGCGTGGACGCCGTCCGCGTCGGCGCGGAGCGCGTCCGGGGTCAGCAGCGGGACGCCCATCTCGTCCGCGAGCAGGCGGTGCTCGAAGTACGCGGAATCGTCCGGGCCGGACGTGAGCAGCGCCGCCCCGCCGTCCTCCGGCGCCAGCGCCGCCCGCAGCGCGCCGATCGCCCGCGTCGCGCTCGCGGACGGCAGCGCCCGCGTCAGCTCCGGCAGCACGCGCGCGATGAGCCGCCGGTTCGCCAGCGCGTATCCGATGCCGGACGGAACCCGCAGGTTGTCCTCCAGCACCGACCAGTGGCCCGCGCCGTCCCGGACGAGATCGACGCCCGCGACCGCGCACCGCACCGCGCCCGCCGGAACTAGCGAGCCCTCGGCGCGGAGGCCGGGCGCGTCGTCGAGCACCCACGCCGGGACGATCCCGTCCGCGACCGCCGCCCGCTTCCCGTACGCGTCGCGCAGGAACGCCTCCAGCGCCCGCACCCGCTGGACGAGCCCGGCGCGCAGCGGCGCCCAGTCGTCGGCGGCGACCAGGCGCGGGACGACGTCGACCGGGAACAGCCGCTCCTCGTCGCCGTCCACCTGGAAGGTCATGCCGAGGCGGCGCTGCACGGCGTCGCGTTCCCGCTCGCGCTCGCGCAGGCCGTCCGCGCCGATCCGGTCGAACGCGTCCATCAGCAGGCCGTAGGGGCCGCGCGCGGTGCCGTCGAACAGGACGGCCTCGTCGTCCTCGGCCGCGTAGCCGGCCAGCATCGACTCCACGCGCGGCCGCCCGAATCCCGCGCCCGCCAGCGAACCCGTCTGCTCGCGGGTCTCGTCGAGCAGCAGGTCCACGACACGGCGGAACCCGCCGCCGTTGAACGCCGCGCGCTGCCGCGCCGCCGAACCGCCGCTCTCCACGGCCGCGCCTGCGAGTTCGGCGACCAGCTCCCAGTCGCCGAACCGCTCCAGCGCGGGCCGCAGCTCGTCCAGCACGCGGCGGACGTGGACGGGCGCGGGGACCGGCGTCCGCTCCACCGGGTCGACCAGCTCGCCCTCCAGCCCGGACCGCGCGGCCCGCCAGTTCAGCGCGCGCGCCAGCTCCGGCCGGATCGGCACGGGCGGACGGCCCGCGTCGAGGGCCGCCAGTTCCTCGGCGACCATCGCGCGGAACAGGCCGGCGAGCAGCACCACGTCCTCGACGCGCGGGCACGCGTCGCACACGCGCAGCTCGACGGTCGGCACGTGCGCGGACGGCCGGACGTCGAAGTACAGCATCCCCGGATCGCTGATCACGCCCGAGCGCTGGAGATCCTCCAGCAGCGCGTCGTACTCCGCCGCCGACGCGAACGAGCCCACCGGCCCGGCGGTCGGCCACCGGCTCCACAGCAGCGTCCGGTAGCTCGCGTACCCGGTGTCGTCGCCGCGCCAGTACGGCGAGCTGGCCGACAGCGCGAGCAGCACCGGCATCCGGTGCGCCAGCCGCTGCGCGACCGCGACGGCCCGCTCCCGGTCCGCGACCTCCACATGGACCTGCGCGCCGCAGATCAACTGCTCGCGCGCCAGCGCCTGGTACTCGCCGAGCATGTGCTCGTAGCGCGGGTCGGGCGTGACGTCCAGCGCGTCGAGGTCCGCCTCCGGGACGGTCCCGGCCGCGACCACGCCGAGCCCCAGCGGCTCAGCCTCCGTCACGACCCCGCGCCGCAGCGCCGTCAGGTCCTCGGCCAGGTCGACCAGCTTGAGGTAGGGGCGGCTGTTGGTCTCCACGACCGAGCGCTGCAGCTCCTCGCCGAACCGCTCGCCGGGGAGCCGCCGCAGCAGCCGGTCGGCGCGCGGCCGCAGCCGCCGCGTCTCCAGATCGACGGTGTGGAACTCTTCCTCCACACCCACGGCCGTCTCTTCTGCCTGTGCGTCCATCAGCGGACGCTTTGCCCAATAGGTTTGCTTTTGATCCTGTTGGGCGGGTTTTTGCAGGTCAACGTGTGCCATCATCGGGCGATGCGTCGCCTGCTCCCGCTCGTCCTGGTCCCCCTGCTCGCCGCGTCCGCGTGCGCGACCGCGCTGGAGGAAGAGCACGGCGCGCCGATCCCGATCCGGTCGCTGCCGACGCCGAGCGCGCCCGAACTGCCGCCGACGCCGACGCTCAGCCCGACGCCGTGCGACGCGACCGGTGTCAGCCTCACGGCGGGCCTGGTGGACGCCGCGATGGGCGAGCGCGGGCTCGGCATCACGCTCACCAACTGCGGGGGCAAGCCGTTCCGGCTCGACGGGCGGCCGGCCGTGCGGCTCCTGGACGACGCCCGCGCCCCGATCGACGTCGAGACCCCGGCGGGCACCCAGGACAAGCCGAAGCCCCTGACGCTCAAGCCCGGCGAGACGGCGCGGTTCGTCCTGATGTGGCGCAACACGGTGACGGACGTGGACAAGCCCGCGATCCGCGCGCCCTACATCGAGGTCACGCCCGCGCCGGGCCGTCCTGCGCACGTCGTGGCCCCGGACGGCGGCGTCGACATCGGCACGACGGGCCGCGTGGAGGTCAACGCCTGGACCCACCCGCCGTCCTGACACCTGATCGTGTCCGACTTCCGGCGTTAAGGGAGTGAACCGCCCCGGTCCGACCGACCATACTTACCGGGCATTCAACCCCAGGCTAGGAAAAACAATGCGATTCACGGCCCTGATCGGCGGCGCGCTCGCCGCCGCCCTCGCCCTGTCCACGGCCGCCTGCGACGGCTCGGACGACGGCGGCGCGCCGCCCGCCGCGCGCGCGACGACGCGGGCGACCACCAACGGCATCGACAAGCTCGACGTCACCGCGATCCTCGACCGCGCGCGCACCGCGACGCTCGCCGCCAGCTCCGTCCACATGAGCGGCGCGATGCCGATGGACGGCGGCTCGATGCAGATCGACGTCTCGTTCGCCGGCAAGGCGACGTCCCAGGGCACGATCACCCAGGGCGAGCAGAAGTTCGAGTTCATCCGCCTCGACGACGCGATCTACGTCAAGGGCAACGAGGCGTTCCTCTCCGACGCCGCCGGAGGGGCCGCGGTCAGCCTGCTGAAGGACAAGTACATCAAGACGAGCAGCAAGTCCAAGGACTTCAAGGACGTCGAGCCGCTGACCGACGTGACCGGCATGGTGGGCGACATCATGACGCCTACCGGTACGCCGACCAAGGGCGAGATCACCACGGTCTCCGGCCGGCGGGCGCTCGAACTGCGCGACGGCGGGGACTCCATGTACGTCGCGCTCGACGGCGAGCCGCGCGTGCTGCGCGTGAAGTCCGACGGCGACGCGATCCTGGACCTCGACCGGTACGGCGACCCCGTCCAGGTGACGGCGCCGCCCGCGGGCCAGATCGTCAACATCGGCTGACGCGCGCCGGGGCGGGCCGCGACGGCCCGCCCCGGCGATCGGTCACGCCGCGCAGTTCCCCTGCGTCGGCTTGCCCGCGAAGCGGTCCGCGAGGAACGCCGCCGCGTCCGGCTCGCTCTGCAGCGCGCCGAGGACGTGCTCGGCGAACGTGTACGTCTTCCACGTCACGTTCGCGCCCTTGGCGCACCACGCCTTGTGCAGGTCGTCCGCCTGCTGGAACGGGATGATCTCGTCGAACACGGCCTGCGACTGGAACACCGGCGCGGACGGGGCCGTCCCGCCGAGCTTGTTCTCCTTGAGCCGCGCCTGCCAGTCCGGCTGGTCGAGCGGGTTCTTGACGGTGAAGTCGCTGATCTTCTTGAACGCCGTGCCGAGCACCGTCGGGACCACGTCGAAGCTGAGCAGGCAGATGTCCTTGCTGCTGTCGAGCAGCTTCTTGCCCGCGTCGTTGAGGTAGCTGTTCAGGTTCAGCTCGGGGTACGCCGCGTCGTAGCCGACCGCCGCCATATACATCAGCGCGGCGAACGGGCCCTGGTCGAGGCTCTTGGCGACGGCGAGGAGGTCGGCCGGGACGCCGCCCGCCGCGACGCCCTTCACCTGCAACTCCGGCGCGTACGACGCGGCGAGCTGCGCGGCCCACCCCGCCGACGTCCCGCCCTGCGAGTAGCCCCAGATCCCGACCGGCGCGTCGCCGATCCCCGCGGCGTCGAGGTGCTCCGCCGCGCGCGCCATGTTCAGGACGGCCTTGCCCTGCGACTGGCCGACCTCGTAGGTGTGCTGGCCCGGCGTGCCCAGGCCCTCCATGTCGGTGACCGCGACGGCCCAGCCCCGGCTGAGCGCGTCCGCGATGAACAGCTCCTCGTAGTCCAGGCCCTGCGCGAGCGTGTACGACGGCGCGCACGCGTCGCCGAGCCCGCGCGTCCCGACCGTGTACGAGACGAGGGGGCGCTTGCCCGTCCCCGTCCACGCCTTGGTCGGCACGACGACCGTCCCGGACACGGCGATCGGCGCGCCCGTCGCGGACTCGGACCGGTAGAGGACCTGCCACGCCTTCGCGTCCCCGAACGACGGGTACGCGGACTCGCGCGACCGGATGATGTCGCCCGGCTTCCCTGCGGGCAGCGGCGACGGCGGTGTGTAGAACGCGTCCTGCGCGGGCGGTTTGACCTCGGCCGGCGCGGCCTCGGCGCTGCCCTGCAGCGCGGCGGCCGTCATCGCGACGCCGACGCAGGAGGCCAGTACCGTCCGCACGACGCGGCGAACACTGGTGGACATGAGCGGTGCCCCTTCGGTCGTCCCCCTGTGCCGTCCGGGTGACGGCCGCCCCGACCCTAAAGTAAGTGGACACTGATTCCAATACGCCGACCGACGCAACCGCACCCGCGCTTTTGTGCCCCACGCCACACCGCCCCCTGGCCCGGCGCAACGCGAACGGGCCGAAGGCATAAAAAAACCCTGGCCAGAGGACTCTGACCAGGGATTTCCGTCTGTGCACCCGAAGGGATTCGAACCCCTAACCTTCTGATCCGTAGTCAGATGCTCTATCCGTTGAGCTACGGGTGCGCCTTCCCGGCTCGCACCGGGAGGTTCGTCGTCGTGGAGGGAGTCTAGCAGGCCCTTGTGGTGGGGGGCCGACCGCTCGGTCCGCGCTCCGACGTCCACCAGTGTAGGGCATCCCGGCGGGCGGCCGGACCATGACGGGCGCGGGAACCATTGCGGGCGGCCGCGCGCCAAAGGGTCATTCGGGACACGACTGACGGTGTGCCGGTCTACTCTCGTCCAACGCCCAACCCCCCATCAAGGAGACTCCCCATGCGCATGTCCGCCACCACTCTGGTCGGCGCCCTTCTCGTCGGCGGCGCCGTGCTCGGCTCGACGGCGTGCGGACCGCTCGACTCCGTCACGGGCGGCAGCAAGAAGACCGCCTGCAACAGCATCGAGTCGACGCTGAAGACGCTCACGAACGTCAGCACGCCCGACCTCAGCAACCCGTCGGCGGGCGCGTCGGCGAACGCCCAGAAGTACACCGACGCCGCCGCGAAGATCCGCTCCGCCGGACAGGACGCGGGCGGCGACGTCGAGTCCGCCGCGGGCCGCTTCGCCGACGACCTCGACGCCACGGCCAAGACGCTCAGCAGCCTCGCGTCCGGGGACCTGTCGAGCGGCACCAACGGCCTCACCTCGATCAGCAAGATGCAGCAGGACGGCCAGGACCTCGGCAAGGCGTGCGGCTTCACCGGCGGCCTGCACTTCGGCTCCTGACCCCGCCGCTCCGGCCCCGGCCCCACCCGGCCGGGGCCGGCCGCGCGCCCCGCGCAAACGACTTTGCCGGTTGCCGCGACGACCGGTAGCCTGTGCTGAGCCCTCGGGCTTCCTGGAGGATTCGCCTAGTCCGGTCTATGGCGCCGCACTGCTAATGCGGTTTGGGTGCAAGCCCATCCGGGGTTCAAATCCCCGATCCTCCGCCTTCTGATCTGCGGGGATGCGCAACGAGCGCATCCCCGCAGTCATCTCGCCGCGCCGCCGAGTCTCACAAAACCGGACATACCGGACGGATGGTGGCACATCCGGGTTCCGTGCGGGTCCGAGGTCCCGCGCCTCTACGCCCCGACCAGCGCGCCGCACGACGCGCTCAGCGGCGGTGGGCGCGGAGGATCGTGTCGTTGGCGTGGTGGGTGCCGGGCGGGGCTGGGGCGGTGCGGGGGCGGGTCTCGTTGACGAGGACGTGCCAGTCGGCGTCCAGGAGTTCGGCGATCTGGGCGGGCTGGTAGAAGGAGCGCGGGTCGACGCCGTCCACGCGGGACGGCACGTCGGCGAGGTCGTGGCCGACGAACAGCAGCGTGCCGCCGGGGGCGACGGCGGCCAGCAGGCGGCGCAGCGCCGCGTGGTCCGGCCGGACCGGCAGCGGGAAGTACTGCGCGGTCACCAGGTCGAACGGGCCCGCCGGGGGCGGCTCGGCGGTGAGGTCGGCGCGCGTCCACGCCGTGCGGTCCGCGACGTCCGCGGCCGACGCGGCGGCGCGCCGCAGCGCGACCTCGGAGATGTCGACGCCGGTCACCCGCCAGCCGCGCCGGGCGAGCCACAGCGCGTCGCCGCCCTCCCCGCACCCGAGGTCGAGCGCCCGGCCCGGCGGCAGGTCGGCGGCCTCGGTGACGAGCACCCCGTTGGGGTTTCCGCTGAACAACTGGTCGCGACTGCCGTACCGCTCGTCCCAGAACTCGGCGTCCATGCCGTTCCTCCCCAAGGTTCGCCGCCCCGGCGGACATGCCGTCTGAGCGGGGCTTTCGCACCGCTGCGGCGCTCTTCGCCCACGGTGCCCCCACCCGCGCCGACCAGGCAAAGCCCGTTGCCGAAACCGCAAGCCGAGGCGGTGCCTCCGCGCACCCGGAACGTTTGACGCGATCTTGGACCGGACGCGGCGGGCGCGTTCCGGTCGCGTTGATGGAGTGGCGAGGAACGTTCCAACCGACCCGTCCGAGGTGTCCGATGCCGTACGCGATCCACCGGTAGGCGCGATGGCCTCCCTCACACCCGGCTTCCGCGGGCGCGGCGCGGCGCGCGACGACAGCGGGCGGCTGCCGCCGGGGCAGCACCTGGTCGAGGGCTTCCCCGTCCTGTCCGCCGGGCCGACGCCGCGCGTGCCCGAGGGGTCGTGGCGGTTCACGCTGGAGACCCCGGACGGGACGGCGCGCCGCTGGACGTGGCGCGAGTTCATGGACCTTCCCCAGGAGCGCCCCACGGTTGACATCCACTGCGTGACCCGGTGGTCGAAGTACGACACGACGTGGGTCGGCGTCTCGGTGGACACGCTGTTGGACGGGATCGACACGTCGGCGAAGTTCGCGTTGGCGCGCTGCCACGGCGGCTACACGACGAACGTCCCGCTCGCGGACGTCACGGGCGGCAAGGCATGGATCGTCCACACCTACGACGGGGAACCGCTGCCCGCCGCGCACGGCGGCCCGGCCCGGCTGCTCATCCCGCACCTGTACTTCTGGAAGTCCGCGAAGTGGGTGCGCGGGCTGCGGCTGCTCGACCGCGACGAGCCCGGGTTCTGGGAATCCGCCGGGTACCACGACTACGGAGATCCCTGGCGTGAGCAGCGCTACTCCTGGGCGTGAGGCCCCGGCCTGGCGCACCGCGACGCTGGTCGGCGACCGCTGCGAGACTCCCGACGTCCGCACGCTGCTGCTGGACGTTCCCGGCTGGCCCGGCCACCTGCCCGGACAGCACGTCGACCTGCGGCTCACCGCCGACGACGGCTACCAGGCGACCCGCAGCTACTCCATCGCCGCGCCCGCCGCCGGGGAGCGCGTCGAACTGACCGTCCAGCGGCTCCCGGACGGCGAAGTCTCCCCCTACCTTGTGGACGACTATCCGACCGGCGCACTCATCGAGATGCTCGGCCCGGTCGGCGGCTGGTTCGTGTGGCGAGGCGGGGACGAGCCGCTGCTGCTCGTCGCGGGCGGGGCGGGCGTCGTGCCCGTCATGGCGATGGCGCGGGCGTGGCGCGACACCGGTTCGCGCGCGCCGCTCCGGCTGCTGTACTCGCTGCGCTCGCCCGACCAGCTCTTCTACGCCGACGAACTCGCGGACCTCGCCGAACGCGGCGCGGGCGTCCTGCTCGCGTACACGCGCGAGACACCGCCCGGCCACGACCGTCCGGCGGCCCGCCTCGCCGCCGACGACCTCGCCGCGCACGGCTTCCCGCCCGGCGACGCGCCGCACTGCTACGTCTGCGGCCCGACGCCGTTCGTCGAGGCGGTCGGCGCGGCGCTCACCGGACTCGGCCACGACGGGGACCGCGTCCGCGCCGAGCGGTTCGGCCCCACGGGAGGATGAACATGGACGAACCAGGCACCGGGCTCGACGGCAACGCCCTCGCCGGACCGCTCGGCCTGATCTTCACGCCCGACATGACGACGGCGGCCGGGCGCTGCGGCTCCTGCGGCCGCGACGGGATGCTCGCCCGCGCCCCGCTGTACGCCGACGCGCCGGGCGCGGTGCTGCGCTGCCCGTTCTGCGGCGAGGTGACGCTGCGGCTCGTCACCGCCCCGGACCGGTACTGGCTCGACCTGCCCGCCGGGACGTCGCTGATGATCCCCCGCGGCTAGAGGATGCCGAGGCGGCGCAGGGTCTCGCGGTCCCAGGGGAGGCCCGGGGAGTCGGTGAACAGGGCGTGGAAGACGCGGACCTCGCCCGGTCCGACGCTGAAGAGGCGCAGGTCGATCGGGTCCTCCAGCTCGGCGCGGGTCAGCGCGCGCAGGCCCGCGCGGGACAGGACGTCGAGCAGCCAGCGTTCCTCGTCGCGCAAGTCGGGGGACGCGGGCGTCAGGACGTCGTCCCAGGCGTCGCTGAGCCGGGCGAATGCCGCGTACGGGCCGACGACGGACAGCATCAGGACCCAGCGCAGCCCCGCCCGGTCGAGGCCGTAGACGAAACCGTGGTCGTCGTCGGGGTCCGTGTCCTCCTCGACGACGAAGACGCGCGCGACCTCCGCCATCAGCGCGTCGTACGGCCGGGCGTCCAGCGCCGCCGCGACGGAGTCGAACCGGGGTTCGGCGAGCGAGCCGTAGGCGCTCTCGATGCGCCGCGCGATGTCGTCCACTGCGCGCCCCGCCCCTTCCGGCGTCACTTCGGATGTCCGTGGATCGTACCGTCGTCGTCCATGTGGACCCGGACCTTGTGCTGCGGCTGGCCCTGCGGGCTGTAGCCGGTGACGTGGTCGGGCCCGTAGTCGTGCGTGCGGACGCGGGGGCGCTTCGGGTCGGGCGTCCCCTGGTACCACGCGTCGTAGGTGTGGTGGTTCGCGAACGACTCGTCGCCCGCCCACGTCGAGGTCGGTTTGCCCGCCTTCTTGCGGTTCTCGTACTGCGGCGTCCCCCGGACGTGGCCCTTCTGCTTCTGGCCGTTGATGCCGGTCGGGTGCTCGTGCGGCGCGCCGCGCTTGCCCTTCGGCGCGGGCGGGCGCGGGGCCGCGCCCTTGCCGCCCTTGCCGGGCTTGAACAGGCCCATCCGCAGCGGGCGCGCGATCGGGCCGCGCCCGCCGCCCTTGTGGCCGCCGCGCCGGCCGCCCCGGTGCCCGCCGCGGTGCCGCCGTCCCGCCGCGACCGGCGCGCGCCCCGCGTCCAGGACGCCGACCGGGCCGGGCACGAGCAGCAGCGCGGCGAGCAGCAGCGCGACGGCCGCGCGGCCCGCCCGTCCGGCCCGTCCCGCGAGGTCATCCATCGAGCAGCGCCCCGATCGCCTGGTTGATCAGCTCGTCCACGATCGCGCCGGTGATCTCCTTGAAGATCGGGATCTCCGCGAGGGACGCGCCGAACGTCGGCGCGGCCGTCGCGATGGCCTGCGCGATCTCGATGGCGAGCATCGTGAGCTGGACGATGACGTTGATCTTGAGCGCGAGGACGACGCCCGCGCACACCATCAGGCCCGCGCCGACCATCAGGCAGCCGTTGGCGGCGTCGCCGAGGTTGCGCGTCGGCGCCTCGTCGCCGGACCACGCCGTGCGGAACGCGTCGAAGTCGTCGCCCTTGTTCTCCGACCAGATCCGCTGTGCGACGGCGTCCGCGTCGGAGACGGTCGCGTGCAGGGTGGACGCCATGTCCATCCACGTGCCGCCGAGTTGGAACAGCTTCGTCTCGTCTGCCTCGGGCCAGTTGTAGCCGAGCATGCCGAGCAGGCTGATCAGCTCGCCGGGAAGTTGGAGGCCCATTACAGGACCTCGCCGATCCGGTTCACGTACAGCTCGTTGGACTGTTCCATCTCGACGTAGTTGTCGGCCATCTGCGTGAGCGCCTCGGCGTACTCGGCCAGGTCGTCGGCGTTCGTGGTGAAGCAGTCCAGCGCCGTGTCGAACGCCTCGTCGTGGGCCATGCCGATGATGGAGCCGATGTCGTCGGCGCCCCAGGGCTGGCCGAAGCCGTCCACCGTCGCCTCGAAATCGCTCAGCGCCTGCTGGAGACGGTCCGCGACGGCGCGCAGCTCGCTCGCGGACGCGCGCAGGCGGGACGGGTCGACCTCGAAGCCGTTGACCGTCATCGGGCGGGCCGCCCGGGCTCCGCGTGCATCGGCGGTCCTCCCCGTCGTTGTTGATCACGGGGAGCATAACCATCGCGAGGCGGGACGAGCAGTGACAAAACCCACCCGAACTTCGCGTGCTTTCGGGGCGTCCGCGCCCGATTCGCCAGGTCAGTCGGGGAGCAGGTCCGCGAGCAGTGCCCGGACGCGCGCGTCGATGGCGTCGCGGATCGGCCGGACCTCCGCCGCGGACAGCCCGGCGGGATCGGGGAGCCGCCAGTCCTCGTAGCGCTTGCCGGGGAGGACGGGACAGGCGTCGCCGCAGCCCATCGTGATGACGACGTCGGCGGCCCGGACGGCGTCGCCGGTGAGCGGTTTGGGGAACTCGGCGTTCAGCCCGATCTCCGCGAGTACCGCGACGACGGCCGGGTTCACCGCGTCGGCGGGCGCGGAGCCCGCGGAGCGGACGCGGACGCGCCCGGCGGCGTGGTGCTCCAGCAGCGCGGCGGCCATCTGCGACCTTCCCGCATTGTGGACGCAGACGAACAGCACTTCGGGAATGTCGGTCATGTTGAGCCTTCCCGGCGGCGCAGCGCCAGCGAGACGTGGACGAGGCCGACCAGCACCGGGACCTCGATGAGCGGCCCGACCACGCCCGCGAGGGCCTGGCCGGACGTGACGCCGAACGTCGCGACGGCCACCGCGATGGCCAGCTCGAAGTTGTTCCCGGCGGCGGTGAAGGCGAGCGTGGCCGTCCGGTCGTAGGGCAGGCCCACGGCCCGGCCGAGCGCGAACGAACCGGCCCACATCAGGGCGAAGTAGAGCAGCAGCGGGAGCGCGATCCGTGCCACGTCGCCGGGGTGGGACGTCACCGCGTCGCCCTGCAGCGCGAACAGGACGACGATCGTGAACAGCAGCCCGTACAGCGCCGCCGGGCCGACGCGCGGCAGGAACCGCCGCTCGTACCAGTCCCGGCCGCGCGCGCGTTCGGCCGCGCGGCGGGTCGCGTACCCGGCGGCCAGCGGCACGCCTAGGAAGACCAGCACGCTGCGCGCGATGTCCCACGCGGACGCGTCGAGCCGGACCTGCTCCAGGCCGAGCATTCCCGGCAGCGCGGTCAGGTAGAACCAGCCCAGCAGCCCGAACGCGACGACCTGGAACACCGAGTTGACGGCGACCAGCACGGCGGCGGCCTCGCGGTCGCCGCACGCGAGGTCGTTCCAGATGACGACCATCGCGATGCAGCGCGCGAGGCCGACGATGATCAGGCCCGTCCGGTACTCGGGGAGGTCCGGCAGCAGCAGCCAGGCCAGCGCGAACATCACGGCGGGGCCGACGACCCAGTTCAGCAGGAGCGACGGGACGAGCAGCCGCCGGTCGCGGGCGACGGCGCCCACGCGGTCGTAGCGGACCTTCGCGAGGACCGGGTACATCATCACGAGCAGGCCGACGGCGATCGGCAGCGAGATCCCGCCGACGCGGACGGCGTCCAGCGCGCGGTCGAGGCCGGGGACCGCGCGGCCCGCCGCCAACCCGGCCGCCATCGCCGCGCCGATCCACAGAGGCAGCAGCCGATCGACCCGGGACAGCCTGCGGGGCGCGCGGTCGCCCACGGCTCGGCCGGTGGTCGGGCCGACGCCGGTGGCCGTGGCGGCGTCGGTGCCCGTGACGGCACGAGCGTCCGAGCCGGTGGCCGAGTCGGCGCGCGAGCCCGTGCCCGTGACGGCACCAGCGCCCGGGTCGGTGGCCGAGTCGGAGCCCGGGCCGTTGGCCTGGCCGGGGGACGTCATCGCGTGGTCGCGGCGCGTGGGGCGAGGACGGCCGACAGGCGCTCCAGTACGCCCGGGTTGAGCCGGTAGTAGACCCATGTGCCGCGCCGTTCGGAGTCGATCAGCCCGGCGCGGCGCAGGGTCTTCAGGTGGTGGCTGATGGTCGGCGCGGTCAGGTCGAACGCGGCGGTCAGGTCGCACACGCACGCCTCGCCGCCGTCGTGGCAGGCGATCAGGGACAGCAGCCGCAGCCGGACGGGGTCGGCCACCGCCTTGAGCAGGGGCGCGAGTTCGGCGGCCTCGTCCTCGGTGAGCGGGGCGCACGCCAGCGGAGCCACGCAGCAGTCGGCGGGCGGCGGTTGCTTCGACATGCCTCTAATTTGACATCCATCTATCCAGAAGCGCAAACTCGGCGGCACGTTGATTCGATGGACGTCAAATCAGGAGGTTCCGGTGTCCCGTGTCCAGCTCGCCCTGCGCGTCTCCGACCTGGAGGGCTCGGTCGCGTTCTACACGCGGCTGTTCGGCGTCGAGCCCGCCAAGCGCCGCCCCGGCTACGCCAACTTCGCCGTCGCCGAACCGCCGCTGAAGCTGGTCCTCATCGAGGGCGACGGCGACGAGCCGACGCGCCTGGACCACCTGGGCGTCGAGGTCACCGACTCGGCCGCCGTCGAGGCCGCCACCCGCCGCCTGTCCGACGCGGGCCTCGCAACGCGCGAGGAGACCGACACGACCTGCTGCTACGCGGTCCAGGACAAGGCCTGGGTCCACGGTCCCGGCGGCGAACCGTGGGAGGTCTACGTGGTGAAGGCCGACGCGGAAACCCTCACCCCCGCCGAGGACTCGGCGTGCTGCGGAAACGCCGAGGGCGCACAGCCCCAGTCCGCCTGCTGCTGACCCGCCGAGCGCCCAAAACGAAACGGGACCGGTGAGTCGTCCACCGGTCCCGTGAAGGCTTGCCCAGAAGTGTTCTTGAGCAGTCGGTCAAACGGTCTTGCTCCAGGTGCCGTCCAGCTCACCGCTCTTGGCGTGCCGCAGAAGCGCCCCGAACTGCGAACGACGCAGCGCGAAGTGACCGAGCTGGGGGTTCTTCGAGTCGCGAACGGCAATGTTGCGCAGCACGCACGCAAGCTCAACGCAGTCGCTCTGGCTTCCGCCAGTCCCGCTGAAACTCGACTTGCGCCATACGGGAGTCATGCAAGACCCTCCATCACCTGCCGAACCAGCCTGTGTTGCCAGAGGTGGTTTTCAGGCAGTCGATCAAACCGTCCCGCTCCAGGTACCGTCCAGTTCGCCGCTCTTGACGTGCCGCAGGAGCCTCCCGAATTGCGAACGGCGCAGCGTGAAGTGACCGAGCTGGGGGTTCTTCGAGTCGCGAACGCCCACCGCAGTCACGAGCGCGGCGAGTTCAACGCAGCTACCGTTTACGCTGCCCTCGCTGCGGCTGGACTTACGCCACTTGATCATCGGTACTCCTTCGATCCTCTACGTCAGGCGAAGTTGCTCCAGGTGCCGTCCAGCTCGCCGCTCTTGACCTGCTGCAGAAGCGTTCCGAACTGCGAACGGCGCAGCGCGAAATGGCCGAGCTCGGGGTTCTTCGAGTCACGAACGCCGACAGCGGTCGCGAGAGCGGCGAGTTCAACACAGTTGCCGTTCACGCTGCCTTTGCTGCGGCTGGACTTACGCCATTCGATCATCCGTACCCCTCCATGATCTTCTTGATGAGTGCGATGGACGCGCCCTTACTTTCGGCGACGTCGCCGATCTGGCGGAAGCATATGTCGTACTCGACTACCTCAGAGGCATCCGTCACCAGACGGCCGGGTCCGAGTGCCTCAGTGTAGGCCACGTCCGCGCCGCCGACTCGGTACAGCTCGAATGAACCGTCCCGGCCGACGTGACCTCCGGAGCCGTGACCGACGATGCGCACGGCCCACGAGGCGGACTGCGCCAACTCCAGGAGCCGGGCGAGCTGTCCGCGCATGACCTCCGCCCCGCCGACCGGGTGCTCCAGCGCGTTCTGGTCGATGAGAAGCCAGACGAGCGGCCGGGGCTTGCGGTCGAGCACCTTCTGGCGGGCGAGGGTCTCCCGCACCGTCGAGTCCGCGTCGTCCCGTCCACCGTCGGCGAGCCGCGCGCGGATGTAGTCCTCCGTCTGGGCGAGGACGGGTATCCAGCCGAGCGCCCACACGCGGATCTGGTCGGCGCGGGATTCACTCCTGGCCCGGCCGTCCCGCCATTCAGACGAGTGCCGAGATTTCGCCCACCGGATGATCCGCCCAAGTCGGCCTCCGGTATCCCAAACCCGGTCGAGCTTGTCCGCGTCCTCTTCCTGAAGCTTCGATTCACCCGCTTCAATTTTTGAGATCAGCGTGCGGTCCTTCTCCAGGATCGCGGCGACGTCCCTGTGTGACATTCCGTGTGATTTGCGGAGTTTCTGCAGCTCGACCGCAGCCCAGTCGTGCATGTCCCGGTCGGGGTTCAGCTCCCGCCTGTTCGTCATTGAGCACGCTCCGTGATCATCGGGGGGTGAACTTGGGGAGTTCGCCTATGCACGGTAACCCGGCCCGGTCCACGCTTGTGGTCCCTTCACGAGAAGACCGCAGGAGCGTGACGACATGGGAGCCCACGAGCGGAAGACCAAGCAAACGCCGCAGCAGCCGGAAGCCGCGAAGCCGGGCGGCTTCTACTCCAAGCCCGACGACCAGGCGAGGGACGTCCTCAACCCCGCCGTCCTCCACCGCGAGCGCTTCACGTACCTGTCCCGCCTGCACGACGCGCTCGGAATGTTCGAGGGCGTCACCAGCGGAATCACGCACGTCAACACCTATCCCGTGCTCCTGGTGTTCCGCGCCGACCGGGCCGCCGACGTCCGCCGCGTCATCGTGGCCTACCGCGACGGCCGGTGGCGGCTGTCCTGGCACGGCGGCAGCACCCCCGCCGAGCACACCGCCGAGGCGGCGCACCAGCTCGTCCGCGCGCTGAACGGCCCCGCCACACCGAACGGCACGCTTGGCACGTGACACCAGCCCGGCGACCGGACCCCCGGGTCAGTCGGGGTGGCGGGCGGTGGCGGCTCGGGCCCGGGTTCGGGCTCGGTGGCCCGCGCCGCGGTCGGGTTGGGCGTCCTCGCGGTACGGGCTGCGCAGGACCTGGCGGACGGCCTCCCAGGAGAAGCGGAAGTCCTTGCCGGTCTTGAGGGCGGGAAGCTGGCCCGAGTTCGCCATCCGGCGGACGGTCTGCGGGGAGAGCCCGAGTTTGGCGGCCAGCTCGGCGGTGGTCAGCACGTCCGGGTCACGGGACGGCATCTCGCTCATGGGGGGAACTCCTGGACCTCGGGGGGCGCTGTCCACGGCACGCGGGCGCGAGGTCGCGTGCGACCCGCAATAATGCCACGCTTAGTGATCGACTCGCAACCTATCGTTGGGACACAGGTCACTCACCGCGACTTCGTCGTCATTTTTCTGGTGAATTGCCGGATGCGCGCTCCTACCGTGAGCGACCCGGCCCGTTCCCCGGCGTTTCAGACGCGGTCGCTCAGGCCGCGCAGCATGCGGCCGAACGCCCAGGTGCCGAGCGCGGGCGGCGGCGCGGCGAGGCGCAGGGCGGGGGACGTCTGCGCGAGCGCGCGCGGTCCGGTGACGGCGAGGCCGTTCGCGGCGAGGGCGGACGCGGCGGCCGCCCGTCCGCGACGCCGCCGGGAGTACGCGCGGACGGCCGCGTCCACCGGTGCGGCGGCGAGGCAGGCCGCGAGCGCGCGGACGTCCTCCAGCGCCTGGTTCGCGCCGTGCGCCAGGACGGGCGGCATCGCGTGCGCCGCATCGCCCAGCAGGACGCACCGGCCGTGCCCGAGGCGGCGCGGCACCCGGTGCCGTTGGTGGGGGAACGCCTCGATGTCCTCGTCCCGTAGCGCGGCCAGGATCTTGTCCACAGGCTCGGCCCAGCCCGCGTAGCGGCGGCGCAGGTTTTCCACAGGACGGTCGCCCGGTTGCTCGTCGGGCAGTTCGAACATGCATTGCATGAGCCCGTCGCCCGCGCCCATGAAGCCGCAGTCGCCGCGCCGCCCGACGAGCACCGTCATGGCGGTGCCGGGGTCGAACGGGGCGGGGATCAGGCCCTGCCACGTCGCGATGCCGGTGCGGGCGGCGGGCAGGTCGCCGAGGACGTGGGCGCGGACGCGCGAGCGCACGCCGTCCGCGCCGACGAGCAGGTCCGCGACGTGCTCGTCCCCGGACGCGGTCCGCACGACGGCCCGGTCCGCGCCGATCCGCACGTCCGCGACGGACGAGCCGAACCGCACGATCCCGTCCGGCAGTCCCGCGAGGAGTTCGGCGACCAGCGCCGCGCGCGGGACGACGCGCGCCGCCGAACCGAAGCGGGCGGCGAGCGCGTCCAGGTCCACGTCGAGGACGCGACGCCCGCGCGCGCTCCGGACGGACAGCGCCGAGAGCCGCTGCCCGAGCGCGCCGACGCCGACGCCGAGGTCCCCGAGGATCGCCGTGCCGTTGCACCAGAGGGTGACCGCACCGGTGCCGAGGCGCGGCGCGTCGCCCTCCTCCAGCACGGCGACCTCGTGGCCCGCCGCGACGAGGGCGCGCGCCGCCGCGAGCCCGGCGATCCCCGCTCCGGCGATGAGCACGCGCAACGGTCGGCCTCCGATCAACTACACGACGTAGTACTACATCCTATAGTTGACCGGCGGCACGGACCGCGCCCGCGATGCGCTCCAGCGCGGGCCGCGGGGCCAGCCCGTAGCAGTAGAAGTCCACCGCGTCGGTCCCCGCGCCGCGCGCCGCCGACGCCTTCGCGGCCAGGTGCTCGGCCGAGTCCGTGTCGGGGAAGCCGGGGCGCAGGACGGTGCGCAGCTCGACGTCCGGGCCGAGCGCCGCCCGGTACGCGGCGACGTCCAGCGCCACCCGCTCGGCGTCGCGCGCGTAGCAGAGCGCCGCGTAGGACGGCACGACGCGCGCGAGCGCCGCCGGGTCCACGCCGATCCGCCACGCGTCGGCGGCGGCCGGACCGCCGCCGGGCCGCCCGTCGGCGTAGCCCTTCACCGCGCCGGTGAGGTCGAGGAACGTCAGCCGCGAGCCCTCGGCCGCGACGGCCGCCGCGACCTCGGCGGCCAGCGAGGTGACGGTCGCAATCCGCTCCCGCGCGTACTCCAGCAGAACGTCCGGCAGCACGGCGGTCGGCCGCGCACCGCCCGACCGCACGCCGCCCGGCACGCCCTCCGGCGGCCCGCCGCCCGGCAGCGCCGCCATGCCCGACCGCGCGCCGCTCGGCGGCATGCCGCTTGACCGGGCGCCGTCCAATTGCGTGCCGCCCGAACGCGCGTCGCGCTGCAGGGCCACATCCGATCGTGCGCCGCCCGGCAGCGCGCCGTCCGACTGCATGCCGTCCGGCGGCGACGCGTCCGGCAGTGCGGCATCGGCTGGCATGCCGGCCCGTGGCGGTTCCGACCGCACGTTGTTCGGCAACGTGTTCGGCATGGCGGTGGTGGGTGGGTCGCCGTTCAGGACGGCCTCTACTAGTTGTGCTGCGGTGGCGCGGGCTGCGGCCCCATTGGTGGAGCGCTTCAGGCAGTGGGGGCAGAAGCACAGGCCCAGGGCGAACTCCGCCGCTTCCCCCAGCTCCACGAACGAGCGTTCGTGGTGGTAGCCGTGGCCGAAGGTGCCGAAGTGCAGGGACTCGGCCACGACCGAGTCCACGCCCAAACGCGCGATGGAGCGTGCCAGGGCGACCGCGTACGCGCGGACGTCCGGATGCGACGGGCACAGGTCCGCCGGAGCCCCCCGGTCCCCGAAGCAGTTCTCCTGCGTCACGTCCGGATGGGCCAGGCCGATCGTCGTGTTGTGGAGGAACACGCCCCAGCCGTGCAGCCGCGCCCCGGCCGCGTCCGCCGCCGCGCGGGCCGCGCGCAGCGGCCGAGCCGACGCGCCGTCCTGCACGGGCGGGCGCAGCCGCAGCCCGTCGAACGCGTCGCCCAAGGGGAAGTGGACGCCGTCGTGGCGCAGCGTGACGCGCGTCCGGCCGTGCGGAGTGACGTCCCGCGCCCGGTGGTAGGCGGCGGCGACCGCCACGCCCGCCGTCCCGCACGCGAGGACCCGCGCGAACCCCTCGTCGCGCAGGTCCTCGGCGAACGCGTAGAGCGAGGAGTCCATCAGCTCTTCTTGTAGGCCACGAAGTCGATCTCGACCAGGATGTTCATCAGGTCCGACCCGACCGTCGTCCGCACCGGGTAGGGCGCGGTGAAGTGCTCCCGGTAGACCTCGTCGTACGCGGCGAAGTCGCGGTGGAGTTCCTGGAGGTGGACGGTCGACTTCACGACGTCCGAGAAGTCCAGCCCGTGCTCGGCCAGCACCGCCTTCAGGTTGGCGAGCACCTGGCGGGTCTGCGTCGCCACGTCGTCGCCGACGACCGCACCGGTGGCCGGGTCGATCGGTCCCATCCCCGCCGTGTAGACGAAGTCGCCCACGACGAGCCCCTGCGAGTAGGTGCCGCCAGGCGCGGGCGCGTCGGCGCTGCGGAGTTCACGCTTGCTCATATCGGTTCTCCCTCTCAGTCAGCGATCGACGGCGTCGTCCGCCGACCGCAGCAAATCCAGGTCGGCGCGGTTGGGCAGGCCCTCCCAGTCGCCGGGGACGGTCACCGCGTACGCGCCCGCCGCCGACGCGGTCGCGAGCCGTTCCGCGACCGGCCGGCCCAGCACGAACTCCGCGAGGTACCCGGCCGCGAACGCGTCGCCCGCGCCGACCGGGTCCACGACCGCGACCGGGTGCGGCGGCGCGTCGAAGACCCCGCCGTCGCAGTGGGCGACCGCGCCGAGCGCGCCGCGCTTCACCAGCGCCTCGCGCGGGCCGAGGGCCGTCAGCGCGGTGGCCAGCTCCGCCGCGTCGCGGCCGGCGGCGACGAGCCGCGCCTCCTGCTCGGTCGCGAACACGACGTCCGCGCGGGCGACGAGCGGGCGCAGCAGCTCGCCCGCCTCCTCCGGCGTGCAGAGCGCCTTGCGGTAGTTGAGGTCCAGCGACACCGGGACGCCCGCCGCGCGCGCGGTGTCCACGGCGTCGTGGACGGCGCGCCGCGCGTCGGCGCCGAGCGCGGCCGTGATGCCGGTGACGTGCAGGACGCGCGCGGCGCGCACCAGGTCGTGGGGGACGTCGCCGGGCGCGAGCCGCGACCCCGCCGAGCCCGACCGGTAGTACTGCACGCGGGTGAGCTGGCCGGACCGCCGTTCCTTGAACATCAGCGCGGTCGGCGCGGCCGGGTCCGTCACGACGTGCGCGACGTCCACGCCCTCCCCGGCGAGCGTCGTGCGGACGAGACGGCCGAACTCGTCGTCCCCGACGCGCCCGCACCAGGTCGCGGTGCCGCCGAGCCGGGCGAAGCCGATCGCGACGTTGGACTCCGCGCCCGCGACGCCGAGGTCGAGCGAGCGGGCGTGCCGCAGCGGGCCGACGACCGGGTTCTCCAGCCGCGCCATCGTCTCGCCGAGGGTGACGAGATCGGTCGCCATCACGCCGCTCCCGTGCCGCGCGCGGCGGCGACGGCGGCCAGCAGCGCGCGGGCGCGGTCGGCGAGGGCGTCGAGCGGGCCGCCGTCGAGGGCGTCGCCGATCAGCGAGCCGCCCGCGCCGACCGCGACCGCCCCGGCCGCGACGTACTCCCCGGCCGTCGCGGCGGACACGCCGCCGGTCGGGACGAACGGGACGTCGCGGAACGGTTCCCGCAGGTCCCGCAGGTAGCCGGGGCCGAGCGCGCGGGCCGGGAACAGCTTCACGGCCGTCGCGCCGAGGTTCCACGCGGTCTCGACCTCGGTCGGCGTCAGCGCGCCCGGGTAGTGGGCGACGCCCAGGTCGCGCGCGGCGGCGGCGACCTCCGCGCCGGTGCCGGGCGCGACGAGGAACGTCGCCCCGGCGCGGACGGCCGCCGTCGCGTCGGCGGCGGTCCGGACCGTGCCCGCGCCCACCTCGATCGGGCCGTCCGCGAGCGCCGGCAGCCGGTCGGCGGCCGCGCGGATCGCGTCGAGCGCGCCCGGCGTGTTCAGCGTGACCTCCAGGCAGCGCACGCCCGCGCGGACGAGGGTGTCCAGGACGGCGGCCGTCCGGTCGCCGCGCGTGCCGCGGACGACCGCGACGACGCCGGTCTCCGCCAGGACGGCGCCCGGGGTCAGGCGGGGGGTCATGAATCGTCCTTCTCTCAGAAGTACGTACGGATGAGGTCGGTGACCGTGTCGTCGTCCTCGACGACCGGGACGACCTGCCACTTGTCGAAGGCCGTACAGGGGTGGGAGATGCCGAAGCACACCAGGTCGCCGGGGCGCAGCCCGTCGCCCGCGACGTAGGCGTGGTGGTCGTTGGTGTTGGTGACGCGCAGCCCGTCGGCGGGCTCGACGGCGCCGTTCGCGCGGCGAATCCGCAGCGGGACGGGCAGCCCCTCGTCGTAGGGCGCCTCGCGCTTGCCCATGCCGACGATCGCCAGGCCCGGCTCGGGCACGGAGGTGACCTGCGCCCAGACCTCCAGCGCCGCGTCGAGCGAGCCGGGGACGCGCGTGAACGGCGTCTTGCGCGTGTAGACCCCGTCGTCGTGCGAGACGTACGCGCCGCTGCGCAAAACGACGGTGAGTTCCCGGCCGGGCAGCCACGCGCCGCCGAGGCGGTCCGCGACGACGTCGAAGTAGGCGCTGCCGCCCGCGCTGACGATGACCGACTCCGGCAGCAGGTCTCCGAGCGCGAGCGTCGCGTCGCGCAGCCCGGACAGGTACGCGCCCGCCGCCTCCGGCGTCGTCAGCCCGCCCTCGTAGCCGGACACCCCGGCGAGTTCGGTGCCGGGCGCGGCGGCGACGGCCCGCGCGACCTCGGTGAGCTGCTCGACCGTCCGGCAACCGGTGCGGCCGTTCGCGTGCCCCAGCTCGACGAGCACCTGGAACGGACGCTCCCCGGCGGCGGCCGACAGCGCGGCGACGCCCTCCGGCGAGTCGGCGTACAGGTAGAACTCGAAGCCCTTCGCGACCTCGCCGCCGAGCCAGCGCAGCGCGGTCGCGTCCAGCAGTTCGTTGGCGAGCAGGACGCGCGGCACGCCGAACCTCCGGTACGCGAGCACCTGGTTGGCGGTCGCGGCGGTGATGCCCCACGCGCCCGCGCGGAGCTGCGCGTCGAACAGCGACGGCGCCATCGTCGTCTTGCCGTGCGGCGCGAACGCCAGCCCGTGCTCGGCGGCGAACGCGGCGAGCGTCGCGATGTTGTGCTCCAGCGCGGAACGGCGCGCGATCATGAGCGGCCAGGTGAACGGGCCGCCGAACAGCGGGTGCCGGGCCGCGCCGAAGTCGGCGAGCGAGACGGGGCCGTCCGGCAGCCACAGGCCCTTGGTGCGCCAGTCGACCTGCTCGTCGGGGATGGTCAGGCTCACGGCTGCGGAACTCCTTGCTCGTCGGTATTCACGTCGGCGCGGGCGGGGTCGATGCCGGTCCGCGCCGAGCCCAGCACGCGCGAGATCTCCAGCCCGGTGCGCGCCACGAGCGGCCCGACCTCCCGGACGCGCGCGGGCGTCATCCGGGAGATCAGCCCGGACACGCTCAGCGCGCCCACGGCCCGGTCGGTGTGGTCGAAGATCGGCGCGGCGACGCAGCGGACCTCGGGCTCGTTCTCCCGGTCGTCGATGGCGTAGCCGGTGCGGCGGACGCGGTCGAGTTCGGCGGCGAGGCGGTCCGGGTCGGTGATCGTCCGGTCCGTCATCGCGGCCATCCCGTCGGCGACGGCGGCGCGCAGGGCGTCGTCGCCGTGGCAGGCCAGGATCGCCTTGCCCACGGCCGTCCGGTAGACGGGCAGCCGCATCCCGACGCGCGACGCCATCCGGACGTTGTGCTCGTTCTCGACCTTGTCGATGTAGACGACGTCGGGGGAGTCGTACACGACGAGATGGCACGTCTCCCCGACCGCGCGCTGCAGCGCCCGCAGCGGACGCGCCGCGACCGACCGCAGGTCCAGCGACGACAGGTACGCCTGCCCGAGCCGCAGCACGCCGTGCCCCAGCCGGAACCGGCCGGTCTCCCGGTCGCGGGCGAGCAGGTCGCCGTCCACCAGCGGCGCGGCGAGGCGCAGCACGGTGCTCTTGCTGAGGCCGAGGTCGTCGGCGATGCGGGTCAGCGAGACGCCCCGGTCGCCGCCGTGGTCGCGGACGTGGTCCAGGACCGCGAGGGCGCGCCGCAGCGACGACGACTGGTTGCGGGCGGCTGTCTCGGTGCTCATCGGCGCTCCTTGCGGACGGCGGCGCGGACCGGCGGGGGGATCACGTCGTGCTCTCCGGAAGGAGTCCGCGGGCGAACACGTCGCGCGCGGCCGTCAGATGCCGCCGCGCACGCGCGAGGGAGATCTCATGATGCCCCGGCAGCAGCGCGTCGATCTCCAGTCCGGCGAGCCGCGCGACGCTGCGCGCGTACTCGGGGACGCGGCTGTCGTGGAGGTTCTGCAGGGAGATCCGCCCGCCGGCGAACACGCAGTCGCCGGAGAACAGGGCGCGGCCCTCGGGCGCGTCGAGCAGGTAGCAGACGTGCCCGTCCGCGTGGCCGGGCGTCGCGATCGCGTGCAGGACGACGCCGCCGAGGTCGATCCGCTCCCCGTCCGCGACCGGCCGGACGGACGGGCACGGCGGGAACGCGTACCCGGCCGGGTACACGCCCGCCGCGCGGCCCCGGTCGACGCTCAGCATCGACTCGGCCCCGGCGGCGATCCACGCGCGGGCGGGTTCGGCGGCGCGGACGTCCAGGCCGGGCAGCAGCTCCGCGAGCGCCGCCGCGCCGCCGGCGTGGTCGGCGTGGCCGTGGGTGAGCAGCAGGTGCCGCTCCCCCGGCCCGTCCGGGACGGCGGCGGCGATCGTCGCGGCGGACGCGCCCGCGCCCGCGTCGACCAGCGCCCAGCCGCGCTCGCCGCGCACGAGGTAGACGTGGCAGTCCAGCGGATCGGTGAGGTCGAACCCGGCCGCGCCGCTCGCGACGAGTTCCACGTGATCGGTGAGCCTCACGCCACGACCCCCCGCACGGTGTCCGCGACGATCCGCGCCGCGAGCGCGACGTCGGCGAGCGCGACGGACTCGGCGGCCGAGTGCGCGTCGTCGAGCGCGCCGGGCCCGAGGACGACGGCGGGCACCCCGGCCAGCGCGAGCTTGCTCGCGTCGGTGCCGAACGGCATCCCGCGCGCCGTCCCGTCGCGGCCCGCGCGGGCGAGGGCGCGGGCGAGCGCGGCGGGGACGGGGCTCGCCGCGGGCGTGTCGAGCGCGTGGTCGACGGTGAACGGCTCGTCCACCTCGATCCGGCCGGGCAGCAGCGCGGCGAGTTCGGCGCTCTCGCGCTCCCACACCGCGTAGGGGTCCTCGCCGGGCAGCGTGCGGCGGTCCACGTCGATCTCGCACGTGCCGGGCACGGTGTTGGGGCCGGTGCCGCCCCTGATCCGGGTGGCGGTGCGGGTCGCGCCGCCGAGCAGCGGGTGCGGGGCGACGCCGGGTTCGGCGGCGGCCAGGTGCTCGATGACGCGGCCCATCAGGCTGATCGCGTTGACGGCCTCGGCGGGCCGCGAGCTGTGCCCGGCGACGCCGAGCGTCCGCACGGTGTAGCGGACGCAGCCCTTGTGCGCGACGACGGGCACGAGCCCGGTCGGCTCCCCGACGACCGCGCCGACCAGCTCGGTGTCGGCGAGGTCGTCCACCAGGTCCAGAACGCCCCGGTAGGCGTGCTCCTCGTCCATCACGGCGGCCAGGACGACGCCGAACGGCGGCGGGTCGCCCGCCGCGAGCTCGGCGGCGGCCAGCATGAACGCGGCGAGCGGCCCCTTGGCGTCGCACGCGCCGCGCCCGTACAGGCGGCCGTCGCGGACCGCGCCCGCGAACGGGTCGACGGTCATGCCGTCGGTCTCGACGGTGTCGAGGTGCGATTCGAGCAGGACCGCGCGCGGGTCGCGGCCCGGCACGGTCGCGACGACGTTCGGCCGTCCCGGCTCGACCTCGCGCAGCTCCGCCTTGATGCCGCGCGCCGCGAGCCAGTCCCGGACGACCTCCGCGACGGCGGCCTCCCCGAGCCCCGGCGCGACGGGCCCGCCGCGCGGGTTGACGCTGGCGGTCCGCACGAGCGACCGCAGCAGGTCCTCCACGTCCCCCGTGGCCGCCATCAGGTCCTCCGTTCCCGGGCGTAGGCGAGCAGCAGCGCGATGATCAGCAGCCCGAGCGTCATCTGCCGGACGCCCTCGGACAGGTTCCACGCGGTCAGCAGCGCGGTGAGCAGGGTGAGCAGCAGCGCGCCCGCGACCGTCCCGAGGACGTGCCCGCGCCCGCCGAGGATCGACGTCCCGCCGAGCACGACCGACGCGATCGACAGGAGCTGGTACGGGTTGCCCATCGTCAGCGAGCTGGTGGCGGTGAAGCCGAGCAGCACCAGGCCCGCGACCCCGGCGAGCAGCGCGCACGCGCCGTAGGCGATGAACGTCGTGACGCCGAGCGGGACGCCGGACGCGCGGGACGCCTCCTGGCTCGTCCCGAGCGCGAACACGTACCGTCCGACGCGCGAGGCGTGCAGCAGCCACACCGCGACGGCGGTGATCGCGAGCCACAGCACGAACGCCAGCGGAATCCCCGCGACGCGGTCGTTGGCGAGGGAGTCCAGCAGCCCGATCTTCGCGGACTTGGGCGATCCGTTGGTGTAGACGAGCAGCGACCCGGCGACGATCGTGCCCGTCGCGAGCGTCATCACCATCGGCGGGACGCGCAGCCACAGGACGCCGACCGCGTTGACGAGCCCGACGAGCAGGCTCACCGCCAGCCCGACGAGGATGCCCGCCGCCCCGCCGTGCCCCGCCGAGACCTGCGCGCACACGACCGCCGACAGCGCGACGACCGACGACACCGACAGGTCGATGCCGCTCATCATCACCACGAGCGTCTGCCCGATCGCGATGATCCCGAGGAACGACGCGGTCTGCGTCAGGTAGCGGACGCTGGAGACGCTGTCGAACCCGTTCGCGAACAGGATCGCGGCGGCCCAGGTCACCAGCAGGACGCCGAACGCCCACGCGGCGCGGTGGTCGCGCAGGGCGCGGAGCCCTGCGGTGCGGGGGAGCGCGGTCATCATTCGGTCCTCTCGCGGGTCGCGAACGTCTTCACGGTGATCGCGACGATCAGCACGACGCCCTGGAGGATGAGCTGGTAGAAGGGTGACAGCCCGGTGAACAGCAGCAGGTTCGTCAGCAGCCCGATCACCAGGGCGGCGAGCACGGCGGCGCGCATCTGCCCGACGCCGCCGAAGAAGCTGACGCCCGCGAGCACCGACGCGGCGATGGAGTTGAGCGTGTAGGGCGCGCCGATCGTCGCGTCCCCGGAGCCGGTCTGGACGGCCAGGCCGATCCCGGCGAGGCCGACGAACACCCCGGCGAGGGCGTACGCGGAGATCTTCACGGTGCGGGTCTTGACGCCGCTGGCGTACGCGCCGTGCTCGTTGCCGCCGACGGCGTACAGCGACAGCCCGAACCGCGTCGTCTTGACGAGTTTCCACACGACGAGCACCGCGACGACCACCACGAGCGGCAGCGCGACGCCGTTCCACCCGTCGTTGTACGCCTTGACCAGGCCGCTCGGGACGCTGCCGCCCGGCTGCGGCAGGACGATCAGCGTCACGCCGCCCCACAGGAACGACGCGGCGAGCGTCACGATGATCGGCGGCAGCCCGGCGAACGCGACGAGCGTCCCGTTGACCGCGCCGGTCGCCGCCGCGACGGCCAGCGCGCACACGGCGGCGAGCGGCACGCCGTGGTCGGCGGTGACGGCGAACACCGCCATCGCCAGCGCGAGCACCGAGCCGAGCGACAGGTCGATGCCGCCCGTCAGCATGACCGCGCTCTGCCCCATCGCGGCGAGGATCAGCGGCAGGAACTGCGCGGACAGGATCGTGATCGACGCGGGCGTGAACAGCGTCGAGTCGTAGTGGCTGTAGGCGGCGAGCAGCACGACGATCAGCGCGCCGAGCCCGACGACGTCGAGGTTGCCGCGCAGCCGCCCGGCCAGCGCGTCAGGCATGGGTCACCGCCGGGTTCACCGAGGCGCGGACCAGCCGCTCCTCGGTCAGGTCGCCGCCCGCGAGGCGCTCCACGACGGCCCCCTCGTACATGACGGCGACCTCGTCGCAGAGGCCGACGAGTTCCATGGTGTCTCCCGAGGTCACGAGCACCGCGACGCCGTCGTCGGCGAGTCGGCGCAGCAGGTGGTAGATCTCCCGCTTGGTGCCGACGTCGATGCCGCGCGTCGGCTCGGCCAGCAGCAGGACCCGCGGTTCGGACGGCAGCCAGCGGGCCAGTGCGACCTTCTGCTGGTTGCCGCCCGACAGCCGCCGGGCCTCCTGCGAAGGACTCGCCGCCTTGATCCGCATCCGGTCGATGAGATCGGCGACGAGCCCGGCCTCGGCGTTCCGGTCGACCGTGGTGAGCCGCCGCGCGGGCGCCACCGTGTCGAGGTTGGTGAGGGCGAGGTTCGCGCGGACGCTCTGCGCCACGTGCAGCCCCTCGACCTTGCGGTCCTCGGGCACGTACGCGATCCGGGCGCGGATCGCCTCGCGCGGCGAGGACAGTTTCGCGGGACGTCCGGCCAGTTCGATCTCGCCGCCGTGCCGGGCGAGGCCGAACAGCGCCCGCAGCACCGCCCGCTGCCCCTGGCCCTGGAGCCCGCCGAGGCCGAGGATGCGCCCCGGCGTCAGCTCCAGGTCCACGCCCGCGCACCCGCCGGGGACGGTCAGCCCCCGGGCGCGCAGCGCGGGAGCCGTGGCGGCCTTGGTCGGCGCCGCCTTGGCGGGGAACAGGTCGGACAGCTCGCGTCCGATCATCAGGCGGACGATGTCGTCGTGGTCGGTCCCGGCGCGGTCGCGGGTCGCCATGACCGCGCCGTCCTTCAGGACCGTCAGCCGGTCGGAGATCGCGAACAGCTCCGCCATCCGGTGGCTGACGGTCACCACCGAGGAGCCCGCCGCGCGCAGTTCCCGCACGACGCGGAACACCGCCTGCACCTGGTCGTCGTCCAGCGCGGACGTCGCCTCGTCCAGGATCAGCAGGCGCGGCGCGCAGACGAGCGCCTTGGCCAGTTCCACGAGCTGCTGCTGGCCGAGCGAGAGCCGGCCCGCCCGGGTGCGCGGGTCGACGTCCAGGCCGACCCGCTCCAGCAGCGGCCGCGCGCGGCGCGCCAGGTCCCGGCCGAGGACCAGGCCGCGCCGCGCGGGCCACTGCCCGAGGAACACGTTCTCCGCCACCGTCTGGTGGGGGTTGAGGCTCAGCTCCTGATGCACCGAACTGATCCCGGCCGCGCGGGCGCGGAGCGGGGACCACGCCCGCAGCGGCTCGCCGTCCAGGCGCAGCTCGCCCGCGTCGGGCGCCTGCATCCCGGTGATGAGCGACAGCACGGTGCTCTTGCCCGCGCCGTTCTCGCCGACGAGGGCGAGCACCTCCCCGGCGCGGACGTCGAAGCTCACCTCGTGCAGCACGCGGTTGCCCGCGAACGACTTCGAGACCCGGTCGACGGTCAGGAGCGCCACGGCTACTGCCCGATCAGCTTGTCGATCTCGGCCTGCGGGAGGTCGGTGATCGGGTAGGAGTCGTCGGGCTGGTCGGCCTTGGCGTACTCGGCGAGGTTGTCGTCGGTGATCTTGGGCAGCGGGACGGTGATCTGGTTCGGGACCGTCTTGCCGCCCGCCTTCGCGACGGCGGCGCGCAGGGCGATCACGCCGAGGTAGTTCGGCTGCGCGGTGGACAGCGACGAGAAGCCCTTGGCCTTGTTCGCCTGCCACATCTTCAGGAAGCCGTTGTAGTTCTCGCCCGTGATCGGGACGAGCTTCTTGTTCTGCTTGACGATCGTCTGGAGCGCGGCGGCCGACAGCGCGCCGCCCTGCGAGAACACGCCGTCGATGTCGGGGTGCGCGGAGTACGCGGACGCGAACGCCTGCGCGGCCGGGGCCAGGTTGTACTCGCTGTGCAGGTTCGCGACGACCTTGATGCCGGGGTACTTCTTCAGCGCCTCCTCGGCGCCCTTCCACCGGTCCTCGCTCGTCGCGACGCCCGCCGGGCCGTTGAACGCGATGATGTCGCCCTTGCCGCCGAGCTTGTCGGCGAGCCACTGGGCCGTCATCCGGCCCCACTCCTTCTGGTCGGTGCCGACCCGGACGACCTTGTCGCTGGTGACGAGGCTGTCGAAGTTCGCGACGGCGATGCCCGCGTTCACGGCCTGCTCCAGCGCCGGGTTCAGCGCCGTGGAGCTGCCCGCGTCCACCAGGATGACGTCGTACTTCTGCTGGATCATCGCGCGGATCTGGGCGATCTGCTGCGAGGTGTCGCCGTTGGCGTTGAACGTCTGGTAGCTGGCGACGGCGCCCTCGGACTTGAGCTTGGCGATGTCGGCCTGGAGCATCTTCTGCGTCTGCTGCATCCACGACGGGGTCAGGTAGATCGTGGACCAGCCGACCTTGAGGCCCTTGGCCTTGCCCGCGCCGCCGCCGTCGCCGTCGTCGGACTCGACGCCGCACGCGCCCGTGGCCGCCAGCGCGCCGATCGCGGTGAGCGCCACGACGGCTCGCGTGAACCTTCCGTTCATCGGGGGTGTCTCCTTGTGCTGCCCGGAGCCCTCGCGGGGTCCGGCGAAGTGGGGGTGGGAGGAGTTCGGTGCCGGGCGGGTCAGCCCGGGGTGAGCGCCCGTCCGGGGGGACGGCGCGCGGCGGCCTCGGTGAGCGCCCCGCCGCGCAGGACGGGCACGCCGTTGACGAGGACGTGGTCGACGCCGTCGGCGGGCGCCTTCGGCGCTTCGTAGGTGGACCGGTCCACGACGGCGTCGGGATCGACGACCGCCAGATCGGCGGCGGCCCCCGCGCGGACCCGCCCCCGGTCGGGGAGCCGGAACCGCTCGGCCGCGCGGCCCGCCAGATGGACGGCGGCCTGCTCCCACGTCCAGTCGCCCAGCTCCCGGACGTGCCGGGCGAGCATCCGGGCGAACGCGCCCCAGCCGCGCGGGTGCGGGCGGCCGCCCTGGTAGATGGCGTCGGAGCCGGTCGTCTGCGCGGGGTGCCGCAGCAGCGCCCGCACCGACGCCTCGCTGTTGGTCGGCGGCTGGCCGAACACGCAGCCCGCCTCCAGCCGCGTCGCGACGAGCAGGTCGCAGCAGAACGCGCCGGGGGTCGTCCCCGCGCGCTCGGCGGCGGCCGGCAGCGTCATGCCCTCGGCCCAGCGCAGGCGGTCGGCCGGCACGTGGGACAGGGTGATCCGGGGCCAGACCTCCGGCCGGCGCGCCCACCACTCGGTCTCCAGCCGGGCGCGGACGGCGGGGTCGGCGAGCGCGGCGAGGGTGGCGTCCAGGTCGGCGATCGGCAGCCACTCCGGCAGCGTGACGAGCGTCAGCGTGCTCGCCCCGCGCAGGTAGGGGTAGTTGTCGAAGGTCAGGTCGACGCCCTCGGCGCGCGCGCCGTCCACGAGGGCGATCAGCTCGTCCGCCGGGCCGTGGTAGTGGGACACGTGCGGGGCGGCGCCGGACGCGCGGGCGATGTCGAGCACTTCGGCCATGCCGTGCGAGGCGCGGTCCTCGTAGCCGCGCATGTGCGTGACGTACGGGAGCCCGGCGGCGGCGACGGGCGCGCAGAGCGCGGCGATCTCGGCCGCGTCGGCGTACGCGCCGGGCACGTACTCCAGTCCGGTGGACAGTCCCGCCGCGCCGTCCGCCAGGCCCCGCTCGACGCGGGCGCGCAGCGCGGCCAGCTCGGCGGCGTCGGGCGCGCGGCGCTCGGTGCCGAGCACGTCGTGCCGGATCGTGCCGTGCGGGAGCAGGTAGACGGTGTTGAGCGGCGTGCGCCGGTCGTAGGTCGCCAGCAGGTCCTCGACGGACAGGTACCCGGTCCCGCCGTCCGCGGGCAGCGCGGGGTGGCGGCCGTTGACCGGTGCGAAGTAGCGGCCGACGTAGCGGACGGTCGCGGGTCCGGCGGGCGCGTACGACACGCCGTCCTGGCCGAGCACGAACGTCGTGACGCCCTGGCGGAGCGCGGCGAGCTGGACCTCCGGCTCGAAGACCGCGGCGTCGCCGTGGACGTGGGTGTCGATGAAGCCGGGCATGACGTGGCGGCCGGCGGCGTCGAGCACGGCCGCCGCACCGGCGGCGTCGAGCGCGCCCGGTTCGGCGACGGCGGCGATCCGGTCGCCGGTCACGCCGACGTCGGCGCGGCGGCGGGGGGCACCGGTGCCGTCGAGCACCGTGCCGCCGCGGATCACGACATCAAACATCAGCCGTCCAATCACCACATACCGTGACAATCCGGTCGCTATCACCCGGTTGACGAGGAGATTAGGCGGCGACGGCGGCCGACGGCCAGTTTTGCAACACATGATTTTGCATTGCACAACCTATGCGCTGACCTGCGGAGATCGCCCCATCGGCCGGAAACCGCCGCCCTGGACACTCTGCGACCGGTCGGTAACATGTCCCGACCGTCGCCGGGGCGGACCCGCGAGAGCGTCAGGGGCGTACTGATGATCAGCGAGGACATGGACGTCGAACGCGCCCGCGCGATGCTGGCCGAGTTCGCCGAGGACGCCTGGACGCACGTCGCCTGGCTCGTGGACGAGGTCGGCTTCGACCACGACGACTACGAGCGCCGCCCGCTGGGCCTGCTCGAACCGCTCGAACGCTACGTCGGCGACCTCGGCGACGAGGACCCCGACCCGGCCGCCGACGACGCCGACGACCCGTGGATCGCGCTCCAGGTCGCGCTGTCGGCGTACGTCGCGGACGTCCTCATCCGCTCGCACGGCGCGCGCTGGACCGTGGAGGGCGTCCCCGGCGAGCCGACGCAGAGCTCGTTCGTGCTGGCCGTCACCGGGCTGGACGGCCGGACCCGCACGCTCGACCCCACCGACGTCGTCCGCGACCACTTCGACCCCGACGAGCCCGACGTGTACGCGCCCGTCGTCCACGGCCTCGACGCGGCGGGCGTCGCGCCCTGGCACTCGCCCGCGCGCCCCGACGACGCGCGCGGCTCCGACGTCACCGACGTCCAGCGCTGGCTGCTCGGCCTGTGCGCCCACTTCGCCCGGATGAACGGCTACCCGGTGGACCGGCTCGGCCCGTCGCCCGACCGCCCCGCCGCCGACCGGATCGGCGCGCTGCGCACGCTTTTCCAGGCGTGGGGCGCCTACGACCCGGAACTGCTGGACGAGCAGGTCACGTTCCTCCTCCAGCACGGGATGCGCGCCCAGTTCGAGGAGGCGGCGACCGTCGCGGCGTCGCTGTCGGACCGCGAGAGCGACGAGTACGCGCGGCTGCTGCGGTTCGCGCGCGACGCGTCCGCCGCCGACCGGTTCGGCGCCGAGCCGTGCCGCGAGGACGTCCGGGCGCTGTCCCGGCTCGTCGAACTCCGCTACGGCACGGCGTCGGTGGACCTGCTCCCGCACCTCGTCCCGCTGCTGACCGGCGAGCGCGCCCCCGAGGCGAGCCCCGCCGCCGCCGAACTGCACTGGTTCCTCGCCCAGGCCCTGGACGACCCCGACTTCGCCGAACGCGAGATCGACCGGCTGGAGCTGAACCGCGACCTGGCCTTCCAGGCGAACCGCGGCCGCTACCTGGTGTGGGACGCGGCCCGCGCGTTCATGGTGCTGCGCTGGGCCCACATGGTCGGCTGGCTGGACGCCGAGGAGTGCTGGGACCGCGTCCTGCCCGCCGCCCGGTCCGTGCAGCGCCGGTACGTGTCGTGGCGCGACATGGCCGCCTGCTACCTCCAGGCCCGCTACCTGTGGGCGGGCCGCGCGCCCGGCGACCAGGCCCGCTACGAGGACGTCGTGCGGGACCTGGCCGCCGATCCGGCCGGGCCGTGGACCGTCCCGTGGGACCTCCCGCTGCGCCGCGACTGGTGATCTACTCCGCCGGGCCGCGCCCCGCCCACGTCCACGCGTAGCCGGGGTCCTCGCAGGCCAGGCCGCCTTCGCCGAGTTCCAGCGGACGGAACGTGTCGACCATGACGGCCAGCTCGTCGAAGAACTCCACGCCGACGCTGCGCTCGTACGCGCCCGGCTGCGGCCCGTGCGCATGCCCGCCGGGATGCAGCGAGACGGAACCCTGCCCGATGCCCGATCCGCGCCGGGCCTCGTAGTCGCCGCCGCAGTAGAACATCACCTCGTCGCTGTCCACGTTCGAGTGGTAGTAGGGGACCGGGATGGACAGCGGGTGGTAGTCCACCTTGCGCGGCACGAAGTTGCACACCACGAAGTTCGGTCCCTCGAACACCTGGTGGACGGGCGGCGGCTGGTGGACGCGGCCGGTGATCGGCTCGAAGTCCCGGACGTTGAACGTGTACGGGTACAGGCAGCCGTCCCAGCCGACCACGTCGAACGGATGCGCCGCGTAGGTGACGCGGCTGCCGACGATCCCGGCGGACGTGCGGTGCTTGACCAGCACGTCCACGTCCGAGCCGGCGCGCTCCAGCGGCTCGGCGGGGCCGCGCAGGTCCCGCTCGCAGTACGGCGCGCTCTCCAGGAACTGCCCGAACCGGGACAGGTACCGCTTCGGCGGCGCGACGTGCCCGGCCGCCTCGATCGCGTACGCGCGCAGCGGCGCGTCGCCGGACGGCACCCACCGGTGCGTGGTCGAGGCGGGCAGCACGACGTAGTCGCCCTGCTCGGCGGCCAGCGCGCCGAACACCGTCTCGACCGTCGCCGAACCCGACTCGACGTACACGACCTCGTCGCCGGTCGCGTTCCGGTACAGCGGCGACGGCTCCGCCGCGACGACGTACGACAGCCGCACGTCGGCGTTGCCGAGCACCAGGCGGCGGCCGGTGACCGCGTCGCCCGCCGCGCCCGCCGGGAACAGCTCGTGCAGCCGCAGGTGACGGGGCCGCAGCGGATGGTTCGGCGACGTCGCCACCGGTGGGATCTCCCAGACGCGCGAGTCCACGACCGCCGACGGCAGCCCCCGGTGGTACAGCAGCGACGAGTCGGAGCTGAAGCCCTCCTCGCCCATCAGCTCTTCGTAGAACAGGCGGCCGGACGCGTCCCGGTGCTGGGTGTGGCGCTTCGGCGGCACCGCGCCGACGCTGCGGTAGTGGGCCAAGGTCCCTCCCCGGGGAGCCGTCGTGGATCGACCTTCCCGGCCGACACTACGACGGCCCGCCGGGGCCGGGAAGCCCGCGCGTCAGGCGACGTAGCCGAGCAGCCAGGGCGTCGGGGCCCCGCCGCGCAGCGTCACCTCCGACTGCGGCCCGACCTGGATGTTCGCGACCGGACGGCCGCCGTCGTCCGCGACGACCTGGAAGCGGACGTCCCTGAGCACGACCCGCGCGCCGGGCGCGATCGAGAACAGGCGGCGGTCGCGGTTCCACCGGATCGTCGAGCCGGAGCCGTCCAGCTCCACGTCGCGCGTGACGCGGGGCAGCGCGGCCCGCTCGCCCGCCGGGTGCGTGATCGTGTAGACGCAGTGCGCCTTCAGCCGGACCGCGCCGCCCGCGCGGACGGCCGCCGCGAGCCCGGCGGCCCCGCCGTCCCCGCCGTCGCACGGGACGGTGCCGCGCGCCCGGTCGGCGGCGAGCGCGCGCGGGACGGTCGTGTGCGGCGCGGCGAGCGCGAGCGCGGCGAGCAGCGCCGGGGCGACCCGGCGCGCGGACGGGAACCCCATCATCGTCGTCCTCCCGAAACGAAGATCATGTACTCATGGTGACATGATCAGTACCGAGAGTGGCGCAACGGGGCCGGGGACGCCGAAAAGCGCACGTGGTGCCACCGTCCCGGGTGGCGCCACGTGCGCTCTCGTCGTCGCGGAGCGCGGGACGGGCCAGCCCCTGAACGACCCGTCCGCGATGCGCTCCGGCGAACCGGGCCCGGCGGCCGCTCCCCCCGAGACGGCCGCCGGCACCGACTCTGTGAAACGTAGGCCCTACCCCTCGGTAAGTTCACGTGTTGTCACGGTCGTGCGACGGACGGTCGATATTCGGCGACGAACGGACGGTCCGCGACCGCTCGTCGCACGCTCACCGTCCGGCCCCGGCCAGCCGCCCGGCCGTTCCCGTGTCCGCCGCGCCGCCCCCCGGACGGCCCGCGACCCGCCGCGCCACGCCGCGCGCCGTGCGCCGCGCCGCGAAGTCCGTCCCGTGGACGAACCGCAGCACCGGGCCGAACGACGCGGCGGCCGCGAGGCCGGTGAAGAACAGGCCGGGCGCCGACGACTGGAAGTCGCGGTCCAGGCGCGGCGAACCGTCCCAGCGGGCCAGGCGCGCGCGCAGGTCGGCGTCGAGCAGCGGCAGCCGGTCCAGGTCGGGGACGAAGCCGGTCGCGGCGATGACGTGGTCCGCCGCCAGGCGCTCGGTGCCGTCCGGGCCGTCCAGGCGCAGGACCGCGCGGCCCCCGACCTCGTCCGCGCCCGCGACGCGGCGGCCCGCCAGGACGCGGACGCGCTCGTCGAAGCGGTCCCGCAGCCACCAGGAGCCCGCCGGGCCGAGCGTCGTCGCGACGATCCGGCGGCGCGTCCGGTACGGCAGCAGGCGCGTCGCGGCGGGCCGCTCGGAGTACACCCACGTCCGCCAGCCCCGGCCGAGGCCGTGCAGCGGCGCGGTCGGGCCGCGGCCGCCCGCCTCGACGGGAACCCGGTTCCAGTCCAGCTCGGGCCGCCGCGCGACGACGGTCGGGCGCGCGCCCAGCTCCGCGAGCAGCACCGCCGTCTCCAGCGCCGACTGGCCCGCGCCGACCACCGCGACGTCCCGGCCCGCGAAGCCCGTCAGGTCCCCGTGGTCGGCGCTGTGCGTCAGCAGGTCCGGCGCGAGGCCCGCCAGCTCGGCGGGGACGTGCGCGAACGGGCCGACGCCGACCGCGACGACCACCGCCGCCGCCCGCACCGCCTCGCCCGTCGCCAGCGCGGCCCGGTAGCCGTCCCCGGCGGGCTCGATCCGCTCGACGCGCGTCTCCTCCGCGACCGGCGCGGCGCGGCCCGCGAACCAGCGGCCGTACGCGACGAACGCGTCCAGCGGCACCGGGTCGCCGACGCCGACGCCCGGCGCGAAGTCGGGGAACGCCAGGCCCGGTTCCGGCGCGCCGATGCTCGACGCGAACGGTTCGGACTTCAGGCACATCCCGCGCGGCATCCGCCGCTCCCAGAACTCCATCGGCGTCCCGACGAGCCGGGTCTCCACCCCGAGGCCGCGCAGGTGCGCCGCCGTCGCGAGCCCGTACGGCCCGGCGCCGACGACGAGCGCGCCGATCTCCGCTGCGGTCATGTTCTTTCCTTCCGTTGGAGCGCGCGGTGCAGCGCGCGGCCGAGCAGGGCCCGTCCCAGCGCGAGGAACGGGCGGGGGTCGGCGGCGTCGAACCAGGCGGTCTCGCCGGTCGCGGCGAGCCGCGCGAACCGGCGCAGCGCGCCCGGCGAGCGCAGCGCGCGCCGCAGGTACTGGTTCTCCACGACGAGCGTGCGGCCGAGGCGCGGGACCGTCTCCGGCACCGCGCGGCCGGACGCGTCCAGGTGCAGGACGGCCGCCAGGTCGAGGCCCGCCCGGTCGGTGAACAGCCGGAACTGCGCGCCGAGCCGGGGGTTGAAGTCCAGCAGCCGGTACACGCCGGCGGCGGCGTCGTACCGGAAGTCCAGGTCCACGACACCGGTGCAGCCGAGGGCGCGCACGACGTCGGTCGCCAGTTCCTCCAGGCGCGGGTTCGCGACCCACTCGCCCGCGACGGTGTGACCGGTGTCGGCGGGGTAGGCGACGTGCTTGCGGCCCGTCGCGCTGAACAGCCGCCGCGCGTCGCGGTCGAAGTACGCCTGGTAGAACCAGTCGCCGCCGTCCGGCGGGACGAGCCGCTGGAGCAGCAGCGGGCCGCGCCCGCCGCCCGCCGCGTCGTACAGGGTCTCGGCCTCTTGCCGGGTGCGGACGAGCGTCGTGCTCCTCGTCCCGAAGGGTTGCAGCCACGGCCGCGCCCACTTGGCGACGAGCGGCAGGCCCAGCTTGGCGACGAGTTCCGCGACGTGCTCGTGGGACGTCGGCACGTGCGTCTCGGGGACCGCGATGCCGCGCCGCTCGCACTCGGCGGTCAGCGCGGTCTTGTCCGCGACGCGGCGCGGCGCGTCCGGGGCCTGCGGCGCGAGCGCGTACCGGTCGGCCAGATCGGCGGACCGCTCCGCCGCGAAGATCGCGGTGGCGTCGTCGAGGGGGACGAGCAGCGCCCGCCGCCCGATCCGCCGCGAGGTCTCGGCCAGCCGGTCCAGCAGCGCGTCCGGGCCGGCGGCCGGGTCGGTGGTCGGGCCGGCGGTCGCGCTGGCGGTCGGGATGCCGGGGCGCCGCGCGCGCAGGTACCGCGACGCGGCGGCGGGCTCGGGCCGCCCGGCGAGATCCGCGTGGACGGCGACCCCGCGCCGCCCGAGCGACCGGATCGCCGCGAGCGTCCCGTGGTGGAACGGGTTGGGATCGGTGCGCACGAGCAGCACCGGCAGCCCGGGGTCCAGTTCGATCGGCATCTGGCCTTCTTCACTCCACGGGGAGGGAGCCGACGCGCCCTCCGGAAACGGGGGACCGCCCACCGGACGACTCGACGGGCGACTCGACGGGCGACTCGACGGGCGACTCGACGGGCGACTCGACGGACGGCACGGCGGACGGCACGGCGGACGGCACGATGGACGGCTCGGCGGACGGCACGACGGGCGGCTCGGCGGGCGGCACGACGGGCGGCTCGGCGGGCGGCTCGGCGGCGTCGTGCGCCCGCGCGGCGGGCGCGACGGCCCGAGCGGGGGCGGGCGTGGCGGGGGTTTCGGCGCGGGCGTCGTCCTGGGCGTTCCGCGCGGTGCCGGCGAGGTCGGCGGTGAGGGCGGCGAGCGCGGTGAACGTCGCCGCCGCGTCGTGGGCGCGCGCGGCGCGGGCGGCGGCGGTGGCCTCGGCGGCGGCGAGCGGCGAGCCCGGCGCGAGGCGGTCCGCGAGCGCGCGGGCGAGCGCCGCCGGGTCCTGCGGGGGGACGAGCGCGCCCGCGTCCGGCGGCACGACCTCGCGGAGGCCCGGCACGTCGCTGGCCACGAGCGGACGGCCCGTCGCCAGCGCCTCCAGCGCCGTCAGCGGCAGGCCCTCCCAGCGGGACGGGAGCACGACGACGTCCGCCGCAACGAGCCACGCGCGCGGGTCGGGGACGGCGGGCACGGTGAGCACGCCGGGGCCGGTCCCGCGCGGCGGGCACCCGTCGCCGACGAGCGCCAGCAGCGCGTCCGGGCGGTGGTCGCGGACGTGCGGCCACGCGCGCAGCAGCACGTCCTGCCCCTTCTGCCGGGTGATCCGGCCGAGGCACAGCGCGAGCGGGACGGCGGCGTCCAGGCCGAGCGCGGCGCGCGCGGCGGCGCGGCGCCCGGCGTCCGCGACGGTGAACCGCGCCAGGTCCACGCCGTTGCGGACCAGCTCGAACCGCGCGTCGATCCCGCACGCGCGACCCTGCGCCAGCTCGCCCTCCCCGACGCACACGATCGCGTCGGTCCGGCGCGCGGCGCGGCGCTCCCACGCCCGCGCGGCCAGCGCCCGCGCCCCGCGCGCCGCCAGCCACGACCAGCCGTGCGGCTGGAACAGCACGGGCCTGCCGAGCCCGTCTCCGAGCCGCCCGGCCAGCCCGGCCTTGGACGAGTGCAGGTGGACGACGTCGGGCGCGACGTCCGCGACGATCCGCCGCAGCGCCCGCGCCTCCCGCACCGTCGCGGCGGACGGCGCGCGCCCCGCCGCCCACGGCACGTGCGCGTCCCCGACCCGCTCCGCGAGCGGCCCGGCCGGGCACGCGACGACGACCTCGAACCCGCGCGCCGCCTGGTCAGCGGCGGCGTCGGCGACGTACCCGCCGACCCCGCCGCACGTCGGCTGCGCGACGTGCAGGACCCGGACCGCGCTCACGGCCACACCGCCCCGTCGTTCCCGCCGCGCGGCCCCTGCTCCCCCGCCCACCCGGACGGCGCGGGGTCCGACAGCGCGGGCGCGACGATCGGCATCGTCGCGGACGACGACCCCCGCCGCCCGCCCCCCACCGGGTCATCCCCACTCTCCCCAGCCCCCGACCGCACTTCCCCTTCCGCACGCGCCCCGCCCTCCGACCACGACTCGGCCTCGGCACGCGGCGCAGCTTCGGCAGGCGGGAACCCCAAACGCGACCCGGCCTCCGCGCGCGGCCCGGCCTCCGGCCACGCCTCAGCCTCCGCGCGCGGCACGGCTTCCCCCCACGACTCGGCCTCCGCGAGCGGCCCAGCCCCCGCGCGCGGCCCGGCCTCGGGCTGCATCGCGAACTCCGTATGCGGCACGGACCTCGAACCCGGCCCGGACTCCGGGTGCGCCGCAGCCCCCGGCCACACCTCGCTCTCGGCACGCGCCCCGGCGTCGGCACACGGCGCGGCCTCCGACCACGACTCGGCCTCGGCACGCGGCGCGGGTTCGGCACGCGGCGCGGAACCCAAAAGCGGCCCAGATTCCGCGTGCGGCGCAGCGCCCGGCCATGTCTCGGCCTCCGCGCGCGGCGCGGCTTCGGCACCCGGCGCGGAACCCGAACGCGGCACGGACTCCGGGTGCGGCGCAGCCCCCGGCCACGACTCAACCTCGGCACGCGACGCGGCCTCCGCGTGCGGCGCGGCTTCGGCGTGCGGCGCGGCTTCGGTGTGCAGCGCGGAACCCGAATGCGACCCGGGTTCCGGGTGCGGCGCAGGCCCCGGCCACGTCTCGGCCTCTGGGCAGGGCGCGGTGTCGGGGCGCATTGCGTACTCCGGGCGGGACGCGAAGTCGCCGACCGGCGGGGGCGACGCGGGCGGCGGCACCGACGCAGTGGGCGGTGTGCCCGTGGGCTCGGCCCATGCGGGCTCCGTCGCCGCGCCGGAGGAGTCCGCCCACGCGGTGTCCGGCGTCGGGACGGACGAGCCCGGCCGTCCGGGGTCCGTCGTCCCGGCGGCGGAGCCCGACCATCCGCCGGGAGCGTCCGGCCACTCCGGCGACCCGGCAACGGCCGGACCCGCCGCAGGCGGCGCGGCGGACACGCCAGCGCCGAACGCCGCCCCCGGATCGGTCGGCGCCGAGTCCCCGTGCAGCGCGGACTCCGCACGCGGCGCGAAATCCCCGAGCAGCGGGTCAGCCGGACGCGTAATGCCAGAACTCTCCGGCCACACCAGATCAGGCGACGCGCCGGCACTTTCCGCGCGCGCAAGATCCAGCGTCGCCCCGGCAGGGTCAGACCGCACCGAGTCCAACCACACGGACTCCGGCCCGGCAGCGGGCTCCGGCCACACCAGATCAGGCGACGCGGCGGACGCTTCCCGCCGCGTCGCCTCCGGCCCGGCGGACTCAACCCACGCGGCGTCCGCACCGGAAGGCTCGTTCCGCTCAAGCTCTCCCGTCCCGGACTCCGACCGCCCCAGATCCGGCGCGACGGAAACGCCGCTCCACGCGGAATCCGGCGAGGCCCCGGAGGACTCGCGCCGGCTCGGCTCCGACACGACCGCGGACTCAGGCCACCCGGGACGCGCGGGATCAGGCGTCCCCGCAGGCCAAGCCTGATCAGCCGCACCCCAAGCAGGCTCCGGCACCGCCGCACCCGAAGCGGGCTCCGGCCACGTCGGCGCGGGCAGCATCGCGGGCTCCGGGTTCGGCGGACCGGCCGCCGCCGGGGCGCCGGTCCGGGCGGGCGCCGGGCGGCGGGACGGGCGGCGCCGCGTCAGCGTCAGCAGCCCCGCGAGCAGCACGCCCGTCGCCGTCCCGACCGCGATGTCGAGCGGCGCGTTCGGTGCGGACGGCGCGACCGGCGGCACCGCGTCGTCCATCAGCGCCAGCCGCACCCCCGTCTGCGCGCGCCGCGCGTACCCGAACCGCAGCAGCGCGTCCGCCCCGGCGTTGGCGTAGTCCGCCGCGCGCTCCGGCGACGGCCCGGTCCCGGTGACGCGGATGAGCGGCGCGTCCGGCGACGTCGCCGCGCGGACGTGCGGCGCGGCGAGCCCCGCCGACCCGTCCGGCCACGGCAGGTTCGCCCACCGCAGCGTCTCGGGCAGCGCCGCGAGCCGCCCGTACACCTGGGCGAGGTCGACCGGCGCGGGCCCGCCGCGCGCGGCGACGACGATGACGTGCGCGGTCGCGGTGTACTCGGGCGCGCGCAGCAGCGCGTAGCCCGTGCCGCCCGCGGCGCCCGCCGCGATCAGCGAGCCCGCGACGCCCGCCCGCCGCATGAGACTTCCGAGGGTGCGCCGGTTGTGCTCCATGTGCGTGGTCCGTCTTTCGCTGGGTGGGTTCGAGGGTCGTGCGCGGCGGGCCCGTACAGGTCGTGCAGCGCGCGGGCCGTCGCGCCGAGGTCGTAGCCGCCGACGACGGGCGCGACGGGCAGCCGCACCGGGTCGGGTGCGGGGAACCGGGCGAGCGCGGCGGCCCACTCGACGAGGTCGGCGCGGAGCCGCCGGGCGTGCGGCGCGAGGCTCGCGGGCACGTCGTCCAGCGCCGGGCAGGTCGTGTAGAGGACGGGCAGCCCGGCGGCCATCGCCTCGACGACGCCGAGCCCGAACGTCTCCTGCCGGGACGGCGCGGCGTACACGTCGAGCGCGGCGAGCACGCCGGGCACGTCGGCGGTGTCGCCGAGGAACCGGACGCGGGACGCGACGCCGAGCCGCCGCGCGAGCCGTTCCAGCGCGCCGCGCTCGGGCCCGTCCCCGGCGACGACGAGCCACGCGCCGGGCACGGCCGCCCCGGCGAACGCCCGGACGAGCAGGTCGGTGCGCTTGCCCGGCACGAGCCGCCCGACGCAGCCGACGACGGTCTCGGTCGCGGCGACGCCGAGCGCCGCCCGGATCTCCGCCCGCCGCGCCGGGTCGAACGCGAACGCGGCCGCGTCCACGCCGTTGGGGACGGTGACGATCCGCGAGTCCGGCACGCCCCAGCCGCGCAGCCGCGCCGCGACGGTCGGGGACACGGCGACGGTCAGCGTCCCGAGACGTTCCGTCGCCCGGTACAGCAGCCGGACGCCGATCCCCGCGCGCCGCCCTTCGATCTCGCCGTCGCCGAGCGAGTGCTCGGTCGCGATGATCCGCCGGACGCCCGCGATCCGCGCCGCGATGCGCCCGTACACGCACGCCCGGTACAGGTGGGTGTGGACCACGTCGTACCGTCCGTCCCGCATCAGCCGGACGAGCCGGGGCAGCGCCGCGAAGTCCCGGTTCCCGCGCATCCCGATCTCGTGGACGGGCACGCCGAGCGCGCGGATCTCCGCCGCGAGCGGCCCGCACCCGGTCAGCACGGCGACTTCGGACACCACGGGCTCGGCGCGCCGCGCGAGCAGCGCCGCGAGCTGCCGCTCCGCGCCGCCCCGGCCGAGCCCGGTGATGACGTGCAGGACCCGCATCAGACGCGGCCCCGCCAACGCAGCTCGTGCCGCCTCAGCTTGGCGTGCAGCCGCAGCCGCCCGTCGCGCTCGCCCACGTACGTGCGCGGCAGCGCGTGCCGGGACGCGGCCCGCGGCCGGATCGCGCACGCGTAGTCGTACCCGGCGGCGCGCACGGCGTCGGCCTCCCGCTCCCCGACGTGCCCGTACGGGTAGGCGAACCCGGTGACGGGCGCGCCGACGACGTCCGCCAGCGCGGCGCGGCTGGCGGTCAGCTCGTCCGCGAGGTCCGCGTCGGCGAGCCCGGTCGACGAGACGTGCCGCCGCCCGTGCGAGGCGACCTCCATCCCGTGGTCGTGGGCGACGCGGAGCTGCGCGGGCGTCAGCAGCTTCTTGCGCGGCCCGGTGTCCCAGGCGTTGTCGCCGCCGAGCCGGTCGGAGACGGCGAACACCGTCGCGGTGAACCCGAACCGGACGAGCGCGGGCAGGACGCGGGTCGCGAAGTCGGCGTACCCGTCGTCGAAGGTGAGGCCGACGAGACCGCGCGCCGAACCCGTCCGCCGCGCCGCGAGCAGCTCGCGGACGGCGACGCCGCGCAGCCCGCGCGCGGCCAGCCAGCGGAGCTGCCGCTCGAAGCGCGGCGGGCTGACGGTGACGAGGTGCGGGTCGGCGTCGTAGAAGTCCACCGAGTGGTACATGAGGACATAGGGCATCGGCCCGCCCGATTCCGCGGGCTCCGGCACGGGCTCCGGCTCGGCGACGGGTCTCGGTATGAGCGGCGACTGCGGGGTCATCGTGGTCCTTCCGGTCGTCGGGCGAACGGGACGACAGGGGCGAGCGGCCGGATTCCGGCCGCCGGGGGAAGCATGAGGAGCGCCGCGTACACGCCCGCGACGGCGAGTCCGCAGACGGGGAGCGCCGCGACGGGCGGCAGCGCGGGATGCAGCAGGTGCCGGACGGCGAGTCCCGCCGCGCCGGCCGCGCCGGCCGCGAGCCCGAGCCGCGCCAGGCCCGCGCCGAGCACCCGGACGCGGATCGGCACGACCCGCGACCGCACCCCGGCGAGCATGACCAGCGCCCCGGCGGTGATCCCGGCGGCGTTGGCGGCGGCGAGCGCGGGCGCGCCGAACGACGCGACGCCGAGCGCGCCGACCGCGACGGTCAGCGCCAGGCCGAGCGCCGTCGCGAGCGCGGGCCGCCACATCGGGCCGCGCCGGGCGAAGAACGCGCGCGCCGCGACGCCGACCATCGTCTGGCCCCACAGCCCGAACGCGTACACGCGCATGATGCGGGCGGTGCCCTCGGTGTCTGCCGCGCCGAACGCGCCGTGCCGGAACAGGACGGTGACGACGTCCTCCCCGCACGCGACGAGGAACGCGGTCGCGGCGAGGATCAGCGCGCTGACCGCCAGGACGTCGCGCTCCACGCCGTCGCGGAACCGCCGCACGTCGGCGTCGGCGGACGCCCGCGCGAGCCGCGGGAACGTCACGGTGACGACGAGCAGGGACAGCACCATCGGCACCTGCGCGACCTTCTGCGCGTAGTTCAGCTCGGAGATCGACCCGGCGGCGAGCCCGGACCCGAGGAACCGCTCGACGAACACCTGCGCCTGCCGGGCCAGCGTGAACGCGACGACGGGCAGCAGCGCCGCAGCCGTCAGCAGTTCCACCGGCGGGCCGTCCGGCGCGATCCGCCGCGCCGGGCCGAGGCAGCGCGCGAACGCGGGCGCCTGCACCGCGACCATCAGCACGCTGCCGACCGCGACGCCCGCCGCCGCGCTCATCACGCCCCACCGGTGCTGCAGCAGGACGATCGACGCGACGATGCCCGCGTTGTACGCCAGGTAGATCGCGGCGGGCGGCCCGAACCGGCCGTGCGCGCGCAGCGTCGCGCTCATGAAGCCCGCGACGCCGAACATCACGACCGTCACCGCCGCGATCCGCACGCAGCGGACGGCGTCGTGCGGATCGGCGAGGCCGGGCGCGACGCCCGCGACGAGCAGCGGCGCACCGACCGCGAGCGCCCCCGCCACGACGGCGAGCACCGCGACGAGCCGGGGCAGCACGGCGGCGGCGAGCGGCCGCGCGCTGCCCGCGCCGCGCAGCGCCCGCGTCACCAGCGGGACGGCCAGCAGCGCCATCGCGTCCTCGATGAGCAGCGGCGACGCGGTCTCGGGGATCATCCAGCCGATCAGGAACGCGTCGGTGTCGCGCCCGGCCCCGAACGTGTGCGCCATGAGCAGGTCCCGGACGAACCCGAGCGCGGTCCCGGCTCCGACGAGCACGGCGCTGAGCGCCGCCGCCCGCCGGACCGAGACCCGCCGGACGCCACTCGCGGCGATGCGCCGTCCCGCCATCGCACGCTTGAACCCCGCGACGCCGCACGTCACCACCCAGATCCGCCACAGGGCGCCGCGCGCGTTCCACAGCGCGCCCCAGACGAGCCGCCGAACCGCCGACCGCATCCGGCCGCGCGCCGCACCGGCCGTCTCGTCCGCCGCGTCGGGCACCGCCCGCAACGTCACCGCCGTCTTCACACCGGACTCCCCACGGCGGCCGGACCGCGCGTCTCCGCCGCGCTCACGCGCGGACTCCCGCGGTCCGAAGCTGGCCGAACGAGCCGTCGGCCGTCCGGAAGTCGCCCGGCCGGGGCCCGGGGACGGGCCGCCGGGTCGCGAGGGCCCGGTGGGCGACGACGCCCAGGAGCACCGCGACGAGCACGCACGTCGGGCCGCCCTGGTCGGAGTACAGGAAGTCCACGAGCAGCCAGCACAGGAACCCGGCCGCGAGCGTCCACGCCGCGTCGGCCCCGCCGTCCGGACGTCGCTGCCACAGGCCGTGCGCGAGCGTCCCCGCGAGCACGGCGAGACCGCCGAAACCCAGCAGGCCCTGTTCGCTGAGCAGCAGCAGGTACTCGTTGTGCGGGGAGAGGAGCGGCTGCCGGTGGTAGCCGTTGACGGCGTCGGCCGTCTCGCCGCCCGACGACAGCTCCAGCGGCGCGTGCGCGTCGCGGAACGCCGGGAAGTTCTTCACGCCGACGCCCGCGACCGGGTGCGCGCCCCAGATGTCCTCGGCCGTCCGCCACAGCGCGTACCGGTCGCTGACGGACTGGTCCGGCGTGTCGGCCGTGGACGCGATCGACCGGACGCGCTGCGCGACGGTGTCCGCGCCGATCCCGAACCCGCCGACCACGACGACGCCGAGCGCCGCTCCGCACGCGACCGCGACGACGAGCAGCCGCCGGTTCACCACGAGCAGCACGGCCGCGACGGCGACGGCGAGCGCGATCCAGCTCCCCCGGCTCAGCGCCGCGCCGAGCGCCGCCGCGAGCACGGCGAACGCCGGGACGAGCGCGAACCGCGCCCGCCGCGACCCGGCGAGCGCGAACGCCAGCGCCGCGAGCACCCCGAACGAGGCGACCGTGGACAGCGCCATGACGTCCAGCGACCCGAACGTCCCCACCGCGCGGACCGGCGCGCCGTCGTAGGACGCGCCGTGCCCCGTCGCCGACTGCCACAGCCCGTACGCCGACTCGACGACGGCGACCGCCAGCACCGCGCCGCCCACGACGGCGGTGTCCCTCCGCTCGCGGAGCGCGAGGACGACCGCCAGCGGCACCAGCACGAAGATCTGCGCGTTCCGCACGAACCCCGGCAGGCTCGCCGCGACGTCCCGCGACGCGACCGTGGTCGCGCCGAGCGCGACGAGCAGCGGCGCGAACGCGGGGAGCGCCCGCGCGGGCAGCGTCCACCGCCGCGCGACCGCGAACGCCAAGACGACGAGGACGAGCACGGCGCTCACCCCGTCCGCGACGGTCGGGTTCACGCCCCCGTCCGGGTCCTGCGGCCCCGGCGGCACCGCGACCGCCAGCACCGTCGCGGCCACGAGCCAGCTCGGCCGCGCCGCCCCGACCCGGCGGCGCAGCGCCGCCCGCGCGCGGCGGACGGCGCGCGGAACCGCGAACCGGTGCCTCACGCGCGCCGCCGCGGGATCATCGCGTTCGCGGTCAGCAGCAGGATCTTCAGGTCCGTCGCGAACGACCAGTGGTCGATGTAGTGGTTGTCGAACCGGGCGCGCATCTCGATGGAGGTGTCGCCGCGCAGCCCGTGGACCTGCGCCCACCCCGTCATCCCGACCGGCACCCGGTGCCGCAGGACGTAGCCGGGGCACGTCTCGGAGAACCGCCGCACGAAGTGGGGCCGCTCGGGGCGCGGCCCGACGAGGCTCATGTCGCCGCGCACGACGTTCCAGAGCTGCGGCAGCTCGTCCAGCGAGGTGCGCCGCAGGAACCCGCCGACCGGCCCGATCCGGTCGTCGCCGTGGACGGACCAGCGCGTGTCCGCCTCGGTCGCGTCGGCGGGCCGCAGCGTCCGGAACTTCAGCAGGACGAACGGCCGCCCCTCCAGGCCGATCCGCGACTGCCGGAACAGCACGCCCGGCCCGGACTCCCACCGGACGGCGAGCGCGCACGCCAGCAGCAGCGGCCACAGCACGGCGAGCAGCAGCAGCGCGACCGCCAGGTCGAAGGCGCGCTTGAGGAACCGCGCGGCCGGACCGTACGGGCGGCGCGTCAGCGGGACGCACGGCACGCCCGCGAGCCGCCGCACCCGCCCGGTGCCGGACGGGAGCCCCGGCGCGGCGGCGCGGATCGGCGCGCCGGGCGGCGACGGCGCCCAGGACAGCGGCACGACCAGCGTCTCGCAGCCCGCCTCGACGCACTGCCGGACGGCGGGCTCGACGTACTCGTGCTCGATCTCGTCGAGCACCACGACGGCCGTCTCGATCCCGTGGCTCTCGATGACGCGCCGCAGGTCGAACGGCCCGCCCAGGACGGGCGTGCCGCCCGCGCCGTCCGGACTGCCCATCGCGAGCCGCCCCAGCGGCAGCAGCCCGATCTCCGGCCGCCGCCGCAGCGACCAGACGAGGTAGTCGCTGAGCACACCGGTGCCGACGACGAGCGCGGGCGGGCGGCCCCGCGTCCCGTCCCGGCCGAACCGCGCGCACAGCCGCAGCGCCCGGTGCGCCGCGCAGCGCAGCGCCCACGGCGCGAGGACGAACAGCGCCGCCTCCGCCAGCCAGCCCGCCAGCCACTCCACCGCGCCGGAACCCGCGCCGACGGCGGGCCCGGTGAGCGGACGCGTCAGCGCCCCCGTGCCGCGCGGCCCCGAGAACGCCGGGGTGAGCACCGCGAGCCCCGCGACGACGGCGAGCGCTCGGGTGGCGAGCGGCCGAAGGTCGGGGGCGGGGCCGGGCAGCCGCCGCAGCCGGTACAGCCCGCCGGACAGGTTCAGCAGGACGAGCGCGCCGCTCGCCGCCGCCGCGGCCTGCTCCGCACCGCCGAGCATCGCGCGGCCGACCGCGAACGCGCACGCGGCGTCCCCGGCGATCAGCAGCACGGCGGGCATCAGCACGGGCACCAGCACGGGCACCGCCCGCCCCCGGCGCGGCGGAAGGGGAATGCGCGGCGATTCCCCGGTACCGGAGAATTCCGGCGCGCACCGGACGGCATCGCCCGGCGGCGTCTTGGCGACCGGCCTGTGCGTACCCATCCCGACTGCCCCTTGCGCGAGAAGAAAGAAAACAGCCTCATCGGCGAACCGGCGGCCCGGCGACGGCGTCCGATGGCGCCCGATGACCCCCTTCACCGAGGTGGCGTTACTGCGGTGAAGGGCGGATGAACCGCCTGAAGCAAACGACAGCATGGCAGGCGACAGAACCCCGACACCCGCATTTTTCGGCGATGACTGCGCCTTCTTTAACGACTCCAGAGGAGATCACACCGACTTTGATCCCGTACCGGGAAATACCTTCCATTTCCCCGCGCAGCGGTCCGCGGAACGGCCGGACGCCGCGCATGAGAAAGGGGCGGCGCACCGCGCGCCGCCCCTTTTCCCCGGTCCGGTGAGCCCGCCGGTCAGCGCCCCGCGTGCTTGGGAGCCGCCTTCTGCAGGACCGGCTTGGCGGCGGCCTGCGCCGCCTCCGCGCCCTTGTCCGGCTGGACGCCGAGCGTCCGGATCAGCCCGAAGACCGTGTCGCGGAGCTGGCCGCCCGGCAGGTGCGCGCGGATGCCCGGGGACGCGTCGGCGGGCATCTCGCCGGGCGCGTCGGCCGCGAGCGCGCCCGGACCGCCGTGCGCGCCGGGCACGTCGGCGCGGCGCTGCGCCGGGCCCGCCTCGGCGGCCGGGGCCTGCGCGCCCTGCTGCCCGCCCTGCGACGTGTTCTGCGGGGCGTTCTGCGGGGCGACGCCGAGCAGCGTGGAGAGCTGGCCCCACAGCGGCAGGTCGCGCAGCGTCGGCTGCGGCTCGTCGCCCTGCGCGCCGCCGGACGGGACGGGCAGGCTCGGGGCGGCGTTCGCGACGCCGCCGGCGCCGACGCCGAGCGCCGCGACCCCGGCGGCGAGCAGGACGGTGCGGCCGGTCTTCTTCATCCAGGTGCGCATGGTCGTTCCTTCGCGGATGTCGGGTGAGGGTTCCGGGCCGACGCGCGGGCGAGGCGCCCCGCGTCCGCCGAGTCACGGAGAGTAGCAGTCACGTACTCTCCGTCGCCGGAACGCCGGGCGGAGCGTCGGCGGCCGCCCGGCCGCCTCGCGCCGGGCCGCACATCCCGGACCCACCCGTGGATATCCCCGATATCCGCCGTACCACCAAGAACGCTAATCGACCCCGCGCCGCACCATTCACGGCAAACCACCAGGACGACATATCCAAACATTGTGCGACATTCCGTGCATACCGATGCCGACGCAACGTCGCCAAAATGTCAAGTTTGATTAAAGTACGTTTCCTTCGGTTGCGCTGAGGTCACATCTGAGGTGCCATTCTCACGTGTCCCGGACGGCGAACACCCGCCACTGGGGACACAATCCGGACACACTTCATCGAATGGAGTCTCCATGTTCAAGCGTGCGATCGTCACCGGCCTCATCGTCGGCGCCGGTTTCTCGGGCGTCGCCGCGACGCCGGCCCTCGCGGGCGTGGGCGGCGACGACCCCCAGAACCAGCAGCTGCTGAACCTGCAGACCTGCCGCGACGTTCTTCCGATCATCTCGGACATCCTCGCGATCAAGAACCAGCAGGGCAACTGCGGCAACGGCGTGGCCGGCAACAGCAAGCACGTTCACGTCACCGACGTGCACGGCTGGGACCACTGAGTCTCGCACCCTCGGCGAAGCCGCCCGGACCTGGTCCGGGCGGCTTCGCCCTTTTCTGCCCGGAAACCTCGGAACAAAGCCGCGATAATTCGCGTTCCCGACATCCGGGCGAGCCTTTATTCCGGCTTTACGGCAACGGCCGGTGCGCCATTCCGCGCGGGCGTTACGCTCAGGCGTCCCTTTTCCGCGGCCCGTGACGCGACCGGGCGACCGCGCGACCGCGCGCCCGGTTCCGGCGGGCCGCCGTCACCGCCGGGAGCGCCATGTTCCGCAGCCGATCCGCCCGCCCCGTCCGCCCCTCGCGCGTCCCGCGCGCCGGACTCACCACACGCTTCTTCACCGCGCGCTTCCTCACCGCGCGCTTCCTCACCGCGCGCTTCCTCACCGCGCGCTTCCTCACCGCGCGCTTCCTCACCGCGCGCTTCCTGACCACGCGCTTCCTGACCACGGGCACCCTCACCGCCGCCGCGCTGACGGCCGGCGCGCTCACCACCGGCGCGGCGACCAGCGCCGCGACCGGCACCGCGACCCTCACCGCCGCCCGCGCCCTGGCCGTCACCCTCGCGCTGCCCGCCGCCGCTCCCGCCGCCGCCGCCCCCGCCGCCCCCGCCGCCCCCACCGCGGGCGAGCGGATCGGCACGGTGTCGCTGCCGCGCGGCGGCAAGAGCAGCGCCATCCGCGAGGGCGTCTCGGCCGAGGTGCTGGAGCGGGCCGTCGGCCACTACCCCGGCACGCAGCTCCCCGGCCGCCCCGGCAACGCCGTCCTGTTCGGGCACCGCACGATGGGCGCCGCGCCGTTCGCCGACCTCGACAAGCTGCGGCGCGGCGACGTCGTGGACGTCCGGTCCGGCGGCGCGCGCTACCGGTACCGCGTCCGGACGAGCCGCGTCGTCACCCCGAACCGCACCGACGTCCTCAACGCGACGCCGTTCGGAAGCGACCGCCGCAGCGGCTCCTACCTGACGCTGATCACCTGCACGCCGAAGGGCTCGAACCTGCGGCGGCTCGTCGTGGTCGCGACGCTGGAGCGCCGCTGACCGTCTAGGCGCGGGCCCGGCGCACGACGCGCGGCCGGACCTTGCCGAGGCCCTGGAGCGGGCGCGCCCGCAGCGACGACACGTCGTAGCCGGGCGCGCCGTCCAGCTCCCGCGCCAGGTCCGGGTCGACGAGCACCGTCCCCGGATAGGCGATGGCGGTGAGCCGCGCGGCGAGGTTGACGGGCGTGCCGAACACGTCGCCGAGCCGCTGCAGGACCTCGCCGGACGCGATGCCGACCCGGACGCGCGGGAACGACGGGTCGGTGTCGCACAGCTCCGCGATCCGCAGCCCGATCTCGACCCCGGCGCGCGGGTCGGCGGCGGCGTACAGGATCTCGTCGCCGAGCGTCTTGATGACGCGGCCGCCGCGCTCGGCGACCTCCTCGGCCGCGACGCGCTCGAACCGCTCGACGAACTCGGCCAGCTCGGAGCCGTCCATGCGGCGGCTCATCCGGGTGAACGACACGACGTCGGCGAACCCGACCGTCAGCCGGGAGACGCCCACGGACGGGTCGGCCTCGGCGGCGCTGGTCGCGGCGGCGGTGCGCAGGCCCGCCTCGGCGAGCTGCCGCCGCCAGCCGTGCAGCATCAGCTTCTCGAAGACGGGCCGCAGCTCCTCGGTCGCCGCCAGGGCCGCGCCGACGATCTCCGGCGTGACGGGCTCGTCGGCGGGCCAGCGCTCGCTGAGCCGCCGCAGCCAGACGTCGGCGAGCCAGCTCGCGAGGCGGCCCATCGTCTGCCCGACCGCGCGGGAGAGCTGGACGACCATGTCCTCGTCCACGAGGTCGTTGGACAGCAGGCGGCTGATGTCGCGCAGCGCGTCGACGTCGCCGTCGGTGAAGGCGACCTCCTCGTCGGGCGGGGTGGGGAAGCCGAGGGCCTGCCAGATCCGCCGGGCCCAGTCCTCGTCCACCCCGGCGAGCGTTTCGACCTCCTTGCGCGTGTAGCGCAGGGGACCGCCGAGCAGCGTCTCCACGACGCCGACCGGCTCGCCGTCCCTGGACACGGGGGATTCCGTCATGCGACAGTCCTTAATGTGTCATCGTTCGATGTAATGATTGTGCCGAAGTAAGATCCAGGCGGTCAAGGACACGAGTGCGGCGGGCAGGGCATGGCCGAGTATCGAATCGACGAACTGGCCCACACGGCCGGAAGCACCGTGCGCAACATCCGCGCCTACCAGGACCGCGGGCTGCTCCCGCCGCCCCGGCTGGAGGGGCGCGTCGGGATCTACGACGACTCCCACCTCGCGCGGCTGCGGCTCATCGGCGCGCTCCTCGGCCGCGGCTACACCGCCGCCGTGATCAAGGACCTGGTCGGCGCGTGGGAGACCGGCAAGGACGTCGGGGAGATCCTGGGCCTGGAGAAGGTCCTCACCGATCCGTGGTCCGACGAGCTGCCCGGCACCGTCACGCTCGACGAACTGCTCGCGCGGTTCGGCGAGGGCCTGTCCGAGCGCGACGTCGCCCGCGTCCTCGCGCGCGCCCGCGAGCTGGGGTTCCTCGAACCGGAGGGCGACCACTACCGGGTGCCCAGCCCGCGGCTCGTCCACGTCGGGGAGGAACTGGTCGCGGCGGGCATCCCGGTGGACGCCGTGCTCGACATCGCCGCGCAGATCCGCGACGACTGCGCCGTCATCGCGGGCCGGTTCGTGACGCTCGTCGAGGAGCACGTCTTCGCCGGGTTCGCGACGGGCGACAACCCGTCCGGCGACGAGGTCTCCGAGATCGCCGCCGTCGTGCAGCGGATGCGGCCGCTCGTCCGGATGGTCGTGGACCCGTTCATCGCGCGCGCGATGGAGGCCCGCGTCGAGGCGTCCCTGGGGGACCGGCTGGAGCTGATCCGCGACCACCTCGCCGCGGAGCGCTGACCCGCGGCGCTCACAGCAGCGACGCCCCCCACTCCACCGCGACCTGGTGCAGCGCGCCGTTCTCGTCCGCGAACGTCACCGTCGCCCGGCCCGGCAGGTTCAGCAGGCCCGCCTTCAGCGTGACGGTCAGCGCGCCGGTGCCGCCCGGCGCGAGCGTGCCCGCCGCCGGGGACAGCGTCACCTGGTCCGACGACGCGACGCCGCGCCACGTCACCGGGCCGCCCGCGGCGTGCAGGGTGATGCGGCCGACCTTCGTCCCGTACAGCTTGACCGTCGACTCCTCCACGCTCAGCGTGCCGACGCGCGGCGACGGCGAGGACCCGCCGGGCGACGACGGGCGCGTGCCGGGCCGCGACGCGGGCGGCGCCGTCCGGCCGGGCACGTTCGACGACGACGACGGGCCGGGCAGCGCCCGCGGGTCGCCCTGGCCCGGCGCGGGCGCGGTCCGGCCGCCGCCGCTCGTCCCGCCGGACGGGCCCGCGCTCGTCGGCGGGGCGTGCCGGTCCCGGCCCGGCGGCCAGTACAGCGTCGTGCCCATCCCGCCCGGGCCGATCAGCAGCACCGCGACGACGGCCGTGACCAGCACCCCGGCCATGCCGCCGCCCGCGAACAGCCAGCGGCGGGTGAACGGCGACGTCTGGTCCGGCTGCGTCGGCATGCCCGCGGGCGTGAGGACGCCGCCGCGCGCGGCGATGTCGGCGCGGTACCCGGCGAGTTCCGGGTCCGTCGCGGTGTGCATGACGCGGTGCCGCAGCGCGGCGGGCAGCACGGGCGGCGGGGCGGCGAGGCCCGCGTCGGGGGTGCGGGCGGCCGCGACGGCGACGGTGCTCCCGGCGTCCTCGGGTTCCGGTTCCTCGGCGGCGTCCAGCCGGAGCCGGGCGCGGTCCGTGCGCGTCCGGACGCGCCGGACGCCGAGCCCCGTCACCGCCGCCGCGTCCGCCGGGCCGAGCCCGTGCCGGTCCGCGAGCAGGACGAGTTCGCGGTCGGCGGGGGTCAGGTCCGCCAGGACGGCCGGCGCGCCGTCCGCGTCGCCGAGCGCGGTCTCCCCGATCGTCGGCTCGCCGCCGCGGACGCGCTGCAGGCACCGCCGCCGCGCCGCCCCGTACAGCCACGCGCCGAGCCCGACGCGGCCGCGCAGCCGGGGCGCGCGGCGGCACGCGTCGACGAACGTGTCGTGGACGACGTCGGCGGCGGCGCGGTCGTCGCCGGTGAGCGACCGGGCGTAGTCGTAGACGCGCTCGGCGTAGGCGTCGTAGAGGTCGCCGAGCGCGCGTTCGTCACCCTCGTGCAGGCCGTGGACCAAGCGCCGGTCGGCCGCCGCGTCGAAGGGGGACCACCTCGGCATGTCGCGCTCCCCTGGGCACCGCGACGCGCCCCGCGTTGGACGGCCTGGCGGGACGCGTCAGGACAGTGAATTCACCCTGGATACACCGTCGAACCCCTCTCGCACCACATGATGCGCTGAAATCGGCCACTTCGGACGATGCCCTGACATGGCGTGCGTCATCGGTTAGCCGATGAGAACAAGACTTCTCACCACAGAACACCGGACCGGCGGCGGTCTCACCGGGCCGCGCGCTCGACGACCGCCCACCACGTCTCGGCGGTGTCGCCCGGCAGCCAGAACGACCGCACCGCGCCGGACGGCGTCCGCACCCGCCACCAGCCGCCGCCCTCGTCCAGCGCGGTCATGACCGCCGCGCCCGTCGCCGCGTCGAACGCCACGAAGCCGCTGTCGGCCGCCGCCTCCAACACCAGATCGCCCACCGGTCCCCCTTCTCCGCAGCCGCTCTATGATCTTGGTCTGTACCTACCTGTCTCAGCCTGTACCACGCCAGGCCAGGACGTCGAGCGACATTTGAGCAGACCTAGGGTCCAAAGAGTGAGCATAGATCTGCTGGGACCCGACCCGCTTTACACGCAGATCGCCGAAGAGATCGCGCGCCGTATAGACGAGGGCGTGTACGTCCCACAGCGCGCGATCCCCTCCGAGGCCGCTCTCTGCGAGGAGTTCGACGTCTCGCGGAACACGGTCCGTGCGGCGGTGCGCAAACTCGCGGAGGCGGGGCGCGTCCGGACGGTCCGCGGCAAAGGCTCGTACGTGCTGCCGCCGAACCCGCCCTCGTCCTGACGCGCCCCCGCCCGGAGCGCGTCAGCCGACGGTGACGACCGTCAGCTCGTCGTCGGCGTACCGGCGGCGCAGGACCTTCTTGTCGAACTTGCCGACGCTCGTGCGCGGCACCTGGTCGATGAACGTCCAGCGCTCGGGGAGCTGCCACTTGGGGACGCGCTCCGCGAGGAACGCGCGCAGTTCCTCGGGAGCGGTCGTCGCGCCCTCGCGCAGCACCACCGACGCGAGCGGGCGCTCCTGCCAGCGCTCGTCGGGGACGCCGACGACGGCCGCCTCCAGCACGTCCGGATGGCCCATCAGGTGGTTCTCCAGCTCGACGGACGAGATCCACTCGCCGCCGGACTTGATGACGTCCTTCGCCCGGTCGGTGAGGATCAGGTAACCCTCCGGCGAGACCGTGCCGACGTCGCCGGTGCGCAGCCAGCCGTCGTGGAACTTCGACGGGTCCGGGTCGCGGTGGTAGGCGCCGGTGATCCACGGGCCGCGCACCTCGATCTCGCCGACGGACGTCCCGTCGTGCGGCAGCACCGCCTCGTCGTCCCCGACGACGCGCAGCTCGACGCCCGCGACGATCCGCCCCTGCGAGACGCGGTGCCGCAGCGCGTCGTCGGAGCTCGCGCCGAGCGGCGGGTGCGCGATCGTCGCGAGCGGCGACGTCTCGGTCATGCCCCACGCCTGGACGATCCGGACGCCGATCTCGTCGAACCCCCGGATCAGCGACTCGGGCACCGCCGACCCGCCGCACGGGACGAGCCGCAGCGACGACAGGTCCGAGCCGTGCTCGCGGACGTGCCGGAGCACGTCCGCCCAGATCGTCGGGACGGCCCCGGCGATCGTCGGCCGCTCCGCCTCGATCAGCCGCACCAGCGGCTCGGCCTGGAGGAACCGGTCCGGCATGACGAGCGACGCGCCCGCGAGCACCGCCTGGTACGGCAGCCCCCACGCGTTGGCGTGGAACATCGGCACGACGGGCAGCACCCGGTCCGCCGCCGACATCCCGAACGCGTTACCGGTGCAGCCGAGCACCGCGTGGAGGTACGCGGACCGGTGCGAGTACACGACGCCCTTGGGGTTGCCGGTCGTGCCGCTCGTGTAGCACATCGCGGCGGCGGACCGCTCGTCCAGCTCGGGCCAGTCGAAGTCGGGGGACGCGGCGGCCAGAAGTTCCTCGTAGTCGTGAAGCTCCTTGCCCGCCGCTTCGAGCGGGGTCCGGTCGCCCTCCCCGACGACGACCACGTGCCGGACCGTCTCCAGGCGCGGCAGGACGGGCGCGAGCACGCCGATCAGCGACCCGTCCGCGATGACGACCTCGTCCTCGGCGTGGTTCGCGATGTAGACGAGCTGCTCGGGGAACAGCCGCAGGTTCAGCGTGTGCAGCACCGCGCCCATCGACGGGACCGCCAGGTACGCCTCCAGGTGCTCGGCGTTGTTCCACATGAACGTGCCGACGCGCTGGTCGCCGTCCACGCCGAGCCCGCGCAGCGCGTTGGCGAGCCGCGCCGCGCGCTCGCCGACCTCCGCGTACGTCCGGCGGCGGACGCCGTCGCCGGTCCAGGTGGCGACCTCCGCGCCCGCGAAGATCCGCGTGGCGTGGCGCATGATCGAGCCGATCGTCAACGGGACGTCCTGCATGGTGCTCAACATCGGTGGACCTCCAGCTCAGGGCGGGTGCCTGACCTGGATTCTGTCCAATTGGCGGGGAAATGTCAGCAGTCACTTCCGCACCGGCGGCTACGGCGCGGAGAGGCCGGCGATGGCCGCGTCGTCGCGGAGCCGCGCGACGGCGCGCGAGACCGTGCTCTTGACCGTGCCGACGCTGACGCCGAGGCGGTCCGCGATCTCGCTTTCCGACATATCCTCGTAATAGCGGAGGAAAAGCGCGGTCCGCTGCCTTTCGGGGAGGCGGCGCAGCGCGCGGCCGAGCGCGTCGGTGAGGTCGGTGCGGCCCGTCGTGTCGTCCACCGGGCGATCCGGCAGATCGTCGGTGGGATAGACCTCGAATTTGCGGCGGCGCCATGCCGAAATGTGCGTGTTCGCCATCGCGCGGCGGACGTAGCCGTCCACCGCCGCCCGGTCGGCGATGCGGTCCCAGGCGAGGTACGTCTTGGCCAGCGCGGCCTGCAGCAGGTCCTCGGCCTCGGCGCGGTCGCCGGTGAGCTGGGCGGCGGCGCGCAGCAGGGCGGGGCCGCGGGCCGCGACGTACTCGCGGAACTCGTCGTCCCTGTCGTCGCTCACGTCACCTCGCGTCGGGTCGCACGGCGGCCGGTTCCGTCCCGGGGCGCGGGGACGCGCCGGGTCTTCTGTGAGCGTCGCACGGGAACCGCCATATCGGTCCAAGCGAAACGGCATATTCGGGTCAACCGGTGGAGAATGCTTGCCCCGGGGTGAGTAATCCTTATCCCGCACAAGACGTATGCCGACAAATCCGTCGACAGTCGGGTCACGTGGCGTAAACCTTGACTCACACCACTACCGGCGGTGGGCGGCCCTGCAATGCGGCCCGCGCCGGACCGCCCCCGCACCGAAGCCGGAGCCCCGCCCGATGCCACCGAACCGCCGGGAATCCGCCCGGCGCCGCCGCCGCGACGCGGTGCTCGGCGCCCTCCCCGACCCCGCGCCGGACCCGGCCGCCGACCCGCCGTCCGCCGTGCGGCCCGGCGCGTACGCCGGGACCGTGCTCGACGCCAGTCCGCACCTGCTCGTCCTGGCCACCCCGGACGGCGAGGTCCGGCTGCCGCTCAGCGACCGGACCTCGGTGTGGCACGGCGGGGACGGGGACTCCGCCGCGCTGCGCCCGGGGCGCACGGCGGTCGCCCGGCCGCACCGGGGGCGGCCGGGCACCGACCGGGTGTGGATCGACCCGGTCCGGGTGTCGGGGACGATCCTGTCCGCCGCGCCGACCGCCGTGGACGTCGACCTCGGCCCGCACCGGGGCGTCGTGCAGGTCGCGGTCCCGCCGCACGTCTACGCGCAGATCCGCGTCCGGCACCCGCGGCTGGAGCCGGGCTACCTGTTCGACGCCGTGTGCGTCCGGTCGCCGGGCGGCCCGGTCGCCGTCGCGCCCGGCACGTCCCAGCCGGGCCACCGCGCGGACGCGCGCACCGACCTCGAACCCGACGCGGCCGTCCCGACCGAGTCGCACGGCACCGCGACCTGGTTCGACGGCGGCGACGCGCCCGGCGCGGCCTACCCGGCGGTGGACGCCGAGGGCGACGCGGGCGGCTGCGCGGACGCGCCGCGCGGCTGCGTGCCGCTGCCGGTGCTGTCGATCGGCAGCGCGGTCACCGTCCACAACTCCTGCACGGGCCGCACGGCCCGGGTGCCCGTCACCGAGTGCGGCTGCGTCGCCGCCCGCTACTGCGACCGCTGCGTCCAGTGCGGGACGTCGCCGCGCGGCCGGCTGATCGAGCTGACGCCGGTCGCGTTCGCCGCGCTCGGCGGCGATCTCGACAAGGGCTGCTTCAACGCCATCCTGCGCCACGACCGAGGAACCCGACGATGGTGACCGCCTTCCAGAACACCCAGGTCCTGCTGCTGTCCGGCGTGCTGCTGGCGGCGTGCCTCGCCAAGCTGGCGATCCGCGCGCCCGCGCCCGCGCCCGACCACGTCCACGGCGTGCCGCTGCCGGGGCGGCTGCGGCAGGCGACGGCGCTGCGGCACAGCCGGACGATGTCGGTGACGGTCGCGCTGGTCGAGGGCGGCCTGGGCGTCGCGCTGCTGGTGACGTCGCAGTTCTCGGTGCGGCTGGCGACGGCGCTGGCGTTCGCGGGCGCGACGTGGGTGGTGAGCGAGCTGCGCGTGCGCCGCCCGGACGCGGGCTGCGGCTGCTTCGGCGGCCTCAGCGTCCAGCACGTGGACCGGCGCAGCGTCGCGCGGGCGCTGCTGTTCACGGCGGCGGCGCTGGCGGCGCTCGGCGCGCCGCGCGCCGGGTTCGCGGTGCTCCGCGACGGGCACGCGACGGCGTGGCTGGGGCTGCTGGTGGTCGAGCTGGCGCTGTTCTGCCTGCTGTCGCCGGAGATCCCGGCGCTGCTGGAGCGCGGCGGGCTGCGGCGGGCGGGCGAGCCGTGCGAGCGGCGGCACAGCCCGCTGGAGGAGACGATGCGGACGCTGCGCGCGAGCGCGGCGTGGACGGGCCACGAGGAGAGCCTGGTCAGCGCCGTCCCGCTGGACGTGTGGCGGGAGGGCTGCTGGCGGCTGCTGGCGTACCGCGCGGTGTCGGACGGCCGCCCGGTGGAGCTGGTCTTCGCGGTCTCGACGGCGGCGAAGTCGCGCCGGGTGCGGGTCGCGATGGTCCCGGCGGAGGACGAGCCGAGCCCGGCCATCGGGAAATCTACGACCGTCTAGCCGGGAGCGTAGATCATCGAATACTCGCCGATGACGCGCGCCGCATCGCGTTCTCTAGCCGCCTCTAGCGAAAACCCAAGAGTCCCCGATAAAGACCTGACGAGCCGACGTCACGCGGGTTGGGTCCGGAGGAACTTCCCGAAGTGGGGCACGGTGAAGGCGACGAGCCCGCGCTCCGCGCTGTAGATCAGGCCCTTCTTGATCAGGCCGTCCCGCGCCGGGGACAGGCTCGACGGCTTGCGCTCCAGCTCGCCCGCGACGGCCGCCGTCGACACCGGCTCGTCGCCGAGCGCCGCCATCGCGCGCATGTAGTCGCGCTCGGCGGGCGTCGCGCGCTCGTACCGGCTGCCGAAGAACCCGACCGCCAGCTCGCTCTCGGCCTCCGGCGCGGCGACGCGGATGTCCTCGGCGGTGATCGGCGTGTCCGGCGCGACGTCCCACACGACCTTCGCGTACGCCTGCACGAAGTACGGGTAGCCGTCCGCCGCGCCGTACAGGGCGTCCAGCGCCTCGGGCGTGAACGTCACCTCCTCGCGCTCGGCGGGCAGCAGCAGCGCGAGGTCGGCGGACTCGCGGTCGAGCCGGTCGATGCGCGCGTACCGGAACAGCCGCTCGGAGTAGGACTTGCTGGCCGACAGGACGGCGGGCAGGTGCGGCAGGCCCGCGCCGACGACGATCAGCGGGCCGCCGCTCTGCGACAGCTCGTGGCACGCGGCGCACAGCGCGGACACGTCGTCGGCGGGGACGTCCTGCATCTCGTCCACGAACAGCGCGATGCCCGCGCCGACGTCGGTCGCGACGGACGCGGCGTCCACGAACAGCTCGGTGAGGTCGATCTCCAGGTCGCCGGAGTCGGCGCGGCCGCGCGTGGCGGGCACGTCGATGCCGGGCTGCCAGCGGTGGGCGCGGGCCGTCGCGGTGCGGCCGCCCTTGCCGTCGTCCTCGCCCGCCTGCGCGAACGCCTTGAGGACGCCGAGGAACTCCTCGATCCGGTCCGGCGCGCGGTGCCGGGGCGCCAGCTCGCGGACGGCGACGTGCAGCGCGGACGCGACGGGCCGCCGGATCGACTGGTCCGGCCGCGCCTCGATCTTGCCCGTCCCCCAGAGCCGCTGGATCGCCATCGAGCGGAACGTGTTGAGCAGGACGGTCTTGCCGACGCCGCGCAGCCCGGTGATGATCATGCTGCGTTCGGGGCGGCCGCGCGCCACGCGTTCGAGGACGACCTCGAACTGCTTCAGCTCGCGGTCGCGGCCGGCCAGCTCCGGGGGGCGCTGCCCGGCGCCCGGGGCGTAGGGATTGCGCACGGGGTCCACGGTCTCGGACTCTATGAGCCGGTATAGCTGAGGCCGTAGATTTGCGTAGAAACCCGTGCGGCGTGTCGCGCGCGGGGCCGCGCACCCGCCATGCTGGCCGCGCGTGCGGCTGCGGACGGTCGCCATCGCGCACCTCCCGCGCCGATAGGTCGAACAGTTGTTCGAGACAGTAGCGCATGGACTGTCCGGTGTCCCGCATTCCGCGCCCTCGGCTAGCGGAGCGTCAGCGGCGTCTCGGTCCCGGCGCGCGTCAGCTTCGCGGGGTTGCGGACGTGGTAGACGCCCGCGATCCGGCCGTCCTCGACGCGCAGCGCGATGACCCCGTCCAGCTCGCCGTCCAGCCGCAGCTCCAGCGCCGGGAACCCGTTCGCCGTCGTCATCTCGAAGGTGATCGCCGCGCCGTGCCGCGCGGTGCCGCCCAGGTAGTAGCGGACCAGCCGGTCCGCGCCGACGACCGGGTACAACCCGGCGCGCTTCACGCCGCCGCCGTCGTTCACCAGGACGACGTCCGGCGCGAGCACGTCCAGGAGCCCCTGCGGGTCGCGGGTCTCCAGCGCGCGGCGGAACGCCTCCACCGCCGCGCGCGTCTCCCGCGCCGACACCGCCCGGCGCGGCCGGTGCGCCTCCACGTGCCGCCGCGCGCGGTGGAGGATCTGCCGGACGGCGGCGGGCGTCCGGCCGACGGCCTCCGCGATCTCGTCGTACTCCACGCCGAACACCTCGCGCAGCACGAACACCGCCCGCTCGGTCGGCGCGAGGCGTTCCAGGACGAGCATCATCGCCATCGAGACGCTTTCGGCGAGTTCGACGTCCTCCGCCACGTCCGGCGCGGTGATCAGCGGCTCGGGCAGCCACGGCCCGACGTACGCCTCCCGGCGCTGTTTCAGCGTGCGCAACCGGTTCAGCGACTGGCGCGTGGTGATCCGCACGAGGTAGGCGCGCGGGTCGCGCACGTGCTCCAGCTCGACCCGCACCCAGCGCAGCCACGTCTCCTGCAGCACGTCCTCGGCGTCGGCGGCCGAGCCCAGCATCTCGTAGGCGACGGTGAACAGCAGGTTGCGGTGGGCGACGAACGTCTCGGTCGCCGCGTCGGCGCTCACGGGGCTCCCTTCTCAGCGTCTAGGCCGTGACCTGCTCGGCCAGGAGCGGCCTCCGCGCCCGGTCGCCGCCGATCCAGCGGTGCGAGCCCGGCGCGGCGGCCTCCTTCACGAGGTGCCCGAGTCCCGCACGGTGGGTCATCTCCTTGACCTTCGCGCCCGCGCGCCCGCCGATGTGGACGCGCAGGGCGACCTCATCCTTGCGCGCGAGCTGGAACACGCCCGCGCCCGGCCCCAGGCTGAGGCACATCGCGGCCAGCGACAGGTCGACGGGCGCGGGCCGCTCGCCGGCGAGCCGCGCGAGGACGGTGTCGGCGGCGTGCGCGCCCAGGCACCCGGCGGCGTACGCGCTCATCCGGAACGGGACGCCCGAGGGCGCGGCCGCGTCGCCCGCCGCGACGATGCGGTCGTCGTCGACGCTGGTCAGGGTCTCGTCGGTGAGCAGGCGGCCCGCCGCGTCGGTGCTGAGCCCGCTCCGCGCGGCCAGGTCGGGGACGCCGAACCCGGCCGTCCAGACGGTGACGCCGCCCGGCAGCTCGCGGCCGTCCGCGAGGCGCACGGCGCCGGCGGCCACCTCCGCGACACGGCCGTCCAGCACGGTGATCCCGAGCGCGGCGAACCGCCGCAGCACCGAACGCCGCGCGCTCGGGTGCAGGAACGGGACCAGCTCCCCGCCGAGGACGAGCGTCACCCGGCGGCCCCGCCCGGCCAGTTCGGTAGCGGCCTCGACACCGGTCGGCCCGCCGCCGACGACCGTCACCGGCGCGGCGGGCGCGGCGTCGAGCACCGACCGCAGCCGGCGCGCGTCCTCCAGCGTCGCGAGCGGATGCGCGAACCGGGCCGCGCCCGGGACGCGCGGCTCGGCCGCGCCGCTGCCGACCGCGTAGACGAGCCGGTCGTAGCGCAGCGCACCGCCGTCCGCCAGCTCGACCGCGCGGCCCGCCGCGTCGATCCGCGCGACCTCGCCCACCAGCGGCCGGACCCGGCCGGCCAGGACCTCGCGGTACTCCACGACCGCGTCACGGGTTCCGGCGGCGACCTGGTGCAGGCGGGGCCGCGCGACGAAGGACGGGCGCGGGTTGACGAGCGTCACGGTCACGTCCGCGCGCCGCGTCAGGCGGTTCGCCGCCATGACGCCCGCGTACCCGCCGCCGACCACGACCACGTTCTCGTTCATGAGATCTCCTCCGCTCTCCGGGATTCGACCTCAAGACACGGCGGCCCCGCGCGCTGTGACGGACTGTGCCCCGGATCACATCCCGGGCGCCGCCCGGCCGCGGGCGAGCGCCTGCGCGACCGACACCGCGCGCCGCGCCTGGTACGCGACCGCGTCCACCTCGACGTCGCCGGGCGGGTCCTCGCCGTTGTTGGACGTGTGGCTCGTCCCGTACGGGTTCCCGGACTGGAACTGGATCTCGTCGGTGTAGCCGGGCGGGACGATCACCATCCCCCAGTGGTAGAAGGTGTTCGCCAGCGCCAGCAGCGTCGACTCGTGCCCGCCGTGCGACGTGGACGCCGACGTGAACGCGCTCGCCACCTTGTCGGCCAGCAGGCCCTGCGCCCACAGCGGCCCGTTGGTGTCGATGAACTGCTTGAGCTGCGCGGCGGGCAGTCCGAACCGGGTGGGCGTCCCGAACAGCACGACGTCGGCCCACTCCAGGTCGTCCGGCGCGGCCTCCACGACGTGCTGCGTCTGCTCGGCGTGCGCGGCCCAGCCCTGGTTCGAGGCGACGGCCTCGTCCGGGGCCAGCTCGCGCACCTTCCGCAGCCGCACCTCCGCGCCGCACTTCTCGGCGGCGGTCGCGGCGGCCTTGGCGAGCTTGAAGACCGAGCCGGTCGCGGAGTAGTAGATGACGGCGACCTTCACCTGGGTCTCGAAGTCCATGTGGTCCTTCCCCCCGAAAGGAACGATGGAGGCCCCGTCACCCCGTCAGGACAGCGGCTCGTCCGCGGCGGACAGGTGCGGGACCTGTTCTGCCGGGATCGTTCCCATCTTCCCGGCCTGGAAGTCCTCGAACGCCTGGACGATCTCGTCGCGGGTGTTCATGACGAACGGGCCGTACCGGGCGACGGGCTCGCGGATCGGCAGCCCGCCGAGGACCAGGATCTCCCAGCCGTCCTTGCTGCTCAGCGGCTGCGCGTCGGCGGCGCGGACGACCAGGCCGTCCTGCTCCCCGTGGTGGTGCGAGCCCGCGAACGCCGCGAGCCGCCCCTCCTCCAGCGCGACCTCCTCGACGCCCGCCGTGCCGCGCCCGGACAGGACGTACACGAGCGCGTTGAAGTCGCGCGGCCACGGCAGCGCCAGCCGCGCGCCGGGCGCGACGGTCGCGTGCAGGTAGTTGATCGGCGTGTACGTCGCGCCGGGGCCGTCGTGGCCGCCGACCGAGCCCGCGATGACGCGGACGAGCGAGGACCCGTCGGCGGACGACAGCAGCGTCACGTCCCGCGCCCGGATGTCCTGGTAGCGGGGGTTCACCCACTTCTGGGCGCGCGGCAGGTTGACCCAGAGCTGGACGCCGTGGAACAGCCCGCCCTTGGCGACGAGCTCAGGCGGGGGCTGCTCGATGTGCTGGATACCGGCGGCGGCCGTCATCCACTGCGTCGCGCCGTCGGCGATGAGCCCGCCGCCGCCGGTGGTGTCGCGGTGCTGGAAGGCTCCGTCGACGATGTAGGTGACGGTCTCGAACCCCCGGTGCGGATGCCACGGCGTACCCTTCGCCTCGCCCGGCGCGTACTCGACGGCGCCCATGTGGTCCAGGAGCAGGAACGGGTCGGCCATCGCCAGGGACGTGCCGGGGAACAGGCGGCGGACCTGGAAGCCCTCGCCCTCCAGGTGCTTGCTCGCGGTGACGACCTTGGCGACGCGGCGCCAGTCGGTGGCGGCCGCGGCCGGCTCGGGCAGGCGGGGCAGGGTCAGCGGGTCGGCGGTGACGGCGGGCATCGGGACTCCTCGCGGTCGGGGTGCGGCCCCGCGGACCGGGGCTCGTGCCCGCCGCAACGTGGTTGAAATCTAAACTATTCCCGGACGCGGAAGATCGCGTACGGTGGTCGTCCGACCGTATCCGACCAGTGATTGAATCTTCAATCGTCGCCTATACTCGGGACCATGACCGAACCACGCTGGCTGGACGCCACCCAGCAACGCGCCTGGCGCGCCTACGTGGACGGCAGCGCCAAGCTCACCGAGCTGATGGACCGCGACCTGAAGACCAGGCACGGCCTGTCCGTCTCGGAGTACGAGATCCTCGTCCGCCTGTCGGAAGCCCCCGGCCGCCGCCTGCGCATGGCCGAACTCGCCGAGCACGCCAGCCAGTCCCGCAGCCGCCTGTCCCACACGTGCGCGCGGCTGGAGTCCAAGGGCTTCGTGCAGCGCGACCACTGCCCCAGCGACAAGCGCGGCGTGTTCTGCAACCTGACCGACGAGGGGTTCGCCAAGCTCGACCGGGCCGCGCGCGACCACGTCGAGGTCGTGCGGACCTACCTCGTGGACGTCGTCTCGCCCGACGACCTGGCCGCGATCGGGCGCGCGTTCGACGCCGTCCGCGCCCGCCTCGACCGGGGCTGAGCGGCTAGGGGATCAGCGGGCCGAGGCCCGTCAGGAACCCCACCGACACCAGCGTCAGGAACACCCAGGCGGCCATCATCCCGAGGCCGAACGGCCGCCACGCCCCGCCGACCCGCCACCGCAGCAGGCCGCCGACGCCGAACGCGACCAGCAGCAGCACCACCATCTGCGGCACCATCGTCGCGCGCACCGAGTTCATCAGCGGCGCCCACATGACGACGAGGTCCACGAACAGGAACGTCCCCGCCCCGGCGACGGCGGGCCACAGGTCACGGCCGGGCGGGAGTTTCGGCGGATCGACGCGCAGCGGCAGCCGCGGCGGCCGGTCCACGGTCTCGACCTCGCCCGCCACGGCGAAGATCTCGTCCTCCAGGCTGGGCGGCTCCACGCCCTCGGGATTCACCATTCCGGCTCCTCAAGATCACCGATTCGCCGTTCATCCCACATCCACCGCGAAAATCACTTCCTAAGACGCACCTTGACGTCCTTCCCGCCGTGGACGGCGGGAAATCTCCCCTACCGCACACCGGTCGGCGCGGGTTTGGAGCGGGTTCCTGCTTCGCCGCGCGGTGCCGGGACGGACCCCGGTCTTACCTGCGCTCCACAGGCGTTCAAGCTGTCCGCCCGTCCGGCGGCCAGCACGTTCTTCGCCGCGTTCACGTCGCGGTCGTGGATGGTCCCGCACGCTCCGCAGGTCCAGATGCGGACGTTCAGCGGTTTGGGCCCGTCCTTCACTCCGCAGACCGAGCAGATCTGCGAGGTCGGCTCGAACCGGCCGATCTTCGCGAAGGTGCGTCCGTACCGGGCGGCCTTGTACTCCAGCATCGCCGTGAACTGAGCCCACGCCGCGTCATGGACGCTCTTGGCCAGCCGGGTCCCGCCGAGACCGGCCACGTTCAGGTCCTCCACGTAGACCGCTTGGTTGTCGCGGATCAACATGGTGGAGAGCTTGTGCGCGTGATCCCGCCGGGTGTCGGCGACACGGGCGTGGAGTTTCGCGACGCGGGCCCTGGCCTTCGCGCGGTTGGCGCTGCCCCGCTGCTTGCGGGACAGGACCCGCTGGGCCTTGCGGAGGCGTCGTTCGGCGCGGCGCAGGATGCGGGGATCGGCGATCTTTCGGCCGTCGGACAGGACCGCGAAGTGCGTCAGCCCCAGGTCGATCCCGACCTCGCCGGTCGTCTCCGGCAGCGGGGTGTCGGTGGCTTCGACCACGAACGAGGCGAAATAGCGGCCCGCCGCGTCTCGGATCACCGTGACCGATGACGGTTCGGACGGCAGGGCCCGCGACCATCGCACTCGGAGGTCGCCGACCTTCGGGAGCCGAAGTCTGCGGCCCGCCGTGACCTGGAAGCGCGCGTTCCGGGTGAACCGGACCGCCTGCCGGGAATCCTTACGCGACCGGAACTTCGGCGCGGCGACCTTCCGGCCCTTGCGCCTGCCCATAGCGGAGGCGAAGAAGTTTCGATATGCGGTGTTCAGGTCAGCCAATGCCTGCTGCAGGACCACCGCGGAGACTTCGGCGAGCCAGGCCCGGTCCGGAGTCCGCTTCGCCTGCGTGATCACCAGCTTGGACAGCTCGGCGTCCGAAAGGTACGGCAGCCCGGCAGCGCGAGCGGCCTCCCGAGCCCGCAGCGCGTCATTGAACACCGTCCGCGCGCACCCGAACGCCTTGGCCAGCGCTTGCCGCTGGCCGGGCGTCGGGTAGACGCGAAAGTTGTACCGGAGCTGCACGCCCTCACGCTATCGGCGAGGCCTGACGACATTCCGACGCTCACGCGAGAACACGCATGCGCGTTGCCGCTCCTCGCCGACAGACCGGAACATTGGCCGACGACTCGGTTGCGAACCGGAGGTCCGACACCTAGGCGCTTCGCCGTGTCATCCTGCTGAAATGCCAGGGACGAGAACGCTGCTGCGCGTTGCGGCGGCCGGGGTCGCGCTCATCGCGGCGGCCGGATGCGGACAGGGGTCGGGCGGGTCCGGGGAGAGCGCCACGGCGACGCCGCCGACCGCGTCCGGCGCGCCTTCGCCGACGACGCAGAGCACCGCGCCGGAGGGATTCCGCGCGTCGATCAAACGCGTCACCGCCGCCGACCTGCCGCACTCGTGGCACAAGGGCTGCCCGGTCGCGCCGTCCGGGCTGCGCATGATCGAGATGACGTTCTGGGGCATGGACCACCGGACGCACACCGGCGGGCAGCTCGTCGTGAACGCCCGCGCGGCCGACGACCTGGTGAAGGTCTTCCGCAAGCTGTACGACGACCGCTATCCGATCCGCCGGATGGAACCGGTGGACGTCTACAAGGGCAGCGACTTCGACTCGATCGAGGCGGGCAACACGTCGGCGTTCAACTGCCGCAATGCCACCGGGTCGGGTTCCTGGTCGCAGCACGCGTACGGCCTCGCCGTCGATCTCAACACGTGCGAGAACCCTTATGTGACGGCGGGCGGAGAGGTCGCGCACAAGAACTGCGCGCGCTTCAAGAACCGCGAACTCGACGAGCCGGGCGTCATCCACGACAACGACAGGACAGTGAAGGCGTTCCGGTCGATCGGGTGGGGTTGGGGCGGCGTCTGGACGGGCGCCAAGGACTACCAGCACTTCTCCAGCAACGGCCGTTGAGCGGTCGCTCAAACAGTCAGTCGCCAGAGTGAGGTGACCTCCGCCGCGCGTGCCGCGTGCAGGGGATCGGCGGGGTCCAGCGCCTTCGGGTGGCGGGGGCGGACGTCGTCGCGGTCCACGACTTTCAGGCCCGATTCGCGGAACAGTGCCAGCAGTTCTTCGCGGGTGCGCAGGCCCAGGTGCTCGGCCAGGTCGGACAGGATCAGCCAGCCTTCGCCGCCCGGTTCGAGATGGTCGGGGAGGCCCGCGAGGAATCCGCGGAGCATTCGGCTGTCGGGATCGTAGACGGCGTGTTCCAGCGGGGACGCGGGTTTGCCCGGAAGCCACGGCGGATTGCAGACGATCAGCGGCGCGCGGCCCGCGGGAAAGAGGTCCGCGCGCACGACCCGCACGGTCCGCGCGTAGCCGAGCCGGTCCAGGTTCTCGCGGGCGCACGCGAGGGCGCGCGGTTCGGCGTCGGTCGCGACGATGTCGGCGACGCCGCGCCGGGCGAGGACGGCCGCCAGCACGCCCGTGCCCGTCCCGACGTCGAACGCGCGCGCCGTCGAGGGCAGCGGCGCGCGGGCGACGAGATCGACGTACTCGCCCCGCACCGGCGAGAACACGCCGTGGTGCGGGTGGACGCGGTCGCCGCCGAGCGCCGGGACCGGCACGCCCTTCACCCGCCACTCGTGCGCGCCGACGAGCCCGAGGACGTCCCGCAGCGAGGCGGCGTACGGCTCGTCGGCGGGCCCGTGGACCTCGGTGGAAGCGTCCCGGACGTCCGGCGCGTGCCGCAGATCCAGCACGTGCCCCGGCGCGAACGGGACGAGCAGCAGCCCCAGCGTCCGCGCCCGCTGCGCCCGCGCCTGGCGGAAGAGGTGGAACGCCTGCACGCCCTCCGGCACCGCCCTGGGCCGCCGCCTCGGCCGGTCCACGCGGCGCGCGAGGGCCTGGAGCAGCGTCCGCGCGTTCCGGTAGTCGCCGCGCCACAGCAGCGCGGTGCCCTGGGACACCAGCCGGTACGCGTCGTCGGCTCGCATGGTGTCGTCGGCGGGGACGACCCGGCGGGGCGCGGGCGCGCCGCCCGCCGACCGCCAGCGCGCGGAGCGCTCGGCCCCGTCCTCGTTCCAGGTGATGACGTCGTCCACACGCCGATCTTTCCAGTCGGCGGTGCCGGATGGCAGAATCGGGCGTTCCGAAATGGGGTTCCGATGCGTCTGCCTGGTCCGTTGCACGTCGTCAACGAGGGGCTGGCGTTCGTCTTGGAGCTGGCCGCCCTCGCCGCGCTCTGCTGGTGGGGCTTCACGACGGGCGGGAACGTCGTCGTCCACATCCTGCTCGGCCTCGGGACGCCGCTCGCCGCCGCCGTGCTGTGGGGGACGCTCGCCGCGCCGAAGGCCCGCGTCAAGGCGCCGCTGCCCGGCGTGCTGCTGGTGAAGGCGATCGTGTTCGGCGCGGCCGCCCTGGCGTTGCGGGGCGTGGACCACACGGCCTGGGCCGTCGCGTTCGCGGCCGTGGCGCTCGTCAACACCGCCCTGGCGACCGCCGACCGCGCCGCGCACTTCAGAGCGGACCGCGCCTGACCGCGCCGGGCGGCGCGGTCAGGCGGGGACGCGGTCAGGCCGGGACCTTGTCCAGGAAGCCCGTCACGCGGGTGAGAGTCCCGTCCGCGACCTCGACCACGTCGAAGCCCTCCACGACCGGGTCACCGCCCGCCGGGCCGAGGCCCCAGCGGAACCGGGCCACGTCGTGGTGGGCGTCCACGTCGCCCAGAAGGCGGAAGACCAGGCCGGGGAACTGGCTCTGCACCGCGCCGATCATCGCGTCGAACGCGTCCCGGCCCGCGGCCTCGCCCAGCGGGTCGACGTACCGGGCGTCGGCGGCCCACACCGCGTCGACCGCCGCCCGGCGCGCCGCCGCGTCCGTCTCGTTCCAGACCGCCAGGTAACGTTCCACCAGCTCACGGATGTCGCTCATGTCCGTTCTCCTCTCGACTGGCCCCAGCTTGGCGGGCCGCCCGGCGGCAAGGCGATGACCTGGGAGGTCATGAGCGAACGTCCATGTCGGTTTCCGGCTAGTGGGCACCGCTGACCATCGGTGATGCTGGAGGACATGCACGAGGACGCGGAACGATGCGTGCGGGCGGTCCAGGCCAGGGACGCCCGGTTCGACGGCTGGTTCTTCACCGGCGTCGTCACCACCGGGATCTACTGCCGGCCGAGCTGCCCCGCCGTCCCGCCCAAACCACGGAACATGCGCTTCTACCCGAGCGCGGCCGCCGCCGAGGAGGCCGGATTCCGCGCCTGCAAGCGCTGCCGCCCCGACACCAGCCCCGGCTCCCCCGAGTGGAACCACCGCGCCGACGCCGTCGCCCGCGCGATGCGGCTCATCGCCGACGGCGTCATGGACCGCGAGGGCCTGCCCGGCCTCGCGGCGCGGCTCGGCTACAGCACCCGCCAGATCGAACGGCAGCTCACCGCCGAACTCGGCGCGGGCCCGCGCGCCCTCGCCCGCGCCCAGCGGTCGCAGACCGCGCGGGTCCTGATCGAGACGACCGCGCTGCCGATGTCCGACATCGCGTTCGCCGCCGGGTTCGCCAGCATCCGCGCGTTCAACGAGACGATCCGGACCGTGTTCGCGCTGACCCCGACCGAGCTGCGGCAGCGCGTCGCGCGCGGCCATCCCGCCGCCGCGTCCGGGACGATCGCGCTCCGGCTCCCGTTCCGGCGGCCGCTCAACCCCGACAACCTGTTCGGGCACCTCGTCGCGACGGCCGTGCCGGGCGTCGAGGAGTGGCGCGACGGCGCGTACCGGCGGACGCTGCGGCTCCCGCACGGCCCCGGCGTCGCCGCGCTCCGCCCGACGCCCGAGCACGTCGCGCTGACGCTGACCCTCACCGACCACCGCGACCTCGGCGTCGCCATCGCCCGCTGCCGCCGCCTGCTCGACCTCGACGCCGACCCGGTCGCCGTGGACGAGCTGCTGCGCGCCGACCCCGACCTCGCGCCGCTCGTCGACAAGGCCCCCGGCCGCCGCGTGCCGCGCACCGTGGACGGGCCGGAGTTCGCCGTCCGCGCCGTCCTCGGCCAGCAGGTGTCGACGGCCGCCGCGCGGACGCTCGCCGCCCGGCTCGTCGCCGCGCACGGCGAGCCCGTCGCGGACCCGGCGGGCGGCCTCACCCACCTGTTCCCCACCCCCGAGGCGCTGGCGGGCCTCGACCCCGCCGCGCTCGCCGTCCCGAACGCCCGCCGCACGGCCCTGACCGGCCTCGTCGCGGCGCTGCCCGGCCTCGACCTCGGCGTCGGCAGCGACTGGGAGAAGGCCCGCGCGGACCTCGCGCGGCTCCCCGGCATCGGGCCGTGGACGGTCGAGACCGTCGCGATGCGCGCGCTCGGCGACCCGGACGCGTTCCTGCCCGGCGACCTCGGCGTCCGCCTGGCGGCCCGCGGACTCGGGCTGCCGGCGACGCCCGGCGCGCTGACCCGGCGCGCGGCGGCCTGGCGGCCGTGGCGGGCCTACGCCGTCCAGTACCTGTGGGCGGCGGGGGACCATGCCATCAACCACCTCCCAGGAAAGGATGTCGCATGACAACCGTCCACACCGTCGTGGACAGCCCGGTCGGGCCGCTCACGCTCGTGGCCGACGACGACGGGCTGCGCGGCCTCTACATGGACGCGCAGCGCCACCGCCCGGAGAACGCGACCTTCGGCGTCCGCGACGACGACGGCCCGTTCGAGGCGGTCCGCGCCCAGCTCGACGAGTACTTCGCGGGCGACCGCACCGAGTTCGACGTCCCGCTCGCCCTGCGCGGGACGGACTTCCAGCGGCGCGTCTGGGCCGGGCTGCTCACGATCCCGTACGGGCAGACGTGGAGCTACGGCCAGCTCGCGGACAAGATCGGCAGCCCCGGCGCGGCCCGCGCGGTCGGCCTGGCCAACGGCCGCAACCCGGTCGGGATCATCGTCCCGTGCCACCGGGTGATCGGCGCGTCCGGCGGCCTCACCGGCTACGGCGGCGGGCTGGAGCGCAAGCGCGCGCTGCTCGACTTCGAGCGCGGGGCCGCCCTCTTCTGACCGGTTCTGTCGGTGGCGGCGCGTAACGTGCGGAGCGCTGACGAGCGAGGAGGCAGTCGATGGTGGAGTTCCGGGTGGACCGGCAGGCCCTCGCCGAGGGCGTCGCGTGGGCGGTGCGGACGGTGCCGTCGCGCCCGGCGCTGCCGGTGCTCGCCGGGCTGCTGATCGAGGCGGACGCCGACGGGCGCGTGGTGCTCGCCGGGTTCGACCACGAGGTCTCGGCGCGCGCGGTCGTGGACGCGGACGTCGCGCGGCCGGGCCGGGCGCTGGTGCCGGGGCGGCTGCTGACGGAGATCGTCCGGAGCCTTCCGGCGCGGCCCGTGGAGATCGCCGAGGCGGGGTCGGAGATCGTCGTCCGCTGCGGCAGCGCCGAGTTCGGCATCCAGCTCATGCCCGTCGAGGACTACCCGGCGCTGCCGGAGCCGCCCGCCGCCGCGGGGACGATCTCCGCCGACGCGTTCGCCGCCGCCGTCGCGCAGGTCGCCCCGGCGGCGGGGCGCGACGACACGCTGCCGATGCTGACCGGCGTCCGGCTCGACTTCGACGGGCCGGTGCTGCGAATGGCCTGCACCGACCGGTACCGCATCGCGGCCCGCGAGGTCGAGTGGAAGCCGGTCGAGCCGGGGTTCTCGGCGGGCGTCGTCGTCCCGGCGCGCACCCTCGCGGACACGGCGAAGGCGATCCGGCCGGGCGCGGAGGTGGAGATCGGGCTGGCGGGGCAGGGCGCGACGCTGATCGGCGTCTCCGGGGGCGACCGCAGCATGACGACTCGGCTGCTGGACGACCAGTTCATCGACTACCGCTCGCGGCTGACCGGCACGTGGTCGTCCATCGCCCGCGTCGAGACCGGGCCGTTCACCGAGGCGATCAAGCGCGTCGCGCTCGTCGCGGACCGGGGGACGCCCGTCCGGCTGGCGTTCACCGACGGGCGGGTGCGGGTCCGCGCGGCGGCCGGCGACGCGGCGCGCGCCAACGAGACCATCGACGCGCGCCTGGACGGCGACGACATCGACATCGCGTTCAGCCCGCAGTACCTGCTGGACGGCCTCGCGGGCGTCCCCGGCCGCTACGCGCGCCTGGAATGCACGACGCCGACGAAGGCCGCGCTGCTCACCGGCATCCCCGACCCGGAGGGCGACGCCGAGCCCGACGAGGACGCCGACACCGGCTTCCGCTACCTGGTGATGCCGATCCGCCTGGCGTCCTGATCAGGGGTCGAGCACCGCGAGGACGAACACGACGTCGCCGCTCGAGTCGTTGGCGGCGTCGTTGGCGTAGCCGTGCGGGCGGTCGCCCGCGAACACGGCCGCGCCGCCCGCCGCGATCCGGTCGGACCGGCCGTCCACGGCCAGCGTCAGCTCGCCCTCCAGCACGTACAGGGCCTCTTTGGTGCCGGGCGCGTGCGCTTCGCTCTCGCGGTTCTCGCCGGGCCGCAGACGCCACCGCCACAGTTCCAGCGCGGGTCGCGGGTCGCTGCCCGCGAGCAGCGTGCCGGTGCCGCCGTCCGCTCCGCGCCACAGGACGGCGTGCCGGTGCGGCGGGAACACGCGGACGGGCGGGTCCTCCTCGACCTGGACGAGCCGGGTCAGCGGAACCCCCAGCGCCTCGGAGATCCGGATCAGCGTCGTGAGGTTGGGGTTGCCGCGCCCCTGTTCGAGCCCGACGAGGACGCCCTTGCTGACGCCCGAGCGGCCCGCGAGGTCGTCCAGGCTCCACCCGTGCAGCGCGCGCAGGGACCGGACGGTGCGTGCGACGGCCTCGCCGACCGCGTCGTGGTCGCTCATCCGGCTCAGCGTACCGACCGCCGGTCGTTATAGTGACATCGGCATTGCACTCAAATGACCGGGGGATTCGCCATGCTCGACCGCATCGCCGTCAGCGCCGAGGTCGGCGCGCTGCGTCCCGACTTCGCCGTCCTCGCCGTCGCCGCCACCGGCCTCACCGGCGGCCCCAGCGACGACGAATCCCGCTCCCGGCTCGCCGCCGCCGCGGCCAAGGCTTCCCCCGGCGACCCGCACCTGGACGCCTGGCGCGACGCGTACCGGGCGTTCGGCGCGAAGCCCCAGCGGACGCGGCCCTCGATGGACGCGCTGCTGCGCCGCCTCGACGCGCTCCCCGAGGTCAACCGGGTCGTGGACGCCTACAACGCGGTCAGCGTCGAGTACGCGCTGCCGGTCGGCGGCGAGGACCTGGCCGCCTACCGGGGCCCGGCGCGGCTCGTCCGCGCGACCGGCGAGGAGACGTTCGACACCGTCGCGGCCGGGGAGCCCGCCGTCGAGCACCCCGCGCCCGGCGAGGTCGTGTGGCGCGACGACGAGGGCGTCACCTGCCGCCGCTGGAACTGGCGGCAGTGCGTCCGGACCCGCATCACCGAGGACACGACGGACGCCCTGTTCCTGCTGGAGACCCTCGCGCCCTACTCGCGCGAGCGCCTCGCCGAGGCGGGCGACGTCCTCACCGCGCGGCTCCGCGAGATCAGCCCGGACGCGCGGATCGAGAGCCGGCTCGTCACGCCCGACGAGGGTGATTCCGCGTGGTGATGCTGCTCGCGCTGACGTCGGCGGTCGTCTACGGGGTCTCGGACTTCCTCGGCGGGACGGTGTCGCGCCGCGCGACGGCCGTCCGCGCGCTGCTGCTCGGCCTGCCCGCCGGGCTCGCGCTCATCGTCGCCGGCGCGGCGTTCGGCGGCGCGCCGAGCGCGGACGGCCTCGCGTGGGGCTTCGGCGCGGGCGTCGCGGGCGGCGCGGGGATGCTCGCGTTCTACCGGGCGCTGGCGCGGGGGCCGATGAGCGTCGTCGCGCCCGTCTCGGCGCTGGCCGCCGCCGTCCTGCCGGTCGCGGCGGGCGTGCTGCGCGGCGAACGGCTCGACGCGCCGGTCGTCGTCGGCGTCGTGCTGTGCCTGGTCGCCATCGGGCTGGTCAGCATGGAGAAGGACGACGGCGCGCGGGTCGCGGCGGCGCGCCGCCCGCAGGACAGCGGGCCGCTGGTGGCGGGCCTGGCGGGCGTCTGCTTCGGGGTCTTCTTCATCCTGCTGAAGGAGGCGGGCGGGCACGGCGGGCTGTGGCCGATCGCCGCGTCCCGGACGGCGAACCTGGCCGTCGCCGTCCTCGCCGCCGCGTACCTGGTCCGGCGGCACGGCGCCCTGCCCGGCCCGGCGGTGCGGGGCCGCCCGCTGATCGCGCTCGCCGTCGCGTCGGGCGTCCTGGACGCGGCCGCGAACACGCTGTACTTCGTCGCCGCGCGGTCGGGGATGCTCAGCCTCGCGGCGGTCCTGACATCGCTGTATCCGGCGATCACGGTCCTGATGGCGAGATTCGCGTACAGCGAGCGACTGCGCGCCGTACAGCGTGTGGGAATGGCCCTGGCGGCGGCGGGCGTGGCGCTGGTAACCGTCGGGTGACCAAGATCACCGCCGGTTGCCGCAATCGGCCCACTTTCCAGGTATCCGCTATTCCCTGAGTCGAATGTCCGGATAGCGTCCGCACGCCCCGCACTCCCATCCCCAGGAGCAAGCCATGCGCGCACGCCATCTGTCCTTCGTCCTACTGGCCCCCCTGGCCCTGTCCGCCTGCGGCGGCGGCGACAACGACCCGAAGGCCGCCGACAAGCCCCCGACGACCCCGGCGGCCGAGGCGACGACCTCGAAGCCCCCGGCGCAGCCCCGCACGGTCACCGCCCTCCGCAAGGCGGCGAAGGAGGAGTTCGACGCCTACTCCAGCGGCGACTACGGCGCGGCCTACGACCTGTGGACGACGGCGGCGAAGAAGGTCATCTCCCGAGCCGACTACGAGAAGACCTTCGAACTCTGCACCCCCCTGGCCGAGGGCATCCCCTTCAAAATCAAGGCGGCCCGAGTGGCGGGCGACAAGGGCGTCGTCCGAGCGGAACGCTCCATAGCCCTCCTGTCCTTCCACTTCCTCTACGAGGACGGCGCCTGGCACTACGTCCCCGACAAGGCGTCCCTCCGCAACCTCAAGCAGGGCGTCCGCAAGGCAGTGGCCAAGAACAAGTCAGAGGGCCTCTGCGCAGAATAAAGAAGCGAAGAGGCCAAAAACCCAACCAACAACGGAAACCACAAGGGGGCAAGGGGCGAAGCCCCAAAGGGGGTGCGGGGGCGGAGCCCCCGCCCGGGGGTTCCAGGGGGTCGTCCCCCTGGGCGAAAGGAGCGAGCCCCCGGCGAAGCCGCGACAAGCGGCGAGCAGGGGGCTCCCAGGCGAGCGGTGGTGGTGGGATTCGAACCCACGGAAGCTTGCACTTCACACGCTTTCGAGGCGTGCGCCCTCGTCCACTAGGCGACACCACCGCGGGAGAGCTTACCGGACTCTGCGGTGGGTGAAGAACTCGGTTAGGGGTTGGGCGCAGTCGGGGGCGAGGTATTCGGCGAGGACTTCGGGGCGGTGGTTGAGGCGGCGGTCGCGGGCGACGTCCCAGAGGGAGCCGATGGCGCCGGCTTTGGGGTCGGCGGCGCCGTAGACGATGCGGTCGAGGCGGGCTTGGACGGCGGCTCCGGCGCACATGGTGCAGGGTTCGAGGGTGACGACGAGGGTGCAGCCGGTGAGCCGCCAGGTGCGGAGGCGGGCGGCGGCGGCGCGGAGGGCGACGATCTCGGCGTGGCCGGTGGGGTCGGCGGTGTGTTCGCGGTCGTTGCGGCCGGTGCCGAGGACGGCGCGGTCGGGGTCGAGGACGACGGCGCCGACGGGGATGTCTCCGGCGGCGCCGGCGGCGCGCGCCTCGGTGAGGGCGAGGCGCATGGCGGGGACGTATTCGGGCCGCGCGTCGGCGGTGTCGGGCACGGGTCAGCCGCGCAGCCGGTCGTACTCGTCGGCGAATCCGACGAGTTCGGCGAGGGCGGCGAGGGCGTCGCCGGGCAGCGCGCGGTCGGCGAGGTCGCCGAGGCGGCCGGGTTCGACGCCGAGGTCGCGCAGGACGGCGGGGTCGCCGCCGGCGGAGCCGCTGGGGACGTCGTCGAAGAGGGGCCGCAGGAGCGCGCCGAGCCCGTCGTCGCGGACGGCGGAGACGTAGGCGCGCGGCGGCCCGCCCGGGTCGGCCCCGGCGCGCAGGACGCCGAACCAGTCGTCGTCCTCCTCGACGAGCAGCAGGACGGGGTCGCCGGTCGTCTCGGCGGCGACGCCGCGCAGCAGGTCGGTGACGTCGGCGACGTCCTCGGCCTCGTCGAGCGGGGCGTCGGCGCCCGTCCAGCCTTCGGGGGCGCGGGCGAAGACGGCCGCGAACGTTTCCACGTCCCCATTGTGACAAACCGTCACGGGGTCGGGCCGGTCAGCCCGCCGGTCAGCCCAGGGCGTCGAGGGCGCGTTCGAACGCGGGGGCGAAGCCGAGCCGTTCGGAGATGCTGAGCAGCATCTCGTCGGGGTACAGCTCCAGGTCGCCGGAGATCGCGCCGATCTCCATCTCGTCGAGCCCGAGGTCGGCGAAGATCGACATGTCGCCGACGGGGAGGACCTGGTCCAGTTCCTCGTCGTCGGGGACGGGGATGTCGAGGTGGTCGAGGACCTGCCGGGCGAGCGGCCAGTCCACGGAGGCGGTGACGTCGGAGAGGAACACCATCGTGTCCTCGCCGAGGAGCCGGATCGCGACGAAGAAGTCGTCGCCGACGGCGACGAGCCCGATGGTCCCGCCGAGGCTGGGCTGCTGGCGCAGGGCGTGGATGAGGCCGTCGAGGTCCTCGGTCAGCGCGACCGGGAGGATCTCGGCCTCCCAGCGCTCGTCCTCGCGGTACACGACGACGGCGAAGTCCGTCGCGTCAACATCCGTCATCTCCACCCCACCGGCGTGTCTGCTGCCAGGGCATGGTCGCAGATGCAGCGCGCCCTCGCGTCCAGCACCGCCAAACTCGCGGAACCCCGGGAGCGGCGGCGGTGCGGCGGCGTCCAGGTCGACGCCGCCGATCGAACCTACCCGATGGTGTTAATTCAGGCGGAATGTTCGCCGGCGCAGCGCGGCGTGGATGCGGGCGCGCCGCGACCGGTGCGGCGTGACGCGGCGGCGCAGCTCCCGCGCCTCGGCGAGCTCGCGGAGGAACACCGCCCGCCGCCGGAGGTGGTCGCGGACCTCCTCGGGGGTCGGGTCGGCGGCGCGGCCCCGGTCGGGGGCGGCCGGGCGGGCGCGTCCGACCTGCGGATTCTCCTGTTCCCGATCGCTGGTCATATCGCCATAGTGCCCGACTTGACCCGGTCCTATCCTGTCCCGTCGGAGCTGTTCACGTGGCAGTTCGCGCTGGAACGTGCCGGTACGGTGAGCACATGGAGACCCTGGCCGTCGATCATCCGCTCGTCGCGCACAAGCTGACCACGTTGCGGGACGTCCGCACCGATTCGCCGACGTTCCGGCGGCTCGCGGACGAGCTGGTCACGCTTCTCGCCTACGAGGCGACGCGGGACGTCCGGGTCGCCGACGTCCGAATCCGGACGCCCGTCACCGAGACGCGCGGCGCGCAGCTCGCCAGCCCGAAGCCGCTCGTCGTGCCGATCCTGCGGGCGGGCCTCGGGATGCTCGACGGGATGACGCGGCTGCTGCCGACCGCCGAGGTCGGCTTCCTCGGCATGGTCCGCGACGAGGGCACGCTGCAGGCGCAGACGTACGCGTCGCGGCTCCCCGACGACCTGTCCGGCCGCCAGTGCTACGTGCTCGACCCGATGCTCGCGACGGGCGGCACCCTCGCCGCCGCGATCAAGCTGCTGTTCGACCGGGGCGCCGACGACGTCACCGCGCTGTGCCTGCTCGCCGCGCCGGAGGGCCTGCGGCACCTGGAGGACGCGTTCGCGGGCACGGACGCGCCGGTCCGCGTGGTGACGGCGGCGATCGACGAGCGGCTGGACGAGCGCGGGTTCATCCTCCCCGGCCTCGGCGACGCGGGAGACCGGCTGTACGGCGTCGTCTGACGCAGCCGGTCATTTCACGACCCACAATTTCACTCTTCGTCCAATAACGGCCGGATTCTTCCGGGGATCGCACGATGAAGAGAGACTTCCCTGACTTCCCGGCAGTCCAGTCGTCACCATCCGTCCCGCAGAACACTGCTTTGCGCGGCGTCTGCGGATGTTCGCCGACGTGTCACCGTGGGTAATAGCGAATAGCGGAACGTCAGGATCGTTCCGTCCGTCGCTCCGGCGCACAGGGGACGGTTTCGGACCGGGGCGCGCGAACGAGTTCTCAGGGGATGCTCAATGGCTCACCACGGGGACGGCGAACGTCAGCCGTACGAGGAGATCGACCGGCGGCTGGCCGCCGAGTTCGCGGCGGTCCACCCGCCGGAGACGGTGACGCGGTGCGTGGCGGCGGCGCGGTACGGCGCGCTGGAGGTCGTCGGCGCGGCGGAACCCGGCCTGGTGGAGCGGATCGCCCGCAAACATCTGGAGGTGCTGGCGCTGGTCGCCGCCGAGCGCCGCCGCAGACGGCCGCGCAGTACGCTCGGCAACGCGCCGTGACGGGCGCTTTGCGGCGTCTCCCGGCTGTGCGAGACTGACGAGGGGTCTGTGTCATCGCGCTCCGGGAGGCAGACGTGCCCGCCATGAAGTACCTGACGTGGGCCGCCGCGGCCCTCGTCGCCATCGCCGTCCTGCGGCGGCCGGACCAGGCGGCGCAGGCCCTGAACGACGCCGCGAGCGGGCTGTCCAGGGCCGCCGGGTCGGTCGCCGCCTTCGTGGAAGAACTCGGCTGAGGACGACGCCATGCGACTCGTGACCCCCGGCGACTCCGCCCCCGCGTCCGTCAACAAGTACCTGCTGCCGCACGAGACCCAGGTGATCACGGTGCGGCGGCATCCGGCCGTCCTCATGGTGCCGGTCGGGCTGGTGCTCGGCGGGCTGATCGTCGCGGGCGTCCTCAGCAACATCGGCGCCGGGGCGGGCGCGGGCGGCGCGATCAGCTACATCTGGTGGGCGTGGCTGGCGCTGCTGGCCTGGTTCGTGTGGCGCGTCGCGGAGTGGTCGGTGGACTACTTCGTCATCACCAACCAGCGGATGCTGCTGACCACCGGGCTCATCACGCGCAACGTCGCGATGATGCCGCTGGCCAAGGTCACCGACATGGGGTTCAAGCGCTCGCTGGCGGGCCGGATGCTCGGCTACGGCGAGTTCATCATGGAGTCGGCGGGTCAGGACCAGGCGCTCGACCGCGTCCCATACCTGCCCTATCCGGAACAGCTCTACCTGGAGGTCTGCGAAATGATCTTCCCGAACAAGAACGCCACCGCCGACGATTGAGCCGGGCGCCGCCGACCGGTTCCCCCGGCATTCCGGCGTGGTGGCTGGTCTCCTGTTGAACGTCCGATAATGTCGGGTACAGCGTGGTTTCGTGGGCGCCGGGACCGGAACGACGAACGGTCCGGCCGGGCGTTCCGGCCGCGCGTCGACCTGCCGAGCGACGGCGGGCGGGGACCGAACGGGTGATCTGATCTCGTGCCGCTTCGTGACTTTCGATGTGCGAAAACCGGCTATGTGCAATCATGTCGGCACCCCAGCCGCCTGAATACTTCCGCTAAGTGAGTCCACATGCCGGGTCCAGGCAATGTCGGAGAACGCGTCCGCAACCTGCGGCTGACCAGACGCCTGTCGCAGGCTCAGCTCGCCGGGCACGACCTCTCCGACAGCTACATCTCGTTGATCGAGTCCGGGAAGCGGACTCCCACCCCGACCGTCCTGCGCATGCTCGCCGAACGCCTCGGCTGCACCCCCGAGTACCTCGCCGAGGGCGTCGAGCCCGAGCAGCGCGCCCATCTGGAGGTGCGTGAACGCCACGCGCACCTCGCCCTGCTCGCCGGGGACGCCGCGGCCGCCGAGGCCGCCTTCGCCGACGTCCTGGCCCGCGGCGACGACGCCGACCTCACCGCCCGCGCCCGCTGGGGCCGCGCCCGCGCGCTGGAGGAGCTCGGCCGCGTCGAGGAGGCCATCGCCCTCTTCGAGGACCTGCGCGAGCAGGCCGACCGCGACCCGGGCCGCGCCAGCCGGCTGCCCGCCGTCATCGCGCTCGCCCGCTGCTACCACGCCGTCGGCGACCTCGGCCAGGCCATCGCGCTCGCCGAACGCGCCCTGGAACGGCTCGCCGCGCTCGGCCTCACCGTCGGCGCCGAGCACGCCGAGGCGGGCCGCGTCCTGCTCACCGGCTACCTCGACCGGTCCGACGTCGTGCGCGCGCACGCCCTCGGCCGCCGCCTGCTGGCGGCCCCGGCCGACGACGCGCCGCTCGGCGTCCACTACCAGCGCGCCAGCCGCCGCGCCCTGGCGGACGGGGCCATCGGCGACGCGCTGTACTTCGCCGACCAGGCGCTCGGCGTCCGCGACGTCAGCACGCCCGACCGGGCCGACGCCCGGCTGCGGCTCGCCGCCGCGCGGGCGCTGCTGCGCGGCGTCCCCCCGTTCGACGACGACGCCCCGCCCGCGCCGCGCGACCCGGGCGCGCCGCGCGCCGCCGCCGGTCCCCGCGCCGCCCGCGCCGCGCTCGACCTGCTGGCCGGGACCGGGACGCTGACCGGCCCCGAGGCCGCGGACGCGACGATCGAGCGGGCCCGCGGGCTCGTCCTCGCCGGGGACGTCACCGACGCGATCGGCGTCCTGGAGGAGTTCCTGGACACCGGCAGCGCCCTGGCCGCGCCCGACCGCGCCGCCGCGCCCGCGCCCCGGCCGGGCGAGGACGGCGCCGAGCGCGTCCGCACCACCGTCCAGGCGCGGCTCGTGCTGGCCCGCGCGCGCATCGTCCGCGGCGACGCGGCGGCGGCGCTGGTCGTGCTGCGCGCGGCGACCGGGCCGATCGAGTCGCTGCCCGCCGGCCGTCCGGCGGCGGCGCTCTGGCGGGAGCTGGGCGAGCTGTTCGAGGCGGCGGGCGACCCGGCCGCCGCGGCCGGCGCGTACCGGCGGGCGATGGAGGCGGCGGGGCTGCGGGCCACGCGGCCCGTGCCGAGCAACTGCGACCTGCCCGTCGTCTGACGTCTCCGCCCCGCCGCCCGCGGGCGGCGGGGTGTCGCGTTGAGAGCAGTGTCACCCTGTGTGCGGGTGTTTGTTCTGTTTTGGTCGTGCAAACATGGGATGACTGGGTGTTCGGCTGACGAGGGGAGGGTCATGACGCTGCGGACCGCGCGACGATCGTCGCTCGTCGAGCAGGTCATCGACCAGCTCCGCGCCGAGATCGCGTCGGCGGCGTGGCCGCTCGGCGGCAAGATCCCGCCCGAGCCGGTGCTGGCGGAGCAGCTCGGCGTCGGCCGCAACACCGTCCGCGAGGCCGTCCGCGCCCTCACCCACGCCGGGCTCCTCGAAGGCCGCCAGGGCGACGGCACGTACGTCATCGCCACCAGCGAGCTGTCCGGCGCGGTCCGGCGGCGGCTGGAGACGGCCGAGCTGATCGAGATCCTGGAGGTCCGGCGCGGCCTGGAGGTCGAGGCCGCGCGGCTCGCCGCGGCGCGCCGCACGGACGCCGACGTCGCCGCCATCGCCGACGCGCTCGCGCGCCGCGACCTGGCGTGGGCCGCCCGCGACCACGACGCGTTCGTGGACGCCGACCTCGCCTTCCACACCGCCGTCGTCGAGGCCACCCACAACCGGGTGCTCACCGATCTCTACCTGGACTTCAGCGCGGCGCTGCGGCAGAGCATCGGGGCGGTCGGCGTCGAACTCGACCACGCCGACGTCCCGCACGGGCCCATCGCCGACGCCGTGCGCGACGGCGACGCGGCCGCCGCAGCGAACGCCGCCCAGGCGTGCCTCGACCACATCCTGCGGTCCGTGGGCAAACGCGGCACCTGACCGCGCGCCCGCGCAAATCCCCCTTCACTTGAACCAGCCGTCCCCGACCGCGCCCCACGGCGCAGATCAAGGCCCATGTCCCTCTCCCGCCACGCCCAGACCCGCCACCGCGCCCACTCCACCCGCCCCCACCCCACCCAAAGCACACCCGACCGCACGCCTGCACCCGCATCCGGCTCAGCGCCCGCAACCGGGTCGACGTCCGCGTCGGGGGGTGCGCTTGCGCCCGGCGGGCCGTCCGCGACCGGCTCGGCCGCCGCGCACGGCCGTGCGCCCGTGAACGGGTCGACGGCCGCGTCGGGGGGTGCGCGGGCGGGCGGGGCGAGGCGGGGCGGCGTGTCCGGCGGGGCGGCGGTTGCGGTCGTGTCGCGGGAGTCCGGCGCGGGCGCCGGGCGCGCCGGGGCGGGACCGTCCGGGCGGGTGCGGGCGGTCGCCTCGGTGTGGACGCTCGTCGGGCTGATCCTGCTGACCGTCAACCTGCGGGCGGCGATCACCGGCGTCGCGCCGGTGCTCGCGGACCTGCGCGTCGCGTTCGGGCTGTCCGGCGTCGCGGTGAGCGTGCTCACGACGCTGCCGGTGCTGTGCCTCGGCGCGTTCGCGTCCGTCGCGCCGATCGCCTCGCGGCGGTTCGGGACGGAGCGGGCCATCGCCGGGTCGCTCGTGCTGATCACGGCCGGGATCGCGCTGCGGCTCGTCCCGGCGAGCGCGGCGCTGTTCGCGGGGACGGTCCTGGCGGGCGCGGGCATCGCGATGGGCAACGTGCTGATGCCCGCCGTCATCAAGCGCGCGTTCCCCGACCGCGTCGGGTCGCTGACCGGCGTCGCGATGATGCTGATGGCGTGCAGCGGCGCGCTCGCGGCGGCGCTGGCCGTCCCGCTGGACGACGCGGGCGGCTGGCGGCTCGCGCTGGCCGTGTGGGCGGTGCCGTCACTGGTCGCCGCGCTGGTGTGGGCGCCGCTGGCGGCGCGGGCGAAGGACCGCCGCCCGTCCGGGAACGTTCCACAGCCGGTCGAGGGCTCGCTGCTGCGCAGCCCGCTCGCCTGGTGCGTCGCGGCGTTCATGGGCCTGGCGTCGCTGATGTTCTACGTGCTGATGTCGTGGATGCCGCAGATCATGCGGGAGGGCGGCGTCAGCGCGGCGACGGCCGGGCTGATGATGTCCGCGATGCTGATCATCGGCATCCCGCTCGGGTACGTCGTGCCGGTATTGTCCGCGCGGCTGCGCGACCAGCGGCCCGTCGTCGTCGCGGTCGGCGCGGCGATGGCCGCGGGCGTCGCCGGGCTGCTCGTCGCGCCGCAGGCCGGCTGGGCGTGGGTGGCGCTGCTCGGCCTCGCGACCGGCAGCGCGTTCCCGCTCGCGTACACGCTGCTCAGCCTGCGCTCGCCGAGCCCGGCCGTCGCCGCGCGGCTGTCGGGGATGGCGCAGACCGGCGGGTACCTCGTCGCGGGGTTCGGCCCGCTCGCGGTCGGCGTGCTGCGGGACGCGACGGGCGGCTGGACGGTCTCGCTCGTCCTGCTGCTCGCGCTGGTCGTCCCCGAGATCGTGTTCGGGCTGCTGGCGGCGCGCCCCGGGCTCGTCCGGACGGCCTGATCAGCCCCCGACCGCGTCCAGGTCGAGGACGCGGGCGTGCAGCACGAGCCGCTGGTGCAGCGCGGCCCGCAGCGCGCGGTGCAGCCCGTCCTCCAGGTAGAGGTCGCCGTGCCACTGCACGACGTGCGGGAACAGGTCGCCGTAGAACGTCGAGTCCTTGGCGAGCAGGGACTGCAGGTCGAGTTCCCGTTTGGTGCTGATGAGCTGGTCGAGCCGTACCTGGCGCGGCGGAATGCGGGCCCAGTCCCCCGACGAGAGCCCGTGGTCGGGATAGGGCCTTCCGTCACCTACCGCCTTGAAGATCACCCTTGGAGTCTACGGTGTCGGCCCGCCGGCCCGGCGGCGCGGACGCCGCCGGGCCACCAGCGGTCAGGACGCGAGGACCGCCACGCCGAGCGCGAGCAGCACCGCCGCCTTGACCGTCTCCAGCACGACGTAGACCAGGTGCGCGCGGGACCGCGGCGGGTCCTCCCCGGCCAAGACGCGGTCCGACCTGCGGTTCAGCACCGGCCGCACCGCGCCGAGCTGCACGGCGAGCACGGCCGCCGCGACGCCGGTGAGCACCGCCACCGCGACCGGCGGCCCCCACGCCGCCACCGCGACGACGACCGCGACCGCCAGGACGGCCTCCGCCAGGTTCAGCGCGCGGAACACCAGCCGCCCGATGCCCAGCCCGATCGGCACGGTCACGCCCGGCGCGCGGAACTTCAGCGGCGCCTCGACGAACGAGATCGCCAGGACCATCCCGAACCACACGAACACCGCCGCGACGGCGACGGACGCCCCGGCGCTCACCGCGCGAGCCACAGGTCGGGGCCGAACACCTCGTACCGGATCGCGGCGGGGGCCAGCCCGCGGCGCAGCAGGTCGGCGCGGGCGTTGCGCATGAACGGCAGCGGCCCGCACAGGTAGGCGTCGGCGTCGGCGGGGACGTCCAGCCGGGACAGGTCGGCGTAGCCGGGCGCGGCGTCGGGCTCGTCCGCGGGGTCCTCGTACCACAGGTGCAGTTCCGCGCCGGGTAGCGCGCGGACGAGCCGCCGCTGGTCGGCGCGCAGCGCGTGCCGGTCGGGCGACCGGTCGGCGTGGACGACGATGACGCGCCGGTCCGCGCCGTGCGCCGCGAGGTGGTCGAGCATCGAGATCATCGGGGTGACGCCGATCCCGGCGGACGCGAGGACCAGCGGGCGGTCGCCGTCCTCCAGGACGAGGTCGCCGAACGGGACCGACACCTCCAGCAGGTCGCCGGGGCGCGCGTGCTCGTGCAGCCGGGTCGAGACCTCGCCGTCCGGCCCGCCGCCGTCGCGGACGCGCTTGACGGTGATCCGCCACGCGGCCGTGTCGCCGGGCACCGAGGACAGGCTGTACTGCCGGATCTGGCGCGCGCCGTCGGGCAGCCCGACGCGGACGCTGACGTACTGGCCGGGCCGCGCGGCCGGGACCGGCGTCCCGTCTGGCTCGCGGAGGACGAGCGAGGCGACGTCGGGCGTCTCCTCGCGCCGCTCCGCGACCTCCATCGTGCGCCACACGTCGCCCGGCGCGACGCCCGCCTCCGCGTACAGCCGGTTCTCCAGCGCGATGAGCGCGTTGGCCATGAGCCAGTAGACCTCGTCCCACGCCGCCGCGACCTGCGGGGTGACGGCGTCGCCGAGGACTTCGCCGATCGCGGCGAACAGGTGCTCGTGGACGACCGGGTACTGGTCGGCGGTGACGCCGAGGGACGCGTGCTTGCCCGCGATGCGCGCGAGCATCGCGTCCGGCCGCTCGTCGGGGCGTTCGACGAGCAGCGTCGCGAACGCCGCGATGGACCCGGCGAGCGCCCGGCGCTGCTCCCCGTTGGCCTGGTTGCCGCGGTTGAACAGGTCGCGCAGCAGCTCGGGGCGGGCGGTGAACAGACGGCGGTAGAACACGGCGGCGATCTCGTCGATCGCGCCGCCGACGACGGGCAGCGTCGCCTGGACGACGGGGGCGGCCTCGGGGGAGAGCATCGTCACTCCTCAAATTGGTATCTAAGATGCGTATTTAAGGCATCGTCGGGGTTCGGACCGGGGGACGGATCAGCGGCGGGACAGCCCGACCAGCACCAGGCCGGTGGGCGAGGCGACCAGGTCGGCCACCGTGAGCGGGTCGAGCGACGCGTAGAACGCCTCCTGCGCCTCGCGCAGCGCGTGCCGCAGCCGGCAGGCGCCGCGCAGCGGGCAGGGCGGGTCCCCCTCGCACGCGGCGACCTCCTCCTCCCCCTCCAGGCGGCGGACCAGCCAGCCGACGGACGCGGTGCGGCCGGACGGCGTCAGCCCGAGCCCGCCGCCGCGCCCGCGCCGCGCGTCGAGCACGCCGAGCTGCCGCAGCCGGGTGATCGCCTTGGCCATGTGGGCGTAGGGCACGTCGAGCGCGTCGGCGACCTCGCGGGTCGTCAACGACCGGTCCTCCTCGACGACCGCGAGCCGCATGACGGCCCGCAGGGCGAGGTCGGTGAACTTCGTCAACCGCACGGGACAAAGCCTACAAAGCGGTATCCGAGAGTCGTATTCAGGGTGCCGGTTCGGGGATGATCTCGGCCAGGTAGGCGTCGAGGCGGCCGGTCATCTCGTCGGGTTCCAGGTGTCCGGCCAGGCACTGGACGGACAGGCCGTCCACCAGTGCGTGCAGGCGTCCGGCGAGGACGCCGGGCGGCGCGGCGTCCGCGGCGAGCAGCCCGGCCGCGCCGAGTCCTTCGACGAGGTCGCGGCACAGTCCGGCCATCCCGTCGAAGTGCGCGCGCTGCACCCGCGCTAGGGCCGGGTCGCCGCGGCCGAGCGCGAGGAACGCGAACGCGACCGCCGCCTCGGTCGTGCGGGCCGCGTCCACCGGCATCGTCTCCAGCAGGATCGCGCGGACGGCCTCGCGCGGCGCGCCCGTCCCGCCGCGTCCCCCGATACGGGCGGCGACGCGCTCGACGACCTGCTCGCACGCGAACGCCAGCAGCTCGGCGCGGGTCGCGAAGTAGTGGCGGAGCGCGCCGGACGACCAGCCCGCCTCGGCGGCCACGGACCGGATCGAGACGGCGTCCACGCCGTCGCGGTCGATGACGCGCCAGACGGCTTCGGCGAGTTCGGCGCGGCGGGCTGCGTGATCGACGACCTTCGGCACCGGGACATTCTCGCACAGACGTGCTAATTTATTTCACACGACCGTGCTGGAACGTCTGGGAGGCCGCCGTGATCGTGGTGATCGTCGGGTGCGAGATCGCGTTCTGGGTGCTGCTCGCCCTGGGGCTCCTCGCCCGCTACGCCCTGCGCGCGTCGGGCCTGAGCCGCGTCCTGCTCCTCGGCGTGCCCGCCGCCGACGTCGTCCTGCTCGCGGCGTCCGTCGCGGACCTCCGCGGCGGCGCGACCGCCGAACCCGCCCACGGCCTGGCCGCCGTCTACCTCGGAACGTCCCTCGTGTTCGGCCCGCAGATGATCCGCTGGGCCGACGAGCGCGTCGCCCACCGCCTCCACCACGGCCCGCCCCCCACGCGCCCGCCCCGCACCGGCCGAGCCCACGCCGCCCGCGAACGCACCCAGTGGTACCGCCACCTGCTCGCCTACACGATCGCGGCGGCGGTCCTGGCCCTCTTCACCCTCCTGGCCGGCGACCCGACCCGCGCCAAAGGCGCCTGGACCGTCATGGCCCCCTGGTCAGTAATCCTCGCGATCGACTTCCTGATCTCCTTCAGCTACACCCTCTCCCCCCGCAAGAACTGACGCCGGGCCGGTGCCCGCAGTGATCCACCTCGGTCAATGATGCGCAAAGCCCACGGCGAGCGGTCGATGCGACGAGGTATGGACGACTACACCAAGGAAGCTGGTGAACGGTAGCTTGATCATGGTCGGACGGATGGTCGATCCGCACTGCGCCACGTCCGCGTGGGAGGGGTGGGGAGCCTGCCTGTCCTGGTGGGCGGGCACCGAACTGGGCCGCCGCGACGACATCGCCCGCGCGCTGTTCGGCCGCGGCCGGGAGCGGGTGCGGCTCGTCGACCAGGAGGTCGCGCTCCCCGGGCTGGGCCTCACCGTCGTCCGGTACGACCTCGGCGCCTGTACCTGGCCGCACCCCGGGGACGGCTCGGCGAGGATGGTCGAATCGCCCCGGATCGTACGTCGCAAGCAGATCGAAGGCTACTGGCGCGGCACGGGCTGGGACTGGGCCGCCGACGCGAACCAGCGGAGCATGCTGCTGAAGGCCCGCGACATCGGCGCGGACCGGTTCGAGATGTTCTCGGTGTCGCCGCCGTGGTGGATGACCGTGAACGGGAACCCGTCCGGAGCCGAACGGCCCGACCAGGACAACCTCGCTCCGGCGCACCGCGAGACGTTCGCGCGGTACATCGCCGTCGTCGCGCGGCACGCCCGCGACCACTGGGGCGTGCGGTTCGCGTCGGTGGAGCCGTTCAACGAGCCGTCGCTGCAGGCGTGGCACGCGAGCCAGAACCAGGAGGGCTGCCACTTCACCGTCGACGCGCAGGCGGCGGTGCTCGCCCCACTGCGCCGCGCGCTGGACGAACGGGGCCTCGGCGACGTGCGGGTCGCCGCGTCCGACGAATGCTTCTACTCGCAGGCGGCGAACACCTGGCGCGGCCTGCCCGCGGACGTCCGGCGGATCGTCGGACGCGTCAACGTCCACGGATACGAACGCGACGACGACTCCCGCGGCCGCGCGGCGCTGCGCGCGGCGGTCGGCGCGACCACGCCCGTCTGGCAGAGCGAGTACTGCGACGGTGAGCCCAGCGGACTCACGACCGCGCTGAACATCGGCCGCGACCTGCGCAGCCTGCGACCCCGCGCCTGGGTCTACTGGCAACCGGTCGACGGGGCCGGCTGGGGACTCCTCGGCGGCGCGTACGACGACACGACGCCGAATCCGGACGGCGGCGCGCCGGGGACGCTCCGCGCCGCGGTCACGGGAGTCAACGCCAAGTACTACGTCCTGGCCCAGTACACGCGGCACGTCAGGCCCGGGATGCGGCTCCTCGACTCCGGCCATCCGGACACCGTCGCGGCCTACGACGACGCCGCCCGGCGGCTGGCGCTGGTCACGGCGAACGGCGGCGGCGCCCGCACCGTCGTCTACGACCTGCGGCGCTTCTCCAGGGCGGCGGGCCACGGCGACGGTCACACCGTCCGCGTGTGGGTCACCGACGCGACCGACGCACCGGCCCGCACCTACACCCGCGACCGCGACGCCCGCGTGGTCGACCGGCTGCTCACGACGACCCAGGCACCGAACACGGTCACGACGATGGAGATCGACGACGTGGAGCCTTGACACCGCGGATCCCGCCCCGCCGCAAGGCGGCAAAGAGGAGGCGCGTCACCAGCCCGTCGAAGGTCGGCTGCATGGCTTCGGCGTCGCACCGCCGCCGGAAAGGCTTCCTGTCGTTCGTCACCGTGGGTGGCACTGAACCGTTTCGCGCGGCTGAGGCTGAATCGGACGGCTGAGAACCGACGAGCGGCCGCGCGGGGACTTGAACAGCCACCGCACCGCTCTTCGAGTGATCAGGATGTCCGGGATGCGCGTCGCGGTTCGTGTGGAGTGTCGGGCCTGGTGACGGGAACGATGGTCAGCAAGTCTTCCAACCCGTGAAAGTCCTGCGGATTGGTCGTGTAGAGAGGCAACCCCTCGGCGATGGCAACGGAGGCGATCATCAGGTCGGCAATCCGGCGCCGTGGTTTGCGGCCCGCCGCGACGACGGCTGCGCACACCCGCCCGTAGATCCGGGCGGCCTCGACGTCGAACGGGATCGGATCGAACTCGTTCTCGGCCCGCTGCAGCACGTCCAGGCGCCGCGCCCGTTCGACGTGCTCGTCATAGACCGCCTGCTCCTCATTGCGTCGAACCTCGTGCGGACCGGCCGACAACTCGGCGAGCGTGATAGCGCTGATCGCCATTTCTTCGGGCAGTTCCGCCGGATCAATCCAACTGCGCAGGATCATGATGTTGGTGTCGAGTAGTCCCTGCACGGGCTGTTCAGCGTTCATAGGGGTCACTCAGGTCCTGGTCGACGACCGCGTCCTGGTCTGCCCGGAACGCCTCCAGCGCGATGGCCGGCGCGTTGGCGGACATGGCCGCGAACTCCGCACGCGGGACGAACCGGCGACGGCGCCGCAAGGGGACCAACTCACCGATCTTGTGGCCGTCACGCGTCACGGTGAACGCCTGACCACGCTCGACCGCATCCATGATCTCCTTGGACCGACTGCGCAGGTCCCGCTGGGTGACCTCAGGCTGAGCGCTCATACCGGCCAGGATAGACCGGTTGTGTCACGTGGTGCCGCGCTGTGACGCGACATCGTCCCGAATCGGCCCAGAGATGCCGTGACCCAGCGGTCCGCACGTGGCTTCCCGGGGTCTCACGTTAGAGACGCTCACCCTCAAGCCCACGGGGCGACTCTGCCGACCCATAGGCGAGGGTTCCGTCAATCCCTCGTACACGGCCGTCCATCCCCTTCCCGGCCACCACACGAGAGCGCTCCGAGAAGGACGAGACGCTCGGTCGCCGCAGGCGACCTCCGTTTCCTCGCCATCTACGTCACGGACACGGACGCATGGCGTCCGAACAACGAAATAACGCGAGGCACCGGGCGCTTGAGGCGGGAACATCGTCACGTGTCGGTCGAGCGCCTCGACCTATCGACCAGACCCGGCAGGCCCATCCGGGACGGCTGCGGCGCGACGCAGGCAGGTCCGAGCCGCAGCAGGTGCCGGTAGAGGCTCTCTTCAGGAGATATTCTCGCCCTGCTCTCGGGTGTCGCGGTATTCCTCGGACCTGACCGATGACGAATAGGCCCTGGTAGAGCCCTGGCTGCCGCCGCCGGGCGCCTGGCCACGTGGGCCGCCACAACCTTGCGGACCACGCTCGGCATCGTCCGTGAACCTCCAGACCAGAAAGGCTTCACCCCGCTGCCGCGCAGATGGGCCGTGGAACGCACACTTCGGCCCCGTCGCCGTAGTCTTCCCCCCGACGATGAAGACCAGGCCGTCCACGTCGCCGACTACATTCCCTCCGGCCTCGGCTCCTACGGTGTTCACCACCGACCAGGATGGCTGGAAGGCGACGAGGCTCCGAGAGATGCTCCACACCGGAGCGCTGCTGAAGGCGGACAAGAGCCTGAAGTTCCGTGTCACCAGCTGCACGGCCGAGGAGCCGTACAAGTTGAAGTGGAAGGTGCTCAACCGCGGCCCGGAGATCGAGCGTCGGGACATGGTCCGGGGCCAGATCGTCGACTCGACCAGTCTGATCACGCGGATCGGGCACTCCGGCTTCAAGGGACAGCACGTCGTCGAGTGCTACGTCGTCAAGGACGGGATCGTCGTCGCTCGCGACCGCATCGACGTCCCGATCAGCAACACCAGAGTAAGGTCGGCGAGCGGCTCGTGGACATCTCCCTGATGGGACGAGCCCCGACCTCCGGGTTCATGCCGGTGGTCGGTTCTCACAAGACTGTCTTGGAAGGCGGGGCCGCAAGCAACATCTCGGAGTACCGTCAGTCCTCGCTAAGGAACGCCGATGCGAACAGCTCGGCGGCGTCGACGAGGTCTGCAGTCGGCAAACGGAAACCGCCGCTGGTCACAGCGTCGTTGCCGTCCTCGGTGAGGATCCAGGAGACCTCAATTGAACGGGTCTGGGGGTCCCTCGCGACGATCACGTAGTCGTCTTGGTCACTCGTCCACGGCACGTTCGGGCGGAACGACTCCGGAGTGAGCACGACCTCCGCGTCATCGCCACGGTTGCTCCAAGCTACGGGGTAGTCCCGGGGAACGAGCCGGAGGTCGGAGTAGTTGAGGAGGGGACCCTGCGATCGCAGTACGGGTTCGACGGCCTTCTCGTAGTCGGCGTCGTCCGGATCGAGGTGATCGACCAGTTCGCAGCCGTGGAAGGTCACGATGAGATGCGGCTTCGAGACGAACCTTTCGCGGCTGACCACGCGGATCCCCGCCCCCGACAGACCGACGCCCAGTAGGTGCTCGCGGCCCTTCGCGATGTGCTCGACCTTCCCGTTCCGCCACCTTGCCAGGGCGTTCTTGCGGTCTTCTGCGGTCAGGTGCGCAGTTCCGCCGAAGACGCTTGCCGCCAGACGGATCGACGTCGATGCGAAGGCGTCCTCTGCGAGTTCCGGATCCTTGCTGAACTGCTCCTCTTCGTACTCGCGAAGGCTTTCTAGGACCTCTTCCACGCGGTCGACCCTATGGATCGGGCCGAGCACCTCCACTTCGAGCTTGATCGGCGGCTTCCCGCCGCTGCGGGCGCGTTCGACGAGGGCCAAGACCTCTCCGGAGCGAGCCGGCCGCGTGTTGCTGGTGCCCCGCACGTAGATCGCGCCGTCCTCAAGGTTGTCGCGGCGGTCGTCTCCTTGGAAGCTCTTGTGGCACGGGAAGATCGTCTGCCCTTCCTTCGGCGGCTGAGCGATGACGAACAGCACCTCGTTCTCGGCGTCCACGCCGATCCGCCCGAACTCGAAGGCCGGGAACTGCGGCCCGAGGTAGGGGCGGAGCCGATCCTCGAGTTCGTGGGCCTCGGTTCCGCGGGGCACGCCTGGAGCACAGCCCTTTTGCGCACCGACCACCAGCACGGCGTAGCCGTGGAAGTGCCTGGCGGCCTCGTCCGGACGCCGATTGGCCACGCCCAGGAGGAACTTCGCGATCTTGGCGGCGGAGGCCTTGCTGCTCATGTCGAGGGTGCTCTTGACCTCGAGGTAGGTCGTCTCCGCCTCGTCGCCGACTGCGATCACGTGGTCGAGGACGCTTCGCAGGACGCGCTCACCGAGGGGGACGACGTCGGTGTCCAGTGCCGAGTGCCGCTCGGTCGAGTCGACGGCGTTCACGTGATCATCAGGCATGGGACGATTCTCTCATTCGTCTCTGCCTGCTCCGGGCGGAGCAGAGCCGTCGGCCCTGAAACCCATGCAAGAACTCAAGAGAGCAGCGTAGGGTCTACCTGCGGAAATATGCCTCTGACCTGGCCGCCTGCAGCGGCGGGCTCGGCGGCCTTGGCCGCCTTATGGTCTTTCGCCGCGCTGGCCGCCGGGTCGTTCACCTCCGGACGTTGTGTTCGACGTGGCGCTCTCCCGCCACAGCTGTTCGCTCTTGACCCGAGAGCCCGATCGGCAGAGGAAACCGGCGTACCACTGACAAAATCCGGCCCAAGTTGCGAGCGCTCTCAGTGGCCGCTGCCGAGTGCCGCGTCGCAGCGTCGGCGACGGTTCCCGCAGTACGTCAAGTGACGAGCTGCACGGTCGAGGAGCCGTACACACTGAAGTGGAAGGTACTCAACCGCGGCCCGGAAGCCGAGCGCCGGGACATGGTCCGGGGTCAGATTGTCGGCTCGACCAGTCCTAACACGCGGGTGGAGGACTCCGACTTTAAAGGACAGCACGTCGTGGAGTGCTACGTCGTCAAGGACGGGATTGTCGTCGCTCGGGACCGTATCGACGTCCCGATCAGCAACAACAGAGCCAGGCCGGCGGGCCCCTCGTAGAAATCTCCTTTGCAAGATGAGACCCGACCGCCGGGTTCATGCCGATGGTCGGGTCTCATAAGTCTGTCTTGGAAGGCTGCGGGAGTGAGCATGGTCTCCTCTCGGCGACCAGTCCCCGTACGAGCGGGAACATCAACTATGGCCAGCACTCCATGCCGTGTGGTTAGCCGCAGACAGTAGATCGCCGCAGCCCACGCGGTCTGCCACCCCGCTCGAGGACACGTGCGCGACGGATGCCTGACACGCAGCGCCACGCTCCAGCCTGTCGAGCATCGGCAACGCTGCAAAGCTCGGTAGGTGCCAGCATGCCTACGCGAGACCCGCCTTCATGACGCGCGCCACACCGCCGCGACAGTCCTGCTCATCCTCGGCGTCCCACCGCTACGGCGATGGCGATCACGGGTTGGTCGAGCGCATCGATGGCCAAGCGCTACCAGCACATGGTCGACGCGATCCGTCGCGACGTGGCCAACCAGGTTGGCGGGCTCTTGTGGGCGGATGGGTGGAGATCTAAGAGGAAACCGGTGGGCTGGCGCCGCGCGGTACCAGCCCCCAGCGGTTGTAAAATTGTTACAAACATCGTATTCGCAGCAGATACGATTCTCTGCATGATTCAAGCAAAAGATGAAGTTCACTTGTTCTGGGACAACTCGAACCTCTTCACCCCTGTCCGTTTTGCCGCAGCAAAGCACAATGAGGTATCTGTGGCCAACAGTGTCCGGCTTCAGTTTGAAAACGTTTATGATCTGGCTCGTGCCGGTCGGCCAGTGGCGAGTGCCTACTGCGTCGGGAGCGTGCCTCCCGACCTCGGTGGGCTCTGGAGCAAGCTGCAAGCGCTGGGGATCGACGTGGAGACGTTCGAACGTGGAGCGCAATCGGGCAAAGAGCAGGCAGTCGACCAAGCCCTTCAAACTCGGATGCTCCGAACGGTGATCGACTCCGAGGCTCCTGGGGTCGCTGTGCTACTGACGGGCGACGGGGCGGGATATGACGATGGAATCGGCTTTCATCGAGACCTTGAGCGCATGCATCGCAAGGGATGGAAGATCGAAGTCATTTCCTGGCAGTCGGCTTGTAGCTGGGCGCTTCGGGAGTGGGCGACCAAAGTGGGCGTTTTCGTTCCTCTTGACCAGTTCTATCGCCAGGTCACCTTCGTAGAAGGAGGGCGGCGCACGGAGCCCGTGAGCTTGAGGCGTAGGCGCCGGGCGTAGTTTCCCTGCCACTCGATGGCGCATCGCCCAGCTAACTGAGACCGTGAAGCACGCGAGGCCGGTACCCCTGGGTACCGGCCTCGGTGTTTTGCCTGGTCAGGCGTGGCGGAGGATACGAGATTCGAACTCGTGAGGGGTTGCCCCCAACACGCTTTCCAAGCGTGCGCCCTAGGCCACTAGGCGAATCCTCCGCCGCAGATCCTACCGGGTCTCGGGGACTGGGCGAACCTCGATTACCGCCGCGAGGGGGATCGGGCCGTGGACGTGGGGGAAGAGGTCGCCGTCCACGGAGGCGTAGCGGACCTCGGCGGGGAGGGCCGTGCGGTCGATGACCAGGAGGACGAGGTCGTCGCGGGGCACGTCCGCGTAGAAGCGGTCGAGGACGGTCGCGGCCTGGGCCTCGGTGGAGGAGCAGTGGACGAAACCCTCGTCCGCGAGCGTGCGGCCGCGCGTCGACATCGCGTACGGGCCGCCGGCCGCGCGGGCCTCGTCCCAGTGGCGGCGCTCGGCGACGTGGAGCAGCGTCGCGGAGGGGAAGACGGTCATGCCCCGGAGCTTAGGCGGAAGATGTGAAGAGCGGGCCGGGGATGACATAGACTCACTCCCAGCCCCTCGCGTGGCGTCATCCTGTGAACCTCCCCAGGGCCGGAAGGCAGCAAGGATAAGCAGGCTCTGGCGGGTGCGCGGGGGGTCCTTTGCTTGACGGGCCGTCGGAGGGGACCGCCGTCGGGCGGCCCCGTCGAACGCTCTGCTCCCGAGGAGGGCGGACAACCCCATGAGTCTGGCTCTGTACCGCAAGTACCGACCGGCGACGTTCGCTGAACTCAAGGGGCAGGAACACGTCGCCGAACCGCTCCAGCAGGCGCTCCGCAACGGCCGCATCAACCACGCGTACCTGTTCAGCGGGCCGCGCGGGTGCGGGAAGACGTCCAGCGCGCGCATCCTCGCCCGCTCCCTGAACTGCGAGCGGGGCCCCACGCCCGACCCCTGCGGCGACTGCGACTCGTGCGTCGCGCTCGGGCCGACCGGCACCGGGCACATCGACGTCATCGAGATCGACGCCGCGTCCCACGGCGGTGTCGACGACGCCCGCGACCTGCGGGAACGCGCGTTCTTCGCGCCCGTCTCCGCGCGCTTCAAGGTCTACATCATCGACGAGGCGCACATGGTGACCCGCGAGGGTTTCAACGCGCTGCTGAAACTCGTCGAGGAACCCCCGCCGCACCTGAAGTTCGTGTTCGCGACGACGGAGCCCGAGAAGGTCATCGGGACGATCCGGTCGCGGACGCACCACTACCCGTTCCGGCTGATCCCGCCGGGCGTGCTGACGCAGCTCGTCGAGGAGATCCTGAAGTCCGAGGACGTCCCGTACGAGGACGCCGCGCTGCCGCTCGCCGTCCGCGCCGGGGCCGGGTCCGCGCGCGACACCCTGTCGATCCTCGACCAGCTCCTCGCCGGGTCCGACGAGAACGGCATCACCTACGCGCGGGCCGTGTCGCTGCTCGGCTACACCGACGCGGCGCTGCTCGACGAGGTCGTCGGGGCGTTCGCGCGGCGGGACGGGGCGGCCGTGTTCGCCGCGATCGACCGCGTCATCGAGAGCGGGCAGGACCCGCGCCGGTTCGCCGCCGACCTCCTCGAACGCCTCCGCGACCTGGTGATCCTCGCGAACGTGCCGGACGCGGCGTCGTCCGGGCTGTTCAACGTCCCGCCCGACGAACTGGAGGGCATGCGGGCGCAGGCCGCGTCGATGGGGCCCGGGGACCTCGCGCGCGCCGCCGACCTGCTGCACACCGGACTGACCGAGATGCGCGGCGCGACGTCGCCGCGGCTGCTGCTGGAACTGATCTGCGCGCGGATTCTGCTGCCGGGGGCTTACCAGGACGAGGCGTCGCTGTATGCGCGGCTGGATCGGTTGGAGCGGCAGGCGGGGCAGGGCGGTCTCGGTGGCGGCGGCGGGTTCGGCGGTGGGGTCGGGCTCGGGGCTGCTGGTGGTCATGGCGCGGTCGGGGCTGGGCAGGGCGGTGGAGCTTACGCGGGGGGCGGTGGCGCGGGTCGCGCGCCTGTGAACCAACCCCCGCCCGCCCAGGGGGGCGACCCCACTTCCAGTGTCCAGCGCCCAAGCAACCCCCCCACAACCGAAACCGGTTCTGTGGATAACTCGGCGCCGACACCGGTTCCGGTCCCCGACGCCCGGGGAGACTCCGCCGGGCTTCCACCGACCCACGACGGCCCTGCCGCCGACGCCTCCAGCGCGCCCCGAACCCCGGCGCACGCTGCAGCATCCAGCGCAGCGCCTGCGCCCGACCCGCAGCCGTCCGGCGCCCCCCAGGGCTCGTACGAAGCCCGAGGCGCACGCCAAGCCGCCCAGGGCCACGGCGCGCCGCAGACTCAGGGCGCCCCCGGCGGAGCCGCATCCCAGGCACAGCCCGGCGGCATGGACATCGGCGCCGTGCAGCGGCTCTGGCCCGACATCGTCGAGGCGGTCAAGCAGCGGAGCAAGGTCGCCTGGATGGTGATCATGTCCGGGGTCGAGCCCGTCTCGCTCGACCGCAACCTGCTCACCCTCGCGTTCGACGCCGAGGGCAAGCGGACGAACTTCACCAACGGCGGCCGCGACACCGTGATCCGCGAGGTCCTCAAGGAGCGGCTGAACGTCGACTGGCGCATCGACACCGTCCTCGGGAACGGCGGCGGCGGTGGCGGCGGGTTCGCCCCGCCGCGCCAGAGTCCCCCGCCCGCCAACGGCTCGGGGTTCGGCGGCGGACCGCCCGCCGCGCCGTCCGGGTACGGGGCGCCCGCCGTGCCCCCGGCCGCCCCGCCCGCGGACGCGCCGCCCCCGCCCCGTCCGAGCACGCCGAGTGCCCCAAGCGCCCCGAGCGCGCCGCCGCCCCCGCAGGCCGCGCCGCCGCAGGCCGCCCAGCCCGTCCGGCGGGAGCCCGAGCCCGTCCCGCCGCCGCCCGACGAGCCGCCGCCCCCGCCGGAACCCGAGCCCGCGGAAGACGAGGTCGACTTCGACGGCGACCTCGACGCCGACTCCGCCGAGACCTACGTCGACAGCATGGAGCTCATCCAGCGCGAACTCGGCGGCCAGGTCATCCGCGAACTCGACGACTTCTGACCCGCCCGGACCGCGCGAGCGGGCGGCGGACGGGGCCGGTGTCGGTCGGTGGTGTAAACCCGTAGTCTCGGGAAAGCACATGTCCGGTGGTCGGGCGAGACGGAACGGAGCGCACCGTGGAACCCGGTGGTCAGTTCAACATGCAGGACCTTCTCCAGCAGGCGCAGCGCATGCAGGAGCAGCTCGTCTCCGCGCAGCAGGAGCTGGCGGAGACCCAGGTCACGGGGACCGCGGGCGGCGGGCTGGTGGCCGCGACGATGAACGGGGACGGCGAGCTGACGGCCCTGACGATCGACCCGAAGGCGATCGACGCCGACGACCCGGCCGACACGGCCGAGACGATCGCGGACCTCGTCGTCGCCGCCATCCGGGACGCGCGCCGCGCCGCGGAGCAGCTCGCGGCGGAGAAGATGGGCCCGCTCGCGGCCGGTCTCGGCGGCGGCGGTGGAATTCCCGGCATGCCGGGCCTGCCGGGTCTGCCCGGCGGGGCCTGAGTCGGCCACGACCGAAGAGGGGGACCGTTGTACGAAGGGGTCGTCCAGAACCTCATCGACGAACTGGGCAGGCTGCCCGGCGTCGGCCCCAAGAGCGCGCAGCGGATCGCCTTCCACCTGCTCGCGGCGGACCCGGCGGACGTCGAGCGGCTCGGCCGGGCGCTGAAGGAGGTCAAGGACAAGGTCCGCTTCTGCGGCACGTGCGGGAACGTCGCGGAGGAGGAGGAGTGCCGGATCTGCCGCGACCCGCGCCGCGACCCGGCCGTGATCTGCGTGGTGGAGGAGTCCAAGGACGTCGTCGCGATCGAGAAGACGCGCGAGTTCCGGGGCCGCTACCACGTCCTCGGCGGTGCGATCAGCCCGATCGAGGGCGTCGGCCCCGACGACCTGCGCATCCGGGAGCTGATGCGGCGGCTCGCGGACGGCGCCGTCACCGAGCTGATCCTCGCGACCGACCCGAACCTGGAGGGCGAGGCGACCGCGACGTACCTCGCCCGGCTGGTGAAGCCGATGGGCCTCACCGTCACCCGACTCGCCAGCGGACTCCCGGTCGGCGGCGACCTGGAGTACGCCGACGAGGTCACGCTCGGCCGCGCATTCGAAGGACGGAGGCTGCTCGATGTCTGACGCCAACAGCCCGCAGGACTGGAACGCCCTCGCCGAGCGCGTCGCGTCCCACGTCCAGGACTACCTGGACGGGCTGGACGCGGTCGCCCGCGGCGACGGCGGCCCGCGCACGGTCCCGCTCCTGCTGCTGCAGGTGTCGCAGGTGATCCTGGCGGGGGCGCAGCTCGGCGCGTCCGCCGACGTGATCCTGCCCGACAACTGGGAGCCGGAGATCGGCGACGACCCCGACCTGGACTCGCTGCGGCAGGGCCTCGCCGAGCGCCTCGCGTCGGTGGACGAGTACACCGAGGTCTTCGACCCGTACAAGGACACCGAGGCGACCGCGTACCGGCTGTCGGACGACCTGGTGGACGTCGCCAGCGACCTCGTCCACGGCCTGCGGCACTACGGGCAGGACCGCCCGCTCGAAGCCCTGTGGTGGTGGCAGTACTCCTACTTCAACCACTGGGGGAACCACGCGGGCGCGGCGCTGCGGGCGCTGCACGCGACGATCGCGGGCGCCCGGCTGGACGTCGCCGAGCCCGCCGCGACGGCCTGACGCGTCACACCGCGCCGAGCGCGGTCATCAGCCCGAGGCCGTCCGACACGACCCAGTACTCGGCGAACCGGTCGCCGGACGCGCGCAGGATGTCGTGCCCGGCGAACGCGACGGGCGTGCCGGGCGGCGCGGCGGCGTCCGGCAGGCCGCCCGCGTAGTCGCCGCGGAACGTCCAGCGGGCCGCGACGAGGTCCCCGGACACGAGCGGGCCGACGTCGAGGGTCAGGCGCACGCCGGTGAACAGCGCGCGGGAGCGCCGGATCTGCTCGGCGGCCCCGGCCGGGCCGTGGACGTCCAGGCCCGGCCAGTGCCCGACGAAGCCGGGCGTGAGCAGGTCGTCGGCGGCGGACGGGTCGCCGCCCCACAGGTCGAACAGCCAGCGCCGGTACAGCGCGTCGAGATCGGTCATGGGTACAGCCTGCCCACCGGACGGGCCGCCAACTGGGGAGTTACCTCCCCGTAACCGATGACGGAGGCATCGGTAGACTCGTGGCGGTACGCCTGACCCCGATCCGAGGAGCGCCCACTCGTGGCCCTTATCGTGCAGAAGTACGGTGGCTCCTCCGTCGCCGACGCCGAGTGCGTCAAGCGGGTCGCCCAGCGCATCGTCGCGACGAAGAAGGCGGGCAACGACGTCGTCGTCGTGGTCTCCGCCATGGGCGACACGACGGATGATCTCATCGACATGGCCGAGCAGGTCAGCCCCCTGCCGCCCGCCCGTGAGCTGGACATGCTGCTCACCGCCGGCGAGCGGATCTCGATGGCGCTGCTCGCGATGGCCATCGCCAACCTGGGCCACGAGGCCCGTTCGTTCACCGGCTCGCAGGCCGGTGTCATCACCGACGGCGCCCACGGCAAAGCCAAGATCATCGACGTGACGCCGGGGCGCATCCGCGCGGCGCTCGACGAGGGGTCGATCTGCATCGTCGCCGGGTTCCAGGGCGTCTCGCAGGGCACCAAGGACATCACCACGCTCGGCCGGGGCGGCTCCGACACCACCGCCGTCGCGCTCGCCGCCGCCCTGGAGGGCGACTGCTGCGAGATCTACACCGACGTGGACGGCGTGTTCACCGCGGACCCGCGCATCGTCCCGCCCGCCCGCCGCATCCCGCGCATCTCCTACGAGGAGATGCTGGAGATGGCGGCGAGCGGCGCGAAGATCCTGCACCTGCGGTGCGTGGAGTACGCGCGGCGCTACAACATCCCCATCCACGTGCGCTCGTCCTTCAGTCAGAAGGAGGGGACGTGGGTCGTCGACAGCAGTGACATCGAAGGGCACGAGATGGAGCAGGCGATCATCTCCGGCGTCGCGCACGACCGGAGCGAGGCCAAGATCACCGTGGTGGGGGTGCCCGACAAGGTCGGCGAGGCCGCCACGATCTTCACGGTGCTGTCCGAGGCCGAGATCAACATCGACATGATCGTCCAGAACGTGTCGGCGGCGTCGACCGGCCGCACCGACATCTCGTTCACGCTCCCGGCCAGCGACGGGCAGACGGCCCTCGCCGCGCTCAACAAGCTCAAGGAGCGGATCGGGTTCGAGTCGCTGCGCTACGACGACCGCATCGGGAAGGTGTCGCTGATCGGCGCGGGGATGCGGTCGCACCCGGGCGTCACGGCGACGTTCTTCGCGGCCATCGCGGACGCGGGCGTGAACATCGAGATGATCTCGACGTCGGAGATCCGCATCTCCGTCGTGGTCGCGCAGGACGACATCGACACGGCCGTCGCGGCGGCGCACCGCGCGTTCGACCTGGACGCCGAGCAGGTCGAGGCGGTCGTCTACGGCGGCACGGGCCGCTGATCCTCGTTCGGACGGGCCGTTCCGCTTGGCGCGGGGCGGCCCGTTCGCGTCGGGGCGCCGTCCGGGCGCGAGTGCGCGCCGCCGGGCAGTGTCCGCGCCAACGTGGGTCGGCTGCGTTCTGGCGGCCGTCGTCTGGACGGGAGCCGGGCGTCGTCCGCGCTGACCAGGTGGGGAGTCGGTTGTGTTCGGGCGGTCGTCGTCTGGACGGGAGCCGGGCGTCGTCCGCGCTGACCAGGTGGGGAGTCGGTTGTGTTCGGGCGGTCGTCGTCTGGGCGGGAGCCGGGCGTCGTCCGCGCTGCTCGTCGGCCGGCCCGTTCCGGGCGCCGTCCGGGCGCGCGTGGTCGTCAGGTGAGGCGCAGGTGGGGGACGCCGTTCTCGAGGTGCCATCCGGGGGTCGCCCAGGCGCGGCCGGAGGCGGTGAGCGCGTAGGCGTGCGGGGCGGGGCGGGCGGCGAGCCAGGGGCGGGCCTCGTCGCCCATCGCGAAGAGGGCGGTGGCCAGGGCGTCGGTCCTGGTCAGGTCGCGGCCGACGACGGTGATGGAGCGCAGGGCCGTGGCGGGGCGGCCGGTGGCGGGGTCGACGATGTGGAGGCCGCGTTCCGCTGTGCCGGACGTGGCCACGGCCAGGTCGCGGCCTTCCACGACCGCCGCGAGGCGCGTCCGGTCGGCGGGGTCGGTGATGCCGACACGCCACGGCTGGTCCGGAGCGGGGCCGCCGCGCGCCCGCACGTCGCCGCCGCCGTTCACGCAGTGGTCCGGCGCGCCCGCCCGGTGCAGCAGGGCGGACGCGTGCTCCACGGCCCAGCCCTTGACCAGGCCGGACGGGTCGAGGCGGCCGCCGGGCGACGCGGTGAACCGGCCGCCGGTCTCCGCCCCCAGGGCCGCGCAGCGGTCCAGGACGTCCCGCACGTCCCGGTCGCAGTCCGCGAGGGTGAGGGTTCCGTCGCGCAGGCGGCTGATCTGGCTGTCGGGACGGTAGGGGGAGAACACGGCGTCCACGCGGTGCAGCCACGCGACGGCGGCGGTCAGCGCGGCGCGGATCTCGGGCGTCGGCGGCGTCCGGACGTCGAACGAGAACACGGTCCCCATCACGTGCTCGACGTGCCGCAGCCCCGCGTCAGGCACCGGCGCGGTCCAGGGCGCTCTGGAGGGACGTGCGGTAGCCCTCGCTCGTGTACGTCGCGCCGGAGATCGTGTCGATGCGGGCACTGCCCGCCGCGACCGCCGCCGCGTTCAGCCGGGGGACGTCGAACTCGACGATCTCGCGCTCCGGGCCGTGTTCCGACGGGACCTGGAGGACCGTCGCCTTCGTGAGCTTTCCGTCCTTCATCGTGATCTGGACCTGGACGGGGCCGTAGGGCGTCTCCGCCGGATCGCCGGTGAACGTCCCGCTCACCCCGCTCCCCGACGCGGCGCTCGTCGTCGGGCTCGCGGCGGGGCCGGACGCGGCGCCGGACGCGGCGCCGGACGCGGTCGGAGTCGCGGCGGGCGCGGCGGTGTGGCCGGGCTTCAGCGCGACGAGCGCGGCGATTCCGGCGGCGGTCGTACCGGTGGACAACAGGATGCGGCGCACGGGCGGCTCCTCGGAGGTCGAACGGGTCGGGACAGGGACGGCGGTCGCCGCGCGGGCGGGGCGCGGGTGGATCGTGGGCGCGCGGGGCGGGTCACAGCTCGAAGGACTCCGCGTGGACGCGGCCGCGCGGGACGCCCGCCGCGCGCAGCGCCGTGCGCGCGGCGGCCGTCAGGCCGGGCGGCCCGCACAGGTAGACCTCGCGCGCGGCGACGTCCGGGACCAGGCGGCGCAGCGAGCCGAGGTCCAGGCGGTGCGAGACCGGGTCGTCGGTGAAGTAGAGGACCCGCGCGCCGCGCGCGGCCGCGACCGCGTCGAGTTCGGCGCGCAGCGCGAGGTCCTGCTCCCGCCGCGCGGTGTAGATCAGGACCACGTCGCCGGGCAGCGTCTCGAACAGCGTCCGCAGCGGCGTGATCCCCACCCCGCCCGCGAGCAGGAGCGACCGCGGTGCGCCGGAGCGTCCGGTGAGCGCGCCGGACGGCCCCTCGGTGAACACCCGCGTCCCCGGCCGGAGCCGGGCGAGCGCCGCGCTGTGCCCGCCCGCCGCCTTCACGGTGATCCGGAGCCGGTCCGGCAGCGGCGGCGCGGACAGCGAGTACGGGTTCGCGGCCCACCACAGTCCGGGCGCGGCGAACCGCCAGCGCAGGAACTGCCCGGGTTCCGCGCCGAGCCGGTCGAGGCGGCGGCCCGTCACGTGGACCGACCAGACGCCGGGCGCCTCGGGCACGACCGCCGCGACGCGCATCCGGTGCCGCCGGGCCTGGAAGACCGGCGTCAGGACGCGGAACCACAGCACCAGCGCCGCCGCCCCCAGATACAGGACGTACCAGAACGTCCGGGCGAGCGGACTCGCGGCGAACTGCGCGCCGTTCGCGAGCTGGTGGAAGAGCGCCAGGAACAGCGCGACGTACACGCCGAGGTGCAGCGCGTGCCACACCTCGTACGGCAGCCGCCGCCCACTGGTCCTGGTTTCGACGTGATCGCTCATGCACGGAGAGTAGGATCGAGGTCATGCGGCTCCGGTACCAGTACCGCGTCTATCCGACGCCCGGTCAGCGGGAAGCGCTGGCGAAGGCGTTCGGGTGTGCCCGTGTGGTGTTCAACGACGGGCTTCGCGCCCGGGAGGACGCCCGTGCGGCGGGGTTGCCATACCTTTCGGACGGGGATCTGTCCAAGCTGGTGATCACTGAGGCGAAGAAAACTCCGGGCCGTGTATGGCTCGGTGAGGTGTCGGCGGTGGTGTTGCAGCAGGCGTTGGCGGACCTGAACACCGCATACCGGAACTTCTTCGCCTCCGTCGCCGGGAAGCGGAAGGGCCGCAGGGTCGCACCGCCGAGGTTTCGGTCCCGCAAGGATTCCCGGCAGGCGGTCCGGTTCACCCGCAACGCCCGCTTCCAGATCACGGCGAGCCGCAAACTGCGGCTGCCGAAGATCGGTGACGTAGGGGTGAGATGGTCGCGGGACCTCCCGTCGGAACCGTCGTCGGTTACGGTGATCCGGGACGCGGCGGGCCGGTACTTCGCCTCGTTCATGGTCGAGACCGCCGACACCCCGCTGATCGAGACCCGGAACGAGGTCGGGATCGACCTTGGGCTGACGCACTTCGCGGTCCTTTCCGACGGCCGGAAGGTCACCAACCCCCGTGCCCTGCGCCGCGCCGAACGTCGGTTGCGCAGAGCGCAGCAGGCGATATCCCGCAGGGAAAAGGGGTCCGCGAACCGGGTCAAGGCCAAGGCGCGCCTCGCGAAACTTCACGCCCGTGTCGCCGACACACGCCGTGACCACGCGCACAAGCTCTCAACTCTGCTGGTCCGCGATAACCAAGCGGTCTACGTGGAGGACATGAACGTCACCGGCCTCGGACGCACCCGACTGGCCAAATCGGTCCATGACGCGGGTTGGTCACAGTTCACGGCGATGCTGGAGTACAAGGCCGCCCGGTACGGACGGACGTTCGCTCGGGTCGGACGGTTCGAACCGACATCACAGACCTGCTCGGTGTGCGGCAACAAGGACGGCCCTAAACCGCTGAGCGTCCGGGAGTGGACGTGCTTGGCGTGCGGAACGACCCATGACCGCGACGTCAATGCTGCGAGGAACGTGCTGGCCGCCGGGCGGGCGGACAGGGTAAACGCCTGCGGAGGGACCGTAAGACCCGCCGCTTAGCGGAGGGCAGGACCCGGTGAAACAGGAAGCCACAGAAGTGCCGCACTGCGGCACAGGCTGAACCCCCGGCTCTCACGCCGGTGAGCACGTCAACTGCGCAAGAAGATCGACCGGGACCGCGCGCCGATGATCCAGACCGTCCGGGGCGTCGGGTACGTGCTGCGGCCGGCCGGATGAGGTCGCTGTGGGTCCGGCTCACCGCCGGTCTGGTGCTGCTGCTGGCGTTGAGCTGTCTCGGCGTCGGGGCGGCGACCTGGGTGGAGATGGACCGGTTCCTGGTGGGACGGCTCGACCAGCAGCTCACCGAGTCCGGCGGCCGGTTCCCGGCGAGCCTGGAGCACGACCGGTGGCCGGACGACGCCGCCCACGCGGAGCCGGACGCGCGCGGCCAGGCCGAGGGGACGTTCTGCGCGCGCGTCGCGGACGGCCGCGTGACGGGCGGCTGGGTCGTGCGCGGCCGCGCGACCGTCGTGACCGACCTCGCCGCCGACGACCGCCGGACCATCGTCGCGCTCGCCGTCGGGCACCCGCGGACGGTCCGGCTCGCGAGGCTCGGCGAGTACCGGATGCTGGCCGTGCGCGGCCGCGACGGGGACGTCCTGATCACCGGCCTGCCGATGGAGCCCGTGGAGAGCACCGTCCGGCGGCTGCTGGCGATCGAGGGCGTGGTGTTCGCGGTCGTGCTGCTCGCGGCGGGCGCGGGCGCGGCCGTGTGGGTGCGGGTCGCGCTGTCGCCGCTGCGGCGCGTCACCGCCGTCGCGTCGCACGTGGCGGAGCTGCCGCTGTCGGGCGGGGACGTCGCGCTGCCCGGCCGCGTGCCCGCGACGGGGTCCGGCACGGAGGTCGCGCGGCTCAGCGCGGCGTTCGACCGGATGCTCGGGCACATCGAGACGTCCCTGGTGCGGCGGCAGCGGTCCCAGGAGCGGCTGCGGACGTTCGCGGCGGACGCCAGCCACGAGCTGCGGACGCCCGTCACCGCGATCCGCGGGCACGCCGAGTTCGCGCTGCGCCGCCCCGGGGACGCGCCCGAGCACGTCCGGCACGCGCTGCGGCGCATCCACGCCGAGTCCGCGCGGATGGGCGACCTGGTCGAGGATCTGCTGCTGCTCGCGCGCCTGGACACCGGCCGCCCGCTCGCCGCCGAGCCCGTCGACCTCACCCGGCTCGTGCTGGACGCCGTGGACGACGCGCGCGCCGCCGGGCCCGACCACCGGTGGACGCTCGAACTGCCCGGCGAACCCGTGGAGATCACCGGGGACGAGCACCGGTTGCACCAGGCCGTCGCGAACCTGCTCGGCAACGCGCGCGTCCACACGCCGCCGGGCACGTCGGTGACGGCGCGGGTCGTGGAGCGGCCCGGCGAGGTCGCCGTGGAGGTCGAGGACGACGGGCCGGGGGTGCCGGACGAGCTGCGCGGCGAGGTGTTCGAGCGGTTCGTCCGCGCCGACCCGTCCCGGTCGCGGCGCGCGGGCGGGGCGGGGCTGGGCCTCGCGATCGTCCACGGCGTCGCCGCCGCCCACGGCGGCCGCGCCGAACTCGCCGCCGAACCGGGCCGGACGGTCTTCCGCGTCGTACTGCCGCGCTGAACCGCACACGGGCACGCGGCGGGTGCCGGGCCGGTGGGCGGGGGCCGGCTTCACTCCGGCGTGCCGCCGGACGGGACTGCCGTCGGCCCGGCGTGCTGCCGCGCTGAGCGGCGCGGCGCGGACGCGCGGGCCGGCCGCCGCGCGGGCCGGACTGCCTCGGACTCGGACGTGCGGACGCGCGGGCCGGGCGGCGCGGCGGGTGCGGGTCGGCTCCCGCCTGGTGGGAAGCGGTGGGGGCTTTCGTGGGGTGTTCCCGTGTTTTCGCTGGTCGGGGTGGAAATGGCTTTGGTGCGGTTTCTGGGTGGTGGAGCGGTCCCTCCGGGGAAACGGCGTAGCGCGAACGATGTGTGTTTAGGGTGGAAGGATGCGGTGATCGGGCGCCGCCTCGGTAGGCGATGGGGAGCGTGATGGACGCGGAGTTCATCCAGTCGGCGGCGCGCGTCGGTGATTACATCGAGCTGTCCCTGGCGAACGGGGTCTCCTACGAGGGGGTCCTGGAGGAGCTCACCCTCTCCCGGCTCAAACTGAACCGGCCGGGGACGCAGCCGGTGACGATCGCGCTCTCGATGGTCGTCACGGTCGCGGGCAAGGAGCCCCCGGCCGCCGTGCCGCCGCCCGCGCCCGTCCGGGCCCCCGCGCCGCAGCCCGCCGTCGCCGCGCCCGCCGTCGCCGTGCCGGCACCCGTGCGGGAGGCTCCGCCGGAGCCCGTCCCCGAGCCCGAGCCGGAGCCCGCCGCGCCCCCGGCCGCGCCGCCCGCGCCCGTCCCCGCGCCCGCGCCGCCGCCGGAGCCCCCGCCGCCGCCCCGCCCGGACGCGGGCGCGATGCTCGCGGGCGTCGCCGCGCTGACGACGACGCCGGTGGACTTCGACGTGTACGTCGCGCCCGCCGAGCGCACCGTCCTCCTTAATATTCGCAATTCCTACAATTACGCGCAGAACGTCAATGAGCTGGACCTCAAGTTCAACCGCGTCGGCAAGATCTACGAACGCGTCCTGCACCTGTGGAACGGCGACCAGGAGAACGCCGAGCTGACCCGCCTGCTCGGCGCGCTGGCCCTGCTCAAACGCGACCACGAGACGGCGCGGCGGCGGCTGGCGTTCGCCGCCGACGCCGGGGACATCCCCGCGTTCCGGCTGCTGGCCGTCGCCGCCGCGCACCTCGGCGACGCCGAGTCCGCGCAGTGGGCGCTGCTGCGGTACTTCCGCGCGGTCGCGCCGGACAACGACCCGCCCGGCTGGGCCGCGCTGCTCGGCCTGCTCGACGCCTACGGCCGCCGCGACCGGCTCGGCGGCCTGCTCGACTCCGAGGCGCACGACGCCGCCGCGCAGGAGGCGGTCCGCGCCGCACTCGGGGACACCGAGCCCGCCGACGAGCCGATGGAGCGGCCGCCCGGCGCGTCGCCCGGCCTGCTCGCCGCGTTCGCGCCGCCGCCGCGCGAGCCCGTCGCCGAGCCCGTCCGCAAGACGCCGCCGCCCGCCCCCAAGCGCGCGGCGCGGCCCGTCCTGCCCCGCGACCCGTACCAGCGCGCGAAGATCCTCGAACTCCAGATCAAGGACCTGGAGGGCGCGAAGGCCGCCTACCGCAAGGCGATCGAGCAGGGCGGCCCCAAGCGGGAGAGCGCCGTCAAGGACCTCGCCTGGCTGACGCGGCGCGTCAACGGCCCCGAGGCCGCGCTGAAGGTGATCGAGCACGAGTGCGCGGGGATGGTCCGGCCGGGCGACAGCCTGGACAACATCCTCATCGACTTCCTCAGCGGCGCGGGCCGCCACGACGAGGCGCTGAAGGTCCTGAAACGCCAGTACAGCCGACCGAACCTGACGAGCAGCAGGCGCGACCACCTCCTGCACCAGATCGCGTACGTCAAACTCGCGGCGGGCGTCGACTCGACGCACGAGTGGCGGCAGATGCTCGACCAGGTCCCCGACAACCCGGCCGCGCAGCGCGGCCTGGCGCTGGCGCTGATCCAGCGCGGCGGCGCGGAGCGGCTGGCGGAGGCCGAGCGCGCGATCGAGGGGCTCACCGACGTGCGGGCCGCCGACATCCGCCGCCAGATCGAGGCGCTGCGGCACGGCGGGAACCCGGCCAGCTCGTCGGCGCGCGTGGAGAAGCTGCTGCAACTGGAGCTGCCCGCGCCGAGCGACCCCCGGCCGCCGCTGGTGGTGTACCTGACGCGGACGTTCGCGGCGACGGACGCGGCCGGGTCGCCGTTCAGCCAGCGGGAGCTGAACGTCATCGCCGAGTCCGCGCGGCAGTTCGCGGGCAAGCAGCCGGAGAACAGCGCCCGCTTCTACATCACCGCCGCCGACATCGCGCGCGGCAACGGCGACCGCCGCGCGCAGGAGTACCTGTACCTGGGCCTGACGACGTACGCCGACATCGTCCTGGACCGGCAGGAGCACGAGGCGGCCCGCGACCTGTATTGCGTGGCGCTCGCCGCCGCCGACGAGCGCGAGGACAGCGACGACGTCACCGACATCCGGTCGGCGCTCATCGGCTACCTGCGCTCCCCGCACGGCCGGACGACCGCGATGAACCGCCGCCGCGACCGCGAGGGCACGTCGCCGCTGACCGCCGAGGCCGTCGCGCGGGTGCTGATGGACGAGCGGCGGCGGCACGGCCAGGTCCCGTTCAAGCTGATCCCGCAGCTCATCGCGGAGACGAGCCTGGCCCGCGACCTCGTCCTCAACGCGATCTGCGGGCACACCGCGCTGCTGGCGATGAGCGTGGAGTTCCTGGCCGCCGAGTACGGGCTGGAGCTGCCCGCCGACCCGCAGAAGGTCCGCGAGGGCTGGCAGGCGACGGGCGAGCAGTGGAGCCGCGCCCGCCGCAAGGTGACGCACGGGCTGTCGGAGCTGGGCCGCGTCACGCTGTCGGAGGCGGACCTGGAGGCGGCGTTGAACCGGCTCGCGGACCACGAGCAGCTCGTCACCGAGCCGCTGCGGGTCGCGCTCAACCAGGTCCGCGAGTGCCTGGTGGAGCTGCGCCGCTACGTCAACGAGCAGTCGTTCGAGGACCGCGAGACGTGCCTGCGGCGGGCCCGGCAGATGGCGGACGGCCTGCGCGCCGAGGTCCGGCGCGGCCCGACCGGCCTGGCCGTCGAGCTGATCGACCCGATCGCCGTCCACATCACCGAGCTGGCGCTGGCGACGCAGGAGCAGTTGGAGGCCAACCAGCCGCCGTCCCCCGAGCTGACGCTGGCGCTGGACGAGAGCAGCGGCCCGCAGAACGGCGCGGTGACCGTCCAGATCAAGGTGGCGAACCTGTTCGGGCGCGCGCCGCTGGAGTCGGCGGAGCTGACCGTCAAGTCGGACCCGCACCTGTTCGCGGTGGACGATCCGACGATCCAGCTCTCCACGGCCGTCCGCGGCGGGGACCACCGCATCGAGCGGGTCCGGCTGCGGATGACGCCGCGGGGTCTGCAGGCCGGCGCGTTCTCGCTGCCGGTCGAGCTGCGCTACCAGCCGCGGTCGAGCGAGTCCGTCGAGGTGTACGCGGACGCGCTGCCGGTGCGGCTCGCCCGCGAGGAGGAGTTCCGCGCGATCCACAACCCGTTCAAGGACGGGGCGAGCGGGCGGCCGGTCCGCGACCCGAACATGTTCTACGGCCGGGAGAAGCTGATCCAGCGCATCCGCGCGAAGCTGCGCGAGGCGACGACGCCGGGCGTGGGCGTCGCGGTGTTCGGGCAGAAGCGCGCGGGCAAGACGTCGATCCGGCACCGGCTGACCGAGCAGTTGGCGGAGCGGGACGGCCTGCCGGTCGTGGACGTCGGCAACATCGGCGACCTGACCGTCGGGACGGTGGACGAGGCGAGCCCCGAGATCCGCAACCGGCAGGGCGCGCGCGTGCTCGGCCTGCTGATGTGGCGGATCCTCGACAAGGCGGACGTGGCGCTGCGCAAACTGGACCCGTCGGTCCCGCTGCTCCCGCCGGACCTGAACCGCGCCGCGTTCCTGGAGAGCCCCGAGCCCGTCTACGACTGCGCGGCGCTGATCGAGGACCACCGGGCGCGGATGCCCGCCGGGTCGCCGCCGCTCGTCGTGCTGATCGACGAGTTCCAGTACATCGACGAGTGGATCAGGGACGGTCTGCTGCCCGGTTCGTTCATGCAGGCGTTCAAGGCCCTCATCGAGCGCCGCCTGTTCCACCTCGTCATCGTCGGGCAGGCCGCGCTGAACCGGCTCATCCAGGCAGACCCGAACGTCTTCGGCGTCTTCTCGGTGGAGTGGGTGACGTACCTGGACGTGGCGGAGGCGAAACGCCTCGTCGTCGAGCCGATCTGGATCGGCGGCGCCGAGCGGCGGATCAGCCGCTACCGCGAGCGCGCCGTCGACCGGGTCCTGGAGCTGACGGGCGGCAGCGCGTTCTACATCCAGCGGTTCTGCGACCATCTCGTCGGCTACATGAACGACGAGCGCGCGCCCGTCGTGACCGAGGCCGACATCGAGCGGGTCCGCGACGAGTTCCTCGGCACGCTCGGCCCGAAGGACTTCGACAACCTGGAGTCCCCCGGCTACACCGATCCGGAGTTCAGCTCGCAGGAGTACCAGCGCGTGCTGCTGGCCATCGCGCGCGCGTCGCGGACGCAGCCCGCGACGAGCAGCGCGATCCGCGCCGAGTACCAGGGGCCGCGCCAGGACGAGCTGCTCGCGGACCTCGTGCAGCGCGACGTGATCCGCCGCGAGTCCGGCTCGTACCGGATCGTCGTTCGCCTGTACCAGGACTGGCTGCTCCAGCACTTCGGCGAGAAGGCCCAGGGCGGCGGCCGGTGACGGGCGTCGGGGAGGCCGTCAACCCGTACCGGCTCGTCGGGAAGATCGCGCAGGGGGACCGGTTCATCGGCCGGGCGGCGCTGCTGCGCCGGCTGCAGTCGGTCTGGGTCGGGTCGGACCGGCCCGCGAACCTGCGCGTCCTCGGGCACCACCGCGTCGGCAAGAGCAGCCTGGTGCGGCGCGCGCTCAGCACGTCGCCGCAGGAGCGGCCCGACCTGATCAGCGTGCTGCTGAACGTGGGCGACTGCAAGACCGGCGAGGACCTGTTCCGCTCGCTGGCGCGGCGCGTCCTCGCCCGCGCGCGGACGCGGGTGCCGAACCTGGAGCCGATCGGCGCGGCCGTGCAGGAGGCCGCCGAGTGGTACGACCTCAAGGAGTCGGTGCGCGACTTCTTCGCGGCCGTCGCGGACGCGGGCCTCAACGTGCTGCTGGTCCTGGACGAGTTCGACCGCGCGTCGAGCGTCGCCGGGCTCGCCGACTTCCAGCTCCTGCGCGACCTGGCCAGCGAACCGGAGTTCTCGCTCGGGCTCGTGACGGTGTCGCGCCGCCCCATCGAGGTCATCGAGGCGGCGGAGGCCGCGTCGCAGGCCGGGTCGATCCTCGGCGCGGTCGTCATCAAACCGCTGTACGTCGGGCTGTTCACCGACGCGGAGGCGGACCTGATGCTGGCGCGGGCCGCGTCGGTCGGGGTCGGGCTCGCGGCGGTACGGGACCGGATCGTGGACCGGGCCGGCCTGCACCCGTTCCTGCTGGAAATGCTGTGCGGGGAGGTCGTGCAGCACCACGCGGACACCGGTGAACTCGACGTGGACGCCGCCTACGACATGACCGTCCTGGAGTTCCACGCCCAGTTCGACCGGCTCCTCAAGAACATCGACGCCGACACCGGTGGCCGGGGCGTGGAGACGCTGCGGCGCGTCGCGGCCGGGCTTCCCGCGATGCAGGAGATGCCCGGCGTCGTGCAGTCGCTGCGGCTGATGGGCGTCCTCACCGGCCCGGCGGACCGGCCGCGCCTGTTCTCAGCCGAGTTCGGACGGTACCTCCTGTCCGGGCTGGTCGATTAGCGCGTCCAGCTCGGCGGCCTGCGCGTAGTAGCCGAGGCGGCGCAGCTCCGCGCGGCGCGCCGCCAGCGCCGCCGGATCGTCGACGACCACGGCCGCGCGCAGGTCGTGCGCCTCGGCGTACCGCCCGGCGCGGCGCAGCCGCAGCCGCGTCTCGGGCGACGCCGGGACGGCGGCGACCCGCGGTGCCGCGTTGTTGCGGGCCAGGACGATCCGCGCGCCCTCGCCCGCGCCGCCGAACTGCGGCACCGGACTCCGCTCCCCGATCCGCGCCTTCACCGCCGCGTACACCGCGCCGACGTCCAGCAGCGGCGGCCCGCCCGGCACCCCGCCGGTCAGGACGTCGAGCAGCGCGCCGGTGAACGCGGTGTGCCGCGCGCCGGGCGGCGCGAGCGCCTGCCGGGTCGCCGCCGACGCGGCGAGCACGGCCGTCCCCTCGATCGCCGTGCCGGGCAGGCCGCTCTCGCCGAACGCGCCGCGCACGGCTCGGCCGCTCCAGCAGCAGTCCACGACGACGACCTTGCGCGGGACGTGCCGGGCCGTGACGAGCAGTTCCCGCCGCACCCGGTCGTACCCGACGGACATGTGCGCGCCGCCGGGCTCGTACGCGTCCGGCAGCGCGAGGCCGAGTTCGCTCCCCGCGACCGGGTCGACCAGGCCGTGCCCGGCGTAGTAGACGACGAGCGTGTCGGTCGCCGCCTCGGCGGCCCGGCGCAGCGCGACGAGCACCGTGTCCTCGTCGGCGGGCTGGTGCAGCACCTCGACGTTCCCGTCCGGCAGCCCCCAGACCCGCGCGTCGGTGAGCGCGGCGGCGAGGTCGGCCAGGTTCGCCTCGACGGCCGGGAGCTGCCGGTCGTCGGCCATGCGCGGATAGCGGGACGCGCCGACGAGCACGGCGCGCGACCCGGCGGGGTCGGGCAGGGAGGGCATCAGGAACCGCCTTCCTCCGCGAGGCGGCGCAGCACGTCCTCCGCGTCCGCGCCGAGGACGACGACCGTGCTCCCGGCCTCGGCGCGGATCTCCGGCGCGGACCCGGTGCTCCGGCGGCGGCCGTCGACGAACTGCGCGATCGAGACGCCGAGGGAGCTGAGCGCGATCAGGTTGGGGATCACCAGGTTGAGGACGTCGAACCCGGTCCCCATCGTCCCGGCGCCGGCGTCGGCCGGGGAGATCTTCACGGTCCCGCCGACGCCCGGATCGCCGACGAGCCACTCGTACAGCTCCGCGCCCAGTTCCTCGTCGATCCGGACGGTCAGTTCCATGCCTGCTCCCTGTCTCCGGGGGGTCGAGCGGGTTGATACCAGTATTCCCGCTCCATGTACGGATGCCGTAAGAACACCGATCGCCGGTTCCGGCCGCCCGCGGGAGCGCCGGGAGCCGGGCGTTTAAGGTGGCAGACGTGACCGAGGAGAAGGCGGTGAAGTCCGAGCAGACGCGCGCGCTCATCGTGGAGACGGCCCTGCGCCTGTTCCGCGAGCGCGGCTACGAGGCGACGACGATGCGGGTCATCGCCAAGGAGGCGGGCGTCTCGGTCGGCAACGCCTACTACTACTTCGCGTCGAAGGAAGAGCTGATCCAGGCGTACTTCGACGAGCTGCAGGAGGAGCACGCCCGCGCCTGCCGGGACGTGCTGGCGCGCGAGCGCGACTTCGCGCCCCGGCTGCTCGGCGTGCTGCGCGCCCGCGTCGACACGATGGTCCCGTACCACGCGTTCGCCGGGAAGTTCTTCAAGTTCGCGGCCGAGCCGACGAGCCCGCTCAACCCGTTCAGCGCCGACGCGGGGCCGTCGCGGGCGGCGGCCGTCGCGATCTACCGCGAGGTCGTGGACGGCTCCACGCTCCGGATCGACGGCGAGTTCCGGCGGGAGCTGCCCGAGCTGCTGTGGATCTACTCGATGGGCATCGTCCTGTACTGGGTCCACGACTCGTCGCCGGGCTGCGCGAAGACGTACCTGCTGGTGGACCGGACGGTCCCGCTCGTGGACCGCATGGTGTCGATGTCGCGGCTGCCGGGGTTCAAGTCGGTGACGCGGCAGCTCGTCGGGATCATCCGCGAGGTCCGCGACTGACACGCCGGTCCTGCTAGCCAGGACGGCATTCCTCTATTTTCGGGCGAAAACTCGTACTCCACTGCTAAATTCGTCGCGTCAACCGCTCAACCGAGCCCAGGTCGGCGGAGACCGGCCCGCCGCGAAGGGAGCCGCTGGTGGCGAGGGTCCTGCTGGTCGAGGACGACGAGCACGTCCGGCGCGCGCTGATCCGCGAGCTGACCGACCTCGGCGACACCGTCCGCAGCGTCGGGGCCGCCCTCGACGCGCTGCGCGAGGCCACCGGAAACCCGCCCGAGGTCGTCGTGCTCGACCTCGGCCTCCCCGACCTCGACGGCGGCGAGGCGCTGAAGATGCTCCGCGCCGTGTCCGACGTGCCCGTCGTCGTGGCGACCGCGCGCGACGGCGAGACCGAGATCATCCGGCTGCTCGGCGCGGGCGCCGACGACTACGTCGTCAAACCGTTCTCCGCCGCGCACCTGCACGCGCGGATCGAGGCCGTCCTGCGGCGGACGCGGGCCCGCATCCGGCGGGACGCGCTCGTCGTCGGCGGGCTCCGCATCGACCTCGACCGCCGCCGCGCCGACCTGGACGGGACCGCGCTGCGCCTGTCCCGCCGCGAGTTCGACCTGCTGGCGCACCTCGCGGAGAACGCCGGGCGCGTCGTCCGCCGCCGCGACCTGCTCAGCGAGGTGTGGCGGCAGTCCTACGGCGACGACCAGACCATCGACGTCCACGTCTCCTGGCTGCGCCGCAAACTCGGGGAGAGCGCCGCCGCGCCCCGCTACCTGCACACGGTGCGGGGCGTCGGCGTGATGCTCACCGCGCCGGAATGACGGGTCAGTACTCGTAGGTCTCGGCGATCGGGGGATGGCCGTTCCAGGTCGCGAAAACGGCCGATCCGTGGGTGCCGTCGGTGATGTCGACGCGGAGCCAGGTGGATTGCCGCCAGACCTTCACCTCGAAATTCCCGTTCGGCGTCGCGGAAACGTAGCGCGCCGTTCTCGAATTGAACGCGAGCACGACGCGGCCTGATTTCACGGTGTACGTGCGGAGGTCCTCGGCGGGTCTCGTAGGGGCGTGCGTGCGCCGTTCGCGCGGGGCGCGGGTCGCCGTCGGGGACGTCCGCACGGGCGGCGGCGTCCGGGCAGAAGGCGACGTCACGGGCACCGTCGCGCTCGGCGCGACGGCCGCGCCGCCCTGGACGCCGGGCGCTTCCGCGGCCAGGTCGAGCGCCGAAAGCCCGGTGCCGCGGATCGCGTTTCCGACGCCCGCCCAACTGATCGCCATCCCGGCGGCCGTCACGCACGTCCAGACGGCGATGAATCGGAACTTGATCCGCATGGGGCCTATTATCTCCGTTATCGTGAATGGTTCCAACACTTGGCCGAGCGGGAATTCCGCGGCGTACGAGGGGGCACGGATGAGGGGTGCGCTGGCGCGGATCGCGGCCGCCGTCACGGCGATGGTCGCGCTGTCGTTCGTCGTCCCGCTCGGACTGCTCGGCGGGCAGATGGCCCGCGACCGCGCGCTGACCGCCGCCGAACGGCAGGCCGCGTCGCTCGGACCCGTCCTGGCGGTCACGACGAACCCGGCCGCGCTCGCCGTCGCGATCGGCTCGACCCCCGCCGGGACCGCCGGGCGGCTCGCGCTGCACCTGCCCGGCGGGACGACGATCGGCGTCCCGCGCGCGGCGGCGCGCGACCTCGCGGCCGTACGCGACGGGCGGCGGTCCCGCACCGTCGCCGCGCCCGGCGGCAGCGCGCAGCTCCGGCCCGTCGCGCTGTCCGCCGGGCGGGTCGCGGTGATCGAGGTGTACGTCACCGACGCGGAGCTGAGCCGGGGCGTCGCGCGGTCCTGGACGATCCTCGCGCTGGTGGCGCTCGCGCTCGTGCTGGTGTCCGTCGCGATGGCCGACCGGCTCGCGGTCCGCGTCGTCCGCGCCGCCGACCGGCTCGCGCAGGCCGTCACCGGCGTCGCGGGCGGGGACCTGACGACCCGCGTCGCACCCGGCGGGCCCGCCGAACTGCGCGCCGCCGGGGAGGCGTTCAACCACATGACCGACCAGCTCGTCCGGCTCCTCGCCGCCGAACGCGAGGCCGCCGCGGACCTGTCGCACCGGCTGCGGACGCCGCTGACCGCGCTGCGGCTCAACCTCGACGGGCTCGCCGCCAACCCGGCCGACCCGGCGCGGCTCGCGCAGAGCCAGGACACGCTCGGGCGGCTCGAACAGGCCGTCGACGAGATCATCGAGACGGCGCGGCGGTCGGCGGACGACCCGGCGCCCTCGGGCTCGTCCGCCGAGTTCGCCGGGTGCGACGCCGCCGAGGTCGTGCGGCGGCGGCTGGAGTTCTGGTCGGCGCTCGCGGGCGACCAGGGGCGCGCGGTCCACACCGTCCTGCCGGACGGGCCCGCGCCCGTCCCGGTGCCCGCCGGAGAACTCGCGGCCGTCGTGGACGCGCTGCTCGGCAACATCTTCCGGCACACGCCGCACGGCACGGCGTTCTCGGTGACCGTCCACCGGGGCGGGCAGGCGGTGGGGCTGCTGTTCGGCGACGCGGGACCGGGCATCGGCGACGCGGACGCGGCGCTGAGCCGGGGGACGAGCGGGTCCGGCTCCACCGGCCTCGGGCTCGACATCGCCCGGCGGCTCGCGGAGTCCACCGGCGGGTCGCTGCGGATCGGCGGCTCCACACTCGGCGGCGCGCAGGTCCAGGTATGGCTGCGCACCACGGGCCCCCGCCGCTCCCGCCGCGCCCCGGGCCCCTTCCGCCACCGCCGCCCCCGCCACCGCACCCACACCGCACCGAATCCCGACGGGAACTCCGGCCCGGCCACCTAGCCGGACTCTGGCGGAAGCTCCCGCAGAGACTCCGACGCGACCGCCGGGCCGGGTGTCCGTGGGAACTCCGGGCCAGCCGCCGAACTGGGTTCCCGCAACGGCTCCGGCGCGGCCTTCGAGCCAGGTTCCCGACTGGCCGCCGAACCGGGCTCCCGCAAGGGTTACGGACCGGCCGCCGGGCTGGGTTCCAGGGAGGCGCGCGGCCGCACGGCCGCCTGCGGCGGCGCGGACAACGCGGCCGGTGGGGGCTTCGCCTTGGGCCATCGCCGAGGCGTGTCTGATCAGCACCACGGGCACCTCGTCCACGGACCCGGCGATCCGCCGGGCCACGGCCCTCCGCCGCCGGGCCAGGGGCCGCCCGGCCGGGAATCGTCCGGCCCCGGCGCCGGGGGGCCGTGCCGGGTCGGGCCGCGCGACGGCGTATCGGGGCGCGTGGGCTCGGTCGGCGCGGAGACACGCGGCCCCGCCCCCCGCCGCGCCGCGCCGTCGCGTCCGGCCCCGCGCGCCGCCCCGCCGGACGACGCACGCGGCGCGGACCCGCGTGCCCCGAACTCCACCGGCACCGGCTCCCGCCGCGCGTGCTCCGTCCGCACCAGCCCGGACGACGCCGGCGACGACGCGGGAACGGGCACCGGAGCGTCATGCCGCGACGGCGGCCGAGCCACCCCGGTCTCCAGCAGCAACCACACCAGGACGAGCGCCGCGTCCACCAGCCAGACCGCGACAGCCCAACGCCGCAACGCCCCCGCCCGCCCCGCGAGCAAACCCATCACGCCTACGACCGCGCGCACACCCCAGCCCGCGCCCGGCACGACCCAGCGCGTTCCCCGACGCCCGACTCGACCTGCACCCCGGCCCCCACCCCAACCGACGCCGCGCACACGCCCGCCCGCGCCCCCACCCGAGGCCCGCCCCACGGCCCGCCCCACGACCCGACGCACGTCCCGATCGGCAGACCAGCGCGCGGCCCCACGCATCCCTCCGCGCGCACCCCGCCCGGCGGCGCGGCCCGCGCCCCGGCCCACGCTCCGACGTGCGTCCCCGCGCGCGTCGCGGGTGCTGCGACGTGCGGTCCGGCCCACGATTCGGCGCGCGCCCCCGCGCGCGACGCGGTCGGCGGGCCGGGGCGAGTCCCCGCCCACGATCCGGCGTACGCCCCCGCGCTCGCTCTGGTCGACGGCCCGGCGTGCGGCCCGGCCCGTGATCGGGCGTGCATCGCCGCGCATGTCGCGGTCAGCGGGCCAACCTGCGGCCCGGCCCACGACTCGGCGCGCGTCCCCGCGCGCGTCCTGGTCGGCGGATCGGCGTGCGTTCCCACGCTCGTGGCGGCCGGCGGCCCGGCGTGCGGCCCAGCCCACGATTCGGCGCGTGCCCCCGCGTCCGTAGCGGTCGGCGGGCCGAGGCGAGGCCCCGCCCACGTCCCCATGCGCGCTCCCGTGCGCGTCCCCGTGCGCGTCTTGGTCGGCGGTCCGGCGTGCGTCCCCACGCCGTTCGCGGCCGGCGACCCGGCGTGCGGCCCGGCCCACGGCCCTACGTGCGGCGCCGCGCGCGTCTTGGTCGGCAGTCCGGCGTGTTTCGCCGCGCGCGACGCGGTCGGCGGGCCGGGGCGAGTCCCCGCCCACGATCCGGCGTACGCCCCCGCGCTCGTTCTGGTCGGCGGCCCGGTGTGCGGCCTGGCCCGCGCTCCGGCGTGCGTCCCCGCGCTCGTTCTGGTCGGCGGGCCGGCGTGCGTCCCCACACCGTTCGCGGCCGACCGCCCGGCGTGCGGCTTGGACCACGGCCCCGCGTGTGCCGCCGCGCGCGTCCTGGTCGGCGGATCGGCGTGCTTTGCTGCGGGCGTCGCTGGCGGCGGGCCGGGGCGAGGGTCCGCCTGCGGATAGGCGGGCGTCCGCGCGCTTGTTCTGGTCGGCGGCCCGGCGCGCGACCCTGCCGGCGATCCGGCGTGCGCGTTCGCGTGCGGTGCGGTGGGTCTTTCGGGGCATGCGTCCGCGCGCGGGCCGGGGCGTGCCCGTACTCGCGGGCTGGTCCGCCCGCCGGTTGGCGGGCTGGTCCGTGGGTCGGTCCGTCCGGGGGTTCGGGCGGCGGTGCGCGGGCTCGTCCGCGGCGCGGCTCATCGGCCGGGCGGCGTTCTCGCCCGTCTGCTCGCTCGCAGGGCGGCCGGCGGAGTGATCCGCGTGGCGGGCCTCGTCCGAGGCCCGGCTCGCGGGCGGACTTGTGAGCGCGCTCGCGGGTCGGTCCGCGTCCTGCCCGGCGTGCCGACGCGCGTGCTGTCCCGCGTGCCGTCCCCCGAACTGGGCCGTTCGTTCCGTGGGCGCCGAGTGCGGCATGTCCGGACCTCCGTTCACGTTAGGCTCTCGGTGTGGATGTGGTGCCGGGCGACCCCGGCGCGGACGAGCGCGCGCACCGCGTGCTCCGTCATCCCGGGCGGCCCGCACACGTACACGTCGTGGCGGTGGATCACCGGCACGAGCGCGCGCAGCCGCTCCGGCGACAGCGGGTCGCCGGGCGCGCGGTCCGGCGGGTCCAGCAGGTAGTGCAGCCGGGCGCGGCGGCGCGTGGCGATGCGTTCCAGCTCGCCGCGCAGCAGCAGGCCCGACGCGTCCGACGCCCGGTAGAGCAGCGTGACGTCGCCGGGCCCGCCCGGCAGCGTCTCGAACAGCGCGCGCAGCGGCGCGATGCCGGTGCCGCCCGCGATGAGCAGCACCCGGCGGCGCGTCCGCCGCCGCGCCGTCATCGCCCCGAACGGCCCGCTCGCCTGGACGCGCGTGCCGGGCCGCAGCCGGGCGACGCGCGCGGTGCGCTCCCCGACGATCCGCACGGTGACCCGCAGCGTCCCGTCCCCCGGCGGCGCGGACAGCGAGAACGGCAGCGCCGACCACCACAGCCCCCGGTCGAGGAACCGCCAGCGCAGGTACTGGCCGGGTTCGGCGCGCAGCAGGTGCAGGTCGCGGCCCGCCATGACGACCGACACGACGTCCGGGGCCTCCCGGCGGACGCGGACGACCCGCAGCCCGTGCCGGAACCCCTGCCGCAGCGGCACCGCGACCCGGTACCAGAGGACGACCACCGCGACCTGCGCGTGCAGCAGCGTCCACAGCAGGGCGAGCGCGGCGTGCGCGCCGACGTCCGGCCCCTGCGGCTGGTGCGGGAACCCGAGCGCGACCCCGGCGTACGCGGTGGCGTGCGCGGTCCGCCACGCGAACGGCCGCACCCGGTCGCGGACGGAGTCGTGCGCGACCGCCCCGGCGAGGGCGAGCAGCAGCGCGCCGGACACGCCCGCCGCGACGGCCGTCCCGGACAGCGTCGCCCGGACGGCGTCCGCCCCGCCGTCCGCGGCGCGCGCCGCGATGGCGAGGGCCGCGTGCGCGGCCAGCAGCGGCAGGACCCACGCCCCGGCCAGGCCGTGCCACCGCACGAGCCGCCCCGCGCCGAGGCCGCGTTCGATCGCCGGGACGCGCGCCGTCAGCAGCACCAGGACGAGCAGCCCGTAGCCCGCGCTGAGCCCCGCGAGCCGCGCCCCGGCCCCGAACGCGTCCGCCGCCGACGACGGCCGGACGCCTTGCGCGATCCACAGCACGACGAGCGCGCCGCCGCCCGCGCCGATCGCGGCGAGCAGCGTCCGCGCGGGGACGAGCGGCGTCTCCGCGCGGCGGCGGCGCGGGGCCCGCCGGGCGCGCACGCCCGCATGGGTGAACTTCAACGACGACCTCGCAAACCGGGCCAGAAAAAGGGGGCCGACCATTCTTCCGGCCATTGCTTATGGCCGGTTAAGGTGGGCCGGACCCCCGGCTGTCAATGCCCTCCGAGGTCTACAGCAACCGAAGTTATATGTTGCTCATGCGTTTCTTAACGGAACCTGAAGACCCATTTTCGGCCCCCGTTCCCGCCCTAATCTCCCCTCACAAGCGATGCGTCTCCGATGGGGGTCCGATGAAAACCCGCTCCACGTCCTTCCGGCACGCCGTGGCCGCCGTGGCGCTCACCGCCGCGCCGGTGGCGGTGCTCACGGTGCCCGCCTCGCCGGCGCTGGCGCACGGCTCGATGCAGACGCCCGCCAGCCGGGCGCTCACCTGCTACCTGGAGAATCCCGAGTCGCCCCGGACGGCCGCGTGCAAGGCCGCCGTGCGGGCCGGCGGCACCCAGCCGTTCTACGACTGGAACGGCGTCCGGCGCGGCGACGCGGCCGGGCGCCACCGCCAGCTCATTCCGGACGGGAAGCTGTGCAGCGCGGGCAATCCCGAGTTCCGCGGCCTCGACCTGGCGCGCGCCGACTGGCCCGCCACGGCACTGAAGTCGGGCGCCGCGTACACGTTCCGCTACAAGGCGACGGCCCCGCACCAGGGCGGTTTCCAGTTCTACGTCACCAAGGACGGCTACGACCCGCGCAAGCCGCTCGCGTGGTCGGATCTGGAGGGCAAGCCGTTCCTCACCGTCCCGTCCCCGGCGCTTTCCAACGGCTTCTACAACATGAGCGGCCGCCTTCCCGCCGGAAAGTCGGGGCGCCACCTCATTTACGCCATCTGGCAGCGCACCGACAGCCCGGAGGCATTCTATTCCTGCTCGGACGTCGTCTTCGGCGGCAAGAGCGGCACCGCCCCGGCCCCGGCGCGCACGCCGAGCGCGACGACGCCGAAGCCGTCCCGCGCCCACGGCTCGCACGGCACGCCCGTCCCGGCCGTCTGCCCGCCGCCCGCCACCGGGCACCAGCACGGCGGGACGGGCGCGAACGTCGCGCTGCGCAACACGGCGGCGGACAACGGGCCGCGCGGCTCCGGCGGCCCGCTCGGCACGACGTTGCTCACCGGCACGCTCGGCCTCACCCTCGGCGGCATCGGCGGCCTGCTGCTGACCGGCCGCCGCCGTCGCCCCGCGCGGGAGGACTGACCGTCCCGCCCTGAGACGTCGCCGCCGACCGGTTCCTGGCGCGGGGAGCCCACGGTCGGGGGCGACTCCGGAGCGCCGTGTCCGGGACGTTCTCCGAGGAGCGGACGTCCCGGACGCGGCGCGCCGGCCACCGCCGCACCACGCCGTCACCGAGGGGAACGGCGTGTCCGTGTGCGCCGCGGCGGTGCGGCCCGGCGGTCGCGGAGCTCGGGGGCGCGCGACCGCCGGGTTCCGCGGCCGCCGCGCGCCGACCCGCGGTGATAGACCTGCTGCATGAGCGATTCCCTGTGCGCGACGACGGTCCGCATCACCGGAGACGGCGGCGACGAGATCGAGGCGTACCTCGCCCGCCCGCAGGAGGACGGACGGCGCGGCGGCGTCGTCGTCATCCACCATCTGCCCGGCTACGACCGGGCGACGAAGGAGATGGTCCGCCGGTTCGCGGAGCTGGGTTACGACGCGATCTGCCCGAACCTGTACTCGCGCGAGGCCCCCGGCGCGGCCCCGGACGACGCGGCGGCGGTCGCCCGCGCGAACGGCGGCATCCCGGACGCGCGCCTGGTCGGCGACGTGGCCGGAGCGGCCGCGTACCTGCGCGCGCTGCCGACGTCCAACGGACGGGCCGGCGTGATCGGCCACTGCTCCGGCGGCCGCCAGTCGGTGCTGGCCGCGTGCGAGCTGGACCTGGACGCGGCCGTGGACTGCTACGGCGCGTTCGTCACCGGCACGCCGCCGGACGAGTTCCCTCTCAAGATGACGAACCTCGTCGACAAACTGCCCGGACTGCGCGCGCCGCTGCTCGGCCTGTTCGGCGAGGCGGACAGGTTCCCGAGTCCGAGCGAGGTCGCGGAGCTGGACCAGATCCTCAGCGACCACGGCAAGGAGTTCGAGTTCCACTCCTACGAGGGCGCGGGGCACGCGTTCTTCGCGGTGGACCGTCCGTCGTACAACGTGGCCGCCGCGAACGACGGCTGGGAGCGGATCGCCGCCTTCTTCGCGAAGCACCTGGGGGCCTGACATGTGTACGTATCTGACGGTGAAGGCCGAGATCGACGGCAGCGCCAAGGGGCCGGGCGGCTCCTGGATGCACGTGTCCGACGCGACGGTCTACTTCGACCATCCCGTCCACGCGATGGCCGAGCACACGCTGAACATCGACTTCACCGACCCGTCCCGCGACCCGGCGGCCCGCGTCGCGGTGGAGCTGACGGCCGAGTCGGCGCGCCGCCTCGTCGCCGCGATCCAGGAGGCGCTGGCCGCCGTGCCGGAGGAGATGCTCACCTGACGTTCGCGGTTGACACCGTGCATATCGCTTATCGATACTATCGAAAAGCGATATGCACGGTTCGTGCGCGTTGAGGGGGACTCATGACCGCGAAGCTCGGGTGGAGCCGGGGCGACAACCGGCTGCTGGAGGCGCTCCTGGCCCTGGCCGCCGTGCTCGTCGGCGTCTTCGGCGTGCTGATCCCGGCGCTCGGCGTGGTCGGCGCGGTCGGCCCGATCGACACCCGCGAAGTGACCCTCGACACCACGACCCGCCCGCCGTCCGCCGCCGTTCAGGAAGCGACGGACCACGGCATGACCCTCACGGGCACGCACCACGCGGACCTGGCGTTCACGAACCCCGACCTGTCTCAGCGCCTGCTACTCGCCCTACCGGAACTCGTCGGCGGCCTGTTCCTACTCCTGGTGCTGTTCCTGCTGTTCAAGATGGCCGCGACGCTGCGAACCGGCGATGTCTTCGTCCCGGAAAACGCCCGCCGCCTGAGCATCATCGGCGTCACCGCACTGGCCCAGGCCGTCCTCGCCCCGACGCTCCCGGCACTGACGACGCAAGTGCTCGTCCGAGGCACGTCCCTGGCAGACGAAATCCCGTTCTCGGTGACCTTCACCGGCGGATACGTCCTACTCGCCTTCCTCATTCTGGCGTTGGCCGAAGTCTTCCGACGCGGAACGAAACTACGCGCCGACACCGAAGGGCTGATCTAGATGCCACCGGAAGAAGAACACCGAGTACGAGTGCATCTGGACCGCCTACTGGCCGAACGAGGCATGACCCTCGCGGAACTCGCATCCAGAGTGGGCGTGACGGTCGTGAATCTGTCGGTCCTGAAGAACGACCGTGCGAAGGCGATCCGCTTCTCCACCCTGACGGCGATCTGCCGAGAACTGAACTGCCAGCCCGGCGACCTACTCAGCATCCGAACAGACTGACCCGCAGACCACCCAAGGACGCCCCATGAAGCTGGCCCCTGCCCGAACAGCCCTACTGGCCGTCTGCCTGACGGCCTGCGGAACCACATCCCACTCCTACAACGTCTCAGCGGCCCCCGGCGGCGAAACCCCAGCCTGCACAACGCTGATAACCAAGACCCCGACAAAACTGGCGGGCCGCACCCGCAAAACCTCCGGCCCCGAAGGAACTGCGGTCTGGGGCGACGGCGACGTAATCCTGCGCTGCGGCGACATCTCGAACGTCCCGCCATCGGCCCCTTGCTCGACGATGAACGGCGTGGCCTGGATCGTGAACGAACATAAATCCGAACACGGCGACAGAACGCTGCTCTCCTACGCCCGCACCCCCGCCGTAGAAATCACCCTCTCGAACCGTCTTAAGAATCAATCCGCCATCCTTCGGTATCTATCCACCACCATGCCCGCCCTCCCCGAACCCCCAAAATGCCCCAACGGTAATTGAGGCCGCCTTTCCGGCCGGGTCCGGGGGGTGGTGTGAGCGGGTCATTGGTTCCGGCGAACATGAGTGCGTGCGAAGCCGTGGCATTCTCGCCGAGCATGCCGAATGCGGACCGGGCGCGTGCTCGATGCGGTGCCCATGACTCACGCGGACGCGCACACGCGTCCGTGTCACGGCGGCCAATGGAACGTGCGCGGCGAATCGGACGGTGCGGTCGTGCGTGATCCCCGTCTTCGTCCTGGAGCCCGCCGACTGACCCGCACGCAGGCCACCGGACCCGGGGGCATGGTCGTGCGGCAAACTCCGTCCGCAAGGGTCGAAACAGCGCGGTCGCACCAGAACCCGCCCGCAGGTCACGGGGTCGTGGACGGCGCGTCGAAGACCGCACGGGCGTGTGCCGTCAAAGCTCGGGCGGCCGGGCTCAGCGGGCCGGTCTCGCGCCAGGCCAGGACGAGGCGGCCGCGCAACGCCCCGCCGTCGAGCGCGACCGACGCCCACGCGTCCGGGTGCGCCTCCGCGAGCGAGCGCGGGACGAGCGCGACGCCGAGGCCCCGCGACGCGATGCGCGCGAGCACATAGGGATCGGCGGCCTCGAACGCGACGCGCGGCGCGATCCCGGCCGCCGCGAAGCCGCGCTCCACGATGTCGCGCAGGCTCGTGCCGCGCGGCAGCGCCGCGACGTCGCGGTCGCGCAGCGCCGCCAGCGGCACGCTCCCGGCCCCGGCCAGCGGGTCGTCGGGCGCGACGACCGCGACGAGGTCCTCGTCCGCGATCACCCGGACGCCGACGCCCGGCGGCGGCTCCCCCGCGAGCCCGACGAGCACCAGGTCGAGCACGCCGCCGAGCAGGTCCCGCAGCAGCCCGGCGGAGTCGCCCTCCGCCAGCGTGATCTCGACGTTCGGGTGCGCGCGGTGGAACCCCGCGAGCAGATCGGGCAGCGCGTCGCCCGGCACGGAGGTGACCATCCCGATGGAGACGCGCCCCCGGACGAGCCCCGTCAGCTCGTCCACCGCCTCCTTCGCCCCCGCGACCGCCGCCAGCGCGGCGCGCGCGTAGGGCAGCACCGCCTCGCCCGCCGCCGTGGGCCGGACCGTCCGCCCGGTCCGGTCGAGCAGGGGCTGTCCGAGTTCGCGTTCGAGCAACCGGATCTGCGCGCTGATGCCCGGCTGCGCGACGTGCAGCCGCTCGGCCGCGCGCGTGAAACCCCCTTCCTCCACGACCGTCACGAAGTACCTGAGGCGGCGCAGTTCCATGCCGACGATCCAACCACCGCCGCCTTTTCGAGGGCCCCGCGCCTCGGCGCGGTGTCGCGCACCTTGCGGACGGCGGGCAGCGTGACCCCAGCGCCTCCGCACGGACCAGCAGCTCGCCGGGGCCGGGCCGGGGGACGTCCGCCTCCTCGACGCGCAGGCCTCCGGGGCCGCCGTGCTCGTGGTGGCGGATGCGTCGCATGGAACCTCCGAGTTCATTGGGTTGCCCAACAATATCATGGGGGAACCCAATGAATCGCTATCCTCGTCCCATGCCCGACGCTCCCACCGCGCCCGAGTCCATCCGCGTCCTGCCGAGCTGGCTGCTCGGCCGCGCCGCCGCGCGCGGCCACCGCCTCGTCGCCGCCGCGCTCGCCGAGGCGGACCTGCGGATGACGCACCACGCCGTCCTCGCCGCCGTCGCCGAACGCGCGCCCGTCTCCCAGGCCGACCTCGGCCGCAGCCTCGGCATCGACCCGAAGGACATGGTCGCCGCCGTCAACGACCTCCAGCGGGCTGGACTCGTCACCCGCGAACCCGACCCCCGCGACCGCCGCAAGAACTCCATCGCGCTGTCCCCGGAGGGCGAGCGGCGGCTCCGCACGACCGAACGGCTCGGCCGCGAGGCGAACGAACGCCTGGTCGCCGCCCTCGACCCCGCCGAACGCGCCCAACTCCTCGCCCTCCTGGCCCGCATCATCGACCCCGAGGAACCCTGCGTTTCCTAGGGTCCGTCGCAAAGTGCCCCAGCCACAGCGCGAGTGCGTCAACTGGCGAAGCGATGTCGCCCTCGCCAAAGTCCGGCGCTAGACCACGCTGTGGAAGCGGCGGTGCAGGGCGTGGACCTCCTCGTCCAGGCCCGGCACCGGTCCCTCCACGACGATGCCGGGGGCGACGTCGTTGACGGGGAGCGGGCGGACGGGCGGCGCGGCCGCGCCGAGTTCGGCGAGCCACGCCGTGAGCTGCGCCGACGAGCTGACGTACACGATCCGCCGCAACCCCACCCACGCGTGCGCCGCCGCGCACATCGGGCAGTGCTCGCCCGACGTGTAGACCGTCGCGGCGGCCCGCTCGGCGGGCGTCATGTTCTCCGCCGCCCAGCGCGCCAGCGCGAACTCCGGGTGGCGGGTGCGGTCGCCGTCGGCGATGCGGTTGCGGTCCTCCGCGCGGACGGACCCGTCGGCGTCGACCAGCACCGAGCCGAACGGCTCGTCGCCCGCCGCCAGCGCCTCCGCCGCCAGTTCCACGCAGCGCCGCAGATGCCGCAGCTCGGACTCCTCGATCATGTCCGCCCCCTTCGTCCGTTGATCATCCCCATCGTGCCCCACGCGGCGCGATGCTCCGGACGGCCGCGGACGGGCTACTGGGCCATGTCCACGAAACGGCTGTAGTGGCCCTGGAACGCCACCGTCACCGTCGCGGTCGGGCCGTTGCGGTGCTTGGCGACGATCAGGTCCGCCTCGCCCGCGCGCGGCGACTCCTTCTCGTAGGCGTCCTCGCGGTGCAGCAGGATCACCATGTCCGCGTCCTGCTCGATCGACCCGGACTCGCGCAGGTCCGACACCATCGGCTTCTTGTCCGTCCGCTGCTCGGGGCCGCGGTTGAGCTGCGACAGCGCGATGACCGGCACGCCCAGCTCCTTCGCCAGCAGCTTCAGCGACCGGGAGAACTCCGATACCTCGACCTGCCGCGACTCCACCCGCTTGCCCGACGACATGAGCTGCAGATAGTCGATGATCACCAGGCGCAGGTCGTGCTGCTGCTTCAGGCGGCGGCACTTCGCGCGGATCTCCATCATCGACATGTTCGGGGAGTCGTCGATGAACAGCGGCGCCTCGGCGACCTCGCTCATCCGGCGGGCGAGGCGCGTCCAGTCCTCGTCCTGCATCGTGCCGGACCGCATCGCGTGCAGCGCCACCCGCGCCTCGGCGGACAGCAGGCGCATCGTGATCTCGTTGCGGCCCATCTCCAGGCTGAAAAACGCCGAGGTCAGGCCGTGCCTGATCGACGCGGCGCGGGCGAAGTCGAGCGCGAGCGTGGAATTGTGCGTCGGGACGCAGGAGCGGCCCGCAAGGTACATGTGGTCGGCGTTGTCGACCTGGACGCAGCGCACCGGCACGCTCGGGACGGGCCGCACCGCCGTGATCGTCCGCACGCCGCGCCCCGCCGCGACCGCCACCCGGAACCCGCCGGGCGCGGCGGCCACGACGACGCGGCGACCAAGACCCAGCGCCAGCTCCCGGACGTCCTCCGCCAGCGCGCGATCCGCGCAGGTGAACACGTCCGCCCCGCCGAGCAGCCCGCGCAGCAGCGCCGCGCGCTGCTCCCGCGAGGCCCGCAGACACTCGACCGGCACCCGCCCGGCCGCCCGCGCGGCCAGCCGCACCCCGAGCGCGTACGGGTCCTCGCCCAGCGGGACGCGCGGCAGCTCGAACGCCCGCCCGTCCACGACCGCGTGCCGCACCCCGGCCCGCAGATCCGCCGCGATGGCCCGCGTGGTGGTCACCGACTCCACGCCGACGCGCCCGCCAACCTCCAAGCGCCCGGCCCGTGCGGATTCCGCGCGGACGTGCGCGCCGACTTCCACGCGCCCGGCCCGCACGTCCGCCGCGACGGCTTGCACGGTGGTCACCGCATTTGCGCGGGTATGCGCGTCGGCCTCCGCACGCCCGGCTTGCAGATTCGCCACGACGGCTTGCACGGTGGTCACCGCGTTTGCCCGAAGATGCGCGTCGACCTCCACGCGCCTGGCCCACACGTCCGCCGCGATGGTTCGCGCAAGTTCCGCGCGGACATGCGCGCCAGCGCCCGCGCGCTCGGCCTGTGCGTCCGCCGCGATGACCCCCATGAGCGCCGCCGACTCAGCGCGGAAGTGCGCGTCGACCTCCGCGTGCCTGGTCCGCGCGTCCGTCGCGATGGTTCGCAGGGGCGTCATCGCGGCCGGGCGGTGGTGCGTGGCGCCGTGGGCGTTTCCGGTGCGGCCTGTGTGTGCGGGCCGCCGGAGGGCGCGGTCGCCGCGTGGTTCCGGCGCGCCCGCGCGCGCGGCTTTCCGCGACGGCGCGGCCGGGCGGGCGGACGCGACCGTCCGCCACTGGTGCTCGGCGTCCGCGATGATCCGCTCGCCGTCGGAGAACTCGACCTCGTAGCACGGCCGCCCCGCCATGACCTCGGTCGCCGCGACGACCCGCGTCGGCCGTCCGTCCGCGCCGATCAGATGGTCCCCGACGCGGACCGCGCCCATCGTCGTCCAGCCGCCGGGCGTCGGCAGCGGCGTGTCCAGCGCGAGGGCCTTGCCCATCGCGGGCCGCGCCGCGACGACGATCATCTGCCCGGAGTGCAGCCCGTTGGTCAGCGAGTCGAGGTCGGCGAAGCCGGTGGGGACGCCGGTCATCTGCCCGCCCCGGCTGCCGATCGCCTCGATCTCGTCCAGCGCGTCGGGCATGATCTCGCTGAGCGGCAGATAATCCTCGCCGGAGCGCTTCTCGGCGATGGCGAAGACCTCGGCCTGCGCGCGGTCCAAGACCTCGTCGGCGTCGGCGCCGTCCGCCGCGTAGCCCATCTGGACGATCCGGGTGCCCGTCTCGACCAGTTTGCGCAGCACCGACCGCTCGCGGACGATCTTGGCGTAGTAGCCCGCGTTCGCCGCCGTCGGGACTGACGAGATCAGCGTGTGCAGGTACGGCGCGCCGCCGACCCGCCCGATCTCACCGCGCTTGGTCAGCTCGCCCGCGACCGTCACCGCGTCGGCGGGCTCGCCCCGGCCGTACAGGTCCAGGACGGCGTCGAAGAGCAACTGGTGCGCCGGCCGGTAGAAGTCGGCCGTCCGCAGGATCTCCACCACCTCGGCGATGGCGTCCTGGGACAGCAGCATGCCGCCGAGCACGCCCTGCTCGGCGGTGATGTCGTGCGGCGGGGTGCGCTCGAACTCCTGCTCCTGCGAGCCGAGATCGGTCACGCTCATGCCGCCCCCTCACCGGACGGCGGCGTCCCCGTTCGCCGTCGCCCTACCGTCCGTCCCACGTCTATCCCGAGCGTCTGACATTCTCCGGGCCCCCGCGCCCCCGGGGCAAAGAGCCCTGTGGAAAACCTGGGGACAACCTGTGCAGACACGCCGGTCAGGCTGTGCAGGACCTGTGGACGACGCTGTGGACAGTCCGACGAGTCTCCCACACGAACCGGGCTGACCTGCACGGACTTCGTCCACCGGCTGTGTGCGAAAGAAACTTCGGGCGCATGGTGAGGTAAGGGATAAAATGGGAAGGTCGGTTACAAGTCACGCCGGGTGAGGAGAATCATGGCCGCCGCCCCGCCCCGGCGGCACCTCGGCGCCCGCGACCGGGAGATCCTGCGCCTCGCCGTCCCCGCCTTCGGCGCGCTCGTCGCCGAACCCCTCTTCCTGCTGTCGGACTCCGCGATCGTCGGCCGCCTCGGCACCGCGCCGCTCGGCGGACTCGGCGTCGCCGGGCAGATCCTCAGCACGCTCGTCTACCTGTGCGTGTTCCTCGCCTACGGGACGACGGCGGGCGTCGCGCGGCGCGTCGGCGCGGGCGACCTGCGCGCCGCCGTCCGGCAGGGCGTGGACGGGATCTGGCTCGCGCTCGCCATCGGCGCGGTCGTCGTCGCGGCCGGGCTGCCGCTCGTCCCCCGGCTCGTCGAGCTGTTCGGCGCGTCCGCCGACGTCGCGCCGCACGCCGCCGCGTACCTGCGGGTCAGCCTGTTCGGCGTGCCCGCGATGCTCGTCGTGCTCGCCGGGACGGGCGTGCTGCGCGGCCTCCAGGACACGCGGACGCCGCTGCTCGTCTCGATCGGCGGCTTCTCGGCCAACCTCGCGCTGAACGCGCTGTTCGTCCTCGGACTGCACTGGGGCATCGCCGGGTCCGCGTGGGGGACGGTCGTCGCGCAGAACGCCAGCGCCGCCGTGTACGTCGCCGTCGTCGCGCGCGCGGCGCGGCGGCACGGCGCGTCCGTCCGGCCCGACGCCGCCGGGCTGCGCACCGCCGCGACCGCCGGGGTGGCGCTGCTGCTGCGCACGGCGGCGCTGCGCGTCGTCCTCGTGGTCGGGACGTCCGTCGCGGCCCGCATGGGCGACCCGCAGCTCGCCGCCTACCAGGTCGGCTTCCAGGTGTGGACGCTGCTGACGTTCGCCCTCGACGCCATCGCCATCGCCGGGCAGGCGATCACCGGGCGCTGCCTCGGCGCGGCCGACGCCGCCGGGGCGCGCGCCGCGACGCGGCGGATGGCGGCGTGGGGCGTCGGCTGCGGGATCGCGTTCGCGCTGCTCGTGCTCGCGGCCCGGCCGCTGCTGCCCGGCCTGTTCAGCGCCGACGCCGACGTGCGGCACCTGCTCTTCTCGTCCCTGCTCGTCGTCGCGCTGCTCCAGCCCGTCGCGGGCGTGGTGTTCGTCCTCGACGGCATCCTCATCGGCGCGGGCGACGGGACGTACCTCGCGTGGACGACCGTCCTCGCCACCGCCGTCTTCCTCCCCGCCGCGCTGCTCGTCCACAGTTCCGGCGCCGGGCTCGTCGGACTGTGGACGGCGATCGGCCTGTGGATGACGACACGCCTCGTCACGCTCGGCGCGCGGGCGCGCGGCGGGGCCTGGCTGGTCACCGGCGCGGTCCGCGACTGACGGCGACCCGGCCGCGTCCCTGCCCCGACCCGGTCGCGCGCGCACCGCCGAACCCGGACGCAACGACGATCACTCTCGCTACGATTCGAACATGTGTTCCAGCTACGGCGAGCGGATGGCCCGGCTCCACCAGGCGATCGACGACCTCGCGGCCGAGAGCCTCGCCGGGCTGCCCCCGGACGTCCTGGCGGAACGCATCGCCCTCCTGTGGACGCTCGTCGAGACCGTCGACCCCGACATCGCCCGCCGCCGAACCCGCTACGACGGCCCGCGAACCTGAACCTGGAACGTTCGCTTCACCGGCCCCAAGTCCCAGCGCGAGTGCGCTGCCCGGCCGGCGAAGCAGGCGGACGCGAGCCTCCCCACCCAGACCGCGAAACACCACACCCCTAGCAAGTCGGTGAAGCCCGAGCCGCCAAGCGAACGGGACGTCGACAACGCGCCCTAATCCCTGCGCATCGACCGCACCATCGCGCGACGTCCCACCCAGAACACGCCCCCGCGACCCGTCCGCCCGGACCGTCCGCTCCGCGCTGCGGACTGCCGCGCGGATCACCGCGCGCGGAATCATCCCCGCACCGCGCCACGGACCGCGCTCGCGAAGGCCGGAGCCGTCGGGCGAGGGCCGTGGGCCGCACTTCGGAACACCACCTAATCCCTGCGCATCGGCACATCCACCGCGCCATCGCGCGACGTTCCGTCCAGAACGCGCCCCCGCGACCCGTCCGCACCGCCGCCGCGCCGGCCTCGCCGCGACGGATCATCCGCCGCATCGCGCCACGGACCGCGCTCACCGCGCGCGTCACCGCGCGGCGGGCCGTCCGGCCCGTCGCCGGGCCTGCCGTGCGGGTCGCCGCGCACCGCGCTGTCCGCCCCGCGAGCGGGTGGCTGGTCCCTCGTGCCGTGCGGTGGGTCGTTCGGGGTGCGCCGTGGGGCGTCGTGTTTCAGGTGGGCGGTCGTGTCGTGCGGTCGGCGGGCGAGGTCTTCGGGGTCGTCCGCGAGGCCGGCGAGGAGTAGGGACACGCGGTGGCGCAGGCGGGGCAGGCGGGCGTAGAGGACGTCGCCCGGGCAGTCGGTCTCGCACAGGTCGCGGTGGCCGACGATCGCCTCGTCCGGGTCCAGGCCGTAGCGGGCGCAGAGCCACGCGCACGTCGCCGCGAGGGATTCCCACAGCGCGGCGGGCACGTCCGCGGTCATGTACGTGCCCTCGTTCTCGATGCCGATCGTGTGCTCGTTGTGGTGGAGCGCCTGCGCGCCCACGGTCAGCCGCCCCGCGCGGATCGACGCGAGACTGCCCTTGCGGCCCTCCATGACGTGCCCGCCCCGGCTGATCGTCAACTGCTGCCCGATGTCGGCCCAGCCGCGCTCGTCCATGTGGAACCGCTGCACGGTCCGCGACAGCTCGTACGCGTGCTCGACGGACGTGTCCGCGACGTTCGCGCTCTCGGTGTGGTGGACGACGATGCGGTCCGGCGCGCGCCCGAGCACCCGGATCTCCCCGGTCGGCGGCACAGCCTTCCACAGCTCGCGCGACGCGACGACCGGCCGCCGCACCCCGCCGCGCGCCCCACCACGAGCCCCACCACGGGCCCCGCCGCGCGCCCCGTCCGCCCGCGCCGAATCCGCCCGCGCGACGCCCGCCCCCGGCGAGCCCGGCAGCAGCGGCGCGGCGGCCACGCCGAACGCCGCGAGTCCTCCCAGCACCAGGCGGCGCGTCGGCGTTCCGCCGGTCTCCTCCCCATGCGTGACCACGGTGTCCCCCCGTCCGTCATGATCCTTTACGGACGGTAACCCGGCGCCCGGCCGGTCCCCGCGCAATTGATGATCTTGGGCGTTGCGCCCGGAAACGCGAAACGGCCGGACCCCCCGAAGGGAGCCCGGCCGTGAGAGCGCGGTCAGGCGGAGACGACGTTGACGTCGATCGTCGCGTTGACCTCGGCGTGCAGCCGGACGCTGACCTGGTGCGTGCCGACGGTCTTGATCGGGTTCCCGATCTCGATCCGGCGCTTGTCCAGGTCGGGCCCGTCGGCGGCCTTGACGGCGTCGGCGATGTCGGCGGCGGTCACCGCGCCGAACAGGCGGCCGTTGCTGCCCGTCCGGGTGCGCAGCGTCACCTTGATCGACTTGAGCCGGCCGGCGACCTCCTTGGCGTGCTCGACGGTCGCGATCTCGCGAGCCGAACGCGCCTTCTTGATAGAGGCGACCTGCGACTCCGCGCCCCGCGTCCACTTGATCGCGAACCCGCGCGGGACGAGGTAGTTGCGGCCGTAGCCGTCGCGGACCTCGATCACGTCACCGGGCTCGCCGAGCCCGGACACCTGCTGAGTCAGGATGAGCTTCATGTCGCGTCTTCCTTTCTCAGCGCGCGGTGCTGGTGTACGGCAGCAGCGCCATCTCGCGAGCGTTCTTGATCGCCGTGGCGACGTCGCGCTGGTGCTGGGTGCAGTTGCCGGTCACGCGGCGGGCACGGATCTTGCCGCGGTCGGAGATGAACTTGCGCAGCAGCCCGGTGTCCTTGTAGTCGACGTAGGAGATCTTCTCCTGACAGAAGACGCAGACCTTCTTCTTGGGCTTGCGGGGAGGTGGCTTCGCCATCGTGGTGCTCCTTTGGGAGAGCCCCGCTCACGCGGGAATGGACGTGATTACTGGAATGTGGTTCGCCGGTTAGAACGGCGGGTCGTCGGAGTAGCCTCCGCCGCCGCCCCCACCGGAGGACCAGGGGTCGTTCGCCGGGCCGCCGCCCGCGGGAGCGCCCTGGCCCCCGCCGAAGCCGCCGCCCGGACCGCCCTGACCGCCGCCGAAGCCGCCGCCCTGGTCGCCGCCGAAACCGCCGCCGCCACCGCCCGGACCGCCGCCGAACCCGCCGCCGCCACCCTGCCGCTGCGCCTTGTTGACCTTGGCGGTCGCGTTGCGGAGGGACGGGCCGACCTCGTCGACGTCGATCTCGAAGACGGTGCGCTTCTCACCCTCGCGCGTCTCGTACGAGCGCTGCTTGAGCCGGCCCTGCACGATGACGCGCATCCCGCGGGTGAGGCTCTCGGCGACGTTCTCCGCGGCCTGCCGCCAGACACTGCAGGTCAGGAACAGCGACTCGCCGTCCTTCCACTCGTTGGTCTGGCGGTCGAAGCTGCGCGGCGTCGACGCGATGCGGAACGACGCGACCGCCGCGCCGCTCGAGGTGAAGCGCAGGTTCGGGTCCTCGACGAGGTTCCCGACGATGGTGATTACGGTTTCGCCTGCCATGGGGCTCGCTCCGGCTGATGAGAGGGCTGAGCCAGACTCAGTGGACCTCGGGGCGGATGACCTTGGTGCGGAGGATCGACTCGCTCAGGTTGAGCTGACGGTCGAGCTCCTTGACCGTGGCAGGCTCAGCCGACAGGTCGACCACCGCGTAGATGCCTTCGGACTTCTTCTGGATGTCGTACGCCAGCCGGCGACGGCCCCAGATCTCGACCTTCTCCACGCTGCCGCCGCCGTCCTTGACGACCTTCAGGAACGGGTCGAGGGCCGCACCGGCGGTGCGCTCGTCGATGGCCGGGTCGAGGATGGTCATGAGTTCGTAACGACGCATGCTGTGTCCCTACCTCCTCTGGACTGATGCGGTCACGGTCTCTCCGTGACAGGAGGGCTCTTGCGTCCGCCGCGGCGGGCCGACCGACCCCGGATGGGGGCGACCTGCCGCGGGACCGGTACAGGCTACCAACTGTCCCGCGGTGGCCGGGCGCGGTCCGCGCACGTCGCGGCGGGCGCGGACGCTCTAGTGCCGCGCCGCGGTGCGGGCCTGCCCGCAGCCGGACCGGTTCCGGCGGCGCTCCAACTCGGCCATGATGTCGGCCATCCGGGCGCGCATCCTGGCGGCCTGGGTCGTCAGCATCGACAGTTCCTCGACGAGCTCCGCGTCGCCGATGACCGCGAGTTCACTCTCCCTCACGTGCGAACACCTCCCGGCTCGTCCCCGCTTCCCCTCGGGGGCGAGACCCTCATCCTCGAATCCGTGTTCGACGTTACCGGGTGCCGCCGACACTTCCTCCGCGGCGCCGCCGATTGACGACGGATCTTTCGGGCATCTCTACTGAACCGGCGCGGGACAGCGCGCCGCGCCGGCGTCCTTCGTCGGAAAGAGGTGTCCGGATGACGCAGCACACGACCGGGGCCGCGGGCTCGCGCGCCGCCGAGTACCGGCGGATCACGGCCCGCCACAACGCCATCGCCGGGATCGCCCTCGTCGTCGGGCTCGCGGCCCTGGTGCTCGGGTTCGTTTCGGCGACGCACTTCGCCGGGCTGGTGCTCGGGATCATCGGCCTGCCCGTCGCGCTCTACAACCAGATGATGTCGGTGACGACCGGCCAGCGGTGGCTGAACGTGATCGGGATGGTCGGCTCGTTCGTCGGGGCGGGCTTCGCGCTGCGGCACGGCGGCTTCTCCATGTGAGCTTCCGTGTGACGCACCGGGCGTGGGCCCGGATACCCTCGGACGCATGCGCATCGGAGCCCACGTCGATCAGACCCGGCCGATCGAGAGCGCCCGCGAGCGCGGGGCCGAGGTCGTCCAGTTCTTCCTCGGCGACCCGCAGGGCTGGAAGAAGCCCGAGCTGCCGGAGGGCATCGAGGCCGTCCGGGACTCCGACGTGGACGTGTTCGTCCACGCGCCGTACGTCATCAACGTGGCGACGTCCAACAACCGCATCCGCATCCCGAGCCGCAAGCTCCTGCAGCAGCAGCTCGACGCCGCCGCCGGGATCGGCGCGCGGGCGCTGATCGTCCACGGCGGGCACGTCCTGAAGGACGACGACCCCGAGAACGGCTTCGAGAACTGGCGCAAGGTGTTCGAGCGCCTGGAGACGCCGATCCCGATCTACATCGAGAACACCGCGGGCGGCGGCAACGCGATGGCCCGCAAGTTCGAGCGGATCTCGCGGCTGTGGGAGGTGCTGTCGGGCGTCACCGACATCGACTCCAAGGTCGGGTTCTGCCTCGACACCTGCCACGCGCACGCGGCGGGCGAGGAACTGGTCGACGCGGTCGACCGCATCAAGGCGATCACCGGGGGCATCGACCTCGTCCACTGCAACGACAGCCGCGACGCGTTCGGGTCCGGGGCGGACCGGCACGCCAACCTCGGCAGCGGCACTATCGACCCCGAGCTGATCCTGGCCGTCGTGCGCGGGGCGGGCGCGCCCGTCGTCGTGGAGACGCCGTCCGCCGGGCAGGCCGACGACATCTCCTGGCTCCGCGGCAATCTGGCCTGATCGGGCCGCCTCCGGATTTTCCGGCGCGCGGGGAACCGGCGTGACGGACCCCGCATCTAACATCACGGTAGGCCGGGGGGCGACAAACACCTTCCGGCACGTCACACTGGCATAATCCGGAATCCAGCCCCCCAGCGCACGCGTCCGGCGAACGGCGGCAGGCGCGCGACCCGATCAGGATGCCCATGTCGAACCCGTACGACCCCTACGGTCAGCACGACCCCTACGGCCAGTACTCGCAGCAGCCCGCGCCCGTCCAGCACCACTACTACGGCGGCGGCCCGCCCGTCCAGCCGGCGACCAACGGCATGGCCACGGCGTCGATGATCCTCGGGCTCATCGGCATCCTGTTCTGCGGTTTCACCTCGGTGCTCGCGATCATCTTCGGACACGTCGCGCAGAGCCAGATCAAGCGCACCGGCGAGGGCGGCTCCGGCATGGCCGTCGCGGGGCTCGTCCTCGGCTACATCGTCACGGGCATCTGGCTGATCGTCTGGATCTGCTACTTCATCGGGGCCATCGCGCTGTTCGGCGCGAGCAGCGGCTCGACGTACTGACGTCCGGCCCGGATTCCGGCGCGGTTCAGGCCAGTTTCGGCACCCCGGCGACCTCCGTGGCGGCGCTCGGCAGCAGCACCGTCATGGGGGTCGCCGTGTCGCGCCACGCCTCCACGGCCTCGCCGAAGACGGCCAGGGCCGTGCGGAAGACCGGCTCGTCGCTCCCGGCCAGCTCCGTCCACGCGTCGTAGACGACCAGGGAGCCGTTCGCGGCGGGCAGCCAGGACAGGTCCCGCAGGCATTCCTCCAGGGCGTCCCAGTTCTGGCCGAACCAGTCGGGGAACGCGAACGTCTCCGCGCAGTGGCGCAGGAACGCGGCCCGGTTCCGGATGAGGTGGCCGTCCAGGTAGAACGTGCGCCAGCCCGCGCGTTCCGCCGGTTCGCGCCAGGTCCCGCGCCCGGCCGCCGCCGACCGCCACTGGTAGACGCCGGGTTTCACCCGTCCCGCGACGACGTCGGCGACGAGGCGGTGCGCGTCCGTCACCGGTGGCCTTTCCACAGGACGCGGACGAAACTGCGGTAATGGTCGCCGCTGTAGTAGCGCTCGCCGTTCTTTCCGGAGACGAGCCGACGCGCTCCCCGGTCCTTGGAATGCGGGGTCGGGACCGTGTACTCGTGGTAATAACCGCGTGGCTCGCGCGGGAGAATCCGCTCACGGTTCTGGAAGACGACGCCGTCCTTCGGATACGGGAACGGGCCGCCCTCGTCGATGAGCTTCAGCGTCGCCACCGCCTCCTTGGGCAGCTTGTCCGGCGAGACCTCCGGCAGCGAGCCCGACCGGGTCGGCGCCGCCGCCGTCGCGGAGTGGCGGACGCCGGTGCGGCCGTCGGCGGCGCTCAGGCCGCCGTCCGTCCCGCACGCCCCGGCGCCCAGCAGGACGGCCGCGGCGAGCGCGCCGCGCAGTGCCCGTACGGTGTTCGCGGTCATGGTGCATCCCCCAGACTTTCGGCGATCGTCGCACAGCGTTTCCGCCGGGCGCACCGCCCACGCGTTGACCAGGCATGACGTCGCGACCGAGTAAGGGACTTGAGTCTCCACCGGGTGGAGGCCGGAAGGTCGGGGGCATGGACGACGCGCTGTTCACGATCGGGGACCTGGCCCGGCGGACCGGGCTGCCGGTCCGGACGATCCGGTTCTACTCCGACCGCGGGCTCGTGCCGCCGTCCGCCCGCACGCACGCGGGCTACCGCCTGTACGACGCCGCGGCGGCCGCCCGGCTCGACCTCGTCCGCACGCTCCGCGACCTCGGCCTCGGACTGCCCGCCATCCGGCGGGTCCTCGACCGGGAGAGCACGATCGGCGAGGTCGCCGCGGCGCACGCCGACGCCGTGGACGTCCAGATCAGGACGCTGCGGCTGCGGCGGGCGGTGCTGCGCGCGGTGGCCCGCCGCGATCCCGGACCCGAGGAGACCCATCTGATGAACAAGATCACCGAGCTGTCGGACGAGGAGCGCCGGCAGATCATCACCGACTTCGTGGAGGCGACGTTCGCGGGGCTGGACGTCCCGTCCGAGCTGCCGGACGCGATGCGCGCGGCGGCGGCCGACCTGCCGGACGACCCCGGGCCCGACCAGCTCGAAGCGTGGATCGAGCTGGCCGACCTGGTCCGCGACGAGGACTTCCGGCGCAGCGTGCGGCGGATGGCCGAGTACCAGGCGGCGGAGGCCGCGCGCCCGGACGCCGCTTCCGTGGACGAGCGCGCGCTCGGGGAAGCCGTGCGGGAGCGCGCCGACGCGGCGGTCGCCGCCGGGATCGAGCCCGGCTCGGCCGCCGCCGGGCCGGTCCTGGACGAGTTGGTCGGGCTGTTCGCCGACGCGTACGGCCGCGCCGACGACGCGGGGTTCCGCCGATGGCTCCTGGAGCGCGCGGAGATCGGCAACGACCCGCGCGCCGAGCACTACTGGCGGCTGATCGGGCGCATCAACGGGTACGGGCCGTTCCCGTCGTCCTCGGGCGCGTTCACGTGGCTGATCGAGGCGCTGCGGTCGCGGGTGTGAGGCGCACGGTCCCGCGTGGGGCGTCCATGTTCGGACGGCCCACGCGGGGCTCCGCGCGAGGGTCGCGCGCGAGGTCCCTGCACGGGGGTGCGCGCGACGACGTGCTGTGGGGGATGTTTCACGTGGAACGTCCGGATCTGCGGGCGAAGCCCCAGTTCAGGGCCTTGCGGGCGTCCACGAAGCGGGCGCGGCTGTTGAGGACGATGCCGATGAGCGTCCGGCCGCGGCGGCGGGCCGAGAACAGCAGGCTGTAGCCGGCCGCCTTGGTGTAGCCCGTCTTGATGCCCGTCATGCCGGGGTAGGTGCCGAGCAGGGCGTTCGTCGTCCGCCAGACGTAGCGGCGGTGGTCGCGGGTTCCGGGCAGGACGTGGGCGGTCTGCCGGACGATCCGCGCGAACGTCCGGGACCGCAGCGCGCGGCGCGCGAGGACGACCTGGTCGCGCGCGGTCGACGCGCCGGGGTGCGGGGGCAGTCCGGCGGCGTCGCGGTAGTCGGTGTCGGTCAGCCCGAACGCGCGGGCCAGCGCGTTCATCTTGGCGAGGAATCGCTTCGGGCCGGGCCCGTACGCGTCCGCGAGCGCCGCCGCCGCGTCGCAGCCGGACGGGAGCAGCAGCGCGTACAGCAGTTCGCGCGCGCTGATCCGGTCCCCGACGCGCAGGGCCGCCGACGAGCCGCCGCGCGAGTCGGAGTACTTCCGGTGCCGGGCCTTGATCTGGATCTTCCGGTCGAGGCGGCCTTCGTGCAGGACGACGAGCGCGGTCATGACCTTGGCGATGCTGCCGATGGGCCGCCGCACCCGTGACCGCCGCGCCCACAGCGTCCGCCCGGCCGTCGCGTCGTACAGCAGCCCGGCCGTCGCGCCGATATGCGCCGTCCGCGCCCCGACCGCGGCACGCCCGGCCCCCGCCGCAGGCGCGGACCCCAGACCCGGCCCGCTCTTCACGACCCGCGCGGTTCTTTCGGCTGACGCCGGGCGGCCGCCGGTCTGCGCCGCGCGCCAAGTCCGCATCGCCCCCTTGACCTGAGCGATCCACGCGGCCTGCGTCGCGTAGCCGCCGGTCTGCACGGTGCGCCGAGCCTGCGTCGCTCCCCCAACCCGCGCGGTTCGCGCGGCCGGGGCCGGGTGGCCGCCGGCCTGCGCGGGGTGCTGAGTCCGCGCCGCCCGCTCAAGGTGCGCGGTTCGGGTGGACTGCGGGGGCGGTGCGCTGGGGGCGGTTTGTTCGCCGGTGGGCCCGGTGGCGGTCGCGGGTGGGGCGTCGAGCGGGGTGACGGGCAGGACGGCGGCGAGGGCCAGGGTGAGGACGCGGCGCATGATCAACTGCGTCCCCTGGCGGTTCGCGGGTCACACGCCGGTTCCGAGAAATTGACCCGGCGCGCACCGGGCGCGCACGTTCGCCGGGCGGGTCAGGGCGCGGCGGACGTCACCGGTTCGCGGTGCGGCGACGGGGCGCGGAGGCGGGCGAGGCTGAACCGGTCCTCCGCGCCGTCGAGGACGCCGCCCGCCGGGTCGTCGGCGCCGTCCGTCCGGACCGCGTCCGACGACGGCCGCAGGATCTCCACCACGACGAGCACCGCCAGCAGCGCCACCGTCGCGAAGCGGGCCAGCAGCGCGAGCGTGTAGACGGACTGCGAGACGCCGCCCTCGGGCGCGTGCAGGTGCGCCGCCGCCGACAGCGTCGCGGACAGGCCCGAACCCTCGCTCTGCAGCGTCACCGACAGCAGGTACCACCAGATCCCGAAGAAGTAGACGACCTCCCCGGCCTGCCACAGCACGAACGCGGGCAGCTTCGGCCGCGCGAGCACGACGAGCGGCAGCAGCCACAGGACGTACTGCGGCGACCAGACCTTGTTCGGCAGCATGAACGCGATGAGGACCAGCAGCATGAGTTGCGGCAGCCGCGGGCGGCGCGGCGCGCACAGCGCCAGCACCGCGATCCCGGCGGCGAGCACGAGGAACGTTCCCGTGCCCAGCAGGTTCAGCGTGTCGTGCTCGGTCGCGGCGGACAGCCCGTGGTCCTGCAGGACGAAGAAGATCGAGCCCCAGTCGATGCCGCGCTCCTGGCTGAACCGGTAGAACTCGAACCAGCCGTCCCACGCGAACAGCATCACCGGCACGTTCACGACCAGCCAGGACGCGGCCGTCCCGGCGAGGAGGCGGCCGAGCGCGCGGAACCGTCCCGCCCGCAGGCACAGCAGCACGAGCGGGCCGAGGAACAGCAGCGGGTAGAACTTCGCCGCGACGGCCAGGCCGAGCAGCGCGCCCGCCAGCGCCGGGCGGCGCGCCGACCACGCCCACAGCGCCAGCGCGGACAGCGCGACGGCCAGCAGGTCCCAGTTGATCGACGCGGTGAGCAGCAGCGCCGGGGACAGCGCCACCATGAGGCCCGCCCGCAGCGAACGGCGGCCCGCGACGTACGCGGTCGCGAGGACGGCGGCGATGGCGAGCAGCCCGAGCAGCCCGACCGTGACGTCGTAGAACGCCATGCCCCGGTCCCCGACGCCGAACGGCTTCACCAGCAGCGCCACGACCTGCATGAAGAACCCGCTGAGCACCGGGTACTCGACGTAGTGGATGTCGGTGCCGCTGAACGAGTCGAAGTAGGGGACCTTCCCGTCCGACAGGCCGCGCGCGAAGTACAGCGGGTAGACGTCGGTGTAGCACCCGTTCGTCGTCGTCTTCACGAAGTCGAACCCGGCGCGGGCGCACGGCTGCTTCTGCAGCCAGCCGAGCAGGCAGACGAGCGCGGCGGCTCCGGTCAGGACCGGGACGAGCCGCGCCGCGCGGCCGGGGGCGGGCGACGGAACGGGGTTCGGCGAGGCCATGCCAGCAAGACTAGGGGCGCACCGCCGCCTGGACGACCGCCCGCCCGACCCGAGGACAGATCAACACGACCCGGACACGAAAATGCTCGGCCGCAGACTCGGCCGGACGCGGCATGGCCGTCCCTGCGACCTGAGCGCGGGAGACCGCGCACGGCATAGGGCACGGCCGTGCCGTCGCCGGACACGACCGTGCCCCGGCCGTTGGGGGCCGGGGCACGGGAACGGGAGGCGGTCAGCGGCCGCTGCCGGGGCCGTCCGGTTCCTCGTCCTTGCACGCCGCGTTGCCCGGGTGCTGCGCGCACCACCAGCCCGGGGCCGGATCGCCCGGCGGCAGGTTGGGGTTGCAGCCGTCCGGCCGTCCCATCATGTTGCAGGGCTGGCCGGTGGCCGGGGGCGACGTCGGGGTCGTCGGCGTCGTCGGGGCGGTCGGCACCACCTTGCAGGGCTTGCCGTCGGCGGTCTCGCCGTCCTCGCCCGGGCGGCAGTTCGGCGTCGTCTCCGGCGTCGGCTTGGTGCTCGTCGTCTCGCGCGGCTTGGGCGCGGCCCAGTCCGCGACGGTGCCGACGTTCCCGGGCGGCGGGAGCTGCTCGATCTCCTTGCCCTCCAGCGCCTTGGTCATGAAGCGCTGGAACGTCATCGCGGGGACGTCACCACCGTAGATCTGGGAGTAGCCGCCGATGCCCTTCAGCGACAGCCGCTTCTTCCCGTCCTTGGTCTCGCGCCACATCGCGACCGCCGTCGAGAGCTGCGGCGTGTAGCCGACGAACCAGGCCGACCTGTTCATGTCGGTCGTACCGGTCTTGCCCGCGACGGGCCGGGCGCCGAGACTGGCCTTCGTACCGGTGCCGGACGTGACGACGGCGCGCATCGCCTTGGTGGCGTCGCCCGCGACCTCGGGGGAGAAGACCTCCTTCTCCTTGTACGGCAGCCGCTTGATGATGTTGCCCTTGGCGTCCGTGATCTTGCTGATGACGTGGACCGGGATGTGCTTGCCCTCGTTGGCGAACGTCGAGTAGACGGACGCCATGTTCACCGAGGTGACGTCGAAGGGACCGAGCGGCAGCGACAGGCGGTTCGCATTCAGTTCCGGCGTGTCGGCGGGAATTCCCATCTTCTTCGCCATCGTCACGACCTTGTCGAGGCCGACCTTCTGGCCGAGGTCGACGTAGGCGGTGTTGATGGAGTGCTGCGTCATCTGCACCAGGTTGTAGACGCCGTTCTCCGACGTCGAGTCGTTCGTGGGCGCATAACCGCCCGGGAAGACCCGCCGATAGGCGCCGTTCACCGTCGTGTTCAGGCTGATTCCCTGGTCCAGCGCGGTCGCCAGCACGACCGGCTTGAACGACGAACCGGGCTGCACCGCGCCTTGGAACGAGTCGTCGAACTGCTGCTTGGTGAACCCGGGGCCGCCGTAGGCGGCGACCACGCCGCCGGTCTTCGGATTGACGGCCGTGAGCCCGAAGTGGATCAGGCCGTCGAGGTTGTTCTCGGCCTTGACCTGCTTGACGAGTTTCTGCGTGTAGTTCTGCAGCTCCTCGTTGAAGGTCGTGTAAATGCGGAAACCACCGCGCGCGAGGTCCTGGTCGCTGATGTTGAGCGCCGCCAGCTCGTTGCGGACGCGCTGTTCGAGGTACCCGGTCTGGCCGGTGTTCTGGACGTCGCTCCAGACCTTCACCGTCTGCGGGAATTTCTGCTGCGCCCGCTCGGCCTCGCTCAGCCAGCCTTCCTTGACCATGCCGTCGAGCACGTAGTTCCAGCGGTAGATGAGCGCCTTCTTCGCGGGCTGGCTGTCGGGGCCGGTCGTCACGAAGTAGCCGGGCCGCTGGATCATCGCGGCGAGCAGCGCGGCCTGGTTGACCTTCAGGTGCTTCACGTCGGTGCGGAAGTAGGCGCGGGCCGCCGCCTGAATGCCGTACGAGTCGCGGCCGAACGCGACCGTGTTCAGATACAGGTTGAGGATCTCGTCCTTCTTGCGCTCGTTGCCCAGCCGAATGGAGATCAGGATCTCCTTGAGCTTTCGGCTGACGCTGCGCTCCTGGCTGAGTCCCGCGTAATAGTTGCGCGCGAGCTGCTGCGTGATCGTCGAACCGCCCTGGACGTCACCGCCGGTCGCCGTCTTGAAAAGGGCGCGGGCGACACCGGTCGGCGAAACTCCGGGCTCGTGCTCGAAACCGCGGTCCTCGGCGGCGAGCACCGCCTTCTGGACGTGGTCGGGGATGTCCTTGAGCTTGACGTCCTCGCGCTTGGTACCGATGCGCGCGAGCGGCGTCTTCCCGTCGTCGTAGTAGATGACCGACTCCTGCGCGACGGCCGCCGCCTGCGTCGCCGCCGGGATCGGCGTCTTCCAGTAGGCGACGCCGACGAGCGAGGCGAGAGCCAGGATCAGCACACCGCAGATGGCCAGCGACGTCTTCCACGATGGGACGTAGCGCCGCCAACCGGTCTTCTGGGGCTTCTTGTCCTTCTTGGACCGCCGACCCTCGTCGTCGTCGCCCCAGAAGCCGTCATCCGGACCCTTCGGGCCACCGGGACCACCGGGCGGCCCGCCTGGACCGCCTCCGCGCGGCCCGCCCGGCCCGCCGGGACCGCCCGGACGGCCAGGGCCGCCCGGGCCGCCGGGACGGCCGGGCCCGCCCGGTGCGCCGGGAACGCCTGGAGTGTTGCTGCGCTGCTGAGGGCCGCCCGCCCGGCGTCGGCCGCCCGGGGGTCCGCCGCGCTGGCCGGCGCCGCGTTGACCGGCGGCCCGCCGACCGCCGCCGCCGCGCCGCGCGGGACGCCCGCCCGGACGCGGCGCGCGCCCGGGCGTCGGGGAGTCGCCCGGGTTGCCGCCGGGGGCGCCGGGGCGTCCGGGTCCACCGGTCCCGTCCGCCGGGGGACGGCGGGGGCCCTGTCCGCGGGGGCCCCCGTATTCGGGTCCGAATTGGCTTCCGTTACTCACGCGACCTCATCAACTGGGGTACGGCTGTGCGTCGTCCGAGGGTACTGCCCATGTGGCACCGAGGGGTCAAGACCCGTGCGACCAGGCGATATCGCCCGGTGACGGACGATCGGGACCGTCGCTTCCGGGCCCGGTCCGGCCGGGCCGCCGGAACCGCCGGAAAGGTCCGCCGGTCCGTGGGACCGTTCCGAAATCGTCGCGGCGACCCCGCCCGGCCGACCGACGCGCCGCGCGCCCGCCGGACCGGGGCCCGGGGGCGCGCCGCGTTCAGCGGGCTCGTCGTTCCACATCGAGGGGTATCCGTCGAACGTCCTGCTGGAAATTCGGCCAGCCCGGGAAGCCGGGACGGCCGGGCCGCCCGTTGCGGCACTGCCGGTTGTCCGGGTGCAGCGAGCACCACCACGACGGCGGCGGGTTGGACGGCGGCTTGTTGGTGTCGCAGTCGGCGTTCCCGATCGGCGACGTGCAGGGCGGCTTGTTCCCGTGGTCGCCGCCGTTGCCGCCCTTGCAGCGCGGGTCGATGCCGCCGAGCGGCCCGTCGCACCATTCCGGGCGGTCGTCGTGCTTGGGCGGCTTGTAGCGCTCCGCCCACTTCTGCGGGGTGCCGACGTTCGCCGGGGGCGGGAACTGGTCGACGGGCGTGCCCGCCGTCGCCTTGGCCATGTACGCGTGCCAGATGCGGGCCGGGACGCTGCCGCCTTCGACGACCGCGCCATTGATCATCAGCGTCTTCTTCTTCTCGTTATACATCGTGACGGCCGTCGAGATCTTCGGCACATAGCCGATGAACCAGCTCGCGACGTTGTTGTCCGTCGTCCCGGTCTTGCCCGCGACGGGACGGTCCGGGAGCGCCGCCGCGACGCCCGTCCCGCCCGGCTTCACGACGCCCTGGAGGGCGTACGTGAGGTCGGCGGTGACGTCGGCCGGAAAGGCGTCCTCCCGCTTCTCCCAGCTCAGCGCCTTGACCCGTCGTCCCTCACGCGTCTTCGCATCCCGGACGACGTGCGGCTGGTAATAGGTGCCGCCGTTCGCGAACGTCGCGTACCCGGCGGCCTGCTCGACCGGGCGGATGTCGTTGATGCCGAGCGTGAGGCCGAGCTGCCCCTTCTTCGCGTACGGCTCGACCATCGGCGACGCGACGCCCGCGCTCTCCGCCGCCTTCGCGATGTTCGCGACCCCGACCTTGCCCGCGAGCTGGTAGAACGCGCTGTTGGTCGATTCCTTGATCGCCTGGAGCAGGTCGATGCCGCCCTTGGACGAATGGCTGTTGGGAATCGGCCCCTGGCCCTTGCCCTTGGGGACCACGTTCCCGTTGCCGTCGAAGTAGAGACCGGAACGTCCTTCGACCAGGCTCTTGAGGCTGTAGCCCTTTTCCAGCGCGGCGGCGAGCGTGTACGGCTTCATCGCGGAACCGGCCTGCGCCGAGCCGAGCCAGACGTTGTCATAGGAGTCGTCGAGGTAATTCGACCCGCCGTAGATGGCCTCGACCTCGCCGTTGCGCGTGTTCACCGACACGAGCCCGAGCTGGACGTGCTGCTTGTTCAGCTTCTTCGGGTTCACGCCCGGCACGGTCTTCTCGACGGCCCGCTTCGCCGCGTCCATCTTCTTCTTGTCGAACGTCGTGTAGACGTGCATGCCCTGCTCGACGACGGTCTTCTCGTCGATGCCCTGGCGGCCCAGCTCCGTCAGCGCGCGCTTGATCATGTAGCCGCGCTGGCCGCCGAACACCTCCGGGCCGCCCATCGGCTTCGTCGTCGGGACCTTCTGGGCGTACTTGTCGTAGTCCGCCTGCGTGATGGCCTTCGCCTGGCGCATCCCGTCCAGGACGTACAGGTACCGCGCCTTGGTCTGCTCGCGGATCTTCGCGTCGTCGTTGCGCGGGTCGAGACGGCCCGGCTGGTTGATGACGGCGGCGAGCAGCGCGCCCTGGTCCGGGGTCAGCCGGCCGACGTGCTCGCCGAAGAACGCCTTCGACGCCGCCTCAATGCCGTACGCGTTGCGCCCGAAATAGATCGTGTTCAGGTACAGCTCGAGGATCTTGTCCTTGCTGCCGAGCTTGTCCTCCAGCTTCAGCGAGATGAACAGCTCCTTGAACTTGCGGCTCATCGTCCGCTTGTCCGTCAGGTAGTAGTTCTTCGCGAGCTGCTGGGTGATCGTCGAGCCGCCCTGCGTGTCGCCGCCCGTCAGGTTGTTCCACACCGCGCGGCTCAGGCCCGTGACCGAGAAGCCGCTGTCGGTGCGGAAGCTGCGGTTCTCGGCGGCGATCACCGCTTCCTGGACGTGCCGGGGCACCTTGTCGAGCGTGATCAGGTCCCGGTTCTTGCCGAGGCGGCCGATTTCGGTCTTGCCGTCGGCGTAGTAGAAGATCGCGGACGTCTTGGTCGCGTCCGCGTTGCCGGTGTCCGGGACGGGCGTCTTGGCGTACGCGACGCCGACGAGCGTCGCGAGCCCGGCGACGCCGAGCCCGAAGCCGCCGAGGACGACCTTCCACGACGGCAGGTAGCGCCGCCAGCCGGTGTCCCGCGACCGCAGGAAACCCGCCAGCCGGAACTTCTTGGGCTCGTCGGGACCGTTCGGGCCGCCGGGGCCGCCAGGCCCGCCCGGACCGCCGTTGCCGGGACCGCCGGGACCGCCGTTGCCCGGGCCGCCTGGCCCGCCCGGACCACCGAAGTTCCCCGGACCGCCCGGCCCACCGGGACGGCCAGGCCCGCCGGGACCGTTGGGACCGCCAGGACGACCAGGCCCGCCGGGGCCACCGGGACCACCGGGACCGTTCGGACCGCCTGGGCCACCCGGCCCGCCAGTATCGCCCGGACCGCCAGCGCCACCGGGGCCGCCGAAGTTGCCGGGCATGCCGAACTGCCCCGGCGTGTTCGGGCCGCCGGAACGACCGGGTCCGCCCGGGACGGGCGCGCCGCCCGGCGGACCGCCGGGAGCGCCGAATCGACCCGGGCCGCCGGAACCCTGCGGCCCGCCCGGACCGTTCGGGCCGACCGGACCGCCGGGAGCAGCACCCGGCCCGCCCGGCTTGTTCGGTCCGCCGGCGCCGTGAGATCCACCTGGACCACCGGTGCCACTCGTCTTACCCGGCCCGCTCGGACCGTCAGAACCGCCCGGACCAACCGGGACGCTCGGGCCGCCGGGGACGCTCGGGCCGACGCCGCCGCCGCGCGGCCCCGGAGCGCCGGGTCCGCCAAGACCGCCAAGACCGCCAAGACCAGCGGAGTCCTTTGACCCGCTCGGACCGCCGAGGGCGGCCGGCCCGGCAGGGGTGCCGGGACCGCCCAGCCCGGAAGGGCCGCCCGAACCCCCCAGCTCAGATGGGCCGCCCGAACCGCCCGGACCGGAAGGGAAGCCGGGTCCGCCCGGCCCGGATGGGCCTTCGGGTCCGCCCGGGCCGCCGACCGGCGCGCCCAGCGGCATCGCGCCGCGCGCGGGGCGGGCCGGGGCCGGGTCGCTGAGGCGGGGCGGACCGGCGGGCGCCGCCGGGGGCACGCCCGGGAATCCGCCCGGTGCGCCCGGCGCGCCGTCGCCGGGGCGGGGCGCGGCGGGCGGCGGTCCGGTCGGCTCGCCGGCCCGGCCGGGCCGGGGCTGCTGGTCTCCGGCGCCCGGCCGCGGCGACCCGGGTTCTGGTCGGGGCTGGCCTGGATTACTCACGCGACCTCGATCGACAGGGGACTTCGGGGCTCCGTCGTCCGGAAGGGTACTTGGCCCGACCGCTGGGCGAGGGGCGGGTGTCGCACGGGTGAACCCCGCGAGTCCGGACGCGCGCCGCCCGGAGGGGAGCGTGCGGCGCGGGTCGGGCGTGTCCGTCCGGTACGGCCCGCACGCGCCGGACGACAAGCGCCGATCGCCACGGGCTGATCACCGGGGGCCGATCGCCCACGGCCGGTCAGCGCAAGCCGACTCGCCACGGACCAGCCGACAAGCGCCGATCGCCACAGGCCGATCGCCACGAGCCGACCACCGCAGGCCGGCCCACGAACCGGTCCACGAGCCGGTCGACGCTGACCCGCCCGGTCCCCCGAGGGCCGGAGCCCGCCCAGGGACCGTGCCCAACCCTGGCATATTTTGCCCCGATAAGCCCCATATTCCCCTGTTTCTAACCCCTGACCAGCGGAAACGTGCCGGGAGAGTACCCCCGCGACCCCCGTCACAGGCCGGGTGACTTGCCAGGACTCGCGGCAGTACGTATCTTTCAGATGTATCGAGTCGATACATTCGCTCGATACATCAAGACGAGACATCGGCACTGCGGAAGCGAGACGCGGCATGGCGGGCAAGAAGGGCGCGGGAGTACTCGAACTCGCCGTCCTCGGCCTGCTGCACGAGGCTCCGATGCACGGGTACGAGCTGCGCAAGCGGCTCAACGCCCTGCTCGGCATGTTCCGCGCCTTCTCCTACGGGTCGCTGTACCCGTGCCTCAAGCAGCTCCTCGCCAAGGGGCTGATCACCGAGGACCGCCCGGAGGACCGCGACGGCACCACCGCCGCGCTGCCGCTGCAGAGCAGGCGCTCGAAGATCGTCTACAAGCTCACCGCCGAGGGCAAGGAGCGTCTGCAGGACCTCCTGACCGAGGCGGGGCCGGCGTCCTGGGAGGACGAGGGGTTCGGCGTTCACTTCGCCTTCTTTTCGCACACCCGGGCCGACGTCCGCCTGCGCATCCTGGAGGGGCGCCGCAGCCGGCTGGAGGAGCGCCTCGAGAGCGTCCGCTCCGCGCTGGCGCGGACCCGCGAGCGCGTCGACACGTACACGCTCGAACTCCAGAACCACGGGCTGGAGTCCGTCGAACGCGAGGTCCGGTGGCTCAACGAGCTGATCGGGCGCGAGCGGGCGGAGCAGGAACAAGCAAGAACGTCGAATACGACTCAGGACATGCCTCGGGAGACGGGCCGCTGAAGTCGCGGCCCGGCCCCCTCGGGGACGGGTGAAGAAACACCACATGTTCCCTAGAAGAGAAGGAGCAACCGGATGGGTTCGGTGCGCGTAGCCATCGTTGGTGTGGGCAACTGCGCCTCTTCGCTCGTCCAGGGTGTCGAGTTCTACAAGAACGCGGCCCCCGAGACCAGGGTGCCCGGCCTCATGCACGTTCAGTTCGGCGATTACCACGTCGGCGACGTCGAGTTCGTGGCGGCCTTCGACGTGGACGCCAAGAAGGTCGGGATGGACCTCTCCGAGGCGATCCACGCGAGCGAGAACAACACGATCAAGTTCGCGGACGTCCCGCCGTCCGGCGTCATCGTGCAGCGCGGCCACACCTTCGACGGCCTCGGCGAGTACTACCTCGACACGATCGAGGAGTCCGACGCCCAGCCGGTCGACGTGGTGCAGGCGCTGAAGGACGCCCGGGTCGACGTCCTGGTGTCGTACCTCCCGGTGGGCTCGGAGGAGGCGGACCGCTTCTACGCGCAGTGCGCCATCGACGCCAAGGTCGCGTTCGTGAACGCGCTGCCGGTGTTCATCGCCTCCGACCCCGAGTGGGCCGCGAAGTTCACCGAGGCGGGCGTGCCGATCGTCGGCGACGACATCAAGTCGCAGGTCGGCGCGACGATCACGCACCGCGTGATGGCCAAGCTCTTCGAGGACCGCGGGGTCGAGCTGCTGCGCACGTACCAGCTCAACTTCGGCGGCAACATGGACTTCATGAACATGCTGGAGCGCAAGCGCCTCCAGTCCAAGAAGATCTCCAAGACGCAGTCGGTCACCTCCCAGATCCCGCACGAGATGGCGAAGGCGGACGTCCACATCGGCCCGTCCGACCACGTGCCGTGGCTCGACGACCGCAAGTGGGCGTACGTCCGCCTGGAGGGCAAGTCCTTCGGCGACACGCCGCTGAACCTGGAGTACAAGCTGGAGGTCTGGGACTCCCCGAACTCCGCGGGCGTCATCATCGACGCGGTGCGCGCCGCGAAGATCGCGAAGGACCGCGGGATCGGCGGCCCGATCCTGTCGGCCAGCTCGTACTTCATGAAGTCGCCGCCGGAGCAGTACAACGACGACCAGGCCCGTGAGGCCGTCGAGGCGTTCATCCGCGGCGACGTGGAGCGCTGACCCCGGACGCACCTCCGTCCACAAGGCCCCCCGGCACGCCGGGGGGCCTTCGGATTTCCCCGAAGAAAATGGGGATGTAGCGGCCGTTATTACGCTCTGGCCTTACTGTGGCACTGCGGGTGATGGTGGACCGTACCGCAGCGGAGGCGTGCGATGACGCGTGACATGCGCAGGGCGACGGCGGGTTTGGCCTGCCTCGCCCTCGTCCTGACCGGGTGCAGCACCGACGATTCGGCGGGCGCGGACGCCGGTCCCCCGCGGGACGGCGGCACGCTGCGCGTCGTCGGCTCCTCCGACATCGAACATCTCGACACGGCGAGCGTCAACAGCGTCGGCGGGTACGGGCTGACGCGGCTGTTCTCCCGGACGCTGCTCGGCACGCGCGCCGCGAACGACATCGCGGCGACGATCCCGGTGCGCGCGGACGTCGCCGAGCGCGTCCCCACCAAGGACAACCACGACGTCTCCGCGGACGGCCGCACGTACCGGCTGCGGCTGCGGCCGGGCGTGCGGTGGAGCACCGGGCCGCCGCGCGAGGTCACCGCGGACGACTTCGTGCGCGGTTTCAAGCGGCTGTGCAACCCGGCGTCGCCGTCGTCGGCGAAGGCGTACTTCGTCAGCACGCTGCGCGGGATGGCGGAGTACTGCCGCGCGTTCGGGCGGGTGGACGGCCGGGACGCGGCGGCGATGGCGGCCTTCCAGCGGACGCACCGGATCGAGGGCGTCCGGGCGGACGGGCCGCGCACGATCGTGTTCCGGCTGGTGCGGCCCGCGAGCGACTTCGTCAACCTGCTGACGCTCCAGGCGACGGCCGCCGCGCCCGCCGAGTACGACCGGTACGTCCCCGACAGCCCGGAGTTCCGGCGCAACACGCTGTCGGACGGGCCGTACCGCATCCGCTCGTACGAGCCGGGCCGGTCCATCGTGCTCGCGCGGAACCCGGCGTGGAGCGCGGGCACCGATCCGCTGCGGCAGCGGCACGTCCGGCTGATCCGGATCACGTTCGGGACGGACTCGCCGGAGAGCGTGCAGCAGCAGATCGAGACGGGCGCGGCGGACCTGGCGTGGGACCAGCCGGTCCCGACGTCGGCGCTGCCGCGCGTCCGCTCCGACCCGCGCTTCGCGGTGCTGGCCGCGCCGAACAACAGCCCGTACGTCGCGTTCAACACGCGCAGCCCGAACAACGGCGGGGCGCTGGCGCGGCGGGACGTGCGGCAGGCGCTGGAGTACGCGGTGGACCGGTCGGCGCTGGTGAAGCTCGTCGGCGGCCCGTCGGTGGCGCGCCCGCTGCACACGGTGATCCCGCCGGGGAACTCCGGATACGCGCCCGCCAATCAGTATCCGACGCCGGGCGACGCGGGCGATCCCGCCGAGTGCCGCCGCCGTCTCGCCGCCGCCGGGCACCCGAACCTGACGCTGGTGTTCCCGTACCGGACGAACAGCGTCCACCAGAAGATCGCCGAATCCCTGGCCGCGAACTTCAAGGCGTGCGGCGTCGCGACGGTGCTGCGCGCGGACAGCGGCGGGAACTTCTACCGCTCGACGATCTCCGACCCTGCGCAGGCCCGCGAGGGTCACTGGGACATCGCCGCGCCCGGCTGGACGCCCGACTGGTACGGCAACAACGGCCGCTCGGTGCTGCAGCCGCTGCTCGACGGCCGCGTGTGCGGCCCGAACTCCACGAACTTCGGCGGGTACGAGTCCGCGGCGGTGAACCGGCTCATCGACCAGGCGCTGACCGCGCCGGACGCGCGTGCCGCCGCCGACTTCTGGCGGCGCGCCGACGAGCGCGTCATGGCGGACGCGGCGATCATCCCGCTGCTCGACCGCTCGGCGACGGTGTTCCGTTCCACGCGCGTCCGCAACACCCAGTTCCTGCCGACCGCCGCGACGTACGACTACTCGCTCCTCTGGCTCACCGACTGACCGTGCCTGATCAGCGGGTGCCGAGCCAGCGGTCGCCCGTGTGGGCGGCCACGGCGGTCCTGACGCGCTGGTGGCCGCCGCGCAGCTCGTTGACGGGGGCGAGCACGATCCACGTGAAGTCCTGCGTCCTGTCGCGGAACGGCCGGAGCAGCCGCACACCGCTCGGCAGCGCGACGCCCGGCGCGGGGAGCACGGCGAGCATCCAGCCGCGCCTGTTCCGGTAGACGCTGACGCGCGCCACCTCCGACCAGGGGAAACGCTTCTCCCGCCCGGTGTGGAGCACGGTGATGCCGTCCGGGCCGATCGTCGCGAGGCGGCGGCGGAACGCGGCGTCGGCGGCCAGTTCCGGCCGGACGACCTTCACGGCGACCGGGCGTCCGCCCGGCGAGCGCCCGAGGTAGACGTCCCCATACCGCGGCGGCCGAGCCCGCGCCTCGATCCGGTACCGGCCGACGCGCCGGGGATCGCCGTTGGCCAGGGCTTCCACGTCCAGGACCTCCGGGAGCCGCCGGGCCGCCCGCGCGGCGCGCGGCCGACCGTCCTGCCGCCGTTCGTACCTGTTCGCCGAAAACCCCGCCAGGGGCGGGCACGGCCCCCGCCCGCACCCGCCCACACACCGCCGCCGGACGCTCGGCCCGCACGCCCGTTGGGTGGTCAGTCCGCGCACGGCCGCCGGGCGGTCAGCCCACGTACGCCCGCCGGACAATCCGCCCGCGTACGCCCGCCGGAGAGTCCGCCCGCGCACGGCCGCCAGACGGTCAGCCGCGCGCGGCCGTTGGGCGGTCAGCCCGTGTACGTCGGGTGGCCGGGCAGCGCCGGGGCGGGGCGCGCCGGGCTGACGCAGTTCCGCGGCGGCGCGTTCTTCCCCGCGCGCGGCTTGGGGCACCGCTCGCGCGGGCTCGCGGACGGGGCGGGCAGCGGAGCGTTCACGGGCGGCCGCGACTTCGAGGGCGCGGGGGAGGCGGAGGGAGTCGCGGGCCCGTCCGCGAACGACGCGGTCGCGGTCCCGGCGAGGCCGCCGCCGAGCGCGAGCGCGGCGAATCCACCGATGATCAGGGTCTTGAGGCGCATGGGAAACCTTTCAGGAGGAGAGGACGTCCACCGGGGTGCCGAGCGTGAGGTTGCGCGCCATCCAGGTGATGTCGGGATTGCCGACGCGGATGCAGCCGTGGCTCGCGCGCGACCCGAGCCGGCCGGGCGCGTTCGTGCCGTGGACGGCGATCTGGCCGGGACCGCCGCCGAAGCTGCTGAGCGTCGGCGAGTAGCCGCTGAGCCCGAACGCGTACGCGCCGTACGCGCCGCGCGGGTCGGCGGGCCGGACCAGTTCGGTGAAGAAGAACCGGCCCGCGGGGGTCGGCGTGCCGCCGGTCCCCGTGGCGACCTTCCCCGTGCGCAGCACCCGGTCGCCGTCGTAGACGGTGAACCGGAACGCGCGCGGGTCGATCTCCACGCGCCGGGTCGTCCGCGTGAGCGTGACGTCGGACGCGCGGACCCAGCCCGTGCTGCCGTTGGGCCGCAGCGGCAGGTACACCTTCAGCCAGTCCCCGCGGTCGGCGTCCACCAGGAGGACCCGGGGCGCCCCGTAGTCGTTCGGGCTGGACAGCGTCCGCCAGGTCGCGCCGCCGGGTTCGCGGCGGATCACGACCGACGTCCCCCGGACGGTGGCGATCTCGGCCCCCGCCGGTGCGGCGGTCGGCCGGTCGGCGGCGGCCGCGCGGTGCGGCGTCCCACCGCCGGACGTCCCGCAGGCGGCCGTGGCGAGCAGCGCGCAGCCGAGCCAGGGGACGGCGGCGCGGGCACGGGTCGAAGGCATGGCGGCGATGCTGGCGGACGGATGTGAAGATCCTGCGAGGCCGCCGTGAAGGTCGTGTGTGGCCGTCCCGTCCCGGTGCCGCGGCGCGCCCGGTCGCCTACTCTCGGACCGGCTGATCACCGACTTTCCGGAGGTAACGGACGTGTGCGCCGCTGTCCTCGTGGCGGAGGACGATCCCAAGCAGGCCGAGCTGGTCCGCCGCTACCTGCTCCGCGAGGGCCACGACGTGCGGGTCGTCCACGACGGCCGCGCGGCGCTCGACGCGGCCCGCAGCTCCCGCCCGGACCTGCTCGTCCTCGACGTGATGCTGCCCCGTGTGGACGGCCTGGACGTGTGCCGCGTCCTGCGCCGCGAGTCCGATGTCCCGGTGCTGATGCTCACCGCCCGCGCCACCGAGGACGATCTGCTGCTCGGCCTCGATCTCGGCGCGGACGACTACGTCACCAAGCCGTACAGTCCGCGCGAGCTGATGGCCCGCGTCCGCGTGCTGCTGCGCCGGTCGCGGCCCGCCGCCGAGCGGCCGCCGGTCCATGAGGTCGGCGCGCTGGTCGTCGACCCGATTCGGCACACCGTCACGGCGGACGGCCGCCCGGTGGACTGCACGCCCGCCGAGTTCCGCATCATCGAAGTGCTCGCGGCCGAGCCCGAGCGCGTGTTCACCCGCGAACAGCTCCTGGAGCGGCTGCACGGCTACGGCGGGTTCATCGGGAGCCGGACCATCGACGTCCACGTGAAGAACCTGCGCAAGAAGATCGAGCCCGATCCGCGACGGCCCGTCCGGCTCGTCACCGTCTACGGCGTCGGGTACAAGCTGGCCGCCGACCGATGAGGCACAGCCTGCTCGCGCGCATCCTGCTGGCGACGATCTCGGTGGCGCTGTGCTCGATCACCGCGACGGCGTGGCTCACCACCCGCAACACCTCCGGCGCGATCCGCCGCGAGCAGGGCCGGACGCTCGCCGACGACGCCCGCGTCAACGACGCGCTGCTCGGCTACGCCGCGACGCACCCGGACTGGGACGGCGTCGCCGCGACCGTCCGCCGCCTGGCGAGCACGACGGGCCGCCGCGTCGCGCTCACCACCGAGGACCGCGCGCCCATCGCGGACACGGCCGGGCCCGGCACGCGGCTGCCGCTGCGCGCGTCGGCGGTCGTGGACCCGCTGCGGGTGGACGTGTCGCTGGCGGGGTCCGCCGGGTCGCGCATCGACCCGCGCGCGGTCGGGCCGTTCGGGCTGCCCGCCGCCGTGCGCGACCGGCTGCGGAAGACCGCCGAGCGGACCGCCGCGTGCCTGAACCGCGACGGCTCGGACTACCGCGTCGTGTACGGGCTGAGCGGGCGGCCGTCCGTGCGGGCGCCGGGGTCGGGGCCCGTCGACGTCCCGGACGCCCCGGAGGTCCCGCCGCTCCGGGCCCCCGGCCCGGCCGAGCCGATGCCGTCCGCGACCCCGACGACGTGCCCGCAGCTGGAGCAGGACACGCCGACGCCCGCGGAAGAAGCGGCGCTCGAAACGCTCAACGTCCAGGTCAACAAGTGCCTGGTGCGCGCGGGCGCGGCCCGTGTCCGGCTCTACCTCGACGGGACGTGGACGAGCACGGCCCGCCGGGCGGTGGACCGCCCCGTCGCGGGGCAGCCCGCGGACTGCGTGGCCGCCGAGCGCCGCGCGCAGCTCAAGCCGTACGTCGCGCCCGCCGCGCTGCTGTTCATCGGGGACGCGGGCGACGACGCGGCCCCGACCACCCGGCTGACGCGGGCGGGCCTCGTCCGCGTCACCGTGGCCGCGCTGGTCGTGCTGGCGCTCGCGGGCGGCGTCAGCGCGCTGCTCGCGGCGCGGCTCGTCCGGCCGATCCGGGCGCTGACGGCCGCCGCGCAGCGGATGCGCGACGGCGACGCGGCCGCGCGGGTCCGCGGCGGGGACGGCGAGATCGGCCGGCTCGGCGCGGCGTTCAACGACATGTCCGAGCACCTGGCGCGCGCCGAGCGGCAGCGCCGGGAGATGATCAGCGACGTGTCGCACGAGCTGCGGACGCCGCTCAGCAACGTCCGGGGCTGGCTGGAGGCGACCCACGACGGCGTGGCCGAGCTGGACGACGCCCTGACCGCGTCGCTGATCGAGGAGATCCTGCTGCTCCAGCACATCGTGGACGACCTCCAGCAGCTCGCCCTCGCCGACGCCGGGCGGCTACGCCTGCACCCCGAGCCCGTCGCCGTGGCCGACCTGCTCGACCAGGTCGCGACGGCGCACCGCGCGCAGGCCGACGCCGCCGGGCTGACGCTGACCGTCTCCGTCGAGGACGACCCCGAGGCGTTCGCCGACCCCGTCCGGCTGCGCCAGGCCGTCGGGAACCTCACCGCGAACGCGATCCGGTTCACCCCGGCGGGCGGCACGGTCGCCCTGCGCGCCCGCGCGGACGGCGGCGACGTGCTCGTGGCCGTCGCGGACACCGGTGTCGGCATCGACGCGGACGCGCTCCCGCACGTCTTCGACCGCTTCTGGCGCGCCGAGAAGTCCCGCAACCGCCGCACGGGCGGCAGCGGGCTCGGCCTGGCGATCGTCCAGACGCTCGCCGAGGCGCAGGGCGGCGCCGTGACCGCGTCGAGCACGCCGGGCGAGGGCACGACGTTCACCCTGCGCCTGCCGTCCCGCCGATAAATGCCGCGCGGCCCGCGCGGGTGTGCGCGTACGTTCGGCCCACCACGGAACCGAACGGCCAGCGAGGACGGACCATGACCGACAGCACCCCCTTCGGCGCGACCACGACGGCGATGGTCACGCCGTTCGACGCGGACGGCGACCTCGACCCGGACGCGGCCGCCGCCCTCGCCGCCCACCTGGTGGACTCCGGCTGCGACGGCCTGGTGCTCAGCGGGACCACGGGGGAGTCACCGGTCACGACCGACGCCGAGAAGACCGTCCTCCTCCGCGCCGTCCTGGAGGCGGTCGGTGACCGTGCCACCGTGACCGCGGGCGTGGGCACCTACGACACGCGCCACTCCGCCGAACTCGCGCGGCAGGCCGAGAAGGCGGGCGCACACGGAGTCCTCGCGGTGACGCCCTACTACTCCCGGCCCTCCCAGGACGGCGTCGTCGCCCACTTCCGTGCCGTCGCCGACGCGACGGGCCTACCGGTGATGCTGTACGACATCCCCCGCCGGTCCGGCATCCCCATCGACCTGGACTCCTACCGCCGCCTGGCCGAGCACCCGCGCGTCGCCGGGGTGAAGGACGCGCGCGGCGACCTGCTGTTCGGCTCGCGCGTCATGGCGGAAACGGGCCTGACGTACCTGTGCGGCGACGACCCGCTGACCCTGCCGTGGCTCTCGGTCGGCGCGGCGGGCGTCGTCAGCGTCGCCGCGCACGCCGTCCCCGGCCGCGTCCGGGACCTGGTGCGGGCCGCCCGCGCGGACGACCTGGCGACGGCCCGCGCCGTCCACACGGACCTGGTCCCCCTGTACTCCGTCATCGAGGCCACCGGCGGCGTCCCCTTCGCGAAGGCCGCCCTCGAACTCACCGGCCACCGCGCGGGCCCGCCGCGCCTCCCGAACACGCCCGCGACGCCCGACCAGCTCGACGCGATCCGCACCGTCCTCGCATAACGAAAGACGCGACCCGCGTTCATCGCGGGTCGCGTCGTGATGTTCCAGAAGAAGTGGGCGAGGAGGGATTTGAACCCTCACATCCTTTCGGACACACGGACCTGAACCGTGCGCGTCTGCCGTTCCGCCACTCGCCCGAGTGTCGGCCCCCTGGGGGGTGCTCGAAGAGACTAGCACGGGCCGTGGAGTGGATAGGTATCCGTGTACCTCGGGAGAACCTTCGCACCTATACGATCGTCTACCAGTGGGGAAGGGAGGTGCCCGTGGGCGTCATTCAGCGCTTCGAGCGACGGCTGGAGGGCATGGTCGAAGGGACCTTCGCTCGTGTCTTCAAGTCCGAGCTCCAGCCGGTCGAGGTGGCCAGTGCTGTGCAGCGCGAGATGGACGATCGGGCCGCGATCGTGGCACAGGGCCGGACGCTGGTGCCGAACGACTTCGTCGTCGAGATCTCCCAGCAGGACGGGCAGCGGCTGCAGGTCTACGCCGACAGCCTGAGCCAGGAGCTGGCGAATCTCGCGCGGGAGTACGCGAAGGAGCAGGGGTATTCCTTCGTGGGGCCGGTGCGCGTCAGGTTCGAGAACGCGGGCGATCTCGCCACGGGCATGTTCCGCATCCGCTCGGGCGTGATCCGCGGCTCGACGGTCGAGGGCGGCGAGATCCGCCAGCCGGTGAGCGACGTCCCGCAGGGCGGCCGCGGCGGCGCGTTCGGGGGGCACCCGCGGCTGCTGGTCACGACGGCGGTGGAGGGGGCCGACGCGACGCAGCGCACGTACGAGATCGCGACGCCCGTGACGCTGCTCGGCCGCGGCACCGACTGCGACCTGAGACTGGTCGATCCCGGAGTATCACGGCATCATGCCGAGATACGCGTAGAAGGCCCCGAAATCGTCCTCGTGGATCTAGGGTCGACCAACGGTTCCTTCGTGAACGGACAACCGATCCGGCGGGTCACGCTCGTCGACGGGTCGCGGGTCACGATGGGCCGGACGACCCTGGTCTTCCGCCGCGATAGGGAGTAACCCCCACTCCGATGTCCGAATTCACCCTCACGCTGATCAAGCTGGCGTTCCTCGCGGTGCTCTGGCTGTTCGTCATCGCGGCCGTCGGCGTGATCCGGGCCGACCTGTTCGGCTCGAAGGCCGCGACGAAGGCCGCCGAGCGGGCGGCCGCGCCGCGGCCCCAGAAGGCGCCGCGCGCGCCCAAGCCCCCCCGGACGCCGCGCGGCGGCGGCAACGCGCCGACCAAGCTGGTCGTGGTGCAGGGTGAGCGGTCGGGGACCGTCATCAACCTCACCGACGCGCCGATCACCATCGGGCGCGCGCACGACGCGACGCTGATGGTGACCGACGACTACGCTTCGAGCCGACATGCCCGTCTTTACGCGCAGAACGGTCAGTGGATCGTGGAAGATCTCGGTTCGACCAACGGAACGTATCTGGGCCGCACGAAGGTGACGCGGCCGATGCCGATCCCGCCGGGCGTCCCCGTGCGCATCGGCAAGACCGTGATCGAGCTGCGCAAATGACGCTCGGAATCCGGTACGCCGCGCGGTCCGACGTGGGCATGCTGCGCGAGGGCAACGAGGACTCGGCGTACGCCGGCTCGTACCTGCTGGCCGTGGCGGACGGCATGGGCGGCCACGTCGGCGGCGAGATCGCGAGCGCCGCCGCCATCGAGGCGCTGCGCAAGCTCGACACGCGGCTGCCCGCCGCCGAGCTGCTGGCGGCGCTGGAGAACACGGTACGGACGGCCAACGACAATCTGCACCGGATCGTCGAGTCCGACCCGTCGCTGCAGGGCATGGGCACGACGCTCACCGCGATGCTGTGGGCCGACGACCAGGTCGCGCTCGTCCACATCGGGGACTCGCGCGCCTACCTGCTGCGCGACGGCAGCCTCTACCAGATCACGCACGACCACACGCTCGTGCAGTCGCTGGTGGACGAGGGCCGGATCAGCCCGGACGAGGCCGCGTCGCACCCGCAGCGCTCGCTGCTGCTGCGCGCGCTGGACGGCCGCGGCGAGGTCGACCCGGACCTGTCGCTGCGCGAGGGCCGCATCGGCGACCGCTACCTGCTGTGCAGCGACGGCCTGTCCGGCGTCGTGACCGCCGAGACGATCTTCCAGGTCCTGACGGACTCGGCGGAGCCCGAGCAGGCCGTCCGCCAGCTCATCGACCTCGCGAACCGGGGCGGCGGCCCCGACAACATCACCTGCGTCGTCGCGGACGTCGTGGAGCTCGGCCAGCAGCAGCCGCGCGCGGCGGCGGGCCAGGCGGTCGGCGCGGCCGCGGCGGCCGCGGCGCCGGACCTCGGCGGCGCGACGCCGCCGCCGGACACGCCCGCGTCCCGCGCGGCGCAGCTCCGCGACACGATGCCGCAGCCGCCGGTGGCGGTGGACGACCCGCCGCCCGCGCCCGCCGCGCCGCCGCCCGGCGTGACGATGCCGGACGGGATTCCGCAGCGGCCGTCCCGCGCCGGGCGGGGCCGCGCGCCGCGCCGCTGGACGTGGCTGATCGTCATGCTCGGCGTGGTCGTCGTCGGCATCGCGGCGGTCGGCACGTTCACCGTCCTCAACATCCGCAGCGGCTACTTCGTCGGCGAGGACAAGGGCGTCGTGGTGCTGTACCGCGGCACGACGCAGCAGTTCCCCGGCCTGTGGTCCAAGGCGTCCGAGCAGCCCCGTCCGCCGATCGCGGTGGCCGACCTCCCGCAGGACCGGCAGCAGGCCGTGAAGTCCAAGTACACGGTGAAGGGCCCGGCCGCGCTGGAGGAGCTGCGCCAGGCCGTGTGCCGCCACGCGATCGTCGACGACGGCGGCAAGGTCGTCGTCGTGCGGGGCCGCAAGCAGCAGAACTGCCAGGAGAAGAAGGTCCAGGACGGCGGCATCGAGCTGGCGGACCTGCCGAAGGGAGACGCGGACGCGGTCCGGGGCGGCAAGCTGCAGTTCACCAGCGGCGAGGAGGCCCGCGCGAAGCTGGCGGAGCTGGCGAAGCACCGGGACGAGTGCAAGTCCTCGTCCCCGTCCCTGAAGGACTGCCCGGGCGGGGGTAAGTCGTAGATGAACTCGCTCGGCGACCAGATCCGCGCGTACCTGCCCTACCAGCGGCGCAACGCCGCGTCGCTGGCGCTGCTGGCGTTCGCGATGGTGCTGACGCTGTCGGCGTTCGCGGAGGTCGGACTGGCCCGCGACGGGAACATCCCGAGCGGGCTGTTCGTCTACGGCGGCGGCCTGGTGGTCCTGGCGATGGCCGCGTACGTGGTGCAGGCGAAGTTCGCGCCGTACGCGGACCCGCTGCTGCTGCCGCTGGCCGTCGCGCTGAACGGCCTCGGCCTGGCGATGATCTACCGGCTGGACCTGGACACCAGCCGCGACCACAAGGTCGCGGAGATGGCCGGCAAGAAGCTGATCTCCGACGAGGCCAACGCCGGCGGCCAGCTCATGTGGACGTTCGTGGGCATCGCGCTGTTCGTGACCGCGGTGCTCATCATGCGCGACACCGACCGGCCGGACGCGAAGTTCTCGTTCACCCCGAAGACGGCGCAGCGCTACACGTACATCATCGGCCTCGGCGCGATCATCCTGCTGCTGCTGCCGATCGTCCCCGGCATCGGCGCGTCCATCAACGGCGCGCGGGTGTGGATTCGCGTCGCCGGGTTCTCGGTGCAGCCGGGCGAGTTCGCCAAGCTGCTGCTGGTCGTGTTCTTCGCCGGGTACCTGGTGAACAAGCGGCAGGCGATGTCGCTGATCGGCAAGAAGGTCGGCCCGATCAGCCTGCCGCGCGCCCGCGACCTCGGCCCGATCCTGGTGATCTGGTTCTTCTCGCTCGGCGTGCTGTTCATGCAGAAGGACCTCGGCACCGCGCTGCTGTACTTCGGCCTGTTCATCTCGATGCTCTACATCGCGACGCAGCGCGTGTCGTGGGTCGTCATCGGGCTCGGGCTGCTGGCGGTCGGCGTGTTCGTCGCGACGCAGCTCCCGTTCATGGGGCACGTCAACCAGCGCATCGACATCTGGCAGAACCCCAAGCCGTACTTCGACGGCGGCTGCCTGCTCGACAGCGGCAAGGTCGTGCCGGTCAACCCCGACACCGACCTCTACAAGCAGGCGAAGGCGGCGGGCAGCTCGTACCCCGGGTTCACCGCCTGCGACAAGCTCGGCGGCGAGTACTCCGACAGCGCCCAGCTCATGAAGGGCATGTTCGCGCTCGGCGAGGGCGGCGTGCTCGGCACCGGCCTCGGCCAGGGCGAGCCGTGGCGGACGCCGCTGTCGTTCAGCGACTTCATCTTCGACTCGATGGGCGAGGAGTTGGGCCTGACCGGCCTGATGGCGATCCTGCTCGTCTACGCGCTGATCGTCCAACGCGGCATGAAGACGGCGGTCGCCGCGCGAGATCCGTTCCTGAAACTCTTCGCGGGCGGAGTCTCGTTCGTGGTGGCGCTGCAGGTGTTCGTCATCGTCGGCGGCGTCACGAAACTGATCCCCCTGACCGGTCTCACCACGCCGTTCCTGTCCCAGGGCGGTTCGTCGCTGATGGCCAACTGGATTCTGATCGCCATCCTCGTCCGGATGAGCCACGACGCGCGCAAGCCCGCGCCGCAGGCCATCCAGGACGAGGGGATGACCCAGATCGTGAGCACGAGGTGACCCCCGCGCCGTGAACATGGACAAGCCGATCCGCCGAGTGGCGATCTTCGGGATGCTGCTGTTCTTCGGCCTGATGGTCCAGGTCAACTACGTGCAGGGCTCCCAGGCGGAGAAACTGCGCACCGACTCGGCCAACACGCGCCAGTACCTCAACGTGTTCAACAACCCGCGCGGGCAGATCACCGCGTCCGGCGAGGTGCTGGCCAGCTCGTACCCGACGGGCAAGGACAACCCCAAGTACGGCCGCAAGTACGTGGACGGCATGGTGTTCTCCCCCGTCACCGGGTACTTCAACGGCGGCGCGTCGAAGGTCGAGCTGGCCTACAACGCGCTGCTCAGCGGCACGGACAAGCGCATCACGCACCAGCGCTGGTTCGACATGTTCATCGGCAAGAAGCCCGAGGGAGCGAACGTCGAGCTGTCGATCGACCCGGCCGCGCAGCGGCTGGCGTACCGGCTGCTGAAGAACAACACGAGCCGCCGCGCCGGGGCCGCGGTGATCGACGTGAAGACGGGCGCGGTGAAGGTGCTGTCCTCGTCCAGCTCGTACGACCCCAACGACGTCGCCCCGCAGACGGGCGAGCAGGGCGCCAAGAAGCTCCAGCAGCTCGACGGGATGCGCGGCGTCATCCAGCCGCTGATCGACAACGGGATGAGCCAGACGTTCCCGCCCGGCTCGTCGTTCAAGACGGTCGTCGCGGCGATGGCGATGGACGACCTCGGCATGTCCAGCTCGACGCCGGTGAACACCGGGCCGCTGATCCTGCCCGAGTCCGGCAAGTCGCTGCCGAACTCCCACGACTCGGGGAGCTGCGGCGGCACCGCGCCGATGCTCGGCGCGTTCGCCGAGTCCTGCAACACCGCGTTCGGCCGGATCGCGCTGGACGCGGGCATCCAGAAGCTCCACGACGAGTCCAGCAAGTTCGGGTTCAACCGCAAGTGGAACATCGAGCCGATGCTGAAGCCCGCCGAGAGCGACGTCCCGATCTCGTTCGTCGGCGCGGACGGCAACAAGGTGGACACCGGCAAGGACGGCACCGCCCGCTCCGGCATCGGCCAGGAGAACGTGCGCGCCACGCCGCTGCAGATGGCGATGGTCGCGGCGGCCGTCGCCAACAAGGGCAAGATCATGCAGCCGTACCTGGTGCAGAAGGTGACCACCAAGGACCAGTCCACGGTGTACCAGGCCGACCCGAAGCTGTTCTCGCAGGCGATGAAGTCCGGCACCGCCGACCAGCTCGAGGACATGATGCGCGCCGTCGTCAACGAGGGCACCGCCAAGAACCTCATCGGCCAGGGCATCGCGGGCAAGACGGGCACCGCGGAGCAGGGCGCGGGCATCCCCAACGCCCGCTGGTTCGTCGGGTTCAGCCCGATGAACAACCCGCGCTACGCGTTCGCGGTCGTGACCGAGGGCACGGGCGACGGCGCGTCGGGCGCGGGTCCGCTCGCCGCGCAGATCCTGGCTCAGGTGCGGAAGTGACGCCCGGCCTCGTCCTGAACGACCGGTACCGGCTGCTGGACCGGCTGGCGACCGGTGGGATGGGCGAGGTCTGGCGGGCCCGCGACGACGCGCTCGCCCGGGACGTCGCGGTGAAGCTGCCGCGTCCGGCGTTCGCGCTGGACCCGGCGGCGGGCGCGCGGTTCGCGGCCGAGGCGCGGTTCGCGGCGGCGCTGCGGCACGGCGCCATCGCGCAGGTCTTCGACACCGGCGAGCACGACGGCCGCCCCTACCTGGTGATGGAACTGCTGGCGGGGGAGCCGCTGGCGGCGGTCCTCGCGCGGCGCGGCGGGCTGCCGGTGGCGGCGGCGCTGGACGTGCTCGCGCAGGCGGCGGACGCGCTGGCCGCCGCGCACGCCGCCGGGATCGTCCACCGGGACGTCAAGCCCGCGAACCTGATGGTCGGCCCGGACGGCACCGTCAAGATCACCGACTTCGGCATCGCGCGCGGGCCTGCGGGGATGTCCGACACGCAGAGCGGCGTCGTGATGGGCACCGCGCTGTACCTGTCGCCCGAGCAGGCGTCGGGCGGCCGGGCGACGCCCGCGTCCGATCTCTACGCGCTGGGCGTCGTCGCGTACGAGTGCCTGACCGGAATGCCGCCGTTCGACGGGGACACGCCGGTCGCCATCGCGTACCGGCACGTGCAGGAGGAACCGCCCGAGCTGCCGCCGCACGTCCCCGCGCCGGTGCGCGCGCTCGTCGCCGAACTGCTGGCCAAGGACCCCGCGGCGCGCCCGGCCGGCGCGGCGCTCGTCGCGCGGCGGCTCCGGCGGCTGCGGGGCGGCGCGCCGCACCCGGACGCGCCGCGCGTCCCCCGGCCGCGATTTGACGGAGAGACCGCACCGGATACCCTCACCCCGAGGAAGGCCCGGCGCCGGCGCGCCGTGCCCGGCCCGCTGCCGGTCGCCGCCGGCGCGACCGTGCTCGCCGCCGTGGCGGCCGGGTCCATGCTGAGCGGCCCGATCTCGGCCGGGCTCGTCGGGGACTCGGGAACGCCGAGCACGTCGGCGGCCCCTTCGACGTCGGCGGAGCCCGAACCGGCCACCCCGGCGCTCCGGCCGCCGCGCGCACGGGTACCCTCGGCGCCACCGGAACCGAACCCGCCGACCCGGCGTGCCCGCCCGGCCCCGACGAGGACGTCGCCCGGCGCGAGCGCTTCGCCCCGACCGCGATCGACCACGACCAGCCCGGGGGCGACGCCCACCGCCCCGGGAACGACACCCACCCCGACGGAGACGACCACGACTCCGTCAACTCGGAGCCCGTCTCCCTCGCCCACCCGGAGCGGGGAGCTAGGTTCGGAGGATCAGGCGTAGAGGTACGAGGGAAAGATCGGATATGAGTCAACCTCGGCTGCTCGGCGGCCGGTACGAGCTCGACACCGTCATCGGACGCGGTGGCATGGCCGAGGTGTACCGCGCGCGCGACCTGCGCCTCGATCGAGTGGTGGCGATCAAGACCCTGCGGTCCGACCTCGCCCGCGACCCCACGTTCCAGGAGCGGTTCCGGCGGGAGGCCCAGTCGGCCGCCTCGCTGAACCACCCGTCGGTCATCGCCGTGTACGACACCGGCGAGGACATGATCGGGGACAACTCCATCCCGTACATCGTCATGGAGTACGTGGACGGCAGCACGCTGCGCGACCTCCTGCGGGAGAACCGCGCGCTGCGGCCGGAGAAGGCCCTGGAGATCACCGACGGCATCCTGCGCGCGCTGGACTACAGCCACCGCGCGGGCATCGTCCACCGGGACATCAAGCCGGCGAACGTCATGCTGACGCGGCAGCACGAGGTCAAGGTCATGGACTTCGGCATCGCGCGCGCGATGGCGGACTCGGCCTCGACGATGACGCAGACCGCGCAGGTCATCGGCACCGCGCAGTACCTGTCGCCGGAGCAGGCGCGGGGCGAGCGGGTCGACACCCGCAGCGACATCTACTCCACCGGGTGCGTGCTGTACGAGCTGCTGACCGGGCGGCCGCCGTTCACCGGCGACTCGCCGGTCGCCATCGCGTACCAGCACGTGCGGGAGGAGCCCGTCCCGCCGTCGCAGATCGACCCGAACATCCCGCAGTGGGCGGACGCGATCGTCCTCAAGGCGATGGCGAAGGACGCCGACCACCGGTACCAGACGGCGACGGAGTTCCGGCAGGAGATCCAGCGCGTCCTGCACGGGCAGCCGGTCGCGTCCACGGCGGCGTCCACGATGATGATGGGCGCGCAGCACCCGCCCGCGACGCAGGTCATGGGCGGGGTGCCGGGCGGGCCGGGCCGGACGCAGATGCAGCGCCCGGCGCACACCGGGTACGACGACCTGCCGCCCGTCCGCTACGACGACGAGCCCGAGCGCGGCGGCAACGGCAAGAAGGCGGCGATCTGGGTCGCCGTCGCCGTCGTCGTGATCGCGGCCGCGGCGGCGATCGGGCTGCTGCTGTCCAGCGGCGGGCCGGACGAGCCGACGAAGGTCGCCGTCCCGGCCGTCGCCGACATGACGGTCGCCGAGGCCAAGGCCGAGCTGGAGCGCGCGGGGCTGCGCGTCGCGGCCGACGTGAAGCGCGAGTACAGCAGCGACGTCGACAAGGGCAAGGTCATCGACAGCGACCCGGCCGCGACCACGCAGGTCGACAAGAGCACCGAGGTCACGCTGACGGTGTCGCGGGGGCCGAAGCCGCCCGAGGAGGTGGAGGTCCCGAGCGTCCGGGGCCAGTCCTCGGCGACGGCGCAGCAGATGCTGGAGGCCAAGGGCTTCGAGGTCGAGATCAAGCAGGAGAAGTCCAACAGCGTCCAGCAGGGCTCGGTGATCCGCACCGACCCGACGGGCGGGTCGAAGGCCAAGAAGGGCGCGACGGTGACGATGTACGTCTCGTCGGGCGCGAACCTGGTGACGATTCCCGAGCTGACGAACCGCAGCCAGAAGACGGCCTGCACGCAGCTCAAGTCGCTCGGCCTCAAGTGCGACGTCCAGGAGGCCGCGCCGCCGGAGGGCACGAACGTGCAGCCGGGCTGGGTGTGGCAGCAGAACTCGCCGCCCGGTTCGCAGGCGACGCCGGGCGAGTCGGTGACGATCATGGTGGTGCCGCAGCAGACCGAGCAGCCGCCGACGTCTCCGGGCCTGCCGGGGAACCCGGGCGGGAACGGCGGGTTCCGCCACCCGTAGGCGCGGCGCGGACACGGAGAAGGCCCGGCCCCCGGAAGGGGGACCGGGCCTTCGCCTTGCGCGGGGGGAGACCCACCCCAGGCTCCCCCCGGTTGTACGACGAAGGAGGGCCGCCCCGGGTTCGCACGCGTCCGGGAACGAAAGGAGGGCTTCCGCCACTCGGGGGCAATGGTGGAAGCCCTCAACCGGTCTTCGGGCACGGCGCACCGGGTGTTACAGGTTTCCGTAGAAATTTCAGGTACCGGTGTCCGGGCGGGGGCGCGGGTCAGCGGACGGCGGTGTTCGCGCAGGTCATCAGCCAGTTGCCGAGGATGCGGTGGCCGTGCTCCGACAGGACGGACTCGGGGTGGAACTGGATTCCCTCCAGCGGGCGGTCCCGGTGGCGGACGCCCATGACCACCCCGTCCACCGTGCGCGACGTCACATCCAGCGGGGCGGCGACCGTCCGGGGATCGACGGCGAGCGAGTGGTAGCGGGTGGCCGTGAACCCGTCCGGGACGTCCCGGAAGACGCCCGCGCCGTCGTGGTGGACGCGGCCCGCCCAGCCGTGGACGACCTCCGGGGCCGGGCCGACCACCGCGCCGAACGCGTGCGCGATCACCTGGTGGCCGAGGCAGACGCCGAGCAGCGGGCGGCCGGTGCGCTCCGCCGCGCGGACCAGGTCGAGGCAGACGCCGGTGTCGGCGGGGTGGCCGGGGCCGGGGCTGAGCAGGACGCCGTCCGCGCCGTCTGCGTCGGCGGCGCGGACGTCCGGGCGGCTCCGGACGTCGCAGTCCGCGCCCAGCTCCCGCAGGTACTGGACGATCGTGAAGACGAAGCTGTCGTGGTTGTCCACGACGAGCACGCGGACGCCCATCACCGGCCCCGCGTGGCGGTCGGCGACGGGTCCCCGCCGATGACGCTGTGGTCGAACTGCGTCTTCGGCTCCAGCCACGGGAACACGACGTACCAGAGCAGCAGCCCCGCCGCCGCGAGGGCCAGCGCGGCGACGAGCGCCTTCGTCCGCGCGTCGCCGGGCAGGCGTCGCCAGATCCACAGGTACACGGGCGGCTCCTAGCGGTCGGCGGCGGTGCGCGGCCGGGTCTCGGTCAGCTCGCCGAACACGATGAGCCGCCGCGCCGCCGAGTACTTGGGGTGGCAGGTCGTCAGCGTGATCAGCCGCTCGGTGGCCCTGCGGCCGGGGTGGAACGGGACGGGCGCGGTGACGTCCACCTCGGTCGGCTTCACGATCTTCAGGCCGGTGACCTCGTAGGTGTACTGGGCCTCGCGGGTGTCGATGAGGATCTTGTCGCCGGAGCGGAGTTCGCCGACGCGGTTGAACGGCGCGGAGTACGTCGTGCGGTGCCCGGAGACGACGAAGTTCCCGACGCCGCCGGGCAGCGCGGTCCCGGGGTAGTGGCCCGGTCCTTTGCGCAGGTCGGCGCGGGACACGCCCTCGATGACCACGTAGTGGTACTTCTTGCCGAGCCGGGGAATGCGGATCAGGGCGAGGCCCTGGCCGAGGGAGACCTTCTCGGTGGTGACCTTCGGCGCGGTCCAGGACTTGCGGAGCGCGGCGTCGAGGCGGTCCTGCTGCTGGGCGGTGTACGCGCCGGTGCCCCACAGCTCGTAGGCGAAGAAGAGGATCAGGACGAGTCCGGCGGTGACGCACAGTTCGCCCAGCCCGCGGATGGCCACCCGCACCGACGTCCCCCTCACCGCGCCGCACGTTCCGGAAAGATCAGGGTATTGCGCGGAGCCCGTCCGCACGCCCGCCTCCGCCCGCGCGGGCGTGCGGGGGCGCGCGCTCGACACAACAGACGCGCGAGCGCGTAAACTGCGCCCGTAAGTGAGCCGAAGGCGAAACTTCCGGGCGCGGGTCGCGAAGCGATGCGGCGCTCGCGTGTCGTGTCGGCGGGTCCGTTCCGCAGGATACGGACGCAGCCCGGCAGGATGACCGTTACAGCCCCCGAGGAGACCGATCTCACCGTGGCCAAGTCCAAAGTGCGCAAGAAGGCCGTCTACACGCCGCCGCAGAAGTCGAAGGCCCCCGAGGTCAGCCCGCGGTGGCTCGCCCCGTTGATGATCACGCTGTGGCTGGTCGGGCTGCTGTGGATCGCGGTGTTCTACGTGACGGCGAGCACCGGCACCAACGTGCCGGGGATGACGAGCCTGCACAACTGGAACCTGGCGATCGGTTTCGCGCTGATCATCATGGGTTTGGTCGCGGCGACGCGGTGGCGTTAGTTCCTACCCCGCCGCGCTTCGGACGAATCCACCATTGTTTTCCACAGGCTGGGGATGTCCGGGCAGTTATCCCCAGGTCTGTCCACAGGTTGACGCGAACGGACGCCGCCACCCCACGGTGACGGCGTCCCTTCACATGCCCGTCCCCCCGCCGGACGGGACCGTCCGCTAGACGAAGCCCCCCGGAATCCCGGCCGTCTTCACCAGCACGGCCGCGACGAGCACGGCGGCCACCGCGACCGGCGCCGCGACCCCGACCACGCCCCGCAGCCGCGGCGGCGCGTAGGCGTAGGCCGCCGCGATCAGCCCCCCGACGACCAGGCCGCCGATGTGCCCCTGCCACGAGATGTTGCTGTTGGAGAACGTCAGCACCAGGTTCAGGACCAGGACCAGGACGATCGGCTGCACCGAGATCCCGCGCCGCAGCCCGAGCACGAAGAACGCGGCGAACAGCCCGAAGATCGCGCCGGACGCGCCTACGGCGGCGCCGAACGGGTCCACCACGTACAGCAGGACGGACCCGCCGAGCCCCGCCAGCAGGTACAGCGCCAGGAACCGGGCCCGGCCCAGCTCGCGCTCCAGCCACGGGCCGGTCACCCACAACGCCCACATGTTGAACAGGATGTGGATGATCGCGACCGGGTCGCCGTTCGGCCGCTGGTGCAGGAACGTGCCCGTCAGCAGCCGGTACACCTCGCCGGTCGCGACGCCGGCGATGTCGCCGCCCGGCATCTGGCCGAGGCCGACCGTCAGGAACTCGACGTAGAACCGCGCGGACGCGATCTCGCCGACGTAGGCCAGCACGCACAGGCCGATCAGCGTGTACGTCACGACGGGCGCCCACGCGCCGCCGCGGCCCGGCGCGGGCATCCGCCTGGGCTGCCGGACGGCCGACGCCCCCGCGTTCACGCACTCGACGCACTGGTGGCCCACGGCCGCCTCGCGCATGCACTCCGGGCAGATGTAGCGGTCGCACCGGACGCAGCGCACATACGTCTCGCGCCCCGGATGCCGGTAGCAGTACGGGACCGAGGTCTCCGGGGCGGGCGGGGAATCAGAGGTCATGGAGCGGCTCCATCGGCGCCGGGGTCGGGTCTCACCCTGTACTACGACTGGCGGCGCTCGATCGTCACCGACTCGATGACGACGTCCTGCTGCGGGCGGTCCATCGCACCGGTGGGCGCGGCGGAGATCGCGTCCACGACGTTCGTGCCCTCGATGACCTTCCCGAAGATCGTGTGACGCCCGGTCAGGTGCCGGGTGTTCTGCACGTTCGTCGTGATGAAGAACTGCGAGCCGTTGGTGCCGGGCCCGGCGTTGGCCATCGCCAGCAGGTACGGGCGGTCGAACTTGAGGGACGGGTGGAACTCGTCCTTGAACTGGTAGCCGGGGCCGCCGCGGCCGCTGCCGAGCGGGTCGCCGCCCTGGATCATGAAGTCCGGGATGACCCGGTGGAAGATCGTGCCGTTGTAGAGCGGCGCCTCCGACTTCTCGCCGGTGGCGGGGTTCGTCCACGGCTTGCCGCCCTCGGCGAGCCCGACGAAGTTCGCCACGGTCTCGGGGGCCTGCTCGGGATAGAGCTGGACGACGATCTTGCCGGCCGTCGTGTTCAGCGTCGCAAAGATTTCCTCAGCCACTGGTGGGCCGCCTCCTCGTTGGTGGGATCGGGTTCGGTCGCGCCGCGTCACCGCGTGACCACCCCCGCAGGGTTTACCACCCGTCCGCGGGGAAGGCTGCAGGACAGGACCTCGCAAACAGGGAGGTTAGCGTGTCCCTCAGATTGAGTAACCGCGGCAAGCGCAAGGCGGACGTCCGCGCCACGTTGGACCGGGCCCAGGGAACGGTCATGAACGGGGTGGACGCCGCCCGGCAGGGCGCGTCGGTCGCCGCGGACCGGATCGGCCCGGCGGCGCGCCAGACGCGCGAGGTCACGGCCGACCGGCTGCTGGCCGCCCGCGCCTGGAGCGCTCCCCAGTTGGAGCGCGCCGCCAAGTACGTCGACGACGAGCTCGGGCCGCGCGTCAGCGCGCTGCTCGCCGACACGGCGCAGCGCGTCGAGCCGCCGGAGCGGCGGCGCGGCCGGGTGCGCCGGGTGATGTTCACCGGGCTGGCGGTGGCGGCGATCGTCGGGCTGGCCGGTGCGGTCATGACCCGGCGGGCCAACACCGAGCCGTTCGACGAGTCGACGACCGAGCCCGAACCGGTCGCGGGCTCCGACTCGAACACGGGTTCCAGCACGGGGGGCGGCGCTTCCGCGTCGTCCTGATCGGGCCGCCGGTCCGTCCGGCGGCAGTGCATCCGGGAGCCCGGCCGTCCGGCCGGGCTCTCCGCCGTTCGGCCGCCGAATGCCCCGATACCGACATTTATGCCCAACCGGTACCGTGAACGCATGTCAGCGAATCGCGGCCGGGCGGAATCCCTCGGCGCCGAGGTCGGCGCCCGGCTGAAGCGCCGGGTCCGGCAGGGGCTGCACTCCGCCGTCCACCGCGGCTGGGAGTGGATGCAGCGGCAGGGCGAGATCACGCCGCAGACCCCGGGGCGACGCCGGTTCGCCTACCTCGGCGAGGGCGCCGCGATCGGCTTCCCGATCGGCGCGATCTACGGCGAGCCGTGGATCTCGATCGGGGACCACACCCTCGTCGGCACGCACGTCACGATCTCCGCCGGGTTCGTCCCGGGCCTGGACCTCGGCCCGGACGTCATCGTGCGGATCGGCGGGAGCTGCTCCCTCGGGCGCGGGACGCACATCGTCGGGCACCAGTCGATCGAGATCGGCAACGACGTCTTCACCGGCCCGAACGTCTACATCACCGACCAGAACCACACCTACGGCGACCTCGGGATGCCCATCGGGCGGCAGTGGCCGGAGAACAACCCCGTCGTCATCGGGGACGGCTGCTGGATCGGCACCGGCGCGATCATCCTGCCGGGCACGCGGCTCGGCCGGAACGTCGCGGTCGCGGGCGGCGCGGTGGTGCGCGGCGAGTTCCCCGACCACGCCGTCATCGGCGGCGTCCCCGCCAAGATCCTGCGGAGCCACGACCCGGAACTGGGCTGGCAGCCGCCGCTGCGCGGCCAGACCGCGGTCCCCGCCGACGAGCTGGCGCTGCTCGCGATGGACGGGATGCCGGGGCTCCAGATCCTCTCCGACCGCCTCCGCGCCGAGGACCGCGCCCGCCTCGCCGAGCAGGCCGTCGAGCTCGAGGCCGAACGCACCGTCGAACGCGCCGCCGCCGAACTGGCCGAGGACCCCGACCCGTTCGAAGAATCCCACTGACCCGGCCCGCCGCGAACCCCGCGCGCCGCTCCTGAACCATCGCCCCGCGCCTGGCGAACTCAGCGCGGCCCGAACACCGCGCACCCGACGCGGTCGCCGCCACCCGCACAGCACGCTCGACGCGGTGGCGACACAGCGCAGCCGCACGCCGCGCCGGACGCGGACGCGGCGCAGTGCCGGACGGCGCCGCCCGACGGGCGGGAACCGCGCGACGCCTGACACGGGCGGAACACGCGCGACGCTGTGGAAGACAGGCAGGGGCCGCACGCCGTGCCCGACGCGGACGCGGGGCGCGCGGACGGACGGCGGCTGCGGGGCGCGGTCCGAGCGCGGACATGCCGAAGCCCCGGCCGGGTGGCCGGGGCTTCGGGGTGTTCCTTAGCTGGAGCGGGCCGGGCTGCGGTCGCCGCCCTCGCGGCGGGTGCCGTTCCGGCGGCCCGCGAAGCCGCCGCCGCGGCGCTCGCCGTAGGAGCCTCGCCGGTCGCCGCCGTACGCGCGGTGCTCGCCGGAGCCCTGGCGGTCGCCCGAGCCCTGCCGGTCGCCGTCGCGGTGGCCGTCGAAGCCGCCCTCGCGGCGCTCGCCGCGCCGCCCGCCGCCGTTGTACCGGCCGCGGCGTCCGCCGGGACGCCCGCCCCGGCCCTCGGCGCGGCGCGGCCGCTCGGGGATCAGCGGCTCCTCGATCGGCACGCCGGACGGGATGCGCGCCCCGGTCAGCGCGACCAGCCGGTCGTCGCCGGACGCCACGCGGGTGCGCGGCGCCTCGATCCCGGCGCGGCGCGTCATCGCGGACGTCGACCGGACCTGGTGCGGCAGCACCAGCGTGACGACGGTGCCCTTCTCGCCCGCGCGCGCCGTGCGGCCCGCGCGGTGCATGTAGTCCTTGTGGTCGGCGGGCGGGTCGACGTGCATGACCAGCGACACGTCGTCCACGTGGATGCCGCGCGCGGCGACGTCCGTCGCGACCAGGACGTTGATGGAGCCCTCGCGGAACTCGTGCAGCGTCCGGGTGCGCAGCCCCTGGCTCTTGCCGCCGTGCAGGCCCGCCGCGCGGACGCCCACGTCGGTGAGCTGCTTGGCGAGCCGGTCCACGCCGTGCTTGGTGCGGGCGAACAGGATCGTCCGGCCCTCGCGGTTGGCGATCTCGGCGGTGATCGTGCCCTTCTCCTTGGGCGCGACGAGCAGCAGGTGGTGGTCCATCGTGTCGACGGACTCGTCCACCGGGCCGATGGCGTGCGTCACCGGGTCGTTGAGGTACCGCTTGACCAGGACGTCCACGTCGCGGTCGAGCGTCGCGGAGAACAGCAGCCGCTGCCCGCCGGGCTTGGCCTGGTCGAGGATGTCGGTGACGTCGGGCAGGAAGCCCATGTCGGCCATGTGGTCGGCCTCGTCCAGCACGACGACCTCGACGTCGGACAGGTCGCACGCGCCCTGGCGCATGAGGTCCTTGAGGCGGCCGGGCGTGGCGACGAGGATCTCGACGCCGCGGCGCAGCGCGTCGATCTGCTTGAACATCGACGTCTGGCCGATGACGGTCTTGAAGTGCAGGCCGAGGGACCGGCCGAGCGGCTCCAGGTTCGTCTGGACCTGCTGGGCCAGCTCGCGGGTCGGGACGAGGACGAGCCCGAGGGGGCGCTTGGCCGCGGCGCGGCGGCCGGACAGGCGGGCGAGCAGCGGGAGCCCGAAGGCGAGGGTCTTGCCGGAGCCGGTCTTGCCGCGGCCGAGCACGTCGCGGCCGGCCAGGACGTCGGGGATGGCGGCGGCCTGGATCGGGAACGGCGCGTCGATGCCCTGGCGGGCGAGCGCGGCGATGAGCTCGGCGGGCAGGCCGAGCTCGGCGAAGGACGGGACCGTGGCGTCGGTGGACGCGTCGAGGTCACGGGCAGCAGGAACGTTGGTCACGCAATACCTTCCGAGAGGGGGGCACGTCTCTCGAAAGGCACCACGACCGAGTGTCTGTGGGCCGCAAGGACGAGCCGGACGCGTTCAGCGTCGTAAGAGTGATTCGTCCAGTCTAACGTCGGGGCGGGGTCTGGTTATGCCCCGTCCCGGCGGAAAGTCGTGCTTCCCGCTGCGCGCGGCCCCATTTTGGGGCGGTACGACCGTTCTTTTCGAGCAGCCGTCGACCCGGTCTTGACGATCGGTTCGGTTCCGCGTGCGGAACCTACGGGTACGTTCCGTTCGACCGTCATACCCGAGATCAGCCGCGCTCCCTCCCGGCCCGGCGAACCGCGCAACCGCCGCAGGGAAGGGAGGTCCGGGTGGTGGACGTCGCCATCAGCACGGCGCTGATCGTCGTGCTCCTCGTCGCGCTGCTGACCGCGTACCGGCTCGCCAGACGCGTCCTCGGGAGCCGCGGGCGGCCCTGACCCCGCGCGTACGGTGGGGAGATCATGAGCACCCGCACCCCCGCGTCCGCGCTGTTCTGGCGCATCCTGGCGAGCAACGGAGTGATCTTCGTCGCCGGGACGACGATCCTCGCGCTGTCCCCCGCCACCGTGTCGTCGCCGGTGCTGGCGGGGGAGTTGCCCGTCCTCACCGGCGGCCTCGCGTTGATGGTCGCGGCGAACGCGCTGCTGCTGCGGTCGAGCCTCGCGCCGCTCGTCCGGCTGAACGCGCTGGTCGCGCGGGTCGGCGCGCTGCACTCGGGGGACCGGCTCGCGGTCGGCGGCCAGGGCGACCTGACGGACCTGGTCGCGACGCTGAACGCGCTGCTCGACCGCGTCGAGGCCGAACGCGGCGCGCGCACCGCCCACGTGCTCGCGGCGCAGGAGAGCGAGCGCAGCCGCATCGCGCGCGAGCTGCACGACGAGATCGGGCAGACGCTCACCGTCGTGCTGCTCGCGCTGAAACCGCTGGCCGACCGCGCCCCGGCCGACCTGTCCGACGACCTCGCCGCCGTCCAGGAGGAGGTCCGGGCGAGCCTGGTCGAGGTGCGGCGCGTCGCGCGGCGGCTGCGGCCCGGCGTGCTGGAGGACCTGGGGCTGACGAGCGCGCTCACGGCCCTCGCGGGCGACTTCTCCACCGGCGGGCTGGCGGTCGAGCGGCGGCTGGAGCACGTCCCGGACCTCGGCGCGGACGCGGAACTGGTCGTCTACCGGGTCGCGCAGGAGAGCCTGACGAACGTCGCCCGGCACTCCGGCGCGCGGCGCGCCGAACTCGCGCTGGCCGTCGAGGACGGCGCGGCCGTGCTGACCGTCGCCGACGACGGCTCGGGGCCGCCCGGCCGCGAGGGCGCGGGGATCAGCGGGATGCGCGAGCGCGCGCTGCTCGTCGGCGCGCGGCTGACCGTGGACGCGCGGCCCGGCGGCGGCACCCGCGTCCGCCTGGCCGTGCCGATCTAGGGCTCGACGAGTCCGACGCGGATCGCGTACTTCGTCAGCTCCACCCGGTCGCGCAGGCCCAGCTTGGCGAGGACGTTCGCGCGGTGCCGGTCGACGGTCTTCACGCTGATCGACAGGGTCGCGGCGATCTCCTTGGCCGAGTGGCCCTCCGCGATCAGCTTGATGACCTCTTCCTCGCGGGGCGTCAGCACGCTGTCGGGCGCGTCGCCCGCCCAGTCGCGGCGCAGGTACTCGCGGATCAGCGCCGTCACCGCGCCCGGGTACAGGAACGGCTCGCCGCGCGTCGCGGCGCGGCACGCCTCCAGCAGATCCCGGTCCGCGACGGACTTGAGGACGTAGCCGCACGCGCCCGCCTTCAGCGCGGCGAAAAAGTATTGATCGTTGTCGTACATCGACAGCATGAGGACCCGCGCGTCCGGCGACGTCCGGGTGATCTCCCGCGCGGCCTGGAGCCCGGTCATCCGGGGCATCGCGATGTCCATCACGACCAGGTCGACCGCCTCGGGGTCGTAGGCGCGGACGGCCTCGGCCCCGTCGGCGGCCTCCCCGACGACGGTCAGGTCGGGCTCGGCGTCCAGGATCAGCCGGAGGCCGCGCCGGACCAGCGCGTGGTCGTCGGCGAGCAGGATGCGGGTCGGGCTCATGCTCCCCCAGTCTCGTCGGGCGGCGGGCGTCCGTCCATCAGGAACGCTCCCCGCGCCGTCTGCATGCCCGCGACCGGCGGATATGGGTGTCAGCCCCGATATAAGGACGAAGCGGTCTCACCCAGGCTTGAAAGGGAGAAATCTCCTGGGAGGACACCGTCATTCTCGTCGTTGAGACCGGGCACCGCCCGAAAGGACGCCATGCAGGCACGCGACATCGCCGTCCAGATCCCCACCGTGACCCTCGCGGACCCCGTCGCGCGGGCCGTCCGGGTGATGGGGCTCGGCCGACTGCCCGGACTGATCGTCGTGGACCGATCCCGCCGGCCCGTCCAGGTCCTGCCCGGCACGCAGGTCCTGCGCCTCGTCGTGCCGCGCGCCTATCAGGAGGACGCGGCGCTGACGCGGACGGTGGACGAGGCCCACGCCGACCGCTTCTGGCAGGAGATCGGCGAGATGACCGTCGGGGACTGCCTGGCCTCGCCCAAGACCCGGCCCGTCACGGTGCGCGGCGGCGCGACGCTGCTGGAGGTCGCGGGACTCATGGCGAGCGCCCGCAGCCCGCTCGTCGCGGTGGTCGACGCGACCGGCGTCCTGACCGGCGCGATCCTGCTGGACCGGCTCGTCGCGCAGCTCGCGCTGGTCGAGCCCGGCTGACGGGGGCGCCGCGATGAGCGGCGGGCTCGCGCTCGGCATCTTCGTCGTCGCGTTCGCGTTCATCGCCACCGAGAAGGTCGACAAGGTCAAGGTCGTGCTGGTCGCGGCCGGGGCGATGGCCGTCCTCGGCCTCGTCCCCGGCGCGGAGATCTTCTTCTCCGAGCACGCGGGCATCGACTGGAACGTCATCTTCCTGCTCTTCGGGATGATGATCATCGTCGGAATCCTGCGGCGGACCGGCGCGTTCGACTTCCTCGCGATCTGGGCCGCCAAGCGCTCGCGCGGCCGGCCGTACCGGCTGATGGTCATGCTGATGGCCATCACCGCCGTCGCGTCGCCGTTCCTGGACAACGTCACGACGATCATGCTGGTCGCGCCCGTGACCGTCGTCGTCTGCAAACGGCTCGGCCTGCCCGCGCAGCCCTACCTCATCGCCGAGGTGCTCGCCTCGAACATCGGCGGCGCGGCCACGCTCATCGGCGACCCGCCGAACATCATCATCGGCAGCCGCGCGGGGCTGACGTTCAACGACTTCCTCGTCCACATGGCGCCGGTCGTGGTGCTCGTGTTCATCGCGTTCGTGCTGCTGACGCGGCTGCTGTTCCGGTCGGCGTTCCGGGTGGACGCGACGAACGTCGAAGAGGTCATGGCGCTCCAGGAGCGGCGCGCCATCACCGACCCGGCGCGGCTCGCGCGGTGCCTCGTCGTCATGGCGGGCGTCGTCGCCGCGTTCGCGCTGCACTCGGTCCTGCACGTCGAGCCGTCGATCGTCGCGCTCGTCGGCGCGGGCGTCATGATCCTCGTCGCCCGCGAGGACGTCTCCGACGCCCTCGCCGAGGTCGAGTGGCCGACGCTCGTCTTCTTCGCCGGACTGTTCGCGATGGTCGCGGGCCTGACGCACACCGGTGTCATCAGGACCGTCGGGGACTGGACGGTGGACTTCGTCGGCGACGACCACTTCGCCGCCGCGACCGGCCTGCTGTTCGGCTCGGCGCTGCTCGGCGCGTTCTTCGACAACATCCCCTACGTCGCGACGATGGCCCCCATCGTGGAGGACCTGGTCGCGGGCGCGCCCGACGCCGCGACCGGCGAGGCGCTGTGGTGGGCGTTCGCGCTCGGCGCGGACTTCGGCGGCAACGGCACGGCCGTCGCCGCGAGCGCCAACGTCGTCGCCCTCGGCATCGCGGCCCGCACCGGCAACCGGATCTCCTTCTGGGAGTTCACCCGCTACGGAATCGTCGTGACCCTCCTCAGCACGACGATGGCCTGGGCCTACGTGGCCCTGCGCTACTTCACGTAGCGCGGCGGGGCGCCGCCGGGGATCATCCCCCGGCGGCGTCCCGCACCGTGATCCACGCGATGAGCGCGTACCGCTTCCACCGGGGCTGCAGGAGGCGGACCAGGACCGCCTCCTTCGCCGCCCGGCGGTCCCGCCTGCGGCCCGCCCACGCCGACACGGCGCTGACCAGCGCGAGTTCCCGCGCGACGTCCCCGGCCACCGCGCCGACGAGGACGTCGGTGACCGTCTCCAGCACCGCCGGGACGGCGGCCCCCGCGCCGAACCACGTCGTCAGGACCCGCGACGCCGCCGCGGACCCGGCGTCGTCCGCCAGCACGGCGCGCCACGCGTCCGTCAGCGCGTCCGCGTCGTGGACGAGGGCGAGCGGCGCGCCCTGCGGATCGACGCGTTCGGCGACCGCCAGGAACAGCGCCGCACCGCCGGGACTCGCCGCCGGGCCGCCCGACGCCGCCGTCAGCAGGATGTTCACGACGACCCGGTGGAGCGCCCGCACGCGCACCGCCGCGTCCAGCCAGTCGCGCACCGTGTCGAAGAACTCCCCGCCGGAGTTCCGCTGCGCGAGCCGCCACGCCGTGACGAGCCGTGCCCGTCCGGCCTGCGTCGCCGCGGACGGGTCGGCCAGCACGGTCGGCACGCCGTTGGCGTCCGTCCGCCGCGCGAGCGCCAGGAAGAACCGCGCGCCCGCGACCTTCGACGCCGACGCCGCCGCCGTGAGCAGGACGTCCACGACGACGGGACCCGCTTCGGGCGACGCCGTCCCGGCCGCCCACACGTCCAGCGCCGACAGCACCGGGGCGTCCCGCGGCCACGCGTCCAGCGCCGCCGTCCACCGGGCGATCAGCCGTGAGCGGTCCGCGGCCCCGCCGAACAGCACGACCGGGACGCCCCGCGCGTCCGCGCGCCCGGCCACGGCCAGGAACAGCCGGACGCCCGCCGCTGTCCCGGCCGACTCCGCGGCCGTCAGCAGGACGTCGACGATGAGCGCGCCGCTGTCGGGCACCGCCGCGGCCGCGGCCGTCCAGGAGTCCGCCACCGGCAGAACCGGCACGTCGTCGTCCATCGCGTCCGCCGCCGCGCGCCACCGGGCGGCGAGCCGCGCGCGGTCCGCGGTGCCGCCGAGCAGCGCGACCGGCGCGCCGCGCGCGTCCATGCGGCGGGCGACCGTCAGGAACAGCGCGGTCTCGGCGCGAGCGTGCCGGGGGTCGCCGCCCTCGACCGCGAGCATCGGCGCGACGACGTCCTCCGCCAGCGCGGGGACCAGGACCGCCGCGTCCAGCCACGCGTTCACCACGTCGAAGAACAGCGGGTCGCGGTTCGCCTCCCACTCGGTCAGGGCCGCGCGCCAGCCCCGCGCGAGGCGGCGCGGGGGCGCGTGGCGGCGGGACAGCGGCACCGGCACGCCGCGCTCGTCCGCCCGCCCCGCGAGTTCGAGGAACAGCCGCGCGCCGACCGCGCGGCGGCGCGCGGCCTGCGGGGCGGCGCTCCAGCCGCTCCCGCACCAGTCGAGCGCGGCGTTCAGGACGGTCTCCGGCTCCTTCTCCGCGATGCCGAGCGCGACGCCCGCGACGATGCGGCGGACCTCCGCGCCGCCGAACGCCGCCAGATGCTTCAACCGGGTCAGCGCCACCGTCGGCAGCGCCTCGCCGAGCACCCCGCAGGTCTCCGCGAGGACGGCGCGGAACTGGTCCGACGCCTGCTCGTCCCGCGACCAGTCGTACATCCGGCCGCGCACCCGGCCGCCGGCGCGCGGATGCACGCAGATCCGCGACAGCGCGACGAACGCCAGGTCCGAACCGCCCGCGCCGACCCAGCGCGGCATCGCGTCGAGGACCGCCTCGACGTGCCCGTGGTCGGCGGCCAGGTCCGCGAAGACCCCGGCGAGCCGCTGCCGCAGCCGCTTCGGCAGCGTCACGTCGATCGTCGGCAGTTCCGCCAGCCAGGAGAACAGGTCCGAGTGCGTCAGCGGATACTCGTCCAGGACGTGCGGGATCACCGACTCTGCGAACCCGTACCGCGTGAACTCCAGCTCGCCGTCGCGCTTCTCCATGTCGAGCAGCGCGGCGAGCCCCTTCGCCGGCCGCCACGCCAGTCCGCCGCCGGGCGGCCGCACGTCCAGGTGGCGGGCCAGCGACCGCGCCGCCGTGTAGACGCTGGTCTCGTCGGCCGGGGCGAGCGCCGCCGCGACGATGAGCAGCGCCCGGTCCTGCGGGTCCGGGTTCTCCCTGAACCACATGTCCAAGCGGTCGGTCCAGCTCGAATACGCCTGTTCGACCTCGCCGGCGTCGCCGCCGCTCCGGTGGACGGCCTCGACGACGTCCGCCAGCCGCCGCCCCTCGGCGGGCGGCGCGGTGGCGAGCAGCCGCGCCGCCGCCGGCCACTCCGGCCAGCCGGTGCCGCCGAGCGCGTGCCGGAGCAGCCGCCGCCGGTACACCTCCAGCGCGGGCGGCGGCTCGACCGCCAGCGGCGGGAGCACGTCGGCGAACGGCCGCTGCTCGTCCTCGCCGCCGACGAGGACGAGGTAGCCCTTGCGTTCCTCGATGACCTCCAGGAAGCGCCCGACCCGGCCGGGATCCTCGTCGGCCGCGCGCAGCAGGTAGCCCCACGGCTCGTCCGGGATCGTCTCGACGTCCTCGCCCTCGGTCTCGAACCGGCGGACGCGCAGGCCGGGGACGAGCTGCCGCATCGCGGCGATGCCCGCCAGGGTCCGGCCGGAGCCGTCCGGCCCCGCCAGCGCCACGGCGCGGCGGTCCGCCAGCGCGGCGACGATCACGTCGTGGTTCGCCGTCGGCACGTAGGACGCCAGGCCGTCCTCGATCGCCTCGTTCGACAGAACCATCGACGGTTTGCGCAACACGTACTGCTTGAGGTTCTGGACGACCGTGCTGTCGATGAAGTTGCCGACGACGCTCTGCGAGCCTTCCGCCTCCACGCGGACGTCGCCGACCCACGGGCCGTCCACGTCAGGACCGCCCGTTCATCTCGATGCTGCCGCCCGTCATGTTGCCCATGAAGACCTGGGAGTTCTTGCTCCTGTTCCGCACGTTCTCCACGACCGGCCCCGCGCCGGGCCGGGTCGGCGCGGGCTCGCCGGGGCCGTCCCCCGGCGAGTCCCCCGGGTCCGGGCGCCGCGACGGCTTCGGGACGTACAGGTACGCGGGCCGGTCGAACTGCTTCACCTTCGCCCCGACCTCGGCGAACTGGCTTTCGCGCAGGCCCGTCCGGCCGCCCCGCACGTAGTTCGCGAACACCTCGGCGGAGTACAGGAACGCCGTGTAGGTGACGTCGGGGTCGCTGGTCGTCAGCGCGTCCCGCAGCGGGCGCGCGTCCAGGAGCCGGCAGACGTCCACGACGGCGGTGGAGACGCCGGGGGAGCGCGGGCGCCGGTCGTCCACGAGCCCGACGTGCAGCGCCGCGCGCAGCCGGAGCCGCATCTCCCGCGTCCGCAGGTCCGGCGCCGACTCGTCCAGGACGTTCTGCAGGTGCCGCGGGAACGAGTCCGCGAGCGCGGCCATCGCCTCCAGCGGCAGGATCGCGAGCAGCCCGTCACCGGTGTCCTGCCGGAACGGCGCGGCGGCGAACACCGGTCCGATCCCGCCGCGCTCGCACGCGTCCTCGACGATCCTCCAGATCTCGGTGTTCAGTTCGGGCAGTTGGACGTCGCGGTGGCGGCTGAACTCGCGCGCGTCGACCGCGAGCAGGGCGCGAAACGTTTCCACGTGGCTCTCCGGTGGCTCTCCAGGGGACGCGCGGCCGGGACACCGCGCCCGCCCACTCTGCAAAGGTTCCGGATCGGGGACTGTCCGAAATCAGACATCCCCCTGACCCGATGCGGCCAGCGCCCGGAGCCGGTCCAGGTCGTGGACGACGATCCGGCGGTGCCCGGTCGCGACGACGCCCGCCGCGCGCAGCGCGCGGAGCTGCGCCGCGACGACGCCGCGCGACAGGCCGACCGTCCGGCCCAGCTCGGCTTGGTCGAGGCCGACGTCGAGTCCGCCGTCCGGGTTCGGCAGCGCGAGCCGCAGCAGCGCCCGCGCGACCTTCGGCCGGGCGGGCAGCGCGGCCGCCTCGGCGCGCCACCGCTCGTCCTCGCGGAACCGCTCGATGGTGCCCCGCAGCAGCTCGCCGTGCAGGCCGAGGGCGGTGACGCGGGCGCGGAACCGCTCGGCGGTGAGGGCGCGGGTCGCGCAGGCGTCGATGGCCGTGACGGTCGCGGAGCGCGCGCCGCCGCCGAGCGCGGACAGGTCGCCGATGATCTCCCCCGGGCCGCGCACGGCGAGCACCACGACGTCGCCGCCCGGCGAGTGCTGCGCGACCTTCACCCGGCCCGCCTCCAGGAACAGGACGAAGCCCGGTTCGCTGCCCTGGGCCATGAGGACGTCGTTCGCCGCGAAGCGCCGCGCGGGCGCGTCCGCGGTGAGCCGCCGCCACGTCTCCGCGCTGAGGACCACACCCGACTGTCTCTCGGCGGTCCGGACCGCACCATCGGAATCGGGAGGTCAGCCGTTTATCGGGCGGCCGATTCCCGCGTCGGCGAGGAGGGCCGCCGATACGCGGATCGTCCGCAGGGCGATCTCGCGTTCGGAGACGGGCCGGTCGTTCTCCAGCCACCACGTGATGGCCTGCACGAACATCGCCGCGACGAGCGCCGGGGTCAGCGTGTCGGCGGCCGGGTCCGGGAAGTGCCCCGCGACCGTCCGCTCCAGCGTCGCGCGCATCTTCGCCGCGAACCACGGGCTCCCCCGGTCGCCGAGCAGCGCGCCGTACAGCCGCCGGTACTCCCCGACGTGCTCGAAGAACCCGATCCAGCGCTCGACGCGCGTGTCCACGCAGTCGTCCTCGGCGACGGCCGCGACCAGGACGTCCAGCGCCTCCTCGAACACCTGCTCGACCAGGTGGTACTTGTCGCGGTACGCGCGGTAGAACGCCGCGCGGCTCACCATCGCGCGCTCGGTGAGGCGGTTGACGGTGATCCGGTCGAAGCCGCGCTCCTCGATCAGCTCGATCAGCGCGTCCCGCAGCAGTTTCCGCGTGCGGCGGGCGCGCAGTCCGTCCGGCCGGGCCGTCATGGTGCTGGACGTTACCGGACGCCGGAACCGAGCCATTTTCGGCGATGTGTCTCGATGGAGACAGATGCTCGACTCTGCCGCTTGTGGGAGCTTCCCGGCGCGGGCCAGCCTGGCTCCCCGCCCATCCAGCGAAGGAGTCACCATGAAGGTCGTGCGAGTGTCCGAATACGGATCGCCGGACGTGCTGCGGCTCGCGGACGCGCCCGAGCCCGAGCCGTCGTCCGGCCAGGTCGTCGTGGACGTCGAGCGCGCGGGAGTCCTCTACGCGGACACCATCATCCGGTCCGGGCGCTTCCCGGTGGAGCTGCCCTACGTCGCCGGGTTCGAGGTCGGCGGGCGCGTCACGGCGGTCGGGCCGGACGTGGACCCGTCGTGGCTCGGCCGCCGCGTCGCGACCGCCGCCCACGGCGACCGGGGCGGGTACGCCGAGCGCGCGCTGGCCGACGCCGCCGACCTCCACGCGCTCCCGGACGGCCTCGGCGCCGAGCAGGCCGTCGCGGTGCTGTCCGCCGGGGCGCTGGCCCTCGGCATCCTCGACGCGATGCGGGTGCGGCCCGACGACTCCCTGCTCGTCACGGCCGCGGGCGGGCGGCTCGGCTCGCTGCTCGTCCAGTTCGCGAAGGCGGCGGGCGTCGCGCGGGTCGTCGGGGCCGCGTCGAACGCCGCGAAACTCGCGGCCGCCGCGGACGCGGGCGCGGACGTCACCGTCGACTACTCCCGGCCCGACTGGGTCGAGCGCGTCCAGGACGCGACGGGCGGCGGCGCGGACGTCGTCGTGGACGCCGTGGGCGGGACCATCGGCGAACAGGCCCTGGCCGCCGCCGCGACGGGCCGCGGCCGCGTCGGCATCTACGGGTTCGCGTCCGGGGAGTGGACGCCGCTCGACACGATGAACCTGCTCGCGCGCGGCCTCACCGTCAGCGGCCCCATCTGGAACATCGTCTACGGCCCGGCGGACGAACGGCACGCCGTCGCCGAAAAAGCGCTGCGCGCGGCGGCGGACGGAACGGTGACCGCCCGCGTCGACGCGACGTACGCGCTGGACGAGGCCGCCGAGGCGCATCGGCGGATCGAGGACCGCTCCGTCGTCGGCGCGCTCCAGCTCGTCCCCTGATCGGTGGAGCCACGGGGATTCGAACCCCGGACACCTGGCTTGCAAAGCCAGTGCTCTGCCAACTGAGCTATGGCCCCGGAAAACGTGGACAGCGTACCGGATTCACGGCACCGGAAACCGGCCGCGCGGCTTGATCCGGCGATGCGGACCCGGCGGCGCGGCTCGGTCGGACGGAACGCGCGCGAGACCGGAGCAGAGGACCCGGCGGGATCGGGCAGGCGCGCGCTGCGCCGGTCACGCCGGGGCCGCTCTCCTCGACCTCGGTTCTCGGCGGAACCGTGATCAGTTGTCGGAGGACGTCGCCTCGGTCCACAGGTCCAGCTCGGCGCGGTCCTGCTGGAGCCGGCGCCAGACGGCGAACCCACCGAGAGCGACCACAGCGAGAACAAGCAGCTTCTTCACGATTGGGACCCCTTCACCTTCGACTATGAAGTCCATCCTGAGGATCTCGATGAGATCACTCGCGAGTTTCGCCCCCAGGTTCTCCGCAGCCTAGCAACCGATGCGCGCGGCTCCGCACCCGCTCGGCACTATCGGACCGAACGTCCAATCCGGACAGTGCTGTAGCGCCGCGGACACCTCCGCGAACCCCGGCGTCCAACGGATAATCCACGGGTGGGCACGCACGAGGACTTCCGACTCTGGGAGCGGGAAATCGCCGCGCCCGACCGGCCCGAACACGACCGCGGCGGCGGCGAGATGCTGTCGGCCGCGCTGCTCACGGCCGCCGGCTGCGCCGTGCTCATCGCGCTCGGCGGCACCGTCGCGGGCGTGGCGGGGCTGGTCGTCGCCACGTTGATCATCGTCCTATGGCGCTGCGGGCTGTAGCGGGCAGCGACACGCCTTTCAGCCGCCGGCCTCGATCGGCGCTTCGCCCACAGCCGCCGCCGCGGCTTGACGCGGTGCCGACCGCACCGTCGCGAACACCGAGCCGCACAGGATCAGCGCGAACGAGACGCCCATGCCGACCGTCAGCGTCTCGCTGAGGAACACCGTCCCCGCGACGACCGCCACGGCCGGATTGACGTAGGTGAACACCAGCGCGCGGGACGGCCCCACCTCGCGGATCAGCTCGAAGAAGACGACGAACGCGACCGCCGTGCAGACCGCGCCGAGGGCGCCGAGCGCGGCCAGGACGTGCCCGTCCGGCAGCGCGTCCGGCAGCGTCAGCGCGGCGGGCGCCGCGTAGACGAGCGCGGCCGTCCCCAGGCACGACGTCGTCATCGCCAGGCTCGGGACGTCGCCGAGGCGGCGCGTCATGACGATCGGCGCGGTCGAGTAGCCGATGACGACGAGCAGGACCTCGCCGAGCGCCCGCACGTCCCCGCCGCCGAGCCGCGGGCCGGCCAGCAGCGCGACGCCCGCCAGGCCCAGCAGCAGCCCGCCCCACCGGACGGGGCCCAGCCGCTCGGCGTCGCCGGTGGCGCGGCCGATCAGCACGCCGACGATCGGTGTCGCGGCGATCAGCAGCCCGGTCAGCGAACTCGACAGCGTCCGCTCGGCGTCCGACAGCAGCGCCCACGGCCCGAGGATCTCCAGCACCGCGAACAGCAGCACGAACCGCCAGTGCTCCCGCACCTTCCGGAAGCCCCCGGCCCGGAGCGCGACGGGCAGGAGCAGCACCGTGCCGATCGCCGTGCGCGCGAAGACGACCATCGGCACGGAGACCTCACCGACCGCGACCTTGATCAGCAGGTAGGGAATCCCCCACAGCACGCACATCACCGAGAACAGGACCCACCCGCGCCGACTCACCGCACGCCTCCTAGACCAAGCCTCCACATCCAGGACGAACCCTCACACCCCACGCCCACCCAGTCTTGAACGCAATTGCAACCCTCAACCACCCATTCCCCACCAAATCCCCCAACGGAAGCAGTCAGCACAGCGGACCGGATACCGCGCGACTTCCCCCGCGGACGAACTACGGGGGCGGCTCCTGGAGGGTCATCCACTCGAACGCCGCGACCGTCGTCCCGGACCACCGATCCGCCCCGCTGACCGGAGGAACCCAGCCGGGACGGTCACACACGCTGGCCCGAACCCGCGGCCCCTTGGCCTGAGCACCCGAGCAAACGTCACACGCGCCCGCGAGAACCCGGACTGGCCCTCGCGGGTCGCTGGCCCGGACACACGAAGGGCCGCCGACCGGAGAAACCTGGCCGGGACGTCACGCACCGCTGACCCGAGCCTGCGGTCCCTCAGCCTGAGCACCCGAGCAAACGTCACACGCGCCCGCGAGAACCCGGTCGGTTCCGGCGCGGTCGTGCAACGCGTCGGCGTAAGCGTCACGCGAGCGAGAACCCGGACCAGCTTTCGCGGGTCGCTGACCCGACACGAGGGGGCCGCCGACCGCTGGCCCGAGTACGCGACCGCGCACCCCAGACGCCCAACCGGGCGTCACGAGCATCCGACGGCCCGACCCGCCCGGAGCGGCGTCGGTGGGGTCAGTGGCTGGCGTGGTTCAGGACGGCGGCGCGGTAGGCGCCAGGAGTCACGCCGAGGGTGCGGCGGAACCAGCGGGTCAGGTGCGCCTGGTCGGCGAAGCCCGCCTCGGCGGCGGCCTCGGCGGGGCGGCGGCCCGCGTCGAGCAGGGCGCGGGCGCGCGCGACGCGGTGCTGCGCGAGCCACGCGTACGGCGGCATCCCCCGCGCTTCGCGGAACGCCCGGAGCACCTGGTAGCGCGACAGGCCGAGGTCGGCCGCGAGCGTCTGGAGCGTCGGCGGCGTCGCGGGCTCGTCGGCGAGGCGTTCGGCGACGGCGCGCGCGATCGTGTCGGCGCGCGCCCGTCCCGGCGAGGTCGTCGGCCCCGTCCCGGCGTCCGCGTGCCGACCTATGAGCGCGTTGAGCATCGCGAGGAGACGATCTTCCGCTTCAAGGGGATCGTCGCCGCGCCGCAGGGCGAGGTGCGCGCGTCGCAGCGCGGCGCTGAGGCCGCGGTCGCGGATCACGCCGTCACGGAAATGCGGCGCATACCGTCCGGGCAGCGCCTCGCGCAGGAGCGCCGCGTCCGGGTAGAGCGCGACGTAGGCGAACCCGGCCGCGTCCGCCGGGCCACCGGTATGCGTCTCGCCCGGTTCAACGACGACGAGCGATCCGGCCTCGGCGCAGATCCGCGCCCCCCGGTAGCGCATCGTCTCCCGGCCCTCGACGCACACCCCGATCGCGTACTCGTCATGAACGTGCGGCGCGTAGTGCCGCCGCCCGATGCGCGCCGCGAGCAGGTCGAGGGGCGCACCGCCGCGCAGCGCGGCGACGCGCGTCCAGACCGCCCGGTCAGGCGGGGAAGACGTGGCGGAGCCGCCAATGGTCGGCGTCACGGCCGAGCTCCGCGATGGCGCGCCCGCTCGCCCCGCTGATCCGCACCCGGTACACACCGGACCCGTAGGACTTCACGATGCCGTCGACCGTGTACCGCGCGCCCCGCCAGCGATACGCGGTGAGCCGCCCGGCCGGGTCGTGCTCCGCGATGACCGGCTCGTTCAGAAGCTGCCCCATGAGTCCGTGACCCTACCACCGACTCGAACATATGTTCGCTATTTGACGAGGTCAGAGCCATGTCACCACCTCGGGCCGCCACCGGCAAGACGCCGCTCCACCCTTCACCCGACCAAGGAAACCAACACCCCCAGGAGCCATCGACCCCACCACCCACCGAATCTCATCCAAGACTCCCACCACCGCCGACAACCTTCTCCCCAGGAGAGCCAACAACCTCCACACCCGTGACAGGCAGCGAACCGCCCCGCGGTTGAACGCGCCCTGGACGGTGGACGCGACGCGCATGTGGGTCATGAACCCGGCCAGGACCGCCGCCTTGCCCCCGCCCGCACACCGCCCGACTGAAGCAGCACCACGCCGAGAACAGCTTCCCCGCCCCCACCCGCGCACCGTTCCGGCCCGGCCCCGGCCCTGCCCGCGCACCATTCCCCCGCGCCCCGGCGCTGTCCCCACCCTCGGCCCGCAGCGCGCGCGTAACCACAGATGCCGGACGGGGTGCTCGGCCTTGGCCATTACTTCCGGCCTTTGGCCATTACTTCCCCGGCGCACGCGCGAGCGTCGGGCCAGGACCAGCGGCGCGTTCCGCCTCCGACCCGCACCCGTCCCCGGACCTGCACGACCTTGCGCACGCGCGTCGGGACAAGCACGAGGACTGCGCGTTCTCGGCGAGCCGCGCAAACTCGCGCGCTGGCGTCAGTCGTTCGAGTCGACCACTACCCAGCCGCCGTCCGGTACGGCCCCGCGACCGCAAACGCCAGCCCCCCGCCCGCCCGCAGCCTTGCACGCGAACATCCGCCCCGTGCGGCACAGCATCGCGCACGCGAACGCCGACCTCGCCCGGCAAGGGCCCTGCGCACACGAACGTCGACGCTGTCCAGCACAGCCCGACGCACGCAAGCGCCCACTCCGCGCAGTGAAACCGCGCGGACCCCGGAAACCGGCGCGCGGCTCATCTGCCCGAGGCAACGGGTGAGCCGATCGTCCGCGTCCTGATCAATGCACCGCCGAGCCTCTGTTCCCAAGTTCGGTGGATGGCCGATTCGGTGGACGGCCGACCGCGCGGGAGTCGGGGACGGCACACCGAAGGATTCCCCCTTTCCGGCATGATCGACTCTCCGGGACAACTCGACCAGCGGGCGGCCTGCTCGCGGCGTCACCAGAGCGGGGACACATCCGCGACGGTGGACGACTTTATCCACAGGCTGTGTGTTTCTTCGCCCACATCCATCGGTGCTGCTGAGCGGCCGGTTACGGCGTGCCGTTCCACAGCGATATCCCCAGTTGGACGGGCTTTCCGCAGCCGAGACACCGATCTGGGCGCTGCCCGACACCAGCCTGTGGAGCAGTCCCGGCACCACCCACGCCATCCACACCCTGTGGATAACTCGATGCACAGGACTGTGCATCGCCCTCCGAACCGCTGTCCACTGCTCGTCCCCAGGTTCATCCCAAGACATCGACCAGTGGGGAAACCCGGTGGATAACCATCTGACCAGCAACGACATGAGCCGTGACGATCAGTCACCGTGCGTAGCCCACAGGGTGTGGACAAGGAACGTCCACAGCATCGACAAACAGTGGACAACGGCTGTCCACCGCTCGTCCCCAGAGCTGTCCCCAGAAAATCGTCCCCATCACGATCACGGACGCGCCCTCTCCCGACCACGCGCCACGCCGCCGGACGCCACCATCCACCGCCACACCACAATCCGGATCTAACGCCCACCGGCGAAGACCTGCCGATCCATGCAGCCCACCAGGCCCTGTCGATCCACGCTGACCGGCCGACGACGACCTCGAGTTCCGCGAACGCGACGCCGAAGCGAGACACCACCAACTCCCGACGTGCTTGCAGCCGGCGACGGACACCTCACGCTCGACGGCCTGGCGGGCGCCGGGCCTGTACGTGTGCCGAGCGCATGATCCGGCGGCAACGCCGAGCGGAGCCCGAACATCTGATGAGCCTTCGCGACGCGCCCGCCGGAGCCGAGGACGGACTGCGACACCGACCGCACACGTCCCTTGCTCGCGACGCACCGCCCGAAGCGAAGACGTCTGCACGATCGGCAGCGCGTTCACCAAGCGCAGCAAGCCGAGCGTCCCGCAGACAGACACCCGCCGGGCCCGCGTGCGGTGATCGACCGCACCCGCACGTGAACGTGCAGGTCCTCGCGCGCACGTCCCCGACCCTCGGGCTCTCGACTTCCGCTTGCTGGCCTGCGCTGCCGGACTCCGTGCGTTGCTTCCGCTCGTCGTCCCGAGCTACGTCTGCCACGCATTGCACATCGCGTCCGCCAACTCCCCAACTCCCGCGCCCACGCCTTCTAGCTTCTGGTTCGCGCCTTTGGGTTCGCGCCTTGCGCCTTCCACACCGCCATTCCCCACTCGCTGAGCTGCGCCGCCGAGCCGCGCGCTGGCCTCCGCACGCCGATCTCCATCCGCCGACCCCACGCGCTGCCCGCTGCCCGCTGCCCGCTGCCCGCTGCCCGCTGCCCGCTGCCCGCTGCCCGCTGCCCGCTGCCCGCTGCCCGCTGCCCGCTGCCCGCT
>NZ_KB907211.1 GCF_000381885.1 Actinomadura atramentaria DSM 43919 | reverse complement strand
GTCGCCGTTGACGCCCGATCCGTCGTCCCAGAAGTAGGACGCGGTGGTCTTGCCGGTGAGCAGCGCCTTGGAGTCCTTGCCCTCGTCGGTCTTCTTGGCCGGAGCCAGGTCTGCGGCGGCGGTGGTGGTCTTGGTGGTGGTGTCGTCGTGGTCGTTGCCCGAGAGGGCGACGCCGGCGACCATCATGCCCGCCATCGCGGAACCGGTCACGGTGGCCAGGACGGCGTTCATCGCTCGCGTCTTCATGAAAGACCCCTTTCGTGGATCAGCGGGCCAGCCGCCCCGGGACACACACCCACCCATGCAGATACGGGTGGGGGTATGTGGTCGTGCATGCGGGAAACGGCCACCGAAACCAACACGCGAACACGCGCGGTCCCGGAGAGAGAAAGAGAAGAAGAGAGGAACCTGGAGGGTGATGCCGCGCTCAGAAGGCGGCGGCCCTGTAGGTCAGGTTCGGGTCAATACAACCCCTGACCAGCGGCGAAGATTCCCCCGAAAGGTAAAACCCGGTATGGGCCGCCCTCACGGGTCCGTCGCGGTCTGACGGTTACAACCCACCAACCACCCCGAACATGCCCCGCACAAGGTAAAGAACCAGAGCCCGGCACAGTCATTAGCAGAAAACCCTTATCCCACAAGGGATGAAGGCCGGTTAATCAACGCCGGACAACAGCAGATCCCCGCACTCCCAGGGCTTGGAGAGCGCGGGGATCGGTGAGCGTCCTTACATACCGGTAGGACGCAGAACGCGAGGCTGCGGGTGCAGCCCCCCTTTTTTGAGCGCCCGGCCGCTCGCCTGGCGGCTCGCGGCCGTGCGCGGGTGAGGCTCGGCCAAGCGCGCGGGCGGAGCGCCTGCTCGGCCTTCACGCGCCGCGCGACGTACGCGGCGCGGCCGTGCGCGCGAGCGGAGCGCGGGCGGAACGCGGCCGTGCGCGCGAGCGGAGCGCGGGCGGAACGCGGCCGTGCGCGGGCGGAACGCGGGTGAGCGCGAGCGTGCGCGGGCGGAACGCGGGTGAGCGCGAGCGTGCGCGGGTGAGCGCGGGCGGAGAGCGAACGGAGCGCGGGGTGAGCGCGGGCGGAACGCGGGCGTGCGCGAGTGAGCACGGGCGGAGACCGAACAGAGAGCGGGGTGAGCGCGGGGTGAGCGCGCGCGGAGCACGGGCGTGCGCGGGCGGAACGCGGGTGGGCGCGGGCGGAATGCGGGCGTGCGCGGGTGGGGCGGGGTCGGTCACCCGGTGAGGACGGCGCGCACTCCGGCGGCGACCTCCAGGTCCTCGCGGGATTCGACGACGATCGTGCGGACGGGCGCGCCGCTCGTGCCGACGTCCACGGCGCCCGTCACCGTCTCGACGGCGTTGCGGTCGAGGTCGAGGGCGACGCCCAGGAACTCCAGCCCGTCCGTGGCGCGCGACCGGATCTGCGGCGAGTGCTCCCCCACGCCGCCGGTGAAGACCAGCACGTCGAGGCCGTCGAGGGACGCGGCCATCGCGGCGATCCCGGCGCGGAGCCGGTGCAGGTAGACGTCCACGGCGAGGCGGGACGCGTCGTCGTCGCGGGCGAGCAGGTCGCGCAGGTCGCCGGTGCCCGCGAGGCCGGTGAGGCCGGAGTCGTGCTCCAGGGCGTCCGCGACGTCGGCGGGGGCGAGCCCCTCGTGCTCGATGAGCCACAGCAGCAGGCCGGGGTCGACGCTGCCGGACCGCGTCGCCATGACGAGCCCTTCGAGCGGCGTGAAGCCCATCGTGGTGTCCACGCTGCGGCCGTCGCGCACGGCGCACAGGGACGCGCCCGCGCCGAGGTGCGCGACGACCGTCCGGGACCGTCCGGTGAGCTCGGCGGCGGTCCGGGACGCGTACGCGTGCGACAGGCCGTGGAACCCGTAGCGGCGCAGCGCGTACCGGTCGCGCCACGCGGCGGGCAGCGCGTACGTCGCGGCGGCGGGCGGCAGCGTCGCGTGGAACGCGGTGTCGAAGCAGGCGACGGCGGGGACGTCCGGCAGCGCGCGGCCGACCGCGTCGATGCCCGCGAGCGACTTGGCCTGGTGGAGCGGCGCGAGGTCCGCGAGGTCGCGCAGCCGGTCGCGGACGCGGTCGTCCAGCCGCACCGGCTCGGTGAACTCGCTCCCGCCGTGGACGACGCGGTGCCCGACCGCGTCGGGCGCGGGCGCGCGGTCCAGCGCGGCGGCGAGCGCGTCCGCGTCGAAGCCGCCGTGCTCGACGGGCAGCGAGTCGTGCGCGAGGACCGTGTCGTCGTGGTCGAGCAGCGTCGTCTTGATGCTGCTCGATCCGGCGTTGACGACGAGGACGCGGGTCATCGCGCCACCTCCCAGGTCCAGTCGCGGATCTCCGGCGGGTCCTCGCCGTGCTCGCGGGTGTACGCGCGGGCGCGCAGCCGCTCGTCCACCATGCGCTGCCGCAGGTGGGCGGCCTGCGCGGCGAGGCCGGGGACGCGGTCCACGACGTCGATGACGAGGTGGAACCGGTCGAGGTCGTTGAGCATCACCATGTCGAACGGCGTGGTGGTCGTGCCGCGCTCCTTGTAGCCGCGCACGTGCAGGTTGGCGTGGCCGTGGCGGCGGTAGGCGAGGCGGTGGACGAGCCACGGGTAGCCGTGGAACGCGAACACGATGGGCCGGTCGGCGGTGAACAGCGCGTCGAACTCGCGGTCGGGCAGGCCGTGCGGGTGCTCGGTGTCGGGCAGGAGCCGCATGAGGTCCACGACGTTGACGACGCGGACGCGCAGCCGGGGCAGGTGCTCGCGCAGCAGCGCGACGGCGGCGAGCGTTTCGAGCGTGGGGACGTCGCCCGCGCACGCCATCACCACATCGGGTTCGCCGCCCTCGTCGTTGGACGCCCACTCCCAGACGCCGATGCCGCGCGTGCAGTGCGGGATCGCCTCGTCCATCGTGAGGTAGTTCAGCGCGGGCTGCTTGCCCGCGACGACGACGTTGACGTAGTCGCGCGAGCGGAGGCAGTGGTCGGCCACCGACAGCAGCGTGTTGGCGTCCGGCGGGAGGTAGACGCGGACGACCTCGGGGCTCTTGTTGAGGACGACGTCGAGGAACCCGGGGTCCTGGTGGGAGAACCCGTTGTGGTCCTGCCGCCAGACGTGCGAGGTGAGCAGGTAGTTCAGCGACGCGACGGGCCGCCGCCACGGGATGCGGCGGCTGGACTCCAGCCACTTGGCGTGCTGGTTGAACATCGCGTCCACGATGTGGATGAACGCCTCGTAGCAGGAGAACAGGCCGTGGCGTCCGGTGAGCAGGTAGCCCTCCAGCCAGCCCTGGCACAGGTGCTCGCTCAGGACCTCCATGACGCGGCCGGACGGGGCCAGGTTCTCGTCGGTCGGCAGGACGCGGGCGTTCCAGGCGCGGTCGGTGGTCTCGAAGACGGCCTGGAGCCGGTTGGACGCGGTCTCGTCGGGCCCGACGAGGCGGAAGTCGGTGGGGTTGGCGGTGATGGTGTCGCGCAGGAAGTCGCCGAGGACGCGGGTGGCCTCGCCGGACGCCGCGCCGGGCGCGTCCACGGTGACGGCGTAGTCGCGGAAGTCGGGGAGTTCGAGGTCGCGGAGCAGCACGCCGCCGTTGGCGCGCGGGTTGGCGCTCATGCGCCGCTCCCCCGCGGGCGGGAACGCGCGGAGGGCCGCGACGGGGCGGCCGTCGGCGTCGAACAGTTCCTCGGGCCGGTAGGAGCACAGCCATTCTTCGAGCATCGCCAGGTGGGCGGGGTCGGTGCGGACGTTGCCGAGGGGGACCTGGTGGGCGCGCCAGGTGCCTTCGACGGGGTGGCCGTCGACCTCCTTGGGGCCGGTCCAGCCCTTCGGGGTACGCAGGATGATCATGGGCCAGCGGGGGCGCGAGTCGTCGCCGTCCCGGCGGGCGCGGCGCCGGATGGCGTCGATCTCGTCGAACGCCTCGTCCAGCGCGGCGGCGAGGGCGCGGTGGACGGTGTCGGGGTCGTCGCCGGAGACGACGATGGGGCGGTGGCCGTAGCCCTCCATGAGGCGGATCAGCTCGTCCTCGTCGATCCGGGCGGGGACGGTCGGTCCGGCGATCTTGTAGCCGTTGAGGTGCAGGATCGGCAGGACGGCCCCGTCGCGCACCGGGTCGAGGAACTTGTTGGAGTGCCAGCTCCCGGCGAGCGGGCCGGTCTCGGACTCGCCGTCCCCGACGACGCACGCGACGACCAGGTCGGGGTCGTCGAACGCCGCGCCGTAGGCGTGCGCGAGGGAGTAGCCGAGTTCGCCGCCCTCGTGGATCGAGCCGGGCGTCTCGGGCGCGACGTGGCTGGGGACGCCGCCGGGGAACGAGAACTGGCGGAACAGCCGCGCCATGCCCCGCTCGTCCTGCGGGACGTGCGGGTAGACCTCGCTGTAGGTGCCCTCCAGCCAGGCGTTCGCCACGGCGGCCGGGCCGCCGTGGCCGGGGCCGAGGATCGCCAGGACGTCCGCGTCGCGGTTCGCGATGACCCGGTCCAGGTGGGCCAGGCACAGGTTCAGGCCGGGCGAGGTGCCCCAGTGGCCGAGCAGCCGCGGTTTGACGTGCTCGGGGCGCAGCGGCTCGGTGAGCAGGGGGTTGGCGGCCAGGTAGATCTGGCCGACCGAGAGGTAGTTCGCCGCGCGCCAGTAGGCGTCGATCGCGCGCAGCTCGTCCTCGCCCAGCGTCATGGGACGTCCTTCCGTGCTGGAGTCCGTGCGGGAGGCGACTCTCCTTCCCCGGACGCGGCCGGGCATGCGCGGGCCGCCCGCCGGGTAGATGATCACCGCGGCGGACGGACACGGGGGGACCGATGCCGGAGGAGACGCCGGGCCGGCTCGCGCCGCGCGTCCCACCGCGCCACGGCGAGGGCGACCGGGAGCGGCTGACCGCGTTCGGCGGGCTGGCGGCGCTGTCGCTGGACGCGCTCAGCTCGGTGGCGTACGGGCCGGAGGCGATCGTCCTCGTGCTCGTGGGCGCCGGGGCGGTCGCGGTGCGGTTCACGCTGCCGGTGGCGGCGGCCATCGCGGTGCTGCTGATCGTGCTGGTGGTGTCGTACCGGCAGGTCATCGCGGTCCACCCGGACGGCGGCGGCTCGTACGCGGTGGCCAGGAAGGACCTCGGGCGGACCGTGAGCATGCTCGCGGCGGCGAGCCTGGTCGTGGACTACGTCCTGACGGTGGCGGTGAGCCTGTCGGCGGGCGCGGCGAGCATCGCGTCGGCGTTCCCGGCGCTCGGCCGGCACATGCTGCCGATGGCGCTGATCGGGCTCGCGGTGATCACGGCGGTGAACCTGTGGGGCATCGCGGAGAGCGCGCGGGTGCTGATGCTGCCGATGGCGGCGTTCGTAGTGCTGATCCTCGGCGTGGTGGTGGTCGGGCTGCTGCGCGGGCATCCGGCGGCGCACGTCGGCGGGCCGCTGGCGACGCACGCGACGGAGGCCGTGGGGATCGTGCTGATCCTCAAGGCGTTCTCGGCGGGATGCTCGGCGCTGACGGGCGTGGAGGCCATCGCCAACGGCACCCCGGCGTTCCAGGACCCGCGCGTCCGGCGCGCGCAGCACACCGAACTCATGCTGGGAATCCTGCTCGGCGCGATGCTGCTCGGGCTGTCGTGGCTGATCACGCGCGACCACGTCGCGCCGCGCTCGGGCGTGACCGTGCTGGCGCAGCTCAGCGCGGGGGCGTACGGGTCGGGGTGGCTGTTCTCGGCGACGAACCTGGTGACGACGCTCGTCCTCGGGCTCGCCGCGAACACCAGCTTCGGCGGGCTGCCGGTGCTGCTCAACCTGCTCGCCCGCGACCACAAGCTGCCGCACCTGTTCGCGCTGCGGTCGCGGCGCCCGGTGTACCGGTTCGGGATCGTCGTGCTGGCGGTGTTCGCGGCGGTGCTGCTCGTCGCGGTGGACGCGACGACGTCCCGGCTGATCCCGCTGTACGCGATCGGGGTGTTCATCGGGTTCACGATCAGCCAGACGGGGCTCGTCCGGCACTGGCGGTCGGCGCGGCCGCCGCGCTGGGCGGCGCGGGCGGCGCTGAACGGGCTCGGCGCGGTGATGACGGCGACGGCGACGGTGGTGTTCCTCGCGAGCAAGTTCACCGAGGGCGCGTGGGTCGTCGTGCTGATCATCCCGCTGCTGATGCTGCTGTTCGCGCGGATTCAGGCGTACTACCGGGCGATCCACCGGGAGCTGGAGGAGGGCGAGGTGCGGCCCCCGGCGCGGATCGCCGCGGGGATCATGGTCGTTCCGGTCGGGGACGTCGACCGGCTCACCGAGCAGGCGCTGGAGGCGGCGCTGACGCTGGGGCCGGAGGTCGTCGCGGTGTCCGTCCACGCGGACGCGGCGGCGTGCGCGGAGTTCCGGGCGCGGTGGGACCGGTGGGGGCCGGGCGTGCGGCTGGAGACGCTGTGCAGTCCCGAGCACGCGCTGATCCACCCGATCGTGGAGTTCGTGCGGACGGAACGGGCGCGGCAGCGGGTCACGGTGCTCATCCCGGAGGTGGAACCGCGTCGGTGGCGGTACCGGTTCCTCCAGGACCCCCGGCCGTTCGTGCTCGCGACGCTGCTGCGGGCGGAAGAGGACGTCATCGTCTGCACGTATCCGTACCGGCTCGCCGCGCGGTGACCGTTTCCGCGCCGGACGCGCCGGGTAGGCGGAGCCTCCCCGCTCGGAGGTGAACGAGTTGACGGCCGCCGCGACGACGATCGTGATCGCCACCCGGGACCGGCGCGCGACGCTGCTCCGGACGCTGGCGCGGCTCACCGCGCTGCCCGGCGGGCCGCCGGTGATCGTCGTGGACAACGGGTCGCGCGACGGCGGGCCGGAGGCGGTCCGCGCCCGGTTCCCGCAGGTCAGGCTGGTGGAACTCGGGGGGAACCGGGGGGCTTGCGCGCGCAACACGGGCGTCCGGCTGGCCGAGACGCCCTATGTCGCGTTCAGCGACGACGACTCCTGGTGGGAGCCGGACGCGCTCGGGACGGCCGCGCGGCTGTTCGACGAGCACCCGCGGCTCGCCGTGCTCGTCGGCCGCGTCCGGCTCGGCCCGGCGGACGACGCCGAGACCGACCTGGTGTCCCGCAAGATGGGCGCGGCCCGGCTCGGGCGCGCCCCGGACCTGCCCGGCCCGTCGGTGCTGGGGTTCCCCGCGTGCGCGGCGATCGTCCGGCGGGACGCGTTCCTCGCGGCGGGCGGCTTCGACGACCTGCTGTTCTTCGGCGGCGAGGAGAGCCTGCTCGCGCTCGACCTCGCGGCGCGCGGCTGGGGCCTGGCGTACGCGGAACAGGTCGTCGCCCGGCACGCGCCCGCCGCCGAGCGCGAGGCGCCGCCCGAGCGGTGGGCGCTGCACCGGCGCAACGACCTGCTCGTCGCGTGGATGCGGCTCCCGCGCGGGCGGGCGCTGGCGGGGACGCTGGCGCTCGCCGCGCGGTCCGTGCGCAACCCGGCGGCGCGCGGCGCGTTCGCGGGTCTGCTGCGGCGGCTGCCCGCCGCCCTCGCGCGGCGGCGCCCGGTCCCCCCGGTGGTGGCCGGCGGAGTCCGGGCGCTGGGCGAGCTGGAGTGAGCTAATCCGTGTTGGGGTTCTCCAGGCGGAAGAAGTTGCTCGGGGTGCCGTCCTTCTTGTGCTCCTGGTAGAGGAAGTTCAGCTTGCGCTCCTCGAACGTCTCGAACCAGTCGTCCCAGGAGATCTCCTCCAGGTTCTCGCCGCTGTAGCCGGGGAAGTTCAGCAGGAGGCGGCCGGGCCGCCCGTCGTACTCGCTGCCGGGGACGGTCGCCGGACGCGCGCCGCGCTCCTCGGCCCACTGCCGGATCACGCCGTGGTCGGTCGTGATGAGGCTGCGGCCCTCGCGCTCCTCGTGCTCGTCGGGCGAGGTCACCTCCTGCTGGTAGGGGTGCTTGCCGCGGATCTTGTGCTCGACGTGGGACATCGGGTCGCCCCTCCCTTTCACCGTGGTCACGGAGCCCCGCCCCTCCCCCGCCGCCCGTGGCCAAAACGCGATGTCAGGGCCGTTCGGAGCGGAGGTCCAGGCGTCGCATCACGCGGTCGACCAGGTCGGGCGGCATGCCGGGTTCGCGGCGGGCGGAGAGGGCCTCGCGGCGGCCCGCGGACAGGACCTCCTGCTGGATGGCGCGCATCTCCTTCACGCGGCGGCGGCCGAGGCGGGCCCTGGCGGTGGCCTCCTCGTCGCCCGCGGCCTCGGGGTCGGCCTGGGCGAGGCGTTGGACGAACGCGTCGCGCATGCGCTCGTACGTCTCGTCGGGGATGTCGCCGCGCTCGGCGGCGATCTCCTTGAGCCGCCGCAGTTCCGCGCGCAGGACGCGGCCCCACAGCTCGCGCTCCATGCGGCGTTCGAGGGCGGTGTCGGCGGTGACGCCCGTCCACCTGACGACGAGCGGGAGCGTCGGTCCCTGGACGAGCAGCGTGAACAGAACGACGCCGAACGCCGTCACCATGATCTCGGCGCGGTAGGGGAACGGCGCGCCTTGCTCGGTGGTGAGCGGGATCGCCAGCGCGAGCGCGACGGACGCGACGCCGCGCATCCCGGCCCACCAGGTGACGATGGTCTCCTTCCAGGTGTACGGCTCGTCCAGGACGTGGTCCCGGTGGCGGCCGCGGAACGCCCAGTACGTCACCAGCAGCCACAGGAGCCGCAGCAGCACGACCACGGCCACGACCGCCGCCGCGCTGCCGACCATGCCGCGCCACGACGTCCCGGTGGTCGCGAGCACCGTCGCCAGCTCCAGTCCGATGAGGCCGAACGCGAACCCGCTGACGAGCAGTTCGATGACCTCCCAGAACGAGTCCCCGACGAGCCGGTACGAGCTGTCGTCCACGGCGGTGGCCTGCTCGGTGAGGTACAGCGCGCACACCAGGACGGCGAGGACGCCGGACGCCTCGAACGCCTCCGCGAACCCGTACGCGGCGAACGGGACGAGCAGGCTCAGCGCGACCTTCCACACCGCCTCGTCCAGGAAGTCCATGATGCGGCCCGCCGCCCACCCGAGCACCGACCCGACCGCGACCGCGATGACCGCCGACAGCAGGAACGCGCCCACCGCGTGCCACGCCGAGAAGTGCCCGGTCACGACGGCCTCGACGGCGACCGTGTAGACGACGATCGCCGTGACGTCGTTGAACAGCCCCTCGCCCTCCAGCACCGACACCAGGCGGCGCGGCAGGCCGAGCTTGGACGCCAGCGCCGTCGCCGCGACCGGGTCGGGCGGCGCGACCAGCGCGCCGAGCGCGACGGCCGCCGCGACCGGCACGGCCGGGTGCAGGGCGTGGAACGCGGCCGCGACCGCCGCCGTCGTCACCAGCACCAGCGCGACGGCCCGCGCGGTGATCGCCGCCCAGTCCTCCACGAACTGCCGGAACGACGTGCGGCGCGCCGCCGCGTACAGCAGCGGCGGCAGGACGAGCGGCAGGATCAGCCGGGGCTCGATCTGGATGTTCGGGACGGCCGGGATCACCGCGAGCACGCAGCCGAACACCGTCATCAGCACGGCCGACGACAGGCCGATGCGGCGGCTCAGCGGCTCCGCGAGGACCGCCGCGAACAGGACGATGAACACCAGGCCGAGCTGTTCCACAAGATCCACCGTAGGCGCGGCGGCCCTGCGGGGACGGCGCGGGGTCAGGCGTGGACGGCGGTGGTGGAGCCCGCGCGCTCCTTGCGGACGTGCAGTTGGGCGGGGACGCGGTCGCGCAGTTCCACGACGTGGCTGACGACGCCGACCGCCCGGCCGCCGTCGCGCAGGCCGTCCAGGACGTCCATGACCTCGTCCAGGGTGTCCTCGTCCAGCGTGCCGAAGCCCTCGTCCACGAACAGCGTGTTGATCTCGGTGCCGCCCGCCTCGGCGGTGACGACGTCCGCGAGGCCGAGCGCGAGGGCGAGGGAGGTGATGAACGACTCGCCGCCCGACAGCGTCGCCGGGTCGCGGTGCCGCCCGGTCCACGCGTCCAGGACGCGCAGGCCGAGGCCGCCGCCGCTCTTGCTGCGGTCGCCCGCCGCCTTCTCGACGGTGTGGTCCAGCACGTACCGGCCCGACGACATGCGGCCGAGGCGTTCGTTGGCGGCGGCGACGACCTGCCGGAGCCGCGCGGCCAGGACGTACGCCGACAGCGACATGCTCCAGCGGTTCGCGGCGTCCTTGCCGGAGGCGAGGCCCGCGAGGCGCGCGGCGACGGCGTGCTCGGCGGCGGCGGGCCGCCACGCGCCGATCGCGGCGGCGAGTTCGGCGCGGCGGGTGTCGATGCGTTCGCAGCGGTGCGCGGCGCGGTCGGCGGCGGACGCGGCGGCGGTGCGGACGGCGTCCGCGACGGCGAACGCGGTCTCCAGCGCGGCGAGGTCGGGCGCGGGGGCGTCGGCGGCGGCGCGCAGCGCGGGGTCGGCCAGGTCGCGGGCGACGACGGCGGCCTCGGCGTCGAAGCGGCGCTGCCGGTCGCGCAGGTTGCCCGCCGTCTCGTCGTCGAGGGCGGCGGCGCGGACGTCGTCGGGGGTGCGGAACCCCTCGTCCGCGAGCGCGGTGCGCAGGGCGGCGCGGGCGGCGGCCAGCTCGTCGCGGGCGACGGCGCGGTCGCGGGCGGCGTCGGCGGCGGCGCGCAGCGCGTCGGCCTCGCGGCGGAGCCGGTCGGCGCGGGCGTCCAGGGACGGGTCGTCGCCGCGCGCCAGTTCCAGGTCGGCGCGCAGGCGGGCGTGCTCGGCGGCGCGGTCGTCGGCGCGGGCGCGGCGCTCGGACAGTTTGCGGTCGTGGTCGGCGCGAGCCTCGTGGGCGCGGGCGAGCGCGTCCTCGTCGGCGGCGAGCGCCGATTCCAGCGCGGCGTGCTCGGCGCGCCGCTCGGCGTCGGCCAGCTCGCGCCGCGCCGCGTCGAGGGCGGCGTCGAGGTCGGCGGCGGGCGCGTCCCCGGCCCGGTCGGTCAGCGCGGCGTGCTCGGCGGCGAGCCCCTCCACCCGCGCGGCGGCCCCCTCGCGGGCGGCGTTCGCGCGGTCGGCGGCGGCCTGCGCGTCCTGGACGGCCGCCGCGTCGGGCAGGTCGGCGGTCGGGACGGCGGGCGCGGGGTGCTCGGTCGCGCCGCACACCGCGCACGGCTCGCCCGCCGCCAGTTCGGCGGCCAGCACGGCGGCCATGCCGTCGAGGCGGGCCTGCCGCAGCGCCAGCTCGTGGTCCTTGGCGCGCTGCGCGTTCTCCACGGCGTCGCGGTGTGTTTCGCGGGCGGCGGCGAGGCGTGCCGCGACGCGGTCGCGCTCGCGGGCGGCGTCGCGGCGGCGGGCGGCGTCCTGGACGGCCGCGCGGACGCCGGGCAGCGCGGCGGCGGCCTCCTTCGCGGCGACCAGCGCGGCGCGGCGGGCGTCGATGCGGTCGGGCAGCCCGGCGAGCGCGGCGTCGGCGCGTTCCATCGCGGCCGTCAGGTCGGTGATCTCGCGGGCGATGCGCTCGCGCTCGGCGGCGATCTCGCGGAGGCGGACGGCGTCGGCGCGGCGGCCCTCCAGGACCGCGATCTCGTCGCGCCGCGTGTCCTCGGCCTTGCCCAGGACGTCGTCGGACGCGCCCGGCGGCAGCAGCGCGGCGACGCGGGCGGCGGTCTCGTCGGCGCGGCGCTCGGCCTGCGTCGCGCGGTGCCGCCGCTCCTCCTCGTTCCGGACGTGCGGCAGGACGCGGCCCGCGCGCTCGGCCGCGTCCAACCGCGCGCCGAGGTCGGACCGGTACTGCGCGTGCGTCTCCAGCTCGGCGCGGCGGGCGAGCGCGGCGGCGCGCCGGGCCTGCTTCTCCGCGAGCGCGCGGGCGGCGTCGAGGTCGGCGCGGGCCGCCTCGAACACGGCGTCCGCGCCGGCGGCGGCGGCGCGCGCCGCGTCCCGGGCGGCGGCCAGGTCGGCGGCCAGGCCCGCCGCCCAGCCGGGCAGGACGGCCAGGTCCAGGACGGGTTCGGCGTCGGCGGGGCGCGGCGCGGGCACCCGGCCCCGCGCGTCCAGCGGCGACGCGGTCCCGGCGGCCTCCGCGATGCGGTCCGCGACGGACCGGACGTCCGCCGCGCGGTCCTCGACCGCGCGGAACGCGGCGGCGCGGTGGTCGGCCAGCCACTTCTCGGCCTTGGCGAACGCCTCGGCGGCGAACAGCTTCTCCAGCACCTTGCGGCGCTCTTCCGCGCCCGACCGCAGGAACCCGGCGAACTCGCCCTGCGGCAGCAGCGCGACCTGGCAGAACTGGGCGGCGTTCATGCCGAGCAGCCGCTGGACGACCTCGCCCGCCTCGTCGTTGCGGGTGGACAGGCCCGTCCAGGCGCCGTCCTCGAACTCCTCCAGGAGCGTCTTGGCCTTCTCGGTCGTCGTGCCCGTTCCGCGCAGTTTGGGACGGTCCCAGGCGGGCGAGCGGGTGACGCGCAGCCGCCGCCCCCGGATCGTCGTCTCCAGCATCACCGCCGGGGCCAGACCGGGTTCGGCGTGGTCGCTGCGGAAGCCCTTCACCGCGTTGCGGACGCCGGGGACCTGCCCGTACAGCGCGAAGCACACCGCGTCCAGGACGCTCGTCTTGCCCGCGCCCGTGCGGCCCCGGATCAGGAACAGCCCCGCGTCCGACAGGGCGTCGAAGTCGATGTCCTCGGTGCGGGGGAACGGGCCGAACGCGGTGATGCGCAGCCGGTGCAGCCTCATGCGCGGGCCTCCTCGCCCCGGACGGCGCGGAACGCCGCGTCCAGCAGTTCGCGCTCCCGCTCGGCGGCGGGCGCGCCGGTGACCTCCGCGACGAAGTCGGCGGCCAGGTCGAGTTCGCTGCGCTCGGCGGGCCGCTCGGCGTAGGCGCGGACGGGTGCGCCGCCGCCGCGCGGCTCGTACCCGAGGACGAGCGTGTGCGGGAACCGGCGGCGCAGCCGCTCCATCGCGCCGGACGGCCGCTGCTCGTCGGTCAGCGTGACCTGGAGCCAGTGGTCCGCGACGGCGTCGTGCCGCGCGTCGGCCAGCAGGTCCTCCAGGTCGCCGCGCAGCTTCGCGAGGCGGCGCGGGACGGGCGCCTCGACGAACTCGGCGGCCAGCGACCCGTCGCCCGCGAGGTCCACCAGCCACGAGCCCTTGAGGTGGTTCGCCTCGGAGAACGAGTACGCCAGCGGCGACCCCGAGTACCGGACGCGGTCGGTCATCCGCTGCCGCCCGTGCAGGTGCCCGAGCGCGACGTAGTCGAACCCGTCGAACACCGACACCGGCACGTTCGCCGCGCCGCCGACGCTGATGTCCCGCTCGCTGTCGCTGGCCTCGCCGCCGGTGACGAACGCGTGCGCGAGCACCACCGACCGCACGCCCGGCCGCGCCGAAAGGTCCGCGCGGACGCGGCGCATCGCCTCCCCGAGCGCGGCGGTGTGGCCGCGTTCGGTCAGCTCCCACGGCGCGCGGACCAGCTCCGGTTCCAGATAGGGGACGGCGTAGAACGCGACGCCGTCCGCCACGACGGGCTCCCCGACACTCGCGAAGTCCGCGCGGACGTGGACGCCCGCCGCGTCCATCAGCGCCGACCCGAACCCGAGCCGCCGCGTCGAGTCGTGGTTGCCCGCGATGAGCACGACGCGAACGCCCAGCGCCGCGAGCCGCGCCAGCGCCTCGTCGCACAGCCGGACGGCCTCGACGCCGGGCAGCGCGCGGTCGTAGACGTCGCCGGACACCAGCACGCAGTCCACGCGCTCGGCCCGGACGGTGTCCACCAGGTGGTCGACGAACGCGGCCTGCGCGCCGAGCAGGTCCTCGCGGTGGAAGGAGCGGCCGAGGTGCCAGTCGGAGGTGTGGAGGATTCGCATGTCGAGACGACACCCTAGGGACCGGGACCGACGTCCGCGCGGGGAAACGCCGGACGGCGCGGAAGCACGGGAAATGTCACGTCCGCCGCGAATCGGTGGCGAACCGGACGGCGGGAAGGGCGGCCGAGTGCCGACATGCCCGGCATGCTGGCCCGCCGGACGGGGCCGCGCCGCGCCCCGTAGAGTGATCACGTGAGCGACCGCCCCTACACGCTGCTGAGCTGCGCGATGTCGGCCGACGGCTACATCGACGACGCCTCCCCCGAGCGGCTGCGGCTCTCCAGCGCCGCCGACTTCGACCGGGTCGACGGGGTCCGCGCGACCTGCGACGCGATCCTCGTCGGCGCGGGCACCGTCCGCCGCGACGACCCCAAGCTGCTGCTGCGCTCCCCCGCGCGGCGGGAGCGGCGGATCGCGCGCGGCCTGCCCGGCGACCTCACCAAGGTGACGCTGACCTGGAGCGGCGACCTCGACCCGGGGTCGCGGTTCTTCACGACCGGGGAGTCGCCCAAGCTCGTCTACACCGGGTCCGGGTCGGTCGCGGCGCTCGCGGACCGGCTGGGCGACCGCGCCGAGGTCGTCGACGCGGGCGACCCCGTCAGCCTGCCGGGCGTCCTCGCCGACCTCGCCGGGCGCGGCGTGCGGCGGCTCATCGTGGAGGGCGGCGGCGGCATCCACACGCGCTTCCTCACCGAGGGGCTCGCGGACGAGCTCCAGCTCGTCGTCGCGCCGTTCTTCATCGGAGACCCGGCCGCGCCCCGCTTCTCCGGGCCCGGCGTGTACCCGCAGAGCCCCGCGCGGCCCATGCGGCTCGACTCGGTGACCCGCATCGGGGACCTCGCCCTGCTGCGCTACCTCATCGGAGGCGCGCGTGGCTGAGCCGCCCCCCGGCACCACCGACGCCGACCTCGTCTGGCTCGAACTGGCGTGCGACCTGGCCGCGCTGTGCCCGCCGTCGGAGACCGCGTACTCCGTCGGCGCCGTCATCGTCGCCGCCGACGGGACGCGCGTCGCGCGCGGCCACTCCCGCGAGGACGACCCCCACGACCACGCCGAGGAGTCCGCGCTCCGCCGCGTCCCGCCCGGCACCGACCTCGGCGGCGCCACCGTGTATTCCAGCCTCGAACCCTGCGGCCGGCGCGCCTCGCGGCCCCGGCCGTGCGCCGAACTGATCATCGAGGCGGGCGTCCGCCGCGTCGTCTTCGCCTGGCGGGAACCCGACCTCTTCGTCGAGGCCACCGGCGCCGACCGGCTCCGCGCCGCGGGCATCGAGGTCGTCGAGCTGGCCGAGCTGGCCGAGCGGGCGCGGACCCCCAACTTGCATCTGCTGGACTGAGCGGCCCGCGTCCCCCGGCGCGTTCAGGGGGTCAGGCGGCTGTGCCGTTCGCATCTGTCCCAGACCGCGTCGCAGACGGACTCGTCGCGGACGGCGGCGGGCCAGGGGGCGCGCTCGGCCCTGGCGTCGACGTAGACGCCGGTGACGCCCTCCATGTCGGGGCTGGCGGCCAGGTAGACGCTGGACCGGGCGGGTTTGGCCAGGTCGTTCAGCAGCCGGGGGCCGAGGAACCGCAGGACCGGCGCCAGGGGCCGGTAGGCGTAGGGCAGCGCGGCGGCGGTCATCGCCTGGTTGCCCGGGGTGTGCGCGTGGCCGGGGTAAGCGACGTTGACGGTGACCGCGTCGTCGGCGAGGCGGGCGGCGAACCGGCGGCTCATCGCCATCAGCGCGGTCTTGGCGTGGTTGTACTGCGAGAACGTCCAGCCGAGGAAGCGTTTCTCCGCCTCCAGGTTGGACGGGTCGACCGGGCCGCCGCGAATCCCGCCGGTGAGGTTGACCACGCGCGCGGCCGGGGCGGCGCGCAGGAGGGGGAGCAGCAGGCAGGTCAGGGCGTAGGGCGCGAGAACGTTGGTCGCGAACGTCGTCTCGACGCCGTCGCCGGTGAGCGCGCGCGACGCGGTCATGCCGCCGAGGTTGTTGACGAGGACGTCGACGCGGTCGTGCCGCGCGCTCATCTCGGCGGCGAGCGCGCGCAGGCCCGCCAGGCGGGACAGGTCGGCGGTGAGCGCGCTCACCGCCGCGCCGCCGGCGCCCAGCTCGCGGGCGGCGGCGTCCGCGCGACGGCGGTCCCGGCCCACCAGGACGACCCGCGCCCCCCTCGCGGCGAGCGCTCGCGCCGTCTCCTTGCCGATTCCTCCGGTACTCCCCGTCACCAGAACGGTCTTGCCGCGCATCGTCGCCTCCCTGGCCCGCTTTCTTGGAGTCACGACTCCGGCGCTGCGCGCACGCCTGCACCAGAGGCGCGAGCGGATGCGCCGGCGGATCGCCGCCGCGCTGCGCGAGCGCCCCGGCGCCCGGCTCGACGAGTTCACGGCCGACCTGCTCACCGCGTGCGCGGCGGCGGCGCTGGACGCCGCGGAGCGCGAATGGCTCCGCCGCGACGCCGCGGCCGACCGGCGGGAGCTGATCGACCGCGCGTTCGCTCTGCTGGCCCCCGCGCCCTGACCGGGACGGCGCGCCCCCGCCGGTCCTGGCGCGGGTCGTCAGCCGATCTCGAAGTCCGGGTCGGGGTCGGCGCGGGGGCGGCCGCGCAGGGCGTGGAAGCCGTCGACGGACGCCGTCAGGACCACGCCCTCCCACAGGCGGCCCGCGTCCTCCCCGCGGGGGACGCGCGAGAGGACCGGGCCGGAGAACGCGAAGCGCTCGCCGCCCGCGCCGGAGACGGCGACGACGGGGCTGCTCGGCTCGGGTTCGCCGACGAGCGCGGCGCCCTCGGCGGTGGACGCGCGGACGGCGCCGTCCAGGCCGGGGTCCGGGGCCGCGTCGGCGAGGGCCGGGGGCAGCCCGGCGTCGCCGAGCGCGTCCGGGAACGTTCCGCGCATGAGACTGGCGTCTCACTCGGAGTCTCGACACTCTTGCCAATCTCCGGGGGCTCCGCGATGCTGAGATACCAAGCAAGCATTCGGTCAATTTGGAGGCACGGCGGCATGCGCGAGCACGACCGGCTGTTCATCGGCGGCGAGTGGGCCGCCCCGTCCGGCACCGGGACGATCGACGTCGTCTCGCCGCACACCGAGGAGGTCGTCGGCCGCGTCCCCGACGGGACCGAGGCCGACATCGACGCGGCCGTCGCCGCCGCGCGGCGCGCCTTCGACCACGGCCCCTGGCCGCGCATGGCCCCGGCCGAGCGCGCCGCCGCGCTCGGCCGCCTGTCGGCGATCTACGCCGAGCGGCAGCAGGAGATGGCCGACCTGGTGACCGAGGAGATGGGCTCCCCCATCCTGTTCTCGATCTTCGGGCAGGCGGCGCTGCCGCAGATGGTGCTCCAGTACTACGTGGACCTCGCGGCGGAGTTCCCGTTCGAGGAGGAGCGGGCCGGGATGCTCGGCCCGGTGACGGTGACGCGCGAGCCCGTGGGCGTCGTCGCGGCGATCTACCCGTGGAACGTCCCGCAGTTCACGCTGATGATGAAGCTCGCCCCGGCGCTCGTCGCGGGCTGCACGGTCGTGGCCAAGCCGTCGCCGGAGGCGCCGCTGGACGGGTTCCTGCTCGCGGAGTGGGTCCGCGAGGCGGGCATCCCCGAGGGCGTCGTCAACATCGTCCCGGCGGGCCGGGAGGTCGGCGCGTACCTGGTCGAGCACCCCGGCGTCGACAAGGTCGCGTTCACCGGGTCCACCGCCGCCGGGCGGACGATCGGCGCGGCCTGCGGCAGGCGGTTGCGCGCCTGCACGCTGGAGCTGGGCGGCAAGTCCGCGGCGATCATCCTGCCCGACGCCGACCTCGCCGCGACCGTCGAGGGCCTGAAGATGGCGTCGCTGATGAACAACGGCGAGGCGTGCGCGGCGCAGACCCGCGTCCTCGCGCCCCGCTCCCGCTACGCCGAGGTCGCCGACGCGCTCGCGGCGATGGTCGGCGGCCTCGCGGTCGGCGACCCCGCCGACTACGGCACCGAGATCGGGCCGCTCGCCGCGCGCCGCCAGCGCGACCGCGTCGAGGGCTACATCCGCGTCGGGCAGGACGAGGGCGCCAAGGTCATCACCGGCGGGCTCGACCGGCCGCACGACCGGGGCTGGTACGTCGCGCCGACCGTGTTCGGGGACGTCACGCCGGACATGCGCATCGCGCGGGAGGAGATCTTCGGGCCCGTCCTCGCGCTGCTCGCCTACGACGACGAGGACGACGCGGTCCGCATCGCCAACGACAGCGAGTACGGCCTGGGCGGCTCGGTGTGGACCGCCGACGTCGACCACGGCGTCGAGGTCGCCCGCCGCATCCGCACCGGGAGCTGCGGCGTGAACCTGTACGTCCTGGACCCGAACACCCCGTTCGGCGGCTACAAGGACAGCGGCCTCGGCCGCGAACTCGGACCCGAGGGACTGGCCCCGTACCTGGAGTACAAGGCCATCCCCCGGCCCGCGTAGGGGCGCGCCGCGGGCGGCGCGGCGCGCCCCCTATCCCAGCGGGACGACGATCCAGCCGCGCCGTGCCCGGCATGCGGCCAGAACGTCCTGGTCGGGGCGCCCGGTGACCAGGAGCCGGACGTCCCCGACCGGGATCTCGGCGTGGCCGAAGGCCAGCGCCCGCAGTTTGGCGGGGGTGACCACCGCCGTCGTGGCCCGGTGCCGGCCGATCGCGGCCAGCAGCGCGGGCAGGCCCGGCTCCGGCACGGCGGCGAGCGTCGCGCCGTGCAGGAGGCACAGGTCGACCAGGCCCGCCCAGGTGGGGATGGAGCAGTCCCCCGGGTGGCAGGCCAGCACGTCATCCACGCCGAGGGCCGCCGCGCCGCCGAGGCGGTGCAGGTCGGCGAGCCGCTCGGCGTGGGTGATCCCCTCCGGAGGATCGCAGAGGCGCAGCGCGAGGTCGCGCAGCGGGTCGGCGGGCGCGACGGGCTCGGGCCCCGGGTCGGGCGCGACGGGCGGCGCGCCCGCCTCGACGAGCCGCGCGAACGGCGTCGCGCCGGGGACGTTCCCGAACGCGAACACCTGCCGGACGTAGGACCGCTCGGTCGCGGCCAGCGCCTCGGCGGCGGTCGCCGCACCGGTCAGCAGGAACCGCGCGCCGCACTCGGTCATCATCGCGGCCAGCTCGGGCACGTCGGCGGTCGCAGGCAGCGGGGCGGGCACCGCGCCCGCCGCCGTCACCGCGTGGACGGCCAGCGCGTGGTCGCAGACGCCGGTGACGTGGATCGCCGCGACGTCGCCGGTGCGGACGCCGAGGCGGCGCAGCCCGGTCGCGGCGGCGGGCACCGACGCGGCGAACCGCCCGTAGTCGAGTTCGCGGTGCGGGTCGACCAGGGCGGGCCGGCCGGCGCCCCGGTCGGCGTGCTCCCGCGCCGCCGCGAGCACCGCCTGGGTCACCGTCGTCTCCGTCACGGCCGCGCGGCCGGGCTGTCCGTCGAGCATGCGCCGAACGTACGCGCGGGGTCCTCGCCACCACATCCGCAGACCTGTGTAAGAGGGTGTGTAGGTCAGCGGCGTCATGATCCGAGCCCCGCCCGCTCCAGGAGCGCCCGCCGCCGGACCCGGCCGCCGGGCGTGCGCGGGATGTCGTCGACGATGTGGACGGCGGCGACGCCCCGGCTCGGCGGGACGTGCGCGTTCACGTACGCGAGCAGGTCGTGCTCGGTGGCCTGCCCGGCGAGGACCGCGAACGCGTGCGGGACGAGCCCGAAGTCCAGGTCGGGCGCGGGCGCGACGGCGGCGTCGCGGACGGCGGGATGCGCGGCGAGGACCGCGTCGGGCTCGGCCTGCGGCTCGGGCCGTGGCCCGCCGAGGCGGCCGAGGACGAACACCCGCCCGTGCTCGTCGGCGAACGCCGAGTCCCCGGCGGGCAGCCACCGGGACGGCTCGCCGCCCGCCGGGGCGACCCGCACGCACAGCTCCCCCGGCTGGTAGGCGGACTGGTCCGCGCCGGTGGCGGGGTCCACGACGCGCCAGGACACGCCGGGCAGGCCGCGCCCCACCGAGTCGGCGGTGCATTCCTCGGCGGCGCGCAGGTTGAGGTGGGTGAGGCCGCCCGCCTCGGCGAGCCCGTACGCCTGCCGGACGGGGCAGCCGAGGCGCTGCGCGCAGGCCCGCGCCGTCCGCGCGTCCAGCGGCCCGGCGGTGACGACGACGGCGCGCAGCCGCAGCCGGTACCGGGCGACGGCCGGGTCGTAGGCGAGCATCGTGGCCTGCCCGGGGTCCAGCAGCGCGACGGTGACCTCGTGGTCCTGGAGGGCGCGCAGCAGGTCGTGGTGGCCGGTGCCGGGCCGGGCGACGACGGTCGCGCCGAGCCGCAGCGCCGGGTTCAGCAGCCCGTTGAGGCCGACGACGTCGGAGAACGGCACCCCGGACAGGACGGTGTCGGACGCGCCGATCATCCCGGCGTCCGCGACGCGCAGCAGGCCCGCGACGACCTCGGCGTGGCTGAGCGGGACGGGCCGGGGCGGCCCGCCGTCGCCGCGCGTGGACGCCAGCAGCGCCGTGTCGCGGGCCGGGTCCAGGGCCACGTCGGGCGCGGCGCCGCCGGTGAACAGGCCCATGAACGGCTCGGCGCCGCGCTCGTCGCCGGGCCCGAAGCAGAACACCCGCCGCAGGCCGGGCGTCCGGCGGGCCTGCTCGACCAGGCCGGGCCAGCCGATCAGCACCGTCGCCCCGGCCGCGTCGACCAGCCGGGCCAGCTCCGCCGCCGTCGTCGTGACGCGCACCGGGAACGGGACCGCCCCGGCGGCGGCGACGGCGTGCAGCGCCAGCGCGAACTCGGGGCCGTCGGGCACGTGGACGGCCACGACCGTCCCGGGGCCGACGCCCCGCCGGGCCAGCCCGGCCGCCGCCGAGGCGACGGCGGCGGCCAGTTCGGCGTGGGACGGCCCGCGGCCGGTGACGGCGTCGACCACCGCGGCCCGGGTCCGGGTGCGCGGGTGGCGGACGCGGTCGTCGGCCGCGCCGAACACGGCCTGCGCCATCGTCATGGTCATCGTCATCAGGGCGCCCCCGCCCACACCGAGGGAGATCATGCCGAGACGGTAGGCGGGCCCGGCCGTCCCGCGCATACTCCAGAGTGCGCAGCCGGGTGCGTATTCGGCGGCCGCACCCGTGTGTACGCATGGCCCCGGGGTCATTCCGGGCTTCCCTCCGGGATGTGGTCGACTGCCCACGCCGCCACCTGGGAGCGGGACGAGAAGCCGAGCTTGCCGAGAATGTTGGTGACGTGCCGGGCGACGGTCGCCGGACTGATCACCAGTTCCTCCGCGATGCCCCGGTTGCTGAGGCCGCGTTCGACGAGCCGGGCGATCTCCCGCTCGCGGGCGGTGAGGGTGCTCGCGGGCGTCGCCGCGCCGACCACGCCGCCGCCGGGCGGGCTGGGCGCGGGCACGAGCGGCGGGACGGGCGCGGGCTCGGCCTCCGGCTCGGCGCAGGGGCCCGCCAGCGCCCGCGCGACCGCCTCGTCCTGCGTGGTGACGCGGCCCTGGCCCCACAGCCGCGCGACCTGCGGTTCGCCGAGCCGCCGCCGGATCGGCTCCAGCAGGCCCTCCAGCCGCGCGCCGCCGCCCGCGCGCGTGCGCGGCGCGGTGTACGGGCTGGTGGTGTAGGGGCCGGCGGTGTGCGGGCCGGTGGTGTAGGGGCCGGCGGTGTAGGGGCTCGTCCGCGCGGCGGCGGGCGGTCCGGCGGAGGCGGCGGCCGCGTCCCGCAGCGCCGTGCCCGCCCCGGCGAGGACCACCGCGCCCCGGTCGTCGCCCTCGCGCGCCGCGAGTTCCGCGAACGCCAGCAGCGACCGGGCGACGTCCGCGCGGATGCCCGTCGAGCGGCTCAGCTCCAGGCTCTCGGTCAGCGCGCCGCGCGCGGCTGCCGCGTCGCCGCGCGCCAGCGCGACCCGGCCCAGCCCGGCGAGCGCGCGGGCCCGCTCGGGGCGCGCCCCGACCTCCGCCAGCGGCGGCAGCGCGGCGCGGTAGCAGGCGTCGGCCGCCGCCAGGTCGCCGCGCAGCGCCGCGACGCGGCCGAGCCCGGACAGCGCGTGCGCCGCGCCCCACTCCTGGCCGATCTCGCGCATCCCGGCCAGGCCCTGTTCGAGCAGGTCGCGGGCGTCGCGCAGGCGGCCCTGCCGGACGCGCAGCCGGCCCCGGACGAGCCGGGCGTAGGCGCGGTTCCACTCCTGCCGTTCGGCGGCGGCGACGGCGTCGGCCTCGTCGAGCCGCGCGACGGCCTCGGCGAACCGCCCGGCGGCGACGTCGGTCTCGGCGAGGGTCGTCAGCGCGACGGCCGTCATGAAGTCGTCCCCGGCCTTGCGGCACGGCTCCAGCGCGCGTTCCGCCCAGACCCGCGCGTTGTCCAGGTCGCGCGCGCCGATCGCGAGCTGGGCGCGGCCCGCGCAGCCCGGCCCGTACACGAACGCGGGCGCGCCGAGCGCGCCGACCAGGAACCGGTCGGTCATCTCGATCCACTCGCCGAGACGGCCCCTCGTGATCCAGTACGTGCGCAGCGCGGTGCAGATCCGCAGGCCCTCCTCGAACTCGCCGCGGTCCAGGGACCAGGCGAGCGCGGCGCGGACGTTCTGCATCTCGGCGTCGTAGCGCTGGAACAGCGCGACGCGCTCCTCCCACGTCGCGGGGATCTCCGCCAGCGCGATCTCGGCGTGCCGCTCGGCGGCCTCCAGGACGGCGTCGCGGTGGCGGGTGCGGACCTCGGCGTCCTCGCCCGCCGCCGAAAGGTGCTCGGCGGCGTACTGGCGGATACTGTCCAGGAGGCGGAACCGGGTCTCCCCGGCGACCTCGCCCGCGACGACGGCCAGGGACTTGTCGGACAGGGCCGTCAGCAGGTCCAGCGGGTCGTTCCCGTCCAGGCCGGTGAGGGCGGGCGGGTCGTCGCAGCAGACCTGCTCGACCTGCGCGAGCGTCCAGCCGGCGAACACCGACAGGCGGCGCAGCATCACGCGTTCGGCGTCGCCCAGCAACTCGTAACTCCAGTCGATGGCGGCGCGCAGCGTCCGCTGGCGCGGCGGCGCGGTCCGGTCGCCCGCGCTGAGCAGGCGGAACCGGTCGGTGAGCCGGGCCGCGATCTGCTCGGCCGACAGGACGCGGACCCGGGCGGCGGCCAGCTCCAGCGCGAGCGGGACGCCGTCCAGCGCGCGGCTGACCTCCCCGACCGCGTCGGTCACCGCGAAGTCGGGGCGGACCGCGCGCGCCCGCGCGATGAACAACTGGGCGGCCTCGCCGGGCTCCAGCGGCGGCACCCGGAACACCGTCTCGGCGGCCATCCGCAGCGGCTCGCGGCTCGTCGCGAGGACGCGCAGCCCCGCGCAGCGGCTCAGCAGCACCCCGGCCAGCTCGGCGCAGTCCTCGACCAGGTGCTCGCAGTTGTCCAGGACGAGCAGGACGTCGCGGCCCCCGACCGCCTCCGCGATGACCCCGGCGGCGGCGCGGTCGTCGTCCTCGGCGATCTCCAGCGCCGCCGCGACCCGGCGGCCGACCGTGCCGGGCGGCCCGTCGGCGGGCGCGTCCGCGAGGTCCACGAACCGGACGCCGCCCGGATGCGCGCCGACCAGCGACCGCGCGACGCGCACCGCGAGCCGCGTCTTGCCGATCCCGCCCGGCCCGCACAGCGTCACCACGCGTTCGGACGCCACCAGGCCGCACAGGTCGGCGACATCCCGGCCGCGCCCGACGAACACGTCGGTTTCGGCCGGCAGGTTGCTCCCGCCTGGAGGATTCTGCGTCGTCATGCGCTCAGTGGTGGACCGTGTTCCCGCGACCAGAACGTGCTTGCGCTGAGTCTGTCATCGCGGCCCGGCGATCGTCTGCAGATTCGACTGTCCGGATCAGGAACCCGCACACCCCCGGTCAGGTCCCGCGAGGTCCGAGCCGGTGGCCGGGATTCTCGTTCTGTCGGCGGGTGGGATTACGGTAGGTCGCCGTGTCCTCCGAATCCGTTCCGAGCCTGGACGACGCGCTGGCGGGCGAGGCCGTGCTCGGCGTGTACCGGCAGATGTTCGCGGCGCTCGCGCGCGACAGCGGCGCGGTCGTCGACGATCCCGTGCTCGTCGACGTCGCGGAGACGCTGCTGGCCGCGTTCGCGGACGCGGGCGAGGACGGGCTGAGCCGCGAGCAGATGCGGTACGTGTGCCGCCGCTACCCGGCCGAGGTGTTCGAGAACCGGCTGCGGGTGCTCAGGGGGCTCGGCGCGGTGCGGGAGGTGTTCCCCAAGCCGAACCAGCTCCGGTACCGGGCGTCGTTCACCAGCGTCGTCGGGCTGATGTTCGTCCGGCGGATGATGCTGGACGGCGGGCAGAGCGAGATGCACCGGCTGCTCGCGCTGGAGCGGTTGAACGTCGCCGATCCGCGCATGACGGCCGCGCAGGCGCGCGCCGGGGCGGAGGGGCTGGCGCGGGCGTTCCGGCTGTGGAGCGTCGAGCTGGTGACGCTGACGAACGGCACGATCGAGGAGCTGCGCGCGCAGGCCCCCAAGCTGTGGGGCGCGGAGGACATCCTGGCGGGCGCGGAGCGGCTGCACGGCGCGATCCTGTCGCGCTGGCCCGAGCTGGACCGGGCCTGCACCGAGCTGCGCGCCGCGCTGTACGCCTACGGGGACGCGTCGCGGCGGGCGGCGGCGCGCCTGTCGGACTCGGCGGGCCTCACCCGGAACCTGACGCTGCTGCCGCCGGAGACGTGGCGGACGTTCGCGCGGACCGCGTCCCGCGACGAGCTGGCGGCCGTCCTGGACGGGTTCGTGTTCGACGCGCCCGCGCCCTGGCACGAGCCCGCCGCCGTCGTCGCGGCCGTCGCGGACGCGCCGCGCGCGGTCCCGGCGCGGCCCGCGCCGCCCCGCGCGGCGCTGCCGGACGGCGGCCTGGCCGACCGCGCGGACGCCGGGAGCGCCGAGGCCGACCGGCTCCGCGACGTCGCCGAGCGGGTGCTGCGCGGCCGCGACCGCGCGCCCGTCGAAGCGCTGCTCGACGGCGACTGGGCGGCGGCGCGGCGGCTGCTGGCGGACCTGTCGGCGGCGCATCTGCGGCCGGAGCTGCCGTACCGCCTGGTCTGGTCGGACGGGCTCGCGGCGCGGCCGGACGCGGCCCCGGCGTGGCTGTCGTCGGGCGTGTTCGAGCGGGTGGACGCGTGAGCTGGTCGCCGCAGATCCTCGCGCGGGCGCGCGCCCGCGTGCTCGGCGCGGACGGCACGGGCGCGGCCGACCCCGCGCCGCCCGGCCTGGCCGCCGTCGCCGACGGCCCGCGCGCGTGGCTGCTGCCGTCCTGGCCGGACGGCGCGACGCCCGCGCTGCTCGAGCAGTACGAGGTCGCGCCGATGCCGCTGGACCGCGCCGGGCAGGCCCGCCGCGTCCTGGCCGCCGCGCTGCGCTGCTGCTGGACGGCGCTGGACGACGCGCCCTGGCCGGGCGAGCCCGCGCCCGTCGCGGCGGTGCTGGCGGTGTACGCGGGCATGACGCGCGGCGACGCGGCGCTGGCGGGCCGCTGGGCGACGGGCGAGCTGCGGCGGCTGGCCGACACCGGCTGGCTGCTGCTGGACGAGGCGGCGGGAACCGTCCGCCCCGGCCCGCGCACGGCGCTGTGGCGCGAGGAGTCCCTGGGCCCGCTGCGGGACCTGCTGCGCCGCATGCCCGGACCGGGGGCGGCCGCGCCGTGAGCGAGCTGTTCGGACCGCTGCTGGACGCCTACGACGAGCGGCGGCGCGCGGAGCTGGTCGCCGCGTACATGGCGGTGGAGCACGCCGCCGCGCCCGTCCCGGAGGTGCGCTTCCCGGCGCTGCGCGAGCCCGCGCTGCGCCGGACGGTCGCGGCGATGCTGGCGCTGTCGGGCCGGACGCTGATCCGGTACGGCCGCGAGTGGACGTCCGGCTACCACGACGACGTCGCCGCCGAGCTGGCCGCCGACCCGGCGTGCGCGCCGCCGCCGCAGGACCGGGCGGTGCTGACGCTGGTGCTCGTCCACGCGGTGGCGATCCCGCGCGCGGCGGGCCTGCTGGACGAGGACACCTGGCTGTCGCCGTACCCGGCGGCGGCCGACGAGCTGCGCCGCCGCTCGCAGCTCCCGGTGGGCGAGCTGGAGGCGGCGCTGCGGCGGCTGCGGACGGCGGGCCTGGTGACGCAGGTGAAGGCGGGCGCGGACGACGCGGGCGGCTATGTGCCGGGCCCGCAGTTCCACCGGCTGACGCCGGGCGCGCGCCGCCGCCTCCAGGAGGAGCTGATCCTGGCGGCGGGCCCGGACTCGCCGCTGGCCGCCGCGATCCGCGCGCGCCGCCGCGCCGCGCGCACCGCGTCCGACGAGGGGGAGCAAGCATGACGGCCGAGACGCTGCCGGGGACGGCGGCCCGGCCCGCCGCCGACGCCGAGGACGTCGTCGGGGGGCGCACGCTGGTCGCGGTGCAGGCGGTGAACATCTCGCGGCTGTCGACGCATCCGGTGCCGACGGTGCCGGGGACGCTGATCGTCGTCGCGGGCCAGGGCCCGAAGGACTCCAACGGCGCGGGCAAGTCGTCGTTCATCGCGGCGATCACGGCGCTGCTGGGCGACGAGCAGTGGCGGTTCGCGTCGGGCGCGCGGGCGGTCGCGGAGCTGCTGTTCAACGCGGAGCTGGCCGCGCAGGGCGACAGCCGGTGGGCGAGCGCGGAGCACGGCTACATCGCGGGCGTGTTCGACGGCGACGACGGCCCGCTGACGGTCTGGCTGCGGGTGAACGCCGACGCGCCGCACCTGGAGATCCGCTGGACGGCGGGCGTCCGGCTGGCGGCCGCGCCGTCCGAGGCCGAGCGCGTGGCGCTGGCGGACGGGATCTGGGCGGCGCTCCCCCGCAGCGCGGGCCGCCGCGACTTCGTCGCCAAGGACCTCGGCCGCGTCCTGTACGGCGGGCGGGTCCGGTGCGTGTCGTTCCTGTCGACGTCGGTGCGGTCGAAGGTCGCGACGAACCTGCTGTCGCAGCCGCTGAACGAGATCCCGCCGGACCGGATCTTCAGCGCCGTCGCCGCGCTGACCGGCCTGGACCGGGAGCTGGACGCCGAGCGCACGTCCCGCGCCGACGAGCACCGCGAGCGCGCGAAGGCGGCGGAGGCCGCCGAGCGGCTGGCGGCGTGGGAGCGGGACGCGGCGGCGCAGCTCCGCGCGTTCGACCGGCGCGACCGGGCGCGCGCGGCGGCGGCCGAGGCGCTGCGCTGCGCGCGGGTCCGGCGGGCGCGGCTGCTCGCCGACGCGGTCGCCGCCGACGCGGAACTCGCCGCGCAGGAGGACGCGCTGGCGGCGGAGGGCGAGCGGATCGCGGCGGCGCTCGCCGCCGCCGAACGGGAGATCGAGCAGGTCGCCGGGGACGCGCTGGACGCCGAGCTGGGCGCGGCGGCGGCCGCACTGGCGGCGGTGAAGGGCCGCGCGGACCGGCTCGGCGCGGACGTCGCCGTCGCCCGCGACCGGCTGGAGGAGCTGCGGCGGCGCGTCCCCGCGCTGGAGGACCGGCTGCGCGAGGCGGACGGCCGGGACGCGGCGGCGGCCGGGGCGGAGCTGGCGGCGGCCGAGACCCGCCGCGACGAGGCGCAGCAGGCGCTCGGCATGGCGCGCGGCGCGGTCGCGGCGGCCGAGCGGGCGCTGGCGGAGGCCGAGGCGGGCGAGAGCACCGCGCCCGCGCAGATCCGGGCGCTGGCGGCGGCGGGGGTCGCGGCGGTCGGGCTGCTGGACGCGGTCGAGCTGGACGACGCCGTCCGCGACCGGTGGGAGACGGCGCTGTGGCCGTACCGGGAGGCCGTCGTCGTCGCGGCGGACGAGCTGGACGCGGCGGTCGCGGCGCTGGCGGGCCTGCCCGGCTCGATGATCGTCCCGGCGGACGCGGGCGGCGACCCGCCGGACGGCGTCCGCTGCGCGGCCCCGCTCGCCGGGTTCTTCGCCGCGCTCGCGGCCGGCGGGCCGGGGGCGGTGGTCGTCGGCGGCTTCCCCGAGCCGGTGACGGGCCGCGTGGCGCGGGTCCGGGCGGCGCGCGCCGCGCTGGACGAGGCGTGCGCGGCGCGGGACGCGGCGGCCGGGCGCGCCGAGGACGCCGCCGCCGACGTGGCGCTGGCGGCGCGGCGGCTGGCGGGCGCGCGGGCGGGCGCGGAGCTGGCGGCCGTCCGGGACGACATGGCCGACCAGCGCGAACGCCTCGCCGAGCTGGCCGGGGAAGAGGAGCGGCTGGCCCCGGAGCTGGACGCGGCCGAACGCGAGGTGCGGCGGCGGCAGGCGCGCGCCGACACGCGCGCGCTGGAGCTGGACCGGCTGCGCGGTCGCCGCGAGGCCCGCGAGCGCGACCGCGCCCGCGTCCGCGCGTCCGCCGCCGAGCTGGCCGCCCGCCGGACCGCGCTCGGCGTCGCGGAGCTGGCGGCGGCGTGGGGCGAGCCGCGCGACACCGCCGACGCCCTGCTCGCCGGCCTCGACGCCGACGCCGCGACGTGGACGGCCGACGAGTGGTGGCGCACCGCCGAGCAGCACCTCGCGGAGGCGCTGCGGCAGGCGTTCCCCGACGGCCCGTCCGACGAGGACGCGCCCGAGGAGATCCGGTTCCTGCTGCGCGAGCGCGCCGAGGGCGAGGGCCGCCGCACCGAGCGCGAGCAGGCGACGTTCCCCCGGCTCGCCGCCGCGCTGGACGGCTACCTGCGCCACCAGGCCGACTACGAGCGGCACCGCCGCCACCAGATCGAGACGCAGCTCGCGGCCCGGCACGCCGACCTCGTCACCGCCCGCAAGGGCGCGGAGGAGGCGGCGGGCGCGGCCGACGCGCACCGGGCGGCGCTGACCGCCGCGATCCGGTCCCGGCTGCAGCGCGTCGCGGAGGAGTTCGACAAGCTCGACACCGCGTTCGGCGGCTACGGCGCGACGCTGGACTTCCCCACGCCCGAGCCGCCCGCCGACCCCGAGCAGGAGTGGCGGTGGCGGGTCACGCCGAAGTGGCGGCGCGCGGAGGGCCAGCGGTACGTCCCCTACAACCGGCGCGCCAACACCGCGCTCATGGACGAGAAGGCCGTGAAGCTGGTGTGCGCGGCGGCGCTGGCGAGCGCGGGCGGCGGGCGGCTGTGCCTGGTGCTGGACGAACTCGGCCGCAACCTCGGCAAGGAGCACCGCAAGGAGGCCGTCGCGCTGTTCCGCAAGATCGGCGAGACGCACGGGATCACGGTGATCGGCGCGCTCCAGGACGACATGGAGCCGTACGCGATCGACGCGTGCGGCCAGTACGTGAAGCTGCGCCGCTCGTCGGACGCGATGCCGTACAACGAGCCGCCGGTCGTCGTCGGCCACGACGAGCACGCCGACCGCGTCCGGCTCCTGGCCGAGCAGGTCACCGCGACCCGCCCGTCCGAGTGAGCTTGGGAGGGCCCCGACCCCGCCGATATCCTGCGCCGCACCGCCCGCCCGTGCCTCGGGTCTCCACCAACGGACGACCAAGCGTTAGGTTGTTATCGTGCGCGTCTTCATCACCGGTGCTTCCGGTTTCGTCGGGTCCCACACCGTCCGGGCGCTGGTGGACGCGGGCCACCGGCCCCGCGCGCTCGTCCGCGACCCGGCCAAGGCGGTCCGCGTGCTCGGCGCGCTCGGCATCGCCGCCAAGGACATCGAACTCGTGCGCGGCGACATGCTCGACGCGGGCGCCGTCGCCGCCGCCCTCGACGGCTGCGACGCGGCGATCCACGCGGCCGCCGCGATCGGCGTCACCGACCCGAACGGCGGCGGCGACCTGGTGTCGGTCAACGTCACCGGCACCCGCAACGTCGTCGGCGGGGCCGTCGCGGCGGGCCTGTCGCCCGTCGTCCACGTCTCGACGGTCGCGGTGTTCGTCCCGCCCCGCGCGCCCGTCATCACCGCCGACGCGCCGCTCGCCGCGCCCCGCACCGCCTACGGCCGGTCCAAGCTCGCCGCCGAGACCTACGCGCGCGGCCTCCAGGACGACGGCGCGCCCGTCACGATCGTCTACCCCGGCGGCGTGTGCGGCCCCGACCAGCCGACGCTGGACGCCCTGGTGGAGGGGCTCGCCGCCGCGCTGCGCGTCGCGTGGCCGCTGCCCGGCGGCGGCGTGACGGTGCTCGACGTCCGCGACCTCGCCGAGGCCCTCGCCCGCACGGTGACCGGCGGGAAGACGGGCGAGCGCTGGCTGCTCGGCGGCCACTACGTCACCTGGCCGCGGCTGGCGGCGCTGTGCGACGAGCTGACCGGCGTCCGCTCCCGCAAGATCCCGCTGCCCAGCGGCGTGCTGACGACGGCGGGCGCGGTCCTGGACGCCGCCCGCCGCGTCCGCCCGTTCGACTACCCGCTGACCCGCGACGCCGCCGAGTTCATGGTGCGCCTGGTCCCGACCGACGACGCGCCCGCGCTCGGCGCGCTCGGGATGACGCTCCGCCCCGTCCGGGAGACGGTCGCCGACGCGCTGCGCTGGCTGGCCGCGACCGGCCGCCTCGACCCCCGCAAGGCGGGCCGGCTCGCGCCGGCCCGAGCGAAGGAGCAGCCCATGCCCCCCAACGCCGTCCAGCGCGCCATCGGCCCGGCCGTCCGGCGGATGGCCGGGTCGCCGTGGTTCCGCCGCGTCGGGCCCAAGGTCGTCCCGCACGCGGACCGCGTCCTCAGCCGGGCGACCGGCGGCCGGTTCCTGCTGTCCCAGGCGATGGTCCCGAGCCTGGTCCTGACCGCGAAGGGCGCGGTCAGCGGGCAGCCGCGCCGCACCCCGCTGGCGTGCCTGCCCGAGCCGGACGGCGGCTGGGTCGTCGTCGGCTCGAACTTCGGCCGCGAGAAGCACCCGGCGTGGACGGGCAACCTGCTGCGCCACCCGGACGCGGGCGTGACGTTCCGGGGCCGGACGGTCCCGGTCACCGCGCGCCTGCTGGAGGGCGACGAGCGCGCCGAGGTCTGGCCACGCCTGGTGAAGGTGTGGCCGGTGTACGACCGGTACGTCGAGGCGTCGGGCCGGAACCTGCGCGTCTTCCGGCTGACCCCGCGCTAGCGGCGGCCGCGCAGCGTCCGGGACAGGCGGCGGCCGAGCACCAGGTAGGCGAGCAGGACGCCGAGGGTGTTGAGGATGACGTCGTCCACGTCGAACGCGCGGCCCTGCACGGCGAGGCCCTGCGCGGTCTCGATGACCAGCGACAGGGCCGCGCCGAGCAGCGTGATCCGAATCGGGCCGCGCAGCCGCACCGACGCGATCGGCCCGAGCACGCCGAGCGGCGCGAGCAGCGCGAGGTTCCCGCCGACCTGCCAGAACGCGTCCTTGGCGGGCCGGTCCCAGTAGAAGCGCAGCGAGCGGCCGGGATCGGTGTTCCCGCCCGCCTGCCCGTGGTCGTCGACCGGCGTGAGCGTCAGCCGGTACGCGACGTAGAAGAACACGGCGAGCCCCGCCAGCGCGGCGAGGGCGGCGAGGACGCGCAGCGCCGTGACGTACCACGGGACGCGCGCGCGGGGCTGCGGCGGCTGCTGGAGTTCGATCGTTCCGGACACGTCCGCGTTGTGCCCCGGAGAGCACGGTCCATGTGGCCGGATGAGGCCACGGCCCCGCCGGGAATCCGGCGGGGCCGCGGGTCTCAGGCCGCGACGGCGGTCGTCGCGGGCTCGAGGGCCAGTTCCAGCACCTCGCGCACGTCGCCGACCGTGAAGACCGTCATCTTCTCCAGCACCTCGGCCGGGACGTCCTCCAGGTCCGGCTCGTTGCGCTTGGGCACGATGGCGGTGGTGATGCCGAGCCGGGAGGCCGCCAGCAGCTTCTGCTTGAGCCCGCCGATCGGCAGCACCCGCCCGGTCAGGGACACCTCGCCGGTCATCGCGACGTCCGCGCGGACCGGGCGGCCCGACAGCAGCGACGCCAGCGCCGTCGTCATCGTGATGCCCGCGCTCGGCCCGTCCTTGGGGATCGCGCCCGCCGGGACGTGGACGTGGACGCCCCGGTCCTTCAGGTCGCCGACCGGCAGCTCCAGCTCCGCGCCGCGCGACCGCAGGTAGCTCAGCGCGATCTGCGCCGACTCCTTCATGACGTCGCCGAGCTGGCCGGTGAGCGTCACGCCCGACCCGCCGGTCTCGGGGTCGGCCAGCGACGCCTCGATGTAGAGGACGTCGCCGCCCGCGCCCGTCACGGCCAGGCCCGTCGCGACGCCGGGCACGGCGGTGCGGCGCTCGTCGCGGGACAGCTCGGCCTCCGGCGTGAACCGGGGACGGCCGAGGTAGTCGCGCAGGTCGGCGGCGTCCACCGTGACGGGCAGCGCCGCCTTCTCCAGCGCGACGTTCGCGGCGACCTTGCGCAGCACCCGCGCGACGGCCCGGTCCAGCGACCGGACGCCCGCCTCCCGCGTGTACTCCGCCGCCAGCAGCCGCAGCGCCGCGTCGGTGACCGTGACCTCCGCCGCGCCGAGGCCGGACTTCTCCAGCTCGCGGGGCAGCAGGTGGTCGCGGGCGATCGTGACCTTCTCGTCCTCGGTGTAGCCGTCCAGCTCGACGAGTTCCATGCGGTCCAGCAGCGGGCCGGGGATCTGCTCCACGACGTTCGCCGTCGCGATGAACAGCACGTCGCTCAGGTCCAGCTCGACCTCCAGGTAGTGGTCCCGGAAGGTGTGGTTCTGCTCGGGGTCCAGGACCTCCAGCAGCGCCGCCGTCGGGTCGCCCCGGTAGTCCGCGCCGACCTTGTCGACCTCGTCCAGCAGTACGACGGGGTTCATCGAGCCCGCCTCGCGGATCGCGCGGACGATCCGGCCCGGCAGCGCGCCGACGTACGTCCGCCGGTGGCCGCGGATCTCCGCCTCGTCGCGGACGCCGCCGAGCGCGACCCGCACGAACTCGCGGCCCATCGCGCGCGCCACCGACTCCCCGAGCGAGGTCTTGCCGACCCCGGGCGGGCCGGTCAGCGCCAGCACCGCGCCGCTGCGCCGCCCGCCGACGACGCCGAGGCCCCGGTCGGCGCGGCGCTTGCGCACCGCCAGGTACTCCACGATCCGCTCCTTGACGTCCTCCAGGCCGGTGTGGTCGGCGTCCAGGACGGCGCGGGCGCCCGCGATGTCGTAGGCGTCCTCGGTGCGCTCGTTCCACGGCAGGTCCAGCACCGTGTCCAGCCAGGTGCGGATCCAGCCGCCCTCGGGCGAGGCGTCCGAGGACCGCTCCAGCTTGTCCACTTCCTTCAGCGCGGCCTCGCGGACCTTCTCCGGCAGGTTCGCGGCCTCGATGCGGGCGCGGTAGTCGTCCTCCTCGTCCGCCGGGTCGCCGTTCAGCTCGGCCAGCTCCTTGCGGATGGCCTCCTGCTGCTGGCGCAGCAGGAACTCGCGCTGGGTCTTCTCCATGCCCTCCTGGACGTCCTTGCGGATCGTCTCGGCGACGTCCAGCTCCGCGAGGTGGTCGCGGACCCAGCCGACGACGCGCGTCAGGCGCTCGTCGGTGTCGGGCGTCTCCAGCAGCTCGATCTTCTGCTCGTCGGTGAGGTAGGGGGCGTATCCGGCGTTGTCGGCCAGCAGCGACGGGTCCTCGATCTTCTGGACGACGTCCACGACCTGCCACGCGCCGCGCTTCTGCAGCACCGCGCCGACCAGGCCCTTGTACTCCTTGGCCAGCTCGCGGGTGCGCCCGGTCGGCGGCGGGACGGGGATCTCGGTCCCCTCCACCCACAGCGCCGCGCCGGGGCCCGCCGTCCCGGTGCCGATCCGCACCCGGGACACGCCGCGCACGACCGCGCCGGGCTCGCCGCCCGGCAGCCGCCCCTCCTGCTCGACGACGCCCAGCGTCCCCACCGCCGAGTACTGGCCGCCGTGGCGCGGGACGAGCAGCACGCGCGGCTTGGCCGCGGACCGGATGCCCGGCCCCGGCGTCCGCTCGACGGCCCGCGCGGCCTCGATGGCCGCGCGCACCTCGGGCGCGTCGGACAGGTCGAGGGGGACGACCATGCCCGGCAGAACGGCCCCGTCGTCCAGGGGCAGCACCGGCAGCGTCAGGGTCTCGCTCATGCTCAAGCTCCGTTCCGTTGTCCGAGCGGCCCGGGGGTCCGCTCCGGATGACCCGACCCCGCAGGGTTGAGCCATACACACTCAAGAAAACGGAGCTGAGTTTTGTTTCCTCCCCGCGTTCGCTCTCAGCGATCACTCGCCGGAGCACGCGGGTCTTCGGGACAACGCCGCCCGGAGCCACATCCATCCGGGCTGCGGGACGGGTCAGCCGGTGCCGCCCGTCACGTGGACGGGGAGGCGCGGGGGCGGTCAGGGGGCGGGTTTCTCGGCGAAGGTCCAGCGGTTGGCGGCCAGGGCGTCGTCGGGTTCGGGGAGGGGGCCCCGGCCGTGGCGGCGGGTGAAGTCGAAGGGGGTGCGGACGGTCGTCGTCCAGCCCCGGGCCGTCAGATCCGCGGCGGAGTCGGGGCGGGGTTCGGCGTCGAAGAGGGCCAGCAGGTCCACGCCGACGCGTTCCCGGGCGGCCGTGTAGACGGGGTTGGCGCGGATCTTCCCGGACTCGAAGCCGACCTTCGCCTCGTAGGCCAGGGCGCTGCCGGGGGCGCTCAGGTCGTCCACGGCGGCGATCAGGCGGCGTTCGGCGGCGCGGGACAGGTAGAGCAGCAGGCCCTCGGCGAGCCAGGCGGTCGGCGCGGCCGGGTCGAAGCCCGCGGCGAGCAGCGGTCGCGCCCAGTCGTCGGCCAGGTCGACGGCGACGGGGCGGCGGACGGCGTCCGGCCCATCGTCGTCATGGCGGGCGACGTTCGGGACGGCCCGGTCGTCGCCACGGCTAACGGCGTTCGCGGCGATCCGGTCGTCGCCACGGCGGGCGACGTTCGGGACAGCCCGGTCGTCGCCACGGCGGACGGCGTTCGCGGCGGTCCGGCCGTCGCCACGGCGGGCGGCCTTGGGGGTGGCCCGATCGTCGGCCCGGTGTGCGGGGTTCGGCGTGGGGGCGATGCTGTCGAGGACTCGGTGCTTGAAGGTCAGGACGGCGGGGCGGTCGAGTTCGTAGACGGCCGTGCCGGGCGGCCAGGCCAGGCGCAGCGCCCGCGTGTCCAGGCCCGCGCCGAGCAGCGCGATCTGCCGGACGCCCGCCGCCGCGCGGTCCAGGAGGAAGTCGTCGAACGCCCGGGTGCGCAGGGCGAAGTAGCGGCCCAGCCTGCCCCACAGCGGGTCGGCGTCGCCGCCCGGGACGTCCGCCGGGCGGACCGGCCATGTCGCCGACGCCGCCGCCGCGCGCACGAAGTGCTCGGCGTACGGGTCGCGGGCGAGGGCGTCGGCGCGGTGCGTCTCGATCGCGCGCGCGGCGGCGACCAGCAGCGCCGTCCGGCCGACGCCGGCCTCGACACCCGCCTCAACACGGGCCTCGACACGGGCCTCCGCACCCGCCTCGACACGGGCCTCGACGCCGGTTTCGGCATCGTCCTCGGAACCGATCTCAACGCGGGCCTCGACATGAGTGGGCCGTGCCGCCGTCGTCACGCGTCCTCCCCGGGCGCCCAGTCGTCCGGGCGGTCGTGGGTCGTCAGGTGCGCGCCGTAGACGCGCGCCATGAAGCGCAGGATGTCGGCGTCCGCGAAGTGCAGCGCGGCCGTGCAGTCGGTCAGCACCGTGATGTGGAAGCCCTTCTGGAACGCGGTCCGGGCGGTGGAGTCCACGCAGACGTCGGTGAAGAGGCCCGCGAACACCAGCCGGTCCGCGCCGGTCCGGACGAGATGGTCCTCGAACCCGGGGCTCAGGAACGCGTCGAAACACGCCCGCTTGGTGAAGACCCCTTCCCCGGGCTGCGGCGCGACGCCTGTGAACTCGGCGCCCGCCGACCCCTCCAGGCATTTCGGCCGCTTGCCCAGCAGCCGGTCCCGCCGCCGCCAGCTCCGCCCCTGATGCTCGGGATCGCCGGTGAAGCGGACGAAGGCCACGTCCACGCCCCGCTCGCGCGCCAGCTCGACGGCGCGCGCGGTACCGGCCGCGACCTCCCGCAACCGCTCGGGAGAGCCGGGGTACCGCGCCGCGGCGACCGGCCCGGCGCAGAAGTCGTTCTGCAGGTCCACGACGACGAGCGCCACGGTTCCCACCGGTCAGGACCCCGCCGCCGCGACGGGCCGCGGTTCCAGCGCGTCGACCAGGGCGTCCGCCACGGCGGTGGTCGAGTGCTCGCCGCCGAGGTCCGGCGTGCGAATCCCCCGCCGACCCAGCTCGGCCAGCCCGCGCTCCACCGTCCCGATCGCCCCGGCGCACCCCGCGTGCCGTTCGGCGATCATCGCGGCCGCGCGGATCGTCGCGACGGGATTGACGACGTCCTTGCCCGCGAGGTCGTCGGCCGACCCGTGGACCGTCTGGTACTCGGCGAGCCCGGCGGCGTCCGGGTGCAGGTAGACGTTCTCGGTGCAGCGGTTCTCCTGCCGTTCGGAGCCGAACCGGTCGAGCAGCACCACGTGCATGATGTCGGCCCACTCGTTCCCCGCGATGACGACCGTGCGCGGCCGCGCGCCCCGCTCGATCAGGTTGCGGTTCACGGTGTCCGGCTGGCACAGGCGGAGATCGACGCCGTGCCGTTCGGCGCATTCCGCGACCCATGCGTCCAGCGCGCCGTCGAGCAGGTGGAACTTGTACGCCATGAGGATCTCGTCGATGCGCCCGTCCGGCCATTCCCGGCGCGCGCGGTCCAGCGCGAAGTCGACGACCTTCGCGGTGACCTCCCGGCTGAACGCCATCGTGCGGACGAGCGCGCCCGGGACATGGGTGTTCTCGCCCGTGTAGAAGCCCTGCGCGGCGTCGCGCACCAGCAGCAGCGACACTTCGCCGTCCGAGACGACGTCGAATTTCACCGCCTGCAGCCGCCGCCGCACGAGATAGAGCGACTGCGCGTTGATCGCCGTGCGGAACACGGCCGTCGTGCCGCGCGCGGCGAGCGTCCGGCAGAATTCGGTGTAATGGTCCGCGTCGTCGCGCGTGATCTCGCGGACCCGTTCGATTCCGACGCCCGTGTCGAGCGACGCGTAGGAGTGGTACACCCTGTCCGACCGGAGGACGCCGACGTCGACCGAGAAGACGTCGGCGATTCCGGCCAGCACGCGTTCGAAGACGGCCGCGAGTTCGGGACCGGTGCCCCGGCCGACGGCGAGGCCGATGACTGGTTTCATCCGTGCTCCTGGGTCGGGGCGGGGCGGGGGGCGCCGGAACCGTGCGGGGGGTCAGACGCGGGACGGCACCAGGCGGTCGCCCGCGATCCCCGTCTTGTCCGGGCGGTAGTAGTCCTTGATGCCCGAGATCCAGACGGGGGCCTCGATCCGGTCGTCGACCGGCCCGAAGGCGTCGAACAGCGCGTCGACGTTGGCCGGCTCGAAGCCGATCGCCGCCATGAGGGCGGCGAACCGCTCGCGCTCGACCAGGCCGTCGCCGTCCGGGTCGCCGAGGGCGGCGAGCGCCTCGGCGAAGCCGGTCAGCGCGTCGCCGAACCGCTCGGGGGCCAGCACGCAGGCGCTGAACTCCTCGAAGGTGATCCGGCCGTCGCCGTCGGCGTCGAGTTCGGCGGCGAGCACCGTCCAGTAATTCCGGAAAGCGGAAGTCATTGCCGCTTTGTCCGCCTCGCCGGAATCCACGGCCGCCGCCGCCACGCGGTCCGCCATGAGGTCGAAGTCCTCGGGTTCGAGGCTTCCACTGCCGTCTGCGTCGAACAGGGTGAAGATGAGCCTCACCCGATCAAGGGCGGCCTGCTCCATGAATGCACCTCTCCGTTGACCGTGATTTGACGCGGAGACGGGATTCGCGACCCCGACTTGCCGTCACTATAACCAGCTCTTGGCATAAGCGCCAGGCGACCGCCGGACCAGGAAAACCGCAAAACCCACCATTACCAACAAACCGGGCAAAACAATGAAAGACCCATGAATTACGGCCACATCCACCCGACAAAAGCCGTCGGCCATCCGAAAATCCGGTGGACGTCCCGGCGATGCGACCCGACGATGGAAACTCCGAGAGGAGACCGCAGGATGCACCTCGTCCACTTCCCGCCCTCCGGGCTGCGGCTGCGCACGCCCCGCCTCGAACTCCGGCTCCCCGACCCCGGCGAACTCGACGCGCTCGCGGAACTCGCCGCCGAGGGCGTCCACGCGCCGGACGAGATGCCGTTCCTCGTCCCCTGGACGGACGCGCCCCCGGCCGAACGCGCGCGCAGCGCCGTCACCCACCACTGGCGGACGCTCGGCTCGTGGACGCCCGACCAGTGGACGCTGCCGTTCACCGTCTTCCTCGACGGCACGGTCGTCGGCGTGCAGAGCATCAGCGGGTTCGACTTCGCGGTCACCCGCGAGGCGGGCACCGGTTCCTGGCTCGGCCTCCGCCACCAGGGGAAGGGCATCGGCACCGAGATGCGCGCCGCCGTCCTGGAGCTGGCGTTCACAGGCCTGGCCGCCGAGACGGCCGCGAGCACCGCGTTCGCCGACAACGCCGCATCCCTGGCCGTGTCGCGCAGGCTCGGCTACCGGCCGAACGGCACCGCGCGCGTCCGGTCGGGCGACACGGCGCGCGTCGAGCAGCGCCTGGTCCTCGACCGCGCCGCCTGGGAGCGCCACCGGACGACGCCCGTCCTGATCGACGGCCTGGCGCCCTGCCTGCCGCTGTTCGGCCTGGACCCGGCGCGGTGACGGGCCGCGCGGGGGCGGCCCGTCGCGCGGTCCGGACGGGTCAGTCGCTGAGCCCGTTGAGCCCGAACAGCGACGCGTAGCCGGACGGGAGCTGGCTCAGCACCCGGTTCAGCTCCCCGCCCGTGATGGTCACGGCGACGGTGCTGAGGACGGCGCTGGCGTCCCACTCCGCCGTCGTGCGGGTCGAGTCGGTGCGCTCGGCGACGCGGCGGCAGAACTCCTCGACGCCGAACGACTCCGGCAGATCAGGGTCGTTCGCCAGCAGCACGTCGTCCAGCGGCTCGGGGAGCTGCGCGGCGAGGTGGGCGGCGCCCTCGGGCGTCATCCGGCTGCGCAGCGTCTCCAGCACCGTGGTCGCGACGGTCTCGGCCTCCGCGCGGTCGGCGTACTCGCCGTTCTCCCGCACGGTCGCGATGAACTGGCCGTACTTCATGGTTCGTCCCCCTCCCCCGGTCAGGAGCCGGTGAGGTCGTCCGTGCTCAGGTTCTTCTCGGCCATCTTGTCCTGGAGTTCGGCGCCGACCGCGGGCCGCGTGTCGGGCTCGGACCGGCCCTGGGCGGCGGCGCGGACGCGGCGCGGGGCCGGGTCCGTCTCGTCGGTCTTCGGGCGTTTCTCCTCGGGAACGGTCATGGTCTCCCCCCTTTTCGTCCCCCGTCCCGCTACCCGGTGGCGGACGGGGCCGAACACGCGCGTGAGGTCCCCGCCGCCGGGGAAAACGATCAAGGAAACCGGATCGTGAGGAGGCGCGAATGGCGCTGCACAGGGTGAGGCCGGGCCGTCCCGGACGCTACGAGGACGTGTTCACCGCGCCGCTGAGCCAGCAGGCGCTGCCGAAGTACCGGATGCCGGACGCCCCGAGCGCCCCGGACGTCGTCTACGACCTGCTCCACGAGGAGCTGCTGCTGGACGGCAACTCGGTGCAGAACCTCGCGACGTTCTGCACGACGTGGAACAGCGACGAGGTCAAGCGGATCATGGCCGAGACGCTCGACAAGAACATGATCGACAAGGACGAGTACCCGCAGACCGCCGAGATCGAGAACCGCTGCGTCAACATCATCGCGGACCTGTGGAGATCCCCCGCCGAGCACGAGCCGATGGGCTGCTCCACCACCGGGTCGAGCGAGGCGGCGATGCTCGGCGGCCTCGCGCTGAAATGGCGCTGGCGCCAGGCGCGGGAGGCCGCCGGGAAGCCCGCCGACAGGCCGAACCTGGTGTGCGGGCCGGTGCAGATCTGCTGGAAGAAGTTCGCGCGGTACTTCGACGTCGAACTGCGCGAGGTGCCGCTGGAGCCGGGCGCGACGGGCCTGCGCCCGCACCAGCTCGCCCACTACGTCGACGAGAACACGATCGGCGTCGTCGCGATCCTCGGCGTGACGTTCACCTGCGACTACGAGCCCGTCGCCGAGATCGCCAAGGCGCTGGACGCGATCCAGGCCAACACCGGCCACGACGTCCCGATCCACGTGGACGCGGCCAGCGGCGGGTTCGTCGCGCCGTTCACCGACCCGGACCTGGTGTGGGACTTCCGGCTCGACCGCGTCGCGTCGATCAACGCGTCCGGGCACAAGTACGGGCTCGCGCCGCTCGGCGTCGGCTGGGTCGTGTGGCGGACGGCCGACGCCCTGCCGAAGGACCTGATCTTCTACGTGAACTACCTCGGCGGGAACATGCCGACGTTCGCGCTGAACTTCTCCCGGCCCGGCGGCGAGGTCATCGCGCAGTACTACCAGTTCCTGCGGCTCGGCCGCGACGGGTACCGGCGCGTCCAGGAGGCGTGCATGGACACCGCGCAGTATCTGGCCGGGCAGATCTCCGGACTCGGGCCGTTCGAGCTGCTGTACGACGGGAGCACCGCGCTGCCCGCCGTCTGCTACACGCTGCGCGGCGACGCCGGTTTCACGCTGTACGACCTCACCGAGCAGTTGCGGACGCGCGGCTGGCAGGTGCCGTCGTATCCGCTGCCGCCCGCGCGGGACCAGACGGTCGTGCAGCGCGTCCTGGTCCGGCACGGCGCGGGGCGCGACGAGATGGCGCTGCTCGTGGACGACGTCAAGCGCGCCCTGCGCCGGCTCGGCGGCCACAGCACGTGCGCGCCGCACCAGCCGGGTTTCCACCACTGACCGAACGATTTCCCCCGGGGGCGGCGCGGGCCGCGCCCGGGGGTTTTTCGTGCCCCGACGCCGACGTCCCGCGCGACCCGCCCGGCCACCCGCGTCCCACGAACTTCTTCCTTGACCTGGGTTTACGCCCGGCAGGGCCGCGGGTACCTTCCGCATTGAATTCGTGACGCTGGGTGACGGCGAAACTCACAGGTCGGTCAAGACCCGTTCGTCGTATCCCACCGGAGAAAGGGGGTTTCGATGCCGTTTCTCACACCGCTCCGCGCGCCGGTCCGCACGCCGTCCGCGCGGCGCGGGCGCGGCGTCGCCCGCTCCGCAGGCGTCTCCGTTCCGGGTCCGCGAGCGCCCGGTCCCGTCCCGACGGCCGAGGACGTCCCCGGCGACCCGTCCCGCACCGCGCACCGGTCCGTGTGCCGTCCGGTGCCCGCGGCGGCGACCGCCACCGGGCGCACACCTCGGGTCCTCGGCCGTCTCGGACCACGGACCGCCGGCGGCGACCCCGAACGGCACCGGACCGGCCCGTCGCCGCGTGTGCGCGGAGCGGCGGCGGGCCGCCTCGAACGTTTCCGTCCAGCACCGGCCCGCCCAGCACCGGCCCGCCCAGCACGGGACTCTCAACCACGGGCCTGCCGACCACGGGCTTGTCGACCACGGGCTTGTCGACCACGGGGTTCCGGCGCCGCGCGCCTCCGCGGCACCGTGACCCGCCGGGCCGGCGGCGCACCGCCGCCGGCCCGGCCGCCCGCCGCCGGGCGGCGCCGCCGCCCGGAACCCGTCCCGATCCCGCCCGGCGCGTCGCGCGCCCGGCCCGCGAGGAGGTGAGGCCACCGGCAGATCATCCGGCGTCGGCCGGGTTCCGGTTCCACGTCCCGACCCCCGTCCCGGAACCCCGGTCACAGTGCGCAGAACACTGCCCACCCGTCCCGGGCGGCGCCACGCCGCCCGGGACGGGCCTGTTCTCGGGGCGTCAGGAGTTGGCGGGGGCCGCCGGGGCGGCCGCGTCGTCGGCGGCGGCGCGCCCGGCCAGTTCGGCGCGGGCCTCGCGGACGATCTTGTGCTCGATGAAGAACGCCAGGAACGGGATCAGCCCGGCGGTGACCATCAGCACCATCTTCGGCATCGGCCACTCCGCGCGCCGCCACAGGTCGTACGCCATGACCAGGTAGACGATGTAGAGCACGCCGTGGATCGGCGAGATGATCCCGGACGGCGTGGCGTTCCCGCCGATGTAGCGGATCGGCATGGCCACGAAGACCAGGACCAGCAGCATGACGCCGACGGCGAGGGCGAGGGCGCGGTAACGCGTGACGGCCGCTTCCACAGTTCACACCTTTCTCGACGCGCCGGGAAGCGCGGACGTACGGAGGGCCCGGGGGCCGGGCGTCAGCGCCCGCCGGTCTCGGAGTTGAGCCGGGCCAGGTAGCGGTTGTACGCGGCGAGCGAGGGGTCTTCCTCCTCCTGCTGCCGGATGATCTGGCGCGTGATCTTGGCCTCGGCGGGCTCCTCGATCGGCGTCGCGGACGGCGGCTGCACGCCGCTGCGCTCGTCGCGGATCATCTTCACCCACATCACGACCACGAAGATCGAGAAGACGGGCCACTCGAACACGTACGCCCAGCTCCGGTCGTTGCCCGCCTGGGCGCGGTCGAGCTGCCACCAGCCGAAGACCAGGAAGGACAGGCAGAGGACGATCGCGATCGCGTGGAGCCCGAGCCAACCGGGGGTGAGGAACCTGCGCACGTCACCGAGCGTACCCCCGTGGTCCGCGAGCCCGCGCCCACCCCCGCCCGACCGCGCGCCGTCCGCGCGCCGCCCGTGAACGCCCTGCTCAGCCGCCCGTGCCGGGCTCCGGGCCGGGCTCCGGGCCGACATAGCGGGCGCGGGGCCGCAGGGGCGTCCGGGCGGCGTACTCCTCCAGCGCGTGGGCGAGCCACCCGGCCGTCCGCGCGACGGCGAAGACGGCCTGGCCCGCGCCGGGCGTGAACCCGGCGACCGCGCCGAGGACGGCGAGCGCGAGGTCGACGTTGGCGGCGGGCAGCTTGAGCCGCCGGGCCTCCGCGAGGACGGCGTCGGCGGCGAGCAGCCGCGCGTCGCCCGGCGCGGCCGCGCGGACGAGGTCGAGCAGGCACGCGCCGCGCGCGTCGCCGTCGCGGTAGACCGCGTGCCCGAACCCCGGGACGCGCTCGCCCGCCCGGAGCCGCGCGGCGAGCGCGGGCGCGGCGCGGCCGGGGTCGCCGCCGACCTCGGCGAGCAGCCGTTCCGCCGCGTAGGACGCGCCGCCGTGCAGCGGCCCGCCGAGCACGCCGAGCCCCGCGGCGACGACGGCGTACGGGTCGGCGCGGACGGACGCGGCGGTGCGCGCGGCCAGCGTGGACGCGGCGAGTTCGTGGTCCGCGAGCAGGACGAGCGCGGCGTTCAGCGCGGGCAGCAGGCCGCGTTCGTCGGGCTCGGGGCACAGCCGCCCCCACAGCCGTCCGGCGATGCCGGGCCCGGCGGGCGGCCCGAGCGGCGGCAGCGCCTCGACCATCCCGGCGATGAGCGCCCGGCCCGCGCCGGTGACGGCGTCCGCGTCGAGGCGGAAGCGCAGCGGGTCCGCGACGCCGAGCGCGACGGCGGCGAGCTGGAGGCGGTCGAGGGGCAGCGCGCCGGGCGGGAGCGCGGCCGCGGCGGCGTCCCGCGCGGCGCCGGGCGCCGCCCAGTCGGGTCCGGGGTCGAACGCGCCGGTCCACAGGAACGCGGCGACCTCCTCGAACGTCCGCTCGACGGCGAGGTCCACGGCGCTGCGGCCCCGGTAGTAGTGCCGGTCCGGGCCGAGCGCGGTGAGCGCCGTGTCGATGACCAGTTCGCTCGGCGCGGGCGGGCGGCGCGGCCTGCCGCGCCGGGCGAGCTCGGCGACCTGCTCGGCGTCGAAGAGGCTGCGCCGCCCGTCCGCCGCCGCGCGCCGCCGCAGCACGCCGCGGCTGACGTACGAGTACAGCGTGGCGGGTTTCACACCGAGCCGTTCGGCGGCCTCGGCGGCCTCGATCCACCGCTCCGACCGGGGTTCCGGCATCGGCGGCCCTCCTTGATGTTGATTTTCGTCAATATTGATGCGACTGGATGGAGTGTGTCAACTTGAGGCCATGCCACAGATCCATTTCCTCGACGTGACCAACCGCGACGGCGTCCAGACGGCCCGCACCGGGCTGTCGAAGTTCGGCAAGACGATGGTGAACGCCTACCTGGGCAGGCTCGGCGTCGCCCAGTCCGAGATCGGGTTCCCGTTCCTGTTCCACGAGGTCCCCTACGTCCGCGCGCAGGTGGCGCTGGCGGCGGCCGGGGCGTTCGGCGGGCTGCGGCTCTCGGGGTGGTGCCGGGGCGTCGCGGCGGACGTCGAGCGGGCCGCGCCGCTCGGGCTCGCGCACTACAACCTGTCCATCTCGACGTCCGACTACATGATCGCCAACAAGTTCCGGGGGCGGCTCGACCGCGCCGCCGTGATCAGGGAGATGACGGCCGCCGTGCGGGCGGCCAAGGACGCGGGCGCGGAGACCGTGGGGGTGAACGCCGAGGACGGGTCGCGGACCGACGCGGGGTTCCTCGCGGAGTTCGCGGTCGCGGCGCGGGAGGCGGGCGCGGACCGCGTCCGCTACTGCGACACGATCGGCGGCGAGACGCCCGGCCGCATCGGGGAGCGGTTCGCGGAACTCGCGGCGGCGACCGGGATGACGGTCGAGACCCACTGCCACAACGACCTCGGGATGGCCGTCGCGAACTCGGTGTCGGGCGCGCTCGGGGCGCTCGCGGCCGGGCAGGACGCGTGGATCAACACGTGCGTCAACGGCGTCGGGGAGCGCGCGGGCAACGCCGACCTGCTGTCGTGCGTGCTGGCGTTCCGGCACGGCTACGGGCTGGACGCCGAGATCGGCGACGACCTGGACCTGTCGTGGGCGCGGCGGTTCGCGCTCTGGGCGTCCTACGCGTTCGGGCAGCCGCTCCCCTACAACCAGGTCGGGACGGGGATCAACGCGTTCGCGCACGAGTCCGGCATCCACGCGGACGGCGCGCTGAAGGACCACGGCAACTACGAGCTGTACGACGAGGCCGCGCTCGGCCCGTTCCCCGACGACCTGCACGCGGCGCGCGGCCGCGTCGTGCTGACGGGCGAGTACGGCGGGAAGGCCGGGTTCCGGCACGTCATGGACGCGCTCGGCGTCGAGCCCGCCGACCCGGACCTGGCGTTCTCGCTCGTCCAGCTCTGCAACGCGATGACGGGCCGGCCGCTGACCGACGACGAGCTGCGGTTCATCGCCCGCTATCCGGCCGAACTGTCGCTGATGTTCCCCGGGATGACCGCGTGACGGGATGAATGTCGGGCGCGCCGTCTACGGTGTCCGGCATGTCGATCACGGCCCCGGTCCAGGGGTATTCGTACGCGGGTCCGTCGGGGATGGCGGACGGGCGGCTCGGGCTCGCGACGTCCGGCGGGCGGACGCGGGCGGGGACGGCCGCGCGGCCGCACTTCTTCAGCGGCGTCGTGACGCGGCCCGCGCCCGCGGCGGCGGCGCTGCTCGGCGTCGCGGAGGTCGCCCGGACGCGGTACCACCGGCCCGGCGGCGCGTCCCGCGATCCGGTGATCACCTGCAACGGGGACCGGCTGCGGCTGGAGTCGTTCTCCGGCTGCGGCGGCGTCCACGCGCGGCTCGACCTGCTGCCCGCCGCGCTGGACGGCGACGTCCACGACCTCGGCACGACCAACATCGACGTCAACGCGCCGCTGCGGGAGGCGCTGGCCCGCGTCGGCGGCGACGACCCGCTGCACCTGGCGGTCGGCGGCGCCGAGGTCGTCGTCACCACGGGCGACGGCGCGACCGTCGAGCGGAAGGTGCCGCTGCCCGAGCGGTGGCTGCGCGGGTTCGCCGAGGTGCAGGTGATCACGGCGGGGTTCGATCCGCGCGCGGAGCTGCGCGGCCCGGACGCGGTGCGGTTCCTGCGGTCGCTGCGGACGGGCGGTTCGCTGTGGTTCGTCCCGGCGGGCCGGACGCTGCGCCCGGCCGCGCAGCCGCAGCCGGGCGCGGTCCATCTGGCCGGGCCGGAGCGGCTGCGCACGATGCTGCCGCTGCTGCGGTTCGCGACGGCGCTGCGCGTCTACGGGCCGCCCGCGCCGGACGGCCCGGTCGCGAGCGTCTGGGAGCTGGAGTTGCCGGGGATGCGGTACGTCCTGTCGGTGTCCCCGGCGACGCACCGGGGCTTCTCCGGCGAGGGCGCGGTGCTCGCCGCGCTCGCCGGGGCCGACGCCGACCGCGCCGCCGACGACGCCGAACTGGTCGGCGGCCTGCTGTCCTTCGAGCCCCGGATCGACCCCGTCGGCCTCGCCGACCGGTCCGGCCTCCCGGTCGACCGCGTCCGCGCGGCGCTGGCGTGCCTCGGCGCGGCGGGCCGCGTCGGGTTCGACGCCGCCGAGGCCGCCTGCTTCCACCGCGAACTGCCCTACGACGCGGCGCGGGTGACGGAGCTGAACCCGCGCCTGCGCGCCGCGCGGGACCTCGCCGCCGAGGTCCGGTTCGACGCGGACGGGTCGGCGGCCGTCCCCGGCACGGGCCGCGACCACCGCGTCGCGGCGGGCGGCGCGTCCTGCACATGCGAGTGGTGGGCGAGATACCGGGGCGGGCGGGGGCCGTGCCGCCACATCCTCGCCGCCGCGCTCGCCGGACGGGAGGAGACCCGATGACCGCCTGGGACGAGACGCGCGCCGCGATCATCAAGGGCGACGCCGAACGCGTCGTCGCGCTCGTCGCCAAGCTCGGCGACGACGACCGCCGCGAGGTCGCCCGCGCCCTGCCCGGCCTGCTGAAGAAGGCGAAGGCCGTCCGCGGCGAGTGGCTGCCGTGGCACCGCGACGCCGCCCGCGCCGACGCGCTGCTGCTGGCCGGGGTCGGCTGCCTGCCCGGCGCGTCCGCCGCCGCGACGTGGCTGTGCCGGGGCGACCTCTCCGACGCGGGCATGTCCGAGCGCGAGTACGCGCGGCTGGTCGTCGCGGCGACCGAGCACCGGTCCGCCGCGTGGCGGGCGGACGTCGCGGCGCGCGTCGCCGGGCGGCTGCGCTGGCGCGACGACCAGATGACGATGCTCGCCCGCTGGCGGACGGCCGCCGAACTGACCCTCGCCGCCGGTGCCGCGCCGCCGGACGGCGACGGGTTCGTCCACGGCTGGCTGATCACCTCGACGCGCCCGTCCACCGACCCGTTCCTCCCCGCGCTCCTCCCCCGCCTGTTCGAGGTGGACGAGGCCGGGCTGCACCTGACCTGGGACGAGGGCCGCACGACGCGCCGCTGGGTCGGGCTCGCGGACTGCGAGCAGGAGTCGTGGATCGACGTCCTCACCGCGCGGGCGAGGACGGGCGAGATCGAACGCGCGGCGCTGCTCGACGGCTGCCTCGGCCGGTTCCTGCGCGGCGGCCGCCCCGGCGAGCTGCGGTGGTTCCTGCGGCTGCACGACGCGCTCGACCCGTCCGACGCGGAGGTCGCGGCGCGGCTGCGCGACTACCTGCGGCTGCTGCCCGCCGCGCACGGCACGGTGGCGGCGCGGGCGTTCGCGGCGGTCCGCGCGCTGGACGCGGCGGGCGGGCTGGACGCGGCCGGGTTCGGCGAGGCGGCGGACGCGCTGCTGTTCCGGCCGGAGAAGACGCTCGTCAAGTCGGCGCTGGGCTGGCTGAACTCCACGGCGCGCCGCCGGGCGGACGGGACGCTGCGCGCGGTCACGGCCGCGTTCCTCTCCGAGGCGCTGGACGTCCAGGAGAAGGCGGCGGCGTGCGCGGTGCGGCACGCGGCGCACGCGTCCGACGACGTCCGCGCGCACGTCAGGGAGGCCGCCGCCGCGCTGCCCGGGGCGCTGCGGGAGCGGGTCGCGGCGGCGTACGGGCCGGTCGAGGCGCTGCCGCCGGTGCCGTTCCCGGAACTGTCCGCGTACGTCCCGAAGCGAGCGCCCGAGCCGTACGCGTCGGCGGCGGACACCGCGCACGCGGCGATCAACGAGGGCTGGGACCTGGAGGAACGCGTGCTCGCGGACCTCGTCGCGTGGTCCTGGCGGGACCGGGACGCGATGCGCGCCGCCCTCCTCGACGCCGGGTACGCGCCCTACGAGCAGCTTGAGCGGTACGGCTTCGGCGCGTCGTGGACGTTCGCGGCGGTGCTGGCCGTCCTCGGCGACGGTACGCGCACCGGGCACGCCAAAGCGCACGGCGAGTTCCGGCGGCACGAGGCGCCCGGCCCGCGCCGGTTCGCCGCGTGGCGGCTGCGCGAGGTCGCGCATCTCGTCGGCCGGGTGCCGGTGCTGCTGGCGACGCCGACGGAGGCGTCCGGCGCGCTCGACCCGGACGTCCTGCGCGACCGGCTCGCGGCGCTGCGCGCGGCGGGCGCGGAGCCGGGCCGGGCGGACGTCCTCCAGGCCGTGCTGCGGCTGCCGCGCGCCGCCGCCGACCTCGCCGAGTCGCTGCTGCCCGGCGCGGGCGCGTGGTTCGACGCGCCCGTCGTCACCTGCGGGGTGGAGACGCCGTCCAGCGACCTCGACGGGGCCGGCCCCCGAATCCTCGGCCGCGTCGAACTGGCGGCGGACGGCCTCCCCGAGGACCTGGTCCGCGTCGCGGCGCTCCCGCAGCGCCGGTACTGGCCGACCGAGTCCGGCGCGGACGACCTGCGCTCCTGGCCCGCGGTCTTCCCCCACCACCGCGAGGTCGCCGCCGCGCACCTGCTCCCGCACGTCTTCCGGTGGGCGCGGCACGGATGGGACGACCGGAACCTGCTCGGCCCGCTCGCGGCGGCGGACGGGCCGCCCGGCCCGGCCACGGCGGCGGTCCTGGCGTACGGGCTCGGCGCGGCGGCCCCCGCCGACCGCGCGGTCGCCGTGGACGCGCTGCTCGTCCTCGCCGCCCGCGACGCCCTCGACGCGGCGGGCCTCGGCGCGGCCGTCGCCGCGCTCGCCGGGCAGGGCCTGCTCAAGGTCGGCCGCGCGGCCGAGGCCCTCGGCCAGGCCGCCGACGCGGGCGCGCACCGCCAGGTCGCGGACGCCGTCGCCGCCGCGCTGCCCGGCCTGCTGCCGCCGCGCGGGACGCGCGCGCCGCACGGCCTGCCGGACCTGCTCACCCTCGCGTCGCGGATCGCCGAGACCGCCGGGCACCGCGCCGACGTGCCCGCGCTCGCGGAGGTCGCGGGACGCGGCGGCGCGACGCGGCTCGTCCGCGAGGCCGCCCGGCTGCACCGCGCGTTCACCGCCGGATAGCCACCCCTAAGATCCGTATGCCCGTTTCCCCCCGACCAGGCAGGATCTTCCGTGGCCCTTCCCGACGAGCCGCCCGCCGGGGCCGCGCGGCGCCGCGTGCTGGCCGTCCTCACCGGCACGCAGGTGCTCGGCGGCGTCGGCGTCGCGACCGGCGTCGCGATCAGCTCGCTCGCGGCGGCCGCGCTGTCGGGCTCGGACGCCGTCGGCGGCCTGGCGCAGACCAGCGCCGTGACCGGCGCGGCCGCGCTCGCCGTGCCGCTGGCGCGCGCGTCCGCGCGGCGGGGCCGGCGGGCGGCGCTCGTCCTCGGCTACGGGTCCGCCGCCGCCGGAGCGCTCGTCGCGCTCGCGGCGGCGGGCCTGGCGAGCGCGCCGCTGCTGCTGCTCGGGCTGTTCCTCACCGGCGGCGGGACGGCGGGCGGCCTCGCGGCCCGGTACGCCGCCACCGACCTGTCGCCGCCCGGCCGCACCGCCCGCGACCTGTCGGTCGTGGTGTGGGCGACGACGGTCGGGTCGGTCGCGGGGCCGAACCTCGCGCGGCCCGCCGACGACCTGGGCCGGCGGGCGGGCCTCGCCGCGTGGGCGGGACCGTACGCGCTGTCGGCGGCGGCGTTCGCGCTGGCCGCCCTGGGGGTGTTCGCGCTGCTCCGGCCCGACCCGCTGGCGCGGCCGGACGCGGCGCGCGCGAAGCCGCCGCGGTCCGGTGGCGGCTGGGCCGTGCTGCGCGCCCGGCCGCGCGCGCGGGTCGCGGTCGGGGCCGTCGTCGTCAGCCACGCGGTGATGGTCGCGGTGATGACGATGACGCCCGTCCACCTGCGCCACGGGCACGCGACGCTCACGGTCGTCGGCGTCGTCATCAGCCTGCACATCGCGGGCATGTACGCGCTGTCGCCGCTGCCCGGGCGGCTCGCCGACCGGTTCGGGGCCGTCCCGGTGCTGCTCGCCGGGTCCGGGCTGCTGGCCGCCGCGACGGCGCTCGCCGCCGTGTCCGGCCCGCACCGGGTGGGGCGGCTGACGGTCGCGCTCGTCCTGCTCGGCGTCGGCTGGTCGTTCGGGCTGGTCGCCGGGTCGGCGCTGCTCACCGAGGCCGTGCCGCGCGCCGAGCGGCCCGCCGCGCAGGGCCTGTCGGACCTGCTGATGAGCGGCGGCGCGGCCGTCGCGGGCGTGCTCGCCGGGCTCGTCGTCACCGCCCTGTCCTACGGGGCCCTCGCCGCCGGGGCGTGCGCGCTGGTGCTCGCGACGGCCAGGGCGCTGGCCGCCGCCAAACGCCGTCGGGCCGCCGGGGCGGCGAACGTAGAATGACCCGGTGCCGAGAATCAGCGAACGCACCGTGGCCGAGCACCGCGCCCGCCAGTTGCGGACCCTCCTGGACGCGGCCCGCGCCCTGGTGGCCGAGGAGGGCATCGAGGCGCTGTCGCTGGCGTCGCTGGCCCGGCGGGTCGGGCTGTCGCGGCCGAGCCTGTACGAGTACTTCCGCTCCAAGGACGACCTCGTCGCCGCGATCGTCGAGGAGGAGCTGCCGCGCTGGGCGTCGCTGGTCGAGGCCGCGCTGACCGGGCCGCCCGACCTCGTCGGGAAGGTCGAGGCGTACATCCGGGTCCAGCTCGATGTCATGACGGACGGGCGGCACGCCGCCGCCGTCGCGCTCGTCGAGCACGCGCTGGCCGAGCCCGCCCGCGAGCGCATCCGCGACGGGCACGCGCAACTGCTGGGGCCGCTGGTCGCGGCGTTCGCGGCGGCGGGCGCGGCCGAGCCGGAGCTGCGGGCCGCGCTGGTGCAGGGCATCGTGGACGCCGCCGCCGACCTCGCGCAGCGTACGCCCGGCCGGGGGGAGGCGATCATCGCGGCGGCGCTCGCGCAGGCCGTCCACGGCCTCGGCCCGGCCGCCGCCGCCGAGTCCGCGGCCGGTTCCGGCCAGGGTCAGGGCGCCGGGTAGGCCACCCCGGTCAGGTCCCGCGAGACGTCCCAGAGCCGCCGCCCCGTCGCGGGCTTGTCCGCGCCGGGCGGCATGGGCGCGCGGCCGGGCGCGCCGCGCAGTTGCAGCAGGCGCGGCCCGTAGCACGCGCCGCTCCGCACGTCGGCGGCCGTCGCCGCGTACAGCGTCGGGAGCGCGCCGCCCGCCGCCGACTGCCCGATGACGGCGTTGCCGATCCCCGCGAGCCGGTCCATCAGCGCGTTGCCCGCCATGCGCGGGCCCGCCTGCTGGAGATTCGTCGAGGCGTAGCCGGGGTGGGCCGCCGCGCTCAGCACATCGGGGTAGCGGCGGGCGAGTTCCTTGGCGAACACCAGGTTGGCGAACTTGGACTGCGCGTACGCGGTCCACTTGCCGTACCGGCGCTCGCCCTGCAGATCGTCCCAGCGCAGCCGGCCCGCCCACGCGAACCCGCTCGTCACCGTCACGACGCGCGGCGCGGCGGACGCGCGCAGGACCGGCAGCAGCAGGCCGGTCAGCGCGAAGTGGCCGAGGTGGTTGGTGCCGAACTGCATCTCGAACCCGTCGGCGGTGGTGCGGTGCGGGAGCGCCATGACGCCCGCGTTGTTCACCAGCAGGTCCAGCGGACCGGTCCACGCGTCGGCGAACGCGCGGACCGACGCGAGGTCGGCGAGATCGAGCGGCGCGAGGGCCGCGTCCGCGTCGGGGAGCGCCTTGCGGATGCGGTCGAGCGCGGCCGCGCCGCGTTCCGCGCTCCGGCAGGCGAGCACGACGCTCGCGCCGTGCCGGGCCAGTTCCAGCGCGGTCGGGAAGCCGATCCCGCTGTTCGCGCCGGTGACGACCGCGCGCCGTCCGTCCAGCGCGGGGATGTCGTCCGCCGTCCAGCCGCCCATGAATCCTCCGTCGCCGCTCGATCCGCCCGTCACTCCGGCAGCGCCGCCTCGACCGCCGCGACGACCTCGGCCGACTCCGGCTCGGTCTGCGGGGCGAAGCGCGCGGTGACCGCGCCGTCCGGGCCGACGACGAACTTCTCGAAGTTCCACCGGATGTCGCCGGTGTGGCCCTCGGCGTCGGCGGTGCCGACCAGCTCGCCGTACAGCGGGTGGCGGCCGGGGCCGTTGACGTCCACCTTCTCGGTCAGCGGGAACGTCACCCCGTAGGTCGCCGAGCAGAACTCGGCGATCTCGTCGGCGGTGCCCGGTTCCTGCCCCATGAACTGGTTGCAGGGCACGCCGAGGACGGTGAAGCCGCGCCCGGCGTAGCGCTCGTGGAGGCGTTCGAGCCCCTCGTACTGCGGGGTCAGGCCGCACTTGGAGGCGACGTTGACGACGAGCACGGCCTTGCCCCGGTACTGCGCGAGGTCCGCGGAACCGCCCCGCAGACCCCCGATCTCTACATCGAAGACAGACATACGGCCGATCCTAAAAGACCGGTTCGTCCGATCAGCCGCTGCCCAGCATCCCGAGCGACGTCACGAAGGTGCCCACCTGCTCGCCCGCGTTCGCCAACTGGGAGAACGCGTTGTTGACCACCCCGGCGGCGGCCCTCGGCGAACTGAGCAGGTAGAAGATGACGAAGGCGATGGCCACCCAGCGAGCGTATTTCTTCATCCGTACGCCGTCCTCGTAGTAGCGCAGCGACACACTGACCCGATCACATTGTGCCCATCTGCTCCGATCCGCAAAGCGCGATTTTACTGTGGCGTGAAGGTCAGCGCTCCGTGCCCGGCGGCGGTCCGGACTTGACGGATCGGGCACGGAGCGTCGATCACGCCGGGGACACGGCGAGGCCCCGCACTCTCCGTGAGCGCGGGGCCTGCGGGCGGCGCCAATTCAGGGAATGGCGCTCATGAACTGCGCCAGGGAGTCCGCGGCGTTGCCGAGTCCGCCCAACCCGCTGTTGACCAGGCTGGCGGCGCCGTCGGGCCGGCTGATGACGTACCACGCGACAAATGCGATGGCAGCCAATTTCAGGTACTTCTTGTTCACGTCCCCCACCCTCTGCGGTGACTTGCCTACAGAGAGTAATTCCCAGCGGACGGGTACGCGAGGTCCACGCAGAGTAAAGACACGGCGACACCTCGCGCGCCGGGTGGGCGCGCGCCGGATCGCCGCGGGGAAGCGGCAGCTCAGCGAGTCGGGCGGGACAAATCAGTCACCGTGCTCGGTGAGATAGCTCACATACACCGGCCGGAGCGCGTCGGCCAGGTCGCCGTCGCCCGCCCCGCGGAACTCCTCCAGAAGTGACACCACGTGCAACATGTCGTACTCCGCGCGGTCCACCTCGCCGGTCGCCGCCGCGGCGGCCGGAATCTCCCGCAGCAGCTCCCACAGGAACCCCAGGTCGTGCCGCTCCTTGGCGCGGGCGACGGCCCGGTCGTGCAGTTCGGCCGACGACAGCTTGTCCAGTTCCGCCGCGGTGGGCGCATCTTCCGGCATGGAACCGAACCTAACCGCCCGCGCCCCTGGTTTAACCCCCGCTACTTGCTCTTCAGGTCGGCGGGGATCGGCTCGTCCTGCGCGAGGGCGGTGAACAGGCGCCCGGCGCGGGCGCGGTCCCAGGTGATGTACTGCCCGGCGGCGACGCTCTGGCCGGTGCCGCCGATCGGGACCGTCGCGGTGGCCCCGTCGCCGCCGCTGACGCCGCGCATCGCCCACATCATGCGGACCAGGTCGTAGAGGTGGTCGCCGTCGTCCACCCGGAAGTTGCCGGTCGCGTGGACGGCCATCGGGATGCTGCGGAACGGGTTGAACAGGACGCTCGGCCCGGTCGCCTTCTTCATCAGCGCGCCGAAGAACTGCCGCTGCTTCTCCACGCGCTCCAGGTCGGCGCGGGCGTAGGCGCGGCTGCGGACGTAGCCGAGGGCGTCGGAGCCCTTGAGATTCTGGCAGCCCGGCTGGAGGTCGATCTTGGCCTTGGGGTCCTTCATCCGCTGCTTCACGCAGATGTTGACGCCGCCGACGGAGTCCACGACGCCGACGAACCCGCTGAACCCGATCTCGGCGTAGTGGTCGATGTGGACGTGCGTCGCCTGCTCGACCGTCCGGACCAGCAGCTTCGGCCCGCCGATGGAGAACGCCGCGTTCAGCTTGTTGGAGCCGTGGCCGGGGATCGGGAGGTAGGAGTCGCGCGGGAGGCTGACGAGCGTCGTCCCGCCGGACCCGTAGTGCAGCAGCATCATCGAGTCCGTGCGGCGGCCGGTCGCGCGGCCCGTCCCCAGCTCCTTGCGGGCCTTGGCGTCCAGGCCCTCGCGGCTGTCGGAGCCGACGATCAGCCAGTTGGTGCCGGGCGTGTCCGCGACGCGGCCCGCGTAGTCGGCCAGGACCGACTCCCGCTCCAGCCGCGAGTCGAGGTAGAAGTAGCCGCCGACGACGAGCAGCACGAGCACGACGAGCAGCACGCCGAGGACGCGCGGCCACCGCCGCCTGCGCCGCCGGACGGGCCCGTCGCCCGGGCCGCCGGGATGGCCGTGGCCGCGGAGCTGGTCGCCGTCGCCGTACCCGTACGGGTCGTCCGGCGGGACGGCCTGCCTGCTGTGCGCCACGGGGTTTCCTTCCGGTCGGCACCCGGCGGAACGCCGGGAACGTCCTTCAACAGTAGACATTCCCGGCGGATGGCCGCGTCCCTCCCGCGCATGATTGACCGCGTCGTGATCTCACCGGATCGGCTGACCCCGGGCCGCCCCGGCATCGGTCAGAGGTAGTTGCCCAGCTCCCGCGTCCGGGACGCGGGCGGCGCGGCGGGCAGGTCCTCGGCGACCAGGAGCCGCACGTCGTCGGCGTCCGGCGCGTCCGCCCCGGTGATCCGGCGGGCCTGCTGCGCGACGGCCGCGTCCAGCAGGTTCCGGATGAAGCGGGCGTTGCCGAACGACGTCCCGCGCGGCTCCTCGGCGATGCGCCGCCGGACGGCGGGCAGCACGTCGTCGGCCAGCGTGAACCCGGCCGCCGCCGCCATCGACTCGAAGATGGTGACCAGCTCCGCCGGGGAGTAGTCCGGGAACCGCAGCACCTTCGGGAACCGCGAGGCCAGGCCGGGGTTGGAGTCCAGGAACGTCTGCATCTCGGTGTCGTAGCCCGCGACGATCACCACGAGGTCCGAGCGGTGCTCCTCCATGAGCCGCAGCAGCTCCGCGACGGCCTCGTGCCCGAAGTCGCGCCGGTCGCCGCCCGCCGCGCCGAGCGTGTACGCCTCGTCGATGAACAGGACGCCGCCGAGCGCGCGGTCCACCGCGGCCCGGACGCGCGGCGCGGTCTGCCCGATGTACTCCGCGACGAGGTCGGCGCGCGTGACCTCCACCAGGTGCCCCGACGACAGCAGCCCGAGCCGGGCGTACACCGCCGCGATGAGCCGCGCGATGGTCGTCTTGGCGGTGCCGGGGTTCCCGACGAAGACCATGTGCCGGGTCGGGGTGCCGAGGGGTATCCCGGCGTCGCGGCGCATCTGCTCGGCGCGGGCCTCGGCGACGAGCGCGGCGACCTCCTGCTTGATCGCCTGGAGGCCGATGAGCCGGTCCACCTCGGAGAACGGGTCGCCGGGGACGTTCTCCAGGACGGGCGCGGGGCTGTCGGGGACGTCCACCAGCAGGATCTCGTCCAGCGACTCGGTCTCGTCCACGACCCCGTCGGCCAGGACGCGGCGGCCCTGCCGGGCTATCGCGCGGTCCAGCAGGCTGATCGCCAGCCGCGCGTTGGCCAGGCCGCGGTCGCGGGGCGCGGCCCGCACGACGCCGCGGACCTTCTCCAGGACCCCGTCCGCGAGGGCGAACCCGCCGTCTGCGGCGCGGGCGGCGAACAGCTCGGCCAGCTCGTCGTCGGTGAGGTCGGGGAACCGCAGCGTGCGGACGAACCGGGCGGACACCTCCGGATGGGACTTCAGCAGCCCGTTCAGCTCGGCCTCGGGCCCGGCGAGGACGACGACGAGGTCGTTGCGGTGCGCCTGGACGGCGGTGAGCAGCACGTCCAGCAGCTCCTGCCCGCGCCCCGCGTCGGACGCGAGCGTGTGCGCGTCGCGCAGCAGCAGCACCCCGCCGACCGCCCGCTCCACGGCCCGCCGCACCCGCAGCGCGCTCTCGCTGCTGTACTCCCCGATCAGGTCGGCCCGGTCGACCTCGACGAGGTGCCCGCTGGCCAGCACGCCGAGGTCGGCGTAGATCCGGCCGAGGATGCGGGCGATCTTGGTCTTGCCGGTGCCGGGGTTCCCCGCGAACACCAGGTGCCGGGAGCGCTCGGCGATGCCCATGCCCGCCTCGCGGCGCATCCGCGCGGCGCGGGTCTCGGCGACGAGCGCGTGGATCTCCCGCTTCACCGGCTCGATCCCGACGCACGCGGCCAGCTCCGCGAGCGGGTCGGACTCGATCGCCCCGGCCGGGACGAGCCGCTGCGGCAGGTCCGCCAGCTTCACCTCGGGCGGCACCGCCCCGGTGCGGGCGCGCGCGGCCAGCGCGCACTCCTCGGCCAGGTGCTGGACGAGCCGCGCCCCGCGCAGGTTCAGCAGCGGCGGCGTCCGGCTGAGCAGCACCCCGGCGGTGCGGGCGACGTCGGGCGCGACGGTCGCGCCGCGCGCGGTGACGGCGCGGCGGAACAGCTCGGCGAAGTTGTCCTCGGTGAAGTCGACGGTGCGGGTCGCGCGGAACGCGCGGACCAGCGCGGGGTTGATGTCGAACAGCCGGGAGTCGCCCTCGGGCCGGCAGAGCGCGACGACGTCCAGGCCGGGCGAGCGGGCGATGAGGCAGCGCAGCTCCTCGACGGCGGCGGGGCCGCAGTGCTCGTGCCCGGCGAGCCGCTCCAGGTCGTCCACGACGAGCAGCAGGCGGCTCTCGACGCACTCGCGGACCCGCGCCTGCAACCACAGCACGGCGTCGCTGACGCTGAGCGAGGCGAACACCTGGTCGGAGATCCACAGCGCCTCGCGGACGGCCCCGGCCTCGACCAGCGCGAGCTCCAGCAGCTCGGCGGCGGTGCCCTTGCCGGTGCCCTCGGGCCCGGCGACCAGCAGCCGGACCGGCCGGTCGGCGTCGAGCCGGTCGGCCAGCGCGGCGTGCAGCGCGGCGGCCAGCTCGGGCTGCCCGACCAGCACCCCGGCGGTCGGGTCGGGGGCGGCGATCGGGGCGGGCTCGGGCGGGGCCTCGCGGCGCGGCGCGGGCACCCGCAGCCGCTCGGCCAGCGGGTTGACGACGGGCCGGTGCCCGAACAGCCGCCGCACGTCCACCTGGAAGGCGCGGACGGGCAGCGGGCTGCGCGGCGCGGCGGCCGCGTCCGGCAGGCCCTGCAGCGCGCCGATGACGCGGGTGCCCATGTCGAGCCAGGCGCGGCAGGCGTCGGCCTCGCCCGCGACGAGCCCGCGCGCGAGCCAGCCGCGCAGCTCCCGCTGCCAGCGCTCCAGCACGAAGCCGCCGCGCAGAGCGCGCAGCCGGTCGGCGGCGGCGGCGTGCGCGGCGGTGCCCGCGGCGGGCGCGAGCTCGGCGGGGGCCTCGACGGCTCCGGCGGCGAGCAGGACGCGGGCGAGCACCGCGTCGAACGGCTCCCCGCCGACGGCGGCGACCAGCCGCTCGTGCGCGGCGGCCAGGCCCGCGACGGCCCAGCCGAGGTAGCCGACCGGCCCGGCCAGCTCGGGCAGCACCGCCAGGACGTCGTCGGGCAGCCCGGCCGCCCACTCGTCGGCGAGCCGGTCGTGCGGGACCGACAGGTCGCGGGCGCGCAGCGCGGGATCGGCGCGCCGCCGGTCGAAGACGGCCAGCAGCGCGCGGCGGCGCTCCTCGACGGGCGCGAGCCCGGCGAACAGCTCGACGCCGTCGCGGGCCAGCTCGAAGGTGACGGCGCGCAGCTCGGGGTCGTCGCCTGCGGGCTCGGGCAGCCACAGGCCGGGGGGCCGCCACCGGCCGCCCTGGGTGAACCAGGCGACGGCGTCGCGGACGGGCGGCTCGGGCGCGGCCAGCAGCCCGGACAGCAGCTCGTAGTCGACGTCGCCGCGCGAGCCGCCGCGCACGGCGGCCGCGCCGAGCAGGAACGTCAGCAGCGACCACGCCTCGGCCCCGGCCGCCGAGGTGCCGGGCGCGTACACCTCGCGCAGGGAGCGGGTCAGCCGGCGGGCGCGCGGGTCGCCGTTGTAGGCCAGGATGCGCTCGCGCAGCTCCTCGTACAGCCCGTCCGGCACGCGCCACGGCCCGTACGCGTACACGTCGAGGACGGGCTCGTCGGTGAGGAGCGGAGCGAGGTGGTCGGGCAACCGGGGAGCGCTCACCAGAGGAGATCCTTTGCGTGCTGGGGCCGCAGTACGTAGGTTTCTGGTGAGCAGGTTACGACCCTGCGCGACGGGACACATCCCCGCCGAATGCGCGCACGCGCAGGGTTGCGACGTTTTATCCGCAATCGTCGCGATGGAAGGTTCCCGCAGGCGAGGACGCGCTGACCCTCCGGTGAGGGCGCGGGAACACGCGCCCTCAGCCGGAGCGGGTCACAGCGGCAGCGCCGTCGGGCGCTTGGGGCCGCGCCCGTCGCCGGACGACCGGCCGGTCGCGCGGCGGCCGATCCACGGCAGCAGGTACGTCCGCGCCCAGTGCAGGTCCTCGCGGCGCTGGGCGATCCAGTCGGCGGCGTCGGCGGGCTCGGGCCACGGCTCGCGCCAGCTCCCCTCGACCTCAAGCCCGATCGCCTCGGCCACCCGCAGCGCCATCCTTCGGTGGCCCTCGGGCGACAGGTGCAGGCGGTCCTCGTACCAGGCGCGCGGGTCGTGGAACGCCGACGCCGACCACAGGTCCACGACGGTGCAGCCGCGCCGGTCCGCGATGGCCCGCAGGTGCATGTTGTACGTCGCGGCCTTGCCGCGGATGCGGGAGCCCGCGCGCAGCTTGCCGGTGTCGAACCCGGTGAAGATCACGACCCGCGCGCCGGTCGCGCGCAGCCGCCGGACGGCGCCGTCGAAGACGACGGCGAGCGCGTCCGGGTCCGCGCCGGGCCGGATCATGTCGTTGCCGCCCGCGCAGAACGTCACCAGGTCGGGCTCCAGCGCGACGGCCTGCGGGACCTGGTCGTCCACGATCTGCCGGACCAGCTTGCCGCGCACCGCGAGGTTGGCGTACCGCAGGCCGGGCCGCGCGGCGGCGAGGTGCTCGGCGAGCCGGTCGGCCCAGCCGCGGAACCGGTCCGGCTCGCCGCCGGGGTCCGGGTCGTTCAGGCCCTCGGTGAAGCTGTCGCCGATCGCGACGTAGGTCCAGTTCTGTGCGTCCCCCATGACGTGCCCCTCGGCCGGATTCCAGTCACTTCCGACACAATGATGCAGTCTGCACACATCCTTACGCGACCGTAACCCGGGAATCTAGCTCCAGCTCGGCGACACGCTGCCCGGCTGCGCCTGCGGACCCGTGCCGCCCGCCGAGTGGACGGTCAGCGCGTGCTGGACGAGCGTGATCAGCACCTGCTTGGTCGACTCGCGGCTGCGCGCGTCGCACTGCAGGATCGGCACGTGCGCGCGGATCGACAGCGCCTCGCGGATGTCGTCCACCGCGTACTGGAACTCGCCGTTGAACCCGTTGACGCCCACGACGAACGGCAGACCCAGCTCCTCGAAGTAGTCCACCGCCGCGAAGCAGTCCTCCAGGCGGCGGGTGTCCACCAGTACGACCGCGCCGATCGCGCCGCGCACCAGGTCGTCCCACATGAACCAGAAGCGGTGCTGGCCCGGCGTCCCGAACAGGTACAGGATCAGCTCGCGGTCCAGCGACACGCGGCCGAAGTCCATCGCGACCGTCGTGGTCGTCTTGTCGGGGACGGCCGACAGGTCGTCCACCCCGGCGCTCGCGGCCGTCATGACCGCCTCCGTCGTGAGCGGCATGATCTCCGACACCGACCCGACGAACGTCGTCTTCCCGACGCCGAAGCCGCCGCCGACGACGATCTTGACGGAGGTCAGCTCCGGCTCCGCGCCGGGCGGCGGTCCGGCCGGCGGCCGGTCAGAGCTTGCGAAGTCCACTGAGCACCCTTTCCAGCAGCCGGACGTCCGGCTGCGCACCGGCGGGACGCGACTGGTGCAGCCGCAGCAGCCCCTCGACGGCCATGTCCGCCACGAGGACCCGGGCGACCCCGAGCGGCAGCCGCAGCAGCGCCGACACCTCGGCCACCGACCGCGCCGACCGGCACAGATCCATGATCGCCCGGTACTCGGGCGTGAGCACCGCGACGTCGCGCGGCGGGTAGGGCGCGGCCGTGACCAGCGCCTCGACCGCCAGGTCGTAGCGCGGCCGGGTCCGTCCCCCGGTCACCGCGTAGGGGCGTACCAGGGAGCTCCCGTCGTCGTCCGCGCCCGGTCGCGGGTCGCGGTGCGCGCCCGGCCGCCCGGCCGGGCCGGGCCGGTAGGGGCCGCCATGATCCATTGCACTGACCTCCGTCGGTCGGTCCAGTCTCAGTACCGGGCCGGGCCGGCGCCCATCTCGGGCACCTGGCCGCCGCCGTAGGCGGACGGGTCGGTGCCCCGCAGCGCCGGGGTGAGCGCGCGGCCCACCCGTTCCACCAGCAGCGTCATCTCGTAGGCGACGAGGCCGAGGTCGCAGTCGGGGGCCGCCAGGACGGCGAACACCGCGCCGTTGGCGATCGACATGACGAGCAGCAGGCCGCGGTCCATCTCGACGACGGTCTGGTTCACCCCGCCCGCCTCGAAGATCTTCGCGGCGCCCTGCGTGAGGCTCATCAGCCCCGACGCGATGGCCGAGAGCTGGTCGGCCCGCTCCGGCGGGAAGCCCGCCGAGTAGGCCATCGGGAGCCCGTCGGAGGACACCACCACGGCGTGCGCGACCTTCGGAACACGGTCCGCGAAATTCGTCACCAGCCAGTTGAGATCCTGCCCGCTCACCGGGAGCCTCCTGTCTCTCCGTCGCGTCGCGACGGTCCCTCGTTGTCGCCGTCCGCCGGGCCGCCGCCGATCTCCTGCCGGCCGCGGCGCACACCGCGCTGCAGCCCGGAGAACCGGTCGCGGACGGCGTCCGCGGAGATGCCATGCTCCCGCTGCGGTCCCGGCGCGGGCGCGCCGGGGGTCGGCTGCCCCTGCTGACCCTGCCGGCCCGCGCCGCGCACCGCCCCGGGCACCCGGTTCTGGCCGGGCACCCGCTTGGGCAGGCCCACGCGGGTCCGCTCCCCCTGGACGGGCTTGCGCGCGGACTCGGCGGCCTGGAACCCGGCGTCGGCCGGGGACTCCCAGCCGCGCACCGGGTCGCGCTGGCCGTCGTCGCCGCCGCGCTCGAACCACTCCGAGCGCATCGCGTCGAAGATGGGCGACTTGTGGCGGGACAGGACGGGGGGCGCGGCGGGGGGCTGTGCGGGGGGCGCCGCCGGGGGGCGGGCCGGTTCGGGGCGCGGCCGCGCGAGCGGCGGCTCGTCCTCCGGCATCGTCTGCAGCGGCCCGCTCTCCCAGGTGAAGGGGCGGCGCGGCGGCTCGTCCCCGGGCTGGTCGCCGGGCGGCAGCGGCCGCGCGTTCGGCGGGGCCGCCGGGACGGGCTCGCCCGCGGACCGCACCGGGGGCCGGAACAGGTCGTCGCCCGCGAGGGCCTGGTTCGGGCGGCCGGGGAGCTGCGCGCCCGGGGTGCGGACGGGCAGGTCCGGCAGCGGCCGGTCGTCGGCGGGCACCGCGGGCTGCGGGCCCGTGTCGGCGCGCGGGACGGGGAAGCCGCCCGTGGTAGAGCCCGTGGTAGAACCCGTGTTCGATTCCTCATCGCCGACGGCCGGAAGCGACCCGGTGTCCTGCACCGCCGGGATCGACCCGGTGTCGCCCAGCGAGGGGAACGCCCCCGTGTCGCTGCGCACCGCCGGGAACGGACCGGTGTCACCGCGCACGGCCGGGAACGAACCGGTGTCGCCGCGCACGGCCGGGAAGGAACCGGTGTCGCCGCGTCCGGCCGGGAACGGCCCGGGCTCCTCGCGCGGCGCGGGCACCGCCGGGAAGGACCCGGTGTCGCCCCGCAGCGCCTGCTGCGGGCCGGTGCCCCGGCCCCACCCGTTGACCTGCCCCACCGGGCCGCCCACCGGGCCGCCGACCGGGAACCCGCCCGTCGCGGACTGCGCCGGGTCCTGGCCGAACCCGCGCTCCAGCAGCGCCGGGGAGTCGGGGGCCGCGACCGCCGGGACGGGCTCGGCCGCGCCGAGGCCGGGCGCGAATCCGCGCGACCCGACGCCGCCGCCCGCCGTCCCGCCGATGACCGACTCGGGCAGCACGACGAACGCGGTGAGCCCGCCGCCCTGCGCGGCGCGCAGCTCGACCCGGATGCCGTGCCGGACCGCCAGGCGGCCGACGACGAACAGGCCCATGCGGCGCGCCGCCGAGAAGTCGATGACCGGCGGGCTGGCGAGCCGCTGGTTGGCCTCGTCCAGCTCGTCCGGGGGCATGCCCACGCCGTTGTCGGTGATCTGGAGCAGGGCGCCGCCGCCGCTGAGCTGCTGCCCGGAGATCGTCACCTTGGTGCGCTTGTCGGAGAACGTCGTGGCGTTCTCGACCAGCTCGGCCAGCAGGTGGACGAGGTCGTTGACCGCCGCGCCCGCGACCGTCATGTCCGCGCGGACCGTCAGGGCGACGCGTTCGTACTGCTCGACCTCCGACAGGGACGCGCGCACGACGTCGATGAGCGGGACCGGCCGGTTGCGCCGCCGGACCTGGTCCTGGCCGCCGAGGACCAGCAGGTTCTCGCAGTTGCGGCGCATGCGGGTGGCGAGGTGGTCCAGCCGGAACAGGTTGGCGAGCTGCTCCTCGTCGCGCTCGCTGTGCTCCAGTTCCTCGATGAGCTGGAGCTGGCGCTCGATGAGCGTCTGGCTGCGGCGTGAAAGGTTGACGAACATCGCGTTGATGTTGCCGCGCAGGACGGCCTCGTCGGCGGCGAGCCGGACGGCCTCCCGGTGAACCTCGTCGAAGGCCCGCGCGACCTGCCCGATCTCGTCCGCGGAGTGGACGTCGATCGGCTCGACCTCGATGCCGCCGCTGGCCGCGCCGGGGTCGCGGAGCCGGTCGACCAGGCTGGGCAGCCGGTTGTCGGCCACCTCCAGCGCGCCGACCTGCAGCCGCCGCAGCGGGCGGACCAGCGAGCGCGCCACCACCACGGTGAACAGCGCGGCGAGCAGCAGCCCGACGACCAGCACCGCCGCGTCGATGACGGCCTTGCGCCAGGCGTCCTGCTTGAGGTCGTGGGCGCTCGTCACGATGCCGACGGCCAGCTCGCGCTCGGCGGTGCGCATCTGGTCGATGCGGGTGCCGCTCGCCTTCGTCCACTGGGCCGCGTCGTGCGGGCGCAGCGGCCGCACCGACAGCGCCGGGGACGAGTCGGAGCGGATCAGCGCCTGCTGGTAGATCAGCTCGACCTGGCCGATGTCGGAGCCGGTGACGACGTCCTCGTAGCGCTGGCGCTCGTCGGTGGACGCCGCCGTGCGGAACACCGCGATCTGGCTGTCCTGCTGGGAGCGCAGGGTCTGCAGCCGCTCGCGGTCCGCCGGGGTGGCGAACCGGCCGGCGAGGATGGCGACCTCCAGCCGGGCGCGCTCCTGGGACGCGTAGTCCTTGGCGCGGGCCAGCGCCGCGAACGCACGCGTGTTCTCGGTGAGCGCCGCGTCCGGGCTGCCCTGCGCGATCAGGTCGTCCAGGTCCACCAGGGAGCCGATGAACTGGCTGTAGACGTCGAGGGTCACCGCCTCGGACTCGCTGGTCGGGCCGGACAGCTTGCGGATCGTCCCGAGCGTGTCGAGCCGGTACCGGACGTCGCGCAGCTTGGCCTGCACCTGGTCGGAGTAGTCGGCTGCGTCGACCGCGCCGAGCGCGGAGCGGGCCGCGGCGGCGGCGCGGTCGGTGTCGCGCTGCTGGTCGTGCAGGGCGTCGAGCTTGGCGGCGCGCTGGTGGCGGGAGAGCCCGAGGTACTCGACGGTCAGGTCGCGCTCGTCCTCCAGTTCCTGGACGAACGCCGCCGTCTTGTCACCGAGCGTAGCCATCCGTTCGATGCGCGTGTATACGGAAGCCTCGCTGACCGAGTCCCGCAGACGCAGTCCGGCGAGGATGCCGGCGACCGCTCCGGGGATCAGGATCAGGATGACCAGACGGGTGGCGACGCGCCGGTCGGCGAGCCGGAGCCCGCGCCTGCGCGGGAGCTGTTCCCGCTGGTCGTGACCGTTCTTGCGGAGGGATTCCGCATCGGGGCCGGGAGTCCGGTCCCGTTCCGTGGCCGGTTGCACTTCCCTCCATCACCTCTCATGGCATGCGGGCTGGCGGGGGGATCGCGAGGTGCCCGGCCCGTCGGCGCCCGTGACCCCTGAAACCTCTGGGGCGTGGGTCATTGGAGCACAGAGTAATCCCAACGACCAACCCGAAGTCTGAGCATTCCATACTTTGCCATCTTTGATCATGTTTGCGGTGATTTATTCCCGTTTGTCCGGTTTGCATCTCACCTGGATAAACAAGAGCAATGAGACGGTTTACGCTCCGAAGGCTGCGCTAGAGTCCCCGACGATCAAGCCGTCCTCAACGGCCTTCCCCCTCCAGAACCAGTTGAAGGAGCGTTCATGCGGCTCGCTCGCAAACGCGGCACGGCACTCGGCGGCGTCCTGCTCACGGCGCTGCTCGGCCTCTCCCTCACCGCCTGCGGCGGCGACGACAAGAAGTCCGCCAACGGGCTCGAGAAGAGCGAGATCACCGTCGGCTCCATGCCGATCACCGAGGGAGCCGCGGTCCAGATCGCGATCGACAAGGGCTTCTTCAAGGCCGAAGGGCTCACCGTCCACCAGAAGGTCGTCGCCGGAGCCGCGCAGGCGCTCCCCCTGCTCAAGGGCGGCAGCCTCGACATCACCCAGGGCGGCCACGTCGGCGTCATCGAGGCCCAGGCCAGCGGGACCTACGACCTCAGGATCATCGCCGAGGCGTCCCAGATGACCAAGAACCTCACCGGCATCCTGGTCGCCAAGGACTCCCCCATCAAGACCCCCGCCGACCTGGCCGGCAAGAAGATCGGCACCAACGCGCGCGGCGACCAGACGAGCCTGCTCACCCGCGCCACCGTCCAGCCGTACGGCGTGAAGATCGACGAACAGAAGGACGTCGTCGTCCAGCCGTTCCCCGCCGACCAGCAGCTCCTCAAGAGCGGCAAGGTCGACGCGATCGTCGTCCCCGAGCCGTTCGTCTCCCAGGCCCAGCAGCAGATCGGCGCGCGCCTGCTCAGCGACTTCTCCGAGGGCCCCACCAAGGACTTCCCGATCACCGGGTACGTCACCACCTCGAAGTTCGCCAAGGAGAACCCCAAGACCGTCGCCGCGTTCCAGCGGGCGTTCTTCAAGGCGCAGGCCATCGCCAGTGACCGGGCCGTCCTCCAGGAGGCGCTGCCCAAGTTCACCAAGCTGGACCCGAAGGTCATCTCGACCATCGCGCTGCCCGCGTACCCGACGTCGATCAGCGCCACCCGCATCCAGCGCGTCGCCGACGTCATGCTGCAGTTCGGCTACCTGAAGCAGAAGTTCGACGTCAAGCCGATCGTCGTCGAGAACGGATGAGGTTCACCCGACCGGCGCTCGGCGCGGTCGGGGCGGTCGGGGCGTTCGGTCTCGCCGAGCTGGTCACCAGGACCGGCCTGGTCGACAACGAGTACGTCCCGCCCGCCTCGACCGTGCTGTGGCGCGCCGTGCGCATGTGCGGGGACACCGAGTTCCTGACCCAGGTGGGCGGCACGGTCCGCGTCTGGCTGACGGGGCTCGCGCTCGCGACCGCCGCCGCCGTCGCGCTCGGGCTCGTCCTCAGCGCCGCGCCCTGGCTGAACCGGGCCGCGCGGCTGGTCGTGGAGCTGCTGCGGCCCATCCCCTCGATCGCCCTGATCCCGCTCGCGGTGCTGACGTTCAGCACCGCCGCCAAGAGCGAGACGTCGCTGGTGTTCTACGCCGCGACCTGGCCGATCCTCATCAACACCCTCTACGCGCTGCGCGACGTCGACCCGGTCGCCAAGGACACGCTGCGCGCCTTCGGGTTCGGGACCGTCCCGATCCTGCTGCGCGTCAGCCTGCCGAGCGCCGCGCCGTTCGTCCTGACGGGCGTGCGGATCGCCGCGTCCGTCGGCCTCGTCGTCGTGGTCAGCACCGAGCTGGTCGCCGGGACGGGCGAGGGCATCGGCGGCTTCCTCATGCAGAGCCAGTCGGGCGGCGGCCAGCCCGACTACATGCTCGCGGGCGCGGTGTGGGCCGGGGTGCTCGGCCTGCTCGCGACGGGCGTGTTCGCCGCCGTGGAGCGCCGCGCGTTCCGCTGGCACGGCGCGGGGACGGAGGCCGAGGCATGACCGACGTCCTGGTGGACGCCCCCGCCGAGCGCGGGATCGGGCACGCGGTGCGGCGCGGCCTGTCCGGCGTCGCGCAGCTCTGGCTCCTCGCCGTGATCGTCGCGGTGTGGGAGGTCTGGACGCGCACCGCGGGCAGCCCCTCGTTCCCCCCGCCCTCCCAGATCCTCAAAGAACTGTGGGACCTGTACTTCTCCGGTCCCGCCGACCACTTCTTCCTCACCGAGCAGGCCCGGACGGACTTCGCGCCGAGCCTGAAGAACCTGTTCACCGGCTGGGCGCTCGCGGGCGTCGCGGGCGTCGTCCTCGGGCTGGCCATCGGGCGGTTCCGGGTCGCGGGGCTGATCGTCCTGCCGCCGCTGCACTTCCTGCGGTCGATCCCGCCGCCGACGCTGATCCCGTTCCTGCTCGCCGTCCTGGACATCGGGACGCCGCTGCAGGTCACGACGATCGTGTTCGGCGTCGTCTGGCCCGTCCTGCTCAACACCATCGACGGCGTGCGCTCGGTGGACCGCCTCCAGCTCGAAACCGCCCGCGTCTTCGGGATCACCGGGGCGCGGCGGCTGTTCCGGGTGGTCCTGCCGTCCGCCGCGCCGAAGATCTTCGCCGGGCTGCGGGTCAGCCTCGGCTTCGCGCTGATCCTCATGGTCATCTCCGAGCTGGTCGGGTTCGGCCAGGGCATCGGCGCGCACATCATCGACGCCCAGCACTCGTTCGAGATGACGCAGATGTGGGCGGGGATCGTCCTGCTCGGCATCCTCGGCTGCCTGTTCAACCTGGTGTTCCACCTGGTGGAGCGGTGGGCGCTCGCCTGGCACGGCGCGGCCCGCCGCAACCGGTGAGGCCCCAACGACGGAAAGGAGCACCCGAATGCGGGTGTTGATCGCGGGAGCGGGCATCGGGGGGCTGACCGCCGCCCTCTCGCTCCACGAGGCGGGGATCGACGTCGAGATCGTCGACGCGGCCCGGGAACTCCGGCCGCTCGGCGTCGGCATCAACCTGCTGCCGCACGCCGTGCGGGAGCTCACCGAACTCGGCCTGGCCGACGCGCTCGCCGCGTCCGGCGTCACCGCCGAGGAGATGGTCCACTTCGACCTGCACGGCAACCGGGTGTGGGGCGAGGGGCGCGGGACGCGGCTCGGGTACCGGTGGCCGCAGTACTTCGTCCACCGGGGCGAGCTGCAGATGATGCTGCTCGCGGCCGTCCGGGAACGGCTCGGCGCGGACACCGTGCGGACCGGGACCGTCCTGACGGGCTTCGAGGACACCGGTTCGGAAGTCCGCGTGGAACTGCGCGACCAGGCCACCGGTACGACGTCCACCGCGACCGCGGACCTGCTGGTCGGGGCGGACGGGCTGCACTCGGCCGTCCGCAGGCAGCTCTTCCCCGACGAGGGCGCGCCGCTGTGGAACGGCGTCCGGCTCTGGCGCGGCATCACCGAGGCCGACAAGTTCCTCACCGGCCACACGATGGCGGTCCTCGGCACCAAGCACGTCGCGAAGTTCATCTGCTACCCCGTCTCGCGCGAGGCCGACGACCGGGGCCGCGCCCTGGTCAACTGGCTCGGCGAGATCCAGCTCCCCGACGACGAGCTGACCGAGACGGCCGACTGGAACCGGGGCGGCCGGCTGGAGGACGTCCTGCCGTACTTCGAGTCCTGGGACGTCGACTGGATCGACGTGCCCGGCCTGATCCGGGGCGCGCCGGAGATCCTGGAGTACCCGATGGTGGACCGCGACCCGCTGCCGGTCTGGACGCACGGCCGCGTCACGCTGCTCGGGGACGCCGCGCACCCGATGTACCCGCTCGGCTCCAACGGCGGGTCGCAGGCGGTGCTCGACGCGCGCGTCCTGGCGTACGAGCTGCACCGCGCGGAGAGCCCGGAGCAGGGGCTCGCCGCATACGACAAGGAGCGGCGCGAGCCGGTGAACGCGATCGTCCTCGCCAACCGGCACAATCCGGGCGACGCGATCCTCAACCTCGTCGCGGAGCGCGCGCCGGACGGCTTCGACCGGATCGAGGACGTCCTGACCGCCGACGAACTGGCCCCGCTCGCGCGCGGCTACGAGAAGATCACGCACACCAACGACCTCAACGTCGACTCGCCCTGGTCGATCCGCCGGACGGGGTGACCGCGATGCTGGAGATCACCGACCTCACGCACTCCTACGGCGACCACACCGTCCTCGAGAAGACGAGCCTGACCGTGCCGGACGGGGAGCTGGTCAGCATCGTCGGCCCGTCCGGCTGCGGGAAGTCCACGCTGCTGCGCTGCGTCGCCGGGCTGATCTCGCCGGTCGGCGGCCGGGTCGTCCTCGACGGGACGCCGATCGACGGGGTTCCGGACGGCCTCGCCGTCGTGTTCCAGGACTACAGCCGCTCCCTGCTCCCCTGGCTGACGGTCCGCGACAACGTCGCGCTGCCGCTGCGGCGCCGGGGCGGCTCCAAGGCCGAACGCCGCGCCGCCGCCGAGGAGGCGCTGTCGTCGGTGGGCCTGCACGGCGCGGGCCGCAGGTACCCGTGGCAGCTCTCCGGCGGGATGCAGCAGCGCGTCGCCATCGCCCGCGCGCTGGCGTACCGGCCGTCGCTGCTGCTGATGGACGAGCCGTTCGGCTCGGTGGACGCCCAGACGCGCGAGGACCTGGAGGACCTGGTCCTCAAGGTCCACCGGGACGAGGGCATGACGATCCTGCTGGTCACGCACGACATCGACGAGAGCGTCTACGTCGGCGACCGGGTGGTCGTCCTCGGCCGCGACCCGGGCGGCATCCGGGCCGAGCTGGAGGTGAAGCTGCCGTCGCCGCGCGACCAGATCTCGACGCGCGCCGACCCGGACTTCGTGCGCCTGCGCACGGAGGTGAGCCGGCTGGTGCGGGGGGCCGGGGCGCTGGAGGTTCCGTCCGAGGCGGCGGCCGAGCCGCAGAAGGAATCCGAGCCGCGGGAGGAAGACACCGAGGAGACCTGACCGCGCCGGGGCGGGTGACGCACCACGCCACCCGCCCCGGCCCTCACTCGGCCAACTCCCCGTTCCCCCCGAGGTTCGCGACCATCCGCCGCAACACGTCGATGGTCGTCGCGAACTCCTCCTCCCCGATCCCCGCGTGCGTCTGCTTGTGAACCCGCAGATTCCGCACCCGAGCCCGCACTCGCCCGGCCTCCCCCTCAGCGGTAAGCGTGAGCCGCCCTTCGTTCTCAACGACCCACCCGCGCTTCACCAGGTCATCGAAGACCCGCTGAAAATCGGTCCCCTGATCGTCATAAGGCCGCAACCGCGCGATCAACGCGGCCCGAGTCCACTCCCCCGGCTTCCCAGCGACGTGGTTGAGCGTCCACCAGTGCGGCTGCGTCAACCTCTCGACTGCCAACTGCTCCCGCAACGCCCCCACGACCCGCCGATAAGCCTCCCCACTCCAAGCCCCGATGGGCTGAGCGGCCAACTCCTCCCGCGAGTACTCCCTGACGGCCATCGCACCTTCCTTCCCTAGCCTGCGACGACCGTAAAACCTCAACCAACCTTAAGGTCAACCCAGCAGAACACCCCGCCGCCCCGGCCCACGAGGCCGACGACGACGGGGTGCTCTTTCGGCGCTGGTCAGCCCCAGTCCGCGACCGACTCGCGGTAGATCATGTTCAGCACCATCTCGTCGGGCCGGCTCACCGGCCGCATCTGCGCGTCGTCGATCCAGCCGTCCAGGTACGCGGTCCGCCCGGCAGCCGGGTTGCTTGCCCCGAAGACCAGCGGCCCCGCGCTGGCGGCCGCCGTCCACGACGTGGACGCGACGTTCACGGCCGGCGTGAGCACCTGGACGCCGTCGCAGTTCCACGGCTGCCCCGGCTCGCAGACCTCGACCGTGCCCTGGGCCTGCGTCCGCAGCCAGATCTCGCCCTTGACCGGGTCGTACCCGCCCATCAGCGACACCCAGTGGTCGGTCCACGCGCCGCCCGCGGGCTGGGCGACGTCCCGCAGCACGGACGCGATCGTCGTGCCGTCCGCCGCGCGGTGCCGGAACGTCCAGCGGCCGCCGATCCAGCCGAGGTCGAAGACGCTTCCGTCCCCGGCGCGCTGGCTGAGGACGACCTGGTCGCCCTCGGTGGACGCGAGCTTCGTCCAGGTGGAGAACATGAACGGCTTGGCGGTGTCCACCACCGGCCCGTTCGCGCCCGCCTGGCCGGACTGACCGTCGCCGTTGAGGCGCACCGAGCGGTCGGTGAGCAGCGCCTGGTTACCCGGCTCACCGAGCACCGCACCGTTCGGGAAGGTCGCATCGGCATCCGGCCGGGGCGTGCCGCCTTCCGTCACGGCGTGCGCAACGGTGCCCGACTCGTCGTCCATCGCCCAGCCGACCCGCGTGGCGGGCGCCGACTCGACACCGAACTGGTACCGGACCGAATCGCTCGCGTTGCCCGCCCGGTCGTGGGCGGTGACGTCCACCCACGGGCGACCGGGCCCCGCGGGCGTCCAAACGACCGACGCCGACGCGCCCGGCTGGACGGTCTCGGTCCCCTCGGTTCCATCGGAGAACCGGTAGAAGAACTTCACGACGTCGCCCGAACCGTTCGGAGCGAACGTGAAGGTGCCCGGAATGTAGCCGTGCGTCGCCGGGTCGTATCCGGAAGAACCGTTCGCCGGGTATTCGGCCGAGGTGATCAGCGGCGAATGGGGGCGGACTTCGTCCACCGTGAACTCGCACCACGGCGACCACGGCCCCTTGCGGCCCGCGTCGTCCTTACCGCGAACGCGCCACATCCAGTTCGTGCCGCCGTCGCCGGACGTCGCGAGATCGCCGTTCGCAATGCCGTAGGAGGCGTGGAGATAACCATCGGGCGCGGGCTGCTGATAGCCCTTCGACGGGACTCGTCCCTTCTCGGGAGCGCTCGCGTCGCCCAGCGGGGCGACCTGGAACTTGGCGCGGAGCGCCGCGCCGGGCGCGCCCGCGATCTTCGCGTTGAGCGTGCGGTCGTTCGACCCGCCGACCCACGGACGGCCGTCGCCCCGGACGCACTCGTACCCGGCCGTCCCGCCGTTCTTCAGGTGGACGTCCGCGGGCGCGGCGGGCTTCTGTGACGCGCGGCGGCCCGCCGTGTCGGCCGCGGCCTCGGTCGGCGCCGCCACGAGCGCCGCCGCCGCGAGCGCCGCGCAGACGGCGACCGGCACGCGGGAGTTCCCCGTCGACATGAGTGCGCGCGCACGCGCGAAAGGACGAACAGCCATACACACCCCAGAGCAGGAAGGACGATCAAAAAGACGCGTCAACCTAACCCCTGGGATGATCAGTTGGGAAGGCTGCCAACTACAGAGATAATAGTGATCCACGCCACATTGGCGAGCCGTACACCGGCCAACTAGCACAGGCGTCTTACTTGCTCCCGTTTTTCGCGGGAGCCCGCCCGCATTCCGCCGGTACATCGGCGTCCCGGCAGGCCCGGAAGCCCTTTGACGCGGGTCATGGACGAGGCGCGCACCGGGGGTGCGCGCCTCGTGTCGTGCGGGGGTGCTCAGGTCAGGTCGAAGGCACCGGCCTTGACCAGCCGGAGGAAGCCGGTCCAGCGGGGTCCGGGAAGGGCGAGGACGGGACCGTCCGGGTCCTTTGAGTCACGCGCCAGCCCGCGCGGCCCGGCGGCGGCGACCTCGACGCAGTCACCGCCGCCGTTGCCGCTGTAGGTGCTCTTTCGCCACTCCATCGGTGCCCCTCTCGTTCGGCGGCCGACCGCCGGACGGGTCAGCCCCGGTCGAAGTCTCCGGCCTTGATCCGGCCCAGGAAACTCCCCCAGCGGTGAGAGTCCACAGCCAGCACCGGACCCTCGGGGTCCTTGGAGTCACGCGCCAGGCTCAGCCCACCCGCAGCGGCCACCTCGACGCAGTTACCGCCGCCGTTACCGCTGTAGCTGCTCTTGCGCCACGCGATGCGACCGGCTCCGAGCTTCGCCATCCCGTGTACCTCTTTCACTTGCTCGTCAGTTTTCCGGCCAAGTTGCGGATCAGCGCCGCGCTGTCCGAGGTGTTGAGCGCCGTGGCCTGAAGGTGTTCGTAAACCACCCTACCGTGAGCGGTCTCGGCGAGCTTTTCGTAGTACTGGCAGCCTCCGAAGTGCTCGACGTAGAGGATGTCGGGGTAGCCGTCGAAGTTGAACAGCACGAACGGTCCATCGAAGGCCATGTAGGACGCCGCGCGGAACGGGATCACCTGGATCGACACGTTGGGGAGCATGCTGAGGTCGAGCAGATGCTCGTGCTGCTCGCGCATCGTCTCAGCACCGCCGATCAGACGATGCAGAGCGCCCTCTTCGATGATCTGGAACACCTGAAGCTGGTCGGCGGCGTCCGTGAGGCGCTTCTGCCGGGCCACCCGGGCTTCCACCGCCCGCTCGACCTCCTCAGTAGTCCGAAGTTCGGTTGACGTCCGCAGCACCGCCCGCGCATAGCTCTCGCACTGGAGCAGCCCAGGGATGAGCTGGACCTCGTAGCTGCGGTACTGCTGCGCTTCGGCCTCGAAGGCGAGGTAGTCGGAGAAGCCGGGCTTCAACACGCCCTGGTACGGCTGCCACCAGCCCTGCTTGCGTGCGTCGCGGGCGAGCTGGATGAGGTTCGCTCGCTGTTCGCCCTCGATCTTGTACTCCTCGCAGATCTCCATCACCTCGCCGACCGTGACCCGCACTTTCGCCGTCTCGATGCGGCTGAGCTTGCCGCCGTCCCAGCCCAGAAGCGCTGCGGCCTCCGCGCCCGTCATGCCCCGTTCCTCCCGGAGCGCTCGCAACTCGCGGGCGAGGCGGCGCCCCCTGATCGTCGGGATGTAGGCCATGAGATCTCCTCCCTAACAATTTGCGGAACCGATTGCACGATCTTGAAACTTGGTAGACGTTGGTCACTGTACGGCTCCGGAGCGTGCTCGTGATGGCTCTTCAACAAATTGGCCTACATGAGATGTGAGCGGGGTCGACACCCGCCGTCGTCGTGTCGGCAAGTCGTCGCACGGCGTCCCGAACGGAGGAGAACGATGCACCGGCAACGTCAGCAGGACCCGTCGCAGCAGCCCCCCGACCCGCGTCCCCCGACCGGCAAGTCCGTTCCGCCCGACCGTCCGACGTCGTTCTTCGTGGAGGACCTGACCCTGGCGGCCACCGCGTCGGCGGGGTTCTGGGCGCGGCGAGCGGCGGCGGTGGCGCTCGGCCGGTGGGGCGTCACCGAGCCGGACGTCCGCGAGGCGACCGGGATCGTCACCGCCGAACTCGTCGCGAACGCGGCGACCGCGTCCGCCGACTTCGCCGACCCCGTGATCCGCTTCCGGATGACGACGGACCCCGCGCGCAGCCGCGTGCTCGTCGCCGTCTGGGACCGCAGCATGGCGGTGCCCGTGCAGCGGCCCGTGGACCTGACGGCGACACGTGGCCGTGGCCTGCTCATGGTCGCGGGCTACAGCCGCCGCTGGGGCTGGTACCGCGCCGCGCACTCCGCGCGGATCGGGCCGTGGCCGGAGCCGTCCCCCGAACAGGCGGAACTGATGTGCCCGGGGCCCTACGGCAAGGTCGTCTGGGCGGACGTCCCGGTCGCGCCCGCCGCCCCGTGAACCCCGCGGCGAGCCCGGGGAGCCCGGTGGACGACCACGTGACGCGGAGCCGGGCGGAGCGGCGGGCGGCGATGTGCCGCCGCCTGAGCGCGGTGGACGGGACGTCCGAAGTCCGGATCGGCTGGATTCACGACGTGTTCGTCAGCACCGAGTACGACGGCGTGCCCGGCGTCACGCTGCCGATGACGATGCTGCGCGGCGACGGCGACGTCTCGACCCTGCTGCTGTGGATGCCCGTCGACGGGGTGCCGGAGCTGCGGGCGGTGCTGCGGAAGCTGGAGTCGTCCCGGTTCCGGCGCGCGCTGCGCGGGCTGCGCCGGTGAGCCGCTATTTGGCGTCGGCGTAGCAGTCGACGGTGGCGGTTTCCATCGGGAAGACGACCGGGGTGCCGGGGAAGAGGAGGTCGCGGGCCTCGGCGGCGGATTCGTGGACGGCGGTGGTCACCGCGGCGGCCAGGGGTTCCGGGGTGTGGACGATGACCTCGTCGTGCTGGAAGAACACCAGGCGCGGCGGGCCGAGGGCGGTGAGGCGGCGGCGGAGGGCGCCGAGGAGGGCCAGTGCCCAGTCGGCGGCGGTGGCCTGGACGACGAAGTTGCGGGTGAAGCGGCCCCGGCTGCGCAGCGCCGCCGCCGCGCGATCGCCGCCCGCCGCCGCCAGCTCGCGCCAGCCGTCCGGGGGCGGCGGGCAGGTGCGGCCGAGGCGGGACCGGACGAGATGGCCGCGCTCCCCCTCCCGCGCGGCGGACTCCACGAACTCGAACGCGGCGGGGAACCGGTTGCGCAGGACGGCCAGCAGCGCGGTCGCGTCACCCGTGCCGCCGCCGTACATCGCCGAGAGCAGCGCGAGTTTCGCCTGGTCGCGCGGGGCGACGGGGCCGCCGGACGGGAACGCCCCGGCGAGCGCGGCATACAGGTCGCCCGCCGCGGCGGCGGACGCGAACGCGCGGTCGCCCGCGAGCGCGGCGAGGACGCGCGGTTCGAGCTGCGCGGCGTCCGCGACGACGAGCTTCCAGCCGGGATCGGCGACGACGGCGCGGCGCAGCGTCCGCGGGATCTGCAGCGCGCCGCCGCCGTGCGCCGCCCAGCGTCCGGACACGACGCCGCCGACGACGTACTCGGTGCGGAACCGCCCGTCGCGGACCCACGCGTCGAGCCACGCCCAGCCGTGCGCGGTGTGCAGCCGGGCCAGTTCCTTGTACTCCAGCAGCAGCGGGACGGCCGGGTGGTCGACCTGCTTGAGGACGTGCGCGCGCGTGGACGCGACCGGGTGCCCGGCCGCCGCGAACGCCTTGACGAGCTGCGCCGGGGAGTCCGGGTTGACGCGCGTACCGCCGCCCGTGCCACGGCCCGCGCCACGGCCCGTGCCACAGAACGCGGCGTCGATGCGGTCGGCCAAATCCTGGAGGCGCTTGGGTCGCATGCCGTGCGCGGGACGCGGCCCGAGCAGCTCGGTGAGCAGCGCGTCGTGGCGCTCGGCGGACCACGGCAGCCCGTCGGCGGCGAGTTCGGCGGCGACGAGCCCGCCCGCCGACTCGGCCGCCGCCAGCAGGGCGAACCCGGGCAGGCCGGACATCCGGCGGCGCTGGTCGGCGTGGACCTCGACGATGCGGTCGAGGTCGTCGGGTTCGGCGGCGGTCTCGAACAGCGAGCCCTGCGGGGTCTCGTCGGCGAACGGCGGCGGGTCGTCCGGGACGGGCTCGCCGCGCAGCCGCGCCGACGCCGCCGCGACCGACCGCGGCTCGCCGTACCGCCCGGCGTGGCCGAGCAGCAGCGACTCGACCAGTTCCAGGTCGTGGCAGCGCGCGACGCGGACGCCCGCCCGCAGCAGGACGGGGTACAGCCGCGCGGTGCGCGCCCACACCCAGCGCGGGGCGTGCGCGCGCTCGCGCCCGGCGACGGCCGCCGCGAGGTCGGCGACGGGTTCGGGCGGCCCGGCGGCCGCGCCGTCCTCGGCGAGCGGACGCAGCACACCAGCCCCGTCCGCCCCCACAGCCACCGCGATCCGCACCCGCGCATTGTCGCGCCCCCCTAAGACAAAAACGCGTCCGGCCCGGCCGCCCAGGGGGCGGCCGGGCCGGACGCAGAGGCGCGCGGCCGACCGCGCGGGGCGAACACGGGTCACATGCCGATCACCAGGCCAGACACGGGCCGCGCGGGCCGCAACACCGAGACTCCGGGCTGGCACGAGTCATGCGGCCGAGCGCGGGGACGGACGCGAGGCCGCGCGGGCGGCGGCGCAGGAGCGCCGATCGCGCACCCACGTCTCGGACGCCGCACGCGGCACCTGACCAACCGCACGGCAAAACAGAACACGTCTGACCCGGCCACCCGGAAGGCGGCCGGACCGAACGCGAAGGTGCGCGGCCGACTGCGCCAGCGCACCGGACCGAACGCGGGTCGCGCGGCCGACTGCGAGGGCATCTGACCGGCCGCGCGGCAGAACAGAACGCGTCCGGCCCGGCCGCCCGGAGGGCGGCCGGGCCGGACGCGAAGGGGCGCGGGGGACTGCGCCAGGGCGCGCGGCCGATGGTGAGGGCGTCGGCCGGGCGCGGAGTCCGCGCGGGTGGGGATCAGGCCGCGAGGGAGACCTGCTGGCCCGCCGGGGTGTCGCCGTAGCGGTCGACGATCTTGTTCAGCTCGATCTGGTAGTAGAGCATCCCAAAGCTGAAGATGCCGAGCAGGAACGCCATCCCGCCGCTGCACGTCGGCTGGAGGCCCGCCGCGCGCTGGGCCTGCGCGATGCGGCCCGCGAGCTTGAGGTAGGTGATGAGCGGCCAGATGCCGAGGGTGATGAACCCGAAGATCAGCGACAGCAGCGCGCCCGTCGCGGCGTCACCGGTGCGGCGGTCGAAGTTGAACAGCTCGTTGTGGACCTTGAAGTACCAGACGAGGTTGTAGATGCCGAGGGTGATCAGCGGCAGGCCGAGCCAGACGCCCACCGGGTTGCGGCGCTTCATGTTGAGTCCGGCGGCGACCGGCGCGGGGGCGTGCTGCGGCGCGGGGACGGGCGCGCCGCCGCCCTGGGCCTGCTGGTACGGCTGCTGCCCCTGCTGGGGGTGGCTCATCATGCTCTCCTGAACGCGGTCATAACCTGGCCGACCGTCCGGTGTCGCCGGTCATCCGTTGCTTGGTCGAGGGATGACTGTATTGGAGGGGACCGTCCGCGTACGTGGAAAAAGCCGCAAAACTCCGAGATTCCGACTTTTCGTTACCTGGTCGTTCCCCAGACGAGCGGGACCCGCACCTCGTCCTCCAGCGGCGGGTTCGCCTCGTGGTCGCCGCAGCCGCTCACCCCGAAGCAGCGAATCCGCAGCTCACCGGCCGTCACGTCGAGCCGGAGCAGGCTTTTGAAGAACGGCGGGCTGTCCCAGTCGGCCAGCTCGGAGCGGAACCACTGCGGGACGCGCCGCACCGGCAGCCGCAGGAAACGCGGTCGGCGGCGGCGCCCGCGCGGGACGCCCAGCAGCGCCGCGACCAGCAGCGCGCGCCGCGACGGGCGGTCCTCGTCGTCGTAGTCGCGCGCGGGCCGGATGCCGAGCCGGTGCCGGATCGCGGCGGTCGCCTCGCGCGGGGTCAGGTCGAACAGGCCGGGCATCCGCGTCCAGTGCCCGTACAGCTTGGCGTAGCGCGACAGCGAGTCGCCGCGCAGCGGGTAGCAGCGGAAGTCGTCCTCGTCCACGGCGGTCGTGCGCCGGATGACGTGCGTGGCGTGCATGAACGCGCCGCCGCCGCCCGCGACGACGTACTGGATCGTCCGGCCGCCGACGCGGACCGGGTACCGCTGGTAGTTGTGGATGTCGCCGCCGATCGCCGCGACGTAGTTGTTGACCGGGTCGCGGACGATCTCGTCCACCGTCCCGCCGCCCTCGATCGGGCCGGGCCGGTGCTGGTCGTCCACGATCAGCGGCTTCCCGGTGACCAGCAGCTTCGGCTTCGGCCCGGCCGAGACGCCGCGCAGCCACGCGCCCTGCTCGCGGTCCAGGTCGCCGGTGATGCCGGTGTCGATGCCGACGATCCGCAGGTCGGGGGTGTCGATGGCCCAGTACGGGCCGGGCTGGACGGCCCGCTGGCCCGGTTCGCCGCGGTGCTCGGCGCGCGCCTCGTCCAGGACGGCGTCGGGCACCTCGCGGGCCGTCCGCCACAGCAGCCGGGCCAGCCACGCGAACGGTCCTCGGAACGACGCGGCCCCGTGGTCGGTGCGCAGGTCGCAGAAGACGCGGACGAACCCGCGCAGCCCGTCGTACCAGTCGTGGTTCCCCGGCACCGCGAAGATCGGCCCCGGATAGGACCGGTACGGCCGGAAGAACTTCTCCGGATAGTCGCCCGAATCGCCCGTCGGGTAGATGACGTCGCTGGCGATCACCATGAAGTCCGTGCCCGCGCCGACGCGCTCCAGCGCCGGGACCACCGCGTACTGCGACCGGTCGCCCTCACCGGTGTCGCCCATCAGGACGAACGAGAACTCCTCGGCGGACCGCTGGAGCGTGAACGCGGCGGGCGTCCCGCGTTCGGCGAGCGCCGCGACCCACGCGCGGCGCGTGTCGTCGGTCGGGTCGCCGAACACGCGGGCGACGAGGTCGTTGCGGGACCGCCACAGCACCGACGGCCGCCACCAGAACAGCCGCCGGGTGCGCGGCGGGACCAGCTCCTCGAACCGCCCGGGGCTGCCGCAGACCCAGCCGGCGCCCGCCTCCGACGTCCGCGAGCTGCCCGAGGCGGGTGCGCCGAGCGCGTCCGAAGAGGGCACGGGTCAGCCTCCGGGGGTGAGGGGGACGTGCCCGCCTCCGCAGGGGAAAGGAGGCGGTACCCGGACACGCCGGGCACCGCCACTTTTCCCCGCGGGCCTGCGCCCGTCAAGCCGTTCCGGCTAGTGCGCGCCGCGGCCGGTGAGGGCGCGGACCTCCAGTTCGGCGAACCGCTCGTCCGTCCGGGATTTGGACAGCAGCGTCCCGGCCACCGCGCACAGGAGACCGATCGGGATTGACAGCAGGCCCGGGTTCTGGAGCGGGAACGGCGCGACGGTGTCGGCGCTGAACAGCGCGTCCGCGTTGCCCTTGGGGAGCGTGTCGGACGCGCCGCCCCAGCAGATCGGGCTGAGCAGGACGAGCCCGACCGCCGCGACGAGCCCGCCGTAGATCCCGGCGAGCGCCCCGGCGGTGTTGAACCGCCGCCAGAACAGCGACAGCAGCAGCGTCGGCAGGTTCGCCGACGCGGCCACCGCGAACGCCAGCGCCACCAGGAACGCGACGTTCAGCCCGCGCGCGAAGATGGACAGGACGATCGCGACGGCCCCGATGACGATCGCGGAGAACCGGGCCGCGCGGACCTCGTCGCGCTCGGTGGCCTTCCCGCGCTTGAGGACGTTGGCGAACAGGTCGTGCGCGAACGACGAGGACGACGCCAGCGTCAGGCCCGCCACGACCGCGAGGATCGTCGCGAACGCCACGGCCGCGATCACGGCGAGGAACACCGCGCCGCCCGTCGAGCCCGCCCCGCCGCCCAGATGCTCCGCGAGCTGCGGCGCGGCGGTGTTGCCGCCCTTGTCCTGCGCGGCGATGGCCTTGCCGCCGACGAGCGCGGCGGCCCCGAAGCCGATGACGAGCGTCATCAGGTAGAACACGCCGATGATCCCGATCGCCCAGTTGACGGACGCGCGCGCGGCGCGGGCGTTCGGGACCGTGTAGAAGCGGATCAGGATGTGCGGGAGCCCGGCCGTGCCGAGGACGAGCGCGAGGCCCAGCGACAGCAGGTCCAGCTTCGACCAGGCGTCCGTCGCGCCGTACTTCAGGCCCGGCTTCAGGAACGCGTCGCCCTTGCCGCTGCGGTCGGCGGCCGCGCCGAGCAGGTCCGACAGGTCGAAGCCGTACTTGGCGAGGACCCAGACCGTCATCACGAACGCGCCGATGAGCAGCAGGACGGCCTTGACGATCTGGACCCAGGTGGTGCCCTTCATCCCGCCGACCGTCACATAGAAGATCATCAGCGCGCCGACGACGACGATCGTCCAGATCTTGGCGGCCTCGCCGGACGTGCCGAGCAGCAGCGACACCAGCGCGCCCGCGCCGACCATCTGCGCGAGCAGATAGAAGATGGACACGACGATCGTGGAGATGCCCGCCGCCGCGCGGACCGGCCGCTGCCGCATCCGGAACGCCACCACGTCCGCCATCGTGAAGCGGCCCGAGTTGCGCAGCATCTCGGCGACGAGCAGCAGCGCGACGAGCCAGGCCACCAGGAAGCCGATCGAGTACAGGAACCCGTCGTAACCGGACAGCGCGAACATGCCCGCGATGCCGAGGAACGACGCGGCCGACATGTAGTCGCCGCCGAGCGCGAGGCCGTTCTGCAGCGGCGAGAACGAGCGGCCGCCCGCGTAGAAGTCGGCGGCGGTGCGCGTCTGGCGGCTCGCGCGGACCGTGATGAAGAGCGTCAACGCCACGAACACGGCGAACAGGACGACGGAGATGGTGCGCTGCTCGGTCACGGGGTCTCCTCCCCCACGGCGGCGGCGAGGGGTTCCAGCGTGCGGCGCGCGTACCGCTCGTAGGCCCACGCGATGAGGAAGGTGGACAGGAACTGCAGCAGGCCGAACACCAGCGCGACGTTCACGTGGCCGACGACCTTCGCGCCCATGAACCCGCGCGCGTACGCCGACAGCACGACGTACAGCAGGTACCAGACGAGGAAGGCCGCGGTCGCGGGGAGCACGAAGCGGCGGAACGCGGTCCGCAGGCGCTGGAACTCCGGCGTGCCGTCGAGCGCGGCGAGGGCCGCGGGGTCGGCGGCGGGCGGATCGGGGCGGTCGGACGGCTCTGGGGGTCGGGTCGGCTCGGTCGTCACGTCTACCTCCGGCGGGATCGCCTCCGGCGCCATCCGGCGATGGTAACTCCGGGTGACGCCGCGCGGACCGTCCGGGTCCGCTCGATCATCAGATCAAGCGGCCGAACGGTTCGTGGAGGGGTGCGGGCGAGCCGCAACAGAACTGAGACCTGGGTCACATGGCCGGGTTCGCCCTGACTTGACCGTCCGGTTTCAGTCGACGGCGAAGCCCCGCCGGTCGTCCGCCGGGACGATCTCGCGGCCCAGCGGCAGCAGCGAGACGCCGATGAGCTTGAAGTTCGCGATGCCGAACGGGATGCCGATGATCGTCACGCAGAGCGCGATCCCGGTGAGCAGATGGCCCAGCGCCAGCCACCATCCCGCGAAGACGAGCCAGATCACGTTCCCCACGCACGACGCCGCCCCGGCGTCGTCGCGCCGCACGACCCGCTGCCCGAACGGCCACAGCGCGAACGCGGCGATCCGGAACGACGCGATGCCGAACGGGATCGTGATGATCAGGACGCAGCAGATGATCCCCGCGACGACGTAGCCCAGGGCCATCCAGAACCCGGCGAGCACGAGCCAGATGAGGTTGAGGAGAGTGCGCATGGGTCTCATTGTGAGGGCACGGCACCCCCACGGCCGCAAGCCACGAGCGCCCCACACCCGAACAAGGACGGAGACCACGGGCGTTGCCCAGCGTGCGCACGGCCGCGAGCAACGCGGAGAGTCACACCGCAGCGAAGCGCCAGCGAACGAGAACGCCTCCTCCCCACCACGGGAGCGCAGGGCCACCCAGTGTTACGAGCAATAACCACGGGGGCCTACACCCGCGCAAACGCCAAACCCCGGGGGTGCCCGGCGGCCGGGCGCACGCAGCGCCAGCGAGCGAGGACGCATCCTCCCGCCACGGGAGCGCGGGGCCCCAGTGCTACGAGCAACAACTGCGGGGGACTGCACCCGCGCAAGCGCGAACCCCGGGGGGTTACCCGCGGGCGCACGGCCGCGAGCCGCCAGGCGAGCGGCCGGGCGCGCGCAGCGCGAAGGGCCGCACCGCAGCGAGCGCCAGCGAGCGAGGATGCGGCGCTTCGCGCCGCGGGGGGCGTGGGGGGTCGCCCCCCCACAATGAAACGCGGCCCCCTGGTACGGAGGCCGCGTTTGTTGATCCGCGCCTGTTCTGCCCGTGGGCCGGGTCGCCGGTCAGGGACCGTCGGTCGTCGGCTGCGGGCGCGCGTCCGCGGCCTGCGCGGTGGGCCGCCGGACGGGAACGGGCCCGGCCGCGCGAGGCGGCCGGGCCCGGCTGCGCGCGGCGGGGTCCGGAGCCACCCCCGTAGGCTCCGCATCCGCCGCGGCGGGGCGGCCTGCGGGCGTCATGAGTCCCCCCAGAACGGCGTGTGAGCGCCTTCTCATGATGCCTCCTGCAGACGGCCCTAAAGCCCCTCAACACGGGACTTACCAGGAACGCTAGCGGGGGCCGTGTCATGCGGGCGTAAACCGCCGCGCAGGCGACGATCAAGATTCCGGCGGGCGCGGCGAACGGCCGCTGAACGCTCAAGCGGTGCCGCCCGGCCGCTCGCCTGGCGGCTCGCGGCCGTGCGGGTGGGCGCGGCTCACGCACATGAACGCGGAAAGCAGCGCGCGGGCCGGGATGCGGCCGCGCGGGCGCGGGGAGTCCAGGCGCGGCATGCGGCGTCCGGGCGCGCGCGTGGGCGCGTGGGTGACGCACTCGGCGGCGAACACCAGCTCCGCGGCGTCCGGGCGCGCGTGGGCGCGCTCGCGACGAACCGGCGCGCGCCGCCCAGGTTCGCGGCGTCCGGGCGCGCGCGTGGGCGCGGGAGTGCGGGAGGTCCGGGTGTTCAGGCGCCGATGATGTTCAGGGCGCCTGGAAGTACCTTCGCCGTGACCGGGAGGACCCCCGGAAGCTCGCCGTCGGCGCCGTAGGGGAGTTCCCGGGCCGGGTCGGCGAGTTCGATGCGGACCTCGCGGCCTTGGAGGACGCGGACCTGGGGGCGGCGCAGGTGGCGGCCGTCCTCCAGTTCGCGCATGACGTTGAAGAACATCGTCTTCGGGCCGTCCGCGACGAGGACGACGTCCAGGAGCCCGTCGTCCACGCGCGCGCCGGGGGCGACGTGGCGGCCGTAGCCGTAGTAGCCGGAGTTCGCGGCGATGACCGTGTAGCCGCGCTCGCGGTACTCCTCGCCGTCCACGGTGACGCGGTAGTCGGCGGCCCGCCAGCCGAGGACGGCGCGCAGCGCGCCGACGTAGTACGACGCCGAGCCGCGCAGCCGGGACCGGTTGGCGTTGCGGTTGGCGACGGCGTCCACGCCCGCGTAGACGCTGCCGAGCACGGGTTCCCCGTTGGCGGAGATCGCGTCGACCGGGCGCGCGTCGCCGTGCAGGAGCAGGTCCGCGAGCGCGGCCGGTTCGCCCGGCAGGCCGAGCTGGCGGGCGAAGTCGTTGCCGCGTCCGGCGGCGACGATGCCGAACACCGCGTCCGTCCCAACGAGCGCGCCGCCGACGCGCCCGACCATGCCGTCCCCGCCGACGCCGAGCACCACGTCGCCCGCGCGGGCGGCGGTGCGGGCGAGTTCGGCGGCGTGCTCCAGCCCGCGGCTGTACTCGACGGCGACCGCCGCGCCCGCGTCGCGCAGCAGCCGGGTGAGCGGCAGCAGCCGCGCGCTCGCCGCCGCCCCGCCCGCGGCGGGGTTGACGACGGCCGTGAAGCGCCGGGGGGAGGCGGTCATGGCTACTCCTTCGGGGCGGGCGGGACGAGGATGCCGGGGTTGAGCACGCCCGCCGGGTCGAGCCGGTCCTTGACGGCCCGCAGGACGTCCGCGCCGAGCGGCCCGATCTCGCGGGCGTACCAGTCGCGGTGGTCCGAGCCGACGCCGTGGTGGTGGCTGATGGTGCCGCCCGCGGCGAGGATCGCGTCGTTGGCGGCGTGCTTGGCCTTCGCCCAGTGCGCGACGGGGTCGTCGGCGCCCTGTGCGGAGACGACCGTAAAGTACAGCGACGCGCCGGTTTCGTACACGTGCGAGATGTGGCACATGACGAGCGGCGGGGTGCCCGCGCCGCCGAGCGTGTCGGTGAGGGCATCGCGGACGGCCGCGTACAGCGCGGGGATCTTCGACCAGAACGCCGCCGTTTCCAGCGTTTCGACGAACGCGCCGACGTCCAGCAGCGCGTCCCGCAGATACGGCGCGTTGAAGCGGCCGTGCTCCCACCGGTCCCCGGGCTCGGCCCCGAGCGGTTCCCCGCCCGCCGCGGCGAGGCGCGCGGCGGCGAGGCCGCGGGCGGCGTCGATCTCCTCGGGCGTCCCCTCGAAGCCGATGACGGCCAGGCAGCCCGCGCCGCCGGCGAGCGCGGACCCGATGGCGGCGGGGTCGGCGAGGCCGATCGCGGTCTCGGCCTCGTCCGAGAGCCGCAGGACGGACGGGCGCGGGCCGTCCTGGGCGATGCGGCGCAGCGCGGCGGCCCCGGCCGCGAACGTCGGGAAACGCCAGCCCTCGTACGCGGCCCCGGCGGGCAGCGGCCGGACGCGGACGGTCACCGAGGTGATCACCCCGAACGCGCCCTCGGAGCCGAGGACGAGCTGCCGCAGGTCCGGCCCGGCGGCCGAGCGCGGCGCGCGCCCGAGGTCGAGGTCGCCCTGCGGCGTCGCGGCGGTGAGGCCGACGACCATCTCGTCGAACCGCCCGTATCCGGCGGACGCCTGCCCGCTGGAGCGCGCGGCGGCGAACCCGCCGATGCTGGCCCACTCGTAGGACTGCGGGAAGTGCCCGAGCGTGTAGCCGCGCTCGCGGAGCAGCGCCTCGGCGGCCGGAGCGCGCAGGCCGGGTTGCAGGACGGCGGTGCGCGACTCCTCGTCGAGGTCGAGCAGGGCGTCCATCCGCCGCAGGTCGAGGGCGACGAACGGGCGTTCGCCCGCGTCGGGCGCGAGGCCGCCGACGACGGACGTCCCGCCCCCGAACGGCACGACGGCGATGCCGCGCTCGGCGCAGCGCCGCAGGACGGCCGACACCTCGTCGTGCGAGCCGGGCAGCACGACGGCGTCGGGCGCGGCGGCGGCGTCGCCCGCGCGCATCCGCAGCAGGTCGGGCGTGGACTTGCCGCGCGTGTGGCGGACGCGGGCCTCGGCGTCGGTCTGGACGTTGCCGACCCCGACGATCGCGGTGAGCGCCGCGAACGCGTCGTAGTCGAGCCGGGCCGGGGGCGGCGCCACGTCCTCCAGCGCGGGCCTCGACACGGGCGGCCGCGCGTCGCCGGTGCGGACGCCGAGCAGGTCGCGCAGCAGGCCGGTCACGGCGTCCGGCAGCGGCGCCGCGGCGGCGGGGTCGCCCCAGCCGCTCCAGAGCATGTCGGCGATCGTCACTGCGTCCTCCTCGGTCCGGTCGCCCCGGTTCGGGCCTGTGCCTTACACTGTGACATATGACGTCGAATCGTCACAACAAGACCGACGAGGACGCCGTCCTCGACGCCGCCCGCGACTGCGTGCTGGCCGTCGGGGTCCGGCGGACCACCCTCACCGACATCGCCCGCCGCGCCGGGGTGTCCCGGATGACGCTGTACCGGCGCTGGCCCGACGTGCGGACGATCGTGGGCGACCTCATGACCCGCGAGTGGACCGCGCTCGCCGGGGACGTGGACATCGAGGCCCCCGGCGCGCTCCGGGACCGGCTCGTCGCCGCACTCGTCGAGGGCGTCGCCGCGTTCCGCGCGCACCCGCTGCTGCGCAAGATCCGCGAGGTCGACCCGGAGATGCTGCTGCCGTACGTCCTGGACCGCGTCGGCGCGACCCAGACCCGGTTCCTCGAACTGTTCGAGACCGCGCTGCGCGCCGGGCACGCCGACGGGTCCGTCCGCCCCGGCGACGCCGCCGCGCAGGCGCGGTCGCTGCTGCTGGTCGTGCAGTCCTTCGCGCTGTCCGGCCCGACCGTGCTCGGCGAGGACGTCCTGGACGCCGAGCTGCGCCACATCCTCGAAAGGACCCTCGCGCCGTGACCTCCCTCCCCCGCGCCTCCTCACTCAACGCCGCGCGGCGCGCCCGCGACCTGGCCGCGCTGCCCGGCGAGGTGGTGGACGTGCTGGTCGTCGGCCTCGGCGCGACCGGCGCGGGCGTCGCACTGGACGCCGCAGCGCGGGGGTTCTCCGTCGCCGCGATCGACGCGCGGGACCTGGCGTTCGGCACGTCCCGGTGGAGTTCCAAGCTCATCCACGGCGGACTGCGCTACCTCGCGTCCGGCCGGATCGCGGTCGCGCACGAGAGCGCCGTCGAGCGCGGCATCCTGATGACGCGGACCGCGCCGCACCTGGTGCGCGCGCAGCCGTTCGTGCTGCCGCTGGCCGCCGCCGTCAGCCGCGCGCAGGGCGCGGTCACCGCGACCGGGCTGCTGGCGGGGGACGCGCTGCGCGCCGCCGCCCGCACGCCCCGGTCCGTCCTGCCCGGCCCCCGGCGGCTGTCGGCGGCCGAGACGCTGCGGCTCGCGCCCGCGCTGGCCCCGGACGGCCTGCGCGGCGGCCTGCTGTCGTGGGACGGGCGGCTCGCCGACGACGCGCGGCTCGTCACCGCGATCGCCCGGACCGCCGCCGCGCACGGCGCGCGCGTCCTCACCCGCTGCCGGGCGCTGGCGCTGACCGGCGACGGCGCGCGGGTTCGCGACGAGCTGACCGGCGCGGAGTTCGACGTCCGCGCCCGCGCCGTCGTCAACGCCGCCGGGGTCTGGGCGGGCGGGCTGGTGGACGGCGTCTCGCTGCGGCCGTCGCGCGGCACGCACCTGGTCGTGCGGGACGCGAGCCTGGCCGGGACGAGCGCCGGGATGCACGTCCCGATGCCCGGCTCGGCGGACCGGTTCGTGCTCGTCCTCCCGCAGGGCGACGGCCGGATCTACGTCGGCCTCACCGACGAGCCCGCCGACGGCCCGGTGCCGGACGTGCCCGAGCCGACGCCCGGCGAGATCGGGTTCCTGCTGGACGTGCTCGGCTCGGTGCTGGCCCGGCCCGTCCGCGCCGCCGACGTCGTCGGGGCGTTCGCCGGGCTGCGCCCGCTGCTGGACGGCGGGGCGGGCGCGACGGCCGACCTGTCGCGGCGGCACGCGGTGCTGACGTCGCGGGACGGGGTCGTCACGGTCGTCGGCGGCAAGCTCACGACCTACCGGCGGATGGCGGCGGACGCGGTGGACGCCGTCCTGGCCGGGGGCCGCCTGGCCGGGCCGCCGTCGCGGACGGACCGCATTCCGCTCGTCGGGGCCGCCGACGCCGCGTCGCTCGCCAGGCTGGACGCGCCCCGGCGGCTCGTCGCCCGGTACGGGACGGAGGCCCCGCTGGTCGCCGCCCTCGCCGCCGACGACCCGGCGCTGCTGGAGCCCGTCGTGCCCGGCTCGGCCGCGCTCGGCGTCGAACTGGCGTGGGCGGTGCGGCACGAGGGCGCGCTGACGGCCGGGGACCTGCTCGACCGGCGGACCCGCATCGGCCTGGTCGCCGCCGACCGCGCCGCGGCCCTCCCGGCGGCGGAAGCCCTGCTGGCGAGGTGAGGTCCGCGGTCCGGCGGGTAGGACGCGTCTCACCTGGGGCCGGTGTGACGCGGGAGCTGAGGTTACCCTAACCTAATTTCATCGCCGGTCCGGCGGGGGAAGCTGACGGGGGGAAGGTTCCGGTGACGCGCCAGAAGAGTTGCGACCATTGCCCGGGTAGCCACTCGGGCGAACGGCCGTGCCTGGCGAGCGCCACGACCGGCGCCCGCGCCTGGCTGCTCGTCGAGCACCCCGGGCCGTGGCCCGAGCGCGTCGAGCGGCTCCCGGACGGGCCGGTCGCGGACGCGGTGCGCGCCGCGCAGGCCGCCGGGGTGCGGCCGCAGCTCATCCGCAGGCCGGGCCGCCGCCGCGCGGTCCCGCCCGTCCAGGTCTACGCGGGGTGCTCGGCGGGGCCGGACGTCTGGCTGGAGGGCCGCGAGCTGGCCGATCCCGCCGAGCTGGCCCGGCTCGACCTCGCCGCGCTCGCCGCCGGGCGCAGCCCCGGGCTCGGGGCGCGGGTCGCCGACCCGGTCCTGCTCGTCTGCGCGCACGGCCGCCGCAACGTCTGCTGCGCCCGCACCGGCGGGCCGCTCGCCCGGACGCTCGCGGGGCGCTTCCCCGGGCTGGTCTGGGAGACCACGCACGTCGGCGGCGACCGGTACGCCGCCAACCTCGTCTGCCTGCCGCACGCGCTGTTCTACGGCGATCTCGGGGCTTCCGAGGCCGTCGCGGCGGTCCGCGCGTACCTGGACGGCGAGGTCGTCCTGGACCGGCTGCGCGGGCGCGCGGGCCGGCCCGAGGCGGTGCAGGCGGCGGAGCACTTCGTCCGGGCGCGGACGGGCGTTCTCGGGATCGACGGGGTGCGCGTCGAAACACTGACCGGGACTTCTCCGTATGAAGCGGTCGTATCCGCCGGAGACAGTCGATATCGCGTCGTCGTGGAGCGCACGACGTCCGCGCCGCCCTGCGGTCCCGGCTGTCAGGAGAACCTGGAAACCTACATTGTTAGGGACCTCACCCTTCTCAACGCGGCTGCCCTCGTGTAATCTCTCGAAGGCCCCATTCGGTGGGCTTCCCCGTCGCTCGGCCCCAGGTTCCCGGATCATCGGGCGGGGAACAGAGCGGCAACTTCAGACGTTGGACCATTCGGCGCTTCGGACGCATCACGGGCGAAGCACGTCGAGCGTCCATGTCCGCAATTGCTCGAAACCAATCAAGGTGGGTGTTCCATGGCTCAGGTACGTCGGCAGGCAAACCTCCCTCGTCCCAGCTGGGGCTGGCAGGACGCCGCGGCGTGCCGGGGAGAAGACCTCGTGCTCTTCTTCGGCCCCGACGGCGAGCGCCAGCCCGAGCGCGAGATCCGCGAGCGCAAGGCGAAGCAGATCTGCATGGGCTGTCCCGTCCGTACGGAATGCCTGGACTACGCCGTCTCGCGGCCCGAGAAGTACGGCACGTGGGGCGGTCTCAACGAGGACGAGCGCGCCTCCGAGCGCCGTCGCCGGATGCGTCGCGCGAACGCCGCCTGACGGCCCGCGCGGCGGTGCGGCCCTCCGCCGCTCCCGGCAGCACCCCGGCACGCCACCGGAAAAAACGTTACGGCCCCGCCATCCGCGGGGCCGTTCGCGTACCCGGGTGATATATGGGCGCGGGATCGCGGAGATCATCGCGCCATACCGCATCGCTTACTTACGCGCGGGCCATTTCACGGAATCGAAAGAACTGTTTTCCGCGCGGGCGCGGGCCCGGCTCAGGAGCGCGCCGCGCGGAGCGCCGCCACGACTTCCGCGTCGGTCGTCTGGGCGAAGTCGGCGTACCACTCGCCCACCGCGTCGAAGGGCTCGGGTTCGGCCACGGCGACCACCTCGTCCGCGTCCTCCCCGAGGGCCCGGAGCGTGTCCGGGGCCCCGACGGGCACCGCGAGCACCAGCCGCCGCGGCTCCCCCGCCCGGACGGCCCGCAACGCGGCCCGCGCCGTGGCGCCCGTGGCGACCCCGTCGTCCACCACGACGACGTCCCGCCCCGCGACCTCCGGCGCGGCCCGATCCCCCCGATAGGCGGCCACCCGCCGCCGGAGCTCGGCCCGCTCGGCCTGGACGGTGGCCTCGACGTCCTCCGGCGACAACGCGAACTGCGCGAGCAACCGCCGGTCCAACACCGCCTCACCCCCCTCGGCCACCGCCCCGGCCGCCAACTCGGGCTGCCCGGGCACCCCGACCTTCCGCGCCACGAGCACGTCAAGCCCTCCACCGAGCACCCGAGCGACCTCCGCCGCCACAGGAACCCCACCCCGAGGCAACCCCAGCACGAGCGCCCCCTCGAACGCCCCGAGCTCCCCAGCAAGCACCCGCCCAGCAGCAACCCGATCCTCGAACATGCCCGAAGCCCTACCCCTGACCACGACGAACCACCACGCTGGGGAGTCAAGGACATGCAGTCACGGCACGGCCTCGGCCGTGCGGGGGAGGTTCGATGGCCGAGTTGGACCGCGTGGGACGCGACGTCCTGCACTATGCGGCCCTGGAGGACGACGTCCCGCGGCTGCGCGAGCGGCTCGCCGCCGGGGTCGACCCATCGCTCCCCGACCGCGCGGGCTGGACGCCGCTGCACTTCGCCGCGCAGGACGGGTCCGTCGAGGCCGTCACGGCGCTGCTGGCCGCCGGAGCGCAAGTCGACGCGGTGAACGAGCGGGGCCAGACGCCGCTGTGGCTCGCGGTGATGAACAGCGGCTCGGCCCCGGACGGCGCGATCGTCCGGCTGCTGCTGGCACACGGCGCCGACCGGGATCACCAGAGCGTCGACGGCATCTCACCGCTCGAGCTGGCGCAGAACCTCGCCGGGTTCCCCGTCGCCTGGCTCACCGACGGCGGCAAGACCTGATTCGAGTCAGCCGACGAGCCAGGTCAGGGGGTTGTCGCGGGTGAGTTTGGTGAGGGTGGGTTCGTCTGCGCCGGCCTCGCGGAGGGCCGGGAGGAAGGTGTCGAAGGTGTAGGCGTAGCCGTGGCCGCCGTAGCGGGTCACGTGGTCCATGCGGGAGATGCCGGTGCTGAGGAGGATGCGGTCGGCGTGGCCCGCGTCCAGGAGTTCGAGGACGGCGCGGACTCGGGCGTCGAGGGCCTCGGGGTCGCCCGCGGCGAGGCCGAGGGAGCCGAAGGAGACGTACGCGCCGCTCTCGGCGATCTTGCGGGTGGCGGCGGGGTCGTCGGCGCGGTCGCGGCGGCCGACGGCGATGCGGGACGGGGCGACGCCCGCCGCGGTGAGGATGTCCAGTTCGGCGAGGGCGGCGCGGCCGCGGGCCGCGACGGCGAGGCCCGAGTAGCGGGCCGCCCGGGCGCAGGCGCGCAGGGCGCGCTCCTCGTCGGGCGTGGGCGCGTCCGACCAGGCCCCGACCTCCCCGATGACGCCGGGCAGCGAGCCGGTGCCGTCCATGCCGAAGCCGATCTCGGCCAGGAGGCGTTCGGCGAGCTGCTCGACGTCGGTGTCGCGGACGTGCGCGGGGTGGAACGGCTCGGCGAAGTAGCCCGCCGAGGCGACGACGGCGACCCGCGACCCGGCGCTGATCCGGGCGAGCGTCGAGGCGTTGCGCCCCATGCCGCCGCAGGTCAGGTCGACGACGAGCCCCAGCCCGTGGTCGGTGCGCAGCCGGGTGAGCTCGGTGGTGACCGCCTTCTCCTCGTCCAGCCAGCGGTCCGGCACGGACTCGGCCTTGGCGGGGCGCGACGGCCACCGCAGGTCGAGCTGGAGGTGCTCGTGGGCGAGCACCGGGCCGGTGACGGCGGACGTCGGGATCGTGCCGGTGACGGTGCGCAGCCGCCCGGGCTCCTCACGAGGGGTCATGTAAGGCGAGATTACGACATGTTTGGCCATATCAGACTGGATATGGCGTTTGTTTTTACCCTAGATCGGGGCCGGTCCCCCATCGCCGGACCGACCGCCTGAATCATGGATGGCACGGGCGCGCGCGGTGTCCGCGCTCGGCCACCGCCGGTCGATCTCGGCGTTGAGCGCCGCGCCGATCAGCACGGCGAGCGCGGCGACGTACAGCCACGCCAGGACGGCGATGGCGGCGGCCAGCGAGCCGTACACCGAGACGCCGCTGAGCGACCCGGCGAGGTAGATCCGCAGCGCGAAGCTCCCGATCACGAGGATGACGAGCGCGACGGCCGCGCCGGGGACCTCGCGCCACCAGGCCGTCCGCGCGGGGACGCTCATGTGGTACAGCAGCGCGAGGAACAGGATCGTCAGCGACACGACGACGGGCCAGTACAGCGGGTCCACGAACGCGTTCCCGTCCGGCAGGGCGCGCTTGGCCAGCGACGGCCCGGCGACCAGCAGCGGGATCACCACGACCATCGTGACGAGCCCGAGGATGTAGAGCAGGAACGCCCGCACCCGCGTCCGCACGACGCCGCGGATGCCCGACAGCCCGTAGGCGATGGTGATCGTGTCGACGTAGACGTTCGTGGCGCGCGACCCCGCCCACAGCGACAGCAGGAAGCCGATCGACACGATGTCGGGCCGCCCGCCCTTGATCACGTCGTCGATCAGCGGGACGACGACGCTGTCCACGGCCGGTCCGGTGAGGACGCGGTGCGCCTGGTCGATCACCCAGGTGCGGCTCTCGGCGACGGTCTGCGCGCCGAGCAGCCCGGTGAAGTGGCCCATCGTGCCGACGAGCCCGATCGCCAGCGGCGGCAGCGACAGCAGCGCGAAGAACGCCGCCTCGGCCGCCAGGCCGGTCACGCGGTAGCGGAACGCGGCGACGGCGGTCTGCCGGACGAGTTCCCACACGACGCGGGCGGCGGTGCGCGCGCCGGTCCGCAGCCGTCTCCGCTCGGCGATGTCGCCCCCCTCGTCCTGCCCCTGACCGCCGTGCCCCGGATCGCCGTGCTTCGGATCGCCGTGCCCCGGATCGCCGTGCTTCGGCGGGTCCTGCCCCTCGGACGAGGGGGCGGTCGGCCGTCCCTGCGGGCCGGGAGTTCCCGAAACGGTGGTCACAGCGCCTCACGGTAGGGGGTGTCGTGGCTGATTATTTCGCTTTGTGGTGGTTCTTATGGTTCCTTCCGCGTGCCGTGCGCCGGGCGGCGGCCCGCGTGATCGTCTCTACCCCGGTTCGACGGCCGCCACCGGGCGTCCGCCCATGATCACCGCGGATCACCGGGGGCGGCGTCCGGGGCACCGGGGACGATCGGTGACAATGGACGGGTGATCTGCGAAGCGTGCCGGGAGCACCGCCACGGCGACTGCCGGGGCGGCTCGTGGTGCGACTGCCAGCATCAACCCCCGCCCGACGACGAGCCGGACGAGGAACGGGCGGCCGAACCGCCGGTGAACTGGAGGCGGCAGGGATGAGGCTTCTCACCCGTCCGCATTCCGGACACAACTGGACAGTGAGCGGACGCGCGTGTCAAAGTTCTGGCATGACTGCTGCGGACCCGCTGCTGGTGATGCGCCGGCACGTCGACTTCCTCCGCGTCCGCAGCGCCATCTGTCTGTGACGCCCCGACCACGCCCCCACCGTTGACCCCATCGTGCAACCTCGGGCGCGTGGCGCATCGGCGTCCACTGTGACATCACCCTGCTCAACGTAGAGCCGGCAGCGACACACCGCCGGTGCGCTACGCGTCCTCCACCGGATTAGGACGCGCGCCGTGCCACCTGCGACCAAGCGCAAGCGAGGCGAGGGCCAGTGGGCCCTCGGCTACCGAGAGCCCCTCAACAAGAACGAAGAGAACAAGAAGAACGACGACGGGCTGAACGTCCGCCGGCGCATCATCGACGTCTACTCCAAGGCCGGCTTCGACTCGATCGACCCCGCGGACCTGCGCGGGCGGTTCCGCTGGCTGGGCCTCTACACGCAGCGCCGGCCGGGCATCGACGGCGGCAAGACCGGCGCGCTGCCCGACGAGGAGCTGGACGACCGCTACTTCATGATGCGGGTCCGGATGGACGGCGGCCAGCTCTCGGGGCCGCAGCTCCGCACGCTCGCGGACATCTCCGTCCGGTACGCGCGCGGCACGGCGGACGTCACCGACCGCCAGAACTTCCAGTACCACTGGATCCGCATCGAGGACGTCCCCGCGATCTGGGACGCCCTGGAGGCGGTCGGCCTGTCCACGATGGAGGCGTGCGGCGACACCCCCCGCACGATGATCGGGTGTCCGCTCGCGGGGATCGCCGAGGACGAGCTGCTGGACGCGACCCCGCACCTGCGCGAGGTCCACGACCGGTTCATCGGCTCCCCGGAATTTTCCAACCTGCCCCGCAAGTTCAAGACGGCCATGAGCGGCTGCACCGCGCACTGCACGGTCCACGAGATCAACGACATCGCGTTCGTCGGCGTCCGCAACGAGGACGGCGAGCTGGGCTACCAGCTCTTCGTCGGCGGCGGCCTGTCCACCAACCCGATGTTCGCCAAGAGTCTCGGGGTGTTCGTGAAGCCCGAGCAGACCGCCGAGGTCTGGAAGGGCGTCATCTCGATCTTCCGCGACTACGGGTACCGGCGGCTGCGCAGCCGCGCGCGCCTGAAGTTCCTCGTCGCGGACTGGGGCGCGGAGAAGTTCCGCGAGGTGCTGGAGAAGGAGTACCTGGGCTTCGCGCTGCCGGACGGCCCCGAGCCGGACGCGCCGCTGCCCCGCCGCGACCACGTCGGCATCCGCCGTCAGAAGGACGGCAACTACTACGTCGGGTTCGCGCCGCGCGTCGGCCGCCTCAACGGCGAGCTGCTCGGCGTGATCGCGGACCTGGCCGACCGGTACGGGTCCGGCCGCGTCCGCACGACGACCGAGCAGAAGATGGTCATCCTCGACGTGCCCGAGGAGAACACCGAGCCGCTCGCCGCCGCGCTCGCCGAGCACGACCTCCAGGTGCGGCCCTCGACGTTCCGGCGGCACGCGATGGCCTGCACCGGCATCGAGTACTGCAAGCTCGCGATCGTCGAGACCAAGCAGCGCGCGATGGACCTCGTCGACGAACTGGAGAAGCGCCTCCCCGACTTCGACCAGCCGCTGTCGATCAACGTCAACGGCTGCCCGAACGCGTGCGCCCGCATCCAGGTCGCCGACATCGGGCTCAAGGGCCAGCTCGTCGTGGACGAGAACGGCGACCAGGTGGAGGGCTTCCAGATCCACCTCGGCGGGCAGCTCGGCGCGACGTTCGGCAAGAAGGTCCGCGGGCTCAAGACCACGTCGGACGGCCTCACCGACTACGTGGAGCGGGTCGTCCGCAACTACGACGCGCAGCGGGCGGACGGCGAGACGTTCGCCGCCTGGGCGCGGCGCGCCGACGAGGCCGACCTGAAGTAGCCAGCCGCCGGGGCGTCCTCCGCCCCGGCCCCGGAACCCCGTGGAGGGAGATCCTCATGAGTGAGCGTGCCGCTCCCTTCTACTGCCCCTACTGCGGCGACGAGAACCTCGTGCCGCTCGAAGAGGAGGGGGCGTGGTCGTGCCGTGACTGCGTCCGCTCGTTCCGGTTGAAGTTCCTCGGTGTTGGAGCGCCCCAGCCTGCGAAGGAGAATCCCCGGTGACCCTGCTGGAGATCGACAGACCCACCCTCGATCTTGAAGACATCGTCGAGTCCGCCGCCACGGCCCTGGAGGGCGCGCCCGCCCTCGAGGTGATCCGGTGGGCGTCCGCGACGTTCGGCGACCGCATCTGCCTCACCTCCTCCATGTCGGACGCGGCGCTCATCCACCTGGTGTCGAAGGTGAAGCCCGGCATCGACGTGCTGTTCGTGGACACCGGCTACCACTTCGCCGAGACCATCGGCACGCGGGACGCGGTGGAGGCCGTGTACCCGGTGAACGTCATCAACGTGACCCCGTCGCGGACCGTCGCCGAGCAGGAGGCGGCGCTCGGGCCGCGCCTGCACGGCCGCAACCCGGACCTGTGCTGCCACCTACGCAAGGTCGAGCCGCTCGGCCGCGCGCTGGAGGGCTACATGGCGTGGTTCAGCGGCATCCGGCGGGACGAGACCGCCAGCCGCCGCGACCGCCGCGTCGTCGAGTGGGACCGCAAGCGCGGGATGGTGAAGGTCAACCCCATCCTCGACTGGTCGCAGGAGGACATGGACAACTACATGGCCGACAACGGCGTCCTGGTCAACCCGCTGCACTACGACGGCTACCCGTCGATCGGGTGCGAGCCCTGCACGAGCCGCGTGGAGCCGGGCGCGGACCCGCGCAGCGGGCGGTGGGCCGGGATGGGCAAGACCGAGTGCGGCATCCACCTGTGACCCTGGGTCCACGGGTTCCGCTGGTGGCGGTGGCGCACGGGAGCCGTGACCCGCGCGCCGCCGCCACGGTGGCGGAGCTGGCGGCGGCGGTGCGGGCGCTGCGGCCGGACGTGCCCGTCCACGCGGCGTTCCTCGACCACGCCGCGCCCGCGCCGGACCGGGTGCTGGCGGGGCTCGCGGCGGACGGCGCGGGGACGGCCGTCGTCGCGCCGCTGCTGCTCACCGCCGCGTACCACAGCAAGACCGACATCCCCGGCGTGCTGGCGCGGGCGCGGCGGGCGCACCCGCGGCTCGCGGTGCGGACGGCCGCGACGCTCGGGCCCGACGCGCTGCTCGTCGCGGCGCTGGAGCGGCGGCTCGCCGAGGCGGGCGTCGCGGCCGGCGACCCGGACACGGCGGTGGTGCTCGTCGCGGCCGGGTCGAGCGACCCGGCGGCCAACGCGTGCGTGCGCGACGTCGCGCGCGCGTGGCGGGCACGGGGCTGGCGGGACGCGGTGCCGGCGTTCGCGTCGGCGGTCACGCCCCGGCCCGCCGCGGCCGTCGCCGCGCTCCGCGCCGCGGGCGCGCGGCGGGTGGCGGTGGCGTCGTACTTCCTCGCGCCGGGGCACTTCGCGGACAAGGTCCGCGCGGAGTCGCTCGCGGCGGGGGCGGACGCGGTGTCCCCGGTGCTGGGGGCGGCCCCCGAACTGGCGGAACTCGTCCTGACGCGCTACACGGAGGCGTTGGGCGTCCCCGCCTCCGCGCAGGCCGGCTGACCCCGAAGCGAGCGCCCGGCCGCTCGCTGGCGCTCGCGGCCGTGCGCGTGGGCGCGCCGGACGCCGTCGGTTCCGTCAGAACCGTGCGCGTGGGGGCGCGGCGGATGCCGTGGGTTTCTTCGCGGCCGTGCGTGGGGGGGCGGGGCTTCTTTCGCTCGGGGGGTGCGGTCACATATCTGGTCTTCGGTGGGGTAGGCGGGCGGCATGGGTGAACGTGATGAGGTCGGGCACGAGCCGCCGCCGGAGGAGACCGACGACGCGTGCTGGGCTCCGGTGAACCGGGGGTCGGACGCGCGGGGGCGGACGGTGCCCGGGACGGGGACGCCGGGGACGAGCGCCACCGGCGTGCCGGACGTGCGGACCGACTGGTCGCCGCCGGACGCGGACTGGCGCGCGCCCTGGTGGGAGTCGCTGCCGCCGGACACCGAGGGGGTCGAGCGCGCCGAGCGGGAGGACGACTCGTGGTGACCCCCGGCACCCTATTGACGTAACGTCTAATTCGTCGCTACCTTCGGTTCGGCCCCCGGTCGAAGGAGCACGATGGCCCCCTCCCCCGCTCCCGCGCGGCGCCCCGTGAGGCCCGACCACGAGGTTTTGATCGTCGGGGCCGGGTTCTCCGGGCTGTGCGCCGGGATCATGCTGCGGCGGGCGGGCGCGCGCGGCGGCCCGCGCGACTTCGTGATCGTGGACGCCGCGCCGAGCGTCGGCGGCGTCTGGCGGCACAACACCTACCCGGGCGTCGCGGTGGACGTCCCGTCCGCGACCTACAGCTACTCCTTCGAGCCGAACCCCGGCTGGACGCGGACGTTCGCGCCCGGCGCGGAGGTCCGCGCGTACGCCGAGCACTGCGCCGACGAGTACGGCCTGCGCCCTCACCTGCGGCTGAACACGCGCGTCGAGCGGGCGGTGTTCGACGAGGACGCCGACGTGTGGCGCGTCACGACGGATCGGGGCGAGCTGACGGCGCGGTTCGTCATCGGTGCGGTCGGCCCCCTCGACCAGCCCAAGAACCCGGACATCCCGGGCCTCGAAGACTTCGCGGGCACCGTGCTGCACACGGCCCGCTGGGACCACGCGCACGACCTGACCGGCCGCCGCGTCGCGGTGATCGGGACGGGCGCGTCGGGGCTCCAGGTCGTCCCCGAACTCGCCGGGCGCGCCGCGCAGCTCGACGTGTACCAGCGCACGCCGATCTGGGTGTTCCCGAAGGTGGACGTCCCGATCGCGCGGCCCGTCCGGGCGCTGTTCAGGACGTTCCCGCCCGCGCAGCGGCTCGTGCGGCTGGTCACCGCCGCCGCGTCCGAGGCGATCATGGTGCTGGGGATCGTCCACTACAGCAAGGCCCCGTTCCTGGTGCGGGCCGTCGAGGGAATCTGCCGCGCGCACCTGCGGCGGCAGGTCCCCGACCGGGCGCTGCGGCGCAGGCTGACGCCGCGCTACGGGTTCGGCTGCAAGCGGCCGTCGTTCTCCAACCGGTACTTCCCGGCGTTCAACCGGCCGGACGTCGAGCTGGTCACCGACCCCATCGAGCGGATCACCGAGCACGGGATCGTCACGCGCGACGGGACGGAGCGGCCGGTGGACACGCTCGTCCTCGCGACCGGGTTCAAGGTGCTGGAGATCGGCGCGATGCCCGCGTTCCCCGTCGTCGGGCTCGGCGGCGTCGAGCTGGGCGCGTGGTGGGACGAGCACCGGTACCAGAACTACGAGGGCCTGTCGGTGCCGATCGCGCCGAACTTCTGGCTGATGAACGGGCCGTACACGGTGACGGGCGCGTCCTGGTTCTCGATCATCGAGGCGGGCGCGACGCACGCCGTCCGCTGCATCCTGGAGGCGCGCCGCCGCCGGGCCCGCCGGATGACGGTGAAGCAGGGGCCGCACGACGCGTTCACCGCCGAGATGCGCCGCCGGATGAAGGGCACGATCCTCGCCCAGCCGTCGTGCGCGCGGTCCAACTCGTACTACTTCGACCGGCACGGCGACTCGCCCTACGTCCGACCCCAGTCGGGCCTGCACGTGTGGCGGCGGGCGCGCACGTTCGACCTGGACGACTACGCCTACCGGCTCTGACCGCCGGAGACACCACCCTCTCGAAAGGACCCTCACATGGCTCTGTCAGTTCAGGGGCGCGACCCCCTGAAACCCCCGCAAGGCGCGGCCGCTCGTCCTCGCTCGCTGGCGCTCGCTGCGGTGAGCGCCCGCGCTCTGCGCACCGCCGGACTCGTCCTCGCCGCCACCGGCGCGGCCCACTTCGCCGCGCCGAAGGCGTTCGTGCCGATCACCAAGGTCGCGTTCCCCGAGAACACGCGTGCGTGGATCCAGCGCAACGGGGCGACCGAGCTGGCGCTCGGCGTCGCGCTGGCCGTCGACCGGACGCGCAGGGCCGGGCTCGTCGGCGCGGCCGCGTACACGGCGTGGCTCGGGGCGCGCGCCGCCAAGAACCTGCGCTGACCCCGCCGCTTTCGGCGAAGGGGCGCCTACCAGGCCGACCGCCGCCCCTTCGCCGGAAGTGATGATTCCATTACTGAGGGTTGTGTTACTCTTTGCCGCGCGAGGGGCGTGGCGCCCCGTCCGGGACGGCACGTCCGCCCGCTTCTGATCGGTGAGCCGGAAGCAGCGGAAAGGGACGGATCACCCTTGTTACACACCTTCATCATCGGGATGGGCAGGTCCGGGCGGGGGCTGCACCTCCCGTCGCTGGCCAAGGTCCGCGCCGAGGCCCCGGAGCTGCTCGCCCCGGCGCCGGTCGCCGCGTTCGACCCGTTCCGGACCCCGTCCGGCGACCCCGGCGTCGCGCCGGTCGACTCGCCGGAGGACGCGGCGCGGCGCTACGCCCCGGCCCGCACGGTCGTCCACCTCTGCACGCCGCCCGCCGTGCGCGCGACGATGCTGGACCGGCTGGCCGCGCTCGGCTACCGCAAGATCCTCGTGGAGAAGCCGCTGGCGGTGGACCTGGCCGGGCTCGCGGCGGTCGCCCGCGTCCGGCGGCGCTGGGGGCTGGACGTCACCGTCGCGACGCACTGGCTCGACAGCGCGCTGACCCGCCGCCTCCAGGACGCGGTGTCGGGCGGCGAGTACGGGCCGCTGCGGCGCATCCGCGTCGTCCAGAACAAGCCCCGGTTCACCCGCAGCACGAGTCATGGCACGGGCGGCGACGACCACCCCACGGTGTTCGACGTCGAGGTCCCGCACGCGCTCGCGGTGGTGCTGAGCCTGGCGGGCGGCGCGCGGATCTCCGGCGCGTCCTGGTCCGACCTGGTCGTCGGGCGGACGCGGCTGCCGCGCCTCGGCCGCGCGCGGCTCCGGCTGGACCACCACGGCGGCGTCCGCACCGAGATCGACTCCGACCTGACGTCCCCGGTGCGGGAGCGGCGCGTGACGCTGGAGTTCGACCGGGCCGTGCTCGTCGGCCACTACCCGTGCAGCGAGGCCGACCACACCTCGCAGCTCCGGATCTCCGGGCCCGGCCGCGCGCCGTCGCGCGCGGTCATCGTGGACGACGCGCTCCCGGCGTTCCTGCGCAACGTCTACGACCGGTACGCGCGGCCCGCGCCCGAGCCGCACCGGACGCTGCCCGTCCAGATCGACGTCGTCCGGCTGCTCAGCGAGGCCAAGGACCGGTGCGCCGCCGCCGAGCGCGGCCCCGCGTGCCGGCCGCGCCGCGCGCGGGCCGGAACGGCCCGGCGGGAGGGGGCGCGCGATGCCGACGCCGTCCGCTGACCGCGCGGCCGCGCCCCGGCTCGCCGGGATCGGGGACGAGGCCGCCCCGGACCTGCCCGGCCAGCTCGGCGCGCTCGCCGACCTCGGCTGGGATCTGCTGGAGCTGCGGTCGGTCGACGGAACACCGCTCGCCCGGCTCACCGACGACGCGTTCCGCCGCGCCGCCGACCGGCTGGGCGGGGCGGGCGTGGCCGTCCCGGCGGTCGCGTCCAAGATCGGGGACTGGTCGCGGCCGGTCACCGGCGACTTCGACGACGACCTGGCCGAGCTGGACGTCCTCGCCCGCCGCTGTGCGGTGCTCGGCACGCGGATCGTGCGGATCATGTCGTACCCGTCCGGCGGGCTGCCCGGCGGGGAGTGGGGCCGCCGGGTGCGGACGCGCGTGCGGGAGCTGGCGCGGCGCGCCGCCGACCGGGGCCTGGTGCTGGCGGTGGAGAACTGCGCGGGCTGGGCGGGCGACCGCGCGGACCGGCTGCTGGGGCTGGTCGCGGCGGTCGACAGCCCGGCGCTGCGGCTGCTGTTCGACACCGGGAACGGCGTCGCGCACGGGTACGCGGCGCTGCCGATGCTGCGGCGGGTCGCGCCGTTCGTCGTCCACGTCCACGTCAAGGACGCGCGGCCGGGCCCGGACGGCGGGACGGTGTACGTGCCGCCGGGCGAGGGCGTCGCGGACGTCGCCGGGTGTCTGCGGCTGCTCGCCGAGCACCGGTACGAGGGCGTGCTGTCGCTGGAGCCGCACGTCAGCCTGCGGCCGCACCTGGGCGACGGGCGGCCGGACCGCGCGGCGTTCACCGAGTACGGGCGGGCGCTGGCCGCGCTCGTGGCGGGCGCGCGGTGAGCGGCGCGGCCGTTCCCGCGCCGCTCACCGGGGCCGACCGCGACCTGCTGTTACGGCTCCTGGCGTTACCGACCGCCGGGCCGTTGGAGACCGGCGGCGCGCCGCACCGGCTGCGGGACGCGCAGGACGCGTACGCGCGGCACGCCGCCCGGATCGGGCTGCGCGTCGTCCACCACGCGCCCGCCGACCCGGCCGACGTGGCGGACGACCTGGTCCCGGCCGTGGTCCGCGCGGCGCTGGCCGATCCGGGGTTCCTCGCGGGCCAGCCGAGCCTGGTGCTGCGGCTCGGCCCGGACGGGCTGCCCGCCGCGCGGACGGTCATGTTCAACGTCCACCTCGACACGGTCGCGGGCGCGCAGCCCGTCTCCTACGACGGCGAGACCTTCTTCGGGCGCGGCGCGATCGACGCCAAGGGCCCGGCGGTGGCGCTGCTCGCCGGTATCCGCGCGGCGCGGGCGCGGCGGCCCGCGCTCGGCCGCGACGTCGGCGTCCTCGTGCAGGCCGTCGCGGGCGAGGAGGGCGGCGCGCTCGGCGTGTTCGGCACCCGGCCGCTGGTCCGGCGCGGCTGGACGGGGCGGCTCAACGTGTTCTGCGAGCCGACCGGCGGGCGGTTCCTGACGCGCTGCACGGCGGCGGCGACCGCGCGGGTCGTCGTGGCCGGGGACGACGCGATCGACGACCGGCCGGGCGGCGGCCACAACGCGAGCGTCCTGCTCGGGTTCCTCGCGCAGCACCTCGGCCGCGCGCTCGACCCGTACGGGGTGTGCGTCGCGGGCCTGCACACCGGTACCCGGCACAACAGGGTGTACGGCACCGGGTCGCTGCTGCTGAACCTCCCGTACGCGTCGGCGTCGGACGGGCGGCGGCTGGAACGAGCGCTGGCGGCGGCCGTGGACGACGGGCTCGCCGCGTTCGCCGCCGCGTTCGGCGGCACCGCGCTGTTCGCCCGCACCGCCGCCGACGCCCGCGCGATCACCCGCGTCGCATGGGAGAAGCGCGGCCTGCCCGTGCTGGACGACCGCGACGCGTGGGGCCGCGCGCTGCTGCGCGGCGCGGGGATTCCGCCGTGGCCGCCGGACGAGCCCGCGTTCACCTGCGACGCCGTCTGGATGGCGGACGTCCCGGACGCGTGCGCGGTCGTGCTCGGCCCCGGCGACCTGGCCGCCGACAACGCGCACGCGGACGGCGAGTCCGCGCGCGCCGACGAGCTGGCCGGGTTCGCGGCGGCCGTCGCGTCCCTGCTCACCGCGTTCACCGACGACATCACCGACGAGAACGGACGACCGTGACCTCGACTCCCACGCAGGCGCCCCCCGGCGCCGTGCGGACGCCGTACCCCGAACTGCTCGACTTCACCGCCGCCGTGTTCGCGGCGCGCGGCGTCCCGGCCGGGCGGGCGCGCACGGCGGCCCGCGCGCTGTGCCACGGCGACCTGACCGGCATGGACTCGCACGGGCTGGTGAACCTGGCCCGCCTCTACTTACCGCTGTTCGACGCGGGCCGCGTCGATCCGCGCGCCGAGCCGCGCGTCGTCACCGACCGGGGCGCGGCCGTCCTGCTGGACTCGCGGCGCGCGCTCGGCCTGTGGGCGGCGGCCGAGGCGATGGACGCCGCCGCCGAGCGCGCCGCGGCGTACGGCGTCGGGCTCGCGGCCGTGCGCGGCGGAACGCACTTCGGGTGCGCGGGGTTCCACGCGCTGCGGGCTGTGGAGCGCGGCATGGTCGGGCTCGTCGCGTCGAACTGCGGCGGGCAGCGCATCGCGCGGCCGCCGGGCGGGGCGGCGGCGATGCTCGGCACCAATCCGCTGAGCGTCGCGGCCCCGGCGGGGACGCGGCCGCCGTTCGTGCTGGACATGAGCACGACGGCCGCGCCGACCGGCCGCGTCCGGCAGGCGGCGCGCGCGGGGCGGCCGGTGCCGGAGGGCTGGCTGGCGGACGACGCGGGCCGTCCCGTCACCGACCCGGCGGAGTTCGACGCGGGCGGCGCGCACCTGATGTGGCTGGGCGGCGCGGCCGGGCAGCACAAGGGCTTCGGGCTGGGCGTCGCCGTCGAGGTGCTGGCCGCGCTGGTGTCGGGCGCGGCGACCGGCCCGCACGCCGACGCGCACTCCGGCGACGGCGGGCCGAGCGGGCGGGACGACGACATCGGGTTCCTGATGGTCGCAATCGCGCCGGACCTGCTGCGGCCGGGCGCGGACACCGACGCCGCCGCCGACGCCCTGTTCGGGGCGCTGCTGGACTGCCCGCCGACCGACCCGGCGCGGCCCGTCCGGTACCCGGGCTGGCACGAGCACCGGCGGGCGCGCGAGCGGGCCGCGCACGGGGTGCCGCTCGGCACGGACCTGTACCGCGAGCTGGTGGAGATCGCCGCGCGGACGGGCGTCGCCGCGCCGGGGAAGGCGCGGTGAGCGCGCCGCTGCGGGTCGCCGTGATCGGGCTCGGCGTGATCTCCCGCTTCTATCTCGCGGCGCTGCGCGACGCGCCCGGCTCGCGGCTCGTCGCGGTGTGCGACAGCGACCCGGCGCGGGCCGCCGGGCACGGCGTGCCCGCCTACACCGACCACCGGCGGCTGCTGGCGGCCGAGCGGCCGGACGCCGTCGTCGTGACGGTGCCCAACGACGCGCACTTCGCCGTCTGCGCGGACGCGTTGGACGGCGGCGCGGCCGTCTGCGTCGAGAAGCCCCTCGCGCTGACCGCTGAGCGGGGCGCGGCGCTGCGCGTCCTCGCGGAGCGGCGCGGCCGGGCGCTGTTCACCGCGTTCCACCGCCGCTACAACGACGCGGTGGGGCGGCTGCGCGCCGCGTGCGGGGACGCGCCCGTCGCGGAGCTGACCGTGCGGTACCTGGAGGACATCCGCGAGCACGCGGGCGCGGACTCCTGGTACCTGGACGCGCGGCGCTGCGGCGGCGGGTGCGTCGCCGACAACGGGCCGAACGCGTTCGACCTCGTCCGGCTGCTGGCGGGCCCGGCGCGGGTCGGCGCCGCGCGGATCGAGCGGGACGCCTCGGGCACGGACGTGCGGGCCGACGTGGCGCTGCGCGCGGGCGCGGCGCGGGCGCGCGTGCTGCTGGACTGGGCGTATCCGGGCGAGCGCAAGGACGTCGAGGTCCGGCTGGCGGACGGGCGGACGCTGCACGCGGACATGCTCGCCGGGCACGACGGGTTCAAGGCGTCGCTGTGGCACGAGTACGCGGCGATCGTGCGGGCGTTCGAGGAGCGCGTCGCGGGCGGCGCGGCCGACGACGGCGGCGGCCTGGCGGCGCTGCGCTGCGTCGAGGACGCCTACCGGTTGGAGGCGGCGTGAACCCGCGCGAGGACGGGCCGAAGCGCCCGGTGCCCGCGACGGTCGTGAAGGTGCTCGTCCACCGCCGCGCCGACCGGGGCATGCGGCTGGAGCCGTGGGCGAGCCGCTGCGTGCGCGCGGGCGAGGTCCACGAGCTGGTGGCGACCGACCACGCCGAGACGGCGGCCGGCGCGCGGATCGACCGGGTGGCGTTCCTCGGGTTCGCGGAGATCGGCGCGGGCGGCGTCCTGGACCGGGGCGACGAGCTGTGGCTGGGCGGGCGGCGGCTCGGGGTGCTGCTCGGCTTCGACGGCTGCCACCTGCCCAACCACCAGAACGTGCTGGTCCGGGCCGAGCCGCCGCGGACGGGCCGGGAGCTGGGGCTCGCGCCGGGCGACCGGCTGGAGTTCCGGCAGGGCCGCCCACCGGCCGAATAAAACGACATAACCCCCGATATCCGATTTATTGATAAAAGGTATTTGCAACCATTCCCCCGTTCCCTCGACCGGGCGTTTGGAAACCCTTTGCGAAACCGTCGGACTTCTGTTCGCGAACGCCGTCCGGTGATACTCTCCCCTTGCACGGATGGGGGTTCGTTGACATCTCGATGGGCCGCCGTTTACCTCCGTGAACGGCGTCCCCGTCGAACGACGACAGAAGGGGAAAGACCAATGGCCACCACCAAGCAGGCCGACCGCCTCGAAGAGCGGTTCCGCCTCTGGGACCGCAACGGCAACGACGTCATCGAGCGGGCCGACTTCGAGCGCGAGGCCGAGGACATCATCGGCCGGCTGAACGCCGAGGGCACCCCGGCCGCCGCCGAGCTGCGCCGCGCCTACCTCGGCATGTTCGACCACCTGGCGGGCGCGGCCGGCACCGACCGGATGGACCGCGACCAGTTCCTCCGGGTCGCCGAGCAGGAGATCATCTCGCGCGGCGACGCGGGGTTCGCCGCGGTCGTGCAGCCGACGATCCAGGCGATGGTGAACGTCCTGGACCGCGACGGCGACGGCGAGGTGTCGCCGGAGGAGATGTCGCTGTGGCTCGCCGCGATCGGCCTGGAGGGCGACGTGGCGGACCGCGCGTTCCGCGAGCTGGACACCGACGGCAGCGGGAAGCTGTCGGTCGGGGAACTGGTGGACGCGGTCCGCGACTACCACCTCGGCCGCAACGAGATCCCGCTGCTGGGCCGCTGACCGGCCCGCGGGAAACGGTCGGCGAACGGCCGCACGCCGGCGGCCGCTGAAACGACCGCGTGAATGGTTCCCCCGAACGGCGGAACCGCTCGGGAATCCCGCGCCGGCCCCGCGCCGGCGCGGGATTTCCCCGGGGCGACGCCCCCTTTCGACCGTCCCCCGCCCGTTCTCCGAAGGAAATCGTGCAGACAATGCCGGCGGCGGACGCCGCCTTATCTCCCGTGCCCTTCTTCACCCAGGCCGCGTCGTTCGACCGGGCCTGGCCGGACGTCCGGGCGCACCTGCTCGACGTCCTCGACCGGGGCAAGTTCTCGCACGGCGCGAAGGTCGGCGAACTGGAGCGCGCGCTCGCCCGCTGGACCGGCGCGCGGCACGCCGTCGCCGTCAACTCCGGCACCGACGCGCTCGTCCTGCTGCTGCGCGCGGCCGGGCTCGCGCCGGGCGACGAGGTCGTCGTCCCGGCCTACTCGTTCCTCGCGACGGCCAGCGCCGTCGAGCTGGCCGGGGGAGTCCCGGTGTTCGCCGACATCGAGGCGGGCGCACACGGCCTCGACCCCGACACCGCCGACGCCGCCGTCACCGCCCGGACCCGCGCGATCATGCCCGCGCACCTGTTCGACCGGCTCGCGGACCTGCGCGGCCTCGCGGCCGTCGCGCGGCGGCGCGGCGTGACGCTGCTGGAGGACAGCGCCGAGGCGATCGGGATGCGCCTCGACGGCCGCCACGCCGGGCTGCTCGGCGCGGGCGGCGTCCTGTCGTTCTTCCCGTCCAAGACGCTCGGCGCGATCGGGGACGCGGGCGCGGTCCTCACCGACGACGACGCCCTCGCCGACGCCGTCCGCGCGCTGCGCCACCACGGGCGCCGCGGCGCGACGCTGGACGACCCCGCCGCGATCTCCGCCGCGACCGTCCTGCCGGGCGTCAACAGCAAGGCCGACGACGTGCAGGCGGCCGTCCTGCTCGCCAAGCTCGCCCGCCTGGACGCCGACCTCGCCCGCCGCGCGGAGCTCGCCGCCCGCTACGACGCGCGGCTGCGCGGCGTGCCGGGCGTGCGGCGCGTCCCCGGCGACGCGCCGGTCCATCCGGGCGGGAACCGGGTCGTCTACGTGTACCTGGTCGAGGTCGACGACCGCGACGCCCTCGCCGCGCACCTCGCCGCCCGGGGCATCGGCACCGAGGTGTACTACCCGGTGCCGCTGCCCCTGCAGCCGTGCTTCGCGCACCTCGGGCACCGGCCCGGCGACTTCCCGCGCGCGGAGGCCGCGTGCGCCGCCGCGCTCGCGCTGCCGCTGTACCCCGACCTGCCGGACGCCGCCGCCGACCGCGTCTGCGACGAGATCGAGCGGTTCTACCTGGGGAGGGCCCGATGACCGCGCCGCCGCTCACGGCGATCCCGTTCTTCTCGCCCGGGACGTTCGCCGACGACCGGGACGCCCTGCTGGACACCGTCCGCGAGATCGGCACCGGCGACGCGCAGAAGTTCATCCTCGGCGAGCACACCGCGCGGCTGGAACAGGAGTTGCGCGACCGGCTCGGCGCGGCCGACGTCGTCGCGTGCTCCAGCGGGACGTCCGCGCTCGCGCTGGCGCTGACCGCGCTGGACGTCGGGCCCGGCGACGAGGTCGTGGTGCCCGCGTTCGGCTGCGCGCCGCTGGCGTCGGCGGTCGTGGAGGTCGGCGCGCGGCCGGTGTTCGCCGACGTCGACCCGGTGCGGCTCACCGCCGACCCGGCCGCCGTCGAGGCGCTGGTCACGCCGTGGACCAAGGCGCTGCTCGTCGGGCACCTGTTCTCGGTGATGGCGGACATGCCCGCGTTCCGGGCGCTGGCCGACCGGCGCGGGCTGCGCCTGGTCGAGGACTCGGCGCTCGCGCAGGGCGGGACGCTCGCGGGCCGCCCGGCGGGGCTGTGGGGCGACGCGGGGGTCTACTCGTTCGTCCCGGTCAAGACGTTCGGGATGCCCGGCGAGGGCGGCGTCGTGCTGACCGGCGACGCGGAGCTGGGCCGGGCGGTGCGGATGCTGCGCAACCACGGGCAGGACGGCGTCCACCGGTTCGTCCACCACCGCGTCCACCGGGGCGTCGGGCGCAACAGCCGGTTCGACGAGGTCATGGCCGCGTTCCAGCTCCGGCGGCTGCCGGGCCTGGAGGATCGGCTGGCCCGCCGCACGCGGATCTGCGATTACTACTCGCGGCGGTTCGCGGGACTGGCCGGCGTCGCCGCGCCGCCCGTCGGCGGGGACGGCCGGTTCCCGTACGTCTACACCGTCCTGGCCGACCGCCGGGACGCGCTCGCGGCGCACCTGGCCGCGCACGGCGTCACCGCGCACGTGTACTACCCGCGGACGCTGCCCGAGCAGCCCGCGTTCGCGCCGTTCGCGCCGCCCGGCGCGCGCTGGCCGAACGCGGAGCGCGCCGCCCGGCGCAACCTCTCCCTCCCGCTGTACCCGCATCTGACCGACGCGCAGGCGGAGCGCATCGCCGACGCGGTGTGCGCGTTCGCCGACGAATCCGGGGAGCCGCGATGACCGACCAGTTGACCGGCGGCAGGGGCCTTTCGAGGAGCCTGACCCGCAGCACGGGCCGCCACGGCGCGCGCCGCGCGGGCCGCGACACGGGTGGCCTCGCCGCGTACGTGCGGCTGGCCAAACTCGACATCTACGACTACTACCTCGGCCTCGCGGTGGTGTGGGCGCTGCTCGCGCCCGCCGCGCGGTTCACCGGCGGCACGCTCGGCCTGCTCGCGCTGACGCTGGCCGCCGAGGTCGCCGTCGCCGCCGCGATGGTCGGCTTCGACGACGTCACCGGCTTCCGGGACGGCAGCGACGCCGCCAACTACGGCTCCGACGCGCGCCGCCGCCGCCTCGCCCGCAAGCCGCTCGTCGCCGGGACGCTCACCGAGCGGCAGGCGCTGCGGTTCTCGTGGGCGGCGGCCGGGCTCGGCGCGGCGCTGTGGGCCGTCGCCGTCGCGGCGGCGCCGCACCGGCCGCCGTGGGCGGTCGTGCTCGCGGCGGTGTGCGCGGCGGCGGCCGTGCAGTACTCGTGGGGCGCGAAGATCAGCTACCGGGGCGGGCAGGAGGTCTTCCTGATCGGCCTCGGCGTCGGCTGGACGCTCGTCCCGTACGGGCTGCTCACCGGCGGCGCGCCCGCGTTCGCGGTGGTGCAGGCGGTGCTGTTCGGGTCCGGGCCGCTGCTGTTCGGGCTGTACTCCAACACCAACGACGTCGAGGGCGACCGCGCGGCCGGGCGGATCACCGTCTCGACGCTGGTGTCGGCGCGGGCGCACCGGATGTTCGTCGCGGCGGTCACGGCCGCGCAGGTCCTGCTCGTCGTGGGCGCGCCGGTCGCCGGGATCGCGCCGTGGTGGTTCGCGGCCGTGCTGGCGCCGGTCGTCGCGATGCGGGCCGCGCACCTGGTGATCGGCGTGCGCGGCGACATCCTGCGCGCCCGGCGGATCGCGATCCACGCGCACCGCGTGACGGTCGTGCTGCTGGTCGTCGCGAACCTCGCGGCGGGGGCGGCATGACGGGCGCCGACGTGGACGTCGCGGTCGTCGGGGCGGGCCCGGCCGGGCTCGCCGCCGCGTACGCGCTGGCCCGCACCGGCCGCACCGTCCGGGTCCTCGAGGCCGCCGACGCGGTGGGCGGCCGGATGCGGACCGTCCGCGCGCACGGCTGCGTGATCGACACGGGCGCGGAGATGTTCCCGTCCCGCGCGGGCTACCCGGCGACGTGGCGGCTCATCGCGGCGCTCGGCCTGGACGCCGAGCCGGGCGCGGTCCCCCGCGTCGGGGACGCGCTCGCGGTGTGGCGCGGCGGGCGCGCCCGGCCGCACGTCGGCCGCCCGCTCGGGCTGCTGACCGGCGCGGGGCTGCCGCCGCGCGCCCGGCTGGACCTCGTCCGGTTGCAGGCGCGGCTCGCGCGGATCGGCGGGCTGGACCCGCAGCGGCCCGAGCGCGCCCGGCTCGGCGCGCGGACCGTCGCGGACCTGGTGCGGCCGTACCATCCGGCGCTGCGCGACCGGCTGGTGAACCCGCTCGTCGGCGGGTTCTTCGGGTGGGACCCCGAGCGGTCCGCCGCCGCGCCGTTCGCCGCGCACCTGGTCACGGCCGGGGCGTCGCACACGTGGCACACCTACCGCGACGGGATGGACACCCTCGCGCGGGCCCTCGCCCGGCGGCTGGACGTCGTCACCGGGCATCCGGTGACGCGGGTGGCGCGGCGCGGCGGGGGCGTCCGGCTGGACTCGCCGCGCGGCGCCGTCACCGCGCGGGCGGCCGTGCTCGCGGTGCCCGCGCCCGTCGCGGCGCGGCTCCATGACGACGCCGCGCCCGCCGTCCGCGACTACCTCGCCGAATGCGGGTACGCGCCGATGCTGCGGGTCAGCCTCGTGCTGTCCGCGCCGCTCGCCCCGCGCGGCGCGGCCCGGTTCGCCACGCTCGTCCCGGCGGCCGACGACCCGCTGCTGGGCGTCGTCACCGCCGACCACCGCAAGCATCCGGGCCGCGCGCCCGCCGGACGCGGCCTGGTCTCGCTGATCACGTCGCCGCGCGGCACCGCCGAGCTGTTCGACGAGCCGGACGACGCGGTCGCCGAACTGCTGACGGCCCGCGCCGAACGGTTCGTCCCCGGCCTCGGCGCGCGGGTCGAGCACGTGCTCGTCCACCGGTTCCGGCACGGGCTGCCCGAGGCCGCGCCGCGCGCGCTGGCGCTGCGCGCCGGGTTCGCCGCGCGGCCCGCGGCGGCCGTCGAGTACGCGGGCGACTGGACGGCGCTGCGGCCGTGCAGCGAGGGCGCGGTCGCGTCCGGGGCGCAGGCCGCCGAGCGCGTCCTGGCCCACCTCGCCGGGCGGTCGGCCGCCCGGCCCACTTCCCCGACCGGAGGCGCGTAGATGGACTTCCTCGCCAGGCGCATCGAGCTGGGCACGCTGTTCGACGACCTCGCCGAGCGCGGGACGCGCACGACCGTCCACCTGGACCGGCCGCTGGACCTCGCGCCGGACCGGGGGACGGTGCTGAACGTCCCCGCGCTGGCCGGGCTCGTCCGGGACGCCGCCGGCTGGCTGGCCGCCGCCGGGGCCGGGCGCGGCGACCGGGTCGCGATCCACAAGCGCAACCACTGGGACACGGTGCTGCTGTGCTGCGCGGCGGCGCGGATCGGCGCGGTGCCGGTCCCGCTGTCGGGGCATCTGGACGCGGAGACGGTGGAGACGCTGCTGGGGCGGCTCGGTCCCGCGCTGCTGGTGGCCGATCCGGAGCGGCTGGCGGCGCGGCGGGCGGCGGCCCGGACGCTCGTCCTCGGCGGCGACGCGCCCGAGGGCGTGCTGACGCTGGACGACGTCCACGGCGCGCAGGCCCCCGCTCCGCACCGGCCGCAGGTGGACGATCCGCTGGTGGTCCTGCACACGTCCGGGACGACCGGTGTGCCCAAGCTCGTCGTCCACTCGACGCGGACGCTGCTGCGGCGGCTCGCCGGGTTCGAGGCGCACCGCTGGCCGCTGCTCGGCGCGCGGCCCGACGACGTCGTGGCGGGCGCGTTCTCGTTCGCGCACGGCCGCGCGCTGGCGTGGACGGCGAGCGTCCTCACCCTCGGCCCGGACCGGCTGCTCGCGGTGTCCGGGACGGACTGGGCGCAGGCCGGGCCGCTGCTGGAACGGCACCGGCCCACGGTCATGGAGGCGCAGCCGGCCACGTTCGTCCGCTGGCGGCGGCACGCGCGCGGCGGCGGCGACCCGTTCGGCCGCGTGCGGCTGTACGTCAGCACGTTCGACGCGGTCCACCCGCCGACCGTCCGCGCGTTCCTCCAGGCGACGCGGCGGCCCCGGCCGGTGTGGCTGCAGGGCTGGGGGCAGAGCGAGACCGGGCCGCTGACGTTCCGGTTCCTCACCCGGCGCGCGCTGGCCGCCGAACGCGAACGGCACCCGACGACGCGCGACCTCGGCCGGCCCGTCGCGGGCCGCACCCGGCTGCGCGTCGTGGACCCGCGCACGCTGCGGCCGGTGCCGCGCGGCGTCGAGGGCCTGGTCGTGTGCGCCACCAAGGCGCTGTGCCAGGGGTACGTCGGGGAGCCGGAGCGGTTCGCCCGCAAGCGGGCCGGGCGGTGGTTCGCGACCGGGGACATCGGGGTGCTGACGCGGTCGGGGCGGCTCCTGCTGCTGGACCGGGAGGCGGACATGATCCCGGAGGGGAGCTGCGCCGAGCTGGAGGACGTGGTCGAGGACCGGCTGCCGGAGGTTCTGGAGTGCGTCGTCCTCGGCGCGCCCGGATCGCCGCCGCTGCCCGTCGTCGTGACGGACGGGGACGCGCTCGACGCGGCGCGGTGGCGGGACGCGACGCTGGACCTGCCCAAACTCGCCGAACCCGTCGTCCTCGACTGGGACGCGGTGCCGCGCACCGGCACCGGGAAGGTCCGGCGGGCGGCGCTGCGCGAGCGGCTGGGGCTGGGGACGGAGACGCACGGGAGCGGCCGGTGGACGTGACCGCGCCGCCGGTGGCGTCGCCGCTGGCGGGGACGGTCGTCCGGGCGTTCGGGGACTCGACGGCGCTGCGCGTCGCGGCGGACCGGCTGCGGTCGCTCGGCTGCGCGGTCGAGGCGGGCGGCGCACCGGTGCCGGGCGCGGACGCCGGGCTGCTGCGCCTCGCGGACGGGCCGGAGTGCGCGATCTCCTGGGCGGGCGCGTCGGGCCTGCCGCTGGCGTCCGAGGCGGACGTGCAGGCGGCGTGCGGGCTCATGCGCGTCCACGGGCGCGCGACCGGCGGGCCGCGCGCGCTCGGCGTGGCGTTCGCGTCGGTGTGCGCGGGCGTGCTCGCGGCGCAGGCCGTCCTCGCGGGCGCGCTCGCGGCGCTGCGCGGCGGGACGGCGGTGCGCGCGGCGACGTCGGTGGCGGGGGCGGCGGCGCTGGCCGTCACCCAGTACGCGGCGGTCGCTTCGGCGGGCGAGCGGGTCGCGGCGGGGGGCCGCACGCCGCCGTTCCGCTCGGCGGACGGCGTCCGGTTCGAGATCGAGACCCTGGACGCCGAGGACTGGCTGCGGTTCTGGACGGCGCTCGGCGCGGACCGGGCGGCGGTGGCCGCCGGGTGGCCGCCGTTCCAGCGGCGGTTCGCGACGGCGACGTGCGCGCTGCCCCCGGCGCTCGCGGACGCGACGGCGGCGGTGGGCTACGCGGCCGTCCGGGCCGCCGCGGACGCGGCGGGCGTCAGCGTCGTGGCGGTGCGCGCGGCGGACGCGCCGCTGCCGCCGCCGCCCGCGTCCCCGTGGCGACTGCGCGAGCTGGACGACGGCGGCCCAGCGCGGCCCGCCCTGCCCGCGCTGTCGCCGGGCGCGCGGAAGCCGCTGGCGGGGCTGCGGGTCGTCGAGTCGGCCACTCGCGTGCAGGGGCCGCTCGCCGGGCATGTGCTCGGGCTGCTCGGCGCGGACGTCGTCCGCCTCGAACCGCCCGGCGGCGACCCGCTGCGCGGCGTCCCGCCGCTCGTCGGCGGCGGCTCGGCGCGGTTCCGCGCGCTGAACCGGGGCAAATCGGCCGTCGAGGCGGACCTGAAGAGCCCGGCGGGCCGCGCGGCGGCGCTGCGGCTCGCCGCGTCCGCGCACGTGTTCCTGGAGAACTGGCCGCCGGGGCGCGCGGCGCGGCTCGGGCTGACCGAAGCCGACCTCGCCGCCGCCGCGCCCGCGCTGGTCCGCGCGCACGCGGGCGGCTGGGCCGAGACGCCGCCCGCGCCGCGGCCGCTCGGCACCGACTACCTCGTGCAGGCGCACACCGGCGTCGCGGCGCTGCTGGGCGGCGCGCCGACGCTGCTGACCGTCACCGACGTGCTCGGCGCGCTGATCTGCGCCGAAGGCGTCCTCGCGGGGCTGCTCGCGCGGGCGCGGAGCGGCACGGGCGTCGTCGTGGAGACGGCGCTGACGGACGCGGCCCGGCTGCTGCGCGCCGCCCCCTACGCCGCCCCGTCCGCCGCGCCGGACGTGCCGGCGGCCGCCGAGCCGGGCGCGTGCGCCGCGCTGTTCGAGCGGGACGCGGACGGCGTCGCGCACGCCCGCGCCCCGTGGACCTTCACCGACCCGAGGGAGCCCGCATGACGACCGCCGACGCCCGGCCGTGGACGTCCGCCCACGGCGTCGCGCTGCCCGACCTCGTCCCCGCCGGGCTGCGCGCGGCGTGGCGGGCGCGCGGCGCGTGCCCCGGCCGGGACCTCTACACGCTGTTCGCCGCGCACGCCGCCGCGGCGCCCGACCGGCCCGCCGTCGTGGACGACTTCGGCGTCCTGGACTACGCGGCGCTCGACCGCCGGGTCCGCCGCGCCGCCGCCGCGCTGCGCGCCGGAGGGCACGGCCCCGCCGACGTCATCGCGATCCTGCTGCCGAACGGGCGGGACGCGGTCGTCGCGGAACTCGCGGTCGCGGCGCTCGGCGCGGTCGCGCTGCCGATCCCGCACACGCGCGGGCCGCGCGACGTCGCGCGGCTGCTCGCCCGGTCCCGCGCGGCGGCGCTGATCGCCGGGCCGGACGCGCCGGACGTCCCCGCCGGAACCGCGCGGTGGACGCCGGGCGACGCGGGCGGCCGGTCGCTGGCGGCGGTGGACGGCGCGGCGGTGCGCCGCTTCCGGCCCGCGTGCCCGGACGCGGGAGCGCCCGCGCGCGTCCTCGTCACGTCCGGGTCGGAGGCCGAGCCGAAGATGGTCGCCTACTCGCACGACGCGCTGGCGGGCGGGCGCGGCAACTACCTCGCGGCGCTGACCGGCGGGGAGCCGGCACGGGCGCTGGTGCTGCCGTCGCTGGCGTCGTCGTACGGGTCGCTCGGGTCGGTGCTGCTGGCACGGCTCGGCGGCACGCTGGTGCTGCTGCCGCGTTTCGACGCGGACGCGGCGCTGCGCGCGGTGGAGCGGCACCGGCCGACGCACCTGTTCGGCGTCCCGACGATGCTGGCCCGGATGGCCGACTCCCCGACCGCCGCCGACGTGTCGTCGCTGCGCGTCGTGGTGTCCAGCGCGGGGCCGCTGCACCGGCACGTCCGGGACGCGTGCGTGCGGCGGTTCGGGCTCCCGCCCGTCAACGTGTACGGGTCCAGCGACGGGGTGAACTGCCACACCGGCCGCGATCCGGACCGCTTCGAGCCGGACCTGGCCGGAACACCCGACCCTGACGTCGCCGAGATCAGCGTCCGCGACGAGGCCGGACGCCCGCTGCCGCCCGGCTCCCCCGGCGAGATCTGGGCGCGCGGCCCGATGACGCCGCTGTGCTACGTCGCCGCGCCCGACCTGGACGCCCGGTACCGCGCGGACGGCGGCTGGGTGCGGACCGGCGACCTCGGCGTCCTGGACTCGGACGGCGCGCTGCGCGTCCTGGACCGGCTGCGCCGCGTGGTGCTGCGCGGCGGCGTCACCCTGTCCCCCGTCGAGGTGGAACGCGCGCTCGCCGCCCACCCCGACGTCGCGGACGCGTACTGCGTGCCGGTCGGGGACGCCGACCTCGGCGAACGCATGTGCGCGTGCGTCGCGCCGCGCCGGGGCGCCGCCTGCCCGCCGCCCGCCGAACTCCTGGCTCACCTGCGCGGACGCGGGATCGACGCGCGGCAGCTCCCCGAACGGTTCCTGGTCCTGCCCGAACTGCCGCTCGGCCCCACCGGCAAGGTGTGCGCGGCGACGCTCGGCCGCCTCGCCGCCGCCGGTGCCGTCCCGGCGGACGCCCGATGACCGCGGCCCACGCCGTCGAGCAGCACCGGCTGCTCAGCGCCGCCCACGACCCGGCGACGACGGGCGCGCTCGCCGCGGCCGGGGTCGGGCCCGGCTGGCGGTGCCTGGAGGTCGGCGCGGGCAACGGCAGCGTCGCGGTCTGGCTGGCGCGTCGCGTCGCGCCGGGCGGGTCGGTCGTCGCGACGGACCTCGCGCCGGGCGGGATTCCGGCGGCGGACGGGCTGCTGGCCGTCCGGCACGACGTCGTCCGCGACCCGCTGCCCGAGGGCGCGTTCGACCTGGTCCACGCGCGGCTCGTCCTGCGGCTGCTGCCGGAGCGGCGGGCCGTCCTGGCCCGGCTCGTGCGCGCGCTGCGGCCGGGCGGGGTGCTGCAGCTCGACGAGTTCGACTCGTCGCGCGCGCCCGTCCTGGAGTCCGGCGACGCCGCCGCGCGCGCGTTGTGGGACGAGTTCATCGCCGCCAAGAACCGCGTGATGGCCGAGGGCGGCGCGGACGTCGCGTTCGGCCGGGCCGCCGCCGGCGAGCTGCGGCGCGCGGGCCTGGCGGACGTCGTCGCCCGCGCGCACACCGAGACGTGGGACGCCGCGTCGCCGGGGCTGCGGCTGCTGGCCCACCACACGCGGCGGCTGCGCGACGGCTTCGTCCGCGCCGGAATGGACGACGGGCGGCTCGCGGCCGTCCGCGCGCTGCTCGCGGACCCGCGCTTCCGCGCCCGCTCGCACGTCTTCTACACGATCCAGGGCCGCCGCCCGGAAGGAGCACCATGACCGAGAACGCCCGCGTGGACGTGTTCGCCGCGCCCGGCGTCCACGCCGCGATGGCCGCCGTGGACGCCGCCGCCGCGCAGGGCCTGGACGCGCGCCTCGCCGAACTCGTCCGCCTCCACGCCTCGCGGATCAACGGCTGCGACTTCTGCACCGGCCTCCACACGGACGCGGCCCGCGCGGCGGGCGAGACCGAGGAACGCCTGACCGCCCTCGCCTCCGGCAGCCCGCTCTTCACCCCGGCCGAACGCGCCGCCCTGGCCCTGACCGAGGCGATGACCCGCCTCCCGCCCACCGGAATCCCCCGCGCCCTCGTCGCAACGGCCCGCGAACACTTCGACGAGACCGAACTCGCTCACCTGATCTGGACGATCGCCGCCATCAACACCTGGAACCGCGTCGCCGTCACCGCCTAGGCGAGAGCGCGGGCGGTGGCGGCGGCGTCGAGAACGCGGAGGTCGCCGGGGTCGCCCAGGTCCACGTCCATGAAGGCCGCGGCCTTGGCGAGGCGGTAGTCGAGGGTGTTGCGGTGGATGCTCAGCTCGGCGGCGGTGCGGCTGCGGTTGTGGCCGTGGCGGACGAACGCCAGGACCGTTTCGAGCAGCACCGGCCGGTCGTCCAGCGGGTCGAGCTTCGCGGCCAGCGCTGAGAGCGCGGGGCCCGGCCGCGCGAGCTGGTATTCGAGCAGGACGTCGTCCAGCCGGTACAGGCCGGGCGGCCGGTCCAGGCGGCGGACCAGGTCCGCGACCTCCCGCGCCTCCCGCACGGCGGCCGGGATCGCCGCGAGGGCGGGCGCGTCCGCGACGGCCGCCGTGACGGCGCGGCCGGTGGCCTTGGCGACGCGCGCGACCAGGCCGTCCAGCCGGGCGTCGGGGGACGCGGGCAGCAGCACCGTGCCGCCCTCCCCCGCCAGCGCGGCGAGGACGTCGGACCGCTGGTGGGCGTCCAGCGCCGCCTGCACGCGGCGGACGGTCGGCCGCGCGTCCGCCGGGCCCGGCGCGAGCCGCAGCAGCACGACCAGGTACGCGGGCGCGAGCCGCACGCCGGACTGCTCGGCGAGGTCGGCGGCGGGCTCGCCCGCCAGCAGCGCCGTCACCAGGTCGCGGCGCAGGTCGCGGCGGTGGCCCTCGATCTGCTGCTGCTCGTGCAGGTGCGCGAGGACGACGGCGGGGACGACGCTCGCGAGGAAGCGGAACGAGTGGTCGCCGTACCGCGCGAGCCCGTCCGGGTCGGCGTCGGCGACCGCCGCGAAGCACTCGCGGGACGCGATCAGGTACGCGGACAGGGCGGCGTCCAGCGGCAGCCCGTCCGCCGCGCGCCGCGCCGACCAGTCGATGATCTCGGTCAGCTCGACGGAGTTGGGCGCGCGGTCCTGGCGCAGGGTCCGGGCGATGAGCCCGATGATGTTGGTGAACGCGGCGGTGACCTCGGTCTCGACCAGGTCGCGGGGCAGCGCGCGGTAGAAGGGGATGTCCCGCGCGCACCGGTCGATGGCCGCCGCCGCCAGCTCCGGCAGCCGCGAGGCCATCCAGTCTTCGGTTCGGGACATCGCCCAATTCTTCCAGACGAAGATTGCCTTGTCTGCGGAAAGACGGCAGAGCCGACACATGGCACATTGTGCTGTCACACAACTCCCTCCCCCGTCCGGTTGTGTCGAGGAGACCCCGTGCGCCGTCTGATCCCGTTCGCCGCCGCCCTGGCCGCCGCCGCCGTGCTCGTCCCGTCGCCCGCCCGCGCCGATTCCGCCGCCACCGCGCCGTGGGACGGCCCCGGTCCCCACCGGGTCGCGACCAAGCACGACGGGAGCACGTCGTTCTACTACCCGGCGGACCTCGCGAAGGGCACCGCGAAGGCCCCCGTGATCATCTGGGGGAACGGCACGTTCGGGTCCCCCGCCGCCTACGACGGCCTGCTGCGGCACTGGGCGCAGTACGGCTTCATCGTCGCGGCCGCCGACACCGCGTTCTCCAACACCGGGCTGGAGATGCGCTCCGGCCTCGACCGGCTCGCCGAGCTGGACCGCACCGCGGGCAGCCCGTTCCAGGGCCGGGTGGACCTCGCGCACGTCGCCGCCGCCGGGCACTCGCAGGGCGGCGCGGGCGCCATCAACGCGACGCTCGACAAGCGGGTCACCACGACCGTGCCCGTCCAGCCCGGCCCGCTGGCGTCCGCGTCGTTCCTGCACGGGCCGACGCTGTACCTGGCCGGGGAGAAGGACTCGATCGTGCCGCCGTGGCTCGTCCGCAACTTCTACTCCGGCAGCGAGGCGGTGCCCGCCGTGTACGCCGAGGTCGCGGGGGCGGGCCACCTGTCCTCGATCGGCGACGGCGGGAACTTCCGCGCCGTCACCACCGCGTGGTTCCGCTTCCAGCTCGCGGGCGACGAGCGGGCGCGCACCGTGTTCTTCGGGCGAAAGTGCGGGATCTGCGCCGACCCGGCCTTCAGCGACGTCGAGCGCAACGCCCGCGCGCTCGCCGTGCCGGGCGCGTCCTGACGCGTCCGCCGACCCAAGGGACGACCCCCATGCTCGACGACCTGCTCGACGACCTGACCGACCGCGACGCCGTGCTCGCCGGACTCCGCGCGCGCGTCCCGGACATCGCCCGCGCCGCCGTGGAGCGCGTCGCGGCCGAGGTTCCGCAGTACGACGACGCCAAGTGCGCGCGGCTGCTCGAACGCGCCGCCGAGCGGGCCGCCGACGACCTCGTCGCGCTGCTGGCCGGCGACCCGCCCGGCGCGGCGGCGCTCGGGCTGTTCCGCCGGGCCGGGGCCGCCGAGGCCCGCGAGGGCCGCGACCTCGGGCCGCTGCGGGACGCGCTGCGCACCGGCGCGGGCGTCGCGCTGCGCCATCTGGTCGCGGGGCTGGAGGCGGCGGGCGTCCCCCTCGCGCCGACCGCCGTCGCGGAGCTGGCGGACGCCGTCTACACCCGCCTCGACGGGCTCGCGGCGGCGGCCGCCGCCGGGCACGGCGACGTCGCCGCGCGCGCCGCCGGATCGCGCCGGACGCGCCGCCGCCTGCTGCTGGACGCGCTGGTCGCCGCGCCGGCGACGAGCCCGGCGCGGGTCGCGTCCCTCGCGGCGGACGGCGACTGGCCGCTCCCCCGCACCGTCGCGGCGGTCGCGCTGTGGTCGCCGCCCGGCGGCGCGGTCCGCCCGCTGCTGCCGCCGGACGTGCTGGACGGCCTGCACCTGCCCGAGCCCTGCCTGGTCGTCCCCGACCCGGCGGGGCCCGGCCGGGACCGCGCGCTGCGCGAGGCGCTGCGCGGCTGGACGGCGGCGGTCGGCCCGGCGGTGCCGCCCGCCGAGGCCGCGTCGTCGCTGCGCCTCGCCCGGCTCGGCCTGGACCTGCTCACCGAGGGGGTGCTGGCCGCGCCGTCGCCCGTCGCGGTCACCGACCACATCCCGATGATCATGCTCGGCCGCGATCCCGAACTGGCCTCGCACCTGATCGAACGGCGGCTCGGGCCGCTGCTGCGGTCGGCGTCCCCGATGCGGGCGCGGCTCGCCGAGACGTTCCTGGTCTGCCTGGAGTGCGACTTCGTCGCCAGCCGGGTCGCGGACGTCCTGCACCTGCACGCGCAGACGATCCGCTACCGGCTCCGGCAGTTGGAGGAGATGTTCGGCGAGGCGATCTACGACCCGGCGCAGCGGCTGGAGTTCCATCTCGCGCTGCGCGGCTGGCTCGGCCACCAGGCGCGCGCGGGGCGCGGCCCCAGCCCGGCCGCCGGGGTGGGCCGCCGCCGGCCCGTCCGCCCGCTGCGCGACGGGCGCACGGCGGCCCGGCGCGTGAGCTGACCGCCCCCCGCTCTTCCTTGACGAGGCTCTGAGAAAGCGCTTACCGTCGGGCTCGTGCCGATCAGCCGTGTCCTCATCGCCCCCGACAAGTTCAAGGGCTCCCTGTCGGCGCGGCAGGTCGCCGACCACCTCCGGCGCGCCCTGCTGGCCGCCGCGCCCGGCCTCGCCGTCACCGCGTTCGAGATCGCGGACGGCGGCGAGGGCACCGTCGAGGCCGCCGTCGCCGCCGGGTTCCAGCGGCGCGACGTGCGCGTCCACGGGCCGCTGGGCGACCCGGTGACCGCCGCGTTCGCGCTGCGCGACGGGCTCGCGCTCGTCGAGCTGGCCGAAGCGTCCGGGCTGCGGCGGCTCCCCGCCGGCGTCCCCGACGCGCTGCGCTGCGGCACGCGCGGCACCGGCGAGCTGATCGCCGCCGCGCTGGACGCCGGGGCGCGGACCGTCGTGCTCGCCGTGGGCGGCAGCGCGTCCACGGACGGCGGCGCGGGGATGCTCGCCGCGCTCGGCGCGCGGTTCCTCGACGCGGACGGCCGCGAGCTGCCCGGCGGCGGCGCGGCGCTGCGCGACCTCGCCCGCGCCGACCTGTCCGGCCTGGACCCGCGTCTGGCCGCGACGGAGTTCCTGCTGGCCGCCGACGTCCGCAACCCGCTGCTCGGCCCGAACGGCGCCGCCGCCGTCTACGGCCCGCAGAAGGGGGCGAACCCCGCCGACGTCGCGGTGCTCGACGCGGGCCTCGCGCGGCTCGCCGCCGTCCTGGACCCGGCCGCCGCCGACGCGCCCGGCGCGGGCGCGGCGGGCGGCACCGGCTACGCGGCGCTCACCGTGCTCGGCGCGTCGTTCCGCAGCGGCATCGAGTTCCTGATGGACCTGCTCGGCTTCCACAAAGCCCTGGCCGACGCGGATCTCGTCATCACCGGCGAGGGCTCGCTGGACGAGCAGAGCCTGCAGGGCAAGGCCCCGCTGGGCGTCGCCGCCGCGGCCCGCGCCCGCGGCCTGCCGGTCATCGCCGTCTGCGGCCGCCTCGCGGTGGACCCGGCCCGCCTGCGCGCGGCGGGCATCACCGCCGTCCACAGCCTGACGGACCTGGAACCCGACCCGGTCCGCTCGATGGCGGACGCCGGCGAACTCCTGGAACGCGTCGGCGAAACCATCGGCCGCGCGCTCGTCTAGCGTGCGGTGCTCTTCCGGAGCACCACTTCGCCCGCGATGCGCTCGATGCGGCTGCGGCGTCCGGCGGGCTCGCGCAGGGCCAGGCTCATCACGCGCTGCCCCATCTCCTCCAGCGGCAGGGCGACGGTGGTGAGCGGCGGCGTGAGGTCGCGGATGATCGGGATGTCGTCGAACCCGGCGAGCGCGATGTCGCCGGGGACGGACAGGCCGTGGTCGCGGAACGCCGCCAGCGCGCCGATCGCCATGACGTCGGTGACGGCGAACACGCAGTCGGGCCGCCGGGCGTCGCGGTGGACGAGCTCGGCGGCGGCCGCGTAGCCGCCGTCGCGGGTGAACGCGCCCTCGATGACGTCGGCGGGATCGAGCGGCATGCCCGCCTCGGCCAGGGCCTCGGTGAACCCGGCGAGCCGGTCGGAGACGGTCGTCAGCCGGCGCGGCCCGGTGAGCACCGCGAAACGGCGGTGCCCGAGGGCCAGCAGCGCGCGGGCGAGCGCCGCCGCGCCCTCCCGGTTCTGCGGCAGCACGGCGTCCACGCGCAGGCTGCGGTGGCGGCTGAGGACGGCGACGCGGCCGCCCGTGCGCTGGTACGGGTCGAGTTCGGCGGCCATCGACCGCTCCCAGTCGCGGTCCTCGAACCCGGTGCCGATGAGCAGGACGGCGCGGGCCCGCTGGGACCGCAGCATCGCCACGTACTCGATCTCGCGCGCCGGGTCGCGGAACGTGCTGGCGAGCGTCACGAGCATCCCGTGCTCGGCGGCGGTCGCCATCACGCCGCGCGCGACGGCGGCGAAGTACGGGTCGCTGACGTCGTGGCAGATCACGCCGACCGTCTTGCTGGACGAGCTGGCGAGCGCCTGCGCGTGCGCGTTCGGCGCGTAGCTCAGCCGCGCGGCGGCGGCCAGCACGCGCTCGCGCAGGTCGGCGCGGACCTGGGCGGTGCCGTTGAGGACGCGGGAGGCCGTCGCGAGCGAGACCTCCGCGTCCCGCGCGACGTCCTGGAGCGTCACGTAGCCCTGCCCGCCGTGCCCGTCCGGGCCGTTCCGCCCGGCCGCGCGGCGCGCCTCCGCCGCCTCGGTCATCCGCCGCCTCCTCGGGGTCGCGACGCCCCGGGCGGCGGATCTTCCGGAAAGACCCTCTTGACCGCGCCGGGCACGGGTTCTTACGGTACCTCAGAAAACGCTTTCAGAACGCGCTTTCCCAACACCCCGGAGGAGCCCATGACCGACCAGGGCACGAGGACCGCCGCGCGGCCGGACGCGGCGGGCGTCGTCGAGCGCGACCGGCCGGGCGCGGGCGAGCGGCTCCGCGACGGCCTCGAACGGATCTGGCGGCCCGCCGCGCTGCTGGTGGCGTGCTTCGCCGCCTGGTGGGCGGTCACCGCGCTGGACCTGGTCGAGGACTACCTGGTCCCCTCGCCCGGCGCGACGCTGGAACTGCTCGGCGACAAGGCCGGGTACATCTCGCACCACGGCTGGGTGACCACCTACGAGACGCTGCTCGGCTTCCTCATCGCCGTCGTCGTCGGCGTCGCGGCGGCCGTCGTGATGGTCTACTCCGCGACGGTCGAGCGCACGCTGTACCCGATCCTGCTGTTCGCGCAGGTCATCCCCAAGATCGCCATCGCGCCGCTGTTCGTGGTGTGGCTCGGCTTCGGGATCGGGCCGAAGATCATCGTCGCGGTGCTCATCGCGTTCTTCCCCGTCGTGATCTCGATGGTCGCCGGCCTCAAGGCCGTCGACCCCGAGATGATCGAGCTGTCGGCCACGATGGGCGCGGGACCGCTGGACACCTTCGCCAAGATCCGGCTGCCCGCCTCGCTGCCGCACCTGTTCTCCGGCCTGAAGGTCGCCGTGACGCTCGCCGTCACCGGCGCCGTCGTCGGGGAGTTCGTCGGCTCGAACGAGGGCCTGGGCTACGTGATCCTCCAGGCCAACGGCAACCTCGACACCCCGATGCTGTTCGCCGGGCTGCTGGTGATGTCCGCGATCGGCGTCGTGCTGTTCGCCGTCGTGGAGATCGCCGAGAAGCTGCTGCTCCCCTGGCACGCCAGCCGTCGCGGCGGCGCCGTGACGACCGCCTACTAGCCGATCCCGTCGCCGGGAACGTTCCCACCCCACCCCCAGGAGAGCCGTCCATGAGATTCCGCATCATCGCCGCCGCCGTCCTCGCCCCCGCCCTCGCCCTGACCGCCGCCGCGTGCGGCGGCGACGACGGGACGACCAGCGCGTCCGGGAAGAAGCTGACCAAGGTCACGCTGACCCTCAACTGGTACCCCTACGGCGAGCACGCGCCGTTCTACTACGGCAAGAAGAAGGGCATCTACGAGAAGCACGGCATCGACCTGGAGATCAAGGCCGGGCAGGGCTCGCAGAAGACCGTCCAGGCGACCGGCGCGGGCCAGACCGACTTCGGCTGGGCCGACACCCCGGCGCTGCTCGCCGCCGTCGACAAGGGCATGCCGATCAAGAGCGTCGGGGTGTTCCTGCAGACCACGCCCGCGTCCGTGCAGGCGTTCACCACCGCGAACCTCAAGACGCCCGCCGACCTCAAGGGCAAGACGATCGCCGGGACGGCCGGGGACGCGCTGTCGCGGACGTTCCCGGTGTTCCTCAGCAAGAACGGGCTGAGCGCGAACGACGTCCACGTCCAGAACACCGACCCGGCCGGGAAGATCGCGGCCGTCATCGCGGGCAAGACCGACGGGCTCGTCGGGTTCGCCAACGACCAGGGGCCGACGATGGCCAACAAGTCCGGCAAGCAGGTGTCGTACCTGCGCTACGCCGACTTCGGCGTCAACTTCTTCTCCAACGGCCTCATGGTCGGCGAACGCAAGCTCAAGAGCGACCGCGACCTGGTGAAGAAGATGGTCGCCGCCACCAGCGAGGCGTGGACGGCGGCCGAGGGCGACCCGGACGGGGCCGTGGCGAGCATGGCCGGCGCGTCCGAGCAGCTCCCGCCGACGCCCGTCGTCACCGAGCAGTTCAAGACCACGCTGACGCTGCTGCACACCGACCGCACCAAGGGCAAGGCCCCCGGCGTCAACGACCCGGCCGACTGGGAGCAGACGATCGCGCTGTTCAAGCAGGCGGGCGTCATCGAGAAGGCCGAGTCGCCCGCGACGTACTGGGTGCGGGACGCGGCCCAGCAGTAGGAGGACCAGTGCCAGGGAAAGCAGTGAAGACCGTGAGCGAACGCGAGGGCGGGACGGTCGCGGCGGGCCGCGAGTCCGCCGTCAGCATCGAGGACGTCGCCGTCCGGTTCCGCAGCCGCAAGCGCGACGTGACCGCGCTGCACGACGTGTCCGTCGACATCGCGATGGGCGAGTTCGTGGCGATCGTCGGCCCGTCAGGGTGCGGCAAGTCCACGCTGCTCAAGCTGGTGGCGGGCCTGTTGAAGCCGTCGTCGGGCGCGGTGCGGCTGCGCGGCGAGCGGGTCGCCGGACCGCGCCACGACATCGGCTACGTGTTCCAGCGCGCGGCGCTGCTGGAGTGGCGCAGCGCCCGCCGCAACATCCTGCTCCAGGCGGAGATGCGCAAGATGCCCGCCGACAAGGCGCGGGCGCGGACCGCCGAGCTGATGGCGATGACGGGCCTCACCGGGTTCGAGGACGCGCTCCCCCACGAGCTGTCCGGCGGCATGCAGCAGCGCGTCGCACTGTGCCGGGCGCTGCTGCACGAGCCGCCCGTCCTGCTGATGGACGAGCCGTTCGGCGCGCTGGACGCCCTCACCCGCGAACAGCTCAACATCGAGATGAACCGCATCTGGCGGGAGACGGGCACGACGATCCTGCTGGTCACGCACTCCGTCGCGGAGGCCGCGTACCTGGCGAACCGGGTCGTGGTGATGAGCGAGCGGCCGGGCACGGTCGCGGAGGTCATCGACGTCGACCTGCCCGCCGAGCGCGACTACGCCGCGACGATGGCGCGCCCGGAGTTCGCGCGCGTCACCAACCGCGTCCGGGACCTCCTGGGCGCGGGCGCCGCCGCCGACTGACGGCCGCGACACCCACCGACGAACGTTTTGGGAAGGAACGGGATGGCACGCAGGTCCATCGGGATCGTCATGAACGGCGTCACCGGGCGCATGGGCTACCGGCAGCACCTTCTGCGCTCGATCCTCGCGATCAGGGAGCAGGGCGGGCTGCCCACGGCGGACGGCGACGTCCTGTGGCCCGAGCCGGTGCTGGTCGGCCGCAGCGAGGTCAAGCTGCGCGACCTCGCCGACCGGCACGGCCTCACCGCGTGGACGACCGACCTGGACGAGGCCCTGGCCCGGCCCGGCGTCGAAATCTACTTCGACGCGCAGGTCACCGGGGCGCGCGTCGCCGCGATCCGCAAGGCCGTCGCGGCGGGCAAGCACGTCTACACCGAGAAGCCGCTGTCGGAGGACCTGGCGGGCGCGCTGGAGCTGGCGCGGCTCGCGGACGCGGCGGGCGTCAAGCACGGCGTCGTGCAGGACAAGCTGTTCCTGCCGGGGCTGCTGAAGCTCAAGCGGCTCGTGGACGGCGGTTTCTTCGGCCGCATCCTGTCGGTGCGCGGCGAGTTCGGCTACTGGGTGTTCGAGGGCGACTGGCAGGAGGCGCAGCGCCCGAGCTGGAACTACCGGGAGGAGGACGGCGGCGGCATCATCCTCGACATGTTCTGCCACTGGCAGTACGTGCTCCAGGGGATCATCGCGCCGGTGCGGTCGGTGCAGGCGCTCGGCGCGACGCACGTCCCCGAGCGGGTGGGCGAGGACGGCAAGCCGTACGCGGCGACCGCCGACGACGCCGCGTACGGGATCTTCGAGCTGGACGGCGGGATCGTCGCGCAGATCAACTCGTCGTGGACGACCCGCGTCTTCCGCGACGAGCTGGTGGAGTTCCAGGTGGACGGCACCGAGGGCTCGGCGGTCGCGGGCCTGCGGCGCTGCCGCGTCCAGCACCGCGCGATGACGCCGAAGCCGGTGTGGAACCCGGACCTGCCCGCCACTGAGGACTTCCGCTCGCAGTGGCAGGAGGTCCCCGACAACGCCGACTTCGACAACGGCTTCAAGACCCAGTGGGAAATGTTCCTGCGGCACGTCGCCGAGGATGGACCGTTCCCCTGGGACTTCTACGCGGGCGCGCGCGGCGTGCAGCTCGCGGAGCTGGGGCTGCGCGCGTGGCGCGAGGGCCGCCGCCTGGACGTGCCGGAGCTGGCCCGGTGAAGATCAACCTTCCGGAGGCGGACGGGACGCTCGTCCCGTACACGCTGGGCGAGCCGCGCGCGTTCGCGCCGCCGCCCGGCCCGAGCGCGTCGCGGGTCGCCTACGCCGCCGCGCACGTCGTCGCGGACCCGTTCGGCGACGGCCTGGACTGGGACGCGACGCTGGCCTTCCGCCGCCACCTGTGGTCGTACGGGCTGGGCGTCGCCGAGGCGATGGACACCGCGCAGCGCGGCATGGGCCTGGACTGGCCCGTCACGCGGGAGCTGATCACCCGCGCCGGACGGGAGGCCGCCGCGGCCGGCGGGCGCATCGTGTGCGGCGCGGGCACGGACCAGTTGCCGCCCGGCCCGGCGTCGCGGGACGCGGTCGTCACCGCGTACGAGGAGCAGCTGGCGGTCGTCGAGGAAGCGGGCGCGGTCCCGGTGCTGATGGCGAGCCGCCACCTCGCGGCCCTCGCGACCGGCCCGGACGACTACGCCGACGTCTACGGCGCGCTGCTGCCGCAGGTGCGGCGGCCCGCGGTCCTGCACTGGCTCGGCCCGATGTTCGACCCGGCGCTGGCGGGCTACTGGGGGTCGGACGACCTGGACGCCGCCGCCGACGCGCTGCTGGACCTGATCGCCGCGCACGCGGAGCGGATCGACGGCGTCAAGATCTCCCTTCTCGACGCCGGTCGTGAAAGCGCTTTCCGAAAGCGCCTTCCAGCGGGCGTCCGCCTCTACACCGGCGACGACTTCCACTACCCCGAGCTGATCCGGGGCGACGCGGACGGGCACAGCGACGCGCTCCTGGGCGTCTTCGACCCCATCGCGCCCGCCGCCGCGGCGGCGCTGGCCGCCCTCGGCAGGGGCGACCTCGCCGCCTACGAGGACGTCTTCGCCCCGACCGTCCCGCTCGCCCGGCACCTGTTCGCCGCCCCGACGTACTACTACAAGACGGGCGTCGTGTTCCTGGCGTGGCTGGCCGGGCACCAGCGGCACTTCCGCATGGTCGCCGGGCTGGAGACCGCCCGGTCCGTCGCGCACCTCGCGGAGCTGTTCCGCCGCGCGGACGCGGCCGGGCTGTTCCCCGACCCGGCGCTCGCCGCGCACCGGATGCGCGCCTGGCTGACCGTGCAGGGGGTGGCCGCGTGAGGTTCAGCCTCAACCAGTGGACCACGCGGCACTGGCCGCTGCCCGACCTGGCGAAGGGCTGCGCGGCGGCGGGCGTCACCGGCGTCGGCCTGTGGCGCGAGCCCGTCGCGGAGTACGGGCTGGAGCGGGCCGCGTCGCTGGTGCGCGACCACGGGCTGGCGGTGACGTCGCTGTGCCGGGGCGGGTTCTTCCAGGAGGAGAACGCCGTCGCGGACAACCGGCGCGCGATCGAGGAGGCCGCCGCGCTCGGCGCGCCCGTCCTGGTACTCGTCAGCGGCGGGCTGCCGGGCGGGTCGCGTGATCTGGACGGGTCGCGCGCCCGCGTCGCGGACATCCTCGCCGAACTGGCCCCGTACGCGGGCGAGCACGGCGTCCGGCTGGCGATCGAGCCGCTGCACCCGATGTTCTGCTCGGACCGCTGCGTCGTCGCGACGCTCGCGCAGGCGCTCGACCTGGCCGCGCCGCTCCCGGCGGACCAGGTCGGCGTCGTCATCGACACCTACCACCTGTGGTGGGACCCGGACGCCTGGCACGGAATCGAGCGCGCCGGAGCCGAGGACCGCCTCGCGCTGTTCCAGGTCGCGGACTGGGTGACGCCGCTCCCGGCGGGCGTCCTGACCGGGCGCGGGATGCTCGGCGACGGCTGCGTGGAGCTGCGCCGGTTCCGCGACGCCGTGGCCGCGACGGGCTACGACGGGCCGGTCGAGGTGGAGATCTTCAACGACGACCTGTGGTCCATGCCGGGCCCCGACGCCCTGGCCCTGACGCTGTCGCGGTTCACGCGGCACGTCGCGTGAGGGGCGCGTGATCACGACGTGACGGGCGGAGACGCGGACGCGGGCCGCTCGTGGCGGTCGGCGGCCGGGGCGTGGCTGGGGATCGGCACCGCGCCGGGCGCGCTGGTCCTCGGCGCGCAGGTCGCCGGGCGGCACGGCGGCGCGCTGCCCGTCGCCGTCCTGGCGGTGGGCGGCGCGGTGATGGCCGCGCTGCTCGTCGCGCAGGGCCGGCTCGGGCTCGCGCCGCCGCTGGGCGAGGGCGCGGGGATGGCGGTGCTGGCCCCGCGCTACCTGCCGCCGGTCGCCGAGCGGGTGTTCACCGCGCTGCTCGCGGTCGCGATGGCGGGCTGGTTCGGGTTCAACATCGGGCTCGGCGGGGCGGCGCTGGCCGCGCTCGCGGGTTTGCCGGACGCGGGCGGCGTCGTGCTGCTCACCCTGCCCGTGGTGGTTCTTTTTGCCATCGGCGGGAGGTGGAACGCCGTCGCGGTCGGGACGACGCTCACGGCGGTCGCGCTCATCGTGCTCGTCGCGGTGCGGCTGCCGCCGCCGGAGTCCCCGGTGTCGCTGGCGCGCGACGGCCCGGCCGCGCTCGCCGCCGACCTCGCGGGCTATCTCGGCTACGTGTCGGTGTTCGCGGTGCGCGCGCCGGACTTCACCGCCGGGCTGCGGCGGCGCGCCGACCTCGCGGTGTGCGTCGCGCTGCTGGTCGGGCCCGCGCTCGCGGCCTCGGTGGTCGGGGCCGGGCTCGCGGCGGCGGGCGGCTCGGCGGACGTGGTCGCGGTGCTGTCCGGACCGAACGGCCCGCACGTCGCGGGGCTGCCGGTGGCGAACCTGTTCGTCGCCGCGTCGGTCGTCGCGCCGACGCTGGCCGCCGTCCACTCGGGGGCGTTCGCGGTCGCGCGGTTCGCGCCGCGCCTGCCGCGCGCGGGCGCGGCGCTGGCGGTGGCGCTGCCGGGCGCGGTGCTGGCCGCGCTGCGCGTGGACCGGATGCTGCTGGACTGGCTGACGGTCCTCGCGGCGGCGCTGCCCGCGCTGGTCCCGCCGATGGCGGCCGAGGCCGCGCGGCGGCGGCGCGGCGGCCCGGCGCGGCCGGTGCCGACGTGGGCCTGGGCGCCGGGCGCGGCGGCGGCCGTGGCGCTGACGCTCGCCGGGCACGCGGCCGCCGCCCCGGCGGGTCTCGCGCTGTCCGCCGTTATGACTCTCGGTGATCACCTTCGACACAGAATTCGTTCTTGACGGAAGCGGAAACGGGACTTACGTTCGTGAAAGCGCTTCCAGAATGCGCTTTCCAGCCAATACCCCCCACCCACTACGGACGGCCGGAATGACGAAACTGAGACGGTGCCTGCTCACGACGTCGGCGCTCCTCGCGGCCCTGCTCGCCGTACCGACGGCGGCGGGCGCGCAGACGCCGGGTCCGATCCTCGACCCCATCCCCGACGACCCGGCCCCCGCGGGCCTCGGCCTGGTGCTGCAGGAGTTCGCGCAGCTTCCCGCGTCGCAGCCCTCGGCCCCGCCCACCGACGACCGGTTGAAGCGGTACAACCGCATCAACTACGTCGGCGAACTCCCCGACCACTCCGGCCGCATGTTCGCGCCGGACCTCAACGGCAAGCTGTACTTCCTCGACAAGAAGACGCACACGCCGCACGTCTACCTCGATGTCGGCGCGACGTTCCAGCCGGACTTCTACTCCGCGTCCGGACTCGGGCAGGGCTTCGGGTTCGTGGCGTTCCACCCCGACTTCAAGAAGAACGGCAAGTTCTACACCACGCACGTCGAGGCCAACGGCGCGCTGACCAGCAAGACCCCGGACCTGACGCCGCAGCCGAAGACGAAGTTCCACGGCGTCATCGACGAGTGGACGGCCAAGAACCCGAAGGCCGACACGTTCAGCGGCACGCACCGCGAGATCCTGCGGATCGGGTTCTCCGGGCAGATCCACAACCTCCAGCAGATCGACTTCAACCCCAACGCCCGCAAGGGCGACCGCGACTACGGGAAGCTGTACCTGGCCGTCGGGGACGGCGGGAACGGCAACGTCGGCGACAACGGCGGCGACCCGCAGAACCTCGGCGTCCCGCAGGGCAAGATCCTGCGGATCGACCCGTCCGGGACGAACAGCGCCAACGGCAAGTACGGCATCCCGGCCGACAACCCGTTCGCGGGCCAGGCCGGCAAGGTCGGCGAGATCTACGCCTACGGCATGCGCGACCCGCACCGGTTCAGTTGGGACACCGGCGGCAGCCACCGGCTGTTCCTCGCCCACATCGGCGAGCACGAGATCGAGTCGATCCACGACATCCGGGCGGGCGACAACCTGGGCTGGAGCGAGCGCGAGGGCGCGTTCACGTTCAACAAGTCCGACCGCTGCCACCTGTACCCGCTGCCGGAGGACGACGCGAAGTACGGGTACAACTACCCGGTCGCCGCGTACGACCACGACCCGCCCGCGGACTGGAACTGCAGCAGCGACAGCGGCCACGCCATCTCGGGCGGCTACGTCTACCGGGGCTCGAAGATCCCGGCGCTGCGCGGCAAGTACCTGTTCACCGACATCGTGGACGGACGGCTCTTCTACACCGAGGAGTCGGCCATGAAGCGGGACGTGGCGGGCAGGAACCGGGCGCAGATCTACCAGCTCTCCGCGTACGACACGGCGGGCAACCCGGTCACGATGAAGCAGCTCGCCGGGGACGACCGGGTCGACCTGCGGTACGGGATCGACGCCAAGGGCGAGCTGTACCTGCTGGCCAAGGCGAACGGCAAGGTCTGGAAGGTCGTCGGGACGCGGCAGACGGCCGAGTGCCGCACCGGCCCGGCCCGCGTCTCGCACGCCACGGCCGCGAAGGACTGGACGCCGGTCACTCCGTCCAAGTGGCAGTTCCCCGGCCGCGAGGTGGTCCTGGCCGAGGCGGGCAAGGAGCGCCCCGGACCGCGCCGCCCGTACGAGTACGCGGTGCTGGCGAAGGGGCCGTCCTACGGCTCGGTGAACATCGAGGCGAAGGTGCGGCTGGACACGCCCGTCACGCAGAAGGACCGCGACGTCATCCTGATCTTCGACTACCAGGACGACACGCACTTCGCGTACGCCCATCTGTCCACGGACAACTCCATCTACCCGCACAACGGGATCTTCGTGGTGAACGGCGCGGACCGGCTGCGGATCGACCAGCAGTGGAACGCCAACCGGTCGCACGGCGCTCCCCCGTCGATCACCGACGCCGACTGGCACAAGGTGCGCCTGACGCACTGCGGCGCGACCGGTGAGACGGCGGTGTACGTCGACGGCGGCAAGCGCCCGGTGATGACGGCGCTGGACACCACGTTCGCGTCCGGGCGGGTCGGCTTCGGCTCGTTCGACAACATCGGCAGGCTCCGCGACCTCACGGTCACCGGCGCCCCGGCGAAGTGACGGCCCCCGCCGGGCGGGCGGCGCGCGCCGCCCGCCCGGCGGGCACCCCCAGGAGGACGACATGATCATTCGCCGTGGACGCGTGGCGCTGGCCGCCGCGCTGGCGACCGCGCTGGCCGGGGCGTCGCTCGCCGCCGCCCCCGCCGCGAGCGCGGGCGGCGGCAAGTCCGGGGTCTTCCCGTCGCTGCGGGGGAACCTGGTCTCGTACTACGACTTCGAGCACCCGGTGCCGGGCGACGCGGGCCGCGAACGCGACCTCGGCCGCTCCGGGACGACGATCGACCTGGTCAACGGGGGCGCGGCGCTGCGCGTCCGGGACGGGTCGCGCGGCCAGGTGCTCCAGCTCGGCCAGGTCGACCCGACGACGAAGGGCAACGACGACCGCAAGGCCGGGGTCTACTCCGCGACCGGCGTCCCGTCGCTCCACGCCTTCAACGCGGCGCGGGGCGCGACGGTGATGGGCTGGTTCAAGATGACGGGCGTCAACCCCAGCCCGAACTCCAACACCGCGAACCCGGACGACGTCTACAACGCGGTCGGGCTGGCGGGCCTGCTCAGCGGCACGTCGCAGGGCCACGACGTCCGCGCGCTGCTGGAGGTGATCGACGTGTCCGGCACGCTGCGCGTCGTCGCCCTCGGCCGCCGCGTCGACTCGGGCAGCTCCCAGACGTTCGCGGCGAACGAGCACTGGCGCAGCGTCCTGCCGCAGAACCGGTGGGTCCACCTCGCCGCGACGTTCGACTACGACACGGGCGCGATGGCCCTCTACAAGGACGGCGAGCCGCTGCCCGGCTTCTACACGGTCAAGGGCGACCCGTGGAAGCTGGCCGACGAGCCGGGCCCGCACACCACGTCCGCCACCGATCCGCGCGGCATCAAGATCGGCGGCAGCTACCCGCAGAACACCAGCGAGGGAAACCCGTGCAACTGCCGGGTGGACGGCCTGATGTTCCTCGATCGGGCGATCAGCCCGTGGGAGGCCCGCCACCAGTACAAGATGGCCCGGCACTGACCGGCTCCTGACGCGGCGGACCGCCCCTGCCGGGGGGCGGTCCGCCGTGGTCGTCAGGGGCGGGGCCAGGGGCGGCCGGTGAGGCGTTCGATGTCGGTGTTGAAGCGGCGCAGGTAGGCGGCGAAGGCGGCGACGTCCTCGTCGGACCACTCGGCCATCACCTTGCCGAGGCCGTCGACGAGGTTCTCGCGCTCGTCGTCGAGCATGCGGGCGCCCTTGTCGGTGATGCGGAACTTGCGGGCGATGCCGCCGGACGGGTCGGGGATGCGCTCCACCAGGCCGCCCCGCATCGCGGCGGCGGTCTGCCGGTTCAGCGTGGACGCGTCGAGGCCGAACGCGTCGCTCAGCTCCCCGATCGACATCGGGCCCTGGACGCGGATGCGGCTGAGCAGGATGTACGCGCTGCGCTCCAGGCTGCTGAGCCGGTGGCGCATCAGCTCGTGGCGGCTGAGCAGCATCTGCTCGTACTCGACCTCCCGGGCAGGACCGTCCATCCGCCTCCACCTCCCGCCGCATCGGGGCCGCGTGCCACACATCCCGCCCATCGTCTCACGAAGCGGGACACGAACCCCGGCATGTGTCCTATGCACTCAACATGTACCATGCACACGGCCCGACCCCCTACCTCCCGAGGTCCTTCATGAACGCTCCACCGCCGAAGGCGGCCCACTCCGGCGGCGTCGTCGCCACGCTGGCGCTGGCCGGCGTCACGGCCGCGATCATGCAGACGCTGGTCACGCCGCTGCTCGCGGACCTGCCGAGGATCCTGCACACCACCGCGTCGAACTCGGCGTGGGTCATCACCACGACGCTGCTCGTCGGCGCGGTCTGCGTGCCCGTGTTCGGGCGGCTCGGGGACCTGGTCGGCAAGCGGCTGATGCTGCTGGTGTGCGCCGTGCCGCTCGTCGCCGGGTCGGTGGTGTGCGCGCTGTCGTCGTCCGTCGTGCCCATGATCGTCGGACGCGGGCTGCAGGGCGTCGGGATGGGCATGATCCCGCTCGGCATCGCGCTGCTGCGCGACGTCGTGCCGCGCGAGAAGCTCAGCTCGTCGATCGCGCTGGTCAGCGCGTCGATGGGGATCGGCGGCGGGCTCGGGCTGCCGATCGCCGCCGCCGTCGCGGAGTACGCGAGCTGGCGGGTGCTGTTCTGGGGGTCGGCCGGGCTCGCGGCGGTCGTCGCGGTGCTGATCTGGTTCGTCGTCCCGGTCGTCCCGGCGGCGGCGAAGGGGCAGCGGTTCGACGCGCCCGGCGCGGTCGGCCTCGGCGTCGGGCTCGTCTGCCTGCTGCTGGCGATCTCCAAGGGCGCGGACTGGGGCTGGGCGTCGGCGACGACCGTCGCGCTGTTCGCCGCCGCCGTGCTCGTGCTGCTCGGCTGGGGCGCGTGGGAGGTCCGGACGCGCGAGCCGATCGTGGACCTGCGCACGACGGCCCGACCGCGCGTGCTGCTCACCAACCTCGCGTCGATCTTCGTCGGGTGCGCGATGTACTCGTCCATGCTGGTGATCCCGCAGCTCCTGCAGTTCCCGAAGGCCACCGGGTACGGGCTCGGGCAGTCGATGCTCGCGGCGGGCCTGTGGCTGGCGCCCGGCGGGATCATGATGATGATCGTCTCGCCGCTCGGCGGGAAGCTCACCAACGCGCGCGGGCCGAAGTTCACGCTGATCAGCGGCATCATCGTGCTCGCCGCCGGGTACGCGTCGGCGCTCGCGCTGCTGGGCTCCGCGCCGGGCCTCATGCTGGCCATTATGATCATGAACAGCGGCGTCGGCCTCGCCTACGGCGCGATACCCGCCCTGATCATGGGCAGCGTCCCCCTGTCGGAGACGGCGGCGGCGAACGGCTTCAACTCCCTGATGCGCTCCCTCGGCACCTCGATCGGCGCGGCCGTCGTCGGCGTGGTCCTCGCCCAGCTCACGGTGAAGATGGGCGGCTACACCCTCACCTCCGAGAACGGCTTCCGCACGGGCCTGGCCATCGGCTGCGGCGTGGCGATCCTCGCGGGCCTGATCGCGGCGACGATCCCCAAGTCCACCCCCACCAAGGAATCGACGCCGACCACCCAGAAGGAAACGGCCCCGATCGAAGGCTGAAAGTTCCAAGGTTTCCAACAAGACCAACAAGCGCAACCACAGGGGGTTACCCGGCGGGCGCACGGCCGCGAGCGCCAGCGAGTGGCCGGGCGCGCGCAGCGCGGAGGATGCACCGCAGCGGAGCGCCAGCGGAGTGAGGATGCATGCTCCGCGCCGCGGGGGGTGTGGGGGGTCGTCCCCCCACAATGACAACCCGGGTACTATCTGCCGGATTCAGAAATCTGGGCGCGCGTCGTCCCGACCGGGTGCGGAGTCGTCGTGTCGGCTGAGCGATCGTCGTGGGCGGGGCCGCGGCGGCGTCGTTGGGAGACGTTCCGGCCGGAGCGGACGGTGCTGGCGGTGGCGCGGACGTTCACGTCCGCGGTGCGGCTGCTGGAGGCGCTGGCGGTGTTCCGGCGGGACGCCCGGGTGGAGGTCCTGTTCGCGCTCGATGATTCGTCGGCGTTCAGCGTGGGCGTCGACGCGCTGCTGGAGCGGGCGGGGGTCCGGCTCGTCCCGTGGCACGAGATCGCGGAGCTGGGCCCGGACCTCGTCCTCATGGCCAGTGAGAACGTTCCGGTACGGGGGTTGGACGCGCCGGTGCTGGTGCTCCCCCACGGCATCGGTTTCCACAAGTACGTGCCCGATTCGCGCGGGCCGGGGCGGCGGCTGTCGGGGGTCGTGCCCGCCGACCGGCTCGGGGAGCCGGGGGTGTGGATGGCGATCTCGCATCCCGAGCAGCGGGAGCAGTTGCGCGCGGAGCATCCGGAGGCGGCGCGGCGCTGCGTGCTGATCGGGGACCTCGCGCTCGACCGGATGGCCGCGAGCGCGGCGCTGCGGGACCGGTACCGCGACGCGCTCGGCGTCGGGCCCGGCCAGCGGCTCGTCGTGGTGTCCTCGACGTGGGGTCCGGGCTCGCTGCTCGCGCGGCGGCGGACGCTGCCCGCGCGGCTGCTCGGGGCGCTGCCCGCCGACGAGTACCGGGTGGCGCTCGTCGCGCATCCGAACGTCTGGTCCTGGCACGGTCCGCACCAGCTCGGCCTGTGGCTGGCGGACGCGTTCGACGCCGGGCTGGTCCGCGTCCCGCCGGAGGCCGGGTGGCAGGCCGCGCTGCTGGCCGCCGACGTCGTCGTCGGGGACCAGGGGTCGGTGTCGCTGTACGCGACGGCGCTGCCCCGGCCGTTCCTGCTCGCGGCGGGCGACGGCCCGGTGGTCCCGGCGAGTCCGGCCGGGGAGCTGGCGCGGCTCGCGGTCCGGCTGGACGACGCCGCGCCGCTGGCCGGGCAGGTCGCGCGGGCCGCCGCGCAGGACACCGACCGGCTGCTCCCCCTCGCGGACCGGATGTTCGGGGCGCGCGGGCGGACCGCCGCGACGCTGCGCGCGTTCGTCTACGAGCTGCTGGAGCTGGCCGTGCCGGACGGGGACGCGCCGCTGCGCGCGGTGCCGCCGCCGGAGCCCGCGGTGGACGAGCCGCGCTCGTTCGTCGTCCACTCGCGCGCCGAGGCGGACGGCGCGCTGGCGGTCCGGCGCTGGCCCGCCGCCGTCGCGGACCCCGGCCCGGCGGAGCCGGGGGCGTTCCGGCATCTGAGCGTCGGGGACGACGAGCCGGACCGGCGGCTGCCGGACAACGCGACGGTCCTGGTGCGGCGCGCGCCGCTCGCCGGGGAGGCGGCGGCCGCCTGGCTGTCGTCCGCGCTCGACCGGCACCCGGAGCTTCTGGTGGCGGTCACCGCGCTCGCGGACGGCGGATGCGCGGCCCTGCTCCGCGACGGCTCACGCGTCCGCGCAACGGGAACCGACGATCCCGCTCTCGCGGGCACGGCCCTGTACCACCGCGTGCGCGCGGGCGAACCGGCGGACGGGTCCGCGACGATCCGCGTCGGCCCGCGGACCGCGACGCTCTCCTGGACCTGTCAGCCGGGCTGACCGCTGCCCAGCGCGCGCAGCCGTTCCGCGACGACGTCGCGGTCCGGGTGCTTGAACTCGGTGTAGACCGCCAGCGCGTCCCGCAGGTGCGCGCGTTCGGCCGCCGTGTCCCCCGTCGCCCGCGCGACGTCGGCGAGGTGGACGCTCGCCTGCGCCGCGTAGTGCGTGCCGCGCAGCGCGGCGGCGGCGGTGCGCAGGATGTCCGCCGCGCCCGCCGCGTCGCCGAGCCGGGCGCGGACGACGCCGAGGCCGATGCCGGTGCGGGCGGCCATCCGGTCGTCGTCCAGGTCGTGGAAGTCGCGCAGCGCCGCGCCGTAGGTCTCGGCGGCGCGCCGGTAGAGGTCCCGCGCGGAACCCGTGCCGGTGCCGGGCGCGTCGCCGCCGTCCGGGCCCGGCGCGCCGACGCCGGCCGCGTCGCCGAGGACCCGCAGCGTCTCGGCCGCGAACGTCAGCGCGAGGGCCGCGCCGCGCCGCTCCCCGGCGCGCTCGTTCAGCTCGCGCGAGCGCGCGAACGCGTCCAGCGCCGCCGCCGGGTCGGTGCGGGTGAGCAGCCGCCCCTCGAACTCGGCGACGGACGCGCGGAGCACCAGGTCGCCGGTCTCGTCCGCGAGGCGGCGCGCGGTGTCGAGTTCGGCGCGGGCGGCGTCCAGGTCGCCGCGGTCGGTGAGCGGCCGCGACATCATGCTGCGCAGCCGCGCCTCGGCCCACGCGTCGCCCTCGGCGCGCGCGGCCCGCGCGCCGAGCGTGCTGGTGGCGATCCACGCGACGAGGTCGCGGCGGTCGGTGTAGTAGCTGGTGAGCGCGTCGGCGAGCAGGATCGTCAGCCGGGTGAACCCGGCGTCGAACGCGGCCTCGGCGACGGGGACGAGGTTGTGTCGCTCGGCGTCGAGCCAGGCCAGCGCGCGCTCCTTGGCGTCCGGCCCGGCGAACGGGTCGCGGTGGCCCGCCAGCAGTTCGCCGTGGTCCGCGACGCGGGTGCGGTCGGCGCGTTTGGCGCGGTCGGCGAACGCGGCGTGCAGCACGTAGTGCCGGACGACGGCCTCCAGCACGGCCTCGCGGCGCTCCAGCGGCTCGCCCTCGGCGGACTCGTCCTCGGCCTGGTCGCGGGCGTGCAGCCGGATGAGGTTGTTGGCGAACGCGTACCGGCCGTTGGACCGCCGTTCGAGCATTTGCGCGTCCGCGAGGCGGTCCAGCAGGTCGCGGGCCGCCGCCGGGTCGGCGGCCAGCGCCGCCGCGGCGGCGCCGGGGCCGATGTCGCGGGCGGGCAGCAGGCCGAGGCGGCGGTAGGCGGCGCGCAGGTCGGCGGGGAGCGCGCGGTAGGCGAGGGTGAACGCGGCGGCCACGATCGGTCGGCCTCCCAGCACGAGTGCGGCGAGCAGTCTGCGGTCGTCGGCGGCGCGGGCGGCCAGTTCGGCGTCGCCGCGGGCGCGCAGCGACGCGGCGAGGACGAGCAGCGCGAGCGGCAGCCCGTCGCAGGACCGGACGAGCCCGCCGAGCGCGTCGGGGGCGCGGCCCGCCGCGCGCCGGAAGACCTCCGCGCCGTGCTCGTCGGCGAGCCGGCCGACGGACACGAACTCGGCCCCGTCCAGCGCGAGTTCGCCGAGGTCGGCGCCGGGCACGGCGGCGACCAGCACCAGGCTGCCCGGCCGGTTCGGCAGCAGCGCGCGGACCTGCGCGGGCTCGGCGGCGTTCTCCAGCACGACGAGCACCGGGCCGGGCAGCCGGTTGAGCTGCCTGCGGTAGCACGCGGCGAGCTGCGACCGGCCGCGCGGGGCGTGCTCGGGGGCGATGCGCAGGGCGCTGAGGACGTCCACGAGCATCGCCTGGAGGTTCGCGGTGCCGGGCGTGCCGAGCGAGCCGTAGTCGGCGCAGTCGACGTAGATGTCGCCGCCGGGGAAGCGGTCGCCGTGCCGCCGGACGAACTCGCGGACGGCGGCGCGCTTCCCGACGCCGGGCGGGCCCTGCACCACGCAGACGCCCACCGCGTGCTCCAGGTGCGCGGCGGTCTCGGACACGTGCGCCAGTTCGCTGTCGCGGTTCACGAAAAATGCGGTCGGCAAAGGCGTCAGGTGGGGCGGATCGAGCACATCGGCGCCGGTGTTGACATTGACGTCGCCCTGCGCTTGGAAAACCGCGTTGACGTGCGAGTCGCTGCGGAATTCATTTCCCGGCCGGAACCGCTCCCCCGGCGGCGGGCCGGGCGATTGCGCGCTGTCCATCGTCCGCTCCTGACGACCGCACCACTGACCGTGTGAATCCGACAGTGTAAACCGGCGTGCGCTTGGCGCGACAGCGCGCGGCCGACCGCGGCCGTCGCGATTCCCGCTACCGGCGAACGCCGCGGTGCGCGAGGATGGACGGGAATCTTCCAGTAATCCCAGGGGGCATCCTTGAGCGATCCGGAGATGGTGGCCATCGCGACGGCCGCGGCGGCGGCGTTGGCGGGGCGGGCGGCGGAGTCGCTGGGCGAGGGGGCGCGGCAGGCGGTGGGCGCGCTCGTCGCGCGGATCAAGGGGCGGTTCGGCGGGAGTCCGGACGAGCCGATCCTCGAACTCGCCGCCGCGAGCCCCGACGACGAGCGGCTGCACGCGCTGCTCGCCGCCGCGCTCGGGCGGGCGGCGGCCGACGACCCGGAGTTCGCCGCCGAGCTCACCGACCTCGGGCGGCGGGCGGGCGTCCTCGCGCCCGTGCAGGCGCAGCAGGCCAACGTCGTGAACGCGCAGTCGATCGGCACGTCCATGACGGCGGGCCGGGACATCACGATCAACACCCTCAACCTCTGATCGGGGCGGGGGCCTGTTTCAAAGTGCCTCAGCCACAGCGCGAGTGCGTTACCTGGGCGGTGAAGCGACGCCGGAGGCGAGCTTCACCGCCCAGATCGCGGAGCGATGCCGCGCTCGCACAGTCCCGGTGAGGCCCGAGCCGCCAGGCGAGGGCCGTGGGCCGGGGCTTGGAAACACCGGCTAACCGTGGCCCGCGCGGGAGCTGAGCGGGACGTTGGCGGCGAGCAGGGCGAGCATCGCGGCGAGCGGGAGCGTCCACGAGCCGGTGGCGGCGTGGAGGCCGGCGACGGCGGCGGGACCGGCGGCGGCCAGCAGGTAGCCGCCGGTCTGCGCCATCGTGGACAGCGCGGCGACGTGGTCGTGGTCGGCCGCGCGCCGCGCGTACAGGACGCCGGGCAGCGACTGCCCCGCGCCGAGGCCCGCGCCGAGGACGAGCGCCCACAGCGCGGGCGCGGCGGCCGGGGCGGCGAGCAGCCCGGCGTACCCGGCGGCGCAGACCGCGAGGGACGCGACGAGGACGGGCCGCTGGTCGGCGCGGGCGGCGGCCAGGACGGGCGCGGCGAACCCGCCGACCGCGACGCCGACGATGAACAGCGCCTGCATGGACCCGGCCGTCCCGCTGCCGACGCCCGCGTCCACCAGGATCGTCGGGAGCCACGCGAGCGTCGTGTAGAAGAGCAGCGTCTGGACGCCGAAGAAGCACAGCAGGCTCCACGCGAGCCAGGTCCGGGCGACGTGCGGGCGGTCGGCCGTCCGGGCGGCGCGCGGCGGCGGGACGTGCGCGTGCCGCAGTTGCGGGGCCATTCCGGCGGCGGCGAGCGCGGCCGGGACGATCGCGAGCGCGACGGCGGCGTGCCAGCTTCCGCCGGTCGCGCGGGCGACGGGCACGACGGCGGCGGCGACCAGCGCCGACCCCGCGCCCATGCACATCGCGTAGACGCCCATCATCGCGCCGACGCGCCGGGCGGGGAACCGCCGCTGCACCAGGACGGGCACGAGCACGTTGACGACGGCGGTCGCGGCGGCGACGACGGCCGTCCCGGCGAGCAGGCCGGGCAGCCCGAGGGGCCGCAGCAGCGTCCCGGCGAGCAGCACGATCCCGGCCCAGAACAGGCCGCGCTCCTCGCCGAGGCGGCGGCGCACAGCGGGCGCGGCCGGGGCGCACAGCCCCATGACCAGCGGCGGCAGCAGGCCGAGCACGGTGACGGCCGTGCCGGGCAGGTCGGTGACCGGCGCGAGCGGCCCGATCTGGCCGAACGCGACGCGGGTGTTGAGGCTCAGCAGGACGAAGCCGACGACGAGCGCGGCGCCCGCCCGGCCGAGCGGGCGGGGGTCGCGGAGCGCGGGCGCGGCGGGTGCGGGCATCGGAGTCCCCTCGACGGAAGTTAGGCTTGCCTAAGCTTCGGCGCTCAAGCGGACTTGAGCGCAAGTCCGGAGGAGGGGGGCCGATGGAGGCGTACTCGATCAGCCGGGTCGCGGCGGCGTTCGGGCTGTCGGTCGCGGCGCTGCGGTACTACGAGGAGATCGGGCTCGTCCCGTCCACCGAGCGGCGCGGCCGGGTGCGGTACTACGACCGCGCGGCGCTGGAACGCCTCGCGTACGTGCAGCTCTGGCACGAGGACGGGCTGGTCCCGCTCGCCGGGACCGCCGCCGTCGTGGAGAGCGCGACGCTGGACGAGCGGCGCGCGCTGATCGCCGGGCAGCGCGACGCGATGCGCGCGAAGATCCGGCGGCTGTCGCGCGCCGCCGCCGTCCTGGACCACATGCTCGACTGCCGCACGGCGCGTCCGCTGGAGTGCCCGATGACCGGCGCGCACGTCCGCCACCGCGTGGACGCGGCGCTGCGCGGCGAGCCCCTCGGCGACGACTTCCTGCCCGACTCCGGCTGACCGTCTCCTGCGGGCCAAGAAACGGTGGTGTGTTCGCGCTGGTCCGTGTCCCCCGAGGCCCTGTCGGGTATGGCCGCAGCCGATCTGTCTCGGGGGTTGTGGGGAAGCATGCACTCAGCGGACCAGGTGCGCGCGGGCGGGGTTCCGGCGGGCGCGGAGCGGTTCCGCGCGCCGCGCGGGCCGGGCGCGGGGGCGGGGCGGGCGCGGCGGCGCGCGGCGGGCTGGCTGCTCGGGGTCGCGGCGGCGTACGTCGCCGTCCAGTTCGCCGTGCTGGTGTGGCGCGGCGGCGTCGCCTGGGACGAGGCCCTCTACATCAGCCAGGTCAGCCCCCGGATTCCCGCCGGGTACTTCAGCGCGCCCCGCGCGCGCGGCATCACCTACCTGGTCGCGCCGGTCACCTGGCTGACGGGTTCGGTGACCGCGCTGCGCGCCTACCTGGCCGTGCTGTCGGGCGTCGCGATCGGGGCGGCCTTCTGGCCGTGGCTGCGGCTGGGCTCGCGGGCCGCCGTCGCGCCGCTCGCCGCGCTGGTCTTCGCGGGGCTGTGGGTGACGGGGTTCTACGGCTCGTCGGCGATGCCGAACTTCTGGGTGGCGGTCGCGGCCGTCGCGACGGTCGGCTGGTTCCTGCGCTGCGCGGACTCCCGGCACTGGGGTCCGCTCGTCGGCGTCGGCGCGTGGGCGGCGGCGATGACGCTGATGCGGCCGCACGACGCGTTCTGGACGGCGCTGCCGCTGGCCGCCGCCGCGCTCGCCGTCCGGCCGCTGCGCCGCCTCGCGCCGCTCGCCGTGCTCGCCGGGGGCCTCGCGCTCGGGCTCGTCCAGTGGATCGCCGAGGCGTTCACCCGGTTCGGCGGGCCGCTGGAGCGGCTGCACCGGGCGAGCGAGACCGAGGGCGGGCTCGGCTGGCATCCGCGCGGGCTGCTGTACGAGCTGCACGCGCTGAACGGGCCGCAGCTCTGCCGCCCGTGCGTCGCGGGGTGGCGCGACCACGGGCTGACGGTGTGGTGGTTCGCGGTCCCGGCGCTGGTCGTCGGCGGCGTCGCGCTCGCGCTGCGGGCGCGGCGGAACACGGCGGTCGCCGCCGCGTGCGGGATCGTCGTCGCCGCGTCGTACCTGCTGCTGGTCGACTACGCCGCGCCGCGCTTCCTGCTGCCCGCGTACGCGCTGCTGGCGGTGCCCGTCGCGGAGTTCTTCGTCGCGCTGCCCGCGCGGGCGGGGCGGTGGCGCGCGCCGGTGCTCGTCGCGGTCGGCGCGGTGCTCGCGGCGCACCTGGTGTCGCAGCAGCTCGTGCTCGTCAAGATGGGCGAGCGGTACACGACCGGGCGGATGCGGTACGCGCGGACGGCGGCCGAGCTGCGCGGCCTCGGGTTCCGCGCGCCGTGCCTGCTCGCGGGGCCCGCCGCCGTCCCGGTCGCGTTCTACGCGGGGTGCCGCACCGGGCAGACGGGCGGGAACAACGCGTCGATGACGACGGCGGAGCTGGTCGCGGCGGCGGGCCGGATGCGGACGGGCGTGCTGTCGCGCAGCACGCGGCCTCCCGCGTTCGCGCCGACGTGGAAGCGGCACCGGCTGCCGGGGCTGGGCCGCCGGTGGGCGGTCTACTCCCCTGAATGACCGCCCGGGCGACCGCCCGTGCGACTGCCCGTGCGACCGCCCGTGCGGCGGGCGCGGACGAGTTCGTCCAGCAGCTCGTCCCACCGCGCGCCGACCGCGTCCAGGTCGTAGCGGCGGGCGGTTTCCACAGCCCGCTCCCCGAGTCGCCTGCGCAGGTCCTCGTCGGTCATCGCGCGGTCCAGGGCGCGGGCGAGCGCGGCGACGTCCTCGGCCGGGACGAGCAGCCCGTCCGCCCCGTCGGCGACGACCTCGGCCGGGCCGGTCGGGCAGTCGAACGCGACGACGGCCATGCCCTTGCTCATCGCCTCGATGAGCACCATCGGCAGCCCCTCGAACCGGGAGCTGAGCGCGTACACCGACGCCTTCCCCATCTCCTCGCCGATGGCGTCGGTGCGGCCCATGAGGCGGGCGCGGGTCAGTCCGTGCGCCGCGACCTTCTTGGTGAGGCTGCGCTGGAGCCGTCCGGCCCCGAAGATCCGCAGCTCCCAGTCCGGATGCGCGGCCTCGACCCGCTCCCACGCGGCGAGCAGCAGGTCGAAGCCCTTCTGCGGGACGAGCCGCCCGGCGGCCAGCACCACGCGGGCCGCCGGGTCGGCCCGCCCGCCGCCGAGGGCGGGCACGGCGTTCGGGATGCGGTGCGGCCGGGCCAGGCCGGGCACCTCGCGGCGGAAGCTCTCCAGATCGGCGCGGGTCAGCGTGACCAGCGCGTCGAGCCGGGGGTAGCGGCGCAGGATCTCGGCGCGGACGCCCGGCCGGTGCGCCGCGAGGTTCATGTGCTCCTGGCCGACCGTGATCACGTCCGCGCCCGCGAACCGCGCGGCGGCCAGGTTGAGGCTGGGCCGGGTGCCGATCACCACGCAGCCGCGCAGCGACCGCAGGCGGCGGACGAGCAGCGCGTCGGTCCACAGCGAGCAGCGCCCCCGCGACGGCTCGCCGACCGGGACCAGGGCGCTCGGCACCCGGGCCAGCACCGCCCGGACGAGCCCGCGCGCGCCGCGCGGCGGCTCGACCCGGTCGTCCAGCCACGTCACCCGCACGCCCGGCGGGAACGGGAAGAACGGGCGGGCGCTCTCGCGGACCAGGCCGACGACCTCCACGTCGTGGTGGCGGGCGAGGTAGGCGGCGTAGGTGAGGACCGTCCGGACCGTCCCGCCGGTGCCCTGCGCGTGCTGGACGAGGACGACGACCCGGCGGGCCGAGGGCGGGTCGGCGCGGCGCGCGCGCAGCCCGTCCAGGAAGCGCGTCGGCGCGAGGACGGCCGGGACGAGCGCGCCCAGCACCGCGAGCGCGATCCGGGCGGCGGTGTTCCGCGCCCGCCGCCGCAGTCTCCTTTTCCGACTCGCCTTTTTCCTGGGCACGGGTTCCCCGCTGCCGGACTCGACCGCCACGACGCTCCTCCGCGAACACATGAGAGGGGAAGGACGCCGGGCGGTCTCCGCGCTGGTGCGCGCTCGGGCGGAGGGGCCGCGGGGCGGGTGCCCGCGGGCCTGGTGGGGGTTGGGCGGAGTCGGCATGAGGCGTCATCGGGCGCGCGTTCCCCGTTGTTCGGCGCGCCGGACGAGCAGAAGATACCGAGCCGCGCATTCGGGCTCGGTAAGCCGTTCTTACCGACCTCTAATCTCGGACAACCGGCGCACTTCGCCGCCGATCACGAGCCGATATATAACCGATTGCAGCGATCATTCCGGTTCATCGGCGGCGGGCAGGAGCAGGGTGAACGTCGTCGGCGCGTGCCCGGTGCGGGTCAGCCGCCCGCCCTCGGCCTCGGCCAGGCCGCGCGCCATCGGCAGGCCGATGCCGTGGCCGTCCGGGGTGCGCTCGCGCCGGAACAGCTCGACGGTGTCCAGGGTGCCGGTGTCGCCCTCGTCCACGACGTCGATCGCGAGGACGCCGCTGGCGTCGCGCGCCCGCAGCGTCACCGCGCCCGAGCCGTGCTGCGAGGCGTTGTCCACAAGGACCGCGAGGATTTGCCGGACCGCCGCCGCCGACCCCGCGCCGACCGGGGGCGTGCCGACCGTCTCCGTGCGCAGCGTCCGGTCCCGCTCCGCGAGCGGGTCGCACCACGCCTCGGCGGTCTCGGCCAGCAGCGTCCCGGCGTCGAGGCGGTCGCGGACGCGCGGCGTGTCGCGGGCCAGCGCGAGCAGGTCGGCGATCGTGCGCTCCAGCCGGTCGGCCGACGCGATGGCCGCGCGGATCGCCTCCTCCCGCTCGTCCGGCGGGTCCTGCAGCGCCGCCTCCAAGCCGAGGCGCAGGCCCGTCAGCGGCGTGCGGAGCTGGTGCGACGCCTCGGCGGAGAACGCGCGCTCGCGGGCCAGCAGCGCGCCGATCCGCCGCGCGGTCGCGTCCAGGCAGCCCGCCGCCGAGTCGATCTCGGGGATGCCGCTCGGCCGCGTCCGGACGGTGAAGTCGCCCTCGCCCAGCAGCTCGGCGGTCGTGGCCAGCCGCTCGATCGGCAGCGCCAGCCGCCGGGCCTGGCGGCGCGCGGCCAGCCAGGTCAGGCCGACCGCGAGGACCGCGATGCCGAGCATCGCCAGCCACGTCCCGGCGATCCGCAGGTAGACCGCGCCGGACGGGCGGGCCGCGCGGACGACGCCGAGGACGCGGCCCTTGCGGACCACCGGGACCGCCACGACCAGCGGGTCGCCCGTCGCGGTGTGCGTCGTCCGGGTCCGCATCGCGGCGAGCACGGCGGCGTCGGCGGAGTCCGGTCCCGTCCCGCTGATGCGCGCGCCCGTCCCGGCGTACAGGGCGACGGACGCGCCGCCCTCCGGCTCGGGCAGCCGCTCGAAGCCCGCGCCGCGCACCCAGCCGCGCCCGAGGTCGGACGAGACCGCGACGGTCGTCTCGGCCGCGACGCGCTCCAGCTCGCCGCGCTCCCCCACCAGGTAGTAGCGGGCGACGCCCGCCGCCAGCGGGACGCCGAACAGGCTGATCGCCAGCGTCGCGGCGAGCACGCACAGGACAGCGATCCGCTTGCGCATCGGGGGGTCCTTGTCGTAGGGGCCGGTGTCGGGAACTCGGGCGTCAGGGGCTTTCGAGGCGGTAGCCGTGGCCGCGCAGCGTCACGATCCGCGGGACGCGGACGCCCTCCGCGCGCGCCGCCTCCGCGAGCCGCCCGCGCACCGCCGCGACGTGGACGTCCAGCGTCTTGGTGGAGCCCGACCAGTTGGCGTCCCACACGTCGTCCATCAGGCGCTCCCGGCTCACCGCCGTGTCCGGTTCGGCGACCAGCCGGGCCAGCAGGTCGAACTCCTTCGGGCGCAGGCCGAGGTCGCGGTCCGCGACGTCGCAGGTCCGGGCGGCGGTGTCCAGGACGAGGTCGCCGACCTCGAACCGCGGGCGCGGCGCGGCCGGCGCGCCCCGGCGCAGGTGCGCCCGCACCCGCGCGAGCAGCACCGCCAGGCCGAACGGCTTGGTCAGGTAGTCGTCCGCGCCCGCCTCCAGGCCGACGACGACGTCCATGTCGTCCTGCCGCGCCGTCAGGATCACCAGCACGCAGCCCGGCTGCGCGCCGCGGATCTGCCTGCACACCTCGACGCCGTCCAGATCAGGCAGGCCGAGGTCCAGCAGCACGAGGTCGACGTCCGACGCGGCGGCCCGCAGCGCCGCCCGTCCCGTCCGGACCCACGCGACCTCGTGCCCCTGCGCGCGCAACCGGGCGTCCAGGAGACCGCCGATGGTCTCATCGTCCTCAACCACGAGCAGACGTGCCATCCGGAAATCATCCCAGTATCTCGGGTGCGTCCCGGTTGGACGCCTCGCCCGAGATCAACACCTCGATCCCGCACTCGGCGCGGATCTGGAACTACCTGCTCGGCGGGAAGGACAACTACCCCGTCGACCGGGCGGCGGGCGACACGGTCCTGGAGGTCTTCCCGGGCATGGTCGACATCACCCGGCACTCGCGGCAGATGCTCGTGCGGGCCGTGCGGTTCCTCGCGGGCGAGGCGGGCATCCGGCAGTTCCTCGACATCGGGACGGGGCTGCCGACCGCCGACAACACCCACGAGGTCGCGCAGCGGATCGCACCGGAGTCGCGGATCGTGTACGTCGACAACGACCCGCTGGTGCTCGTCCACGCGCACGCGCTGCTGCGCAGCACGCCGGAGGGCGTCACCGACTACCTGGAGGCCGACGTCCGGGAGCCGGGCCCGATCCTGGACGCGGCCGCGCGGACGCTGGACTTCGACCGGCCGGTCGCGCTGATGCTGATGGGCGTCCTCGGGCTGGTCGCCGACGACGAGCGCGCGCTGGCCATCGTGCGGGAGCTCGTCGCGGCGCTGCCGTCCGGGAGCTACCTCGCGCTGTGCGACGGGTCCACCGACGATCCCGCGTACGTCCGGGCGATCACCGGCTACAACGCCAAGTCCGGCGGGGTGCCGTACACGCCGCGGACGCGGGAGCGGATCGGCCGCTACTTCGACGGCCTCGAACTGCTCGACCCCGGCGTGGTGTCGGTGTCGCGCTGGCGCGTGGAGCCGAACCGGTGGGGCGACGCGCCCGAGGTGTCGTGCGCGGGCGGCGTGGCGCTGAAGAGATGAGCCGCCGGGGGACGGCCCGGGGCCGTCCCCCGCGCGTCACGCGGCGGCCCCGGCGGGGGCCCTGCGCAGGACGCGTTCGGCCAGGGGCGCGAACGCGACGCCGATCGTCGCCCACAGGAGCGCCTGCGCGGCGACCGAGTAGAGGCGGAACGACGCGAGCACGTCCGCCGGGAAGCCCGGGAAGACGATCCGGCCCTGCGGGTCCTTCAGCGGCAGCGGCGTCTCCGTCGCGTGGTGCCCGTACTGGTCGACGTTCGCCTTCAGCTCGCCCAGCGACGGCAGCAGCAGCATGACGGCGCCGAGCACCACCGCGCACGCCAGCGCCGCGAGCAGTGCCGCGTTCCAGGCGGTGAACCGCGCCCGGAGCCGCTGCCCCAGCCACACGCCGCCGACCAGCACGACCACCGACACCCCGACCATGAGCAGGTACAGCCCGCTGCGCTCCCGGATCGTGTCCTCGTGCCCGATCGCGGGCGGATTCGCCGGGTACTTCAGGAAGGGCACCAGGTACAGCGCGAGGAACCCGCCGAGCGCGACGAGCAGCGCCAGCGGACGCGGCCGGACGTTCCCGACGCGACCGCACGCGAGCGTGTACGCGACGGCGAACAGCCCGCCCATCGCCACCCCGAACAGGATCATCCCGACGCCGATGCCGAGGTTGCCCTGCACCGCGCGGCTGAACGGGTCCGAGCCCTCGGCCTCGACGGGCAGTCCCGCGGCCTTGTCGAGCAGGCTCTGCGCGGCGTCGCGGCCGCTTTCGTAGTCGATCGCCCGCTGGATCTGCGGTTCCGCGAAAATTCGGGCGAACAGGAAGGCGAGCAGGCCGCCGAGCGCGCCGGCGAGCATGCCGCGCGCGATGAATTGCCGTTCCACGGCGTACTCCTTGAGAAACGTCGAAGACGCGGCGGATCAGTGGCAGGGGAAGCCGAGGAAGTGCCGCGCGTCGTGGACGAACTCGTGGACGTACATGTTGTCGCCGAAGACGGACGTCGCGCCCTGGTCGACGCCGATGAAGTAGTACAGCGCGACGCTGAACAGGACGGTGCCGAACAGCCAGAGGGCGGCGCGGGCGCCGCCGAGGACGACCGGGGTGGTCCGCTCGGCGGGCAGGCTGGGCGTGGTCATCTTTCGCCTCCTGGGGATCGTGCGTCCCATGTCGTACGGCGGTGACGGAAGATCGGGGGGTCTGGCTCCCCGGCCCGCGGGCCGGGTCACAGTGGCGCGACCGCGCCGGATTCACACCGGCTTCCCCCGGTCGTTCCCTTTCGCCCGAACCATAAGCCGCGGGCCCCCCGCCGTCAACGCCGCCCGGGCCACGGTCCGTCAGGCGTCGGCGGGGCGGCCCGCCCAGCGCGCCGTCGCCTCGCGCAGCACCGCGCCCAGCTCCGCGCGCCGGTGCGCGTTCTCCTCGACCGGCCCGGCGAGCGTCACCGCCGCGACGACGTGGCCCGCCCGGTCGCGGACCGGCGCCGCCACCGCCGTGACGCCCTCGACCGGGCTCTGCTCGTTGATGACGAACCCGGTGCGGCGGATCTCGTCCACCTCGGCCAGGAACGGCCCGATGCCGTCCTGGTCGGGGTGGACGGCCAGGAGTTCGTGCAGCTCGCGGTCGTCCAGGAACGCCAGCAGCGCCTTCCCGGCGGCGGTCCGCAGGACGGGCCGGTGCCGCCGCGTGTAGGCGACGAACTGCAGCCCGCTGGTGTCCCCGACCTCGTCGACGTACACGACGTTCTGCCCGACCTTCACGCCGAGCAGGACGCTGCATCCGGTCCGCTCGTGCAGGCCGACGAGGTCGGAGTGGGCGACGGTGCGCGCCGGGAGCCGGTTGGCGCGCAGCGTCAGCACATAGGGCGCCGGGCCGAGGAAGTAGCGCCGTTCGTGCTCCTCCAGGAATCCGGTGTGGACGAGCCCGTAGACGAATCCCTGGATGGAGCTTTTCGGGGCGTCCATCTCGCGGGACAGTTCGGTCAGGGTCATTCCCTGCGGCCGGGCGGAAACGATCTCCAGGATCCGGGTCACCCGGTCGATCGTGCGGTGGCTCTTGGCGGGCATCGGGCCTTCATGGGAAAGAGTGCTCCGGAGTACGGGTCATCGTAGCGGCCGGTCCCCGATATCCCGGTCGGCTCCGGGAAGGAGCCGTTCGGGAACGTCGAGGACGCGGGCGCGCAGCCATTCGCCGAGGGCTTTGGCCTGTTTGTCGAAACGGCTGGTGGAGGTCGCCCCCTCGTCGAGAAGTCCGCGGATCAGGAAGTTCACCGCGTTCAGTCGCGGCAGTTCGTGCCGCTCGATGTCGAGTTCCGCGGCCTCGGGCAGGAGGCGGCGGAGCTCCGCGACGGTGAGGGCGGCGCGCAGCCAGTCGTAGGCCGCCGCCGACGTCCAGACGCCGACGTTGGCGTCGCCGCCCTTGTCGCCGGAGCGGGCGTGCGCGATCCGGCCGAGCGGGACGCGGACGGTCGGCCCGGCGGGCACCGGCGGCGGCTCGGCGGCGGCCGTCGCCGGGACGGGGCCGGGGACCGGCGCGGGGACGGTCTCCTCCCGCCCGTCCGCGTGGACGACCCGGTGCCGCAGCGACGCCTGGCCGACCAGTCCCGGCCAGTACAGCCCGTAGCTGCCGCCGCGTCCGGGCGGGGCCATCGAGTGGCAGCCGGGATAGGTCGCCAGCGCCATCTCCACGAGCATCCCGCTGAACGCCCGGCCCGCCGCCTTCTCCGTGCCCTGCGCGGCGACGTGCAGCAGCCGCGTGCCGTCGCCCTGCGTCGCGGGGTCGGCGGCGGGGACGCCGAGGCCGGTGAACGTCAGGTCCGTGATGCCGGGGACGTCCGCGAGGCGCGCCCGGACGGTCCGCTCGACCAGGTCGGCCTTGGCGTCCGCGTCCAGGCCCGTCAACAGGAACGTGCCGGAGTTGCGCCAGCCGCCGAGCGCGGTGACGGCGACCTTCGTCGTGGCGGGCGGGGCCGATCCGCGCGTGCCGCTGATCCGGACGCGGTCGCCGCCGAGGTCGTCCAGCGCGAGCGCGTCCAGGTGCGCGACGACGTCCGGGTTGAGGTACGCCGGGTCGCCGATCTCGTAGAGGAGCTGCGCGGTGACGGTGTCGCGGGTGACCGCGCCGCCCGTGCCCGGGTGCTTGGTGATCACCGCGGCGCCGTCCGCGTCGATCTCCGCGAGGGGGAAGCCGGGCCGCTCCAGGCCGGGCACGTCCCGGAACCCGGAGAAGTTGCCGCCGGTCGCCTGGGTGCCGCACTCGATGACGTGCCCGGCGGCGACGGCCCCGGCGAGGGCGTCCAGGTCGGCGGGCGTCCAGTCCCACCACCACGCGGCGGCCCCGCTGACGACGGAGGCGTCCGCGACCCGGCCGGTGACGACGACGTCCGCGCCCCCGGCCAGCGCCCGCGCGACGCCGAACCCGCCGAGGTAGGCGTTGGCCGTCAGCGGCTCGTGCCCCCAGGCGGCCAGCGGCGCGCCCGTCCGCAGGTGGACCAGGTCGGTGCGGCCGGTGACGTCGTCGCCGTCCACGTAAGCGACGGCCAGGTCCACGCCGCGCCGCGCCAGCAGCTCCCGCGTCGCGGCGGCGAGCCCGGCGGGGTTGAGGCCGCCCGCGTTGACGACGACCTTGATGCCGCGTTCGGCGATCTCCTCCAGCACGGGGTCGAGCTGGGCGAGGAACGTCCGCGCGTATCCGGCGTCCGGGTCCTTCAGCCGCGCCTTGGCCAGGACGAGCATCGTGACCTCGGCGAGGTAGTCGCCGGTGACGACGTCCACCGGCCCGCCCCGGACGACCTCCGCGAGCGCGCTCGCCCGGTCGCCGTAGAAGCCGGAGCAGTTCGCGACGCGCACCGGGCGCGTGCCCCGCGCGTTCACGACGCCTTCCCGGCGCGGGCCGCGTCGCCGAGCAGTTCGCGGGCGACGACCATCCGCTGCGTCTCGGTCGGTCCTTCGCCGATGCGGCGGATGCGCATCTCCCGGTACCAGCGTTCCAGCGGCAGGTCGGCGGCGACGCCGAGCGCGCCGTGGATCTGGATGGCACGGTCCACGACGCGGGACGCGGCCTCGGTCGCGGCCATCTTCGCCAGCGCGATCCCGGCGCGGGCGCGCTCGCCCCGGTCGGCCGCCGCAGCGGCCTCCAGGAGCAGCAGCCGCGCCGAGCGGAGGTCCAGCTCGCTGTCCACGAGCATCCACTGGACGCCCTGGTGCTCGGCCAGCGTCCGCCCGAACGTCTCGCGGATCTTGGCGTACTCGACGGCCATGCGCTGCGCCGCGACGGCGACGCCGACGCAGCCCGCCGCGTACACGATGCGCTGCCGCTCCAGCCGCGTCGCGGCGAGCCTGAAGCCCTGCCCGACCTCCCCGAGCCGGTTGGCGTCGGGGACGCGGACGTCGGTGAACGACAGCTCGGTCGGCACGGCGACGCGGCGCAGCGTCGGGATGACGCGGTGGACGGTGAAGCCGGGGGTGTCCGCGTCCACGACGAAGCTCGTCAGCCCGGCGCGGCCGGAGCCGGTGCGGCAGACGACGATGCCGTAGTCCGCGCCGACGACGCCCGAGATGAACGTCTTCGACCCGTTGATGACCCACTCGTCGCCGTCGCGGACGGCCTTGGTGCGGACGGCGCGCGCCGGGTCGGACCCGCCGGACGGCTCGGTCAGCGCGAAGAACCCGTGCCGCTCCCCGCGCAGCGTCGGGTACAGGTACCGCTCGCGCAGGTCCTCGCCCGCCTCGTAGAGCTGGGCGAGGCCCGCCCCGCCGAAGACGCCGTAGCAGGGGGTGTAGAGCCCGCCCCGGTGCTGGGCCATCTCGATCGCCAGCAGCGTGCGGGTGACGGTGTCGAGGCCGGGGCCGCCGACCTCGGCGGGCGCGTCCCACGCGGTCAGCCCGAGCTGCTCGACCTTCGCGGCCAGCCGGGCGTGGTCGGCGGGCGGGAGGCTCCCGGCGTCGGGGTCGAGGTCCTGTTCGAGGGGGACGATCTCGTCCCGCACGAACCGGCGGACGGCGTCCACGAGCATCGTCTGCTCGTCGGTCGGCACGAAGTCGATCACCGGTCGGCCTCCCGCCCGGCGCGGCGGACGGTGACGGTGCCCGCCAGCCCGACCTCCCCGCCCGGATGGGTCTCGGTCAGCTCCAGGACGGCGGCGTCCCCGGCGGCCTCGCGGACCCGCGCGCCGTAGACCAGCTCGGTGCCGGGCACGACGGGCCGCCGCACCCGGTACTTCACCTCCGCGATCGTCCAGCCGGGCAGCCCCTCGGCGACGCAGCGCAGCGCGAGCGCGGCCCGCAGGTGCGAGTGGACGAGCGTCCCCGCGTGCCCCTCCGAGCGCGCGTACTCCTCCTCGAAGTGGATGCGGTGCGGGTTCCAGGTGACGGCGCTGTAGCGGAAGAGCTGCAGCCGCGTCGCGGCGTGCCGCAGCGGCGGCAGCTCGGCTCCCGGCGCGGGAAGGGCGGCGGTCATCACGGCTCCTCGTGGGGGTTGCGGCGCACGACGGTGCGGCGGTTGCGGTTGAGGACGGTCCCGTCCGGCGTGCGGAAGACGTGCAGGGCGGTGACGAACACGCACGGCCCGCCGCGGGTGTCCTTGTAGACGACGGCGTCGAGGATCTCGTCGCACAGGACGCGGGTTCCCGCGACGACGGGCGCGAGCAGCTCCATCTCCTCCCCCGCGCCCATGCCGCGCAGGCCCGCGCCGGGGTCGTCGGCGGCGGCGCGCGGGGTGCCGTCGGGGGCCAGCTCGTCCTCGGGGGTGCCCGCGCCCCACTCGAAGATCGCGGCGAGCAGGTTGGGGGGCGCGACGACGTCGGCGTACCCGGCGGCGCGGGCGGCGCCGGCGTCGTGGTGGATGGGGTCGCGCGCGCCGACCGTCAGCGCGTACCGGCGGATCGTCAGCGCGTCGAGGACGCCGAGGTCGCGGGTCTCGCGCTCGCCCTCGCGGGGCTTGGTCGCGGCGTAGTAGCGGCCGAGCGGCGTGTCCGCGACGGCCGGGGGCAGCGGGTGGCTCATCGGGGTTCCTCCTGTTCAGCGCACCGCGCCCGCGCGGTGCAGTTCGCTGATCCGGTCGGGGTCGTAGCCGCAGAGCGCGGCGAGGACGTCGTCGGTGGCGTCGCCCAGGTCGGGCGCGGGCGCGACGTCGGCGAGCGGGGAGTCGTCGAGGCGGATCGGGCAGCCGGGGACGGGCACGGAGCCGCGGCGCGGGTGCTGGACGTCGCGGATCATGCCGCGTTCGCGCAGGTGCGGGTCCTCGCTGACCTCGCGGACGGTCCGGACGGGCGCGCACGGCACGCCCTGCTCGGCGAGCGCGGCGACGGCGGCGGCGCGGTCGCGGGCGGACGTCCACCGCTCGATCTCGGCGTCCAGCGCGTCGATGTTGCGGACGCGCGCGAACCGGTCGGCGAACCGGGGGTCGTCGGGCATTTCGGGGCGTCCGATGGCCCGTGCGACGCCCGCGAAGTGCCGGTCGGAGATCGAGATGACCGCGAGCCACCCGTCCGCCGCCCGGTACACGTTGTACGGCGCGACGGCGAGCCCGGAATGCCGGTTCCCGGTGCGTTCGGGCAGCGGCCGGGACGGGTCGTTGTAGAGCCCGCCGAGCGCGGACGCCAGCATCGGGTACACGGTGTCGTGCATCGACACCTCCACGACCTGGCCGCGTCCGGTGCGCTCGCGCTGGAACAGGGCGCTGGCGATCCCGGCGAACAGGTGGACGCCGCCGGAGAAGTCGATGAACGCCGGTCCGGCCTTGGTGGGCGGGCCGTCCGGGTCGCCGGTGCAGGCGATCGCGCCGGACATCGCCTGGACGGTGATGTCCATCGCGCTCATCCCCGCGTACGGGCCGGTCAGCCCGTAGCCCTTCCCGGTCGCGTAGACCAGGCGCGGGTTGCGTTCCAGGAGCGTCGCGGCGGACAGCCCGAGGCGGCCCATCGTGCCGGGCGCGAAGTTCTCGATGAGGACGTCGGCGGTGTCGACCAGGTCGAGCAGGACGTCGCGTCCGGCGGCCGTCTTCAGGTCCAGCGCGACGCTGCGCTTGTTGGAGTTCAGCATGACGAACTCGTGCGTCTCGGCCCCTTCGACGGAGCGGAACCGCAGCGTCTCGCCGCCCGGCGGCTCGATCTTGATGACGTCCGCGCCGAGCTGGGCCAGGAGCAGCCCGCAGTAGGGGCCGTTGTAGACCTGGCCGAGTTCCAGGACGCGGACGCCGTCGAATGCGTTCACGAGGGAAGTTCCTCCGAAGGGGAGCGGCCCGCGGCGCGGCCGCGCGCGCGGGTGATGTCGGGGACCGCCGCGAGCAGCGCGCGGGTGTAGGGGTCGGCGGGCGCGCCGAGGACCCGGTCGGCGGGACCGGACTCCACGACGCGGCCCCGGTGCATGACGACGACGCGGTCCGCGATCTGGCGGACGACGCCGAGGTCGTGCGTGATGAACAGGAACGCCAGGCCCCGGTCGCGGCGCAGGTCCTGGAGCAGGTTGAGCACCTGCGCGCGGGTGGAGACGTCCAGCGCCGACACGGCCTCGTCCGCGACGACGACGCGCGGCTCGGCGGCCAGCGCGCGGGCGATCGCGATCCGCTGCCGCTGCCCGCCGGAGAACTCGTGCGGGTAGCGGTGCAGGTGCCGGGCCGGGAGGCCGACCCGCTCCAGCAGGTCCGCGACGCGGGCGTCCAGCTCCCGGCCGCGCAGCCCCGCGTGGACGGCCAGCGGCTCGCCCACGAGGTGGACGACCATCTTCGTCGGGTCGAGGGAGGCGTACGGGTCCTGGAACACCATCTGCAGGTCGCGGCGGCGGGCGCGCAGGGCCCGGCCGCGCAGCGCGGTCCAGTCCGTCCCGCAGACGGTGACGGTCCCGGCGTCGGGGTCCAGCAGCCGCGCGACGAGCCGCGCGGTGGTGGACTTGCCGGAGCCGGACTCGCCGACGAGCGCGACGGTCTCGCCCGCGCGGACGTCGAGGTCCACGCCGTCCACCGCGTCGATGTGCCGGGACGGGCGGCCGAGCAGGTCGCGGCGGGTCACGAACCGCTTGCGCAGGCCCGCGACGCGCAGCACCTCGTCGGGTTCGGCCATGTCAGACCCCTTCCAGGACGAGGTCGTCCGCCCGGACGCAGCGCCGGGCGCGGCCCGCGCCGCCCGTCAGCGGGACCGGCTCGGCGCACTCCGCGCGGCGGTGCGGGCAGCGGTCGGCGAACCGGCAGCCGGTCGGCATCAGGTGCGGGGCGGGGACGGCGCCGGGGATCGCGGCGAGCCGGTCCGCGCGGACGGTCGCGCTCGGCACGGCCGCGAGCAGCCCCGCCGTGTACGGGTGGGCGGGCGCGGTCAGCACGTCCGCGACCGGGCCGCTCTCCACGACCTGCCCCGCGTACATGACGGTGAGGTCGTCGCAGTGCTCGGCGAGCAGCCCGAGGTCGTGGGTGACGAGCAGGACGGCCATGCCGTCGTCCGCGAGGGACCGCAGCAGCGCGAGGATGCCCGCCTGCACCGTGACGTCCAGCGCGGTCGTCGGCTCGTCGGCGAGCAGGACGGCCGGTTCACAGGCGATGGCCGTCGCGATGAGGACGCGCTGGAGCATCCCGCCGCTCAGCTCGAACGGGTAGGCGTCCACGCGGCGGTCCGGCTCGGGGATGCCGACGCGGTCGAGCAGTTCGACCGCGCGGGCGCGGGCGGCGCGCCGCGACAGCCGCAGGTGGGTGCGCAGCACCTCTCCGATCGTCCGCCCGACGGTGAACGCCGGGTCGAGGCTGGTCATCGGCTCCTGGAACACCATCGACACGCGGCGGCCCCGGATCGCGCGCAGCTCGCGTTCGCCGAGCGCCAGCAGGTCGTCGCCGCCGAGCCGGGCCGTCCCCGCCTCGACGCGCAGCGCGGGCCGGGCGAGCAGGCCGAGGACGGCCAGGCCCGTCACGGTCTTGCCGGAGCCGGACTCCCCCGCCAGGCCGTGGATGCGGCCGGGCCGCAGGGCCAGCGAGACGTCGTCCACGACGGTGACGCGGCCGTGGTCGGTGGCGGCGGACACCCGCAGCCCCTCGACGGCGAGCACGGGTTCGGGCGTCACGGGTTCAGGCGTCACGGCGCAGCTCCTTTCCGAGCGAGTCGCGCATCCCGTCGCCGAGGAACTGGAACGCGAGGATCAGGACGGTGATCGCGACGCCGGGCGGCACCGACTGGAACGGCGCGGCGTAGAGGTTGTCGAAGCCGCGCCGCAGCAGCACGCCCCAGCTCGCCTCGGGCGGCTGGACGCCGATGCCGAGGAACGACAGGCCCGCCTCCATCAGCACGCCGAAGCCGAGCAGGACGGTGAACTGCACGATGATCGGCGCGGCGACGTTGGGCAGGACGTGGTGGCCGACGATGCGGCCCGTCCCGGCCCCGATCGTGCGCGCCGCGTCCACGAACACCGCGCGGCGCACGGACAGCGTCGCGCCGCGCACGACCCGGAACAGCCGGGGCGCGAACAGCACGCCGACCGCCGTCATCGCGTTCGCGGTGGACGGTCCGCGCACCGCGACGATCGCCATCGCCAGGACGATGCCGGGCAGCGCGAACAGCGCGTCCGCGACGCGGGACAGCAGCCAGTCGACGGGGCCGCCGAGGTATCCGGCCAGCAGCCCGGCGGGGACGCCGAGGACCGCGCCGACGCCGACCGCGATGACGGGCGCGAGCAGCGTGACGCGCGTCCCGTACAGCAGGCGGCTGTAGACGTCGCGGCCGAGGTCGTCGGTGCCGAACAGGTGGCCGCCCCCGGCGGGCAGGTTGCGGGCGGCGAGGTTCGTCGCGTCCGGGTCGTGCGTGGCCAGCAGCGGCGCCGCGACGGCGACGAGCACGAGCAGCACGAGCACGGCCGCCGACGCGACGGCGAGCGGCTGCCGCGCGAGCCGCGTCGCGAACCGCCGTACCGGCCCGGCCGTGGACCGTTCCGGGGCGGTCTTCTCCAGGACGGCCGTCATGCCGCGCTCCTCCGCAGCCGGGGGTCGAACCAGCCGTAGGTGAGGTCCACCAGCAGGTTCGCCACGATGATCAGGACCGCCGTGACGAGCACGATCCCCTGGATGGTCGGGATGTCGTGGGCGCGGACGGCGTCCAGCGAGAGCTGGCCGAGGCCCGGCATCGCGAACATCAGCTCGACGACGACGGCCGCGCCGAGCAGCCGCTCCACCTGGACGCCCGCGACCGTGACGATCGGGATGCCGCTGTTGCGCAGGACGTGCCGGAACGCGATCGAGCGGCGGGTGAGGCCGAGGGCGCGGCTCGTCCGGACGTGGTCGAGCCCGGCGGTGTCGGCGACGGCGGCGCGGGTCTGCCGGGCGACGTCGGCGGCGGACGCCGCGCCGATCGCCAGGCCGGGCAGCACCATCGAGCGCAGCCAGCCCGCCGGGTCGTCGGTGAGCGGGACGTAGCCGGTCGCGGGGAACAGCCGCGTCCGGACGGCGAACGCCGCGATGAGCAGCGCCGCCAGCCAGAACGCGGGGACCGCGATGCCGAGCGTGGTGATCGCGGTGACGATCCGGTCCAGCGGGCGGCCCGCGCGCAGGCCCGCCGCGAGCCCGGCGGGCACGCCGACCGCGACGGCGACGACGAGCCCGAACCCGACGAGCGACAGCGTCGTCCCGAGGCGCTCCCCGATGAGGTGGGTGACGGCGACGCCGTGCGCGGTGGACGTCCCGAAGTCGCCGTGCAGCGCGTCGCCCGCCCACCGCGCGAACTGGACGGGCGGGGACGCGTCCAGCCCGAGCCGGTGGCGGACCTCCTCGATCCGCTGGGGCGTCGCGCCCTCCCCGGCGACCGTGGCGGCCGTGTCGCCGGGGATCAGGAACGTCAGCGAGAACGTGCCGACCGCGATGACCGCGAGCAGCGGCACGGCGGCCGCGAGGCGGCGCAGCAGGTGGGCGGGCACGGGCTACTCGCCCTTCGCGACCGCGACGCCGCGGAAGTCGCGCGCGCCGCCCGCGTAGACGGCCAGGCCGCTGACGGTCGGCGCGAACGCCTCGGTGCGCTTCTGCATGCAGATCGGCGTCGCCGCGGGCGGGTGCGCGATCGTGTCCGCGAGGATCTGGTGGTAGAACGGCGCGCGCTGCGCGGGGTCGGCGGGCGCGGCGGCCTTCCCCGCCAGGTCCACCAGCGTCTTGGTCGCGAGCTTGCCGGGGTTCTGCGCGGCGGTCGGCAGCAGGAGCCGGTCCAGGACGCCCTGCGGGTCGGGCGTCGGGGAGTAGCCGAGGACGGCCGCGTCGGCGGTCTTGTCGATGGTGAACGCCTTGGCGGCCTGCGCGGCCTCCACGATCTGGAGGTCCATCTTCACGCCGACCTGCGCGAACTGCTGCTGGAGCGCTTCGGCGATGGCCGAGTAGCCGCTGATGTTCACCGCGAGCGCCTTGAAGGAGAAGCCGTTGGGGTATCCGGCCTCCGCGAGGAGGCTCTTGGCCTTGGCGGTGTCGTGCGGCCACTTGTCGAGGCCGTCGCCGACGGACTTGTCGTAGGCCCAGCTCGTCGCGGGCCACGGCTGGACCTGCGGGGTGCAGAACCCTTCGAGCAGGCCGTCGCCGATGGCCTTGCGGTCCATCGCGAGGTTGAGCGCGAGGCGGACCTTCTCGTCGTTGAACGGCTTGCTCGCCGCGTTCACCTGGAACGTGTAGAACGTCGGGCTCTCCCCGGCGAGGACCCTCATGCCCATCTGCTGCGCGGAGCCGACCTGGTTCTGGCGGATCAGCGCCATGTTCAGCTCGCCGGTGCGCAGCGCGTTCAGGCGGGTCTGGTCGTCGCCCATGACGCGGAAGACCATGCGCTTCACGCGCTGCGCGTCGGCGTCCCAGTAGCCGTCCACGCGCTCGTAGGCGACGCGGTCCCCGGCGCGGTTCTCCACGACCTTGTACGGGCCCGCGCCGACCGGCTCGGTGGCGAGCCTGCCGCCGTCGATCGCCTTCGGGCTGATGATCATCCCGGCGCGGTCGGTGAGCGAGCCGATGAGCGCGCCGATGCCGCCGGTGACGTGGAGCTTCACGGTGTGGTCGTCCACGACCTCCACGGACTTCACCATCGTCAGCTCGCCCTTGACGACGCTGTCGTCGTCGCGGGCGCGGTCGAGGCTCTTCTTGACGGCGGCGGCGTCCAGCGGCGTCCCGTCCTGGAACTTCACGTTCTCGCGGAGCTTCATGACCAGGGCGCGACCGCCGTCCGTCGTCTCCCAGGACGTCGCGAGCATCGGCTTGAGCGTGCCGTCGGCGGCGGAGTAGACGAGCCGGTCGTACACCGGGTACAGCCAGTTCTGGTCGAAGCCCGACGTGCCCCGGTGCGGGTCGAGGCTGGTCGCGCCGATGGTGTAGCCCCACGAGAACGTCGCGTCGCGGTCGGACGACGCGGCGGCCGGCACCGACTGGACCGTTCCGGTCTTGCCCTGGCCGGCGCTCGTCCCGCCCCCGCAGGCGCTCGCCAGGGCGAGGCAGGCCGCGACGGCGACGGCGGGGCGGACGGTCGAGCGGGCGGCCGGGCGGATACGAGGACGCATGGTCCCTCCTGAACGTATATGCGTACTTCGCTACGCAATTGCATATCGTGATGCGCGCCACAGGGGATGTCAAGGGGTCGTTCCGGGATGACTAGGACGAATCCGCCCCGGTCAGGGGCCGGTCACGGCGGTCCGGGGCCGTGCGCGCGGGCCGGTCGGCCGGGCGCGCTTCGCGGTAGGGTTGCCTGGTTTGTTACGGCACGGGAGGAACATGGAGCGGGACTGGCTGCGCGTGCCGATCGGCCCGCACGCCGCCCGCTGGCGGACCCGCCGCCCCGACCGGACGGTCCTCGCCGTCGTCCACAACGTGACGTCCCTGACCCGCCTGCTGGACGTCGTGGACGTCTTCTCCTCCGATCCGCGGATTCAGGTCGTGTTCACCTGGACGGGGTCGTCGCCTTTCACGCACGACGTCGCGGGATTCCTCGCGGACATCGGCGCGATGACCATTCCGTGGGACCAGGCGCTCGCCGAGGAATTCGACCTCGCGGTCACCGCGAGCTACGGCGGCGACCTGCACCGGATCAACGCGCCGATCCTTTCGGTGTCCCACGGGATCGGATACAATAAAAGGCTTTCCAAAAAAGAGGACGCAACGGAAACGAGTACGGTCTTCGGCCTTTCCTCGGATTGGCTGCTGAACGACGGCCGCCCTATCCCGTCCTCGATCGTCCTGTCGCATCCCGAGCAGCTCATCCGGCTCGAACGGGACTGCCCCGAGGCGGTGGACGCCGCCGTCGTCGCGGGAGACCCGTGTTTCGACCGAATCCTCGCGAGCCTTCCGCACCGCGCCCGGTACCGCGCGGCGCTCGGCATCCCGCCGTCGCACCGGCTCGTACTGGTCAGCTCAACATGGAATGAACGGTCGCTGTTCGGGTCACACCCGGATCTGATCGCGCGGCTGCTCGCGGAGCTGCCGATGGACGAGTACACCGTTGCGGCGGCGTTGCACCCCAACATCTGGCACGGCCACGGCCCCTGGCAGGTACGCGCCTGGCTGGCGGACGCGCGCCGAGCCGGGCTCGTGCTGCTTCCGCCCCGCGACGGATGGCGGGCGGCGCTCGCGGCCTCGGACGTGGTGGTCGGGGACCACGGCTCGGTGACGTTCTACGCGGCGGCGCTCGACCTGCCCGTCCTGCTCGGCGCGTTCCCGCAGAGCGACCTGGACCCGGCGTCGCCGGTTGCCGCGCTCGGCCGCGCCGCCCCCGCGCTGGACACCGGCCGTCCGATGCGCCCCCAGATCGAGGACGCCATCAATTCCCACGTCCTTGGCAGGTACTCAGCCGTCACGATGAGCACGACAGCGGTCCCGGGCCGGTCGGCCGCCCTGCTGCGCACCGAGATGTACCGATTGATGAACCTCCCGGAGCCCACTCGACCGCCCGTGGTACGGCGCGTGCCGGAGGTTCCGCGGTCCGAGGTCGCGACACCGGTGACGGCGGCATTGACGGCGGTCGCCTGGCAGGAGCGAACGGCCGTGCTCGACCGACTCCCAGCCGCCGTCGCGCCGGACGCTCCGGATACGACGGCGGGCCGCCATCTGGCGGTGGACCTGCGGGAGACCGACGAGCGAATGCTGAAGCTCGCCGCCGTCCTGTACGCCGGACCGAACGCACCGGACCGGCCCTCCGATGTGTTCGCGGCGTTTCCCGGTTGCTTCATCATCGCGTTGCAGGACGGTGCCGACGGTTGCGCGATCCACATCCGGGACGCGCCACCCGTCCGCTGCCGCGTCGACGCGCGAACGATCGGCGCGGCCGCGTCAGCCGTCTACACGTGGCTCGTGGACGGCCGGACCCTCGCCGAGCTCCCCGCCGACGCCACGCTGAGCATCGGCGCGGAGCGGCGCGTGGTGGCGTTCACTCCTGCACTTTGAGTTCCGCCAGCCGCGCCGCGACGGCGTCGGCACGCGGCCCGCCGAGCGGCCGCAGTAGTTCACGGGCCTCGATGAGCGCGACCACGGTGGCGGACCGGTCCTCGGCCCGTGCGGCGCGCGCGCTCAGCGTTTCCAGGACGGTGGCGCGCTCAGCGGCATGCCGGTCGGCGGGCAGAAGACCGAGGGCGGCGCGCAGCGGCTCGGCGGCGTCGGCGATACGTCCGGCCCGCAGCAGCGCCTGCCCGAAGTCAGTGAGGGTCTTTCCCTCGTTGTAGTGATCGCCGAGGTCGGCAAAGCGGTCGCGGGCGTAGCACAGGTGCCGGACGGCGTCGTCGTGCGCGCTGGTCGCCGACAGGGCGCGTCCCCGGTGCCGCCAGGCGAGCGCGACGGCGCGAGGATCCTTGGCGTCCTCGCTCATCGCGAGGTTGAGCCGCAGGTTGTCAGTGAACAGGCCGAGGGCCTTCACGGCGAGATCGGGGCGGGTGGCGGTGAGGTCCGGCAGGTTCTCGGCACCGGAACGGCGAAGGAGGACCAGACCCTTGAACTCGACATCGGTGGCCGTAGCGCGGGCGTCCCCGGCAGTGCGGTCGGCGGCGAACTCGACGGTGACCCCGTCGAAGTCCCCGAGTTCGAGCAGACCGAGCCCGTACTGGCAATGGGCGCGAGCCGCGAGTCGGCGATCGGACGCGTCCGGCGCGGCGACGATGGCATGGCGATGGATGGCGAGCCAATGCTCGTAATGCTTGAGCTGGAAGCACAGTGCCCACTGAGCCTCGGCGTGCTGGACGACCAGATCCGCCCAGCGCCGCTCCGCGGCGGCCTCGACCGCGGCGCGCAGTTCGGCGCGATGGCCTTCCAACCAGCGTATTGCCGCACCGGCGTTCGGCTCCGGCGGATGACCGCGGAGCCGTTCGTAGGCGGGGCCGTCCCTCCACCGACCGGGCATGAGCGTGTAGTCGGCCTCAGCCGCGCGGTACAGGTACCAGACGATGAGACGGCGTAGTGCGGCGTCAAACTCCGCGCGGTTCATCAGCGAGCGGCCGTGCTCGCGGACGGCATCACGCGCCCGATAGCCGTCAGCGTCACATTCAACTAAGCCGGCGCGACACAAGTCGCGCAGCAGCGCGTCAGGCCCGGTGACGTCGACGAGCGCGGCGGCCATCGGAACAGTGAACCTTTCGACGAAGAGTACGCCCAGCGTCCGGTGAAGCACCCGGGCGGGTTCCGAAAGTCCGTCGTATCCGGAGGCGAAAGAACCTGTCACAGGAGTCTGCCCTTCAGGACACGGTCAGCCGTTTGGCCTCGCCGGTGTCCGATCATCTGTTGTCACACGCATGGATTTCCGCCAGGCGAAATCCGGGAGCGTCACCGCACGAAAGCTGATCCCGAACGGCGAGTTCCCAAAGCTCTCCTGCTCGATCGACAGGCGTTCCCAGTTCCGGTGATCGAGTCGCAGGGGACTGCGTGGAACGCATCACTTCCTCTGTCATGCCAGGCCCCCTAACTCTCAGGCAGCGCGTCGCCGGACGCGGTGATCGCGCGGTCCAGGACGTGGGTGCTGCGGACGAAGTCCGCGAAGCGGATGAGGGCGAGGAGCCACATCGCCCCGGCGAACGCCGCGATCACCGTTCCGGCGGACGTGCCGACGCGGTGGTCGTGCATGGCCGCCGTGTAGAAGCCGAGCAGCCCCAGCGGGACGGCGGCGAACAGCAGCGGCACGTACCAGTCCGACCGGACGGCGCGGATCAGCCCGGCGGCGCGCGGCGCCCCCGCGCCGGACAGGGCGCGCGCCGACGCCGCGCGGCCCGACTCGACGCGCCGCAGGAACGTCTCCCAGCCGAGGACGGGCCGTCCCGCCGCCGCGCTCAGCCGCGGCGCGAGGTCCACGGCCAGGTACGCGGCGATCTTGTAGCTCGACAGGCACTGGTCCATCCACAGCAGCCACAGGAAGCTCGACACGGCCGCGAGCGCGCCGAGGACGTGGCCGGACTGGTGCAGCAGCGTCAGACCGGTGCCCGCGGCCGCCAGTTCCAGGCCGATGATCGCGTTCATGAAGCCGATGCGGGCGGTGATCTCCTGGCGGAGGGACTGGATCTCGGCGACGTCGATGTCGGGCGGTTCGGCCACGGTGTCCTCCCGGGCGGTACGACGGGTCTCCGATGGGACGCGGCCCGGTCACACTCGGGTTCATTCGGCGCATTAACGGACAAGTCGTCGCCGGGTTCGCGGGTGAGCGAATATCCTGAACGTCGTTCGGTCGACGGGACGCGGGTGTTCATCGGCGAGTCGTTGACTTTTGTTCAACCAGGCCCCACATTGGACTTGTTGTCCAATTAACGGGAGGGGCGCGGCGTGGCGACCTTCGACTCCAGGACCGTCGCGGTGCTCGGGGCGGGCGGCGGCGTCGGCCGCGCGGCGGTGCTCGCGTTCGCCGAGCGGGGCGTCCGGACCGTCGTCGCGGACCCGGACATGGCGGCCGCCGTCCGCACCGCCGCGCTCGCGGAGACGCTGGGGCCGGACGCGCACCCGTTCGCGGCGGACCCGCTGAACGCGGCGTCGATGGCGGCGCTCGCCGCCGGGGTCGCGGCGCTGGTGGGCGCGCCGGACGCCGTCGTGCTCGTCGCCGGGCGGCGCGCGGACGCGGGCGGCGTCGCGCGCGCGTGCCGGCTGTTCGGCCGCGGCGGGCGGTTCGTCGCCGTCGTGACCGGGCCGGACGCGTGCGTCGTCCCGGACCGCGCCGCCGCGCGCTCCACCGCGTCCACCGCGCGCGAGACGACCCGCACCGCGCGCGACACGTTCCCCGCCGCCCGTGCGGAGGCCCGTGCGGAGGCCCGTGCGGAAGCCCGCGCGGACACCGCGCCCGCCGTGTTCCTCGGGCTGGGCGCGGCGCTGCGCGCCGAGCTGGCCGCGCGCGGCGTGGACGTCGGCGCGGTCCGCGCCGGGCGCGGCGTCCCGCCGGGCCGGGTCGCCGCCGCCGTCGTGCGGGCCGCCGAGGACGGCGGGATCGTCGCCGCGACGCCCGACGCGCACGCCGACCACGCCCTCGCCGGGGTGTCGGCGGGGACGCTGCGGCTCATGGCCCGCGTCGCCGGGTCCTGACCGTCAGCGCTCCAGGACGAGCGCGACGCCCTGCCCGACCCCGACGCACAGCGCGGCGACGCCCGTCCCCGACCCGGCGGCCGCGAGCTGGTGCGCGACCGCGCCGGTGATCCGCGCCCCGGACGCCCCGAGCGGATGCCCGATCGCGATGGCCCCGCCGCGCGGGTTGACCAGGGCGGGGTCCAACTCGGGCCACTCGGCCAGGCAGCCGAGGGACTGCGCGGCGAACGCCTCGTTCAGCTCCAGCACCGTCAGGTCGCCGAACCCGCGCGACGCCCGCTCCAGCGCGCGCCGCACGGCCGCGACGGGCCCGAGCCCGAAGTACTGCGGCTCGATGCCCGTCACCGCCGACGCCCGGACGCGCGCCAGCGGTTCCCGCCCGGTCGCCGCCAGCCCGGCCTCGTCGGTGATCAGCAGCGCGGCCGCGCCGTCGTTGAGCGGGGACGAGTTCCCGGCGGTGACCGTCCCGCCCTCGCGGAACGCGGGCCTGAGCTTGGCGAGCGCTTCCAGGGAGGTGTTCTCCCGGACGGTCTCGTCCCGCGCCAGCGTCGTGCCCGGCACCGGGACGCTCTCGACGTCGAACAGCCCGTCCGCCCAGGCGCGCGCGGCCTTGCGGTGGCTGGCCAGCGCGAACGCGTCCTGTTCGGCGCGCGAGATCTCGTGCTTGTCCGCGACCAGCTCCGCGCCCTCGCCGAGCGCGACCGTCCATTCCGGGGCCATGCGCGGGTTCACCATCCGCCAGCCGAGCGTCGTGGAGAACATCTCCGGCGCGCCCGCCGGAAACGCCCGCTCCGGCTTGGGCACGACCCACGGCGCGCGGCTCATCGACTCCACGCCGCCCGCCACGACGACCGACGCCTCCCCGACCGCGACGGCCCGCGCCGCCTGCACGACGGCCTCCAGCCCGGACGAGCACAGCCGGTTCACCGTCGCCCCCGGCACCGATGCGGGCAGCCCCGCGAGCAGCGCCGCCATCCGGCCGACGTTGCGGTTCTCCTCCCCCGCGCCGTTGGCGTTGCCGAACACGACGTCGTCGATCCGCGCGGGGTCGAGGCCCGGCGACCGCCCGACCAGCTCCCGCACGACGTGCGCGGCGAGATCGTCCGGCCGCACGCCCGCGAGCCCGCCGCCGTACTTCCCCACCGGCGTCCGCACCGCGTCCACGACGTACACCTCACGCGGGAAACCCATGCCACCCTCCACCACTCGATGCCGGTCCGTACGTTATGCGCCGCCGGTCGGCCGGTAGGTTCGCGGGGTGGGCGCGGAGTGGGACGCCGAGATCGAGGTCGGTGCGGAAGCGGCGGCGCGGCTGATCGGCGCGCGGTGGCCGGAGCTGCGCGGCGAGGCGGTCGAGCCGCTGGGGACGGGCTGGGACAACACGGTCTTCACGGTCGGCGGCCGGGTGTTCCGCTTCCCGCGCCGCGCGGTCGCCGTCCCGCTGCTGGAACGGGAGCTCGCGGCGCTGCCCGTCCTGGCTCCCGCGCTGCCGCTGCCGGTCCCCGTACCGTCGCACGTCGCGCGGGACGGGTCGCCGGAGTTCCCCTGGCCGTTCTGGGGCGCGCCCCTGGTGCCCGGCCGCGAGCTGGCCGCCCTGCCCGACGACGCGCGGACGCGGGCGGCGGCGGACGCCGGACGGTTCCTGCGAGCCCTGCACGACCCCGCACTCGTCCCGCGCGCGGACCTCCCGCGCGACCCGAACCGCAGGGGCGACCCGCAGTACCGCGCCGACCTGGCCTCCGCCCGCCTCGACGCCCTGACGGACCAGGGCCGCTGGAACCCGGACCCCGCCGTCCACGCCCTGCTCGCCGCCGCCCGCGACGCCCCGCCGCCCGGCGGAACGGCGGTCTGCCACGGCGACCTCCACGCACGCCACCTGCTGGTCGGCCCGGACGGCGCGGCGACCGGCGTCATCGACTGGGGCGACGTGTGCCTGGCCGACCCGGCGGTCGACCTGTCGCTGGCGTACGGCGCGTTCACCGGCCCGGCCCGCGCCGCGCTGCTGGCGTCCTACGGCCGCCCGGTCCCGCCCGGCCGCGAGCTGGCCGCCCGCGTCCTGGCGGTGTTCCTCTGCGCGGCCCTCGCCGAGTACGCCGCCGACGACGGCCGTCCCGCCCTGCTGGCCGAGGCCCTGACCGGCCTCGCCCGCGCGGCGGCCTGACGCGGTCCCCGTCCGCGCCCAGCGCGGGTCGGCGGCGGGCGGACCGGTCCCGCAACAGGGCGGCGCGTTCCGGCGCAGCCAGAGAGAGCAGGCCGCCCGCGAGGACTTCCAGGCGGACGCCGCCGCCCCGCCCGACCGCCCGCGCGGTTCAGACGACCTGGTCCAGGTAACGCCCGTGGACGCTCACGTGCCGCCCGTACTCCGTCTCCCTGCCGAGCGCGCGGGCGAGCACCACGTCCATCCCGTCCGCCGCCATCGCCAGCGCCCGCGCGCCCCCGGCGCGCTCGGCCGCCCGGACGCCGTCCAGCCCATCGGCCTCGGCCGCGAAGAGCACCGACAGGTCCCCCAGGTGGCCGCGCGTGCGCGAGAGTTCCAGAACCAGGCTTTCCAGGACCGCCGCACTCCCCCGCCTCGGCGGCGCGGCGGCGAACGGTGGCAACCGCCGCCGCCACCCGAGCGGACGCGCCGTGTCCTCGACGCCGGTCAGCCCGGGATGCCCGACGCGCCACTGGTCCAGCGCCTCGAACGCCTCGGCCACGTGCTCCGCGAGGAGTTCCGCCACCGCCGCGCGCTCCCGCGCGTTCGCGCGCAGCCGCCCCGCCGCGTCCGACCGGCCGTGTTCCTCCAGTTCCGCCGCCCGTTCGGCGTCGGCCCGCGCGGACCGGACGAGCAGGGCCGACAGCGCGCCGACGACCTCGGCCACCCGCCGCCCGGCCGCGCCCCCGCCCGGCAGGACGAGCCGCAGCACCGGCGCGGCGGCCACGTCGTCGTCCATCCCGTTCGCGGTCACATCTCCACCCAGAGCAGACAGAAGCGGTCGCGCGCGGACGCGATCGTGAATCCCATGTCCCGCACGAGGTTCTTGACGATCAGCAGGCCGCGGCCCGACGTCGCGTCCCCGATCCCCCAGGACCGGACGGGAATCTCGGGTTTGGTGGCGGCGTGCCCGTCGTCCACGACGACGAGCCGCATGACGCGCGCGGCGGGGTCCACGAACAGCCGGACGTCCACGCCGCCGTCGTTGTAGCCGCTGGCCGAGTGCCGCAGCGCGTTGGTGACCAGTTCGGAGACGACGAGTTCGAGGTCGTCGGGGTCCACCCAGGCGGCGCGGTCCCGGCTCTTGCCGACGGCCCATCGCCGGGCGTCCCGCACGATGCCCGGGTGGAAGAAGCGCATCTCGCCGAACATCGTCCAGTGCGCGCTCATGCAAGGTCCAAGAGCTGACGAGCGGCCCGCCCCGGCTGCTCGACGGGAACGCGCCCCGCCCCCCAGATGAAGAGGTGCGCCCCCTGATCGCAAGAAACAAGGACGACGGGACGAGCCGCCGGGAGCAGCCCCGGATGCAGGACGGTCAGCGTGACGGCCGCCGAGTTGCCGTCCGTCGTGAGCCGACTGCCGACACCGAGTTTCCAGAGTTCCCGTCGGAGATGGACCAGCGGCACCAACCGCCGCGCGAGCAGCTCCCCGGCCGCCGCCGCCCCGACCTTGGCGGCCGGGACCGCCCGATCACGGCCGGAACCCGACCCGTCCGGCCCCCGACCAGCCCCACGAGGCACGCTCGCTCTCATCGTTCGACTCCCTACATCCGGTGAAGGCTCCCGCATTCGTTGGATCGGCGGCGCGACCGGACGAAAGACTCACAGCGACCAGTCACTCACGCTAGGGTCAGCATGGCACCGTTGCCCATGCTGGGCAATGTGTTCTCAGAAAACAATTTGCTCGAACGAGGGAGGGATCATGACAGGATCGCCGACGATGAGGAGGCGACGCCTCGCGACCGAGCTGCGGCAGCTACGGACAGCCACAGGCATGTCCGTCACGCAGGTCGCGGGGCAGCTCGGCTGGCAAGCGAGCAAGTTGTCTCGGATCGAGACACGCAAGATCGGTGTCACGACGTCCGACGTACGGCGGCTGCTCGATCTCTATGGCATGACCGACGAAGGGGAGATCGCCCGTCTCCTGGATATCGCCCGGCACGCGAAGGAAAGGGGCTGGTGGGAGTCGTACGGCGCAACACTGCCGAGCGAGACACAGACGATGATCGGCGTGGAGGCGGAAGCTTCCGACGTCCGGGTCTACTACCAGGGCCTCATACCCGGGCTGCTCCAAACTCCCGACTACGCACGCGCCGTGATCCGGGCGACGAGACCGAACGATCCAGACGACGTCATCGCTGAAAGGCTGGATGTTCGGATGGCGCGGCAGCAGGTGTTGAAGGGCCGAGAAGCCCCGCGGCTCCGGGTCGTCCTGAACGAGGGCGTCATCCACCAGCAGGTGGGCAGCCCCGAGATCATGGCCGCCCAACTACGCCATGTGGTCGCGGAGAGCGATCGGCTCGGCGCCGTCGTCCAAGTACTTCCGTTCACCGCAGGAGAGCACGCGGCGATCGTGGGCAGCTTCGTCCTGTACGACTTCCCCGCCACCGATGAGACGGGCGTGGTCTACGTCGAACTGATGAACACAGCGATCATCCTGGAAAAAGCGGATGACCTGACTACCTACCGCGACGCTTTCGAGCGGGCTTCGGCCACTGCGCTGTCACCGCGCGCGAGTAGGGATCTTATGCTGTCGGTAGCGAACGGGTGCGAAGGAGGTACGCAGGGTGGAGTTGCACAGCGTGACATCGTGGCGGAAAAGTAGTTACAGCGGTGGCACCGGGGAGTGCGTCGAAGTCGCGACAGCGCTGACGTCGGCTGCCTGGACGGCCGTCCGGGACTCCAAGGACCCGCACGGGCCGATCCTCGTCATGGACAGCAGCGTCTGGGCGATCATCGCGGGTGAGATCAAGGTCGGCGGGTACGACCTCTAATCAGAAGCTTTTCTTGACGTCGGCCCCCGGCTTCGGTCGGGGGCCTTTGCGCGCACAGGCGCGACCTCCGCAACCTTCTACTCGTTCGCGTCCGACAACGAACAAAACTACTCCGGCAGATGAGCTTGACGCCGCTTGGTCTCCGGCTTCTCCTGAAAGCGACCGTCTGGCGCATCGCGAAGGGAAGTCCGATAGATGACCTCACCGTCCGCTCACGAGTGGCGCAAGAGCACCCGCAGCAACGACGGCGGCGACTGCGTCGAGGTGCGCAACACCCAGCCGTCAGTGAACGTCCGCGACAGCAAGAACCCGGACGGCCCGATCATCACCGTCCCCCGCGCGGCCTGGAACACCCTGCACACCCACATCAACAGCGGCGCACTGGACCTCTAGCAACCACGGGAAGCGGGCAAGCATCGTGAGCCACAACCCCACCTGGCGCGTGAGCAGCCACAGCAGCGGCAACGGCGAGTGCGTCGAAGTCTGCGACGCCCCCGCGACCGTTCGCGTGCGAGACAGCAAAGACCCTGACGGTCCGATCGTGACCGTGTCTCGCGCAACGTGGAGCGCCCTACACGCCCAGATCCAACGCGGAACGCTGGACCTCTAGCAACGACCCCCCCGGGCCGTGACGGTCCGGAGTCTTCGCATGTGCGGATACTGCCCGGCCGCCCGCAACGAGCGGAAGCTTCCGGCAGGGGACTTGACGCTGTTCGGTCCCCGGCATCTCCTGAAAGCGACCGCCTGACAGCGTCGCGGAAGAGAGCCCGAGAGATGACCCAAAGACAGGACTCACCGTCCACTTACGGCTGGCGGAAGAGCACGCGGAGCAACGACGGCGGGAACTGCGTAGAACTGCGCAACACCCGGCCGTCCGTGGACGTCCGCGACAGCAAAGACCCGGACGGTCCGGTCGTGACCGTCCCGCGCGCGGCCTGGAGCGCCCTGCACACCAAGATCCAGAGCGGCGCGCTGAATCTCTAGCCTCACGAAGACCCCCGGACCGTCAAGGCCCGGGGGTCTTCGCATGTGCGGACACTGCTCCGTGCCCTGCCGCCCGGTTCCCGGCCGCCTGCAACGAGCAACAGCTTCCCGGCAAGGGACTTGACGCTGCTCGGTCCCCGGCACCTCCTGAAAGCAACCGCTGATGCGTCGAAGGAGAGCGAGATCGCCGCAGGTACCATGACGTTCGACCACTTGCGGGCCTCAGCGCTCAACACCTCAGACAGTGCTGAGCTTATTCGCGAGGTGGCAGCGCAGATGACGAGTAGGTGAGGGTGGCAGTACCGATGGTGGATGCCCAGTGGCGAGTGAGTAGCTACAGCGGAAGTGGCGGCGGGCAGTGCGTGGAGGTCGCCGGTGCCGCGGGATACCGCATGGCGCGGGACAGCAAGGACTCGGCAGGACCCGTGCTTGCCCTCCCCGCCGAGAGCTGGAAGCAGTTCACGACGGAGATCAAAGAGGGTCGTTTTGACCTGTAGAAGTTCATGACTTGCCTGCTGGACCCCCGGATGTGCCCTCGCTCCGGGGGTCTTCGCATGTGCAAGCAGCAACTCCCGCCCCGCGCACACGACTCCCACCCGCCCGCACCGAGCAAAAGCTCTCCGCCGGGCCACTTGACGCTGCCCGGTCCCCGGCTTCTCCTGGAAGCGATCGCCCAGAGCGTCACGGAGAAGGAGAGCCCGAGCCATGACCCGACAACCGGCTTCGCCGCCCAACGCCAAGTGGCGCAAGAGCACCCGAAGCAACAACGGCGGCGACTGCGTCGAACTACGCAACACCCAGCCTGCCGTGGACATCCGCGACAGCAAGGACTCGGACGGCCCGACCATCGCTCTTCCCCGCTCGGCCTGGATCATCCTGCACACCCACATCAGCAGCGGAGCACTGGACCTCTAGCAACGCGGGAGAAGAAGGCACCGTGAGCGGCGAAACCACCTGGCGCGTAAGCAGCCACAGCAGCGGCAATGGCGCGTGCGTCGAGGTCCGCGACGATCCCGCAACCGTTCGCGTGCGCGAGACAGCAAAGACCCTGGCGGCCCGATCGTGACCGTGCCCCGCGAGGCATGGAGCGCCCTGCACACCCAGATCCAGAGCGGCGCACTGGACCTCTAGCCACAACGAAGACCCCCGGGCCGTGACGATCCGGGGGTCTTCGCATGTGCGGACACTGCCCGGCCGCCCGCAACGAGCGGAAGCTTTTCGGCAGGGGACTTGACGCTGTCCGGTCCCCGGCATCTCCTGAAAGCGACCACCTGACAGCGTCGCGAAAGAGAGCCCGAGATGACCCAACGACAGGACTCACCGTCCACTCACGGCTGGCGCAAGAGCGCTCGAAGCAACAACGGCGGTGCCTGCGTCGAGGTACGCAACACGCAACCAGCCGTGAACGTCCGCGACAGCAAGGACCCGGACGGCCCGATCATCACCGTCCCCCGCGCGGCCTGGAACGCCCTGCACGCCCACGTCAACAGCGGCGCACTGGACCTCTAGGTCCACCGTGATCGGAACGCGGCTCGCTGGTATTACTGGGGCATGCAGGAAGAGGCGGCGCGCTCCGCGATCGACATGTTCATCTCCGCGTTCAACGCCTCGAACGACGGCTACGTGGCCGCCCTGCTCTCCCAGGCCGTGACCTCGGACGTGGTGTTCTGGGGGCCGTTGGGGCGCAGCGAAGGAATCGCGGCGGTTGAACGGTTCTTGCTCGACATCCGGCACCACCCGGCGGGGACTGGCACGATGGCCCGCTGCTCGGCGGTGGACATGCCCGACGAGTGGGCCCGGTACCAATGGACCTTCACCACGCCGGACGGAGGCCCCCGCCTGGCGGGAACGGACGTCGTCCATCTGCGGCGGAACCTCATCGACCAGGTCATCGTCTTCGCGGGGGATATCGAGCCGTCCGCGTCCTGAGTCGTCCTTCCGTCGCTGTCCTTCTCGTGAATCCGTCCCTTTCGGGGACCGAGACGGACCCGTCAACCCACCTGGACTCTCCACATGGCGTCGACCAGCAAAAACCGTACGCGCCCCGGCCGCACGGACCGCCGTGGGCTGCTCATCGAGGCGGCCGCGGAACTGTTCACCGAGCGCCCGTACGACGAGGTCACCACGACCGAGATCTCCCGGCGCGCCGGGGTCGCGTACGGGTTGATCGCCCACCATTTCACCAACAAGCGCGGCCTTTACCTCGCGACCGTGCGGGCCGCCGCCGAACGTCTGCAGGCCGTCCACGAAACGCCGCCCGCGGGCGAGACGGTCGCCGCCAGATTGCGTGACGCCCTCGTCCGCCACATCGCCCACATCGAGGCGAACGCGACGGGATTCCTCGCGCTCATGCACAGCGCGCAGGGATCGGACGCCGAAGTGCGCGCCATCATCGGCGAATACCGCTGGAAAGGTGCGATGCGCCTGCTCGGCGCGGCCGGGGTCACCGAACCGGTCCGGCCCGCCCTGCGGACCACCATGCGCGGCTGGATCGGATACCTGGACGAGGTGACCATCGACCACCTGCAGCACCGCGAGCTGAGCCGGGACGACCTCGCCGAACTCGCCACCGCCACGCTCGCCGCGGCCCTGCGCGCCGCGCACTCCGTCGACCCCGCCATCGGCGTCGACCCCGGCCTCATCGACCAGCTCCACCCTTGAGCCACCGGGCCCCATTGACAGTCCGGAGCGCCCGCCCGTAGTCTCGACTGACTGATAATCAGTCAGTCTGGAGGGTCCATGTCGAGATGGAGCACCGCCGACGCCCGCGTCCCGGCGGCCCCGGCCCGGCGCGGGGCACGGCGCGAGGCGGCCGGACGCCGGGAGCCGCTGCGGGACAAGCGCGTCGTCCTCACCGGCGCGTCCAGCGGAATCGGCCGCGCGCTCGCCCTCACCCTCGCCGGGCGGGGGGCGCGGCTCGCGGTGGTCGCCCGGCGCGAGGAACTCCTGCGCGAACTCGCCGCCGAGATCACCGACGCGGGCGGCCCCGCGCCCGAGGTGCTGACGGCCGACCTCTCCCGCCCGGGCGCGGCCGCCGACCTGGCGGCCCGGTCCGCCACGGCCCTGGGCGGCGTCGACGTCCTGATCAACAACGCCGGCGTCGGCTCCATCGGGGGCCTGGCCGTCCACGGCGACGACATCGAGGCCCGCGCCTGGTTCGAGACGAACTTCTGGTCGCCGCTGGCGCTGACCACGGCACTCCTGCCGACCCTGCTGCGGTCGACGCGCGGGACCGTCGTCAACGTCACCTCCACCGTCCAGGCCGTCCCGCTCCCCCTGCTCGGCTACTACGGCGCCGCCAAGGCCGCCCTCGCGCAGGCCACCCGCTCCCTCCGGCACGAACTGCGCCGCACGCCGATCAGGGTCGTCGAGGTCGTGCCGGGTTCGACGGACACGGCACTGCGCGACATCGACCAGTTGCCCTGGCGCGGCGGAAAGCCACCGCGCACGTTCCCGCCCGTACCGCCCGAGTCGGTCGCCGCCGCCGTGGCGCGCGCCCTGGAATCGGGCCGCACCCGCGTCGTCCACCCCGCGTACTCGCTGCTGCCACTCGAACTCCCGGCGATCGGCCGCACCATCGCCGCACTCGCCGCCCGCCGCATCGAAACTTTCCAGCCCCCGAACCTGTAAGAGACTCTGGGCGACAGACGAGGCCAGACGATCACCGGATACCGGCCAACGTCAGCCAGGTCGTCAAGTCAGCGCGACGGGCAGTTGAAGCCCCCAGAAACGCCAAGCTAATGACCACCCGGCCTCCGGCCCACCGTCACCGCGTAGTGGCAAACGACCGGTAGCCCCGGCCGCCTCCGAAACTACGCGAAGGCTTCAACTACGCCGCCAGGCTCGCGACCCTAACAGTGATCCTTCTGGGCTCATGTATCCGGACGGCGGCCGGGGAATTCGCAACGACAAACGATTTATCTGCGATCGCAACGGAGTCTGCTCCGAACGGCATCCCGGGCAAAGTTACCGGTATAACCCCGATGGAAGTGGCGGACCCGCGTACTCCGGCGGGATCGGGTCGCCGACTACGTCCAGAGTCACGACGAAGTCGTTCATGGGGCCGCGGCACGACAGTGCCGCTGTCATCTTCGCCAACTACATCAAGATATTCCCGCTGCTCATGACGCCAGACGGCGACGGGCCGGTGGACATCTCGATCGGCGTTCCCGAATTCGACCCGACAGGAAAGAAACGCAATGCGATCCCGGGCGGATCTTCCGAGAATCCCGGGATTAATTACGGATATGCGGACGTCATCGTGTGGGGTAAGAACGCCGTCTGGGTTTGGGAGGTCAGGCCGCGGGCGGACAAGCCGAGCTGGCGGGGCCGCCGCAGCTTCAAAACTACATAGTTCATCTCCAGAAGAAGCTGGAAGCGAAGGGCGATAAGCGCCATGTCGTCGCCGGGGACTCGGGCGTCTTCGCCATGGAGGGGCCGAACCTGTGGTATCCGAGCGACAGAGTGAGGGTCTGGTCGGCACCGGAGCGGGAACGCCAAAGCATCGTCCTTTACGAAGGGCTTAGCAATAAGACGACAAGAAATCCCAGGCCGACGCCGTTCAGGATTCCGGTAAGGCATGCCCTTGAAGCCACGGCGACAGGACTCGCCGGTGCGGCGATCGTCGTAGGAGGATTCTTGGTCGGTGCGGCGACACTTGGCGCCGCGACACCATAGTGTATGGTATATAATTTCGCTACGATATGCGGCCTTGCGTCGCACACGCCCGACCGCTTCGTTCTTACCGCTTTATGGCCGATGTTAGGTTTCGACCGTGATCGATGAGTTCCGTGTCGAGATAGACGTTCCCGTACCTGAAGGGGAAACGGAGCGCGCGCGCGTCTACCGACGCTGGTTGCAGGACGGCCTCGATCATCTGGCCGGGGACCTGCTAGACAGGTTGCGTGCCGGACCGCCGCTGGTGAAGTCCGGGAAGTATCGGGTCGACGGCGAGCCCGCCGACGGGCCCCCGGGCTCGGCGTGGGGTGCGTTGACGATGACGGATTTCACCGCGTCCGGTAAGCGTCGGGAATCTCGCCGGGTCTGGTCACCGAAGAACCAGGACTGGTTCTTCGATCAGTTGTCCGATACAACGTCCCGCGCACAGGTCTATCTCACCGAGTTGAATGAAAGGGGCCTTCCGGCACTCCGGAAGGTCAACTTCATCGCCGAACGACCCATGTACGCACCGGACTGGCTGGTGCTCACGATGACGAGCAACTTCGGCCGACCGACCGATCCGTCCCTGCTCCAGGAAGTTGCAAATGAGATGTGCTCGATCCTCGGGGCCTGGGGTGATTCCGTGGACACTTTTCGATTCGGATGCGTTTGCACCGATATTGGCTCGGTGCTCGGCCAGACGCCACTTGAGGACGCACTTCATATCAACCGGGACAAGAACCTCTCCGGCGATCGCACGCAACTGCGTGGTTACAGTTGGGTGACGTTGTGCCCGAAGGAAGTGGTCGACCGACTCGGCGGTGCGGGTCGGATGACGGCGTCCGGGGCGTTCTTCTCAGTGGAGGGCCTCGCCAATGGCGCGGTCCTCGCCCGCGCCACGGAGAACATCGACGAGTACCGCGGTGACGCGGTCGGGCGCGTATTCAGGGCGTTGGCGCCGGCACTCCCGGCGGGCCTCCCGTCCCCAAGTCGCACGCGTGGTTATCTGCTTGCCCATGAGGACGCCGACGAGTATCGATAAGCGCTGTGCGGGTCCGGATTCGTCGGCTACGGCACACTATCCACCGGCACCACGTCAACGATAGTCGCGCTACAGAACCCGGAGATCAACGTGCGTTGAAGAAGGGTCCGTGTGGCCCGGCCGCTCCGCCTGTCGTCGCTCATGTCGCATCGGTGGGTCAGGTGATCGGGGTGTAGTCGAGCCAGGGGGCTTGTAGGGAATCGGCGCGGTGGGTGGGGTGGGCGTGGGTGCTGAGGCGGTAGTAGAGGGCGCGGCGGGTTTTGTTCGGGGTGTCGTTGCCTCCGATGTTGTGGCCCAAGAGGTAGTGCGCCAGGAATAGGTCTCCGGCTCGGCCTTTGATCTGCTCCGGTTCTGGGAGGTCTATCGGGGGGTAGGCGCAGTGTTGGTGGGGGCCGTTCGTGCGGAAGTACTCCGCGTGGGTCAGGTGGGTTCCGGGCCAGATCCAGAGGTTGCCGGAGTTCTCGGTTCGCTGATCGGTCATCAGGATTCCGGCCAGGAGGGTGAAGGTGCCGCGGATCGGGCCGTTGGTGGGTTCGGGGTTGGCGGCGTCGATGTGGGGGCGGCCGGGGCGGTGCGGGTACGGCGGGATGTTCAGGGCCACCTGGACCTGCCACGGGTAGGGCAGTGTTCCGGGGCCGGTCAGTTGTTCGGCGAGCTTGAAGGCGGGGGTTCGGGTCAGCGGGGCTCTCAGCGCCGGCTCGTCCTTGGTCGGCAGGAAATAGAAGTGCGGGCCGCGGGTGCCGGCGGGGGGCGGGTCGGTGGCCACCAGGTCGTCTATTCGGTCGGCTGCCCGGGCCAGGACGTCGTCCGCTACCACCTGCGGGATCAGGAGGAAGCCTCGCTCGGCGAACTCGTTGATCTGCGCGTCACTCAGCATCTGACCGACCGTAGGCGGCGGCGTCCGTGGTGGCCACGGGTTTTTCGGGTGGGACCGGTCGGCTGCCGGGACGCCGGGGGCTTCGTACGGCCGCAGGTCAGAGCGTTGGCTTGAAGTCGGTGTGGAGCCAGGACGCCAGTGGCGTCGGGGTCGTGGTGATGGGTGAGCGTCGTTGTTCGGGGGTGAAGCCGTCGCGGAGGCCCGTGGACATGCCGAGGACGGCTTCCGCCAAGGCGGACGGCATTCCGGCCTTGAGGTATTGGGCGAACATCTCTCCGTCGCCGATTCGGACGGCCGCCACGTCCCTTCCCAGTTCGGCGGTGAGGATGGCGGCCACGTCGTTCCACGTCAGGTCTTCGGGGCCGTGGACCGCTTGGACGCGGCGGCCGTGCCAGTCGCGGTTCAACAACAGCGCCGCCGCCACCTCGGCTATGTCTCGGGGCGCCACCCAGGCCATCGGCGCGTCCAGCGGGAGGACCACCGGGATCGTTCCCGCGCGTACGGCTTCCGCCTGGAGTTGCAGATTGGTGAAGAAGTAGCCGCAGCGGAGGTGGGTCACGTCGATGTCGAGCGCGTCCAGGGCGAGTTCTATTCGGGCCAGGCCGTCGATTTCACCTGCGCCGTGGCGTTTCTCCGCGCCGACGCTGCTCTGGAAGACGACCCGCGCGATTCCGTTCCGGGTGACGGCCTCGGATACCGCGTCGGCGGCACGGGAGTAGTCGCCCAAGGGGTCTTCGCCGGTGGGAGTCGGGGCGACCCAGTAGAGGGCGTCCACGTCCTTCGTCGCGGCGGCGACCTCGGCCGCGTTCCACGAGTCGGCCTCGGCCGCTTCCACGAAGCCGCGCAGTTCCGCGTCCACGCGTCCGATGTCGCGGGTCAGCAGCAGCGGTCGGACGCCCGCCCGGACGAGCGCGCGCGTCAGGGGGCGGCCCACATGGCCGTTCGGAGTGGTGACGGCGATCCTCATCAGGGGATCTCCTTTCCTCGTCGGGAGCGATCCGAACCTAGAGGCAGTTGTGGTCAGTTCCCGGCCACATCAGAGAACCACCGGATATCGGCACCGCCCGCCCAGGACGCGGAGCACGCGACCGCCGCTCCTACTGTGGTGGGTGTGATGTCCGCTCTCACCCCGTTCGTCGCGACGCTGAGCGCGTACGACCTCGGCGGCGCGGTCCACCGGGGCCTGCCGTCGTCCACGGTGTCGATCACGATCCCCGAGGACGCGATCGACGTCGCCTGGCTCGGGCGGCCCGGCTCGCGGCGGCGGTTCCGGGCCGTCGTCGCCGGTCTCCACATGGACGCGGCCGAGTTGACACAGACGGAAAGTCCGCGAGGCGTCTGGCTGACGCTCCACCCGCTGGGCGCGAGCGCCCTGCTGGGCGTTCCGGCGGCGGCGCTGGCCGGGCACGTCGCGGATCTCGCGGACGTGTCCCCGGCGCTGGCCGCGCTGCCCGAACGGCTCGCGGCCCGAAGGACGTGGCCGGAGCGCCGCGCCGTCGTCGAGGAAGCCCTGGCCGCCGCGCTGGCCCGGCACGGCGACGGCGCCGGACGGCTGCGCCCCATGCTGGACGGGCTGGCCGGCGCCGCCCGGGTCCAGGACGCGGCCGAACGCCTCGGCTGCTCCCGGCGCCACCTCGGCGCCGCCGTGCGCGCGGAGCTGGGCGTCACGCCGAAGGAGTACCAGCGGCTCCTGCGCTTCGAGGCCGCCCGGCGCGGGCTCGCCGCCGGAGGCGCCGACCTCGCCCGGGTCGCCGCCGAAGCCGGGTTCGCCGACCAGGCGCACTTCACCCGCGAATGGCGTGCCATGTCCGGCTGTACGCCCGCCGCGTGGCTGCGCGCGGAGGGCCGTTCCCGAACGTTCAAGACCCCGCCGCCCCCGGAGGCGACGATCGGGCCATGACGTTCTTCCCTCGCCTGATCGTGCCCGACCCGGACCTCGCGTCCGCCTTCTACCAGGACGCCCTCGGCGCGCGGCGGGTGTTCCGCGCCCCGTCCGGCGACGACGGACGGCCGGCCGTCATCGACCACCGGCTGGGCGACGCGTTCTTCCGCGTCTCCCCGGCGGTGCGGGCGTGGGGCTGGCTGTCCCCCGCCGACCTCGGCGGCACCCCCGTCCTCCTGGAGATCGAGACCGAGACCCCGGACGACCTCGGCGAACGCCTGACCGCGCACGGCGCGCAGCTCGTCGTCCCGATCGAGGACCGCCCCTACGGCAAGCGCTCCGGCCGCGTCCAAGACCCGTTCGGCCACCTGTGGATCGTCACCGGCACCGCGTGAGGCGCAGCTCCAGGCCGTCGAGCAGCGCCTCAAGGCCCGTCGTGAAGGCGCTCTCGTCGATCTCCTGCTGGCGTTCGGCGAGCAGGTGCGCCTCGCTCAGGTGCGGGTAGTCGGCCGCGTAGACCGTCGCGTCGGCCGGGAAGCTCGCAGCGAAGGAGCCGAGCGCGGACCCGGTGATGAAGTACCGCATCAGCGCGCCGACGCGGGTCGCCTCGCGGCGCGGCCAGCCCGCCGAGACGAGGCCGCCGAACACCGCGTCCGCGAGGCGCAGCGCGTTCGGCCGGTGCCCGCGGCTCTGCGCGAGCGCGGGGACGATCCGCGGGTGCGCGGCGAGCGCGGCCCGGTAGGACCGCGCCCACGCCGCGAGCGCCGCCCGCCAGTCCGGGTCGGGGAACATCGACAGGTCGACCTCGCCGAGGACGGCGTCCACGACCGCGTCGATCAGCTCGTCCTTGGTGGCGACGTGGTTGTAGAGGGACGGCCCGCTCACGCCGAGCGCGGCGGCGAGCCGCCGGGTGGAGACGGCCTCCAGCCCCTCGGCGTCCACGAGCGCGAGCGCGGCGGCGACGATGCGGTCGCGGTTGAGCAGCGGCGTGCGCGGCCGGGCCACGGGCGTCCCCTCCCGGAAAGAGAAACTTGCGCCGCTAGTTTAAGCCGGGCTAGCCTCGACAAAACTTGCAACGCTAGTTTTGGGGTGCCCGGTGAATCTGGAGCTGTCGGAGGAGCAGGACGCGCTGCGGCGCACGGCCGCCGAGTTCGTGGACCGCGAGATCGTCCCGCACGCCGCCGCGTGGGACCGCGCCGAGGAGATCGACCGCTCGGTCATCGGCCGCCTCGGCGACCTGGGCTTCCTCGGCATGACGCTGCCGGAGGAGTACGGCGGCTCCGAGGGCGACCACCTGGCGTACTGCCTGGTCCTGGAGGAACTGGGCCGGGGTGACTCGGCGGTGCGCGGCGTGGTGTCGGTGTCGCTGGGCCTGGTCGGCAAGTCGATCGCCTCCTACGGCACCGACGAGCAGAAGCGCGCCTGGCTGCCGCGCATCGCGTCCGGCGCGTCCATCGCGTGCTTCGCGCTGACCGAGCCCGGCACCGGTTCGGACGCCGCGAACCTCACCACCCGCGCCGTCCGCGACGGGGATGACTGGATCATCACCGGCAACAAGATGTTCATCACGAACGGGACGTGGGCCGACGTCGCACTGGTGTTCGCCCGCAGCGGCGGCGAAGGCCACCGGGGCATTTCGGCGTTCCTGGTCCCCACCGACGAGCCCGGTTTCGAGGCCCGCGTCATCCACGGCAAGCTCGGCCTGCGCGGGCAGGCGACGGCGGAACTCGTGCTGGACGGCGTCCGCGTCCCGGACTCGGCGCGCCTCGCGCCGGAGGGCAAGGGCTTCTCCGTCGCGATGGCCGCGCTCGCCAAGGGCCGCATGTCGGTCGCGGCGGGCTGCGTCGGCATCGCGCAGGGCTGCCTGGACGCGGCCGTCGGGTACGCGAAGGAGCGCGAGCAGTTCGGGAAGCCGATCGCCTCGCGCCAGCTCGTCCAGGAACTGCTGGCCGGGATCAGCCTGGACGTGGACGCCGCGCGGCTGCTGACGTGGCGCGTCGCGGACCTCATCGACCGGGGCCTGCCGTTCGCGACCGAGTCGTCCAAGGCGAAGCTGTTCGCCAGCGAGGCGGCGGTGCGGGCCGCCAACGACGCGCTCCAGGTGTTCGGCGGCTACGGCTACATCGACGAGTACCCGGTCGGCAAGTACCTGCGGGACGCGCGGGTGATGACGCTGTACGAGGGCACGAGCCAGATCCACAAACTGCTGATCGGCCGCGCGCTGACCGGCGTCAACGCGTTCTGACGGCGGTCAGCTCCCCGCCCAGCGCAGCACGACGAACGGGTCGCGGCAGGACGGGTGGTGGACCCGCTCCCGGGTGATGCGGTACCGCGCGGGGCGGTCCCGCCCGGCCGGGTCCTCGACCTCCACGGCCCCGACGTCCTGCTCCACGCGGACCAGCGCCCCCCGGAACGGGCCGTCGAGGCAGAGGGCGTTCACCCGGGCCGCGATCACGTGGCGCACCCACCGGGACGAAAGGGGGAAAGGGCGTCCATAACCCCAATTTACCGGGCCGCGCCTGCGAGGGGACGGCCGGGTAATGCCTGGCGGACGCGAGCGTTTCCGCGCGCTTTCCCCCGCATTCTCTGAACGAGATTCAGCGCGCGTCGCGGCGCAGCACGACGAGCGCGACGTCGTCCTCCCGGTGCCCGAACTCGGCGATGACGCGGTCGCAGAAACGTTCCAGGTCGTCGTCCACCCGCGCCGCGACGACCCGCAGCCGCTCCAGGTTGTCCGCGAGCGGGACGCCGCGGTCCTCGATCAGCCCGTCCGTGATCAGCACGACGGTCCCGCCGGGCGGCACGACGGTCATCTCGATCCCGGCCTTCTCGACGGGGAAGCCGAGCAGCACCCCGCCGCCCGCGCCGTACCGGGCACCCTCGGCGTCCAGGAACAGCGGCGGCAGGTGCCCGGCGTTGGCGACGCGCAGCGCGCCGGTCTCCGGCTCCAGCGTCATCAGGCAGACGGTCGCGGTCTGGTCGTCGTGGTAGCGCAGCAGGACGCCGTTGAGCAGCCGCAGGATCGTCTCGGCGTCGTGGCCCTCGCCGGCGAAGGCGCGCAGCGCGTGCCGGATCTCGGCCATCACCGTCGCCGCGTGCAGCGAGTGGCCCTGCACGTCCCCGATGGCCACCAGGACGTGGTCGCCGCGGTCCAGCACCTCGTAGAAGTCCCCGCCGACCTCGGCCTGGTCGCTGGCGGGCTCGTAGCGGGCCGCGAACGTCCAGCCGGGCACGGCCGGGACGGCGGCGGGCAGCAGGCTGCGCTGCAGCGTCAGCGAGATCAGGTGCTGCTCGGTGTAGGACCGCATCGCCTCCATCGCGAGCGCGAGCGTCTGCCCGAGCTGGCGCAGCAGGTCGCGGTCCTCGCCGCCGGGCGCGCCCGCCACGTGGACGGCCACGCAGATCGGCGGGCGGCCCCGGTTGACCCGCGACAGCACCAGCGCGACGTCCCCGTCCACGACCGTGTCGGGGACCAGCGCCCGCCACCGCGCGGCGGGCAGCGTCAGCACCTCGGTGCCGGTGTCGTCGCCGAGGACGGTCAGGTCGGCCAGCGCCGCGAACTGCTCCGGCGTGGACGCGCGGCGCTCGGTGCCGTCCGGCCGCCCCACGGCGCGGCGCGGCCGCCCGTCCGGCGGCAGCAGGAACACCGACACCGGCACCCCGAAGATCTCCACCGCGCCCGCCGCCGCGACGTCCGCGAGCCGGTCGAAGGTGACCGCCGCGTTCACCGCCAGCGACATGCGGGTGAGCGCCGCCATCCGGTCGGCCATCCGCTCCGCGCGCCGCCGCGCCCGGTAGTAGCGCAGCACGGCGTCCACGGTCGCCAGGAACTCGCCCGGGTCGATCGGGTCGACCAGGTAGGCGTCCGCGCCGCGCCGCAGGCCCTGCGTGCGGTCCGCGACGTCCACCGCCGTCGCGGAGATGTGGACGACGGGCAGCGCGGCCGTCGCCGGGTCGGCCTTGATCCGCTCGCAGACCTCGACGCCGCTGAGGTCGGGCAGCCGGACGTCCAGGACCACCAGGTCCACCCCGCCCTCGCCCAGCCGCCGCCACGTCTGCGCCGCCGACGCCGCCTCCACGACGGTGTGCCCGGCGCGGCGCAGCCAGCTCCCGATGATGTACCGCTTGGTGTCGTTGTCGTCGACGACCAGCGCGGTGATGGGCTCCTCGGCGCTCACGGCGTCCCCCTCTCCCGGCGGTCCAGCGCGCGGCGGACGGCGTCCGCGAGCGTCGCCGGGCCGAGCCGGTCCTTCTCCAGCACGGCGGCCCGGTCCAGCCGGGGGTCCGCCGCGTCCCGCAGGTCCGCCGAGGTGACGAGCACGACGGGCACGTCCGGCGGCAGCTCCGCCAGCACCGCGAGCCCGTCCAGGCCCGGCATCCGCAGGTCGAGCAGCACCAGGTCGGGCGGGTCGGCGGCGGCGAGCGCCAGCGCGGCGGCGCCGTCGGCGGCCTCGCCGATCCGCGCGGCGGCGGGCTCGACCAGGCCGCGCATGACGCGGCGGGCGGCCGGGTCGTCGTCCACGACCAGGACGTGCCCGAGGCCGAGCGCGGCCAGGTCGCGGGGCGCGGGCAGCCGCAGCGTCACCGTCGTGCCCGTCCCGACGACGCTGTCGAGCAGCAGGTCGCCGCCGAGCGCGCGGGCGAGCCGCCGCGCGTACGGCAGGCCGAGCCCGGACCCGCCGACGCCCGTGCCGGGCACCCGGTAGAACTCCTCGAAGACCCGTTCCCGCTCGTCCTCGGGGATGCCGGGGCCGGTGTCGGCGACGGCGAACACGACCTCGCCGTCCGCCGCGCGGACGGTCAGCCGCACCTCGCCCGCGGCGGTGAACTTCAGCCCGTTGGCCAGGACGTTGCGCAGGACGCGGGTCAGCATGACCTCGTCCGCGACGAGTTCGGGCGGTGCGCCGGAGGCGTCCACGACGAGCGCGACGCCGCTCTCGCGGGCGGTCGGCTCCAGTTGCGCGGCGAGCCCGGCCAGCAGCGCGGGGACGGCGACGGGCGCGAGGTCGGGCACCAGCGCGCCGCGTTCGGCGCGGGCCATGTCCAGCAGTTCGTTGACCAGGGACAGCAGCGTCCCGCCCGCGTCCGCGACGAGCGACACCTGGTGCCGCTGGTCGGCGGTGAGCGGGTCGGCGGCCGGGTCGAGCAGCAGCCGCGCGAGCCCGATGATCCCGTTGACGGGCGTGCGCAGCTCGTGGCTGACCGTCGCCCAGAACCGCTTGCGCGTCTCGCCCGCCTCGACGAGCTGGTCGGACTTCTCCTCCAGCTCGGCGTACAGCGCGACGACGCCCCGGTTGGTCTCCTCCAGCTCCGCCGAGATCTCGTTGTAGAGCGCCATGACGCCCCGGTTGGTCTCCTCGAGTTCGGCGTTGAGCGCGCGCAGCTCCTCGCGCTGCCGCCGGACCTCGTCCAGCGCGTCGACCAGTTCGGCGTTCTGGGTGCGCAGCTCCTCCAGCGCGGGCGTCGGGACGAGGTGCGCGAGTCCGCGGCGCAGCGCGTCGGCGTCCGGCGGGCGGACGTGCGGCGGCAGGTTCTTCGCGATGCGCACGACGCGCTCGTCCCCGCTCGTCTCCTGCGTGACGGCGTCCATGAGGCGGGACGCGGCGCGCAGGCCGGGGGTCTCCCACGGGTCGTCCGAGCCGGGCGGGAAGGCCAGTTCGACGGTCAGCGCCGCCACCGCGACGCGGAACACCACCGTCACGCGGCCCCCGGCCGTATACAGCTCGCGGCCCAGCTCGCTGAGCGCGGTCGCGGTCCGGACCTGGTCCTGCGGGTCGAGGCCCACGGCGGCGGCGACCTCGCGGCCCGCCTGGCGGACGGCGAAGACGCCGTCCTCGTCGCGGACGTCCACGCGCAGCAGCTCGCCGGTCACGGCCGGTCCCCGGGGCCGACGACCAGGACGGCCCGGTCGTCGTGCCGCGTCCCGGCGTCGCGGATGAGGACCCCGGCGAGCAGCAGCGGGTCGCGGCCGAGCACGCCGGGCCGGTCCGACAGGTCCCAGCGGTCGGTGAGCCCGTCGGAGTGCAGCACGACCGACGCCCCGGCGGGCAGCTCGTACTCGTACTCGCGGACGGTCCGGGACCGCTCCCCCGCGATGCCCGGCGTGGACACCAGGCCCTGGCGGCCGCCGGGCGCGACGATCCACCCGGCGACGTTGCCGATCCCGGCGAACCGGACGGTCCGGTCGTCGAGGTCGACGGTCGCGACGGCGACCGCGCCGCCGCGCGTGGCGGTCAGCCGCCGGTGGACGAGGTCCAGCAGGTCGCGGGGCCGGATCGGCGCGGTCAGCTCGCGGACCGCCCGCACCGCCTCCGCCGACGCGCGCGCCGCCAGCGGCCCGTGCCCGAGCCCGTCGCACAGCAGCGCGTGGACGGCGCGGCCGAAGACGCGGACGGCGTAGGCGTCCCCGCACTCGCGCTCGCCGTCGATCGGCCGGGTCAGCCCGGCGAACGGCGGGTCGCCCGCGGGCGAGCCCGGCTGCCGGAACCGCGCGAACAGCACGGTCCCGCCGCCCGGGTGCGAGTACAGGCCGCTGCGGTCGGCGAGGCGGCCGATGGCGCCGAGGCCGACGCCGAGCGATCCGGCGGTGGAGAACCCGTCCAGCAGCGACAGCGGCACGTCGGCGATGCCGGGGCCGCGGTCGAGGCAGACGATCTCGACCTCGGCGCGGTCGCCGTCGCGGACGATCCGGACCAGCATCTCGCCGCGCTCGGCGTGCTTGACGAGGTTGGTGGCCGCCTCGGTCGCGGCGAGCTGCACCTGCCCGAGGCGTTCGGCGTCGAAGCCGAGGCGTTCGGCGAGCGCGGTGACGCGCCGCCGGACGCCCGCGGGCGCGCTCGGCTCCTCGACGCGCAGCCAGTCGGCCTCGTCCGGCGGCGGGCTGGTCATCGGCACCATTTGGTCACCGTGACGGTCGTGCCCCGGCCGGGCTCGGTGTCCAGGTCGAACTCGTCCACCAGGCGGCGCGCGCCGGGCAGGCCGAGGCCGAGCCCGCCGCCGCTGGTCCAGCCCTCGGCGAGGGCCTGGTCGACGTCGGGGATGCCGGGCCCGTCGTCGCTGAACACGATGCGGACGCCCGCGCGGGCGCCCGCCCGGGGGCTCGGCCGCTCGACGCGCTCGACGCGCGCCGTCCCGCCGCCGCCGTAGACGAGCGTGTTGCGGGCCAGCTCGCTCGCCGCGGTGACGATCTTGGTCTGGTCGACCAGCGACATCCCCGCCGCGGCGGCCAGCGAGCGGGCGAGCTGCCGCACCCGGACGACGTCGTCGTGGGAGGCGATGGGCAGTTCCCCGCCCGCGGGCTCTCGGCTCACGAGACGCCGGGGACCGGCGCCCCGAGCAGGCGCATCCCCTTCTCCAGGTCCAGCGCGGTGCGCACGCCGCCCAGCGACAGGCCCAGCTCGACCAGCGTGATCGCCACGGCGGGCCGCATCCCGACCACGACGGTCTCGGCGTCCATCAGCTTCGACATGGACGCGATCGTCGCGAACATGCGGCCGATGAAGGAGTCCACGATGTCCACGGCGGTGATGTCGATGACGACGCCGCGCGCGCCGGTCCGCACGATCCGGTCGGCCAGGTCCTCCTGGAGCGCCAGGACCGTCTGGTCCTGGAGGTCGACCTGGATCGACACCAGCAGCACCGACCCGATCTTCAGGATGGGCACCCGGTCCATCAGACCGCCTTCACGACGGACACGCCGCTGCGGTCCAGCGCGTACGCCAGCGCGTCGGCCAGCGTCGCCTTGGTGACGATGTCGCCGAACTCGATGCCGAGCCCGACGATCGTCTGCGCGATCTGCGGGCGGATGCCGGAGATCACGCAGTCGGTGCCCATCAGCCGGGCCGCCATCACCGTCTTGAGCAGGTGCTGGGCGACCTCGGTGTCCACGGCGGGCACGCCGGTGATGTCGATCACGGCGTGCTCCGAGCCCGTCTCGACGAGCATCTGCAGCAGCGACTCCATGACGATCTGCGTGCGCGCCGAGTCCAGCGTCCCGACCAGCGGCACGCCGAGGATGCCGTCCCACAGCTTCACGACCGGCGTGGACAGCTCCAGGAGCTGCTCGGCCTGGTCGGCGATGACCTGCTCGCGCTCGGCGGCGTAGGTCTCGAACGTCACCAGCCCGAGGTCGTCCACGAACGCCGAGAACCGCGCGAACTCGCGGTACGCCTCGGTGTCGCCGGACTCCTCGACGGCCTCGAGCACGGCCTGCTTGACGGCGAACACGCCGACCGCCGTCTCGCTCGGGCTGAAGCCCTGCCGCGCGCGGCTGCGCGACATCTCGGCCAGCGCGGCGCGCAGTTCGCCGCGGACCGTCCCGTCGGCGTCGTCGTGGACGCGCGCCAGCAGCCCGTACAGCTCGGTCAGCTCGGCGCGCAGCTCGCGCTCCGTCAGGCGGCCCCGCACGTTCTCGGCGACCAGCGCGGTCCAGCGGTCCAGGACCGCCTCCTCGCGGGACCCCAGCAACGCCGCGATGCGGCCCTCGCCGCCCGCTCCACCGCTCATCAACCAGGCTCCCCACATGCGTCAACGGCCTCAACAGTGCTGTTCCACCCGGAAGAGTAGCGCCATGTCGGACATGCGTTCGAAGGACCAAGGTCCCTTGCGGACGGCTACCGCGTGTGCCCGGCCGCCGGACGACCGATTACGCATCGTCATGGCCGGGCATGAACCCCGCGGCCCCGTCCCCCGCAGCGAAGGTGCAGCCGTGAACGCAAGCGACCCCCTTAACCCCGCCGCCGCGGTCGTGCGGCCGGGCGACAAGCGCTACCCCGCGCTGAGCCGCGGCTTCAACCAGCGCTGGATCGCCGAGCCCGAGTACGTGCGGCTCGTCCGGTCGCCGGAGGAGGCGCGCGCGGCGCTCGGCCGGGCGGTGCGGGAGGAGCCCGCCGACCCGCGCCGGACCCGGATCACCGTCCGGTCGGGCGGGCACTGCTACGAGGACTTCGTGTGCGGGGACGACGTCCGGGTCATCCTGGACGTCTCGCCGATGTGCGCAATCTCCTACGACGCGGAACTGGCCGCGCACCGCGTCGAGGCGGGCGCGACGAACTGGCACGTCTACAGCCACCTGTACCCGCTGTACGGCGTCGCGCTGCCCGGCGGGTCCTGCTACTCGGTGGGCCTCGGCGGGCACATCACCGGCGGCGGGTTCGGGCTGCTGTCGCGCCGCGACGGCCTCACCGTCGACTACCTGTACGCCGTCGAGGTCGCGGTCGTGCGCGAGGACGGCGAGGCCGAGCTGGTCGTCGCCACCCGCGACGACGACGGCGACCTCGGCGACCTGTTCTGGGCGCACACCGGGGGCGGCGGCGGGAACTTCGGGGTGATCACCCGGTTCTGGTTCCGGGACCTGCCCGAACCGCCCGAACGCGTCCTGCTGACGGGCCTGGCCTGGGAGTGGGACGACTTCGCCCGCGAGGACTTCGCCGACCTGGTCACCGCGTTCGGCGAGTACTTCCGCGACCGCCAGGACCCGGCGACGGCGGCGGGCGGCCTGTTCGCGATGCTCAAGCTCACCCACGTCAGCAACGGCCAGATCGGGCTGCTCGCGCAGGTCGAGCTGGACGACGACGGCGCGGGCGAGGAGGCGATGGCCGAGTTCCTGGCGGCCGTGGACGGCCGCATCCGCCCCGAGTCCGGCCCGATGTTCGCGCCGATGGGCGAGCACGCCGCCCTCGCGCCCGCCGCGTCGGCCGCGCTGCCGCGCGTGATGCCGTGGCTGACGGCGACGCAGGCGCTCAACGCCAGCGGCGAGAACCGGTGCGGCAAGTACAAGTCCGCGTACCTGCGCCGCCCGTTCGACCGCGACCAGATCGACGCGATGTGGGCCTACCTCGGCAACGAGGAGTTCACCTCGTACGAGAACAAGGAGGCGCTGATCCAGATCGACTCCTACGGCTCGGCGATCAACCGGCCCCCGTTCGACACCGCCGTCCGGCAGCGCGACTCGATCATGAAGATGCAGTACCAGGTGTACTGGACGCGCCACGACCCCGACGAGCCCGCGCACATCGCGTGGCTGCGCGAGACCTACCGGGCGACGTTCGCGGCGACCGGCGGCGTCCCGGTCGTCGGCGACCGGACGGACGGCTGCTACGTCTCCTATCCCGACGCCGACCTGTCCGACCCGGAGTGGAACGCCTCCGCGCAGTCCTGGGCGACGCTGTACTACAAGGACGCCTACGAGCGGCTGCGCCGCGTCAAGCGCCGCTGGGACCCGCTGAACGTCTTCCGCCACCACCAGTCCGTCGAGCCCTGACCGTCCCGCCACACCTCCTTCACCTCGCGGCGTGGCGCGGTGGCGTCACGGTCCGCGTTCGTGCGGACACGGATGGGAAGGAATGGTGAGCCGTCGGCGCGGACGCCGGCAGCTCACGACACACGGGAACGAGAACAACCCATGCACATCACCAAGAAGGCGCTGGCCTGCGCGCTGACCGGCGCCCTCGCCCTCCCCCTCGCCGCCGTCCCGGCGTCCGCCGGGACCGGCGCGACGCTCACCGCCGCCAAGCCCGACCGGCTCACCTCGCACGGCTACGGCCCCCTGAAGATCGGCGCCTCCGAGCGCGACGCGCTGCGCACCGGGCTGCTGGTTCGCAAGTCCCGGGGCCGCTGGTGCGACGGCTTCGACATCAAGGGGCACCCCACCGGCCACGACGACCTGGCGGTCTACATCTCCAAGAAGTACGGCGTCGCGATGATCCAGCCGCCGCGCGGCACCCGCACCCCGCAGGGCGTCCACGTCGGCTCCACGCTCCACGAGCTGCGGCGCGCCTACCCGGGCATCCGGCAGGACGTCCACAAGTTCTGGACGATCACCGCGCCCCGGAACAACCGGGCGTACTACCAGTTCGAGGTGCGGCGCGACCGCGTCACGATGATGGCGCTGGACCTCAAGGTCCAGGACTGCTTCAACTGACGTGAACCGGGCCGCGCCGTCCGCCGGGCGGCGCGGCCCGACCCCCCGGCCGGCGCGCGGCCGGGCGCGCCGTATGATCGCCGCCATCGACGAGTACACCGCCGGTGCCGCCGTCCCCCACCACCCCGCCGGGGAGGGCGCCGTGACCGGCTCCGAGCTGGCGGGCGCGCTGCGCCGCGCCGGGCTGGCGGGCGTGGACGAGACCGCGTTGGCACGGTCCATGTACGCCTCGGACGCCTCCCTCTACCGCGTCGAGCCGCGCATCGTCGTCACGCCCCGCGACGCCGCCGAACTGCCCGCCGCGCTCGCGGTCTGCCGCGAGTACGGGGTGCCGCTGACGCTGCGCGGCGCGGGCACGTCGCTGGCGGGCAACGCGGTCGGGCCCGGCGTCGTCGCGGACGTGTCGCGCCACCTGAACCGCGTGCTGGAGATCGACCCCGACGCCGGGACCGCGCTCGTCGAACCCGGCCTGGTGCAGGCCGCCCTGCACACCGCGCTCGCGCCGCACGGGCTGCGGTTCGGCCCCGATCCGTCCACCCGCACCCGCGCCACGCTCGGCGGGATGATCGGCAACAACGCGTGCGGGTCGCGGGCGCTCGGCTACGGGCGGACCAGCGACAACGTCCTCGGCCTCGACGCCGTCACCGGCGGCGGGGAGCGGCTGCGGCTCGGCGACGTGCCCGGTGCCGCGCCGAGCCCGGTTCTGGACCGGCTCCGCGACCTCACCGCCGCGCACCTGGCCGTGATCCGCACCGAGTTCGGACGGTTCGGGCGGCAGGTGTCGGGCTACTCGCTGGAGCACCTGCTGCCGGAGAACGGCTTCGACGTCGCGCGGACGCTCGTCGGCAGCGAGGGCACCCTGGCCGTGACGCTCGCGGCGCGGCTCCGGCTCGTCCGCGAGCCCGCGCACCGGCTGCTGACCGTCCTCGGCTACGGGTCGATGGCCGAGGCCGCCGACGCCGTCCCCGCGCTGCTCCCCCACCGGCCCGTCGCCTGCGAGGGCCTGGACGCGCGGATCACCGGCGTCGTCGCCGCCCGGCGCGGGCCGGGCGCGGTGCCGCCGCTGCCGCGCGGCTCGGGCTGGCTGCTGCTCGAACTCGCCGGGGACGACCCCGCCGAGCTGCGGTCCCGCGCCGCCCGCGCCATCGCGGACTCGGCGTGCGTGGACTCCCTCGTCGTCCCCGATCCGGCGCTGGCGGACGCGCTGTGGCGCATCCGCGAGGACGGCGCGGGCCTGGTCGCCCGCACCGACGGCGGCGAGCCCGCGCACGCGGGCTGGGAGGACGCGGCCGTCCCGCCCGACCGGCTCGGCCCGTACCTGCGCGAGTTCGAGGAACTGCTGGCCGCGCACGGCCTGACCGGCGTCCCGTACGGGCACTTCGGGGACGGCTGCGTCCACGTCCGCATCGACTTCCCCCTCGCCGCGCCCGGCGGCACCGGCGTGTTCCGGAATTTCCTCCAGGACGCGGCAGCGCTCGCCGCCCGGCACGGCGGCACCATGTCCGGCGAGCACGGCGACGGCCGGGCGCGCGGCGAGCTGCTGCCGCACATGTACTCGCCCGAGGCGCTGGCCCTGCACGCCGCCGTCAAGCACGTGTTCGACCCCGGTGACCTGCTCAATCCCGGCGTCATCGTCGCGCCCGCGCCACTGGACGCCGACCTGCGCGCCCCCGCCGCCGGAACCCTCACGCGCGGCCTCGCGCTGGCCTACCGCGACGACCGGGGCGACCTGTCGCGGGCCGTCCACCGCTGCACCGGCGTCGGCAAGTGCCGCGCGGACAACACCGGGACGGGCGGCGTCATGTGCCCGTCCTACCTGGCGACCCGCGAGGAGAAGGACTCCACGCGGGGCCGCGCGCGCGTGCTCCAGGACGTCGTCGCGGGCCGCCTGGACTGGCGCTCCCCTGCCGTCCACGACGCGCTCGACCTGTGCCTGTCCTGCAAGGGCTGCGCCGCCGACTGCCCGACCGGCGTGGACATGGCGAGCTACAAGGCCGAGGCGCTGCACCAGAAGTACAAGGGGCGGCCCCGGCCGCGCGCCCACTACGCGCTCGGGCTGGTGCCCCGCTGGACGCGGCTCGTCGGCCGGTCCCCGCTGCTCGCCCGCGCCGCCAACGCCGCGCTGCGCGCCCGCGCGCTGCGGCCCGTCCTGGCCCGCGCCGCCGGGATCGACGCCCGGCGCGGGCTGCCCGCCTTCGCGCCGACGACGTTCCGCCGCTGGTTCGCCGCGCGCCGACCGCCGCCCGCCGGGGAGCGCGGCGAGGTCGTGCTGTTCGCCGACACCTTCACCGACGCGTTCTCGCCCGACGTGGGCCGCGCCGCCGTCGCCGTCCTGGAGGACGCCGGATACCGCGTCACCCTCACCGGCCGCGCCGTGTGCTGCGGCATCACCTGGATCTCCACCGGGCAGCTCGACGGGGCGCGCGCGCAGGTCCGCCGGACGGTCGCCGAACTGCTCCCGCACGTGCGGCGCGGCGCGCTGGTCGTCGGGCTGGAACCGTCCTGCACCGCCGTGCTGCGCTCGGACGCGGCCGAACTGCTCACCGGCCGCGAGGCCGACGCGGCGCACGAGGTCGCCGCCGCCGTCCGCACCCTCGCCGAGTTGCTCACCGCGACCGAGGGCTGGACGCCGCCGGACCTGACCGGCGTCCGCGCCGTCGCGCAGCCGCACTGCCACCACCACGCCGTCCTCGGCTGGGACGCCGACGCCGCGCTGCTGCGCGCCGCCGGGGCCGACGTCGAGCGCGTCGGCGGCTGCTGCGGGCTGGCGGGCAACTTCGGCGTCGAGGCCGGGCACGCGGAGGTGTCGGCGGCCGTCGCCGGGCACCGGCTGCTGCCCGCGCTGGCCGCCGCGCCCGACGACGCCGTCCTCGCGGACGGGTTCAGTTGCCGGACGCAGATCAGCGACCTGGCGTCCCGCGAGGGCGAGCACCTGGCGCAGTTGCTCGCGCGGCACCTCCGCTAGCGCTCGCTGAGCGTCCGCGACAACGCGAGGGCCGCCGTGTGGACGGCCGGGGCCACCACCGTCGGCCGCAGCCGCCCCGACCACCCCGACACCGACAGCGCGCCCAGCACCTCGCCGCCCGCGCCCCGCACCGGACTCGCCGCGCACACGATGCCGTTGCCCGATTCCTCCCGGTCGTAGGCGACGCCCGCCTCCCGGATCGCCGCCAGCTCCCGCGCGAGCAGGCCGGGCGCGACGACGCTGCGGTCCGCCGCGCGCACCAGCCCCGCGTCCAGCACGGCCCGCACCTGCTCGGGCGGCGCGAACGCCAGGATCGCCTTCCCGACCCCGGTGACGTGCGCGGGCAGCCGCCCGCCGACCCGCGACGGCAGCGGCGGCCCGCCCGCCGAGCCCAGGATCTCCACGTACACGACCTCCGCGCCCTCCAGCACGGCCAGGTGGACGGTCTGCCGCGTCGCCTCCCGCAGGTCCGACATGACGGGCAGCGCCGCGTCGCGCAGCACCCGCTGGCGCGGCACCCGCTGCCCGATCTCGAACAGCTTCAGGCCGAGCCGCAGCCGCCCGTCCCGCCGCTCCAGCAGCCCCTCCTCGGCGAGGTCGAGGGCGATGCGGTGCGCGGTGGAGCGCGGCAGGCCGCTGCGCCGGGCGAGTTCGGCGGCCCCGAGGCCGTCGTCGTCGGGGCGGAACGCGTCCAGCACGGCCAGGACGCGCTGCAGATAGGACCCCTCGGACGCCGACATGACCCCATTTTACGGACGCGTCCCACGTGGCGGGACGGTTCCGTTGTCCCCGCCGGACACCGGGAGGCACGCTCCTACCAGCGGAAACCGTCACCGCCCACCCCGGAGATCACTCATGACCAAGCTCACGGCCGCGATCGTCGGCCCCGGCAACATCGGCACCGACCTGCTGGTCAAGCTGCTGCGCAGCGAGCACGTCGAGGTCCACTCGATGGTCGGCGTGGACCCCGCGTCGGACGGGCTCGCGCGCGCCCGCGACCTCGGCGTCCCGGCGTCCGCCGGGGGCGTGGACTGGCTGCTCGCGCAGGACGACCGGCCCGACCTGGTGTTCGAGGCGACGTCCGCCAAGGCCCACCTCGCCAACGCGCCCCGCTACGCCGAGGCCGGGATCACCGCGATCGACCTCACCCCGGCCGCGGTCGGGCCGTTCGTGTGCCCGCCGGTGAACCTCGACACGCTGTCGGACGCCGCGAACCTCAACATGATCACCTGCGGCGGGCAGGCGACGATCCCGATCGTCCACGCCGTGTCGTCGGTCGTGCCGGTCGCGTACGCGGAGATCGTCGCGTCCATCGCGTCCCGGTCCGCCGGTCCCGGCACCCGCGCCAACATCGACGAGTTCACCCAGACCACCGCGCGCGCCATCGAGCGGGTCGGCGGCGCGGCGCGCGGCAAGGCGATCATCATCCTCAACCCGGTGAAGCCGCCGATGATCATGCGGGACACGGTGTTCTGCGCGATCCCGCCGGACTCCGACACCGACGCGATCACCGCGTCCGTCCACCGGATGGCCGCCGAGGTGGCGGCCTACGTCCCCGGCTACACCCTGCGCGCCGAGCCGCAGTTCGACGGCCCGCGCGACATCTGGAACGGCATGGCCCGCGTCGCGGTCTTCCTCGAAGTGCGCGGCAACGGCGACTTCCTCCCGCCCTGGGCGGGCAACCTCGACATCATGACCGCCGCCGCCGCCCGCGTGGGCGAGCGCCTCGCGCTCCGGAAGGTGACCGCGTGAACATCCCCGCCGGCAAGATCAGGATCACCGACTCCACGCTGCGCGACGGCAGCCACGCGATGGCCCACCGGTTCACCGAGGGCCAGGTGCGCGGCGTCGTCCACGCCCTGGACCGGGCGGGCGTCGAGGTCATCGAGGTCAGCCACGGCGACGGCCTCGGCGGCTCGTCGTTCAACTACGGGTTCTCGCTGGAGGACGACGTCAAACTCGTCGCCGCCGCTGTGGACGAGGCCGAGCGCGCCAAGATCGCCGTCCTGCTGCTGCCGGGCCTCGGCACCGTCGAGGACCTGAAGGCCGCGCACGGCGCGGGCGCGTCCGTCGCCCGCATCGCGACGCACTGCACCGAGGCGGACGTCTCCCTCCAGCACTTCGCCGCCGCCCGCGACCTCGGCATGGAGACGGTCGGGTTCCTCATGCTGTCGCACCGCGTCGGCCCCGAGGAGCTGGCCCGCCAGGCGCGGATCATGGTGGACGGCGGCGCGCAGTGCGTCTACGTCGTGGACTCGGCGGGCGCGCTCGTCCTCGGGGACGCCCAGGCCCGCATCACCGCGCTCGTCGACGAGATCGGCGGCGAGGCGCAGGTCGGGTTCCACGGCCACCAGAACCTCTCCCTCGGCGTCGCCAACTCCGTGCTCGCCGCGCAGAACGGCGCGCTCCAGGTGGACGGGGCGCTGTGCGCGCTCGGCGCGGGCGCGGGCAACTCCCCCACCGAGGTGCTGGTCGCGACGTTCGAGCGGCTCGGCATCCCGACCGGCGTGGACGTGCAGGGCGCGCTCGCCGCCGCCGACGACGTCGTCAAGCCGTTCCTGCACCGGCTGCCGTTCGCGGACCGGGGCGCGATCACGCAGGGGTACGCGGGCGTGTACTCCAGCTTCCTGCTGCACGCCGAGCGGGCGGCGGAACGGTACGGCGTCCCGGCGCACGAGATCCTGCAGCGCGTCGGCGAGGCCGGGTACGTCGGCGGCCAAGAGGACATGATCATCGACGTGGCGCTCCAGCTCGTCGCGGAACGCGACCGCGCGGGCGTCTGACCCGCGGGCGGGGGCGGCGGGGTCCGACGGCCCACCGCCCCCGCCTGTGCTCTTTCTCTGTGATGAACCGCGTCCGGGCGCGGGCCTTGACGTAGTAAGGTCACGCCCGGCCCGGTCATACCCGGCCTTTCCGGGCGTGCCATGATGTGCGGACACGGCGACGGCGGACGAGGAAGCCGGTGGAAATCCGGCGCGGTCCCGCCACTGTGATCGGCGAGCGGAGCCCGAACGACGCCACCGTCCCCCCGGGGCGGGAAGGCCGGGCCGAGCGGTGAACCGAGAGCCAGGAGACTCACGCGGTCGCCACCTCGACGGACCTGGGGCGGATCTCCCCAGAGAGGACGGCTGCCATGCGCGTTTCCGGCGTTCCGCCGCGATCTTCCCCCGGGTCCTCTCGCGCCGAGAGGAACGCTCCGATGAACCCCAGATTCCCCCGTTTCCTGCGCGCGGCCGCGCCGCTGGCGGCCGCGCTGCTGCTCGCGTCCGCGTGCGGCTCGGGCACCGAGAAGAAGGCCGACGCCGCGCCCGCGCGGGGTTTCCCGGTGACGATCGACAACTGCGGCGTGAAGACCGTCTATCAGCGACCGCCGAAACACGCCGTCACGCTCAACCAGCACGCGACCGAGATCATGCTGGCGCTCGGGCTCCAGTCGTCGATGGCGGGCACCGCGTATTTGGACGACGCGGTGCAGCCGAAGTACGAGGCCGCGTACAAGGGCGTCAAGGTGCTCGCCGAGGAGTACCCGTCCTACGAGACGCTGCTCGCGGCCGAGCCCGACTTCGTCTACGGCGGCTTCGCCAGCGCGTTCGCCGACAAGGAAGGACGTGGCCGTGCCGCGCTGAAGTCCGCCGGGATCGACACCCGGCTGAACCTGGAGAACTGCGCGAAACCCGTCACGACCGCGACGCTCGACACCGAGATCCGCGAGGTCGGGAAGACGTTCGGCGTCGCGAACCGCGCCGAGCGGGAGATCTCCGGCCTGCACGAAACGCTCGACGGCGTCCGCGCGAAACTCGGGAACGTCGCGCCGGTGAAGGTCGCCGTCTACGACAGCGGCGAGAAGACCGCGTTCACGGCGGGCGGCGCGGGCATCGGCAACGAGATGATCCGCCTCGCGGGCGCGACGAACGTCTTCGGCGATCTGGACAAGACGTTCGGCGACGTGTCCTTCGAGCAGTTCGCCGAGCGCGCACCCGACGCGATCGTGATCTACGACTACGGCGACCAGAGCGTCGAGGACAAGAAGCGGTTCCTGCTGTCCAACCCGGCGCTGAAGGACGTCCCGGCGATCAGGAACAGGCGGTTCGCGGTGCTGCCGCTGTCGTCCACCGTCCTCGGCGTCCGCGTCCCCGCCGCCGTGGAGTCCCTGGCCCGCGCCCTGCACCCCGACCGCTTCGCGTGACCGCCGACGCTCCGGCGCGGCCCGCCGTCCGGCGGCGCCGCGCCCCCTACCCGGTCGTGCTGGCGCTGCTCGCCGCGCTGGTGCTGGCCGCCGCGACGGCGGGCGTGATGGCGGGGTCCGTGCCGATCCCGGCGGGCGAGGCGTGGCGGATCGTGCTGCACCGGCTCGTCCCGCCGCTGACGGGCGCGGACTGGCAGCCCGTCCGGGAGACGATCGTGCTGGACGTGCGGCTGCCGCGCGTCGTGCTGTGCGGCGTCGTCGGCGCGGGCCTGGCCGTGTGCGGGACGGCGCTGCAGGCGCTCGTCCGCAACCCGCTGGCCGACCCGATGCTGCTCGGGGTGTCGTCGGGCGCGACGGTCGGCGCGGTGCTGGTCGTCGTCGCGCACGTCGCGGTCGCGGGCGTGTTCTCGCTGCCCGTCGCGGCGTTCGCCGGGGCGCTGCTGGCGCTGCTGCTGGTGTTCTTCCTGGCCAGGACGGGCGGGCGGACGACGACCGTGCGGCTCGTGCTGTCCGGCGTCGCGACGGCCGAGGTGCTGTCGGCCGTCGCGAGCTACCTCGTCGTCACCTCCGACGACCCGCACGCCGCGGACTCGGCGCTGCGCTGGATGCTGGGCGGCCTCGCCGGGACGACGTGGACGCTCGTCCCGGTCCCGGCCGCCGTCGTCCTCGCCGGGACGGCCGTGCTGCTCGGCGTCTCGCGCTCGCTGGACCTGCTGCTGGCGGGCGAGGAGGCCGCGTCGTCGCTCGGCCTGGACGTCCACCGGTTCCGGCTGGCGATGTTCGTCGTCGTCGCGCTGATGGTCGGCGCGATCGTCGCGGTCAGCGGGTCGATCGGCTTCGTCGGGCTGATGATGCCGCACGTCGTGCGGCTGCTGACCGGCGCGGGCCACCGCCGCGCGCTGCCCGCCGCCGCGCTGCTCGGCGCGGCGTTCCTCATCGCCGCCGACCTCGCCGCACGGACGCTCATCGCGCCGGAGGAGATCCCGGTCGGCATCCTGACGGCGCTCGTCGGCGGGCCGTTCTTCCTGTGGCTGATGCGGCGGAAGGCGGCCCGGTGAGCGGCGAGCTGCGCGCCGAGGGCGTCACCGTCGTCGCGGGCCGCCGGACGCTGCTCGACGACGTGTCGCTGCACGCCGCGCCCGGCCAGGTCGTCGGGCTCGTCGGCCCGAACGGCGCGGGCAAGTCCACCTTGCTGCGGACGTTCTACCGGGTGCTGCGGCCGACGCGCGGCCGCGTCCTGGTGGACGGCGACGACGTGCGGCGGCTCCCCGGCCGGACGCTCGCCCGCCGCCTGGCCGCCGTCCCGCAGGACTCCCCCGGCGAGTTCGAGCTGACCGCCCGCGACGTCGTCGCGATGGGCCGCACCCCGCACAAGCGCGCGTTCGCGGGCGACGGCGCGGCGGACCGGGCGATCGTCGCCGAGGCGCTGGCCGACCTCGGCGTCGCCGGCCTCGCGGACGCGCCGTTCGACCGGCTGTCGGGCGGCGAGCGGCAGCGCGTCCTCATCGCGCGGGCGCTCGCGCAGCGCACCGGCGCGCTGGTGCTGGACGAGCCGACCAACCACCTCGACCCCCGGCACCGGCTGGACGTGCTGCGGCTCGTCCGGCGGCGCGGCGCGACCGCGCTCGTCGCGCTGCACGACCTGAACCTCGCGGCGGCGTTCTGCGACCGCGTCCACGTCCTGCGCGGCGGGCGGACGGTCGCGGCGGGGCCGCCCGGCGACGTCCTCACGCCCGACCTCATCGCGGACGTCTACGGTGTCGGGGCGGACGTCGCCCGGCGCGCGGACGGGACGCTCCGCGTGGACCTGCTGCCCGGCCCGAAGGAGACGCGATGACGCTCCGGCTGTTCCTGGTCGCGCACGCCGCGACCGCCGCGACCCGCGCGGCGCGGTTCCCCGCCGACGAGCCGCCCGACCTCCCCGGCTCGGTGGGCGCGCTGCGCCGGATCGACGTCGCGGCGTGCGGTCCCGAGGCGCGCTGCCGCGCGACCGCCGCCGCGCTCGGCCTCGACGCGTCCCCCGACGCGCGGCTGGCCGACCTCGACGTCGGCGCGTGGCGGGGCCTTGCGACCGACGACGTGCCGCCCGCGGACCTGCTCGCCTGGCTGACCGACCCGGCCGCCGCGCCGCACGGCGGGGAGCCGCTGACCGGCGTCCTCGCCCGCGCGGCGGACTGGCTGGCCGCGCTGCCCGCCACGCCGGCGCGCGTCGCGGCCGTCGTCGCGCCCGCGCTGGTGCGGGCCGCCGTGCTGCGCGTCCTGGCCGCGCCGCCGACGGCGTTCTGGGCGCTGGACGTCGCGCCGCTGACCGTCACCGAGCTGTCGCGCGGCGGCGGCCGGTGGCGGGTGCGCGCGGTCGGCCGCCCGCTGGCCGCCGGGGAGGCGGCGTGACCGGGGACGTCGCGCGGACGCTGACCGGACTGGCCGAGTTCGGCGCGTTCTTCACCGTCGAGGTCGCGGAGCCGGGGCCGGGCTGGCGTTCCCTGGCCGACGTCCTGGCCGACGACGCCGACGTGGCGGACCGCGTCGCCCGCACCGCCGACCGCCTCGGCACGGACCAGTCGCGCCCCGCCGCGTCGATCTGGCACCTGGGGATCGCGGCGCGGCTGTGGTCGCCGCTCGTCGGCGCGCTGCTGACGGACGGCGTCGTGCCGGACCTGTCCCCCGGCCGCGTCTTCTGGGCGCCCGCCGCCGCGACGACGCCGCCCATGCGCGTCCCGTCGCCCACGGCCCGCGCGGACGGCGACGTCGCCGCAGCCGCCGCCGCGTTCCTCGACCCGCTGGCCGCCGCGACCCGCCGCGCCGTCAAGATCGCGCCGGGGCTGCTGCGCGGCAACGCGGCGTCCGCGCTGGCCGGGGCGCTCCAGATGCTCGTCACGGCCCGGCCCGCGCTGCGCCCCGCCGCGCTCGCGCTCGGCGCGCGGCTGCTCGACGGCCCGCTCGCCGGGACGGGCACGCTCGCCGCGCCCGGCCGCCCGTTCTTCGTCCGCCGGAGCTGCTGCCTGTACTACCGGCTGCCGACCGGCGCCCCCTGCGGCGACTGCCCGTTCGCGGGCTAGGGGCGGCGGCCGACGCCCGCCAGCAGCCGCACCGGCCCCGCCGCCGGACGCGGCGACGCGGGCGCGTCCGGCCAGTCCCGCACCTCCACCAGGCCGGGCGCGAGCAGCGGGAACCCGGCGAAGAACGCCTCGATCCGCGCCTGGTCGCGCAGGCCGCCGACGCCCGTCCCCGACCCCTTGTAGGCGTCGGCCATCCGCTCGGTGTCGGCGGGCGCGTCCGTGCCGGACGCGACGGTCAGCGCGAGATGGCTCCCCGACGCCATGCGCCCGGTGAACGCGCCGATGATGCCCGCCGGGTCGTCGGCGTCGTCGATGAAGTGCAGCACCGAGATCAGCAGCAGCCCGACCGGCCGGTCCCAGTCGATGAGCCGCGCGACCTGCGGGTCGTCCAGGACGTCCGCCGGGCGGCGGATGTCGGCGTGGACGACGGCCGTCGCGTCGTCGGGCAGCAGCGCCCGCGCGTGCGCGCACGCGACCGGGTCGATGTCGACGTACACCACGCGCGTCCCCGACTGCAGCGGCCGCGCGACCTCGTGGACGTGGCCCTGCGTCGGCAGCCCCGCGCCGAGGTCCACGAACTGGTCCACCCCGTTCCGCGCCATCGTGCGGACGGCCGCGCCGAGGAACGCCCGGTTCGCGCGGGCGGCCTCGCGCGCCCCGGGGAACGCCGCGATGACCTGCTCCGCGCGCTCCCGGTCGACCCGGTAGTTGTTCTTGCCGCCCAGGTAGTAGTCGTACATCCGGGCCGTTGAGGGGACGTCCGGGTCCACCCCGGGCGGAAGCTGCTCGCTGGTCACGGTCAACGATCTTCGCAGCGCGGCGGACGGCCGGCCGGATGCGTGGCCGGATCAGGCCATCCGCCCTTATCCGGCGTTCCCGGACGAACGCGGAATTCGCCCTATCACGGGGCGTACCGGCTCCCGGCGGGACGGGCTTTCCGCCCGAACCGTAAGCTGACCGTCATGTCCCCCCGCCCGCCCTGTCACTGCGTGCTCTGCCGCGACTACGGCGACCGGCGGCGACTCGACCACTTCCTGCTCCGCACGATCGTCCACATCACCGAATACGGGTGGAGCACCGTGCTCGTCCAGCCCGAGGGCGGCCTGCCCGGCTGGGCTTACACCATCGGCCTGTGGCACAGCCACCGCGCGCCCGAGCTGGCGATGTTCGGGGCGGACGTCTACGAGACCGAGGAGATCCTGAACGCCCTCGGCCGCCGCACCGCCGCCGGGACCGGGCCGGACGACGGCGAGCGCCGCCCCGCCGCCGTCCGCGGGCGGCCCGCCGAGTTCCGCGCCGCCGACGTCCGCTGGTACGCGGCGCTGCTCCCCGGCGCGGTCTCCTTCTACCGGCGGCCGCCGCTGCCGTTCCTCCAGGTCGTCTGGGCGGACGAGGCGGGCCTCCCGCCGTGGGACGCCGCCGCCGCGCCGGACTTCCGCGCCGTCCAGCCGTGGCTGTGGCTCGACCCCGAACGCCACCCCTCCGGCCCGTGGACCCGCCGCCTCCGCGCCCCGGGCCCCTAAGCTCGACGGCGTGACCGACGCCCTCGCCGCCCCGCTGCGGACCGCGCGCCTGGACCTGGAGCCGCTGGCCGAGCACCACGCCGACGAGATGGCGGCCGTCCTGGACGACGAGCGCCTGCACGTCCACATCGGCGGCGCGCCGCTGCCGCCCGCCGAGCTGCGCGCCCGCTACGCCCGGCTCGCCGCCGGTCCCGCGCCGTTCCACCGGCAGGTCTGGCTGAACTGGATCATGCGGCGGCGGCGCGACGGCCGCGCGATCGGCCACGTCCAGGCGACCGTGACCCCGGGCGAGGACGGCCCGGGCGCGGCCGTCGCGTGGACGGTCGGCATGCCCTACCAAGGCTTCGGCTTCGCCACCGAGGCCGCGGCGGCGGTCATCGACCGGCTCCGCGCGCACGGCGCCGCGCGGATCACCGCGAACATCCACCCCGCCAACACCGCGTCCGCCCGCGTCGCCGCCCGCTGCGGCCTCCACCCCACCACCGCCCGCGAGGACGGCGAAACCGTCTGGGCCCTCGACTGACCGTCAGGCGTGCAGGGCGACGGTCAGGACGAGGACGAGGGTCAGCGCCGCGAACAGGCCGTGGGCGAGCAGGGCGCGGGCGGGGAGGGGGCCGGACGCGCCGCGCGCGTGGCGGCCGCCGCGTCCGACGAGCCAGCGGGTGAACAGCAGGAACCCCTCGACGGCCGCGACGAGCAGCACCGCGAACGCCGCCCACGCGCAGCGCCGGTCACCGGTGGCCAGGAACGCGATCCACAGCGCGAGCCCCGCGACGGACGTCGCCGGGTGCCCGCCGAGCAGCAGCATCGGGAACCGCGTCACCTTCGTCGCCCGCAGCCGCGCGCCCCCGCCCCGGCACAGCCGCGCCAGCAGGTGGACGCCCACCGCGGCCCCCGCCACCCACGCGACCAGCGCGACGACGTCCACGTCCACCCCCTCGTCCGGCCCCTCGTCCACAGCGTGGCCCTCAGTGTGACAAGCGGGTACAGGCCCATACCGGCGTTCCGGAGAACTCGCGGGGTCAGCGCAGGCGGTACCGCAGGAAGAGGACGCCGTCGTCTTCGAGAACGGCGGACGGCCGCAGCGGGATCTCCGCGGGCAGTTCCCCGACGAGCGGCGTGCGGTGGGCCGCGCCGAGGAGGGTCGGGGCGAGGCTGAGGCACAGTTCGTCGGCCAGGCCCAGCCGGATCAGGGACGTCGCGAGCGCCGGGCCGCCCTCGCACAGCAGCCGGTCCAGCCCGTGGTCGGCGCGCAGCGCGGCGAGCGCGGCGGGCAGGTCGATCCGGTCGCCGCCCGCGACGACGAGCGGGACGGGCGGCGGCGTCCGGCCGCGCAGCGCCGCCGCGCACGTCACGACGAGCGTCGGCGTCTCGGCGGCGGTGAACAGCGGCAGCGCGAAGTCCAGGTCGAGGGTGCCGCTGACGACGACGATCGGCGCGGGCGGCCCGCCCCGCGCGGCGCGCAGCGCGGGCGACAGTTTCGCCGGGCCGAGCCGCCCGGTGCGGACGGTGCCCGCGCCGACCAGAATCCCGTCGGCGAGCGCCCGCAGCGCCCGGAAGACGCGGAAGTCGGCGTCGCCGCCGAGCCCGTCCGTCCAGCCCTCGGCGTCGGTGACGGACCCGTCCACGCTGGCGACCATCCCGATCCGCAGCGGCGGCGCGTCCGCGTAGGCGTCGAGCGGGTCGGCGTCGGCGGCGGGTTCGGGGAGGAGACGGCGCATGACCTGCAAGGTTAGCCGAGCCCCGGTGGCCTGTTCTGTCGGTGGCGGGGCGCAGGATGGGGGCATGGACCTGCCGATCAGCCCACCGCTGGAACCGATGCTGGCCAAGGCGGTCGCCGCGATGCCGCGCGGCGACGTGCTGTACGAGCCCAAGTGGGACGGCTTCCGCTGCATCGTCTTCCGCGACGGCGACGACGTGGAGCTGGCGAGCCGGGGCCGCAAGCCGCTGACCCGCTACTTCCCCGAGGTGGTGGAGGCCGCGCGCCGCGAGTTGCCGGAGCGCTGCGCGGTGGACGGCGAGATCGTCCTGCGGCACGGCTCCCGGCTCGACTTCGACCGGCTCCAGCAGCGCATCCACCCGGCGGCGTCGCGGGTGAAGCTGCTGGCGGCCGAGACGCCCGCGTCGTTCGTCGCGTTCGACCTGCTCGCCCTGGGCAGCGAGTCGCTGCTGGACGTCCCGTTCGGGGAGCGCCGCGACCGGCTCGTCGCCGCGCTGGCGGACGCGCGCGCCCCCGTCCACGTGACGCCCGCGTCCGACTCGTACGCGCAGGCGCTCCAGTGGTTCGAGACGTTCGAGGGCGCGGGCCTCGACGGCGTGGTCGCCAAGCGCCGCGACGGCGTGTACCAGCCGGGCAAGCGCACGATGTTCAAGATCAAGCACGAGCGCACGGCCGACTGCGTCGTCGCCGGGTTCCGCTGGCACAAGTCCGGCCCGATCGTCGGATCGCTGCTGCTCGGCCTCTACGACGACGACGGCCGCCTCCAGCACGTCGGCGTCGCCGCGTCGTTCACGATGAAGCGCCGCGCCGAACTGGTGGACGAGCTGGCCCCGTACCGGATGGACGACCTCGACGGCCACCCGTGGGCGGAGTGGGCGCGGCAGTCCGAGAGCACCGCCGACCGGATGCCCGGCGCGGTGTCGCGCTGGTCCGGCGGCAAGAACCTGGAGTGGGTGGCGCTGCGGCCCGAGATCGTCGTCGAGGTCGCCTACGACGCGATGGAGGGCGACCGGTTCCGGCACACGGCCCGGTTCCGCCGCTGGCGGCCGGACCGCGCGCCGGAGTCCTGCACCTACGAGCAACTGGAGGTGCCGGTCGCCTACGACCTCGACGCGATCCTCGGCGACTGATGGCCGTCAGCCCCGCGTCAGGACGGCTCGGTCTCGTTGCGGACCGTCTCGTCGATGATCGACGCGTCCGACCGGCGCGCCGCCGCGAACGTCGTCGGCAGCGGGCGCAGGTACGTCTGCTGCACACCGGGCACGCGGTCCTGGATGACGAACGTCGCCTTGGTGGAGACGGGCGCGCCGGGCGTGCGGACGGTCGGGAGCGTGCGGAAGTCGGCGCGCATCTCGTCCTTGCCGATCTTGGTCAGGACGTAGCCGCGCTGGTTGTTGTAGAACTTCAGGTGCGGGTTGATCTTGAGGTACGGGTGCTTGGCGGGGTCGGAGTCCGCGCCGTCGCCCGTCGTGGAGATCGACGTGCAGACCAGCTCGGAGCCGACGGTCTTCCCCGTCGGGTCGTCGTAGTCGAGCTTGAGGTCGCTCGCCCAGTGCGCGTGGACGTCGCCGGTGAGCACGACGGCGTTGCGGACCTTCGCGTCCACCCAGCCCTTGGTGATGCGGGAGCGGGACGCGACGTAGCCGTCCCAGGCGTCCATGCTGGTGATCTTGGCGGGCCCGGCGTTGTTGTCGCGCTGCGCGAAGAACACCTGCTGGCCGAGGACGTCCCAGCGCGCGTGCGACCGGCGGAACCCGTCGATCAGCCACTTCTCCTGCCGGTCGCCGGTGATGCTGCGCGCGGTGTCGGACGCGGCCGCGCAGTCGCGGTAGCCGTCGCCGCACGCCTGGTCGTCGCGGAACTGGCGGGTGTCGAGCATGTGGAAGTTGGCGAGGCGGCCCCAGGCGACCCGGCGGAAGAGCTGCATGTCCGGCCCGCGCGGGATCGACGTGCGGCGCAGCGGCATGTTCTCGTAGTACGCCTGGAACGCGGCGGCCCGGCGGCGCGCGAAGTCGGCGCGGTCGGGGGTGTCGGAGCCGTCCTCGGGCACGTAGCCCGCCCAGTTGTTCTCGACCTCGTGGTCGTCGAACACCACGAGCCACGGCGCGGCGGCGTGCGCGGCCTGGAGGTCGGGGTCGGCCTTGTACTGGGCGTGGCGCTGCCGGTAGTTGGCGAGCGTGACGGTCTCGGGGCCCGCGTGGTCGCGGATGTTGCCGCCCGGGATCGTGTAGACGTCCTTCTTGTACTCGTACTGGTAGTCGCCGAGGTGGAGCACCAGGTCGGGGTGGTCCTCGGCGAGCCGCCGGTAGGACGAGAAGTAGCCGTGCTCGTACTGGGCGCACGACACGAACGCCATCGCCAGCTCGGGCCCGAACGTGTCGGCGCGCGGCGCGGTGCGGGTCAGGCCGACCGGCGACACGTACCGGTCGGTGCGGAACCGGTACCAGTACTCGCGGCCGGGGCGCAGGCCGCGGACCTCGACGTGGACGCTGTGCGCGGCCTTCGGCGACGCGGCGGCGACGCCGCGCCGGACGATCCGGCGGAACCGGGCGTCCTCCGCGATCTGCCATTCGACGGGCAGGGTCCGCGCCGGCATGCCGCCGAGGCCGTCGTCGGCGGCGGGATCGAGCGCGAGGCGCGTCCACAGGACGAAGCCGTCGGGCGCGGGGTCGCCGGACGCGACGCCGAGCGTGAACGGGTCGTGCTTCAGCGCGCGGCCGGGCGTGGCGGCGTGCGCGGCGGCGCCGGGCAGGACGGCCGCGCCGGCGGCCCCGGCGGCGAGACCCGTGGTGGCGAGACCGGTGGTGAGCAGGAAGGAGCGGCGGTGGAGCGCCGGAGTGGCGTCGGCCATGTGGGAGACCCTTCGGGACGTTTCCGGGGTTGATCACCCGAAAGCCTCACCGCGGCGGGTGGCCGGAACGTTCCCGCGAGGTGTCCGCCGTGCGGCGGACGATGATCGAAAGCGGGGCCCGCATGGTACGCTGGAAATTCGCGTCAGCAAGTTGGACAGAGAAAACCCATCTTGAGATGGAGTGTAGCTGAGACATGTCCACGGGTCAAGTCAAGCCCCCGTCCGAAATTTCTGCCGACCGCTCCCCCGGGGACGCGCGCGCCGCCGCGCTCGCGGCCGAGCAGCGGCGTGTCGCGCGCGTGTACGCCCGGCTGGACGCGGAACGGGCCGCGGCCGAGCGCGTCCTGTCGGCGGGTCCGGGCCGGGGCGGCGGCGCGGGCTTCCAGGCGCAGATCGAGCGGGAGGTGGGCGTGGCCGAGGCCGGGCGGCGGCTCGCCCGGCTGAACGGCGTCGAGCGCGCGCTGGTCTTCGGCCGGATCGACCACCGGGGCGACGGCGACGAGCCCGGCGACACGTTCTACGTCGGCCGCGTCGGACTCCGCGACGAGGACCGCGAACCCCTGCTCATCGACTGGCGCGCGGCGGCGGCCCGGCCGTTCTACACCGCCACCGCGAGCGACCCGGGCACCCTCGCCCGCCGCCGCCACCTGCACCTGCGCGGCCGGACGGTCCGCCGGGTCGACGACGAGGTCTTCGACCTGGCGGGGCTGCGGCCCGGCGACCGCGCGGAGATCGTCGGGGAGGCGGCGCTGCTCGCCGCGCTGCGGCGCGGGCGCACCGGGCGGATGGGCGACGTCGTCGCGACGATCCAGGAGGAGCAGGACCGGGTGATCCGGTCCGGGCTCCAGGGCGTCCTCGTCGTGCAGGGCGGGCCCGGCACCGGAAAGACCGTCGCGGCGCTGCACCGCGCCGCGTACCTGCTCTACACCTACCGGGACGTGCTGGAGCGGCGCGGCGTCCTCATCGTCGGGCCGAACGCGACGTTCCTGCGCTACATCGAGCAGGTGCTGCCCGGCCTCGGGGAGAGCGACGTCGCGCTCGCGACGGTCGGGGAGCTGTTCCCTGGCGTGCGCGCGACGGCCGAGGAACCGCCGGACGCCGCCGTGGTGAAGGGCGACGTCCGGATGGCGGGGCTGGTCGAGGCGGCCGTCCGCGACCTGCAGCGCGTCCCGCCGGGCGGCCTCGCGGTCGAGGCGGACGGGCTGACGCTGCGCGTTCCCGAGGACGCGTGCCGCCGCGCGCGGGACCGGGCGCGCGCGCTGCGGGCCGGGCACAACGTGGCGCGGCGGCTGTTCGTCCACGACCTGCTGGACGCCCTCGCCCGCGACCGGGCCGCGCAGTACGACGCGCTGGCGGACGAGCCGATCCAGGAGATGATCGACGCGGGGACCGTCCCGGCCTGGCTCCAGGAGCTGATGGACGAGGCCGAAGACGATCCGCTGCTCGACGAGGAGGACGTCCGCCTGTCCAAGGCGATGCTGTGGGAGCAGCCCGCCGTCCGCGCCGCGATCGACGCGCTGTGGCCGGAGCTGACGCCCGCGCGGCTGCTCGACGGCCTGTTCGCCGACGCCGACGCGCTGCGCCGCGCGGGCGGCGACGCGTTCACGGCGGACGAGCTGGCGCTGCTGGAGCGGCCGCCGGGCCTGCCGTGGACGGTCGCGGACGTCCCGCTGCTGGACGAGGCCGCCGAGTGGCTGGGCCGCGACGACTCCCGGGAGCGGGCGCGCGAGCGCGCCGCCGCGCAGGCCCGCGCCGTGGACGAGCGGTACGCCCGCGAGGTGCTGGAGTCGGCGGGCATCGAGGAGTCCGACGTGGTGGACGCCGCGTCGCTGGCCGACCGCAACGCCGACGACGGGCCGCGCCGCACGACCGCCGAGCGCGCCGCCGCCGACCGCGAGTGGGCGTACGGGCACGTCATCGTGGACGAGGCGCAGGAGCTGTCGGCGATGGCGTGGCGGTCGGTGATGCGGCGCGTCCCGACGCGGTCCCTGACGGTCGTGGGGGACGTCGCGCAGACGGGCAGCGCGGCGGGCGCGCGCTCGTGGGGCGAGATGCTGGACCCGTACGTGGCGGGGCGGTGGCGCGAGCAGCGGCTGATGGTCAACTACCGGACCCCGGCGGCGATCATGCGGGTGGCGGAGCGCGTCCTGGCGCGCGTCGCCCCGGACCAGGTCCCGCCCGAACCGGTCCGCGACGACGGCCCGCCCCCCTTCCGCGTCCGCGTCTCCCCGACCGACCTCCCCACCGCCCTCCCCGCGCTCATCACCACCGAACTGGCAGCGGTCACGACCAAAACCCCGACCGCCGAGCCGAACACGCCGCCCGCCGCCGACGCGGCGGCCGTCGCTGCGGCCGACGCGGCGTCGCCCGCTGCGCGGGACGCGGCACCCGCCGCACAGGACGCGGCCGATGAGGTGGATGCCGGGCGGCTGGCGGTGATCGTTTCGGGGCGGCGGCACGCGGCGGTGTGCGCGGCGCTGCCGGACGCGGGCGTCGGCGCGGCGCCGGAGGCGCTGGACGCCCCGGTGGTCGTGCTCACCGCGGGCGAGGCGAAGGGCCTGGAGTTCGACGCGGTGGTCGTCGTCGATCCGGCGGGGCTGCTCGCGGCGTCCCCGCGCGGCGGCCAGGACCTCTACGTCGCGATCACGCGGGCGACGCGCCGCCTGACGTTCGTCCACGACGGCGACCTGCCGCCCGACCTGGCGGACTGAGCGCCCGGCACCGAGCACCGCCCCGGCGCGCCGCGCGGCGGGAGGGGAGGTCCGCGCGGCGCCCACCGGCCCGGCCGCCGCGCGGACTTCCCCTCCCTTGATGAACAAGCGTACGCTTGGTTACTCGGTGACGGGAAGGGACGGCGATGACGGAGCCGCACGAGTACTCCAACCTGATCGGCGGCGAGCCGCGTCCGGCGGCGGACGGGCGCACGCTCGACTCGGTGAACCCCGCGACCGGCGAGGTCTGGGCGCGCGTCCCGCGCGGCGGCGCGGCCGACGCGGCGGCGGCCGTCGCGGCGGCCCGCGCCGCGTTCCCGGCCTGGTCGCGGCTGCCCGCCGCCGCCCGCGCGCACACGCTGCGCAAGGTCGCCGGGGTCATCGCCGCGAACGCGCGGGAGCTGGCCGAGCTGGAGACCCGCGACAACGGCCGGACGATCAACGAGACGGCCGGGCGGGACCTGCCGGGCATGGCGTACCTGTGGAACAACGCGGCGGCCGAGTGCGCGTCGGCCGCCGAGGGACGCAGCGTGGACTTCGGGCCGGGCAGCCTCGGCCTCACCCGGCGCGAGCCGTACGGCGTGACGCTCGGGATCATCCCGTGGAACTCCCCGATCTCGACGTTCTCCGCCAAGGCCGCGTTCGCGCTCGCCGCCGGGAACACCGTGATCATCAAGCCCGCCGAGCAGGCGGCGGTGTCCTCGCTGCGCCTCGGGGAGCTGCTGCGCGAGGTGCTGCCGCCGGGCGTCCTCAACGTCGTGTCGGGGCTCGGGGAGGAGGTCGGCGACCCGCTCGTCCGCAGCCGGGACGTCGACAAGATCAGCCTGACGGGCTCGGTCGGCACCGCGCGGGCCATCACGCGCGCGTCCGCCGACGCGCCCAAGCCGCTGGCGCTCGAACTCGGCGGCAAGTCCCCCAACATCGTCTTCGCCGACGCGGACCTGGACAAGGCCGCGCCCGGCGTCACCACGCAGGCGATCTTCACGGCCAACGCGGGGCAGATCTGCTACGGCGGTTCGCGCGTGCTGGTCCAGCGGCCCGTCTACGACGAGATGCTGCGCCGCATGACCGAGATCGCCGCCGGAATCCGGCTCGGCGACCCGTCCTCGCCCGGGACGGGCATGGGGCCGATCGTGTCCCGCGACCAGTTCGAGCACGTCACGTCCTATCTGGAGACGGGCGTGAAGGAGGGCGCGGAGCTGGTGTTCGGCGGCCGGTCCGGCGCCGCCGCGATCGACGATCCGGCGCTGGCGGGCGGCTACTGGGTCGAGCCGACGCTGTTCGCGACGGCCGACAACTCGCTGCGGATCTGCCAGGAGGAGATCTTCGGGCCGGTCGCGGTCGTGCTGCCCTTCGACACCGAGGAAGAGGCCGTGGCCCTCGCCAACGACTCCGTCTACGGCCTCGCGGCGGGCGTCTGGACGCGCGACCTCGGTACCGCGCAGCGCATGTTCCGCGAACTGGAGACCGGGACGGTCTGGGTCAACACGTTCCGCAAAGTGCTCTTCCCCTTGGAGGGCGTCAAGGACAGCGGCTACGGCCACGACTCCGTACTCGCGTACACCCGCGAAAAGGCGTGCGTCATCGAAATCTGACCCGCGCCGGGCGGGTCAGAGGCCCGGGGGGAACGGCAGGTCGGGGCGGTCGAGGCCGGTGTCGGCGTAGGACACCGGGTCCTCGATGGGTTCCAGGTGGGTGAACACGGTCGCGTGCGGGAGCGCGGCGCGCAGTGCCGCCTCGACGGCCTCGGCCTGATCGTGCCCGCGCTGGACCGTCCACGCGCCGGGGACGAGCAGGTGCAGCGACACGAACGCGCGGCGGCCCGACTGGCGCGTCCGGACGGCGTGGAACGCGACGCCGCGCTCCTCGAAGCCCGCGAGCACCGCGCGGATCGCGTCCTGCTCGGCGGGTTCCAGCGCGCGGTCCATCAGGCCCGCGCCCGAGCGGCGCAGCAGCCCGACGCCCGCGTACACGATGTTCGCGGCGACGGCGAGCGCGATGACCGGGTCCAGGACCGTCCAGCCGGTGACCGCGACGGCCCCGACCGCGACCAGCACGCCCGCCGACGTCCACACGTCCGTGAGCAGGTGCTTTCCGTCCGCCTCCAGGGTGATCGACCGGTGCCGCCGCCCGGACCGCAGCAGCGTCAGCCCGACCGCGAGGTTGATCGCGGACGCGACCGCCGACACCAGCAGGCCCGGCCCGACCTGCTCGATCCCGTGCGGGTGCAGCAGCCGGTCGATCGCGGCGACGGCGATGGCGAGCGCCGCCACGAAGATCATCATGCCTTCGGCGCCCGCCGAGAAGTACTCCGCCTTGGTGTGCCCGTAGGCGTGCTCGGCGTCGGCGGGCTTGCTGGCCCAGCGCAGCGCGCCGAGCGCGACGATCGCCGCGACGAGGTTGACCACCGACTCCAGCGCGTCCGACAGCAGCCCGACCGACCCGGTCACCGCGTACGCGGCGGTCTTCAACGCGATCGTCGCGACCGCCGCCGCCACCGACAGCCACAGCAGCCGATACAGCCGAGGCCCTCCCCCGGCGTCCCCGCCGCCCGCGCTGCCGCCGCCGTTCGAACCGTCGTCCGTGATCTCGTTCAATCCCGGCCCGCCACGGTGCTGCGCCGTTCCAGGTACACCACGTCGCGCCACACGGACCGGCCGCCGAAGTCGTGCCGGCCGATCCGCTCGCGGACGCCGACGAGCCGGAACCCCAGCGCCTCGTGCAGCCGCAGGCTCGCGGTGTTCTCCGGGAAGATCCCGGCGAGCAGCGACCAGATCCCCCCGCGCTCGCTGGAGTCGATGAGCGCGCCGAGCAGCGCGCGCCCCACGCCGCGCCCCTGCGCGTCGGGGTGGATGTAGATGGAGACCTCGGCGACGCCCTCGAACACCGGTCGCGCCGACGTCGGGGACAGCGCGGCCCAGCCGAGGATCTGCTCGGCGTCGCGCGCGACGAACCGGTGTTCGGCCAGTTTCCCGGCCGAGAACACCGCCCAGTCGGGCACGGCGGCCTCGAACGTGGCGTTGCCGCCGTCGATGCCGTGCTGGTAGATGGCGAGCACCTCGGGGGCGTGCTCGGGAAGCATGGGTACGATCTCCACGACCCCAACTTTACGGACGCGAACCCGTCTCGCGAACCGCCGTCCACACTGTGGATAACTCGGGTCAGGCGCCGAGTGCGGCCAGCGTGCGGGCCAGTTCGTCGGCGACGGCGGTGCGCGCGGCGGCCGGGTCTCCGGCGCGGATCGCGGCGACGAGCGCGGCGTGCGCGGCGGCCCCGTGCGCGGCGTCGTGGGCGCGGGCGTCGATCATCCGGACGAGGTCGAGCAGCCCCTCCCGCAGCACCGGCGTGAACCCGGTGAACAGGTCCGCCAGCAGCGCGTTGCCCGCCGCCGCGACGGCCGTCGCGTGCAGGGCGATGTCGGCGTCGACGTACTCCTCGTCCGTCCCGTCCGCGACGGCCCGGTCGCGGGCGGCGAGGGCGCGGTCGAGCGCGGCGAGGTCGGCGTCGGTGCGGCGCTCCGCCGCCAGCTCGGCCGCCCGCACCTCGACCATCAGCCGGATCTCGTACAGCTCCGCGACGGACGCGCGCCGCACCCGCTCCGGCCAGCCCTCCGCCGCCTCGGCCGCGAGCACGAACACGCCCGCGCCCTGCCGCGCCCGCACGAGCCCGGCCCCGGCCAGCACGCGGATCGCCTCGCGGACGGTCGAGCGCCCGACGCCGAGGTCGCGCGCGAGCGTGGTCTCCCCGGGCAGCTTCGCGCCGACGGGCCAGACCCCGGCGGCGATCTGGTCGCGCAGCCGGTGAGCGGCCTGTTCGACCAGCGGGCTCGGGCGGAGGGGGCCGAGGGACACGAAGACCTCTCAGGTTGTCTGAGGAGCTGATGTGTGCTTATGCTACCGGCCATGTCGCAGCGCGTCCTCCTTCTCGGCCGCCGCGGCGGGGCCTGATCCGGACCGGCACCCCGCCGCGGGGTCCGGTGCTGCCGGTCGACCGAACCGGCCCCGAACCAGGAAGACCCCGACATGTTCCCCACGCTCCGCACCCCGTCCGGCCCCGTCGCGGACGACGCCCCGTTCTGGAATCCGCAGCGCGCCAGTTCCATGCCGTCCCACCGGTACCGGTCGGTGTACGACCGCGTCGAAGTTCCCGAGTTCACGCGGATCTGGCCGACGCGGCGGCTGGAGGCCCCGCCGCTGTGGGTTCCCGTCGACCTGCGCGACGGCAACCAGGCGCTCGCCGAACCGATGGACCCCGCCCGCAAGCGCCGCTTCTTCGACCTGCTCGTCGCGATGGGCTTCAAGGAGATCGAGGTCGGCTACCCGTCCGCGAGCCGCGCCGACTTCGACTTCGTCCGGCACCTGGTCCGCGATGATCTGGTCCCGGACGACGTGACGGTCGTCGTGTTCACCCCGGCCCGCGCCGACCTCATCGAGCGGACGTTCGCGTCGATCGAGGGCCTGCCGCGCGCCGTCGTCCACCTCTACACCGCGACCGCCCCGACCTGGCGCGACGTCGTCCTCGGCCGGGACCGCGACGAGCTGCACCGCCTGGTCCTGGACGCGGCCGGGCTGGTCGCGCGGCTCGCCGGGGACCGGCCCGGCGTCCGCTTCGAGTTCTCCCCCGAGGTGTTCAACCAGACCGAGCCCGACTACGTCCTGCGGGTCTGCGACAGCCTGACCGAGCTGTGGGACGCGTCCCCCGACCGACCGGTTATCCACAACCTGCCCGCGACGGTTGAGATCGCGTCCCCGAACGTGTACGCCGACCAGATCGAGTTCATGCACCGCAACCTGGCCCGCCGCGATTCGGTGATCCTGTCCGTCCACCCGCACAACGACCGGGGCACCGGCGTGGCCTGCGCGGAACTGGCCGTCCTCGCGGGGGCGCAGCGCGTCGAGGGCTGCCTGTTCGGCAACGGCGAGCGCACCGGCAACGTGGACCTGGTCGCGCTCGCGCTGAACCTGCACGCGCAGGGCGTCGACCCGCGGGTGGACTTCTCCGACATCGACGAGATCCGGCGCACCGTCGAGCACTGCAACCGCATCGCCGTCCACGAGCGCCACCCGTACGGCGGCGACCTGGTTTACACCGCGTTCTCCGGCACGCACCAGGACGCGATCGGCAAGGGCATGGCGCACCACGCCGAGCGGGCCGCCGCGCTCGGCGTCGCGCCCGGCGAGGCGCCGTGGAACGTGCCGTACCTGCCGATCGACCCGCGCGACGTGGGCCGCGACTACGAGGCGGTCATCCGCGTCAACAGCCAGTCCGGCAAGGGCGGCGTCGCGTACCTGCTGCGGACGGGGCACGGCTTCGACCTGCCGCGCGGGCTGCGCGTCGAGTTCTCGCGCCGCGTCCAGGCCGCGACGGACGCCAGCGGCGCGGAGATGACGGCGAAGGAGATCGGGGAGCTGTTCCGCGCCGAGTACCTGGACGCGACCGGCCCGGTCTGCGCCGTGGACTGGCGGACGGCGTCCACCGGCCCCGGCCGCCGCGACTTCACGGTGACCCTGCGCGTGGCCGGAACCGACCGCACCGCCATCGGCGAGGACCCCGCCGCCGCGCTGACGAACGCCCTCCGCGCGGCGGGAACCCCCGTCGAGATCACCGACCTGATCCCGCAGCCCGACGACCCGACCACCGTCTACGCCGCCGTCCGCGTCAGCGGCCGTCCCGCCTGGGGCGCCGCGACCGACCCCTCCCCCGCGACCGCCACGATCAACGCCGTCCTCAGCGCCGTGAACCGAGCCCTGACGACCTGACCGCCCCGCGTCAGTGCCGGTCGTCGGGTGGTGTCGCGAGTTGGGTGAGTGCTTCGGCGGCGGCGTCGGTGCTGCCGCCGAAGTACGTCCGGACGACGGCCGCGAGCGCGCCCAGCGCCCGGGGCGGAAGGTCGCGTCGCGCGCCGGGTGGTCGCAGCATGGGGTCGATGTCGCGGACGCGGTATCGGCGTTGGCCGCCGGGCAGCAGGATCGAGGGGATCTGCCCGTCCACGGCCCAGCGCAGCACCGTGTTGGGTCCGACGCGGAACAGTCCCGCGACCTCTTGCGTGGTGTAGAGCGGTTCGACCGGTGGCTTCGTCATTGGTCTTTCCTGGGGGTTGGTGGGGCGGCCTCCGGGCCGTGCTGCGGGGTCGCGCCGATAGGGGGCACGGCCCGGAGGGGTTCGGGTCGGACGTCCGTGGGCGCCCTGCGGACAGGTGCGCCGGACGCCCGTGGGGGTCCGGCGGACGGGTGCGCGGGACGCCCGTGGGCGTCCGGCGGACGGGCGCGCGGGACGCCCGTGGGCGTCCGGCGGACGGGCGCGCGGGACGCCCGTGGGCGTCCGGCGGACGGGTGCGCGGGCCGCGCCGGGGGGCGTCCCCGGTGCGGCCCGCGCGGGGACGTCACGGGGCGGGTGCCTCCGGGTGGAGTCCCCTCCTGGGGGACGGGTCGTCGGGCGGCGGGACCGGTCCCCGCTCCACCCGGAGGAGTTCGGCGTCCCGCGCGGCCGCCGCCAGCGTCGGGAAGAGAAGACGTGCCCGCTCCCGCACCGCGTCCACGGTCAAAGGCGCGAGGCCGTGCCGCAACATCGCCGCACGGAACACGGCCTCGGCCAACGCCCAGGCATCGCCCTCGGGAACCCAGCAGGCGACGGGCGGTTCATGCATGACGCTCCTTCGACGGACGATCCCGGCCGCGCACCACGGACGCCCCGGCACTGATCCGGGCCGAGGGACGCCCTAGCCTGTCTCTACCTGTCCTGATGGGCGATGGGAACGACCCGAATGAAAGACGAGACCAGACCCGGACGGACGACCCCGGCGCGGCGAAGCTTGCGATCCCGATGGGCGACATGGCTGGCCGCGAACTCGCTGAGGGAGCCGTCAGGGACAGGCGGACGGACGACGGACAGGCGGACGGACGGACGGGCGGCGGGCGGCGGGCGGGCGGACGGACGGGCGGCGGGCGGGCGGGCGGGCGGGCGGGGTCAGCGTCCGGGACGTTCGGGAATCCCGAGGACGGCCGCGATGACCTGGGCGGCCCGCACCGGGTCTCCGGCCGGCCCGATGACGCGACGCGGGTCGAACCCCCAGACGAACGTCCAGCCGTCGTGCGTGAGGTCGGCCCCGACGTCCTTGCCGATGTTGCGCCAGCGGATGCGCAGGATCGGCGGCAGCCCGGCGGTGAAACGGGCGACCTCGGTCGACACGCCGGAGTACCGCTCCCCCAGCGTCATGCCCAGCGCCTCCAGGAAGACGACCCGCTGGTTGACCGGCCGGGGCGGCTCGGGCGGTTCGGGCGGCTCGTGATTGGGATTCTCACCGAACTGGGAATTCCAGTCAGCGTCATCGATCCTCTCCGCTCTTTCCATAACGGGCGGCGGGACGATGTTCGGGGCGTTCCCATAAGGGAACCGCCGATGCGTCGGCATCGCGCTCCTTCCTTCCGGGGCCGTTTTGAGCATGATCGAACCCCGGCCTAAAAAATCTTGACCGAGTTTTCCCTGCGCTCTACCGATCGTCCTCCGTCCCCGTTACTCTCGCCACGAAGCGTCAACAACTGCTTACGTTAGGGGGCTGCCATGACGCTCGCCGACGAGATCGATCCGGACAATTCGCTCTGGGACTGGCTCGCCTTCGAGGTGCGTCGATGGCGGACCGTCCACGGCATCTCGCAGTCGCTGCTGGCCAGGAGGGCGAAAACGCATCGGCAGACTGTAAACAACGTGGAGTCGGGCCAGCGCCCACCCACCGAAGAGCTGTGCGACGCGATGGACGAGCTGTACGGCTCGCAAGGGTTCTTCCGCCGCCTGCTGATGTTCGCCCGACTTGCCCACAATCGTGACTGGTTCCGCCAGTTCGTGGACTACGAGAAGCGGGCCTACCTCATCAAAATTTACGAGCACTCGCTGATCCCCGGCCTGCTCCAGACCGAGGACTACGCCCGCGCGTGTTTGCGTGCCGGGCGTTTCAAGGATCTGGAGGCCGAAGTCATCAAGCGCATGAAGCGGCAGTCGATCCTGTCCCGCCCCGACGCGCCCCGGCTCCAGGTCCTGCTCAGCCAGTCGGTCCTCTACCACTGGGTCGGCGGCCCGGAGGTCATGAAGGCCCAGCTCGCGCGGCTGCTGGAGTTGTCGAAGCATCCCGACTACATCATCCGCATCGCGCCTTGGCGTGCCGGAGCCCATCCCGGCATGGATGGCGCATTCCGGCTGGCCCGCGTTGCGGAAGGGGAAATCGCGTTCACCGAGGCTCCGGGTGGTGGAAGACTGGTCGAAGAGCCCGCCGAAGTCCTCGACTTCTCCGTGTGGTACGACTGCATCGGCGCCGTGGCTCTGTCCGAGGACGCCTCCCGGCGTCTGATCGAGCGAGTGATGGAGAGTTTTGATGACCCGTCCGACCTGGCGTAAGGCAACCCGCTCCACCGTCACCAAGGGTGGCGACTGCGTGGAGCTGGCGGCCCTACCGAGCGCGCTGGGCGTCCGCGACTCCAAGCACCCCGAGGCCGGTCACCTGACCCTCCCCACCGAGGCCGCCACCGCATTCCTCACCGACGCGAAGTCCGGCGTCCTCGACCCGCGCTGGTAACCGCGCCGCCCCGCTCCCGAGGCCCGTCCCCCTGACCGGGATGGGCCTCGCCGCATTGTCGGGACCTCGTCGGGGGTAGACCTCCACGCACCGACCCCCGACCAAGGGAGATCCCCCATGCCCCGTCCCACCTGGCGCAAGGCAACCCGCTCCACCGCCCAAGGCGGCAACTGCGTGGAACTGGCCGCCCTACCGAGCGCCCTCGGCGTCCGCGACTCCAAACACCCGGACGCGGGCCACCTGACCCTCCCCGCCAAGGCCGCCACCGCATTCCTCACCCAAGCGAAGTCCGGCACCCTCGACCCGCACTGGTAACCCCGCCGCCCCACTCCCGAGGCCCGTCCCCTGACCGGGATGGGCCTCGCCGCATTGCGGGCTCGTGGTGGCGGGTACAGATGCGTCGTCGGTGCCCGCCCAAGCAAAGGAGACCCCATGACCCGTCCGACCTGGCGCAAGGCAACCCGCTCCACCGCCACCAAGGGTGGCGACTGCGTGGAACTGGCCGCCCTACCGAGCGCCCTCGGCGTCCGCGACTCCAAGCACCCCGAAGCCGGTCACCTGGCCCTCCCCGCCGAGGCCGCCACCGCATTCCTCACCCACGCGAAGTCCGGCGTCCTCGACCCGGGCTGGTAACCCCGCCGCCCCCACCTTCGACGCCACCCCGACCAGCGTGACCATCGGGATCTACGGCTCGGATGCCGCCGCCCGGATCACCGTGCTGCGCGTGATGCTGGCCGCGCTCGTCACCGAACACGGGCCGACCCCCCGCGACGGCCCCTGGTGAACATCACCCGTTTCCCGCGTCCCGGCTCTTACCGCGCGAGGAACTCGTGTGCGCCGCGCAGGCGGGTCGTGAGTTGTTTCTGGGTGCGGGTTCCGTCGAGGCGGATATCCAGTGCTCCCGGCCTCGCGGAGTCGGCGCGGCGGCCGGGTCGCAGCAGGGCGGGGTCGAGTCCGTCGCGGCGGGCGAGGAGGACGCCGAGTTCGTGGCGGCTGACCGCGTCCGTCCCGGCGAGGTGGACGGTCCCGGTTCCGTCTCCGGCGGCGATCTCCAGGAGGGCGGCGGCGAGGTCGTCGGCGTGGACCGGGCAGCGGATGTCGTCGACGAACAGTTCACCGTCGCGTCGCCCGGTGGCGAGGTCGCGGACGAGCGTCTCGTGTTTGGAGTCGCCGTCTCCGATGATCAGGGAGGTGCGGGCGATGACGGCCGAGGGAGTCAGCGCGCGGATCGCCGATTCGGCGGCGGCCTTCGCCGCACCGTAGGGCGTGACGGGATCGGGGAGGGCGTTCTCGTCGTAGTGGACGTCCCTGCCGGAGAAGACGGCGTCGCTGGAGACGTGGACCAGACGGCACCCGTGCCCACCGACCGCGGCGGCCAGGCGTGCGGCTCCGTCAGCGGTGGTGGCCCAGTCCGCCGACCGGACCGCGACGTTGATCACGACGGACGGGCGGACGGCGGTGAAGGCGGCGGCGATCTGCTCGGGAACGCGCAGGTCGACGGACAGCCACCGCACGTCGGCGTCACCGGGACGGCGGGTGTAGGTGGCTGCCACGGCGTGCCCGGCAGCGACGGCTTGCCGGACGACACAGCGGCCCAGGTAACCGCTTCCGCCCACGATCAGAATGCTCACGGGCGGAAACGATAGGACCCTCACGCCGGGTGGGCCGAGGAACCGTCCCGGCTCGCCGGGTTCGCGGCCTTCGACACCGGCCGCCACCAGGCCGCGTCGAAGTCCGCCCGTCGTACGGGGACGGAACGGGCGGGCGTCTCCAACTCCGTCCCGCCGACCGCGCCGACGCGGTCCAACAGGGCGGTCGCCAGGTCTTCGGCGTCCTCGGGTTCCTGGACGGCCTCGGTGAGGACGGCCCGGACATCGGCTTCCACGGGAACCACCTCCTAGGACATCAGCGCCCGCAGTGCCGTCATTCGGTGGGGCGGGCCTTGCTGGGTTGGACCCGTTTGGGCTCGCCCGCCATCTTCGGGTAGTTGGGCGGGTACGGCATGTCGCCGAGGCCGTGGTCGCGTTCGTCGCGGTCGGCCAGGTCGAGCAGGGGCTCCAGGGAAAACCGGCGGTCGTCGATGGCGGCGTGGACGTCGCCCAGCTCGGCGAAGCGCGCGGGCATCGTCGCGATCGTGAAGTCCTCGGTGGCGACGTCCGGCAGCTCGTCCCACGTCACCGGGGCCGACACGGTCGCGGCCGGGACCGGGCGGACGCTGTACGCCGACGCGATCGTCCGGTCCCGCGCGTTCTGGTTGAAGTCCACGAAGACCTGCTCGCCGCGCTCCTCCTTCCACCACTTCGTGGTGATCTCGCGGGGGGCGCGGCGCTCGATCTCCCGGCCGAACGCGAGCGCGGCCCGGCGGACCTCGGTGAACGTCCAGCGCGGCTCGATCCGCACGTAGATGTGGACGCCGTGCTTGCCGGACGTCTTGACGAAACCCGTGTAACCCAGCTCGTCCAGCAGGTCGCGGGCGGGGCCGAGCGCGACGCGGACCGCGTCGGCGAAACCGGTGCCGGGCTGCGGGTCCAGGTCGATGCGCAGCTCGTCGGGGTGGTCGACGTCGGCCGCGCGGACCGGCCACGGATGGAACGTCAGCGTGCCGAGGTTCGCCGCCCACGCGATCACCGCCCGCTCCGTGGGGCACACCTCGTCCGCCGAGCGGCCGGACGGGAAGTCGATGCGGGCCGTGCCGACCCAGTCGGGCGCGCCCTTCGGAACGCGCTTCTGGTAGAACGCGTCGGCGTTGCGGCCGTCCGCGCGCGTCGCCAGCTTCGCGCCGGGGAACACCCCGGACGGCCAGCGCTCCAGCGTCGTCGGCCGGTCCCGCGTGGCGCGCAGGATGCCGTCGCCGACCGCCAGGTAGTACTCCACGAGACGCCGCTTGGTGTAGCCGTGCTCCGGAAAGTAGACGCGGTCGGGATTGCTCACCTTGACGAGCCGATCCCCGACCGGGATCTCGATGAAGGGCGAGGCCATATCCGCACGGTAACCCAGGGGTCCGACAGCTCCCGGGGCCGCCCTCGGCGCGGCGCGCCGCACGCGCCGAGGTACCGTCAGGGGCATGGAGAAGATCCGCAAGAGCGACGCGGAGTGGCGGGCGCAGCTCAGCCCGGAGGAGTTCCACGTCCTGCGCGAGGCCGGCACCGAACGGCCGTTCACCGGCGAGTACACCGACACCAAGACCGTCGGCGTGTACCGGTGCCGCGCCTGCGGCACCGAGCTGTTCCGCTCGGAGGCGAAGTTCGAGTCCCACTGCGGGTGGCCGTCGTTCTTCGAGCCGTCCAAGTCGGAGGCGGTCGTCCTCAAGCAGGACGACTCGCTCGGGATGACCCGCGTCGAGGTGCGGTGCGCCACGTGCGACTCGCACCTCGGGCACGTCTTCCACGGCGAGGGGTACGACACCCCCACCGACGACCGGTACTGCATCAACTCGGTCTCGCTGACGCTGGAACCGGCCGAGTGACGCCGGAGCCCTGACACGGGGCCGGGACGGGCGTCCGCCCGTCCCGGCTCCCAGCGTTACGGCAGGGACGCGATCAGCTCGCCGATGTCGCGGCGGCGGCCGGTGTAGAACGGCACCTCCTCGCGGACGTGCAGCCGCGCCCGCGACCCGCGCAGATGGCGCATCAGGTCCACGATGCGGTGCAGCTCGTCGGCCTCGAACGCCAGCATCCACTCGTAGTCGCCCAGCGCGAACGACGACACCGTGTTCGCCCGCACGTCGGGGTAGCCGCGCGCCATCTGCCCGTGCTCGGCGAGCATCGCGCGGCGCTCCTCGTCCGGCAGCAGGTACCAGTCGTAGGACCGGACGAACGGGTACACGCACACGTAGTCGCGGGCCTGCTCCTCGGCCAGGAACGCCGGGACGTGGCTCTTGTTGAACTCGGCGGGCCGGTGCAGCGCCATCTGCGACCACACCGGGTCGCTCGCGCGGCCCACCGCCGTGCGGCGGAACCGCGTGTAGACCTCCTGGAGGTCCTCGGCGGTCGGCGCGTGCCACCAGAACAGGTAGTCGGCGTCGGCGCGCAGGCCCGCGACGTCGTAGGCGCCGCGCGTCACCACGTCCTTCTCGGCGGCCTGGTCGAGCACGGCCGCGACCTCGGCGGCGTCGCGCTCGCCGAACTCACCGGGGGTCCTCACCCGGAAGACCGACCACATCGTGTAGCGGATCACCTGGTTCAGGTCCCGCGCCTTCGGCCGGCCCTCCCTCTCCGTCGCTGCCATGCTCCGCTCCTCCCCGACGCTCCAGATGTTCCAGTATCCGCCCGGCCGCCGCGTCGGCCGACGCGAGGCAGGCGGGGATGCCGACGCCGTCGTAGGCGGCGCCCGCGACGGCCAGTCCGGGGACGGCGGCCACGGCGGCGCGGACGCGCCCCACGCGGTCGGCGTGCCCCACGTTGTACTGCGGGAGCCCGCCGCCCCACCGGGTCACGCGGGCGTCGATCGGCAGCTCCGTCACCCGGGACGTCGCCGCCAGCTCCGCGAGGGCGGCGGCCTTCAGCTCGTCGTCGCTGCGCTGCAACGCCGCCTCGTCGCCGAACCGGCCGATCGAGCAGCGCACCGCGATCACGTCGGGATCGCGGTCCCGCAGGTGCGGCCACTTCACCGAACTGTAGGTGACGGCCTTGACGGCGCGGCCCTCGACGGCGGGCACCAGGTACCCGGTGCCGGTCGGCAGCTCCGGGAACGCGCTCGGCCGGTACGCCAGCGTCACGATCGCCATGCTCGCGTACTCGATCGCCGCCAGCTCGCGTGCGGCGGCGGGCACGTCCTCGGCCAGCAGCCGCGCGGCGGGCGCGGCGGGGACGGCCAGCACGACCGCGTCGGCCGTCAGGACCTCCGGGTCGCGGGCGGAGCCGACGACCAGCCGCCAGACGTCGCGGCCGTCCTCGGTGCGGCGGCGCAGCTCCCGCACCGTCGCGCCGGTCCTGATCTCGCCACCGGCGCGTTCCACGTCGGCGGCGACGAGTCCCGGGAGCGTCCCGATCCCGCCCGGCAGCGTCGCGAACACCGGCCCGGGCGACGCGGGCGACGCCGCCCGCAGGCCGCGCGCCGCCTGGATCAGCGACCGGTGCGCCCGCGCGGCCGACGCCAGCGCGGGCATCGTCGCCTCGAACGACAGCAGCTCGACGCGGCCCGCGTAGACGCCGCCGAGCAGCGGCTCCACCAGCCGGTCCACGGCCTCGCGGCCCAGCCGCGCCCCGACGTACGCCGCGACGGACACGTCCCCGCCGCGCCGCGTCGCGGGCAGCGCCAGGTCGAGCGGGACGCGCGCCAGGCCGCCCGTGGACAGCACCCCCGACGACGCCAGCGCGCCGAGGTCCGCCGGGACGCCCATCATCTGGCCCGCGGGCAGCGCCCGCAGCTCGCCGCGGCTCAGGATCGCCGACCCCGACCCGCCCGGATGCACCAGCTCGTCGCCGCGCCCCAGCGCCCGGACCAGGCCGACGCCCTCCGGCCGCCGCGCCAGCATCGACTCCGCGCCCTCGTCCACCGGAACCCCGGCGACCTCGCTGACGTGCAGCTTCCCGCCGATCCGCGGCGAGCCCTCCAGCACCGTCACCCGGACGCCGCGCAGCGCCAGCGAGCGCGCGGCGGCGAGCCCGGCGATGCCCGCGCCGATGACGATGGTTCGCACGTTCCTACTTCGCAGTCTGCTCGTGGACGAATTCCGTGAGGCGGGTGAGGACGTCCGGGTCCGTGCGCGGCTGGACGCCGTGGCCCAGGTTGAAGATGTGCCCCTCGGCCGCCTTCGCGTTGTCGAGGACGAGACGGGTCCGGCTCTCGATGACGCTCCACGGCGTGAACAGCGTCGCCGGGTCCAGATTGCCTTGGAGCGCCTTGCCCGGCCCGACCCGCTTGGCCGCGACGTCCAGCGGGACGCGCCAGTCGACGCCCACGACGTCCGCGCCCGCCTCGGACATCTGCCCGAGCAGCTCGCCCGCGCCCACCCCGAAGTGGATGCGCGGGACGCCCAGCTCGCCGATCTCGTCGAGGATGCGGCGCGAGTACGGCAGGACCGACGTGCGGTAGTCGATCGGCGACACCGCGCCCACCCACGAGTCGAAGAGCTGGATCGCGCTCGCGCCCGCCTCGACCTGCACGCGCAGGAACGCCAGCGTCAGGTCGGTCAGCGTCTCCATCAGCGCGGCCCACAGGTCCGGCCGCCCGTACATCATGGCCTTGGTGCGGTCGTGGCCCTTGGACGGGCCGCCCTCGATCAGGTACGACGCCAGCGTGAACGGCGCGCCCGCGAACCCGATGAGCGGCGTCGCGCCCAGCTCCCCGGCCAGGTTCCGGACGGCCTCGGCCACGTACGGCACGTCGTCGGGCGTCAGCGCGCGGATCGCCCGGACGGCCGCCTCGTCGCGCACCGGCTCCGCGATGACCGGCCCCACGCCCGGCTTGATGTCCAGGTCCACGCCGACGGCCTTGAGCGGCACCACGATGTCGCTGAAGAAGATCGCCGCGTCCACGCCGTAGCGCCGCACCGGCTGGAGCGTGATCTCGGTGATCAGGTCCGGTCTGCGGCACGCCTCCAGCATCGGGACGCCCTCGCGGACGCGCAGGTACTCCGGCAGCGCGCGCCCGGCCTGGCGCATGTACCAGACGGGGGTGCGGTCGACGGGCTCGCGGCGGCAGGCGCGCAGGAACGGGCTGTCGCGCAGCGCGGCTGCGCGCTGATCGGTCGGGTGCTCGGCTTGGTGTACGGCCACCCCCCGATCGTCCCACGGCCCCGCGGGCGGCCCGATCCGGCCCCGGCCGCCGGGCGCGGCGGACGAAGTTCCGGACACGCCGAGCGAAGTCCCGCATTCTGTCGGCGGAGCGTGCGAACGTGATCCGTGTCATAGCCGAGGGAGGTCCCCCGTGTTCCGCTTCACCTGCGGCGACGGACGAGCCGCGCCGCGCACCGCCGCCCGCGACGGCCGCGTCCGCCCGGGTCCGGTCCCAGCACCGGGCCTCCCGTCCCGCCCCGCGCGGGCCGCGGCCTGACGGCCCGGCCCTGGAAACGAAACCCCGTGTCGTGCCTGCATCCCCGCTCTGCCCCCCGCTGGCCCCGGCGGCCCGGCCCGCGCCGCCGCCCGGTGCGCCCATGACCCCCCCGACCCCGCCCGCGCCCGAACCCCCCGCGTTCCGCCGCGCCGCCGACGCGCTGCGCGCCGTCCTGTCCGGCCCGCCGCTGCGGCCCGAACTGGACCTGGAGGAGATGCCCGCCCCGCAGCGCCTCGCCCCGTACGCGGCGGCGCTGTCGGGCGGCGTGTGGCGCGACGACGACACCGAGGCCGCCACCGGGCGGCTGATCCTGCTGTACGACCCCGCCGGCCGCGACGGCTGGACGAACGGGTTCCGCATCGTCGCCTACATCCAGGCCGACCTGGAGCCGGAGATCGCCGCCGACGAGCTGATCGGCCCGGTGGCGTGGAGCTGGCTGCTGGAGGCGCTGGAGCCCGCGGGCTACGCGGGCGAGTCCGGGACGATCACCCGCGCCGTGTCGGAGAGCTTCGGCGACAAGGCCGGGGAGCCGTCCACGACGGAGCTGGAGCTGCGGGCGTCCTGGTCCCCGACCGGCGACGACCTCACCGGCCACGTCGCGGCGTGGTGCGAGGTCATGTGCGTCACGGCGGGGCTGCCGCCGGCGGGCGTGACCGCGCTGCCCCCGCGCGAGGGCGGTTTCGGGCGTTGAGCGACGTACGGTAGGAGTCGTGGGTAGCACAGCGTCCGAGACCGATGCGGCAGGCGAGAACACCGAGACCGCGGGAGCGCCTGAATCACCGCCCCCGACCGTCGAGCCGGCGGCGGTGCCGCTGCTGGAGCCGCGCGAGGGCGTCCCGCCGGTCCTGACCACGGCGGCCGAGCTGGACCGCGCCATCGCGGCGTTCGCCGCCGGGACGGGACCGGTCGCGGTCGACGCCGAGCGCGCGTCCGGCTACCGGTACGGGCAGCGCGCCTACCTGATCCAGCTCCGGCGGCGGGGCGCGGGCTCCGCGCTCATCGACCCGATCGCGCTGCCCGACCTGTCCGGGCTGGACGCGGCGCTCGCCGACGCCGAACTGGTGCTGCACGCCGCGAACCAGGACCTGCCGTGCCTGGCCGAGGTGGGGCTCGTCCCGCGCCGCCTGTTCGACACCGAGCTGGCGGGGCGGCTGCTGGGCTACCCGCGCGTCGGGCTCGGGTCGATGGTGGAGAACGTCCTGGGATTCCTGCTCGAGAAGGGGCACTCGGCGGCCGACTGGTCGACGCGGCCGCTCCCGGAGGACTGGCTGAAGTACGCCGCGCTGGACGTCGAACTGCTGGTCGAGCTGCGCGACGCCCTCGCCGAACGCCTCGCCGAGACCGGCAAGCTGGCGTGGGCGCTGGAGGAGTTCGCCGCGATCCTCGACGCGCCGCCCAAGCCGCCGCGCGCCGACCCGTGGCGGCGGACGTCCGGCATCCACAAGGTCCGCAACCGGCGGGCGCTCGGCATCGTCCGGGAGCTGTGGGAGACGCGGGACCGGATCGCCCGCGAGCGCGACCTGTCGCCCGGCCGGGTGCTGCAGGACGCGGCGATCGTCGAGCTGGCGACCAAGCCGCCGCGCACCGCCGCCGACCTGACGGCGCTGCCGTCGATGCGGAACCGGGGCGCGCGGCGGCACCAGGCGCAGTGGCTGCGGGCCGTCCACCGGGCGCGGGCCATGCCCGACCGGGAACTGCCCGAGCCGAGCGTGCCCGGCGACGGGCCGCCGCCCGCGCACCGGTGGGCCGAGCGCGACCCGGTCGCGGCGGCGCGGCTGGCGGCGGCGCGCGCGGCGGTGACGGCGCTGGCCGACAAGCACGAGATGCCCGCCGAGAACCTCGTCCAGCCGGACGCGGTGCGGCGGCTCGCCTGGACGCCGCCCGGCGACGCCTCGGCCGAGGCGGTCGGGGACGCGCTGCGCGCGCTCGGCGTGCGGGAGTGGCAGATCGGGCTCGTCGCGGAACCGGTCGCGGCGGCGCTGCGGCACCCCTAGGGCCTCCGCGCGGGCTCCGGCGGGCGGATGTGAGCAGCGTCCCACCGCCGGGGCTTGCCATCGCCGCACGTCGGGCGCACAGTATTAAGGTTTGCTTTACCTAAGTGCTGTCCCGGAGGAGCGCGACGATGCTGGGCAACTATCTCATCGGGCTGCGCGAGGGGCTTGAGGCCGCCCTCGTCGTGACGATCCTCATCGCCTACCTCGTGCGGTCCGGGAACCGCGCCGCGCTGCGGCCCGTGTGGGCGGGCGTCGCGCTCGCCGTGCTGTGCGCCGTCGGGTTCGGGATCGCGCTCACCGCCGCGTCCGCCGAGATGCAGTTCAAGACCCAGGAGTTCTTCGGCGGCAGCCTGTCCATCATCGCGGTCGGGCTCGTCACCTGGATGGTCTTCTGGATGCGGCGCACCGCCCGGTTCATGAAGGCCGAACTGGAGGGCAAGCTGTCGGACGCCCTCAACGTCGGGCCGGCCGCGCTCGCCGCCGTCGCGTTCCTCGCGGTCGGCCGCGAAGGGCTGGAGACCGCCCTGTTCCTGTGGACCAACATCAACAGCTCCACCGACGGGTCCGCCGTCCCCATCGTCGGGGCGCTCCTCGGCCTCGCCACCGCCGTCGTCATCGGCTACCTGCTGTACCGGGGCGGGCTCAAGCTCAACCTCACCCGGTTCTTCACCTGGACGGGCGCGGCGCTCATCGTCGTCGCCGCGGGCGTCTTCGGGTACGGGTTCCACGACCTCCAGGAAGCCGACGTCCTGCCCGGCCTCAACTCCGTCGCCCTCGAACCCGGCGTGTTCTTCGCCGAGTACGGCAGCTTCGGGGACTGGGTGCAGCACCTGCTCCAGGGCGTCCTCAACGTCACGCCGCAGATCACCTGGCTGCAGCTCGTCATGTGGGCGCTGTACCTCGTGCCCGTCATGACGGTGTTCCTCTGGCGGTCCGGCGGCGCGCCCAAGCCGCGCAGCGCCGCGCCCGCCGCGCAGCACACCGCGTCCTAGCCGCTCACAGATCCGGGAGCGGGTCGCGGGGCAGCAGCTCCGGGTGGAACGCCTCCGCGTCCGCCGCGTTCAACACCGGGACGTACTGGTCGTCCAACTCGAAATACGAGCCGTCGAACTCGAACACTCCGTCGTCCGGGTCCACCGGGCCGATCCGCGACTCCCGCGGATACGTCCCCCACACGCTCTTCGGCTTCTCCCGGCCCAGACCGCCGGTCGACAACACGCTGATCTGGTCGTCCGTCACCACGAAGAAGAACCCCGCCCCGCCGCCGCGCGCCGACGCGGGGAACAGATAACGGATGCCGTCCCCGGCACCCAGGAACTCGCGGCAACGATCGCGCGCCGGACGTGACACGGGCATGGCGGACAGGCACCTCCCGGGGGGACGGACGGCATCGGCCGCTTTCATGATGCCCTGTTTTTTGTGGGGGGACGACCCCCCACGCCCCCCGCGAGCGGTGAGGCTTCGTCCTCGCTCGCTGGCGCTCGCTGCGGTAAGCCTCACCGCTCGCGTTCGCCCGGCCACTCGCTGGCGCTCGCGGCCGGGCGAACGCGTGGGGTCTTGGGTGGGCCGCCGCTGTTTCTTGGGTTGGTCGTCGTTGTCTGGTTTTCTTCTGGGCTTGGCTGGGTTGCGTGACTGGTGGGGGTTCTGGGGGTTGTGGGGGGTCCGGTTCGCGGTTGGCTGACAAAGTCGGGGGGTGAAGATATGAGCCAGCCTCAATACAGCGGTGCCGAAATGCCGCAATAATCCGTTCGGTGTCCAGCCAAACTGGGGCGCCGCCGTCCGACGACGACGTCCGGCTGACCGAAGCCCTCCGCGAACGGCGTCCGGGGGCGGTCGGCCACGTCTACAACGTTTACGGCCCTTGGCTCTTCGCCTACGCCCAGGAGATCATCGGGGACCGCGACCAGGCCGTCGAGGCCGTGCGCGCGGCCCTGCTCACCGCGCGCTCGGACCCCGACCGCATTCCGCCGCCCGAGCAGTTCCAGAACTGGCTGACCGACCTCGTCCGCGCCGAGTGCCGCAAGACGGTGCCGGAACCCGCGCCGGAGCCGGTGGCCGAGCCCGCCGCGAAGCCCGTGGTCGAGCCCGTGGTTGAGCCCGTGGTCGAGCCTGCGCCGGAGGCCGACTCCGCGCCCGCCGCCGTCGAGGACGCGCCCGCGCAGGCGCCCGCGCCCGCGCTCGACGAGCCGCAGGAGCAGCGCAAGCGGCTGACGATGCGCGCCATGCGGTCGCTGCTGTCGGGGAAGTCCGCCCCGGCCGCGCCCGCCGCGCCGCCCGCGCCCCCGGCCGTCGCGGACGAGCCCGCCGAGCGGACGCCGCCGCCCGACCCGGCCGCTCCCCCGCCGCCGCTGCGGTCGCCGCTGGCGTTCCGGCCGATCCCCGTCGTGCAGCCCGGCCCCGAGTCGCGGCCCGCGCCGCGGGACGTCCGGTCCGCGCCCGCCGCGCCGCCCGCCCCGCCCGCGCCGAAGACCCCGCCGCAGGCCCCGCCCGCGTTCGGCGCGGGCGCCCCGCCGGACGCCCCGGTGTTCGACGAGCTGCCGGACGCGCCCGACGCGCCCGTCGGCCGGACCGTCTGGGAGGACGCGCCGCCCGCGACCGAGCCGCCCGCCGCGCCGCCGCTGTTCGACGCGACGGCCGACCGCCGCCCGGACCCGCTGTCCGCGCCCCTCTTCGACCTCGCCCCGCCGCGCCCCGAGCCCACGCGGGCCGAGCCGGCCGCGCCGCCCGCGCCGACCGACGAGCCGCCCGCGACGGACACGGTCACCGACCCGCCCGCCGCGCCCGCGCCGCAGCCCGAGCCCCCGGCGCAGGAACCCCCGGCGGTCACGGTCACGGACCTGCCCGCCGTCCCACCGACGCCCCAGGACACCGCGCCGCCCACCGAGGAAGCACCCGCCACCGCGCAGGCCACACCGCCCGTCGAGGAAACGCCCGTCCGGGACGCCCCCGTCGCGCAGGACGACGTTCCCCCGATCGCGGAAACGCCCGCCGCCGAGGTCCCCGCCACGCAGGACGACGCGCCCCCGGTCGAGGAGGCTCCCGTCCCGGAAGGGCCCGCCGCGCAGGACGGCGTGCCGCCGGTTGTCGTGGACGAGCCCGAGACGACGAACGACGCGTCCACGACCGTCGTGGACCTGCCCGCCGTCCCCGCGCCGCAGCCGGAGGCCCCGGCCGACGAGCCCGTGGCCGAGGCGGAGCCGGACACGAGTGCCGCCGTCGCGGTGGACGGCAAGCCCGCCGACGCCGCGACCGCCGTGGACCTGCCCGCCGTCGAGGCCGACGCGGAGGCCGACAAGCCCGCCGAGGGCGAGGGCTCCGCGCCGGTCACCGTCGTGGATCTGCCCGTGGTCGAGGCGGCTCCGGTCGGGGACGCCGCGCCGGACGAGCCCGAGTCCAAGAAGGGCGCCGCCGGTGCGGCCGTCGCGGCCGGTGCGGCCGTCGTCGCGGTCGGCGCGGGTGCGGCGGCGGACGAGAAGCCCGCCGAGGACGCCGCGCCGGACGCGCCCGCCGACGACCCCGCGTCCGACGACGTCCCCGTCGCCGGTGCGGCCACCGCGTCCGAGAGCGCGCCGGACGAGCCCGCCGGAGACGCGTCCTCGACCACCGCGCCCGTCACCGTCGTGGACGCGCCCGCCGCGGCGTCCTCCACCGACGCGCCCCTGGGCGGCACGCCCGTCGTCGTTCCCGACGCCGCGCCCAAGGACGACGAAGGCGGCAACGCCACCGCCGTCCTCGCTGCCCCCGCAGGCGGCGACGGCGGCGACGGAAACGACGGCGACGCCCCGAACAAGCGCCGCCCCGCCGGCCTCAGCCCCAAGCAGGCCCGCCTCCTGCTCGTCGCGGGCACGGCCGCCGTGATCGTCGTCCTGCTCGCCGTCCTGCTGATGCCCGGCGACGGCGGCCCGCCGCGCACCGGAGCCGCCCCGGCGACGGGCGAGCCGGTGGCCTCGCAGGGCCCGGCCGTGCCGAGCGAGTCCGCGACGCCGAGCCCGACGCCGAAGGAGAAGAAGAAGGCGAAGGACGAGCCGAAGTCCAAGCCCAAGAAGAAGCCCGCGCCCAAGAAGAAGACCTCGCCGAAGAAGCGGTCCGGCGGCCACGGGTCGCTGGTCGTCAGCTCCAACGGCTGCCGGGGCGTGCGCGCCAGCTCGCTCGGCGGGTCGTGCCGGATCACGGTGACGGCGCGCGGCGGGACGGTCCGCTGGTCGGTGCGCGGGGTGTCGGGCCGGATGTCGGCGCGCGGCGGGGGGACGCTGCGCTCCGGCCAGTCCGCGACGGTCACCGTCCGCATCTTCGCCCCGCTGAGCTGCGCGCTGGGCGCGGGCGGCAGCGGCACGGTCGCGTTCTCGCCCTCGGGGGCCGCGGCCGTGACCTACACGTGCCACCTGCTCTGATCCTTATCGGGGTTTAACGCCCGGCACGCGATGCTCGTCCCGGTCAGGGGAGGGGACGGACATGCGCGTGCTGGTCGTGGAGGACGAGCGGGTGCTCGCCGACGCGATCGTCCGGGGCCTCCGCGAGGAGGCCCTGGCGGTCGACGTCGTGTACGACGGGGACGCGGCGCTGGAGCGCGCCGCCTACGTCCAGTACGACGTGGTCGTGCTGGACCGCGATCTGCCGACGGTCCACGGCGACGACGTGTGCCGCGGGCTGGCGGGCGGTCCGGGCCGGGTGCTGATGCTGACGGCGGCGGGCGGCGTCGCCGACCGGGTGGACGGCCTGGCGCTCGGCGCGGACGACTACCTGCCGAAGCCGTTCGCGTTCGCGGAGCTGGTCGCAAGGATCAGGGCGCTCGGCCGCCGGTCCGCGCCGCCGGTGCCGCCGGTGCTGGAGCGCGCGGGCGTCCGCCTGGACCCGCACCGCCGGACGGTCCACCGCGACGGCCGTCCCGTCCGGCTGACCCGCAAGGAGTTCGGCGTGCTGGAGGAGCTGCTGCGCGCGGACGGCGGCGTGGTCAGCGCGGAGCGGCTGCTGGAGAGCGCGTGGGACGAGCACCTGGACCCGTTCAGCAACATCGTCCGGGTGACGATGGCGACGCTCCGCCGCAAACTCGGCGAACCGGCCGTGATCGAGACGGTGACGGGCGCGGGGTACCGGCTGTGAGGCGTCCGGCGCGCCCCCGGATGAGCGTCCGCACGCGGCTGACGCTCGTCTACGGGACGCTGTTCCTGGCGTCGGCGGGCCTGCTCGTCGGCGTCACGTACGCGCTGACGGTCCGCGCGCTCGACGGCGCGTTCGGGGCGCACCCAATCCAGACGATCGTCCGCGTCCAGAACGGCCCGGACGGTCCGCAGAGCGAGATCGGCGCCCGCCTCGACACCTCCGACCTGCGCTACCGGGTGGACGACCAGGTCACGGCGGCGATCGGCCGGCAGAAGCACGCGGCCCTCCAGGAGATCCTGCAGAGCACGGCGGTGCTGCTGGTGGCGCTGTGCGCGCTGGCGGTGGTGATCGGCTACGTCGTGGCGGGCCGGGTGCTGCGCCCGCTGCACACGATGACCGAGCGCGCGCGGCGGCTGTCGGGCAGCACCCTGCACGAGCGGTTCGCGCTGGACGGCCCGCAGGACGAGATCAAGGACCTGGCCGACACCTTCGACGGCATGCTGGACCGGCTGCACCGCGCGTTCGACGCGCAGCGCCGGTTCACCGCGAACGCCTCGCACGAGCTGCGCACCCCGCTGACGATCAACCGGACGGTCCTGGAGGTCGCGCTGGCGAGCCGCCGGAACCCGCCGGAGACCAAGGCCCTCGCCGAGGTGCTGCTGGGGAACACGGCCCGGCACGAGCGGCTGATCGAGGGGCTGCTGCTGCTCGCGACGTCCGAGCGCGAACCGCAGGAGACGACGGCCGTGACGCTCCCGGACGTCGTCCAGGGCGCGCTGGACCAGGCGGGAATCCCGGAGAACATCACGCTGGACGCGGATCTGGCCGACGCCCCGGTCGAAGGAGACCCCGTCCTGCTGGAGCGCTGCGCGGCGAACCTGATCGAGAACGCCGTCAAGTACAACGTCGCGGACGGCCGCGTCGAGATCACCACCGGCCGCGAGGACGGCATGTCCGTCCTCCGCGTCGCCAACACCGGCAACCCGGTCCCGCCCTACGAGGTCGCGCGGCTGTTCGAGCCGTTCCGGCGGCTGCGCGGCGACCGGGTCCGGTCGGCGGACGGCGCGGGCCTCGGCCTGTCGATCGTCGCGGCGGTCGCCGCCGCGCACGGCGGCCGCGCGGACGCCCGCCCGCGCCCCGGCGGCGGCCTGGTCGTCACCGTCGCGTTGCCCGCCCCGTCAGGTTGACGGCTCGGCGGGCTGCCGGGCGGGCCACGCCACCCGCCCCTCGGGCTGCGTGCTGCGCGGCCCCGCGACGAGCCACCGGTGGACGACCTTCCCGACCGCGTTGCGGGGCAGTTCGGCGATGAAGTGGACGTCGCGCGGGACGGCGTACCGGGCGACGCGCGCCCGGACGTGGTCGCGCAGCGCGTCCGGGTCGGGCTCGTGCCCGTCGTGCAGCACGACGTAGGCGGCGAGCCGCTGCCCCCAGGTGTCGTCGGGGACGCCGATGACGGCGACCTCGTGGACCTGCGGCAGCTCCAGCAGCGCCGCCTCGACCTCGCCGGGCACGACGTTCTCGCCGCCGGTGACGACCATCCCGTCCTTGCGCCCGTCGACGAACAGCAGCCCGCGGTGGTCGATGTGGCCGAGGTCGCCGGTGGCCAGCAGCCCGTCGCGGACGACGATCGGGTCGCCGCCGGTGTACCCCTCGAAGATCAGCTCGTTGGCGGCGTGGATCTCCCCGATCGTGGAGCGGCCGACCGGCTTGCCCTTGTCGTTGAGGATCGCCAGCGAGGTGTTGCGCGGCGGGCGGCCCGCCGTGCGCGGGTCGGTGCGCAGGTCGCGCGGGGTGGCGATGGACACCCACGACGCCTCGGTGGAGCCGTAGACGTTGTAGACGCAGTCGCCGAACGCGTCCATGAACCGGGTGGCGAGGTCGCCGGGCAGCGCCGACCCGCTCAGCGCGACGATCTTGAGCCCGGACGCGTCGTAGACCTCGCGGACGTCCGGCGGCAGGTCCAGAATCCGCTGGAGCATCACCGGCACGGCGAACAGCGCCGTGCTGCGGTACGCGGTGACCGCCGCGAGCGTCCGCGCCGGGTCGAACCGCCGGTGCAGGACGATCGGCGCGCGCAGCGCCCACGCCATCTGCAGCGCCGCGTAGCCCCAGGTGTGGAACAGCGGCGCCTCGATGATCATCGTGTGCCGGGCGCGCAGCGGGATGCGCGACGTCATCGACGCCAGCGGCCACAGGCCCGGCCGGGGCGGGCGGCGCGCGCCCTTGGGCCGCCCGGTGGTGCCGGAGCTGAGCATGATCGTGCGGTTCTGCGTGTCGGGGACGGCGATCCGCGTCACGGGCGTCGCGGCGACGATCTCGGCGATGGTCGGCCCCGCGCCGGGCACCGGGGACCGGTCCGTCCACACGATGGACCGGCGCAGCGCGTGCGGGACGCCGCGCAGCAGCGTCGCGAACTCGGCGTCGGCGATGATCAGGTCCGTGCGCAGCTCGCTGAGCACGTTCCGGAGCTGCCCGGCGCCGAACGCGGTGTTGATCAGCACGACCTCGACGCCGCGCTTGCCGCAGGCGACCAGCGCCTCGACCGCGCCCCGGTGGTTGCGGCACAGCACGCCGACGCGGGGCCGGGGGCCGGACAGCGGCAGCCCGGCGGCGAGCCGGGTGGTACGGTCGTCGACCTCGCCGAAGCTGAGCGTGCCGGAGTCGTCGACGAGGGCGGTGCGGCCGGGGTTGCGGGCGGCGGCGGCGACGAGGATGCCCGCCAGGCTGGTCCCCCAGCGGCGCAGTTCGCGGATCTGGCGGGGGCCGGTGTGCAGGGGGCCGGAGAAGACCACGCCGGTGCGCAGCAGGAGCGCGGTCAGGTCGCGCAGGTGCCCGGCGCGGCGGCGCGGCCCCGGGTGGTAGATCGGCCTGGCGTGCGCCACCGGCGACCTCCTCGGCGATAGTTCCGTCACGGTACCCAGCGGCTGTCCAGGGAACAAGAGTGTTCGGGACGAGGTTTCGGCGTCAGTGGTTACTGACGAGTAGCATTGCCGGTTACCAGCGAGTAGCATCGGATTCGTGGGTACTCGCGCCGCCCGCCGCCGGGCGGCGCGAGGCTCAACCGAACGACGATCGTCTCGCGACGACCTCGATCGGCATCCCGATCGGCCCCACTCTCCCAGGAGGGACGACACCGTGCCTCGCACCGCACGCGACGTCGTGTTCATCGACGGCGTCCGCACGCCGTTCGGCAAGGCCGGCCCCAAGGGCCTGTACGCCGAGACCCGCGCCGACGACCTGGTCGTCCGCGCCATCCGCGAGCTGATGCGCCGCAACCCGGCCCTCCCGCCCGAGCGGGTGGACGAGGTCGCCGTCGCCGCCACCACCCAGACCGGCGACCAGGGCCTGACCATCGGCCGGTCCGCCGCCGTCCTGGCCGGACTGCCCAAGAGCGTCCCCGGCTACGCGATCGACCGCATGTGCGCGGGCGCGATGACCGCCGTCACCACCAGCGGCGCGGGGATCGCCTTCGGCTCCTACGACGTCGTCATCGCGGGCGGCGTCGAGCACATGGGCCGGCACCCGATGGGCGAGGGCGTCGACCCGAACCCGCGGTTCCTGGCCGACAAGCTCGTCGACCCGTCCGCCCTGGTCATGGGCTCGACGGCGGAGAACCTGCACGACCGGTTCCCCGGCATCACCAAGGAGCGCGCCGACGCCTACGCGGTGCGCAGCCAGCAGAAGGTCGCCGCCGCCTACGCCGCCGGGAAGATCCAGCCGGACCTGGTGCCGGTCGCGATCCGCTCCGCCGAGAAGGGCTACGGCCTGGCGACCGCCGACGAGCCGCCGCGCCCCGGCACCACGCTGGAGGACCTGGCCAAGCTCAAGACGCCGTTCCGCGTCCACGGCAACGTCACCGCCGGGAACGCCGCGGGCCTCAACGACGGCGCGACCGCGTGCCTGCTCGCCGCCGAGGACGTCGCCCGCGACCTCGGCCTCGCGCCGAAGATGCGGCTGGTCGACTTCTCCTTCGCGGGCGTCGAGCCGGAGGTCATGGGCGTCGGCCCCGTCCCGGCCACCGAGAAGCTGCTCGCCCGCAACTCCCTCACGATGGACGACATCGGCCTCATCGAGATCAACGAGGCGTTCGCCGTCCAGGTGCTCGCGTTCCTGGAGCACTTCAAGATCGCCGACGACGACGCGCGGGTGAACCCGTGGGGCGGCGCCATCGCCCTCGGCCACCCGCTCGCCTCCTCCGGCGTGCGGCTGATGAACCAGCTCGCGCGGCTGTTCGAGGAGCGCGCCGACGTCCGGTACGGCCTCACCACCATGTGCGTCGGCATGGGCATGGGCGGGACCGTCCTCTGGGAGAACACGAACTGGGAGGGCGACAAGTGAGCGCGTCCAACATCGCGGAGATCTTTCAAGACGAGATCGTCACGCACGTCCGCGTCCGCGACGTCGAGCTGCCGTACGGCGCGGGCACCCTCGCCCTGATCACGCTGGACAACGGCTTCGACCACACCAAGCCCAACACCTTCGGCCCGAACGGGCTGCTGGAGCTGAACGCCGCCCTGGACGGGATCGCCGCCCGCGACGACCTCGCCGCCGTCGGCGTCACCGGCAAGCCGTTCATCTTCGCCGTCGGCGCGGACCTCAAGGGCGTCCCGCTGATCGAGCGCCGCGAGGACGCGCTGGCCGTCGGCAAGCTCGGCCACGACGTGTTCCGGCGGCTCGGCGAGCTGGACGTCCCGTCGTTCGCGTACTACAACGGCGCGGCGATGGGCGGCGGCGTCGAGATCGGCCTGCACTGCACCTACCGGACGGTCTCCGCGGGCGTCCCGGCGCTCGCGCTGCCCGAGGCGTTCCTCGGCCTGGTCCCCGGCTGGGGCGGCACGTACCTGCTGCCGAACCTGATCGGCGCCGAGAAGGCGCTGAAGGTCGTCATCGACAACCCGCTCGCGCAGAACCGGATGCTCAAGGGCCGCCAGGCGTTCGAGCTGGGCATCGCCGACGCGGTCTTCGACTCGGCCGACTTCCTGGAGGAGTCGCTGCTGTGGACCGCGCGCGTCCTCACCGGCGCGGTGACGGTCGAGCGCCCCGAGGTCGACAAGGGCAAGGCGTGGGACGACGCGGTCGCGCTCGCCCGCTGGAACCTCGACGGCAAGCTGCACGGCGCGGCCCCGTCCTACGTCCGCGCGCTGGACCTGGTCGCCGCCGCCAAGGACCGCACCCGCGACGAGGGCTTCGCCGCCGAGGACGAGGCGCTGGCCGACCTCATCATGAGCGACGAGCTGCGCGCCGGGCTGTACGCGTTCGACCTGACGCAGAAGCGCGCCAAGCGCCCCGCGGGCGCGCCCGACAAGGCCCTGGCCCGCAAGGTCACCAAGGTCGGCGTCGTCGGCGCGGGCCTGATGGCCTCGCAGCTCGCGCTGCTGTTCGCGCGCCGCCTGGAGGTCCCGGTCGTGCTGACCGACCTCGACCAGGAGCGCCTGGACAAGGGCGTCGGCTACGCGCACGCCGAGATCGACAAGCTGCTCGGCAAGGGCCGCGTGTCGGCGGACAAGGCGAACCGGCTCAAGGCCCTCATCACCGGCTCGCTGACCAAGGACGCGTTCGCCGATGCGGACTTCGTCATCGAGGCCGTGTTCGAGGAGATGTCGGTCAAGCAGCAGGTGTTCGCCGAGGTGGAGGAGCACGTCTCCGCCGAGTGCGTCCTCGCGACCAACACCTCGTCGCTGTCGGTGACGGAGATGGCGTCGAAGCTGAAGCACCCCGAGCGGGTCGTCGGCTTCCACTTCTTCAACCCGGTCGCGGTGCTGCCGCTGCTGGAGATCGTCCGCGGCGAGGCGACCGACGACGCGGCGCTGGCGACGGCGTTCGCGGTCGGCAAGCAGCTCAGGAAGTCGTCGGTGCTGGTCAAGGACGCCCCGGCGTTCGTGGTCAACCGCGTCCTGCTGCGCCTGATGGCCGAGATCATCCAGACCGTGGACGAGGGCACGCCGATCGACGTGGCCGAGCGCGCCGCCGCGCCGCTGGGCCTGCCGATGCCGCCGTTCGTGCTGATGGGCCTGGTCGGCCCGGCGATCGCGCTGCACGTCAACGAGACGCTGCACGGGAAGTTCCCCGAGCGGTTCCCGCTGTCGGAGAAGTTCGCGAAGTTCGTGGCGTCCGGCAAGCGCGGCGTGTACCTGCCGGACTTCACGCTGGACCCGGAGGCCGTGGCGCTGTTCGGCGGCGGGACGAGCCCGTCCACCGAGGAGCAGGTCCTGGAGCGGGCGCTGGCCGGGCTCGCGCAGGAGATCCGGATCATGCTGGACGAGGGCGTCGTCGCGGCGGCCGAGGACATCGACCTGTGCATGATCCTCGGCGCGGGCTGGCCGTTCCACCTCGGCGGCATCACGCCGTACCTGGACCGGGCCGGGATCTCGGAGAAGGTCACGGGCCGGCGGTTCCTGGAGCCGGGCGTCGCGTCCGTCGCTCGCTGACCGACAAAAGGCATATGGCACCGCGAAAGCGGCACCATTTCGGGGAGTAGAGGGGCGTTCCGCTCACGGCGGAACGCCTCTTTTCCGTCATTCGCCGCCTTACGGTCGTGTCGACGTTTGGCCCTCCTTCCTCGGGTGATCAAGACTGCGACGGCGGTCCCCGGACGAAGGAGGGCGCGTGCATCTGCTGCGCACCAAGTCGGTCGAGCAGTCCATCCAGGACACCGAGGCTCCCGAGCACCGGCTGCGGCGCGACCTGTCCGCCCTGGACCTCACCGTCTTCGGCGTCGGCGTCATCATCGGCACCGGGATCTTCGTCCTCACCGGGCAGGTCGCCAAGGACAAGGCCGGGCCCGCCGTCGCGATCTCATTCGTCCTCGCCGCCGTCGTCTGCGGGCTCGCCGCGCTCTGCTACGCCGAGTTCTCCTCCACCGTCCCGGTCGCCGGGTCGGCGTACACGTTCTCCTACGCCACGCTCGGCGAGTTCCCCGCGTGGATCATCGGCTGGGACCTCATCCTCGAACTCGCCCTCGGCGCGGCCGTCGTCGCCGTCGGCTGGTCCGGGTACGCCGCGTCCCTGCTGGACACGCTCGGGATGCCGCTGCCCGCCGCGATCAGCCATCCGCCGGGCGAGCACGGCGGCGTCGTCAACGTCCCGGCGATCCTGCTGGTGTTCGGCGTGACGATCCTGCTGGTCACCGGGGTGAAGGTGTCGTCGCGGGTCAACGCCGTCGTCGTCGGGATCAAGCTCGCCGTCGTCCTGCTGATCATCGTGGCCGGGCTGTTCTTCATCAAGGGCGCGAACTACACGCCGTTCATCCCGCCGTCCAAGCCGACCGGCTCCGTCGAGGGGGCGGGCGCGCCGCTCATCCAGGTGCTGTTCGGCCTCTCGCCCGTCAGCTACGGGTGGTTCGGGATCTTCGCGGCCGTCGCGATCGTGTTCTTCGCCTACGTCGGGTTCGACGTCGTCGCCACCGCCGCCGAGGAGGCCCGCAACCCGCAGCGGGACGTCCCCATCGGGCTCATCGGGTCGCTCTTCGTGACCGCGATCCTGTACGCGGCCGTCTCGCTCGTCGTCGTCGGCATGCAGAACTACACTCGCCTCAGCGACGCCGCGCCGCTCGCCGACGCGTTCCGCGCGGTCGGACACCCCGCGTTCGCGACGATCATCAGCGTCGGAGCCGTCGCCGGACTCACCACCGTCGTGCTGATCCTGCTGCTCGGGCAGAGCCGCGTGTTCTTCGCGATGAGCCGGGACGGGCTGCTGCCGCCCTCGCTGTCGTCGGTCCACCCGCGCTTCGGCACCCCCTACCGGTCCACGATCCTCATGGGCGCGATCGTCGCGGTGCTGTCGGGGTTCATCCCGCTCGCCAAGCTCGCCGAACTCGTCAACATCGGGACGCTGTTCGCGTTCTGCCTGGTCGCCGGGGGCGTCGTCGTCCTGCGGCGCACCCGGCCCGACCTGCACCGCGCGTTCCGCGCGCCGTTCGTCCCGGTGGTGCCCGCGCTGGCCATCCTCGGCTGTCTGTTCGTCATGCTCAACCTTCCCGTCGAGACATGGCTGCGGTTCATCGGCTGGATGGCGCTCGGCACCGTCCTGTACCTCTTCTACGGCTACCGGCACAGCCGTGTCGGCGCTTCGGCGACCCCGACCGCGCCGACCGCCCCGCCCGCCGAGCCCCTGGGCGGGGCCTCGCCCATCGACCCGGCCGGGTGAGCCGATCCCCGACAGGGGTGCGGTGACGCTCCGCACATGGGCACACTGTGCGCATGGTGGAATCTGTGCGCGTCGCAGTCATCGGGTCGGGCCCCGCGGGGCTCTACTCCGCCGAAGCCCTCGTCAAGCAGTCCGGTGGGAACGTCCGCGTGGACGTCCTGGACCGGCTCCCGACCCCGTACGGCCTCGTCCGCTACGGCGTGGCCCCCGACCACACCTCGATCAAGTCGATCGCCCGCTACCTGCAGCGAGTCCTGGAGGACGGCGCCGTCCGGTTCCTCGGCTGCGTCGAACTGGGCGTCGACCTCACCCGCGACGACCTGCTGAGCTGCTACGACGCCGTCGTGTACGCGACCGGCGCGATGGTGGACCGGCGGCTCGGCGTCCCCGGCGAGGACCTGCCGGGCAGCGTCGCCGCGACCGACTTCGTCAACTGGTACTGCGGCCACCCCGACGCCGCCGACCACGAGTTCGACCTGTCCGTGGCGGACGTGGCCGTCATCGGCGTCGGCAACGTCGCCGTGGACGTCGTCCGCATCCTCGCCAAGACCGCCGACGAGCTGCGCGCCACCGACGTGCCGCAGCACGCGCTCGACGCGCTCGCCGCCAGCCGCGTCCGGCGCGTCCACCTCATCGGGCGGCGCGGCCCCGCCCAGGCCAAGTTCACCACCAAGGAGGCCCGCGAGCTGGGGCAGCTCCCGGCCGCCGAGATCTACCTCGACCCCGCCGACCTGGACGCCGACCCCGCCGACGCCGAACTCGCCGAGGCCGACCGGCACGTCCGGGGGAACCTCAAGGTCCTCGCGGGCTGGACCGCCGAACCCGCCGGGGACCGGCCGCGCCGCATCGACGTGCGGTTCTGGCGCTCGCCCGTGGAGATCCTCGGCGCCGACCGCGTCGAGGGGCTGCGGCTGGAGCGGACCCGGCCGGACGGCGCGGGGCGCGTCGTCGGCACCGGCGAGTACGAGACGCTGCCCGCCGGGATGGTGCTGCGCTCGGTCGGCTACCAGAGCGTTCCGCTGCAGGGCGTCCCGTTCGACGACCGCGCCTCGGTGATCCCCAACGACGGCGGGCGCGTCCTCGGCGCGGACGGGGCGCCCGTGCCGCGCGAGTACGTCGCGGGCTGGATCAAGCGCGGCCCGAGCGGCGTCGTCGGCACCAACAAGTCCGACGCGGCCGAGACCGTCGCGAACCTCTTGGCCGACCTGGACAAAGACCCGTCCCCCGCCCCGGCCCGCACGCCCGACGAGGTGTTCGCGGAACGCGGGCTGGAACCCGTCACCTACGATGGATGGCTGGCCCTGGACGCGGCGGAGGCGGCCCTGGCGAGAACGTTGAGCAGGGGCGACCGGGTGAAGCTGGGCCACTGGCAGGCCATGCGCGACGCGTGTAGCTGATGTGGGGGGTCGCCCCCCACGGGTTGCGCGTCGTTTCCGCGTTCACTACCTGGCATAACGCACAATATTCGCGAAGCGGAGCGGTGCGGCGGGAAATCCGGACGCCGGACGGGCCGGGCCGCTAGCGTGCGCGTGTGATCACTGCCGGAGCGCACGGGCGCCCGCCGCTCGACCCGCCACCGGGCCGGAGGTCCGGCGCGGCGGCGGGCCGGGCGGTCCCGTCAGTCGTGGGCGGCGGCGGTGCGGGACGAGTCCGTGCCCGCTCCCGTGCCGTCGTGGCCGAGCTGGGCGGCGGCCTCGGTGACGTCGCGGGCCAGGCCCTGCGGGGTCAGCCGCAGGTCCGCGAGGATCTGCGCGCGCGAGGCGTGGTCGAGGAACTCCTGCGGGATGCCGAACGTGCGGACCGGGACGTCCTCCCCCGCGTCGCGCAGCAGCCGCGCGACGGCGTCGCCGACGCCGCCCGCCCGGCCGTTGTCCTCCACGACCGCGACCAGCGAGTGCCCGGCGGCCAGCTCGACCAGCGCCGGGTCCAGCGGCTTCACCCAGCGCGGGTCGACGACCGTGACGCCGATGCCCTGCGCGGCGATCAGCCCGGCGGCCTCGACCGCCGCGCCCGCCAGCGAGCCGACCGCGACCAGCAGCACGCGGGTGCCGTTGGTGCCGTCGTGCCGGGCGAGGACGTCCACGCCGCCGACCGTCTCCAGCGCGGCCAGGTCGTCGGCGGCGGGGCCCTTCGGGTAGCGGATCGCCGTCGGCCCGTCCTCGGTCGCGACGCACTCGCGCAGCAGCTCGCGCAGCCGCGCCGCGTCGCGCGGCACCGCGACCCGCAGGCCCGGGACGACGTTCAGGATCGACAGGTCCCACATGCCGTTGTGGCTCGCGCCGTCGTCGCCGGTGACGCCGGAGCGGTCCAGCGCGAACGTGACGGGCAGCCGGTGCAGCGCGACGTCCATCAGGACCTGGTCGAACGCGCGGTTCAGGAACGTCGCGTACAGCGCGACGACCGGGTGCAGGCCGCCCGCCGCCAGGCCCGCCGCCGACGTGGTGGCGTGCTGCTCGGCGATGCCGACGTCGAACACGCGGTCGGGGTAGGACTCGGCGAACGGCGCGAGGCCGACCGGGTGCAGCATCGCGGCCGTGATCGCGACGACGTCCGGGCGCTCGGCGCCCAGCTCGACCATCTCCGCGCCGAACACCGACGTCCAGCTCGGGCCGCTCTTCTTGGCGAGGCCGCGGCCGGTCGCGGGGTCGAACGCGCCCGCGCCGTGCATGCAGTCCTCGGTGTCGTTCTCGGCGGGCGCGTAGCCGCGGCCCTTCTGGGTGATCGCGTGGACGATCACCGGGCGGCCGAAGCCGCGGGCGCGGCGCAGCGCGTCCTCCACGGCGAGCGCGTCGTGCCCGTCGATCGGGCCGACGTACTTCATGCCGAGGTCCTCGAACATGGCCTGCGGCTGCAGGACGTCCTTGAGGCCCTTCTTGATGCCGTGCAGCGCCTCGTAGGCGGCCGGGCCGACGACGGGCGCGCGCGGCACGGTCTTCTTGATCAGGTCGAGCGCGTGCTCGTAGCCGCGGGTGACGCGCAGCCCCGCCAGATGGCTGGCCAGCCCGCCGATCGTCGGCGAGTACGAGCGGCCGTTGTCGTTGACGACGATGATCACCGGGCGGTCGGTGCCCGCGGCGATGTTGTTCAGCGCCTCCCAGCACATGCCGCCGGTCAGCGCGCCGTCCCCGACGACCGCGACGACGGCGCGGTCGGCCTCGCCGCGGAGCTGGAACGCCTTGGCCAGGCCGTCGGCGTACGACAGGGCCGTCGAGGCGTGGGAGTTCTCGATCACGTCGTGGTCGGACTCGGCCCGGCTCGGATAACCCGAAAGCCCGCCGCGCCGACGCAGGTCCGTGAAGTCGTGGCGGCCGGTCAGCATCTTGTGGACGTAGGACTGGTGACCGGTGTCGAAGAGGATCTTGTCGTGCGGGGAGGCGAAGACGCGGTGCAGGGCGATCGTCAGCTCGACGACCCCCAGGTTCGGGCCCAGGTGCCCGCCGGTCTTGGCGACGGCGTTCACCAGGGCCTCACGGATCTCCGCCGCGAGACGAGGCAGTTGCGTGGCGTCCAGTCGTTTGAGGTCCTCCGGACCCTTGATCGACTCCAGCAGGGTCACGCGTTTCAACTCCTCCACCAGGGGCTCGGCCGCCCCTGTTCGTCGGGCCGTTTCGAGTTTAGTCCGGTCGCGCGGCACGGGAGCCCGGACTCGGCTCCAGCCAGCATCTCCACACATCAACCGCATATCAACGATTGGGGCAGGGAACGCATATGGGTGTCGAGGAAATCGTTCTGCTCAACGCGGCGGACGAGGCCGTGGGCACGGCTCCCAAGCTCGCGAGCCATCACGAGGACACCCCCTACCACCTGGCCTTCTCCGCCTACGTGGTCGGTCCGGACGGCCGCGTCCTCATCACCCGGCGGGCGCTGTCCAAGCGCACGTTCCCGGGCGTGTGGACGGGGAGCTGCTGCGGGCACCCCGGCCCCGGCGAGCCGCTGCGCGACGCGGTGGCCCGGCGGCTCCGGGAGGAGCTGGGCGTGACGCTCGACACCGTCTCGCCCGTCCTGCCCGGCTTCCGCTACCGCGCGGTCGCCGAGGACGGGACGGTGGAGTTCGAGCGCTGCCCGGTGGTGCGCGTCACCACGGCGAGCGCGGACGTCGCGCCGAACCCCGACGAGGTCGAGGACGCGCAGTGGTGGTCGTGGGACGACTGCGTCGCGCTCGTGGACCGGCCGGAGTCCTCGCCCTGGTACCGGCTGCAGATGGCCGAGCTGGTCCCGCTCGGGCCGCCGGAGCGGTGGCCGGACGCGGGGACCGCGGGCCTGCCGCCCGCCGTGCGCTGGTGAGCGGCCGGGCGGCCGGGCGGGGCGCGCGCGTCCGGCCCGGCCGCCCGGTACGGCGACGGAAGAATTGAGACATCTGTCACGGAAACCACACGTACACCACCGTTTCGGACCGGCCGGATCAGGCCAGAACCCGGTGATAACGACGGCCGTTGACACCCGCCGAACCCCCTCCCACCTGCGGTGACGCCGGGACGTCCGATGCGGTTCCACACCGTTCGCCCGGAAGGCAGTGTTTCGTAGCTCCGAATTCCCCTTGTCTTCCCCGTCCGCCCCGTTAGGCTGCCGCCCCGAAATCTCTTTTTGCTCCCGATCACTCGTTCTTGCCCCGGACCGGCATGTCCGTCGCCGCCCGGCGCGCGTCCCCCGCACCCCCGCCATGCCCCCCGCGGACCGGCGGCACACGGGTGAAGCGAGCAGTACTCCCGATCTCAGGAGAATCCATGCGCGCAGCACGACTCGCCGCGGCCGGCGCCGCGGCGGGGCTGGCGGTCCTCGGCACCGCGGGCGCGGCCCTGGCCGCCGCCCCGACGCCGACCATCAGCGTCACGCCCAACCCGTTCACCCCCGGCGCCAAGCTCACCGTCAAGGTGACCGAGTGCATCAAGGCGCCGACGGGCGACGCCACGTCCATCTTCGCGTCGGACCTGGCGTTCACCGGTACGGCGGGCGGGACCTGGACCGCCGTCGGGGCGACCAAGTCCTCGCTCCAGCCGGGCCACACCTACACGGCCGTCCTCACCTGCGAGGTCGAGGGCGGGACCGGCAAGCTGACGCTGACGGTGAACCCGGCGAAGCCGAAGCCGACCGAGCCGGCGCCGCCGAAGTTCTCGTTCGGCTACGACGACGTGACGCTGTCGACCCGCAAGGTCGTCTCCGGCGGGAAGATCGGCCTCACGGTGCGCTGCCCGTCCGCGGTGACCGTCACCGGCAACGGGTTCACCAGCCCGTCGCTGCCGGTGAAGACCGTGAAGACCGGCGTGTACTCGGCGGCCGGCACGTTCCGCTCCGGCAAGCTGCCCGACCCGACGACCATGAAGGTCGCGTGCAAGGGCTACGGCTACGTCACCTACAGCACGAAGCCGGGCCAGCCGATCAAGCACGGCAAGAAGTCCCCGACCGTCCCGGTCGGCGCCCCGCAGACGGGCGACGGCAGCCTCTACGGGCAGCCCGCGGACGGGTCGGCGACGCCGTGGCTCGCGGGCGGCGGCGCCGTCGCGGCGGCCGGCGTCCTGGGCGGCGGCCTGGTGCTGCTGCGCCGCCGCTCGGCCGGGCGGGAGCAGGCGTAGGTGCCCCGCGACGCCACAAGCTCCGGCCGCCGCGCCCCGCGCGCGGCGGCCGGCGCGCTCGTCGGCGCGGCGCTGCTCGCGGGCGCGCTGTCCGGATGCGGCGGGGACGACAAACCGGACGCGGCGTCGTCGGCGCCCGCCGGGGCGGGGCCGTCCTCCGCCGCGCCCGCCGTGGACAGGTCCGCCGCGCCGATGAAGCGGTCGCTGCCGAAGTCCATCAGCATCCCGTCGATCGGCGTGTCCGCGCCGGTGACGCAACTCGGGTTGAAGCCGGACGGCACCGTCGAGGAGCCGCCGCTGTCGCGGCCGAACCTGGCGGGCTGGTACGACAAGGGGCCGACGCCGGGCGAGGAGGGCCCGTCCGTGGTCCTCGGGCACGTCGACGCCAACAAGAAGGCCGCCGTGTTCTTCAAGCTCAAGCAGTTGAAGAAGGGCGACCGGATCTCGGTGACCCGGCAGGACGGCTCCGTCGCGACGTTCGCCGTCCAGCGGCTGGAGACCGTGCCGAAGAAGGAGTTCCCCGGCGAGAAGGTGTACGCCGAGGACCTCGACTACGCGGCGCTGCGGCTGGTGACCTGCGGCGGCGCGTTCGACGCGAGCACCGGCCACTACGTGGACAACACGATCGCGTACGCGCGGCTGGTGGGCTCGTCCTGACGGCCCGCGCGGGTCGCACGGCCCGTACCGTCCGCCGGTCCGCCCGGCGGGCGGCGGGCCGTTCCGGTCGGTGAAACGACGGCGGGAGGCGGTCGGCCAAGGGGTTTTCGGCACTGTGCGGCGGGGCGGTCCGGGACGCGCCCCCTTGCATTCTGTGCGGATGGTGTGAGAAATCATTCCATGCACCATTTGCCCCACGAGAGTGATTTTCTGACGTGACGATCCCGAACGGACTGCCCGCCGGCCCCGGCCGGCACGCGTACCCCGCGTCCGCCCGGCGTCACGCCCCCGCCCCGGCGCGCAGCCCGGCGCGCACGGCCGCGCCCGACGACGCCGCCCGCCCCGCGGAGCCCGGCGCGCGCGTGCGGGCGATCAGCGTGCAGCAGCCGTGGGCGTTCGCCATCGCGCGCGGCGGCAAACCCGTCTCGAACCAGCCCGCGCCCACGGCGTACCGGGGGCCGGTGCTCGTCCACGCCTCGATGCGGGTGGACCTCAAGGCGTGCGACTCGCCGCTGGTCCGCGCCGCGGGCTGGGACCCGCGCGACCCGCTCGCCACGATCGGCGCCGTCATCGCGGCCGCCGAGCTGACCGACGTGTGCTCCGCCGCCGCGCACGGCGACTGCGGCTGCGGGCCGTGGGCCGACCCCGGCGCCCACCACTGGCGGCTCGGCGACGTCCGCCCGCTCCCCCGCCCCATCGTCGCCCTCGGCCGCCTCGGCCTCTGGGAACCGGCCCCCCACCTGGTGGCGGCGGTCCACGCGATGCTCAGTGTTTGATTGCCGCGCTCCGCGCGGCGGCGCGCGGCCCCCTGCCGCGGCGGCTTCCCTCGTCACGTGCTCGCTCGTTCCTCGCTCCGCGCGCTCCTCAATCCAGCCACCGCGGGGCCGCGCAGCGTCTGATTGCCGCGCTCCGCGCGGCGGCGCGCGGCCCCCTGACGCGGCGGCTTCCCTCGTCACGTGCTCACTCCTTCGTCGCTCCGCGCGCTCCTCAGTCCAGCCACCGCGGGGCCGCGCGCGTTCGATGGCCGCGCGTTAGTCGGGCGTTGCCGCTTGGCGGAGGCGGGCGAACTCGTTCGCTATGCGGTCGAGGGACCAGCTCGCGTTCAGGCCGCTGGGGTTGGGGAGGATCCAGAGGCGGGCCGGGCCGAAGGTCTCGTCCTGGGGGCCGATCTGGGCGCGGGGGTGGCCGAAGGCGGTCCGGTAGGCGGTGACGCCCGCGACGGCGAGCCAGCGGGGGCGGTGCTCGGCGACGAGGGCGGCCAGGCGCGCGCCGCCCGCGCGCAGTTCCTCGGGCGTCAGCTCGTCCGCGCGGGCCGTGGCGCGCTGGACCAGGTTGGTGATCCCGAGGCCGCGTCCGGCGATGAGGTGCTGCTCGGCGGGCGAGAGGAGCCGGTCGGTGAAGCCGGAGCGGTGCAGCGCGGGCCAGAAGCGGTTCCCGGGCCGGGCGAAGTGCAGGCCGGTCGCGCCGGAGTACAGGCTCGGGTTGATGCCGCTGAACAGGACGAGCGCGGTGCCGGGGGCGGGCAGGACGTCCGGGATGATCCGGTTCCGCGCGGCCGCCAGGTCGGCCTTGGTCGGGGGCGGGAAGGGGCGCATCAGATCAGGCTACGGGTGATCAGCGTCAGCGCGGACGCGCCGACGACGACGAGCACGGCGACGCGCATCCGTCCCGCGTCCAGGTACCGCCGCACCGGCCCGGCGACGGCGAATCCCGTCAGCACGAACGGCGTCAGCGCGAGTCCGGCCGTGACCTGGGCGCGCGGCAGTTCGCCGACGGCGGCGAGCGTGATGAGCGAGACCAGCGCCCCGACCGTGAAGAACACCGCGAGCGTCGCGCGGACGCGCGGCCCGCTCTCGCGCTGGTAGAGCAGCGCGATGGGCGGCCCGCCGATGGCCGAGGCGGTGCCGATCGCGCCCGCGAGCAGCCCGGCGGCGGTGAGCGTCCCCGGGTTGCGCGGGACGTGCGCCGACGACGCGGTCGTGACGAGCGCCGCCAGCACGACGCAGCCGATGACGAGCCCGAGCGTCCGGTCGGAGACGGACGCGACCACCCACAGCCCCACCGGCGTCCCGACCGCGCGGCCCGCGAACGCCCAGCCGAGCCCGCGCAGGTCGGCGTGCCGGACCTCGCGGGCGAGCGTGGCCAGCGGCAGCACGGTCGCGGCGACGAGGATCGCGCCCGGCATCAGCTCGGGGAACAGCAGGGTGACGACGGGGGTGGCGACGAGACCGACCCCGAGGCCGACGCTGCTCTGGACGATCGCGCCGAGCAGCGCGGCCAGTCCGCCCGCCAGAAGAAACTCGAAAGTCGGCATAACGCCGTGGAACGGTACATCTCCACTCTTCCGATCGGGAGGACCGGGTGCCCGCCGCTCAGCCGGACGCGGCGGTCAGCGCGGCGGCCTCCTCTTCCGTCAGCTCGGTGTCCGCGACCTGGAGCAGCGGGCCGAGCTGGTCGGGCGTCCGCGCGGAGGCGATCGGCGCGGCGACGGTGGGCCGCGTCGCCAGCCACGCCAGCGCGACCGTCGCGATCGGTACGCCGCGCGCGGCGGCGATCTCGTCCAGCGCGGCGAGGACGCGCGGGCCCCGGTCGGTCTTCAGGTACTCGGCGGCGCGGCTCGCTCGGACGCTCTCGACGTCCTGGCCGGGCCGGTACTTGCCCGTCAGGAAGCCCGCCGCGAGCCCGAAGTAGGGCAGCGCGGCGAGGTCGTACCGTTCGGCGACGTCCATCAGCGGGCCCTCGTAGGTGTCGCGGGAGACCAGGTTGTACTCCGGCTGGAGCGCGACGTACCGGGCGAGTCCGGCGGACTCGCTGTGCGCCAGGGACGCCTCCAGGCGGTCCGGCGCGATGTTGGACGCGCCGATCTCGCGGACCTTCCCGGCGCGCACCAGCTCGTCCAGCGTCCCGATGATGTCCTCGACGGGGACTTCCGGGTCGTCGAAGTGCGTGTAGTACAGGTCGATCCGGTCGGTGCGCAGCCGGGTGAGGGACGCGTCGGCGGCCGCGCGGATGTTGTCGGGGCGCAGGCCGCGGAAGTCGGGGTGGTGGGCGACCTTCGTGGCGATGACGATCTCGTCGCGGTTGCCGCGCGCGCTCGTCCACTCCCCGATCAGCGTCTCGGACTCGCCGCCGCTGTTGCCGGGCGCGCTCGCCATGTAGGAGTCGGCGGTGTCGACGAGGTTGCCGCCCGCCGCGTGGAAGCCGTCGAGGATCGCGAAGGTCGCGTCGCGGTCGGCGGTCCAGCCGAAGACGTTGCCGCCGAGGGCGAGCGGGTAGACGTCGAGTTTTCCGATGCTCGTCACAGGTCTGCTCCGATCTCAGGGTGCGACGGTTCCCGTCCCCGGACCTCCCCCGGCGGAAACCGGGCGGAGCTGGGCGGCGACGGCGGCGGCGAGCCGGTCGGCGGACGCGGCGTCCAGCTCGGCGTGCCCGACCAGGCAGCGGTACCACAGGACGCCGAAGACCTGGTCGGCGGCCAGTTCCAGGTCTGCGTCGGCGCGGATCTCGCCGCGCGCGCGGGCGGCGTCCAGGACGGCCCGCAGCGCGGCCCGGCGGCGTTCGGCGAACGCGCGCATCAGCTCGCCCGCGTGCGCGTCGCGCAGCGCCTCGGCCATCGTGCCGCGCAGCGCGGCGAGCGTCCCCGGCCGCCGCGCGGTCTCGAACGTCGCGCGGACGAAGGCGGCGAGGTCCGCGGCGAGGTCGCCGGTGTCCGGCGGGACGATCTCGGCGGCGGCGCGTTCGGCGAGGGCGTCGAGCAGGACCGCGCCCTTGGACGGCCACCAGCGGTAGATCGTCTGCTTGCCGACGCCCGCGGCGGCGGCGACGGTGTCGATGGTGACGGGCGTCCCGTCCGCCGCGCCGAGGAGGGCCACGGCGGCGTCGAGGATGGCGCGGCGCGCGGCTTCGTTGCGGCGGCGGCCCGTGTGGGAGCGGCGCTGGTTCATGACGGCATTCTACCCATTTGACGAGACTGGGAGTCTCGGTAATCATTTGTCGAGACGAACGGTCCCGCCAAAGGAGAAACCATGTCGCTCACCGGACAACGCGTACTGATCATGGGCGGCGGCTCGGGCATCGGGGCGGCCGCCGCCGCCCTGTTCGCCGCGCGCGGCGCGGAGGTCGTCATCACCGGCCGCACGCCGGACCGGCTCGACGCCGCCGCCGCGTCGATCGAGGGGAAGGTCACCGCCCGGCGGGTGGACGCGGCGTCGGAGCGGGAGGTCGCGGACTTCTTCGCCGAGGACGTCTCCTACGACCACCTGGTGCTGGCCGTCAGCGGCGGCTCGGGCGCGGGCCCGTTCGCCGGTCTGGACCTGGACGCGCTGCGCGGCGCCTTCGAGGCCAAGGTGTTCCCGCAGTTGCGCGTGCTGCAGGCGGCGCTGCCCCGGCTGACCGCCTCCGCGACGCTGGTGACCGCGTCGTCCGCGCGCGCCGCGCTCCCGGGCACGGCGGGCCTCGCGGCCGTGAACGGCGCGCTGGAGGCGGCGGTGCGGCCGCTGGCCGTCGAGCTGGCGCCGCTGCGCGTCAACGCGGTCTCCCCCGGCGTCATCGACACGCCGTGGTGGGACGCGGTGCCCGCCGAGCGGCGCGCGGCGATGTTCGCCGCGTCCGCCGCCGCGCTGCCGGTCGGGCGCGTCGGCCGCCCGGAGGAGCCCGCCGAGGCGATCGTCTTCGCCGCGACCAACGGGTTCGTCACGGGGCAGGTGATCGAGGTGAACGGCGGCCTGACGCTCCCCACCGGCCGCCCCTGAGAGACGAACAAGGGCCTTCCCCGAGCGGGGAAGGCCCTTGCCGTCAGGACGTCACTTGCGGAGCAGGTTCCGCAGCACGTACTGCATGATGCCGCCGTTGCGGTAGTAGTCGGCCTCGCCCGGGGTGTCGATGCGGACCACGGCGCGGAACTCGCGGCCGTCGGCCTTCACCGTCACCTCGCCGGGGATGCCGCCCTCGTTCAGCGCCTCGACCCCGGTGATCTCGAAGGTCTCGGTGCCGGTCAGGCCGAGGGACTCGGCGGACTCGCCGTCCCTGAACTGCAGCGGCAGGACGCCCATGCCGATCAGGTTCGAGCGGTGGATGCGCTCGTAGGACTCCGCGATGACCGCGCGGACGCCCAGCAGCGCCGTGCCCTTGGCCGCCCAGTCGCGCGACGAGCCCGAGCCGTACTCCTTGCCCGCCAGGACGATCAGCGGCGTGCCCTGCGCGGCGTAGTTCTGCGCGGCGTCGTAGATGTACGACTGCGGGGCGCCGTCCTTCGTGAAGTCGCGGGTGAAGCCGCCCTCGACGCCGTCCAGGAGCTGGTTGCGCAGCCGGATGTTGGCGAAGGTGCCGCGGATCATGACCTCGTGGTTCCCGCGGCGCGAGCCGTAGGAGTTGAAGTCCTTGACGGCGACGCCGTTCTCCTGGAGGTACTGCGCGGCCGGGGTGCCGACCTTGATGGACCCCGCCGGGGAGATGTGGTCGGTGGTGACCGAGTCGCCCAGCTTGGCCAGGACCCGAGCGCCGTGGATGTCGGTGACGGGCTCGGGCTCGTGCGCCATCCCGTCGAAGTACGGGGCCTTGCGGACGTAGGTGGACGACGGGTCCCACTCGAACGTCCCGCCGGTCGGGATGTCCAGGCCGCGCCAGCGCTCGTCGCCCTTGAAGACGTCGGCGTAGTCCTTGGCGAACATGTCCTGGCCGATGGAGGACGTGACGATCTCGGCGACCTCCTCCGGCGCGGGCCAGATGTCGCGCAGGTACACCGGGCCGTCGGCGCCCTCGGCGATCGGGTCGTTGAGGATGTCGATGTCCATCGTCCCGGCGAGCGCGTACGCGATGACCAGCGGCGGCGACGCCAGGTAGTTCATCTTCACGTCGGGGCTGATGCGGCCCTCGAAGTTCCGGTTGCCCGACAGGACGGCCGTGACGGCGAGGTCGTTGTCGTTGACGGCCTTGGAGATCTCCGGCTGCAGCGGCCCGGTGTTGCCGATGCAGGTCGTGCAGCCGTAGCCGACGAGGTTGTACCCGATCTTGTCCAGGTACGGGGTGAGCCCGGCGCGCTCCAGGTAGTCGGTGACGACCTGCGAGCCGGGGGCCAGCGAGGTCTTCACCCACGGCTTGCGGGTGAGGCCCTTCTCGACGGCCTTCTTGGCGAGCAGGCCCGCGCCGACCATGACGTACGGGTTCGAGGTGTTCGTGCAGGACGTGATGGCCGCGACGGCGACGTGGCCGTGGTCCAGCTCGAACGACGGGCCGTCGCCGAGGGTGACGGTGACCGGGTTGTTCGGCCGGGCCGCGGACCCGCCGACCTGCTCGCGCGGCCGGTCGGCGGCGTCGTCGCGGCTGTTGGCGGGCGAGTCGGACGCGGGGAACGACTCGGCGCTCGCCTCGTCGGCCGGGCCGAAGCCGGTGGTGACGTAGTTGCGGACGTCGCGGCGCCAGGTCTCCTTGGCCGCCGACAGCGAGATGCGGTCCTGCGGGCGCTTGGGGCCGGCCAGCGACGGGACGACCGTCGACAGGTCCAGCTCCAGGTACTCGGAGAACTCCGGCTCGACCGAGGGGTCGAGCCACATGCCCTGCTCCTTGGCGTACGCCTCGACGAGCGCGACCTGCTCCTCGCTGCGGCCGGTGAGCCGCAGGTACGACAGCGTCTCGCCGTCGATCGGGAAGATGGCGCAGGTGGAGCCGAACTCGGGGCTCATGTTGCCGATGGTGGCGCGGTTGGCCAGCGGCAGCGCCGCGACGCCCTCGCCGTAGAACTCCACGAACTTGCCGACGACGCCGTGCTGGCGCAGCATCTCGGTGATCGTCAGGACGAGGTCGGTGGCGGTGGTGCCCGCGTCCAGCGAGCCGGTCAGCTTGAAGCCGACGACGCGCGGGATCAGCATCGAGATCGGCTGGCCGAGCATCGCGGCCTCGGCCTCGATGCCGCCGACGCCCCAGCCGAGGACGCCGATGCCGTTCTCCATCGTGGTGTGCGAGTCGGTGCCGACGCAGGTGTCGGGGTAGGCGACGCCGTCGCGGTCGAACACGACGCGGGCGAGGTGCTCGATGTTCACCTGGTGGACGATGCCGGTGCCCGGCGGGACGACCTTGAACTCGTCGAACGCGGTCTGGCCCCAGCGCAGGAACTGGTAGCGCTCCTTGTTGCGCTCGTACTCGACCTGCACGTTGCGCTCGAACGCCTCGGGCGAGCCGAAGTAGTCGACGATGACGGAGTGGTCGATGACCATCTCGGCGGGCGCGAGCGGGTTGATCTTCGTCGGGTCGCCGCCGAGGTCGCGGACGGCCTCGCGCATCGTGGCGAGGTCCACCACGCAGGGCACGCCGGTGAAGTCCTGCATGATCACGCGGGCGGGCGTGAACTGGATCTCCTGGCTGGGCTGCGCGTTCGGGTCCCACCCGGCGAGGGCGCGGACGTGGTCGGCGGTGACGTTCGCGCCGTCCTCGGTGCGCAGCAGGTTCTCCAGGAGCACCTTGAGGCTGTACGGGAGCCGGGCCGAGCCGTCGACGGCGTCCAGCCGGTAGATCTCGTACGACTTGCCGCCCACCTGCAACGTGTTACGGCTGCCGAAGCTGTTCGCGGACACGGACTCCTCCTCCGTCGCCACCGCGCGGCCCGGTCCGGGACATGACGGCGCGGCGTATCACTGTGGCTCTTCGGTCGCTCGCGGCCCGGGTCCCGGGGGGTGGTCCTCCGGGCCTCGGCTCACGGGGCCTCGTCTTATTCGTCGTGGTCTCTATGCATCCTGCCGTAGGCGCGCACCGGTCCACGACGCGGGTCCGCCTAACTTCCGCAGGTTTTCTCTTGACGTCAAGCTATCTCCGATTTATCTCGATATCAAGTTACCTCCCGTCGCCGGACGGCCGGGAACCCGGGTTCCCTCGCGTACGTTCTCGATATATCGTTGTCCTATCGCGAAGGCTCTGAGACGGATCTCCGAAGGTGAGGAACCACCCATGCGAGGAACACACGGCGGGCCCGCGGACCCGCTGAAGGCCCTCGCCGCGCTCGCGCTCGGCGCGACGGCGGCACGGCACCTGCACGCGCACGCCCACTGGCACGGGGACGGACGCGGGCACGGGCGCGGGCGCGGCTTCGGACCCGGCGCCCACGGCGGCGGCTTCGGGCCGGACTTCGGGCCGTTCGGGCCGGGCTTCGGTCCCGGGCCGTTCGGCGGACGGGCGTTCGGGCGCGGGTTCGGGCCGGGGCGCAAGGCCCCGCGCGGCAACGTCCGGGCGGCGGTGCTCAGCCTGCTGGCCGAGGGGCCGCGCAACGGCTACCAGATCATCCAGGACATCGAGGAGCGCAGCGGCGGCGCGTGGAAGCCGAGCCCCGGCGCGGTCTACCCGGCGCTCCAGCAGCTCGCCGACGAAGGGCTCATCGAGGGCGAGGAAGAGGGCGGGCGGCGCACCTTCCGGCTCACCGACGCGGGGCGCGCGCACGTCGCGGAGCACGCCGACGAGCTGGCCGAGCCGTGGGCGGCGATGCGGCCCGCGTTCGGCGAGGGCGTGCCGGAGGTGTTCCGGGAGGCCGCGCAGACGGGCGCGGCCGTGATGCAGGTCGTCCGGTCGGGGTCGCCGGAGCAGGTGGCGCGGGCCAAGGACGTCCTCGCGGCGGCGCGGCGGGACCTGTACCGCCTGCTCGCCGACGACGCGCCGGCCGCGGACGGCACGGTTCCCGACGCGGCGCGGGACGGGGAGGAGTCGTGATCGGCACCGGGACGAGCACCGCCGACGGGCTGCGGGTCGGGGACGCCGAGCGCGACGCCGTCGCGACGGCCCTGCACGACCACTTCGTCCAGGGCCGTATCGACCAGGCGGAGCTGGACGAGCGGCTGGACGCGGCGCTGGCCGCCAAGACCGTCGCGGACCTGCGCCGCGTCGTCGCGGACCTGCCCGGCCCGAACGGCCTGCCCGAGGACGGGCCCGAGCCGTCCGCGTTCCCGTTCGGCGGGCCCTGGGGTCCGGCACTCGAACACGGCGCGCTGCAGCACCACCGGATGACGCAGCACCACATGCGGCGGCAGCTCCACCAGCAGATGCGGGAGGCGCACCGCGCCCACCGCCATCCGCACGGGCACCACCACGGGCCGTACCACGGGCACCACCACGGGCACCACCACGGGCCGCACGCCGCGTTCCCGCTGCTGCTCGTCGTGTTCCTGTCGCTGCTGTGGACGGCCGGGATCGGCACGGCGTTCGCGGGCGTGTTCACGGCCGCGTTCCTTGTCTGGACGGTCCGCGCGGTCTTCCACGTCGCCCGGCACCGGCGGGGCGCGCCGTCCTGACGCGCGGCGCGGTCCCTCAGAGCCCGGCGGCGTAGGCGAGCAGCCCGGCCTCGACGCGGTCGGCGCAGCCGAGCCGGTCCAGGACGCGGGCGACGCGCCGCTCCACGGACGCGCGCGGCAGCCGCAGGCACCGGGCGAGCTGCCGGTCGGTGAGACCTTCGCCGAGGCAGGCCAGCACCTCGGCGTCCCGGCCGCCGAGCGTCCGCACGCGGGCGGTCGCGGCGGGGCCGCCGGGCGGTCCGGCGGGGCCGAGCACGGTCTCCCCGGCCGCCGCCGCCCGGACGAGCCGGGCCAGCTCCGGGCCGGGCAGCGCGGCGGGCGCGTACCCGCGCGCCCCGGCCCGCAGCGCGCGCAGCACACGCCGGTCCGGCCGCTCCCCGGTCAGCACCAGCACGGCGGGCGCCCCGGCCCCGGCAACAAGTCCCGTGAGCACCGCGAGCCCGGCCGACTTCGCGTCCGGCGGCCCGAGATCGAGCAACACGACATCGACGTCCACCGGCCACGCCCCGGACGCCGCCCCAGACGCCGCCCCGCCGACGTCCCCGTTCGTGCCCCCGCCCACGACGGCGGCCGTTCCACCGCCCGCGCCGCCGCCCACGTCAACGCCCGTGCCGCCGCCCGTGCCACGGTTCGAGTTACCGCCCGTGCCACCGTTCGAGCCGCCGCCCGAGCCGCCGTTCGAGCCGCCGTTCACGACGCCACCCGCGACGTCGTCCGCGTCGGTGGTGGTGATGCCGATGCCTGCGGCGGTCAGCGCGTCCGCCACGCGTGCGCGGACGGCGGGACCGGCCACGACGCGGACCCGGAGGGAGGCGGGCGCGGCGGGGGCCGCGCCGCCCGTTCGGCGGAAGGGCACGCCGCCCACCGTAGGCGACGTGCCGGTGATGTCCGCCTTGCCGGAAGGAGACATCCGTGTGGACGCAGGGAAAGGCCCGTGTGGAAGCCCGTGTGGAGGCCCGTGTAGAGGCCGTGGTGAGGGCATGTGTGGAGGCCGTGGCGAGGCCCTGGTTGACGCCGGGGCGGGCGCTCCGGTGAGCACCTGGGCGGGCACCCGGATAGGCACCCGGGCGGGGCCCCGGGCGGGCGCCCGGGTTAACGCCGTCAGCGCAGGGCGGCCGCCGCGCGCGCCAGTTCCTCGATCCGGCCGAAGTCCCCGGCGGCGACCGCGTCGCGCGGCGTCAGCCAGGTCCCGCCGACGCAGCCGACGTTGGGCAGCGCGAGGTAGTCGGGGGCGTCGGCGGGCGTGATGCCGCCCGTCGGGCAGAACCGCACCTGCGGCAGCGGCCCGCCGAGCGCCTTGAGGTACGGGACGCCGCCCGCCGCCCGCGCCGGGAAGAACTTCAGCGCCGTCAGCCCGCGCTCCAGCAGCGCGACGGCCTCGGACGCGGTCGCCGCGCCCGGCAGGAACGGCAGCCCGGTCCCCGTCATCGCGTCGCACAGGCTCCGGGTGCAGCCGGGGCTGACCAGGAACCGCGCGCCCGCCTTCGCGGCGGCGGCCGCGTCGTCGGCGGTGACGACGGTGCCCGCGCCGACGACCGCGCCGGGCACCTCGGCGGCGATCCGCTCGATGGCGGGCAGCGCGGCGGCGGTCCGCAGCGTCACCTCGATGGCGGGCAGGCCGCCCGCGACGAGCGCGCGGGCGAGCGGGACGGCGGCGTCCGCGTCGTCCAGGACGACGACGGGGATCACCGGCGCGAGGCCGAACAGGTCTCCGGCGGTCGCGGGGGTCGGGGCGGTCACGCGGCCTCCAGCAGGGTGAGTTTCGCGGCGGCGCCCGCGAGCGCGGGGCCGGGGTGGACGATGAGCCGGGTCGGGATCGCCGCGAGGTAGTCCGCGACGGGCGGCTTGTCCTCGAAGCGGGCGCGGAACGCGCCGGTCCCCAGCGCGTCGGGGATGCGTGGCAGGATGCCGCCGCCGAGGTAGACGCCGCCGCGCGCGCCGAGCGTGAGCGCGACGTTGCCCGCGTACGAGCCGAGCAGCGCGCAGAACGTCGCGACGGCCTCGGCGCAGCGCGGGTCGGCGGGCCGGGCGCAGATCTCGGCGGCCGACAGCGGCCGGACCGGGACGCCGTCGAGCGCGGCGAGGTACCGGTGCAGGCGGCTCAGCCCGCGCCCGGACAGCAGCAGTTCGGCCGCGCCGGAGCCGTGCTCGGCGCGCAGCAGCCGCAGGACCTCGATCTCGCGGTCCGTCGCGGCGGGCGCCTCCACCTGGCCGCCCTCGCCGGGCAGCGGCTGCCATCCGGCGGCGGTGCGGACGAGCCCGGCGGTGCCGAGCCCGGTGCCGGGGCCGACGACGGCGAGCGGCCCGTCGCCGGGCGGCAGCGCGGGCCCGACGTGCGGCGCGTCGTCGGCGGTCAGCGACGGCAGCGCGCGGGCCAGCGCCTCGAAGTCGTTGATGACGTCCACCCGCGGGATGCCGAGGTGCTCCGCGACGTTCGCGGCGGTGTCGGCGGGCCAGCCCGCGTTCGTCAGCCGGAACCGGCCGCCGACGACGGGCCCCGCGACGGCGAGGCACGCGGCGGACGGCCGCGCGCCGGGCGCGTGGCCGGCGAGGTAGGCGGCGGCGGTCTCGGCGAGGCCGGGATGGTGCGCGGTCGGCAGGACGGCGACGCGCTCGGGTTCCGCGCCGGGGCCGTCGAGCAGCGCGAACCGGGCGTTGGTGCCGCCGACGTCCGCGACGAGCCAGGGGCGCGTCACCGGAAGATCCCCGCGCCCCGCTCGGCGGGCCCGACCGCCGCGCGGAACGCGGCGAACAGCTCCCGTCCGGTGCCGAACGTTTCCGCGCCGGGAGCGCCCCCGCCGGGCTCCCGGGCGGCCAGCTCGTCGTCGGGCACGCGGACGGTCAGCTCGCCCGCGCCGGTGTCGAGCCGGACGACGTCGCCGTCGCGGACGCGCGCGAGCGGGCCGCCCGCCGCCGCCTCCGGCGACACGTGGATGGCGGCGGGCACCGACCCCGACGCCCCCGACATGCGCCCGTCGGTGACGAGCGCGACCCTGAACCCCCGGTCCTGGAGGACCGACAGCGGCGGGGTGAGCCGGTGCAGCTCGGGCATCCCGTTGGCGCGCGGCCCCTGGTAGCGGACGACGGCGACGACGTCGCGGTCCAGTTCCCCGGCGGCGAACGCGTCCTGCAGCTCCTCCTGCGAGGCGAACACGCGGGCGGGCGCCTCGACGACGCGGTGCTCGGGCGCGACCGCCGACACCTTGACGACGGCGCGGCCGAGGTTGCCGGTGACGGTGTGCAGGCCGCCGTGGTCCTCGAACGGGTCGGCGGCCGAGCGCAGGACGGTCTTGTCGCCGGTCTCGGCGGGCGCTTCCCGGTAGCCGAGCGCCTCCCCGTCGAGCCCCGCGTTCTCAAGCACGGGAGTCGCGCGGTAGTCCGCGAGGGTCGCGCCGCCGACCGTGCGCGCGTCGGCGTGCAGCAGCCCCGCGTCGATCAGCTCCCCGATGAGGAACGCCGTGCCGCCCGCCGCGTGGAAGTGGTTCACGTCGGCGGTGCCGCTCGGGTAGAGGCGGGTGAGCAGCGGCGTGACGCGCGACAGCTCGTCGAAGTCGTCCCAGGTCAGGTCGAGTCCGGCGGCGGCGGCCATCGCGACGAGGTGCAGCGTGTGGTTGGTGGACCCGCCCGTGGCGAGCAGCGCGACGACGGCGTTGGCGAACGCGCGCTCGTCCAGCAGTTCGCCGATCGGCGTGTAGGCGTCGCCGAGGGCGGTCAGCTCCAGGACGCGGCGGCCCGCGGCGTCGGTGAGCGCGTCGCGCAGCGGCGTGCCGGGCGGGACGAAGCTCGCGCCCGGCAGGTGCAGGCCCATGACCTCCATCAGGAGCTGGTTGGAGTTGGCCGTCCCGTAGAACGTGCAGGTCCCGGGCGCGTGGTAGGACTTCGCCTCGGCCGCGAGCAGGTCGTCGCGGCCGATCTCCCCGGCGGCGTACCGCTTGCGGACGGCGGCCTTCTCGGCGTTGGGCAGCCCGGACGGCATCGGCCCGGCGGGCACCAGGACGGCGGGCAGGTGCCCGAAGCTCAGCGCGCCGATCACCAGGCCGGGGACGATCTTGTCGCAGACGCCGAGCAGCAGCGCCCCGTCGAACATGTCGTGCGACAGCGCGACGGCCGTCGCCATCGCGACGACGTCGCGGCTGAACAGCGACAGCTCCATGCCCGCGCGGCCCTGCGTGATGCCGTCGCACATCGCCGGGACGCCGCCCGCGACCTGCGCGGTGCCGCCCGCCGCCGTGATCGCGGCCTTGAGCCGGTCGGGGTAGTCCTTCAGCGGCTGGTGCGCCGAAAGCATGTCGTTGTACGCGGTCACGATCGCGATGTTCGGTGTCTCGCCGCCGCGCAACCGCAGCTTGTCGCCGGGGCCGCAGGCGGCGAAGCCGTGCGCGAGGTTGGCGCAGCCGAGCCCGCCGCGCGCGGGTCCGGCGGCGCGCGCCTCGGCGGTCCGGCGCAGGTAGGCGGCGCGGCGGTCGGCGCTGCGCGCGGCGATGCGGTCGGTGACGCGGGCGAGGACGGGGTGCGGCGTGGTCAACGGAGCGCTCCTGGGCCGGGGACGGCGACGAAGCGGCAACTTACCGAGACATCCGTCAGTCGACAACCCTACTTTTGAACTTTGGATGACATAAGTCCCGGACTTCGCTGACTCGACCTGCCTAACCGCTCCGTGCTTCACTGTCCGGATGACCCGACGTCCCACCCCGGCGCGCACGGTCCCTCGCACGGGCCCGCGCACGGGCCCTCGCACGGGCCCGCGCACGGCCACGGGCGGCGACCTGCTGCACCTCGTCCGCGTCGGCGGCGTCGACACCCGCGCCGAGCTGTGCCGCGCCACCGGCCTGTCCCGGCCCGCCGTCGCCGCCCGCGTCGCCGCGCTCGTCGACGCGGGGCTGCTCACCGAGCGCACCGACGGGCCGTCCACCGGCGGCCGCCCGCCCGCGCGGCTGGCGTTCAACGCGGCGGGCGGCGTCGTGCTCGTCGCCAACCTCGGGCACTCGCGCGGCCAGCTCGCCGTCTGCGACCTGGCCGGGCGCGTCCTCGCGCAGCGCGACGCGGGACTGCCCCCGGCCGCCGCGCCCGCCGACGCGCTGCCGCGCCTGCTCGACGGCTGGACGGAGCTGATGGCGTCCGCCGACATCGGCGCGCCGGTGCGCGGCGTCGGCCTCGGCGTCCCCGACGCGGTCCCGGCGGGCCGCTGGGACGGCCTCGACCCGTCCCCCGCCGTCGCCGCCCGCTTCGGCGTCCCCGCCCACCTCGACAACGAGGTCAACGCCGCCGCGCTCGGCGAGCACCACGCGGGCGCGGCCCGCGACGCCGACGACGTCCTGTTCGTGAAGCTGTCCACCGGCATCGGCGCGGGCCTGATCATGGGCGGCCGGGTGCAGCGCGGCGCGTTCGGCGCGGCGGGCGAGATCGGGCACGTCGCCGTCCCGGGCGGCGGCGACGCCCCGTGCCGCTGCGGCGCGTCCGGTTGCCTGGAGGCCGTCGCGGGCGGCGCGGCGCTGCTGGCCGGCTCCCCCGCCGCCGACCTGGCCGAGCTGTCGGCGCTGGCCCGCGCGGGCGACCCGGCGACGGTCGCGCTGGTCCGCGCGGCGGGCCACCGGATCGGCGCGGTGCTGGCGGGCGCGGTGAACCTGCTGAACCCGGCGCTGGTCGTCCTCGGCGGCGACCTGACGGGCGCGTACGAACCCCTCGTCGCGGGCGTCCGCGCGGAGGTCTACGGCCGCGCCACCGCCCCCGCGACCAGCCGGCTGCGCATCGAGCCGAGCGCCCTCGGCGACGCGGCGGGCGTCATCGGCTGCGCCGCGATGGTCCTCGACCGCATCCTCGCCCCGACCGCCGTCGACACCGCCCTCGCCTGACCGTCAGGCGTTCTCGGCGGGGTCGTCGGAGTAGATCTCGGTGTCGGGGGCGCGGTGGATGACGGCGGCGAGCTGCATCTGGGTGTTGGGCACCGAGACGCGCCCGTCCTTGCCGTCCAGTTCGACGTACAGGACGCCGATCTGCTGGACGACGCCCTCCAGCGGCCCGCCGAGCGGCCCGGACCGCACCGTGACGTGGTCGCCGATCTTGAAGGGCCGCGCGTAGAGCATCACGACGCCCGCGAAGACGTTGGCGAGCGACTGCTGGCCCGCGATGCCGAGCAGCGCGCCGATGATCGCGCCGCCGAGGATGAGCTGGCCGATCGGGACGCGCACGAGCGTCAGCGCCAGCAGGATGATGACCAGCCCGCCCGCCAGCACGACCGCGACGCGCAGCAGCCCGGCCCGCGAGTCCCCGACGACGGGCAGCGTGACCCGGCGCGTCTCCTCGGCCGTCCGGAACGTCGCGCCGAGCCCGAAGACGCAGAACGCCACCGCCCCGCACCAGGCCAGCACGCGCGTCCACCACGGCCCGGTCGCGGGGTCGCCGATCCAGGAGACGACGGCCGCGCCGATCGCCAGCACGCTGAGGACGATGATCCGCCCCAGCCGCGGCCGCGCGGGCGCGTGGGGCACGGGCACCGGCAGATCGAGGTCCATCGCGCACCGCCTCCCGGTCGGCTCCGTCCGCGCTGTCGCTGACGAAATGTCCGCGTCCGTCGTTCCGGTAACCCAAGCGGTGATCAAGATCGCGGGCCAAATGTTGGCAACGCCCGCCACGATTCCCCCCGGAGCAGGATTAACCGGACGCCAGACGTGTATCGGTACCGCATGGACCTCGCTTTCCTTCGACCGTTGTACGAGACCGACGGCCCCGTGGCGTCGGTCCACCTCGACACCACGCGCGACACGGCCGACGCGGAGAAGATGATCGAGCTCCGCTGGCGGGCGCTGCGCGACGACCTCGCGCGGCAGGGCGCGGACGAGCCCACGCTCACCGCGCTCGACGGCGTCGCGGGCGGCGTCAGGGGGATCGGCGGGCCGCAGGGCGAGGCGCTGTACGCCGCGCGCGGGGAGGTGCTGGGCGTCCACACGATGGCCCGGCCGCCCGCCCGCGACCGGGCGTCCTGGCTGCCGGTCGCGGACCCGTTCGACCTCGTCCTGGACCGCGACCACCAGCTCCCGTACGTGGTGGTGGCGATCGACCGGGAGGGCGCGGACGTGTTCTCCTACGCCGCGGCCGCCGCCGACCCGTCGACGGCGCGGTTCTTCAACGGCGGCACGCTGCACATCCAGAAGGTCAACGCGGGCGGCATGGCGCACGGGCACTACCAGCGCCGCGCCGAGAACCTGTGGGAGAGCAACGCCGAGGAGGTCGCGCGGGACGTCGAGCGCGCGGTCCGCGACGTGGCCGCCGCCGTGATCTTCGTGGGCGGCGACGAGCGGTCCATCGGCTTCATGCGCGAGCACCTGGCCAAGCTGGAGCCGCCCGTCGTGGAGCTGCCCGGCGGCCGCGCCGACTACAGCGCCGCCGACAGCCTGCGCTCGGCGGTCGACGCGGCGCTGGAGCGCGAGTCGGCGCGCACCCGCGAGGACGTCGTGGACGACTTCCACAACCGCGTCTCGCAGGGCACCGCCGTGGACGGCGAGCCCGGCACGCTCCGCGCGCTCACCGACGGCCAGGTCGAGACGCTGCTGCTCGCCGCCGACCGCTGCGGCGAGGACTGGCTGTACTCCGCGCCGGACGAGCCGCGCGCCCTCGCGACGGTCCCGTCCGTCCTCACCGACCCCGACCGCGCCCTCCGCGCCCCGGCGACGGCGCTGATGCTGCGCGCGGCCGCGCTCGGCGACGCGGGCTTCAGCGAACTGCCCGCCGAGGACTCCGCCTCGCCCACCGCCGCGACGCTCCGCTTCGCGATGTAGTCGCGCCCAAGACCGCCCGGACCGGCCGACGACCTCACGCACCCCGGTCCGGGCCAGAACCACCCCGGACGCGCGGGGGCCGCGGCGGGGAGAACCCCGCCGCGGCCCCGTGGGACTGCGCGCGGACGCGTCAGTCGGTGTTGGGCAGACCCGGCTTCGGGCCCCACTGCTTGTGGACCTCGTGCCGGTAGATGTGCGCGGACTTCTCGGTCCCGGCCGCGCCGTTGTAGCAGTCGCCCTGCTGGTTCTTGACGGCCAGCAGGTTCGAGATGACCGGGATCAGGTCGCGGCAGAACTGAATGTTGATCAGCTGCTGGTTGGCGGGGTTGTCACCCGCGAGGGCCGGCGTGGCGGTCAGGGCCGTGAGGCCCGCCGTCGCCCCGATGAGACCCGTGACGAACATTCGCTTGAGCACCGATTTCTCCATTCCGCGTATCGTCTCGGGCCGGAGGACCCCCGCCCACCGGCCACTTCGGAGATCGCACCGCATCGTCCCCCACCGGGGCATGCGATTCACGCGGCCTTTTCCCAATCGTTGCCGTCACGCGTCCTCGCCTTTCCTGCTACCGCCCGGAAATCGCCCGACAAATCCACCCAAGAAAGAAATGTCGGCCATTAGGCGGGACGCCGGGAAGTCCATGCGGCGACCACGGGCGTCCGATCCGCCCCGGCCCGTCCGCCCGCGCCGGAGGTAACGGTTGTGTTGCGGCGCATTGACAGTGACGCGCCTCACGGTCTTTCCTTCGTGGGAGCGCTCCCACACCCCCCACCCCCCGAACGAGAGGGGCTCGCGATGCGAGTCAACGGACGGAACGGACCGCGGTTCGCCGCGGCCGCGGCCCTGGCCGCGCTCGTGGCGGCCACCGCGGCCGCCTGCGGCGGCGACGACGGCGGGTCCGACGGCAAGGTCACCCTCACCGTGGACGTCTTCGGCGAGTTCGGCTACGAACAGCTCTACAAGCAGTACGAGGCGTCGCACCCCGGCGTGACGATCAAGCAGCGCAAGGTGTCGGTCCTCGACGACTACAAGCCGCGCCTCCAGCAGTGGATCGCCACCGGCAGCGGCGCGGGCGACGTCGTCGCGCTGGAGGAGGGCATCCTCCCCCTCTACATGCAGCAGCCCGGCAAGTTCGTGAACCTCTTCGACTACAACGGCAGGTCCCTGGAGGGCAACTTCCTGCCGTGGAAGTGGCAGATGGGGGTGACGGCGGACGGCAGGCAGCTCGTCGGCCTCGGCACCGACATCAGCCCGCTCGCGATGTGCTACCGCAAGGACCTGTTCAAGAAGGCCGGGCTGCCGACCGACCGCGCCGAGGTCTCCAAGCTCTGGCCGACGTGGGACGCGTTCCTGCAGACCGGCCAGAAGTTCCAGGGCAAGGTGTCGGGCACCAAGTGGCTGGACGGCCCCACGGCCGTGCTGCGCGCGACCGTCCTCCAGGAGGCGGGCAAGGGCCCCGGCTACAGCTACTTCGACAAGTCCAACAAGCTCGTCTTCGACAGCAACCCCGCGGTGAAGACGGCGTTCGACACCACGCTGAAGTTCGAGCAGAACAAGCTCACCTCGGACTTCCAGGTGTTCACGCCGCCGTGGCAGACGGCGCTCAAGCGCGACACGTTCGCGACCGTCCCGTGCCCCGGCTGGATGCTCGGCGGGCTGGAGGAGTTCTCCGGCGACTACGGCAAGGGCAAGTGGGACATCGCGAGCATCCCGGGCGGCGGCGGCTCGTGGGGCGGCTCCTGGCTGGCCGTGCCGAAGCAGACCAAGCACCCCAAGGAGGCCGCCGAGCTGGCCGAGTTCCTGACCAGCCCGCAGGGCCAGATCGGCGCGTTCAAGGACAAGAACACGTTCCCGTCCTCGCCGCAGGCCGAGCAGGACCCGGCCGTCGCGAACAGCACGAACGCCTACTTCAGCGGCGCGCCCACCGGCCAGATCTTCGGTGACATGGCGGCGGCCGTGAAGCCCGTCTACCTCGGGCCGAAGAACGAGGACGTGCGCGCGGCCGTGGAGAACGTCCTGATCTCCGTCGGCCAGGGCCGCGTCAAGCCCGCCGACGCGTGGGGCAAGGCGATCGAGGCCGCCCAGAAGGCCGCCCGCTAGCCCGTCCGCCCGGCATGGGGGCGCCGGCCGCGCGGCCGGCGCCCCCCGACCCGAAAGGCTCCTGCCATGAGCGACCCGAGCGCGCGGGCGGGGGGCGCGCCGTGAGCCTCCTCTCGCCCGCCGCCGAGCGAACCGCACCGGCCGAGCCGTCCGCCCCCTCCCCCGGCGGCGCGTGGCGCGCCCGGCTCAACCGGTTCGACCTGAAGTTCTCCCCCTACCTGCTCATCTCCCCGTTCTTCCTGATCTTCCTGGTGTTCGGCGCGTTCCCGCTCGTCTACACGCTGTGGGTCGCGCTGCACGACTGGGGGCTGTCGTCGGGGACGCGGGACTGGGCCGGACTCGGCAACTTCGACTACCTGGTCCACGACCCGGACTTCTGGCACGCGGTCGTCAACACGGTCGGCATCTTCGTGCTCTCGACCGTCCCGCAGCTCCTGCTGGCACTCGGCGTCGCGGCGCTGCTGGACCGCCGGATGAAGGCCAGCACGTTCTTCCGCATCGGGATGGTCGCGCCGCTCGTCACCTCGACGGCCGCCGTCGCGATCGTGTTCACCCAGCTCTTCGACCGCGACTTCGGGCTCGTCAACTGGCTGCTCGGCCAGCTCGGCGCGGGCGCGATCGACTGGCAGGTCAGCCGCGGCTGGTCGTGGGCGGCGATCTCCGCGATGGTCGACTGGCGGTGGACGGGCTACAACGCCCTGATCTTCCTCGCCGCGATGCAGGCCATCCCCCGCGACCTGTACGAGGCCGCCGCGATCGACGGCGCGTCCCGCATCCGCCAGTTCTGGCAGATCACCGTGCCGCTGCTGCGGCCGACGATCGTGTTCACCGTCATCATCTCCACGATCGGCGGGCTCCAGCTCTTCACCGAGCCCGTGCTGTTCGGCGTGGGCAGTTCCAACCGGATGGACGGCGGCTCCATGCACCAGTTCCAGACGATCACGATGTATATGTACGACAACGCGTTCGGCCACGACCGGTACGGCTACGGCGCGGCCATCGCGTGGGCGCTGTTCCTGCTGATCATCGTGTTCTCGCTCGTCAACTTCCTGCTGATCCGGCGGGCGGGGGACGCGAAATGACGACGCTCCCCGCGCGGAGGCCGCGCCGCCCCGGCCGGATGCGCACGCTGTGGGACGCGAGCCCGCTCACCTACGTCGCGCTGGTCATCGCGCTGGCGCTGTCGGTCTTCCCGATCTACTGGATGATCGTCGTCGCGACGCGGACGAACGACGTGGTGTCGGACGTCCCGCCGCCGATGATCCCGGGCGGTCACCTCGGCGAGAACGTCAGGCGCCTCTTCGACAACCCCGACGCGTACTTCGCGAAGGGCCTGGTGAACTCCGCGATCGTGTCCGGCTGCGTGACGGTCGCGACGGTGTTCTTCGGCTCGCTCGCCGGGTTCGCGTTCGCCAAGCTCCGCTTCCGGGGCCGCAACGCGCTGCTGCTGACGATCATCGCGACGATGATGGTCCCGGTCCAGATGGGCCTGATCCCGCTCTTCATGATCATGGTGAAGCTGGGGTGGCAGAACCACCTCCAGGCCGTCATCGTCCCGTTCCTGATCACCGGGTTCGGCGTGTTCATGATGCGGCAGTACGCCGACCAGGCCGTCCCGGACGAGCTGATCGAGGCCGCCCGCGTCGACGGCTGCTCCACCTTCGGCATCTACTGGCACGTCGTGCTGCCCGCGCTGCGCCCCGCCGCGGGCGTCCTCGGCCTGCTGACGTTCATGCAGACCTGGAACGACTTCATGTGGCCGCTGGCCGTCCTCAATCCCGACAACCCGACCGTCCAGCTCTCCATCAACAACCTGGCGAACGCGTACTTCAAGGACTACACGCTCATGTTCGCCGGGACCACGGTCGCGGTCCTCCCGCTGCTCGTGGTGTTCGTCCTGTTCGGCCGCCAGATCATCGGCGGCATCATGGAAGGTGCGGTGAAGGCTTGACCTCCGTTTCGTTCCCCGCCGGTTTCCGGTTCGGCGCGGCGACCGCCGCCTACCAGATCGAGGGGGCCGCCGCCGAGGACGGGCGCGGCCCGTCCATCTGGGACGACTTCTGCCGCGTCCCCGGCAAGGTCCTCAACGGCGACACCGGCGACGTGGCCGTCGACCACTACCACCGCTACCGCGAGGACGTCGCGCTGATGCGCGACCTCGGGTTGCACGCGTACCGCTTCTCGGTGTCGTGGCCGCGTGTCCAGCCGACCGGGTCCGGCAAGCCCAACGCGGCCGGGCTCGACTTCTACCGGCGGCTCGCCGACGAGCTGCTGGCGGCGGGCATCGAGCCGTGGCCGACGCTGTACCACTGGGACCTGCCGAGTCCGCTGGAGGACGCGGGCGGCTGGCCGGAGCGCGACACCGCGCTGCGCTTCGCCGAGTACGCGGCCGCCGTCCACGACGCGCTCGGGGACCGCGTCCGGCACTGGACGACGGTGAACGAGCCGTGGTGCGCGGCGTTCCTCGGCTACGCGTCCGGCGAGCACGCGCCGGGCCGCCGCGAGCCCGCCGCCGCGCTCGACGCCGCCCACCACCTGATGCTCGGCCACGGCCTGGCCGTCGCGGCGATGCGGGAGGCGCGGCCGGACAACCGGTTCGGCGCGGCGGTGAACCTGTACGCGGTGTCGGCGGCGACGCCCGACCCGGCCGACCTGGACGCGGCGCGGCGCATCGACGGGATGCAGAACCGGTTCTTCCTGGACCCGCTGCTGCGCGGCCGGTATCCCGACGACGTCCTCGACGACCTCGCCGGGTTCGGGTTCGACCCGGACGCGGAGGACATGGCCGTCATCGCGCAGCCCCTCGACCAGCTCGGCATCAACTACTACACGCGGCACACCGTGTCGGGGCTGCCGGGCGCGGCGACGCAGGCGGCGTCGTCGCCGTTCTCCGCGCACTCGCCGTGGGTGGGCAGCGCGGACGTCCGGTTCGTCCCGGCGGGGCGGCCCGTCACCGACATGGGCTGGGAGATCGACGAGGTCGGGCTGCGCGAGGTGCTGACGCGCGTCCACCGCGACTACCCGGGCGTCCCGCTCTACATCACCGAGAACGGCGCAGGTTACGACGAGGACGCCGGGCCGGACGGGACCGTCCACGACACCGGCCGCGTCCGGTACATCGAGGCGCACCTGCGGGCGTGCCGCGACGCGATCGGCGACGGAGTTCCGCTTGCGGGCTATTTCGTCTGGTCCCTCCTGGATAATTTCGAATGGGCGTGGGGCTACTCCAAGCGCTTCGGGCTCGTCCGCGTCGACTACGCCACCCAGCGGCGCACGCCGAAGGACAGCGCCCGCTGGTACGCCGGCGTGATCGGACGCGGCGGCGTGTGACGCGCGGCGCGGCGCGGACCCGGGGCGGTCCGCGCCGCGCCGGGCGGGCGGTTCCGGGCGGCGGCCCGGCGCGAGGCGAGGGAGGACCGGATGGCGGGCAGGGGCACGCGCCCGACGCTGGAGGAGGTCGCGGCGCGGGCCGGCGTCGGCCGCGGGACGGTGTCGCGGGTCGTCAACGGCTCGCCGCGGGTCAGCGAGCAGGCCCGCGCGGCGGTGCTCAAGGCGATCGAGGAACTGGGCTACGTGCCGAACCGGGCGGCGCGGTCGCTGGTGACGCACCGGACCGACACGGTCGCGCTCGTCGTCGCCGAATCCGACCAGCGGCTGTTCGGCGAGCCCTACTTCGCCGGGATCATCCGGGGCATCAGCACCGCGCTCGGGGACACCGGGCTGCAACTGCTGCTCGCGCTCGCCCGCTCGCCCGGCGAGTACGCGCGGCTCGCGGACTACCTGACCGCGCAGCACGTCGACGGCGTCCTGCTGACGTCGCTGCACGCGGAGGACCCGCTGCCCGCCAAGCTGGAGGCGGGCGGCGTGCCGACCGTCCTCGGCGGGCGGCCGCCCGGCCTGTCGCCGGTCAGCTACGTGGACGTGGACAACCGCAGCGGGGCGCGGCAGGCCGTCGAGCACCTCGTCGCGCACGGCCGCCGCCGGATCGCCACGATCGCCGGGCCGCAGGACATGGGCGTCGGCATCGACCGGCTCGGCGGCTACCGCGACGCGCTCGCGGACGCGGGGCTGCCCGAGCTGATCGCCTACGGGGACTTCAGCGAGGCCAGCGGCATCGCGGCCGCGGAGGAACTCCTCGCGCGCGACCCGGGCCTCGACGCCGTTTTCGCCGCCGACGACCCGATGGCGCTCGGCGCGCTGCGCGTCCTGCGGCGGCTCGGGCGGACCGTCCCCGGCGACGTGGCCGTCGTGGGCTTCGACGACTCGGCCGCAGCGCCCCTCGCGGACCCGCCGCTGACGACCGTCCACCAGTCCCCCGAGGAGATGGGACGGGAGATGGCGCGGCTGCTCGTGGCGCGCATTCGCGGCGAGGACCTGGACGAACCGGTCGTGATACTGCGGCCGCATCTGGTGAAGCGGGAGTCGGCGTAGCCTTCCGCCGTTCCGCCGCCGGGTGACGGGAGCGGGAATCGAACCCGCCTGCAACGGTTTATGAGACCGCCGAACGCACCAGCGTTCCTTCCCGTCGAGAACGCGCCGCCGCCTGCGGTTCCGACTATGCCCGACCTGTCGGCATGTCTCCACTCATTTACGGGCGACCCCGCCCCGGTCGGCCCGACGAAGCGGTGGACGCCCGCGATTCTCGACATGTACGCCATTGCCGACACGTCGCGTTCTGATCATCCGGAATCGCCGGACATACACCAGGCATAAGTTTGTCCGTTATTGCCGAGGACGTAGCAGTTCACGGACGGAAACCAGGCGAAGCAACCCCCAACGCGAAGATCCTTTTTGAATCTGACGCGCTGTTCTTGGTGTCAACTTGACCGATCCTTGGGATTGCGGCCTGCTTCGGCGGATATACCGACAGAGGCCGAGTCGCGGCGCCCCCGCGCGGTCCGGCAGGGCGAAACCGCAGATTCCGAGCGGTCCCGTCAAAACGCACGAGCCTCCTCCCGAAAGGGGACAATTTCGCATGAGGTCCGGCCCCAAACCGCCGAGCGACCTGACGAAGCACCGCAACATCGACACGGTGCGCCAGCTCCAGCACCTGGTTCTGCTCTGCTCGCTCACGCCGCCCGGCACGAAACTCCACGAACTGCTCACGCTCGCGCTGAACACCGATGAGCGCGGCCTTCCCGAACGCGTCAGTCCCGTCCAGGACCTCCACCCCCAGACCACCAAGACGTGGCTCGAGGGGATCTGGAATCCGGAGCTCATCTCGGCCGACGAGATGGAACTGGTCGCGTGGCAGAACAACAAGGCCCACATGGACGTCGCCGTCGACCAGATCCAGCGGATCGAACGGCGGCTGGGAATACGGCTGGCCACGGAGAAGATCTCCTAGCCGGTCATCAGGTAACACACAAGGAGGAAACATGTCCCCGAGCACGATCCTGCGCCAGGCCGCCGCGGACGCCGAGTTCCGGACCGCGCTGCTGACCGACCCGGAGGTCTTCGGCGTCGCCGCGGACGCGGTGCCCGAGTCGGTCGAGCAGCAGGACCAGGAGTCCCTCGGCTTCTGGACGGAGGGCGTCGCCGCCATCGACGCCTACGCCTGCGCGAGCACCTGCAGCGCCGGCCCGTTCACGTTCGTCTGCGACGGCACCACCAAGTGACCGTCCTCTCCTGAGGAGGAGCCAAGGCTCCGGCGTTCCCCCGTGCCCCGGGGCACGGGGGGACGCGCCCACCCGGTGGGCCGGCCCCGCGCCGGCCCGCCGGCCCCCGCCCGCCCCGACCCGCCGCCGAGGAGCCCGCGCGTGAACCAGCTCTACCCCGCGGACATCGCGGCCCGCGCCGCGAACCTGTCCGAGCGGGCGCGGATCGTCGCCGCGCTCGCCCCGCCCCCGGACGCCCCGCACCCCGGCGCCGGGCCGCTCGACCCGTTCGACGCCTGGAAGACCCGGCGGGTCGCCGACCGCCTCGCCGCGCGGTTCCGCGAGGAGGCGCGGCGCGGCGCCGCCCCCGCCCGGCACACCGAGGCCGCGCTGACCGAGACGCTGACCGCCTACCGGCGGCACGAACTGGGCCTGGCCGACCCGGCCGACCCGTTCGGCCGCGCCGTGCGCGACGCGCAGCGCGCGTGGCTGCCCGTCTACACCGCCGCGCTGGACGGGTTCCGGCCCGAGTCGGAGGAGGCGGCGCGCGCGGGCTGGCGGGAGCCGGAGGTGTACTATGGGCGGCTCGCCAAGGCGTGCGAGCCGTTCCTGCTCGAACTCGGCCGCCGTCTGACGGCCGTCCTGGACGCCGCGCCCGGCGCGGGGCCGGTCGTCGACCGCCGCCTCGTCGAGGAGTTCCAGCTCCGCCTGCTCGACCGGTTCGCGCTGGCGCTGGCGTGGGCGGTCGAGGCCGACACGAAGGTGTACTGCCGGCTGCGCGGCATCGACCCGGCGACCGCGACGACCGACGACTACCTGGCCTTCCTGGACAAGACGTTCGCCGACGCCGAGTCCTACCACCGCTTCTACCTGGACTTCCCCGTCCTCGGCCGCTGGCTGGCGCACACCACCGGGCTGCTCGCCGAGCACGGCCGCGACCTGGTCGTCCGGCTGCGCCGCGACGCCGCCGACGTCGGCGCGGCGTTCTTCGGGCAGCCCGTCGCGGCGGTGCGCTCGGCGGGGCTCGGCCGCTCCGACGACCACGCGGGCGCGCGCGGCGTGGTGATGGTCGGCGCGGAGCTGGCCGACGGGACCGAGGCGACGTTCGTCTACAAGCCGCGCTGCGTGCGCGGCGAGGCCGGGCTGCAGCGGCTGCTGGTCCGGCTGCGCGCCGACGGCGTGCTGGACTTCGCCGACCGGGCCGTCCTCCCCCGCGACGGGTACGGCTACGAGGCGCTGATCCCGGCGGGCCGCAACCGGGTCGCGACGCGGGAGGCGGCCCGGCCGGTGTACGCGGAGCTGGGCGGCTACCTGGCGATCTTCTACGTGCTCGGCGGCGGGGACCTGCACTTCGAGAACGTCCTGGTCGCGGACGGGCACGCGTTCGTCTGCGACTGCGAGACCGTCCTCGGCGCGCTGCCCAAGGGGCAGCCGCGCCCGGCCGGGACGCTGATGGACTCGGTGTTCAAGACCGGCCTGATCGAGTGGCCGACCCCGCCGGACGCGGCCGGGGAGATGCGGCTCAGCGGCTACTCCGGCGGCGGCTCGTTCGAGCTGCCGATGCCGGTGCCGCAGCTCGGGGACCGGCGGATGTCGTTCGAGGCGTCGGTCACGCACCGGGCGGGGCTGCGCGTCGACCCGGGCTCGGCGAACCGGGTGTTCGTCGGGGACGGGCTGGCCGCGCCGGAGGAGTACGTCGCGGACGTCAAGGACGGCTTCGACCGGGTGTACCGCTGGTTCCAGGACGATCCGGACGGCACGGCGGCGCAGGTCGCGGAGCTGTTCTCCGGCACGCGCGTCCGGTTCGTCAACTGGAGCACGCAGATCTACACGCAGCTCCTGCTGGCCGCGCGGCACCCCAAGTGCCTGATGGACCCGCTGGAGGTGGACCTGCTGTTCAACACCGTCCGGACGTTCCCCCGCAACTGGGACGTCGAGGGCGTCCTTCCGGCGTGGGAACTGGAGTCGATGTGGCGGCTGGACGTGCCGCTGTTCACGGTCGACGCGGACGGCGACCGGCTCGTCCACGACCACCGCACGCCCGTCCCGGCGACGCTGGAGGCGGGCCCGCTGGAGCACGCGGCGGCGCGCATCCGGGGGCTGACCACGCGCAACCGCGTCCAGCAGGACCAGTACATCGCGGCGGGCCTGGCGGGCGGCGACGTCACCAGCGCGGACTTCGCGGCGACGTGCGTGGAGCAGGCGGCGGCGCTCGGCGAGCGGCTGTGCGCGGCGCTGCGCCCGCAGGACGCGCCCGCGCCGTGGACGTCGTACGTCATCACCGCCGAGGGCCGCACCGAGGTGGACATCGAGGGCGACCTCTACAACGGGTCGGCGGGCATCGCGCTGTTCCTGGCGTACCTGAACGACCTCGACCCGCGCCCGGAGTTCGAGCACGCGGCGCGACGGGCGCTCGACCACGCGCTGGCGTCCCTGGACGGCGAACGCATCGGCGCGTTTCCCGGCACGGGCGGGCTGATCTACACGCTGCTGCACCTGCACGCGCTGTGGGGCGAGTCCGCGCTGCTGGACCGCGCGGTCGCCCTGGCCGACCGGATCGACGGGCTCATCGAGCAAGACCGGCATCTGGACGTCTTCCACGGCGTCGCCGGACTCGTCCCGGTGCTGCTGGCGCTGGCCGACGCGACCGGCGGCCGGGGCGCCCGGCAGGCCCACCGGTGCGCCGCGCGCCTGCTCGCGACCGCGCGCGCCGACGGCGACGTCCTGTCCTGGCCGAACAGCGACCCGGCGGCCTCCCTCGCGGACCTGACCGGCCTGTCGCACGGCAGCGGCGGGATCGGCTGGGCGCTGACCCTGCTCGGGACGCGCGCCGACCGGCCCGAGTACCTGTCGGCGGCGCGGCGCGCGTTCGCCTACGAGGCCCGGCACTTCGACGCCGACGCGCAGGACTGGTACGACCTGCGGACCGTCGCGGGCGGCCCGACGCGCGGCGGCCGCCACTACGCCAACGCGTGGTGCAACGGCGCGTCCGGGATCGGGCTGACGCGGATCGCGAGCTGGTCGCTGCTCGGCGGCGACGACGAGGAGCTGCTGCGCGACGCGACCGTCGCGCTGACCACGACGATGCGCAACTTCCCCCGGCTCGGCAACGACTCGCTGTGCCACGGCCGGACGGGCAACGCCGAGCTGTTCCTGCGCTACGCGCTGCTGCGCGACCAGCCCGCGTTCCGGCTGGAGGCCAACGTGCAGGCGCAGTCCCAGTGGCGCGACCTGGGCGGCGCGCGGCCGGGCCGGGAGGCGGGCTTCTTCCCCGGCCTGATGCTCGGGCTCGCCGGGTTCGGCACGCACTTCCTGCGGCTGGCGCGGCCGGACCGGGTGCCCTCGGTGCTGCTGCTGGACCCGCCGCGGGCGTCCACCAACTGAAGGAGACGGAGTACAGATGTCGGTCGAGTCCTGCGCGGCGTTCCTGCGGGTCGTCAACGACGACGCGCGCCTGCGGCAGCAGTTGAAGGCGCTGACCGGGGTCGCGGAGATGATCCGGCTCGGCGAGGCGCACGGGTTCCGGTTCGACGGCCGGGACCTGGCGACGGCGTCGGCGTCGGTGGTCCCGCCGCCCGCCGCGCCGCCCGCGTCGCGCGCGCCCGAGCCCGAGCCCGAGCCGGCGGCGGAGTTCCTGCACCACGAGTACGACCTGGACGCGCTGGCGGCGGCGCATCCGGGGTTCGCGACGGTGCTCGCGGAGTTCCCCCGGCTGAAGGTCCGCCCGTCCGACGTGGACCTCGCGGCGTTCGACGCGGAGTTCCGCCCCGGCGACCTGCGCTCCACCGAGCTCGCGCCGCGCGGCGAGGAGTACCGGCGGTGGGCGGCGGAGCTGGCGGCGACGGCGCGGCCCGGCGACCGGCGCGACTTCCACCTGGTCAACCTGGACGACCACGTCGGCCACGCCGACTACGACGACTACCTCGACGCCAAGACGCGGGTCGTCGGCGCGCTGGAGGACGTGTTCGGCGCGGAGGTCCGCTTCTCCGGCAGCATGTGGTACCCGCCGTCGTCGTACCGGTTGTGGCACACCAACGAGACGCAGCCGGGCTGGCGGATGTACCTGATCGACCTCGACGACGACTTCGAGGACGCCGAGCACACGTCGTTCTTCCGCTACCAGCACCCGGAGACGGGCGAGCTGGTCACGCTGCGGGAGCGGCGGCGGATGGCCCGGTTCTTCCGGATCGAGCAGCGGCCGGACCGGTTGTTCTGGCACTGCATCGTCAACCCGACGCGGCGGCACCGGTGGAGTTTCGGCTTCGCGGTGCCCGACTCCTGGACGGCCGCGCTGGCGGGGCTCGCGTGACGCTGCCCGCGGACGCTCCTCCGGCGGCCGCCGCGGCGGCGGTCCCGGCGATCCGGGCGGCGGGGCTGCGCAAGCGGTATCCGGGCGTCACGGCGGTGGACGGGGTGGACCTGTGCGTCGCGCCGGGCGAGAGCTTCGGGTTCCTCGGGCCGAACGGGGCGGGCAAGTCCACGACGATCGCGATGCTGACGACGCTGGCCGTGCCCACGGCGGGTCGGGTGGAGATCGCGGGCCACGACACCCGGACCGACCCGGTCGCGGCGCGCCGCAGCATCGGGCTGATCTTCCAGGAGTCGACGCTCGACGGGGAGCTGACCGCCGCCGAGAACCTGCGGTTCCACGCCGACCTGTACGACGTGCCCGTCGAGCGGGTTCCCGCGCGGGTCGCCGAGACGCTGGCGCTCGTCGGGCTGACGGACTGCCGGGACCGGCTCGTCCGGACGCTGTCGGGCGGGATGCGGCGGCGGCTGGAGATCGCGCGGGCGCTGCTGCACCGGCCGCGCGTGCTGTTCATGGACGAGCCGACGATCGGGCTGGACCCGCGCACCCGCGCGGACGTCTGGCGGTACCTGCGGCTGGTCCGCGAGCGCGAGGCCGTCACGCTGTTCCTCACCACGCACTATCTGGACGAGGCCGAGCAGTGCGACCGCGTCGCGATCCTGCACGGCGGCCGCATCGTCGCGCAGGGCAGCCCGGCGGAGCTGAAGTCGGTGCTCGGCGCGGACCGGGTGGAGCTGCGCACCGGCGACGACGCGGCGGCGGCGCGGGTGCTGCGCGAGCGGTTCGGCGCGGCCGTCGCCGAGGGGCCGGGCGGGCTGGCGTTCCGCGCGCCCGACAGCGCGCGGGTGCTGCCGCGCCTGTTCGCGGAGCTGGACGTGCCGGTGTTCGAGGCGCGGGTGACGCCGCCGTCGCTGGACGACGTGTTCCTGCACCACACGGGCCACCGCATCCGCGACGACACCGAGGACGCACCCGCCCCGCCACCGGACACGGGCACGGGCGTCGGCGCGGGCACTGACCTGAGCGCGGGCACCGCCTCACGCGCGGGCGCGGGCGCCGACTCGGGCCCAAGCGCGAACACGGGCACGGGCGCGGACGCTGGCACGGGCGTGCGCACGGGCGCGGACCCGCGCACGGACCCGCGTGCGGGCCTGGGCGCGGACCCGCGTGCGGGTGGTTGCGCGGGGCGGGGCGGGGTTCGGGCGGAGTTGCGGGCGATGCGGATGGTGTGGCGGCGGGAGATGCTGCACTTCGGGCGCGACCGCGCCGGGACGGCGATCTCGCTGCTCCAGCCGCTGCTGTTCCTGTTCATCCTCGGCGTCGGCCTCGCGGGGCTGATGTCGGGCGTCAGCAGCCGCTCGTACCAGCTCTTCCTGTTCTCGGGGGCGCTGGTGACGGCGGCGCAGGGCCCGGCGATCGGCGCGGGCTCGTCGATCCTGTGGGACCGGCAGGCCGGGTTCCTGCGGGAGATGCTGGCCGGTCCCGTCCACCGGGGCACGCTGCTGCTCGGCAAGTGCCTGGGCGGCGCGACGGTCGCGACGTGCCAGGCGGGGGTCCTGCTGGCGGCCGGGTGGCTGATCGGCGTCCCGCACGACGCGGTGCTGACGGTGCTGCTGCTCGGCCAGCTCGCGCTCGCGGCGCTGGCGATGACGGCGCTGTCGATCCTGCTGGCGACGTTCATCCGCCGTCCGCAGACGTTCGGGACGGCGGTGACCGTCCTGGCCGCACCGCTGGTGTTCCTGTCGGGCTCGATGTTCCCGCTCACGGCGATGCCGGGCTGGATGGCGCGCGTCGCGCTGGCGAACCCGCTGACGTACGCGGTGGACGCGATGCGCCGGACGATGGCGGCGCGGCTGCCGGCGACGCCGGCGCCGCTGTTCCACCCGCTGACGTGGGGTTCGTGGCATCCGTCCGTCGTCCTGGAGTGGGCGCTGGTGACGGGTCTGGCGCTGCTCGCGCTGGGGTGGGCGGCGCGCCGCTTCTCCCGCGCCGAGTGACGCCCGGTGTGTGTCGCTGATCACCGAGGGTAGTGACCTGATCGGGGGGATTCGGCCGGTTCCGGCCGTCGGCCTGCGGGAGGGCACGTGAAGGCGATCAGCGTTGTTCCGGGCGATCCGGACTCGGTGGAGGTGCGGGACGTCGCGGAGCCGCGGCCCGGCGCGGACGAGCTGCTGGTCCGGGGCCGCCTGCTCGGCATCTGCGGAACGGACGCCGACATCGTCTCCGGTCCGGGCTACGGCTGGGCCCCGCCGGGCTCGGACCGGCTCGTCATCGGGCACGAGTCGCTGGGCACCGTCCTGCACGCGCCGGACGGCAGCGGGTTCGCGCCGGGCGACCTGGTCGCGGGCGCGGTGCGGCGGCCCGACCCCGAGCCGTGCGTGCCGTGCGCGCACGGCGAGTGGGACTTCTGCAGCAACGGCCGGTACACCGAGCGCGGCATCAAGGAGCTGGACGGGTACGGCGCGCAGTGCTGGACGGTCGAGACCGACTTCGCGGTCAGGCTGGACCCGGCGCTGGGCGACTGCGGCGTCCTGCTGGAGCCGACCTCGGTGGTCGCGAAGGCGTGGGCGCAGGCCGACCGGTTCACCGGCCGCACGTCGGCGCGGCCCCGGACGGCGCTGGTCACGGGCGCGGGCCCGATCGGGCTGCTGGCCGCGCTGCTCGGCGTGCAGCGGGGGCTGGACGTCACCGTCCTGGACGTCAACGACCGGGGCCCGAAGGCCGAGCTGGTCACCGACCTCGGCGCGCGGTTCCACGTCGGGAGCGTCGCGGACCTCGGCCTCTGCCCGGACGTGGTGATCGAATGCACGGGCCACGGCCCGCTGGTCGCGGAGCTGGCGGCGGCGTCGGCGCCGAACGCGGTGATCTGCCTGGCGGGGATCTCGTCGCGGCCGGGTTCGGCCACGGTGGACCTCGACGAGGTCAACAAGGAGATCGTCCTGCGGAACACGCTGCTGTTCGGATCGGTGAGCGCGTCGCCGGGCGACTTCCGGCGGGCCGCCGACGCGCTCGCCCGCGCCGACCGCGACTGGCTGTCGCGGCTCATCACGCGGCGCGTCCCGATGGAGGAGTTCGCGCGCAACGTTCGGAAGGACCCCGACGACGTGAAGGTCGTCGTGGATCTGGAGGCGTGACGCCCGCCGCCGTTCCGCGCGACGAAAACGGAGTCGGGTGCCGCGTTCCACGACGCGGAGACGGGACGAATGGCGGACGCGGCGGTTTTTTCGCTCCAGTAAACACCGGAGTTTATCGAGCGGCCCCGTAGCACGCCACCCCGGAAACGCACAGCGCACCGCCGGGAAATTCTCCGCACAGCGCCCGGCCGCGCACCGTGAAACACGTGCAACCTCGGCTAATGCCACCTGAACCTTACGGTGACCTTATAAGGCCACATAACAGGCATTGCGGTCAGCAACCCGCTCGCGTCTCATTGAGCCCGTCAACGGAGCGTTTCGAGAAGCGAGGTCCGCATGCGGTCCCTACGAACACTCATCGGCGTGACGGCGGCGGCCGCGTTGGTCGCCACGGGAACGGCGACGGCGGCCGGCGCCGCGCCCGCCGCCCCGGCCGCGAAGACGACGGCGGCGACCACCGCCGCCACCCCCAGGCTCACCGGCGGCGCGGCCGTGAACAGCGCGTCCGCCGCCGCGAAGGTCGCCAAGTACTGGACGGCCGCGCGGATGAAGGCCGCCAAGCCGGTGCCCGAGCCGCGCTCCGCGCGCGGGACGCTGTCGGCCAAGGCCGCGCCGACCGGGCCCGCGGGGTCCACGCCGTCCGCCAGGGCCGTCGCGTCGGCGGCGAACAAGCTCGCCGGCGGGAACGCCAAGCTCGCGGCGTCCATCACCGAGTCGGCGGTGGTCGGAAAGGTGTTCTTCCACAAGCCGAGCGGCGGCGACTGGGTGTGCTCGGCGAGCGCGCTCAACAGCGCGTCCAAGCAGCTCGTCATCACCGCGGGCCACTGCGTCCACGAGGGCGCGGGCGGGAACTGGGTGACGAACTGGACGTTCGCCCCGCGTTACCGCAGCGGTTCCCGGCCGTTCGGCACGTTCGCGGCCAAGCAGTTCCGGACGTTCAATTCGTGGATCAGCAGCAGCGACCAGGACCGCGACGTCGCAATGGTGACGACCTGGCCGCTGAATGGCAACAAGGTCGTGAACGTGGTGGGCGGGAACGGCCTCAACTGGAACTGGGGCAAGACCGTCGCGGTGACCATTCTCGGTTACCCGCAGAATGCCAACGGCGGTGAGATCCAGCAGTGGTGCCAGGGCACGACGTACGACGGCGGCGGCAACAAGATCGCCCTCGGCTGCAACTTCAACGGCGGGTCCAGCGGCGGCCCGTGGATCATGAACTTCGACAACAACACGGGCCTCGGCCAGACCGACGGCGTCATGAGCACGATCGACGGGAACGGCGTGAACCGGGCGTCGTACTTCGACGACGCGGTCAAGGCGATGTTCGACGCGCAGGGCAGCGTCACCTGACCGTGCGGTGACCCGCCGCCCGCCGGTCCCGGCCGCCTAGGCTGGACCGGCGGGCTCCCGCCCGTCCGCCGGAAGGGGACCGGACATGAAACGAACCCTCGCCGTCATCGTCGCCGCGGCCGCGGCGGTCGGCTGCGTCGTGGCGGCCCGCGTCGCGCTGGCGTCCGCCGACCGTCCGGGCGGCAAGGAACCCGCGAAGTCGAGCACCAGCCCCGTCCAGCCGCCGAACACCGGCTACTGGACGCCGGAGCGGATGCAGTCCGCGAAACCCGCCCCGATGCCCGACCCGGACGACTAGCCGGTGTTTCCAAGTCCCGGCCCACGGCCCTCGCCTGGCGGCTCCGACCTGACCGGGACTTGGCGAGCGAGGCGGCGCAGCGCCTCGGCGGACGCGGTCCCCGGCTCGGCCGTGTAGATCAGGACGCGGTGCTCCCCGCCGGGCACGGCCAGGATCTCGCAGTCCAGCTCCAGCTCCCCCACGACCGGGTGGACGGTCCGCTTGGTGATGCTGCGCCGCGCCTCGACCTCCCGCCGCTCCCACAGCTCGGCGAACCCGGGGCTGCGGGCGCGCAGCCCGTCCACCAGGTCGCGCAGGCCGGGGTCGGCGGGGTACCGGCCGCTCGCGCGGACGTCCGCGACGACCTGCGCGGCGAGGTCGGGCAGCCGCGCGGCGGCGGGCGACGGGCCGTCGAACAGCAGCCGCAGCCGGTTGCGCCGCGCGGGCGGCAGCTCCGCCGGGTCGCCGATCAGCGCGACGAGCATCGCGTTCCAGGCGACCAGGTCGTAGCGGGCGTCGATGGCGAGGGCGGGGACGTCGTCGAGCCGGTCGAGGAGCCGCCGCACGGTCGCGGGGACGTCGGTCCGGCGGCGGCGCGCTCGGGCGGCGGCGGCGCGCCGAGCCGCAGCAGGTAGTCGCGCTCGTCGGCGGTGAGCCGGAGGGCGCGGCCGAGCGCGGTGAGCACCTGCGCCGACGGGCGGGGGCCCCGGCCCTGTTCGAGCCGGACGTAGTAGTCCACCGAGATCCCGGCGAGCAGCGCGACCTCGGCGCGGCGCAGACCGGGCGTCCGGCGGCGTCCGCCGTCCGCGAAGCCCGCGTCGGCCGGCCGGACGCGCGCGCGGCGGCTCCGCAGGAAACCGCCCAGTTCCGATCCGTCCACGGTTCCATCATGACGCGCGCCGCGGGTGGTACCGGCCGTACCGGTCTCGGCGGTGCCTACCCGGGCGGCGCGGCGGCCCGCGAGGCTCGGCGCATGACGATCCTGATCACCGGGGCGCGCGGCACGGTCGCGCGCTCCCTCGTACGGCAGCTTCACGACGCGGGCCACCGGGTCCGGGCGGGGGGCCGCGTCCCCGCCGAGGTGGACGCCCCCGCCGGGGTGGAGGTCGTCGCGGCGGACCCGACGCGTCCGGGCGACCTCGGGCCGGCGCTGGCGGGCGTCGAGAAGGTCTTCGTGTACGCCGAGCGGTCGGGGCTCGGCGGGTTCCTCGCGGCGGCCGGGGCGGCGGGGGTGCGGCACGTGGTGCTGCTGTCCGCCCTCGGCGCGTCCCCGCACGCCGCCGACGCGATCACGCGCGCGCACGGCGAGGCGGAGCGGGCGGTGCTGGACTCGGGCCTGGAGTGGTCGTTCGTGCGGCCCGGCGGCTTCGCGACGAACCGGCTGATGTGGGCGCCGATGACGAGGGCGGGCGGGCCGGTGCTGGACCCGTTCCCCGAGTCGCAGTCGGCGCTGGTCCACGAGGCGGACGTCGCGGCGGTCGCGCTGGCGGCCCTCACCCTGCCGGGCCAGGCGGGCGCGATCCACAGCGTGACCGGGCCGGAGTCGCAGACGGCGCGGCGGCACGCCGAGCTGATCGGCGAGGCGATCGGCCGCCCGGTCGAGGTCGCGGCGCAGAGCCTGGACGACTACCAGGCGTCGCTGGCGGACCGGCTCCCGCCGGACCTGCTGGAGGCCCGCATCGCGCGCCTCGCGGCGCTCGTCGGCCGCGCGCAGCCGACGACCGACACCGTCCGCACCGTGACGGGCCGCCCCGCGCGGACGTTCGCGCGGTGGGCGGCCGACCACGCGGCCGACTTCACCGGCTGACCGGGGGATCGCCCCGGTCACCAGTCGCGGTCGGCGACGAGTTCCTCCAAATCCGCGTTCGGGAAGCCGTAGGCGGTCGCGACGAACCCGAAGTCGACCGCGATGCAGTCCCGCGCGGCGGTCTCGATCTCGCTGCCCGCCGCCCAGAAGTCCTCCTGGAGTTCGTTGAACTCGGCGGTCGCCGCCGCCGACAGCGCGTAGAGGGCGGGCAGGTCCGCCGGGCGCTCGGCCTCGATGCGCTCGCAGAACCGCAGCAGGATCTGCTTCCCGCGTTCCACGAGGTGGTCCGGGAAATAGGTGTCGCCGAACATCTCCTCAAGGAACCGGTGCTCGGACACCTGCTCGTTCGTGATCGCCACCGCGTGCTCCGTCCTCTCGACGCTCCCGACGCGGCCGATCCTGCACCACCCCGCCGACACTCCGGCGCGGGCGGCGTTCCCATCTCTCAGGGGGCGGTGATGGTCAAGGCGGGGCTGGCGGTGAACGTCGTGTCGACCCGAGGGTCCCGCCGTCGTCGACGAGGCCCTTGCGGGACTTGCCGCCGCTCGGCCTCGGACTCGTCGGTCAGGGCCGCCGCCCCGCCAGGCGCGCGTCGAGCGCGTCCAGGTCCGGGACGAACCAGACGTGGCCGGACCTGTCCGACTCGCGGACGAGCGCGCGCAGCGCCGAACTCGCCGCCAGATGCTCGGAGATGTCGCCGACGACGGCGAGGGTCAGCCGGTAGTTGGCGAACTTCTGCATGATCTCGCCCGCGAAACGGGTGCCGAGCGAGAAGAACCGCTCGTCCAGGCGGGCGGCGGGGACGGCGACGGCCTCGGCGCCCAGGTAGGTCGCGCCGATGAGGTCGAGCGCGTCGTCCATCGTGGCGATCGGCGGGCCGTCCGGGTCGCACACCAGCACGGCGACCCCGGCGCGCGTCTGCACCGCGTCAGCCATCGCGGGCCTCCTCGCCGAACATGGCGTCGATCAGTTGGAGGACGTCGGCCGTCTCGGCGACGCCGCCCAAGATCACGATCTTCATGCGCTGCCTCTCCTCGTCGTGGACGACCTGGACGCGCAGCGGGCGGCCAGGATCGGAGCCGCCGTTGACGGCGGCGAGGACGAGCGTGCTCAGCCGGTCCGCGGTGCGCCGGTCGACGCCGTCGAGCTGCACGATGCTCGACACCTCGGCCGACGCGGCGGTGCTCGCGGGCTCGGGCTTCCCGATCAGCTCGTCCAGATCCGCGCGCGCGATCCGGTACTGCTTCCCGATCCGGACGGCCCTGAGCCGCCCGGACCGGATGTAACCCCGCACCGTGCGCACGTGAAGCCCAAGCAACTCCGCGACGTCCTCAACTGAGTACAGTTTGTTGTCCATCACTCCCTAAGCTACCTGACTCAGGGGTTGATAGGGAATTTTAAGGAACAGGCGTCGCTCGCACGAGCCGCACCACCCGTGGCCGCGCGGACCCCGTCGGCGGCAGACGGGCTCGTGAGGGACGTGTCCGCGTCGGGCCGGGCCGGACTCGCGCGGCCGGCGGCCGGGCGTTCTCGCCGTCAGAACGCGTATCAGACGGGCGGGATCAGGTCGCTTTCGCTGATGGTGTAGGCCAGCGGGGGGTAGACGAAATCTGTTTCGTTGTTCTCGCGGCGCCGGAGTTGGTAGAACTCGCCCTTTTGCTCGTCGTCGGCCAACGTGAGGCGCGCACCCTGCGGAAGGTAAGCGTTTCCGTCGTGGAACTGAACCAGCGTTTTCGACGCCCGGAAGGTCACGCCCAACCATTGGTTGTCCGGCGTCTGGACGGGTGCGTCCAGCACGATCTTGTGCTTGAGCCGCCGGTTCGAGTCAATCGAGAAAGCGACGACGCTGTTGTGGGCGAGGGGAATATCGAACTTCTCGCCGCCGGGTTCTTTCGGCTCGAAGATCAGCTTTCGCGGCGGGTCCGCGTCAGGGTGCCGGTAGCAGGAGAAGACGGCGATGAACGACCCGTCGGCCAGATCGAGGGCCTGGTCGGAGTGGCCGCCCATCTTCCTGTAAGCGTTCGTGTAGCACTCGACCAGGGCGTTGTTGAAGGCGGTCGGAAACGCTGCATGTTCTTGGATCTGGTTCGCCAGCCGTTCGTGTACCGCGCGGAAACGCTGCGCCGGTCTGACGTAACGCGTGGCGGTGCGCACGAGCGGCACGCCGCCCGCGTCATCGACCCTGGCGAGCACGGCACCCTGCCGGCCTTTTCCCACGTCCTCCCATCGAGTGGATGTAAACAGCTCTGCGAAGAGGTTTTCGTCGGTCGGCAGGACGCACGCAAGGATCTCGTCCGAGATCTCAGGGCCTCGGGGCAACGTAGTCCCCCTCGTTCATGCTGAAAAGCAACTCGTCGCCGTAATCAATGAACGACGTGGTCTTGTTCTCCTCGGCGTACAGCCTGCGCAGCCTGTCCATGCCCTCCGGCGTGGGCGGCCCCAGCTTCACCAGGTCGCCGTCCACTTTGAGGAACGTGTCGCCGTGCTTGTGAACGGCCTCGGCACTCGAACAGCGCACCACGTACCCCAAACGGGTCGGGAGCAGTTCGGCATCCAACATCGAGGATCGGATCTCGTGCGTATACAAGCGGTTGGTGGACAGCGGCATGAAGAACACGGAGCCGGGATAAAGGGTCAGCGTGAACTGCGGCGGTAGCGCGACCGCGTCGCGTTCTGCGGTCGGGTCCTTGAGACGGAACCGGAGCTTGGTCAGGCCGCTGACGCCTTTCACACCGTAGTCGAAGGCGTCATCGGCGAGGGGCTGCAGTTTGTCGAGCCGGTCATAGAAGGTGCAGAAGGCCATGATCCCGTTGACCGGCATGTCCTTGGTCTTGTCGGCGTGGGCCGAGATCTTGGCCTTGGCCTGCTTGCGCCCGGTCGTGGCAGGGGTGTTGTGGTAGATCTGCGCAAGGACATGGTTCAGCGGGGCATGGTCGCGGAAGACAAAGGCGGCCTCGCGGTTCAAAGCATCGACGATGCCCGTGTCCGTCGGCCGAAAGCCTTCGGTCGGCCCCGAAAGGTTCGTTGAGCACCGGAGCAGGCGGAAATGCAGTTCGTCACCGTCACGCGCGACGGGCGTCAGATAGATCCCACTGCGATGGGCCGCTCCGGGCTTGGTCGATTCCGTCAGCGACTGGAACGCATGCTCCGCGCGGATGCTCCCGAAGTGATCGGCACCGAGGTCGAAGAAGCGGCGGTAGTAAACCCCGGCGCCGTGGACACGGACGGGAACACGTCCAACATCCACAACAGGCCATGTCCCATCGACGTCTGCACGATAGCCGTCCGACAGTTCCCGGATGATGAACACCCGGGCCGCCCCATGCAGTCGCCGGGCACTGATCTCCGATACATCGCCGCACAGGTAGACGGTCTTCTGAGCAAGGTCGAGCGCCTTGGACTCAAGGGCCTCCGGAGTGACCGCGGACCCGGAGAAGCCACTGATCAACTCATTGTTCTGCAGATCCGCGGGTGCGATCAGAACATTGCTCGCCTCGTCGATGCGGGCTTCCGCCGACGCCGTCCCGTACTTCAAACCGCACCCGCCGTTCACGACGAACGAACCCGCGAGCCCGTCCCCCCATCCATGACCTTCCGGACGATAGAGGACTCAACTCCGGCTCTCCAGCCTTTTGATGCCCGAGTGGCTCGCTGGCGCGACCCGGGGCGCGGGTGCGCGAGGGAGATCGGTGGCGTGCCGACCGCTTCAGCGGTTGCTTACGTCCGGGGTCGCGGGGGTGTCCGTGCCTTGCCTGATCAAAAGGACGAGGCGCTCTGCTTGCGCGGCGCCGGTGGTGGTGAGGGCGATCCCGTTGGCCAGGGCGAGCAGTTCCGATGCGTCGAGGTCGGCGCGGACGGCACCGGCGCTTTGCGCTCGGACCAGCAGCGCGGACGCGGCCGTGCGCATCGAATGGTGCCAGCGGTCGAACAGCGCGGAACGGCGGCCAGTGCGGTCATCGGTGATCGCCAGCGCCAGTTCCCGCTTGGCCGCCACGTGTGCGATGAAATCCCGAAGCCACTCGAAGAGTGCGTCGCCGAGCGGGCCCTCGGCCAGCAGGGACTGGCTCCGGGCGCCGAGCGCGGCCACTTCCTCGGAGTAGACGGCGATGATCTCATATGCCGCAGGGAGCAGAAGGCACCGCTCACCCGGGCCCGGGTGAGGTCCATCGGCGCGTCTTCGAGGGCTATCGAGAGAGCCGATTCGAGGACGCCCTGGAGCTGATCGACCCCGACGTCGTCGACCACCGGGAAGGCGCTCATGTCGATCACCGGGGACGCGACGCCTGGCGACGGAAGTGGGAGCGGGGGCGTGCGGACAGTATGTTCCGGGACGTCTCGTTGACGATCGAGCAGAACGTCGTCTCCGGCGACACCTCCGTCAATCGGTACACGGTGCGGGGCACCCACACCGCATCCGGCCGACGCTACGAGGTTCTCAGCTTGGACATGGTCCGCGTCCGCGACGGCCGGATCATCGAGCACTGGGCCCTGCTCGACACCGACGCGATGCGCGACCAACTCGGCCTGTAAAGCCCGCGTCAACCACCCGGCGGCGGTCAACCGCTCGACCAGCGCCTCAATACGCGCATGACCTCCCCATCAGTCGATCACTTCCCCCGCTTACCATCGCCCTGTCGTCCTTGTTCGGCACGCGGTCGGGGGGCGCTGGAGATCCATCCCCGGCAACGCGGCGAGGCCAGTCCGGCCAACCGGTGCGGGTTCTGTGGTGGGCGGGGTTACCGGCGCGCGTTCAGGGCGGTGGGGAGCAGACGGGTGGTGTAATCGGCGTCGATGAGCCGGTGGTAGGCGGCTTCTACTTGTGCGGGGACTTGTTGGGGAATGGCGTAGCCGAGGGCGGGGTACTCGATGATGCGCTGTAGATCCCCGACGAGCATGTCGATAACCAGGCGGTCATCGCCGATGGATTTCAGGTAGCCGTCGAAGGTCAGAGGTTCGCTCGCGCACAGGGTCTCTACCTCGGACCAGAGTTTGCGAGCTGTGGCGTAGGCGCGGCGTTCCATGTAGGGCTTGGAAATCAGCAGGACAGAGTCCACAGCAACGTTGGCAGCGGCCAGTGCTGTGCGGGAGCGGTCGATGTTCTGGCCGGTGTTGGTGGCGGTGGGTTCGATGATGATGGCGGACTCGGGGACGCCTAGGTCGATCGCGTGTTCGGCGAAGTGGACAGCCTCACCCCTGGGAAAGCGGTCGCGGGTAGTAGGGCTGTTCGCGCCGGTGAAGACCAGGAGAGGGAACAGTCTCTCGTGGTAAAGACGGGCGGCGAACGCGGCGACGCCGAGATCGTGGCTGCCCAGTCCGATACCCGCTGAGACAGGGCGCGCGGTGTGGCCCATCTGGTGGTAGCCCCAGATGAGACGTGCGTCGGCTCGGTGGACGTCGCTGATCGGCGGGCGGCGCGTCACGGGGCTCCTCACAGTGACCGTATTCATTGCTTCGGCGCGAGTTGGCGGGTGGTCAGGTGGGGGGTGGGGCTATTGGGGGGCCGTCTGGGCCGGTTGAGGAATGGGGCCATGCGGCGGTTTTGTCGCGGCGGAGGCGGGAGAGTTCTTCGACGCGGTCGCCGGGGATGACGGTCTGGGTCACGTCCACGGCTTTCTCGTCCAGGGCGCTGTAGCTGGTGCGGACGATTTCCCAGACCGGCAGGTCGGCGGGGATGAGGAGGAGTTTCGTTTCCTGCGGGGTCGGCATGCGGACACGGCGGCGTTCCAGCCATTCGAGCGGGCCGTGGCCGAGCGCCTCGATCGCGTCGATCCATGCGCCGGGACCGGTGCCCTGCGGGTCGCGCACGGCCGGTGCGTCGGCCACGACGCGCGGGTGAATCCACGTCGTGGAGATCTGGAACGCGGGTTCGCCCTCGGGGCCGGTGACGCGGAGTCGGCGGAGGGTCGGCTGGCCCACGGGGACGTTGAGCATGTGCGCGAGGCGTGGATCGTCGATGGGCTGCTCGCTGACGTCCGGCTCGACGTGGTGGGTCCAGCGCTCGTTGCCCATCGCCGCCGGGAAGGAGTAGCCCGCCGCGAACTCCCGGCCGTCGCGGACATGGCGCGTGTTGCGCCGCACGACGTCCGTGCGCATGACGATGCGGCGGTGCTTCGGCCGGACGACGGTCCCGCGTCGCGGCACGGAGACGACGCGCCCCTCCTGGGAGAGCTTGCCGATGGCCCGGGCGACGACGTTGCGGCTGACCTCGTACGCGGCGGCCAGCTTCTCCATCGGCGGAAGCATGTCACCCGCCGTCCACTCACCCTCGTCGATGCGCCGCGAGAGATCGTCGGCGATCGTGCGGTAGCGCGCTGACCCCACGTGCGCAACTCCTCACCGGTTCTGTTGAAGCATGATGGCGTGCCAAGTCAGTCGACGGCGGCTTGCCGGGCGGACGTCGCGGACGGCCACCGGTTTACCGGCGCGCGTCGAGGACGCCGGACTTCGCTTGGGTGAGGAACGCGGGGGCGGCAGCGGCGGGGAAGGCCAGGTGACCCGCGTCCGGGTGCGTGGAGTCGCGGACGCCCAGCGCGCTCGGCAAGGCCGCCGGCTCCGCACAGTCCCCGCCCTTCGTGGCGGTGGAACGGGTTGCCTTCCGCCAGGTCGGACTGGCCATGAAGGATCTCCCTCGCTTGGTCGGGGGTCGGCGCGTGTGAGATCTACCCCGACCAACTCCCGGCAACGCAGCGAGACCCAGTCCGGCCAACCGGTGCGGGTTCTGTGGCGGGCGGGGTTACCGGCGCGCGTTCAGGGCGGTGGGGAGTAGGCGGGTGGTGTAATCGGCGTCGATGAGCCGGTGGTAGGCGGCCTCTACTTCGGCGGGGACTTGTTGGGGGACGGCGTAGCCGAGGGCGGGGTACTCGATGATGCGCTGTAGATCGCCTACGAAGGGCCGGGATTCGCGCACGAGGTTATCGACGTGGATCAATTCATAGGATCACCGTGTTCGAGATAGCGGATGCGGCCGTCCCGCCGCGCCGCGCGTCCGTGAATGACACGGCGAGCGAGGCGTACGATGGTGAGATTTTCAATGTCCTCCACGTCACGGAACTCGTAACTATTGATCTCGGCGGGATCGACCTTGATCGAGGCAACGTGTCCGGGAGAAAGTATTCCACCGTCGAAGACGAAGAGGAGTTTGTCGCCCTCCGCCTGATTAGGGGCCCAGTCCACGACCAGGAGGGGGCCTATGGGAGGCGTGATACCGAGTTCCTCGCGCACCTCGCGGATCGCGGCCTCGGTCGGCGTTTCACCGGTCTCGACGTATCCGCCGGGAATATCTCGATAGTCCTTGTATGATGGGACAACGAGAAGAAGGCGGTCCTGGTCGTCCCAGAAGAGGACGCCAGCCGCAACCCTGGGATGAGAGAATGTTTCAGTTGGGTCAGAGGCCATCCCCCGACTCTAGGAGATGGTCAGAGAATTTTCATCCTTGATGCCAAGGATGCCAACGCGCGGCTCCTCTTACCCGTGGCCGTACCTCTCATCCTCAACACGAGCTGACGGCTCATGACGTGCTGATGGACCTGTTCGGCTGCTTCCCTCTCCGCTCGGAGCAGCATCTCCAGCGCGTCGTCGACTCTGTTGCGGGCGACCTGCGCTCCCGCGACCTCTATCGCATGGCGGACGCGTCGCTCGGGGGGCAGACCCGTCACATCAACCTTCGGGATGAGATCCAGCGCAACCTGAACGTCTCCGAGCGACATCGCCGCAGTAACGCGATGGACATCGACGTTAGTCGGACCAAACGCGGTCCAGAGATGGTTGGCATCACCGCCGAGAGCCCGCGCGGCGGCCCCAGCTTCCGCAAGGTAGGCGTTCGCCGTGGCTCGGTCGCCCGCCCGGGCTGCCGCAACGGCGCCGGGGAGCAGTAGCGTCCCATAGATGGATTGGTCTCGTGCGCTGCCATAGTCGAGAGCGGTCCCGAGAAAGTCTGCAGCGGAGCGTGTCATGGCGGTCGCCTCTGCCGCCCGCCCCTGGGTGTGCAGGGCGTGGATCACCGAACGGAAGAGTGATCCGATGATGGCGGGGTCTCCTGATCTTTCCGCCTGCGCAAGCCCGTACTGAGCCGCGATCCATGCCAGGTCCGCTTCCCCGAGCTTGGTGAGGATCATTGCGCTGGCCTGGTGCGCGAGCGCGGCACATCGCTGGACGGCCCGCTGTTCATCCCCCGTGTGTTCAGATTGCGCCACTCGGCTTTCCGTCAGCAGCGTGGGCAGCTTGCGGAGGACATCGTGATACGCGGACGCCTGATACGCGTTCATCACGTCGGCAACGCTGCGTCGCAGTTGCTCCGCCTGAGGCGGGTGGCCTTCGATCTCGATCGCTGCGAGCAAGGGTGACAGACGTCGGTAGTCCGTCAATGCCGCCCGAATAGTCGCGATCCCTTCCGTCTGGCGATCCGACGAGCCTTGCCGCACCTCGCCAATAAGGTCGAGCGCGGAGACATCGAGCGCGTCCGCCAGCGCACGAATGACCGACAGGCGGTCGAGCGCGGCCCGATCATTCTCGATCTTACTCAACCAGTCCTCGGTGCGGCCCACGAGGCCGGCCAGGACCTCTTGTGACAGCCCGCGCCGGACACGGTGCCATGCGACGCGCTGACCGGGTGTCAACGCATTGATGCCATCGGGCACGATTGCCCCCTTATGCCCTGTTTGATATCCCGGATTATTTTTCCGGGCCGAGCACCCTCGGCAGTTCTAGCCTCCCGTCACACGGGGCGCAACATATCTAGCGCCTGGAACCAAGAAAGGGAACCGAAGATGTCGGACATAGCGGGCATTGAGCGGCCCGTCAATCAGCGGGTCGTCTTCCACGAAGCGCTGGGGATGACGTTGCGGGAGCGGTACTGCGGCGTTTCGACCGAGGTCGCTCGGTTCACGGCTGGGTTGCCGCCGGTCCTGCGCATCCGCTGGCGCGACGTCAGCAAGGATGTCGGGGCCGACCTCACGCATGACGGCTGGACGTTCGTCTGGGGGTTCGATCCGCGCCGCGTCATCGGGCCGGCCGGAGACCCTGTGGGGGCGGCGCGGCTCATCGCCGATGTTCTCGGGGTTCCTGGGCGGGCTGGTCGCTAGTCCCCCATGCGAAGGACGGCCCCGTAGAGAGTTCGTGGCCAGCCAGGTCGCCCGTTGGGATCGCAAGCTTCGCCGCGCCGGGGTCGTTCACCCGAAGGGCTTCTCGTTTTCATTCGGGTCGTTCGCCATTCGAACCAGTACAGGCTGGGACAGGCTGGGACGTCTACTGTCCGAGTTCGCGCCGTGGTGTCTGCGGTGCGCGGCCGTGGATCGTCCGTCGAAGGAGCGTCATGCATGAACCGCCCGTCGTCCGCTGGGTTCCCGAGGGCGATGCCTGGGCGCTGGCCGAGGCCGTGTTCCGTGCGGCGATGCTGCGGCACGGTCTCGCGCCGTTGACCGTGGACGCGGTGCGGGAGCGGGCGCGCCTTCTTTTCCCCACGCTGGCCGCCGCGGCGCGGGATGCCGAACTCCTCCGGGTGGAGCAGGGGCGGGTCCCGCCGCCCGACGACCCGTCCCCCAGGAGGGGACTCCACCCGGAGGCACCTCCCACGACAGGAAGATCATGACGAAGCCACCGGTCGAACCGTTCTACACCACGCAAGAGGTCGCGGGACTGTTCCGCGTCGGACCCAACACCGTCCTGCGCTGGGCCGTGGACGGGCACATCCCCTCGATCCTGCTGCCCGGCGGGCAGCGGCGGTACCGCGTCCGCGACATCGACCCCATGCTCCGGCCACCCGGCGCGCGACGCGACCTTCCGCCCCGGGCACTGGGGGCGCTCGCCGCCGTCGTCCGAACCTACTTCGGCGGCAGCACCGACGCCGCCGCCGAAGCACTCACCCAACTCGCGACACCACCCGACGACCGGCACTGATGCGGGACAGCGCTTCCGGCTGCGCTTCCGACGACGCTTTGGCCCCGCTTCCGGCTGCGCTTCCGGCCGCGCTTCCGACGACGCTTTGGGCCGCGCTTCCGGCCGCGCTTCCGGCGACGCTTCGGGTCGCGCTTTCGGCCACGCTTCGGGCGGCACTTCGGGCGGAACTTCGGGCGGCGCTTCGGGCGGCGCTTCGGGCCGCGCTTCCGGCTGATTCCGCAGTCGGGTTTCCGGAAGAATGGGCGGATGCGGCCGGACGTGGAACAGCTCGCCGAGGTCGGCCGGGCGGCGGGCGGCGGCGGAGAACCCGCCGTCCTGTACGACCGGCACGGGGTGCTCGTCGTGCGCGTCGGGGACGTGGTCGTCAAGTCCCACCAAGAGGACCGGGAGGCCGGGGACGCGCTCGCGCGGCGGCTCGTCGTCGCCGCCGCGCTGCCGGGGATCGCGCTGCCGCCGCTCGCCCCGCCGCGAACGGTCGACGGCACGGCGGTGACCGTGTGGCCGTACGGGGAACCCGTCGCGCCGGAGCGGCCGCCGTGGGCGGACGCCGGTCGGCTGCTCGCCGCGCTGCACCGCGCCGACGTCCCGGACGGCACGCCCCAGCGGGCCAGGCGGGACCGGGTCGAGCGCCTCGTCGCGCGCCTGGGCGACGGCGAGGACGCCGACACGGTCCGCGCCGCGTTCCGCACGCTGAAACCCGAACAGCAGGAAGAGCACACTTCGCTCGTCCACGGCGACTGGCACCTCGGCCAACTCGTCAACCACCAGAACCGGTGGCTGCTCATCGACGTCGAGGACCTGGGCACCGGTGACCCCGCGTGGGATCTGGCGCGCCCGGCCGCGCTGTACCTCGGCGGCGTCCTCGCCCCGGCCGCCTGGAACGAGTTCGTCACCGCCTACCGAGCGGCGGGCGGCCCCGTCGCGGACGGCGACGACGCGACCCTCTGGACGCGTCTGGACGAACCCGCGCGAACCCTGGCGATCCAGATCGCGGCGACATGCGTCCAATCAGCACGGGAGCAACACCGGGAACCGGACACCGCCGAAGCCGCGATGGTCGCCGCCTGCGGCCGCATCGCCGCGATGGCGACGGGCACCTGAAGCGTGCCTTGGTGTTCCGGCTCCCCTAGATTTACCCTCGTTCTGGGGTTATGACGGAAGGACGACACCGATGCACTGTCCCAAGTGCCGTGGTCTGATGCGGACCTACACGCGGAACGGCGTCCACATCGAGCAGTGCGACAACTGCCGGGGGATCTTCCTCGACTACGGGGAGCTGGAGGCGCTGAGCCGGATGGAGGCCGCGCACCACACGCCGCCCCCGCCCGCCGCGCCCGCGTGGGGCGCTCCGGCGCAGGTCCACCACCATCACCACCAGCCGCAGCACTACGGCCACCACGGCCATCACGGCGGCGGCGTGTTCCACATGCTCTTCTCCACCTGAGCCGCGGTCGGCGTCCCGTCGCGCGACGGGACGCCGAGCCGGGCGTCAGAGCCGGGGGTCCACCGGCTCGGACTCCAGCGCCAGCACGCCGAACACGGCCTGGTGCCGCCGCCACAGCGGCTCCCCCTCGGCGAGGCGGCGCAGCGCCTCGACGCCCAGCGCGTGCTCGCGCATCGCCAGCGACCGCTTCCGGCCGAGCGAGCGGCGGCGCAGCACGTCCAAAGTGTCCGGCTCGGTGTAGTCCGGGCCGTAGATGATCCGCAGATACTCGCGGCCCCGGCATTTCAGGCCCGGCTGAACCTTCCGATCCTCGGGGAGCGGGCCGAGCGGCTTGACGACCATGCCCTCTCCCCCGGCCTCGGTCAGCCTCGTCCACCACTGCGTCGCGGCGGCCTCCGACGCGGGGTCCGCGAGGTCCACGACGACGGACTCCGTCCCGGCGATCAGGCCGGACGCGTCGGCGGCGACGAGCCGCGCGGCGATCTCCAGGTGCCAGTCGTGGTCGCGCTCGACGCCGTACGCGACGCCCTCCCCGGCGAGGATCTGGAACGGCGCGAGGCGCACCCCGTCCAGCCCGTCCACCGGTGCGCAGTACCGCGCGTACGCGTCGCGGAACAGGTCCGCGTGGACGGCGCGGCGCGCGGTCCGCTCCGCGAGGCCGCCGACGTCCACGCCGCGCGCGACCGCGCGGGCCAGCAGATCGGCGGCGCGGGGCAGCGCGGCGCGGGCGGCGGCGCCCGTCGCGGCGTACTGGGTGCGGACGAGGTCGAGCGCCTTCGCCGACCACGGCAGCAGCTCGGCGTCCAGGACGAGCCAGGACGTGCCCAGCTCGTCCCACAGCCCGGCCGCGCCGACCGCCGCCCGGACGCGCGCCAGCAGCTCGTCGTTCAGCGCGGCGTCGCGGAAGAACGCGCGGCCGGTGCGGGTGAAGACCGCGCCCGTGCCCCCGTCGTCCACGCCGAAGCGGGCGGCGGCGGACTCGGCGTCGCGGGCGACGACCACGACGGCCCGCGACCCCATGTGCTTCTCCTCGCAGACGACGCGCGCGAGTCCGGCGTCGCGGTAGGCGGCCAGCGCCTCGGCGGGGTGCTCCAGGAAACCGGGCGTCGCGGACGTCTCGGCGGGCGCCATCGTCGGCGGCAGGTACACGAGCCAGCGCGGGTCCACCGCGAAGCGGCTCATCACCTCCAGCGCGGCGAGGGCGTTCTCCTCGCGGACGGTGACGCGGCCCAGCAGGCGGGTCTCGACGCCGTTCACCGACATGACGTCCTCGACGCGGAGGACGCCCGTCTCCCGCTCCGGCCGTGTCGGGGCCAGCGGGCGGACGGGCTCGTACCAGACCTGCCGGGCCGGGCGGTCCACCAGTTCGCGCTCGGGGTAGCGCAGCGCGGTGATCTTCCCGCCGAACACGACACCGGTGTCGAGGCAGATGGTGTTGTTCACCCACTCGGCGGCCGGGACGGGCGTGTGGCCGTACACGACCGTCGCCGCGCCCCGGTACTCGCGCGCCCACGGGTAGCGGACGGGCAGGCCGTACTCGTCGGTCTCGCCCGTCGTGTCGCCGTACAGCGCGAACGAGCGGACGCGGCCGGACGCGCGGCCGTGGTACGCCTCCTTCAGCCCGGCGTGGGCGACGACGAGGCGGCCGCCGTCCAGAACGTAGTGGCTGATCAGGCCGTTCATGAAGGCCAGGGCCGCGGCGCGGAAGTCCTCGTCCTCCCGCGCGAGCTGCTCCAGCGACTCGGCGAGGCCGTGCGTGGCGCGGACCCTGCGGCCGCGCAGCGCCCGGACGAGCTTGGCCTCGTGGTTGCCCGAGACGCACAGGGCGTCCCCGGCGGCGACCATGCCCATGACCAGGCGCAGGACGCCGGGCGTGTCCGGGCCGCGGTCCACCAGGTCGCCGACGAACACGGCGGTGCGGCCGCCCGGGTGGCGCGCGCCGCACGCGCGGCCCGCCGCGTCGCGCTCGATCGCGTAGCCGAGGGCGGTCAGCAGGTCCTCCAGCTCGGCGCGGCAGCCGTGGACGTCCCCGATCACGTCGAACGGGCCGGTCAGCTCGCGGCGGTCGTTCCACGGGCGCTCGCGGACGAGGACGGCGTCGTCGGCCTCCGCGTCGGTGAGGACGTGGACGCGGCGGAACTCCTGGTGCAGCGACCGCAGGCCGCGGCGCAACTCGCGGCGCTGCCTGGGGACGACGTGCGGGCCGAGGTTCCGTTCGGGGCGCGCCTTGTTGCGCTCGACGGCGACGTGCTCGGGGACGTCCAGCACGATCGCGCAGGACAGGACGTCCTGCTCGCGGGCGATCTCCAGCAGCGACGCGCGGCTCCTGGGCTGCACGTTGGTGGCGTCCACGACCGTCAGCAGTCCGCGCCGCAGCCGCGTCCGGACGATGTGGTGCAGCAGGTCGAAGGCGTCGCCGGTCGCGGCCTGGTCGTTCTCGTCGTCGCTGACGGCCGCGCGGCAGAAGTCGGACGAGACGACCTCGGTCGGCTTGAAGTGGCGGCGCGCGAAGTGCGACTTGCCCGAGCCGGACACGCCGACCAGCACGACGAGGCCCGTCGCGGGGATCGTCAGTTCCCTGGTCATCGGGTGAACACTCCCATCTGGGTCGGGGCGCCGACCTCGGGGTCGTCGTCGCCGACGCCGACGTACCGGACGGCGTAGCCGTGCTCGGCCGCGACGCGCCCGCACCACGCGCGGAACTCGGCGCGGGTCCACTCGAAGCGGTGGTCGGCGTGGCGGTGCGCGCCGGGGGCCAGGCCCTCGTAGCGGACGTTGTACTCGGCGTTCGGGGTCGTCACGAGGACGGTCGCGGGGCGGGCGTCGCCGAACACGACGTGCTCGACCGCGCCGAGCCTGGGCGGGTCAATGTGCTCGACGACCTCCATGAGGACGGCGGCGTCGTAGTCGCGGAAGCGCTCGTCGACGTAGGTCAGCGCGCCCTGGAACAGGTCGCGCAGGCGGTGGCTACGGGTGCGGTTCCGGCCGGTGACGCGGCGCCGGGCGATCTCCAGGGCGCGCCACGAGACGTCCGCGCCGCCGACCTCGGTGAAGAAGGGGTCCTTCAGCAGCCTCGCGAGCAGTTGGCCGGAGCCGCAGCCGAGGTCGATGACGCGGCGCGCGTCGGCGCGGCGCAGTTCCTCAAGCACGGCGCGCACCCGCCGCTCCGCGAGCGACGGCGCGGGGCCGTCGGGCTCCCCGCCCGGCGCGCCCGGCGAGGCTTCGGCGGGCACGGGCACGACGGCACGCGCGGGTTCCGCGTCCGGGGCGGGCTCGGCGTTCCCCGCAGCCTCGGCATCCCGCGCGGGCCCGGCGTCGTCGGCCGCGCCGGGCGCGCGCTCGGCGGGGGCGGGGGTCTCCGGGGTTTCCGGGGGATCGTCGGGGAGGTCCGTGCCGTCGAGGACCGCGCCGAGGGCGTCGTCCGGGGCGTCGTCGGCGGCGGCGAGGCGGCCGAGGGCGGCGCGCACCAGGGCGCGGCGGTTCGCCAGGTAGCGACGGGTGATCGCGGCGCGGTCGGGGTGCGCGGCGAGCCAGCCGCCGCCCGCGCGGATCAGCTTGTCCACCTCGTCGGGCGCGAGCCAGTAGTGCTTGGCCTCGTCCAGCACCGGCAGCAGCACGTAGAGCTGGTTGAGCGCGTCCGCGAGGCGGGCCGTGCCCGTCAGCGTCAGCGTGACGTACCGGGAGTCGCCCCACTCGGGGAACCCCGGGTCCAGCGGGATGCGTTCGGCCGACACCGTCCAGCCGAGCGGCGCGAAGTAGCGCTCGGCGCGGTCGGGGCCGCCCCGGCAGGGCAGCGCGGGCAGCGTCAGCTCCAGCGGCAGCGGGACGTCCACCAGGTCGGGCCGCGCGTCGCACCGGCCGCGCATCGCCGTCCGGAACACCCCGGCGAGCGCGGACGCCAGCAGCGAGGACGCCGCGTACGGCCGGTCGTTGACGTACTGGCCGAGGGAGAAGTCGGGCGTGTTCGCGCGGCGCGTCCGGGCCAGCTTCACCGGGTCGACGTCGAGCAGCAGCGCGGCCGTGCAGCGGTCCGGCCCCGCCTCCGGGTAGAAGACGTGCGCGGTGCCGTACGCCTGCGCGAACCGCTGGGCGCGGTCGGGGTGCTTGTGCAGCAGGAACCCGAGGTCGGTCGCGGGCGGCGCGGTCGTCGTGATGGTGAGGAGCACGTCGGCCAGTCTGGCGGACCGCGTTGTCCGTCCAAACCCGTTTTATCCGGACGCCGTCAGGACACCTCGGGGCCGTTCACGAACCGGCCGCGCGCGTCGTACGGCCACGGGTTCGCGCGGCAGCCGTCCAGCCCGAGCACCTGGTCCTGCATGACCGGCGCGGCCCGGCCCTTGCCCGCGCACGTCCGGTGGCCCGCGCCGAGATGGTGGCCGAGCCCGTGGTTGAGCAGGAAGGCGCGGTAGTCGGCGGGCGCGCCCCGGTACGGCGCGGCGGGCGCGAGCCAGCGGCCGAGGTTGACGACGACGAGGCGGCCCGCCGAGCAGTTGACGGACGAGTCCACGGTCAGCCCGTACGCGCCGCACAGCTTCTCGGCGGTCGCCGGGGACGCGAGCCGGACCGCGAAGTCCACGTGCCCGGACGAGACGCGCCGGAACGCGTACTTCCCGCTCGCCGTCCACCCGCGCGGATCGCCGAGGACCCGGTCCACCTCGCGGGCGAACAGCGCCGGGCTGAGGCCCAGCCCGCCCTCGACCTCCACGCGGTAGCGGATGAGCTTGCCGCGCCCGAACGTCGTCCCGGGGACCGCGACGGGCGCGCGCAGGAACTTGCCGGTGCCGCGCCGCGCGTGCGCGACGGGCGCGGACGCCGGGGCGGTGTCGGCGTACCCCGGCACGGACCCGGACGCGGCGGGCGACGCCTTCGGGGCCGCCGACACGGTCCCCTCGACCGGGATGTCGCCGGGCGGCCCGCTGGACATCACGGCCCACGCCACGGCCGCGCCGATGCCGGTCGCGGTGACGAGGGTGAGCGAGCCGACGCCGAGGACCAGGTTGCGGATGCGGCTGCGGCGGGCGACGAGGAACGCCCGGTCCAGGTCGCCGCCCATGCCGAGGGCGCCCTCCACCGCGAACGAGTCCGGCCGCGGGGGCTCGTACTCGGCCTCGTACGGCTCGCCGTCGGGGGGAACGGCGGGCTCGGGCGCCAGGAACGGCTCGAACGGCTCCGGAGCCGACGCGCCGCGCCGGTGCGCGGAGCGCCGCCGGCCGGGGCGGGGGGGATCAGGCTGCATGGCGCTGCCAGCATGCCAGAAACCGTGCGCGGCAATGATCAGATCGCACAACGCGGCATCGGTGGCCGCGGCGGTAAATCCGTGGCTTCGGCGCGCGGCGGCCGGGACAATGCTCGGCACGATGAGCCGACACCCCCGCCGCGCCGTCGCGCGGCAGACCGTGGAAATACTCGACCGCGGCGCGTACGCCGCGCCCTCCGGCCGGACCGTGGACCTCGCCGCGCGCCTCGCGGCGGCGGTGCGCGGGACCGTCCTGTACCGCCCGGCGGACCTGCCCGCGCCGCCCCCGCCGGGCGGCGGCGGGCCGACGCGGATCGAGGTGACCGGCGAGACGACGCTGGCCGCCGCGCACCGCCTGACCGGCGGCTCCGCCGCGCCGCCGCTCGCGCTGAACTTCGCGTCGGCCAAGAACCCGGGCGGCGGGTTCCTCAACGGCGCGCACGCGCAGGAAGAGGGGCTCGCGCGGTCGTCGGGCCTGTACTCGTCGCTGCTCGCCGCGCCGGACTACTACGCGTTCCACCGCGCGCAGGGCGACCTGCTCTACAGCGACCACATGATCTACTCGCCGGACGTGCCGGTGTTCCGCGCCGACGACGGGACGCTGCTGGAGGACCCGTACGACGTCGCGTTCCTCACCTCGGCCGCGCCGAACCGGGGCGCGATCCGTGACGCGGATCACGCCGCGCGCGTCCCGGCGGCGCTGGCCCGCCGCGCGTCGGCCGTCCTCGCGGTCGCGGCGGCGCGCGGACACGGGCGGCTGGTGCTCGGCGCGTGGGGCTGCGGCGTGTTCCGCAACGACCCGGCCGAGGTCGCGGGCGTCTTCGCGGACCTGCTGCGGCCGGGCGGCGCGTTCCACGACCGGTTCGAGCACGTGGTGTTCGCGGTGTGGGACACCGCGGCGGGCGCGCCGCGCCGGGTCGCGTTCGAGCGGGTGTTCGGTCAGGACGGCGCGTAGGAGGCGATGCCGCGCAGGAAGATGTCCAGGCCGAACTCGAACCGCTCGTCGCTGGTGCCGCCGACCAGCTCGTCCACCATGCCGACGAGGGTCGGGTAGCGGTCGGGCGGGAGGGCGTTGAAGTAGGCGCGGATCGGCTCGATCCGGTTCTCGTGGACGGTCCGCTCGGCGTCCGGGCCGGTCGCGCCGCCGCCGAAGATCGCGCCCTCGATGACGTCCGCGTCCACGTACATCGCGAGCGTGTCGACGGCCATCGCCGCGATCCGCTTCGGGATGCCCGCGCCGCGCAGCAGCGCCAGTTGGAACTCCGCGATGCGCAGGACGTTCGGGCCGACCGGGATCGCCCCGAGCGACACCCGGGCCAGGTCGCGGTGCGAGGCCAGGACGCGGCGCGCCTCGAACGCGACCTCGGCGAGCTGCTCGCGCCAGCGCGCCGGGTCGGGCTCGGGGAGCCGGATCTGCGCGGCGGCGCGGTCGTGCATCAGCTCGTACAGCTCGTCCTTGCTGCCGACGTGCGCGTACAGGGAGGCGGGGCCGGTGCCGAGTTCCTGGGCGACGCGGCGCATGGTGACGGCGTCGAGGCCCTCGGCGTCCAAGACGCGCATGCCCGTATCGACGATGACGTCCGCCGACAGCGGGCGGCGCGCGGGCCGGGCGCGGCGCGGGCGATGGCCGGGCGGGGTGGGCATCCCGCTGTCGTCGGACATGGCGACCTCCAATGTCGCGATACATCTTGATTTTCGCGACTCGCGATATATCGTCTTTCTCGGACGCCGCCGCGGGGGCGTCCCCGGACGAACATCGTACTTGACACGAACACCGTTCGTATGTACGAATGATGTTCGCAACTAACGAACACCGTTCCAAGGAGTTCCGATGACCGACGCCGCCGCCGGCGGTCCCCCCGGGTCCGCCGGACTGCCCGAAACGCTCTACCGCTGGCGCTGGGTCGCCCTCATGGTGATCCTCGCGGGCGAGATCATGGACATGCTGGACGCGCTGATCACCACGATCGCGTCGCCGTCCATCCGGTCCGACCTCGGCGGCACCGCCGCCACCATCCAGTGGCTCGCCGCCGGATACACGCTCGCGATGGCCGTGGGCCTGATCACCGGCGGCCGCCTCGGCGACCTGTACGGCCGCAAGCGCATGTTCGTCATCGGCGCGGCCGGGTTCACGGTCGGGTCGCTGCTGTGCGGCGTCGCCGCCTCGCCCGGCATGCTCGTCGGCGCGCGCGTGCTCCAGGGCCTGTTCGGCTCGGTCATGCTGCCGCAGGGCATCGGCATGATCCGCCGGATGTTCGACGAGAAGGAGATGGGCACCGCGTTCGGCCTGTTCGGGCCGATCATGGGGCTGTCCTCGATCGGCGGTCCCGTCCTCGCGGGCTGGCTCGTGGACGCCGACCTGTTCGGCACCGGCTGGCGCATGATCTTCCTGATCAACCTGCCGCTCGGCATCGCCGCCGTCGTCGCGGGGCTGATCTTCCTGCCCGGCGGACGGTCCACCGAGGCCACCCGGCTCGACCTGCTCGGCGCGGTCCTCGCCGGAGGCGGCGCGGCGCTGCTCGTCTACCCGCTCGTCCAGGGCCGCGAACTCGGCTGGCCCGCCTGGACGTTCGCCATGATCGCCGCCGCCGTCGCCGTGTTCGGCGCGTTCGGCTGGTACCAGGCGCGGCGGCAGCGCACCGGCCGCGACCCGCTGATCACGCCCAGCCTGTTCCGCAAGCGCGGGTTCGTCGGCGGGCTCGTCGTCGGGATCGTGTTCTTCTCCGCCATGACGGGCTTCGCGCTGACGATCTCCCTCTACATCCAGATGGGCCTCGGCTACTCGCCGCTCAAGGCGGGCCTCAGCCAGATCCCCTGGTCCCTCGGGATGATCGTCGGGTTCGGCCTCGCGCAGGCCGTCCAGCGCTTCGGGCGGCACGTGCTGCAGGCCGGGACCGTCATCATGGCGGGCGGCGTCGTCGGCGTCGTCGTCACGCTCAAGACCGCCGGGATCGGCGTCACGCCCTGGCAGCTCTCCCCCGCGCTGGTCGTCACCGGCCTCGGCATGGGGCTGCTCATGGCGCCGTTCTTCGGGATCGTCATGGCGAGCGTGGACCAGCACGAGACCGGCTCGGCGGGCGGCACGATGACCGCCGTCCAGCAGCTCGGCAGCTCGCTCGGCGCGGCGGTCCTCGGGACGATCTTCTTCGGGCTGCTCGCCACCGGCGTCGCGACCGCCGCCGCGCACGACTCGGGGAGCGTCAAGGCGCGGCTCGCGGCCGTGTCGGTCGGGTCCGCCGACGCCGGACGCGTGTCCGACGCGCTGCGCGCCTGCGGCCGGGACCGCGCCAGCACCGAGGACGCCGCCGCCGTGCCCGCGTCGTGCGTCCGCCTGGAGCAGGCGACCCGCGCCGCCGCCGGAACCTCGACCGACCCCGCCGCCGTGAGCCGGATCGTCGGGGAGGCGGGCAAGCACTCCGCCGCGCGCGGCTTCTCGGACGCGATGATCACGACGCTGTGGGTCGTCGTCGGGATGCTCGGCCTGACGCTCGTGACGACGTTCCTGCTGCCGATGCACGCGCGGCCCGAGGACGCCGAGGAGGACGCCGCGCCCGCGGCCGTCCCCGCCTCGGCGTGAGCGGAGGGGACCGGTGCGCCGGGCGGGGCGCACCGGTCCGCGCCGCTACAGCCGGTCCAGCACCTCGGTCGCCAGGAGTTCCAGGTGGCCGAGGTCGTCCAGGTCGAGGACCTGGAGGTAGATCGTCTCCGCGCCCGCCTCGGCGAACCTCCCGATCTTGTCGACGAGTTCGGCGGGCGTCCCGGCCAGGCCGTTGACGCGCAGCTCTTCCGGCTCCCGGCCGATCGCGGCGGCGCGGCGGGCGATCTCGGCCTCGTCCCGGCCGCAGCAGACGACCTGGGCGGCGGAGTAGACCATCGGCTTCGTCCGGTCCGCCGCCTCGACGGCCGCGCGGACGCGGCCGAACGCGACCATCGTGTCCTCCAGCGTGTGGAACGGCACGTTGTACTCGTCGGCGTAGGCGGCGGCCAGGCGCGGCGTCCGCTTCGCCCCGAACCCGCCGATCAGGACGGGCGGCCCCGCCGGGCTCGCCGGCTTGGGCAGCGCGGGCGACTCCTCCAGCCGGTAGTGCTTCCCGGCGAAGTCGAACGTCTCGCCCGGCGGCGTCCGCCACAGGCCGGTGCAGATCTGGAGCTGCTCCTCCAGCCGCTCGAACCGCTCGTTCAGGTCGGGGAACGGGATGCCGTAGGCGCGGTGCTCCTGCTCGAACCAGCCGGTGCCGATGCCGAAGTCCACGCGGCCGCCGCTCATCCGGTCCACCTGCGCGACGGCGATGGCGAGCGGTCCCGGGTGGCGGAACGTGGCCGCCGTCATCAGCGTGCCGAGCCGGATGCGGCTGGTCTCGCGGGCGAGCGCGCCGAGCGTCACCCACGCGTCGGACGGTCCGGGGTCGCCGGACACGTCGCCCATCTTCAGATAGTGGTCGGAACGGTAGAAGGCGTCGAAACCCAGGTCCTCGGTCGCCTTGGCGACGGCGAGCAGGGTCTCGTAGCTTGCCCCCTGCTGGGGCTCGGTGAAGATCCGCAGACGCATGATCCACATCCTCGCGGTCCCCGGCGGGGAACGCGAAGCCGATCCTCGGTGACCGGCGAGTCACACAAGCGGGGGTCAAGACTTTACCAACGAAGGGGCTGCGCGACGCTCCGTGACGAGGTTGAATCAGAGCGCAACGGGTCTCCGGCACCGGGAGCAGACATGTCCGTATTCGGCGTGGACTACGCGTGGGGCCGTCCGGGAGTCAAGGCGCTCAAGGACGCCAAGGTCGAGTTCGTCTGCCGCTACCTCTCCCCCGACACGTCCGGCAAGACACTGACCAAGGCCGAGGCCGAGCAGCTCTCCGACGCGGGGTTCTGGCTCGTCGTCGTCTGGGAGAGCACCGCCAGCCGCGCCCTGCAGGGCCGCGACGCGGGCGCGGCCGACGCCAAGGAGGCCGAGCGGCAGGCCGCCGACTGCGGGATGCCGAAGGACCGGCCGATCTACTTCGCCGTCGACTTCGACGCCGGCGCGGGCCAGCAGAAGAAGATCAACGCCTACCTCGACGGCGCCGCGAGCGTCATCGGCCGCGACCGCGTCGGGATCTACGCGGGCTACGGGCCCGTCAAGCGGGCCTTCGACGCCGGGAAGATCGCCTACGGGTGGCAGACGTACGCCTGGTCCGGCGGCAGGTGGGACGGCCGCGCCCAGCTCCAGCAGTACTCCAACGACCACACCATCAACGGCGTCGGCCTCGACTACGACCGCGCCGCCAAGAGCGACTACGGGCAGTGGCGCATCGGCGTCTCACCCGGGAAGGACGACATGCCCGACTACGTCTCGGTCGGCATCACCGCCGCCCAGCAGCTCAAGCCCGGCGCATGGACCACCGTCACCTTCACCAAGGACTACTCCGACGCCGAGCACCAGCACGCCGACGAGGGCGGCCCGAGCATCCTGTGGGGCCCGGCGCGGTACGCGCTGACCGCCGCGTTCACCGTCGAGGGCGTGCCGGAGGGCACCCGCATCCAGGCGCGGGCCATCGAGGTCAAGGCCGACGACACCGACACCTTCGCCGTCGAGGCCACCCACGACTTCGTCTCGACGGGCGAGGAGACGCACCTGGTGTACGCCGCCCCGGCCGACACCGTGGACGACGGGTACCGCGTCCGCCTCCAGCTCAAGCAGTTCGGCGAGCAGGACGCGAAGCTGTCCGCGGCGGGGGCGAAGATCCTGTTCTGGAAGCTTTGACGCGCTCCCGTTGCGTGCGGACCTCTATCCGAGGAGTGACAGTTCCCCGTCCGAAAACGGCCGGGGCGGGGGTTTTCGCGGAACCTGAAAGGGGTCGGGCGGTCGCGGTCGCGGTGGCCGCGGCCGGGCCCGGCCGAAGGGAGGTCCCCCGTGTCCGCTCGGATGGAGAGGAAGGTCAGGGCGGCGTCGCTGGCGACGCTCGCCGCCGCGTTCGCGACCTCGTGGGTCGTCGACAAGGTGCCGGGGCTGTCGGACGTGGCGGTGCCGCTGCAGGCGGTGATCGTCGGCGCGCTGTCGTCGGCGTCCGCCGCCGCCGCGGGCTGGTTCACCAAGCACACGCCCGATCTCTGAGCGCGACCGAATCCGCGCCTGGCCGGCGTCCGGGACGGGCCCGCGCGCCCGGTCGGCCAGGCCGCCGCACCCGTCGCGACGCGACCGCCATCGGCCGGTCAATTGAAGCGGACGCCGCGCACCCCCGAGACTGATCCCGACCGCCCCCCGGGCAGAACGAGGACACGATGACCGACAGCCGAACCGACGAGGCGGAGCTCACCCGCCGCGTCGACCGGAACCCCGAGGCGCACCGCGCCACCGAACCCGACGAGGAGGCCGTGCTCCGCGCCCTCTACGGGCCGCCCGACGAGCGCGGCGTCTACGGGGGTGAGCCGCGGTGAGCGCCGCCGCCATGCTCGCCGAGGCGCGGCGCTGGCTCGGCACCAAGGGCCGCCCGAACGCGCTGACCCGCGCGTACGCCGCGCGCAACGGGGACGAGTACGCCGACACGGCCTGGTGCGACATCGCGATCACCGAGTGGGCGCGCCGCTCCGGGAACGCGTCCGCCGTCCTCCCGGCCGGGGACCGCGCCTACACCGTCTGGCACGCGCAGGACTTCCAGAAGGCCGGGCGCTGGCACACCGGCACCACCGCCGAGGTCGACAAGGCCAAGCCCGGCGACATCGTCTTCTTCGACTGGGGCGCGACGAACTCGATCGACGCCATCGACCACGTCGGGATCGTCGAGAAGAACCTCGGCGGCGGGCGGCTGCAGACCATCGAGGCCAACACCGGCGACGCCTGCCTGCGCCGCGTCCGCGCCTCGTCGGTGATCGCCGGATACGGCCGCCCGAACTACGCGGCGGCCGCCTCGAAGTGGATGGAGGACATGGTGAAGGACCTGCCGCTGCTCAAGAAGGGCGCGACCGGCGAACACGTGCAGACGCTCCGCGCCCTGCTCCTCGCCCGCTCCCACCCCGAGATCGGCCCCGTCGAAGGCAAGTTCGACGACAAGGTCGTGGCCGCCGTCAAGGCCGTCCAGCGCTGGGGCGGCGTCACCGCCGACGGCGAGGTCGGCCCCAAGACCTGGCCCGTACTACTGCGCGTCCACAAGTAAGCAACGCCGAGCGCGGCGACTCGTGGGATGCCATGAGTCGCCGCGTGGGTCAGCCGCGGATCAGGGTGGCCAGGCATTCCACGTGCTGGGTCATGGGGAAGGCGTCGAAGGAGCGGAGGGTTTCGAGGGTCCAGCCGCGGTCGCCGAAGTAGGCCAGGTCGCGGGCGAGGGTCGCCGGGTCGCAGGAGACGTAGGCGATCTTGCGCTTGGCCAGGGCCGCGACCTTCTCGACGACCTCGCGGCCCGCGCCGGAGCGGGGCGGGTCCAGGACGACCAGGTCCGCGCCGCGCACGCGCGCGCCGCCGCGGTGGCCGGTGCCGGACCGCTTGTTCTGCGAGCGGGACGTGCCGTCCGCCCGGCCGAACTCCAGGTCGCCGACGACCTCCTCGACCGCGCCGCGCTCGATCGACACCTGCGGCAGGTCCCGCACGTTGAACCGCGCGTCGCGGGCCGCCTGCGCGTCGGACTCGATGCCGACGACGAGGCCGTCCGCGCCGACGCGCTCGCCGAGGAACGCGGTGAACAGGCCCGCGCCGCAGTACAGGTCCACCACGACGTCGCCCGGCTTGGGCTCCAGCGCGTCCAGGACGGCGTCCGCCAGAAGCTTCGCCGCGCCCGGGTGGACCTGCCAGAACCCGCTGCCCGACACCTGGAACAGCCGGGAGCCGACCTGCTCGCGGACGTACGGGACGGTCGCGCCGGGCTCGGACCGCCCGCGCAGCAGCCGCACGGGCACGTCCAGCCGGGGCACGCGGGCGTTGCGCCGCCCGCGCAGCACGACGAGCCGGTCCCCGGTGCCGGACGAGGCGATGCCCTCGACCGACGCCGCCCCCGGCCACCGCTTGCGCTCGATGCCCATCAGCTCGACGCCGGGGTGCGCGATGAGGCACTCGTCCACCGGCTCGATGTCGTGGGAGCGGCTGCGCCGCAGCCCCACCGCGCCGTCGTCCACGGAGAACTGCACGCGGGTGCGCCAGCCGAGGCCCGGCGGCGGCACGACCTCCGCGTCCTCGGGATAGGGGACCTCCTCGACCACGACGGTCCGGTCGATCCCGGCGACGCGCCGGAGCTGCTCCTCCACCACGGCCGCCTTCAGCGCGCGCTGCGCGGGCAGCGCGGCGTGCTGCCAGTCGCAGCCGCCGCAGCGCCCCGGCCCCGCGAACGGGCAGGGCGGCTCGACGCGGTCGGGCGAGGCGGTCAGGATCTCCTCGGCGTCGGCGCGCAGGAACTTCTTCGTCACGTCCGTGACGCGGGCGCGGACCCGCTCGCCGGGCAGGGCGTGCCGGACGAACACGACGCGGCCCTCGTGCCGGGCCACGCAGAAGCCGCCGTTGGCGACATTGCCCACGTCGAGGTCGAGCAGGTCACCGGGGTGGAGATCGTCAGTCACGGTCCGAAACGATACCGGTGCCGCGGACCGCCCCGTCCCCGTCGCGGGGCGGGCGCGGGGGCCGCCGGGACGCGCCGGGCGCGGCGCCCTCGGCGCGGCCCTTGAGGCGGTCGGACGAGTGGAGCTGCCACGCGACGCTGGTGACCATGACGCCGGGTTGGAACAGCAGCCGCCCCTTGAGCCGCAGTGCGCTCTGGTTGTGCAGGAGCTGCTCCCACCAGTGGCCGACGACGTACTCGGGGATGAACACCGTCACGACGTCGCGGGGGCTGCGCCGCCGCACGCTCTTGACGTACTCCAGGACGGGCCGGGTGACCTCGCGGAACGGGGAGTCGAGGATCTTGAGGGGGACGGAGACGTCCAGCGCGTCCCACTCCTCCTGGAGCCGCCGGGACTCGGCCGCGTCCACCGCGACGGTGACGGCCTCCAGCGTGGACGGCCGGGTGACCTGCGCGTACGCCAGCGCCCGCAGCGTCGGCTTGTGGATCTTGGAGACGAGGACGATCGCGTGGTTGCGCGCGGGCAGCGCCACGTCCTCCCCGGACGGCGCCAGCTCCTGCGCGACCCGGTCGTAGTGGCGGCGGATGCCGCGCATCATCGCGAACAGCACCGGCATCGCGATCACCACGATGTACGCGCCGAGCGCGAACTTGGTGATCAGCACGACGACGAGCACGACACCGGTGAGCGTCGCGCCGAACGCGTTGATGGACCGGGACACGACCATGCGCCGCCGCTGCCGGGCGTCGCTCTCGTCGCGCAGCAGCCGGTTCCAGTGCCGGACCATCCCGATCTGGCTGACGGTGAACGACACGAACACGCCGACGGTGTAGAGCGGGATCAGCTTGCTCACCGACGCGTCGTAGGCGTAGATCAGCAGCCCGGCCGCCGCCGCGAGGATGATGATGCCGTTGCTGAACGCGAGCCGGTCGCCGCGCGTGTGGAGCTGGCGCGGCAGGTACCGGTTCTGCGCGAGGACGGACCCGAGCACCGGGAACCCGTTGAACGCGGTGTTCGCGGCGAGGAACAGGATCAGCGCCGTCATCACGGTGACCAGCGCGAACCCGGGCGTGAAGTTGCTGAAGACGGTGTGCGCGACCTGCGCGATCACCGGATCGGCGTCGGTGATCTCCTTGCCGGTCTTCGGGTCGACCAGTTCGCTCCCGGCGGCCGGGTCGGCGAACTTGGCGCTGGTGGCGTAGGCGAGCGCGGTGACGCCGCCGAACAGCGTCGTGCCGACCGCGCCCAGCATCAGCAGCGTCTTGGCGGCGTTCTCGCCCTTGGGCTTGCGGAACGCGGGGACGCCGTTGCTGATCGACTCGACGCCCGTCAGCGCCGCGCAACCGGACGAGAACGCCCGCAGCAGCAGGAAGATCAGCGCGAACCCGCTGGCGTGCATCTCGTCGCCGTGGACCTGGTAGTGCGCCGTCTCGGCCTCCAGGTCCGCGCCGAACGCGAACCGCGCCGCGCCCCACAGCAGCATCCCCGCGACGGCGAACATGAACAGGTAGGTCGGGACGGCGAACGCCAGGCCCGCCTCTTTCAGCCCGCGCAGATTCGCGATCGTCACCAGGGCCACGATCACGATCGCGACCAGGACCTCGTGCGGCTGCAGGAACTTCAGCAGCGCGCCCAGGTTCTCGACGCCGGACGACACCGACACCGCGACCGTCATCACGTAGTCGACGAGCAGCGCCGACGCGACGATCAGCCCCCAGTTGTCCCCGAGGTTGGTCGTCGCGACCTCGAAGTCGCCGCCGCCGCTCTGGTACGCCCGGACGTTCTGCCGGTACGACGCGACCACGGTGAGCAGGATCACCACCACCGCCGCCGCGATCCACGGCGTGTAGTGGTACATCACCAGCCCGCCCGCCGCGAGCGCCAGCATGATCTCCTGCGGCGCGTACGCCACCGACGACAGCGCGTCGCTCGCGAAGATCGGCAGCGCGATGCGTTTGCGCAGCAACTGCTCGTGCTGGCTGGCGCTGCTCAGCGCCCGGCCCAGCAGGAGTCGCTTCGCGAAGTCCGGAACGGTCGGCACGGAAGGAGACTCTAGCCGCTGACCACGACGATTCCCCGGCGGCCCCGACCCGCCGCCGCACGCCTGTTCCGCCTCCCGGCCGGGTAGTACTCGCCTGGGCTGATGTGTAGCTTGGCAGGCTGCAAGAAATCGGGAACGACGTGCAGCGGCGATCAGCACGTACCGGGGAAGGGATGACCGTGCATATCGTGATCATGGGGTGCGGGCGCGTCGGGTCGACGCTCGCCCACATCCTGGAGGACAAGGGTCATTCGGTGGCCGTCATCGACCAGAATCCCGAGGCGTTCCGCAAGCTGCGCGCCGGGTTCCGGGGCCGCCGGGTCACCGGGTTCGGCTTCGACCGCGACGTCATCGCCGAGGCCGGGATCGAGAAGGCGTCGGCGTTCGTGGCCGTGAGCAGCGGCGACAACTCCAACATCATCTCCGCCCGGGTCGCGCGGGAGACGTTCGGCGTCGACAACGTCGTCGCCCGCATCTACGACCCGCGCCGCGCCGAGGTGTACCAGCGGCTCGGCATCCCCACCGTCGCCACTGTCCGCTGGACGGCCGACCAGATCCTGCGGCGCCTGCTCCCCGAGGGCGCCGAGCCGCTGTGGCGCGACCCGACCGGCGAGGTCGTCCTCGCCGAGGTCGAGACCGGCACCCGGTGGGTCGGCGAGCAGGTCGCCGAGCTGGAGGACGCGGCCGGGACGCGGGTCGCGTTCCTCACCCGGATGGGCGACGCGCTCGTCCCCAAGGGCTCGACGGTCATCCAGGACGGCGACATCGTCCACGTCGTCGCGCACGCCGGCGAGCTGGAACGGATCAACGCGGCCGTCGCCGCGCGGACGGAGGGTGGCGCCTGATGCGCATCGCTATCGCCGGGGCGGGCGCGGTCGGCCGCTCCATCGCGCAGGAGCTGCTGGAGAACGGCCACGAGGTCCTGCTCATCGACAAGAGCCCGAAGGCCATCAAGGTCGAAATGGTGCCGCGCGCCGAATGGCTCCTGGCCGACGCGTGCGAGATCTCCTCGCTGGACGACGCCGCGCTGGAACGCTGCCAGGTGGTCGTCGCGTCCACCGGCGACGACAAGGCGAACCTGGTCGTGTCGCTGCTCGCCAAGACCGAGTACGGCGTCCCGCGCGTCGTCGCGCGCATCAACCACCCGAAGAACGAGTGGCTGTTCAACGAGTCGTGGGGCGTGGACGTCGCCGTCTCCACGCCGCGCCTGCTGTCCGCGCTGGTGGAAGAGGCCGTCAGCGTCGGCGACCTGGTACGGCTCATGACGTTCCGGCAGGGCGAGGCCAACCTCGTCGAACTGACGCTGCCCGACGACGCCCCGCTCGGCGGGGAACGCGTCGGTTCCGTGCGCTGGCCGCGCGACACGGCGCTGGTTGCGATCCTGCGGGAAGGACGGGTGCTCGTCCCCACGCCGGACGACACCCTGGAGGCGGGGGACGAACTGATGTTCGTCGCCAGCCAGGACGTCGAGGACGAGCTGGCTGAGTTGCTGAGCGCTCGTTGAGCGCGCGTCCGGGCCAAGCCGCTCGCCTGGCGGCTCGCGGCTTACCCGGCCTGTGCGAGTGCGGCATCGCTTCGCGATCTGCCGCCCCGGGAGGCTCGCCTTCGGCTTCGCCTCCCGGGGCGGCAGTTAACGCACTCGCGCTGTGGTTGCGGTGCGCTGTGGTGAGGTGCGCTGTGGTTGAAGCGTGTTCTCGTTTCGGCGCGCCCGGTTTCGGTGTGCTCTGGTGCTCGGCGCTCTGGTTTCGGGGCGCTCTGGTCTCGCGGCGCTCTGGTTTCGGAGCGCGCTGGTGCTGGGGTGTTCTGGTTTCGGTGCGCTCTGGGTCGGTGGCGGGCTCGCTGGGGTTGTGCGGTTGCGGGTTCAGGTCGGCGGTAGGGCGCGGGTCGGGCGGGTTCTGCGGCGGAAGCGGCGGAAGCGGCGGGTGGGGCGCGGGGCGGGCTGTTCGGCGGGGCGGGCGGTGCCGCACAGGTCGCAGTAGCCGTCCAGGAGGTCGCCGGTGCAGTCGGGAGCGGGGCAGCGCAGGGCGGAGGTCGTCATCGGACCCGCTTTCGGTGTGGAGGGACGTCGCGCGGGCGACGCGGGGGAAACCGGAGGAACGCCGTCCCTCTTCAGGGCGGGAACCCGCGGCGGGCCCGGCAGGGGAAGACCGCCTGCGCGCGGCGCCTCAGGCCATACCTCATGGGGGCTCCCGGTCGACACGTCCGTCACGACGCCGACCAGGCTTCCCGGCACACCGGAACTGACTGTACCGCGCCGTCGCGGCCGGGGGAAGCGGCGCTCAGGTCGCCGCGTCCTCCTCGGGACCGACCGCGGGCTCGGCGGCGGACCCGGCGGCGGGCTCGGCCGCCGGGGCGGCGAACGGCGTGCGGCCCCGCGCGAGCAGCGCGACCATCAGCGCCAGCGACGCCACCTGCAGCGGCCACCCCATCGCGATCTTGGCGATGCCCAGCGGGCCGCTCTGGTCCCCCGCCGACAGCCAGATCGGGTACTGGACGACCACCCGCAGCAGGCACGGCGCCATGAGCAGCCACGTCAGCCGCGAGCAGAGCCGCACGATGCCAGGATCGGACCGCCAGGCCGTCGGGTCGCCGGTGACGGACCCGATGATGAACCCGACGAGCGGCCACCGTACGACGATGGACAGCAGCATCCCGGCCGCGTAGGCGGCGTTGTAGATGATGCCGGGCAGGAACGCGTCCTCGGCGTTGCCCGAGCGCAGCGCGAAGAACGCGGCGACGGCGATGCCGACCAGGCTGTTCAGCACGAACTGCGGGCTGGACCGCTGGACGAGCCGGAGCGCCAGCAGCAGCACCGACGCGCCGACGCCCACGATGACGGCGGTCTTGACCTCCTTGGTCACCAGGTAGGCGACCGTGAAGCCGATCGTCGGGACGGCGGCCTCGACCATGCCGCGCACCCCGCCGAGCGCCTTGGTGAGCTGCGCGCGGACGGCCGCCTCGACGGTGTCGTGGGCGCGTTCCTCGGCCGCCCGGCCGGACGCCTCCGCCACGCGCACCCGCTCGTCCTCCACGCCGTCTCCCCCGTCGGTGTCGGGCCCCGGCGGGCTCACGAACCGCCGCGCAGCTCGTACCGGGGATTGAACATGACCTTGCGGCCGTCCTGGACGCTGACCAGGCCCTCGGCGCGCAGCCGGCGGCCGGGGTCGATCCCGGCGATCCGGCGGCGGCCCAGCCAGACGAGGCTGATCACGTCGGTGCCGTCGTACAGCTCGGCCTCCAGCGCGGGCGCGCCGCCGCGCGGGCGCAGCGTCACGGTACGCAGCGTACCGGCCACGCAGTGCCGGGAGCGCTCACCGCACGCCGTGATGGGCGTCGCGCCCTCGCGGCCGGTGGTCTCCTGCAGCTCGGCGGCCTCCAGCTCGGCGTCGCTGGAGGCCATCCGGCGCAGGAAGCGGCGGAGTCCGCGCGGGGCCGGGCGCAGTTCGCCCCGCTCCCGGGGCGCGGTCTCGGCCGGTACGTCGTCCATGAAGGGAACTTTAAGGCATCGGGGAGCAAGTGGAACCGTCCGGCGGGCCGCGTTTCCGCACGGCGAACGCCGGGCCGGACCGTCCCCCGTGCGACGGTCCGGCCCGGCCGTCAGGCGGCGGCGGCGCGGACGGCGGGCGTCCGCAGCGCGCGGCGGGCGGCCAGGACGGCGGTGCCGCCGGTGAGCGCCAGGGCGAGCGCGGCGACCGCGACGAAGATCAGCGGGCCGCCGGACGGCGTCGCCGAGTCGATCCGCACGACCGCGTACGGCACCGAGGTGAACAGGGACGCGACGGTCCCGGCGGCGGTGCCGAGCGCCGCGAGCAGCCCGGCCTCCACCGCGACCGCCCCGACGACCTGGCCGGGCGTGGCCCCGGCGAGCCGCTGCCGCCCGAACTCGCCGCGCCGGTCGACGGTCGCGGCGACGAGCGTGTTGACGAGCAGGATCGCCGCGAACAGGACGATCATCGCGATGACCGTGAGGTTCAGCAGTTCGACGGCCTTCTGGTCGGCGTCGGGGACCAGGCCGCGCATGGCGGCGTTCTCGGTGGCCTGGAGGTGCAGCGTCCCGATCGCGATGCCGGTGAACAGCACGATCGGCATGAGGGCGGCCGCGAGCCGCCGCGTCCGCCGCGTCAGGGCCGCCAGGACCAGGTCGCCGGTCGCGCCGAGCCGGCCGAGGGGCCGGGCGAGGAGCCGCGCGGCGCCGCGCAGCAGGGCGGGGCCGAGCAGCGCGAGGGCGAGGGCGGCGAGGATGTCGGCCTGCCCGGATGTCGCCATCGCGTCGAAGCCCTGGTCCTTCATGACGGTGACGGTCGTGACCGCCTCCCCCGCGGCCGCGGCGAGCAGGACGGCGGCGGCGATGATCCGGCCGCGGCCGGTGCGGGCCGGTTCGGCGGAGAACGCCTCGGCGGGCGTGCCGCGCACCGCGCGCCGCGCCGTCACCGCGCCCGCGGCCAGCGCCGACAGCAGCGTGACGCCGAGGCCGATGGACACCGCCCACGGCCCGAACGCGTACCCGAGGTCGCCGGGGACCTGGTGGCCGTGGCGCAGCAGCGCCAGCAGGCCGTAGCCGAGGACGGCGCCGAGCGGGATCGCCGCGACGCCGCCCGCCGCGCAGACCAGCACGCCCTCGGTGACGATCATGCGGGCGAGCTGGCCGGGCGTCGCCCCGGCGCTGCGCAGCAGGGCGGTCTCCTCGGCACGCTGCCGGACCGACAGCGTCAGGGCGGACGCGACGGCGACGACGACCAGCAGCAGGCCCCAGCCGCCGACGACGGACGCCATCGTCGTCAGCGTCGAGCGGGCCTGGCCCGTCGCGTCCCCGGCGGCGGCGACGTCGAGCAGCGACCCGAAGGCCATCAGGACGGCCGCGCCGGACAGCACGGCCAGGAACACGGCGGCGGACGCTCCGGCGCGGCGGCGCAGGGACGCGGCGGCGACGGCGGCCATCGGGGCGCTCACGCGGCGCTCCCCGCGGCCTCGCGGCGGGCGGCGACGACGTCGGCGAGGCGCGTCATCCGCTCCGCGACGGCCTCGGCGGTGGGGGCGCGCAGCTCGCCGGCCAGCGCGCCGTCCGCCAGGAACAGGACGTTGTCGGCGCAGGCCGCGGCGACCGGGTCGTGGGTGACCATGACGACCGTCCGGCCGTGGGCCCGGACGCCCTCCCGCAGCAGCGCCAGCACCTCGCGGGCGCTGCGCAGGTCGAGCGCGCCCGTCGGCTCGTCGGCGAAGACGACGGCGGGCTCGGCCAGCAGCGCGCGGGCGATGGCGGCGCGCTGCCGCTGCCCGCCCGACAGCTCGGCGGGCAGCCGGTGCAGCCGGTCGCCGAGGCCGACGCGGGTCAGCATCCTGGTCGCGGCGGCCGTGTCGACGCGGCGGCGGGCCAGCTTCAGCGGCAGGACCGCGTTCTGCAGCACCGTCAGCGTCGGCAGCAGGTTGAAGTCCTGGAAGACGAAGCCGACGCGGCCGCGCCGGAACCTCGTCAGCTCGGCCTCCGAGCGCCCGGCCAGTTCCGCGCCGCCCACGAACACCCGGCCCTCGGTGGGCCGGTCGAGCCCCGCCGCGCACTGCAGCAGCGTGCTCTTCCCCGAGCCGGACGGCCCCATCACCGCCGCGAACGACCCGGCGGGCAGGACGAGCGACACGCCGCGCAGGGCGCGGACCCGGTTGCCCTCCGTCCCGTACGTCCTGCCGACCGCCTCCAGCCGCAGGGCGTCGGCCCCGCCCTGCGGTCCCGCTTTCCGCGCTTCCCGACCGAACATCGCGTTCCTCCTGGTCCGCCGCGTTCCGTGGACCCGGAACGCTCACGACCACGAAGCTACGGACGGCGAGGGCCGCCCCCGAGGGGACCAGACCGCCTCTGAAGGTAGGGAAAAGCCCCCTAAAACGGTGCGGCTGGTGGCCGCCGCGCGGAGCGCGGCGGCCACCAGCCGCACCGGTAAACAGGCCCGCCCAACGCACGAACCCAGCCAACAGGCGAACGCGCGGGCAACCGGGCCGCACAGCGGCCGCGCGGCCCGGCGAACGGCCGAACGCGCGGCGCCGGGCAGCGCGGCGATGCGGGCGCACCGAGCGGCAGCACGGCCGCTGCGGGCGGTCGAAGGTGCGGGGCGGCCGGGCGGGGCGCGCGGCGGGGGTGGAAGTGGGTGGGGACGGCGACGGCCCGCCGCTTGTCGCGGCGGGCCGTCGGGGGTCGGGTCAGCGGACCTCGGTGATCTCCGGGCCGCGCTCGAACGGGTCGAACGTCTGCTCGGCGCCGTCCCCGCCCTCCTCGTTCGCCTCGCTGAACTCCTGCGGGATGCGCAGTTCGAGCAGGTCGCGGGGCGGCATCGGGGCGTCGCCGCGCGTCACGACGACGCCGCGCAGCACGTCCTCCAGCACCTGCCACTGCTCCTCGTTCTCGATCGCGGCGCCCTGCACCACGGCCTGGAGGAACCAGCGCGGGCCGTCGACGCCGAGGAAGCGGATGACCTGCGGCGCCCAGCCCTGGTCGATGAACTCCTGCGGGATCTGGGAGCGCACCTCCTCGGGCATCTCCGCCAGGACCTCCTCGGTCAGCGCGGCGGGGACCATCGCCAGCAGCTCGGGGCCGAACGGTCCCTCGCCCTCCTGCGTCTGGCCCTGCGCCTGCTCCTGGATGTCGCCCGCGGTTTCGCGCCGCACGTCGTCCCAGATCCCGGAGCGCTTCGGGGCGGCGAAGACCTGGAGTTGCATGGCGCTCTCGCCGTACTGGACCAGCACCGCGACGGGACGGCCGTTGACGGGGTTGCCCTCGTCGTCCACCTCGGTCGCCTCGAAGTTCACCTGGAAACCGAGCCCCTGCGCGACCGGGATCTGCATCGAGCCGAAGTCGAGGCGCTGCATCTCCGGGTAGGAGTCCTCGGAGTCCCACGGCCCGCCCTCGGCGGGCGCGGACTCGGCGGCGGTCTCGTCGACGGCCTCGTCGGCGGGCCGAGCCTGCTCCTCGGCCTCCCCGGTCACCTGCTCGTCGGCCTGCCGGCGACGTCCAAAAGCCACGACTCACGCTCCTTATCGACTATGCCCGCTGCGGGGCTCACTGTGGGCCGGCCGCGCTCTCCCGGGCAAAACCCCCGGTGGAGCCGAAACCGCCCGCCCCCCGGTCGCTGCCGGGCAGGTCGGCGACCTCGTGGAAGACCGCGTGCGCGACGCGCTGCACGACCAGCTGCGCGATCCGGTCGCCGCGCCGCAGTCGGACGGTGTCGCGCAGGTCGGTGTTCAGCAGGGTCACCCTGATCTCACCTCGGTAGCCCGCATCGACGGTACCGGGTGCGTTGACGATGGTCACCCCCAACCGGGCCCCCAAACCCGAACGCGGGTGGACGAACGCGGCGTAGCCGTCGGGCAGGGCGATCGACACGCCCGTGGGGACGCTCGCGCGCTCGCCGGGCGGCAGTTCGACGTCCTCGGCGGCGTACAGGTCCGCGCCCGCGTCGCCCGGATGGGCGTACTCGGGCACGGGCAGGCCCGCGTCCAGGCGCTTGATCAGCACGTCGACCTTCTCGCTCACGGCGTTCACCTCGTCGTCAGGGGTTGACCTCGGGGTCCGGGCCGCCCGCGCCGTCGCCGTGCCGGGCGAAGTGCTCGACCGGGACCTCGACGAACAGCGCGGCGCCGCGCACGGCGACGGGGCCGTCCGCGGCGTCCATCCTGGCCTCGGCCTCCAGGTACGCCTTGCGGCCGACGACGCCGGTGCAGCGGGTGCGCAGGTGGAGCGTGGTGCCCACCGGCACGGGCCGGACGTAGTCGGTCTCCAGGCGGCCGGTGACGTACGGCTTGCGGAGCAGCCAGACGACCATACCGAGCGCCTCGTCGATCGCGGTCGCCAAAACGCCGCCGTGGGCGAGGCCGGGCGCGCCCTGGTGCTCGGGGCCGACGGTGAACTTCGCCTCGACGCTGAGCCCGTCGCGGCTGACGGCCGCCAGGTGCAGGCCGGTCGGGTGGTCGGGTCCGCAGCCGAAGCAGCGCGCGTAGTGCGGGCCGAGGGGTTCGCCGACGGGCGCGTCGGGGTGCGGCGCGGGGACCGGTGCGCCGGGCGGCGGGACGGTGAGGTTGGAACGGTTCACGTGGGGATTTTACCCGGCGGGCCCGGACCGTCAGCCGGGCGTGTCAGGCCGGCGGGCGCGGGACGCGGGGATTGACGGCGGCGGCGGGGCTGGGTTGCATGGGTGCGGGTTGAGGAGGCGGTGCCCGATGGCGGCGACGGTGGACGCCGGGGTTGATCTGTCGGACCTGGAGTTCTGGGCGCGGCCCAGGCGCGAGCGGGAGGCGGCGTTCGCGGCGCTGCGCGAGCGCGATTCGCCCGCGTTCTTCCAGGAGCTGAAGATGCCGTTCGTGAAGACGGGCGCGGGCTACTACGCGCTCGTCCGGCACGCGGACGTCGTGGAGGCCAGCAGGCGGCCGGAGGTCTTCAGCAGCGAGCCGAGCGTCACGGGCGTCGCGGACCTGCCGCGCTACTTCGCCCGCTACTTCGGCTCGATGATCAACATGGACGATCCCCGGCACGCCGAGATCCGCCGGATCGTGTCGCGGGCGTTCACCCCGCGCGTCCTCGCCAAGCTGGAGGAGGACCTGGCGGCCGCCGCGACGGAGATCGTGGACGACCTGCTGCGCGACGGCCCCGGCGACTTCGTGGGCCGTGTCGCCGCCCGCCTCCCGCTCCAGGTCATCTGCGACATGATGGGCATCCCGCCGATGTGGCGGCCCCGCGTGTACGAGGCGACGAACGCGATCCTCGGCATCGGCGACCCGGACTACACGGGCGGCCGCGAGTTCGCGGCCAGCGGCGTGACCCGCACGGGCGTCCTGTTCGGGCTGGCGACGGCGATGGCGGCCGGGTACGAGCTGAACCACATGGCGATGAAGCTCGCCCGGCGGCGGCGCGTGCGGCCCGGCGACGACCTGATCTCCGCGCTCGTCGCCGCCGAGATCGACGGCGAGTCGCTGACGGACCAGGAGATCGGCTCGTTCTTCATCCTGCTCGTCGTCGCGGGCAACGAGACGACCCGCAACGCGATGACCCACGGCCTGCGGCTGCTGACCCGCAACCCGGAGCAGCGCGAGCTGCTGATGGCGGACTTCGACGGGCGGATCGGCGGAGCGGTCGAGGAGATCGTCCGGATCGCGACGCCGGTGATCCAGTTCCGCCGGACCCTGACCCGCGACCACGAGATGAACGGCCACCGATACCGCGCGGGCGACAAGGTGCTGCTGTTCTACAACTCGGCGAACCGCGACGCGGCCGTGTTCGACGACCCGGACGCGTTCGACATCACGCGGTCCCCCAACCCGCACGTCGGGTTCGGCGGGCCGGGGCCGCACTTCTGCCTGGGCGCGAACCTGGCCCGCCGGGAGATCACGGTGATGTTCCGCGAGCTGTTCACCCGCATCCCCGAGATTCGGTCGGACGGCCCGGCGGACTGGCTGTACTCCAACTTCATCAACGGCATCAAGCGCCAGGACTGCGCCTTCTAGCGGTCAGCGGCCCGGACTGGGGACGCGACCGGCTCACTCGTCGCCGGAACGGCCGGGTTCGGCCCGCGCGACCGCCCGCGCCGCCGGAGAGACCGCCAGGTACTCCGCCGCCCGCCGCGTCGAGCACTCCCCCGACGGGTGGAAGTCGCGCCGCAGGTACCGCCGCGCCGCCGCCACCATGAACCGGTTGCTCGGCAGCAGCCCCTTGCGCACGGCCCGCCGGTAGTCGCGCGGACGCGGCCTGACGCCCGCCAGCGTCGGGTCCTTCGCGCACAGGTACGCCGCGCCGAAGTACACCGCGAGCGGCATCGCGATCACCCCGGCGAAGAACGCCACGAACCGCCGCCAGTACGCGCCCGACACGTGCTGGTAGACGTCGAACGCCACCGACCGGTGCTCGACCTCCTCCGCGCCGTGCCAGCGCAGCAGGTCGAGCATGACCGGGTCCGCGCCCGCGTCGTCCAGCGCGCGGGCGTCCAGAATCCACTGGCCGAGGACGGCCGTGTAGTGCTCGATGCCCGCGATGATCCCGATCCGCAGGTTCAGCCACGCGCGCCGGGGCACCACCGGCAGTGGCGGCCGGTCCCCGAGCAGCCGCCGGAACACCCACTCGATCTTCGCGGTGAGCGGCCGCGGGTCGAGCCCCTGGTCGCGCATCTGCCGGTCGAGGACGCCCTGGTGGGAGTAGGCGTGGACGGCCTCCTGCCCCATGAAGCCCTTCACCTCGCCGTGCAGCACCGGGTCGTCCGCGACGAGCGGCAGCGCCTGCTTGTAGACGCGCACGAACCACCGCTCGCCCGCCGGGAGCAGCAGGTGCAGGACGTTGATGAAGTGCGTCGCGACGGGCTCGCCGGGAATCCAGTGCAGCGGCGTCGCCGACCAGTCGAACCGGACGCGGCGCGGCGTGATCACCGGGTGGCGCTCGTCGGGGGCGGTCATCGGGCCACCGCCTCGGTGCGCGTGGGAGAGGGCACCCGCGCGGCGGCGAGCCCGGCCGGTTCCGGCCCGCCCTCGACGTGCCGGACGAACTCCGCCACCCAGTCCGCGACCCGCTCGGGCTCGGCCAGCACCGCGCCCCAGTGGCCCGCGTCCAGCTCGCGCCGCCACAGCCGGTCCGCGTACGGCGCGAGCGCGAGCGACTGGCGCGGGGAGACGAACCGGTCCCGCGTCGGCGCGATGACCTGCACCGGGACGTTCGTCGTACACGTCCAGCCGGGCCGCAGGAACCGCACCGCGTTGGCCTTGTAGAGCTTCACGCCGGACAGCGCGTCCTTGCGGAACCCGGGCCGGTCCGGGCGCGAGACCCCCTCCGTCCGCTCGACCAGAACGGGGAACAGCCGTGTTCCCCCGAGTCGCCAGACGAGTTGCGCGACACCGGGCACCGCCCCGACGATCAGGTACCAGGAACGGGCGAACTGCCCGGCCAGGTCCCGGACGTGGCGCGGCGTGGGCCGCCGCAGCCGGTCGCGCACCCACTGCCCGAAGTGCTCGATGCAGGGCCCGGAGATGGAGGTGAACGAGGCGACGCGCCCCGTCAGCGCGCCGCCGGTCAGCGCGCCCCAGCCCTGCACCGACCCCCAGTCGTGCCCGACGAGGTGGACGGGCCGGTCCGGGGAGACGGCGTCGGCCACGGCGCGCAGGTCCGCGGCCAGGTGCTCCATCGCGTACTCGCGCGTCCGGCGCGGCCGGGTCGAGCCGCCCGCGCCCCGCACGTCGTAGGTGACGACGCGGAACCGCTCCGCGAGCCGGGCCGCGACGGGCGTCCAGACGTCCTGGTCGTCGGGGTAGCCGTGGACGAGGACGATCGTGGGCGCGCCGGGCGCCCCGGCGCCGTCGTACTCACGTATCGCCAGTTTGACGGACTGGTTTTTGATCCTACGCGTCTTCACCCGCGCCTCCCGGCCCAATTAGACTTCAAATCTAATATGAGAACGGCTTGAACGAAAGTCAAGAGAGAGGACCCGATGACGGCCCAGGCGAGCCAGGACGAGACCTCACCCGGACGCGGCGGGCGCGGCGGCCGCGGCGAGGCCCGGCGCTCGGCGATCCTGGAGGCGGCGGCGAGCCTGTTCGCCGACCGCCCCTACGACGTGCTGTCCATCGACGAGATCGCGGACGCCGCCGGAGTCGCCAAGGGCCTGATCTACTACTACTTCGGCAGCAAGCGCGGCCTGTTCCTGGCCGTGATCGAGAACGCCGCGTCCGCGCTGGACGAGCTGGCCGGGGAGTACGACGACCTGTCCCCCACCGAGCGGCTGATGCGCACCCTCGACGGCTACCTGTGGTGGGCCGACGCGCACCGCTCGGCGTTCCAGACGATCCTCAGCGGCGGCATCGGCGTGGACGACGAGGTCAGCGCGTTCTACCGGCGCGTCCGCGCCCGCCTGGCCGCCGCGCTCAGCCAGGGCCTCATCGGCTCCACCGAGCCCCGGCCCGCGCTGCGCGTCGCCATCGACGGGTGGATGTCGTTCGTCGAGGGCGCGACCGTCGCGTGGCTGGAACGCGGCGACATCGAGCGCGACGCCGTCCGCGACCTGTCGGTCCGGGTGCTCGGCGGCGTCCTCCAGGCCGTGGGCGCGACCGACCCCGACTGCGACAAGCCCGCCGGGACCGCCGCCCCGGCGGACTGACGCGGCTCAGGCCAGCTCCACCTCGACCGCGTCCTCACCCGCGGCGTCCAGCACCAGGTCCGCGACACGGCCCGCCGCCGCCAGGTCCGCCGCCGCGACCAGCGCCGCGCGCGGCCCGCGCACCACCGCCCGCGCCACGTCCGCGCGCATCGACGCCCGCGCCTCGGACTTGGCCCGCCGGACCTCGCCCAGCGCCGCGCCCGTCGCGGCCAGCACCGCCGGGTCGCCGCCGCCGGGCAGCTCCGCGGCGGCCGGCCACGGCGCCCGGTGGACCGACCCGGCCCGCCACCACGACCACACCTCCTCGGCCACGAACGGCAGGACGGGCGCGAACAGCCGCAGCAGCACCGACAGCGCCGTCCGCAGCGCGGCCCGCGCCGACTCCGCCGCCGGGCCCTCGCCGTACGCGCGGGCCTTCACCAGCTCCAGGTAGTCGTCGCAGAACTCCCAGAAGAACCGCTCGGTGCGCTCCAGCGCCCGCGCCTGGTCGTAGGCGTCGAACGCGCGCGTGGCGTCCTCGACGACGCCCGCGAGCGCCGCCAGCATCGCCCGGTCCAGCGGCTCGGACACCGCGTCCGGGTCGGCCGCGCCGAACCCCAGCACGAACTTCGACGCGTTGAGGATCTTGATGGCCAGGCGGCGGCCCACCTTGATCTGCCCGGTGTCGAACGCGGTGTCCGCGCCCGGCCGCGCGCTCGCCGCCCAGTACCGGACGGCGTCGGAGCCGTACTCCTTCAGCAGGTCCACGGGCGTGACGACGTTGCCCTTGGACTTGGACATCTTCTTGCGGTCCGGGTCGAGAATCCATCCGGAGATCGCGGTGTCCCGCCACGGGAGCACGCCGTGCTCGGCGTCGGCGCGCACGACCGTCGAGAACAGCCAGGTCCGGATGATCTCGTGGGCCTGCGGGCGCAGGTCGAACGGGAACACGCGGGCGAACAGGTCGGGGTCGCGCTCCCAGCCGCCCGCGATCTGCGGCGTCAGCGACGACGTCGCCCAGGTGTCCATGACGTCCGGGTCGCCGATGAAACCGCCCGGCTTGCCGCGCTGGTCCTCGTCGTACCCGGGCGGCGCGTCCGACGACGGGTCCACCGGCAGCACCGCCTCCGCCGGGACGATCGGCGCGTCGTACCGCGCCTCGCCGCCGCCGTCCAGCGGGTACCAGACCGGCACCGGCACGCCGAAGAACCGCTGCCGCGACACCAGCCAGTCGCCGTTCAGGCCCGCGACCCAGTTCTCGTACCGCGCCCGCATGTACTCCGGATGCCACCGCAGCTCCCGGCCGCGCTCCAGCATCCGGTCGCGCAGCGCCGCGTCCCGGCCGCCGTTGCGCAGGTACCACTGCCGCGTGGTGACGATCTCCAGCGGGCGCGAGCCCTTCTCGTAGAACTTCACCGGGCGGACGACCTTGCGCGGCTCCCCGTCCAGGTCCCCGGACTCGGTCAGCAGCTCCACGATCCGCTGCTTGGCCGAGAAGACGGTCTTGCCCGCCAGCTCCGCGTACGGCCCCGCCGGGACGCCCTGCGGCGGCTCGGCCGCCAGCCGCCCGTCCCAGCCGATGACCGCGCGGGTCGGCAGGTCCAGCTCCCGCCACCACACCACGTCGGTGAGGTCGCCGAACGTGCAGACCATGACGATCCCCGAGCCCTTGTCGGGCTCCGCGAGCCGGTGCGGCAGGACGGGCACCTCGACGTCGAACAGCGGCGTGCGGACCGTCGTGCCGAACAGCTCGGCGTACCGCTCGTCGTCGGGGTGCGCGACGAGCGCGACGCACGCGGGCAGCAGCTCCGGCCGCGTCGTCTCCACGTACACCGGGCGGGACTCGGCGCGGAACCGCAGCCGGTGGAACGCGCCCGGCTCGTCGCGGTCCTCCAGCTCGGCCTGCGCGACGGCCGTGCGGAACGTGACGTCCCACAGCGTCGGGGCCTCGGCCAGGTACGCCTCGCCGCGCGCCAGGTTCCGCAGGAACGCGCGCTGCGACGCCGCCCGCGCGGGCGCGCCGATCGTCGTGTAGAGGTGGTCCCAGTCGACGGACAGGCCGACGCGCCGCCACATCTCCTCGAACGCGCGCTCGTCCACCTCGGTGAGCCGTTCGCACAGCTCGATGAAGTTGCGCCGCGACACCGGGACCTGCCTTTTGGCATCGGGCTTGGCGGGCGGCTCGAACGCGGGGTCGTACGGCAGCGACGGATCGCAGCGCACCCCGAAGTGGTTCTGGACGCGGCGCTCGGTCGGCAGCCCGTTGTCGTCCCAGCCCATCGGGTAGAACACCGCGCGCCCGCGCATCCGGTGGTAGCGCGCGACCGCGTCGGTGTGGGTATAGGAGAACACGTGCCCGACGTGCAGCGACCCGGAGACGGTCGGCGGCGGCGTGTCGACGGAGTAGACCTCCGAGCGCGGGCGCGTCCGGTCGAACCGGTACGTGCCCGCCTCGTCCCAGCCGCGTACCCACTTGTCCTCCAGGCCGTCGAGCGCGGGCTTGGCGGGGACGTTCGGCTGCGGGGTCGTCATGCGGCCCATCGTATTGACCGGGCGCCCGCCGCACGGGGCGGAATGCGGGACACGCCGGGCATCGGGTTCCGGACGGCCCGTTCCGGTAGCGTCGGGACCGAGGCAAGACGACTGGGAGGACGATGATGGCGGACAAGGGCGACATCGGCTGGCGGCTGGTGGCCGGGGCCGCGGCGTTCGCGGGCGGGTTCGTCGCCAAGAAGGCGATCGGCGTCGCCTGGAAGAAGGGCACCGGCAAGGAGCCGCCGGTCAACCCCGAGTCGCCGGACGTGGCGCTGAGCGAGGCCGTCGGCTGGGTCGTGGTCGTCGGCATCGGCGTCGAGGTCGCGCGGCTGCTGGCCACCCGCGCCGCGGCGCGGCAGTGGGCCAAGGGCACCGGCGAGCTGCCGGCGCAGCTCATCGCCGACGCCGCGAGCTGACCCGTATTGGACGGGGGGTCAACCGCCGCCCGTCCGGACGGCGCGCGTATCGTGGTCGCTCCCGCCCCCCGAAGGGATCGACCGCGATGCGCCCGCTGGACAACGTCACGTTCCCGTTCGAGCACGCGCTGCGCGCCGAGCGGCACCGCCTGCTGGAGACGGTCGCGGCGCTGAGCGACGAGGAGTTCGACCACGGCGCGACGCTGTGCGCGGGCTGGTCGCCGCGCGACGTCCTCGGCCACGTCGTCGGGCTCGACTACCTCACCACCTACCTGCCGTACGGCGCGCGGATCAACGCCGCCAACGAGGCGCAGGCCGTCCGCGCCCGGCGGATCTCGCGCGGCCGCCTGCTGGAGTGGGCGCGGCACTGGGCCGAGCGGCCCGCCACCACGAGCCGGATCGGGGCGGCGCTGCTGCTCGGCGACCTCGGCGTCCACCACCAGGACATCCTGCGCGGCCTCGGCCGGACGCGCGCGGTGCCGGGGGACGTGGCGACCGCGATCTTCCGGGAGGGCCTGCAGCTCAGCCTGTGGATGAACCGGCGGGTGCTGCGGCACCGGCTCGTCCCGACGGACGGGCACCGGCCGGTGGGGCGCGGGCCGGAGGTGCGGGGGACGCGGGAGGCGCTGGGCCTGTGGCTCACCGGGCGGGACTCGGTGGCGGGGGAACTGGAGTTCGCCTGAGCGGCTAGCGCTCGTCGGCGGGCGGGAGGCGCAGGACGCGGGCGCCCGTGCCACCACTCGGGCCGTCCTCGGCGGTGGCGACCGGGCCGGGCGCGCGGCGCAGGTCCGCGCGGACGTCGGCGGCGAGCCTGCGGGTGGACGCGCGGTTCAGCGCGGCCCCGGCGGCGGCGCCGGTGAGGAACGGGCCCACGGTCGTCATGCTGCGGCCGAACGTCCCCAGCAGGCGCTTGCGGAGCGCGGCCTTGGCGGCGGTGCCGAGCGCGCCGGTCAGCGAACCGGCCTCCAGCGGGTCGATGCCGCGCCGCCGCGCCCAGGACGTCAGGTAGGACGCGGCCCGGACCGTTCCCGAACCCGCCACGGGGACGCCGTACACCTCGTGCAGCTCCGCGATCATCTTCACCTCGATCGCCGCGACGACCAGCGTCTCGGCGGCGAGCTGCGCGGGCGCGGTCAGCAGCAGCGGGGGCGCGGTGAACTGCACCGCCGCCAGCGCCCCGCCCGCCGCGCCCACGGCGGTCGTGGCGTGCCCGGCGACCCGCGCGACGCTGTCGGCCAGGGCCTCGCCCGCCAGGCCGCGGTGGTGCGCCCGGAGCGTGTCGAGGTCGCGGACGGGGATGTGCGGCCCGGCCGCGACCAGCAGGTCGGTCAGCCAGCGGCCGCGGGCCATGCCGGCGACCCCGGCGCGGCGCGCGCTCTCGCCGACGAGCCGGACCAGGCGCGCCAGCAGCCGGCCGCGGGTCTCGCGGTCCATGCCGTCCGCCTCGACCAGCCGGCCGACGAGTTCGCCGATCTCGGCGGCCTCCGCGAGCTCGGCGGAACCGCCGTCCGCCGGTTCCACCGCGCCGCGCGGGGCCTCAGCGTCCGCCGGGCCGTCCGCGCCGTCCGTGCCCGCCGCGCCTTCCGCGTCGTGCCGCCCTATGTCGTCCGCCATGCGCGTCGCCCGTCAGGCGGCGCACTCGCGGCAGACCAGCCGGCCGTTCTTCTCGCTGGCGAGCTGGCTGCGGTGGTGGACGAGGAAGCACCGCGTGCAGGTGAACTCGTCCGCCTGGCGCGGCACGACCCGGAAGGTCAGCTCCTCGTTGGACAGGTCGGCGCCGGGAAGCTCGGCGACCTCGCCGGCGTCCAGGTCCTCGTCGATGATGCTCGCGGCCTTGTCGGCGCGCCGGGCCTGCAGCTCCTGGAGGCTGTCCTCGTTGATGTCGTCGTCTGTCTTGCGTGGGCTGTCGTAGTCGGTCGCCATTGGCGTCTCCATCCCCCTCGATGCTTTATGCGCCCCGTCGCGCGGATCTAACGCACGAGAGGCCCTTCTTGTGCCCGATCCGGGCGGGAAATTCTGTCACGTGTAGTGAACTGCGACACACGAGGCGCGACCACCTCCACGCGTTGACGTGCATCGTCGGCTACGCCGCCAATCTGTGGTTTACGTCACCTTTGTGCAGGTTGTCACGGTGTGGAACAGGCCGTGACACCCGCCCGGGCAACCCACGGCGGCCGGGATCATATCGGTACCCAGCGCCCGGTGCGCGCCAACCTCGGCGCGCCGCGCCCGCCGTCGCGCGGCCCCGCCGCCCCGCAGGTCGGTCGGCACGTCGGCCGGCGGGTCGGTCCGCACCCCCGCGACCCCCTTCCGGACGGTCCCCGGACGATCGGACCGAACCAAGAGCTTCGGTGAAACGTCCGAACTAACGCGATATCGTGCCCGCCTGAGGTCGAGGACAACCCCCCGGACGAGCCCGGCTGTTCCGGGGCGGCCACGGCCGGGGACCGGCCGCGACCGACGGGCGGGCACATCTCACCGCGTGTGGAGGAACTCAGATGCCGGATGCCGCTCCCCTGGAGCCGGGCGACCCCCGCGCGCTCGGCCAGTACGAGGTCGTCGGGCGGCTGGGCGCGGGCGGCCAGGGCGCCGTCTACCTCGGCCGCGTCCGCGGCGGCGGCGCGTACGTCGCCATCAAGCTGCTGCACGCGCAGATGGCGACCGACCCCGCCGCGCGCGCCCGGTTCACCCGCGAGGTGGCCGCCGCGCAGAAGGTGGAGCCGTTCTGCACCGCGCGCGTGCTGGAGGCCGACGTCCAGGGCGACCAGCCCTACGTCGTCAGCGAGTTCATCGACGGGCCGTCGCTGCACGACGTCATCGCGCGGGGCGGGCCGTTCGGCCGCGCCGAGCTGGAGCGGCTGGCGATCGGCACGGTCACCGCGCTCGCGGCGATCCACGAGGCCGGGATCGTCCACCGCGACTTCAAGCCGAACAACGTCATGCTCGCCGCCGACGGCCCCCGCGTCGTCGACTTCGGCATCGCGCGGACGGTGAACTCGCAGGAGAGCGCGGTCACCGCGACCGGCATGGTCGTCGGCACGCCCGGCTACCTCGCGCCCGAGCAGCTCACCGGCGCGCCGCTCACGCCCGCGGTGGACATCTTCGCCTGGGGCGCGACGATGGTGTTCGCCGCGACCGGGCAGTCGCCGTTCGAGGCCGAGACGCTGCCGGTCATCATCAACAAGATCCTCAACGACGAGCCGGACCTGTCGGCGCTGCCGCCCGGCCACGTCCGCGACCTGGTGGCCCGCTGCCTGTCCAAGGACGCGGGGCTGCGGCCGCCCGCCGCGCAGCTCCTGCTGAACCTCCTCGACGGCGCGGGGGCCGCCCCCGCCGGGCAGCACGCCGACCCCGAGGAGCTGATGAACCAGGGGACGCGGATCGCCTCGCAGCTCCCCGCGCCGCCGCCCGTCCGGCGGCACACGCCGCCGCCGCAGGCGATCACGCCGCCGCCCATGCCGATGCACCAGGCCGGTCCCGGCCAGGCCGGAATGGGACAGGGCGGTATGGGACAGCCCGCAATGGGCGGTCACGGGCAGCAGCAGGTGCCGCCGTCGATCACACCGCCGCCGATGCCGATGTACCAGCCGGGTCCGCCCGGCCCGGCCACGCCGCCGCCGATCGGCCCGGCGACGCCCGGCCCGATGCCCGGCCCGATGACGCCCGGACCCATGACGCCCGGCCCGTACGGGCCGCCGCCCCGGCAGTCGTCGGGGACGAACCCGGGCGTGTTCATCGGGATCGGCTGCGGCGTCGTGGCGATCATCGCGATCATCGTCGTCGTGGTGATCATCATCGTCGCCAGCAACAGCAAGGACGACCCGGACCCGATCATCACCTACTCCCCGCCGACGCCGTCCTCCTCCTCGCTGTTCGGCGGCGGCATCATCGGGACGTACAAGGGCACCGGCCACCAGGGCAGCGACGACTTCACCCCGGCGTTCTACCTGCTCGGCAAGGGCGGCACCGCGACGTACACCTACCCCGACACGCACCCCACCTGCTACACCAAGCTCACCCTCATGCCGGAGGAGAGCAGCAGCACGCGGTACGTGTACCGGGAGACGTCCCTGCTCGCCGACAAGACGCAGTGCGCGGACGGGTACGTCTCGTTCCTGCCGACCTCGTCGTCGCTGTCGGTGATGCGCTGGGAGTGGCGGAACGACACCCCGACCGCGGGCGCCGCGGGGGCGTACGGCACCGTGAGCAAGCAGTAGGCCACGCCGGGGCGGCCGCGCCGCGGCCGCCCGCGCCCGCCCCCCGCCCGCTCTCCCGTCCGGAGGTCCGTCCATGCCGGAGACCGCTCCGCTCCGCCCCGGCGACCCCGAGCGGATCGGTCCCTACCGGCTGACCGGCCTGCTCGGCGAGGGCGGCCAAGGCTCGGTCTTCCTCGCCGAGGACGAGCCCGGCCGCCCGGTCGCGGTCAAGCTCCTGCACGCCCGGTTCAGCGGCGACCCCAAGGCCCGGTCCCGGTTCGCCGCCGAGCTGGCCGTCGCGCGCCGCGTCGCGCCGTTCTGCACGGCGCGCGTCATCGACGCCGACACCGAGGGCGACCGGCCCTACATCGTCAGCGAGTACATCGACGGGCCGTCGCTGCTGGAGGTCCTGCGGATGCGCGGGCCCCGCTCGGGCACCGAGCTGGACCGGCTGGCGATCGGGACGATGACGGCGCTCACCGCGATCCACGAGGCGGGGATCGTCCACCGCGACTTCAAGCCCGGCAACATCCTGCTGGCCCCGGACGGCCCCCGCGTCATCGACTTCGGCATCGCGCGGGCCCTGGACGCGACCGGCACGATGTCCAGCACCGCCGTCGGCACGCCCGCCTACATGGCCCCCGAGCAGATCTCCGGCGCGCCGGTCGGGCCGGAGGCCGACGTCTTCGCGTGGGGCGCGACGATGGTGTACGCGGCGTCGGGACGGCCCGCGTTCGGGCAGGACTCGATCCCGGCCGTCATGCACCGCATCCTCAACCTGCCGCCCGACCTCGGCCTGATGACCGGGCCGCTGCGGGAGATCGCCGCGGACTGCCTGGCCAAGGACCCGGCGCGGCGGCCCGCCGCGCACCAGGTGCTGCTGCGGCTGCTCGGCCTGGCGGGCAGCGCGCCCGCGCCGGGCGGGCGGCCCGCGGACATGCTGGGGCAGGGCGCGGCCGCGGCGGCGACGGGGACGTTCGGGCACGCGCCCGCGGGCGCGCCCGCGCCGCCCGCGCCGCCCGCGCCGCCCGTCCCGCCTTCGACGCAGCCGTCCACGCCGCCGCCGTTCGCGTCGCCGTCCACCCCACCGTCGTCCACGCAGCCGTCCACCCCCCAGCCGTCCACCCCGCAGCCGTTCGCGCCGCCGGGCGGCTCCCCCGGCCGCCCCGGCGACCCGCCCGCGACGCCGCCGCCCTGGAACGCGCCCGCTCCCCCGCCCTGGCCCGGCGCGACGCTGCCCGCCGGCGGACGGCCCCGGCGGCGGCCCACCGCGCTGCTCGTCGGCGGCGGCGTCACGGCCGTCGTCGCGCTCGCCCTCACCGGCGGGCTGCTGGCCGCCCTGAACCTCAAGGACCCCGCCAAGCCGACGCCGACCCCCCAGCGCGTCGGCGGGAACCTGGTGATGGCGGCCGCCGCACCGCTCGACTCCGGCGGCTCGATCGACCCCGCCGCCGACTACGGCGGCAGCACCGAGCGGCTGCTCACCAAGCAGCTCTTCACCGGCCTCACCGAGGTCGGGCCGGACGGGAAGCTCGTGAACCGCCTCGCGACGTCCCTGGTCCCGACGAACGAGTGCCGCCACTGGACGATCACCGTCAGGTCCGGCACGACGTTCAGCAACGGCGAGCCGGTCGACGCCGAGTCGTTCGCGCGCGGCTGGGCGCGCACCGCGTCCAACCGCAACAGCAACGCCCTGTACGTGATGACCGAGATCAAGGGCTACGACCAGGTCTCGTCCGGATCGGCGGCGACGCTGTCGGGCGTCACGGCGAGCGGGTCCACGCTCCAGGTGGACCTCGCGGACCCCGACTGCGACTTCCCGACGCGGCTCGCGCACCCCGCGTTCGTCCCCGCGCCGAAGACCGCCAAGAAGGCGGGCGACGCGACGTACCGGATGAACCCGATCGGCAACGGCCCCTTCAAGATCGGGACGTACGCGCGCGGCTCGACCATCACGCTCGTCCGCAACCCGTCCTGGGCGTTCGGCTCGACGAAGCTGGACACGGTCACGATCAAGCTCAGCGCCGACCCGTCCCCGGCGGGCGTCGCCGGAGTCGCGGCGGGCGAGTTCGGGTTCGCCCCGCTCACCTCGGTGACCGCCGCGCAGGCGCGGACGTCGTCCGGCACCGAGGTCGTGAAGCGGACGGTCCCCGGCGAGCGGCTGCTGCTCCCGATCCTCCGGAGCGGCCCGCTGCGCGACGCCAAGGCGCGGATCGCCGTCTCCTGGGCGCTGGACCGCACCGCCGTCGCGAACAACTACGGCCCCGGCTACACGCCCGCGACCGGCATCGTGCCCGCCGCGCTCCCGGCGTACGCGAGCGCGAACGCGTGCCCGTCCTGCGCCCGGCGCGACGAGGCCACCGCCCGGGACCTCGCGCGCGAGGCGGGCATGAACCCCGGCACGTCCGTCGACCTCTACACGCTGGGCAACACGTCGCAGCTCAAGTTCGCGACCATCCTCCAGAGCTCGCTCCAGCAGGCGCTCGGCTGGAAGGTCAACATCCGCAACTACCCGGACTACAGCAAGCTCCAGGGCGCGGTCCAGGCGAAGAACGCGCAGGGGCTCATCCTCACCGGCTGGTACCCCGACGTCCCGACCGGCGCGAACATGCTCGCGCCGCTCGTCGGCGGCCCGGAGGTCGCGCCGGGCGGCACCGGCATCGGCGACTACGGGAGCTGGCACGACGACCAGGTGGACACCCTGCTCAAGCAGATCGCCGCGACGACGGACGCCGCCAAGCGCGTCGAGTACACCCGGCAGGCCGAGAAGATCGCGCTGGACGACATGGCCGTGATCCCGGTCGTCAACATCGGGACCGCCGCCGTGCGGTCCACCCGCTACACGGGCCTGGACCTCGACCTGGACGGCGACCCGACCCTCGCGACCGCCGCGCCGAAGTAGCCGCGCCGGTCAGGCGGCGGGCTGCGCCAGCGGGAGGCGGATCGTGATGATCAGGCCGCCGCCCGCGCGGGACGTCGCGTACACCGTCCCCCGGTGCGCGAGCACCACCGAGCGGACGATCGACAGCCCGAGGCCCGCGCCCTTCGCCGACTCGACCCGGTCGGCGTTGAGCCGCCGGAACGGCTCGAACAGCCGCTCCACCTCGTACGCCGGGACGGTCGGCCCGGTGTTCTCCACCTGCACGGTCGCGTAGCCGTCCAGGACGCCCGTGCGAATCCAGACCTCGCCGCCGTCGTCGTTGTGCTTGATGCCGTTGTCCACCAGGTTCGACACCAGGTGCTCCAGCAGCACCGGGTCGCCGAGCGCCGTCCCGGACGCCAGCTCGCGGTGCGTCACCACGTCGTTGTCGTGCTCGCGGCGGGCCGCGTTCTCCAGGACGGTCGTGGCGACCTCGGCCAGGTCCACCGGGGTGCGGGTCGTCAGCTCCCGCTCGCTGCGGGCCAGCAGCAGCAGGCCCTCGATCAGGCGCTCGTGGCGGGCGTTGGTCGCCAGCAGGGTCCGGCCGACGGTCCGCAGGTCGTCGGAGACCTCCTCGTCGCCGAGGGCGACCTCCAGCAGCGTCCGGTTGATCGCCAGCGGCGTCCGCAGCTCGTGGGAGGCGTTGGCGACGAACCGGCGCTGGGAGTCGAACGCCTGGCCGAGCCGCTCCAGCATCGCGTCGAAGGTGTCGGCCAGTTCCTTGATCTCGTCGTCGGGGCCCTCCAGCGCGATCCGCTCGTGCAGGGTGCTCTCCGACAGCCGCCGGGCCGTCGCCGTCACCCGCTGGAGCGGGCTGAGCGCCCGGTCCGCGACGAAGTAGCCGAGGATCAGCGCCAGGATGCCGACGCCCGCCAGCGCGATCAGCGACCGGACGACGAGCCGCTGCATCGTCTGCTCCACGAACGCGTGCTGCCACGCCGCCGCCTCGGCGTCGGAGATCCCGAACCCGATCACCTTGATGTTGCCGAGGATGTTGGCGACCAGCACCGACATGACGAACAGCAGCAGCGCGCCCGCCATGAAGAACAGCAGGCCGTACAGGGCCGTCAGCCGCAGCCGCACGCTCAGCCGGCCGGGCAGGTTCCGGACGCCGCCCGCGCGCAGCGTCCCGGTGCTCTGCGCGGGGCGCGGGAACTGCTGCGGGCCGGGGCCGGGCCAGCGGACGGCCCCCGGGACGGGCTGGGAGCCCGTGTGGGAGCCCGGGTCGGTGCGCGTCGTGCCGGGCTCGGCGTGCTCGTTCCCGTCCGTCACAGCCGGTACCCCACGCCCGGGACGGTCTCGATGACCGCCGGTTCCCCCAGCTTCTTGCGCAGCGTCATCATCGTCACCCGCACCACGTTGGTGAACGGGTCGATGTGCTCGTCCCACGCCTTCTCCAGCAGGTGCTCGGAGCTGACGACCGCGCCGTCCGCGCCGAGCAGCACCTCCAGCACCGCGAACTCCTTGCGGGTCAGCTCCACCGGGCGGCCGTCGCGGGCCACCTCGCGGCGCGCCGGGTCCAGCCGGACGCCCGCGCGCTCCAGCACCGGCGGGCGCGGCGCGGCGGCGCGGCGGCCGAGCGCCCGCACCCGCGCGATCAGCTCCTTGAACGCGAACGGCTTGGCCAGGTAGTCGTCGGCGCCGATGGTGAGGCCCTCGACGCGGTCGTCCAGCTCGCCCGCCGCCGTCAGCATGATGATCCGGGCGGGGCTGCGCTCCCCGACGAGGCGGCGGCACACCTCGTCGCCGTGGACCTTGGGCAGGTCGCGGTCGAGCACGATCACGTCGTAGGCGTTGACGGTCGCGCGCTCCAGCGCGGCGGCGCCGTCGTAGGCGACGTCCACCGCCAGCGCGTCCCGGCGCAGCCCCGTGGCGATGGCGTCCGCGAGCACCCGCTCGTCCTCGACGACCAGAACACGCACCTGTCGGTCCCCTTCCCGGCCGCACGGGCCCCTGGCGTACACCCCAGGTATCCCACGGCTCGCGTAAGACGTCCGTAAGCCGTTCACCTGCGGTTCCGGCGGGGTTGCCCCGCGCCGGGCAAAATCACTCCACGAACAGGTTTACCCGAACCAGACCGCTGGGTAGAGAAGGCCGTGATTCCGGGAGGAGGCTTATGGGCGAACTGACTCATGCGATCCAGCAGCGGCTCGACGCCGCCTACGCGTCGTTGCGCACCGCGCGCGCCGACGGCGACGCCTACCTGGCCGACATCCGCCAGGAAGAGATCAACGAACTGCGCCGGATCGCGGCCGCCAACGACATCACCCTCGACTGACGGCGGCGGTGCCCCGTCGCCGCCGCGTCCCCGGCGGTGTCTCTTCGGAGCCCGGTGCGGCGTGCCGCACCGGGCTCCGGCATGTCCTCAGTCGTGCGCGGGGTCCAGGGGCGCGAGCAGGGCGTGCAGGGCCTCGAAGGTGCCCGGACCGGCCGCCATCGCGAACTCCGGGCTGGTCGGCGCGCCGTTCAGGCCCTCGACGCGGCCGCCCGCCTCGGTGACGATCAGCGCGCCCGCCGCGACGTCCCACGCCTGCACGCCGCGCTCGTAGTAGGCGTCCACCCGGCCCGCCGCCAGCGCGCACAGGTCGTTGCAGGCCGAGCCGCCCCGGCGGATGTCGCGGACGTGCGGGACGACGCCGGTGAGCACCCGCGCCTGGTGGGCGCGGCGCGCCGCCGAATAGCCGAACCCCGTCGCGACCAGCGCGGACGCCAGCGGAACGTCGGCGTTGACGTGCAACCGCCGCCGCCCCGCCGCGCTCTCCAGGAACGCGCCGCCGCCGAGCGTCGCGGTGAACAGCTCGCCCCGGCGCGGCAGCACGACCGCGCCCGCGACGGCGGTCCCGTCCCGCTCGGCGGCGATGCTCACCGCCCAGTCCGGCAGGTCGTAGAGGTAGTTGACGGTCCCGTCGATCGGGTCGATCACCCAGCGGACGCCGCTCGCGCCCGCGCTCTCGCCGCCCTCCTCGCCGAGGAACGCGTCGTCGGGCCGCTCGGCGCGAATCCGCTCGATGATCAGCTTCTCGGCGGCGCGGTCCATCTGCGTGACGACGTCGGTCGGGCTGCTCTTGGTCTGGACGACGTCGGGCCCGGCGGCGGGCCGGTCCTCCACGAGCATCCGGCCCGCCGCGCGGGCGGTGCGGACGGCGAGGTCCAGCAGTTCTTCGGGGGTGCTCATCGGGCGTCTCCCGTGATCTCGGCGAGGAGTGTCCGGGGCAGCGCCGCGAACCGGGGGTCGGCGCCGGGCGTCGCCGCCCGGGCCAGGGTGAGGCCGAGCCGCCCGGCGAGCGCGGCGGCCTCGACGTCGAGGTCGTACCTGACCTCCATGTGGTCGGACACGAACCCGATCGGCACGACGACGGCGGCCCGGTGCCCGGCGGCGGCCAGCTTCTCCAGGTGCTCCCCGATGTCGGGTTCGAGCCACGGCTGCGCCGGGGGGCCGCTGCGGCTCTGGTACACCAGCTCCCACGGGCGGCCGGGCGCGGCGCGCTCCGCGACGCGGGCGGACGCGGCGGCGAGTTCGGCGGCGTAGGTCTCCCGGCCCGGCTGGGCCAGCGGGACGCTGTGCGCGGTGAACGCGAGCGGGGCGTCGCCACGGAGGTCGTCGGGCAGTCCGGCGAGCGCCGCGCGGACGCCGTCCGCGATCGGGTCCAGGAAGCCGGGCCGGTCCCAGTAGACGGGCAGCTTGTCGATCTCGGGCGCGCCGGGGACCTGCTCGCGGGCGCGCGCGATGTCCTCCAGGTACTGGTCGCACGCCGAGTAGCCGCTGTAGGCGGACGTGACGAACGCGGCCGCGCGGCGCACCCCGTCGTCCCGCATCCGCCGGACCGCGTCCGCGAGGTAGGGGTCCCAGTTGCGGTTCCCCCAGTACACCGGCAGTTCCGGGCCGTGCGCGGCGAGGTCGGCGGCGACGGCGGCGCGCAGGTCGCGGCAGAACCCGTTGATCGGGCTCACCCCGCCGAACAGCATGTAGTGCTCGCCGACCTCCGCCAGCCGCTCGCGGGGCACGTTGCGGCCCCGCGTGACGTTCTCCAGGAACGGGATCACGTCGCCAGGCCCCTCGGGACCGCCGAACGACACCAGGAGCAGCGCGTCGTATGACGTCATACGCCCATCCAAGCAGCCCCGCGCGCGGGGTCGGGCCGGGGGTTGATCAGGAGTAGCGGGCGGCGTACGCCTGGGCGAGGTTGAGCACCTTCTGTACGTACCAGTCGGCGTGGTTGTAGTGCCAGATCGCGTTGTAGAGGCTCTTGCCGCCGCGTCCCGCGCCGTTGGCGCACAGGTACTTGGCCGCGCCGGGGATGGCGTCGTAGGGGTTCATGATGTCGGCCTTGCCATCGTTGTCGCCGTCGACGCCGTAGACCTTCCACGTGGCGGGCATGAACTGCATCGGGCCGTACGCGCCCGCGCTGGACCGGCCCGCGTTGCGGCCGTGGTCGCTCTCGACCTGGCCGATCGCGGCGAGGACCGTCCAGGACAGGCCGGGGCAGGTCGTCGCGGCGCGCTTGTAGAGGTCGAGGTAGCTGCCGGAGCGCTGCCCGCCGCCGGTCGGCTGGTACTTCTTCTCGTGCAGGTTGACGGCGCTGACGCCGGAGCCGAGCAGCCGCTTCACCGCGCGCGTCAGCTTCGCCGGGTCGACGCCGGGCGCGTTGACGAGCACCGCGACGTTGCGGACGAGCCCCATGTCCTCGCCGGTCTTGCGGCTGACGAGCATGTCGATGCCGGGCAGGCCGAGGTCGCCCGAGCCGCCCATCGTGATGTTGGGGACCGTCCGGCCGACGACCGGGTACGGGAAGCCCTGGCTGAGCCGCAGTTCGCCGGCGGCGGCGGACGACGTCACGAACCGGTTCCCCGCGAGAGCGGTCCAGAGCTGGGTGTTCTGCGCGGTTCCGGGCGGCGTCCAGGAGCGGAACGCCGACGGGTCCACGGCGAACGTGTTGACCGCGCGGCCCTGGAGCTGGATGGCCCCGCCCGCGACGGCGATGACGTCGCCGACCCGCTTGACCTTCCGCAGCGCGTCGATCTTGGCCTGCGGGATGGGGTCGCCGCCGGACACCGCGAGCACGTCCGGCGGGACGACGCGGCGCAGCGGCGCGACCTGGCCGTCGTCGGTGATCGTCGTGACGGGCCGCCCCCCGGCCTGCGGCGGGTCGCTGTGCCCGCCGCCGCCCGCGTCGCCGCCGTCGGCCGACACGGCCGCGTAGACGCCGCCGCCGACGCCCGCGGCCGCCAGCACCGCCACCGCGCCGACGACCCACGCGGGCCGGACGCGGCGGCCGGTCCGCCGCCGGGCGGCGGCGGGCGTGTGGACGCGGACCTTCTTCTCGCCCCGGCGGGGGCGGCGCGGGCCCGCGGGGGCGTCGTCCGGGCTCGGGGCGTCCGGTTCGCGCGGCGGTGAGGAAGAGGACACGACCAAAATCCCAACAGGAGTCGCTGAGGCGAGTGACATGAGAGTAACCGGCGCGATCATCCCTTGTGTCCGGCCGCCCCCGCCGACGCCGGAGACGGGTTCCGAGAAAAAGTAAACATGAACTTTCCTCACGTACATCCGGACGAGTAGCATCGCCCCATGTCCCCCGTGAGCACTCACCAGTGGCAGAACTGGGCGGGTAACCAGCACGCGACCCCGCGCCGCGTCACGACGCCGCGGACCACCGCCGAGGTCGCCGAGGCGGTCCGCGCGGCGGCCGACGACGGCCTCACCGTCCGCATGACCGGCACCGGTCACTCCTTCACCGGCGCGGCCGTCGCCGAGGGCGTGCTGCTGCGGCCCCAGGGGCTGACGGCCGTCCGCTCCGTGGACACCGCCCGCGGCCTGGTCACCGTCGAGGCGGGGCTGCCGCTGCACCGCCTGAACGCCGTCCTCGCCGAACACGGCCTGGCCCTCGCCAACATGGGCGACATCCAGGAGCAGACGGTCGCGGGCGCGCTCCAGACCGCCACGCACGGCACCGGCCGCGACGTCGCCGGGCTGGCCTCGCAGATCCACGCGCTCGAACTCGTCCTCGCGGACGGCACCGTCACGACGTGCTCGCGCGAGGAGCGCCCCGAGCTGTTCGACGCGGCCCGCGCGGGGCTCGGCGCGCTCGGCGTCGTCACGGCGATCACCTGGCGGACCGTCCCGGCGTTCCTGCTGCGCGCCGAGGAGGCGCCGATGCGGTGGGACGAGGTGCTGGGCCGCATCGACGAGTTCGACGCCGCCAACGAGCACTTCGAGTTCTACTGGTTCCCCCACACCGAGGGATGCAGCACCAAGCGCAACAACCGCGCGGACGGCCCCGCCGAGCCGCTGTCGGCCGTCAAGTACTGGCTGGACGACCAGTTCCTGTCCAACACCGTCTTCGGCGCGATCAACCGCGTCACCCACCTCGCGCCCGCCGCGGCGCCGGTGATCAACCGGATCTCCGCGAAGGCGCTCGGCGCGCGGACGTACACCGACACGTCGTACAAGGTGTTCACCAGCCCCCGGACCGTCCGGTTCAAGGAGCAGGAGTACGCGATCCCGCGCGAGCACCTGGTCCCGGCGCTGAAGGAGCTGCGGGCGCTGTTCGACCGGCGGGACTGGCGGATCAGCTTCCCCATCGAGGTCCGGATGCTGCCCGCCGAGGACGCCTGGCTGTCGATGGCCTACGGGCGGCCCACCGCGTTCATCGCCGTCCACGTGTACCACCGCGACCCGCACGACGCGTACTTCCGGGGCGTCGAGGAGCTGCTGACCGCCCTCGGCGGGCGGCCGCACTGGGGCAAGATGCACACCCGCGACGCGGCCTACCTCGGCACCGTCTACCCGAAGTTCGGGGACTTCCTGGCGCTGCGCGACGAGCTGGACCCCGAGCGCCGGTTCGCGAACCCGTACACGCGGCAGGTCTTCGGGGACTGACCGGTCACTCGTCGGGGGTGGCCGCGCCGCCGTCCTGCCGGCCGCCGGTCTCGGCGGGCGAGGACGGCGTCTGGCTCGGCGGGGTGCTGCTCGGCGGCGTCGTCGTCGGGCGCTCGCTCGGTGGGGTCGTCGTCGGCTGCTCGGACGGCGCGGTCGTGCCGGGCGTCGGGGACGCGGGCGGGGTCGTGGACGGGGTCTCGCCCGGCGCGTCGGTCGCGGGCGCGGTCGGGTGCTGGGCGGGCTTGTCGGCCGTCCCGCCGCCGAACACGCGCACGACCGTCGGCCCCTGGCCGCCGCCCCGGCCGATGCCGGCGCCCGCCGCGACCTCGTACAGGCTGATCGCGCCGAGCACCAGGACGAACACGGCGGCGGAGGACGCGGCGAGCTTGCCCCAGTGGCGGCGCGCCCACGCGCCGGTGTCGCCGAGGGCGGTGCGCCAGGACGCGCGGCGCGCGGCGTCGCCCGCCTCGGCGGCGAGGTCGCCCGCGACCGCCGCGGAGCCGTCCAGCCGGGTCGCGCCGGGGTCGCCGCCGAACGGGAGTGGGGTGTCGATCCGGGTCGCGCCCGGGTCCAGGAGCGTGGCGTTCGGGTCCAGGTTGATCGTGTTCGGGTCGTCCGCCCGGCGCGGCGTGTGCGCGGGAGCGCCCGCCCGGACGGGACTCGCGGACGTCGCCTCGGCCGCCGCGCGCTCCACCTCGTCGCGGGAGACCGCCGACGACATCAGGTGCGCCCGCTCCCGGATCTGCTCCTTGCCCTGGTCCAGGTAGTGCTTGGCGACGATGCCGCCCGCGGTGGACGCGACGCTCATGAACGCCGCGCCGCCGATGGTCCCGTAGACGCCGAGGTACGACGCCCCGACCGCGGCCCCCAGCGTGGCCACCCCGCTCGCGATGAGCTGGGTGGTGCTGAGCTCCGGCAGCTTGCGCGGCATGGACGGACTCCCCCATTCTGGTTGACTCACACGACCCCGTCATTTGGAACTAACGGGACGAACGGGCTGTTCCATGCCCGGGCGTGACCTTGACAACCCGGAAGAGCTGGAGTCCGCTCCACGGTTCCGGCAGAGTGGTGGAAAGGTTCCGACAAGAAAGGGGTCGCGCGCCGCCGATGGGGCTCCGGCCCCGGCAAGCTTGGCCGGGCGTCCCCTTCTGCCTGTTGGAAGAGGACTTCGAGAGCGGCGATGTTCGGACATGCCGGGTACGGTGCTGGCAGCAGGCGTGTCCGGAAGTAGAGACTCGGGAATCCGGGGGAAGGGCACGCATGCGCCCTCGGTGGGGGCCGGGCGGTCCGGCCGGTGCGAGCACGGGCTCGCGGCGGCGGGCCCGGCGGGCGCCCTCCGTGCCGTCAGGACAGGGCAGGAAGGACACGCATGCAGGAGCTGCGCCTCGTCGCGGTCAGCGAGGACGGTACGTACCTCGTCCTGGCCACCGCGGGCCGAGGCACCCGGTTCACCCTGCCCGTCGACGACCGTCTGCGCGCGGCGGTCCGGGGGCACTTCTCCCGCCTCGGCCAGTTCGAGATCGAAGTGGAGAGTCCCTTGCGACCCAAGGAGATCCAGGCGCGGATCAGGTCCGGCGAGACCGCCGAGGAGATCGCCGAGTCCGCGGGCATCCCGGTCGAGCGCATCCGCTGGTTCGAGGGGCCGGTCCTGCAGGAGCGCGAGTACATGGCGCAGCAGGCGCAGCGCGTCGCCGTCCGGCGGCCCGGCGACTCCGCGCCCGGCCCGGCGCTCGGCGAGACCGTCGAGGAGCGGCTGGCGCGCGGCGGCGTCGACCTCGACGAGGCCGAGTGGGACTCCTGGAAGTGCGAGGACAGCACCTGGCGCGTCCGGCTGTCGTTCTTCGAGGGCGGGCGGCCGCACGCCGCCGAGTGGGTGTTCGACCCGCGGCGGCGGCACGTGTCGCCGCTGGACGAGGTCGCGGCGCGGCTCACCGCCGTCGAGTGGGACGACGACTCCGGCGACACCGTCACGCCGCTGGTGCCGCGCCGGCCCACGATGACGGTCGTGTCGGACGCGCGGGGGCTGCCGGAGTTCCGCGTCGAGGCCCGTGGCGAGACCCGTGTCGAGACCCGCGGTGAGCCGCGTGTCGAGGCACCGGCCGAGGTGGACGCCGGGGAGGCCGGGGAGTTCATCGTGGACCACGGGCGGATGGTGGACGCGCGGCCCGCGTTCCGCGAGCTGCCCGAGGCGGCCGAGGACGAGGCCGACGCCGAGGCCGACGCCGACGCCGACGAGGCGCCGGACGAGATCAGCGCCGAGGACGCGCCGGAGCCCGAGGCCGCGCCGCCCGTCGAGGACGCGGCGGACGAGGCCGAGGACGCCGAGGAGACGGCCGCCGAGCCCGCCGCCGAGGCGCCCGAGCCCGAGCCCGAGGCCGCGCCCGAGCCCGAACCTGAGCCTGAGCCCGAGGCGGCCGTCGAGCCGGAGCCCGCGCCCGAGGCTGAGGCTGAGGCTGAGGCTGAGGAAGAACCGGAGCCCGAGCCGAAGCCCGCGCCCAAGCCCGCGCCCCGGCGCGCGCCCGCCGCCGGGACCGTGCCCGCCCCGGCACCCGCGCCGGAACCCGTGCGCGCGGAGCCGTCGCTGCCCGAGGAGCCGCCGCGGGTGCCCGCCCCGGCGCGTCCGCAGCACGCCCGGCCCGCGCAGAAGAAGAAGCCGACCACCCGGCCGTCGATGCCCGCCGCGTCCGACAAGCCGGTCGCCGCGGCCGCCGCCGACACCCCGGCGCAGCGCGCCGCGCGGGGCCGCCGCAAGTCCAAGGGCAAGCGCGCGTCCGTCCCGTCCTGGGACGAGATCATGTTCGGCGCGCGCCGCCCCGAGTAGCGGCCCGAGCGACCGTCAGCCCCCGCGCCCGGCGGCGCGGGGCACCGGCTCCAGGAACGGCTCCACCCACGCGGGCGTGATGCCCGCCGCGAACGCGACGGCGTCCGGCGCGGCCATGTCCAGGCCCGCGTAGCCGCCCTCGCCCGCGCCCACCGCGGCGTCCAGCGTGGCCAGGCCGACGCGCCGCTGCAGCAGCGACTGCCGGACCCGCCAGCCGACGACCGCGCCCCGGTCCACGACGACCTGGCGGCGCAGCAGCGACCCCGACCGCAGCGTGAAGCGGTGCGCGTCGGCGGCGTGGCCGAGCTGCCGGTACCGGTCCAGCCCGAGCGGCACCGCGAGGACGGTCAGCACCGCGCACAGCACCGCGACCCGCCCCTGCCCGACCGCCGCCGCGACCGCCCCGACCGCCAGCGGCGGCGCGGCGGCCCGCACGATCCGGCGGACCCGCGCGGCGGGCGGGTGCGGGACGAGCGGCCCCGGCACCGGCCCGACGACCGCCGCCGCGACGGCCGCCGCGTACGCGCGGGGCGCGGCGGGCAGCAGCCGCCCCCGGTGCGCGGCGTCCCCGAGCCCGGTGACCAGGGCCCCGACGCGGGCGACGCGCGCGGCGCGCTCGAACGGGTTGTCGGTCAGCTCGACGCCCCGGACGCGGCGGCGCTCCAGCGCGACGCTGCGGCGCGTGACGAGGCCGCGTTCGGCGACCAGCGACCCGTCCCGCTCGGTGACGGTGAAGTCCCAGTTGAACAGCGTGAAGACGATCACCGACCCGATCGGCATCGCGAGCAGCAGCGCGACCGCGGCGGCGACGACGGCGGCGCTCGGCAGCCCGGCGACGTCGTGGCCGAGCCGGGCGACGCGGTCGCGGGTGACGAGCCCGAGGTCGTCCCCGAGGTTGTAGAGGAACCCCAGGACGCTGCCCGCGAGCGCGAACGGCGTGAACAGGTACGCGCCGCTGAGCGGGGCGTACAGGAACCAGCGGCGGCGCATCCGGGCGAGGACGGCGCGGGCGGGCGGCGCGGCGGCGGCGTCCACGGGCGCGCGCGCCAGCAGGACGCGGCGGAGCCGGTCGGCCTCGCGGCGGGACACGGCGTTCAGCTCGCCCTCGCCGCCGTCCGCGCCCGCGTCGATGCGGACGACGGCCAGCCCGAGCAGCCGGTGCCCGAGCGTCGCGCTGACGTCCACGCCGCGCACCCGGTCGCGCGGGATGCTGGTGACCGTCCGCCCGATCAGCGCGCGCCGCAGCTCGACGCGCTCCTCCCCGACGCTGTAGGTGAACGTCGCCCACGTCGTGACGTGGAAGACCAGCCCGAACGCCAGGCCGACGAGCGTGAAGTAGAACGCCGTGGACAGGCCGCCGACGAGCAGCCCGGCGGCCCCCGCGCCGAGCAGCGCCAGCAGCTCGCGGGTGGCCCCGACGACGAACGTCAGCGGGTGCAGCCGCTGCCGCGCGGGCGGCGGGGCCGCGCCGGGCTCGCGCTCCCCCGGCGGCCGGCCGTCCGCCCGGACCGTCATGTGGCGTCGTCGCGCAGGTCGTGGGCGCGGCGCGCGAGATCCTCGGCGAGCCGGGTGGCGACGCCGACCGGCAGCCCGGTCAGCTCCGAGGACCCGGTGTGGGACGCGGTGTTGATCTCGACGGTCGCCAGCCCGAGCAGCCGTTCGAGCCAGCCCTGCCCGGCGTCGACCGTCTGGATGCGGCCGACCGGGACCAGCAGCCACTCGCGGTCGAACCAGCCGGTGCGCGTGTAGACGACGTCGGCGCTGACCTCCCACCGGTGGACGCGGTACCGCCAGACGGGCGCGACGCCCACCGCGAGGACCCCGGCCGCGCCGACCGCGACCGGCAGCCAGCCCGCGTGCGCGGCCACCGCGCCGGGCGCGCCCGTCCAGCCCGCCGACCCGGCCCACGCCGCGACGCCGAGCGCCAGCCCGAACGCCGGGCCGAAGACCAGCAGGTACTCGATGGCCCAGTGGGCGATGGCGCGGCGGGAGACCCGGTGCGCGGGCGCGCGCAGCCGCGCCGCCGGGCGCGCGTCCCCGCCGTCGCCTGCCGGGGCGCCCCGAACCGCCGTCACGCCGACGAGTCTACGTCGCCCGCCCCCGGACGCCCCGGCGCGCCGCGTCCGTCCTGCCAGCGGGCTGCCAGCGGGCTGCGAGGAGACTGTCAGTGGCGGCGTGGAAACTGATCGCCACGCGCGGCGAAGGGGCCGCGCGGCGATGTGAGGAGGACGGATGCCCTACGCGATCCGGGCCGAGGGCCTGGAGAAGCGCTTCGGCGAGACGCTGGCGCTGGACGGCGTCTCGCTCGCCGCCGAGCCGGGGACGGTGCTCGGCGTCCTCGGCCCCAACGGCGCCGGCAAGACGACGACCACCAGAATCCTCGCGACGCTGACCGCGCCCACGGCGGGCCGCGCGGAGGTCGGCGGGTACGACGTCGTCGCCGAGGCGCACCGGGTGCGGCGGCTCGTCGGGCTGACCGGCCAGTACGCCGGGGTCGACGAGATGCTGACCGGGTTCGAGAACCTGCTGCTGCTCGGCCGGCTCGTCGGGATGCCCCGGCGCGCCGCGCGGGCGCGGGCCGCCGAACTGCTCGACCGGTTCCGGCTCACCGAGGCCGGGGAGCGCGCCGCCAAGACGTACTCGGGCGGGATGCGCCGCCGCCTCGACCTGGCCGCGAGCCTGGTCGCGCGGCCCCGCGTGCTGTTCCTGGACGAGCCCACCACCGGCCTGGACCCGCGCAGCCGCGGCGACCTGTGGGACGTCGTCCGGGAGCTGACCGGCGACGGTGTCACGGTGCTGCTCACCACCCAGTACCTGGAGGAGGCGGACCAGCTCGCGGACGACCTCGTCGTCATCGACCGGGGCCGCGTCATCGCCGACGGGCCGCCCGAGCAGTTGAAGGCGCAGGTCGGCGGCCAGGTGCTGGAGGTCGCGCCGGTGCGCGCGGCCGACCGCGAGGCCGTGGCGCGGATCGTCGGGGAGCTGGCGGGGGCCGCGCCGGAGGTCGGGGAGGCGCTGGTGTCCGCGCCCGTCTCCGACCCGGCCGTGCTGACCGCCGTCGTCCGCCGCCTGGACGACGCGGGGATCACCGTGGGCGAGATGTCGCTGCGCAAGGCCAGCCTGGACGAGGTGTTCCTCGCCCTGACCGGCCACCGCGCCGAGGAGACCGCCGCGACCGACGAGCAGGAGACCGAGGAGGTTCCGGCATGACGACCGCGACCGCACCCGCGCCCGCGACCGCGCCCAACCGGGTCGCGCCCGGCGAGGCGCTGCGCCAGACCATGACGCTGACCTGGCGGAACCTCGTCCAGATCAAGCACAACCCGATGGAGCTGGTCGACCTCAGCATCCAGCCGATCATGTTCGTGCTGCTGTTCGCGTACGTGTTCGGGCCCGCGATGGCGGGCAGCGTCACGGCGTACATGCCGATCCTGATCCCCGGCATCATCGTCCAGAACGCCCTGTTCGCCTCGCTGTCGATCGGGATGGGGCTCAACACCGACGTCGGCAAGGGCGTCTTCGACCGGTTCCGCAGCCTGCCGATCGCGCGGAGCGCGCCGCTGGCCGGGCGGATCATCGCGGACACCGTGAAGCAGGCGTGGTCGATGGCCGTGCTGCTCGCCATCGGGATCGCGCTGGGGTTCCGGGTGGAGACGTCGTGGCTGAACCTCGTCCCCGCGTTCCTGATGCTGCTGGCGTTCGCGGTGCTGTTCTCCTGGGCGTCGGTGTTCATCGGGCTGGCCGTGGACTCGCCGGAGAAGGTGCAGATCTTCGGGTTCACCACGATCTTCCCGGTGACGTTCCTGTCCAACGCGTTCATCCCCGTCTCGGACCGGTACCCGCACTGGCTGCGCGTGGTCATGGACAACAACCCGGTGTCCAAGCTGGTGGACGCGCTGCGCGGGCTGCTCGTCGGCCACCCGCCGGGCGACCCGTCCGGGTCGCTGCCGGTCGGCGGCCCGGCGCTGACCGCGCTGGTGTGGGGGCTGGTCATCGCGGCGGTGTTCGTGCCGCTGTCGCTGCGGATGTTCCGCCGGACCGCGTGACGCCGGGATCAGCCGCGCGGGGCCGCGTCGGGGCGCGGCAGGCCGAACAGGTCCAGGACGTCGGCCAGCGTCCGGGTCGCGCCCCGGGCGCGGGCGGCGGCGAACGCGTCCGGGCCGAGCGCGGCCCGGACCGCCGTCTCCACGGCCGTGACGTCGGCCAGCGCCAGGTCCGGCGCGCCGCGCAGCGCCTCGGCCGCGCCGAGCAGGTCCGCCGCGCGCTCGGGATCGCCGTCGTGCAGCGCCAGCGCGGCCTGCCCGCCGAGGACGTGCGCGATCACCGGGTGGTCCAGCGACGACGCGGCCGCGCGGATCGCGTCGTCGAAGCGGCGGCGTGCCGCGTCGGCCGCGCCCGACGCCAGGTCCAGATGGCCGCGCGTCGTCTGCACCAGCGCGCGGAACTGCGGCGGGCCCGGCAGCTCGCCCGCCAGTTCCTCGGCGCGCGCCAGCCGGGCGCGGGCCTCGTCCGGCCGCCCGAGGCGCAGCGCCAGCTCGCCCAGCCGGTACGTCAGGATCGCGACGCTCTCCGTCGAGCCCTCGCGCTCCGCCCGCCGGTGCGCGGTGCGCAGGACGTCCGCCGCGCGGTCCCGCCGCCCCGACAGGAACAGCGCGTTCGCCAGCTTCGCGCGCGAGTGCGGGTTCCAGCCCTGGCCCTCGCCGAGCGCGTCCTGCAGCGCCAGCGTCTCCTCCAGGACGCGGACGGCGGCGGCGTGCGCGCCCCGGCGGCCCAGCAGCTCCGCGCGGGAGTCGAGCGCGAACGCCAGCCCCCACCGGTCGCCCGACTCGCGGAACGCCCGCTCCGAGCGCGCGAAGTGCTCCTCGAGCGATTCGGTGCGGCCGAAGTTGTGGCCGAGCTGCCCCTCCACGAAGTGCGCGACGCCGCGCACCCACGGATCGGGGTCGTCCTGGAGGGCGCGCAGCGACGCCATCGGCTCGCGCCGGACGTTCAGCGCGGACTCGTCCCACCCGTCCGCGAGCAGGTCGCAGATCACGGCGGCGACCCGCAGCACCGGGTGCGCGGGCCGCCCCGCCGCGTTCCCGGCGGTGATCGCGTGCGCCTCGCGGAGCAGGCCGACGCCCTCCCACGCGTGCTCCCCGTCGATCCGGACGATCGCCGCGTAGGCCAGGGCGCGGGCCGTCGTCTCGTCGCGGGGGACGTCCGGCAGGGCCGTCGCCTGCGCGGTGTGCTCGCGGCTCTCGTCGATCCGGCCGCGCATGAACCAGTACCAGCCGAGCGCGGCGCAGAAGCGCAGGGCGCGCGGGGCGTCCCCGGCGGCGATCGTGCGGCGCAGCGCGGCGTTCAGGTTGTCGTGGTCGGCGCTGAGGCGGTCCAGCCAGACCAGTTGCTCGGCGCGGGTGAGGTGCGGCGCGGCGTCCTCGGCGAGGGCGAGGAAGAAGTCGGCGTGGGCGCGGCGGACGGCGTCGGCCTCGCCGGATTCGGCGAGGCGGTCCAGGCCGTAGGCGCGGATCGTCTCCAGCATGCCGTAGCGGGGTGCGCCGGACGCGGTGTCGACGGTGAGCAGGGACTTGTCGACCAGGGCCGTCAGGACGTCCAGGACGTCCGCGCCGTCCAGTTCGCCGCCCGCGCCGACGTGCTCGGCGGCCTCCGGCGTCGCGCCGCCGTGGAAGACCGCGAGCCGCCGCCACAGCGCGCGCTCCGGGCCGGTCAGCAGGTCCCAGCTCCAGTCCACGACCGCGCGCAGCGTCCGGTGGCGGGGCAGCGCGGTGCGGCTGCCCGCGCGCAGCAGGCGGAACCGGTCGTCGAGGCGGTCCGCGACCTGCGCCGGGGTGAGCGCCCGCAGCCGGGCGGCGGCCAGCTCGATCGCCAGCGGGACGCCGTCCAGCGCCCGGCAGATCCGCCGGACGTCCGCCGCGTTCGCGCTCGTGACGGCGAACCCGGGCGCGACGGCGGCGGCGCGCTCGGCGAGCAGCCGGACCGCCGGGTACGCGAGCGCCGCGCCCGCGCCCGCGCTCGTGTCCGCGTCCGCGCTCGGGTCCGCAGCCACGTCCGCGCCCGGGTCCGTGTTCGCGCCGGGGTTCGCGCCCGGGTTCGCCGGGCCGGGCGGGACGGCCAGCGGGCCGACCGGCCACAGCGCCTCGCCCGTGATGCCCAGCGGTTCCCGGCTCGTCGCGAGGACGCTTACGCCAGGGCACTCGGCCAGGACGCGGTCGGCCAGCCGCGCCGCCGCGTCCAGCAGGTGCTCGCAGTTGTCGAGGACGAGCAGCAGCCGCCGGCCCGCCAGCGCGCGGACGACGCGGTCCAGCGGATCGGCCGCCCCGCCCGGTCCGGCGGCGGGCGGCGCGGGCAGCGGCTCGCGCGCCAGCCCGTGGGAGACGGTCTCGCGCAGCCGCAGCGCGGCGGCGACGGCGGCGGGCACCTCGGCGGCGTCCGCGACGGGCGCGAGCTCCACGCTCCAGACGCCGTGCGGGAACGCCCCGCCCGCCGCCGCCCGCGCGCCCGCCTCCAGCGACAGCCGCGTCTTCCCCGCGCCGCCCGGCCCGGTGAGCGTGACGAGCCGCCCGGCCGCCAGCAGTGCCGCGACCCGCTCCAGATCCACGTCCCGCCCGACGAAACTGGTCAACGGCGCCCGCAGATTCCCCCACCGACCAGCACCGGCGTCCACCGCCCCGCCCGACCCGCCATCGGCGTCCGCCGCCCCGCCCCATGCGGCGCCGCCCTCCCACGGCCCGGGCCGCGCGGTGTGGGTTTCGTTTGGCGGGGTGGGGGCGCTCTGGCCGGAGGCGGCGTTGAGGGTCGGGTCCTGGCGCAGCAGCGCGGCGTGCAGGGACGCCAGCTCCGGGGACGGGTCCACGCCCAGTTCGTCGGCCAGGGTGCGGCGCAGCGCCGCGTACTCGGCCAGCGCCTCGGCCTGGCGGCCCGCGCCGTACAGGGCGCGGATCAGCCGGGCGCGCAGCGGCTCCCGGAGCGGTTCGGCGGCGGCGAGCGCCTGCAGTTCGGGAATCAGCTCGGCGTGCCGGCCGAGGTCGAGGTCGGCGTCCGCGCGCTCGTCCAGCGCGGCCCGGCGCAGGCCCTCCAGCCGCGCGGCGCGAGCGTCGGCGGCGGGACGGCCGAGCGCGTCCGCCAGCGCGGGGCCGCGCCACAGCGCGAGCGCGGCGCGCAGTCCGGCGGCGCGGTCGGCGGCGGACGGGGCGCGGCGCGCGGCGGCGAGCCGGGCCTGGAAGACGTGCGCGTCCACCGCGTCCGGCGGCACCGCGAGCCGGTACCCGGCAGGCCCGGACGGGATGAGATCGCGGCCGATCGCTGCGCGCAGCCGCGAGACGAGGGACTGCAGCGCGGCGGGCGCCGCGGCCGGGACGTCGTCCCCCCACAGCGCGTCCACCAGCGCGGACGCCGCGACGGGCCGTCCGGCGTCCAGCGCGAGCAGCGCCGCGAGCGCCCGCAGCCGCGCCCCGCCGACCGCGACGGGGCGGCCGTCCGCCGTGACCTCCAGCGGCCCCAGGATCGCGATCCGCACCGGTCGATTCTCCCCCATCGCGGACCCCCGGACGCCGGAACGCCCCGGCGGCCGCACGGCCACCGGAGCGTTCCGGTTCTCCAGGAAGGACGGTCAGGCCGCCTTCTCCTTCGGCTTGGCGTCCGCCATCGCCGCCAGCTCGAACTCGGCGCGCGGCTGCTCGATGCTGCCGAGCGACACGGTCTCGCGCTTGAAGAACAGCGCGAGCGTCCAGTCGGCGAGGACGCGGACCTTCCGGTTGAAGGTCGGGACGCGCGACACGTGGTACGTGCGGTGCATGATCCAGGCCGGGAAGCCCTTGACCTTGAACCCGTAGGTGTTCGCGACGCCCTTGTGCAGGCCGAGGCCCGCGACCGAGCCCACGCTGTTGTGGACGTACGGCTTGAGCGACTTGCCGCGCAGCGCCCGGACGAGGTTGTCGGCCAGCACCTTCGACTGCCGGACGGCGTGCTGCGCGTTCGGGGCGCAGAACATGCCGTCCTGGGTGAGGTCGGGCACGGCGGCGTTGTCCCCGGCGGTGAAGGCGCGGACGACGCCCTCGACCGTCAGGTACTCGGTGGCCTTGACCTGGCCGCGCTCGTTGAGCGGCAGGTCGGAGTTCTTCACCACCGGCGACGCCTTGACGCCCGCCGTCCAGACCAGGGTGCCCGCCGGGAAGCTGCTGCCGTCCGAGCACTCGATCACGCCGCCGACGGCCGACTGCAGGAACGTCTTGAGCTTGACGTCGATGCCGCGGCCGCGGAGCTGCTCGGCGGTCCAGCGGCCCATGTCGGGGCCGACCTCGGGCAGGATGCGGTCGGCGGCCTCGACGAGGACGAACCGCAGGTCCTGCGGGGTGACCTTGCGCATGTACTTGACGGCGCCGCGGGCCATGTCCTCCAGCTCGGCGAGCGCCTCGACGCCCGCGAAGCCGCCGCCGACGAACACGAAGGTGAGCGCCTTGCGGCGGATCTCCTCGTCGTCGGTGGACTCGGCGATCTCGAGCTGCGCGAGGACGTGGTTGCGCAGGTGGATGGCCTCGCCGATGGTCTTGAAGCCGATGCCGTTCTCGGCCAGCCCGGGGATCGGGAGGGTGCGGGACACCGACCCGGCGGCCATGACCAGGTAGTCGTAGGAGATCCGCTCCGGAGGCCCGGCGAGCGGCTGCACGATGGCCCATCGCTCGTCGTGGTTCAGCTCGGTCACGCGGGCGTTGCGGACGGTGCAGCGGGGCAGCACGCGGCGCAGCGGCGCGACGACGTGGCGCGGGGAGACGTTCCCCGCGGCGGCCTCGGGGAGGAACGGCTGGTACGTCATGTACGAGTTGGGGTCGACGACCGTGATCGAGACGTCGCCCCGCTTCAGCTCGCGGCGCAGCTTCTTCTGCAGCCGCAGAGCGGTGTACATGCCCACATAGCCGCCACCCACGATGAGGATGTGGGGAGCGCCAGGGGTTCCCTCGGCGGTCCTGGCCATTGCGGCCTCCTATGTCACGGTCGGCTTGTGAAGACATTCACAAGCTAGCCGATGGCACGGACCAAACGCCAACCGGCCGCCACGAAAGAAGCCAAAATCTTTCCGTTCGGTAAAACTGGACCGATGCTGCGCCGTGAACTTCGCCACTCTTTTCCCTAGAACCGGGCATCTGGCAGCAAAACACGCATGATTAACGTCACACGACGAATCCGGGAGGCGGCCGCCGACGCGCGGGCAACTCGCGCGCAAGTCCCGTCCCACCCCGCCGCACACTCTATGGTTGGGGCGGACGAGGAAGGGGGCGGCGCCGGCGCCGTTCCGCCGCCGCGAACGGGCGGCCCGGGCGACCGGGCGGACCGCCCGCCCCGGCGGGCGAACACGCGGGAGCGAAGCACCATGAGCATTGACCGACGCCCGGCCCTGGCCGCGGCGGGCGCGCTCGCGCTCGCCGCCGCGCTGAGCGGCTGCGGGACGATCGGCCGCCCGGAGAACTCCAGCGTCGAGCTGGGCGACGGCTTCACCGTCACCAGCCCCGCGTTCCGCGATGGCGGCGACTTGCCCACGCGCTTCGCCTGCGCGACGTACTCTGGCTCCGACTCCCTCGGCAAGACCCCGCCGCTGCGGTGGTCCGGGGCGCCGACCGGCACCCGCTCGTTCGCCATCGTGATGGACGACCCGGACGCCAGCGACGGCGCGTACGTCCACTGGGTGTACGCGGGCATCGACGGCAACCGGCAGGAACTCGTCGAGGGCACCCATGTCGACAAGACGGTGGAGGGGCTCAACACCGGCAAGAAGGTGGGCTACGCGCCGCCGTGCCCGCCGAAGGGCGAGCGGCACCGGTACCGGTTCACCATCTACGCCCTGAACTCTCCCGCGCCGTTCGCGAACGGGGCGCAGCTCAAGGACTCGCTGCCCGCCATCGCCGAGCACACCATCGCCCGGGGCAGGATCACCGGGAACCTCGGCGGCAGGTAGGCGCGTTCAGATGAGGCCGCCCCGCGCGCGATCCCCTCGGGGGACGGGAGCCGACAGCCAGCGCCGCCCGGCCGCACCGGCCGTGCGGAACACGCCAGATGAGGGTAGATGTGCGCGAAGGGTGTGACAACGGTCATAGCGGTCGGCCAGAATCGTTCTAGGTCCGCGGGAAACCGGCTGCTTGCGACAACGACGGACGCGGCCTCCCGGGCCGTGGCCGGGATTCTCGCCGGACATTGGGTGGTGGCATGACTTCTTACATCGTGGTCTTCGGCCTGATCGTGGTCGTCGTCCTGGTCGTGGTCCTGGTGGCGCTCGGGCTCCGCGCCAGCCGGGCCGGGCAGGACGACGACGACTGGGACGAGGAACCGCAGCAGCAGGGCCGCGGCCGCCGCGGCGCTCCCCCCGCCGCCCACGACCCGCAGCCCGACGACGGCTACGGGTACGAGGACGACTCCTACGGGCCGGGCGCGCCGCAGGCCGACGCCCCCGACCACGACCGCCGCGTCGCGGGCGGCGCGCCGCTGGCCGCCCCGCCGTCCGCCGCGCCGCCGCCCCCGCCGCAGGGCGGGAGCGACGAGATGGCCGACGACGACTACTGGGCGACGATCACCTTCGACAAGCCCAAGTTCCCGTGGCAGCACGGCGACCAGGGCGAGCGGCAGGGCGCCGACCAAGGCGCCGACCCGCTGCACGCGGGCGCGCCGCAGGCCGCCGAGCCGCCCGGTCTGACCCAGCCCGTCACGCCGGACCTGCTCCAGGGCGGCGGGACCGGTCCGCAGCAGAACCCGGCCGCGCCGCAGCCCGGCGCGTTCGCGCCCGCCGCGTTCGGGGCCGACCCGACCGCCACCGCGGGCGACCCGATCCCGGTGGAGCCGCCCGCGCAGCCGTCGTACGAGCCGTCCTCCTACGACCAGCCGTCCTACGACCAGCCGTCCTACGAGCAGCCGTCGTACGAGCAGCCCGCCGCCGCGTTCGACGCGCCCGGCTACGGGCGGTCCGACCAGCCCTCCTATCCGGAGCAGCCGCCGTTCGGCGAGCAGCCGTCGTATCCGGAGCCGCAGCCGTCCTACGGCTCGGCGGACCAGTCCCCCTACGGCGGCGACCCGCTGGGCGGGCTCTCCTCGACGCCGCCCGCGTCCCCCGGCCTGCCGTTCGACCCGCCGCCGGGCGACCCGCGCAAGGGCGACCCGCGCACGTCCGACCCGCTCGGGCTGCCGCTCGGCCGGACCGAGGAGCCCGCGGCCGGGGGCTGGGACTCCGGGCCGCTCGGCACGCCGCCCGTCCCGCCGATGACGCCGCCGCCCGTACCGCCGCCCGTGTCACCACCCGTGTCACCACCCGCGCCGCCCGCGTCCCCGGTGCCGCAGCCCGCCGCGTCGTCGGACGGCGACCTCGGCGGCAAGCTGCCGACCGTGGACGAGCTGCTGCAGCGCATCCAGTCCGACCGGCAGCGGTCCGCGCCGCCCGCCGCGCCCGAGCCGCAGAGCACCTACGGCGGCGGCCTGCCCGACGCGCTGGGCGGCGACCCGCTGAGCACGGGGCCGTCGTACGGCGGCTCGTCGTGGCAGTCGCAGAACCCGGCGCCGTCCTACGAGCCGGAACCGTCGGGGTCGTCCGGCGGGTACGCCTCGTCGGGCTCGTCGGGCTCGTCGGGCGGGTACACGTCGTCGGGCTCCGGCCTCGGCGGTTACGGCGGGTCGAACACCGACGGCTACCCCAGCTCCCCGTACGGCGACCCGCCGCGCTACGACGACCCGCTCGGCGGCGGCTCGTACGGCTCGTCGTCCTACGGGGGCGGGAACCCGGGCTCGACGGGCGAGCAGCCCGCCGAACCGGCCCGCTACGGCGACTACGGCACCGGCGGGCAGAGCGCGCCCGCCTTCGACCCGAACGCCACGCAGGCGTACGGCGGGAACTACTTCGGGACGCCGCCCGCCCAGGAGCAGCGCCCCGACCAGCGGCCGGACCAGCGGCCCGACTACCCGCCCGCGCCGGAGGGCGGCCAGTACGGCTCGTCCTACCCGCCGGGCAAGGACCCGCGCGCGCCGCAGGACGACTGGGAGAACCACCGCGACTACCGGCGCTGACGACCGCGCCCGCAGGGAAGGGTCACCGCACCGCGCGGTGACCCTTCGCCGTCCCGGGAGGGGCCGGTCTCCCGGCGGTTTCCCGCGCTTGGTAAGAAAGAACGGTGACAGGTGATATGTCCACGCCGCGCAAGTCCTCCCCGACCGGCCGCTGGTGGGCGCCGTGGGCCAACCGCAGCCGCGGGCTCCCCGACGACCTCGACGCGCCCGGGGTGTCGCCCAGCGCGCTGCTGCTGAACGGCATCCGCGACTACCACGGCAGCACCGTGCCGCTCGTCCAGCCGATCATGACCGAGCTGGCGTTCGAGCAGAAACCCCAGCACCTCTTCATCACCTGCGTCGACTCCCGCGTCGTGCCGAACATCATCACGTCCAGCGGGCCCGGCGACCTGTTCATCAACCGGAACGTCGGCAACCTCATCCCCCGGTACGGTTCGCGGACGCCGGACGACTCCGTCGCGGCGACCGTCGAGTACGCGACGAACGTCCTCGGCATCCGCACCATCACCGTCTGCGGACACTCCAACTGCGGTGCGATGGCCGCGCTGCTCGCGGGCGGCACGGAGGTCGAGCACCTGACGGCGCTGACGCGCTGGATGCGGCACGCCCACCACAGCCTCGCCCGATTCCTGGACAACGGCCCCGACGACCGGCCGCCGATGACGCGGCTCTGCCAGATCAACGTGCAGCAGCAGCTCGACAACCTGCTCACCTACCCGTGGCTGCGGGAGATGGTGGACGGGGGCGACGTCGAACTCGTCGGGCTCTATCTGGACCTGGAGTCCGCGCAGGTCAGCGTGCTGGACCGGGAGACTCAGCGGTTCTCGGCCGTCGAGAGCGCGCCGCCCGGGACGGCGGAGACGGCCGCCGCCCCCTGACCACCGCAACCTGACCACCGCACCCTGACCACCGGGCCGTGAGCGAACCGGGCGCTCCCTCGCGGAGCGCCCGGCCGCGCGGTCACCGGCGGACGAGCTCCCCGGTGTCGTCGGTGTCGCCGACGCCGCCCCGCACGTACATCCCGGTCAGGCGCCGGGCTCGGCGCGCCTGCGCCGAGGACGCCGGACGGTCCAGCGCGTCGGTCCGGCTGGCGCGGGCGAAGTCCAGCAGCCAGACGGCCAGGGTCATCAGGGTCACCACAGCGAGCACACCCGCCACGATCAGGACGTCCACCGGCGCTCCTCTCCCGCGGGGCCTGCGTCCCGCCGCCGTCGCCGGTCCCCTGCTGCGACCGGTCGTACCACGACGGTAGGCGCGCCCCGGCCAGAAGTTTGTGGCCGATGACCCGTTTCCCGAAGATTTTCCGCGCCGCTTCCGCCCCGTGCCGAATGATCAGCGCCCGGCGATCAGCGACGGCGGCCCAGCCCCTCCATGACGAGCCCGAGCCCGACCCCGAGCAGCCAGGTGTCCTTGGCGATCGGGATGCCCTGCTCGGTCGGCCGCAGGCTGCCCTCCCGCCGCATCCCCGGCGTCTTCAGGTACAGCCCGACGAGCCCGCCCGCGAACGCGGTGAGCGCCGCCCCCGCGACGACGGACGGCACGAACGGCAGCACCAGCGCCGCGCCGAGCGCGATCTCCGCCTGCGACAGCCGCTTGGTGAACTCCTGCGGGTCCATGTCCTTGAGGAACGGGTACGTCCCGGACGCCATGCCGTGGATGCCGCTCGCGGCCTCCTCGGGCGCCTTGGACTTGGTGAGCCCCGAGTTGAGGATGAACGCCCCCGTCGCGAGCCGGACGGGCAGTTGGTGCAGCAGTAGGCGCTTGCCCATGTTCCCCACCTTTCGCTGAAGTTAGCGGCAACGACCGTGATTCCCCACCGCTGCCGCTCCAACCACGCCGTTGACCAGGGCGGACGGGTGTCAGACCCCGACCGCCCGCTCGGCGAGCAGGCCGTCCAGGACGTGCAGCGCCCGCCACGCCCGCGTCATGCCGAACCGCGCCGTGTACCGGACGACCCCGCGCACCTCGTCGGGCGTCGCGCCCGCGCCGAGCGCGCGGGTGACGTGGAGGCTGAAGCTCTCGGCGAGCGTCTGGTAGAGGACGTCCACGGTGATCGTCGCGAACGCGCGCTCGCGGACGCTGAGCTGGCTCATGCCGGCGCGCATCCGCGACTGGAGGTCCATGTAGTCGGCGAACGGCGCGTCGAGCGCGCGGACGCGGGCGCGGGCCGCCTTGGGGATGGGGCTGCCGGCGCCGTCCGCGTTCACTTCGTGGGCGCGGCCGGTCGAGCCGGGCAGGCCGAGGTCGTGTTCGACGGCGGCGAGCCGGTCGAGCGCGGCCAGCGCCGCCGGGTAGCCGCTGTCGTAGGCGATGAAGCGGAGCAGTTCGCGCAGGTCGTCGGCCGTGAGGCCGTGGTCGCGGGCGGCCCCGACGTGCGCGGTGAAGGACGGGCCGAACGTCTGACCGCACACGTCCGCGACGAGGCAGAGCAGCAGCCGCTCGCGGACGGACGGGCCGTGCTCGGCCAGCAGCCGGTCGGTGGCCGCGCTCATCTCGGCGAAGACCGCGTCGCGCTCGCGCGCCGCGGCGGTGAAGGGGGATTCCATGAGGGCATCTCCTTAACTGAACAGCTGTAGCGCTACGAACGTAGCGCAACAGTTGCCCGGCTACAATGGCGATCATGGAGACGTCCCCTCCCCCGACCGGCGGCGCGCGCAGCCGCAACCGGCGCGGCCAGGGCGAACGGCTGCGCGCGGAGATCGTGGACGCCGCGCTCGCGCTGCTCGACGAACTGGCCGACGACCAGGCGCTGTCGATGCGGGCCGTCGCGCGGCACGTGGGGATCGCCGCCACGTCGGTGTACCTGCACTTCGCGGACCGCGACGCGCTCGTCCTCGCCGCGCTCGAACGCTGCCAGCACGACCTGCTGCGCGCCGCCGAGGCCGCCGAGGACGACGCGGGCGACGACCCGGTCGCCCGGCTCCGCGCCCGGACGATGCTCCAGGGCACGTGGGCGTACGAGCACGCGGGCCTCTACAAGGTGCTGCACGAGAGCGCCGTCAACCGGAGCTCGGAGATCCCGTTCCGCCGCAGGCTCGGCGACGGGACGACGCTCGCCGTCCGGCGCTGCATGGACGCGGGCCGCGCGCCCGCCGGGGACGCCGCCGAGGTCGCCCTGGACCTGCGCAGCGCCGTCCACGGCGCGGTCTCGCTGCGGCTGAACATCCCCGACCACCCGTGGCCGCCGCTGGCGGAGCAGGTGGACCGGTTCCTGACGCGCCTCGTCGGCGTGGAGCTCTGAGGGCGGCGGACGAGTCGGCCTGTAAGCCGGGTTCTGTGCCCGCCCCGGAGGGCGGGTGACGGCCATCCATCTCGGACCGCCGTTGCCGGCGGCCTCCAGCGGTCTACCCGCAGGCTCGGGCGGGCCGCCCTCGAACGCCTGCGCGGAGAGTTCGCACTCCCCTTCTTGACCTTGCTCCGGGTGGGGTTTACCGAGCCGCCCACGTCACCGTGGGCGCTGGTGAGCTCTTACCTCACCGTTTCACCCTTACCGCCGGCGGACCGGCGGCGGTCTGTTTTCTGTGGCACTGTCCCGCGGGTCGCCCCGGGTCGGCGTTACCGACCACCCTGCCCTGTGGAGCCCGGACTTTCCTCGACGGGGATCGCTCCCCGACGCGGCCGTCCGGCCGGCTCGTCCGCCGTGCCGCAAGGATAGCGCTCAGCGCAGGTGGTGGGTGTCGTTGAACGCGTGGAGCGACGCCGGTCCGTCGTCGTACCAGCGGACCGACGACAGCGACGCCACGTCCAGGTGCATCCGGTACACCGCCTCGACCGGCGCGCCCAGCGCCCGCCGGACCAGCAGCTTGATCGGCGTCACGTGCGACACGACCAGCACCCGCCGGTGCCGGTACCGCACCATCAGCTTGTCCAGCGCGGTGTCCACGCGCCGGGCGACGTGCGCGAAGCTCTCGCCGCCGGGCGGCGCGACGCCGGGGTCGGCCAGCCACGCGGCGAGCGCGTCGGCGTCCCGCTCCCCGACCTCGCGGAACGTCAGGCCCTCCCACGCGCCGAAGTCGGTCTCGCGGAACCCGTCCTCGACCCGGACGTCCGCGCCCGTCGCGGCGGCGACCGCCTCGGCCGTCGCGCGGCAGCGGGCCAGCGGGGACGTGACGATCGCGTCGATCCGCCGGTCCTTCAGCGCGAGCGCGGCGGCGCGGGCCTGCGCCAGGCCGTTCTCGGTGAGCGGGACGTCGCCCGTCCCGGCGAACCGCTTCTCCACCGACAGCGGCGTCTCGCCGTGCCGCAGCAGCAGCGTCGTCGTGGGCTCGGTCGTGGCGGGCGACCAGCCCGGCGCGGCGGCGGGCGCGGGCTCGCGTTCGGCGCGCTCCCACTCCTCGCCGCGCGCGGCCGCGTCCATCGCCTCGTTGGCGAGCCGGTCGGCGGCGGCGTTGCGGTTCCGCGGAATCCACGAGTACGTCACCGAGCCGAGCGTCCCGGCGATCTCGCGGGCCTCCAGCGCCAGCGGCACCATGTCCGGGTGCTTGATCTTCCAGCGGCCCGACATCTGCTCCACGACGAGCTTGGAGTCCATCCGGACCTCGACGCGCGCCGCCGGGTCCAGCTCGGCGGCGAGCCGCAGCCCCTCGATCAGCCCCCGGTACTCCGCGACGTTGTTGGTCGCGCGGCCGATCGACCGGGCGTGCTCGGCCAGCACCTCGCCGGTGAGCGCGTCGCGGACCAGCGAGCCGTACCCGGCGGGCCCCGGGTTGCCCCGCGACCCGCCGTCCGCCTCGACGACGAGTTTCCGTCCGGTCACAGGCCCGACTCTGCGGTGCGGACGAGGATGCGCCGGCACTCCTCGCAGCGGACGACCTCGTCGTCGGCGGCCGCGCGGATGCGGTTCAGGTCCACGGTGTTCAGCGCCAGGTGGCAGCCCTGGCACGCGCCCCGGTACAGCACCGCCGCGCCGACGCCGCCGAACTGGCCGCGCAGCTTCTCGTAGAGGGCGAGCAGGTCGTCCGGGACGTCCCCGGCGACGCCCGCGCGGGCCGTCGTCGTCATCCCGGCCTCGGCGTCGATCCCCTGCCGGGCCTCGTCGCGGCGGGTCCGCAGCGCGGCCAGCTCCTCCTCGGCCTTGGCCAGGTCGGCGCGGAGCGCGCCGACGCGGCCGTCGGCCTCCTCGCGGCGCTCCATGACCTCCAGCACGACCTCCTCCAGGTCGGACTGGCGGCGGGCCAGCGACTCGATCTCGGTCTGCAGGCCGCTGAGGTCCTTGGCGGACGTCACCTGCCCCGAGTCCAGCCGCTTGCGGTCGCGCTCGGCGCGGGCGCGGACCTGGTCGACGTCCTGCTCGGCCTTGCGCTGCTCGCGGTCCAGGTCGCCGACCTCGGTCTCGGCCGCGACGATCGCGTCGCGCAGCTCGGCGAGCCGCGCCTCCAGCCGCTCGATCTCGGCCAGCTCCGGCAGCGAGCGGCGCCGGTGCGCCAGCCGGTCCAGCGAGCTGTCCAGCTCCTGGAGGTCGATCAAACGCTTCTGCGCGTCCGGTGCGGCTTTCACTTCACTCCTTCGTCGTGGAGGGTCCACGCGTCGGTGACGAGCGTGGACACCCGGGTCTCCAGTGTGCCGGGGCCGAGCAGCGCGCCGAGCCGCCGCGCGGCGTCGGCCAGCCAGGGGTGCTCGGTCGCCCAGTGCGCGGCGTCCACCAGGGCGGGGCCGCCCTGTTCGGCGAACTCGGTCGCGGGGTGGTGGCGCAGGTCGGCGGTGAGGTACACGTCGGCGCCGGACGCGCGGGCGGCCGCCAGCAGCGAGTCGCCCGCGCCGCCGCACACCGCGACGGTGCGGACGGTCCGTTCCGGGTCTCCGGCGGCGCGCACGCCCCACGCCGTGGCGGGCAGGCCGCGCGCGGCGCGGGCGGTGAACTCCGCGAGCGTGACGGGCTCGGGCAGGTCGCCCACCCGGCCGAGGCCGCGCCGGGGGTCGTCGGCGGCCGGGGCGAGCGGCCGCAGGTCGCCGGTGACGCCGACCGCGCGGGCGAGCGCGTCGGACACGCCGGGGTCGGCGACGTCGGCGTTGGTGTGCGCGGTGAACAGCGCGACGCCGTTGCCGATCAGGGTGTGGACGGCCCGGCCCTTCGGCGTGGTCGCCGCGACGCCCGTGACGCCGCGCAGCAGCAGCGGGTGGTGCGCGACGATGAGGTCCGCGTTCCAGGCGACGGCCTCGTCCACGACGGCGGCGAGCGGGTCGACGGCGAACAGCACCCGGCGGACCTCCTGGCCGGGGTCGCCGGTGACGGGGCCGACCGCGTCCCACGGCTCGGCCCAGGCGGGCGGGTACAGCTCGTCGAGGGCCGCGATGACGTCGGAGAGGCGCACGTCGGCAGGCTACCGCCCGCGGGCGGTCCGGCGGGGCCGCCGGGCGCGGACGCCGGTTCCCGGTTCGCACGTGTAGCGACCGGGCCGGGTGGGAACGCTCCTCTTTTGGTGCCGTGACCGTTCTGTCGGACGGTGGCGCGCACCCGGTCCAGGGAGGCGGTACGTGCGACGGCCCCACCGGCTATCGTGTTGGGCTCACGGAGTCCCAGGTGAACGCGCCTTTCCGGCCTACCGGGATCAAACAGCAGGCCCATCGCGTTGGAGTGTGTGTGAAGTCACCCTTTCGCCGCCGCAGGCGCGTCAAGGGACGTGCGACCGTCCGGCGCACGCCGCAGGAGCAGGAGATCGTCGACTGGCCCACCGAGGGCACCGGCCGATCGTCGCTGATGGGCGCGATCCGCGGGGACGGCGAGACCGGCGCCGGGTTCGGCGGCGGGATGTTCGAGGACCTCGCCTCGGCGTTCGAGGGCTCCCGGAAGGTCAAGGTGGAGGAGCAGGAGGCGGCCAAGCTGCGCCGCCACGACGACCTCCAGCAGGCCGGCGGGGGCCGCGACGACCTCGACTCCGGGCGCATCCGCATCCGGCGGGACTCGCCGGGCGACGGGGCCGACGACCGCGCCTGACCCGCACTCGAACACACTTTCGAACAACGGGTATCGTGGCGGGGTGAGCACCTACGTTCCGCCCGGCTGGCCCGACGGGGTCCATCCGCCGGGCTCCGAGCGCTTCGAGGAGACGGCGCTGGCCTGGCTGCAGGACCTCGTCCCGCCGGACTACCGCCGGTACGGGGTGCTGCGCCGCTACCCCGTCGCGCTCGCGCGGATGGCGCGCCAGCACGTCGGCGCGGCCGTCGCGGCGGCCCGCGAGGGGTTCCGCACCGCGCGCGTCGAACTCGGCGGCGCGGTCCCGCCGCACGGCGTGGACGCGGTCCTGGACGCCTACCGGGCGGAGGGGACGCGGCTCGTCGCGCTGCTGGCGGCGGTCGAACTGGTGGAGAGCGCCCTGCGCGACGGCGCGGCGGGCCGCGCGTTCACGCCCCGGCTCTGACGCTGCTCAGGGGCCGCCCACGCCGGACGGCGTCGCCACCCGGAAACCCTCGTCGCCGATGCCCAGCCGGGCCCTGATCGCGGCCTCGACGTCCGGGACGTCCGGCGCGGCGACCAGCGCGACGACGCAGCGGCCCAGCGCCCGGCCGCCCAGCGCGCCGCCGTCGCGGGCGGCGGCCAGCGCCTCGTCGGCGGGCGACGCCCCGGGGACGTGCGCCTCGGTGAGCAGCGGTCCCAGCTCCGCGAGGTTCCCCGTCCGCAGCGTCGCGACGGCCCGGTCCAGCAGGCCCGGCGGCGCGGCCGCGCGGACCGGCGGCGGCGCGCCCGGCCCGAGGTCCGCGACCAGCAGCCGCAGCCCGGCCGTCGCCAGGTCGCACGGCAGATGGCGGACCTCCCCACCCGCGACGAGCACCGCGTGCGCCTCCCGCGCCCGCAGCGACGCCGTGTAGGACGCGCTCGGCGCGGGGGCCGCCCCGGCGGGCGGCCCGAACACGTCCCCGAGCGCGAGCGAGACCGCGCAGCGCACCGCGCCGCCGTCCACCAGGTCCGTCTCCTCCGGCAACTCCCGGTGCAGCACGAGCCGGACGGCGGGCGCGGGCACCGCGTGCCCGACCAGCGCCGCGACCGCCGGGGCCGCCCACGCCGGGACCGGCCCGGCCGCCGCCAGGCCCCACGCCGGGGCGGCGAACGGGTCGGCGGGCCGGTCCGCCGCGCGCACGTCCACCCGGCCGTCGCCGGACGGGCCCGCCGCGACGACGACGCCCCACGGCAGCGCCAGCGCGAGCGCCGTCCCGTCCGCGCCGTCGAACAGGCTGACGCCGCCGTGGACGCGCCGGACCGTGTCGGGCTCGCGCCCGTGGACGCGGCCGAACACCTCGCCGGTCCGCCGGACCTCCGGGGGGACGTCCGCCCGCACCGGTTCCGCGACCGCGGCGGGTTCCGGCAGCGGATCGGGGCCGTCGCCCGTCACGCCAGCTTCTCCAGCCGGTCGGCGGCCGTCGCCGCGCCGCCCGCCGCGCGGAACGACGCCGCGACGCGCTCGGCGGCGGCCCGGTAGGCGTCGTCGGCCAGCACGTCGGCCAGGACGGCGCGCAGCTCGTCCGGCGTCGTCCGGCCGAACCGGACGCGGCGGCCCGCGCCCGCCGCCTCGACCTGCCGCGCGACGACCGGCTGGTCGTCGCGGACCGGCGCGACGACCTGCGGCAGCCCGTGCGCCAGCGCCTCGCAGACGGTGGTGTGGCCGCCGTGCGACACGACGGCCGCGACGCGGTCGAGCAGGGCGCGCTGCGGCACCTCGGGGCGGACGATCACGTTCGGCGGCGGGTCGGGCAGCATCCCGTCCGGGGCGACGAGCACCGCCTGCACGTCCAGGCCCGCGACGGCCTCGGCGGCGGCGCGCAGGAACCGCTCCCCCACCGGCGTCCCCAGCGTGCCGAGGGTGACGAGCACGACGGGCCGCCCGTCCAGCAGGTCCAGCGGGAAGTCGCCGCGCGGCGCCCGGCCGAGGGCCGGGCCGGTGAACGCGACGTGGTCGGGGAAGAACGACACGTCGCCGAGCAGCGCGCCCGTCGAGTAGACGATGACGAGGTGGTCGGAGAACCGCAGGTCGATGAGGTCTTCGATGCCGTTGTCGAGCTGGAACGCGCCGACCTGGTCGCGGACCCACTCCTCGACCAGCGGCAGGCCCGCCAGCGGCCGGGCGAACTCGGCGGACGTCGCCGCCGACGTCGCCCACGGCAGCCCGCGCCGCCGCGCGACGACGGGCGCGGCGAGGATCTGCTGGTCGCTGACGACCACGTCGGGCCGGAACCGGTCCACGGCGTTCTCGACGCCCGGCAGCATCGCGTGGCCCAGCGGGACCAGCAGCCGCTCCCACAGGAACCGCAGCGCGGCCGGGCCGCGCAGCCCGAGGCCCTCGCTGCGCGCGGCGGCGAACCGGCCGGAGAACGCGGGGTCCTCGGCGTGAAAGATCCGCGAGCCGCCCTTCAGCAGCGGCTCCAGCGAGTCCTTGTGGCCCGTCCACGCGACGCGGTGGCCGCGCGCGGCGAGCTCGGCGGCGACGGCCCGCGCGGGCGCGACGTTGCCGGGGACCGGCGGGACGGCGAACAGGAACCGGCGGCGCACCGGCTCCTCCTCCGGCGGCGGGGCGGGCGCGGTGCCCAGCATCTCGCCCAGCGACGGGACCTGGACGCGGCGGCCCCTCACGACGCCGCCCCCCGGCGGGCGTCGACGTCGGCGGCGACGTCGCCGACGGTCAGCGCCAGCAGCCCGTCCAGGTCCTGCTCGGCGAGCAGGCCGGGGAGGTCGGCGGCGGGGCCGAACTCCGCGCGCAGGCGGTCGGCGAACGCGTCGACCTCGGCGTCCTCCAGGTCGAGGTCGCCGTACAGGAGCGTGTCCGGCCGCAGGTCGGCGGGCGGGGCGGCCGGGGCGACGACGGCGGCGAGCAGTGCGGCGACCGCCTCGAACGTTCCGCCGCCCGGCGCGGGCGCCGGTCCGGTGGTGCCGGTCATGTGATGTCCTCCCGTGGTGAGCGGATAGGGGTCGGATGCGGCCGCCCGGCGGCGCGTCAGCGGCCGCGCGCGCCGAACACGACGCGCGGCTCGGCGCCGTGCGCGAGTTCGCGCAGCAGGTCGCGGGCGGCGGCGGCCGGGTCGGGCGGCGTCCCGTCCGGGTGCGGGGCCCACCCGGCGGTGAGGACGCGGCAGCCCAGCGCCTTCGTCCAGACGGGCGCGAACGCGCCGCACGCGTCGTGCGCGGCCGCGCCCGCCGTGCCGCCCGCGCCGCCGAGGACGGCGAAGAACCGCAGTCCCTGCGGGGCCGCCGCCGCGAGCGCCGCCGCGCCGACGGCCTGCGCCCGGTAGGCGCGGTCGAACTCGGCCGGGGACGTGTCGCGGACGGACCGGCCGGCCGCGAGGCCCGCGCCGTGGACGACGCCGTCGAGGCGGCCGTGCCGCGCCCGGACGGCTTCCACCAGCGCGCGGACGGCGGCGGCGTCGGCGACGTCCACCCGGTGGCGGCCCTCGCCCGGCGCCTGGTCGGGGCCGGCGAGTTCCACGCGGCAGCCGGTGGCTGCGACCAGGTCGCGGGCGACGCGGGCGGTGAGGTCGTGCGCCGCGCCGGTCAGCAGGACGACCGAGTCGGCGTCGAGGCCGAGCGGGGCGTGCGGCTCGGCGGGCAGGTCGGCGGGGACGGTGTCGAGGGTGCGGCGGACCGCGCCCGCGTAGGCGACCGCCGCCGGGCCGTCCGCGTCCAGGAGTTCGGCGAGCAGCAGCGCGGCGAGGGCGGCCGGGGACTCCTTGGCGTCGACGTCCACGGCGCGGACGAGCGCGGCGGGGTGCTCGGCGGCCAGCGCGCGGGCGAGGCCGGGCAGGCCCGCGCCGGGCAGCGCGTCGCCGACCGCGCCCGCGAGCAGCACGCGGCGCGCGCCCCCGGCCAGCGCGGCGCGGACGCCGCAGTACGCGGCGGGCAGCACCGGGCCCGCGCCGGGGCGCAGCGCGGCGAGCTGGACGAGCACGTCGCGCGGGATCTTGGCCGCGCCGTCGTCGCGCGCGGAGACGGTGACGCGCGCGCCCCGGCGCTCCAGCAGGTCGGCGAGCGCGAGCGCGATCCCGCCGCCGTCGTCCACGACGACGACGTCCGCGCCCGCGAGCCGGTCGTCGCCCGCCCCGGGCACGGCGGCGGGCGGCACGACGACGGACCGAACGACGTGGCGGACGACCGGCCCGACGACGGGCCGGAAACACCCGTCCACCGCCGACGCCCGCCCGGCGGCCTCCGCGCCCGCCGCACCCGGCTGTCCGGGGACGCACACGCTCTTGGGCTCCACATGCCGCGCCACGGCCGCCTCGGGCGGACACGCGTCCGCTGGCGCGGCGCGCGGCACGGGCTCCGGCCTGGACGCGGGAACACGCGGACCTTCCGGTCCCGCATCGAGCAGCGCACGTTCCACCTGCGGCTCGCACGCGCTCTCCGACGTCGCGGGCTCCGCCTGCGATGCGGCGGCGCGCAGTCCTTCCGTGTCGCACGACGCGGGCCGGGACTCCGCCCGGGGCACAGCGGCGCGCAGTCCTTCCGTGTCGCGCGGCGCGGACTGGGACTCCGCCTGCGGCGCGGCGGCGCGCTGTCCTTCCGCGTCATGCGGCGCGGGCTGGGGCTGGGGCTGTGCCTGCGGCACGGCGGCGCGCGTTTCTTCCGCGTCGTACGACGCGGACCGGGACTCGACCTGCGGTGCGGGAGCGCGCAGTCCTCCGGCGTCATGCGGCGCGGGTCCGGGCTCCGCCTGCGGCACAGCGGCGCGCGGTCCTTCCGCGCCGGGCGGCGCGGACCGGGACTCCACCTGCGGTGCGGGAGCGCGCAGTCCTCCCACGTTATGCGGCGCGGGCCGGGGCTCTCCCTGGGGCACAGCGGCGCGCAGTCCCTCCGCGTCGCACGACGCGGGCGGGGACTCTGCCTGGGGCACAGCAGCGCGCGGTGCTTCCGCGTCGTGCGACGCGGGCCGGGGCTCCGCCTGCGGCACAGCGGCGCGCGGTCCTTCCGCGTCATGCGGCGCGGGCTGGGGCTGTGCGTGCGGTGTGGAGGCGAGAACGCGCGGGGCCGCCGGTTGCGCGTCGGGCGGCGCGGGCCGGAGTTCCGCCTGCGGCGTGGGCGTGGGGACGCGCGGCTCTGCCGGCTCCGCGTCGCGAGGCGCGGGTGCGGGCTGCGACGCTCGCGTGTCTGCCGGGTCTGCGCTGGGCGGTGTGTGCGCGGGTTCTGCTTGTGGCGAGGGCTCGGCTTTCTGTGTGGGTGCGTCTTCCGAGCCTGCGCTGTGTGGTGCGGGTTCGGGGCTTGCGGCGGGGACGTGCGGGGCCGGGGTTCGCGGGTGGGCGGCCAGGAGGCCGAGGATCACGTCGCGTTGGGCGGCGAGGAGTTCGCGGCCGGTGCGGAGGTATTCCAGGACCGCCTGGCCCGTGTCGATGGGCGGGTGGTCGGGTGCGGGCGGGGTCGGGGTGTCGGCCGCCGAGGCGGGGGCAGGGACGGGTGTTTCGTTGGGGGATGTCTCATCGCGGGTGGTGTCGTCGCTCGCTGAGTCATCGTGCGGCGTCTCATCGGGCGCCGTCTCGTCCAGGACGGTCGCGTCGCGGCCCGCGAAGAGGGCGGACGCGTCGACCGGGACGCCCGCCGCCGCGAGCTCGGCGAGGGCGGGCAGGAGCCCCGCGAGGCCGGGTGCATCGGAAGCGTCGCAGGCCACGGCGGTGTGCGGGCGGTCGCCGAGGATCTGGCCGACGTAGCCGGTGAGGTCCCGGCCGGGCCCGGCCTCCACGAAGATCCGCGCGCCCGCCGCGTACATGGCCTCGACCTGCTCCACGAAGCGGACGGGCGCCGCGACCTGCCCGGCGAGCGCCGCCGCCAGCTCGCCCGGGTCGGCGGGGCACGGCGCGGCGGTCGTGTTGGACCAGACGGGGAACGCGGGCGAGCGCAGGTCGCGAGCCCCGAGCGCGCGGCGCAGCGGCATCGCCGCCCCGGCGACCAGCGGGCTGTGCAGCGCGCACGGCGCGGGCAGCCGGTCCACGCGGACGCCCCGCTCGGCGAGCCGGGCCGCCGCGCGGTCCAGCGCGGGCGTCGAACCGGACAGCACGACGCGGCGGGGGGCGTCGTGCCGGGCGACGACGACCTCCGACAGGCCGTCCAGCGCCGCCCGGACGTCCTCCAGCGGCGCGGCGACGGCCGCCATCGCGCCCGGGTCGTCCGTCCCGGGCCCGCCGCGCGCGGCGGCGAGCAGCGCGGCCGACCGCGCCGCGCCGAGCGCGGCGAGGTCGTCGTCCCCGAACACCCCGGCCGCGCACAGCGCCACGAGTTCGCCGTGCCCGTGCCCGGCGGCGAGATCCGGCCGGACGCCCAACTCGGTCAGCAGCCGATGAACGGCCAACCCGGCGACCCCGGGCACCGCGCCCGCGTACTCCTCACCGGACGCGGACCCCCCGCCTCCCCCGTCGGCGGCCACGGAGCCGGACGCGGCGTGCCGTGCGGACGCGGCTCGGCGCTCGGCCGCGACGCTTTGCTCGGACGCGGCGGTCTGCGCGGACGCGGTGTTCGGGGCCGGGGCGGGTGCGCGCAGGAGGCGGCGGAGGCGCGGGAAGGCCAGGAACAGGTCGGTGAGCGGGCGGGCGGGGTTCTCGTCGCCGTCCGGGTAGAGGAACGCGACGTCGCCGCGCGGCGTGTCGGCGGCGGGGAACACGCCGGGCGCGGCGCGTCCGGCGCGCGCGGCGGCGAGCTTGGCGCGCAGGTCGGCGGGGCCGGTGGCGACGAGCGCGCAGCGCAGCGGGCCGGTGTCGGCGGCGCAGGTGCGGGCGAGGTCGCGGAGCCGGACGTCCGGGCGGCGGGCGAGGGCGGCGAGCCGGTCCAGCGCGGCGTCGGCGTCCGCGCCGCGCACGAGGAACAGTTCGGCGGGCCACGCGGCGAGGCCCGACACCGGGTCGGGCGCGCCGTCGTACCCGGTGAGGACGGCCCGGTACCGCGTCCCGGCCCCGGAGGCGGCCGCGCGGGCGGTCCGCTCGCCGGGCGGCGCGAGCCACGGCCGCGCGCCGGACGCGCCGGGCAGCACGCCCGCGTGCAGCGCGAACACGGCCGCGACGAGTCCGCCGAGGCCGTCGAATCCCGAGTGCGCGGGCTCGTCGCCGGATTCCGCCGCGGCGACGAGGGCGTACACGCGGTCGCCGTCGCGTTCGGCGTCCGCGCGGCGCTTGAGGACGAGGCACGCGCCGCCCGGCCCGTCCGCGCCGCCGCAGACGACGAGGTCGGCGGTCCCGGCGGCGAGGTCGCGGCGGGCGGCGGCCAGGGCGGCGAGCGCCGAGGCGTCCCCGGCGGCGACGGACCACGCCGCGCCGCCGAAGCCGAGCGACGCGGCGACCGGCGCGGCGTCGGCGGCGCCGAGCACGACGGCGGCGCGCGAGCGGTCGAAGGGCCGGTCGGCGTATCCGGCGTCCGCCAGCGCGCGGGCCGCGATCTCCGGCAGGCCCGGCGGCGAACCCGGCACGGGCGCGGCCGACGGCGCGACGGTCCGCGCCCAGAACTCCGCCGCGTCCGGCGCGTCCGGGAACGCGCAGCCGACGCCGACGACCGCGACCTCCGGCGGCGCGTCCGGCGGCGCGGCGGCCGGGACGCGGCCGAGGGCGGCGACGCGGTCCGCCAGGAACCGGGCCGCCCCCTCGGTGACATTCCGGTGCAGATCGGCGACGCGTTCGGGGAGCGAGCGGCCGTCGCCGGGCCGGGTGTCCGCCCACGCGGCGTCCACCAGCACGCGCACGTCCGCGCCGCGTTCGGCGAGCGGCCCGGCGAGCGCGGCGACCATCGCGGCGGACCGCTCGTCCGGGACGCCGCCCGCGAACAGCACCGACAGCGGCTCGTCCGGCCGGTCGGCGGCGAACGCCAGCAGCCGCCCGACCTGCGCGTCCCACAGCGGGAGGCACGCCCGGCCGCCGCGCGCGGCGCGCTCGGCGCCCTCGAACGCGAACCGGCGGACGCCCGCCGCGAGGAACCCGTCCAGCAGCGCGGGCTCGGGCGCGTGCAGGTACGCGCGGACGCCCGCGTCCTCCAGCGCCGCCGCCTCCCCGGGCCGCCCGCCGCCGAGCAGCGCGAACGGGGGCCGGACGGCGGCGACGGCGGCCAGGTGCGCGGCGCGCGCCTCCGGCGGGACGGGCCCGGGCAGCTCGACGCCCCAGGGCAGCCCGCCGACCCGCCGGGCGGTCTCGGCGAGGACGGCGTCGTCGCGGACCGTCTCCGGCAGCACGACGAACGGCAGCCCGCCCGCGCGCGCCACGGCCGCCGCGCCGCGCGGGAATCCGAGCGGCACCCGGTACGCGACCCGCGGCGCGGCGTCCGGCGCGGCCGGGACGCGGGCCGCCGCGCGCAGGTGCTCCCCGATCGCGCGCCGGACGGCCTGGACGACGCCGCCCGCCGTCCGGTGCCGGGCCGCGAGCGGCGCGGCCAGGTAGCCGTCCTGCCCGACCGGCAGCGGCGCGACCGCCAGGCCCGCCGGGCCGAGCCGGGCGGTGATCCCGGCGAGGTCCAGGCAGGACAGGTCGACGTCCGGCAGGTCGGGCCGCGCGTAGATCCGGTGGCCCTCGACGACGCGGGTCTCACCGCCGTCCATCGCGGCGAGCGCCGCCGCGACGTCGGCGGGCAGCTCCATCTCGCGGACCAGGGCGAACTGGACGTCCAGGACGACGCCCGCCGCGCCGCCCGCCACGGCCGCGGCCGCCGCGTGCGGGCCCATCCCGCCCGCCGCGAACACCGGGAAGTCGGCGGGGAGTTCGTCGAGGAGCCGCCGCAGCAGGGTGAACGACGTGCGGTCGCCGACGCGGCCGCCCGCCTCCGCGCCGCGCGCGACGAGGCCGTCCACCGCCGGGACGAGCGCCAGCGCGGCCGCCGCCTCGCCCGGGTCGACGACCTCCACGAGCGTCCGGCGGCCCCGCGCGTACCCGGCGACGTCCAGCGGCGCGCCGGGCCGCAGCGCCGCCGCGTCCACCAGGACGGTGCGGACGGCGTCCGGCAGGTCGTCCGGCCGCACCGGGCAGCCCGCCGGGACCCGCACGCCGAACGGCCCGCGCCACCACCGCGCCACCTCGCCGAGCGCCGCGAGCGCGGCCGCCCGGTCCACGCCCAGGTCCAGCACGCCCAGCCCGCCCGCCCGCGCCACCGCGACCGCCACGCGCGGCGCGGGCCGGCCGAACGGGCCGATGCCGATGATCTCGCCGGTGAACTCCGTCTCGGCCGCCATCGCCGCCCCTCCGCCCTCGGCGCCCCCTCACAACGCTGCGCAAGACTACGTTCAGTCACCGAGCGGAAACCGCCCCGACACGCCGTGTCCGACGGCACGGGCGTGAACGCGGCACCACCCGCCCGGTCAGGGCGGACACCACGGGGGGGCATCCCGCGCGCGCCGCCGCGACGTCCCGGCGGCGCACGCGTTGCGCCTCAGCGCCCGGCCGTGAGGAGCAGAAGCGACGTCGACCGCCCCACGCGCAGACCCCACGGCGCGAGGCTGGAGCCGACGCACGACCCGCCCGCGCGCACGACCACCAAGAGGGCGCAAGGCGCAAACCCCAGGTGGCGCACGGCCTGCCCCGCGCGCACGGCCACCAGCAGATCACAGGCGGCGACCCAAAGGCGGCGCACGGCCTGACCGCACACACGGCCAGGAGATCGCGGGACGCGAACCCGCAGACGACGCACGACCCGCCCGCGCGCGGCCGCGAGCCGCCAGGCGAGCGGCCGGGCGCTGGAGGTTCTTTTAGCTCACCGCCCTCGTGCGGTTGCCGTGGCGGAGGGTGCCCTGGTCGAGCCAGCGGTCGAGGTGGGCCCAGGTGGTGCGGCGGGCGGAGCGGCCGGTGAGGACGCCGAGGTGGCCGCCGGAGGCGATGGCGAAGCGGACCTCGGGCGCGTTGACGAGGAGCCGGGTGAGCGGGTGGACGGACGCGACGGGGGCCACCGCGTCGCCGCTGCCCGCGACGGCGAGGACGGGCACGCGCACCCCGTCGAGGGCGACCGCGCGGCCCTGGATTTCGACGCCCTCGCCGGTGAGGGCGTTGTCGCGCAGCAGCCGCCGGTAAATCTGGTCGGCGGTCCGCCCCGGATAGGCCAGCATCGAATTCGTGAAATGGTCGACCGCTTCGACCTGCGCCAAGAACTCGGCGTTGTCAATGTTGGTCAGCATCTTGTAAGGGCGCAGCACGTACTTGTCGATCCCGACGAGCTGGTACGCGCGTTTCACGACCGGCTGGGGGATGCCGCCGAACAGCGCGTTCACGACCCCGGTGGGCGCTCCCCCGGCGATGCGGGCGAGGGGCCGCAGCGGGGGGACGAAGCGGACGGCGGAGGTGTCCACGGGCGTCGCGACGGCGGCGATCGAGGCGATCGGCAGCGACGGGTCGGCGGCGGCCGCCAGGAGCGCGAAGATCCCGCCCAGGCACCAGCCGACGAGTTGGACGGGCTGCCCGCCCGCGTCGGCGCTGACGGTCCGGATCGCGGCGGGCAGCACCTCCCCGACCCACTCGTCGAAGCCCAGGTCGCGGTCGTCGCGGTCGATCGGCCCGTAGTCCAGGAGGTAGCTGAGCCGGCCCGCGCCGACGAGGTGCTCGGCGAGGCTGCAGCCGCGGCGCAGGTCGTAGCAGCGGGCGGGCGCGGCGAGCGGCGGGACGAGGAGCACCGGCGGTCCGGCCGGCACGACCCCCCGGGGCGGCCGGTACCGGTAGACCGATCGTTTCGGCCCGTCGTCGACCAGGGCGGCCGGCATCGGGCGGAGGTCGGCCAGGCGGCCGTAGAGGACCTTGTGGGCGACGTTGGCGGCGGCGGTGCGCAGGGTCCGGGGGGAGTGAATCATTTCGGTATTATCCGTCTCCATTCGGCGACCGGACGCGGGGACGGTTGACCAAACCCGGTCGGCCGGACCCTTGGAACATTCCTACCCTGGTCACGGGGCCCGAGAAATCACCGGCCCGTGAAGGGCGTGTTAATTAGTCTTGACATCGGCGCGCCGGGCCGACCCGCGCGCGCCTCGTCCGCCGACCCGGCGGTCATTCACCCGGACCCCTGCGCCGCGGCGGCCACGTCCCGCATACTGACGGTGACAGTCCGTGGCGACGGTGCCGCGGAGCGGCGGTCAGGCGGGTGCGATGACGATCCTCGATCCGGCGGCGGAACCCGGGCACCGACCAGAACACGACCACGAGTCCCGCCAGGGGCCGCACGGCCGCCCCGCGGGGCGCGGCACCGGACCGGGCCGCGCGCCCGTCCCGCCCCCGGCCCCCGCCCCCGAGACCCCCGACCCCGCCGACCCCGCGCCGCTGCTGGCCGCGCACCGCGCCGCCCGGCCCGGCGCCGACCTGGCCCGACTCGCCCGCGCGCACGCCGTCGCCGAGCGGATGCACCGCGGCCAGCTCCGCCGGTCCGGCGAGCCGTTCATCACCCACCCGCTGGCCGTCGCCGCGATCCTCGCGGACCTCGGCCTGGACACCACCACGCTCGTCGCGGCGCTGCTGCACGACACCGTCGAGGACACCCCGTACACGCTCGCCGAGCTGCGCGACGAGTTCGGCGACGAGGTCGCGGTGCTGGTGGACGGCGTCACCAAGCTCGACGGCCGCCGCTGGGGCGAGCGCGCCGAGGCCGAGACGTACCGCAAGATCGTCCTGGCGGCGGCGGCCGACCTGCGGGTCCTGGTCATCAAGCTCGCCGACCGGCTGCACAACCTGCGCACCCTCGGCCACCAGCCGCCGCACAAGCGCGCCCGGATCGCGCGCGCGTCGCGGGAGCTGTACGTGCCGTTCGCCGAGCGGCTCGGCATCCACGTCTTCCGCCGGGAGATGGACGACCTGGCGTTCGCCGCCGCCGACCCGGCCGCGCACGCCGCGACGGACCGGGCAGTCCGGGCGGCGCTGCGGGACGCGGGCGCGGTGTTCGGCCCGGCGCTGGCGCGCGTCCGGTCGGCGCTGGCCGGGCACGGCGTGCGGGGCCGGGTGACCGTGCGGCACTCGCACCTGTACGCCGTCCACCAGGCGTCGGGCGGCGACCTGGCGGGGCTGCGGCCGTGCCAGGCGGCGCGGCTGCTGCTCGTCGTGGACGGCGGCGTGCCGGACTGCTACATCGCGCTCGGCGCGGTCCACGCGGCGCTGCACCCGATCCCCGGGCAGGTCCGCGACCACATCGCGACGCCGAAGGACAACCTGTACCGGTCGCTGCACAGCCGGGTGATCACCCCGGACGGCGACGCGGTCGAGGTGATCATCCGGAACCGGGCGATGCACCCGGTGGCCGAGCACGGGATCATCGCGCACATCCGCGCCGCGCCCGCCGTCGCGGACGCCGTCGCGGGCCGCCGCGACCTGGAGTGGCTGGGGCGGCTGCTGGCCTGGCAGGCGGGCGTCCCGTCCGAGCGGTTCCTGGAGGGGCTGCGGGCCGGGCTGACGGACGGCAACGTCGCGGTGTTCGCGCCGTGCGGGCAGATCGTGACGCTGCCCGCGGGCGCGACCGTCCTGGACTTCGCGTACGCGCTCGGGCCCGCGACCGGGGACCACTGCATCGGCGCGCTGGTCAACGGCCGCCAGGTGCCGCTGGCGGCGGAGGTCCGGACGGGCCGGGTGGTGCGGGTGCTCACCGACCCGTCCGCCGCGCCGTCGCCGGAGTGGCTGGACTTCGCGGTGACGGCGTCGGCGCGGGTGCGGGCGCGCAGCTTCGCCGAGCGGCGCGGCGGGCCGGAGGCGGCGGGGCGGGGGCTGCTGGCGCGCGCGCTGGCGGCGCGGCCGGGCCGTCCCGCGCGGCGGCGCGAGGCGCGGGCCCCGGCGGCGCGGGCCGACGTCCGGACCGATCCGTACGACGATCCGCGCGCCGACCTGTGGGGCGAGCCGTGGGCGGACCTGGCCGCGCTGGAGGCGCGCGGCGACGCGCTCGCCGTCGCCCGCGCGCTCGGGCACGCCGAGCCGGGGCCGCTGTACCGGGCGCTGGGGGACGGGTCGCTGCCGCTGTCGGCGGTCGTCGAGCGGTTCCCGGCGCGCTGATTCGGAACCGCTCCCCCGCCTTCCGCGTCCGATTCGCCCGGCTCTAGGCTGATCGCATGACCGACGAGCGGCCCGTGCGGGAGCCCGTGCGGGAGCCCGCGCCGCCGCCGCACGACGGGCCTCGCGTGATCGTCGCCGGGGTGGACGGCTCGGACACCTCGCTGCGCGCCGCCGCGTACGCGTGGGGCCTGGCGCGGCGCAGCGACGCGCGGCTGCTGATCGTCCACGTCGTCCCGGTCGCGTCGCTGTCGACGCTGACGGCCGGGGGCGCGGCGGCGATGCACGAGGCCGCCGAGGAGGTCCTCGCCGAACTCCGCGCCGACCTGGACCGCGCCGCGCGCGAGTACTCCACGGTGCGGCACGAGCTGGTGGTGGAGTCGGGCGACGCGTTCACGGTCCTGGCGCGCGTCGCCGACGAGCGGCGCGCCGACGCGGTCGTGGTGGGCGCGTCCACGCAGGCCGGGCACCGCCTCGTCGGGTCGGTGGCGGTGCGGCTGGTCCGGGTCGGGCGCTGGCCCGTCACGGTGGTGCCGTGACGGCCGTCCGGTTCGACCACCGCCTTACCGGGCATTTTGGACAGTGAGGCGGCGCGGGAACCAACGAGACGGGGGCGGCCGGTGCCGAATCCATTCCTCACCCGACTGCGCTGGACCGGGACGGTCCTGCGCCTCGGCGGCACGCTCCCCGGCCCCGCCGCCGGACCGCCGCCGGACGCGGTGGTGCGGCTGTGCGCCCGCGAGGGCGACGAGGAGCACGTGCTGCCCGCCGTCCTGGCGGAGCACGACGGCGTCCTGACGTTCGAGGCGGCCGTCCCGGTGACCGAGGCGGCGGCCGGCGCGCAGCTCCCCGGCGGCCTGTGGGACGTCGACCTGGTCGTCGGCGGCGAGGCGCTGCCGATCGGCCCCGGACACGACCCGGCGCTGGGCCGCTCGCCGCAGCGGACGTTCCTGCCCGACTCCACGACCGTCGTCGCCTACCTCAGCCTCACCGGGCCGCTCGCGCTGGACGTCGGCGGCGCGTCCCGGCCCGCCGGGACCGTGCGCGCCGAGGCGCTGGCCTGGGACACCCGGTCGGCGGAACTCCTGCTCGCCGGGCACGTCGGCGTCGGTCTCGGCGACGGGGACACGCCCGTCTCGGCGACGATGGCGCTGCGCGAGCGCCGCACCGGCCGCGTCTACGCGGTGATCGCGGCGCTGGACGCGGCGGGCGAGCGCCTCGGCTACACCGCGTCGGTGCCGATGACGCGGGCGTTCGTGGACGACCCGCTGCCGCGCGGCGTGTGGGACGCGTTCCTCGTCCTCGGCTTCGCGGGCCTGCACCGCGAGCTGCGCATCGGGGCGCCGGAGGACGCGGTGGCGGTGCGGGTGTGGCGGCGGCTGCGGCCGGTGCGGGTCGCCTCGAACCGCGCGCCGGACCCGCTGTCGATCACGGTGGGCCGGGGCTGACCGGCGCGTCAGCGGCGGCGGCGCCTGCGGCGGCGGGGCCGCGGCTCGGGCCACGGGCGGGACGCGGCGGCGGAGACCGTCAGCAGCGCGACGATCAGCGTGCCGCCCGCGAGGTTGAGCCCGGCCGTGGCGAGCACCGCGTCCAGCGGGCCGCGCAGCGTCAGCGGCAGCAGCGTCACCAGCAGGACGACGATCGCGCCGATCCACGCGAACGACCGCACCGGCCGGTCCGCGGTGCCCGCCAGGACGTGGACGAGCGCGGTCGCCTGGAGCGTCGCCGCGCCCGCGCACACGCCGTAGGTCAGCCCGGCCGCGCCGGGCCCGGCCTCGGGTTCGAGGAACGCCGGGACGCCGACGCCGAGCAGCCCGCGCAGCAGGAACGCCGCCGAGCCCGCCAGCGCGGCGATGCCGACGGCGAGCGCGGCCCCGCACCACCAGACGCGGCGGACGTCCACCTCGGGCTCGTCGGCCAGCTCCCGGTGGAGGGCGACGAAGTCCTCGTAGCGGCGCGTGAGCCGGTCGGGGCCGCGGTCCAGGGCGGTGCGGCAGCGGTAGGAGCGCCGGTAGGACGCGGGCGGGCCGGTCCACGGCGCCGCCCGACGATGGGGGTCCGACGAGGACCCCGGTCCGCCGCTGGCCATGACCCCTCCCCCCGGTCCGGTGCTGGCTGTCGTACCCGGGGCGGGCGGCGGGACGCGTGGCCCGTTCCGCTCTTTGTCGTCATTTGATCGTTACGTCCGCCTGACGTGCGCGGCGGACGGCCGGGTCCGGTGGCGCGGCGGGGGCCGAGCGGGCAAGGTGGAGGGACAACCCCGGCACGACCTGAAAGCGGTACCCCCTTGCCCTCTTCCGCGCCGCCTCCCCCAGATCCCGCCCCCGACCCCGAGGACGACCGGCCCGCGACCGCGCTCGGGCGGTTCCTGCGCTGGCTGACGCCGGCCGGGCCGCGCGACGACTGGCTGGAGCCCGACCTGGACCCCGACGGCGAGGACGGGGAGCCGCGCGGCGCGGCGGCCGCGCCGGGCTGAGCGCGAAACGGCCGAGGGGCCGGACCGAAGCGAGTGCTTCGGCCGGCCCCTCGGCCGTTCGCCGGCCCCCGCGCCGGGGCCGGACCGTTCGTCGCCGGGTCAGACCTGGCCGGCCTTCTCCAGCGCGCCGCAGCAGGTGTTCACCAGCAGGCGCGTGACGTTGTACGGGTCGATGTTGGCGTTCGGGCGGCGGTCCTCGATGTAGCCCTTCTTGTCCACCTCGACCTGCCACGGGATGCGCACCGACGCGCCGCGGTTCGAGACGCCGTAGCTGTAGACGTCGTAGGGCGCGGTCTCGTGCTGCCCGGTGAGGCGGTCCGCGATGCCGTGGCCGTACCCCTCGATGTGCTCCTCGACCTTGCCGGGCGCGCCGAGCGCCTCGCAGGCGGTGATGATCGCGTCGTAGTTCTCGCGCATCGCCTTGGTGGAGAAGTTGGTGTGCGCGCCCGCGCCGTTCCAGTCGCCCTTGACCGGCTTGGGGTCGATGCTGGCGGCGACGTCGAAGTCCTCGGCGATGCGGTAGAGCAGCCACCGGGCGACCCACAGGTGGTCCGCGACCTCCAGCGGGCCCGCCGGGCCGATCTGGAACTCCCACTGGCCGGGCATGACCTCGGCGTTGATGCCGGAGACCTTGATGCCGGCGGTCATGCACGCGTCCAGGTGGGCCTCGACGATGTCGCGGCCGAACACCTCGTCCGCGCCGACGCCGCAGTAGTACGGGCCCTGCGGGGCGGGGAAGCCGGTCTCGGGGAAGCCGAGCGGGCGGCCCGCCTGGAAGAAGGTGTACTCCTGCTCGATGCCGAACCAGGAGTCCTGGTCGGCGTACTTCTCGGCGACCGGGCGCAGCCTGGCGCGGTTGTTGGTCTCGTGCGGGGTGCCGTCGACCAGGTACACCTCGCAGAGCACGAGCTTGTGGTCGCCGCCGCGCAGCGGGTCCGGGCAGGAGAAGACCGGCTTGAGGACGCAGTCGGAGTGGTCGCCGGGGGCCTGGTTGGTGCTGGAACCGTCGAAGCCCCAGTCCGGCAGGTCGGCGCCGTCGGGGAGGACCCTCGTCTTGGAGCGCAGCCGGGCCGTGGGCTCGGTGCCGTCGATCCAGATGTACTCGGCCTTGTAGCTCAACGTCGGTTCCCTTCGTCCTGCCGGCCTGGCGGTAGTGGCCGAGAAGAGACTGACAAGCCGCGATTTCACACCTGTTGCCCATTTGTGAACGACATGTTAATCCGGGCATGACCTGCCCTTTTCGTTGAGACCCGCATCACAGCACGGGTCACAGGCCCAGGTCAGCGCCGATGAGATCTTTCATGACCTCGTTCGCACCGGCCCAGATCTTGGTGACGCGCGCGGCCGTCCAGGCGCGGGCCACCGCGGACTCGGCCATGTAGCCGTAGCCGCCGTGGAGCTGGAGGCAGGCGTCGACGATCCGGTTCTGCGTCTCGGCGGTCCACCACTTGGCCTTGGCGGCGTCGACGGCGGACATCGCGCCGGCGCGGTGCAGCGTGATGCAGTGGTCCACGTAGGCGCGGGCGACGTCCAGACTCGTGGCGAGGTCGGCCAGGACGAACTTGTTGTGCTGCAGCGAGCCGATCGGCTTCCCGAACGCCTCGCGGGCGCGCGCGTGCGCGAGGGTGCCGTCCAGGACGCGGGCGGCGTGCGCGAGGTTGACGACGGCCGAGCCCAGCCGCTCCTGCGGGAGCATCCGCATCAGGTACGGGAAGCCCTTGCCGGGGCGGCCGATCAGGTTCGCGCCCGGCACGCGGGCGTCGGCGAAGAACAGTTCGGCGGTGTCGGACTCGTGCTGGCCGATCTTGTCGAGCGGGGCGCCGCGCTCGAAGCCGGGGGTTCCGGCCTCGACGGCGAAGAGGGAGATGCCGAACGCGCCCGCGGCCGGGTCGGTGCGGGCGGCGACGATGACGAGGTCCGCGGACCGGCCGTTGGTGATGAACGTCTTCGCGCCGTTGAGCACCCAGTCGCCGCCGTCCCGGACCGCCGTGGTGCGCAGGGCCGAGAGGTCGGAGCCGCCGGACGGCTCGGTCATCGCGACGGCCGTCCACAGCTCGCCCGAGCAGACGCCCGGCAGCCACCGGGCGCGCTGCTCGTCGCTGGTGAGGCGGACGAGGTAGGGCGCGCAGACGTCGGCGTGGACGCCCCACGAGGACGCCGCGCCGAGCGACACCGCCGCGAACTCCTCGGCGACGACCGCGTTGAACCGGTAGTCGCCCGCGCCCGCTCCCCCGTACCGCTCGGGGACCTCCAGGCCGAGCAGGCCGAGCCGTCCGGCCTCCCGCCAGACGTCGCGGTCGATGCCGCCCTCGGCGGCGAACCGGTCGAGGCCGGGGGCGAGGACGCGTTCGGCGAACGTCCGGGCCGTCGCGCGCAGCGCCTCGTGGTCGTCCTCGAAGATGGTCCTGGGCACGGCGTCTCCTTCCGGGTCAGCGGCCGCGCAGCGCGCGCAGGCTGAGGACGACGGCGGCGGCCAGCAGGGCGAGCAGGACGGCGGCGGCGGTGGCCCCGGCCGCGCCGGTGCTCTGCCCCGCCGCCGCGTTGCCCCACAGGCGGCGGCAGAGCCCCACGACGGAGCTGACCGGGTTCCATTCGGCGACCGGCCGCAGCCAGCCCGGCAGCGAGGACGCCGCCAGGAACGCGTTCGACAGGAACCCGAACACCACGAGGATCAGCGCGCCGACCGAGTCCAGCGTCTCGGCGTCGCGGACGAGCGTCCCGAGCAGCACGCCCGCCCACGCCATCGCGTAGCAGAACGCGAGCAGCACGGCGAAGCCCGCGGCGGTCGCGGCCGGGCCGTGGTGCGGGCGCCAGCCGAGCAGCGCGCCGAGCCCGGCGACGGCGGCGAGGCTCACCGCGGCGACGGCCAGGTCGCTCAGCGTCCGGCCGAGCAGGACCGCGCCGAGCGGGACCGGCATCGCGCGGAACCGGTCGGTGACGCCGCCGCGCAGGTCGGCGGCGACGCCGATCGCGGTCGGCCCGATCTGGGCGAGGCCGACCTGCGCGCCGACGCCCGCCAGGACGTACTCCTCGTACCGGCCGCCGGGCACGGTGATCGCGTGCCGGAACAGGTAGCCGAGCGCGAGCAGCATGACGAGCGGGTTGAGGGTCATGAGCACGAGCCGTCCGGGCGTCCGGCGCAGGTGCAGCAGGTGGCGGCCCGCGAGGACGCGGGTGTCGGCGAGGTAGCCGACGAGGGCGGCGGTCACGCGGCGGGCTCCGCTTCCCCGGCCCCGGTGAGGGCGAAGAACACGTCGTCGAGCGTCGGCCGGTGCAGGGTGAAGTCGGTGACGGCCACGCCCGCCGCGGACAGGCCGGCGGCGACGCGCGCGAGGTCGTCCAGGCCGCCGGGCAGCGGGACGGCGACGGCGGCGCGGTCCGGGTCGGGGCGCGCCGGGTGGCCGGCGAGCCGGGTCAGCAGCCGCGCCGTCTCGGCGGTCTCGGCGGGCCGGGCCAGCACGACCTCCAGCCGGTCCCGCCCGGCCTTGCGCTTGAGCGCGGCGGGGGTGCCCTCGGCGATGACGCGGCCCGCGTCGACGACCGCGATCCGGTCGGCGAGCGCGTCGGCCTCCTCCAGGTACTGGGTGGTGAGCAGGACGGTGGCGCCGCCGCCGACCAGGTCGCGGACGAGGTCCCACAGGACCGTGCGGCTGACCGGGTCCAGACCCGTCGTGGGCTCGTCCAGGAACAGCACGGCCGGTTCGCCGAGGACGCACGCGGCGAGGTCGAGGCGGCGGCGCAGGCCGCCGGAGAGCGTCGCGGCGGGCAGGTCGGCGGCGGCGGCGAGGCCGAAGCGGTCCAGCAGGGCGTCCACGCGGCGGCGGGTGCCCGCGCGGCCGAGCCGCAGCAGCCGCCCGATCAGGGCGAGGTTCTCGCGGGCGGTGAGCAGGCCGTCGACGGCGGTGGACTGGCCGGTCAGCCCGATCCGGCGGCGGACCTCGCGGCCCCGGGCGGCGACGTCGAACCCGGCGACGCTGGCGCGGCCCGCGTCGGCGGCCAGCAGCGTCGTCAGGATGCGGACGGTCGTCGTCTTGCCCGCGCCGTTGGGGCCGAGGACGCCGAGGACGGTCCCGGCGGGGGCCTCCAGGTCGACGCCCCGCAGCACCGGGCGGCCGCCGAACGCTTTGCGCAGGCCCTCGGCGCGGATCGCGGCGGTCACGGCGCGCCGCGCAGGCCCGCGGGCGTCAGGTCCCGCCAGTGCTCCTCGACGTAGGCGAGCGCGCCGTCGCGCGGCCCCGGCCCGTACACGGGCGTCCACCCGGCGGGGATCGCGGCGAACTCGGGCCACAGGCTGTGCTCGCCCGCGTCGTTGACGAGCACCAGGTACACGCCCGCGTCGTCGTCGAAAGGGTCGGCCACGGTTTGAACCTCCGGTTCGGGTGGGCGGGTCAGCGCAGGGCGCGGGTGACGGCGGCCCCGACGGCGGCGGCCGGGCCGGGCCGCAGCATGTCCTGGTGCTCGCAGTCCACGCGGTGCGCGGTGACGGACGACGCGTGCGCCTCCCACGCCTTGGCGCGGACGGCGCAGGCGGCGTCGTCCAGGCCCGCGGCGGCGGTGAACAGCGTCAGCGCGGCGCGGGTGCGGCCGGGCGTGAACGCGCGGAACAGCCCGACGTGGTTGCGGGTGACGCGCAGCAGCCGCGCCAGCGTCGGCTCGTCGAACCCGGCGAGGACGCCCCCGGACCGCCGCAGCACCGCCGCGACGGCCTCGACGGTCGGTTCGGGGACCTCGGCGGGGTCGTGGCCGGTCTCCTCCAGGATCTCGGCGAGGATCGACCGGTCGTCGGCGGCGGCCCGGTCGGCGAGGCCCGGATGGCTGTCGAGGTTGGCCAGCAGTTCGACGGTCTCGCCCGCCGCCTCCAGCAGGACCGCCATCTCGTGGACGACGGTCCCGCCGAAGGACCAGCCGAGCAGCCGGTACGGGCCGTCCGGCTGGATCTCCCGGACGCGCGCCACGTATTCGGCGGCGATCTCGGAGAGCGATCCGGGCAGGTCGGCGGCCGTGTCGAGGCCGCGCGCCTGGAGCCCGTAGACGGGGATCGACGGATCGACGTGCTCGGCGAGCGCGGCGAACGGCAGCGCGAACCCGAGGCCGCCGTGGACGCAGAACAGCGGGCGGGCGTCCCCGGCCGGGCGGATCGGCAGGACCGGGGCGAACAGGTCCAGGCCGGCGGCCCGTTCGGCGAGCCGCCGGTGGTCGGCGCGCACGGTCCGGCCCGTCGCGGCGAGGGCTTCGGCGGTCTGGCAGCGGAAGACGTCCGCGAGGTCCACCCGCAGGCCCGCCTCGGCGGCCAGGTCGACCGCCCGGACGGCCTTGAGGCTGTCGCCGCCGATCTCGAAGAAGTTCTCGTCCGCGCCGACCGGACCGGTGCCGAGCAGGTCGCCGAAGATCCGGCACAGGAGGCGTTCGTCGGGGGTTTCCGCGGGGCGGCCCGGCGCGGCGGTCGCGGCGTCGGCCGGGGGCAGCGCCGCCGCGTCGAGTTTGCCGTTGGGCGTGAGCGGGAGCGCGTCGAGCATGACGAACGCGGCCGGGACCATGTACGGCGGCAGGGCGGCGCGGGCGTACGCGCGCAGGCCGTCAGCGCCGTCGCGTGTCGGGACGACGTACGCGACGAGCCGCCTGTCGCCGGGCCGGTCCTCCCGGACGACGGCCGCCGCCCGCGCCACGCCGGGATGGGCGGTCAGCGCCTGCTCGATCTCGCCGGGCTCGACGCGGAACCCGCGGATCTTGACCTGGTCGTCGGTGCGCCCGACGTAGACCATGCGGCCCTCGGCGTCCCACCGGCACAGGTCGCCGGTGCGGTACATGCGGCTGCCGGGCGGCCCGTACGGCGAGGCGACGAACCGCTGCGCGGTGAGGTCCGGGCGGGCCGCGTAGCCGTGCGCGAGCCGGGGCCCGCCCAGGTACAGCTCGCCGGTGACGCCGGGCGGCACCGGCCGCAGGCGCGCGTCGAGGATCAGCGCGGCCGTGTCGCCGATCGGGCGGCCGATGGGGACGGTGTGCCGCTCGGTCCCCGCGCACCGGTGCATGACGGCGAACACCGTCGCCTCGGTCGGGCCGTAGCCGTTGTGCAGGGACACGTCCGGCAGCGCCGCGCGGAACCGCCGGACGTGCGCGGGCGACGCGGCCTCGCCGCCGATGACCAGCGCGCGGAGCGGGGCGAGCAGCCGCGGGTCGGTGTCGATCACCAGGTTGGCGAACTGCGTCGTCAGGAACGCGACGGTGACGCGCTCGCGGGCGAGGAACGCCCCGAGCGCGCGCGGCTCGGGCGGGCCGGGCGGGAACACGGCGACGCGCGCGCCGCACATGAGCGGTATCCACAGCTCGAGGGTGGAGGCGTCGAAGGCGACGGGCGCGAAGAACAGGGTGGTGTCGTCGCCGGTGATCGGCGGATCGTCCATGCCGGCGGCCAGCCGGACGACCGCGCGGTGCGGGACGACGGCGCCCTTGGGCCGTCCGGTGGAGCCCGAGGTGTAGATGACGTAGAGCGGGTCGTCGGGGCCGGGCGGTGTGCGGGGCGGGAGCGGCGGGGCGTCGCCGGGGTCGGCGGCGGGCAGCGGCGTGATCCCGTCCGGGAGCAGCCCGGCGAGGCCGTCCCGCACGACGGCGTGCCGGACGCCCGCGTTCGCGAGCATGTACGCGATCCGGTCGCGGGGCTGGGCGGGATCGACGGGCACGTAGGCCGCGCCGAGCCGGGCGGCGGCGACGAAGGCCGCGGCCGCGTCGGGTCCGCGCTCCAGCAGCAGGCCGATCCGGTCGCCGCGGCCGATGCCGCGCGCCGCGAGGGCGCGGGCGAGCCGGTCGGCGCGGCGGTCCAGTTCTGCGTAGGTGAGGTCGCCGCCGGGATGGCTGACGGCGACGGCGTCGGGTTTCCGCGCGACCTGCCGGTCGAACAGCTCGATGACGGTACCGTCCTCGGTCGCGCGCAGGTCGGTGCCGTGGGCGAGGACGGCGTCGCGCTCGGCCGGGGTGAGGACGTCGAGGTCCCCGATCGGCGCGTCCGGGCGGGCGAGCGCGTCGGCCAGCAGCCGCAGGTAGGCCCCGGCGATCCGGCGGACGGTGCCCGCGTCGAACAGGTCGGCGGCGTACTCGACGGCCAGCACCAGCCCGGCGTCGTCGCGCTCCTCGAACAGGAAGCCCAGGTCGACCTTGGCGGTGCCGGTGTCGACGCGTTCGGGCGAGAGCGTCAGCCCGTCCGGCGCGGGCGGCATCGGGACGGGTTCCTCGAACGCGAGCATGACCTGGAACAGCGGGTGCCGGGCCGCCGACCGCTCGGGGTTCAGCGCCTCGACCAGCAGGTCGAACGGCACGTCCTGGTGTTCGTAGGCGGTCAGCGCGACGTCCTTCACGCGGTCGACGAGCGTGCGGAACGCCGGGTCGCCGGAGGTGTCGGCGCGCAGCACGAGCGTGTTGACGAACATGCCGACGAGGTCGGTGAGCGCCTGGTCGGCGCGGCCCGCGACGGGGCTGCCGATCGGCAGGTCCGTCCCCGCGCCGAGCCGGGTCAGCGCGGCGGCGAGCGCGGCGTGGACGATCATGAACGGGGTGGCGCCCCAGGCGGCGGACCGGTCGGCCAGCGCGGCGCGGAGCCCGGCGGGGGCGGCGACGTCCAGGGTGGCGCCGCGGTGCGTGGCGCGTGCCGGGCGGGGCCGGTCGAACGGCAGCGCGAGGTGCGCGGGGGCTCCGGCGAGCACGCGCGTCCAGTGGGCGAGCCCGCGGGCGAGGACGCCGCCGGGGTCGTCGGGCGCGCCGAGGGCGGCGTGCTGCCAGACGGCGTAGTCGGCGTACCGGACGGGCGGCGGCGGCGCGGCGGGCGCGCGGCCCGCGAGCCGGGCGGCGTACGCGGTGAGGACGTCGCGCGCCAGCGGTTCCATCGACCACCGGTCGCCCGCGATGTGGTGGACGGCGAGCAGCAGGACGTGCTCGTCCGGACGGAGCCGGAACAGCCGGGCGCGCACCGGCGGACGCGCCGCGAGGTCGAAGCCGCGGGCGGCCTCGGCGGCGAGCGCCCCGGGCAGGTCCGCCTCCGCGACGTCCTGGACGGGCAGGTCGGCGGGCGTCTCGGCGGGGGCGAGGACGCGCTGCCGGGGTTCGCCGTCCTCGCCCGCCTCGAAGACGGTCCGCAGGGTGTCGTGCCGGACGGCCGCGTCGTGCAGGGCGGCGCGCAGGGCGTCGGCGTCGAGCGCGCCGGTCAGGCGGACCGCGACGGGGATCGTGTAGAGGCCGCCGGGGACGCCGAGGCGTTCGATGAACCACAGCCGCCGCTGCGCGTGCGACAGGGGCGGCCGGTCGCCGCCGCCGCGCGGGACGAGCGGCGGCGCTTCGTCGGCGGCGAGCCGGGTCGCCAGCGCCTCGACCGTCCGGGCCTCCAACAGGTCCCGGACGGACAGCCGGACGCCGAGGTCGGCGCGGACCCGGTTGACGGCGCGGACGGCCGACAGCGAGTGGCCGCCGAGGGCGAAGAAGTCGTCGTCGGCGCCGATCTCCGGCAGGCCGAGCACGTCCGCGACGATCGCGCACAGCCGCCGCTCGCGGTCGTCCCGGGCGGGGCGGCCGGCGCGGCGCGGGCCGGGCTCGGGCAGGGCCGCGCGGTCGATCTTGCCGTTGGGCGTGCGGGGCAGCTCGTCCAGCGGCACGTAGGCGGCGGGCAGCATGGCGGACGGCAGGACGCGGGCGGCCCCGCGGGCGGCGGCGGCCGTGTCCGCCGACGCCGGGACGAGGTACGCGACCAGCCGGTCGTCGCCGTCCGGGCCGGGCCGCGCCGTCACGACGGCCTGCGCCACGCCGGGCTGCGCGGTCAGCACGGCCTCGATCTCGCCGGGCTCGACGCGGTGGCCGCGGATCTTCACCTGCTGGTCGGCGCGCCCGAGGTAGTGCAGGACGCCCGCCGCGTCCCAGCGGGCCAGGTCGCCGGTGCGGTACATGCGGGCGCCGGGCGGGCCGTGGGGGTCCGCGACGAACCGTCCGGCGGTCAGGCCGGGGCGGCCGAGGTAGCCGAGGGCCAGGCCGTCGCCCGCGATGTAGAGCTCGCCGGGGTCGCCGTCCGGCACGGGGCGCAGCGCCCGGTCCAGGACGTGGACGCGCGTGTTGGCGATCGGGCGGCCGATGTCCGGCGTGCCGGTGACGTCGGCGGCGGTGGACCAGACGGTCGTCTCGGTCGGGCCGTAGAGGTTGGTGACGGCCGGGGCGGCGGCGCGCAGCCCGTCCGCCAGCGGCGCGGGCAGCGCCTCGCCGCCGACCAGGACGCGCAGCCCGGCCAGCGCGGCGGGCCGGGCCGCGAGCAGGCCCCGCCACAGGCTCGGCGTGGCCTGCATGAGCGTCGCGCCGGACCGCTCGATCAGCGCGGCCAGCGCGGCGGGGTCGCCGACCGTCTCGCGCGCGGCGACGACGACCCGGGCACCGGCCGCCAGCGGCACGAACAGTTCCAGGTTCGCGATGTCGAACCCGAACGTCGTGACGGCGAGGAACCGGTCGTCCCCGGTGACCGAGAACCGCTCCCGCATGTCCAGCACGAGGTTGGCGAGCGCGCCGTGCGGCACCGCGACGCCCTTGGGGCGGCCCGTCGATCCGGACGTGTAGATGACGTAGGCGGGGTCGGCCGGGTTCGGTTCGGGACCGTCGGGTCCGGCCGGTCCGGCGGCCAGCTCGTCGAGGGTCCGGACGGTCCCGGTCGGCGTCCCGGCCAGGGCCGCCGCGCCCGCCGCGTCCGTGATGGTCGCGACGGGCGCGGCGTCGGCCAGCATGTGCGCGATCCGGTCGGCCGGATAGGCCGGGTCGAGCGGCAGGTAGGCCGCGCCCGAGCGCAGGACCGCGCAGGCGGCGGCGACGAGGTCGGCGGTGCGCGGCAGGGCGATGGCGACGATCGCGCCCGGTCCCGCGCCGGCCCGGCGGAGCCCGGCCGCCGCGCGCCGGGACCGCTCGTCCAGTTCGCCGTAGGTGAGCGCGCCGGTCTCGCCGACGACGGCGGGTTCGTCGGCGCGGCGGGCGGCGGTCGCGGCGAGCAGGGCGGGCAGCGGCGGTTCGCCGAAGTCGCGTCCGGTGCGGTTGCGGTCCACGATGATCCGGTCGCGTTCCTCGGCGGGCAGCGGGTCGATGCGGCCGCACGGCCGGTCGGGGTCGGCGGTCACGGCCTCCACGATCCGGACGAACCGGTCCGCGATGCTTTCGGCCGCCGCCCGGCCGACGCGTCCCGGCGCGTAACTGACCTGGATCTCGAACGGCTCGCCGGGGAACACGGTCAGCGTCACCGGATAGTGCGTGGCCGAGCGGACGCGCGCCGCCGCGACGCCCGGACCCGGCGCCGCGTCCATCGGATAGTTCTGGAACAGGACGACCGTGTCGAACAGCTCGCCGCGCACGCGGGCGGCTCGCGCGATGTCGGCCAGCGCCAGGTGGTCGTGCGGGAGCAGCCGCGTCCGGGACGCGTGCAGCGCCGCGCACAGGTCGGCCGGGGACGCGGCGGAGTCGACGTCCGCGCGCACCGGGACCGTGTTGGCGAACAGGCCGATCATCGCGGCGTTGTCCGCGAACTCCTCCGACCGGCCGGACACGACCGTGCCGAACACGACGTCCCGCCGCCCGGTGGCCCGGCTGAGCAGCAGCGCCCAGCACGCCTGGACGACCGTGCCGACCGTGACGCCCAGGCGGCGGGCCAGCGCGTGCAGCGCGGCGGCGGTCGGCGGCGGCAGCGTCCGGGCGACCGTGTCGGGCAGTTCGGGCGTGCCCTCGGCGGCCGGGACGAGCCGGGTCGGTTCGGCGAGCCCGGCCAGCTCGGCGGCCCACGCCGCCTCGGCGGCGGCCCGGTCGCGCCCGGCGAGCGCCCGCAGGTGCGCGGCGTACGGCGTGCCCGGCGGCGGCGCGGGGCGGCCCGCCGCGAGCGCGAGCAGTTCCCCGGCGCCGTTCACCAGCGACCAGCCGTCCACGAGCAGGTGGTGGATCGTCCAGACCAGCCTGCTGCGGCCGTCGCCGAGGCGGATCAGCGCGAACCGCGTCAGCGGCGGCCGGGCCAGGTCGAACGGGCGGGTGCGCTCCTCGTGGGCGATCCGGTCGGCGGCCGCCTCGCGCTCGGCGTCCGGGAGAGCGGTCAGGTCCTCGTCGCGCCACGGGACCGCGACCGTCGCGGGGATCACCTGGACCGGTTCGCCGTTCTTGCGGGGGCGGAAGCACGCCTTGAGGTTGGGGTGCCGGTCCAGCAGCGTCCCGGCGGCCGCCCGCCACGCGTCCGCGCTCGGGCCGCCGTCCAGGTCCGCGACGGCCTGGAGCGTGTAGACGTCCACGTCGTCGCGGTGCAGATCGGCCAGGAAGAGCAGGCCGCGCTGGAGCGGCGCGAGCGGCAGGACCTCGCTGACCGCGGCCGTCCGTCCCATGCCGCGCCCCCTTTCCCGGGTGATCGGCGTTTCCCGGGGAAAGGGTCGCGGCAACCGCTGACAACTCGCTGACCACCCGCTGACCGGTAACGGTGTCAGTGCTCCATCAGCGGCGCATCAGACGGCCTCGCAATCATGTGGCGACCATTCCCTCTTCCGCCCTGGAGCCATCTGTGCCTGTCATTTCCGGGCCGGCCGGATTTCCGGTCGACGATTTCTCCGTCGACCTCGCGTGACGACCGCCGAGGAAGCGGTGGGCCTGCCGCTCACCCGCGCGCAGGCCGAGGTCTGGTTCGACGAGCAGATCGCCGCCGAGCCGCCCGCCTACAACATGGCCGACTTCACCGACCTGCGCGGCCCGCTGGACGCGGCGGTCCTGCGCCGGGCGCTGCGCCGCGTCGTCGCGGAGGCGGACGCGCTGCGCGTGCGGTTCGCCGAGCGCGACGGCGAGCCGCGCCAGTTCGTCCATCCGTGCCCGGAACCGCCGCTCGCGGAGATCGACGTCAGCGGCGCGGACGACCCGGAGGCCGCCGCCCGCGCGTGGATGGAGCGCGACCTGGCGGACCCGCTGAAGACCACCGACTTCCCGCTGTTCCGCGCGGCCCTGCTGCGGCTGTCCCCGGACCGCCACCTGCTCTACCAGTGCTTCCACCACATCGTCGGGGACGGCTACAGCCGCACGGTCCTGCACCCCCGGCTGGCGGCGGTGTACGGCGCGCTGGTCGCGGGCGAGCCGGAGGAGGACCTGGCCGCCACCGCGCCGCCGCCGCTGCGCGAGCTGGTCGAGGACGAGCTGGCCTACCCCGGCTCCCCCGCCGAGCGGCGCGACCGCGCGTACTGGTCGGAGACGATGCCCGCCGCGCCCGACCTGGTGAGCCTGTCGGGCGCGGACCCGCTCCCCTGCCGGGGCCGCGTCCGCCGGACGGTGTCGCTGCCCCCCGAGCGGGCGCGGGCGCTGGGCCGGACCGCGTGGCGGGCGCGGGCCACCCTGCCCGTCGCGCTGATCGCGGCCGTCGCGGCGTACGTCGGCCGGATGACCGGGACGGACGAGCCGATGCTGACGCTGCCGGTGAGCGCCCGCGTCGGCGCGCGCGCCCGCGCGGTCCCCGGCATGGTCGCCAACTACCTGCCGCTGCGGGTCCAGGCCGGGCCGCGCATGACGCGCCGGGACCTGCTGCGCTCGGCGTACACGGCGGTGTCCGGGGCGCTGGAGCACCAGCGGTACCGGGGCGAGCGCGTCCGCCGCGACGCGGGCCTGCGCGCCGACGACCGGCGGCCGTTCGGGCCGCTGGTCAACGTCCTCGACCAGGACGCCGAGCCGGCCTTCGGGCCGTGCCGGGCGGTGGTGGCGAACCTGTCCACCGGCATCGTCAACGACCTGATCTTCAACCTGCACACCCGCGCGGACGGCGGCGTGGACCTGCACCTGGACGGCAATCCCGACCTCTACGAGCCCGCCGAGCTGGCCGCGCACCTCGACCGGCTGCGCGGCCTGCTCGACGCGCTGCTGGACCTGGACGAGGACGCGCCGATCGGGCGGCTCCCGATCGTCACGCCGGACGAGGCCGCGCGGCTCGCCGCGTGGAACGACACGGCCGCCGGGGGCGGCCCGCCGGGCGTGGTCGAGCGCCTGCGCGAGCACGCCGCGCGCGACGGCGACCGGATCGCCGTCACCGACCCGGACGGGAGCACGTCCTACCGCGACCTGGCCGGATGGACCGCGGACCTGGCCGACCGCCTGCGGGCGCGCGGCGTCGGCCACGGCGACCTGGTGGCGGTGCTGGCCGATCCGGGCGTCCGGTACATCGGCGCGGCGCTGGCCGTCCTGTCGGCGGGGGCGGCGTGGGTGCCGCTGGACGCCGCGTCGCCGCCCGCGCGGCTGGCGGCGCTGCTGGCCGACAGCGGCGCGGCGCTGCTGCTCACCGACCGCGCCGAGCCGGGCGTCGATCCGGGCGGGGTCGGCGTGCTCGTCGCGGACGGCCCGGTCACGGGCGTGCCCGACGACCGGCCCGTCCCGGGGACGCCGGACGACATCGCCTACGTCATGTTCACGTCCGGGTCCACGGGCAAGCCCAAGGGCGCGATGGTCCGGCGGCGCGGGATGGTCAACCACCTCCAGGCCAAGGTCGACGACCTGGGCCTCACCGCCGCCGACACGGTCGTGCAGAACGCGCCGCTGACCTTCGACGTGTCGGTCTGGCAGATGTTCGCGCCGCTGCTGGTGGGCGGCACGGTCCGCGTCACCGGCACCCTGACGGCGGCGGACCCGGTGGAGCTGTTCGGGATCGCCGCCCGCGAGCGGGTGACGGTGCTGGAGCTGGTCCCGTCGCTGCTCAAGGCGACCCTCGCGGACTGGGAGCTGAACGGGCCGGTGGCGCTGCCGGACCTGCGCTGGCTGATGACGACCGGCGAGGCGCTCGCGCCGGAGCTGTGCCCGCGCTGGCACGCGTTCCACCCGCACGTCCCGATCATGAACGCGTACGGCCCGACCGAGTGCTCCGACGACGTCACCCACGGGATCGTCACCGCCGAGGACCCGCCGACGCGCCGCACGCCGATCGGCGCGGCCGTCCGCAACACGCGACTGCACGTCCTCGGGGACGAGCTGCAGCACGTGCCGCCGGGCGTTCCGGGCGAACTGTACGTCGCGGGCACCGGTGTCGGCGGCGGCTACCTGCGCGACCCGGCCAAGACGGCGGCGGCGTTCGTGCCCGACCCGTACGGCCCGCCCGGCACCCGCCTGTACCGGACGGGCGACCGCGTGGTCCGCCGCGCGGACGGGCGGTTGGAGTTCATCGAGCGCCGCGACCACCAGACCAAGATCAACGGCAGGCGGGTCGAGCTGGCCGAGATCGAGACCGCGCTGCGCTCGCTGCCGGGCGTGGCCGACGCCGCGACCCGCGTCGTGCCCGCCGCGTCGGGCGGAACCCGCCTGGTCGCCTATCTGACCGGCCCCGATCCCGACCCCGAGCGGGTGCGCGGCGCGCTGGCCGAGCTGCTGCCCGCGTACATGGTCCCGTCGGTCTGGACGGTGCTGGACGCGCTGCCGCTCACCCCCAACGGCAAGCTGGACCGCAAGGCCCTCCCCGACCCCGCCGCCCCGGCCGCGCCCCGGGAAGCCCCGGCCGGCGACGCCGAGCAGATCCTGTGCGCGCTGTTCACCGAAGTCCTCGGCGCGCCCGCGCAGCCCGGCACCGACTTCTTCGAGCACGGCGGCGACAGCATCCTGGCGATCCAGGTGGTCAGCCGGGCGCGCCGCCGGGGCGTCGCGGTGACGACCCGGGACGTCTTCGCGGCCAAGACGCCCGCCGCGCTCGCCGCGCTGGCCGTCCGCACCGGCCCGGAGCCGGTCGTGGAGGACGACGGCGTCGGCGCGCTCGGGCTGACGCCGATCGCCGCGCAGCTCCGGGAGGACGCCGGGCCGATCGACGGGCCCGTCCGCCGGTACTCGCAGCACGTCGCGGTGCGCGTCCCGGCCGGGATCGGCACGGCGCTGCTCGACACGGCCCTGCGCGCGGTCGTCGCGCACCACGCCGCGCTGCGGATGCGGGTGAGGGACGTGGCCGGGCTGTGGAGCCCCGAAGTACCGGCCGGAACGTCGGACGCCCCGCTGACCGTCCGCATCGGCACCGAGGACCCGGCCGCGCTGGTCGAGCAGCAGGCCGCCGCCGCGCGGGCGCGCCTCGACCCCGCCGCCGGGACGATGCTCCAGGCCGTCCACCTCGACGGCGGCGACCGGCCGGGCCTGCTCGTGCTGGTCGCGCACCACCTCGCGATCGACGGCCTGTCGTGGCGCATCCTGGTCGAGGACCTGGCGGCGGCGGCCGAGGCGCTGCGCGCGGGCCGCGCCGTCCGCCTCGACCCGGTCGGGACGTCCTACCGCCGCTGGTCGCGCGTCCTGGCCGACCAGGCCCGCACCGAGGTGCGCGGCGCGGAACTGCCCGGCTGGCTGGCCCGGACGGCCGACGACCCCCGGCCCTGGCGGTCCGACTCGGACACCTACGCGACGCTGCGGACGCTCCGCCTGGAGTACCCCGCCGAGGCGACGCGCGCGCTGCTCACCGAGGTCCCGGCCGCGTTCCACGCCGAGATCAACGACGTGCTGCTGACGGCGTTCGCGCTGGCCGTCGCGGACCGGCGGCGGCGCGCCCGCCGGACGGAGCACCGCGCCTGCCTCGTGGAACTGGAGGGCCACGGCCGCGAACAGCTCACCGACGACCTGGACCTGGCCCGCACGGTCGGCTGGTTCACCGCCGCGTTCCCCGTCCGCCTCGACCCCGGCGACGTCGACTGGGACGACGTGTGGGCGGCGGGACCGGCCGTCGGCGACGCGCTCAAGCGGATCAAGGAACAGCTCCGCGCGCTGCCCGACCGGGGCGTCGGCCACGGCCTGCTGCGCCACCTCAACCCGCAGGCCGCGCCGGTCCTCGCGGCCCGCCCCCGGCCGCGGCTCGGCTTCAACTACCTGGGGCGCTTCGACGTCCGCGACACCGGCGACTGGACGCTCGCGGCGGGCGGCGGCCCGGTTGTCGGCACCGGGGCGCACCCGGCGACGCCGCTGCCGCACCTGCTGGACGTCACGCCCGTCACCGAGGACCGCGCGGACGGGCCGGTCCTCGTCGCGCACTGGAACTGGGCCGGGCGCGCCGTGCCCGACGCCGCGGCCGAAGATCTGGCCCGCACCTGGTTCCGGGCGCTGGACGCGCTGGCCGCGCACGTGCGGCGGGGCGGCGGCGGGCTCAGCCCGTCCGACGTGCCGCTCGCGGACGTCGGCCAGGACGAGCTGGACGCCTACGCGCGCGAGCCGTCCGGCGCGGCCGACGTCCTGCCCCTGACCCCGCTCCAGCGCGGCCTGCTGTTCCACGCCGGGACCGGCGACCTCGACCCGTACACGCTCCAGGTCACCGCGGACCTCGTCGGCCCGCTCGACCCGGCGGCGCTGCGGGCGGCCGCCGCCGCGCTGACCGCCCGGCATCCCGCGCTGCGGGCGTCCTTCCGGCTCCGCGAGGACGGCGATCCGGTGCAGGTCGTCGCGGAGCGCGTCGAGGTGCCGTGGCGCGAGGCCGACGCGACGGACGAAACAGAACTCGCGGACCTCGCGGCGGCCGAGCGGCTGCGCCCGTTCGACCTGGCCCGGCCGCCCGCGCTGCGGTTCGTCCTCGCGCGCACCGGCCCCGACCGGCACCGGCTGATCTGGACCGTCCACCACATCGCCGTGGACGGGTGGTCGATGCCCGTCCTCGCGGGCGAGCTGCTGGCCCTGCTGCGCGGCGACGACCTGCCCCCGGCCGCGCCGCACCGCCGCTACCTGGAGTGGCTGGCCGCGCGGGACCGCGACGCGGCCGCCGCCGCGTTCCGGGACGCGCTGGGCGACGACCCGGAGCCGACGCTGCTCGTCCCGCCGGACGCCGGGCGGCGGCCGGTGCTCCCCGAGTCGCTGCGCCGCGACCTGCCCGCCGACCTCACGGCGCGGCTCACCGGGTGGGCGCGGTCGCGCGGGCTGACGCTGAACACCGTCGTCCAGGGCTGTTTCGCGATCCTGCTGAGCCGGTTGACCGGGCGGTCGGACGTGACGTTCGGCGTTGTTTCCGCGGGCCGGCCCGCGGAGCTGCCGGACGTCGAGACGGCGGTCGGCATGTTCCTCACCACGATCCCGCTGCGGGTCGCGGTGCCGCCGGACGTCCCGGTCGCGACGCTGCTGCGCGACGTCCAGGACCGTCAGCGCACGCTCGCGCCGCACGAGCATCTGGGCCTCGCCGCGATCCACCGCGCCGTCCGCGCGCGCGGCGACCTGTTCGACACGGCCGTGCTGTTCGAGAACTTCCCGATGGGGTCGCTGGACGGCGACGCGGACCTGCGCGTCGAGAATCCGCAGGTCAACGACGCGCGGCACTATCCGCTGAGCCTGGCCGTCCTGCCGGGCGAACGGCTCGGCCTGCGCCTCGACCACGCGCCCGACCTCATCGACCGGCGCGCGGCCGAGCGGATCTGCGGAAGCCTCGAACGGCTGCTCGCGGACGTCGCGGACGCCGACGACGCCACCGAGACGGCGCGCGTCGGCGAACCCGGCACGGCCCCGCGACGGCCCGTCGTCACCGCCCCGCCCGTCCCGCACGAGCCCGGGGACGCGGCCGTCGAAGGCGTCCTGCGGGACCTGTTCGCCCGCATCCTCGGCGTCGCGGCGGCGGCCGACACCGACTTCTTCCACGCGGGCGGCGACAGCATCCGCGCCATCCGGCTCGTCAGCCACGCCCGCAGCCGGGGCATCGGCCTGTCCAGCCGCGACGTGTTCGCGCTCCGCACCCCGGCGGCGCTGGCCGCCCGCGCCCGCGCGGCCGTCGCCGACGCGGCGGCGGCGGAACCGCTCCTGGAACTGTCCGCCGAGGAACTGTCGGAACTGGGCGCCGGGCTGGCCGACTGACCGTCAGGACGAGCCGTTGAGATAGGCCAGCGTCGCGAGGACCCGGCGGTTCTCGTCCTGCGACTGGCTCAGCCCGAGCTTGGCGAAGATGTTGTTGATGTGCTTGGCGACGGCCTTCTCGGTGACGAACAGCGCGCCCGCCACCCCGGCGTTGGACTTGCCCTCCGCGATCAGCGCCAGCACCTCGGTCTCCCGCTTGGTGAGGTCGCCGAGCGGGGACCGGCGGGCCCCGCCGATCAGCCGGGACACCACCTCGGGGTCCATCACCGTGCCGCCCTCGGCGACCCGCCGGACCGCCTCGACGAACTGCTCCCCGTTGGTCACCCGGTCCTTCAGCATGTAGCCGACCGCCCCGGCCCCGTCCGCGAGCAGTTCGGCGGCGTAGCTCGGCTCGACGTACTGCGACAGCACCAGGACGGGCAGGCCCGGCGCGGCCCGGCGGGCGGTCAGCGCGGCGCGGACGCCCTCGTCGGTGAACGTCGGCGGCAGCCGGACGTCCACCACCGCCGCGTCGGGCCGCGCGGCGGCGACGGCCCGGAGAAAGGCGGGCGCGTTGTCGACCGTTTCCGCGACCTCGATGCCGTGCTCGCCGAGCAATCGGACCAGTCCCTCGCGCAGCAGGAAGTGGTCCTCCGCGATCACGACGCGCATGCGGTCTCCTCAGGAAGGGGCGGCCGGATAAGCGTAACGGAAAGCCGTTGCGCGCGCTGTCAGAGCGCGGTCAGCGCCGCGTCATGAACGGCGTCTAGCGTACCGAGCGGAATTGTGCGGCGCCGGCGAACGGATCGCATCTGCATGGAAACCATTTCGGAACTCCTGTCGTCCCGGGCCGCGGAACGCGGCGACGCGACGGCTTTCACATTTCTGGCCGATGGCGGCCGGGCGCCCGAACGAATTTCACATTCTGGGCTCGACCGGGCGGCGCGGGCCGTCGCCGCGCGGCTGGCCGAGCGGTGCGCGCCCGGCGACCGGGTGCTGATCCTCGCGGTGGACAACGCCCGGTTCGTCCGGGCGTTCCTCGGCTGCCAGCACGCGGGCGTCATCGCGGTGCCGGTGGCGCTGCCGTTCCCGCCCGACTCGCCGCGCCGGCTCGCGACGCTGCGGGCCATCGCCGCCGACAGCGAGCCCGCCGCCGTCCTCAGCGACCTGCCGGGGTGCCCGTGGCCGGACGAGCCGGTCCTGGCGGCCCCGCCCTGGATCGCGATTCCCGACGACCCGGACGGCGCGGACGGCGCGGACGGGTTCACGCCCGTCGCCACGGCCGGGGACGACGTGTCGTTCCTCCAGTACACGTCCGGTTCGACGTCGCTGCCCAAGGGCGTCATGGTCACCCACCGGTCGCTGCTCGCCAACGAGGCGCTGTTCACCGCGTCGAGCGCGATGACGCCGGACGACACGCTGGTGTCGTGGCTGCCGCTGTTCCACGACATGGGCCTGATCGGCAAGGTGCTCCAGACCGTGTACGTCGGCGCGCACGCGGTGCTCATGCCGCCGCTGATGTTCGCCCGCCGCCCCCTCAGGTGGCTCCAGGCGATCACCGAGTACCGGGGCACGTTCACCGGCGCCCCGAACTTCGCGTTCGACCTGTGCGTGGCGCGGATTCCCGAGGCCGACCGGGCGGCGCTCGATCTGGGCAGCCTGCGGATGATCTTCAGCGGGGCCGAGCCCGTCCGCGCCGCCACGCTGGACGCGTTCGCCCGCGCGTTCGCGCCCGCCGGGCTGCACCCCGAGGCGCTGACCGCCGGGTACGGGCTGGCGGAGGTGACGCTGCTGGTGTCGTCCGGGCCCATCGAGCGGGGCGCGCGCGTCCTGGACTTCGACCGGGACGCCCTGCACCGGGGCGTACTCGCGCCGGGCGGCGGCGGGACGATCGTGAGCTGCGGCCGCCCCCGCGACGCCGGACGCGTCACGATCGTCGATCCGGCGACGCGGCGGCCGCTGCCCGACGGCGAGGTCGGGGAGATCTGGCTGCGCGGCCCGGACGTCGCCGCCGGGTACTGGCGCGACCCCGAGGCCACCGCCGAGGTCTTCGGCGCGCACACGGCGGACGGCGCCGGGCCGTACCTGCGCACCGGCGACCTCGGCGCGCTGCACGACGGCGAACTGTACGTCACCGGGCGGCTGAAGGACGTCGTCATCATCGAGGGCCGCAACCACTACCCGCAGGACCTCGAACTGGCCGCCGAGACCGCCGACCCCGCGCTGCGGCGGGGCGGCGCGGCGGCGTTCGGCGTGGACCGCGACGGCCGCGAAGGGCTCGTCGTGGTCGCCGAGATCCGCGACCGCGAACGCGTGGACGCGGTGCGGCGGAGCATCGCGGCCGCGCTGTCCGCCGCGCACGGCGTCCAGGCCGACGAGATCGTGCTCGTCGCGCCCGGCACCGTCCCGAAGACCTCCAGCGGCAAGCTCCAGCGCGGCGCGTGCCGGGTTGCGTACGAACGCGGCGAGCTGGTCCCGGTCGGCGGCCCGCCGCAGGTGTCCCCCATCCCCTGACCCGAAGGACTCCCCCATGCCCGAGAACGTCACCGTCACGAGCATCGTCGCGCTGATCCGCCGCGAGGCGGGCCGGTCGCTGCCGCCCGGCCTCACCCTGCACGCCGACTCGGCGCTGGACGAGCTGGGCCTGTCCAGCCTCCAGATCGCCAACGTCCTGTTCGCCCTCGAAAGCCGGATGGGGCTGGAGTTCGACCCCGCCGACGCGCTGCGCGCCCGCACGATCGGCGGGCTCGTGGAGTTCGCGAACGCCAGCGCGGTCGCGGCCGGTTAGCGCCCGCCCGGCGGCCCGAACGGAAGCGTGATCTCGATCCGCGTCGGGCCGCCGCGCGGGCTGTCGACGCGCAGCGTGCCGTCGAACGCCGCCAGCCGCCGCTCGACCCCGAACAGGCCGGTGCCGCCGACCGGGTCCGCGCCGCCCGCGCCGTCGTCGTCCACGCGGACGGTCAGCGCGCCGTCCGCGTCGCTCAGCTCGACGCTCGCCCGGTCCGCGCCCGAGTGCCGGACCATGTTGGTGAGCAGTTCCGACACCGCGAAGTACACCGCGGACTCGACGGGCGGCTCCAGCGGCCCGGCGAGCCGCGCGGTCACGTCCACCGGGACGGGGCAGTCGCGGGCCAGCGCCTCGACCGCCGCGACCAGGCCCCGGTCGGCGAGAACGGGCGGATGCACGCCCCGGACGAGGTCGCGCAGCTCGGAGAGCGCCTTCAGCGACGACTCGTGCGCCTCGTCCACCAACTCCAGCGCCGCGTCGGTGTCGGCACGCCGCAGCCGACGCCGCGCCGCGTCCAGCGTCATGCCCATCGCGACGAGCCGGGCCTGCGCGCCGTCGTGCAGGTCCCGTTCGATGCGGCGGATCTCGGCGGCGGCGCTGCTGACCGCGCCCGACCGGGTCTCGGCCAGCCGCTCGACGCGGCGGCTGAGGACGACGCTGCGGCGCGGCGCGATGAACACCGCCGCGGCCCGCCCGTAACCGCGCAGGACGCGGGGCGCGAGCCACAGTGCGAAGGGGATCTCCGCGACGCCGAGCAGCGCGGCCAGCCACCCGTCGACCGGGCCGTCCAGCGGGATGACGCCGTACCAGTTGTCGCTGCCCCACGCGTCGGCCATGTAGCTCCAGGTGACGGGCATGGTGAGGCCCCAGACGCCGGTGAGCAGCAGCGTCATCGGCAGGAGCGTCACGAACGGGCCGAGCCAGGAGTCCAGCAGGAGCCACGCGACGTCCCGCCAGGTCTCGACGTCGCTGACGATCCACAGCGCCCGGCGCGGCCAGCCCCGCACGCCCTCGGCGTCGGCAGGCGGCGGCGCGTACGACGGGACGGCGTCCTCGCCCGTCCACCGCGTCACGAACCCGCGCTGCACGTTGATGAGTAAGCGCGCCGACACCAGCAGGACGAGCACCGCCAGCAGCCCGACGCCGAGCAGGATCACCGACGCCGCCGACGTCAGCGCGACCAGCAGCCCGAACCCGCACACCGACAGGCCGGCGAACGCCGTGCAGCGGCACGCGGCGCGCCACCCCTCGGCCGCCGACCGCCAGACCGCACCCAGCCGTTCGGCCATCCGCCGACCACCCCGCCGTCCATTCTCCAGAGCCGTCCGGGCCGCCGACAAGTGGTACTACCACCACCTCCGGAGTGGTCCTTCGACCCGTGCGGGCGCGCGCCCGCGAGACCAGCATGGACGGTGGAACCACTGACGGACGGGAGTGTCCACCGATTGACTTCCTCCCCCGCCTAAAGGCGGGGGATTCCAGCGGTCGCCCGCTGGGTTTCCTGCTTCATCGACGACCGCCCTGTCCGGGAGGACTCCCGTTGAGGTCTTACACCGTCTCCACAGGCAGACGCCGCCAGCCCGGCGGCCAGGATGTTGCGTGCCGCGTTCACGTCGCGGTCGTGGACCGCGCCGCAGTCGCACGTCCACTCCCGGACGTGCAGCGGCATCTTCGCCGCGACCGTTCCGCAGGCCCCGCACAGCTTCGAGCTGGGGAAGAAGCGGTCGATCACGACGAGTTCGCGCCCGTACCAGGCGCACTTGTACTCCAGCATGGAGCGCAGTTCCGTCCACGACGCATCGGAGATGGCACGCGCCAGGCTGTGGTTCTTGACCATGTTGCGGACGGCGAGGTCCTCGATCACGACCGTTTGGTTCTCACGGACGAGCCGAGTGGTCAGCTTGTGCAGGAAGTCCCGGCGGCGGTCGGTGATCCGCGCGTGGGTGCGGGCCGCCTTCCGGCGGGCCTTCTCCCGGTTCGCCGAGCCCTTCTCCTTGCGCGACAGTGCCCGCTGTGCGCGGGTCAGGCGGGCGCGGTCGCGGCGCTCGTGCTTCGGGTTGGTGATCTTCTCCCCGGTGGACAGGGTCACCAGGGAGGTGAGCCCCGCGTCGATGCCGACCGCGTTCGTGGTGGCGGGCGCGGGGGCGATGCCGTCCTCGCACAGCAGGGACACGAACCAGCGTCCCGCGCTGTCGCGGGACACGGTCGCCGTGGTCGGCTCCGCGCCCCCGGGGAGGGGACGGGACCACCGGATGTCCAGCGGCTCCGTCATCTTCGCCAGAGTCAGCTTCCCGTCACGCCACTTGAAGGCGCTGCGGGTGTACTCGGCCGACAGGCGGGACTTCTTCCGCGACTTGAAACGCGGGTACTTCGCGCGCCTGGCGAAGAAGTTCCCGAACGCCGTCTGAAGGTGACGCAGCGCCTGCTGAAGCGGGACCGACGACACCTCGGCCAGGAAGGCGAGCTCCTCGGTCTTCTTCCACTCCGTCAGCGCGGCCGAGGACTGCACGTAGGAGACACGGCGCTGCTCGCCGTACCAGGCGCGCGTACGTTCCTCCAACGCCTTGTTGTAGACGAGGCGGACGCAGCCGAACGTGCGCGACAGCTCCGCTGCCTGCTCGTCCGTGGGATAGAAGCGATACTTGAAAGCCCGCTTGACCTGCTGCGCCATGCCTCACACGCTATCAGTTTCCGTGTGAGCCGCAGGGTTCGGCCGGTCACCGCAGACGCCGAACCGCCCTGGCGGCGATTCGCCTATCCCTGCCCCGCTGCGCGGGAGCTTCGTTTCCTCCCCGGCCTGAAGGCCGGGGTATCCACGAAGGAGACCCGATGAGTCGGGTGACAGCGGGAATCGGCGGCTGGAGCGCGCGCCATCCCTGGTCGGCGATCCTGCTGTGGGTCGTGCTCGTCGCGGGGTGCGTCGCGGCGGGCATGGGCGGCGGCCGGGACGCGACGACCGCGGAGTTGCAGACCGGCCAGTCGGCGACCGCGACCGAGCTGATGGACCGCGCGGGGCTGACCGACCCGGCCGTCGAGAACGTCCTGGTCACGGGCGGGTCCGCCGCCGAGCGCAAGGCCGCCGCGACGGACCTGCGCACGCGCATGGCGGCGCTCGCCCCGGTCGCGACGGTGTCCGACCCGGTGCCGGGCGCGGACGGCGCGGCGCTGCTCGTCCCGGTCGTCATGAAGGGCGACCCCGACACCGCCCACGAGCGGGTCGGCGCGCTGCTGGACACCACGGCGGACGTCCAGCGCGCGCATCCGGCGGTGCGCGTCCAGGAGACCGGCGCGGCGTCCATCAAGTCCGACTTCGACGACTGGCTGGGGAAAGACCTCACCAAGGCCGCCGCGCTGAGCGTCCCGGTGACGCTGGTGATCCTGCTGCTGGCGTTCGGCGCGCTCGTCGCGGCGGGCCTGCCGGTGCTGCTGGCGCTGTCGGCGGTCGCGGGCGCGCTCGGCCTGTGGGCGGCCGCGTCGCACCTGGTGCCCGACCCGGGCATGGTCAGCGACGTCATCGTGCTGATCGGGATGGCGGTCGGCGTCGACTACTCGCTGTTCTACCTGCGCCGGTTCCGGGAGGAGAAGGAGGCCGGGAAGGACGCGCCGGACGCCATCGCCGTCGCCGCGCGGACGTCCGGGCACTCGGTGCTGGTGTCGGGGCTGGCGATCGTCGTGGCGATGACGGGGCTGTTCCTCGCCGACGACGTGGTCTTCGCGTCGATGGCGACGGGCGCGATCCTCGTCGTCGCCGTGACGGTGGTCGCCTCGCTGACGGTCCTGCCCGCGCTGCTCGCCAAGTTCGGCCGGGCCGTGGACCGGCCGCGCGTGCCGCTGCTGTGGCGGCTGTCCCGGCCGGGCCGCGAGCCGCGCCTGTGGCCCGCGCTGCTGCGGCCGTCCGTCCGGCACCCCTTCCTCATGCTGCTGGTCGGCGGGGCCGCGCTGGTCGCGCTGGCGGTGCCCGCGCTCGACATGGCGCCCAAGGCGACGCTGACCGGCGACTTCCCGGACGCGCTGCCGACGATCAAGGTCTACGACCAGGTCGTCCGGGCGTACCCGAGCCAGGACGGGAGCTTCGACGTCGTCGTCCGCGGCGGGTCCGAGAAACTCCCGCAGGTCCGGACGGCGCTGAAGGACCTGGTCGCCCGAACGCAGCGCGACCCGCTCTTCGGCGGGCAGGGCGCGGCGCAGATCCGCGTCTCGGCGGACGGCTCGACCGCCGCGGTGACGGTCCCGACCCCGTACGGCACCGACTCGCCCGACTCCCGCCGCGCGCTGGAGCGGCTGCGCGGCGACTACCTGCCCGCCACCGCCGGGAGGACCGGCGCGCGGTACGCGGTGGGCGGCGACCTGGCCGCCAGCCTCGACTACGCCGACCAGCTCAAGGAGAAGCTGCCGCTGGTGCTCGGCTACGTGCTCGTCCTGACGTCGCTGATGATGGTCCTGGCGTTCCGGGCGCTGCTGCTGGCGCTGGTGACGCTGCTGCTGAACCTGCTGTCGGCGGCGGCGTCGTTCGGAGTCCTGACGCTGGTGTTCCAGCACACGTGGGCCGAGGGGCTGCTGGGCTTCAAGTCGACCGGGCACGTCGTGTCGTGGGTGCCGGTGCTGCTGTTCGTGGTCCTGTCCGGCCTGTCGATGGACTACCACGTGTTCGTCGTCAGCCGCATCCGCGAGGACGCGGCGGGCGGGCTCGGGTTCAAGGACGCGGTCGTCAGCGGCCTGTCGCGCACGGCCGGGGTGGTGAGCAGCGCGGCCGTCGTCATGGTCGCGGTCTTCGCGATCTTCGCCTCGCTCAGCTTCATCGAGCTGAAGCAGATCGGCGTGGGGCTGGCCGTCGCGGTCGCGCTGGACGCGACCGTGGTCCGGGCGGTGCTGCTGCCCGCCGCGCTGTCGGCGCTGGGCCGCTGGACGTGGTGGCCGTCGCTGCGCCCCCGGAAATTGGTCTCGACCGCCGAATACGACGTCCTGGAGCGCCATTACTGAAAATTGCACGGAAGAAGCGGAGGCGGGACCGGGCGACCGGTTCCGTTTCGCGACTCCGCGCGCCGCCCCGGCCCCGAACGTGAATCTCCGACACATTGCGTCAATGACCGGTCCCGGCCAGTCGCGGATTGGTCGGAAAAACGCCCGTGTGCATTAGAGTGCGACCTGCACCCAGTACTCAGGCGAAGGGGCCGCACCCGTGGAGGTCGCAGTACTCGGACCGCTGCTGCTCAGCGACGGCAGACAATCCTTCAATATCCGGGCCGCCAAGCTCCGGACGCTCCTCGCGCTGCTCGCGCTGAACGCCGGACAGGTCGTCACGGCGGACGAGCTCATCGACGAATTATGGGGCGAGAAGCCGCTCAGCGACGCGAAGAACTCGCTCCAGGCGAACATCGCGCGGCTGCGCAGAATCCTCGCCGACCTCCGTCTGGAATCGCCCGAGGACCCCCTGGTCCGCACCGTCGACAACGGCTACATGCTCGCCGTCGCCGACGAGGACGTCGACTCGACGCCGTTCCTGCGCCGGGCCGACCGGGCGATCTCCCTGGTCAACGCCCGGCCCGAGGAGGCCATCGCGCTGCTGCGCGCGGCGCTCGGCCTGTGGCGCGGCTCGGCGCTGCTGAACGTCGTCGAGGGACCGCGCTGCCGCGCGGCGGCCCTCGCGCTCGACGAGCGGCGCAAATCCGCACAGGAGGACCTGATCACCGCGCGGCTCCAGGCCGGAAACGCGCGGGAGGTCGTCCCGGAACTCCGGGAACTGATCAGCCAGCATCCCGAACGGGAGCGGTTCAGCGAGCAGCTCATGCTCGCGCTGTACCGGTGCGGGCGGCAGAGCGAGGCGATCGACGTCTTCCACCGCACCAGGAATTGGCTCGACCGTGAACTGGGCCTGCTGCCCGGCCGGGGGCTGAGCCGGATCTATCAGGCGATCCTCGTCCAGGAACCCTTGTAGCGGTCGGCCCGCGCACATTGCGCGCCCCGCCCGCAAACCCGTGAACGACGATTCCGGACCTCTTCTCCGGCCCAATTCGGCCGCCTGGTCCGACCCCGGTCACGAAACCGCCGCCGACCCGCCCGGACAATTCACCGGACGGCCGGTGAACCGGCGCGGACGCCGTTCCGCCGGGGAGCGCCCCCCGCCCGCGCTGGACACCCTCCGCACGCCCGTTCAGACTGGCCCCGTGAACCTCATGACCTTCGCGCCGCGCCAGTACGACGACATCATCCATGTGGGGCACTTCTTCACCATCGGCCGCCGGGTCGTCATGGACCTCAGCGGGCTCAGCGACGACGAGGCCAAGCCGATGATCGACTTCGCGTCGGGGCTGGTGTTCGGCCGGTGCGGGGCGATGGACCGGATCGCGCCGAAGGTCTTCCTGCTGACGCCGCGCGGCGCGGCGGTCCCGGAGCCGACCGGCAGCGTGTGAGCAGCGTGTGAGCGGCGCGACGCCCGACTGATTCGCCAGACCGTTACGAACGGGACATGCTGGACGTTCGTGACTATGCAAACCGCCATCGAAAGGGACACAGCGGTCCGTCCGCTGGCGTTCGTCGCCTTCGCGTTCGGCGCGGTGATGCTCGGCACGACGCTCCCGACCCCGCTCTACGGCCTCTACCAGCGCGAGTACGGGTTCTCCAGCCTGCTGACGACCGTGATCTACGCGGTCTACGCGGTGGGCGTCCTCGCCGCGCTGCTGCTGTTCGGCCGCGCCTCCGACGTGATCGGGCGGCGGCCGGTCCTGCTGGCCGCGCTCGCCGCGTCGGCCGCGTCCGCCCTGGTCTTCCTCACCGACGCGGGCGTGCCCGTGCTGATCGCCGGCCGCCTGCTGTCCGGGCTGTCGGCGGGCCTGGTGACGGCGGCGGCGACCGTCGCGCTGGTCGAGCTCGCCGCGCCCCGGCACCGCGCCCGCGCGACGATGCTCGCGACGGCCGTCAACATCTTCGGGCTCGGCAGCGGGCCGCTGCTGGCCGGGTTCCTCGCCGAGTACGCGCCGCACCCGCTGGCGCTGCCGTTCCTGACCGACCTCGCGCTGCTCGCCGTCGCGACGGTCGGCGTCGTCCTCTCCCCCGAGACCGTCCGCGACCGCCGCCGGACGCCGCCGCGCCCGCGCCGCCCCGACGTCCCCCCGCCGGTCCGGCCGGTGTTCGTGCCCGCCGCGCTCGCCGTGTTCGCCGCGTTCTCGGTGTTCGGCCTGCTCACGGCGATCGAGCCGGGCTTTCTCGCCACGCTTTTGCACCGCTCCAACAAGGCGCTGGCCGGGGCCGTGGTGTTCGCGATGTTCACCGGGTCCGTCATCGGCCAGACGGCGCTGGCGCGCGTCCGCGTCCACCGGGCGCTGCCGCTCGGCTGCGTCGTCCTCATCGCGGGGCTCGGCTGCGTCGCGGGCGGACTGGCCGCGTCGTCGCTGGCGCTGCTCGTCCTCGGGACGGTCGTCGTCGGCGTCGGGCACGGCGTCAGCTTCCGCGCGGGCATGGCCGCCGTCAGCGGCGCCGCCCCGCCCGAACGCCGCGCCGAGACGGTGTCGAGCTTCTTCGTCGTCGCCTACATCGGCATCTCGATCCCGGTCGTCCTCGTCGGCCTCGCGGCCAACGCCTGGGGCCTGCGCCCGGCGGGCCTGGTCTTCACCGGCGTCGTGGCCGCGCTGACGCTCGGCGCCCTCGCGCTTGTCATTGTGGGGGGACGACCCCCCACACCCCCCGCGGCGCGAAGCGCCGCATCCTCGCTCCGCTAGCGCTCCGCTGCGTGCGACCCTTCGCGCTGCGTCCGCCCGGCCGCTCGCCTGGCGGCTCGCGGCCGTGCGGGCGCGATGACCCCCCGTGGCGGCGCCGGGTTTTCGGGGCGGGGCTCTTGACGCGCGGGGTGGACGCGCCTTTTATTGGACTTTCAATACAACAGGCGCGTTCGCCGCCGCAGACGGGAGGCGTCATGGCCGGACCCGACCACGAGGTCGCCGTCATCGGGGCCGGTCTCAGCGGCATCGGCATGGCCATCGCGCTGCGGCGCGCGGGGATCGACGACCACGTCGTCCTCGAACGCGCCGACGACCTCGGCGGGACCTGGCGCGACAACACCTACCCCGGCGTCGGCGTGGACGTCCCCGCGCAGGCGTACCAGTTCAGCTTCGCCCCGAACCCCCGCTGGAGCCGCGTGTTCGCGCCCGGCTCGGAGGTCATGGCGTACGTCGAGCGCGTCGCCGACGAGTACCGGGTCCGGGACCGCGTCCGGTTCGGCTGCGAGGTCGCCGAACGCGTCTGGGACGAGGACGCCGCGTTCTGGCGGCTGCGGCTCGCGGCGGGCGGCGAGGTCACCGCGCGGTTCGTCGTCAGCGCGATCGGCCCGTTCGTCGACCCGCGCCCGGTCGAGATCCCCGGCGCGGACGACTTCGCGGGCGTCGTGCTGCACACCGCCCGCTGGGACGGCGCGCAGGACCTCGCCGGGCTGCGCGTCGCGGTCGTCGGGACGGGCGCGAGCGCCGTCCAGCTCGTCCCCGAGATCGTCCGCCGCGCCGCGCACCTGGACGTCTACCAGCGCACGCCGATCTGGGTCGCCCCCAAACCGGACTTCACGACGCCGCGCGCGCTGATGCGGCTGTTCGAGCGCGCCCCCCGCGCGCAGGACGCCGTGCGGCGCGCGACGACGCGCGGCGTGGAGTGGATGCTGGTGGACGGCGTCGTCCACCACGGCCGCGCGCCGGGCGTCAACCGGGCGATCACGCGGCTGCTCTCGGCCTGGTACCGGACGCAGGTCCGCGACCCGGCCGTCCGGCGGCGGCTCACCCCCGACTACGGGCTCGGCTGCAAGCGCCCATCCGTGTCGAACACGTACCTGCGGACGTTCAACCGCCGGAACGTCGCGCTGGTCACCGACCCGATCGACCGGATCACCGCGACCGGCGTCCGCACCGCGGACGGGCGGGAGCGCCCGGTGGACGCGATCGTCCTGGCGACCGGGTTCCGGCTGGCCAGCGACCCGGAGAACTTCCGCCGCACGCCCGTCCGGGGCCGCGCCGGGTTCGACCTCGCGACGGCGTACACCGAGAACCGGCTGGAGTCCTACGAGGGCGTCAGCATCCCGGGCCTGCCGAACCACTTCATGATGTTCGGCCCGTACGGGTGGGTCGGCGGGACGTGGCACCAGCTCGTGGAGACGACGTCGGCGCACATCGTCCGCGTCGTCGCCGAGGCGCGCCGCCGGGGCGCGGCGAGCGTCGAGGTCCGGCCGGAGGCGTCCGCCCGCTGGACCGAGGCGATGCGCGACCGGCTCGCCGGGTCGCTGTGGGCGTCCGGCGGCTGCGCCACGGCCCGCAGCTACTACTTCGACCACCACGGCGACACGCCCTACCTGCGGCCGACGAGCGCGGCGCAGGCGTACCGGGCGAGCGCCGCGTTCCCCCTGGACGACTACGCGTTCGCCCCGGCGGACGAGCCGCTCCCCACGGGACCGGCGGAGAGGACCCCATGACCGACCGTCGAAGCGTCCCGGCGCGGGCGGTGAAGCCCCGCCGCGTGAAGTTCGCCTACCCGCGCGGCGCGCTGCGCCGCCACTACGTCGAGGGCGACCTCGTGATGAGCCATGTCGTCGCGGTGCTGTCGGCGACGTTCCCGCCGGGCGAGGAGTTCTTCGTCCGGTCGGTGCGGCACTACGCCGACCGGGTCACCGACCCGGAGCTGGCGGCGCAGGTGCGCGGGTTCATCGGGCAGGAGATCGTCCACGGCCGCGAGCACGACCGGCTGAACGCCGAGCTGGCGCGGATGGGCTACCCGACGCGGCTCATCGACCGGATGACGGACCGGTCCCTGAAGTTCGCCGAGCGGACGCTGCCGCCGCGCGTCCGCCTCGGCTACACCGCCGCGCTGGAGCACTACACCGCGACGATCGCCGAACGGCTGCTGTCCGACGACGGCGCCCGCGCGCTGCTGGGCGACACCGAGGTCCGGTCGGTGCTGCTGTGGCACGCGCTGGAGGAGTCCGAGCACAAGGCCGTCGCGTTCGACGTGTTCCGCGAGACGGGCGGCAGCGAGCGCGTCCGCGTCCGGACGATGCGGGTGATCAGCGCGCTGCTGCTCGCGCACATCGCGTTCGGCACCGTCCTGTCGCTCTGCACGGACCGCGCCGCGCTCAACCCGCTGCGGCTCGGCGCGAGCCTCGCCCGGCTGCGGCACTCGCCGTTCCTCGCCCGCGAGGTGATCACGAAGCTCCGCGCCTACAACCGGCGCGGCTTCCACCCGGACGACGTGGACGCCGCCGAACTCCTGGACCGCTGGCGCGCCGAACTCTTCGGCCCGGCCGGCACCCTCACCGCCAACCTCCGCTGACGCCCGCTCAGCGGCGCGCGGGCTCCGGCGGACCGACCACGACGTCCGCCTCGGCCAGCACGCCGCCGCAGCGGTCGCAGGCCAGCCGCGGCTCGAACGCCGCGCCGCAGCCCCGGTGCGCGGAGACCAGCGCGGGCCCCTCCGGGGCGCGGAACCAGCGCTGCCCCCACGCGATGCCCGTCATGACGACGGGGAAGAACGCGCGGCCCTTGTCGGTGAGCCGGTAGGACGTCCAGTCGGCGCGTTCGGCGCTCGGCTCCTCCGCGAGGACGCCGAGGCCGACGAACGTCCGCAGCCGGTCCGCGACCATCGCCGGCGGCGCGCCCATCATCCGCTCGAACTCGCCGAACCGGTGCGCGCCGAGGAACGCCGCGCCGAGCAGCATCACCGACCAGCGGTTGCCGACGAGCGCCATCGTCTCGGGGAACAGGCCCGCGGCGGCCGCGCCCGTCCCGGACGCCGAGCGCCGCCGGGTGCCCGCGGTCGGCACCGAGCGGCCGTCGCCGCCGGACGGGCCGAGGCGGCTGTCCACGTCCCGCGGCCGCACGGGCGCGCCGCACGCCGCGCAGGTGAGCGCCGGTTCCATCGGCTCCCCGCAGGCGCGGTGCCGCATCCGGGGCAGCGACGCGTCGCGGCCCGCGACCCACCGGTGCTCCCACGCCCAGATGGACACCAGGATCGGCCAGATCTCCCGGCCCATCCGCGTCAGCCGGTACTCGTGGCGGGTCGGGCGCTCCTGGTACGCCTCGCGCCGCAGCAGGCCCATGCGGGTGAGCAGCGCGAGGCGGGCCGCCAGGACCGAGTCGGAGACGGGCAGCCGGGCACGCCAGTCGGCGTACCGGCGGACGCCCTGGTGGGCGTGGCGCAGGACGAGCAGCGCCCACTCGTCCCCGATGAGGCCGAGGGTGACGCCGATCGCGTTCTCGCCGCCGGGCGGCAGCGGCGTCGCCTCGTCCACGGGCGTCCTCTCACTGGTCGAGCGGCTCAGCGGTCGAGCAGCGCCGCCGCCTCCGTCGCGTCGCGGTCCCGCCAGCCCGGCAGCGCCGCGCCGGGCGCCCAGGCGGAGTGCGTGCCGCTGGAGATCCGCTCGGGGAGCCGGAGCCGGACGACGGGTCCGTCGGCGGGCCGGGCCGCGTCGAACACCAGGCATTCGGAGCGGTCGGCGTTCATGTCCGTGGTCAGTGTAATCAGGTAGCCGTCGTCCTCCCCGGCGGAGCCGGTGCGGGGGGCCATCGCGGTCTCGCTGCCGTACACGCCCTCGCCGAACGCGTAGCGCTCCTCGTCCCCGGTGCGCAGGTCGTGCTTGACGACGCCGTCGAACAGGAACCAGCCGGGCCGCTGCGTGGCCGCGTAGACGTACCGGTGCGCGCGGCCGCCGTGCCCGGGGTTGATCATCCCGAACTCGGTGTAGCGCTCGCTCAGCCGCTCCTCCTCGACCTGCCCGGTGGCGAGGTTCAGCCGCCAGCGGTGGAGGCGCGTCTCCATCCGCTCCAGCGCGAGGAACCGGAACATCCGCTGGTAGACGCCCTCGCCGCGCGGGTCGGGCGGTTCGGGGCAGCCCTGGAAGAACCCGTCGATGACGATCTCGTCGCCGTCCTCGTAGGCGTTGGCGAAGTGCAGGACGTACGTGGGGTCGGCCTCGAACCAGCGGAGCTGCGAGGCGTCGCCGCGCCGGGGCATGACGCCGAACCGGCTCGGCAGCTCGGGATGGAACCGGGACGCGTACTTGCCCTGCGCGAGCAGGTCCGGGTCCCAGAACAGCGGGAAGTCGTTGAAGATCGCGTAGTTCTCGGTGAACGCCATGTCGTGCGGGAGGCGCGCGCCGGGCAGCGGGACGTCGGTGAAGTGCGCGAGCCGGTCGTCCGCATCCACGACGCCGTACCGCAGATAGGGGGCCTCGGTGGCGTAGCTGAAGAACAGCAGCTCACCCGTGTGGTCGTCGGTCTTGGTGTGCGCGGAGACTCCCCAGCCGCTCGGGAAGCCGCCGCCCCACGTCGCCTTGCCGACCGTGTCGAGGGTGAGCGGGTCGAGGCGGTACAGGTCGCCGCACTGCCAGAAGCTGCTCAGCGCGACGCCGTTGTGGACGACGATGTCGGTGCTCGACGCGTCCTTCATGCGGGTCCGCGCGCCCCAGCCGTCCGCCCGCCTGGACAGCGCGGGCCGGTCCGCGATGCCCGCCCACAGCGACTCGCCCGCGTCCTGCTCGGCGACGAAGCCGTCCGTGCGGACGAACCGGTTCCGGTAGAACGCGCGGCCGTCGCGGAACCCGACGACGTGGACCATGCCGTCGCCGTCGAACGGGTGGTACAGGCGGATCGCCGGATGGACGGGGTTCTCGGTGTTGCGCAGGTACACGCCGTCGAGGTCGGCGGGGATCTCGCCCTCGACCACCTCCAGGTCGTCCGCGCGCCACTCGGTCGTCTGCGGACGCCACGGCCCGGTGCGGTACGGGTGGTCGTCGTCCGCGGGCAGCGTCGACAGCGCCCGCCCCACGATCTCAACGTCCATCGGACTCTCCCTCCACCACGAGGCTCACCGTGGTCGTCGTGCTGCCGCCGATGTTGAGCGTGCCGAACCGGCGCGCCCCCTCGACCTGGTAGCCGCCCGCGCGGCCGGTGACCTGGAGCGCCGCGTCCAGCAGCATCCGGACGCCGGTCGCGCCGACCGGGTGCCCGCCGCCGATCAGGCCGCCGCTCGGATTGACGGGGATGCGGCCGCCGATCTCCAGATCGCCGTTCTCGACGGCCTTCCAGCTCTCGCCGGGGCCGGTGATGCCGAAGTGGTCGACGGCCATGTACTCCGACATCGAGAAGCAGTCGTGGGTCTCGATGCCGTCGAGGTCGTCCGCGCCGCCGATCCCGGCGCGGCCGAACGCGTCCCGCACGGCCTGCCGGACGTGCGGCAGCGCGTACGGTTCGGCGGCGCTGCGCTCCAGCTTGCGGGCGAGCGGCAGGCCGACCGTCCGGTGGCCCCAGCCCGCGATGCGCGCGAGGGGCCGGTCACGGGCCTCGGGGTGCGCGGCGAGCCAGCGGTCGGAGACGAGCACGACGCCCGCGCCGCCGTCCGTCATCTGGCTGCAGTCCTGGCGGCGGACGCGGCCCTCGACCAGCGGGTTCGCCTCGTCGTCGGCGGTGAAGCCCGCCTCGGCGAACGTCCAGCCGCGCGTCTGCGCGTTCGGGTTGGCGCGGGCGTTGCGGACGTTGAGCTCGGCGATGGCGTGCAGGTGCCGGTCGTCGAGCCCGTAGCGGCGGTCGTACTCGTCGGCGAGGGCGCTGAACATGTACGGCCACATGAACGTCGCGTCCGCGCCCTCGTGCCCGGTCCACGCCGCCGCGCCGAGGTGCCGCGCGCCGACGTCGCCGGGGACGGTCTTCTCCAGCTCCGCGCCGAGCACGAGCGCGCAGTCGTAGCGGCCGGACTCCAGGTCGGCCATCGCCGCGAGCACCGCGATACCGCCGGACGCGCACGCCGCCTCGTGCCGGGACGCGGGCACGCCCCACAGCCGCTCGTCCACGGTCGCGGGCATCCCGCCGAGCTGGCCCTGTCCGGTGAAGAGCTGGCCGAACGCGTTGCCGAGGTGGATCACCCCGACGTCGGCCGCGTCGGCGCGGGCGTCGCGCAGCGTGCCGCCGACCACCTCCGCGACCAGGTCGGAGAACTCCAGCCCGGCGCGGGCCCAGTTCCGCGCGAAGTCGGTCTGGTACCCGCCGAGCACCCACACGTCCATCGAAGCCCCCTCCGGCTCGTCCTGCGGCGATGCTACAACTAACAGAGTCACCCAGCGAGAGGACGGCCCCGATGACCTCCGACGCCTACGTCCTGGACTACGTCCGCACCCCGCGCGGCAAGGGCTCCCCGCGCGGCGCCCTGCACGGCGTCTCCCCCACCGGCCTGGTGGTGGCGCTGCTCGACGCGCTCGGCGAGCGCGGGCTGGACCCGGCGGCCGTCGAGGACGTCGTCCTCGGGATCGCGTCGCAGTCGGGCGAGCAGGGCGCGGACCTCGCCCGGACCGCCGTGCTGCTCGCCGGGTGGGGCGACGGCGTGCCCGGCGCGACGCTGAACCGGTTCTGCGCGTCCGGGATCGACGCCGTCGCGCAGACCGCCGCGCGCGTCAGGGCGGGCGACCTCGGGCTCGCGGTCGCGGGCGGCGTGGAGAGCACGTCGCGGGTGCCGATGTTCAGCGACGGCGGGCCGCTCTTCCGCGACCCGGACGTCGTGCGGCGGATCGGGTCCGTCCACATGGGCGTCGCCGCCGACCTCAACGCGACGCTGGACGGCTGGACGCGCGACGAACTCGACGCGTACGGCGTCGAGACTCAGGAGAAGGCCGCCCGCGCGTGGGCGGCCGGGGCGTTCGCGCGCAGCGTCGTCCCGGTCGCGGGCCTGGACCGCGACGAACTCGTCCGGCCCGGCACGACCGCCGAGGCGCTGGCCGCGCTGGAACCGGCGTTCGCGGGCCTCGGCGCGGACGGCCAGGACGCCCTCGCCCTCGCCGCGCACCCCGAGGCGGGCGAGATCCGGCACCCGCACACGGTCGGCACCTCGCCCGCGCTGGCGGACGGGGCCGCGCTGCTGCTGCTCGGGGACGCGGCGGCGGCCGAGGCGGCGGGGCTGCGGCCGCGCGCCCGGATCGTCGCGTCCGCGACGGCCGCCGCCGATCCGGTGATCATGCTGACGGCGGGCCAGACGGCGGTGGAGCGCGTCCTCGCCCGCGCCGGGCTGACGCCCGCCGACATCGACGTCTTCGAGTTCGCCGAGGCGTTCGCCGCGCTGTGCCTGCGGCTGCGCCGCGACCTGGGCGCCGGGCCGGACCGGCTCAACCCGAACGGCGGCACGATCGCGATGGGCCACGCGTTCGGCGCGACGGGCGCGGTGATGGTCGGCGGCTGCGTGGAGGAGTTGGAGCGGCGCGGCGGGCGCTACGGCGTCGCGGCGGTGAGCGGCGCGGCGGGGCTCGGCGTCGCGGTGCTGGTGGAGCGGCTGTGAGGCGCCCCTGGCCGGATCACTTCGTTTATTGTAGTTTGCCCGCATGATGCCCGATCTGGCCGCCGCGCCCGGCTACTGGCAGGACCGAGTCCCCGGCGAGGCGCTCGCCACCGTCGCCGCCGCCGACCGGCTCGGCTACCGCGAACTGTGGCTGGGCGAGATGGCGACCTACGACGTGTTCGCGCTCGCCGTCGCCGCCGCCGCGCGCACCGAGCGCTGCTCGCTGACGCTCGGGCCGCTCGCCGTCGCCGTCCGCGACCCGATGTCGATCGCGCGCGGCGTCGCGTCCGTCGCGGAGCTGACCGGCCGCCGGGTGGACGTCGCGATCGGCACGTCCAGCCCGGTCGTCGTCGGCGAGTGGCACGGCCGCGACCGGCGGCGGCCCGCCGCCGCGCTGCGCGAGTCCGCGACGGCGCTGCGCGGGTTCCTGGACGGCGCGAAGGTGACGCAGGACGGCGAGGTCGTCCGGACGCGCGGGTACCGGCTGCGACTGCCCGCCCCCAAGTCGTCGCTGACGGTCGCGGCGTTCGGCCCGGCGGCGGTGCGCGCCGCCGCCGCGCACGCCGACCGGATGGTGCTGAACCTGGTCACGCCCGCGTCCGCCGCCGCGCTCGTCCGCGACCTGCGCGCGGCGGCGGCCGACGCCGGACGGCCCGCGCCGCGCGTCGCCGTCTGGGCGACGGCGGCGGTGGACCCGTCCCCGGCGGCGCTGGAGCAGGTCCGGCGCGGGCTCGTCGGGTACCTGGCCGCGCCCGGCTACGGCGAGATGTTCGCCGAGGCCGGGTTCGGGGAGCTCGTGGCGTTCGCGCGCACCCGGCCGCACCCGCGCGACCTGCTCGCGGCGGTCGGGCCGGAGGTCGCGGCGTCGGTGGGGCTGCTCGGCGGCGACGCCGAGGTCCGCGCCCGGCTCGCCGAGTACGCGGCGGCGGGCGCGGACGAGGTGGTCGTCATCCCGGCGAGCACCGACGACGATCCGGGCGGGGAGCGCACGCTCGCCCGCGTCCGGGCACTGGTCTGAGGGAGGCATCGTGGCACCACGGCAGTTGCACCCCGCCGGGCGCGTCGCCGAGTACACGGCGAAGGGCTGGTGGGGGTCGGACACGCTGGACGCGCTGTTCCGCGCGCGCGTCCGCGAGAATCCCGGCCGCGTCGCGGTCGTGGACCCCGCCGACAAGGCGGCGCTCGTCGGCCTCGACCCGCGCCGCCTGACCTGGGACGAGCTGGACGCCGAGGCCGACCGGACGGCGGCGGTCCTGCTCCGCCGGGGCCTCGCGCCGGGCGACGTCGTCGGCGTCCAGCTCCCCAACACCGTCGAGCAGGTGGCGCTGTACCTGGCGTGCTGGCGGATCGGGCTGATCGTGTCGCCGCTGCCGATGCAGTACCGCGAACACGAGACGTCCCAGCTCGCGAAGCTCGCCGGGTTCGCCGCGCACATCACCGTCGCCCGGTTCGGCGACCGGGCCCCGGCCGCCGAGGCGGTGGCGCTCGGGCTGCCGCTCGTCCTGGCGTACGGGGCGGGAGCCCCGGCGGGCGCGGTCCCGATGGACGCGGAACTCGCGCTGCCCGCCGGGCCCGCCGCCGCGCACGACGCCGACCCGAACGACTGCGTGACGATCTGCTGGACGTCCGGCACCGAGAGCACCCCGAAGGGCGTGCCGCGCTGCCACAACGACTGGCTCGCCGTCGCGTCGGTGTGCGCGGAGGCCCCGCGCATGACGCGCGACGACGTGCTGCTCAACCCGTTCCCGATGGTGAACATGGCCGGGTTCGCGGGGCTGTTCCTGCCGTGGCTGCTCGTCGGCGGCGTGCTCGTCCAGCACCATCCGTTCGACCTGCCGACGTTCCTCGCGCAGATCGCCCGCGAACGCGTCACCTACACCGTCGCCGCGCCCGCGCTGCTGACGATGCTGCTGGACCGCGAGGACCTGCTGGCCTCGACCGACCTGTCGTCGCTGACGCGCATCGGTTCCGGCTCGGCCCCGCTGTCGCCCGCGATGGTGCGCGGCTGGCAGGAACGGCACGGCATCGGCGTCATCAACTTCTTCGGCTCCAACGAGGGCGCGGGGATGCTCACCGACCCCTACGACGTGCCCGATCCCGAGCAGCGCGCGCGGTTCTTCCCGCGCTACGGCGTGCCGGGGATCGCCTGGTCCACGCGCGCGTCCACATGGACGCACATGCGCGTCGTGGACCTCGCGACCGGCGAGGACGTCGAGGAGCCCGGCCGCCCCGGCGAGCTGCGGATCAAGGGACCGCAGGTCTTCGCGGGCTACCTCGACGGCGCGGGCCTGGCCAGCCCGTTCGACGAGCGCGGCTACCTGCGCACCGGGGACGTCTTCGAGATCGCCGGGGAGCGCGGCGAGTTCATCCGGTACGTGGACCGCGCGAAGGACCTGGTGATCCGGGGCGGCATGAACATCGCCGCCGCCGAGCTGGAGCACCTGCTCGCCGAGCATCCCGGCGTCGCGGAGGTCGCGATCGTCGGGTACCCGGACGCGGTGCTGGGCGAGCGGATCTGCGCGGTCGTCGTCCCGGCGGACCCGGCCGCGCCGCCGTCGCTGGCGGACGTCACGGCGTTCCTGCGGGACCGCCGCATCGCCTCCTACAAACTGCCCGAACGGCTGGAACTGCGCGAGGCGCTGCCGCGCAACCCCGTCGGAAAGATCCTCAAGCGGGAGCTGCGCGGCGCGCTCTGACCCGGCTGCTCCCGGTGGAGCCGGCCGGGACGGGCGTGCGCGGGATCAGCACGGTGGCGACCAGCGCCGAGGACGACGAAGCCCGCGGCGAGGTACCCGCCGGCCGCCTCGCCCGGCAGGGCCGCGGCTGGACGTCAGGCGCCGGCGGGCGCGCCGAGGACGAGGCGTTCGATCTCGTCCGCGATCAGGCCCGGCTCGGTGACGGGCACGTAGTGGCCGGAGTGCTCGGCGACGACGTGGCGGCCGCGCGGGGACAGCCCGGCGCGGAGCGCGTGGGCGGCGTTGGCCTGGGCGCGGACGTCCTCGGGCATCCCGTCGCCCGCGCGGGCGAGGCCGCCGGAGACGACGGTGACCGGGATGTCGCCGAGGTCGGGCGGCGACGTCCGCCAGGTCTCCAGCTCGTCCAGGAACGTCCGCGCCTGCTCGGTCTGCGTCGCCAGCGCGCCGGGGCCGAACGCCTCCCGGCGCAGATCGGCGCGGACGTCGTCGGCGGGGGCCGCGTCGAGGAGCGAGCGGTAGAGGAACCGGAGCAGACCGAGCCGGGCCAGGACGCGCCCGGCGCGCAGCGCGGTCTGCTCGCGGCGGCGGAACTTCGGGGTGAACATGACGTCGGCGGCCTCGTCGGCCGGGTCCACCAGGACCAGGCCGGCGACCGCGCCGGGCCGCCGCGACGCGGCCAGCCGGACGATCGGGCCGCCCGCGCTGTGCCCGACGAGCACGAACGGCCCGGGGCCGAAGTGGTCGAGCACGTCGGCCAGGTCGTCGGCCAGCCGGTCCAGGGTGCGCCCGGCCGGGTCGGGGGCGGACCGGCCGAGGCCCGAGCGGTCGTAGACGATCGCCCGCGCGAACCCGGCGACGGTCGGCTGCACGCCCGCCCACGAGGACCGGGACGCGCCGCTCCCGGCCTCGAACACCACGGTCGGCGCGGCGCCGCCCGGGCCGGGCAGCGCCATCGCGTACAGGCGGCGGCCGTCGCGGGTGGGCACCCACTCCGGAACGCCCTGGGTGTGCTGGTTCACTGCGGTCCGCCCAGATCGGACTCCGCGTCGGAGGTGAGCGCGGCGACGATCCCGGCGACGGGGCGGCCGGGCGGCGCGGCGGCGAGCAGCCCGCGGATCGACGCGGTCAGCAGCAGCCGGGAGAACTCGCCGAACGACACCTGCGGCAGCCCGGTGTGCGCGGCCCCGAGGTCGGGGTCGGCGGCGATCCGGTCCACCGCGTCCCGCCGCTGCTCGGCGTACCCGGGGCGGCCGAACGCGGCCGCCTCGCGCTCCTCGGCGGCGGCCTGCGCGATGGCGAGCGTCGCGACCGCGCCCGCCAGCACCATCGCCGCGTCCGCCGCGTAGCCGCGCCGCCGCAGCGCCGCGACCTCCGTCGCGAGCAGCCGGTGCCCGGACTCGCCGCGCGGGAACAGCGCCTGAAGATACGAGGCGAGGCCGGGATGCGCGACCGTGTACGACCGGAGCTGCCAGGCGAAGCCGAGCAGGTGGCGCTCCAGGCCGTCCGCCGGGTCCTCGACCAGGTCCAGCCCGCCGAGGACGCTCTCCCCGACGAGCCGTTCCAGTTCCCAGCGCCCCGCGACGTGCCGGTACAGCGCCGCCGGCGACACGCCGAGGCGGGCCGCGACGGCCGCGACCGTCAGGTCCGCGAGGCCGACCTCCCGGCCGGCGCGCACGATCTCCTCGACCGTCACCACCCGGGGCCTGCCGCCGCGCCGTCCGCCGCCCGCCGCCATCCGCGCTCACCCTCCGAACTAAGTTACGGCGCATAACTTAGCTTGCCGGGCTTCCCGCGTCCACCGCCGAGGCGCGCCAGTACTCGGCGTAGCGGCCGTTGCGGCGCAGCAGTTCGTCGTGGTCACCCTCCTCGGCGATCCGGCCGCCGTCCAGGAAGACGATGCGGTCCGCACCCCGGACGGTCCGCAGCCGGTGCGCGACCAGCACGACCGTCCGGCCCGCCATCAGCCGCTCGACGCCCGCGTGGACGGCCGCCTCGTTCACCGGGTCCAGCGCGGACGTCACCTCGTCCAGCAGGACGACCGGCGCGTCCTTCAGCAGCGCCCGCGCGATCGAGACGCGCTGCCGCTCGCCGCCCGACAGCAGCGCGCCGCCCTCCCCGACGCCCGCCGCCCAGCCGCCGGGCAGCCGCGCGACGACCTCGTCCAGCCCGGCCGCCGTCGCCGCCGCGCGGACGGCCGCGTCGTCGGCGCCGGGACGGCCGAGGCGGACGTTCTCCTCGATCGTGCCGTCGAAGAGGTAGACGTCCTGGAACACGACCGCGACCTGCGCCATCAGCACGTCGGTGCTGATGTCGCGGACGTCCGCGCCGCCCATGCGCACCGCGCCGCCGTCCACGTCGTAGAACCGCGCGAGCAGATGCAGCAGCGTCGTCTTTCCCGCGCCGGACGGGCCGACGACGGCCAGCCGCCGCCCTTCCGGCACCGTCAGCGACAGGCCGTCGAGGACCGTCCGGTCGCCGTGCCGGAACGTGACGGACTCGAACGCCAGCCCGTGCCCGCGCGGCCGGACGGGCTCGCGCGGCTCCGGCAGCGGCTCGGCGCTCAGCACCGCGTCGAGCCGCGCCAGCTCCGAGCGCGCGGCGCGCAGCTTGCCGCCCGCCTCCGCCAGCGACAGCAGCGGGTCCGCGCACCGGGCGGCGAGGACGAGCACCGCCAGCAGTTCCGCCGCGCCGACGCGCCCGCCGAGCGCGAGCGCCGCGCCGAGGACGAGCAGCGCGGTGAACACCGCCTGGACGACGGCCGTCAGGCCGAGCACCCCGGGCAGCGCCGCCAGCACGGTTCGGCGGGACGTGCGCTCCAGCCCGCGCAGCGCGTCGTCCAGCAGCCCGAAGCGCTCGCCCGTCCGGCCTCCGGCGCGCAGCACCGGCTGCGCCCGCAGGTACTCGACCACGCGCGCGGCGGCGTCGTGGTCGCGGTCGTGCCGGGCGGCGTCGGCGGCGGCCGTGGCGCGGCCCGTCCAGATCTGCACCGCCGCGACGACCGGTACGGCGGCCAGCGCCGCGAGCCCGAGCTGCCAGTTGAAGACGAGCATCACGCCGACGATCGTCAGCGGCGTCACGCACGCGGACACGAACGGCCCGAGCAGGTGCGCCAGCACGCTCATCGCCTGGAGCACGCCCCGGCTGGCCAGCACCGACACCTCCCCGACGCGGCCCGCGCCGTACCAGCCGACGGGCAGCCGGGCCAGGTGGTCGCCGAGCCGGTGGTACATGCCGCGCAGCAGCACGGTCCCGGCGCGGAACCCCGACAGGTCGCTGAAGTACCGCAGCACCGCGTATCCGGCGAAAGCCGCGCCGAACGCGATGAGCCACGGCCGGGCGTCCGCCGGGTCGTCGCCGAGCAGGGCGCGCAGGACGGGGACCAGCAGCCCGTACGCCAAACCCTCGGCCACGGCCGCCGCCGCCAGCAGCGCCAGCGTGCGGCGGACGGGCCGGGCGTACTCGTCGCCCAGCACGCGCAGCAGCGTCCGGATCATCGGGCGTTCTCCTCTTCTCGCAGGTGGGAGCGCCAGAACGCGGCGAACGCCCCGTCGCGCTCCAGCAGTTCGGCGGGCGCGCCGCGCTCGACCACCGCGCCCTCGTCCAGCAGGACGACGGTGTCGGCCCCGGCGACGGTCTCCAGCCGGTGGGCGATGACGAGGATCGTCCGGTCGCCGCGCAGCGTCTCCAGCGCATTGCGGACGGCCCGCTCGGTCCCGGGGTCGGCGAACGCCGTCGCCTCGTCCAGGACCAGGACGGGCGCGTCGGTGAGCAGCGCGCGGGCCAGCGCGATCCGCTGCGCCTCGCCGCCGGACAGGCCCGACTCCTCCCCGAGGACCGTCTCGTAGCCGCGCGGCAGTTCGAGGACGCGGTCGTGGATGTTCGCCAGCCGCGCCGCGCGCACGACGGCGTCCGGATCGGCGTCCGGCACGGCGAGCGCGATGTTGTCGGTGACGGACGCCCGCAGCAGCCGGACGTCCTGGAACACGAACGACACCATCCGGTAGAGCCGCGCGCTGCCCAGTTCCCGCAGGTCCACGCCGCCGAGGCGGACGGAGCCGCCCGTCGGGTCGAAGAAGCGCGGCAGGAGTTGGACGAGCGTCGACTTCCCGCTGCCGGACGGGCCGACGATCGCCGTGACCGTCCCCGGTTCGAGCACCAGGTCGACGCCGCGCAGCACGTCAGGCCCGTCCTCATAGGCGAACCGGACGTCGCGCAGCTCCACCCGGTGCCCGCGCGGCGCGACGGGCCGCGCGGGCTCGGGCAGCGGCCGCACCGCGAGCACGTCCCGGATGCGGCCGAGCGCGCGCCGGGCTGCCTGCATGTCGTCGAACCCGTGCCCGAGCGCGGCCACCGGGGCGGTCAGCCCGAGGCCGAGCAGCAGGAACGGCAGGAGGTCCGCGGCGGGCATGGACCCGTTCGTGATCAGGACCGCGCCGCCCGTCAGGACGACGAGCAGCACGAACGGCGGCGACAGCGCGAGCTGCATCCCGGCGGCGATCCACGACACGCCGCGCACCCACCGGGTGAACGTCGCGGCGAAGTCGTCGGCGGCCTGCCGGAAGCGCCGGTGCGCGCGGCCGGAGCCGCCGAACGTCTTCACGACCGCGATGCCCTCGACGAACTCGACGGCGGAACTCGCGATGCGCCCCATCGCGTCGTCGAACTCCTGCTGCTCGCGGAGCCGGAACGGCGTCATCATCAGCGGCACCAGCGCCACCGCCAGCACGACGGGGATGAGCGTGATCAGCGTCAGCCGCCAGTCCACGGTGAACAGGTAGACGAGCGACACCAGCGGCACCAGGAACGCGGAGATCAGCTCGCCGGGCGTGTGCGCGATGAACGGGTGGACGGCGCTGACGTCCTCCCCCACCGCCTTGGCCAGCTCGCCCGTCCGCCGCCCCGACAGCCAGCCGATCGGCGCGCGCCCGAGCCGCGCGGCCAGCCGCCGCCGGAACGCGAGCTGCACCCGGCCGTCCAGCAGATGCGCGAGGCCGGACGAGGCGGCGGTGAACACCAGCCGGACCAGCAGCCCGGCCGCGCCCACGGCCACGGCCGTCCATACACGCCCGTGGTCGACCGGCCCGTGGTCGACCGGCCCGGACGCCAGCAGTGCCCGGCCCAGCTCGGCGACGGCCAGCAGCGGCGCGAGCCCCGCCACCGCCCCGACGACCTGCGACCCGACGACGGCGGCGAAGCTCCAGCGGTACGGGCGGAGCAGCCCGGCGTCCCCGGTCATCGCCCCTCCCGGCGGCTGCCGCGCGGGAGCGTGACGGCGATGATGCTGCTCGGCACGTCCAGCTCGATGCGGTGCCAGCGGCCGCACGGCACGATGGCGGCGGTCCCGGCGCGCAGCCGGACGACCTCCTCGGCCTGGCCGGGGCGCTCCGGGCGCAGGTGGAGGCGGATCTTGCCGATGAGGCAGGACACGATCTCGTCGGCCTCGGGGTGGATTTCCCACTGGTCCGCGCGGACGTCGGCGGCGGTCTTGGCGTGCCGCGCCGTCAGCCGCCAGCCGTCGCGCGCGGCGGCGGGCGCGGCCGGTTCGGCGCGCACCCGGCCGTCCGGGCCGAAGCGGATGTCGGACGTGAAGAGGTCGATCGGGGAGACGGCCACGGCGGGCGTCCTCTCTGCGGTTGCGGCGGGTCAGGCGGCGTCGGGGACGGGCGCGGCGCCGGTGCGGGGCAGGACGGCGACCGCGACGAGCGTCCCCGCGACCAGCAGCGCGGCCCCGAGCGTCAGCCCGAGCGCGTACCCGTCGCTCAGGGTCGCGGCCGTCACCAGGTGGCCGGTGCGGTGCTCGGCGGCGGTGCCGAGGGCGGCCAGGCCGAGGGACGCGCCGATCTGCCGCGAGCTGTTGAGCAGGCCGGACGCGGTGCCGGTCTCGCCGGGCGCGACGCCCGTCGTGGCCGTCGCGGCGAGCGGCCCGAGGCAGAGCCCGAACCCGACGCTGGCGAGGATGGACGGGCCGAGGACGTCGACCGCGTAGCTCCCGTCCGGGCTGATCATCCCGAACCAGACGAACCCGGCGGCGGCCATGAACCCGCCGACCACCATCAGCGTCCGGGGCCGGAACCGGTAGCCGAGCTTGATGGCGATCACCGCGCCGACGACCGCGCCGAGCGCGAACGGCAGGAACATGGCCCCGGTCAGCGCCGCGCCCTTCCCGAGGACCTGCTGCAGGTACAGCGACATGAAGTAGAACGACGAGGCCATGGCCGCGCCGACCAGGATGCTGAACCCGTTGGCCCCGGCGACGGAGCGGTTGGCGAACAGGCCGAGCCTGATCAGCGGATCGCGGCGGGTCGTCCGCTCGACCACGACGAACGCGGCCAGCAGGACGGCGGCCGTGCCGAGCGTCGCCAGCGTGACGGGCGACGTCCACGCGTACCGGTCCGTGCGGACGACGCCGAACACCAGCGCCACCATGCCCCCCGTGACCAGGGCCGCGCCGAGGACGTCCGGCCGGCTGTCGCGCGCGGGCGGCGCCGCGACCACCCCGCGCCACGCCATGACCAGCGCCCCGGCGGCCATCGGCGCGCTCACGAACATCACCGCGCGCCAGCTCGTGTACTCGGTGAGCAGGCCGCCGATCAGCACGCCGAACGCGCCCCCGGCGGCGTTCGTCGCGCTCCACACGCCGTAGGCGCGAACCCGCGCCCGGCCCTCGGGGAACGTCGTGGCCAGCAGCGCGAGCGCGGCCGGGGCGAGCGCGGCGGCCCCGACGCCCTGCGCGACGCGGGCGGCGACGAGCTGGCCGGGCTCCTGCGCGAACCCGCCGAGCAGGGACGCCAGCCCGAACAGCCCGAGCCCGGACAGCAGGACGCGCTTGTGCCCGTACCGGTCGGCGGCCTTCCCGCCGAGCAGCAGCAGCCCGCCGAACGTGAGCGCGTAGCCGTGGATCACCCAGGTCAGCCCGGCGGTGCTGAACCCGAGGCCGCGCCCGATCTCCGGCAGCCCGACGTTCACCACCGACAGGTCGAGCGACACCATGAACTGGACGACGGCGACGGCGGCGAGGACGAGTCCCGGCCGGGCCGCGGGTGCGGCGAGGGGGCGGCGGCCGCCCCGGACGTGGGTCGTGTTCATGCCGGACATCGTGGGCTTCGGACCGGTTCGCGGTCGTCGTGCCGGGGATGACTCTTCGGCCCGGCACCGGGGGCGTACGTCCGGCGCTCGTACTACCTGGGGAGTAGCGGTTTCTTACGACCCGGCGACGAGGACTTCCGGCGTCCGACCGCCGTAATCTACGCGAATGAGCATTTCGGACCGGTCGCGGCCGCTCGTCGAGGACGGCCTGCTCGCCCTCGTCATGGCCGCGCTGCTGGCGGTCGTCGTGGCGAACACGCCGGACGCGGGCGCGCTCGACCTCGCGGGAGCGCTCGCGGGCGCGCTGGCGCTCGTCGGCTGGCGGCGCGCGCCGCTGGCCGCGCTGATCGTCAGCACGGCGTGCATGCTCCCGGTCGCGCTGCACGTGCAGCCCGGCCTCACCGCCGCGTTCCCGGTGATGGTGACGGTGTTCGCGGCCGTCCACGCGGGGCACCGGGTGCCCGCCGCGCTGGCGGCGGCCGCCTACCTCGGCGGGGATCTGGCGACGCATCTGCACGGTTCGTCCACGACCGTTCGGGATCTACAGGACACGTCGCTGCTCATGGGCTGGTTCGTCGCGTCCGGCATCGCGGCCGTCGTCACCCGGCACCGCCAGGCGTACCTGGAAGAGGCCGAGCGGCGCGCCGCCGAGGCCGAGCGCACCCGCGACGAGACCGCCCGCCGCCGCGCGGGCGAGGAACGGCTGCGCATCGCGCGCGAGCTGCACGACTCGCTCACGCACAGCATCTCGATCATCAAGGTCCAGGCCGGGGTCGCCGTCCACCTCGCGCGGCGGCGCGGCGAGGACGTGCCGCCCGCGCTGCTGGCCATCCAGGAGGCCAGCTCCGACGCGATGCGCGAGCTGCGCGCCACGCTGGAGGTCCTGCGCGACGACGGCACCGAGGACACGCGGGCCAGCGGCCTCGACCGGCTGGACGACCTGGTGGAACGCGCCCGCTCGACGGGCCTGTCGGCGACCGTCGCGGTGTCCGGCGCGCGCCGCGAACTGCCCGCCGAGGTGGACCGTGCCGCGTACCGGATCGTCCAGGAGGCGCTGACCAACGTGTCCCGGCACTCCGGCGGCGCGGCGGCGGCCGTCCGCATCGACTACGCCGACGCGGCGCTGGTCGTGCGGGTGGACGACGACGGCCGCGCCGACCCGGACGCGCCGCCCGTCCCCGGCACCGGCCTGCTCGGGATGCGCGAGCGCGTCGCCGCGCTCGGCGGGCGGCTGCGCGCCGAGCCCCGCGCCGAGGGCGGCTTCACCGTCCGCGCCGAACTCCCGCTGGGCGGTCCCGCGTGATCCGCGTCCTGCTCGTGGACGACCAGGCGCTCATCCGCGGCGGCTTCCGCGCGCTCCTGGAGATCGAGGATGACATCGAGGTCGTCGCGGAGGCCGCCAACGGCGAGCGGGGCGTCGCGCTCGCCCGCGAGCACCGGCCCGACGTCGCGCTGGTGGACGTCCAGATGCCCGTCATGGACGGCATCGAGGCCACCCGGCTCATCGCCGCCGACGAGCGGCTGTCCGGGGTCCACGTCGTGATCCTCACCAACTACGGGCTGGACGAGTACGTCTTCAACGCGCTGCGCGCCGGGGCCTGCGGATTCATGGTCAAGGACACCGAGCCCGCCGACCTGCTCCAGGGCGTCCGCGTCGCGGCGCGCGGCGACGCGCTGCTGTCCCCGGCGATCACCCGCCGCCTCATCGGGGAGTACGTCGCCCGCCGCCCCTCCCCCGCGCCCGGCGCGCTCGACGTCCTCACCAACCGCGAACGCGAGGTCACCGCCCTCGTCGCCCGCGGCCTGTCCAACGACGAGATCGCCGCCCACATGGTCATCAGCCCGACAACGGCCAAGACCCACGTCAGCCGCGCGATGACCAAACTCCACGCCCGCGACCGCGCCCAACTCGTCGTCCTGGCCTACGAATCCGGCCTGGTCGCCCCCCGCCGCCCCTAACGCGGCCGGCCCCGGTCAGCCGGGGCCGGCCGCGCGGGCGTCAGGCGGCGCGGAGTTCCAGCAGGTGGATCGCGTCGTGCAGCGGGGCGACCGACGCGACGCGCAGCCCGACGCGGGCCGCGAGGGCGTCGTACTCCTCGCGGGTGCGCTCGCCGCTGCCGAACACCGCGTACATCCGCAGGTCGAACACCAGGTCGTGGTCGTGCGGCTCGTCCTCGGGCAGCCGCTCGACCAGCACCACGCGCCCGTCCGGTCCGGCGGCCTCGGCGGCGCGGCGCAGGATCGCCGCGGCCTCCTCGTCCGGCCAGTCGTGCAGGACCTGCGCGAGCAGGTACACGTCGCCCGCGGGCAGCTTCTCGAAGAAGCTCTGCCGGGCGACGGCCGCCCGGTCGCCCAGGCCGAGGCCCGTCAGGTGCGCCTCGGCGCGCGCGGCCGGGGTGGGCAGTTCGACGAGCGTGCCCCGCGTCTCCGGGTACGCGGTGAGGACGCGGCCGAGCAGCGCGCCCGTCCCGCCGCCGACGTCCACGACGTGCTCGGCGGTCAGGCCGAGGGCGGCGACGGCCTGCGGCGCCCACACGTCGGACCATTCGGCCAGCGTCCGGTCGAAGCTCTCGCGCAGGCCCGCCTCGCCGTCCAGTTCGTCCCAGAACGAGTGGCCCCGGGCGTGCTCGAAGCCCGACCGCCCGGTGCGGACGGCGTGCAGCAGCCCCGGCCAGGCGTCGTCGAGCCGCGCGTGCCCGCTGCGGCGGTCGAGCATGGCGCGGACGGTGTCCTCCATCAGGAGGTAGCCCTTCGGGCCGAGCCCGACCGTGCCGTCCGCGGCGAGGGTGAACAGCTTCTCGAACGCCAGCAGCCCGACCAGCCGGCGGATGCCGCCCGGCCGCGCCCCGGCGGCGTCCGCCAGCGCGTCCACCGTGGTGCGCCCGTCCGCGACGTGGTCCGCGAGGCCGAGCGTGACCGCCGCGCGGATCGCGTACGGGACGCCCAGGTCGGCGGCGTGCCGCAGCGCACCGAGGTCGAGGGCGTGCTGGTCCTGGCTGCGGCCCGCGCGCCAGTACCCGGCGACGTCGGTGCAGCCCCTGTCGACCTTGCGGACGTCCTTGAACCAGCGGCGCAGCGGCCGCAGCATCCCGGCCTCGCCCGCCGCCCACGCGTACACCCGCCCGTCGCGCCACGGCGCGTCCCGGACGGCGTCCATGAACGCGTCCGGCCCGGCCGTATCGCGGTGGACCCAGGTGACGTGCAGGTCCGCGGCGTGCTCGAACGCCTGCTCGTCGGCGGCGGACGGCACCGAGACGACGGCCGTGACCGGCGTCCCGGCGGGCAGCTCCTCGACGCGCCGCGCGATGGCGGGCAGCGCCGTCTCGTCCCCGGCGAGGAAATACCAGTCGATGCCGGGCGGCAGCACGGTCGTCCCGCGCGGCCCCGCGACCAGGACGCGGTCGCCCGGCGCGGCGCGCTCGGCCCACTCGGCGGCGAGCCCGCCCCGGTGCCGGACGAAGTCCAGCTCCAGCCGCCGCGCGGCGGCGTCGAAGCGGCGCGGCGTGTAGTCGCGGGAGCGCATCAGCGCCTCCCGCGTCCAGTCGAGCGTGCCGTCCTCCTGGACGGGCGCGGGGACGTCCGTGCCGTCGAGGAAGACGAGCTTGACGTGGTCGTCGGCGTTCTCCGTGCGGAACGGGAAGATGTCGTGCCCGTTCGACCGGAACGCTCCAAGCTGGTCGCCGGTCAGCACGACCCGCCGCATCCCCGGCGTGACGTCGTACGCCTCCAGCACCTCCAGGTCCCGGAGGACGATCGGGAACGGCCGGTGCTCGCGCCCGCCCGCGCTCATCGCCGGACGTCCTTGGCGGACTCGGCCGCCTTCCGGATGTCCGCGACGGCCTTGTCCGCCGCGTCGAACGTGAACACCGTGCCCATCGTCAGCGGGAAGACGTTCCCGGCCTTCACGGCGGGCAGCCGCTTGAACGACGCCGTGTCCAGCAGTTTCTCGGTGCCGGGGCTCGGCTTGCCGTCGATGGTGGCGTCGTAGAAGATCACGTCCGCGTCGCTCAGGTCGGGGAGCTTCTCACTGGGCAGTTCGGCGCGGTAGCGGGCCGGGTTCGCGGTGTACGCGCCGAGGTAGCCGAAGCCCGCCGCGTTCAGGCGCTGGTAGTTCAGCGACTTGCTGGTGTCAACGTAGGTCTTGGCGCTGTTGACGCCCAGCGAGACGGCCTTGAGGCCCGACACCTTCGCGCCGTGCTCGGTCCTGATCGCGGCGAGGGACTTGTCGAGGGCGGCGTTGCGCTGCGACCAGTCGGTGGTCTTGCCGAGGACGTCCGCCAGCTTGGGGTAGTTCGTCCACACGTCCGGCGGCTCGGCGATCTTGAAGATCACCGTGGGGGCGATGTCCTGAAGTTCCTTGTAGTCGATGCTCAGGCCGCCGTTGTCCATGCCGACGATGAGGTCGGGCTTGGCCTTGATGACCTTCTCGATGTCGACGCCCTGGAAGCTGCCGACCGTGGGGACGTCCTTCACCTTCGAGTAGAGCTGCGGGCCCAGCTCGTCCTCCAGGAACTCGCCCTGCAGCGTCGCGACCGGCACGACGCCGAGTTCGGCCAGCTCGGTGCCGGTGCGCCACAGTCCGACGACGCGCTTGGGGTTCTTCGGGACGCCGGTCACGTCCCCGGTGAAGGTGCCGGTGACCGTCCGCGTGCCGCCGGTGTCCTTGCCGCCGTCGCCCTCGGACGATCCGCCGCAGGCGGACAGTGTCGCCACGGCGCACAGCGCCACCGCGGCGATTGCCGCGCGTGCCCCACGTATCATTGTTTGTCTCGTTCCATACTTGGTGGGCGCGCAGGGCGGAATGACCCCGATCGCGCCGTTCATCGGACGGGGTAGTTAGGGAAGCCTAACCTAACTTAGGCTAGTCTTCCCGCATGAGATCACCCGCCCGGCCCCCCGGGAGCGCACTGCCCGCCATCGCCGGGGCGCTCGTCGCGGGGACGGCCCTCGCCGTGCTGTTCAGCCTCGCCTTCGGCAGCAACGCGATCCCGCTCCGGCAGGTGCTCGGCGCGCTGTTCGCGGGCGTCGACTCCGACAACGCGACCGTCATCACCTCCCAGCGGCTGCCGCGCACGCTGCTCGGCCTCGCCGCCGGACTCGCGATCGGCATGGCGGGCGCGCTGATGCAGGGCCACACGCGCAACCCCCTCGCCGACCCCGGGCTGTTCGGCGTCAACGCGGGCGCGGCGTTCGGCGTCGCGTGCCTGGCGTTCGGCCTCGGCGTCGCCTCGCCCGCGCTCACCGTCGTCGCCGCGCTGCTCGGCGCGGGCATCGCCGCCGCGCTCGTCGTGCTGTTCGGGCTGCGCGGCGTCTCCGGCGGCTCGCTCGTACGGCTGGCGATCATGGGCACCGCGCTGGAGGCGCTGCTCAGCGCGCTGACGTCCGCGCTCATCCTGCTCGACAAGGGGACGCTGGACGTCCTGCGGTTCTGGGAGGTCGGCGCGCTGTCCGACCGCGACTACGCCGCGGCCGCGTGGGTCGCGCCCGCCGCGCTCGCCGGGTGCGTCCTCGCGGTGGCCAACGCGTTCTCCCTCAACGCGCTCGGGCTCGGGGACGACGTCGCGCGGTCGCTCGGCACGCGCGTCCGCACCAGCCGCGTCGCGGGGGTCGCGGCGATCACGCTGCTCGCCGGGTCCGCGACCGCGATCTGCGGGCCGATCGCGTTCCTCGGCCTCGTCGCCCCGCACGGCGCGCGCGCCCTCGCCGGGCACGACCAGCGCTGGCTGGTGCCGCTGGCCGGGCTGATCGGGGCGATCGTGCTGCTCGTCGCGGACACCCTCGGCCGGATCATCGCGCGGCCCGGCGAACTGGAGGCGGGCATCGTCATGGCGCTGCTCGGCGCGCCCGTGCTGCTCGCCGTCACCCGCCGACGCCGGTTGGCGGCGCTGTGACGGGCTTCGCGACGGCGCGCGCCGGACGGGGGCGCGGGGTGCTGGTCGGGCCGGTCGGGCTCGTGATGCGGACGCGGTCCGTCGTCGCGGGCGTCGTCGTGGTCCTTCTGCTGGCGGTGCTGCTGGCCGTCTCCGTGCTGACGGGCGACCTGGACATTCCGGTCGGCCGCGCGCTGGCGGCGCTGGCCGGGGACGGCACGCGGATCGAGAACCTCGTCGTCGTCGACCACCGGCTGTCGCGGGCGCTGGCCGCCGTCCTGGTCGGGTTCGCGCTCGGCTGCGCCGGGGCGCTCACCCAGACCATCACCCGCAACCCGATCGCCAGCCCCGACATCATGGGCGTCAGCGCGGGGGCCGGGCTGTTCGCGGTCTTCCTCGTCACCCGTCCCGAGACGGCGAAGGCGTTCGGCGACCACCCGGCCGGGCAGCTCCTCGCGCCCGCCGCGATCGTCGGCGGCCTGCTGACGACCGCCCTGATCCTCGGCCTGTCCTGGCGGGCCGGGTTCGACGGGATGCGGCTGATCCTCGTCGGCCTCGGCGTCAACGCCATCGCGCTGGCCGGGGTGTCGTTCCTGCTCACCCGCGCCGACCTGGAGAACGCGCAGGCCGCGACCCGCTGGCTGACGGGCTCGCTGGCGGGGGCCCGGATGGGCGACGTGCTGTTCCTCGCGCCGCTCGCCCTCATCGGCGCGGCCGTCTGCGCGATACTCGCCCGCGACCTGGCCGCCCTGCGCCTGGGCCGCGACGTCGCACCGACGCTCGGCACACCGCCCGGCCGCACCGAGGCGGTAGCGCTGCTGGTCGCCGTCCTGCTGACGTCCGGGGCGGTAGCGGTCGCCGGACCCATCGCCTTCGTCGCCTTCATCGCCCCGCAGGCGGCACTACGCGCCTTCGGCACCGCAGGCCCGCCGCCACTGGCGGGCGGCCTGGTCGGCGCCCTGCTGGTCCTCGCCGCCGACCTGACCGCCGCCCGCCTGCCCACCGAACTGCCCGTGGGCGTCCCGACCGCCGTGATCGGCGCCCCGAGCCTGCTCTACCTGCTCAACCAGTACCGCCGGAGAACAAGTGCCTGACACCAGCCCTTTGCGCGCCGAGCACATCACCGCGGGCTACTCCCGCACACCCGTCCTGCGCGACGTCTCCCTGGAAATCCCACGCGCCCGAGTCACCACCATCGTCGGCCCCAACGGCTGCGGAAAATCAACGCTCCTGAAAGTCCTGGCCCGACTCCTAACCCCATCAGCCGGAAACGTCTACCTAGACGGCGAACGCCTGGCCGACCTACGCCCCCGCCAAATAGCGACCCGCCTAGCCGTACTCCCCCAGAACCCGGTAGCCCCCGAAGGCATGACCGTCCGAGACCTGGCATCCCGAGGCCGCCAACCCCACCAACCCTGGTACCGGGCCTGGACCCCAGAAGACGCCAAAATAGTAGAAGAAGCCCTACAAGCAACAGGCGTCCAAGCCCTGGCAGACAAGGCCTTGGACGAACTATCCGGCGGCCAACGCCAAAGCGCCTGGATAGCAATGGCCCTGGCCCAACAACCGAACGTCCTCCTACTGGACGAACCAACAACCTACCTGGACCTGGCCCACGCGGTCCAGGTCCTGGACCTGATCCACCGCCTGTGCCGAGAAACCACCAGAACAATAGTCATGGTCCTCCACGACCTGAGCCTGGCCGCCCGCTACAGCGACCACCTGGTAGTAATGAAAGACGGCCAACTCCTAGCCGAAGGCCCACCCGCAGAAGTCATGACCAAAGAAATGCTCCTCAAAGGCTTCAACCTGAAAGCCCACGTCTTCAACGACCCAGAAGACAACCTCCCCACAGTAGTCCCAGCCCGCTGACCCAGAACACGCAAACCCCATCCTCGGACGACCTGAACGCCGCCTCCCTCGAAACCACCCGGTCTCCAAATGATCAGCCTGCTCGGCCAAGCAGGAGAAGGCGCCAGAGCACCTGTTCGATCAATAGCGCCGACTCTCAGGAGCCAGGCCGGCCACGGCCTCCACGTAGCCGGTCGAGGGACTGGCGGGCAGGCCCGGGAGGGCCGCTCCCTCAAGGCCCGACTGTTCGAATGTGGAAGGGACAGGAAGGTTGCCAATACGGCCCACCGGCCATATGACAACGAAGGCCCGGCCGATCACATTGCCGACCGGAATCGTACCCCCTGCGGAATCCCCCTGATGATAACGAGAGTCTGCCGACATGTTCCGGTGGTCACCCATCACCCAAAGCCGACCTGGAGGGACGGTGATATCGAACGACTCATCGGACGGCTTGCTCTGAACATGCGTGACCGGATCTTTGAAAAGATAAGACTGCTCGTTCAATGGAGCGCCATTGACCGTGACGCGCCCTTCGGTATCGCAGCACTTCACGTGGTCGCCACCGATACCGATGACACGTTTGATGAAATCTTTTCCACTAGGCGCGAACCCGATAACACCCCCGATCCAGCGGAATGTTTTCTGCAATGGCCCCTTCGGCGGAGCCATCTGCCCTTCGGAATCCCAGGACGGTGGCCCCTTGAAGACAATGACCTCCCCGCGCCTGACGTCCCGAGTACGGTAAACGATCTTGTTGACGAGAACGCGATCGCCGATATGGAGCGTGTTCTCCATCGAACCCGAAGGGATATAGAACGCTTGTATCGCGAGTACCTTGACGACCAGCGCGAGGATCACCGCTACGAGGATCAGGATGGGCAACTCTTTCCAAAACGGTCTACTTTCCTTGTTGCCCGAACCTTTCTCATCAGAGGTACCGGACACCTCCGGCGAGTAGCCGTCCTGCTGGTCTCCGACATCAGATTGCACGATCCAATCCCTCCGGTCCGCATCGAACGCTTTGCAAGATTAGGCTGCCCAGTCGCCAAAGGATGGTGTCCGGGTCCCGAGTGTAGCCGCAGATCCATACCACGAACCGGAGCCTCGGTAAAGTCACAGCAGAACCGGCCTCGGCCGTTTGCGTTGCGATTCTGAGCGTCATACGCACTACCACTCGACACCAACGTGCGACATCAGCGGCATTTGATTCACAACGATCGCGGCACCGCACGGCCGCCCGTCCCTCTGGACCCCCGGCGAACGGGCCCGCCGCCGGTCGGCGCACCGCCCGCCCGAGCGCGACCGCCCGGGCGGGCACTGCCGCCTGGCGGCGGCAATGGCGCGAACCTGGGCCGAGGCGGACCACCGGCCGGATCACCGGCCCACGCCCGTCGCCCGCCACGTTGGAAGCGCCGAGAACAACACACCTCGACACCCCCGCGGCGCCTTCCGGACGGGCGGTGCGCGCTCACGTCCGAGGCGGGTGTTCCGCCTGGAGAGGCAGTACGCTGGCAGGACCGGACCTGACCTCGGAGGAGGTACGCATGACTGTGGAGATGGTCGCGCCCGCGTGGATGCACACGCAGATCACCGCCGAGCAGTACGACTCCTGGTCCGAGGAGCAGAGCGCCGGCATCGAGATCGTGGACGGGATGGTCGTCGTGAGCCCGAGCGCCTCCAAACGGCACAACCGCCTGGCCCGAATCCTGGCCAACGCTCTCGACGCCGCCGCAGGTCCGGAATGGAACGCCGACACCGACTTCGACATCCGCCTCCAGGACGTACCTCTCACGAACCGGCGTCCCGACGTCACCGTCTACCGGGCGGAGACCATCGATGACGCACCTACCCGTCCGGAGCATGTGCTTCTCGTGGTCGAGATCGTGTCGCCGGGCTCGGAGACCACCGACCGGATCGTGAAAGTCGACCAGTACGCCAAAGCCGGGATCCCCTTCTACTGGCGCATCGAACGGGCCGCCACAGGCATTCCGATCGTCTACACCTACGTCCTCGACCCCGCCAACAGGGTCTATCGGGACGGCGAGATCTTCACCGGCGCGGTGAAGACCGCCGCACCGTTCTCCGTCGCGGTCGATCTCGGAACCTTGTAGAAAAGCCTGTTCGCCCTGTCGGCCGTTTCCCCTGGACCGTCGCCAGTGGCCGCTCGGCGATGTCAGGCTGGATGAACAGCGGATCGATGGCGCGGTTCTCCGGCGGCTTCAGCCTGAGTACCGGCTGCCGGGCCTGCCCCGACCACGCCTGGTCACCGCGGTCCGTCGACCACGACCGCGTCGATCCGCAGATCCCTCGGATCCACCCACGTCAGCCCACCCCGGTACAGCGCGGGCCGATCCCCCACGTTCTCGGTGCCGTCCGGGCGCCGCATCGGGCGTCCCTGCTCGAGCACGGCAGCGATCTCAACCAGCCAGTCCGGCAAGGGCCATCCGCGCGACGGCCACGGGTACGGCTCGTCCGCCTCATCAACCGCCCACCGGCCGAGGTTGCCGTACGAAGCCCCGCCCTTGCGCGCATCGACGTACCAGCCGTACCAGACGTCCCCGGGAGTCCGCGCGAACGGCACAATGCCCGCCGCCCGCTCCCACTCCCGGGTACGCATCTGGTATTCACCGACCACCCTGTCGAGCGGCAGCATCGTCTTGCCCGAAGGAAGGATCCCGGCGATCCTCGCCGCACCCGACGGTGCCCGGTCCTCATCCACTCCGTCATGGATCCGGTACCAGGCCGCCAGCGTCGCGGGAAGCTCGACACCCATCGCGGCCTCCGCCGCGGCGATGTCGGCTTCGCCGGCCGGGGGACGCAGCAGCGCGCCCGACGCCGGGGCGTGCGCCCGCAGCCAGGACTCGATCCGACCCCACGCCGCAACCAGCCGCTCCACACCATCCGCATCAGCACTCATACGCCGACCCTAAAAGCGGACACACCCGAACCCGTTCCCGTCGAGGCGGCCCAGGCGCTGGGAGCGGCGCGGCGGCTGTTCCGGAACACGCCACGTTGACGCAGAGTCCTAGTAAGGACCGCAAGGTGGGGCTGGCCGGACTCGAACCGACGACCTACGAGGTGTAAGCTCGCCGCGCTACCAACTGCGCCACAGCCCCTTGACCGCAAAGACGATACCGCCTCCGGTCCGGTTTGCTGTACTCGGTTGCGGGTGGGGTGGGCGTGGGTGTGCGGGCGGGTTCAGGGTTTCGCGGGGGCGTAGGTGGCGTGCAGGACGCCCGTGCTGAGGGTCGTCTGCCGCAGCAGCTCCAGCGGGTAGGTCGGGGTGTCCTCGAAGAGGCGCGCGCCGTGGCCGACCGCGATCGGGTGGATGAGCAGGTCGAGGCGGTCCAGCAGGTTCTCGGCGAGCAGCCAGCGGACGAGCGTCGCGCTGCCGGACATGCCGATGCCGCCGGGGGTCGTCTCCTTGAGTTCGCGCAGGCGGGCGGCGGCGGTGTCGCCGCGCAGGAGCGTGGTGTTCGTCCAGTCGGCGCTCTCCAGGCTGTCGGAGACGACGTACTTGGGGATCGCGTTGATGAAGGCCCCGAACTCCTGGTCGGCGGACGCGGACGGCCAGTACTGCGACCACTCCCCGTACAGGACGCGGCCCATGAGGAACGCGTCGTAGGTCTCCATGCCCGCGCCGATGACCGCGCCCATCTCGTCGTTGAAGTAAGGGAAGTGCCACTGGTCGGGCCGCTCGACCACGCCGTCGAGCGAGATGAAGAAGTTCGCGGTGATCTGTCCCATGACGGGCTCCAAAGGTGAGCGACGCGGCCGGACCGCCCGGCCGACGCCCACTATGACCGCCGCGTCCGACAGAACTCGTCGCCCCAGGCCAAGGCGGAAGGCGAAACTTGTTCTAGGGTTGGTGGCGTGAGCGTCTCGGTGCATCGTCGGCTACCCCGTGGGCGTCATGCCCTTCCGCCCGAGGAGGTCGCGCGCACGCAGCGCGGCCGCCTCCTGTTGGCGATGGCGCAGGCGATGGCCGAGCGCGGGTTCGTGGACACGTCCGTCGGCGACGTCCTCAAGCTCGCCGGGGTGTCGCGGCAGACGTTCTACCAGTTGTTCAGCTCCAAGCTCGACTGCTTCATGGCGGCGTTCGACGCGGCGGCGACGCTGCTGGAGACGCGGCTGCGGGAGGCCGTCGAGGCGGGCGGCACGCCGATGGAGCAGTTCGAGCGGGCGGTCGGCGCGTACGCCGAGGGCCTGGCGACGCAGCCGGAGTACGCGCGGCTGTTCCTGATCGAGGCGCACGCGGCGGGCCCGGCGGCGATCGAGCGCCGCATGGAGTTCCAGGAGCTGCTGTCGACGACGATCGCGGAGCTGTTCGGCGCGGAGACCGACGACGCGCGGTTCGCGTGCCGCGCGGTGGTCGCGGCGGTCGGCTCGATGGTGGTCGGGCCGCTGGTGCGCGATGACCCGGACGGGGTGCGGCGGATCGCCGCCGACACGGTCCGGCACGTGGCGCGGCTCAGGGACGCCGGCGTCCTGTAGGCGCGTCCGGGACGAGCCGCAGCGCGGTGATGACGGTCGCGAGCATGTCGTAGTGCCCGGCGAGCATCAGGAACTCGACGCACTCGGGCTCGGTGAGGTGCCGGCGCAGCGCCGCCCACGCGGCGTCGTCGAGGTCGCGGCCCTCCTGAAGCCGGTCGACGGCGGTGAGCAGCGCGGCCTCGCGCGGCGTCCAGCCGGGCGCGTCGGGCCCGGCGGCGAGCCGTTCGACGTCGGCGGAGCGGACCCCGGCGCGGCGGCCGAGCCGGACGTGGTGCTCGAACTCGTACCGGCAGTCCCGCAGGTGCGCGACGCGCAGGATGACCAGCTCGCACTCGCGGCGCGGCAGCGACCCGCCGGGCATCAGCGACCCGGCGAACAGCAGCCAGGTGTGGAACAGCCGGGGCCGCCGCCCGAGGGTGAGGAACAGGCTCGGCGGGGCGGTGCGGGCGACGCGGCCCGCCGCGCGCGCGAACAGCCAGGTGAACAGGCCGGTGTCGGCGAGGCGGCCGGGCCGGACGCGGGGCGTCACGCGTCCTCCCCGGCGGGCTGCGCGGTGGTGAGCGGCGCGTCCTCGGTGCGGGCGATCTCCAGGGCGCGGGCGAGGCCGCGCTGGACGAGCAGGTCCATGACGGGCTGCGCGAGCATCCGGACGGGCAGCACCGCGCCGACCCAGCCGGGCGCGACGACGCGGCGGGAGCGCCGCGCGATGCCGCGTTCGAGCGCGTCGATCCCGGCGGACAGCGGCGTGACGCCCGACAGCCCGGACGCCGACCGCCGCTTGCCGATGAGCGCCGCGGCGGCCTGGGTGCCGAAGCCGCGGCTGGTCATGTCGGTGTCGAGTTCGGCGAAGTAGGCGACGCCGACGCGCGCGCCGGTGGGCCGCAGCTCGGCGCGCAGCGTGTTGCCGAGCGCCTCGACGGCGGCCTTGGACGCGCTGTACGCGCCGAGCAGCGGCAGGTTGACGGCGGCGGCGGCCGAGGAGACGGCGAGCGCGTACCCGCGCCGGTGCGCGATGTGCGGTCCGGCGGCGCGCAGTGTGTTGTACGTGCCGGTGGCGTTGACGCGCAGCGTGGCGTCCCAGACGCGCGGGTCGCCGCCGAGGACGGGGAGCTGCGCGGCGACGCCCGCGTTGGCGACGACGACGTCGAGCCCGCCGAGCGCGGCGACGGCGTGGGCGACGGCGGCCTCGACCTGGTCGCGGTCGGCGACGTCGCAGACGCTCCAGGGCGCGTCGCCGCAGCGGGCGGCGACGGCGGCGAGCAGATCGGGTTCGAGCCCGGCGACGGCGACGCGCGCCCCGCGCGCGTGCAGCCGGTCCGCGAGCGCCGCCCCGATCCCGCGCGCCGCGCCGGTGATGAGGACGCGACGCCCGGTGAGCGACGGCGATGACTGGTTCGTGAACTTCATGCGCGGGACCGTACCACGAATGAACATGGGCGTTTTTTTATCACTCGGACACGATCCCAGAATCACGTTCGGTAAACAAGACCCCCACGTCAACAGCGACGACACGCGATCCGCACCTGAGCGAGAACGCGACCGCGCGACGGCCAGAACCCTCACCCGCGAACAGAAACGCGAGGGTCGCCCAGCGGTTACTCGGGCTTGTCCTGCTCCGCCAGGAACTGCTCGAACTGGGCCGCGATCTCGTCCGCCGTGGGCATGTCGCGGTCGTCGGCGAGCAGGCTCTCGCGCTCGGCCGCGCCCGCGAAGGCGTCGTACTGCTCCTCCAGCGCGCGCACGACCTTCTCGACCTCGGCGTTGCCGTTGACCTGCTCGGCGATGTCGGCGTCGGTGCGGGTGGCCGCGTCGCGGAGGCCGTCCGAGGGCAGCACCAGCCCGGTCGCCGCCGCGACGGCCTCCAGCGCGGCGACCGCCGCGGTCGGGTAGGACGCCTGCGCCAGGTAGTGCGGCACGTGGACGGCGTACCCCACCGCGTCGTGGCCCGCCTCGGCCAGCCGGAACTCCAGCAGCGCGGACGCGCTGCCCGGCACCTGCATGGTGTCGAACCAGGCCGCGCGCTTCACCAGGTCGGGACGGGTGCCGTGCGAGGTCATCCCGACCGGGCGCGTGTGCGGCACGCCCATCGGGATGCCGTTGAACCCGACGCAGAGCCGCACGCCGAGCCGTTCGACCAGCGACCGGACGGCGGCGGAGAAGCCCTCCCAGAGCCGGTCCGGCTCGGGGCCCGTCATCATCAGGAACGGCGTGCCGACCTCGTCGCGCAGCAGGTGGACGACCAGTTCGGGCGTGTCGTACGCCGACCAGTGGTCCCGCTCGAACGTCATGAGCGGCCGGCGCGCCCGGTAGTCGATGAGCACGTCCGCGTCGAACCGCGCGACGACCCGGTGGTCGAGCGTGTCGAGCAGGTGCTCGCGGACGAGCTGTCCGGTGGACCCGGCGTCGACGAAGCCGTCGAGGCTGTGGAGGAGGACCGGCCCGTCCAGTTCGGGCAGGTCCCCCTCCAGCTCGTACAGGTCCTCAGGGTTGCGCACCGTACCCCCCATGTCCAACGTCGAATGAAGTCAACATTAGGACATGGCGGTCTTCTTCCCCGGTCCGAATGTGATCACGGTCGCGGGCCGAAGACCCGGCTGCCGAGGAAGTCGTCGGCGGCCAGGGTGGTGAGGGCGGCGAGGTCGACGGCGCCGCCCGCGTCCAGCAGCCGGTTGGCGTGCCGGAGCCGGGCCCGCTCGATCGCGTTGCGCACGGACCGCGCGTTGGCGAACCGGGGCTGCGCGCGCCGCCGCTCGACGTAGTCGCGGAAGACGGGCTCGGCGGCGGGGTCGAGCTTGTAGCCCTCGCGCTCCATCATCATCGTCCCGATCGCCTCGAGTTCGTCGGCGGCGTAGTCGGGGAAGTCGATGTGGTGCGCGATGCGGCTGCTCATGCCGGGGTTGGACGAGAAGAACGAGTCCATCCGGTCCTTGTAGCCGGCGAGGACCACCACGAGGTCGTCGCGCTGGTTCTCCATCACCTGCAGCAGGATCTCGATGGCCTCCTGCCCGTAGTCGCGCTCGTTCTCCGCGCGGTACAGGTAGTACGCCTCGTCGATGAACAGCACGCCGCCCATCGCGCGCTTCAGGACCTCTTTGGTCTTGGGCGCGGTGTGGCCGACGTACTGGCCGACGAGGTCGTCGCGGGTCACCGACACCAGGTGGCCGCGCCGGACGTACCCGAGGCGGTGCAGCAGCTCCGCGAGCCGGACGGCGACGGTCGTCTTGCCGGTGCCGGGGCTGCCGGTGAAGCACATGTGCAGGTTGGGGCGGCCGGAGTCGATCCCGAACCGGGCCCGCATCCGGTCGACCAGCAGCAGCGCCGCGATCTCCCGGATGCGGGTCTTGACCGGGACGAGCCCGACCAGTTCCCGGTCGAGCGCGTCCAGCACCTCGTCCACGTGCGACTCGGCGCGCTCCTCGGCCAGGTCGATGGACGCGTCCGGCGGCAGGGTCTCCACGACGGCGGCCTCCTCCTCGGCCGCCGCCGCGGCCCCGCCCGGGCGCATCCCGAACCCGACGCGCGCGGAACCGGTCTCGGTCATCGCGCGTACCGGTCGCCCTGCGGACGGTCCAGCGCGTACGGGTGCGTCGTGTACTGCACGCGCCGGTCGGACGCCTCGGTGCGCTCCAGCCGGAAGCCGGGCTCCTCGGCGGGCCGCTGCACGATGAACGACAGCGCCGTGGTCTGGCGCCCGTAGCGCGCGTCGTAGGCGTTCAGCCGGATGTAGTGGCCGGGGTACGCCTTGCGGCACTCGTTGACCTCCAGCAGGACGCCCGCCGGGTCCTTGAGGTCGAACATCGGCAGTCCCCACATCTCCCAGTAGGAGTTGCGCGGGTGCGGGTCGTCGGTGAACTCGATCGAGCAGGGCCAGCCCTGGTCGAGCACGTAGGCGACCTGGAGGGCGATCTCCTCGTCGGTCAGCTCGGGCAGGTAGGAGAAGGTTCCTTGGGTGATCCGCATCAGAGGCTCACAGGGGTGTCGACGACGTCGGGGGTGTCGGTGGACTCGTAGTTGAACGTGATGTCGCCCCAGGTGGACAGGGCGACGTCCAGCTCGCGGCTGTGCTTGGCGGCGGCGCGCAGGATGTCGGGGCCCTCCTGGGCGAAGTCGCGGCCCTCGTTGCGGGCCTTGATCATCGCCTCCAGCGCGACGCGGTTGGCGGCGGCGCCGGCCGCGATGCCCATCGGGTGCCCGATCGTCCCGCCGCCGAACTGCAGGATGACGTCCTCGCCGAGCAGGTCGAGGAGCTGGTGCATCTGCCCGGCGTGGATGCCGCCGGACGCGACCGGCATCGTCCCCGGCAGCGACGCCCACTCCTGGTCGAAGTACAGGCCCTTCACCGGGTCCGCCTCGATCCGGTCCAGGCGCAGCGTGTCGTAGAACCCGGCGACGCTGTGCGGGTCGCCCTCCAGCTTCCCGACGACCGTCCCGGCGTGGATGTGGTCGACGCCCGCCAGCCGCATCCACTTGGCGATGACGCGGAAGCTCACGCCGTGGTTCTTCTGCCGCGTGTACGTCGAGTGCCCCGCGCGGTGCAGGTGCAGGATGACGCCGTTGCGCCGCGCCCACTTGGCCATCGACTGGATCGCGGTGTAGCCGATCGTCAGGTCGATCATGACGATGACGCTGCCCAGCTCCTTGGCGAACTCGGCGCGCTCGTACATGTCCTCCATCGTCGCCGCGGTGACGTTGAGGTAGTGGCCCTTGATCTCGCCCGTCGCGGCCTGCGCGCGGTTGACGCCCTCCATGCAGTAGAGGAAGCGGTCGCGCCAGCGCATGAACGGCTGCGAGTTGATGTTCTCGTCGTCCTTGGTGAAGTCCAGGCCGCCGCGCAGGGCCTCGTAGACGACGCGGCCGTAGTTGCGCGCCGACAGGCCGAGCTTCGGCTTGACGGTCGCGCCGAGCAGCGGCCGCCCGAACTTGCCGAGGTACTCGCGCTCCATGACGATCCCGTGCGCGGGGCCCTGGAACGTCTTCACGTAGTGCGTCGGGATGCGCATGTCCTCCAGGCGCAGCGCCTTCAGCGCCTTGAACCCGAACACGTTGCCGATGATCGACGACGTGAGGTTCGCGATCGACCCCTCCTCGAACAGGTCGAGGTCGTAGGCGATGTAGGCGATGAACTGGCCCTCCTGCCCCGGGACGGGCTCCACCCGGTAGCACTTGGCCTGGTAGTTCTCGTAGCTGGTCAGCCGGTCGGTCCACACCACCGTCCAGGTGGCGGTGGACGACTCGCCCGCGACGGCCGCGCCCGCCTCCTCCGGCGGCACGCCCGGCTGCGGCGTGATCCGGAAGGCGGCGAGGATGTCGCTGTCCTTCGGCTGGTAGTCGGGGCGCCAGTAGCCCATCTCCGCGTACGGGATCACGCCCGCCGACCATCGGCCGCCGCTCATCTTCGCTCTCCTTCTCCGCCGTCCGGCGGTGTCGGACCGGAGCGCGGCGCTCCCCCGAGAAAGGACGGCAGGCCCAGGGGTCGATCGGAAGTGCGCCGCGCTCCGGCCACGGTGTCTCGTGGACGGGACGAGCTTCGCCGCCCGATACTTGTGCTGTCCATCAAGTGTTCCGGGCGGTGGATCAAGTGTCCGGTTGAACCAGGAGGTGGTCCCGTGACCGAGGCGCGGTTGCGGACGTTCGTCGCCGTCGCCGAGACGGGCTCGGTCCGGGCGGCGGCGCGGCGGCTGTACGTGACGGAGTCGGCGGTGTCGGCGGCGGTCGCGTCGCTGGCGCGGGAGCTGGGCGTGCCGCTGGTCCGGCGGGTCGGGCGGGGGCTGGCGCTGACGCCGTCCGGCACCGTCTACGCCGGGTACGCGCGGCAGGTCCTCGGCCTGCTGGAGCAGGGCAGGGCGGCGGCGCGCGGCGCGGCCGACCCCGGCCGCGGGCCGCTGCGCCTCGCGGCCGTCACGACCGCCGCCGACGAGCTGGTGCCCGACCTGCTCGCCGGGTTCCGCGCCCGCTGGCCCGAGGTCGGGCTGACGCTCGCGGTCGGGCCGCGCCGCGAGGTGTGGGGGCGGCTCGCCGCGCACGACGCCGACCTCGTCCTCGCGGGCCGCCCGCCCGCCGAACTGGGCGCGACCGTCCTCGCCCGGCACCCCAACGAGCTGGTCGTCGTCGGCTCCCCCGCCCTCGCCGCGACGTTCACGCTGGACGGGACGCCGTGGGTGATGCGCGAGCCCGGCTCCGGGACGGGCGCGACCGCCGAGGCGTACCTGGCCGAGAACGACGCCGACCCGAACCGGCTCGTCCTCGGCTCCAACGGCGCGGTCATCGCCGGCGCGGCGGCCGGGCTCGGCGTCGCGCTGGTGTCGCGGGACGCGGTGACCGCGCACCTGGCCGACGGGCGGCTCGTCGTCCTCGACGCGCCGGGCACGCCGCTCGACCGGCCCTGGCACGCCGTCGCCGCGCCCGACCCGACCGCCACGACGCGGCTGTTCGTCGAACACCTCCTCGACGCGCCCGGCTGGAGCGCCGCCTGACACAATCGCGGTGGTACGTCCCGTCCCCCGAGGAGTCGCGATGCCCGCCGACCGTCCGTACGACATCGTCCTGTTCGGCGCCACCGGGTTCACCGGCGGCGTCGCCGCCGAGTACCTGGCCGCGCACGCCGGGCCGGGCGTCCGCTGGGCGCTCGCCGGACGCGACCGGGGCAGGCTGGAGAAGGTCCGCGCGCGGCTGGCCGCGACCGATCCCGCGCTGGCCGACCTGCCGCTGCTGCACGCCGACACGGCCGACGCCGCGTCGATCGAGGCCGTCGCCGTGTCCGCGCGCGTCGTCGTCACGACGGTCGGGCCGTACGCGGAGCTCGGCGAACCGCTCGTCGCGGCGTGCGCCCGCGCCGGGACCGACTACGTCGACATCACCGGCGAGCCGACGTTCGTGGACGAGATGTACGTGCGCCACCACGAGCAGGCCGTGCGCAGCGGCGCGCGGATCGTCCACGCCTGCGGGTTCGACTCCGTCCCGCACGACCTCGGCGTGTACTACACGGTGAAGCACCTGCCCGAGGGCGTCCCGCTGCGCGTCGAGGGGTTCGTGCGCGTCAAGGGCGACGTCGGCGGCGGCACGCTGCACTCGGCGCTCGGGATCTTCGCGGAGATCCCCCGGATGCTGCGCGCCGAGCGGGCGCGCGCCGCCGTCGAGCCGCGCCCCGCCGGGCGGCGGGTGCGGATCTCCCGGCGGCCGGTGCCGCGCGCGAAGGTGCGCGGGCGGGCGCTGCCGATGCCGACGATCGACCCGGCCGTCGTCGCGCGGTCCGCCGCCGCGCTCGACCGGTACGGGCCGGACTTCTCCTACGGGCACTTCATTGCGCTGCGCCGCACCGCGACGGCCGCCGCGCTCGCCGCCGGGTCGCTCACCGCGATCGCGCTCGCGCAGCTCCCGCCCGCGCGGGCGCTGCTGAAGCGGCTGCGCACGGCGGGCGACGGCCCGTCCCCCGCCGACCGCGCCGGGAACTGGTTCCGGGTGACGTTCGTCGGCGAGGGCGGCGGGCGGCGCGTCGTCACCGAGGTCTCCGGCGGCGACCCCGCCTACGACGAGACCGCCAAGATGCTCGCCGAGGCCGCGCTGTGCCTCGCGCAGGACGACCTGCCCGACACCGCCGGGCAGGTCACCACCGCCGCCGCGATGGGCGACGCGCTGCTGGACCGGCTCGTCAAGGCCGGGGTGTCGTTCCGGGTCCTGTCGGCCGGGTGAGCGCCGGGACCGGCACGACGGCCTCCACCGTCGTGCCGACGCCCGGCCGGCTCGACACCGTCACCCGGCCGCCCAGCAGCTCGGCGCGCTCGGCCATGCCGCGCAGGCCGTAGCAGTCCAGCGCCGTCGCCGCGTCGGGGACGGTGAAGCCGCGGCCGTCGTCGGCGATCCGCAGCCGGACGCGGTCGCGGTCGTTCTCCAGCAGGATGTCCACGGCCGTCCCGGCGGCGTGCCGGAGCGCGTTCGCGACGGCCTCCTGCGCGATGCGGTACAGCGCGGTCTGGACGTGGTCGGGCAGCGCGTCGTCCAGTTCGCCCGCGACGGTGACCGTGACGTCCAGCGACGCGCCCGTCTCGCGCGCGAGGCCCGCGAGCGCCGCCGACAGGCCGAGGTCGTCCAGGACGGGCGGGCGCAGGCCGCCGATCGCCGCGCGGGTCTCCGCGCCCGCCAGGTCGCACTGCGCGCGGGCCAGTCGTAGCTGCTCGGCTGCCTCGGGATGGTGGTCGGGCAGCGCGCGCTCGGCCGCCGACAGGTGGAAGCCGAGGCTCGCCAGGCGCTGCGCGATGCCGTCGTGGATGTCGCGGCTCAGCCGCGTCCGCTCGGCCTCCTGCGCCTCGACGGCCCGCTCCGCGAACCGCTCGGCGGCGAACTCGCGCTCCTGCGCGGTGCGCAGCCGCCGCGCCGAGCACAGCACCGGGGCGAACAGCTCCCCGAGCGCCGTGACCAGCGTCACGTCCGCCGGACGGCACGGGCCCGCCGACCGGATGTCCAGCACCGCGATCGTCGCGCCCGAACTGGTGACGGGGATCGCGACGCCCCGGCCGTCCGCGTGCGCGCGGGCGCGGCCGTGCGCGGCGGCCCAGCCCGCGTCGCCCGCGCCGAGCGGCACCGGCGGGCCGCCCCACTCCAGCCGGCGGCCCTCCTGGTCCAGGACGTACACGTCGCAGAACGCGACCGCCTCCGCCGACCGCACGACCAGACCCGCCAGCTCGTGCGCGATGTCGGGCAGCTCCCGGTCCGAGCAGGCGACCGTGACGATCCGGACCAGCAGATCCCGGCCGCGCCCGGCCAGCAGGTCGAGCGCACCGGTCACTGTGTCTCCCGCTCACTTACGCCGCGCCTTGAGCCGCGCGCTTCCAGCTCGCTCACTGTGTTTCCCGCTCGCCTACGGCGCGCCTTGAGCCGCGCGCTTCCCTCGTCGCTCTGGTCGCAAGCTCCCGCCGCTCCTCAGTCCAGCGCACGGCGCGCGCCTCCAGCTCGCTCAACGGAACAGTCCCTCGCGGAGTGCGACCGCGATGGCGGCGGACCGGTCCGCGACCTCCAGCTTGCGGTACAGCGCGCGCAGGTGGCTCTTGACCGTCTCCTCGCTGAGGACGAGCCGCGCCGCGATGGCCTTGTTCGACAGCCCCCCGACCAGCAGCGACAGCACCTCGCTCTCGCGCTGGGTGAGGCCCCGGTTGGCGCCCGGCCAGAACTCGCCGCGGGTCAGCCGGGCGGCGGTGACGGCCATCCGGCCCGCCAGCGTCGGGTCGACGACGGTCTCGCCCTGCGCGACCTCCTCCAGGCGGCGCACCAGCTCCGGGCCGTCCACGCGCTTGAGCAGGTAGCCGCCCGCCCCGGCGCGCAGCGCCTCGAAGACGTACTGCTCGTCGTCGTAGACCGACAGGAACACCACGCGGGTGCTCGGGGACCGGCCGGTCAGCGCGCGGCACAGGTCCAAGCCGCTCTCCGGGCCGAGGCGGACGTCGAGCAGGACGACGTCGGGCTGCAGCGTGGCGACGAGCCGGGTGGCCTCCGCCGAGTTCGCGGCCTGGCCCACCACCCGCACCCGGCCCGCGAAACCCGCCAGCATCGCCTGGAGACCGGCGAGGATCATCTCGTGATCGTCCACCAGGACGACGCGTACGGGGCTGCTCATCCCGGCACGATAACAACCGCAAGCTACTGACCAGTAGCCCCTGTGCCGCCGAGGCTCCCGGCACTTCACCCCCGCCCTCACCCGTTCGGGGGACGACCGTGAGCCGACCCCCGCCTACCGTGGCCGAGGACACGTTGACCCCCACCACCGAGGAGGCCAGGTGCCCCATCGGATCGTGCACATGCTCAGGGCGCGCGACTCGGGCCGCCGCCCCGTCATGCTCGCCATCGCCGGCGACAGCGCGGCGGGCAAGACCACCCTGACCAAGGGGCTCGTGGAATGCCTCGGTGCGGACCGCATGACCGCGGTCTGCGTGGACGACTACCACCGCTACGACCGCAAGGAACGCGTCGGCAAGCCGTTCACCGCGCTCCACCCCGACTGCAACCACATCGACATCATGGAGCAGCACCTCCAGCTCCTGTCGATGGGCGAACCCATCCTCAAACCCGTCTACGACCACTCCACCGGCGAACTCGTCCGGCCGGAACTCGTGACGCCCAAGGAATTCGTCATCGTCGAGGGCCTCCTGCCCCTCCACACGCGCCTCGCCCGCGCCTGCTTCGACATCACGGTCTACCTCGACCCGCCCGAACCCCTCCGCCACACCTGGAAAGAACAGCGCGACTGCGGCAAACGCGGCTACAACCCCGAGCAGGTCAAAGCCGAACTCGCCCGCCGCGAACCCGAAAGCGCCGCCTACATCCGCCCGCAGCGCCGCTGGGCCGACATCGTCGTGCGGTTCGCGCCCGTCGCCGGACGCGTCGACCCGCCCGGCACCCCGCTGTCCGCCGAACTGCTGCTGCGGCCCACCATCGACCACCCCGACCTCGGCACCGTCCTCGACGAGTCCCGCCCCGCCGGCGCCGAGAACGCCATGCACCTCAGCCTCCACCGCGACGACGACGGCCGGCCGGTCGACGCGCTCCACGTCCACGGCTACGTCCAGCCCCACGAGTCGGAGATCGTGAAGAAGGCCATCTGGGACCGGCTCGGGCCCCGCGCCGGAAACGGCCGCCTCGACCCCGACGCCCTCGGCCGCTTCGGCGAAGGCACCAGCGACCCCCTCGCGATCACCCAGCTCCTCCTGCTCTACCACCTGCTCGACGCGGACCACCGCCAAGCCGCCTGATCCGGCCGGCCCGCCTCGACGGGCCGCCGGACAGGCCGCGCGCCGCGCGGGGAGGCCCCGGGACACCGGGCCGCGCGGCACGCCGGGACCGGGAGGGAGGCCCGACGGGCGCCGGGCTCCCTCTCGGTTTGTTTGTGGGGGGACGACCCCCCACACCCCCCGCGGCGCGAAGCATGCATCCTCACTCCGCTAGCGCTCCGCTCCGGTGCATCCTCCGCGCTGCGCGCGCCCGGCCACTCGCCTGGCGGCTCGCGGCCGTGCGCGCGCGGTTTCGACCCCCCTCGGTGGCTCGCCGTTCGCGGGGGCGCCCTCGCTTGCTTCGCTTCGCTTCGGGGCTCCCCCGCGAGGGGTTTCGGCAGGTGGGGCCTTGGTTTCCGGGTTCCGGTCCCGATCATGGAACGTGCCAAATTCATTGGTTTGGGGTCTGTCTTCCGGGCTGGTTTCGGTTGGGTCGTATTGACGTGTTTTCTTTCGGGGTGGGATCATTTCTGGCCGTGGCGCGGTCGGGGTGTAGTCGCTGGTGAGGGCCGCACTCTCCGGGCCGTGGCGCTTTTCCTGTGTCACTTCTGCCCTTCTTCTAATTGTGGGGAGCGGTTCTCCTTGGCGAGTGCGGCCATTGGGCTCGGGGATGTTCCTGACTGGATTTCTGCGTTCGCCACGCTTGTTGCGCTCTTGTTCGCCGCTGTTGCGGCGGTGGCCGCCCGGCGTACTTATCTGATCGAGTCGGAGCGGGACCGGGTCAACGAGGAGGCCCGGCGGAAGCGGGACGACGAGGCGCGGAAAGCGCAGGCCACGCTCGTGTCGGCGTGGTGGGGGCGGCATCCCCGGCGCGGCTGGGGGGTTTATCTGCGCAATGCCTCGGAAACACCTGTGTACCAGGCTTATATGACCATCCTCGGGCCGGACGGGACGACCGACGGGAACAAGGTCCACTATGCTGTCGTCCCACCGGCGGCAGAGGCGGAATTCTCCGAAGTCCCCGTGGAGGGCCGAGTGCAGGACAATCCGACGAAACGCGCCAAGGTCGGCTTCACCGACGCCGCCGGGGCCCGCTGGCTCCGCGACGAGTACGGCCGCCTCGTCGAACTCCAGCCCCGGCTGCGCGTCCAGACCAGCCCCGGCCGCGCCGCCGCGCTGTCCCGGTTCAACGAGGACTTCAAGGCCGCGTACGGCGTCGAGGTCACGTTCCGCACCGGCGACTGGCACCCCAACCTCGCCTCGGAGCGCTTCGTCACCGAGAACCGCGGCAGCGACGACGTCGTGGACGCGCTGATCTGCCCGCACGACCTCATCGGCAACCTCGTCCGGCAGGGCGTCATCGAGCCGACCGCGCTCGCCGCCGACCAGCGGCAGGCGTTCCCCGCCTGGGCGCTGGACGCGCTCACCTACGAGGGCGACCTGTACGGCGTGCCCTCGACCGTCGACACGGTCGCGCTGATCCGCAACGTCGCGCTCGCCCCCGACGCCCCGGCGACGTTCGAGGACATGGTCGCGGCGGGCCGCGAGCTGTGCGCGGCGGGCCGGGCGCGCGTCCCGTTCGCGGCGCGCGTCGGCCCGAAGGGCAACCCGTTCCACGTCTGGCCGCTGTTCACCAGCGCGGGCGGCGCGCTGTTCGGCCGCGACGCCGCCGGGCACTGGGACCCGTCCCGCGTCCGCCTGGACGCCCCGGAGTCGGTCGCCGCGTTCGACCGGCTCCGCTCCCTCGGCACGGCGGGCGAGGGCCTGCTGACCCCGTCGATGGGCGACGACGAGGCGTTCGAGCTGTTCACGTCGGGTCAGGCGCCGTTCCTGCTGTGCAGCTCGGACGGCCTGCGCCACGCGCGCCGCGCCGGCCTGGCCGTCGCCGTCGACCCGGTCCCGCCGTTCGCCGACGGCGGTCCCGCGACGGGCTTCACGTCCGTCCACGCCCTGGTCATGATCAAGAACGGTCCGAACCGGGAGATCGCGCACGACCTGTTCGCCGAGTACCTGTCCCAGAACCGCGTGATGGCCGCGCTGTCGGCGGAGATCTCCAGCCCGGTCGCCCTCACCGCGACGGTCTCCGACGATCCCGAGATCCGCCGCTTCCAGCGGCTGTGCGCGGCGGCCCCGCCGATGCCGTCCGTCCCCCAGATGGCGGGCGTCTGGACGGCCCTGGGCACCGCCGAGATCGCCGCGCTCACCGGCACGCCCGCCGACGAGGTCGCCCGCACCGCCCAGCGGACGGTCACCGACCTGCTGGCCGAACGGCCCTAGGCCCCGCCGAAACCGAGCCAGTCGCCGGGCAGCGCCCGCCCGCCGTTCCACGCCAGGTCCGCCGGGTAGCCGACGAGGACGGCGCGCGGCGTGCCCGGATCGGCGTGCAGCCACCACTCGATCGCCGCGACCGCCGAGCCCATCATCGCGCGGGCCCCCGGCGCGGCCATCGCGGCGTCCGCGCCCGCGTCGGCCGGCGCCGCCGCCAGCGTCGCCTCGACGGTCCGCGCCAGGACGTCGAACAGGCCGTCCGCGCCGCTCCCGTCCAGTCGCAAGGCGGGGCGCCGCGACGGGACGGAAGGCGGGCGGCCTGGCGCGATGCGGGAGGGGTTCTCTTCAGAGGCTCTGGAGGGCCTTGCGGTAGTCGTCCAGGCTGCGGGCGTCGGGGATGGCGTTCTCGACCTTCCAGCGGACGACGCCCTCGGTGTCGATGATGAAGGTGCCGCGGGTCGCGATCCCCTTGTCCTCGTTGAAGACGCCGTAGCGGCGGGCGGTCTCACCGTGCGGCCAGAAGTCCGAGAGCAGCGGGAACTGGTACTTCTCCTGGTCGGACCAGGCGCGCAGCGCGAACATCGAGTCGACGGAGACGGCGAGGACCTGGACGTCGTCGCCGCCGAGGGTCGGGAGTTCGTCGCGGATCGCGCACAGCTCGCCGGTGCAGACGCCGCTGAACGCGAGCGGGTAGAAGACGAGGACGACGGTCTTGTCGCCCCGGAAACCGGACAGCCTCACCGGGGTTCCGTGCTGGTCGTTCAGCTCGAAGTCCGGTGCGGTGTCGCCGACGTTGACGGTCAAGGCCCCTCCAGCGGTCGTTCCCGCGCGCGGGCGGGTTCGGTCCGCGCCCCGCGGTCGCGGGACGCGCCGCCAGTCTCCCACCGCCCCGACCCCTCGCATCCCCGTGGTCGACGGGGCGCGGGGCGGTGGGCGCGCGGTGGCAGAGCCCGCGGCCCCGAAGGCGGCGGGCCCGGGATGGACGCGCCCGTCGTGGGCGGGGGCGCGCCGGCCGTGGGCGCGGCGGCCCGGGCCGCCGACCGGCCGCGCCGGGGCGCGCCCGCGCGGGGGCTCCGGGGCGCTCGCCCGGACGGCGCCGACCCCTACTTGCGGACCTTGGGCGCGACCAGGCGGGTGCCCGACCATTCCCCGGCAGCGCTGATGCTGCTCGTCTGCGAGAGCCCGGCGGTCTGCGCGGCCTCGCCGATCTCGCTCGGCTCGACGTGGCCGTCGCGGCCCGCCTTGGGGGTCAGCAGCCAGATCTGGCCACCGCCGTCCAACCCGACCATCGCGTCGGTGAGGCCCTCGAACAGGTCGCCGTCGTCCTCGCGCCACCACAGCAGCACGACGTCGACGACGTCGTCGTAGTCCTCGTCGACCAGTTCACCGGTGACGGCCTCGACGGAGCGGCGAAGCGCCTCGTCGACGTCGTCGTCGAAACCGATCTCCTGCACCACCTGACCCGGTTTGAGGCCGAGTCGTTCGGCCAGGCTGCGCTCCGTCTGCGCCTGACCCGCGGTCGCGCTCACGAAAGTCCTCCCCTTGTCGTCAGTCCGCGCCGTTCCCGCCGCTGCTCGCGGGCGGTCGCCGACGCGGCGTTTGCGGGACAGTCCACACAAGGGTGGGGCCGTCGCGCAAGTGTCTTCCCGGCTTTTGGCGGCGACATTGGCCGATCACCGGAAACGCGGTGACCGCCCGCCCACCGAGCGTAACAACCCATGTTCATCCCGCGAGGAACGACAACCTGACGCGGCGGTCGGGGTTGTCGACGTTGAGGTCCACGAGGGCGACCGACTGCCAGGTCCCGAGGGCGGGGCGGCCGCCGAGCACGGGGATCGTCGCGTAGGGCGCGACGAGGGCGGGCAGCACGTGTGACCGACCGTGGCCACGGGAGCCGTGGGCGTGCCGCCACCGGTCGTCGGCGGGCAGCAGGTCGCCGAGGGCGGCCAGCAGGTCGTCGTCGCTGCCCGCGCCGAGTTCGATGAGGGCGACGCCCGCCGTGGCGTGCGGGACGAAGACGTGCAGCAGCCCGTCCCCGCCGCCGGACGCGCTCGCGGCGAACCGGGCGCACTCGGCGGTGATGTCGTGGACGGTCTCGTGCCCGCCCGTGGTCGCCTCGATGACAGTGCTCTCCACGATGTCCGGTCTACCCGATCGGCCCCGCACGACGCACCCCGCGGGCGAACCGGCACGAACCGCCCGTCCACCGCGCGGCCCGGAGGCACCCCGGACGGGGCCGCACCCCCTCCGACCGGGGAGAATGGTTACCGGTTGGTAGAGATGCGTTAGCCGCCACGAACGGCGACGATGGATCACGAACCACTGCGACCAACAGTCGTTCCAGGGCATCAGGCCCCCCATCGGGGGGCAGGAGGCCCACCAGCAGAAACGGTAAGCAAGAGGGGACCCCGTGGCTTCCGGACGTCAACGCTTTTCGATCATCAGCGACGGCCTGCCCACCCAGTTGCCGGACATCAACCCGGACGAGACCCGGGAATGGCTGGAATCGCTGGACACGGTCATCAAGACCGAGGGGCGCAGCAGGGCTCGCTACGTCATGCTCCGCCTCCTGGAGCGGGCGCGCGAGCAGCAGGTCGGCGTGCCCGGCCTGCGCAGCACCGACTTCATCAACACCATCCCGCCGGAAGGGGAGCCCTGGTTCCCCGGCGACGAGCACATCGAGCGCCGCATCCGGGCCTACATCCGGTGGAACGCGGCGATCATGGTCTCGCGGGCCAACCGCCCGAACCTGGGCGTCGGCGGGCACATCGCCACGTACGCGTCGGCCGCGTCGCTGTACGAGGTGGGCTTCAACCACTTCTTCCGCGGCAAGGACCACGGCGAGTCCGGCGACCAGGTGTTCATCCAGGGCCACGCCGCGCCGGGCATCTACGCGCGCGCGTTCCTGGAAGGACGGCTGCCGGAGGAGAAACTGGACGGTTTCCGGCAGGAGATGTCGCATCCGGGCGGCGGCCTGTCGTCGTACCCGCACCCGCGGCTGATGCCGGACTTCTGGGAGTTCCCGACCGTCTCGATGGGGCTCACCGCGATCGACTCGGTGTACCAGGCCCGGTTCAACCGGTACCTCTACAACCGGAAGATCAAGGACACGTCCCGTTCGCACGTGTGGGCGTTCCTCGGCGACGGCGAGATGGGCGAGCCCGAGTCGCTGGGCGCGATCGGCCTGGCCGCCCGCGAGGAGCTGGACAACCTGACCTTCGTGGTCAACTGCAACCTCCAGCAGCTCGACGGGCCGGTGCGCGGCAACGGCAAGATCATCCAGGAGCTGGAGTCGTTCTTCCGCGGCGCGGGCTGGAACGTCATCAAGGTCGTCTGGGGCCGCGACTGGGACCCGCTGCTCGCGCAGGACGCCGACGGCGCGCTCGTCAACAAGATGAACACCACGCCGGACGGCCAGTTCCAGACGTTCACCGTCGAGTCCGGGGCCTACATCCGGGAGAAGTTCTTCGGCGACGACCCGCGGCTGCGCAAGATCGTCCAGCACCTGTCGGACGACGAGCTGCGCAAGCTGTCGCGCGGCGGCCACGACTACCGCAAGGTGTACGCGGCGTTCAAGGCGGCCCGCGAGCACGTCGGCCAGCCGACCGTCATCCTCGCCCACACGATCAAGGGCTGGACGCTCGGCACCGACTTCGAGGCGCGCAACGCCACGCACCAGATGAAGAAGCTCACCAAGGCCGAGCTGAAGGAGTTCCGGGACCGCCTGTACCTGGACATCCCGGACTCGGCGCTGGAGGGCGAGCTGCCGCCGTACTACCACCCCGGCGAGGACTCCGACGAGATCCAGTACATGCGCGAGCGGCGCGCGGCGCTCGGCGGTTTCCTGCCGAAGCGCGTCGTGCGGGCCAAGCCGCCGGCGCTGCCGGGCGACGCCGCGTACGGGGAGCTGAAGAAGGGGTCGGGCAAGCAGAACGTCGCCACCACGATGGCGTTCGTCCGGCTGCTCAAGGACCTGATCAAGGACAAGGAGATCGGCGCCCGGTTCGTCCCGATCGCTCCGGACGAGTACCGGACGTTCGGCATGGACTCGCTGTTCCCCACGTCCAAGATCTACTCGCCGCACGGGCAGACGTACGAGGCCGTGGACCGCAAGCTCCTGCTCTCCTACAAGGAGTCCGAGCAGGGCCAGATGCTCCACGAGGGCATCAGCGAGGCGGGGTCGATGGCCTCGACCATCGCGGCGGGCACCGCGTACGCCACGCACGGCGTCCACATGATCCCGGTCTACATCTTCTACTCGATGTTCGGGTTCCAGCGGACCGGCGACCAGATGTGGGCGCTCGGCGACCAGATGGGCCGCGGGTTCCTGCTCGGCGCGACCGCGGGCCGCACGACGCTGACCGGCGAAGGGCTCCAGCACGCGGACGGGCACTCGCCGCTGCTGGCCGCCACGAACCCGGCGTGCGTCCACTACGACCCGATGTGGGCGTACGAGCTGGCGTACATCACGCAGGACGCCCTGCGCCGCATGTACGGCTCGTCCGAGGAACACCCCGACGGCGAGAACGTCTTCTACTACCTGACGGTCTACAACGAGCCGTACCAGCAGCCGGCCGCGCCGGAGAACCTCGACGTGGACGGGCTGCTCAAGGGCCTGTACCGGTTCGCCGAAGCCCCCGCGATCGGCGGCGACGGCACCGCGCCGCGCGCGCAGATCCTCGCGTCCGGCGTCGCCGGGCGGTGGGCGGCCGAGGCGCAGCGGATGCTCGCCGAGGACTGGGGCGTCCGCGCTGACCTGTGGTCGGCGACGTCGTGGAACGAGCTGGCCCGCGAGGCGCGCGCCTGCGAGGAGTGGAACCTGCTCAACCCCGACGCCGAGCAGCGCGTCCCGTACCTGACGCGGGCGCTGGGCGACGTGCCGGGGCCGGTCGTGGCGGTGTCGGACTTCATGCGGGCCGTCCCCGACCAGATCGCGCCGTGGGTGCCCGGCGACTACAGCTCGCTCGGCACGGACGGGTTCGGGATCTCCGACACTCGCGCGGCGGCGCGGCGGCACTTCCACGTGGACGCGGCGTCGATCGTGCTCGCCGTCCTCAGCAGGCTCGCCCACCAGGGCGACGTCAAGCACGAGGACCTGACGGCGGCGATCGCCAAGTACCGGCTCGACGCGCCGGTCAGCGCGGTCTTCGCGGGCGGCGTCGGCAGCGCCGAGAGCAACACCGGGGGCGACGCCTGACCCGGTAGGAGTCCGGCCGGGGCCGCGCGCCGGGGACGCCGCCAGCCGGGCGGCGCGCCGACGTCGGCGGTGTCCCGCCGGGAGGCACCTCCCGGCAGGCCCCCGCGCCGGGGAGACCGCGAAGGTGTAGGTCGCGGTCTCCGCAGCGGACCGGCCCCCGCCCGTTCGGGCGGGGGCCGGTTCCGTGTTCCGGGCGGGCGCGCAGGCGGACGCGCGCGGCCGTGTGCGGACCCGCGCCGGAGCGGCCGGTCCCGGGCTCAGGCGGCGGGCGGGGTGAAGACGCCGAAGTGGTGGCCGGCGGCGTCGGCGAGGTGCGCGAACACCAGGCCCCGCTCCGTCTCCGTGCGCGGCACGATCACCTTCCCGCCCAGCTCCTCGGCGCGGGCGACGGTCTCCGCGACGTCCCGCACGAGCACGTAGAACACCGCGTAGTCGGGGAACTTGCCGCCGGACGGGAAGATCCCGCCGCTCGGCGCGGTCGCGCCGGGCGCGGTGATCTCCTGGTACGCCAGTTCGCCGTCCTCGCCGACGGCGAACGTCCAGTCGAACAGCTCGCCGAAGAACCGCCGCGTCTCCGCGGGGCGGTCGGTGCCGATCTCGAACCAGGCCACCGAGTTGTAGGCCGGAGCGCTCATCCTTCATCCCTCCACTCGACCGGCGGGCTGCCGGATTCCGTGGGACGAGCTTGCACTGGCGTCGCGACAACCCCCTGTCGGTGTTTCCAGAAGTCGCCGTTACAAGACCAACTCTTGAGCCACCAGGTCCGGGTGGTCCACCTTGAGCTCCTCGAACGTGCGGTTCGGGGCCGTCTCCTCCAGCAGGACCGCGCGGCGGACGCGGTCGATGCGGAACACGCGCGCGGCCCCGCGCAGGCGGCACCAGCCGATGAGGTACCAGGCGCGGGAGCCCGCCGTGAACGCGACGGGCTCGACGTCGCGGTCGGTGACCGTCCCGGCGACGTCGGCGTACGCGAGCCGGACGACGCGCCGCGCGGTCATCGCCTCTTCGAGGACCGCCGGGACGGACGCGGGCCGCGCCGCGTCCGGCCGGGCGAGGAAGTGGATGCGCCCGGCGAGGTCCCGCGCCGCGGCGCCGTCCCCCGCAGACATCGCCGTGACGATCTTCTGCAGCGCCGTCCGCGCGGACCGCGAGTACGGCGAGCCCCCGGCCCGCGCGAGGGTGATCGCGACGGCGACGGCCTCGGCGGGCGTGAAGTTCAGCGGCGGCAGCGTGCGGCTCGGGTCGAGCGTGTACCCGCCGCCGCGCCCGACGTCCGCCCAGATGGGGACGCCCGCCTGCTGGAGCGCGCCGATGTCGCGTTCGATGGTGCGCACGCTCACCTCGTACAGTTCGGCGAGTTCGCGGGCGGCGACGCGGCGCGGGGCGCGGGCGCGCAGTTCTTCGACGAGGGCGTACAACCGGTCCGTGCGGTTCACCCCGCCGACCGTACGCGGCGCCGGTGACATTTCCGGGGCGGCCGACCCCTACCCCGGTATGACGCCGGTGTCGGACCACGGTGGCATTCGGGTCGTGACCTGCGGTCCCTAGCCTGGTCGGCATGAGCGACGACGAGCCGGACGCCGGGCCGCGGCTGCGGTCGGTGATCCTCGGCGGCATCGCGTCGGCCGCGCTGACGGGCCGCGCCGACCCCGCGCCGCTGGACCGCCCGTGGCCGCGCGGGCTGCGCTGGACGCGGGCGGTCGGGATCGGGCGGCTGCCGTTTGGGCTGTTGGTGAACGCGCTGCTGGCGCTGGTCACGCTGCTCATGGTGTCGGCGGCGTACTCGAACCTGTTCGGCGAGCTGCACCGGCCCGTCCGGCCGCCGCACGCGCCGCCGCAGCCGGGGGCGTGGGAGGTGTCGCCGCCGTCCGCGGCGACGCTGCTGCTGATCGCGCTGGCGGTGTGCCTGCCGCTGCTGCTGCTGGACCGGCATCCGCTGGGCGCGTGGCGGTTCAGTTTCGTGTCGATGGCCGTGGTGGACGTCCGGGGCTGGCTGTCGGTCCCGTTCGTCCCGGCCGGGTCGCTGACGATGATCGCCGCGCTGTTCGCCGTGGCGGTCCGCTGCGAGCGGCGGACGACGGCGGGCGTCGCGCTGATCACCGCCGCCGGGGTGTGGATCAAGGGCGGGCCGGACGTCGGGCCGGGCGGCACGGTCCTGGTGCTGCTGCCGCTGCTGGCGGGCTACCTCGTCCGGTCGCGGCGCACGTCCCGGCAGCGGCTCGCCGCCGAGGCCAAGCGGCACCGGGACGCGGAGGCCGTCCTGAAGGAGCGGCAGCGGATCGCCCGCGAACTGCACGACGTCGTCGCGCACCACATGTCGATGATCGCGATCCAGGCGGAGGCGGCCCCCTACCGCGTCGCGGAGCTGCCGGACGAGACGCGCGGCGACCTCGCCGAGATCCGCGCGACGGCGCTGGACGCGCTCACCGAGATGCGCCGCATCCTCGGCGTCCTGCGCTCGGAGGACGGCGCGGACACCGCCCCGCAGCCGGGCCTGGACCGGCTGGACGAGCTGGTCGCGGGCGCGCGCGGCACCGGCCTGACGGTCGAGGCCGAGGTGTCGGACGGCCTGGCCGACCTGCCGCCGGGCGTGCAGCTCACCGCGTACCGGATCGTCCAGGAGGCGCTGAGCAACGCCATGCGGCACGCGCCCGGGTCGCGGGTGGCGCTGAGCGCGGTCCGGGAGCGCGGGATACTGGCGCTGCGCGTCGTCAACGGCCCGCCGGGGCGGCGGCCCACGGGATCGCCGCCCGGTTCGGGGCACGGCATCGTCGGGATGCGGGAGCGGGCCGCGATGCTCGGCGGCGGCCTGGCCGCCGGGGCGACGCCCGAAGGAGGTTTCGCGGTGGAGGCCGACCTGCCCGTCCGGGGCTCGGCATGACGGTGCGCGTGGTCATCGTCGACGACCAGGGCATGGTGCGCTCGGGGTTCGGGGTGCTGCTGAACGCGCAGCCGGACATCGAGGTCGTCGGGGAGGCGCCGGACGGCGCGGCGGGCCTGGCGCGGGTCGCGGAGCTGCGGCCGGACGTGGTGCTGATGGACGTCCGGATGCCGGTGATGGACGGCCTGGAGGCGACGCGGCGGCTGCTGGCCGCCGCCGACGCCCCGAAGGTCCTGATGCTCACCACGTTCGACCTGGACGACTACGTCTACGAGGCGCTGCGCGCGGGCGCGAGCGGCTTCCTGCTGAAGGACGCGTCGGCGGGCGAGCTGGCCGACGCGGTGCGGGTCGTCGCGGCGGGCGACGCGCTGCTGTCGCCGTCGGTCACGCGCAAGCTGATCGCGGAGTTCTCCCGGCTGGGCGCACCGCGCGCGCCGTCCCGCGGGAAGCTGGACGAGCTGACCGAGCGGGAGACCGAGGTCCTGGCGCTGGTCGCGCGGGGCCTGTCGAACGGGGAGATCGCCGAGAGCCTGATCGTCGCGGAGCAGACGGTGAAGACGCACTTCGGCCGCGTCCTCATGAAGCTCGGGCTGCGCGACCGGCCGCAGGCGATCGTGTACGCGTACGAGGTGGGGCTCGTCCGGCCCGGCGACTGACCGGGGTGATACCCCGGTAGTACCGCGAAAGACCCCACCACGGGTTGATCAAAGCGACAACCACAAAAACCTACCTTCCTGGTGCAGACCCCCGTCGACCAGGAAGGACCGCCCCCGATGCGCCTGCTCGCCGCGCCGCTCGCCCTCACCGCCGCGGGCCTCGCCGTCCCCGGCGCGCCCCCCGCCCCCCTCGACACGGCGGTGTCCGCCGCCGGGCTCCCCGCCCGGTACGCGGCCGTCCGCGCGGAGATCGCCGCGACCGGCGACCCGGCGTTCAGCCGGTTCCTGGCGGGCGGCCGGACGTTCCTGGCGTTCGACGCGCGCGGCGGCCGGGCCGTCGAGGTGCTGGGCGACCTGGCCCGCGCCGACCGGATCGCCGTGCTCGTCCCCGGCGCGGACGGGTCTCTCGCGCACTTCGACGGGGCCGTCTGGGTCGGCGGCGGCGCGCGGGCGCTGGCCGCCGAGGCGCGGCGGACCGCCCCCGGCGTCCGGCTCGCCGTGGTGGCGTGGCTGGGATACGACGCGCCGTCCACGCGGAGCCCGGCGGTGCTCACCGCGGGCCGCGCCCGCGACGGGGCGCGGGCGCTGGCGGACCTGGTCGGCGGGCTGCGGCGCGTCAACGCGCGGGCGACCGTCGCGCTGCTGTGCCACAGCTACGGCAGCGTCGTGTGCGGGATCGCCGGGCCGCGCCTCGGCGGGTCCGTCACCGACATCGCGCTGTACGGGAGCCCGGGGACGACGCGCGCGGACGCGGCGGACGTCAGCGCGACGGCGCGCGTCTGGGCGGCGCGGTCGCGCGGCGACTGGACGCGGTACGTCCCGCACGTCCGCGTCGCCGGGCTCGGCTTCGGCCGCGACCCGGTGTCGCCCGCGTTCGGCGCGCGCCCGTTCGACGCGGGCGCGGGCGCGCACGGCGCCTACCTGCGGCCCGGCACGACGGCGCTGCGCTCCCTCACCCGCATCGCGCTCGGGACGGCGTCGTGAGGTCGCGCGTCCTGCGCCTGCTGCGGCGGCTCTGGCGGCGGCGCTGGGAACGCCGCGCCGCACGCGGCCGACCGGCCGCGACCAGGACCTTCAGGTCCCCGCACCACCGGATCGGTGGCACTCTGGACGGGTGGACAACGCCAGCGAAGACCTGATCCGCGCGCGGACGACCGAACGCCTGGAGAAGGCGATGGGCACGTTCGGCACCGCCGCCCTCGCCTCGATGGAGGAGCAGCTTCCCTGGTTCCGGCGCATGCCCGCCGACCAGCGGTCCTGGATCGGGCTCGTCGCGCAGGCCGGGATCGCGGCGTTCGTGGAGTACTTCAAGAACGGCGAGCAGTCCCGGCCCGCCATCGCGGGCGAGGTGTTCGGCACCGCGCCGCGCGAGCTGATGCGGTCGATCAAGCTGCGGCACACCGTCGACATGGTCCGCGTGATCATCGACGTGGTCGAGACACGGCTGGACGACCTCGCCGCGCCCGGCGGCACGGCGCAGCTCCGCGAGGCGATCCTGCGGTACACGCGGGACGTCGCGTTCGGCGCGGCGCAGGTGTACGCGCAGGCCGCCGAGACGCGCGCCGCGTGGGACGCCCGGCTGGAGGCGCTGGTGGTGAACGCCGTCCTGCGCGGCGAGGTCGACCACGGGATGCACTCGTGGGCGGCGGCGCTCGGCTGGACGTCCAAGCCGGTGACGGTCGTCGCGGGGCAGACCCCCGAGGACGAGGAGCCCGAGGTCACCATCGACCAGATGCAGCTCGCCGCGCGCCGCGCCCGCGTGGACGTGCTGGCGGGCGTGCAGGGCCGCCGCGTCGTGGTGATCGTCGGCGGCGCGGAGGACGCGATGAGCGCGGCCCGCGTCATCGCCGCCAAGTGCGGCCCCGGGCCGGTCGTCGTCGGGCCGTCCGTCGCGGACCTGTACGAGTCCACGGTGTCGGCACGCGCGGCGATGGCGGGGCTGCGCGCGGCGGCGGGCTGGCCGGACGCGCCCCGGCCCGTCCACGCGCACGACCTGCTGCCCGAGCGCGCCCTGGACGGGGACGACGCGGCCCGCGAGTACCTGGTCGAGGCGGTGTACCGGCCGATGCTCGCGGCGGGCGCGCCGCTGCTGGACACCCTCACGACGTATCTGGAGCAGGGCTCGTCGCTGGAGGCGACGGCGCGGCTGCTGTTCGTCCACCCGAACACCGTCCGGTACCGGCTGCGGCGCGTCGCGGAGCTGACGGGGCTGGCCCCGGCGGACGGCCGCAACGCGTTCACGCTGCGGATGGCGCTGGTGCTGGGGCGGTTCGCGGAGCGGTAGCCGGGCTAGGCGTCCAGGCGGACGACGAGTTTGCCGGTGGCCCGGTTCCGCTCCATGTCGTCGTGGGCCTGCCGCACCTGGTCGAGCCCGTGGTAGACGCGGTCGACGGGGAAGGCGAGGTCGCCCGCCGCGACCGCGTCGAGGATCTCCTGGAAGGCCGCGCGCGGCAGGTCGGCGGCGTCGCCGAAGTAGCCCGCCAGGCGGACGCCGCGCGGCAGGTACTCGTTCGGGGAGAAGTCGCGCACCGTCCACTGGTTGGAGAGGCTGCCGCCGAAGCAGGCCGTCCCGTGGACGCGCACCGCGCGCAAGGTGTCGGGCAGCGTCGGCGTGCCGACGAGATCAAGCGCGGCGTCCACGCCGTCCGGGTACAGCTCCCGCACGGCACGCGCGACATCACCGTCGTCCAGCACCGGATGATCGACGCCGTGTTCCGCGAGCGCGGCCAACCGATCCTTTCGCCGCGTAGTGGCGAGCACCGTCGCCCCCCGCCACCGAGCCAACGCGGCAGCGGCGAGCCCCACCGAAGAAGTCCCACCCCGAATCAACAACGTCTGCCCGGGCTGGAGATCAAGCCCGACGGTCAACGACCCGTAGGCGGTCTGCACCATCTCCGGCAGAGCACCGAGCACTTCCCAGGGCAGATCGGTCTCCACAGGAATGACCTGCGACAACGGCACCGACGTGTACTCGGCGTACCCGCCGTCGTAGGTACGCCCCATGTCCCCCATCATCGCGACGACCTTCTCCCCGACGACGAGCCCGCTCCCCTCCGGCGCGGCGTCAACGACCCCGGCCGCCTCGATCCCCGGCACCCGAGGAAAACTGACCCCCTCGCTCATCCCGAGCCGAAGCTTCAACTCCGACCGGTTGACCCCGAACGCCTCGACCCGGATGCGCACCCACCCGTCCCGCTCCCCCGGAACCGGCAACGACACCACCCGCAGGTTCTCCACAGGCCCAGGCTCGGACAGCCGAACAGCACGCATCGTCTTCACGGGACGCCTTCCTCCGGGGAGCGAACAGCCGATCAGCGCTGATCAACTACGCCCATCGCGTCCGCATTCCCGCTTCGTCCCGGTTTTGGCGCGTGCCAGGACGGCCGGGGGCTCGACCGGTCGGGCGCGACCCACGAAGATGGACATCGACGCCATACGCGACACCACCCGACACGACCCGGCCGCTTTGTCCCCTGTTTGGGTTACAGGATTTCGACGTTCCGTAGCGCCGCGCTCCGATACGCTGATTGTCAATAGTTCGCGATTGTCCTGTATCACGGGATGACAGGGGGTTCGTCGTGATTAGCCCGTATGTCCGGCGGCTACGGCTCGCCAAAGAGCTTCGCGAGCTGCGGCAGTCGAACAAGGTCACCCACCAGGAGCTGTCGCGCCGGTCCGGCGTCAACCGGCAGACGATCTCCAAGCTGGAGAACGGGCACATCTCCCCGGACCAGGACGACGTCCTGTCGCTGCTCGACGCCCTCGGCGTGGCCGGCCTGCGCTGGACCGAGGTCATCCAGATCGCCAACGAGGCGGCGTCGCGCGGCTGGTGGGAGGGGATCTCCAAGCAGATCGGCGAACGGCAGGCGCTCATCGCCAACCTGGAGGCGGGCGCCGAGACCATCCGCGACTACCCGCAGGCCCTCATTCCGGGCCTGCTCCAGACGCCCGAGTACACCCGCGCGCGGGTCGAGGTCAGCGACGAACGCCCGATGGCCCCGGGCGTGACGCTCGACGGCATCCTTCGCGGCCGCAGCAACCGGCAGCGCCTTCTCCGGCGGCCTGGAGGCGGCGCCCACTACGAAGGCATCATCGACGAGATCGCCATCCGGCGGCTGGCCGTCCCGCCGGACGTTCTCCGCAACCAGCTCCTGCACATCGCCGAGTCAGCGGAAGCGGACGACAGGATCAAGGTGCGCGTACTGCCGGTGGACGCGCAGATCGCGAACTTCGCCATCCCGATCTGCCCGTTCACGATCTTCACCTACGTCAACGGAGACCCGACCGTCGTCGCGATCGAGGCGGCGACGACCGACGTCGTGCTTGTCGATGACTCGGAGACCTCCGCTTACAACACCATCTTCGACGGCCTGCGCGCAGCGTCGCTGTCCGTCGAAGACAGCCACGCTTACCTCATCAAGGCGGCCGAACGGCTGCGAGCCTGAGTAGGAGAAAGCAATGATCTACACCCGCGACCAGTTCCACGGTTGGCGCAAGTCATCGCGCAGCGGCCACGACAAGGACTGCGTCGAGGTCGGCCACGCCCCCGACAGCATCGGCGTCAGCGACACCAAGCAGCAGGGCGTCGGCCCGATCCTCGTTTTCGGCCACGCAGCCTGGAGCGTCTTCCTGAGCCAGACCAAGCAAGGGGGCTATGACCTGCACTAAGGCCGCAAGTCGAAGAAGGAGAATTAGACGGTGATCTACACGCGCGACGAGTTCCACGACTGGCGCAAGTCATCGCGCAGCGGCAACAAGCTCGACTGCGTAGAAGTCGGCCACGCCCCCGGCCGCATCGGCGTCGGCGACACCAAGCAGCAGGGCATCGGCCCAATCCTCGTCCTCGGCCACACAGCCTGGAGCGAGTTCCTGAGCCACGCCAAGCAAGGGCATTACGACCTGCGCTAAGACCGGGCGCCCGAAAGGAGAGCCAGACGATGATCAACATCCGCGACCAGTTCCGCGACTGGCGCAAGTCGTCTCGCAGCGGGAACAACCACGACTGCGTCGAAGTCGGCCACGCCCCCGACAGCATCGGCATCGGTGACACCAAGCAGCAGGGCGTCGGCCCGATCCTCGTTTTCGGCCACGCAGCCTGGAGCGAGTTTCTGAGCGAGGCCAAGCACGGACAACATGATCTGAACTAGGACGAACTGACCGCCCCGAAGGGTCACAGCACCATGCTGTGACCCTTTTTGCATGCCCGAAAATCCGCCCGACCGGGCTGTCCTTGCCCAAAGTCGTTGTCGACTCATGCGATCGTTTCCATACTGAGGATTGTCCGAGCAACGCGGATCATCATCATGGGGAGATTGTCCGACAATGCACCGAATCCAGTCGCTCCCCCGCCGCGTCGCACCCGCAACCCCAGGGGAACCCGCCATGACCACCGCTCCCGCGCCCGAACCGACCGACCGCCCCGCCGCCCGGTTCGCCGCGCGTCCCGGCACCCGTCCCGACGCCCGCGCGGACGCCCGCACCGCCGCGTTGACCGCCCTCCGCGCCGCGCTGGACGAGCGGCCGGGGTTCAAGACGCGGCTCCTGCGGTCCGACGACGCGCACGGCCCGTTCCTGTGCGTCACGGGTGTCGGCGCGCCGTCCGTCGGCAACCTGACCGAGAACATCCGGTGCCGGACCGACGCGGACGGGACCGTCGTCTTCGTCTGGAGCTGGGACGAGGACGTCGCGGGCCGGGGCGACGTCCGCGAGGCCGCGCGCGCGATCGGCCGCGTCCTGCGCGTCCGGATGTGACGCGGCGGCACCCGAACGACCAGCCCTCGAACCACCGGCCCCCGAACCACCGGCCCCGAACGGCACGTCCCGAGCGTCCAGGCCCCGAGCGACCCCCGTGCAAGGAGACGAACGATGCGACCGACCCCGATCACGGGCGCCGCCCCGGGCAAACCGACCCCGATCACGGATACCGCCCCGGGCGGACCGGCCCCGATCGCGGGCACCGCTGCGGGCCGCCCGGCCCCGACGCGCGGTCCCGCCCCCGCGCCCGCCGCGAAACCCGCGTCGGCCGGCGCGGGCGACCTGCTCACGCGGCGGCTCGTGGCACTGGTCCACCTCCAGCGCGAGCTGTGGCTGCTCGGCGTGGGCGGCCGCCTGACGACGGCGGGCGGCACGGAGTCCGTCACGCTGACCGTCCTGCGCCCGGGACTGCGCCCGGCGGACCGGCCCGTCGTCCTCGTCGCCTACGAGTCCGGGGCCTACCGCTATCTGTGGTGCGGCGGCCGAGTCCCCGTCGAGCAGCCCGGCCTGGCCGCGCGCGAACTGCTGGGGGCGCGGTGAGTCCGCGCTGGACGGCGTTCGGGGAGAACCGGTTCTCCCACCCCCGCCTCGTCCGCCGCGCCCGGCGGTGGGCGGTCGCCAGGGTCCGCGCCTCCGCGCCCTGGGTGGACCCCGACGACTTCGCGGTGGTCGTGTCCGAGCTGGTCACGAACGCGCTGCGCCATTCGGCCAGCGGCTACAGCGACGGCGGCGTGGACGTCCGCCTCCTGATGGACGGGACGACCCGGACGATGCGCCTGGTCGTCGTGGACGACGGCCACTCCAAGACCACCCCGAGAATCCCCGCGAGGCACCCCACCGGCGAAACCGTCTCCGGCCACGGCCTCCTCCTGGTGGCGACCCTCGCCCGAGACCTCGGCTACTCCCTGGCCTCGGCCCAGGAACGCTTCTGCCTCGTCTGGGCCGAGATGTAGAAACCCGCCACCAAGAACCGGGGTTCCCGCTCTTGTCCCAAGGAGGGGAGGACAAGACCGGGAACCCCGCCCAACCCAGAAGGACACAAGCAATGAGGCACGCGGTACGCGCCGTCCTACTAACCCCCAGCAGCGACCTGCTCCTGATGAAACGAACCCGCCCCAACACCCCGCCCTACTGGGTCCTCATCGGCGGCGGCGTGGAACCAGATGACCCAACCCCCGAGGACGCCCTACGCCGCGAGATCCGAGAAGAGATCGGCGGCGAAGCAAAGATCGTCAAACACCTACACACGATCCAGACGGCAGACACGATCCAAGACATCTACCTGGCCACGATCACATCGTGGAACTTCAACAACCGCACCGGCCCAGAGTTCACCGACTCGACCCGAGGCAAGTACGAACTGGAACAACACCACCCCGACACCATCAAGACCCTCAACATCAAGCCACCCGCCCTCAAGCCCCTGCTCCACCAAGCACCCACCCAGGCAAGCACCCACGAAAACCCCTCGTAGAAGCCAAACCCAGTCGCGGGGAAGCCCCAAAGCGAAGCGAAGCGAGCGAGGGCGCCCCCGCGAACGAGCAGCAACCGAAGGGGGTCACCGGCGGGCGCACGGCCGCGAGCCGCCAGGCGAGCGGCCGGGCGCCCGCAGCGCGAAGCGCCGCACCGCAGCGGAGCGAGGATGCGGCGCTTCGCGCCGCGGGGGGCGTGGGGGGTCGCCCCCCACAGTGAAACTGTAGGAGTCGTACAAACGGCCGCCGTCAAACTTCGTGCCGTTCGGTATCGGCACGGGTGCGCCGCGAGGGGCAGGCTTGTCGCTGTGATTCTCCTCGCCGCGCCCGGTCAGGGCGCTCAGTCCCCCGGTTTCCTCCGTCCGTGGCTCGATCTGCCCGGTGTCGCCGAGCGGCTGGCGTGGTGGTCGGCGGTGACGGGCCTGGACCTGGTGCGGTACGGCACGGAGGCGGACGCGGAGGAGATCCGCGACACGGCGGTGGCGCAGCCGCTGCTGGTGAGTTCGGCGCTGCTGGCGTACGAGCAGTTGTTCGACGTGGTTCCGGGCGCGGAGGCCCCGGCCCGTCCGGACGCGGTGGCGGGCCACAGCGTGGGCGAGCTGGCGGCGGCGGCGGTCGCGGGGGTGTTGTCGCCGGAGGCGGCGCTGGTGCTGGTGCGCGAGCGCGGCCGGGCGATGGCCGAGGCGGCGGCGGTGACGGAGACGGGCATGACGGCGGTGCTGGGCGGCGACGCCGAGCAGGTGCTGGCGTCGATCGAGAGGCACGGCCTGACGCCCGCGAACGTGAACGGCGCGGGCCAGGTGGTGGCGGCGGGCGAGGTCTCGCGGCTGCAGGCGTTCGCGGAGGACCCGCCGGAGAAGGCCCGGCTGCGGTCGCTGTCGGTGGCGGGCGCGTTCCACACCGCGTTCATGGCCCCGGCGGTGGCGACGCTGCGCGCGCTGACGCCGGGCGCACCGGTCCAGGACCCGTCGGCGGCGCTGCTGTCGAACCGGGACGGCGCGGTGGTCGCGTCGGGCCGGGAGTACGTGACGCGGCTGGCCGAGCAGGTCAGCGCCCCGGTCCGCTGGGATCTGTGCATGGCGACGATGCGCGAGCTGGGCGTCACCGCGATCATCGAGCTGCCCCCGGCGGGCACCCTGGTGGGCCTGGCGAAGCGGGAGCTGAAGGGCGTCGAGCTGCTGGCCCTGAAGACCCCGGACGACCTGGGCCGCGCGCGCGAGCTCGTCAAGGCGCATACCGCATGACGACGATCCGCATCAACGACACGGTCCCCGGTTCGCGAGTCCTCGCGTTCGGCGACTACCGGCCCGCGCGGGTCGTCACCAACGACGACCTGGCCGCGACGGTGGACACCAACGACGAGTGGATCCGCAGCCGCGTCGGGATCGTCGAGCGGCGCGTCGCCGCCGAGGACGAGACGATCGTGGACATGGCCGCGCAGGCCGGCGGCAAGGCGCTCGCCGCCAGCGGCCTGGCCCCGGCCGACATCGACCTGGTGATCGTCGCGACGTGCTCGGCGGAGACGCCGATGCCGAGCCACGCGGCGAGCGTCGCGCACCGGCTCGGGATCGCCGCGCCGGGCGCGTACGACCTGAACGCGGCGTGCGCGGGCTTCTGCTACGCGCTGGCGGCGGCGGACGCGGCCGTCCGGACGGGCTCCGCCCGCAACGCGCTGGTGATCGGCGCGGAGAAGATGTCGCAGTGGATCGACTGGTCCGACCGGTCGACCTGCATCATCTTCGCGGACGGCGCGGGCGCTGCGGTCGTCGGCGCGGCGGCCGAGCCGGGCGTCGGCCCGGTGGCGTGGGGCAGCGACGGCGGCCAGTCCGACCGCATCCGCATCGGGAGCCGCCACGAGTACATCCGGCAGGACGGCCAGGCCGTGTTCCGCTGGGCGACGACGGCGGTCGCGCCGGTGGCGCTGGCGGCGTGCGAGCGGGCGGGCGTGGCCCCGGCCGAGCTGGCGGCGGTCGTCCCGCACCAGGCGAACCTGCGGATCATCGAGGCCATCGCGCGGAAGGTGAAGGCGCACAACGCCGTCGTCGCCGACGACATCGTGCGGTCGGGCAACACCTCGGGCGCGTCCATTCCCATCGCCCTGTCGCGCATGGTCGAGCGCGGCGACGTGCCGTCGGGCGCTCCGGCCCTGCTGGTCGGGTTCGGCGCGGGATTGGCCTACGCTGCCCAAGTCATCCAGATCCCTTAGGCCCTGGTCGCACCGCGTCCGGGCCCTGACCCACACCCATCGAAGGAGAACAATGGCCGCCATCGCCACCGAACAGGACATCCTGAAGGGCCTTGCGGAGATCATCGACGAGATCGTCGGCATCGACAAGTCCGAGGTCACCCCGGAGAAGAACTTCATCGAGGACCTGGACATCGACTCGCTGTCGATGGTAGAGATCGCCGTTGCCGCGCAGGACCAGTTCGGCGTCGAGATCCCCGATGACGAGCTGCGCAACCTGAAGACGGTGCAGGACGTCATCAACTTCGTCCAGAACCTGCAGAAGCCGCAGGGCTGAGCGACGCGGGAGCGCGCCGCCGGGCCTCCCGGCCGGTCGACAGGCCGGTTCCGTCCGGATTCCGGCGGAACCGGCGGCGCGCCGACCCGCACCCCCCAGTTTGCGAGGAGCACTCAAGATGAGCACTAGCCCGACCTCCGTCGTCGTGACCGGCCTCGGCGCGACCACACCGCTCGGCGGGGACGTCCCGTCGACGTGGTCCGCGCTGCTCGCCGGCAGGTCCGGGGTCCGCAAGCTGGACTGGGACAACGTCGACGAGCTGCCGGTCCGCTTCGCCGCGCAGCTCGCCGTGGACCCGGCCGAGAGCATCCCGCGCGCGCAGCTCCGGCGACTGGACCGCAGCCAGGCCATCGCGCTGATAGCCGCGCGCGAGGCGTGGCGGGACGCGGGTTTCGCGCCGCCGGTGCGGCGCGCCAAGAGCGCCAAGCCGGTCGAGGCCGAGCCGGGCGCCGACGAGGGCTTCCGGGTGGACGGGGACCGCCTCGGCGTCGTGGTGTCCAGCGGCATCGGCGGCCTGCACACGGCGCTGAACAGCTACGACGTCTACAAGGAGAAGGGCTGGGCGCGCGTCTCGCCCTTCACCGTCCCGATGCTGATGCCGAACGGCGCGTCCGGGCACGTCGGCATCGAGTTCGGCGCGACGGCGGGGTCGCACGCGCTGGTGAGCGCGTGCGCGTCCAGCGGCGAGGCCGTCGGGTACGCGATCGACATGATCCGCGCGGGCCGCGCGGACGTGGTGATCTGCGGCGGCACCGAGTCGTGCATCCACCCGCTGCAGATGGCGTCGTTCGGTTCGATGCGCGCGATGTCCACGCGCAACGAGGAGCCGGAGCGCGCGTCCCGGCCCTACGACAAGAACCGCGACGGGTTCGTCCTCGGCGAGGGCGCGGCCGTCATGATCCTGGAGTCCGAGGAGCACGCCCGCGCGCGCGGCGCGAAGATCCACGCCATCGCGGCGGGCTGCGGCTACTCCAACGACGCCTACGACATCGTCCTGCCGGACCCGAGCGGCGCGGGCCAGGCCAAGGCCATGCTGCGGGCGCTCGAGGACGGCGGGCTGACGCCCGAGGACATCGTCCACGTCAACGCGCACGCGACCTCGACCCCGGCGGGCGACATCGCCGAGCTGGCGTCGATCCGCGCCGCGCTCGGCGACGTCGCGGACCGGCTGACCGTCACCGGCACCAAGTCGATGACGGGCCACCTGCTCGGCGGCGCGGGCGCGCTGGAGTCGGTGATCACGATCCTGACGCTGCGCGAGGGGCTCGTCCCGCCCACCGCCAACCTGGAGGACATGGACGACGAGGTCGACCTGGACGTCGTGCGCGGCGAGCCGCGCGCGATCCCGGACGGCCCCGCCGCCGCTCTCAACAACTCGTTCGGTTTCGGCGGCCACAACGTGTCGGTCGCCTTCCGTCGCGCCGTCTGACGCGGGCTCCGCTCCGCCGCGGCGCAGGCACCTAAGGAGCAACTGACGTGACCGTTCTCGACAACCGGGTCGTCGGCCCGGCGGACGCGGAGCCCGAGCAGGCCCCCGACCCGCGCCACCCGCGGGTCCGCCTGTCGGTGCTCTTCGACGACGCCACCTTCCGTCCCCTCAGCGACGAGGACGACGGCAGCGGCGCGCTCGCCGGGATCGGCCGGGTCGAGGGCCTGCCGGTCGTGGCGTTCGCGTCGGACCCGCGCGTGCAGGGCGGCGCGATGGGCGCGGCGGGCTGCGCGGCGATCGTCGCGGCCTACGACCACGCCGTCCGGGAGCGGCTGCCGATCATCGGGCTGTGGCACTCGGGCGGCGCGCGGCTCGCCGAGGGCGTCGAGTCGCTGCACGCGGTCGGGCAGGTGTTCGCGGCGATGACGCGGGCGTCGGGGATCGTCCCGCAGATCTCGGTGGTGCTGGGCGCGGCGGCGGGCGGGGCGGCGTACGGCCCGGCGCTGACGGACGTGGTCGTGCTGTCGCAGAGCGGCAAGATCTTCGTGACCGGCCCGGACGTGGTCCGCTCGGTGACCGGCGAGGACATCGACATGGCCTCGCTGGGCGGCCCCGAGCCGCACTCGCGCAAGTCCGGCGTGGTCCACGTCGTGGCCCGCGACGACGACGAGGCGATCGAGCGGGGGCGGCGGCTGGCGGTGCTGCTCGGGCACCAGGGGCGGCTGCGCCTCGACGACGTCGCCGAGCGGGACTTCTCGGGCATCCTGCCGGAGAACCCGCGCCGCGCGTACAGCGTCCACCCGCTGGTGCGCGGCGTCGTGGACGACGACGAGGGCGACTACGTCGAGCTGCACCCCAAGTGGGCGCCGAACGTCGTGACGGCGCTGGGGCGGCTCGGCGGGCGGACGGTCGGCGTCATCGCCAACAACCCGCTGCGGCTGGGCGGCTGCCTGGACTCGACGTCCGCCGAGAAGGCCGCCCGGTTCGTCCGGATGTGCGACGCGTTCGGGGTGCCGCTGGTGGTGCTGGTGGACGTCCCCGGCTATCTGCCGGGCGTCGGCCAGGAGCACGAGGGCGTGGTCCGGCGCGGCGCCAAGCTGCTGCACGCGTTCGCGGCCGCGACGGTCCCGCGCGTCACGCTGGTGACCCGCAAGGCGTACGGCGGCGCGTACATCGCGATGAACTCGCGGTCGCTGGGCGCGACGCGGGTGTTCGCCTGGCCGACGGCGGAGCTGGCGGTCATGGGCGCGGTCGCGGCGGTGCGGGTGCTGCACCGGCGCAAGATCGCTGCCGTCCCGGCGGAGGAGCGCCCGGCGCTGGAGGCCGAGCTGGCGGCCGAGCACGAGAAGATCGCGGGCGGTCTGGAGCGCGCCCGCGCCCTGGGCGTCGTGGACGAGGTCATCACCCCGGACACGACCCGCACGGCCCTGGCCCGCGCCATCGCCGAGGCCATCCCGGCCCGCGGCTCCCACGGCAACATCCCGCTGTAACAACCCGAACGCGCGACGCCCCTCCCCCTTCCGGGAGGGGCGTCGCGCGTTGTGCGCAAGTTCAGCTCTCGAGACAGGTCCCCACCGGCGTATCGCACGAGTGAGCGAGACTCCGTGGGTTCGTCGTACTCCCCGTCAACTGTCGGCGCCTTCCGCGCCCCGACTCGCGTGGATCAGATCAACCCGAAAATACTGGGGGCCGGATGCGGCCATCCCGACTGGGTAGATTGAAATCAACGAAACCATGATGTTGACTTGCATTACACCGAAAGTCACGGTACAGGAAGGCGAGTCCCACATGCGCTTCAGAACGGCCGCCAAGCAGACCTTATATGCTGTCGCTACCATGCTGGCGGTACTGACCCTCCTAGAACCCGGAGCCAGAGCGGGTCAGCCGACCACCCCCGGCCCCCCTTCTCCAGGCTTCCTCGCCCCAAATAGCCCCGATGATCTCAAGAAACCCGGCCCACCCTCACAAAATGGCGGGCCACCCACCGGACATAAAGTCAATATCCCCGCTCCGCCGCCGGGGCCCGGCGTCACGGTGAAGAAAACCTACGGCACCGAAAGTACAAATGCGGCGACAGCCCAGGGGTTCTACGTCGAAGCAGGCAACGAAGACAGCGGCCTGTACATGGACGCGAGCGGAAACAAGCCCAATACCAACGTCATCACGTGGCAGTGGACCGGCGCAGCCAACCAGTACTGGTACGTAGCGGATACTCCGTACTGCCTTTCCGACCAAGACGGTTACCAACGATGCGGGTTCGCGATCTACAACTATCGCCCCGAGAACGCGGGGACAGGCAAGACCGTCTTCTCCTGCCTGAACGTCGATCACGGGGACTACCGCAACAACACCGCCGTCCTGTCCTGGCACTGTGATGACGGAGTCGCCAAGAACGAACTTTGGGAGTTCATGCAACTCGGCAGCAACGTGTACGCGCTCAAGCCAGCATGGACCGGCGGCTTCCCTTACTCCGCAAACGTCGCGGGCGGTCTTTCAGAAAACCGCTATGTCGTTCTCTGGAAGGACAATGGGTCCAATGTCCCGAAGAACTCACGATGGGTCTTCTGGTCGTTCTAGACCCGCCACCTCGCGCAACGCAACGCTGATCCGGGTATGCGCCGCCGCGAGACGCGGCGTTACAAGATAGCCATCGGCAGCGTTCATCGCGGCGAGTGTCGCGTCGACCAAGCCATCCTCCGCCGCCTGGAGCTTGATTTTTTGCAGCGCTTCCTCCAGGCGGCGGTAGGGGGCTTCAAGGGCCTCCGACAATTCTTCCGACTGGTCGCGCCTCCTTGCCACCGCCACAGCGGACGCCGCAGCTACGATCAACGCGATCCACGGATCTTCCGGAACGCGAACGAAATCTTTCGGATTCAGCGCCGGCGGAACGGGAAGTCCACGCTCCGAGTGGCCGTCCCCTTGAGAGGGCTCGTCATTCATGGAGACATGGTAACATTCCACGCCTCAGTCGCCATCGGATCAAGATATTTTCATCGGGACACGATCACGATGGGCCGGTGCCCGTGAACTAGCAAGACTAATGGGCAGTCACCACCCGTCTTCACTCTCCTGCGACCCACGCCTTTCTCCATCGGCGTCCTATGTGAACGGGCCGCAAGCGCTATCTACGCGCCCATCGTCGCAACCTCTCGCTGCAACCCGCGCTCGCAGTGCCCCTCCCGGAGTGGAAGGGGCACTGCGCGTTGCCCGAAGAGCAGGCTGGATCGACGGTCTGACGGGGCAGCCGAAGCCGCGCGGACGCAGGACCGCGGGACGCCGCGTCGTCGCGTGCCGGTGCGGGGACGGCGCGCGGGGTCAGACGGCGGCGTGCAGCCAGCGGACGGGGGCGCCGTCGCCGGCGCGGCGGAACGGCTCCAGCTCGTTGTCCCACGGCGTGCCGAGCAGGCGGTCCAGCTCGATCTCCAGGGTGGTCTTGCCGAGCGCGGCGGTCGCCATGACCGAGCGCAGCCGGTCCTCGGGGATCATGATGTCGCCGTTCGCGCCGATGACCCCGGTGAAGACGCCGAGGGACGGCGTGAAGCTGTAGCGGACCCCGTCGCAGCCGGGGGTGGGGTCCTCCGTGCATTCGAACCGCGCGAGCTTCCAGTTGCGCAGCGCGGAGGTGATCCCGGCGGCGGTGCCCGGCCTGCCCTCCCAGTGCAGTTCGGCGCGCAGCGTCCCGGGCGCGGCGGGCTGGTCGGCCCACTCAAGGGACACGGGCACGCCGAGGACACCTGCGGCCGCCCACTCGATGTGCGGGCTCAGCGCAGGTGGCGCGGAGTGGACGTAGAAAACGCCACGTGCGGTCACCGGACCTCCTGGATCTGTACCGAGGCTCGTCTTCCCCTACGGCCTCGTACGCACCACGGGCGGCGTCCGCGTTGCTCATTCTGCATCATCGGAACGGGACGCACCACTGCGCGAACACTGTTTGCCGAACGCTTGACCGCGCCTTCCGATCCGCGTGGCGGAGTTCTCCCCGGCCAGTGGCCGTGTTCGTAGAAATCCCCATTTCGCGGTGCCGATGACGGTGGAAAACACCAGTCCGGCGACGTAGTCGCCGGAGCCGTCCAGGGGCGTCCGGCGGGGCGGCTACCCGACCGCGCGCGGGTCCAATCATCAGGAGTTGAGCACGGCCCGGCGGCGAGTCGGTAACCATGACGGGCACATCGCGGGCGCGCCGCGCGCACGTCCCGCTACGGTCGGCGACCGTGACACCGGGAGGACGAGTGGGCGAACGGGTGGGCGACGGTGAGCTGCTGCTCCGCGCCCGCGACGGCGACGCGGCGGCGTGGGACGCGCTGGTCGGCCGGTACGGCGGGCTGCTGTGGACGATCGCGCGCGCGTGCCGCCTCGGCGACGCCGACTGCGCCGACGTCGTCCAGATCACCTGGCTGCGGCTGGTGGAGCGGCTGGACGCGCTGCGCGACCCGGACGCCGTCGGCGCGTGGCTCGCCGTCACGGCCCGGCGCGAGGCGCGCCGCACGGCGCACCGCCGGGGCCTCGCACCGCTGTGCGCGGGGGCGGGCGCGGACCCGTACGCGGTGCCGGGCGCGGTGGGTCGCGGCGCAGCCGCCGCGCCGGACGAGCTGGCGGCGGCGCGGGACCGCGTCGCGGAGGTCGGCGCGGCGCTGCGCGGCCTGCCGCGCCGCTGCCAGGACGTGCTGCGGCTGGCGGTGCTCGCACCGGGCCAGGCGGAGCTGGCGGCGGCGCTGGAGCGGCCGGTGGGCAGCGTCGGCCCGCTGCGCGCCCGCTGCGTCGCGGAGCTGCGGCGGAGGCTGGGCCGGTGACCGACGACGTTCCGCGGGACGCGGCCGACGCGCTGCGCGCCCTCGATCCCGTCCCGGACCCGGTCCTCGCGGCGGCCCGCGCCGCGTACGCGCGGCGGCTGCCGGGCGCGCTCCTCGCCGAGCCCGCCGAGGCGTCGCCGCTGCCGGGCGTCCGGGCCGCCGACACCGCGCGGCGGCTCGCGTTCGCCGCCCCGGACGTCGCGATCGAGATCGAGGTCCTGGACCGCGACCTCGCGGGCCGACTGCTGCCCGCCGCCCCGGCCCGCGTCACCGCCCGCCGCGCGGACGGCGCGACGCATCCGGGCCGGACCGACGACGCGGGCCGCTTCGCGTTCACCGACCTGGCGCCCGGCCCGCTGAGCCTGGCCTTCGAGCGCCCGGACGGCTCGACGGTCGTCACGAGCTGGATTCGGATCTAGCCGATGGCCCCGGGCACGTCGTTCATCTCGTACACGGACGCGCTGCGGCGGGTGGACCTGGTGGACGCCCTGGCGGCCCGCGGCGACTCGGCGGCCGCGCTGGCCGAGGCCGAACGGGCGAGACCCGTCCTCGTCGGGACGGACGCCGACCGGCTCGCGGCGGCGGTCGCGCGGGCGCTGGCGGGCGCGGGCCGCCTGCCGGAGGCGCTGGGCACCGCGCGGACGGCGCTGCGGCGGCTCCGGCGCGGCGGCGACCCGGTCGCGCGCGTCGACCTGCTGACGGCGCTCGGCGCGGCGCAGGCGCTCAGCGGTTCGACGGCGTGCGCGCGGGCCGCGCTCGCGGAGGCCGCCGAGGCGGCGGACGGCGCGGGCCTCCCCGCGCTCGCGGCGGTCGCGCGCGCCGAGCTGGCGACCGTCGCGCTGCGCGCCGGGGACCTGCCGCGCGCCCTCGCGCTGTTCGCGTCCGCCGAACCGGACCTGGCCGGGGAGCGCCTGCTGCGCTGCCGCCTCGGCCGCGCCGAGGCGCTGGTCGCCGCCGGACTGCCCGGTGAGGCGCGCGGCCTGCTGTCCCGCGCGGTCGCGGCGGCCGACGACGGCGGGTACGCGGGCGTCGTCGCGGACGGCCTGCTGCTGCTCGGCCACGCGGAGCTGGCGGACGGCGTCCCCGAGGCGGCCGCGCGGTCCGCCGGGCGGGCGCGGGCGGTGTTCGCGGCGCAGGACCGGCCGGGCTGGGTCGCGCCCGCCGAGCACCTGCTGCTGCGCGCCCGGTTCGCGGCGGGCGACCGGTCGCCGCTGCTGCTGGCGACGGCGCGGGCGGTCGCGGCGCGGCTGGACGCGGCCGGGTTCGGTCCGGCCGCCGCCGAGGCGCGGGTGATCGAGGCGCGGATCGCCGTCCGGTACGGGCGGCCCGTTCGGGAACCGGCGCGGGAGCCGGACGGTCCGGCGGCGCTGCGCGCGTCGGCGTGGCATCTGACGGCGCTGGCGCGCTGGTCGCGCGGCGACCGGACGGGCGCGCGCATCGCCGTCCGCGCGGGCCTGCGCATCCTCGCCGAGTACGCCGACGCGCTCGGCGCGCACGAGCCCCGCGTCCGGGCGGCGGGCCTCGGCGCGGACCTGGCGGCGTTCGGCGTCGAGCTGGCGGGCCCGCCCCGCGACCTGCTCGCGCAGGAGGAAGCGCGCCGCGAGCTGGCGCGCCGCCCGGTGCGGGTCCGGCCGCCGCGCGACGAGGCGCGGGCGGCGGCGCTCGCGCAGGTCCGGACGCTCAGCGCCCGCCAGGCCGAGGCGACCGCGCGCGGCGCGGCGTGCCCGGACATGGAGCGGCGGCTGCTGGTGCTGGAGGCGCGGCTGCGCGCGGACGCGCTGCGGCGGCCCGCGACCGACCGCGTCCCGTCCCCGCCGGGCTTCGGCGAACTGGCGGACGCGCTGGCCGGGCGCGTCCTGGTGGAACTGGTGCGGGTCGGCGCGGAGCTGCACGCGGTGACGATCCGGGACGGCCGGGCGCGGCGGCACGTCCTCGGCGGATTCGCGGCGGCCGTCCGCGCCGGCGCGCTGCTGCGGACGGCCGTGGACCTGGCCGCGCGCGGCGACCCGGCCCCGCCGCCCGCGCCCGACCTGCTGGCCCCGCTGCGCCGGGTGATCGGGGACCGCGAGGTCGTCCTCGCGCCCACGGGCGCGCTGCACGCGCTGCCGTGGGGTGTCCTGCCGGGCCTGGCGGGGCGACCGCTGGCGGTGGCTCCCTCGGCGGCGGCGTGGCTGCGGGCGCACCGCCGCCGGGCGCGCGGGCCGGGTCCGGCGGGCCGGGCGCTGCTGGTCGCGGGGCCGGGCCTCGCGCACGCGGACGCGGAGGTCGCCGCGCTGACGGCCGTCCACCCGGACGCGGCGGCGCTGGCGGGCCGCGCCGCGCGGACGGCGGCCGTGCGCGCCGCCCTGGACGGCGCGGCCGTCGCGCACCTGGCCGCGCACGGCGTGTTCCGGCCGGGAAACCCGCTGTTCTGCGGCCTGCGGCTGGCGGACGGGCCGCTGCTCGCGCACGACCTGGAGTCCGTCGAGGCGATCCCGCCGCTGGTGGTGCTGTCGGCGTGCGAGACGGGCCGGTCGGCGGGCGGCGACGCGGTCCTCGGCCTGCCGGGCGTCCTGCTCGGCCTCGGCGCGGCGACGGTGATCGCGCCGGTCGCCCGCATCGCGGACGCCGAGACGCCCGGTTTCATGGCGGTCCTGCACCGCGCGCTCGCGGCGGGCGTCCCACCCGCCCACGCCCTCGCCGACGCCGCCAGGACACCGGGCGCCGCGGGCTTCGTCTGCTTCGGCGCGTGACCGGCTAGCCCGCGGCGGTCGGCCGGGACGGGTCGGTGATCCACTCCGACCACGACCCCACGTACAGCGCCGCCGGAACCCCCGCCAGCGTCAGCGCGAGGATCTGGTGCGCCGCCGTGACGCCCGACCCGCAGTAGCAGCCGACGTCCAGGGCGTCCGTCGCGCCCGCCGCCGCGAACCGCTCGCGGAGCGCCAGCGACGGCAGGAACCGGCCCTCGCCGTCCACGTTGCCGAGCGTCGGGGCGTTCACCGCGCCGGGGATGCGGCCCGCGACCGGGTCGACCGGCTCGGTCTCGCCCCGGTAGCGCTCGGCGGCGCGCGCGTCCAGCAGGACGCCCTCGCGGGCGACGGCCGCCGCGCCCTCGGCGTCCAGCAGCGGCATCCCGCCGGGCCGGGCCGTGAAGTCGCCGGATTCCGGCGCGGGTTCGTCGGCGGTGACCGGACGGCCCGCGCCCGACCAGGCGCGGAACCCGCCGTCCAGCACCCGCACGTCGTCGTGGCCGAAGTAGCGCAGCGTCCACCACAGCCGCGCGGCGGCGGTGGAGTCGGACTCGTCGTAGACGACGACGGTGCGGTCGGCGCGGACCCCCGCGCGGCGCATCGCGTCCTGGAACGCGGCGGGCTCGGGCAGCGGATGCCGCCCGCCCGCGCCCGGCTCCCCCGCGACGTCGCGGTCGAGGTCGACGAACACCGCGCCCGGCAGGTGCCCGCGCCGGTACGCCTCGACGCCCGGCGGCCCGGCGAGGTTCCACCGGACGTCCAGCAGGACGGGCGCCGGTTCGCGGTAGAGCCGGCGGGCCAGCGTGCCGACGTCGATGAGAGGCTGCACGACGTCAGTCTGACCGGCGCGCCGCCCGGACGTGAAGGGTGTGTCCAGATGCGTCACGGTCCGTAGCCTAACCCGGACCAATCGTGATCACCTACGCGGCCCCCGCGCCGGTGACGCTCACCAGCGGAACGAGCTGCTCGGCCGGGACGAGCGAGCCGTGCATCCCGACCATCCCGGCCAGCCACGGCTCCCGCTCGGACGCGACCAGCGCGACGTCGGCGTGCGGGACCGCGACGACGTCCCCGATCCGCTCGGCCATCCCGGGCGCGAGCGGCCCGAACCAGCCCTCGGCGACGGCCTCGTCCCGCGACCGGACCCAGCACGTGCCGCCGAGCCGTTCGCGCCACGCGGCCAGGACGTCGTCGCGCGCGCCGGGCGCGCAGTACGCGTACCGGGAGCGCGCGTCGCCGCCGAGCAGCGCCACGCCCGCCGACAGCTCCGCGTCGGCGTCCAGGTCGATGCGCTCGACCGGGTCGGTCATGCCGTGGTCGGCCGTGACGTGCAGCGCCGCGCCGGGCGGCAGGACGGCGGCGAGCCGTTCGGCGAGCAGGTCCACGAACCGGAGCTGGTCGCGCCAGTCGGCGGACGCGACGCCGAACCGGTGCCCGGTGGAGTCCAGATCGGGGTGGTAGACGGTCGTGTACGAGCGGTCGCCCGCGCGCATCGCCCGCCCGGCCGCCGCGACGAGCTGGCCGAGCGCGTCCGCGCCGACGTAGTCCGCGCCGCGCGCCGTCGCGCGGCTGAGCGCGCTGTTCCGGTACAGCCCGGCGCCGACGTACGTCGCGGTGATCCCGGCGGCCCGCGCCCGCTCGTACGCGGTCGGCGCGGGCTGGAACTCGGCCGGGTCCGTGTCGTCGGCGTTCCAGCGCAGCAGGTTGAGCAGCCGCGTGCCGCCGTCCACGGCGACCTGGAGGCCGAGCAGCCCGTGCCCGCCGGGCGGCAGGCCGGTGCCGAACGAGCCGAGGCTGGCGACGGTCGTCGCGGGGAAGCCCGCGGTGAGCGGACGCCCGCCGAGCGACGTCAGGAACGGCGCGTGCCCGGGATGGGCGCGCAACTGCTCCCAGCCGAGCCCGTCCACCAGCAGCAGGCAGACGCGCCGCGTCTCGGCCAGCCCGAGCGCGTTGGCCGCGCCGGGCACGCCCAGCGACGCCAGCGCCGACTCGGGCAGGTCCGCCAGCGCCGACCGCCCGTACCGGGGGACCGGCGGCGCGCCCCCGCTCATCCCGCCGACGTCGCCGACGACAGCGCCTCGGCGAAGGCCAGGACCTGCGCGACCGCGTCCGCGCCGTCCGCGGCCTCGCTGACGCGCAGCGACAGGTCGTCGGCGGTGACGCTGCCGGTGTAGCCGTGGTCGGCCTCGCAGTTCTCGTCGCCGCAGGTCGCGGGCTCCAGGTCGACGTGGGCGATGGCGCCCCAGCCGATCGTCAGGACGACCTCGGTGGGCTGCGTGCCGGGCACGTACGACGCCGGGTCGGGCACGACGCGGGTGACCGCGACGGACTGGACCCGCTCGATCTTCACCGCCTCGGTGGTGGTGGAGGCGTGCGGCTGCGCGATGCCCTCGCCGGGCGGGTGCTCGTCGGTGTGGCACACCAGCAGCCGCGTCGGCGACAGCACCAGGACGGTCACGTGCCGCCGGACCTCCATCGCGGGGTCGAACGTCGCCTCGTGGTGGATGACGTAGGCGAGCACCCGCTCGTCGCCGATCGCCGACTCGACCGCGTCCGCGACCAGGGCCGGGTAGTAACCGCTGCGCTCGATGGCCGTGCGCAACCCCTCAGACGTCGCTCGGGTTTCCCTCATGGCCCCCATCCTGCCCTGTCGGGGCCGGGGGCGCACATGAGCCCGTACGCGGCGCATGGTCGTTCCGCCCGAGATGGGGTAACAGATCCGCATGAAGCACGACGATCGTGAACCGCTGCCGACGCCGCCGCCGATCCCGCCGCCCGGACCGGACCCCGCGCCGCCCCCGCCGTCGCCCGTCCCGCCGTCGCCGGAGCCCGCTCCCCCACCCCGGCCGCCGATGCCGCCGCCCGGACCGCCGTCGCCCGAGCCCGACCCGATCCCGCCGATCCCGCCGACGCCCAGACCGGGGCCGCCGCCCCCGCCGTCCTAGCGCAGGCGGCGCGGGCCGAGTTCGGGGCGCGGGCCGACGGGACGCGCCAGCCGCAGCTCCACGCCGCGCACCGACGTCCCCGACGTCCGCGCCAGCACCGGCGACAGCGCCAGCCGCGCCACCTCCGGCAGGTCGTCGGCCAGCCGGGAGACGCGCAGCAGCAGCGCCTCCAGCGCCGCGACGTCCACCGGCTCCGCGCCCCGGTGCCCGAGCAGCAGCGGCGCGGTGCGGACCGCGCGGACGATCCCGGCGGCCTCCACGTCGGTGAGCGGGGCCAGCCGGTAGGCGCGGTCGTCCAGCAGCGCGGCGGTCTCGTCGGCGAGGCCGAAGGAGATGACCGCGCCGAACGACGGGTCCTCCAGCGAGACGATCCGCGTCGCGACGCCCGCCGCGTCGTCGGCGCCGTCCGGGCCGCCGACCTCGACGCCGTAGCACGCCAGCAGCTCGGCGGCCTGCGCCGCGCTCGCCTCGACCGGCCCCCCGTCGCCCAGCCACTCCTCGACGAGCGCGCGGGCGCGCCGCCGGTCCGCGCCGACGATCTCCGGGAGCCGCCCCGGTGGGCGCCGCCGCCACTGCGCGTACCGGATGGCGTAGGCCAGCGCGCGCACCGCGTCCTCGGGGGCCGGGTAGGACGGCACCGAACCGGCGGCGGCCGCCCCGTCCGGCCCGGTGACGCGCAGCTCGGCGGGCATGCCCTTGGCGCCCAGGTACGTCGCCACGATCGGCTTGCCCGAGCGCTCGGCCAGCCGCAGGATCTTCTCCGGCACCGACACGTCGTAGCCGCCGATCGTCGGCGGGGTGAACAGCGCGACGACCGCGTCCACCGCCGGGTCGGCCAGCGCCCGCGCCAGCGCCTCCTCGTACTCGGCCGCGCCCGCGACCGGCCCGAGGTCCACCGGCGGACGCACCTGCAACCCGGCCGCGACCGCCGCGTCGTGCGCGAGCAGGCCCAGCGAGTCGGAGTTGTCGATGATCGCGACGCGGTCGCCCCCGGGCAGCGGCTGGTACGCCAGGAGCTGCGCGACGTCGAACAGCTCCGACAGGTCCTCCACCCGGATCACCCCGGCCTGCGCGAACAGCGCGCTGACCGCGTGGTCGGGCAGGCTCAGCGCCGACGCCGCGTGCCCGAGCGGGACGCCCTGCGTGCTGCGTCCGCTCTTCACCGCGACGATCGGCTTGCGCCGCGACAGCCGCCGCGCGAGCCGGGTGAACTTGCGGGGGTTGCCCAGCGACTCCAGGTAGAGCAGGACGGCGCGGGTGCCCTCGTCCTCCTCCCAGTACTGCATGAGGTCGTTGCCGGAGACGTCCGCGCGGTTGCCCGCCGACACGAACGTGGACAGGCCCAGGCCGCGCTCGGCGGTGCGCTGCAGGATCGCGATGCCGAGCGCGCCGGACTGCGAGAAGAACCCGACCGGCCCGCGGCCCGGCATCGTCGGGGCGAGCGTGGCGTTCAGGCCGACGCCGGGGTCGGTGTTGGCGATGCCGAGGCAGTTGGGGCCGACGACGCGCATCCCGTACGCGCGGGCGAGGCGGACGAGTTCCTCCTGCCGGGCGCGGCCGTCCGGGCCCGTCTCGCCGAACCCCGACGACACCACGACCAGCCCGTGGACGCCCTTGCCGGCGCACTGCTCCACGACCTCGTGGACGGACGGGGCGCGCACCGCGACCACCGCGAGGTCCACGTCGTCGGGGATGTCCAGCACCGACCGGTACGCCCGGACGCCCGCGACCGCCGTCGCCGTCGGATGGACCGGGTACACCGGCCCGGTGAAGTCCCCCGCCAGCAGGTTCCGCAGCACCGTGTGCCCGACCGTGTGCTCCGACCGGCTCGCGCCGATCACCGCCACCGACCGGGGCGTCAGCAGCCGCTGGATCGACCGGGACTCCGCGCGGTGCTCGCGGGCCGCCATGACCTCCACCGACGTCTCGGTCGGCTCCAGGTCCAGGACGAGTTCGATCACGCCGTCCTCGAACCGCTGCTCGGCCCGGTAGCCGACCTCCCGGAACACCCGCGTCATCCGCCGGTTGTCGGGCAGGACGCTCGCGACGAACCGGTCCAGCCGCCGCTCCCGCGCCGCCGCCGCGATGTGCTCCAGCAGCACCGCGCCGAGGCCCCGGCCCTGGTGCGCGTCCTCGACGAGGAACGCCACCTCGGCCGTGTTCGGGCGGTCCTTCAACCGCTCGTAGCGGACCACCGCGACCATCCGCCCGCCGATCGTCGCGATCAGCGCGACGCGGTTCACGTGGTCGACGGTCGTGAAGTGAGCGATCTCACGGTCGCTCAGCCGGGGGCGGGGCGAGAAGAACCGGTAGTAGATCGTCTCGGGCGAGAGGCGCGCGTAGAACTCGCGCAGCAGCTCGGCGTCCCCGCTCCGGATGGGGCGCAGATGCGCCGTCCCGCCGTCCGTCAGCAGGACGTCGGCCTCCCAATGGTCCGGATACGCCTCGGTCACGTACCCGAGGGTATGACACCGGCCCGCACGGGCCGCACCGGGGAAAAAGACCGCGTTCCCCGTTTTCGCTGCGCGTTCGAGACCTAATCGAAGCGCCGGAGCTGTTACGGTCGAGCACACGCCCAGTACGCCGCTCACGCGGGCCGTTGATCGAGGTGATGACTCCCATGACGCGCGTGGTCGTGGTTGGCGACTTGATGACTGACACCGTGGCGCGTGCCGCGTTCCCCCTCGCCAAGGGCAGCGACACGCCGGCCGCCGTGACGACCCACGGCGGCGGCTCGGGCGCCAACGTGGCGTCCTGGCTCGCCGTGGACGGCGTGCAGGTCGCGTTCATCGGCCGGTGCGGGTCCGACATCCTCGGCCGCAACCGCGACATGGAGCTGATGGGCTACGGCGTGGACGTCCGCCTCATCCGCGACCCCGAGCGGCCCACCGGCACGTGCGTCGTCATGGTCACCCACAAGGGCGACCGCACCATGCTGTCGGACCCCGGCGCCAACGCCGCGCTGCTGGTCGAGGACGTCGACCGGTCCCGCGAGCTGTTCGCGCAGGGCACCCACCTGCACGTCTCGGGCTACTCGCTGCTGAACGAGGGGTCGCGCAAGGCCGCCGTCCACGCGCTGGAGACCGCCCGCAAGGCCAAGATGTCGATCTCGGTGGACGCCGGGTCGTCCGCGCCGCTCAAGCGGATCGGCGCGGAGCCGTTCCTGGAGTGGACGCAGGGCGCGCGGCTGCTCGTCCTCAACGCCGACGAGGCCGAGGTGCTGACCGGCCGCGACTCCCCCGAGCAGGCCGCCAAGGTGCTCACCGCCTGGTACCCGCAGGTCGTCATCAAGATCGGCGCGGACGGCGCGCTGTGGTACACCAACGGCCGCCCCGAGCCGGTCACCGTCGCCGCCGAGCCGATCGACAAGATCGTGGACGGCACCGGCGCGGGCGACGCGTTCATCGCCGGGTTCCTGCCGCCGTGGCTGGACGGCAAGCCCCCGGCGGAGGCCCTGAACGCGGGCTGCCGCCTGGCCGTCCAGGCGATGAAGCACCTCGGCGCCCGCCCCTCCCTCGACGTTCAGAACAACCCCATCACCTGACCCTTCCCGGCGCCGCCGGGGCTCGTTCGCTCGCGTCGCACGCGGGGCGGACCGTCCGCCCGCCGCGCCGGGCGTTTCAGTTGGGGACGGCCAGGACCAGCGGCAGCACCGCCGGGGCGCCCGCGCGGCGGAGTTCGCGGGACGCGACCGTGAGGGTCCAGCCGGTGTCGGCCTGGTCGTCCACCAGGAGGATCGGGCCGTCCGCGTCGCGGACGGCCGCCGCGACCTCGTCGGGCAGGGACAGGGCGTTCCACACCGAGCGGAGCCGCTGCGCGCTGTTGTGGCGGCGCGGCGCCGGTTCGCCCAGCGGGACGAACTCCCCGAGGAACGGCAGGCGGCCGATCTCGGCGATGCGCCGCGCGAGGCTCCCCACCAGGCGCGGCCGGGTGCGGGAGCCGATTCCGACGACGGCGGCGGGGCGGCGCTCCCAGTCCCACGCGGCGAGGACCTTCACCACGGCGTTCACCATGCCGGCCGGGACGTCGGCGTCGGGCGCGCCGGGCGCGAGCAGGTCGCGCAGCCGGTTGCCCCAGCCGATGTCGGTGAGGCGGCCGAGGGCGCGGCCGGTCTCGGCGAGGTCGCCGGGGGCGAGGCGGCCGGCGACGCCGAGGTCGTCCTTGACTCCGGTCGGCCACATGCGGCGCGGCGCGACGTCCACGCCGGGCCGGTGCAGCCGGTCGCGGGCCGCCGCCGCGCCCGCCGCGCTGACCGAGGCGGTGCGCCGCCGCCCGGTGCAGTTGTCGCAGCGCCCGCACGGCGTGGCGGCGTCGTCGTCGAGGCGGCGGCGCAGGAACTCCTCGCGGCAGCCGTCCGTCGCGATGTACTCCAGCATCGCGCGCTGCTCGCGCTCGCGTTCGGCGCGGACCCGCTCGTAGCGCGCGCGGTCGTACTCCCAGGGCCGCCCGGTGGACTCCCAGCCGCCCTTGACGCGGCGGACCGCGCCGTCCACGTCGAGGACCTTGAGCATCATCTCCAGCCGCGACCGGCTGAGGTCGACGCGCGGTTCGAGCGCGCCGGTGGACAGCGGGCGGCCCGCCGCGTCCAGCGCCTCCAGCGTCGCGCGCACGACGGGTTCCGGGGGGAACGCCAGGCTCGCGAAGTACGCCCAGATCTCCCGGTCCTCCCGGCCGGGGAGCAGGACGACCTCCGCGCGGTCCACGCCGCGCCCCGCGCGCCCGATCTGCTGGTAGTACGCGACCGGGGACTGCGGCGCGCCGACGTGGACGATGAACCCGAGGTCGGGCTTGTCGAAGCCCATGCCGAGCGCGGACGTCGCGACCAGGGCCTTCAGCCGGTTGTCGCGCAGGTCGCGTTCGGCGGCGAGGCGTTCGGCGGGCTCGGTCTGCCCGGAGTAGGCGGCGACGGCGAAGCCCCGGTCGGCCAGGTAGCCCGCGATCTCGTGCGCGGCGGCGACGGTCAGCGTGTAGACGATCCCGGAGCCCGGCAGCGCGTCCAGGTTCTCCCCCAGCCAGGCGACGCGTTCCTCCGCCTCGGGCAGCGCCACGACGGACAGGTGCAGCGAGTCCCGTTCGAGCGGGCCGCGCAGGACGAGCGCGTCGCCGTCGAGCTGCTCGGCGACGTCGGCGGTGACGCGCGCGTTGGCGGTGGCCGTCGTCGCCAGGACGGGCACGCCCGGCGGCAGGTCGGCCAGCAGCGTCCGCAGCCGCCGGTAGTCGGGCCGGAAGTCGTGGCCCCAGTCGGAGATGCAGTGCGCCTCGTCCACCACGACCAGGCCCGCACCCGCCGCGAGCTTGGGCAGGACCAGGTCGCGGAAGTCGGGGTTGTTGAGCCGTTCGGGGCTGACGAGCAGGACGTCCACCGCGCCCGCGGAGACGTCGGCGAACACCGCCTCCCAGTCGTCGGTGTTGGCGGAGTTGACCGTCGCGGCGCGGATGCCCGCGCGCTCGGCCGCCTCGATCTGGTTGCGCATCAGCGCCAGCAGCGGCGACACGATGACGGTCGGGCCCGCGCCGCGCGAGCGCAGCAGCCGCGTCGCGACGAAGTACACCGCCGACTTGCCCCAGCCGGTGCGCTGCACGACGAGCGCGCGGCGGCGTTCGACCACCAGCGCGCGGATCGCCGTCCACTGGTCCTCGCGCAGGCGCGCGCGCTCCCCGGCGAGCGCGCGCAGGCAGCCCTCGGCCTCGTCGCGGAGGGCGTCGGGCGCGGCGGTGGTGTCCTCGTGGGTCGTCACCCGTCCTTGCTACCAGCCCCCGCCGACGCTCCGCACCCGGACGCCGGGCCTGTGGAAAACCCGGAGGGCCGTCCGGGGTAGCGACCGGACACGGCGGGTAGCCTGCGTTCAAGATCGGCATACCGGGATCGGAGGACACGTCGGGAATGGGGCGCGGGACCGAGCGCTTGCTGCGCGGCTGGCGGGCACTGATGGACGCGGCACCGCCCGAGGTCCCCGAGGACGAACCCGGCGACGCCGTCGATCCCCGCGCCATCGACCTCGTCCTGCGCGTCGGCGAACTGCTGCTGGCGTCCGGCGAGTCCACCGAGCGCGTCAACGAGGCCATGCTGAGCCTCGCCGTCGCCTACGAGATCCCGCGCTGCGAAGTGCAGGTCACGTTCACGAGCCTGCTGGTCTCCGCGCACCCCGGCGGCGGCGCGCACCCGGTCACCGGATCGCGCGCCATCCGCCGCCGCACCCCGGCGTACTGGCGGCTCACCCGGCTCCACGACCTCGTCCAGCAGGCGTCGATCGGGATGCTGGACCTGGACGGCGCGCACGCGGAGATCGCGGCGATCAAGCGGGGCCGCGCGCCCTACCCGCCGTGGCTGCTGGTCGTCGGGCTCGGGCTCATCGCCGCGTCGGCGGGCGTGCTGGGCGGCGGCGGGCCGATCGTCGCGGTGACCGCGTTCGTCGCGACGGTCCTCGGCGACCGGACCGCCGCCGCGCTGGCCCGGCGCGGTATCGCGGAGTTCTTCCAGCTCGCGGTCGCCGCGGGGATCGGCGCCTCGGCGGCGGTGATCGTCGTCGCGCTGGGGAGTCCGGGGCGCGCTTCCACGATCGTCACCGGTGCGATTCTGGCGCTGCTGCCCGGACGTCCGCTCGTGGCGAGCATCCAGGACGGGATCACCGGTGACCTCGTCAGCGCCGGGGCGCGGCTGCTGGAAGTCTTCTTCATCATCACGGCGATCGTGGCGGGGCTCGGGGCGGTGGTGTACCTCGCGGTGTACGCGGGGGTGCAGGTCGAGTTGGGGGATCTGCCGTCCTCCCCCGCGCTGCTGGAACCGGTACGGGTAGTCGCGGCGGCCGGGGTCGCCATCACGTTCGCGATCACGCTGGCGGTGCCGCGTGCGGTGCTCGCCCCGGCGGCGGTCGGGGGCGCGCTGATCTGGATGATCTACGTGTCCCTCTTGCATCTCGATCTCGCACCGGTACTCGCGGCTGGCGTTTCGGCCGTCGTCATCGGTCTCGCGGGGAGCTTGTACGCGCGGCGAAGGCAGGCGCCGTCGCTGCCGTACGTCGTCCCGGCGATCTCGCCGCTGCTCCCGGGCACGCTGCTCTACAAGGGCATGGTCGAGCTGAACACCGGTGACGCGGCGGGCGGGGCGCTGAGCCTGGTCGGGGCGCTGTCGGTGGCGCTCGCGCTGGCGGCGGGCGTCAACCTCGGCGGGGAGCTGGTCCGGGCGTTCCAGCGGGTCGGGATGGGCGTGTCCGGGCGGGGCGCGCGCCCCGCCGCCCGCCGGACGCGGGGTTTCTAAGCACGGGGTTTCTAAGCACGGGGCTTCTGACCTGGGCGTTCCCGGCGCGGGGCGGTTCTGTCGGTGGCGGCGGTTACGTTCGCCGCATGTACCGACAGGGAGACATCCTCATCGTTCCCGTCGCGGAGGACGCGGTGCCCGCCTCCGTCCGCGCCCTGCCCCCCACGCCGCGCGACGGCCGGGGCCGGATGGTCCTGGCGCTCGGCGAGGCCACCGGGCACGCGCACGCGCTCACCGCCCCCGGCGAGCTGCGGTGCGACCCCGACCCGCTCACCGCCGACCACCTGTGGCTGCCGTCCGGCGGGCGGCTCGCGCACGAGGAGCACGCCGCGATCTCGCTGCCCAAGGGCTGGTACCGGGTCGTGCGGCAGCGCGAGTACGTGCCCGGCGCGGTGCGGGTGGTGGCGGACTGATGGCCGTTCCCGAGTACGTTCCCCCGGCCGGGCTCGACCGGGCCGCGCTGCTGCTGGAGTGGGAGTCCACCGCGTTCGCGACCGGGCCCGCCGACCGGGCGCGCGCCGAGGCGGGCGTCGCCGCCGCGTACGCGGCCGCCGGGCTGCCCGCGCCCGAGGCGTTCGTCTGGGTGGGCTCGCCGCTGGCCGGGGCGGTCGCCGCCGCCGCGCTCGCCGGGCACGGCGACGAGCTGGCCGCCGCCGGGCTCACCGTCCCCGAGCTGCCCGCGGCGGGCGCGTCCGTCCGCGACGCCGTGCGGACGGCCCCGTGGGAGAAGGCCCGCGCGGACGCCTACGCCGAGTTGGGCGTCGACCGCTGGGCGCAGGCGTGGTCGCTGTCCGCGCGGCTGCTGTTCGGGCCCGCGCAGGACATCGTCTCCCGCGTCCGCGACGCGATCGGCGAACGCGCGCCGGGCCTGGAGCGCACGCTGCGGGCCGTCACGCTGGACGCGGTGTTCGGGCAGTGCGACGCGGGCTGGCTCATCATGTTCGACCTGGTCGGACGGTTGGAGCGGCTGCGCGGCGTCGCGGAGGCGGCGCGGTCGGCGGGCTGGTGGTGGCCGTACGAGAAACTCGTGATCATGTCGGAGCGGCCCGTCGACCTGCACCGCGACGAGAACGGCCGCCTGCACCGGGGCGACGGGCCCGCGCTGGCCTGGCCGGACGGGTTCGCGCTGCACGCCTGGCGCGGCATGCCGATCCCGCCCGACTTCGTCGCCTCGCTGCACGACCTCACGGCGGAGCGGATCGGCGCCGAGCAGAACGCCGAGCTGCGCCGCGTCATGCTGGAGATCTACGGCTACGACCGCTTCCTCGCCGAGGTCGGCGCGGAGCCGAAGCACCGCGACGAGACCGGCGTGCTCTGGCGGATCGAGATGAACGGCGACGAGCCGGTCGTCATGGTCGAGGTCGTGAACTCCACCCCCGAACCGGACGGCACGTACCGCACGTACTACCTGCGCGTCCCGCCCTCGACCCGCACCGCCCGCGAGGGCGTCGCGTGGACGTTCGGCCTGACCGCCGACGAGTACCGCCCGAAGGTCGAGACCTGACCGGCCCCCCGGCCTACCGGTGCGGCGGGGGCGGGCGCGGTTACGGGAGGAGGCGGGGCGGGTAGTCCGTCGATGTGACGGGCGGTGATCATGAAGACGCGCGCGGTGACGTGCCGCGCGGGCTGCGGTCGGCCGCGCTGACCGTCGCGTGCCTGCTCGTGCTCGCCGTCGCGGCGTGGCTGGTGGTGCTGCTGCTGACCCGGCTGGCGTCCCTCACGCTGTCGCTGGTCGCGACGCTGCTGCTGGCGGCGCTGATCATGCCGGTCTCGCGGGGGCTGCGGCGGCTGCGGGCCCCGGCGTGGCTGGCGGCGCTCGGCGGCGTGGTCGCGATCGTCGTGCTCGTCACCGGGCCGCTCGCGCTGATCGGGAACGAGACGTTCCAGCAGTGGCCCGCGCTGCAGCGCGGCCTCGGGCAGGGCCTCGACAAGATCCGCGAGTTCCTGATCAAGGGCCCGGTGCCGGTCGACGCGCACCGCATCGACGTCATCGGGGACGAGATCCGGCGCCGGCTGACGGCGTCCGCGCCCGACCCGGCGGCCAGCGCGACCGCCGCCGCGCAGGGCTTGGCCGCCGCCGCGCTCGCGCTCGTGCTCGTGTTCTTCGTGCTGAAGGACGGCCGCACGATGTGGGAGTGGGCGCTGCGGATGACGCCCGAGCACGTCCGGCCGCGCGCCGACCTGGCCGCCCGCGCGGGCTGGGACTCGCTCGTCGCCTACGTGCGCGGGACCGTCGTCATCGCGGCGGTGGACGCGACCGGGATCGGCATCGGCCTGGTGATCATCGGGGTGCCGCTGGCCGCGCCGCTGGCGCTGCTGACGTTCATCGCGGCGTTCGTGCCGATCGTCGGCGCGGCGGTCGCGGGCGCGGCGGCGGTGATCATCGCGTTCGTCAGCAACGGGATCACCGACGCGCTGCTGGTCATCGCGGTCGTCATCGGCGTGCAGCAGGCCGAGGGCAACCTGCTGCAGCCGCTGATCATGGGCCGCGCGCTGCGGCTGCACCCGGCGGTGATCCTCGTCGCCGTCACGGCGGGCACGCTGCTCGCGGGGATCGCGGGCGCGGTCGTCGCCGTGCCGCTGACGGCGGTCGTCTACCGGATCTACCTCACGCTGCGCGTCGCCGCGCCGGTCCTGGCGGAGGAGGGCGAGCCGCCTCCGCAGCCGCCCGGCGCGACCGAGGTCGTCTGAACACGCGAGCGCGGCGCGCCCCCCTCCCTGGACGCGCCGCGCGGTCAGCGGGTCGGCCGCCGGACCGGACCGGCGGGTCGGTCGCCCGACCTGCAGGTCCGGGGACCGACCCCCGTCACCGGACCACCGCGTCCGACCAGCACGCCCGGTCGGCAGGCCGACCGGCGGCCCGACCGGCAGGCCCGGCCAACAGCCCCGACCGGCAGGCCCGAACCGCAGCCTTGCCCGGCAGGCCCGACCCGCAGCCTCGCCCGGCAGGCTCGATCGGCAGCCTCGCCCGGCAGTCCGCCCGGCGGGGCGGTCAGGCGGCGGGGGCGAAGGTCGCCCAGACGCACTTGCCGCCGTCGTCGGTGGGCCGCCAGCCCCAGCCCGCCGTGAGGGCGCCGACGATGATCAGCCCGCGCCCGTGCGTCGCGCACGGATCGGGCGGCGCCTCGCGCGGCGGGTGCGGGTCGTCGTCGATCACCTCCAGGGTGACCGTCCCGACCCCGCGCGTGAGCACGACGGTCGCCGACCGGGCGTGCCGCAGCGCGTTGGTGACCAGCTCGGACGCGACCAGTTCCGCGTCGCCCGCGAGCCCGTCCAGCCCCCACGCGCGCAGCGCGGAGCCGACGGTCTCGCGGGCGACGCGGATCGCCGGGGCCGCGGGTGTGAAGGTCAGCGTGAACCGTCCGGCGGCGGTGCGGGCCGCGTGGCCCGCGGGCGGTGTCCCGATCATCGCGGTCCCGCCCCGGGCCGGCCGTCCCCCCCGGCCGGCCGGCCCGCCCGCCGCCCCCTGACGGAGCGCTGTGCGCACATCCACGTTCCCCCCGTTCTCCGGCCACGGCGGCCGGAGGAACCTTGCGCGTTCATGTGATCTCTCTCCGTGACCGTGCCAAGCTGAGCCAAGCGTGCCCCCGCCCAGCCAAAAATGCAAGGTATGCAGAAACATTCATTGCATCTCCCCCGAGGAGGGTCGGCCATGACCGCCCGCAAACCCGCTCCTACCGCCCGTTTGCGGCGTTTGGCCGCCGAGCTCCGGCGACTGCGCCGCGAGGCGGGCCTCACCCGCGACGAGGTCGCCGAGCGCACCGGGATCAACGCCGCGACCCTGTACCGGATCGAGACGGCCCGCGTCCGCCCGCAGCCGCGCACCCTGGCGAGCCTGCTGGCCGCCTACGAGGTGGACGAACCGGAACGGAACGGGCTGACGGCGCTGCTCAAGGCGGCCCGGCAGCGGAGCTGGCTGCACACGCTGGCCTCCGAACTGCCCGAACGTTACGCCTCCTACATCGAGTTCGAGAGCGAGGCCACGGAACTGTTCACCTACCAGAGCCTCCACATTCCGGGGCTCCTGCAGACACCGGACTATGCCCGCGCGGTCACCCGCGGGTCGCTGCCGGAGGTCGCCGACGACGACATCGAGCGGCGGATCGAGGCGCGGATCAAGCGCCAGGCCGTCCTCGCCGGGGACCGCCCGCTGCGGCTCTGGGCGATCATCGACGAGGCGGCGCTGCGCCGCCCGGTCGGCGGGCCGGACGTGATGCGGACGCAGCTCGACCATCTCCGCACGACGGCCGAATCGCCGTCCATCACCCTCCAGGTCATTCCGTTCGACGCGGGCGCCCATCCGGGACTTGTCGGTTCTTTCACATTGATGCGCTTTCCTGAACACGTCGGCCCGGAGGCGGTCTACATCGAAAGCCAGGCCGGCGACGTGTTCCTCGAAGAGGAAGAGGACATCGCCAGGTATAGAGTTGTCTTCGAACATTTGCGGGCCGTGGCGCTGAGCCCTGCGGCGAGCATCGCGGCGACGCACCGGCACACTCCGGAAAGAGGAGCACAATGAACGACGTTCAGCACGTGAACCGCCAGTGGCGGACGAGTTCCCACAGCGGCACCACCGAATGCGTGGAGGTCGGCCGGGACGCGGCGGGCGTGGCGATCCGCGACAGCAAGCGGCCCGAGGGCGGCCTGCTCGCGGTCGGCAGCCTGCCGTGGCGGACGCTGGTCTGCGACATCAAGGACGGGCGCCTCGGCTCGGCCTGATCCGGCGGCGGAGCGGCACCGTCCCGCTCCGGCTTCCCTTTCTCGCTCGTTTGCGGCGCGGTCGGATTCCACGGAACCTCCCCTCGGCGAACCGCTTCGCGGAATCACCGCAGAGTTCGACGCTATACAACACCCCGCGCTATTGAAGAATTGGGAAGATTGTCCGGTTGGCTGAGAATTTCAGCGATCCGGACAGCGACCTCCGGTCGGCGGGAACCTTCTTTTCGCGCCGATCCGGAAAAACGTCCGGCAGCGCCGGACGGCTGACGGAGAAGCCGCGGAGTCCGCGCCCCTTTCCGGCACGGATTCCGCGGCCCCGGCTCAGCGCACCGGAATGCGTTCCAGCACTCCCCCGGCGAACACGTCGTAGAGGCCCAGCGGTTCGAGGTGGACATAGCCGATATGGCAGTCGCAGACCTCCAGCGGGCACGGCCGGGGGCGCAGCGCGGCCCGGAACGACCCGTCGTAGAGGTTGCCGAGCACGGCCGGGACGAAGTGGCAGCGGCGCACCGTCCCGTCCCCGTCCACCGAGACGACCGTGTCGCCCGTCCGGCAGGGCAGGCCCCGGCTCGGGTGCGGGCGGCGGCTGTGGTGGAACAGCGGGTCCAGCGCCGTCCAGTCGGCGGCCTCGGCGTCGGTGTAGGTACGGCCCTCGGCGGCGTTGACCCACAGGTAGACCGCGTCCGGCAGGTCGGCGCGCAGCCGCCGCGCGGCGGCCAGGTGCTCGGGCTGCCCGACGATCCCGACGCTGAACCGCACCCCGCGTTCGGCGAGGTCGCGGCATTTGCCCAGGAAGCGGTCGTAGGGCGTCTGGCCCGGGTGGTAGGTGGCCCAGAGCGCGAGGCGGGACGGGTCGGCGTCGGCCGTCCAGTCCACGCGGTGGCTGAGGTTCGTCTGGATCGCGACGCGCTCGACGTGCGGCAGATGGCTCAGCTCCGTCAGCGCGCGCCGGTACCAGGACCGGACGAGCCCCTCGCCCCACGGCGTGAACAGCACCGACACCGGGTGGCCGCAGTCCGCGACCCACGCGGTGAAGCGCTCCAGCGCGGCACGGTCGGCGCGCAACTGCTCGGTGGTGTCGCGGCGCTTGGCGAACGGGCAGTACGGGCAGTCGTAGTCGCAGCTCGCGAGCGGACCGCGGTACAGGATCGTGAGATGGTCCATCAGCGGGCCTCGTAGGCGTCCATGAGGGCGCGGACCCGGCCGGTGAACAGCGCGGGGCCGATCGCGTCGGAGTGGGCCAGGCCCTCCGGGGTCAGCCGGAGGACGTCCGGGGCCTCGTCCAGCCAGCCCCGGTCGGCGAAGGGAGCGAGGTCGGCGTCGTCGGCCGCGTCGGCGCCGAAGCGCTTCCGGTAGGCGGCGCGGTCGAGGCCGTCCGCCTGGAGCAGCGACTGGAGCAGGTGGCGGCGGCGGCGCTCGGCGTCGTCCAGGCGGAAGCCGACGCGGGCGGTGGAGAAGTCGCGGGCGGTCACGTAGTCGTCGATGATCGCGCGGACGTGGCGGGCCTCGACGGCGTACTCGAACGAGTAGTGCAGGTCCTCGGTGTAGGACCGCGCGCCGCTGCCGAGGCCGACCATGCCGTCGGTCTGGCAGCAGTACTCGGTGCCGCCGCCGGTTCCGGGCCGCCGGAACATGCGCATCGAGACCTGCTCGTAGCCGTGTTCGAGCAGGTGGTCGCGGCCGAGGCGGTACAGCTCCAGCCGCTGGTCGTCCCAGTCCCGGCCGAGCCGCCCGAGGCCCGTCAGCGGGCGGACGTACAGCGGGTACAGGTAGATCTCCTCGGGCTGCCACGCGAGCGCGGCGTCGAGGGAGTACCGCCAGGTCGCGGGGGTCTGGCCGTCGATGCCGTAGATGAGGTCGATGTTGAGGACGTCGATCGCGGCGTCCCGGACGCGGCCGAGCGCGGCCTCGACCTCGGCGCGCTTCTGCGGGCGGACGGCGGCGCGCGCCTCGGAGTCCAGGAAGCTCTGCACGCCGATGGACACGCGGGTCGCGCCGTGTTCGGCGAGGACGGCGAGCCGGTCGGCGGTCGCGGTGGCCGGGGACGTCTCGACGCCGAGCGGGACGGCGCGCAGGTCGGCGAACCGGCCCGCGATGCGGCAGAGGCGGTCGAGTTCGCCGGCCGTGAGGTAGGTCGGGGTGCCGCCGCCGAACGCGGCGGTCGCGAACGTCGCGGGGCCGAGGGCCGCGGCGACGGCGTCGGCCTGGCGGTCGAGCGCGTCGAGGTAGGCGCGGGTCAGCTCCTCGGGCGCGCCGGTGCGGGTGAACAGGTTGCAGAATCCGCAGCGCATCTCGCAGAACGGGATGTGCAGGTAGAGGAACAGCGCGTCGCGGTCCTCGGCGGCCCACACGTCGGTGAGCGGCGGGGCCGGGTCGAGCGGCCGGTACGCCGTCTTGTGGGGGTACGAGTAGACGTAGGACTGGTAGGGGCTGGTCATGTCAGCGGGAACTCCCCGTATGGAACGGTCCAGACGACCGGGTGGCCCAGGCGGTGCCCGGTATGGCCGTCCTCGCCGTAGGCGGTGCCGTGGTCGGAGCAGACGATCACGTAACTCGGCCGCCGCAGCAGCCGGAACAGGCGGCCCAGCTCGGCGTCCGCGCGGCGCAGCGCGGCGGCGTGGCTGGCGCGGGTGTCGCCGGACGCGCGGGTCGCGCCCGGCAGGTAGAACCAGTTCGGCTGGTGCAGCGCAGCGACGTTGAGCAGCAGGAACAGCCGCCGCTCCGCCGGGAGCCCCGCCAGCACCTCGGTGATCCGGTCGACCTGGTTGCGCAGCGAGTCGGGGTCGGTGACGCCGAACTCCGGCTCCCAGTGCGCCTCCTGGAACAGCGACGGCAGCGCCGAGCCGAGCGCGGTGCGGTTGTTGAAGAAGCCGACGCCGCCGACGCAGACCGTCCGGTATCCGGCGGCGGCGAGCCCGCCGGGCAGGTCGGCCGCGTCGAACGTCCAGGTGCCGGGCGCGGTGGTCTCGCTGCCGGGGAACGCGGCGGCGAAGAGGCGCGGGTGCGGGCCGGGCGCGGCCGGGGTCGGCAGGAACCCGGCGAGCATCGCCGCGTGCGCGGCGTAGGTGAAGCTGCCGGGCGTGTGCCGCTCCTCCCAGCGGCCGCCCGGCAGGACGGCCGCGAGGTTCGGGGTCTCGCCCGCCGCGCAGAGTTCGGCCGCGACGTCGTAGCGCAGGGTGTCGAGCGTGATCAGGACGATGTCGTGCGTCCCGACGATCTCGTTCATGTCCGGCACAGGGCCTCCCGGTCCGCGTTGATCTGGGCGGTGTAGACGTCGAGTCCGGCGGCGGGCCCCTCGGGCAGGCCCGCCAGGTTCGGCAGCAGGTCGCCGAACGCGTTGACCTCCCCGACCGCCAGCCGCCGCCCGCCGATGCCGACGAGCAGGTCCACGCCCGCGACCGGGCTGCCCGGGAAGCACGCCGCCGCGTCGGCGCAGACGTCCAGCGCGCGGCGGAACCCGGCCGGGCCGAGCAGGTCGCGGACGGCGGCCAGGTCGCCGCGCGCGCCGCCGAGGTGCAGGTTCGTCAGCGGGCCCGAGCCGGTGCGCGCGACCGCGTGGGTGGGCGCGCCGCGCACGACGACGACGCGCAGGTCGAACGGCCGCCCGTCCAGCGCGGCCTTGGGCAGCCAGTGCTCGACGTGCAGCCCGTCGGGGGCGAGCGCGTCGATCAGCGCGGCGACCTCGCGTTCGGTGGTGTAGGTGCGCAGCCGCAGCGAGTTGACGGGGCCGTCCGGGGTCAGCGCGGTCGGCGTGACGGCCTTGATCCGGCCGGGCGCGACCTGCAGCGCGACGACGCCGGACCCCGACGAGCCGTGCGCGGGCTTGACGAACACGCGCCGCTCCCCCGCCGCGTCCATCGCCGCGCGCAGCTCGTCGTACCCGGTGACCTCCGGCAGCGCGGCCGGGACGGGCACCCCGGCGGCGGCGAGCCGCACGTGGCAGCGGCGCTTGTCGAACATGACGCCGATTTCGTCCGGGTCGCGGGTGAGCCGCGCCCCGGCGGCGCCGGCGGCGGCCCCGACGCGGCGGAGCGCGGCGGTGAACGCGGCGTGCCAGGCCGCGCCGCCGCCGGTGCGCGCCGGGTCGCCGGGGCCGCGCAGCAGCGCGTCGGCCTCGGGGCTCTCGCCGGGCGAGTCGACGCGGACGAGCGTGCCGGGCGGGATGCGGAGCGGCGCGCCGCGCAGCACGTCCGGCCAGCCGACCAGGTGCGGTTCGGGGAGCCCGGCGGCGCGGCACGCGGCGGTGAACAGGGTGACGCGGCGGTCGCCGGGCGAGCCGAGGACGGTGTACTCCATGCGCGTCATTCGGAGACGGCGATGAAGCGGCGCCTGCCGTCCGGATCGAACCGGTCGTCCAGGTTGATGTCGATGCCGGGCAGCGCGGTGCGGAGGCGGTCCATCACCACGTCGGTGAGGAAATGATGGTGGAGGTCGAGTTTCTTGAGATGCGTGAGGGGCTGGCCGGACAGCAGCGCCTCGGCTCCCGCGTCCGACAGCGCGCCGAGGGCGAGGCTCAGCGACTCCAGCCGGGCGACGACGGGCGCGCCCGCGACGGCCGCCGCGATGCCGTCCGCGTCCTCGGCGTCCTCCAGGCCGAGGTGCCGCAGCGCGGGCAGGCGCTCGCCGCTGAGGATCGGGGCGAGGTCGGCGGCCGTGGCGTCGCCGCCGTACGCCTCGGTGCCGAGCCACAGGTCCAGGTGCTCCAGCGCGGGCAGGTCGGACGCCGCGACGGAGCGGACGACGGTGGCGGGCAGGCCGCCGGTCTCCAGCCGCAGCGTCCGCAGCGCGGTGCTCTTGATCGGCTCGAAGGCCAAGCCTTCGGCACCGCGCACGTCCAGCCGCTCCAGCTCCGGAAACGCGGGGAACAGCGGCGTCAGGTCGCCGTGCTCGATCCAGGAGACCTCGGACTCCTCCAGGACGATGTCGCCGACGAACAGCGACCGCAGGTTCGGGAACCGGTCGGCGGACTCGGTGAGCAGCGCGGTCAGGGCGGGCGGTTCGGCGTCCTGGAAGCCCCAGTAGCCGATGATCAGCGCGCTGACGGCGGATGTCTCGACGGTTTCGAGGAACCGCGCCCACACGTCCTCGAACGGGGTTCCGTCGAAGTCGGTGCGGACGCGCCAGGCGTGCCCGGCGGCCGGAGGCAGCTCGCTCCCGGCGTCCGGCACGTGGACGTCGGAGAACTCGGCCACGGGAAGTCCCGCGTACGTGCCGAGGTGGTCGTTGAAGGTCATGGGGGGTCCGTTCGGCTATTCGGATACGGCGATGAAACGGGCGACCTCGCCGTCGTCGAAGACGTACGGCTCTTCCCGCTCGTCCAGGTCCACCTCGACGCCGGGCAGCGCGGCGCGGACCCGGGCCATCATCTCCTCGCTGAGGTAGTGGTGGTGCAGGTCGAGTTTCTTGAGGTGCGTGAGGGGCTGGCCGGCGAGCAGTGCTTCCGCGCCGTCGTCGGTGAGCGCGCCGAGGGCCAGGCTCAGCGACTCCAGGCGGGCCACGACGCCCGCGCCCGCGACGGCCGCCGCGATCTCGTCCGCGATTTCGGAGTCCTCCAGGCCGAGGTGCCGCAACGCGGGAAACCGCTCGCCGCCGAGGATCGGCGCGAGGTCCGCGACGGTGGCGTCGCCGCCGTAGTTGCCGGTGCCGAGCCACAGGTCCAGGTGCTCCAGCGCGGGCAGGTCGGACGCCGCGAGCCCGCGCACGACCGCGCCGGGCAGCCCGCCGGACTCCATCCGCAACTCGCGCAGCGCGTTGTGCGCGACCGGGTCGAGGCGCAGGCCGGACGCGCCGCGGACCTCCAGCCGCGTCAGCTCCGGATAGGCGGCGAACAGCGGCGTCAGGTCGCCGTGCTCGATCCAGGAGATCTCCTGCTCCTCGCCTTCGATGTCACCGATGAACAGCGACCGCAGGTTCGGGAACCGGTCGGCGGCCTCGACCAGCAGCTTCACCGGGTCGGCGGCGTCGTTGTCGTAGGACGCGCCCCAGTAGCCGAGGACCAGCGCGGCGACCTCGGCCGTCTCGACGGCCTCGGTGAACTCGGTGAAGACGTCCGCGAACGCGGGGCCGTCGAACTCGGTCGAGACGCGGAGGGCGTGGCCCGCCGCCGGGAGCGGGTCGGCGGCGCGGCCGGGCTCGTCGGCGCTCGTGGGGACGAACTGGATGACGGGGAGGCCGGCGAAACCGATCCCGTGGGTCATGTTGCGCATGATTCCTTTCGGTCATTCGGAGACGGCGACGAAACGGGGGGGCGTCCTCGGTCGCGGTGTCCTGGTCGTCGAGGTCGATCTCGACGCCGGGCAGCGCGGCGCGCAGGCGGTCCGTCATCGCGTCGTCCAGGAAGTGGTGGTGCAGGTCGGGTTTCCGCAGGTGCGTGAGCGGCTGGCCGGACAGCAGCGTTTCCGCGCCGTCGCCGGTGAGCGTGCCGAGCGCGAGATGGTCACGAGGGCCTTTCCGTGGTCATTCGGAGACGGCGATGTAGCCGGCCACGCCGCCGATGATCTCGGCGGGGGCCATGCGGTCGGTCAGGTCGAGCTCGGCGCCGGGCAGGGCCGCGCGGAGCCGTTCCGCCGCCGCCTCGCCGACGAAGTGGTGGTGCAGGTCGAGTCGGCGCAACGCGGGAAACGCGTGGGCGGCGAGGGCGTCGGCCCCCGCGTCGGTGAGCGCGCCGAGGGCGAGGCTCAGCGACTCCAGCCGCGCCGCGATCGGCGCGGCCGCCAGCGCCGCCGCGAGTTCGTCGGCGTTCTCGGCGTTCTCCAGGCCGAGGCGGCGCAGCGCCGGGAACCGGCCGTCCAGGACCGGGGCGAGGTCCGCGGCCGTGACGCCGCCGCCGTAGTCCTCGGCGCCGAGCCACAGGTCGAGGTGCTCCAGGACGGGCAGGTCGCTGGCGCCGAGGGCGCGGACGACGTCGGGCGGGAGCCCGCCGGACTCGAAGCGCAACGTCCGCAACGCGCCGTGCGCGAGCGGGTCGAAGGCCAGACCGCCGGAGCCGCGCACGTCCAGCCGTTCGAGGGCCGGGAACTCCGTGAACAGCGGCGTGATGTCCACGTGCCCGATCCAGGAGATCTCCGACTCCGCGACCGTCACGTCCCCGAGGAACACCGACCGCAGGTTCGGGAACGCGTCGGCGGCCTCGGCCAGCAGGTCGGTCGGGTGGCCGCGGACGTCGTGGTCGGCGTCCCAGTAGCCGACGACGAGCGCGGTGAGGCGCGCCGTGTCGGTCTCGTCCAGCAGCGCCTCGAACGCCTCGGCGTAGGTCGCGCCCGCGTACTCGGAGCGGACGCGGACGGCGTGCCCGGCGGGCGGCCGCCCGTCGCCCGGCGAGAAGTCGATGACGGGCAGGCCCGCGTACTCGGCGAGGTTCTCGTAGAGGTCCATGCGCGTCACTCCGCCGCCGCGACGAAGTAGTAGGTCTCCTCGCCGTCGTCGTCCGGCTCCTGCTGGTCGTCGAGATCGACGGCCACCCCGGGCAGCGCGGCGCGGACGCGGTCCATCATCGCGTCGGTGAGGAAGTGGTGGTGCAGGTCGAGTTCCCGCAGGTGGGTGAGCAGTTGCCCGGCCAGCAGCGCTTCCGCGCCGTCGTCGGTGAGCGCGCCGAGCGCGAGGCTCAGCGACTCCAGCCGGGCGACGACGGGCGCGCCCGTCAGCGCCGCCGCGAGTTCGTCCGCGATCTCGGAGTCCTCCAGCCCGAGGTGGCGCAACGCCGGAAACCGCTCGCCGTTCAGGAGCGGCGCGAGGTCGGGGGGCGTGACGTCGCCGCCGTACTCGTCCACGCCGAGCCACAGGTCCAGGTGCTCCAGCGCGGGCAGCTCGCAGGCCAGCACGTCCGCGACGACGCGGCGCGGCAGGCCGCCGCTCTCGAACCGCAGCGTGCGCAGGCGGTCGCTCGTGAACGGGGTGACGCGCAGGCCGTCCGAGCCGCGCACGTCGAACCGCTCCAGGCCGGGGAACGCGCTGATCAGCGGCGTGACGTCGCCCAGCTTGATCCAGGAGATCTCCTGTTCCTCGAACACGACGTCGTTGAGGAACAGCGACGTCAGGTTCGGGAAGCGGTCCGCGACCGCGATGAGCAGGTCGGCGGGGTCCTCGCCGTCCCAGTCGCCGTTCTCCCAGTAGCCGAGCACGAGCGCGGTGACGCGGGCGGTGTCGGCGCCGTCGAGCAGCGCGGCGAGCGACGCCGCGAACGACGGCCCGCGCCGGACGGCCCGGACGCGGAACGCGTGTGCCTCCTCGGCGGGCAGCGCTTCGCCGGGCACGACGTCCACGACGGGGAGTCCGGCGTACTCGTCCATCAGTTGGCCGATGGTCATGATCAACCCCCTATTCGGAGACCGCGACGAAGCGGTCCTCGGCGTCGTCCCAGACGTCCGGGCTGTACGGGTCGTCCAGATTGACGGCGACGCCGGGCAGCGCCGCGCGGACGCGCTCCATCATCGGCTCGCTGATGAAGTGGTGGTGCAGGTCGAGTTCCCGCAGGTGGGTGAGGGGCTGGCCGGACAGCAGCGCCGCCGCGCCGTCGTCGGACAGCGCGCCGAGGGCGAGGCTCAGCGACTCCAGCCGCGCGACGACCGGGGCGCTCGCGACGGCCGCGGCGATCTCGTCCGCGGCCGGGGAGTCCTCCAGGCCGAGGCGGCGCAGCGCGGGGAAGCGCGCGCCGTCCAGGAACGGGGCGAGGTCCGCGACGGTGGTGTCGCCGCCGTAGTGCTCGACGCCGAGCCACAGGTCGAGGTGCTCCAGCGCGGGCAGCTCGCTGGCCGCGACGGATTCGACGATCCCGCGCGGCAGGCCGCCGCTCTCCAGGCGCAGCGTGCGCAGCGCGGTGCTCGTGATCGGGTCGAAGCCGAGGCCCTCGGAGCCGCGGACGTCCAGCCGTTCGAGCGCCGGGAACGCGGTGATCAGGGAGGTGATGTCCTCGTGCTCGATCCAGGAGATCTCGTCCTCTTCCTGGAGGACCTCGCCGAGGAAGAGCGCGCGCAGGTTCGGGAACCGGTCGGCGGCCTCGGCGAGCATCGGCGCGGGGTGCGGGACGTCGTCCGCCGAGATGCCCCAGTAGCCGATGATCAGGGCGGTGACCTCAGTCGTGTCGACGGTGTCGAGGAACGCTTCCCAGACCTCGGTGTACTCCGCCTGGTCGTACTCGGCGCGCAGCCGCCAGGCGTGCCCGGCGGCGGGCGGGAGGGGGCCGCCGGTGCCGCGGAGCGGTTTGACGTAGGCGGGGAGCTCGGCGGCGGACGCCGGGAGTCGCGTGACGTCGAACTCCGCGACGGGCAGTCCGGCGTACTCGCCGATCAGGGTGCTGGTGGGCATGGACGAACCGGCCTTTCGTCGGCTCTGGGGATCTTCGTCCGGACCGTCCTACCAGTTCCGCCCGACAAATCCCGCCGAAACGACGAACACCCCGTGACCGGACCAAGGCGATTTACGCCCTGCTTTCCTTTTCAGACCGGGCAGCAGACCGGGTCGTCGCAAGGTTCGCCGACCTCGCTGCCGTAGACCGCGAAGCCCTGGACGGGCGCGAGCACCTGGGCGGCCAGCGCGGGGTCGGGCGCGGTCGCGGACGTTTCCAGCGGGGCGCCCCACTCGGGCGGCAGCGCGTCGGCGTCCCAGCGGGCGGCGCCGTCCACGAAAACCGTCCACAGCGGGTGGTCGGGGAACCCGTTGAGCCGCAGCACCACCCAGCAGCCGTCCATGTTGGCGGCGACGGGGAAGCGCGCGTCACCGGTCCGCCACCACTCCAGCCCGTCCATCGCCCCATTGTGTCCTGGTTGACCCGTGCGCACGCGAAGTCCGGTTTCGGCCCGATACGCGCGCGGCCCCGGCGGGACAGTCCGCCGGGGCCGCGCGCGTGCTGCGGGTCAGGCCGGGATGACCGAGCCCTGGTACTTGTCCTCGATGAACTTCTTGACCTCGGGGCTCTTCAGGAGTTCGACCAGCTTCTTGATCTTCGGGTCGTTCTCGTCCCCGGGGCGGGTGACCAGGCCGTTGACGTACGGGTTGCCCTCGGTCTTCTCGGCGACGAGCGCGTCCTTGGCCGGGTTCAGCCTGGCCTCGAGGGCGTAGTTGCCGTTGATGACGGAGGCGTCCACGTCGCCGAGCTGGCGCGGGAGCGACGCGGCGTCGGTCGGGCGGAACTTGATGCCCTTCGGGTTCGTCGCGACGTCCTTCTCGGTCGCGGTCTGGCCCGCGCCGTCCTTCAGGGTGATCAGGCCGTTGTCCGCGAGGAGCTTCAGCGCGCGGCCCTCGTTCGTCGGGTCGCTCGGCAGCGAGACCGTCGCGCCCTGCTTCAGCTCGGAAAGGCTCTTGACCTTCTTGGAGTAGACGCCGAGCGGCTCGAGGTGGATTCCGGCGACGAACACCAGCTTCTCGCCGGTCTTCTGGTTCGACTCGTCCAGGTACGGCTTGTGCTGGAAGTAGTTCGCGTCGAGCTGCTTGTCGGCCAGGGCCGGGTTGAGCTGCTCGTACTCGCTGAACTCCTTCACCTCCAGCTTGATGCCGGCCTTGGCGGCGAGGTTGTCCTTGACGTAGTTCAGGATCTCGGCGTGCGGGACCGAGGTGGCCCCCACGGTGAGGGTGTCGTCGTCGTCCGACGATCCGCCGCACGCGGCGAGGCCGAACAGGAGCCCGGCGGACAGGGCGACGGCGGTCAGTTTGCGGAGCACGAGAAGTGCCTTTCTCTTCGGGTGGGACAAAGAACTCAGCGGTGGCCGAGCCGCCGGGCGGCCCAGTCCCCGAGCATCTGGACGAGCGCCACCAGCACGACGAGCAGGACGACGATGATCAGCATCATCCCGGTCTCGAACCGCTGGTAGCCGTAGCGTTTGGCGAGGTCGCCGAGGCCGCCGCCGCCGATCGCGCCCGCCATCGCGGAGTAGCCGATGAGCGCGATGACGGTGACGGTCAGCCCCGCGATGAGGCCCGCGCGGGCCTCGCGGAGCAGCACCTTGCCGATGATCTGGACGCGGGACGCGCCGAGCGCCAGCGCGGCGGCGACGGTGCCCGGCTCGACCTCCCGCAAAGACGTCTCGACGAGCCGTGCGTAGAACGGGATCGCCGCGATCGTCAGCGGCATGATCGCCGCCGTGGTGCCGATGGACGTCCCGACCACGGCCGTCGTGACGGGGATCAGCGCCATCAGCAGGATGATGAACGGCACCGCCCGCCCGATGTTGACGATCAGCCCGACGACGGCGTTGACGGGCGCGAGCGGCAGCAGCCCGTCCCGGTCGGTGACGACGAGCACGACGCCGAGCAGCAGCCCGCCGACGGCGGTGAACAGCGCCGACCAGAACGTCATCTGCAAGGTTTCGAGTGTTCCCTGGCGCAGCAGGGGCTCCATCTCGTCCCAGGTCATGCCCGCACCTCCGGCGTGTGGGTCTCGAAGGCCAGCCCCGCGTCGCGCAGGTACGCCAGCGGCCCGGCGTTGGCGGCGGGGTCGCCGGGCAGCTCGACGCGGAGCCGCCCGATGCGGGTGCCGCCCGCCTCCGCGACGGAGCCGCCGAGGATGTTGACGTCGATGTCGTGGGCGCGGGCGAGCGCGGACACGAACGGGCGGTCGGCCCCGTCGCCCTCGAACGTCACGTCCACGACGGTCGTGCCGGGCCGCGGGTCGGGGTCGGGCAGCGGGAACAGGCCGCGCGCCAGCTCCGAGCCGGGCCGCAGCAGCAGGTCGCGGACGGGCCCGGACTCGGTGAACCGGCCCGCGCGCATCACCGACGCCGAGTCGCAGATCCGCCGGACGACGTCCATCTCGTGCGTGATCAGCAGGATCGTGAGGCCGAGCCGCCGGTTGAGGTCGCGCAGCAGCTCCAGGATCGACGCGGTGGTCTCGGGGTCGAGCGCGGACGTCGCCTCGTCCGACAGCAGGACGTGCGGCCGTCCGGCGAGCGCGCGGGCGATGCCGACGCGCTGCTTCTGCCCGCCGGAGATCCGCGCGGGGTAGGCGCCCGCGTGGTCGGTCAGCCCGACGAGGTCGAGGAGTTCGGCGACGCGCGCGGCCCGCTCGGCGCGCGAGACGCCCATGACCTCCAGCGGGAACGCGACGTTCCCGGCGACGGTCCGGCTGGACAGCAGCCCGAAGTGCTGGTGGATCATCCCGATCCGCTGCCGGGCGCAGCGCAGTTCGCCGCGCGGAAGGGCGAGCAGGTCGCGGCCGTCCACCAGGACGCGGCCGGAGTCGGGGCGTTCCAGCAGGTTGACGCAGCGCAGCAGGGTGCTCTTGCCCGCGCCGCTGCGGCCGAGGACGCCGTGGACCGTTCCGGCGGCCACCGCGAGGTCGACGCCGTCGACGGCGGCGACGGTTCGGCCGCGGGTCTTGTAGACCTTGCGAAGTTTCTCGATCTGAATCACAGGAAATCTGTCCCGGCGGAGGCGGGCCGCGGGCGGGCGGCGCGGACGAGGGCGGTGCTGGACGGCGCGCGGCTACGCGAGACCCGGCGGATACGGGGCGTGCGTCAGCCGGTGCAGTTCGAGTTCCACGTGCGGTGTCCAGAGGCGCGGTGCGGTTCGGCTCGCTTCGGGGCGCGAGGCGGGACGGGGGCCCTCAGCACCCGCACATTCGGCACGCGTGCGCCGTCGCGGCGGCGGTCCCGGGCATCCGGGAGCGGCACGGCGGGCGGAGGCGTGCGACGGTCATGCGTACGAGTTAACACGCTCCGCACAAAAAACGTCAAACCGTACATGCCGGATGACCTGGGGTTATGACGAGGGTCACAATCCCTCGTCGGGCGCGGCGTACCGCACCGCGACCGAGCCCGAACCGGTCGACAGGTCCAGAACCCCCGGCGCGTTCGAGTCCGGAACGGCCTGGTCGATGTTCCGGTCCCCCGATCCGGTCTCGCCCCGCAACCGGTAGTGCGAACCGGGCGGCACCGCAACCTCGATCTCCCCCGAACCGGTCCGCGCGTCCACCGACTCCGGCGCGCCCGCGAACCCCATTCGGACGTCGCCCGACCCGACGTGCGCCTTGACGCGCGCCGCGCGCAGGCCCCGCGCCAGCAGATTCCCGGAGCCCGCCTCGAAGTCCACCGGCCCGGACGTGTCGGCCAGGTCCAGCGAACCGCCGCGCGTCCGCATGACCACCGGGCCGGTCAGACCGCGGACCGCGACCTCGCCCGCCGCGGACGTGGACGTCACCGCCGTCGCCGCGGGGACCTGGAAGTCCAGCGCGACCGAGCAGGACAGGCCCGGCGTCATGCGCTCGCGGTGGCCGCACTCGACCTTGACCCACAGGACGTCGCCGGACCACGTCATCCGGACCGCCGGACGGCGCAGCGCCCAGGTCAGCCGCTCGTGGACGCGGGCGCGCCCGTCCCGCGCCGCGCCGAACGACACCCGCGCGTTCCCGGCGTCCAGCCGGACCTCGCGCGGCGGCCGGTCGAACGCCACCGGCACCTCGACGGTCTGCCGCAGCAGATGCCCCGCCGCCTCCGCCGACGCGGGCAGCACCACCGCGCAGCCCGTCAGCGCCGCCAGCGCCAGCCACACGCCGCGCCGCCGCGGCCGGCCGGCGCTCACGCGTCACCGTCCAGGAACCGCAGCACCGCCAGGACGCGGCGGTGGTCGCCCTCCGCGTGCGGCAGGTCCAGCTTGGTGAAGATGCTGTTGATGTGCTTGGCGACCGCGCTCTCGCTGACGGTCAGCGCGCCCGCGATGCCCGCGTTCGACCGGCCCTCGGCCATCAGCGCCAGCACGTCGCGCTCGCGGGGCGTGAGCCGGCCGAGCGGGTCGGCGTTGCGGCGCAGCAGGAGCTGCGCGACGACCTCCGGGTCCAGCGCGGTGCCCCCGGCGGCGACGCGGCGCAGCGCGTCGAGGAACGCCGAGACGTCCGCGACGCGGTCCTTCAGCAGGTAGCCGATCCCGCTCGTGTGCTCCGACAGCAGGTCGGCGGCGTACCTCTCCTCCACGTACTGCGACAGCAGCAGCACCGCGACGCCCGGCGACTCGCGGCGGATCACCAGCGCGGCGCGGACGCCCTCGTCGGTGTAGCCCGGCGGCATCCGCACGTCCACGACGGCCAGGTCGGGCCGGTGCTCGGCGACGGCGGCCAGCAGCCCGTCGGCCTCCCCCACCGCCGCGACGACCTCGAACCCGGACGTCTCCAGCAGCTTGATCAGCCCGGCCCGCAGCAGAACCGAGTCCTCGGCGATCACAACGCGCACGGCAGCTCCACGGTCAGGGCGGTCGGGCCGCCGGGGGGACTCACGATGCGGAACGTCCCGTCCACGGACCGGACGCGGCGGGCGAGGCCGGTCAGCCCGGTGCCGCGCGCCGGGTCCGCGCCGCCCGCGCCGTCGTCGGCGACGCGGACGCGCAGCGCCGGGCCGTCCCGGACGACCTCGACCTCCACCGACGCCGCGCCCGCGTGCTTCACGACGTTGGTCAGCGCCTCGGACACGACGAAGTAGGCGACGGCCTCGACGGTCGCGGCGACCCGCTCGGGCACGTCCACCCGCAGCCGCACCGGCAGCGGGACGCGCGCCGCGACGCCCGACAGCGCCGCGTCCAGGCCCCGGTCCTCCAGGACGGCCGGGTGCAGGCCGCGGATCAGGCCGCGCAGCTCGGTCAGCGCCGCCTTGGCCTCCTCGTGCGCCTCGACGATCACGCGCATCGCGGGCTCGGGGACGCCGGTCAGCGTCTCGCGGGCCAGCCCGAGGTTCATGGCCAGCGACACCAGCCGCTGCTGCGCGCCGTCGTGGAGGTCGCGCTCGATGCGGCGGCGCTCCAGGTCGGCGGCGTCCACGACGTCGGCGCGCTTGCCCGCCAGGTCCTCGACGCGGCGTTCCAGCTCGCGGGCGCGGTCGGGGCCGAGCAGCGCGCGCATGGCCCGCAGGTCCAGCCGCCGGACGGCGGCGGCGGCCCACGGCGCGGCGGCCAGCAGCGCCAGCCCGGCGGCGGTCAGCACGGCGGTGCGGACGGTGTGGGAGCCGAGGCTGACGGTGAACCGGGCGAGCGTCCCGGCGTGCGCGCCGATGTCGAGCGGGTCGGCGTTCGGGAGCTTCCACGCGTACAGGGCGTACGCGGCCAGGCCGGCGCCGCCCGCCCAGGCGAGCGCGAGCAGCGCGGCGGCCGCGCCGAGCAGCGGGCCGACGAGCAGGTGGTAGCGCAGCTCGCGCCACAGGTCCTCGGTGCGCAGCGCCCGCAGCGGGCCGCGCAGTACGCCGCCGGGCCGGGGCGGCGGCTCGGGCACGTCCGCGCCGAGCACCGCCCACGCGCGCTCGCGGTGCGCGCGGGTCAGCGGACGCGCCAGCGCGAGGACGGCCAGGAACGTCGCGGCGAGGACGCCGAGCACCGACAGCGTGTCGACGGGCACCCACACGGTCCACGGCAGGACGAGGATCGCCCAGCACGCGGCGTGCAGCGGCGCGCCGGACAGGGCGAACGCCGTGTCCCGCCACGCGGCGCGCGTCCAGGGGGCGTGCGCCCGCAGCGACCGGGCGGGCGGGGAGACCATGCCGGAAACCCTAGAGGCCGGGACGAACCCCCACCATGCAGCGACTTCCAGGGCGGGGGTGTACCTAGTGCCACCCCCGGTCGGAAAGCCGCGTTACCGACATCGACGGCGCGCGGCGGAAGGCTGGGGACCAGACCACCGAAGGGAGCACGACATGATCAGCAGCGCGCCCACCGCCCGGCCCCTGTTCCGGACCCGTCCGCTCACCGCGCGGGGCCACCTGCCGTGGGTCCTGACGGGCGCGGGCGCGGCGCTCGTCCCGTGGGTCTGCTTCCTCGCGGCACGGCTGCCGGCGACGGCCGAGGTGTCCAACTGGTCCACCGCGTGGGTCGGCCTGGACCTGGCGATGGCCGCCGGTTTCGTCGCCACCGGGCTGCTGCTGCGGCGGGGTGATCCGCGCCACGGCCTGACCGCCGCCGCGACCGCCGCGCTGCTCGCGATGGACGCCTGGTTCGACGTCACGACCGCCGCTCCGGGAGCCGACCGGACGGTCGCCGTCGCCCTCGCCGTCGGGGCTGAAATCCCGCTGTCCGCACTGTGCGCCGCACTGGCCTTCCGAGCCCTCTCACCAGCGATTTCACCGAAGCTTTCCGCACCGCCACGAGATTGATACCGGTTGAACGGGAAGAGAACGACCGTCTGCGCAAAACCTCACGAGCCGGACCTTTAGAGTATGTGCGCCGATGGTTCCGCGCTCGCGGTGCCGTCGTCCTGCCCAGTGAAGACAGAGGTCCGGGATCATGAACGATCATGAGGTGAACGAGGAGTGTCTGCGCCTCCTCCGCGACGGCCTGCCCGACGCCGTTGAGGCGCCGGTCGCGGACCGGTCGTTCCTGCCGCTCGCCGTGGACGTCAACGGCGACGTCGCCGTCGTCGCCGTCCTGACCCTGGAGGACACCGGAACCCTCGGCGAGGGCTTCATCGACGGCTGGACCTTCCACCGCCGCAACGGCGAGTGGCTCGCCCTCGGCGGCGGGGGCGGGGCCGCGCCCGCCGAGCCGCTGGCCCGCCGCACGGCCGCCGAACTGGGCCGCCACCTTCGCCGCTACGGGACCGGCCGGACGGTCCGCAACGCCGACCGGCTGCTGCCGTGGGGCGCGAAGTACGTCAACCAGGTGCGGCTGCGCGTCGCCGCCGAGGTCGCGCAGATCCGGGTGGGGCCGCGGCTGCTGCCCGTCCCGGCGCACGGGCACGTCGCCGTCGTGTGGTCGGCGCGGCGCGCGCCGCTCATCGAAGCGCTCGACCCCGCGGGAACGGTCCTGGACGTCCTTGAATTGGAGCGGTCCCACGCCCCGGCGAACCACCCCGTCTGACCCTCAGAGCCACCCGGCCTCCCGCGCGGCCCGCACCGCGCCGTGCCGGTTGTCCACCCCCAGCTTCGTGACGGCCGACGACAGGTAGTTGCGGACCGTCCCCTCCGACAGCCCCAGCGCCCGCGCGATCCGCGCGACCGGCGCCCCGTCCGCCGCCGCGCGCAGCGCATCCAGCTCGCGCGGCGTCAGCGGGCACTCCTCCGCCGCCAGCGCGTCCGCCGCGAGCTGCGGGTCGATGTACCGCGCGCCGCCCGCCACCTGCCGGATCACCTCCGCCAGCCGCGCGCCCGGCGCGTCCTTGCCGAGGAACCCGCGCACGCCCGCGCCCATCGCGCGGCGCAGGTTGCCCGGCCGGCCGTGCGCGGTGACGATCACCAGGCGGCACGTCGGCAGGTCCCGCGCCAGCCGCTCGGCGGCGGCGAGCCCGTCCAGGCCGGGCATGTCGATGTCCAGGACGGCGACGTCCGGTTTGAGGGCCAGCGCCCGGTCCACCGCCTCGTCGCCCCGGCCGACGTCCGCGACGACCTCGATGCCGTCCTCGGTCTCCAGCAGGAGCACCAGCGCCTCCCGGATCAGGAGGTGGTCGTCGGCCAGCAGGACCTTGATCATGCCTCTCCCTTCGGGACGGCGGCGGCGACCCGGAACGTTCCGTCGCCCACCGGCCCGGCGGTGAACTCGCCGCCCGCGGCCGCGACGCGCTCGGCGAGGCCGGACAGGCCGGTGCCCTCGCCGTGCGTCCGGCGGGCGGCCCCGTCGTTGACGATCTCCAGCCACACCCGCGCGTCGTCCGCCCAGACCGTGATCAGGCACCACGTGGCGCTGGAGTGGCGCAGCACGTTCGTCGCGGACTCGCGCGCGACCCAGCCGAGCGGTTCGTGGACGTGCGCGGGCAGGTCCGCGCCGACCTCGGGCCGCTCGCAGCGGATGCCCGCCGCGCGCAGCACCGCCGAGACGCCGTCCAGTTCGCCGCGCAGCGACGTCCGCCGGTAGCCGCGCACGACCTCCCGGACGTCGCGGACCGCGTCGCGCGCCATCGTCTGGATCTCCGCCAGCTCCTTGCGGACGCGCCCGGCGTCGCGCTCCAGGAACCGCTCGGCGACCTCGGCGCGCAGCGCGACGGCCTGGAGGCTGTGCCCGAGGACGTCGTGCAGGTCGCGGGCGAACCGCAGCCGCTCCTCCCCGACCGCCGACCGGGCCAGCTCGGCGCGCACGTCCGCGAGCTCCTGCACGACGTGGAACAGCCAGACGGTCGCGTACCCGGAGAACGCCGTGATCGGGATCGCCACGACCGCGTAGACGACGGCCAGCACCGGCTGCCCGAGCGCGAGCCCGTACACGGGGGCGGCGACCGCCGCGACGGCCGTGACCGCCGTCGCCGCCCGCACCGGCAGCACGACCGCGAACAGCCCGGCGGGCGCGATCAGCGCGTTCCCCCAGCCCGCCGACGCGCCGAGCAGCGCGGGCAGCAGCCAGCACGCGACGGTGATCAGCGCGAGCCCGGCGACGTGCGCGGGCGCGGCGCGGCGCAGCAGGTTCTGCCACAGCAGCCGCCCGTACAGGACGAACACGGCGGCGAGCAGCGCGACGGCGACCAGCGCCCGGCCGAGGTCGCCGCGCCCCGACACCTCGTTCCACAGGGCGGGGGCGAGCAGCCCGGCCATCGTGAGCTGCGTCAGCGCCACGAGGATCGCGGCGATGACGGTCGGCCGCGGAATCCTCGGCTGCACCCGGCTGCCCGCCTCTGCTCGCATGATGGGATTCCTCAGCGTATGTCACCGATGGCCGGGTTCGGACGGGCTCAGGCGGCGCGCAGCCCCGCCCCGCGCGCGTCCGGGACGAGCCGCCCGTCGCGCAGCCGCCCGGAGCGGTCCGCGCGCGCCGCCTCGGCCTCGTCGCGGACCGTCGCCAGCACCGTCACGCCGTGCTCGGCGGCGAACCGCAGCACCGACCAGACGCGGTCGGCGTCGCCCGCGCCCAGGCCCGCCGTCGGCTCCTCCAGGAACAGCGCGTCGGACCGGCCGACGAGCGCCAGCGCCAGGTCCAGCAGCCGCCGCTGCAGCGCGGTCAGCCGCTCGAACGGGACGCCCGCCGCGCCCGCCAGGCCCGTCCGGCGCAGCGCCTCGTCCCGGCCGAGCGGGTCCAGCGTCCAGCGCCGCCAGGTGTCGACGACCTCCGCGACGGTCAGGCCCGGGAACAGGCCGCCGTCCCGCCAGACCGCCCCGGCGCGGACCTCGTCCGGCCGGGCGTACGGGTCGCCGCCCGCGACGCGGACCGTCCCGGCGGCGGGCCGCCGGACGCCCGCCGCGGCCTCCAGCACCGCCCGCGCGCCCGGCCCCCGCAGCGCGCCGATCTCCCCCGCGGCGAGGGCGAACGAGACACCGCGGACGGTCTCGTCCTCCCCGGCGCGGACCTCCAGGTCGCGTACCTCGATCACATGTCCCCTCATGCCCTCCATGCTTCCCGCCGGGGGCGCGCGGGGGCAGTCACGGCCGTCAGGAACCCGGCGTGAGGTTCGCGGGGGCGGCCCGTGACAAATGTCAGGGGGCCGCGAGCGCGTCCAGCGTGGCGTCACCGGGGCCGGTGAGCCCGGCGAGCGCCAGGTTCAGCTCCAGGTCGGCCAGCAGGCAGCGCAGGACGTGCCGGACGCCCGCCTCGCCGCCGAGCGCGAGGCCGTACGCGAACGGGCGGCCGACCAGCACGGCCTTCGCGCCGAGCGCGAGCGCCTTGAGGACGTCCGATCCGGTGCGGACGCCGCTGTCGAACAGGACGGTCAGCCGGTCCCCCACCGCGTCCGCGATCGGCGGCAGCGCGTCCAGGGAGGCGACCGCGCCGTCCACCTGGCGGCCGCCGTGGTTGGAGACGATCACGCCGTCCATCCCGGCGTCGGCGGCGCGGCGCGCGTCGTCGGGGTGCTGGATGCCCTTGAGCGCGATCGGGCCGTCCCAGTGCTCGCGCAGGAAAGCCAGATCGTCCCAGGTCAGCGCGGGGTTTCCGAAGTTGGCGACCCAGTGCAGCAGGGCGGTCGGGCGGTTCTCGTCGGTGACGGGCCCGCCCACGGCCCGCTGGAACACCGGGTCGCTGAAGTAGTTCGCGACGCCGATGCCGCGCAGGAACGGCAGGTACGCGCGGTCCAGGTCGCGGGGCCGCCACGCGAGCGTGAACGTGTCGAGGGTGACGACGAGCGCGGTGTACCCGGCGGCCTTCGCGCGCTCCAGGAAGCTGGCGGCCAGCTCGCGGTCCTTGGGCCAGTAGAGCTGGTACCAGCGCGGGCCGTCCCCGGCGGCCTCGGCGACGTCCTCCATCGCGAACGACGACGCCGTGCTGAGGACGCTCGTCACGCCCACCGACGCGGCGGCGCGGGCGGTGGCCAGCTCCCCGTCCGGGTGGAAGATCGACTGGACGCCCAGCGGCGCGAGCAGGACGGGCGCGGGCATCCGCTGCCCGAAGACCTCCACGGACAGGTCGCGCGCGGAGACGTCCCGCAGCATCCGGGGCACGATCCGCCACCGCTCGAACGCCGCCCGGTTCGCGCGGGCGGTGGACTCGCTGCCCGCCGAGCCCGCCACGTACCCGAACGCGTCGGCGGACAGGACGGCGCGCGCGGCGTCCTCCAGCTTCGTCAGGTCGGTGGGCGCGGTCGGCCGGGCGTCGCCCAGCCCGGCCAGGTAGATCTCGTTCTGGAAGTCGGCCGGTGCGCCCACGGATTTCCCCTCAGCTCTCGTCGGAGATGATCGCGCTCAGCGCGGCGACCGCGTGGTCGCGGTGCTCGCCGAGCCGGGCGGCCAGCCGGTCCCCGTCGCGGTCGCGCAGGGCCGCGACGATGGCGGCGTGCTCCTGCTCGACGCGGGCGCGGTTGGCCGGGGCATTGTAGTAGACCGACCGGTAGACATCGGTCGAATCCCAGAGGGACCGGACGATCCTGGCGAGACGCGGCATCCGGGCCGCGTCGATGATCGTGAAGTGCAGCCGCCGGTTCGCCGCCGTCATCGCCGCCAGGTCCCCGGCCGCCGACGCCGCCGCGACCTCGGCGGCGGCCCGCTCGACGTCCGCGACCTCCGCGTCCGTGATCACCTCGACGGCCGCCCGCGCCGCCGCCGACTCCAGCAGCCCGCGCATCAGGTACACCTCGCGCAGGTCCGCCAGCGACAGCTCCGCGACGAGGTAGCCGTGGTGCGGCCGGTGGACGACCTGGCCCTCGCCCTCCAGGATCTTCAGCGCCTCGCGGACCGGCACCCGGCTCACGCCCAGCGACTCCGCGACGCCCTCCTGCCGGATCGGCCGCCCCGGGCGCAGCTCGCCGGACGCGATGGCCCGGCGCAGCTCCGCGAGCACGTACGCCTGAACCGTCGGCGGACGCGGCGTCTCCCCCATGCGCACCTGCTTCCTCGCGGTCCTTGCGGCGGGGTCCAACCTAGCGGCGGCCCCGCCGGGCGGCGGCGAATGGAGAATGTATATTGGATCCAACTTTACGGGAGGCGCCCATGCCGGACGGCCCGCTCGACGGCCTGCTCGTCGCGGACTTCAGCCGCGTCCTGGCCGGGCCGCTCGCGACGATGGCGATGGCCGACCTCGGCGCGACCGTCGTCAAGGTCGAACGGCCCGGGACCGGCGACGACACCCGGAGCTGGGGGCCGCCCTGGACCGAGCGGTCCAGCGCGTACTTCGAGGGGCTGAACCGGGGCAAGCTCAGCGTCGCCCTCGACCTCGCGGACGCGCGCGACCGGGAGGCCGCCGTCGAACTCGTCCGCCGCGCCGACGTGCTCGTGGAGAACTTCCGGCCCGGCGTCCTCGCCCGGCACGGCCTCGACTGGGCCGGCGCGCGGGCGCTGAACCCCCGGCTCGTCTACGTCTCGATCTCCGGGTTCGGGAGCGCGGCGGGCGCGGGCCTGCCCGGCTACGACTTCGTGGTGCAGGCGGCGGGCGGGCTGATGAGCGTCACCGGCGAGCCGGACGGCGACCCGATGAAGGTCGGCGTCGCGCTCGTGGACGTCCTGACGGGCAAGGACGCGCTCACCGGCGTCCTCGCCGCGCTGCGCCTGCGCGACCGGACGGGCGAGGGCCAGCGCGTCGAGGTCAGCCTGCTGCAGAGCCTGCTCGGCGGGCTCGTCAACCAGGTCTCGGGCTATCTGGCGACCGGCGGGGCGCCCGCGCGGATGGGCAACCGGCATCCCAGCATCGCGCCGTACGAGACGCTGCGCTGCGCGGACGCGCTGCTGGCCGTCGCGGTCGGCAACGACGCCCAGTTCCGCCGGTTCGCCGCCGCGCTCGGCCGGCCCGTGCTGGCCGACGACGCGCGGTTCGCGACCAACGCGGCCCGCGTCCAGCACCGCGACGCGCTCACGGCGCTGCTGGAGGACGCGCTGGCCGCGCGCGCCGCCGCCGACTGGGAGCCCGTCCTGCACGCCGCCGGGATCGCGTGCGCGCGCGTCAACGACGTCGCCGCCGCCGTCCGGTACGCCGCCGACCTCGGCCTGGACCCGCTCGTCGCGGTCGGCCCCGGCCACCCCGACCAGATCCGCCCGCCGATCACCTTCTCCGCCGCCGCCACCGGCCCCGCCGGGCCGCCGCCCGCGCTGGACGAGCACGGCGACGCCGTCCGCGCCTGGCTGCTCGACGGCGCGCCCCTCCCCGACCGACAGGAGCACCCGTGACCGCCTTCCGCCGCACCGACCCGCTCGACGTCGACTCGCTGCTCAGCGCCGAGGAGATCGAGATCCGCGACACCGTGCGGGCGTTCTGCGCCGAGCACGTCACCCCGCACATCGCGGAGTGGTTCGAGCGCGGTGAACTGCCGACCGCCCGCGAACTCGCCAAGGAGATGGGCGCGCTCGGCCTGCTCGGCATGCACCTGACGGGCTACGGCTGCGCGGGGACGAGCGCCACCGCGTACGGCCTGGCCTGCCTGGAGCTGGAGGCGTGCGACTCCGGCATCCGCTCGCTGGTCTCCGTGCAGGGCTCGCTCGCGATGTACGCGATCTGGCGGTGGGGCTCGGAGGAGCAGAAGACCGAATGGCTCCCCCGCATGGCCGCCGGGGAGGCCATCGGCTGCTTCGGCCTCACCGAGCCCGACCACGGGTCCGACCCCGGCTCGATGCGGACGTCCGCGCGCCGCGACGGCGCCGACTGGGTGCTGAACGGCCGCAAGATGTGGATCACCAACGGGTCCATCGCGGACGTCGCCGTCGTGTGGGCGCGCGCCGAGGACGGCGTCCGCGGCTTCGTCGTCCCCACGTCCGCGCCCGGCTTCTCCGCGCCGCTCATGCACCGCAAGCTGTCGCTGCGCGCGTCGGTGACCAGCGAACTCGTCCTGGACGACGTCCGCCTCCCCGCGTCGGCCGCCCTCCCCGAGGGCACCGGCCTGCGCGCCCCGCTGAGCTGCCTCAACGAGGCCCGCTACGGGATCGTCTGGGGGGCGACGGGCGCGGGCCGCACTGCGCTGGAGACCGCCCTGGACTACGCGACGACCCGCGAGCAGTTCGGCCGCCCCATCGCCGGATTCCAGCTCACCCAGGCCAAACTCGCCGACATGGCCCTGGAGGTCCACAAGTCCCTGCTGCTCGCCCTGCACCTCGGCCGCCTCAAGGACGCCGGGAACCTCCGCCACGAGCAGGTCAGCTTCGGCAAGCTCAACAACGTCCGCGAGGCCCTGGACGTCTGCCGCACCGCCCGCACCATCCTCGGCGCCAACGGCATCTCCCTCGAATACCCCGTCATCCGCCACATGACCAACCTCGAATCCGTCCTCACCTACGAGGGCACCTCCGAGATGCACACCCTCGTCCTCGGCCAGGCCCTCACCGGCCACCCCGCCTTCCGCTGACCCGAAATCTGAGAATCAGATATCCTGGCCGCATGCGCACCATGACGGCCACCGAGGCGTCCAGGAGGTTCTCCGACCTCCTGGACGCGATCGAGCACGGCGAGACGATCACCATCACCCGCGGGCACCGCCCCGTCGCCGAGATCGGCCCCGCCCGCCGCCGGACCGGCGCGGACCTGCGCGCCGCCCTCACCGGCACCGCCCCGCCGGACGACCGGTTCGAGGCCGACGTCGACGCCGCCCGGGACCTTCTCACCACCGAGGAGAACGACCCGTGGGCCGACGCCTGATCCTCGACACGAACGTCCTCATCGCCTACGAGCGCGGCACGGTCGACCGGGCCGCGTTCGACGACGACGAACTCGCCGTCGCGGCGGTGACCGTCGCCGAGTACCGCACGGGCATCGAACTGGCCGACACGGCGGAACGCTCCGCCGAACGCGCCCGCGCGCTCGCGGCGATCACGTCCGTCGTCGAGGTCCTCGACTACTCGGCGGCGACCGCCGCGCACCACGCGCGGCTCCTCGCGGCCGTCCGCCGGGCGGGCTCGCCGCGCGGCGCCCACGATCTGATCATCGCCGCGCACGCCGCCGAGACCGGCCGCGCGATCGTCAGCCGCGACGTCAAGGCGCGCTTCGCCGGACTGCCCGGGGTCCTCGCCGTCGAGCCCTGACCCGCGCGGCGGGCGGGGCGTGCGCGAGTTGTCGGCGGGAGCGGCCACAATGCTGCACATGGCACGACGCGGATCACAGGCCCTACCCCCGCCCGACTTCGAAGAGAACATCGTCGACGTCGACGTCTCCGAGGAGATGCGCGGCAGCTACCTCGAGTACGCCTACTCGGTCATCTACCAGCGGGCGCTCCCCGACGCGCGCGACGGGCTCAAGCCCGTCCAGCGCCGGATCCTCTACTCGATGAACGAGATGGGGCTGCGGCCGGACCGCGGGCACGTCAAGTGCGCCCGCGTCGTCGGCGAGGTGATGGGCAAGCTGCACCCGCACGGCGACTCGCCCATCTACGACGCGATGGTGCGGATGGCGCAGCCGTGGGCCGTGCGGATGCCGCTCGTGGACGGGCACGGCAACTTCGGGTCGCTCGGCGGCGACGACATGCCCGCCGCCATGCGGTACACCGAGGCGCGGCTGTCCCGCGAGGCGATGCTGATGGTCGCCTCCATCGACGAGGAGACCGTCGAGTTCCGGCCGAACTACGACGGCCAGGAGCACGAACCCGTCGTCCTGCCCGCCGCGTTCCCGAACCTGCTGGTCAACGGCTCGTCCGGCATCGCGGTCGGGATGGCCACCAACATGGCCCCGCACAACCTCGGGGAGATCGTCGCCGCCGCGCGCCACCTCATCGACCACCCCGACGCCACCCTCGACGACCTCATGCGGTTCGTGCCCGGCCCCGACCTGCCCACCGGCGGCCGCATCGTCGGCCTCGACGGCATCCGCGACGCCTACGCCACCGGGCGCGGCACGTTCCGCACCCGCGCCACCGTCAGGATCGAGAACGTGACGCCGCGCCGCAAGGGCATCGTCGTCACCGAGCTGCCGTACGCGGTGGGCCCCGAGCGCGTCAAGGCCAAGATCAAGGAACTGGTCAACGCCAAGAAGCTCAACGGCATCGCGGACCTGAAGGACCTCACCGACCGCACGGTCGGCCTCCACCTGGTCATCGAGGTCAAGAACGGGTTCCACCCCGAGGCGGTCCTGGCCGAGCTGTACCGGCTGACGCCGATGGAGGAGACGTTCGGGATCAACAACGTCGCCCTGGTCGACGGGCAACCCCGGACGCTCGGCCTGCGGGAACTGCTCGACGTGTACGTCCGGCACCGCATCGACGTCGTGCGCCGCCGCTCGGAGTTCCGCCGCCGCAGGCGCGAGGACCGGCTCCACCTGGTCGACGGCCTGCTCGTCGCGCTGCTGAACATCGACGAGGTCATCCAGGTCATCCGGCAGAGCGACGACTCCGGGCAGGCCAAGCAGCGCCTCATGCAGATCTTCGAGCTGTCGGAGATCCAGGCGCAGTACATCCTCGACACGCCGCTGCGCCGCCTCACCCGCTTCGACCGGCTGGAGCTGGAGAAGGAGAAGGAGCAGCTCGCCAAGGAGATCGCGGAGCTGACCGCGATCCTGGAGTCGGAGACCAAGCTGCGCAAGGTCGTCTCCAAGGAGCTCGCGGCCGTCGCCAAGGAGTTCGCGACGCCGCGCCGCACGGTGCTGCTGGAGGCGTCCGGCGAGGCCCGCACCGCCGACGTGCCGCTGGAGGTCCCCGACGACCCCAACCTGGTGCTGCTGTCCACGACCGGCCTGATCGCCCGCACGGCGAGCGCCGACCCGCTGCCCGCCGAGGGCGGCCGGTCCGCGCACGACGTGCTCGCGGCGGTCGTCCCGGCGACGGCGCGCGGCGGGGTCGGCGTGGTCACCTCGGCCGGGCGGATGATCCGCGTCGAGGTCATCGACCTGCCGACGCTGCCGCCCTCGGCGTCGCCGCCGTCGCTGGCGGGCGGCGCGCCGGTCACCGAGTACGTCGAGCTGGAGCCGGGCGAGACCGTCGTCGGGCTCGGCTCGTTCGGCGACGTCGGGGGCGGGCTCGCACTCGGCACCGAGCAGGGCGTGGTGAAGCGGGTCGTCCCGGACTTCCCCGCCAACCGCGACGAGTTCGAGGTGATCACCCTCAAGGAGGGCGACCGGGTCGTCGGCGCGGTGCAGCTCCTCAGCGACGAGCACGACCTGGTGTTCATCACCACCGACGCGCAACTGCTGCGCTACAGGGCGTCGCTGGTGCGGCCGCAGGGCCGCGCGGCGGGCGGCATGGCGGGCGTGAAGCTCGGCGCGGACGCGCGGGTGCTGTGGTTCGGCGCGGTCGACCCGGCGCGCGAGTCCCGGGTCCTGACGGTGGCGGGCTCGGCGGCGGCGCTGCCGGGCACCCAGACGGGCGCGGTGAAGGTCGCGGACTACGCCGAGTTCCCGGCGAAGGGCCGCGCGACGGGCGGCGTCCGCTCGCACCGGTTCCTCAAGGGCGAGGACGTCCTGATCACGGCGTGGGCGGGCCCGTCCCCGATCCGCGCGACGACGGCGACGGGCAAGCCCCTCCCCCTGGACGTCCCCCTGGGCCGCCGCGACGGCTCAGGAGAACGCCTCCCCCAGGAACTGGGCGCGGTAGGCGGCCCCATCGGCCCCGCCCCCACACCCGAAACCTGACCCGGCGGGGTCCAGGCCCAACCCCCGGACCCCGCCCCCACAGAACCAAACCCCACCCACCCGAACCTCCGCACGACCGCACGCAGGACCCCACACGCACGCCCGGGACCGCGCACGACCGCACGCAGGACCCCACACGCACGCTCCGGGCCGCGCACGACCCCACGCCGCGCCCCAACGCGCGCGGCCGCGAGCCGCCAGGCGAGCGGCCGGGCGCGCAACCACGGGCGGCCCCGCGCGCACGGCCCACGCCGCCGGGGCTGCGCGGCCGCGCGCCCACGGCAACCACAGGCGTTGCCCGCACGCAACCGGCAAGGCCGCGCGCCACGCGCGCGCAGCGTGTGTGGAGCGCGCGGGCGGGCGCTCACCGCGAGTGTCACCCGCCCGCTGCGGGAGTTCCGCACGGCCGCGCCCACGGCCACCGCAGAGGCCACCCGCACGACCGCGCGCCGCGCCCCAACGCGCGCGGCCGCGAGCCGCCAGGCGAGCGGCCGGGCGCCAGCGCACGCGAGCGGCACCAGCACACACGCAACCGCCCACGCGCGCGGCCGTGAGCCGTCAGGCGAGCGGCCGGGCGCAGGCAGCAGGGACGGTCAGTGGATCGTCGTCGTTCGGGCGTTCACGGCCGCGCCGCCGTAGGAGCCCAGGGCGATGAACGTGTTGAACGTCGCCGTGTTCTTCCCGGACGGCGACGGCAGGCCCGCCGCCCAGTCGATGACCGGCCCGAGGAGACCGCAGTCCGACGCGGGAACCGAGAACGTTTCGTCGGAGGCCGTGGCCGACAGCACGGTCGGGCTGCCCAGCGGGTCCGCCGGGTCGCCCGGCGACACGATCCGAAGCGTCGACATGTCCGCGATCATGGAGAAGCGCAGCGGGTCCTTCTCCCCGCCGAGGTAGCAGGAGTCGCCGAGGAACAGGTTGTCGATCCGCACGCGCAGGTCCATCGTCGCGGTCGGCAGCGCGAACGAGAACCCGCCCGCGTAGTGCGGCTCGATCGCGACGCGGACGCCGGGCACGTCGTCGAGCCCGGGGAACGTCGGGATGCCGAGCAGGCCGAACACCCCGCCGGGCACCTTCATCGGCGCGGGGTCCATCCGGACCTGCTTGACCTCGTTGGGCCCGCCGCCGGCCGGCGGCCCGGCCTGCACGACGAGCCGCAGCGGCGCGCTGATCTGCTGCGTGATGCCGCCGAGCGTCATGGAGCCGCCGGCGACGACCATCTCCAGGCACTCCCAGGCGGCGGGTTCGGCCCCCGCCGGGAGGGCCGGGCAGTCGGCGCGCAGGTCGAAGGTCGGTGTGGTGTCGGCGGTCGCCGGGGCCGCGACGGCCAGGAGCGACGGAACGGCCAGCAGGGCCGCGAGGGCAGAGCGCATCGGATTCAACCGTTTCTGCGGGGAGGGGTGGGCGGCCGGTCCGGGCCGCCGCGCGACGGCCCGGACCGCGTGCGTCACGAGGTGACGTACAGCTTCTGCGTGTAGGTGGTGGAGGTGGACGTGACCTTGCCCTTGGCCGTCCCGGTGCCGTTGGCGACGACACCGGTCGGGCACAGGAAACTGCCGGACTTCAGGCCGAGGGAGACGTTGTTCATCGTTCCGGCGAGCTGACCGGTGGAGTTCGCCGCGTTGTCCGGGTTGCGGACCTCGAACGTGAGCTTGGTGTGCGTGGCGTCGAACCCGTACACGCAGCTCAGCCCGGCGAAGTTCGCCTCGATCTGCAGATCGCTGTCGGTGAACGTGAGGAGCGCGTCGTACGTGCCGCTCGGCCCGTACACGAGCGCGCCGTCGGTGTAGGGGAGGTTGCGGAACGTCACGGTCGGCGTCCCGAGGCTGCTGCTGCAGCCGGAGACGGCCGCGGAGTCGAGCGTCCCGCTGCCGGTGGAGGTGAGCGTGCCGCGCAGGTCCGCGCTGGAACAGCTCGCGCTGATGCCGCTGCCGGAGAACGTCAGGTTCCCGACGTTGACGATCTGGTACGCACCGCTGTACGCGGCACCGGTGGCGCTGTCCTTGCGGACGGTGGTGGTGCCCGCGGACGCGGGCACGGCGGCCAGGCCGATGACCGCGCAGGCGGCGAGGGTGGTCGTGCCGATCTTGCCAGGGGCCTTCATCGATCCTCCCGGATGGGGTGTTTCGGAGAGTTCGACGGGCGGTGCGGCGCGCGGGGTGATCAGGCCCGTGCTCCGGCCCGTCCCCCGAGCGGCGCCGGGACGGCCCTGTGACGTACGCCACGTGACGTACGCCATAGAACCTGGCGCCGACCCCGATTCAAGACCGGCCAACCCAACCAAGCAAGTGTTTGGGTACTAGAAATTGATCGTCAGATCACAATTAGTCCCTATTCGGAACGCACCGAATGGGGCACCCGGTCCGACCGACCCGCCCGGACCGTTCCACCTGCGACGACGGCTCCGCCCGCACCGCCGCCCCGGCCGCGCGCCCGGGTCCGCGACAATGGCCGCATGGCGATCGCATCGTTCATGGTCCCCCTGGGCTCCCCCGCGCCCGACTTCGCCCTGCCCGCCGCCGACGGCGGCGGCACGTTCGCGCTCGCGGACGTCGGCGACGCGGCGGCCCTGCTGGTGGTCTTCCTGTCCAACCACTGCCCCTACGTCCGGCGGATCGAGTCGGCGCTCGGCGCCGTCACCGCCGAGTACGCCGCGCGCGGCCTCGTCACGGTCGGCATCGGCAGCAACGACGCCGAGCGCTACCCCGACGACGGCCCCGACCACCTCGTCGAGCAGGCCAAGCGCGCCGGGTTCGGCTTCCCCTACCTGGTCGACGCGACGCAGGAGACCGCCCTGGCCTACCGCGCCGCCTGCACGCCCGACTTCTTCCTCTACGACGCCGACCGGCGGCTCGCCTACCGGGGCCAGTTCGACGCCGCCCGGCCGAGCAACGACGTCCCCTGCGACGGCGCGACGCTGCGCGCCGCCCTCGACCTCGTCCTCGCCGGGCGGCCCGTGCCCGAACCGCACACGCCCAGCCTCGGCTGCGGCGTCAAGTGGCGGCCCGGCAACGAGCCCGCCTGACGCCCGTCAGCCCGCCAGCTTGTGCCGGTAGGCGTAGCTCACCGCCTGCGCCCGGTCGCGCAGGCCCGCCTTGGCGAACAGGTTGTTGATGTGCGACTTCACGGTCGCTTCGGAGATGACCAGTTCGGCGGCGATCTCGGCGTTGGACAGGCCCCGCGCGATGAGCGCCAGCACCTCCGCCTCGCGCGGGGTCAGTCCGTCCGGCAGCCCGCCGCGCGCCGCCGGGCGCTCCGCCGCCGCGACGGCCTCCACCAGGCGGCGCTGGACGGCCGGGTCGAGCTGCGCCGCGCCGCCGCGCACCGCCGCGACGGCGCGGGCGATCTCGTCGGCGCCCGCGTCCTTGGTGAGGTAGCCGCGCGCGCCCGCCCGGAGCGCGGCGAAGATCGACTCGTCGTCGGCGTAGGTCGTCAGCACGACGACCTCGACCTCGGGATGCGCGGCCTTGATGCGGCGGGTGGCCTCCGCGCCGTCCATCCGGGGCATCCGCAGGTCCATCAGGACGACCTCGGGGGCCAGCTCGCCGACCAGCTCCACGGCCCGCTCGCCGTCGGACGCCGACCCGACGACCTCGATGTCGGGCAGCAGCTCCAGCAGCAGGATCAGGCCCTCCCGCACCACCGTCTGGTCGTCGACGACCAGGATTCTCGTCCGGCCCGTCACGCCGGTACCCGCAGCGACACTCGAAAGCCCTTCCCGTCCGGTCCGGCCTCCAGGGTGCCACCGATCAGCTCGGCGCGTTCCCGCATGCCGACCAGGCCGTAGCCGCCTCCGGCCAGGTCCAGCGGCGGCCCGGCCGCCCCGGTGTCGGCGACGGCGAGCCGGATCTCGCACGGCGTGTACGCCAGGTCGACGCGGACGTCCGCGCCCGGCGCGTGTTTCCGGACGTTCGTCAGCGCCTCCTGCGCCGTGCGGACGACGGCGAGCGCGACGGGCGGCGCGACGTCGCGCGGCTCCCCGTCCACCCGGACCGGGCACGCGTGCCCGGTCGCGGCGGCGAAGTCGGCGGCCAGCGCCGCCAGCGCCTCGTCCAGCGGCGGCGCGTCCCCGCGCAGCGCCGCCAGCGCCCGGCGGGTCTCCTCCAGCCCGGACCGCGCGAGCCGCCCCGCGCGCTCCACCTGGTCCAGCGCCTGCGCGCGGTCGGCCGCGCCGTCCCGCGACAGCAGCAGCCGCGCCGCCTCCAGATGGACGACCTGCGCCGACAGCGAGTGCGCGAGGATGTCGTGGATCTCCCGCGCCATCCGCGACCGCTCGTCCAGCGCGACGGTCTCGGCCTCGGCGCGGCGCGCGGCGTGCTCGGCCGCCCGCTGCCGCCGGTTGGCGACGGCCCCGAGCAGCAGGCCGACGACGGCGGTCAGCACGCCGACGTCGAGGCCGCCCGGCGACCGCAGCTCCCCGATGACGGCGATGGCGACGAGCACCGCCGCGCTCACCCCGACCGCCGCGATCGTCTCCAGCCGGGCCGCCAGCGTCCACAGGGCGATCAGGGCGAGGACGATCCCCGGCTCGCTGACGCTCGCCAGCGCCAGCCCCGCCACCAGCGCGCCGAGCAGGACGCCGACCGCGACCCGCTCCCGGCGGGGGTCGGCGGGCGGCGCGCCCGGCAGCCAGCGGGGGCCGCGCGCGGTCCGCGACGCCTTCATCCCGCCGACCAGCAGCCCGGCCGTGAGGACGTTGAGCGCGATCACCAGCGGCCCGGCGCCCGTGCCGACCGGCCGGGGCAGGTGGTCCCACACCGCCGCGACGTACGTCCACATGCCCCACGACATGAGGCCCGCGACGAGGACGAGGGTGAGCAGCCTGCCTTCCCGGCCGGGGTCGCGGGCCATCAGCCCGCCAGGCCCGGCCGCGCCCCGGCCCGCAGGTTCCGCGCGCGGTACCCGACGAGGAGGCCCTGCACGATCAGCGACACCGCGAGGAACAGCAGGACGCCGCCGCCCTCGTGGAGCCCGGATGCGTACCCGACCGCGATCAGCCCCGCGCGCAGCGCCACGGTGACGAGCCAGGTCACGACCGTCCAGGCCGTCCCGCGCCGCCACGGCGCGCCCGCGTCGTCCAGCCAGACGCGGACGGTGAACGCCCGCACCACCCCGGAGCCGACCGCGACGGCGAGCCCGGCGGCCAGCAGCCCGCCGCTGACGGCCGGGTGCGCGCGGTCGACCAGCCCGCCGCTGACGAGCCCGATCACGCCGAGCACGAGCGGCAGCGTGAACGCGGACCGCTCGTCGATCGGACGGACGGCGAGCTGCCGGCGCAGCACGAGGACGACGGCGACCAGGGCGAGCAGGACGTTCCCCACAGTGTTCATGGCATCAAGGTAGGAATCGGGCGGGGTCCGGCGCATCGGCGCCGGGATGGAACCCGCCCGGTCCACCCCGGGGTGGAGAGGCCCCACCCGGCCAGGCCGCGACTGGCCGCATCCGGCCATCGTGATTCCCCGCGCAGCACTTGCACAGTAAACGATCACGTTCTTGAATCGGCCCATCCATGATCTTTGTCGTGATCCGACAAAGAGCCTTTCTTACAACGTTCCAGTTTGTCATTCCCCCCACATCGCAAGGAAAGGCCGAACAGTTCCTGTGAAGCTGATCCACCGGGCGGCCGCCCTGGCGGCACCCCTCGCCCTGGCCCTCGGCGCGCTCGGGCCGACCGCGCACGCCGCGCCCACCGCTCCCGCCGCTCCCATCGACGACCCCGCCTCGCTGATCAACCCGCGGACCGACTGCCCGCCGGACTACCCGCCCGGCTCGCAGTACCCGATCTGCCTGATCCTGCTCGTCGGCGGCGGGTCCATGAAGCTCGGCGGGCTCACCCAGCAGATCGACCAGCCGATCAAGATCGTCGTCCAGAACCTCATCACGGCGGACGGCGACCTCAAGGACACCTACACCGCCATGTCGGGCGAGCCGATGACGATCCCGGGCGGCGTGCTCGGCGTCCTCGGGCTGCCCGACGTCCCGTTCCTGTCGAGCCTGCCGCTGTTCCAGGTCAAGGTCCAGGCGCAGTACGCGGGCAAGTTCGCCATCAACCTGCCCAACGTCAACCTCAAGATGAAGATCAAGGTCGAGAACCCGCTGCTCGGCGACACCTGCACGATCGGAACCGACGAGGACCCGATCGACATGAACCTGAACGCCGACCTCGGGAACCTGACCATCGTCAAGGAGGGCGACCCCGACCGCCCGTTCGACGACCCGTCCGTCATGCGCGTCCCGGCGGAGGAGAACACGTTCTCGGTGCCGAAGACGTCCGGCTGCGGGTTCCTCGCGCCGATCATCGACTGGGCGGTCGGGCTGCCGTCCGCGTCCGGCCAGAACTCGGCGCACTTCGACAGCTACCTGACGATCGCCGCCTACCCGACCGGCGACGCCGCCACCGACGCCCGAGCCCGCAAGAGCCTGACCACCCGCTTCCCCGCCCTGACCGCCAACCACTGACCCGACTCTCCCCCGGCCGTCCGCGCCGCCCCCGGCGGCGCGGACGGCCGCGGTCGTTTTCGGGCGCTGAGCAGGGCCGATCGGTGACGGCCGGTCTCCGCCCGGTTCCGGTCCGAGACCGTGAGTGCGCCCGTGAGGCCCTTGGGAAGCAATTGGCCGGATGTGGCCAGTGTGATCTCTTGCATGAGAAACAGTTGCGTTTTTCAATCAAGTGTTCCCAGAACCCGCGCACTTACTGAGCGCGGACGTGCCATCTGGAGCGTTCCATCACCCCCGCGTGCGCTCCTCGTGCCAAGAAAGGCCCACCCACTCCGTGAAACTGATCCACCGCGCCGCCGCGGTCGCGGCGCCCGTCGCCCTGGCGTTCGGCACCCTCGCCGCCGCCCCGGCCCAGGCCGCCCCCACCGCCCCGCAGGACGCCGCGCCGACCGTCCCCGTGTTCGACATGGCGGAGAACTGCCCCCAGCCCGCCCCGGGCGAGGACCTGACCGACCAGATCTGCGTCGGCCTGATCGTCAGCTCCGGCTCGATGAAGCTCGGCGGCCTGACCCAGGAGATCACCAAGCCGATCCGGACCTACGTCAAGATGGTCCCCGGCCCGAACGGCGAAGCCGTCACCGACAAGGTCGTCATGAAGGCCGACCCGATGGACGTCCCCGGCGGCGTCCTCGGCGTCCTCGGCCTGCCGAACATCCCGTTCCTGTCCGACCTGCCGCTGTTCCAGATCCAGGCGCAGCCGCAGTACACGGGCGGGTTCACCTTCGAGCTGCCCAACGCCGGGCTCAGCATGAAGATCAAGCTCACCAACCCGCTGTTCGGCGACTCCTGCACGATCGGGTCCGACGACGACGCGGTGGACCTCAAGCTCGACGCCGACATGGACAGCCTGGAGATCGTCGACGCCGGCGCCGCCACCATCGCGCAGCCGCTGATCGCCAAGGCGAACGCCGCCGACACGACGTTCGCGGTGCCGGGCACCTCGGGCTGCGGCCTGCTCGGCGGGATCATCGACTGGGCCGCCGGGATTCCGTCGGCGTCCGGCCAGAACTCGGCGTCGTTCACGACGTACGTCGCGCTCGGGCTCTACTCCTCCGGCGCCGCCAAGAGCGCGGCGGCGGCCCCGATCAAGCAGCTCCGCGCCCTCGCGAAGCGCTGACCCGCCCCGCGCGGGGCTGATCACAGAACGCTGATCGCCCGCCCCGGCTCCGGGACCGCCGCCCGCTCCGGCGGTCCCGGACCCCGCGCCCCGCCGACACGGCCCGTCAGCGCGGCCCACCAAACACGGCCCACCAAGCAGGGTCCACCAGCGCCGCCCACCAGTGCCCCGGTCCGCGCGATCCGTCAGCACCACCCGGCGCCACCGCCTGTCGGCGCGCCCCGCCGACACACCCGTCAGCGCGGGGCGAGCATCCGCCGCACCAGAACGTGCAGGTAGCCGCGGAAGTGTTCGATCTCCTCGGCGTCCGGCCGGTGCCGCGTCGGGAACCCCGGCGTCGGCCGCCCCCCGCTGAGGAACCCGAACACCGTCCAGATGATCGTCGCGACCAGGAAGTACGTGTCCACGTCGTCGGGGATCACCGACCCGACGCGGTCCAGCACGTGCTGCGTCTGCGACAGGACGTACTCCGACTCCAGCGCCTCGGTGTCGGCGGCGTCGGCCATCCACCGGTGCATCCACAAGGCCCGCAAGTGCGGATGCGCGGCGTAGAAGTCCAGCACGGTGTCGACAACGGCCGTCGCGCCGGACTCGTCGGGCGTGAAGCCCTCCAGCGAGCCCGCCAGCATGAGCTGCTCCGCCTCGTAGGCCCGGCGCATGACCTCCAGGTACAGCGCCTGTTTCCCGCCGAACAGCTCGATGATCTTCCCGGTGCCGGTCCCGGCGGTGTCGGCGACCAGTTCGAGCGGTGTGGCGTCGTAGCCGAGTTCGGCGAACAGCAGCGTCGCGACCTCCACGACGCGTTCGCGCTGGCCGTCGCCGCCGGAAGCGTTCTGTTCGTCACTCACCGTGACAACACTAGACGGTGGGTGATCACCGTCCCGGCACCGGCTCCCCGGCGGCCGTCAGGTGTCGATGCGGTCCATGTCCAGCTCGGACGCCCCGGCGGTGATGAACGCCCGGCGCGGCGCGACCTCGCTGCCCATGAGCAGGTCGAACGTCGCGGCGGCGGCCTCGGCGTCCTCCACCCGGATGCGGCGCAGCACGCGGTGCCGCGGGTCCAGCGTGGTCTCGGCGAGCTGGTCGGCGTCCATCTCCCCCAGGCCCTTGTACCGCTGGATCGGCTCCTTCCAGCGCTGCCCGCGCCGCTCCAGCTCCACCAGGCGCTGCCGCAGCTCGCCGTCGGAGTAGGTGTAGATGTACTTGTCCTGCCCCTTGCGAGGCTTGACCAGCTCGATCCGGTGCAGCGGCGGGACGGCCGAGAACACCCGCCCGGCCTCCAGCATCGGCCGCATGTACTTGTAGAACAGCGTGAGCAGCAGGCAGCGGATGTGCGCGCCGTCCACGTCCGCGTCGGCGAGCAGGCAGACCCGCCCGTAGCGGGCGGCGTTCACGTCGAACGTGCGGCCCGAGCCCGCGCCGAGCACCTGGATGATCGCCGCGCACTCGGCGTTCTTCAGCATGTCCGCGACGGACGCCTTGTGGACGTTGAGGATCTTGCCGCGGATCGGCAGCAGCGCCTGGAACTCCGAGTCGCGCGCCAGCTTCGCCGTGCCGAGCGCCGAGTCGCCCTCGACGATGAACAGCTCGCTGCGGTCGTCGGCCGAGCGGCAGTCCACCAGCTTGGCGGGCAGCGCCGAGTTCTCCAGCGCGTTCTTGCGGCGCTGGTTGTCGCGCTGGGTGCGGGCCGCGATGCGCGTCTTGGCCGCGCTCGCGATCTTCTCCAGGACCGTGCGGAGCTGCTGCTTCTGCCCGCGCCCCGGGTTGTCGAAGACGGCCTTCAGCTCGCGCGCCACGACCTGCGACACGATCCGCGTCGCCGCGGACGTGCCGAGGATCTCCTTGGTCTGCCCCTCGAACTGCGGCTCGGGCAGCCGGACCGTCACGACGGCGGTCATGCCCTCCAGCACGTCGTCCTTGAGGACGTCCTCGTCGTTGTTCTTCAGCAGCTTCACCGCGCGGAGCTGCTCGTTCAGCACGCGCAGCAGCGCCCGCTCGAACCCGCGGACGTGCGTGCCGCCCTTCGGGGTGGCGATGACGTTGACGAACGAGCGGATCGTGGACTCGTAGCCGGTGCCCCAGCGCAGCGCGACGTCCACCTCCAGCTCGCGCTCGACGTCGGTCGGCGTGAGGTGGCCCTGGTCGTCCAGCACCGGGACGGTCTCGGTGAACCGGCCCCGGCCCTCCAGCCGCAGGACGTCGATGACCGGCGCGTCCTTGGCGAGGTAGGTGCAGAACTCCCCGATGCCGCCGTCGAAGCGGAACGACTCCTCGACGACCTCGTCGCCGCGCTCGTCGCGGACGTCGATGGCCAGGCCCGGGATCAGGAACGCCGTCTGGCGCATCCGGTCCATGACCAGGTCGCCGTCCACGGTGGCGTCCGCGAGGAAGATCTGCAGGTCCGGCCAGAAGCGGACGCGGGTGCCGGTGACCTTCTTGGCGATCCGCCGGACCTGCCGCACGCCCGACCGCTTCTTGAACCGCGCGTTCGCGCGGCCCTCGTCGGCGAACTCGCCGGGCAGCCCGCGCTTGAAGCTCATCGCCCAGGTGTGGCCGTCGCGGTCGACCTCGACGTCGAGGCGGGCCGACAGCGCGTTCACCACGGACGCGCCGACGCCGTGCAGGCCGCCGGACGCGGTGTAGGACACGCCGCCGAACTTGCCGCCCGCGTGCAGCCGCGTCATCACCAGCTCGACGCCGGGCAGCCCGGTGCGCGGCTCGACGTCCACCGGGATGCCGCGCCCGTCGTCGGCGACCTCGAACGACCCGTCCTTGCGGAGGATCACCTCGATGCGCGTGCAGTACCCCGCCAGGGCCTCGTCGACGCAGTTGTCGACGATCTCCCAGAGGCAGTGGGCCAGGCCCCGGCTGTCGGTGGACCCGATGTACATGCCGGGGCGCTTGCGCACGGCCTCCAGCCCCTCCAGCACCGAGAGGTGCCGGGCGGAGTAGCCCTGCGGGTCGTCGGTCTCGGGTTCGGCGGTCGCGGCGGTCAACGCGGTTGTGCTCCTCGGGGGCGAGCCGGGTGGTGGCGGGGTGATCTCCACCGCCGGGGACGAGAGTACCCCCGGGCGCCGACAGTCCTCCGCCAGGCTCGCCGCCGCCCCGGCCCGCGCGCCCTTCCGCGGGTGGAGGCGGCGAATCCACCCGTGGGCGGGTGCCCCCGGGACGCTCCGTCCCTAGGCTCCCGATCATGGCATACACGATCAGCGCGGACGGACTGCGGAAGCGTTACGGCGACGTCCAGGCGGTCGACGGGGTCTCGTTCGACGTCGAGGAGGGCGAGTTCTTCGGCATCCTCGGGCCGAACGGCGCGGGCAAGACGACGGCCCTGGAGATCATCGAGGGCCTGCGCGAGGCCGACGAGGGAACCGTGTCCGTCCTCGGCCTCCCGCCCTGGCCGCGCAACTCGAAACTGCTGCCGCGCATCGGCGTGCAGTTGCAGGCGTCCTCCTTCTTCGAGCGGCTGACCGCGCGCGAGCAGTTGCAGACGTTCGCGTCCCTGTACGGCGTCCCCGCGCGCCGCGCCGACGCGATGCTGGAGGCGGTCGGCCTCACCGCGAAGGCGGGCGAGCGCGTGGAGAAGCTGTCGGGCGGGCAGGCGCAGCGGCTGTCGATCGCCTGCGCGCTCGTCCACGACCCCGAACTGGTGTTCCTGGACGAGCCCACCGCCGCCCTCGACCCGCAGGCGCGCCGGAACCTCTGGGACGTCCTGCGCGAGATCAACACCGAGGGCCGCACGATCGTGCTGACCACCCACTACATGGACGAGGCCGAGAGCCTCTGCGACCGCGTCGCGATCATGGACGCGGGCCGCATCCTGCGGATGGGCCCGCCCGCGACGCTCGTGCGCGGGCTGGACTCGCCCGCGCGGATCAGCGTGCCGAGCGGCGTCCTGCCGCTGGACGACGCCCGCGCGCTGCCGGGCGCCGGCGAGGCGGCCGACGACGGCGTCTCGCTGGTGATCGAGACCCGCGACCCGTCCGCGGTCGTCGCGGCGATGGCCGCCCGGAACGCGCTCACCGGCGTCCAGATCCACGGGGCGACGCTCGAGGACGTCTTCCTCGAACTGACCGGACGGGAGTACCGCGCGTGAGCACCTGGCAGAGTTTCCGCAGCCTCGGCCGCGCCATGTTCCTCGGCTTCGTCCGGGACAAGGGCGCGCTGTTCTTCACGATCCTGTTCCCGATGATGTTCCTGGTGATCTTCGGCGGGGTGTTCGGCCACCAGTCGACGTCGAAGGTGGAGGTCGTCGAGATCGGCGCGGCCCCGCTGATCGACCAGGCCGTCGCCCGCGACGCCGACCTGCGCAAGACCCTCAAGGTCACCCGGTACGAGACCCGCGCGGCGGCGCTGAAGAAGGTCGAGAAGGGCGACGCCGACGCGGCCGTGGAGCAGCGCGGCGGGACGCTGGACGTCCACTACTCGGCGGCCGACCAGGTGAAGGCCGGGACGGCGCAGGGCCTCCTGGGCTCCATCGTCGAGTCCGCGAACCAGGCCAAGTCGGGCGTCGCGCCGACGTACCGCCTGGCGGCGCAGCAGGTCGAGGACGACTCCCTCAAGGCCATCCAGTTCTTCACGCCGAGCCTGCTCGGCTGGGCGCTGGCCTCGGCGGGCGTGTTCGGGGCGTCCCAGACGCTCGTGTCGTGGCGGACGAAGGGCATCCTGCGGCGGCTGCGGCTGTCCCCCGCGCCGATCGCGACGGTGTTCGCGGCGCGCGTCGTGGTGAGCGTGGGGGTGGCGCTGGTGCAGCTCGCGCTGTTCCTGGCCGTGGCGCAGCTTCCGTTCTTCGGGCTCAAGCTCCAGGGGTCGTGGTGGATGGCGGTGCCCGCCGTCGTCGCGGGCGTCCTGGCGTTCCTCGGGATCGGGATGCTGATCGGGGCGTGGGCCAAGTCGCAGGAGACCGCGCAGTCCGTCACGCAGCTCGTCGTGCTGCCGATGGCGTTCCTCGGCGGATCGTTCTTCCCCCTGGACGCCTCGCCCGGCTGGATGCGGACGCTCTCGTACATCTTCCCCCTCCGGTACCTCAACGAGGCGATGCTGAACGTGATGGGCCGGGGGCTCGGCCCGATGTCCGCGCTGCCCCAGATCGGGGTGCTCCTGGGGGTCGCCGTGGTGGCGTCCTTGCTGGCCATGCGGCTTTTCCGGTGGGATTCGGCGTGACGCGGGCGGTGTGACCTCGGTCACTAAAGCCGCCATTCCGCTCTCGGCGTACGCGGAAACGGGTTGGGAACGTTCACGTCGGGTTAGATGTTGTCCTAAGTACCGACCCCGAGCATGAGGAAGGTGCCGTGACTGGAGCCCTTGCCCCGACCAAGCCGCTGACCGTCGCCGACCGTTGCGACCGCTGCGGTGCCCAGGCCTACGTCCGTGCTGTCCTTGTAGGCGGCGGCGACCTCCTCTTCTGCGCCCACCACGGGCGCAGGTACGCGGAGGCGCTCCGTTCCACCGGGGCCGACATTCAGGACGAGTCCGCCCGACTCACCGAGACCCGCGCCACCGCCCCCGACGACGAGCGGTAGCCCGCAACCAGAACCGCAGGCGGCGGTCGCCCGGACACCGGGGGCCGCCGTTTCCGGTGCCCGGACCGTTCCGAGCTGCGCACGACGTTCGCCGGGCGCCACGTCCCCAGGGGAAACACGTGCTCATCCTGCTTCCGCCGTCGGAGAAGAAGGCCGCCGACGGGGACGGGCCGCCGCTCGACCTGGCCGCCCTGGCGTTCCCGGAGCTGAACCCCGTCCGCGAGCGGGTCATGGCGGCGCTGGCCGCCGTCTGCCGCCGCCCCGGCGCGGCGGGCGTCCTCGGGCTGTCCGCCGGGCAGGCCGCCGAGGCCGCCGACCGCGCCCGCGCGCTGACGACCGCGCCGACGCTGCCCGCCGCGAAGCTCTACACCGGCGTCCTGTACGACCATCTCGCGCTCGACACCCTCGACGCCGAGCGCGCCGCCGAGCGGATCGTGGTCTTCTCCGGGCTGTGGGGCGCGCTGCGGCTCGCCGACCGCGTCCCGCCCTACCGGCTGGCGATGAACGCCGCGCTGCCGCCGCTCGGGCGGCTGGCGGCGCTGTGGCGGCCCGCGCTCGCCGCCGCGCTGCGGCCGGACGGGCTCGTGGTCGATCTCCGCTCGGGGCCGTACGCGGCCGCGTGGCGCGCGCCCGCCCCGGCCGTCGCCGTCCGCGTCCTGCGCGAGCGCGTCGTCGGCGGCGAGGTCCAGCGGACGGTCGTCAGCCACATGGCCAAGGCGACGCGCGGGGCCATCGCCCACGACCTCATCGCGTCCGGCGCCGACCCGCGCACCCCGGACGAGCTGCTGAAGGCCGTCGCCGGGCTCGGCCACACGGCCGAACTGCACGGCGACCGCCTCGACGTCGTCCTCGCCGACTGAACCGCCATGCGCTGCACCGGCGCCGACTGAACCGGCACTGGCTGAACCGGCGCTGACCGAACTCCGCACGGGTTGAACCGGCGCGGACGAACCAACGTCGGCCGAGCCGGCACGGGCCGCCCCGGGGCCGCCCGGAACAACGCGGGCTGAACCGGATCAGTCCGCGAAGACGTTCAGATGGCGGCACGCCTTCATGTACTGGTGGACGGCGTCGCCGCCGAGGTACGTCCACGGCAGCGCGCTCGGCCGGCCGAACGTCCGCAGCAGGTGCTGCCGGGCGGGCCGCCGCGCGTCGGCCAGATGGAACGCCGCGCCGAACACGTTGTGCGCCTCGATCGTCCGCGGATGCGGCACGTGCCCCTCGAACCAGCCGCGCGCGGCCGCCGCGACGTCCCGGTTCTCCTCCGGCGTGAACCACGACGACGACCCGCGGATGATCCCCGACCGGAGCTGCACGAAGTACTCGAAGTAGGCCAGCGGGACGAGCGCCGCGCGCGGGTCCGCCCGGTCGGCGGTGCCCATCGCGACCCGCGCGAAGTCGAACATCTCGTCCGGATCGCCGCCCCACTGCGGCGACAGGCTGACGACCCGCGCGACGTGCGCCCCGTACAGCGTGGGGCACCGGGCGCTGGCGCGCTCCCACAGCAGGTCCTTCTCCTCGCGGTCCAGGTCGAGGCCGAGCGCGAGCCACAGCATCGACTCCCACGGGACCGGGTCGTCCGGCAGGAGTTCCGCCGCCGTCAGCAGCGGCTCCCGCGCGCCCCGCATCAGCTTGGCGTACGCGGTGAACCCGGCGGCCTGGACGGCGCGCGCCCGGCCGTCCGGCCGGATCGACCACGCCTCCTCCACCCGCGTCCGGCCGAGCCACAGCCACAGGTCGGGGTTGCGCGGATCTTCGGCGAGCAGCGCCTCGACGCCGCCGCTCCAGCCGATCGCCGCCTTCGCCAGCGCCTCGACGCGCAGCGAGCGGACCTCGGGATCGGCCCGCGACTCGGCCAGGACGTGCGCGCCGAACCGGAAGTACCGGTCCCCGACGGCGGTGACCGCCTGGTCGAGCGCCGGATCGGTCCAGGGACGCCCGCTGATCACCTGCGCGGCGCGGGGACGCACCACCGCGGCCCCGCCGGTCGTCCGGTTGCGGTCCACCGGTCCTCCCGGTGCCCGGTCAAGCTCCATGAGTCCCATAGCGCGGAACACTAGGGAGAGGCGAGGCGGCGGACGCTACCTGGCGGTAAACACTGTGTTACGTACCCCAGAGTAGCTTGACCTGGCCCTTTGCGCCGGGTGAGGACGTGACGAAACGTGCGCGTAACGTGTCCGGCCCCCGTCCGGAAGCGGACGGGGGCCGGGACGCGCACCGGAGCGGTCAGTCCAGGTAGTCGCGCAGCACCTGGGACCGCGACGGGTGCCGCAGCTTCGACATCGTCTTGGACTCGATCTGCCGGATGCGCTCGCGGGTGACCCCGTACACCTTGCCGATCTCGTCCAGCGTCTTCGGCTGGCCGTCGGTCAGGCCGAACCGCATCGACACCACGCCCGCCTCGCGCTCGCTCAGCGTGTCGAGCACCGAGTGGAGCTGCTCCTGCAGCAGCGTGAAGCTCACCGCGTCCGCCGGGACGATCGCCTCGGAGTCCTCGATGAGGTCGCCGAACTCGCTGTCGCCGTCCTCGCCGAGCGGCGTGTGCAGCGAGATCGGCTCGCGGCCGTACTTCTGGACCTCGACGACCTTCTCCGGCGTCATGTCCAGCTCCTTGGCCAGCTCCTCCGGAGTGGGCTCGCGGCCCAGGTCCTGGAGCATCTGCCGCTGCACGCGCGCCAGCTTGTTGATGACCTCGACCATGTGGACCGGGATGCGGATCGTCCGCGCCTGGTCCGCCATCGCGCGGGTGATCGCCTGCCGGATCCACCAGGTGGCGTACGTGGAGAACTTGTAGCCCTTGGTGTAGTCGAACTTCTCGACCGCGCGGATCAGACCGAGGTTGCCCTCCTGGATGAGGTCCAGGAACAGCATCCCGCGGCCGGTGTACCGCTTGGCCAGCGAGACCACCAGGCGGAGGTTGGCCTCCAGCAGGTGGTTCTTGGCGCGGCGGCCGTCCTCGGCGATCCACTCGAAGTCCTCGAGGTCCTCCTCGGACATCGCCGGGCCGTCCGCGGCCAGGCGCTCCTCGGCGAACAGGCCCGCCTCGATGCGCTTGGCCAGCTCGACCTCCTGCTCGGCGTTCAGCAGGGGGACCTTGCCGATCTGCTTCAGGTAGTCCTTCACCGGGTCGGCGGTGGCGCCCGCGGCGGCGATCTGCTGCGCGGGGGCGTCCTCGTCGTCGTCGCCGAGGACGAACGCCTCCTCCTCGGCGGTGGTGGTCGCGCCGCCCTCGGCGGGCTTGCCGGGCTTGGCCGCCGCGGCGGCGGCCGGCGCGGCCTCCTCCGACTCGGTCTCCTCGGCCTCCAGCTCGACGGTCTCCTCGGCGGTGTCGTCGGCGGTGTCGTCGGCCAGGTCGGCCTCGAGGTCGGTCAGGTCCTCGTCGAGGTCGGCGACGTCGACCTCGTCGTCCAGCTCGGGGTCGTCGCCGGCCTTCTTGGCGGCCTTGGCCGGGCCCTTGGCGGGCGCGGCGGCCGCCTTCTTGGCGGCGGTCTTCTTCGGCTTGGCCGGGGCCTTCTTCGCGGCCGGCTTCACGGGCTTGGGCTTGGCGACGGCCTCGTCGTCATCGCTGACGACGGCGGTCACCGTCTCGGGCTGCTGCTCCTTGGCGGCAGCGGCGGTCTTGGGCCGGGGCGCCTGGGGCGTCGTCGCGCGCTTGCGCGGACGCTTCGGCGCTGCGGATTCGGCGGCGCTCACCACGACCGTCACACCCTCCTTGCTGAGGCTCCGCAGGATGCTGGAGGCCTTCGACACGGGGATGTCGGCCTCCTCGAACGTACGGCGTACGTCGTCGGCTTCGAGGTAACCCTGGGACCGTCCACGCTCGATCAGTTGCGCGATGACGTGCTCGTGCAGATCTGACGCTTTCGAGGTCGAGCTAGCAGGCGACACAAATACCTCTCGAACGAACGTGTGGCTTGGTTGACCCAAGTGCCCTGACGGGCCCGGCCTCACACGGGGTGGGACCACACACCGAGCGGGACCACCTGTGCGGGACCGCAGCGTACCCGCTCTCTGTTTGGGTCAAGCATTCTGGCACGGCTGCGCATTCCGCCTGGCGTCCTCCCGGTAACTCCCCACCTTAGAGGGCGCGGAGCGGTCCTTCGTACGCGCGAGACCGTCTTCTTCGGCGCGGCCGGGAACGTTTCCTACGCGGGTCCGGGCGGGACGTGCAGGGCGAGTACGGTCACATCGTCGGCCTGCTCGTAACCGGCAAGCATGCGATCGACCAGGAAGTCGACGAGTCTCTTGGGATCTCCTACCACTTCAGGTGGGGCGTCCGCCGCGACCGAGGCCAGCTCCTGCAGCCCCACGTCCACCCCACGCCTACGGTTCTCCACAAGTCCATCGGAATAGAAGACCACGGTGTTGCCGGTCTCCACGGAAAAACTTGTCTGCGTGCGCTCGCTCGGCCAGCCGAGGGGTGTCCCCGGTTCGATGTCGTCCACGCGCGCGGGCGCGTCCGGGGCGACGATCAGCGGCGGGGGATGCCCCGCGTTGCTGAAGGCGCCCCGCCCGGTCTCGGGGTCGACGACCGCGTAGGCGACCGTCGTGAACTGCTCCTCCGACTCGGTCGCGCTGAACAGCCGGTCCAGCCCGGACAGGACCGCGGCGGGCCGCGGGTCGTTCAGCGCCAGGGCGCGCAGCGCGTTGCGGACCCGCCCCATGACGGCCGCCGCGAGCACGCCCTTGCCCATCACGTCCCCGACCGCGATGGCGAGCCGGTCGTCGGGCAGCTTGAAGACGTCGTACCAGTCGCCGCCGACCGCGACGTGCCGGGTCGCCGGGCTGTAGCGCGCGGCGAGCACCATGTTCGGGAGCTGCGGCAGGTCGCTCGGCAGCAGGCTGCGCTGGAGCTGCTCGGCGGTGCGGTGCTCGCGCTCGAACAGCATCGCCCGCTCCAGCGCGAACGCGCACTGGCCCGCCAGCGCCTCCAGGAACACGCGCTCCTCGTCGGTGATCTCGCGCGGGCGGGTGAAGGAGAACCGCAGCGCGCCGATCGCCGCGCCCGCCGCAAGCAGCGGCAGGCCGACCCAGGCGCGCTCCTCGGCGTGCCGGGCGAACAGGCCGGACTCGTCGCGGCCGAGCTGCAGGCGCAGCTCGGCGGGGTGCGCGGCCAGGAACGGGCGGCTCTCGCGGACCGCCACCGACATGACCGTCTGGTCGGCGACGGCGAACACCTCGCGCAGCGCCGCGCCGGTGTCGTCCTCGCCGCCCGGCGCGGAGGACTCCACGATCGACAGGTTCGCCTTCGCGTCGTCCAGCAGCGCGACCGCCGAGTAGTCCGCCCCGATCGCGGACCGGCCGACGTCGGCGACGACCTGCACCACCTGCGCGACGGTCAGCGCCTCGGCGAGCATCGACGTCGCCTGCTGGAGGCGGGCCGTGCGCAGCGCCGCCGCCGAGAGCTGCTCGGTCAGGCGGCCGCGCATCTCCTCGGCCTCGCGCTGGCCGGTGACGTCCAGGTTCGCGCCGACCCACTCCACGACCGTCCCGCCGCGCCAGATCGGCACCGCGCGGACGTCGAAGTGGCGGAACGCGCCGGTGCGCGTCCGGACCCGGTACGCGCCCTCGAACACCCGGTTCTCGGCGACGCAGTCGCGCCACAGCGCCTCGACGCGCGGCCGGTCCTCGGGGTGGACGACGGCGAGCCAGCCGCCCTCGGCGTAGTCGGCCTGGGTCTGGCCGGTGACGGCGCGCCAGTCGGGCGCGTCGTCCAGGACGGTGCCGTCCGGGGCGGCGACCCACACGATCTGCGAGCTGGCCTCGACCAGGGAGCGGTACCGCTCCTCCTTGCGGCGGACGACGTCCTCGGCGCGGCGGCGGTCGGTGACGTCCAGCGCGGTGAGCACCGCGCCGACCGGCGCGCCGTCGGCGTCGCGGGCGGGCGTCCAGGTGCAGGCCAGGATGCGCTCGGCGGGCGCGGCCCGCCACGGCGACGGCTCGGCGTCGGGCGCGGTCTCCGGCGTCGTCGGCGCGGGGACGGCGGGCGCGGCCTCCCGGTCCGCGGCGCGCGGCTCGGGGAGGGCCGGGACGATCAGCTCCGTCTCGGTGATCACCGGCTCGCCGCCGAGGACCGCGCCGAGCGCCGACTCGGCCGCCGCGGCGGCCTCGCCCGACAGGATCTCGCCCAGCGACCGGTCGCTCAGCTCGTGCGCGGCGACGCCCAGCAGCCGGCCGAATGCGTCGTTGGCGCGGCGGCAGCGCCGCCCGGTGTCGAAGAAGGCGATCCCGGCGGGCGCCTCGTGCATCAGCGCGGTGTAGAGCGCGGTGTCGGACGCATTCATCGGCGGCCCCTCCACGCCGGAGACGCGGGGATGCGGAACGGGCGTCCCCGTGCTCATGAGCGACACCTCCGGCCCCGGGACTCCCGCACCGCGCGGCGAGTTCTCATCACTATGGGTGAATGGGAGCACCGTAGCGCTCCCGTCTCGATCACAACACCGGTCGAAGTCAGGTTCTCATCATCCCGATGGTTCGGCGCGGGCGGAAGAGCCGGTGACGTCCAGGTCCCGGCGCCCCCGCCGACGGCGGTGGACTCGGACGCGCCTCCGCGCGGTCCGAGGGCCGGGGCGCGCGGGGGCGGCAGGTAGGAGATGGTACGACGCCGCGGGGCCGATCGGGGTCCGGCTCGCCGGGATCAGTTCAGGCGAGATCGGTCCGTACCACCGCGAAACCGTCCCGACCATTCAGCAAAAACCTGGTAAAGCGCCATCGCGGGCCTTGCCATCCCGTCCGTCGCGTCCCACGCGTAATACCCGGCGCCCGCTCACGCGTCTTCCCCGTCGGGCGCGGCTATCCCGTCCGCGCGACGACGAGGGGACGACGATGGAAGAGAGCCCGGCTGCGGCACCGGCGGTGGATTCGGTCGCGGCGGCGGTGACCCGCCTCGGGGAGGCGATCGCGGCGACGGACTTCCGCCCGCGTCCGGAGACCTCTCCTTACACGCTGGCGGACTTCCGCATCGCGCTGGACACCTACGACGCGGCCAGACGCGCACTGGACCGCGAGGGCGACCCCACACGCGCCCTGATCTTGGCCGGGGACGGCCAGCATGTCCTCAACCGCCTCCGCGCCCGACTGGAAGGCCGAGAGGTCCCGCAACCGTCCCTGACGGCGTCCCCTTGTTTTTTCAACGCCGCCCACGGCCCGGCGACGGCGTCCATCGAGTACCAACCACCCGGCGGAACCCTGCGGACGATCGGCGTGTGCTCCGACGACGCGGCCCTCCTCGTCGCCCGTTACGCCCGCGCCCTTCCCGACCGCTCGACTCCCGCGACTTCGCGGCCCGCGCCGATCCGGACTCCCCCTCCGGAACCCTCTCCGCCGCGGGCCGAGCCCCTTACTCGCGCGCTTCCGATCGAGCCGCGGCGGCTCGTCGGTCACCGGGGCGAGGTCGTCACGGTCGCGCTCGGCCGCCTCGACGGAAGGCCGATCGCCGTCTCCGGCTCGGAGGACCGGGCGCTGCTCGTCTGGGATCTCGAAACGGGGAAGCCGATCGGCGGACCACTGCGCGGCCACGGTGAGCGAGTCGATGAGGTGGCGCTGCTGACGGACGGCGACGACGTCCTGGCGCTGAGCCGCTCCATGGAAAACGCCATCATCTGGAACGTCCGCACCGGCGCACGGCTGAGGCCGTCACACGACATCGAATTCGACGAATTCGTCGAAGCAATCGCGGTGGCTCGGATCGACGGCCGGCCGATCGGGCTGGTCGGGATCAAGGAGGACGTCCGCCGCCTCGACCTCCGGACGGGCGACTGGATGAACGGCCCGCAGATCACGCACTCCGCGGACGTCACCGCGCTCGCGGTCGGCCGGATCAACGGGACGCCGGTCATGCTCTCCAGCGACGGCGACGATCCTTATCTGCCGTCTCCCATTCACATCAGGGATTGCGCCACCGGCGCGCATCTCGGCGCATTGGAGGGCCACGAGGGGATCGTCAAGAGGCTGGTGACCGCCGAGTCCGACGGCAGGACGTTCGCGCTGTCCGCCGGCAGCGACCGCACGGCCAGGCTCTGGGACCTGGACTCCCGCGAGCAGGTCGGCCCCCCGCTGCCGACCCCCGAAAAAACCGGCGAGTACGCGCCGCTCATCGCCCTCGCCCGTCTCAACGGCCGCCTCGTCGCAGCCACCAGCCAGGCTTTCGACGGCGTCTTGCTCCTGGACGCCATGACGCACGAACGGCTCTATCACGAGGAGGACGAGAGCTGGGTATGGGACATCGCCCTCGCCGACCTGGGCAGCGGCCCCATCGCCGCCATAGCGGCGGACAACGCCATCGAGATCTGGGACCTCGCCGGGATCTGAGCGTCAGCGGTCGGCCTTGGCGGCGGCCTTGCGGGCCTGTTTGAAGGCGCGGACCTCCGCGAGGGATTCCGGGCCGGTGATGTCGGCGACCGAGCGGCGGGAGTCCTCCTCGCCGTACTCGCCCGCGGCCTCGCGCCAGCCCTCGGGCCGGACGCCGTACTGCTTGCCGAGCAGGGCCAGGAAGATCTGCGCCTTCTGTTTCCCGAAGCCCGGCAGGGCGTTCAGGCGGCGCAGGAGTTCCTTGCCGGTGTCCGCGTCGCGCCAGACCGCTTCGGCGTCGCCGCCGTAGTGCTCCACCAGGTACGCGCAGAGCTGCTGGACGCGCTTGGCCATCGAACCCGGATACCGGTGGACGGCGGGCTTCTCCGACAGCAGCGCCGCGAAGCGCTCCGGGTCGAACGCCGCGATCTCGTGCGCGTCCAGGTCCTCGGCCCCGAGCCGCCGCGCGATCGTCAGCGGCCCCGTGAACGCCCACTCCATCGGGATCTGCTGGTCGCAACACAAAGACAGAGGGATGAAGAAGGTTTCACAACTAGGGGCAGACCGGAACGACAAATACGCGATATCACCGAATTTATATAAATACGACGATATGCCCTGACCCCAGGGAGGGCTCCCCAAAATTTTTAGGCACTCGCCGCGCCAGGCCGAGCGACATATTGGCGCAGGTCAGCACGTGAGCACGAGAGCGGACGAACGCTTCAATGGACATCTGCGGGCCATCAACCGAGGCCCGGCAGCTATGCAGTACACGGTAAGCTTCCTCCCATGGACGAAGAAGATTCGCCCAGCGATGAAAATAAATCCGAGAGGGAGATCGATCGAAAGCACGAACGATCGAAGACGGATTTTCGAGACATGGCCAGAAAGGTCATGCAAGCCATAATTGTCACAACCGCGGCAAACTTGGCAGTTTGGGTGATATGGCATCTTGTAAGGCTAATTGCCAGCTAGCCCCGTAGGGGCGCCGAAAGTCCGGTGGCGCGAAGGCAACCCACATGCCTTCGCGCCACCGGCAGCCCTGCACTTGCAGGGAGAATCATAAAGCAGCACATTATGCACTACACCGCAAGTGGGCCATTCCCGCAATAACGAGAACTATTTCCGCCCCCAGTGTACCATACTCAAAAGCCGCCACACACTCAACAATATTAACCAAGTTGACCATATCGCCGATGCAGGATTAGTAATCCAATCCAGCCGACCAAGCGTTCCGCAAGCTTGCCCAGTAGGCCGCGAACATTCCAGCCACCCCTTCTCGAAGGTGCATTACCGGAGCCTGAGCCGCTGGCACGCCGAATATGTGCGAGTTCACCAGCAACATCCCATCGGCTCGATAAATGGAATTATATAGAGCTGTGTCGTGTAGGCGAATGTCAACGCCTTCGATGTCGCGTAGTGGTTGGTAGAGGGTTAGGGCGTTGCGGATTTTGGCGGGCATGGCGTCGCCTATGCCTTCGGCTTCGCCTCGTTCGGCGATGTGGTGGCCGTTGGGGTCGCCTAGGAGGATGCGGACGGTGACGCCTGCGCGGGCTTTTTCGGCGATGGTGTTGAGGAGGCCGGTGTCTTCGGCGAGGAAGAGGGCCGCGTAGGCGAGGATGTCGATTTCTTGTTCGGCGCTCTCGAAGAGGCGTTGCCAGACGGTGCGTGGGACGGCCCAGCGGTGGGGGTAGGTCGCGATGATTTCCGGGCTGCCGTAGTCGCGTGTGCCGTTGCCGCGTGTGGTGGGTTCGGGCCAGAGGTCGCGTTCGTTGGTGTTGAGGAGTCCGGCCAGGGCTTGGCGGTGGCGGCGGTAGGGGGTGCGGCCGGTGACCCATCGGTCGATGGTTTTGGTGTCCACGCCGATGCGGTCGGCGAGTTGGGCGTGGGTGAGGCCGGATTCGGCGATGGCGTGGCGCAGCGGTTCGTTCACCGGATCTCCCGAGGCGTCGGTTACGCGCGACGGTAGCAGAAGACGTCCCTAGACGTCCCTGGATGCCGGTGGAGACGTTCCGCAGGTCACGTGAGGCTCGGGGCACTCGGGACGGCGCGTCGAGCCGTCTTCGAGGTCACGGAACCCACGCGCCGACGAGGAGGCGTCATGTCCTTCGACCGACCCCGAGAAACCGATGCTCCGCCGGACGATCTCGCGTTGTCAGGGTTGCGGCGGCGGGCATTGGCCGCGCTGGCGGTGCGGTTGGACCTGCATGGACTCACGACCGCGCTCACGAGCGGTGGCCTGCGTGTGAGCAATCCGAACGCGCCGGGGTGCTGCCCGGACAACCCGCACCCCTGCGACCTGATCACTTGCAAGGCGTTCGCGCTGGATGGCGGGCGTTTGTGGTTCTTCACGTCGGCCGGTGACCCGATCGGTCCGGCGCGGCACGTCGCCGAGGCCGTGACGTACCTGCGGGACCGGCTCGTGTCGTCGCCCGATGCGTTCGGCGTCAGGAAGGCGCTGGCGCGGTGAACCGCTACGTGGAAGACACGGTGCGCGAGCTGTGCCGCGACTTTCCGGGGTGGTCGTTCGAGCGCAACGATCACCGGTTGTGGCCTTGGCGCGCGTCCTTGGTCGGCGAGAGCGGGATGAAGCTGTGGGCCGCCGACCCCGAGACATTGCGGGAACTCGTCGCCGAGGAGATCGGTCGGCGGTCCCGGCACGAGACGGATCAGCCGTGACGGCCGGTATCGGAGACACCCGTGCCGATGCGGTTCCGGTCGCGCGGATGCGCCATGCCGCCGCCAAGCGGATTCAGGACCGGTTTCCCGGAATCTGGGCTTGGTACGGGCTGCGGACGGGTTCCTACTGGGCGTTCGTCCGCCGCCGGGACGGTGACCGTCTGGTCGAGGCTTCGACGCCGGACGGGCTCAGCCAGGCGTTGATGCATGTCGTCGGCAGCGCCGGATGGCGGTGACGGACGGGCGCGGCTGGTCTCGATTCAGTCGGCCGGTCGCGTCCGTCGTCACGCTGTTCGCCTGCTCGTGTCAGGACGCGCCACCGGTGAGACGTCCCTAGATAGTCCGGCCGCGTCCGTGGACGTCAGCCCGTGTTTTCGTAGCGTCGGGGATATGAGGGACGACATCGCACAGTGGGCGCGTGAAACCGCCCGCGCGCAGCTCGAAGGACCATTGCCGCGCCGTTGGGCGCACACGCAGGGCGTCGCCCGGCAGGCTCGAACGCTCGCGCCGCTGGTCGGTGACGACGCGGGAGTTCTGGAAGCCGCCGCCTGGCTGCATGACATCGGGTACGCCCCCGCCCTGACGGCGACCGGGTTTCATCCGCTTGATGGCGCGCGGTACTTGCGCGACGTCCACAGCCTTGATGCGTGGCTGTGTCGGCTGGTCGCGCATCACACGTGCGCGTTGCTGGAAGCGCGTGAGCGCGGGCTCGATGACGTCCTGGTCGCCGAGTTCGGCGCGGAACCGCCCGCGTTGTTCGAGCCGCTGCTCTACTGCGACATGACGACGAGCCCGGACGGCGAACAGCTCCCGGTAGAACAGCGCATCGCGGAGATTCAAGCCCGCTACGGTCCGGGGCACTTGGTGTCGCGGTTCATCACCGCCGCCTCGCCGACGCTGGTTGAGGCCGTCAACCGCGTGGAAGGCGCGTTGCGTCCGGTCAGGTGATGATCGGTTCGCTGCGGCCGGAGAGGTAGTCGCGAAGCCGCAGGCGCATCGAGCGGTGCATCCGACGGTCGGTGATTTCACCTCGGGCGATCCATTGGACGTCGCGGGACTCGTCGCTGACACGCGGACTTCCGCCGACCGGGCGGCCGGTCAGCAGGATCGAGAATTCCTGTCGGACCTCGTCGTTGCTGGTGTAGTGGATCAAATGTTTGGGGTCGCTGTAGATCCCGACTAGGCCGGTGATCTCGCAGTCGATGCCGGTCTCTTCTTTGGTTTCGCGGACGGCGGCTTGGGCGACGGATTCGCCGAGGTCGATGGCTCCGCCGGGGACGGCCCAGTTGTCGTTGTCGGTGCGGCGGATCATCAAGATCTCGCCGTTGTCGTTCTCCACCACGACGTTCACCGAGGGGACGAGGCTGTTGGGCTCGGGCGCGTCCGGGTCGTCGTAGTAGTCGATCCTGCGGCCCATCAGCGCTCCGGCTCGAACGGCGTCGCGCCGTCCCACACGCGGTCGAAGCTTTCCAAGTAGGTGTTCACCAAGTCCCCGCCCGCGACTTTGCGCAGATGCCAGACGGGTGCGTGCGGCGCGGTCACGCCGTAGATATGCGTGTTGACCAACAGTTGGTCGTCGGCGCGGTAGATCGAGTTGTAGAGCACCGTGCGATGCAGCCGGAACTCGATGCCGTCACGCCCGAACAGGGGTCGGTACAGGACCATCGCGTTGCGGATCTTCGCGGCCATCGCGTCGTCCACGCCCTCGTCCGCTCCGCGTTCGGCGACCTGCGGGCTGTCGGGGTCGCCGAGCAGGATGCGCACGCGAACGCCGGCGTCCGCTCTCTCGGCGAACGTCCGCAGAACGCCGTTGTCCTCCGACAGGAACAAGCCCGCGTAGACCAGGACGCCGATCTCCTGCCGCGCGGTGGCGAACAGCCGTCCCCAGGCGTCCCGAGGGACCGACCAGCGGTGCGGGTAGATCGTGATCAGCTCGCTGTTGGACGCCGCCGCCGTCTGCTCCCCGGTCAGCGCGTCCGGCCACAGGTACGTCTCATCGAGCCCGAGCTGCGAAGCCACCGCGTAGCGGTGTTTGCGGTACGGCGTGCGGCCCTGGGTGATCCACCGCTCGACCGTCTTCTGATCGACGCCGATGCCCTCGGCGAGCGTGGCCACCGTGATGCCTCGTTCGAGCAGCGCCGCGCGCAACCGTTCGTTCGCCATCCACCCGACCGCATCGACAGGACGTCTCAGGACGCGGTCAACCCTATGAGGACGTCCCGAACACGTCCAGTCAGGCACTGATCTCGTCCCGCTGGTCAGGCGCACTCTCGATCACGTCAGCACGCCGCAGCCCGAACCGCCCCCGCCGGGCCGGGTTTCACGCGAAAGAGGTGATCGACCATGATCCTCATCCTGGCCACCGCAGCCGCCGTGTTCCTCGGCGGAATCGTCCTGGGTGTCTTCACCATGCTCGTCGTCGGCATCCACGCCGAGGAGCGCCGCGCCCTGTGCCGCGACACCCGCCGCACGCGCACCGCGTCCGCCGCCAACCGCCTCCTGACGACCCGCACCGACGACGCCGAGCGCGTCCGCGTTCCGGCGGGGCGGTGACCGTTGCGCCTTCCCGTCGCCATCACCGGCTTCGCCTGCCCCTGCGGCGCTCGCCGCGAGCCGGGCAACCGGCGCTGCCGCAAGTGCCGAGCCCGCGCCCGCTGGCGGCGCCGCAGGACGCTCGCGCGATGACCGTCACGGTTCCGCTCGTCGCCGTTCTAGGCGTCGGAGTGTGGTTCCTGTGGCGCTACCTCGGACTGCGCGTCTGGCACATCGCCGTGTGCCTGCTGTTCGGGTTCTTCCTCGCCGCCACGGACGCCGCGCCCGAGATCCGCCGCGTCGTCGCCGCCCTGCTCACCCTCACCCAGCACTGACCGAAGGAGGGATGCCCGTGCCCGACCCGTCCCGCCGCTTCACGCTCGACCTCCAGGAGGCCCGCACCCGCAACCGCACCGCCCGCGAAACCCTCGCCCACCTGGCCGAAGCCATGCCGCGCCTGATGGCCGCGTGGCTGCGACTCGATCTCGCCCTCACCGCCGCGTCGATCCTCATCGCCGAGACCGGAGAACTGCGCCGCGCCCGCGCCGACCTCGCCGCCGCCGCACGCGCCACCCTGCACGCCCACCACGACGCCGAGCCCGACCCGCTGTACTACCTGCGCGACGAACTGCGCGCGCAGGGGTTCCTCCCGCCTGACGAGCGGGGGCACCGGTGAGCCGGAACCGGAAGATGCGCCGCCACGCGCGCGCCATGCGGCGCAACGGGCTCCAACCGGTCGTCGTCATCGACGGGGACGAGCGCCTTCCCGACCTCGCCGTCATCGTTCTCGGACGAGTCCTGTGGCGGTACCGGTCCGAACTCGCGCCGCTCAACCTCGCTGTTGCGCTCGTTGTCGGTGCAGCCGTCCTGCGGCTCGAACATCCGGGATGGTGGCCGTTCCTTCTCGGCGCGGGCACGGCCGTGGCGTCGGCGCTCGTCGCGGTCGGCGAACGGGTCGGGCTCGCCCGGCGCGCCGAACGCCTGTACGCCGCCGCGGTGGCGTTCTCCTGCGGCGCGTGGACGGCGGCGGCCGTCGCGCTCGGGCCGCTGCGGACGCCGCTGCCCGCGCTGCTCGTCGGCGGCGGCCTCGTCCTGTCGGTCCCGTGGTGGACGCACCGGCGGCGGCGCGCCCGCGTCCGCGTGGACCGGCAGTTGGCCGCCTGGCCCGACATCGCCCGCGCCATCGGGCTCCCCGGCTCGGCGGTGCAGTCGGCGACGGCGGACGTGTGGGGATGGCGCGCCCGCGTCGCGCTCGCGCGGGGGCAGACGCTCACCGACGCCACCGGCAAGGTCCCCGCGCTGGAATCGGCGCTCGGGACGTTCCGGGGAGCCGTCCGCGTCACGCCGACGCGCGACGGCAAGGCCAACCGCGTCGAGCTGCGCGTGCTCGACACCGACCCGCACGCCGACGCCATCGCCTGGCCCGGACCGTCCGTCGCCTCGATCACCGAGCCCATCGACTTCGGACCGTTCGAGGACGCCACCGCCGCGCGCGTGTCGTTCCTGCGCCGTCACGCGCTCATCGGGGGCGTCGCCGGATCGGGCAAGAGCGGCGGGATCAACGTCCTCATGGGCAACCTCGTCGCCTGCCCTGACGCAGTCGTGTGGGCCATCGACCTCAAGCGCGGCATGGAACTCCAGCCCTGGGCACCCTGCATCGACCGGCTAGCCACCACGCCCGAACAGGCCCGGATGCTGCTGCGCGACGCCGTCGCCGTCCTCGAAGCGCGGGCATCCGCGCTCGCCGCGCAGGGACGGCGCGTGTGGGAGCCGTCCCCGGACATGCCCGCGCTCGTCATCGTCATCGACGAATACGCCGAACTCACCGACGACGCACCCGACGCCATGCCCGACACCGACTCCATCGCCCGACGCGGACGCGCCGTCGCCGTCACCCTCGCCGCCGCCACCCAACGCCCGACGCAGAAGGCGATGGGCAAGGGCGCGGTCCGCTCGCAGATGGACGTGCGGATCAGCTTCCGCGTCCGCGAACGCAAGGACGTCGACCTCATCCTCGGGCAGGGGATGCTCAACGCCGGATGGCACGCCCACACCCTTGACGCGCCCGGCAAGTTCCTCATCAACGCGCCCGACCACGACACGCCCCGCCGTGCCCGCGCCTACCTGCTCACCGACCAGACCGTCGCCCGTACCGCCGACCACTACGCCGACCACCGGCCCGAACTCGACAGCGTCTCGCGCAACGCCGTCGAACAAGCCCCCGTCGCCGAGGAACACCGCACCGACGACTCCGACACCGTCCTGTGGGACATGCTCACCGCAGCACCCGACGACGGATGCACCGTCCCGCGCCTCATCGCGGCCACCGGCCGAAGCCGCCCCTGGGTCTACCAACGCCTCCGCGAACTCGCCGACACCGGCCGCGTCACCCAGGTCTCACGCGGGCACTGGCGCGCTGCCAACAATGACTCTCCGTAACTCGTCTACGTCCACGTCTCGCGCGCGCCTGCACGTAGGGCGCGTAGGCGAGCCGTAGACGAAGACGCAGACGAGCACCGAGCGTGAGGGAAGGCAGGTGATGCCGAACGCCCGAACTGGACGAACGAGATCGTGAATGGGCGCGTCGCCAAGCGGCGCGCGCTCCCCGGTGGAGCGAGGCGAGATGGAGACGGATCACCGCCATCGTTCACACGCCACGCGAACGAACGCGACGACGGGAACCCTCCAACGAGGGTTCCCGTCGCACGTTCACTCGGCTTCGCGCCAGAGGGGTTCAAGGCGGTCGGGGTTCCATCGGGTCTTGCCGTTCGCGGGATGGACGAGGACGGAGATCAGTGCCTCCTCGATGTACGCGCGCTTCTCGGGAAGCGTCAGGCCCGACCACCGCTCGCGCAGGTCCACCGGACGCGCCACCGCCGAGTAGGTACGCGCCATCCACGCCTCGCGTTCGGCGACGAGTCCCTGTTCCTCGCGTTCAAGTCCGGGCAACTGCTCGAAGTACCGGGCGGACGAGATGCGGCGCGGACGCGCCCGCCATGCCGCCGTCAGGTCCTTGATGTCGTCGCGGACCTGCCGCAACTCCTCCTCGCGCGGCCAGATCTCCGGAGCCTCGTCCGCTCCCCCGCGCCGCCGCGCCTCCTCCTCGTACTTGGCAATGACCATTTCGGTGAGGACCAGATCGACTTTGGGACCGGGGATGCTGACTCCCCCGCAGCCGCCCGAGCCCTTGGACGGACATGCGTAGTAGAACAGGCCGGGCGTCTTCGTCCGGCTCGCGTGCGCCTTGAGCGCGCGCAGTTTCGCACCGCATTCCGGTTTGCCGCAGCGCAGCGTTCCCGTGAACAGGTACGTCCGGCTGTTCACCCCTCGCCCGTGCAGCGGGTTGCTGCCGATGAGCGCGGTGACCGCCTCCCATTCCTGAACCGAGATGATCGGCTCGAACTGGCCGATGACCGGTTCGCCTTCCTCGTTCGTGACGACTTCGACGCGCCACGATTCCTTGCCCGTCTCGGGATGGATCTCGCGGACGTTCCGCGACCGGTAGCCGCAGATCCGGGGATTGCGGAAGACGTTCTTGACGGTCGTCCGGACCCACTTGTTCCCCAGCGGAGTCGTGAACCCTCGCTCGTTCCAGTCGGCCACGATGGCGGACAGTGGCGCGCCCTCGATGATGCGCCGCGCGCTGGCCCGGATGATCTCGGCCTCCGCCGGTTCGAGCGTCCGCTTGTCCGCCTTCCAGCCGAACGGACGACGTCCGCCGGTCGGGATGCCCGCCTGTTCGAGCGCGCGGTGCTTGCGCTTCACCCGCCGCGCCGTGTCCGCCGACTGCTTGTTGTAGGTCGCGACCACGATGCGCGCGACCGTCCGGCCGTTGTCGGTCAGGAGGTCGAGCGTCCCGGTGATGTCGAGGATCGGCCGGTTGAAGTGCTGGACGACCTCGATGGCGTCCTCAAGATGCCGGTTGTCGCGGGTGAGGCGGTCGATGTCGTAGACGACGATGCCGTCGAGGCGGCGGCCGTCCGGGGTCGCGCCCCGCTTGAGGTCTTCGAGCGCGCCCTCGAACACCGGCCGGACGACGCGGTACGCGGTGCGCCCGTCCGGGAGCACGACCCGCCTGCGCTTGAACGCGCTCGTGTCGGGTTCCTCGTAGGTGTGGACGTACGAGCCGCCCCGGCTCTCCACGTACGCCCGACAGTCCTTCTCCTGCTCGTCCCTGCCCTTGATGTCCCGCCCGGACATGTACGCGCCCGAACGGCGCTCTGCGGCGCTCTCAGCGGCGTCCGACTCGAAGGAGAGCCGGACCAGTCCCGCCAGGTTCAGCCCGGAGAGGTCTCCCCAGTGCGCCCGTTGGACCAGGTCGTCCCGTTCGCCCATGAGCGGAACATACATCCGCGTGTGTGCTGGTCGAGCAGCATTCCGGTGAGGGCGGCGAGGGGGCTGCGGGAGAGGAGGGCGTCGGCCTCCGGGGACTGGGCCAGGCGGACGGTCGTGGGCATGCGCCCAGCTTAGAGGGGGTGCGCGCGGGTCGGGCGGGGGTCGGGTGGACGGGGCGGGGGCGGGGATCTGCGAAGCTGGACGGTGTGAGTCCCCGGAGCAGCCGCCGTTCCGCGGGGGGACGCCCGCCCCGCCCCGCCGACGAGATGTCGTTGATCTACGAGGGGATGCTGCGGCACGCCCGCGAGCTGCTGGCCGTGCGCGGTCCCCTGGACGCGGAGTTGATCGTCTCGGACGTCCTCGGCTCGTGGTGGGGGCGGCGCGTCGCGGACGGCGACGTGGAGGAGGTCGTCGGCGAGGGTCTCGTCCGGTACGCGGCCGACGCCGGGACGCCCGCCGCGCTGGCACTGCTCACCGGCGTCGCGTGCCTCGGGACGCCGGGGCAGGCCGCGGCGGCGGAGAAGGCGGCGGCGCGGCTGCGGGAGCGGGGCGTCGCGCGGCCGCCGTGGGCTGACCTCGTCGGGACGGCTACGCCCGAGGGCTGTTACGTGTCCGGTGACGTCTACGGCGACCAGGAATCGCTCGTCTGCGTCTTCTCTTACGGCGGCGCGGACCGGCACGCGCTCGTCGTGTCCGTGGACATGGCGAAGTCCGAGACGGACGGGCGCGTCCCGGCGTACGGGATGGTCCGGGACGCGTGGGTGTCCTCGCGCGTCGACCGGCTGCTCGACCAGTGCCGCGCCGAGGACCGCGACCACCCCCTGATGCGGTTCGGCGACATCGACCCGGCGGCGGCGCGGGCGCGGCTGGACCGGGCGCTGGAGCGCACCGCGGAGGTCCCCGACCCGCCCGTCGCGGACACGTTCGCCGCCAAGCACGCCCTGCTGCGCGCGCGGCTGCGGGCGCTGCCCGCGGGCGGGCGGCCGCCGCGCCCGGACGTCCCCGGCGCGGACCGGCGGGCGACGCTCGCCGCGCGGTTCCTCGCGTCGGACGAGGCCGAGGGCCTGTCGGACCTGTCGGCGGCGGGCCGCTGCGTGGACCGGATCATCGACTACGGCTGCGTCCGCGACTTCGGCCGCCCGCTGCGCGTCAGCCCGCTGAAGGCCGAGATGTTCCTGCTGGACTGGCTGCCCCGCAAGGTGCTGCTGTCGCCCGCCGAGCAGGAGGCCGTCCCGCACGTCCTGGCGTCGTGGGTGCGGTGGGCGGGCCGCCGGACGGGCCTGCCGGACGAGGGCGTGCGCGCGACGCTGGACGCGGTGTGGGACGCGACGGAGGCGTTCGCCGCCGCCTACCGCGACCCGGCGGCGTCCGGCCTGGACCGGGACCTGGTGAACCGCCTGCTGCCGGACGGCGACCTGGAGGCCCTGCCGCGCCGGGCGTTCGCGCTGCCGTTCCTGACGGGGCGGCATCAGGTGGCGGGCCGCGAGGTGGACTTCGGGGCGCTCGACCCGTCCGACCCCGGCGACCGGCGCGTGATGCTCGAGTTCGACCGTCCCGGCGCGTCGGCGGACGAGCTCGACGCGCGCGAGCGCCTCACCGTCCGGCTGTGGGCCGGGGACCCGCCCGAGCTGTGGGACGCGGCACAGGCGCTGCTGGACGCGGGCGTCGAGCGGCACGCCGTCCTGAACCGCCTGGAGGCCGCGCTGGAGCGGGCCGGGGACGACGCGGCGCGCCTCCGCGCGGCCCTCGCCGCGCTCCGCCGCGACCCGCCGCGGGGGTGACCGCCGGTTTGCCAGAAGGAGTCCGGGGCGGCAATCATCGGGACCTCGGGACCTGGTTCCGCGCGGCTCAGGGGGGCCGCCCGCGGGCATAAGGAGTGATCTTGTTGGAGTGGTCCGAGTTCACCCGCCGGCTGGGGCGCGAGCTGGCGGGTCTCGACCGGGACACCATCCTCATCGTGCGCGAGCGCGACGAGAGCCGGCACTACGTGCAGGCGATGCGCGAGCCGGACCGGCTGTACGCCGAGGCGGTGAGCAACAACTTCCTCGACGGACCGCTCGCCCTCACCCTCGCGGACGAGGAGGTCATGAGCGAGGCGGGCTGGCGGCCGCCCGCCGACCCCGCGCCCCGCAACTGGTGGACGGAGCTGCCCGCGTTCGCGACGGCCGCCGACCACGCGCGGCTGGCCGAGGTGATGGTGACGGCGCTGCGCGACGTGCAGGGCGTCCGGCGGCCGTCGGACCTGGTGTACGAGTCGTTCCACCGGCACGGCACCGGGCTGATCGAGCTGCTGGACTTCGGCATCGACGTCGCGGACCCGGCGCGGGTCGCCGAGCGCCGCTCGACGTCGGCGGTGCTCGCCGAGGCGGCGGTGCGCGAGGACGCGCCCGTCGCCGTCCCGGCGGCCCGCGAGGAGCCGCGCCGCCGCGTGAACGGGTCCGCGCACCCGGACGCGGCGGCCGTGCTGGCGGTCGCGGGGGCCGCGCCGCTCGGCGCGCCCGTCCCGGACGCGCCGCCGCCCCCGCCGGAGACCGCGCCCGCCGGGGACCTGGAGCCGTTCCTCGCCGACGCGCGGCGGCGCGGCGACCACGGCGCGTACTTCGACCTGCTGCGCGGCGCGGACCTCGTCCTGCCCGGCGCGGGCGGGCCGGAGGAGCCGCACGGGTTCCCGCTGATCTCGATCGGCGGGGGGACGTACGTCGCGGTGTTCACCTCGCCCGCGGCGATGTCGAAGGACGGGGTGCCGCCGGGGCCGTTCCGGCGGACGTCGTTCGGCGAGCTGGCCGCCGCGTGGCCCGACCCGTCCTGGCAGCTCGCCGTGAACCCCGGGCTGGCGAGCGAGGTGCTGCTGGACGCGGCGGCGGTCGCGCGGCTGGCGGCGCGGCAGCGGCCGGACGCGCCGCTGGTGCCCGCGCCCGCGCCGCCGCCCGCGCCGGACGTCCCCGTCCTGCAGCCGCCGCACGGCACGCGGCTGTGGCGCGTCGACGCCGCCGAGGGGCGCGAGCCCGCCGCCGCCCCCGTCGCGGTGTACGACGCGATCGGCGGGGTGTGGGCGCCGGTGCGCGCGGACGTCCTGCCCGGCTCCCCGCCCGAATGACGCACCAACCGTCCCGGGCGGCTACCGTTCGCTAGGGCGTTTCGACGAAGGCGGGAGCGGGAGTGGACTGGGAAGACTTCGCCGGACGGTTGTCCCGGGAGCTGCAGCGGCTCCCGGTCCGGTCGTTCATCATCGTGCAGGGCCCCACGGGGCTGCCGTACGTGCAGGCGATGCGGTCCACGAGCGCGATCGACGCCGAGGCCGTCTCCAGCGCCTTCCTGCCCCGTCCGCTGTCGCACCGGCAGGAGCGGCGGCTCGGCGCGCTCGGCTGGCGCAAGCCCGCCGGGAAGGGCCGGGTGAACTGGTCGCACCGGCTGGACATGCCCGCCCGGATGCGGCTGACGCCCGCGCAGTCCGCCGAGGTCGACCGGCTCGCCGACCGGATGGTCGGCGCGTTCCGCGACGTGTACGGGGTGCAGTCGCCGCTCGACCTCGTCTACCAGGCGGGCAGGACGTCCGGGGACGGCGGCGGGCTCGCCCTGCCCGGCCTCGGGCTGCCGCTGGCGATCCCCGAGGCCGAGCAGACGACGGCGGAGGCGGTCGGGTTCGTCCCCGAACCGCAGGGCACCGACCTGGAGGCCGAGCTGACCGCCGCCCGGCGGCGCGGCGACGAGACCGCCTACCTGGCGCTGCTCGCCGGGGCGACGCTGTGCCTTCCGGTACCGGGCGAACCCGGGTCGGAGGCGGCGGACCAGTTCGCGACGGCCAAGTTCGGCGACGGCACGTTCGTGCTGGGGTTCAGCTCGCCGGACGCGATGGACCGGTCGCTGCGCGGGCAGGCGGTCCACCACCGGCCCGCGACGCTGGCGGAACTGGCGCGGCGCTGGCCGGACCCGCGGTGGGGGCTGGCGGTCGATCCGGGGCTGCCGAGCGCGGCGTACCTGGACTCGGACACGGTCGCGGAGACGGCGGGCGGGACGCGGGACGCGTCGGCGGCACCGGACGCGGGGACCTCTCGCGCGGGAACGCCTGATGTGGGGACGCCTGATGTGGGGACGCCGGGCACCGCAACGCCGGGCACGAGGATGCCAGGCACTGGGGCGCCGGGCACTGGGACGCTTGGCACCGGGACGCCGGGCGCGGGAACGCCAGGCACGGGAACGCCAGGCACCGGGCCGTCGGACGCCGCGACGCCGGGCCGCACGCCCGCCGCGTCGCCCAGCACGCCACCCGCCGCACCGCCCAACACGGCGAGCGGCACAACGACGCCCGACGTCATGCCCGGCACGCGCACGCCTGCCACGCCTGGCGCGCTCGGCGCACGAATGCCCGGCGCGCACGGCGCACGCACGCCCGCCGTGCCCTCGACGCCATCGACGCCATCGACGCCCTCGACGTCTGCGCCTTCCGCGCCCACCTCGCCCGCCACGTCTGCGCCCGCTACACCCGCTACACCGAGGAGCGCACCGGCCGCCGCGCCGCCGAGCAACCCGCCCGCCGCGACGCCCTCCACGCCGCCTGCGGCCTCGCCCGGCACCCCGTCGTCCGCGCCGCCTTCCACGCCGCGCGGCGCGCCGTCCAGCACTCCCTCGCCCGCGCCACGCGCCACGCCGCCCGTTACGCCCGCCGCCGCGCCGGCCGCAGCGCAGCCAGGCACGCCATCCACCACGCCGCCGGGGACGCCGTCCGCCGCGCAGCCGGGCACACCGCCCGCCGCGCCGCCGGACGCGTCGCCCGCCGGATCGCCGCGCACGCCGCCCGCCGCCGTGCCGTCCGCTCCGGCGGCCGGCGGGCGGTCGGGCGCGGCGGACGGCGAGCCGCCCTCGGTGCGGACCGCGCCGCTGCCGGTCGTGTCGCCGCCGCCCGCGCCCGAGCCGGAGGACAAGCGCGTCGCCGGGCGCAGCATGCGGCCCGCGGCGTCCGCGAGTCCCGGCACGCCGTCCGCCGCGTCGCCGGAGGCGGGGCGGCGGGGCGCGCACGCGGGGCGGCACTCGGCGGCCCCGACGCCGGACGAGTCCGGCCTGCCCGGGTCCGGGCCGACGTCCGCGCCGAACGCGGCTCCGGCCGCCGGGCGGAACGGCGCCGTCCAGCCGGACGCGCCGCGTCGTGCGGCCGAGCCCAGCGGACCGTCCGTCACGCGGCGCGACGCCCCCGCGCGGAACCCGGAGCTCTCCCCCGCCGCGACGACGCCGGACCCGATCCGCGCGGTGACCGCCCGCCCGGCGGACGCCCCGGCACAGCCCGCGCAGTCGCCCGCCCGCCCGCAGCCGCCGCGCTCGGAGCCCGCGCACGCCCGGCCCGCGCCGTCCGAGGCGACGCCCGGCGAGCCCGCGCGCATCCGCCCCGCGCACGCCCGGCCGCTGCCCGCCGACGCCGCGCACACCCAGCCCGCCGAGTCCCCCGGCCGCACGCGCACCGACCCCCCGCCGTCCGACCCCGGGTACGCCGGGCGCACGCCCAGCACGCCGAGCACGCCCGGCACGCTCGCGCGCGCCGAGTCCCCGCGCGAGGCCGCGCGCGCCCGGCACGCGTCGCCCGCGCCTTCCTACGGCGCGCCGTCGCGCACCGAGCCCACGCCGCCCGCGCCCGGCGCGAAACCGGCGTCCGGGACCTCGCCCGCCGCGCCGTCGCGGCCCGCCTCGCCGTCCACGCCCCCCGGGTCTTCCGCGCCGGCCGGACCGTCCACACCCGCCCGGCCGTCCACGCCCGCGTCACCGGCGACGCCTGCCCGGCCGTCCACGCCCGGATCGCCGTCCACGCCCGGTGCGGAACCGGCGGACGCGGCGGACGCGGCTGGTGCGAAGTCCGGGGCGGGGGCGGCGTGGTCGGGGATCGTGCGGGCCGCGCCGCCGCGGGGGGCGCGGCCGGTCGCGGCGGACTACGTGGTGATGCAGAAGGTGCTGCGCCCCGAGCACGTCCGCCACTACGTCGAGGGCGGCTACCACCTGGTCGCCGGGTACGTCCACCGGATGAAGGACGTCGCCGCGCTGACGACGCCCGCCGAGGTCGTCCGCGGCCTCGGCCTCACCTACGAGGGTTCGCCGTTCTCCGCGGCGGACGACACGATCCACGTGCTGCGCTGGCCCGCGGTGAAGCCCGCGCTGTTCCGGACGCCGCTCGGCGGCATCGACGAGTGGAGCATGGAGATCATCCCCGGCGGCTGGGTCATCGAGAAGGCCCCGTTCCCCGGTTCGGGCTACGCGCCGGGCGACGGCCCGCCGATCCCCGAGTTCAAGATCGAGAGCCAGCGGCTGCCGCACGAGGCCGAGATCTACCGCATCGACCGGACCGGCGCGACGACGCCGGTGGCGCGGTTCGACGCGGACCGGCTGGCGTGGCGGCGCCTCGCGGCGGGGGGTGCGCGGTGAGCGACGCGACGGCCGTCCGGCACGGCTACTACGCGGGCTGGGGCGGCGCGGACTACGAGGCGAGCCCGGACGGCCCGCGCGCCCGCCTGTACTCGCCGCGTCCGGCGGCGGGTTTCACGGCGGCGCGCGACGGCCGGTACGTCCGGGTCGTCCCGGTGACGGAGCTGGAGCACCTGTCGTACGTCAGCACGCGGTGCGTGTGGCGCGGCGAGCCGTTCCTCGTCCTGGCGCACCACGACGGGTGGCTGCGCGTGGAGTACACCGGCGGGAAGGCCCCCGTCGCCGAACGGCTCGGCCTGGAGCCGTTCGACCGCGGCGTCTACCAGGCGTGGGCCCCGCTGCGGGACGTGACGGAACTCCGGGAGGAGTGGGTCTGAGCCGACCCGCCGCCCGCGCGTCGGGGACGGCGTCGGGAACAATGGCGGGATGGCGGTCATCGACATCAACGCCGACCTCGGCGAGGGGTTCGGCCGGTGGGAGCTCGGCGACGACGCGGCGCTGCTGGAGGTCGTGACGAGCGCGAACGTCGCGTGCGGCTTCCACGCGGGCGATCCGCTGACGATGCGGCGGATCTGCGTGGGCGCGGTGAACGGCGGCGTGGCGATCGGCGCGCAGGTGTCGTACCGGGACCTGGCGGGTTTCGGGCGGCGCGAGATGGACGTCCCGCCGGACGAGCTGACCGCCGAGGTCCTGTACCAGATCGCCGCGCTGGACGGCATCGCGCGCGCGAGCGGCGGACGCGTCGCGTACGTGAAGCCGCACGGCGCGCTCTACAACCGGATAGCGCGCGATCCGGTGCAGGCGGCGGCGGTCGTCGCGGCCGTCCGCGCCTACGACCCGGAGCTGCCGATGCTGACGCTGCCGGGTTCGGCGGTGTACGGCGTCGCGGACGGGCTGACGGTCGTCGCGGAGGCGTTCGCCGACCGCGCGTACACCCCGGAGGGCGCGCTGGTGTCCCGGCGCGAGCCCGCCGCGGTGATCCACGACCGGGACGCGGTGGTGCGCCGCGCCGTCGCGATGGCGACGGAGGGCTACGTCCGGGCGGTGGACGGCACGCGGGTGCGGCTGCGCGCCCGCTCGGTGTGCGTCCACGGGGACACGCCGGGCGCGGTGGACCTGGCGCGCGCGGTCCGCGCGGCGCTGGAGGACGCCGGGGTCACGCCGGAGCCGTTCGCGTGAGGGTCCGGCGCGCCGGGGACGCGGCGCTGCTCGTGGAGACCGGCGACCCGCACCGGCTGGACGCGGCGGTCCGCGCGGCGGGCCTGCCGGGCGTCGTGGACGTCGTGCCGGGCGAGCGGACGGTGCTGATCACGACGGACGGCGATCCGGGCCGGCTCGCGGACCGCGTCGCCGCGCTGGAGCCGCCGCCGCGCACGGCCGCCGACGCGCCGCCGGTGGAGGTCCCGGTCGTCTACGACGGCGCTGATCTGGCGGAGGTCGCGGAGCTGACCGGGCTCTCTCCGGACGAGGTCGCCGAACGGCACTCGGCCGCCGAGTACACCGTCGCCTATCTGGGTTTCTCGCCCGGTTTCGGGTATCTGACGGGCCTGCCGAACGAGCTGCGCGTGCCGCGCCGCGCGACGCCGCGCACGTCCGTCCCGGCGGGGTCCGTCGCGGTCGCGGGGCCGTACGCGGCGGTGTACCCGTCGGCGTCGCCGGGCGGGTGGCGGCTGCTGGGCCGCACCGGGCTGGCGCTGTGGGACGTCACGCGCGATCCGCCGTCGCTGTTGCGGCCGGGGACGCGCGTCCGGTTCGTCCGGGAGGCGCGATGAGCGGGGACGGACCGGTTCAGGAGGCGCTGGACCTCGCGGGCGAGGCCGTGCTGGAGGTCGTCCGGCCGGGCCCGCTCGCGACCGTGCAGGATCTCGGACGGCCGGGCCTGGCGCATCTCGGCGTCCCTGGGTCCGGCGCGGCGGACGCTCCCGCGCTGCGGCTCGCCAACCGCCTCGCCGGGAACCCCGAGGACGCGGCGGGCCTGGAGCTGACGTTCGGCGGCGCGGCGCTGCGGTTCCGCCGCGCGGCGTGGGCGGCGGCGACGGGCGCGCCCGCGCCGGTGTCGGTGGACGGGCGCGCGGCGCCGTTCAACGCGCCGTTCCGCGTCCCGGCGGGCGGCCTGGTGGAGGTCGGGGCTCCGGCGCGCGGCGTCCGGACGTACGTCGCGGTGCGCGGCGGCCTGACGCCCGAGCCGGTGCTCGGCAGCCGGTCCGCCGACCTGCTGTCGGGGCTCGGCCCGCCGCCGCTCGCGGCGGGCGACGCGGTGCCGCTCGGCCCGGTGACCGGCCCCGGCCTGGCGCTGGAGCCGCTGCGCGTGGACGTCGCGCCGGTCCCGGAGCCGCCCGCCGAGCCGAGGCTGCGCGTCCTGCCCGGCCCGCGCGACGACTGGTTCGCCGCCGGGGCGCTCGCGGCGCTGACGTCGGCGGTCTACACGGTCGCGGACGCGTCGAACCGGGTCGGCGTCCGCTTCGACGGCCCGCCGCTGGACCGCGTCCGCGACGGCGAACTCCCCAGCGAGGGGATGGTGACCGGCGCGCTCCAGGTCCCGCCGGACGGCCGCCCGATCCTGTTCCTTGCCGATCATCCGACGACGGGCGGTTATCCGGTGATCGCGGTCGTCACCACCGCCGACATCCCGGTCGCCGCCCAACTCCGCCCCGGAACGAAGGTCCGCTTCACGACCCATCCGCGCTGATCCCCGGACCGTGGCACGCCTACTTCTCGCGGGCGAGCGAGCGAACGCGGTCGATCTCGGCGGCGAGCGCGGCGGCGGGCAGTTCCTCGAAGGCCTTCACCGCGATCTCGCCGTCCTTCTCGTCCCAGACGCCCGCGACGCGGCCCTCGTGGAGGATCACGGGAGCGATCCACCCCGCCGCGCGGCTGACGTCCTTGCGGCGGTCCGGGGGGATCAGGTACTCGGCACCGGTGCCCGCGCCGAGGACGTACGGGTCGAACGGGCCGAGCAGCCGCAGCGGCGCGGGCGGGGCGGCGGCGAGTTCGTCGGCGTGCTCGGGGAGCGCCTTCATCGGGACGCCGTCCACCTCGACGTCCGCCAGCTCCCCGGCGGCCTCGAACCACCCGGCGACCTCGCGTCTGCGGTTGCCGCCGCGCGACAGCCAGTGGTCGAACGTCGCGGGCGTGCCCGGCCCGTGCGCGCCGAGGAACGCGCGGACGACCACCGCGGCGGCCTCCTCGACGGGCACGTCGCCCCGCCAGCCGGGCAGCGCGGACGGCGCGGCGAACGTGACCCGCGCGCCGCGCGCCGGCCCGTGGCACAGCACGCCCCACCAGGCGAGGGGTTTGAGGAGCGTCCCCCAGCCGGAGCCGAGGACGTCCGCGAGGTGCTCCGAGCCGGTCCGTTCGACGATCGCGGCGGTCAGCTCGTCGCGGGTGAGCGCCGCGCCGCCGGACAGCGCGTCGGCGGCGGCGGCCGCGGCGGCCTCCAGGTCGGCGGGCGTCGCGCCGAACGTCCGCTGCCAGCTCGGCTTCTCCCAGTTGCGGACGCGGGCGCACAGCGCGAGGTAGGCCCCGGCGTCGGCGGTGGGCAGCAGGTGCAGGGTGCCGCGCATCGCCCAGGTCCTGACGAGCGTCCCGGCGGCGAGCGCGGGCGCGGCGGGCGACGCGCCGCGCACGGCGAGCGCCAGTTCCGCCGCCGAGGCGACCTGCGCCTGCACGCCGCCGAGCCGGGCGGCCGCGGCGACCGGCGACGCGCCGCCGGGGGCGGTGAGGAACTGCCGTCCCATCCGCCACGCGAGCACCTGCGACCACGTCAGCGACACCATGCCCCGATCAGACCACACGAGACCGACAAAACGGACGTCAGGGAGCGACGCGGCCCCGGCCCAGCTCCGCGAACGCGTCCCGGACGTCGGCCGCGGTGAGGACCGTCAGGTCGGCGGGCGTCGCGGCCTCCCCCAGCTCCGCCGCGCGCAGCGCCCGGCACGCGCACGCCTTCTCGTACAGGGACCGCGCGAACCGGCCGTTGCCCAGCTCGTCCACCCGGCCCTGCCCGACGACCCGCTGGAACACCAGCGCGAGGTCGTCCAGGGCGCGCTCCTCCCAGACGTCACCGCCCTGCTCGGCGATGAGCAGGGCGATCCGCAGCAGCTCGTCGGGGCCGTAGGACGGGAACTCCACGCGCGTCCCGAACCGCGACGCCAGCCCCGGATTGGACGCCAGGAAACGGTCCATGTCGGAGTCGTAGCCCGCGAGGATGACGACGAGCCGGTCCCGGTCGTCCTCGGCGCGCTTCAGCAGCGTCTGGACGGCCTCCGCGCCGAACGCGTCCCCGCCCGCGTAGCCGGGGTTGCCGAGCGAGTACGCCTCGTCCACGAACAGGACGCCGCCGAGCGCGGAGTCCACGAGCCGGTTCGTCTTGAGCGCCGTGGACCCGAGGTGGTCCCCCACCAGGTCCGCGCGCTGCGCCTCCACGACGGACGGCCGCGCGAGCAGCCCGAGCGCGGCGAACACGCGGCCGAGCAGCCGCGCCACGGTCGTCTTCCCGGTGCCGGGCGGCCCGGTGAACACGAAGTGCCGCGTCGGCGGGCGCGTCACCAGGCCCTGGCTCTGCCGCAGCCGGGCGACGCGGGCCTGCGCGGCGATCTCCCTGACCTGGCGTTTCACCGGTTCGAGGCCGATCATCGCGTCCAGTTCGCGCAGCGCCTCGTCGGGCGTGGGGGTCTCGGCGAAGCCGCGGTAGCGCTCGGTCAGCTCGGCGAACGCGTCCTCGACGTCCGCGCCCCGGACGGTGACGAGGTCGTCGGCGCTGGGCCGCCCGCCCGCGACGACACGGACGTCGCGGGCGCGCGCCGCGCCCTCGACCAGCGAGCGGACGAACCGGCCGTTGCCCAGCTCGTCGGCGATGCCGCGCCGCCGGACGTCCTCGAACCGCTCCGCGAGGCGCTCGCGGGCGTCGGCGGCGAGCCGGTCGCCGCGCAGCGCCGCGTGGTACTCGGCGATCCGCAGCATCTCCTCCGGCAGGTACGTCGGGAAGTGGACGCGCGTGCCGAACCGGGACGCGAGGCCGGGGTTGGAGTCCAGGAACGCGTCCATCTGCGGCTCGTAGCCCGCGAGGATGACGACGAGCCGGTCCCGGTCGTCCTCGGCGCGCTTCAGCAGCGTCTGGACGGCCTCGTCGCCGAACCGGTCCGGGCGGCCCTCGGCGGCGTTGACCAGCCCGTACGCCTCGTCCACGAACAGCACGCCGCCGATCGCCGCGTCGATGAGCGCGTTGGTCTTGAGCGCGGTCGCGCCGAGGTGGTCCCCGACGAGGTCGGCGCGGCCCGCCTCGACCACGGCGGGCGTCGGCAGCAGCCCGAACGCGTAGAAGATCTTGGCCAGGACGCGGGCGACGGTCGTCTTGCCCGTCCCGGACGGCCCGACGAACACGAAGTGCCGCATCGGCTTCTCGGTCGGCACCCCGGCCGCCGCCCGCAGGTGCGCGGCCTCCAGCGACGCGGCGATGGCGCGGACCTGGCGTTTCACCGGTTCGAGGCCGATCATCGCCTCAAGTTCGGCGAGGGCGTCCGCGACCGAGACGTCGGGTTCCTCCTCGCTCGGCGCGGCGGCGACGCGCTGCTCGTACGCGGCCTGGAGCGACGCGGGCACGCCCGGCGCGGGCACGGCGGCGGGCTCCTCGGGCTCCGGCGGCGCCGCGACGGGCTCCGCCTGCTCCTGCACCCACCCCGTCTCGTACGCCTCGGCGGCGACGGTCCGCCGCGCCCGGTTCCAGCGCAGCGCGAGCACCGCGACCGCCGCCGCGAACGCCGGGACGACGCCCGCGCGCGGCAGCGCCGGGGCGACCGCCGCCGTGACCAGCCCCGCCGCGCCGAGCGCGACGAGCGCCGTCCGCCACGGCGCGTACCCGCCGAGCCGCAGCGCCGCCGCCGCGACGGGCGGCGCGAGCAGCCACAGCAGCCACCGCTCCGGCCCGCCGTCCGGGTACAGCCGGGCCAGCGGCACGCACGCGGCCAGCCAGCACGCGATGACGAGCGCGACGGCCGTGCCCGCCGGGGACCGCAGCAGCAGGTGCGTCCCCGCCAGCAGCGCGACCGCGACGGCCGCGACGAGCGGGACCGGTCCGTCGCACACGAACGCGACGGACGCGGCGGCGGCGAGCAGCACCCCGCCGCCGAGCAGCCGCAGCCCCGGCGGCACCTGGAAGTAGCGGGACCGCAGGCGCTCGAACAGATCCCGCGCCGTCGTCGCGACCACCGTCGCCGGGCGGGAGCGGAAACCGCCGAACCGTGCCATCCCACCGAGTAAATCGCAGGACCCGCCGGAACGGGACTCTTCGGCGTCGGTTCGTTGGCGCGCGTCGAATCGCGCGCAGGACATTTGTCCCGCCGGACGGTGGATGCGCGGCCCTGCCGCCGGACGGCCGCGCTCCGTAGCGTCGTCGCCGTGACCACGAACACCACGGAACCCGTCGTCCTCGACGGCGTCGCCAAGAGCTACGGGCCCGTCCGCGCCGTCGCCGGGATCGACCTGGCCGTCGCGGCGGGCGGCGTCGTCGCGCTGCTCGGCCCGAACGGCGCGGGAAAATCCACCACGATCGCGATGCTGCTCGGCCTGACCGAGCCCGACTCGGGCCGCGCGGCGCTGTTCGGCGGCCCGCCCGAGCGGGCGGTGCGCGCGGGCCGCGTCGGCGCGATGCCGCAGGACGGGCGGCTCATCGGCGGCGTCTCGGTGCGCGAGCTGGTGGCGTTCGCGCGCGGCGCGTACGCCCGCGCCGGACGCGACGTCCCGCCGCTGGACGAGCTGCTGGAGACCGCCCGCCTCACCGGCGTCGCGGGTCGGCGCGCCGACCGGCTGTCGGGCGGGCAGGCGCAGCGCGTCCGGTTCGCGCTGGCCGTCGCCGGGAACCCGGACCTGCTCGTGCTGGACGAGCCGTCCGCCGGCCTCGACGCCGAGGCGCGCCGCGACCTGTGGGCGGCCGTGCGCGGCTGCGCGGCCCGGGGCGCGACCGTGCTGTTCTCCACGCACTACCTGGCCGAGGCCGACGAGTTCGCCGACCGGATCGTCGTCGTCGACCGGGGCCGGGTCGTCGCGGACGGGACGAGCACCGCGATCAAGGCGCGCGTCCCCGCCCGGACCGTCTCCCTCGACCTCGGCGACACACCGCCCGCCGCGCTCGACGCGCTGCCCGGCGTCGTCGGCGGCGAGGTCCGCGGCGGCCGCGCCGAACTGCACACGACCGACTCCGACGCCACCGTCCGCGCCCTCGCCGACGCCGGACTCCTGCGCGGCCTGGAAGTGCGCGGCGCGAGCCTGGAGGAGGCGTTCCTGACCCTGACCGCCGACGGAGGCGCCCGATGATCCTCGCCTACACCCGCCTCGAAGTGACGCGCCTGCTCCGCGACGGCGGCTATCTCGCGATGTGCCTGGTGTCGCCGCTGATGATGTACCTGGTGTTCACCAATCTCGACATCGCGGGGGGCGACGGCCGCGACGCCGCCGTCTACGCGATGGTCGGAATGGCCGGGTTCGGGGCGGTCGGGGCGGTGATGAACGGCGGCGTCGCCATCGCGGAGGACAAGCCGCTCGGCTGGATCGCGCAACTGCGGCTGCTGCCGATCCGGCCGGTGGAGGTCGTCGTCGGCCGGACGGTCTGCGCGGTCGTCGCGTCCGCGCCGCCGATCGCGGCCGTCTGCCTGGCGGGCGGCCTGGTGGACGGCGTCGGCCTCAGCCCCGCGCGCTGGGTCGCGGTCGTCCTGCTGCTGTGGCTCGGCGTCACGCCGCTGGCCGTCCTGTCCACCGGCCTCGGGTACACGCTGCCGCCGCGCCTCGCGCAGCTCGCCGGGATGGCGTTCTACCTGGGGCTTTCCATGCTGGGCGGGCTGTGGTTCCCGATCGCGAAGTTCCCCGGCTGGCTCGCCGACGTCGCGCGCGCCACGCCCGTCAACCGGTACGGCGACCTGGCGTGGGCCGTCGCGGACGGCGGCGCGCCCGCGGCCTCGACCGTCGCGGTCCTGGCCGGCTGGGCGGCCCTGTTCACCGTGTTCGCGACCTATGCGTGCCGCCGCGCGGTCCGGCGCGGATGAGCGAATCGGTACGTTCGCGGTATGGAACGGACAGCGATGGCCAGATGCGGCGCATGACCCGCCGCCGCCCGCCGATCGACCTCGTCCACGCCGACGGCGGGCCGGACGACCGCGGGCTGATGATCTGGATCGCCGCGCTCGGCTGGCCGCTGTCCGACGCCCTGTCCGGGAGCGGAGGCCACCGGTGGGCCGGGCTGGCCCTGATCGCGGCCGTCGCCGTCCTGTACGCGGCGACGCTGCGCACGGTGTTCGACGCCCGGTACCCGATGCGGCTGCCGCTCGCGCTGCTCGCCGCGCAGACCGCCGCGACCGCCGCCGCGCTCGGCTGGCTCGGCCGCCCGTGGCTCGCGGCGGTCGGCGTCCTCGGCGTCGCGGCGGGCGCGGTCGCCGGGCACCTCCCCCGGCCCGGCGGCGGCATCGAGTGGGCGATGCTGCTGGTCATCGGCGGCGCGACGGTCCCGGTGACGGCCGCCGCGCGGCTCGGCGGCCTCGCCTGGGACGCGGCGATCAGCGCGCTGTGGGTGACGGGCACGGCCGCGCTCGTCACGGCGATCGTCATCCGGCTGTTCCTGCTCATCGGGATGCTGCGCGACGCCCGCGAGGAACTGGCCGAGGCCGCCGTCGAACGGGAGCGGCTGCGGTTCTCCCGGGACCTGCACGACCTGCTCGGGCACACGCTGTCGCTGATGGTGGTGAAGGCGCAGGCCGTCCGGCTCGTCGCCGGGCGCGACCCGGCGGTCGCCGCGCAGCAGGCCGCCGACATCGAGACCGTCGGGCGGGAGGCGCTGGGCGAGGTCCGGCAGGCCGTCGCCGGGTACCGGGGGCGGGGGCTCGCCGCCGAGTTCGAGGCGGCGCGCGCGGCGCTCGCCGACGCCGGGGTGGAACCGGTCGTCCGCCGGACCGGGCCGCCGCTGCCGGACGCCGCCGACGCGCTGCTCGGCTGGGCCGTGCGGGAGGGCGTCACCAACGTCATCCGGCACAGCGGCGCGCGGACCTGCACGCTGACGCTCCGCAACGGCGGCGGCTCGGCCGTCCTGGAGGTCGCGGACGACGGGCGCGGCGGCGCTCCGCGCGGCGGCCACGGGCTGCGGGGCCTGCGCGAGCGCGTCGGAGAGGCGGGCGGCGAGGTCGCCGCCGGGCCCCGCCCGGACGGGGGCTTCCTGCTCACCGTCACCGTCGGCACGGAAGAATTCCCGGCGTGATCAGAGTGCTGCTCGCCGAGGACCAGGGCATGATGCGCGGCGCACTGGCCCTGCTGCTCGGGCTGGAGGACGACATCGAGGTCGTCGCGCAGGTCGGGGACGGGGCCCGCGTGCTGGACGAGGCCCTGGCCGCACGGCCGGACATCGCCGTCCTGGACATCGAGCTGCCCGGCCGCAGCGGCCTCGACCTCGCCGCCGACCTGCGCGACCGGCTGCCCGGCTGCCGGGTGCTGATCGTCACCACGTTCGGGCGGCCCGGCTACCTGCGCCGCGCGATGGACGCGGGCGCGGGCGGGTTCCTCGTCAAGGACGGCCCGATCGAGGACCTGGTCGCCGCGATCCGCCGCGTCCTCGCGGGCGAGCGCGTCATCGACCCGGCGCTGGCCGCCGCCGCCCTGTCGGTCGGGCCGAACCCGCTGACCGCGCGGGAGCGGGAGGTGCTGGCTGCCGCCGCCGACGGCGCGACCGTCGCGGACGTCGCCGCCGCGCTGCACCTGTCGGAGAGCACCGTCCGCAACTACCTGTCGTCCGCGATCGGGAAGACGGGCGCGCGGAACCGGATCGAGGCGGTCGGCACGGCCCGGCACAACGGGTGGCTGTGACGCCGTAGGCTCGGGCCGCGATGAAGGACAGCCCTGAGACTCTGCCCGGCCTGGCCGCCGCGCCCCGGCGGGCGCGCGCCGCCGCCGGATACGCGATCGAGCGCGACCTGCGCGCCGCCCTCGGCCCCGTGCGGATCGCCGGGATCGACGAGGTCGGGCGCGGCGCGTGGGCCGGGCCCGTCGTGGTCTGCGCCGCCGTGACCGATCTGTCCGACCCGCCGGACCTGCCGGGACGGGGCGGGAAACGCGTCCGCCTCACCGACTCCAAACTGCTCACCGAGGCGCACCGGGACGCGTTCGCGGGCGTCCTGCCCGGATGGCTCGCCGGGCACGCGATCGGCGCGGCCTCCCCCGCCGAGATCGACGACCTCGGGATGACCGCCGCGCTGCGGCTCGCCGCGCGGCGGGCGCTCGCGGAGCTGCCCGAACCGCCCGACGTCGTCCTGCTCGACGGGAGCCACGACTTCCTCGGCTCGCCGTGGCGGGTCCGCTGCGAGGTCAAGGCCGACCAGCGGTCGGTGACGGTCGCCGCCGCGTCCGTCCTCGCCAAGGTCCACCGGGACCGGCTCATGGCCGGGCTCGCCGCCGAGCACCCCGGCTACGGGTTCGCGGACTCGGCGGGCTATCCCTCGCCCGTCCACCAGGCCGCGCTCGCCGAGCACGGGCCGACGCCGCACCACCGGCTGAGCTGGTCCTACCTGGACGATCTTCCGCGCTGGCGGCACCTGAAGAAGCACCGCGACCCCAACGCGGGCGAGGGCCAGCTCAGCCTGCTGTAGGCGCGTCAACCGGCGGCGCGCGGGTAGGGCGGGCCGCATGGACGCCACGACGAAGAAGCTGATGGACCGGGCGGGGCGGCGCACGTACGCCGAGGACGCGGGCGTCGCCGTCAAGGACCAGCCCGCCGCCCTGTGGAAGCTGCTCGTGCTGACGAACCTGCTCAGCGCCCGCATCTCCGCCGACATCGCCGTCGCCGCCGCCCGCGAACTGTTCGCCGCCGGGGGCGGGACGTCCGCCGGCATGCTGACGCTGACCTGGCAGCAGCGGGTGGACGCGCTCGGCCGCGGCCACTACCGCCGCTACGACGAGGGCACCGCCACCCGGCTCGGCCGCATGGCCGAGATCGTGCGGGACGAGTACGGCGGCGACCTGCGCCGTCTCCCCGCCAAGGCCGACCGCGACCCCGACCGCGCCGCCGAACTGCTGGAGGGCTTCCCCGGCATCGGCCCGACCGGCGCGGCGATCTTCTGCCGCGAGGCCCAGGCCGTCTGGCCGTGGCTGCGCCCCTACGTCGACCCGCTCGCCCTCAAGGGCGCGGACCGCCTCGGCCTCCCCCACGACCCGAACCGCCTCGCCAAGGAGGTCCCCGCCAAGGACATCGCCCGCCTCACCGCGGGCCTCGTCCGCGTAGCCCGCAACAAACGCCTGGCGGACAGCATCACCCGAGAAACCTGACCACCCACCCGCACCCAACAGACAGCCCGATTCAGGCACAGCCGGGCGCGCATGCGAAAACGCGCCCGGCAGACAGCCCCAACGTGGAGAGACGACCGACCCACACCCGCACGACCACGAGCCGCCAGGCGAGCAACCACACGGCCGCACTAACCCGCACCCCGCAGACAACCCCACGCAGGCACGGCCGACCCGCACCCGCACGACCACGAGCCGTCAGGCGAGCAACCACGCGTCCGCGCTGACCCGCGCCCGGCAGACAACCCCGCGCAGGTACGGCCGGCCCGTACCCGCACGGCCGCGAGCCGCCAGGCGAGCGGCCGTGCGGCCGTCGTAAGGCGCGCCGTCTTCGGCGGTGCGGGGGCAGGCCCCGGGGCAATCAGTCCTTGCCTCGGGAGGCCACCCACTCCAGGTTCCAGTTGTACGCCTCGTCGACGGCCATCTTGCCCCAGCGCGGGCGGCCCGGCGGGGGCAGGATGAAGCGGCCCTCCCGGCGGACGACCAGTTCGCCGTTCACGTTCTCGATCAGCGCGAGGACGGCGTCGCGGGACGCGTCCGCGCAGTCGTCCATGCGCATGTCGATCGGCGGGGAGCCGACCGGGTACAGCGTGGCGGTCGCGTCGAGGCCCCGGAAGTCGTCCGCGCCGTCGTAGATCTCGGCGAACACCAGGATGCGCTTGAACTTCGCCGTGAAGTCCAGGTTGATCGTCAGGTTCTCGCCGGTCTCGACGGTGCCGGTGCGGTCGTCCTTGTCGAGCTGCAGGTAGGGCGGGCGGTCGAGCGCGCCCATGTCGCCGACCGCGTGGACGATGCCGCGCCGCCCGTCGGTCAGCTCCCACAGGGCGCACAGGTCCAGGTCGAGGTCCAGGCCGCGCCGCCGCTTGCCGAGGCGGCCGCGCGCCGCGCCCTCGCGGGCCGTCCAGTTGAGGTTGACGCGCATGTTGCCCGACGTCGCGCCGTGCTTGGTGAGCGAGACGGACGGCGCGCTCTTGGTCAGCGAGATCTTCCCGCCGGGCTGCGCGGGCGGCTGCACGGATGGCTGCACGGGCGGCTGCGCGGCGGGCGGCGGCGCGTACTGCCCGCCCGGCGGGGGCGGCGGAACGTACGGCCCGCCCGGCGGCGGAGGCGGCGGCGCGTACTGCCCCGGCGGAGGCGGCGGCGTGTACTGCCCCGGCGGAGGCGGCGGCGTGTACTGCCCCGGCGGAGGCGGGGGCGCGTACTGCCCGCCGGGCGGCGGAGGCGGGACGTACGGCCCACCCGGGGGCGGAGGCGGCGGAACGTACTGCCCACCGGGCGGCGGAGGCGGCGGCGCGTACTGCTGCTCGGGCGCGGCGGGCGCGGGCGGCGGCGGGACCGGCGGCGCGGGCGGCTGCGGCGGCGCGGGCGGCGGCGCGTCGTCCACGCTGATCCCGAAGTCCGTCGCCAGCCCGGCCAGCCCCGAGTCGTACCCCTGCCCGACCGCCCGGAACTTCCACGCGCCCTGCCGCCGGTACAGCTCCCCGAGGACGAACGCCGTCTCGCTCGTCGCGCCGCTGCTGTCGAACCGGGCGATCTCCGTGCCGCTCGCCGCGTCCACGACCCGCACGTACAGCCCGTCGAACCGCGCGAACGTGCCGCCGTCCGCCGACGCCGCGATGACGATCTTCTCCACGGCGGGCTCGACGCGCTCCAGGTCGGCGGCCAGCACGTCCGTGACGACCGGCCCGCGCTGCTTGCCCTCGTGCCGCACCGCGCCCGACGCGTGCGCGGGCTGGTTGTAGAAGACGAAGTCGTCGTCGGACCGGACGCGCCCGTCGCCGCCGACGAGCAGCGCGGACGCGTCCGCGTCCGGCGTGCCCGGCCCGTCCCGCCAGCCCAGCTCGACCCGGACGGACGCGGCGGGCACCGGGGTGTTCGCCCCCTTCTGCAACGACATAACGCTCCTCGCAACCGTGGACGGACGCTCCGCCCCTCCCCACGAGACGGACGGGCGCCGCCCAGGGTTCCCGCGCTGCCCGAACGCGTCCACGCCGGTCAGCTCAGCGGACAGCGTCCACAGCCGCGCCGCCGACGCCGGGTCGACCGCCCACGGCTTGACGCCGCCGACGAGCATGTCGTCGCCCGGCGCGGGTTCGGCGACGTCGCAGTCCTGGCAGTACACGCCGGGCAGGTCCGCGAGGCGCGGGCTCGTCGCCGCCCAGACACCGGTCGCCGCGCCCTGTTCGGGCGTCTTGAAGCCGGGTGCCGCGCCGCCGTCCGCCCCGACCCAGCCGAGCCCGGCCCATTCGGTCTCGGGGACGTGCCGTTGCAGCGGCGTCAGGATGCTGCCGGGGTGGACCGCGAACGCCGCCGCGCCGAACGCGGCGAGTTGCACGGCGAACAACGCGTTGGCCGTCTTGGACTGCGCGTAGGCGAGCCACCGGTCGTACCCGTCGCGGAAGTGGAGGTCGTCCCAGCGGACGTCCGACAGGAAGTGCCCCGACGACGCCACCGACACGATCCGCGCGTCCGCCGCGAGCACCGGCCGCAGCCGGTTGACCAGCGCGAAGTGCCCGAGGTGGTTGGTCGCGAAGTGCGCCTCCCAGCCGCGGCCGACGCGCGTTTCGGGGCACGCCATGATCCCGGCGCCCGCGATGACGATGTCCAGCGTCCGGCCCCGCGCGACCACGTCCTCGGCGAAACTCCGGACGCTCGCCTGATCCGCCAGGTCCAGCGCCGCGACCTCCGCCCGGGGGACGCCGCGCAGCGCCTCCGCCGCGCGCCCGGGGCGACGCGCCGGGACGAGCACCGCCGCCCCCGCCTTCGCCAGCGCGCGCGTCGCCGCCAGGCCGAGGCCCGAGTACCCGCCCGTCACCAGGGCCGTCCGGCCGGTGAGGTCGACGCCCGCCAGGACGTCGTCCGCCGTGCTGCGGGCGTCGAAGCCCGTTCCGATCCTTCGCTGTCCGATCATGGAGACGACCGTAGGAACTAGAGCCGACTCTAGGTCAAGCTACGCTCTCGCTCATGGACGAATCCGGCGAACTGTCGATCGGGGACGTCGTGGCCGCGACCGGACTCGGCGTCCACGCGCTGCGCTTCTTCGAGCGGGAGGGCCTGTTCCCGCGCGAGATCGCGCGCACGGCGGGCGGCCGCCGCGTCTACACGCGCGCGGACGTCGAGTGGCTGCTGCTGTGCAACCGGTTCCGCGCGTCGGGGATGCCGCTGGCGACGCTGCGCGCGTTCGTGGACCTCGTCCGCGCCGGGCCGGGCAACGAACCCGAGCGGCTGGCGCTGCTCCGCGAGCACGAGTCCGCCGTCCGCGCCAGGATCGCGGAACTGGACGCCTGCCTGGAGATCATCCAGCACAAGGTCGCCACCTACGAGTCCCACGTCCAGGCCGGGACCGCCGCGTCGCTCTGGAACCCCTGAAGCCGTCAGACGAGCAGCAGCGTTTTCCCCGGCACGGCGCGGGCCTCCATCGTGGCGTGCGCCGCTGCGGCGTCGGCCAGCGGGAACGTCCGGCCGACGACGGGCCGGAGCCGTCCGGCGGCGGCCTCGGCCAGCGCCCGCTCGACGCGCTCCCGCGCGCCCTCCGGATCGGACAGCGGGAAAAGCTGCTCGATGCCGAGCACCGTCACACCGCGCTCGGCCGCCTCATCCGGCCTGATCTCGGTGACGCCGCCGCTGGACGCCCCGTGGACGGAGAACCGCCCGCCGCGCGCCGTCGCCTCGAACGCCGCGCGGCCGAGCGCGCCGCCGACGCCGTCGAACACCAGGTCCGGCCCGCCGCCGGTGGCCTCCCGGACGCGCTCGGTCCAGCCGTCGCGCGAGTAGTCCACGACCGTCTCCGCGCCCAGCTTCCGCGCCAGCTCCAGCTTCTCCTCGCTGCTCGCCGCGCCGACGACGTGCGCGCCCGCCGCCCGCGCGAGCTGCACGAGCAGGCTGCCGAGGCCGCCCGCCGCCGCCTCGACCAGGACGTGCTCGCCGGGCCGGATCTTCGCGTTGTCCACCAGGCCGAGCGCGGTCGAGCCGTCGTTGAGCAGCGCGGCGGCGTCCGTCAGCGGCACCGCGTCCGGGACGGCGACCAACTGCGCCTGGTCGGCGACGGCGAACTCGGCGTTCCCACCGAACCCGTCCGCCGTCCGCACCACGACCCGCCGCCCCGACCAACCCTCGTCCGCGTCGGCCCCGACGACGGTCCCCGCAACCCCGCCGCCCGGCACGTACGGCGGCTCCGGCAGCGGTGGCCCGGGCGTGAACCCCCGCCGAATCTGCGTCTCCACAAAATTGATCTCCGCGACCTCGACGCGGACGAGCACCTGCCCCGCCCCCGGCTCCGGCACGGGAACGTCCCCCGCGACCAGCACCTCAGGCCCCCCGAACCGCGTCACCCGAACAGCACGCATCAATCCCACCCCTCTCGTATCGACAAGAACGAGTCTTCATCCTCAACCTTGGTCGAGGTCAACCCGCTCGGCGGACGAACGAAAAGGGGACCGGCCCACGGCCGGTCCCCTTCGTTCAGCGTCGTGCTGTCAGCTGCAGCCGCTGGTCGAGCCGCAGCCCTCGCAGACGTAGCAGCTCCCCGCCGGGCGCATCTTCGTCCCGCAGGTCATGCACAGCGGCGCGTCGGCCGTCCGCCCCTGCGTGCTCTCGATGATCTCCATCGAGGAGCGCGCCGCCGGGGCAGCCGGGGCGGCGGGTGCGGCGGCCTCGGGCGCCGGACGGGTGATCTCCGCCGACTGCGCCAGCAGGTCGTGCTCGACCTCCGCGTCGGCGTGCAGCGTCGCCGGGTCCTCCCCGTTGGCCTGCATCGCCCGCTCCGCGGCGGTGAAGATCCCCAGCTCGGCGCGCTGCTCGAACGGCATGTTGTCCAGCGCGAGACGCCGGAAGATGTAGTCCATCACCGACGTCGCCATCCGGATGTCCGGGTCGTCCGTCATGCCCGCGGGCTCGAAGCGCATGTTGGTGAACTTCTCCACCCACGTCTCCAGCGGCACCCCGTACTGGAGGCTGATGGAGATCGCCATCGAGAACGCGTCCATGACGCCCGCGAGCGTCGAGCCCTGCTTGCCGAGCTTGAGGAACACCTCGCCGAGCCCGTCGTCGGGGTAGGACGACGCCGTCATGTACCCCTCGGCGCCCGCCACCGAGAACCGGGTGACCGTCGCCGGACGCTGCTTGGGCAGCCGCTTGCGGACGGGCCGCACCTCGGCGGGCGCCGCCGCGACGGCCTCGACCGGCGCCGCCGCCTCCTTCTTGCCCGCCGCCGACAGCGGCTGGCCCACCTTGCAGTTGTCGCGGTAGATCGCGAGCGCCTTCAGCCCGAGCTTCCAACCCTCGAAGTACACCTTCTCGATGTCCTCGATGGTCGCCTGCTCCGGCATGTTGACGGTCTTGGAGATCGCCCCGGACAGGAACGGCTGCACCGCCGCCATCATCCGCACGTGCCCCATCGGGCTGATCGCCCGCTCGCCCATCGCGCAGTCGAACACCTCGTAGTGCTCGGGCCGCAGCCCCGGCGCGTCCACGACGTGCCCGTTCTCGGCGATGTACTCGACGATCGCCTCGATCCGCTCCTGCTGGTAGCCCAGCTTGGCGAGCGCGCGCGGCACCGTGTGGTTGACGATCTGCATGGACCCGCCGCCGACGAGCTTCTTGAACTTCATCAGCGCGAGGTCCGGCTCGATGCCGGTGGTGTCGCAGTCCATCATCAGGCCGATCGTCCCGGTCGGGGCGAGCAGCGACGCCTGCGCGTTGCGGTAGCCGTTCTTCTCCCCGACCTTGAGGCACTCGGTCCACTGCCGCGTCGCGGCGGTGTGGATGGCCTTGTCGATCGCGTCGAGCGTGCGCAGGTCGTCGTTGGCGGCGGCGTGCTTGCGCATGACGCGCTTGTGCGCCTCGGCGTTGCGCGCGTACCCCTCGTACGGGCCGACGATCCCCGCCAGCTCCGCCGACCGCCGGTACGCGACGCCCGTCATCAGCGACGTGATCGTCGCCGCCAGCGACCGGCCGCCGTCGGAGTCGTAGGCGTGCCCCGTCGCCATCAGCAGCGCGCCGAGGTTGGCGTACCCGATGCCGAGCTGCCGGTAGTCGCGGGTCGTCCGCCCGATCTTCTCGGTCGGGAAGTCGGCGAACGTGATGGAGATGTCCATCGCCGTGATGATCAGCTCGGTGATCTTGACGAACCGCTCCACGTCGAAGACGTCGCCCTCGCCGAGGAACTTCAGCAGGTTGATGCTCGCCAGATTGCACGACGAGTTGTCCAGGGACATATATTCCGAACAAGGGTTACTTGCGGTGATCCGTCCGGTTTCCGGGTTCGTGTGCCAGTCGTTGATCGTGTCGTCGTACTGGATGCCCGGGTCCGCGCACTCCCACGCGGCCTTGGCCATGAGCCGGAACAGCTCCTTGGCCTGCACCTTCTCGATGACCTCGCCGGTGAGCCTGGACCGCAGCCCGAAGTCCCCGTCGCCCTCGACCGCCCGCATGAACTCGTCGGACACCCGCACCGAGTTGTTGGCGTTCTGGTACTGGACGCTCGCGATGTCCCGGCCGCCGAGGTCCATGTCGAACCCGGCGTCGCGCAGCGCGCGGATCTTGTCCTCCTCGCGCGCCTTGGTCTCGATGAACTCGGCGACGTCGGGGTGGTCCACGTCCAGCACGACCATCTTCGCCGCGCGCCGCGTCGCGCCGCCCGACTTGATCGTCCCCGCCGACGCGTCCGCGCCGCGCATGAACGACACCGGCCCGCTCGCCGTCCCGCCCGACGACAGCAGCTCCTTGGACGAGCGGATGCGCGACAGGTTCAGCCCCGCGCCCGACCCGCCCTTGAAGATGATCCCCTCTTCCTTGTACCAGTCGAGGATCGACTCCATCGTGTCGTCCACCGACAGGATGAAGCAGTTGTGGACGCGCAGGTTGCCCGACAGGTACTCCCCGCTCTCGGTCTGGATGTCGTAGACCTCCATCGGACCGAGGTCCTCGATCGAGGCGATCTCCAGGCGCTTGGTCGGGTGCGCGCCGCGACCCGCCTTCTCGAAGCCCGCGTGCAGCTTGGCGGCCTTCACCGGGTCGATGAAGCCGATCTCGTCGGCGAAGATCCGCCGGTCCCCGGCGTTCTGGATGCGCAGCGTCCAGATCAGCTTCTGGTCCGGACGGTTCGGGCGCTTCGTGCCGACCCGCGAGAAGATGCCGAAGCGCAGCAGGAGCCGCTGCATCCCGCGGATCAGCTCCTCGGAGATCATGTCGACCTCGACGACCGTCGACGCCTCGCGCGCCGAGACGAAGCCCTCCGCCTGGAAGACGCTGCGCAGGTACGCGGCGACGACCGGCAGCGGCGCGGTGAACAGCCGCTTCGGCACCGCCATGTCGACGCCGCGCGCACGCAGCCCCCAGGCGTCGACGTAGTCGGCCAGGACCTCGCCGTAGAGCCGCGTCCGGCGGCAGTCCAGGGCGTCGTCCTTCGTCTCGACGGCCCGCTCGTGCCGGTGGACGCCGGGGAAGACGATGTCGAGCTGGCGCCGGACCCACTCCAGCTCCGCGTCGGTGACCGTCATCGCCTCGATGGTCAGCGAGCGGTTCGTGCCCTGCTCGTACCGCCCGACGAACCCGTCCGACTGCAGCCAGCCCGCCAGGGCGGCCTCGGCCATCCCGCGCGAGGTGATCTCGGCCTCGCCGTAGGCGTCGCGCCGGTGCCACTCGAGCTGGTCGCCGGCGAGCAGCGTGCCGGCCTCGACGAACGCGCCGGTGCCCTGGCCCGTGCTCTTCCAGACGAGGTGGTCGGCGGTCACGTCGAGCGTGTAACCCGCCTTGGTGTGCAGCCGGAGGACGTTCTTCACGCCGTTGGACTTGGTGGCGACGACCCTCGTCAGGCCGTGCGCGTCGTACACCTTCGCGCCGACCGCGTCCTCCTCGACCAGCTTCCCGATCGGCACCAGACCGGCGGGCGTGCTGACCAGCGCGTCGTAGGGCTGGCACGCCGAGACCTGCTGGGGGGACCTGGTGCCGACGTTGAACCAGACGGGGGAGTTGAAGCTGAACATCTGGTGGGCGAGCGCGTAGGTCAGCTCGTGCTCGAAGATTTCGGCGTCGGCGGGCGAGGCGAAGTAGTTCTCCGCGACGCCCGTGTCGACGTACTTGCGGACGACGCGGTCGATGAGCTGCTTGAGGCTCCACTCGCGCACCGGGGTGCCGACGGCGCCCCGGAAGTACTTCGAGGTGACGATGTTGACGGCGTTCAGCGACCAGAAGTCGGGGAACTCGACGCCCCGCTGCTCGAAGTTGACCGAGCCGTCCCGCCAGTTGGTCATGACGACGTCGCGCCGCTCCCAGCGGATCTCGTCGTACGGGTGAACGCCGGGCGTGGTGAAGATGCGCTCGACCTTCAGCCCCTTGCGGCCCCCCTTGCCGCGCCGGGCCGCCGAGCCGCTCACCGTCTCCGTCATCGCTTCCCCCTCCGGGCCCTCCCGCCGGGCCCTGTCCAGGACAACTCGACCCGCGGGGCGGATCATCCCCCGCCCCCGGGTTCTTTCGTGATTGCTGCCGTACTGCTGGAACGCCCCTTACCGGGGCGGCGCGTGCTCCCCGGGAGCGCGCTGCCGCAGCTCGTCGATCTCCCGCGCGAAGTCGTCGAGCGACTCGAAGGACCGGTAGACGGACGCGAAGCGCAGATACGCCACCTCGTCCAGTTCGCCGAGCGGTCCGAGGATCGCCAGGCCCACCTCGTGCGAGGGGATCTCGGCGGCGCCGGTCGCCCGGAGCGCCTCCTCGACCCGCTGCCCGAGCTTGGCCAGCGCGTCCTCGCCGACGGGCCTGCCCTGGCAGGCGCGGCGGACCCCGGCGACGATCTTCTCGCGGGAGAACGGCTCGGTGACCCCGCTGCGCTTGGCCACCATGAGGAGCACGTTCTCCTGCGTCGTGAACCGCTTGCCGCACTCCGGGCACGACCGGCGCCGCCGGATCGCGGCGCCGTCGTCGGCGGAGCGGCTGTCGATGACCTTGGTGTCAGGGTTGCGGCAGAACGGGCAGTGCAACGCGTTTTCCCTTCCCCTGACCGGTCGTGTCACATGCGCGTCACACAACCACAACTTCTGGTTAATGACACCGCTGTAACTACTAGATGTTGTGGTCAACCGTAGGCCCCCGGGGAGGGGTTCGCAACCTCGCGACGACGTCCCGTCCGTAGACCCTGGTCACACGGGCCTCACGCGTCCCGGCCCGGCGTGTCGCCGCCGCGCGGCCCCGCCGCCTCGCCGATGACCAGCGGAAACGCGACCGTGACCGTGGGTCGCCGCCGGACGCGCGCCGCCGCCGACGCAGCAACTTACTCCCCTTCGGGCGGCGGTCGGCCCACGCCCCCGGCGGGCCGCCGCAGGGCCCTATTCCGTGGGGACGCGGAGCTTGCGCCCCGGCTGGACGATCGAGCCGGACAGCCCGTTCAGCTTCCTGATCCGGCGGACGGTCACGCGCGGATCGGTGCGCGGGTCGGTGCGCACCGCGATGTCCCAGAGCGTGTCCCGCTCCCCGACGACGACCGTGCGCGTCGCGGGGCGGTCCGGGACGGGCGCGGTGCCGCCGCGCGCGCCCGGCGACGGCGCGCACAGCGCCCAGAGCGCCGCGAGCGCGCCCCCGGCGACCAGCGCGGCCAGGAGGCCGACGACGATGCGCCCGCGCCGCGTCAGCCGGATTCCGGGCTCGGCCCGCGTCCCCCGAACCGGCCGCGCGACGGCCCGCGCCCGCACGCGCGCACCCGGCAGCACCGCCGCGCCTACCTGCGGCTCGACGACCGGCGCGGCCGCCGGCCGTTCGTTCGCGCGGGACGGCTCGTCCGCGCGGGTCTCGGCGGGCGGAGCGTCCGCCCGCTCGTGCGCACCAGGCCGCGTGTCCTCCGCGGGAGGCCGGGCGGCCGTGCCGTCCGCCTCGGCCGCCGGTCCCCCGGCGGGCGGTGCGGCGCCGCCGCCGCCGATGATCAGCCGGAGCTGCCCGCGCCGGCGCGGGGCCGTCGCCGCCCGCCCCGGTTCCCGGTCCGGTGCGCGCCCGGCCTCGGGCCGCGCACCGTGATCCGCCGCGGGTTCAGCCGCGCACACCGCCGTCCGGCCCGGCCGGAGCACTTCGCCCATCTCGATCCCTCTGCGACCCGATCATGTCCGACCCATCGAATAAAGTTTCGATCGAACGTCTGTACGATGTTCTAGCGCAGGCGGGGGCGGATGGCGAGCATCTTCTTCGAACAATTGTTTGATCATTGGACCCGGTCGCGGTAGCGTTCCCTGGACGAGGAGTGACCGACCCGAGCGCCGGGAGGCGACGAGCGATGAGCAAGGCCCGGAAGCTGCCCGACGTCGACGACGACGGTGTGCTGACCCAGCGGCAGCGCATGGTGCTGGAGGTCATCCGGGACTCGGTGCAGCGGCGCGGCTACCCGCCCTCGATGCGCGAGATCGGCGAGGCCGTCGGCCTGACGAGCACGTCCAGCGTGTCGCACCAGCTCCGCTCCCTGCAGCGCAAGGGCTTCCTGCGCCGCGACCCGAACCGGCCGCGCGCGGTGGAGGTCCGCATCCCGGGCACGACGCCCGTCCGCACCGAGGACGACGCGGCCGCGCCGGACGCCGAGCGCCCGGCCCCCGCGTACGTGCCGCTGGTCGGCCGGATCGCGGCGGGCGGCCCGATCCTCGCCGAGGAGGCCGTCGAGGACGTGTTCACGCTGCCCAAGCAGCTCGTCGGCGAGGGCACGCACTTCCTGCTGAAGGTCACCGGCGACTCGATGATCGAGGCCGCCATCGCGGACGGCGACTGGGTCGTGGTCCGGCAGCAGCCGGTCGCCGAGCAGGGCGACATCGTCGCCGCGATGATCGACGGCGAGGCCACGGTGAAGACGCTCAAACACAGGGACGGCCATATCTGGTTGATGCCGCAGAACCCGGCATACGACCCGATCCCGGGCGATGAGGCCTCGGTGCTGGGGCGCGTGGTCGCGGTGCTCCGCAAGATGTGATGCGGAGAATCCTGGCATATCCCGGCGGCGCCGTCCGGCGGACCGCGATCATTCGCAGGTAACAAAACGAACGCCGCCGCGCGCCGCGCCGCCGCCCGATTCCGCCCGTGAGCACATGATCACCCGCCGCGCCGGAACCGGCGACGGCGCACCCCACGCGGAACGACCGACCGCGCCGCGACGAAGCGAGAGAACGGCGAAGCCCCGCCCCGGCGAACCGGGGCGGGGCTTCGGCGTCCGATCAGCGGCCGGGCACGATGTTCACGATCTTCGGCGCGCGCACGATCACCTTGGCGACGTCCGCGCCGCCGAGGGCCTCCTTCACCTTCGGCGAGGCCAGCGCCAGCGCCTCCAGTTCGGCGGCGTCGATGTCGGGGGCGACCTCCAGCCGGTCTCGGACCTTGCCCGCGACCTGCACGACGCAGGTCACCTCGTCCTGAACCAGCAGCGCCGGGTCCACGGCGGGCCAGCCCGCAGTGGCGACGGGCGCGGTGCGGCCCAGCCGCTCCCACGCCTCCTCGGCCGTGTAGGGCGCGAACACCGACAGCAGCAGCACGATCGTCTCGGCGGCCTCGCGCACGGCCGGGTCGGCCGCGCCGGGCCCGGCGTCGATGGCGCGGCGCGTCGCGGTGACCAGCTCCATGATGCGCGCGATGGCCACGTTGAACCGCGTCGACTCGACCATGCCGGTGGCCTCGTCGATGGTGCGGTGCGTGACGCGCCGCAGCGCGCGGTCGCCCGAGGCCGGGTCGGCGCCGGGCACGGACGCGACGTCCCCGGCGATCCGGTGGACGCGCGTCAGGAACTTCGCCATGCCCTGCGGCGACACGTCCGCCCAGTCGATGTCGTCCTCGGGCGGCCCGGCGAACAGCATCGCCAGCCGGACGACGTCCACGCCGTACTCGTCGATCTGCTCGCCGAGGTCGACGCCGTTGCCCAGCGACTTCGACATCGCCTTGCCGCCGTTGATGACCTGCCCCTGGTTCAGGAGCTGCAGGAACGGCTCGGTGAAGTCGACCATGCCCATGTCGTACAGGACCTTGGTGAAGAACCGGCTGTAGAGCAGGTGCAGGATCGCGTGCTCGACGCCGCCGGTGTACCGGTCGACGGGCATCCAGCGGCGGACCTCCTCGGGGTCGAACGGCCCCTCGGTGTAGCCCGGCGAGCAGTACCGGAAGTAGTACCAGGACGAGTCGACGAAGGTGTCCATCGTGTCGGAGTCCCGCCGCGCGGCCCCGCCGCACTTGGGGCAGTCCACGTTGACCCAGCTCTCGGCGGCGGCCAGCGGCGACGTGCCCTTGGGCGCGAGGTCCGCGCCGCGCAGGTCGTCCGGCAGCCGGACGGGGAGCTGGTCGTCGGGGACGGGCACCTCGCCGCACGCCGGGCAGTGGACGATCGGGATCGGGCAGCCCCAGAACCGCTGCCGGGACACCAGCCAGTCGCGCAGCCGGAAGTTGACGGCGGCCTTGCCGGTGCCGCGCTCGGCCAGCACCTCGATGATCCGCGGGATGGCGTCGGCCTTGGCCAGCCCGTCGACCGGCCCGGAGTTGACCAGGACGCCCTCGCCGGGCGTGGCGACGCCGGTCTCGGCGGGGTCGGGCGCGCCGGTCTCGACGACGGTGCGGACGGGCAGCCCGAACTTCAGCGCGAAGTCCAGGTCGCGCTGGTCGTGCGCGGGCACCGCCATGATCGCGCCGTGCCCGTACTCGGCCAGCACGTAGTCCGACGCCCAGACCGGGATGCGCTCGCCGTTGACGGGGTTGACGGCGTACCGGCCGAGGAACACGCCGGTCTTCTCGCGCTCGGCGGACAGCCGCTCGATCTCGCTCTCCCGCGACACCTCGGCGCGGTACGCCTCGAACTCGGCGCGCCGCTCGGGCGCGACGATCTCCTCGGCCAGCGGCGCGTCGGCGGCGACGACCATGAACGTCGCGCCGAACAGCGTGTCGGGCCGGGTGGTGTAGACGGTGACGGGCTCGGCGCGGCCCTCGATGACGAAGTCCACGTCCGCGCCGGTGGAGCGGCCGATCCAGTTGCGCTGCATCAGCAGGACGCGCTCGGGCCAGCCGCCCTTGAGCTGGTCCATGTCGTCCAGCAGCCGGTCCGCGTAGTCGGTGATCTTGAAATACCACTGGGTCAGGACGCGCTTCTCCACCAGCGCGCCGCAGCGCTCGCAGTGCCCGCCGACGACCTGCTCGTTGGCCAGGACGGTCTGGTCGTTGGGGCACCAGTTGACCTGGCCGCCCTTGCGGTAGGCCAGGCCGCGCTCGTAGAAGCGCAGGAACAGCCACTGCGTCCAGCGGTAGTACTCGGGGTCGGAGGTGTGCAGGCGGCGCGACCAGTCGAAGGACGGCGCGTAGCGCTGGAACGACTCGGCCTGCGTGTCGATGTTGGCGTACGTCCACTCGGCGGGGTGGGAGTCGCGCTTGATCGCGGCGTTCTCGGCGGGCAGGCCGAAGGAGTCCCAGCCGATGGGGTGCAGGACGTCGTAGCCGCGCTGGAACCAGTAGCGGGCGGAGACGTCGCCGATGGCGAACGCCTCGGCGTGGCCCATGTGCAGGTCGCCGGACGGGTACGGGAACATGTCGAGCGCGTAGCGGCGTTCCCGGGCGTCGCCGGCGGCGCCGGCCCGGTACGGGTCGAGCTCGCTCCAGCGCGCCCGCCACTTGTCCTGGACGGCGCGCGGGTCGTACCCGTCGCCCGCCGGGGCGGGGCCGCCCTGGTCGCCTCGCGAGGTCTCGTCGCTGCTCACGTCGCCACTCCACTGGTTCCGGTCGTTGAGGGGTGCGGCCACCCGGGCCCTGACATGAAACAACCCCTCGCATGGAGGGGTGGCCGCGCTTGCCCTGCGAGGGTCAGCGCGGCGGTGGAAGAAGGAGCGTCCGGGTCCGCATACAACAAGAGTAGCGCAGGGGCAAGGGGGCCGTGCGCCTGTGGACGGCCCGCGCCCGACCATAGGGTCACAACCGGGTTGTCAAGAAACGGGCCGATATGGCGTGCATCGCGCGGCGTGTACCAGGATGAGCAGGACCGTTCGTACACTCATCAGTAATAAACGCCTGGTGACAACCCCTGTGCGAGGAGTGCCATGCTCAACCTCTCCGTCCTGCTGGAAGACGCGGCCCGCGAGGTCCCGGACCGCGACGCCGTCGTCTTCGGCGACACGCGGCTCCCGTACTCGGTGCTGGACACCATCGCCAACCAGGTCGCGAACCTGCTCGTCGCGCGCGGGCTGCGGCCCGGCGACAAGATCGCGCTCGCCTCGCCGAACCTGCCGTACTTCCCGATGGTGTACTTCGGCGCGCTCAAGGCGGGCATGGTCGTCGTCCCGCTGAACGTCCTGCTCAAGCCGCGCGAGATCGCGTACCACCTCGGCGACTCCGACGCGAAGGCGTTCTTCTGCTTCGAGGGCACGCCCGAGCTGCCCCTCGGCGAGTCCGGGCACGCGGGCTTCGAGCAGGCGGACGGGTGCGAGCACTTCTTCCTGCTGCCCGCGAACCCGGCCGCGACCGAGTCCCCGATCGAGGGCGCGGAACTGCTCTTCGCCGCCCTGCGCGACCAGCCCGGCACGTTCGACACGGTCCGGACGGAGGCGACCGACACCGCCGTCGTCCTCTACACCAGCGGCACGACCGGGCAGCCCAAGGGCGCGGAGCTGACGCACGGCAGCCTGCTCTCCAACGCGATGATCAGCGACACGCTGTTCGCGCGGACCCTGCACGACACGCTGCTGGTGGCGCTGCCGCTGTTCCACATCTTCGGGCAGACGTGCGTGATGAACGTCGGGTTCTACCGGCACGGCACGCTGATCATGCTGCCGCGCTTCGACGCCAAGCAGGCCATCGCGCTGATGGTGAAGGAGAAGGTCAACGTCTTCGCGGGCGTCCCGACGATGTACTGGGCGCTGCTCACCGACGACACCTCGCCCGAGGACGTCGAGGCGATCCGCACCAACCTCAACCAGGTCACCGCGGGCGGCGCGTCGCTGCCGCTGGAGGTCCTGAGGGGGATCAAGGAGAAGTTCGGGCTGGACGTCCTGGAGGGCTACGGCCTGTCGGAGACGTCGCCGGTCGCGTCGTTCAACCGGCCGGACCGCGAGCCGCGCCCCGGCTCGATCGGCCTGCCGATCTGGGGCGTGGAGATGCGCCTGATCGACGACGACTGGAAGACGATCGAGGGCGAGGGGCCGGGCGAGATCGCCATCCGCGGCCACAACGTCATGAAGGGCTACTACAAGCGGCCCGAGGCGACCGCCGCCGCGATCAAGGACGGCTGGTTCCGCACCGGCGACGTCGCCCGCCGCGACGAGGACGGCTACTACTACATCATCGACCGCTCGAAGGACATGATCATCCGGGGCGGCTTCAACGTGTACCCGCGCGAGCTGGAGGAGGTCCTGATGACGCATCCGGACGTCTCCCTCGCGGCCGTCGTCGGCGTCCCGCACGAGTCGCACGGCGAGGAGATCAAGGCGTACGTGATCCGCAAGCCGGGCGCGACCGTCACCGAGGACGAGCTGGTCGCCTGGGGCAAGGAGCAGTTCGCCAACTACAAGTACCCGCGCGTGGTGGAGTTCCGGGACGCGCTGCCGATGACGGCGACCGGGAAGATCCTCAAGCGCGAGCTGCGCTGACGCGGCCGGTCCGGGCGGAACGCCCGCCCGGACCGCCGGGTCACGACGCCAGCCAGTCCAGGACGCGGGCGCGGATCTCGTCCGGCCGCTCCAGGTGCAGGAAGTGGCCCGCGTCCGCGACGATCTCGGCGCGGGAGCCGGGGGGCAGGTGCGGCAGGACGGCGGCGGGCTCGGCGGTCTCCGCGCCGAGGCAGCCGTCGTCCGCGCCGTGCAGGTAGAGCACCGGGCGCGTCCCGGGCCGCTCGACGGTCTCCTGCGCGGCCTTGTACCGGTCGACGTGCCGGGCCGGGTCGAGCATCGCCCGGTAGTAGCCGAGCGCCGCCGCCGCGTTCGCCGGGGCCGCCAGCGCCTCGGCGGCGCGGGCGGCGTCGGCCGCGCCGTCGTGGCCGGGCGACCAGTCGCGCCACAGCGCAGCGATGAACTCCGGGACGAGGACGGCCTCGGCGAGCGGCGTCTGGAACAGGAACACGTAGAACGACCGCTTGAGCTGCTCGTAGCGCAGGAACCCGGTGAGCAGCGCGCCGACCGGCGGGAGCGCCAGCGCGACGGCGCGGCGGAACCGGTCGGGGGCCAGGGCCGCGGCGCCGTACGCGGCGGCGGCGCCCCAGTCGTGCCCGATGAGGACGGCGTCGGGGCCGCCGCCGAGCGCGTCGTGCAGCGCGACGGCGTCGGTGGCGAGCGCGGCGGTCTGGTAGGCGCCGTCCGCCGGGACGGACGTCGGCGCGTACCCCCGCTGGAACGGCGCGACGGCGCGGTACCCGGCGTCCGCGAGCGCGGGGAGCAGGTGCCGCCACGTGTGGGCCGTGTCGGGGAAGCCGTGCAGGCAGAGGGCGAGCGGGCCGTCCGCCGGGCCGGTCTCCAGGAGGGCGAAGTCGAGGCCGTTGGCGGACGCCGTGCCGCGCCGGAGAGCTTCCATAAGTGGAAACTTACGCCAGCGCGGGCGCGGCGTCAGCCCCCCGTCAGCCCCGGATGAGGTCGGCGGCCCGCTCCCCCACCATGATCGCGGGCGCGTTGGTGTGGCCCCGGATGATCTCCGGCAGGACGGACGCGTCCGCCACCCGCAGCCCCGCGACGCCGCGCACGCGCAGCTCGGGGTCCACGACCGCGTCGTCGCCCGTGCCCATCCGGCACGTCCCGACCGGGTGGTACAGCGTCTCGCAGTTCGCGCGGACGTACGCGGCGAGCCGGTCGGGATCGGCCGTCCCGTCGTAGGGGGCCAGCGGCGCGCCCGCGTGCCGGGCCAGCGGCTCGGTCGCCAGCAGCTCCTCGGCCAGCGCGATGCCGTGCAGCAGCCGGGGCAGGTCGGCGCCGGCGGTGAGGTAGCCGGGGTCGATGACGGGCGCGCCCGCGGGGTCGGCGGGGGCGAGCGCGATCGTCCCGGCCGATTCGGGCCGCAGCAGGACCACGCCGACCGTCAGGCCGTGCTCGGTCGGCGGGGTGAGGCCGTGCGCGACGAACGGGACCGGCGCGAAGATCAGTTCGAGGTCGGGGGCGGGCAGCGCCGGGTCGCTCTTGGCGAACACGACCGCCTCCCCCACGTTGGACGTCAGCGGCCCGCGCCGCGCCAGCAGATAGCGCGCGATGTTCGGCAGCGTGTCCGCGCCGGTCAGCGTGACCGGCCGCGTCGCGTGCCGCAGCACCATGATCGCCAGGTGGTCGCGCAGGTTCCGGCCGACGCCGGGCAGCGCGGCGACCGGCTCGACGCCCGCCGCGCGCAGCCCGTCCGGATCACCGACGCCCGACAGCATCAGCAGGTGCGGCGACCCGACCGCGCCCGCCGCCAGCACGACCTCGCGGCGCGCCCGGACGATCCGGCCGCCGTACTCCACGCCCGTCGCGCGCCCGTCCTCGATCACGACGCGGGACACGTGCGCGCCCGTCACCACGCGCAGGTTCGGCCGCCGCCGCGCGGGCCGCAGATAGGCGTCGGCGGTGCTCCAGCGGCGGCCGCGCCGCTGCGTGACGGGCGTCAGCGCGCAGCCCTCGTTGGACGGGCCGTTCAGCTCCGGCAGCCGCCGTATCCCGCGCGCGGCGCAGGCGGCGAGGAACGCGCGGGTCGTCTCGTTCGGGTCGCGCTGCTCGGAGACGGTCTGCGGCCCGCCCGTCCCGTAGACGGCCCCTGCGTTGCCGCCGACGCGGCCCTCCAGCCGCCGGAAGTACGGCAGCACGTCGTCGTAGGACCAGCCGGGCACGCCCCAGCCGTCGTAGTCCTCGCGGTGGCCGCGCACCCACATCATCGCGTTCATCGACGACGAGCCGCCGAGTATCCGGCCGCGCGGCCAGTACAGTTCGCGGCCGTCCAGCGCGGCCTGCGGCGCGGTCGTGAAGTCCCAGTCGTACGGCGTCTTGAACAGCTTGGGGAACGCGGCCGGGACGCGGATCTCCTGTCTGGCGTCCGGCCCGCCCGCCTCCAGCAGCACGACCTGCGCCGCGGTGTCCTCCGACAGGCGGGCCGCGAGCGCGGCCCCCGCCGACCCGGCACCGACGACGACGTAGTCAACTTCCATGAGGCTCCTCGGCGTGGGGGCCGCCCGCGACGGCCCGGACGAACACCGAGATACCACCGGAAAGCACCCGGCCGAAACCCCGCAGAAACGGCGGAGGCCGCGCCGGGTCGCCCCGACGCGGCCCCCGCCGCAGGTCAGCCGGTCACGACGCCCAGGTCGGGCGCAGCGGCATGTGCGACGCGCCGTTCTCGTCGAGCTTCACGCCCAGCGTCTGGTGGAGCTGGATCCAGTTCTGCTCGAACCCGATGACGCAGCCCGCCATGTAGACGCGCCACACCCGCGCGGTGCCCTCGCCGACCTCGGCGACGGCCTCGTCCCAGTGCTCGTCCAGGTTCTTGCACCAGCCCAGCAGCGTCCGCGCGTAGTGCTCGCGCAGGTTCTCCTGGTGGCGGATCTCGAACCCGGAGTCGTTCATCGCCTGCTGGATGAAGCCCGGCCCCTCCAGCTCCCCGTCGGGGAACACGTACCGGTTGATGAAGCCGCCCTGCTTCATCGACGGCGCGAGGTTGTCGGGCCGGGTGATCGTGTGGTTCAGCATCCGGCCGTACGGCTTCAGCTTCCCGTACAGGAAGGAGAAGTAGGACGGCAGGTTCTTCTTCCCGATGTGCTCGGTGAGGCCGATGGAGCTGACCGCGTCGAAACCCGTCTCGGCGACGTCGCGGTAGTCCATGTGGCGCACCTCGGCGAGGTCCGACAGGCCCCGGTCGGCGATGGCCTTCTGCGCCCACTCGGCCTGCTGCTTGGACAGCGTCACGCCGAGCGCCTTCACGCCGTACTCCTTGGCGGCGTGCATCACCATGCCGCCCCAGCCGCAGCCCACGTCCAGCAGCCGCATGCCCGGCCTGAGACCGAGCTTCCTGGCCACCAGGTCGTGCTTGTTGAACTGCGCCTCCTCCAGGGTGGCGTCCTCGGTGGGATAGCAGGCGCACGTGTACGCCATCGACGGGCCGAGGACCCACTCGTAGAAGGTGTTGGAGACGTCGTAGTGGTGCGAGATCGCCTGCGCGTCACGGCTCTTGGAGTGCCGCAGCCACGACGGCACCCGGCTGAACGGCGCCTCCTGCGGCGGCGGGGGGAGCCTGCGGGACGTCGCCGCGCGGAGCAGCGGGTCGCCCAGGACCCCGGCGATGATCCGAAGCTTGTCACGCGGCGTCACGTCGTCGAGGACCTGCTGCATCGTCGACAGGGCGGTATACATGTCGCCGCTGACGTCGATCATGCCGCTCACGTACGCGCGGGCCAGACCCAGCGCGCCGGGCGAGTGGACCAGGTACGAGACGGCGTACGGGGAGCGCACGTCGAACCGGATGTCCGCGCCCGGCTGCCCCGAGCGCGATCCGTCATAGGCCGAGAACTCCACTGGCGCCCCAGGCCCGGCCAACTGCTCGAAGACCTTGGCCAGCGTCATCTTTCTTCCTCCTGTCTCCACGCCCCTCCGGGGCCGCGGCTTGCGCACCGGCCCCGGCCGGGGCCTTCCCCCGATGGCCGCGGACGCGTCAGCGCCCGCGCACGCACTTGTCGTAGAGGTCCAGCAACCGTCCGGCGGGGTCGTAGCCCGCCTTCAACCGCTGGTAGGTTTCCCCGTCGTAGTAGCGCCAGAACTCGTCGCGGCCGTAAAAAGCGGTCGAGTAGAGCGACTTGTGCCCGTCCAGCGCCGCGACCTCCCGCTCGATGAGGCGGTTGTGGTACTCGGGGATCTGGCCCGGGGGCAGCCGGACCGTCCCCCAGAAGCCGGCGTTGACGTACGTCCGCCCCTGCTCCAGCGGGTACAGCGGCCAGGACTCGCGGGCGCGCAGCGGGCACAGCCAGATCGGGCTCATGCCGACCTTGGCGTGGAAGAAGTCCAGGAACTCCGGAACCCGCTCGACGGGGACCTCGATGTCCTGGATGACGTCCTCGCGGGGCCGCAGCCCGCGCCACCGCTCGATGCGCGCGAGGATCTGGTACCGCCGGTCGTAGGCGACGAGCCTGCGGTAGACGTCCGAGCGCTTGGCGCGGTCCGGCCAGACGCGCCGCACCAGCGGGTTCTGCACGCCGAACGCGCCCGAGCACCAGAACCAGTCGGTGTCCCAGCGCCAGATGTAGTCGTGGACGGTCAGGAAGTCGACCGAGCGCTGCTGGATCGACCGGTAGTAGATCCGCTGGCCCGTGTAGTCGGACGTGTAGGGGGCCTCGTCCACGAAGAAGCCGAGGGTGATGTACTGCTCGTCCGCCGAGAAGACGGTGCCGTCCATGAAGTCGATGGTCTCGCCCTCGTAGACGCCGCTCTCGACCAGCTCGGCCAGCGCCGTGCTCAGCGCCGCCGCGTCCGCGAACCGCAGGTGCCGCACCCGGACGTACGGCTTGACCTCGATCAGCTCGATCTTCAGCCGCAGCGAGTAGCCGAGCGTCCCGTAGGAGTTGGGGAAGCCGTAGAACAGGTCGCGGTGCTCGTTGTCGCGGGTGGCGGTGACGACCTGGCCGTCGCCGGTCAGGACCTCCAGCTCCAGCACCGACTCGTGCGGCAGGCCGAGGCGGAACGACGTCGACTCGATGCCGAGGCCGGTGACCGCGCCGCCGAGGGTGATCGTCTTGAGCTGCGGGACGACCGTGGGCATCAGGCCGTGCGGCAGCGTCGCGGCGACCAGGTCCTCGTAGGTCGTCATGCCCTGGACCTGCGCGGTGCGGGTCTCCGGGTCGACGCTCAGCACACGGTCGAAGCCGGACACGTCCAGGCCGGGGGCCTCGGACGGGTCGCGCCAGCGGAACAGGTTCGAGGTCTTCTTCGCCAGCCGGATCGGCTGGCCCTTCGGGATCGCCGCGTACGACCGGCGCAGCGCCTCGACCGCCCGTGCGTGATCACCGTTGACCGACAGGTCCGTCATCTACCCCTCCCCGAGACAGTAAACCGATCATCCCATGTATCGTCCACATAATCGGGCGAGAGGGTGCTCACAGGCACCCTCGGGAATAAACAGCGCTACGCACTATCTCACGAGACGCAGAATCCACGGGGTCCGGAAGCCGTTCCCGGCGAGCGCGACGGCGGCGGCGACGGCCGCGACCGCCCAGGTCAGGGCATAGAGGACGCCGCCGAGCCCGAACGTGACCACCGTGACGAGCAGGACGGTCAACTGGAAGTTGACGGCCTCGACCGCGTGGCGGCGGACGTACGCGGAGCGCTTCCCGCTCGTCAGCATCATGATCAGCGGGCCGACGAACAGGGTCGGGACGCCGAGGAAGTGGGACAGGGCGGCGAGGACGCGGTCCTCGCCGGTCGGCGCGGCCCCGTCGGCGGGGCGTCCCGCGCCGCGCGGCGCCGGGGCGAGGTCGCGCTCCAGGGGGTCGAGGTCCCCCCGCGTCTTGGCGGTCATCGCGAGGTGGGCGCGCAGGTCGAACTCGTCGTGGTCGAGGCGGCCCTCGGCGTACGCCTCCTGGAGGCGCGCGACGACCGCGTCGCGCTCGGCGTCGGACACGCGCAGATGGCCGGTCGTCGGGGCGCCGGCGGCAGGGAAACGGTCCATGCCCCCATGCTCCGCGCCCCGCCGGCCGCCCGCCATCGGGGAACCCCCTGACCCGACCCTGACCCCGCCCTCGCCCACCCGGCGGACCCGCCCTCCGCCCGGAGCACGCGTCCGCCGTCCGCTGCGGGCGTCCGGTCGGGTGCCCGGCCGCCGTGCCTCCGCTTGGCGCCGGTCCGGCGGAACCCGCTTCCGCCCGTGCGCCGGACACGCGCTGTCCGCCCGTCCGGCGGAGGCCTCCCTTCGTCCACCGGCGGACGTCCGCCATCCGCCGGAGGGTTGCGGGCGGGTGGGTCAGCGGGGGCGTTTGAAGTACTTGTGGCCCGGCTTGAGGTGGCCGCTGAAGAGTTCGGGGACCGTGACGAAGACGTAGCCCTTCGCCTTGAGGCGGGCGATGATCGCCGGGACGGCGTTGACGGTCGTCCGGTGGATGTCGTGGGACAGGATGATGTAGCCCGGCCGCGCGCCGCGCACGACGCGCTTGGTGACGAGGGCGGTGTTGCGGTCCTTCCAGTCCAGCGGGTCGACGGTCCAGAGGATCTGCGCGAGGCCGAGGCCGCGCGCGACGGACGCGACGGTCCCGTTCGTGGAGCCGTACGGCGGGCGCATCAGCGTCGGCGTCCCGCCGCCCGCGCGCTCGATGGCGCGCTGCGTGCGCGCGAGTTCCGAGCGGACCCCGGCGGCGGACCTGCGGCGCAGGTCCGCGTGGTCCCAGCTGTGGTTCGCGACGACGTGGCCCTCGGCGCGCTCGCGGCGCACCAGCTTCGGGTACGCCCGCGCGTTCGTGCCGACCAGGAAGAACGTCGCCCGGACGTGCCGCGCCGCGAGAATGTCGAGCAGCTTCGCCGTGTAGGGGCCGGGGCCGTCGTCGAAGGTCAGCGCGACGCATTTGGCGTGCGCGCAGTCCACGCGGCGGGGCGCGGCCGGTTCCCCGGCCGCCCCTGATTCGGGGGCCGCGGATTCCGGCGGCGCGGCCGTTTCCCGAGGTGCGGCGGATTCGGGAGGCACGGCGGACTCGGGGGCCGCGGCGGATTCCGGGTGCGCGGCGTTCCGGGAAAGCGCCCCGCCGGAATCGGTCCGGGCTCGCGGCGTCGTGCCCTCCGCGCCCGCGCCCGCGCCCGCGGCGGGAAACGGCCGATCGGCCGCCGCCGTTCCGAAAGCGCTGACCCAACCGCACACCGCGACCGTTCCCGCGATGGCCGCGCTCCAGCGCACGCGACTCGTCATGATTCCCCCTCCGACCGCCCCGATTCATTGATTCTAGAACGCGGCGGTCCGGAATTCCCGGCGTCGGGAACCCGCGCGTCTCGATGGTCGTTATCGTCATACTCTGCCCATCGCCCCGGATATCGCCCGGCGGCGAACACGACGGACGGGGGACGCCATGAGGTTCCGGGACCGTTTCGGCCTGCGCAGACACGGCGGCGCGCGCCGCAACACGCTCGACCGCGAGGCCACCGACGCCGACCTGGACGCGCTCGTCGCCTTCGCGCGCTCCCGGCGCGGCGTCGAGTTCTTCGTCGAGCCGGAGACGTTCGCGACCGACACGACGGCCGTCGCCGTCGCGCACGACGGCGAGTGGACCCGCCGCCGCGTCGGCTCCCCGCGCGTCATCGCCCGGCTCGCCCACGAGCTGAGCCTGCCGGTCTACGACGTCCACGCGGTCGGCTACCCGCCGCGCATGCGCGCCTGGAACGAGCGCAACCGCGCCGCCCGCGTCGACCCCGGAAAGCCCGGCGAGTCGGTCTCCTCTTCCTGACCGGCGCGATTATCCCCGCTTCGAACGTCTCTCCTGCGCACATGACGCGTCGTTCACGCTCCGTCCTTTGAACACGTGGTCGGGAGGCGTTCGGGTCAAGAGTTCCTCAGTTCACTTCGAACGCCTCCCCGCGCGCGGGCTCGGTCGCTCAAAACTCCGCCGGCTCGCCGTTCGCTCCGTTCATTCCGTTGTCTCTCGGGAAGTCGTCCCGGCTCAGGCGAATGGCGGCGGGCGCGGGGCGCGGCCCGGTCAGGGCTTTCGGGTGCGGTCGGAGATCACCTCCAGGTCGTCCGGGGTCAGGCGGAGGCGGATCGCGGCGGGCGGCACGCCCAGGGCGGCGGCCTCGCGCAGGAGCAGGGCCATCGAGTAGGCCGGGGCCGCGTCGAGGGCGCGGTCCAGGGCTACGTTCGCGAGCGCGCCGTCGCCGCGCACGTAGGCGGCGTAGGCCAGCAGGGACGCTGGCGCGGCGGCGTACCGGCGGGCGACGCGGCGGGTCGCGTCGCGCCAGAACTCGACGTCGGCGGCCGGGTCGTCGCCCCTGACCCGCACCCACGCCTCGTCCCGGACGCGCGGCGCGGTCAGCAGCACGCCGAGCCACGCCAGGTCGTCGTCGTCCGGCAGCAGCCCGTCCGCCCGGTGCCGTTCCAGCAGCTCCGCGACGAACGGCACCCCTTCGGCCGCGGCCGTGCCCCCCGACTCCGTGAGGTCGGCGAAGCGGATCTCGGCACGGGCCGTCGCGGCGCGCATCGCGACGCGCGCCGCGCCCTCGACCCGCGCGACGCTGCGCGCCAGGTCGGCGCGGCTGGCGAAGGCCGCGTGCCCCGCGTACACGGCCTCGGCCGTGACCCGCGCGGCGGCCGTCCCGGCGGCGCGGCCCTCGGGCGGGCAGCTCGCCGCCGCCGGACCGCCCGCGCACGCCAGCGGCCACCAGCGGTCCCCGAGGACGCGCAGCGCGTCGACCACCGCGACGCCGTGCCGGGCGAGCGCCGCGCACAGCGCCGCCGCCGCGCCCTCCACCCGGGCGGCGTCCCCGTACCCGAGCACGACGGCCCGCGTGAACCCGTTCCGCGCGACGACGGCCGCCGTGTGCTCGTCGGCCCCGGGTAAGTCCTGCCGGATCGCGCACGCCCGGCGCGGCCCGCCGAACGCCAGGCAGACGAGGCTGTCGGCCGGATGGAAGCCGAGCATGAAGGGGACGGCCGCGATGGCGTCCCCGGGTTCGCGGATGGTCAGCGGTTCGCTCATGGAGCCGAGCGTCACCGCCGCCGCGAGCCCCCGCCGAAATCGGATCGGCCCTGTGGAGAACCCCGGAGGGTCAGGCGTCGAGAACCTGCTGGTCGCGCCGCACCACGGGCGGTTCGGTGGACCACGGGAAGTTGATCCACCGGTCGGTGTGCTTCCACACGTACTCGCACTTGACCTCGGAGTGCGGCTTCTCGTACACGACGGCGCACCGCACGTCCGCGACGTGGTCGGCGCAGAAGTCCCGCACGAGCTTGAGCGTCGCGCCGGTGTCGGCCACGTCGTCGGCGACGAGCACCCGCGCGCCCGACAGGTCCACCGCGCTCGGCGTCGGCGGCAGCATGACGGGCATCTCCAGCCGCTGGTCCACGCCGGTGTAGAACTCGACGTTCATGACGTGCAGGTTCTTCACGTCCAGCGCGTAGCCGAGCGCCCCCGCGACGAACAGTCCGCCGCGCGCGATCGACAGGATGAGGTCGGGCCGGTAGCCGCTCGCGGCGACCTCGCGGGCGAGGTCGCGGCTCGCGGTCCCGAACAGCTCCCAGGTGAGGACTTCTCGTTCCGCAGACACGCGCCAATCTTCGCCGACGTCAGGGCGTGCTCGGACCCCGGGTCGGACACAGGTCGATGATGATCGCGCAGACGTCCGGCGTGAGCGGCACGCGCAGCATCGCGGGCCGGGCGCCCTGCGGCCCGTCGGTGTCGATGACGTCCGCGATGCCGGTGAAGAACCCGTTGAGCCCGTCGATCAGTTCCATCAGGTCGGGCCCGGCGGCGTTGACGACGGACGCGGCCCGGCCGCCCTGGTCGATGATCCCGCCGAGGGCGCCGCCCTGCGCTTGGAGCGTTCCGCCGACGCGTTCGGAGAGCCGCGCGGACTCGTCCAGCAGCGCCGCGAGCCGGTCGTCCGCGAGCGGCGCGAGCCCGTTGAGGTCGCGGGTCGCGCCGACGATCGCGTCCCCGCGCCCGCCGAGCGCGGTGGAGACGCCGGTGACGTCGCGGACGAGGTCGCGCAGCGTCGTCCGGTCCCCGTACATCGCGTCGATGACGGACGCGCCGTTGTCGAGGCCGCGCCGCAGCGCGGGCCCCGATCCGGCCAGCCCCCGCCCGAACGTGTGCGCGAGCGTCGCGACGTCCTGCGGGTCCACGGCCGACGCGGCCCGGTAGGCGGGCCAGGCGGTGTCGGACGGATCGGACGGGTCGACGGTCCGCGTGATCGCGCCGCCGGACGCCAGATACGGCCCGGCCTGGTCCCCGAGGTCGAGCGATATCTCCTTCGGCCCGAACACCGAAACCGGGTCGACGCGGGCCTGCGCCTCGCGGGGCACCCGCACGTCGCGCCGGACCTTCATCCGGACGAGCACCCGCCCGTCCGCCCGCAGCGAGACGGACGCGACCCGGCCCACGGTCATCCCCCGGACCTTCACGTCGGACCGCTCGTCCAGGCCCTGCCCGGCCCGGCCGAACGCGGCCGTGTACTCGGTGTCCCCGCCGTCGGGGCTCCGCGCCCCGAGGCCGACGAGCGCCACCGCCCCCGCCAGGACGGCGACGCCGATGGCGCCGAACTTCACCCGCGCGCGCGCCGAGAGCGCGGAATCGGTCATCGGACCCCCTATAAGTAAGCGCTTGCATTATGCGGGTCGGGAGGGGTCCGTGTGACGGTTGTGACGAGTGATTAGCCTCACGTCTCACCGGCCGTCCAGCCCGGCGGCTCTTCCGCAGTCCGCGCCGGGGCCGCGAGATCACGCTGTAGCGTGTCGGGGTGCCCGCCCCTGAGCTGCTGACCGACGCCCCCGACGACGCCCCGGCCCCCGGCGACGCGCCGGACCTCGACGTCCTCCTCGCCGCCGCCGTCGAGGCGGTGGGCGGCGCCGAGCGGCCCGGCCAGGTGGCGATGGCGCGGGCCGTCGAGCACGCCATCGCGTCCGGGGAGCACGTCGCCGCGCAGGCCGGCACCGGCACCGGCAAGTCGCTGGCCTACCTCGTCCCGGCGCTGCGGCACGCGGTCACCCGCCGCACGACCGTCGTGGTGTCCACGGCGACGATCGCGCTGCAGCGCCAGCTCGTCGACCGGGACCTGCCCCGGCTCGCCGAGGCGCTCAGGCCGCATCTCGACGTCGAGCCGAAGTTCGCGATCCTCAAGGGCCGCCGCAACTACCTGTGCCTGCACCGCGTCCAGACCGGCGCACCCGACGACGACGACGGCGAGGGCCTGTTCGACCCGCAGCAGCTCTCGTCCCTCGGCCGCCAGGTCAAGCGCCTCCACGAGTGGGCCGACGAGACGACCACCGGCGACCGCGACGAACTCGTCCCCGGCGTCGGCGAGCAGGCGTGGCGGCAGGTCGCGGTGTCCGCGCGCGAATGCCTCGGCGCGACCCGCTGCCCGCAGGGCACCGAGTGCTTCGCCGAGCGGGCGCGGGCGGCGGCGGGCGAGGCGCACATCGTCGTCACCAACCACGCGCTGCTGGCGATCGACGCGCTGGAGGACTTCCAGGTCCTGCCCGAGCACGACGTCGTCATCGTGGACGAGGCCCACGAGCTGGTCGACCGCGTCACCTCCGTCGCCACCGGCGAGCTGAGCGGGCCGGGCGTCGCGTCGGCCGCCAAGCGCCTCGGCCGGCTGGTCGAGGACGCCGTCGCGGACCGGCTCGCGGAGGCGGGCGAGGCGCTCGGCTCACTGCTGGACGACCTGCCGGACGGCCGGATGGACGTCCTGTCCCACGCCCTGGGCACGACCCTCGCCGTCCTGCGCGACGCCGCGCACGGCTGCCAGACCGCGCTCGGCCCCGAGCGCAAGGAGGCCGACCCCGCCGACGCGGGCGCGCGCAAGGCCGCCCGCTCCGCGCTGGAGGACCTGCACGACACCGCCGTCCGGCTGCTGGACGCGTTCGTCCCGGAGATCTCCGCGCGCACCGAGGTCGTGTGGCTGGCCAAGCCGTTCGCGCCGGAGGGCCGCCCGAGCCGCCCGCCGACGCTGCACGTCGCGCCGATCGGCGTGGGCGGGCTGCTGCGCGGCACCCTCTTCGAGGACCGCACGACCGTGCTGACGTCCGCGACGCTCACCCTCGGCGGCTCCTTCGAGCCGCTGGCCCGCCAGTGGGGCCTGCCGCCGCTCGGCGCCGCCGCCGAGGAGAAGAAGGACGACGCCAAACCGCTGAAGTGGAGCGGCCTCGACGTCGGCTCCCCCTTCGACCACCCGAAATCAGGCATCCTCTACGTCGCCCGGCACCTCCCCCAGCCCGGCCGCGACGGCCTCGCCGACGCGTGCCTCACCGAGATCACCGAGCTGGTCGAGGCGGCGGGCGGCCGAACGCTCGGCCTGTTCTCGTCCATGCGCGCCGCCCGGCAGGCCGCCGACGAGCTGAAGGACCACCTGTCGCACCCGCTGCTGTGCCAGGGCGACGACGCGACGGCGCTGCTGGTCAAGCGGTTCGCCGAGGAGGAGCGCACCTGCCTGTTCGGGACGCTGTCGCTGTGGCAGGGCGTGGACGTGCCCGGCCCGTCCCTCCAGCTCGTCATCATGGACCGCATCCCGTTCCCGCGCCCCGACGACCCGGTCGCCTCGGCGCGGCAGCGGGCCGTCGCCGCGCACGGCGGGAACGGGTTCATGGCCGTCGCCGCGACGCACGCGGCGCTGCTGCTCGCGCAGGGCGCGGGGCGGCTGCTGCGGTCGATGGACGACCGGGGCGTCGTCGCGGTCCTCGACCCGCGGCTGGCGACGGCGCGCTACGGGTCGTTCCTGAAGAACTCGCTGCCGCCGTTCTGGGCGACGACGGACCCGCAGGTCGCCCGGGGGGCGCTGCGCCGCCTCGACGCCGCCGCGGGCTGACGGCCGCGGCGGCGCGCGCCCGGCTCAGCCCCGCCTCAGCCGCCGGCCGCTGATCTCGACCGGCGTCAGCGAGATGAACGACTCGCGCGGTCCGCGCGGCCAGGGCCGCACCTTGGGGGCCCGCTCGATCTCGTCCTCGCTGAGGTGGTGGGCCGGCCCGCGCAGCAGGACGCTCCAGCCCTCCTCCAGGCGCTCGTCGAACCGGTCGACCTCGAACGCCACCCGGACCTCCGCGCCGCGCAGCACGGTCGTCACGCCCGTGTTGATCCGGCCGCCGAGGGTGGTGCGGAAGACGACCGTGTCCCCGTCGAGGATGTAGTTGACCGGCAGGACGGTCGGCCCCTCGCCGTCGTCGAACGCGACGCGGCCGACGCCCCCCGGCGCGATCAGGCGCAGGCACTCCTCCCGGTCCAGTTCCTCCGGGACCGCGCCCCCGTCTTCAGCGGACGTGCTCATCACTGGCCTCCCTGTCAACTCCAGGGGCCTCTTTCCCCGGGAGCACGCCCATCATCCCTCAGCGGCGGCGCGCGGCGAGGAACTCCCCGATGCGGCCGATGGCCTCCTCCAGGTCGTCGGCGTACTGGAGCGTGACGATCCGGAAGTGGTCGGGGTCGGGCCAGTTGAACCCGGTGCCCTGCACGACGAGGATCTTCTGCTGCTCCAGCAGGTCGAACGCGAACTGGACGTCGTCCTTGATCGGATACATCTCCGGGTCGAGCCGCGGGAAGACGTACAGCGCCCCGCTCGGCCGCACGCAGGAGACGCCCGGCAGCGCGTTGAGCTGGTCGGCGGCGCGGTCGCGCTGCTCGCCGAGCCGCCCGGTCGGCAGCACCAGCTCCTCGATGCTCTGGTTCCCGCCGAGCGCGGCCTGGATGGCGTGCTGGCCGGGGACGTTCGGGCAGAGCCGCATGTTGGCGAGGATGTCCAGGCCCTCGATGTAGGACTCGGCGTGCTCCTTCGGCCCGGACAGGATCACCCAGCCCGACCGGAACCCGGCGACGCGGTAGTTCTTCGACAGCCCGCCGAAGGTGAGGCACAGCAGGTCGGGGGCCAGCGACGCGATGGAGGTGTGGACCGCGCCGTCGTACAGGATGCGGTCGTAGATCTCGTCGGCGAAGATCAGCAGGTTGTGGCGGCGGGCCAGCTCGACGATCTGCTCCAGCACCGGCCGCGGGTAGACGGCCCCGGTCGGGTTGTTCGGGTTGATGATCACCAGCGCGCGGGTGCGGTCGGTGATCTTGGCCTCCATGTCGGCCAGGTCGGGCGCCCAGCCGGCGTCCTCGTCGCACAGGTAGTGGACGGCCTCGCCGCCGCACAGCGACACCGACGCCGTCCACAGCGGGTAGTCCGGCGTCGGGATGAGCACCTGGTCGCCGTTGTTCAGCAGCGCCTGGAGCGTCATGACGATCAGCTCGGAGACGCCGTTGCCGAGGTAGACGTCCTCGACGTCCACGCCCCCGATGCCCAGCTCCTCGCAGCGCTGCACGACCGCGCGGCGCGCCGGGAGGATGCCCTTGGAGTCGCTGTAGCCGTGGGCGTCGGGCAGGTTGCGGACCATGTCCTGGAGCAGTTCGTCCGGGGCCTCGAAACCGAACGGGGCGGGGTTGCCGATGTGCAGCTTGAGGATGCGGTGCCCCTCGGCCTCCATCTGCTTGGCGCGGCCGAGGACCGGGCCGCGGATGTCGTAGCAGACGTTGGCGAGCTTCGCGGACTGGATGACCTGCATGGCCTCCACTGTATCCGCGCGCGATCACGCGGCCCCCGGCCCGGTTCCTCATGAATTGTGACGCGGGCGACATACATGCAAGCTTGATTGCTTGTTTGTGGTTTCGTACCTTCGAACCGTGTCAGTAAGCACTCGCCGACGGAAGCCGCGCGGCCGCTCGTCCAGCACGTCGAACCGCCGCACCCAGGAGGAGCGGCGGTCCCGGACGCGGCAGCGCCTGCTGAACGCGACGATGGAGTGCCTCGTCGACCTCGGCTGGTCGGGGACCTCGACGACGGAGGTCGCCCGCCGCGCGGGCGTCTCGCGCGGCGCGCAGCAGCACCACTACCCGACGAAGATGGACCTGGTCGCGGCCGCGCTGGAGCACATGCTGGAGACCCAGCGGATCGCCTACGAGTCGGCGTTCGCGATCCTGCCGCCGTCCCGGCGCAACGTCGAGGGCGCGCTGGACCTGCTGTGGAACGTCTTCCGCGGCCGTCCGGCGAAGGCGCTGATGGAACTGGCCGTCGCCGGGCGCACCGACGACGAGCTGCGGCCCCTGTGCCGCGACATGAACGAGCGGATCGTCCAGGTGATCCTGGAGACCTTCGGCCGCCTGTTCCCCACGAACACGCTGCCGGACGACTTCATGCCGACGCTGCTGCGCGGCATGTACGCGATGTTCGTCGGGCTGTCGGTGCAGAACGCGCTCGACGACGACGCCGACGGCCACCAGGCGGACGTGCTGACGCAGGTCAAGAGCATCGCGTCGCTGATCGTCCCCGAGAGCGGCGGGCCGTGCGATCCCGCCCGTCCCACCCCCGAAACCGGCCCCGACACCGGCCCCGACACCGGCGAGGACGCCGGACGCATCACCCCCGAGGGAGCGCCATCATGACCAAAGCCCCCACCGAGCTCGCCGAGGAAGTGCGCGAGCAGGTCAAGGACAAGAAGTCGTACCTGGGCGTCATCAGCCGCCTGAACAAGGCGTCGGTGGACAAGCACTGGGAGGCGTACGCCGACATCCCGTGGGACGACCCCGAGCTCCAGGTCGACAAGAACGACCCGCGCTGGGTGCTGCCCGAGTTCGACAAGCTCGGCGAGACCGAGTGGTACAAGTCGCAGCCGCCGGAGATCCGGTCGCAGATCGGGCTGTGGCGCGTGGCGACGGCGATGAAGATCGGCCTGCAGTTCGAGAACCTGCTCAAGCGCGGGCTGCTGAACTACGCGTACCGGCTGCCGAACGGCCGCCCGGAGTTCCGGTACGTCTACCACGAGACGACCGAGGAATGTCACCACGGGATGATGTTCCAGGAGTTCGTGAACCGGACGAAGCTGCCGATCCGCGGGATGCCGCGCGCGCTGAGCCTGGTCGCGCAGGCGGCCCCGTGGATTCCGCTGGTCAGCACCGAGCTGTTCTTCGTGTTCGTGCTCGGCGGCGAGGACCCGATCGACTACGTGCAGCGCAAGTCGCTCAAGGGCGGGCACATCAAGCACCCGCTCGAAGAGATGATCATGAAGATCCACATCGCGGAGGAGGCGCGGCACATCTCGTTCGCGCGCCACTACCTCAAGCACCGCGTGCCGAACCTGGACCGGTCGCAGAAGGCGGTGCTGGGCGTCGCCGCGCCGATCGTCCTCGGCGTGATGGCGCGCATCATGCTGTCGCCCCCCGGCCCGATGGTGCGGCACTTCAACATCCCGCAGGACGTCGTCCGCGAGGCGTACCGGAACCCCGACTCGCGCGCGGAGATCTCCAACTCGGTCGGCAAGATCCGCGACCTGATGAACGAGCTGGGCGTCATCACCCCCGTCAACAAGCGGCTGTGGAAGGCGTTCGGCATCTGGGACGAGCCGGGCACGCGCCGTCCGCTCAGCACGGACCTCAAGGCCGCCTGAGCATGGCCGCGTCCGTTCCGGCCGACCGGCCCGCCGTGGTGACGCCCGCGGCGGGGCCGGGTCGGGCGTACAGCGTGGTGATCGTCGGGACCGGGTTCTCCGGGCTCGGCATGGCGATCGGGCTGAAGAAGTCCGGCGTCCACGACTTCGTGATCCTGGAGAAGGCCGACGAGGTCGGCGGGACGTGGCGGGAGAACACCTATCCGGGCTGCGGCTGCGACATCATGTCGCTGCTGTACTCGTTCTCGTTCGCCCCGAAGGCCGACTGGTCGCGGATGTTCCCCAAGCAGGCCGAACTGCTGGAGTACATCAAGGACGTCGTCGCCGAGCACGGCCTGGAGCAGCACATCCGGTTCGGCGCGGAGGTGACGGGCGCGGAGTACGACGACGCGTCCGACACCTGGGGCGTCTCGATCGCCGGTCCCGGCGCCGCGCCGGGCGAGGTCGTGCGGGGCCGCGCGCTGGCGGCGGGCATGGGCCCGCTGCACCAGCCGAACGTCCCCGACCTGCCGGGCCTGGACTCGTTCGAGGGCGCGATGTTCCACTCCGCCGAGTGGAACCACGACGTCGACCTGGCGGGCAGGCGCGTCGCGGTGATCGGGACGGGCGCGTCCGCGATCCAGTTCGTCCCGCAGATCGCGAAGAAGGTCGGCTCGCTGACGCTGTTCCAGCGGACGCCGCCGTGGATCATCCCCAAGCCGGACCGCCGCATCACCGGCGTCGAGCGGGCGCTGTTCCGGCGCGTGCCGGGCGTCCAGCGCGCGTACCGCGACGGCATCTACCTGATGCAGGAGAGCTTCGTCCTCGGGTTCAAGAACCCCCGGCTGCTGAAGGCCGCGAGCGGCCTGGCGAAGTGGCACCTGAACCGCCAGGTGAAGGACCCGGGGCTGCGCCGCAAGCTGACGCCCGACTACACGATGGGCTGCAAGCGGACGCTGGTGTCCAGCGACTACTATCCCGCGCTGACCCGGCCGAACGTCGAGGTCACGACGGCGGGTATCGCGGAGGTCCGCCCGCACTCGATCGTCGCGAAGGACGGGACCGAGTACCCGGTCGACGCGATCATCCTCGGCACCGGCTTCCACGTCACCGACGCGTTCGAGCACGCCCACATCGTCGGCCGCGACGGGTTGAAGATCCAGGAGGCGTGGAAGGACGGCATCGAGGCGCACCTCGGCGTGACCGTGGCGGGCTTCCCGAACCTGTTCCTGCTGCTCGGCCCGAACTCCGGGCTCGGCCACAACTCGATGATCTTCATCATCGAGGCGCAGGTCCGGTACGTCCTGCAGTGCCTGAAGATGCGTGAGGCGAGGGGCGGCAGCCGGATCTCGGTGCGGCCCGCCGTCCAGCGGCGGTTCAACCGGTGGGTGCAGGAGAAGTCCGAGGGCGCGGTGTGGGTCGCGGGCGGCTGCACGAGCTGGTATCTGGACCGCGACGGCGTGAACCGGGCCGCGTGGCCCGCGTCCACGGTGAACTACTGGCTCCGCACGCGCCGGCTCGACCCCGCGGACTTCGAGGTCGCGGGCCCGGCGCGCTGACGGCGGCCCCTCGCGGGGGGCACTGTCGGCGGGGCCCGGCGGGACCGTAGACTCGCCGACAATTCAACGCATCATCCAATACGTCGCCGCGGGGCCGGGGCACCTCCCCCGTCCCGGCCCCGCGGACGGCCTTCCCGAGCGAGCGGAGCACGCAATGAGCATCGCGATCGTGACCGGAGGCGCGTCCGGCATCGGCCGGGCCATCGCCACGTCCCTGGTCCGCCGCGGCGACACCGTCGTCGTCGCCGACATCAACGCCGACGGCGCCCGCCAGGTCGCCGACAGGCTGAACACCCTCGGTCAGGGCAAGGCGACCGCCGCGGCGCTCGACGTCACCGACGCCGCCGCCGTCGACGCGCTGTACCGGTCCGTCAAGGACGAGCACGGCCGCCTCGACCTGGTGTTCAACAACGCGGGCATCGCCATCGGCGGCCTGGCCGAGGAACTGTCCCTCGACCACTGGAACCGCGCGATCGACATCAACCTCAAGGGCGTCGTCCACGGCGTCGACTCGGCGTACCGGATCATGCTCGAGCAGGGCTTCGGGCACATCGTCAACACCGCGTCGCTCGCCGGGCTCGTCCCGATGCCGGTCGGCATCCCCTACACCGCCACCAAGCACGCCGTCGTGGGCCTGTCCCTCGGCCTGCGCGCCGAGGCCGCGCCGCGCGGCGTCAAGGTCAGCGTCGTCTGCCCGAGCTTCGTCGACACGCCGCTGCTCGCCAACGTCAACCCGGACCTGCCCGCGACGGCGATGAGCGGCGACGCCAAGAACGAGATCAAGAAGGCGTCGCCCCGGCTCTACACCGCCGAGAAGCTGGCCCGCGACATCGTCCGCGGCGTGGACCGCAACAAGGCCCTCATCGTCGCGCCCGCGCACGGCCGCGTCGCGTGGCGGGGCGTGCGGCTCAACCCGGCGGGCGCCGTCCGGGTCGCGCAGTTCGCGGTCTCCCGCATCCAGTCGGGCCGCAAGTGACGCGGGGACGGGCGCGGGCCGCGGGCCCGCGCCCGTCCGCTCACCTCGCGCTCGTGCAGGGCGCGTCGAGCCGGTAGCGCTGCGCGGTCTGCCCGGTGAAGTAGTCGGTGAGGACCTTCAGCCCCGTGTACTGGGTCGCGTCCGGCCGCTCGATCACCGTCTGCCGGAACGCCGCCGAGTTCGCCGTGCCGGAGAAGTCGCCCGCGGCGGCGGGCAGGATGCCCTCGTAGTCCACGAACGACGTCTCCTTCATCGCCTCGTACAGACCGTCGCGGGTCAGCCGCCCGTTCCGCACCGCCCGCTCGATGACCGCCTTCAGCGGGTACTGGATCACCCAGCCCGCCGTGTAGGTGTCGTCGGGCGCGACGCGGCCGAGCGCGCCGCGCATCGCCGTGTAGCCCGGCGCGTCCGTCGCGAACGGCTTCCAGGACGCGAGCATCAGGAAGTGACCGCGCATCGCCGGGGCCGCGGGCGTCTTCATCACCGCCGCGTTCCACGTCGTGTTGTCGCCGAGGAACCGGCCCTTGAACCCGTGCGCGACGGACTGCGACACGATCGCCGCGTTCTCCGCCGGGCCCGTGGACAGCAGCACCACGTCCGGCCGCCACTTCAGGATCTCGCGGACGGCCGCGCCCTGCGCCGCCTGGCCCTGCGGGGTCTGGACGTCCTTGTAGCGCAGCCCGTGCGCCCGCGCCGCGATCCGCGCGCCCGCCGCGCCGTCCGCGCCGTAGTCCCCGGCGAAGCGGACGCTCATGACCCGCCGCACCTTGCCCTGCCGCACCATGTAGTCCACGGCGTTCATGTAGCTGAAGCAGTACGGCGGCCCGGACTCCAGAATGACGTCCTCGAACTCCCACTTCGACTGGAACGACGCGGGCACCGCCAGAATCCGCGCGGAGCGCAGGTCGTCCAGGATCGCCTCGCTCGTCGCGGACCCGAGCGTCTGCGCCAGCGCCAGCACCCGGTCCTTGATCTCCAGGTACGCGGCCAGGTGGCGGCTCGGGACGTACCCGGTGTCCCGGACGTACGTGACGGCGTCCACGTCGTAGCCGCCGATGCCGCCGTCCTCGTTGACGCGCTGCCAGAACGCCCGTTCGGCGCGGGTCAGCGGCACGCCGAGCGAGCTGAACGGCCCGGTGGACAGGTCCGACAGCGTCCCGAGGTAGATGCAGCCGTGGTGCCGGTTCACCGCGTGCGGGCACGGCTTGTCCGTCACCCCGGGCACGGTCTCGGCGTTGGCACGGTCCGACAGCAGGCCGCAGCCCGCCGCGCCGAACAGCGCCGCGAACAGCAGCACGGACGCCGCCAGCAGCGCGGCCGCGCGGGACGGCGGCCGGTCAGAGCGCGCGGAGACCATCGATCATCTCCTTCAACAGCCTGGTGTCCGGTCGGCCGGACACCGTCTCGGGCGGGCGCGCGGCGATCAGCCGGCGCTCCAGCAGGTCCCCCAGCAGCACCCGGACGACGCCGAGCGGCAGCGCCAGCTCGGCCGCGACCTCCGCGACCGGGACGGGCGCGCGGCACAGCTCCAGGATCGTCTCCTCCTCCGGGGTCAGCGCGTCGGGATCGGGCAGCGGCTCGCGCGCCCGCACCGTCGCCAGCAGGTCGAGGCCGTCGCCGTCGGCGTGCCGCGCGCGGCCCTTGGCCAGCGCGTAGGGGCGGACGACCGGACCGGCCATCTCGTCGACCCACAGCTCGTCCGGACCCTCCGGCATCAGTCGCCACCGGACCCGTCGCCGCGGGGCTCCGGCCCGGGGGACGGCTCGTTGAACGTCACGTAGGCGTCCGAGGCGTCGGTGCGGCCGTGCCGTTCTTCTCGGTAGCGTTCGTTCCCGTGCTCGCCGATGCTGTGCTGGCCGATGCCGTGCCAGTCCGCGGCGTCCGCCGCGCGCGGCTCCGGGGCGGACGCGAGCAGCGCGGGCTCGTCGTCGCGGAGCTGCTCGACCAGGTGCGTCTGGCGGCGGCGCGCGGGCAGCCCCGCGTCGGTCTCGCGCGGGACGTCCCGCTCCGGCGGCGGCCCGACGACGATGTCCAGCGGCAGCAGCACGATCGCGGTCACGCCCCCGTACGCCGACGAGCGCAGCGTCACCCGCGCGCCCAGCCGCGCCGCGAGCCGCGCGACGACGAACAGCCCCAGCCGCGTCGTGTCGCCCAGCCGCGCGCCCGGGTCGGTGGCCAGCAGTTCGTTGCACGCCGCCAGCTCGTCGGGCGCGAGGCCGAGGCCGCCGTCCTCGATCTCGACCGCGAAGCCCCGGCCGACCAGCTCCCCGGTGACCCGGACGGTCGTCGTCGGCGGCGAGAACGTCGTGGCGTTCTCGATCAGCTCGGCCAGCAGGTGGATCGTGTCCGCGACGGCCGAGCCGCGCAGCGCGGTCCGGCCCATCGGCGCGACGTCCACCCGCGTGTAGTCCTCCACCTCGGCCGCCGCCGCGCGCGCCACGTCCACCATGCGGACGGGATCGCGCCACGTCCGCCCGGCGGGCCGCCCCGACAGCACGACCAGGCCCTCGGCGTGCCGCCGCATCCGCGTCGCGAGGTGGTCGAGGGCGAACAGCGCCTCCAGCTCCTCGGGACGCTCGGTGCGGCGCTGCATCGTCTCCAGCATCCGCAGCAGGCGCTGCAGCAGCGACTGGTTGCGGCGGGCGAGCGTCACGAAGACGTCGTTCAGCCTGCGGTGCGCGGCTTCCTCGTTGGCGGCCGAGCGCTCGACGGCGCGGCGGGCCTCGGCGAACGCGTCGCCGATGCGGCGGATCTCGGTCGTCGTGTAGGCGGGCTCGTCCGGCGTCTCCGGCGCGGCGATGCCGGGCCGCTCGCCCTCCGGCGCCGACGGCTCGTCGCCGGGCAGGCGCTCGGCCGCGAACGCCGACACGTCGCGCGCCAGCCGGCGGCTCTCCCGGATCAGCGTGCGGCCGACGCGGACGGCCAGCACCAGCGCGGTGACGACGGCGACCAGGCCGAGCCCGCCCGCGAGCCACAGCCGCAGCAGGAACGTGCGGGCGGTGTCGCCCGCCCGGTCCGTCGTGACGGTCCGGATGTCCGTCGCGAGCCCGGACAGGTCGCGGCCGACCGCCTCCGTCGCGGTGTGCCACGCGCCGACGTCCACCGCCGGAACCGCGCCCGACGCGGACCGCCGGACGACCCGCGCCTCCAGCTCCTCGAACCGCGCCGCGTCCGGCCCGGCGACGATCGACCGGTACCGGACGGCGTCCGGCCCGCTCAGCGAGTGCGACGCCTCCTCGTACAGCGCCTCGCGCGCCCCGGACAGCCGGATGACCTCGATCCGCTCGGCCTCGGTCATCCGCCCGGCGGCGAGCACACCGGTGACCAGCGCGTCCTCCCGGGCGAGCTGCTCGCGGCCCCGCTCCAGCGAGATCAGCATCCGCGAGTTGCGGACGACCTGCCTGTCACTGGACGGGACGTCGTCGTACACGTCGGCGGCGAGGTCGATGAGCGCGCTGTAGCGCGTCATGGCCTGGGTGCGGTCGATGGAGCGGTGGTCGACGGCCTGGCGGAGCGCGTCGAGGTCGTCGAGGGCGCGGGCGAGACGGGTCATCCGCTCCCGCGTCTCGTCCCGGGTCGCGCCGCGCGTGGCGGGATCGGCCGCGGCCCGGCGGAACGCGTCGCGGACGCGGCCGGTCGCGGCGCGCTGCGCGTCGAACCCGGCCCGGCCGATCGTCGCGTCGTCGCCCAGGGAGGACAGGGACATGCGGCGCTCGTCCTGGAGCGCGGCGATGAGGGCGTCCGTGGGCTCGGCGACATGCGTCGTGAACGTCTTCGCGCGGGTCTGCCGGAGGCTGTCGGTGAGCGCGGTCGTGGCGGCGAAGCCCCACAGGACGATCAGGGCGGTGAGCGGCGGGAACAGGAGCAGGAAGATCTTCGCCCGGACGGACCGCGCCCGCCACCGGCTCGTGTCGCCCATGATGACCCCCGCGGACCCGCACCCCGAATGGGATCGGACCGTATCGCGGGTGTTCGCCGGTTAATGGGAGCTTTATGCGGTTGCCGGTAATTGTTATGTTCGTGTTACCGTCGCATGTCAGGCGATCGACTCCGGCTCCTGGAAGTCCGGTTCGCGCGGGGCGGCTGGACGGGGGTGATCGGGTGGAACGCGTGCTGGTCAGCTCGTGCCTGCTCGGCCGTCCGGTGCGCTACGACGGCGCGGGCAAGGCCGTGTCGGACGACCTGTTCGCCCGCTGGCGCGCGGAAGGTCGCCTCGTCCCGTTCTGCCCGGAGGTGTCCGGCGGCCTGTCGGTGCCCCGGCCGCCCGCCGAGATCGTCCCGCTGTCCCCCGGCGCACGCGCGGACGGCGACGCGGTCCTCGACGGCTCCGCGCGCGTCCTCACCGACGCGGGCACGGACGTCACGGACGCCTTCCTGCGCGGCGCGCGCCTGGCCCTGTCCTGCGCCCGACGCGCCGGCGCCCGCGTGGCGCTCCTGAAAGAGGGCAGCCCGTCCTGCGGCTCCCGCCGCGTCTACGACGGCACCTTCACCGGCCGCGCCGTTCCCGGCGACGGCGTCACGGCCGCCCTTCTGACCCGCGAGGGCCTGCACGTCTTCCCGGAAACGGAACTCGACGCGGCGGCGGCCTTCCTCTCCCGTTTGGAAGCGTCCGCCGCGCCTTGAACAGCCCGCCTCATCGCGCGGCGTTCGGATGCTCGATACGGAGCCGAGCACCCTGCGCAATACCCCCGACGTGGGAGAGGTCGGCATCACCGGTGCGATGCTGGAGTACCGCGGCGTTCAGCCGAGGACAACGGCAGGTTCCCCGACCGTGTTCAGCCGAGGAGGTCGGCAAGCTCCCCGACCGTCTCGACGACGGCGTCGACCCCGTCCGGCACCGGGACCGGTTCGGCGCCCGGCCCCCACTCCAGCGGACGCGGAAGGTAAGCGGTGCGCAGGCCGACAGCCACCGCGGCCGCCAGGTCGTCCGGGTGACAGGCGGCCAGGACGACGCGGTCGGGCGTCGTCCCGAGGGCGTCCACGGCCATCCGGTAGACGCGCGGATCGGGCTTGAACGAGCGGGCCAGCTCCGCCGACAGGACGCAGTCGAACCGCAGGCCGGCACGACGGGCGAGCCGCGCCAGCGCCCCGACGCCCCCGTTGGAAAGCGTCCCGACGAGCGCGGACCCCTCGTGCAGCCGGTCGAGCCCGGCCACGACGTCCGGCCACACGGGCAACCGATGCCACGCCCGCACGAGTTCGGCGCGCTCCGCGTCACCCAGTTCGCCCAGGCCGCCCTCAGCGAGCACCCCGTCCAGCGTGAGCCGATGCAACGCGTCGAGCGGCATCCACGGCAGTTCGCCCTGGAGCACCCGCGCGATCGTCGGCCGATAAGCCCCGCGCCAGGCGTCCGCGACACCGGCCCAGTCGGCCGCCACACCGACCGCACGCCCCGCCGCGGCCAGCTCGCCCGTCACGCCCGACCGCCAGTCGGTCAGCGTCCCGAAGACGTCGAACAGCACCGCGTCCACGTTCATGAAATCCCCGTTCGCCGACCCGCCCATGCCGAGCCGCCCACCCTAGATCCCGGGAAACCCCCGCCAACAGCCCCACCCGAAACACACGCGCCGCCCGAGTACTCACCCCGGACATGAAAAAGGACCCCACCACGACGGCGAGGTCCCAAACAGAACAGGCCCCGCCCGCAAGGCGAGGCCCGAGAAACAGAACAGGCCCCGCCATGAATGGCGGGGCCTGTTCGTAATATGAGTCCGGCGGTGTCCTACTCTCCCACACAGTCCCCCATGCAGTACCATCGGCGCTGAAAGGCTTAACTTCCGGGTTCGGAATGGGACCGGGTGTTTCCCTCTCGCCAAAACCACCGAACGACCAACCCCAACCCCTCCGAAGCACCGAAGC
>NZ_KB907210.1:320103-642211 GCF_000381885.1 Actinomadura atramentaria DSM 43919 | reverse complement strand
GGTCGTCGGGGTGGGTGAGGAGGGTGAGGAGGCCGAGTTCGGGGTTGGCGGCGATGGCGGCCGGGTCGGTGAGGGCGGGGATCTGCGCGGGGCCGAGGCTCACCGCGCGGAAGGTGTAGCCGGGCAGGGTGGTCGGGATGGGTTCGGCGAAGTGGGCGGCGGTGCGGTCGTCGGGGCAGATCACCAGGACGCTCACGGGGCATTGGAGCATCAGCCAGAGTGAGGCGGCGTAGCGGGGGAGCTGGCGGCGTTTGCTCTCGCTGCGGTCCTGCTGGACCTCGACGACGATGGCGTGCCGGGGGTGGCGGGCCGGGCCGACGGTGATGACGGCGTCGGGGTGGAAGTCCTTGGACGGCCGGTCGTTGAACGTCGTGTTCGCCAACTGGGCGTGGTCGCCGGGGGACAGGCCGACGTCGGCGGCCCCGGCCAGCAGCTCCACCGCCAGGGCGGGCCGTTCGCGGAACAGGTCGACGATCGCGTCGTGATGGGGGGACGGCATGACACGTAACGCTAGCGCACCATCACGTATGGTGACTAATCGTTTCCGGAAGTCCGCGCGCGTAGGTCTCCGCGTCGGCGAGGCGGCGGCGGAGGGCCGCCGAGTCCGGGGCCGTCGCGGTGATGAGCACGCCGGGGCCGACCAGGGGGAGCACTGAAAGGCCCTCGGCCGTGAACGGATCGGTTGCCAGGTCCGGACCGGCCAGCAGGACGCTGCCCACCGCTCGCGCGTCGGCCAGGACCGCCGTTGAGCCGTACACCGCCGGGTCGTCCAGGACGAGTTCGTGGCGCAGCAGGGGACGGCCCGCGTACGTCACGTCGAACCGGCTCGTGTGGCGGCCGGGCGGTTCGGCGTGGCGGCCGAGGATCAGTTCGTCCACCCAGCGCAGCGACGCGCCTTCCGCCAGGTCCACGAGGGCCTTCGCGTGGTGGTGGCAGCCGCGGGCCGCGACGGTCGGTTCCGGGGCGTAGTCCAGGCGCCCGCCCGCGCCGACCGTCGCGCGGACCGTCGTGCGGGACGGCGCCGGGCCGGGGAGCGCCAGGGCGGTCGCCGCCGACCGGATCGCGAGCCGCGCGCCCGGCCCGACCGCCAGGTCGAGCGCGGCGTCGTCGCCGCCGAGCGGGCTCGCCGCCGCGCCGACCAGGTACACGGCGTCGGCGGTGGCGCGGACGGCGAGCGGCCCGTCCGAGCGCAGCCGCGTCAGCCGGGTCCGGCCCGCCGCGTCGGCCTCGGCGGTGACGGCCGCGCGCGGCGTGTACCCGCGCGTCACGGGGCCGCGACGGGGACCACGGACCGCACCCACGCCGCGATGCCGGTCGCCGCCGGGTCCGTCCGCAGCGAGTTCAGGATCACCGGGCGGCCGTCGCGGACCCGCGCCGCGTCCGATTCCATGAGCGCGAGGTCGCTGCCGACGAACTCCGCGAGGTCCGTCTTGTTGATGACGAGCAGGTCGGCGGCGGCGACGCCGAGGCCGCCCTTGCGCGGCACGTCGTCGCCGCCCGCGACGTCCAGCACGAAGATCTGCCGGTCCGCCAGGCCCCGGCTGAACAGCGCGGTCAGGTTGTCGCCGCCGCTCTCGACGATCACCAGGTCCAGGCCGGGATGGCGGGCCTCCAGTTCCTCGACGGCGTCGAGGTTGGCGGAGATGTCGTCGCGGATCGCGGTGTGCGGGCACGCGCCGGTGCGGACGGCGGTGATCCGGTCGTCCGCCAGGACGGCCTCGCGGCGCAGGAAGTCGGCGTCCTCGGTCGTGTAGATGTCGTTCGTGACGACGGCCAGGTCCAGCTCGTCGCGCAGGGATCGGCACAGCGCGGCCGTCAGCGCGGTCTTGCCGGAGCCGACCGGCCCGCCGATGCCGAGCCGCAGAGCGCGGCCGACGACCGGCGAGGCCGTGTGCTCGTCCGAACCGAAATGTCCACCCATGCGTTTTCCCCTCAAGACTCGAACAGGCGCAGATCAGCGCCCGCGTGCAGTTCCGCGTACAGGTCCAGGACGGGCGCGGACGCGGCGGGCAGCTCCGCCCACGGCCCGCGCGCGGCGTCGGCGGCGCGCGCGGCGACCGCGTCGATGTCGGCGGCGAGCCCCGCGACGGCCCGGTTGACGGCGAGCGGGTCCAGCCCGAGCAGCCGCACCGCCGCCGACGCGCCGCCCGTCACACCGGTGAAGGCGGCGATCGACGCGGCGTCGCCCGGCCCGCCGCCCGCCGCCGCCGTCGCGGCCCCGAGCGCGACGGGATGGTGCGGCGCGGTGCCCGCCAGGGCGTCCAGCGCCGGATGCGCCCAGGTCGCGCGGGCGGCGCGCAGCAGCGACCGGCCCTGCGCCCGCGCCGCGCGCCGCTGCGCGGGGGACGGGGTGCGCGCGTCGGCCTCGGCGTCCAGCGCGTCGAACGCGTCGGCGGGCCCGGCCGCGTGCGCGCAGGCCGCCGCCGCGAGCGCCGCCGCGACGAGCCCGGCCGTCGCGAGCCGTCCGCGCAGGAACACGGTCAGGTCCGCGACGTCCGTCACCGCGCCCGCCGCGACGGCCGGTTCGACGCCGCCGGAGTGCGCGTGCCCGCCCGCCGGGAGCCGCGAGTCCGCGAGCAGCAGCAGCGCCGCGTCCGTCCCGGCCATTCAGAACAGGAAGTAGCGCTGCGCCATCGGCAGCTCGGCGGCGGGCGCGGGCTTGACCTCGTCGCCGTCGATGGTGACGGTGAAGGTGTCGGCGTCCACGCGGATGTCGGGCAGCGCGCCGTTGAGCGGCAGGTCGGTTTTCCCCAGGCGACGCGTGTCCTTGACGGGGACGAGCGCGCGCCGTACGCCGGTCAGTTTCTCCGCGATGCCGTCCTCCAGCGCGGCGGGCGACACGAAGTGCAGCGACGTCGCGGCGGCCACGGGCGCGGCGGCCCCGAACATCGGCCGCGGCAGCATCGGCTGCGGCGTCGGGATCGAGGCGTTCGCGTCGCCCATCGCCGCCCACGCGATGACGCCGCCCTTGAGGACGACCTGCGGCCGGACGCCGAAGAACGCCGGGTCCCACAGCACCAGGTCCGCGAGCTTGCCCGGCTCCACCGACCCGACCTCGCCGTCCAGCCCGTGCGCGACGGCCGGGTTGATCGTGTACTTGGCGACGTACCGGCGCGCGCGCAGGTTGTCGGCGGGCCCGTCGCCGGGCAGCGCGCCGCGCCGCCGCTTCATCGCGTGCGCGGTCTGCCAGGTGCGGATCACGGTCTCGCCGATCCGGCCCATCGCCTGCGAGTCAGAGCCGATGATGGAGATCGCGCCGAGGTCGTGCAGGACGTCCTCGGCCGCCATCGTCGTCGGCCGGATGCGGGATTCGGCGAACGCCAGATCCTCGGGCACCGACGGGTTCAGGTGGTGGCAGACCATGAGCATGTCAAGGTGCTCGTCGAGGGTGTTGACGGTGTGCGGCCGGGTCGGGTTGGTGGACGACGGCAGCACGTTCGGGTGCGCCGCGACGGTGATGATGTCCGGCGCGTGCCCGCCGCCCGCGCCCTCGGTGTGGTATGCGTGGATGGACCGTCCGCCGATGGCGCCGAGCGTCGACTCGACGTATCCGGCCTCGTTGAGTGTGTCGGAGTGCAGCGCGACCTGCACGCCGGACGCGTCCGCGACGCGCAGGCACGCGTCGATCGCGGCGGGCGTCGATCCCCAGTCCTCGTGCAGCTTGAACCCGGACGCGCCCGCGCGGAGCTGCTCCCACAGCGCCGCCTCCGACACGGTGTTGCCCTTGCCGAGCAGCGCGACGTTGACGGGCCACCCGTCCAGCGCCTCCAGCATCCGGTGGAGGTACCAGACGCCCGTCACGGTGGTGGCCTTGGTGCCCTCGGCGGGCCCGGTGCCGCCGCCGATCAGCGTCGTGACGCCCGCGCCGAGCGCTTCTTCCAGCAGTTGCGGGCAGATCAGGTGGACGTGGGAGTCCACCGCGCCCGCCGTGAGGATCTTGCCGTTGCCCGCCAGGACCTCGGTCGTCGGCCCGATGACCAGGTCCGGGTGGACGCCGTCCATCGTGTCGGGGTTCCCGGCCTTGCCGAGGGCGACGATCCGGCCGTCCCGGACGCCGACGTCCGCCTTGATCACGCCCCAGTGGTCCAGGACGACCGCGCCGGTGATGACGAGGTCCAGCGCGCCCTCCGCGCGGGTCGCCAGGCCCTGGCCCATCGACTCGCGGATCACCTTCCCGCCGCCGAACACCGCCTCGTCGCCCGCGCCCGCCGGGCCGCAACTGCGGTCCTCGGTGACCTCGACGAACAGGTCCGTGTCGGCGAGCCGGACGCGGTCCCCGGCGGTCGGCCCGTACAGCTCCGCGTAGCGGGCGCGGGTCAGCTCCGTCACCGCGGCCCTCCCTCGGCGCGCAGGCCCGGCACGACGCGGCGGCCCGCGAGCGGCACCAGCGACACCTCGGCCGTCATGCCGGGCTCGAACCGGACGGCCGTGCCCGCCGGGACGTCGAGCCGGTGGCCGCGCGCGGCGTCCCGGTCGAACTCCAGCGCCGGGTTGGCCTGCGCGAAGTGGTAGTGCGACCCGACCTGGACGGGCCGGTCGCCGGTGTTGACGACGGTCAGCGCGACGCGCGGCCGGCCGGGGTTCAGTTCGACGGGCTCCGCGCCCGTCCGGATCTCGCCGGGGACCATGCCCGCCTCCTAGGGGATCGGCCGGTGGACGGTGACGAGCTTGGTGCCGTCGGGGAACGTCGCCTCGATCTGGACGGAGTCCAGCATTTCGGGGATACCGTCCATCACGTCCTCGCGGGCGAGGACGGCGCGGCCGGACTCCATCAGCTCGGCGACCGTCCGCCCGTCGCGCGCGCCCTCCAGCACGTGGACGGCGATGATCGCGGTGGCCTCGGGATGGTTGAGCCGCAGCCCGCGCGCCCGCCGGTCGCGCGCCACCTGCGCCGCGACGTGGATGAGCAGGCGTTCCTGCTCGTGGGGTGAGATCAGCACGGAACCCGACGCTAGTGAGCGTCGACCCGCCACGGAATGGGGCGGTTAGCTATTTAACGGGCATTTCACACACGAAACACGGCCGTCATCAGGTGAGCACGATGACCAGCGCCGCGGACACCACGGCCAGCGCGAGGAAGAACGGCCGCCAGTCGCGCGGCGCCTCCGCGCGCGGCTCGGCGGCCCGCGGCGCGCCGGCCGACGCGAGCAGCCGCGCGGTCGCGGCGCGGGCGCGCAGCGCGAGGAACGCGGCCGGGACGCCCGCGAGCGCGAGCGCGGCCGACGCCGCCCAGTCCCGCAGCACGAGCCGGTAGACCAGGTCCGCGCCGAGCAGGACGGCGGCGGCGCTCCACAGCGGGGAGCGCAGCGGGAGCGCGCGCATGTCAGGCACCGCCCTTCTCGGTGATGTGCGGGTGGTGCAGGTCGAACGCGGGCCGCTCGGACCGGATGCTCGGGATCTTGACGAAGTTGTGCCGGGGCGGCGGGCAGGACGTCGCCCATTCGAGCGAGTTCCCGTGCCCCCACGGGTCGTCGGCGGTGACCCGGCGGCCCTTCTTCGCGGTCAGGTAGACGTTGAGGAAGAACGGCAGCATCGAGAACCCGAGGACGAACGAGAAGATCGACGAGACGTGGTTGAGCGTCGTGAACTCGTCGGGGTAGTCGGCGTACCGGCGGGGCATTCCTTCCGCGCCGAGCCAGTGCTGGACGAGGAACGTCCCGTGGAAGCCGATGAACAGCAGCCAGAAATGGACGTGGCCGAGCGCGTTGTTCAGCATCTTCCCGGTGAACTTCGGCCACCAGAAGTAGAAGCCCGCGAACATCGCGAACACGACCGTGCCGAACACGACGTAGTGGAAGTGAGCGACGACGAAATAGGTGTCGGAGAGTTGGAAGTCCATCGGCGGGGAGGCGAGGATGACGCCGGTCAGACCGCCGAACAGGAACGTCACCAGGAACCCGATCGACCACAGCATGGGGGCCTCGAAGGTGAGCTGCCCGCGCCAGATCGTGCCGATCCAGTTGAAGAACTTGATGCCCGTCGGGACCGCGATGAGGAACGACAGGAACGAGAAGAACGGCAGCAGGACCTGGCCGGTCACGAACATGTGATGCGCCCACACCGTCATCGCGAGCCCGGAGATGCTGAGCGTCGCGAAGACCAGGCCGACGTAGCCGAAGAGCGGTTTGCGGCTGAACACCGGCAGGATCTCGGTGACGATCCCGAAGAACGGCAGCGCGATGATGTAGACCTCGGGATGGCCGAAGAACCAGAACAGGTGCTGCCAGATGATCGAGCCGCCGAGCGCGCTGTCGTACAGGTGCGCGCCGAATTTGCGGTCGGCCTCCAGCGCCAGCAGCGCCGCCGCGAGCACGGGGAACGCGAGCAGCACCAGGACGCTGGTGAGCAGGATGTTCCAGGTGAAGATCGGCATCCGGAACATCGTCATGCCGGGCGCGCGCATGCACAGGATCGTGGTGATGAAGTTGACGCCGCCCATGATCGTCCCGAAGCCCGACATCACGAGCCCCATGACCCACATGTCGCCGCCGATGTTGGGGGAGCGGACCGAGTCCGACAGCGGCGAATAGGCGAACCAGCCGAAGCTGGCCGCGCCGCCGGGCGTCAGGAAGCCCGCGATGACGATGATGCTGCCGAACAGGAACAGCCAGTACGCCAGCATGTTCATGCGCGGGAACGCCACGTCCGGCGCGCCGATCTGCAAGGGCACGATGACGTTGCCGAAACCGATGAACAGCGGCGTCGCGAACATCAGCAGCATGATCGTGCCGTGCATGGTGAACATCTGGTTGAACTGCTCGTTGCCGAGGATCTGGAGTCCCGGTTCGAGCAGTTCCGCGCGGATCATCATGGCCATCAGGCCGCCGAGCAGGAACATCACGAACGACGTGACGAGGTAGAGGTAGCCGATCACCTTGTGGTCGGTCGAGGTGATCCAGGAGACGGCGAGCCGGCCTTTGGACGTCCGCTCGCCGGACGGCGGCGGCCGCATCGCCGACTCCCGCTCGACCGTGGTCATCGGTGCTCCTCGGAAAGATCCGCGCGGCGGGACGGTCCCGCCGCCGCGCGCCCGGCCGGACCGGCGCGGGCGCACCCTCACAAGATCGTCCATCGCGGCTGAATCGGGAGTCATCGCGCCGTCACGCGGCGCACAAATCTTCGGCTCGATCCGCATACCGGTGAGCGTCCGGCCGCCGGGGTCGTTGCCGTCGTGCGTGGCGGCCGGGGAAACGGCTTTGTACGTTGTGGCGACCGGCGGAAGCGCACGGGCGAGGGTCCGTTCCCGGAGCGCCGCGCGCTTCGGCGGCGGGGAAGGGGGACCGGTGGAGAGCGCGATTCCCGCGACGGTCGAGGAGATCGTCCGCGAGATCGAGAGGCAGTTCCCCCAGTACTCCCGCGTCCGCGACCCGGCGCACGCGGATTTCCTCGCCCGGACCGTCGAGCGGTCGATCACCGGCTTTTTCGAGGTGCTGCGGAGCGAGTCGGGGCCGTCCGCGGAACTGCTGGACTTCTTCCGCGAGGTCGGCGTCATCGAGACCGCCGAGGGCCTTTCGCAGGACGTGTCGCAGGCCGCTTTCCGCATCGGGACGGGCATCGCGCTCCGCCGCCTCAGCGCGGCGTCCAGCGGCCATCCGCGGGTGAACGCGCGGGTCGTCGGCGCGACCGCGGAACGCGCGCTGGACTACCTCAACACGCTCGCGGCGGCCGTCGCGGAGGGCCATCGCGCGACGCGGGCGCGGACGGCGGCGGGCCTGCGCGAGCGGCGCGACGCGCTGCTGGCGACGCTGCTGGCCCCCGACGTCCCGCCCGGCCTGCTCAAGGAGCGCGCCGACGACGCCGACTGGCCGGTCCCCGAGCGGGCGGCGGCCGTCGCGCTGCGGCTGCCGGACGCGACCCCGTGGCCGCGGACGGCGCTGCCGCCGGACGTCCTGGTCGGCCTCCATCTGGACCGCCCGTGCCTGATCGTCCCCGACCCCGAGGGCCCCGGCCGCAGCCGCGCGCTGCGGCACGGCCTCGGCGGCTGGCGCGCGGTGCTCGGCCCGCCGGTGCCGGTGACGGACGTCGCGCGCTCGCTGGCGCACGCGTGCCGCGCGCTGGACCTCGGGGACACCGGCGCGTTGCCCGCCGCGGGCTTCACGGCCGTCGCCGACCACCTGCCGCTGCTGATCATGCTGGCCGAGCCGCTGCTGACCGGGCACCTCGTGGAGCTGGTGTTCCGCCCGCTGGGCGACCCGTCGCGGCTGCGCGGCGGGCCGCGCCGCCTGGTGGAGACGTTCCTCGCCGCCCTCGACCACGGGTTCGTCGCGACGGAGATCGCGGAGGCGCTGGGCGTCCACCCGCAGACCGTCCGCTACCGCGTCCGCCAGATCGAGGAGCTGTTCGGCCCGGGCGTCCACGATCCCGCCCAGCGCCTCTCGTACCACATGGCCCTCCGCGCCTGGCTGGCCCTGAACCCCTGACGCGCCGCCCGCTCAGGTTCGGCCGACCTTTTACCTACTAAATAGGTTGATATACTTGGGTTGAAGCGCCGCCGGACGAGGAGACGTCGATGCCCCTGCCGACCTTCCTGGTGACGGGCGCGCCCAAAGCCGGGACCACCGCGCTGCACGCCGCCCTCGCCCGCCATCCCGGGCTGCACCTGTCGCCGGTGAAGGAGCCGAAGTTCTTCCTCGGCGACGGGCCGCCGCCCGAGCGGGGCGGCCCCGGCGACGCCCAGACCTACCGCGAGCACGTCTGGCGGCGCGCCGACTACGAGGCGCTGTTCGACGCGGCCCCGCCCGGCGTCCCGCGCGGCGAGTCCACGCCGTTCTACCTGTACGACCGCGACGCCCAGCGCCGCATCCGCGACCTGATCCCGGACGCGCGCCTCATCGCGGTGCTGCGCGATCCCGTCGAACGCGCGCACTCCAACTGGACGCACCTGTGGTCGGCCGGGCTCGAACCGGTGGGCGACGTCGTCCAGGCGTGCGCGCTGGAGGACGAGCGGATCGCCGCCGGATGGTCGGCGTTCTGGCACTACACCGGCCTCGGCCGCTACGGCGAGCAGCTCGACCACCTCTACACGCTGTTCCCGCGCGAGCAGGTCCTGGTGTTCCGCTACCGCGCGCTGCTGGAGCGGCCCGCCGAGACGCTGGACCGCATCTGCGCGTTCCTCGGCGTCGAGGAAGGCGTCGTCAAAGAGGTGCCGCGCGAGAACGTCACCGCGCATCCCGACCCGACGCCGCGCCACCGGCTGGTGTCCCGCGCGCTGCGCGTCGCGAGCGCGGTGGACGCGGCGCTGCCCGGCCACCCGCTGCGGGCGCGCGTGACGATCCCGCTCGAACGCGCGCTCCAGCGCGGCGCGCGGCCCCGCCGCCCGCTCACCTGGGAGCAGCGGCAGGCGCTACTGCCGTACTTCGAAGCCGACGTCCGGCTGCTGGAGAAGGTCACCGGTGAGGACTTCGGCGACTGGCTGCGGCCGCGTGAGGAATCCGGGGGACGGGTCGGCGGACGCCCGGCCGGGCAGCACCAGGCGCGCAACGGCCGGGCGGGCGGCTGAGCGGGGTCAGCGCAGTTCGGTGCGCAGTTCGTGGGCTCCGTCCGGGCGGGTCGCCTCGTAGTACAGGCGGCGGCGTCCGTCGCCGAGGTCGACGACGTCCAGGTAGCGCAGGCCGCGGCCCCGGTGCGCGGACTCGGCCCACGGCCCGTCGCCGAGCGCGGTGAGCGCGGCCGGGTCGGAACCGGCGGCGAAACCGGTGCGTTCCTCGTAGTTCTCGGCGGCGCGCGCCCGTCCGTCGTACGCGGCGATGACGCCGTCCCCGGTGAACTCGACGGCGCTGACCCGGACCCCGCGCGCGTCCCACGCGCCCGGACGGCGGCCGAGCGCCGTGCCGTGCCACGTCCAGTCGAGCCCGTCCGCGCTGGTCGCGTACTCGGTGACCATCTGGTCGGCCTCGGCCGGGTCCGCGAGCGGGTGCGCGGACGCCCACAGGTGCCATCGGCCGCCGTGCCGGACGATCACCGGGTCCTTGACGCCGGTCTTGTCGTCGCCGGGCAGCGTCACGCGCCGGTCCCGGACGTCGAACGCGGCCGGGTCGGCCGCCTCCGTCACCTCGACGCGCCAGTGCTTGGTGCCCGGCGTGGCGGCGCTCAGGTACAGCCGCCACCGGCCGTCCGGCGTGCGGACGAGCGCGGGCCGCTCCAGCGACTCGCAGCCCAGCTCCTCCTTGCGGACGGTCAGCAGTGGCGCGAACCGCTCGCCGTCCGCCGACCGGGCCACCACGACCGCGTACCCGCGCCCCGCGTCGAGCGGCCGCCGCAGCCGGTAGGCGAGGTAGACGGCCCCGTCGTGCGCGACGGCGCTCGGCGCGCCCGCCCAGTGCCCGTCCCCGTCCCCGGGCGGGGCGACGGCGACCGCCGACCGCTCGGGCCGGGGGACGAGGGCGGACACCTGGGCGCTCGATTCCCATTCATTCACACCTGGATACTAGGTCTTTATCCGGTGTGCGGGGCGATCAGGTGTAGAACGTCGTTGATCCCTTGTAGACCGGCACCGACCACCACTTGCCGCTGACCTGGTACTCGAAGTACGCCGTGCCGGACGGCCCCTCCAGCACCGCCGCATTGCACGTCGCCTTGCTGGCGCCCTTCTTGACGGTGTTCCCGCGTACCGTGCGGCCGGAGACCGGCGTCCGGCAGGTGATCTTGATGCGGGTCGGGCGGCCGCAGAGGTTGGCGTCCGTCCACAGCGTGCTGGAGATGTTGCCGTGGCCGTTCCAGTGGAACGTGATCGGGCAGTGCTGGGAGTCCGCGCTGGCGGGGGTGCCGAGGCCGACGACGGCGGTCAGGGGAGCGGCCACGGTCAGGGTCGCGGCGGCGGCGAGGCGTCGCGCGCGCTTGAATGCGGTCATGGAATCCTCTCGGGTGGTTCTGCCGGACCGCCTTGCGGCGGTTCCACCCGGTTTAGTCGCCGCTATTTGATCTTGAGTTCGAGTGTGTGTCCTACGTCACACCCCGCCAGGCCAGGGAAGACGGTGTTCACCGTGATCCCGCGCGGCCCGTGCCGGATGTGGCCAGCCGTCAGCCGACGACGAGGACGAGCTTGCCGCGCGCGCCGCCGCTCTCCCCGGCGCGGTGCGCGTCCGCGACGTCGGCGAGCGGGAACGTCCGCGCGACCGGCAGCGCGAACCGCCCCGCCTCGACCAGCGCGCCGACCTCGCCGAGCGCGTGGACGGCGCGTCCGGCGTCCCCCCGGCTGAACCGCACGCCGTGCTCCTGGGAGCCCGCGAAGTCCGCGACGGTCAGCACGTTCTCCGCGCCGCCCGCGAGCTGGACGAGTTCGGGCAGCACGCCGCTCCCGGCGACGTCCAGCGCGAGATCGACGCCGTCCGGCGCGAGCGCGCGGACCCGCCCGGCCATGCCCTCGCCGTACGCGACGGCCTCGGCCCCCAGCTCGCGCAGGTACTCATGGTTCGCGGGACCGGCGGTGCCGATCACCCGCGCGCCGCGCGCCACGGCGAGCTGCACGGCCGCACTCCCGACGCTCCCGGACGCGCCGTTGACGAGCAGCGTCGCGCCGCTCCCGACGCCGAGCTGGTCGAGCGCCCGCGTCGCCGTCTCGAGCGCGGCCGGGATCGCGGCGGCCTCCGCGAAGCCGAGCGACGGCGGAACGGGAGCGTAGTACGCGAGCACCGCGAACTCCGCCTGCGCGGCCCCGCCTGTGGAAAACCCGAACACGCGATCCCCGACCGCGACGTCCGAGACCCCCTCGCCGAGTTCATCGACGACACCCGCCGCCTCGTATCCGAGCGTCTGCGGCAGCTCCGGGTCCATCAACCCCCGCCGCTTCTTCCAGTCGCTCGGATTGACGCCCGCCGCCCGCACCGCGACCCGAACCTCACCGGCCCCCGCGTGCGGCTCCGGCAGATCAACGATCTCCAGCACTTCCGGCCCACCGAACCGCCCAAACCGCACAGCCTTCATTCCAGCACCGTACGTCACCGGGGTACGGCAACATTCTCGCAATCCAGCCCATGTCCTGCGAAGTGTCCGAGGCGGCGGCTACGGTCGCCGCCGTGGACATCGACTGGGAGAACGTCGCCGCCCGCGTCGCGGCGCTCGCCGAACACCCCGGCGCGGTAAAGGTGTTCGGGGCGGGCGCGCACGGATTCGTCCTCGAACCGCCGCTCAGCGGTGCGGAACTCGCTGAACTGGAAGCGCAGCTCGGCGTCGGGCTGCCCGAGGACTACCGGGGCTTCCTGCTGCGCGCCGGGCGCGGCGGGGCGGGGCCGTCCTACGGGATCTTCCCGCTGCGGCGCGGGCCGGACGGCTGGCACTGGGAGGGCGACGGCGCCGACATGACGGAGACCGCGCGGCTGCGCGAACCGTTCCCCGAACCCGTCGACGGGCTGGCGGCCCTCCACGCCGGCCAACCCGACGAGGAGGACTTCCCCGACGCCGAGTCCTTCGACGCGGCGTACGAGGCGTGGCGCACGCGCCTGGAGGACGTCCTGTGGACGAACGAGCGCACCGTCGGCGCCATCTGCCTCTGCCACCACGGCTGCGCGCAGCGCGAATGGCTCGTCGTGAGCGGCCCCGAGCGCGGCACCGTCTGGACGGACCCGCGCGCCGACTACGACGACCTCGCCCCGCGCGCCGCCGAGGACGGCGGCCGCACGACGTTCGGCGCGTGGTACCTCGCCTGGCTGGCCGAGGCGGAGGCCGAGGCCGAGGCGGGCTCGGGCGTCCGACCCCGACATTAGACTCCATCCTCGTGGCAGGCCGGATTCGCAATGAGGACATCGCGCTCGTCCGCGAGCGCGCGCCGATCGCCGACGTCGTCGGCGAACACCTCCAGCTCCGCAACGCGGGCGGCGGCAATCTCAAGGGGCTCTGCCCGTTCCACGACGAGAAGTCCCCGTCGTTCAACGTGACGCCCGGCCGGGGCCTGTACTTCTGCTTCGGCTGCGGCGAGGGCGGCGACGTCATCAAGTTCGTCCAGGAGATCGACCACCTGTCGTTCGCCGAGGCCGTCGAGCGGCTGGCCGCCAAGGCGGGCGTCCAGCTCCGGTACGAGGAGGGCGGCTACACCCAGCGGCAGGACACCGGGCAGCGGGCGCGGCTGGTCGAGGCGCACCGGATCGCCGCCGAGTTCTACGCCGAGCGGCTGGCGTCGCCCGAGGGCGAGATCGGCCGCCGGTTCCTCGCCGAACGCGGCTTCGAGCCCGCCGACGCCGCCCGGTTCGGCGTCGGGTTCGCGCCGCGCGAGTGGGAGGCGCTGGTCCGCCACCTGCGCGGACGCGGCTTCACCGACCAGGAGATGATCGGCGGCGGGCTCGTCCGGGAGGGGCGGCGCGGGCCGATGGACCGGTTCCGCGGCCGCCTGATCTGGCCCATCCGCGACCTTTCCGGCGACGTCATCGGGTTCGGCGCGCGCAAGCTCTTCGACGACGACGAAGGGCCGAAGTACCTCAACACCCCCGAATCGCCGCTGTTCCACAAGGGCTCGGTGCTGTACGGGGCCGACCTGGCGAAGAAGGAGATCGCGCGCCGCCGCCAGGCCGTCGTGGTCGAGGGCTACACCGACGTCATGGCGTGCCACCTGGCGGGCGTCCCGACCGCCGTCGCCACCTGCGGCACGTCCTTCGGTGACGACCACATCAAGATCCTGCGGCGGCTCCTGATGGACCAGGACGAGTTCCGCGGCGAGGTCGTGTTCACCTTCGACGGCGACTCGGCCGGGCAGAACGCCGCGCTGCGCGCCAGCAAGGACGAGCACAAGTTCGTCACGCAGACGTTCGTGGCCGTCCAGCCGGACGGGCTCGACCCCTGCGACCTGCGCATCCGGCACGGCGACGCGGCCGTCCGCGACCTGGTCGCCTCCCGCACGCCGCTGTTCGAGTTCGCCGTCCGCACCCGCATCCAGCAGCACGACCTCGACACCGCCGAGGGGCGGCTGGCCGCGCTGGACGCCGCCGCGCCGATCGTCGCGGCCATCAAGGACCGCGCGCTCCGGCAGATGTACGCGGTCAGCCTCGACCGCTGGCTCGGGATCATGGACGAGCGGTTCGTGGTGGCGCGCGTCCGCGAGCTGGCGGCCCGCGAGCACGCGCGCGGCGCGGCGCGCGGCCGGGGCGACGGCGGCGGGCGCGGCGAGGCGGCCGAGCAGCCGCCGGTCCCGGCGCAGCGGCCCGCGTTCAACCCGGACGACCCGGAGGTCCAGCGCGAGCGCGAACTCCTCAAGCTCGCGCTGCAACGTCCGGCGCTGCTCGGCCCGGTGTTCGACGGGCTGCCGCCGGAGGCGTTCCTGGCCCCGCCGCACCAGGCGGTGCGGGAGGTGATCGGCGCGGCGGGCGGCTCCGCGGGCGCGGCCGACCCCGCGGACTGGACGGCCCGGCTCCGCGATCTCGCGCCGAACGACCAGGTCAGAGGGCTGATCACGCAGCTCGCCGTGGAGCCCGTCCACAACGCGCGAGATTCGGACGACCGATACGCCAACGAATTGCTCGCCCGAATTCAGGAACGCCAGCTCACACGGCAGATCAACGACGTGAAGGCTAAACTCGGACGGCTGAATCCGGTCGAGCAGGCCGACGACTACAACCGCCTCTTCGGTGATCTTGTGGCGCTTGAGCAGCAGAGACGGGTGTTGCGCGAGCGCGGGCTGGGTGCGCAATAGGGCGGACGGCCCGAAACGGGACCTGTGATCTCGGCCGCTCATCGCGCAGACTGGGTTCGTGGGCCTTTCGGTGCTGCCTAGCGAAACGCCGTCTCTCGACCAGATGGCGGACCTCGTCGCACGCGGTAGGGACGGCGGTGTCACCGTCGAGGACGTCGCCGCCGCGATCGACCGCTCGGACCTCCCGGACGACTCGCTGGAGCGGGTCGTGCGGCTGCTCGCGGAGCAGGGGGTGGACGTCCTCGACTCGCCGCGCGAGATTGCGGACGTCCGAGCCGACGACGGCGACCCCGGCAGGCGGGCGCCCGCCGGCGACCTGGTCCGGATCTACCTGCGGGAGATCGGCCGCGTGCCGCTGCTGACGGCGGAAGAGGAAGTCGAACTCGCGAAGTCGATCGAGGCGGGGCTGTTCGCCGCGGACAAGAGCGCGCACATCGCCGCCGCGTCCGAGCGGGAACGGTACGAACTCGAACTGCTCGCCCGCGAGGGAATGCGGGCGAAACAACGTCTGGTCGAGGCCAACCTGCGGCTCGTGGTCTCGATCGCCAAAAGGTACGTGGGCCGGGGAATGCTGTTCCTCGACCTGATCCAGGAGGGAAATCTCGGGCTCATCCGCGCGGTCGAGAAATTCGACTACACGAAGGGCTTCAAGTTCTCCACCTACGCGACCTGGTGGATCCGGCAGGCGATCACCCGGGCCATCGCCGACCAGGCGAGGACGATCCGCATCCCGGTCCACATGGTCGAGACGATCAACAAGCTGGTGCGCGTCCAGCGCGGCCTCCACCAGGACCTCGGCCGCGACCCCACCCCCGAGGAGATCGGCCGCGAGATGGGGCTGCCGCCCGCCAAGGTCGCCGAGATCCAGCGCATCTCGCAGGAGCCGGTGTCCCTCCAGTCGCCCATCGGCGAGGAGGACTCCGACCTCGGGGACTTCATCGAGGACTCCGACGCCGTCGCGCCCATCGAGGCCGCCGCGTTCATCCTGCTCCAGGACCAGCTCGGGGACATCCTCAGCACCCTGTCCGAACGCGAACAACGCGTCATCGGCCTGCGCTTCGGCCTCGCGGACGGCCATCCCCGCACCCTGGAGGAGGTCGGCCGCGAGTTCGGCGTCACCCGCGAACGCATCCGCCAGATCGAGTCCAAGACCCTGGCCAAACTGCGACACCCCTCCCGAGCCCAACTCCTGCGCGAATACCTGGAGTGAGCGCGTCTCCGCCGGGGAAGCGCTCGCCGGCGGACGCGAATCGCCCGCCGGAGCCCGACCGCGATGGGCGGGCCCGGATGCGCCGCGCCACGGACAGAGCGGATCAGACGGCCGGGGACGCTTGAGTTCCTCCAGCGTCACCGTCGGAGGAACGAGCGTTCCGTAACTTGATCACCTGGGGGGATCGAACGCGTTCCGGCGCGGAAGGCCGTCCCGGGTCCGCACCTGCGACTACGGGTCCTGCCTTTCGGCGGAGAACGTCTGAGAGTGGCTTGATGCAATGTGTCAATCCAGTCAGCTCAATGGTGTCGGAGTGGTCTAGGATCGCCGACGACGAGTCCCCGGCATCGCCCCAGGAGCGCTTGCTATGAGTGATCCGAACGATCAGACGCCGCCAGACGCCTTCGACCGTTCCGGCGATTTCGGTTATGTCGAGGTCGGCGCGCGGCAGCTGTATCCCGACCCGCAGCCGCAGCCGCAGCCGCAGCCGCCGACGGGGCGGCATTCGACGTCGCGTGAACGGACGATCATGGTCGTGGCCGTCGCCACGGCGTTAGTCGTGGTCGGCGCGGTCGTCGTCGCCCTGGCGATGGCGCGCAGTTCCCAAAAGTCCGGCGGCCGACTGGATGCCGTCGGGTCGGAGGGGTACGAGCCGGGAGCGCGGCGTGAGATCCGAGAGCGCGGCCCGCGGGTCCGCGTCGGGCGGGAACTGGAACAGTATCTGCTGAACGGTGTCGATTTGCCCGGCGGGCTGGCCATCAAGCCGGGTTCGCTGAAAAGCAGTGGAACACTTCCCGCGTCGATGCCGACGCCCTCCGCGGGCAAGTTGGGTTGCGGTGAGCCTCTCGAATCAGATTCCGCGCACGACGAAATTCCCACGGCATCGGTCGACTTCGCCTCCCCGGGGCGGAATCTCAAGGTCAGCGAGACCATCATGGTCGGTCCGCCGGGGGCGCTCGCGAGAATGCTGCCCGTCCTCCGGGATTACTACGTGCGCTGCCCCGAGTCGACCAGCGAACTCGATGGAGAGAACATCGGAGAGAAGATGCACATCTCGGCGGCGGTCGAGGACGGCGGGCTCGGGCCGAACGGCTTCGTCGTCCGGATGCGGATCTCGCAGTCGGGCTGGTTCGGCTCCGTGTCCACCGCGGACGCGCGCCAGGCTTTCGTGCGTGTCGGCGACGCCTTGGTGGAAGTGATGGTCTCCGCGCCGGGCAGGGAACTCCAGCCCGACGACGGGTTCGACGACATCGTCGCGAAGGCCGTCGAGAAGGTCCGCCGGGCCGCGTAGGAGCGGAAATCCAGGCGCCGCGGTCCTCGGGCCGCCACCGACCGGCTGGTGAGCCTCGCGGGGTGTGGGTCGGGGTTCACCGTGTGTGTTGTTCGAGGTCGGGGTGGGGTTGGCCGAGAACGGTACATAGTGGTGTGAGCGTGGCATTGTGCCCAGTGGTCGATTACCGTGAGGCCATGCTGATCGTCACGACCGACGGGCTCGCCGGCTACGTCATCCGCAACGTGCTCGGCGATGTGCTGGGGACGTCCGTCCATGCCGATCACGGGTCCGGGGCGCACGGTCACGCGCCCGCCGGCAACGCGCCTGCCAACCACGGGCCCGCCAACCACGGGCCCAACTCGCTCACGCAGCAGCCCGCCGCGCCGAGCAGCGCGTCGTTCCGGGTCGCGGGGGACGGGCTGGCGGGGGCGCGCCGCGCCGCCGTGGACCGGCTCGCCGAGGACGCGCACCGCAAGGGCGCCAACGCCGTCGTCGGCATGTGCTTCGAGACCGTCGCGCTGGCCGGTGGCGGCCACGAGGTCTGCGCGTACGGGACCGCCGTCTGGGCCGAGCCCCAGCACGGGGCACCGCCGCAGCAGCCCCCGCAGCAGCGGCAGAACTCGCCGTACCCGCACCAGCAGACGTCGCCGTACGGCGAGCCGCAGCCGGGCGGGCCGCCGATGGCCGCCCGCAACCTCACGATCGGACTGCACGACCAGCCGCGCTGAGGCCGCGCGGGACGTCCCCGAAACCGCAGGTGGCGGACGTCACCGCGGCCCGTTCTTGACGCACTGAGGTTAGCCTTGGCTAAGTTGTCTCGGCTCACCCCTTCGCGTCCGTTCTGGAGTCCCCATGCGCGCAGCCCCGATCCTCGCCCTCACCGGCGTCGCGGCAGTCTCGATGTCCCTGCTCACGGCGTGCGGGGGCGACGACGACGGCGGGGCCAAGGCGGACGCCATCGCGGTGACCGCGACGGACAAGAGCTGCGAGGTCGCCAAGACCGACCTGACCGCCGGGAAGCTGACCTTCGAGATCAGCAACAAGGGCTCGAAGGTCAACGAGTTCGAGGTGCTGCGCCCGGACGGCTCGATCCTCGCGGAGCGCGAGAACATCGGCCCGAGCACCAAGGCCGAGTTCGTCGTCAAGCTCGACGCGGGCTCGTACACGCTGCTGTGCAGCGCGGGCCAGACGGGCAAGGGCCCGTCCACGACCGTGACCGTCACCGGGCAGGCGGCGGGCGCGGGCGACCCGCGGCTCGCCAAGGCCGCCGCCGAGTACAAGACCTACGTCCTCGCGCAGATCAACGACGGCTACACGCGCACGGAGGCGTTCGTCGCGGCCGTGAAGGCGGGCGACGTCGCCAAGGCCAAGGAGCTGTACGCGCCGTCCCGGATCGGGTGGGAGTCCGTCGAGTCCGTCGCGGAGAAGTTCGGCGACCTCGACCCGCGCATGGACGCCCGCGAGGCCGACCTCAAGCCTGAAGAGCGCAAGAACTGGTCCGGCTGGCACCTGCTGGAGAAGGCCCTGTGGAAGGACGGGTCCGTCAAGGGCAAGGAGAAGTACGCCGACCAGCTCCTGAAGGACCTCGGCGAGGTCCGCACCCGGCTCAACACCCTCACCCTCGACCCGGTGAACGACATGGCGGCGGGCGCGAAGGGCCTGCTGGACGAGGTCGCCACCGGCAAGGTCACCGGCGAGGAGGAGACCTACAGCCACACCGACCTGGTGGACTTCAAGGCCAACGTCGACGGCGCCAAGAAGGTCTACGACCTGCTGGAGCCGATCGTGAAGGAGCGCGACGCCGCGCTGGCGTCCGACCTGGACACCGGGTTCAAGAACGTCTACACGCTGCTGGCCGAGCACGAGAAGGACGGGTCCTACGTGTCGTACGACAAGGTCGGCGAGGCCGACCGCAAGAAGCTGTCGGACGCGGTGAACGCCCTCGGCGAGCCGCTGTCCAAGCTCGCGAAGGTCGTCGCGCAGTGACCGCCGGGACCGCCTCCGACGAGCCCGGCCCGCGCCGCCGCGCGCGGATGTCGCGGCGCTCGATGCTCGGCCTGTCCGGCACCGGCCTGGTCGCCGGCGCCGCGGCGGGCGTCGGCCTGGACCGCGCCGCGTTCGCCCGCGAGGGCGAGCCGAAGGCGGCGGAGGCGGTCCCGTTCCACGGCGCGCACCAGGCGGGCATCGCGACGCCCGTCCAGGACCGGCTGCACTTCGCGGCGTTCGACGTCACGACCGGCGACCGCGCCCGGCTCGTCCGGATGCTCAAGGAGTGGACGGCGGCGGCCGAGGCGATGACGGCGGGCCGCCCGGTCGGGGACGGCGCGGCGGGCGGGCTGTCGGTCGCGCCGCCCGACGACACCGGCGAGGCGGTCGGCCTGCCCGCGTCCCGGCTGACGCTGACGATCGGGTTCGGGCCCGGGCTGTTCGAGAAGGACGGCAAGGACCGGTTCGGGCTCCGCTCGTCGCGGCCCGCCGCGCTGGTGGACCTGCCGCACTTTCCCGGCGACGCGCTCGACCCGGCGCGCAGCGGCGGCGACATCGCCGTCCAGGCGTGCGCGGACGACCCGCAGGTCGCCGTCCACGCCATCCGCAACCTCGCGCGCATCGGGTTCGGGACGGTCGCGATCCGCTGGTCCCAGCTCGGGTTCGGCAAGACGTCCTCCACCACGCCCGACGCGCAGACGCCCCGGAACCTGTTCGGGTTCAAGGACGGCACCGAGAACATCGCCGGGACCGACGCCAAGGCCCTCGCCGCGCACGTGTGGGCGTCGGCCGCGGACGGCGCGGGCTGGATGGCGGGCGGCTCCTACCTCGTCGCCCGCCGCATCCGGATGCACATCGAGCCGTGGGACCGCACGTCGCTCGGCGAGCAGGAGGACGTCATCGGCCGCGACAAGGCCGAGGGCGCGCCCGCCGGGGCCGCCCGCGAGCACGACCCCGTCGTCCTCGCGCGCCTCAAGCCGGACGCGCACGTCCGCCTCGCCCACCCCGACTCCAACGGCGGCGCGCGCATCCTGCGGCGCGGCTACTCCTTCACCGACGGCACGGACGGCCTCGGCCGCCTGGAGGCGGGGCTGTTCTTCCTCGCCTACCAGCGCGACCCGCGCACCGGGTTCATCCGCGTCCAGAACAACCTGGCGACCGACGCGATGAACGAGTACATCCAACACGTCGGCTCGGGCATCTACGCGTGCCCGCCGGGAGTCCGCAAGGGCGGCTACTGGGGGCAGGGGCTGTTCTGAGTGTGGGGGGGCGACCCCCCACACCCCCCGCAGCGCGGAGCATGCGTCCTCACTCGCTGGCGCTCGCTGCGGTGCATCCTCCGCGCTGCGCTCGCCCGGCCGCTCGCCTGGCGGCTCGCGGCCGTGCGCCCGCCGGTAACCCCCTGTGGTGCGCGTGTTCCCTGTGGGGGGGCGACCCCCCACGCCCCCCGCGGCGCGGAGCATGCATCCTCGCTCGCTGGCGCTCGCTGCGGTGCATCCTCCGCGCTGCGCGCGCCCGGCCGCTCGCCTGGCGGCTCGCGGCCGTGCGCCCGCCGGTAACCCCCTGGGGTTTCCGTCTTCTGCTCGGGTGCAGACCCCGATGGCTCGCGGCCGTGCGCCCGCCGGGCAACCGCCTGTGGTTCTGAAACTCGGCCGTTAGTTGTTGCCCGCGCGTTCGGCGCGGATTCGGTCGACGACGTCGCCTGCGGCGGTTTTCACCGACTCCAGTTCGGTGAGGTACGCCCAGTAGTCCGGGTGCGCGCCCGTCAGGCCGGCGGGGGCGCGCTCCAGGCGCTCCACCAGGCCGTCCAGGACGCGGGCGTGGTGGGGGGCCGCGCCGCCCGGCTGCGCCATCGCGAGGCGCTGCGCGTCGCGGACGGCGAAGCGCGCCTTCTCGGCGGCGGCCTTCGGGTCGGCGGCCACGGCGGCGAGTTCCGCGACGCGGCCGGTGACCTGGGCCGCGCGGCGGTCGGCGGCGTTCAGCTCGGTGCGCGCCGCCGTCAGGGCGCGCTGCGCGTCCCGCCACTCGGCGCGCGCGACGTGCGACGCGGCCTCGTTCAGCCGCTCCCGCGCGCGCTCGACGCCCGACTCGACCGCCTCCGGCGCGCCGCGCAGATCCTGCCAGCACGCCTGCGCGTACGAGCGCAGCAGCGTCCGCATCGCGTCCCGCACCGGGCCGGACCGGTTCGCGACGACCTCCACCCGCGTCCGCACCGACGCCAGCGCGTGCCGGGTCTTCTCCGCCGCCTTGGGCAGCTCCTCGGCGGCCTCCCGGACGACGGACGCGCGCCGCGCGACGTCCTCCGCCGCCGCGAGCGCGCCGTTCAGGCCCAGCCCGCCCAGGCCCGCCGCGCCGAGCCGCGCCAGGTCGGCGCGGACGGCCGCCAGCTCCGCCTCCTGCTCGGCGGCGTCCAGGTTCGCGGCGCGCGCCGCCGCGACCGCCGCGTCCGCCGCCGCGACCGCGTCCCGCGCCGCCGAGAGGCGCGGCGGGAGCTGGTCCAGCGCCGCCTCCAGCCGCGACATCGACGCCGCGACGCCCGCGCCGAACCGCTCCAGCCGCGCGCTGATCGCCGTCATCCGGTCGGTGACGGCCCGGAACGCGCGCGCGACCGCGTCCCACTCGGCGGGGGAGCGGGGCCGCCCGTCGAACGGGTGCGCGTCCACGACGGAGATGTAGGCCGACGACGCGGCCGTCGCCGCCTCCGCGAGCGCGTCGAACTCGCGGCGCGCGGGCGCTGCCGCGGCGGCGTCGAGGTCGGCGAAGACCGTGAGGCGGCCCCGCAGGTACTTCTCGGCCTGGTCCATGTCGTAGAACGCGGCGCCCGCCGCCTCCTGCGCCGCGCCCGCCGCCGTCTCGGCGGGCGACACCCGTCCCCGCCGCCCGTCTCCGCCCCGCACCGCGGCCTCCTCTCTGCCGTCCCCAGTCTCGCGCAACGCCTCGGGTGGCCGGGCCCCGCACCGTCCCGGACGGTCGAAAAAGGGTGCCGGGGCCGTCATGTCCGACTGTCCCCGGGGCGCGGCGAGCGGGCCCTTCGGAAGGAATGGGAACGGATAGCATCGCTGGCACGTCGGTACAAGCGGGACGCCGCCCGGCGTCCCCGTACGTCACGTGCTCTGGAGGCGCAGTGGGTGTCAGTCTGACCAAGGGCGGGAACGTCTCGCTCACCAAGCAGGCCCCGAACCTGGACGCGGTCACGGTCGGCCTCGGGTGGGACCTGCGGACCACCACCGGCACCGACTTCGACCTGGACGCCTCGGCGCTCGTCCTGGACGCCTCCGGCCAGATCCTCACCGACCAGCACTTCGTGTTCTTCAACAACCTGCGCAGCCCCGACGGGGGCGTCGAGCACACCGGCGACAACACGACCGGCGCGGGCGAGGGCGACGACGAGCAGATCAACGTCAACTTCGGCGCGCTGCCCGACAACGCCGAGCGCGTCGCGTTCGCCGTGTCGATCTACGACGCGGACTCGCGCGGCCAGAACTTCGGCCAGGTCCGCAACGCGTTCATCCGCGTCGTGAACCGCGTGGACCGCAGCGAGCTGGCGCGGTACGACCTCAGCGAGGACGCCTCCACCGAGACGGCGATGGTCTTCGGCGAGCTGTACCGCAACGGCGGCGAGTGGAAGTTCCGCGCGGTCGGGCAGGGGTATGCCTCCGGTCTCGCCGGAATCGCCACCGACTTCGGCGTCAAGCTCTGACGCCGACCGCCACGAACCGCCACGAACAGGAGTAGTCGATCATGGGAGTATCGCTCGCCAAGGGCGGCAACGTCTCGCTGACCAAGGCGGCCCCGAACCTCACCCGCGTGTCGGTGGGCCTCGGGTGGGACGTCCGCGCCACCACCGGGGCCGACTTCGACCTCGACGCGTCCGCGCTGCTCCTCGACGGCTCCGGCAAGGTCATCTCCGACCAGCACTTCGTGTTCTTCAACAACCTGCGCAGCCCGGACGGCTCCGTCGAGCACACCGGCGACAACCTCACCGGCGAGGGGGAGGGCGACGACGAGTCCATCAACGTGGACCTGTCCGCCGTCCCCGCCGAGTGCGACCGCATCGTCTTCCCGGTGTCGATCTACGACGCGGACAACCGCGGCCAGAGCTTCGGCCAGGTCCGCAACGCGTTCATCCGCATCGTCGACCGCTCCGACGACAACGAGCTGGCCCGCTTCGACCTCACCGAGGACGCCTCCACCGAGACCGCGATGGTCTTCGGGGAGCTGTACCGGCACGGCGGCGAGTGGAAGTTCCGGGCCGTCGGCCAGGGGTACGCCTCGGGCCTCGCCGGAATCGCCACCGATTTCGGCGTCAACGTCGGCTGACGCCGGCCACCCCGCATCGAACAGAGAACAAAAACCCCAATGATCCTTCGCACCTTCCGGTGGTCGTTCCTGCTGACGATCGTCGGGCTCGCCCTCGCCTTCGTCTACGACCGGGGCACCGGACTCGCCCTGGTCGCGGTGCTGGCGATCCTGGAGATCTCGCTGTCCTTCGACAACGCGGTCGTCAACGCCAAGGTCCTGGACCGGATGGCGCCGTTCTGGCAGAAGATCTTCCTGACGGTCGGCATCGCGGTCGCGGTGTTCGGGATGCGCCTGGTGTTCCCGCTCGTCATCGTGGCGGTCACCGCGAAGGTCGGTCCGGTGAAGGCGTTCGACCTCGCGCTGAACGACCCGCACCGGTACCACGCGCTGATGACCGACGCCTATCCGATGATCGCGGCGTTCGGCGGCATGTTCCTGATGATGCTGTTCCTCGGGTTCATGTTCGAGGACCGCGAGGACCGGTGGCTCGCCTGGATCGAGAAGCCCCTCGCGCGGATCGGGCGGCTCGACCAGCTCCCGGTCGTCGTCGCGGGCGGCGCGCTCGCGCTCGTCGCCGGGCTGTGGGCCGAGGACCCCGGCAAGGTCATGATCGCGGGCGTGCTCGGCATGATCACCTACATCCTGGTGAACGGGCTCGGCGAGCTGTTCTCCGAGGCGTCGGAGAACATCGGCGAGGACGGCGAGGACGCCGGGCCGCTCACGGCGGGCCGCCCGAGCGGGCTCGCGCTCGCCACCGGCAAGGCGGGGTTCTTCCTGTTCCTGTACCTGGAGGTGCTGGACGCGTCGTTCTCGTTCGACGGCGTCATCGGCGCGTTCGCGATCAGCACCGACCCGATCATCATCGCGCTCGGCCTCGGCATCGGCGCGATGTACATCCGGTCGCTGACCGTCTTCCTCGTCCGCAAGGGCACGCTGCACGAGTACGTGTACCTGGAGCACGGCGCGCACTGGGCGATCGGGGCGCTGGCGGTGTGCATGCTGGTCAGCGTCGCGCACCACGTCCCCGAATGGCTCACCGGCGGGCTCGGCGCGGGCCTGATCATCGCGGCGTTCGTCAGCTCGATCCTGCGCAACCGCGCGGAGCCGCCCGCCGGGCCGGGCGCGGAGACGGGCAGCCTGCACTCGACCGGGGTCTGACCCCGGGACCATTCCCCCCGCGAGCGAAGGAGCCGACGATGTCGATCTCGCTGCAGAAGGGCCAGCGCGTGTCGCTGGCGAAACCGGGCGGCGGCGCGCTGCGCCGCGTCCGGATGGGCCTCGGCTGGGACGCGGTCGCCAAGCGCGGCCTGTTCGGCAAGGGCAAGTCCCAGAACATCGACCTGGACGCGTCGTGCCTGCTGTTCGACGCCGCCGGGAACCTCGCCGACGCGGTGTGGTTCCGGCAGCTCCGCAGCAAGGACGGGTCCGTCCTGCACACCGGCGACAACCTGACCGGCGAGGGCGCGGGCGACGACGAGGTCATCAACGTGGACCTGACGTCGGTGCCCGCGAACGTCCACCGGCTCGTGTTCACCGTCAACTCCTTCACCGGCCAGGACTTCTCGCAGATCGCCAACGCGTTCTGCCGCCTGGTCGACGAGGAGACCGGGCAGGAGCTGGCCCGGTACGACCTGACGGGCGCGGGCGGCCACAACGCGCAGATCATGGCGAAGGTCGCCCGCGACGGCGACGGCTGGTCGATGACGGCGATCGGCGCCATCGCCAGCGGGCGGACGTTCCAGGACCTCGTCCCGGCCGTCAAAGAGCACCTGTAGCGGACAGCGGTACGGCGGAGGCCCCGGCACCACGGCCGGGGCCTTTCGCTGTGCGCGGGGCCGGGCGCGTGTGACCTGGGGTGCAGCGCGTTTACCCTGATACCTGCCGCATCACGACGACGGCGCTCAATCTGGGGGATCAGCACGCGTGTTCGATTTTCTGGACCCTCACCGGGCCGAAGGACGATACTGGGACTTTGACTGATGCGGCACTTCGATCACATTGACGCGGCGTTGCGCAAGCACCTGTTCTTCCGGCACCCCCGCCGCTTCGACCGGCACGACGACCCGGCCGTCCTCGCGGTCGCCCTCGGCGCGACGCTCTACAGCCCCGCCACCCGGCCCGGCCTCGCCGCCGACGTCGCCAAGGCCGCCCGCGCCGGGGTGACGAGCCTGGTCGTGTGCCTGGAGGACGCCGTCGCCGACGCGGACCTGCCCGCCGCCGAGCGCAACGCCGTCGCGCAGTTCCGCCGCCTGCACACCGAGCCCCCGGCCGTCGAGCCGCCGCTGCTGTTCCTGCGCGTCCGCACGCCCGAGCAGATCGGGGAGATCACCGCGCGGCTCGGCCCGGCCGCCGCGCTGCTCACCGGGTTCGTCCTGCCCAAGTTCGACCCCGACACCGGTGGCGCGTTCCTGGAGGCCGTCGCCGCGGCCGCCGACCGGACGGGGCTGCGGCTGCTGGCCATGCCCGTCCTGGAGAGCCGCGAGGCCGTCCACGCCGAGACCCGCGCCGGGCTGCTGCGCGACGTCGCCGCGCTGCTGGCCAAGCACCGCGACCTGGTCCTGGCCGTCCGGATCGGCGCGACCGACCTGTCCGCCGCGTACGGGCTGCGCCGCCCGCCGGACCTCACCATCTACGACATCGCGCCGGTCGCCGGGGCGATCTCCGACATCGTCAACGTCCTCGGCCGCGCGGACGGGACCGGGTTCACCGTGACCGGGCCCGTCTGGGAGTACTTCTCGGCGGGGGAGCGGATCTTCAAGCCGCAGCTCCGCGAGTCGCCGTTCGTCGCGCAGCGCGCCGTGCCGCTGCGCCGCCGCCTGATCGGCTCCGACCTGGACGGGCTGCTGCGCGAGGTCCATCTCGACAAGGCCAACGGGCTGACCGGCAAGACCGTCATCCACCCCTCGCACGTCGCCGCCGTCCACGCGCTGTCGGTCGTCACCCACGAGGAGTACTGCGACGCCGCCGACATCCTCGGCGTGACCGGCGGCGGCGCGATGGCCAGCGCGTACGCGAACAAGATGAACGAGGCCAAACCGCACCGGGCCTGGGCGGAGCGGCTGATGCTGCGCGCCCGCGTGTTCGGCGTGGCGGCGGAAGGGGTCACGTTCGTGGAACTGCTCGACGCGGCGGGGAGCCGGTGAACGGCGCGGGCGGCGGGCGCGGCGCCCGGCCGTCGGAGTGGGTCGCGCACCGGCTCGGCGTGCGGACGGTGGACGGCGAGGCGCCCGGCGGCGTCCGCCTCGGCGACCTCGTCGGGCTCGCCGTCCGCCGCAACCCGCGCCGCGCGCACCTGCTGGTGTCGGGCGTGCTCGGCAAGCACGTCCCCGCCGACCCGCGCATCGTCCACGGGGCGGGCCTGCTGCTGGGCGAGCTGGTGCGGCTGCGGCTGCGCGGCCGGGAGGGCAGCGCGGGCGCGTACGGGCCGCTGCTCGCCAACGCGCTGCACGGCACGCGCGGTTCGGCGGCGGCGCTGCGCGACCGGCTCCGCGAGCCGAAGGGCGCGGTGGACGCGGTCGTCATCGGTTACGCCGAGACGGCGACGGCGCTCGGGCACTCGGCCGCGGACGCGCTCGGCGGCGCGCGGTACCTGCACTCGACGCGCCGCCAGGTGCCCGGCGTCGTCCCGTACGGCGGGTTCGAGGAGGAGCACAGCCACGCGACCGGGCACCTGCTGCTGCCCGCCGACCACGCCGACCTGGACCGGGAGGTCCCGCTCGTCCTGGTCGACGATGAGATGTCCACCGGGCGGACGGCGTTCAACACGCTGCGGGCGCTGCACGCCGTCCGGCCGCGCGAGCACTACGTCCTGGCGTCGCTGGTGGACGTGCGCGGCGAGGCCGACCGCGTCCGGATGCGCAACCTCGCCGGGGAGCTGGGGGCGCGGATCGACGTGGTGACGCTCGCGACCGGCCGCGTCGAGCTGCCGCCGGGCGTGCTGGACGCCGCGCAGAACGTCGTCGCGGAGCTGTCCGGCCGCGATCCGGAGATCGACTACCGGGTGGACCGGGGCGCGGTCCGCGTCGAGCTGGGCTGGCCCGCCGGGCTGCCCGACGGCGGACGGCACGGGTTCGCGCCCGCGGACCGGCGGCGGCTCGACAAGGAGCTGCCGCGGATGGCGTCGATCCTCTCGTCCGCGCTGCCCGCCGACGCGCGCCGCGTGCTGGTCCTCGGCACCGAGGAGTTCATGTACGTCCCGCTGCGGGTCGCCGAGGCGCTCGCGGACGCGCTGCCGTGGACGTCCGTCCGGTTCTCCACGACGACCCGGTCGCCGGTCCTCGCCGTGGACGACCCCGGCTACGCGATCCGCACCCGGCTGGTGTTCCCCGCCCACGACAACCCCACGGACGGGCCCGGCAAGCGGTACGCCTACAACGTCCACCCCGGCAACGACGCGGCGCGCGGGTTCGACGCGTTCGTGCTGCTCGTGGACGAGCGCGGCGACACCCCCGACCTCGTGGACGGGCTGCTGGGCTGCCTGCGCACGCTCGCGCCCGTCGTGCTGGCGGCCGTCCCGGGACCGGGCCGGTGAGCGGGCCGCTGCGCGGGCCGGAGTTCGGCAGCTACGCGCCCGAGGACGTCGGCTGGCTGCTCACCGACCTGTCCGGCGTCCGGCTGGAGGCCCCCACCGAGGAGCGCGAGGCCGCTATCCAGTCGGGCCGCGCGCACTACGCCGAGTCGCTGCCCGTCGAGTACCGGCCCGGACCGGCGTACCGGAAGCTGTTCGAGGAGGCGCTGGACGCGTCCGCCGCGCGGCTCGCGCACGCGGTCGGGCTCGTCGGCGAACTCGTCCGCGCCGAGCGCGGCCCCCGGCCGGTGCTGGTGTCGCTCGCGCGCGCCGGGACGCCGGTCGGCATCCTGCTGCGCCGCTGGGCGCGGTTCGCGCACGGCGACGACCTGCCGCACTACGCCGTCAGCATCGTCCGGGACCGGGGCATCGACCGCGCCGCCCTCGACTGGATCGCCGCCCGCCACGACCCGCGCGACGCCGTTTTCGTGGACGGCTGGACGGGCAAGGGCGCCATCGCCCGCGAACTCGCCGCCGCGCTCGCGGGCACGCCGTTCCGGCCCGACCTCGCCGTCCTGGCCGACCCGGGGCGCTGCACGCCGCTGCACGGGACGCGCGCGGACTTCCTCGTCCCGTCCGCGTGCCTGAACTCGACGGTGTCGGGGCTCGTCTCGCGGACGGTCCTCAACCGCGACCTGATCGGCCCCGGCGACTTCCACGGCGCGAAGTTCTACGCCGAGCTGGCCGCCGAGGACGTCTCCGCGCGGTTCCTGGACGCCGTCACCGCACGGTTCCCCGAGGTCGCCGACCGCGTCGCCGCCGACGCGCCCGTCCTGCGCGCCGCCGACCGGACGCCGGACTGGTCGGGGTGGGCGGCCGTCCGCCGCATCGGCGCGGAGTACGGCGTGACCGACCTGAACCTGATCAAACCGGGCGTGGGGGAGACGACGCGGGTGCTGCTGCGCCGCGTCCCCTGGCGCGTCCTCGCCCGCGCCGACGCGGGGGCCGACCTCGCCCACATCCGGCTGCTGGCCGCCGAGCGCGGCGTGCCCGTCACCGAGGTCCCGCCGGACGCGCTGCCGTACGCGTGCGCGGGCCTCATCCATCCGCGCTTCGCCGGGGGAGCCGCCCAGTGACCGTCCTCGCGTGCTCCGACCTCGACCGGACGCTGATCTACTCCGCCGCCGCGTGCGGGCCGGGCACTGATCTGGACGGACTGAGCTGCGTCGAGATGTACGACGGAGCGCCGCTGTCCTACATGGAGCCGGACGCGCTCCGGGATCTGGCCGCGCTCGCCGCCGAGACCGTGTTCGTGCCCGTCACGACGCGGACCGTCGAGCAGTACGCCCGCGTGGAACTGCCCGTCGCACCCGCCTACGCGATCTGCGCCAACGGCGGCCACCTGCTCGTGGACGGCCGCGACGACCCCGACTGGGCCGCCGCCGTCCGCACGCGCGCCGCCGACGCCGCCGCGCCGCTCGCCGAGGTCGCCGCACGCCTCGCCGCCGCCGGGCCGTTCCTGCTGCGCTCCCGCACCGCCGCCGGGCTGTTCGCCTACGGGATCGTGGACCGCGCCGCGATCCCGCCCGGCTGGCTCGACGACCTCACCGGCTGGTGCGCCGAACGCAACTGGCGGACGTCGCTGCAGGGCCGCAAGGTCTACTGCCTGCCCACCGGGCTCACCAAGGCCGCCGCCGCCCGCGAGGTCGCCCGCCGCACCGGCGCGTCGCTGCTGCTCGCGGCGGGCGACTCGCTGCTGGACCGCGACCTGCTCGAAGCCGCCGACGCGGCCGTCCGGCCCGCGCACGGCGAGCTGCACGACACCGGGTGGTCCGGCGCGGACGTCACCGCGTCCGGCGGTGTCGCGGCGGGCGCCGAGGTCATCGCGTGGTTCCGGGCGCGCGCCGCCCGGATCGCCCGGGGGGACTCGCGCGTTACGCATTCTGAGGAGAGAATCGCGGTGGTTCGTCCGCACACGTGATCGGGGGTACGCGCCGAGTTCATGGACGTCCGACTCACCGGTGACGAGACCGCGCTGTGGCACGCCGCGGCGCGGGTGCTCGACGCGAACTGGACGGGCCGCGCCACCGTCCCGTCCCCCGGCCTCTACCCCCACCAGTGGGGATGGGACTCGGTGTTCGTCGCGCTCGGCCTCGCCCTCCACCGCCCCGACCGCGCCGAACGGGAACTGCTGTCGCTGTTCGACGGCCAGTGGTCCGACGGGTTCGTCCCGCACATCGTCTTCAACGACGACCTGCCGCGCGGCGCGTACTTCCCCGGCCCGGAGCTGTGGTGCAGCGGCGCCGACCCGCGGGCCCCGCGCGGCGTGCGGACGTCCGGCGTCACGAGCCCGCCGCTGCACGCGCTCGCCGCGCTGCGACTGCACGGACGCGCCGCCGACGCGGAGCGGGGCCGGGCGTTCCTCGCGCGGCTCTATCCGGCGCTCGCCGCGCAGCACCGGTACCTGGAGACCGTTCGCGACCTCGACGGCAGCGGGCTCATCGCGATCTGCCATCCGTGGGAGTCAGGGCAGGACAACAGCCCGGCGTGGGACCGGCCGCTCGGCGATCTGCGGCCGCCGTCGCCCGCGTACGCGCCCGGCCGGCCCCGGCGCGGCCCCGCGACGGGCGAGGACCACGACCGGTACGCCTGGCTCGCCGGACTGCTCCGCGACGCCCGGTACGCGCCCGGGTTCCTGCGCGACGAGCATCCGTTCGCGGTGCTGGACCCGCTCGTCAACGCCGCCTACCTCGCGTCCGCGCACGCCCTCGCGGAGATCGCCGCGATCGTCGGGGCCGACCCGCTGCCGCACCGCGAGCGCGCCGAACGCGTCCACGCCGCCCTGCTCGACCGGCTCTGGGACGCCGCCGCCGGATGCTTCCGTGCCCACGACCTGCGCGGCGGACGGCCGCTGCCCGTCGTCACCGTCGCCACGTTCGGGCCGCTGCTGGACCCCGACCTGCCCGGGGACGTCCTGCGGCGGCTCGCGGACCTGCTGCTGTCCGCGCGGTTCGCCGGGGCGGCGGGCTACCCCGTCCCGGCCTGCGACGTGCAGGCGCCCGCCTTCGACCGCGGCGCCTACTGGCGCGGGCCGACGTGGGTCAACACCAACTGGCTCGTCTGGTACGGGGCGTGCGTGCAGGGGCTGCCCGTGGTCGCGGACCTGCTGCGCGGGGCGACGCTGCGGCTCGTCCGGCAGTCCGGGTTCCGCGAGTTCTTCGACCCGTTCGACGGGACCGGACGCGGCGGCCACGACCACAGTTGGTCCGCCGCGCTCGTCCTGGACCTGCTCGGGGAACGGCCCGGCTGAGCGCGGGCTACCGTGGGGGCATGCGCCTCACCCGGCCCGGTGGCCGCCTCCCCGCGCCCGTCCGCTCCTCGCTCGGCCTCGAACGCGGCGAGCGCGTCCTGTCCGCCGCGCCCACGCGGGGCGGCTCGTTCGTCGTCGCGACGTCCGCCGCGCTGCACCTGCCGGTCGTCGGCGGCGGCTTCGCGCGGCTGCCGTGGGAGCGGATCGAGCAGGCCGCGTGGCGGGACGGGCGGCTGCGCGTCCAGGAGACGCGCGGCGGGCCCGCGCACGAGATCGGGCTGACGGACCCGGGCTCGGTGCCGGAGACCGTCCGGGAACGCGTCACCGCCACCGTCGTCGTGAACCACCAGGCCGCCCTGCCGGGCGGGGGGACGGTCCGCATCGCGGGCCGCCGCCCGGCCGGGGGCGGCGAGGTGCGCTGGTCGTTCGTCTTCGAGGCGGGGGCGGACCCCGCCGACCCCGGCCTGCGCGCGCGGGCGGAGCAGATCCTCGCGGCCCTGCGCGAGCAGACCGGGCTCTGAGCGGCCGTCTCTGACAGGCTCCGGGTCAGCCCGGGGGGACGGTCACCGGGCCGGGCGCGTCGGCGTGCCGCTCCCGACGCCGCTCGACGACCTCCCCGGCCTTGCCCTTCACGGTGTCCCTCACGGTCTCCGCGAGCCCGACGCCGCGCTCCCTGACGCTCTCGGCCCGCTCCCGCACGGCGGGACTCTCCGACACCCGCCGCCACGCGCCCCTGATCTGCTCGTACCGCTCCCGGCCGGCCTTCGCCCCGAGGACGTACCCCACGGCGGCCCCGGCGAGGAACGCGGTGCGGAACATCATCTCCACCTCCGCTCGTCGTCGTGCCACCCGCCTTACCCGCCCGGCCGCACTCCACCCCACCCGCCGCTTATCGGTGCGCGAACCGGTGCCCGGATGCGCTAACCTAATCCTGCCGCCGGGGACACCGAGCCCCGACCGGCCGAGCACGATCCCGCGTAGCTCAATTGGCAGAGCAGCCGGCTGTTAACCGGCAGGTTATTGGTTCGAGTCCAATCGCGGGAGCCACCCTGACCCAGCACTGAACGGCCCCCGCCCACCGGACGAGGGCCGTTCGCCGTTCCCGGCGGGCTCCGCACTAGCGACCGTTCATGTGCATGACGCTCTCCGGGTACCGCGTTCCCGCGACGCTTCCCGGACGGGTGGCCTGGTCGAGGCGGCGCAGTTCGTCCTCGGTGAGGGCCACGGTCGCGGAGTGGAGGTTCTCCGCCAGGGTGGTGCGGCGCTTGGTGCCGGGGATCGGGACGTGGTCGTCGCCCTTGTGCAGTATCCACGCCAGTGCGATCTGCGCGGGCGTGAGGTGCTTCTCCTCGGCTACCGCGCGGACCACGTCGACGATCGCGGTGTTCCTTCTGAAGTGCTCGCCCTGGAACCGGGGATCGTGGCGGCGGTAATCCGTTTCCGGGTAGTCCTCGGCCCGCGTCGCCGTCCCGGTGAGGAAACCGCGTCCCAGCGGGGAGTAGGGGACGAGCCCGATGCCCAGTTCCCGGAGCGTCGGAAGGATCTCGTCCTCCACGTGCCGTTCCCACAGGGAGTACTCGGTCTGCAGGACGGTGACGGGGAACGTGGCGTGCGCGCGCCGGATGGTCTCGGCCCCGGCCTCCGAAAGACCGAAGTGCAGGACCTTTCCTTCGGCGACCAGCTCTCCGACCGTCCCGGCGACGTCCTCGATGGGGACCTCCAGATCGACGCGGTGCTGGTAGAGGATGTCGATCCGGTCGGTGCCCAGCCTGCGCAACGAGCCTTCGACGGCCCGGCGGATGTGCTCGGGACGGCTGTTGAGCGGGCCGCGTTCGGCGCCGTCGTACTCCCAGCCGAACTTCGTGGCGATCACCGCTTCGTCACGGCGTCCGGCCAGGGCTCTGCCGAGCAGTTCCTCATTGGTGAACGGGCCGTACGACTCGGCGGTGTCGAAGAAGTCGCAGCCTGACTCCAGAGCGCGGTGAACGGTCGCGACCGACTCCGCGTCGTCCGGCGTCCCGTACGTCTGGCTCATACCCATGCACCCGAGCCCCAGAGCGGAAACCTCCGGGCCCGTCCGTCCGAGACGCCGCCGCGGAATGTCCAGTGAACCCATGTGTGATTGCCCCCTTTGATCGTGCGCTTCGATCGTGCGTTGTCATCGCCACCGGAGGAATCTGAATTCGGTGGCCGACAGGGCGGTCGCGATCATACGACATGGGCGAGGGTTCGCGCAGAAGTGTTCAGCGGGCCTCGCGGACCGGCGCGCAGGTGGGACGGTCGCCGAGCCGCCTGGGCGGGTCGGCCAATGGGGGCGGCCGCGTCGGTGCGGGGACGCCTCACTACGCTGCGGGTGACTCCTGTTGGGAACCTTCGGTCGAGTCGCATCGGTATCGGCGGCGCGGGAAGAGGCGGAATGAAATTCGTTCAGCGTACGGGACGTCGGGTCGAGGCTGGTGTGGTCTTATTGGCGACCGCTCTGGCGGCATCGGGCTGTTCCTGGTCCCTCCACAAGACCGCGGCTCCCACGTCCCCGCATCCGCCCGCGTCGCGACTGGTGGCTCCCACACCGACACCGCTGGCTCATCCGTACACGAACACCCACCCGGCGCGAGTCGTGGCCGGATTCGCCAAGAAGTACGGGTTCCGCACGCGGACGATCAAGCGTCACGAGACCATCGCCTATCTTGCCAATAAGGAGATTGATATGAAAGGAGAATACAACTATAATTCGGCCCAGATCTACATCGGCGCCAACCATCGGGTCGCAGGGATCGTGTGCGTTTACCGTGAGCTTGTAACGGCGAATCTGAAGAATTTCATGGACGCGTGCGCGACCGGGCTCCTGTCGGGGACCGAGCCCGCGAACCTCAGGGCTGTCATCGACGATTTCAAGCCCCAACGCTGGACGCGGCAACCGACGGTACGCAGTTCGAAGGTCGTCAGAATCGAACACGGATCGATGGCGGCGGTTCTGTCGGCCTGCTCCTACGGGGGAGCTCCCCCGCGGCCAGAGTATTCGTGCGTTCTCATCATGAGACCGTCCAACGAGGGTTACCCGAGACTCGCCGGTCTCTGACGGCCGGGCGCGGCGTGCCGGTCAGGTTTTCGTGGGAGAGACGATCCAGTGCAAGGGTACGGAAGTCGCGGTATCCGGCTGTTCGTTGATCATGCCGATGTCGTTGGGTGCGCCATTGGCGGAAGCCCATGCCTAGTTCGTCGCGCAAGCGCTGGCAGGTGCCGCCCACCGGGCAGAAGGCGAGTGGGTCGGGGAAGAATGCTTGGTCTGGCCGTGCTCTGGTGATCACGGCCGTTCGAGCGCAGGGAGGTTCACCGAGTATGGGCAAGCGGGCAGTGACCGGGGTTCGGATCTTCGACGGGCAGGAGTTGACCGAGCCGCGCACCGTCGTCATCGAGGGAGAGCAGATCGGTGTCGATGCCGAGGGGGCTGAGGTCTTCGATGCGGCCGGTGGGGTGTTGCTGCCGGGGCTGATCGACGCGCATGTTCACCTGCGTGATCGGGGCACGCTCGAAGAGTTGCGGGAGCACGGCGTCACGACCGCGCTGGACATGGGGACGTGGCCCGCCGGGCGCGTGGACGCGCTGCGCGGATTGGCGGGGCTGCCGGATGTTCGCACGGCCGGGACACCTGCGCTGGGCGAGAAGAGCCCGCATCTGGAGCTTGCTGGAATGCCCGCCGACGCGGTCGTGGACGACCCGGCCGGTTTCGTGGCGGCGCGCATCGCGGATGGCGCGGACTACATCAAGGTCTTCGTCGAAGCGCCCGGCGAGGGCGGCCCCGAGCATGTGGACGTGCTGGTCGCGGCGGCGCGCGAGGCCGGCCGGAGGGTCGTCGCGCACGCCCTGTCCCCGGAGGCGTTCCGCGCGGCCGTCGCGTCGGGCGCGGACGTCATCACGCACGTCCCGCTCGGGGAGCCTGTGGAGAACGCACTTCTCGCGCGAATGGCGAACGCGGGCCAAGCGGCCGTTCCGACGCTGACGATGATGCAAGGGATCGCCGAGGCGGTCGGCGAGCCCGAGTCGTACGAGGCGGCGGCCCGCACGGTCCTGGCCATGCACGAGGCTGGAATCACCGTCCTCGCCGGAACCGACGCGAACGGTGATCCGGACATCAGCGTCAACCCGCCGTTCGGCGAGAGCATCCACCGCGAGATGGAACTGCTCGTCGCCGCCGGACTCACCCCAGCCGAAGTGCTGCGGGCCACGACGGCGCTGCCCGCCCGCCGGTTCGGGCTGTTCGACCGGGGCGCGGTCCGGCCGGGGCTCCGCGCCGACCTCGTCCTGATCGACGGCGACCCGCTGGCCGACATCTCCGCGACCCGCAACGTGCGGCGGGTGTGGTGCGGCGGCGTCGAGCACGTCCCGGCGGGCGCCTAAGCGAGGGCCTTGGCGAAGGTCTCGCCGATGACGCGGTAACCGGTGGGGGTTGCGTGGCCGTCGCCGTCGCTGCACTGGTAGGTCCAGGCGCAGATGCGGGCGACGTTCAGCGGGATCTTGCCGTAGGGCGCCTGGTCCACCTGGGTCGTGAAGTCGTGGGTGGAGAAGGCTTCGTTCACGTCCGCGACCTTGTAGCCGTTGATCGTGTAGACGAAGCGCTCGTAGGCGTTGAAGACGTCGACCAGCGGCACCGACGCGGCGGCGACGGCCTTGCCCGCGTCACCGGTGACCCACGACGCCAGCCCCGGGTCGTAGTAGGTCATCGCCGCGTAGGCCGGGGTGTCGCCGCCCGCCGCGCGGAGCCGGCTCGTGATCGTCGGGAGGTCCGCGACGAGCGACGCCATCCCCGCCAGCCCGCACGCGATGTCGCCGGTGAGCATGCAGTTGGTGTTGTTCGCGCCGATGTTCAGCGTCACGTAGCGGACGTGGCCCGCGTGCGCGCGCAGGAACGCCTCGGCCGCCTTGATCTGCGACCCCTCCGGATAGGCGCAGATCCCGCCGTTCAACATCGTCCCGGTGGTTTCGCCGCCGCAGCCGAGCTTCACGAGCCGCAGGTTGGGGTGGTGCGCGGCGAGGGACGCGTAGAGGGTGTCCGTGTAACCCTCGTCCGTCGGACCCCTGCCCGGCTGCGCGCCGACGGACAGCGAGTCCCCCACGGCGACGTAGTAGTCCGGTTCGTCCGCCCGCGCCGGGGCGGCGGTGACGACGGCGGCGACCAGCGCGGCGGCGGCCGCGAGCGCGGAGAGGCGCATCGGTGCTCCTCGGCTCAGGGGGTGGGGGAGAGGGGCACGCCCGCGTGCCCCGCGCGGCGGCGGCCGACGCGCATCGCGACGCCGAGCCCGACCCGCCGGACGGTCTTGACGGGCGGCATCCGGTACGCGACCTGCGTGTGCGGCGCGTACCGGACGGGCGGCCCGGCCGCCAGCCAGCCGGTGTGGACGCGCTGCTCCTGGCCGATGATCCGCCGCGTGAACGAGTGCGCGGTGAGCCCGGCGCGGCGGCCCCCGTCCGGCAGCAGGCCGGGCGGCACGGCGAGCCGCATCCCGTCCGCGTCGTGCCCTTCGATCCGGACGGGCGCGACGACCGGGAACCCGTCGCCGCCGACCCAGCCGAGCAGCGCGTCCGGCAGCCGCGCGGCGCGCCGGGCGGCGCGGGCGTGGTCGATGCGCGGCCCGGTGCCCTTGGCGGGCGGGGCCTGCGGCGCGGGCGCGTCCGGCAGCGGCGCGCCGATCACCGCGGGCTCGTCCCGGCAGAGCAGGTCGGGCCAGACGACGATCCGCTCGACGGCGACCTCGATGAGCATCCGCGTGTAGTAGTCGCGCAGCCACCGGCCCCAGACCGGGCCGGTGGCGCGGGGCAGGTCGAACTTCTCCCAGTCCGCGCCGAGCGTCTCGGGGTAGTCGGTGACGGGTTCGGAGACCGTCGCGCGGCCCTGCACGAGCACGTACTCGGGCCGGTCCGAGTAACCGTGCGCGCGGGTGTGGAAGGCGAGCGCGACGCGCGGGTTGCGTTTGATCCGTTCGAGCTTCTTCCAGCCGCCGAGGGCGCTGTTGAACGTCATCGTGCCCGCCTCGCGGTCGCGGACCGCGAAGTTGGTCACGGGCACGAGCGCCGCTCCGCTGGCGGGGGTGACGCTCGCGAGCATCACCGCCTGATCGCCGCCGACGATGTCGTCCACCGGGTCTGGCCAGGAGACCATGCCGTCCTCCTCAGGTTCCCGGCCAACCTAACAGACACCGGTGTTTTTTAGACAGTGGCGGCGCGCAGCTCGTCCAGCTCCTCGACGATCGCGCGCTCGCCGGTGCGGGTCGCCGCCGCGACCTGCGGCACCGCCAGCGCCGAGACGACGGTCAGGTGCTCGCTCGGCTCGGTCACGATGCTGGTGAACGAGACGCTCACCGGTACGCGGACGAAGTCGCCCGGCTCCAACTGGACGGTGCCGAGCTGCGTCACGAGCGTCCGCCGCCCGCTGATCTGGTACTGGATGTCGTCGGCGTCGCGGTGCATCCGGTACACGCGGCCGTCCGACCGCTCGACGCTGTGGTGCTCGATGCGGACCTGCGCCGACCGGTAGAGCACGCTCGCGGGGGAGTCGGGGTGCAGGACGGTGATCCGGCCGTCCTCCAGCTTCGCCTGGTCGAGCAGCAGCCGCTCGTCGACCTGCGTCATGACGGTGTCGGTCTCGGGGCCGCCCAGGCACTCGGTCGTCATGAGGTTGCGGGTGCTCACCTCCCAGCCGGGGTACGGCGGGACGCGCAGCTCGGACGTCCGCGTCGCGGGCACGCACTCCTCGACGGGTTCGGGCACGTAGAACAGGATGTGGATGTCGTCGTGCGCGAAGTTGTCGTGCGCGACGGTGACCGGAATGCGGGAGAAGTCCCCGGCGGCCAGCTCGACGGTGCCCCACTCGGTGACGAGGTGGCGGGTGCCGAACACCTGGTAGGACAGCTCGTCCACGTCGCAGTTGCGGTGGTAGAACGGCTGGCGGAACCCGGCCATCGTCTGCCGCTCGATGCGCAGGTGGTCGCTCTCGAAGATCCCCTTGGGCGGCTCGAACCCCTGCGGGACGAAGTGCGGCGGGAAGTGGACGACCTCGATCGGCCGGTACTCGCGCGGCGGCCGCTTGGGGGACGGCAGCGGCTGGGCGAGCAGCAGTTCCTCGCGGCGCAGCGCCTCGCGCGCGGGCCGCGCGGTGTCGAAGGAGTCGATGATCTCGCGGACGATGCCCATGCCGGGTCCTCTCGATGACGCGCCCAATTGCTTATAATCATTACGCTGTTCGGTATGGTGGCGCGCGCGGCGGACCGCCGTCAAGGGATTGATTGTCATTGATTTGGAGGCGCGGTGGGCGGGCGGGGACCGAGCCGGGCGGAGGAGGCGGCCGACCGGGTCGCGCGGTGGGCGGACGGGCTGGAGCCCGGCGTCCGGCTGGGCACCAAGGAGCAGGTCCGCGCGGAGTGCGGCGTCTCGGTCGGGACGTTCAACGTCGCGCTGCGGCTGCTCCAGGAGCGCGGCGTCGTCGTCGTGCGGCCGGGGCCGGGCGGCGGGCTGTTCGTCCCGGACGGCGCGGCCGCCGGGGAGCCCGACGCGGCCGCGCTCGCGGACGCCTTCCGCGTCCGGGGCGCGCTGGAGCCGCTGATCATCGAGGACGCGCTGTGGCACGGCTCGCCCGCCGACCTCGCCGACCTGCGCGCCCGCGCCGCCGAGCTGGCCGCCGCCGCCGACCGGGGCGACGGCGCGGCGTTCGTACGCGCCAACTGGCGGCTGCACGCCCGCATCGCGGCCATCGCGCAGGGGGACCTGCTGCGGACGTTCTACCTGCGCGCGCTGGAGGTAGTGCAGGCGCACACGATGGCGTTCCTGCCGCACGGCGAGCCGGTCGAGGGCTTCCTGGCGGCGCGCAGCGACCTGCACCTCGCCCTGGTGGACGCGCTGGAGCGCCGGGACCGCGACGCGGCCCTGCGCATCGCCCGCGAACACGATGAGCAGATTTGATTATCATTGATTCGTCCGCAGCCCGGTGCGCAACCGGCGGGTGACGGACGTCTAACGTGGAGTGATCGCAAACTCACTCGACGTTGGGAGTCGTCGGTGGTCGCCTACGGATTCCACGCCTCGCACGAGCAGTTCGGCCCCGGCGAGCTGCTGGCCGTCCTGCGCGCCGCCGAGGACGCCGGTTTCACGGCGGGCATGTGCTCCGACCACTTCGCGCCGTGGAGCGCCCGGCAGGGCCACTCCGGGCACTCGTGGGCGTGGCTCGGCTCGGCGCTGGCGCTGACGCGCTTCCCGCTCGGCGTCGTCGCCGCGCCCGGCCAGCGTTACCACCCGGCGGTGTTCGCGCAGGCCGCGGCCACCCTCGCCGAGATGTACCCGGGCCGGTTCTGGGTCGCGCTCGGCAGCGGGCAGGCGCTCAACGAGCACGTCACCGGCGACCGGTGGCCGCCCAAGGACGAGCGGAAACGGCGGCTCGCGGAATGCGTGGAGGTCCTGCGCGCCCTGTTCGACGGGGAGACGGTGTCGCGCGACGGGCTCGTCCGCGTCGACCGCGCCAAGCTGTGGACGCTCCCGGAGACGCCGCCCGCGCTGCTCGCCGCCGCGACGTCGCCCGGCACCGCCGCGTGGGCCGCGTCCTGGGCGGACGGCCTCATCACCGTCAACGGCGCGGACGACGCGCACGCCGCCGCGCTGCGCGCCTACCGGGACGCGGGCGGTCGCGGCCCGGCGATCCTCCAGGCGCATCTGAGCTGGGCGGACACCGAGGACGCCGCGCTCGCCGCCGCGCACGACCAGTGGCGGGAGGCCGCGATCGGCGGCGACGTCGCGTGGGAGATCGCGCTGCCCGAGCAGTTGGAGGAAGCCGGACGGTTCGTCGAACCGGAACAGCTCCGCCCGTACGTCCACGTCTCGGCCGACCTCGGCGCGCACGCCGCGTGGCTCGCCGCGCAGGCCGCGCACGGCTTCGACCAGGTGATGCTGCACCAGGTCGGCCGCGACCAGCTCGGGTTCGTCGAGGCGTTCGGCGCGCGCGTGCTGCCGGAGCTGCCGTGAGCACGCCGCCGATCGGGTCCTACGCGTTCCTGTCGGACTGCCGGACGGCCGCGCTCGTCGGCCCGGACGGCGCGGTCGAGTGGCTGTGCGCGCCCCGGTTCGACGGCCCGGCCGTCTTCAACCGGATCTTGGACCGGCGGATCGGCGGCGGGTTCGACCTGGCCGTGGACGGCGCGGGCGATCCCGAGCGGTCGTACGCGGACGACTCGCTCGTCCTGGCGAACCGCTGGACGGCCCCGGACGGCGTCGTCACCGGCCACGACTTCCTCGCCGCCCGCGCCGCCGGACCGGGCGACGACCGGGGGATCGTCCCGGTCGGCGCGCTCGTGCGCGCGCTGCGCTGCGAGCGCGGCACGGCGCGGGTGCGCGCCCGCGTCCGCGCGACGCCCGACCACGCGCGGCGGCCCGCGCGGTGGTCCGGCGACGGGACGCTCATGGAGCGCGAGTCGGGGATCGTGCTCGACGGACCGTTCGTCCTCGACGGCGATCCGGTGCTGGACGTCGTGCTCAAGGCGGGCGACGAACTCGTCCTGCGCCTCGGCTACGCGGGCGACGCCCCGGCCGAACCGCTGCTCGACGCCACCCTCGACGCGTGGCGCGCCTGGTCCGCGCGCTCCGGCTACGACGGCGCGGGCGCCCCGCACGTCCGCCGCAGCGCCGCCGTCCTGCGCGGGCTGCTCGACAGCGAGAGCGGCGCGCTGCTCGCCGCGCCGACCGCGTCGCTGCCCGAGTGGCCCGGCGGCCCGCGCAACTGGGACTACCGGTACGTCTGGCACCGGGACGCGGCGCTCGTCATCCTCGTCCTGATGCGCCTCGGGCACCCCGAGGAAGCGGGCCGCTACCTGCGGTTCCTCCTGCGCAACTGGTCGGCGGACGGCGAGCGGCTGCGCCCGATGACGACGCTCGACGGCGGCACGCGCGTCGCGGAGGAAACGCTCGACCACCTGTCCGGTTACGCCGACTCGCGGCCCGTCAACATCGGGAACGAGGCGTTCGACCAGCGGCAGCTCGACGTGTTCGGGCAGATCCTCGACGCCGCGCTGGTGTACCAGGAGGTCGCGGGCGACCTGACCGCCGACGAGGCCGCGCGCCTGTACGACGTCGTGGACGCCGCCTGCCGCCGCTGGCGCGAGCCGGACCACGGCATCTGGGAGGTCCGCACCGATCTGCGGCAGTGGACGAGCGGGAAGCTGTACGCGTGGGTGTGCCTGGACCGGGGCATCCGCCTCGCGGAACGGCTCGGCGACGCTCGGCCGCCGCTGGACCGCTGGCGGCGCGAACGCGACCTCGTCCGCGCGGACCTGCTGGAACGCGGCTACAACGCGGAGATCGGCGCGTTCGTGCAGGAGTACGGCAGCGTGAATCTGGACGCGTCGCTGCTGCGGATGCCGCTGCTGGAGTTCTTGGACGGGCGTGATCCGCGCGTCCTCTCGACGCTGGAGCGCATCGACGAACGCCTGGGCGAACCGCTGGACGGGGGCGGTCGGCTCGTCCACCGGTACGACCCGGCCGCCACCCGCGACGGCATCGACGGCCCCGAGGGTGCGTTCCTGCTCTGCTCGTTCGACATGGTGTCCGCGCTCGTCCTCGCGGGCCGCGCGGATGAGGCGGCGCGCCGGTTCGCGGCCCTCTGCGCGCGCGGTGGGCCGCTCGGCCTGTTCGCCGAGGAGATGACCGGCGACGGCACCATGCTCGGCAACTATCCACAGGCGTTCACCCACCTTGCGCTCATCGAGGCGGCCATGAACCTCGACGCGGCGGGCCGCGCCGACGCCCTCCACGATTGGGCCCACCGCCGCGCCTAGCGCCTCCCGTCGTGCGCCGCGCGGGCGCGCGCACGCGGGTGCCCCTGGAACGCTCCTTCGTGGGAAGGGTCTTGCCGTGCCGGAGATCGTCCGCGCGGGGGAGACGACCGCGCCCCCCGCTTTGTGATCATGGGCCGAGACCGCGCGGGGGCGCGATCGGCCTGAGCGCGCCCCCGCCGCCCCCCAACGGTAAGGAGCACAGGATGTCCCGAATGCTGCGAACGGCCGCCGTCGCCGGAGTCGGCGCCGCGCTCGCCCTCGGCGCCGCCGGGACCGCGCGGGCCGCCGAGCCCGCCACCGGCCCGAAGCTCCAGGCGAAGGCCGCGACGTGCTACGTCTGGGCGTACCAGCTCAAGAACTTCGGCGGCCAGCGCGCCTGCCTCACCGGCAACATCAAGAACCTCGCCGGTTACACGTGGCCGAACGGCGCGAGCGCCGACAACAGCTTCAGCTCGCTGACCGTCGACAAGGCGTGCCAGGTGCAGCTCTTCCAGTACAAGAACTACACGGGCGCGGTGAGCACGTGGAAGCGCACGGCGCACCTGCCGGGCGCGGTCCGCAAGGACACGACGCTGTCCAACAACAAGGTCGGCGACAACCGGACCAGCTCGGTGAAGGTCTACTGCGCCGCCGACGTCTGATCCTGCTCGTGCGCGGGGCGGGCCGGTCTCCGGCCCGCCCCGTCGCTGTTTTCCGACCGCGCGGCCGGGCCGGACGGGAGGGCCGGACGGTCTCCCGGCCGCGCGGGGTTCACGGGGTCAGCGGCGGAGTTCGCGGACGACCGCGCGCGCGAGCCCGTCCACCGACGAGGCGTGGACGAGGCGGTCGCGCCGGGGCGTCCGGACGAGCGCCCACCACTCGCGGGTGAACGTCCCCCACCAGCAGGGCACGCCGGGGAAGCTGCGGCGGAACTCGGTGATCGTCATGGCGGGTCTCGATCGGTGTGCGGTGACGGCCGGACGTGCGTCGGCCGGACGTGGGTCGGCCGGACGTGCGTCGGCCGGACGTGCGTCGGCCGGACGTGCGTCGGCCGGACGTGCGTCGGCCGGATGTGCGTCGGCCGGACATGGGCGTCGCGGCCCGCGCGTTGGCGGCGGCGTCGCGGGCGGGGAGCCGGTGGTGGCGCCGGGCGGGGCCGCGCGGGCGGTGCGCCCGGGGGGACGCCCACCGTCCGTGCGGCCCCCTCCCGGAGGTGGGGGCCGCGCCGCCCCGAATGGGCGCGGCCCCCGGCCACGGCCCGCGGCGGACTCCCCAGCCGCCCGCGGGTCGTGGGGTTCTCTAGAGGCGCAGCGGGTTGGGCAGCCCGACCCTCGCCTTCTCGTTCACCAGGGCGTCGCGGAGCTTGGCGGCGCTACCGGCCATGACGGTCGCGTCCACGCCCTCGTCCGGGTCGCGGAGCGTCGCGACCCAGTCGCCGAGACGATCATCCGAGCGCACACTTCGCCAAATGCGGTGACCTGGGAATTCTTCCTGAAGGCGGGCCAGAGCCTCGGCCTCCGCCGCTTCCGCTTTGATCACGAGACGCACCCCGATTCCGCTGATTTCTTTCGGTGACGGGCCACAAGCCTGCCGTGACGGCGCTATCGTCGGAAGCCCGAGAGCCCCGGATGACGAACAACCCGCGGCACACTCCCCATCGCCGTTGGTTTGGAACCCTCAGCGCGGAGGTGCATATGCCCCGACGTCCGTCCATACCGGACCCCCCGAAGACGCCGAACGAGTTCTTCGGGGTCGAGTTGTTCAATTACCGCAAGCTCGCCGGCCTCGGCCGCGTCGCGCTCGGTGAGCTGCTCGGATACACCGAGCAGTGGATCGGCCAGATCGAATCCGGCAAGTACCCGCCGTCCGAGGACTTCGCGAACGACTGCGACACGTTCTTCGAGACGAACGGGTCATTCCACCGCAAATGGGAATGGATCAAGAAGGTCGAGCGCCTCCAGATCTACCTCCCCGGCTTCGCGGAATGCTTGGAGCGCGAGAAGGAGGCGGTCGTCATCCACGCCTTCGAGCTGTCCGCCGTCTCGGGCATCCTCCAGACGCCCGAGTACGCCCGCGAGCAGATCGAGAAGGACGGGTCGGTGCTCCCGGAGAAGGTCAACGAGGTGGTCGAGTCCCGGATGGCGCGCAAGGAGATCCTCACCGGGGAGGACCCGTGCCATCTCGTCGCGGTCTTCGATGAGACGGTCCTGCGCCGCCAGGTTGGCGGACCGGAGGTCATGCGCGGGCAGATCGAGTACCTGATCAACGCGGCCGAGCGCCACAACATCACGATCCAGATCGTCCCGTTCTCGCGTGGCTCGTACCCTGGCACGATGGGGTCGTTCGAGATCCTCGGGTTCGAGGGCGAGCCCGACGTCGTGTACGCCGAGGGGCATCTCGACGGCCAGCTCGTCCAGCGCGCCGACCACGTGCGGGGCTATAGCCTTCGGTACGACCGGATCAGGGCTTTGGCGCTGCCCGCCGACGAGACCCTGAAGCTCCTTCACGAGATCCTGGAGAGCATGTGAACATTCACGTTCCGTCGGCCGCCCAGTGGCGCAAGAGCAGCTACAGCGGAGGCAATGCCGGTAACTGCGTCGAGGTCGCGAGCTTCGCTCCCGTCACCGGCGTCCGTGACTCCAAGAACCCGGACGGCCCGAAACTGCTGATCACGGCCGCCACTTGGCGCGCCTTCACCGCCCAGGTGAAGTCCGGCACCCACGACCTCCCCTGACCACCCCGGACCCCCAGGCCCGCGCCTGGGGGTCCCCCCACATCCCCACCCGAGTCGCAGACCCAAAGAGTCAAGGGACACGTGGTTCGTATCGACCGCCAATACCGCGCGGACGTCCCCACGTGAGTAGTGAAACCCAACTAAATAAAACCGGCCCGTCGCGCTACTAAAACACCAGGTCAACAAGCCTCCGCCCCGCACGCGCGGGGATGCCCCTTCCGCTCAACGGGCCGCGCTTTGGCGCAAGAGCTCTGCCCCGCGCATGCGGGGACGGCCTGGAGACATTGACGTGGACGACGACATCAGGAGTCTCGACCACGCCCCGCGAGCGGTCCTGTCGTGAACCCCAGAATCGGTCACCGACCCAAACTCCAGAACGACACCGGGCCCGGCGAACGGGGTATGCCCTCCCCGACCGGCTTACCCCGAGCCCATCCGGAGCCCCCATGCCCGCGAACGATCTCCACTGGCGCAAGAGCACGTACAGCCACGGCAACGGCGGCAACTGCGTAGAGGTGGCCGCCTGGCGCAAGAGCACTCACAGCGGCGGCAACGGCGGCGACTGCGTAGAGGTAGCCGCCGCCTGGCGCAAAAGCACTCACAGTCACGGCAACGGCGGTGCCTGCGTAGAAATCGCCCCCGCCTGGCGCAAAAGCACCCACAGCGGCGGCAACGGCGGTGCCTGCGTAGAGGTCGCAGGCTTCACCCCCGCCACCGGCATCCGAGACTCCAAGGACCCCGACGGCCCAGCGCTGTTCCTCACCGCCAACGCCTGGCACACCTTCACCACCCAAACAAAATCCGGCACCCACGACCTCCCCTAGCCACCCAACGCTCAAGAGACCGTCATCGCCCGCGCGCCCATCCAAACGAAATCGGGTCTCCGCACTGGTGACACGCCGGGTCGGCAAGCTCTGCCCGCGCTGGGATGGTCCCGGCCCGGCGTACTCGCCGCTGCCAATCAGGCCGCGCGCTCCTGCCTGCGGGCGGCGGCTTTGATCAGCCGACTACTCCGCAGACAGTTCTCGTTGAACAGTGGCCCTGCGGGCTAGGAGATAAGCGGTTTCGCCGTGCCGTTCAACGGTGTGGGAAAGCGTCCAGCCCTGAACGTCGCGGTAATAACGCACCAAGCCAAGGGAGCCGCATCCTCGCCGCACCCACCGGTAGCCGTTTCGGGCGGCATGGCCGAGCGCCCACCAGGCGATGACGCAACCAGGGCGATCCGCGCGAAGTTCCGGGTCGGTGACCGTGGACGCGAGAAAAAGCGCGCTTTCAGCGCGCTCATCCTCAGTCCACCCCCAAGGCGGCGTCTGGGTGAAAACGCTCGTGACCCCCGCCACCCGCCCATCGGCGACACGCGTCAGCGCCCACACGGGAAACCGAGGATCGGTGATCTGCGCCGCGAGCCGCACCGCGCCATCGGCCCAACCCTGCGCCCCATCCAGATCACGTTCGGCCATCCACCGCGCGCGAGCAAGGATCAGCGCCCCAACCGCATCGACGTCATCGGACCGCGCCGGACGCATCGCGTACTCGCTCACGACCGTCACCGTAGCGTCAGGGCAGGATCGTCGGTCAGTGTTCGGATGGCGTGTTCGACGGCGAGAGCGTCGAACACCTCCCGTTGCCGGTTGCGCGGCCACGGTGTGCCCGCCTCGATCCGATCGCACGCATCGGTGAGCCGGTCCGGGTCGATGAGGCCCTCGTCGACCAATCGGAACCCATCGCTCAACAATCGGCGCAAGAGTGGGACGCCATACCGGACGAGCGCGAGGTCCATCGTCTCGGCGAAACTTTCAGTGACCTTCGGGTGGGTGACTCGGTCAGGAAGGCCCCGTCGGGTGAGGCGTTCGCGAGGGAGCCGCTTGTTGCGGCGCCACTCTTCAGGGAGCCACTCTCCGAACCGGATCAAGCGGGGGTGGGTGAACGGGTGGTAGGGCCATAGTCCGGCCTTGAGTAGGGAAGGAGCGCTGTACCCCATTGCGATGAGCGACATCTCGTTTATGGCTGATGTCGGTGCAAGGCCTTCGTCCGAATGCTGGGCGGCCTGGCAAGTTTTCGCAGTCAGCCACGGCATGAAAACGCGGTCACTGCCGACCGGCTGAGCCGTTATTTCTGTACGGTTCAACGCGACCATCTCGTCGCCGCCCACCCCGGTGAACACGTATCTGGCGCCGCGGTCGGCGAAGCGGCGGTGCAACGTGGTCAGCGCTTCCTCGTATTGCTCATCGTACGGGCTCAACCGTTCGCCGCCCGCCCGCGCACCCTCCGGACAGAAAGGAAGGTGCGCCGACGCGGTGACCTGCTCGTCCGGAACTGCGAAACCGGCCCGGTCGATGAGCAGCCGCCTTCGCTCGGCCTGCAACTCGCCCCGTCTTCCCCCAACGACGACCGCCCCGGGAACAATCGTCCGACCGCCTGGCCGACTGCCGAGGCTGAGTGCGATGTTCGCCGAATCCAGCCCTCCGGAAACCTGCGCGGCGGTCATGTCTGGGATGAAGGAGTACTCGGCGAGGACCTGGTCGAGGACGGTCTCGTAACCGGCGACGACATCGGCTTCCGGAGCCAACTCGCGCGGTGCCCAGTGCTGCGCGGGCTCGGGATAGACCACCAGCGGCGTGCCCGTGAAGTCGCTGCGGATCGTGGCCCGTTCGGTGAGTCGTAGGAGCCCGGTGAACAACGTTTCGGCGGTGTAGCGGAACCGCATCGTTAACAGCCGTGCCGCCTCGCGTTCGTTGAGCGGTGAACCGCGTAGAGGGAGACGAGTCAGATCCCACGACCCGAACAAGCACTGGTCGCGCTCCAGGATGAACAGGGGTGCAGTTCCCCATGAGCCAGCGGTGATGGTGACATATTGAGCGGTGGCGGCGACGCGGCAGAACTCGCCGCTGATCGCGTTCACCGTGTCGCGGCGTTCCCGGACTGTAAAAGTCCAGCCGCCGCCGTCCGCTTCGGGAAGCGGCTCACAGGATGCGGTAAGAGCGGGGTGGTCGAACGGCTCGATGAATGATTCGCGGCACGTCCATCTTTTTCCCGACCATGTCCAGTTTCCGGAGAGGTCGATGTGATTTATGTGCAGGTCCAGCATGGTTGATTGCCGTTCTACTCGGCTGGCCATATAGGCGATGGCCCCGGTGTCGACGTTCGAATGAAACGCGACACCGGGACTGGTGGCCGATCAGGTCTTGATTTCGTCGGAGGTGTGGGCCGTGTCAGCGTGGCCCGGCTCCTTCTTGTAGTCGTAGCGGTCGGTCAGTGTCGGAACGCGTTCGATGGTGTCGCCGGCGAAGATCGTGTCCTCGACATGACTGGGGGGCGCGCTCACGTGCTCGTCTCCGTCCAGTTGAGCGGATTGGCTGATGTAGAAATAGAACTCCACGTGCCGCCGGGCTGGAAGGGGGATGCGTTTTGCTTCGTTTTCCCTTGTTCTCCCGCGCGCGTTCGTGATCCTTGTGACTGGGGGGCGACGCCTCCGCGGTAGCGCCGAGGCGCAGCAGTTGAGGAGAGGCCGTGCCGCGACCACGTACACAACCGATCAGCAACTCCGCGCTCGCTGACGCCATCGAGCGGACGGGTGCGACATACTCGGCCATCGCCGACATGCTCAACCAGGTCGCCGCCGAGAACGATCACCTAGTCCGTGCCACCGCTGCAACGTTGGGTAAATGGCTCAACGGGGCAACCCCCTCGCCAGCGATGATGGCGGTGGCCGTCGAGGCGTTCGCGCGGCTACTGGACGAGCCCGAACTGTCTTCCACCGGCCTCGGATGGGAGCTGCCGGGTGGCCGCGACGCCTCGTCGGACCCCTGGTCCGGAGACCCCGTGACCTGGCTCCTGCGACTGGGACGGGACGACATGCTCAACCGGCGCACACTGATGGCCTCTGCCGCCCTCTACTCCCTCACGGCCGCGACGCCTCCAGCCCACGCGGCGATCTTCGAGAGAACCGGCCCGGCGCGGTCGGCCGGGCGATCCGACGTCGAACGCATCCGCACGGCCACCCATCAGTTCGGGGTGATGGACGACCTCTATGGTGGCGGGCACGCCCGTACAGCCGTTGCCGCGTACCTCGTCCATGACGTCGCTCCGCTTTTGCGCGGCACCAGTGGCCGAGCCCGCCCTTCGCTGTTCAGTGCAGCCGCCGAGTTGGTCTACCTCCTGGCATGGATGGCCGCTGACGACCTGAAAACCGGACTCGCCCAGCGGTATTACGTCCAGGCCGTACGCCTCGCCGACGAGGCGGGCAATCCCGTTCTGCGGTCCACCGCGCTCCGTAGTCTTGCTGTCCAAGCCGTCGAACTCGGGCACGCCGAAACGGCGCTGGATCTCGCCGACGCCGCTGCATCCGGCCTTCGCGCCGGTGCGCCAACGCGTACCCGCGCATGGGTCACTGGAATGCGTGCCGAAGCACTCGCTGCTCGCGATCGGGACGGCCACCGTTCCGTCGCCCTCCTGCGCTCGACCGAAATCCTCCTCGACCGCGCCGACTCCCTGCCCGAAGCCGAACTGACCGGAACCTACCGACAGGAGGCGTACCAGCATCAGGTTGGACTCACCCTCACCCAGCTCGGTGACCTGCCCGGCGCTGAGCAGGCGTTCGCGGCATCCATCGCCTCGCGGCGCCCGACCGAACGCCGGACTCTCGCGCTTGTCGCTGCGCGGTTGGCCGAAGTGCAGCTTCGCCAAGGCAGACCCGTGGACGCCGCTCGTACTGTGCTGGACAGTCGCGGTGCCTTTGACGTCTCCTCCCAACGTGTGATCAACACCTTGCGAAAGCTCCGCGCGGGATGGCAGGTCGCCCGCACGGACGACAAGGTCCAGCAGGCAGACCAGCTCCTCGCCTGCCTCGTATGAGCCGACGGCCGCTAGTGAGATTGTGACCGCGTGAGCCTGTGCCCCGCGGTCGCGGGGATGGCCCCAGGACCGCGATCTGCTCGGCCTGGGCGATGAGTTCCGCCCCGCGCCCGCGGGGATGAGGGCTTCTTTTCTGCGCTGCGCTTGGTCTCGCCGCGTTGTCGGAGGTGGTGCGTAGCGTTCTATGTGTGGATGAATCCAGAGTGGACGAGGTCGCGGCGTTCATCGTCGACGGGTTGCGTCGGGGAGCGGATAGTTGCGACTTTGGATACGACTCCGAGGAACGGGCTGAGCGTCTCCGGGCTGCGGCTCGGCGGGCTGAGGAGAGTCGCGGGCGTTCCGTGGTGGTCGAGGACCGGGGTTTTCAGCCGAACGGTTATGGGTTTTTTAAGGTGCGTGACGCGGAGCGGTCGGGTGCGCGTCCGGGGCGGGGCAAGATTCCGGACGAGGTTATTCGCGCGTATGAAGCTGCGCACTGGCAGGGCTGAGCCCCGCCGGGCGGTGGGATTATTCCTCGGTGTGCGGGGTTCTGCCTGCGGCTACTTCGGCCAAGAGGTCTTCTTCGGTGTCGCCTTTGCGCCAGTAGCCGGTGAAGGTCACTGTTCGGCGGTCCATGCCGAGGGTTTGGACCAGGTGGCGGCGGAGTGCTTTTACCGTGCTGGACTCGCCGGCGATCCAGGCGTAGTCGGGGACAGTGATCGAGGCTGCGGGGAGGGCTTCGGTCAGGTGTTCGTTGTTTGTTCGGGTCAGCCAGTGGATCGGTGTTGACGGCAATTCCTGGCGGTCGGCTGGGTCGGGGACTTCGATCCAGGTCTCGGTGGAGACGTCGGCGGGCAGGCTTTCCAGGATTCCGCCGATTGCGGGGAGGGCTGTTTCGTCTCCGGCCAGGAGGATTCGGGTGGCGGTCGGTGGGGGGCGGAAGTCCACGCCTGAGTTGTCTGCGGTGAGTGGGGCGAAGATCGTTACTTGGTCGCCTGGGCGGGCCTTGCTGGCCCAGTGGGACGCTGGGCCGGTTTCGCCGTGCAGGGCGAAGTCCACGTCCAGTTCGCCGGGGCGCTGGGCTCGCACCGTGTAGGTGCGCATGATGGAGCGGATTGACGGGTCCAGCGCTCGCCAGGCTGTGAACCAGTCGGGGTCATCCACCGGGACTACCGGTCGTTCCTGGCCTGGCAGGGGGAGGAACAACTTCAGGCGCTGGTCGAAGCCGCCGGAGGCGCATTCGTCCACCCGTTCGCCGCCGAATGTCACGCGGGTCATCGTCGGGCCGAGGCGCGCGGTGTGCAGGACGTGCAAGGGCAGGAACGCGTAGCTCACGCGACCTTCTTCGCCGACCGGATCGCCTTGGCGAGGTTCTCCAGCAGCGGCGCGCAGCCGAGGTACGAGAAACGCGGCTCCGCCTCCCACTGGATGACCTGGCCGGCCTTCACCGCGGGCAGCTCCTTCCACGACGCCTTCGAGCCGAGGTCCTTCGGCTGGAGCGCCTGGGTGCGGGAGTCCAGGAGAATGACGTCCGCCTTGTACTTGTCGGCGTTCTCCCAGCTCAGTTCCTCGAAGTACCCGTCCTTGCTGATCTTGTTAGGCGTGATCAGGTTGACGCCGAGCTGCTTGTAGTAGATGAGGTCGGTGTTCTTTCCCGGGTTGGACGCGTAGAACAGGTCCGGGCTGGCGGACGCCGCGAGCACCTTCACCCCGGGGTTCTCCTTGACGGCCGCACGCACGTCCTCAGCCGCCTTCTCGAAGCGCGCCTTTGCCTCGGTGACGAGCGGCGACTTGAGGTCCGCGCCCAGTGAGGCGGCCAGTTCGGAGTACCGCTTGATCGGCTCGGTCAGCGGCACGGCCCCGGTGGAGATCCCCACGGACGGGGCCAGCTTGAAGATCTTGTCCTTGCTCTCGGCCGGGACGTAGAACAGGTCCTTGCCGACGAACACGTTGTCGATCAGAAGCTGCGGCCGCAGCGAAGCGTATTTCTCGATGTTGAACTCGCCGTAGGCGTTCCCGATGATCGTGACCTTGTTCACGTCCACGTTCCCGGCCTGCGGGTCCGGCGACCCGTCCTTGAGCTTCGTCGGCCCGTAGACGCCGACGATCGGCTTCACCACGCCGAAGTCGTGCAGCGCGGCCGCCGCGCCGATGTAGGCGACGACCCGCGTCGGACGGGAGTCCGCGCGCGCCGTCGTGCCCCGGTCGTCGGCGAAGGACCACGCCGTCCCGCCGGACGACGCGCCGCCGCTCCCGCCGCAGGCGGCCAGCAGCGCGCCGAGGGCGAGCGCGCCGCCCGCCGACAGGAACGCGCGGCGGCGGGTGGTCTGAGAACGGGGCGAAGACGACATGGTTCGTTCCAATTCGATCGCGGGGTACCGTGATGCGGAAGGATTCCGGACGGAGGGTTAGGCTAGCCTAACCTAAGTAAGAGCGGCACGCCCGCCCCCGACCCGACCGGAAGCCCCCACCACGGTGTCCCTCGCGCAATCCCCGCCCGCGCTCGCGGCCGAGCACCGAAGACCCCGCCGCACCGCCCGCGCCACCGGGCTCCTGGCCGCGTTCGTCATGCTCGCCGCCGTCGCCGCGCTCAGCCTCGCGGTCGGCGCGCGCCCGCTCTCGCTCGCCGAGGTCTGGGCCGGGCTCACCGACCCGCACGCGCCCGCGTACACCGTCGTCCACGACATGCGGCTGTCCCGCACGTGCCTCGGCCTGCTCGCCGGGACCGCGCTCGGCCTCGGCGGCGCGGTCATGCAGGCCCTCACCCGCAACCCCATCGCGGACCCCGGCCTGCTCGGCATCAACGCGGGCGCGTCCGCCGCCGTCGTCACCGCGATCTCGCTGCTCGGCGTGACGTCCTTCCTCGGCTTCGTCTGGTTCGCGTTCGCGGGCGCGGGCCTCGTCGCGGTGCTGCTGTACGCGGTCGGCGGCGGACGCGGCGCGACCCCGGCGCGGCTCGCCCTCGCCGGGTCCGCGCTGAACGCCGCGCTGTACTCCTACGTCAACGCCGTCGAACTCCTCGACACCGCGTCGCTGGACAAGATGCGGTTCTGGACGGTCGGCTCCCTCGCCGCCGCGCAGGGCTCCACCGCCTGGCGCATCCTGCCGTTCGTCGCCGCCGGGACGGTCCTCGCGCTCGCCCTCGCCCGCCCGCTCAACGCGATGGCGATGGGCGACGACGCCGCGCGCGGCCTCGGCGCGCACCCCGCCCGCGCCCGCGCCGCCTCGATCGTGGCGATCACGCTGCTGTGCGGCGCGGCCACCGCCGCGTGCGGCCCGATCGTGTTCGTCGGGCTGATGATCCCGCACGTGGTCCGCGTCCTGACCGGCCCGGACCTGCGCTGGCTGCTGCCGTACTGCGCGGTGCTGTCGCCGGTCGTGCTGCTCGGCGCGGACGTCGTCGGACGGGTCCTGGCCCGTCCGTCGGAGGTCCAGGTCGGCGTCGTGACGGTCGTGCTCGGCGGCCCGTTCTTCCTGTACTTCGTCCGCCGGAGGAAGCCCGCGTGACCGTCCTGCACATCGCGCGCGTCTCGCTGCGGTTCAGCCCGCGCGCCCTGCTCGTCACGCTCGCGCTGGCGACCGCCGCGTGCGCGCTGGCCGTCGTCGCGATCGGCAGCGGCGACTTCCCGATCGGCCCCGGCGGCGTCGTGCGGGCGCTGCTCGGCGGCGGCGATCCCTCGGACGCGTTCATCGTCCGCGAGCTGCGGCTGCCGCGCGCGGCGACGGCGCTCGCGGTCGGCGCGGCGCTCGGCCTGTCCGGGGCGGTGTTCCAGTCGCTCGTGCGCAACCCGCTGGGCAGCCCGGACGTGCTCGGGTTCAGCCAGGGCTCGGCGACGGGCGTCCTCGCGGTCATCGTGCTCGGCGGCGCGGGCGGCATCGGCGTCGCGGCGGGGGCGGCGGCGGGCGGCGCGGCCGCCGGGCTCGTCATCTACGCGCTCGCCGGACGGCACGGGCTGCACGGCCAGCGGCTCATCCTGCTCGGCGTGGGCATCGCCGCGATCCTGACGGGCGTCAACGGCTACCTCGTCACCCGCGCCCAGATCACCGACGCCGCGCGGGCCGTGCTGTGGCTCGCCGGGAGCCTCGACGGCCGCGACTGGTCCGACACCGCGCCGCTGCTGACGGCGCTCGCCGTCCTCGTCCCGCTCGTCCTGGCGTGCTGCGCGCGCCCGCTGCGGATGCTGGAGATGGGCGACGACGCCGCGCACGGCCTCGGCATCGGCGTCGGGGCCGTCCGGACGGCGGTGCTCGCGGCGGCCGTCCTGCTGACGGCGCTCGCCGCCGCCGCGGCCGGTCCGGTGTCGTTCGTCGCGCTCACCGCGCCGCAGCTCGCCCGCCGCCTCACCCGCGCGCCCGGCCCGAACCTGCTGCCGTCCGCCGCGATGGGCGCGGCGCTGCTGGCGGCCGCCGACCTCGCCGGGCAGCGGGTCGTCCCCGGCCACCAGCTCCCGGTGGGCGTCGTGACGGGCCTGCTCGGCGGCTGCTACCTGATCTGGCTGCTCGTCACCGAGCGCAAGTCCGGGAGGATCTGAATGGACGGCCGTCTGCGCGCCGACAAGCTCACCCTCGCCTACGACCGGCGGACGATCGCCGAGGGCCTGTCCGTCGCTGTCCCCGACGGCTCGTTCACCGTGGTCGTCGGCCCGAACGCGTGCGGCAAGTCGACGCTGCTGCGGGCGCTCGCGCGCATCCTCAAGCCGACCGCCGGGACCGTCGTCCTGGACGGCGAGTCCGTCGCGGGCTGGCCCGCCAAGAAGCTCGCCCGCACCCTCGGCCTGCTGCCGCAGTCGTCGGTCGCGCCGGAGGGCATCACCGTCGCGGACCTGGTCGCGCGCGGCCGCTACCCGCACCAGGGCCTGCTGCGGCAGTGGTCGCGCGAGGACGAGCGGGTCGTGGCCGAGTCGATGGCCGCGACGGGCGTCGCCGCGCTCGCGGACCGCGGCGTGGACGAGCTGTCGGGCGGCCAGCGCCAGCGCGTCTGGATCGCGATGGCGCTCGCCCAGCAGACCCCGATCCTGCTGCTGGACGAACCCACGACGTTCCTGGACATCGCCCACCAGATCGACGTCCTGGACCTGTGCGCCGACCTCCACGAGAGCGGTCGGACGGTCGTCGCGGTGCTCCACGACCTCAACCACGCCGCCCGCTACGCCACGAACCTCGTCGTCATGAAGGACGGCCGGATCGTCGCGGAGGGCCCGCCCGGCGAGGTCGTGACGGCCGAACTCGTCGAGGACGTCTTCGGCCTGCCGTGCCGGGTCATCGACGACCCGGAGACCGGGACGCCGCTGGTCGTCCCGGCCGCGCGCCGCCCCGCGGTCCGCGCGGAATAGTTGTGTGCCTACAATGGTTTTAGTCGTACAACCATTGGAGGTCCGTTGCCCGAACTCAGCTACCGGCGCCGCCTGCTGGTCCTCGCGATCTGCTGTACGAGCCTGCTCATCGTCAGCCTCGACAACACGATCCTCAACTCCGCGCTGCCCTCGCTCCAGCGCGACTTCGACGCGTCCGTCCCCGGCCTCCAGTGGACCGTGGACGCGTACCTCATCGTCCTCGCCTCCCTGCTGATCTTCTCCGGCGCGACCGCCGACCGGATCGGCCGCCGCCGCGTCTTCCGCGTCGGCCTGTGCCTGTTCACGCTCGGGTCGGTGCTGTGCAGCCTCGCGCCCGGCCTCGGCTGGCTGATCGCCGCCCGCGTCGTGCAGGCGGTCGGCGGGTCGATGCTCAACCCCGTCGCCATGTCGATCATCACCAACGTCTTCACCGAACCCCGCGAACGCGCCCGCGCCATCGGCGTCTGGGGCGGCGTCGTCGGGTTCAGCATGGCCGCCGGGCCCGTCGTCGGCGGACTCCTGGTGGACGGCGTCGGCTGGCGCTCCATCTTCTGGCTCAACCTCCCGATCGGCCTGGCCGCGCTCGCGCTGACCACGAAGTTCGTCCCCGAGTCCAAGGCCCCGCTCGCCCGCCGCGCCGACCCGATCGGGCAGGTGTGCGCGATCGTCCTGCTCGGCGCGCTGTCCTACGCGATCATCGAGGCGCCCGTGCTCGGCTGGACCGCGCCGCGCGTCCTTGCCGCCGCCGCCCTCGCGCTCGCCGCCCTCACCGGCTTCGCGCTGCACGCGCGGCGCGCCGCCGAACCCCTCATCGACCCGCGCTTCTTCCGCAGCCTCCCGTTCAGCGGGGCGACGCTCATCGCCGTCTGCGGCTTCGCGGCGCTCGCGGGCTTCCTGTTCATGAGCAACCTGTACCTCCAGGGCGTCCGGCACATGTCGGCGCTGCACGCCGGGCTGTACCTGCTGCCGATGGCCGCGCTGACCGCCGTCACCGCGCCGCTGTCGGGACGCCTCGTCGGCAGCCGGGGGCCGCGGCTGCCCCTCCAGATCGCGGGCGTCTCGATGCTCGCCGCCGGAATCCTGTTCGCCGCGTTCGACGCCGCGTCCACCACCGGGCTGCTCATCCTCGCCAACGTCCTGTTCGGCATCGGGTTCGGGATGCTCAACTCGCCCATCACCAACACCGCCGTCTCGGGCATGCCGACCTCGCAGGCGGGCGTCGCGGCGGCCGTCGCGTCCACCAGCCGCCAGGTCGGACAGGCGCTCGGCGTCGCCGTCATCGGCGCGGTCGTCAGCGCCGGGACGGTCGCGGGCGGCGTGTCCGCGGGCTTCGTCGCGGCCGCCCGACCGGCATACTGGGTGATCGCCGGCTGCGCGGCGGCGGTCCTCGTCCTCGGCGCCTGGACGACGGGACGCCGCGCCGAGCGCACCGCCGAGCGGACCGCAGCCCTGTTCGACGCACCCCGGGACCCGGTGACGACGCCATGACCGCTCCATCGAACGACCCGGCCGTCCGCGCGTGGCACAACCTGCGCGTCCTGCTGCAGGAGCGCGGCGACCGGCGGCGGGAGGTCACCGAGGAGCTCGGGATGAGCTTCTTCCGCACCAAGGCGCTGCGGCGGATCGCGCAGCGGCCCATGACCCTGCGCGACCTCGCGGACGCGCTGATCACCGACCGGCCCTACACGACGCTCGTCGTGGACGACCTCGAACGCCGCGGGCTCGTCGAGCGGACGACCAACCCCGCCGACCGCCGCTCCAAGATCGTCAGCGCGACGGAGGCGGGCCGTGCCGTCGCCGCCCGCGCCGAGGAGATCCTGGGCCGCCCGCCCGCGTCGCTCTACGCGCTGCCGCCCGAGGACCTGGCCGCCCTCGACCGCATCGCGGCGGTCCTCGTCGCGGCGGACTGACGCCCGCCCGGACGCCCGCTCAGGACGGGCGGCTGTTGCCCGCGTCGGTGTCCATCCGCGCCCACGCCGACTCCCAGTCCCGGTCGCGCAGCCGGTCGCAGCGCGCCCGCAGCCCCCAGTAGGCCAGGCCCACCGGGACCAGCGCGCCGATCCCGCCGACGATCCCGGCGTACACCGCGTCGGTGACCGTGCGGCTGTGCGGGCGCGGCCGGACGGTCGGCATGCCGTCCCGGTCCATCCACACCCGGTGCCGTTCGCCGACCTCCGCGCCCTTCCAGGCGGGCAGCGTCCCGACGCGGGGGCGGCCGTCCGGACCGGTCCAGGTGCCCTGCACCGTCTCGTGGACGTACCGGTCGCCGGTCGTGCCGAGCCCGCCCGTCGCGGTGACGGTCACCGGCACCAGCGCGCGGCCCGCCCGCTCGGCGCGCTCCGCGCCGACGCCCGCCGCGTACGCCCAGCCGCCCAGCCAGATCCCGACGGCCGGGGCGGCGGCCAGCGCGAGCGCCAGCAGCCCGGCCGCGCACCAGCGCTGGAACCGGTCGACGCGGCGGCGCAGCGGACTGCGCACCAGACCGAGGCGCCGCAGCGCCCGCAGGGGCAGCGGGCCCCGGACGCGGCGCACCGCGAGCCGCGCGCGGCGGCGTTCGAGCCGTGCGGGGCGGCGGCCGCCCTCACCGGATACGCGCATCGTCCTCACCTCCCCGGGGACCTTCCCGGTAAGAGGCATGTTGCCTTCTTCTCCCAGAGTATTCCGGCGGCGCATGATCGAACAGGCTCCGCGGGCACGGGATCGTGGCCGCCCGTCACGGGCCGGGCTCCGGGGACGCGCGGGACGCGTGCGGTCAGGCCGCCGAACGCGCGCGCCGACGCCTGCGCGCCCGCGGAACCTCCCGCCGCGCGCTCGTGTGCTCCCGCACGAACGCCCCCACCTCGTGCAGCGCCGCCAGCCCCTCCGGAACCAGGTCCGCGAACACCTGGAAGACGTGGACCTGCCCCTCCCACACCTGGAGGCGGCACGGCACCCCCGCCGCGGTGAGCCGGTCCGCCATCAGCTCCGCGTCCGGCAGCAGCATCTCCGTCGAGCCGACCTGGATCAGCACCGGCGGCAGCCCGGACAGGTCCGCGTTGACGGGGGAGACCGCCGGGTCCAGCGGGACCGCGCCCTCCGTCAGCAGCTCCGCGAGCCGCCGCACGCGCCGCGCGGGCAGGTACGCGTCCAGCCGCGCGTTGGCGTGCGCGGCCTTCTCGGTGTGGTCGAGGTCGGTCAACGGGGCCATCGCCACGATCGCCGCCGGGGCGGGCAGGCCTTCCGCCAGCGCCGCGAGCGTCGCCGCGAACGCCAGGAAACCGCCTGCCGAGTCGCCCGCGACGACGATCCGCGCCGGGTCGTGGCCGCGCTCCAGCAGCCACCGGTACGCGCGGACGCAGTCGTCCACCGACGTCGTCAGCGGCGCGGCGGGCAGTTGCCGGTACGCGACCGACAGCACGGCCGCGCCCGCCGCCGCCGAGATCCGCGCGACCATCCGGCGGTGCGTGCGCAGCCCGCACGAGAAGAAACCGCCGCCGTGGAAGTACAGGACGACCCGGTCGTCGTCGGCGCGCGGCGCCCGCACCCACTCGGCGCGGAAGTCGCGGAACCCGACGCGTTCCACGCTCGCCCAGCGCGGCCGGGGCAGCGCCACCGGGGCGGCCAGGTCGATCGCGACGGCCGGGCGCAGCCCGCGCGGGCCGAGCGGCCACAGCGCCAGGACGGGACCGGCCGTCAGCTTCAGGCCCGCCGCCGTCAACCGGGCGCGGACCGTCGTCCCGGGACGGTGTTCGACGAGCGGTTCCAAGGCTTCCCTCGCAGTGGTCCTCCCGGACTGCCCGTCAGCCGGTGAGTGACGAAAGCCTCTTCCCGCGTCAGCGGCCTGTCAAGAGGTGATCAGGGGACTTCCGCGGCGCGGGCGCTGCGGTGCGGCGGCCGGGGGCGGCGAGGGCGACGACGGCGCCGAGCGCGCACAGCGCGGCCGTGATCCAGAAGATCTCCTGGTACTCGGTGCGCAGCGCGGACTTCAGCGCGGCCTCGTACCGGGCCATCGCGGCGGCGAACTCGCTCTTGGACATCAGGAACGGCAGCGGCGTCTCCAGATGCGCCGTCAGCGTCTGGAACCGGCGCAGGCCCCACGCCGTGAGCGCCGCGATGCCGAGCAGCATGCCCATCATCCGCGCGACGACGACCGCCGCCGACGCGATCCCGAACTGCGCGGCCGGGACCGTCCGCAGGACCGCCGACGACACCGGCGCGATGACGAGCCCGAGACCGAGCCCGGTGACGACCAGGTCGGTCTGCATCCGGGGGAGCGGGCCGTACGCGGCGTCCGCGACGGCGGCGGGCCACGTCGCGATCAGCGCGTACCCGACGGCCGCGACCGCCATCCCGACGACCAGCGGCCACCGCTCGCCGATCCGCACCGTCACCAGCCCGCCGAGCACCGCCGCGACGAGCAGCGCGCCGAGGAACCAGGCGAGGGTCAGCGCCCCGCCGAGCGCGTCGTCGCCGAGCAGCGTCTGCGCGACGAGCTGGACGTCCACCAGCGTGACGATCAGCGCCGCGCCCGACAGGAAGCTCACGCCCAGCGTCGCGAACAGCGGGCCGCGCCGGGTGCCCGCCAGGTCCAGCAGGCGGGTGCGGGAGCGGATCTCCCACAGCACGAACGCGACGAGCACGACCGCGCCGCCCGCGAGCGTCGGCACGCCCCAGGACGGCAGCGCGGACTCGTCCGGCGCGGGGTTGTAGACGCCGACGACCAGCAGCCCGAGGCCGAGCGCCAGCAGCATCCCGCCGACGACGTCGATCCTCGGCCGGTCCTCCGGCGCGGGCCGCCCCGCCGGGACCGCGAGATGCACCGCGACCAGCGCCAGCACCGTCAGCGGGATGTTGATCCAGAAGATCAGCCGCCAGCTCGCCGCGCTCGCCACCGCCGCCCCGTAGAGCGGCCCGAGCGCGGAGCCCAGCTCCTGCGCCGACCCGACCGCGCCGAGCACGACCGGCCGCCGCTCCTCGTCCCACAGGTCGCCGGCGAGGGCCATCGTCACCGGCAGCAGCGCGCCGCCCGCCATGCCCTGCACCGCTCGGCCCGCCGTCATCACCAGCACGCCGTGCGGCGGCTCGGCCAGCGCCGTCACCGCCGACCCGACCGCGAAGACGATCAGGCACGCTTCGATCACCGGCCGCCGCCCCAGGCGGTCCGACAGCCGCCCGAGCAGCGGCATCGCCGCGACGTAGCCGAGCAGGAACCCGGTGACGACCGGGGTGATCCGCTCGATGTGGTTGATCGGCAGCCGCAGGTCGTCCAGGACGGTGACGAGGATGGTCGTCACCACGTAGGCGTCCAGCGCGGCCAGCAGCACGACCGCGCCGCCGACGCCGATCGCGACGCGGCGACGGGAGGTCACGCCGGGGCCGTGATCTTGTAGGGCTTGTCGAACTCGGTGAAGTCGATCGTGAGCGAGCCGCCGGAGACGTTCCCCTTCACCCGCAGCAGGCGGTGGTCGGCGTCGGAGATCCAGACCTTGCCCTTGAGGTCCTCGTTGACGCCGGGGATCAGGCCGTTCAGCGCCTCCTTCGGCAGCGTCGCCGCGACCCGGTGCGCCTTCTGGCCGCGGACGTCCTCGGACGCCTCCGCCTTCGGGTCCGTCACCGACGTCAGCAGCTTGGGGATGCCGCGGTTCGGGTCGAGCACCGCCGACGGGTCGTACAGCGACGCGGCCATCGCCTTCGGCACCTTCTTCCAGCCGCCGGTGACCGCCTTCACGTAGAACGTCGGGCCCAGCGAGACGATCTTCATCTCGACGGCCTGGCCGCTCTGCGCGATCTGCAGCGTGCCGTCCGCGTCGCCGTTCTTCAGCAGCCTCATCTCGCCGCCCTTGACGACGATCTGCGGGTTCCCGTCCGTCGTCAGCGTGAACGCCGTGCTGGACAGCGCGGACATCGCCTGCGCGGCCTGCTTCAGCGTGCCGGTCGCGTCCGGCTCGTTCGCGGCGGTCTTCCCGCCGTCGTCGCCGCCCTTGCAGGAGGCGACCGTCACCAGCGCCAGCAGCACCGGGACGAGGGCGGCGGCGCGGCCTCGGAGTCTCGACATGGCCGGGACCTTACCCGCCGGTCACCGGCCGCGTCACTCCGCGAAAAGGATGACGCCTCGGTGGTCCTCACGGGTGACACGTGCGCCGGAGGTTGCCGACAGTGGCCTCGGGGGTGGTATGCCCCGACCTTCGATATAGCGCTCCGTGACCGGTGCGCCATACACTGGCGCGGGTCGTCCTGGGGCCGTTGGAAGGAAATCCGCCGCTCCCTCATGCGGGGCAGACGGGTTCCAGCACGTCAGGACGGTTTTCACGGGGCGGTAGCTCAGCCGGTCAGAGCAGCGGACTCATAATCCGCCAGTCGTGGGTTCAAGTCCCACCCGCCCTACCGACCGCGTCGCCGCGCGCGCCGCCCTCGGGGAGGCGCGCGCCGCCCGCGCGCCCGCGCCGACTGTCGGACCCCCGACGTAGCGTGGGAGACGCGTTTCATGGGAAGGGGTCCGGCCTTGAAGCTGCTCACCGCCACCAAGACCACGCAGGGGTACCGGCGCAACGACTTCGACTGGTGCGTCGAGGGGGAGCTGGTCCACATCGGGGTCGTGTGCGCGCGCGACGAGAACGACCCGGACGGCGGCTGCGGCTGCGGCCGGGCCTTCGCGGGGCTCAACTCGCACCGCGCCACGACGACCGCGATGATCCGCGACGTCGCGGGGTTCACCGACGAGGACTACGTCGAGGCGCTGCGCAGCAGCCTCGAGCAGCAGGGGTTCGACGCGGCGAACGCCGAGCACGAGGCGGCGCTGCTGCGCGCGCTCGTCCGCGACTGGCCGGTGGGGGCGATCGTGGAGCGGCGGCTGGATGAGATCGTGGTACGGCAGGTGGCCCAACCGTAGACGGAGGTAGCGATGCTGGTCGCGTTCTCGGTGACCCCGCTCGGCACCGGCGAGGACGTCGGCGAACTGGTGGCGGAGGCGGTGCGCGTCGTGCGGGCGAGCGGCCTGCCGAACCGCACCGACGCCATGTTCACGACGGTCGAGGGCGAGTGGGACGAGGTCATGGCGGTCGTGAAGGCGGCGACGGACGCGGTCGCGGCCCGCGCGCCCCGCGTCAGCCTGGTCGTCAAGGCCGACATCCGCCCGGGCGTGACGGGCGCCCTGGACGCGAAGGTCGCCACGATCGAACGCCACCTCGCGGCCGACTGACCGGTCGGCGTCGGCTCGAAAGAGCCGGGCCCGGTCGCGGTCGCTGAGCGGTCACCGCGTCGTCAGGACCGCCAGGAAGGTCAGGAGCGAGATGAAAGCGAACCCCGAGCCCACGGCGAGGAAGACCGCCATCACCGCGTAGTGGACGAACCCCAGCGGGCCTCGGGCGATGCGGGGTCGCCGCGGATCGTAGGTGACGTCGATGGCTCCGCGACGAGGCGTCGAGAAACCGGTCACGGTGACCCCGGTGAACCGCCTTCCGTCAGCGGTCGTGAAATCGACGCGGTACTTTCCGTGATCGGAGCGGCGTCCGGCCACCGTCATCCCGCGTCGCCGCAGTGCGAACTCGTGCCGGATGCCTCCCTCGAACACGGCCCGGAAGATGAGCGCGCCGAACGTGGCGAACGGACTCATGAGCAACAGCGTGGCGAGGTTTCCAACGCTGGGGTGGACCAGCATCGGTATTCCGATGAACGGACCGGCCGTCTTCGCCAGGAAGATCAGTTTCAGCACGTTCGGGTCGGTGGGGGCGCGGCGGCCGCGGGTGACGGCGGTGACGAGTGCGTAACCGTCGGGAGCGGTGTCCTCGGCCAGGAGCGACCGTTCGATTCGTTCGGTGAAACTGGTCGCGTTCGGGATGCTGGACGTGCGGAAGCGCAGCGGCGGCGTGCGCTGGTCAGGGGCCGGTTCGCCGCTCAGGGTCATGTGGACCGTGCCTCGGTGGCGTTCGATGGATTGGATCGCGCGCGCGGGGATTTGCCAGGTGGTTCGGCCGCGGGTGATTTCCAGGCGTTGGCCGTTGAAGCGGGCGGAGGTTCGGCGGCCGCGCATCACCAGGTCGTCGGTGTAGACGATCTTGCTGGTGTGCTTTTTCTCGGTCGGGTTCACGCACGTCCTTTCACGGTGCCGTGATTGGGACGCGGGGGCGGGTTCGACGGTTCACTTACCGCTGTGGGAGGGCTCCTGTGAGGACCGTTTCGGTGAGGCGGGCCGCGAGATCCGGGGTGGGGCGCAGGCCGCGGAGGATCACGCGCATCCAGATCGCGCCGATGAGCAGGTCCGTGAGGATCAATGGGTCCGTGTCGGGTGGGAGTTCGCCTCGGGCGACGGCGCGGTCGAAGATGGGGCGTTCGCGGACGAGTCGGCCCGCGAAGTACGCGCGGACGTGGACGGCGAGTTCCGGGTGCTCGACCGCCGCGCCGAGGATCGCGACGGCGATGTCCGCGGTCGGCGGCGTCGTGAGCAGTTCGGCGAACGAGCCGGTGAGCGCCGCCAGGTCGCCGCGTAGCGATCCGGTGTCGGGAACGGCCAGTTCGAGCGGCATCCCCTGGTCGAGGGCCGCGCCGACGAGCGCCGCCTTGGACGGCCACCACCGGTAGATCGTCGTCTTGTTGACGCCGGAGCGCGCGGCCGCGCCCTCGATCGTCAGGCCCGCGTAGCCCTGTTCCGCGAGGAGGGCGAGGACGGCGTCGAAGATCGCCGAGGCGTGGCGTGGCGGCATGGCCCGCACTCTACCAAGAACACAACGCAACGTTGCGTTGCTGCCCGGCCGCCGCCGCACCCCGGATGCGCCCGCGCCGCAAGGGTTCGTAGCCTGTCCCAGATGAACGGGTCGGAGACGGCGGCGGCGGTCCTGCGCGTGCTGCGCGAGGACGTCGGAACGCTGACGGACCGCGTGCTCGACCGGATCGTCGCGGGCATCCCCTCGTACGCGGCCGTCGCGCCCGAGCTGCTGCGCCCCGGCGTCGAGAACAGCGTCCGCGACTGCGTCGCGTTCCTGCTGCACGGCCACGGCCGCGCCGAGGCGCTGGGCGCGGCGAGCGTCGGCGGCGACCGGGCCGCGCACGGCATCCCCGTCGAGGACATGCTGCGCGCGTACCGGCTCGGCGTCCGCACGGTGTGGGAGCGGTTCGCGGCGGAGGCGGCCCGCGCGGGCGCGGACCCGGCCGCCGTCCTCGCGCTCGCGGAGCGCATGTGGGACTGGGCGGACGGCGTCATGGTCCGCGCCGCCCGCGAGCACCGCCGCGTCGAGCTGGAGAACGCCCTGGACGCGCAGCTCCGGCGCGGCGCGTTCGTGCGCGGCATGCTGTCGGGCGGCCTCGACAGGGCGAGCGTCGCGCTCCAGGCGGCGGCGTTCGGCCTCGACCCCGACCGCGAGTACGTCCCGTTCCGGGCGCGGTCGGGACTGCCCGCGCGGACGGTCCTGGCCGCGCTCGAACCGCACCTGCCGCCCGTCGCGCCGCCGGTGGCGCTGCTGGACGGCGACGTCGCCGGCCTGCTCGCCCGCCGCCCGCGCACGCTGGAGGCGGGCATCACGGCGGGCGTCGGCCCGGCCGTGCGCCCGGAGGACGCCCCCGCCTCGTTCGCGCGCGCGACGCGGGCGCTGGAGACGGCCGCGCTGTTCGGCCTGACCGGCGTCCACGACCTGGCCGACCTCGGCCTGCGGGCGCTGGTCGCGGAGGACCGCGAGGTGGGCGCGCTGCTGGCCGAGCGCTACCTCGCGCCGCTCGCGGACCTGCCGGACGTGGAGCGCACGGTCGTCACCTACCTCGCGGGCGGGATGCACGTGGACGACGCCGCGCGCGCCCTCTACGTGCATCCCAACACGCTGCGCAACCGCCTGCGCCGGTTCGAGGACGCGACCGGCGCGGACCTCCGCGACCACGCGACGCTCGCGGAGCTGTGGTGGGCGCTGGCCTACAAGGGCCTGCTCAAGGAGTGATCACGCACGGCCCCCCTCCGCAGACGTCGACGACCTGGCCGGTCTCCAGGAACTCGGCCTTCTGCCGCCGCGCGTCGGCGTTGCCGCGCGGGTCCGAGTGGGGGTCGCGGCCCTCGGTCGGCGGCGTGTCGGTGAGCGGCGGCGCGGGCGACCCGCTGTCCCAGACGACCAGCGCCGATCCCGTGTACGGGTAGGACGGGATCGGCGGAATGCCCCAGAACGGCACCTTGTCGGGGTCGCGGCCGGGCGTGACGGCGGGCGCGTGGATCTTCGCGCCGATCGTCCGCGCCTCGACCTGCGCGGCGACGGGCGCGACCTGGTGGTCGCCGAACGCGACGTGCATCAGCACCCGGTGCGCGGGCGTCCCCGGCAGCGGATCGTCGGTGAGGTGCGCGGCATATCCGTCCGCTTCGCCCCGGTCCCACAGCATCTGGATGAGGCCGAGCCCGATCTGCTGATCGAGTTTGTCGGGGTAGAAGATGTTGAGCACCTGCGCGTATTCGGTGAAGTCGGCGCTGCGGTTGAGCAGCGTGCTGTAGTTCATCGCGGGGACGCCGAGGACGGCCCGGGGCAGGTCGGGTGAGATCGCGGTGAGCGCGCCGCCCATGATGCCGCCCTGGCTGTTCCCGTCGTAGGCCAGTTCGGCGGCGGGGTCGATGAGGGATTTCCCGGACGCGTCCTGGAACGCCTTGTTCTTCGCGAATCCGCGCGTCATGGCGCGGCCGAGGAAGATGAAGTTCAGGAATCCCTGCTGGGTGCGGTCCGCGATGGTGGAGAAGCGCGTCAGGTCGACCAGGGCGCTCGCGACGTTGACGATGTCCTCGGTGGCCATGCCGATCCACTTGGTGGCGCAGAACAGGAAGTCGTGCTCGTTCGCCATCGACTTCACGTTCCCCGCGCCGACCTCGTTCTCACCGCCGAGCAGGCCGTGCCCGTACAGCGCGGGTTTCGCGGGCTCGGTGAATGCGGCCTTCGGTATCTCGCACTGGAACGGGACGATCTGGTTGTTGCCGGGGAGTTGCGCGGGCAGCCCGTCCTTGCCCCGATGGAAATTGCCGCCTGGTGGGCCGCCGTACAGTTCCATATAGCTGGGCGCGACGACGAAACCCTTCACCTCGCGGGCGATCTTGTCGTCCACGTCGTCGGTGACCTGCGTGACGACGAAGTCGGGGGACTTGTTGCCCAGTTTCCCGAGCGCGTCGTCGCGGATCTTGAGGACGTTCCCGGTGAGGCTCTGGCGGCTCGCGACCGTGAAGTCCCACGCCAGGTACAGGCCCTCCGCCGTCACGCCGCGCGCCGCCAGATCGGACAGGACGCCCTTCGTCGCGCGCTGCCGCGCGGCGAGCGGATCGCTCGACGGCAGCGTCCCGCCGAGCAGTTTCGCGAACGTCGCGTTCGGGGCGATCAATGCGCCCGAAGCGTCGCGCAGATTCCGCAGCGCGACCGCGTACCGGTGGCCCTCCGTGAAGTTCTTCGCCGGACGGACGATCAGCGCCCGGCGATCCTCGGGCGCGTTCGCGTCCAGCTCGGCCCAGTACGGCCAGCGCTCGCCGGTCGCGGTGTCCACGACGACGATCGGGGCGTCCGCGTGGAGGGACGCGCCGATGTCGGTGATCGGCGCGGCCTTCGTCCGGGCCAGGTCCAGGCCCGGGACGCGGCTGAGCAGCGCCGAGCCCGGCGAGAAACCGTCCGCCCGGTTCCACTCGGCGGGCGCGATCGGCACGCCCAGGACGTTCTTCAACGTGGACTTCATGTCCACCCGGCGGCCGGTCGGCGTCGCCGCGTCGGCCTTCGTGTACCAGTCGCTCGGGAACGGCAGCAGGCACGCCGCCGGGTCGATCGGGTCGCAGCCGTCGCCCGGCGCGGCGGACGCGGCCGGGGGCGCGGCGACGCCGAGCCCGAGGGTGAGGACGAGCGCGGTGAGCACCGCGAGCAGCGCACGCAAGACGCACCTCCAGGGGGTTCCCGGAGATCAGATATCAACCGGAGTGTGACGTCAAGCACTCGTTCTCGCCTGTGGATAACCGCCCGGAAGTGGTGGGTCGGCGGGGTAGCGCGACGTCATGCCCAGCCGAAGCCCGTGCTGGCGCGGACCGACCGGCCGATGAGTTCACCGCTCGCGGACGGTCTGTCCGTCGAACCGACCGTTCTCGACAGGAGCGCCATGTCCACGATCCAGCCAGTGATCCTCACCGCCGACCACGACGTCCTGCTCGGCTTCTACACGGAGCTGTTCGGCGCCGAGGAGATCTTCCGGGTGCCGGAGAAGGGCCCGGCCTTCTACGTCGGACTGCGCGTCGGCGACACCGACCTCGGGCTGGTCACCAAGAAGGACCCGGGCGACGGGTCGGCGCCGCGCATCCTGCTCAGCGTCGCCGTCGAGGACGTCGACGCGATGCTCGACCGGGTGACGGTGCTGGGCGGCGCGGTGAGCGGCGGCCCCAACGACATGCCGTGGGGACAGCGCGTCGCCCACGTCAAGGACCCGGACGGCAACGCGCTGAACCTCACTCAGCAGATCCCGGCGGCGGGGGCCCGGGGGAGAGAAAAGCGCAAATAGCCCGAATTGGGAGCACGTAGGAAAGGGTGCTCTGTTTCTTTCCGTGACCGCTCGCGGGCCCGGCGTGACGGGTCTATCGTCGGACGCACGAGAACCCCGGATGACGAATGACCGGCGGCACGCTCCCTAATGCCGCCGGTTTGGAACCTCGCGCGCACGGAGGATGCGTTATGCCCCGACGTCCGTCCATCCCGGACCCCCCGACGTCCCCGAACGAGTTCTTCGGGGTCGAGCTTTACAACTACCGGAAGCTCGCCGGGCTCGGCCGGGTCGCGCTCGGCGAGCTGCTGGGATACACCGAGCAGTGGATCGGCGCGGTCGAGTCCGGCAAGAACCAGCCGTCCGAGGACTTCGCGAACGACTGCGACACGTTCTTCAAGACGAACGGATCGTTCCACCGCAAGTGGGAGTGGATCAAGAAGCTCGAACGCCTCCAGATCCTCCCGCCCGGCTTCCCGCAGTTCCTGGAGAAGGAGGAGGAGGCCGTCGTCCTGCACGTCTTCGAGACGATGTTCGTCACCGGAATCCTCCAGACGCCCGAGTACGCCCGTGAGCTGATCGAGAAGGACGGGACCGTCACGCTGGACAAGGTCGAAGAGATGGTCGAGACGCGGATGGCGCGCAAGACGCTCCTGACCGACGACGACCCCTGTCACCTCGTCGCGATCTTCGACGAGATGGCGTTGCGGCGCAGGATCGGAGATTCGGAGGTCATGCGCGGCCAGATCGAGCACCTGATCGAGATGGCTCAGCGCCACAATGTCACGATCCAGGTCGTTCCGGGCAGCGCCGGGGCGTACCCGGGGCTTCCGGGCGCGTTCGAGATCCTCGGGTTCGAGGATGAGCCCGACGCCGTCTACGTCGAGGGGCATCTCGACGGTCAGCTCATCCTGCGCGGCGACCAGGTCCGGGGCTATAGCCTTCGGTACGACCGGATCAGGGCTTTGGCGCTGACCGCCGACGAGACCCTGAGGCTCCTTCACGACATCCTGGAGAGCATGTGAGCAACCCCGTTCCGTCGGCCGCCCGGTGGCGCAAGAGCAGCTACAGCTCCGGCACCGGCGGCAACTGCGTGGAGGTCGCAAGCTTCGCCCCCGTCACCGGCATCCGCGACTCCAAGAACCCGGACGGCCCGAACCTCCTCGTCGCCGCGGAAACCTGGCGCGCGTTCACCGCTCAGGTGAAGTCCGGCGCGCACGACCTTCCCTGAAACTTCAGAACGAGATCCTGGAGGGCACGTGAGCAATCCCGTTCAGCCGCTCGCCCGGTGGCGCAAGAGCAGCTACAGCTCCGGCACCGGCGGTCAGTGCGTGGAGGTCGCGAGTTTCGCGCCCCTCGCGGGCGTCCGCGATTCCAAGAACCCGGACGGCCCGAACCTCCTCGTCGCCGCCGAGACCTGGCGCACGTTTACGACCCAGGTGAAGTCCGGCACCCACGACCTCCCCTGAAACTTCAGAACGAGATCCTGGAGGGCACGTGAGCAATCCCGTTCAGCCGCTCGCCCGGTGGCGTAAGAGCACCTACAGCGGCGGCACCGGCGGCCAATGCGTGGAGGTAGCGAGTTTCGCTCCCCTCGCGGGCGTCCGCGACTCCAAGAACCCCGGTGGCCCGAAGCTGTTCGTCGCCGCTGACACGTGGCGCGCGTTCACCGCTCAGGTGAAGTCGGGCGCGCACAACCTTCCCTGAGGCTTCCACACGAAATCCTGGAGGGTACGTGAGCACTTCCGTTCAGCCACCCGCCCAGTGGCGCAAGAGCAGCCACAGTGGCGGTACCGGTGGCAACTGCGTGGAGGTAGCGAACTTCGCGCCCCTCGCGGGCGTCCGCGATTCCAAGAACCCCGGTGACCCGAAGCTGTTCGTCGCCGGTGACACGTGGCGCGCGTTCACCGAGCAAGTGAAATCGGGCGCGCACGACCTCCCCTGACACGTCAGAACGAGATCCTGGAGGGCACGTGAGCAATCTCGTCCCGCCGCCCGCTCGGTGGCGCAAGAGCAGCCACAGCACCGGCACCGGCGGCCAATGCGTGGAGGTGGCGAGTTTCGCGCCCCTCGCGGGCGTCCGCGATTCCAAGAACCCGGATGGCCCGAAGCTGTTCGTCGTGGCCGACACGTGGCGCGAGTTCACCGCCCAGGTGAAGTCGGGCGCGCACGACCTCCCTTGAAAGCCCGCGCACAGCAAGCTCCTTCGAGATTCTGGAGGGCACGTTGAGCAATCTCGTCCCGCCGCCCGCCCGGTGGCGCAAGAGCAGCCACAGCACCGGCACCGGCGGCAACTGCGTGGAAGTAGCGAACTTCGCATCCCTAACGGGCGTCCGCGACTCCAAGAACCCGAGCGGCCCCAAACTGTTCGTCGCCGCTGACACGTGGCGCACGTTCACCGCTCAGGTGAAGTCCGGCATCCACGACCTCCCCTGACACCCGCACCGCAGAGCCCCCAGGAAGCACGACCACCCTGGGGGCTCTGGCGTACGACGGCTTCTGCCCGGCGGGCGCAAGGCGACGCGGTCGGCGATCAGAGTGCCAGGGCGTGGCGCAGCGTGCGGCCGACCTTCATCATCGTCGGCATCAAGGGCCTCAGCCGCGTCGGGCGGTGCGGTAGGCGCGGTCCTCGTCGTCCATCCCCGCCGCCCACGCCGCGTACCCGGTGGCCGCAACCTGCCGGTCTACGGCTTCCCGGCCCGCGCGGATCAATGCGGCGATGATCTCCGCGTCGGAGGCCCCGGCCGCCAGGTTCCGGCCGGTGAGCCGGGCCAGTGCGTCTCGCTCGGGCCTTCGGGGAGCGTGCATCCGCTCCAGGGCGATGAGGTCCTCTGGTCCCATTGGAACACTCTTGCGAACTCCCATGCGGCCCGTTATACAGCACCCGACGCGGCATGATTTGCCGCGCCGAATGCTGCATGACTGGGTCTCCCCGCGCCGGTCCAGTGTTTGTCCGATGTTCTTGGGCCGTGGGAGAGGAGGACGGCCGGGGCGTTCGTGGCTGTTTCGGCTGCTGTTATCGGGTCGCCTAGCGGTTCGTAGATCGGGCGGGCGGTCAGCAGGCGGGTGGTGAGGTGTTCGCGGGTTGTCAGGTCGTTGTGGTGAGGGAGTCGGGTCAGCGGGTTCTGTTCGTCTGGGAGTTCGTAGGCGGTGCAGCGGAGTAGGTCGGGGTTTGAAGCGGCGACGTCCATGTGGGTTATGGCCAGGGCGTCTATGCCGCCGCAGGCTTCTGCTGCGTAGCGCAGGGCTACTTCGTCCAGGTGGCCTACGCGGAAGGTGCCCTGCCAGGGGTTTTTGGTGTTGTGCGGGTCGGGCAGCGTGAGGGTCGGGTCTTCGGTGACGAAGGGGCCTGGGCCGTGGCGGGTTGTGTAGGTGCGGAGGACGCCCAGGCGTTGGGATGGGCGGGTTGTGCCTGATTCCGCGAGGAGGGCTTCGGCGTTTTTGAATGTTGTTGTGGACCAGGTTGTGTGGGGGTGGAAGCCGTGGTCTTCGTCCAGGAGGACGCCTTGGGCTCCTTCGAAGACGACCGGGCCTGCTGCCAGGAGAGCCGCCAGGTATGTGTCGTCTACCAAGGTGACGCGGTCGGCGAATGCTTGGAATGCTTTCGCGCAGTCTTCTGCTGGTGGGACCGGTGGGCCGTCCGGGAATTCCGCGCGGTAGCGGTCGTGTAGGGCGGTCAGAACTCGGTTCAGGCGGGTGGGGGAGTGGCAGTCGGCCGCTCGGGGGGCTTCGGTGGGGTGGGTCAGGGCGTAGGCGGCGGTTTCTCCGATGCCCATTCCGCAGGAGCCGTGGCGGGCCGCGCCCCGGGCCAGTTCGCGCGCTCGGTTCGCGGCTCGGTGGTACGGCGTGACGAGCAGCGCGCGTTCGTCCACCGTCAGGCGGGCGAAGGCGTCGGGTACGCCGACCGCGGCCAGGTGGTCGGCTTCGGCGGCCAGAGCCAAAGGGTCCACCAGGACGAAGCGTGAGAGGTGGGTTCGGACGCCCGGCGTGAACGTGCCCGAGCCGAACTGCGCGAACGTGTGGTGGCGGCCGTCGTCGGTCACCACGTTGTGCGCGGCCTGCGCGCCGCCGTTGAAGCGGACGACCGCGTGGACCGGCTCCGGCCCCCGTGCGCAGAGCCGGTCCACGACGGTGCCCTTGCCCGCGTCGCCGAAGCCGAGGTCGACGACGATCGTGTGCGGGCGCACGGTCACAGCCGCGTCGTCGCGGACGGGCCGTCGCCGGGCTCCAGTCCGGCGGGCGCGCCCGAGCGGACGACCGACGTCCGGGACTCCGCGAGCGGGGCGAGCGCCCGCGAGACGCTCGGCCCGGCCGTCGAGCCCGTCTCCGCGAGGTGGCCGAGCCCGGCGTCGAGGTCGATGGCGTCCTCCCCGAGCCCCACGGTCAGCGCGATGGTCTCGCAGACGGCCGCCGGATCGTCCAGGTACAGCACGTTCTGGCCGAGCAGGTCCCGCCAGAAGTCCCGCAGCCGCGCGTCGCCCGTGTGGTACGCGCCCTCGGGGATGATGAAGTACACGTCGTACAGGCGCTGCGCCTCCCGCAGGATCTCCGCGACGGGCACGTCCTCGCCGATGCCGGCGCCGATGACCTTGGCGACCTCGCGGGCCTTCACCTTCGGGTACGCCAGCTCGTCCCCGATGAGGAACAGGTAGCCGCGCCGCCCCCGTTTCTCGAAGCAGTCGAGCGCGGTGTGCCGCGCCATGAAGTGCAGCGCCAGCTCGTAGGACTCGCGCATCTGGCCGCCGCCCCCGCCCTCCAGCAGGATGCGGCCGAGGTCGTCGTCCATCCGGTTGTCGGCCTCGAACTGGCCGATCTGGAGCGGCGCGCGGTCGCACGTCGCGTCGCCGACCGCGCCGAACAGGATCTGCGGGTGCTCGACGTAGCCCTTGCGCAGCAGCAGCCCGAGCAGGCCCGGGAGCTTCTGCTGGAGGGCGCGCGGGACGCCGCCCATCGAGCCGGTCACGTCGAACAGGACGGCGATGCCGACCGATTCGGGGTGCTCGTCCGAATCGCGGCTCTCGCGCAGGGCGACGCCCTTCGGGTCGAGCGACGGGTGCGTCGAGGTCGCGCCGGAGTCGCTGTACGCGAACGCGCTCGCGCCGGTGGACCGGCGGTAGCTCTCGGCGGCGCTGTAGACGTCGGTGGACCAGGTTCCGCTTCCCATCAGGGATTCTCCTTCGCAGGGGGCATCGTGAACGGACGGAAACGGCGCGGGCCGTACAGCCGTTCGAGAAGTTCGTCGAGTTCGCCGAGCAGCGCCCAGGCGTCGCCGGGACGCGCGGCGGGGGACGGCAGCGTGCAGCCGCGCGCGAACCGGGCGAGTTCGGCGGGCGCGCGGTCGCCCATGAGGTCGGTCATGCACAGCGTCGCCAGATGGACGTCCGTGGCGGGCACGGCCGGGCGCTTACCGGTGACCTCCGGCGGATACCGGTCGGCGTACCGTGCGACGAGCGCGGGCACCCGGTCCCCGTCCAGCGCGCTGTAGCACCAGTCCACGAGCACCACGCCGTGCTCCGCCGGATGGATCATGACGTGCTCGGGCAGCACCGCGCCGTGGACGACGCCCGCGCGGTGCGCGAACCCCAGCGCGACGAGCAGCCGCCGCCACATCCACGCCGCGTCGCGCGCGTCGAGCCCGGCCGGGTACGCGGTGCGGACGTCGGCCAGCGACACGAACCCGTCGAGGCGGTTCAGCGCGTTGACGCGCCGCTCCGCGCCCGTCGCCGCGTCCCGGTGCCGGAACGACTCGACCAGGCGCGGCACGTACGGCAGGTACCGTGGGTCGCCGCGTTCGGCCAGCCGCCGGAGCGCGGCCGCCTCGCGTTCGAGCAGGTCGGAGTCGGCGGGGTCGCGCGGCATCTTGAGGACCGCGTCCGTGCCGTCGTCGGCGGGGGCGGCGTACAGGACGGCGAGGTCGCCGCGTGCGACGGGCGGGCCGAGCCTGTACGCGCGGCGGGATGTGGTGATGGTCCGCGCGCCCCGGTAGGCGCGCCACAGGTCCCCGAGGCGGACGAACCCGGCCGCGTCGCCGCCCGGCGCGTCCGGGTGCAGGACGCGGGCGAGCCGCCGGTACGTCCGCTCCGCCTCGGCCGCGTCCGCGCCGAACAGCTCGGCGGGACCGCGCGCCGCGTCGATCTCGGCCAGCGCCTCGGCGGCGTTCACCGGACCTCCTCCTCCCGGCTCGGCCGCAGCAGCGCCGGGTGCAGCAGGCGCGCGTCGCCCGCCCGATACAGGCGCGGGCGGGGGCCGCCGCGCCGGCCGGGCGCGTCCGAGGTGCCGCCCGTCCCCTCCACGAAGCCCGGGACGGACAGGACCTTCCGGTGGAAGTTGCCCGCGTGCAGCTCCTCGCCCCACACCGCCTCGTAGACGGCGCGCAGCTCGGGGATCGTGAACTCGGCGGCGCAGAACGCCGTCGCCAGCGGCGTGTACTCCAGCTTCGCGCGGGCGCGCTCCAGCCCGTCCGCGAGGATGCGCGCGTGGTCGAACGCCAGTGGGCGGGTCGTGCCGGGCGGCTGCGCGCCCGCCGCCGTCAGGCCGAGCGCGGCGACCGGCGTCCACGCCGCGTCGGCCGCGTCGCCGCCCGCCGCCGGGTCGGGCAGCGCGGGCGCGAACGCCAGGTAGGCGACGGACACGACGCGCATCCGGGGGTCGCGGCCGGGCGCGCCGTAGGTGCCGAGCTGCTCCAGGTGCAGGCGGTCCAGCGCGGCGTCGGCGGCGGCGAGGCCGGTCTCCTCGGCCAGCTCGCGGACGGCCGCGTCCGGCAGGTCCTCGCCGCCGCCGTCCGCGCCGCCCGCGACGACGAACCCGCCGGGCAGCGCCCACGCGTCCGCGAACGGCGGGTGCGCGCGGCGGACGAGCAGGACCGACAGCGCGCCGTCGCGGATCGTCAGCGCGACGACGTCCACGGTCACCGCGACGGGGTCGTAGGCGCGCGGGTCGTAGGACGCGAGGAATCCGGCCTCGTCGCGGGTCATCGCCGCCTCCTGTCGTTCTCAACCTGAGTTAATCTCGAATCGAGAATACGTCGGAACAGTCCCGGATGTCCAGTCCGCGCGGCTGGCCATCGCCGCGGATCGGTGAAACGGTGAACGCAGACCCGTGTGATCCGCAGGAGGCCCCCGTGTCCCGCCGCACGACGTTCGCCCTGGTCACCGCCGCCGTCACCGCCGCCGCCTGGCTCGTGCCGGCCCCCGCCCGCGCCGACGCCCGGCAGGCCGTCGCCACCGGCTACGGCGGCGCGGTCGCCACCGTGGACCTCGACGCCAGCCGCGCCGCGCTGGAAGTCCTCAAGGACGGCGGCAACGCGATGGACGCGGCCGTCGCCGCCGCCGCGACGCTCGGCGTCACCGAGCCGTTCGTCGCCGCGATCGGCGGCGGCGGGTACCTCGTCCACTACGACGCGCGCACCGGCCGCGTCGAGACGGTCGACGGGCGCGAGACCGCCCCGCGCGCGACCCGCGACGACGCGTTCGTGGACCCCGCCACCGGGCAGGCGCTCCCGTTCGACGACGCCGTGACCAGCGGACTCAGCGTCGGCGTCCCCGGCACCGTCGCCCAGTGGGACCGCGGGCTGCGCGAGTTCGGCAGCCGCCCGCTCGGCGCGCTGCTGCGGCCCGCGATCCGCGTCGCCGAGCGCGGGTTCACCGTCGACCAGGAGTTCCACGACCAGGCGGCGGTCAACCAGGCGCGGTTCGCCGACATCGTGCCGACGCGGAAGCTGTTCCTGCCCGGCGGCGAACCGCCGCGCGTCGGGTCCACGTTCCGCAACCCCGACCTCGCCGCGACGTACCGGGAGCTGGCGCGGCGCGGCCCGTCCTGGCTGTACGGCGGCGGGCTCGGCGCGGAGGTCGCGGCGACCGTCGCGCGGCCGCCCGTCGATCCGGCGGCGGCGCGGAAGGTCCGGCCCGGCCGGATGACGGTCCGCGACCTCGCCGCCTACCGCGCGCTGACACCGCCGCCGACGCGCGTCCGCTACGAGGGCCTGGACGTGTACGGCGCGCCGCCGTCGTCGTCGGGCGGCTCGACGGTCGGGGAGGCGCTGAACATCATCGCCGCGCTGCGCCCCGACCGGCGCGACCCGGTCGCGGTCCTGCACGCCTACCTGGAGGCGTCCAAGCTCGCCTACGCCGACCGCAACCGGTACGTGGGCGACCCGGCGCAGGAGGACGTCCCGCTGCGCGCGCTCCTGTCGAAGAGGTTCGCGGAAGGGCGCGCGTGCCTGGTCGGTCCCGCGAAGGCCGCGCCCGCGCCCGTCGCGCCCGGCGATCCGGCGCGGCCGGGCTGCACCGCGCCCGGCGTCGCCGCGCCGACGCCGTACGAAGGCCAGCAGACGACGCATCTCGTCGTCGCGGACCGGTGGGGGAACGTCGTCGCGTACAACGTCACGCTGGAGCAGTTCGGCGGCAGCGGCCTGACGGTTCCCGGCCGGGGCTTCCTGCTCAACAACGAGCTGACCGACTTCACGCTCCAGCCGCCCGCGCCCGGCGCGCCGCACGACCCGAACCTGCCCGGCCCCGGCAAGCGGCCGCGCAGCAGCATGGCCCCGACGATCGTCCTCGACCACGGCCGCCCACGGTTCGCGGTCGGGACGCCCGGCGGCTCGACGATCCCCACGACCGTCCTCCAGATCCTGCTGAACCGCCTCGACCTCGGCATGGACCTGCCCGCCGCGCTCGCCGCGCCCCGCGCGACGCAGCGCAACACCGCGCAGGTGTTCGCCGAGCCCGCGTTCATCGCGCGGTACAAGGCGAAACTCGCCGCGCTGGGCCACGACGTCGCCGAGTTCCCGGGGCCGCCCGCCGGGGTGATCGGGGCGGCGACGGCGCTGGAGTTCCTGCGGCCCGGACTCGTCCAGGCCGTCGCGGAGCCGGTCCGGCGGGGCGGCGGCAGCGCGCTGGCCGTCCGCCCGGCCCGCTGACCGCGCGGCGACGGACGTGTCACCTCGGGTGTGACCCACGTCATAAACGGGAATGTAAGTCTTCGGTTACCGTGGCGGGCGTGGTTTCCTCGGCCCGGAGAGAGAGCGCCCCGCCACGGGACGGGCGCGCCGCCGGGAACGTTCGGCGAGAGGGGCTGACCGTGCGGGAGAGCGAACGCGGGGACGAGGACTACGGCCTCTTCGGTCCCGGGTCGGTGACCTGGCACGTCATGGGCGAGCCGGTGCTGATCGTCGGCGGCGTGCGCGCGCTGCTGCTCCAGGCGCTGCATCCCCGGACGATGTGGGGCACCGCGCAGAACTCCGAGCTGATGGACCCGAGCGCCGCCTGGTCGCGGCTCGCCCGGACCGTCGAGTTCGTCCGCGTCCGCACCTACGGCACCCGCGACGAGGTCGAGCGCATCGGCCGCCGCGTCCGCAAACTCCACTCCAAGCTCACCGGCACCGACCCGCGCACCGGCGAGGCGTTCCCGGTGGACGACCCGGAGAACCTGCTGTGGGTCCACCTCGGCGAGGTCGACTCCTACCTCGACATCGCGCGCCGCGCCGGGGTGCCGCTCACCCGCGCCGACGCCGACGCGTTCGTGGACGAGCAGCGCCGGGCCGCGGCCGTCGTCGGCCTCGACCCGGCGGACGTGCCCGCGTCCGTCGCGGAGATGCGGGACTACTACGCGATGATGCGCCGCGACATCTTCGCCTGCGACGAGGCCCGGCTGGGCCTGCGCCGCATGTTCAACCCGGCCGTCCCGCGCAGGATGCTGCCGCTCAAGCTCGCCGCCCCCGCCGTCGGGACGCTCGTGGTGTCCACGCTGCCCCGCTGGGCGCGGCGGATGTACGGGCTGCCGGGCCTGCCCACGTCCGACCTGGCGGCCACGCTGACGCTCAAGGGCCTGTACCGCACGACGCGCGTCCTCCCCGAGCGGTACCGCTACTCGCCGGACGCGCGCCGCGCGCTGGAGCTGACCCGCGGCCTGGACGACGCCGGCTGGCCGGTCGCGTCCTGACCGCGGGCTTTACCACGGGCCGGACCACGGGCCGGACCGCTAGAGGTGCGGCGCGACCTCCGGCACCTGCTCGGCGGCGGGCTCGTGCGGCAGGTGCCGCGCGCCCCGCCGGGGCAGCAGCAGCGCCGGGACGATCAGCGCCGCCGTCAGCCCGAGCGCCAGCCAGAACGGCGCGTGGAACGACTCGGCCAGCAGCGGCGCGACCTTGACCCGCACCGCCTCGGGGATGTCGCCGAACCCGCCGTGCGACCCGGACGCCTGCGGCAGCCGGTCGCCGATCTGCCGGGACAGCAGCACCGCCAGCAGCGCCGAGCCGAGCGAGCCGCCGAGCTGCATGATGATGTTCAGCGAGCTGGTGGCCCGCGCGACCGCGCGCTGCGGGAGCGTCGCGATGGCGGAGCTCATCGTCGGCATCATCGTCGCGCCGAGGCCGAGGCCCCGGACGAACAGCGCGCCGCTCAGCAGCCAGTACGACGTCCCGGCGGAGACCTGCGTGAACGCGATCGTCCCGAGCGTCAGCAGCACGATCCCGAACGGGACGACGCGGCCCGCGCCGAGCCGGTCGGTGAGCTGCCCGGCGACCGGCATCGCCAGCGCCGCGCCGAGCCCCTGCGGCGCGAGCAGCAGCCCGGCGGCGAACGCGGTCTCGCCGCGCGCGGTCTGGTAGTAGAGCGGCAGCAGGAGCAGCGAGCCGATCAGCGCGACGCCGACGAGCAGCACCGCCACGGACGCGGTCGCGAACGTGCGGTCGGCGAACAGCCGGACGTCGATCAGCGCCCGGTCGCCCCGCTGGAGGCTGTGCGCGACGAACAGCGCGATGAGCACCGCGCCCGCCGCGAGCCAGCCGTAGGTGTCGGGCGAGCCGAAGCCGTGCGCGTTGGCCTGCGACAGGCCGTAGATGCTCAGCGCGAACGCGGGCGGCAGCAGCACCAGGCCGCGCAGGTCGAGCGCGGCGCGGCCCTCGTGCGGCTCCCCGGCGGGGATGCGCCACCAGGCGAGCGCCAGGGCCAGCGCGCCGACCGGCACGTTCACCAGGAAGATCCACCGCCAGTCGGCGTTGTCGACGAGCCAGCCGCCGATGACCGGGCCGAGGATCGGCCCGAGCAGCATCGGGACGCCGACGATGCTCATGACGCGGCCCATCCGGCGCGGCCCGGCGGCCATCGACAGGATCGCCATGCCGGTCGGCATCAGCATGCCGCCGCCGAGCCCCTGCAGGACGCGGAAGACGATCAGCGACTCGATGTTCCAGGCCGCCCCCGACAGCGCTGATCCGGCGACGAACAGGACGATCGACGTCATCCAGACGCGCCGCCCGCCGAAGCGGTCCACCGCCCAGCCGGTCAGCGGGATGACGGTGCCGAGCGCGAGCATGTAGCCGGTGACGACCCACTGGATCGTGGACAGGTCGGTCTTGAAGTCGTGGCCGAGCGTCTTCAGCGCGACGTTGACGATCGTGGTGTCCAGAATCGCCATGATCGTGCCGGAGACGATCACCAGCCCGAGCACCAGGATGCCGCGGTCCAGCCGGTCCGACGCGCCGGGCGGTCCCGGCGGCGCCGCCGCGGACGGGGTTTCGGACATGGGAGCCCCCTTGGGAAAGGTCGGCGGGCCTCGTCCCCCGAACGAGGCCGCGGGGAGATGCCTTGAAGTTCAAGGTATTGGCAGTGGGCCACGAAATATGTTGAACTTCAAGCCATGCGCGCGCAGTCTCCTTCCGACCCCGCTCGGTCGCCCCGGGTGGACGACGACACCGTCGAGCTGATCCAGCTCCTCGGCCGCATCATGCGCGCGCTGAAGAAGCCTGGTCACGGCGGCACCGGGCCGCCGAAACTCGTCGTCCGGCTGAAGGAGGCGGGCCTCGGGCCCCGGCACATGCCCGTCCTCATGACGCTCATCACAGCGGGGCCGTCGGCCGTGGGGGAGCTGGCGGCGCGGGTCGGGCTCGGCGCGGCCACCACGAGCCAGCTCGTCGGCGAACTCCAGCGCGCGGGGCTCGTCGAACGCGGCGTGGACGAGCGGGACCGGCGGCGCGCCCTCGTGCGCATCGCGGAACCGTGGCGGGCCGAGGCCGAGGAGGTCCTGCGCACCCGGCTCGACCCGGCGCGGCGGATGCTCGCCGCGCTCACGCCCGTCGAGCGCGAGCACTTCCTGCGCGGCCTCCGGCTGCTGGTCGAGGAACAGGAAGCCCAGGACGACCAGACGGGCTGCGGCGCTCCCTAGCCGCGCCGCATCAGGCGGCCGACCGCCGCCATCAGCTCGGTGGACATCGCGTCGCCCTTGCCCTCTTCGGCGCCCTCGGCGACGCAGTGCCGGACGTGCCCGTCGAGCAGGCCCAGCGCGACCTTGTCGAGGGCGGCCTGCACGGCGGAGATCTGGGTGAGGATGTCGATGCAGTACCGGTCGTCGTCCACCATGCGCTCGATCCCGCGCACCTGCCCCTCGATCCGGCGCAGCCGCGTCTGGAGCTGGTCCTTGGTCGCGGTGTAGCCGCGGACCGGGGTCTCGCCGGGGCTCGGGGTGGTCATCGTCGTCCTCGCAATCGTGCCGGTCGGAGCGCGCGGCCCGCGCTGCCATCCTATGCGGCTCGTCCCGGTTTCCCGCCGATCGCGAAGACCGCCGCCGGTCAGCCCGGCGGGACGTTCCAGGACGCGATCACCGGCCGTCCGTGCTCGTCGCCGAGCCGCGAGACCGTCCCGGTGTCCAGCGCGAACAGCCGGCCCAGCGACGGCTCCAGCCCGAGCCAGCGGGCCGTCAGCACCCGCAGCACGTGCCCGTGCGCGACCAGCGTGACGTCGCCCGAGGCCAGCAGCGGACGGCACCGGTCCAGCACGGCGTCCACCCGCTTGCCGACCTGCTCCACGCTCTCGCCGGGGTGCTCGGCGTCGCCGGGGACCACGCCGTCGTCCCACAGGTACCAGCCGGGCCGCCGCTCGCGGATCTCCGCGCTGGTGATGCCCTCGTACCCGCCGTAGTCCCACTCCCAGAGGTCGGGATCGACCGCGTCCACCGCCAGCCCGGCCAGCTCCGCCGTCCGCAGCGCCCGCCCCGCCGGGCTCGACAGCACCCGCACGGCCCCGCGCAGCGCCGCCGCGCCGCGCAGCGCGCGGGCCTGCTCCTCCCCGCGCGGGGTGAGCGGCAGGTCGGTGCGGCCGGTGTGGCGCCTGGCCCGGCTCCACTCGGTCTCGCCGTGCCGGAGAAGGATCAGTTCGCCCATGCGGCCACCTTACGGTCAGGACGCCAGGACGACCTCCAGCGGCGTGCGCTCCAGCCCGTGCGCCTCGGCGACCGGGCCGTTCACGACCCGTCCCGCGTGCGTGTTCAGGCCGAGGGCGAGCGCCGGGTCGGCGCGCATCGCCTCCCGCCAGCCGAGCGCGGCGATCTTCAGCGCGTACGGCAGCGTCACGTTCGTCAGCGCGTACGTGGACGTGTTCGGCACCGACCCCGGCATGTTCGCCACGCAGTAGAACAGCGAGCCGTGGACGCGGTACGTCGGGTCCGCGTGCGTCGTCGGACGCGAGTCCTCGAAGCAGCCGCCCTGGTCGATCGCGATGTCCACCAGCACCGACCCCTCCTTCATGTGCGCGACCAGCTCGCCCGACACCAGCTTCGGGGCCCGCGCGCCGGGGATCAGCACCGCGCCGACCACCAGGTCCGCCTCGACGGCCTGCTGCCGGACCGAGTACGCCGTCGAGACCAGCGTCCTGATCCGGCCGCCGTGCGCGGCGTCGATGGCGCGGAGGCGGTCGACGTCCACGTCCATCACCGTCACGTCCGCGCCCATCCCGGCGGCGATCCGCGCCGCGTTCAGCCCGGCCACGCCGCCGCCGATCACCGTCACGCGCGCCGGGGCGACGCCCGGCACCCCGCCCGGCAGCACCCCGCGACCGCCGTTGAACTTCATCAGGTTGTACGCGCCGACCTGCGCCGCGAGCCGCCCCGCGACCTCCGACATCGGCGCGAGCAGCGGCAGCGAGCCGTTCGGGAGCTGGACGGTCTCGTACCCGACCGCCGTCACGCCCGCCGCCAGCAGCGCGTCCGCGCAGTCCCGCGACGCGGCCAGGTGCAGGTACGTGAACAGCGTCTGCCCGCGCCCCATCCGGTGGTACTCGGCGGGGACGGGCTCCTTCACCTTCAGCACCAGCTCGGCCTCGCCCCACGCCGCGTCCGGGCCGTCGACGATCTTCGCGCCCGCGTCGGCGAACTCGGCGTCGGGCACCGCCGAGCCCGTCCCCGCACCCCGCTCCACGAACACCTCGTGGCCGTGCCGGGTCAGCTCGTGGACGCCCGCCGGGGTGATCGCGACCCGGTACTCGTTGTCCTTGATCTCGCGCGGAACGCCGATCCTCATGCCTACCTCCCGGGTCGGGCTCTCCCCGTGTATGCCCGGCCGCCGGGGGCGGCAGTCACGGCGCGGAGGCGCAGGTCACAGGGAGGCGAGGGGCAGCCACTCGTCCGCGATGGCGACGGTGAGCTGCTCCAGCAGCGGCCCCGCCCGGCGCATCGAGCGCTCGACGTCCTTCTCGATGTCCGCGAGCGCGTAGACGGCCTGGATGCGGCTGCGGCGCAACTGCTCGCCGGTCAGGCCGCGCCGCCCGGTGACGGCCACGACGGGCGTCCCGGCGCGCGCCGCCGACCGCGCCACCCCGGCCGGGGTCCGGCCGCGCAGCGTGCGGGTGTCCAGCGCGCCCTCGCCGGTGATGACGAGCCGCGCGCCGCGCGCCCGCTCGGCGAACCCGAGCAGGTCCAGCAGGAACACCGGGCCGGGCCGGACGGCCGCGCCGAGCAGCGCCAGCGCGGCGAAGCCCGCGCCGCCGCCCGCGCCCGCGCCGGGCAGGTCGCGGGCGGTGCGCCGGGCGGCGGCCTCGGCGAGGTCGGCCCAGCGGCGCAGGCCCGCGTCCAGCAGCCGGACGCCGTCGCGGCCTCCGGAACCCGCGTCGGTGCCCGCCGCCGGGACGCCGGACCGGCCGAGCAGCGGCCCGGCGGCCGTGCCCGCGACGATCAGCTCCGTCCGCGCCAGATCAGGAAGCCCGCGCAGGTCCAGCGCGTGCAGGTTGCGCAGCGCGGCCCCGCCGGGCGGCAGTTCGCGGCCGAGCGGGTCCAGCAGCCGCCCGCCGAGGCCCTGGACCAGCCCCGCCCCGCCGTCCGGGGCGGCGCTCGCGCCGAGCCCGAGGACGATCCGCCGCGCCCCGCCGCGCACCGCGTGCCCGAGGAGCTGCCCCGCGCCGAAGCTGGACGCCGTGAGCGGCCGCGGCCGCCCGTCCGGCAGCAGCCGCGGCCCGCACGCCTCCCCGAGGTCGACGACGGCGGTGTCCCGCTCGACCGCCAGCGACGCCGTCACCGGCCGCCCGGTCGGCCCCCGGACCTCCACCGGCACCCGCCGCCAGCCCGCCGCGACCGCCGCCTCGGCGAGCCCGTCCCCGGACGCGGGGACGGGCATCTCCACCACCGGCAGGCCGGGCCGGACGCGCCGCAGCCCGACCGCCAGGTGCCGGGTCACCGCCGCGGCCGACAGCGAGCCCTTGAACCGGTCGGCGGCCAGCAGGACGTGGCCGCGGACCCCGTGTCCGGCTGGCTCGGGGGGTTCGTCCGCGGGCGCCACACCACTGCCTTTCGCCGAGGAGGAGGGCGGCGAGCGTGAGACTCCGCCCTCTGTCTAGTTCATCTCGGCACTATTTAACGCCCAGGACTTCTTCCACGACGTTCAAACCGAAGTAGAGGACGAACACGATCGTCACGATCCACAGCAGCCAGCCCGCTTCGCGCGGCTTCCCGCGCGCGACCTTGATCAGCGTGTAGGAGACGATCCCGGCCCCGATGCCGTTGGTGATCGAGTACGTGTACGGCATCACCACGACGGTGAGGAACGCGGGGATCGCGAACCCGAGGTCGTTCCAGTCGATCTTGGCGACGCGCATCATCATCAGCGCGCCGACGACGACCAGCGCGGGCGCGGCGGCCTGCGCGGGGACGACCGCCGCGAGCGGCGTGAGGAACAGCGTCACGGTGAACAGCGCGCCGGTCGCGATGTTCGCCAGGCCCGTGCGCGCGCCCTCGCCGACACCGGCCGCGGACTCGACGAACACGGTGTTCGCCGAGGAGCTGGTGACGCCGCCGAGCGCGGCCGACAGGCCGTCGACCGACAGGATGCGGCCGAGGCGGGGGACCTGGCCCTTCTCGTCCACCAGGCCCGCCTCGTCGCTGACGCCGAGGATCGTGCCCATCGCGTCGAAGAACCCGGACAGCACCAGCGTGAACAGCACGACGATCGCGGTCAGCACGCCCGCCTCGGCGAACCCGCCGAACACGTCCACCTTGCCGAACAGCCCGAAGTCGGGCGTGGCGAAGTAGCGGTCGGGCAGGTCGGGGACGACCACGCCCCACGAGCCCGGCCCCTTCGCCGGGATCGACGCGTTCTTCTGGACGACCACCGCGACGACCGTGGACACCACGATCCCGATCAGGATCGCGCCCGGCACCCGCCGCACGTACAGGACGATCATCAGCAGCAGCGACAGCACGAACACCGCGGACGGCCAGCTCGCCAGCCGCCCGCCCAGGCCCAGCGCCAGCGGCGGGCTCTCGGCGCTGGACGAGATGAACCCGCCGTCCACCATGCCGACCAGCGCGATGAACGCGCCGATGCCGACCGCGATGGCGTGCTTGAGCGCCAGCGGGATCGCGTTCATGATCAGTTCGCGGACGCCGGTGACCGCCAGCAGCACGATCACGACGCCCTCGAGGACGACCAAGCCCATCGCCTGCGCCCACGTCATCTGCGGCGCGGCCTGGAACGCCACCACCGCGTTGATGCCGAGCCCGGACGCCAGCGCCAGCGGCACGTTCCCGACGAGCCCCATGATGATCGTGGTGATCGCCGCCGACAGCGCCGTCATCGTCGTGAGCTGCGGGATCGACAGCACGTCCCCGTGGACGTCCTTCGCCCCGCCCAGGATGATCGGGTTCAGCAGGATGATGTACGCCATCGCGAAGAACGTGGTGACCCCGCCGCGCAGCTCGCGCGGGACGGTCGTGCCGCGCCCGGTCAGCTCGAAGAACCGGTCCAGCGGGCCGCGCCGGCCGGGCGGCGGACGGTCTTTCGCGGCCGCGGGGGTGGGGTGGGACATCGGGCACTCCGAATCTGGCTCTGGAAAACGGACCGGCACACATTAACTGCCCGCGCCGGGCGCGGACCGAACCGGCGCCCGGCCCGGCCCGGCTCCCGTGATCATCCCGAAACCCGTCCGTGACCTGCGGGGACGTCAACCGCCCCGGTACGTCGAGTAGCCGAACGCGCCGAGCGAGAGCGGGACGTGGTGGTGCTCGCCGTCGTCGGGCGCGGCGAAGAGCACCGCGATCTCCGGGTAGAACGTCGGCTCGCCGCGCTCGGCGAAGTACGCGCCCGAGCCGAACCGGAGGCGGTAGGTGCCCGGCGGCGTCGCGCCCCCGGCGTCGCCCGGGGACGCGCTCCACCGCCCGTCCGCGCCGGTCGCGCCCTCGGCCACGGCCTCCCAGGTGTCGTTCTCGTAACGATCCAGCCGGACGGGCAGGCCCGCCGCGGGCCGCCCGCTCCGGCTGTCGAGCACGTGCGTCGAAACGGTCATGGCGCCAGTACAGCAGGAGATCGGGGCGGGCGCGGCGGGGGTCGTCCGCTATAGCCTGCGGTGGTGCGAATGCGAGCGGTGGCGGTGGACGGCGCGGCCGTCGGGCACGCTTCGGTACCGGATCGGGCGGATCAGGCGGATCGGGCGGCCCACGGGCCCGGACCTCGGCACACTGGACGACCGAGTCGACTTCTTCCTCGCCGCGCGCGCGACGCGCGCGGCGAGCACCTCTAGGCGGTGGTCACGATGGATCGGGAGACCCTGGGGCAGCGCATCCGCGCGCTGCGCATCCGGCAGGGGATCAGCCAGGCCCAGCTCGCTTTCCCCGAGCTGTCCGACAGCTACATCTCGCTGATCGAGAGCGACAAGCGGATTCCCGCGCCGAGCGTCATCGACCTGCTGGCGGGCAAGCTGAACTGCTCGGCGACGTACCTGGTGAGCGGCGTCAGCGAGGACGTCGTGGACGAGCTGCGCGTCACCCTCGACTACGCCGAGATCGCGCTGCGCAACGGCGCCCCCGGCGAGGCCCGCGCCCGGTTCGCCGACGTCCTGGCCAGCAGCGACGCCGTCGCGCTGCCCGAGATGCTGCGGCAGGCCCGGTGGGGCCACGCGCTGGCGCTGGAGGCCGCCGGGGAGCTGGCCGCCGCCGTCGACGAGCTGCGCGCGCTGGCCGGGGAGCTGCCGCTGGAGGCCGACCTGGAGCAGTGGTCGAACCTGCACGTCGCGCTGAGCCGCTGCCTGCGCGAGCGCGGCGACGTCGGCGAGGGCGTCCGGGTCGCGGAGGACGCGCTGCGCCGCCTCATCGCGGCCGGGGCCGACGCCACCGACGCCGCCGTCCGGCTCGGCGCCGCGCTGCTCGCCGCGTTCGTCGAGCGCGGCGACCTGGTGCGGGCCCGCCAGCTCGCCGCCCAGCTCGTGGAACGTGCCGAGCGCGTGGGCGGGGCCTGCGCGCGGCTGGCCGCCTACCGCGAGGCCGCGCACGTCGCGGAGATCCGCGGGGAGTACGAGGAGGGCGTCCGGCTCGCGGAGCTGGCGCTGCGCAGCGCCGACGACGAGCAGGACCCGCGCGTCGTCGCGCACGTGCGGATCTCCTACGCGGGCCTGCTGCTGCGGGCGCGCCCCGACCAGGCCGCGCAGGCCCGCGACCTGCTCGCGCGCGTGCGGGAGGAGACGCGGGTGGGCTCGGCCGGGGAGGCGCTGGTCGCGGCGTGCCTGACCGAGCTGGCCCGCGCCGAGACCGCGCTCGGCCGCCCCGGCGAGGCCGTCGCGCTCGCGGAGGAGGCGCTGGAGCTGCTGGGCGACGCGCCGCGCCGCGCGACGGCGTGGGCGCTGACCGTCCTCGGCGAGGCGTGCGCGCGGCTGGGCCGCCGCAACCGGGCCGTGGAGGTGCTGACCCGGGCCGCGACGCACCTGGAGGAGCTGGAGTCCTCGCGGGAGGCCGCGCAGACGTGGTTCGACCTGGCCGAGCTGCTGGCGGAGACGGGCGCGGAGGAGGACTCCCGGCTCGACGCGTACCGGCGGGCGCTCACGTGCGCGGGCATCTGAACGGCGTCCGGATGATTGCGGTCTGAGCGGAATGATCGGCCGTTAGGCTGGGGCGAGCACCCCGCGCGACCCCCGCCGGCCCGGCGTTCCGGGCCGCACCGGGGGGTTGCCGGGGCACCGTCGCCACCGGGCAATACGCTGGAGACGGCTTCCGTTCCCACCTGGAGAAACCGGCCCACCATGAGCTTCCGCACGCCCCGCCCGCGCCGTCTCGCGCCGCTCGGCCTGTCCGCCGCCACCGCCGTCCTCGGGCTCGGGGTCCTGTTCGCGTCCCCGGCGTCGGCGGACACGCGCCTGGTCGCCAGCGACCCGGCCGAGGGCGCGTCGGTCGCGGCGCCGGCGCAGGTGACGCTGACGTTCAGCGGCGCGGTCAAGTCGGCGCAGGTCACCGTCACCGACGCGGACGGCGGGGCGGTCCAGGACGGGACGGCCGCCGCGTCCGGCGCGAAGGTCGTCCAGAAGCTCAAGGGCGGCCTCGACGCGGGCGCGTACACGATCACCTACCACGCGGTCGGCGCGGACGGCGCGGCGCTGCCGGTCGGCGAGCTGGGCTTCCTCGTCGCCGACGGCGGGGCGACCGCGCCGCCCGGCCTCGCGCCCGCCGAGTCCACCGAGCAGCCGCAGGACGCGCCGCCGACCACCGAGGCGGGCAAGGCGATCGACACGAAGAAGGCCGCCGAGAAGGACTCCGGGTCGGGCGTCCCGGTCTGGGTCTGGATCGTCGGCGGCGGCGTGATCGGCATCGCCATCGGGGTCGGCATCGTCTTCCGCGCCAAGCGCCGCCACCCGGCGAGCGGCGGGGGAGCGGGCGATGACTAAGAGCGTCCCGGCCGCGGCGAAGGGCGCGCCGGTCCCCGCGCCGGGCGTCCCGGGCGTCGTGCGGGCCGCCGCCGTCGCCTCGGTCGCGGCCGTCGCCGGGCTCGTCCTGGCGCTGCTGGCGGGCGGCGCGGCCGCCGAGCAGGTCATCCCCGGCCTCGGCGACGCGGGCGCGGTCACCCGGTGGGGGCTGCCGTTCGCGCGGACCGTCATGGACCTGTCGTCGGCGCTGACGGTCGGCGCGCTGCTCGCCGCCGTCGTCCTGCTGCCGATGAACGCGGCGCGGCCGGGCCGCCGCGCCCGCGCGGCCGCCGCCAAGGAGGCGGGCGACGCCCCGAGCCCGCTGTCGGCGGACGCGATCTCCTACCTGCGGGCGGCGTCGTGGCTGTCCGCCGCCTGGGCCGTCGCGGCCGGGACCACGCTGGTGTTCACGGTCGCGGACGTGCTCGGGCAGCCCGTCCTGGACGTCCTCACCGGCAACGAGCTGAGCAGCTACATCGGCTCGCTGCCGCAGGGCAACGCGCTGATGTTCGTCGTCCTGCTCGCCGTCGTCGTCGCGCTGCTGGCCTGGACGACGACCACGCCCGGCGCCGCGTTCGGGCTGCTGGCGCTCGCCGCCGTCGCGCTGCTGCCGCCGCCGCTCACCGGGCACTCGGCGTCCGCCGCCAACCACGAGGTCGCCGTCACCGGCGTCGCGCTGCACGTCGTGGCCATCGCGCCGTGGGTCGGCGGGCTGGCGATGACGGGCGTCCACGCGCTGACGGGCCGCGCCGGGCTCGGCGTGATGGCGTCCCGGTTCAGCCGGATGGCGCTGTGGTGCTATGTCGTCGTCGGCGCGAGCGGCCTGGTGAACGTCGTCGCCCGGCTGCCCGACCCCGCCGAGCTGGTCACGACGAGCTACGGGCGGCTCGCCACCGCCAAGATCATCGCGTTCGCGGTCCTCGGCGTGTTCGGCTGGTGGCACCGCGAGCGGACGATCCCGGCGATCGAGGCCGGCAAGCCGCGCGCGTTCGCCCGGCTCGCGACCGTCGAGGCCGCGATCATGGCCGCGACGATGGGCCTGGCCGTCGCGCTCAGCCGCTCCGCGCCGCCCGCGCCGACCACCGACGAGAGCGCGGTCGCCACCCAGCTCGGCTACGCCATGCCCCCGCACGTCACCGCGCTGCGGCTGCTGACGCTCGGGCGCTTCGACCTGTTCTTCGGGGTGCTCGTCGTCGTCCTCGGCGGCCTGTACCTCGCGGGGATCGTCCGGCTGCGGCGGCGCGGCGACCACTGGCCGATGCCGCGCGCCGCCGCCTGGTTCGTCGGCCTGCTGACGATCGTCGCCGTCACGCAGACCGGCGTCGCGCGGTACGCGCCGATCCTGTTCAGCGTCCACATGGCGCAGCACATGGTGCTCAACATGCTGACGCCGATCTTCCTGGTCGCGGGCGCGCCGATCACGCTGGCGCTGCGCGCGCTCAAACCCGCCGCCGTCCGCGGCGACCGCGGCCCCCGCGAATGGCTGACGATCGCGCTGCACAGCCGGTACGTCCGGTTCATCGCGCACCCGGCGGTCGCGACGATCATCTTCGTGGCGAGCACGTTCGCGCTGTACTTCACGCCGCTGTTCGAGACGCTGATGCGCGACCACCTCGGCCACATCGCGATGATGGTCCACTTCCTGGCGTCGGGCTGCCTGTTCTTCTGGGTGCTCATCGGCGTCGACCCCGCGCCGTACAAGCTGCCGTACCCGGGCCGCCTGCTGCTGCTGTTCGTGACGATGCCGTTCCACGCGTTCTTCGGCATCGCGCTGATGAACATCAGCCAGGCGCTGGCGCGCGGCTGGTACACCGGCGTCCACCCCGACTGGGGCACGTCCATCCTCAAGGACCAGCACACCGGCGGGGCCATCGCGTGGGCGTTCGGCGAGGTGCCGACGTTCATCGTGCTGATCATCCTGGCGTTCCAGTGGTTCTTCGACGACCAGCGCCAGGCCCGCCGCCAGGACCGCCGGGCCGACCGCGCGGCCGCGCGCGGCGACGGCGACCCCGCCGACGACGAGCTGGCCGCCTACAACGCCCGGCTGGCGCGCCTCGCCCGCCGCGACGAGGCCGCCGAGGACTGATTCACCCGCGCGGGGGAGGGCCGCGCGCCGCCCGTCCGGGAGAATCGCCTGATGCGAGGGGTGCTGCGCGCGGTGATCGCGCGCGAGACGTGGCGGCGCTGGTCGTACCTGGTCGGGGGCGGCGCGCTGCTGATCCCGTACCTGCTCGTCGCGATGACAACGCTCGGGCCGCTGCCGATCAGCCCGCTCGCGCAGACGGTCCTGATCCTCGCGGCGGTCCCGGCGGCGGGGACGTTCGTGACGGGGCTCGTCCCGGCGGTGCGGCTGCTGGAGGGCGCGGCGGCGCGCGAACTGCTCGGCGGCCCGCTCGCGGCGCTGCCCGCCGCGCCCGCCCGCTCGGCGGCCGACCGGGTCCGCACCGGCTGCTGGTTCACGCTGCACCTGTTCCTCGGGTTCGCCGTCAGCGGCGTCAGCCTGGCGCTGCCGCCGTTCGCGGCGGTGCTGCTGGTGACGCCGTTCGTCCGGTGGGAGGTCGCCCGCTACCTGGGCGGCCTCGCGCAGGGCGGGTCGCGGTGGCTGCTGGTCCCGATCGGGCTGGCGCTGCTCGCGCTGTGCCTGGCGGTGATCATCGTGGCGGGGCGGCTGCTGGCGCGGCTGGCGCCCCGGTTCCTCGGGCCGTCGGCGGCCGACCGGCTCGCGGAGCTGGCCGAGGCGGCGGCCAAGCTCGCGGAGCGCAACCGGCTGGCGCGCGAGCTGCACGACTCGGTGGGGCACGCGCTGAGCGTCGTCACGTTGCAGGCGGCCGCGGCGGGCCGCGTCCTCGCGACGGACCCGGCCTTCGCGCGGGAGGCGCTGGGCGCCATCGAGGAATCGGCGCGGGCCGCGCTGGAGGACCTCGACCACGTCCTCGGCCTGCTGCGCGAGGACGCGCGGCCCGCCGCCGCGCCGCCCGCGCCGCAGCCGACGCTCGCGGACCTGCCCCGGCTGCTGGAGCGGACGCGCGTCGCGGGCGTCGCGCTGGACGCCGAGGTCGACCCGGCGGCGGACCGCGTCCCGGCCGCCGTGTCCCGGGAGGCGTACCGCATCGCGCAGGAGTGCCTCACCAACGCCCTGCGCCACGCCGGACCGGTCCCGGTGCGGTTCCGGCTCGCCGTGCGCGGCGACCGGCTGGAACTCGCGGTCGGCAATCCGCTCGCCGAACACGCCGTCCCGCCCGCCCGCCGCACGGGTGGCCGGGGCCTCGCGGGCATCCGCGAGCGCGTCACCGTCCTGCGCGGCACCCTCGACGCCGGACCGGCGGACGGACGGTTCGAGGTCCGCGTCGGCCTCCCGCTAGGGTCGCGGGCATGACGGTCACGGTCCTGCTCGCCGACGACGAGCGCCTCATCCGCGCGGGGCTCGCCGCGATCATCGGCGCGGAGCCCGACCTGGCGGTCGCGGGCGAGGCGGGCGACGGCGTCGAGGTCGTCGAGGCGGCGGCGCGGCTGCGGCCCGACGTGGTGCTGATGGACGTCCGGATGCCCCGGCTGGACGGCCTCACCGCCACCCGCCGCGTCCTCGCCGCCCCGGACCCGCCCAAGGTCATCGTCGTGACGACGTTCGAGAACGACGAGTACGTCTACGACGCGCTCAAGGCGGGCGCGTCCGGCTTCCTGCTCAAACGCGCCCGCCCCGAGGAGATCCTGCACGCCGTGCGGATGGTCGCGGGCGGCGACACCCTGCTGTTCCCCGCCGCGATCCGCGCGCTGGCCGCTGCGCACGGCCCCGACGCCGGGCCCGGCGCGGACTGGCACGCCCGGCTCACCGAGCGGGAGGCCGACGTCCTGCGGCTCGTGGCGCGCGGCCGGTCCAACGCCGAGATCGCCGCCGACCTGTTCGTCAGCCCGCAGACGGTCAAGACGCACGTCGGGAACCTGCTGGCCAAGCTCGGCGCGCGGGACCGCACGCAGGCGGTGATCCTGGCCTACGAGACCGGGTTCGTCACCCCCGGCTGAGCGAAGCGGTCCGCGACGAACGCCAGCGTGCGCTCGCGCAGCTCGTCGTCGCCGTGCGCGCTGACGAGCAGGTCGGTGACGCCCGCGTCGGCGAACCGGGCGAGGTCGCGTTCGAGGGTCTTCTCGTCGCCCGCGAGCAGGGTCTCGTGGACGCCGTCGAGGCCCTGCCGGTCGAGGATCGCCCGGTAGGCGGGCAGGTTCCCGGCGAAGCCGAGCTGCGCGCCGAGTTCGGCGCGCACGCCGTCCGGGTCGTCGGTCAGGGCGACCGAGATCCCGGCCAGGACGCGCGGCGCGGGCCGTCCGGCGGCCTCGGCGGCGCGCGCCGCGCTCGGCACGATGTGGTCGGCGAGCGCGGCGGCGCCGGTCCAGGTGGTGACGACGCCGTCCGCCAGCTCGCCCGCGATCTTCAACATGACGGGCCCGAGCGCGCTCAGGATGATCGGCGGCACGGCCGCTCCCGGCGCGCTGACCTGCGCCTTCGTGGACAGCGTCGCACCCTGGTATTCGACCTCCTCTCCGGCCAGCAGCGGACGCAACACGGTCAGGTACTCGCGGACGTGCCGGGCGGGCCGCTCGTACGACGCGCCGTACAGGTCCTGCACGAATCCCGGGTGGCTCGGCCCGACGCCGAGCGTGAACCGCCCGCCCGTCAGCGCCGACGCCGTCAGCGCGCGGCCCGCGAGCCCCACCGGGTGCTGGGCGTAGGTGTGGACGACGGCCGTCCCGACCTCCAGGCCGGGCGCGCGCCGCGCGGCCTCGGCGGCGACGGCGATGGCGTCCCAACCGGTGAGCTGGCCGAAGAAGGCCGAGGCGTAGCCGAGTCCGGCGGCGTGCCGGGCCTGGTCGGCGATGGTGTCGAGCGGTGCGCCGCCCGCGAGGAGGAAAACGCCGATGCGCATGGGTCGCTCCATAAGGTGAACCGGATGTTCCGCTTCCGGAGGCTAACATGAAGCGCCGATTCCGTTTGCCCGAATCCCCGGGAGGCTCCGTGCGCGCCGACGCGCGCCGCAACCGCGACCGCATCACCGCCGCCGCGCTCGACCTGTTCGCCGCGCGCGGCCCCGACGTGCCGATGGACGACATCGCGCGCGCCGCCGGACTCGGCGTCGGCACGCTCTACCGCCACTTCCCGGATCGCTGCGCGCTCGTCGAGGAGATCGCCGCCGCCGCGCTCACCGACCTGTGCGCCGCCGCCGAGGCCGCCCTCGACCGCCCCGGCCCGCGCTGGGACGCCTTCACCGCGCTCGTGGACCACTGCGCCGGCCGCCCGCTCGCGCTGGTCAAGTCGCTCAGCGACCGCGTCCCCGGGCCCGCCGAGAGCGACGGCCTCCAGCGGCGCTTCGCCGAACTCCTGTGCCGCCTCGCCGCGGACGCGCAGAGGGAGGGCGGCATGCGGACGGACCTCGCGCCCGCCGACGTGCTGGCCGTGCTGTCCACCGCCGTCTGCCGCCCCGGCGCGCGGGCGGGCGACCCGCTCGTCACCGTCGTCCTCGACGGGCTCCGCGCCCCGGCCTCCTGAACCCCGCGCGCGAACCTCAATCGCCCCTTACGCGCCATTTACCTCGCGCTCGTTACAAAGAAGACAGCAACGGAGGCGAACCGATCGGGGGGATCATGAACGAGCCGCGGCGCCGTCCGCCGGACGCCGTCACGCTGTCCGACCTGCGCAAGCCCCGGACCTTCCCCGCCGTGTCGGTGCTCATGCCGACCGAGCGGGGCGCGCCGGGCGACCGCCGGGACCGCGTCCGGCTGCGGAACCTGCTCGCCGAGGCGCGCCGCAGGCTCCGGCAGGACGCCCGGGTCGCCCCGGACGCCGCCGACCGGGTCGTCCGCGGCCTGGAGTCGGCCGCCGGACAGGTCGACCTGCGGCACCCCGAGGACGGCCTGGTCCTGTTCGCCACCCCGGACGGCGAGCACCACGCCTTCATGATCGACCAGCCGGTGGACGAGCGCGTCATCGTGGACACCACGTTCGCGACCCGCGACCTGATCGCCGCCGACGCCCGGCGCCCCAAGTACTGGGTCGTCACGCTGTCGGACCAGTGCGCGCGGCTGTGGGACGGCCGCGACGGCGAACTCGCCGAGCACGACGCGGACGGCTTCCCGGTCGGCGTCCCGCCCGCGGCCCGGCCCGCGTCGGCGGACGCGCCCGCGCGCCGCGACCGCCCGCAGCGCGGCGGCACCGCCGAGGAGCGCCACCGGCGGCTCGCCCGGGAGGTCGCGCACCGCCTCGAAACCGTCGTCGCGCACGACCCGCGGCCGGTCGTCGTCGCCGGGGTCACCCGCCACCAGGCGTTCTTCGACGAGGCCGCCGGACCGCACCTGACCATCGCCGGACGGATCGACGGCGCGCACGAGCACACGCCGCCCGCGCGGCTGGCGGAGCTGGCCCGGCCCGTCCTGCACGCCTACGACGACCTGCGCGAGGTCGCCGTCCTCGCCGAACTGGAGGCGGCGCGCGGGCTCCACCGGTACGCGGCCGGGCTCCGCGAGGTCGTCCCGCTGGTCGAGGCGGGCCGCGCCGAGCACCTGGTCGTGGAGCGCGGCTACTACGCCCCGGCCGTCCGCACGGACGGCGACGTCGTGCCGGTCGACGGGCCGCCCGGCGTCCTGCGCGGCGCGGACGTCGTGGACGACCTCGTGGACAACCTCATCGAGGACACGCTGGAGTACGGCGGCGAGGTCACGTTCGTCTCGGACGGCTTCCTGGTCGACCACGACCGCATCGCCGTGGTCGTGCGGTTCTAGCCGTCAGCCGCGCGTCAGCCAGCGCGCGCCGAGGTCCCCGAGCACCGACCGCATCGCCAGGATCGCCACGCCGAGCAGGAGGACCGGCGCGACGACCCAGCGCTCGACCTTCCCGTCCGTCTTCGGGACGAGCGGGACGTCGATCCGCCACGGGATCGGCCACAGCACCGGGCAGCCCTTGGGCGTCAGGCAGTCCCCGGCGACGTGCGCGAGGCACCCGAGCGTGACCGCGTACCCGGCGAAGCTCATGTCGAGGCCGTGCATCAGGTACACCGCGACGCCCGCGAGGACGCAGTCGGCGATGGCCGACTGCGGCTCCTTGCCCTCGAAGTCCAGCCCGATCCCGCGCAGCCCGAACCCGACGATGACGAACAGCGCCGCCCACCACCCGTACACGAAATGCACGGCGAGCAGGTGCATCGCGACGCCCATCAGCGCCGCGAACAGGATCGAGTGCGTCGCGTGCCGGTGCCCGCCGCTGATCTTGCCGACCCACTTGCAGAACACCTTGGTGATCGGCCCGTAGGTGTTGGCGATCCGCCCGTTGTGGTGGTCGATGTCGGGCAGGAGCCCGGCCCCGGCGCACACCACCGCGCCCGCGAGGAGCTGCTTGGCCGACAGGTCCACGGCGTACTTGCCGAGCAGGTCCTCGTTCGTCAGCAGCGGCGCGGCGGCCAGCCACGCCAGTGCGCCGCTGAGCGCGTGCGTCTTGCCCATCATCTGTGTCGTTCACCGCTTTCGCCCGGACGCCTCGCCGGACTCTAACCCGTCCAAATGATCAATAACGGGCGGCGCGCCGGAACCGGCCGCCGATCATCCCGGCGGGACCGGCGGATAACGTCGGGACCATGAAGATCCTGCTGATCGGCGCGACCGGGATGATCGGCTCCCGCGTCGCCGCCGAGGCCCGCGCGCGCGGCCACGAAGTCACCGGAACGACCCGGAGCGGCGCGGCCGGCACCGCGCGCCTGGACGCCGCCGACGCCGACCGCGTCGCGGCGCTCGCCGCGGGCCGCGACGCCGTCGTCCTGGCGATCTCGCCGCCCCGCGACGGCACCCCGCCCGCCCCCGCGCTGCTCGCCGCGGGCCGCGCGGTGCTCGCGGGCGTGCGCGCGGCGGGCGTGTCCCGGCTCGTCGTCGTCGGCGGGGCGGGCAGCCTGGAGGTCGCGCCCGGCCTCCGCCACGTGGACGAGCCCGACTTCCCCGACGAGTACAAGGCCGAGTCCCTGGCCCAGGCCGACCTGCTCGACCTCCTGCGCGCCGACGCCGACGACCTCGCCTGGACCTACATCTCGCCCGCCCAGGTCATCGCGCCCGGCGAGCGGACCGGCCACTACCGGCGCGGCGGCGACGCCCTGCTCCGCGACGCCGAGGACCGCAGCTTCATCTCCGCCGAGGACTACGCCCTCGCGCTCGTCGACGAGCTGGAGACCGGCCGGGCCGTCGGACGCATCACCGTCGCGTACTGACCGGCAGCCACCGCCAGTCCGCCGACTCCGCGCCCGGCCGGTACGGCGAGGCCAGCCGCTTCGCGACGATGCCCGCCAGGCCCTCGCGCTCCGCCGCGTCCCGGACCGCCCCGCCCGAGTTCTCGTCGCCCGGGAACCAGGGGGCGGTCCGGAAGCCGGGGCCGTCGAGGCCGAGCGCGTCCAGCCGCGCCCGGCGCTCCCGGTACGGGACGTCCAGCAGCGGACGGCCGTCCAGGTGCGGCACGTCGAAGACCAGGTACACCTCGTCGCCCGCGACCCGCGCGACCTCGCCGTCCAGCAGCGCGGGCCGCGCCCCGAGCGCCCCGCCCAGCGCCGTGCCGAGCCCCGCCGGGGCCTTCGCCGGGCGGCCGTCCGCGCCGGTGAACCGCGCCCGGCCCCCGGTGACGCGGGCCAGCAGCCGCCGCCCGCCCCACGCGAACTCGAAACCCCACGCGTCCTCGTCGCGCGGCAGCCGCGCCCGGCGCTGCGCGCGCATCGGGCGCAGGCCCTCCGGCGGCGGCTCCGCGTCCGGGTCGGCGGGCGGGTCCGTCCGGTGGATCATCCAGTCGTCGCCGCGCGTGCGGAACAGCACGTAGCGGCCCGTCACGCGGGTGCCGTGGAAGACGACCTTGACCTCGCGGTCGGTCCACTTCTCCGTCTCGTACGTCCCCCGGTCCCACAGGATCGCCCGGCCCGCGCCGTACTCGCCCGCCGGGATCTCGCCCTCGAAGGACGCGTACTCCAGCGGGTGGTCCTCGGTGTGGACGGCCAGCCGGTTCTCGCGCGGATCGTCCGGGACGCCCTTGGGCACCGCCCACGACACCAGCACCCCGCCGCGCTCCAGCCGCAAATCCCAGTGCAGGCTGCGCGCGTGGTGCTCCTGGACCACGAACGTGTCGTCCGCGTCGTGGGGGAGCGGCGCGTCCGCCGGGACGGGCTCGGGCGTGCGCCCCGGATCGCGGCGGCGGCGGTACTCCGCGAGCCGGTCGCCGCCCGCCCGGTCCGCCGCCCGCTTCTCGGCTGCCATGACCGCCGCCTACCCGCCGGGCGGCCCGCCACTCAGCGCAGGAACACCGCGTACTCGGCCAGATCCTCGGTGAGCGTCGCGGGCAGCCCCGCCACCGCCGCCAGCTCCTCCGCCGAGACGAACCCGCCCGTCTCCTCCCGCACCCGGATGATCCGGTCCGCGAGGTCGGCGGAGACGCCCGGCAGCAGCGTCAGCGCCTCGCGCGGCGCGTGGTTGACGTCCACCAGCCCGCCGTCCTTGTACTGCCGGGGGAGGTCCGGGCGGCCGATCCGCAGCTCGCGCGCCAGCCGGGGGTCGCCCGCCGCCAGCTCCCGCGCCTTGTCGCGCAGCACCCGCTGCCGCCGCACCCGCTCCACCACGGCCTCGTTGCCGACGCCCGACAGCCCGTGCGGGTCGAACACCTGCCGCCGGATCAGGAACGCGTGCGCGCAGCCGCCCACCGACAGCAGGAACATCACCGGCCCGAGCCCGAACCCCGCCAGCACGGCCAGCGCGAACAGCCCCCAGTACACCGCCGCCGACACCATCAGATGCCGCGAGCGCCGCCAGACGAACGCCGCCGTGAACGTCACCGGCGTCAGGTAGCCGAGCGACAGGAACGGCAGCGCCGCCCACGTCACGCTGAGCGCCGCGCGCCACTCCGGCATGCTGTCGGAGGGGACCCGCGGCTCGTACCGCTCGTACGGCTCCGGAGCGTTCATCGCGCTGCCCTCCCGGACGGGGACGTGGGTCCTGCCGCTCGTGCCCGCCGGCGTCAGGGCGACGTCAGGATCTCGTGTCCGCTTTCGGTCACGAGGATGGTGTGCTCGAACTGGGCGGTGCGCCTGCGGTCCTTGGTGACGACGGTCCACCCGTCGTCCCACATGTCGTAGTCGAACGTGCCGAGCGTCAGCATCGGCTCCACCGTGAACGTCATGCCCGCCTGGATGACCTGCGTCGCGCGCGGGTCGTCGTAGTGCGGCACGACGAGGCCGGAGTGGAACGTCGTCCCGATGCCGTGGCCGGTGAAGTCGCGCACGACGCCGTACCCGAACCGCTTGGCGTAGGACTCGATGACGCGGCCGATCACGTTCAGCGCCCGGCCGGGCCGCGCGGCGCGGATGCCGCGCATCATCGCCTCGTGGGTGCGCTCCACGAGCAGCCGCGACTCCTCGTCCACGTCGCCGCACAGGAACGTGGCGTTGGTGTCGCCGTGGACGCCGTCGATGAACGCCGTGATGTCGACGTTGACGATGTCGCCGTCGCGCAGCACGGTGTCGTCGGGGATGCCGTGGCAGATGACCTCGTTCACCGACGTGCAGAGCGACTTGGGGAACCCCCGGTACCCGAGCGTGGACGGGTAGGCGCCCCGCGCCGCCAGGAACTCGTGGCCGACGACGTCCAGCTCGTCCGTCGTGACGCCGGGCCGGACGTGGCGGCCCACCTCCTGCAGCGCCTGCGCCGCGATGCGCCCCGCGACGCGCATCCGCTCGACCATCTCCGGCGGCTTGACGTCCGGCTCGCCGGTCTTGGGACGCTTCTTTCCGACGTACTCCGGGCGCGGGATGTGCGCCGGGACCTTCCGCAGGGGGGAGACACGGCCGGGCCGGAGGAGGTGCGTCGTCATGCTTCTGGAGTGTAGTCAGCGTGGACCGGGCACGAATGGGGGTGCCCGCATGACCGTGAGGAGCGAGCGGATGAGCGACGACGACGGCGACTGGTGGTTCTGCCTGCGGCACGGGAAGGTCGAGCACGGCGCCGGGTGCCCGGACAAGGACCGGATGGGCCCGTACCGGACCGAGGCCGAGGCGGCGGGGGCGCTGGAGCGCGCCCGGCAGCGCAACGAGACCTGGGACGGCCAGGACGACGACTAGTCGGCTAATCCACCACGGGCTAGTCGACCACGGGTCAGTCCACCACGGGTCCGCTGACCGTCTCCAGCAGCCGCGCCAGCCGGTGCCGCAGCCCCGGCCGCCGCCCGGCCGCCGGCTCCGCGGCGGCGGCGCTCACCAGGTGCTGCGCGCCGTCGAACGACAGCAGCGCCTGGTCCGGCGGGACGGTCAGCGACTCGTGGGCGAGCCCGCCCAGCTCCCGGTCGCCGCCGTCGAGCGCCAGGATCGTCGCGCCGGTGCGCCGCGCGTCGTCCACCCGCTCCAGCAGCGGCACCGGCGCCTCGTCCTCGGCGACGACGAACAGCGTCTCGCCGCGCCGCGCCGCCTCCAGCCGCTCCAGCCCGACGCGCAGGTGCGCGGGCGCGTCCGGCGGCGGCGACCAGCGCACCAGCACCGGCGCGAGGCCCGGCAGCGAGTTCAGCCGGCTCTCGTCGTCCAGGTGCGCGGCCAGGTGCCACGGGTCGGCGGCCGGGGTGCCGACGAGCAGCAGGCCGCCGGGGGTGCGGGCGCTGCCGCGCAGCGCCCGGCCGAACTCGCGGGTGCGGCCGAGCCAGCCCGTGGCCGCCAGCACCTCGCGCAACATCATGACCTGGTCCCCGTCCACGGCTCCATCGTGCCGCACGGCCGCCCGCCCGGCCGGGCGTTCGCGGATACGGTCCGGTACCCCGTGAACGGCGGGGCCGCCCGCCCGGGGAAGAACGGCCGTTTGGCAGACTCGGCCGCATGACTGAGCAGCGCACCTCCCCCCACGACCTGCCCGACGTGACCGGGCTGACGATCGGCATCCTCGGCGGCACCGGCGACCAGGGCAAGGGCCTGGCCCGCCGGTTCGCGCTCGCCGGGCACCGCGTGCTGATCGGGTCGCGCAAGGCGGACCGGGCGCAGGAGGCCGCCGACGACCTCGGCGCGGACCTGCCGGTGAGCGGGGCCGAGAACGCCGTCGCCGCGCGCGAGTCGGACGTGGTGGTCGTCGCGGTGCCGTGGGACGGCCACCGCGCGACGCTGGAGTCCGTCCGCGCCGAACTCGCCGGCAAGATCGTCGTCGACTGCGTGAACCCCCTGGCGTTCGAGAAGGGCAAGGGCATGTACGCCCTGCCCGTCGAGGAGGGCAGCGCGGCGCAGCAGGCGGCGGCGATCCTGCCCGACAGCCGCGTCGTCGCCGCGTTCCACCACGTCTCGGCGGTGCTGCTGCTGGACCCGGCGGTGGACGCCATCGACCTGGACGTCCTGGTCCTCGGCGACGACCGCGCGGCCACCGACACCGTCCAGGCCCTCGCGGCCCGCATCCCGGGCGTGCGCGGCATCTGGGGCGGTCGGCTCCACAACGCCCACCAGGTCGAGGCGTTCACCGCGAACCTGATCTCCATCAACCGCCGGTACAAGGCGCACGCGGGACTGCGCGTGACGGACGTCTGACCCGGAGCGCCGCGTCCGGCCCGACACGCCGGACGCGGGCGGCGCGGCCCCGCGCGCCCGGTCGGTCCCGTTCAGTACCGTTGCGCGCGTGGAGAACGGGGGAACCGCGCGCCGTACGCGCGTCCTGCTGCCCTCCACCCGCGTCGGGCCCCTGCGGGCCGTGCTCACGCGGGTGGGGATCGCGGTGCTGCTGCTGGGAGCCGTCGTCGCCGCCGTCTACTTCGACCGCGACGGCTACCGGGACTCGACCGGCGGCCGCCTGTCCTTCCTGGACTGCTTCTACTACGCGACGGTGACCGCCTCCACCACCGGCTACGGCGACATCACGCCGGTCACGCCGGGGGCGCGGCTCGTCAACATCGTCTTCATCACGCCGGTGCGCGTGCTGTTCCTCATCGTCCTCGTGGGCACCACCCTGGAGGTCCTGGCGGAGCGCACCCGCGACGACTGGCGCCGGAACCGCTGGAGGAGCCGGGTGCGCGACCACATCGTGGTGGCCGGTTACGGAACGAAGGGCCGCAGCGCCATCCGGACGCTGCTGAACAGCGGCGAGCCGCACACCAGGATCGTCGTGGTGGACCCGGACCCGCGCGTGGTGTCGGAGGCCGCCGAGGCCGGGTTCGTCGGCATCGTCGGGGACGCGACGCGCAGCTCGGTGCTGCGCCGCGCCGAGGTCGAGCGGGCGCGGGAGATCGTCGTCGCCGCCCCGCGCGACGACACCGCCGTGCTGATCACGCTGACCGCGCGGCAGCTCAACCCGCGCGCGGGCATCCAGGCGGCCGTCCGCGAGGCCGAGAACGCGCCGCTGCTGCGGCAGAGCGGCGCGGACCGGGTCATCACGTCCTCGGAGGCGGCGGGCCGCCTGCTCGGGGTGTCGACGAGCCAGCCGCACGTCAGCGAGGTCATCGAGGACCTGCTGGAGCACGGCCGCGGCCTGGACCTGCTGGAGCGCGCCGTCACCCGCGACGAGGCCGGGCGGTCGCCGCGCGAGCTGGCCGAGCCGGTGCTGTCGGTCGTCCGCGACGGCCGCCCGCTGGCCTACGACGCCCCGGAGTGCGCGACGCTGCGCGCCGGCGACCGCGTCATCGTGGCCCGCTCCGCGCCGCACCGCCCGCACGGCTCCCCGGACGACCGGGTCGCGGACGAGTCCGGCGACGGCTTCTCCGTGGCCGCCGACGCCCAGCGCCGCGAGACCGCCGCCGCCGATGGCGATCGGGAGGACTGATCGTATTTACTGGTTCGTGGGCTTCCGGAAAACCCCCTCGCGTCACGGGGAAGTAACGGGAGCGCCAGCGGACTTCCATGCGTCGAATTGCCGATGATGGCGGGGACCGGTCGGACAGGGGACAGGTGACCATGAGGCACAACCATTCGGCTGATCCGTGGAGCGCGTTCCTCAACACGCCCCGGCGCCGGGGCGACGGCGTCGCGTCCGGCAAGGCGCGCGGCGAGCGCGGCGAGCCGGGGGAGCCGGGCGCGCGCGGCGAGGGCGGCGAGACGGGCGGCTCCGACGCGTCCGGGGGCTCCCGGCCGCGTCCCGAGGACCCCGACCCAGCCCGCGGCCGGGTGCTGGCGCAGCTCGGCTCCGGCCACGGACCCCAGACGTTCACCCAGATCTGCCGCGGCACCGGCCTCGGCCTGCTCGCGGTCGCCGACGCGGTCGAGCGGCTGCGCGACGACGGCCTGGTCGCCGTGGAGCGGCGGCCCGGCGCCGCCGACGGCGACGAGACCGTCCGGCTGGTGGCCGGTCCCGCCGCCGGATGACGGGATACCTCGTCGCGGTCTCGCTGAGCTGCCTCGTCGGGATCGCGGAACTGGTCAGCCGCTACCGCGACCGGCCGATGTCGCTGGTCCGCGTGCCCAGCACCTGGGCGTACGTGCTGATCAACGGCGGGGCGGGCGCGGCGTCGCTGCTGCTCATGCACACGTTCGGGTGGCGGTTCGGCGTGTCCTCGCCCGCCGTCGCGGGCGCGACGCAGGTGCTGGTGGCCAGTCTGGGCTCGATGATGGTGTTCCGCAGCGCGGTGTTCACCGTGCGGGTCGGGGACGAGGACGTCGCGGTCGGGCCGAGCACGCTGCTGCAGTCGCTGCTGGCCGCCGCCGACCGGGGCGTGGACCGGATGCAGGCCAGCACCCGGGCGCAGTCCGCCGGGAAGATCATGGAGGACGTGTCGTTCAAGCGCGCCCAGCTCGCGCTGCCGACCTACTGCCTCGGGCTGCTCCAGAACGTCTCCGCCGAGGACCAGCAGGCGCTCCGCACCGCCGTGGACGCCCTGGCGGCCAGCGAGATGACCGACCGGCAGAAGGCGCTCAACCTCGGCCTGCTGCTGATGAACATCGCCGGGCCGGACGTGCTCGAGGCCGCCGTGAAGACCCTCGCCCGCGAGATCAAGGGCACGGGCGACCTCCCGGAGCTGCCCGCCCCGCGCGACGGGGCGCGGCCGGAACCGCGCCCCGCCCCGGGCCCGGACCGTCAGCGGTAGCTGTGCGCCTCGGTCGGGAACGCGCCGGAGACGACCTCGGAGGCGTACTCGGCCGCGGCCTCGCCCAGCACCCGGTCGATGTCGGCGAACTTCTTGACGAACTTGGCGGTGTGCGGCGTCAGCCCGGCCATGTCCTGCCAGACGAGCACCTGCGCGTCGGTGCCCGGCCCGGCGCCGATCCCCACGGTCGGGATCGACAGCGCGGCGGTGACCTCGTTCGCCACGTCCGCCGGGACGCACTCCAGCACGACGGAGAACGCGCCCGCCGCCTCGATGGCCTTGGCGTCGGCCATCAGCTCGGCCGCGCCCTCGCCGCGCCCCTGGACGCGGTAGCCGCCGAACGCGTTGACCGACTGCGGCGTCAGCCCGAGGTGGCCCATGACGGGGATGCCCGCCGCGACCATCGCCTCGACCTGCGGCGCGACGCGGCGGCCGCCCTCCAGCTTGACGGCGTGCGCGCCGCCCTCCTTGAGGAACCGCGCGGCCGTGGTCAGCGCCTCGGGGACGCTCGCCTGGTAGGACCCGAACGGCAGGTCCGCGACGACCAGCGCCCGCTTGGAGCCGCGCACGACGGCGGCGGTGAGGGGGATCAGCTCGTCCACGGTGACGGGGATGGTGGACTCGTAGCCGTACACGACCATCGCGGCCGAGTCGCCGATCAGCAGGACGGGGATGCCCGCCTCGTCGAACACCCGCGCGCTCTGCGCGTCGTAGGCGGTGAGCATCGGCCACTTCTCGCCGCGCTCCTTGGCGAGGGCGATGTCGCGGACGGTGACCCGTCGCCCGCTCGTCCCGCCGTACAGGGCGGACGGCTGGCTCTTCTCGCTCGCAGCAGACATGAGAATACCTCCGGTCTTGAGGCGCCACGGTGGCGTACCCAGACCTCTCCGATGGTGCCACTAGAAGAACGATTCGGGTAGACCCGGTGATTCCGGACGGGCCGTCCCGCGCCGCGTCAAGCCCCCTGCCTGCGGTTTCCGAGGCGGTAAGACCGATCTTCTCCCCCTGTCCGCCCCCGATGCTCCATACTGGCGCGGGGGAGTGGTCCGACGACAGGCTGTGGGAGCGCGTCAGGTGAGATCCGTGATGGCGCCGCGAGGCGATGCGCCCACCGACGACGCGGCGTCGCGCACGCTGGTGCTGGGCGTCGACGGCGAGCGCAGGATCGTGCAGTGCGGCCCGAACGCCGAGTCGGTGGTCGGCCGCGGGGCCGCCGAGCTGATCGGCCGGCCCGCCGTCGAGCTGGTCGACGACGAGGCCAAGGCCGGCCTGGAGAACCTGCTGGAGGGCATGGCCGCCCGGCAGGAGCGCACCGCCGTGCTGGCCGTGCGCAACGGCGCGGCGGGCACGACGGACGCCGTCGTCACCGCGCAGCCGATGATCGCCGAGGCCGCGGACGGCCCGGCCGGGCTGCTGTTCGTCCGGGTGGCGCTGCCGCCGAGCGAGCGCTACCAGGACCCGGCGCGGATGCGCCGCGCCCTGCTGGACGACCAGCTCCAGCGGTTCGGCGCGTCGCTCGACCTCGACCAGAGCGCCCGCGCGCTGGTGAACGTCATCGTCCCGCACTTCTGCACGGCGGCGGAGGTCCTGGTGCTGGAGAGCCTCGTCGCCGCCGACGAGGTCCACGCCGAGAGCGGGTCGGCCGTGCTGCGCCGCCTCGCGGTGGCCTCCGACGACGGCAACCCGCTGTGGACCGCGACATTCCCGGAGGGGGAGGTCCTGGTCTTCCCGGACAACACGCCCTACCGGGAGCTGCTGGAGAGCGAGCGGGCCGTCCACCGGGCCACCCTCGACGCCGACACCGCGCAGGACATCGCGACCCGCTGGCGGCGCGCCCCGGTCGGGGAGCTGCTGACCGGCGCGTCGATGGTGCTGCTGCCGCTCATCGCGCACGACACGCTGCTCGGCTTCATGGCCTGCACGCGCATCCCGGGGTTCCGCCGGTTCGACGCCTACGACGTCGAGATCGGCATGGAGTTCGCGGCGCGCGCGGCGATCGTCATCGACAACGCGCGGCGGTTCAGCCGCGAGCGGGCGACGGCGCTGGCGCTCCAGCGCAGCCTGCTGCCGACCGGGCTGTCGCACCCGGGCCCGGTCGAGGTCCGGCACCGGTACCTGCCGGGCAGCAAGCTGGTCGAGGTCGGCGGCGACTGGTACGAGTCCATCGCGCTGCCGGGCGCGCGGGTCGCGCTGATCGTCGGGGACGTCGCGGGCCACGGCGTCAAGGCCGCCGTCACGATGGGGCGGCTCCGCACGGCCCTGCACACGCTGGCGAACCTGGAGCTGCCCCCGGCCGACGCGCTGCACGCCATGCACGAGCTGATGATCGAGCTGGGCGAGCAGGAACCGCACTTCGCGACGTGCCTGTACGCCGTGTACGACGCCGTCTCCGGGACGGTCGAGATCGCCTCGGCGGGCCATCTGCCGCCGCTGCTGGTCGCCCCGGACGGCACCAACGAGTACCTGCAGATCCCGCCCGCGCCGCCGCTCGGCGTGACCGGCGGCGCGGCGATCGAGAGCCGCGAGTTCCCCGTCGAGGACGGCAGCGTCTTCGTCATCTACACCGACGGCCTGGTCGAGAACCGGGGCCGCGACATCGACGACGGCCTCGCGCGGCTGCAGAGCGTCTTCGGGCCGGACACCGCGAACCGCCCGATGGAGGACATGGCCAAGGCCGTCCTCGCGGGCGTCTACGCCGACAAGCACCGCGACGACATCGCCGTGCTGATCTCCCGGCTGCGGCGCGTCCCGGCCGACCGGTTCGCGTCCTGGCCGGTGCCGTCCGAACCGGCGGCGGTCCGCCGGGCGCGCGGCTTCGTCCGCACCCAGTTGGAGGCGTGGGACCTGGGCGACCTCGTCTACGCCACCGAGCTGCTGGCGACCGAGCTGATCACCAACGCGATGCGGTACGCCAAGGACGCCAAGGGCCAGATCGAGCTGCGGCTGCTGTACGAGGGCTCACTGGTGTGCGAGGTCCTGGACGGCTCGGCGGCGCTGCCCCGGCTGCGCCACGCCGACGACGACGAGGAGGGCGGCCGCGGTCTGCTCGTCGTCAGCCAGCTCGCCGACCGCTGGGGCACCCGCCGCACGGCCGCGGGCAAGGTCGTCTGGTGCGAGCAGCTCGTCCCCGGCCACGAACACGACACGGACGAGCCCATCCCGGCCTGGCCCGGCGAAAACCACCACCGCGAGTAATTGTGGGAGGACGACCCCCCACACCCCCCGCGGCGCGGAGGATGCATCCTCGCTGCGCCCGGCTCCGCTGGCGCTCCGCAGGGCTTCGCTGCGGTGCATCCTCCGCGCTGTGGCCGCGCGCCGCGAGCCCTGGGGGCTCGCGGCGCGCGACCACGGGAGCCCCGGCCGAAGCCCGGCAACCGTCCCGGGCACAGGGGTTTGCCCGCGTGAGCACGACTGGGTGACCACCGTGGCCACAGGGGTTGCCCGCGTGCGCGCGGCTGGGTGACCACCGTGGCCACAGGGGTTGCCCGCGTGCGCGCGGCTGGGTGACCACCGTGGCCACAGGGGTTGCCCGCGTGCGCGCGGCTGGGTGACCACCGTGGCCACAGGGGTTGCCCGCGTGCGCGCGGCTGGGTGACCACCGTGGCCACAGGGGTTGCCCGCGTGCGCGCGGCTGGGTGACCACCCTGGCCACAGGGGGTTGCCCGGCGGGCGCACGGCCGCGAGCGCCAGCGAGTGGCCGGGCGCGCGCAGCGCGAAGGGTCGCACCGCAGCGAGCGCCAGCGAGTGAGGATGCGGCGCTTCGCGCCGCGGGGGGCGTGGGGGGTCGACCCCCCACAATTACACAGCAGGTTCCCGCCATTTCGTGGTGATCGGGACGCGGCGGTCGCGGCCGAAGTTCTTCGGGGTGATCTTGGGGCCGGGCGGGTACTGGCGGCGCTTGTACTCCGCCAGGTCCACCATGCGGATGACGCGTTCCACGAGCGCGGCGTCGTGGCCCGCGGCGACGAGCGCGTCGCGGCCCATGTCGTTCTCGACGTAGTCGACCAGCAGCGGGTCGAGGACCTGGTAGGGCGGCAGGCTGTCGATGTCGCGCTGGCCGGGCCGCAGTTCCGCCGACGGCTCCTTGACGATGATCGCCTCGGGGATCGGCTCGGCGGTGAACGGGTGCAGGAACGGCAGGTCCGCGCCGACCGCCGAGTTCCGCCACCGGGCCAGCTCCCACACGCGCGTCTTCACCAGGTCCTTGATGGGCGCGAAGCCGCCCGCCGAGTCGCCGTAGAGCGTCGAGTAGCCGGTCGCCAGCTCGCTCTTGTTGCCGCCGGTGAGGACGAGGTGGCCCTCTTCGTTGGACAGGCCCATCCACACGTTCGCGCGGACGCGCGCCTGGAGGTTCTCGGCGGCGAGCCCGTGCAGGTCGAGCTGCGCCTCGAACGCGGCGACCATGTCCGCGATGGGGACGATCCGCGAGCGGACGCCCTGCCGCTTCACGAGTTCCTCGGCGTCGGTCACCGAGTGCTCGGTCGAGTACCGGCTGGGCAGCAGGACGACGTGGACGTTCTCGGGCCCGATCGCGTCGGAGGCGATCGTCGTCACGAGCGCCGAGTCGATCCCGCCGGACAGCCCGAGGATCACCGAGGGGAACCCGTTCTTGCGGACGTAGTCGCGCGTGCCGAGGACCAGCGCCGCGTACATCTCGGCGGGGTCGTCCAGCGGCGCGCGCACGGCGGGCCGCGCGGGCTCCCCGGCCGGGGCGGGCGGCGCGTCGGGCAGGACGCGGCGGTCCACGGTGATCGTCGTGCCGTCGCGGGCGTCGACCGGCTCGTCCGTCGCGCCGTCCACGGCGTCGGGCAGGTCGAGGTCGCAGACCAGCAGGTTCTCGGCGAACTGCGGCGCGCGGGCGAGCAGGCCGCCGTCCGCGCCGACGATGATCGAGTCGCCGTCGAACACCAGCTCGTCCTGGCCGCCGACCATGTTGACGTAGGCGAGCGCGCACCCGGCCTCGCGGGCGCGCGCGGCGCACAGGTCGAGCCGGACGTCGTCCTTGGCGTGCTCGTAGGGCGAGGCGTTGATCGTCAGCAGCAGGCCCGCGCGGGCGGCCCCGGCGACGCCGACCGGCCCGCCGTCCTGCCACAGGTCCTCGCAGACGACGGTGGCGACGTCCACGCCGCCGACGCGCACGACCGGCAGCCGGTCGCCGCGCACGAACACGCGGTACTCGTCGAACACCCCGTAGTTCGGCAGGTGGTGCTTGGCGGACCGGACGACGACCTCGCCGCCGTGCAGCCACGCCGCGCCGTCCAGCGGCGACCCGGCGGGCTGCCCGGTGCGGACGGCCGCGCCGTCGGTGCGCCGGTCGAGGTAGCCGGTGACGACCGGCAGGCCGCCCAGCCCCTCGTCGGCGAGCCGCCGGGCGACGCGGTCGAGCGCGCGCCGCGACGCCGCGACGAACGACGACCGCAGCGCGAGGTCCTCCACCGGGTAGCCGGTGAGCGTCATCTCGGGGAAGGCCACGAGCTGTGCGCCGCGCGCGGCGGCGCGGCGCGTCCACTCCACGATGAGGTCGGCGTTGCCGTCGAGGTCGCCGACGGTCGGGTCCACCTGCGCGAGCGCGATCCTGAGCGTTGCCACGCGATCAAGCCTACGGGACGCCCCCGCTGTATCGTCAAACTGACGAGAAGTGGCGCCGCCGGATCGCCGGGCCGAGCGCGAGCTGCGCCGCCGCCGCGCCCAGCCCGAGCGCCCCGCAGGCCAGCCACAGCGCGGGCGCGCCGAGCCGCAGCAACTGGGTGCCGCCGAGCGGCGCGAGCAGGTACCCGCCCGACCACGCGACGCCGTACAGCGCGTTGTAGCGGCCGCGCAGGTCCGGCGGGGCGAGGTCGGCGACCACCGCTTGCAGTACGGCCGCCGCCGTCACCTCCCCGCACGTCCACAGCAGCACGGCGGCGACGTACCCGGCGAGCGAGTCCGCCAGCACCGTGGACGCGTAGCCCGCGCCGACGAGCAGCATCCCCGCCGCCAGGACGCGGCTGTGGTCGCGGCGGCCCAGCCACGCGTTCACCACCGGCTGCGCGACGACGATCAGCACGCCGTTCGCCCCGGCCGCGACGCCGTACCCGCTCGGCCCGATCCCGTGCTCGCGCATCGCCAGCGGCATCGTCGTCATGCCCTGGAGCAGCACGAACGTGTAGACGAGCGTGATCAGCACGTAGCCGACCAGCACGCGGTCGGCCAGCGCGGCGCGGAACCCGCCGTCGCGCGGCGCGTCCGCCGCCCGCTCCGGCCGCGTCTCGGGGACGGCGCGCCAGACCAGGAGCCCGTACGCGGCGCACGTCGCCGCGTCCGCCCAGAACAGCACCAGGAAGCCGTGCGCGGCGAGCGCCCCGCCGAGCACCATCGCGACGGCGAAGCCGAGGTTGACGGCCCAGAACAGCAGGCCGAACGCGCGCGTCCGGTCGGCGGGCCGGATGACGTCGGCGACGACGGCCGCCGACGCGGGCCGGTGCATGTCGAGGAACAGCCCGCAGGCCAGCGCCGCCGCGCAGATCGCCGGGACGCCGTCCGCGTACCCGACGGCCAGCATCGACGCGCCGGACGCGACGGTCGCGAGCGTCAGCGTCACCCGGCGGCCGACGCGGTCCGCGAGGAACCCGCCGACGACCTGCCCGGCCATCGAGCCCGCGCCGAGCAGCGCGACGACCGCGCCCGCCTGCCCGAGCGACAGCCCGCGCGCGGACACCAGGTACAGGCCGAGGAACGGTTCGACCATCGTGCCGAGCCGGTTGACCAGGGTGCCGGTCCACAGCACCCAGAAGACGCGGGGGAGGCCGCCCAGCCGGGGCGCCAGGAACGCGGCGAGCCGACCGGCGGGGAGAGCGGAGGTGGTCACGACGGCGATCCTCGGGGCGGCGGCGCGTCCGTCCAAATGATTTAGCCTGGGCTGAAAGCAGGAGGTCGCCGCTTGATCGAGTTCGAGTTCGGGCCGGGCGACGTGGCCCGCGTCCGGTTCGCGTTCTCGCCGCTGTGGGAGGCGGTGCGCAGCCTGCGCGTGCTGGCGGACCCGTCCGGGCACGCGCTGCACCTGCCGTGGGCGCGTGCGGTGCGGCCCCGGCTGCGCGGGCTCGACCTCGCGCCGCTGCGCGCCGTGATCCCGGCCGCGGGGTACATCCCGGACTTCCTGACCCCGCCGCCGCGCGGGCCGCTGCCGGACTTCGCCGCCGAGCTGGCCGCCGTCGCCGCGACCCCGCCGGAGACCGTCGCCGCCGAGCTGGCCGAGCTGCCGCGCGACCCCGCGCGCGACGCGCTCGCCGCCGACCCGGCCGCGCCCGCCCGGCTCGCGGAGCTGCTGGACCGGTACTGGGCGACGGCGCTCGCCCCGCACTGGGTGCGGCTGCGCGACCTGCTGGAGGGCGACGTGCTGCGCCGGACGCGGGCGCTCGGCGTCCGGGGCGCGGAGGGCGTCTTCGCCGACCTGCACCCGGGCGTCGCGTGGCGCGGCGGGAGCCTGTTCGTGGACCGCGAGTGGGACTACCGCGTCGCGCTGCGCGGCCGCGGCCTGCTGCTCGTGCCGAGCGCGTTCGTGTGGCCGCAGGCGTCGGTGATGGTCCCGCCGTACCAGCCGATGCTGAGCTACCCGCCGTACGGGGTCGCGACGCTGTGGGAGACCGCGCCCGCCGCGCCGCCGGACGCGCTCGCGGCGCTCGTCGGGAAGGTCCGCGCGGCGGTGCTGGTGGCCGTCGCGGCGCCCGTCGCTACGACGGAGCTGGCGCGGCGGCTGGCCGTCACGCCCGGCGCGGTCAGCCAGCACCTCGGCGTGCTGCGGGCCTGCGGGCTCGTCACCGGGCACCGGGTGGGCCGCCGCGTCCTGTACTCGCGGACCGCCGCCGGGGACGCGCTGGTCAGCGCGGGGACGGCACCGCCTCCGGCCACGCGGCCGTCGCGTACCGGCTCGACTCGATGAGCCAGTCCAGGTGCGCGCGCGGCGCGGCCAGCAGCACGCGCGCGACCCGCTCCGCCGCCAGGCGCTCGGTCGGCTCGTACCGCATCAGGTCCAGCGTGGCGGGCAGCGCGCGGCCCGCCGCCGCGAGGTCGGCGGCGCGCAGCCCGATCCGCTCGCAGACGGTGCGCGCCGCGCGCTCCGGCGCGAACCCGTACGCCGCGCCGAGCACCGTCACGTGGTTGTGGACGTCGCCGCGCCCGAACTCGCGCGGGTAGGACGCGATGTCGTTGCACCACGCGACCGTGTCGGCGGCGGCCTCGGCGAGCGCCGTCCAGCACGGCGTCCCGAACAGGGAGCCGGGCAGCTCCACGCCCAGCACGGGCTCGATCAGGTCGAACAGGAACGGCGCGCCCGCCCGGCGCCGCAGCGACGGGTAGCCGCGCAGGTCGGGGATCTCGCGCATCCGCCGGTGGACGGCCTCCTGCGCGCAGCCCGCCCGCTGCTCCTCCAGGCTCGTCAGGAAGCGGCGGCGCCACGCGCGGCCCTGCAGCCGTCCGGTCGCGCGCCACAGCTCGGCCAGCGCCGCCTCCAGCGGGCGCGCGCCGGGCCGGGCGCCGCCGCGCCGCAGCGCGCCGCCGAGGTCGTCGAACAGGGCGTGGACGGAGTTGGCGCTGCCGCCCAGCGGGTCCTCGTCCAGCAGGTCGTCCAGCGCGAACGCCCACGCCGTCCAGCACGCGAACAGCTCGACGCGGTCCGGCGGCGCGGTCGGGAACAGCCGCGCGGCCAGCCGCTCGCAGCGGGCGGGCGGCCGGGGCCCGGCCAGGCCGCGGGTGCGCGTCCACTCGTCGACGCGCGCGGCGAGGTCGTCGAACCGGGCTCGGACGTCGGCGCGCGGGACGGCGGGACCGGCGGGCGGGGCGGACACGGCCACGCGGTCCCCGAGCGAGTACAGCAAGGAGGAGACGTCCACAAGATGATCATGCAGTGAAGTCGGGTGGAAACAGGGAGATCGCCACGTCAAGTTCCGGGAAAGGGAAGGAAAGCGGCGAGCCGGGCGCCGCCTCGCGTCCGTCCGGTCCGCCATGACAGAGTTCGGTGATCTTCAACAGCGAAGGAGGACGGCTTGTCCGGACGCACCTGGTTCCGGTCCGCGCTCTGCGCGGGCCTCGCCGCCCTGACCCTGGGGTCGGCGGCGGCCTGCGGGGACGACTCGGCCACCGTGCAGGGGGCGAAGCTCGTCAGGAAGGGCGCGCTGACCACCTGCACCCACCTGCCCTATCCGCCGTTCCAGTCCGAGCAGGGCGGCAAGGTCGTCGGGTTCGACGTGGACGTCATCGACCTGGTCGCCAAGAAGCTCGGCGTCACCCAGAAGATCGTCGACACGCCGTTCGAGACCATCAAGACCGGCTCCGCGCTCAACGCGGGCAAGTGCGACATCGCGGCGGCGGGCATGACGATCAAGCCCGAGCGCGCGAGGTTCATCGACTTCAGCGAGCCGTACTTCACCGCGACGCAGGCGCTCATGGGCGCGAAGGACGGCAAGAAGTACACCGCGCTCGCGGACGCCGAGGGCGACGGCCTGAAGGTCGGCACGCAGGCGTCCACCACGGGCGAGGAGTACGCCCGCGCGCAGAAGCTCGACACCGTCTCGTTCAAGGACTCCACGTCCCTGCTGAACGGGCTGCGGACGGGCCGCGTGCAGGCCGTCGTCGAGGACTACCCCGTGATCCAGGGCTGGCTGAAGGACCCCGCCAACGCCAAGTACGGCGTTCTCGGCGACTACGACACCGGTGAGAAGTACGGCTTCGCGGTCCGCAAGGGCCAGAACCCCGGCCTGCTCAAGATCCTCAACGAGGTGATCACGGCGGCCCGCGCGGACGGCACGTACAAGGCGATCTACGAAAAGTGGATCGGCCCGATGCCGGCGGGCGAGTAGCCGTGGCCGCGAACCCGGCGCCGGCCCGGTCCGGCGCGGCGCGCCGCCGCCGGCGGCGGCTCGTGCGCGGCGGCGAGTACGGCCTGGTCGTCGCGGTGCTCGTCGCCGTCGGCGCGCTCGCCGACTGGAACTCGCTGCGGACCAACTTCTTCAACACCGACGTCATCGGCGGGCTGTTCCCCGACATCATCACCATCGGGCTGCGCAACACCGTCGTCTACACGGCGATCGGGTTCGTGCTGGGGCTGACGGCGGGGCTCGTGCTCGCGCTGATGCGGCTCTCGTCCGTCCCCCCATACCGGTGGTTCGCGATCGGCTACGTGGAGGTCTTCCGCGGCCTGCCCGCGCTGCTGATCTTCATCTTCGTGGGCGTCGGCGTCCCGCTGGCGTTCCCCGGGACGAGCCTGCCCGGCGGTGTCTACGGCCAGGCCGGGCTCGCGCTCGCCCTCGTCTCCGCCGCGTACATGGCCGAGACGATCCGGGCGGGCATCCAGGCGGTCCCGCGCGGCCAGATGGAGGCGGCCCGCTCGCTCGGGATGTCCCACTCCCGCGCGATGCGGACGATCATCGTCCCGCAGGCGCTGCGGACGGTCGTCCCGCCGCTCACCAACGAACTGGTCCTGCTCTTCAAGGACTCCTCGCTGGCCCTGTTCATCGGCGTCTCGCTGGACCAGCGGGAGCTCGCCAAGTTCGGGCAGGACCTCGCGGGCGAGAAGAACAACACGACGCCGATCGTCGTCGCCGGCCTGTGCTACCTGGCCGTCACGATCCCGCTGGGCTACCTGGCCCGGCGGCTGGAGGCGCGGCGCGGCGGGGAGGCGCGATGAGGGCGATCGAGATCGAGGGCCTGCGCAAGGCGTTCGGCGACGACGAGGTGCTGCGGGGGATCGACCTCGCGGTGGAGGCGGGCGAGGTGGTGTGCGTCATCGGCCCGTCCGGGTCGGGCAAGTCCACGCTGCTGCGGTGCGTGAACCTGCTGGAGGTCCCGACCGGCGGCACGATCCGGGTGGACGGCGACGAGATCACCGACCCCGACGCCGACCTGGACGCGCTGCGCCGCCGCATCGGCATGGTGTTCCAGCAGTTCAACCTGTTCCCGCACCTGACGGCGCTGGAGAACGTCATGGTCGCGCAGGTCAAGGTGCTGCGGCGGCCGCGCGCCGAGGCCGAGCGGATCGCCCGGGAGAACCTCGACCGGGTCGGCCTCGCCGACCGCGCCGACGCGTTCCCGACGCGGCTGTCGGGCGGGCAGCAGCAGCGCGTCGCCATCGCGCGGGCGCTGGCGATGGGGCCGTCGGTGATGCTGTTCGACGAGCCGACGTCCGCGCTGGACCCCGAGCTGGTCGGGGACGTCCTCGGCGTGATGCGCGGCCTGGCCGAGGACGGCATGACGATGCTCGTCGTCACCCACGAGATGAGCTTCGCGCGCGAGGTCGCGGACCGGGTGGTGTTCCTGGACGGCGGCGTCGTCGTGGAGGACGGCCCGGCCGCGCGGGTGATCGCCGAACCGGAGAAGCCGCGCACGCGGGAGTTCCTGGCGCGCGTCCTGGACCCGGCCGCCGCCGCGCCGCCCAAGCGGGGCAAGGAGTAGCGCGCGGGCCGCCGCTGTCGGCGGCCCGCGTCATATGGCAAAGTTCGTCCTGGTAGATCCCCTGGGGTCCGCCACCGCGTCACCGCCGGGCTCCCCGGCGGCGGACCGGACGTAACGTCGCGGTAACAGCGGCGGGGCATACTGCAGGTCGAGGCGTACCGGCGGCGGCGCCGCCCGGTCCCGGCCCGTTAGCCCCCCGCCGCCGCGGGGAAGGGGCCGACCGGCGCGGGTCCGCGCCGGGCGACCGCACCACCGAGGGAGAAGGCTTTGGACCGTCAGCAGGAGTTCGTGCTCCGCACGCTGGAGGAGCGCGACATCCGCTTCATCCGGCTGTGGTTCACCGACGTGCTCGGGTTCCTGAAGTCCGTCGCGGTCGCGCCCGCCGAACTGGAGGGCGCCTTCGGCGAGGGCATCGGGTTCGACGGCTCGGCCATCGAGGGCTTCGCGCGCGTGTACGAGGCCGACATGATCGCCAAGCCGGACCCGTCGACCTTCCAGGTCCTGCCGTGGCGCAGCGAGAGTCCCGGCGTCGCCCGCATGTTCTGCGACATCCTCATGCCGGACGGCACGCCGAGCTTCGCCGACCCCCGGTTCGTCCTCAAGCGCACTCTCGCCCGCGCCGCCGACCTCGGGTTCACCTTCTACACCCACCCCGAGATCGAGTTCTTCCTGTTCGCCGACCGGTCCGAGGACGGCCGCGAGCCCGTCCCGGTCGACTCCGGCGGCTACTTCGACCACACGCCGCACAGCTCCGCGCACGACTTCCGGCGCAACGCGATCACCATGCTGGAGGCGATGGGCATCTCGGTGGAGTTCAGCCACCACGAGGGCGCGCCCGGCCAGCAGGAGATCGACCTGCGGTACGCCGACGCGCTCACCACCGCCGACAACATCATGACGTTCCGGCTCGTCATGAAGGAGGTCGCGCTGGAGCAGGGCGTCTTCGCGTCCTTCATGCCCAAGCCGTTCACCGAGCACCCCGGCTCGGGCATGCACACCCACATGTCGCTGTTCGAGGGCGACCGCAACGCCTTCTACGAGCCCGGCGCCGAGTTCCAGCTCTCCAAGGTCGGCCGCGCGTTCATCGCGGGCCTGCTGCGGCACTCCGCCGAGATCACCGCCGTCTGCAACCAGTGGGTGAACTCCTACAAGCGGCTGTGGGGCGGCGTCGGGTCCACGGCGGGCGCGGGCGGCGAGGCCCCGTCCTACATCTGCTGGGGGCACAACAACCGGTCCGCGCTCATCCGCGTCCCGATGTACAAGCCCCACAAGGGCCACGCGACGCGGGTCGAGTTCCGCTCCCTCGACACCGCCGCCAACCCCTACCTCGCGTTCGCCGCGATGCTCGGCGCGGGCCTCAAGGGCATCGAGGAGGGCTACGAGCTGCCGCCCGGCGCCGAGGACGACGTCTGGGCGCTCACCCCCGCCGAACGCCGCGCCCTCGGCATCGAACCGCTCCCGCAGGACCTCGACGAGGCCATCCACGCGATGGAGCACAGCGAGCTGATGGCCGACGTCCTCGGCGAGCACGTCTTCGACTTCTTCCTGCGCAACAAGCGCCAGGAGTGGGAGGAGTACCGCCGCCAGGTGAGCGAGTTCGAGCGCAGGCGCCTCATCACGATCCTGTAGGGCGCGCGGCGCGGATCGAGACCGTCTCGTGTTCGCGTCCGCCCGCCCCGCGCGGCCCCGGCGGGACTACCGTGGAGGCCGTGAGCGAGCCGTGGACCTCTGAACGCCGCCCCTCCCTGACCGGCCGCCTCGCGCGGCTCGGGTTCACCGACGCGGCCCGCGCCGAGCGGCTGCTGACCGACGCCGACCGGGGCCCCGGCACCGTCCCCGGCGGCGAGCTGCTGGACGCGCTCGGCGCCGCCGCCGACCCCGACCTCGCGCTCGGCGGGCTGCTGCGGCTGTTCGCCGCCGCCGACGAGCGCGGCCTCGGCACCCGGCTGCGCGCCGCCCTGGCGACCGAGCCGGGCACCCGCGAGCGGCTGGTCGCCGTCCTCGGCGTCAGCGACGCCCTCGCCGACCACCTCGCCCGCCACCCCGGGCACTGGGAGGTGCTGCGCGACGGGGCGCTGCCCGCCCCGCCCGGCCCCGGCGCGGCGCTGCCGGACGGGGAGGACGTCGAGCCGTCCCGCGAGCTGCGCGCCGCCGCGCTGCGGGCCGCGCTGCTGCGCGCCGTCGGCGCGGACCCGGCCGACCCCGAGCCCGTCGCGGCGGCCGACGACGCGCTCGTCGCGCTGCGCGCCGAGTACCGCAGGCACCTGCTCGCCCTGGCCGGACTCGACCTCACCGGGGCCGCCGACGTGTCCGACGTCGCCGCCGACCTCGCCGACCTCGCCGCCGCCGCGCTGGAGGCCGGGCTCGCCCTCGGCCGCGCCGAGATCCCCGAGCACGCCGCGTGCCGCCTCGCCGTCATCGGCATGGGCAAGGCGGGCGGCCGGGAGCTGAACTACGTCAGCGACGTCGACGTCGTCTTCGTGGCCGAGGCCCGCGACGGCGCCGACGAGGACGCCGCGCTGCGCGCCGCGACCCGCCTGGCGTCCGCGATGATGCGCGCCTGCTCGGCCAGCACCGCCGAGGGCGCGCTGTGGGACGTGGACGCCGCGCTGCGCCCCGAGGGCAAGGCCGGGCCGCTCGTCCGGTCCCTCGCCAGCCACCGCGCCTACTACGAGCGGTGGGCGAAGACCTGGGAGTTCCAGGCGCTGCTCAAGGCCCGTCCGCTCGCGGGCGACCCCGGCCTCGGGCAGCGGTACCTGGCGACGACGGCCCCGCTGGTCTGGCAGGCCGCCGAGGGCGAGAAGTTCGTCGAGGACGTCCAGCAGATGCGCCGCCGCGTCGAGGCCGACCTGAACCGCCGCTCCGCCGAGGCCGACCGGCAGCTCAAGCTCGGGCCCGGCGGGCTGCGCGACATCGAGTTCGCCGTGCAGCTCCTCCAGCTCGTCCACGGCCGCGCCGACGAGTCGCTGCGCAGCCCCACCACGCTCGACGCGCTGGACGCGCTGTCGGCGGGCGGCTACGTCGGCCGCGACGACGCCGCCGCGCTCGCCTCGGCGTACCGGTTCCTGCGCCGCGTCGAGCACCTGGTGCAGCTCCACCGGCTGCGCCGCACCCACCTCGTCCCCGAGGACCCGGCCGACCTGCGGCGGCTCGGCCGCGCGCTCGGCCTGCGCGCCGACCCCGTCGGGGAGTTCACCGCGCTGTGGCGGCGGCACGCCCGCGAGGTCCGCCGCATCCACGAGAAGGTGTTCTACCGGCCGCTGCTGCGCGCCGTCGCCAAGCTGCCGGGGGAGGAGGCGCGGCTGACCGCCGACGCCGCCCGCGCCCGGCTCGTCGCGCTCGGCTACGCCGACCCGGCGGGCGCGCTGCGGCACATCGAGGCGCTGACGTCGGGGGTGTCGCGGCGCGCGTCGATCCAGCGGACGCTGCTGCCGGTCATGCTCGGCTGGTTCGCCGACGCCCCCGACCCCGACGCGGGCCTGCTCGGGTTCCGCCGCGTCAGCGACGAGCTGGGCGCGACCCCCTGGTACCTGCGGCTGCTGCGCGACGAGGTCACCGTCGCCGAGCGCATGGCCTGCATCCTCGGGACCAGCCGGTACGCCACCGACCTGCTGCTGCGCAACCCCGAGGCCGTCACGATCCTCGGCAGCAAGGCCGAGCTGACGCCGCGCCCGGTCGCGGCGCTGCGCACCGAGGCGCTGTCGGCCGTCCGGCGGCGCGCCGGGTCGGGCGGCGCGCCGCCCGCCGAGGACGCGGTCGCGGCGGTCCGCGCGGTGCGGCGGCGCGAGCTGCTGCGCGTCTCGGTCGCGGACGTGCTCGGCCTCGCCGACGTCGCGACGGTCGGGGAGGCGCTCACCGACATCACGACCGTCACGATCGAGGCGGCGCTGCAGGCGGCGATCGGCAAGATCGAGATGGAGCGGCGGTCGCCGCTGCCGACCCGGTTCGCCGTCATCGCGATGGGCCGGTACGGCGGCCACGAACTCGGCTACGGCAGCGACGCCGACGTCATGTTCGTCCACGACCCGCTGCCCGGCGCCGACGACGGCGACGCGGGCCGCGCCGCGCACGCCGTCGCGGAGGAGACGCGGCGGCTGCTCGCGCTGCCCGCCGCCGACCCGCCGCTGGAGATCGACCCGAACCTGCGCCCCGAGGGCCGCCAGGGTCCGCTCGTCCGCACCCTCGCCTCCTACGCCGCGTACTACGCGCGCTGGTCGGAGCCGTGGGAGAGCCAGGCGCTGCTGCGCGCCGACCCGCTCATCGGCGACCCGGAGCTGACCGAGCGGTTCCGCGCCCTCATCGACCCGATGCGCTGGCCCGAGGACGGCATCGACGACGCCGCGCTGCGCGAGATCCGCCGGATCAAGGCGCGCATGGAGTCCGAGCGGCTGCCGCGCGGCGTCGAGCGCCGCCTGCACATGAAGCTCGGGCCGGGCGGCCTGGCGGACGTCGAGTGGGTCGCGCAGCTCCTCCAGCTCCAGCACGCCTGGGAGACGCCCGCGCTGCGCACGACGCGGACGCTCGCCGCCCTCGACGCCGCCGTCGAGGCCCACCTGCTCGACGCGGCCGACGCCGAGGTCCTCGGCGACGCGTGGAAGCTCGCCACCCGGCTGCGCAACGCCATCATGCTCGTGCGCGGCCGCGCGTCGGACCTGCTGCCCACCGACCACCACCACGAGCGGACGTCCATCACCCAGATGCTCGGCTACGACGCGACCGGCGAGCTGCTGGAGGACTACCGGCGGCGCGCCCGGCACGCCCGGTCGGTGGTCGAGCGCGTCTTCTACGGGGCGGAGTGACCAGGCGCGCGGGCCGCCGCCGGGACGGTCCGCGCGACGCCGAGCACCAGCGCCGCCGCCGTCGCCAGCGTCGCCGCGCCGCCGACCGCGTCGAGCACGAAGTGGTTCGCCGTCCCCATGATCACCAGGACGGTCGCGGCGGGGTACAGGAACGCCAGCGCGCGCAGCCACACCCGGCGCGCGGCGACCGCGACGCAGATCGCGCACCACAGCGACCAGGCGGTGTGCAGCGACGGCATCGCGGCGTACTGGTTGGTGACGCTCGCGGTCGGGCCGGAGTCGTAGATCCCCCACGTCCCGAAGTAGGGGACGGTGTCCACGAAGCCGGGCAGCATCCGCGGCGGCGCGAGCGGGAACAGCCAGAAGCCGACCAGGCCGAGGACGGTCGTGGCGAACAGCAGCGTGCGCAGCGCGGTGTACCGGTGGGGCCGGCGGGCGTACAGCCACACGAGCACGCCGATCGTCACGACGAAGTGCAGCGTGCCGTAGAAGTAGTTCGCGGCCACCGCGAGCGGCGTGTGGGCGACGAACAGGTGGTTCAGCGCGGCCTCGACGTCCACGTGCATGCGGTACTCGACGGCTAACAGCTCGTACGCCCGGTGGACCGCTCCAGCGTGGTCGGTCGGGACGAGGTTGCGCACGGTCGAGTACGCCGCGTAGCACACCGACACCAGCAGCAGTTCGGGCCAGAGCCGGAGCCGGCCCGGCCCCCGGCCGGGCCCCGCGGAGGGATCGCGTCGCCTCTCCTCGGGCGCACCGGCCGTCTTCGTCATGCCGACAAGGTTGTCAGACTTCCGCCGTCGATGAGTCGCCCGCCGGTCCGCCGCGCGCCGTCGCGCCGCGGCGCACCCGCGCCGCCACCCGTCCCACCGCTCTTCCCGGCAGCCCGCGCAGGGGCGCCGGGCAGCGATGGTAGGCGAGCCAGGCGGCGCTCAGCGAGCCCGCGATCAGCACGATGCCCGCGACCGCGTCCAGCACGTAGTGGTTCGCGGTGGACAGGATGACGAACAGCGTCGTCGCGGGGTACAGCACCGCGAGCAGCTTCACCCAGCGCCGCGCCGCCAGCTTGATGATCACGAACCCGCACCAGATCGACCAGCCGGCGTGCATCGAGGGCATCGCGGCGTACTGGTTGGAGAACGAGCCGGACGCGTCGCCGGAGTACAGGCCGAGGGAGTGCAGCGCCGTCACCGGGTCGACGAAGCCCTCGGTGTGCAGGAAGCGCGGCGGCGCGAGCGGGTAGAGCCAGAAGCCGAACAGCGCGACGCCCGTCGCGAGGACGAACGACGTCCGCAGCCACCGGTAGTCCTGCGGATGCCGCCGCCACACCCACGCCATGACCGAGATGGTGACCACGAAGTGCGCGGTGGCGTAGAAGACGTTGGCGGCGCGTGCGAGCCAGGGCACGTGGAGCAGCGCCTGGTTCATCCAGAGCTCGACGTCGATGCCGAGGAACCGCTCGGCGGACAGGATCTCGTGGGCGTGGCGGAACGCGGGACCGGTGCCGTCCTCGACGAGCACGAGCCGCGTCAGCGAGTACCCGGTGTAGAAGAGCGCGATGAGCAGGAGCTCCCGCCACACGGGGGGAGCGCCGAGGCCAATGCCGGCCGCCGGACGGGTCGAGCGTTCGGGAGCGGGCTGGCCTCTGGGGGGCGCAGGGGCGGTTTGGGCCATGCTACCTATCTTTGCCGTGTGATCACCGGCTTGAGATCACCGCGACGAACGGTCTTCATCTCAGCCTTGAGTAGTAGGTCCTCGATGCGGCATACGGACCTTCGGTGGAGGCGGGGTGCGGGGGACTCGCGGGCGCCGCCTCGGCGGATCGCGCATCGTGCTCCCTTCGCCACTGTTCGGGGTGATTCGAGTGGTACGGCAGCCATACCCGATCTTTCCCCGGTCATGGCCGCCGGACGCCGCCGGGGGTCAGGGAAGCACCTGCTCGACGGTCATCGGCTCGCGCAGCGCGTTGCCGACCGTGCAGTACCGCTCGTGGACGCGGTGCGCGACGGCCTCGAACACCTCCGCGGCCTTCTCGTCGTCCGCGGGCAGCTCGACGTCGTACGTCAGCGTGATCTTCCCCAGCCGGCTCGTCTCGACCTTCTCGGCGGCCGCGACCGCCTCCAGCCGCACCAGCCGGTGCCCGCGCTGCGCGGTCAACGGCTCCACCGTCACCAGCTCGCACCCGCCGAGCGCCGCCAGCAGCAGCTCCACCGGGCTGAACACCCCGTCGTCCTCGGGACCGCCCACGGCCACGCGCGCGCCGCGGTCGTTGACCGCCTCGAAACCGTCCTCGGTCCGCCGGACCCGAACGCTGGCCATGCGCCCTCCCTTGATCGACATCTCCTAGGCGGCAACACCCCAATCTGCCCTGATCTTCCCCAAACCTCGACAACGGTTCAGCAACGGTCCACCTCCCCGCCCGCGCGCGGCCACCTCGCGAACGACGAAGCGCGGGCACCGGAGGACCGGTGCCCGCGCTTCGGGTGTGCGGATCAGACGTCGTAGTACATCTCGAACTCGTGGGGGTGGGGGCGGAGGCGGACCGGGTCGATCTCGAACTCGCGCTTCATGGAGATCCACGTCTCGATGAGGTCCGGCGTGAAGACGCCGCCCTCCAGGAGGTAGTCGTGGTCGGCCTCCAGCGCGTTCAGGACCGCGTCCAGCGAGCCGGGGACCTGCGGGATCGCGCGGGCCTCCTCCGGGGGCAGCTCGTAGAGGTCCTTGTCGACCGGCTCGGCGGGCTCGATCTTGTTCTTGATGCCGTCCAGCCCGGCCATCAGCATCGCCGAGAACGCCAGGTACGGGTTGCAGGACGGGTCCGGGACGCGGAACTCGATCCGCTTCGCCTTCGGGTTCGACCCCGTGATGGGCACGCGGATGCACGCCGACCGGTTCCGCTGCGAGTACACCAGGTTCACCGGCGCCTCGAAGCCCGGGACGAGCCGGTGGTAGGAGTTCAGCGTCGGGTTCGTGAACGCCAGCAGCGACGGCGCGTGCTTCAGCAGCCCGCCGATGTAGTAGCGCGCCGTGTCCGACAGGCCCGCGTAGCCGACCTCGTCGTAGAACAGCGGCGACCCGTCCTTCCAGAGCGACTGGTGGACGTGCATGCCCGAGCCGTTGTCGCCGAAGATCGGCTTCGGCATGAACGTGACCGTCTTGCCCGCCGCGCGCGCCACGCTCTTCACGACGTACTTGTAGAGCATGAGCTGGTCGGCGCTCTTGAGCAGCGTGTCGAACTTGACGCCGATCTCCGCCTGGCCCGCCGTGCCCACCTCGTGGTGGTGCAGCTCGACCTTGATGCCGACGCCCATGAGCTGCGCCGCCATCTCCGTCCGCAGGTCGGCGTAGTGGTCCATCGGCGGGACGGGGAAGTACCCGCCCTTGTAGGGCGGCTTGGCGCCGAGGTTGCCGCCCTCCTCCTCGCGTCCGGTGTTCCACGCGCCCTCGACCGAGTCGAGGAAGTAGTAGCCCGCGTTCTGCTTCGTCTCGAACCGGACGTCGTCGAAGATGTAGAACTCCGCCTCGGGCCCGACGAACACCGTGTCGGCGATGCCCGTGCCGCGCACGTAGTCCTGCGCCTTGCGGGCGACGTTGCGCGGGTCGCGGCTGTACGGCTCCCCGGTGAGGGGGTCGTGGACGAAGAAGTTCAGATTCAGCGTCTTGTGCCTGCGGAACGGGTCGATGACGGCGGTCGCCGGGTCCGGCAGGAGCAGCATGTCCGACTCGTGGATCTCCTGGAACCCGCGCACGGACGAGCCGTCGAACATCAGCCCGTTGGTGAAGAAGTCCGTGTCGAACCGCTCCGCCGGGAACGTGACGTGCTGCATCTTCCCCGGCAGGTCCACGAACCTGCAGTCGATGAACTGCACGTCATGATCCCTGATGAAGCTCAGGACCTCGTCGGCACTGCTGAACATTCAGCCTCCCTAGGGGCGCTCATGGCCGGGACTCCAGGCTAGGACCGGTCAGGTTTCCCGCTCGTGTCCCGTGTGTTTCGCCCGTGTTACATGTCACGCGAAGGCGCATCCCGGGGCCGTCCCACCGCAGGAACGGCACGAAAAAGGGGGAACGGACGCCCAGACCGCACGACGCAAGGATGATCCTTACCCAGGAACAGATAGCGTATTCGCATGAGCAGCGACGGACGGGGCGGCGCGGGGCCCCGGTGGACGCAGACCTGGCTGGGCGGCGCGCGATCGGCCGGCGTCGACCTCGGCGCCCCCGGCGAGCGGCTCGGCCTCCCCGCGACCGGCAGCGGTTCCGCCGCGTCCTACGGCCGCCGCCTCGGCGCGCTGTTCATCGACTGGGCGCTGTCGCTCCTCATCGCCAGCGTCCTCACCCGCGCGCTGGACCTCGACCCGTCCCAGCGCAGCCTCGTCGCGCTCGGCGTCTTCGGCGTCCAGGCGTGGCTGCTGACGGGCCTGGCGGGCCTGACGATCGGCAAGCGCCTGTGCGGCGTCCGCGTGATCCGCCTCGACGGCCGCCCCCTCGGCCTCGGCTGGGGCCTCGCCCGCGCGTTCCTGCTGGTCCTGTTCGTCCCGGCCCTCATCTGGGACCGCGACCACCGCGGCCTCCACGACCGCGCCGCCAACACGGCCGTCATCCGGATCTGAGCGGGAACGAAACCCTGGGGGTTGCCCCGCGCGCGCACGGCCGCGAGCGCTAGCGAGCGGCCGGGCGCGAACGGCTCCGGGGGATTCGTCGCCCGCGCCGGGGGGTCACTTCAACTTCGGGCCCTTGGGCATGCGGGCGCCCTTGGGGATGGGGCCCTTGGGCATCTGCATCGAGCGGGGGAGCGCCTGCAGCCGCCCGTTCAGCTCCGACACCTGCGGCTTGGTCAGGTTGCGGGGGAGCTTCATGATGTGCCGCTGGAGCTTGTCCACCGGGATCTGGCCCTCGTCGGTGCCGACCTGGATGTCGTAGATGGGCACCTGCTGCGCGGCGCGGGAGATGCGCTTCTTCTCCGCGCCGAGCAGCGCGCCGACCCGGCTGCGCGGGCCCTCGGAGACCAGGATGACGCCCGGCCGCCCGACGGCGCGGTGGACCATGTCGAGGTTGCGGTTGCCCGCGACGGCCTCGGTGACGGTCCACGCGCCGCGCATGTTCTTGAGGATGGCGGCGGCCGCGCCGGGCTGCCCGGCGATCATCTTGTACTGGGCGCGCTGCGCGAGCTGGCCGAAAACGATCATGCCCACCGCGACGGCCGCGAGGATCCCCAGCGGGATGAAGAACCACGGCTGGCCGATCAGCACCCCGATGAGGACGACGACGACCAGCGTGCCGATCGAGGAGGCGGCGACGATCGGGAGGGCCTTCGGGTCCGTCTGCCGGAGCACCTGGGCGACCATGCGGATCTGCTTCAGGCGGCCCGGGTTGTCCTGAACCCCGTCGGCGGGCGTTTTCGACATGCGTCCAAGGATAGTCGCGGCGGGCGGCGGCCCGGCCGCCCGGTCAGGCGTCGCGGGCCTCGATGGCCTGCCGGTACAGCCGCCCGGCGCGGTAGCTGGACCGCACCAGCGGACCGGACATCACGCCCGCGAAACCGATGCTCTCGGCCTCGGCGGACAGCTCCACGAACTCGTCCGGCTTCACCCAGCGCTCCACCGGGTGGTGCCGCGGGGTGGGCCGCAGGTACTGCGTGATCGTGATCAGTTCGCAACCGGCGGCGTGCAGGTCGCGCAGCGCCGCCGACACCTCCTCGCGGGTCTCGCCCATGCCGAGGATGAGGTTGGACTTGGTGACCAGGCCCGCGGCGCGCGCCTGCCGGATGACGTCCAGCGAGCGCTCGTAGCGGAACCCCGGCCGGATGCGCCTGAAGATCCGCGGGACGGTCTCGACGTTGTGCGCGAGCACCTCGGGCCGCGCGCCGAACACCTCCGCGAGCTGCCCGGGGTCGGCGTTGAAGTCCGGGATGAGCAGTTCGACGCCGCAGCCGGGGACGGCCGCGTGGATCTGCCGGACGGTCTCGGCGTACAGCCACGCGCCGCCGTCCGCCAGGTCGTCGCGGGCGACGCCGGTCACGGTGGCGTACTTCAGGCCCATCGACGCGACGGACTCGGCGACGCGGCGCGGCTCGTCCCGGTCGAGTTCGGCGGGGCGGCCGGTGTCGATCTGGCAGAAGTCGCACCGCCGGGTGCACTGGTCGCCGCCGATGAGGAACGTGGCCTCCCGGTCCTCCCAGCACTCGTAGATGTTGGGGCAGCCGGCTTCCTGGCAGACGGTGTGCAGACCCTCGGACTTCACCAGGCGCGTCAGCTCGCGGTACTGCGGGCCGGTCTTCAACCTGGTCTTGATCCATTCGGGCTTGCGCTCGATGGGGGTCTGGCTGTTGCGTGCCTCAATGCGGAGGAGTTTGCGCTCCCCAGGTGTCACCGTCGTCACCGCTCCAGCCTACGTCCGCGCCGCCGGTGCCGTTACCGCGGCCGTCATGTACCGAACAGGACTCGATTGGCGTGTTCCTCCCGCTGCGCAGCGCGGATCTCTCTAGGGTGACTCCCTGTCGTCACGCCGACCCCCCGTTTCATCGCAGGAGGACCACCGTGGGCCTGGCCATGTCGTATCTCAGGGTGCCGCCCGTGCTGGACGGTGAGTCCGACCCCGGGGCGGTCGCCCGGCTGCTGTTCGGCCCCGCCCGGCGGCGCGCGGCCGCGCCGGCGGGCTGCGCGCTGGACCTCGGCGGCGCGTGGCAGGCGCTGCACTACCTGCTGACCGGTGATCCGTGGGACGGCCCGCAGCCCGAGGGCGACGTCGTGTGCGGCGGGCGGCTGCTCACCGAGGACGGCGCGGACGAGCTCGGCCTGGACGTCATCTACCTGGACCCCGGCCGCGTGGGCCCGATCGCCGGATACCTGGCGGCGGCGCCGTTCGAGCGCGTCGCGGGCCGCTTCGACCTGACGGCGATGAAGGCGGCGGAGGTCCAGGACGCCGACGCGTTCGACGACGGGGTCCTGGACCGGGTGCTGCGGCCCGCGCACGCGGCCCTCGCGGACTTCTTCGCGCGGGCGGCGGCGGAGGGGCAGGCCGTCTACAAGGTGATGGCGGAGCGCTAGCCCGCGAGCTGCGCGACCGTGCGGTGCAGAATCCCGGGCGCGCCGAGCGCCTCGGCCAGCCGCCGCTCGACGATCGGCAGCACCTCGGCGACGGGGACCGGGCGGCCGGTCTCCTGCGACAGGTTGGTGGAGCCCGCGTCCCGGATGCCGCACGGGACGATCCGGTCGAACCAGCTCATGTCGTTGTCGCAGTTGAGCTGGAAGCCGTGCATCGTCACCCCGCGCGACACCCGGATGCCGATCGACCCGATCTTGCGGTCCGGCGTGCCGGGCACCCACAGCCCGCTGCGCCCCTCGACGGTCGTGGTCGCGAGGCCGAACTCGGCGCAGACGTCCATCATCATGCGCTCCAGCAGCCGCACGTACGCGACGACGTCCACCGGGTCGGGCAGCCGCACGATCGGGTAGCCGGTGAGCTGCCCCGGCCCGTGCCAGGTGATCTTGCCGCCCCGGTCGGTGTCGACGACGGGCGCGCCCGGGTCGCCGAACGGCCGGTCCAGCGGCTCGGTCCGCTTGCCCGCCGTGTAGACGGGCCGGTGCTCCAGCAACAGTGCGGTGTCGGGGATGCGGTCGTCGGCGCGCAGCGCGTGAGTGCGGCGCTGCAGGTCCCAGGCGTCCTCGTACGGGACGGCCGCGGACCCGAAGCCCGCGTGTACGACGACCAGTTCACCGGTGGAGGCGCCCGGGGATCGCCCGGCGGCCTCGCGTACGTCCAGTTCGCTCACGGGCCCACACTATGCCTCGCCGCCGAGCAGCCGCGGCGCGACCGGCGTCTCCTTCGCGCCGCCGCTCCCGTCCGCCTCCACCCGGTACGCGCTCGCGGACTCGCGGAACGCGACGGCCTGCACGAACTCGGTGCCGACGTAGTGCAGCGCGACGGACTCGTCGGCGGCGTACGCGGCGGGCAGCGTCCCGTCCCCGACGAGCCGCTGCAGCAGGGGGCGGCGCTGCGGCTCGCTGTCGTAGTGGACGCCGCACGCGTACGGCAGAAAGCCCAGGCCGTCCGTCAGCGGGGCCAGCTCGGGGCCGAACGAGTCGGTGTTCCCGCCGACGTGCCAGCACAGCGCGCCCGCGCTCTGCCCCGACAGCACCACGCCGCGCTCCCACGCCTCCCGCAGCGCGCCGTCCACGCCGTGCAGCCGCCACAGCGCCAGCAGGTTCGCGACGCTGCCGCCGAACACGTAGATCAGGTCCTGCGACAGCAGGTGCGCGCGGACGTCCTCGACGTTCGGCATCGGGAACAGCGCCAGGTGGCTCACCTCGGCGTCCAGGCGGCCGAACGCCTCGTAGCCGAGGGCCAGGTAGCGGTCGCCGTCGCCGAGCGCGGTGGCGAGGAAGCAGACGCGCGGCCGGTCCTGGCCGGTGAGGTCCAGCGCGTACCGCAGCAGCGGGCTCGGGCGCAGGCCGCCGCGCTCGTCGGCGAGGAACGAACCCCCGCCGATCGCCAGGATGTGCGGTTGCCCGTCGGTGCTCATGTGGAGGCACTCCAATCGTCGCGGTGAGGTCGTGGACGTCGTCACGCTAGGCGGTGTTTCAGAGTCCCGGCCCACGGCCCTCGCCTGGCGGCTCGGGCCTGACCGGGCCTGTGCGAGCGCGGCATCGCTCCGCGATCTGGCCGGTGAAGCTCGCCTCCGGCGTCGCTTCACCGGCCAGTCAACGCACTCGCGCTGTGGCTGAGGCGCTTTGAGACAGACCCTAGGCCCGTTGTTCCGTGCCATGTCCGCCTTTAGAGAATCTTGGAACAGATCGTCGGCGGCGGGCGCGAGGCGCGGGGGGCCGTCCCCGCGCGGGCGGCGCACCAATACGCTTCTCCCATGCCCAAGATCCCCACCGCGGCCGTCGCCGCGTCCGGTCTCGTCGGCGGCTACGCCGCCGCCCGCTTCACCCGCCGCCGCGAGCTGGGCGGCGCCGTCCTGGCCGTCGCCGGGGCCTGGTGCGCCCGCGAGTGGTCGCGCACCGCGGGCCCGAAGGGCGCGGCCGCGCTGACGGCCGTCTACCTGGCGGGTTTCGGCGGCTCGCACCCGCTGGCCAAGAAGGTCGGCGCGTGGCCCGCCGTCCTCACCGCCGCCGCCGTCTCCGCGGCCACCGCCTACGCGCTCTCCGACCGCCGCGCCTGACCTGAAAGAGGGGCACCCGGCCGCTCGCTGGCGCGCGCGGGCGGGCGGGCGCTGCGATGAAGCGGCCCCGCCGCTCCCTCGGAGAGGGGGTGGCGGGGCCGCTCGTGTCGCGGAAGGTCAGAGGCCCAGGTCGGCCTCGAAGTTGCCCTCCTCCAGGCGGTGCTTGATCGTCCCGAGGAAGCGGGCCGCGTCGGCGCCGTCGATGAGGCGGTGGTCGTAGGTCAGCGCCAGGTAGACCATCGACCGGACGGCGATGACCTCGCCGAGCGCCGGGTCGTCGATGACGGCGGGGCGCTTGACGACCGAGCCGGTGCCGAGCATGCCGACCTGCGGCTGGTTCAGGATCGGCGTGTCGAACAGCGCGCCGCGGCTGCCGGTGTTGGTGAGCGTGAACGTCCCGCCCGCCAGCTCGTCCGGGCTGACCTTGTTGGTGCGGGTCCGCTCGGCGACGTCCGCGATCCGCTGCGCGAGGCCGCCCAGGTTGAGCTGGCCCGCGTTGTGGATCACCGGGACCATCAGGCCGCGCTCGGGCACGTCCACCGCGATGCCGAGGTTCTCGACGTCGTGGTAGGTGACCTCGTTGGTCTCGCTGTTGATGACGGCGTTGACCTTCGGGTGCGTCTTCAGCGCCTCGATCGCCGCCAGCGCGAAGAACGGCAGGAACGACAGCTTCACGCCCTCGCGGGCGAGGAAGTCGGCCTTGGCGCGGTCCCGCAGCCGGGCGATCCTGGTGACGTCCACCTCGACGACCGTGGTGAGCTGCGCCGAGACCTGCAGCGACTCGACCATCCGGCGGGCGATCGTCTGCCGGATGCGGCTCATCTTCTCGGTCTTGCCGCGCAGCGCGAGCTGCTCGGCGGGCGCGGCCGTGGCGGCCGGGGCCGGGGCGGGCGCCGCGGGCTGCGCGGCGGGGGCGGCGGCGGGCGCGGACGGCGCGGGCTGGGCCTGCTTGGCGCGGGCGGCCTCCAGCACGTCCTGCTTGCGGATGCGTCCGCCGACGCCGGTGCCCTCGACGGCGTTCAGGTCGACGCCGTGCTCGGACGCGAGCTTGCGCACCAGCGGCGTCACGTACGGGCCCTCGCCCGCGGGCTGCGCCGGGGCCTCCTGCCGCGGCGCGGCCGGAGCCGGGGCCGGAGCGGGGGCGGGCGCGGGCGCGGGGGCGGGCCGCTCGGCGGCCGGGGCGGGCTCGGGCGCGGCGGGCTGCGCGGGCGGCCACGCCGACGGCGGCGGGGCCTGCTGCGCGGCGGGCGCCGGCTCGGGCTCGGGCGTCGGCTCCGGCGCGGGCGGGGCGGGCGGCGCGGCCTGCTCGGCGGCGGGCGCGCCGCCGCCGGCCGGGGCGTCGCCCTCGTCGCCGATGACCGCGAGTTCCGCGCCGACCTCGACGGTCTCGTCCTCGGCGACGGTGATGCTGGTCAGGATGCCCGAGGCGGGCGAGGGGATCTCGGTGTCGACCTTGTCGGTCGACACTTCGAGAAGCGGCTCGTCGGTCTCGACGCGCTCACCCTCCTTCTTCAACCAGCGGGTGACAGTGCCCTCGGTGACGCTCTCGCCGAGCTGGGGCATGGTGACGGAGACCGGCATGGCTCTCAGCGACTCCTTCGAAATACTGTGCCGGCGTTCAGCCGCGCACGTGCAATGGCTTGCCGGCGAGCGCCAGGTGTGCCTCGCCGACCGCTTCGGACTGGGTCGGATGGGGATGGATCAGCGAGGCGACCTCGCCGGGCAGGGCTTCCCAGTTGTAGATGAGCTGTCCCTCCGCGATGAGTTCGCCGACACGCGCGCCGACCATGTGGACGCCGAGGACGGGACCGCCGACGGCGGCGATGACCTTGACCTCGCCCTGCGTCCCGAGGATCTTGCTCCGGGGGTTGCCGGCGAGGTCGTAGGCCACCTCGTCGACCTCGTAGCCGCGCTCCCTGGCCGCCCTGGTGGTGAGTCCCACCGAGGCGACCTCGGGCGCGGAGTAGGTGATGCGGGGAACGCCGTCGTAGTCGATCGGCCGCGGGTCGAGCCCGCCGAGCCGTTCGGCGACGAGGATTCCCTCGGCGAATCCGACGTGCGCGAGCTGCGGCGTGGCGACCAGGTCGCCGACCGCCGAGATCGTGGGGACGCTCGTGCGGCAGTGCCCGTCGACGACGACGAACCCGCGTTCGGTCGCGACGCCCGCCGCGTCCAGCCCCAGTCCGTCGGTGACCGGGGCGCGGCCGACCGCGACGAGCATCAGCTCCGCGTCGATGGCGGAGCCGTCCGCGAGGACGGCCGAGACGCCGCCGGGCGTGGGCCGCACCTCCGACAGGCGCGCGCCCGTGCGGAACGCGATCCCGCGCCTGCGGAACGCGCGCTCCAGCCGCGCGGAGGACGACTCCTCCTCCAGCGGCAGCAGGTGGGGGAGGGCCTCGACGATCGTGACGTCCGCGCCGAACGACCGCCAGACGCTGGCGAACTCGACGCCGATGACGCCGCCGCCGAGCACGATCACCGAGGCGGGGACCTTCCCGAGCCGCAGCGCGTGGTCGCTGGTGATGATCCGCTCGCCGTCGACCTCGACGCCCGGCACCGCGCGCGGCTCGGAACCGGTGGCCAGCACCACATGCCGACCGGTCAGCGTCCGCTCGCCGTCCGGGCCGGAGACCGCGACGGTCGTCGGCCCGGTCAGCCGTCCCGTGCCCGGCACGATCTCGATGCCGCGCGAGCGGATCAGCCCGGTCAGGCCCTTGACCGTCGTGGCGACGACCCGGTCCTTGTAGGCGTGGACCGCGTCGATGTCGACGCCCTCGAACACCGCGCGCACGCCCACGGCGGCGGCCTCGCGCGTCTGGTCCGCGACCTCCGCCGCGTGCAGCAGCGCCTTGGTCGGGATGCAGCCGCGGTTCAGGCACGTGCCGCCGAGCGCGTCGCGCTCGACCAGCGCGACGGTGCGGCCCAGCTCCGCGGCGCGCAGCGCGCACGCGTAGCCCCCGCTCCCACCGCCCAGGACGACGATGTCGTAGGCGCCGTCGGCCACGAAGTCCCCTCTTCTCCCGGTTTCCGCGCTCAACCTATGCGCTCGTCAGGTCGCGCGGCACCGGAACCGTGTCACCGGACCGTTCCGCCGGACGCCTCACAGGTTCCCGGCGGCCATGTCCTCCGCGATCTGCACCAACGTACGCGTCGCGGCGCCGGTGCCGCCCTTCGGGGTGTAGCCGTAGGGCTCGCCCTTGTGGAACGACGGCCCGGCGATGTCCAGATGCGCCCAGCGGACGCCGTCCGGCACGAACTCCTTCAGGAACACGCCCGCGACCAGCATCCCGCCCCAGCGCTCGCCGCTGATGTTGGCGAGGTCCGCGACGGGCGAGTCCAGGCCCTTGCGCAGCTCGGCGGGCAGCGGCATGCCCCACGCGGCCTCGCCCGCGCGCGTCGCGGCGTCCACCACGCCCTCGCGGACGGCGTCCTCGTTGGCCATGACGCCCGTCGTGCGGGTGCCGAGCGCGACGAGCTGCGCGCCCGTCAGCGTCGCGACGTCCACGATCAGGTCGGGGCCGTCCTCGGCGGCGCGGACCAGCGCGTCGGCCAGGACCAGGCGGCCCTCGGCGTCGGTGTTCAGCACCTCGACGGTCGTGCCGCCGTAGATCGTCAGCACGTCGGACGGGCGCTGCGCGCTGCCGCTCGGCATGTTCTCGGCCATCGCCATGTAGCCGACGACGTTGACGGCGGGCTTCAACTCCGCGATCGACCGCAGCGCGCCCAGCACCGCCGCCGCGCCGCCCATGTCGGACTTCATCCAGTCCATCGCGTCGGCGGGCTTCAGCGACAGGCCGCCCGAGTCGAACGTGATGCCCTTGCCGACCAGCGCCAGCGTGCGCGTCGCGTCCGGGTGCGTGTAGGCGACGCGGACCAGGCGCGGCGGGTTCACCGAACCCTGGCCGACGCCGGTCAGGCCGCCGAAACCGCCCTCGGCCAGCTCCTTCTCGTCCAAGACCTCGATCGCGAGGCCGCCGTCCTCGGCGACCTGCCGCGCGATCCGCGCGAAGTCGTCCGGGACGAGGTCGGACGGCGGGGTGTTCACCAGGTCGCGGACCAGCGCGACCGAACCGGCCAGCGTCCGCGCGCGGTCCACCGCCGCGCCGTGGTCCGCGCCGCCCGCCACGATGACCTCCGCGACCGGGCTCTTGGCCTCGCCCGTCCGGTACGTCGTGAACGCGTACGCGCCGAGCAGCGCGCCCAGCGCCACCGCCTCGGTCTCCGCCGGCGTCCCGGCCGGGAGCGCCACCAGCACGCGGCCCGTGCCCGCCAGCGAACGCACCGCCGCGCCCGCCGCCCGGCGCAGCGCCTCGGCGTCCGGCGTGCCGCCCAGGCCCGCCGCGACGACGACCTTCGCCGGGACCGCGCCGAGCGTCGGCAGCCGGGTCAGCTCACCCGCCTCGCCCGTCGCGCCCAGCGCCGACAGGCCCGCCGCCAGCCGGCCGCCCAGCGCCTCGTCGAGCGCGGCCGCCAGCGGGTGCCCGCCCGGGCGCACCCCCGACGGGTCGGAGGAGACGCCGATGACGATCGCGTCGACGTCGAGGTCTGCGGGAGCTTCACTGGCAAGGCTGATGCTGGTCACGTAGCAGATGTTAGTGGGTGGGGGGGCGACCCCCCACACCCCCCGCGGCGCGGAGCATGCATCCTCGCTCCGCTGGCGCTCCGCTGTGTTGCTTGTGGGGGGACGACCCCCCACACCCCCCCGCGGCGCGGAGGATGCATCCTCACTCCGCTAGCGCTCCGCTGCGGTGCATCCTCCGCGCTGCGCGCGCCCGGCCGCTCGCCTGGCGGCTCGCGGCCGTGCGCGCGCGGGTGACCCCCTTTTGCTGGTGTGGGTGGTTCGTGTTCTCGTTTTTTCTACGAGGGTTTTTCTAGTGCGCTGCTTGTACTACCAGTGCTGTTGTCGTTGCTATTTCCACTAGGGCGCCTAGTACGTCACCGGTGATGCCGCCTAGGCGTTTGCGGGTGTGAGTCAGGACGGCCAGGGTCGCCACTGTTGCCGCTGCCACTGCTAGGGCCGTTTTGATCGGGTGGCCTGTTGCAAGGCCGATGAGAGCTGCGGCCGTGAGCCCTGCTGCGGTTACCGCGTAGGCGGCTCTCGGTCGGACTGTTTCGGCTACCAGGGCTCCTAGGCCGCTCGGCCGTGCTGATGGGACGCCCGTTCTGCAAGCCCACGGGAGGGCTAGGCGGCCTGCCATCGCCGCTACCAAGGCTGCTGTCGCCGCAGTTTCCCGGGTTGGTGCTGTGGCCAGTGCCGTTGCTTGTATTCCGAGTGTCAAGATCAGTGTTACTACGCCGAAGGGGCCGATGTCGGACTTCTTCATGATGGCCAGGGCCTCTTCGGCGGGTTTGGCGCTGCCGAGGCCGTCCGCTAGGTCCGCCAGGCCGTCCAGGTGGAGGGCTCGGGTGACGGCCGCCATTGCGCTGATCGCGAGGAATGCGCCCAAAAGGCGGGACAGTCCGGCCAGGTCCGCCAGAAGCAACGCCGCCGCCGCGGCCGTTCCCGGGATCAGGCCGACCAGGGGGGCGGCGAGCATCGCCGTCCGGGCCGTCGCGCGGTCCACGCGGTCGGCGCGGAGCGGGACGACGGTCAGCAGCGTCACCGCCAGCCGCAGGCCCGCGATCACGGCAGGTCCAGCACGCGGCCCGCGACGACCAGCGCCGCGTCCTCCGACTCGGCCGCCAGCCGCCGGTTCAGCTCCCCGAGCAGGTCGCGGAACGCCCGCCCGGACGCCGTCGCGGGCACCACCGACAGGCCCACCTCGTCGCTGACCGCCACGACCCGCGCCGCCGTCTCCCGCCAGGCCGCGACCAGGTCCGCGACGCGCGGCGCGGCGGCGCGGGCCGGGTCCGACCAGCCGTCCGCCGCGTCGATGGCGCCCGTCAGCCACGAGCCGAGGCCGTCCACGAGCACCGCGCCGCGCGCCGCGCGCAGGACGGCGGCGACGTCGTTCGTCTCGACCGTCGTCCACCACGCGGGGCGGCGCTCGCGGTGCGCGGCGATCCGCGCCGCCCACTCCGCGTCGCCCGCGCCGTCGCGGCCGGTCGCGACATAGGTCACGGCGGGTTCGGCGGCCAGCCGCAGCTCGGCCTCGCGCGACTTGCCGGAGCGCGAGCCGCCGAGCAGCAGCGTCCGGTGCGGCCCGTCGACGGGCGCGAGCCAGTGGCGCAGCAGGCGGTCGAGTTCGGCGCGGGAGCGCGTCCGGTGGTCCAGGTGGACGGCGTGGACGCGGGTGGCGGGACCGACCGCGCCCGCACGCCGCAGCCGACCCAGATGCTCAGGACGTCCGACGAGATCGAGCAGGACGGCGGAGTACCGGACCCCCGCCGAGGGCTCGGGCGCGTCCCCGGGCCTGGCCGCGACGAGCAGGACGGACCCGTCCGGCGCGGTCGCCTCGAACCCCCCGGCCACGTCGCGCCGGGGCAGCGCGTCCAGCGGAACCCCGTCCACGAGCACGCGCAACGCCGCCGCGCCCCGCCCGTCCCGCCGCAGCGCGGCGCACGACGCGCACCGGCACCCCGCCGCAGGCCATCCGCCCGCCGCGGCGTCTCCGAGAATGTCGATGTCCATAGCGAGAACAGACTGTAAGGGGCGATTCGTCGGCCGGGGGACCGGCGCGGGACGGGGCGGCCGCCCGAAAGAGCCATAAACTCGGCTCCGACCGACGAGACCGATCGAGCGGAGGCGGCGCGCGATGGCCTGGAGCTGGAAGCTGGAACGGGCGGACGGGGCGGACGAGACCGTCGAGGAGACGTTCCCGACCCGGTCGGACGCCGAATCGTGGCTCGGCGAGAACTGGCGCGCGCTGCGGGCGGACGGTGCGACGCGCGCGGTGCTGCTGGACGACGACGCGAAGGTCGCCGCGCTGGCCCTGGACGAGCCGACGTGACCGCGTCCCCGGCCGGACGCCCGTCCGGCCGGGGACGCGGCGCGCGTCAGGGGCGGCGGCGCGGGCTGACGGTCTTGGCGGGGTCGCGCACGACGACCGGGCCGAGCACGTCGTCGATGCGCGCGAGGACGTCGGCGTCGAGCTTGACCCCGGCGGCCTTCACGTTGTCGCGCACCTGCTCGGGCCGCGACGCGCCGATGATCGCGGCGGACACGTTCGGGTTCTGCAGCGTCCACGCGACGGCGAGCTGCGCCATGCTGAGCCCGAGGTCGGCGGCGATGGGCTTGAGCTCCTGCACGCGGGTGAGCACGTCGTCGTCGAGCAGGCGGCGGACGAAGTCGGCGCCGCCCTTCTCGTCGGTGGCGCGCGACCCGGCGGGCGGCGGCGTCCCCGGCAGGTACTTGCCGGTGAGGACGCCCTGCGCGATGGGGGACCAGACGATCTGCCCGATGCCCTCCCGCTCGCACAGCGGGACGACCTCGTCCTCGATGACCCGCCACAGCATCGAGTACTGGGGCTGGCTGGAGACGATCCGGTCGAAGCCCATCTCGTCGGCGATCTTCAGCGCCCGCTCGATCTCCTCGGCGCGCCATTCCGAGACGCCGACGTACAGCACCTTGCCCTGCCGGACGAGGTCGTCGAACGCGCGCAGCGTCTCCTCCAGCGGCGTCGCGTAGTCGAACCGGTGCGCCTGGTAGAGGTCGACGTAGTCGGTGCCGAGCCGCCGCAGCGAACCTTGGATCGACTCGAAGACGTGCTTGCGGGACAGGCCCCGGTCGTTGGGCCCGGGACCGGTCGGCCAGTACACCTTGGTGAAGATCTCCAGGCCCTCGCGGCGCTGGCCGGTGAGGGCGCGGCCGAGCACTTCCTCGGCGCGCGTCCCGGCGTAGGTGTCGGCGGTGTCGAACGTGGTGACGCCCTGGTCGAGGGCCTCCGCCACGCACGCGCGGGCGGCGTCCTCCTCGACCTGCGAGCCGTGGGTGAGCCAGTTGCCGTACGCGATCTCGCTGATCTTCAGGCCGCTTCGGCCCAGGTGTCGGAACTCCATGATCGGAGACCCTAGACCGGGCGCGGGGCGGGCCCGGTCAGGCGGTGGGCCGCTCGCCGAGCTTGACCTGCGGCGGGGGCTGCCGCAGCCGCCGGATCTGCATCGCGCGCAGGGCCGCGTACATGCCGATGCCCTTGGTGCTCTCGTCCGGGTACTTGGCCGCGGCGATCCGCTTGACGCCCGTGCTGAGGACGAACCCCTCGATGAACACCGCGACGAGCAGCACCGGCGGCGCGAGCAGGCCGAACAGCCGGGCCGCCGGGATCGGCAGCAGGCTCAGCACGATGATCGCGAACAGCACGTACATCAGGTACGAGCCGATGGTGCGCCGCGAGTCGACGTAGTCGCGGGCGAGCCGCCGCACCGGTCCCTTGTCGCGCTTGAGGAGGAACTTCTCCTCCCCGCGCGCCATGCCCTCGCGTGCCCGGGCGCGCTCGGCGGCCTGCTTCTCGCGCAGCCTCTTGTACGCCTCCTTCCGGTCGGAAGGAGGCGCGGTGATGGGCTGGAGGCGCTTCTTCTGCGCCTCGGACCGCTTGGGCGTGGGGCGCCCCTTGCCTCCCGGCTTTACGACCTGCGGAGGATCTTCAGGGGCTTCCTGGGTACGACGTCCGAACACGGGATCAGCCTACCGGCTGCGAACATCGTGACCGCCTCGCGCGTTAACGCGTAGGGTGATACAAGCCCAGCAGTGGTCATTGAGCCCAGTTTGCGACTGAAGCGGACAGCACACGAAGGGACCGGCGCCGGCGCGATGAGCGTGATGAAGCGAATGTCGATGATCTTCAAGTCCAAGGCCAACAAGGCCCTGGACCGCATGGAAGATCCGCGCGAGACTCTGGACTACTCCTACCAGCGCCAGCTGGAGATGCTGCAGAAGGTCCGCCGGGGCGTTGCCGACGTCGCGACCTCCCGCAAGCGCCTGGAACTCCAGATCAACCAGCTCGAACAGCAGCAGAACAAGCTGACCGAGCAGGGCAAGAAGGCGCTGCAGGTCGGCCGGGAGGACCTCGCCCGCGAGGCCCTGACGCGCCGGTCGGGCCTCGACTCCCAGCTCGGCGACCTGCGCGCGCAGTACCAGCAGCTCCAGGGCGAGGAGGAGAAGCTGACGCTGGCCTCGCAGCGGCTGCAGGCCAAGGTGGACTCCTTCCGCACCCGCAAGGAGACCATCAAGGCGACCTACACGGCCGCCGAGGCGCAGACGAAGATCAACGAGGCGTTCAGCGGCATCTCCGAGGAGATGGGCGACGTCGGCCTCGCGATCCAGCGCGCCGAGGAGAAGACCGAGAACATGAAGGCGCGCGCGGGCGCGATCGACGAGCTGCTGGCCTCCGGCGCCCTGGAGGACTTCTCCGGTCCCCGCGACGACATCCAGGCCGAGCTGGACCGGGTCGGCTCCGGCCCCGGCGTCGACCTCGAACTGGAGCGGTTGAAGGCCGAGCTGGGCCAGGCGCCCGCGCCCAAGCAGCTCAACCCGGGCCAGGAGCAGGCCCCCGGCCAGCAGGCCGCCGCGCCGCAGCAGGTGCAGTGGCCGCAGCAGCCCGGGGGTGCCCAGTGATCGTCCGCATCATGGGCGAGGGGCAGCTCGACGTCGCCGACGGCGACCTGGCGGCGCTGAACGCCCTCGACGACCAGTTGGAGTCGGCGATCGAGTCCGGCGACGAGGACGAGTTCCGGGGGGCGCTGAACGCGCTGCTGGACAACGTCCGCAAGGTCGGGCGGCCGCTGCCGCCCGACAGCCTGGAGCCGTCCGAGCTGATCCTGCCGCCGGTGGACGCGGCGATCGGCGAGGTCCGGCAGATGCTGGGCGACGAGGGGCTGATCCCGGACTGAGTCCGGATCGGACCGATCAGGTCGCACCGGGCGTGACCACGCCGCCGACGCGGCCGGGCCGCGGGGGCCGTCCCCACGCGACGGCCCGGCCGCCCGGGGTGCGACCGGCCCGGCGCCCGCCGACCGCGGGCGGCCGAGCCGCAGGCAAGTGAGAGGTGGAACCGATGGCACGGACCCGATACGCCGCCGACCGCGGACTGACGTCCCGGATGCTGCTGACGATGTTCCTGCTGGGGCTGGTGTACGTCGTCTTCGTCGGCGCCTTCTTCGTGCTCGTTCCGCGCTGGGGCGTGGTCGCGCTCGTCGTCGCCATGCTGTTCCTGTTCGCGCAGTACTTCTTCAGCGACAAGCTGACGCTGTTCGCGATGCACGCCCGCGAGGTGACGCCGCAGGAGGCGCCCGAGCTGCACGGCGTCATCGACCGCGTGTGCGCGCTGTCGGACGCGCCGAAGCCGAAGGTCGCCATCGCCGACACCGACGTCCCGAACGCGTTCGCGACGGGCCGCAACCAGTCCAAGGCGGTCGTGTGCGTCACGACCGGGCTGCTGCGCAGGCTGGACCCGGTGGAGCTGGAGGGCGTCCTCGCGCACGAGATGGCCCACGTCGCGCACCGCGACGTCGCCGTCATGACGATCGCGTCGTTCCTCGGGATCTGCGCGGGCCTGCTGACCCGGTTCGGGCTCCAGGCGGGCCTGTGGGGCGGGTTCAACCGGCGCAGCAACGACCAGAACACCGGGCTGATCCTGCTCGTCGTCGTGCTGGTCAGCGCCGTCGCGTACGCGATCAGCTTCCTGCTGACCCGCGCGCTGTCGCGGTACCGCGAGCTGTCGGCGGACCGCGCCGCCGCGCTGCTGACCGGGCGGCCGTCCGCGCTGGCCAGCGCGCTGACGAAGGTGTCCGGCGAGATGTCGCGCATCCCCAGCCGGGACCTGCGCTCCGCCGAGCCGTTCAACGCGTTCTTCTTCGCGCCCGCGCTGTCGGCGCGCAGCACGTTCTCGTCGCTGCTGTCCACGCACCCGTCGCTGGAGAAGCGCCGGGAGCAGCTTCAGAAGATCTCCGACCAGCTCGCCCGAGGGGAGTGACATGGGGTTCCTGGACTCGCTGCTCGGCCGCTCCAAGCCGGTCAAGCCCGACCTCGACCGGCTGTTCGGGCTGTCCACGGCGGCCGTGACGCTGGAGGCCGCGACGGGCTTCACCCCGACCGGGCTCGGCTCGGTGAGCTTCCGCGCGGCCGAGGGCGGCGCGTTCGCCCGCCTCCAGAAGGACGTCCAGGAACTCCTCGACGCCGACCAGGGCCCGCGCGTGGAGATCAGCGAGGACTCCTACGGCTACACGTGGATCCTCGCCCGGCACGAGCCGTCGGAGCTGCCCGACCTGGTCACCGACCTGCACGCGGTGAACTCGACGCTGGAGACGTCCGGGTTCGGGCCGCACCTGCTGTGCTCGCTCGCCGGGTTCACCGGGCCGGACGGGCGGCGGCTCGGCCTGGTCTACCTCTACAAGCGCGGCACGTTCTACCCGTTCGCGCCGCTGCCCGGCGACCGCCGGGACAACGCGCTGGAGCTGCAGGTGCGCGGCGCGGTCGGCGCGGACCTGCCGTTCGAGGACGACCTCGGCCGCTGGTTCCCCGTCTGGGGCGCCCCCGGCCTCTGAGCGGAGACGCGTGTGACCGACCCCCGGTGGACCCATGACGCCTACTGCGACGCCGTCGAGCGGGAGGTCGCGGCGTTCGGCGCGGCGGCTCGGGAACTGTCGCCGGACGCGGCCGTGCCGTCCTGCCCCGGCTGGAGCGCGGCGGATCTCGTCCGCCATCTCGGCGGCGTCCACCGGTGGGCGGCGGGACTGGTCGCGACGCGGACGGTCGAGCGCGCCGGGCGGCGCGCGATGGGCGTGACCGTCCCCGACGACGACGCCGAACTCCCGTCCTGGTACGCCGAGGGCGGCGCGGCGCTGCCGGCCGCGCTGCGCGGCGCGCCGCCCGCGACGCCCGTCTTCACCTGGGGCGACGAGGGGACGGCGGGGTGGTGGGCGCGCCGCATGGTCCACGAGACCGCCGTCCACCGCTGCGACCTGGACCTCGCCGCCGGGCGCGACCCGGCCGTGGACACCGCGACGGCCGTGGACGGCGTCGGGGAACTGCTCGCCAACCTGCGCGCCGCCGGGGCGTTCAGCCCGCGCGTCGCCGAACTGCGCGGCGCGGGCGCGCTGGCGTTCGCCGCGACGGACGCGGACGTCCGCTGGTGGTTCCGCCTCCACCCGGACGGCTTCACGTGGGAGCGCGAGGACGCCGGGGGAGGCCCGCCCGGCGCGGACGCCGTCGTCGCCGGCCCCGCCGCCGAGCTGTACCTGTTCGCGTGGGGCCGCCGCGCCCCCGGCGACCGGCGGCTCCACTGGCACGGCGACGACGCGCTGATCGCCCGGTTCGCCGACGACGCCGGGGTCATGTGACCCCGGCCGGACGCGGCGTCCGGCCGGGGCGCCCGCCTACGGCAGCGCGAGCATCCGGTCCAGCGCCGCGCGGGCGTGCGCGGCGGTGTCCGGGCCGACCTGGATGCGGTTCTCGACCTCGCCGCGCGCCAGCGCCTCCAGCGACAGCACCAGGTGCGGCAGGTCGATCCGGTTCATGGTCGAGCAGAAGCAGACCGCCTTGTCGAGGAACATGACGTTCTTGTCCGGGTGCGCGTTCGCGAGCCGCCGGACGAGGTTCAGCTCCGTCCCGACCGCCCACGACGTGCCCGCCGGGGCCTCGTCGAGGGTCTTGATGATGAACTCCGTCGAGCCGACCAGGTCGGCGGCGCGCACGACCTCGTGGCGGCACTCGGGGTGGACGAGCACGTTCACGCCCGGCACGCGCTCCCGCACGTCCCGCACGGACTCCAGCGAGAACCGGCCGTGGACCGAGCAGTGCCCGCGCCACAGGATCATCCGGGCGTCGCGCAGCGCCGCGTCCGGCAGGCCCCCGTTCGGCCGGTGCGGGTTGTAGACGACGCAGTCGTCGAGGGAGAAGCCCATCTCCAGCACGGCGGTGTTGCGGCCGAGGTGCTGGTCGGGCAGGAACAGCACCTTCGAGCCGCGCGAGTACGCCCAGTCCAGCGCGCGCTTGGCGTTGGACGACGTGCAGACGACGCCGCCGCGGCGGCCCACGAACGCCTTGATGTCCGCCGAGGAGTTCATGTACGTGACGGGGACGACCTCGTCGGCGATCCCCGCGTCCTCCAGCGCCTCCCAGCACTCCTCGACCTGCTCGAACGTCGCCATGTCGGCCATCGAGCACCCGGCGGCGAGGTCGGGCAGGACGACCTGCTGGTGGTCGGCGGTGAGGATGTCGGCGGACTCGGCCATGAAGTGGACGCCGCAGAACACGACGTAGGGCGCCTCGGGCCGCGCCGCCGCGAGCCGCGCGAGCTTGAACGAGTCGCCGGTCACGTCCGCGAACTGGATGACCTCGTCGCGCTGGTAGTGGTGGCCGAGGACGAACACGCGGTCGCCGAGCGCGGCCTTGGCGGCGCGGGCGCGCTCCACGAGACCGGGGTCGGACGCGGGCGGCAGTTCGCCGGGGCAGTCGACGCCGCGCTCGCTCGCCGGGTCGGCGCCGTCGCCGAGGAACAGCAGCGGAAGCCCGGGAAGGCCGGCCGGGGTCCGCACGGGGGTGGTCACGGGAAAGCTCCCTCCTGCGACGAGACTTATCGTCGCTTTGACACTATAGCCCAGCCCGAACAACCCCCCAGAAACCGCCCACCCCCCAAGACCGGCAGCGGCGGCGACCACGGGGGGTTGCCCGGCGGGCGCACGGCCGCGAGCCGCCAGGCGAGCGGCCGGGCGGCCGCAGCGCGAAGCGCCGCACCGCAGCGGAGCGAGGATGCGGCGCTTCGCGCCGCGGGGGGCGTGGGGGGTCGCCCCCCACAATGAGGGGAATGGGATTCCCGCAAGGTACGTTGTTCATCGGAAGAGGCGTGGGTACGCGTCCCTGAGGACCACTGACACACCGCCGCCGCGCGCGGCGCAGCGAAGACCCGGGAGCTGAAGACATGACGGTTTCAGGCGAGACGACGCAGGAGACCACCCAGCAGGGCGTCATCCTCACCGACGCCGCGGCCGAGAAGGCGCGGGGCCTGCTGGAGCAGGAGGGCCGCGACGACCTCGCGCTGCGCGTCGCGGTGCAGCCGGGGGGCTGCTCCGGGCTGATCTACCAGCTCTTCTTCGACGAGCGCGAGATGGACGGCGACCAGGTGCAGGACTTCGGCGGCCTGAACGTCCGGGTGGACCGGATGAGCGCCCCGTACCTGACCGGCGCGACGATCGACTTCGTCGACTCGATCGAGAAGCAGGGCTTCACGATCGACAACCCGAACGCGTCGGGCTCCTGCGCCTGCGGCGACTCGTTCAACTAGCGCGTCCCGCGGCGGCGGCCGCGCGAGGGGCGGTCCGGACCTGGTCCGGGCCGCCCCTTTCCGTGCGCGCGGGGGCGGCGGCGCGGCGGTCGGTACGCTGGTCCGGTCCCCGACCGCATCCGACGAGGAGAGCGACGCAGTGCGCATCGCCGTCACCGGCTCCATCGCCACCGACCACCTGATGACCTTCCCGGGCCGGTTCACCGACCAGCTCATGCCCGACCGCCTCGACCGGGTCTCGCTGTCCTTCCTGGCCGACGAGCTGGTGGTGCGGCGCGGCGGCGTCGCCGCCAACATCTGCTTCAGCATGGGCGTGCTGGGGCTGCGGCCGATCCTCGTGGGCGCGGTCGGCGCGGACTTCGCCGACTACCGGTCCTGGCTGGAGCGGCACGGCGTCGACACCGACTCCGTCCATGTCTCCGAGCTGAAGCACACGGCCCGGTTCCTCTGCACGACCGACGAGGACCAGAACCAGATCGCGACGTTCTACGCGGGCGCGATGAGCGAGGCCCGCGACATCGAGATCGGCCCGATCGCGGACCGCGCGGGCGGCCTGGACCTCGTCCTGGTCAGCCCGAACGACCCCGACGCGATGGTCCGGCACAGCGACGAGTGCCGGGACCGCGGCATCGCGTTCGCCGCGGACCCGTCGCAGCAGCTCGCGCGGATGGACGGCGCGGACGTCCGCCGCCTGGTGGACGGCGCGGCGTACCTGTTCACCAACGAGTACGAGAAGGCGCTGAGCGAGGAGAAGACCGGCTGGTCCGACGCCGACGTCCTGTCCCGCGTCGGCGTCCGCGTGACGACGCTCGGCGCGAAGGGCGTCCAGATCGACCGGTCCGGGGAGAACGGCCTGCACGTCCCGGCCGTCGCCGTCGAGAACGTGGTGGACCCGACGGGCGGCGGCGACGCGTTCCGCGCCGGGTTCCTGTCGGCGCTGCACTGGGGCCTGGAGCTGGAGCGCGCCGCGCAGGTCGGCAACGTCATCGCCGCGTACGTGCTGGAGACGGCCGGACCGCAGGAGTACACGTTCACCCGCGACGGCTTCACCGAGCGGCTGGCCGGGACGTACGGCGCGGCCGCGGCCGCGGAGGTCGCCGCGCACCTGCCCGCCTGACGCGCGCCGTCCCCGGGCGCGCCGCGCCCGGGGACCCGCCGTCAGTAGGTGCGGCGGATGTGGAACGCCCAGCCGCGCGGCAGCGTCTCCTCGCGGACGAAGTCCTGCGACTTCATCCGGCACCAGGCGGGCACGTCGGTGCGGGCCGCGACGTCGTCGGCCTGCACGGCGATGACCTCGCCGACCGGGACCTCCCGGATGCGCTCGGCCAGCATGATGATCGGGATCGGGCACTTGCGGCCCAGCGCGTCGATGACCAGCGCGGGCGCGGGCCCGGCGGGCGCCTCCGGTACGGGCTCCGGCACGGGCGCCGGGAGCGGCGTGCCGCGCTCGGCGCCCCGCCGCGAGCGGCCTTTGAACCTCATGGGAGCGTCCGCCTCCCTGGCGTCGGTACGGATCGGGGCGCGGCGCGGCCGGGGGAGGGGTTCACGCGCCGCCCACCCCCGCCGCCGCGCGGAGCCGGGCGACGGTCCCGGGCAGCGCGGCCAGGAACCGGTCGACGTCGGCGGCCGCGGCGCCGCGCGGCAGCGACACCCGGACGTTGCCGTGGGTCAGCACTCCCATCGCCTCCAGCACGTGACTGGGACGCAGCGTATCGGCCGTACAGGAACTTCCCGACGAAACCGCGAATCCCAGCCGGTCCAACTCGGTCAGCAGCGCCTCCCCGGCCACGTACAGGCACGAGAACGTCACCAGATGCGGCAGTCGCGCGACGGGATCGCCGACGACCTCCACGTCCTCGATCGTACGCGGCACCTCCGTCCGAATCCGCTCGACCAGCGCGGACAGCCGGGCCGATTCGGCGGCGCGGCCGGACTCGACGGCGGTGAGCGCGGCGGCGGCGGCCACGGCCCCCGGCACGTTCTCGAAGCCGGGCACGCGGCGGGCCCCGCGCTCGTCGTCGGGCAGCGGGGAGCGCCACCGCGTCCCCTTGCGGACCGCGAGGACACCGACGCCCGCCGGTCCGCCCCATTTATGGGCGCTCGCGGTGAGATACGACCATCCGTCGGGCGGATCGACACGCCCGACCGACTGGGCCGCGTCCACCAGCAGCGGAACGCCCGCCGCCCGGCACGCCGCCGCGACCTCCGCGACCGGCTGCACCGTCCCGACCTCGTGGTTCGCCGACTGCAGGCACGCCAGCGCGGTGTCGGGGCGCAGCGCCGCCGCGAACTCCGCCGGATCGACGCGGCCGAGCCGGTCCACGCCCACGGAGGTCACCTCGCCGCCGTCCGCCTCGTGCCGCTCGGCCGTGTGCAGGACGCTCGAATGCTCCACCGCGCTCACGACCAGGTGCCGCCCCGCGCGCCGCCGCGCCCGCAGCGCGCCGAGCATCCCCAGGTGGACGGCCTGCGTCCCGGACGTCGTGAACGCCACCTCGTCGGCGCGCGCCCCGAGCACCCCGGCGACGTCCGCGCGCGCCCGGTCCAGCGCGAGCCGCGCGGCGCGCGCCGCGCCGTACAGCCGCGCGGGGTCCGCCCACGCGCCGTCGAGCGCGGCGAGCAGCGCCGCGCGGGCGGCGGGGTGCAGGGGTTCGCCGGACGCCGCGTCGAGGTAGGCGCCGAACTGGTCGGAGGCCGGGCCGTGCGTAGCCACGCCAGAACACTAACCGGCACCCGATCAGGGGTCTGCGCGACCCTCGCGCTAATGTGTCCATCGCACGTGTGACAACTGATCTCTCCGCCCGGGTGACCCGGGCGTTCATCCGTGGGGAAGGCATTCCGTGAGTCCGACCCGCTCAAGGGAGCGGCGTACGCCTGTGCGCAGTCGCCGCGCATTGAAAAGCGCCGGCGCGCTGGGCCTGCTGGCGCTGACCGCCACCGCCTGCAGCGGTGAGGGTTCCCGCCTGGGCATGCCCGAGCCGATCAGCGACCAGGCCGAGCGCATGCTCAAGCTCTGGCAGGGTTCCTGGATCGCCGCGTTCACCGTGGGCGCCGTCGTGTGGGGCCTGATCATCTGGGCGGTGGTGTTCCACCGCAAGCGCTCCGATGACCTCCCGCCGCAGGTGCGCTACAACCTGCCGATCGAGATCCTTTACACGGCCGTGCCGTTCGTGATCATCGGTGTGCTGTTCTTCTTCACCGCGCGCGACGAGAACTTCGTCGAGAAGACCACGGACAACCCGCCCGTCGTCGTCGACGTCACCGCGTTCCAGTGGAGCTGGCAGTTCGACTACAAGGAGAAGGTCGCCGGCAAGGAGCAGACCGTCGCGTCGGTCGTCGGCGTGCCGGTCGCCCCGAACGGGCACACGCCGGGCAAGCCGGTGCTGACGATCCCGTCGGGCGAGAACGTCCGCGTGCGGCTCCACTCCAACGACGTCATCCACTCGTTCTGGGTCCCGGCGCTCCTCTACAAGAAGGACGTCATGCCGGGCTTCACCAACGAGTTCGAGTTCAAGGCGAACAAGACCGGCACCTATGAGGGCCGCTGCGCCGAACTGTGCGGCGTCGACCACAGCCGGATGCTGTTCCAGCTCCGCGTGGTGACCCCGGACCAGTACAAGAGCTACATCGACAACGCCAAGGCCCAGGCCAAGGCCGCGGGGGGTGCCCAGTGACCGCTGTGAGTCACGCACCGAGCGCGCCGGTCGCAGCGTCGCGGACGAGCAAGGGGCGCATCATCGCCTCCTGGATGTCGTCCACCGACCACAAGGTGATCGGCTACCTCTACCTCATCACGTCCTTCGTGATGTTCCTGATCGGCGGTGTCCTCGCGCTGCTGATGCGCGTGGAGCTGTTCAAGCCCGGTCTCCAGGTGCTGAGCAACGAGCAGTTCAACCAGCTCTTCACCATGCACGGCACGATCATGCTGCTGATGTTCGCGACGCCGCTGTTCATCGGTTTCGGCAACGTCATCGTGCCCTTGCAGATCGGCGCCCCCGACGTCGCCTTCCCGCGCATGAACATGCTGGCGTACTGGCTGTTCCTGTTCGGCAGCATCATCGTCATCGCCGGTTTCCTGACGCCCGGCGGCGCGGCGAGCTTCGGCTGGTTCGCCTACTCGCCGCTTTCCGACTCGGTGCGGTCGCCCGGCATCGGCGGCGACATGTGGGTCATGGGCCTGGCGATGTCCGGCTTCGGCACCATCATGGGCGGCGTCAACTTCATCACGACCATCCTGTGCATGCGCGCGCCCGGCATGACGATGTTCCGGATGCCGATCTTCACCTGGAACATCCTGCTGACCTCGATCCTGGTCCTGCTGGCGTTCCCGGTCCTGGCCGCCGCGCTGCTCGCGCTGGAGGCCGACCGCAAGTTCGGCGCCCACGTCTTCGACGCCTCGCACGGCGGCGCGCTGCTCTGGCAGCACCTGTTCTGGTTCTTCGGGCACCCAGAGGTCTACATCATCGCCTTGCCCTTCTTCGGCATCGTGACCGAGATCCTCCCGGTGTTCAGCCGCAAGCCGATCTTCGGCTACGTCGGCCTGGTGTTCGCGACGATCAGCATCGCGGGCCTGTCCATCACCGTGTGGGCGCACCACATGTTCGTGACGGGCCAGGTCCTGCTGCCGTTCTTCTCGTTCATGACGTTCCTGATCGCGGTGCCCACCGGCGTGAAGTTCTTCAACTGGGTCGGCACGATCTGGCGGGGGCAGCTCACGTTCGAGTCGCCGATGCTGTGGTCGATCGGGTTCCTGGTGACGTTCCTGTTCGGCGGTCTGACCGGCGTCATCCTCGCCTCGCCGCCGATGGACTTCCAGCTCTCGGACTCGTACTTCGTCGTGGCGCACTTCCACTACGTCGTGTTCGGCACGGTGGTGTTCGCGATGTTCGCGGGCTTCTACTTCTGGTGGCCGAAGTTCACCGGCAAGATGCTCAACGACCGGCTCGGCAAGTTCCACTTCTGGCTGCTGTTCATCGGCTTCCACGGGACGTTCCTCGTCCAGCACTGGCTCGGCGCGGAAGGAATGCCCCGCCGGTACGCCGACTACGCCGACCAGTTCACCGACCTCAACAAGGTCTCCAGCATCTTCTCGTTCGTGCTGGCCTGCTCCCTCCTGCCCTTCATCTACAACGTCTACATCACGGCGAAGAAGGGCAAGAAGGTCGAGGTCGACGACCCGTGGGGCTACGGCGGCTCGCTCGAGTGGGCGACGTCCTGCCCGCCGCCGCGGCACAACTTCAACTCGATCCCGAAGATCCGCTCGGAGCGGCCCGCGTTCGACCTGCACCACCCGCACGCGGGTGCCAAGTCGGAACTCGCCGCGGCGAAGGGGGAGTAGCCGATGCGCGTTCAGGCGTTCATGTTCTACGGGTGCGCGATCTTCTTCCTCGTCACCGACGTCGTCTACTGGCTGTGGTCCGGCGACTGGACGGGCACCACGGCGATGGCGCTGGCCGTCGGCCTGGCCGGTCTGATCGGCTTCTACATCCACTTCACGATCCGGCGGCTGGAGAACGCCAACGGCGGTCCCCTCTACGAGGACGACCCCGAGGGCGACATCGCGGACGCGGCCGGCGAGCTGGGCTTCTTCAGCCCGTACAGCTGGTGGCCGCTGTTCGTCGGCCTGTCGGCGGCGACGATCACGCTCGGCATCGTGTTCGGCTGGTGGCTGGTGCTCCTCGGCTTCGCCGCGATCATCATGTCCGTCATCGGATTCGTGTTCGAGTACTACCGGGGGCACTTCGCCCACTGACAGGCAAAGACACTCCCAGGGGGTCGGTGTTTCGCGTTCTGCGCGAGCATCGGCCCCCTTCGTCATGGGAACGACCGGTGGCACACAGTGACAACGGGGGAGTTGACGGTGCGAGTCGGCGTCTCAGGGACGAAAGGGAAGGGCCGTGCGGCCGCGGCGACGCTGATGGCGGGCGTCCTGGCGGCGGGCACGGCCGGGTGCGCGGGGGGCGGGAACCCCGGTGACGTGCTGGAGCTGGCGGTCGCGCCGGTGCAGAACGGCGGGGCGGCGCTGCGGCCGGACAGCCCCGTCACCGTGCAGGCGAAGAACGGGACGGTCGAGAACGTCACCGTCACCTCCAGGAACGGCGAGGTGCAGGGCGAGCTGAGCGCCGACCGCACCCGCTGGCGGTCCCGGTGGACGCTCGACCCCGAGACCGACTACCACGTCGCGGCGACGGGTCTCGGCAGGGACGGCCGGACCCGCACCGTCACCAGCAGCTTCCGCACGGCGAAGGCCGGTCCGTCGCTGGCCGTCTCGTTCGAGGCGCCCGACAACCGGGAGACGGTCGGCGTCGGGATGCCGATCATCATGCACTTCGACCGCGCGGTGACCGACAAGGTCGCGGCGGAGAACGGCCTGGAGGTGACGGCGAGCCGGCCCGTCGAGGGCGCGTGGCACTGGTTCGGGAGCCGGACGGTCGTGTTCCGGCCGCGCAGCTACTGGCCCGCGCACACCGACGTCACGTTCCGCTCGCACCTGGCGGGCGTCCGCGTCGCGGACAACCTGTGGGGCGGCCGGAACCAGGAGCTGCGGTTCCGCATCGGGGACGAGCACATCACCAAGGCCAGCGCGAAGAAGCACCAGATGTGGGTGTGGAAGAACGGCAAGTTCATGCGCAAGATCCCGGTCAGCATGGGGATGGGCGGTTCGCGGGAGCACACGACGACCAACGGCGTCCACCTGACGATGGAGAAGGCCAACCCGGTCATCATGGACTCGTCCACGACCGGCTGCGGGCCCGGCTGCCCCGGCTACTACCGGCAGACCGTGTACTCGGCGGTGCGGATCTCCAACAGCGGCGAGTACGTCCACGCCGCGCCGTGGTCGGAGGGCTCGCAGGGCAACAGCAACGTCAGCCACGGCTGCGTCAACGCCAGCGACTCCAACGCCGCCTGGTTCTACCGGTTCTCCTACCGGGGCGACCCGTACACGATCACCGGGACGAACCGGAAGCTGGAGCCGGAGAACGGCTGGGGCTACTGGCAGCTCAACTGGAACGACTGGCTGAAGGGCAGCGCGTCCAAGAAGTCGGTGCAGGTCGGCCCGCAGGAGGGCAGCCAGGCCGCGGCGGCGGGGACGGGCGGCGCCCCGACCGGGCCGGAGGCGGGCGCGGTGTCCAAGCCGGCGTCCTGAATCCGCGTCCCGAGCCCGCAGCACCGGGACCGCCCCCGTTCGTCCGCCGCTCAGCGGCCGGCGAGCGGGGGCGGTTCGCTATGGCGGTGCATGCGCGCCCAGGTGCGGGCCATCGCGATGCGCTCCGCGCCGGACGGGTGCGTCATCCACAGCAGCCGCTCCAGCGCGTTCGGGCCCGGGTCGTCGATGTTGCGGACGGCCAGCTCGTGCTGCATCTCCGCGAACGTCCCCGGGTCGCCGGTGAGGTCGAGGGCGTGCGCGTCGGCGCGGGCCTCGATGCGGCGGCTCACCAGGTTCTCCAGCGGCGCGGCGACGTGCATGGCGACGACGACGAGCGCGAGGACCAGCGCGACGGCGCGCGGGTCGGCGGTGCCGCGTCCCCCGTCGCCGGGATCGAGGCCCGCGCGGCGCCGCAGGCGCGGCGAGGACAGCAGCAGCCCCAGCAGGCACACGCCGCCCGCGACGGCGAGCGCGCCGACGAGCGTCCCGTACAGGACGTCCCCGCGCTTGGCGTGGCCCAGCTCGTGCGCGACCACCGACCGGATCTGCGGGGGCGGCGACGACAGCAGCGTGTCGTACACCACGATGCGGCGCGTGGAGCCGAACCCGGACACGTACGCGTTCAGCGCCGTGGTGCGGCGGGACGCGTCGGCGACGAGGACGTCCTTCACCGGCACACCGTCGCGCGCCGCCATCGACATCAGGTCGGTGCGCAGCGTCCCGGCGGGCAGCGGCCTGAAGTCGTTGAACATCGGCTCGACGACGACCGGGTAGGCGAACGAGCCCGCGACGACCAGCGCGAACGCGCCGAGCGCCGCGCCCGTCCACCAGTAGCGCGGGAAGCGGCGCAGCAGCGCGAACAGCAGCACCATCCCGACCGTCCACACGACCCAGGTGACGGCGAGGGACTTCGCCTGGTCCGCGAGCCACGCGGGGAGGGCCTGCGTGGACAGGCCGTAGTCGCGCAGCGTGCCGTGGCTCCAGATCCCGAACGGCAGCGACACCAGCCGCAGCAGCGTCGTCAGGACGACGACGGCGAGCGCGACGCGCAGCGGCCACCGGCGGACCCGCGCGGTCGCCCACCGCAGCAGGCGCGCGCCGAGCGGCGTCAGGCCCAGCACCAGCACGACGGCGAGTCCGAGCAGCAGCGACGCGTACGCGGGCGGGTTGATCGCGGCGTCGAACGCGCGGGCGCGGGCCAGCTCGGCGCTGGAGAAGTCCAGCGCGGAGTCGGGGCGGACGCGGCCGCCGGGCACCGCGCCGGGCAGCGGGTTCCAGGGGGTCGTCGCGGCGAGGACGCCGGCGACGGCGGCGAACAGCACGGCGGCGCAGCCCGCCGCCCACAGCCGGGGCCGGCGGGCGTCCGGTTCGCTCAACGCAGTTCCTTCCGGAGGTAGTCGCGCCACGCCGCGGTGAAGCGCGCCGCGCTGGTCCCGAGGACGTCGCGCAGCGCCGTGCCCTCGGCGTGCCGCCCGGCGGCCCGGTAGAGCCGGACGAGCGCCGCCTCACCGTACCGCTGGGCGATCATCCGGCACGCCAGCCAGGACTCCTGGTACGCCTGCGCGAGGCGGGGCGCGTCGGACCCGAACGCGTCCGCGCCGGGCAGCGCGCCGGGCACCCGCCCGGCCCGGACGTCGGCGGCCAGCTCCCCTGCGGCGGACCGCACGGACACCTTCGCGCCGCGGTACCCGACGTAGTCGGCGAAGCCCTCGATCAGCCACAGCGGCGTGCGGGAGTCGTGCGCGCCGCCCGTCGCGACGTGGGTCAGCTCGTGGGTGAGGACGACGCGGCGGCCGAGCGCGTTGAGGCGGTTGAACGTGCCGGGGGAGATCAGCACCCGGTCCTCGCCGCGCGCGCCCTTCCCGCCCGGCGCGACGGTCGCGAGCGCGGCGATCTGGGTGAGGTCCTGGTCGGCCCCGGCGAGCGCGGCGGCGACGGACGGCTGCGCGGGCGCGAGCGCGACGACGCGGCGCGCCCAGTTCCTGCCCGTCACGGCGGTGACGGCGGGGACGGCGCGGTCCAGCAGCCGGGACACGTCCGCGAGCCCGGCGGCGTCCCCGACGACGAGGCTGGACTTCCCGCGCACGACGGTGAGCGGGCCGCCGTCCCAGATCTCCGGGGCGTCCTTCGCGCCGGAGCCGGTGATCACCCACGTGCCGGAGCGGTAGGCGAACAGCAGGTGCCGGTCGCGGACGACGTCGGCGCGGTCGTACCCGGCGAACCGGTAGCGGAGCCGGACGTCCACGGCGCTGCCCGCGCCGGTCGAGGCGTCGCGGGACGGGCCGGTGTACTCCTCGGCCCAGTCCGCCAGCGGGAGCCTGCGGAGGTTGTCGAAGACCTGCGCCTGCGCGTCCCGGAACGCGGCGGGCGCGGCGGCGACGGTGGCGAGGAAGCGGGCCCGGTCCCCGTCCCGGACGGCCGCGGCGCGGTTCGCCAGGACGGTCCGCACGGCGGCGGGCTGCGGCGACCCGACGGCCGCCGCCGACGTGCTCGGGGCGGCCGCGGGGCCGTCCCCGCGGGTCACCGCGACGGCGAACGCCGCGATGAGGCACAGGACGGCGCAGAGCCCCGCGCCGAGGGCGATCCGCCGCCGGAGGGCGGCGGCCGCCGGGCGCGGGGCTCCGCGGTCGGGATCGCCGGTCATGCGGGCGATCCTAGTGAGCGGCCGGGGCGGGCCGGGCCACCCGGTCGCCCCGGACGATCCCCGTGCTGATCCCCGTGCCGGTCACTTGGCGTAGTCGGGGTACCCGTATCCGACGATCTGGTCGGTGTCCCGGGTCCTCATCTTCACCGCGTTGCTGGTGTTCCCCTCCACGGTCTCGACGGTTCCGTCGCCGTTGTCCTTGACGACGAAGCCGACGTGCTCGATCGAGTCGAGGGACTTGCCGCCGTCCCAGGAGAAGAAGACGACCGCGCCGGGCTTGGGCTTGGTGCCCCAGCGGCCCTCGTCCTTGAACCACTCGGCGTGCGCGATGGTCCAGGCGTCCTGGCCGACCTGGTCGGAGAACCCGACCTTGTTCCCGACCCAGGAGACGAACATCGAGCACCAGGACGCGTCCTTGTACCCGCTGATCGAGCCGCCGTCGCGGCGGACGGTCTCCTTGGCCCGGTCGGTGGACATGTACCAGTCCTGGAACTTGGTCTCGCCGCCGCCGTCCTCGTGGACGCCGACCTGCGACTCGGCCACCTTGAGCAGTTCCTGCGCGGTGGGCCGGTCGCCGCCGTCCCCGGGTTCGGCGGGGACGAGGTCGCGCTCGTCGGCCCGGCCGCCGAGGCGGTCGGCGCCGTCGCCGGGGGCGTCGAGCGTGCGGGGGCCGAGGTCGGCGCCCGGGTCGTCGTCGAGGCGGGAGGCGAGCGTGTCCGAGCCGGTGTCGGGCTCGGCGTCGCGGCCTCCGTCGAGCGGCGTGCCGAGACCGTCGCCGAGGTCGGCGGCCAGGCTCGGGCCGTCGTCGTGGCGGGCGTCGAACCGGTCCTGGACGTCCCCGGCGGGCGCGTCCGCGAGGCCGACGGCGCGGACGGCCCCGGTCCCGGCCGTCGCGGCCGAGACGCGGTCCGAGCCGCGGTCGCCGCCCCGGTGGTCCGGCCCCGGCACGGCGGCCTGGGCGGACGCGGCGGCGGTGCCCGCGAGGGCCGCGCCGGCGACCAGCGCGCCGGTCGTGCGGAGCGCGACGGCGAGCGGGCCGGGTTTGCGATGTCTTCCGATCTTGCCGGTCATGAGCGGGTGTGACTCCTCGCTTCCATGTCGCCTACCGGGTTAGCTGACGGGTTCGGGCGTGGAAGACGCCCTACGGCCCGGAGACGGGCCGATTCACCCCGTTGGGACAGGTGGGTCCCCGGCTCCGCGCTGGCGCGCGGACTCGGCGGGTGGGCGCGCGAAAAGCGCGCCCGTACGGTCGATGGACGTGCTTCTCCGGGCGCTCGGGCCGGGAGAAGGGGCCTCGCCGGTCCCGCCCGCGCGAGGGCGCGGACGGGACGGGTCGCGGCGGCGTCGGTGCCGTCGGCGGCTGAGGCGTGCGGTCGTCGCGCGTCCCCCTAGGGGACGCGGACCAGGCCGCCTCGCGCGCCGGTGCGGGGCACCCGCGGGGCGGGCGGCGCGCTCGTCAGCGAGCGCGTCGCGGCCGGTGGAAGGGCCTCGTGGGCCGGGCCCGCCGCGCGTGCGGCGGGTGAGGAGGTCGGGGGCGGTACCGCGCGTCCCCGCCGGGGGACGTCACGGATGACGTGGACTGCTCTGCTGGACAGGGTCGCTCCTTCTTCCAGACGCCTGCCGGGTTAGCTGACGGGTTCGGGCGTGGAAGTGGCCCTACGGCTCGCGTGGAGCCGATTCACCCCGTGCCCGCCGTCCTGTCGCGGACGTGCGGGCGGTTGGTTCCCCGGTTCCGCGATCGGTTCGCGGATTCGGCGTTGCCGCCTCGCCTGAGGCGTGATGGGGCCCGTCGCGCGGATCTTCCGCGCGGGGGGCGGGCGGCGCTGACATGGGCTGACTTGCTGGCGGACGGTCCCGTGGCGGGTCCGTCCTGGCCGGTCCCCGGATGGCCGCTCGCGGCGCGCTCTCGGCGCCATGCACGCGTCGGGCGTGCGCGCGGTACGGCCGGGCCGGCCGGTTCAGCAGGGCGCGGCGACTGGGGGACGCCGGGCCGGTCACGGCACCTGGGGTGTGTCGTGGGAATGTCGGCGCTCACCTGCGGCGATGCCGACGCCGCGGTACCTGGCTGGCACCGCAAGTAGGACACAAGGTACCAAACGTCCTTCGTATGGCAAATCTTCCATAAAAACGACAACGGCCCAGGTCAGAGCCCTGGACCGTTGACGCGGCGGGGGGTGACGTCCGTCAGGGCCGTCCCGCGCCGTAGTAACCGGGCATCGACGACAGCGGCACGACCTTCACCACGGTCCCCGTGTGGGGCGCGTGGATGATCTGGCCGCCGCCGACGTACATGCCGACGTGCGACAGGCCGTTGAAGAAGACCAGGTCACCGGGCTGCAGGTCGCTCTTGGCGACGCGCTTGGTGGCCGCCCACTGGCTGTTGGTCGTCCGGGTGATGCTGACCCCGGCCGCGGCCCAGGACTTCATCGTCAGACCCGAGCAGTCCCACGAGTTCGGTCCCGTCGCCCCGTAGCTGTACGGGTCGCCGAGCTGCGCGTAGGCGAACTGGAGCGCCGTGCGGGCGCTGCCGCTCGCGGGGCCGGTGTAGGTCCCGCCCGCGCCGCCGCCCGAAGGGCTGTCCTTCTGCCCGAGCTTCCGGAGAAGCTTCCGGGTCTGGGCGACGAGCTTGTCGACCTCGGCCTTCTTGGCCTTGAGGTCCTTGTACTTCGTCGCCATGTCGTCGTAAGCGCTCTGCAGTTGCGCTTGCTCGCGCTTGTACCGCTGGAGCGCGGCGACGTAGCCCGCCAGCTCCTTGTCGCGGTTCGACGACAGGTGCGTGATCAGCGCCGACTGGTCCAGCGCCGACTGCGGGTCGTCCCCGCCGACGAAGCCCGCGAGCCCGTCGGTGTCACTGTTCTTGTAGGCGGTGGCGGCGAGCTGAGCGATGTGCTGCCGCTGCTGCTCGAACTCCTTCTCCTCCGCCTTGGTGGTCTTCTTGGCGGCGTCGACCTTCTTCTTGAGCGCCTTGAGGTCTTCGGAGAGCTGGTTGAACTTCTCGACGACCTTGTCGGACTGCTCGTTGAGCTTGTCGAGCTTCTTCTGCGTTTCCGCGGCGGTGGGTTTGGGGGCCGCGTGCGCCGCCGTCGGCAGCGGCAGCGACAGGGCCACGGTCAGGCAGGCGGCCGCCGCCAGGCGTCGGCGCGTCCTCCCCGTCCAGGGCCCGCCCCGCGTGCTCCGCGACGGCGCGGAGCCCCCGGTGGATTGTTCTTCGGCCACGGTCCGGTACGCCCCTCTCATTGCACGACGTCAGCGGCCGACCCTAGCGAGACCCCAGGAGCCCCACAACTAAAACTGCACTAATCGCAGGAAATAGCAGGAGTTGCCCGGTTGATCGGCTAGCCCAGTCTGCGCAGGAGGAGCCGCGACGGCGCGGGGCGCGCGCCCGCGCGGCGGGCCGCGTCGGCGACCTCGCGGTCGGTCGAGACGACCACGACCGCGCGGCCGGGCGGCTCGGCGCGGACCAGCTCGCCGATCAGCTCGTCCGCGGTGACGCCGGGCGGGCTGAACTTCACCCGCACGCCGCGCGGCGCGGACAGCGCGACGGGCGCGTCCAGCTCGGCCCCGTCGAACACGCAGGTGACCTCCGCGCGGGTCTGCGCGGCGAGCCCGCCGAGCCCGGTGACGAGCCGGGCGCGCTGGTCGGCCAGCGGGAGGCCGCCATAGCCGGTCTTGGTGACGTTGTAGCCGTCCACGACGAGGTGGACCCGGGGGAGCGCGAGCAGCCGGTCCAGGAGCTGCGGGTCGTCGTCGGCGAGGGCGCGGCCGGGCAGCGAGCGCGGCGTCGGGGGACCGGGGTCGACGCCCCGGACGGCGTCGGCGGGCCGCTCGATCATCGACGGCAGCGCGAGCTCGCGGCGCAGCCCCTGCGCGGCGTCCACGAGCGCGTCCAGCAGCACGCGGAGCCGGACGTCGTCCACGTTGCGGCCCTCGCGGGCGGCCCGGCGGGCGGCCTCGGCGGCGGCCTCCGCGCGCTCGGTGCGCGTCCGCATCCGGCGCAGCTCCTTGCCCGCGGCGGCCGTGGAATCGCGCGCGGCGGACAGCTCCTCGGCGGCCTCGGCGGCGAGCGCGTCCGCCCGCTCCCGCTCGGTCCGCGCGCGGGTCCGCGCCTCGTGCAGCTTGCGGCGCAGCTCGGCGTTCTCGGCCTTGAGGGCGCGCAGGTCGGCGCGGAGCCGGTCGGTGTCGGCGGCGTGGTCGGCGCGCGCGTCGGCGAGGTCCCGCTTGAGCTGGCCGATCTCCCGCGCGGCGGCCTCCTCCTGCGACGCGCTCGCGGACGCGGTGAGCTCGGAGCGGGCCGCCTCCACCGCCTCCGTCCAGCTCCGCGGCCGCAGCAGGTAGGCCAGCGCCGCGACCTGCACCGGGTCGGCGGCGGGCGGCCGCTCCCCGGCGGCGACGGCCGCGACCAGCTCGGGCTGCGCGTCGCGCAGCCCGGCCGCGACGCGCTCGCGGAACGCGGCGTCGCCCTCCAGCACGGCCGCGATGCTGGCCGCGCCGAGCTTGCGGCGCTTGCGCCGCTCGAACCGGGCGAACGGGCGGAGCCGGGCCGGGACGGCGTCGAGCGGGAGCGCGCCGATGACCTCGGCGGCGGCCGCGACGACGCGCTGGCGGACGGCGTCGGGCAGCGGACGGTCCAGCCGTTCCGCCTCGTCCGGACCGCTGTCGATGATCCCGCTCCTCTCGGACCCGCCGCACTTCCCTGCGGCGGCGCGCGCTAACCGGGAAGTGAACACCCTAGCGCCGACACGCCCGGCCCCCGATTCCGCGCCGGAAGGCCCCCGGCGGCCCTTCGCGCGTCGGATCGGCCCCGTCGTGCCGGAGCCGGGCGGTCTGTCGGTGGTGTCCTCTACCGTCCCGGTCATGCCCGCGAACGCCGCCCCGCACGCGCCGCAGGCCGTCCAGGGAACCCTGGACGACCTCGGCACCCCCCTCGCCGACGTCACCTTCGTCGTGGTGGACCTGGAGACCACCGGCGGCTCGGCCCGCGACTCGGCGATCACCGAGATCGGCGCGGTGAAGGTGCGCGGCGGCGTCGAGCTGGGCGAGTTCGGGACGCTCGTGGACCCCGGCGCCCCGATCCCGCCGTTCATCACCGCGCTCACCGGCATCACCCAGCAGATGGTGTACGCCGCGCCGAAGTTCGCCGAGGTGCTGCCCGCCTTCCTGGAGTTCGCGCGCGGCTGCGTGCTCGTCGCGCACAACGCCCCGTTCGACGTGGGGTTCCTCAAGGCCGCGTGCGCCGCGCAGGACCGGCCGTGGCCGGGCTTCCCGGTCGTCGACACCGTCAGCCTCGCGCGCCGCGTCCTCAGCCGCGACGAGGTCCCCAACTGCAAGCTCGGGACGCTCGCCCGGCACTTCCGCGCCGCGACGACCCCGAACCACCGCGCCCTGGACGACGCCCGCGCCACCGTCGAGGTCCTGCACGGCCTGCTGGAGCGGATCGGCTCGTTCGGCGTCACCTCGCTGGAGGAGCTGCGCGGCTTCGCCCGCGCCCCCACGCCCGAGCAGCGCGGCAAGCGCCACCTCGCCGACGACGTGCCGAGCGCGCCCGGCGTGTACCTGTTCGAGGACGCGCGCGGCGAGGTGCTGTACGTCGGCAAGAGCGGCGACCTGCGCAGCCGCGTCCGCAGCTACTTCACCGGGGCGGAGACGCGGTGGCGCGCCCGCGAGATGGTCGGGCTCGCCGAGCGCGTCCGGCCGATCGTGTGCGCGACGGCGCTGGAGGCGGAGGTCCGCGAGCTGCGGCTGATCGCCGCGCACAAGCCGCGCTACAACCGGCGGTCCAAGCACCCCGAGCGGGCGGTGTGGCTGAAGCTGACCGACGAGCCGTTCCCGCGGCTGTCGATCGTCCGGGAGCGACGGGCGGACGGCGCGGCCTACCTCGGGCCGCTCGGCTCGCGGCGGCAGGCCGAGGAGGCGCAGGCCGCGCTGCACGAGGCCGTCCCGCTGCGGCAGTGTACGCAGCGGCTCACGCTGTCACTGGTGGCGCGCGGCAAGGCGCGGACGTGCGCGCTGGGCGACCTCGGCCGCTGCGGCGCGCCCTGCACCGGCGGCGAGGATGCAGGCGCGTACGCGGTCCACGCGGCGGCGGCGCGGACGGTCATGGCGGGCGACGTGCGGCCCGTCGTCGCCGCCGCGACCGCCCGCATCGGGCGGCTCGCCGCCGAGCTGCGCTACGAGGAGGCCGCCGCGCAGCGCGACCGGCTGGCGGCGTTCGTGCGGGCGGCGGCGCGGGCGCAGCGGCTCACCGCGCTGGCGGGCTGCGCGCAGCTCGTCGCGGCGCGGCCCGCGCCCGGCGGCGGCTGGGAGGTGTCGGTGGTCCGGCACGGGCGGCTCGCCGCCGCCGGAACGGTCCCGCGCGGAGCCGCGCCCCGCCCGTACGTGGACGCGCTCATCGCCACGGCCGAGACGGTCCTGCCCGAGCTGGGCGGCGGCCCGGACGGCATCCCCGCCGGGGCGGAGTCGGGCGGTGCGGGCGCGGAGGAGATGGAGTGCGTCCTGCGCTGGCTGGACGGCCCCGGGACGTTCCTGGTCGAACTGGACGGCGTGTGGACGTGCCCCGTCCACGGCGCGGAGGGCGCGCGCGAGCGGCTGGAACGCGCCTACGAGCGCGCGCACGCGCCGGTCGAGCCGTCCGCGCCGGTGTCCCACCGCCCACTAAGGTGACGGATAAATCCGTTAGATCCGTAGATCGGGGAGGACGTCCCGCATGGCGCTGCCGCTGTACGACAGCCAGCCCGCCCGCCGCGTGCCGTGGGTGACGTACCTGCTGGTCGCGGTCAACGTCGTGGTGTACCTGTTCACGCCGATGTCGAACGTCGCGTCCCTGCGGGAGAACGACGCCGTCCGCGAGTGCAAGGCCAGCTCGTTCACCTACCGGTACGGCGCGATCCCGCACGAGCTGACCACCGGCCGCCAGCAGCCCGCGCCCGCCGACCTCGTCAACCGGTGCGGCGAGCAGACGTTCCACAAGCGCCCGTGGGTGTCGGCGTTCACGTCGATGTTCCTGCACGCGGGGGCGCTGCACCTGCTCGGCAACCTCGTCGCGCTGTTCGTCATCGGGATGGGCGTCGAGGACCGCCTCGGCAGGCTGCGCTACCTGCTCAGCTACCTGTTCTTCGGGCTCGTCGCCGTCTACGGGTTCGCGCTCGCCGATCCGGGCTCGGGCGTGCCGCTGATCGGCGCGTCCGGGGCCATCGCCGGGGTGTTCGGCGCGTACCTCGTGCTGAACCCGCGCGGCCGGATCATCAGCATGGTGCCGCCGCTCGTCGTGCGGCTGCCGGTGTGGGTGCTGCTCGGGTCGTGGTTCGCGCTGCAGTGGCTGTCGCTGGGCGACGCCGAGAGCAACGTCGCCTACGTCGCGCACATCTGCGGGTTCGTCGCGGGCGTGGTGTTCGCGCTGCTCGCCCGCCGGGCCGGGCCCGCGCGCCGCCCGATCGCGCTGGCCCGCTGAACCGGTCGATAGAGTCGTACGGTACGCAAACTGGGAGGGACGCAGTGGTCACCGCTCTGGTGTTCGTCAAGGCCGAGGTCGCGCGCATCCACGAGGTCGCGGAGACGATCGCGGCGCTGGAGGGCGTCAGCGAGGTCTACTCCGTCACCGGCGAGCACGACCTGGTCGCCGTCGTGCGGGTCCGCCGCCACGACGACCTCAACGACGTGATCCCCGGCCGCCTCAACAAGGTCCCCGGCGTCCGCGACACCGAGACGCACATCGCCTTCCGGACGTACTCGCAGCACGACCTGGAGGCGGCGTTCTCGCTCGGCCTGCCCGAGTGACCCCGCCCGGCCGACCGGCCCGTGTGACCGGCCCGGCCGGTCAGCCGTTCAGCGCGCGCGCCGTGTCCACCCAGCGGTCCAGCAGCGCCGTCACCGCGCCCGAGTCCACCGACGCCGCCGCGCGCCCGTAGGCGTCCGCCAGCGCCGCCGTCAGCCCCGCCGCCGGGGGAGCGCCCTCGAACGCCACCATCACCGCCGCCGCGTTGAGCAGCACCATGTCGCGGACGGGACCGGTGCGGCCGCCGAACACCTCGCGGGCCACCCGCGCGTTGAACGCCGCGTCCGCGCCGCGCAGGTCCTCCGGGCGGGCCGGGGCGATCCCGAGGTCCGCCGGGTCGAACACGGTCTCGGTGGACGTGCCGTCCCGCACGACCCACACCGTGGACGTGCCCGTCGTCGTCAGCTCGTCCAGCCCGTCGTCGCCGCGGAACACCAGCGAGCTGTTGCCCCGCTCGGCGAACACGCCCGCCACGATCCCCGCCATGCGCGGGTGGAACACGCCCACGGCCTGCGCGGACGGCCGCGCCGGGTTCGTCAGCGGCCCGAGGAAGTTGAAGACGGTCGGCGTCCCCAGCTCCTTGCGCGGCCGCGCGGTGTACCGGAACGCGGGGTGGTACAGCGGCGCGAAGCAGAAGGTGATCCCGACCTCCTCCGCGCAGCGCGCGCACGCCTCCGGGGTCAGGTCGAGCGGGACGCCCAGCTCCTCCAGCAGGTCCGCCGCGCCGCACGACGACGACGCCGCCCGGTTGCCGTGCTTGACGACCCGCACCCCGGACGCCGCCGCGACGACCGCCGCCATCGTGGAGATGTTCACGGTGTGCGCCTGGTCGCCGCCGGTGCCGACGAGGTCCGCGATCGGCCCGGGGACGGAGATCGGCGTCGCGTGCGCGAGCATCCCCTCGGCGAGCCCGGACACCTCCGCGACGGTCTCGCCCTTGGCCCGCATCGCGACCGCGAACCCGCCGATCTGCGCGTCGGTGGCGTCGCCGGACATGATCTGGCGCATCGCCCAGGACGTCTCCTCGGCCGACAGCGCGTCGCCGTCGATCAGGGCGTTGAGCAGGGCGGGCCAGGTCGTACGGGCATCCATGTCGTCTACTCCCAGGGCGAGCGGCCGTTCCGGCGCGGGCGCGCGCCGACCGGGGGCCCGCCCGCGGCCCCCGGTGCGGCGGTGGTGTTACAGGACCGGCAGCCGGCTCGCGGCGCGCCGCCGCATGAGGTCGGCGGTCGCCCGCGCCACGGCCATCGGGTCGAGCGGCAGGGCGACGACGGCGTCCGCGCGGGACCAGGTCGCCAGCCAGCCGTCGTCGCGGCGGGCGATGACGGCCAGCACGGGCGGGCAGTCGTACACCTCGTCCTTGGCCTGGCGGCACACGCCGAGCCCGCCCGCGGGCTGCGCCTCGGCGTCCACGATCGCGACGTCGATGTCGCCCTGGTCGAGCCGGGCCACCACCGCGGGCTGCGTCGCGACCTCGACGTACTCGACGGCCGGGAGGTCGGCCGCGGGGCGGCGGCCGAGCGCGAGCCGGATCTGCGCGCGGGTGTTCGCGTCGTCGCTGTAGACGAGGACCTTCATCGGGCTCTCCGGGGCGGTGCTCATGCGCAGCAGGGTACCGGAGGGGGCGTCGTCCGCACGAGATCCGGATTCGATCACCGACAAACCGGGTATACGTGGCGAATCGGCCGGTCCACCGCGCGCCCCGCCGCCCCGCGCGCCGCACCGTGTCCGAATCGTGCCCTCTGGACGGCACGCGCCGCGCCCGCCGCCGGGAACCCCTGGTGCGCCGCCGATCCCGCGTGCGCCGAGGTCCGGACCGGACACGCGCGAAGGCCGCTGGAGGGGGGTCATGCGCGGGTCGCCGACCGGGTGACGTAATAATGCTGCCCGTGGCAACAGCATCCGCGATAGAGACAACACCTCACGCTCGGGAGAATCGTCCCATCTTGGTCAGCGTGGGGACGATCGTCTGGCTGTCGTCCGAGCTGATGTTCTTCGCGGCTCTGTTCGCGATTTACTTCACGATCCGCTCAGTGACGATCGGTCAGCAAGGCTCGCACTCATGGCCGGGGGCCGATCTCAACCTGGCGCTGTCCGCGGTGAACACCACCGTGCTGGTCCTGTCCTCGGTGACGTGCCAGATGGGCGTCTTCAAGGCGGAGAACGGCAAGGTGGGGCGCGACGGCGGCCTGCTGAACTTCCGGCGGTGGGGCCTGCGCGAGTGGTACGTGCTCTCGTTCCTCATGGGCGCGTACTTCATCGCCGGGCAGGCGTACGAGTACTACACGCTCGTCACCCATGACGGCCTGACGCTCTCGTCCTCGGCCTACGGCTCGGTCTTCTACCTGGCGACCGGGTTCCACGGCCTCCACGTGACCGGCGGGCTCATCGCGTTCCTCTTCGTGCTGGGACGCACCTACGCCGCCAAGCGATGGACGCACGAGCAGGCGACCAGTGCCGTGGTGGTCTCGTACTACTGGCACTTCGTGGACGTGGTCTGGATCGGCCTGTTCGCAGTCATCTACCTGCTCGACCTCCACTGACCAACGACGACATACCCGAACGGGGATTTCCGTGAAAAGGTTCACCGCATGGCGACGGCGCCCGTGGGCGGGCTACGCCGTCGTGCTGGCGGCCCTGGCGGCGATCGGCGTCATCTACGCCGGTTTCTCGCCCCGGACCGACCGCGCCGAGGCGGCGAACGCGACCCAGGCGGCCGCGGACCTCAAGAACGGCCAGCAGCTCTTCGAGAAGAACTGCGCGAGCTGCCACGGCCTGAACGCCGAGGGCACCAAGGACGCCAAGGGCCACCCGATCGCGCCGAGCCTGCTCGGCGTGGGCGCCGCGGCCGTCGACTTCCAGGTCGCGACGGGCCGCATGCCCGCCATGAACCCGGGCGCCCAGGTCCCGCGCAAGCGGCCGATCGCGGCCTTCGACACCACGATCCGGACCGACTACGAGGACGAGGCCAAGCGCAAGGCCGCTGAGGCGCAGAAGGCCCAGGCCGAGAAGAACCTCGCCGACCTGCGCGAGTACATCGCCCAGCTCGGCGGCGGCCCGTCGGTCCCGGCCGCGTCGGCCGTCGACCCGACCAAGGGCGACGTCGCGCTCGGCGGCAAGCTGTTCCGCACCAACTGCGCCCAGTGCCACAACTTCACCGGCCAGGGCGGCGCGCTGACCGGTGGCAAGTACGCCCCGCCGCTGGCCACCAAGGACGTCACGCCCACGCAGATCTACGAGGCGATGCTGACGGGCCCGCAGGCGATGCCGGTGTTCAACGACACCACGCTCACGCCGCAGGACAAGCAGGCGATCATCTCCTACCTCGTCCAGACCCGCGAGGAGCCCAACCCGGGCGGCAACGGCCTCGGCCGCATCGGCCCGGTCTCCGAGGGCCTCGCCGGCTGGCTGGTCGGCCTCGGCCTCCTCGTCCTGGCCGCCGCGTGGATCACCGCGAAGAAGCCGAAGAAGCTGAAGAAGTCATGAGCGAGAACAACGAGACTCCGGACGCGCCGGAGCCCAAGCCCGTCCCGGAGGACAGCGTCCCGCTCCGGTCCGGACGCACCCCGTCGCCGGCGCAGGACACGACGCTCCTCGCGCAGGACGACATCTCCGCCCCGGCGGGCATCGGCGAGGAGATCGACGAGCGGGCGGCCAAGCGCGCCGAGCGCATCGTCGCGACGTTCTTCCTGCTGGCGTTCGCCGCCAGCGTGGGGTTCCTCGTCTACTTCATCGGCTGGAGCGGCCGCCACGGCGGCATGCACGGCGTGGACCGCACCCGCGAGTCGAACCTGTGGTTCGGCGGGCTGATGGCGCTGGCGTTCCTGGCCATGGCGATCGGCGTCACCATCTGGGTGCGCCGCCTCATGACCAGCAAGCCGATCGTCCAGGAGCGGCACGCGCTCGGCGCGGACGCCGACACGCGCGCCTCGTTCACCGAGGCGTTCCTGGAGGGCGCCGACGACAGCGGGATCACCAAGCGCCCGCTGCTGCGCCGCACCCTGCTGCTGGCCGCCGCGCCGCTCGGCATCGCGCCGCTGTTCCTGCTGCGCGACCTCGGCCCGCTGCCGGAGAAGCGGCTGCGCCACACCTACTGGGCGGACGCGGTCAAGCGCGCCAGGGCCCAGGGCAAGAAGGGCGTCCGCCTCGTGGTGGACGGCACCGGGCAGCCGCTGAAGGTCAGCGACTTCTCCAGCCCCGGCGGGATGATCACCGTCCTGCCCGAGGGCCTGGAGGAGCACCTGCCCGAGGAGCAGGTGCTGACGCAGACCGCCAAGGCCGTCACCATCCTGATCAACGTCCCGGTCGACGAGTTCAAGCCCGTCGCCGGACGTGAGAACTGGCACGTCAACGGGATCGTCGCGTACTCCAAGATCTGCACGCACGTCGGCTGCCCCGCGGCCCTGTACGAGCAGACCACGCACCACATCCTGTGCCCGTGCCACCAGTCGACGTTCGACGCCACCGACGGGGCGAAGGTCGTGTTCGGCCCGGCCGCGCGCTCGCTGCCGCAGCTCCCGCTGAGCGTCGAGGACGGCTACCTCGTGGCCACCGCCGACTTCCCCGAACCGATCGGCCCGAGTTTCTGGGAGCGCGGATGAGCGAGGCCACGGCACCGAAGGCGGTCGAGGGACCGCTGAACTTCCTCGACGAGCGGCTGGGTTCCACCGGGTTCTTCAACCGGAACCTGAAGAAGGTCTTTCCGGACCACTGGTCGTTCATGCTGGGCGAGATCGCCCTGTACTCCTTCATCATCCTGCTGCTGACCGGGACGTTCCTGACGCTCTGGTTCAAGCCGAGCATGCTGGAGGTCGTGTACGACGGCTCGTACACGAAGCTGAACGGCGTGAAGATGTCCGAGGCCTACGCCTCGACGCTGCACATCAGCTTCGACGTGCGCGGCGGCCTGCTCATGCGGCAGATCCACCACTGGGCCGCCATCCTGTTCATGTCGTCGATCCTGGCGCACATGCTGCGGGTGTTCTTCACCGGCGCGTACCGCAAGCCGCGCGAGCTGAACTACCTGATCGGCATCGGCATGTTCGTCCTCGGCATGCTGGAGGGCCTGTTCGGCTACTCCCTGCCGGACGACCTGCTGTCGGGCACCGGTCTGCGGATCACGCAGGGCGTCGCCGAGGCGATCCCGATCGTCGGCACGTACGTCTACATGTTCCTGTTCGGCGGGGAGTTCCCCGGCCAGGACATCGTGCCGCGGCTGTTCACGCTGCACGTGCTGCTGATCCCGGCGCTGATCCTCGGCCTCGTCACGGCGCACATGATGATCATGTGGCACCAGAAGCACACGGCGATGCCGGTCAAGCACCAGACCGAGGAGCAGGTCTACGGCTACCCGTTCTACCCGGTCTTCATGGCCAAGACGGGCGCGTACTTCCTGTTCACGTTCGGCGTCCTGGCGCTGCTGGCGACGTTCGCGCAGATCAACCCGATCTGGCTGTTCGGGCCGTACGACCCGGGCGCGATCTCGGCGGGCTCCCAGCCCGACTGGTACATGGGCGTCCTCGAGGGCGCGCTGCGCATCATGCCGAACTGGGAGATCACGGCCTGGGGCCACACGCTCAGCCTGAACGTGCTGATCCCGGCGCTCGTCCCGCTCGGCATCATCTTCACCGGCGCGGCGGTCTGGCCGTTCGTCGAGGCGTGGGTGACCGGCGACAAGCGGGCGCACCACGTCAACCAGCGGCCCCGCAACGCCCCGGTGCGCACCGCCGTCGGCATCGCGGCCGTGACGTTCTACGGGCTGCTGTGGCTGGCGGGCGCGAACGACGTCCTCGCGGACAAGTTCCACGTCTCCCTGTACGCCACGACGTGGTTCTTCCGGGTGACGTTCTTCGTCGGCCCGGTGATCGCCTACATCATCACCAAGCGCGTCTGCCTCGGCCTCCAGCGCAAGGACGCCGAGATCGTCGCGCACGGCATGGAGAGCGGCACGGTGCTGATGTCGCCGGACGGCGAGTTCAGCGAGCGGCACGACCCCCTGCGGGACGAGCGGCGCGCGGTGCTGCTGTCGAAGGAGAACTCCCGGCCGGAGCCCCCGGCGACGGACGCCAACGGCATCCCGGCGCCGAACTCCAAGGGCCCGCTGGGTCACCTGCGGTCCCGGCTCAACCGCGCGTGGACGTTCGACGACATCCCCGTCGAGGAGCACGAGCACGACCACGGGCACGAGGTGGAGAGCGGGCGCGAGCCCGAGCAGCTCAACCACTGACGGCACGACGCTGTTCGCCACGGGCGCGGCCCGCCACCGGAACCGGTGGCGGGCCGCGCCGCGTTCGGGCCTGCGGCCTATCCTTGGCCGGTGACCAGGACCCTCGTGGTGACGAACGACTTCCCGCCGCGGCCGGGGGGCATCCAGGCGTTCGTCCACAACCTCGCGGTGCGCCGCCCGGCGGGCTCGGTCGTGGTGTACGCGCCCGCGTGGAAGGGCGCGGCCGCGTTCGACGCGGCGCAGCCGTTCCCCGTCGTGCGGCATCCGACGTCGCTGATGCTGCCGGAGCCGGGCGTGCTGCGGCGCGCCGCCGACCTGCTGCGCGGCGAGCGCTGCGACTCGGTGCTGTTCGGCGCGGCGGCCCCGCTGGGGCTGCTCGGGCCCGCGCTGCGCGGCCGGGGCGCGGCGCGGATCGTCGGGCTGACGCACGGGCACGAGGCGGGCTGGGCGTCGCTGCCGGTCGCGCGGCGGCTGCTGCGCCGCATCGGCGACGGCGCGGACGCGCTGACCTACCTCGGCGAGTACACGCGGTCGCGGCTGGCGCGGGCGCTGTCGCCCGGGGCGGCGGCGCGGTTGGCGCGGCTGGCGCCGGGCGTGGACGAGACGCTGTTCCGCGCGGGCGCGGGCGGTGCGGAGATCCGGGCGCGGCACGGCCTGTCCGACCGCCCGGTGGCGGTGTGCGTGTCGCGGCTGGTCCCGCGCAAGGGCCAGGACACGCTGATCCGGGCGTGGCCGCGCGTGCTGCGGTCGGTGCCGGACGCGGCGCTGCTGCTCGTCGGCGGCGGCCCGTACCGCGCCGACCTGGAGCGGCTCGCGCGTGCCACGGGCGTCGAGCGGTCGGTGGTGCTGACCGGCGGCGTGCCGTGGGAGGAGCTGCCCGCCCACTACGACGCGGGCGACGTGTTCGCGATGCCGTGCCGGACGCGCCGCCGGGGCCTGGACGTGGAAGGGCTCGGCATCGTCTACCTGGAGGCGTCCGCGACGGGCCTGCCGGTGGTGGCGGGCGACTCGGGCGGCGCGCCGGACGCGGTGCTGGACGGCGAGACGGGCACGGTCGTCCCGGGCCGCTCGGTCGCGGCGGTCGCGGACGCCGTCGCGGGCCTGCTGGCGGACCCGGCGCGGGCGCGCGCGATGGGGGAGAAGGGCCGGGGCTGGGTCGAGCGGGAGTGGCGCTGGGAGCTGCAGGCCGCCCGACTCGGCACGCTTCTGGATGGTTGATCCCGCGCCGCCGAAATTAGGGCGATAAGCCGCTTTTCGTGACGATCGGGCGGGTCCGGTCGGCGGTTCGGACACGGGGGCGCGCCTGGGACGGGCGTCCTGGCGGGATTCCGGCCGAATCGGTGGCAGGATGCCGTCCATGACGGACGTCGAGGACGCGTGGACGCCGGTCTCCGGGGACTCGGTCGGCTGGCTCGCCGCGCTGGACCCCGAGCACTGCTACTCGGGGTTCGAGCCGCCCGGCCGCCCCGACGCGGCCTGGCTGCTGCACGCGATGTACGTGTGGCGCGACGGCCTGGTCACCACCACCCACGACGACGTGTACCGCTCGGTGCGCGCCGCGGGCCTGGCCGAGCCCGAGGGCGGCGGCGACGGCGCGGAGGCCGAGGTCGGGGAGCTGCTGGAGGACGCCGTCGTCACCGGCAACCAGCTCGGCCGCAGCGGGCACCCCGGGCCGGGGTGGCGGCGGCTGCGCTGGTCGGAGCTGGCCGCCGGATTCGGCGGGCCGGTGGTGCCCGAGGGCGAGTACCCGGGGCACCGGTGCCTGCGCCAGGCCCACCCGACGGGGAGCTGGTCGGCGGCGGTCGAGCCGCCCGCCGAGGGCTGCCTGGACCGGGAGGGCTGGAACCGGCTGATGACCGTCCTGGCCCGGCACAGCCCGGACGGGTACGACACGCGCTGCCTGGCGTACTACTGCCCCCTGGTCACCGCCGACTGGGACCGCGAGACCGTCCTCGCGGGCCGCCTGGTGGACGCGCCCGCGCTCTACGACCACCCGGCGATGGCGAGCTGCCCGTCCGACCTGTGGGCGGCGGACCGCTCGTGGGTCGTGTACTGCGACTGGGACCTGTGGGGCACCAAGGTCGTCGGCCCGGCCGCGCTGGTCGAGGAACTGCTGGCCGACCCGGAGCTGGAGGCCCTGCGCCTGCCCTGGGCGGGCTGACGCGCGGGGGCCGCCGCCCGGCCCGGCCGGACGGCGTCCCCGCGGGCGGCCGCCGGTCATCCGGCGCGCAGCCCGCGCCGCGCCGCCGCGACGAGCCCGGCGGCGAGCGCGAGCAGCGCGGCCAGGACGAGCGCGACGGCGGCCAGGCCCCGTCCGGCGAGCGCGGCGGCGAGCTGCGGGCCCGCGCTGGCCCCCACGAACATCAGCGCGGTGTAGAGCGAGATCGCCGGGGCGCGCCGGTCGCCCGCCCGCGAGCCGACGAGGTCGATCATCCCCGGCGCGGCGACGCCGACCCCGGCGGTGACCGCCATGAGCAGCAGCGCGAGGACGCCGGTGCCGGGCGTCAGGACCCCGATGAGCGCGGTCCCGGCGGCGGTGACGAGCAGCGCGGCGGCGCAGCGGCGGACCGGGTCGAGCCGCGCGAGGCGGGCCGTGGCGAACGGGATCGCCAGGATCACCGGCAGCGCGGCGGCCCGCAGGCCGAGCAGCCCGCCGGTGCCGGTGAGCTGGAGGCCGGTGTAGATCGCGACGAACGAGCCGAGCAGGATCGGCACGGCGAGGTACAGCAGCCGCAGGCCCGGCGTGCCGAGCAGCCGCGGCATCGCCCGGTAGGCGGCGGCGGGGGAGCCGCCCCGGCCGGGCGCGTCCGGCAGCAGCACGCGGTGCAGCGCGAGCGCGCCCGCGGCGAACAGGACCGCGCCGAGCGCGAAGAACGAGCGCCAGCCGAGCAGTGCGAGCATCGCCTGGGCGAGGAGCTGCCCGACGACGGAGGCGGCCAGGAAGCCGGTCGTCATCGCGGTGACGGTGAGCAGGCGGCGGCGCGGCTCGACGCGCTCGCCGACGTAGGCCATCGCGACGGGCGGGAACGCGCCGATCGTCAGCCCCTGCAGCGCCCGCAGCGCGAGCGCGACGCCGAGGCCGGGCGCGAGCGCGACGAGCGCGGTGGTGACGGCCGTCGCGGCGACCCCGGCGACCATGACGCGGCGGCGGCCGAACCGGTCGGACAGCGGCCCGAAGAGCAGGAACCCGGCGGCGTAGCCGAGGCCGAACGCGGTGACCAGCCAGGTGAGCGGGCCGGGGCGGGTGTGCCAGTCGGCGGCGGCCGCGCCGACGAGCGGGATCGCGCCGTAGAGCTGGGACGTGGCGAGCAGCGCCACGACGGACAGGACGGCGACGGTGCGCGCGAACGGCGCGGTCGCCGGAACGGGACGGTCGGGCCGCGCGGATCGGGCCGCGCGGATCGGGGGGAGGGCCGTGGTCGAGGTCATGCCGAGAACCGTAGGCAACCAACCGGTTGGAAGTCAACTATTCAGTTGGAATCCAACCGGAAAGTTGGTTGGGGCTAGGATGGCGGCATGACCGACACCGACGCGGGCGGCGCCGCCCGCCCCCTCACCGGAGCCGCCGCCACCCGCGCCGCCCTGCTCGCCGCCGCCCGCGAGGAGTTCGCCGAGCACGGCGTCGCGGGCGCGCGCGTCGACCGGATCGCCGCGCGCGCGGGCGTCAACAAGGAGCGCATCTACGGCTACTTCGGCAACAAGGAGAAGCTGTACGACGCGGTGATGCGGATCGCGCTGGACGAGGTCGCGGCCGTCGCGGCGTCCCCCGGCGACGATCCCGCCGCCTACGTCGGCGCGATGTTCGACCACTACCGCACCCGCCCCGACCTCGTACGGCTGCTGATGTGGGAGTCGCTGCACCACCGCGACGGCACGCTGCCCGAGCAGGCGTGGCGCGAGGAGCGCTGCCGCGCCAAGGCGACGGAGCTGGCGGCCGGGATGGGCCGCGAGCCGACCGCCGAGGACGAGCGGCTGATGCTCACGCTCAAGGGCCTGGCCCTGATCCCGTTCGTCCTGCCGCGCATCGCCGAGCTGATGGGCGTCGGCGTGGACGACCCCGCCGACGTCGCCGCGCTGCGCGACCACGTCACCGGATTCGCGTGCGCCGCGCTGGGCGGCCCGCCCGAGTCCGGGGACGCCGAAGGCGAATCCGTAGTATCGGGATCATGAACATCGTGATCGCGGGAGGGCACGGCCAGATCGCGCTGCGGCTGGCCCGGCTGCTCTCCGCACGGGGGGACGTCGTCCACGGGCTGGTCCGCAACCCGGACCACGCCGAGGACGTGCGCGCGGCGGGCGCGGAGCCGATCGTGCTGGACCTGGAGTCGACGCCGGCCGACGAGCTGGCCGAGCGGATCGAGGGCGCGGACGCCGCCGTCTTCGCGGCGGGCGGGGGCCCGAGCAGCGGGGCGGCGCGCAAGGACACCGTCGACCGGGGCGCGTCGGTGCTGCTCGCGGAGGCGTGCGAGGGCGCGGGCGTGCTGCGGTTCGTGCAGATCTCGGCGGTCGGCGTGGACCAAGAGCCCGCGCCGGACGCGAGCGAGCAGTGGGCCGCCTACGTGCGGGCCAAGCACGCCGCCGAGGTGGACCTGCGCTCGCGCGACCTGGACTGGGTGATCCTGCGGCCCGGCACGCTCACCGACGACCCCGGCACCGGGCAGGTGACGCTGGAGGACTCCGGCGACGTGCCCGAGGGCGGGTACGGGCGCGTCACCCGCGACGACGTCGCCGCGGTGATCGCCACGCTGCTGCCCGCCAGGAACGTCCGGCACCGGACGCTCGACCTGTCCAACGGCCCGACCGCGATCGAGGACGCCGTCGCGGAGCTGTGACCGCGCGGGCGGGGACCGGGCCGGCCCCCGCCCGCGGCGCGTCAGGAGTAGATCGACTCGATCTCGTCCGCGAAGTCCTTGATGACGGCGTGCCGCTTCACCTTGAGGCTCGGCGTCATGTGGCCCGCCTCCTCGCTGAAGTCCACGCCGAGGATGCGGTACTTCTTGATCGCCTCGGCGTGCGAGACGGACTTGTTGGCCTCGGCGACCGCGCCGTCGATCTCCGCGACGACGTCGGGGTCCGTGCGGAGCTGCGCGACGGTCATGGCGGCGGGCTTGCCGTGCCGCTCCTTCCAGGGGCCGAGGGCCTCCTCGTCCAGCGTGATCAGCGCGCTGATGAACTTGCGGCCGTCGCCGACGACGAGGCACTGGCTGATCAGCGGGTGGGCGCGCAGGCGGTCCTCCAGCGGCGCGGGCGCGACGTTCTTGCCGCCCGCGGTGACGAGGATCTCCTTCTTGCGGCCGGTGATCTTCAGGAAGCCGTCGTCGTCGAGGGCGCCGAGGTCGCCGGTGTGGAACCAGCCGCCCTCCAGGGCCTCCTTGGTGGCGGTCTCGTTGTTCCAGTAGCCCTTGAGGATGTTGACGCCCTTGACGAGCACCTCGCCGTCCTCGGCGATCCGGATCGTCACGCCGGGGATGGCCTGCCCGACCGTCCCGATGCGCAGCGCGCCGGGCCGGTTGACGGTCGCGGGCGCGGTGGTCTCGGTGAGGCCGTAGCCCTCCAGGATCGTGATGCCGACGCCGCGGAAGAAGTGGCCGAGGCGCTCGCCGAGGGCCGCGCCGCCCGACACCGCGTACTGGACGCGGCCGCCGACGGCCTGCCGCAGCTTGCCGTACACGAGGACGTCGAACACCTTGTGCCGCAGTTTGAGGCCGAGGCCGACGTTCCCGTCCTGGAGCGCGCGGCTGTAGGCGATGGCGGTCTCGGCGGCGGCGTGGAAGATCTTGCCCTTGCCGTCCGCGGCGGCCTTCTGCTCCGCGCCGTTGTAGACCTTCTCGAACACGCGGGGGACCGCGAGCAGGAACGTCGGCTGGAAGGACGCGAGGTCCGGCAGCAGGCTCGGGACGTCGCTGTGGCCGAGGACGATCCCGGCCTCGACGGTCGCGACCTCGATCAGCCGCGCGAACACGTGCGCGAGCGGCAGGAACAGCAGCGTGGAGCTGCCGTCCACGGTGACCTCGGAGATCGCGCCCTGGATGGCGTTGCGGGCGGTGGAGACCAGGTTCCCGTGGGTGATCTCACAGCCCTTGGGCCGCCCGGTGGTGCCCGAGGTGTAGACGAGCGTGGCGACGTCGCCGGCCCCGCGCGTGCCGCGGCGCTCGGTGACGACCGCGTCGTCCAGGTCCGCGCCGGACGCGGTGACGGCGGCGAGGTCGCCCGCGTCGATGCCCCAGACGTGCGCGAGGGCGGGCAGCCGGTCCCGGACCCCCGCGATGGTGGCCAGGTGCTGCTCGGTCTCGGCGAAGACGGCCTTCGCGCCGGAGTCCCCGACGATCCACTCGACCTGCTCGGCCGAGGACGTCTCGTAGATCGGCACGACGACGCCGCCCGCCGCCCAGACGCCGTAGTCCAGGACCGTCCACTCGTACCGGGTCCGGGACATCAGGGCGACCCGGTCGCCGGGCTCGATCCCCGCCGCGACGAGGCCCTTGGCGATCCCGGTCACCTCCGCCGCGAACTCGCCGGCCGTGACCGCGCGCCAGGCCGCGCCGGTCCGGCGGCGCAGCACGATCGTGCCGGGTGCCTCCGCGGCCCGGCCGAACGGCGTGTCGGTCAGGTTGGCGGAGCCGGGCACCTCCACCACGGGCGGGACGCTGAACTCGCGCACGGCCACTCCTCAAGGATTTGTCACTGCAGGGCGGGGAAGACGCTACCGGTTCCTCAATCGCCGATGATACCCGCGAGTAGCAAGAGGGCCCGCCGCCCGCTTCACCACCCCTTCGAGCTGGGCGCCTAACGGACCGGCAAAGTCCCGCGCCGCCACCCCGGACCCCGCGACCGGCTCGCCTACCCTCGACGCGGAGCGGACCGCCGGAGGGGAGACGCGTGGCGCTGCTGGAAGTGGTCGCCCTGACGCCCGCCGACGCGCGGGCGGCGCAGGCGGGCGGCGCCGACCGGATCGAGGTCGCCGCGGACCTGGCGGCCGACATGGCCGCCGACGGGCTCACCCCCGACCCCGACCGCGTCGCCCGCATCCGCGACGCCACCGCGCTGCCGATGCGGGTCGTGCTGCGCGCCAACGCGGGCCTGCGCACCGGCGGCCCCGAACTCGACCGGCTCCGCCGCGCCGCCGCCGCGCTGGCCGCCGCCGGGGCGGACGGGTTCTGCTTCGGCTTCCTGGACGAGCGCGGCGCGCCCGACACCGCCGCCGCGCTGCGGCTCGCCGACGCCGCCCGCCCGCTGCCGTGGACGTTCCACCGCGCCGCGGACCACGCCGCCGACCCGGCCGCCGCGTGGACGGCCGTCCGCGCGCTCGCCGCCGAGCCGGGCGGCGGCCTCGACGCCGTCCGCACGGCGGGCTCGCCGCGCGGCGTGGACGCGGGCCTGCCCGTGCTGGCCCGCCGCGCCGCCGAGGACCCGCGCGCGGCCGGGCTGATCGTCGCCGGGGGCGGCCTGCGGCGGCGGCACGTCGCGGTGCTGGCGGCGGCCGGGATCACCGCGTTCCACGTGGGCGCGGCCGTCCGCCCGGACGGCGCGTGGGACGCGCCCGCCGACCCGGCGCTGGTCGCGGAGTGGCGGGCGCTGGTCCGGGCGGCGACCGGCGGCTGACCGAACCGGGTTCGACGCATTACATTCGCAACATGCGCATCCACGTCGTGAGCGACGTCCACGGCCGCGCCGACGCGCTCGCGGGCGCCGCCGAGGGGGCGGACGCCCTGATCTGCCTCGGCGACCTCGTCCTGTTCATCGACTACGCCGACCACGGCCAGGGCATCTTCGCCGACCTGTTCGGCCAGGAGGCCGCGGACCGCTTCATCGAGCTGCGCACCGGCAAGCGGTTCGAGGAGGCCCGCGCGTTCTCCCGCGAGAAGTGGGCGTCGCTCGGCGGCGACGCGTGGCCGCACATCGAGCGGGCCGTCCGCGCCCAGTACGCGCGGCTGTTCGCGGCGATGCCGTCGCCCGCGTACCTCACGTACGGGAACGTGGACGTCCCGTCGATGTGGGCCGAGCACCTGCGGCCCGGCCACCGGGTGCTGGACGGGGAGGCCACCGAGATCGGCGGGCTGCGCTTCGGGTTCGTCGGCGGCGGCCTGCGCACCGAGTACCGCACCCCCTACGAGCTGGACGACGACGCCTACGCGGCGAAGGTCGCGGCGGTCGGCGCGGTCGACGTGCTCTGCACGCACATCCCGCCGGAGATCCCCGAGCTGCTGTACGACACCGTCGCGCGCCGGTTCGAGCGCGGCAGCCGCGCCGTGCTGGAGCTGATCGAGGAGACCCAGCCCCGCTACGCGCTGTTCGGGCACGTCCACCAGCCGCTCGCGCGGCGGATGCGGGTGGGCCGCACCGAGTGCGTCAACGTCGGCCATTTCCGGGCCAGGGGCGTGCCGTTCGCGCTGACGGTGTGAAACGGGCGCGCCAGTGTGAAAGATAGGGACCGCCAATCACGCGACGGCGCAGGCCGGGAGGACGGGAAAGTCATGGCGGAGCGGACCAGTTCGACCATCCACATCGCGGCGAGTCCAGCCGAGGTCATGGCGGTGATCGCCGACCTGGCGGACTACCCGTCGTGGGCGAGCGGCATCCGGGGCATCGAGGTCCAGAGCACCGACGGCGACGGACGGGCCGAGCGCGCCCGGCTCACCTTCGACGGCGGGCCGTTCAGCGACACGGTCGGCCTCGAGTACACCTGGACCGGCGACACGGCCGTGACCTGGCGGCTCGTCGAACCCGGCGCGGTCGTCACGGGCCTGCACGGCTCCTACGAGCTGGCCGCGTCCGGCGACGGCGCGGACGTGACGTACCAGCTCGCGGTGGACGTGCGCATCCCGATGATCGGGATGGTCAAGCGCAAGGGCGAGAAGCGGATCATCGACTCGGCGCTCAAGGGGCTGAAGAGGCACGTCGAGTCCGCCTAGCGGCGCGACCCGTGCTGCGACCCGTGCCGCGACCCGTGCCGCGACGAGAGTAAGAGCTTCGTTACCACGGTGGAGCGATACCGTTTCACGCCCACAACGGATGGAAAATGTTCTGATGACCGAGCAGCAGCCAGGCGACGTCCTCGACGAGGCGGTGCAGCTCCTCGACGTGCTCCGGCGGCGGTTCGCGGGCGGTTCCGGCGGCCCGTCCGCCGCCGGCGACGCGTGGGGCCGGGCCACCGCGCGGGTGCCGCACATCGCGACAGGGGCTCCCGAATGCACGAACTGCCCCCTCTGCCGGGCGGCCGCGCTGGTGCGCGCGGCCGGGCCCGGGGTGCGGCGGCGCGTCCGGGACGCGGGCGGCTCGCTGCTCGCGGCGGCGCTGGCCGCCGCCGCCGCGTTCGACCCGGCCCGGGACGGCGTCCCGGGCCCGGGCGCGGAGTCGGCCCGGGGGGAGCGGGGCGGTCCGTGGGCCGCCGCGACCCGCGAGGCGGCGGAGCGCGGCTGACGCCGCCGGTCCGTCCGTCGGCGCGGGCGGGGGTCGCGGCGCTCGGGCCGCCTGCGGGGCGGCGCGTCGCGACGGTCGCGTCCGCCGGGTGAGACGAAAGCTGAGGAGGAGCGTCCATGAGCCTGACCATCGGTGTCGATGTCGGCGGAACGAAGGTGGCGGCGGGCGTCGTCGACGACGACGGGGCGATCGTGGAGAAGGTGCGGCGGCCCACGCCCTCCACGGACCCGGAGGAGACGGCCCACGTCATCGCCGAGGTCGTGGAACTGCTCAAGGGCAAGTACCCGGACGTGTCGGCGGTGGGCCTGGGGACCGCCGGGTTCGTGGACGAGGACCGTTCCACGGTGCTGTTCGCGCCGAACCTCGCCTGGCGGGACGAGCCGATCAAGAAGAAGGTCGAGGGCCTGGTCGGGCTCCCGGTCGTGGTCGAGAACGACGGCAACGCCACCGCGTGGGGCGAGGCCCGCTACGGCGCGGGGCGCGGCCAGGACTTCATGGTCTGCATCACCCTCGGCACCGGCATCGGCGGCGGCATCATCGTGGACGGCGAGCTGAACCGCGGCCGGTTCGGCATCGGCGCGGAGTTCGGGCACTTCCGCGTCGTCCCGGACGGGCGGCGCTGCGGCTGCGGCAACCGGGGCTGCTGGGAGCAGTACGCCAGCGGCAACGCGCTCGTCCACGAGGCCCGCGACCTGGCGCGCGTCGCGCCCGCGATGGCGGGACGGCTGCTGGACCTGGCCGAGGGCAGCCCCGAGCGCATCCACGGCCCGCAGATCACCCAGGCCGCGCGGGAGGGCGACGCGGCGGCGCTGGAGTGCTTCGACTCGGTCGCCCGCTGGACCGGGCAGGGGCTGGCCGACCTCAGCGCCATCCTCGACCCCGGCGCGTTCGTCATCGGCGGCGGCCTGTCGGACGCGGGCGACCTGCTGCTGGAGCCGATCCGCGAGGCGTTCCAGGCCGCGCTGACCGGGCGCGGGCACCGGCCGCTGCCCGACATCCGCATCGCCGAGCTCGGCCCGGCCGCCGGGATCGTCGGCGCGGCGGACCTCGCCCGGATCTGACCGGCGTGCCCGTCGTCCGGGTCCTCGGCTACAACCTGCGGTCGCTGCGCGACGACGAGGCCGCCGCCGTCCGCGTCGTCCGCGCCCTGGACCCGGACGTGGTGTGCCTCCAGGAGGTGCCCCGCTTCGGGGCGTGGCGGCTGCGGCGGCGGCGGTTCGCGGCGGCGTGCGGGCTGCGCGTCGCGGCGGGCCGCCGGGCGTGCGGGCTCGCGGTGCTGGCCGCGCCGCGCGTCCGCCGCGTCGCCCGCGAGTTCCACCTGCTCGCGCCCGCGCCCGGACTGCACCGGCGGGCGCTGGCCGTCGCGGTGCTGGAGGCGGGCGGCGTCCGGTTCGCGGCGGCCAGCACGCATCTGGACCTGCGGCCCGCGCCGCGCCTCGCGCACGCGCGGGAGGTCCTGGCGCTGCTGGACCGCGCGGCGGCGCGGCACGGCGCCCCGGCGGTGCTCGCGGGCGACGTCAACGAGGAGCCGGGCGGCCCCGCGTGGACGCTGCTCGCGGCCGCGCTGCGCGACGCGCACGCGGCCGCCCCGGCGGGGGAGTCGGCGACGTTCCCCGCGCGGAACCCGCACCGGCGCATCGACGGGATCTTCGCCGCCGACGCGTTCACCGTCGTCGGCTGCGGCGTGCCCGCCGACGCCGGCGCCGCGCGGGACTACCCGCTCGCCACCGACCACCGGCCCGTCCTCGCCGAGCTGGAGCTGCCCGGCTAGACGACCGCGCCGCCGTCCGGGTCGCGCGGCTCGTCGCCCATCCGCAGCACCAGCGTCACGAACCCGCCGATGAACGCGGCGACGGCCAGGAACGCGGCCCAGCCGGGGACCTCCCAGTCGAGGATGACCGTGACGAGCAGGTACAGCGGGCCGCCGACCAGCGCGATCCACGCGCCCTTGGTCACCGGGTCGGCGTTGGGCAGCGGCGCGGGCGGCGGCGGGACGTAGTGGCCCTCGTCGTCGGCGGCGGGGAACTCCTCGTCCTCGTCGTCGGCGGGGCGGATCACCCGGGCGCGCGGCAGGCGGCCGGTGCGGTCCGCGCCCGGCGGGGGCGGGGCGGGCTCGCGGACGTTCTCCTCGTCGGGCCAGGGGGTCTCGCCCTCGGGGACGGCGCGGTCGAAGCCCGCGACGATCTCCGCCCAGATGGCGTCCTCGTCGCGCACCGCCGCGCCGCCGCCCGGCTCGGCGTCGGGCTCGTCCGCCTCGGCGTCGGCCGGCGGCTGGTCGGGCGGGAGGGCCGCGCCGGACTCGCGCAGCCGCGTCAGGTGGACGCGCAGCACGCCCTCGGCGGTCGGCTTCATCGCGACGTCCACGTACAGGCGGTCCAGCGGCTCGCCGTCCTCGCCGGTCGGCTCGGCCGCCTGCTCGTCGGCGGGGGCGTCCGCGCACTCGGCCCGGGGCTCGGTCGCGCGCGACTCGGTCGCCCGGGGTTCGTTCGTCCGTGGTTCGTTGGTTCGGGGTTCGTTGGCACGGGGTTCGGTGGTCCGGGGTTCGGCGGCGCGCGGCTCGGCGTGCTCGTCCGCGCGCGGCGCGCCGCCGGTCGCGTACGCGGCGACGCCCGCGTCCCGCAGGGCCGCCAGCAGCGCGTCGGCCAGGTGCGGCGCGAGATCGACGAGCGGCGCGTAGGCGTCCGCTGAGAGTCCGTTGCCTCGGCGATTCACGGGGGCGGTTCCTCCGTCGATTGCGCGGCGGCCGACAGCACCGGCATGAAGGCCCTCCGCTCCGCACAGGAAAAGGTGTGTCCCACGGTATGCGCTGAGCCGCCGGGGACAACCCCCCGAGGGCCGCGAACACACGGCCGCGTGCTCCGAGCCTACGTTCCCCCGGGCGTGCGCGGGGCGCGCGGGCGGCGGGATCGGCGGGAGCCCGTTCTGCGCGGTGCGACGGGGATGGGAAGATGTCCCATCATCCCCCGGGCCGGGCGGGGGATGCGACGTGTGCGCCGCGATCCCCGAGGCGGAGTGGAGGAAGGTACCGGAATGCTGTGGTTCTGGATTCTGCTGAGGATCGTCCTCTCGCCCATCATGTACGCGGTGTGGCGGCCGAGGAACTCCGGGATGCGCAACGTCCCCAAGCGCGGACCGGCCCTGCTGGTGAGCAACCACCTGTCCTTCGCCGACCACTTCTTCGGCCCGCTGCCGCTGATGCGGCCGATCTTCTTCATCGGCAAGGAGGACTACTTCACCGGGTCGGGGATCAAGGGCCTGGTGAGCAAGGCGTTCTTCACCGGCGTCGGCGTCGTCCCGGTCGACCGGACGGGCGGCAGCGCCGCCGAGGCCGCGCTGGACACCGGGCTGCGCATCCTGCGCGAGGGCAAGCTGCTCGGCATCTACCCCGAGGGCACCCGCGCCCCCGACAACCGGCTGTACCGGGGCAAGACGGGCGTGGCGCGGCTGGCGCTGAAGTCCCGCGTCCCGGTCGTCCCGATGGCGATGATCAACACGTTCGAGCTGATGCCGCCCGGCAGCCGGCTGCCCAAGGTCGGCGTCCGCCCCGGCGTCCGGTTCGGCGAACCGCTCGACTTCTCCCGGTACTACGGCCAGGAGGACGACCGCGAGGTCCTGCGCAAGATCACCGACGAGATCATGCAGGCGATCCGGCAGCTCTCCGGCCAGGAGTACGTCGACCGGTACGCGGCGGACGTGAAGGCGGAGCAGGCGGGCCGTGACCCGCGTCCCGCCGATGACGACGACTGACGGCCGCGCCGTCGGCGGGCTGGAACCCGCCCTGTGGCGGGCGGTCGCCGTCTACCGCTGGCTGGCCCTCGCCTACGCCGCCGTGATGATCTCGGTGAACGCGGGGAAGTACGCGCACCCGCTCGGCGGCTGGGCCGCGCTCGGCGCGATGACCGTCTGGACGGCGGTCGCCACCGTCCTGTTCGCCGACCCGCGCCGCCGCACGCCCGCCGCGCTCGCCGCCGACATGGCCGTCGCGCTCGGCTGCCTGCTCGCGACCGCCTACGTCGAGACGCCCGAGGGCCTGGCCGAGGGGCGGCCGACGCTGCCGGTGTCGTGGGTCGCCGCGACCGTCCTGGCCTGGGCGGTGCGCGGCGGCCGCCGCGTCGGCCTGGCCGCCGCCGCGCTCATCGCGGCGGGCAACGTCGCCCTGCACCTGCTGGCCGGGAACGGCCTGTCGTTCGGCCGCAGCATGTTCAACGGGATCGTGCTGCTGTTCCTCGCCGGGCTCGTCGTCGGGCACGTCGTGCGGCTCGCCCGCGACGCCGAGGCGCGGCTGTCGCGCGCCGTCGAGCTGGAGGCGGCGACGCGCGAGCGCGAGCGCCTGGCGCGCGGCATCCACGACTCGGTGCTCCAGGTCCTCGCGATGGTCCGCCGCCGGGGCGCGGAACTGGGCGGCGAGGCCGCCGAGCTCGGGCGGCTGGCGGGCGAACAGGAGACCGCGCTGCGCGCCCTGATCGGCGGGGACGCGCCCGCGCCCGCGTCCGGCACCGCCGACCTGCGCGCCCTGCTCGCCGCGCACGGCTCGACGACCGTCACCGTCGCGACGCCCGCGACGCCCGTCACGCTGCCCGCGCCCGCCGCCCGCGAGATCGACGCGGCCGTCGCCGCCGCGCTCGACAACGTCGCGCGGCACTGCGGGCCGGACGCGCGCGCGTGGGTGCTGCTGGAGGACGGCCCCGACGGCGTCGTCGTCAGCGTCCGCGACGACGGCCCCGGCATCGCGCCCGGCCGCCTCGCGGCGGCCGAGTCCGCCGGGCGGCTCGGCGTCGCGCAGTCCGTGCGGGGCCGCGTCCGCGACCTCGGCGGCACCGTGGAGATCGTCTCCGCGCCCGGCGCGGGCACCGAGATCGAGATGGTCCTGCCCGCGGATATCAAGGACTTTCCGGGTGTCCCGCCCCGCCCGTAGGGTGGCCGGGTGACCGACGAGACACCGACCCCGCTGCGCGTCATGGTCGTCGACGACCACCCGATGTGGCGGGACGCCGTCGCCCGCGACCTCGCCGAGGCGGGCCACGAGGTCGTCGCGACCGCCGGGGACGGCCGCACCGCCGTCCGCGTCGCGCCCGCCGCCCGGCCCGACGTGCTCGTCGTGGACCTCCAGCTCCCCGACATCAGCGGCGTCGAGGTCACCCGGCGGCTCGCCGCCGCCGACCCGCCCGTCCGGGTGCTGGTGCTGTCGGCCAGCGGCGAGCAGCAGGACGTCCTGGACGCCGTCAAGGCCGGGGCCACCGGCTACCTGCTGAAGTCGGCGGGCCGCGCCGAGTTCCTGGACGCCGTGCGCCGCACCGCCGCCGGGGACGCGGTGTTCACCCCTGGCCTGGCCGGGCTCGTCCTCGGCGAGTACCGGCGGCTCGCCGCCGCGCCCGGCGGGGCCGACGACGGCGCGCCGCGCCTCACCGACCGCGAGACCGAGGTGCTGCGGCTCGTCGCCAAGGGCCTCACCTACAAGCAGATCGCCGCGCGGCTCGTCCTGTCGCACCGCACCGTGCAGAACCACGTCCAGAACACGCTGCGCAAGCTGCAGCTCCACAACCGCGTCGAACTCGTCCGGTACGCGATCGAGCGGGGGCTCGACCAGGACGGCTGACCCGGCCGCGCCGTCCTGACCGTTGTCCCGGCGGGGCGCGCCCGGACGCACTATGGTCCAGACCAGTGGCGGCGCGCGGGACGACGCGGGCCGCGCCGGTGCAGGAGGGAGCACGGTGTCCGGACAGGGAGAGGGCATGCGCGTCGGGGTGCTGACCGGGGGCGGCGACTGCCCCGGCCTGAACGCGGTGATCCGCGCCGTCGTGCGCAAGGGCGTGCAGGTCTTCGGCTACGAGTTCGTCGGGTTCCGGGCGGGCTGGCGCGGCCCCCTCGAAGGGGACACCGTCGCGCTCGACGTCCAGGCCGTGCGCGGCATCCTGCCCCGGGGCGGCACCATCCTCGGCTCGTCGCGCACCAACCCGGTCAAGGTCGACGGCGGCATCGAGCGGATCAAGGACAACCTCGCCGGGCTCGGCGTGGACGCGCTCGTCGCGATCGGCGGCGAGGACACCCTCGGCGTCGCGCGGACCCTGTTCGAGAACGGCGTCAACGTCGTCGGCGTCCCCAAGACGATCGACAACGACCTCGGCGCGACCGACTACACCTTCGGCTTCGACACCGCCGTCAACATCGCCACCGAGGCCATCGACCGCCTCCACACCACCGCCGAGAGCCACCACCGCGCGCTGATCTGCGAGGTCATGGGGCGGCACGCGGGGTGGATCGCGCTGCACGCCGGGATGGCGGCGGGCGCGAACGTCATCCTCATCCCCGAGCGGCCGTTCGACATCGAGAAGGTCGTCGAGTACGTCGAGAGCCGGTTCCGCACCCGCTACGCGCCGATCATCGTCGTGTCGGAGGGCGCGCACCCGATCGACGGGCAGATGGAGCTGCAGACCGGCGAGCTGGACGCGTTCGGGCACGTCCGCCTCGGCGGCATCGGGCAGCGCCTCGCCGACGAGATCGAGAAGCGCACCGGCAAGGAGGCGCGCGCGACCGTCCTCGGCCACATCCAGCGCGGCGGCACGCCGAGCGCGTTCGACCGGGTCCTGGCGACGCGGTTCGGGCTGAGCGCCATCGACGCCGTCCGGGCGGGCGAATTCGGGACGATGGTGGCGCTGCGCGGCACCGACATCGTCCGCGTCGGGCTGGAGGACGCGGTGAAGGAGCTGAAGACCGTTCCGGCCGAGCGGTACGAGGAGGCCGAGGTCTTCTTCGGCTGACGGTTCCCGGCGGACCCGGCCCGACGCGGGCCGGGTCCGTCCGCGTTCCCGGGAACATCCCGCGCCGGTCGCGGCATTGTCCAGTGTGGGCCAGACTAGACGTCGGCCTTGTCCGGACTTCCCGTCCCGGGCCCATCCCGTCCGGTCCCGTTGGAGGAACCCCCATGACCACGCTCGACACGGCGCCCGCCGGTGCGGCCGGGGAGCACGCGCCGGTCGACGGCGAGCCGTGCGTCCTGATCAAGCTCGGCGAGGTCGTCCTCAAGGGCAAGAACCGCGAGCTGTTCGAGCGGCGGCTGGCCGACAACGTCCGCGCCGCCGTGCGCCCGATCGCCCGGGTGGACGTGATCCGGCGGCACGGCGTGTTCATCGTCCGCACCAAGGACGCCGACGTCGCCACGGTCGACCGGCTGGCCGCGCGGATCAGCGACGTGATGGGCATCGTCTGGGCGCACCGCGCCTGGCGGGTCGGCAAGGACGTCCCGAGCGTCGAGCGCGCCGCGCTGGAGCTGATGGACGGCCGCACCGGCAGCTTCGCCGTCCGGTCCCGGCGCCGCGACAAGCGGTTCCCGATGACCTCCACCGAGCTGGACCGCCACATCGGCGGGCAGCTCGCGGACGCCTACGGCCAGCCGGTCCGGCTGAAGAACCCCGACCACACGCTGTCGATCGAGGTGGACCGCGACGAGGTCTTCGTCTACTCGGGCGGGTTGCCCGGCGCGGGCGGGCTGCCGGTCGGGATGAGCGGCCGCGCGCTGGTGCTGATGTCGGGCGGCATCGACTCGCCCGTCGCCGCGTACCGGATGATGCGGCGCGGCCTGCGCGTGGACTACCTGCACTTCTCCGGGATGCCGTTCACCGGCCCCGAGTCGATCTACAAGGCGTACGCGCTGGTCCGCGAGCTGGACAAGTTCCAGGGCGGGTCGCGGCTGTTCGTCGTGCCGTTCGGCAAGGCCCAGCAGCAGATCAAGTCCTCCGGCGCGGACCGGCTCGCGGTGATCGCGCAGCGGCGGCTCATGCTGCGGACCGGCGAGCTGCTCGCCCGCCGCCTCGGCGGCGGCGCGCTGATCACCGGGGACGCGCTCGGCCAGGTGTCCAGCCAGACCCTCGCCAACATCACCGCGCTGGACGACGCGGTGGAGCTGCCGATCCTGCGGCCGCTCGTCGGCATGGACAAGATCGAGATCATCGAGCAGGCGCGGCGCGTCCGCACCCTGGAGATCTCCGAGCTGCCCGACGAGGACTGCTGCACGCTGCTCGCGCCGCGCCGCGCCGAGACCCGCGCCAAGATCGACGACCTGCGGCAGATCGAGAAGCGGCTGGACGTCGGGGAGCTGGCCGAGCAGCTCGCCGCGTCGGTGCAGGAGCACCGGCCCGTCTACGGCGACGCCGGGGCGGCCTGAACCGCTAGCGGACGCCCGGGTCGCCGGGGCGCGGCGGCTCCGGCCCGTCCGGGCCGAACAGGGTGATCCGTTCGAGGCGGACGATCCGGAAGCGCCGCCCGGCGACCTCGATGCCGTTGCGGCGCGTGCCGTCGTCCATGAGCGCGGCGGCGTAGGCGTACTCGGCGAGCGTCGTGCGGTCGGGATGCTCCAGGACCGGCGCGATGTGCCGGAAGTAGTTGGCCAGGGACTCGCGGGCCCGGCCGGGCAGTTCGTGCAGGCGTCCGGTGGGCCGCCACTGGCCGTCGCAGCGCTCGGCGACGGTGAACATCGGCGCGAGGGCGACCGGGGTGCCGTACGCGTCGGCGGGGCCCGGGGGCGCCGCGGCCTCGCGGAGGCGGTCCAGCAGGTCGGCCGCCCCGGCGTCGGGGACCGGGCCGTCGTCGCGCAGGACGTCCCACGGACGGGGCGCGGGCGGCCGGAGGCCGTGCGGGCGCGGGTCGGGGTCGCTGGGGCGGGGCGGTTCGGGGCCGTCCAGGCCGGTCCGGACGAGCTGTTCGATGCGCACGACGCGGAACCGCGATCCGGCGGCGGCGACCTCGTCGGGCGGGTCATCCCCCGAGCCCGTGCCCGAGCCGGAGCACGTGCCGTCGCAGAAGCCGTCGCAGGGCGCGTCCGCCGGGCAGCCCCGGACCCGCCGCGCCGCCGCGCGGTAGGCGTCCGCCTCGGCCGGGGTGAGCCCGGTGAGCGCCGCCCGGTCCGCGAGGACGTCCGCCAGGATCTCCCGCGCCCCCTGCGGCAGCGGGTCGCACGCGCCGACGATCCGCCACTCCCGCGCGGCCCGGCCGCCGCCCGCCCGCTCGGCGGGGGCGAACAGCGGCCCGACCGCGACCAGCTCGGGATAGGCGGCGGCCGCCCGGCGCGCGTCCGCGAACCGCACCGCCGCGACCGGGTCGACGCGGTCCAGATCGTCGGGGAAGAGCCTGCCGCCGGCGTCGCCGTCGCCTGTGGTCATGCCGAGCATCATCCTCGCCGGGGCCCGGTTTGGCGAGTGGTTCAGACCAATTCGGGACGCCGCGGACCCGCCGCCGCGCGGCCCGGCCAGCGCGTTCTCACGGCGGTGCCAGGGTCGTGTCACCCGGCCCGCGAGCGTCTGCGCGCGGGGACGGCGAGTACCAGCAGCGCCGCCCCGAGCAGTGCGATCCCGGCGAACGCCGCGCCGCCGAGCCGTTCGCCGAGGACCGCGAGGCCCACCAGCGCGGCGACGGCGGGTTCGGCGAGGGTGAGCGTCATCGCGGTCGCGGCGGGCGTCCCGCGCAGGCCGCGGGTGAACAGGGCGTAGGCGACGGCGATCGTGATCGCGCCGAGGTAGAGCGCGATGGCGAGGCCGCGTCCGGACAGCGCCCAGCCGGGGCGCGCGAACGCGAGCGCCGGGAGCATGATCAGCGCCGCGCCGCCGAACAGCGCGCCGGTGACGGCGCTGTTCTCCGCGCCCGTCCGGACGAGCCGGCTGATCGCCAGGCTGTAGAGCGCGTACACGAACCCGCACAGCAGCGCGAGCGCGACGCCGACCGGCTCGGCGCCCGCCCCCGGCCCCGCGCCGACGAGCAGCGCGCAGCCCGCGACGGCCGTCGCCGTGGCCGTGTACCAGCGCCGGGTCAGGCCGCGCCGCTGGAGCAGCCCGGCGAACGCGGGCGCGCTCCCGAGCGCGACGACGGTCGAGACGGCCACACCGGTGCGGTCCACCGACGCGTAGTAGGCGGTCTGGTACGCCGCCGCGCACACGGTGCCGACCGCGAGGACGGCCCGCGTCCGGCCGCCCGCGCGCAGCAGCGCGGCCAGCCCCGCGCGGCGCGGCCCGGTCGCCGCGAAGGCGAGCAGCAGCAGGCCGCCGAGCGCGACCCGGACGGCGGACACCGCGACCGCCGACGTGTGCTGCGGCGCGAGCGTGGCGACCGGCCCGGCGGTGCCCCACAGCACGGCGGCGAGCAGCACGTCCGCGGTGCCGCTGCGCGCCCGGACGGGCGCCGCGCTCGGGCGCGCGGGGGTTTCGACGATGTTCTCGGACACGAGGATGCGTCTCCTGGACTCGAATCGGGTGTGCTGATCCGTGTCCGGGGCGCGGTGGGACCGCCGCGCGCTCAGCGCTCGGCGTCAGAAGGGCAGGACCGCAGGGGCCGATCGCGCGGGGGCCGGGCCCGGCCGCGCGAGGCCGTGGGAGACCGTGTTACCGCGCCCCGGTCAGGAGACCGGCGGGCCGCAGTTCGAGGTCCAGTAGTCCATGCCGTCGACCGTACCGGACGGGAACGACCCCTTCGGCCGCCCCCGTCCGGAACGCCCTGCTCAGGCGGGCACGCCGTCGCGGTCCGGCGCGGTGGTGAGCGTGCGCCCGACGACCTGCGGCAGCGTCCGCACGAGCTTGGCCAGCTCGCGCAGGTCGCCGTTCACCAGCGCCTGCGGCCCGTCGCACAGCGCGGTCTCCGGGTGCGGGTGGACGTCGATGATCACGCCGTCGGCGCCGACCGCGATGGCCGCGCGGGTCAGCGGCAGCACCAGGTCGCGGCTGCCGCCCGAGTGCGACGGGTCCACGATCACCGGCAGGTGCCCGAGGCGCTGCGCGACCGGGACGGCGGAGATGTCGAGGGTGTTGCGGGTGGCCTTCTCGAACGTCCGGATGCCGCGCTCGCACAGCACGATGTCGAGGTTGCCGCGCTGCGCGACGTACTCGGCGGCCATCAGCCACTCCTCGATGGTGCCGTTCATGCCGCGCTTGAGCATGACGGGCTTGCCGGACTCGCCGGCGGCCTGGAGCAGCGCGAAGTTCTGCGCGTTGCGGGTGCCGATCTGGAGCATGTCGGCGTAGGACGCGACGAGGTCGACGTCCGCGGCGTCGACGACCTCGGTCACGATCGGCATCCCGGTCTCCTCGCGCACGTCCGCGAGGATGCGCAGCCCCGCCTCGCCGAGCCCCTGGAACGCGTACGGGGAGGTGCGCGGCTTGAACGCGCCGCCGCGCAGCAGCGTCGCGCCCGCGGCCTGCGCCATCTGCGCGGCGGCGAGGGTCTGCTCGGGGGTCTCGACGGCGCACGGCCCGGCGATCAGCGTCATCGTGCCCGGCCCGATCGGGACGCCGCCGACGCGGACGATGGAGCGCTCCCCGTGGTGGCCGGCACTGCGGTTCTCGCGGCTGACGAGCTTGTAGGGCGCGGAGATCCGCACGACGTCCGCGACGCCGCGCTGGCCGCGCAGGTTCAGGGTGCCGAACTGCTGGACGTCGCCGACCAGGCCGATGATGGTGCGCTCCACGCCGCGGCTGACGAAGGCGTCGCCGCCCGCCGCCTCGACCAGGGCGACGACGCCCTGGACATCCGCCTCGGTGGCCTCGGGAGCCATGACGACGACCATGTTGCTGCCTCTTCTCGTGCTGGCGCGCGCCGCGCGCCGGAATCGGGTGGGGTGCCGCGGCATCGGGCGGGGGACCGGTGCGGCCGGCCCGGGAACGACGAGAGCCCCGGGCCGTCCGGCCCGGGGCTCTCGCTCGATGGTCTGTCAGCGCAGCGTCTGGCAGACCAGCCGCCCGGGCTGGCCGTACCAAAAGAAATAGACGACGTTGCGCACGGGCTCAGCGTAGCCGATGGGCGGTGGTGCGGGGGACCGGGGGCCGAATATGGCTCAGCTCACGTCGGATGGCAGGATGGCCCGCGTCATGGACGCGTCCGAGGATTCCGCCGCCCCCGACCGGAAGCTCCCGCCGGGGCAGTACGTGCCGCGCGGTTGGCCGGTCCTGCACTACGGTCCGGTGCCGAAGTTCCGTCCGCGCGACTGGGACTTCCGCGTCTTCGGGATCACCGCGGACGGCGGGCAGTACCGCTGGACGTGGGACGAGTTCGACGCCCTGCCCCGCGTCCGGACGGTCGCCGACTTCCACTGCGTCACCAAGTTCACCATCCCGGACAACACGTGGGAGGGCGTCGCCGCCGCGTCGATCGCCGCGCTCGCGCCGCCGCACCCGAGCGCGAGCCACGTGATGATCTGGGCGGAGTACGGCTACAGCGCGAACCTGCGGATGAGCGACTTCCTCGCCGCCGGCACGCTGTTCGCCACCCACCGCGACGGGGAGCGGCTCACCGCCGACCACGGCCACCCGGTGCGGATCGTCGTCCCGCACCTGTACGCGTGGAAGAGCGTCAAGTGGGTGCGGGCCGTGGAGTACCTGGCCGAGGACCGGCGCGGCTTCTGGGAGGAGCGCGGCTACCACAACGTCGCGGACCCGTGGACGGAGCAGCGCTACTCCTACCAGGAGGAGCCGGGCGAGGCCCCGCCGCTCTGACGCCGCGTCCCGTCCGGCGCGGCCGGTTCCGGGCGCGGCGCGCGGCCCCGATCCGCTGCGGAACGGCACGCGGGAGGGTTACGGTCGGTCGTCATGGCCGTACCGTCCGTTTTCGACCTGGCGTCGTGCGCCGCCGCGCTGCTCGGCGGGGGAGCGCTGCTGCGCGGGGGCCGTGTCGGGGGGCGCGGCGGGCGGTGGCGCGGCCCGCGCCGGGACGCGCGCGGCGAACCGTGCGCCGCCGCCGGCGCCGACGCCGACGCGTTCGCCGCGCTGCACACGCTGACCCGCGCCGCCGCCCCGCTGCGCGGCGGGCTGGACCGCGCGTCCGCGCGCCGCGCGTCGCGGCACCTGCGGCACCTGCTGCGCGCCGAGGCGGTCGCGATCGTCGGCGCGTGGCCGGACGGCCCCGCCGACGACGGCGACGGACCCGGCGGCGAGCACGGCGGCCGCCTGCTGGTCTGGGACGGCACCGGCGCGCACCTGCACGCCACCGACGCCCCCGACGACGCGCTGCCCGTCCTGGAGACCGGCCGCCCGCGCGTGGTGCCGCCCGAGGGGCTGGACTGCGACGTCCCGCTGTGCCCCGTCCGGGTCGGGATCATCGCGCCGATCACCGTGGACGGCCGCGTCGAGGGCGCGTTCGCCGCCTACGGCCGGACCGTCTCGCCCGGTCTGGTCCGCGCGGTCGGCGACGTCGCGCGCTGGATCGCCGCGCAGCTCGAACTCGCCGAGCTGGACCGGTCGCGGGCGCGCGCCGCCGAGGCCGAGATGCGGGCGCTGCGCGCGCAGATCTCGCCGCACTTCGTCTACAACTCGCTGACGACGATCGCCTCGTTCGTCCGCACCGACCCCGAGCGGGCGCGGGAACTGCTGGTCGACTTCGCCGACTTCGCCCGCTACTCGTTCCGCAACCCGCGCGACTTCACCACCCTCGCCGACGAGCTGCGCTCCATCGACCGCTACCTGCTGCTGGAGCGGGCGCGGTTCGGGGACCGGCTGCACTTCACCGTCGAGGTCGCGCCGGAGGTGCTGCCCGTGGAGGTGCCGTTCCTGTCGCTCCAGCCACTGGTGGAGAACGCCATCCGGCACGGGATGCAGGGCGTGTCGGGGACCGTCCACATCGAGATCGTCGCGCGCGACGCCGGGGCCGAGGCGGCGATCACCGTCGCCGACGACGGCGTCGGGATGGAGCCGGGCCGCCTCCGCGAGATCCTCGCCGCCGGGACGCGCGAGCGCGGCTCCGGCGGGATCGGCCTGGCGAACGTCGACGAGCGCCTGCGCCAGGTCTACGGCGACGAGTACGGCCTGTCGGTGGAGACGGCGCGCGGGGCGGGGACGCGCGTCCGGCTGCGCGTCCCCAAGTACCGCCCGCCGATCTTCCCGGACTGACCTGCGGAACCGCCGCCTACCCGGCGAAACCGATTGCGGACGGACCGTGATCGGTGCAGAGTCGTCGCATGCTGCGCGTCCTGGCCGTCGACGACGAGCTGCCCGCCCTGGAGGAGCTGACCTACCTGCTGCGCGAGGACCCGCGCGTCGGCGACGTGACGGGCGCGAACGAGGCGGCGGGCGCGCTGCGCGGCCTCAGCCGGATGCTGGCGGCGGGCGAGCGGCTGGACGCGGTGTTCCTGGACGTCCGCATGCCGGGCCTGGACGGGCTGGACTTCAGCCGCCTGCTCACCGGCTTCGCCGCCCCGCCGAAGGTCGTGTTCGTCACCGCCCACGACGACTGCGCCGTCACCGCCTACGAGCTGGGCGCGGTGGACTACCTGCTGAAACCGGTGCGCCGCGAGCGGCTGGCGGAGGCGGTGCGGCGGGTCGCGGGCGCGGCCGCGCCGCCCGGCGACGCCCCCGCCGAGGACGACGAGGACGAGCTGATCCCCGTCGACCTCGGCGGCCGGACCCGCCTGGTCCCGCGCCGCTCGGTCACCCACGTCGTCGCGCACGGCGACTACGTGCGGCTGCACACCGCCGAGTCCCGCTACCTGGTGCGGATGCCGCTGGCCGCGCTGGAGCGCCGCTGGGAGGAGGCCGGGTTCGTGCGCATCCACCGCAGCACGCTGGTCGCGTGCGCGCACATCACCGAGCTGCGGTTCGACGGCGGGCGCGCGCTCGTCCAGGTCGGCGACGCGCTGCTGCCGGTCAGCCGCCGCCACACCCGGCAGGTCCGGGACCTGCTGGTGCGGGGTTTCCGTGGCCCGGAGGGCTGAGCCGGGCGGGGCGGCCCGCCCGCTGATCCGCGCGCAGCGCCGCGCGGCGCTGCGGACGGCCGCGTTCGTGCTCGCGGTGCTGGCCGCGCTGCCGGTCGCGCCCGCGCTCGCGCCGGTGCTCGGGCACGTCCGCGCGTGCGGGGTGCCGCTGCCGTGGCCGCTGCTCGCGGTCGCCGTCCAGCCGGTGCTGATCGCGGCCGCGGTGCGGCAGGCGCGGCGCGCGGAGCGGATCGAGCGCGAGTACCTGCGCGGCCCGGCGGCGGACGACGCGACCGCCCGCCCGTGATGGAGGGCGGGTGATCGGCGCGGCGCTCGCCCTGCTGCTCGGGTCGGCCGCGCTCGTCGGCGGCCGCCGCACCCGGCGGACCGGCGACGTGCGGCGCGCGACGTGCCCGGTCCGCCCGGTGTGGAACGCGGCGGCGATCAGCGGCGAGTACGTTTCGGCGGCGGCGTTCCTCGGCACCGCCGGGCTCGTCCTGGCCTACGGCCCCGAGACGCTGTGGCTGGCCGCCGGGGCGACCGCCGGCTACGTGCTGCTGCTGGCGTTCGTCGCGGGCCCGCTGCGCCGGTCGGGCTCGTTCACCGTCGCGGACTTCGCCGAGTGGCGGCTCGGGTCGCGGCCGGTCCGCCGGATCGTGTCGGGCTGCGTCTGCTGCGTCGGCTGGTTCTACCTGCTGCCGCAGTTCCAGGGCGCGGGGATGACGCTGCGGGTGCTGACGGGCGCGCCGGAGTGGGCGGGCTGGGCGCTGGTCGCGGCGGCGTCGTTCGTCCTGGTCCTGACGGGCGCGCTGCGCGGCGTCACCGCCGCGCAGGCCGTGCAGTTCTGGGTGAAGCTCGCCGCGCTGGCGGTCCCGGCGGTCGCGCTGGCGACGCTGCTGCTCCTGCCCGTCGCGGACGGCGGCGTCCCGGTCCGGCCCGCCGCGCCGCGCTTCGAGCGCGCGACGGCGGTGACGGTCCGCAGCGCGGCCGGGGTACGGGTCGCCGAGGACGTCGCCGTCCGCGCGACGGGCGTCGTGGACGGCCGGGCGGTCGCGGACGCGCCCGTCCGCCTGACCGCGGGCGTCCACGCCGTCGCGGCGGGCGCGCGGCTGGTGTTCCCGGCGGGCGCGGCCGTCCCGCGCCCGGAACGCCCCGCCGACACCGGGTTCGCCGCGCCCGGCGACGGCCACGGCCTGTTCGCCGTCTACTCGGCGCTGCTCGGCGTGCTGCTCGGCACGGTCGGGCTGCCGCACATCCTGATGCGCCTCTACACCGCCGGGGGCGGCCGGGCGGCGCGCCGCGCGGCGACGCTCGTCCCGGCGCTGCTCGCGGTGTTCTCGCTGTTCCCGGCCCTGTACGGGGTGCTCGGCCGCGTCTACACGCCCGAGCTGCTGCTGTCGGGCGACACGGACGCGACGATCCTCATGCTGCCGGGGCGGCTCGTGCCGGGCCCGCTCGGCGCGGCGCTCACCGGGTGCGTCGCGGCGGGCGCGTGCGCGGCGTTCCTGTCGACGTCCTGCGCGGTCGTCGCGGCCATCGCGGGACTCGCGGCGCGGATCGCGCCCGCGCGGGGCGCGCTGGCGTTCCGGACGGGCGCCGCGCTGGCGCTCGCCGTCCCGCTCGCGGTGGTCCCGGCGCTCCTCGCGGGCGATCCGGCCGCGGACGGCGCCCACGGCTTCGCGCACGGCTTTTCGCACGGTTTCTCGCACGGGGCCGCGGGCCTGGTCACGATCGCGCTCACCGTCTCGGCGTGCTCGCTCGGCCCGCTGCTGCTGCTCGGCATCTGGTGGCGCGGCCTCACGCCCGCCGGGGCGGCGGCGGGCCTGCTCACCGGCGGCGGGACGGCCGTCGCGGCGGGCGCGGCGTCGCTGTCCGGCGCGGCCGGGACGGGCGCGTTCGGCGCGGTCGTGGAACAGCCCGCGCTCGTCCTCGCGCCGCTGGCGACCGGGGTGATGGTCGCCGTCTCGCTGCTGGGCCGCCGCTCCGTCCCCGCACACGCCGATCTTGCGATGGCAAGGTTGCATCTGCCCGACGAGCCCGACGCGCGCTGAACCGCCGTCCGGAGCCGACCGCTCGACGTGCCAAATCGGCCATTCGTCGCATGGCTACGGAACGTATGGCGATGACTACTCACCGTTTACCGATCCTTGTGCATCACAAGTCCCGAACGGTATCCGTCTCCCTCTAGTGTTCTCAGTGGCAGCACACGCCGCCCCGTTCCCGGGAACGGACGGACCGCAGGTCCGTGAACTCCCGCCACAAGACAACACTGGAGATCCGCGCCGTGAGCGATCACGCCGGATCAGTCGCCGCATCCCGTACCGGGGGGGTGGGATGCGGTGACCTTACGGCCCGGGCGGCCGCTGAACAGTCGGGGGGTTGTTCAGCGGCGCCCGGGCCGCTTCTCTTTCCCCGGGGCCGCCGCCTCAGGCGTCGCGCAGGCGCTTCAGCGTCTCGACGTCGGCGCGGTGCGGGTCGGCGGACCGGCCCGGCGTCTCGATGACGAACGGCACCCCCGCCACCGCCGGATGCCGCAGCAGCTCCCCGAACGGCGCCTCGCCGATCTCGCCCGCCCCGATGTTCTCGTGCCGGTCCTTGGCGGAGCCGCACACGTCCTTGGAGTCGTTGGCGTGGACGAGCTTGAGCCGGTCCGGTCCGACCGTCGCGACCAGCGCGTCGATCGCCGCGGCGGCCCCGCCGGGCGCGGCGAGGTCGTGGCCCGCCGCGAACGCGTGGCAGGTGTCCAGGCAGACGCCCAGCCTGGGGTGCGCGTCGAGCCGGTCGAAGAACGCGCCCAGGTCCTCCACGCGGGCGCACAGCATCTTCCCCTGCCCGGCCATCGGCTCCAGCAGCAGGTCGGGGCCGTCGTCGGGGATCTCGGCCAGCAGCGGCAGGACGTGCTCGCGGACCTGGTCCATCGCCGCGTCGTAGCTCTGGCTGACCGCCGACCCGGTGTGGACGACGACGCCGCGCGCCCCGATCGCCCGGCCGCGCTCCAGCGAGTGCCGCACGGTCGCGATCGACTTGGCCAGCGTCTCCCCGCTCGGCGACCCGAAGTTCACCAGGTACGGCGCGTGGACGAACACCGGCAGCCCCGCCTCGCGCAGCCGCGCGTCCTCGGCGGGCTTCCCGGCGGGCAGCGCCCAGCCGCGCGGGTTGGACACGAACACCTGGACGGTCTCCGCGCCGATCTCGGCGGCGTACTTCAGACCGCCCGTGGCGAGCCCGCCCGCCACCGGCACATGGCCCCCGATCGGGCTCTTCGCAACGCTCATAGGCCAGCGAGCCTAGCCGCCGTGCCGGGGTGCCCGTGCCGGGGTGCCCGTGCCGTGCGACCTGCCGGATCACCCGTAGACGGTGATCTCCCCGCCGCGCGCCGCCTCGGTGTTGGGCAGCGGCGTCTGGCCGATGACGTGGTCCCCGACCCGGGTGCCGATCTTCATCGTGAAGCCGGAGCTCTCGATCGCGCGGCGCGCCTCGTCGAAGGACTTCCCGATCACCGACGGGACCGGGATCTTGTCCTGGTCGCTCTTGCCGCCGCTGCAGAACCAGTTGCCGATCAGGCAGTCCCGCGGCGTGACGTACAGGGTGGCGCGGTCGCCGCGCGAGACGCCCGACCCCGGCGCGGGGTCTTGGCCGACGACGGTGCCGGGGGCCTTGCCGTCCTGCTTGCGCTCCTTGACGTCGACCTTGAGGCCCATCGCGGTCAGCGCGTCCTTGGCGTCGCCGGAGGAGCGGCCGGACAGGTCCGGCATCGTCATGCCGCTGCTCAGCACGAGCGCGACCGGGTCGTCCGGGGAGACCTTCTCCCCGGCGACGGGCTTGGTGCGGATCGCCTGGCCCTTGGCGACCGTCTCGGACGGCACCGACGCGACGGACCCGACCGTGAAGCCCTTGTCCTCCAGCAGCGACCGCGCGTCCGCCTCGGACTTGCCCTTGACGTCGGGGACCTCGCGGGGCTTGCGGCCCTTGGAGACGTGCAGCGTGACCGTCATGCCCTTGGACACGCGCGCGCCCGGCTCGGGGTCGGTCTCGGCGACCTCGCCCCGGTGGACGCGGTCGCTGAACACCTGCGCGCCCTGGCGGACGTTGAGGCCCGCGCCGCGCAGCTCCCGGGTCGCGGCGGCGGGCTTCATGCCGATGACGTCATCGGGGACGTGGTCGTACTGCCCGGAGAACTGGTACCAGACCGTCCAGCCGAGGACGATCGCGGCGACGACGGCCAGCGCGAGCAGCAGGTAGCGGCGGCCCGCGCCCGAGAGGAACCCCCCGCGCCGCTCCGGCGGCGGCGGTCCGGCGGCGGCCGGGTCGAGCACGGCGGTGCGCCCCTGCGGCGGGGCCGGGGTCTGCAGGACGGCCGTCGGCGTCGGCGTGGACGCCGCGAGCCGCCGGTCGAAGTCGGCGGGCAGCCCGTTGCAGACCTCCGCGACCTCCGCCAGGAACGCGTTGGCGTCGGCGGGCCGGTCGGCGGCCTCGCGCGCGGTGGCCCGCGCGACGAGCGCGTCCACCTGAGCGGGCAGCCCCGGCACCAGGTCCGAGGGCGGCGGGACGGTCTCGTTGGCGTGCTTGTAGGCGACGGCGAGCGGCGTGTCGCCCTCGTACGGGAGCCGACCGGTCAGCATCTCGAACAGCATGACGCCCGCCGCGTACACGTCGGAGCGGACGTCGGCGTGCCCGGTGAGGACCTGCTCGGGCGCGAGGTACCCGACCGTCCCGATGATCATCCCGGTGCGGGTCATCTTGCTCGCGGTCTCGGCGCGGGCGAGCCCGAAGTCCGCGACCTTCACCTGCCCGCCGGGGCCGCCGTCCGGGTCCTCGGCGATCAGCACGTTCTCGGGCTTCACGTCCCGGTGGACCAGCCCCGCCCGGTGCGCCGCGCCGAGCGCCGCCAGCACCGGCTGCATGATCCCCAGCGCCTCGCGCGGGCCGAGCCGCCCGCGCTCGGCGAGCACGTCGCGCAGGGTGCGCCCGGCGACCAGCTCCATGACCAGGAACACGTGCTCGCCGTCGGTGCGCTGGTCGTAGACGGCGACGACGCTCGGGTGGGAGAGCGCGGCGGCGGCCTTGGCCTCGCCGATGAAGCGGCGCACGAACTCCTCGTCGGCGGCCAGGTGCGCGTGCATCACCTTGATCGCGACGGTCCGGTCGAGCCGGATGTCGCGGGCCGTGTAGACGGTGGCCATGCCGCCGCGGGCGATCCGCGACTCAATGCGGTACCGACCGTCGAGCACCTGCCCGACGAGCGGGTCCGCGCTCGGGTTGTCCATCGCAGGGAGTCTAGAACGCGATCCGGAGCGGTCTCATCAGCCGTAAGGATGAGTCCCCGCCGGTCAGGTCCCGCTCCGCCCCTCGAACGGCGAGGACGCCCGCGCGTACCGGCGCTTGGGGATGCGCCCGGCGAGGCGCGCGAGGCGTCCGGCGGCGACCGCGTGCCGCATCGCGCGGGCCATCGCGACCGGGTCCTGGGCGCGGGTGACTGCCGTGGCGAGCAGGACGGCGTCGCAGCCCAGCTCCATCGCCAGGGCGGCGTCGCTGGCCGTCCCGATCCCGGCGTCCAGGATGACCGGGACGCCCGCCTCCTCCACGATCAGCTCGATGTTGTGCGGGTTGCGGATGCCGAGCCCGGAGCCGATGGGGGAGCCGAGCGGCATGACCGCCGCGCAGCCCGCCTGCTCCAGCCGCCGCGCCAGCACCGGGTCGTCGTTGGTGTAGGGGAGGACGGTGAAGCCGTCCGCGACGAGCTGCTCGGCGGCCTCGACCAGCTCGATCGGGTCGGGCAGCAGCGTCCGCTCGTCCGCGATGACCTCCAGCTTCACCCAGGACGTGCCCAGCGCCTCGCGGGCCAGCTTCGCGGTCAGCACCGCCTCGCCCGCCGTGAAGCAGCCCGCCGTGTTCGGCAGCACGCGCACGCCGCGCTCGCGCAGGACGTCCAGGACCGAGCCGCGCGCGGCCGGGTCCACCCGCCGCATCGCGACGGTCGTCAGCTCCGTCCCCGACGCGGCGAGCGCGTCGCGCAGCACGTGCAGGCTCGGCGCGCCGCCGGTGCCGGTGATCAGCCGGGAGCCGAACTCCTCGCCCGCGATGATCAGCGGGTCCTCGATTGGGTTCATCGCGTTCACCCTCCCTGTACGGCGGTCAGCACTTCGAGGCGGTCGGCGTCCCGCAGCGGCGTCGCGGCCCAGTCGGCGCGCCGGACGACCTCGCCGTTGAGCGCGGCCGCGACCCCGGCGGCGCTGGCGGCGACGGCCGCGACGACGTCGGCGACGCTCGCGCCGGCCGGGACCTCGCGCGGCGCGCCGTTCACGACGACGGTGAGGGCGGTCACGCGCGCACCCCGAACCGCTCGGGCAGGAACGGGCGGCCGACCTCGGGGACGGTCCCGTCCAGCAGCGCCGACGCCAGCACGTCCGCGCTGACGGGCGCGAGCAGCACCCCGTTGCGGTAGTGGCCGGTGCCGAGGACCAGCCCCGGCACCGCCGACGGGCCCATGAGCGGCGCGTTGTCCGGCGAGCCGGGCCGCAGCCCGGCGGTGGCCTCGGTGAATTCGAGCTCGGTGACGCCCGGCACGAGTTCGCGGGCGTCGCGCAGCAGCTCCCAGACGCCCCCGGCGGTGACGCGGGTGTCGAAGCCCAGCTCCTCCTGCGTCGCGCCGACGACGACCTCGCCGTCCGCGCGCGGCACCAGGTACACCGACGAGCCGCGCACCAGGCCCCGCACGGTCCGGTTGAGGAACGGGACGCGGGTCCGCAGCCGCACGACCTGCCCCTTCACGGGCCGGACGGGCGGCACCGCGCCCGGCGGCAGCCCGCCGACGCCGCCCGACCACGGCCCGGCGGCCAGCAGCACGCGGTCGGCGGCGAGGACGGTCCCGTCGTCCAGCTTCACGCCCGTGGCCGCGCCGCCCGTCACGACGACCTCGGCGGCGCGCCGCCGCACGAGCCGCGCGCCGTGCCGCTCGGCGGCGGCCAGCAGCGCGGGCGCGAGCCGCCGGGGGTCCACCGAGCCGTCGCGCGGCGCGAGCAGGCCGCCGCGCACGCCGGGCGCGAGCAGCGGTTCGAGCTTCCGGGCCTCGCGGCCGGTCAGCGCCTCGGCGGGCAGGCCGAGGGACTCCTGGAAGCGGCGCAGGTCGTCCAGGTGGGCGAGGTCGTCGGCGTCGAAGGCGACCTGGAGCGATCCGGTGTCGAGGAACCCGGCGGACAGGCCGGTCTCGTCCTCCAGCTCCGCGACGAACGCCGGGTAGCGGTCGCGGGAGGCCAGGCCGAGCCGCAGCAGGTCCTCCTCGCCGTAGGCGAGCTCCCCGAGCGGCGCGAGCATCCCGGCCGCGACGGACGTCGCCCCGCCCGCGGGCTCGGGGTCGACGAGCGCGACCGACGCGCCGCGCGCGGCGGCCCGCCACGCGGTGGCGAGCCCGACGATCCCCGCGCCGATGACGGCGATCCGCATGAGCGCTCCCTTCGCCGGTGTGATCCGGATCAGGTTCCGACGGTCGGCGGCCCCGGACCGGGTGCGTCCCCAGCCGCCCTCTCAGCCCGGTCGTACCGGACTCCCGTGCTTTGTCCTGTTTCACCATAATGCCGGGGGCCGGTCGCCGAAACCGCCGGGCGAGCGCCCGGTTACGCTGCCCGGCATGGACCGTGAGACGGGACGCGTGGTCGTCGTGGGCGGCGGGCTGGCCGGGGTGCGCGCGGTGGAGGCGCTGCGGGCCCGGGGGTTCGGCGGCGGGCTGACGCTGGTGTCCGCCGAGGCCCACCGGCCCTACGACCGGCCGCCGCTGTCCAAGGCCGTCCTCGCCGGGGACGCCGACGACACCGCCGTCGACGCCGACTGGGACGCGCTGCGCTGCGACCTGCTGCTCGGCGAGCGCGCCACGGCGCTGCGGCTGGACGGACGCGGCGGCGCGGTCGCGACGACGGCCGGGGAACTGCCGTTCGACGGGCTGGTCGTCGCGACCGGCGCGACGCCCGTGACGCTGCCCGGCCCGGGCCGCCAGCACGTCCTGCGGACGCTGGAGGACGCCCGCGACCTGCGCGCCCGGCTCGTCCCCGGCGCGCGCGTCGTGATCGTCGGCGCGGGCTGGATCGGCGCGGAGGTCGCCACCGCCGCCGCGAGGAAGGGCGGCCGCGTCACCGTCGTGGAGGCCGGTCCCGCGCCGCTCGGCCACGCGCTCGGCGCGGAACTGGGCGCGCGCACCGCGCCCTGGTACGCCGAGGCGGGCGTCGAGCTGCGGACGGGCGCGGGCGTCGCGTCCGTCGAGGACGGCGGGCTGCTGCTCGCCGACGGGACGCGCATCGACGCTGACGCGGTCGTGACGGGCGTCGGCGTGCGGCCGAACGTCGGCTGGCTGTCCGGCTCGGGTCTGGACGTCGAACGCGGCGTCCTCACCGACTCGGCCCTGCGCGCCTCGGTGGACGGCACCGCCCGCCCGGACGTCGTCGCGGTCGGGGACTGCGCCGCGTGGTGGTCGCGCCGGTACGGCCGCCGCCTGCTCGTCGAGCACTGGGACACCGCGCTGAACGCGCCCGAGACCGCCGCCGCGACGCTGCTGGGCGAGGCCGCCGAGTACGACGCCGTCCCGTACTTCTGGTCCGAGCAGTTCGGCCGGATGGTCCAGTACGCGGGCCGCCACGAGGGCGCGGAGCGGCGGGTCGACCGGGGCGACCCGGCCGCCGGGCCGTGGTCGGCGCTGTGGCTGACCGGGGACCGGATCGACGCGGTGCTGGCCGTCGACCGGCCGCGCGACCTCGTCCAGGCGCGCAAGATCATGACGACGGGCGCCGCCGTTGATTCCGAAAAGGTGACAGACCCCAACATTCCACTACGCCAGTGCGTCCGGGCCTGACGCCCGTTCCGCGCCTGAAAACGGCGTCCGCACGGTCCTCCCGGCGGGTTTGAGCGCTCGCGCGACGTGGTAGCAAGGGGGCGTGACGCAGACGCACGCAACCGTTGAACAGGTTCTCGACCCCCACACCGACGGCCTGGTCGGAGACTGGATCTCCCTCGCGGAGGCGGCCGACCGCCTCGGCATCCGCCCCAACCGCGTCCGGCAGCTCCTCAGCGAGCGCAAGCTCCTCGCCGTGCGGCGCGGCGGACAGCCGGAGGTCCCCGCGGCCTTCATCCACGACGGCCAGGTCATCAAGGGCCTGTCCGGCACCCTCACCCTCCTGTCGGACGCGGGCTTCGACGACGTCGAGACCCTGCGCTGGCTGTTCACCGCCGACGACACGCTCCCCGGCACCCCGGTGCAGGCGCTGACCGAGAACCGGGGCACCGAGGTGCGCCGCCGCGCCCAGGCGATGGCCTTCTGACGGGCCCCCGGAACCGCGCGTGACAGGATGGCGCGGCCCCGCGCGACCGGGGCCGCGCCACCCGCGCCCAGCGCCCGCATGGAAGGAAACCCCCCGTGTCCAGGCACCTGCCCACCGACCGCGGCGTCGCGCTGCGCGCGCGGCTCGATCGCGCCCGCCTCTACCTCTGCACGGACGCCCGCGAAGACCGGGGCGACCTCGCCGACTTCCTCGACGCGGCCCTGGCGGGCGGCGTCGACATCGTCCAGCTCCGGCAGAAGGGGCTGGAGGCGCGGCGGGAGCTGGCGCACCTGGCCGTGTTCCGCGCCGCGTGCGACCGGCACGGCGCGCTGCTGGCCGTCAACGACCGCGCCGACGTGGCGCGCGCGGCCGGGGCGGACGTCCTGCACCTCGGCCAGGACGACCTGCCCGTCCCCGACGCCCGCGCGATCGTCGGCGGGGACGTGCTGATCGGCCGGTCCACCCACTCGGCGGAGCAGGCCGACGCGGCGGCGGCGCAGGACGGCGTGGACTACTTCTGCACCGGGCCCGTCTGGCCGACGCCGACCAAGCCCGGCCGGGCCGCGCCAGGCCCCGGCCTCGTCGCGCACGCGGCGGCGCAGGGAAACCCGCGGCCGTGGTTCGCGATCGGCGGCATCGACGCGGGCAACGTCGGCGAGGTGCTGGCGGCGGGCGCGCGGCGGATCGTGGTCGTCCGGGCGATCACCGAGGCCGCCGACCCGGAGAAGGCCGCCGCCGAGCTGGCCGCCGCCCTGCCGCCCGCGTGACGATCGTCACCGAACGCGCCCACCGGGCCGGGGCATGGCCGACAATGGGGCCATGAGCTCACCCGACGACGACCGCATCGTCGAGCAGGACGACGACGACCTGGTGGTCCTCCCGGACCAGACCGGCGACGACACCGACGTCGGCTGGGGCGAGTGGCGCGGCGGCGGCGAGGACGACGACGACCGCCTGCTCGCCGAACGCCCGCCGCACTGGTGATCGCGCGCCGCTAGATCAGCACGCCGAGCGCGAACCCGAGCACCACGACGGCCGTCAGCGCGACCATCATCCGCCACCGGTAGCGGGGGATGCGCGTCGGGCGCGGCCGGGGCGCGACCGCGCTGTTGTCCCGCAGCGCCCGCGCCAGCGTGCGCGCGGCGGGCCGCGCGGCGGGGTTCTTGTCCAGGCAGCGCAGCGCGAGGTCGCGCAGCGGGCCGTCGAGCGTCCCGAGGTCGGGGCGGCGCGAGGTGACGCGCCGCGCGACGGACGCGTCCGGGCCGGTGCCGAACGGCGGCCGCCCGGTCGCGGCGAACACCATCGTCGCCGCCCAGGCGAACACGTCGGCGGCCGGGCCGACCGGCTCGTCCTCGATCTGCTCGGGCGCGAGATAGGCGGCCTCGCCCGCGCCGGGCACGCCGAGCCCGGCGACCTTCGGCCCGTCCGGGCCGAGCAGCACCGCGCCGGGCCGGAACGCGCCGTGCGTCAGGCCCGCCCGGTGGACGGCGGCCAGCCCCGCCGCCGTGCGCAGCGCGACGCGGTGCAGCGCCGCGCCCGCCAGCGGCCCGTCCGCCGCGACGGCCGCCGCCAGCGACGGCCCGCCGACGTGCTCGGCGACGACGAACGCCCTGCCCCGGCTCACCCCGGCGTGCAGCACCGCCGCGACGTGCCGTCCCGCGACGTCCTGGAACGCCGCCGCGTGCGCCCGCGCCCGCGCCGCCGCGCGGCCCTCGCCGCGCAGCACCCGCACCGCGACCGGGTCGCCGCCGGGCGCGCGGCCGAGGAACAGGCCCGCCGGTCCGGGCGGCCCGTCGTCGAGCCGGCCGGTCAGCCGGTAGCGGCCGGCGCGCTCGGGGTCGGCGGGGCCGAGCCGGTGCCGGGCGCGCGGATCGCGTACCGCGTGCGCGGGGCGGGGCGTCGCCCTCCCACGGGAGGGTTCGTGCGGCAAGGGGGGCTCCGGCTCGGGGGGAGGACGGACGGGGTGGCTCCTTTGTACCGCGCGCCGCCGCCGCCCGGCAGGCGAACCCCCTTGATCTTGCCGGGGCCCGCCCGCCGCGGCTCAGCAGCGGCCGCCGCCCTGCGCGAACGCGCCCGTCAGCGGCAGGTCCCGCGAGGACGAGCCGACGCCGACCCGGTAGCAGCCGGGCGCGACCTTCCAGCCGTGCGAGGCGGTGTCCCAGTACGCCAGCGACCGGGACGTCAGCGGGAACGTCACCGTCGCGCTCGCGCCCGGCGCGAGGGCCACCTTCTGGAAGCCCTTGAGCTGCCGGGGCGGCTGCGGGACCGACGTCCCGGGCGAGGGCAGTTCGAGGTAGAGCTGCGGCACGGCCGTCCCGGCGCGGGAGCCGGTGTTGGTGACGGTCGCCGTCACCTTGCCCGACGAGACCGTCAGCTTGCTGTACGCGAACGTCGTGTACGACAGGCCGAACCCGAACGGGTAGCGCGGCGCGATCCCGGCGGCGTCGTAGTGCCGGTACCCGACGTTGACGCCCTCCGAGAAGACGGCCTTCTTCCCGCTCGCGACGGTCGCCGGGACGTCCTTCTCGGCCACCGGGAACGTCACCGGCAGCCGCCCGCCCGGATCGACGTCGCCGTACAGCACGCGGGCGAGCGCGTTCCCGCCCTCCTGTCCCGGGTACCAGGCCGCGACGATCCCGGCGACCTCGTCGGCCCACGGCATCAGCACCGGGCCGCCGGTCTCCAGCACGACGATCGTGCGCGGGTTCGCGGCGGCGACGGCGGAGATCAGCGCGTCCTGGTCGCCCCACAGCGGGTCACCGCACGGGAGGCTGAGGCACGACCGGTCGAAGAACTCGCCCTCGCCGTCCGTCGCGAACACGACCGCGACGTCGGCCTTGCGCGCCGCCTCGGCCGCCGCGCGCTGGTCGCGGCCGTCCACGGCCGTCACGGACGCGCCCGCGCGCGCAGCGAAGCCCTGCTTGGCCGACACCGTCGTGAACGGCTGCACCTGCGACGAACCGAACCCGCTGACCAGGCCCGTCGTCGCGTGCCCGACGAGCGCGACGGACGTCCCCGAGCGCAGCGGCAGCACGTTTCCAGTGTTGCGGAGCAGCGTGATGCCGCCCTCCTCGACGGCGCGCGCGGTGGCCTCGCTCGCCGTCCGGTCCGCGCGGGACAGGTCGTTGGGGTAGGCGTCCCGGTCGAACACCCCGAACGCGAACATCGTCCGCAGGACGTTGCGGACGTGCCCGTCGATCGTGGCCTGCGCGACCTTCTTCTGCGCGACGGCCGCCTTGAGCAGCCACGCGTTGTACTTCATGCCGATCGGCAGCTCCATGTCCAGGCCGCCGTTCGCCGACCCGACCGCGTCCTGCACGGCCGTGTGGTCGGACGCGGTGAAGCCCGTGAAGCCCCACTCGCCGCGCAGGATCGAGGTGAGGACGCCGCCGTCCTCGCACGACCAGCGCCCGTTCACCTTGCCGAACCCGCACATGACGGTGGCCGCGCCGCCGTCCTTCACCGCCGCCTCGAACGGCGGCAGGTAGACCTCGCGCAGCGTCCGCTCGTCCACCGCCATGTCCAGCGCGAGGCGGTCGGTCTCCTGCGTGTAGACGGGCAGGTGCTTCACCGACGCCATCACGCCCTGCCGCTGCGCGCCCTTCACCCACGCCGCGCCGAGGCTCGCCGACAGGTACGGGTCCTCGCCGAAGCCCTCGAACGCGCGGCCGTTGCGCGGCGTGCGCAGGACGTCCACGGTCGGGCCGAAGATCAGGTCGTTGCCGCGGTGCCGCGCCTCCCACCCCACGGCCCCGCCGTAGCGCGCGGCGGCGTCGGGATCGAAGGACGCGGCGAGCGCGATCGGCGCGGGCAGCGCGGTGGCCCTGCCCTGGCGGACGCCCGCCGGGCCGTCCGCCATGTAGAGCGGCGGGACGCCCAGGCGCGGGACGCCCGCGTTGGTGTCGGCGTGCGCGTTCTCGGAGAAGCCGCCGAGCGGGCCGCCCAGCGGGTCGTCGGCCGCGAGCAGCGCGATCTTCTCGTCGTCGGTGAGCTTCGCCAGGACGAGCTTCGCCCGCTCGTCCGGCGATTTGCCCGGGTCGCACCACGGCCGGGCGGCCGGGTCGCCGCAGCGGGACGGGGCGGCCTGCGCGCCGGACGGGACGGCGGCCAGCGCGGCGGCCCCGGCCGCGAGCGCGGCGGTCAGCGCGGCGCCCAGCCTGGCGGCGGCGCGGCGGGTCACGCTCCCTCCTCGGTCTGGACGCGCAGGGCGTTCAGCGCGAACGCGACGAGGTGGTAGAAGCCGACCAGCGTGACCAGCTCGATCAGCTCCCGCTCGTCGAACCGGGCGGCGAGCGCGGCCCAGGTCGCGTCGGAGACCGTCCCGTCGGCGTGCAGCTCGTCGGCGGCGGCGAGGACGGCGCGGTCGGCGTCGTCGAACGGGCCTTCCGCGGGATCGCCGCGCAGCGCCTCGACCTGCTCCTCGGTGAGGCCCGCCGCCAGGCCGAGGACGCGGTGGTGCGTCCACTCGTACGCGCAGCGGCGGTGGTGCGCGGTGCGCAGGATCGCCAGCTCGCGGACGCGCGCGTCCAGCAGCCCGCCGGTCAGCAGCCGCGAGCCGAGGCCGAGCCAGGAGCGGAACAGGTCGGGGTGGCGGCCGAGGGTGGTGAAGACGTTGAGCGGGCCGGTCGTCGCGGCGACGGCGCGGAGCGTGTCGTCCCAGTCGGCCTCGGGGAGCGGCGGGATGCGGGGCTCGCCCACGGGGGTGCTTTCGGGCATGGCACCATTTGTGCCACTGATCGGTGGCACAATTCCAGTCCGGCGCGACAATGTGGCCGGATCGTGTCACACCGGTTCTCGTGAGCCTCAGGCGCTCCGGGTGATCGCGGCCACCGAGAGATCGGCCAGCGCCGCCTGCGCGTCGGCCGCGACGGGCGCGGCGGCGAGCGCGGCCGACGCCTCCGCGGCGTACCGGTCGATCAGCGCCTCGCAGGCCGCCAGGCCGCCGGTCTCGGTGATGACGCCGCGCAGCTCGTCCACCCCCGACTCGTCCAGCTCCGGGTCGCCCAGCAGCCGGGCGACGGTCGCGGCCTGCGCGGGAGAGGACCGCTCCAGGGTCAGCGCGACGAGCACCGTCCGCTTGCCCTCGCGCAGGTCGTCGCCCGCGGGCTTGCCGGTCAGCGCCGGGTCGCCGAAGACGCCGAGGACGTCGTCGCGGAGCTGGAACGCGATGCCGACCGGCAGGCCGTAGCCGGTGAGCGCGGCGAGCACGTCGTCGTCGGCCCCGCACAGGGCCGCGCCGAGGTGCAGCGGGCGCTCGATCGTGTACTTGGCGCTCTTGTACTCCACGACGCGCAGCGCCTCGGCGACCGACGCCTCGCCGCGCGCGCCCGCCAGCAGGTCCAGGTACTGCCCGCACATGACCTCGGTGCGCATGAGGTCGTAGACCGGGCGGCCGCGCGCCAGCCGCGCCGCGCCGAGGCCGCTGGTCTCGAACATCTCGCCCGACCACGACAGGCACAGGTCCCCGAGCAGGATCGCCGCGCCCTCGCCGAACGCCGCCGCGCCCGCCCAGCCGCCCCGCTCCGCCAGCGCCTCGAACCTGCGGTGCGCGGACGGCTGCCCGCGCCGGGTGTCGCTGGAGTCCATGACGTCGTCGTGGATCAGCGCGCTGGCCTGCAAGAACTCCAGGGACGCGACCGCGTCCACCAGGCCCGGCTCGGTCCCGTCGCCGCCCGCCGCGCGCCAGCCCCAGTAGGCGAACGCCGGACGCAGCCGCTTGCCGCCCGCCAGGAGCGCGTCCAGCGCCTCGCCGAGCTGCGCCAGCTCCGCGCCGACCGCGAGGAGCCGGGGCCGCTGGCGGTCGACGAAGGCGGCGAGGGCGTCGTCGATCTCCTTGCGCACGCGCGTGAGGGGCATGGCAGGGATCGTATACAGATCCGGCGGATCGTCCATACCGGACCAAAGTGTGAGATTGCGTATTTGTAAGGATAATGAGTGGTTTGGCGAGTTCGGTCGGTCGCGGAGCCCGGCGGTAAGCTGGTCCAATGCGCCAAGCCCGCCCCGACCGCGCCCCGACGATCCGCGAACTGCTCGCCGCCGGTCCCACCTTCTCGTTCGAGTTCTCGCCGCCCAAGACCGAGCAGGGGATGCGCAACCTCTGGCGCGCCGTCCGCGACCTGGAGACGCTGCGGCCCGCGTTCGTCTCGGTCACCTACGGCGCGGGCGGCGGCACCCGCGACACCACCGTCGACGTCGTCGAGCGCATCGCCACCGAGACGACGCTGACGCCCGTCGCGCACTTCACCGCCGTCAACCACTCCGTCGCCGAACTGCGCCAGCTCGTCGGCCGGTTCGCCGCCGCCGGAATCCGCAACGTCCTCGCGCTGCGCGGCGACCCGCCCGGCGACCCGACGGGCGAGTGGGTCAAGCACCCCGAGGGCATCGAGTACGCCGGGGAACTGGTCCGGCTCGTCCGCTCCTACGGCGACTTCTGCGTCGGCGTCGCCGCGTTCCCCTACAAGCACCCGCGCTCGGCCGACGTCGAGACCGACACCCGCTACTTCGTCGAGAAGTGCCGCGCGGGCGCGGACTACGCCATCACGCAGATGTTCTTCCGCGCCGACGACTACCTCGCCCTGCGCGACCGCGTCGCCGCCGCGGGCTGCGACACCCCGATCATCCCGGGCGTCATGCCCGTCACCCAGCTCAGCACCATCGAGCGGTCCGAGCAGCTCTCCGGCGCGCCGTTCCCGCCCGAGGTCCGCGCCCGGTTCGAGGCCGTCGCGCACGACCCCGAGGCCGTCCGGCGGCTCGGCGTCGAGCACGCCGCCGAGATGTGCGCGACGCTCCTGGAGCAGGGCGCGCCCGGCATCCACTTCGTGACGTTCAACCGCTCCGCCGCGACCCGCGAGGTCTACGAACTGCTCGACGCCGGGCGGTACGCCGCCAGCGGCAGCGCCCCGCCCATCACCGCGTAGGGCGGCCCGCCGCCGGGGAACGCGAAACCGGTGAACAGGTCCGTCAGCCCGACGGACCGGTACAGCCGCCGCGCGGGGGACTCCGGGTCGAGGTCGAGGGTGGACAGCACCACCGTCGCCTCCTCCCGGCCCTCGCACGCGGCCGTCAGCAGCGCGCGGCCCAGGCCCCGGCCCTGCGCGTCCGGGCGGACGTGCAGCTCCGCCACCTCGAACGAGTCCGCCATCCAGCGGTCCGCGTGCTCCGGGCCGCCCAGCCGCTCCAGCTCCCGGTACACCACGTCGTGCCACCACTGCCCGCCGCAGCCCCGGAACCCGTAGCAGAACCCGGCGATCCGCCCGGCGCGGCCCGGCAGCCGCGCGGGCTCCTCCGCGACCAGCGCGCGGAACCGCGGGTGCCGGGCGTGCCGGGCCATGATCGTGTTGCGGCCGGGCAACTGGTCCTCCGGCGGGCGCATCGCCGCCGCATACACCCGCAGGATCGGGTTCAGGCGGCGCAGGAAGGCGCGCTCGTCCAGCTCACGGAGCTTGGGGTCCTTCACTCCGTCAGACTAGACCTTCGGGATCGTGCGCGCGGTCGAGCTGAGCCGCCCGTAGATGTCCCAGAGGATCTGGTCGGCGGCGCGGCGCAGCACCGACCGCTGCCGCTCCAGGTCGCCGCCCCACGCGCGGGCCTCCGGGCCGAGCCACGCGTCGGTCGCGCCGAACGTCCGCACCGCCGGGTCCAGCGCGGAGCGGACCTTCTCCAGGCCGCCCCAGGCGTCGGAGTACGCGCGGTACAGCGTCGCGTACTCGGGGTTGGGGCGCTGGTCGGGCGGCAGCTCGGCGGCGACCGCGTCCAGCGGGGCCGGGACCGCGCCCGGCGGCGGCGGGATGCTCATGGGGGGTCTCCGTCAGGTGGCCGGGGCGGCGGACAGGTCGACGCGGGCCAGCGCCGCCCGCGAGCGCTCGGCCAGCGGCGCGCCGGTCAGCACCGCGACGGCGGCGGGGCGGACGCCCGCGCGGTCGGCGTCGGCGAGGAACGCGCGCATCCACGCGGCGTCCAGCGGCGTGTGGCGGCTCGCGGTGCCGAGCGCCGTCCGGACCGCGGCGAGCCGCGCCGAGTCGCCCGCCGCGGCCGCGACCAGCGCCGCCGCGCCGGACGGGCCGAGCCGTTCGACCAGGGCCTCGGTGTAGTCGGGGTCGGCGGCGCAGGACTCCAGGCGCGTCCAGACGGCGGCGGGGACCTGCTCGTCCGGCGCGGCGCCGGTGATGGCGCGGGCGTCGGCCCGGCCCGCCCTCAACGCGACGGGACGGGTCGGGAACTCGCCGAGGTCGCCCGCGCCGTGCGGCGTGACCGAGCGGGCGGGGGACAGGCGCGGCGCCGCGACGACGGGGGGCGCGTCGTGCCCGCCGGACGGGGCCGGGTCGGGCGTGCCCGAGCGCGGCGGCGGCGCGGCGGGCGGCGCGCCCATGCCGCCGCCCGCGTCCGGATGCGTGATCGCGAAGCCGTACCGCCGCGACAGCATCCCGAGCTGGTCCACGAGCCAGACCTTCACCTGCTCGGCCTGCCGGTAGCCGCCCGTCGGCACGCCCGGCGGCGGCGGATGCCCGGCGAGCCACACGGTGACGGCCGTCCGCGCGTCCTGCACCTGCTTGATCAGGTGGTCCAGCGCGGGCGGGTCGATGCCCCGGAACTCGGGGTCGCGCGCCGCGGCGGCGCGCATGTCGCCCGTCATCGCCCCTCCCGTGGCCCCGGTCGGCTCTTCAGGATCACACGCCGCTCACTCGCTGTCGAGGGCCCGGTCGAGGGCGGCCCGCACCGACTCCGGGTCGCGCGCGACGAGGGCGCGGCCGTCCGTCGCGACGATCGGGCGCTGGATCAGGACGGGGTGCTCGACCATCACCGCGATCCACTTCGCTCGGTCGTGCTCCAGGTCCTTCAGGTTCAGCTCCCTGGCGACCGGCTCGGCGAGGCGCGCGGCCTCCCACGGCTCCAGCCCGGCCTGCGCGAGGACGGCGTCCAGCTCCCCGGCGGTCGGCGGGCGGTCGAGGTAGCGGCGCTCGGTGTAGTCGACGCCCGCCTCGTCCAGGGCGGCCTTCGCGGCGCGGCTCTTGGAGCAGCGCGGGTTGTGCCAGAACTCGGTCGCCATCACGCCACCTCCGCGGGGTCGCCGCCGGTGACGCGCACCAGCTCGTCGTACGTCGTCGGGAACACGGTGTGCGGCACGCCGCCCGCGGCCCACACCTCGTCGAACTCCTCCAGCGCGACGTCCACCAGCGTGCGGATCGGGGCCGGGTGCCCGAGCGGCGCGACGCCGCCGATCGCCTGGCCGGTGGCCGCCTTCACGAACTCCGGCGTCGCCCGCCGGACCTTCGCCGCGCCGACGATCGCGGCGACCTTCGCGGTGTCGACGCGGTGCGCGCCGCTGGTCAGCACCAGCAGCGGCGCCCCGTCCGCGTCGAAGACGAGGCTGTTGGCGATGGCCCCGACCGCGCAGCCCACCCGCTCGGCCGCCGCGGCGGCCGTCGGCACCGCCTCGCCCAGCTCGATGATCTCGCCGGTCGCGCCCCGGGCCGCCAACTCGGCCGCGACGCGCTCGATGTTCGGATGCATGCCAGCACTGTAGAACGGCCCGCCCCCGCCCCGCGCCGTTCCAGTCAATTGAGCGCCGCCCGGCCGGGCGTCACGATGAATCCCGATGGTGGTCCTCTCATTGGAGAGCGCCGCCTCGGCCCCGGGCGGAGAAAGGCGTTGCGCCAGTCAATTGCCCGGGGCGAGCGGGCATGTCACGCTCGATTCCGACGGTGGTTCGCTGTTTCCCCGCCGTCGGCGTCCCCGAAAGCCCCCGTCGTCCGCGGCGGGGGCTTTCTCTTTCCCCGAGAAAGGAGGTGCGGTGACGGAATCGCCCCAGGTTCCGGTCGCGGCGGTGTTCCCCGACGTCGAGGCGGCCGTCGGTGAATACCTGGAATCCAGGTCCGAACTCGCCGGCGTCCCGGTCGAGCCCGTCCGGCCGAGCGCGTTCGACGGGACGACCGAGCTGGTCGTCCTGATCAGGGACGGCGGCTCGTACCGCGAGGACGAGCTGCTCGACGACGCCCAACTGCGGATCGAGACCTACGGTCCGACCGTGACCGACGCCCACCGGGTCATGCGCACGGTCCGCGCGCTGCTCGCCGGACTGCACCGGACGGCGTTCCCCGGATTCGTGGTCACCGACGTGACCGAGGAGACCGGGCTGCGCGGGCTGCGCCGCCTGACCGACCGCAATCGACCGGAGTTCACGCGTTACTGCCTGAACGTCCGGCTGCTCATCCGACTGCAGTGACCGAAGGAGAATAAAATGGCTGGATGGAATGCGACCGAGATCCGCGTCGCCGGCACCGGCAACGTCTACATCGCGCCGAAGAACACCGACCTCGGCGCGCCCGGCGTCGCGGTGGGCGGTGACTGGAAGAACCTCGGTTACACGACCAACGACGGCATCAAGTTCACCAAGAAGGACAAGCTCGACCCGGTCGACGTCTGGCAGTCGTCGGCGGCCGTGCGCTTTCTGCAGAGCGACCGGGACCTGACCGTCAAGTTCCAGCTCATGCAGATCAACGCGGACACGCTGCCGTTCTTCATGGGCTCGGGCCAGACCGCCCTCACCCCGACCGACGGCGTCCTGCGCTACGACATCTCCGCGACCCCGACGCCCGTCGAGTTCGCGCTCGGGATCGAGTTCCTGGACGGCGAGAGCCAGACCCGGTTCTACGTGCCGCGCGCCGTCGTCACCGACGCCGACGAGGTGCAGTTCACCAAGTCCGGCCCGGTCAAGCTCGGCGTGACGATCAACGCCATCGCCTCCGACGCCGTCCCCGCGCTCCCGCTCGCGAGCTGGATGTCCAAGTGAGCGGCCGGTACAGCGTCAACGCGGCGCGCGCCCAGCGGCTGGAGGCCCTCGGCCGCCAGTGGGAGTTCGAGATCGACGGCGAGACCTACGCGCTGCCGACCGAGCTGCCGCACCAGGTGGTGCGGCGGCTCGGCGACCTCGACCCGTCCGACGTCGCCGGGATGCTCGAACTGCTGCTCGGGGCCGAGCAGTACGAGCGGTTCCGGCGGCACGACGTCAGCGTCCAGGACGTGCAGGCGCTGGTCGAGGCGTACGGCGAGGAGTCGGGCATGTTCCCGGGGGAAGACTCGGCCTCGACGAGCTCCTGACCGAGCACGCCGAGGCGGTCGAGGCCGATCTGCTCCGCTACTACGGGGTCGACCTGCTCGATCACTACCGGGGGACGCTGTCGGCGCGGCGGGTGTGGGTGCTGCTGCGGCACCTGCCGCGCGACAGCGCGTTCGCGCGCGCCCTGCACGGCGAGGAGTCGGCGTGGGGGCTCGGCGAGCACCTCCTGGCGTCGGTGGTCGACCATCTCGCGATCGGGAACTGGCTGTTCACCTCGGCCCACACGGCCGAGGGGGAGAGCCCGCCGGACCCGCCCGTCCCGGTGCCGCGACCCGGTGTGGACGACGGGGACGACGAGGGCGCGGCGGAGGGCGCGGCGGAGCCCGCGGCGCCGGTCGGCGAGCAGGATCTCGCGTGGTTCTTCGCTGATCTCTAGCGGGTCGGGCCTGGTCAGGGGCGGTTCAGTCATGTGACAGGGACGTTCCCGCGGGGCTAGTGTCGAACGTATGTTCTATTGCGTGAGGTTCTCCTCCTCCGCGGCGGCGCGCAGCCGGCGCCGGACGCCCTCCCAGCGTCCGGCCCGGCGGCGCCGCCCGGAGCCGTCGGTGGCGGGCGGGGCCGTCTCCAGCGCCAGCACGATCACGCGCAGGCTCTCGCCGAGGTCGACGACGTCGGAGTCGAACAGGTCGTGCTCGGCCAGCTCGTCCTGGATGCGGCGGGGGAGGCGGTCCGTCCACGCGCCGGGCGTGCCCGGCTGCGCGGCCGGGCCGCCCTCCGGGGGCTGCCCGCCCGCGCTCAGCGTCTCGAAGGAGCCCGGCGGCCAGCCGAGGGCCCGCTCCACCAGCGGCCACTTGGTGGGCCGGCCGCCGATGCGGCCCGCCTCGATGTTGCGGATGGTCGTCTCCGACACGCCTGCTTCGCGTGCGAGGTCGCTCTGACGCAGGCCGAGCCGGACGCGGCGGGTCGCCACCGCGTTTCCGACGGACGCGTGCTGTTGCTGGGACATCGCGTCATTCTGTCGCAGCCGGGTGACGGATCGGTGCCGCTTCGCCGTCAAAGGCGGCGGCGCTGCGGACGTCGAGTCGGCGCACGTGAAAGGGGGTGGACCTATTTGGTTTACCGGGGATATCCGATTGTCATGTGACGACAATCACACCTGAGCGTCAGAAAGTCACCGGTTGATGATGCGGAAAGTTGCCTATATTTGCCGCCATGAAACGTCATGATCTTGTCTTCGTGAACGGGGCCGGGCTCCGCGCCCTGCGCCTGGCGCAGGGCCTGCGGCAGGCGGACCTCGCCGTCCTCGCCGGGATCGACACGTCGTACCTGTCGATGCTGGAGACCGGACGGCGGCCGCGCGCCTCGGCGGGCGTCGCGGCGGAGCTGGCCCGCGCGCTGGCCGTTGACCTACCGTCAATAATCGTCAAGAAATAACAAGTTCCGGCCGGAACCATCCTCGGAAGAAGATCGCCATGCATCTGCTGGGAGACCGGTGATGTTCGCCGCGGCGGCGGACTGGCACGCACGCGCCGTGTGCCGCGACGCCGATCCCGACCTGTTCTTCGCCCTCGCGGGCCAGCGCGCCGCCATCGCCGACGCCAAACGGGTCTGCGCCCGCTGCCCGGTGCGCGCGGACTGCCTCGACCAGGCCCTCGCCGACGAGACCCTCGAAGGCGTCTGGGGCGGAACCACCGACCGCGAGCGCATGGCCGTCCGGCTGCGCGCCCGCATCGCCGAGACCCGCCGCCGCGACGTCCCGGCCTGAGGCCGGCCGCGCCGTGCGCCCCCACCCCGCACGTCCAACCCCCCGCCCCTCCCAGAGGAGTTCCATGTCCGCATGCCCGGGCCCCTGCAACGATCCGCGCCGCCGCGCCCGCCGCCCCGACGACGCGCCGCCGACCGCGACGCAGGGCGATCCCGTCTGGTGCGGAGCCTGCCGGTCGCTGCTGCGCTCCCGCCTCGCCGAGCTGGACGACCTCGCCGCCCGGGTCGGCGCGGCCCTCGACCAGCGGTCCGCCGGTCTCACCGAACGCGTGTCCGGTTCCCGCTCGCGCCCGTCGCCGTCCGCCGCCGTGGACGACCTCGACGAACTGCTCCACACCCTGCTGAGCTGGGAGGACGCCTACCGCGAGGCGCGCGGCTTCGCCACCCGCCCGCGCCGCGGCCGGTACGCCCCGACGCTCGCGGCATGCGTGGCCTGGCTCGGCGCGCACCTGGACGGCCTGCTGACCTTCCCGGGCGCGCGCGACTTCGGCCGCGAAATCCTGACCCTGCACCGCCGCCTCCGCGCCCGCGCCTCCCTCGGCGGCCCGCCGCGCCCGGCCGCCCGCCCGTGCCCCGAGTGCGACCTGCTGACCCTGCAACACGACCCGTCCACCGACGAACTCCGCTGCCGAGCCTGCTCCTGGACCACGACGGCCGACGCCGACGGCGGCGGCAACCCAGGCGGCGACAATCCCAGGAACGCCCCACACCCACGCCCCCGCCGCCGCCCCCTCCGGAGGGCGTCATGACCGACCTGGCCCACAACTACCTCTCGGTGGCCCAGGCGGCGGCCCTGGTGGGCGTGACCCCCGCGACGATCCGCCAGTGGATCCACCGCGGCCACCTCCCGGCCCTCCACATCAACCGCCGAGTCTTCGTCAGCGAACTAGCAGTCCTCAAAGCCGAACAAGCAACCCGCAACCGCACCCGCCACTAGCCCCACCCGCCGGACGGCGCGCCCTGCGCGCGCCGTCCGGCACCCCGGCCGACTCGTCGCCGCCCGGCACGGTCCGCAAGACCGCGCCGGGCCACCCTCATTGGAACGACGTGATGCGCCAAGTCCCCGCCTGTTTTTGGAGTACGCACCGGGCGATACCGAGTGGATTCTGCGGGAGTTTGAGGGTGAAACTTCCTGTATTCTGTTCCTTTTCGATGTCATCGGAAGAGAACCGGGCCAGTGCGTTTCGGTCGGTGTCTGAAAGCGACTCGGCCAATTTCCGTACACTCGCCGCACATCCCGTTGGGCCGGCGGCTCCTCCTGCGGCCGCTTGGGCGTTGACAGTGAGATATTTGCAAGCCTCGCGGCCGTCAGACGATGCCACTGCTCTCATGTAACCTTCCACTGCCTTGTAGGCGCCTTGATTGTGTGATCGATCGACCATCGACATAATGATCACGAACGCAAAGATGCCCACCCATAGCGCGAAGATGGCCATCAAGATCGCGCATGAAAAAAATGCCTTCCGACGTTCTGAAGTCACTCGGGCTCCGGTGGCTCGTATCCCTGGCGACGATGTTATTCCGTCCCGGTTTATGGTTTCAGATTGTATCACACCGAAATAGACGGGTGATCACCGATGACTGAGCATGGCCCTGTGGTGTCGCCACTGCCGCCACTGCCGCCACTGCCGCCGATCGTGCGGCCGATAATGGAACGGGAACCACTCCATTCGTGGGTGAACAAGGAATTCGTTCCATGGTTCAAAAAGACCTTCTCGAACGCGTGGTGGAAAGTCCCCGAAGCGACTGGCGCAAAAGGCGAGATAACTGGCCTCAAGGGAGAGTTCACAGGCGCCGGGTTCGCAGGTGGAATTTTTAGTTCCGACATCAAGCTCTTCAAGGCCGATTACGCTGTTTTCGACAAGTCTGCCCAGCTTGAAAAGCTTATCGATAAACATGTTTTTCGGGGTAAGATCAAAAGATCAGACCCGGTAGGTGATGTAGAGACGAAACTTCTCGATGTCAAGCGGGAACTGGACACGGAACTGCATGGGGTAAAGTCGCGAATCGAAAGTCTTGCGCCGGAGACGAAACTTCTCGATGTCAAGCGGGAACTGGGCGCGGAACTGCATGAGGTAAAGTCGAGAATCGAAAGACTTGCGCCGAAGGTCGAGAAAGCAAGATATCTTGCCAGCTCTGCCAAGTCGATTGCGAACGACACTGGGCAACTCGCGAAGGGGAACAGGGGCAAAATAAAAGCTACAAATAGGCGGGTAAATCGGCTCGAAAACAAGGTGGGTCGAAATTCTGGGCGCAAGTCGTCTGGGAGCTCGTCCGGTGGTGCCCGTGGGCAGGTGGACGATATCGAACGGGCGAGGCAGGCCACACAAAAGCTCAAAGACGAGCTTGCCCTGGTCTCGCAGGGGATCGATGGGATCGAATCCCGTTTGAACCGGATGAGCAACTGAACGGATTGGTGAGTTGGCATGGCGCAAGGAATTTCGAAGGCGGTCCAGGCCTTCGGGCGGCTGGGCGGTGCGGCGAAACGAGCGGCCACCGCGTTGGGCAGCGTTGATCGGGCTGCGGATCGTGCTTCCTCGGGGCTGTCCGGGGTGCAGGCGAAGGCTAATCAGGCCGCCGCCGGGGCCACGCGGGTTCGGGCGCAGGCCACGTCGGCCGGGAGCGCGGTGGGGACGTTCGGGTCACGGGCGCGGTCGGCCGGGTCCGGGCTTGTTTCGCTCGTTCGGAGTGCTACGCAGACCGGTAAGGCGTTCCTTGGCTTCCAGAAGGACGTCACGAAGGCCGGGACGGAGGCGACCAAGAGCGGCAAGAACCTCGACGGAGCCGCTAAGAACGTGACGAAGCTCGGGCCGGCAAGCCAGAAGGCGAGCAAGGGGATGAAGCTCCTCGGCGCCGGGTTCAAGTCGGCGATGGGGCCGGCCGGGCTGATCCTGATGCTGCTCCAGCCGTTCATCGAGAAGCTCATCGAGAGCGTCATGAAGTCGAAGACGTTCCAGAAGATGGTCTCCGGGGCCATGAAGGCGGTGTCCAAGGCCATCAAGTGGGTCAAGGACGCCGCGAAGTTCGTCTGGGACTGGATCAAGAAGAACTGGCCGCTGCTGCTCGCGATCATCATCGGGCCGTTCGGCATCGCCGTCTACATGATCAAGAAGTACTGGAGCAACATCAAGGCCGGCGCGGTCGCGGCGAAGAACTACGTCGTCGGCAAGTTCACCGCGCTGGTCTCCTTCTTCCGCGGGCTGCCCGGAAAGATCCTGCACGGGCTCGGGAACGTCGGGAAGACGCTCTTCAACAAGGGCAAGGACCTCATCCTGGGGTTCGTCAACGGCATCAAGTCGATGGCGAGTCACATCGTGGACGCCATCAAGAGCACCGTCACCGACAAGATCCCCGGATTCGTCAAGAAGATGCTCGGGATCAACTCGCCGTCGCTCGTCATGATGGCGCTCGGCGAGAACGTCGGCGAGGGCATGGCGGTCGGCATCGGCAACAGCAAGAAGCACGTCGACAAGTCGCTCGGGCAGCTCGTGGACGTGCCGAAGCCGGGGGCCGTGCGGGCGCAGGGGTCGGTGCTCGGGGCCGCCGTCGCGGGGGCGGGCGGCGCCGCCGCGCGTACGAAGGGCGCCGGGGCGTACGAGTTCCATTTCCACGGCGCCGTGAAGGACCCGAAGGAGACCAGCCGCCAGTTCGCCTCCCGGCTGCGGAGCTGGGAGATTCTCAACGCTGTGAGGTAGACCGTGCCCATTCTTTACACGCCGCCGCAGTCGCCGACAGGGCCGCCGATCACGGCGGAGAAGGAGACCGCCACCGTCACGTGGACGTCCCGTTCGGGCGTCGAGACCATCATCTCGGACTGGCGGAGGGGCTTTCTCATCACGGCCGGGGCCAAGGGCCTCGGCATGCCGCAGTACCAGCTTTACCTGCGTGAATCCGGGGCGCTGGACGGGGACGTCGTGACCGGCGTCCGCGCGAAGCCCCGCGAGATCTTCCTGCCGATCGCCGTTTTCGGCGCGGACCGCGCGGAGGCGCTCGCCCGGCGGGCGCGGCTCGCGGCCGTCCTGGACCCGCTCTCCGTCAACGGCGGCGGCGAGGGAATTCTCAGCGTCGCCGAGCCGGGCGCGCAGCCGCGGTCCATCCGCGCCTATTACACCGAGGGAATGGAGGGCACCGAGGGCAAGGACGAAGCGGGCTGGAACTGGGCGAAGTTCGGCATCACCCTGCACGCCAGCGAGCCTTACTGGCAGGGCGTGGAGACGTCGATGCGGTGGGGGATCGGCGGTGCGGAGGAGACGTTCCTGCCGATCGGCCCGCCGAAGTACCTGAAGGTCCGCACCGCGCAGGTCATCGGGACGAGCATGCCGATCTCGTGCCCCGGCGACGTCCGCTCGTACCCGCGCTGGACGATCCGCGGCCCCGTCGCGTCCGGTGCGCGGTTCGTCAACCAGACGCTCGGCGTGAGCTGGCAGCTCAACCGGGCGCTCGCCGGAACCGACGTGGTCGTGGTCGACACCCGTCCGCGCGCCCGCACGATCGTGCTCAACGGCACCGAGAACCTGTGGCCGTCGCTGCAGCCCGCGTCGGACCTGTGGCCGCTGGCCCCCGGAGAGAACGTGGTCGACATGGAGGTCGGCGGCGCGGGCGACACCACGTCCGTCGAGCTGAGCTTCGTCCCGCTCTACAAGACCGCGTACCCGAACGCCGCGCTCACGGCGAGGAAGGCGTGAGCGGCTGGCAGGTCCTCGTCCGGGACGCCTCGCGGCGCATCGTCGGCGAGGTCGCGGGCGAGGCCACGATGGAGATCATCGACCGGCACCTGGCGCTGGGCTCGTGGACGGTCACGGTGGACGCCGCGTCCCACGACGCCGCGCTGCTCCGCGACGGCGCGGGCATCGTGTTCGTCCGGGACGGGCAGATCGCGTTCTCCGGCCCGACCCGGCTGGTCGAGCGCGAGCACAACGTCGACGACGGCGGCCACGGCACGCTCACCGCGTCCGGCCCGTGCGACAAGGGCTGGCTGACGCGGCTGATCTACCCGAACCCGGCGATCGACTGCCTTCCCGCCGGAACCGTCTACAGCACCGCGAACTACGTGGTGGCGCAGCCGGCGAAGGCCGAGACGGTCCTGCGGCGGCTGGTGGACGACCACGCCGGCCCGAGCGCGCGCCCGTCCCGGCGGGTGCCGGGGCTGCGGCTCGGCGCGGACGGGGGCCGCGGCGCGACGACGGGCGTCAAGTCCCGGTTCGGCGTGCTCTGGGACGAGATGGTGGACGTCGCCAACCGCGGCGGCGTCGGCTTCGACGTCGTCCAGACCTGGGACGCGGCCCTGGAATTCGGCGTCTACGCGCCGCGCGACCAGTCCAGCGCCGCGCGGTTCTCGATCGACCTCGGCAACCTGCGCTCCTACCACTACACGCTGAACCCGCCCGAGGCGACGTTCCTGGTCGTCGGCGACCAGGAGGGCGACGTCCAGCGCAAGTTCTACGGAATCGAGGAGTCCGACCCCGACTGGCCGGGCCTGCGGATCGAGGAGTTCCTGGACGGCACCGACTCCGGCAGCGACGCCCAGTCGCTGACGCCCGCGCAGCTCGCGGCGGGCCGGTTCGAGGAGGCGCGCGGCAAGGCCAGCATCACCTTCGAGCCGATCGACACCGACGCCGTCGTGCTCGGCCGCGACTACCGCAAGGGCGACACGGTCACCGTCGAGATCGACGGCATCCCGTGGAGCGACACGGTGCGCGAGATCCGGTACACGCGCGACCCCGACGACGGCGAGGTCGTCACGCCCGTCATCGGCGACGACGAGGAGTCGCCGCGCATCTACCGGCGGTTCGCCGAGCTGCGGCGCAAGGTCCACACCATGCAGACGAGGAGATGAGATGACCGAGAAGTCCGGTGTTTTCGAGGGCCAGCCGATCGCGACGGAGATCGAGCTGGCCCGACTGTTCCAGGGTTTCCAGCTCGACGGCGTGCGCGGCAACCCGGGCGACACGGCCTGCAAGATCGCGCCCGCGGGCGGCATGACGGTGAAGATGTCGCCCGGCTACGCGCACGTCGGCGGCTACTGGTACGAGTCGACGGACGGCGGCGAGACGATCACCACGATCGCGCCCGGCGCGTCCCAGGCGCGCAACGACCTGGTGGTGCTGCGCGCGGACCCGGCCAACGACCGGGTGACCGTCGCGGTCGTCGCCGGGACGCCGAACCAGCCGACCCCGGCGCCGACCCGCACGGCCGGGGGCGTCTGGGAGCTGCCGCTGGCGGTCGTCAACGTCCGGGCGGGCGTGACGTCGCTCGGCGCGGGCGACATCGCGGACGCCCGCGAGTTCGTCGGCGCGGGCGTCGCGCCCAGCTTCTCGACCAACCGCCCCGACCGGCCCGCGACCGGCCAGCTCATCTACGAGCACGACACCCAGCGGTGGGTCGGAAACGTCGGAACCACCGCGTCGCCGCAGTGGCGGATCGTCGCGGAGGACAGCGGGTGGGTGAACCTTCCGGTGTCGTGGCCGTCGGTGTGGGAGTCGACGTGGCAGCCGCGCGTCCGGCGGCTCAACGGCATCGTCTACATGGAGGGCGCGCTGCGCCGGATCAACAAGGCGTACGGCAGGACCGACGCGGACGGGACGCTGCTCACCGTCCTGCCGAACGCGAAGTTCCGCCCGGTGTACCGGCATTCGCCCGCCGTGGTGTGCGACAGCGGGAGCAAGGGCGGCTACGTCGTCCCCGGGCGGCTCAACATCGACCCGTCCACCGGCGAGGTGCTGCTGAACCACGTCGCGGCCGACGTCCCGATCGGCAACTACGTCTACCTGTCGAACACGTGGATCGGCGCCTGACCGCGTCCGACCCCTCCGACCACGGCCCCGAGCGCTGCGCGCCGGGGCTTTCGCGCGTCCGGGAGGCGCTGATGAACGAGTTGTGCAGTCAGGAAGTGGTGTGAATGGCACGGCATTCTTTCGGCGGCGGCATCGCCGACTACGTCGTGCAGCGGGGCGACGCGGGCGAGCTGACCCTCGCCGGGAACGCGCCGGTCACGTTCTGGACGGCGGAGTCCGACGGGGAGCAGATCACCGACCTCGTGGACGGGACCGGCACCGCCATCCCCGGCGGGGTCGTGACGTCGGACGCCGCCGGGGCCATCCCCGCGTTCGGGATGGGCCCGGAGGACGTCCGCGCGATGTGGGCCAGCGCGTCGCCGACCGGCGCGGGCGCGCGCCGGCTCGTCACCGCGACCGACCTCGGCGACGAGGTCGGCGACCTGCGGACGCGGCTGGCGGCGCTGGAGACCCGGCTGTCGGGCGTCGGACGGCTCACGGCGGGCCCCGTCGCACCCGACGAGCCGGGCATCGGGGACGTCTGGTTCGACACGTCCGCGCCGACCGAGGGCAGCCCCGTGGCGTTCCGCTCGGCGTCCGGGGCCACGGCGAAGGCCCCGACGCTGACGTGCATGCTCCCGGACCAGCTCGCGCCGGGGGACTACATGATCGCGCTCCTGGTCTTCTCCACGAACGCGGGGGAGTCCCTGAGCGAGGCGCCGGACGGCTGGACGGTGCTGCAGGGCGTCCAGGAGTTCGGCGGCGACACCAAGGCCGCGATCTTCGGGAAGGTCTACCAGGCGGGGGACACGGCGCCGTCCTGGACGTTCGCGGGGACCACCAGCGCCGTGGCCGGGATCGTCGCGTACGCCAACGCCGACCCGGCCGTGCAGATGGGCGCCTACGCGGTCCGGTCGAACAGCACCGCGGTCACCGACGCCCCGTCGATCAGCACGACCGCGCCGGACATGGTGGTGGCCTGCGCCTACCTGGTGAAGACGCCGGGACCGGCGGCGTCGGTCGACCCGGCCGGGACGACGCGGCGCCTGCTCCAGGTGGGCCTCGGCACGAGCGAGGTGCCCGCGGTGCTGGTCTGCGACCTCGCCCAGCCCGTCGTCGGGCCGACGGGCGTGAAGACCGCGACCGTCACGCCGACGTCGAACAACGGCATGGGCGTCCAGATCGGGCTGAAGCGGAGGGTGGGCTGATGCCGGCGCTGTCCTATGGCTGGGTCGGCGGCACGACGGAGTCCGCGGTCCGGTTCACGGTGCGCACGACCGAGGCGTCGCGCGTCCGGGTCCTGGTGTCGCCCGCCGACGAGACGACGCCCACGGCGTCCTCGTCCATCCAGACGCCCGACGCGCGGGGCGTCACCAAGCACGAGATCACCGGCCTCGCCCCGGCGACGCGGTACCGCTGGACCGTGGAGGCGGACGGCGCGGCGCTCCCAGAGCCGGGGGCGTTCCGGACGCTCCCGGTCTCGGGCGCGCAGGCCGACTTCGCGTTCTGCTTCGGCGGCGACCGCGTGCGGCTGTCCGACCACGTCGTCTACGACCAGATCCGGGCGATGGACCCGCTGCAGTTCCTCTTCCTCGGGGACCTGCATTACGCCGACGTGAACTCCGCGAACCGGGCCGACTACGACGCGGTCTTCGAGACAGCCCTGGGGATGCCCCGGTACAGCAGGCTCATCCGGGAGGTCTCGACCGTCCACACGTGGGACAACCACGACTTCACCGGACCGTTCGGCTGGGCGGGTTCCGTCGGCGCGAGCGCGGTCCAGCAGTCGCTCCGCAACCACGGCACGTTCTACCCGCTGCCCGCGTCGGGCCTGTACACCACCTGGGTCGTGGGCCGCTGCAGGTTCATCATGCTCGACACCCGCAGCTTCCGGTCGGACCCGAAGGACCCCGACGGCGCGAACAAGACGCTCCTCGGCGCTGAGCAGAAGCGGTGGTACTTCGACCTGCTGCGCTCCTCGGCGGAACCGGTGCTGTTCGTCTGCGAGTCGTTCCCGCACCGGCCGAGCGCCGTCGGCGGCGACCGCTGGGGCGACTACCGGACGGAGTTCGCGGAGATCAACGCGTTCGTCGGCGCGAACGGGATCGGCCCGAAGATGGTCATCCTCAGCGCCGACATGCACGCCGTCGCGGCCGACGACGGGACCAACTCGCCGATCGGCGCGATGGAGCTCGTCGCCGCGCCGCTGGACCAGACGTCCAGCGGCTCGGGGACGTGGAAGGTCGGGCCGGTCGTCGCGCCGGCCGGGACCGGGCAGTTCGGCCGGGTCGAGGTCACCGACGCGGGCGACGCGATCACCGTCGCGTTCACCGGTCACGACCACACCGGCCAGGTGGTCGGGCAGCTCGGCAAGACGTTCGACGCGACGGCGTACCGCCCGCGGCCCGACACGACGACGCACGTCCGCACCGACGACGGCTGGACCGAGCCCGTCCTGCGGGTCGGCCCGGAGAAGGCGGTCGTGGACGCGCGCGTCTGGCAGGGCGACGGCTGGACGTGAGCCGCCGCGAAGGAGAGGGGAGGAACCGATGCCGCTGATCATCATTCGGACGCCCGAGGAGGACGTCCCCGAACCGGATGCCCATGACTGAGCCGCCCGGCGTCGTCATCACGGCGCGGGACATCTACGACAAGCTCGTCGCGCTCGGCGGGAAGGTGGACGGGATGCTCACCACGTTCGAGCAGATCCGCGCCCAGCTCGCCGACCACGAGCAGCGGCTGCGCGCGAGCGAGCGGTGGCGGTACGCACTGCCGCTGTCGGTCGTGCTCGGTCTGCTGTCCGCGGTGGCGTCGGTCGCCGCCGGCGTCGCGGGCTCCTGAGACGGGCGCGCCGCCGGTCCGGCGGCGCGCCCGCCGCTCCCGTCGCGAGGTCCGTCCGCGCCGGAGCGACTGCTGTGAAGAAAGCGAACGGAGGCTGATGCGCATGACGCGGTACAGGTTCGGCGGCGGGATCGCCGACTACGTGGTGAGCCGCGGTGACTCCGGCGAACTGACGCTCGCCGGGAACGTGCCGGTGACGTTCTGGTCGGCGGAGTCCGGCGGGGCGCAGTACACCGACCTGCTGGACCGGACCGGCACGCCGATCCCGGACGGGGTGGTGTCGTCGTCGGCGACTGGGGCGATCCCGGCGTTCGGGACGGGACCGGACGGGGTCCGGGCGATGTGGGCGAGCGCGTCGCCGACCGGGGACGGGCAGCGCTGCCTGATCACGACGACCGACCTCGGCGAGACGGCCGGTGACCTGGAGGACCGGATCGCGGTCTTGGAGTCGCGGCTGACCGGCGTCGGGCGGCTCACGGCGGGCCCGGTCGAGCCGGAGGGTTCCGCCGTGGGAGACGTCTGGTTCGACACGTCGGCGCCCACCGGCGGGAACCCGGTCACCTACCGGGCGTCGGGCGGGGCGGCCGTGCGGTCGGCGAGCCTGGTCTGCCCGCTGCCCGTCGGGATCGAGCCGGGCGACTACCTGATCGCGCTGATGGTCTACTCGTCCACGAGCGGCGAGACGATGACGGCGCAGCCGGACTGGGCGCAGCTCGTCCCGACACAGCAGTTCGGCGGCGACACGACCGCGACGGTGTACGGCAAGGTCTACGCGGCGGGCGACGCCGCGCTGTCCTGGACGCTGAGCGTCCCGGTGGGCGCGACGGCCGCCATCGTGGCCTACGCCAACGCCGCCGCGGACGTCGTCGTCGGGCCGGCCGCCGCGCGCACCACCACGACGTCGGTCACCGACGCCCCGTCGCTGACCACGACGGAGCCGGACGCGCTGGTGGCGTGCCTCTACGCGGTGAAGAACAGCGGAACCCCGGCCGCCACCGACCCGGTGGGGACGGTCCGCCGGATCTTCCAGGCCGGCGCGGGCACGTCCGCGGTCCCCTCGGCGCTGGTCTGCGATTTTTCCCAGCCCGTGCCGGGCCCGACCGGGCAGCGGAGCGCCGTCATCGGTCCCGATTCGAACAACGGCCTGGGCGTCCAGATCGCCCTGCGGCGGCGCGCCTAGCGCCGCCGCATCCCTGCCGCCGCCGTGCCCTCTTCGGGTGCGGCGGCGGCTTCTTCTTTTGGGAGGTTTCTCATGGTGGACAGTGTTATCCGGACTCTCGTGCCGATCGTCGTCGGCGCGCTGCTCGCGCAGGCGGCCCGGCTCGGCTTCGACCTGCCGGAGGGCGCGGTGAGCGAAGTGCTCACCGCCGTGCTGGGCGGCGCGTACTACGTGGTGGTCCGCGCGGTCGAGCACCGAGTTCCGCTGGTGGGACGGGTGCTGCTGGGGCTCGGCGTCGCGCGGGGGACGCCGGTCTACCGGCCGTCGCGCAAGTCCTGACGGCTCTTCCGGCGTTCGAGCGCGTTCGGGGCGGGTGTTCGAACGCCGGGGGTGTGGTCTTCGGCACGGTGGGGTGTTCGAGTGGTGGGTGGGGTGGGTGTTGTCGCTGGTCGTGGGGTTGGTGGGGCGGGGACGCGGAGGTGGTGTTCGAACATATTGACGAACGGGCGTCAGGGCGGTTTACTGGGTTTCGCATCGAACCTTTGTTCGATGCGGTGCGGGACTCGCGGACCGCGCCAGGGCGGTTCCGCCCGCCGTGCGCGACGGCGGCGGGACCGGCCGGCCGGGCGGAGAGAGGGGAAGCTCTCCGCCCGGCCGGCCCGGCCCGACCCCGGAAGGAGGCAGCATGTCCGGAACCACGCGTGCGACCCCGGCCACCCCGATCCCGACGACCGCGCCGCCCGCCACCGACCCCCTGGCCGCGCCGCCGGCGGGGCGCGGCGGGCGCGCGCCCGTGCGGCGCGCCGCCGCGCCCCGGCCCCGGCCGCTCCCGGCGCCCCGGCCGGCGCACACGGCCGTCGGTCAGGTGCGCGCCGCGCGGACGAGCCTCGCCGAGGCCGCCGAGGCGACCTCGCCCGCCGTGCGCTACGTGTGCGCGCACCTGGCGGCGCTGCGGGCCGCCGCAGCCGTGCTCGCGGCGAGCGAGCCCGTGGAGACGCACCGGCGCGGGCGGCCGCGCAGCGTGTGGGTGCTGCTCCCGGAGGCCGACCCCGCGCTGCGGGAGTGGGCGGCGTTCTTCGCCGCCGGGGCCGACAAGCGCGCCGCGGCCGAGGCGGGCCTGCCGCGCGCGGTCACGCAGCGGGAGGCCGACGAGCTGCTCCAGGACGCCGACGTCTTCGTCTCGCTCGTCGAGGACGGCCTCGGCATCCCCGGCCAGGCGACGCTCGGCTGACCCGCGAGCCCGGCGACCGGTCGCACCCCCCGGCGGCCGGTCGCCGTCCACCCGCGCGGTCCGGGCGTCTCGGACGCTGTTGACGCAATGTGACCGGTTGTGGCCGTTCCGTGTCGGTGACGGAGTGTGCGCGAGTAGATTCGCCGCGTACGTGTCCTGAGGAACCAGGGGGAACGCTCACATGCGTGCGATCAACAAGGTCACCTCGGCCGCCGCCGTCGCAGGGCTGGCGGTCGCGCTGCTCCCCGGCGTCGCCGCCGCCGCGCCGTCCGCCGGGCCCGGCCCCGTCGTCACCGCCCGGCCCGGCGTCGGCAAGTCGAAGGTCTCCGTCCGCGACGTGATCACCTGCAAGATCACGGCGCACAACCCGCACTACTCCCACCACGCCCACGCGGCTGACAAGCACCGCGTCAACGTCACCGCCGACGTGAAGTGCTCGAAGAAGGTCGCCTCGATCCGCCTCAAGGTCGTCCTCTACAAGAACGGCCAGAAGTACAAGGAGAGCGGCTGGAAGACCGCGACGGGGAAGAACCGCGTCAGCCAGAACGCGGCCCGCCGCTGCGTCAAGAAGCAGACGTACCGCGCCCAGGCCCTCGCCACGGTCGCCTTCCCGCCCGGCTACCGCCCGCCCACGGCCAGCGGCACCGCCTGGAGCGCCAGCGTCCGCATCAACGCCTGCAAGAAGAGCTGACGAGAAACCCGCAGACAACGCCGACCCCCGCGTCGGCCGCTCGCCCAGGCGAGCGGCCGACGCGGGGGTCTTTGCCCGCACGAGTGTTCACAGCAACCGGAGGGGGTTGCCCGCGCGCGCACGGCCGCGAGCGCTAGCGAGTGGCCGGGCGGGCGCAGCGCGAAGGGTCGCACCGCAGCGGAGCGCCAGCGGAGCGAGGATGCGGCGCTTCGCGCCGCGGGGGGTGTGGGGGGTCGTCCCCCCACAAGTGACACGTCCCCCCACAAGTGACACCCCCCCCACAATGACTCAATTCACCGGGTCGCCGTGTTCTCCCGCCGGGTCGTCCGGGCGGGCGGGGAGGGCTTCGAGGGTGTCGGTGGCGAGGATGGCGCCGACGAGTTCGCGGGAGCCCGCCACGTAGGTGGAGGTCAGGTCGACGTCGGTGGCGACGCACCAGGCGCGGTCGTCGGGCCAGAAGAGGTTCGGGGACTGCGGGAAGAAGTAGTCCTCGCCGCGGTCGCCGAGGTCGGCGGCGGCGCGGAGCGGGCCGTGGAACAGCAGGTAGCCGCGCGCGGGGAGGTGGACGCGGGGCGCGTTCGGGGGGAGGCGGACGCCGGGCGGGGTGACGGTGGCGGCGTCGTCGGCGCGGGTGCCGCGGCCGGCGCGCAGCGTCGTCTGCGTCTCGGGCGACGCGAGCCAGCCCCAGCCGTCCCAGACGCAGAACCAGCAGTCGCCCGCGGTGTCGGTGTGCGCGGCGAGGACGGGGAGCAGCGCCCCGAGGTCGTCGGCGGTGAGGCTGCCGGGCCACGGCGGGTCGTCGAACGGCGGCGGCCCGGTCTCGGTGGCCGGGACGGGGTGGGCGAGCGCGTCGAAGCGCGCGAGCGGGTGCAGGACGCGGGCGGACCAGCGGGCGACGTCGGCCCAGCGGACGGGTTCCCCGTCGGGCGACTCCGCCGGATGAAGAATGCGGGCATAAGCCGCATATCCAGCCGGAAGCAGCGAGCGGACCGTGTGCTCCGCGTGCGCGAGTCCGTTGACGAGCCACTCGGCCGGATCGGAGTCGGCGGCCGGTTCCATGCGCGGAGCGGAGAACGTGTCCATGCCTCCACCATCGCCGCTCGGCCCGCCGCGTGCAATGTCCCGCGCGCCTTCTTCCATGATCCGGCGGGCCACGACACCCACAAGTCGGGGCAATTTAGCGAATATAGGGCCAGTCCTACCGCCGGCGCGCACCAAAATCCGCTCCTACCAGCGGAAACGCCAGCCCGGACGGTCCGGGATCGCTCCATCCCGCCGCCCCGAACCGCCGTTCAGGCCACCCGCTCAAGATCCGCACCGCCGCCCCGCAGGCCATTCCCGAACCCCGACCGCATAAAGGAAGGGAAACCCGGCAGCGAAGACCGCCCCGAAAACGCGGCATGCCGGGGCGCCGCAGATTCGCGGCGGCCCCGGCACGCGGTGAGCCGGTTCTGTCAGATCTGTCAGAAGGACTCGACGGCGCGGCGCGCCTCCGGGTCCAGAACGCCCCAGCCGATCAGCTCCTCGGTCAGCTCGGTCGGGGACTTGTCGTAGATGACGGCGAGGGAACGCAGATCCTCCTGCCGGATCGACAGGACCTTCCCGTTGTAGTCGCCCCGCTGGCTCTGGATCGTCTGGGCGTAACGGGCGAGCGGACCGGCCTTGTCCTTCGGAAGCTGCTGCAGGCGCTCAAGGTCGATCACGAGCTTGGGCGTCGGCCCGAGCGGGCTCGGCGCGTGACCGCCGGGCAGCAGCTCGGAGACCGGCACGCCGTAGAAATCGGCGAGCTCGGCCAGCTTCTGAACGGTGACGGCGCGGTCGCCCCGCTCGTAGGAACCCACGACGACGGCCTTCCAGCGGCCTCGGGACTTCTCCTCCACTCCGTGCAGGGACAGGCCCTGCTGGGTGCGGATCGCGCGCAGGCGCGCGCCGAGAGCCTTTGCGTATTCAGACGGCATGGTGCGGCCCCCCAGGCTCACTTTCGATCGTCGTTCGCGGAGGCAGGTTCAGGGGGCCGGAGCGGTCCGCAAGAGTCTGCCTCCCGGGATGGTTACGGACAGTGACGGTAAAACGGGGACGGCCGAAGGTCAAGCCGATTGGAAAAAAGCGGTCGAATCCGTAGGTCTCTCCGGGTCGGTGCGGTAGGGGCGCCGGCCCGCCCCCGCGACCGTCCGGCCCTGCCCGGCGAGCGCCCGCATGACACCTGTATACCCCGGTGTGACCCCTCTCACCAGGCAAGACGGTGGGATGGGCGGTTACGGCCCACCTCCGGCCGGCTGCTACGGTGAACGGGACAAGCGTCCTTTAAGACCCGTCCCGTGAGGCGGGAAAGGAGGTTCGGCGGTGAATGCTGCCTTCCGCGACCCGGACCCGGGCGGCGCGGCGGAGCGGACGGTCGACCCGGACCCGCGGCCCAAGGCCGTGCTGGAGGGTCCCGACATCCGCCGCGCGATGACCCGCATCGCGCACGAGATCCTCGAACGCACCAAGGGCGGCGCCGACGTCGTCCTGCTCGGCGTCCAGACGCGCGGCGTGACGCTCGCCGCGCGGCTCGCCGCCGCGCTCCAGGAGGTCGAGGGCCGCCCGTTCCCGTGGGGCTCGATCGACGTCACCATGTACCGCGACGACCTGCGGATGAAGCCCGCCCGCGCGCTCGGCCGCACCGAGCCGCCGCCGGAGGGCGTGGACGACCGCGTCGTCGTCCTGGTGGACGACGTGCTCTTCTCCGGCCGCACCGTCCGCGCCGCGCTGGACGCCCTGGGCGACCTCGGCCGCCCGCGCGCGGTGCAGCTCGCCGTCCTGGTGGACCGGGGCCACCGCGAGCTGCCGATCCGCGCCGACTACGTGGGCAAGAACCTGCCGACGTCCATGCGCGAGACCGTCCGCGTGCTGCTCGCCGAGAACGACGGCCGCGACGAGGTCCTGCTCGGGGAGGAGGCCCGATGAACCGCCACCTGATCTCCGCCGCCGACCTGTCCCGCGACGACGCCCTGCTGGTCCTGGACACCGCCGAGGAGATGGCGCAGGTCGCGAGCCGATCGGTGAAGAAGCTCCCGACGCTGCGCGGCCGGACGGTGGTGAACCTCTTCTACGAGGACTCCACCCGCACCCGCATCTCGTTCGAGGCGGCCGCCAAGCGGCTGTCGGCGGACGTCATCAACTTCTCCGCCAAGGGCTCCAGCGTCTCCAAGGGCGAGTCGCTGAAGGACACCGCGCTGACGCTGGAGGCGATGGGCGCGGACGGCGTCGTGATCCGGCACGGCGCGTCGGGCGCGCCGCACCGGCTGTCGAGTTGGGTGCGCGGCAGCGTCGTCAACGCGGGCGACGGCACGCACGAGCACCCGACGCAGGCGCTGCTGGACGCGTTCACGATGCGCCGCCGCCTGGGCGAGCTGGCGGGCCGCCGCGTCACGATCGTCGGGGACGTCCTGCACAGCCGCGTCGCCCGCTCGAACGTGCTGCTGCTGGCCACGCTCGGCGCGGAGGTGACGCTGGTCGCGCCGCCCACGCTGTTCCCCGTCGCGGTGGGGACGTGGCCGTGCGAGATCTCCTACGACCTCGACGCGGTCCTGCCCAAGAGCGACGCGGTGATGATGCTGCGCGTCCAGCAGGAGCGCATGAACGCCGCGTACTTCCCGACCGTCCGCGAGTACAGCCGCCGCTACGGCCTGGACGCCGAGCGGTTCGCGCGGCTGCCCGAGCACGCGATCGTCATGCACCCCGGGCCGATGAACCGGGGCGTGGAGATCGCCGCCGAGGTGGCCGACTCCGTCCGGTCCACGATCGTCGAGCAGGTCGCCAACGGCGTCAGCGCCCGGATGGCCGTGCTCTACCTGCTGCTCGGAGGCTCCGAGCCCGCCATCGGCAAGGAGGTCTCCCCGTGACCGCGTACCTGATCACCGGCGCCCGCGTGCTGGGCGGCGAGCCCGCCGACCTCCTGCTGGAGGACGGCGTCATCGCGGCCGTGGGGCGGAACCTGGCCGCCGAGGGCGCGGAGCGGGTCGACGCCGCCGGGCTCGTCGCGCTGCCGGGCCTCGTCGACCTGCACACGCATCTGCGCGAGCCGGGCCGCGAGGACGCCGAGACGGTCGAGACCGGCACCCGCGCCGCCGCGCTCGGCGGGTACACGGCCGTCCACGCGATGGCCAACACCGACCCGGTCGCGGACACCGCGGGCGTGGTGGAGCAGGTGTGGCGGCTCGGCCGCGAGGCCGGGTACTGCGACGTCCACCCGGTCGGCGCGGTCACCGAGGGCATCCGCGGCGAGCAGCTCGCCGAGCTCGGCGCGATGGCCGACTCCGCCGCCCGCGTCCGGGTGTTCTCCGACGACGGGCACTGCGTGTCCGACGCCGTCATCATGCGGCGCGCGCTGGAGTACGTGAAGGCGTTCGACGGCGTCGTCGCCCAGCACGCCCAGGAGCCGCGCCTCACCGAGGGCGCGCAGCTCAACGAGGGCGAGATGTCGGCGGCGCTCGGGCTGCGCGGCTGGCCCGCCGTGGCCGAGGAGGCGATCATCGCGCGGGACGTGCTGCTGGCCGAGCACGTCGGGTCGCGGCTGCACGTCTGCCACGTCTCCACCGCCGGGTCCGTCGAGATCATCCGGTGGGCCAAGAGCCGGGGCTGCCAGGTCACCGCGGAGGTCACCCCGCACCACCTGTTCCTGGACGACCGCCGCGCCGCCGGGTACGACCCGATCTTCAAGGTGAACCCGCCGCTGCGCACCGCCGACGACGTCGCCGCGCTGCGGCACGCCCTCGCGGACGGCACCGTCGACTGCGTCGCCACCGACCACGCCCCGCACCCGGTCGAGGCGAAGGAGACCGAGTGGGCCGAGGCCGCGATGGGCATGATCGGCCTCGAGACGGCGCTGTCGGTCGTGCAGGAGGCCATGATCGAGACCGGCCTGCTCGACTGGGCCGGCGTCGCGGACCGCATGTCCGCCGCCCCCGCCCGGATCGGCCGCCTCGCCGGCCAGGGCCGCCCGCTCGCTGCGGGGTCGCCCGCCAACCTCGTGCTCTTCGACCCGTCCCCGCGCCGCCCGGTGGACCCGGCGGCGATGGCGTCCAAGAGCCGCAACACGCCCTACGCGGGGCTGACGCTGCCCGGCCGGGTCGTCGCCACGTTCCTGCGGGGACGCCCCACCGTCCTGGAAGGGAAGCTCCAGTGAACCCCATCCCCGAAACGGCCGTATTGGTCCTGGAGGACGGCCGCGTCTTCCGCGGCACGCCCTACGGCGCGGTCGGCGAGACGGTCGGCGAGATCGTCTTCAACACCGGCATGACCGGCTACCAGGAGACGCTGACCGACCCGTCGTACGCGCGGCAGATCGTCGCGATGACCGCCCCCCACATCGGCAACACCGGCGTCAACGAGGAGGACCCGGAGTCCTCCCGCATCCAGGTCGCCGGGTACGTCGTCCGCGAGCCCGCCCGGATCGCCTCGAACTGGCGCGCCACCGGGTCGCTGGGCTCGGCGCTGCGCGAGCAGGGCGTCGTCGGGATCGCGATCCCCGGCACCCGCGCGCTGACCCGCCACCTGCGGGACCGGGGCGCGATGCGCGCCGGGATCTTCAGCGGGGACGCCGCGACCGCGCCCGAGGGCGACCTGGTCGAGCGCGTCCTGGCCAGCCCCGGCATGGCGGGCGCGGACCTGGCGAAGGAGGTCGCGACCCGCGAGCCCTACGTCGTCCCCGCGATCGGCGGGAAGCGTCACACGGTCGCCGCGGTGGACCTCGGCATCAAGTCGATGACGCCGCACCGGATGGCCGAGCGGGGCTGCGAGGTCCACGTCCTGCCCGCCGCCGCCACCGCCGAGGAGATCCTCGCGCTGAACCCCGACGGGGTGTTCTTCTCCAACGGCCCCGGCGACCCGGCCGCCGCCGACGACGCGGTCGCCGCGCTGCGCGGCGTGCTGGACGCGGGCGTCCCGTTCTTCGGGATCTGCTTCGGCAACCAGATCTTCGGCCGCGCCCTCGGGCTCGGCACCTACAAGCTGCGGTTCGGGCACCGGGGCGTCAACCAGCCCGTCCAGGACCGCCGCACCGGCAAGGTCGACGTGTCCGCGCACAACCACGGGTTCGCCGTGGACGCCCCGGTGGACGGGCCGTTCGACACCCCCTACGGCCGCGCCGAGGTCAGCCACGTCAACCTCAACGACGGCTGCGTGGAGGGCCTGCGCCTGCTGGACCGCCCCGCGTTCAGCGTCCAGTACCACCCGGAGGCGGCGGCGGGACCGCACGACGCCACCGGCCTGTTCGACCGCTTCTGCGAGCTGATGAAGGGGGCGGAGTAGATGCCGCGCCGCACGGACCTCTCCAGCGTCCTGGTGATCGGCTCCGGCCCGATCGTGATCGGCCAGGCGGCCGAGTTCGACTACTCCGGCAGCCAGGCGTGCCGGGTGCTGAAGGCGGAGGGCCTGCGGGTCATCCTGGTCAACAGCAACCCGGCGACGATCATGACCGACCCCGAGCTGGCGGACGCGACGTACGTCGAGCCGATCACGCCCGACGTCGTCGAGAAGATCATCGCCAAGGAGCGCCCGGACGCGCTGCTGCCGACCCTCGGCGGCCAGACCGCGCTGAACACCGCCATCGCGCTGTACGAGAGCGGCGCGCTGGAGCGGTACGGCGTCGAGCTGATCGGCGCGGACGTCGAGGCGATCCAGGCGGGCGAGAACCGCGAGCGCTTCAAGGGCGTCGTCGCCAAGGTCGCCGCCGAGCAGGGCCTGAACGCCGAGTCGGCGCGCTCGCTGATCTGCCACACGATGGACGAGTGCCTGGCCGCCGCCGCCGAGCTGGGCTACCCGATGGTCGTCCGCCCGTCGTTCACGATGGGCGGCGCGGGCTCGGGCTTCGCCCACGACGAGAAGGACCTGCGCCGCATCGCCGGGTCCGGCCTGGCCGCCAGCCCCACCAGCGAGGTGCTCCTGGAGGAGTCGATCCTCGGCTGGAAGGAGTACGAGCTGGAGGTCATGCGCGACCGCGCCGACAACGTGGTCATCGTGTGCTCCATCGAGAACCTGGACCCGATGGGCGTCCACACCGGCGACTCGATCACGGTCGCGCCCGCGCTGACGCTGACCGACCGCGAGTACCAGAACATGCGGGACGTCGCCATCGCGGTCATCCGCGAGGTCGGCGTCGACACCGGCGGCTGCAACATCCAGTTCGCCGTCCACCCCGGCACCGGCCGGATGATCGTCATCGAGATGAACCCGCGCGTGTCGCGGTCGTCGGCGCTGGCGTCCAAGGCGACCGGCTTCCCGATCGCCAAGATCGCCGCGAAGCTCGCGATCGGCTACACGCTCGACGAGATCCCCAACGACATCACCGCCGAGACCCCCGCGTCGTTCGAGCCGACGCTCGACTACGTCGTGGTCAAGGTGCCCCGGTTCGCGTTCGAGAAGTTCCCCGGCGCGGACGCGGGCCTCACCACCCACATGAAGTCCGTCGGTGAGGCGATGGCGATCGGCCGCAACTTCGCCGAGGCGCTGCAGAAGGCGCTGCGGTCGCTGGAGCAGAAGGGGTCGGCGTTCTCCTGGGCGGGCGACCCCGGCGACCCGGTGGCGCTCCTGGAGTCGGCGGCCAGGCCGCACGACGGGCGGCTGCGCGACGTCCAGCGGGCGATGTGGGCGGGCGCGACGATCGAGGAGGCGTACGCCGCCACCTCCATCGACCCTTGGTTCCTCGACCAGATCGCGGGCCTGAACGCCATCGCCGAGCGCGTCCGCACCGCCAGCGACGCCCTGACGCGCGACGCGCTGCTGCACGCCAAGCGGCACGGGTTCTCCGACGCGCAGATCGGCGAGATCCGCGGCCTGTCGGAGGAGGTCGTCCGCGAGCTGCGGCACGCCCTCGGCGTCCGGCCGGTGTACCTGACGGTGGACACCTGCGCGGCGGAGTTCGCGGCGCGGACCCCGTACCTGTACTCGTCCTACGACGAGGAGACCGAGGTCCCGCCCGGGCGGAAGCCCAAGGTGATCATCCTCGGGTCCGGGCCGAACCGGATCGGGCAGGGCGTGGAGTTCGACTACTCCTGCGTCCACGCGTCGTTCACGCTGGCCGAGGCGGGCTACGAGACCGTCATGGTCAACTGCAACCCCGAGACGGTCTCCACCGACTACGACACCTCCGACCGGCTGTACTTCGAGCCGCTGACGCTGGAGGACGTCCTGGAGGTCGTCCACGCCGAGCAGGAGTCCGGCACCGTCGCGGGCGTCATCGTCCAGCTCGGCGGGCAGACGCCGCTCGGCCTCGCGCAGCGGCTCAAGGACGCGGGCGTGCCCGTCGTCGGCACCTCCCCGGAGAGCATCCACCTCGCCGAGGACCGGGGCGCGTTCGGGCGCGTCCTGCAGCGCGCCGGGCTGCTCGCGCCCAAGCACGGCACCGCGACGTCCTTCGAGGACGCCCGCGACATCGCCGCCGAGATCGGCTACCCGGTGCTCGTCCGGCCGTCGTACGTCCTCGGTGGGCGCGGCATGGAGATCGTCTACGACGACGACACGCTGCGCTCCTACATGGCCAAGGCGACCGAGGCCAGCCCCGACCACCCCGTCCTGGTCGACCGGTTCCTGGACGAGGCCATCGAGATCGACGTGGACGCCCTCTACGACGGCGACGAGCTGTACCTCGGCGGCGTCATGGAGCACATCGAGGAGGCCGGCATCCACTCCGGCGACTCGGCGTGCGCGCTCCCGCCGATCACCCTCGGCCACGACGACCTGCGCCGCATCCGCGAGGCCACCGAGGCGCTCGCGGCGGGCATCGGCGTGCGCGGCCTCATGAACGTCCAGTACGCCCTCTCCGCGGGCGTCCTGTACGTGCTGGAGGCCAACCCGCGCGCGTCCCGCACGGTGCCGTTCGTGTCCAAGGCGACGGCCGTGCCGCTCGCCAAGGCCGCCGCCCGCGTCATGATGGGCGCGACGGTCGCCGAGCTGCGCGCCGAGGGCCTGCTGCCCGCGACCGGCGACGGCGGCGAGCTGCCGCTGGACGCGCCGATCGCCGTGAAGGAGGCCGTGCTGCCCTTCGACCGCTTCCGCACGCGCGGCGGCGAGTTCGTCGACACCGTCCTCGGCCCGGAGATGCGCTCCACCGGCGAGGTCATGGGCATCGACGAGGTGTTCGGCACCGCCTACGCCAAGTCCCAGCAGGCCGCCTACGGGTCGCTGCCGACCAAGGGCCGGGTCTTCGTGTCCGTGGCCAACCGCGACAAACGGCACATGATCTTCCCGGTCAAGCGCCTCGCTGACCTCGGCTTTGAGATTCTTGCCACGGAGGGGACCGCGGAGGTCCTGCACCGCAACGGCGTGCGTGCCAAGATCGTTCGCAAGCACGGCGCCGGACCCGGTCCGGACGGCGAGCCCACCATCGTGCGGCGCGTCCTGGACGGCGAGGTGGACCTCATCGTCAATACTCCGTTCGGCAGCCCCGGCCAGTCCGGGCCGCGCCTGGACGGCTACGAGATCCGCACCGCGGCGGTGCTGCGCGGCGTACCGTGCGTCACCACGGTGCAGGGCCTCGCGGCCGCCGTGCAGGGCATCGAGGCCGTCGCGGGCGGCCACGTGGGCGTGCGCTCCCTCCAGGAGCACGCCGCGCGGCTGCGCGGCGCGCTCGACCGGGACTGACGCCCGGCCGCCCCCGCCCGCCGGGCGGGGGCGGCCGGTCCCGGCGGCGCGGTGCGACGACGGTGTGACCACGACGAGAGGGAGACCCGGGTGTCCGACACGCCGGTGCAGACGTCGGCGACGGTCCTGACGGTCCGCCGGGTGCAGGACTACCACGCGATGACGCTGGTGGCCCCGGCGGTCGCGGAGCGGTTCCGGCCCGGCCAGTTCGTCGCCGTCGCGGCGGGCGGCGCGTACTCGGCGCGGCTCGTCCGCCGCATGTTCGGCGTGTACGAGGTGAAGCCCGACTACGGCGGCACCGTCGAGATCGTCTTCGCGAACACCGAGCCGGGCACGGCGTGGCTCGCCGACCGCAGCTCCCGGGACCGCATCGACCTCGTCGGGCCGCTCGGGCGGCCCTTCCGGCTGCCGCGCGACCCCGTCCACTGCCTGCTCGTCGGCGGCGGCCCCGGCGGCGCGGCGCTGTTCGCGCTCGCGGACACGCTGCGGCGGCGCGGCTGCCAGATCCACTTCGTGCTCGGCGGCGCGACCGGGCGGCACGTGTTCGGCTCCCGAATGGCGCAGCGCGTCGGCGACAGCGCCGTCGTCACCACCGAGGACGGCTCGACGGGGGAGCGCGGCACCGTCCGCGAGGTCCTGCCCCGCGTCATCGCCGAGACCGGCGCGGACGTCGTGTACGCGTGCGGGCCGACGCCGCTGCTGCGGACCGTCAGCCGCACCGCCGCCGAGTTCGGGCTGCCGTCCCAGGTGTCGGTGCAGGAGTTCCTCGGCACGACCGGCGCGTGCGGCGTCGGCACCTGCATGACCTGCGTGCTGCCCGTCCACGGCGAGGACGGCGTCACCCGGATGGCGCGGGCCTGCGCGGAGGGGCCCGTCCTGCGCGGCGACCGCGTCCGCTGGGGCGACCTCGGCACGATCCCGTTCGACGCCCTCGGCGCGCCCCGCGCCCTCGGCCTTCCCGACGGAGGCGCACGGCAGTGAGCAACGGACCGGCGAACCAGGACACCGCCCCTGCCCCGGGCAAGGGCAAGGCCCCCGCCCCCGCGAGCGACCGGCTCCGCACCCGGCTCGGCCCCCTCGACCTCGCCGCGCCCGTCCTCACCGCCGCGGGCTGCGGCGGGACGGGCCGCGAGCTCGCCCCGTTCGTCGAGCTGTCGCGGCTCGGCGCGTTCACGACCGCGTCGGTGACGCTGCGGCCCCGCGCCGGCCGGCCCACGCCGCGCGTCGCGGAGACCCCGAGCGGCCTGCTCACCGCCGTCGGCCTGCCCGGACCGGGCGTCGAGGGCTTCCTGGAGCGGGACCTGCCGTGGCTCGCCGAGCAGGGCGTCCCCGTCATCGTGTCCATCGCGGGCGACAGCGCCGCCGAGTTCGGCGAGCTGGCCGCGCGGCTGCGCGGCGCGCCCGGCGTCGCCGCGATCGAGGTCAACGCCACCTGCCCCAACGTCGCCGACCGGGGCCGCATGTTCGCCCGGCACCCGGCCGCCGCCGCGGCCGTCGTGCGGGCCGCCCGCGCCGGGGCCGCGCCCGGCACGCCGGTGCTGGCCAAGCTCGCGCCGGACGTCACCGACCTCGCCGGGGTCGCGCTGGCGTGCGCGGACGCGGGCGCGGACGGCCTCACCCTCATCGGGACCGTCCAGGGCGCCGCGATCGACACCACGACGCTGCGGCCCGCCCTCACCGGCGTGTCGGGCGGCCTGTCGGGGCCCGCGATCCGCCCGGTGGCGCTCCGCTGCGTCTACGAGGTCCACGCGGCGCTGCCGGGCCTGCCGATCGTCGGCGTCGGCGGCGTCACCTCCGGGCTGGAGGCGCTGGAGTTCCTGCTCGCGGGCGCGTCGGCCGTCGCGGTCGGCACCGCCCTGTTCCACGACCCGGGGGCCGTCCCGCGCATCCTGCGCGAGCTGGACGAGGCCCTGGCCGCCCGCCGCCTCGGCCGGATCGCCGACGCGGTGGGGCTCGCCCACCGACCCGCCGGGCACCTGCCGCCGCTGGCGGGGGTTGAGCCCGCCCCAGCCCCCGAGCCCGCCGAGTTGAAGGAGACCGCCCCATGACCCCCGCCCCGATCGCCGTCGCGCTGGACGCCCCCGACCTGGACACCGCGGCGCGCTGGGCGTCGCTCACCGCCCCGCACGTCACCACGCTCAAGGTGGGGCTGGAGCTGTACCTGCGGTACGGGCCGGACGTCGTGGCGGCCGTGCGGGAGGCCGCCGGGCCCGCGCCGGTCGAGCTGTTCCTGGACCTCAAGCTGCACGACATCCCGGCGACGGTCGCGGGGGCGGCGCGGTCGGTGGCGGGGCTGCGGCCCGCATACCTGACCGTCCACGCCTCGGGCGGCCCGGCGATGGTCCGCGCGGCCGTCGAGGCGGCCCCGGACGCCCGCGTGGCGGCCGTGACGGTCCTCACCTCGTTCGGGGACGCCGACCTCGACGTGATCGGCCTGGCCGGTCCCGCGTCGGACGCCGTGCGGCGGCTGGCCGTCCTCGCGGTCGGGGCGGGCGCGCGGGCGCTGGTGTGCTCGCCGCGCGAGGCCGCGGCCGTCCGCGCGGAGGTCGGCCCGGACGTGGTGTTGATCACGCCGGGCGTCCGGCCCGAGGGCGCGGCCGCGCAGGACCAGACGCGGGTCGCCACGCCGCGCGGCGCGCTCGCCGCCGGGGCCGACGTGCTCGTGATCGGCCGCCCGATCACCGGCGCGCCCGACCCGGCCGCGGCGGCGGCGGAGATCGCGCGTTCGCTCCGCGATTAGCGTGCCGCGCGCGGGGTTCACCGGACGGACCGCGCGCTTTTCTGCGCGTGTCAATTGTTCTTTTTGTCGCTTTTAAACGGGTGTTCCGGAGTCGTCCGCGAGTGGCGCGCGGGGTCCCCGGGGTGATCGCGAGAGGGGCTTTCCGAGGCCCGCCGAGGGTCCGCCGCGGACCCCGGCGGGGGTTTCCCGGACGCGATATGGAACGATCCAATGACGCGTCGGAGCCGGTTCCGGCGCGGGTGATCGGTCACACATTCACGTCCCGGATGGGCGATTTTTCACGATCATGCGAAAGTCCCAGGATGGCGGGGGGATGGCCGACCGACCGGCCCGAGTTGGGTACACTCTGTATTCGGGACACTTCAAGGAGTGATTTTCGTGATTTTGTGGCGGGCTAAACGGGGCTTCACGTTGCCTTATGGGGCGTGAACTCGCTAGTTTCCCGTCCCGTCCGACTCCGTCGAGTGGAAACCTGAGGTGACCCGGCGTGGCTCTTCCGCCCCTGACCCCCGAACAGCGCGCCGCAGCCCTGGAGAAGGCTGCCAAGGCCCGCAAGGAGCGGGCCGAGGTCAAGAACCGGCTCAAGCACGGGGGGACCTCGCTCGCCGAGGTCCTCAAAGAGGGGCAGGCCGACGACGTCATCGGGAAGATGAAGGTGTCGGCCCTCCTCGAATCGCTGCCCGGTGTGGGCAAGGTCCGTGCGAAGCAGATCATGGAGCGCCTGGGCATCGCCGAGTCCCGCCGTGTGCGGGGCCTCGGCGCGAACCAGCGCGCCTCCCTGGAGCGTGAGTTCGGCGGCGGTGGAAACCGCTGACCCGCGCCCCCTGGACGGGCGCGACGGCGAGGCCGTCGCGGCCGGATCGGGCGTGCCCGCGTCCGGCTCCATCCCGTCCGGTTCCGCGGCATTCATGACTGCCCGGGACGGCTCCAACGCGCAAGCTCCCTCCCACCGGCGGCTGACGGTCCTCTCCGGCCCGTCAGGCGTCGGGAAGAGCACGGTCGTCGCCGAGATCCGGCAAACCCGCCCCGAGGTGTGGCTGTCGGTCTCGGTGACCACCCGGTCTCCCCGGCCGGGGGAGCGGCACGGCGTGCAGTACTTCTTCGTCGACGACGCCGGTTTCGACCGGCTCGTCGCCGAAGGGGAGCTGCTCGAGTGGGCGGAGTTCGCCGGGAACCGCTACGGCACCCCGCGCGGCCCCGTCGTCGAACGGCTCGCCCGCGGCGAGCCCGTGCTGCTGGAGATCGACCTCCAGGGCGCCCGGCAGGTCCGCGAGACCATGCCCGACGCGCGCCTGGTGTTCCTCGCCCCGCCCTCGTGGGACGAGCTGGTGCGCCGCCTGACGGGCCGCGGCACCGAACCGCCCGACGTGATCGAGCGGCGGTTGGCCGCCGCCCGCGTCGAGCTGGCCGCCGAGAAGGAGTTCGACGTGACGCTCGTCAACACGTCGGTCCGGGACGTGGTCGACGAGCTGCTAGCCTTGATGGTCGTCCAGCACTGAGCTAGCCCGGCTAGCTCCGGCTCGTCCGAACGGAAGGCCACGGCGTGGCAGCCAGCAGCAACGAAGGCATCACCAACCCGTCGATCGACGAACTGCTCGAAGTGGTCGACACCAAATACGGCCTGGTCAGCATCGCGGCCAAGCGCGCCCGGCAGATCAACGCCTACTACGCGCAGCTCGGCGAGGGCCTCCTGGAGTACGTCGGCCCGCTCGTGGAGACGCAGGTCCAGGAGAAGCCGCTGTCCATCGCGCTCCGCGAGACGCGCGAGGGCCTGCTGCACGCCGAGCCCGTCGAGGGCTGACGCCCGCACCGAACGGCGCCGGTCCCCGGCGCCCGTCCCGGCGTGCCGGTGACCGCGCCCGCGGGCGCGGCGGCACGGGAAGGCGAACCGCATGACTCCCCGCAACGCGCCGGACGGCGCCGCCGCCGACGCGCGCCCGCGCGTCGTGCTGGGCGTCGGCGCGGGCATCGCCGCGTACAAGGTCTGCGAGCTGCTGCGGCGGCTCACCGAGTCCGGCCACGCCGTGACCGTCGTCCCCACCGAGGACGCCCTGCGGTTCGTGGGGGAGCCCACCTGGGCCGCGCTGTCCGGCCGCCCGGTCGCGACCCGCGTCTGGGACGGCGTCGCCGAGGTGCCGCACGTGCGCATCGGCCAGACCGCCGACCTGGTGTTCGTCGCGCCCGCCACGGCCGACCTGCTGGCCCGCGCCGCGCACGGCCTCGCGGACGACCTGCTCACCAACACGCTGCTCACCGCCCGCTGCCCGGTGGTGTTCGCGCCCGCGATGCACACCGAGATGTGGGAGCACCCCGCCACCCAGGCGAACGTCGCGACGCTCCGCGCGCGCGGCGCGATCGTCGTGGACCCGGCGTCCGGCCGCCTCACCGGCCGGGACACCGGGCCGGGGCGGCTGCCCGACCCGGCGGAGCTGTTCGAGGTCGCCCGGCGCGTGCTGGCGCGCGGCGCGGTCGGTCGCGATCTGGCCGGGCGGCACGTCGTGGTGTCGGCGGGCGGCACCCGCGAGGCGCTGGACCCGGTGCGGTTCCTCGGCAACCGCTCGTCCGGCCTCCAGGGGTACGCGCTGGCGCGCACGGCCGTCGCGCGCGGCGCGCGGGTCACGCTGGTCGCGGCGAACGTCGCGCTGCCCGATCCGGCGGGCGCGGCGGTCGTGCCGGTCGAGTCGGCGGCGCGGCTCCGCGACGCGGTCCTGGCCGCCGCCGAGGACGCGGACGCGGTCGTGATGGCCGCCGCCGTCGCGGACTTCCGGCCCGCCGAGTACCAGGACGCCAAGATCAAGAAGGTCGAGGGCGCGGGGCCCGCGCCGATCGAGCTGGTGCAGAACCCCGACGTCCTCGCGGAACTGGGCGCGCGCCCGCACGCGGGGCAGGTCGTGGTGGGGTTCGCCGCCGAGACCCACGACGTCCTCGAACACGGCCGCGCCAAGCTCGCCCGCAAGGGCTGCGACCTGCTCGTCGTCAACCAGGTCGGCGCGGACCTGACGTTCGGCCGCCCCGACAACGCGGCCGTGGTGCTGGGGGCGGACGGCTCGGCCGTCGAGATCCCGCGCGGCCCCAAGGAGGACCTGGCGGACGTCGTGTGGGACCTGGTCGCCGCGCGCCTCGCCCCGCCGACGCCGGGGGAGCGCGACGTCCCCGGGCGCACCGGCCCGTGAAACGGGATGGCACGCTCCCTCGCCCGCGCGGAGCCTCCCTATAGACTTTCCGGGAAACCGAACCCGGACGGGGGCGGGCGTATCCCCCGGCCGTGCCGATGACCACCATCCGCTCTGCGACGTCAGTCAGCAGCCGCTGCAAGGAGTCCACGCAACGTGTCTCGCCGCCTGTTCACCTCCGAGTCCGTCACCGAGGGGCATCCCGACAAGATCGCCGACCAGATCAGCGACACGCTCCTGGACGCGATGCTCAAGGACGACCCGGGCAGCCGGGTCGCCGTCGAGACCCTGATCACCACGGGTCAGGTCCACGTCGCCGGTGAGGTCACCACCGAGACCTACGTGGACATCCCCGGCGTGATCCGGGAGAAGATCCTGGAGATCGGCTACGACTCGTCCAAGAAGGGCTTCGACGGGCACTCCTGCGGCGTGTCGGTGTCCATCGGCGCGCAGTCGCCCGACATCGCGCAGGGCGTCGACGACGCCTACGAGACCCGCGAGGGCGGCGGCTCCGACGACCTCGACCGGCAGGGCGCGGGCGACCAGGGCCTGATGTTCGGCTACGCCACCAACGAGACGCCCGAGCTGATGCCGCTGCCGATCACGCTGGCGCACCGGCTCGCGCAGCGCCTGTCGGCGGTCCGCAAGGGCGGCGTGGTGCCCTACCTGCGCCCCGACGGCAAGACCCAGGTGACGATCGAGTACGACGGCGCGCGCGCCGTCCGCCTCGACACGGTCGTGGTGTCCAGCCAGCACGCGCCGGACATCGACCTCAAGGAGCTGCTGACCCCGGACGTCAAGGAGCACGTCGTCGACCCGGTGCTCGCCGAGTTCGACATCGACTCCGACGGGTACCGGCTGCTGGTCAACCCGACCGGGCGGTTCGAGATCGGCGGCCCGATGGGCGACGCGGGCCTGACCGGCCGCAAGATCATCGTGGACACCTACGGCGGCATGGCCCGGCACGGCGGCGGCGCGTTCTCCGGCAAGGACCCGTCCAAGGTGGACCGCTCCGCCGCGTACGCGATGCGCTGGGTCGCCAAGAACATCGTCGCCGCGCAGCTCGCGGACCGCGCCGAGGTGCAGGTCGCGTACGCGATCGGCAAGGCGCAGCCGGTCGGCGTGTTCGTGGAGACGTTCGGCACCGAGAAGCTGCCGGTCGCCAAGATCCAGGAGGCCGTGCTCGACGTGTTCGACCTGCGGCCGGCCGCGATCGTCCGCGACCTCGACCTGCTCCGGCCGATCTACTCGCAGACGGCCGCCTACGGGCACTTCGGCCGGCCGGAGCCGGACTTCTCCTGGGAGTCCACCGACCGCGCCGACGCGCTCGCCTCGGCCGCCGGTCTCTGATCGGGCGCGTGCGACACGAGGACCCCGGGGCGGTGCCCCGGGGTCCTCGCCGTCTCAGCGCGGGCAGGGAGTGCCGCGCGGGAGGCGGTAGCGCGCGCCGATCGTGTAGCGGCCGGGGCCGGGGGCGTGGAGGCGGACGAACTCGCCGTCGCGCTCCAGGCACCCGCCGCCCGTCCCGGTGACGCCGAGCCACGGGGACCAGGCGACGCGGATCAGCACCGAGCCGCGCGACGGCACGTCCACCGCCAGCTCGTCGGCGCGGGCGCGGGCCACCGTGGACGGCAGCTCCACCAGCGGCACCGCGTCGGCGACCGCGTACAGCCGCCAGTAGGCGTCGCGGTAGACCTCGCGCAGGTACGGCTGCCCGGCGCGGACGAGACCGGCCTCGCCGGTCGCGGCCCAGTCGGTCTCCTGCTCGGGCAGCACGACGAACCGCACCGCCCAGGTGCGCAGCCACGCGTGGTAGGACGCGGGCGTCAGCGCGCCCTCGTCGTAGAAAAGCGGGTACCGCTCGGCGTCCACCTGCCGGTTCCAGCCGCGCGCCAGCAGGTAGTTCCGGGCGAGGCCGGACGTCTCCCAGTGCGAGCGCAGCGGCACGACCTCGATGCGGCCCCGGTCCGCGCCGTAGCGGTCGAGTTCGGCGCGGAGCCCGGCGACGGTCCCGGCGGTGGCGGCGGCGGGCCGGGTGTGGATGATGTCGTCGATCGGCTTGACCATCATCCAGGCGGCCGACACGACGAACGCGACGCTCATCACGGCGAGCCGCCACAGCCGCGTCGTCCCGGCGATGGCCGACAGCAGCAGCATCCCGCCGAACAGCAGCGACAGCCGCTCGACGTTGCTGCCGATGGGGGAGGGGATCAGGTAGGTCAGCAGGACGCCGACCGCGTACACGCCCGCGCCGATCCGCACGATCCGCCACGAGCGCGGCGCGCACAGCAGCAGCGCCAGGACGCTGGCCATCGCGGGCGCGACGATCGACCCGAACCCGATCGGCTGGACGCCGGTGAACGGGAACAGCGCCGTCGTCACGCCGACGACCAGCGGCGGCCCCGCGCCGATCGCGACGCCCGCGCGCCAGCGGCCGGTGAGGATCAGCGCGGCGGACACCACCATGAGGAACAGCCCGGCGACGGGGCTCGCGAGCGTCGCCAGCAGGCCGAGGGCGAACATCCCGGCGGCGCGCGGGACGGGACGGCCGTGCGGCGTGAACGCGATGAGGACCGCGAGCAGCGCGAACGCCAGCCCGAGGCCGAACGTGACGCGTCCGGACCCGGCGTTGCAGGAGATCGCGAACGCCGCCCACAGCGCGGCGGGCAGCGTCGCCGGGGCGCGGAACCGCACGAGCAGGACGGCGGCGAGCGTCGCCGACAGGGTGCCCGCGACCGTCGCGACGGTGCGGATGCCGAACCACGCCATGATGTACGGCGACAGCACGCTGTACGACACGGGGTGGATGCCGCCGTACCAGGCGAGGTTGTAGGCCGAGCCGGGGTGCTCCCCGGCGAAGTGCGTCCAGAACGCCTGCGCGGCCAGGTCGCCGCCCTCGGCGGCGAGCCACCGCGCCCACACCAGGTGCAGGACGGCGGCGAAGAGCGTCGCGGCCGTCACCGGGTGGCGCGGGTCGGCCAGCCGCCGCCAGCGCGGGCGGGGCCCGGCGGGGCGGCCGGCGCGCGGGGCGCCGACGCGTTCGGGTAGGTGTGCTGTCGTCACGCTGCCTGCTGCTCTCGTCGCTGCCTGGTCGCCGCCGCGCGGTCCGCCCGGCCGGACGGGGCGGCGCTGTCCCCGCGGTCTGGTAGGACGGGACGGTGACGAGCGACGGCGGCGGCACGGGCCTGATCCCGGGACTGGACGAGGTCGCGGGCCGCCCGACGAAGACCCTACCGTCCGCCGCGCGGGGGGCGGCGGGGGCGACACGCGGCGCGCGCCCGGCCCCCAAGGGCGGGCGGGTCGCTGCCGGTGAGCTGCCGGTGGCGCGCGTCGCGGTGGACGTGCCGCTGCCGCACCTGGACCGGACGTTCGACTACCTCGTCCCCGACAAGCTCGCCGCCGAGGCCGTGCCGGGCGTCCGCGTCCGGGTGCGGTTCGCGGGCCGCCTGGTGGACGGCTACCTGCTGGAGCGCGCCGCCGACAGCGGGCACGACGGCAAGCTGCTGTTCCTCGAACGCGTCGTCTCGCCCGAACCGGTGCTCGCCCCGGACGTCGCGGCGCTGGCGCGGGAGGTCGCGGACCGGTACGCGGGCACCCTCGCGGACGTGCTGCGGCTCGCCGTCCCGCCCCGGCACGCGCGCGTGGAGGCGGAGGAGCCGAAGGCGCCCGCGCCGGTCGCGGGCCCGGACGCCGAGCCCGTCGCCGGGCCGGGGCCGTGGGCGCGGTACCCGGCCGGGCCGTCGTTCCTCGCCGCGCTGCGCGAGGGCCGCGCGCCGCGCGCCGTGTGGTCGGCGCTGCCCGGCCCGGCGTGGCCCGCCGCCGTCGCGCGGGCCGTCGCGGCGGCGCTGGCGGGCGGGCGCGGCGCGCTGGTCGTCGTCGCGGACGGCCGCGACGTCGCCCGGGTGGACGCGGCGCTGGCGGCCGAGCTGGGGGAGGGGCGGCACGTCGCGCTGACCGCCGACCTCGGCCCGACCGTCCGGTACCGGCGCTGGCTGGCGGTGCGGCGCGGCGCGGTCCGGGCCGTCGTCGGGACGCGCGCCGCGATGTTCGCGCCCGTCGCCGACCTCGGGCTCGTCGTGCTGTGGGACGACGGCGACGACGTCCACGCCGAGCCGCACGCCCCCTACCCGCACCCGCGCGAGGTGCTGGCGCTGCGCGCGCACCGGGCGGGCGCGGGCGCGCTGTTCGGCGGGTACACCCGCACGACCGACGCGGCGCGGCTCGTCGCGACCGGGTGGGCGCGGGCGCTGGCCGCCGACCGCGACCAGGTCCGCGCCGCGATGCCGCGCGTCCGGCCCGCCGGGGACGACGCCGAGCTGGCCCGCGACCCGGCGGCCCGCACCGCGCGGCTCGGGGAGCTGGCGTTCCGCACCGCGCGGGCCGCGCTCGCGGACGGGCCGGTGCTCGTCCAGGTCCCGCGCCGCGGCTACCTGCCGGGCCTGGCGTGCGGGCGGTGCCGGGAGGCGGCGCGGTGCGCGGCGTGCCGCGGGCCGCTGGCGCTGGCGTCGTCGCACGCCGCGCCGTCGTGCCGCTGGTGCGGGCGGATCGCGGGGGACTGGCACTGCCCCGAGTGCGGGCACTTCCAGGTGCGGGCCGTCGCGGTCGGCGCGCGGCGCACCGCCGAGGAGCTGGGCCGGGCGTTCCCCGGCGTCCCGGTGCGGACGTCGGGCCGCGACCAGATCCTCGCCGACGTCGCCGCCGATCCGGCGCTGGTCGTCGCGACGCCCGGCGCGGAGCCCGTCGCGGCGGGCGGGTACGCGGCGGCGCTGCTGCTGGACGGGCGCGCGCTGCTCGGCCGCGCGGACCTGCGGGCGGGCGAGGAGGCGCTGCGCCGGTGGCTGAACGCCGCCGCGCTCGTGCGGCCCGGCGGACCGGTCGTCGTCGCCGCCGACGGGGCGCTGCGGCCGGTGCAGGCGCTCGTCCGCTGGGACGCCGCGACCTACGCCGACCTGGAGCTGGCGGAGCGGCGCGAGGCCGGGTTCCCCCCGGCGGCGCGGATGGCGTCGCTGACCGGGACGCCCGCCGCGATCCGCGACCTGCTCGCCGAGGCGCGGCTGCCGGCCGGCGCGGAGGTGCTCGGCCCGGTCCCGGTCGAGGACGACCGGCCCGGCGAGCGCGCGGCCGGGCGGGAGCGCGCGCTCGTGCGGGTGCCGCCCGGCGCGGCGGCGGCGCTGGCCCGCGCGCTGCGCGACGCGGCGGCCGTGCGCAGCGCCCGGCGCGAGCCCGAGGCCGTCCGCGTCCAGATAGACCCGCTGGAGTTGATCTGACCCGCTGATCCGGCCCGCGCGCGGACGCCGGTTGCTCTAGGGTTTGCGGGTGGCCGACGACTGGGTAGACGACACCGCCGCCGACCTGCGGCGCTGGGCCGACGAGCAGGACGACGCGGTGGACGTCCTCGGCGTCCGGCTGCTGCTGGACCTGGCGCGCGAGGAGATCGGGCTGACCGGCCCCGAGGCGTTGGACGCGGCCGGGCTGCGCCGCCTGCTGCTGGAGGCGTTCCCCGCGGCGGTCGTCGCGGACGTCGCGGAGATCCCCGCGATCCTGGCGGCCGTCCGGCACCTGGTCGCCTACCTCGCCGCGGCGGCGGGCGCGGACGCCGCCGCGCTGCGCGCGGCGCTGGCCGAGATCGAGCCCGAGTTCGCCCGCGCGGTCGCCGCCGCCGAGACCGACGAGCGCCGCGCCGCCGCCGAGATCATGACGGCGCTGATGCGCGCGGACGGCGTCGACCCCGCCGACGCGGCCGCCGCCGACCGCTGGGTCGAGGCGTTCGAGGTGCTGCCCGAGGACGAGCGGTTCGCGCGCGTGGACGCCCATCTGCGCGCCACCGGCCAGGACGTGGACGACCTGCGCGTCCCGCCCGTCCGGCTCGCGCCGCGCGCCGAGCTGGCCGCGGCCGCCGCCGCGTCCGGGCTGGCCCGGCAGGCCCGCGCGCTCGCCGCGTGGGCGGTGAGCCGGCGGCTGACCGCCGGGGCCGAGCCGTCCGCGCAGGACGCGCTCGCCGCCGTCGCCGCGCTGGAACTGGCCTGCCCGCGCCGCGCCGCGACCGTCGCGGCGCTGGCCGACCTGCCCGAGCTGCACCGGCTGTGGTGGGCGGCGGCGCGCGCCGAGGTGATCGACACCGCGGGCGGCGTCGGCGCGCTCGGGCCCGTCCACGCGGGCCTGGCCGGGACGGGCGACGACCTGCTCGCCGCGTGGCTGGCGCTGTTCGAGCACGCCGTGGCCCCCGCCGAGCAGCCCGCCGGGGCGGACGCGGGCGCGCTCGTCCGCGCGGAGCTGCCCGGCATCCTGCTGTACCTGTACGAGCAGGACGGGCCGACGCCCGCCGCCGAGCTGGCTGCTGCCCTCGCCGAGCATGTCGAGGCGGCCGACGCGGAGGGCGACGCGGGCGCCGCGCCCGCCCCGGCGGCCGTCGCGGAGGCGCTGGCCCTGGAGCTGGCCGACCTCGCCGCCTGGGACGTCGCCGCCCGCTCCGGGGACGGCTGGGCGCTCACCCCGCTCGGCGTCTGGGGCGTCCGCGAGATGCTGCTGGCCGACGGCTACACCGCGCCGCTCGTCGCCGGGACCGCGTCCGCCTGACCCGCTCGCGGGTGCGCGACAGCCGTCCGGGCCTCCGTAGACTGGGGGCACACGAACCTTCCGGCGCCGCCGCGCCGTCCCGAGAACGGAGTGCCCGTTGGCCGTCAAGCCCATCCGCATCTTCGGCGACCCGGTGCTGCGCACCGCCGCCGAGCCGGTCCGGGATTTCGACAAGGAACTGCGGCAGCTCGTCAAGGACCTCACCGACACGATGATCGACGCGCCGGGCGTCGGGCTCGCCGCGCCGCAGCTCGGCGTCGGCCTGCGGGTGTTCACCTACTACGTGGACGACGTCCTCGGCCACGTCGTGAATCCCGCGCTGGACCTGTCCGACGAGCAGGAGACCGACGACGAGGGCTGCCTGTCGCTGCCCGGCCTGGCGTTCCCCACCCCGCGCTCGGTCCGGGCCGTCGCGCGCGGGTTCAACATGCACGGCGAGCCGATCACGCTGGAGGGCACGCACCTGCTGGCGCGCTGCGTCCAGCACGAGACCGACCACCTGGACGGGATCATCTTCATCGACCGGATGGACGCCGAGCAGCGCAAGGCCGCGATGAAGGCGATCCGCGAGGCCGAGTGGTTCGGCGAGCCCGCGCCCGTGGTGAAGCAGTCCCCGCACCGCACCTACGGGAAGGCGATCTGAGTGCGCCTCGTCTTCGCCGGCACCCCCGAGACGGCGCTCCCCGCCCTGGACGCGCTGCTGGCGTCCGCGCACGAGGTCGCGGCGGTCGTCACCCGGCCCGACGCGCCCGCCGGACGGGGGCGGCGGCTCGTCGCCAGCCCCGTCGCCGAGCGCGCCGCCGAGGCCGGGATCGAAGTCCTCAAGCCCGCCAAGGCGGGCGACCCGGAGTTCCTGGACCGGCTCCGCGCCATCGCGCCCGACTGCTGCCCCGTCGTCGCCTACGGCGCGCTGCTGCCCGAGGCCGCGCTGGCGATCCCCCGGCACGGCTGGGTGAACCTGCACTTCTCGCTGCTGCCCGCGTGGCGCGGCGCGGCCCCCGTCCAGCACGCCGTCCTGCACGGCGACGACATGACGGGCGCGGCCACCTTCCAGATCGAGAAGGGCCTGGACACCGGCCCGGTGTACGGCGTGCTCACCGAGCCGATCCGGCCCGACGACACCGCCGGGGCCCTGCTGGACCGCCTCGCCGTCGCGGGCGCGCGGCTGCTCGCCGACACGATGGACGGCATCGAGGCCGGAGCGCTGGACCCGCGCCCGCAGCCCGCCGAGGGCGTCTCGGTCGCCCCCAAGCTCACCCCCGCCGACGCCCGCGTCGACTGGCGCGCCCCCGCGCACCGGGTGGACCGGCTCGTCCGGGCCTGCACGCCCGCGCCCGGCGCGTGGACGGAGTTCCGCGGCGCGCGGCTCAAGCTCGGCCCGGTCCGGCCCGTCCCGGACGGCCCCGCGCTCGCCCCCGGCGAGCTGGCCGCGGGCAAGCGCGAGGTGCTCGTCGGCACCGCCACCCACCCCGTCGCGCTCGGCGAGGTCCGCCCCGAGGGCAAGCGCCCGATGGCGGCGGCCGACTGGGCGCGCGGCGTCAACCTCGTCGGCAAGGACGCCCTGCTCTGATGGCCCCCGCACGCGACGACCGGTCGCGCTCCCACCGCTCCCGCGACCAGCGCGACAACCGGCGGCCCGGCGGGCCGCGCCGCACCGGTCGGCCCGAGGACCTGGTCCGGCGCACCGCGTTCGACGTCATCCGCGCCGTCGAGACCCGCGACGCCTACGCCAACCTGCTGCTGCCCGCGCGGCTGCGCGACCGGCGGCTGACCGGCCGCGACGCCGCCCTGGCGACCGAGCTGACCTACGGCACGCTGCGCGGGCGCGGCACCTACGACGCCGTCCTCGCTTTGTGCAGCGACCGCGAGCTGCGCCGGATCGACCCGCCGCTGCTGGACGTCCTGCGGCTCGGCGCGCACCAGATCCTCGCGACCCGCATCCCCGCGCACGCCGCCGTCGGCACCGCCGTGGACCTCGCGCGCACCGTCGCCGGGCCGGGGCAGGCGAAGTTCGCCAACGCCGTCCTGCGCAAGGTCGCGGGCCGGGACCTGGACGCCTGGCTGGCGATCATCGCGCCCCCCGACGCGGACCTCACCACCCGGCTGTCGGTCGCGCACAGCCACCCCAAGTGGATCGTGTCGGCGCTGCGGGACGCGCTCGGCCCCGACTCGGCCGAGATCGCGGACCTGCTCGCCGCCGACAACGCCCGGCCGCGCGTCGCGCTCGTCGCCCGGCCCGGCCGCGCCGACGTCGCCGAGCTGACCGGGGCGGGCGCGGAGCCCGCGCCGTACTCGCCGTACGGGGCGGTGCTCGCCGAGGGCGACCCGGCCGCGCTGCCCGCCGTCCGCGAGGGCCGCGCCGCCGTGCAGGACGAGGCGAGCCAGCTCGTCGCCGCCGCGCTCGGCGCCGCGCCGCTCACCGGCCCCGACGACCGCTGGCTGGACGTGTGCGCCGGGCCGGGCGGCAAGGCGGGCCTGCTCGCGGGCCTGGCCGCCGGGCGCGGCGCGCGGCTGCTGGCCGCCGACGTGCAGCCGCACCGGGCCGGGCTCGTCCGGCGCACGGTCGACCGGCGGACCGGCGTCGTCGCCGCCGACGGCACCCGGCCCGCGTGGCGGCCCGGCGCGTTCGACCGCGTCCTGCTCGACGCGCCCTGCACCGGGCTCGGCGCGCTGCGCCGCCGCCCGGAGGCGCGCTGGCGGCGCGGGCCCGGCGCGGTCGCCGAACTCGGGCCCGTCCAGCGGGACCTGCTCGCCGCCGCGCTCGACGCGCTGCGGCCCGGCGGCGTCGTCGCGTACGTGACGTGCTCGCCGCACCTGGCCGAGACCCGCGTCGTCGTGGACGACGTCCTCGCGCGCCGCGACGACGCCGAACGCCTCGACGCGCCCGCCGCGCTGGCGGCCGTCGCGCCGTCGCTGACCGGCGTCGCGGCGGGGGAGTCGGGGGAGTACGCCCAGTTCTGGCCGCACCGGCACGGCACCGACGCGATGTTCCTGGCGCTGCTGCGCCGCCGCTGACGCGCGGGGCCCGGGGGTGCGGTCCGTCACCCCCGGCGTCCCCCGGCCGGGTGAGGGCCGGGCCGGGGGCCGCCTCTAGACTCGGGGCATCATGGCTCCGCAGATCTCACCCAGCATCCTGTCCGCCGACTTCGCCCACCTCGCCGACGACGTCGCGCGCGTGGCCGACGCCGCCGACTGGGTCCACGTCGACGTGATGGACAACCACTTCGTCCCCAACCTCACCATCGGGCTGCCGGTGGTCGAGGCGCTGCTGCGGACGAGCCCGCTGCCGCTCGACTGCCACCTCATGATCGAGGACCCGGACCGGTGGGCCCCCCAGTTCGCCGAGGTCGGCGCGAAGAGCGTCACCATCCACGCGGAGGCGGCCAAGGCCCCCGTCCGCACGCTGCGGGCCATCCGCGCGGCCGGGGCGCGCGCGTCGCTCGGCATCAACCCGGCGACGCCCGTCGAGCCGTACGCCGACCTGCTCGGCGAGGTCGACATGCTGCTGCTGATGACGGTGGAGCCGGGGTTCGGCGGGCAGAAGTTCCTCGACGTCGTGCTGCCGAAGATCCGCCGCGCGCGCGAGCTGATCCGCGACCGCGAGCGCCCGGTCTGGCTCCAGGTCGACGGCGGCGTCAGCGCCGAGACGATCGAGCGCTGCGCGGCGGCGGGCGCGGACGTGTTCGTGGCGGGCAGCGCCGTCTACGGCGCCGACGACCCGGCCGAGGCGGCGCGCCGCCTGCGCGCCCAGGCCGAGAAGGCGACCGCCTCGGCGGACTGGGCGTGACGTTCCCGCCGTGCGCGGCGGGGCTGCCCGGCGCGCACGGCACACGGGTCGGCTCGACCGCGGGCGGGCCGCGCCCGCTAGCAACCGAGCGCTTGCTTGGCCACATTCGGCCGTGGGCAATCCCACATAGGGCGCGGAACACCGGACGTGGCACACTGGTTGGCAAGCAGTGAAACGCGTGCTCCGGGGTCGGTGAAATTCCGAACCGGCGGTGACAGTCCGCGACCCGGCCGAAGCCATCGGCCGGTTGATCCGGTGGAATTCCGGGACCGACGGTGAAAGTCCGGATGGGAGGCAGCGCGCGGGTCGCCCCTGCCCGGGGGCGGCGTTCTTCGCACGTCCCACCGCGCGTCCGCGCGGCACAACCCCCGGAGCCTCGATCTAGGAGGCTCGGGACATGTTCACCGGCATCGTCGAGGAACTCGGCGAGATCACGGCCGTCGAGACGCTCGCCGACTCCGCGCGGCTCACGATCCGCGGGCCGATCGTCACCGGGGACGCGGTCCACGGCGCGTCGATCGCCGTCAACGGGGTCTGTCTCACCGTCGTGGACGGTCCCGAGGGGGACTCCTTCACCGCCGACGTGATGAAGGAGACGCTGGATCGATCCACCCTCGGGCTCCTGAAGGCCGGGGCGCGCGTCAACCTCGAACGGCCCGTCCGGCTCGCGGACCGGCTCGGCGGCCACCTCGTCCAGGGCCACGTGGACGGCGTCGGCACGCTGCTGTCCCGCGAGCCCGGCGAGAAGTGGGACGTCGTCACGTTCGCGCTCCCGCCGGAGCTGTCCCGCTACGTGGTCGACAAGGGCTCCATCACGGTCGACGGCATCAGCCTCACCGTCGTCGAGGCCGGCGCGGACCGGTTCAGCGTCTCGCTCATCCCGACGACGCTGGAACTCACCACCCTCGGCCGCAAGGCGCCCGGTGACCCCGTCAACCTGGAAGTCGACGTCGTCGCCAAGTACGTCGAGCGGATGATCGGCGATCGGGTCGTGTCGTGAGCTGGCTCAACGCCCACTTCACGCTGTTCGGCAAGCCGGTCCTGTGGTCCGACCTCGCCGGGAACGCCCTGTCGCTCGCCGTCGTGTGGCTGGCGATGCGCAAGACCATCTGGACCTGGCCGGTGCAGTTCGCCGGGGCCGCGCTGCTGCTCGCCGCGTCGCTGGACGCGCACGCGCCCGGCAACGCGCTCAAGCAGGTGCTTTTCGGCTTCCTCGCCGTCTACGGCTGGGTGATGTGGGCGCGCGGGAAGCGCAGCGAGGGCGGGCTGCCCGTCCGCGCCGGGACGGGCCGGGAACGCCTCGCGCTGCTCGCCGCGCTCGCCGTCGGCACGGTCGCCGTCGCGCAGCTCTTCGCGCACCTGGCCTGGCTGCACGTCACGTGGTCGCCGTGGGCGAACGCGTACATCTTCGTCGGCAGCGCCGTCGCGACGTTCGCGCAGAGCCGCGCGCTGACCGACTTCTGGATCATCTGGGTCCTCGTCGACCTGGTCGGCGTCCCGCTGGCCCTGAAGTCCGGGCTGTACGTGTCCGGGCTCGTCTACGGGATCTTCTTCGTCATGGTGCTCGCGGGCTACCGCAACTGGCGGCGCGAGGCACGGGGGCGGCGGCACGCCCCGCAACACTCCGAGAACAAGGCGGTGACCACATGAGTGGCAACGACGTGCGCGACCAGGAGAGCGGGATCTTCGACCCGATCGAGAAGGCGGTGGCCGAGATCGCCGCCGGGCGGCCCGTCGTCGTCGTGGACGACGAGGACCGCGAGAACGAGGGCGACGTCATCTTCGCCGCGTCCCTCGCGACGCCCGAACTGCTCGCCTTCACCGTCCGGTACACCAGCGGCGTGATCTGCGTCCCGATGACCGGCGACGACCTGGACCGGCTCCAGATCCCGCTGATGACCGCGCAGAACGCCGACCGGATGCGCACCGCCTACACCGTCAGCGTGGACGCCGCCGCCGGGGTCAGCACCGGCATCTCCGCCGCCGACCGCGCGCACACGATCCGCCTGCTCGCCGACGCCGCTTCCGTCCCCGGCGACTTCAACCGGCCCGGCCACATCTTCCCGCTGCGCTACCGCGAGGGCGGCGTGCTGCGCCGCCGCGGGCACACCGAGGCGGCCGTGGACCTCGCGCGGCTCGCCGGGCTGCCCCCGGCGGGCGTCCTGGCCGAGGTCGTCAACGACGACGGCACGATGGCGCGGCTGCCCGAACTCCAGGTGTTCGCCAAGGAGCACGGGCTCGCGCTGATCTCCGTCGAGCAGCTCGCGGAGCACCGCCGCCGGACGGAGTCCACCGTCGCGCGCGTCGTGGAGACCGTCATCCCCAACCGGTACGGGCACTGGCGCGCGGTCGGGTTCGCCAACCCGGTGACCGGCGACGAGCACGTCGCGCTCGTCCTCGGGGACCTGGGCGACGGCGCGGACGTCCTCACCCGCGTTCACTCCGAATGCCTCACCGGCGACGTCCTGCACTCCGAGCGCTGCGACTGCGGCGCACAGCTCGACGCGGCGATGGAGCGCATCGCCGCCGAGGGCCGCGGCGTCGTCGTCTACCTGCGCGGACAGGAGGGCCGGGGCATCGGGCTGCTGGCCAAGCTCCGCGCGTACGCGCTGCAGGACGCGGGCGCGGACACCGTGGACGCCAACGTCGAACTGGGGCTGCCGGTGGACGCGCGGCAGTACGCCGACGCCGCGCACGTCCTGCGGGACCTCGGCGTCGGATCGGTCCGGCTGCTCACCAACAACCCGGCCAAGGTCGCGGGGCTGGCCGGATTCGGCCTCGACGTGCGGGCGCGCGAGGCGATGGCGCCCGTTCTCACCGGGCACAACGTGCGGTACCTGACCGCCAAGCGGGACCGGCTCGGCCACGCCATCGACGGGCTCGACGGGCTCGACGGGCTCGCGGAGGCCGCGCGATGAGCGGGGCGGGCCGTCCCGAGGACCGGACCGTCGACGCCGCCGGGCTCACGCTCGGCATCGTCTGCGCGCGCTGGCACGACCAGATCACCGGCCGCCTCCTCGCCCGCGCGCTCGACGCGGCGAAGGCGTGCGGGACGGCCGAACCGGTCGTCGCGCGGGTCGCGGGCACGCTGGAGATCCCCGTCGTCGCGCAGCAGCTCGCCCGCGACCTCGACGCCGTCGTGTGCCTCGGCGCGGTCATCCGCGGCGAGACCGCCCATTTCGACTACGTCTGCGACTCCGTGACCGCCGGGGTGACCCGCGTCGCGCTCGACGAGTCCACTCCGGTGGGCAACGGGGTCCTCACATGTGACACCATTGACCAGGCGCTGGACCGCGCCGGGCTGCCGGGCAGCCGCGAGGACAAGGGATGGGAGGCGACTGTGGCCGCACTCGACACGGCACTGACCCTGCGAGGGCTGCGGCATCACGGTCACGCCGGGCGCCGCGCGGAGCATCTGGGCTCCTGACCGCCCCGGTACCGAACGTCCCTCATCGCTGAAAGGTTCACACCGTGCTGTCTCTCGTCCTGCCCAAGGGGTCGCTGGAGAAGGCGACCCTGGAGCTGTTCGACGCCGCCGACCTCACCGTCCGGCGCACGTCCGACCGCGACTACCGCGCCTCCATCGACGACCCGCGCATCGACCGCGTCCGGGTCCTGCGGCCGCAGGAGATCCCGACCTACCTCGAACAGGGCCTGTTCGACCTCGGCATCACCGGCCGCGACTGGATCACCGAGACCGACTCCGACGTCGTCAGCCTCGGCCAGCTCCAGTACTCCAAGGCCACGGCCAACCCGGTCCGCGTCATCATGGCGGTGCCCAACGACGCGCCGTGGCAGTCGGTCGCCGACCTGCCCGAGGGCGTCCGCATCTCCACCGAGTTCCCGGAGATGACGCGGCGCTTCCTGGAGAAGCACGGCGTGAAGGCCAAGGTCGTCCCGTCCTACGGCGCGACCGAGGCGAAGGTGCCCGACATCGTGGACGTCATCGTCGACCTCACCGAGACCGGCTCGTCGCTGCGCAAGAACGGGCTGCGCATCCTCGACACGCTGCTCACCAGCTACACCGAGCTGGTCGCCAACCGCGAGGCCTACGAGGACGCCGACAAGCGCGCCGCGATGGAGGACGTCTCGCTGCTGCTGCAGGGCGCGATCCGGGCGCGCGGGAACGTGCTGCTCAAGCTGAACGTCGCGCAGGCGGACCTGGCGGCCGTCCTGGAGATCATGCCGTCCATGTCGTCGCCGACCGTGACGGCGCTCGCCGGGGGCGAGAGCAGCGCGGTGGAGAGCGTCGTCGCCAAGCGCGGCGTCAACACGCTGATCCCGGCGCTCAAGGCGGCGGGCGCGCACGACATCCTCGAAATCCCCATCGCGAAGATCGTTGACTGACGTTCCGGCGCTCCCGGTCGTGTGGCGTCCGCGCACGACCCGGATCACCGCCTACACCGCGGCGGGCGTGATGGTGCTCGGCATGATCGTGCTCGCCGTGGTGGTGGCGCCGCAGTTCAAGACGTTCGACCGCGTGATGATGGTGCTGTTCGGCCTGTTCTGCGGGTGGGTGCTGCACATGCTGGCGCGCTGCCGCGTCACCGCCGACGCCGCCGGGCTGACGGTCGTGAACGCGTTCCGCACCCGCCGCCTGGCCTGGGCGCAGGTCGTCGCCGCCGAGATGAACGAGGGCGACCCGTGGCCGACCCTCGACCTCGCGGACGGCACGTCGGTCGGCGCGATGGGCATCAACGGCGCGGAACGTGCCCGCGCCGCCCGCGACCTGGCCCAGCTCCAGGCCCTCCTCCGCTCCCACGCCGAGACCCCCGACCCGGCCTAGCCGTCTACACTGGGCCGTGTCAGCTCTGTGTACGGGGTTTCTCACGGAAAGTGAAGGCATGGGTGCTGAATCACTGACACACTGGCTCACCCCCCCGCCGGGCGGCTTCACCGTCGACGACTTCCTGAGCATGCGTGACCTGCCCCGGCACACGGAGCTGATCGACGGGAGCCTCGTCTTCGTGAGCCCGCAGCAGATCTGGCACGTCCGGATCATCGACCTGATCAGGGAGGAGCTGAAACGGCAGGCTCCCCCCGAGTGGCGGGTCGAGCGCGAGATGTCCGTACGGCTGGCGAAGCACGAGATGCCGGAGCCGGACCTCATCGTGGTGACGGCCGAGGCGTACGCGAACCAGGCGAGGACGTCCACCTACTACACCGCGGACGACCTCGTCCTCGCGGTCGAGGCGGTCTCGCCGGAGTCGGTGAGCCGCGACCGGCTCGTCAAGCCCCTGAAGTACGCCGCCGCGGGGATCGAGCACTTCTGGCGGGTGGAACAGGACGGCGACCGCACCGTCGTCTACGTCTACGTACGCGACCCGGCCACCGCCGAATACGCGCTCACGGGCATCTTCCACGAGCACATGAAGCTGACCGTCCCCTTCGAGATCGACCTCGACCTGACCCGGGTGATGGGCTGACACCGCCGGACGGGTTCACGTTCGACGACTTCGTGAACCGGTGCGATCCGCCCCGGCACGCGGAACTGATCGACGGGAACCTCGTCGTCCCCCGCCGGCGGCGCAAGTGGCACGTGTCGGCCGTCGATCGGCTCAAGGCGGAGCTCGATCGGCAGGCGCCGGCGGGGCTTCGGGCCGATCGGGAGATGACGGTGCGGCTGGCCAGGCGGCAGGCGCCGGAGCCGGACATCATGGTGGTGACGGCCGAGGCGTTCGAGCGGCCCGAGCCGGACACGTACTACTTCGTCGAGGACGTGGTGCTCGCCGTCGAGGTCGTGTCGCCGGATTCCGAGGAGCGCGATCGGGACACCAAGCCGCGCAAGTACGCAGCCGCCGGGATTCCGCATTTCTGGCGGGTGGAGCGGCAGGACGGGCGGACGGTCGTCTACGTGTACGAGCGTGACCCGGCCACCGGTGGGTACACGCCGACGGGTATCTACCACGAGCGGTTGAAGGTGGCCGTGCCGTTCCCGATCGACGTTGATCTGGCGTTCGTCGGGCGGTGAGGGTCAGGCGGTGGCGAGGGTGACGGCGCCCGCGCCGAGGAGGGCGACGGCCCAGACGCGGTCGAGGTCGAGCCACGCGCGGCGCAGGATCGACAGGCCCAGGACCTCGTAGACCAGCACCGCGATCAGGCCCGCCGTCGCGAACATCGCCAGGGTGTGGACGGCCGTGACGAACAGGGCCGTGTCGATCGCCGAGCCCGCGCCCGCCGTCAGGCCGTGGTCGTGGCCCGTGTGGAGACTCGTGTGGGCGGGCGCGGCGCGCGTGCCGTCCGTGAGGACGGGCAGCAGCATCAGGCCCGCCCCGTGGACCGACGACATCAGGAACGACCAGCCCGCGAGCTGCCACAGCGACAGCCGCATCCCCACCCAGCGGAAGTGCCGCCTCGACAGCAGCCGCCACAGCCCGAACCCCACGAGGACGATCCCGCCGGCGACCGCGACCCAGCGGGTCGCGACCACCGAGCGGGTCAGCGTGACGAGCACCGCGACGATCCAGATCGACGCGGCGTGCCCCGCCGCGATGGCGGGCAGCGACCGCAGCAGCAGCGCGCGGCTGCGCTCCTGGAGGCCGCGCGCCACCGCGAACAGCCACCCCATGCCGGGGTTCAGCCCGTGGAACGCGCCGAGCGCGACCAGGGCGGCCAGCGAGCCGTCGGTCACGGGTAGCAGTAGGAGTCGGAGGAGGCGTCGCCGCCCTGGAGGCGGGTCTGGTGCGGGCGCAGGCCGCGGAACGCGTCGCCGTGCGGGAAGAACCGCTCGTCGAAGGCGAACGAGTCGTCGGCGGCGTCGAGCTTGGCCATCCAGGCGCCGACGCCGTCCGGGTAGAACTGGTCGTCCCACGCGCCGTACAGGGAGTTGGTGACGTAGACGCGGCGGCCGTCGCGGCTGACCTCGACCATCTGCGGGCCGCCCGCCAGCGGCAGGTCCGGCGCGGCCGGGTGCGGCGTGCGGTTCACGATCCCGCCGATCCGCACCGATCCGGCCTCGACGGGGTGGAACGGGTCGGACACGTCGTAGCGCTTCAGCTCGCCGGTGCCCCAGCAGGAGACGTACAGCCACCGGTCGTCCACCGACAGGTCGATGTCGGTGACCAGCGGCGGGACCGCGCCGAACGGCTCGATGACGGGCGGCAGCGCGGCCGGGTCGGCGGGAGCCTCGGCGGGGATCGTGATGACCTTCGTCGCGGCGAACCGGTCGCCGTCGCGGTGCCACAGCCACACCGACGCCGACAGGTCCTCGACGTTGACCACGACGCCCGCGAACCCGTACTGCTTCGTCGGGTCGTGCGCGGGCCGCAGTTCCAGGACCATCTGGTGCTCGTCGCCGAGGTCCACGCTCTGCACGTGGCGGCGCTTGCGCAGGTCCCAGAAGTGCAGCGAGTGCCCGTACTTGCGGCCGAGGAGCAGTTCGGCGACGACACCGTCCTCGATCATCAGCGGCGTGCCCCACTCGGAGCTGACGAGCACGTCGTGCGCGATGTGCCACCACGCGTCGTAGGCGAAGTGCTGCGGCCCCCGGTCGACCTCCCAGCGGCCGAGGACGTCGAAGGACGTGTGGTCGAGCAGCGCGATCCCGCCCGGCCCCTCGGTGGAGCCGCCGCCGAGCGCGGTGACGTACAGGCCCTCGGGCCCGCAGTGGACGGTGTGCGGGCGCGAGTAGCCGGCGCGGTCGGCCAGTTCCGCGGCCTCGATCGTCCGGACGAGCTTCGGCGACGCCGGGTCCGGCTTGGTGTCCAGGATGTGGATGTTCGACGAGCGCAGCCCCGGCACGATGAGGTACCGGCGCTCGACGTGCGGGTGCGGCGCGTACGGGCACAGCGCGCTGCTGCACGCGTTCCACCCGAAGTGGTGCAGCTCGTCGCCGGTGCCGGGCATGTCCGTCCAGCCGACGACGGTCCCGTAGTCGGGGGAGCCCGGGTCGGTGTCCAGGACGGCGATGGCGTCGGGCCGCCGCGCCGACCGGTCGAACGCGGCGACGTAGGCCAGCTTCTCGGCGGGCGCGCCCGCCGCGTCGCGGGGCGAGGGGTAGAACGTGGGGTCGGGCTTCCAGAGCGCCATCAGGTCGGAGATCCTCACTTCACGGTGACGGGGTGCCGGGCGACCGCGCCGAACAGGTAGCCGAGCGTGTTGTACGGGGCGGTGTCGGGTTGCGCCGCGCCGGTCTCGTCGGCGGCGCGGGCGAGGAGTTCGTGGCGGCCGGGGCCGGGCGGGCGCCACGGGATCGTCCAGCGGGTCCAGGCGCGGGCGAGGGACGGGCCGTGCGGGCGGGCGCGGCGCCAGGTCGCGCCGCCGTCCGCGCTGACCGCGACGCTGGTCACGCGGCCGTTGCCGGACCACGACCGGCCGTGCAGGACGCGCGTGTCGCGCGGGATCTCGCCGTCCCACGGCAGCTCGAACGCGCTCTTGGTGTTCATGCGGGTGAGCGGCGCGCTGCCCTCGGGCGGGTAGTCGGGGCCGAACAGCCGGTAGTACTGGGTGTTCCACGGCGAGGCGAGCGGCGTCGTGGAGACCTCGATGTCGCCGAGCCACTTGACGGACGCGACGCCGACCCAGTCCGGCACGACGAGCCGCGCGGGGAAGCCGTGGTCGGGCGGCAGCGGGCGGCCGTTCATCTCGTAGGCGACCAGGACGTCCTTGCGGGCCTTGGCGACGGGCAGCGGGCGGCGGACGCGGCCGAGGTTCACCCCGCCGTCGACGTAGTCGGCGTCCAGGCCGCGCGGCATGACGTCCACGGCGCGGCGGCTGATCCCGGCGCGTTCCAGCAGCACCGACAGCCGCACGCCCCGCCACCGCGCGACGCCGACCGCGCCGAGCCCCCACGCGGTGCCGGACACCCGCTGGCCCTGCTGCGTCGTGAACAGCGAACGGGCGTTGCCGGTGCATTCGATCCGCGCGGTGAGCGTCTCGGCGGGGAGGCGGCGCAGCGCGTCGTAGGTGAACTCGACGGGTCCGCCGCGCAGGCCGTCCCCCCAGATCCGCAGCCGCCAGGCGCGCGCGTCGATGCGGGGGGTCGCGACGTGGTTGCGGACGAAGAAGCGGTCGACGGGCGTGAGGTAGCCCTGTCCGAGCATCGCCTCCCAGCGGGTCTCGGCGTTGGTGCCGCGCGGGACGAACAGCTCGGGCGGGAGCGGTTTGACGATCCCCGCGCCGTCTTCGGCGGCCGCCGCGTCGGGGAGGAACGGGAGGGTCAGCGCGCCGCCGAGCCCGTAGCCGGAGAGCCGGACGACGGCGCGGCGGGACAGTTCGTACGCGGCCTCGTCGGTGAGGTCCGCGTCTGGGGATCGGGCCATGAGGGCATCGTGCTGACGCGCGCGCAGTAAGTCAACTTTCCCTACAGAAATCGCATGGATTACGCGTGGGTACAGTGATCGTGCCGGGCCCGTCCCGGTTCCGGCGGCGAGCGTGGAACGATCCAGCGGGGCCGCGCGGCCCCGGTCCATCCGTCAGGGAGCGCCCATGCGAGACGTCCTCGGCGACATCGCCGCCTGGTACGCCGACGGCCGCACGTTCGGCCTCGCCACCGTCGTCGGCGCGTTCCGCAGCGCGCCCCGGCCGCCCGGCGCGGCGATGGCCGTCGACCCCGGCGGCGAGGTCGTGGGCAGCGTGTCCGGGGGCTGCGTCGAGGGCGCGGTGTACGAGCTGGCGCGCGAGGTCGTCGCGTCCGGCGAGCCGGTCGTGCGGCGGTACGGCGTCAGCGACGACGACGCATTCGCGGTGGGGCTGACCTGCGGCGGCGTGCTCGACATCCTCGTCGAGCCGGTCGGGGCCGCGACGTTCCCCGAGTTCCCCGACGTCGCCGCGTCGATCGCCGCGCGCGAGCCCGTCGCCGTCGCGTCCGTCGTCGGCGGCCCCGGCCGCACCGGCGCGCGCCGCGTCGTCTGGCCCGGCCGCGCCGCCGGGAGCCTCGCGCCCGGCGCGCCGCACGAGGCCCGGCTGAACGCCGCCGTGGACGACGACGCGCGCGGCATGCTCGCCCAGGGCCGCACCGGGACGCTGCGCTACGGGCCGGACGGGCAGCGGCGCGGCGACGACCTCGCGGTGTTCGTCCACTCCTTCGCGCCGCCGCCCCGGCTGCTGGTGTTCGGCGCGATCGACTTCGCGGCGGCCGTCGCCCGCGTCGGCAAGTTCCTCGGCCACCACGTCACCGTCTGCGACGCCCGCCCGGTGTTCGCCACCCGCAAGCGGTTCCCCGACGCCGACGAGGTCGTCGTGGACTGGCCGCACCGGTACCTCGCCGGGACCGACGTGGACGAGCGCACCGCCATCGCCGTCCTCACCCACGACCCCAAGTTCGACGTCCCGCTGCTGGAGGTCGCGCTGCGCACCCCCGCCGGGTACATCGGCGCGATGGGCTCGCGCCGCACCCACGACGACCGGCTGGCGCGGCTGCGCGCCGCCGGGCTCGCCGACGCCGAGCTGGCGCGGCTCCGCTCGCCCATCGGACTCGACCTCGGCGCGCGCACGCCGGAGGAGACGGCCGTGTCCATCGCCGCCGAACTCGTGCAGCTCCGGTGGGGCGGGACCGGGCGGCCGCTCACCGAGACCGGCGGGCGCATCCACCGCGAGCCGGTCGCGTGAGCGGCGTCGCGGGGCTGCTGCTGGCGGCGGGCGCGGGGCGGCGGCTCGGCCGGCCGAAGGCGCTGGTCGAGATCGGCGGGGAGCGGCTGGTGGACCGGGGCGTCCGGACGCTCGCGGACGGCGGGTGCGCGCCCGTCCTGGTCGTCACCGGGGCCGCGCCCGTCGAGCCGGACGGCGCGACGGCCGTCCACAACCCCGACTGGGCGACGGGTATGGGGTCCTCGCTGCGCGCCGGGCTCGCCGCGCTGCCGGACGAGTGCGCGGCCGTCGTCGTCGCGCTCGTGGACCAGCCGGACGTCACGGCCGCCGCCGTCCGCCGCCTGCTCGCGGCGCACGCGGCGGGCGCGTCCGTCGCCGTCGCCGCCTACGGCGGCGAGCCGCGCAACCCCGTGCTGCTCGCGCGGGAGCACTTCGCGGCCGTCGCGGAGTCCGCGCGCGGGGACCGGGGGGCGCGCGCGTTCCTGCGCGCCCGCCCCGGACTCGTCACGCCCGTGCCGTGCGACGACGTGGCCGCGCCGGACGACCTCGACACGGCCGCCGACCTGGCGGCCTACCTCGCCCGCTGACGGTCAGGCCGTGGCGCCGGGCGGCAGGACGTCCTCGTCCAGCGCGCCGCAGTCCACGGCGCGGCGCAGCCGGGCGGTCAGCGCGCGGATCGTCGCGGGCTCGTCCAGCACGCCGGACGCGGCCGCCGCCTGCTCGTGCCAGGCGCGGACGCGGGCGACGACCTCGTCCGCGCCGTCCAGGTGGAAGCCGTACACGGCCGCGTACCGGCTCGGCAGGTGCGCCGGGTGCAGGTCCCAGCCCTGGTAGAAGCCGTGCGCCAGCGAGTGGCGGACCTGGGCGGCGTGCGTCGTCCAGGTGCGGTTCACCTCGTCCGCGCCGTCGTCGCGGGGGACGACGTTGCTGGAGCCGTCCGACAGCCGGATGCCGGTGCCCGCGAGCGTCACCTGCATGACGTGCCGCGCGAAGTCGCAGGCCGGGTGGTCCAGGCGCTGCTCCTGCGGCGGCAGCCCGAGCGCCGCCGTGTAGTCGAAGACGCCGAAGTGCGCGGCGGTGATGCGGCCGTCGCCCGCGTCCGCGATGGCGCGCAGGCCCGCGCGGCCCTCGGCGTCGACGATCGCCTCGGTCGTCTCGATCTGCGCCTCGAACCGCAGGATGCGCGCCGGCAGGCCCAGCGCCTCCTCCAGCCCGTCGAGGTACTCGGCGAACAGCGCGACGTGCGCCGCCGACACGATCTTGGGGAACGTGATCGTGAACCCGCCGGGCAGGCGGCCGAGCCGGTCGCGCAGCGTCGTCAGGAAGCCGTCCAGGGTGCGCATCGCGCGCTCGTGGCCGCCGTCGGCGAACGACTTGACGCGCAGGCCCCAGTACAGCGGGAGCGTCTGCGTCTCGTAGGCGGCGGCGACGGCCTCGACGGCCTGGCCGACGTGGCCGTCCTCCTCGGCGTCGGAGCGGACGCCGTAGCCGTCCTCGAAGTCGATCCGCAGGTCCTCGACCGGCTCGCGGGCGAGCTTGGCGGCGACGCGCTCGCGGACCGTCCCGGCGATCTCCGGGTCCAGGCCGAACGCGCCGCCGAACGACCCGTCGCCGGGCGTGTGGGCGTTCAGCAGCCGCAGCGCCTCCGCGCCGAAGTCGGCGGGCGTGGTCGGGGAGAGCCGGTCGGCCGGGACGTAGACGGTGTGGACCGGCTGGCGGTCCGTCGGCGGTCCGGGGAACCGCGCGGCGTGCTCGGCGCGGACGGACTCGATGCGGGCGGCGAGGTCCTCGATCGCGGAGAAGCTGAGATTCACCCCGGCATGATCTCGCAATCCGGGGCACCCTGGACACCCGAACGGCCGGGAAACCGCCAGATCAGCCGCCGCGCGCCGCGCGCTCGGCCGCGGCGAGCGCGAGCGCGGCCCGCGCGCCCGCCACCGCGCCCCGCACGAGGTCGGGCCCGGACGAGCGGCCGACCGCCAGCAGCCGCCGCACCGCCGGGACCGCCGCCTCCCGGCCGACGACGGCGCGCAGCACCGCGCCGACCTCGGCGCCCGCCGCGCCGCGCGCCGCGCAGTGCAGCAGCGTCGCGGACGGGGCGGTGGTGCGCGTCCCGGCGTCCTCGGTGACGGCCGCGCCGAGCCAGGCGGCGAGCCGCACCGCCCGGCCGCCGTCCCGCAGCGCGCCGCCGACCAGCAGCAGCGACGCCAGCAGCCCGGCGAGGATGTCGTCGCCGCTCGGCGTCAGGCCGGGGCCGAGGCCGACGATCCGCTCGGCGGCCTCGACGGCCCCGGCCAGGTCCCCGGCGGCGCAGCGGTCCGCGAGCCGCTCGGGGGCGGGGTGCCCGGCGAGGCCGCCCCGGCCGCCCGCGTCCGCCAGCGCCCGTTCGACGGACCGCAGCCCGCGCGCGCAGGGGCCCGGCGCGGGCGTGCCGAGGGCGGGGCGCGGGTCCCAGCGGCGGCGGGCCCGGACGAGCAGGCCGCCCGCCTCGATCCGGCCCTCGCCGACGCGGACGTCCGCGCCGTCCCCGACCCGCCGGAACGGCCGGTCGCGGACCGCCGCCGCGAGCACGACGGAGTTCGGCGGCCGGGCCGCGTCGGCGGCGACGACCGCGACGACGCGGGGCTCGGCGGCCCCGCGCAGCTCCAGGTACAGCGAGCCCGGATACCGGGCGAGGACGCGGGCGGCGCGCGGCGGCCCGGCCAGCACCCCGCGCAGCGCGGTGCTCGCGGAACCGGGCAGCGGCGGCGCGCCGGGCGGGGGAGCGGCGGTCTCGGGGCGGGTCGGGAGCGGGCGGGCGGGGGCTGCGGTCACTCATCCCTCCGGGGAGCGGGAGCGGTCGATGGAAACCGTAAGGAACCCGTACGGAACCGTAGACGGCCGGTTCCGGGACGCCGTACGGGAAAAGGTGCCAAGCCCTGTTGTCAGCCTTGTCGTTTGTTGTCAGTCTTGATCAGTGAGCGGTAGCGATCTGGCCGTACCCGGCGATGAACGCTCCAAAAGCGAGGTGACCCCACGCATGAGCCACATTCCCGTGGACCCGGCGCCCCCGGCCCTCCGGCTGGCGAGCACCGGCGCCCTCACCCTCGGCCTGTCGGTCGGGGAGGTCCTGGGCGTGCCGAGCCTGCGCGGCGCGCGGGTCGTGGCGGGGCGGAGCGGGCTCGGCCGGGTGGTGCAGCGGCTCGACGTGCTGGCGGTCGCGGACGCGCTGACGTTCGTCAAGCCCAACGAGCTGCTGCTGACCACCGGTTACTCGCTGCGCGGCGCGGCGGGGCTCGCGGGGCTGGTCGGGGAGCTGGACGCGCGCGGGGTCGCGGCGCTGGCCGTCCGGCCGGGTCCGGACACGGGTGCCCTGCCCGCCGCGATGCTCGCGCGGGCGGACCGGCTCGGCTTCCCCGTCATCGCGCTGCCGGACGACGTCGGGTTCGACGACGTCCTCAACCAGGTCCTCAGCGACATCCTCAACCGGCAGGCCGCCGTCCTGGCCCGCACCGAGGAGGTCCACCGGGCGCTGGTGCAGATCGTGCTGGGCGGCGGCGAGGTGCAGGAGGTCGTGGACGAGGTCGCGGCGGTGCTCGGCGCGGCCGTCGCGCTGGTGGACGGCGACGGGCGCGTCGTCGCCCGCGCGGGCCGCGCCGACCATCTCGCGGAGCTGACGGCGCCCGTGGTAGGTGAGCCCGTGGTGAGCGAGCCCGTGTTCGCCGAGCCCGTGCCCGAGACGGTCGCGCCGCTCGTGCCCGGGACGCGGTTCGCGGCGTTCGTCGGCGGGGCCGCGCCGCGCGGGACGCGGTTGTCGGCGCGGGTCGTCGCGGGCGGCCTCGACCACGGCCGGATCGTCGCCTACGCCCCGCGCGGCGCGCTCGGCGACGCCGACCTCGGCATCCTGGAGCGCGCGGCGACGGTCGCGGCGCTGGTCGTCACCAAGCAGCAGGCCGTCGCGGCGGTGGAGAGCAAGTACCGGGCGGACTTCCTGCGCGAGGTGCTCGCGGGGCGGGCCGGGGGCGAGGACCGGGTCGTCGCGCACTGCGCCGGGTTCGGCTGGGACCTGGACCGCCCGCTCGCGGTCGTCGTCGCCGAGCTGGACGACGCGCCGGGCGGGCGGGGCCCGCAGGAGCGCGCCGCGCAGGAGCGGCTGGCGGCGGCGTGGACGGCGGCGGCGCGCCGCCGCGACCCGGGCGCGGCCGTGGTGAGCTTCGCCCGCGAGGTCGTCGCGCTGGTCGGGACGGGCGAGGGCGCGGGCGCCCGCGACGTCGCGGCGGCGTGGACGCAGGACGTCGCGGCGCTGTTCGCCGACCTCGGCCCGGAGGCGGCGCACCGCACGTTCTCGACGGGCGTCAGCCGGACCGCCGCGCGTCCCGCCGACCTGCCGGAGGCCTACGAGCAGGCGCTGAAGGCCGTCCGCGTCGGCCGCCAGGTGCAGGGCCCCGGCGCGCGCGCCCACTTCGACGGGCTCGGCGTGTACCGGCTGCTCAGCCTCGTGCCGGACGCCGCCGAGCTGCACGCGTTCGTCCGCGAGACGCTGGGGGAGCTGGCCGACGACGCCGACCCCGAGATGGCCGACCTGCGCCGCACGCTGCAGGAACTCCTGGAGACCAACCTGAACGTCGCCGAGACGGCCCGCCGCCTGCACTTCCACTACAACACGCTGCGGTACCGCATCGGGAAGCTGGAGCGGATGCTCGGCCCGTTCACCCGCGACGCGAACCTGCGCCTCAATCTGACGCTGGCCCTGCACGTCCTCCGGATGCGCGGCATCTGACCGCTGGGTCATAGAGTCTCCCCAGCCCAGAACCGGAATCTTTGGCGGAAGTCGCCCATGATCGCCGTTCTGGGTACATCTACGGTTGCGCGCAGGAATCGAGGGCGCGCCCGCACGGGCGCGTCCGGAGGAGGCTCGGATGGGGATCGGCTGGAGGCTGCACGGCGACGGGAGGACGCCGCCGCCCGGCGAGGTCGTGCGCCCCGGGGAGCGGCTGACGTGGCCGCGCACGGCCGGGATCGGCGTGCAGCACGTCGTCGCGATGTTCGGCGCGACGTTCGTCTTCCCGCTCATGATGGGCCTGGACCCGAACCTGTCGATCATGATGTCCGGGGTCGCGACGATCCTCTTCCTGCTGGTCGTCGGCGGGCGGGTGCCGAGCTACCTCGGCTCCAGCGCCTCGTTCGTCGGCGCGGTCGCGGCGATCCGCGCGGCGGGCGGCGACAGCGCGACGGTCACCGGGGCGATCCTGGTGTCGGGCGCGGTGCTCGCGGCGGTCGGGCTGGTGATCCACTTCCTCGGCGCGCAGGTCGTCCACCGGGTGTTCCCGCCGGTCGTGACGGGCGCGGTCGTGATGCTCATCGGGTTCAACCTCGCCCCGGTCGTCGCGACGACGTACTGGCCGCAGGACCAGTGGGTCGGGCTGGCGACGCTGGTGTTCGCGGTGCTGAGCACCGTGCTGCTGCGCGGGTTCTGGTCGCGGGTGTCGATCCTGCTGGCGCTGGTGTTCGGGTTCGCCCTGTCCTGGGTGCTGGACCACACGGCCGGGAAGATCACCTCGGTGCTGCCGGGGCAGAACCTGCTGGACGCGTCCGGCAGGCCGTGCCCGGCCGAGGGGCCGTACTGCGTCGCGACGGCGTTCCCGCACCACCGCGTGGACTTCTCCGGCGTCTCGCACGCCGACTGGTTCGGGTTCCCGAGCCTGCACGCGCCCGGGTTCACGGCGTCGGCGATCCTGCTGGCGCTGCCGCCCGTCATCGCGCTCATCGCGGAGAACACCGGGCACGTCAAGGCCGTCGCGGCGATGACGGGGGAGAACCTGGACCCGGTGATGGGCCGCGCGCTCGCCGCCGACGGCGTCGCGACCGTCCTGGCCACCGGCGTCGGCGGCTCGCCCACCACGACGTACGCCGAGAACATCGGCGTCATGGCCGCCACCCGGATCTACTCGACGGCCGCGTACTACGTCGCGGCGGTCGTGGCGATCCTGTTCGGGCTGTGCCCCAAGTTCGGGGCGCTCGTCGCGGCGACGCCCGGCGGCGTCCTCGGCGGGATCACCGTCGTCCTCTACGGGATGATCGGGCTGCTCGGCGCGAAGATCTGGATCGAGAACCGGGTGGACTTCGCCGACCCGGTCAACCTCGTGCCGGTCGCGGCGGCGATGATCCTGGCGATCGGCGGCGTGACGCTGTCGATCACCGACGACTTCCCGCTCGGCGGCATCGCGTTCGGGACGGTCGCGGTGCTGGTCTTCTACCACCTGCTGAACGCCCTCGGCGGGCGGCGCGGCCCGGCCGACGCCGGGCGCGGGATCATCGCCCCCGACGAGGACGAGGTCGGCGGCCCGGTGCGCCCGCCGACCCGGCCCCGCGCCGCCGACTGACCGGGCGCCCGGCCGCGCCGCGTCAGCCCTTCGGCGCGGCCGGGGCGTCGGGCGCGGTCCCGCCCAGCGAGCGCGGCAGGTAGTTCTGGACGGCGGCGGGCCGGAACCCGGCCTGCCTGATCCACCCGAGCATCGTCGCGAACTCCCCGGCGAGGCCCTTGCGGTAGTGCATGAGGATGATGTCGCCGGGCTTGAAGCCCTTGCCGCCGTCCGCGCGCGCGAAGCCGTTGAACCCGACGCCGGGGCCGGTCGTGCCGTTGTAGAACTCGGCCGTCCACAGCAGGACGGACTTGATGCCGCACTCCTTGGCGGCCTGGCGCGTCGCGGTGTTGTACGCGCCGAACGGCGGCCGGAAGATCTCCGGGCGGCGGCCGAACTGGGCGGCGATGGCGTCCGAGGACTCGCAGATCTGCCGCTTCTGCGCCTCGGGGCTCAGCGTCGGCATGTTCGGGTGGTCGATGGTGTGGTTCTCCATCACCGACCCGGCGTTGCGCAGCGCCCAGAAGTACTGTGCCTCGCCGTGGATGTACGTGGACGTCAGGAACGTCATGTACGGGACGTGCTCCTTGCGGACCAGCGCGACGAAGTCCGAGTCGTACTCGTAGCCGTCGTCCATCGTGAGGAAGACGACCTTGTCGGTCGTGTCGATCTTGCTGATCACGGTGGGGAGCCCGTCCACGGCGGGTTTGGGCGGCGTCCAGGAGCCCGGCGCGGGCCGCGGCCACTCCTGGTCGGCCAGCACGGCGGCGAGCTGCGCCCGCATCGTCGGCCCCGACGGTCCGCCGGTGCCCGCGACGGCGGGCCAGCCCGCGGCCGCGACTCCGGCGAGCGCCGCCACGACGGTGGCGGCGACGGGCGTCTTTCCTCGCATCGGCGGCGTTCCCCTAATCCTGTGGTGCCCGCACCGTGGTGCTGGTGCCGTGTTCCGGCGCTGTGTCACGGTCCCCGACTGGGTGGGACGGCCGCGACCGCGCGGTGGTTCGCGCCGTGTGGAAACCCGTGGGAGGACTCGCGCGACATATCTGACCATGTCCGGCACCGCGGGTCACGGAGCGACGCGGCCCGATCCGCGGGGAACGCCGAAATCTCAGGCGTCGCGGGACCGGAACAGCACGACGGCCACCAGCAGCACCACCGCCGTGTAGAGCGCGAACACGCCGAGCCCGGCCCACGGCGCGAGCGATCCCGACTGCCGTACCGGCGCCAGGATCGCACTGCCCGCGTTGGACGGCAGGTACTGGTTGAGCGTCCGCCCCCACGAGCCCGGCAGGAACCCGCCGACGATGCCGAGCACGAACAGGATCACGAACATCGTCACGATCGAGCCCGCCGTGTGCCGGACGATCGTCCCGATCCCGAGCGCCATCACCGCGATGAGCGCGAGGAACAGCCCGCCGCCGAACACCGAGCGCAGCACGCCCCGGTCGCCCAGCGACCCGTCGAGATGGTTGATCATCAGGATCGGCTGCGACACGAAGAACGACGCGAACGACACCACGAGCCCCGCGACGAGCACGACGCCCGCCACCACGACGGCCTTGGCCGCCAGGTACTCGGCGCGGCGCGGCATCGCGGTCAGCGAGGCGCGGATCATCCCGCTGCCGTACTCGCCGCTGATCACCAGCACGCCGAGGACGCCGAACACGACCATGCCGAAGTAGAAAGCGATCTGCATCGGCGACGTCGGGGAGATGGACGCGCGGTCCGCCCGGTCGAGCTGGTCGAAGCTGGCGGTGAACGCCCACGCCCACAGCGCGGAGAACCCGATGATGATGAGCGCGCCCGCCAGCAGCGTCCAGAAGGTGGACGGCACGGTGCGGATCTTCGTCCACTCCGAGGACAGGACGTTGGCGAAGGACGCGTGCGGCGGCCTGCGGCGGCCCGCCGCCCCGGCGGCGGTCACGCGGCACCTCCCGCGGCGACGTCCGGCGGGATCGGCGGCTGCCCGGGCGTCCCCGCGTGGTACTCGACGGTGTCGCCGGTCAGCCGCATGAAGGCCTCCTCCAGCGAGGGGCGGACGGGCGCCAGCTCGTGCAGCCGGATGCCGTGGTCGGCGGCCAGGTCCCCGATCGCGTCCGGCGGCGTCCCGTGGACGCGCACCGCGTCGCGGCCCTCGGGGTCGACGCGCCAGCCGCGCGCGGACAGCAGCGGCACGAGGTCGGTCAGCCGCGGCGAGCGGACCAGGACGTGGCTCGTGGCGTTGGTGTCGATGAAGTCGCGCATGTCGGTGTCGGCGAGGATGCGGCCGCGCCCGATGACGACCAGGTGGTCGGCGGTCAGCGCCATCTCCGCCATGAGGTGGCTGGACACGAACACCGTGCGGCCCTCGGCGGCGAGCTGCCGGATCAGGGTCCTGATCCACAGGATGCCCTCGGGGTCGAGGCCGTTGACGGGCTCGTCGAACATGAGGATCGGCGGGTCCCCGAGCAGCGCCCCGGCGATCCCGAGCCGCTGCGACATCCCGAGCGAGAAGTTGCGGACCTGCTGCCCGGCGACGGCCTCCAGCCCGACGAGCCGCAGCACCTCGTCCGCGCGCCGGTCGGGGATGCCGTTGCTGCGCGCCAGGCACCGCAGGTGGTTGCGCGCGGTCCGGCCGCCCTGCGCCGCGCGCGCCTCCAGCAGCGCGCCGACCTCGCGCAGCGGCGCCCCGAGGTCGCGGTAGTGCTTGCCGTTGACGGTGACGTCGCCCGCGGTGGGCCGGTCGAGGCCGAGGATCATCCGCATCGTCGTCGACTTGCCCGCGCCGTTCGGGCCGAGGAAGCCCGTGACGTGCCCGGACGCGACGGAGAAGTCCGCGCGGTCGACGGCGGTCTTGTGGCCGTACCGCTTCGTCAGCCCGCGCGCGAGGATCATGCTGGGTCGATACCGACGCGTTCAGCCCCGGAAACGGCGAAGGCGGGCGATCGGGGGTAATTTCACCCGCCGATTGCCCGCCGTTCAACCGGCGCGGCCGGTCAGCTCACGTCCACCAGGTCCACCACGAAGATCAGCGTTTCGCCCGGCTTGATGGCCGGGGACGGGCTGCGGTCGCCGTAGGCCAGGTGCGGCGGGATGACGAGCTTGCGCCGCCCGCCCACCTTCATCCCGGCGATCCCCATGTCCCAGCCCTTGATGACCCGGCCGCTGCCCAGCTCGAAGTCCAGCGTGCTGCCGCGGTTCCAGGACGCGTCGAACTCCTCGCCGGTGGAGAAGCTCACGCCCACGTAGTGCATGGAGACGGTGGACCCCTTCACGGCCTCCGCGCCGTCGCCGACGGTGATGTCGGTGATGTCGAGGTAGGACGGGGGCTGGCCCTCGGGGAAGTCGATCTCGGGGCGTTCAAGCGCCATGTGGCTGGCTCCATGCTGGTCGTCGATGGTCTGACGGTCGTTCAGCGTAGCCGCCGCCGCGCGGGGCCGTCCGGCGGTCCGCCCGGTGCGGAGTCGGGCGCGGGCTCAGTGGAAGCGCAGCAGCGCGCCGCCGTCCCCGGCCGCCCAGACCGTCCGGGTGTGCGGGGCCTGGGCGAGATCCCACAGGTAGCCCTGCGACGCGGGACGGGCGACGCGCGTCCAGTCCGCGCCGTCGAAGTGCAGGAACTCCCCGCCCCGGTTGGTCTGGACCCAGACCCCGCCCCGGCCGTCGGGGGCGAGGGAGCCGAGGAAGCCCGGGTCGGCGGACAGGGTTCCGAGGCCGCCGCCGGAGCCGGCCGGGGGGATCGCGTACTCGGTGAACGCGCCGTTCTTCCAGCGGGCGAGCTTCGGGCCGGAGAACAGCGGGTCGAGCGGCATCTCGTAGAGCCAGACCTCGCGCGCGGAGACCGGGGCGATCTCCATGACCCAGCGGCTCCACTGGCTGGGCCAGGCCACGCGGGTCCACGCGGACCCGTCGAAGTGGTAGAGCGCGGTGCTGGTGGAGTTCTGCGCGAGGCCGCCCGTCCAGACGTCGCGGGGCGTCCGCGCGGCGACGGCGCTGAGCATCGTCCCGGCCGGGACGTCGAGGCTCTTGCTCCACGCGCCGTGCCGCTTGGTGTAGACGGCGCTGCCGTCGTTCTCGTTGCCGTTGACGCCCGCGACCCACGGCGCGCCCGCCGAGTCCACCGACACCGCGAGCGGGGTGGGCAGCGGCAGCCGGTCGGCGGTCCAGCGGCGGCCGTTCCAGTGGACGGCGCGCGCGTCGGCGGGGTCGTAGGCGTTCGCGGACTGGCCGACCGCCCACGCGTTCGCCGCCGAGCCCGCCGCGACGTCCACGAGCTGGGGGGCGATCCCGGCGGGGGCCTGCGCGCGCGTCCAGCCGCGCGGGCCGCGGTTCAGCAGGACGGGGACGGTCTCGCCCGCCTCGCCGCCGACCGCGAACGCGCGGTTCGGGCTCGCGGCGGCGACGCCGTGCAGCGCGGCGGGGGCGGTCAGCGGGGGCGCGGTCTCGGCGGTCCACGCGCCGGGCGGCGGGGCGGCCAGCGCGGGTAGCGCGGGCAGCGCGGGCAGGACGGCCGCGCCGAGCAGGGCGGCGGACGCGAGGGCGACGGCGCGGCGGGAGGGGCGGACAGGTCGCATGGGACGGGCTCCTCGGTGAGACGACGGATTGCGCCAGTATTCACTGGCGCGGTTCGGTCGTCCACGCACGCGCGCTCAATCGAGGACGCGGAACTCGTCGTCCGCGACGGACGCGCCGTCGACCCGCATGTCGACAGGCCCGAGACCGTCCGCGAAATACCGCGCCTCGCGGACCGACCACGCGTCCCACGCCGAACCGAACGCGGCCCCGTCGCGCGCCAGCACCCGCGCGCGGCGCAGCGGGCGCGGCGCGTCCACGAAGATCCGCAGCGCGACCGGCAGGCCGCGCGCCGCCGCGCCGACGCCCTCCAGCACCAGCGCCGGACCCGCCGGGACCTCCTCCGGCGCGCCCCGGCGGCCCGCCCGCCAGTCGTAGCGGGCCAGCGCGCCCGGCCGCCCCGCCGCCAGCGGGTCCAACACCGCGCGGCGCAGCGGCGCGAGCCACACCAGCGGGTCGGCGTCCCACGGGACCGGGAAGTCGTCGGCCGCGACCAGCGGCGCGCCGAGCGCCGCCGCGAGCCGCCGCGCGAACGTGGACTTGCCCGCGCCGCTCGGCCCGTCCACCGCGACGACGCGCACCGGCCCGCACGACGGCGGCAGCCGCCGGACGCGCGCGGCGAGCGCGGGGTGGGTCGGCGTGACGGCGGCCATGACCGGCATACTTCCCTGCGAGCCGCCCGCGCGTACCACCAGGAGGCCCCAAGTGACCGATCTGCTCGGCGACGCGGACGACGGCCCGGCCGTCGCCGTCGCGGGCCGCGCCCTCACGCGCGCCGACCTGTTCGGGCGCGCGGCGGCCGTCGCCGCCGAGATCGCGGGGGCGCGGGCCGTCGCGGTCCGCGCCGACGCGTCGGCCGGGACGGTCGCGGCCGTCGTCGGCGGGCTGCTGGCCGGTGTCCCCGTCGTGCCGGTGCCGCCCGACGCCGGGCCCGTCGAGCGGGAGCACATCCTGCGCGACTCCGGGGCGACGCTGCTGCTCGCCGCCCGCGGCGCGGGGGAGGGGGCGGACCTGCCGCTCGTCCCGCTCGACGACCTGCCGCCCGCCGACCCGCCCGCCGCCCGCCCCGACCCGGACGCCACCGCGCTGGTCCTCTACACCAGCGGCACGACCGGCGCGCCCAAGGGCGTCCTGCTGTCGCGCCGCGCGCTCGCCGCCGGGATCGACGCGCTCGCCGAGGCGTGGGACTGGACGCCCGGCGACGTCCTGGTCCACGGCCTGCCGCTGTTCCACGTCCACGGGCTCGTCCTCGGCGTGCTCGGCGCGCTGCGGGTCGGCTCGCCGCTCGTCCACACCGGCCGCCCGCGCCCCGAGGCGTACGCGCGGGCCGCCGCCGAGGACGGCGGCAGCCTGTTCTTCGGCGTCCCGACCGTCTGGTCGCGGCTCGCCGCCGACCCCGGCGCGGCGGCGGCGCTGCGGAGCGCGCGGCTGCTGGTGTCGGGGAGCGCCGCGCTGCCCGTCCCGGTGTTCGGGCGGATCGCGGAGCTGACCGGGCACCGGCCCGTCGAGCGGTACGGGATGACCGAGACGCTGATCACCGTCAGCGCCCGCGCGGACGGGGAGCGGCGGCCCGGCCGCGTCGGCCGCCCGCTGCCCGGCGTCGCGACGCGGCTCGCCGCCGAGGACGGCGCGCCCGTCCCGCACGACGGCGAGACGCCCGGCGAACTGCACGTCCGCACGCCGACGCTGTTCGACGGCTACCTGAACCGGCCGGACGCGACCGCCGCCGCGTTCACCCCGGACGGCTGGTTCCGCACCGGCGACATCGCCGTCGTCGAGCCCGACGGGACGCACCGCATCGTCGGCCGCGCGTCCACCGACCTCATCAAGAGCGGCGGCTACCGGATCGGCGCGGGCGAGATCGAGGACGTCCTGCTCGCCCACCCGGCCGTCCGGGAGGCCGCCGTCGTCGGCGCGCCGCACCCCGACCTCGGGGAGCAGGTCGCCGCGTACGTCGTCGCGGACGGCGTGGGCGAGGCGGAGGTCGCGGCGTTCGCGGCGGAGCGGCTGACCGCGCACAAGCGGCCCCGCGTCGTCCGCCTGGTGGAGTCGCTGCCGCGCAACGCGATGGGCAAGGTCGTCAAGTCCCGGCTGGGCTAGGGCAGCAGCGCGGGCAGGACGCCCGCGACGAGCGCGCCCGGCAGTTCGGGCGCGTGCCCGTCCTCGCCGGAGAAGTACGCGAGGAACCCCTGCTGGAAGCACGCGCCCATGAGCAGCGCGGCGACCCCGGCGGTGTCGGCGTCGGCGCGGACGCGGCCGAGGTCGCGCTCGGCGTCGAGGTAGCCGGTCAGGAACAGCAGGGGCTCGCGCGGCCCGGCGGTGTACCGGCCGATGGCGGTCCGCGCGGACGCGACGAGCGCCGGGTCCGCCGCCATCGACGCCATCATCGGGAACGACAGCCGGTAGAACGCGACGGCCGCGTCCGCGACGGCCGCCAGGTTGCCCGCGACGGTGCCCTCGCCCGGCGCGGCGGCCGTGCGCAGCGCCGGCATCCGCTCCCGCAGCACCGCGATCATGATCTCCTCCTTGTCCCGGAAGTGCTTGTAGAGCAGGGCCTCGGAGTATCCGGCGGTGCGGGCGATCTCCCGCGTGGTCGCCTTGGTGACGCCGCGCTCCCGCATGATGCGGGCCGCCGCGTCGAGGATGCGTTCGCGTGCGCTCATCGGGGTGGGGCTTCGTTCCTGTTGACAGGTGAGTGAACGCTCACCATCCTAGGGGTTAGTGAACGTTTACTCACCCAGCAGGGAGAGCCCCATGCAGCTCACCGTCCTCGGCGCGACCGGCGGCACCGGACTGGAGGTCGTCCGCCAGGCCCGCGAGCGCGGGCACGCCGTCACCGCCGTCGTCCGCGACCCCGACCGGCTCCCGGCCGGCCTGCGCGACGGCGTGGACGTCGTCCGCGCCGACGTCATGGACCCCGGCGCGCTCGCGCCGCTCGTCAAGGACCGGGACGCGGTCATCAGCGCGCTCGGCAGCCGCGAGGGGCGCGCCCCGACGACCGTCTGCACCGACGGCGCGCGGTCGGCGATCGCCGCGCTGCGGGAGACCGGCGGCGTCCGGCTGCTCACCGTCAGCGCGTCCGGCGCGTACCCGGGGCCGGGCGACGACCCCTTCACCCGGTTCGTGATGAAGCCGCTGCTCGGCCTCGCGCTCAAGCAGGGGTTCGTCGACACGCGCCGCGCGGACACGCTGGTCGCCGAGAGCGGCCTGGACTGGACGATCGTCCGCCCGCCGCGCCTGCTCAACGGCCCCGCCAAGGGCTCGTACCGCACCGCCGTGGACCGCAACATCGTCGGCGGCATCTCGATCCGCCGCGCCGACCTCGCCGCCGCGCTGCTGGACTTCGCCCCGGCCGTGGGGACGGTCGGCCGCGTCGTGTCCGTCGCGGGCTGAGCCGCCCGGGCGGGCCGGGGCCCGAGCGCCTAGGGTGGGGCGGGTGGCAGAACCGTTGAGCGAACCGCTGGTCGAACGCATGCGGGGATTCGGCACCACGATCTTCGCGGAGATGTCCGCCCTGGCCGCGAGCACGGGGTCCATCAACCTCGGGCAGGGCTTCCCCGACACCGACGGGCCGCCCGCGATGCTCGCCGCCGCCGTCGCGGCCATCGAGGGCGGCGGCAACCAGTACCCGCCCGGCCCCGGCCTGCCCGAGCTGCGCGCCGCCGTCGCCGACCAGCGCGAGGACCGGTACGGCCTCGGCTACGACCCCGAGACCGAGGTGTACGTCACGGTCGGCGCGACCGAGGGCGTCGCCGCCTCGGTCCTGGCGCTCGCCGGGCCGGGCGACGAGGTCGTCGCGTTCGAGCCGACCTACGACTCCTACGCCGCCACGGTCGCGCTCGCGGGCGCGGCGCTGCGGCCCGTCCTGCTGCGGCCCGACGCGGGCCGGTTCACCTTCGACCCCGCCGAGCTGCGCGCCGCGGTCACGCCGCGCACCAGGGTCCTGCTCGTCAACTCGCCGCACAACCCGTGCGGGACGGTGTTCACCCGCGACGAGCTGGCGGAGATCGCGGCCGTCTGCGTCGAGCACGACCTGACGGCGGTCACCGACGAGGTCTACGAGTACCTGACCTACGACGGCGCGGAGCACGTCCCGCTCGCGACGTTCCCCGGCATGCGCGAGCGGACGCTGACCGTCTCGTCGGTCGGCAAGACGTTCTCGGTCACCGGCTGGAAGACCGGCTGGGTCACCGGCCCCGCCCCGCTCGTGCGGGCCGTCCAGACCGTCAAGCAGTTCCTCACCTACGCCACCGGCGGCCCGTGGCAGCGCGCCGCCGCGTACGCGCTGCGCGAGGAGCTGCCGTGGGTCGCGGAGCTGCGCGCGGCGCTGGAGCGCAAGCGCGACCGGCTGCTCGCCGGACTGGAGGCCGCCGGGTTCCTCGCCTACCGGCCGCAGGGCACCTACTTCGTGCAGGCCGACATCCGGCCGCTCGGGTACACCGACGGGCTGGAGCTGGCGCGCGCCCTGCCCGGCCTCGCGGGCGTCGTCGCCGTCCCGACGCAGGTGTTCTACCAGCGGCCGGCGGACGGCGCGCACTTCGTGCGGTTCGCGTTCTGCAAGCGGGACGAGGTCATCGACGAGGCCGTCGCGCGGCTGGCGGGTCTCGGCCGCGACCGCGCCCGCGCCTGACGCGCGCCACGCCCCCTGACCACGGGCTTCCACCACGGGCCGTGTTCGCCGAGTGGCCCTGCCGCTCCGCGCGGAGGCTATAGCCTTGCGTGCCGTGTCCGGTCTGACCATTCCAGAGCCCCAGTTCCCCGACGACGACGGCACCGCCGACCCGCGCCTGGCCGCCGCGCTCGCCGACTACGCGGCGGGCCGCGCGGGCGCGCACGGCGTGCTGCGCGAGCTGCGGGGCGCGCGGCTGCTCGTGCCGGTCGTCGCCGTCCTCACCGAGGAGGAAGAGGTCGAGCCCGGCGGGCTGCGCCGCGAGAAGAGCAGCGACATGGCGCTGCCCACGCTCATCGGCGAGGACGGCCGCCGCGGCGTCCTCGGGTTCACCTCCACCGAGGCGCTGCTGGCGTGGCGGCCCGACGCGCGGCCGGTCGCCGTCCACGCCCGGCAGGCGTGCCTGGCGGCGCTGGACGAGGGCGCGGACGCGCTGGTCGTGGACGTCGCCGGACCCGTCCCGTTCGCCGTGGACGGCCTGCGCCTGCACCTGCTCGCCGAGGGCCGCGAGATCCCGCCGCCGCACGAGGACCCCGACGTCCTGGCCGCCGTCGAGGCCGCGTTCGGCTCCGACCCGGCGGTCGCGGGCGTCCGCGTCGGCCGCGGCGAGCGCGCCGAGCTGGCCGTGCGGTTCGCGGTCGCCGCCGGGCACGACGAGCGCGGCACCGTGCAGCGCGTGTCGGACCGGCTGGCCGAGGTGCTGCGCGGCCGGATCGTCGGCGGCGTCGAACTCAGCGTCGTCAGGCGGGCGTGAGCGAGCAGCCCGCGACCTGGTCCCTGCGGGCGGATTGGACGGAGCCGCTGCGCCGCCGCCCGCTCGCGACCGCTTTCGGTTGCGCCCTCGCCGCCGCCGCGCTCGGCGTCCGGACCGGCGCGCGCCCCGAGCTGGCCGCCGTGCTGTACCTCGCGGTCGCCGGGACGCTGCTGGCCGTCGTGGACGCCGCGCTGCGGCGGCTGCCCGATCCGCTCACGCTGCCGTCCTATCCCGTCGCGGCGGCGCTGCTCGGCGTCGCGGCGGCCGTCGACGGCGACGCGGCCCGGTTCGGCGGGGCGCTCGCGGGCATGGCCGCGCTCGGCGCGCTGTACGCCGTCCAGTGGGTCGCGGTCCCCGACCACATCGGGCTCGGGGACGTCAAGCTCGCCGGGGTCCTCGGCCTGTACCTCGGCTGGTACGGGACGGCGGCGTGGGTCGCGGGCCTGCTCATCGCCGTCCTGTCCGGCGGAGCGGCGGCGGCCGCGCTGCTGCTCGCCCGCCGCGCGGGCCGCCGCGACGCGCTCCCGTACGGCCCGTTCCTCATCGGCGGGACGTTCGCCGCGGTCCTGCTGTACGCCGGTTCCTGAGCGGCGGGGCGAGTCCGGCCCGCCGCTCATTTGGGACGCGCATGACCCTGTCCGACCGGCGCGGGTCCACGGCCGCCGGTCGCGCGGAGCCTAGGGTGACTCTCCGTCGGACAGTCTTCACTCTGGGGCGTCATGCTGGTCTTGCTCGCGGTACACTGCGCGGCCGCCGTGGCGGCGCCCGCGCTCGTCCGGTGGCGGGGCCGCGACGCGTTCTGGGCGCTGGCGCTGGTGCCCGCCGCCGCGGCGGTGTGGGCGGTCGCGCCGTGGGCGGGCGGCGGGGCGCCGCGCTCGGCCGTCCTGTCCTGGATTCCGGGCCTGGACCTGGAGCTGGCGCTGCGGGCCGACGCGCTCGCCTGGATGATGGTCCTGATCACCGGCGGGGTCGGGGCGCTGATCGTCGCGTACTGCGCGCGCTACTTCGACGCGGGCGAGCGGGGCCTGCCCGCGTTCGCCGGGAACCTGATCGCGTTCGCCGCCGCGATGCTCGGCCTCGTCCTGGCCGACGACCTGATCCTGCTGTACGTCTTCTGGGAGCTGACGACCGTCTTCTCCTACCTGCTGGTCGGCTTCCACGCCGAGAAGCGGGCCGCGCGGGCCGCCGCGACGCAGGCGCTCGTCATCACGACGTTCGGCGGCCTGGCGATGCTCGCCGGGCTGCTGATGCTCGGCCACGAGGCCGGGACGACGCGCCTCTCGCGGATCGTCGCGCACCCGCCGCACGGCGGCCTGGTGCCCGCCGCGCTGGTCCTGATCCTGGTCGGCGCGCTGTCGAAGTCCGCGATCTGGCCGTTCGGGCTGTGGCTGCCCGGCGCGATGGCCGCGCCGACGCCGGTCAGCGCGTTCCTGCACGCGGCCGCGATGGTCAAGGCGGGCGTGTACCTGATCGTCCGGCTCGGCCCCGCGTTCGGCGCCGAGACCGTGTGGCGGCCCGTCGTCCTCGCGGTCGGCGGCGCGACGATGGTCCTGGCGGGCTGGCGGGCGCTGCGCGAGACCGACCTGAAGCTGCTGCTCGCCTACGGGACCGTCAGCCAGCTCGGGTTCATGACGACGCTCGCGGGCGCGGGCGGCCGGACCGCCGCGCTCGCCGCCGTCACCGTCCTGCTCGCGCACGCGCTGTTCAAGGCCGCGCTGTTCATGGCCGTCGGGATCATCGACCGCACCACCGGCACCCGCGACCTGCGGGAGCTGAGCGGGCTCGGCCGCGCCGCGCCCGCCCTCGCCGCGATAGCGACGCTGGCCGCCGCGTCGATGGCGGGCGTCCCGGCGACGCTCGGCTTCGCCGGGAAGGAGGCCGGGTACGAGGCGTTCGCCGAGGGCGACCCGGCGCTGCTGGCCGTGCTCGTCGCCGGATCGGGGCTCACCGCCGCGTACAGCCTGCGGGCGCTGTGGGGCGCGTTCGCGCGCAAGGACGGCGTCCCGGACGTGGAGACGCGCCACCGCGCCGGGCCCGGCCTGCTCGTGCCGCCCGCCGTCCTGGCCGGGCTCGGCCTCGCCGCCGGGCTGCTCGCCGAGGCGCTCGACGCGCCCCTCGGCCGCGAGGTCGCGGACTATCCCGGCCCCGCCGGGTACCACCTGTCGGCATGGCACGGGTTCGGGGTGCCGCTGTTCCTGACCGTCGTCTCGCTCGGCCTCGGCGTGGGGCTGTTCCTCGTGCGCCGCCCGCTCGCCGAGATCCACCGCCGGACGGTCGTGTTCGACCCGGCCGCGGTCTACCGCTCGATCATGGACGCGCTCAACGACACCGCCGTCCAGATCACCGGGGCCGTCCAGCGCGGGTCGCTGCCCGGGTACCTGCTCGTCATCGTGCTCACCGCGACCGGCGTCGGCGCGGCCGCCGCCGGGTTCTCCCGGCCGTGGGAGGAGCCCGACGGCTGGCGGCTGTGGGACGGGCCCGCGCAGGGCGCCGTCGCCGTGCTCACCGTCGCCGTCGCCGTCGCGGCCGTCGCCGCGCGCAACCGGGGCGAGACCGTCGTGCTGGCGAGCGCGTCCGGGTACGGCGTCGCGATGCTGTTCGTCCTGGAGGCCGCCCCCGACCTCGCCCTCACCCAGTTCCTCATGGAGACGGCGAGCCTCATCGTGTTCGTGCTCGTCCTGCGGTCGCTGCCCGTCGCGTTCACCCCGACCCGGCCGCCGGGCCGGCGCGCGGTCCACATCGCCGTCGCCGTCCTGGCCGGGTGCGTCGTCGCCGCCGGGACGCTGCTGGCCGGGCGGGCGCGCGTCGCGGAGCCTATCTCGGCCGCCTACCCGGCCGCCGCCGCGCAGGCCGGGGCCAAGAACATCGTCGCGGGCACCATCGTGGACCTGCGCGCCTGGGACACGCTGGGGGAGAGCACCGTCATCGCGCTCGCCGCGCTCGGCGTCACCAGCCTGGTCTACGCGCGCCGCCGCCCCGGCTACCGGCCGCGCCCGCCGCAGGGCAGCGAGACCGACGTGTGGGCGGTCGAGGGCATGCACGCCGTCGACCGGTTCGAGAGCTTCGAGACCGAGGCCGAGGACCGGCGCGAGGGCCGCTGGCTGGCGGCGGGCGGCACGCTCGCGGCCGAGCGGCGGTCGCTGCTGTTCGAGGTCGTCGCCCGGCTGATCTTCCACACCGTGCTGCTGGTGTCGCTGTTCCTGCTGTTCGGCGCGCACAGCTCGCCCGGCGGCGGGTTCGCGGGCGGCATCGTCGCGGGGCTCGCGCTCGTCGTCCGGTACCTGGCGGGCGGGCCGTACGAGCTGGCGGCGGCCGTCCCGGTCAACGTCGGGCTCATCCTCGGCATCGGCCTGATCTGCACGACCGCCACCGCGTTCGGCGGGCTGGTGTGGGGCGGGCACGCGCTGCAGAGCGCGGCGCTCGACGGGCACCTGCCGGTGTTCGGGCACGTCCACTTCTCGACGTCGCTGGTGTTCGACATCGGCGTGTACCTCATCGTCCTCGGCCTGGTCCTGGACATCCTCACCTCGCTCGGCGCGGAGGCCGACCGGGAGGCCGCCATCGAGGCCCGCCGCGGCACCGGCCTCGGCGAGTACCGCCGGGAGGGGACGGCGTGAGCCCGTCCATCACGCTCGCCGCGACCGGCGGCGCGCTGTTCGCCTGCGGGCTCCTGCTGATGATGGAGCGCAGCCTCACCCGGCTCGTCATCGGCATCCTGCTCGCCGGGAACGGCGCGAACGTGCTGATCCTGTCCACCGGCGGGCACGCCGGAAAGGCCCCGATCCGGGGCGGCCACACCCGCGCGCCGTTCAGCGACCCGCTCCCGCAGGCGATGATCCTCACCTCGATCGTCATCTCGCTCGCGTCCGCCGCGTTCGTGTTCGCCATCGCCTACCGCAGCGGGCGGCTCACCGGCGACGACGAGGTCCGCGACGACATCGAGGACCGGCGCGTCACCCGCGGCGACCAGGAGCTGCGCACCCAGATCCGCGAGCAGCGCCGCGAGTTCCGCGCCTGGTCGCGCGCGCAGCGGCGGCACATCCGGCGGGCCCGCGCCGACCTGCGCGCGGGCATCCGCGAGGAGCGCCGCCGCCGGGCCGTCGACGACCCGGCCCGCATCGACGACTACCCCGAGGACCCGGCCGCGCGCGGGGGCGGGGGCGCGCGGTGAACGCCCTGCTGCCGATGCCGGTCCTGCTGCCGATGCTGGCCGCCGCCGTCAAGATCGTCCTCGGGCCGCGCCACCCGGTGATGCAGCGCGGCATCAGCCTGGCCGTGCTCGGCGCGGTCCTCGGCATCGGCGTGGCGCTGCTCGTCGAGGCCGACCGGCACGGCCCGCACGCCACCCAGCTCGGCGGCTGGCGCGCGCCGGTCGGCATCACGCTCGTCGCGGACCGGCTGTCGGGGACGATGCTCGTCGTGTCCGCCGCCGTGACGCTGGGCGTGATGGTCTACGCCATCGCGCAGGACATCACCGACGACGAGCCGGTCACCCCGCTGTCGGTGTTCCACCCGACGTTCCTCCTGCTGGTCGCGGGCGTCGCGGACAGCTTCCTCGCGGGCGACCTGTTCAACCTGTTCGTCGGGTTCGAGATCATGCTGATGGCGAGCTTCGTGCTGATCACGCTGGGCGGGACGTCGGCGCGCATCCGGTCCGGGACGACGTACATCATCGTCGCGCTGCTGTCGTCGCTGCTGTTCCTCATCGCCATCGCCGTCCTGTACGCCGCGACCGGCACGATGAACCTGGCGCAGCTCGCCGAGCGCGTCCGGGAGCTGCCGGAGGGCGTCGCGCGCCTCGCCGAGCTGATGCTGCTCACCGCGTTCGGCGTCAAGGCGGCCGTGTTCCCGCTGTCGATGTGGCTGCCCGACTCATACCCGACCGCGCCCGCGCCCGTCACCGCCGTGTTCGCCGGGCTCCTCACCAAGATCGGGATCTACGGCGTCATCCGCACCGAGACGCTGCTGTTCCCCGGCCACGCGCTGCGCGAGCCGCTGCTGGCCGTCGCGCTCGCGAGCATGCTCGTCGGCGTGCTCGGCGCGATGGTGCAGGTGGACATCAAACGGCTGCTGTCGTTCACGCTGGTCAGCCACATCGGCTACATGATCTTCGGGACGGCGATGGGCACCCGCGCGGCCGTCGCCGCGACGATCTTCTACGTCGTCCACCACATCACGGTCCAGACGACGCTGTTCCTCATCGCCGGGCTCATCGAGCGGCGCGGCGGCAGCACGTCCCTGGAACGGCTCGGCGGCCTCGCCCGCACCGCGCCGCTCGTCGGCGTGCTGTTCTTCGTCGCCGCGATGAACCTCGGCGGCATCCCGCCGCTGCCGGGGTTCCTCGGCAAGCTCGCGCTGATCCGCGCGGCCGTCGCGCAGGGCGGCCCGCTGGTGTACGCGCTCGTCGCCGGGTCGCTGGTGACCAGCCTGCTCACGCTGTACGCGCTCGTGAAGGTCTGGAACCAGGCGTTCTGGCGCACGCCGCACGCGCTCGCGGGGCGGCGCGTCGTCAGCGACGTCCGCGCCGACGCGGGCGCCGACGCGCCGGGCCTGCTGGACGAGGAGGAACCGCACGTGGTCACCGCCGGGCTGCCGCCCGCCATGATCGGCGCGTCCGTCGCGCTCGTCGCGCTCGGCGTCGGCTACACGGTCTTCGGCGGGCCGCTCGTCGCGCTCACCGACCGGGCCGCCGACGAGCTGGCGGTCCCCGCCCACTACACCGACGCCGTCCGCCCCGAACCGCTGGGAGGCCACTGATGTCCCGGCCGCCGTTCACGCTCCGCATCGGCTCGCGCTCGATCCAGTTCCCCCTGGTCGCGTGGCTCACCGTGATCTGGGTGCTGCTCTGGGACCGCCCGACGCCCGGCGGCGTCGTCGCGGGGCTGGTGCTGGCCGTGCTGCTCGTCCTGGTCTTCCCGTTCCCGCCGATGGACCCCGGCCTGCGGTTCCGGCCGGTCGGGATCGCGCGGTTCGTCGCGCGGTTCGGCTTCGACCTGCTCCGCAGCGTCGGGCCGCTCGCCTGGCAGACGGTCGGGACGGGCCGCCCCGGCCGGGTCAACTCGGTGCTGGAGGTGCGGCTGCGCAGCCACTCCGACCTGGTCACCGCGCTCACGTCCATCGCGCTGTCCGCGACGCCCGGGACGGTCATCGTGGACATCCGGCGCACCCCGGCCACGCTGTTCATCCACGCGCTCGGCGTCGCCGACGACGAGGCCGTCGCGCTGGTCCGCCGGGACGTCCTGGCGGTCGAGGCGCGGGTCGTCCGGGCGTTCGGCACCCGCGAGGACCAGCGGGCGATCGGCGGGGGGCGGCCGTGACCGTCGTGCTCACGATCGTCTGGGCGCTGCTCGTCGCGGCGGCGCTGCTCACGCTGCTCCGGCTCGTCCACGGGCCGTCGATGCTGGACCGGGCCGTCGCGCTCGACGTGCTCGTCGCCGTCATGATGGCCGGGCTCGGCGTGGGGATGATCTCGGCGGGCGAGCACTGGGAGCTGGTGACGATGCTCGTCCTGTCGCTCGTCGGCTTCACCGGCTCCACGGGCATCGCCCGGTTCATGATCTACCGCGACCAGGATGTGGAGGGCGACCGGTGAGCACCATCGGGACCGTGGTCATCGCGGTGTTCCTGCTGGCGGGCGCGCTCGCCGCGCTCAGCGCCGGACTCGGCATGGTGCTGCTGCCGGACCTGGCGTCGCGGATGCACGCCGCCACGAAACCGCAGGCGATCGGGATCGTGCTGATCCTCGTCGCGGTCGCCGTCAAGTTCCCCTCGCCGGGCGTGCTGACGACGATCGTGCTGATCGTGCTGCTCCAGCTCACGACCGTCCCGGTCGCGGCGCAGCTCGTCGGCCGCGCGGCGTACCGCAGCGGGCAGGTCCGCTCGGACCACCTGTACCTGGACGAGCTGGAGGTCGCGCTGCGGGCCGCGGACGCCGGCGCCGCCCCGCCCGACGAGGACTAGCCCGGAACGTCCCGTTTCTCACGGTGTGGACAGGTGCCCGGGGACGCCCCGCGACTCAATAGGATCTAGGGCATGCTGCGCTGGTTGACCGCGGGGGAGTCGCATGGCCCGGCCCTCACCGCCATCGTGGAGGGCCTTCCGGCCGGCGTGCGCGTGACCTCCGGCGACATCGCCGAGGAACTGCGCCGCCGCCGCCTCGGACACGGGCGGGGCGCCCGGATGAAGTTCGAGCAGGACCGGGTGACGATCCTCGGCGGCGTCCGGCACGGCGTCACGCTCGGCGGCCCCGTCGCGATCCAGGTCGGCAACACCGAGTGGCCCAAGTGGGAGACGGTGATGTCCGCCGACCCGGTGGACGCCGACGTGCTCGCGGCCCAGGCCCGCAACGCGCCGCTCACCCAGCCGCGCCCCGGCCATGCCGACCTCGTCGGCATGCAGAAGTACGGCTTCGCCGACGCGCGGCCCGTGCTGGAGCGCGCCAGCGCCCGCGAGACCGCCGCGCGCGTCGCGCTCGGCACCGTCGCCAAGGCGTTCCTGGACCAGGTGCTCGGCGTCCGCGTCCTCAGCCACGTCGTCGCGCTCGGCGAGATCGAGGCCCCCGCGGGCGTCCTGCCCGGCCCGGACGACCTCGCGCTGGTGGACGAGAGCCCGGTCCGCTGCGCCGACCCCGACGCCGCCGCCGCGATGATCGCGCACGTGGACGAGCTGAAGAGGGCGGGCGACACCGTCGGCGGCGTCGTCGAGGTCGTCGCCTACGGCCTCCCGCCGGGCCTCGGCAGCCACGTCCACTGGGACCGGCGGCTCGACGCGCGCCTCGCCGGAATCCTCATGGGCATCCAGGCCATCAAGGGCGTCGAGGTCGGCGACGGGTTCACCACCGCGCGCCGCCCCGGCTCCCGCGCCCACGACGAGATCGACGCCACCCCGGACGGCGTCCGCCGCCGCACCAACCGGGCGGGCGGCGTCGAGGGCGGCATGACCACCGGCGAGCCGCTGCGGGTCCGCGCGGCGATGAAGCCGATCTCGACCGTCCCGCGCCGCCTCGACACGATCGACACCGCCACCGGTGAGCCCGCCAAGGCCATCAACCAGCGCAGCGACGTCACCGCGGTGCCCGCCGCGGGCGTCGTCGCGGAGGCGATGGTCGCGCTCGTCCTCGCCGACGCGGCGCTGGAGAAGTTCGGCGGCGACTCCGCCGAGGAGACCGCCCGCAACGTGCGGGGCTACCTGTCCTCGCTGACGATCAAATGAGGGGTGCGGCTGTGACGACCAGGCCCCGCGCGGTGCTGATCGGCCCGCCCGGCTCGGGCAAGTCCACCGTGGGCGCGGCGCTCGCCGCCCGGCTCGGCGTCGCGTTCCGCGACACCGACGCCGACGCCGAGGCCGCCGCCGGCAAGCCGATCGGCGAGATCTTCGTGGACGACGGCGAGGAGGCGTTCCGGGCGCTGGAGCGCGCCGCCGTCGCCGCCGCGCTGTCCGGCCACGACGGCGTGCTGGCGCTCGGCGGCGGGGCGGTCCTCGCCGCCGAGACGCAGGAGCTGCTGGCGGGCCACACGGTCGTGTACCTCAGCGTCGAGCTGGGCGAGGCCGTCAAGCGCGTCGGGCTCGACGGGGCGCGGCCGCTGCTGGTGCTGAACCCGCGCAGCCGGCTCCGCAAGCTGCTGGAGGAGCGGCTGCCGGTGTACGAGCGGCTGGGGACGCTGCGCGTCGCGACGGACGGCCGCGAACCGGCGGACATCGCCGCCGAGATCGCCGCGGCGATCGGGGAGACGGCGTGACCGCCGCGCGCGTCCACGTCGGCGGCGCCGACCCCTACGACGTCCTCATCGGCACCGGTCTGGCGGGGGAGCTGCCCGCGCTGATCGGGGACCGGGCGCGCGTCGTCGCGCTGGTCTTCCCCGCGCCGCTGACGGGCCTGGCCGACCCGGTCCGCGCGGCGCTCGCCGGAACCGGGTACACCGTCCGCGAGCTGCCCGTCCCGGACGGCGAGGCCGCCAAGTCCTCCAGCGTCCTGTTCATGCTGTGGCAGGAGTTCGCGGCCGCCGGGATGACGCGCACCGACGTCGTCGTCGCCGTGGGCGGCGGCGCGACCACCGACCTGGCGGGCTTCGCCGCCGCGTCGTGGCTGCGCGGCGTGCGCGCGGTCCTGCTGCCCACCACGCTGCTCGGCATGGTGGACGCGGCGGTCGGCGGCAAGACCGGCATCAACATCCCGGCGGGCAAGAACCTCGTCGGCGCGTTCCACCCGCCCGCGGGCGTCCTGTGCGACCTGGCGGCGCTCGGCACGCTGGACCGCGCGGACTACGTCAGCGGCCTCGCCGAGGTGGTCAAGGCGGGGTTCATCGCGGACCCGGCCATCCTCGACCTGGTCGAGAAGGACCCCGAGGGCGCCGCCCGCCCGGACGGCCCGCACACCCGCGAACTCGTCGAGCGCGCGGTGCGGGTCAAGGCCGACGTCGTCTCCGCCGATCTCAAGGAGAGCGGCCTGCGGGAGATCCTGAACTACGGCCACACCCTCGCGCACGCCATCGAGAAGGCCGAGGACTACCGCTTCCGGCACGGCGACGCCGTCGCGATCGGCATGGTGTACGCCGCCGAGCTGGCCGTGCTCGCGGGCCGCCTCGACCCGGCCGTCGCCGAACGGCACCGCGCGGTGCTGCGCTCGGTCGGCCTGCCCACGTCCTACTCCGGCGCGGAGTGGCCCGAGCTGCGCGCCGCGATGTCCATCGACAAGAAGTCGCGCGGCGCGACCCTGCGCTTCGTGGTCCTCGACGGCGTGGCCGAGCCCGGCCGCCTGGAGGCCCCCGACGAGGAGACGCTGCGCGCCGCCTACGGAAGGGTCGCCCGGTGACCGCCGACGCCAGCCCCCGCCGCGTCCTGGTCCTCAACGGACCGAACCTGCGCCGCCTCGGCGTCCGCGAGCCCGACGTGTACGGCTCCGCGACGTTCGAGGACCTCGCGGCGCTCTGCCGCGACACCGCCCGCCGCCTCGACCTGCACGCCGAGGTCCGGCAGACCGACGACGAGGCCGAGCTGGTCCGCTGGGTCCACGAGGCCGCCGACGAGCGGCTGCCGGTCGTGCTGAACCCGGCCGCGTTCACGCACTACTCGTACGCGCTGCGCGACGCGCTCGCCCAGCGCACCGCCCCGCTCGTCGAGGTCCACATCTCCAACCCGGCGGCCCGCGAGGAGTTCCGCCACACCTCGGTCGTCGCGGGCGTCGCGACCGGCACGATCGCCGGGTTCGGCCTGACGTCCTACGTGCTGGCGCTCCAGGCCATCGCCGAGCAGCTCGCGGAGAACGCGGGCTGACGCCGCGCGGCGGTCACCCGGCCGCCGCCGTGACCAGGGTCTTCAGCTCGCGGACGACGTCGTCCAGCGGGTCCACCGAGCGGTGCGCGCGGCACAGGATCGTCGCGCCCTCGACCGACGCCACGATGAGCCGCGCCAGCCGGGCCGCGCGGTCGTCGGGCACGCCCGCGTTGGCCAGGCCCGTGGCCAGGGTGTCCGCCCAGCGGTCGAACGCGCGCGCGGCCGCCGCCGCGAGCTGCGGGGCCTCGTCGTGCGACTCGACGGTCACCGCCGCGACCGGGCAGCCCGCCCGGAACTCGCTCTTCACCAGCACCTGCCGCCACCAGCCGGTGAACGCGTCCACCGCCGTCGCCGCGTCGCGGCCCTCGACGGCCGCCTCGATGCCCGCGTTCAGGAACTCCCCGGCGTAGCGCACGGCGTCCTCGGCGAGCTGCACCTTGCCGCCGGGGAAGTGGTGGTAGATCGAGCCGCGCGGCGCGCCGCTGTGCGCGATGACGTCCCGGAACCCGGTGCCCGAGTACCCGCGCTCGCGGAAGAGGTAGGCGGCGCTGCGCACCATGCGTTCCCGGCTGTCGGTCCCCATGCACCGATTATGACATTCATCATAAGCGTTGTGGGTTGACCATGACGGACGTCATAGTCACGCTGGGTTATGACGGACGTCATACAGGTAGGGTTCGGTCGGGACCAGACGAAGGAGACCGCAGATGATCGACCTCCAGCGCGACGGCGACGTGTTCGTGCTGCGCTTCGACGCCGGGGAGAACCGCTTCCACCCCGACTTCCTCGCGGCCGCGCACACCGCCCTCGACGAGGTGGAGAAGGCGGACGCCCCGCGCGCGCTCGTCACGACGGGCACCGGCAAGTTCTACTCCAACGGCCTCGACCTGGAATGGCTCCAGGCCAACGGCGGGAAGTTCGAGGAGTACCTGCACTCGGTCCACGTGCTGTTCGCGCGGCTGCTGGAACTGCCCGTGCCGACCGTCGCGGCGGTGAACGGGCACGCGTTCGCGGCCGGGGCGATGCTCGTCCTGACCCACGACGTCGCGGTGATGCGCGACGACCGGGGCTACTTCTGCCTGCCCGAGGTCGATCTCGGCATGACGTTCACGCCCGGCATGAACGCGCTGCTGCGGGCGCGGCTGAGCGCGCCGGTCGCGCACGAGGCGATGGTGACGGGCCGCCGCTACACCTCCGCCGACGCGGTGGCGGCGCGGATCGTCGCGCGCGCGGCGGCGGAGGCGGACGTCGTCCCGGCGGCGGTCGAGGCGGCGGCCGGGCTGGCGGGCAAGGACGGCTCAGTCGTCGCGAAGATCCGGCGGGACCTGTACCGGGAAGTTCTGGCGGCCCTCCGCGGCCCGGCCCTGCCGCCGCGGTAAGCGTAGAGTTACAACTGAAATCCGATTCGGTTTCAAGGAGAGGATGCCGGATGCGCATCGGGATGGCACTCAACTACGCGGGCGGCTTCAAGGAGACCGTCGCCGAGCTGGCCGACTACGAGAAGGCCGGGCTGGACGTCGTCTACGTCGCCGAGGCGTACAGCTTCGACGCGGTGAGCCAGCTCGGCTACATCGCCGCCAAGACCGAGCGGCTGGAGATCGCCTCCGGCATCCTGCCGATCTACTCGCGGACGCCGACGCTGCTGGCGATGACCGCCGCCGGGCTGGACTACGTCTCCGAGGGGCGCTTCACGCTCGGCATCGGCGCGTCCGGCCCGCAGGTCATCGAGGGCTTCCACGGCGTCCCCTACACCGCGCCGCTCGGCCGCACCCGCGAGGTCATCGAGATCTGCCGCAAGGTCTGGCGGCGCGAGCGGCTGGAGCACGACGGCCGCTTCTACCAGATGCCGCTGCCCGCCGACCAGGGCACGGGCCTCGGCAAGCCGCTGAAGATCATCAACCGGCCGGTGCGCGCCGACATCCCCGTCCTGGTCGCCGCGATCGGGCCGAAGAACGTCGAGCTGACCGCCGAGATCGCCAACGGCTGGGAGCCGATCTTCTACCTGCCCGAGAAGGCCCGGGAGGTCTGGGGCGAGTCGCTGGCGGCGGGGAAGGCCAGGCGCGACCCAGCGCTCGGCGACCTGGACGTCGTCGGCCAGGCCGCGCTCGCCATCGGCGACGACGTGCAGGGCTACCTGGAGTTCGGCCGCCCGATGGCCGCCCTCTACATCGGCGGCATGGGCGCGAAGGGCAAGAACTTCTACAACAACCTCTGCCGCCGCTACGGCTGGGAGAAGGAGGCCGAGGAGATCCAGGACCTCTACCTCGCCGGGAAGAAGGACGAGGCCGCCGCGAAGGTCCCGTACGAGCTGCTGGAGAAGATGTCGCTCATCGGCTCCGAGGGGCACGTCCGCGAGCGGCTGGCGGCGATGAAGGAGTCCGGCATCACGACCCTCAACGTCACCCCGGTCGCGGGCGACCACAAGGGCCGCATCGCCCTGATCGAGAAGGTCAAGGAGATGGCGGCGGAGGTCTGACGCCGTGCGCGGCCCGGTCCGGCGCGGGCCGGGCCGCGACGGCTCCGACGCCGTGAACTAGAGTCCCGATCATGGGGGATGAACACGCCGTCCGGCGGACGGACCTGGCCCGGCTCGTCGCCGACCGCGACGCCGACGCGCTGCTGGTCACCCGGCTGGTCAACGTCCGCTACCTCACCGGGCTCGACAGCTCCAACGCGGCGCTGCTCGTGCGCGCGGACGGCCCGCCCGTCCTGGCCACCGACGCCCGGTACGCGGGCACGGCCGCCGAGGTCTGCCCCGACGTCGAGCTGGTCGTGGACCGCAAGGCCGCCGAGGCCCTGCTCGGCCGCGCCGCCGGCGGCGGCGCGCGCCGCGTCGGGTTCGAGCCGCACGCGCTGACCGTCGAGCGGCACGCCGACCTGGCCGCGCTCGACGTCGGCGCGGAGTTCGCGCCGCTCGGCCGCCCGGTCGAGGAGCTGCGCTACGTCAAGGACGAGGGCGAGATCGCGCTGATCGCGGAGGCGTGCGCGATCACCGACCGCGCGTTCGAGGCGATCCTGCCGTCGATCCGGCCCGGCGCGACCGAGCGGGAGATCGCCGTCGCCCTCGAACGCCTGATGATCGACTTCGGCGCGGACGACATCGCGTTCGCCTCGATCGTCGCGTCCGGCCCGAACGGCGCGGTCCCGCACCACCACCCCGGCGCGCGGCCCGTCGAGTCCGGCGACCTGGTCACCCTCGACTTCGGCGCCCGCTACCGGGGCTACAACGCCGACATGACGCGCACCGTCGCCGTCGGGACGCCCGCCGACTGGCAGCGCGACGTGTACGACCTGGTCCTGTCCGCCCAGCTCGCCGCCGTCGAGGCCGCCGTCCCCGGAGCCGAGACCAAGGCCGTCGACGCGGCCGCCCGCGACGTCGTGACCGCCGCCGGGCACGGCGGCGACTTCACCCACGGCGTCGGCCACGGCATCGGCCTGGAGGTCCACGAGGCTCCGCTCATGGGCTACGACGGGACCGGTAAGCTCAGGGACCGAGTTCCGGTCACCGCCGAGCCGGGCGTGTACCTGGCCGGCCGGGGCGGCGTCCGCATCGAGGACACGCTCGTGGCCCGCGAGGGCGGCCCGGAACGGCTCACCAGGACCACCAAGGAACTGCTCGTGCTCTGACGTTCGGGCGGCTCCTCGACGAGGAGAACGACGCTAGTGGCGACCACCAACGACCTGAAGAACGGCATGACGCTGAACATGGAGGGTCAGCTCTGGACCGTCCTCGAGTTCCAGCACGTCAAGCCCGGCAAGGGCGGCGCGTTCGTCCGGACCAAGCTGAAGAACGTGCTCTCCGGCAAGGTGGTCGACAAGACCTTCAACGCCGGGACGAAGGTCGAGGTGGCGAGCGTCGACAAGCGGGACATGCAGTACCTCTACCGCGAGGGCGAGGACTTCGTGTTCATGGACACCGAGACCTACGACCAGCCGCACATCCCGGCCGGGGTCGTCGGCGACGCCGCGAACTACCTGCTGCCCGAGCAGACGGCGGTCATCGCGTTCAACAACGAGAACCCGCTGTACGTCGAGCTGCCCGCCGCCGTCGTGCTGGAGATCACCGAGACCGAGCCCGGCCTGCAGGGCGACCGCTCCACCGGCGGCAGCAAGCCCGCCACGCTGGAGACCGGCGCGCAGATCCAGGTGCCGCTGTTCATCACGACCGGCGAGAAGGTCAAGGTCGACACCCGGTCCGGCGAATACCTCGGCCGCGGCTGATGCCGCGTCCGACGACCCCGCCGGTCTTCGGACCGGCGCTGCCCCCCGCGCGTCCGGGCCGGTCGCGGTGAGCGCCCGGTCCAAGGCGCGCCGCCTCGCGCTGGACATCCTGTTCGCCGCCGAGATCCGCGAGGAGCGCCCCACCGACGTCCTCGCGCAGCGCGGGCGCCCCAACACCGGCGAGATCGCCGAGTTCGAGCACTCGGTGCGGATCGTCGAGGGCGTGCAGGAGCACGGCGAGCGCATCGACGAGCTGATCGCCACGTACGCGACCGGCTGGACGCTGGAGCGGATGCCCGCCGTCGACCGCAACATCCTGCGGATGGGCGCGTTCGAACTGCTGTGGCTCGACGACGTCCCCGACGGCGTCGCGGTGAGCGAGGCGGTCGCGCTCGCCACCGACCTGTCCACCGACGAGTCCCCCCGGTTCGTCAACGGGCTGCTGTCGCGGCTCCAGCGGCTCAAGCCGTCGATCAGCCTGTGACGCGGCACGACTAGGGTGAGGCGGATGGCGGACGAGACGAACGGGGCGGGGACCGCCGCCCGGCAGGCCCGGCGGGCGCAGCTCGGCGGGCGCGGCGGCGGCCGGGCGCGCGGCGCCGTCCTGTGGGACGCGCTGCGCACCGTGCTGGCCCGCGTCGCGCCGGACGGCCCCTGCGACGTCGTGGACGTCGGCGGCGGCACCGGCGGGTTCGCGGTGCCGCTCGCCGAGCTCGGCCACCGGGTCACCGTCGTGGACGCCAACCCCGACGCGCTCGCCGCGCTGGAGCGCCGCGCCGCCGAGGCGGGCGTCGTCGTCCGCGCGGTGCAGGGCGACGCGGTCGACCTGCCCGCGCTGCGCGGCGCGGACGCCGCCGACCTGGTCCTGTGCCACAACGTGCTGGAGTACGTCGAGGACCCGGCCGCCGCGATGGCCGCGCTGGCGGCGGCGCTGCGGCCCGGCGGCGCGCTCAGCGTCCTGGCCGCCGGACGGCTCGGCGCGGTGCTGCACCGCGCGCTCGGCGGCGGCTTCGCCGACGCGGCGCACGCGCTGGCCGACCCGGCGGGCCGGTTCGGCGAGCAGGACCGGGTGCCGCGCCGCTTCACCCGCGAGTCGCTGGGCGAGCTGGTCGCGGGCGCGGGGCTGGACTGCGCCGCGCTGCACGGCGTCCGGATCTTCACCGACCTCGTGCCGGGCGCGCTGACGGACGGCGACGCCGAGGCCGCGGCGGCGCTGCGCGAGCTGGAGGCGGTCGCGGCCGTCCATCCCGTCCTGCGGGACCTGGCCGCGCAACTGCACCTCGTCGCCGACCGGCCGTGAGCCGCAAGCAGCAGCTCCACCGGCCGGGGCCGCCGCCGGGACCGCCCGCCGACGACACCGGCTGCGCGATCCTGCACGTGGACATGGACGCGTTCTTCGTGAGCGTGGAGCTGCTGGAGCGCCCCGAGCTGCGCGGCCGCCCGGTCGTGGTCGGCGGGACGGGCGCGCGCGGCGTGGTCGCGGCCGCGTCGTACGAGGCCCGCGCGTTCGGCGTCCACTCGGCCATGCCGATGTCGCGCGCCCGGCGGCTCGCCCCGCACGCCGTCGTCCTCCCGGGCCGCCACGACCGGTACCGCGCGGTGTCGGCGGCGGTGTTCGAGCTGTTCCACGCGGTGACGCCGCTGGTGGAGGGTCTGTCGCTGGACGAGGCGTTCCTGGACGTGTCCGGCGCGCTGCGGCGGCTCGGCCGGCCCGCCGAGATCGCGGCGCGCATCCGCGCGGCCGTCGCCGAGCAGCAGGGAATCACCTGCTCGGTGGGGGTGGCGAGCACGAAGTTCGTCGCCAAGCTCGCCTCGACGCGCTGCAAGCCGGACGGGATGCTCGTCGTCCCCGCGGACGGCGTCCTGGACTTCCTGCACCCGCTGCCCGCCGCCGCGCTGTGGGGCGTGGGGGAGCGGACCGAGCGGACGCTCGACCGGCTCGGCCTGCGCACGGTCGGCCAGATCGCGCGGACGCCGCTCGCGACGCTCCAGCGGGAGCTGGGCGGCGCGCTGGGCCGCCACCTGCACGAACTGGCGTGGGGCCGCGACCCGCGCCCGGTCGTCCCCGAGGCGCGGGACAAGAGCGTCGGGGCCGAGGAGACGTTCGACACCGACGTGGACGACCCGGCCGTCATCCGCCGCGAGCTGCTGCGGCTGTCCGAGCGGGTCGGCGCGCGGTTGCGGGACGGCGGGCACGAGGGCCGCACGGTCAGCGTGAAGCTGCGCCGCGCGGACTTCTCGACGGTCACGCGGTCCCGGACGCTCCGTGAGCCGACCGATCTGGCCCGTGTGATCTATACCACAGCGTGTGAACTGTACGAGGCGTCCGGTCTTGAGCGGGTACGTCTTCGGCTGATCGGCGTCCGGGTCGAGAACCTGGCACCCGCCGGGACGGCCCCCCGCCAGCTCGCGCTCGACGACATCGGCGACGGCCCGCCCGAGAGCGCGGGCGGCGGGACGGGCGGCGCGGCGTCCGTCGACGACTGGCGCGCGGCCGAGCGCGCCGTGGACCAGGTCGCGCACCGGTTCGGCCGGGGCGCGCTGCGGCCCGCCGCGCTGGTCCGCCCGGCCGCGTCCGGCGGTCCGCGCGGCGCGTCGGACGGCGGTCCGCGCGAACCGAACGGGAGCGACGGGAAGAGAAGGGGATGAAGGGAACGACCAGTGAGGAGGGTGAGATGACCGGCACAGGGGCCGCGGTCGGCCGTTGGCTTTCGTGTGCTCGCCCGGGCTCGTATTCTGGGCATATCACCGTTGAGGTCCTCGTCCCGCACCGGATACGCCGCCGCGGGGCCGTCGATGGGAGGCGCCGTGCCGCTCTCTGATCATGAGCAGCGCATGCTCGAGCAGATCGAGCAGGCGTTGTACGCGGAAGATCCGAAGTTCGCGCAGGCCGTCCGGAACCGCGACCCGCGGGTCCACTACCGTCGCCGGATCGGCAAGGCCGCGCTCGGTTTCGTCGTCGGCGTCTGCGCGCTGATGGCCGGCCTCATCGTCAACGCCGGGGCGGTGACCATCGTCGTCAGCGTCGCCGGGTTCCTGCTGATGGTGGCCTGCTGCGTCTGGGCGCTGACGAGCTGGAAGAAGATGAACGGCGGCGCCCCCGCGCCCGCCGGGCCGCAGGTCCGCCGCAGGCGCGCCCGCGCCGGTTTCATGGAGCGCATGGAGGAGCGGTGGCGGCGGCGCGGCGACGAGCAGCGCTGAACCCGTCCTGACCCTTCGCTGAAACGTTTCCGGTCCCGGCGTCCGCCGGGGCCCGCGCGCCGGGCCGCCTCTCCCGGTGCGCGCCCCCTCAACGGTCCCGTCACGCCTCGGGGCGTCCCCTACCTCGGGGACGCCCCGAGGCGTTCGGCGTTCCGGGCCCGGTTCAGCGGCGGGCGACCCGCCGCAGCGCGTCGCCCGCCGCGCGCGACAGGTCCGTCGCCCCGGCCGTCGCGCCGTCCAGCGCCGCGCGCGTCCCGCGCCCCGCCGACTCCAGCGCCGACGGCGGCAGCACCCGCGCCCGCCACCGCGTCCGGCGCGGCACCGCCGCCGCGAACGCCGCCCGGACCGTCCGCACGTCGGCGCGCAGCGCGCCGCGCGGCACCCGCGCCCCCGACCGCGCGTAGCGCGCCAGCTCCTCGGCCATCGCGATCCGCCCCAGCGCCTCCCGCGCCGGGCGCTCCAGCTCCAGCGTCTCGGTGAGCCGCCGGGCCGTCGCGCGCGGCGACTCGTTCGCCCGGAACGGCAGCCCGTGGTCGCGCGCGTCCGACCGCAGCTCCCGCCACGCGGCGTGCGCGGCGTCGGCCGGGCCGGTCCCGCGCGGCGGCCCGCCGCCGGGCGCGCGCAGGCGGCGGCGCGGTTCGGACGGCGGCTCGGCCGCCGCCCACCGGCGGCGGCGGGTCAGCGCCCGCACCGCCATCGGCGCGCCCAGCAGCACCAGCAGCCCGGCGACGAGACCGGCGACGAGCGCCGCCCAGCCCGCCGGGAAGCCCGTCCCGCCGTCCCCGGCCGCCGCGCCCGTGTCGTCCAGTCGCTCGTCGCGGTGCGCCGGGGCGTGCGACGGCGCGCGGGACGGCTCGTCGCGCGCCTCGCGCGGGTCGGTCCGGTTCCGCGACGTGCCGGTGTCGTCCGGCGACGTCGGGTCGGTGTCGGCCGTGTAGATCGGCGGGACGGCGGTGCCCTGCCCCGCCGCGCCCGCCGGGGTCGGCTCGAACCGCACCCAGCCCGCGCCCTGGAAGTACAGCTCCGGCCACGCGTGCGCGTCCTTGGACCGGACGGTCCACACCCCGTTCGACAGCGTCCCCGGCGTGTACCCCATCGCGACCCGCGCCGGGATGCCCAGCAGCCGCGCCATCAGCGCCATCGACGCCGCGAACTGCTCGCAGTACCCGTGCCGGGACCGCAGCAGGAACGCCGTCAGGTCGCCGCCGTGCTGCGGCGCGGGCGCCGACAGGTCGTAGGTGAAGCCGCCCTCCGCGGTGAACCACCGCTGCAGCAGCACCGCCTGCTCGTACGCGCTGTTCGCCCGCGCGGTGATCTTCTCGGCGAGCTGCCGGATCGCCGCCGGGACGCTGCGCGGGTACGCGGTGAACCGCCGGACGATGTCGGCCGGGTACGACCCGCCCGCCGACAGGTCCGCCGCCGTGGGCTCCGCGCGCAGGCTGTCCACCGTGTACGTCCGGCCGCCCGCCGAGTCCCGCAGCGAGTAGACCATCAGCGACTCGGCGTGGACGCGCCAGTCGCCGTCCACCGACAGCCGCGCCGGGGCGTACGGGACGGGCAGGAACGTCATCCGCCGCACCTCCGGCCGCACCGTCACGCGCGTCCGGACGGTCCGCGTCGGGGCCAGCGTCAGGCCGGGCGGCGCGGGCAGCGGGCCGCCGGTCACCCGGTCGCGCGGCGTGCTGCGCAGCGGGTCGTAGGTCCAGCGGTCGCCGTCGAAGCGGTCCAGCGCGTACAGCCGCAGGTAGTCGGGCTCGGCGTCGTTCGTGCGGTAGGTGAGGACGACCGAGTCGTCCGGGCGGGTCAGCTCGCGCTTCAGGCTGACCAGCGGGTCCGGCGTCGTGACCGTCCGGGAGCCGCCCCCGCCGTCGTCGCCGCCCAGCATCCCGTTCGGGTGCAGGCCCGGCACGGCCAGCGGCACCAGGACGGCCAGCGCGACCGCCGCCGCGCCGATCCGCCGCCCGCTCGCGGCCAGCGCGCCCGGCTGGACGCGCTCACCGTCCGCCGCGTCCGCCGCGCCCGCGTCCCGCCGCGCCGCCGGGACCGCCCGGCCCCAGCCGCCGACCTGCTCGCGCGCGTCGGCGGTCAGCAGCATCAGGAAGCCGAGCGCGCCCGCGCCGAACGCCAGCCAGCTCACGCTCTCCTCGCGGACGGCGGCGGGCACGCTATACATCGCCAGCAGCGGCAGACCCGCGAGCGCGGCGCGCCGCAGCCGGACCGCCAGCGCGTCCACCAGCACCGCGACCAGCCCGACGCCCGCCGCGACCAGCATCAGAATCCCCGGCACCAGCGGGACCGGGGCCGCGTACCGGTTCACCGCGTCCCAGCCCGACCCGGCGAGCGACACCAGGTGCGCCACCGAACCCGGCGTCGGAATGATCCACAGCAGCGCCCGGCCGTGCGCGAACACCGCCGTCAGGTACAGCAGCAGCGCCAGCAGCCCGCCCGCCGCGTCCAGCGGCGCGCCCCGGCCCAGCCGCCGCGCCGCCGCCGCGCCGCCCGCCGCGCACAGCACCGCGCCCAGCGCCGCCCACACCCAGCGGCCCGTGGTGAACAGCGGGTACAGCCCGACCGACCCCGCCAGCGTCGCGACCGCCGCGACGACCGTCATCCGCAGCCTCATCCGCCGCCCTCCGCCGCCCGCCGCGCCGCCGGGACGGGCGCGCCCGTCAGCGCCGCCCACGCCGCGGGCAGGTCCGCGGCCGACCCGACCGACGCGACCCGCCAGCCCGCGGCGCGCAGCGTCCGCGCCGCGCCCGCGGCCGCGTCGCCCGCCCGGCCCACCAGCACCGCGACGTGGACCGCGCCGCCCCGCCGCGCCGCCGCGACCGCCCGCGCGTCCTCCGCGCCCAGCGCGCCGAACACCCCGACCACCACCTCGCCGTCCCGGCCCGGACCGTGCAGCGCCGCCAGCGCCGCCGCCGGGGACCGCGTCTCCGACCGGCCCACCGTCGCCAGCGCGTCCAGCAGCAGCCCCTCGAACGCCCCGTCGCCCGACGCCGAGTCCGGCAGCACCTCGCCCGCGTCGGTGACGAACCGCAGGCGCAGCCCCGACCGCGCCAGATGCGCGCCCAGCGACGCCGCGACCGACACCGCCTCCTCGAACGCCGCCGCCGCGTCCTCGCCCCAGAACGCGCGCCGCCGCGTGTCCAGCAGCAGCGTCCCCGCGCGGTGCCGCTGCCGCTCCTCGCGCCGCACCATCAGCTCGCCGCGCCGCGCCGTGGACCGCCAGTGAATGCGCCGCAGGTCGTCGCCGTGCCGGTACTCGCGCGGCGCCGCGTCGTCCTCGCCCGCCACCGCCGCCGCCCGCGCCGGCCCGTCCGACCCGCCCACCGGGCCGCCCCCGGGCTCGCCCGGCGGCAGCGGCACCACGCGCGGCGTCACGACGAGCGTGTCCGACAGGCTGAACGACCGCACCAGCTCCACCATCCCGAACGGGTCGGTCAGCCGCACCACCAGCGGACCCACCCGGTACCGCCCGCGCACGTCCGACCTGATCCGGTAGCCGAGCTGCCGGGAGCCGCGCGGCTCGATCCGGTCCAGCACGAACCGCGCGCGCCCGCCCAGCGCGTACGGCACCTGGTCCTCCACCATCAGCAGCCCGCTCGGCAGCCGCGACACGTTCTCCAGCCGCAGGTCCGCGCGCGCCTCCCGGCCCACCGGCAGCCGCGCCGGCCGCAGCCGCCGCGCGCACGCCAGCCGGTACCGCGTCCGCGACACCGCGAACGTGCAGAGCAGCGGCAGGACGAGGATGAGGACGCCCGCGCGCAGCAGGTCCCGCTCGCCGAGCACGAACGCGCACAGGATCGCGGTGGCCCCGGCGGCGACGAACGACCGTCCGCGGGTGGTCAGCCCGGCCAGCGCTCTTCTCACGTCCGGCGCGTCACTTCCCCGGCGCGGGCACGGGCAGCCGTTTCACCAGGTCGGCGACCACGTGCTCGGGGCGCCGCCGGGCCACCCGCGCTTCGGCCGTCGGCAGCAGCCGGTGCGCGAGGACGGGGACGGCGAGGTCCTGGACGTCGTCGGGCAGCACGTAGTCGCGCTCGTCCAGCGCCGCGTACGCGCGCGCCGCCCGCAGCAGGTGCAGGGTCGCGCGCGGCGACGCGCCGAGCCGCAGGTCCGGGTGGGCGCGCGTCGCGGCGACGAGGTCCACCGCGTACCGCTTCACCGACGGCGCGACGTGCGTGCCGCGCGCCACCTCGATGAGCCGGCGCACGTCCGCCGCGTCCGCGACCGGGACGAGGTCGTCCAGCGGGGACCGGCCGCCGTGGACGTCCAGCATCGCCAGCTCCGCCGCCGGGTCGGGGTACCCCATCGAGACGCGCGCGGTGAAACGGTCCCGCTGCGCCTCGGGCAGGGGATAGGTCCCCTCCATCTCCACCGGGTTCTGCGTCGCGACGACCATGAACGGCGGCTCCAGCCGGTACGTCGTGCCGTCGACGGTGACCTGCCGCTCCTCCATGCACTCCAGCAGTGCCGACTGCGTCTTCGGGGACGCGCGGTTGATCTCGTCGCCGACGACGATGTTGGCGAACACCGGGCCGGGCTTGAACTCGAACTCGCGCAGCTCCTGGTCGTAGGCGCTGACGCCGGTGATGTCGCTCGGCAGCAGGTCGGGCGTGAACTGGACGCGGCGGACCGAGCAGTCCACCGAGCGCGCGAGCGCCTTGGCCAGCAGCGTCTTGCCGACGCCGGGCACGTCCTCGATCAGCAGGTGGCCCTCGGCGAGCAGCACGGTCAGCGCGAGCCGGACCGCGGGCGCCTTCCCCTCGACGACCGACTCGACGGCGCGCCGGATCGCGCCCGCGACCCGGACGAGGTCGCCGAGCCCCGCGGCGCCCGGCGGCCCGTCCGCCGTCGCCGGCTCGCCGTCGTGCGTCCCAACTGCCACCTGCCATCCTCCTCAGCCCGGCCGGCCGTCGCGGCGTCCGCCCCGAAAGACAGTACGTCCTCGGCGCGGCCGACGTGATGTTCCAGGGGAACGGGTGCCCATTGTGCTCTACCGGAACGTCCGGAGATGCCCGAGCGCGCTCCACCGCCCCCCACTCCGCGCCCGCGGCGCCCCGCGCGCCCCGCCGGAACGGGGGATCGGACGGCCCGCGCCGGCCGCCCCCGGCGCGGGGCCCGTCCGGCCCCCCACTCCGCACCACCCCGTCTGACCTGCGCAGACTCCGGCGATCTTGGAGCGCCGGACGGGTTTTCACGGTTGACGGTGGGGAAGAGTGGAGTACAGTGGAGCGCCGTGGGGCGCTGGAGCGACCCATGCGGTGCGGGAGGTGGGGCCGGTGTTCCTCGGCACCCACAACCCGCGCCTCGACGACAAGGGACGGCTGTTCCTGCCGGCGAAGTACCGCGAGGAGCTGTCGGGGGGATTGGTGATCACGAAGGGCCAGGAGCGCTGTCTGTACGTCTTTCCGACGGCGGAGTTCCAGCGCATCACCGAGGCTCTGCGCAACGCTCCGGTCACCGACCGCTCCGTCCGCGCCTACAGCCGCGTCTTCTTCGCCGGCGCCTCCGACGAGCTGCCCGACAAGCAGGGCCGCGTCACGATCCCCGCGCCGCTGCGCGCCTACGCGGGCCTGACCCGCGACTGCACGGTGATCGGGGCGAACACGCGCCTGGAGATCTGGGACACCGCGGCCTGGGAGGACTACCTCGCGGCCGAGGAGCCCGCCTTCGCCGACATCTCGGAGGAGGTGCTGCCAGGAATCCTGTGACCCGCGCGCCGGTCGTCGAACCGGCGCGGGCCGACGTTCGGCCAGGTCTCCAGCCGCTCTCCGAGCCCTCTGGCGCAGCTTCCCCGGCGCCAGAAGGCGCCCCCGCGCCCCGTGCGCGGACCACTTCCTCAGGGCAGCGGATGGGGACCTGGCCGGACGAGGCCGCCGGCCGCACCGGGGGCGTGTGGCGGCCGGCACGCCACGCAAATCCGCGAGCGCCGTGGCGGCGACGAGGGGGTGTGAGTTGACCGTGGGCGACCACGCAGGTGGAAGCACGGGCGAGGACGATCGGGGCACCGCCGTCCCGGACGCGTCCGGCCATGTGCCGGTCCTGCTCGACCGCGTCCTGGAACTCGCCGCGCCCGCCGTCGAGCGCGTCACCGGCCGCGCGCCGGTCCACCTCGACGCCACCCTCGGCATGGGCGGCCACGCCGAGGCGATGCTGGACGCCCACCCGAACCTGCGGCTCATCGGACTGGACCGCGACACGACCGCGCTGGAGCGCTCCGCGCGGCGGCTCGCCCGCTTCGGCGACCGCGTCGCGCTCGTCCACGCCGTCTACGACGAGATCACGGGCGTCCTCGACCGGCTCGGCGTCCCCGCCCTCGACAGCGCCCTGTTCGACCTGGGCGTCTCCTCCCCGCAGCTCGACGAGGCCGACCGCGGCTTCGCCTACTCCTACGACGCCCCCCTCGACATGCGGATGGACCGCACGCGCGGCCGCACCGCCGCCGACGTCGTCAACGACTACCCGCCCGCCGACCTCGCCCGCATCCTGCGCGAGTACGGCGAGGAGCGGTTCGCCCAGCGGATCGCCGCCGCGATCGTCCGCGAGCGCGCCAAGGCCCCGTTCGACTCGACCGCCCGCCTGGCCGACCTCGTCCGCACCGCCATCCCCGCCGCGACCCGGCGGACCGGCGGCAACCCCGCCAAGCGCACCTTCCAGGCGCTGCGGATCGAGGTCAACGGCGAACTGGAGACCTGGAGCCGGGCGCTCCCCGCCGCCCTGGACGCGCTGCCCGTCGGCGGCCGCGTCGTCGTGCTCAGCTACCACTCCCTGGAAGACCGCATCACCAAGCGGGTCCTGGCCGCCCAGGCGGCGGACACGACCCCGCCCGGCCTGCCCGTCCCGCTGCCCGAGCACCAGCCGCGTTTCCGGCTGCTCACGCGCGGGGCCGAGCTGCCGTCGGAGACGGAGACCACGACCAACCCGCGCGCGGGATCGGTGCGGTTGCGCGCCGCCGAGCGGGTCAGGGAGGCGACATGACCACGACGACACGGCCGCCCGGGGCGCGCGGCGACCGGCCGGGCCGCGCGCGGGGGCGTGCGGCGTCGCGGCCGGGCGCGCGGGGCGCGACGGGTCCGGCGAAGGGCTCGACCGCCGCCGAGGAGCCGCGCGCCGCGGCGCCCGCGGTGCGGACCCGTCCGGCGACGGGCGCGCAGCCCGCCGCGAAGCCCGCCGCCAAGAGCGCCCGGGCCGCGCGTCCGGCGCGCACGGCGAACCCGCCGCGCGCCCCGTTCGTGCTGCTCGTCGTCGCGCTGCTCGGCGGCGCGCTGGTCAGCCTGCTGCTGCTCAACACCGTCCTCGCCGAGGACGCGTTCACGCTGACGCGCCTGCAGCAGAACAACAAGATCCTCGCCCAGCAGAAGCAGGGCCTCGAGGAGGAGATCGCGCGCGAGGAGTCGCCGGAGAGCCTGGAGCGGAAGGCGAAGGACCTGCGGATGAAGCAGCCCGACACCCTCGCGTTCGTGGACGGCGAGACGGGCCGTCCGATCGGCGGGCCGATGCGCCCGGTGCCGAGCGCCGCCGCGGCGTCCGCGGGCGCGGCGGGCGTGCTCGGCATCCCCGGCGCGGTGGTGCCCGGCGACGGCGTCCCGACGGCGCCGGGCGGCACGGGCGCGCGGTGACCGGCGCGACGGGCGTCGAGGGGTCGATCGAGGGGTCAGGGGAATGAGCAGGCGACCGGCGGGGCCGCCGCCCGGCGGCGGGCGCCGGTCCCCGCGGCCCGGCGGACGCGGCACGCCCGGCCGCGACGACAGGAACGGCCCGGGCGCGGCGCGCGCGTCCGGGCGCTCGCCCGCCGAGCCGGGGCGGCCGACCGGCGGCGCGCCCCGGCGGCCGTCCCGCGACGTGCCCTCGCCGCGCGGCGGCTCGTCCCGCGGCGGCACCGCCAAGGGCCGCACGGGTTCCGGCACGGGCACGGGCCGCGCCGGGACCGGCCGGACGGGCGCCGCGCCCAAGGGCGGCAAGGCCGCGACGGCGAAGAACGCCGCGAAGAGCACCGGCAAGAACGCCACGAGTAAGAGCGGCAGGAGCACGGGCCGGAACGGCACCGGAAAGGGCGGCGCGCCCAAGAAGGGCGCCGCCCCGCCCCGGTCCGGCGGCCGGTCCGGCGGTCCGCCGCGCGGCCCGGCCCGCCGCCCGGCCCGGCCGCGCGTCGCGTTCCACCGCCGCGACCCGCTGAAACGGCTGAACGGCACGCTGCTCGTCGTGGCGTTCGTGCTGTCGCTGTTCGCGGGGCGGCTGGTCCAGCTCCAGACGATCGACTCGGGCAAGTACACGGCCGAGGCCCGCGAGCAGCGGATCGTGCCGATCAACCTGCCCGCCGTCCGGGGCGACATCACCGACGCGCAGGGCAACCCGCTGGCGATGACGGTCGAGGCGCGGACGATCTTCGCGGACCCGTCCATCATCAAGCCCGCCGACCGGCAGCGCGTCGCGACGACGCTCGCGCCGATGCTCGGCCTGGACCCGGCCCTGGTCCTCCGCAAGATCAGCACGCCCAAGAGCCAGTTCGAGGTGCTCGCGCACGACGTCCGCCCCGACCAGGCGCGGCTCATCGCGGGCCTGGACCTGCCGGGGATCAACTCGCGCACCGAGTACCAGCGCAAGTACCCCAACGACTCGCTGGCGGCGGGCGTCATCGGGTTCGTCAACGCCGAGGGCGAGGGCGCGGCGGGTCTGGAGAGCTCGATGAACACCGAGCTGGCGGGCCGGGGCGGGCGGCAGCGCGTCGAGATCGGCGTGAACGGGCAGCACATCCCCATGGGGGAGGACCAGATCGTCCCGCCGGTGCCCGGCAAGGGGCTGCGGCTGACGCTGGAGCGCGACATCCAGTTCAAGGCGCAGCAGGCCATCGAGCGGCAGGTGAAGAAGACGGGCGCGCGCAGCGGCACGGTGATCGTGATGGAGCCGCGGACCGGCCGCCTGCTGGCGCTGGCGTCCGCGCCGGGCTACGACCCGAACCACGCGGGCGCGCCGTCGTCGTGGGGCAGCCCGGTCGTGCAGGAGGCGTACGAGCCGGGCAGCACCGGAAAGGTCATCACGGCGGCCGCCGCGATGGAGAAGGGCGGCGTCCGCCCCGACACGCCGTTCCGCGTGCCGTATTCCATCAAGCGCTACGACAAGACCTTCCACGACTCCGAGCCGCACCGCACCGAGGACCTGACGTTCGCGGGCGTCCTCGCCAAGTCCAGCAACGTCGGGACGATCAAGGCGAGCGAGCGGATCAGCGCGCAGCAGCTCTACGACTACGAGCGCGCGTTCGGGTTCGGCGAGAAGACCGGGATCGGGCTGCCGGGGGAGACGCCGGGCCTGCTCAAGCCGCCGTCGCAGTGGTCGGGCACCGACCGGTACCCGATCGCGTTCGGGCAGACGGTGTCGGTGAACGCGGTGCAGATGGCGAGCGTGTACGCGACGATCGCCAACGGCGGCGTCCGCGTCGCCCCGAACCTCGTCGCGGGCACCACGGACGGGAACGGGACGTTCACCCCGGCCGCCGCCCCGGCGCAGCGCCGGGTGATCAGTGCCGAGACCGCCCGCCAGATCCGTGACATGCTGGAGGGCGTCACGACCAAGGAGGGCACGGCGCCGCTCGCCCAGATCAAGAACTACCGGGTGGCGGGCAAGACGGGCACCGCCGAGATCGTCAATCCCGCGTGCGGGTGCTACCGGGGAGCGGGCTTCACCGCCTCGTTCGCCGGGTTCGCCCCCGCGGACGATCCGCAGCTCGTCGTCCAGGTCGTCCTGCAGCGGCCGACCCGGGGCAGCCACTACGGCGGCGACGTGGCGGCGCCGGTCTTCAGGGACGTGATGATGGCGGCCCTGGCGGCCCGCAAGATCCCGCCGACCGGGAGCAAGGCGCCGAAAGTCCGGATCTACGCCCGGGACTGACGGCTGGGAGTAATCTTCTCCGCCGTCGCACCGTCTGACAACACCGTGCTATCGACCACCGTGCCACCGACCACCGTGCTACCAACCACTGTCCGTCCTGAAAGAGACGCCATGCGCCCCACCACGAGTACACCCCGGCCCCTGTCGGGGCTGGCGGCGCTGCTCGGCATCGACGACCCGCCCGCCGCGGCGGCCGGCGTCGAGGTCACCGGGATCACCCACGACTCGCGGGCGGTCCGCCCCGGCGACCTGTACGCGGCGCTGCCGGGCGCCCGCGCGCACGGCGCGCAGTTCGCGGCGCAGGCCGCGGCGGCGGGCGCCGCCGCGATCCTCACCGACCCCGCCGGGCTCCCGGCGGCGCGCGCGGCCGGACCGCCGGTCCTGGTGACCGCCGACCCGCGCGCCCGGCTCGGCGAGGTCGCCGCCTGGGTGTACGGCGAGCCCGCCGCCGACCTCACGCTGATCGGCGTCACCGGCACGAGCGGCAAGACGACCACCGTGTACCTGCTGGAGGCGGGGCTGCGCGAGGCGGGCGTCGCGACCGGCGTGATCGGCACCGTCGAGATGCGCATCGGCGACACCCGCGTGCCGAGCGCGCTGACCACCCCGGAGTCCACCGACCTGCACGCCCTGTTCGCGCTGATGCGCGAGCGCGGCGTCGGCGCGGGGGCGATGGAGGTGTCGAGCCACGCGCTCGCGCAGGGCCGCGTCGGCGGCGCCCGCTACGAGGTCGCGGTGTTCACGAACCTGTCCCAGGACCACCTGGACTTCCACCCGACCATGCAGGACTACTTCCTGGCGAAGGCGAAGCTGTTCACGCCCGAGTACAGCCGGGTCGGGGTCGTGAACATCGACGACCTGTACGGCCGGGAGCTGGTCGAGATCGCGTCGATCCCGGTCACGACGTACTCGGCGCAGGGCGACCCGGCGGCCGAGTGGCGCGCCGAGGACGTCCGGGGCGGCCCGACCGGCAGCACGTTCCGGATCGTCGGGCCCGGCGGCGTCGAGGCGGACGCGGCGGTGCGGCTGCCCGGCCCGTTCAACGTCGCCAACGCGCTCGCGGCCGTCGTCGCGCTCGTGGAGGCGGGGATCGGGCTGCCCGCGGCGGTGCGCGGCGTGGCGTCGCTGCGCGGCGTCCCGGGCCGTCTGGAGCCCGTCGAGGAGGGCCAGGACTTCGCGACGCTGGTCGACTACTCGCACAAGCCCGGGGCCGTCGAGGCGGTCCTGACGGCGCTGCGGCCCGTCACCGAGGGACGGCTGGCGATCGTGCTCGGCTGCGGCGGCGACCGCGACCGCGGCAAGCGCCCGCTGATGGGCGAGGCCGCGGCCCGGCTCGCCGACCTCGCGTACTTCACCAGCGACAACCCGAGGTCGGAGGACCCGCTGGCGATCCTCGCCGCTATGGTCGAGGGCGGGCTCAAGGTGCCGCAGCCCGAGCGGGCGCACGTCGTCGTCGAACCCGACCGCGCCGCCGCCATCGGGCTGGCGATCGACCGGGCCCGGCGCGGCGACGTGGTCGTCGTCGCGGGCAAGGGCCACGAGCAGGGGCAGTACGTCGCGGGCGAGGTCCTGGCGTTCGACGACCGGGAGGTCGTGCGCGCGGCGCTGCGCCGCGCCGCCGGGCCCGACGCGCGAGGGGACGGAGCGCAGGCGTGATCCCACTTCCACTGGCGGCGGTCGCGGAAGCGGCCGGCGGCACCGTCCACGGTGACCCGGCGACGGTCGTGCGCGGCCCCGTCGTCATCGACTCGCGGGCCGTCGAACCGGGCGCGCTGTTCGTCGCGCTGCGCGGCGAGCGCGTCGACGGGCACGACTTCGCCGGCGCGGCGTTCGCGGCGGGCGCGGCGGCGGTGCTCGCCGAGCGCCCGGTCGGCGACGGCCCGGCGGTCGTCGTCCCCGACGCCCAGGCGGCGCTCGGCCTGCTCGCGCGGGGCGTGCTGGCCCGGCTGCCCGACGCGCGCGTCGTCGCGATCACCGGCTCGGCCGGGAAGACGTCCACCAAGGACCTGATCGGGCAGCTCCTCGCGCAGGCCGGGCCGACCGTCTGGCCGCCCGGCTCGTTCAACAACGAGATCGGCCTGCCGCTGACCGTGCTGCGCGCCGACGCCGACACCCGGCACCTCGTGCTGGAGATGGGCGCCCGTGGGATCGGTCACATCGCCTACCTGACGGAGATCGCGCCGCCGGACGTCGGCGTGGTGCTGAACGTCGGCACCGCCCACCTCGGCGAGTTCGGCAGCCCGGAGCGGATCGCGGAGGCCAAGGGCGAGCTGCCCGCCGCCGTCCCGGCGGGCGGCACGGCCGTCCTCAACGCCGACGACCCGCTGGTGCGGGCGATGGCGGCGCGGACGGCCGCGGAGGTCGTGCTGTTCGGGCGCGGCGCGGACGCGCACGTCCGGGCCGTGGACGAGTCGCTGGACGACGCGGGCCGGCCGCGGTTCACCCTGGTCACCCCCGAGGGCGAGGCCCCGGTCGAGCTGCGGCTGCACGGCGCGCACGCGGTGCTGAACGCGCTGGCGGCGGCCGCCGCCGCCCGCGCCTGCGGCCTGGACGTCGCGCGCGTCGCGGCGGGCCTGGGCGAGGCGGTCGCGGCGAGCCGGTGGCGGATGGAGGTCACCGAGCGGCCGGACGGCGTGACGGTCGTCAACGACGCCTACAACGCCAACCCCGACTCGACGCGGTCGGCGGTGGACGTCGTCCGGCACATGGCGCGCGGCCGCCGCGCGTTCGCCGTTCTGGGGGAGATGGCCGAACTCGGCGCCTCTTCTGTGGCGGAACATGCCAAGATCGGGCAGCATGTCGCGCGCAACGGATTCGACGGCCTGATCACGGTCGGCGAGGCCGCCGCGGCGATGGCCGAAGGGGCCGGGCAGGTGGCGTCATGGACGGGAGAGTGCGTACAGGTGGATGACGTCGGCGCGGCGGTGACCGCGCTCGGTGAGCGGCTCAGGCCGCGGGACGTCGTACTGGTGAAGGGCTCTCGCGTCGCCGGGCTCGAACGGGTCGCGGCGGCGCTGCTGGCCGCCGGGCCGGACGGAGCGGGCTCGGGCGCGGGCGCCCCGGGAGGCGGGCACCGATGACCAACATTCTCATCGGAGCGGGCATCGCGCTGCTGTTCAGCATGCTCGGCACCCCGGTGTGGATCAGGATCGTCCGGCGGCTGGGCTACGGCCAGATGATCCGCGAGGAGGGCCCCGAGGCCCACCTCAGCAAGCGCGGCACCCCCACGATGGGCGGCGCGGTGTTCATCGTCGGGTCGCTGATCGGCTACGCGGCGGCGCACCTGTTCACCGCGACCGTCCCGACCGTGTCGGGGCTGCTGGTGCTGTTCCTGATGACGGGCCTCGGCTTCGTCGGGTTCGTCGACGACTACATCAAGGTCTTCAAGCAGCGCAGCCTCGGCCTGCGCAGCGGCGCGAAGATGATCGGGATCATCCTGGTCGGCGTCGTGTTCGCGGTCGGCTCGCTGAACTTCCCCAACGGCTACCAGGTGACCCCCGCCTCCCCGCGCCTGTCCTTCCTGCGCGACTTCGGCCCCTCGATCGGCCCGTACCTGTTCGTGCTGTGGGCGCTGCTGCTCATCGCGGCGATGTCCAACGGCGTGAACCTCACCGACGGCCTCGACGGCCTCGCGGCGGGCCCCGCCGCGATGGTCCTGGCCGCCTACGTGATCATCGGCAACTGGCAGCTCCGCAACTCCTGCTTCGACGCGGGCTTCGCGCCGAACTGCTACAGCGTCCGCGACCCCCTCGACCTCGCGGTCGTCGCGGCGACGATGCTCGGGGCCGTGCTCGGCTTCCTGTGGTGGAACGCCCCGCCCGCCCGGATCTTCATGGGCGACACCGGCTCGCTGGCCCTCGGCGGCGTGCTCGTCGGCCTGGCCATCCTCACCCGGACGCAGTTCCTGCTCGCGATCCTGTGCGGCCTGATCGTGATGATCACCCTCTCGGTGATCATCCAGGTCGGCGGGTTCAAGCTGACGCGCAAACGGGTGTTCAAGATGGCCCCGCTGCAGCACCACTTCGAGCTGTCCGGGTGGGCCGAGACCACGATCGTCGTGCGATTCTGGCTGATGTCGGCGTTGTTCACCGCGATCGGGCTCGGCCTGTTCTACCTGGAATGGATGCCCAAGAAGTGACGGCAGGGGAGTCGGGGGACTGGTCCGGCGCGCGCGTGTGCGTCGCCGGGCTCGGGGTGTCGGGCCGCGCCGCCGCGCGCGTCCTCGCCGAACGCGGCGCGCACGTGACGATCGTGGACGCCCGCGACGACGAGGCGCGCCGCGCGGACGCCGCCGGGCTCGCCGCGCACGGCGTCGCCGTCCGCCTCGGCGACGGCGACACGCTGCCGGACGGCACCGGCCTCGTCGTCACCTCGCCGGGTTGGCGGCCGGACGCGCCGCTGTTCGCCGCCGCCCGCGCGGCGGGCGTGCCGGTGTACGGCGAGGTCGAGCTGGCCTGGCGGCTGCGCGGCCCGGACGCCGCGCCCTGGCTCGCCCTGACGGGCACCAACGGCAAGACCACCGCCGTGCGGATGCTCGCGGCGATCCTCACCGCCGCCGGGCACGACGCGGTCGCCGTCGGCAACGTCGGCACCCCGATCGTCGAGGCGGTGCTGGAGAAGCACGACGTCCTCGCCGTCGAGCTGTCCAGCTACCAGCTCCACTGGTCGAGCACGGTCGCGCCGCTGGCCGCGGCGGTCCTCAACGTCGCGCCCGACCACCTGGACTGGCACGGCTCGCTCGCCGAGTACGCGGCCGCCAAGGCGAAGATCTTCGCCCCGGGCACGGTTGCCGTCGTCAACGCCGACGACCCCGGCTCGGCCGCGCTCGGCGGGCCGGACGCGCGGGCGTTCACGCTCGGCGTCCCGGCCCCCGGCCAGCTCGGCGTCGTGGAGGACCTGCTGGTCGACCGCGCGTTCGTCGCGGACCCGGTCGCCGCCGCCGAGGAACTGGCGGAACTCGGCGACGTCCGCCCGTTCGCGCCGCACAACATCGCCAACGCGCTCGCGGCGGCGGCGCTGGCCCGCGCGTTCGGCGTCCCCGCCGACGCGGTCCGGCACGGGCTGCGCGCGTTCGTCCCCGACCCGCACCGCATCGCGCACGTCGCGACCCTCGACGGCGTCGTGTACGTCGACGACTCCAAGGCCACCAACCCGCACGCCGCCGCGTCCTCGCTGGCCGCGTGCGACTCGGCGGTGTGGATCGCCGGCGGCCTGCTCAAGGGCGCCGACGTGGACGAGCTCGTCGCGGCCGCCGCCGGGCGGCTCCGCGCGGCCGTCCTGCTCGGCGCGGAACGCGACCGGATCGCCGCGGCACTCGCGCGACACGCGCCGGATGTCCCGGTCGTGGAGGTCCCCGACACCGACACTGGGGCGATGGACCGCGTGGTGATCGCTGCAGCAGAGTTGGCCCGGCCCGGTGACACGGTGCTCCTCGCCCCCGCCGGCGCGTCGTTCGACATGTTCCCGAACTACGGCGCGCGCGGCGACGCGTTCGCGGCGGCGGTGCGGCGGCTGGCCGGATCGCGGTAGGTCGCCCCATGAGCGCCGTACCCGCGGAGGACGGCCGGTCCCGCCGCCCCGGGCTGCGCGAGCAGGCCGTCGCGGCGGTCGGGCTGCTGGACCGCCCGCTGACCTCCTACTACCTCGTGCTGGGCTGCACGTTCATGCTGCTCGCGCTCGGGCTGACGATGGTCCTGGCCGCGTCGAACGTCAAGCAGCTCCAGGTCACCGGCTCGGCCTACACGCTCGTGCAGAAGCAGGCCATGTGGATGGCGCTCGGCGTCCTCGGCATGTGGGCGGCGTCGCGGCTGCCCGTCCGGACGTTCCGGACGCTGGCGTACCCGCTGCTGCTGCTGTCGGTCGTCGCGCTGATGCTCGTCCTGATCCCCGGCCTCAGCCAGGAGGCCAACGGCGCGACCCGCTGGATCAGCTTCGGGCCGGTGCAGATCCAGCCGTCCGAGCCCGCCAAGCTCGCGCTCGTCCTGTGGGGCGCGGACCTGCTGGCCCGCCGCGAGAAGCTCGGGCAGCTCAGCGAGTGGCGGCCGCTGCTGGTGCCGCTGCTGCCCGGCGCGGGCCTGCTCGTGCTGCTCGTCATGCTCGGCAACGACCTCGGCACCACGCTCGTGCTGCTGACGATCTTCCTGGCGCTGCTGTGGGTCGTGGGCGTGCCGGGGCGGCTGTTCGTCGGCGTCTTCGGGCTCGTGGCGATGGTCGTGTCCATCCTCGCCGTCGTCGAGCCGTACCGGTTGGGGCGCATCACCGGGTTCCTCGACCCCGAGGGCAACAAGTACGGCACCTACTACCAGGGAATCCAGGGCCTGTACGCCCTCGCGTCCGGCGGCTGGTTCGGCACCGGGCTCGGCGAGGGCCGCGCGCAGTGGGGATTCCTGCCGCACCCCGAGACCGACTACATCTTCGCGATCGTCGGGGAGCAGTTCGGGCTCATCGGGACGCTCGTCGTCCTCAGCATGTTCGGCCTGCTCGCCTACGCCGGGCTGCGCATCGCGCGGCGCGTCAAGGACCCGTTCACCCGGCTCGCCGCCGCGGGCGCGACCGCTTGGCTGCTCGTCCAGGCGATCGTCAACATCGGCGCGGTCATCGGCGTGTTCCCCATCACGGGCATCCCGCTGCCGCTCGTCTCCTACGGCGGGTCCGCGCTGATCCCGACGCTGATGGCGCTGGGCATGCTGCTGGCGTTCGCGAAACGCGAACCCGGCGCGCGGCAGGCGCTGGCCGCGCGCGGCCCCGGACCGGTGACACGGGCTCTAAGCTGGCTGGGCCTGGCACGGCGCTGAATTCCCCCGACGGACCAAGCGCACCGCTGAACGCGTGGCGGCGCGGGAAGAGCTGAGGAGTTGTCAACGAGCATGAGGGTTGTCCTCGCCGGCGGCGGCACCGCCGGACACATCGAGCCCGCACTGGCCCTCGCCGACGCGCTGCGCCGCGACGACCCCAACACCGGGATCATCTGCCTCGGCACCGAACGCGGCCTGGAGACCCGGCTGGTGCCGCAGCGGGGCTACGAGCTGGCGCTGATCCCGCCGGTGCCGCTGCCGCGCACGCTGACGCCGCAGCTCCTGACCGTCCCCGGGCGGCTGCGCGGCGCGATCAACGCCGCCGCGAACATCCTCGACCAGGCGCACGCCGACGTGCTCGTCGGCTTCGGCGGCTACGTCGCCACGCCCGGCTACCTCGCCGCCCGCAAGCGCAAGGTGCCGATCATCGTCCACGAGGCCAACCCCAAGCCGGGCCTGGCCAACAAGCTCGGGTCGCGCTTCACCGAGCACGTCGCGGTGTCCCACCACGACTCGCCGCTCCCCAACGCCCGCTACGTCGGCATCCCGCTGCGCCGCGAGATCGCCGCGCTGGACCGGCTCGCGCTCGGCGACAAGGCCCGCTCCTACTTCGGCCTGCTGCCCGACCTGCCGACCCTGCTGATCTTCGGCGGGTCGCAGGGCGCGCGGTCGCTGAACCAGGCCGCCGTCGCCGCCGCCCCCTACTTCCGGCAGGCGGGCGTCCAGGTCCTGCACATCGTCGGGCCGAAGAACACCGAGGAGCCCGAGCCCGCGCAGGGCGGCCCCCAGTACGTGACGATCCCGTACTGCGACCGGATGGACCTGGCCTACGCCGCCGCCGACATGGCGATGTGCCGGGCCGGCGCGATGACGTGCGCCGAGCTGGCCGCCGTCGCGCTGCCCGCGGTGTACGTGCCGCTGCCGATCGGCAACGGCGAGCAGCGGCTGAACGCCGAGCCGATCGTCGCCGCGGGCGGCGGGATGCTCGTCGACAACGCCGAGCTCACGCCCGACTGGATCGCGCGCAACCTGCTGCCGGTCCTGGCCGACCCGGGCCGCGTCGCGGCCATGTCGGAGGCGGCGGGCCGGATGGGACGGCGGGACGCCGACGTGGCGCTCGCCCAGATGGTGTACGAGGTCGTCCGCTCCGCGCAGCAGGGCGGCGGCCGGTAGCCCCGCACGCCGGCGCGCGTGCGGGAGGACGAGGGGACGTTGGCCACCCGATGAGTTCGATCAGTCCCGGCGGGGTCGTCCCCGCCGGGGACCTCGGCAGGGTCCATTTCATCGCGATCGGCGGCGCCGGGATGTCCGGCGTCGCGCGCATCATGCTGCGCCGGGGCATCCCGGTGTCGGGCAGCGACGCGCGCGACGGCGAGCTGCTGGGCCAGCTCGCCGAGCTGGGCGCGCGGGTCCACGTCGGGCACGACGCGGCCCATCTCGGGGACGCCGACACCGTCGTGGTGTCCACCGCCGTCCGCGAGACCAACCCCGAGCTGGCCGCCGCGCGGGCCCGGGGGTTGCGGGTCCTGCACCGCTCGGAGGCGCTGGCGTCGCTGATGGCGGGCCGCCGCGCGGTCGCCGTCGCGGGCACGCACGGCAAGACCACGACGACGTCGATGCTGACGGTCGCGCTGCAGCGGGCGGGCGCGGACCCGTCGTACTGCATCGGCGGCCAGCTCGTCACGACCGGGCTCGGCGCGGACGAGGGCACCGGCGAGGTGTTCGTCGCGGAGGCCGACGAGAGCGACGGGTCGTTCCTGCGGTACACGCCCGACATCGCCGTCGTCACCAACGTCGAGGCCGACCATCTCGACAACTACGGCGGGTTCGAGAAGGTCAAGGAGAACTTCGCCCGGTTCGTGGACCGGATCGTCCCCGGCGGCACGCTCGTCGCGGGCGCCGACGACCCGGTCGTCGCGGAGCTGGCGGCGTACGCGCGGGGGCGCGGCCTGACCGTCCGCACCTACGGCGAGAGCCCGGACGCGGACCTGCGCATCACCGGGTTCGCGCCGCGCGGCCTCGGCTCGGAGTTCTCCGTCGCGGGCGTCGGCGTGCTCGCGCTCGGCGTCCCGGGACGGCACAACGCGCACAACGCGACGGCGTGCGTCGCGGTCGCGCAGGCGCTCGGCCTGGACGTCGCGGCCGTCCGCGAGGGCCTGCACGCGTTCGGCGGCGCGATGCGCCGGCTGGAGCGCAAGGGCTCGGTCGCGGGCGTCGAGGTCTTCGACAGCTACGCCCACCACCCGACCGAGCTGACCGCCGACCTGGAGGCCACCCGCGACTACGTCGGGCAGCGCGACGGCGGCGGCCGGATTCTCGCGGTGTTCCAGCCGCACCTCTACAGCCGCACCCGGTTCTTCGCGGCGGAGTTCGGCGCGGCGCTCGGCGCGGCGGACGTCGCCGTCGTCCTGGACGTGTACGGCGCGCGCGAGGACCCCGAGCCCGGCGTGACGGGCCGTCTCGTCGCGGACGCCGTCCCGGCGGGCGTCGAGGTCCTGTACGAACCCGACCAGGAAGCGGTCCCCGCGACCCTGGCGAAACTGGCCCGCCGGGGCGACGTGGTCATCACGCTGGGCGCGGGCGACGTGACGCGCCTCGGGCCGCGGATCCTCGACGCGGTCTCGGCCGCGACCTGACACGCGCCGCGGCCTTCACCGATTTCCCGCGTCCCGCCGTCATGCTGGCCTCATGACTGAGACGGGCACGGCGCGGCGCGGGGAAGCGGAGCGGTCGCAGCGCGGCGGGGGAACGCCGCCGCGGCGCGGGCCGGACCGGTGGAAGGTCCTGTTCGTCGCGCTGCTGGTCGTCGGGGTGCTCGGCGCGTCCTGCTGGGCGCTGCTGGGGTCGCGGCTGCTGGTGGTGCGGCACGTCGAGGTGTCGGGGACGCGGCTGCTGCCGCGCGACCGGGTCGTCGCGGCGGCGGGCGTCCGGCTGGGCCTGCCGATGGTGCGGCTCGACGCCGGGGACGTGCGGGCGCGCGTGGCGAAGCTTCCGGCGGTGGCGGGCGCGCGCGTCGAGCGGCGGTGGCCGGCGACGGTGCGGATCGTGGTCCGCGAGCGGGTCCCGGTCGCGGCCTACCAGCGGTCGGGCCGGTACTACCAGGTCGACGCGGCGGGGTTCCCGGTGACGGACGGGCCGGACCGGCCGGACGTGCCGCTGCTCACGGTCGCCTCGCCGTCCCCGTCCGACCCGACGGCGCGCGCCGCGCTGCGCGTCGTCTCCGAACTCCCGGCGGGCCTGCGCGGGAAGCTCGCGGAGGTCTCGGCGGTGTCGCCCGAGTCGGTCACCCTGCGGCTGACCAGCGGACTCACGCTGGTGTGGGGTTCGCCCGAGCGGACGGCGGAGAAGGCGCGCCTGGCCGAGGCCCTCATGCGGTCCCCGGCGGGGAAGAGCGGGCGGACGATCGACGTCAGTTCGCCGGACGTGATCACGACCCGGTGACGGCCCATGCCGGATCGGCCCGTGTGTCGCGACGCGTCCGGCGGCCGGATCGGGCACGCTGGTTCCCGGACCCGGGGCCGGGTACCGCTCCGGCGGTGCTCCAACCGGGCAACTCGGGCTGTGTGCGACACGCCGGTCCAGTTGGCGGCAGGTTAGTTGACCCTGGTGGAAGCCAGCCCTACTGTCCGTATCAGTCGTCAGGTTGACATAACTGTAAGCCTCAAGTTGAGGGTGAGGGTTCGCGGAGGCCGTCCGGTCCCGCGGTCCCCGCCCCGAGAGAACACACGTCAGGAACACCGCGGCGGAGCCGGTCCAGCGGACCGGTCCCGGCCGGTCGACAGAGCGAGCGGAAAGGCCCCTCGTCGTGGCAGCACCGCAGAACTACCTCGCGGTCATCAAGGTCGTCGGGATCGGCGGCGGCGGCGTCAACGCCGTCAACCGGATGATCGAGGAGGGACTCAAGGGCGTCGAGTTCATCGCTATCAACACGGACGCCCAGGCGCTGCTGATGAGTGACGCCGACGTGAAACTGGACGTGGGCCGCGAGCTGACCCGCGGCCTCGGCGCCGGGGCGAACCCCGACGTCGGCCGCAAGGCCGCCGAGGACCACCGCGAGGAGATCGAGGAGGTCCTCAAGGGGGCCGACATGGTCTTCGTCACCGCGGGCGAGGGCGGCGGCACCGGCACCGGCGGCGCGCCCGTCGTCGCCAACATCGCCCGGTCCCTCGGCGCGCTGACGATCGGCGTGGTCACCCGCCCGTTCTCCTTCGAGGGCAAGCGCCGCGCCATGCAGGCCGAGGCGGGCATCGAGACCCTGCGCGACGAGGTCGACACCCTCATCGTCATCCCGAACGACCGGCTGCTGTCGATCTCCGACCGGCAGGTCAGCGTGCTCGACGCCTTCAAGGCCGCCGACCAGGTGCTCCTGTCCGGTGTCCAGGGCATCACCGACCTCATCACCACGCCGGGCCTCATCAACCTCGACTTCGCCGACGTCAAGTCGGTCATGTCCGGCGCCGGATCGGCGCTGATGGGCATCGGGTCCGCGCGCGGCGACGACCGCAGCGTCGCCGCCGCCGAGATGGCGATCTCCAGCCCGCTGCTGGAGGCCAGCATCGACGGGGCGCACGGCGTCCTGCTGTCGATCTCCGGCGGCTCCGACCTCGGCCTGTTCGAGATCAACGAGGCGGCGCAACTGGTGTCCAACGCCGCCGCGCCCGACGCGAACATCATCTTCGGCGCGGTCATCGACGACGCCCTCGGCGACGAGGTGCGCGTCACCGTGATCGCCGCCGGGTTCGACGAGCTGGTGCCCGGGAAGGCGGGCGGGGAGCCCGAGACCCGCCGGATGCCTCCGCCGCCGCCCCGGCCGACGCCGCCGCCCGCCGCGCCGCCGCAGGCCAACCCGATCCCGAGCCGCATCGCGCGGCCCGAGCCCGCCGCGCCCGCCCCGGCGGGCCCGGCGTCCGGCGAGCGGCCGGCCGCCCCGGCGCAGCCGACGATCGCGCAGGCCGCCGCCGCGCCGATCCCCGCCTCGCCGCCGCCCGGCGGCGACCGGGCCCGGCCGCCCGCGAACCAGGGCGGCTCCGGCGCGCGGCCCGAGGGCGACGCGCCCCGGCCCGAGGCCGCCGGGTCCGCCGGGTCCACGGGTGCGGAGTCCGGCGCGGCCGACCAGCAGAACGGCCCGTCCGGCGACGGGCCCCGGCCGCCCGCGCCGCGCCCGGCGGGGGAGGGGGCGCCCGCGCGCGTCCCGGCCGGCGAGGGCGGCGAGTCCGCGTCCGGCTCCGGCGCGTCCGGCGGCGGGTCGCGCCGCCGTCCCGTCGTGTTCGACGAGGACGACGACCTCGACGTCCCCGACTTCCTGAAGTGATCGCGCCGGTGCGGCTCGGCGCCGGGATCGGCGCCGCGTTCACCGGCCGGTCCGGCGGTGTCAGCGCCGGACCCTACGGTTCGCTCAACCTCGGCGGCGCGGTGGGCGACGCGCCCGCGGCGGTCGCCGCCAACCGGCGGCGCGCCGCCGCCGCGCTGGACATCGACCCGGCGCGCACCGTCTGGATGCGGCAGGTCCACGGCGCGGACGTCGCCGTCGTGGACGCGCCCGGCGAGGGCCTGGAGGTCGACGCGGTCGCCACCGCCGTCCCCGGGCTCGCGCTCGCGGTGCTCGTCGCGGACTGCGCGCCCGTCCTGCTCGCCGACCCCGTAGCCGGGGTCGTCGGCGCGGCCCACTCCGGGCGGCCCGGCACCGCCGCCGGGGTCGTGCCCGCCCTGCTCGACCGGATGGCCGGGCTGGGCGCCGACCCGGCCCGCGTCCGCGCGGCCGTGGGACCGGCCGCGTGCGGCGGCTGCTACGAGGTGCCCGCCGCGCTGCGCGACGAGGTCGCCGCGGTCGTCCCCGAGGCCCGCGCCGAGACGCGCCGGGGCACGCCCGCGCTCGACATCCGCGCCGGGATCGCCGCGCAGCTCGCCCGCGCGGGCGTCACCGACGTCAGCGTCGACCCGCGCTGCACGCTGGAGAGCGACGACCTCTTCTCCTACCGCCGCGACGGCACGACCGGGCGGTTCGCCGGGTTCGTGTGGCTCGCGGAGGACGCCGGATGACGCCGGAGGAGCGCACCGCCGAACTGGCGGCCAACCTCGCCGACGTCCGGTCCCGCATCGCGGCGGCGTGCGCGGCGGCGGGCCGCGACCCGGCGGAGATCACGCTGATCGCCGTCACCAAGACGTTCCCGGCCGACGACGTGCGGCTGCTGGCCGGGCTCGGCGTGACCGACGTCGCGGAGAACCGCGACCAGGAGGCGCGCCCGAAGGCCGAGGCCACCGCCGACCTGCCGCTCACCCGGCACTTCGTCGGGCAGCTCCAGACGAACAAGGCGCGGTCGGTGGCCGAGTACGCCGACGTCGTGCAGTCCGTGGACCGCGTCCGGCTCGTCGGGGCGCTGTCCGCGGCCGCGCTGCGGCACGGCCGGACGCTGCGCTGCCTGGTGCAGGTCGCGCTGGACGACGGCGCGGGCCGGGGCGGGGCCGCGCCCGCGGACGTCCCCGCCGTCGCGGACGCGGTGGCCGCCGCCGACGCGCTGGAGCTCGCCGGGGTCATGGCCGTCGCGCCGCTCGGCGGCGACGCGCGCGCCGCCTTCGCGCGCCTCACGGGTTTGGCGGCCGAGGTGAGGGAAGATCATCCCGGGGCGGCGATCGTCTCGGCCGGGATGAGCGGCGATCTGGAGGACGCTGTCGCGTGTGGCGCGACACACCTGCGGATCGGTACGGCGTTGCTCGGAGGCCGACGGGCAATCGTCAGGTAATGTCCCACCCAGTGGCACCTGCCGAAACGGCGGGCGCCGCGACGACACCAGTCCGCTAGCGGCGTCCGGTGCGCCGGAGGCCCGGGCCACAGAAGGACGGAGGGGCGTATGGCCAGCGCGATGCGCAAGATGGCGGTCTACCTCGGCCTTGTGGAGGACGACCGCTACGGCGACTACGACGATTACGACGTCTACGACGACGAGGCCGAGCCGGGCCAGGGGCGGCGCGCGGGCGAGGAGCCCGGCGGTCAGCTTACCCGAGCCGACGACGCGGCGGACCGCGATCGGGACCACGCCCCGGCGGCCGAGCGCAGGCCGGTCGCGCTGTACGAGTCCGGTACCACGGACCTGGCGCGCATCACTACGCTGCACCCGAGGACCTACAACGAGGCCAGGACCATCGGCGAGCACTTCCGCGAGGGCACGCCGGTGATCATGAACCTCACCGAGATGGTCGACAGCGACGCCAAGCGGCTCGTCGACTTCGCGGCCGGTCTGGTGTTCGGGCTGCACGGGAGCATCGAGCGTGTTACCAACAAGGTGTTCCTCCTCTCGCCGGCGAACGTCGAGGTGACGGCGGAGGACAAGGCCCGGATGGCGGAACGCGGGTTCTTCAACCAAAGCTGACGACCCCAGACGTGAAGGTAGTTCGTGCACATCGTTGAGCAGGTGCTGGTCGGTCTCCTCTATCTCTTCCTCCTGTTCCTCATCGGGAGGTTGATCCTGGAAGTCCTGCAGTCGTTCGCCCGCTCGTGGCGCCCCCGCGGCGTCGTGCTCGTGATCGCGGAGACGACGTACACCGTCACCGATCCGCCGCTGAAGCTGTTGAGGCGTTTCATCCCGCCGGTCCGGCTGGGTAACGTGGCCCTGGACCTCAGCTTCACCTTGCTCATTCTTGTGGTCTGGGTCCTGATCGTGCTGGTGCAAGTGGTGATCCCATGATCATCTTCGTGCGACGGCTCTGATCGGATACCGTCCTTACGGACAGACTCCAAGCGCGCCAAGGAGACCAACATGCCGCTGACACCCGCCGACGTGCGGAACAAGCAGTTCAGTACCACCAGGTTGAGGCCGGGGTACGACGAGGAGGAGGTGGACGCGTTCCTCGACGAGGTCGAGTCGGAGCTCGACCGCCTCATCCAGGAGAACGAGGAGCTGCGCGCCAAGCTGGCCGAGTGCCTGCGCGGCAAGGTGCCGGCGATGGCGGCCCCGATCGTCGAGCCCAAGCCCGACGTCCAGAAGATCCCCGAGCCGCCCCGGCCCGAGCCGCAGCCCCAGCAGCAGGCGCCCGCGCCGCAGCAGGCCCCGGCCCCGCAGCCCGAGCCCGAGCCGGCCCCGCTGGGCGGCCTCGGCATGGGCGGCGCGCCGTCCGGCGAGGACAACATGGACACCGCGGCCCGCGTGCTCGCGCTGGCGCAGCAGACCGCGGACCAGGCCATCGCCGACGCCCGCCGCGAGGCCGACGAGACGCTCGGCCGCGCGCGCCGCGAGGCCGAGGAGATCCTCGGCAAGGCCCGCCGCCAGGCCGACCAGATCGTCAGCGAGGCCCGCTCGCGCGCCGAGGCCCTGGACCGCGACGCCCAGGAGCGGCACCGCCAGGTCATGGGCTCCCTCGTGCAGCAGCGCGAGGAGCTGGACCGCGAGGTCGACAACCTGCGCGCGTTCGAGCGCGAGTACCGCAGCCGGCTGAAGGTGTACCTGGAGGGCCTGCTGCGCGACGTCGAGGCCGGCGGCACCGAGACGGGCGGCTTCCCGGTCCCCGGCGCGGGGCTCGGCACCGTCGGCGGCCCGCAGACCGGTCCGCAGAACACCCTCGGCCACACCGAGAACCGCGGTCCCGCCGCGCCCGCCGGACAGGGCGGGACGAACCCGACCGGCGCGAACCCCTTTCCGCCGCCCGCCGAACCCGCGCAGCACGCGCAGCAGGTCCAGCACTCGGCGACCGGCGCGTTCCACTCCGGCGGCGACAACCCGCCGCACGAGCGGCGCTGAGCGAGTCCCGACAGGCGGTAGTGTCTTCCCGATCGCCGCGCCGCGGATGGCCACGGGCCATCCCGGCGGCGTGTCGGAACGTCGGTGGACCTGCCCTGAGCCGGGACGACGGCTCGGGGTCGCGCCTGTAGAGCGGAGTTACCAGTGATCATCCTGAGTGGCGTCCTCGTGGTGGTGGCGATAGCCCTGCTCGTCGCGGGCATCGTGGCCGGCGAGGGCACCAGCGCCCAGGTCTTCGGCCAGGACGCGCTGAACGTCATCTACGTGTCGATCGGCGTCAGCATCGTCTCGCTGCTGTGTCTGATCATCGGGGTGGTCCTGCGGCGCGGCGAGCTGTTCGGCTCGGGCGCGGCGACCGCCGCGGCCCGCAAGCGCCAGGCGAAGAAGAAGGACGCCAAGGCGGGACGGCGCGCTCCCGCCAAGGCCGACGACACGGCCGGCGACGGGGACGACGAGGGCCTGCCCCTCCCGGCGCAGCCGCTCGAGGTCCCCTCGGACGCCGTCGTCCACGTCGTCCGCGGACGCCGGCGCTACCACCTCGACACGTGCCGCCAGCTCGCCGGGCGCGAGGCCGACGAGCTGACGTACGCCGAGGCGAGGGAAGAGGGGTTCAGCCCCTGCACCGCCTGCATGCCCGACACGGCGCTGGCCGCCCGAGCGGCGGTGTCGGTGCCCGCCGCCCCGGCCGCCGAGCGCGACGCGGTGGCCGATTCGGGTTCCGGCGGGGGTCTCGGCACGAGCCCTGGCACGGGTGACGGCCCGGTCGGCGACGCGGGCGGGAACGCTCCGTCGCCCGCCCCGGTGGACCCGGGGCTGACCGCGCCGCTGCCGTCGCGCAGCGAGCCCGCGCCCGCGCCGGTCGCCCCGGCGTACGAGGAGCCGGCCGCCGCCCCGGCGGACGAGCCCGCCGCGCCGTCGTCCGACACCGGATGGTCCGCGGCGACGTCGCTGAGCAAGGCCCCGGCGCACACCGACGAGCCGCGGGTCGACCCGCTCGCCGACCCGCTGGGCGGGCCCGCGGCCGAGGCGCCGCTTGAGGCGCCCGCGCCCGGTCCGCTGCCCTCGGCGTGGCCCGCGCCCGGCGGTTCGCTGCCGTCCGAGCCCGCCGACGCCGAGCCGTACGCGGCCGAGGAGCCGCCGGTCCGGCCGACGCTGACGGACACGCCCGCCGAGCCGCCCGCCGCGCCGCGGCCGCGCGCGTCCGAGCCCGCCGAGACGCCGCAGGACACGCCCGTCCTCGGCCACGAGCCGGCGGCCGCCGACCCCCTCACCGACCCCCTCGCCGCGCTGCCCACGACGGGCTCGTACAGCACGGACTCCTTCGGCACAGACTCGTATGGCACGGACTCGTACGGCTCCGGCTCGTCCGGCACGGGTTCCGCCGGGACGGCCTCGTCCGGTGGGACGGCGGACGACGAGCAGGTCCGCATCCTGAGCGGCACCAAGCGCTACCACCGCGTCGACTGCGCGCTCATCGAGGACATCGGCGACGAGGCGGACGACCTGGAGTCCCTGCCCCGCGCCGAGGCCAAGGCCCGCGGCTGCACCCCCTGCCTGGTGTGCCAGCCCGACCGCGAACACGCCCGAGACTGACCACCCCACCCAAGGCCGCGCCCCCAGGGACGCGGCCTTTCGCCTTCCCCCGCGCCCGCGCCCCGCTCACACCAGCCGCCGCGCGGACGGGACGCCGCGCGGACGGGACGCCGCGCGGACGGGACGCCGCGCGGACGGGAC
>NZ_KB907210.1:0-320093 GCF_000381885.1 Actinomadura atramentaria DSM 43919 | reverse complement strand
CGCCGCGCGGACGGGACGCCGCGCGGACGGGACGCCGCGCGGACGGGACGCCGCGCGGACGGGACATCGCGCGAACCGGACATCGCGCGGATGAGTACCGCGCTTGTGCCGTTACCCTGCCCGGCCCACGCGGCCGGGCACTGCGCTAGTGCCGGTTTCCCTGCCCGGCACCCTGCGGACTGGCACGGCACATCCCGGCGGGCCCCACGTGGACGGGACACGCGCTGCGCGGAGTGGGCCTTGCCTGGGGCCACGCCGGGCAACGCATGGGTGGGTGCCGCACCCGCGTCCGGATGCCCGCGCCGGGCCGGCCGTCGAGCTGCGCACCGCGCCGGCGGGTGCCACGCAGGCCAGGGCCGCGCAGACCTGGGCCGCGCGGGCCGGGTGCCACGGTTGCCGGGCACCGCGCGGGCTGGGTGCCGCGTGGGTCGGGGCGGGGGTCAGGGAGTGCCGTGGTCGCGGCGGTGGTGGTCGCGGCGGGTGGTGCGTTCGGCTCGGCGTTCCGAGCGTTCCTCCAGGTGGCGGGCGCGGCGGTCGTCGATGCGCTCGCGGTGGCGTTCGGCGCGTTCCTCGGCGCGGCGGCGGTGCTCCTCACGGCGTTCGCGGCGGCGCTCGGCGCGGGACGCGCCGAGTTCGCGGCGCTTGACCGAGACGCCGCCGAACAGCGCCATGCCCGTCAGCCGGATCACCGGGGCGTCCGGGGCGCAGCCCTCGTCGTCCACCGAGTCGACGCCGCCGAAGACGGCCGCGACGGAGCTGACCACCCGCACGCCCGGCGGCACGGTGAGCTCCACGCCGCCGAAGACGGCGACGACCTGGACGGTGACCTCGTGCGCGGTGAGGACCGCGCGGCGGAAGTCCAGCTCCGCGCCGCCGAAGACGCAGGTGACGGACGTGTGCGTCCCGACGAGCCAGCGGCCCTTGCGCTCGGTCCCGCCGAAGATCGCGACCATCGTCGGGCTCTGCGCGACCGGCGGCGGCTCGGCCGGGTCGGGCGCGGCCGGGGGAGCGGCGGCGGGGGCGGGGTCCTTGCGCAGCGACACCCGCGGGTCCAGCTCGGGGCCGCCGGGCAGGTCGTGCAGGACCGGTTCGAGGTCCGCGTACGTCCGCGCCCGGTACACGGCGTCGATCCGCTCGGCGTGCTCCTCCGGGGTGATCCGGCCCTCGGCCAGGGCCTCGCGGAGCCGGTCGGCGACGCGGTCGCGGTCGGCGTCCGAGGCGCGCAGCGGGGCGGGACCGGACGGGGCGGGCACGGGCCGCTCCTCGCCGGACGGGTCCGGTTCGGGGTGCTCTGGAAGGTTCACCCCGCGATTATCGCAAACGCGATGTGTCGCGTTGAAGACCCAACGCCGAACCGGGCGGCCGGATCGGGGAAAAGCCCCCCGATCCGGCCGCCCGGCTCGGCCACGCGCCCAGCGCGGCGCGCGGCTTTCGCCGCCCGGATCGGCCGCGCGCGTCCGGTCCGGCCGGTGACGCTCCGCGCGCCAGGTTCGGCCGACGGCGCTCTGCGCGTCCGGTCCGGGCGGTGGCGCTCCACGCGTCCGATCCGAACGGTGGCGCTCCGCGCGGCCGCGCGCGGTGGTGTCAGTCGGCGCGGCGGAGCCAGAAGCCGAGGCCCAGCTCGTCGTCGCGGCGCTGCGTCAGCTCGGCGTCCGGCCGGCCCTCGCTGATCGACGCGGCGAGCACCTCGGCCGCGACCTCGCCGCCGTGCGCGCGCAGCGCCTCGGCCAGGTCGTCCCCGGCGGCCCGCCACCACAGCTCGATCCGGTCGGTGATCTCCAGGCCCTCGGCCTTGCGGGCGTCCTGGACGAGCCGGACGACCTCGCGGACGAGCCCGGCCCGCCGCAGCTCCGGCGTGACCGTCAGGTCCAGCGCGACCGTCTCGCCCGCCGCGCTCTCCACCGCCCAGCCGCTGCGCGGCCGCTCGGTGACGATCACCTCGCCGGGCGCGAGGGACACCGCGCCGACGCCGGGCGCGTCCACGCTCGCGGCCCCGTCGGCGCGCAGCGCGGCGACGAGCGCGGCCGCGTCCGCCGCCTGCACGGCCTTGGCGACCAGCGGCGTGTCCTTGGCGAACCGGCGGCCCAGCTCCCGGAAGTTCGGCTTGACCTCGTACTCGACCAGGTCCCCGCCGACCGCCGACAGCTCCTCGAACGCCTCGACGTTCAGCTCGTCCGCGATCTGCGCGCGCAGCTCGGCGGGCAGGTCCGCCCAGCCCGCCGCGCCGACGAGCGCGCGGCCGAGCGGCTGCCGGGTGCGGACGCCGCTGGCGGCGCGGGCCGCGCGGCCCAGCTCGACCAGCCGCCGCGCGAGCGCCATCCGGGCCGTGAGGTCGGCGTCGAGCAGCGCCTCGTCGACCTCGGGCCAGCTCGCCAGGTGGACGGACTCGGGCGCGTCGTCGGCGCGGAGCACGTCCCACACGTGGTCGGTGACGAACGGGACCATCGGCGCCATGAGCCGCGTCAGCGTCTCCAGGCACTCGTAGAGGGTCGCGAACGCGGCCGAGCCCTCGGGCGTCGCCGGGCCCGCCCAGAACCGGCGGCGGGACCGGCGGACGTACCAGTTGGACAGGTCGTCCACGAACTCGGACAGGCGGCGGCCCGCGCGGGCGGTGTCGAACCGCTCCAGCGCCTCGGTGACCTCGCGGGTCGTGCGGTGCAGCTCGGCCAGCGCCCAGCGGTCCAGCAGCGGCCGGTCGGCGGGCGCGGGGGCCTCGCCGAGCCGGTCGGGGGTCCACGCGCCGCCCGCGCCGGACCCGGCGGCGTTGGCGTACAGGACGAAGAACGACGCGGTGTTCCAGTACGTCAGGAGCACCTTGCGGACGATCTCCTCCAGCACCCCGTGCCCGACCCGTCGCGACGCCCACGGCAGGCCGCTGGCCAGCATGAACCAGCGCAGGGCGTCCGCGCCGTGCTCGTCCATCAGCGGGATCGGGCGCAGCACGTTGCCGAGGTGCTTGCTCATCTTGCGGCCGTCCTCGGCGAGGATCAGCCCGAGGCAGACGACGTTCTCGTACGACGACCGGTCGAACACCAGCGTGCCGACGGCCATCAGCGAGTAGAACCAGCCGCGCGTCTGGTCCTGCGCCTCGCAGATGTACTGCGCGGGGTAGGACGCCTCGAACACGTCCCGGTTGCGGTGCGGCGCGCCCCACTGCGCGAACGGCATGGACCCCGAGTCGTACCAGGCGTCGATGACGTCGGGCACGCGGCGGGCCTCCGCGCCGCAGTCCGGGCAGGGGAACACGACGTCGTCCACGTAGGGGCGGTGCGGCTCCAGCGCCGCCAGGTCGCGCCCGGCCAGCTCGCCCAGCTCCGCGAGGGAGCCGACGCACGTCACGTGGGACTCGTCCGCGCCGCACACCCACAGCGGCAGCGGCGTGCCCCAGTAGCGGCTGCGCGACAGCGACCAGTCGACGTTGTTGCGCAGCCACTCCCCGTACCGGCCCTCCTTGACCGTCTCGGGGAACCAGTTCGTGCGGGCGTTCTCCTCCAGCAGCCGGTCCTTGACGGCCGTGGTGCGGATGTACCAGGCGGGGAGCGCGTAGTACAGCAGCGGGGTGTGGCAGCGCCAGCAGTGCGGGTAGCTGTGCTCGAAGTGGCCGCCGCGGAACAGCAGGCCGCGGCCGCGCAGGTCCTCGGTCAGGGCGTCGTCGGCGTCCTTGAAGAACACGCCGCCGACGAGCGGGACGTCGGCGGTGAACCGGCCGTCCGGCCCGACCGGGTTGACGACCGGCAGCCCGTACGCCTTGCAGACCGCCATGTCGTCCGCGCCGAACGCGGGGGCCTGGTGGACGAGCCCGGTGCCGTCCTCCACGGTGACGTAGTCGCCCAGCACGACGTAGTGCGCGTCGGGGATCTCGACCAGGTCGAACGGCCGCCGGTAGGGCGTGCGCTCCAGCTCGCGGCCGGTGAACTCCGCGATCCGCTCGGCGTCCGCGCCGAGGACCTGCTCCAGCAGCGGCTCGGCGACGACCAGGACCTCGTCGGACCCGGCGGGCCGCGCCGCGACGTAGGCGACGCCCGGGTGGACGGCGACGGCGGTGTTGGACACCAGCGTCCACGGCGTCGTCGTCCAGATCAGCAGCGAGGCGTTCAGCTCGGCGAGGGGGCCGCCGGTGACGGGCATCCGCACGTACACCGACGGGCTCGACACCGTCTCGTAGCCGCCCGGCTGGCCCAGCTCGTGGTCGGACAGGCCGGTGCCGCAGCGCGGGCAGTACGGCGTGATGCGGAAGTCGCGGAACAGCAGCCCCTTGTCGAAGACGACCTTCAGCGACCACCAGACGGCCTCGACGTACGCCGGGTCCATCGTGCGGTAGGCCTGGGACATGTCGACCCAGTAGCCCATCCGCTCGGTCATCTCCTCGAACGCGTCCACGTGCCGCTGCACCGACTCGCGGCAGCGGTCGTTGAACGCGGCGACGCCGTACTCCTCGATGTCCTTCTTGCCGGTGAGGCCCAGCTCCTTCTCCACGGCGACCTCGACGGGCAGGCCGTGGCAGTCCCAGCCCGCCTTGCGGGGCACGTGGTAGCCCTGCATGGTCCTGAACCGGGGGAAGATGTCCTTGAAGACGCGCGCCTCGACGTGGTGGACGCCCGGCATCCCGTTCGCGGTCGGCGGGCCCTCGTAGAAGACCCAGCGGGGGCCGCCCGCGGTGCGCTCCAGCGAGCGCTCGAAGATCTTGCCGTCCTGCCAGCGGCGCAGCGTGTCCCGCTCCAGCGCGGGAAGATCGACCTGCGTGGGCAGGGGCCGGAACTGACGGCTCACGGGAACGGACCTCCGGATCGACGCGGCCTGCGGTAAACACGTGGACCGGAGGGACGAGGCCGGGGCCCCGCGGTACCACCCTCCTTGCCCGCGCCGATGGGACGCGGACCGCTTCGTTCCAGTCGCGGCCGCCGGTTCTACCGCGGCGCGGGGAGACCGCGCCGTTTCTTCCGGCGGCTCGGGGGTGATCAGACCGCCGCGCTCGCCTCCGGGCTCGCACCCGCCCCGGATCGCTCATGGCCGCTCACGGCGGCAGGTGTCCCCGTCAGGGCCTGCCGCGAGACTGCGTGCGCCAACTCTAACGCACGCGGACCGGACTTCCTTCCCGGCGGCGGGGGCGGTCCCGGGCGGCGCTCTCTCGCCGGAACGCCGGGTTTTCCTTTGCCGACGGGACGGGCATATGCGGCGTGTGATCCAGCCAGGTCGTTGCCCGTCCGGTGAGAGGTAGACCCATGCAGCCCGCACTGCCCGTCGAGAACAGCACCGCGAGTCAGGCCGCGACGTCCGGCCGGGCGAAGCCCGCGGCGTCCCGGTCCGCCGCCAAGCCCGCCGCCAAGCCCGCCAAGGCCCCGGCGAAGGCGCCCGCCAAGAGCCCCGCCAAGCGGTCCGGCCCGAGCCGGGCCAAGGCCGCCGGGAAGACCGGGACCAAGGCCGCCAAGGCGGCCGGCCGGACCGCCACCAAGGGCGCGGCGCCCGCCGAGGGCAAGGCCGCCGCGGGCGGCGACGGGTCCGCGACGGCGACCGTCACCACGGCCCGGCCGGGGACGGCCGCCGCCGGGGCGCTGCCCGTCCGCGCGGGCGAGGGCCGCTGGACCGAGGGCGAGCTGGCCGACGTCCGCGCCGCGCTGCAGGAGGAGATCGACGCGCTGCAGGCGCAGATCGTCATGGCCGAGTCGCAGATCGCCGACGGCGACTCCGCGGACGGGGCCGGGGACGACCAGGCCGACGCGGGCGCCAAGACCTACGAGCGCGAGCACGAGCTGGCCCTGTCCTACAATGCGCGTGACCTGCTCGCCCAGAACGAGCGGGCCGTCCAGCGGATGGACGGCGGCACGTACGGCGTCTGCGAGTCGTGCTCCCTCCCGATCGGGAAGGCGCGCATGCAGGCGTTCCCCCGTGCCACCCTGTGTGTGACATGCAAACAACGCGAGGAACGTCGCTGAGCGACTCAACAGACCCCCAGAAGGGCGAGGCCGGGGAGTCCCCCCGGCCGCGCCGTGTCGGCGTGCTGGTCGCGGTCGGGTGCGCCGCGCTGGCCCTGGACATCGTCTCCAAGATCGCGGTCGTGGCCCTGCTGCAGGACCGCGCCCCCGTGCGGCTGCTCGGCGGGCTGCTGACGCTGCGCGAGACGCGCAACAGCGGCGCCGCGTTCTCGATCGGCACCGGGTACACGATCATCTTCACCGTGATCGCGTGCGGCGTCGTCGTCGCCATCGCGCGCACGGCCCGCAACCTGCGCAGCGTCCCGTGGGCGGTGTGCCTCGGGCTGCTGCTCGGCGGCGCGCTCGGCAACCTGGTCGACCGGGTGCTGCGCGCGCCCGCCCCGTTCCAGGGCCACGTGGTCGACTGGATCGAGCTGCCGGACTGGCCCGTCTTCAACCTCGCGGACTCCGCGATCACCTGCGGGGGCGTCCTCGCGGTGCTGCTCGCGGCGCGCGGCCTCCAGGTCGACGGGACGCGGGTGTCCGACGACGAGGACGACGACGGCAGGGACGGCGACGACGACGGAGACCGCGCGCCCGAGCCCGCCCCCGGGGAGCACGGCCGGTGAGCGACGTGCGGAGCATGCCCGTCCCGGACGGGCTGGAGGGCGAGCGCGCCGACGCGGCGCTGTCGCGGCTGTTCGGGCTGTCGCGCGGCCGCGCCGCCGACATCATCGCGGCGGGCGACGTGCTGCTGGACGGCCGCGAGGTCGCCAAGTCCGACCGGCTGCACGCCGGGGCGTGGCTGGAGGTCGTGCTGCCGCCGCCGCCCGCGCCGCCCGCGCCGGTCGCCGAGCCCGTCGCGGGCCTCGGCGTCCTGTACGAGGACGACGACATCGTCGTGGTGGACAAGCCGATCGGCGTCGCCGCGCACCCCACCACGGGGTGGACGGGGCCGACCGTCCTCGGCGGCCTGATCGGCACCGGCCGCACCGTCGCGACCAGCGGCGCGGCCGAGCGGCAGGGCATCGTCCACCGGCTCGACGCGAACACCACGGGCGCGATGGTGGTGGCCAAGAGCGAGGTGGCGTACTCGCGGCTGAAGCGGGCGTTCAAGGAACGCACCGTGAAGAAGCGCTACCAGGCGCTCGTCCAGGGGCATCCGGACCCGTTCCGGGGCACGGTGGACGCGCCGATCGACCGGCATCCGGCGGGGGACGGGCGGTTCGCGGTGGTGGCGGGCGGGCGTCCGTCGGTCACGCACTACGACACCGTGGAGGCGTTCCGGTCCGCGACGCTGCTGGACGTCGACCTGGAGACGGGCCGGACGCACCAGATCCGCGTCCACATGTCGGCGATCCGGCACCCCATCGCGGGGGACCTCGCCTACGGCGCGGACCCGACGCTCGCGGAGCGGCTCGGGCTGCGGCGGCAGTGGCTGCACGCGGTCCGGCTCGGGTTCGAGCACCCGGGGCACGGCGGCTGGGTGGAGTTCGAGAGCCCGTACCCGGACGACCTGGCGCGCGCGCTGGAGACCGTCGCCGAGGAGTCCTGAGAGCGGGCGCGCTCACAGCAGGCGCAGCCCGGCGGCGACGGCCGCGGCGGTGAGCAGCGCGACCAGGAACGGCGCGCGCAGCGCCAGCGCGACCCCGGCCGCGCAGACCCCGGCGAGGCGCGCGCCGTCCAGGCCGAGGCTCGGCCCGGACGTGAACGTCTGCAGCGCCACCAGCGACGCCAGCAGCGCGACGGGGACGAGTTCGGTGAACCGGCGGACGCGCGGGTCCTCCAGGACCCGCTGCGGGGTGATGAGGCCGCCGAGCTTCAGCAGGTAGCAGCCCGCTCCGGTGGCGAGCACCGCGATCCAGACGCTCACGTGGCGCGCTCCCGGCGGAGGTCGGCGCGGGCGTCCGGGCCGGTGCCCGCGCCGCGCAGCCCGAGCAGGGCGGCCAGCGCCGCGACCATGATCGGCACGCCGGTGGGCATGACGGGCGTGGCGACGACGGCGATGAGCGCGCCGGTGAGCGCGACGCGCACCTCGACGGGCCCGGCGGACAGGCGCGGCCACAGCAGGGCGAGGAACATCGCGGGCCCGAGCAGGTCGAGTCCGTACATCTTGGGGTCGCCGAGCCGGGACGCCCCGAGCGCGCCGAGCAGCGTGGTGATGTTCCACAGGGCGTAGATCGGGATGGCGGTGGCGAGGAAGCCGAGGCGGGCGGTCGCGCGGTCCGGCTGGGCGGTCGCGACGGCCGCGGTCTCGTCCACGATGAAGTGCGCGTAGGTCGCCCGCCGCCACCCCCGGACGCGGAGCAGGTCGGCGAGCCGGAGCCCGTAGAGCGCGTTGCGCCCGGCGAGCAGCACCGCGCCGAGCGTCCCGGTGAGCAGGCCGCCGCCGCCCGCGACGACGCCCGCGACGGCGAACTGGGACGCGCCGGAGAACGCCAGGAAGCTCAGCGCGCACGCCTGCTGGACCGACAGCCCGGCCGGGATCGCCGCAGCACCCCAGGCGAGCCCTGATATTCCGGAGGAGAAACCGATGTTCAACCCGTCCCTTACGGCATTGGCCTCGCGGGTCCGCGTTCCGGTCTCACCTGCCGCATACTCCGCAGCACTCATGACACCGAAGGCTAAAACAAGCACGGCAACCCCGGTATTGAACCGCCGTGCGCTCTCGTCCCACGGATGCCTTCAAGTGGCCGAGCGGACAGGTTCTCCGCTGCAATGCGGTCCCCGGCGTGCTGGAAAAAGGGTGTTTTCCGGGTATCGCCGGGGAGGCTCGGGGTGGCGCGGCGGTGATGTTTTCGCAGCTCAGCATGTTCTCGACAGACAACAGGTGTATATCGGTCGAGGATCGGGTGGGTCGCTCGCACCACGCCGGAAGGGCCAGGCCCACGACTTCGAAACTAGTACCGCGCGGAAATTTCCACACGCCCGCGCGGGCTGCCGGAAAATCTTGGAAGGGCTAGGCGAAACAGCCTAGGAAAGCGGCTGTGAGAACGGTCGCGGCCGGTGGAAAAGGACGCGGCGGCCCGTCCCGGAGAGCCGGGTCGGGCCGCCGGAAAAGGCGACGGGTCACCGGGTCTCGGACAGTTCCAGCCCGGTCTCGATGACGGTGTTCATGATCCGCGCGATGCGCTCGCGGCCGAGCGTCGGCGCGCGCTCGGCCATCGCCGCGACGATCTGCTCCTCGCGGCCGGGATTGCGCCCGGCGAACCCGCCGACCGGCTTGAGCCGCTGCACGACGCCCGCGACGGCCGCGCGGTGCTCCAGCAGCGTCGCCAGGGCCGCGTCGATGGCGTCGATGGCCGCGCGGGCCTGCTCGACGGTCGCCAGCCCGGCCGCGTCGGGCAGCGGGACGTGCAGTCCGCCCGCGACGCACGGGTCGGCGTGGGAACGGGGGTCGATCACGTGGTCGTCCACGAAGGTCCCTCTCTCCGGCGGCCGCCGCGGGGGATCGAGGACGCCCGGGGCCGCGCTGGTCATGGAGGCGCGCGCCCGCGCGGGCGCCGCCGTCGGCCGGCTCCGGGGGTCGTCGCTCAGGTCGCGGCGACCGGCTCGTGCGGAGCCGGCTGCGTAAAGCCGCGATGGTGACGTCCCATGCCGCCCATGATACCGGCGCGCCCGAGGCTCGGGACGGGCGTCTCAGGCGGTGAGACGGCGGCGCATCCAGACGTGCGGGATGCCCGCCTCGACGTCCTGCTCCCCGAACGCCGCGTAGCCCAGCCGCTCGTAGAACCCGCGCGCCGGGACCTGCGCGTGCAGCTCGACCGACGCCAGGCCCGCCGCGCGGGCGTGCTCCTCGACCGCGCGGACCAGGGCCGCGCCGAGGCCGGTCCCGCGCGCCTCCGGCAGCACGGCGAGGCGGCCGAGGACGGCCGCGCCGTCGCGGCGCAGCACGCGGACGGTGCCGACCGCGCGGCCGCCCGCCCGCGCCAGGAAGTGCGCGGCGTCGGCGTCGGCGGCGTCCAGCTCGATCTCGGCGGGCACGCCCTGCTCGTCCACGAAGACGCGGAACCGGACGGCGAAGGCCGCGTCGCGGTCGGCGGCGGACACGGCGGGGGAGATGACGGCGTTCACGCCCACCGGGTCTACCAGACGCGGGCGGGTCAGCGGCCCGCCGCCGCCAGCTCGGCCTCCCAGCCCGAGAACCGGCCGCGCGCGTCGAAGTGGGCGCGGAGCGAGCCGCCGCCCGGCGGCCGCGCCTCCACGGCCGCGTCGGTCTCCCGGTAGGGGACGCGGTGGCGGCTCAGCAGCCGCGCCAGCGTCAGCCGCGGGTCGGCGGGGAACAGGCTGACGGCGCTGGTGAGCAGCCGCGGCACCGGCACCGGGTCCCACGCGGCGGGCGGGGCCTGCGGGTCGTCCACGTGCAGGTAGGCCGAGCCGCCGTCGTACCCGGCCCCGATGTACCCGCCGCCGCCCAGCACGCCGCCGGCCGCCATCGCCACGAGCTCGCCGCCGTGCCCGGCCGGGCCGTCGTACCAGCCGAGGTCGACCTCGGGCGTGGTGAACTCCGGGATCGACAGCCGCTCGCCGAGCGCCCGGATGCCGAGCGTCGGGACGACCGCCGGGTGGTCCTCGCCGAACTGCGGGTTCGCCCAGCCCCACAGCCACGTCCGCTCGCGCGCGGCGTAGCTGCCGAGCAGCGCGACCCGCACCGTGACGCCGCCGCTGGTGTAGGCGCGGGCGGTCAGGTCGGCGCTCCAGTCCTCGCGCGGCAGGAACTCCGCGAGCGTCTCCTGCTGCTGCAGGACGACGGCGGCGAGTGCGGCGCCGAGCCGTTCGAAGGCGGGACTGAATCCGGACATGTCGGGCACATTATCCCAGGGGTCGGGCGGTTCTGGGGTCGGAATCGGGCACCTGCCGGTTGTCGTTCGGGTCACCAGGGCGGGCTAGGCTCTCACTGTCGGGAACGGGTCTTCGATGAGGAGCGTACGAGGTGCGGGCACCCGCCGTGAGGGCCTTGCGCACGTGGATCGTGACCTGTGTCCTCATGGTCATCCTCGGGCCGCCCGCCGGGCTGCTCTGGCACGCGGTCTCGCCGCACGTCCGGTACGTGGTGGTCGGCGGCGCGCCGTACCCGGCCGACCCCGAGGGCCCCGGCCCGATCGGCACCGACATGCGCTTCGCGCTGATCACGGCGGGCGCGGGCCTGCTGTGCGGCGCGGTCGCGTACGTCCTCGGCGGGCGGCGCAACGACGTCGCGCTGCTGCTCGGCCTCGCCGCGGGCGGCGCGGCCGCCGCGTACCTGGCCTGGCGGACCGGGCACCACATCGGGCTGGACTCCTACCGGCGCGCCGTGCGGCACGCGCCCGACGGGCGTGTCGTCACCGGCGTCCCCGACCTGCGCGCCACCGGAATCCTGACGTTCTGGCCGATCGTGGCCGTCGCGCTGTACGGCGTCCTGGAGCTGTTCGTGAAGCGGCTAGTCCCGCGCGACGCGGGCGAGCCGGGCGCCGGTGAGCCGGACGAGGTCGTCCGGGGCGAGCTCGATCTGCAGTCCGCGCCGGCCCGCCGAGACGTAGACGGTCGCGAACCCTGACGCCGACGCGTCCACCACGGTCGGCAGCCGCCGCCGCTGCCCGAGCGGGCTGATCCCGCCGACGACGTACCCGGTGGCCCGCTCGGCGTCGCGCGGGTCGGCCAGCCGCGCCCGCTTCCCGCCGAGCGCCGCCGCGAGCGCCTTGAGGTCCAGCGAGCCCGACACCGGCACGACCCCGACCGACAGCGCGCCGTCCACCTCCGCGAGCAGCGTCTTGAACAGGCGCTCGCGCGGGACGCCGAGCGCGTCGGCCGCCGCCTCCCCGTAGGACGCGGCGTCCGGGTCGACCGCGTACTCGTGCAGGGTGAACGCCACCGACGCGCGGGCCGCCGCGACCGTCGCGGGCGTGCCCTTCCCGCCGCTCTTTCCCGATGCCATGCCGCCCAGTGTGCCGGGCGCGGGTCAGTTCGGGTGGAAGGAGCCGTCCAGGAACGGTCCGGCGGGCAGCGTCGGGAACGCGCGCAGCAGGCGGTTCTCCCGGGCGAGCAGGGCGCGCGCCGCCGCCAGCCGCCGCGCGGCGTCCCCGGCGGCGAGCAGCCGCTGCTTGTCGGGTCCGTCCAGGACGACCGCCGCCGCGACGTCGTACGACACCGCGACCGCGTCGCGGCCGTCGGCGAGCCCCGCGACCTCGGGGACGGGCGCGCCGACCGCCGCCATCCGGTGCCGGTACACGCGGAACGCCGCGAGCGCCCGCTCGGCGGCGGCCGCCGCGTCCGCGCCCGCCTCCTCCGGCAGGTGCTCGACCTCCGCGCGCGGGTACGGGCCGGACGAGTCGACGCCCTTCGTCCGGAACCGGTCGCGGCCGACCGTCACCACGTCGTACCGGCCGTCCGGCCGGGCCCGCGCCTCGCGCAGGTCCGCGACGCAGCCCACCTCGGCCAGCCGCCGCGCCGCGCCCGGCCCGACCTCGTGGCCCAGCTCGATCGCGACGACGCCGAAGCGGCGCGGCGCGGGCCGGTCCAGCAGGTCCCGCAGCAGCGCCAGGTACCGCTCCTCGAACAGCCGCAGCGGCAGCACCATGCCGGGGAACAGCACGGTGCCCAGAGGGAACAGCGGCAGCCGCTCGGTCACGGGACCTCCCATCCTCGCGTCGGGACGCCGCCAGCGTACGGCCGCCCCCGGCCCGGAGAACGCCGGAATTCGCCCCCGATGAAACGGCGTGCGCGCGGTGGTGGATTCGGTCGTCCGTGACCGGATAGCGTCGGTCGGATGGGGTTCGCGGGCGGTTCGGCGCGCCCGTCCCCGGCGGGCGTCTCGGCACGTGAGACGTGGCGCGGCGGCCCGCCGCGGCTCCGTAGACTGGGCGCGTGATCTCCCGTATCGACCTGCGCGGCTCGCTCCCCGGCGACCTGCGCTCCGTGCTGCCCCGCGCCGAACTCGACGTCGAGGCCGCCCTGGACAAGGTGCGGCCCATCTGCGAGGACGTCCGCCATCGCGGCTCGGCCGCGGTGCGGGAGCACACCAGGGCGTTCGACGGCGTCGAGCTGGAGCGCACCCGCGTCCCGGTCGCCGAGGTCCACGCGGCGCTCGCCGCGCTGCCCGCGCCCGTCCGCGACGCGCTGGAGGAGGCGATCCGGCGGGCCCGGCTCGTCCACCGCGACCAGCGCCGCGCCGACGTCACCACGCAGGTCGTCCCCGGCGGGACCGTCACCGAGCGGTGGATCCCGGTGGACCGCGTCGGGCTGTACGTGCCGGGCGGCCGCGCGGTGTACCCGTCCAGCGTCGTGATGAACGTCGTGCCCGCGCAGGAGGCCGGGGTCGGCTCGCTCGCCGTCACCTCGCCCGCGCAGCGGGAGCACGGCGGGCTGCCGCACCCGGCGATCCTCGCGGCGTGCGCGCTGCTCGGCGTCGACGAGGTGTACGCGGCGGGCGGCGCGCAGGCGGTCGCGATGTTCGCCTACGGCACCGACGAGTGCCCGCGCGCCGACCTGGTCACCGGCCCCGGCAACGTCTACGTCGCCGCCGCCAAGCGGCTGCTCAAGGGCGTCATCGGCATCGACTCCGAGGCCGGGCCCACCGAGATCGCGATCCTGGCGGACGACACGGCCGATCCCGTCCACGTCGCCGCCGACCTGATCAGCCAGGCCGAGCACGACACGCTCGCCGCGGCCGTGCTCGTCACCGACTCGCCCGCGCTCGCCTCGGCCGTCGAGGCCGAGCTGAAGGCGCAGGTCGCGCGCACCAGGCACCGCGAGCGGATCACCGAGGCCCTGGCGGGCCGCCAGTCGGGCATCGTCCTGGTGGACGACACCGAGGCCGGGCTCGCCGTCGTCAACGCCTACGCCGCCGAGCACCTGGAGATCCAGACCGCCGACGCCGACGCGGTCGCCGCGCGGGTCCGCAACGCGGGCGCGGTCTTCGTCGGACCGCACGCGCCGGTGTCGCTCGGGGACTACCTCGCCGGGTCCAACCACGTCCTGCCGACCGGCGGCTGCGCCTGCCACTCCTCGGGGCTGTCGGTCCAGTCGTTCCTGCGCGGCGTCCACGTCGTCCGCTACGACGAGGCCGCCCTCGCCGCCGCCACCGCCCGCGTCGCGGTGCTGTCGGAGGCCGAGGACCTGCCCGCCCACGGCGCCGCCCTCAAGGCCCGCTTCGACTGGGAGATCCCCACGTGACGTCACTCGCCGACCTCCCGATCCGCGACGACCTGCGCGGCCGGGAGCCCTACGGTGCGCCCCAGCTCGACGTGCCGTACACGCTGAACACCAACGAGAACCCCTACCCGCCGTCCCCGGCGCTGGCCGCCGCGCTCGGCAAGGCCGTCGAGGACGTCGCCGGGAGCCTCAACCGCTACCCCGACCGCGACGCCGTCGCGCTGCGCGCCGACCTCGCGGACTTCCTCAACGCCGACACCCCCGGCGCGGGCCGCACCGCCGCGGGCGTGTGGGCCGCCAACGGGTCCAACGAGATCCTGCAGCAGATCCTCCAGGCGTTCGGCGGCGCGGGCCGCACCGCGCTCGGCTTCGAGCCGTCGTACTCGATGCACCCGATCATCACGCGGGTGTCCGGCACCGCCTGGACCGACGCGCACCGCGCCGACGACTTCGGCCTCGACGCCGACCGGGCCGTCGCCGCCGTCACCGCGCACCGGCCCGACGTCGTGTTCCTGACGTCGCCGAACAACCCGACCGGTACCGCGCTCGGCCTGGAGACCGTCGAGGCCGTCCTGGACGCCGCGCCCGGCATGGTCGTCGTGGACGAGGCGTACGCCGAGTTCCGCCGCGCGGGCACGCCGTCCGCGCTGAGCCTGCTGCCCGGCCGGCCCCGGCTGATCGTCACCCGGACGATGTCGAAGGCGTTCGCGATGGCCGGCACCCGGCTCGGCTACCTCGCCGCCGACCCCGCCGTCGTGGACGCGCTGCTGCTCGTCCGGCTGCCCTACCACCTGTCGGCCGTCACGCAGGCCGTCGCGCGGACCGCGCTGGCGCACCGCGCCGAGCTGCTCGGCACCGTCGACGCGCTGCGCGCCGAACGCGACGCGCTGGTCGGCTGGCTGCGCGGCCGGGGCCTGGCCGTCGCCGACTCCGACGCCAACTTCGTGCTGTTCGGCGCGTTCCCCGACCGGCGCGCCGTGTGGGAGGCGCTGCTGGAGCGCGGCGTCCTGATCCGCGAGGTCGGCCCGCCCGGCTGGCTGCGGGTCAGCGTCGGCACGCCCGAGGAGATGACGGCGTTCCGCGCCGCCCTGAAGGAGGTCCTGTAAGTGCGCAAGGGACGCGTGGAGCGCGCCACCAAGGAGACGTCCGTCCTGGTCGAGATCGACCTGGACGGCACCGGCGCGGTGGACGTCGCGACCGGCGTCGGGTTCTTCGACCACATGCTCGCCCAGCTCGGCAAGCACGGCTCGTTCGACCTGACCGTCAAGACGCGGGGGGACCTGCACATCGACGCGCACCACACGATCGAGGACACCGCCATCGCGCTCGGCCAGGCGTTCCGGCAGGCGCTCGGCGACAAGGCGGGCATCCGCCGGTTCGCGGACGCCTCGATCCCGCTGGACGAGGCGCTGGCGCAGGTCACCGTGGACGTGTCGGGCCGCCCCTACCTGGTCCACTCCGAGCCGGACGGCCTCGCGCCGATGATCGGCCCCGAGTACGACACGACGATGACCCGGCACGTGCTGGAGTCGTTCGTGTCGAACGCGCAGGTCGCGCTGCACGTCCACGTCCCGTACGGGCGCAACGCCCACCACGTCGTCGAGGCGCAGTTCAAGGCGCTGGCGCGGGCGCTGCGCGACGCCGTCGCGTTCGACCCGAAGGTCCACGGCATCCCCTCCACGAAGGGGGCGCTGTAGCGGTGGACGTGGGGGACCTGCACTTCACCTACGCCAACGTGCTGATGTTCGGGCTGGCGGTGTTCCTGCTGATGGGCGTGGTCAGCTTCGTCCGGCAGGGCCTCAGAACGGCGGCGGTCGTCGTCGGGGTGCTCGCGGCGTGCGCCGCGGCCGGGGGAGTGATGTGGCTGTGAGCGGGCGCGCCTCGATCGTCGTCCTGGACTACGGGTCGGGCAACCTGCGGTCCGCCGAGCGGGCCGTGGCGCGGCACGGCGTGGACGTCACCGTCACCGCCGACTGGGACGCGGCGCTCGCCGCAGACGGGCTGGTCGTGCCGGGCGTCGGCGCGTTCGCGGCCTGCATGGCGGGGCTGCGCGCGATCCGCGGCGAGCAGATCATCGGACGGCGGCTCGCGGGCGGGCGGCCCGTCCTCGGCATCTGCGTCGGCATGCAGATCCTGTTCGGCAAGGGCGTCGAGCACGGCGCCACCACCGAGGGCTGCGCCGAGTGGCCCGGCACCGTCGAACGCCTCGACGCGCCCGTCCTGCCGCACATGGGCTGGAACACCGTGGACGCGCCCGCCGGGTCGCGGCTCTTCGCGGGCCTCGGCGCCGACACCCGGTTCTACTTCGTCCACTCCTACGCGGTGCGCCGCTGGGAACTGGCGCCCGATCCGCTCGGCAACCTCGCGCCGCCGCTGGTCACCTGGGCCGAGCACGGCGACCGGTTCGTCGCCGCCGTGGAGAACGGCGCGCTGTGCGCGACGCAGTTCCACCCGGAGAAGTCCGGCGACGCGGGAGCGCAGCTCCTGGAGAACTGGCTCGCGACCCTGCGCTGACCCGCGCCGACCCGCGCCCCCGCAACCCCGATCCACGTCCGGACAAGGAAGACCCATGACACTGACGCTCCTTCCCGCAGTCGACGTCGCCGACGGCCAGGCCGTCCGGCTGGTCCAGGGCGAGGCGGGCACCGAGACCTCCTACGGCGCGCCGCTGGAGGCCGCGCTGGCCTGGCAGCGCGCGGGCGCGGAGTGGATCCACCTGGTGGACCTCGACGCCGCGTTCGGGCGCGGCTCCAACCGCGACCTGCTCGCCGAGGTCACCGGGAAGCTCGACGTGAAGGTGGAGCTGTCCGGCGGCATCCGCGACGACGCGTCGCTGGAGGCCGCGCTCGCCACCGGCTGCGCGCGCGTCAACATCGGCACCGCCGCGCTGGAGAACCCCGAGTGGTGCCGCAGGATCATCGAGTCGCACGGCGACCGGATCGCGGTCGGCCTCGACGTGCGCGGCACGACGCTGGCCGCGCGCGGCTGGACGCGCGAGGGCGGCGACCTGTGGGAGGTCCTGGACCGGCTGGAGGCCGACGGCTGCCCGCGCTACGTCGTCACCGACGTCACCAAGGACGGCACGCTGCGCGGCCCCAACACCGACCTGCTGCGGCAGGTGTGCGCCCGCACCGACAAGCCGGTCGTCGCGTCCGGCGGCGTGTCCTCGCTGGACGACCTGCGCGCCCTGGCCGCCCTCACCGGCGACGGCGTCGAGGGCGCCATCGTCGGCAAGGCCCTGTACGCCGGGGCGTTCACCCTCGAAGAGGCGCTGGCGGCGGTCAAGTAATGGGCGTCGCGGTACGCGTCATCCCGTGCCTGGACGTGGACGCGGGACGCGTGGTGAAGGGCGTCAACTTCCAGAACCTCCGCGACGCGGGCGACCCGGTCGAGCTGGCGCGCCGCTACGACGCCGAGGGCGCCGACGAGCTGACGTTCCTCGACATCACCGCCTCCAGCGGCGACCGCTCCACCACCTACGACGTGGTGCGCCGCACCGCCGAGCAGGTGTTCATCCCGCTGACGGTCGGCGGCGGCGTCCGCACCGTGGAGGACGTGGACCGGCTGCTGCGCGCGGGCGCCGACAAGGTGTCGATCAACACCGCCGCCATCGCGCGGCCGGAGTTCCTGCGCGAGGCCGCGCACCGGTTCGGGTCGCAGTGCGTCGTGCTGTCGGTGGACGCGCGCCGCGTCACCGGCGACACCGTCACCGAGTCCGGCTACGAGGTCACCACGCACGGCGGGCGGCGCGGCACCGGCATCGACGCGGTCGAGTGGACGCGGCGCGGCGCGGAGCTGGGCGTCGGCGAGATCCTGCTGAACTCGATGGACGCAGACGGCACCAAGCACGGCTTCGACCTGGAGATGCTGGAGAGAGTCCGGGCGGCCACGACCGTCCCTGTGATCGCGTCGGGCGGCGCGGGCGCGGTGGACCACTTCGCCCCGGCCGTCGCGGCGGGCGCGGACGCGGTGCTGGCCGCGAGCGTGTTCCACTTCGGGGAGCTGACGATCGGGGACGTCAAGACGGCGCTGCGGGCGGCGGGGCACCCCGTCCGCTGAACGCGGGCCGGGCCGGGGCGACCGGCCCGGCCGCGCGTCAGCCGCGCGCGGCGCGCGCCAGGTGGCGGCCGATGACCATCCGCTGGATCTGGTTCGTCCCCTCGAAGATCTGCATGACCTTCGCCTCCCGCATGTACCGCTCCACCGGGAAGTCGCGCGTGTAGCCGTACCCGCCGAGGACCTGCACGGCGTCGGTCGTGACCCGCATCGCCGCGTCCGTCGCGACGAGCTTGGCGATGGACGCCTGCCGCGCGAACGGCAGGCCGCGGTCCTTGCGGCGCGCCGCGTCCAGGTACGTCGCGCGCGCCGACTCCACGGCCGCCGCCATGTCGGCCAGCAGGAACGCCAGGCCCTGGTTCTCGATGATCGGGCGGCCGAACTGCTCGCGCTCCGCGGCGTACGCCACCGCGCGGTCCAGCGCGCCCTGCGCCAGGCCGACCGCGCACGCGGCGATGCCGAGGCGGCCCGAGTCCAGTGCGGCGAGCGCGATCGGGAAGCCCTCGCCGTCCGCGCCGATGCGGCGGTCCGCGGGGACGGGCGCGTCGTCGAAGTGGAGCTGCGCCGTCGTGGAGCCGGTCAGGCCCATCTTGCGCTCCGGCGCGCCGAACGTCAGGCCCGGCTGGTCGCCGTCCACCAGGAAGCACGAGATGCCGCGGCCGCCGTCGTCGGACGTGCGGGCGAACAGGACGTAGAAGTCCGCCTCGCCGCCGTGCGTGATCCACATCTTCGTCCCGGTGACGCGGTACACGTCGCCGTCGCGGACCGCGCGGGTCGACAGCGCGGCCGCGTCCGACCCGGCCTGCGCCTCCGACAGCGCGTACCCGCCGAGCAGGTCGCCGCCGAGCATGTCCGGGAGCCGCCCGCGCAGCGCGTCCGCCCCGAACGAGTGCGGCGCGAAGCACGACAGCGTGTGGACGCTCACGCCCACCGCGACCGACGCCCACACCGCGCCGATCTCCTCCAGCACCTGGAGGTACACCTCGTACGGCTGCCCGCCGCCGCCCGCGTCCTCCGGGTACGGCAGGCCGAGCAGGCCCGCCCGGCCGAGGACGCGGAACGCCTCGCGGGGGAACGCCGCGTCGCGCTCGGCGCCGGCGGCGCGGGGCGCGAGCTCCTTCGCGGCGATCTCGCGGGTCAGCGCGATCAGGTCCTCGGCTTCGGGCGTGGGCAGCATGCGTTCGACGGCCATGCGGACATCTTGGCGCGTCAGGCCGTCAGCTCGCGCTGCAGGGGGGTCCGGAAGCGGGGGACCGCCCGCACGCCGCCGTAGAACGCCGCGACGCGCTCGGCCTCGGCGGCGACGGCCTTCCGCGCGTCCGCGCCCGCGTCCTCCAGGAACCGGACGGCGATCTCCCCGTCCGCGCGCTGCGCCCAGCCGCCCACGATCCGGCCGTCCCACCAGACGGTGGGGCCGATGTTGCCGTTGCGGTCGAACAGGGCGGGGGCGTGCGGGCCGAGGAACCAGTCGCGGTCCTTCCAGCCCATCGGCGTCGGGTCGAGGGCGGGCAGCACGGCGGCCCACGGTTCCGGGGCCTCGACCGGGTCGGTGTCGTCGGCCAGCAGGAGGCCGGGGCCGCCGTCCAGCGCGACCTCGACCGTGTCGATCCTGTCGAGCGCCGCGCGGACCTGGGCGGCCGTCCAGCCCGTCCACCACCGCAGGTCCGACTCGGGGGCCGGGCCGAACGCGCGCAGCCACTCCCGCGCCAGCGCCGCGCGCGCCGCCGGGGCGGGCATCACCGGGACGCCGCCCGGAATCCACGCCTCGACCGGGGACCACACGTACCGGCTGCTGATCCACGAGCCGTTCGGGCGGCCCCGCACGACGCGGCCCTGCGCGCCCAGCACGACCAGCACCCACGTCGTGATGCTCGTCGGCTTGGAGTACGCCTTGCCCGGCGCCGGATCGACGAGCGTGCGCAGCACCGGAACCCGCGCGCTGAGCTGCGCGCCCGTCGCCGCGCCGAGCTCCAGCAGCGCCGCGTGGGCCTGCTCGGCGGCGTCCGCCAGGAACGCGGACCCGTCCGCCGCGACGCCCTCCCGCTCGACGAACCGCGCGTACGTGCGCAACTGCCTGGCCGCCAGATCGTCCGAGCACGCCGCCTGGAACACCGGCGCGGTCTCCACCGGCACCACGAACATCGTCCGCCGCATCGCCAGCGTCCGCAGCAGGACCCGGTCGTCGTACAGGGCCGCCTCCACCGCGCCGGGCTCCAGCGTCCGGCCGCGCGCCGCCGCCGACAGGTACACCGTCGCCGGGTCCGTGGCGTGCAGCGCCACCAGCGCCCGCGCGACCTCCGCCGGGTCGTCCGTCCGGTGCTCCGCCGCGAGCCGGTGGCGCACCGCGAGCCTCGCGCGCCGCTCGGCCGTACTGATCGTCCGCATGGCGCGCAGCGTAGCCGCCCGCCCCGACAGGACGGGCCGCGCGCTCACAGCAGGCGGGCCGCCGCGGCGGCGCGCACCTCCGCGTCCTCCGCGCCGTCCGACTGCAACCGCAGCAGCCGGACCTCCGTGTCCTCCGTGCGCGGCACCGCCCGCACCGCGACCTCCCGCACGCCCTCCTCGCAGTCCCACAGGCCCTCGACCGTGAACGCCTCCGCCGTGTGCGGGGCCGTCCGCGTCAACGCCGTCAGCACGCGCGGACGCAGATACGAGTACAGCGACTCCGTCCACGCCGCCTTCAGCAGCGGCACCGCCTCACCCGCCCGCAACCGGCCCAGCCCCTCGATCGGATTCACCGCGCCCGACCAGTCGCCCATGTCCAGCGCGCCCCGCAGCACCTCCATCAGCAGCGGGATGTCCTGCCGCGTCCCGTGCCGCGCGACGATGTCCAGCCCCACGTCCCGGCACTCCCGCGACACCGCCCACGACCGCGCCCGCGGCAGCGTCTCCGGCCCGTACTCCCGCACCACCCGCGCCATCGCGCCCCGCCACCGGCTCGGCCGGCTCGGCAGCAGCTCCTCCGCCAGATCCAGCAGCCCCGGCGCGCGCCGCCGCCCCAACTCGAAGATCGCCGCGACCGACTCGTCCGCGCACGCCCGCGCCAGCTCCAGCAGCTCCGCGTCCGACCGGTCCCCGCACGCCGCCCGCCGCTCCGGCCGCCGCCCCACCCGGTCCCGATTACGGGCCAGCGCCGCCGCCATCCGCGGATGCCGCGCCACCCAGCCCGCCAGCACCGGATTCGCCTGGTCCACCACCAGCCAGCCCAGCGCGCCGTCGTCGCACCGCGCCAGCACCAGCTCGTCCAACCCCACCGTCAACGACGGATCACGCAGCTCCGCCAGCGCCTCCACCGCGTCGAACCAGTGCGTGCCCTCCTCCGCGTACCCGCGCAGCACCCACGCCGCCTCCCGGCGGCTCAACCGCACCAGGTCCGCCAGCACCTCCAGCGCCAGCCGCGCCCGCGAACCGTCCTCGTCCGACACGTCCGCCGCGTCGAACAGATGCTCCGCCAGCGGACCCACCGGCATCTCCAGGTCCACCATCAACCGCGCGTAGTACAGCGAACGACGCTCGCACTGCCGATCCCACCGCGGATCGCGCCGCACGCAGTCGTACACCAGCTCCGCCGCGCCCCGACGCTCCGCCGCCCGCCGCGCGGCACGACCCAGGCCCCGCTGCAACTGACCGTGCAGCGTGCTCGCCGCTTCCTTGATGACATCATCGCTCACCTGGCCAGAATGCGCAGAGGACGACATAAGGGCAAGTCCTTTCTGGCGTTCACCTGCTCCAGGACGCGTACAGGTCCGCGTAGGCGCCCGGCGTCCCGGCCAGGGCCGTGTGGGGGCCGCGCTGGACGATGCGGCCGGCGTCGAAGACGATCACCTCGTCCGCGGACTCGGCCGTGGAGAGGCGGTGGGCGATGGAGATCGCGGTCCTGCCCCGGGTCAGGTTGTCGAGCGCCCGCTGGATTCTCGTCTCCGTCGCCGGGTCCACGGCCGACGTCGCCTCGTCCAGGACCAGAAGGTCCGGGTCGGCCAGGTAGGCGCGGGCCAGGGCCACCAGTTGGCGTTCGCCGGCGGACAGCGACTCGCCGCGCTGGCCCACGGGGGTGTCCAGGCCGCGCGGGAGGCCGTCCAGCCAGTCGGCCAGGCCCAGGTCGGTGAGGGCGCGGCGGACGTCCTCGTCGGACGCGCCGGGGCGGCCGAACCGGATGTTGTCGGCCAGCGGCGCGTCGAACAGGAAACCGTCCTGCGGAACCATGACGATCCGCTCCCGCAGCGACGAGAACCGCACCCGGTCGAGCGGCACGCCGTCCACCAGGACGCGGCCCGACGCCGGGTCCATCAGCCGGGTCAGCAGCTTCGCGAACGTCGTCTTGCCCGAACCGGTCTCGCCGACGACGGCGATCCGCGAGCGCGGCGCGATCACCGCGTCGACGTCGTGCAGCACCGTCGGACCGCCCGGGTACGCGAACGAGACGCCCTCGAACCGCACCTCGATCGGCCCCCGCGCGAGCGACGTCCCGGCCTCGCCCGGGTCCGCGACGTCCGGCGCGGTGTCGAGCACGCCGAGCACCCGCCGCCAGCCCGCGATGGCGTTCTGCGCGTCGTTGAGGACCTCGGTGGCCGTCTGCATCGGGCTGACGAACAGCGTCACCAGGAACAGGAACGCCACCAGCTTCCCGGCGCTGAGGTGCCCGCCGACGCCCAGCAGCGTCCCGGCCACCACGACGCCCGCCGTCGCGGCCGCCGCGACCAGCTCGCTCGTCGGGAACGTCAGCGCCACCATCGCCTGCGCGCGCGTCTGCGCGGCGCGGTGCCCGTCGACGGCCGCGTCCACCCGCCGCGACGTGCGCTCCTGCGCGCCGTACGCGCGGATCACCGCCGCGCCGACCACCGACTCGCTGACGGCCGCGAGCAGGTCGCCCATCCGCTCCCGCACCCTCGTGTACGCGGCCGAGATGAGCCGCTGGAACCGCCGCAGCGCGAACGCCAGCGGCACGAACGCCGCCCAGACCAGCAGCGCCAGCGGCCACGAGTAGACGGCCATCAGGATCGTCGCGATGACGAGCTGCCCCGCGGACATGATCATCATCAGTCCGCCGTACTGCATGAAGTTGCTGATCTGGTCCACGTCGCCGGTCACGCGCGACACCAGCGCGCCGCGCCGCTCACCGCTCTGCGTCAGCATCGACAGATCGTGGACGTGCCGGAACGCCCGCACGCGCAGGCTCGTCAGCCCCGACTCCGACGTCCGGTACAGCCGGACGTTCATCGCGTACGCGCACGCCGCCGTCAGCAGCACCGCCACCGCGCACACGAGCACCATCAGCCGGACGAACCCCAGGTCGGGCTCGCCGCCGGACAGGCCCCGGTCGATGGTCTGCTGCACCGCGACGGGCACGACCACCCGGCCCGCCGTCGCCAGCAGCGCCAGCAGCACCGTCACCGCCAGGCCCGCCCGGAACTCCGGGCTGAGCGCCATGCCGCGCCGCAGGGTGCGCAGCGCGCCCTCGGTCTCCGCCGTGTCGTCCAACCCCGTCGCCGGGGCCGCCTTCTCCACCGCCGTCGTCATCGCACGGCCTCCTCGCCGCTCGCGCCGCGCTCCGCCGCCCGCTCCGCCTCGGCCCGCTCGTAGGCGGTGACGAGGTCGCGGTAGCCGGGGGAGCGTTCCAGCAGGTCCGCGTGCGTCCCGCGCGCGCCGACCCGGCCGCGCTCCAGGAACACGACCTCGTCGGCCAGCGCGATCGTCGCCTTCCGGTAGGCGACCACCAGGACGGTCGCGCCCGCGCCGTCCTCGGCGAGGCCGCGCAGGCCCGCCAGGATGCGCGCCTCGACCTGCGGGTCCACGCTGGACGTCGCGTCGTCCAGCACCAGCAGCCGGGGCCGCCGCACCAGCGCCCGCGCCAGCGCGAGCCGCTGCCGCTGGCCGCCCGACAGCGTCGCGCCGCGCTCGCCGACCCGCGTGTCCAGGCCGTCCGGGAGACCGGCGGTGAACCCGTCCGCCTGCGCGAGCCGCAGCGCCTCCCACACCCGCTCGTCGGGGACGTCGAGGCCGAGCGTGACGTTGCCGCGGACCGTGTCGTCGAACAGGAACGCCTGCTGCGGGACGAGCGCGGCGGCGGCCGGGACCGCGTCCGCGCCCAGTTGCCGCACGTCGGCGCCGTCGAGCAGGACCGTGCCCGCCTCCGGGTCCACCAGCCGCACCACCAGCGACGTCAGCGTGGACTTGCCCGACCCGGTCGTCCCGACGACCGCGACGGTCCGGCCGGGCGCGGCGTCGAACGACACGCCCCGCAGCACCTCGCCGTCGCCGTAGCCGAACCGGACGTCGCGGACCTCCAGCGCGAGCGGGCCGTCGCCGGGCAGGCCCGCCGCGCCGTGCGGCATCGCGGCCCGCTCGTCCAGCACCGCCCGGACCCGCCGCCAGCCGACGACGCTGCGCGGCACGTCCGCCAGCACCCAGCCGAGCGCGCGGATCGGCCACGACAGCAGCGTGAACAGGTACGCGACGCTCACCAGGTCGCCCGCCGACATCGCGTGCGACTCCAGCCGCGCGGACCCGACCAGCAGGACGGCCAGCACGCCGAGGTTCGGCAGCGCCTCCAGCATCGGGTCCAGCAGGCCGCGGACGCGCCCGACCGCGATGTTGGCGTCCCGCAGCTCGCGGGCGCTGCGCGCGAACCGCTCGGTCTCGGCGGCCTCCCGGCCGAGCGTCTTGACGACCAGGCCGCCCTCGAAGCTCTCGTGCGCGACCTCGCTGACCTCGCCGCGCAGCCGCTGCGCGCGCGTCGCGGCCGGGGCGAGCCGCCGCTGGTACAGCAGGTTCAGTAGCGCGACGGCCGGGAACACGCAGAACGCCACGATCGCGACGACGGGGTCCACGAGCACGATCGCCACCGCCGCGATGACGAGCATGACGAGCACGCCCACCGCCATCGGCAGCGGCGCGAGCGGCGCCCACGCCGCCTCCACGTCCGCGTTGGCGTTCGACAGGAGCTGCCCCGCCGGGTGCCGCTGGTGCCACGCCGCCGGGAGCTCCAGGTACCGGCGCGTCACGGCCCGCCGGTACGCGGCCTGCATCCGGTACTGCATGAGCCCGGCGTAGAAGCGGCGGCCCGCCACGCCGATCGCCTTGAAGAACGCCACGGCGACGATCGCCAGCGCGGCGGCGGTCAGCGCGCCCGCCGTCGCACGGCCCTCCGCGAACGCGGGCAGCACGACGCGCCCGGTGACGCGGCCGAGGACCTGCGCGGTCCCGACGGTCGTCGCCGCGTACAGCGCGCTCGCCCCGACGGCGAGCGCGAACACGCGGGGCTCGGCCCGGACGGCGACCGCCATCACCCCCAGCCCCTCGCGGAGCACGCGGGGGTTCACGCGTCTGGGCGCGGTCGTATCAGTGGACGGCACGGCGGACTCCTCGTCGTTCCCTGGGGCACGGCACGGACCCCCGCGAGGCGCTTCGCGGGGGTTCGGCCCGGTATTGCCTACCATCCGTCGATCCCAGGTATTCCCGGAGTCAAGGACGGGCCGCCGCGCCGGGCCGCCGCGCGGCCCGCAGCCGGGGGACGGGCGGCGGCGCGGCGGGCGCGCGGGGGGATTCGCCGGAGGGCCTCCCGCGACCGCGCCGGAGGGGCTTCCGGACGGACACGAAATCGCCGTCGCGGTCGACTTCTTTGTTCATCACGGGCAGATCCCGGCCGCCACGTCGTGCGCGCGGCGGAGCATCGCGCCACCGGCCGCGGAGGAAACGTTGTGAGCCGGTATAAAAATTGACCGTTTTGTCCTAAAGAAAGTGAGCAGGCGCGGCGACTCCCGACCGTCCCGCCGCGTCCCGCCGCCGCCGCGCCGGCGCGTCCGGGGCGCCCGAACGCCCCTGACCGGCGCGGGTCGGCGGCCCGTCGCGGCGTGTCGGGACGGGCCGCGTCCCGCCTGCGCGCCCGCCGCGCGTCCGCCGCACCTGTCCCGTGGTCAGGGCCTCGCCGTCAGGTTCGCGACAGGCCGTCCAGCGCGCTGATCACCGGCTCGACCGGCCCCGTCAACGGCCCTGACGGAGAGCGGTTGGGGATTTTGACCGGCCGGTTCGCCGAGGGAAGAATCACGGACCTTGCCGCCCCTCCGTTTTACGCGGAACCGGTGATACGGTGGGGTCGTCGGTTGCAGTCGTGGTTCTCGATCGTTTGTCCAGACGCCCGCGGACTGATGACAGCGGGCGTTTTGGCTTTTCCGGGACCGTACCGGAGGCGAGAGCGTTCCGCGGCGACCGCGCCGGGCCCGCGAGGTGTGGGCCCATGTTTTGCCGCAAGGAGAAAGACATGCCCCAGCAGGGCACCGTGAAGTGGTTCAACGCCGAAAAGGGCTTCGGCTTCATCGCCGTCGACGGCGGCGGACCGGATGTCTTCGTGCACTACTCGGCGATCCAGTCCTCCGGGTACCGGACGCTGGACGAGAACCAGCGCGTCCAGTTCGAGGTGACGCAGGGTAACCGCGGCCCGCAGGCCGACCAGGTGACCCCCCTGTAGCACCACACAGTCGTCAGTTCGAGGCCCGCGCGCCCTTCGGGGAGCGCGGGCCTCGTGCTGTCCCGGGGCGGCCTCCCGCGCGGGATGGACCGCGCAGCCGCCGCCGCGGGGCACAATGGAGGGCATGTCCGTTCGCCCGTCCAATCTGGACCCCACGATCGCCGATCGCCTCAAGCGCGACCCGAACGGCCTGGTCGCGGCCATCGCCCAGCAGTACGACACCGGTGAGGTGCTCATGCTCGGCTGGATGGACGACGAGGCGCTCCACCGCACCCTCACCACCGGCCGCTGCACCTTCTGGTCGCGCAGCCGCCAGGAGTACTGGGTGAAGGGCGAGACCTCCGGCCACCAGCAGTGGGTGAAGTCCGTCGCCCTCGACTGCGACGGCGACGCCCTGCTCGTCAAGGTCGACCAGGTCGGCGGCGCGTGCCACACCGGGGACCGCACCTGCTGGGACGCCGACGTGCTCGACGCCGTGGTGGGGGAGCGTCCCGCCGCGTCCGCATGACCGCGCCCGACGCGCCCGCCGCCCCGCGCACGCCGCCCGCCCGCGAGCGCGGCCTGACCGCGCTGCTGTGCGCGGCGGGCGCGGGGCTGACGCTGCTCGCGGCGGGCCGCCCGTGGGCGACCGTCCACGCGCGCGGCACGATCACCCCGGTCACCCAGCACCTCACCGGCGGCGACCTCGGCGGCGCGGCGGGCGCGCTCGGCTGGGCCGGGCTCGCCGGGCTCGCGGCGCTGTTCGCGGTGCGCGGCCGGGTCCGGTCGGGCGTCGGCGCGCTGCTGGCGGTGTTCGGCGTCGCGATCGTCTACGCGGCGGTCACGGCGGCCGGGCACGGCCACGTCATCGACGTCGCCGCCGACAAGAGCGCGCTGCTGCGGCTCGGCGGCCGCCTCCAGGTGCAGACGACGCGGTGGTGGCTGGTGTCGGCGTCCGGCGGGGTGCTGATGGCGGCCGCGGGGCTCGTCACGCTGGTGCGCGGGGCGCGCTGGCCGGGCCTGTCGGCGCGCTACGAGCGCACCGCCGCCGCGCCCGAGCGCCCGGCGGCGGAGGACGCGCCCGCCGCCGCGCCCGAGGACGCCGCCGCGCTGTGGAAGTCGCTCGACCGCGGCGAGGACCCCACCGCCGCCCGCCGTCCGTGACGTGACGCCGTCCCCTTCCGCGGGGCAGGGCGGGCTCGTCCTGCTCGCCGAGCACGACGCGGGCGTCGCCGAACTCGAGCGCCGCTACCTGGCCCGCGAGGGCTTCGAGGTCGAGATCGAGCGCGACCCCGGGCGCGCGCCCGAGCGGGCCGCCCGCGCCCGCCCCGCCGCCGTCGTCCTGGACGTGTCGACGGCCGCCGACCCCGCCGACCTGTACCGGCGCACCGCCGCCGCCGGGCCGCCGGTGGTGTGCGCCGCCGACCCGGGAACCGCCGCCGACCTCGGCCCGCACCGGCTGACCCGCCCGTTCGGGCCGCGCGCGCTCGTCGCCGCCGTCACCGCCGCGCTGCGCGCCGCCGACGGCCCCGCCCCCGCGCCGCTGCGTGCGGGCGCGCTCGTCTTGGACCCGGCCGCGCGCACCGCCGGGGTGGGGGAGCGGCCGGTTCCGCTCACCGCCACCGAGTTCGACCTGCTGCGGTTCCTGGTCGGGAACCCCGGCCGCGTCTTCACCCGCGACCAGTTGCTCGCGGCCGTGTGGGGCCCGGCGTCGGCGTCGGGCAGCCGGACGGTGGACGTCCACGTCGCGCAGTTGCGCGCCAAGCTCGGCGCGGACGGGCGCATCCGCACGGTGCGCGGCGTCGGGTACGTGCTCGACGCCTGACCGCGGTCCCGTCCTACCCTGGTGGGGTGACCGAAGCGCCGAGCGTCCGCCGTCCCGCCGCGCCGCGCGCCCGCGCGCTGGCCCGCCCCGTCGCCGTCGCCGCCGGCACGGCCGCCGCCGCGACGCTGATCGGCCTGGTCGACCCGCACCAGCCCGGCCACTACCCGGGCTGCCCGTTCCTGGCGCTGACGGGGTTCTACTGCCCCGGCTGCGGCGGGCTGCGGATGGTGAACTCGCTCGTCCACGGCCACGTGGGGACGGCGTTCGGCTCGAACCCGCTGGCGCTGCTGGCCCTGCCGGTCGCGCTGTACCTGTGGGGGCGGTGGACGTGGCTGGCCGCGCGCGGCGAGCGGATGCGGTCGGCGCTGTACCGGCCCGCGGTGGGCTGGGCGGCGGTCGGGCTCGCGCTCGTGTACTGGATCGTCCGCAATCTCCCGTTTGCGCACTTCCTCGCGCCCTAGGCGTTTTCCTGGGTGTTCGAGCGGCGGCCCCGAGGTTCGGGAGCGTCCGACCCTGCGGATACGATCGGGGCACCGATCGACCGGACTTGGGGGACACAGCGTGAGCGTGCTCGACGAGATCATCGAGGGCGTGCGTGCCGATCTCGCCGAAAGGCAGCGGGAGACGTCGCTCGACGACCTCAAGGCCAGGGCCGCCGCGGCCCCCGCCCCCCGCGACGCGCTCGCCGCGCTGCGCGGCCAGGGCGTCGGGGTGATCGCGGAGGTCAAGCGCAGCAGCCCGTCCAAGGGCGCGCTCGCCGCCATCGCCGACCCCGCCGCGCTCGCCCGCGACTACGAGGCCGGCGGCGCCAAGGTCATCAGCGTCCTCACCGAGGGCCGCCGGTTCGGCGGCAGCCTCCAAGACCTCGCCGACGTCCGCGCCAACGTGGACGTCGCGGTCCTGCGCAAGGACTTCATCGTCACCTCCTACCAGCTCTGGGAGGCGCGCGCGTACGGCGCGGACGTCGCCCTGCTCATCGTTGCCGCCCTCGACCAGCAGGCCCTGGTGTCGCTCGTGGAGCGCGCCGAGTCGATCGGGCTGCTGCCGCTCGTCGAGGCGCACACCGAGGAGGAGGTCGCCCGCGCGGTGGACGCGGGCGCGAAGGTCGTCGGGATCAACGCCCGCGACCTGAAGACCCTCCGCGTCGACCGCGAGGTGTTCGCCCGGCTCGCCCCGCTCGTCCCCAAGGACGTCGTGAAGATCGCCGAGTCCGGCGTGCGCGGCCCGCACGACCTGCTCGCCTACGCCTCGGCCGGGGCCGACGCCGTCCTGGTGGGGGAGAGCCTGGTGCGCGGCCGCGATCCGCGCGCCGCCGTCGCGGACCTCGTCGCCGCCGGGGCGCACCCCGCGCTGCGGCAGGGAAGCTGACCGGGAACCGGTAGGGTACGGGGCATGCTGATGGAGCCGCTGCGCGAGCGATGGCGGGCCGTCCCGACGTCGCACTGACCGGACCGCCTTCCATCGCCTGACAGGACGCATTCTCTGATGACCATCCACTCCGAGCGCGGCTCCGCCGTGCCCGCCGACGACGCCGCGGCCGTCCCCGACGCCGCCGGGCGGTTCGGGATCTTCGGCGGGCGCTTCGCCCCCGAGGCCCTGATGGCCGCCCTCGACGAGCTGACGACCGAGTTCCAGGCCGCCCTGCGCGACCCGGTGTTCACCGCCGAGCTGAACGAGCTGCTCGCCACCTACGCCGGCCGCCCCAGCCTGGTCACCGAGGCGCGCCGCTTCGGCGCCGAGGCGGGCGGGGCGCGGGTGCTGCTCAAGCGCGAGGACCTCAACCACACCGGCTCCCACAAGATCAACAACGTGCTCGGGCAGGCGCTGCTCGCCCGCCGCATGGGCAAGACCCGGCTCATCGCCGAGACCGGCGCGGGCCAGCACGGCGTCGCCACCGCGACCGCAGCCGCGCTGCTCGGCCTGCGCTGCACGGTGTTCATGGGCGAGGTCGACACCGAGCGGCAGGCCCTGAACGTCGCGCGGATGCGGATGCTCGGCGCCGAGGTCGTCCCGGTCAAGACCGGGAGCCGCACGCTGAAGGACGCCGTGAACGAGGCGTTCCGCGACTGGGTCGCCACCGTCGAGGACACCCACTACTGCGTGGGCTCCACGATGGGCCCGCACCCCTTCCCGCTGATGGTCCGCGAGTTCCACCGCGTCATCGGCGTCGAGGCCCGCGCGCAGGTCCTGGAGCTGACCGGGCGGCTGCCCGACGCCGTCCTGGCGTGCGTCGGCGGCGGGTCCAACTCCATCGGGGCGTTCCACGCGTTCATCCCCGACGAGTCCGTCCGGCTCATCGGCTTCGAGGCCGCCGGGGACGGCGTCGAGACCGGCCGCCACGCCGCGACCGTGACCGGCGGGTCCGTCGGCGTCATCCACGGGATGCGCACCTACCTCCTCCAGGACGAGGAGGGCCAGACGATCGAGTCCCACTCGATCTCCGCCGGGCTCGACTACCCCGGCGTCGGCCCCGAGCACTCCTGGCTGCACGACACCGGCCGCGCCGAGTACCGGCCGATCACCGACGCGCAGGCGATGGAGGCGTTCGCGCTCCTGTGCCGCACCGAGGGCATCATCCCGGCGATCGAGTCCGCGCACGCGCTGGCCGGGGCGCTCCAGGTCGGCCGCGAGCTCGGCCCGGACGCGGTGCTGCTGGTCTGCCTGTCGGGCCGCGGCGACAAGGACATGCACACGGCCGCCGCGTACTTCGGCCTGATGCCGGAGGACGACGCGCGATGACCGCCACCGTGAAGGCCGCCTACGACCGGGCGCGCGACGAGGGCCGGGCCGCGCTCGTCGGCTACTTGCCCGCCGGGTTCCCCAGCGTGGACGGCGCGATCGACGCCGCCAAGGCGATGGTGGACGCGGGCTGCGACGTCATCGAGGTCGGCCTGCCCTACAGCGACCCGCTGATGGACGGCCCCACCATCCAGGACGCCGTCCACCGCGCCCTGACCGGCGGCGCGCGCGTCGCCGACGTGTTCCGCACGGTCGAGGCCGTCGCGGCGACCGGCGCGGCGACGCTCGTCATGACGTACTGGAACCCCGTCGACCGCTACGGCGTGGACGCGTTCGCCCGCGACCTGGCGTCGGCGGGCGGCGCCGGGCTGATCACGCCGGACCTCACGCCGGAGGAGGCCGGGCCGTGGCTGGCGGCGTCCGACGCCCACGGCCTGGACCGGGTGTTCCTCGTCGCGCTCAGCTCCACCGACGAGCGCATCGACGCGATCACGCAGGTCTCGCGGGGCTTCGTGTACGCCGCGTCGCTGATGGGCGTCACCGGGGCCCGGTCCGCCGTGGACACCGGCGCGCCCCGGCTCGTCGAGCGCACCCGCGCGATCATCGACAAGAACGGCCGCGACCTGCCGGTCGGCCTCGGGCTCGGGGTGAGCGACGGGGCGCAGGCCGCCGAGGTCGCCGGGTTCGCCGACGGCGTCATCGTCGGGTCGGCGTTCATCCGCCGCCTGCTGGACGCGCCCGACGCCCGCGCCGGGGTCGAGGGCGTCCGGGCGCTGGCCGCCGAGCTCGCCGCGGGGGTCCGCGCGGGCCGCGCCTGACCGCTGCTCCGCCGCGCCGCCCGCGGCCCCGGAACCGGGGCCGCGGGCGGCGCGGCGTTCGTACGCGGACCTTATGCGAGGTCCCTTAAGGTGTGTCCGGGCCGCGTCGGCGGTCCCGGCATCGTCCACGTGCGGTCGTGCAGGAACGCGGAGGAGACGGCATGGTGCAGCGCGTCGAGGCGCAGGAGGACGGGACGTCCGGTCGGTCCCGGCCGCCCGCCGCGCCCGGATGGTTCGTGTGGCCCGCGTGGCTGCTCACCCTCGTCGGGCTCGGCATCTCGATCTACCTGACCGTGTCGCACTACCGGCCGGGCGCGCTGGTGTGCTCGGCGACGGGCGCGCTCGACTGCGGCCTGGTCACGACCAGCAAGTACTCCAAGCTGCTCGGCATCCCGATGCCGCTGCTCGGCCTGGCGTTCTTCGTCGGCTTCGCGGTGCTGCTGACCCCGCCGCTGCTGCGGTCGGCGAACCCGCTGTTCCGCTGGGCGCGGCTCGGCGCGGTGTGCGTCGGCGTGCTGTTCGTGGTGTACCTGATCACGGCCGAGGTGATCCTGCGGCATCTGTGCCCGTGGTGTACCGGAGTCCATACCGTCACTATCCTGCTATTCGTCCTTGTCCTGTCCGACGAGTTCCGGCGGATCGGCCAGATCGACGACTGACCGGCGCGCCGCGGTCCCGCGGCGGCCCCGACCCGTCCACCAGGGCGGCGGCCCTGGAATCCCCGAGGAGAACCCCATGAGCAAGGCCGCACGGGAGCGGTCCGCGCGCGAGCGGCTGGCCGTCGAGCGCCAGAAGCAGGCGGCGCGGCAGAAGCAGATCCGGCTGATCTCGGCCGTCGTCGGCGCGGTCGTCGCCATCGCGGCCGTCGTCGCCGTCGTGGTGGTCGTCCTCGACCAGAAGAGCAAGCGGAACCAGGTCGCCGAGCCGTACACCGGTCCGCAGGCGCCGCTCACCCGCGAGTCGGACGGGTCGATCACGATGGCCAAGCCGGGCGTCGCCAAGCCGGTGCTGGAGATCTTCGAGGACTTCCAGTGCCCGGCCTGCCAGCAGTTCGAGAAGACGCTGGGCGGGGACGTCAAGAAGCTCGCGTCCGAGGGCAAGGTCAAGGTCGTCTACCGGCCGTTCCACCTGTTCGGGGGGCAGCCCGACCCGCTGAAGACCCAGTCGCTGCGGTCCGCGGCGGCGGCGCTGTGCGTCCCGGCGGCGCAGTGGCTCTCGTACCACGACGCGCTCTACAAGTTCCAGCCGGTCGAGGGCACCAAGGGCTTCGCGATCAAGGACCTGGTGTCGTGGGGCGAGGACGTCGGCGTCAAGGACGCCAACTTCGCCAAGTGCGTCACCGACCAGCAGAAGGTCCCCGAGGTCACCACCATGACCGACTACGCGCTGAAGACCCGCAAGGTCGAGAGCACTCCGACGCTGTTCCTTGACGGCAAGGAGATCAACGACCAGCAGAAGGCCGACCTCGCCGGCGCCATCGCCGTCGCGGCCGCCGCCGACAAGTAGGCACCCCCGGACGCCCGGGCCGCCGCATCCCGGCGGCCCGGGCGCTCGCGTCCCCGGATGATCACGCACAGTAATGTCTGTAGGAGATCATCCGGCGGGGGAGCGGGGGAGCGATGGGCGGCAGGGACGGACGGCCGGGGCGCGGCACGGCCCGGGATCGGCTCGCGGCGGACCGCGAGCGGGCGCGGGTGCGGCGGCGCAGACGGCGCGGGCTGACGGTCCTGCTGCTCGCGGTCGTCGTCCTGGCCGTCGCGGCGGTCGTCGTCGCGGTCGTCATCGGGAACCGCGCCGACAAGGAGCCCGAGGCGTACCACGGGCCGGTCGCGCCGGTCGCGCGGCAGGACGACGGGTCCACGGTCATGGCCGAGAAGGGCGTGACCAAGCCGGTGCTGGAGATCTTCGAGGACTTCCAGTGCCCCGTCTGCCGGTCCGTCGAGGAGACCAGCGGCCCGACGATCAAACGGCTCGCCGCCGAACGCCGCGTCCGCGTCGTCTACCGGCCGTTCCAGCTCTTCCAGGGCGCGCGGCTGGAGCCGCTGTCGTCCAACAGCCGGCGCGCGGCGAACGCCGCACTGTGCGCGCCCGCCGACCACTGGCTCGCCTACCACGACGCGCTGTACGCCAACCAGCCGCGCGAGGGAACGGACGGCTTCTCCCCGGACGACCTCGTCAAATGGGGCCGCGAGGCCGGGATCACCGACGCCGCGTTCGAGGGGTGCGTCCGCAACCTGGGGCAGGCGGCGAAGCTGGAGCAGATGACCGCGTACGCGCAGCAGCACGGCGTCGAGGCGACGCCCACCGTCCTGCTCGACGGCGCGCAGGTCGGCGTCGGGACGCTGCGCGACCCCGACGCGCTGGCCAAGGCGATCGGGGAGCGCCCCCGCGCCTGATCGGAGGGACGGCCGTGGCGGTGCCCGGAAAGGGGTAACGTCATCGCTCATGCAGCCGCTCGCGTACATCCCGAGCCCCGAACACAACGTCTGGCACCTCGGGCCGTTCCCGCTCCGCGCCTACGCGCTCATGATCATCCTGGGCATCGTCGCCGCCGTGTGGCTCGGCGAGCGACGGTGGGTCGCCAAGGGCGGCCGCCCCGGCGTGATCATCGACGTCGCGGTGTGGGCCGTGCCGTTCGGCCTCGTCGGCGGGCGGCTCTACCACGTCATCACCGACTACCAGCGGTACTTCGGGTCCGGTGGGGACCCGCTGCGGGCGCTGGAGATCTGGAAGGGCGGCCTCGGCGTCTGGGGCGCGATCATGCTCGGCGCGGTCGGCGCGGTGATCGGCTGCCGCCGCCAGGGCATCTCCGCGCTCGCGCTCGCCGACGCGGTCGCGCCCGGCATCGCGCTCGCGCAGGCGATCGGGCGGTGGGGCAACTACTGGAACCAGGAGCTGTACGGGCGTCCATTGCACGCCTGGTGGGCCGTCGAGATCGACCCCGACCACCGCGAGCTGCGCTACGCGGACGTCGCCACGTACCACCCGACGTTCCTGTACGAGTCGCTGTGGTGCCTCGGTGTCACCGTCCTGGTCATCTGGGCGGGCCGCCGGTGGAACCTGACGCACGGGCGGTCGTTCGCGCTGTACGTCGCGGCGTACACGGTCGGGCGGGGCTGGGTCGAGGCGCTGCGGGTGGACGACGCGCACCACATCCTCGGGCTGCGGCTGAACGACTGGACGTCGATCGTGATCTTCCTGGGCGCGGTCGCGTACCTGTACCTGGCGCGCAACCGGACGGGCGTGGAGAACGTCGGCGCGGAGCCCGTCGAGGACGGCACCGGGGACGGGCCCGCCGAGGACGGACCGGCGAAGGTCGATCTGGCGAAGGACGAGTCGCCGAACGACGAGCTTGCGAAGGACGAGCCGGACGCGTCCGGCGAAGCCGAGCCGGCGAAGGACGCCGAGCCGGCCGAGCCCGCGACCAAGGACGCCGAGCAGGACGAACCCGAGGCCGGGGCGCGGGACGACGAGCCCGCAGACGAGCCCGTGCGGGCCGCCGACGCGGGCACGTCCGAGCGGGTCAAGGACGCTCCCTGACCATCTGTCCGGAAATCCGGATGAAACGTCCTTTTGTGAGCGCGCGGTGTTCCGGTGCCGCTAGGCTCCCGGTGTGATCGAGGCGCGCGACTCAGGCTCGGCCCGGACCACGTCCGGCGCCGACGGGAAGGACGACCGGCCCGCGGGGAAGGACCCGCGCGGCGGCCCCCGCCCCCTGCTCCTCTACGGCGCGGCGGCCCTGGTGGTCGTCCTCGCGGCCGTCGGCGCCGGGGCGTTCTTCCTCACCCGGGGCGACGACCCCAAGCCGGTGCCCCGGATCAACCCGACGGCCTACACCCCCGAGTACGACGGCGAGGGGATGGGCGCCATCGCCCAGCGCAGCGCCGACCCGCGCGCGGTGACGCTCGACGAGGTCTTCGGCGCCGACACCAAGGCGGTGCGGGGCAACGGCTTCTCGTTCACCCTCGCCGGAACGGACCTGGCGACGGACTGCGCGTCCGCGACGTGGGGCGACCGGCTCCACCAGGAGCTGGCCAAGGCGGGCTGCCGGGCCGTCGTGCGCGGCGCGTACGTGACGGCCGACCACGCGTTCGTCGGCCAGTTCGCGGCGATCGACCTGGCGAGCGAGGACGGCGTCCGGCAGATCCTGCGGGTCCTCGACCCGGCGACCGCGTCGGGGTTCCTGCTGCCGCTGCGGGCGTCCGGCGCGCCGGACTTCGCGCCCGGGTTCAGCGCGGCGTACGCGCAGACCTACGGGCACTACGCGGTCGTGAGCTGGGTGCAGCGCGCGGGCGGCGGCAACCCCAAGTCGCTCAACGAGATGATCAACGCGAGCCTCCCGGTGGAGAAGCCCGCCGACTTCGTGTGGGCGCGGGTGCAGATGGCCGACGGCAAGGACGGCAAGTGACCGTCCGGTCCGGACGGTAGGGCGCCGGCGTGGAGGACGAGGAACGGGTGCGCGGCGCGGCCCGCCGCCGGACCGCGGGCCAGGCCCGGCCGGTGCGCGGCGGCCGCCCCCGCGACCGGCAGGCGCGGTCCGGTCGCCGTCCGGCGCGGCGTACGACGTCCCGGACGGCCGACGCGCGGGCGGACGCCCGCGCCCAGCGGCCCGCCGAGCCGCCGCGCGAACCCCGCGACGACCGCGCCCCGGCCACCCGGAAGCGGCCCCCGGCCCGCCCGCGCGGCGGGATCACGTTCGGTCCGCGCATGTACTTCGCGGTCGCCGGGGCGCTGGCGCTCATCGCGGTCGTCGCCGTGCTGGTCGTCGTGTCCGGCGGCGGCGACGAGGCGCCGCGCCGCGCCGCCGTCCCGCGCGTCACGAACGTGCCGCAGAGCGGCGGATCGCCCGCGTCCTACTCCAGCTCCCCGAGCGGCCCGGCGTACGCGGGCATCACGGCCCGTTCCGAGGACGCGGCCCCGCTGACGGAGGCCGAGGCGTTCCCCGCGTCGGCCGCGCGCCTCGACTCGGCGGACGGACCGCGGCTGACCCTCCGCGCGAAACGCCTGGACGCCGACTGCTCGGCGGCGGTGTGGGGGACGGGCCTGGCGACCGAGCTGGCCCGGTCCGGTTGCACGCAGGCGGCCCGGACCCTGTACTCGGCGGCGTCCCCGAAACCCGGCTACGCGCTGGCGGTGACGGTGTTCAACCTGGCGGCCTCCGCCGACGCGGACCGCCTGGTCGCGGGCCTGGACGCGGGTCGCGGCGGCGGTTTCGTCCGGCCGCTGGACGGCTCGGGCGGCTCGGGCGGCAGGGACCGCGCGACCGCCGCGGCGGCGGGGGCGTTCGGCGGCGCGTTCAGCATGGCGCGCGGCCTGGCCGTGGGCCACTACGCGGTGGTGGCGTGGTCGGCGCGGCTGGACGGTTCGGGCGACGAGTCCGACACGGCGCTGCTCGGCCTGCTGATCGAGGGCTGCAAGGCCCCGGGCGCGCTGGGCCGCGCGGCGCGCGCCGGATAGCCGTTCCCGGCGCGGCGGGCGGGCAGGCGCGGACCGTCCGCACGACGGCCCCGCCGGAAGCCGTGGATTCCACGGCCCTATCGCGCTTTCCGCGCGTCAAACCTCGGAAGCCGGTGATGATGATCACCCGATCCGTCGCCGGATGCCCGTAATGCGGCTATGTATTCTGGTCTATACCACTGACGGCGCCGATGGATCGGATGCGACGAAGAAGGTTCGCGATCTGGTCCAGTCGGGCATCTTCCCGGCAGTGATGTAAGGTCTTCACACCGCAGCAGGGCCAACGTCGTCCCGGACTGCACTGACCTCGAAGCAGTGACACGACGACGACGGGAGGGTTGATGGCTGCTGCTGCCCTCACACCGGGCCGCCCCCAGGACCAGGGCCTCTACGACCCGGCGAACGAGCACGACGCCTGCGGCGTCGGCATGGTGGCGGATCTGCACGGTCGCAAGAGCCACGACATCGTGCACAACGCCCTGACCGTCCTGAAGAACCTGGACCACCGCGGCGCGGTCGGCGCCGAACCCGACGACGGCGACGGCGTCGGCATCCTCGTCCAGATCCCGGACGCGTTCTTCCGCGAGGTCTGCGACTTCGCGCTCCCGCCGGCGGGCGCCTACGCCGCCGGCATCGCCTTCCTGCCCGCCGACGCGCAGGAGCGCGCCGACGCGGTCGCGCACATCGAGAAGCTGTGCGCCGAGGAGGGCCTGGCCCCCCTCGGCTGGCGCGAGCTGCCGTTCGACCCGAACTTCGCGGGTCCGGCCGCGCGCCGCGTGATGCCGCACTTCGCGCAGTTCTTCGTCACGGCCGCCGCCGACGGCCCGCACGCGGGCAGGACCGGCCTGGAGCTGGACCGCGTCGTGTTCTGCATGCGCGAGCGCGCCGAGCAGGACGTCGCGGTGTACTTCCCGAGCCTGTCGAGCCGCACGATCGTCTACAAGGGGATGCTCACCACCCCGCAGCTCGAACCGTTCTTCCCCGACCTGTCCGACCGGCGCTTCACCAGCGCCATCGCGCTCGTCCACTCGCGGTTCTCCACCAACACGTTCCCGGCGTGGGAGCTGGCGCACCCGTACCGGTTCGTCGCCCACAACGGCGAGATCAACACGGTCAAGGGCAACCGGAACTGGATGCGGGCGCGCGAGGCGCTGCTGAAGTCCGACCTGTTCCCCGGCGACCTGTCCCGCATCAACCCGGTCATCGACATCGAGGCCAGCGACACCGCCTCGTTCGACGAGTGCCTGGAGTTGCTGCACCTCGGCGGCCGGTCCCTCCCGCACGCCGTGCTGATGATGATCCCCGAGGCGTGGGAGAACCACACCGAGATGGACCCGGCGCGCCGGGCCTTCTACGAGTTCCACTCCACCCTCATGGAGGCGTGGGACGGCCCCGCCAGCGTCACCTTCACCGACGGCACCGTCGTCGGCGCGGTCCTGGACCGCAACGGCCTGCGCCCCGGCCGCTACTGGGTGACCGACGAGGGGTTCGTCGTCCTGGCCAGCGAGGCCGGCGTCCTGGACATCCCCGCCGAGAACGTCGTCCGCAAGGGCCGCCTCCAGCCCGGCAAGATCTTCCTCGTCGACACCGCCGCCGGGCGCATCGTCGAGGACGACGAGGTCAAGGCCGAGCTCGCCGCCGAGCACCCCTACGGCGAATGGCTGCACGACGGGCTCGTCCGGTTCGAGGAGCTGCCGCGCCGCGAGCGCGAGATCCCCACCCACGAGACCCTCGTCAAGCGCCAGCAGACGTTCGGGTACACCCTCGAAGAGCAGCGGATCATCCTGTCGCCGATGGCGCGGACCGGCGCCGAGCCGATCGGGTCGATGGGCACCGACACCCCCATCGCCGTGCTGTCGGAGCGCCCCCGCCTGCTGTTCGACTACTTCAAGCAGCTCTTCGCGCAGGTCACCAACCCGCCGCTGGACGCCATCCGCGAGGAGATGGTCACCAGCCTGCAGTCCACCCTCGGCCCCGAGGGCAACCTGCTCGACCCCGGACCGCACTCCTGCCGCCGCCTCGTGCTGCCCACCCCGATCCTGGACAACGACGAACTGTCCAAGATCATCCACATCGACGACGAGGGCTCCCTCCCGCACCTGCGCGCCCACGTCGTCCACGGCCTCTACGAGGTCGCGGGCGGCGGCGAGGCCCTGCAGGCCCGGCTGGAGGAGATCTGCGCCGAGGTGTCCCGCGAGATCGTCGCGGGCGCGCGGCTCATCGTCCTGTCCGACCGCGGGTCGGACTCGGCGTACGCCGCGATCCCCTCGCTGCTGCTCACCGGCGCCGTCCACCACCACCTGATCCGGGAGAAGACCCGCACGCAGGTCGGCCTGGTCGTCGAGACCGCCGACGCCCGCGAGTGCCACCACATGGCGCTGCTCATCGGGTACGGCGCGTCCGCGATCAACCCCTACCTCGCCATCGAGACCGTCGAGGACCTGGTCGCGACCGGCGCGCTCACCGGCGTCGACGCGCCCACCGCCGTCCGCAACCTCGTCAAGGGGTACGGCAAGGGCGTCCTGAAGGTCATGTCGAAGATCGGCGTCTCGACCGTCGCGTCCTACACCGGCGCGCAGATCTTCGAGTCCATCGGCCTCGGCTCCGAGGTCGTCGACCGCTGCTTCACCGGCACCACCTCCCGGCTCGGCGGCGTCGGCTTCGACGTCATCGCCACCGAGGTCGCCGAGCGGCACCGCAGGGCGTACCCGCCGGGCGGCAACGAGGCGTCGCACCGCACCCTGGAGGTCGGCGGCGAGTACCAGTGGCGGCGCGAGGGCGAACTGCACCTGTTCAACCCGGACACGGTGTTCAAGCTCCAGCACGCCACCCGCACCCGCCGGTACGAGATCTTCAAGGAGTACACCGGCCGCGTCGACGAGCAGTCCGAGAAGCTCATGACGCTGCGCGGCCTGTTCCGGCTCAAGGAGGGCGCGCGCCCGCCGGTGCCGATCGACGAGGTCGAGCCCGTATCGGAGATCGTCAAGCGGTTCTCCACCGGCGCGATGTCCTACGGCTCCATCTCCGCCGAGGCCCACGAGACCCTCGCCATCGCGATGAACCGCCTCGGCGGCAAGTCCAACACCGGCGAGGGCGGCGAGGACCCGCGGCGCTTCACCCCCGACGAGAACGGCGACCTGCGCCGCAGCGCGATCAAGCAGGTCGCGTCCGGCCGGTTCGGCGTCACCTCCGAGTACCTCACCAACGCCGACGACATCCAGATCAAGATGGCGCAGGGCGCCAAGCCCGGCGAGGGCGGCCAGCTCCCCGGCCACAAGGTGTACCCGTGGGTCGCCAAGACGCGGCACTCCACGCCCGGCGTCGGCCTCATCTCGCCGCCGCCGCACCACGACATCTACTCGATCGAGGACCTCGCGCAGCTCATCCACGACCTGAAGAACGCCAACCCGGCGGCGCGGGTCCACGTGAAGCTCGTCGCCGAGGTCGGCGTCGGGACCGTCGCGGCCGGGGTCTCCAAGGCCCACGCCGACGTCGTCCTGATCTCCGGCCACGACGGCGGCACCGGCGCGTCCCCCCTCACCTCCCTCAAGCACGCCGGCGCCCCCTGGGAGCTGGGCCTGGCCGAGACGCAGCAGACGCTGCTGCTCAACGGGCTCCGCGACCGCATCGTCGTGCAGGCCGACGGGCAGATGAAGACCGGCCGCGACGTCGTCGTCGCCGCGCTCCTCGGCGCCGAGGAGTTCGGCTTCGCGACCGCGCCCCTGGTGGTGTCCGGCTGCGTCATGATGCGCGTCTGCCACCTCGACACCTGCCCGGTCGGCGTCGCCACCCAGAACCCCGTCCTGCGGCAGCGGTTCTCCGGCAAGCCCGAGTTCGTCGTCAACTTCTTCGAGTTCATCGCCGAGGAGGTCCGCGAGTACCTGGCGGCCCTCGGGTTCCGGTCCCTGGACGAGGCCATCGGCCGCGTCGAGCTGATCGACACCCGCGACGCGGTGGACCACTGGAAGGCGTCCGGCCTCGACCTGTCGCCGATCCTGCACCGCCCCGAGCTGCCCGCGGGCGCGTCCCTGCGCCAGACCACCGTCCAGGACCACGGCCTGGACAAGGCGCTGGACAACACCCTCATCCAGCTCGCCGAGGGCGCCCTGGCGTTCGGCGACAAGGTCAAGCTCGACCTGCCCATCCGCAACGTCAACCGGACCGTCGGCACCATGCTCGGCCACCGGCTGACCGCCAAGTGGGGCGGCGAGGGCCTGCCCGACGACACCATCGACATCTCCTTCACCGGGTCGGCGGGCAACTCCTTCGGCGCGTTCGTCCCCCGCGGCATCACCCTGCGCCTCACCGGCGACGCCAACGACTACGTCGGCAAGGGGCTGTCCGGCGGGCGCATCACCCTGCGGCCCCCGCAGGACGCGCCGTTCGAGGCCGAGCACCAGATCATCGGCGGCAACGTCCTGCTGTACGGCGCGACGTCCGGCGAACTGTTCGCCCGCGGCGTCGTCGGCGAACGGTTCTGCGTCCGCAACTCCGGCGCGACCGCCGTCGTCGAGGGCGTCGGCGACCACGCCCTGGAGTACATGACCGGCGGCCGCGCCGTCATCCTCGGCCCCACCGGGCGCAACGTCGCGGCGGGCATGTCGGGCGGCATCGCCTACGTGCTCGACCTCGCCGCCGCCCGCGTCAACCCCGAGATGGTCGACCTGGAACCGCTCACCGCCGAGGACGACGCGTTCGTCCGCGGCCTGGTCGAACGGCACGCCGCCGAGACCGGCTCCACCGTCGCCGCCGCGCTCCTCGCCGACTGGGAGAGCGCCGCGGCCCGCCTCACCAAGATCATGCCGCGGGACTACCGGCGCGTCCTGCAGGCGGCCGAGGCCGCCCGCGCCGAGGGCCGCGACGTCGACGAGGCCATCATGGCCGCCGCACAGAGCTGAAAGGGGGGATCTCGCAATGGCCGACCCCAAGGGTTTCCTCACCGTCGGGCGGGAGCTCCCGCAGCGCCGCCCGGTGGACGTCCGCATCAAGAGCTGGACCGAGGTGTACGAGAACTTCGGCACCGACCGGCTCGAGAAGCAGGCGAGCCGCTGCATGGACTGCGGCATCCCGTTCTGCCACCAGGGCTGCCCCCTCGGCAACCTGATCCCCGAGTGGAACGACCTCGTCTACCGGAAGGACTGGCAGGAGGCCATCGAGCGCCTCCACGCCACCAACAACTTCCCCGAGTTCACCGGACGCCTGTGCCCCGCGCCCTGTGAGAGCGCCTGCGTCCTCGGCATCAACCAGGACCCCGTCGCCATCAAGCGCGTCGAGGTCGAGATCATCGACCGCGCCTGGGCCGAGGGCTGGGTCCACCCCCGCCCGCCCGCCGTCAAGACCGGCAAGCGCGTCGCCGTCGTCGGCTCCGGCCCCGCCGGGCTCGCCGCCGCCCAGCAGCTCACCCGCGCCGGGCACGACGTCAAGGTGTACGAGCGCGCCGACCGCGTCGGCGGCCTCCTGCGCTACGGCATCCCCGAGTTCAAGATGGAGAAGCGGCACCTCGACCGGCGCATCGCCCAGATGCGCGCCGAGGGCACCGACTTCAAGACCTCCGTCAACGTCGGCGTCGACATCACCGCCGACGAACTCCGCGCCGGCCACGACGCCGTCGTCCTCGCCGGCGGCGCCACCGTCTGGCGGGACCTGCCCATCCCCGGACGCGAACTGCGCGGCGTCCACCAGGCGATGGAGTACCTCCCCCTCGCCAACAAGGTCCAGGAGGGCGACACCGACACCCCCGCCATCACCGCGGCGGGCAAGCACGTCGTCGTCATCGGCGGCGGCGACACCGGCGCCGACTGCATCGGCACCGCGCTCCGCCAGGGCGCCGCCTCGGTCACCCAGCTCGAGATCATGCCCCGGCCGCCGCAGGCCCGCCCCGACACCCAGCCGTGGCCGACCTACCCCATGCTCTTCAAGATGGAGAGCGCCCACGAGGAACTCGCCGACGCCGGCGGCGACCGGCTCTACGCCGTCAACACCGTCGAGTTCCTCGGCGACGACGACGGCAACGTCCGCGCCCTCAAGATCGTCGAGGTCGGCGGCCCCGAGACCGGCTTCAAGCCCGTCGAGGGCACCGAACGCGAACTGCCCGCGCAGCTCGTCACCCTCGCGATGGGCTTCCTCGGACCCCAGAAGGACGGCCTGCTCGACCAGCTCGGCGTCGAACTCGACCAGCGCGGCAACGTCGTCCGCGACCGCGAGTACCACACCACCGTCCCCGGCGTCTTCGCCGCCGGCGACATGGGACGCGGCCAGTCCCTCATCGTCTGGGCCATCGCCGAGGGCCGCGCCGCCGCGCACGGAGTGGACTCCTACCTCGCCGGGCACAGCGCCCTGCCCTACCCGATCCCGCCGACGGCCCGGCCCATCGCCTGACCGCGCCCGACCCCGCGTCCGCCGCGCCCCGCACCCCGGGGCGCGGCGCACGCCCGCGCGCCCGACCGGGGGACGAACCGGGGGACACTGAGGGGCGCCGGGGGACACCGGGGCACAGCACCGAGGGGGAACCGATGCCGACCCGCCGCGTCGAGGTCACCACCTGGTACCTCGAACAGCTCTCCGCCGCCGACCTGCGGCCCGCCGCCGCCCCGCCCGGCGAACCCGTCACCGTCACCCGCGCCGAGATCCCCAGCCCCGAACTCAACCGCTTCCTCTACACCGCCGTCGGCGGCGACTACCACTGGGTCGACCGCCTCGGCTGGACCTACGAGCAGTGGGACAACTGGCTCCGCCGCCCCGGCGCCGAGACCTGGATCGCCCACGTGTCCGGCACCCCCGCCGGATACCTCGAACTCGACCCCGGACCCGGCGGCGACGTCGAGATCGCCTACTTCGGCCTCCTGCCCGCCTTCACCGGACGCGGCATCGGCGGCCACCTCCTCAGCACCGGCACCGCCCGCGCCTGGGACCTCGCCGACCGCTGGCCCGGCCGCGAACCCACCGCTCGCGTCCGCGTCCACACCTGCTCCACCGACGGGCCCACCGCACTGAAGAACTACCAGGCGCGCGGATTCCGCGTCCACGACGTCCGCGTCACCGCCGAAACCCTCGACCACCGGCCGCCCGGCCCCTGGCCCGGAGCCCGCTGACCGCCCCCGCCGTCACAACAGTGACCGGATCGGAACCCCGCCGAGCTGGCGGACGTCATGCGCCATGTGCGGCTGGTCCGAATACCCCGCCGCCCACGCGACCTCCGCCAGCGGCCGCCCCGCCCGCGCCAGCCGCAGCGCCCGCTGGAACCGCAGCACCCGCTGCACCGTCTTCGGCCCGTACCCGAACGCCGCCACCGCCCGCCGCCGCACCTGCCGCTCGCCCAGCCCCAGCGCCGCCGCCGCGTCCCGCACCGAACCCGCCGCCAGCGCCCGCGCCAGCGGCGCCGCCAGCGGATCGGGCGGGGGAGCGGCCGCCGCCCGCGCCGCGATGCCGGCCGCGAGCGCCGCCGCCGGATCGTCCGCCGCCGCGAGCCGCTCCGCCAGCCGGTCCGCCGCGCCGCCCCACACCTCCGTGAGCGGAACGCGCGCGTCCCGCAGCGCCGCGGGCGGCACGCCCAGCACCGGGCCCGCCGCGCCCGGCCGCAGCCGCACCCCGGCCAGCCGGTCGCCCGGCCGCAGCACCGCCGGAGCCGGGCCCGTGTCCGGCCCCGCCACCAGCAGCCCGCCGCCGCCCGGCCACCAGACCACGTCCACGCACGCGTCCGGCACGACCCGCTGGACGGCCGGTCCCGCCGCCGCCGCCGGCAGCCCCGCCGTCCACGCGCACGCCAGCCCCGCCACCGGCGGCGCGGCCGTTTCGCGGTACTCCGTCTGATCCATCACGTCCCTGCATACCAGCCGCCCGGACGGGCAGGGGCACCCGAACCCGACCAGAACAAGGAGGCCACCGCAATGGCACGCGACCTGAACGGCAAGACCATCGCCTTCCTCGCCGCCCCCGAAGGCGTCGAGCAGGCCGAGCTGACCGGCCCCTGGGACGGCCTCAAGGACGCCGGGGCCGACCTCCGCCTCATCTCCACCGACCCCGGCGAGATCCGCGGGTTCAACCACCTCGACAAGGCCGACGCCTTCCCCGTCGACGCCGTCGTCGACGACGTCCAGGCCGCCGACTTCGCGGGGCTCGTCCTGCCCGGCGGCGTCGCCAACCCCGACTACCTGCGCACCGTCCCCGCCGCCGTCGCGTTCGTCCGCGCGTTCTTCGACGCCGGACTGCCCGTCGCCGCGATCTGCCACGCCCCGTGGCTGCTCGCCGAGGCCGACGTCGCGCGCGGCCGGACCCTGACGTCCTGGCCCAGCCTCCGGACCGACCTCCGCAACGCGGGGGCGACCTGGGTGGACGAGGAGGTCCAGGTCTGCGAGGCGGGCCCCAACACGCTCGTCACGAGCCGCAAGCCCGCCGACATCCCGGCGTTCACCAAGACCGCCGCCGACGTCTTCGCGGCCTCCTGACGGCCGTCCCGGCACCCGCGTTCCGCAGTGGTCTAGACCTTTGGGCTGGACCACTGCGTGAATCGCGGATGGCCACATCCTGCACGAATAGGGGTACCGACTGGTAACTAAGTAGTTTTGTGTCGTGACCCGTCGAGCGAAGATCGTCAGCACCATCGGACCCGCCTGCTCCAGCGCCGAGCAGATCCGCGCCCTCGTCGACGCCGGAGTGGACGTCTGCCGCCTCAACATGAGCCACGGCGACCACGCCGGCCACGAAGAGGTCTACCACCGCATCCGCGCCGCCGCCGAGGCCACCGGACGCGGCGTCGGCATCCTCGCCGACCTCCAAGGACCCAAGATCCGCATCGGGCGCTTCCCCGACGGCCCCGTCCGCCTCACCCTCGGCGACGCCTTCACCATCACCACCGACGACGTCCCCGGCACCCGCAAACAGGTCTCCACCACCTACACCGGACTCCCCGGCGACGTCGGCCCCGGCGACACCGTCCTCATCGACGACGGCCGCGTCGCCCTCCAGGTCACCGAGGTCGACGGACCCCGCGTCCACACCACCGTCACCGTCGGCGGCATGGTCTCCGACAACAAGGGCCTCAACCTCCCCGGCGTCCCCGTCAGCGTCCCCGCCCTCACCGACAAGGACGAAGAGGACCTCCGCTGGGCCCTCCGCCTCGGCGTCGACCTCGTCGCCCTCTCCTTCGTCCGCACCCCCGCCGACGCCGACATCTGCTACAAGATCATGGACGAGGAGGGCGTCCGCGTCCCCCTCATCGGCAAGATCGAGAAACCCCAGGCCGTCGACGCCCTCCCCGAGATCGTCGCCGCCTTCGACGGCATCATGGTCGCCCGCGGCGACCTCGGCGTCGAACTCCCCCTCGAACAGGTCCCCATCGTCCAGAAACGCGCCATCGAACTCTGCCGCGAGAAGGCCCGCCCGGTCATCGTCGCCACCCAGATGCTCGAATCCATGATCTCCTCGCCGCGCCCCACCCGCGCCGAGACCTCCGACGTCGCCGGAGCCGTCTTCGAAGGCGCCGACGCCGTCATGCTCTCCGGCGAGACCAGCGTCGGCCAATACCCCATCCTCGCCGTCGAGACCATGAGCCGCATCGTCTCCACCGCCGAGGAATCCGTCCTCCACGCCACCCACACCCTCGACCGCATCCCCGAGACCGTCGGCGGCGCCATCGCCCGCGCCGCCGCCGAAGTCGGCGCCACCGTCGGCGCCCAGGCCCTCGTCGCCTTCACCATGTCCGGCGAGACCGCGCGGCGCCTCTCCCGCTACCGGTCGCCGATCCCGCTGCTGGCGTTCACCTCCGTGCCCGCCGTCCGCGGCCGCCTCGCCCACGTCTGGGGCGTCGAGACGTTCATCGTCCCCCAGGTCGACCACACCGACGACATGGTCCGCCAGGTCGAGCACGCGCTCCTGGAGATCGGCCGCTACCAGAAGGGCGACCGCGTCGTCATCGTCGCCGGCTCCCCGCCCGGAACGCCCGGCTCCACCAACGCGCTGCGCGTCCACCGCATCGGCGACGCCATCGCCGTCCCCACCTGACCCGCGGCCCCGGACGCACCGCGCCACCGGGGCTCGCCCACCAGGCGGCCGGGGCACGACCCGGCCGCCGGGTTTCGGTCCCATTACGGCATTTCGGTCCCTGCTGTGTCCCCGGTTCCGGCCCCCACCGGGGGACGGGGGAGCGCGCCGCAGCCGCTCGCCGGACACGGCGCGATCAGTACTTCGGCCCGACGAACTCGTCCAGCCGCGCCACCGCCTCCCGCCGCGCCACTGAGACGTTCCACCGGTTCATCTGCCGCCAGGCGATCCCGAGCCGATCCAGCGCGTCGGTGAACATCCGCTGGATGTCCATCGAGCGGTTGGAGAAGCTGTAGCGCGGATACTCGTACCAGCGGTCCTCACCGTTCACGGGACGCTTGACGCGGTTCATGCCCCGGTATCCGTCCGAGTGGATGAGGCCCCGGAGAAAATCACCGGTGAACTCGTCGGTGATCTCCTGCTGCCACGGGACGAGTTCGATCTTCCGTGTGTGTTTCAGTCCGGGACCGTGCTGAGGGAACAGACACGGCCAGTGCTTGGAGTACGCGCCGACGTTGGTGCAGCCCGTGGATTTACGGCGACCGATCGCCTGTCCAGGCATGACCTCGGAGAGCGCGCGGGCGGCCTCCTCGATCAACCCGGGCCAACTGTCGGCGCAGGTGATTTCGAGTCGGTACACCTCGGGTTTGCGGGACCGGACGATGTGCCCGTCCCCGAGGTAGAGGCCGAGGACGTAGGAGTAGGGACGGCCGTCCAAGGTTCGGCTGTGGCAGTGCGGGCACGTCGGTACGACCCGGGCGGCCGCTTTCTCCGGGTCTTTCTTCCAGTAGTACAGGGTTTGGCGCGGTATGCCGGTCTGGCGGTGGATCTCGCGGACCGTGAGCCCGGACGCCAGTAGGCGCAGGGCGAGCTTTCGTGCCTCGGGAGGATGCATGCCTCGATCGTCACAGAGGGGTACGACAAAATCGCCACCCGTAATGGGTGGCGATTTATGTCATGTGCCCCGAGTGGGACTCGAACCCACACTTTATGGCTTTTGAGACCATTGCCTGCTGCCTATTGGGCTATCGGGGCATTTATCCAGATTTTTCGGACATCCTTGCCGGGTCGGGGCCTTACAGGGACAAGCCCCACCTGGCTCCGACCATGCTAGCGGCTCCCGGTAGTCTCAGGGGCGTGACGGAGACCGCTCGGCGAGTTGTGATCGCAGAAGACGAGGCCCTCATCCGGCTGGACCTCAAGGAGATGCTGGAGGAGGACGGGTACGAGGTCGTGGGCGAGGCGGGGGACGGCGAGACCGCCGTCCGGCTGGCCGTCGAGCACCGGCCCGACCTGGTGATCCTCGACGTCAAGATGCCCGTCCTGGACGGGATCTCGGCCGCCGAGCGCATCTCGGCCGACCGCATCGCGCCCGTCGTGATCCTCACCGCGTTCTCGCAACGGGAGCTGGTGCAGCGGGCGACGGAGGCCGGGGCGATGGCCTATCTCGTCAAGCCGTTCAGCAAGACGGACCTGGCCCCGGCGATCGAGGTCGCGGTGAGCCGGTACACGGAGCTGCGGGCGTTGGAGGCGGAGGTCGCGGGCCTCTCGGAGCGGTTGGAGACGCGCAAGGTCGTGGACCGTGCGAAGGGGCTGCTGCAGCAGGCGCACGGCTGGAGCGAGCCGGAGGCGTTCCGGTGGATCCAGAAGACGTCGATGGACCGCCGTCTGACGATGCGGGCGGTGGCGGAGGCGGTCGTGGCGGGCGCGTCCGGCGGGTCGGGCGCGGCGGGCGGCGGGGCCGGGGAGTCGGCGGCGGGCTGAGCCCGGCCGACCGCGCGCGGCGTTCCCCGGTATTCGGCTGACCGGAATGCGGCCGATCCGCGTCACGTGTCCGTCGCGCGCCTGAAACGGCGCGGAAACAAAGCGAATTTCGGTCGGACCGAAATCAGCGTTCGATCCACCCCTTCCAAAGATCGGCGGGATTCACTTTCCGTGAACGGCGCTGGCCGGGCCGGGTGCGAATGGCCACGGTGGCGTAACGAACGAATAACCCTTCGAGTGCCGACCTCTGGCGACGTTGTGCCGCCACGGTGTACGACATAGCTGATCCCGGAGTGACCGTTTTCTGATGGGGCGGCGCCGGGATCTGACTCGTACCCGATCCCCTTCCGGATCCGGAAGAAAGGTTGACACCTTGCGGCGCAACTTCATGCGGGCCACGGGTGCCGTGGCTCTGGGCGCGGTGCTCGCGATCGGCGCTTCCGCCTGCGGAGACTCGGGCGGCGGCTCGGGGGACAAGGATTCGGTCACGATCGGGTTCATGGGCGACCTGACCGGTGAGGCGTCCGGGATCGTCATCCCGCCCAGCAAGGGCGCGCAGATGGCGATCGACGAGTACAACGCGACGAACCCCAAGATCAAGATCAAGTTCAAGACCTACGACAGCCAGGGCAAGGGCGAGCAGGCGGTGCCGCTGGCGAAGACGGCGATCCAGAAGGACAAGATCGTCGGTCTGGTCGGCCCGGCGTTCTCGGGTGAGACCCAGCAGGTGGGGCCCGTCATGGAAGAGGGCAAGGTCCCGATGATCTCGGCGTCCGCGACCAACTCGGCGCTGTCGGCGAACGGCTGGAAGTTCTTCCACCGCATCGTCGGGAACGACGACGTGCAGGGCGCGGGCATCGGGACGTTCATCACCAACGGCCTGGGCGCCAAGAAGGTGTTCGTCATCCACGACAACTCCGAGTACGGCAAGCCGCTCGGGACGACCGTGGAGGGCACGGTGAAGGGCAAGGGCGCGACGACGCAGGTCAGCGCGATCGACCCGGAGGCGTCGGACTACTCGGCGACGGTGAACCAGGCGAAGGCGTTCAAGCCGGACGCGATCTTCTTCGGCGGCTACTACGCGGCGGGCGGCAAGCTGATCAAGCAGCTCCGCGAGGCCGGGGTGACGGCGCGGTTCCTGTCGGGCGACGGTTCGCTGGACAAGGGCCTGGCGAAGGGCGCGGGCGGGAAGAACGCGGACGGCTCGGTGATCGGGTGCCCGTGCCTGATCGACCCGACGGGCAAGGCGAGCCCGGCGTCGAAGAAGTTCTCCGAGGCGTACAAGGCCAAGTACAACTCCGACACGGCGATCTACTCGGCCGAGGGCTATGACGCGGCGACGGCGTTCATCACGGCGATCAAGGCGGGCAAGACCAAGCCCGAGGAGATCAACGACTTCCTGAAGACGATCGACGTGCCGGGCGTCTCGAAGCAGATCAAGTTCACCGACAAGGGTGACCCGGCCAGCAGTGCGATCTACGTGTACCAGGTCACGGGCGACACTCTGCCGCTGATCGGCGACGCCAACACGGCGAAGCTCTCCGACTAGCGACCCGCCCGCTCCGCGCGGGCGGTCTGGTGACGCGCGGGGGCGGGGGCGCGTCGGTGTCCCCGCCCTCTCGACGAAGGCGGCCTCATCGTGTTCAACAGTTTCCTTGACCAATTCTGGCCGTCGACGGTGGACGGCCTGTCCCTCGGCGCGATCTACGCGCTGGTGGCCCTCGGCTACACGATGGTCTACGGCGTGCTGCGGCTGATCAACTTCGCGCATTCCGAGATCTTCATGATCGGTACGTTCGCGGCCGTCGGGGCCGTGGAGGCGATGGGCATCACGACGCCGGTGGGGACGGTGGCGCTGATCGGCGTCGTCGTCGTGCTGGCGGTCGTCGCGGGTGTGGCGTCGGGCGGGGCGGCGGTGCTGCTGGAGCTGCTGGCCTACCGTCCGCTGCGCAAGCGGGGGGCGTCGCGGCTGGCGGCGCTGCTGTCGGCGATCGGCGCGTCGATCGCGCTGCAGCAGTTCTTCGCGCTGGTGGTGATCCCCACCGTGTTCGACCGGCCGAAGGAGGGCGGCTACCTCCCGGTTCAGTCGAACGACTTCGCGAATCCGGTCCATCTGTTCTCGATCGGTCCGGTGGACGTCCGCAGCGACAAGCTGATCATCTTCGTGGGCGCGCTGCTGATGATGGTGGCGTTGGACCAGTTCGTGGCGCGGACCCGGCTGGGCCGGGGCATCCGCGCGACGGCGCAGGACCCGGAGACGGCCGTCCTGATGGGTGTGAACATCGACCGGATCGTGATCGCGACGTTCGCGCTCGGCGGCGCGATGGCCGGGGTGGCGGCGGCGCTCTACATGATGCGCTTCGAGGAGACCCAGTACATGGTCGGTTTCCTGCTGGGGATCAAGGCGTTCACGGCGGCGGTGCTCGGCGGCATCGGGAATCTGCGGGGCGCGCTGGTGGGCGGCCTGGTCCTGGGGCTGCTGGAGATGTACGGGTCGTCGTTCTTCGGGCCGGAGTGGCGTGACGTGGTGGCGTTCACGGTGCTGGTGCTGGTGCTGATGTTCCGTCCGACCGGGATTCTCGGCGAGTCGCTGCAGCGGGCGCGCGCATGAGCGGCGCGCGTGCGGACAAGGGGGGTTCGGTGTCCTGGCTCACGAGGGCGCGCGCGGCGCTGCGCGGGGTTCGCGAGTGGTGGGATTCGGCGTCCGGGCCCGTCCGGTGGTCGGTGTACCTGCTGCTGATCGTCGGGGCGGTGCTGCTGCCCGCGGACGCGGTCGGGAACGTCATGTCGCCGGACAGCAACTGGGCGGACCTGCTGTTCTTCCCGATCGGCGGGTACATCCTGCTGGCGATCGGGTTGAACGTGGTGGTGGGGCAGGCCGGTCTGCTGGACCTGGGGTACGTCGCGTTCTTCGCGATCGGCGGGTACACGATGGCGATCCTGGGGGAGAAGGTCGGCTGGAGCTTCTGGGAGATCCTGCCGGTGGGGATCGTCGTCGCGGCGTTGTCGGGCGTGATCCTGGGTGCGCCGACGCTGCGGTTGCGCGGTGACTATCTGGCGATCGTGACGTTGGGGTTCGGGGAGATCATCCGGATCACGGCGCGGAACACGCCCGCGATCGGCGGGCCGAACGGGATCTCGGGGATTCCGCATCCGCCGACGCTGACGGACTGGTCGATTCCGGACGTCGAACCGTTCACGTCGCTCGGGCTGGGCGGGCTGGCGCCGTTCGAGTACGGGGTGCTGGACGCGCGTCCGTACTACTACCTGATGCTCGCGGCGATCATCGTGGCGATCGTGTTCGTCGTCCGGTTGAACCGCAGCCGGGTGGGCCGGGCGTGGGCGGCGATCCGGGAGGACGAGGACGCGGCCGAGCTGATGGGCGTCCCGACGTTCAAGTTCAAGCTGGCGGCGTTCGCGATCGGCGCGGCGATCGGCGGTTCGGCCGGGGTGCTGTACGGCGCGCAGGTGACGTCGCTGAATCCGGCGCACTTCGAGTTCATGGTGTCGGCGCTGATCCTGGCGGCGGTGGTGCTCGGCGGCGCGGGGAACCTGCCCGGAGTGATCCTGGGCGCGTTCATCGTGGCGTGGCTGCCGGAGCGGTTCCGGGAGTTGAAGGACTACCGGATGCTGTTCTTCGGGCTGGCGCTGGTGCTGATGATGGCGCTGCGGCCGGAGGGGCTGCTGCCGTCGCGGCGGCGCAAGGCCGAGCTGGAGGAGGGCACGGGCGGCATGGGCGGCCTGGGGGCCGGTGTCGCGGGCCCGGACGGCGATCCGCACGAGGTGAAGGCTGAGGTGGCCGGATGAGCGAGACGGACGAGCGTCCGGCGGAGACCCCGACTGCGCCCGAGGCGCTGCTGGAGCTGCGGGACCTCACGATGCGGTTCGGCGGCGTCGTCGCGATCAACGGGCTGAACCTGACGGTCCGCAAGGGCGAGATCTTCGCGCTGATCGGCCCGAACGGCGCCGGGAAGACGACGGTGTTCAACGTCATCACCGGCGTGTACCGGCCCACGGAGGGCCGGGTGCTGTTCGGCGGCACGCGGATCGACGGCCGCAAGCGGTTCGCGGTGACCAAGCTCGGTGTGGCGCGGACGTTCCAGAACGTGCGGCTGTTCCACAACATGACGTCGCTGGAGAACGTGATGGTCGGCGCGGACGCCCACCACCGGACGGGCCTGGCGGGCGCGGCGCTGGGCCTGCCGTGGCACCGGCGGGAGGAGCGCGAGGGCCGGGAGCGGGCGCTGGAGCTGCTGCGGTTCGTCGGGGTGGAGCACCGGGCGGAGGAGGCGGCCAAGAACCTGCCGTACGGCGACCAGCGGCGGCTGGAGATCGCGCGTGCGCTGGCGACGGAGCCGGGCCTGCTGCTGCTGGACGAGCCGGCCGCGGGGATGAACCCGGCGGAGAAGCTGGAGCTGCAGGCGCTGATCCGCAAGATCCGCGACTCGGGCCGGACGGTGCTGCTGATCGAGCACGACATGAGCCTGGTGATGGGCATCAGCGACCGCGTCGCCGTGCTGGACTTCGGGCAGAAGATCGCCGACGGGCTGCCGGCGGAGGTGCAGAACGACCCGCGGGTCGTCGAGGCGTATTTGGGGGCTCCGGCCGATGCTTCTTGAACTGGCGGACGTCCACGTCCACTACGGGAAGATCGCGGCGATCCGCGGGCTGTCGCTGGAGGTCGGCGAGGGCGAGATCGTCACGCTGATCGGCGCGAACGGGGCGGGCAAGACCACGACGCTGAAGACGGTCTCGGGGCTGCGTCCGCTGTCGCGGGGCCGGATCGTGTTCGACGGCCGGGACATCAGCCGGATGCCGGGGCACAAGCGGGTGCTGGCGGGGATCGGGCAGTCGCCGGAGGGCCGCGGCGTGTTCCCGGGGATGACGGTGGCCGACAACCTGGCGATGGGCGCGTACGCGCGGCGCGGCGACACGTCCAAGGAGCTGGCGGAGGTTTACGAGCTGTTCCCGCGGCTGGCCGAGCGCAAGGACCAGTTGGGCGGGACGATGTCGGGCGGCGAGCAGCAGATGCTCGCGATCGGGCGGGCGCTGATGGCGAGGCCGAAGGTGCTGCTGCTGGACGAGCCGTCGATGGGGCTCGCGCCGATGCTGGTCCAGCAGATCTTCTCGATCATCGTGGAGATCAATCGGCGGGGCACGACGGTGCTGCTGGTGGAGCAGAACGCGGCGCAGGCGCTGCAGGTGGCGCACCGCGCGTACGTGCTGGAGACGGGCCGGATCGTGAAGTCGGCGCCGGCCGCGGACCTGCTGGACGATCCGCAGGTCCGCGCGGCGTACCTGGGCGGCGCGGCGGACGCGCCGATCACCGCGGACCCGGAGTAGGACCGGACGGCCCCGTCCTCACGGCAGCTTGATGTCGGCGGGCGGGGCCTTGCCGGTGGGGGCCCCGAGCGGCGCGCCGCCGACGACGCGCAGCGCCGCGGGCCGCGCGCCGACCGGGATGTCGTACCAGAGGTCGAGTTCGACGCGCACGCCCGCGCCGATCTCCAGTTCGCCGTCGGGCTGGCGTTTGACGAGGTCGGCCTCCTGGTCGCGGCCGTGGACCGTCCCGTCGGCGGTGACGAGCCGCTGGTCGCGGGCGTCGAAGGTCTGGCCGGTGCGGCCGGTGTTGGCGACGACGATCCGGACGCGGGCGAAGCGGCCGCGCGGCGCCATCTCGGCGTGGCTGCCCGCGAGTTCGGTGAGGCCCGTCGTGAGGCCGATGACGCGGAAGGAGAGTTCGCCGCTGTCGGCCGTCGCGCCGCGGACGGCGGTCTCGCCGGGCCGGGCGGTGCGCGCGGGCACGTCGTAGGCGGCGGGCGGGTCGGGGCGCTCGGCGCGGGCCGAGCAGGCGGCCGGGGCGCAGGCGAGGGCGAGCAGGAGGCCGGCGGCGCGGCGGCGCGTGGTCCGGGGCATGGCCCGACGGTAGGCCGGGGCGGTGCGCCGGGGAAGGGTTTGGCCCGGGGTCACCTTTGGGGCCGTGCGGACCGTCGCCGGACGCGCGCGTTGTCTACTCGGTGACCCCGGGCCGTTCCCATGCACGGTAGCGAGCCGGGGCCGTCCACCGCAAAGGGGGTGGTCCGGACGGGAGGGGCGGATCAGGCGGGGGCGTCGCGGAGCATGCAGGTCAGCCGGGCCGTGCAGACGCGCCGGTCGCGTTCGTCGGTGATGACGATGTCGTAGGTGGCGAGGGTGCGACCGCCGTGGACGCGGGTGGCGACGCCGGTGACGAACCCCTCGGTCGCGGACCGGTGGTGGGTGGCGTTGATCTCGATGCCGACGGCGATGCGGCCCTCCCCGGCGTGCAGCGCGGAGCCTATGGAGCCGAGGGTCTCGGCGAGGACGCAGGAGGCGCCGCCGTGCAGCAGCCCGTACGGCTGGGTGTTGCCCTTGACGGGCATCCGGCCGACGACGCGTTCGGGCGCGGCCTCCAGGAACTCGATGCCCATCGAGCGCGCGAGATCGCCGGACACCTCGCCCATGCTCTCGGCGAGTCGCCGCAGCTCGTCTGTCATGAAGCCTCCCTCGAACTGTCGTACGCGCAGACTAGAGTCCACGTGTGGCCACGACAGCACCGACCCCTGACAAGCCCAGGCTCCTCCTCCTGGACGGGCACTCCCTCGCGTACCGGGCGTTCTTCGCGCTCCCGCTGGAGAACTTCTCCACGACCGACGGCCAGCCGACCAACGCGGTGTACGGCTTCACCTCGATGCTCATCAACGTGCTGCGCGACGAGCAGCCGACGCACATCGCGGTGGCGTTCGACCGGTCGGAGCCGACGTTCCGGCACGAGGCGTACGACGAGTACAAGGCGGGCCGGGCCAAGACGCCCGACGAGTTCCGCAGCCAGGTCAGCCTGATCTTCGAGGTGCTGGACGCGCTGCGCGTCCCCCGGCTGTCGGTCGCGGGGTTCGAGGCGGACGACATCATCGCGACGCTGTCGGTGCGGGCGACCGAGGCGGGCATGGAGACGCTGATCGTCACCGGCGACCGGGACGCGTTCCAGCTCGTGGACGGGAACGTCACGGTGCTGTACCCGATCCGCGGCGTGTCTGAGCTGGCCCGGATGGACCCGGCGGCGGTGGAGGCCAAGTACGGGGTGCCGCCCCAGCGGTACCGGGAGCTGGCGGCGCTGGTCGGGGAGTCCAGCGACAACCTGCCGGGCGTGCCCGGCGTCGGCCCGAAGACGGCCGCCAAGTGGCTGACCAAGTACGGCGACCTCGACACCCTTGTCGCGAAGGTCGAGGAGATCAAGGGCAAGGCGGGCGACAACCTGCGCGAGCACCTGGGCGACGTGCTGCGCAACCAGCAGATCAACAAGCTGGACTGCGACGTCGCGCTGGACTCGGCCCCCACCGAGCTGAAGATCGGCCAGTGGGACCGCGACGAGATCCACACCCTGTTCGACTCGCTGCAGTTCCGGGTGCTGCGCGAGCGGCTGTACGCGTCGCTGTCGGCGGTGGAGCCCGAGGCCGAGGAAGGCTTTGAGGTCGAGCTGGACGAGCTGGAGCCCGGCGCGCTCGGCACGTGGCTGGCGGAGAACACCGCGTCCGGCCGGACGGGCGTCGCGGTCACCGGGTCGTGGGCGCGCGGCACGGGCGAGTTGACGGCCGTCGCGCTGGCGTCGGCGGGCGGCGCGGCCGTCACCCTGGACCCGGTGCAGCTCGTCGCCGACGACGAGCGGGCGCTGGCGGCGTGGCTGGCGGACCCGTCCCGGCCCAAGGCGATGCACGAGGCGAAGGGCCCGATGCTCGCGCTGTACGCGCGGGGCCTGAAGCTCGACGGCCTCACCAGCGACACCGCGCTCGCCGCCTACCTGGCGCTGCCGGGCCAGCGCACGTTCGACCTCGGCGACCTCGCGCTGCGGTACCTGCACCGCGGGCTGACGAACGAGTCGGAGGACTCCGGGCAGCTCACCCTCGACGGGTCCGGTGAGGAGGAGGCCGCGCGGGACCTGGCGCTGCGCGCCCGCGCGGTCGCGGAGCTGGCCGACGCCCTGGACCGAGACCTGGAGCACCGGGGCGCGACGCGGCTGCTGCACGAGGTGGAGCTGCCGCTGGTGCGGGTGCTGGCGGGCATGGAGCGCGCGGGCATCGCCGTCGACGCCGACCACCTGGCGGGGCTGTCGTCGTCGCTGGGCGGGCAGGTGAAGCAGGAGGAGCAGGACGCGCACGCCGCCGTCGGCCACGAGTTCAACCTCGGGTCGCCCAAGCAGGTGCAGCAGGTGCTGTTCGACGAGCTGGGCCTGCCGAAGACCAAGCGCACCAAGACCGGCTACACCACCGACTCCGAGGCGCTGACGAACCTGCTCGCCAAGGACGGGCATCCCGTCCTGGAGCACATCCTGCGCTGGCGCGAGGTCGCCAAGCTCAAGAGCATCGTGGACTCGCTGATCCCGATGGCCGACGACTCGGGCCGCATCCACACGACGTTCAACCAGATGGTCGCGGCGACGGGCCGGCTGTCGTCCACCGACCCGAACCTGCAGAACATCCCGATCCGCACGGCCGAGGGCCGGCAGATCCGGGAGGCGTTCGTCGTCGGCGAGGGCTACGAGTCGCTGATGACGGCCGACTACAGCCAGATCGAGCTGCGGATCATGGCGCACCTGTCGGGCGACGAGGCGCTGCTGGAGGCGTTCGGGTCCGGCGCGGACTTCCACACGATCACCGCCTCGCGGGTGTTCGGGCTGCCACCCGAGCAGATCGACTCCGAGCTGCGCGCGCGGATCAAGGCGATGAACTACGGGCTGGCGTACGGGCTGTCGGCGTACGGGCTGTCGCAGCAGCTCCGGATCTCGCCGGAGGAGGCGCGCGGGCTGATGGAGGAGTACTTCCAGCAGTTCGGCGGCGTCCGCGACTACCTCCAGGACGTCGTCGCGCAGGCCCGCCGCGACGGGTACACCGAGACGATCCTGGGCCGCCGCCGCTACCTGCCGGACCTGACGTCCGACAACCGGCAGCGCCGGGAGATGGCCGAGCGGATGGCGCTGAACGCGCCGATCCAGGGCTCGGCGGCCGACATCGTGAAGGTCGCGAGCCTCAACGTGGACCGGGCGCTGCGCGAGCGCGCGCTGCGGTCGCGCATCCTGCTGCAGGTCCACGACGAACTCGTGCTGGAGGTCGCGCCCGGCGAGGCGAACGCGCTGCGCGAGCTGGTGCGCGGCGAGATGGCGAGCGCGTACGCGCTGCGCGCCCCGCTGGAGGTGTCGATGGGCACCGGCCGCACCTGGCAGGAGGCCGCGCACTGACGCGCCGCTGACCCGCGTGCTCGACCCGCGTGCTCGCGTGCTTGACCCGAGTGCCGGGTCCGCGCGCTTGACCACGCGCCGGGCCCGCGCGCCGGGCCGGGGCCGCACGGCCCCGGCCCGGTTCAGCGCGGGTTGCGGCGCTGGAAGTCGCGGGCGATCTCGTCGAACGTCGCCCAGCGGACGCCGTCGTGGCCGCCGATGTGGTCGATGAGCCGCTCGTGCATGAGCAGCGCGCCCGGCCGCCCCGAAACGTCCGGGTGGACGGTCATGACGAACACCGCGTAGTCGTGCTCGCGGTACGTCCAGTCGAACTGGTCGCGCCACTGCTGTTCGAGGTCGCGCGGGTTGACGTAGCCGTGGCTGTTCGGGTTGGCCTTGACGTACATCATCGGCGGCAGGTCGTCCAGGTCCCAGGACGCGGGGATCTCCACCAGGTCGGTCTCCTCCCCGCGCTGCAGCGGCTTCATCCACGTCTCGGCCGGGCTGTCATAGTCGATCTTCGTCCAGGTGTCGCCCTTGCGGACGTAGTACGGCCGGACGTCGTGGTGCATCAGCGAGTGGTCGTAGCGGAAGCCGCGGTCCAGCAGCAGTTCGTTGGTGATCCGGGAGAACTCCCACCACGGCGCGACGTAGCCGGACGGGCGGCGGCCCGCGCGTGACTCGATCAGCTCGATGGCGCGGTCCAGGACGTCGATCTCCTGCTCGCGGCTCATGTCGATCGGGTTCTCGTGGCTGTAGCCGTGCGCGCCGATCTCGTGCCCGGCCCCCACGCACGCGTCGAACCCGTCCGGGAACGTCTCGATCGAGTGCCCCGGCCAGAACCACGTCACGGTGAGCCCGGCGCGGCGGAACAACTCCAGCATCCGCGGGACGCCGACCTCGCCCGCGAACATGCCGCGCGAGATGTCGCCGGGCGAATCCTCGCCCCCGTACGAGCCGAGCCACCCCCCGACCGCGTCCACGTCGACGCCGTACCCGACCAGAATCTCCTTGCCCATCGTTCCCCCCGCTGATCGTTGCCGTACTGCCGACGCGCGGCCCGTGCCGCCCTCGACATGCCCGTCCGTGTCGCGCACCGCATGCCGCCGGTGTCGCGTTCTCGGCACGCCGCCCGTGCCGCGCCCGGCACGCCGCCTGTGCCGCGTCCGGCCCGCCGCGCGGCCCGCGCCGCGTCCGGAACTCCGTCCGCGCCGTGTCCGGCACGCGGTCCGTGCCGTGTCTGTGCTCGTACCCGCATCGCTTCCTTCCCGTGCTCAGCCCGCGCTGAGTCCGTGCCCGTGCCGTGGTGCGCCCGGCACGCCGCCTGTGCCGTCCCCGGCGCGTGGTTCGTGCCGCGTCCGGCGTCGTCTGCGTCGGGTCTGTGTCGGGTCAGGGTCGGGCGGTCGCTCCCGCCTCGGCGAGCCAGTCGCGGCACTGGGCGGCGACGCCGCGCGCGTCTCCGCCCGCGGCGAGCGCGGTGGCGAGCAGCAGCCGGGTCTGCCAGGGCGACAGGTCGCCCGCGAAGACGGCCCCGGCGCGGGCGAGGTCGGCGCCCGCGCCCGCATAGGCGCCGACGACGGCCCCGGCGCCGGTGCGGCTCGCCACGGCGACGGGCACGCCGTCGGCCAGCAGCGCGCGGGCGGCTTCGACCACGGCGGGCGGCGCGTTCCCCGCACCGGTCCCGGCCAGGACCAGCCCGCGCGCTCCGGCAGCGCGGGCGGCGTCGAGCGCGGCGGCGTCGCAGCCGAGGTAGATGGCCGCGACGTCCACGCGCGGCAGGTCGGCGGGCGGCGAGGGGAGCAGCGGCGCGGGCCGCCGCACGGCGGCGATGTGGGTGCGGACGCCGGTCTCGTCGATGGTCGCGAGCGGCCCGCGGCCGGGGGCAGCGAACGCGGCGAGGCCGAGCGCGTCGACCTTGCGGACGCCGATCGCGGGCCAGGCGCGGCCGTCGAACACGACGCTCGCGCCGGTGTCGCGGGCCTGCGGAGCGGCCGCCCAGGCCAGCGCCGCCGCCAGGTTGCGGCCGCCGTCGCGGCCGGGCGCGTCGGCGGGCCGCTGCGCGCCGGTGACGACGATCGGGGCGGGGCCGTCGTGGAAGAGCGCGAGGAGGAACGCCAGCTCCTCCGTCGTGTCGGTGCCGTAGGTGACGACGACGCCGTCCGAGTCGCGGGCGGCGTCGGTCGCGGCGCGGACGATGTCCAGCGCGCCCGGCACGTCGAGCGCGAAGCTGCTCGCCGCCGGGAGGTCGCGCGCGTCCACCCGGACGGCCGGATCGAGGCCGACCTCGGCGGCGTCGCGCAGCAGGTCGGCGGCGCGCAGCGCCACGGCGCGGCCGCGCGGCGTGGCGCGGGACGCGATCGTTCCGCCGGTCGCGAGCAGGGTGAGCCGCCGCACGCGTCGTCCTCCCAGTTCCGGTCCTGCCGAAAAGTGCGTTCAGTGCAGTGCTACCCAGCGGGCGGCGGAACGACGCGGACCGGGCGCGCCGGTCGCGGGCCGTTTCCTGCGGGCCCGCGCCTCATGGGCGGGTCCGAGTCGTGACATGCGGCGGGAAAGGGGGCGCGGCGCGCCGCGCGATGGCCTGTCGCGGCGGGGCGCCGCGCCGTACCCTGTCCTTGATCATTAACGTTCGGCCCCGACGGGAGGCCCGTGCCGCTCCTCCACAAGCTCGCCGCCGTCCTGGTCGTCGCCGCGGTCGTGCTGGGCCTGACGCTGCCGGGCGACCGGCACCGGTCCGGTCCCGCGCGCACGGCGGCCCGCGCCGGGTCCGACACCGCCGCCGCGCCGCCGTCCGCGGCCGCGCCGTCCGCGACGCCGCGCGCGGCCGTCCCGCCCGCGTCGCGGACACCGACGCCCGATCCGAGCGCCCCGATCCGCGCCGCGTCCGCGCAGGCCGTCGCCGTGAAGGCGAACGAACTGGGCGAAGTCCCGGTGATCATGTACCACCGGATCATGAAGAAGCCGCAGCTCTCGCTGGACCGGTCGGTCGCGGAGTTCCGGACGGAGCTGACGCGGCTGGCCGACGAGGGCTACTCGCCGATCACGGCCGCTGAGTTCGTCTCAGGGCGGATCGACGTCCCGGCGGGCCGCCACCCGGTCGTGCTGACCTTCGACGACAGCAGCCCCGGCCACTTCGGGCTGGACGCGAACGGCGCGCCGCTGCCCGACACGGCCGTCGCGATCATCGAGGAGGTCGCGCGCGCCCACCCGGGGTTCCGGCCGACCGCGACGTTCTACCTCAACGACGACCTGTTCAACATGGGCGACCGCGCCGCCGAGGGCCTGAAGTGGCTCACCTCGCACGGCTTCGAGATCGGCAACCACACGGTGACGCACGCCGACCTGTCGCGACTGCCGGAGAAGGGCGTCCGCAAGGAGATCGGCGGGATGGAGGACCGCATCGTGTCGCTCACCGGGGCGCACACGACGACGTTCGCGTACCCGTTCGGCGCGGTGCCGCGCAAGCGGGCGTGGGCGCAGCGGGACGGGTCGCGGTACGCGTTCCAAGGGGTCTTCCTGGCCGGGTGGAAGCCGTCGGAGTCGCCGTTCAGCACCGGGTTCGACCGGTGGGCGATCACGCGCGTCCGCTCCGAGGGCAAGATCAAGGAGAACGACTGCAAGCGCTTCTGTTCGACGGCGTGGCTGGACTACCTGGACAAGCACCCCGGAGAGCGCTATACATCGGACGGTGATCCCGCGACGGTGACGTTCCCCGCCGCGGCGGTCGAGCACCTCGCGCCCGCGTTCCGTTCCTACGCACGCGACTACTGAAGACCCGCGCCCCCCGGCGCGCCCCCCGATTGACCGGGCGACGTCCCTGTCATATGCTGATCGCTGCGCTGTGGGCTTGCGTGCGCTTCGGACGGAGCAGGCTCGCGCTCGGTCAGGTCGTTGACATCGGTTCGGTGTACGACGCGGTCACCTCCGCGTCCCCTCCGGTCCTCGGCAGGGCGGAAAAAGGCCCTCCGCGCATCGAAGACACCGACTATGTCCGTATCCGGAGCCAGCCGACACATGACGAGCAGCACCGAGGCCACCTCGACCACCCCGCAGGTAGCGGTCAACGACATCGGGTCCGAGGAAGCCTTCCTCGCGGCGATCGACGAGACCATCAAGTACTTCAATGACGGCGACATCGTCGAAGGCACCGTCGTCAAGGTCGATCGAGACGAGGTCCTCCTCGACATCGGCTACAAGACGGAAGGTGTCATCCCCTCCCGTGAGCTCTCCATCAAGCACGACGTCGACCCCAACGAGGTCGTCGCCGTCGGAGACCACGTCGAGGCCCTTGTCCTCCAGAAGGAGGACAAGGAAGGCCGACTGATCCTGTCCAAGAAGCGCGCCCAGTACGAGCGCGCCTGGGGCACGATCGAGAAGATCAAGGACGAGGACGGCATCGTCACCGGCACGGTCATCGAGGTCGTCAAGGGCGGCCTCATCCTCGACATCGGCCTGCGGGGCTTCCTGCCCGCGTCGCTGGTCGAGATGCGCCGCGTCCGCGACCTGCAGCCCTACGTCGGCCGCGAGCTCGAAGCCAAGATCATCGAGCTGGACAAGAACCGCAACAACGTGGTCCTGTCCCGCCGCGCCTGGCTGGAGCAGACGCAGAGCGAGGTCCGCCAGACCTTCCTCAACACGCTGCAGAAGGGCCAGGTCCGCAAGGGCGTCGTGTCCTCCATCGTCAACTTCGGCGCGTTCGTCGACCTCGGCGGGGTCGACGGTCTGGTCCACGTCTCCGAGCTGTCCTGGAAGCACATCGACCACCCGTCCGAGGTCGTCGAGGTCGGCCAGGAGGTCACGGTCGAGGTCCTGGACGTCGACATGGAGCGCGAGCGCGTCTCCCTGTCGCTCAAGGCCACGCAGGAAGACCCCTGGCAGCAGTTCGCCCGCACCCACCAGATCGGCCAGGTCGTGCCGGGCCGCGTCACCAAGCTGGTGCCGTTCGGCGCGTTCGTCCGGGTCGAGGAGGGCATCGAGGGCCTGGTCCACATCTCCGAGCTGGCCGAGCGCCACGTCGAGATCCCCGAGCAGGTCGTCCAGGTCGGCGACGAGATCTTCGTGAAGATCATCGACATCGACCTCGACCGGCGCCGCATCAGCCTGTCGCTCAAGCAGGCCAACGAGAGCGCGGCCGGGATCGACGAGGAGGACTTCGACCCGACCCTCTACGGCATGCCCGCCGAGTACGACGACCAGGGGAACTACAAGTACCCCGAGGGCTTCGACTCCGAGACCGGCGAGTGGCTCGAGGGCTTCGACGAGCAGCGCGAGACCTGGGAGCGGCAGTACGCCGAGGCCCGCGCCCGCTTCGACGCCCACCGGCGCCAGATCGAGGAGGCCCGCAAGGCCGAGGCCGAGGCGGAGACCGGCGGCGCGGCCACCACGGGCGGCGGCGAGACCTCGTACTCGGGCGGCGGTGACGACGAGCAGGTCGGCGGCGCGCTCGCGACCGACGAGGCCCTCGCGGCGCTGCGCGAGAAGCTGTCCGGCGGGCAGTGACCGGTCCCTGACCGGCGCTTCGCGGCGGCCCGGCCGGGCCGCCGCCCCGCGGCCCGCCGCGGGTCCGCGAGCATGGCAGTATGAGTCAGTATGAGCACGGCCGGACGGTGATCCCCAGGGACACCGTCCGGCCGTGAGCTGTTTTCCGCCCTCATCCCCGCCCCCGGGAGCGATCCTTCACGTGGCCAGCACCGACTCCGCCGACCCCCGCACCGGCATCGGTCCCTACCCCGACCCCGAGCCCGGCGTCCGGCCGGGCGGGCCCGGCCCGGCCGGGCCGTCCATCGTCCCGCGCGGCCCGGCGCGGCTGGCGCTGATCGCCGTCACCGTCGCGGTCCTCGCGCAGGTCCTGCGGTTCAGCCTGCCCCAGCTCGACCACGCCGGCGACGCGCTCGGCGCGGGCGCGGCGGCGGGCGTGGTCCTGGTCGTCTACCTCGCCGGGCTGCTCGCCCCGCTCGTCCGCCGCGCCGCCGGACCGCGCGGGCTGCTGGCCGCCGGGATCGGCGGGCTGCTGCTGGTGCGGCTCGTCGCGCAGGCGGCCGGGCCGCAGGCGTGGCTGGCGTTCGTCGGCACCGCCGTGGGGATGCTCGCCGTCGCGGCGCTGTACGAGGGGGCGCGCGGCCTGTCCGGTGTCGGGTTCGCGACCGCGACCGTCGCGGGCCTGGCCGCCGACACGGCCGTGAAGATGGCGTTCGGCACCTGGGACCCCGTCTGGCAGGGCGGCGTCCTGGCGTGGCTGGTGTGCCTGGTGTTCGTCGGGCTCGGGGCCGCCGCGCTGTACCGGGAGCTGTCGTCGGGGCCGGTGCCGCCGCCCGGCGTGTCGTGGCGGGACGCGCTCGGCGCGGCCGCGTTCGGGCCGTTCCTGGCGCTGCAGATCCTCGTGCTGTCCAGCCCCGCGTTCGTCGCGTCGGCGGGCTGGAAGTCGCTGACGACCGCGCACATCGTCATCGTCGTCGGGCAGGGCCTGGCGCTGGCGTTCCTGGCGTCCGGCCTCGCCGTGCGGGCGGTGCCCGGCGGGGTGTGCGTCCTCGGCGGGACGCTGCTGGGCGTCGGCGCGGGCGCGGTCGCGGGCACGTACGCGGTGTCGGGCGTGGAGATCCTGCCCGTCGTGGTCGTCGGGCAGGTCCTGTCGGCCTGGCTGCTGGCCGTCGCGTGCCGCGCGCCGCTGCGCCGCTCGGGGACGGGCGGGGCCGTCTCGCGGATCGACGTCGCCGCCGGGCTCGGCGGGTTCCTCATCGCCGTGGTGCTCGTGCCGTACGCGCTCAGCACGGTCGAGGCGGTGCCGCTGCCCGACAACGTCCTGCCGGGGCTGGCGGGCGTCCTGCTCGGCGCGCTCGCCGCCATCGCGGCGGCGCGCGGCGGGCCGCTGCCCGCGCGCGTCCCGCTGCGCGCCCTCACCGCGGGCGGGTCGGCGGTCGTGCTGCTGGCCGGGACCGGCGCGTACGCGCTGGCCGCCCCGTCCGGCGACCCCGCGCCCGCGCCCGGCGGCGGACGGGTCCGCGTCACGACCTACAACATCCACGACGCCGTCGACCGCGACGGCGGCCTCGACCCCGAGTCCGTCGCGCGCGCGATCGAGCGGCAGCGTCCGCAGGTCGTGCTGCTGCAGGAGGCGGGCCGCGGGTCGCTGCTGTCGGGCGCCACCGACGCGGCGGTGTGGCTGTCGCGGCGGCTCGGCATGAAGCTGCTGTGGGGTCCGGCCGCCGATGGGCAGTTCGGCAACGCGATCCTCACCTCGCTGCCGGTGGAGGACTCCGGCACCGACCGGATGCCCCGCACCGACTGGGCGCAGGTCCGCGGGTACGTGTGGGCGCGGCTGCGCGTCGGTTCCACGACGATGGACGTGTGGTCCACCCACCTGGCGGTCGGGGACGACCACGGCCGCGACCGGCTCGCGGAGGTCTCCTCGCTGCTGCGGGCGTGGAGCCGCGCGCCCCGCACGATCATCGGCGGGGACTTCAACGCCGAGCCCGCCTCCGACGAGATCATGCGGATGGCGAGCGGTACGGGGTTGCGCGCGGCGGGCGTCGGCGACGGCACCCCGACCAGCACCGACGGGGACCGGATCGACTGGATCTTCGGCACCGACGACCTGGCGTTCGACGACTACGCGGTCGCCGCGACCGGGCCGTCCGACCACAGCCCCGTGACCGTCACGGTGCGGATCACCGGATGAACGGGGAACCGGTGGAGTTCGAGATCGCCCCGGCCGTCCCGGCGGACGCGGGCGAGATCCTGACCGTCCAGCGCGCCGCGTACCTCGCCGAGGCGCAGTTGTACGGCGACCCGTTCATCGCGCCGCTGGTCGAATCCCTCGACCAGGTCCGCGCGGCGGTCGGCGGTCCGGACTCGCTGGTGCTGAAGGCGACCGCGGGCCCGCGGATCGCGGGCGCGGTGCGGGGGCGGCTCGCCGGAAGCACCTGCCTGGTCGGGCGGCTCGTCGTCGCGCCCGACCTCCAGGGGCGCGGCCTGGGCCGCGCGCTGCTGGCGGCGCTGGAGGCGGCGGTCGCGGACCGCGCCGACGCGTGCGTGCTGTTCACCGGCCACCTCAGCGAGGCGAACCTGCGGCTGTACCGGCGGACGGGATACGCCGAGACGCACCGCGAGCGCGTCGCGGACCACCTGACGCTCGTCCACCTGCGCAAGTCCCTGGCCGCCCCGGCGGGCGCGCCCGGCGTGCGCTGAGTACGGTGGGTCGCGTGCTGAAAGTGGGACTCACCGGCGGAATCGGGTCGGGCAAGAGCGAGGTGTCGGCGCGGCTCGCCGCGCACGGCGCGGTGGTCATCGACGCGGACCGGATCGCACGGGAGGTCGTGGAGCCGGGCACGCCCGGCCTGGCCGCGGTCGTCGCCGAGTTCGGCGAGGGCGTGCTGCTGCCGGACGGCGGGATGGACCGCGAGAAGGTCGGGGAGATCGTGTTCGCCGACCCCGACCGGCTCGCCGCGCTCAACGCCATCGTGCATCCGCTGGTGGGGGAGCGGATGCAGGAGCTGATGGACGCCGCCCCGGACGACGCGATCGTGGTGTACGACGTCCCGCTGCTCGTCGAGAACGACCTCGCGGCGCTCTACGACGTCGTCGTGGTCGTGGACGCCCCGGTGGAGACGCAGGTCGCGCGGCTCACCGGGCGGCGCGGGATGACCGAGGACGCCGCCCGCGCCCGGATCGCCGCGCAGGCGACCCGGGAGCGCCGCCGCGCCGCCGCCGACCTCGTCCTGGACAACTCCGGCTCGCTCGCGGACCTGCGCGCGGCCGTGGACGCCCTCTGGACGGACCTGCGCCGCCGCGCCGGGCAGATCACCACCACCTGACGCGCCGCCGGGCTGGTCAGAGCGGTGCTTCCAGCGGGACGCGGCGGACTTCCGGCAGGTAGGCGTCCAGTTCGCCCGGTTCGAAGCGGACCATGCCGATCGAGTACCAGAACTCGGTGCCCGCGCCGCCCTCGGACTTGTAGCGGCCGTCCGGGGTGAGCGCCGCCCAGCCCTCGGGCAGGCCGAGCAGGGTGGCGCGGCGGGCGGGCGCGTCGCGGTCGGCGACGTCCCAGAGGATGACCGAGCCGTCGTCACCCGCGCTGGCGAGCGTCGTGCCGTCCGGGGAGAACGCCACCGACCAGATCCGGCGCGTGTGGCCGGTGAGAGTCCGCAGATGGCGGCCGGTGCGGGCGTCCCACAGGCGGACGACCAGGTCGTCGCCCGCGGTGGCCAGCAGCGATCCCGAGGGCGCGAACGCCGCCGTCCACAGCCGTCCGGTGTGCCGGGTCAGAACGTGCCGCAGGCGGCGCGCGCCGATGTCCCAGACGCGGACGGTGCCGTCGTTGCTCGCACTGGCCAGGATCTCGCCGGTCGCGTCGTGGACGACGCGGTACACGCGGTCGGTGTGCCCGGCGAGGGTGGCCAGCAGCCCGCCCCCCTCCGGGTCGAAGATCCGGACCTGCCCGTCGTCGCAGCCGGTGGCGAGCGTCGCGCCGTCCGGCGCGAAGTCGATCGAGCGGACCCGGCCCCGGTGCTCGGCGAGGTTGGACACCTCGCGGCCCGTCGTCCAGTACCAGACGCGGACGGTGTCGTCGTCGTTGGCGGTGGCCAGCAGCTCCCCGGCCGGGCTGAACGCCTGCGCCCACACGTGGTCGGTCTCGACGTTCAGCTCCCGCTCGAACACCCCGGCCGCCGCCTGCCACAGGTGGACGCCGCCGTCGTTGGTGGCCGTGGCGAGCTGGACGCCCGCCGGATTGAACGCCGCCGAGGTGAGGTTGTCGGCCGGGCCGTGCAGCTCCCGGACCATCCGGCCGGTGCGGGGCTCCCACAGCCGGACGACGCCGTCGTTGCCGCTGGAGGCCAGCAGCCCGCCGTCCGGGCTGAACGACACGCCGGTGAGCCGCCTCCCGTGGCCGCGCAGGAGGGTGCGGCACTGGCCGGTTTCGGCGTCCCAGAGCCGGGCGGTGCCGTCGTTGCTGGTGGTGGCGAGCTGCGCGCCGTCCGGGCGGAACGCGAACGGCCACACCGCGCCCCGGTGCCCGGCGAGGGTGAGGCGCTGCGCGCCGGTCGCGGGGTCCCAGAGGCGCACCGAGCCGTCGCTGTCGGAGGTGGCCAGGCGGGAGCCGTCCGGGCTGAACGTCGCCTGGTAGATCGCGGCGGTGTGGCCGGTGAGGGTGCGGCGGTACTCGCCGTCCTCCCACAACCGCAGAGCGCCGTCGGTGTCGCCGGTGACCATGAGGCGGCCGCCGGGGTGGAACGCGATGGCGTAGATGCGGCCGGTGTGGCCGAGGAGTTCCCCGACGATCTCGCCGGTGCCGATGTTCCACAGCCGGATCACGCCGGCCTCGTCCCCGGCGGCCAGGACGGTCCCGTCCGGGTGGAACACGACGCGGAACACCGACCCGCGGTGGCCCGTCAGAGTCCGGCGCAGCTCTCCGGTCGCGACGTCCCACACCCGCAGGACACCGCCCGCGTCGCCGGTGACCAGCAGCGACAGGGTCGGGTCGAACACGGCGGTGTAGACCGGCGCGGTGTGGCCCGGCAGTTCCTGCAGCGTGGCGCCGGTCGCGGCGTCGAAGATCCGCAGGACGCCGTCCGCGGCGCCCGCCGCGATCAGCGCGCCGGGACGCCCCGAGGCGGACCCGCCGACGACGACGGGCCACACGCCCTCCGGATGGACGGTCAGGGTGTGCGCGCACGCGCCGGTCGCCAGGTCCCAGACGCGGACCGCGCCATCGGCCGCGCCCGTCACCAGGATCTTCCCGGCCTCGTCGAACGCGACGGCGTACGCGCGGTCCCGGTGGCCGAGCAGCGTCCGCAGCGGCGCGCCGGTCACCGCGTCGCAGACCAGCACGCCGCCGTCCTCCGCGCCGATCGCGACGACCGCGCCGCCCGGGCTGTAGGCGAGCGGCTGCGGGAGGCGGCTGAGGCGGAAGTGGAAACCGTACGGGACGCCGACCGCCGCCGGGGCGAGCTGCACGTCGACCGGGCTGCCCGGCGCGACCGCCGCCTCGTGCAGCTCGGGGGCGCGGGCGACGCGGTCGGGGAGGGTCGCGCCGATCAGCGCGGCGCGCGTCCACCGGCCGCCCTCGACGGCGACGTCGCGCAGGTCGGCGCGGGCCAGCCGGGCGCGCGACAGGTCCGCGCCGCGCAGGTCCGCGCCGGTCAGGCGCGCCTCGTCCAGCCGCGCCCCGGCCAGCGTCGCGTCGCGCAGCACCGCGCGCGACAGGTTCGCGCCGACGAGCTGCGCGTCGGTGAGGTCCGCGCCCGTCAGGTCGACGTCCTGCAGATCCCGGTAGGACAGGTCCTCGCCCGCCAGGTTCGCGCCGCGCAGGTCGGCGCGGGCCGGGGTCCGCAGCCGCGTCGTCACCTTGATCGCGTTCGCGCGGGCCGCGTCGCCCGCGCCCGGGTCGGCCAGGACGCCCACCGCCCACTCCTGGCAGGCGCGCGTGTCGGCGAGGTCGCACAGGAAGTCCACGGTGAGCTGGGTCAGCGCGCCGCGCTCCAGTTCGGGCGGCGCGCCCTCGGCGAACCCGGCGGCGACGTGCCGCGCGACGAGCCATTCGGCGACGGACGCGTGGATGAACCCGAACAGGCCCTCGTCGGTGCGGACCAGCAGGCTGCCCGCGCCGACCGCGTGCGCGGCCTGCTGCGCCGACATCCGGTCGCGGCTGAGGCCCGCCAGCGTCTCGGCGACGTCCGACAGCTCGCTCAGCCGCAGGAACTGCTCGTTGTTCTCCCACAGCCGGATGGCCAGCGTCGTCACCGCGCGCCACATGTCGTCGATGTCCAGGCCGGGCGCGCCGCCCGCCGGGCGCACCCGCGACGCCTCGTAGCGCAGCCACGTCGTGAGGATCTCGCGGTACAGGTCGGCGGGGCTGACGGTGTGCCGGGCCTGCGCGACGGCGCGCAGCCGGTCCTCGGGGAGGTCGGCGATGAAGCTCAGCATGCGCGGGTTCGCGGTCAGGCCGAGCAGTTCCTCGATGCCCTGTAGCAGCCGCAGCCGTTCGTCGGCGACCTGCTCGTCGGCGTACCGGTTGACGAGGTACGCGCGGACCTGCGCGGGCGAGAAGTCCTCCAGGCCGAGGACGCGGCGGTGCGGCAGCACCCCGACCCGCTCGCCGAGGGCGGTGAGGACCTGCGCCTGCGACTTGAAGTGCTGCGTGCGGCCCGCGACGATGATCTTGGCGTTGTCGGTCGCGGCGCGCAGCAGCGTGTCCAGGTGGTCGGCGGCCCGGTCGTAGGAGACGCGGGTCACCAGCTCGTCGAACCCGTCGAACAGCAGCGCGATGCGGCCCTGCCGCAGCATGTAGTGGAACGCCTTGAGGTCGATCAGCTCCTCGCCCTGGCTCGCCAGGTGCGCGGCGACCAGCGCGTCCACCGACTGCGCCTTGTCCAGGGCGCGCAGCTCGATGAGGATCGGGACGACGTGCGGCAGCTCGGCGGGGATGCGGCGGGCCAGCTCCCGCAGCGCGAACGTCTTACCGCGCCCGAAGTCGCCGAGCAGCAGCAGGAACCGGCCGTGGTCGGCCGACAGCAGCCGCAGCATCTCCCCGACGACGTCGGCGCCGACCGCGTCCGGCGCGCCGCCGGGCCGGTCCAGCTCGCGGAACCGCTGCGGGACGTACAGCGACGGCGGGTACACCCCGCCGGTGGTGAGCCGCGCGGTCTGGCCCGCCACGTACTCCGACAGGTCCAGCAGGCCCTGGAACTCGGTGAAGCTGCGCAGCCGGATGCCGCGCCGCAGCGCGTCGTCGCGCATCGAGCGGGGCGGCGGCGGGCCGAGGTAGACCAGCTCGGAGCCGTGGTCGGCGCCGTCGGCGTGGACGTGGCGGACGAACGCGTCCACGTCGTCCTCGGTGAGCGGGCCGACGTGCGCGCCGATCCGGTACTGCCGGACGAACCCCGACTCCAGGTGGGTGAGCAGCAGGTGCGGCGGGTCGGCGTCCACGCGGCGGATCGTCGCGCGCTCGAACCGCGTCTCGCACGCCTCGGAGATGCGGTCCAGCAGCCGCGCGGTCGGGTCCGGGCCGGGCAGTTCGCGGTTCTCCGGGTCGGGCTCGGGGGCGGGCTCGCCGGTCGGGAGCGCCCGCGCCGGTTCGGCCTCGCGGGGCGCGGGGAACGCGCCGCCCGCGTCCGCCCAGACCCGGTCGATGACGGTCGGGCCGGGCGGCTCGGCGGACGGCACCCAACGGCGCAGGCCCGTCCGGTCCACGACGACGACCTGGTGGCGGCCCGTGCCCGGCGACGGCACCGCGGGCGCGCCCGACCGCAGCTCGGGGACCGCCCCGAACTCGGCCGTCGCGTCCTGCAGCAGCAGGTTCAGATGGCGGCCGAGGACGGCGTCCAGGTCGCCGGCGTCGCGGACCGCGGCCGGCTCCCCGGCGGCGGGCGAGTGCGCGACCGCGCCGATCCGCAGCCACCCCTCGGCCTCGAAGCGGCGCAGCCGCTCGGTGAACCAGGCGGCCTGCGCGCGGCCGACGTGGCCGTAGCGGTCCTCCTCGCGGTGGGTCTGGGCGAGCGTGGAGTTCAGGCCCGCCACGACGACCTTCAGGTCGGGGACGGGGAACAGCGTCCACGGCTGCGCGCTGTCGAAGATCAGCTCGTCCAGGCCCTGGTAGAACTCGGTGAACAGGCCCGCGAAGTGCCGCCACTTCGGCCAGTACGGCGGCTGCGGCTCGATGTCGTCGGCCTCGCAACTGGAGAAGTACGCCTGGCTCGCCGCGCGGGTGACGTCGTGCTCGCCCGGCACGATCGCGACCCGGTGCGCCTCCAGCCCGAGCAGCGCCCGCAGGCTCGTCAGGAACGACAGCGCTTCGGTGAACTCGCGGCGGCTCCCCGAATGGGTGAGGTTCCCGGTGACGACGATCAGTTCCGGACGCGGTACGCCCTGGTCGGCGAGGCGCGTGACGTCGCTCCAGATCCGGTCCTGCAGATCCGTCGCCGTCGCAGGGTCGCCCGGACCGCCGAACGTGCGGCCGAACCGGGGCCCCGGCACGTGCAGGACGCTCAGCCGCTCGCGCGGGCCGGGCGCGTTGTCCTCGGCGGCGGGGAAGTGCGGGGCGCGTACCGGGATGCGGCGCACCGCGCGCTCCCCGGTGATCGGCGGACGGCCGCCCGCCGCGCCGACCGGCGATCCGGTGCCCGTCTCGGCCTCCGCGAGGCCCGTCGGCGACCGCACGATGCGCGGCGCGGGCGCGTCCTGCGGGGGCGGCGGCGCGGCCGGGACCGGGCCGCCGGGGAAACCCGGGCCCTCGAACGGCCGCGCGTGCCCGGCCAGCGCCTCCTCGATCCGCCGCATGAGCAGCGCCCGCGCCCGCGCCGGATCGTCCACGCCCACCAGGTCCACGTAGGTGATCGTGGACAGCAGCCCGTCGATCGGGCAGTCCTCGATGCGGACCGTGATGAGTTTACGGGCCGGGTCGTCGGGGTCGGCGCGCAGCGCCGTCATCCACTCCCACCGGCCGTACCGGGACCGCAGGTAGTTGCGCGACAGCACCGCGATGACGACCTTGGCCTCCGACAGGCCCCGGTCCATGAAGTCGATGAAGTTCGTGCCGGGCACGAAGTCCCACGCCTGCATCATCGTCCGGTGCCCGGCCGTTTCGAGCTGCCAGGCGATCCACGCCGCCCAGCGCTCGTCGGCGGGGGAGTAGCTGATGAAGAAGTCGGTGTGGCGGTCCTGGCCGAGGCTGTCACCGGGGGGACTCATGCCGCCAGTATTCCGCGCGCGAGGGCCGTCGCGCAGGCCCCGGCGGCGCTCCGGCCCGTCGTGGGATCATGGCGCGCGTGGCCCTCCGCGAAGCCCTCCCGCGCCTCGTCCGGCGGCCGGTCGCCTGGACCGCCGCCCGGCTCGGCGTCCTCGACCTGGTCCGGATCGGCGTCCTGCTCGCGGGACTGGCCTGCGTCGCGACCGGCCTGCTGCCCGCCGCCGACGCGCGCGCCAGCCTCGACCGGATCGCGCCGATCCTGCTGTTCCTGTTCAGCGTCATCGTGCTGGCCGAGCTGACCAAGGAGGCCGGGGTCTTCGACGTCATCGCGGGCGCGATGGCGCGCGCCGGGCGCGGCCGGTATCCGGCGCTGTTCCTGCTGTGCATCGCGTTCGCGGGGTTCACGACGGCGTTCCTCAACCTCGACACCACCGCCGTGCTGCTCACCCCCGTCATGCTGGCGCTCGCCGCGCGCGCCGGGATCGCGGCGCTCCCGCTCGCCATGACGACGGTGTGGCTCGCCAACACTGCGAGCCTGCTGCTGCCGGTGTCCAACCTGACGAACCTGCTCGCCGCCGACCGCGTCGCGCTGGAGACGCCCGCCTTCGCCGCGCGGATGTGGGCGCCGCAGCTCGCCGTCCTCGTCCTGACCACGGCGCTGTTGTGGGTGTTCTTCTGGCGGCGCGGCGCGCGCGGCGACGACCGGTACGTCCCGCCGCCGCCCGCGCCGGTCGGCGACCGCGTCCTGTTCGGCTCGACCGCCGCCGCGTGCCTGATGTTCATCGGCGCGATCGTCGCGGGCGTTCATACCGGCTTCCAGCTCGGCGTCGCCGCCGCCGTCGCCGCGCTCGTCGCGGTCGCCGCGTTCGCCGTCCGGAACCGGTCCGCGCTACGGCTCGCTCTGATTCCCTGGCAGCTCCTGGTGTTCGTGACGGGGCTGTTCCTCGTCGTCCCCACGCTGGAGCGGTTCGGCCTCGACGACGCGATGGCCGCGCTCGTCGGCGGCGACGACGGCCCGGCCGGGGCGCTGCGCGCCGCGTTCTCCGGGGCGGGGCTCTCCAACGTCCTCAACAACCTGCCCGCCTACGTCGCCGGCGAGGCCGCCGTCCCCGCCGCCAACCACGACCAACTGCTGTCCCTGCTGATCGGCACGAACGTCGGGCCCGTTATCACGCCGTGGGGGTCGCTGGCCACACTGCTGTGGTTCGAGTGGTGCCGCCGCTGGGACGTGCGGGTGCCGATGCGCCGCTTCCTGATCGCCGGGACGACCCTCGCCGTCACGGGCACCGGCGCCGCCGTCGCGGTGCTGCTCGCGACCTGAACGCGCGGGTCAGCCGCCCATTCCCGCCAGCGCGCCGCGCGCGACCGTCCGCAGCGCCTCGCCCCCGCACGGCCGCCGCGCCACCCGGTGCGCCGCGCCGCCCAGCGGTCCCAGCGACAGGTTCGGCAGGCCCGGCCGCTCCGCGCCGAGCGCGATCGTCGCCGCGTCGCCCGCGCCGCCCACCACGCTCTCGTGGAACATCCCCGCGGGCAGCCGGTACACCGCGCCCGCCCCGAACCGCTCCGCCGAGCCCGCGCCGTGCCGGACGGTCCGGTCCGTCGGCAGCAGCTCGTCGCCGCCCGGCCCGCTCACCACCTGGAACAGCCGGTGCGTCGGCCGCCCCTCCGGCGCGGCCACCTCCGGCAGCCGGTTCCCGACCTCGCCGAACAGCACGTAGCTGACAAGGTCCCAACTGTGGCAGTGGATCGAGGACGTCGTCGGCACCGCGCCCGGCAGCCGCGACGACCACACGTGCAGGCACACGCCCGCGCCGCCGTCCCGCTCCACCGGTAGGCAGACGAAGCCCAGCGGATGATGCACCGCCGGGACCGGCTCGCCGTCCGCCGCCCGGAGCAGGAGCCCGCGCGCCCATCCGCGCAGTAAACCGTGGTCGGGGGACGCTCCCGACATTCGCGCCGACAACTCCTCGCGGTTCACCGGGGGCTCACCTCCAGGGGGTCGAGGCGGGGCGGACTCTAGACCGGCGCCACCGCGCCCGGCCGCAGCGCCTTGCGGACGATCTCCACCACGTCGCGGTCGGCGTAGGAGCGCGGCAGCGGCAGGTCGAGCACCTCGAACAGGCGGCGGACCTCCGCCAGCGTCGGCTCGTCGCCGAGCGGCGCCGTCCGCGCCCGCTCCACCGGGACCCGCCGCGCCTGGTCGAGGCTGGTCTGCAGCTCCGCGCCACACCAGCCGTAGTAGAACTTGTCGCTGTCCACGACCAGCACGTCGCCCGCCGGGTCGTCGCGCGTCACGATCACCCGCGACGCCGACAGGTCGTAGCGCAGCGTCGTCATCGACCGAGACAGCCCGAGGTCGATGTCGAGCATCCCGAACCGCTGCCGGTGCCAGCACGCCGCCAGGATCGTCGCGAGGACCTCCTTGCGGACCCGCTCGGCCGTCCACGGGCCGCCCGTGTCGCCCGGCCGCCGCTCCGGCAGCGACGCGCGGTGCCGGGCCAGGGTCTCGCACACCGCGTCGTCGGTCGGGTCCACCAGCTCCACGCGGAACAGCAGCGTGCGGCGCTCCCGGCGGGCCTCGGCGACGCAGTCGGGCAGCGTCCGCTCCCGCAGGTACGCGCCCGTCCCGCCCTTGTAGACCCAGCGGTCCGTGCCGCGCCGCGCCGCCACGAGCAACTGGTCCAACTGCGCGCGGCTCACCACCCGCACCACCGAGGACTCGTCGAGCGCCCGCCGCGCCCCGTCCACGACGCCCTCCAGCCGCTCGACGCGCTCCATCCGCGACGACAGCTCCCCGATCGTCTCGGTGGACTCGCGCAGCGCGTCGCGGACCTCCGCCTCCACCGGCGCGCGGCGTGCTCGGTCCCGCAGGATCGAGGTGGCCATCAGGCCGACGACCGCGAGGATCGCGCTGTTGGTGATCTCCGTCTCGTTCGGCAGGTCCGCGCCGAGGCCCAGCACGGCGACCACGACGGCGATGACCAACGCGATGAAGGCGTCGGCGTTCTTCCCGAGCCACACGGCGAATCGGGTCATGTGAGAGGCTTCCCCGTCCTTGTCGGCGCCGACATCGTAACCAGGGGGCCGCCGGGCGGGCCACCGCCGCCGAGCCCGGAACCCCTGCCGGGACGGGGCTATAGGGTTTCGTCCCATGAAGGGGCGGGGGCCGCGTTCATCGTCCCGCGCGGCAGCGTCGCCGCCGGGACGTCCGTCCGCGCGCGCCCGCCTGGCCCGCCGCGCTGGTGACGCCGCGCGGTTCCTGCGCTGGCCCGCGCCCCGCTCGGCCGTCCTAGACCTGCTGCTGGCGTTCGGGTTCGCCGTGCTCGACGGAGTCTTCCTGTACTTCGCCTACGAGCACTTCTGGCTGCCCGCCTCGGTCGTCGGCGCGTCCGGGGCCGTGACGGCGCTGGCGACCGTCGTGCGGCGGCGGTTCCCGGTCGGTCTCACGGTGTTCCTCATCGTGTTCGGCGGGATCACCGGCGGCGCCGGATTCGCCACGCTGATCATCCTGTACTCGCTCGGCGCGTACGGGCGGTCCCGGACGGCCGTCCTGGGCCTGGTCGCCGTCGGGTACGTGACGGCGCTGGTGTTTCCCGGCCCGACCAACGACGACACCGGTTTCACCGCGCAAGCTGTGTTCGCGTTGGCATATACCGGCCTGCCCGTCGTCCTCGGCCTCTATATGGGGGCGCGCAAACAGCTCATGGCGTCGCTCCAGGAGCGCGCGGCGCGGCTGGAGCGCGAGCAGGGGCTGCTGGCCGAGCGCGCCCGCGCTGAGGAACGCACCCGTATCGCCCGCGAGATGCACGATGTCGTCGCCAACCGGGTCAGCGTCATGGTCGTCCATGCGGGCGCGCTGCGCGCCGTCGCCCGCCGCGACCCCGAGCGCGCCGCCGAGACCGCCGCCGTCATCGGCGAGATGGGGCGGCAGGCGCTGGAGGAACTGCGGCAGGTCGTCGGGGTGCTGCGGCAGGGCGAAGAGGCCGTCGCGGCTGGTGCGCCCGGCGTCTCCGAACTGCGGGATCTCGTGGGGCAGTCCGGCGCGGCGGGACTGCGGGTCGAGCTGGACGTGGCCGGGCCCGAGCGCCCGATGCCGCCCGCCGTCGGCCGCACCGTGTACCGGATCGTCCAGGAGGCGCTGACCAACGTCCACAAGCACGCCGGGGACGCCGCGACCAGCGTCGCCCTGCGAATCCTGCCCGAGGCCGTGGAAGTGGAGATCGTCAACGGGCCCGCGGCCGCCGCGCCCCGGCACGGGCTGCCGAGCGGCGGCAACGGGCTCGTCGGGCTCCGCGAGCGGGTCACGGCGCTCGGCGGGCGGTTCGCCGCCGGACCGGGCGAGCGCGGCGGGTTCCGGGTGACCGCGCGGCTGCCGTTGCCCGCGGCGTGACCCGGGCGAGAAATCGGCCGCTGACGTGCGGAAATAAACCGCCGCGCCGGATTGTCCTAGCTGCCGCATAGAGTGACGGGAGTCAGGCGCCGGGCCGTCCGGCGGCGGCCCGCACGGGAGGGTGGCAATGCGGCCGATCACCGATCTGCAGCGGCGCGTCGCGCCGATCGAGGTCGTCACGGAGATGACGCCCTCGGGCGACCAGCCGCAGGCGATCGAGCAGCTCACCGAGCGCGTCCGGCGGGGCGACAAGGACACGGTGCTGCTCGGCGCGACCGGCACCGGCAAGACCGCCACGGTCGCGTGGCTCGCCGAGCGGCTCCAGCGGCCGCTGCTGGTCATGCAGCCCAACAAGACGCTCGCGGCCCAGTTCGCCAACGAGCTGCGCGAGATGCTGCCGAACAACGCCGTCGAGTACTTCGTGTCGTACTACGACTACTACCAGCCCGAGGCGTACATCCCGCAGACGGACACCTACATCGAGAAGGACTCCTCGATCAACGACGAGGTGGACCGGCTGCGCCACTCGGCCACCAACTCGCTGCTGACCCGCCGCGACACGATCGTCGTCGCGTCGGTGTCGTGCATCTACGGTCTCGGCACCCCGCAGGAGTACGTCGACCGGATGGTCAAGCTGCGGGTCGGGCAGGAGATCGAGCGCGACGAGCTGCTGCGCGGCCTGGTCGCGATGCAGTACAGCCGCAACGACCTGGCGTTCACGCGCGGCACGTTCCGCGTCCGGGGCGACACCATCGAGATCATCCCGCAGTACGAGGAACTCGCCGTCCGCATCGAGATGTTCGGCGACGAGATCGAGAAGCTGGCGACCCTCCACCCGCTCACCGGGGAGGTGCTGTCGGAGGACGAGGAGCTGTATGTCTTCCCGGCCTCCCACTACGTCGCCGGACCCGAGCGGATGGAGCGGGCCATCCGCGACATCGAGGCGGAGCTCGAAGAGACGCTCGCCGTCATGGAGGCGCAGAACAAGCTGCTGGAGGCCCAGCGGCTGCGGATGCGCACCACCTACGACATCGAGATGATGCGGCAGGTCGGCACGGCGTCGGGCATCGAGAACTACTCGCGGCACATCGACGGCCGGCCCGCCGGGTCCGCGCCGAACACGCTGCTGGACTACTTCCCGGAGGACTTCCTCCTGGTCATCGACGAGTCGCACCAGACCGTCCCGCAGATCGGCGCGATGTACGAGGGCGACGCGTCCCGCAAGCGGATGCTCGTCGAGCACGGGTTCCGGCTGCCGTCGGCGATGGACAACCGCCCGCTGAAGTGGGAGGAGTTCCTCGAGCGCGTCGGGCAGACGGTGTACCTGTCGGCGACGCCGGGCCCGTACGAGCTGAACCGGGTCAAGGGCGACGTCGTGGAGCAGGTGATCCGGCCGACCGGGCTGGTGGACCCGGAGATCGTCGTCAAGCCCACCAAGGGCCAGATCGACGACCTCGTCCACGAGATCCGCGAGCGCACCGAGCGCGACGAGCGGGTGCTGGTCACCACGCTGACCAAGAAGATGGCCGAGGATCTCACGGACTACCTGCTGGAGCTCGGCATCCAGGTCCGCTACCTGCACAGCGAGGTCGACACGCTGCGCCGGATCGAGCTGCTGCGGGAGCTGCGCACCGGTGACTTCGACGTCCTGGTCGGCATCAACCTGCTCCGCGAGGGACTGGACCTGCCCGAGGTGTCGCTGGTCGCGATCCTCGACGCCGACAAGGAGGGCTTCCTGCGGTCGGAGACGTCGCTGATCCAGACGATCGGCCGTGCGGCGCGGAACGTGTCCGGACAAGTCCATATGTATGCGGACACGGTGACGCCGTCGATGCAGCGGGCCATCGAGGAGACCGACCGGCGGCGCGCCAAGCAGCGGGCCTACAACGCCGAGCACGGCATCGAGCCGCGCGCGTTGCGCAAGCGCATCGCCGACATCCTCGACTCCCTCGCCCGCGAGGACGCCGACACCGAGACGCTGATCGGTGGTGCCGGTCGTCAGCAGAGCCGGGGCAAGGCACCGGTGCCGGGGCTGGCGTCGCGAGCCCGCGAGGCGGGACGGCACGCCGCCGACCTCGTCGGCGAGCGGCCCCGTGCCGAGCTGGAGTCGTTGATCGAGCAGATGACCGAGCAGATGCACCAGGCGGCCGCCGACCTGCAGTTCGAGCTGGCGGCCCGGCTCCGCGACGAGGTCAAGGAGCTGAAGCGGGAGTTGCGCGAGATGAAGGAGGCGGGCGTCAGCTAGCGCCCGCCCTCCGGGGTTATCCACAGGGTCGGATTCGGTTGGCGAGCGGGTCGTGCGCTGGGTTGTGCTGGACGTCGGTTGACCCGACGGAAGGAGAACAGCCCATGCGAGGCGACACGATCGAGATGACGGTCGACAACGGGACGGGGGTTCCGGCGATCTACCGGGTGACGGCCACCCGGTCGGGCCGCCGCGTCGAACTCGACACCGACCGCACGATGGTCACCATGCGCGAGGTCAGGCGCGACGGCACGGCGGTCGACACGATGCGGTTCCCGCTGGACCGCATCATCGCCATCCACGAGTACCGCATGACGAATCCCGTTCCGCCGCCCCGGCCCTCCACGGGTGGCACCGCACCGCTGGACGGCGCGGTGCCGCCCACCGCGAAGCCGTCAGACAGACCGAGGGCCGGGGGCCTCGCTCCGGGAAGCAGCCGCACCGCCGTCCCGAATAGCGTCTCGATCTCGCCGGTCGCTGGCGAGGCGGGGACTCACGAAGCCGACTCCACTGAACCCCCGAGCCAGCCGAACCGCAGAGGCAAGCCCAGGAAACCCGGAAAGCGCAAACGCTGAGCGCGTTGCATCGGGCACACGCCGCGTCGACCAAGCGCCGCGTCGAGCACGCGCCGCGTTGAGCACGCGCCGCGTTGAGCACGCGCCGCGTTGAGCACGCGCCGCGTTGAGCACGCGCCGCGTTGAGCACGCGCCGCGTTGAGCACGCGCCGCGTTGAGCGCGTGCGGCGTCGGGCACGTGTTTGAGCACGGCCGCTTTGGGCGCATGCCGCGTCGGGCGCGCGCCGCGTTGGGCAGCGTCCCGCAGCAGACAGTGCGCCATGTCAGGTTGTGTGCCACGTCGGGCTGTGCGCCGTGTCGGGCTGTGCGCCACGTCGGGCAATGGGCGACGTCAGGCAACGCGCTGCTTCTAGCATGCTGCGCCGCGAACGCGTCGCGTCAGGCCACAGTGCTGGGCGGGCGGGTTAGCGCGATCGACAGCACAGTGAACGTGGTTACCTGCCCGATGGCGGAGCGAGTGGAGGTCCTTGGCTGATCAGCAGTGTTGCGGCTCGTCCGGAGCTCGCGCCAATGGCTACGAGACGCGTCCACCTGGCTTCTCAGCTCTTGGGAACCGGATCATCGGACACGCGAGCCCTGGTTTCAGGGGACTTCGGTGAGTGGTGGTTTGTGCCAGACGAGCGAGTAACGCCACAGGAGGTGGCGGCGGAACCGGCAGCCCGGCAGCAGGCGGTGCGCCTCCCGGCGGACCTGCGCCCAGGTCTCGATGGGATCGCGCACCGGCATGCCCGGCGGGTCGGTCTTGCCGCCGTTGCGGCGGGCTAGCAGTCGTGCGGCCGGGACGCCGGCGGCGGCGACGGCCCAGTCGAGCGGCGTCTCGTTCCTGGCCAGGCCGACGATCGCGAGCCGGCCGCCGGGGGCGACGAGCCGTGCCATCTCCCGCAGCCCGGCGGCGAGTTCGAGATGGTGCAGCACCGCGACCGCGCACACGAAGTCGTAGGAGCCGGGCGCGAACAACTCGACGTCGCCCCCGGGGAAGTCAGCCTCGGCGAACCGGACGCCCGGCGTGTCCGCGCAGCGCGCCCGCGCGGCGGCGATCATCTCCGGCGAGCGGTCCACGCCCGTCACCTCGCCCGCGACCCCCGCGAGTTTGCGGGCGAGCGTCCCGTCACCACAGCCGAGATCCAGCGCCCGCGCACAGCCGTCCGGTACCAGCCCGAGCAGGAGCGGGTGGTAGTGGACGTTGTGGTTCCAGCCGTCGTCCCCCATTCGGCGGACTCTATCGTCAGGGCCTGACCAGGAAGGAGATGAACGCGACCGTGATCACGGCGGACATGACGGCGACGATGAAGTACACCATCAGAGCGAGGGCGGCGAGCGCGACGATGGCGAAGAGGACGATGCCGATGACCGCGACGGCGGCGCTCCCCGCGACGAGCGCCGCGATGTTCGCGATGGCGCCCTGCGCCAGCGACCCGGCGCTCGCGCCGTCCGGCGCGGGCAGCACGACCGAGATGGCGGCGAGGACCGCGAACACCAAGATGCCCTGGCCGGTCGCGAAGAACTTCAGCGACTCCCAGAGCACGGTGACCGGCCACTGGAGCGCCCAGGTGTGCAGAGCGTCGTGAAGCCACGCGGTTCGGATGGCGAACGGGCCGGCGGCGATGCCCGACGAGTGCTCGTAGACCGCGCGCCAGCCGAACAGCAGGCCGAGGACCGCCGCGTACGCCGTGAGCCGGACCGGACGCGACGTCGGCACCGCACCGGAGAACATCAACCCGCCCGCCAGCAGCGGGTACCCGATCATGAGCGCGAGGCCGAACACGAGGATCAGCAGGTAGCCGGGATAGACGAAGAGCGCGCCGATCGCGTTGACCTCCATCCCGATGCGCGGGATCGCGTAGCCGAACGCCAGGTCGTTGAACGCCACCGCCCAGCCGATGAGTCCGGCGACGGCGGCGATCGTTCCAACGGGCTGCGGAAGCTTCAGGCAGCCCATGACGAGCAGCACCGCGATCCCGATGAAGGACACCGCGAGGATGAACGACAGCCACAGCGGTCCGGTATGGCCCGAGTTGTTGCTGGTGCAGTCGGGGTTGTCGCCGAAGCAGTCCAGCAGCGCGGCGCGGTTCGCCGCCGCGTCGCCGCGTTTCCAGCGGTGGTCCACCGACAGGTAGGAGACCTCGACCTTCAGCTCTTTCGTCAGGGCGGTCCGCTTTCCGCTGCGCGAGTAGAGGCCCGCGCGGAACACCTCGTTGGAGTCCATCCGCTGGAACAGGACGGAGAACGATCCGTCCCGATCGGTGTACGTGGTGGCCGCCGTCTCCCATTCGCCGCCGAACATTCCGGCCCGGCGTTCGAGCCGGACGGTCCGCTCCGACCCGACACCGGGGAACCGGCCCTCGACGCGCACCGGCTCACGGTTGTTCGGCCGCGCGGGCGAGGTGTGGAGGGACGGCCCGTCGGCGTGAGCCGGCAGGGGGCCGCCGAGCATGACGGCCAGGCCCGCGAGCAGGCCGATGATCAAAGCGAGCGCCGCGAGGGGACGGCGGACCGCGACCCTCCGCGTGGCGGACGGTGGCATACCTGGACTCCTTCAGCGGGGGCGGGGGAGCACCGCCCCGGTTCATGCGGGGGGACGGTCGGTGATGTCCAGTGGTTCGAGTCCGAGGGCGCGCTCCAGGTCGGCGGGGGAGTGGTCGCGCAGGTAGGCGGCGAACTTCGCCTTGACGCCGTCCATGTATCCGGCGGCGGTCCGCTCGGTGACGAACAGGCGAGCGGCGATGCTGCGGAACGACTCGCCGCGCGCCCGCCCGGCGAGAACCTGCCGTTCACGCGGTGACAGGGACGGCAGCGCGCCGCGCCGCCCGGCGAGTTCGGCAAGCCCGGTGAGCGCCTGGGTGATGACGACCCGCCCGGCGGCGACTTCCGCGGCCGCGACGCCGAGCGCGTCGAGCGGCTCGGACTTGTGGACGATCCCGCTCGCGCCCGCGTGCAGGCAGGCGACGAGCACGGCACGCCGCCGCTCGCCGGTGTAGACCAGCACGCGGTACCCGGCCCGGACGACGGCGGCCACAGCGTCCGGTCCGCGCGGACCGGGACGCGCCGCCGCGCCCCCGAGCGTGAGATCGAGCAGTACGACCTCGACCTGCGGCCCGGCCGCGAGGAATGCGGGGACATCGGCGAACGCCCCGACGACGTCGAGCCCGGGAACGAGCCGCGCGAGCCCGTCGCGGATCAGGGTGTCGTCGTCGATCGCGGCAACACGAACCAACGCCGTCACCCTGCGCCGCCCGCGTTCGGTTCGCCGCCCGAGTTCTCCGCGCCGCCTGCACTCCCCGCGTCGCCTGCACCCGCCGTGCTGTCCGCACTGCCCGCGTCACCTGTACTCCCCGTGTCGTCCGCACTTCGCGCGTCGCCTGCGCTCCCCGCGCTGCCCACACTTCCCGCGCCGTCCGTACTCCCCGCGCTGTCAGTACTTCCCGCACTGTCCGCATCTGGCAGGCAGTCCGCGTTCCGTGTGTCGCTCGTGTTCTGTGCGCCGCCTGTGACGCGTGCGTTCAGGGGGCTGTTGTTGGTCGCGTTCTGTGTGTTGTTGGCGGTGTTCGTGTTGAGGGGGCCGCGGAGGGTTATACGGACGCCGTCGTCAGGGGCGGAGCGGATGTGGGTGGTTATGTCGTGGGCGGCCAGGGCCGAGCCGGCCTGGACGCGTAGGCCGAAGCCGGTTCCGGTCGTGGCGGGGTCGAAGCCGCGGCCATCGTCGGTGACCGTGACCTCCCACTCGCCCTCGGCAGGGTCGGCGTCGGCGTGGACGACGACGGAGGTCGCCGCGGCGTGCAGGCGGACGTTGGCGAGCAGCGTCGCGACCGCGTCCCGCACGGCGCGCGCCGTCGCGGGCGGCACCTCGACGCCGTCGGCGAGGTCCAGAACGGTCTCCAGCGGCAGGTCGGCGTACTCGTCGGCGGCGGCCCGCACCGCGCCGACCAGAGAACCGGTCGCCGCGCCGGGCGCGTCGGCGGCGTCGTCGAGGAACGCGCGGACCCGGTTGGCCAGCGCCTCGGCCCGCGCGCGCAGCGGCCCGTCCAGCCCGCTGGGGACGGCGCCCGCCGCGAACATCCGCAGGACGCCGACGTTGTCGTGGAGCAGGACCCGCTGGCGTTCCAGCTCGCGCAGCCGCGCGGTCTCGGCGGCGGCGCGCGCGGCGTCGGACCGCGCCCGCTCGGCGTCGGCGGCGAGTCGCCGCAGGTATCCGGCCAGGAGCCGACCGAGCGCCGCGAATCCGGCGTAGGCGACCGCGTTGCCGAGGACGGTGGAGCGGTGCGCGACGGGCGCGGCGGCCAGTGACGTCGCCAGGTAGCAGCCCGCGAGGACGGTGACGGCGGCAAGAATCTCGCGGCGGCGCGTGAACGCGACGGACGCGCCGACGGCGGTGCTGAGCGTGCAGGCGAACCCCCACGCCGTCCAGCTCCCGGTGCGGTCGGCGGCCGACGCGAACGCGGGCTGAAGCAACAGGACGAGCCCGGCCACAGCGGTATCCGCCCAGGCCAGCCGCCGATTCCGGTACACACCGGCGGCCAGGACGACAACGCTGACCGCGACCGACTCGACAAGGTAGCCGCCGAGCACGACGGCGAACACCGCAGGCCGGGTGGCGCGCTCGGCCGCCTCGGGCAGCGCGACCGCGAGCTGTGCGAGGTTGACCGCCCGCACGCCGACGAAGACGGTGACCGCGCACCGCTCCACGCCCGCCGGGGTGGTGGGCAGCGCGCCCTGCCCGCGCCACCACCGCCGCAGCGCGCGGCCCGGTGCCGTTCGCACCGTTCCAGCGGATTCGTCGCCCGGTTCCATGACGCCGAATCCTCGCTCACACCGCAGGTCCGCCGCTACCCGGGAAAACCCGGTGGTCGCGCCGAACGAACCGCGCCTACGATCGCGGCATGGCCACCGACGACGTCCGCGTGCGCGCCGCCGAACCGCGCGATCTGGCGGGGCTCGCCGCGATCGAGGCGTCCGGCGACGCGATGTTCCGGCGGCTGGGGATCGAGTTCCCGCCCGGCCCGATGGTCGTGGAGCGGATGATCCAGGAGAGGGCGCGCATCCTGGTGGCGGGTGATCCGCCGGTGGGCTTCGCGGCGGTGGAGCCGCTGGACGGGGCCGTCCACCTGGAGCAGATCTCGGTCGACGCGGCCGAGACTGGTCGGGGGATCGGCACTGCACTGCTGCGTGCGGTGATCGAGGAAGCGAGCAACGCGAGCGCGCCGGGAGTGAGTCTGATCACCTTCCGCGAGGTTCCGTGGAACGGTCCCTGGTACGCGCGGCACGGATTCGCCGAGCTGCCGATCGCGGACTGGGGCCCGGGACTGCGGCGCTATTGGGCGGCGGAGATCGCCGCCGGACTGCACGGTCTGGGGCCGCGCACGGTCATGTGGCGGCCGACCGGGTGACCGGGCGCGCGGCCTGCTCGACGGCGGGGGCGTCGTCGGCGCACGCGTACACGGCCTCCCCGCCGGGGATACGGCCGACCCGGACGGGGGGCGCGGGCCAGCGTTTGCCGCACACCACGCAGGCGCGTCCGGCGCGCTGCGCGGCGGTGAGCCCGTCGGGGTCGAAGAGGACCTCGCCGGGCGTCTCGTCGTGGAACGTCAACGTCGATCCCTTCGGGAGCGGGAGCCAGCCGAGTCGGGCGAAAGACCACAATCGGCCTTGATCGCCCATTCCCGGCTAGTCGGCATTCAACCATTTCGTCGGCCAAAGCGCGCGGGTTCCGTCGATCGGAAAATAATCTACAATGTAAAGGACGGGAACCTTTCGGGCACCGAGAGCGTCTGGGTTCACGGACCACGGGAGGAGGCGGCATGACCGGACCGGGCTCCTGGCTGCGGCAGGCACGGGAGCGCTTCGGCGAACGCGCGGTCACGGCCGTCATCCTGCTGGCTCTGGTGCTCGTCGCCGTCGTGCCGCTGGCCGCGTTCCCGGCCGCCCGCTGCGAGGTGTTCGGCGCGGGCTGCCGCGTGCCCCTCGCCGAGGTGCGCGGCGACGCGCCGCGCGCCCCCGACGCGCTCGACCCCGCGACGGCCGCCGCGGCCGGGTCCTACGTGGCGCTCGGCGACTCCTACTCGGCGGGCGTGGGGGCGGAGGCGACCGTCGCCGACCAGAACCCGCTGGCCCGCTGCCACCGCACGTCCAAGGCGTACTACCACGCGGTCGCCGCCGCGTTCCCGTTCAAGGGCGGCGGGTTCTACGCGTGCTCGGGCGCGACGGTGAACGACGTCCTGCACGGCCGGTTCGGTGAGCCGCCGCAGATCGGCCGGGTCGACGCGAACACCACGCTGGTCACGCTCAGCATCGGCGGCAACGACATCGGCTTCTCCAAGATCATCGCCGGTTGCGTCGTCAAGCTCCCGTGGAGCGGGAGCTGCACCAAGCAGGGTGGCGACATCGCGCGGCGGATGGCGGCGCTGCGCACGGCGCTGCCCGACCTGCTCGACCAGATCACCGACCGGGCGCCGCGCGCGCGGGTGCTCGTCATGGGCTATCCGCACGCGTTCTCCGAGGTCAACGGGGCGGCGGGCGACAATATCAGCGTGGCCGAGCAGCGCTGGCTGAACGCCCAGACCCACGACCTCAACGAGATCATCAAGCAGGCCGCCGTCGAGGCCGACGACCGGGTGGACGCGGCGGGCGGCGCGGGCAGCGTCGAGTTCGTGGACGCCTACGGCGCGTTCGCGGGCCACGAGGCGGGCAGCGGCGACCCGTACATGAACGGGCTCGCGGTGAACCTGTCCGCGCTGGAGGCCGAGCCGCGCAGCTTCCATCCGACGGCGAGGGGCCAGCAGGCCCTGGCCGCCCTCTTCATCGAGCAGGTGAAGAAGGGGCCGGGCCGGCCGCTGCACCAGTACCGCTGACATCTAGTCGGCGGCGAGCGCGCCGAGCCGGTCCAGGGCCTCGGCGAACTCCCGCATCATGTCGTAGACGACCTGGCGGGCGGGCTTGACGGCGTTCATCTGGCCGACGCACTGCCCGACGAAGTAGTTCGCGAGCGCCCGCGCGCCGGGGTTGCCCGATTCGGCGACCTTGGTGATCTGCCGCATCGCGCCCTCCGCGATGATCATCTGGAGGGGCATGCCGAGCGCGCCGGGGCTGTCGGGGCCCTCCCACTCGTCGGTCCAGGCGGAGCGGAGCTGCCGGGCGGGCTTGCCGGTCCGGGACCGGGAGCGGACCGTGTCGCGGGACGTGGCCGCGAGCATCTTCTCCTTCACGGCTGGGGGTGTCTCGGCCTCCTCGGTCGTGAGCCACACCGAGCCGCACCAGGCGCCGGACGCGCCGAGCGCGAGCGCGGCGGCGAGCTGCCGGCCGGTGGCGATGCCGCCCGCGGCGAGGACGGGGACGGGCGCGACGGTGTCCACGACCTCGGGCACCAGCACCATCGTGGAGATCTCGCCGGTGTGCCCGCCCGCCTCGCCGCCCTGCGCGACGATCAGGTCCACGCCCGCCGCGACCTGGCGGCGGGCGTGCTCGGCGGTGCCGACGAGCGCGGCGACGGGCACGTCCGCGCCGTGCGCGCGCTCGACCATGACGGCGGGTGGTGTGCCGAGCGCGCTGGCGATCAGCGCGATGGGGTGGGCGAGGGAGACGTCGATCAGCGCGGTCGCGCCCTCGGGGGTGACCTGCGTGCCCGCGCCGCGGGCGTTGCCGCGGCGGGCGCGTTCGAAGTCGGGGAGCGGGACGTCGTACCTGGCGAACAGGCCCTGGAGGAACGACCAGTGTTCGGCGGGGACGGCGGCGAGCATGGTGTCCAGGCCGCCCTCGCCGCGGCCCGCCCGCCGTGCGGACTCGTCGATCTTGGCGGGGACGAGGACGTCGACGCCGTAGGGGCGGCCGCCGACGTGCTCGTCGATCCACCGCAGCTCCTCGTCGAGCCGGTCGGGGGTGTAGGCGACGGCGCCGAGGACGCCGAGGCCGCCGGCGTTGGTGACGGCGGCGACGACGTCGCGGCAGTGGCTGAAGGCGAACAGCGGGAACTCGATCCCGAACGTCTCACATACCTCGGTGCGCATGCCGGAGACGCTAACGGGCCGAATCCCGTTCGGTCCAGGGGTCAGGCGGGACGGAACAGAAGGTACGACTCGCCTTCGCCGGGGTGCTCGAACACGGCGGTCAGCGGCAGCCCCTCGCGCAGCGCGGCGCGCTCCACGCCGACGAGCCGGGTGTGCAGCCACGGCCCCTCGGTCAGTTCGACCAGCGCGAGGACCGCGGGCGGCGGGACGGTCCCGTCCTCCGCCGGGCGGCCGTGGACGACGGTCCACGTCACGAGCGTCGCGTCGCCGGCCGCGTCCGCCCAGCCCGGTTCCTCCGAGCCGCAACCGGGGCAGCAGGTGGCGTCCGGCGCGAGCCACAGGTCGCAGTCCGCGCAGCGGCGGATGACGAGCCGGTCGGCGGCGGCCCCGTCGAAGAACGGGTCGGTGCGGAAGTCGCGGCGCAGCACGCCGATTCCGGTCGGCGCGGGGGTGTCGGTCGCCATCGCGGTCAGGCTCCCTTCCGGTGCGGGCTGACGATCAGCGTCGAGTGGTGGTCGAGGATGCCGCCGTTGCCGCTGACCAGGATGACGTCGTTGGCGGGGGCCTGCCGCTCGCCGCCGTCGCCGCGCGCCTGGATCACGGCCTCCGACAGCGGCGTCATGCCCCACATGTAGTAGCCGGAGAGCTGGCCGCCGCCGGTGTTGGTCGGCAGCGCGCCGCCGGGGGCGAGCGCGCCGGACTCGGCGAACGCCCCGCCCTCGCCCTTGGCGCAGAAGCCGTAGTCCTCCAGCGAGACCAGGACGGTGTAGGTGTAGCAGTCGTAGAGCTGGCAGACGTCCACGTCGGCGGGCGTGATCCCCGCCATCTTCATCGCGACGGGCCCGGAGACGGCCGCGCCGGTCGTCAGCCCGAACTCGCTGCCGCGCTCCTTGCGGTGCCCGGGGTGGCCCTGCCCCCATCCCCACACGTGGACGGGCGGCCGGGCGAGGTCGGCGGCGCGGTCGGCGCTCGTGACGATGACGGCGATGGCGCCGTTGGAGACCAGACAGCAGTCGAGGAGGTGCAGTGGTTCGGCGACCCACCGCGACGCCTGGTGGTCGGCGAGGGTGATCGGTTCGCGCATCTGCGCGAGCGGGTTGCGCGCGGCCCACTGCCGGGTGCTGACGGCGATGGCCCCGAGCTGTTCGCTGGTGGTGCCGTAGCGGGCCATGTGGCGCTGCGCGGCGAGCGCGTAGAACGCGTTGACGCTGCGCAGGCCGAGGGCGGCGGTCATCCCGCCGAAGCCGTACCATTCGCGGGCGTCGCGGTGGTAGGCCGAGCCCGCGGACTGCTCGGGCTTGAGCGGCGCGTCGGAGAAGACGCACGCGACGGTGGTCGCCGCGCCGCTGAGGACGGACGCGGCGGCGTAGGAGACCATCGCCCCGGCCGTCGCGCCGAAGGAGTTCATCTGGGTGAGCAGGCGCAGGTCGCGCAGCCCGAGGGTGTCGGCCAGCTCGATGCCGGGCGACCCGCCGAGGCCGTGGCTGACCAGCAGTCCGTCGAGTTCGGTGAGCGCCAGTCCGGCGTCGGCGGCGGCGAGCCGGACGGCGTCGGCGGCGAGCCGGCGCGGACTGCGCCCGTAGACCTTGCCCAGCTCGGTCATTCCGAGCCCTGCGATGGCGGCGTTCACGACCTGCCTCCCTGTGCGCGGCACTGACCGGCGTCACGCTACCGAATCGTGTTCGGCGGCGGGACGCCGGGTCGCGCGGCCGCGCTCAGCTCGCGCGGACGGCCCGCAGGAACTCGCGGGTGCGCGGTTCGGACGGGTCGTCGAAGATCGCCTCGGGCGTCCCCTCCTCGACGATCCGGCCCTGGTCGAACATCAGGACCCGGTTGGAGATGTCGCGCGCGAAGTTCATCTCGTGCGTGACGCACAGCAGCGTCAGGTCCGACTCGCGCGCGATGTCGCGCAGCAGGTCCTGCACGCCGACGACCAGCTCGGGGTCGAGCGCGGAGGTGACCTCGTCCAGCAGCAGCACCCTCGGCCGCATCGCCAGCGCCCGCGCGATGGCGACGCGCTGCTGCTGGCCGCCGGACAGCCGCGACGGATGCGCGTCGATCTTGTCCGCGAGGCCGACGAGGTCGAGGAGCTGCCGGGCGCGCTCGACGGCCTCGTCCCGCGACAGCCCGAGCACCCGCACCGGGCCCTCGGTCAGGTTCCGCAGGACGTTCATGTTGGGGAAGAGGTTGAACTGCTGGAACACCATCCCGATCTGCTTGCGCATCTCGTGCAGGTGCTTCTGGTCGGCGGGGACGCGCTTGCCCTTCTTCTCCCGGTGCCAGAGCGTGTCGTCACCGACCCAGATCAGGCCGCCGTCAGGGCGCTCCAGCGTCATCAGCAGCCGCAGGATCGTCGTCTTGCCCGACCCGGACGGCCCGATCAGCGTGACGCGCTCGCCGGGCGCGACGGTGAAGTCCAGGTCGCGCAGCACCGTGGTGTCCCCGAAGCGCTTCACGACCTTCTCGAACCGCAGGCCGGGCGCGTCGCCCGCGGGCAGCGGCGCAGCGGCGGCCTTCTTCGGCAGCTCGGGGACGTCCCCGGGCACGGTCTCAGTCGGTGGCATGGGTGCGCGTCTCCAGGAGTCGGACGAGGATCGAGGACACCACGCTGACGAGCACGAACAGGACGCCGACCAGCGTGATCGGCTCCAGGAACCGCAGCGAGTGGCTGCCCGCCTTGTAGGCGGCGGCCAGCAGCTCCGTGACGTTGATGGCGAGCAGGAGCGGCGAGTCCTTGAACATGGCGATGAGGTAGTTGCCGAGCGTCGGCAGCACACGGCGGACGGCCTGCGGCAGGATCACGTCGAACCACACGCGCGGGCGCGGGAGGTTCAGTGCGACGGCCGCCTCCCACTGGCCGCGCGGGACGTCCGCGATGCCGCCCCGGTACACCTCGGCGGTGTACGTCGAGTAGTGCAGGCCGAGGCCGATGATCCCGGCGGTGAGCGCGCCGAGCGTGATGCCCCACGTCGGGAGCACGTAGTAGATGAAGAAGAGCTGCACCAGCAGCGGCGTGCTGCGGATGAACTCGGTGATCCACCGGACGGCGCCGTTGACGACGCGGCTCGGCGTGCGGCGCAGCAGCGTCCACACCAGCCCGAGGACGACCGCGATGAGGTAGCCGAGCACCGTCGCGGTGACGGTCAGGCGCAGCCCGTCGAGCAGGTCGGGCAGGATGTCGCCGGTGTAGGTCCAGTCCCAGTCCATCAGCCGCCCACCTCCGCGGCGACGGCGCGCGCCCGGCGGCGCGCGCGGCCGGGGCGGCGGCCGAGTATCCGGTCGACGCGCCGCTCCGCGAGCCGGACGAGCAGTTGCAGCACCTGCGCGATGACGAAGTAGAGGACGAGGATCGCCACGTACGTCCACAGCGTCTCGCCGGTGGAGTTCTGGATCTGCTTGGCGCGGAACGTCAGGTCGCCGATGGTGATCAGCGAGACGATCGCGGACCCCTTCATCAGCTCGATGACGAGGTTCCCGAACGGCGGCAGCATCAGCGCGACCGCCTGCGGCAGGATCACGCGCCGCATCCGCTGCGCGGGCGTCAGGTTCAGCGCGACGGCGGCCTCGTACTGCGCCCGGGGGACGGCGCGGACGGACCCGCGCACGACCTCCGCGCCGTACGCGCCGATGTTGAGGCCGAGCGACAGCACCGCCGCGAACATCGGCGTGAACCGCAGCCCGACCAGCGGCAGCGCGTAGAAGAACCAGTACATGAGCACGAGCGTCGCGGTGCCGCGGAAGAACTCCACGTACACGCGGTTGAGGGCGCGCACCCACGCGCTGCGCGCGGTGCCCGCCAGCCCGAAGGCCAGGGCGAGCACCAGCGCGAGCGCGCTGCCGAGCAGCGTGAGCTGGACGGTGATCCACGCGCCCTTCAGCAGTTGCGGGTAGGCGTCGAGGACGTCGGTCACGGTGGATCAGCCCGCGCAGAACTTGGCGGCGGTGTCGCCCGCGCCCGGCATCTCGGCCTGGGTGAACCCGAACGGCTGGAGGATCGGCAGCAGCCGGTTCGACGACTTGAGCTCGGCGAGCTTGCCGTTGAACGCGGCGACCAGGTCCTTGTCGGCGGGCCGGAACGCGAACGCGCCCGCACCGAACTGCTCCTTGCCGTCGATGACCGGGCTGAACGCGTCGGTGACCTCGAACGGCTCGCCCTTGTGCTTGGACAGGACGTCGGCCAGGGAGATGCGCGTCAGCCAGATGCAGTCGATGCGCCCGGCCTTGAGGCCGTTGTAGGCGCTGGCCTGGCTGTCGAACGTGGTGATGTCGCCCTTCTTCACGCCGAGCTTGGTGGCGTAGCCCTCCTCGACGGCTCCCTGCAGCACGCCGACCTTCACGCCCTTCGCGCCGGGGTCGGTCGGCTTGAGCAGCCCCTTCGGGTTGCCCTTCGGGACCATGAACGCGCTCTTGGCGACGTACTCGGGGTCGGAGAACGCGACCTCGGCGCAGCGGTCGGGGGTGATGAACATCCCGGCGGAGATGACGTCGAACCGCTTGGCCTTCAGACCGCCGATGAGGCCGCCGAAGTCCACCTGGACGCCCTCGACCTTGTCGATCCCCAGCTCCTTGAAAATCACCCGGGCGAGTTCGGGGGCCTCGCCGGTGAGCTTGCCGGAGGAGTCGGTGTAGCCGTACGGGGCCTCGTTGGCGAACCCGACCCTGATCTTGCCGTCCTTCTTGGCCCGCTCCAGGGTGCCGCCGCCGGAGCGCTCCTGCTCGGGGTCGGTCGTGGAGCAGCCCGCCGCGGCGAGCGGCACGGCCGCGCCCAGCAGCGCGGCGGTGCGCAGGAACGTGCGTCGTGAGGAAGTCATCGTCGATCTCCTGGGGAAAGGGGGGTGGGGCCGCGCCCGCCGACGGCGGCGGGGGGACCGGCGGGCGCGACGGTGGGGTCGGACGCGGCGGTTACGCGACGGGGGTGAAGTCGCGGGCGCCGATGAAGTCGGGGCGGCGGCCCGGCGCGGAGAACGGCTCGACGCAGGCGTTCTCGACGCTGTTGAACACCACGAACACGTTCGAGCGCGGGAACGGAGTGATGTTGCCGTTCGAGCCGTGCATGCAGTTGCAGTCGAACATCGTCGCCGAGCCCGCCGGGCCGGTGAACAGCTCGATGCCGTGCTTGTCGGCGAGGATCGACAGGCTGTTGGGGTCGGGCGTGCCGATCTCCTGGCCGACCAGCGACTCCTTGTAGTGGTCGGCGGGCGTCTCGCCCACGCACGCCACGAACGTCCGGTGCGACCCCGGCATGATCATCAGGCCGCCGTTGTGGACGAAGTTCTCGGTCAGCGCGATCGAGATGCTCACCGCGCGCATCCGCGGCATGCCGTCCTCGGCGTGCCAGGTCTCGAAGTCCGAGTGCCAGTAGAAGTCCTTGCCCGTGAAACCCGGCTTGTAGTTCACGCGGCTCTGGTGGACGTACACGTCCGAGCCGAGGATCTGCCGCGCCCGGCCGACGACGCGCGGGTCGCGGACCAGCTCGGCGAACACCTCGCTGATCTTGTGGACCTCGAAGATGGAACGGACCTCGCTGGTGCCGCGCTCGGTCACCGTCCGGTCGTCGGCGAGCATCCGCGGGTCGGACGCCAGGCGGCGCAGCTCGGCGCGGTAGGTCTCGACCTCGTCGGGGGCCAGCAGCTCGTCCACGGTCAGGTAGCCGTTGGCGTCGTAGGACTCCAGCGTCGCGGCGTCGATCGGCCCGTCGCCGGGGCGGCCGTAGACGACCGGGTCCTGCCGGTACAGCAGCGCGGCCTCGCCGGACTTGCGGGTCGGGTAGGTGTCGTCGAGCGAGGGATGGGATTCCAGGATGCTCACGCGTCCTCCTCGGTCAGCAGCGGGTAGGCGCCGTTCTCGTCGTGCGTCTCCCGGCCCGTGCAGGGCGGGTTGAACACGCAGACGGTGCGGACGTCCGTGATGGCGTGCAGCTCGTGGTGGTCGTGCTCGTTGAGCAGGTACATGACGCCGGGCTCGATGCGGTCCTTCTCCCCGGTGTCCTCGTTGGTCAGCTCGCCTTCGCCCTCGACGCAGTACACCGCCTCGATGTGGTTCGCGTACCACATCCGGGTCCGGGTGCCCGCGTAGAGGATGGTCTCGTGCATCGAGAACCCGACCCTGTCGTTGGCGAGCACGAACCGGCGGCTGCACCAGGTCTCGGCCTGCACGTCGCGTTCGGTGCCGATGATGTCCTTGAGCGAGCGGACGATCACGGAATGGTCCTCCTTGTTCGGTGGTGGTGGGGGCGGCGTCAGACGGCGACGGCGTCGCGGACGGCCGTCACGGAGTCGGCGATGATCTCCAGGCCGTGCGCCAGCTCGGCCTCGGACGTGGTGAGCGGCGGCAGCAGCTTCACGACCTCGCCCTCGGGCCCGGACGTCTCCATCAGCAGGCCCCGCGCGAACGCCTCGCCGCAGACGCGCGGCGCCAGGTCCGGGTCGCGCATCACCAGGCCCCACGCCAGGCCCCGGCCGCGGACGGTGTCGATCGCGCCGGCGTGCGTCAGCGCGATCTCGTTCAGGCCGCGCTCGACCAGCTCGCCCTTGGCGAGGGTCTGCTTCTCCAGCGTCTCGCCCGTCCAGTACTCCTCCAGCGCGCCGACGGCGGTGACGAACGCGGGGTTGAAGCCGCGGAACGTGCCGTTGTGCTCGCCGGGCTCCCACACGTCCAGGTCGCGGCGCATCAGCGTGACGGCGAACGGGAGGCCGTAGCCGCTGAGGGACTTGGACAGGCACACGATGTCGGGGACGATCCCGGCCTCCTCGAAGCTGAAGAACGCCCCGGTCCGGCCGCAGCCCATCTGCACGTCGTCGACGATCAGCAGGATCTCGTGCCGGCGGCACAGGTCGGCCAGGCCGCGCAGCCACTCGGCGGTCGCCGCGTTGATGCCGCCCTCGCCCTGGACGGTCTCGACGATGACGGCGGCGGGCTTGTCCAGGCCGCTGCCGCTGTCGTCGAGCATCGTCTCGAACAGCAGGAAGTCGGGCGTGCGACCGTCGAGGTAGTTGTCGTAGGGCATCGCGACGCCGTGGCCGAGCGGCACGCCCGCGCCGGTGCGCTTCATCGAGTTCCCGGTGACGGCCAGCGCGCCGAGCGTCATCCCGTGGAACGCGTTGGTGAAGCTGACGACGGTCTCCCGCCCGGTGTACTTGCGCGCCAGCTTCAGCGCCGCCTCGACCGCGTGGTTGCCGGCCGGGCCGGGGAACTGGACCTTGTAGTCCAGGCCGCGCGGTTTCAGCACGACCTCCTCGAAGCGCTCAAGGAAGGTGCGCTTGGCGGCGGTATACATGTCGAGGCTGTGGACGACCGAGTCGGCGGCGAGGTAGTCCAGCAGGCGGCGTTTCAGCAGCGGGTTGTTGTGCCCGTAGTTGAGCGTGCCCGCGCCGGCGAAGAAGTCGAGGTACTCGCGGCCGTCCTCGGCGGTGATGCGGCTGCCGCGCGCGGTGGTGAACACGGTGGGCCAGCCGCGGCAGTAGCCGCGGACTTCGGACTCCAGGTGGGTGAAGACGTCGTTCATGTCTGCCTCCGGGCAGTTGGGGGCGGGGGGACGGGAAGGAACGGCGGCACGGGACCGCGCGGCGGCGGCCGGCGGTCGCGGGTCAGCGGGCGGCGGGGAGCGGTCCGATGCGGAACAGCACCTCGGGCTCGTGGCCCTCGGGGAGGTGCGGCGCGCCGAACAGGGGCGTGCGCCGCAGGTCGCAGCCGTGGTCGCGGGCGAAGGACGAGAACATCGCGGTGGACGCGGTGTTGCCGGGCGTGACGGTGGCCTCCATGAACCGGTGGCCGCGGCCGCCGAGGCGGGCGCCGAGCCGGTCGAGCATGCGGCGGGCCAGGCCCCGGCCGCGGTGGGTCTCGGCGACGGCGACCTGCCACACGAAGAACGTGCCGGGCGCGTCGGGCCGGACGTAGCCGGTGACGAAGCCGCACGGCCCGGCGTCGTCCTCGGCGACGACGGAGGTGGCCGCGAAGTCGCGGCACCACAGGGAGTAGCTGTACGGGGAGTTGACGTCCAGGACGCGGGAGTCGCGGGCGATCCGCCACAGCGCCGGGCCGTCCTCGGGAACGGGCTCGCGGAGGCGCACCTCGGTGTCGCCGCCGGGTCGCCGGGTCGGTGTTTCCAGGGGTTGCGCTGCCATATCCAGCAAACGTAGCGAACGCCGCCGGGGGGTCGTTATAGATTGTTACGCCGCAAATGTTTAGGTTCGCGGACGGCCGGGTATGAAAGCTCGCTTGCTAAATTCGGCCGACGCCGCACGCGCGTTTCAGGCGTGTTACCGCGCTCTTTCTCGTCGCTGTGCAGGGGATATTGGCGACCGCGCGGCGGTCCGCTCAATGAAGCCCGCTGGGCGCGACTTTAGCGACGACCGGCGCCGACGTCCGGAATTTTCGGTCTCATTTATGTGAGGTGAATCACAGCGACGGGCGGTCAACGTACCCGTCGTGCGCTGCGTCACGCGGCATCGCACGAGGTCGGCGCGGGTTACCCGCCGGTCGGATACCTGGCTTGCACGTGCATCGGGAGGGTCGCGAGGGGCTGTGGACGTCGCGCCGAACCTCTCCGGAAGTGACTCTGCGGTGGGCGGCAGACGATACTCAGCTTTCTTTCAGGTAAGGGTGGTATCGGTCCGGCCCCCGGGCGCGAAGCCCTTTCCCTTCGCCATTCCGGCCGCTGCCGTCCACTCATTCTTCACCGCGCACACGTCTCTCTCCGCGCGCGTGCGCGCGAAGAGAGACGTGTGCGCGCGGCGAATGCGCGGGCCAGTTCAGTCCAGTTCGGCGAAGCGGTCGGTGGCCTCGATCAGGCGGTGCAGCGTGCCCGGTTCGGAGAAGGCGTGCCCCGCGTCGTCCACGAGGTGGAAATCGGCTTCCGGCCACGCCCGGTGCAGGTCCCACGCGGTCGCCGCGGGCGTGCAGACGTCGTACCGGCCCTGCACGATCACGCCCGGGATGGAACGGACGCGGTCGACGTCCCGCAGCAACTGCTCGTCCTCGAAGAACCCCTCGTTGACGAAGTAGTGGTTCTCGATCCGCGCGAACGCCACCGCGTGGTCGTCGTCGTCATAGGGCGCGAGCATCGCCGGGTCGGGCCGCAGCGTCAGCGTCCCGGCCTCCCACCGCGACCAAGCCCGCCCCGCGCGGACCCGCGTCTCACGGTCGGGGGAGTTCAGCAGCTCGGCGTACGCGGCGATGAGGTCCTCGCGGTCCTCCTCCGGGACGGGCGCGAGGTACTCCTCCCACCGGTCGGGGAACAGCAGCGACGCGCCCTCCTGGTAGAACCAGTACAGCTCGAACGGGCGCAGCGTGAAGATCCCGCGCAGCACCAGCCCCGTGACGCGCTCGGGATGCGTCTCCGCGTACGCCAGCGCCAGCGCACTGCCCCACGACCCGCCGAACACCAGCCACCGCTCGACGCCCAGCAGCTCGCGCAGCCGCTCGATATCCGCGACGAGGTTCCAGGTGGTGTTCGCCTCCAGCGACACGCCCGGGTCCGACGCGTGCGGCCGGCTGCGCCCGCAGTTGCGCTGGTCGAACAGCAGGACCCGGTACTTCTCCGGGTCGAACAGGCGGCGGTGCTCGGCCGTGCAGCCGCCGCCGGGACCGCCGTGCAGCATGACCGCGGGCCGGCCCTCGGGGTTCCCGCAGACCTCCCAGTAGAGGGTGTCGCCGTCGCCGACGTCGAGCATCCCGGAGTCGTAGGGTTCGATCGGCGGATACAGGGTGCGCAGCTCCATGAGCTGTGATTCTTTCACCGCGGGCGCCGCGCGGACGCGTCCGGCGCACCGCCCGGACGGCCCGCCGCGAAGCCGGAGGTCAGGCGGGTGTGGACGCCGCGCGAAAGGGGACGGACGGCGCGTGGATCACGAAACTAAACCCCAAACTGCGCAAACGTTCTCGCGCTCCGGCACTAGAGTGCCTTCCGTGAGCCGAGCGGCGGACCGGCGGCCGCGCGCACCGAGACGGCGCGCGGCGAACAGGCAGGCGAACAGGCAGGGAGACAAGTGAGCGAGCTGAACGGAACCGGTGGTTCGCGGAGCGTCCCCGATGCCTCCTCGCCCTGGCCGATGGGACGCCCGCCCGAGCCCAAGCCCGGCGTGCCCGCGCCCCGGCCGCCGCTGAAGGCCGCGCGCGACGCCGAGCCCGACGCGGCCGAGGTGCAGCCCTGGGACCTGGTCGAGCGGCTGCGCCAGATGGCCGACCTCATCGGCGACGCGCTCGCCGCGGGCGAGCGCAAGGTCACCGAGGCGCAGAGCGAGGTCGCCGCGCAGGTGGCCGCCGTGCAGGCGGAGAAGGAGTCGGCGCAGCGGGACGCGGCGGCGGCGTGGGGCGAGGTCCAGCGGGCGCGGGGGCAGGCCGAGCAGGCCGACCGCCGCGCCGTCGAGGCCGAGCGCAAGGTCACCGAGGCGCAGAACGAGGCGGCCGCGCAGGTCGCGGCCGTGCAGGCGGAGAAGGAGTCGGCGCAGCGGGACGCGGCGGCGGCGTGGGGCGAGGTCCAGCGGGCGCGGGGCCAGGCCGAGCAGGCCGACCGCCGCGCCGTCGAGGCCGAGCGCAAGGTCACCGAGGTCCAGTCCGACGCCGTCACCCAGATCGCGGCGATGCAGGGCGAGAAGGACAACGCCCAGCGCGACGCCGCCACCGCGTGGAACCAGGCCCAGCAGGCCCGCGCCCAGTTGGAGCAGGCCCAGGCGCAGGCGCAGGCCCAGGTCGAGCAGGCCGAGCGCCGCGTCGCCGAGGCCGAGGCGACCGTCCGGCAGGCCATCACCCAGCGGGACGCGATGAGCGAGGCCCGCGACGACGCCGTCCGCGCCGTCGAGGACGCCGTCGCCGCCCGCCGCGCCGCCGAGGCCGAGCGGGACCGGGCCGCCGAGCAGGCCGCCGAGCTGTCGCGGGCGATGGAGACGGCGCACGCCGAGCTGGCGGCGCTGCGCGGCAAGCTCGCCGACGCCGAGGTGAAGGCGCAGAACCTCACCCACGCGGTCGCGGCGAAGGCGAAGGAGGCCGACGAGGCGCGGATGCGCGCCACGTCCGCCGAGAACCGCGTGAAGCAGGCCGAGGCGCGCGCCGCCGAGACCGAGCGCCGCGCGCAGGAGGCCGAGCTGCGCGCCAAGGGCGCGGACGGCCGCGCCGCCGACGCCGCCCGCACCGCGCAGGACTCCGACCGCCGCGCCGTGGAGGCCGAGCGCCGCGCGACCGATGCCGAGGCCGAGCGGCAGCAGGCCCTCGACACCGCCGCGCAGTCGCTGGAGGCCGCCAAGAAGGCCGAGCGGGCGCTGGACGGGGCCGTGCAGGCCCGGGAGGCCGCCGAGCGGGCCCGCGACACCGCCGTGCAGGCGCAGACGCGCACCGAGTCGGAGCTGACGATCGCGCGCGGTCGCGCCGACCAGGAGACGCGCGAGAAGGAGAAGGCCGTCGCCGGGCTGCGCCAGCTCGCCGCCGAGCGCGACGCCGTCGCCGAGAAGCTCGCCGAGCGCGACCAGTGGGTCGACCAGCTCGCGCAGGCCGTCACCGAGCAGCGGGCCGCCATCGCGGAGCTGTCGCAGGAGCGCGACGCCGCCCGCCAGGCCGCCGACCAGGCCCGCTCGCTGATCGACGAGCTGACCCGCCAGCTCCGCACGATCATGCCGAGCGCCGTGCCGCGCGGCTGACCGACGATTCCTCGGCGCCGCCCCGCGCGCGGCGCGCCGAACGGCGTTCCGTACGGTGGGCGGTGCGCGGGCGGCGGGCCGCGCCGGGGCGATCATGCGCGTCCCGGACGGCGGGGTCCCCGCCGCCTGTTATTCTGGTGGCCCGTGGGCAGTGCGGTACCGTCCGCCCAGCATCGACCACGGGAGCGTCTTAACTTGCCTTCGGCAGCCACTGGCAGGGCTCGTCCCACCAAGCATCTCTTCGTCACCGGCGGTGTCGCCTCCAGCCTCGGCAAGGGACTGACGGCGTCCAGCCTGGGGCGGCTTCTCACACTGCGCGGCCTGCGGGTCACCATGCAGAAGCTCGACCCCTACCTCAACGTCGATCCCGGGACGATGAACCCGTTCCAGCACGGCGAGGTGTTCGTCACCGACGACGGCGCGGAGACCGACCTCGACATCGGCCACTACGAGCGCTTCCTCGACACGGAGCTGCACGGGTACGCCAACGTCACCACCGGCCAGGTGTACTCCAACGTCATCGCCAAGGAGCGGCGCGGGGAGTACCTCGGCGACACGGTGCAGGTCATCCCGCACATCACCAACGAGATCAAGGACCGCATCCGCGGGATGGCCGACGCCGACGTGGACGTCGTCATCACCGAGGTCGGCGGCACGGTCGGCGACATCGAGTCGCAGCCGTTCCTGGAGTCGGTCCGCCAGATCCGGCACGAGATCGGCCGCGACAACTGCTTCTTCCTGCACGTGTCGCTGCTGCCGTACATCGGCCCGTCGGGGGAGCTGAAGACCAAGCCGACGCAGCACTCGGTCGCCGCGCTGCGCTCCATCGGCATCCAGCCCGACGCGATCGTGTGCCGGTCGGACCGGCCGATCACCGACGGCCTCAAGCACAAGATCAGCATGATGTGCGACGTGGACCGCGAGGCCGTGGTGTCCGCGGTCGACGCCGCGAGCATCTACGACATCCCGAAGGTCCTGCACGCCGAGGGGCTGGACGCCTACGTCGTCCGCCGACTCGGGCTGCCGTTCCGCGACGTGGACTGGGGCGCGTGGGACGAGCTGCTGCGCCGCGTCCACAAGCCCGCCCGCGAGGTGGTGATCGCGCTGGTCGGCAAGTACATCGACCTGCCCGACGCCTACCTGTCGGTCACCGAGGCGCTGCGGCACGGCGGGTTCGGCAACGACGCCCGGGTCCGCATCCGCTGGGTGAAGTCCGACGACTGCGAGACGCCCGAGGGCGCCAAGCGGGAGCTGGCGGGCGTCGACGGCGTCCTGGTGCCCGGCGGGTTCGGGGTGCGCGGCATCGAGGGCAAGGTCGGCGCGATCACCTACGCGCGCGAGCACGGCCTGCCGCTGCTCGGCATCTGCCTCGGCCTGCAGTGCATGGTGATCGAGGCGGCGCGGTCGCTGGCGGGCGTAGCGGGCGCCGGCAGCGCCGAGTTCGACGCCGAGGTCGCCGACCCGGTGGTCGCGACGATGGCCGACCAGGTCGACGTCGTCGCCGGGGAGCGCGACATGGGCGGCACGATGCGGCTCGGCCTGTACCCGGCCGACCTCGCGGAGGGCTCCATCGTCCGCGGGCTGTACGGCGAGGCGAAGGCGTCCGAGCGGCACCGGCACCGCTACGAGGTGAACAACGCCTACCGCGACCGGCTCGCCGAGGCGGGCCTGCGGTTCAGCGGGCTGTCCCCGGACGGGCGGCTGGTGGAGTACGTCGAGCTGCCGCGCGAGGTCCACCCGTTCTTCGTCGGCACGCAGGCGCACCCGGAGTTCCGGTCCCGGCCGACGCGCCCGCACCCGCTGTTCGTCGGGCTGGTCTCGGCGGCGCTGGACTACGCGGCGGCCCGCGAGGAGACCCGGTGACCGGCGCGCCGGGCCCCGACGACGTCCGCGACGCCCGCGAGCACTGGACGGTCGTCCGCAGCGACAGCCCGTTCCGGGGGCCGGTCTTCTCGGTCCGCAGCGACGAGGTCGTGATGCCCGCGTCCGGCGGCGGCACCGAGAAGGTCCGCCGCGACGTCGTGGAGCACCAGGGCTCCGTCGCGGTCCTCGCGCTGGACGACGCCGACCGCGTGCTGCTGCTGCGGCAGTACCGGCACGCCGTCGGCGCGCTGCTGTGGGAGCTGCCCGCCGGGCTGCGCGACGTGCCGGGCGAGCCGCTGCGCGACGTGGCCGCGCGGGAGCTGCTGGAGGAGAGCGGCTACCGCGCCGACCGGTGGGACGCGCTGGTGGACGTCCTGCCGTCGCCGGGGATGTCCGACGAGCGGTCCCGGATCTTCCTCGCCCGCGACGTCGCGCGCGTCCCGGACGACGAGATCGACTTCGAGCGGGTCCACGAGGAGGCGGACATGCCGGTGGTGTGGGTGCCGCTGGCCGACGCGGTCCGCAAGGTCCTCGCCGGGGACGTCCGCAACGCGCTCGCCGTCCAGGGCATCCTCGCCGCGCACGCCTACCGGAACGGCGCCGGGATCGAGCTGCGCCCGGCGGACGCGCCCGAGCTCTGACCGCCGGGCCCCGGGCCGCCGCGACATGCGGCGGTCCGGGGCCGCCGAAGGGCCGCCCGGCGCGCGCCGAGGGGGCATGATGGGCGGCAGGTCCCGTCCGCCCGCCCGTCCGAGGGGGTCCGCACTGTCTTCTCCCGTGCCCGGCCGGACCGCGCCCCCGACCGAGAACGAGCCCGACGTCCCCGCCGAGCTGGCCGCGGCCGTCCGCGCCTACCTCGGGCACCTGGCCGTCGAGCGGGGCCTGGCCGCCAACACGCTCAGCTCCTACCGCCGCGACCTGCGCCGCTACACCGGGGCGCTGGCCGCGCGCGGCCGCGCCGCGATCGGCGAGGTCGCCGAGGACGACGTCCGCGCGTTCCTGGCCGGGCTCCGCGAGGGCGACGCCGACCACCCGCCGCTGTCGGCGGGCTCGGCGGCGCGTGCCGTCGTCGCCGTCCGCGGCCTGCACCGGTTCGCGCTGCGCGAGGGCCTGGCCGCCGCCGACCCCGCCCGCGAGGTCCGGCCGCCCGCCCCGCCCCGGCGGCTGCCCAAGGCGATCCCCCCGGCCGACGTCGAGCGGCTGCTGGCGTGCGCGCAGGCCGCCGCCGAGTCCGGCGGTCCCGCCGACGCCGCCCGCGGGCTGCGCGACCGGGCGCTGCTGGAGCTGCTGTACGGGTCGGGCGCGCGGATCTCCGAGGCGGTCGGCCTCGACGTGGACGACCTCGACCTCGACGAGGGCTTCGCGCGCATCCGCGGCAAGGGCGGCAAGACCCGCATCGTCCCCGTCGGCGACTACGCGCGCCGCGCCGCCGAGGCGTACCTGGTGCGGGCCCGGCCCGGCCTGGCGCGCGCCGGGCGGGGCGGCCCGGCGCTGTTCCTCAACGCGCGCGGCGGGCGGCTGTCGCGGCAGGGCGCGTGGATGGTGCTGCGCGCCGCCGCCGAACGCGCGGGCCTGAGCGACGTCTCGCCGCACACGCTGCGTCACTCCTTCGCCACGCACCTGCTCGACGGCGGCGCCGACGTCCGCGTCGTCCAGGAGCTGCTGGGGCACGCGTCGGTGACCACGACGCAGGTTTACACGCTGGTCACCGTGCAGGTGCTGCGGGAGGTGTACGCCACGTCGCACCCCCGGGCGCGCAGCCGCAGGGTCCGGTGACAAATCGCGACGTTCGGCGCGCGTCGGCTTGAGCCGCGCCTTGACAAGCCCTAGAGTCCCGGTTCTGGATGGCAATCTCGGCCACCGGGGGAGGGATCTGGTGACCAGCACGAAAGCTCCTGAGGGGGTTCTCTCCTCGGCCACCATAGAGACCGATCCCCGCCGCGGGCTCGGCCCGACGCAGCGGCCCGTCCCGGTGTTCCCGGAGCCGGAGCCGCTCGCCGAGCACGGACCCGCGCGGATCGTGTCGATCTGCAACCAGAAGGGCGGGGTCGGCAAGACCACCACCACGATCAACCTGGGCGCGGCGCTCGCCGAGTACGGCCGCCGGGTCCTGCTCGTGGACTTCGACCCGCAGGGCGCGCTGTCGGTCGGGCTCGGCAAGGGCGACCCGCGCCAGCTCGACATCACGATCCACAACCTGCTGCTCGAGCACGACACCGAGTGGGACGACGTGGTCATCGAGACCGGCGTCGACGGGATGGACCTGCTGCCCAGCAACATCGACCTGTCGGGCGCCGAGGTGCAGCTCGTCCACGAGGTCGGCCGCGAGTACATCCTGTCGCAGGTGCTGAAGTCGGCGATCCCGCACTACGACTACATCCTCATCGACTGCCAGCCGTCGCTCGGCCTGCTGACGGTGAACGCGCTCGCCGCGAGCGAGGGCGTGCTGATCCCGCTGGAGTGCGAGTACTTCGCGATGCGCGGCGTCGCGCTGCTGATGGAGACGATCGACAAGGTCCAGGGGCGCATCAACCCGGGCCTGGTCATCGACGGCGTCCTCGGCACGATGTACGACTCGCGGACCCTGCACACCCGCGAGGTCCTAGGCCGCATCGTCGAGGCGTTCGGCGACAAGGTGTTCCACACCGTGATCAACCGGACGGTCCGGTTCCCCGACGCGACGGTCGCGGGCGAGCCGATCACCTACTTCGACCCCAACTCGATGGGCGCGAACGCCTACCGCAGCCTCGCCCGCGAGGTCCTGCAGCGGTGGGCCGCCACCGAGTAGCGGCGCCGGTGCCGGAACGGCGCGCCGTCACGCCCGGTGACCGGGCGCGGCGCGACCGGTCCCGCGCCGTGGGAAGATGTGGCCGGTGAGCATTGACGAGGCCGCCGCGGCGACGCGCCCCGCGGCCGACGGCGGCGCGGACGGCGCGGACGCCGGCGAGGACGGCGGGTTCCGGGTCCGCCTCGACAACTTCGAGGGCCCGTTCGACCTGCTCCTCGGCCTCATCGCCAAGCACAAGCTCGACATCACCGAAGTCTCCCTGCACAAGGTCACCGACGACTTCATCGCCCACATCCGCGCGCACGGCAGGGACTGGGACCTCGACCAGGCCAGCCACTTCCTGCTCGTCGCCGCGACGCTGCTCGACCTGAAGGCCGCGCGGCTGCTGCCGTCCGGCGAGGTCGACGACGAGGAGGACCTCGCGCTGCTGGAGGCCCGCGACCTGCTGTTCGCGCGGCTCCTGCAGTACCGGGCGTACAAGGAGGTCTCGGGCGTCTTCGCGGCCCGGATGGCGGACGCGGCGCGCCGGTTCCCGCGCACCGTGCCCGTCGAGCCCCGGTTCGCGAACCTCCTGCCGGAGGTGCTGCTGGGGCTCGGGCCCGCCGAGTTCGCGCGGCTCGCCGCCAAGGCGCTCGCGCCGAAGGCGCCGCCCGCGGTGTCGGTCGAGCACATGTACCAGCCGAAGGCCAGCGTGAAGGAGCAGGCCGCGATCGTCGTCGCCCGGCTGCGGCGGCTCCGGCGGACGACGTTCGCCGTCCTCACCGAGGACTGCGCGGGCGTGTACGAGATCGTCGCGCGGTTCCTGGCGCTGCTGGAGCTGTACCGGGAGGCGGCGGTGGCGTTCGAGCAGCCCGAGCCGCTGGGGGACCTGCACGTCGCCTGGACGGGCGCGGACGACGGCGACGTCGAGGTCGGCGACGACTACGAGGGCGCCCGCGACCCCGCGGGCCGCCGCGACGCGGAGGGGGACCAGGCGTGACCGAGACCGCGCGGGACGACGCGGAGACCGCCGCCGGGGGGCCGACGCTGCGCGCGTCCGTCGAGGCGATCCTGCTGGTCGTGGACGAGCCGGTCGGCGCGATGACGCTCGCGCACCTGCTGGAGCGGCCCGTCCGGGAGATCACCGCGACGCTCCGCGACCTCGCCGCGGAATACACCGCCGACGGGCGCGGGTTCGACCTGCGGGAGGTCGCGGGCGGCTGGCGCTACTACACCCGCGACGTGTGCGCGCCCGTCGTCGAGCGGTTCGTCACCGACGGGCAGCAGGCGCGGCTCACCCAGGCCGCGCTGGAGACGCTCGCCGTCGTCGCCTACCGGCAGCCCGTCAGCCGGGCCCGGGTGTCGGCGATCCGCGGCGTCAACAGCGACGGCGTCATGCGGACGCTGACGCTGCGCGGCCTCATCGAGGACGCCGGGCAGGACCCCGAGAGCCAGGCGCACCTGTACCGGACCACCGGGTACTTTCTGGAGCGGCTGGGCCTGCGGGACCTGGACGAGCTGCCCGAACTGGCCCCCTACCTCCCGCACGACCTTCCGGACGAGATGATCGAGGACACGTGAGCGATAACCAGGACCGCGCCGACGAGCGGCAGGTCCGCCTGCAGAAGGTGCTGGCGGACGCCGGGATCGGCAGCCGCCGGCACTGCGAGGAGCTGATCGGCGAGGGCCGGGTCACCGTCGACGGCAGGAAGGTGTTCCGGTTCGGCGAGCGCGTGGACCCGCAGACCGCGGTGATCCACGTCGACGGCCGCCGCGTCGAGACCCGCGCCGAGATGCGCTACTACATGATCAACAAGCCGCGCGGGATCGTCAGCACCATGAGCGACGAGCGCGGCCGCAAATCCCTCGCCGACTACGTCGAGGTCCCCGAACGGCTCTTCCACGTCGGCCGCCTCGACACCGACACCGAGGGGCTGATCCTGCTCACCAACGACGGCGAGCTGGCGCACCGCCTCACCCACCCCAGCTTCGGCGTCGACAAGGTGTACCTCGCCGAGATCCACGGGCCCATCCCGCGCGACCTCGGCCGCCGCCTCCGCAAGGGCGTCATGCTGGACGACGGGTTCGCCAAGGCCGACAAGTTCCGGATCTTCGACCAGGCCGGGAAGCGCATCCTGGTCGAGATCACCCTGCACGAGGGCCGCAAGCACATCGTGCGCCGCCTCCTCAAGGAGGTCGGCCACCCGGTCCAGCAGCTCGCCCGCGTAGAGTTCGGGCCGATCAAACTGGGCCAGCTCAAGCCGGGCGGCATGCGGGCGCTGACCGTCCGCGAGGTCGGCGAGCTCTACAAGGCCGTCGACCTGTAGGCGCCCGCGGGGCGACCCGCGGGCGACGACGAACCGAGGAGGACGACAGTGGCGGTGCGCGCCGTACGCGGAGCGATCCAGGTGGACGCCGACGACCGGGCCGAGATCCTGTCGGCCACGACCGAACTGGTCACCGCCGTCATGGAACGCAACGCGCTGACCACCGACGACGTCATCAGCGTCCTGTTCACCGCCACCCCCGACCTCACCGCCGAGTTCCCCGCCCTCGCCGCCCGCAAGCTCGGCTTCAGCGAAGTCCCCCTCCTGTGCGCCGCCGAGATCGCCGTGCCCCACGCCCTGCCCCGCGTCATCCGGCTCATGGCCCACATCGCCACCGAACGGCCCAGGGCGGAGATCCAGCACGTTTATCTGCGGGGGGCTACGGCGCTGCGGCTCGATATCGCGCAGTGACATTGTGGGGGGGCGACCCCCCACGCCCCCCGCGGCGCGAAGCGCCGCATCCTCGCTCCGCTGGCGCTCCGCTGCGGTGCGGCCCTTCGCGCTGCGTGCGCCCGGCCACTCGCTGGCGCTCGCGGCCGTGCGCCCGCCGGGCTCCCCCCGTGGTTGCGGTGGGTTTTCGGGTGTGGAAGACCCTCTGTGGTTTCCGTCTGCGTTCGGGTGTAGACCCCCCGCGGTTGCTATCGGGCTTCGGGTGGGTGGCCCCGCTTGATCGTTGGGGGCCACGCCTTTTGGTGCGGTGGCTGCTTGCATTGGATGGCCTCTGGTCGCTGCGCGTGTGGGGCGTCTCACTGGGGCGTCTGGTTGCTCGGTGGTTGGTGTGAGCGGGCGGGTTGGGTTGTGGGTGTTTTTTCGGGGCGGGTGGGGTTTCTTCGTTCGGGGTCGCTGTTCGTGGGGGCTTTCGGGGTCGTTGTCGCAGGCATACTTGTGCGTATGCGGGTTGTGGTGGTCGGGACCGGGCTGATCGGGACGTCGGTCGCGTTGGCGTTGCGGGGGCGCGGGGCGGACGTGCTGTTGGCCGACCGCGATCCGGCGGCGCTGGAGATCGCCGTGGGGATCGGGGCCGGGCGGGAGCTGCCGGCCGAGACCGTCGACCCCGCCGACGCCGCCGATGTGGCGGTGCTCGCCGTGCCGCCCGCCGCGGTCGCCATGACGCTGCTCGACGCGCAGAAGCGTGGGCTCGCGCGGTTCTACACCGACGTCGCGAGCGTCAAGGCGCTGCCGCTGCGGCAGGCCGCCGAGCTGGGCTGCGACCTCTCGGTCTTCGTGGCGGGGCATCCGCTGGCGGGACGGGAGCGGTCGGGGCCCGCGGCGGCGCGCGACGACCTCTTCCTCGGGCGGCCCTGGGCGCTGTGCCCGTCGCCGGAGACGAGCCCGGACGCGCTCGCGGCCGTGGAGGCGCTCGCCCGCGAGTGCGGCGCCGAGTCCGTCGTCGTCGGCGCGGAGGAGCACGACCGCGCGGTGGCGCTGGTCTCGCACGCGCCGCACGTGGTGTCGGCGGCGGTCGCGGCGCGGCTGACGGGCGCCGACGAGACGGCGCTGGGCCTGGCCGGGCAGGGCGTCCGGGACGTCACGCGGATCGCGGCGAGCGACCCGCGGCTGTGGATCGGCATCCTCAGCGCGAACGCCGAACCCGTCGCCGACGTGCTGGAGGCCGTCGCGACGGACCTCGCGGTCGCGGCGTCGCTGCTGCGCGACGGCAGCGAGGGCGCGGCCGGGCACGTCGCGGACCTGCTGCTGCGCGGCAACGCGGGCCGGTCCCGCATCCCGGGCAAGCACGGCGGGCCGGGGCAGGCGTTCGCGACGGTCACGGTCGTCATCCCCGACCGCCCCGGCGAACTGGCGATGATCTTCCAGGCGGCGGGCATCGCGGGCGTCAACATCGAGGACGTGACGATCGAGCACTCGCCGGGCCGCCCGCTCGGCGTGCTGGAGATCGCGGTGCGGCCGGAGGCGGCCGAGCGGCTGGCCGGGGAACTGCGCGCGCGCGGCTGGTCGGTCCCCGGCTGACCGGCTCAGGGCCGCCGCCCGTACCGGTACCCTGAACCGCCGGGGCCGCCGCCGCGGGGGTGCGCCGCGCCGCCCCGTCCCAGACCGAACGAAAGGGAGCGATCGTGTCGCTCGTCATCGCCATGGACGGCCCGTCCGGGTCCGGCAAGTCCAGCGCCTCCAAGGGCGTGGCCCGCGCGCTCGGGCTGCGCTACCTCGACACCGGAGCGATGTACCGCGCCATCACGTGGTGGATGCTGCGGCAGGGCGTCGCGGTCGACGACGCGGCGGCGGTCGCCGCCCGCGCCGGGGAGCCGGTGCTGGAGTCGGGCACCGACCCGGACGCCCCGTCGATCGCGGTGGACGGCACGGACGTGTCCGCCCCGATCCGCACCCGCGAGGTCACCAACGCGGTCAGCGCGGTGAGCGCCGTCCCGGAGGTCCGGGCGCGGCTCGTCGCGCTGCAGCGTGAGATCATCGGGACGGGCGGGATCGTCGTGGAGGGCCGCGACATCGGCACGGTCGTCGCGCCCGACGCGCCGGTGAAGGTGTACCTGACGGCCAGCGAGGAGGCGCGCGCGCAGCGCCGCGCCAAGGACCTCGCGGCCGACCCGGGCGCGTCGGTGACGGTGACGCGCACCGAGCAGGCCCGCCGGGACCGGCTGGACTCCACCCGGACGACGTCGCCGCTGACGAGGGCGGCGGACGCGACGGAGATCGACTCGACCGAGCTGGGTCTCGACGAGGTCATCGAGGCGGTCGTCCGCCTCGCCGAAGAACGAACGTGAGCGGTCCGGCCGCCGCGCCGGACCGTAGGGGAACGCAAGTGAGCGAATACGACTTCCACGCCGCCGTCGATCTCGACGCGCCGCCGCCGGACGCGCCGCCCGCGCCGGTGGTCGCGGTGGTGGGCCGCCCGAACGTCGGGAAGTCCACGCTGGTGAACCGCATCCTCGGCCGCCGCGAGGCGGTCGTGGAGGACGTGCCCGGCGTCACCCGCGACCGGGTCGCCTACGACGCGACCTGGAGCGGGCGGCGGTTCACGGTGGTGGACACCGGGGGCTGGCTGCCGGACGCGCAGGGCCTGGCCGCGTCGATCGCCGAGCAGGCGCGGCTGGCGGTGGACCTGGCGGACGTGGTGATGTTCGTCGTGGACGCGACGGTCGGCGCGACGGACGTGGACGAGGCCGTCGTGGAGATCCTGCGCCGGTCGGGCAAGCCGGTCGTGCTCGTCGCGAACAAGGTGGACGACGTGGCCGCCGAGGCGGACGCGGCGCTGCTGTGGGGCCTCGGGATCGGCGAGCCGCACCCGGTGAGCGCCCTGCACGGCCGCGGCAGCGGCGACCTGCTGGACGCGGTGCTGGAGGCGCTGCCCGCCGAGGCCCCGCCGGAGACGTTCGCCGAGGCGGGCGGGCCGCGCCGGATCGCGCTGCTCGGGCGGCCGAACGTCGGCAAGTCGAGCCTGCTGAACCAGCTCGCGGGGGAGACCCGCGCGGTCGTCGACTCGGTGGCGGGCACCACGCGCGACCCGATCGACGAGGAGATCGAGCTCGGCGGCAAGACCTGGCGGTTCATCGACACGGCGGGCATCCGCCGCCGCCACCGGGAGAACCAGGGCGCGGACTTCTACGCGACGTTGCGCACGCAGTCGGCGCTGGAGCGCGCCGAGGTCGCGGTGGTGCTGGTGGACGCGTCGGAGTCGCTGGCCGAGCAGGACCTGCGGATCATCTCCACGGTGGTGGACTCGGGCCGCGCGCTGGTCGTCGCCTACAACAAGTGGGATCTGCTGGACGAGGAGCGCCGCCACTACCTGGAGCGCGAGATCGACCGGCAGCTCCACAACGCGCGGTGGGCGCCGCGGGTGAACGTCTCCGCGCGGACCGGGCGGCACATGGAGAAGCTGGTCCCGGCGATCGAGACGGCGCTGGCCGGGTGGGACCAGCGCGTCCCGACCGCGAAGCTGAACCAGTTCTTCGCCGACCTGGTGAACGCGCACCCGCACCCGATCCGGGGCGGCAAGCAGCCGCGCGTGCTGTTCGCGACGCAGGCGGGGGTGCGGCCGCCGCGGTTCGTGCTGTTCACGTCGGGGTTCCTGGAGGAGGGCTACCGCCGGTTCATCGAGCGGCGGCTGCGCGAGGAGTTCGGTTTCGAGGGCGCTCCGCTGGACGTCACGATGAAGATCCGCGAGAAGCGCGCGAAGCGCAAGTAGCGGGCGCAACGCCTGAGAACGCCAGGAGACCCGTCCGGAAGTCTTTTCCGGACGGGTCTCGCCGTGTCACGATGCGGTGAACGCGATCTGAGTAAGCTGTCCCTTACTCGGTACGGGATCGGGCGCGCGCGAGGGGTGTGACGTGAAGCTCTTCATCTTGATGTCGATAGCGGCCGTCTGCGTGGCGCTCAGCTTCGTCTGGCGCACGCCGTGGATCGGCGGCGTCGGGCTGCTCGTCGCCTTCGCCGGCATGTTCACCGACCGCAACGACGTGAACGTCGGGGACGACGGCTACGAGACCAGCGACAGCGTCCGCAAGATGCGCTCGCGCGACCGGTAGGCCGGACGCGCGGAACCCGCACCGCGCGTGCGCGGTGCGGGTCCGGCCGCGGTGTCCCGCGGTGCGGTGCGTCAGCCCTGGTCGGGGCGCTCGTGCTCGCCGCCGCCGCGGCCCGCGCGGCCGTGGGCGGGCACGGCGGACCGGGTGGCGCCGCGGCCCTCGCCGGTGCGCTCCCACTCGGGGGCGCGGCCCTGGCGCGGGGCGCGCTCGCCCTCGCGGGCGGTGGCGGCGCCGCCGCCCGCGGCCGCCGCGCGCTCGGCGCGGCGCGCGTCGCGCACGCCGACCACCGCGAACCGGCCGAGGGCCATCGCGGCCAGGAACGTGATGACGGTCCCGAGGCCGGTGAACCCGCTCAGCGACTCGGTGAGCCGGTGGCCGAGGCTCGCGCCGATCGGCGTCCCGGCGCTGCCGCCCCACAGCGCGGCGATGGAGTTGCCGACGACGAACCAGAGCCCCGCGAGGGCGGCCAGCCAGCCGCCCGCCATCCCGACGACCCGGTTGGCGGCGAACATCAGCATGAGTCCGCCGAGGATCGTCGCGACCGCGGGCAGGATGATCAGGTACAGGCGGTCGGCGGTGAAGTGCCAGGCGCTGTCGGGCATGAACCCGAAATGGACGTACGGTCCGATGAAGGGCATGAGCCCTCCCCAGATCCCGAGCAGCGTGAGAAGCATTCCGCTGAGGGCACCCCTGGTGCGCGGTGCCCGCATGGTTCGAGTCATGGTCACCCTCCGGGGTGAGAGACGGCGTTCTGCTCAACGCGCGGCCCCTACCCCTGGACATAACGCCCGAACATGGACAAAACCCCAGGGTGTCCGGTGTCTCCCGTGATCGTGCGACCGGGGGAACAGCCGGGCGGTGGGCCGCCGGTGAACCGGTCCGGCCGACCCTCCCCACCGTCCGCCGGGGTTGAACCATGCCCGAGCGCACGGGATCGCCGGCCCGGCGTCGCGGGCGGCGGGCCGCGCCCCGGATCGCGCGGCGCGCGGCGGGATCAGGAGGCGGCGGCGCGCTCGGCGGCGGTGCGGGCGAACGCCTGGCGGACGAACACGCCCAGCTCGTGGATCGCGGCGCGGGACTCGGGCAGCAGCGGGCCGAACATCTGGAAGACGTGGATCTGGCGGTCCCAGACCTGGAGCGTCACCGGGACGCCCGCGTCCGCGAGCCGCCGCGCCATCTCCTCGGAGTCGCAGTACAGCAGCTCGGTCGAGCCCGCCGTCAGCAGCGTCGGCGGCAGGCCGGCCAGGTCGGCGCGGACCGGGGAGACGGCCGGGTCGGTGAGGTCCAGGTGCCCGAGGAACCCCTCGACGAGCCGTTCCAGCAGCACGCCCGGGTCGGATGGGTCGAGCCGCATGTTGGCGTGCGCGAGCTTGCTCGTCAGGTCCATGTCGAGCATCGGCGACAGCGCCACGAGCGCGGCGGGCAGCGGCAGTCCCGCGTCGCGGGCGCGCAGCGCGGTGGCGAACGTCAGGTACCCGCCCGCCGAGTCGCCCATGATCACGATGTCGCGGGCGTCCAGGCCCCGGTCCTCCAGCAGCCACCGGTAGGCGGTCAGGCAGTCGTCGGCCTCGCGCTCGAACGGGACGGCCGGGATCATGCGGTAGTCCACCGACAGCGCCGGGACGCCCGCGGCCGCGCCGAAGCGGGCGACCATCCGCCGGTGGGTGTTCAGGCCGCAGCAGACCCAGCCGCCGCCGTGCAGGTAGAGGATCGCGCGGCGGCGGTCGCGGCCGACGCCGGGGCCGTGGACCCACTCCGCGCCGAACCCGTCGAAGCGCACCGCCTCGCGGTGGACGCCGCGCGGGACGCCGCCGCGCGCGGCGAGCCGGTCGAGGGCGGCCAAGCGGCGCAGCGCCCGCTCGTCCACCGGGCGGGCGGCGAGCGCGGTGAGGCGGGGGCGCAGGAGCCGCCGCACGCCGCCCGCGACGGCGCGCGAGCGCAGGCTGGCGGTGCCGCGCCGGTCCAGGACGAGGGTCGCGGGCTGGGCAGGGGACACGCTTCCTCCTCGGATGGCGGTACGTCCCGATCGTGGCACCGCGTCCGCGTCCTGAAAAGAACCCGAGTCTGGTTCGGTTCAGCACCAACCCTGGCATCTGCGGCGAGGAGAGGTTGATTGCGGTCGCATATCGAAGGCCAGCCCGCGCTTTTAGCTGGTATCTACGGCATCGTACGCTTTGCGGTGTGACGACCTTCCGGATCAGCGAGGCGGCGGCCCTGCTCGGAGTCAGCGCCGACACCGTGCGCCGCTGGGTGGACGGCGGCCGGCTCGCCGCCGACCGCGACGAGCACGGCCACCGGCGCGTCCCCGGCGCGGAGCTGGCCGCGTTCGTGCGCTCCCAGGCCGACGACGAGCAGGGCGACCGGTTCTCCTCCGCGCGCAACCGGATGCGCGGCATCGTCACCGCCGTCCACCGCGACGGCGTCATGGCGCAGGTGGACCTTCAGGCGGGACCGTTCCGGATCGTCTCGCTGATGAGCCGCGAGGCCGCCGACGACCTCGGACTCGAAGTCGGCGTCGTGGCCGAGGCCGTCGTGAAGTCCACCACCGTCGTCGTCGAACGCCCCGACCGGCCGCACTCGGCCTGACGCCCCCTGGAGTGATCCGTGAAACGCATCCTGAGCGCCGCGGCGGCGGCCCTGACGCTGCTGTCGGCCACCGCCGCGTGCGGGGACACCGGCGACGACAAGGGGAAGGGCGGTGACAAGGGGTCGCGGACGCTGACGGTGTTCGCCGCCGCGTCGCTCACCGAGACGTTCACCGCGCTCGGCAAGGACTTCGAGAAGTCCCATCCCGGGGTGAAGGTCCGGTTCAGCTTCGGCGGCAGCTCCACGCTCGCGCAGCAGATCACGCAGGGCGCGCCCGCCGACGTGTTCGCCGCCGCGAGCCCCGCGACGATGAAGACCGTGTCCGAGGCGGGCGACGCGGCCGGGTCGCCGCAGGTGTTCGTCCGCAACCGGCTCGTCATCGCGGTGCCCAAGGACGACCCGGCCAAGGTCCACGGGCTCTCCGACCTGGCGCGCAAGGGCGTCAAGGTCGTGCTGTGCGCCGACGAGGTCCCGTGCGGGGCCGCCGCTAGGACCGCGCTGGCCGCCGCGCACGTCGACGTGAAGCCGGTGTCGAAGGAGCAGGACGTCAAGGCCGTCCTCACCAAGGTCCGGCTCGGCGAGGCCGACGCGGGCCTAGTCTACCGCACCGACGCGGGCGCGGCGGCCGGGCAGGTCACCGGCATCGACTTCCCCGAGGCCGCCAAGGCGATCAACGACTACCCGATCACCGAGCTGGCGCACGCGCCGCAGGCCGGGCTGGCCAAGGAGTTCGTGTCGCTGGTGCTGTCCCCGGCCGGGCGGGCGACGCTGACGAAGGCGGGCTTCGAGGCGCCGTGACGCGCCGCGAGGGGGACGCACGCCCGGCCCGGCCGCCGTGGATGCTGGTGCTGCCGGGGCTGGTCGGGCTGGCGTTCCTCGTCCTGCCGCTGCTCGGGCTGCTGTGGCGCGCGCCCTGGTCGACGCTCGGGACGCGGCTCGCCGAACCGCAGGTGCTGGAGGCGCTGCGGCTGAGCCTCGTCACGGCGACCGCCGCGACCGCGCTGTGCATGTTCTTCGGCGTGCCGCTGGCGTGGCTGCTGGCGCGCGTCCGGTTCCGGGGCGTGCGGGTCGTGCGGGCGCTGGTGACCGTGCCGCTGGTGCTGCCGCCCGTCGTCGGCGGCGTCGCGCTGCTGCTGGCCCTCGGGCGGCGGGGGATCGTCGGCCGCTGGCTGGACGACGCGTTCGGGGTGACGCTGCCGTTCACCACGGCGGGCGTCGTGCTCGCCGAGACGTTCGTGGCGATGCCGTTCCTGGTCATCAGCGTCGAGGGCGCGCTGCGCGCCGCCGACCTGCGCTACGAGGAGGCCGCCGCGACGCTCGGCGCGAGCCGCTGGACGGTGTTCCGCCGCGTCACGCTGCCGCTCGTCGCGCCCGGCGTCGCGGCGGGCGCGGTGCTGTGCTGGGCGCGGGCGCTCGGGGAGTTCGGCGCGACGATCACGTTCGCGGGCAACTTCCCGGGCCGCACGCAGACGATGCCGCTCGCGGTCTACCTCGCGCTGGAGAACGACCCGCAGGCCGCGATCGTGCTGAGCCTCGTGCTGCTCGCGGTGTCGGTCGTCGTCCTCGCCGCGCTGCGCGGCCGCTGGACGGGGACGCCGTGACGGCCCCGGAGAATGCGGAGGGCCTGGACGCGCGGCTCGTCGTCCGCCGCGCCGCCTTCGACCTGGATCTCGCGCTGCGCGCCGCGCCCGGCGAGGTCGTCGCGCTGCTCGGCCCGAACGGCGCGGGCAAGACCACCGCGCTGCGCGCCCTCGCCGGGCTCGTCGCCACGGCGGGCGGCCACCTGCGGGTGGACGGCGCCGACCTGGCCGCGCTGCCCGCCGAGCGGCGCGGCATCGGCATGGTGTTCCAGGACTACCTGCTGTTCCCGCACCTCAGCGCGCTGGACAACGTCGCGTTCGGGCTGCGCTGCCGGGGCGGGAGGCGCGGCGCGGCGCGGCGGGAGGCGGCGCGCTGGCTGGAGCGCGTCGGGCTCGCGGACCACGCCGGGTCGCGGCCGCGCGCGCTGTCGGGCGGGCAGGCGCAGCGCGTCGCACTGGCCCGCGCGCTGGCGGTGCGGCCCCGGCTGCTGCTGCTCGACGAGCCGCTGTCGGCGCTGGACGCCCACACGCGGCTGGAGATCCGCGCGGCGCTGCGCCGCCATCTGGCCGGGTTCGACGGTGCGGCGGTGCTCGTCACGCACGATCCGCTCGACGCGATGGTCCTCGCGGACCGGCTCGTCGTGCTGGAGGGCGGCCGGGTCGTCCAGGAGGGCCCGCCCGCCGAGGTCGCGCGCCGTCCGCGCACCGGGTACGTCGCGCGGCTCGTCGGGCTGAACCTGTACCGGGGGACGGCGGCGGGGTCGGTGGTCACGTTCCCGGACGGCCCGCCGATGGGCATAGCGGGCTCACTGGAAGGTGAGGTGTTCCTTGCCTTCTCGCCAGCCTCGGTGGCGCTCTACCGGACCCGCCCGGACGGCAGCCCCCGCAACCTGTGGCGGGCGGCGGTCGGCGGGGTCGAACGGCAGGGCGACCGGGTGCGCGTCCTGCTGGAGGCTCCCGGCCGGACCGTCGCGGCGGACGTGACGGCCGCCGCCGTCGCGGACCTCGGCCTGGTCGAGGGCAGCGAGGTCTGGGCCGCGGTGAAGGCGACCGAGGTCCAGGTGTACCCCGCCTAGGGACCGTGCTATACGGGACCGTGACATGGCCCCTGATCAGGCATTTTTCCAGTGATAAGGATCACAAATGGGCGTGGGAACGCCCAAAACGGGACGTGATTGGTCCAGACCAAATGGCAAAGACGTTCGGTTTTGTTCATGATGCAAACATCCTGCGAACAGCTGAAGGAGTTGCCCGTGTCCCAAGAGGTTGCTGCGTCGTCCGCCTCCGCTAACAACGACCAGGCCCCGACCAGCCACGCCGAACTCGTGGACTGGGTACGTGAGATCGCCGAGCTGACCCAGCCCGCCCGGATCGAGTGGTGCGACGGCTCCGACGCGGAGTGGGAGCGCCTGACGAGCCTGCTCGTGGAGCAGGGGACCTTCAAACGGCTCAACGCCGACAAGCGCCCGAACAGCTTCTACGCCGCCTCCGACCCGAGCGACGTCGCCCGCGTCGAGGACCGCACGTTCATCTGCTCCGAGAAGGAGGAGGACGCCGGCCCGACGAACAACTGGGTGGCCCCGGCGGAGATGCGCCGCACGTTCGGCGAGATCTTCAAGGGTTCGATGAAGGGCCGCACCATGTACGTGGTGCCGTTCTGCATGGGCCCGCTCGGCGGCAACATCTCCCAGCTCGGCGTCGAGATCACCGACTCGCCGTACGTCGTGGTGTCGATGCGGATCATGACGCGGATGGGTGCGGGCGCGCTGCGGCTGATCGAGGAGCGCGGCTCGTTCGTCAAGGCCGTCCACTCGGTGGGCGCGCCGCTGGAGCCGGGCCAGGCCGACGTCCCGTGGCCGTGCAACTCCACCAAGTACATCTCGCACTTCCCCGAGACGCGGGAGATCTGGTCCTACGGGTCCGGGTACGGCGGCAACGCGCTGCTCGGCAAGAAGTGCTACGCGCTGCGCATCGCCTCGACGATGGCGCGCGACGAGGGCTGGCTGGCCGAGCACATGCTGATCCTCAAGCTGACCCCGCCGGAGGGCGAGGCGCGCTACGTCGCGGCGGCGTTCCCGTCCGCGTGCGGCAAGACCAACCTCGCGATGCTGGAGCCGACCATCCCGGGCTGGAAGGTCGAGACCATCGGCGACGACATCGCCTGGATGCGGTTCGGCGAGGACGGCCGCCTCCACGCGATCAACCCCGAGTACGGCTTCTTCGGCGTCGCGCCCGGCACCGGCGCGGAGACCAACGCCAACGCCGTCGAGACGTTCTGGGGCAACAGCATCTTCACGAACGTCGCGCTCACCGACGACGGCGACGTGTGGTGGGAGGGCCTGACGGAGGAGCCGCCGGCCGACCTCACCGACTGGAAGGGCAACCCGTGGACGCCGGAGTCCGGCGCCCCGGCCGCCCACCCGAACGCGCGCTTCACCACCCCGGCCGGGCAGTGCCCGATCATCGCGCCGGAGTGGGAGGACCCCAGCGGCGTGCCGATCTCGGCGATCCTGTTCGGCGGCCGCCGCGCCACCGCCGTGCCGCTGGTGACGGAGTCCTTCGACTGGCAGCAGGGCGTCTTCCTCGGCGCGAACATCGCCTCGGAGAAGACCGCCGCCGCCGAGGGCACCGTCGGCGAGCTGCGCCGCGACCCGTTCGCCATGCTGCCGTTCTGCGGCTACAACATGGGCGACTACTTCGGCCACTGGCTGAAGGTCGGCAAGGCGACGGACCCGGAGAAGCTGCCCCGGATCTACTACGTCAACTGGTTCCGCAAGAACGCGGACGGCAAGTTCATCTGGCCGGGCTTCGGTGAGAACAGCCGCGTCCTGAAGTGGATCGTGGACCGGCTCAACGGCCGCGCCGACGCCGTCAAGTCCCCGATCGGCCACCTGCCGACCAAGGCCGCGCTCGACACCGACGGCCTGGCCATCGACGAGGCCGACCTCGACACGCTCCTCACCGTCGACACCGAGGTGTGGAAGCAGGAGGCCGCGCTGGTGCCCGAGCACTTCAACACCTTCGGCGACCACCTGCCCAAGGAGCTGTGGGACGAGTACAACGCGCTGGTGAACCGCCTCGGCGAGTGATCCGGGCGCTTCTCGTCCGCGACGGGTCCGCCGTCCCCTTCCGGGGACGGCGGACCCGTTCCGCATTTCCCGTCCCTTTTACCCGGAAAGGTTTTACCGCTTCCCCGATCCGGTGAATACCGCCCTGCGAGGCCGCACACCGGGAGGGACGCCGTGGAGAACGTGGACGAGATGTTCGGCGAGCCGTTCCCCGGACTCGACATCCCCGAGGGCCGCCCGCCGGGCGCGCCCGCCACGGCCGCCGGGGCGTGGGCGGCGGGCCTCGGCCGGTTCCTCAGCGGCACCGGCCGCGACCTGATGCGCTCCGGGCTGCGCCGCGCGGCCGCGCGCGGGGCGGTGGACCTGGACGTCCTGGACCTGCTCGGCGCGGCGGCGGGGACCGATCCGGCGCGCGGCCTGCTGATCGCGGCGGGAGCCGACCCGGACGCGCTGCTCGCCCGGATCGCGGACCTCACCGCGGGCGGCGAGCCCGGCGACGTCCCCGACACGCTGACGCCCGGCGCGAAGCGGGCGCTGCTGGACGCGCAGCGCGTGTCCCGCGCGCTCGGCGCGGGGTACCTCGGGCCCGAGCACCTGCTGATCGGCGTCGCCGCCAACAAGGACTCCGAGGCCGCACGGCTGCTCACCGCGCAGGGCGTCACCGCCAACGAGATCCAGGACGCGCTCGTCGCCCGGCCCGCGCGGCCCGGCGGCGCGCCGCGCGGCCCGTCCCGCACCCCGGCGCTCGACGCGTGCGGCCGCGACCTGACGGCGTCCGCGCGCGCCGGGGACCTCGACCCGGTCGTCGGGCGCGAGGAGGTGATCGCGGAGACCATCGAGATCCTGGCGCGCCGCACGCGCAACAACCCGTGCCTGATCGGGGAGCCGGGCGTCGGCAAGACCGCCGTCGCGGAGGGCGTCGCGCAGCGCGTCGCGGACGGGGCGGTGCCGGAGCCGCTGAAGGACGTCCGGATCGTCGCGCTGGACGTCGCGGGGCTGTCCACCGGGCACCGCGCGGAGGTCGAGGAGCGCGTCGCGCGGGTGCTCGACGAGATCCGCGCCGAACCCGGCCTGGTCGTGGTGCTGGACGCCGTCCGCGCCCTCACCGGCTCCGGCGACGTCGCGGCGCTGCTGCGGCCCGCGCTGGCCGCCGGGGAACTGCGCGTCATCGCGGCGGGCACGGCGGGGGAGTACCGCCGCGTCGTCGCCGCCGACGACACCCTGGACCGTCGCCTCCAGGCCGTCATGGTCGCCGAGCCCACCGCCGCCGCGGCCGCGGCGATCCTCGCCGGGCTCCGCGACGCCTACGAGGCGCACCACGAGGTCCGGATCTCCGACGGCGCGCTGGAGGCCGCCGCGCGGCTCGCGGACCGGCACATCGCGGGCCGGTTCCTGCCCGACAAGGCCGTGGACGTGCTGGACCGCGCCGCCGCGCGCGTCCGGCTGCGGGCGCTGTCGCCGCGCGACGACGCCCGCGCGCTGGACCGGCGGCTGGCGGCGCTGCACCGCGACAAGGACCAGGCCGTCGCGGACGAGGACTTCGTCCGCGCGGAGGCGCTGCGCGCCGAGATCGAGGGGCTGCGGCCCGAGCTGGACCGGGCGCGCGCCGACCGGGACCGGCTGCCGGAGGTCGAGCCCGCCGACGTCGCGGAGATCGTCTCGGCGGTCGCGGGCGTCCCGGTGGACCGGCTCGTCGAGGAAGAACGCGAGCGGCTGATCCGGATGGAGGAGCGGATCGGCGAACGGGTCGTCGGGCAGACCGCGGCCGTCGCGGCGGTCGCCGCCGCCGTCCGCCGCGCCCGCGCCGGGCTCGCGGAGCCGGACCGGCCGCTCGGCGCGTTCCTGTTCGTCGGCCCGTCCGGCGTCGGGAAGACCGAACTGTCCCGCGCGCTCGCCGAGGTGCTGTTCGACGGCACCGACCGGCTGACGCGCATCGACCTCGCGGAGTTCGACGAGGCGTTCACCGTGGGCCGCCTCATCGGCCGCCCGCCCGGCCCGGTCGGCTTCGAGGAGCAGGGGCAGCTCACCGAGGCGGTCCGCCGCCGCCCGCACGGCGTCGTGGTGCTCGACGGCGTCGAGCGCGCGCATCCCGACGTGCGCGGCGTGCTGCTGCGCGTGCTGGAGGAGGGCCGCGTCACCGACGGGCAGGGCCGGACCGTGGACTTCGGGGCGACGATCGTCATCCTGACGACGGCGCTCGGCGCGGACCTGGTGCTGTCGGAGGACTACCGCGACTCCCCGGACCTGCGCGTCGAGGTGATGAACCTGCTCGTCCGCGACCTCGGCTCCGAACTGCTCGACCGCGTGGACGAGACGATCGTCTTCTCCCGGCTCGACCGGCCGCAGCTCCGCGCCGTCGTGGACCTGCTCGCCGGGGTCACCCGCCGCCGCCTCGCCGGGCAGGGCGTCGCGCTGGAGATCACCGACGCGGCCCGCGACCTGCTCGCCGAGCGCGGCCACCGGCCCGAGGCGGGCGCCCGCCCGCTGCGCGGGACCGTCCGGCGGGAGCTGGAGGACCCGCTGTCGCGGATGCTGCTCGCCGGGGACCTGCGCGCGGGCGACACCGCGCGCGCCGACCGCGACGGCGCGGAGATCGTGATCAGCGTCGAGCGGCCCGGCTGACGCGCGGGGTCAGCCCGGCTCGGCGCGCAGCTCGGCCAGCAGCCGCCCCTGGTCGGCCAGCAGGTCGGTGAGGATGCGGCGCGCGGCGCGCATCAGCTCCGAGACGTCGCCGCCCGCCAGCTCGTAGATCACCGTGCCGCCCTCGCGGCGGGCCGTGACGATCCCGGCGCGGCGCAGCACGGCGAGCTGCTGGGAGAGGCTGGACGCCTCGATCTCGATCGCCGTCAGCAGGTCGCGGACGGGCGCCGGGCCCTCGCAGAGCAGTTCGAGCACGCGGATGCGCACGGGGTGGCCGAGCGTCTTGAACAGCTCGGCCTTGGCCTGGTAGAGCGGCACGGGCACGGCGGTCACGCCCCCGCCCGTGCGGCGCGCCCTCGCGGGCCGCGGTTCTGTTCGACTGGCCGTCTCCTCACGCCGTGCAGCCTACCCAGGCGGCGGTTCCGCGGTCCCGTGGCCGGGTTTACGACTTGAAGACTTCTTCAATTGCCTATAATCGCAAAGCGTCGGGTCGGATCGGTCGGAGAGGCGGCAGCGGTGGGACGGGGACGGGCCAAGGCCAAGCAGCAGCGGGACGCCCGGAAGCTGAAGTACCGCGGCGCGGGCGACCTCGACGGGCTGTGCCGCGAGCTGGGCGTCGGGCGGGCTCCCGCCCTCGCGCCCGAGCCCGCGGAGCGGGAGCCCGCGCGGGACGCGGAGCGCGGCGAATGACCCGCCCGGGCCGCGCGGCGGCGGCGCGATGAGGCTTCCGTCGTGGGCGGCGGGCCGCGCCGGCCTGCTGCCGCGCCGCGCGGACTGGACCGCCGCGCGGCGCTCGCCCGGCCGCGACCTGGTCGCCGGGCTCATCGTCGCCGTCGTCGCGCTGCCGCTCGCCCTGGCGTTCGGCGTCGCGTCCGGCGTCGGCGCGCAGGCCGGGCTGGTCACCGCGATCGTCGCCGGGGCGCTGGCGGCGGTGTTCGGCGGCAGCAACCTCCAGGTGTCCGGGCCGACCGGCGCGATGACCGTCGTCCTGCTGCCGATCGTGCAGAAGTACGGGTCGGGCGGCGTGCTGATGGTCGGGCTGATGGCCGGGGTCGTGCTCATCGCGCTGGCCGTCCTGCGGATCGGGCGGTTCGCGCAGTTCCTGCCCGTCCCGGTGGTAGAGGGGTTCACCGCCGGGATCGCCGTCGTCATCGCGCTCCAGCAGGTCCCCGCCGCGCTCGGCGTGCCGACGCCGGACGGCGACAAGGTCTGGCGGACCGCCGCGCGGGCCGTCGCGGACTTCGCCGGGCACCCCGCCGCCGCCGCGCCCGTCATGGCCGTCGCGGTCGCCGCGCTGATGCTGGTCGGGGCGCGGCTGCGCCCGGCCGTGCCGTTCTCGCTGGCGGGCGTCGCGCTCGCCACCCTCGTCGCGCAGGCCGCCGGGCTGGACGTCGCCACGATCGGCGCGCTGCCCGCCGGGCTGCCCGCGCCGTCCCTCGGGTTCCTGGACGCCGGGGCGGTCGGCGCGCTGCTGCCGTCCGCGCTGGCCGTCGCGGCGCTGGCCGCGCTGGAGAGCCTGCTGTGCGCGACCGTCGCGGACGGGATGACGGTCGGGGAGCGGCACGACCCCGACCGGGAGCTGTTCGGGCAGGGCGTCGCCAACGTCGTCGCGCCGATGCTCGGCGGCGTCCCGGCGACCGCCGCCATCGCGCGGACCGCCGTCAACGTCCGGGCCGGGGCGCGGTCCCGGCTGGCGGCGCTCACCCACGCGGCGGTCCTGGCCGTCGTCGTGCTCGCCGCCGGGGGACTGGTCGGGCGCATCCCGCTCGCCGCGCTGGCCGGGGTGCTGCTGGCCACGACCGTCCGCATGGTCGAGGCCGGGTCGCTGCGCGCCATCGCCCGCGCGACGCGCGGCGACGGCGCGGTGCTCGTCCTGACGTTCGCCGTCACGGTCGTGTTCGACCTGATCACCGCCGTCGCCGTCGGGATCGCGCTGGCCGTCGTGCTGGCGCTGCGGTCCGTGGCGCGCAGCGCCCGCGTGGACCGGACGCCGCTCGCGCCCGGCGGGCACGCCGACGAGGAACGCCTGCTCGCGGACCGCATCGTCGCCTACCGGCTCGACGGCCCGCTGTTCTTCGCCGCCGCGCACCGGTTCCTGCTGGAGCTGTCGGAGATCTCCGACGTCGAGGTCGTCATCCTGCGGATGTCCCGGATCAGCGCCCTGGACGCGACCGGCGCGGGAGTGCTCGGGGACGCCGTCGAGCGGCTGGAGCGGCGCGGCGTCGTCGTCATGATCTCCGGGATCAGGCCAGGCCACGACCAGGTCCTCGCGGCCCTCGGCGTCGCGGACCACCTGCGCCGCGACGGGCTGGTCTTCGCCGACACCCCCGCCGCCATCGCCCGCGCCCGGGAGCTCGTCGGCGCGGCCGACCGCCCGGCTCCGGCGGACCGGACGATTCCGGCCGCGCGCACGTAGGATGCGGTGACATGGCCCGTCTGGAGCACAGAATCCACGAGTTGACCGTCGGGCAGCTCGCCGAACGCAGCGGCGTCGCGGTCTCGGCGCTCCACTTCTACGAGTCCAAGGGGCTCATCTCCAGCCGCCGCACGGCGGGCAACCAGCGCCGGTTCACCCGCGACGCGCTCCGCCGCGTCGCGTTCATCAAGGTCTCGCAGCGGGTCGGCATCCCGCTCAGCGACATCCGGGACGCGCTGGACACGCTGCCGGAGGGCCGCACCCCCACCGCCGCCGACTGGCGGCGGCTGTCGGAGCTGTGGCGCGCGGACCTGGACGCCCGCATCCGGCAGCTCCGCGGCCTCCGCGACGACCTGGACGACTGCATCGGCTGCGGCTGCCTGTCGATCAGCAAGTGCGCGCTCGCCAACCCGTTCGACCGGCTCGGGGACCAGGGCTCCGGCCCCCGGCGGCTGCTCGTCGCCGACCCGACCGAGACCCCGCACGCCGCGCCGCCCGAGCCAGGCGAGGCCCCGGGCCCGTGCGCCGACGACCCGTGCGCCGACGACGCGTGCGCGCCGGACGAGGGCGGGCCGTGCGCCCCGGCGGAACCGGGCGACACGCGCCCGCCGGCCCGCGCCCCGTCCGGCGAGACGCGGGCCGCGGACCCCTGCGGCGCGAACTGCCCCTGACCCGCCGCCCGGCGCGGAAGCAGCCACGGCGTGAGTGCGCTGACCGCCGCGCGGGCACGAACCGCGCGCCCCTCCCGCGCGGATACAGGCGCCGGGCGAGCGGCTGGAACGCACTGGACCCGGCCGCCCGGCTCACGCCTCACCTGGCCTGCTCGGTTACGCGTCCCGAACCTCGTGCCCGTGCGGGTCGATGCGGCGCGGGGTCGGTTCGCGGCCCGCGGGCTGGGTCGGGGCCGTGCGGGGCATCAGGGACGGGATCGCGACGTCCGCCGGTTCGTCGCCGAGGGTGATGTCGGTCGCGTGGTGCGTCAGCTTGAGGCCCGGCCCCTCCAGGAGCTCGTACCGCGCGCTCTCGGCGGTGATCGTCACCTTGATGCGGTTGTCCCGGTACCGCATGCGGAACGCCAGCCGGCTGATCCCGCCGGGCAGGCGCGGCGCGAAGCGCAGCAGGCCGTCGCGGGCGCGCATGCCGCCGAACCCGGCGACCAGGCCCGTCCAGGAGCCCGCGAGCGCGGCGATGTGCAGGCCGTCGCGGGTGTTGGCGTTGAGGTCGTGCAGGTCGACGAGCGCCGTCTCGCCCAGGTAGTCGTGGGCCAGCTCGACGTGCCCGACCTCGGCGGCGATGACGGCCTGCGTCTGCGCCGACAGCGACGAGTCCCGGACGGTCAGCGCCTCGTAGTACTCGAAGTCCCGCGCCTTCTGCTCGCTGGTGAACGCCTCCCCGCACAGGTGCAGCGCGAGGACGAGGTCGGCCTGCTTCACCACCTGCCGCCGGTACAGGTCGAAGTACGGATAGTTCAGCAGCAGCGGGTAGTGGTCGGGCTTGGTGTCCTCGAAGTCCCACGGCGCGTGGTTGGTGAACCCCTCGGCCTGCGGGTGGACGCCCAGCCGGTCGTCGTAGGGGATGAACATCGCGGCGGCCGCGTCCCGCCAGGACGCGGCCTCTTCGGCCGTCACGTTCAGCCGGTCGGCGAGGTCGGGGTGCCGCATCGCCGTCCGGGCCGCCTCTTCCAGGTTCCGGCGCGCCATGAGGTTCGTGTAGACGTTGTTGTCCGCGACGGCGCTGTACTCGTCGGGCCCGGTGACGCCGTCGATGCGGAACACGCCCTCGACGTCGTGGTGTCCGAGGCTGCGCCACAGCCGCGCCGTCGCGACCAGGATCTCCAGCCCCACCTCGCGCTCGAACCGCTCGTCGCCCGTGGCGTCCACGTACCGGACGACGGCGTCGGCGATGTCGGCGTTGATGTGGAACGCGGCGGTACCGGCGGGCCAGTACCCCGAGCACTCCTGGCCCCGGATCGTCCGCCAGGGGAACGCCGCCCCGTCCAGGCCGAGCTGCGTCGCGCGCTCGTACGCCAGCGGCAGCGTCATGTGCCGCCAGGCGAGGGCGTCCGCGGCGGCGTCGGGCTGGGTGTAGGTCAGGACGGGCAGGACGAACGTCTCGGAGTCCCAGAACGTGTGCCCGTCGTAGCCCGGACCCGTCAGGCCCTTGGCGGGAATCAGCCGCCGCTCGGCGCGCGCACCGGCCTGGAGGATGTGGAACATCGCGAACCGGACGGCCTGCTGGACCTCGGCGTCGCCGTCGACCTCGACGTCCGCGCCCTTCCAGAAGTCGTCCAGATAGGCGCGCTGCTCGGCGAGCAGGCCGTCCCAGCCGGTCTGCCGCGCGCCCGCCAGCGCCCCGACCACCTGGTCGTGGAGCGCGGGCCGCGACCGCCGCCCCGACCATCCGTAGGCGACGTACTTGAGAATCCGCAGCTTCTGGCCCGGTTCGAGCCGGGTCGCGATCGTCGTGCGGCCGACGTCGTCGCTGGCCTCGTTCTCGACCGACAGCTTGCCGGGGGCCTCCACCTCGTGGGCCATCCCGGCGGCCATCCGCAGGTCGCTCTTGCGCGTGCAGTGGACGAGCACCACCTTGGTGTGGTTCGCCACGTGCTCCTCGCTGACCAGCGGCGCGGCGAGGGCGGCGGTGCCACGCGGGTCCTTGCCGTCGCCGTCGGGCAGCGCCTCGTTGGCGACCAGCTCGGACTGGACGACGACGCGCACCGGGTCGTCCACCGGCTCGACCTCGTAGCAGATCGCCGCGACGGCCCGCTGGGTCAGCGACACCAGCCGCGTCGAGGTGACCCGGACCGTCCGGTCGGCGGGGGAGGTCCACTCCAGCTCGCGGGTCAGCGTGCCCGCGCGCATGTCCAGCACCCGCTCGTGGCGGCCGAGGCGGCCGTAGCGGACGTCCAGCGGCTCGTCGTCCACCAGCAGCCGGATGATCTTGCCGTTGGTGACGTTGATGACGGTCTGCCCCGACTCGGGCAGCCCGTAGGCGGCCTCGGCCTGCGGCAGCGGCCGCTGCTCGTAGAACGAGTTCAGGTACGTGCCGGGCAGGCCGTGCGGCTCGCCCTCGTCGAGGTTGCCGCGCAGCCCGAGATGGCCGTTGGACAGCGCGAACACCGACTCGGTCTGCGCGAGCCGGTCCATCCGCAGCTCGGTCTCGCGGACGGTCCACGGCTCCACGCGGAACAGCGGCCGCTCCGGCTGCTCGTCCATCGTGCTCCCGTCGCTCACCGCTCGTCCCCCATCAGTTCGGACAGATCGTCCACGACGCGGTCCGCGCCGTGGGTGGCCAGGGCGGCGGCGTGCTCGCCGTCGACCCGGTTGACGCCGACGACGTACCCGAAGCGCCCCGCGCGGCCCGCCTCGACGCCGGCGAGCGCGTCCTCGAACACGGCCGCCTGCGCGGCGGCCACGCCGAGCTCCCGCGCGCCCTCCAGGAACGTGTCGGGGGCGGGCTTGCCCGCCAGGTCCCGCTCGGCGGCGACGACGCCGTCCACGCGCGCGTCGAACAGGTCGGTGATGCCGGTCGCCTCCAGCACCTGCGCGGTGTTCGCGCTGGACGAGACCACCGCCGTGCGCAGCCCCGCCTTCCGGACGGCCCGGACGAACGCCACGGAACCGTCGAAGACCTCCACGCCGTCGCGGCGGATGAGGTCCAGCACGAGCGCGTTCTTGCGCGCGCCGAGGCCGTGGACGGTCTCGGCGGTCGGCGGGTCGTCCGGCGTCCCCTCGGGCAGGGTGATGCCGCGCGAGGCGAGGAACGAGCGGGTGCCGTCCTCGCGGCGCTTGCCGTCCACGTACGTCCCGTAGTCGTTCCGGGCGTCGAACGGCTGGAACGGCTCCCCGGTCCGCTCCGCGCGTTCGCGCAGGTAGGCGTCGAACATCTCCTTCCACGCCGCGGCGTGGACCGCGGCGGTGCGGGTCAGCACGCCGTCCAGGTCGAACAGGCAGGCCGTCACCGCGTCCGGTAGTCCCAGCATCGTCCCCATCTCTCGTCTCGGTGCCCCGTCCCCCCGATGGTCCCGCTCCTTCCCGCGTAAAAGCGGGGCATTCCCGGGAAACGGCGTGATCGGGCCGGTGAACGGCGGGTAGGGGGCGGCGAAACGGGAGGGGAGAGAGCATGGTGCAGGCAACCGTCGGCGTCACGGGGCTCGCGGTGATGGGCCGGAACCTGGCCCGCAACTTCGCGCGGCACGGCCATCCCGTCGCCGTCCACAACCGCACGGCGGGGCGGACGCGCGCGCTCGTCGACGAGTTCGGCGACGAGGGGACGTTCCTGCCCGCCGAGACGCCCGAGGCGTTCGTCGCGTCGCTGGAGCGCCCCCGGAAGATCATCGTGATGGTCAAGGCGGGCGCGCCCACGGACGCGGTGATCGAGGAGTTCGCGCCGCTGCTCGACCCCGGCGACATCCTCGTGGACGGCGGGAACGCGTTCTTCCTCGACACCCGGCGCCGCGAGGCCGCGTTGCGGCAGCGCGAGGTCCGGTTCGTCGGGACGGGCGTGTCCGGCGGCGAGGAGGGCGCGCTGAACGGCCCGAGCATCATGCCCGGCGGCCCCCGCGAGGCGTACGCCGAACTCGGCCCGCTGCTGGAGAGCGTCGCGGCGAGCGTGGACGGCACGCCGTGCTGCACGCACGTCGGCGAAGAGGGCGCGGGCCACTTCGTGAAGATGGTCCACAACGGCATCGAGTACGCCGACATGCAGCTCATCGCGGAGTCCTACGACCTGCTGCGGCATGCCGCCGGGCTGGAGCCGCCCGAGATCGCCGAGGTGTTCCGGACGTGGAACGACGGGCGGTTGGAGTCCTACCTCATCGAGATCACCGCGCAGATCCTCGACCACGTCGACCCGGCCACCGGGCAGCCGTTCGTGGACGTCGTCCTGGACCGCGCCGAGCAGAAGGGCACCGGGCGCTGGACCGTCCAGAACGCGCTGGACCTGGGCGTCCCGGTGCCCGGCATCGCCGAGGCGGTGTTCGCGCGGTCGGTCTCGGGCCACACCGGGCTGCGCGCCGCCGCGGCCGGGCTGCCCGGCCCGGACCCGGACGCCGCGCCCGTCCTGGACCTGGTCGGCGCGGTCGAGCGCGCGCTGTACGCGTCCAAGATCGTCGCCTACGCGCAGGGCTTCCACCAGATCGAGGCGGGCGCCGCCGAGTACGGCTGGGACGTGGACGCGGGCGCGCTCGCCACGATCTGGCGCGGCGGCTGCATCATCCGCGCCCGCTTCCTCGACCGCATCCGCGCCGCCTACGAGGCCGACCCGCACCTGCCGACGCTGCTCACCGACACCGGCTTCGCCGACGCGCTCGGCGGCGCGCAGGACGACTGGCGGCGCGTCGTCGCCGCGGCGGCCCGCGCGGGCGTCCCCGCGCCCGGGTTCGCCGGGGCGCTCGCCTACTACGACGCGCTGCGCGCCGCGCGGCTGCCCGCCGCCCTCACCCAGGCGCAGCGCGACTACTTCGGCGCGCACACCTACCGCCGCACCGACCGCGGCGGCGTCTTCCACACCCGCTGGGCGCAGGACGGCGCGGAGGAGGAGACCGGCTGAGCGCGGGCGTGGCGCGGGCAGTGGCCGCACGGGGGCAGGATGGAGGGGTGACCCTTCTCGATCGGCTTCCCCGCGGTGACGACCTCGACCCCGACGCGCTCTACGAGGCGTTCGAGACGTGGGTCTCGGGGCGCGGGATCACGCTGTACCCCGCGCAGGAGGAGGCGCTGATCGAGGTCGTGTCCGGCGCGAACGTCGTGCTGGCGACGCCGACCGGGTCCGGCAAGAGCCTGGTCGCGGCGGGCGCGCTGTTCGCCGCCCTCGGCCGGGACCAGGTCGCGTTCTACACCGCGCCGATCAAGGCGCTGGTGTCGGAGAAGTTCTTCGACCTGTGCGAGATGTTCGGCCGCGAGAACGTCGGGATGATGACCGGCGACGCGTCGGTCAACGCGGACGCCCCGATCGTCTGCTGCACCGCCGAGGTGCTCGCCAACATCGCGCTGCGCGACGGCGCGGACGCCGACGTGGGCGTCGTCGTGATGGACGAGTTCCACTTCTACGCCGAGCCCGAGCGCGGCTGGGCGTGGCAGATCCCGCTGCTGGAGCTGCCGCAGGCGCAGTTCCTGCTGATGTCGGCGACGCTCGGGGACGTCGAGTTCTTCCGGGGCGACCTCACCCGCCGCACCGGGCGGCCGACGGCGGTGGTGTCGTCGGCGGAGCGGCCCGTCCCGCTGATCTACGACTACCGCGTCACGCCGCTGCACGAGACGATCGAGGAGCTGCTGGCCGAGCGCAAGGCCCCGGTCTACCTCGTCCACTTCACGCAGGCCGCCGCGATCGAGCGCGCGCAGTCGCTGATGAGCGTGAACGTGTGCAGCAAGGAGGAGAAGGCGCGGATCGCCGAGCTGATCGGCGGGTTCCGGTTCACGACGAAGTTCGGGCGGAACCTGTCGCGGTTCGTGCGGCACGGCATCGGCGTCCACCACGCCGGGATGCTGCCGAAGTACCGGCGGCTCGTGGAGCGGCTGGCGCAGGCGGGGCTGCTCAAGGTCATCTGCGGCACGGACACGCTCGGCGTCGGCGTCAACGTCCCGATCCGCACGGTGGTGTTCACGGCGCTGTCGAAGTACGACGGGCACCGGGTGCGGCGGCTGCGGGCCCGCGAGTTCCACCAGATCGCGGGCCGCGCGGGGCGCGCCGGGTACGACACGGTCGGGTTCGTCGTCGCGCAGGCCCCCGAGCACGTCGTGGAGAACGAGAAGGCCCTGGCCAAGGCGGGCGACGACCCCAAGAAGCGCCGCAAGGTCCAGCGCAAGAAGCCGCCGGAGGGGTTCGTCGGCTGGGACGAGGAGACGTTCGCCAAGCTCCAGACCGCCGAGCCGGAGCTGCTGAAGTCGCGCTTCCAGGTCAGCCACGCCATGCTGCTGTCGGTGATCGCGCGGCCGGGCAACGCGTTCCAGGCCATGAAGCGGCTGCTCACCGACAACCACGAGGACCCGGCGGCCCGCCGCCGCCACATCTCCCGCGCCATCGCGATCTACCGGTCGCTGCTGGCGGGCGGCGTGGTCGAGACGCTGCCCGAGCCCGACGAGCAGGGCCGCTACGCGCGCGTCACCGTGGACCTCCAGGAAGACTTCGCGCTCAACCAGCCGCTGTCCACGTTCGCGCTGGCGACGTTCGAGATCCTCGACCCGGCGTCGCCCGGCTACGCGCTGGACGTCCTGTCGGTCATCGAGGCGACGCTGGACGACCCCCGCCAGATCCTCGCCGCGCAGGAGAACAAGGCGCGCGGCGAGGCCGTGCAGGAGATGAAGAACGAGGGCATCGAGTACGAGGAGCGGATGGAACTGCTCCAGGACGTCACCTACCCGCGCCCGCTGGAAGAGGAGCTGGAGGCCGCGTACGAGGTGTACCGGGCGGGGCATCCGTGGGTCGGGGACCATCCGCTCAGCCCGAAGTCGATCGTCCGCGACATGTACGAGCGGGCGATGACGTTCACCGAGTACATCGGCCACTACGACCTGGCGCGCACCGAGGGGCTGCTGCTGCGGTACCTGTCGGGCGCGTACAAGGCGCTCCAGCAGACCGTCCCGGAGTCGATCAAGAACGACGACCTCATCGACCTCATCGAGTGGCTGGGCGAACTCGTCCGCCAGGTCGACTCCAGCCTGCTGGACGAGTGGGAGCAGCTCGCCAACCCCACCGCCGATCCGGAGGAGATCGTCGCCGAGCGCGTCACCCGGGTCACGGCGAACGCGCGGGCGTTCCGGGTGCTGGTCCGCAACGCGCTGTTCCGGCGGGTCGAGCTGGCCGCCCTCGAACGGTACGACGAGCTGGGCCGCCTCGACCCCGAGTTCGGCGCGGACGCCTGGGCGGACGCGATGGACGCCTACTTCGCCGAGCACGACGAGCTGCGCACCGGGCCGGACGCGCGCGGCCCGAAGCTGCTCCAGATCGAAGAGGTGCCGGACGAGGCGCTGTGGCGCGTCCGGCAGGTCTTCGACGACCCGGCGGGCGACCGCGACTGGGGGATCAGCGCCGAGGTCGACCTCACCGGGTCCGACGAGGCGGGGGAGGCGGTGCTGCGGGTCCGGTCGGTGGACCGGCTCTGACCCGTCGCCGACCCGGCGCCGACCGGCGTCAGGCCGCGGCGCGCAGCCGGGTCGTGACGTCGGCGCGGAGCGCGGCGACGTCCACCCCGGCCTCGGTGAGCAGCCGGACGGACGCGAACCGCTCGTCCTGGATCAGCCCGAGCAGGACGTGGCCCGCCTCGATGCGCTTTTGCCGCGCCTTGAGGGTCTGCCGCAGGGACAGCTCCAGCGCCTTCTTGGCGTCGTCGGCGAACACCGGGCCGCGCAGGCGGTACGGGCCGGACGCGTCCGGGGCGTCCAGCGCGCCGGGCCCGAACTCGGCCTCGGCGGCGTCGCGCACCGCGGCCAGGTCCACGCCGATCGCGCGCAGCGCCTCGGGGTCGAGGGGGTCGGCCGCGCCGCGCTCGATCGCGTCGCGCAGCCGGATCGGCGTCGCTCCGGCGGCGCGCAGCGCGGCGGCCGCGTCGTCCTCGCCCGCCGCGACCGCGTACAGCAGGTGCCCGGTGGTGATCCGCCGGGCGCGCAGCTCGCGGCCGAACGCCTGCGCGCCGACGACCGCCGCGCGGGCGTCCCGGCTGAACCGTTCGAACATCACTTCTCCCTTCCGAGGCGGCGGCCGCCGCCGTGCTTCTTGTGGACGGCCTGGCGGCTGACGCCGAGCGCGTCCGCGATCTCCTGCCACGTCCAGCCGCGTTCGCGCGCGCCCGCGACCTGCAGGTTCTCCAGCCGGTCGGCCAGTTCCCGCAGGGCGCGGACGGCGCGGAGCCCGACCGCCGGGTCACGGCTGCTCGCCTCGCGGGCGAGTGTCACTCCGTCGCTCATGGCTGTCAATGTAGGTTGACATCGAGGGCGTGTCAACATGGGTTGACGGCGGTCAGTGGGTGACCAGCAGCGTCGCCAGCAGATCGTCCAGACTGATCAGCCCGACCGGGCGGCCCGCCGCGTCCGCGACCAGGCCGAGGTTGCTGTGCGCGGCGCGCAGCGCGGCCACGGCCGCCGCGACCGGCGTCCGCTCCGGCAGCATCGGCACCGGGTGCGCCAGCTCGCCCGCCGGGGTCGTCCGGCCGCGCGCCCGCGCGAGATAGGCGTCCCGGACGTGGATCATCCTCGGCGTGCCCGCGCCGCGCACCATGATCCGCGTCCGGCCGCTGCGCGCGGCCGTGTCGACGACCTCCTGCGGGGACGCGTCCGACCGCACCGCGACGATGTCGGCGAGCGGCACGACCAGGCCCGCCAGCGACGCGCGCGGGGCGTCCAGCGCCGCCGTCAGGACGCGCAGGTCCGCCTCGTCGATCAGGCCGAGGCGGCGCGACTCCATCGCCAGGTCGCGGAGCTGCTCGGGGGTCCGCGCGATCTCGGCCGCGTCCCTCGGCTGGACGCCGAGCAGCCGCAGCAGCAGGTTCGTCGTCGCGTTCAGCGCGGTCAGCACCGGATGCACGATCGTCGTGAACGCCCGGAACGGCGGCGCGAGCACCGTCGCGGACCGCTCCGGCCGCACGATCGCCCACGACTTCGGGGCCATCTCCCCGACGACCATGTGCAGGAACGTCACCAGTGCCAGGGCCAGCACGAACGCCACCGCGTGCGCCGCCGCCGAGGGCAGGCCGACCGCGTGGAACCACGGCGTCAGCGTCTCCGCGAGCACCGGCTCCGACACCAGGCCGAGGCCCAGCGAGCACATCGTGATGCCGAGCTGCGCGCCCGCGAGCATCACCGACAGCTCCCGGATGCCCGCGACCGCCGACGCCGCCGCGCGGCTGCCCGCCGCCGCGTCCCGCTCCAGCCGCGGGCGCTTCGCCGCCACCAGCGCGAACTCGGCGGCCACGAAGAAGCCGTTGCCCGCCAGCAGCGCCAGCGTCACCGGGATGCCCACGCCGAGGTTCACCGCGCGTCCCCCTCGATCTCCGGCGGGGCGTCCTCGGTGCGGAGCCGGATCAGCTCGGGGACGTGGCGGTGGACGGTCAGGACCTCCACGACCGCGCGGCGCGGCGGCTCGTCCAGATGCTCGGGGGGCAGGTCCACCAGGACGACGTCGCCGGGTTCGGCGACGCGGCCGAGGCGTTTGAGCAGCAGGCCGGAGACCGTCTCGTAGTCGCCGGCGGGGAGGTCGACGCCGGTCTCGTGCGCCGCCTCGTCCACGCGCAGGCCGGCGTCGAGGGTCCACCAGTCGCCGCTGCGGATGGCCAGCTCCTCGTCCGGCTCGTTCTCGTCGGAGATCTCGCCGACCAGTTCCTCGGCGACGTCCTCCCAGGTCACGAGCCCGGCGAAGCCGCCGTACTCGTCCACGACGCAGGCGAGCGGGGCGCGGTTCTCGCGCAGGCGCTCGATGACGTCGGGCAGTGCGAGCGTCGTGGGGAGCAGCAGGGCGGGGCGGGCGAGTTCGCGGACGGTGGTGCGGGCGGCCTCGGCGGGGGACAGGGTGATCAGCTCGTCCAGACCGACGACGCCGACGACGTCGTCCACGCCCGATCCGACGACGGGATAGCGGGTGTGGCCGCTGGCGATGATGATTTCGGAGAGGGAGTCGGCCGTGTCGGACGCCGGGACGGTGACGACGTCCACGCGCGGCACCATCACCGAATCCGCGCTCCGCTCGGAGAAGGCCAGCGCGCGTTCCAGCAGATCCGCGTGGCCTTCCTGCAACTGCTCGCCGGATTCGCCGATGATGTGGCCGAGTTCTTCGAGGGTCGCGCCGTGGTGCAGTTCTTCGACGGGCTCGATTCCGACCGCCCGCACGAGGCGGTTCGCGGACGCGTCGAACAACCGGATCAGCGGACCCGCCACCGCGAGATATCCGAGCGTGGACGCCGCCAGCGCCCGAGCCAGCGGCTCCGCGCGCGCGAGCGCGAGGTTCTTCGGGAACAGTTCGCCGAGCAGCATCTGGATGACGGTCGCCAGGACGAATCCGAGCGCGACCGCGATTCCGCCGATCACCGCGTCGGGGATGCCGACCGCGCGCAGCACGGGCCGGAACAGCTCGGCCAGCGCGGGCCGCGCGATGAAACCCACGACCAGCGCGGTCACGGTGATGCCCAGTTGCGCGCCGGACAGCATGAACGACAGCCGGTTCATGACCGTGACGGCGCGCTCGGACTTCCGGTCGCCGTCGCGGGCGCGGTGCTCCAACTCCAGGCGGTCGGCGGTGACGAACGCGAACTCCTGCGCGACGAAATAACCGGTCGCGGCCGTCAACAGGAGAATGGCGAGAACGCCGAGCCACGCATTCATGAGGAGCCGACCCCCGACGCCCTCCGCTGCGGTGGAACGTTCGTCGGCGGACTCGCGGAATTCGCCCGCCGACGAACGCGTGGGCCGGCGGCCGCCTCGTCAAGCCTTCCGGGGGCGTCACGGAGCGCGTGCTGACCGGTCACGATGGCCCCCTCCCCGCTCGCCGACACGCGTCAGCAAGATCCTTACCCGCGTTCGGAGCAGGCGACCCGGGGGAGAGGGCGCGGTCAGATGTTCGGGCCGTAGTTGGTGCATTGGGGGTGGAAGTTCGGGGTCTTCGCGCCGATCTCGTTGAGGACGAGCTGCATGATCGGGCCGTCGTAGAACATGCCCGAGTGGCTGACCGGGTCGTCGGGGCAGAGGTCCTGGAGCAGGACGTTCGTGGTGTCGCCGCCGTGCAGGTAGGCGTTGGTGAGCGGGGTGACCGTGGTGTCGTGGGACGTCACGATCGTCAGGTAGCGGACGCCGGGGACGGTGTCGCCGTCGGCGAACAGCGCCGTCTGGAAGTCCGAGCCCTCTTCCTGCTGCGTGTGGGCGGGGGAGCCGATCAGGTAGTAGAAGCCGTTGACAAGCCAGAGCACGTTCAGGGTGCGGCCGAGGTTGACCAGGCCGTTCATGGTGGTGCCGTGGTTGGTCGGGCCGAGGCCGATCAGCGTCCGGACCTTGGACGCGCCGCCGAGCCGCTTGATGTAGTAGTTCGGCATCATGCCGCCCTGCGAGTTGCCGACCACGTCGACCTTGGGCGCGCCCGTGGCGGCCAGCACCTTGTCGACGAACGCGCTCATCTGCTGCGCGGACTGCGCGATGTCGCCGAGCCCGTAGATGTGGCCGAGGCTGGACTGCGTCCCGCCGTAGTTGAACCCGTAGACGCAGTATCCGGCGTTGGCGAGCGTCGGGACGATCGTCGCCCCGGCCGACCCGAAGTTGGACGTCGTCCCGTGGACGACCACCACCGGGTACGGGTGCTCGGCGGACGGCTTGCACGACCAGATGTTGCCGCCCGCGACCGCGTCCGGGCTGAGCACGAAGTTGCTGATCGCGGTGCCCAGGTCGCCCACGGGATAGGCGGGCGCGGTGTCGGCCTCGGCGGCCGCCGGGGCCAGCGCGGCGACGGCGGCGGCCCCCGCCGCGAGGGAGCTCAGGACGCGTCGTTTGCTCATGGATTCCTCTGTTCGCTCGGAACGGGCGGGAACGCGGGGACGCCCCGCCGGGCGCGGCCGGGGCGCGGGACGCCGACGCACCGTCCGCGCGGGCCGGGGCGAGGTCAAGCAGACATTAGTGTTTGTATGAAGCGTTGTCGAGGGCTACACCGCCGGAGCCGCGTCGGCGAGCGCGCGGATCAGCGGCGTCTCGCTCGACGTCCGCCACACGAAACCCCACCCGCAGCGCGGCGCGTCCCGAACGGGCACGTACGCCAGGCTCGGCCAGGGATAGAACTCGGCCGCCTCGGCGGGGACTCCGGCGACGGCCTGGCCGGACGAGACGGCGCTCAACGCCTCCTGCCACGTCGTCACCTTCGGCCCCCGGCGGACGGGACGGCCGGACGGCGTGTGCCAGGGATTGAAGACCTCCTCCAGATAGGCGGGGATCGACTGCCCCTCGACCACCGCGCAGTCGCCGAAATCCTCCAGGCAGACGCTCTCCCGCGCCGCGAACGGATGATCGGCGCCGACCATCAGCAACACCTCGGACGTGTGCGTCGTCGGCCGGACGGTCAGGTCGGGCTCGCGGATCGGCAGCCACAGATACGCCACGTCCACGTCCCCCGACAGCAGCAGGTCCAGGGGAGAGGACGGCTGGATCTCCCGGTGCTGAATCCGCGCATTGGGGTGGCGTTCCAGGAAGAGGTCGAGCGTTTTTCTGATCCGCATCGAGTGCGGCCCGAGGGTGCCCAGCGTCAGCGTTCCCGCCGTGCCGTCGGCGGTGGCGCGCGCGGTCGTGAACCCCTCCATGATCTGCCGGTATCCGCTCTTGAGCTCCCGGTAGAGCTGCTCACCGAGCGGGGACAGGCTGACGGCGCGGGTGGTGCGGTCGAACAGAGTGCCGCCGACGCGCCGCTCCTGCTTCTTGATCGACTGGCTGACGCGGGCGGGACTGACGCCCAGCCGCTCGGCCGCGCGGCTGAAGTGCAGTTCCTCGGCCAGCGTCAGGAAGATCTCGATGTCTCGCATCTCCATCCGCGGCCTCCGAATTTGTTAGATCAGGGTTAAAGGACGTTATCGGATACGTCGTTGATGAGACGAGGGCGAACCGGGCACGCTGGAGCGCGGCCCGCCGCGCGGTCGGCCGTCCTTGGAGGCTCTGTGCCCATCGGCTATCTGTTCACCGTCGTCGTCATCGCGATGGGCGCGCTGTTCGCGCTGCGGCCGGTGCGGCGGCCGCGCCCGGTCGCGACGGTGAGCTACTTCCTCGGCCTGGCGGTGAACGAACTGCCGTTCTTCGCGGCCGTCTACTGGCTCGGGATTTCGACGTCGCTGGCTTTCGCGGAGGGCGACATCGACTCGGCGGCCGGTTGGGCGGGCGTCGCGCTGGCCGCCGTGACGTTTGTGGGACTCGCGGTCGTCGCGTACCGCGCGGTGGGGGAGAAGGCCCGGGTCGACCGCGCTTTGGACGAGGGCCTGGGCGCGGGATGGCGGGAATCCCTCGACCCTGATCTGGCCGCCGGGCTGCGGACGCGCCGTCCGCTGGCGCGCATCATTCTCATGCCGATCATCAAGCGCCGCCGGGACGTCCGCCGCGTCGCCGACCTCTCCTACGGAGACGCGGGCCGCCGCAATCTGCTCGACGTCTATCACCACCGCTCGCGGCCGCAGGGCGCGCCCGTCATGATCCACGTCCACGGCGGCCACTATTCCGGCGGCCACAAGAACAGCCAGTCATTGGCGCTGCTCTACCGGCTCGCCAGCCAGGGCTGGGTTTGCGTCAGCGCGAATTACCGGCTGCGGCCCGAGGTCGAGCATCCCGATCATCTGATCGACCTCAAGAAGGTCGTCGCCCGGGTCCGCGAGCACGCCGACGAATACGGCGTCGATCCCGCGACGGTGTTCGTCGCGGGCAGTTCGGCGGGCGCGCACATGGCGGCTTTCGCCGCGCTCACCCAGAACGACCCGGCCTTCCAGCCGGGTTTCGAGGACGCGGACACCTCGGTCAGCGGAGCCGTCTGCCTGAACGCCTGGTACCGGGAGTATTTCGGCCAGGGGCCGGAGTCATCGCCGGAGTCCCACATCACGGCGGACGCGCCGCCGTTCTTCGTCGCGCACGGAGACAAGGACCCGATCGTTCCCGTCTCGGACGCCCGCCACTTCACCGACGAGTTGCGCCGGACGTCGGCCGCGCCCGTCGTCTACGCCGAGCTCAGGGGCGGCCACCACGCGTTCGACCTGTACCACTCGCTGCGCTTCGAGGCCGTCGTGGACGGGATCGAGGCGTTCGCCGCCTCGGTGAGATCGCGTGATTCGCTGAGCGTTCACCCGGCCCGGCGGCCGCGCGGCTAGGCGTCCTGGCCGCGCCGCGTCTAAAGTACATCCATGTCTGTATGGCGATGGGCGCGGTGTCTGCTGGTGGCGGGTCTGGCGGGTTCGCTCCTGACGGTGACGCTGCCCGCCCCCGCGAACGCCGATGACCTGGAAGAACTGTGCGCCGGCCCGATAGCCGAGGCCAAGCGCATCGCGGGTCTCATCAAGGCGCACAACGCCAAGCCGAGAGTGAGTTCCAACCGCGCCTACGTCAGCGCGTACAACGCGGAGGCGCGGTCGCTGAACGCCCAGCAGGCGCAGGCCCTCTCGCGGGTGCGGCAGTGCGTCAGCGCGTTCTCCAAGGTGGTGCGCGGGCATCCGCTTTCGTCGTTCCCGAAGCCGACGCCCGGCCAGATATCCAAGGTGTCGTCGGCGGTCCAGAAACTGACCGACGCGGACAAGCGGGCGATGGGCAACTTCGGGCCGAAGACGTACGACTTCCTCGACTACGGGCCCGGGAAGAAAGGCATGACGACGCGCGTGGACCGGAACCCGCCGCGCTACCGCCAGCCGATCGTGAATCCCGTCTACAAGGCGCTGGACGAGACCCGTCCGACCGTTCCCCGGACGTCCTACCTGCAAGGCAAGCTGCCGCCGCGGATCGGCGCGCCCGACGACGCGTACACCAACGGACGGCGGGTGACGGGCGTGGCGTTCGATCACATCGTTCCGCTCCGCCGTCTGGTCACCATGCGCGACTTCCTGAAACTGACGCCGGAGAACATGTGGCTCGTCGCGAACTCCCCGTCCAACACCCAGTGGCTTTCCAAGACGGCCAACGGCTCGAAGCTCTCGGGCAGTTCGGCGTTCATTTCGGGGGCCGACCCGCGATGGCTCGCCGAGCAGGCGAAGATCCGGGAGCGGGCCGAGTCCGAGATTCAGGACCTCATCAACGCACTCGTCAAGACCCAGAAAGGCTGAGCCGATGCGAACCGGACCACGGCCGAAACTGAGGCACGAGCCCATGTTCGTCGTCTCGGCGGCGCTGATTCTGGTGGGTGCGCTGGGGCTTGTGGCGGGCGCGGGGCGGCTCGCGCTCTCCGATTCCGGCCGGCCCGAGGCACACGGCGAACAGGCCGTGATCCAGAAGACCGTCACCGCTTTCGCGGGCGCGGTGGATCGCAGCGACAACGCGACAGTGCTGTCGATGCTGTGCGCGCAGGAGGCCGAGGGCGTCGCGGACGATATCGACGCCCCGGACGACCACGGCGACCCGAAGGCCGCGCTGACCCCGATCACCGTCCAGAACATCCGGATCACCGGGACCACCGCCCAGGCGAGCATCACCCGGCCGCGCCAGCAACCGGCCACGGTGTTCCTGCTCAAGGAGAACGGCACCTGGAAACTCTGCGATCCACTGAGGTACGAGCACTGAGGTACGAGTACTGAGTCACGAGCACGACCGGTCTGCGGCAGCCTGGGAACCGATCGGCGTCGGGCGGGCAACAACGGGCGTCCCGATCCAGAGCCGAAAGGCCCCCACATGAGCGAGCCGAGCCGGGCCGAGCCCGACGACGCTTCTTTCATCCGAAGATCCCGGCAGGACCCCGAGGCGTTCGCGGAGGTCTTCCGCAGGCACGCGCCCGACATCAAGCGCTATGTCACCAGGAGGCTCGGTGCGGACGCCGCCGAGGACGTCGTCGCCGAGACGTTCCTGACGGCGTTCCGCCAGCGCGAGAAGTACGACGCGTCGCGACCGAGCGCGCGGCCGTGGTTGTACGGCATCGCCACCAATCTCATGGGGCGGCACGTCCGGACCGAGGTGCGGCACCTGCGCGCCCTGCGCCGGACGGGCGTCGACCCGGTGACGGCCGCGTTCGCCGACCGCAGCGACGACCGGGTCACCGCCGAGGCGTCCGGCCCGCGGCTGGCGGCGGCGCTGGCGGCGATGCCGAAGGGGCGGCGCGACGCGCTGCTGCTGTTCGCGTGGGAGGGGCTGAGTTATCCGGAGGTGGCGGACGCGCTGGGCGTCCGCGTCGGAACGGTGCGGTCGCGGATCAACCGGGCGCGCGCGCAGTTGCGCCGCGAACTCGGCGGGACGGACGTCAGGTCCGCTGTCAGTGAGGAGCCCGTCCATGAATGAGATGACCCGGCTCGAGCGGTTCCGCGCCGAGGTTCCGCGGCCCGAGATGACGGAGTTGCGCCGCGAGGAGCAGCGGTTGCGGGCCGCGATGCTCGACCCGTCGCCCGGCCGGACGCGGCGGACGGGCCGGTTCCGGCTCGCCGCCGCCGCGACGGCCGGGCTCGCGGCGGCAGCCGTCGCGGCGGGCCTGCTCGCGGTGGACACCGGGCCGGAGCGTCCGGCGGTCGTCCACACGATGCCGGTCGCGCACGTCGAGCTGCTGCAGCGCGCGGCGGACGCGGCGGGCCGGACGCCGGAGCTGCACCCGAGGCCGGGCCAGTTCCTCGTCTACCGGTCGATGACCATGAACCCGGTCGAGAGCAACACGGAAAAGGGTCACGGGCGCTATCTGTCGTCCGAGCGGCGCACGATCTGGATGCCCGTCGAAGGGGATTCGACGCACGCCGTCCTGGAATCGGACGTGCTGCCGCCCAAGCCCTATCCCGGGGAGAAGATCCCGCCGGAGGCTTACCGGGAGGTCGGGCACAGCGGCCCGTCGAAGGCCGCCGATTTCGACCGGACCGCGGAATGGCTGCGCAACGACTACGCGCATCTGAGCCGTCTGCCGACCGACCCGGCGAAGATGTACGAGCACCTGTACGCGCATCTCGGGACGGGGCCCGCCGCCGACGCGCAGGCGTGGCAGAACATCGGCGGGATGCTCACCGAGGCGTACATGCCGGTCGCGCAGCGCCGGGCGCTGTTCCGGGCGGCGGCGGCCGTTCCCGGAGTGCGGACCGTGGGGCGGGCCGTGGACGCGGCGGGTCGGACGGGCGTCGCGGTGTCCCTGGACGATCCGGGGCTCGGACAGCGGGACGAGTACATCTTCGACGCGGAGACGTACGCGTATCTCGGACAGCGCAGTGTCGTCATCGATGCGGCGCGCGCTGGGACTCCGGTGGGGACGGTCGTCGCCTCGACGGCGCAGTTGAGCGTCCGCGTCGCGGACCGCGCCCCCGCCGTCCGGCGCTGAGTTCGGCGGACGGGAACCGGGTGCGGGTCGTCGCGGACGACCCGCACCCGGTGCGCGGACGGCCCCCGGGCACTCCCCTCCGCGTGTCCGGGGGCCGTGGTGCGCGCGGGCCGCTGGGGGAGCCGGTCCGCGCGGCCTTCGGGCGGCGGGCCGGTGGGGTCGCCGGGATCGGCTGCGCCGGTCGGCGCGCGGCCGGTGCCGCCCGAAGGGGACGGTGGTCAGGGGCGGGCGGTGCCGGTCGCGGCGCGGGCCGGGTCGGGCACTGCGGTGGGGGGCGCGGCGGGGTGCGCGGTGCGTGGCGCGGTGGGCGGCGTGGCGCTGGGCGCGGTGGGTACTGCGGTGCGGATCGCGGGGGTCGGGGTGGTGGGCGGTGTGGCGCCGGGTGCGGTGGACGCTGCGGTGCGGGTTGCGGCGGGTGACGTGGCGCGGGGTGGAGTGGGTGACGTGGCGCGTGGTGCGGGGGAGAGGCCGCGCGGCGTGGTGGGGGACGGCATGCGCGGTGCGGGTGCGGTGCGCGGCGCCGTGGGGGGCGCGGTGCGCGGTGCAAGGGTGGTCGAGCGTGCGGTGCGGGGTGTGGGCGGGGACGCGAGGGTGTTGGCGGGGTGGGAATCGGCAGTGGTGCCGCAGATGGTGCAGACCTTGAGGTGCTTGCCCTTGGCGACGCGGGCGGCGGCGGTGCGGGCGGTGGGGAGGTCGGTGAAGACGCCCGCGGTCTCGCAGCGGTCGTAGACGCGGGCGAGGCCGCGGCAGTTGGAGAGTTCGCGCTGGGCGGCGGTGCCGGGGCCGAGGCCCGCGATGTGGACGACGGTTCGGCTGATCTTGATGGTGTAGGGGCCGTGGGGCACGGGGTCCTCCTGCCGGTGGGTCGGGTGGCGGGCGCCCGGCGATCGACGTGCGGGCGCGGGCGGTCGGGCGGTGGTCGGAGCGGACGTCGGCGGTAGGCGTGCGGTCGTGGGGCGATCAGCAGGCGATTAGAGGGTGGTCGGCGGGCGGGCGGTCGTGTGGCGGGTGGTCGTGGCGGTCGGGTTGCAGTCGTGTGGTCGGGTGCGACCGCAACCGCATCGCAGTACGTGTTGTGGTGCGGGCGTCGCGGTGGTCGTGCGGTGGTCGAGGTGGACGTCGGGTGGGCGTCGGGTGGTCGGCGGGCGGTTGTGTGGTGGGCGTCGGGTGGTCGTGGTGCGGTCGTGGTGGTCGGGTGCGCTGGGCGTGGTTGGTGCGGTCGTCGGGTGGGCGTGGGTGGTTGTGGTCGCGTGCGACCGCAACACGCACCGCAGTACCCGCCGCATCCCGCACGCGGGGACCGCTGCCCACGCCAGCCACGGGCGCGGTTCCAGACCGAGTGGGGTCAGCCCGCTCGCGCGGTGGCCGCAGTAGCCGTTGTGGTGCGGGTGGTTTCAGGGGGTGGGGTCGATGTCGCCCTGGGCGAGGACCGTGGTGGCGATCTGGTGGGCGGCCTCGGCGGTGTGGGCGGCGGGGACGCCGCCGTCGTTCCAGGAGAACCACCAGTCGCCGTCGCGGTAGATCACGACGACGCGGCGGGAATGGGCGATCGTGCCGACACGGAAGACGTGGAGCACCGGGTAGGTGTTGACGTGCGTGATGCCGCTCGTGATGTTGGGGAAGCTTCCCAGCGCTTCGTGCAGCCGGGATAGGAAGGCGAAGCGCTCCCGGTGCAGGAGTGCGGGATTGAGTTCTTCCGGACTCGTCTTCGGGGTGGCCCGATAGAAGCCCTTAAATGGCTCCGAACTCGGACGTACCGGGTTGTTGTTGATCTTTCGCTCGTGATTGCCCATTCTCCACGCTCCAGCGAGTTTTCTTCGTGCGAGGGGTTCCACTGTGAATGGCGGCGGGCTACGGTCGCTACGTTCCCCCCGAAGATCGAAACATCGACACGGAGAGTGACCATGAGTGCTCCCCTCGACCCGGACCGTAACTTCTGGCACTTCATCGCGACTGAGGTGGTCAGATACCGGGAGCAGCACGGCGAAAAGGGCATGCATCTCGCCGCCTCGATCCAGGTCGACCGTTCCACTGTTTCCCGGATTCAAAGCGGAGGCTTGCACCTCTCGGAAGAGATCGCCGAGAAGCTCGACGAGCATTGGGACACAGATGGGCGGTTTGTCCGTCTCGTTCGTTTCGCCCAAGAGGGCGACGACAATCAGTGGTTCGAGGGCCTCGCCGCGTACGAACGCCTCGCCTCGCGGTTCCGAGTCTGGGAACTTGCGCTCGTCCCCGGACTGCTCCAAACGCCCGACTACGCGCGCGCGGCCCTGTCCATCGGGCTCATGACGGGCGTTGAGAAAGCCGTCGAGACTCGGCTCAAGCGGCAGACCGCCGTGTTCGACAAGCCGAACCCGGCCCGCTTCTCGGCCATCCTCAACTGGTTCATCCTGGAAGAACCGTTGGGTTCGGACGAGGTCATGCGCGGGCAGCTCGCCCATCTTCTGGAGCTTTCCGAGAGGCCGGACATCAGCATCCGGGTCATCGAGCGGGGCAAGCGCGGGCACGTCGGGCTGGACGGCCCATTCCATCTGCTCACGGTCGAGGACAAGGACATCGCCTTCGAGGACGCCGCTGAGCGTGGCCGACTGGTCCTCAGCCCGACAGGGGCTCAGTCGTTCGCAGTACGCTACGACCGGCTGTCCGACATCGCCGCACCAGTCGACGTGTCCCGGACCCTAATCCGCCGAGCGATGGAGAGTTTCAAATGATTCAGTGGCGCAAGGCTTCTCGCAGCAACACGTCTGGTGGTGCCTGCGTAGAGCTTGCCGCGCTCGCATCCGCTGTGGGTGTGCGTGACTCCAAGAACCCCGCCCTTGGCCACGTCACTCTGCACCGCGAGCAGCTTGGAGCGCTCCTGACCCACGTCAAGCGCGGCGAGCTGGACGGCCCCCGGGCCTAGCGGCTGGTCGTTGCAGTCTCCGCCCCACGGGACCGGTGAACGTTCCACCGGTCCCGTTCCGTTTGCCCGCCAAACCCCCCGGGCACTTCGTTAGGCGGCTTGACCCGACCCCGGCGAGCGAGCAAGGAGACGGCGCGATGATCCAGTGGCGCAAGGCTTCCCACAGCAACAGCTCAGGCGGTAACTGCGTGGAGCTGGGCGACCTGTCCGGCGCCGTGGGCGTCCGCGACTCCAAGGACCCCGCCCTCGGCCACCTCACCCTCCGCCGCACCCAGCTCGCCCGCCTCCTGACCCACATCAAACACGGCTCCCTGAACGGGCACTGACCGCGCGCGGCGCTCCCGGTGAGCCGCCAGCGGAAGGAACCGACATCGTGACCCGCACGCCCGCCTACATGCTGGACACCGCGCACGACCGGCTACCCCGTCGCCGCGCACGTCCTGCTCACCGACGAGCGAGGACGCGTCCTGCTCATGCGGCGTGCGGGGAGCGGGTACGGCGACGGGCTGCTGGCGTTTCCGGCCGGGCACGTCGACCGGGGCGAGACGCCGACGCAGTGCGTCGTCCGGGAGGCCGCCGAGGAGATCGGCGTGCGGATCGCGGCCGACGCGCTGAAGGCCGACGGCGTCATGTTCCGGCAGAGCCAGGAGCCGCGGGTCGACTTCTTCTTCGCCGCCGACCGCTGGTCGGGGGAGCCGACGATCCGGGAACCGCACAAATGCACGGAACTCGTCTGGGCCGACCCGAAGAACCTGCCCGGCGACGTCCTGGACTTCGTCGGGCGGGCGATGGCGCTCACCGGGCGCTACGACGAGTTCGGCTGGGACGGCTGAGGCGACGCGAGGTCCCGAAGACCCACGTCAAGCGTGGCGGGGTGGGTCAGGTGGTGTTGCGGGGGGACAGGAGGCGCAGGTACATCGCCGTGACGTCATTGACGGCCGCGTCGAATGCCGTGGGGTCGGCGTCGATGATGCGGGCGAACTGGACGATCATGCCGTAGGCCGCCTCCGCTATGGAGCGGGGCGGGGCGGCCGGGTCGGCTTTTCCCTGGGCGGTGAGGCGTTCCACGTAGCGCGTCGTGCGGCGTAGGGGGCGTTCGCGGATTTCGGTCCAGGTCTGGGCGATCTCCGGGTCCGCCAACGCCTGGTGTTCGATGACCGTCATGAGCTGGTGGTGCCGGGCGTGGGCCGTCAAGAACGCCGCTATGGAATCGCGGGCGAGGGTGTACGGGTCCTCGACGCCCGGGAAGTCGTGGGCGGCCAGGAACGCGTCGCGGACGCGGGCGGCCACGGCCCGGAAAACGTTTTCCTTCGAGGCGAAGTAGACGTAGAACGTCGCGCGGGCGACCTTCGCCTCGGCGGTGATGTCGGCGATCGTCGCGCGCGCGTAGCCGAGGCGCGCGAAGACGCGCTCGGCGCATTCCAGCAGCAGCGTGCGCGTCTCGTGGTCGCGGCCCGCGCGCGCGGTGCGGGCCGCCCACGGGGCCTTCGGCTGCGTCATCGGTCCAGATTAGCCGCGTCGAGTTCGGTCAGGATCTCCGCGCGGAGCTTGTACTTCTCCACCTTGTTCGTCGGCGTGCGCGGAATGTCGTCCACGATGCGGATGTGCTTCGGACGCATGTACTTCGGCATCGTCTCGGCGGCGAACGCGCGCACTTCGTCCTCCGTCAGGGACTCGGCCGGGACGACGTAGGCGACGACGTCGTCCTCGTCGCCCTCCGCGCCGCGCACGGCGAACACCGCGCAGAACCGGATTCCCGGATGCTGGTTCAGCAGATCCTCGACCTGGAACGACGACAGGTTCTCGCCGCGTACGCGCATCCGGTCCCCGAGGCGGTCCACGAAATAGAACATCCCGTCCGCGCCGCGCACGGCCGCGTCGCCGGTGTGGAACCACAGATTGCGGAACGCGCGCACGGTCGCCTCGGGCTTGCCCAGGTACTCGTCCAGGAAAAGCGCGGGGAGTTTCGGGCGCAGGGCGAGGTGGCCGGGTTCCTCGACGTCGCATTCCTCGTCGCGGTCGTTGAGGACGGCGGCCTCCACGAACGCGGTCGGCGCGCCCATGAGGCCCTTGCGGGTGACGTCCGCGCCATCCAACACCGGCACGCCGAAGCGGGCGCTGAGTTCGCGGATCTCCGCGTGCGACCGGCCCCGGTACAGCTCGGTGGGCGTCCCCTCGCCCGGCGCGGTCTCCTCCAGCACCACGGCGAGCGGTGCGCCGGACTCGGTCTGCCCGAACCCGGCCGTCACGAAGTCGATCCCGAACCGCCGCGCGACCTCGTGGTGCTGAAGCGGCAGCGGCTGCATGTGGACCTTGTTGAGCGTGTTGCGCCGGTCGTCGGGGGACGCGGGGGCCTGCATCAGCCACGGGATCATGACGTCCAGCAGGATCGCGGTCGTGACGTTGCGGGACGCGACGCGCCGCCAGAAATCCGTCGGGCTGAACCGGTTCCATACCGCGACCTCGCAGCCCGCCCACACGGCCCGCGCGACGTTGGCGATGGCCCCGCCGACGTGGTACATGGGCAGGTCGTTGTAGATCACGTCGTCCGGCCCGACCGGCATCCGCAGGTTGAACGAGTACTGCGCGAGCCACCGGTACGGCTGCACGACGCCCTTGGCGGGACCCGTCGTCCCGGACGTGTAGATCACGTTGGCGGGATCGTCGAACGCGACCGTGACGTCGGGGCGCGGCGCGTCGGCCGTCAGCGCCGCCCACGGGATCTCGCGGAACGCCGCATCGACGTCCGCGCGCGAGGCCACGTGGTCGTGCGCGGTCGCGGGCGGGTCGTAGACGACCACGCCCGGCGGGTCCGCGAGGTCGCCGGCGACGGCGTTCAGCGCGGGCAGCAGCCCCGGCTCGGTGACGACGAGCGCGGGCGCGGTGTCGTCGAGCTGGTACGTCAGCAGCCGCCCCGAGTAGGCGAAGTTGACCGGGCAGTACACCGCCCCGGCCTTCCACGCCCCGAACATCACCAGCGCGCTGACCAGCGGGTTCACGCAGAACACGCTGACCCGGCCGCCCTTGGCGACGCCGAGCGCGGCGAGGTTGCCCGCGATGGCGTCGGTGCGGCGGCCGAAGTCGCCGTAGGTGAGCGTCACGCCGTCCTCGCCGTAGTGGAAGAACGGGCGGTCGGGCGCGGTGCGCGCGAGCGCGTCGAGCCGGGCGGTGACGATCTCCTCGTCCGCCCGCAGCCAGGCGGCCAGATCCGGGTCGCTCATGGGGTGTCTCCTCTCAGGGGCGGAGGCCGAACGACGGCCGTCCGGTCAGCTCGGGCAGGGTCCGGTAGGCGTCCCGGACCCAGTCGCACAGCAGCGGCCTGCTCTCGCGCGGGTCGATGAGGTCCTGCACGCCGAACCGCTCGGCGGTCCGGAACGGGGACGCGACGGCCGCGAGCCGCCGCCGGATGCGCTCGATCTCCGCGTCCGGGTCGGCGGCCCCCGCGAGCTGAGCCCGGAACGCCGCCTCGACGCCGCCCTGCACCGGCAGCGAACCCCAGTCGCCGGACGGCCACGCCCAGGACCGTCCCGGCCGGTGCCGGTTGACGATGCCCGCGCCGCCGACGCCGTACACGCGGCGCAGGACCAGCTCGGCCTGCGGGACGCGGGCCTGGTAGACGGCGGCGATGGCGCGCGCGCCGTAGCGGATCGTGCCGCGCCGCTCGGCCGCGCCGCCGATCGTCATCCCGGCCTGGTCGGTGAGACTGACGACCGGGAGATGGAACGTCTCGCAGAGGTCCACCAGCCGCGTGATCGCGGTCGCGCCCTCGACGGACATCGTCGCGCCCCGGAACGGGTCGGCGGCGATGACGCCGACCGGGTGGCCGTCCAGGCGGGCGAGGGCGGTGACGGTCGCGCCGCCGTACTCGGCGTAGCGGAACACCGAGCCCTCGTCGAAGACGGCTTCCAGGATCGGGTCGATCCGGTAGGGCTCGCGCGGGTTGCGGGGGATCGCGCGGATCAGCTCGTCCGCGCGGCGGTCCACCGGGTCCGCGGATTCCCCGACGGGCGGAAGCTCGAAGACGCTGCCCGGCAGGTACGACAGGAACGCGCGGACGACGTCGAACGCCTCCCGCTCCGTCCGCACGAACCGCTCGACCGTGCCGTTGGCCCGGTGGACGTCCGCGCCGCCCAGCTCCTCCTTCGTCAGGTCCTCGCCGGTGCCGCCCTTCACGACCGGGGGACCGGCGGTGAAGAGCTGCCCGATCCCCTCGACCAGCACGGCCAGGTGCGACATGACGAGCCGCGCCGCGCCGAGGCCCACGGTCGGGCCGAGGCACGCGGCGACGACCGGGACCAGCGACAGGTTGTCGACCACGGCGTCCCAGGCCGGATTCACCGGGACGTACGTGAACCCGGCGTCCTGGGCCATCTTCACGCTGCCGCCGCCGCTCGCGCCGTCCAGCAGCCGGACGAGCGGCAGCCGCATCTCCCGGGCGTACTGCTCGGAGTAGATCTGCTTCTGGTGGATCGCGGCGTCGCCGGAGCCGCCGCGGACGGTGAAGTCGTCCGCGCCGAGGACGACCTTGCGGCCGTCGATCCGCGCGGTCCCGGCGACGAAGTTGGCGGGCAGCAGGCCGGTGAGGGGGCCGTCGCCGCCCTCGTACTCGGCGAAGCCGGTGAGCGCGCCGATCTCGGCGAAACTGCCGGGGTCGGCGAGGGCGTCGATGCGTTCGCGGACGGTGAGGCGGCCCGTCCGGTGCTGGCGCTCGACCTTCGCCGGGCCGCCCATGCGGTTCGCCAGCTCGCGGCGGTGCTCGATCTCGGCGACCTCGGCGGACCAGTCGCCGCCGTCCGCGCTCTCCTCGGCGGCGGCGGGGCCGTCGGCGGGTTCGAGGAAGGCCAGCGGCGCGCCCTCGTCCACGAGGTCGCCGCGCGCGGGCAGGACGGCGCGGACGATCCCGGCGCGGTCCGCGCGGACGACGTGCTCCATCTTCATCGCCTCCAGGACCAGGAGGCGGCCGCCCGCCGCGACCCGGTCGCCGGGCTCGGCCGCGAAGACGACGACGCCCTGCATGGGGGCCGTGACCGTGTCGGTTCCGGGCGGGGCCTGCGGGGTTTCGCGGGTCGGCTGCTCCGGGACGGTCGCGACGTCGAGGGCGCGGTGCTCGTCCGCCAGCAGCTCGGCCAGGTGCGCGGCGACGAACGTCGTGTCCGCGCGTCCGGCCAGGAAATCCGGATGGCGCAGGACGCTCCGCAGCAGCGGGATGTTCGTCGCCGGGCCGCCGATCTGGAACTCGCCCAGCGCGGCGTACGCGCGGCGCGCGGCGGCGTCGAACGTGGCGGCGCGCACGACGACCTTCGCCAGCAGCGAGTCGTAGCGCGGGCTGACGGTGTACCCGGCGTAGCCGTAGGCGTCCACGCGTACGCCCGGCCCGGACGGCGGCGCGTACGCGGTGAGCGCGCCCGCGCTCGGCCGCGTCGCGCCGGTCGCGTCCATCGACTCCAGATTCACGCGGGCCTGAATCGCGAAGCCCTCGACGGGCGGCGGCGCGGCCAGGCCGACGTCCGCCAGCGTCGCGCCGGACGCGACGCGGATCTGCGCCTGCACGAGGTCGACGCCCGTGACCTCTTCGGTGACGGTGTGCTCGACCTGGAGGCGCGGGTTGGCCTCGATGAACCAGAACTCGTCGCCGGACACCAGGAACTCGAACGTCCCCAGGCCCGCGTAGGACGTCGCGCGGGCCAGCGTCAGCGCGGCGTCCAGCAGCCGGTCGCGGACGGACGCGGCCAGCCACGGGCTCGGTGCGATCTCCACGAGCTTCTGGTGGCGGCGCTGGACGCTGCAGTCCCGCTCCCACAGGTGCGTGACCGCGCCCGTGCCGTCGCCGACGACCTGGATCTCGACGTGCCGCGCGGCCGGGGCCAGCCGCTCGACGTACAGCGCGCCGTCGCCGAACGCCTGCCGCGCCTCGGACGCGCAGCGCTCGTACGCCTCGGCCAGCCCGGCCGGGTCGGGGACGGCGCGCATGCCGCGCCCGCCGCCGCCCGCGAGGGACTTGAGCATGACGGGGCCGTGCTCGGCGGCGAACGCGCGCGCCTGCTCCAGCGTCGTCGGGCCGAGCGTGCCCGGCATGACCGGGACGCCGAGGCGCGTCGCCAGCTCGCGGGCGCGGGCCTTGTCGCCGAACAGCTCCAGCACGTCGGGGGAGGGGCCGATGAAGCGCAGCCCGGCGTCGGCGCAGGCCCGCGCGAACGCGGCGTTCTCGCTGAGGAAGCCGTAGCCGGGGTGGACGGCGTCGCAGCCGGTCTCCAGCGCGGCGGCGACGATCCGCGCGCCGTCGAGATAGGCGGCGATGCCCTCGCCGGGCAGCTCCCGCGCCTCGCCGCCGAGCTGCACCGCGCGGCGGACGTGCAGGGACTCGGCGTCGTCGCGGGGGTGGACGGCGACCGTCCGGAGGCCGAGTTCCGCCGCGGCCCGCGCCACGCGAATGGCGATCTCGCCGCGATTGGCCACCAGAATGCCGCTCATACCGCCTCCAAGCTGGGCATTGACGTTGACGTCAACGCCATCCATGCTAGCCGCCGAACGGCAATCCGCAAGTAGCCCCTGATACGACCATGAGCCGGACGGAAGTTCAGAAACCGGTCAATCTTCCGGCAAGCCCGCCGCGCGGACCGTACGCGCCCGGCCGCACCGGGTAACCGACTCCCGGAAGGAGCCGTTCCCCAAGGAGGTGCTCCGATGGACGTCGAGGCCGCGGCCGCTCCGCTGCGCATCGACTGGGCGCACATGCCCACGTACAACACCGTCATGGCCGTCGCCGCCGGGGCCGGGCTGCTCATGGTCGTCGGCTGCGGCGCGCGGCTGCGCACGCCCGAACGCGAGCTGCACACCGAGGGGTGGGCGCTCGGGTTCGGCGTCGTCGGGCTGATCCTGACGCTCACCGGCCTGCACATGACCCTGACCTGGCCGCTCGCGGCCGGCGGGTTCCCGTTCGACAACGTGATCTTCGGGGAGCCGTCGCTGGCGTTCGGGGTCATGCTGCTCGGCGCGGCGCTCTACCTGTGGCGCAGAGGCAAGGAACTCGCCGCCGCGCCGGACCGGCCGGCCCGCGTCGCCGCGCTCGCCGGACCGGTGTCGATCTTCGTGCTCGGGATGGGCCTCGCCTGCTGGGGCATCGCCGGGGCCGGGATGTGGTACCAGCTCTTCGCCGCGCCGCCGCAGGAGCCGATCTCCGGCCTGCTCTCCGACCACCCGATGGTCGAGGCGACGTTCATCTCCGCCCTCTACGCGCTCGTCGGGATCGGCGCGGTGCTGTTCCCGTTCGCGCTGTACCGGCCGATCCGGCCGCTCGTCGCGGTCATCGGCGTCTGCTGGGGGATCGGGGGACTGCTGTTCCTGATCTTCGGGGCGCTCAACTTCTTCACCCACATCGGGCTCATCGTCAACACGATGTGACCCCACGCCGAGGAGGACCACATGGCTTCGGACGAGGCGCGCCCCATCGTCGTCGGCACCGACGGCTCGCCGGGCGCGGACCGGGCGGTCCTGTGGGCCGCCGACGAGGCGGCGCTGCGGGAACTGCCGCTGCACGTCCTGTTCGCCGACGAGGAATGGCCGTTCGGCGTGCGGGCCGTCCCGCCCACCGCCGAGGAGGGCCGGACGCTCGGGGACGGCGGCTACAAGATCGTCCACAGCGCGCGGGACCTGGCGATCGAACGGCACCCGGACCTGCGCGTCACCACGGCGGCCGTCACCGCCGACCCGGTGCGGGCGCTGCTGGCCGAGTCCGCGCGGGCCAGCCAGACCGTCATCGGCAGCCGGGGGCTCGGCGGGTTCACCGGGATGCTGCTCGGCTCCGTCGCGCTGCGCGTCGCGGGGCGGGCGGCCGGGCCGGTCGTCGTCGTGCGCGGCGACGGGGACTCCGACGCGGCCGTCGCCGCGCCGCCCGACCGGGTGCGCGGCGAGGTGCTGGCGGGCGTCGACCTGTCCGAGCGCAGCGCGGACGTGCTGGAGTACGCCTACACCGCCGCCGAACTGCGCGGCGTGCGGCTGCGGGTCGTCTACGCGTCCAACATGCCGCCGACGCTCGTGCAGACCGGGCGGTTCGTGGACGTGGACGGGATGGAGGAATCGCTGCGGGCGCAGCTCGCGGACGTCCGGCGCGAGATCCAGGACCGGCATCCCGGCGTCGAGACCTCCGACGTGCTCGTGCGCGACCATCCCGTGCGGCTGCTCTCGGAGGCGTCCGGCGAGGCCGACCTGGTCGTCGTCGGGGCGCGGGGGCTCGGGCGGCTGCGGTCGCTGCTGCTGGGGTCGGTCAGCCACGGGGTGCTGCACCACGCGCGGTGCCCGGTCGCGGTCGTGAACTCGCGGACCGAGCCGCTGGACTAGCCGTCCGGACAGGGCCGTGGCCCGTTCCCGCAGTGCGGGGACGGGCCACGGCGCGTCGCGGACGGGACGCGGCGGCCGGGCTCGGGGCACCGGCCGCCGCCGCCCGGTCAGCGGTGGTGGTGCCAGTGGTGGTGGTGACCGTGGTGGCCGTGGTGGTGGCCGTGGTGGTGGTGCCCGTGGTGGTGGCGCGGCGGCCAGGGCCGCTCGGCGGCGGAGGCCGGGGCGGCGACACCGACGGCGGTGGCGATGGCCAGGGCGGCGACGGCGAGAGTCGAGCGCAACTTCATGGATCCTCCCGACTTGAGCGCGGCGGTCTGCCACGTCTCACCGCAGAACGTAGCGACTTGGTCACGGAAAAGGAATAGGTGCAGGTAGAAGGTAGGTTGGGAGTGCGGGAAGTACCTCCCGGCGGTGAGCCCCGCCTGTCCCTCGCGGCACCCTCGTCCCAGTGATCACACCGTCCGGCCGCATGACCGCCGTCCTCGGGGTAGGAGTCGGGAACCCTTGCACCGACCCTGATCTGGGAGGGCCGAGATGGCCGTGGAGACCGCCGACCTGCCCGCGCCGCGCGGCCCGCTGACCGACGCCCTCGTCCGCGCGCTGCGCGAGCCCGCCGGGTCGGACCGCGCGCTCGACGCCGCCGGTCGGGCCGCGGCGGGCGGCGGCGCGCTGGAGGACGACGTCCAGCTCGCGCTCCACCTCTGCTACGAACTGCACTACCGGGGATTCCGGGACGTGGACGCCGCGTGGGAGTGGAACCCGGGGCTGCTCGCGCTGCGTGCGCGGCTGGAGGACCGGTTCCTCGCCGAGCTGCGCGCGCTGACGCCCGCCGCCGACGTCCCGGACGCGCTGGACGCGCTCCAGGTCGAGTACGCCGACGAGCGGGGGGCGTCGCACCACCTCGCCGACGAGGGATCGCTCGGGCAGCTCCGCGAATACCTCGTCCACCGGTCGATGTACCAGCTCAAGGAGGCCGACCCGCACACGTTCGCGATCCCCCGGCTGTCGGGCGGGCCGAAGGCGGCGTTCATGGCCGTCCAGTTCGACGAGTACGGCGGCGGGCGGCCGGAGCGGATGCACGCGCGGCTGTTCGCGGACCTGCTGGAGGAGGCGGGGCTCGACCCGTCCTACGGCGCGTACCTGGACGCGGTGCCCGCGCCGATGCTCGCGATCACCAACGCGATGTCGCTGTTCGCGCTGCACCGGGCGCTGCGGGGCGCGCTCGTCGGGCACTTCGCGGCCGTCGAGGTGACGAGCCCGCCCGGGGCGGCGCGGATGGTCGCGGCGCTGCGGCGGCTCGGGATCGGGGAGCGCGGGCAGCGGTTCTACGCCGAGCACGTGGAGGCCGACGCCGTCCACGAGCAGGTGATGCGGCGGGACGTCGTCGGCGGGCTGCTGGCCGCCGAGCCGGAGCTGGCGGGGGACGTGGCGTTCGGGGCGGGGGCGACGGCGCTGCTGGAGCGCCGCCTGGACGATCACCTGCTGGGCTGCTGGCGGGAGTCGCGCTCGTCGCTGCTGCGGCCGGTGGACGAGCCCGCCGAGTCCGCCGAGCCCGCCGAGCCCGCCGGGGCCGCCTGACGGCGGCGCGGCTTGCCGCGGTGGCTGGTGTCGCAGAACGGGTGGTTGCGGCTGCGGCGGCACGCGCACAGCGCGACGACGAACCGGTCCGAGCGCGCCACCGACCCGTCGTCCAGGACGATATCGACGGGCCCCTCGACGAGCAGCGGCCCGTTCTCGACGGCGGTCACGCGGCGCGGAGCCTCAGAAGCTTCGTGAAGTGGCATGAAGCACATCTACCGCCACTTCACCCGACGAAACGGTGATATTCCGCATTGTCGGACGAGTAAGGACAAGGATCGTTTGCCGAGGCCGGGCGCAGGCATGGCCGATCCGGGTTGACGCCGCGCCGGACGCCCGCCGATGCTGAGAACGTGCCCGCCGACCAGCGCGTCGGCAGGGCGCGGAGCCCGCGAGGCGCGGCCCGCACGGCGCGACGACGCGCGACACGGCCACCGGCCGTGCGGCGGGACCGGGCGACCGACCGGGGCTCCGGGCCGCGGCCCGGCCGGGGTGAACGTCATCCGCCGGGTCCACGACACGAGACCGCGCGGCGTTCCCGACGGACGCCGCGTGATTCACGGCCTCTTCAGCGGCGATGACCCGCACGGGTCACTCCTACCGCAGGGAGGAACGAGCGCACATGACTGCTTTCACGAGTCCCGTCCGCCTCAGCGCGGACCCGGTGGACCCGGACGTCCGGATCGACCAGGACGCCGCGCCGGACCGCACCGGCGACACGCCCGACCAGGGCCCCACCATCGAGGAACGGCTGACCGAGCTGCGCGGCCTGCCCGACGGCGACCCGCGGCGCGACCGGGCGCGCGAGGAGATCATCGTCTCCTGCGTCCCGACCGTGCAGCGGATCGCCCGCCGGTTCGCCTCGCGCGGCGAGAGCGTGGACGACCTGTTCCAGGTGGGGATGCTCGGCCTGATCTCCGCCGTGGACCGCTTCGAGCCCGACCGGGGCACGCGGTTCTTCGCCTACGCGACGCCGACCGTCGTCGGCGAGATCAAACGGCACTTCCGCGACCGCGGCTGGGCCGTCCGCCCGCCGCGCGGCGTCCAGGAGCGCTGGGCGGAGCTGAACGAGGCACGCGGCCGGCTGAGCCAGTCGCTCGGCCGGTCGCCGACGATCGCGGACCTCGCGGCCGACCTCGGCACCGACGAGGAGGAGATCATCGAGGCGATCCAGGCGGGCGACGAGTACCACCTGTGCTCGCTGGACCGCAGCGTGGACGACGACCCCGACAGCCCGACCGTCGCGGAGACGATCGCGACGCTGGACTCCGAGCCGGAGGTCATCGACTCGCGCGAGTCCGTCAAGCCCGTGCTGAACCGGCTCGCGGCGCGCGAGCGGCAGATCCTGCTGCTGCGCTTCTACGGCAACAAGACGCAGCGGGAGATCGCCGCGATCGTCGGGCTGTCGCAGATGCACGTGTCCCGGCTGATCCGCGACAGCCTGGCCGTCCTGCGGGCCGCCGCCGAGGGCGAGGACGACCCCGGCCCGGCCGACGAGCGGCGGCCGCGCGCCCCGCGCCCGCCGCGCGGGTCGCGGCCCGTGGGGGAGGAGGTCCGGCGGGAGGTCCGGGCGCAGCAGCCCGTGCAGCAACCCGTGCAGCAGCCCGTCCAGCAATCCGTGCGGCGGCCCGTCGCGGGCCGGACGCGGCCCGCGCGCAAGTCCCGGACGACGCGGGCGGACGCGCGCGGATCGACCCGGCGGCGCGCGAATAGCGGCCGCGGCACGGGGTAGGCGTGCCCGGACGGACGACCTCGAGAGGAAGGACGAGCGACGATGGCACAGCAGATCCGCGACGTCATGACCGGCGCGCCCGTGTGCGTCGACCCGGACACCGTGGTCTCCGACGTCGCGCTGAAGATGCGCGACGACGACATCGGGGCGGTCCTGGTCACCGACGACGATCGGCTGCTCGGCGTCGTCACCGACCGGGACCTGGTGACGCGGTTCCTGGCCGGGGGCGGCGACCCGGGCACCACGACGGCGCGCAGCGTCGCCAGCTCCGCCGAGTACACGATCGCGCCCGACGACGGGGTGAACGTGGCCGTCCAGATCATGCGGGACCGCGCCGTGCGGCGCCTGCCCGTGGTCGAGGACGGCCGCCCGATCGGCATCGTGTCCATCGGGGACCTGGCGATCGAGCGCGACCAGGACTCGGCGCTCGCCGACATCAGCGCGGCCCGGCCGAACACGTGACCGGCACGCCGTCCGCGGGGGGCCCGGTCCACCGGGTCCCCCCGCCCGCCGTCACCGTGGTGATCGCCACGCGCGACCGGCGGGACGAACTGCTGCGGACCGTCCGCAGGCTGCGGGAGCTGCCCGAGCGGCCGGAGGTGATCGTCGTCGACAACGGCTCGTCGGACGGCACCGCCGGGGCCGTCGCGGCGCTGGGCGACCCGGGCACGACCGTGCTCGGCCTCGGCCGCAACCTCGGCGCGCCCGCCCGGAACCTGGGCGTCGCCGCCGCCCGCACCCCCTACGTCGCGTTCAGCGACGACGACTCGTGGTGGGAGCCGGGATCGCTCGCGCGCGCGTGCGCCGTCTTCGACCGCAACCCCCGGCTCGGCCTGATCGCCGGGCGCACCTTCGTGGGCGCGACCCGCGCGCCCGACCCGATCAACGCGGCGATGGCCGAGACGCCGCTGCCCGCCGGTCCCCGGCCGCTGCCGGGGCCGCCCGTGCTGGGGTTCCTCGCCTGCGCCGCCGTCGTGCGGCGCGAGGCGTTCCTTCAGGTCGGCGGGTTCAACTCGGTGCTGTTCTTCGTCGGCGAGGAACGGCTGCTCGCCTACGACCTGGCCGCCGCGGGCTGGGACCGCTGCCACGTCCCGGACGTCGTGGCCGTCCACGAGCCGTCGCCGCGCCGCCACGGCGACGGCGCGCGCCGCGCCGCCGAACTGCGCAACACGCTGCTGACCGCGGTGCTGCGGCGGCCCGCCGCGCTCGCCGCCCGGGAGACCGCGCGGCTCGCCGTCCGCGCGCCCGCCGACGGGGCCGCGCGGCGCGCGCTGGTCGGCGCGCTGCGGCGGCTGCCCGCCGCGCTCGCGGCCCGCCGGCCGCTGCCCGCCCCCGTCGAGCACGCGGCCGGGCTCATCGACCGGCACGTCCCGGAGCCCGTGCCGTGACCGATCCCCGGATGACCGTCGTCATCATCACCCGCGACCGGCGCGACGAGCTGCTGCACGTGCTGCGCCGGATGGCGGACGTGCCCGAGCGGCCGCCCGTGATCGTGATGGACAACGCGTCGTCGGACGGGACGGCCGACGCCGTCGCGGCCGAGCACCCCGGCGTCGCGCTGGTCCGGCTCGACCGCAACCTCGGCGCGGTCGCCCGCAACCTCGCGGTCGAGCGCGTCGCCACCCCGTACGTCGCGTTCTGCGACGACGACACCTGGTGGGAGCCGGGCGCGCTCGCCCGCGCCGCCGACCACCTCGACCGGCATCCGGGCGTCGCGTCGGTGACGGGCCTGATCCGCGTCGAGCCGGACGGCGCGGAGGACCCCATCACGCCGGAGCTGCGGCACTCGCCGGTGCCCGCGCCGGACGGGCTGCCCGGTCCGGCGCTGCTCGGCATCCTCGCGGGGGCGTCGATGCTGCGCGTGTCGGCGTTCCGCGAGGCGGGCGGGTTCTCGCCGCGCCTCGGGTTCGGCGGGGAGGAGGAACTGCTGAGCCTCGACCTGGCGGCGGCGGGCTGGTGGCTGTGCTGGACCGAGGACGTCGTCGTCCACCACGCGGCGTCCACCGCCCGCGACCCGCGGCTGCGGCGGCGGCAGGGCATCCGGAACACGCTGTGGACGACGTGGCTGCGGCGGCCCGCGCCCGACGCGGTCCGCCGGACGGCGACGGTGCTGCGCGGCGTCCCGCGCGACGGCGCGAGCGCCCGGGCGGTCGCCGAGGCCGTGCGCGGGCTGCCGTGGGTGCTGCGGGAGCGGCGGCCGGTGCCCGCGCGCGTCGCGTTCGGGCTGCGGCTGCTGGAGGACTCGCAGCGGCGCTCGCCCGCGCGGCGCTACGTCGGCTGACGCTCGGGGAGCAGCGCGAACGCCGCGTCCACGACCTCCGGGACGGTGATCGCGAGCAGCCGCGGGTCGGTTTCGGCGGCGTGCGCGTCGCCGGGGCGGCCCGCGTCGCCGCCCTTCCACAGGACGGTGTGCCGGGGCAGGTCCGGCGGCCCCCACAGCGCGGGGGAGACCGGGCCGAACAGCGTCACCGACGGCGTCCCGCACGCGGTGGCCAGGTGCGCGACGCCGGTGTCGCCGCAGACCACCAGGCGGGCGGCGGCGATCAGCGCGGCGAGTTCCGCCAGGCCGGTGCGGCGCACGGCCGACTCGGGCAGCCCGGCCTCGGCGGCGACGTGCTCGGCGAGGCCGCGTTCGGCCGGGCCGCCGGTGACCTCGACGCGTCCGGCGGCGCGCAGCGCGCGGGCGACGGCCGCGAACCGGTCCGGCGGCCAGCGGCGGCCGCCCGACGCCGCGCCCGGATGGACGACCACGGCGGGGCCGCCGGGCGCGGGCTCGATCGGGAGTCGCAGCGCGGCCGGGTCGGCGGGGATTCCGGCGGACTCCAGGAGACGGCACCAGCGGGCGACCTCGTGCTCGTCGTCGTCCCAGCGCGGGCCGCCGTCGCCGAACATCACGAGCCGTTCCGCGCCGGTCGCCGCGACGATCTCGTGGCTCGCCGGGCCGTTCCCGTGCAGGTCCACCGCGAGTTCCGGCGGCTTGCCGCTCCACGCGACCGGTTCGAGTTCGGCGGTCGGCAGCAGCCGGTCGATCCCGTCGCAGCGCGCGGCGAGCGGGGCCAGCGCGGCGGGCGCGGCCAGCACGACCTCGCGGTCCGGGAAAGCCGCCTTGACCGCGCGGTAGGCGGGCACGCCCGTCAGGAAGTCGCCCAGGCCGAGCGCGCGCAGCAGCAGGACGCGCCGGTCGCTCATCGGGCCGCCGCGACGGGGAGGATCTCCTCCCAGTCCTTCAGGAACCGGTCCAGCGAGTAGCGGCCGAGCGCCGCGCGGCGCGCCGCCGCGCCCAGTTCGGCCGCCTCGGCGGGGTCCGCGAGCAGCCGCGCGACGGCGTCGCGGAGGACGGCGCGGTCCGTCGAGACGATGCCCGCGCCCGGCGGGACCGCCTCGCTGACCTCCGTCGTCGCGAACGCCACCACCGGCATCCCCAGGTGCATCGCCTCCAGCAGCGACAGGCCGAGGGACGTCCAGCGGACCGGGTGCAGGTAGACGCGGCGGCGGGCCAGTTCGGCGTGCATCCGGTCCTGCGGCAGGTCGTCGTACGCGCGGGCGTCGCCGAGGCCCAGGCGGGACGGGACGTCCGCGACGCCCATCCCGAACACGTCCAGCGGCCCGGCCTCCGCGAAGTAGGGGAGCAGGTCGGCGCCCACGAACCGGCCGCGCCGCAGCGGCTCGTTCGTCACGACGGCCGTGCGCGCCAGCTCGCCCGTCCACAGCGCGCCGGGATCGACGACGCCGTGCTCCACGACGCGCGTCGGCGTGCCGCCGCAGTCCCACATCAGGTCGTTGAAATGGGTGACGTGGACGACGAGCGAGTCCGGCCGGTCCGCGAGCGGGTGCCGGGTCAGCGGGACGTCGCCGTCCGGCGCGTTGTGCTCCAGGTAGACCAGCGGCAGGTCGCGGCCCGTCCAGCGGCGCGCCAGGCCGGGTTCGTGCGGGCGCTGCGCGATGACGAGGTCCACGTCCAGGTCGCGCAGCTCGTCGGGGGAGACCTCCTTGACCGTGCCGGGCCAGTCCCACGTCCGCGCGCGGCCGAGCCCGTCCGGGCCCCGGTCGGGCGTGACGGGCACGAGGTAGGTGTGCGGCCCCTGCACGAACGCGGTCGTCCACGAGCCGTGGACATGCCAGATCAGGATGTTCACGAGGTTCCCTCCGCGATCAGCTTCTCGACGGCGTCGGCGGCGTCGGCGGCGGTGACGCCCATCAGGCACGGGTGGCCGGGGACGGGGCAGTCGCGGGCGCGCGAGCCCCGGCACGCCGCGGCCTGGTCGCCCAGCAGCACGCGCGGCACCCCGTAGGGCGCCCACCGCTCCGCCGGGACGACCGGCGCGAACAGCGACACCACCGGCGCGCCCACGGCCGCCGCCAGGTGCGCGGGGCCGGTGTTGCCGGTGACGACGGCGGACGCGCCCGCGAACACGGCCGCCAGCTCGGGCCAGTCCGTCCGGCCGCCGAGGTCGGTGCCGATCCGGCCCGCGACGAGCGTGGTCAGCGCCCGCTCGTCGGGGCCGCCGGTGACCACCGGGCGCAGGCCGCGGTCGGCCAGGACGCCGACCGTTTCGGCGCAGCGCTCGGCGGGCCAGCGGCGCGACCGCACCGACGCGCCCGGATGCACGATGACGTACGGGCCGTCCCCGGCGAGTCCGCGCACGTCGGGGAGCGGGCGGCGTACCGCGAGCCGCCCGTCGTCGCCGGGCGGCCGAGGGAACCCGGCAGCCGCCGCGACGGCCAGTGCCCGTTCCGGTTCGGGCAGATCGGGATCGCCGCGCAGCCGCACGTCCAGCAGCGCGCCCGGATAGTCGTCGCTGATCCCGGTGATCCGCGTGACGCCCGCCATCCGCAGCAGCAGCGCGATCGGCAGCGGCGACTGGTGGAACGACGTCAGCACGACCGCGTCGGTGAACTCCCGTCCGGCCAGCCGCGCGACGAGGTCCGCCGCCGCCGTCCCGTCGAACGCGGGCGGCGCGAACCCGACCCACGGCGCGTCGTACACGATCACGTCCGCGACGCCCGGCAGCAGCCGCGCGGCGGCCGCGCCCTGCGGGCCGACCAGCAGCGTCACCGGCCCCGCCCGCGCCGCCACCGCGCGGACCGCGGGCCCGGCCAGCAGCACGTCGCCCGCGTTGTCGAGGCGGACGACCAGCGCGTTCAGCCCTCGCGCCACAGCTCCCCGCCCGTCCCGTCGAGCAGCATCGACACCGCCTCGCGCAGGTCGGCGGCGCGGCGCGCGCCGGACAGCTCGGCCGGCAGCGTCCGCTCGGTCGGGACCAGCACGGCCCGCGCCCCGGCGGCGTGCGCGGCGGCGACGTCGCCGCCGATGTCCCCGATCACCGCGCACTCGTGCGGCGACGCGCCGAGCCGGCCCGCCGCGCGCAGCACCAGCCCCGGCTCGGGCTTGCGGCACCCGCAGCCGTCCGCCGGGCCGTGCGGGCACACCTCGAACGCGTCGATCGGGCCCAGCAGCTCCTCGGTGCGGCGGTTGACGGCGTGCGCCTGCGCGGCCGTCAGCAGCCCCCGCGCGATGCCCGACTGGTTGCTGACCACCCCGATCCGCAGGCCCCGCGCGCGGGCCGCGTCCAGCGCGGCGCGCGCGCCCGGCATCGGCTCGACCAGCGACGGGTCGCCGTTGTACGGGACGTCGCGGATCAGCGTGTCGTCGCGGTCGAACAGCAGCACGCGCGGCTCGGGCGGCCAGGGCCGGGCGGCGCGCGCCGCGACCGTCCCCCGCGCCCAGTGCCAGACGGCGGCGGGCGGGATCGCCGCGCTCGTCGCCAGCATCGTCGCGATCTCCCGCGCGGTGCGCGGGCCGGGTTTCACGCGCGCGGCCGCGAACTCCGCGACGCCCCCCGCGGCGGCCGCCGCCAGCAGCGCGGCGGCGCGGCGGCGGCCCGCAAGGCCCAGCGCGAGCGCGCCCGCGCCCGCCGCGACGATCCCGAGATGCCGGTTGCGGCGGCCGGGGACCTCCCCGGCGCGCTCGTACCAGTCCGCGCCGTGCAGCCGCCGCATCAGCGCGTCGTCGGCGTTCCCGCGCTGCGCGCGGACGCTCGCCCACGGCCCCGCCGGGCGCACCGGGTGCTCGGTGCGGCGGATGCCGCGCTCCAGCCGCCAGCCGTCCGCCAGGACGCGCAGCGCCAGGTCGGCGTCCTCGCGGAACGCGCGCGGGAACCGCTCGTCGAACCCGCCGGTCTCCACCAGCGCGGCCCGCCGGTACGCCATGTCGGCGGTGATCCAGCGGGACGTGGCGAGCCCGGCGGTGCCGCGCTCCCAGTCGGTCGGGCGGCGGTCCTCCGGCAGCGGGACCGAGATCCGGCCCTGTACGCCGCCGACGTCGGGCGCGGCGGACTCCAGATCAGCGATCAGCTCGTCGCGCCAGCCCGCGCCGACGCGGACGTCGTCGTCCAGGAACACCACCCACGGCGTGCGGGTCCGCCGCCAGCCCGCGTTGCGGGCCGCCGCCGGGCCGCGTCCGCCGGTCGGCACGACGGCGACGCGGTCGGCCAGGACGTCCGGGACGGGCAGGCCCCCGCCGCCGCCCGGCCGGTCGTCCACCAGGACGATCTTCTCCGGCTCGGGGCCGAGCGCGGCGGCCAGCGACTCCAGGGCGGTCCGCAGGCACGGCCGCCCGATCGTCGGCATCACCACCGAGTACCCCGAGCCGGCGGCGCCCGGGCTCACCGGCGCACCGCGAACGGGCCGATGGCCAGCAGGTCCACCGGGCTGGACCCGAAGCACTCCAGCGCGTCGCGGACGTCGTCGACCATCGGGCGGCCCGCCGTGTTCAGGCTCGTGTTCACCACGACCGGCAGGCCGGTGCGGCGCTCGAAGCCGTCCAGCATCCGCGCCACCAGCGGCTCGGTCGCCGGATCGACGGTCTGCACCCGCGCGGTGCCGTCCACGTGGACGACCGCCGGGATGCGGTCCTGCCACGCGGGCGCGACGTCGTGGACGAACAGCATGTACGGGCTCGGGTTCGGGCCGCGCGCGAAGATCTCGCCCGCCCGGTCGAGCCGGACCATCGGCGCGACCGGCCGGAAGCTCTCCCGGCCCTTCACGTCGTTCATCCGGTCGAGGTTGGCGCGGCGGCCCGGGTGCGCGAGCAGCGACCGGTGGCCGAGCGCGCGCGGGCCGAACTCCGACCGGCCCTGGAACCAGGCGACGATCCCGTCGTCCGCCAGCACCTCGGCGGTCGCGTCGGCGATGTCGGCGGGACGGTCGTAGGGCACGCGCGCGGTGCGCAGGACACGCTCGATCTCCTCGTCGGAGAAGCCGCGGCCGAGGTCCGCGCCCGACATCCGCCAGGCGGGCTCGTCCGCGCCGCGCGCCAGGTGCAGGGCCGCGCCGAGCGCCGTCCCCGCGTCGCCCGCGGCGGGCTGCACCCAGACTTCCTCGAACGGCCCCTCGCGGGCGATGACGGAGTTCGCGACGCAGTTCAGCGCCGTCCCGCCCGCCATCGTCAGCAGCCGCTCGCCGGTCCGCTCGTGCAGCTCCCCGGCGAGCTCCAGCAGCACCTCCTCCAGCCGCCGTTGGACGCTGGCGGCCAGGTCGGCGTGCGCGTCGCCCCACGGCGCGTCGCCCGGCGGCGGCGCGAGTTCCGCCCAGTCGACCGGTTCGGTCACGAAGCCCCCGTCGCCCGTGACCGCGATCTTCTCGCGGAGCAGATCCAGGTGGCGCGGCTTGCCGTAGGACGCCAGCGCCATCACCTTGTACTCGTCGGACGAGCGCAGGAAGCCCAGATGCTCCGTCAGGTCCTCGTACGTCAGACCCAGCGAGTGCGGCAGCTCCTGCGAGTGGTGGACCTCCAGCTTCCCGTCCCGGTAGTGGCCGGACAGGTGCGACGCGCGCTCCCCGCGCCCGTCGCACACAAGCACGGCGCTGTCGCGCGACGGCGCGGCCAGTCCCGCCGACGCCGCGTGCGCGACGTGGTGCGGGACGAACCGCACCTTCGCCGGGTCCAGGCCGGGCAGCGCCTCGGCCAGGAAGCCCGGAGCCTCCCGCGCGTACATCGTCCGCAGGTGGTCCCACGGGTCGAACAGGCCCATCTCGTCGGCGGGCCGCGTCAGCTCCGGGTCGTAGGAGAACCCGACGGCGTCCACGTCGGCGGGCGTCAGCCCCGCCTCGGCGAGGCACCACCGGGCCGCCTGGACGGGCTGCTCCCACGCCGCGAACGGGACGGGCCGCTTGCCGTGCTTGCGGCGGCTGAACCGCTCCTCCTCGGCCGCCGCGACCACCCGGCCGTCCACGACGAGCGCCGCGGCCGGATCGTGGAAGATCGCGTTGATTCCCAGCACACGCACCTGGCGTCTCCTCCCTCGCCATCCGTGGGCGCGCACCTCCCCGGCGGCGGTCCGGCGAAACATGGCCGGCCGCGTGCGTCCCGGCCGCCCGCGCGGGTAACCGGAGTCCATGCGAGTGCTGCTCACCGGCTGGTACAGCTTCCTGGACGGCGAGGCGACGGCGGGCGACGTCCTCGCCCGCGACGCCGTCCGCGACCGCCTCGACGCGTCCGGCATCCCCTGCGACACCGCGTGGAGCCCCGTCTTCAAACCCGGCGCGCTGACGCTCGCGGGCGCGGACCCCGCCGACTACACCCACCTGGTCTTCGCGTGCGGGCCGCTGCACGGGCCCGACATCGCCGCGCTGCACGAGCGGTACGCGCGATGCCGCCGGATCGCGGTGGGGGTGTCCGTCCTCGATCCCGCCGATCCGGCGGTCACGGGGTTCGACACCGTCCTGGCGCGTGACGGGCTCGGACCCGCCCGACCCGACCTCGCGACCGTCCCCGACCTGCCGCCCGTGCCCGTCGCGGGCGTCGTGCTGTCGCTCGGGCAGGGCGAGTACGGGACGCGGCGGCGGCACGAGGACGTCGCCGACCGCGTCGTGGACTGGCTGGCGCGCACCGGCTGCGCCCGGCTGCCGCTGGAGACCCGGCTGGACTCGCGGGACTGGCGGCTGTTCGGCGCCGCGCGCGAGCTGACGTCCGTGCTCGCGCGGCTCGACGCCGTCGTCACGACCCGGCTGCACGGGCTCGTCCTCGGCCTGCGCGCCGGCGTGCCCGTCCTGGCCGTCGACCCCGTCGCGGGCGGCGGGAAGGTCACCGCGCAGGCCCGCGCCCTCGGCTGGCCCGCCGTGCTCGCCGCCGAGGACGTCCTGGCCACGGACGGTGACGAACGGCTCGCCGAACTCTGGCGATGGTGCCTGTCGGAGCCCGGCGAGACCGCCGCGCGGATCTTCTCGCCCGGCGGGAACGCACTGCTCACCGCACTGGACGATGCGCTGCGTAGTCACTTGTAGTGGAACGGGTGTTTGAGTGCTCTCCGTACGGCTAGGGGGCGGCACGCACGACCGCAGCACGTCGTGGAGACGGAGGACAGCGTGATCATCCATATGGTGTCCGAACACGCCAGCCCGCTGGCGCCGCTCGGCGGGGCGGACGCGGGCGGGCAGAACGTCCACGTCGCCGCCCTCGCCCGCGCGCTCGCCGCCCGCGGCCACCGGGTCCGCGTGTTCACCCGGCGCGACGACCCGGACCTGCCCGCCGAGGCGGCGCCGTTCCAGGGAGTCGTCGTCGAGCACGTCGACGCCGGGCCGCCCGAGGCCGTCCCCAAGGACGACCTGCTGCCCTACATGCGCGAGTTCGGCGCGCGCCTGCGCGACCGCTGGCGCGCCGACCCGCCCGACGTCGTCCACGGGCACTTCTGGATGAGCGGCCTGGCCGCCCTCGACGGGGCGCGCGGCCTCGGCGTCCCCGTCGCCCAGACGTTCCACGCGCTCGGGATCGTCAAGCGCCGCCACCAGGCCGAGGCCGACACCAGCCCGGCCGAGCGGACGTTCCTCGAACCGCGGGTCGCCCGCGACGCGGACATGGTCATCGCCACGTCGTCGTCGGAGGTCGCGGACCTGCGCGCGTTCGGCGCGGACCCGGGCCGCGTCCGGATCGTCCCCTGCGGGGTGGACACCGGGCGGTTCCGGCCGGACGGGCCCGTGCTCGCCCGGCCGTCCCGGCCGCACATCCTCAGCATCGGGCGGCTCGTCCCCCGCAAGGGCGTCGAGACCGTCGTCGAGGCGCTGGCGCGCGTGCCCGGCGCGGAACTCGTCGTCGCGGGCGGCCCCGCCGCCGGGGGACTGGACCGCGACCCCGAGGCGCGGCGGCTCGCCGCCCTCGCCGAGCGCGTCGGCGTCGCGGACCGCGTCGTGTTCCTCGGCGCGGTCCCGCACGAGCAGGTGCCCGCCCTGATGCGCGCCGCCGACGTCATCGTCAGCGCGCCCTGGTACGAGCCGTTCGGGATCGTCCCCCTGGAGGCGATGGCGTGCGGGACGCCCGTCGTCGCGTCCGCCGTCGGCGGCCACCTCGACACCGTCCTGGACGGCACGACCGGCATGCTCGCGCCGCCCCGCGACCCCGCCGCGCTCGCCGCGCGGCTGCGCGCCGTCCTCGCCGACCCCGCCCGCCGCGCCGCGCTCGGCCGTGCCGGCGCCGAGCACGCCCGCGAGCGGTTCTGCTGGTCGCGGGTCGCGGCGCGGACCGAGGCCGCCTACACCGAACTCCTCGCGGGCCGCGCCGCGCGGCCCGCCTACGCGATGGCGCAGGGGGGCTGACTCATGGAGAACCACCTGCAGGACCTCGCCGCCGCGCTGCGCACCTTCGACGCGCACGCCCCGACGCTCGCCCGCTGGGGCCGCGAGCTGGCGGCGCTGCTGGACACCGGCGGCCGCCTGCTGGCCTGCGGCAACGGCGGCAGCGCCGCGCAGGCGCAGCACCTCACCGCCGAACTCGTCGGCCGCTACGCCCGCGAGCGCCGCCCGTTCGCCGCCGTGTCGCTGCACGCCGACACCTCCGCCGTCACCGCGATCGTCAACGACTACGGCGCGGACGAGGTGTTCGCCCGCCAGGTCCGCGCGCACGGGCGGCGCGGCGACGTGCTGGTGTGCCTGTCCACGAGCGGGTCCAGCGGCAACGTCGTCGCGGCCGCGCGCGCCGCCGCCGACCTCGGCGTCCGCACCTGGGCGATCACCGGGCCCGGGCCGAACCCGCTCGCCGCCGCCTGCGACGAGGCCGTCACCGTGGACGCGCCGTCCACCTGCACCGTGCAGGAGGTCCACCTCGCCGCCGTCCACATGGTCTGCGAGGCGATGGACGACGCCGTCCTCGCCGACGAGGCGAGCGCCGCCGCGGCCGCCGAGCGCGGCAAGGTGGTGGCGTCGTGACCCGGCGGCGCGGCGGCGGGCCGCTCGTCGTCGTCGGGGACGCGTTCCTCGACATCGACCTGGACGGGACCTCCGAACGGCTCGCGCCCGACGCGCCCGTCCCCGTCGTGCAGGGCGTCACCGAGCACGTGCGCGCCGGGGGCGCGGGGCTGGCCGCGACGCTGGCCGCCGACCTCGAACCCGGCGCGGTCGTGCTCGTCGCGCCCGTCGCCGGGGACGGGCACGCCGCGCGGCTGCGCGCCGCGCTGCCCGGCCTCGTCCGGCTCGTGCCGCTGCCCGCGCGCGGCGAGACCGTCCGCAAGGTCCGCGTCCGCGCCGGGGGGCGGCCCGTCGTCCGCATCGACCACGGCGACGCCCGCGCCGCGCCCGGGCCGCTGCCCGACGAGGCCGCCGAGGTGCTGGCGTCCGCCGGGGCCGTCCTGGTCTCCGACTACGGGCGCGGCACCACCGCGCTGCCCGCGCTGCGGAAACGCCTGCGCGAACTCGCCCGCACCACGCCCGTCGTGTGGGACCCGCACCCGGCGGGCGCGCCGCCCGTGCCGGGCACGCGCGTCGCCGTCCCCAACCACCGGGAGGCGCGCGCGTTCGCCGCCGCGCTGCCCGACGCCGCCGAGTCCGCCGGCCGCCCCGCGGGCGAGCTGGACCGCGCCGCCGCCGACGCCGCCGCGCTCGTCGCCGCCTGGGAGGCCGCCGGGGTCGCGGTCACGATGGGGGAGCGCGGCGCGCTGCTGTCGGTCGGCGAGGACGTCGCCCGGCTCGTGCCCGTCCCGCCGCCCGACCCCGCCGCCGTCCCGGCCGGGCGCGCACCCGACCCGTGCGGCGCGGGCGACTGCTTCGCCGCCGCCGCCGCGCTCGCGCTGCGCGACGGCGCGCTGCTCGACGACGCCGTCGCGGCGGGCGTCGAGCGGGCCTCGGTCTTCGTCGCCACCGGCGCCGCCGCCGCGCGGCGCGGCGCGGCGGCCGACGCGTTCGACGTCGTCCGCCGCGTCCGCGAGCGCGGCGGGACCGTCGTCGCGACCGGCGGCTGCTTCGACCTGCTGCACGCCGGGCACGTCGAGCTGCTCCGCCAGGCGCGGGCGCTCGGCGACTGCCTGGTCGTGTGCCTGAACTCCGACGCGTCGGTCCGCTCGCTCAAGGGCGCCGACCGGCCGCTCGTCGCGCAGGAGGACCGCGTCCGCGTCCTCAGCGCGCTCGACAGCGTCGACACCGTCGTGATCTTCGAGGAGGAGACGCCCGTGGAGACGATCGAACGGCTCCGCCCGGACCTGTGGGTGAAGGGCGGCGACTACGCGGCCGCCGACCTGCCCGAGACCGCCGTCGTCAACCGGCTCGGCGGCGAGACCGTCCTGCTGCCGTACCTGGCGGGCCGGTCCACGACCCGCATCGTCGAGCGCGCCGCCGTCCGGTCCGCGCGCCGCCGGACGGAGGAGGGCGCATGAGCGCCGCACGCCGCGCCGTCGTCACCGGCGGGGCCGGGTTCCTCGGCTCCCACCTGTGCGAACGGCTGCTCGACACCGGGTACTCGGTCGTCTGCATGGACAACTTCCTCACCGGCGGGCCGGAGAACGTCGCCCACCTCATCGGGCGGCGCGGGTTCCGGCTCGTCGAGTGCGACCTGACCGAGTTCGTCCACATCCCAGGCGACGTCGACCTCGTCCTGCACTTCGCGTCGGCCGCGTCGCCCGTCGACTACCTCAAGCTGCCGCTGGAGACGCTCAAGGTCGGCGGGATCGGGACGCTGCACGCGCTCGGCCTCGCCCGCGAGAAGGGCGCGCGGTTCGTCCTGGCCTCCACCAGCGAGGTCTACGGCGACCCGCTCCAGCACCCGCAGCGCGAGGACTACTGGGGCAACGTCAACCCCGTCGGGCCGCGCAGCGTCTACGACGAGGCCAAGCGGTACGGCGAGGCGCTGACCACCGCCTACCGCAACACCCACGGGATGGACACCGGCATCGTCCGGATCTTCAACACCTACGGGCCGCGCATGCGCCCGCACGACGGCCGCGCGATCCCGACGTTCATCCGGCAGGCCCTCAACGGCGAGCCGCTGACCGTCGCCGGGGACGGCTCCCAGACCCGCTCGATCTGCTACGTGGACGACACCGTCGCGGGCATCCTCGCGATGGCCGCCGCGCGCGGCGAACCGGGGCCGATCAACATCGGCAACCCCGACGAGATGACCGTCCTCGCGCTGGCCGGGACGATCCGCGACCTCGCCGGGTCGGACTCGGAGATCACCTTCGTGGAGCGGCCCGAGAACGACCCGGCCGTCCGCCGCCCCGACACCGCCCTCGCCCGCGACCGGCTCGGCTGGCGGCCCGAGGTCCCCAGCGACCGCGGCCTGCGCCGCACCGTCGCGTGGTTCGAGGAACTGTTCGCCGAGAACCGCGAACGCGAGGAGGCCGCCGTCTGACCCGGCCGCCCGAAAGGAGCACCCCGAGCGTGACCCACCACCCCCGCGCGGCGACCTGATGGCGCGCGCGGTTCCCCCGGCCGCCCGCCTCGCCCCGCTCGTCGCCCCGCTGCGGGCCCGGCTGCGCCCCGCCGCGCCGGGCCGCTCCCGGCGCGTCGGGGAGCGGGTCCACGTCATCGCCAAGTCGGTGTTCGCGGCGGCCCTCGCCTGGACGTTCGCGCGGTACGCGCTGCGCCATCCCGACCCCTACTACGCGCCGCTCGCCGCGCTGTTCGGCGTGTACCCGACCGTCGCGCGGTCCGTCCGCGAGAGCGCCGGGTACGCGGCGGGGTTCCTCGTCGCGATGGCGGTGGCCGTCCCGATCGGCGAACTGCTCGGACCGGGCCTCGCCGGGATCGTGCTCGTCCTCGCGGTCGGGCTCACCCTCGCCGAGGCGCGGTGGATCGGCGGGCAGGGCGAGCAGATCCCGTTCCTCGCGCTGTTCGCGCTGCTGTTCGGCCGCCACGACGTCGTGGACTACGCCGCGCCGCGCGTGTTCGACGTCGTGTCCGGCCTCGCCGTGGGCCTCGCCGTCAACGCGCTGCTGTTCCCGCCGCTGCACCTGCGGCCCGCCGAACGGGCCGTCCGCGACCTCGGCCGCGAGCTGGCGCTGGCGCTCGGCGCGCTCGCGGACGTCCTGGCCGATCGCGACGGGTCCTGGGCGCGCTGGGACGAGCGGCGGCAGCGCCTCGCGCGCTGCCGCGACCAGGCCCGCGAGGCGTGCGCGCGCGGCGAGGACAGCATGCGCGCCAACCCCCGCACCCGGCTGAACGCGCACCGCAGACGCGGCGAGCGGCGCGGCGCGTGGCCGCCGCCGCGCGTCCTGGCCTGCCTGGAGCAGGTGTCGGACGAGGTCGAGGGCATCGGCGCGACGTTCGCGGAGATCCGCGAGCTGCCCCGCGAGTCGCCCGACCTCGGGCGGATCTTCCGGCTGCGCTGCGCGCGGCAGCTCCGGCTCCTGGCGCGCCTGCTGCGGTCGTCGCGCGGGCGTTCTCCCGACCGCGACCTGCTGGACGAGGCGCGCGCCGGGCAGGACCGCCTCGAAGCGCCGCACCGCGCGGCGGGGACCGATCCGCCGGGGCTGTGGGACCCGCGCAAGGAACTCGTCCGCCGCACCCGGCGCCTGCTGGGGGACGTGCGGGAGCTGAGCACGCGTGCGCCGGGCTGAGCCGGGAGGGGACAAAAGCGACCTTGCCAGTGAATACTGGCTTCCATGTTGACTCTTCGACGGGGGATCGGCGTCGTCGCGGCCGCGTCCCTCCTGCTCACCGGCACCGCCCACGCGGACGCGGGCACGTGGCGCTCGGTCCCCTCGCCGTTCGTCCCCGGCGGGACGCTGTCCGGCGTCGCCGCCGTCTCGGCGTCCGACGCGTGGGTCGTCGGCACGTACGCGCACCTCGGCTCCACGGTCTTCGACCACCCGCAGCCGGTGATGCAGCGCTGGACCGGCTCGGGCTGGCAGGGCTACCCGCTGCCCGGTTGGCCCGCAGACGGAAGCCTGCTCGGCGTCGCCGCCCTGTCCGCGAACGACGTGTGGGCCGCCGGGTACCAGGCCGATCCCGGCGGCACGCGCAAGCGATGGGTCGTCCACTTCGACGGGACCGCGTGGCGGACCGTCCAACTCCCCGGCGGCGACGACGGCCTCTCCTACACGGCGTCCGTCGCCGCCGCAGACGGCCGCGTGTGGATCGCGTTCGACGGCCGCGTCTACGGGCTCGCCGGCGGCACGTGGACCTCGACGAACCTGCCCGACCACACCCCGGCGGACCTTAACGCCCGCACCGCGTCCGACGTCTGGGCGGTCGGCCGGACGCGGACGTGGAACGGCACCACCGTCATGCACCCCACCGCGCAGCACTGGGACGGCCGCACGTGGACCGCCCGCCCGATCACCGCGTGGCCGGACGAGGCGCAGCCCACCGACGTCGTCGCGGTCGGCCCCGACGACGTGTGGGCCGCCGGGACCTACTACGACCGGACGACCGGCACCACGACGTCCCGCCTGGCCCACTGGAACGGCACGACCTGGACGAACGAGCCGATCCCCACAGGCGTAGCCCAGATCGAGTCCCTGACCCGAGACCCGTCAGGCGGCGCCTACGCCACGGGCCGAGCCACCGACACCCAGGCCGCCCCCGCAGTCCTCCACCTCACCGCGGGAACCTGGCGCCGAATCCCCGTCCCCGACTCCCTGGGCACCTGGAACGCCACCCTCACCGACACGTCCACAACCCCGACCGGCACCCTCTGGTCAGTAGGCACGAGCACCCTCGGCACCCTCACCATGACCAACGGCTGACCTTGTCGTCCCCCGGCCCGGCCGGGGGACGGCGCCGCCGGTGAGAATCGTCCGAAAAAACGAAAGCGGGCTTCGGCTGGTGCCGAAGCCCGACTGGTGGGCGATACTGGGATTGAACCAGTGACCTCTACCGTGTCAAGGTAGCGCTCTCCCACTGAGCTAATCGCCCGTGCAGACCCGCGTCCGACTTCGACGCAGGCGTCGAGGTGGAGACGGGATTTGAACCCGTGTACACGGCTTTGCAGGCCGTTGCCTCGCCTCTCGGCCACTCCACCAGAGCGAGACCGCCTGGCTGTGCAAGGGCCTCTCAGAGCGGAAGACGGGATTCGAACCCGCGACCCTCACCTTGGCAAGGTGATGCTCTACCCCTGAGCCACTTCCGCGTGTGCTGCTCAGGCCTTCCCTTGCGGGGCGGTCCCTCGCGGCGACATGGGTAACTCTAGCGGAAGTCGGCGGCGCTTGCGTACTCGGCGGGCGCGTCGCCGACGGCGGCGTGCAGGGTGTCCCAGAACGCGAGGTCCTCGTCGTCCTTGAAGCGGTCGATGCGGCCCCAGAACTCGCGGTCCTCGGCGGCGTGGGCCGCGGCGAGGGACAGGGCGGGCATGACCGTGGTGACGGACTCGGCCGCGTCCAGGTCGGCGGCGCTGATCCCGGTGGGCAGTTCGGCGGGGACGGCGGCGGGCGCGCCCGTGCGGTGGTGGCGGCCGCGCTTGCGGACGCGGATGGGCGGCGTGGTCGGCGCCTTGGCGGCGGTGGCGCGGCCCACGGCCAGCGCGACGGTGCCGCACAGGACGAGCGCGAGGATGCCGCCGAGGACCGCGTCCTGCGCGGGGAGCTGCGGCGCGGGGTCCGGGGCGTCGTGCGGCGCGGGGACCGGCATCGCGGGCAGCGCCGCGGCGGGCGCGGCCGTCATGTCGGCGACCTTCGCGGGCGGCGCGGCGTGCTTGGGCGCGTACTTCTCCACCACCTGGACCTTGGACGGGTAGCCGAACCCGACGACGCTGTCCAGGCTGCGCGTCTTGCGCGTGAGCTTGTAGCCGTCGGCGTTGCCCTCGATGGTGTGGATCGTGTGGCCGTCCACCCGCTCGACGATGCCGACGTGGTCGATCTGGTCGAGGTCCTTGCTGCCGGACCAGTCGTAGAAGACGAACGCGCCCGGCTCGGGCTTGGTGCCCCAGGCGCCGTGCTCCTTGAACCAGTGGGCGTGCTCGACGGTGGAGGCGAACCGTCCGGCCTGGTCGGCGACGCCCGCGCGGTCGGCGGCCCAGGCGAGGAACATGTCGCACCAGGGCGCGGTCGCGAAGTAGGAGTCGTGGTCGCCGTCCACCTTCGTGCGGTACCACTCGCCGAACTTCGTGTACCCGTCGCCCTTCTCGGTGTAGCCGAGTTCGGACTTGGCGACGGCCAGCAGCTTCTTGCCGATCGGGTCCATGACGCTCCCTGGATGCCTCTCGTGGTGCGGGCGGGAGCCCGACCCGAAGGTCCGCGACGATCAATGTCACGGTCTGATCTCGGCAGAATGTAGCCGAGGTAAAGAGCGCTGGGCAAGTACCCGGCGGGAGGGGGTCATTTTCGACTATGAGCGGCCTGACCCGCCCGGGTCAGATCACGTGTAGCCCCGGGGGAGGACGATCACCGGGCAGGTCGCGGCGCGCACGACCTTGAGCGCGATCTCGCCGAGGAAGACGCGGTGCGGCGACGCGTTCTCGCCGCTGGCGACGATCACCACCTCGTCCTCGACCCACTCGGCGGCGTCCATCGCGGCGGCCACGTCGTCGCCGTGCGCGAGCTCGGTGCGGACGTCCTCGGGGTCGAGCCCGGACGAGTCGAGGGCGATCCGGACGGCGAGCGCGAGGTCGTCGCGCAGCCGGTCCTGCGGGTCCTCCTCCAGCGCGAGGGTGAGCAGCCGCAGCGGGACGCCGAACGACTGCGCCGCGACGGCCCCGCGCAGCACGGCGTCCTCGCACTGCGGCCGGTCGACGTACATGACGGTGATGCGGCTCAGCTTCGGCGTCGGCCGCAGCCCGGACGGCGTGAGGATCACCGCCTCCGGCGACGAGTGCAGCAGGTGGTCGGCGGTGGACCCGACCGTGATCCGCCCGCGCGGCCCGCCCTCGGCGGAGCCGATGAGGATGCAGTCGGCCCCGGCGCGCCCGGCGGCGGCCGCCAGGCCGCGCCCGACGCTGCGGCTCTCCTGCGCGACGACGTCGGTGGCGGGGTCGTCGAGCGTCCGGCGGACGTTCGCCAGCACGTTCGCCGCCTCGGCCGCGGCGGCGGGCCGCCCGGGCGCGTGGACGTGCGCGACGGTGACCAGCCCGCCCGTCACCCGGACGAACGCGAACGCCAGGTCGACGGCCTCCCGGCCGCCGGGCCCCGGGTCGTAGCCGACCAGGATGTTGTCTCCGATCATGTCTCCAGCATCCCCGCCGCCCGCTCGCGCGAAGCCCGCGGGGGCCGGGGCCGCCCCTGCCGGGCGAGGGCCAGCAGGTCGCGGGCCGGTCCGGCGGGCCGCTGCCCGGCGGGCCAGACGGCGCGCAGCGGGCGCCGCAGGTCGAGCCCGGCGACGGGGACGGCGACGAGCCGCCCGCCCGCCAGCTCGTCGGCGACGGCGAGTTCGCTGACGACGACCGGCCCCGCGCCCGACACCGCCGCCGCCTTGAGCGCCGTCGTGGAGCCGAGCTGGAGCAGCGGCGGCGCGGTCCCGCCGTGCGCGGCGAGCGCGCGGTCCAGGACCTCGCGGGTGCCCGAGCCCTCTTCGCGCAGGATGAGCGGCGTGGCGGCCAGCTCGTCGCCGGTGACGCCGCCGCGCCGCCGCGTCCAGCGGTGCCGGGGCGCGACGGCGACGACGAGCCGGTCGGCGGCCACGACGGTGCCGCTGAGCCCGGCGGGCGTCCGGGTGCCCTCGACGAAGCCGAGGTCCGCGCCGCCGGCCCGGACGGTCTCGGCGACGGCGGCGGAGTTGGCGGTGCGCAGCGTGACGGCGGTGCCGGGCCGCGCGGCGTGCAGCGCGACGAGCCAGCCGGGCATCAGGTACTCGGCGACGGTCATGCTGGCGACGACGCGCAGCCGTCCCTCGCGGCGCTCGCGCAGCGCGGTCGCGCCCGCGTCCAGGGCCGTCGCGGCGTCGAGGACCTGCTGGGCCCAGCCCGCGACGAGCGTCCCGGCCTCGGTGGGCCGCGACCCGCGCGGGGAACGGTCCAGCAGCGCGAGGCCGAGCTGGCGCTCCATCGTGCGGATGCGGGCGCTGGCGGCGGGCTGGGTGACGCCCAGTTCGGCCGCCGCGCGGCCCACGCTGCCGAGCCGGACGACCGCCAGCAGCAGTTCGAGCGCCCCGAGGTCGGGGACGCGGTGCGCTATGCCCATAAAGTCATCCTATGGGTTGATAGGTCGGCGGCCCCTAGCCGATCCCGCCGCCGCGCCGCAGGCTGGACGGCATGGACGGCGCACGCACGACCCGGTACATCGGCCCCAACTGGTACGCGGTGGTGATGGGCACCGCCATCGTCGCGACCGGCGCGGAGGCGGTGCCCGCGCGCGTGCCCGGCCTGCGGGCGCTCGGGACGGCCGCGTGGGCGCTGTCGGCGCTGCTGCTCGCCGCGCTGCTCGCGGCCCGCGCCGGCCACTTCCGGCGGCACCGCGACGTCGCCGCCGCGCACCTCGCGGACCCGGCGACGGCCGTGTTCTACGGCTGCCCGCCGATGGCGCTGCTCGCGGTCGGCAACGCGACGCTCGCCGCCGGGTCGCGCGTCGTCGGGGAACGCGCCGCCGTCGCCGCCGACGCGGTGCTCTGGACCGCCGGGACGGTGACGGCCGCCGCCGTCGCGGCGGCGATCCCGTGCCTGCTCATCACCCGGCACGCGCACCGGGACGCGGCCCCGAACCCGACCTGGCTGCTGCCGGTCGTCGCGCCGATGGTCGCGGCGGCGGCCGGGCCGCCGCTCGCCGCGCACCTGCCGCCCGGCCAGCCGCGCGCCACGCTGCTGTGCGCGTGCCTGGCGCTGTTCGGCGCGAGCCTGCTCGCCACGCTCGTCGTGCTGCCGGGCGTGTGGTCGGGGCTGGTGCGGGGGTGTCTCGGCGCGCCGGTCTCGCCGCTCGTCCCGACGCTGTTCCTCGTCCTCGGCCCGCTCGGGCAGTCCACGACCGCCGTCGGGCAGATCGCCGACGCCGCGCACGCGCACGCCGCCGAACTGAAGGTCTTCAGCGTGCTGTACGGCGTTCCGGTCATGGGTTTCGCGCTGCTGTGGCTCGCGGTCGCCGCCGCCGCGAACGCGCGGGCGCTGCGCGCCGGGATGCCGTTCGCGATGACGTGGTGGGCGTACACCTTCCCGGTCGGGACGTGCGTGACCGGCGCGGCCGTCCTCGCCCGGCACACCGGACTCGCGGTGTTCTCCTACCTGTCCGCGGCGCTATACCTTCTTCTCCTTCTCGCGTGGGCCGTCGCGGGCGCGCGCACGCTGCGCGGGGTGCTCGACGGACGGCTCCTGCGCCCCGCCCCGAACCGGCCGCATGCGCCGGGTAATGGGACGGTTGCGATAGGTGCAAGTATGGGTACGATGCCAGGCGTCCCCCGGTGAGTCGCCGGCCTCGGCCGGTGGGAGCTGAGCAGAGGCCGCGGTGTCGTTGACGATTCTCCATCTGCGCGAAGGACGGCTCCCGGCGGAGCTGACGAGTTTCATCGGACGCGGCGACGAGCTGGCCGAGATCACGCGGCTGTTCGGCCGCGGGCGGCTCGTCACGCTGACCGGCCCCGGCGGCGTCGGCAAGTCGCGGCTCGCCGTGCGCGCCGCCGCCCGCGCCCGCGCCGGGTACGAGCACGGCGTGTGCTTCGTGGACCTGGCCGCGCTGCGCGAGCCGAGCCTGCTCGCGCCCGCGCTGGCCGAGGCGCTGGGCCTGCCCGACCCGCGCGCCGGAACGGTGCTGGACGTCCTGGTCGACTACCTGGCCGACCGGCGGATGCTGCTGGTCCTGGACACCTGCGAGCACCTGGTGGACGCGTGCGCGCTGCTCGCGGAGGTGCTGCTGCGCAGCTCGCCGGGCCTGCACGTCCTCGCCACGAGCCGCCAGCCGCTGGACATCGCGGGCGAGCACACGCTGACGGTCGCGCCGCTGCCCGTCCCCGGCGACGGGCCGCCCGACCCCCGGCGGCCGTGCGAGTCGGTGCGGATGTTCGCCGAGCGCGCGGCGGCGGTCGTCCCCGAGTGGCGGCTGACCCCGGAGAACCAGGCGGCGGTCGTCCTGCTGTGCCGCCGCCTCGACGGCATCCCGCTGGCGCTGGAGCTGGCGGCGGTGCAACTGCGGGCGCTGCCCGTCGAGCAGATCGTCGACCGCCTGGACCGGCGCATCCTGCGGGTGCGCGGACGGCGCACCGCGATGCCCCGGCACCGGACGCTGGAGACCGCGATCGACTGGAGCCACGACCTGTGCTCGCCGGGGGAGCGGCTGCTGTGGGCGCGGCTGTCGGTGTTCGCGGGCGACTTCGACCTGGAGACCGCCGAGGAGGTCTGCGGCGACGTCGAGCTGCCGCGCTGCGAGATCGTGGACCTCATCGCCGGGCTGGTCGCCAAGTCGATCGTGCGGCGCGTCGGCCGGTCCGACGCGGCCCGCTACCGGATGCTCGACACGATCCGCGAGTACGGCGCGGACCGGCTGGAACGCGCGGGCGAGACGGCCGCGCTGCGCGACCGGGCGTTCCACTGGTTCGCGGCGCGCATCGAGCGCGCCCGCGCCGACCTGGCCTCGCCCGCGCAGCCGGAGGTGCTGGCGTGGTTCCGGCGCGAGCAGGCCAACATCCGCGCGCTGGTCGACCACGGGCTCGCCGTCGCCTCCGACGACGAGCTGGTCGGCGCGCTGCTCGGCGTCGGCCGGATCCTGGCGCTGCAGGGCCTCATCGGGGAGGCGCGGTACTGGTTCGGCAAGGTGCTGGCCGCGCGCGACCTCGGCGGCGACGCCGCGACGGAGCTGATCGCGCTCGGCGGGCTGCTGGCCGTCCTCCAGGACGACCTGGACGGCGCGGCGGTCCTGCTGGAGCGCGCGGCGGCGCGGGCCACGGCCGCCGGGGACGCCGGGAGCCTGGCGTACGTCCGGCAGGCGCAGGGCGTCGCGGCGCTGTACCGGGACCGGCTGCCCGACGCGGCCCGGCTGCTCGGCGAATCCGTGGAACTGCACCGGTCGGTCGGCGCGAAGGACGTGCTGGCGCCCGTCGCGGACGTCTTCCTGTCCGTCGCCTGCACGCTCCGCGGCGACACCGACGCCGCGCTCGGGCACGCCGAGCGCGCCGTCGCCGTCACCGAGCGGTCGGGCGACCTGTGGTGCCGCTCGTACGGGCTGTGCGTGCGGGGCCTGGCGCGGCTGCTGGCGGGCGACGCGGCGGCCGCGCTGACCGACGTCCGCGCCGGGCTCGCCGTCAAACGCGACCTCGGGGACCGGCTCGGCGTGTCCCTCGCGCTGGACATGGTCGCCGCCTGCCTGGTCACCCTCGACCAGCCGATGCAGGCGGCGCGGCTGCTCGGCTGCGCCGACCGGCTCCGCCGCTACACCGGCACGACGCTGTTCGGCCCGCAGCACGCGCTGCTGCGCGAGGTGTACGAGCGGACGGCCGTCGAGACGCTGGGCGCGGACGCGTTCCGCACCGCCTACGAGACGGGCGAGGCGCTGGGGATGGCCGTCGCGGTCGGGGAGGCGCTGGCGGAGCGGCCCGCCCCGAGCGCGCCGGACGAGCGGCCCGACCGCCCGGCGCTCACCCCGCGCGAGCGGGAGATCGCCGAACTGGTCGCGGCCGGGCTGACCAACCGGGAGATCGCGGACCGGCTCGTCATCGCCAAGCGCACCGTCGACTCCCACGTCGAGCACATCCTGGCGAAGCTGGGGTTCTCGTCGCGGGCGCGGATCGGGGAGTGGATGGCCGCGCGCTGACGGGCCGGGGTCACTCCCCGACGGCGCCGTCCGCCAGCTCCCGGACGACGTCGAGCTGGCCGACGTGCCGGGCGTACTCCTGGAGCATGTGGAACAGGATCCAGATCAGCGTGGGCCGCTCCTCGTCGAACCGGCCGCCCTTGCCCCCGGCGTCCTCCAGCGCGGCGGCCGACACGATGCCGCGGGTGTCCTCGGCGGCGGCCAGGAACGCCGTCCGCAGGCTCTCCAGGGTCTCCCCGTCCGCGACGCGCCACGGGTCCTCGCGGCGGCCGCCGGGACCGCGGTCGCCCCACGGCTCGGGGACCTGCTCGGCCAGGAAGCCCCAGCGCAGCCAGCGGATCTCGACGTAGGTGAGGTGCTTGAGCAGTTCGAGGGGGGTCCACCCGGACGGGACGAGGCTCGTCCGCAACTGCTCGTCGGTGAGGCCGTCCAGCTTGCGCAGCAGGGCGTCCCGGTAGTAGTCGAGGTAGCCGGTCAGCAGGGCGCGCGGGTCGGTGAGGTGCTCGGGCGGCTCGGGCGGCGACTCGATCGGGTTGACCATGATCCCGACCCTAGCAACCGGGCGCGCGGCGGCCGCGAGTCGCGCGGGCCTCGGCGGGGTAGGCGCGCGGCATGAGCGATTCCGCACAGAGACGCTGCCTCGTCACGGGCGCGACCGGGTACATCGGCGGGCGGCTCGTGCCCGAGCTGCTGGACGCCGGGTACGACGTCCGGTGCATGGTGCGCCGCCCCGAGGCCGCCGCCGCGCACCCGTGGGCCGACCGGGTCGAGATCGTCCGGGGCGACGTGCTGGACCCCGCGACGCTGCCCGCCGCGCTGGACGGCGTGGACGTCGCCTACTACCTGATCCACGCGATGGGCTCGGCGGGCGACTTCGCCGAGCGGGACCGCCGCGCCGCCGCCGCGTTCGCCGAGGCGGCCGAGCGCGCGGGCGTCGGCCGGATCGTCTACCTGGGCGGGATGCGGTCGGGCGGCGTGCTGTCGCGGCACCTGCGGTCCCGCGCGGAGGTCGCGCGCATCCTGCTGGGGAGCGGCGTGCCGACCGCCGTGCTGCGCGCGGGCGTGATCATCGGTTCGGGGTCGGCGTCGTTCGAGATGCTGCGGTACCTGACCGAGCGGCTGCCCGCGATGGTGACGCCCCGGTGGGTGACCTCGCGCGTCCAGCCGATCGCGATCCGGGACGTGCTGCGGTACCTCGTCGGCGCGGCGGACCTGCCGCCGGACGTCAACCGGGGGTTCGACATCGCGGGCCCGGACGTCCTGACGTACCGGGAGATGATGCTGCGGTACGCGCACGCGGCGGGCCTGCCGCCGCGCGTCATCGTGCGGGTGCCGCTGCTGTCGCCGTGGCTGTCGAGCCTGTGGGTCGGGCTGATCACGCCGGTGCCGGGGCAGATCGCGCGGCCGCTGGTGGAGTCGCTGACCAGCGAGGTCGTCGCCGACGAGCACGACATCGCCCGGTACGTCCCCGATCCGCCGGACGGGCTGATGGGCTTCGAGGAGTCGGTGCGGCTGGCGCTGCGGCGCGTCCGCAGCGGCGACGTCAGCACCTGGTGGGGGTCGGCGGCGACGCCGGGCGCGCCGAGCGACCCGCTGCCGACCGACCCGGACTGGGCGGGCGGCAGCCTGTACGTGGACGAGCGGGAACGTTCCACGCCCGCGCCGGCGGCGGCCGTCTGGCACGTCATCGAGGGGGTCGGCGGCCGCAACGGCTGGTACTCGCTGCCGGTCGCGTGGCGGCTGCGCGGCGCGGTGGACCGGCTCTCGGGCGGCGTCGGGCTGCGCCGGGGCCGCCGCGACCCCGTCCACCTGCGGGTGGGCGACGCGGTGGACTTCTGGCGCGTCGAGTCGGTGGAGCCCGGCCGGGCGCTGCGGCTGCGCGCGGAGATGCTGCTGCCGGGCCGCGCCTGGCTGGACCTGTCGGTGGAGCCGGAGGGGGCGGGCAGCCGCTACCGGCAGCGGGCGATCTTCCGGCCGCGCGGGCTGCTCGGGCACCTGTACTGGTGGTCGATCTCGCCGTTCCACGGGCTGATCTTCGGCGGGATGCCGCGCAACCTGACGGCGACGGCCGAGCGGGAGGCGCGCGAGGGCGCGGACCGGCGCGAGCCCGCGCGGGTCTAGGCGGTGCCGTCGATGAGGGCGCGGTGCGCGGGCATCGTCGCGGCGGGCAGGGCGCCGGGGGCGAACCACCCGGCGTCCAGGATCTCGCGCGGGTCCAGGTGAAGGTCGCCGCCGACCAGCTCGGCCTCGTAGGCGACCTCGGCGCGCAGCCGGTAGCCGCTGCGGACGCGGACGAGCCGTCCGGCGCGGACCTCCAGCGCGGTCTCCTCGCGGACCTCGCGCTCGACGGTCTCCTCGAACCGCTCGCCGCGCTTGGCGTAGCCGGTGGGCAGGCCCCAGTCGCGCCCGTCCGGCCACAGCCGGTGCCGCAGCAGCAGGACGCGGCCGTCGCCGTCGCGGACGACGCCGGTGACGCCGACCATGAACGTCGCGTGCCGCAGGTGGGCGATCCGCCACTGGACGCGGCCGTCGAGGGACTTCCAGAGGCGGGCGAGGAGGGCGTGCATGATCCCTTTCTATCGGCGGGCGGGGGCGGAATAGACCGGTCCGGCCGCCGGTTCCAGTGATCGATTTAATTTTCTACTATCTCGGGAGGCCGCCATGCAGTTCGGGATCTTCTCCGTCGGCGACGTGACCCCGGACCCGACGACCGGCCGGACGCCCACCGAGGCCGAGCGCATCCAGGCCATGCTGACGATCGCGCGGAAGGCCGAGGAGGTCGGGCTCGACGTCTTCGCGACCGGCGAGCACCACAACCCGCCGTTCGTGCCGTCGTCCCCGACCACGATGCTCGGCTACCTCGCCGCGCGCACCGACCGGCTCGTCCTGTCGACGGCGACCACCCTGATCACCACCAACGACCCGGTGAAGATCGCGGAGGACTACGCGATGCTCCAGCACCTGTCCGGCGGGCGCGCCGACCTGGTGCTCGGGCGGGGCAACACCGGGCCCGTCTACCCGTGGTTCGGCAAGGACATCCGCGACGGCATCGACCTGGCGATCGAGAACTACCACCTGCTGCACCGGCTGTGGCGCGAGGACGTCGTCGACTGGCAGGGCAAGCACCGCACCCCGCTGCAGGCGTTCACCTCGACGCCGCGCCCGCTCGACGGCGTCCCGCCGTTCGTGTGGCACGGCTCGATCCGCAGCCCGGAGATCGCGGAGCAGGCCGCGTACTACGGCGACGGGTTCTTCGCCAACAACATCTTCTGGCCGAAGGAGCACTACCAGCGGCTCATCGGCCTGTACCGCCGCCGCTACGAGCACTACGGGCACGGCAGCGCGGACCAGGCGATCGTCGGGCTCGGCGGGCAGGCGTTCATGCGGAAGAACTCCCAGGACGCGATCCGCGAGTTCCGCCCGTACTTCGACAACGCGCCGGTTTACGGGCACGGGCCGTCGCTGGAGGACTTCATGGCCGAGACGCCGCTGATCGTCGGCAGCCCGCAGCAGGTCATCGACCGGACGCTGCGGTTCCGCGAGGACTTCGGCGACTACCAGCGGCAGTTGTTCCTCATGGACCACGCGGGGCTGCCGCTCAAGACCGTGCTGGAGCAGCTCGACCTGCTCGGCGAGGAGGTCGTGCCGGTGCTGCGCCGCGAGTTCGCCATCGGGCGGCCCGCGCACGTCCCGGACGCGCCCACGCACGCCTCGCTGGTCGAGGCGGCCCGGACGCAGGCGGTGGAGTCGTGACGGCGCGGACCCTGGCCGTCGTGTCGGCGGGCGTCGGGCGGCCGTCCTCGACGCGGCTGCTCGCGGACCGGCTCGGCGACGCGGCGGCCCGCGCGCTGCGCGAGCGCGGCGACGAGGCCGAGGTCGTCGCGGTGGACCTGCGCGACCACGCCCGCGCGCTCGCGGACGCCGTCGTCACCGGGTTCCCGGGCGGCGCGCTGCGCTCCGCCGTCGAGACCGTGACGGGCGCGGACGGGATCGTCGCCGTCACGCCGATCTACAACGGCTCCTACAACGGTCTGTTCAAGATGTTCTTCGACGTCCTGGACGCCGGGGCGCTGGAAGGCCGCCCCGTCCTGCTCGGCGCGACCGGCGGCACCGCCCGCCATTCGCTGGCGCTCGACTTCGCGCTGCGGCCGCTGCTGGCGTACCTGCGGGCATCGGTCGTCCCCACGGCGGTGTTCGCCGCGACGGCGGACTTCGGCGCGGCCGACGACCCGCTCGGCGCGCGCGCCGGCCGGGCCGGCCGGGAGCTGGCGGACCTGGTGGCGGGCCGCGCGCCCGTCGTCCGGCCCGACCCCTACGACGAGCCGACGCCGTTCGCGGAGCTGCTGGCCGGCGACCCGCCCGGTTCCTGAGCCGGGTAGCTTTCGGGCATGCACACGGTCGCGGCGGTCGCGTTCGACGGCATGGCCCCCTTCGAGCTGGGCGTCGCCGTCGAGGTCTTCGGGCTGCCCCGGCCCGAACTCGGCGACCGGCCCTGGTACGACCTGCGCGTCTGCGCCGAGCGGCCCGGGCGGGATCTGCGGGCCGTCGGCGGGTTCACGGTCCGCGCCGAGCACGGGCTCGACGTCCTCGCGGCGGCGGACACCGTCATCGTGCCGGGCGTCGCGGACCCCGACGCGCCGCCGCCCGCGCTCGTCGCCGCCCTCCGCGCCGCCCACCGGCGCGGGGCGCGGCTCGTCTCCATCTGCTCCGGGGCGTTCGCGCTCGCCGCGACCGGCGTCCTGGACGGGCGGCGCGCCACCACGCACTGGCGGTACGCGGCGCGGCTCGCCGAACGGCATCCCGCCGTCCGCGTCGATCCGGACGTCCTCTACGTGGACGAGGGCGACGTGCTGACCAGCGCGGGGAGCGCCGCCGGGATCGACCTGTGCCTGTACCTCGTGCGCGCCGACCACGGGGCGGCCGTCGCCAACACGGTCGCGCGGCGGTTCGTCGTGCCGCCGCACCGCGAGGGCGGGCAGGCGCAGTTCGTCGAGGCCGCCGTGCGGCCGCCCGCGCCCGGCGGCGACGGCGTCGCGCACAGCATGGCGTGGGCGCTGGACCGGCTCGCCGAACCGCTCACCGTCGCCGACCTCGCCCGCGCCGCGCACATGTCCGAGCGCTCCTACCTGCGGCACTTCGCGCGGCGGACGGGCGTCAGCCCGATGCGGTGGCTCATCGCGCAGCGGGTCGCGGCCAGCCTGCCGCTGCTGGAGGCGGGCGACGCGTCGGTGGACGAGATCGCCGCGGCCGTCGGGTTCGGCAGCGCGGCGACGTACCGGCACCACTTCACGCGGCGGATGCGGACCGGGCCCGCCGCGTACCGGCGGGCGTTCGCGCCGCCGGTGGCGGGATCTTCGCGGACGTAGGCGGGCCCGGCGCTCGCCCGCGGTGGGGCGGCTTGCCGAGGATGGGGGTGTTGGTTCGCCGTCGTGAAGGGAGGCCGCCGTGAGCGGTGCCGTCCTGTCCGTCCCCGCCGCCGCGCCCGCCGACGCCGCCGCGCACTTCGCCGCGCGGCTCGCGTTCGAGACCGACGCGTCCGACGTCCGCGCCGACCTCGCGGCGGGCGTGCTCGGCCTCGTCGTCGTGGACGTGCGCGGAGCGGACGCGTGGGCGCAGGGGCGGATTCCCGGGGCTCTGCACCTGCCCGTCGCGCGGATCGCGGCCGACGCTCCCGCGCTCGTCGACCCCGCCGCGACCGTCGTCACCTACTGCTGGGGGCCCGGCTGCAACGGCGCGACCCGCGCCGCGCTCGCCTTCGCCCGCCTCGGCTACCGCGTCAAGGAAATGCTCGGCGGGTTCGAGTACTGGGTCCGCGAAGGGTTCCCCTACGACACCGACGCCGGGCCCGCGCGCCGCCCCGCCGACGACCTCACGGCACCCCGCGACGCCGTCTCCTGCGACTGCTGACGTTTGCGCGCCACCCACGGGGTACCCCCGACCACGACCGGACATCACCGATGAGGGGAGCACCCTTGACCACGCAGAAGTCCGCCCGGTCCGATCGGGAGACCGACGGGACGACGGGCCTGGGCGCGCCGCTGGGCGACGCCCAGACCTCCCCGGCCGAGATCCGCGACGACGCCGGGACCGCCCTCGGCCGCCTCGACGTCGCCATCCCCCGGCCCGCGCCGCGCACCGCCGCCTGGAGCGGCGCCGGAATCGCCGGCGTCGCCGCCGGCATCGCCGCCGTCCTGATGTGGCGCCGCCGCCAGCGCGACCGGCGGCCGATGCGGCGGTTCCTCACGACCGCCCGCAAGGCGGGCGCCAAGGCCGGCGAGACCGGCGCGGCCACGGCCCGCACGACGGGGCAGGCGCTGAAGCAGGCGGGAACGGCGGCGAAGAAGAAAGCCGCGCGTGTCAATGTGGGGGGATGACCCCCCACGCCCCCCACGCGCGGAGCATGCATCCTCACTCCGCTAGCGCTCCGTTCCGGTGCATCCTCCGCGCTGCGCGCGCCCGGCCGCTCGCCTGGCGGCTCGCGGCCGTGCGCGCGCGGGGCACCCCCCGTGGTTCCCGTAGTCGGTCGGGTGGGAGACCCCCGGCGGTCACGCGAGGGAAGACCCCTGTAATTGCGCGGTTGTGCAGGTGTGGAACACCTCATGCGGTCGTGCGCGCGTGGGGCGCCCCCGTGGTTCCCGCCGTTGTTCGGGTGGGAGGCCCCCGGTGGTCACGCGCTTGCGCGGGTGGGAGGCCTCCTCTGGTTGCGCGGTCGTGCAGGGGTGGAACGTCCGTGGGGGCCGTGGGCGCGGTTGCTTAGGCCGATTCTTCTCGTGTGATCGCTCTTGTTTCGCCCGCCAGGAGTAGGGAGTCGCGTTCGCCCTCTTCGAAGAGGCGGGCGGCGGGGCCGACGATCTTGGGGTCCGGGGGGCTCGCGACCGCCGGGTCCTTCTCGGGGTAGTCGAGGCGGTGCAGGACGTGGCGCATCGCCTCCAGGCGGGCGCGCTTCTTGTCGTTGCTCTTCACGACCGTCCACGGCGCGTCGGCGGTGTCGGTGTGGAAGAACATCAGCTCCTTCGCCTCGGTGTAGGCGTCCCAGCGGTCCAGGGACGCCAGGTCGACCGGGCTGAGCTTCCAGCGCTTCACCGGGTCCTCGTTGCGCATCGCGAAACGGCGCAACTGCTCGGCGCGCGACACCGAGAACCAGAACTTCACGAGCCTGATCCCGTCCCGCACCAGCAGCCGCTCGAACTCGGGGGCCTGGTGCATGAACTCGACGTACTCGCGGGGCGTGCAGAAGCCCATCACCCGCTCCACGCCCGCCCGGTTGTACCAGGACCGGTCGAACAGCACGATCTCCCCGGCGCTCGGCAGGTGCGCGACGTACCGCTGGAAGTACCACTCCGTCCGCTCGCGCTCGGTGGGCTTCTCCAGCGCGACGACGCGCGCGCCGCGCGGGTTCAGGTGCTCGGTGAACCGCTTGATCGTGCCGCCTTTTCCGGCGGCGTCGCGGCCCTCGAACAGGATGACGATCCGTTCCCCGGCGGATTTCACCCACGCCTGGAGTTTCAGCAGCTCGATCTGCAGCGTCCGCTTCTCGTGCTCGTAGACGCGCCGGGTCAGCTTCCGGTCGTAGGGGTAGCCCTCGCGCCACGCGTCCGCGTTCCGCGCCGCCGCCCGCAGCTCCGCCGGAATTCCCGTGCTCGACGCCATGCCCGCCCTTCCGGCCGCTCCTCACCCGGGGCCGATGAGGCCGCGCCGCACGGCGGCGGCGACGGCGGCGGTCCGGGACTCCACGCCCAGCTTGCCGTAAATGTGAACGAGATGGGTTTTGATCGTGGTTTCGCTGAGGAACAGCCGCCGCCCGACCTCCCGGTTCGACAGGCCCTCCGCGACGAGCCCCAGCACCTCCAGCTCGCGCGGCGTCAGCGTCGCCGCCGGGGCGCGCACCCGGCCGACCAGCCGGGCCGCGACGCTCGGCGCGAGCGCGCTCGACCCGGCCGCCGCCGCCCGGACGGCCGCGAACAGCTCGGCGGGCGGCGCGTCCTTGAGCAGGTAGCCGGTCGCGCCCGCCGCCAGCGCCGCGACGATGTCGGCGTCGGTGTCGAACGTGGTGAGGACGAGGACCCGCGCGTCCGTCCCGGCGGTGATCCGGCGCGTCGCCTCGGAGCCGTTCATGCCCGCGCCGAGCCGCAGGTCCATCAGCACGACGTCGGGGCGCAGCCGCGCCGCCGCCGCGACGGCCTCCTCGCCGGTCGCGGCCTCGCCGACCAGCGAGAAATCGGGCTGGTCGGACAGCATCGCGCGGATGCCCGTCCGCACGACCGGGTGGTCGTCCACGAGCAGGAGGCGGACGGGGGCGCTCACGGCGCCTCCGGCGGCAGCGGCAGCGTCACGGCGACGGCCGTCCCCTCGCCCGGCGCGGACTCCACGCTCAGCGTCCCGCCCAGTTCCTCGGCGCGCTCGCGCATGGCGCGCAGGCCGAAGCCACCGGTGCCGTCGAAGCCGCGACCGTCGTCGTAGACGTCCAGGACGACCGTGTCGTCCAGGTAGGTGAGGGTGACGCGGGCGTCGGCGGCGGCCGCGTGCCGGGCGACGTTGCCGAGCGCGCCCTGCGCGACGCGCAGCAGCGCCAGATCGTAGGCGGCGGGCAGCGCGCGCGGCGAGCCCGACAGCGCGAACCGGACGCGCGTCGCCGTCCGCGCCGCGACGTCGTCGCCCACCCGGCGCAGCGCGGCGGGCAGCGACCCGGCCGCCAGCGCGGGCGGGGCCAGTTCGCGGACGAACGCGCGCGCCTCGGCCAGGTTGTCCGCCGCCGCGCGTTCGGCCTCGGCCAGCAGCCGCTCGGCGTCGGCGGGCCGGGCGTCCAGGTCGCGGCGCGCGGCCCGGAGCAGCAGGACGATGCTCGACATGCCCTGCGCGAGCGTGTCGTGGATCTCGCGCGCCAGCCGCTCCCGCTCGGCGAGCCGCGCGGTGTCGCGCTCGGCGCGCACCAGCCGCTCGCGCGTCCCGACCAGTTCCTCGATGAGCAGTCGCCGCCGCTCGCTCTCCCGGTGCAGCGCCTGGTAGGCCAGCGCCATCAGCGTCGCGACCAGCGCGCCGATCGCCGGGCCGAGGAACTGCGGCAGCCCGAACCCGCCCGCGTGCCGTCCCGCCGCGCCCGCCGCGACGGCGTCAGCAGGACGACGCACGGGATCGCGGCGCGCAGCGGGAGCGTGTAGAGGCACACGAAGAACAGCGGGAACGCCAGGTACACGAACGCGGGCGCGCAGAACGCGAGCGCCGCCCAGCCGACGGCGACCGCGCCGAGCCAGGGCAGGACGGCCGCGCGCGGCCGCGCGCGCCGCCGCCCGGCGAGGACGCCCGCCGCGTACAGCGCGCCGAGCAGCGCCCCGCCCGCCGCCGGGCCGCCGCCCGGCGCGTCCGCCAGCGCGATCGACAGCGCGATCGACAGCAGCACCGCGAACGTGCCGTGGACCGCCCACGCCAGCAGGCGCGGCGGCCGGGAGAAAGGAGCGTCGGACATCGTTCACCAGCGTAAACGTCCCCCTCCCAGGGTCCGCATCCATCGTTCGATGGATGCGGGCGGGACCGTTCGCGCGATGCCCCGCGAGGAGGCCGCCGCCGAGGCTGGAAGGCGTCCACCCCAGACCGAACGGAAGGACCCCCGGATGTTCGTCGCCCTGCGCGACCTGCGGTTCGCGCGCGGCCGGTTCGCGCTCATGGGCGCGGTCGTCGCGCTGATCACCGCGCTCGTCACGGTGCTGTCCGGCCTGACCGGCGGCCTCGCCCGCGCCAACGCGTCGGCGGTCGAGGCGCTGCCCGCCGACCGGATCGTCTTCGCCGCGCCGCCCGGCCCGGACGGGCGGCGCGCCGCCGCCTCGTTCGACGACAGCCGCGTCACCGCCCGCACGCTGGAGGAATGGCGGCGCGTGCCGGGCGTGACGGCCGCCGAACCGCTCGGCGTCGCCATGAACCGGGTCGCCGCCGCGTCCGGGCGGGGCGAGGGGGCGGCCGTCTTCGGCGTCGAGCCCGGCGGTGCGCTCGCCCGCGCCTCCGGCGGCGCCCCCGCGCCCGGCGCGGTCGTGCTGTCGGCCGCGCTCGCCGCCGACACCGGGCTGCGTGCGGGGGACCGCGTCCGCGTCGGGGACCGGACGCTCGCCGTCGCGGGCGTCGGCGCGGACGCGTCCTACGGGCACGCGCCGGTGGCGTGGGTGGCGCTCGACGACTGGCACGCGCTGTCCGGCGGCGCGTTCGCGACCGTCCTCGCGGTGTCCGCCACCGGCCGCGCCGATCTCGCCGCCGCCGACCGCCGCCTCGGCACGACCGCGCTCACCCCCGGCGACGCCCGCGCCGCCATCGGCTCGTTCACCGCCGAGAACGGTTCGCTGCAGCTCATGCGGGCGTTCCTGTTCACGATCTCCGCGCTGGTCATCGGCGCGTTCTTCACCGTCTGGACGATCCAGCGCCGCACCGACGTCGCCGTCCTCAAGGCGCTCGGCGCGAGCACCGGCTACCTGCTGCGGGACGCGCTCGCGCAGGCCGTCGCGGTGCTGCTCGCCGGGGCCGCGCTCGGCGGCGGCCTCGGCGCGCTGCTCGGCGCGCTCGCCGGGGACGCCGCGCCGTTCGCGCTGTCCGCGGCGATCGTCGTGCCGCCCGTCGCGGTGCTCGTCCTGCTCGGTGCGGCGGGCGCGGCGGCCGCGCTGCGCCCGATCGTGTCCGCCGATCCGCTGACCGCCCTGGGAGCCGCCCGATGAGCCTCGACCTGCGCGACGTCGTCCTCACGTACCCGGACGGGGACCGCCGCCTCACCGCGCTCGACCACGTCGGCCTGACCGTCGCGGCGGGGGAGTTCGCCGCCGTCGCGGGGCCGTCCGGGTCGGGCAAGTCGAGCCTGCTCGCGGTCGCGGCGACGCTCGTCGCGCCCGACTCGGGGCGCGTCGCCGTCGCCGGGCGCGACGTGACGGGCGCGTCCCGCGCGGTCCGGACCCGCGTCCGGCGGGACCTCGTCGGGATCGTCTTCCAGCAGCCGAACCTGCTGCCGTCCCTGACGGCGCTGGACCAGCTCCGCGTCATGGCGCACCTGGCGGGCGGCTCGCCGCGCGCCGCGACGGACCGCGCCCGCGCGCTGCTGGCCGCCGTGGGCCTCGACGGCGCGGCGCACCGCCGCCCGCACGCGCTGTCCGGCGGCGAGCGCCAGCGCGTCAACATCGCCCGCGCGCTGATGAACGACCCGGCCGTCCTGCTGGTGGACGAGCCGACGAGCGCCCTGGACCGCGAACGCGGCGCGTCCGTCACCGCGCTCCTGGCGTCCCTCACCCGCGACCGCGGCCTGGCGACCCTGATGGTCACCCACGACTCGGCCGCCCTCACCGCCGCCGACCGCGTCCTCCACATCGACGACGGCCGTTTGGCACCGGCGGGCTAGAACAGCGTCGGAGGGCCGGCGGGGGTCGGTTCGGGGAGTGGGTGGAGTCCGGGGACGAGGGCGCGGACGTCGGTGTGGAAGCGGCGGGCCAGTTCCAGGGAGTCGGTGTTGGTCGGGGTGTGGACGAAGACGGTGGGGGAGCGGCCCTCCCGGAGCCATTCCGCCGTCCGCTCGACCCACGGACGCCAGCCCTCGGCGGTGCGCTCCGGATCGTCGCGGCCCAGGTAGCGCAGGACGGGACGGTCGGTGAGCACGCGCGTGCGGCGGGGGAGGCGCGGCTTCTTCGCCCACGCCTCGCGTTCCGCGTCGCTGGTGGGCAGGCCGCCCTCGAACAGCGCCGTCGTGTCGAACGTCGCCCACTCCGCGCCGGTCTCGCCGAGGACGCGCTCCAGGTGCGCCGCCGCGCGGTCGTCGGTGAAGAACGCCGGGTGCCGGACCTCGACGACGGCGCGGTACGCGCGCGGCAGCCGCCGCAGGAACGCCGCGAGCACGCCGAGTTCGGCGGGGCCGAACGAGCCGGGGAGCTGCGCCCACAGCGCGGGCGCGCGCGGGCCGAGCGGTTCCATCGCGTCGAGGAACGCGCGCATCGCCGCGTCCAGCTCGGCGTCGCCGCCCGCGAGGCGGCGGTCGTGGGTGACGGTCCGGGGCAGCTTGGGCAGCAGGAGGAAGTCGGGCGGCGTCTGCGCGGCCCACGTCTCGACGGTCTCGCGCGTCGGCGTGGCATAGAACGTCGTGTTCCCCTCGACCGCGTCGCACCAGCCCGCGTACGCCCGCAGCCGCTCGCCGGGCGGCAGACCGGACGGGACGAACCGCCCCTGCCAGGGCGCGTGCGCCCACATCGCGCATCCCACGTGAAGCCGCATGGGCGCGACGCTACCGGTCCCGCGCGGGGCCATCGCAAACCGAGCTATCGCTTGGCTAAATACTGCTCTAGGCTCCGAGGCACCGCCCCGGAGGGAGGACCCCGATGCCGGACGCGCCGCCCCGCCCCGGCGGGCGCACCGTCGGCGTGGACGTCGGCGGGACGTTCACCGACGTCGTCCTCGCCGGACCGCGCGGCCAGGAGGCCGTCGCCAAGCGCCTCAGCACACCGGGCGACCCGGCCGCCGCGGTCGTGGACGGCGTGCGGGCCGTCCTCGCCGAGGCCCGCGTGCGCCCCGCCGACGTCGTCCGCGTCGTCCACGCCACGACGCTCGCCACCAACCTGGTCCTGGAGGGCCGCGGCGGCCGCGTCGCGTTCGTCACCACGCGCAGCCGTTCAGCCTCGCGTCCGCCGCACCGCCGTTCTGGATCCACCTCGCGTACGACTTCGGCGGCGGCGGCGGGGCGCGGCACGGCGCGGACGGGCCCGACGCGACCGGCGTCCACTTCGGCGTCGGCCGCAACTCCGTCCCGCAGGTCGAACCCGCCGAGACCCGCTGTCCGTTCCGGATCGAGGAGGTCGCGCTGATCCCCGACTCCGGCGGGCCCGGCCGGTGGCGCGGCGGGCTCGGCACCCGGACGGTCTTCCGGCTCCTGGCCGACACGCACGTCACGACGCGCGGCGACCGGCTCGTCCATCCGCCGCCGGGCCGGTCCGGCGGACGGGCGGGGCGGTGCGGCGGGTTCTACCGGCTGCACGCGGACGGCGCGGCCGAGCGGCTGGCGGGCAAGCTCAACAACGTCCCGTTCCGCGCGGGCGAGGCGTTCGTCGTCGAAACCACCGGCGGCGGGGGCGTCGGCGACCCGCGCGACCGGCCGCGCGCGGCGGTCCGCGCCGACGCCGCCGCGCGGAAGGTCACCGCCGCCGGAGCGGCCCGCGACTACGGGACGGACGTCTGATGCGCCTCGGGATCACCCTCTTCGCCACGGACCGCACGATGTCGCCCGTCGCGCTCGCCCGCGCGGCCGAGGAGCGCGGGTTCGCGTCCGTCTACCTGCCCGAGCACACCCACATCCCGGTGAGCCGGGACACGCCGCCGCCGACCGGCGACGCCGTCCTCGCGGACGAGTACGCGCGCACCCTCGACCCGCTCGTCGCGCTCGCGGCGGCCGCCGCCGTCACCACGACGATCCGGCTCGGGACGGGCGTGTGCCTCGTCGCGCAGCGCGAGCCGATCGTGACCGCCAAGGCCGTCGCCACCCTGGACCGGCTGTCGGGCGGGCGGTTCGTGTTCGGCGTCGGCTACGGCTGGAACCGGGAGGAGGCCGCCGACCACGGCGTCGCGTTCGCGGAGCGGCGCGGCGTCGCGCGCGAGCACCTGCTGGCGATGCGCGCGCTGTGGACGCGGGACGTCGCCGGGTTCGACGGGCGGCACGTCCGGTTCGCCCCGAGCTGGGCGTGGCCGAAGCCCGCCGCCGGACCGCCCGTCCTCATCGGCGGCGCGCCCGGCCCCCGGCTGTTCGCGCACATCGCCGAACTCGCGGACGGGTGGCTGCCGATCGGCGGGCGCGGCGTCCGCGAGGCGCTGCCCGAACTGCGGCGCGCCGCCGAGCGGGCCGGGCGCGACCCGGCGGCGCTGCGCGTCGTCCCGTTCGGGACCGTGCCGGACGCGGGCAAGCTCGCCTACTACGCCGGACTCGGCATCGACGAGGTGGTGCTGCGGGTGCCGGGCGGGACGGCCGACGAGGTGCTGCCCGTCCTGGACGACTACGCCGCCCGGTTCCTGCCCTGCTGACCGCTACGCGTCCGAGGCGATCGTCTTGATCACCCGGCCCTTGAGGTTCACCGCCAGGTAGCCGCCGCCGTAGTCGTCGCTGCGGTAGACGAACACGGTCGGGGCGTCGCCGTTGAACGTCCACGCGGCGCGGACGATGACGTAGACGCTCGTCGGCTTCGGCACCTTCAGCGTCCGCTCGGCCCGGCGCAGCAGCGCGGGCAGCGCGTCCCAGTCGAACTTCGCCGGGTCCACCTTGGCGTCGCCCGTCGTGATCGCGACGCTCGGGCCGCTGCGGACGGCCGCGTCCGCGCCCTTCTCGTAGGTGTAGTTGTCGAACGCGGCGCGGCGGCCCCGGACGGGCGCGTCGGCGTCCGCGCGGTCGGGGAAGACCGTCAGCTCGGCGAACTGCGTGCTGCCGGACGCGGCCGAGACCTTCTCGATGACCTCGCGGATTCCGGCGGGCGTCAGGAGCGTCGCGGGCTCGGCGGCCTCGCGGGCGCGGGCCGTCGCGGACGCGCCGCCGCCGCTCGCGGTCGGCGCCGGCGGGCCCGCCGCGTTCCGGGACGCGTCCACGACGCGCGGGAGCACGATCACCGCCGCCGCGACCAGCGCCACGACGAACACGGCCGCGCCCGCGGCGGCGACGGCCGCGACCCGCGGACCGCGTCTCGGCCGCGCCCCGCCCGGCGCGGTGGCGGGCGGCGGGCTCCACGCGGCGGCCGGGAACGGCGGGGGAGTCATCGGCGGCGTCATCGGCGGTGTCATCGGCGGCGGGGTCGCGGGGCCGGAGGTCGCGGCGGCCTCGGCGAGCATCCGGTCCACCTGATCGGCCGCCGGCCGCGCCGCCGGATCGCGGACCAGCAGCGCCCGCAGCACCGGCGCGAGCGGCCCCGCGCGGTGCGGCGGCGGCAGCTCCGCCGTCATGACGGCCGCGAGCGTCGCCGCCGCCGTCGTCCGGCGCAGCGGGTTGCCGCCCTCGACCGCCACGTACAGCAGCAGCCCGAGCGACCACAGGTCCGACGCCGGGTCGCCCTCCAGCCCGTGCAGCCGCTCCGGCGCGATGTACTCCGGCGAGCCGACCAGCCCGCCCGTCGCCGTCACGCGGGACGCGTCCTCCAGCACGGCGATGCCGAAGTCGGTGAGGACCGGCGTCCCGTCCGCGCGCAGCAGGACGTTCGCGGGCTTGACGTCGCGGTGGCAGATCCCCGCCGCGTGGACGGCCCGCAGCGCGCCCAGCACGCCGCGCCCGACCGCCGCGCCCTCGGCGGGCGTCAGCGGCCCGTCCGCCAGCCGGTCCTGCAGCGACCGGCCGCGCACCAGCTCCATGACGAGCCACGGGTGCGGCAGCTCCGGCGAGTCCACGATGTGGTGGATCGTCACCACGTTGGGGTGGTCGACGCGGGCGAGCGCGCGGGCCTCGCGCATGACCCGCTCGCGCAACTGCCGCGCGAGCGCGGGATCGGGCGCGCCCGCGTCGTCGAACCGGACTTCCTTCAGCGCGACCTCGCGCTCCAGCGCCAGGTCCAGCGCGCGCCAGACCGTCCCCATGCCGCCGCTGCCGAGCCGTTCCCGCAGCTCGAACCGGCCGTCGACCACCATCCGCCCAGACGTCACGGCGGACAGCTTAGAACCACGCGTACCGGGTCATACGCGTCATCCGGCAACCGGACGGCGGCGGTCGGCGCGATCCCGCGCCCGGCGGCGCAAGATCAGGGAAAGATGGTGCCGGCAACAACGACGGTTTCCGCGCGCAGGAGGTCCCGATGAACGCCCCCCGGTCCATCCCCGCCCCGGCGACGGGCGGTGCCGCGTGAACTGGCACCTCGGCCGCCTCTGCGCGTTCGACCTGGAGACCGACGCCGCCGACCCGGCGGACGCGCGCATCGTGACGGCCTGCGTCGCGACCGTGGACGGCTCCGGCCGCGCCGCCCCGCGCACCGAGCGGTGGCTGCTGCGCCCGACGCGGCCGATCCCCGCCGACGCGACCGCCGTCCACGGCATCACCACCGAGGCCGCCGAGGCGTCCGGGACGGACCCGGCGCGCGCGGTCGAGGAGATCGCCGCGAGCCTGGCGGGCGCGGTGGACGCGGGCGTCCCGATCGTCGCGATGAACATCGCCTACGACCTGACCGTCTTCGACCGCGAGGCGCGTCGGCACGGCGTCAAGCCGCTGACGGACCGGCTGCTGGGCGGCCCGACGTCGCTGCGCGCGGTGGACCCGTTCGTCCTCGACAAGCACCTGGACCGCTACCGGCGCGGCAGCCGCCAGCTCGGCGCGCTCTGCGAGCACTACGCCGTCCCGCTGAACGGCGCGCACGACTCCGCGCAGGACGCCCTGGCGGCGGCCCGCGTCGCCTGGCGGATCGCCCAGCGCCACCCGGAGATCGCCCGCCTCTCCCTCGACGACCTGCACGCCCTCCAGGTCCGCGCGCGGCGGGAGCAGGAGGACTCGATGGCCGACTACTTCCGCCGCCAGGCCGCCCGCCAGTCCGACCCCGCCGACCGCGCCCGCCTCGAAGCCCGCGCCGCAGCCTGCACCGGAGCCTGGCCCCTGATCCCCTACGACGCCTGACCCGTCAGCGGGTGCCTTCCTGGGCGATGTTGCGGAGTGGGCGGCCGGAGGCCAGGCGGTGGGCGTTGTCGGCGGCTATGGCGATGCAGCGGTCCAGTGTCTCGGCGGTGAGCCAGGCGGCGTGCGGGGTGACGACGACGTTGTCGAGGGTGAGCAGCGGGTTGTTCGGGGCCACCGGTTCGGTCGCGAAGACGTCGAGGCCGGCTGCGGCGAGCGGGCCGTCGCGCAGGGCGCGGACGAGCGCGGGCTCGTCCACGATCGCGCCGCGCGAGGTGTTGACGAGGATCGCGCCGGGCTTCATGCGGGCCAGGCGCGTCGCGTCGATGAGCCGTTCGGTGTCGGGGGTGAGCGGCAGGTGCAGCGAGACGATGTCGGCCTCGGCGAGCAGCGCGTCGAGCGGCCGCCAGGTCGGATCGGCGGCCGAGCCGGAGCGGCTGTGCCACACGACGGTCGCGCCCAGCGCCGTCAGCGCGGGCTCCAGCCGCCGCGCGACCGCGCCGTGCCCGACCAGGCCGACGACCCGGCCGCCGATCTCCCCGACGCGGTCGGGGAGCGCGGTGTCCAGCGGCCAGCCGCGACCGGCGCGGGTCGCCGCGTCGAGCGGGACGACGCGGCGCAGCGCGGCGAGCATCAGCGTCAGCGCGGCCTCGGCGACGGCGGGCGCGTTCGCGCCGACCATGTTCGCCACCGCGACGCCCGCCGCGCGCGCCGCGGCCAGGTCGATGGTGTTCAAGCCGGACCCGAGCTTGTGGATGAGCTTCAGGCGCGGCGCGCGCGCCAGGTCGTCCTCCGTGATCGGGCGCAGGACGTGCCACAGGACGTCGGCGTCGGGCAGCAGCGCGGCGAAGCGCTCCTCGTCGGCCTCGGCGCACCAGCGCACGTCCAGTCCGGCGATCCGGGGCGCGAGGCGGTCGAGCGTCGCGGGCGTCGGCGCGAGGTGGCACAGCACGCGGGGCGAGTCGGTCACGGACGCGGCTCCTTCCGGGAGTTCGGGGCGCGGCGGGCCGCCGCCCCCAGATCCTCCATCACGCGAACCGCTCGTTGATCCAGCCCTCGACCAGATCAGCGAGGTTCGCGCGCGCGTCGGCGGGTTCCAGGAAGTAGTGGTCGCCCGGCAGGTCGTGGCGCTGCTTGTCCCGCGCGGCGAGCGCGTCGTACATCGCGGTGGCGTCGCTGGGGAACACACCGGTGTCCGCGTCGGCGTTGACGACCAGGGACGGGACGGTGATCCGCGCCAGGTGCGGGTGCGCGCGGGTCTGCGAGTCGTCCAGGCTCCACAGGTTCAACCACGTCCGCAGCGTGCAGGACGCGGCGATCCCGAAAACCGACCGGTTCGCGCGCTCCGGCTTGCCCGCGTAGCACCTGTTGGGCCGCCGGTTCGTCGGCTCCAGCGTCGGGTCGACCATGCGCGGGTCGGCCCACGTCCGGAAAACGCTGAACGGCCGGTCGTGATACCCGGCGGCGGCCAGCCGCTCAAGCTCGGCCTTGACCCACACCGTGATGCGCCGGTTGCGGGCGGTCTGCGCGGCGCGGTAGCGGGCGATGAAGTCGGGGCTGTAGGGCGGGCCGTTCTCCGGGTTGAACAGGTCCAGCTCCGGGTCGGTGGCGAGCGGGTCGGACTCGTCGGTGACGGACCCGTCCATCCAGGACGTGAGCACGTCGGGGCGGCCCAGATGCGCGGCGCTGGAGATGTACGCGTCACCCGGCGGCAGCTCGTCCACGCCCGCCGCGAGCCGCAGGCCCGGCAGCGCGGTGACGTTCGGCTCGACGGCCTGCGACTGGTACGCGGCCATCAGCGACCCGCCGCCGGAGTTGCCGAGCAGCACGACCGTCTCGGCGCCCGCGACCTCGCGGAGCCACCGGACGCCGACGCCGATGTCCACGAGCGCGTGGTCCAGCAGGAAGTGGTTCTCGTCGCCCCGGAACCGGGTGTTCCAGCCGAGGAACCCGAACCCGCGCTCGGCCAGGTACTCGGCCATGTAGTGCTCGGCGAAGTCGATCTGGTAGTGCGTCGCGATCACGGCGATCTTCGGGGACGTCCCCGCGCGCCGGTGGTAGACGCCCTGGCAGGGATGCCCGCCCGCGCCCGCGCGGCCGAGGCTGGTCGAGGGCAGCGCGACGAACGCGCGTTCGATGGCCATGCGACCGAATCGTGTTCTATTCGCGGTGGGTTTGACAACCCCCGGTCGAGAATCGCGGCGGCCCGCCCGTTCGCGTCCTCGAAGTCCTGTTGGAACACCCCGGCCACACGCTGAGCCGCGCGCAGATCGGCGAGCGCGTGTGGGGCCTGGACTTCGGCCCGTCCTCCAACTCGCTGGAGGTCTACATCGGCTATCTGCGCCGCAAGCTGGAGGCGGGCGGCGAACCGCGGCTCGTCCACACCGTGCGCGGCCTCGGCTACCGGTTGGACGAGGCGTGACCGGCCCGGCGGCGCGCTGGCGGCGGTCGCGGCTGCGGACGCGGCTGGCGGCGACGACGGCCGGGGTGATGGCGCTGATCGTCGCGGCGCTGACGGCGGGCGTGTACGTCGCGGTCCGGCACGAGTTCGACTGGCAGCTCGACCTCAGCCTGCGCCGCCAGCTCGCCGCCTGGCAGGAGGACGGTCGTGCGCGGACCGCCGACGAGGCGTGGGTCTCGTCCGCCTCCTGCTCGCTGCGCGGGACGAACGTGTGCGCGCAGACCATCCCCGCCGGGACGCGCGGCGGCACGATGGGCGACTCCGGCATCCCCGTCACCGCCGACGCGACGCCGCGCGCAGCAGCAGGAGCTGGTCCGCCGCCGTGCTGACCGTCGCGGGGTCGAACCCGCTCGCTCCCCGTACCGCTCCGCCTCCGCCGCGGGGACGGTGAACACGGGCCCGTCGCGGCCGGGCGCGAGCGGGCGGTCCTTCAGGAAGACGTACGCGGTCATCACCTTGGCGACGCTGGCGATGGACGTCCGCTTCCGCGGCCCGTACAGGACGGTCCCCGGCCCACCTTCCACCCGCAGCGCCCCCTGCGCCCCGACCGGCCACGGCAGCCCGTCCGCGACCCCACCGGGCCGCTCGTCCCCCGACACGACCCCGGCGAAGAACACCGCACCTGCGCCCCCGACCCCCGCGAGACCCGCCACCAGGCCCCGCCACCAGCGTTTCCTCATCATGCCGCTGAAGCTAGGAAGGCCCGATAAGAGAACCCTGAGACCGGGTGACCTCCCGGTCGCGGAGAGTCCGCGCGTCCGCAGCGGTTCGCGGCGCGACCGGGGAGGCCCGGTCGCGCCGGTCCGTCAGCGGGTCAGGTGGGGGGCCGGGAGGCGGTCGTTGTTGTAGTCCTCGATGAGGGCTCGGACGGTTTCGCGGGCGCAGGTCTTGTTCGTGCCGATGAAGCCCGTCGGGCCGCGCTTGATCCAGCCCGCGACGTACACGCCGGGGACCGGGTCGCCGCTCGCCGGGTCGACGACGCGACCGAGGCGGTTCGGGACGGTGCCCGTCGCGTCGTCGAACGGCAGGCCGGGGACGGGCCGCCCCCGGTAGCCGATCGAGGTGAGCACCAGCCCGGCGTCCACGCTCTCGCGCTCGCCGGTCGGGACGGCCCGGACCGTTCCCTCGGCGAGGGCGAGTTCGTTGCGGGCGAACTCGACGCCCGTCGCGCGCGCGTCGCCGAGAATCCGCTCGGGCGTCAGCAGGTAGCGCAGCACGATGCGCCGACGCGCCCCGCTCCCGCGCTCGGCGAGCGTCCGCAGCAGCGGGAGCGCGCCGCCGTCCTCGTTCGCGGCGGACTCCAGGTCCTCCGCCGGGACGGTCACGTCCACGCCCGGCACCGACAGCAGCCCCACCAGCTCCGACAGCGTGAACGCCGACTGCGCGGGCCCGCGCCGCCCCGCCACGACGACCTCCTCGACGCGGCTCGCGCGCAGCGCCTCCAGGGCCGGGCGCGCGATGTCGGTGTCCGCGAGGACGTCCGGGTCGGTGGTCAGGATGCGCGCCACGTCCAGCGCGACGTTGCCGTTGCCGACGATCACGGCGCGCCGGTGCGCCAGGTCGAACGCGCGGTCCGCGTGGTCGGGGTGCCCGTTGTACCAGGCCACGAACTCGGTCGCGGTCGCGGCGAGGGACGCGCCGGGCACGTCCAGGCGGCGGTCCGACGCCGCCCCGACCGCGTACAGGACGGCGTGGTGCCGCGCGAGCAGGTCGTCGTGCGTGACGTCCCGCCCGACCTCGACGCCGGTGTGCAGCCGGAAGCCGTCCTGGCGCGCGATCGTGTCGAACTGCTCCGCGATCTGCCGCGTGCTCCGGTGGTCCGGCGCGACGCCCGTCCGGGCGAGGCCGTAGGGGAACGGCAGCCGCTCGTACACGTCCACCCGCGCCCCCGGGCAGGTCAGCAGCTCGTCGGCCGCGTACATCGCGGCCGGGCCGGACCCGACGATCGCCACGCGCGGCGGCTCCGGGCGCGGCCGGACGCGCAGCGGCTCGGAGACGGGCGCGAGGATCGGCGCGGGCGGCCGCGGCCGCCGGTAGAAGTCGGCGTTGATCGTCAGGAACGGCCGCCGGGCGTCGTCGAGCGCGCCGTGCGGGACGATCGCCCCGACCGGGCACGCGGTGATGCACGCCCCGCAGTCCACGCAGGACGCGGGGTCGATGTAGAGCATTTCGGACGTGGCGAAGTCGGGCTCGTCCGGGGTGGGGTGGATGCAGTTCACCGGGCAGGCGTGGACGCAGGACGCGTCGTTGCAGCACGACTGCGTGACGACATGGGTCATTGGGGGCTCTCCGGCAGGGGTTACGCGGCGGCGCGGCGCGCGGTGCGGTGCGGTTCGCCGCGGAACCGCGACGGCCGGCCGTCGATGTGGCACATCCGCCACACGACGCGCGCGACCGGGTTCATGAGCTTGAGGTCGTGGGCGAGCATCCGGACGTCGCCGAAGTAGTCGCGCATGATGGCGCGCGACGTCGGGCTGTGCCAGAACGCCTCGCGCATCACCGAGTCGGGGATGTCGAACTCCTTGGCGAACCGGCGCGGCGGCGCCATGATCGCCCCGGCGAGCCAGCGCATGACCAGCGGCAGCACGATGGACGTCGCGAGGCGGCCGGCGCGGTTCTGCCGGGCGACGCGCTCGTGCAGGAACCGGTGCGCGAAGGAGATGTGCCGCGCCTCCTCGGCGATGTGGATCTCCATCGTCCGCAGGACGGCCGGGGGCGCGTCGGTCCCCTCGCGGATGACGCGCTTCTGGAAGTGGTCGATCGGCTCCTCGCCCGCCAGGATGCCGATGAAGAACACGGTGGGGATGAACGCTGAGAGGCCCCAGAGCGGCGAGGTGGCCCGGTACGCCGCCCGCATCCCGGGGACGTCCGCGCCGGTGCGGTTCACCAGCTCCTGGAACATCTGGATGTGGTTGCACTCCTCGGTCATCTCGTGGAGGCAGTAGCGGAACTCGGGCGACCCGTTCGGCAGCCGCATCGCGTACTGCATCATCCCGCGGATCAGGATGCTCTCGAACTGCAGCCCGACCTTCTGGATGTTGGCGACGCGCCAGCGGCCGATCGCGGTCTTCCGCTCCTGCGGCAGCGCCTGGTACCAGGGGTGCGCGCCGAGCGGGTCGCTGTCCTCGGGGAGCGTCCAGCGCGGGTCGTCGGGCTCCAGGGCGAACTCGGGGGAGTCCCAGGCGATGTCGAGATAGGGGTCGAACCGTCGGGAGACCGAGCCCTCCGAGAGGGTCTTCAGCACGTCTCGGTAGTCCTGTTCGATCATTGCCGATCGCCTCCGCCTCGCCCTCGCGGCGCGGGGTCGCCACGAGTAGAGCGTTTTACAATTACATGGTCGACTGTAAACGCGGGTGACCGCCGGGTCAAGACCGCGGCCGCTATAGTCGATCAGCGGACCCCAGCCGAACGGAACCGAAGGACGACGTGACCGAGCCCCGCCACGAGCCGAGCGGCCTGGCCGAACGGCCGGCCCGGGTGTCCACCGCCGTCCGGCAGGCCCCCACCCGCTCCCCGGACGAGATCCGCGCCCGCATCCTCGACGCCGCCGCCGAGTGCCTGGTCGAGGGCGGCTTCGCCTCCGGCCGCCTGCTGTCGGTGATCGCCCGCCGGGCGGGCATCTCCCGGCCGACGCTCTACAAGTACGGCGGCAGCGTGGACGACATCAAGGAGGCGCTCGTCGAGCGGGAGCTCGGCGTCTTCGTCGACGCGCTGGCCGGGCGGCTGCGGAACCTGACCTGGACGGCCGAGTCCCTCACCGACCTGCTCGTCTTCATCGTCGGCTACGCGCGCGGCCACCCGCTGCTGAAGGCCGCGCTGCGCGACGTCCCCGAGCTGGCGCTGCCGGTGTTCACGCTGTACGCCGAGGACCCGATCCGGCGGATCTCGACGCTCGTCGCGCCCGCCGTGCAGGAGGCCGTGGACCGCGGGCAGATCCCGTCGCTGGACGTCCCGCTGCTGACGGACGCGCTGTTCCGGGTGACGATGGCGCTCGTGCTCGTGCGGAGCCCGCTCGACCTGGACGATTCGGAGATGCTGCGGGCCTACGTCACGGCGTCGCTGGCGTTCGTCCACGAGCTGCCGCCGGTCCAGATCGCCTGATCTTTCCCGGTTCGCGGCGGCGAGGGCGGGACTTCCTGACCTTGCCAGTGAATACTGGCGTCCATGCGTCGACTCCTGATCTCCTGCGCGCTGGCCGCGAGCCTCATCGCCGCCGGACCCGCCTCCCCGGCCGCCGCGTCCGGCGGCTTCCAGCAGGTATCCCTGCCGTTCTTCTGGCCGAACAACTCGCTCTACGACGTCGCCTCCGCGTCCGCCGACAGCGTGTGGATCGTCGGCGTGCAGGGTGAGGTGATCGTCCCGTCCGGGCGGACGATCCCCGGCAACCCGGTCGTCCGCCGCTGGAAGAACGGCGGCTGGACGGAGTATCCGCTGGACGGGCTGTCCAGCCACGCCACGATCACGTCCGTCGACGCCCCCGCGCCCGAGGACGTGTGGATCTCCGGGATCAGGTACCGCGACGACGACTCGACCGAGCCCTACATCGGGCACTTCACCGGTTCGTCGTTCGCACCGGTGGCGCTGCCGTCCGGCGCGACGTCGACGCACATCCAGGCGGACGCGTCCGGTACCTGGCTCTCGACCTCCACCGACATCTACCGGTGGACGAACGGCGCGTGGTCGCGTCTCACCGCGCTCCCGGCGCTGCGGCAGCACGCCCTGCAGATCCGATCGGCCGATGACATCTGGCTGTTCGGCCAGGACGGCGAGTACTCCACCACCGTCGAGGCGCGCCACTGGGACGGCGCGTCCTGGACGCAAGTCCCCGTCGAGCAGCCCACCAGGCTCGGGACGATCACCGACGTCCTGCCGCTGTCGGCCACCGACGCGTGGGCGGTCGGCGTGGACTGGGTCGCCAACACGCCGACGCTGCTGCACTGGGACGGCGCGTCCTGGAAGTACACCGCCGCGCCGTCCGGCCTCAACGCGCTCAGCCGCATCGTCCGCGCGCCCGACGGCACGCTGTGGGTCAACGGCCACGCCACCGACCAGCCCGCCGCGCCCGGCCTGATCCGGTACCGCGACGGAGCTTGGCAGCGCGTCACGACTCCGGCGCTTCCGTTCCGGAGCAACGTGCTCGTGGGCGCGCTGGCCGTCGACCCCACATCCGGCGCGCTGTGGACCCTGGGCACGCCGAACATCGGCGGCCCGGTCCTGCTTTCAGACCGCTGACACCGGTGCGCCGGTAGCGGCCACCACGTCGTCCGCAGTGACGCCGGGCGCGGTCTCGACGAGCCGAAGCCCGTCCGGCGTCACGTCCAGGACGCACAGATCGGTGATGATCCGCTGGATGCACGCCTTCCCGGTGAGCGGGAGCGTGCATTCCTCCAGGATCTTCGGGCTGCCGTCGCGCGCGGTGTGCTCGGTGAGCGCGATGACGCGCCGCGCGCCGTGGACCAGGTCCATCGCCCCGCCCATGCCTTTGACCATCTTGCCGGGGATCATCCAGTTGGCGAGGTCGCCCCGCGCGGAGACCTGCATCGCGCCGAGCACCGCCGTGTCCAGGTGCCCGCCCCGGATCATGCCGAACGACAGCGCCGAGTCGAAGAAGCTCGCGCCCGGGAGGACGGTGACGGTCTCCTTGCCCGCGTTGATGAGGTCCGGGTCGACCTCGTCCTCGGCCGGGTACGGGCCGGTGCCGAGGATGCCGTTCTCCGAGTGCAGGACGACGTCCACCCCCGGCGGGATGTGGCCGGGGATCAGCGTCGGCAGCCCGATCCCCAGGTTGACGTAGCTGCCGTCCGCCAGCTCGGCGGCGGCGCGGGCGGCCATCTGGTCGCGGTTCCACGGCATCAGGCGGCCCTCCCGGCGACGGTGCGGCGCTCGATCGGCTTGCGGGCGGCCTGCTCGGGCGTGAGCGCGACCACGTGCTGGACGAAGACGCCCGGCAGGTGGACCCGGTCCGGGTCCAGCTCGCCCGGTTCGACCAGTTCCTCGACCTCCGCGATCGTCACCCGGCCCGCCATCGCGGCCAGCGGGTTGAAGTTCGCCGCCGACCGGTGGAAGACGAGGTTGCCGTGCCGGTCGCCGCGCGCCGCGTGGACGAGCGCGAAGTCGCACGTGATGGCGTGCTCCAGGACGTACTCGCGGCCGTCGATCACGCGGGTCTCGCGCGGCGGCGACGCCAGCGCCGCGGACCCGTCGGCGGCGTACCGCCAGGGCAGTCCGCCCTCGCTGATCTGCGTGCCGACGCCCGCCGGGGTGTAGAACGCGGGGATGCCCGCGCCGCCCGCGCGCAGGCGCTCGGCGAGCGTCCCCTGCGGGACCAGCTCGACCTCCAGCTCCCCGGCGAGGTACTGCCGGGCGAACTCCTTGTTCTCCCCGACGTAGGAGGCGGTCACGCGGGCGACCCGCCCGGCCGCCAGCAGGACGCCGAGGCCCTCGCCGTCCACGCCGCAGTTGTTGGAGGCCAGCCGCAGCCCGGTCGCCCCGCCGTCGTGGACCGCGCGGATCAGCGTCTCGGGGACGCCGCACAGCCCGAATCCGCCCACCGCGAGGGAGGCGCCGTCCTCGATGCGGGCGACCGCCTCGGCGGCGGTCGCGATCACTTTGTCCATGAACGGTCTTTCTAGCATGATTCGAATCAATTGGAAATATTCGAAAGTCGGGCTGCTAGGTTGGCGGCATGGCGAAGCGAGAGGGCGGGGCGACGCGCGCCGACGAGGTCTACCAGCGGCTCCGCGGCGACATCCTCGGCGGCCGCCTGAACCCCGGCGAGCGCCTGAAGTTCCCCGACCTCTGCGCCCGGTACGGCACCAGCGTCGGGGCCGCGCGCGAGGCCCTGGCCCGGCTCGCCATCGAGGGGTTCGTGCGGGGCCGGTCGCACGTCGGGTTCACGGTCGTCCCGCTGTCCCACGAGGACCTGGCCGACCTGACGACCGCGCGCGTGGAGATCGAGTCCCTGGCGTTCCGGATGGCGATCCGCGACGGCGACATGGCGTGGGAGTCGCGCGCGGTCGCCGCCCACCACGTCCTGGAGCGGACGCCGTTCTTCGCCACCGACGACGCCGACCACCCGTCCGACGCGTGGACGGCCGCGCACGCCGCCTTCCACTTCGCCCTGCTGGACGGCTGCGCCAACCGCAGGCTCCGCACCGCCGCCCGCAGCCTGCGGGAGGAGGCCGAGCTGTACCGGCACTGGTCGGTGTCGTTCGGCCGCGAACCCGACCGCGACATCGCGGGCGAGCACCGCGGGCTCGTCGAGGCGGCCGTGGCGCGCGACGCCGACCTCGGGGCCGAGCGCCTGCGCGAGCACATCGCCCACACCGCCCGCCTCCTGATCCGCGGCGCGACCGACGCGCCCCGGGAGGTCAGGCGGTCTCCCGGTCGAGGAACGGCGTGAACGGGTCGTCCAGGTCGGCGGTGTCCTCGCCCGGCCCGAGCAGGCACGCGTCGAGCAGGGTGTGGACGCGCGCGCCGTCCAGGTCCGGGCCGGTGAAGACGAGGTGCTGAATCCGGTCGCCGTGGGCGGCGGACCAGTCGAGCGCGGCGGCGACGCGGCGTAGCGGCGGGACCAGGTCCCACGCGGCGTCGGGCAGGGAGGCGAGCCACGGGCCGGCGTCCGCGATCGAGGCGACGCCCGCGACGGCGTCCCACGCGATCATGCGGTCCGGGCGGCTGGCCAGCCAGAAGCGGCCCCGGCTGCGGACCGACGCCCCGGCCAGCTCGTCCATCGCGGCGAAGAACCGGGCCGGGTGCAGGGGGCGGCGGCTCAGCCACGCGACGGTCGTCGCGGCCTCGTTGCGGGCGTCGCCGGGGAGCCGCGCGGTCGCGGGCTCGACGCGCGCGTCCAGCTCCGCGACGTCCAGCGCGCGGCCGGTGACCGGCGGCAGCGCGTCGCCGGGCAGGACGAGCGGGGTCAGCGGCGCGAGATGGGCGAGGACCTGCGCGCACAGCGCGACGTCGTCCTCGCCGCAGTGCGGGGACGGCGGGACGACGAGCGCGGTCGCGTACTCGATCTGCGCGGCCAGCACCTCCGCCAGCCGCCGCCCGTCGCCCGCCCCGGCCGCGCGGCCGAGGTCGGCGAGCCGGTCGCTCCGGCACAGGTCGACGGGCGTCGACTCGGCGTCCAGCGCGGTCAGGACGGCGGTGAGCCGCAGTCCCGCGCGGCCGAGCGCCTGCGCGACCGTGCGCGGCTCGACGCAGTCCCACAGTTCGGCGACGAGCAGCGGCGCGCCGCCGTCCGCGCGGTCCCGCAGCCACGGCAGCAGGTCCTCGCGGACCGTGCAGGTGACGCAGCCGTGCGCGAGCCGGACGGGGGTCCGCTCGAGAACCCCGCCCGCGTCGCGGACGACGCGCACCGCCTCGCCGCCGCCGATCGCGGTCAGGTCGTGATGGACGGCCAGGGCGCCGGGTCGGCCGCGCAGCAGCGCCGCCGCGACGGCCGCGCGGGCGGGGCCGTGGAGCCCGGCCACCAGGACGACGGGGACGGACATGGATGCCACCTCCGAGGTTGAAAACGATTATCACTATCATTGCATGCCGTCCGGGCCGGGCGGGTCGGCGGTCCGGGATGTCGGGGTTGTCGGCCTGTGGCATAGTTGGCAATGAAAACCGTTATCAACGTCATTTCACGGAGCGCCCCCATGCCCTCGATCAAGTCCCCCCTGCTCAGCGGCGCCCTCGCGGTCGGCCTCGGCCTGCTCGCCGCCTGCGGCGACTCCTCCGACACGTCCGACAAGACCCCCGACCGCCTCTCCGTGGTGGCCTCCACCAACGTCTACGGCGACATCGCCCGCCAGATCGGCGGCGACAAGGTCGCGGTGACGTCGATCATCAGCGACCCCGGCCAGGACCCCCACTCCTACGAGGCCGACACCCGCACCCAGCTCGAACTGTCCAAGGCCCGCGTCGTCATCGAGAACGGCGGCGGCTACGACGACTTCGTGGACACGATGCTCAAGGCGTCCGGGAACTCGACGGCCGCCGTCCTCAACGCGGTGGACGTCTCGGGGAAGAAGGCCCCGGCGGACGGGGAGCTGAACGAGCACGTCTGGTACGACCTGCCGACCGTGGCCGCGCTCGCGGACCGCGTCGCCGCCGCGCTCGGCGCCGCCGACCCGGCCGGGAAGGCGGCCTTCACCGCGAACGCGACCGCGTTCAAGGCCGCGCTCAAGCCCCTCGCGGACAAGACCGCCGCCGTGAAGGCCGCGCACGCCGGGACGGGCGTCGCGATCACCGAGCCCGTCCCCGGCTACCTCCTGGACGCGGCCGGACTGAAGAACGAGACGCCCGAGGCGTTCAGCGAGGCCATCGAAGAGGGCGACGACGTGCCGCCGCGCGTCCTCCAGCAGACGCTCGCGCTGTTCACCGGAAAGAAGGTGAAGGCCCTGGTCTACAACGCCCAGACCAGCGGCCCCGAGACCGAGAAGGTCGAGCAGGCCGCCAAGGACAACGGCGTCGCGATCGTGCCGGTCACCGAGACGCTGCCGTCCGGCAAGACCTACCAGCAGTGGATGGGCGCGACCATCGACGCGCTGCAGGGCGCGCTGTCGTGACGTCCGTCATCGAGCTGCGCGGCGCGGCGCTCGCCTACGGCGGGCGGCGGCTGTGGAGCGGGCTCGACCTCGACGTCCGAGCGGGGGAGTTCCTGGTCGTCCTCGGCGCGAACGGGACGGGCAAGAGCAGCCTGCTCCGCGTCCTGCTCGGCCTGCGGAAGCTCTCGGCGGGCAGCGTGCGCGTCGGCGGCGGGCCGCCCCGGCGCGGCGGCGGGGACGTCGGGTACGTGCCGCAGCGGCTGGAGACGTCACCGCTCACGCCGCTGCGCGCGCGGGACCTCGTCCGCTTCGGGCTGGACGGGCACCGGTTCGGCCCGCGCCGCGCGGGCCGGGCCGTCCGCCGCCGCGTCGACGCCGCGCTGGCGGACGTCGGCGCGGCCGCGTACGCCGACCGGCCCGTCGGCCTGCTGTCGAGCGGCGAGCGGCAGCGGGTGCGCGTCGCGCAGGCGCTCGTCGCCGACCCGGCGGTCCTGCTGTGCGACGAACCGCTCAGCTCCCTCGACCCGGGCAGCCAGGCGACCGTCGTCGGACTGCTGGACCGGCGGCGGCGCGCGGCCGGGACCGCCGTCGTCCTCGTCACCCACGAGATCGAACCGGTCCTCGGGGTCGCCGACCGCTTCCTGTGCCTGTCCGGCGGGCGGTTCAGCGCGGGGACGGCGGACGAGATGCTGACGTCCGCCGTGCTGTCGGAGCTGTACGGGGCGGACGTCGAGGTCGTCCGGGACGGCGGCCGCGTCGCGGTCCTCGGCCTCCCGAGGGCGGACCGGTGACCGCGCTCGCGCAGAGCGCGGACGTCTGGGGCCGGGTCCTGTCCTTCGACCACTACGGCGAACTGCTGGTCCTGGTCCGCAACTCCCTCATCGCGGGCGCCGTCCTCGGGCTGGTCGGCGGCCTGGTCGGGACGTTCGTGCTGATGCGCGACCTGGCCTTCGCCGTCCACGGCATCAGCGAGCTGTCGTTCGCCGGGGCCGCCGCCGCGCTGCTGCTCGGCGCGAACGTCGTGGGCGGCTCGGTCGCCGGGGCGCTGACGGCCGCCGCGGTGATCGGGACGATGGGCGTCGCCGCCCGCGACCGCAACTCCCTGATCGGCGTGCTCATGCCGTTCGGGCTGGGCCTCGGCGTGCTGTTCCTCGCGCTCTACCCGGGGCGGTCGGCGAACAAGTTCGGGCTGCTCACCGGGCAGATCGTCGCGATCGACACGCCCCGGCTCTCCTGGCTGACCGGAATCTCGGTGTTCGTGCTGGTGTGCCTCGCGGTCGTCTGGCGGCCGCTCGCGTTCGCCAGCGTCGACCCGGACGTCGCCGCCGCGCGGGGCGTGCCCGTCCGCGCGCTGTCAGCGGTGTTCATGCTGGTCCTGGGGTTGGCGGTCGCGGCGTCCGTCCAGATCGTGGGGGCGCTGCTCGTCCTGGCGCTGATCTGCACCCCGGCGGCCGCCGCGCTGCGCGTCACCGCGTCACCGGTGCTCGCACCGATCCTCAGCGTCGTCTTCGCCGTCGTGTCGGTCCTCGGCGGCATCCTCCTGGCGCTCGGGGCCGCCGTCCCGATCAGCCCCTACGTCACGACGCTGTCGTTCGTGATCTACCTCGTCTGCCGCCTGATCGGCGCGCGCCGCGCCTGACCGCCCGCCCCGCGCCCGGCGGCGGAGCCGGTCGGCGCGGCGACCGGGCGGGCCGCGCGGCCGCTACTGCTGGTGGATCTGGATGAGGTTGCCGCAGGTGTCGTCCAGCACGGCCGTGGTGACCGGGCCCATCTGGACCGGCTCCTGCGTGAACCGCACGCCCAGGTCCCGCAGCCGCCGGAACTCCGCGCGGGCGTCGTCCACCGCGAACGACGCGGCGGGGATGCCGTCCTCGACCAGCGCCTCCTTGTAGGGCCGCACGGCCGGGTGGGCGTCGGGCTCCAGGACGAGCTCGGTGCCGTCCGGGTCGTCGGGCGAGACGACGGTCAGCCAGCGCGCGCCGCCGAGGTCGAGGTCGGTCTTCTTCACGAACCCCAGCGTCTCGGTGTAGAAGCGCAGGGCCTTGTCGAGGTCGTCGACGAAGACGCTGGCGAGCTGGATCCTCATGGCTGCTCCGGTCGTTCGGGCGTGAGCCATCGGGTGGCGATGCGCTCAAGCGGTTCGGTGTCCGTGACCTGCTTATCAAGTCTGAGCCGGCAGTTCGACCGTGGCGCGGAGTCCGCCCGCCGGTAGCGGCGCGAGAATGAGCCGCCCGTCGTGCGCGTGGGCGATGGTCCGGACGATCGCCAGGCCGAGGCCGACGCCCGCGTGGTCGGTGTGCGTGCGCTCGGTCCCGCGCCGGAACGGTTCGGCGAGCGTCGAGACGAGGTGCGGGGCGAGCTTTTCGCCGGTGTTCTCGACGGTGAGCACCACCGTCGCCGCGCGGACGCCGGTATTCACCCGGACGACGCCGTGCGCGGGCAGATTATGGACGATCGCGTTCTGCACGAGATTCATCGTCAACTGCAGGAGAAGCGCCGGTGATCCGTTCACGGGCGCGATCTCGCCGGACGTTTCCAGCGCGACGCCCTGCTTCTCCGCGAGCGGCAGCAGCGTCTCGGTGGCCTCTTCCGCCAGGAGGGAGAGATCGACGCGCTCCCGGGCGAACGACCGCTGCTCGGCGCGGCTCAGCAGAAGAAGGGCTTCCGTGAGGTCGATCGCCCGGGTGTTGACGGTGTGAAGGCGTTCGATGACCTCCGCGGCATCGCGGTCCGGGTCGCTGCGAGCCACGTCGAGAAGGGTCCTGGAAATCGCCAGCGGCGTGCGCAGTTCGTGCGAGGCGTTGGCGGCGAACCGCCGTTGCTCGCCGACGTGCGCCTCGATCCGGGTGAGCATCGCGTCGAAGGCGTCGGCGAGTTCGCGGAGTTCGTCCGCGCGGCCCGGTAGCCGGATTCGGTGCGAGAGAGATCCGTGCGCGGCCATGCGCGCGGCGTCGGTGATGCGAGCCAGCGGGGCGAGCATGCGGCCCGCGAGAATCCAACCGCCCACCAGGCCGAAGACCAGCAAAAACAACAGCACCGCCGCCGTCGCCGGGGCGTACACGTGGACGACGACGGAGCGGACGGGCACGAATTCACCGGGCCGCGCCGAAACGACCTGGTAGTCGCGCAGCAGGAGCGCCCACACGGTGCCGAGCAGGACGCCGCCCGCGACCATGAGGAATCCGGCGTAGCTGAGCGTAAGCTTGACGCGGACGCTCAGGCCGGGCGGCCTATTCACGATCCGACGCCTCGATGCGGTAACCGACCCCGGGCACGGTGGCGATGATCCCCGGTTCGCCGAGGCGCTTGCGCAGCGCCGAGACGGTGATGCGCACGGCGTTGGTGAAAGGGTCGGCGTTCTCGTCCCATGCCCGTTGCAGCAGTTCTTCGGCGCTGACGACGCCGCCTTCGGCCGCGACGAGCACTTCGAGGACCGCGAACTGCTTCCGCGTCAGCGCGACGTAGCGGTCGTCGCGGTAGACCTCCCGGCGGAAAGGGTCCAGCCGCACGCCCGCGATCTCGCGCACGGGCGGCCTGGTGTGGGCGCGCCTGCGGTCGAGGGCCCGCAACCGCATGACGAGTTCCCGCAGATCGAACGGTTTCGTGAGGTAGTCGTCCGCGCCCAGCTCGAATCCGGACGCCTTGTCGTCGAGACGGTCGGCGGCGGTCAGCATGAGGATCGGCGTTCCGCCGCCGGACGCGACGATGCGCGCGGCGACCTCGTCGCCGGACGGGCCGGGGATGTCGCGGTCGAGGACGGCGATGTCGTAGGAATTGGCGCTCAGCAGTTCCAGCGCGGCGTCGCCGTTTCCCGCGATGTCCGCGGCGATGGCCTCCAAGCGCAGGCCGTCGCGGATGGCCTCGGCCAGGTAGGGCTCGTCCTCGACGATCAGCACGCGCATGCCGTCGAGGCTACGAGGCGGGGCGTATCGTCCGCGTATCGAAAATCGCATACGCCGTGGCAACATCGCGTCCGTTTCACTGGTCGCACGGACGCCGATACCGGATCGGCGCGGGGACCGGACGAGCGGGGACGGACGATGACGCAGGCGGACACGGCGGAGACCGAACGGGCCGGGGCCGGACACCCGGACCACGGGCGCGGGGGCGTCCGCCGGGCGCTCCGGCCGGAACCTTGGAAACGCGGCCCGGTGCTCGCGGCGCTGGCGCTGCTGCTCGGCCTCGTCATGCTGCTGCACGGGCTGGTTCCGAACCGGATCGGAAACATCGGCAGCCTGGTGGAGACGTTCCTGCCCTGGTTCGGGTTGTTCGTCCCGCTCCTGCTGGTCGGCGCGCTCTGGCGTCGCTCGGCGTCCGCGCTGGTCGCGCTGGTGCTGCCGGTCGCGGTGTGGCTCGGCCTCTTCGGCGGGCTGCTCACCGACAAGGCCCACCGGGGCGGCGACCTCGTCGTCGCCGGCCACAACGTCGGCGCCGCCAACCCCGACCCGGCCGGCACCGCCCGCGCCCTGGCCGCCTCCGGCGCGGACGTCGTCGCGCTGGAGGAGGTGACACCGCAGGCCAAACCCGTCTACGAGCAGGCGCTGGAGGGCGCGTACCCGTACCACGCGGTGCTCGGCACGGTCGGCGTGTGGAGCAAACTGCCGTTGTCGGACACCGAGCCGGTGGACATCCAGACGGATTACGGACCGCTGGCGGCCACCAAGCCGCTCTCCGTCCGGACGGCCGAAGCCCGCGCGCTGCGCACCACGGTCACCACGAAACACGGGCCGCTGGCGGTCTACGTCGCCCACCTGGGCTCCGCGCGAGTCAATCCCAGGGCGGGCTTCTGGACGACCTCGCGCGACCGGAACGCGCAGGCCCTCGGCAAGACCATCGCCGCCGACCCGAACGAACGCGTCGTCCTTCTCGGCGACCTGAACGGCACGATGAACGACCGCGCGTTCAACGCCCTCACGTCCCAACTGCATTCGGCGCAGGAAGAGGCCGGTCACGGTTTCGGCTTCACCTGGCCCGCGCAGTTCCCGGTGGCGCGCATCGACCAGATCCTGGTCCGCGGAGTGAAACCGCGAAGTTCCCGCGTCCTGTCCGCCACCGGCAGCGACCACCGCCCGGTGACGGCCGCGATCGACTGGTGAAACGTGGACGGTCACGCGCAGGCCGGTTACGTCTGATCAACGAATGAGGCGTCGGATCGCGTCGGATTGGGCGAGGGTTTCCTGGGCCTCCCGCGGCCGTCCCAGTTCCCTCAGCCGAATGGATCGAGTTCGGAGCGCCGTGGCGAGATCGGGGAGAAAGGCCGCCGGTCGAGCCTCCGCGAGTTCGCGGTAGATGTCGACGGCTCGGGTGGCGGCCTTGAGTCCTTCTTCCCCGCGTCCCAGATTCGCCAGGTGGCTGGACTGGTTGTTCAGCGACATGGCGAGATCGGGGAGGAAGGCGTCCGGCTGCGCTTCGGCGAGATCCTGGTAGGCGGTGACGGCCTGGGTGACGGCCTCCAGCGCTTCCTCGCGCCGCCCCTGATTCGCCAGGTGGACCGATTGGTTGCTCAACGACCCGGCGAGGGCGGGGAGGAAGGCGTCCGGTCGGGCTTCGGCGAGGTCGCTTCGGATGGCGACGGCCCGAGTGATCGCCTCCAGTGCTTCCTCGTGGCGTTCCAGCCCCGACAGATAGGCGGATTGATTGTTCAGCGACTCGGCGAGGGCGGGGAGGAACGCGTCGGGTCGTGCTTCGGCGAGATCGCTACGGATGGCGATGGCCTGGGAGATCGCGTCCAGCGCTTCGTCTCCGCGATCCAGGTTCGCCAGATGGACGGACCGGTTGTTCAACGCCATCGCCAGGTCGGGAAGAAAGGCGTCCGGCTGCGCTTCGGCGAGATCCTGGTAGGCGGCGACGGCCTCGGTGATGGCTTCCAGCGCCTCGTCCAGCCGTCCCAGGCCCGTCAGATGGACCGATCGGTTGTTCAGCGCCATCGCGAGGTCAGGGTATTCCGCTTGGGTTCGCGCCAGACCCTTGCAGATCGTGACGGCCTGCGTGATCGCGTCCAGCGCCTCTTCCCGACGCCCCATCCCCGCCAGATGGCTTGATTGGTTCATCAGCGAGCGCGCCAGATCGGGTCTTGCCTGAGGCAGGCCGCGTTGAATGGCGACGGCCTGGGTGGCTGCCTCCAGCGCTTCTTCCCGGCGGCCCAGATTCGCCAGGTGGACGGATTGGTTGTTCAGTGAATCGGCAAGACCGGGGAGGAACGCGTCCGGCTCCGCTTCGGCCAGACCTCGTCGGACGGCGACGGCCTCGCTGACCGCCTCCAACGCCTCGTCCCACAGTCCCAGGTCCGCGAGGCGGAGGGACTGGTTGTTCAGCGACAGGGCGAGGTCGGGGAGATGCGCGCCGGGGTCGTGCGCCGCGTGGACGCGATGGAAATCGGTGAGCCTCCGGCTGAGGTGGACGGCGTATTCCGCCAGGACCTGACTGGGCCGGGGAAGGTGGTCCGACAGCGTGCTCAAATACTCGATCGGCGTGCCGGGATCGTCGGTGATCCGGTAAAGCGCTCGGACGAGCGGGTCGGCCCTTTCGACCCAGGTCGCGACATGGGCCGCCGTCACGGCCAGTTCCGCGGGATGATCGACGCACAGGGCGATGAGATCGCCGTCCAGATCGCCGGAGAAAACGGAGTGGGCGGCGGCTCTCGCGTAGATCGTCAGAAGCTGCGCGGCCTGGTCGGGCGTGCATTGCCGCACCAGGGACGCCGCCAGGCCGGGGTCGGTTCGCAGATGCCGTCCGATGAACCGTTCGGCGAGCCGGTCGGGGAGGAGCGTCCCCCAGAGCCGCCCGGACGGCGGGGGATAGAGCGACGCGATCCAGTCGCGGACGGTGTGGCGGCGGTCCCTCGGCTGGTCGGCCAGCGCTGGGACGGCGCGCAGCACCACGTCGGCCTCGTCCCGGTTCGCCGCGCCCGCCAGGAGTCCGGCCGCCACCGACTCGGTGAGCGTCGCCCAGCTCAGCGCGGTGTCCAGGTTGCGGGCGTTCGCGGCGTTCCGCCAGTACCGCCGCTCGTGGACGAGCAACCGGTCCTCGACGCCGTCGGGTTCCCATCCCGTGGTGTCCCGGCCCGTGGCGTCCCGGCCACTGGGATGGGCCGCGTCCAGCAGGTCGGCCAGCGCGCGCATCTGCACCGTCAGCTCCGTGACGGTCCCGTGCGCCGGAGCCGAGTCCCGCAGCCCCGCGGCCAGGGCGTCCCAGTCGACGTCGCGGCTGCCGGGCACGTCCGGCAGGACGGCGGCGAACGCCCGCACCGCCTGCCGGTAGGCGAAGCGCCGCCCGGCGAGGTCGGTGTCCACCGGCTCCAGCGCGGTCACGGCGGCGGACGTCAGCAGGGCCTCGGCCGCCGTCGACGCCTCCTGCGCTTCCTGCCACCACGAACCGGCCGTGCGCGCCAGCAGCAGCAGCCGGATCGGGCTCGCGCCGCCGTGCCGGACGATCGCGTCCACGACCGCCGCGAGCTGCCGCGGCCGCGTCTCCGCGTAGTCGACGACGACGAGCAGGGGCGCCGCGGCGTCCCTGAGCCCGGCCACGTCGGCGGCGTCGCGGTCCAGCCACACCACCGCCCATCCGGCCTCGGCGAGCTCCTTCGCCAGCTCGGCCGCGACCCGCGTCTTCCCCTGGCCGCCCGGACCGTGCAGCAGCCACACCCCGTGCCCCGCCGCCCCGGACGCCCACTCCCGCAACCGCCGCATCAACGCGGCCCGGCCACGGAACGGCACGACCTCCCGCCGCGCGCGCAGCAGCTCGGCCGGAGACCCGGTCAGCCCGCCTGCGACCTCGCCCGTGTCGGCGAGGCGCGGCCACTCCACCGGCTCCAACACGGGCGCGGCCTTCGGCCCGTAGCGCGCCAACGCCGTGAGGAACCCGCTGGAACGATGCAGCACGTACGCGGGAACCGCCGCCAAAGCGCCGTGCCCGAACCCGGCGGGGTCCGCGGCGATCACCCCGACGAGCAGGTCACCGCAGAACAACGCCGCCCCGGACAACCCGCCCCAAGGCGATCCGCCGTCCGCCCGCGCGCTCGGAACAGGCGGACTCAGCCGCACCAGATACCGATCACCCACGTAAAGGTCGCCCGGATTCAGAACCCCGGACGGCTGCAGCATCTCCGCGTCCCGTTCCGGAGCCTGCACGACGTCCGGAAACCCGCAGGTCACACACTCGATGCCCGGCCGGTGCGTCACCGTGCGCCCCCACCGAACGGCCGCTCCCGCGGGCGGAACCCACGCCGCGTCCGCGACCCGCAGCAACGCCGCGTCGTCCCGCCCGCGCGGGTCGCCCCGCCACACGACCGACGCGGCGAACACTCCCGGCCGCCCCGCCAGGAACACCGACGCCTCGCTACCGACCGCCCCGACCACATGGGCCGAAGTCAGCACAAGCCGTCCGCCCAGCGCGTACCCCGAGCCCGGTCCGCCCGGCCCGCGCACACCGGTGACCCGTCCGAGCAACATCCCGCCGTCCCCGCCCGCTCAGCGCCCGATATGCCCTTCCAACTCCCCAGGCCCCTCCGTGCGCTCCGCGTCCCCCGAGATCAGCAGATCCTCGCCCCCAGCCCGTTTGGGCGTCAACGACACCGAAACCCGATGCGTCCGCCCCCGGGAAACCCCCGCCTCCGCGTCCCCCGAGACCACCCAAGCCTTGAACCCGAACTTGCCCTTGGCGTCCGCCCGCAACTCGACCGCGAACTCCAACGTGATCGGCCCCACCAGGAACGCGACCTCCTCCCCGGCCCCCCGCCCCGCAGCCTCCAGCAACTCGGCCCGAACCGCCGCCACGGCATCCGCCAACTCGATGTCCACGAACCCCCACCTTCCAACCCCGACCCGACCCGCTAACCCTAGAAACCCCGACCCACCCAAACCCCCCAACGACCACACCCGGCCACCCACCGCCACAAACCGAGAAATCTTGTGGAGAGCCTGCCGCGTCGGCGGCCTGAGCGCACGGGGTTGGTCAGCCTCCTGCTTGCTACCGATGTTCTGGTTGACCGCCCTCCGCCTCTCGAGACGGAGGGCCGTTGCTTCCGGACCCGGTATGGCTTCCCGGTCCGGTAATCGACCAGGTGAGCCCCCGTGACCCTTGCGGATTGCGATCAGATGAGCAGGGTCGACCGGCTGGGCTCCTCCAGCTCGTTTGCCGCGGCCGCCGACGCGCACCCAGCCGCTGACCGTCATCACCCGGGAGGCGTTCCTCGCCGCGTATCCCGACCAGGACACCGAGATCGGGGATACGGAATCGCCTAAGAACTTCGACCCGCAAGCTCGGCAAGTATATGAAACTGGCGGTTGTCATCGCCTAGTCGCGATGGAAGCATTCGCCGCGATCAGCGAAAGTCCGGCCCACACAACCTTTGAGGAGGGTTCCCTATGTTCCCTGGACGTTCGAGGACGGCCTTAGCCGTGGTGTCCGCGACTGCGGGACTGTTGTTGGCGACGGCTCACGTCGCGAAGCGCAGCACCCGCGCCCGGACCGCCGCGGCCAAGGCGGACACGTTCTGATGCTGGGCCGGGGCCACGACTCCCTTTCGGCTCACCGCCACCGGTACGACGGTGTACGCCGCTCATCGCTCTGCAGGTGGAGAAAGGGGCAGCGATATCCGAAGCGTCCTTCACGGCAGTGAGAGCGGTTACATTGAGTGTTTCTGAGCAGCTGATGGGGGAGGGGAAATGGCATCTGGTATCGGCCCAGATCCGGTACGGCTCGGAGAGATCTGCGGAGCGCTCGCCGAGGTGGGAGCCGAAATCGTCCATTTGAATTCGGGCGGCGACGATGTACCGATCGTGCGTATACCCGGTCACCCGGTGATCGAGGTCCACGAGATTCGTGATAGCGACGTCTCCAACACCGCCAGAGTCTTGGCCGGCGCCTACCTGCTGGAGTTCGGCGACCGCACCGGCGGGGTGATCGCCTTCGGCACCACGGGGCAGGTCACCGAAGTGATCGAGGCGCTGGTCCAGCACCTCACCTCCCGAACACCTCCGCAGTAGCCGCTCCGGGCTGGACACGTTGTCTTTCCCAGCCCGATGGTCGCGGGGCAGACGGTGGATCCCGCCTGGGATAGCAGACGCCAGGCGGGATCCATGTGGGCTACATAACCTTGCGGCTCCCTGGGCAAGACCCAGGCCGCGCGGGCCGCCCACCCCCAGCGGGTGGCTCGATCAGGCCTCTTTGGCGCGGCCGGAGTGCGCCCGAGAAGTGCCGTGCCGAGGGGCCTGGCCGGGCAGAGGCTCTGCTCGGTGTCCGGCCGGACCATCCCCGCATGCGCGGGGCGGAGACACCGGCGGGCACCGTGGCCAGAGGCGGGTTGACGATCTGGCCGTCCTTGATGTGGACGGCGTTCGTGTCGCCGACGCGGTCGCCGTGGCGGAGCGTCCAGGCCCGCTCGATTTCGTCGTGCGGGTCGAGGCCGGTGCCGCCGCGACGGGCGGCGCGGGCGGTGATCGCCTCGGCGAGACGGCGCTGGCGCTGTTCGGCGGCCTGCGGCGTCGCCAGCCCCAGGTCGTCGGCGAGGTCAGCCCCCCGCCTGTCGGCTGAGGACGGCAACGTCATCGTGACCGAGCATTGCCTGGACAGCCTCGCCGAGGGTGGCGAGTCTGATACTTCGCGAACGTCAGGCGCCGACTACCGATGTATGTGATCGGCGGTCGGCTGGATCGACTGGAAGCGTTCCTTGGCGGATACGACCAGCACGCCCTGCGCCATGGCGGCCCAGGCCTTGGCGGCTGGACGGACTGGCTCATCGCCAAACGCGGCGAAACCTGCAATTCATCGTGCGCGCTCCCAGGCGGCTGGGGCCGCTGTGACCTGCCACAAGAACAAGGTCGTCATCCTTGACGCTGGCTCCGTTTCCTGCTCAACGGTGCGGCGTCAGCAGGTGGCGATGAGGCCCTCCACCACGGCTCGGAGCCCGTCCAGGTAGGTGTCCTGGGCGGTCAGCGACGTCCATCGGTCGGCGACTTCTGCCAGTCGGGGAAGTTCGTCGGGGTCGAGTTCGGCGAAGACCCGTTCCCGGTAGGTCGGACGGCCGTCACCGGTGCGTCGCCGGGCTGCCGCGGCCCGGATCACGATCTCTCCGGCGGAGTGATACCAGATCGTGCGGTAACCATGCACGGCCTGCTCAAGGGTCAGGCCGCACTCGACCAGGCCGTCGATGATCTGCTCGACGAACCACAGTGCGGAGGTGGACATCAGGTCGTCGGCGGTCAGTACCTCCACGGTCCAGGGGCAGGCGGCCAGCGCCTGGTGGATCGCGGCGGCGGCGGCGATGGTCCGCTCGCGGGGGTCGGTGGGCAGTTCGGGCCGGTGCAGCGTCCGCGCCGCGTAGTCGTCCAGCAGCAGGACCAGCAGTTCCTCTTTGTCGCGGACGTGGTGGTAGAGCGCCATCGGCGTACTGCCGATCTCCTTGGCCAGCCGCCGCATGGTCAGCCGGTCCACGCCTTCCTCGGCCGCGATCCGGCGGGCTGTCTCGACGATCTCCTCGCGGGAGATGCGGGGCGGCCGGCCGGGGGCTCTGCGCGGTTCGGGCTGTTGCGGCATGTCTCCATCATCGCGCAGGTGTCGACAACGACGATCACGGCGAGCTATTTTTCTTACATGTATAGAAACCTTCGTGGGCATCCTGGCGCGGTGCTGGCCGCCGCGGCGGTCGCCCAGTTCGTCGTCGCCCTGGACATGTCGGTGGTCAACGTCGCACTGCCCGCCATCCGCACCGCACTCGGATTCGCCCCGCTGGACCTGTCATGGGTCGTGCATGTCTACGCGCTGACGTTCGGCGGGTTCCTCCTGCTGGGCGGCCGCGCCTGCGACCTGTACGGACGGCGCCGGCTGTTCGTGCTGGGCCTGGCCGTCTTCGGGGCGTGCTCGCTGGCCGGCGGGCTGGCCCAGGCTCCCTGGCAGCTGATCGCCGCCCGCGCCGGGCAGGGCCTGGGCGCCGCCGCGGCCGCCCCGGCCGCGCTGGCGATGCTGACCACCACCTTCGCCGAGGGCCCCCGACGCGTCCGCGCGCTCGGAGTGTGGAGCGCGGTGAACGCCGCGGGCGGCGCGCTGGGCGTGCTGGTGGGCGGGCTGTTGACCGAGTACGCCGGCTGGCGCTGGGTGATGCTGATCAACCTGCCCGTCGTCGGGGCAGCGCTCGCGCTGGTCCACCTGGGTGTGCCCGCTCAGGCGCCGCCGGCCCGGCGCGAGCGGCTGGACGCGCTCGGTGCCGTCCTGGCGACCGGTGGGATCGGGCTGCTGGTGTTCGGCGTCGTCCGCACCGACACTCGAGGGTGGGGATCGGCGGCCACGCTGACGACCCTCGCCGCCGCGGCCCTGCTGCTGGCCGCCTTCATCCTCGTCGAGTCCAGGACCCGCGCGCCGCTGCTGCGGCTCGGACTGCTGCGCAGCCGCTGGGTCGCCGGCGCCAACGTGCTGGTGTTCATGGCGGCGGCCGGTCAGTTCGCCGCGTTCTACTTCGTGTCCCTGTGCATGCAGCAGGTCCTGGGGATGGGCGCCGCCGCGACCGGCGCCGCGTTCCTGCCCTTCTCCATCGGCCTGGTCGCGGGCACCGTCGTCGCGACCCGCGTCACCGCGGCCCGTTCCGCCCGCGCGTCCCTGGTGCCCGGCGCTCTGCTGGCCGCCGCCGGCCTGGGCTGGTTCGCCTTCATCAGCCCCGGCGGCGGCTTCCTCACCGACGTGCTCGGCCCGTCCATCATCACCAGCGTCGGCGCCGGACTTGTCCTTGCCCCGGTCGTCGCCGCCGCGACCACCGGTGTCGCGCCCCGCGAGGCCGGCATGGCCTCCGGCGTCCTCAACAGTTCCCGCCAGCTCGGCGGCTGCGTCGGCCTGGCCGCCCTGGCCACCCTCGCCGCGCACCGCACCGGCACGGCCACCGATCCCACCGCCCTCAACGACGGCTATGCCCTGGGCCTGGCCGTCACCGCCGCCCTCTTCCTGCTCGCCGCGGCCGTGGCGATCGGCGTGCTGCCCCGCCGCCGGGCACCCGCACCCCTCTCCCGACCCGCCGTCCCCACAGACCCTCGATTGGAAGGAACACCCTCATGACGACGCCCATCGACCTGTTCGCCTCGGCGCTGCACTTCCACCCCGGCGGCGACGTCCGGGCTGCCGAACGCCAGATGACCAACGGCGACTCCGGCGCCTGGCAGATCGCCGCCTTCCACGTGGAGACCGACGCCGACGTCCACGCCGACCACTGGGAGATGCACCCCGAGGCCGACGAGGCCGTGTGCTGCCTGACCGGCGGCGTGCGCCTCTACCTCCGCCCCAACAGGCCCGGGGACGGCGAGGAGATGGTGCGGATGGCGGCCGGCACCGCCGTGATCGTTCCCCGTGGCCGCTGGCACCGCCTGGAACTGGACGCTCCCAGCGACCTGATGTCGATCACCCTGCGCCGCGGCACCCGACTCGAGAACCGCACCCTGACCCACTAACCGGAGCCCGGCCCGGCGGACCATCACCGCCGGGCCACCACAAGCCCCCGGCCAGTGGCGATACCGCGGCCCCCACGGCTCGCTCACGCCACGGGTCGTTCGCTTGCTGGCCGGCATTGGTGAGGCTCGGCAGCAGGGTCGTGGAAGAGACGCAGGCTGGCCAGCATCATTCGGGTAGTTCGAATCACCGTCGAGCGTGCTGGGTTCGCAGGATCGCAACCCACCGCACATAGGTCGCGGCGGCATTGCCAAACGTCGTGTCGTGCTCGTCGGCGTCGTGTATGGCCGCATCCGGTCAACGGCGGCAGCATCGGCGGGATGAAGCGTCCACGCCGCGCCGTGTGCGTCCATATCGCGAATCCGACCTGAATTCGCCTGATCCGAAGCTACTGGAGCCCGGCTACGCGCGGATCGGTCCGGGACGCGCGCGGAACCACTCCGCCCCAACGAGCACCGGCCTTACCGCATCGTCAATGCGGAACCGGAAATATCGGAGAACTCGTCCTTTGTGCCGTTAACCTACGGTCGTGGCCGATCGGATCCGTGCGGAACTGGCGGCGTTGGAGACGGGGGAAGCCGGTCTCCGACGCGCATACGAGCGGTTTAAAAGTACGTTGGATCGTCTGGACGGCGAACTGCGAACGTCGTTAGCCGCCTGGTCGGGAGAGGACCGGACGGCCTACGACCAGGCGCACCGGGAATGGACCGAGGCCGCGCGTGATATCGCGCGTCGGCTGGATGAGCTGCATCGGCACGTCGCCCGGGCACGGCTCAACTTCCACGCCTCCCTTCGGGCCAACCACGGCATGTGGAACCCGACATGAACCCACCGCCGGGTCCGGCCTCGCCCGCTCCGGCGCGGGTCGACATCACGCCCGAGAAGGTCGACCGGGCGGCGGCCAACTTCGCGGTCGGCCAGCAGGACTTGGTCAAGGCGTACACGACCCTGTCGCAGAAGCTGTCCGCGCATTCGGCGGGCATGGCCGGCTTCGACAAGGCCGCCCACCAGTTCGCCGCCTTGTACGACCCCGCCGCCAAAGCCGCCTACCAGGCGTTCCACATGGCGATCGAGGCGTTGGGCGGCACCTCCCCTCGGCCTCACCCAGACCGTCAACAATCACCTGGCCGCCGACCACCACTCCCGCGCCGACAACCCCCGAGGCGGGCCGCCGCGCTTCCCCCCGCATCCGGTGTCGCGAAACTTCGCGGTGGCCGCCGCGCCGCCCTCGGTGATCGGCGCGATGAGCTGGGCGCCCAACACCACCATCCCGCTCCTGCACAACGAGGTGCCGCACCTGCCCGGCTGGGTGGACGACCTGCTCGGCACCTCCAACGACTGGCCGCAGGGCAACCCCGACATGTTCGATCAGACCGGCGACGCCTGGGCGGAGGCCGCCCGCGAGATCGGCCAGGTCGCCTCCTGGCTGAACTGGACGATCACCACCATCCTGGACCCGGCCGACAACGCCGAACACACCGCCGTCGCCGACTACTGGGCCACCCTCTACCGGCCCGGCGACTCGTCCACCGTCATGGTCGGCCTGCAGACGATGTGCGCCGCCCTGGGCAACGCCTGCCACCAGTACGCCCAGGCCATCCGAGACGCCACCCGCATCGTCACCGGCGAGCACATCGCCGAGATCGTCCTCCTCCTCAGCGCCGGAGCCGTCGCCGGCCTGTTACGCAAACTGTTCGGCCGAGTCCTGTCCCGCGTCGGCGCCTCCATGCTCAGCCGCGTCGCCGCCATCACCGAACGCCTGGCGCTCCGCCAGATCCTCGCCGACCTCCTCAAAGCCACCGCCGACACCAAAGTCGTCAAAGCGGTCCAAGCCGCCTTCGACAAGACCGTCCTCAAGGCGCTCGGCAAGGACCTCGCGACCACAGAACGCCGACTCGGCCTCGTCCCCGGCACCCCCGAATACGAGGCCCGCCTGGCGGAACTCGCGAAAGACCCTGCCAAGGGTGGCAGGATTAACGGCGCGTCGGAACGTGAGGCGGAGGTCGGGCTACAGTCCGAACGCGATGGTCTCCTGCCCGGCCCGATCAAGCGGGCACCGTTCGACGCGGCGGGGAAAGACCAGGGCGAGTTCGTCGACGCGGCTGGCCAGCATTGGGACGTCAAGAGTTCTCCTGATTTTCAGATCAGCGCGGCGTTGTACCCGCCGCTGCCGATCTCTAGGACGTTCATTCCCAGCTCGATCCCGGCCTCCTCCAGCATGAACGCCTGGACGTGCATGTCGGAGACCGAGCTGAGCGCGTTGCCCTCTTCGTCCCGCTTGGTCACGACGGCCTCGAACGGCTCGTACGCCTCCTGCGGCGCGACTTCGGGGATGAACCGGTGCCGGGGCACCGCGCGCATCGCCTCAGCGACGGCGTCCGAGACGATCGTCCCGTTGTCGATCAGCTGATCGACGGCCCGGTTCCGCCAGCGGGTGACCTGCTCGCCGGGCTCGCTGGCACTGGTACCGACTCTGGGCTCGCTCACGAAGGTTCCTATCTCCAGCCTGGACGCGGTTCGGGTGGGGCGCGCGAGTGCCATCGGGAACAGCCGATGCCCGTGCTCGTCAGGCACCGCGCGGCCTCGGCGCACCTGTCCCAGGACATCGACGACCACCTTGTGAACCGCTCGACGATCACCTTGAACGCGCGGACCGCCCGCCACCGAGCACCACTCACTTCGCCGCAGGAGGCCCCTCGGCGCAGCGGTGCCGCCGCCTCGCCCCTTCAGAGAACACCCATCGAGGAACGCGAGGTGGGCCCGAACGCCCGAGCGACTGATCAAAGTGGTCAAAAACCGCGATTGCGGGGAGCCTTCGCAGCCGAGCGCATGAACATCGCGCCGGGAACGGACTACTCTGGCCTGACCTAATTGGGAGTTGAGCATGGCAGACGTCAAGGTTACCTATGACCCGAAGGCGAATGCGGCATATGTCTATTTGGCTAGTCCGGAAGCTGGTCATCGCGTGGCGCGTATGTATGCTTGCGATCCTGTCGAGGTCGGCGGAATGATCAATCTGGATTTGGACGAGAGCGGGCGTCTCATTGGCATAGAAGTCCTGCATGCCAGCTCGAAGCTGCCTCGTCGGCTACTCGAGGCCGCAGAGCGCCCGAATGTCGGAAATGAGTGATCTGCTTCGACCCTCGACAACTGTCCGAGCATTTGGGTGATCGACTGTGCGGCTCCGGGGTGCGCGAACGTATATCTCGGTTGTCGTCAACGTTGCCGTCAAGCCGGAACGACTGCTGTGGGGGTTCCTGCAACGATTCTTCAACCCTCTCGGGATTAAGCCTCGCTTGCTTCGGGTAGACGATGCAGCCTCCGTCCCTCGTCCGGAGGTGAGCTCGGATGATCCGATGGCGAGAGCGGCCTCAGTCGCTTGACAACCCCGGATCGCGGTCGTAGCCGCCGACTGCTCCGCCTTGTCTGCGCACTAGGCGGCTATCGCTGCCTCTTCCAGTCGGTTTGCTCGCAGACGCCGGGGACGCGTCCTGGACGTGGTGCGTCGGTAGCTGTCATTTCGGTCGGGTTCGTCGGGCTTGTTGGAGTAGGTGGCGGGCCAGGGCGGCGCTTCGGGTCGTGGCGGTCGCGTGCTCCTGGTCGTGTGTGGCGTTGAGGACGTCGGTGACGGGCGGCGGTAGGGGTGTTCGGTCTGGTGGGTCTTTGTGCTGGGTGGGTTCGGTGGTGGGCGGGGTGTCATCGTCTGGGGACGTATCGGGTTGGGGGCGGGGCGCGGGTATGAGGACGGGTGGTCGGGTGGGGGGCGTCGTGGTTTCCGCTGGCGGCTTCCGCCCGGGCCCGGGCCCGGGTTCGGGTGCCGGGGTGGAGTTCGTCGGCTCGGACGAGCCGGGGAGTTCGTGATGGGGCTTTTCGGGTGGACGTGTGTGGTGGGTTGTCCAGTCTGGGTCGGCGGTCGTGTGTTCGTCCTCTGGGTGGGCGGTGGCTTCGTGGGTGGCGGTGATCGCGGCGAACACCGCTCGCAGGGGACGGATCAGTTCCAGGAAGGCGCGGTGTTCGGCCCGGTCGGCGCGGTACTGCTTGACGCGGGCGGTGAACAGCTCGAAGGCGCCGAGTTCACGGGCCGCGTCGTCCAGGGTGCGGGGGCCGCGCTTCCAGCCGTGGGGGCCGCGTTCGGCGAGGCCGTACACGCCGAGGACGCGCAGAGACGCCTTGACCGATGAGGCGCTGAGGCGGGTGCGGTGCTCCAGGTCGACCGACCGCGTCTCGACGGCCGTCCTGCGGGACGCGGCCCATTGGGACGAGGTCGTCACCGGACTCGGCTACGAGCACCTGCGGCGGCACCGCCTGCGGCACACCGGGCTGACGTGGATGGCCGACGCGAGTGTTCCGGTCCACGTCTGAGCCAGGGAGGGACACGGCGGCAGGGAACGAAAAAGCCCCGCTGACCTTGGCTTATGCCAGGTCGGCGGGGCTTTGAACTACTGTCGGGACGGCGGGATTTGAACCCACGACCCCTTGACCCCCAGTCAAGTGCGCTGCCAAACTGCGCTACGTCCCGGTGCCCGCCGCAGCAGGCGTGATTACTGTAGCGCAGTCCGCGGGGGGATGCGTACCGCGCCGGGTGGCGGGCGGGCCGGGTCACGGGGTGGTCGGCGGGCGGTCAAGGCGGCGGCGAGGTCGGCGGCGGGCGGTCGTGGGGGGTCGCGGCGGCGGGCGCGGTCGGGTGATCATGGTCAGGGGTCGGGTGCGGGGGCCGGTGCGCGGGGCGCGCAGGGGACGGAAGGCGTCCCGGTATGGGGTGGATGTCCGGGAAAACGCAGAGCAAAAACCTGGGCTAAGGACGAAATTGCCGGGAGACCCCGTTCCCTGGCCTATGTACCTTTTCAAGGACGAGGTCACGGGGAAGGGGCACGGCGTGAGCGCTGGTGAGGGCACGGCTCCCGCGGACGACGGTGCGGACGCGCCGGCCGCGGACCTGTCCGACCTGCGCGGCGCGGTCCGGGACCGGGCGCTGATCGCCGAGGCCCGCGGGGCGCTGGCCGGGCGGCTCGGCGTGCCGCCGGGGGAAGCCCTGCAGCACCTCATCTGGCTCGCGCGCGACATGGACCTCGACCTGCCCGAGGCCGCCAAGCTGGTGGCGCGCGGCGAGCCCGACAAGGAGGAGGCCGCGCCGGACGCCCCCACGCGCGCGCCCGAGGTCGAGGAGACGCTGAACGCCCGTCCGCCCGGGGAGGCCGAGCGCGAGGAGATGCTGCGGTCGGTGACGGCCGCGAACACCTCCGGCGACGCCGAGCTGATCGACTCCCTGCCCGACGACGCCGAGGCCCGCTCGGTGCTCAGCGCGACGCTGGACAGCTCGGCGCAGCTCATCCCCGTCCGCCGCGACGACGGCCGGGTCTACGACTTCATCTACGCCGACCTGAACGACCGCGCCCGCGACCTGTTCGGCCGGGGCGCGGAGGAGCTGCGCGGCCGGCGGCTCCTGCGCACGGACCCCGGCACGGCGCTGTCGGGCCTGTTCGACTCCTACGTCGAGGTGCTGGAGAAGGGCGAGCCGTACCACGGCGGCCCGCTGGTGTACTCGACGGCGCAGGAGGGCGTGTCCAAGTCGTCGCGGATGACGGTCCGCGCCGTCCGCGTCCCGACCGGCATCTGCATCAGTTGGCGCTACCACTTCGAGGAGGACCGGGCGCGCCGCCGGCTGAACCGCGTCGAGCGCCTGGGCCGCCTCGGGTTCGGCGAGTGGGACCTGATCGGCGGCGAGGTCGAGTGGTCGGACCAGATGGCCGCGAACTACGGGGTGTCGGTGGCGGAGGCGCCGTCGTCGCCGGGCGACCTGGCGAAGGTCGTCGCGCCCGCCGACATCCCGCTGGTGGAGGACGCGCTGCAGACGCTGTTCACCCGCCTCGAACCCGTCGAGGTCGAGCACCGGGTGGCGCTGTCGGGCGGCCGGTACCGCTCGCTGTGGGTGTTCGCCGAACCGGTGCTGGACAGCAACGGCCTGCCGGTGTCGGTGAACATCGTGTCGCAGGACATCACGCGCCGCCGCCGCATCGAGCGGGCGCTGTCGCAGACGCGCCGCCAGATGCAGCGCCAGCAGGTGCGGATGACCGAGCAGCAGCGGCTCGCGGCGACGCTGCGCCGGGCGATCCTGCCGGACGACGACGACGTCCGCCAGCTCCCCGGCATGGACGTCGCGGTGCGCAGCCTCGCCGCGGAGAGCGCGGCCCGGATCGGCGGCGACTGGTTCGCGACCCGGGTCCTGCCGGACGAGACGGGCCTGTTCGCGATCGGCGACGTCGCGGGCCACGGCCTGCCCGCCGCGGAGGCGATGGCGCGGAGCCGCAACGGCCTGCTGGGCCTGGCGTCCACGGGCGAGCCGCCGGGCCGCCTGGTGGGCTGGCTGAACGAGCTGGTCAACGACACCGAGCCGACGACGGGCACGGCGCTGGTCGGCAAGTACGACCCGGCCGAGCGCCTGCTGACCTGGGCGTCGGCGGGCCACCTGCCCCCGGTGCTGCTGCGCGGCGGGACGGCGGTGGAGCTGCAGGGCGAGCCCGACCCGATGCTGGGCGCGCTCGCGGGCGCGGAGTACGAGACGCACGAGATCCGCCTGTACCCCGACGACGTGGTGTTCCTCTACACCGACGGCCTGGTGGAGCGCCGGGACGCCGACATCACCGAGGGCATCGACCGCCTGACCGACGTCCTGCGCGACGCCCCGGCGGACCTCAAGCAGGTTCTGGACCGGGCGCTGACCGGCATGCGGCCGGACCGCGCGGCGGACGACATCACGCTGTTCGCCGTCCGGGCGCGGTAGGCGTCAGTCGCCCACGGCGGACGCCCCCACGGAGGTCAGCAGCGTCCCGACGGCGAGCCCGACGAGCCCGGCGATGACGGCCCCGGCGATCTCCCCGGACAGCGACATGTCGAGGGTGAACGGCCAGACCATCGCCACGACGGTCGCGAGCGCGACGATCCAGCCGAAGAACCGCAGCGGGCTCGGCGTGCTGATCGCGAGCAGGTGCAGCACGGCGGTCGCGACGAGCGCCGCGAGCGCCCCGGCGGACGCGACGCCGAGCGCGCTGGCGTCCGCGACGCGCCGCTGCCCGGCGGGGAGCCAGACGGGGATGTCCAGCACGCCGCGCGCGACGAAGACGCCGATGACGCCGACGAACGCGGCGACGACGGCGGTCGCGACGCCGCCCGCCCACAGCCGGGCGGGTTGGGGACGGGGCCGCCGGGGCGGCCGGTCGGGCGGCGGGTAGCCGTCGTCGGTGCCGTACGTCATGGCGGGTTGATGCCCGGCGCGGCGGGGTGGGGACGCGGTCCGGGCGCAGGCTTGGCCGGGACTTTGCCCCCTGGTCGTCCAACCAAGCGTTTGCTACGGTACGTCCGTGAGCGCGACCGACACCCCCGCCGACCGAGCGTTCCGCGCCGAGGTCCGCGACTGGCTCCGCACCGCTCTGGACGGCGAGTTCGCCGAGGTCAGAGGACTCGGCGGCCCCGGCCGCGAGCACGAGGCGTTCCCCGAGCGGCTCGCCTGGGAGCGGCACCTGGCGGCGGCGGGCTGGACGTGCGTCGGCTGGCCCGCCGAGCACGGCGGCCGCGGCGCGACCGTCGAGCAGCAGGTGATCTTCCACGAGGAGTACGCCCTGGCGGCCGCGCCCGCCCGCGTCGGCCACATCGGCGAGAACCTGCTCGGCCCTACGCTCATCGCGTTCGGCACCGACGCGCAGCGCGCCCGGTTCCTCCCGAAGATCCGCGCCGCGGAGGAACTGTGGTGCCAGGGCTACTCCGAGCCGGACGCCGGATCGGACCTGGCGAACGTCCAGACGCGGGCCGTCCTGGACGGCGGCCGCTGGACGATCACCGGCCAGAAGGTCTGGACGTCCCTGGCCGCCGAAGCCGACTGGTGCTTCGCGCTCTGCCGCACCGAACCCGGCTCGGCGCGGCACCGCGGCCTGTCCTACCTGCTCGTCCCGATGCGCCAGGACGGCGTCGAGATCCGCCCGATCGTGCAGCTCACCGGCACGTCGGAGTTCAACGAGGTGTTCTTCGACGGCGCGCGCGCCGACGCCGGCCACATCGTCGGGGAGCCCGGCGACGGCTGGCGCGTCGCGATGGCGACGCTCGGGTTCGAGCGCGGCGTCGCGACGCTCGGCCAGCAGGTCGGGTTCCGCCGCGAGCTGGACGGCGTCGTCGAGCTGGCCCGCCGCACCGGCGCGCTGGACGATCCGCTGCTGCGCGACCGCCTGACGCGCGCGTGGATCGGGCTGGAGGTCATGCGGCTCAACGCCGTCCGCACGATGGCGGGCGTCGCGGCGGGCGCGCCCGGCCCGGAGTCGTCGATCTCCAAGCTCGTCTGGGGGACGTGGCACCGGGAGCTGGGCGAGCTGGCGATGGACGTCCTCGGCGCGGCCGGGACCGTCACCGGTGACGACCACGACCTGAACGACGCGCAGCGGCTGTTCCTGTTCTCCCGCGCCGACACCATCTACGCCGGATCGAACGAGGTCCAGCGGAACATCATCGCCGAGCGCGTCCTCGGCCTGCCGAGGGAGGCCCGCCCGTGACCCCGCCCCCGTACGTCCCCGGCCACGCGCTGCTGGACGGCCGCTCCGTCGTGATCACCGCCGCGGCGGGCGCGGGGATCGGCGGCGCGACGGCGCGCCGCTGCCTGGAGGAGGGCGCGCGGGTCCTGCTGTCGGACGCGCACGAACGGCGGCTCGGGGAGTCGGCCGCCGCGCTGGCCCGCGAGTTCGGCCGGGACCGGGTGGCCGCGCTGCCCTGCGACGTCACCGACGAGCGCCAGGTGGCGGCGCTGTTCGACACCGCGCTCGCCCGGTTCGGCCGGATCGACGTCGCGGTGAACAACGCCGGGCTCGGCGGCACCGCCGACCTGGTGGACATGGCCGACGAGCAGTGGGACCGCGTCCTGGACGTCACGCTCACCGGGACGATGCGCTGCACCCGCGCCGCGCTGCGCCGGATGCGCGCGCAGGGCGCGGGGGCGGTCGTCCACAACGCGTCCGTGATCGGCTGGCGCGCGCAGCGCGGGCAAGCGCACTACGCGGCGGCCAAGGCGGGCGTGATGGCGCTGACGCGGTGCGCGTCGGTGGAGGCCGCCGACTACGGCGTCCGGGTGAACGCGGTGTCGCCGTCGCTGGCGATGCATCCGCACCTGGTGAAGGTGACGTCCGAGGACCTCCTGGACGAGCTGACGCGGCGCGAGGCGTTCGGCCGGTACGCCGAGCCGTGGGAGGTCGCCAACGTCATCGTCTTCCTGGCCAGCGACTACGCGTCCTACATGACCGGCGAGGTCGTGTCGGTCTCCAGCCGGCACCCCTGAGAACGGAGAGACAACCCATGCCCGAGGCGTACATCGTCGACGCCGTCCGCACGCCCGTGGGGCGGCGCGGCGGCGGCCTGGCCGAGGTCCATCCCGCCGACCTCGGCGCGCACGCGCTGCGCGTCCTCATGGACCGGTCGCCCGCCGACCCGGCCGCCGTGGACGACGTCGTGTTCGGCTGCGTGGACGCGGTCGGGCCGCAGGCCGGGGACATCGCGCGGACCTGCTGGCTGGCGGCGGGCCTGCCCGAGGAGGTGCCGGGCGTGACCGTGGACCGGCAGTGCGGGTCGTCGCAGCAGGCCGTCCACTTCGCGGCGCAGGCCGTCATGTCCGGCACCGCGGACCTGGTCGTGGCGGGCGGCGTGCAGAACATGTCGCAGATCCCCATCGCGTACGCGATGACGGCCGCCGCGCCGCTCGGCTTCGACCGGGGGCCGTTCGCGGGCTCGCACGGCTGGGCGCGCCGGTACGGCGACCGGGAGGTGTCGCAGTTCGCCGGGGCCGAGCAGATCGCCCGCGAGTGGGACATCTCGCGGGAGGCGATGGAGGAGTTCGCGTACGCCTCGCATCAGCGGGCGATCCGCGCGATCGACGAGGGCCGGTTCGACCGGGAGATCGCGCCGGTCGGCGACGTCGCCGCCGACGAGGGGCCGCGCCGCGACACGACGCGGGAGAAGATGGCCGCGCTGCGGGCGCTCGTCCCGGACGGCCGCCTCACCGCCGCGCTGTCCTCGCAGATCTCCGACGGGGCCGCCGCGCTGCTCGTCGCGTCCGAGCGGGCCGTCCGCGAGCACGGGCTGACGCCGCGCGCCCGGGTCCACCACCTGTCGGCGCGCGGCGAGGACCCGGTCCGGATGCTGTCCGCGCCGATCCCCGCGACCGCGCACGCGCTGCGCCGCACGGGCCTGGCCATCGACGACATGGACGCGGTCGAGATCAACGAGGCGTTCGCGTCGGTCGTGCTGGCCTGGCTGAAGGAGACCGGCGCGGACCCCGCCCGCGTCAATCCGAACGGCGGGGCCATCGCGCTCGGCCACCCGCTCGGCGCGACCGGCGCGCGCCTGATGACGACGCTCCTGCACGAACTGGAGCGCACCGGCGGCCGGTACGGGCTCCAGACGATGTGCGAGGGCGGCGGCCAGGCCAACGTGACCATCCTCGAACGGCTGTGAGGCCCCTATAGTCGGGGCGATCATCCGGGGAGGTGGGCATGACCGCGCTGCTGGACGGTCTGCGGATCGTGGAGGTCTCCAGTTTCGTCGCCGCGCCGCTCGGCGGGCTGACGCTGGCGCAGCTCGGCGCGGAGGTCGTCCGCGTCGACCCGCTCGGCGGCGCGGCCGACCGGGGCCGCTGGCCGCTCGCGCCGTCCGGGACGAGCCTGCTGTGGACGGGCCTGAACAAGGGCAAGCGGTCGGTCGCGGTGGACTTCCGGTCCGCCGGGGGCCGCGCCGCCGTCGCCCGGCTCGTCGCGGAGACCGGGATCGTGCTGACGAACGCGGTCGGCCGCCGCTGGCTGTCCTACGAGACGCTGGCGCGGGACCGGCCCGACCTCATCCACCTCCAGATCGAGGGCCGCCCGGACGGCTCGGCCGCCGTGGACTACACCGTCAACGCCGGACTCGGGTTCCCGCTGATCACCGGCCCGGCCGACGCGGCGCGGCCCGTCAACCACGTCCTGCCCGCGTGGGACGTGGCGTGCGGCCTGTACGCGGCGGTCGGCCTGCTCGCCGCCGAGCGCCGCCGCGCCCGCACCGGGGAGGGCGCGCGGATCAGGCTGCCGCTGCACGACGTCGCGCTCGCCACCGCCGGGAACCTCGGGCTGCTCGCCGAGGCGCGGCTCGGCGGGGTCCGCGAGCGGTCCGGCAACGACCTGTACGGCGGGTTCGGCCGCGACTTCGCGCTCGCGGACGGCGGCCGGGTCATGGTCGTCGCGCTCACCGCGCGGCACTTCGCGGACCTGTGCGCCGCGACCGGGACCGCCGGGACCGTCGCGGAGCTGGAACGGCTGCTCGGCGCGGACTTCGGCGCGGACGGCGACCGGTACCGCCACCGCGAGTCCGTCGCGGCGCTGCTCGCCCCCTGGTTCGCGGCGCGCGCCGAGGCCGAGGTCGCCGCCGCGTTCGCCGGGACGTCGGTGCTGTGGTCGCCCTACCGGCGGTTCGCCGACCTCGACCAGGACGCCGAACCGCTGCTCGCGGACATCGACCAGCCGGGCGTGGGCCGGGTCCGCGCGCCCGCCTCGCCGCTGGACGCGGGCGACCGCGCCGTCGTCCCCGCCCCGGACCTCGGCGCGGACACCGACGCCGTCTTGAGCGCGGCCGGGCTGGACGTCGCGGCGCTGCGCGAGGCGGGGGCGATCGCGTGATCGACGTGTCCGGGTGGCGGCCCGAGCCGCGCGCCGCGACCGAGGTGATCGGGCCCGGCCCGGCCGCCGCGCTCGCCGGGCTGCTGGACGTCGATCCGCCGGACGGCGAACTCCCGCCGCTGTGGCAGTGGCTCTACTTCCTCGACCGCCCCGCGCAGCGCGAACTGGGCGAGGACGGGCATCCGCGCGCGGGCCGGTTCCTGCCGCCGATCCCCGACCGGCGGCGGATGTTCGCGGGCGGGCGGCTGACCGTCCGCTCGCCGCTGCGCTTCGGCGACACGGTCACGCGCCGCGAGGAACTGGCCGGGACGGCGGTGAAGCGCGGCCGGACGGGCGAGCTGCTGTTCGTGACCGTCCGGCAGACGTTCCTGCGGGACGGCGAGCCGGTCATGACCGAGGAACAGGACCTCGTCTACCGCAGCGGCGACCCCGAGCGGCCCGCGCCGCCGCAGGACGGTCCGCCGCCGGAGCCGGACGCGCCCTGGTCGCTGCGCCTCACGGCCGACCCGGTCCTGCTGTTCCGCTTCAGCGCGCTCACCTACAACGCGCACCGCATCCACTACGACGCCGAGTACGCGACGGGCGCGGAGGGCCATCCGGGACTCGTCGTCCACGGCCCGCTGCTGGCGATCCTCTGCCTGGAGCTGCCGCGCCGCGCCGGGCACCCGGTGCGCGAGCTGTCGTTCCGCGCCCGCGCGCCGCTGCACGCCGGACGGCCGTTCGCCGTGGCGGGCTCCGCCGGGGGAGACCTCGCGGTCCTGGCCCCCGGCGGCGGCACGGCGATGACGGCCGGGTTCGGCTAGGTCAGGCGCCGATCAGGACGCCGTTCGCCTGGTACGCCGCGATGAGCTGGTCGCGCACCGTCCCGAGCCGCTTGCGCACCTTCGCGACGCCGAGCGCCCCGCCCGACAGGCCGGTGTTGCCGAGGCCGATGTCCAGCACGACGGTGCCGTCCGCCTGCGGGTGGACGATGAGGCGGTACTTGTAGTGCGTCGCGATGACGCCGAGCAGCAGCGCCTTGAGGCGGGTGCCCCGCTCCAAGAAGCCCTGCTGGCCTTCCTGCTCCCACGTGATCCGGAAGCCCTCGGGCTGCAGGGTCTGCTCGAGCTGCTGGAGGGCCTGCTGCGGGCTTCCGTTGACGTGGATTCGGAACTGGTCGGCCATCGGGGGGTGCTCCTTGGGGTCGGGAAACGGCGGGGGGCCGTCCGTCCCGGTCCCGGGCCGGATCGCGGCCCCCTCGCCGACGATCTGGGGGGGACGAGCATGGCGGATGCGCGGCCCCGTGTCGAACCGTTTCGCCAGGTTCGTCCAATCTTTTCCGCGCGGAACCCGGCGATTAGGGTGGGCGGTAAGGGCTCACTTTCAGGAGGTCGCGTGACGAGCAGGCTGCAGCAGACCCACGGGCTGACCGACGACCAGCGCCGGATCATCGCCGCCGTGCGGGAGTTCGCCGACAAGGAGATCATCCCCGTCGCGGCCGAGCTGGAGCGCGCCGACGCCTACCCCGAGCGGATCGTCGCGGGCATGCGCGACCTCGGGCTGTTCGGGCTGATGATCGACGAGGAGCACGGCGGGCTCGGCGCGTCCCTGCTCACCTACGCGCTCGTCGTGGAGGAACTGTCGCGCGGCTGGATGAGCGTGTCCGGGATCGTCAACACGCACTTCATCGTCGCCTGGATGATCGCCCACCACGGCACCGACGAGCAGAAGGCGCACCTCCTGCCGCGCATGGCGACCGGCGAGATCACCGGCGCGTTCTCGATGTCCGAGCCGGGCTGCGGGTCCGACGTCGCCGCGATCCGCACCCGCGCCGTCCCCGACGGCGACCACTACGTCGTGGACGGGCAGAAGATGTGGCTCACCAACGGCGCGACGTCCACGCTCGTCGCGGTGCTGGTGAAGACCGACCCGGGCGCGGGCCACCGGGGGATGACGACGCTCCTGGTCGAGAAGCCCGCCGGGTTCGGCGAGGTCGCGCCCGGCCTGACCGTCCCCGGCAAGATCTCCAAGATGGGGTACCGGGGCATCGACACCACCGAGCTCGTCTTCGACGGGTACCGCGTCCCCGCCGACCGCGTCCTCGGCGGCACGCCCGGCCGGGGCTTCTACCAGATGATGGACGGCGTCGAGGTCGGCCGCGTCAACGTCGCCGCGCGCGGCTGCGGCGTCGCCCGCCGCGCCTACGAGCTGGCCGTCGATTACGCGCGGCGGCGCGAGACGTTCGGACGGCCGATCAGCGAGCACCAGGCCGTCCTGTTCCGCCTCGCGGAGATGGCCACCAAGGTCGAGGCCGCCCACCAGATGGTCGTGATGGCCGCGCGCCGCAAGGACGGCGGCGAGCGCAACGACCTGGAGGCCGGCATGGCCAAGTACCTCGCCAGCGAGTACTGCAAGGAGGTCGTCGAGGCGTCGTTCCGCATCCACGGCGGCTACGGCTACTCCACCGAGTACGAGATCGAGCGGCTGTACCGCGAGGCGCCGATGCTGCTCATCGGCGAGGGCACCGCCGACATCCAGAAGATGATCATCGGTCGCCGCCTGCTGGAGGAATGACCCCCGGCGCTAGGGTGGCGGCATGGCTGACACGGCTCCGACCAGCGATCAGCGGCGGCGCGGCGAGCTGCGCGACTTCCTGACCTCGCGGCGCGCCCGGCTCACCCCGGCCGACGTGGGGATGCCCGCGTCCGGGCGGCGGCGCACGCCCGGCCTGCGGCGCGAGGAGGTCGCGGTCCTCGCCGGGGTCGGGGTGTCCTGGTACACGTGGCTGGAGCAGGGCCGCGACATCAAGGTGTCCGGCGAGGTGCTGGACGCGGTCGCCCGCGCGCTGCGGCTGGACGCGGCCGAGCGCGAGCACCTGTACCTGCTCGCCGGGCTCAACCCGCCGCCCGCCGAGGCCGCCGCGCCCGCGCCCGTCGCGCCCGAACTCCGGCAGGTGCTGGACGCGTGGTCGCCGCGCCCCGGCTACATCCGCGACCCGCACTGGAACTTCGTCGCGATCAACGACGCGGCCCGCGCCTGCTTCGGCTACGGCGAGGACGACTACAACTGCCTCGTCACGTTCTTCACCAGCGCCCGCTACCGGGCCATCCAGCCGCGCTGGGCCGAGGCCGCGCCCGGCGTCGCCGCCCGGTTCCGCGCGCACGCCGCCCGCTTCCCCGGCGACCCGGAGTTCGCGCGGATCGCCGCCGACCTCGGCGCCGTCAGCCCCGAGTTCGCCGAGCTGTGGGCGCGGCACGAGGTGAGCGCGTCCGCGCGGGCGGTGAAGGCGGTGCGGCACCCCGACGTGGGCGAGCTGACGTTCGACGCCGCCGCGTTCCCGGTGCCCGACCTGCCCGGCCACGACATCGTCCTGCACCACCCCCGGCCCGGCACCGGGACGCAGGAGCGGCTGGAGCGGCTGATGGCCCGGCCCCGGCTGGCCACCGCGAGCTGACCGCGCCCCGCCGTCGCCAGGGTGGTGGTGCCACACCCAGGATGAACGGCGTCTGTTCCCCTCCGGCGGGCGGCCGCATGATCGTGGTCACCGGGGCGACCGCCCCGGGCACGGAGGGAAGAAGATGCGCACACGTGAGTTCGCCGGGACGCGGGTCGGCGCGGTCGGCCTCGGCTGCATGGGCATGAGCTGGGCGTACTCGGCGTCCGAGCGGGACGACGACGCCTCGGTCGCGCTGATCCGCACGGCGCTGGACCTCGGCGTCACGTTCCTGGACACCGCCCAGATCTACGGCGTCGGCCACAACGAGACGCTGGTCGGCCGCGCGCTGGCCGGCCGCCGCGACGGCGTCGTCGTCGCGACCAAGACGGGCCTGGTCGCGACGCCCAGCGACACCGGGCAGGCCGCCATCGGCCGCGACGCCCGCCCGGAGACGGTCAAGCGGTCCGCCGAGGACAGCCTGCGCCGCCTCGGCACGGACGCCATCGACCTGTACTACCTGCACCGGATCGACCCGGACGTCCCGCTCGCCGAGAGCTGGGGCGCGCTGGCCGAACTCGTCGCGGAGGGCAAGGTGCGCCGCCTCGGGCTGTCGGAGGTCACCGTCGCGCAGGCCGCCGAGGCGCACGCGATCCACCCGGTCGCCGCCGTCCAGTCGGAGCTGTCGCTGTGGACGCGGGACGCGCTCGGCGCGCCCGGCGGCCACGCGGGCGGCGGCGCGGACGCGGTGGCCGCCGAGAGCGAGGTCGGGGACGTCGTCGGCTGGTGCGCCGGGCACGGGGCCGCGTTCGTGCCGTTCTCGCCGCTCGGCCGCGGGTTCCTCACCGGCACGGTCACCTCGGCGGACTTCGAGGCGACCGACTTCCGGGCGGCCAACCCGCGCTTCCAGCGGGACGCGCTGGCCGCGAACCTGCGGATCGTGGACCGCGTCCGGGCCGTCGCGGACCGGCACGGCGCGACGCCCGCGCAGGTCGCCATCGCCTGGACGCTCGCGCAGGGCGACCACGTCCTGCCGATCCCCGGCACCAAGAAGGAGCGGTACCTGCGCGACAACGCGGGCGCCGCCGACCTCGACCTGACCACCGCCGACCTCGCCGAGCTGGACGAGGTCCCGGCCGCCACCGGAAGCAGGTACTGAGCGATGCGGGCCGTCACCATCCCCGAGTTCGGGTCCGCCGACGTGCTGCGCGTCGCGGACGTCGCGGTCCCCGAGCCGGGACCGGGCCAGATCTCGATCGACGTCGAGTACGCGGGGGCGAACTTCGCCGAGGTGCTGTACCGGCGCGGCGTCGTGGACGTCCCGCTGCCGTTCGTGCCGGGCATCGAGGTCGCGGGCCGCGTCCGCGCGCTCGGCCCGGACACGGCCGGGCCGCCGGTCGGCACACCCGTCGCCGCGCTGACGATCGTGGACGGCGGCGGGTACGCGGAGGTCGCCGTCACCGCCGCCGAGCTGGTCGTCCCGCTGGACGGGCTCGCGCCCGGCACGGCGGCGGCGGTCCCGTCCAACAGCACGACCGCGTTCCTCGTCCTGGACCGGGCGGCGCGGATCGAGCCGGGCGAGAGCGTGCTCGTCCACGCCGCCGCCGGGGGCGTCGGCAGCCAGCTCGGCCAGGCCGCCCGGCTGCTCGGCGCGGGCCGCGTGGTCGGCACGGTCGGAAGTCCGGCGAAGGCGGAGGCGGCGCTGGCCTTCGGCTACGACGACGTGGTGCTGCGGGACGCGCCGCTCGCCGAGCGGTTCGACGTCGTCGTGGACATGGTCGGCGGACCGGCGCGCCGCGCGAGCCTGGACGCCCTCGCGCCGATGGGGCGGCTCGTCGTCATGGGCAACGCGTCCGGCGCGGACGACGTCGGGGTCCCGGCGAACGAGCTGTGGTTCGCCAACAAGACGGTGACCGGGTTCAACCTCGCCGCGTTCGCCGCCGCGTTCCCCGCCGAGACGGGCCGGGCGCTGCGCCGCGCGGTGGCGGCGGCCGCCTCCGGCGACCTGCGGCTCTCGGTCGCGGAGCTGCCGCTGGCCGACGCCGCCGAGGCGCACCGCCGCATCGAGTCGGGCCGTACGACGGGCAAGCTCGTCCTCGCCGTGTGAACCGGCTGCTCAGCCGACCGGGACCCGCGCGGCACGGGCGAGCAGTTCGTCCACCGACCACTGGTCGCCCGCGTGCTCGCCGAGTTTGCTGGCGGCGATCGTCCCGTCCGGGGCGATCAGGAAGTCGCCGGGCAGGCCGAGCCGCCCGCCGTGGATCTTCCCGGACGGGGGCTTGGCCCGCCCGCGCGCCGCGAGGACGGCGGTGACGGCGACCGAGCGGAGGATCACCGGCCAGACGCGCGGGTCCAGCAGCGCGCGGCGGCCCGCCTCGACGCCGAACTCCCGGTAGAGGTCCCGGCCGGGATCGGCGACGACGGCGAACGGCAGGTCCGGCGTGTACTCGCGCAGGTCGGCGGCGGGGGAGTGGAAGACGGCGACCTCGCGGACCCCGGCCCGCTCGATCTCGGCGTGCCGGACGGCGACCGACCGCAGGTGGACGTTGCAGATCGGGCAGCCCGCGAACCGGCGGAACTGCAGGTGGACGAGCCGGTCGGGGTCCGGCACCGGGACGGGCGGCCCCTCGACGGGGACGAGTTCACGGAAGGCGACAGCGCGCACGGAAGGGCTCCCCACGTAAGTGTATGGCGTACACCTACGACGATAGGCGTAGGGCGTACGCTGTCAAGTCCCATGCCACGCCGCCGCTCCCTGACCACCGCGCAGATCGCCGCCGCCGCGCTCGCCGTCCTCGACCGCGACGGCCCGGCCGGGCTCTCGATGCGCGCCGTCGCCGCCGAGACCGGCGTCAGCACGATGGCCCTCTACCGCTACGTCGCGGACCGCGAGGAACTGGAGGGGCTGATGGTCGACGCGGTGTTCGGGGCCGTGGACGCCGCCCCGCCGCCCGGCCCGTGGCGCGAGCGCGTCGCGGTGCTGGCCGAGCGGGTGCGCGCCGCCGTCGCCGCGCATCCGGCGATCATCCCGCTGACCGTCGCGCACCGGCACCGCTCGCCCGCGATGCTGCGCTGGTCGGAGGCCGTCCTCGCGGTCCTCACCGAGGCGGGCCAGACGGGCGCGGCGCGGGTCGTCGCGCTGCGGGCGCTGACCGCGTACGTGATCGGGGCCGTCCAGCTCGAACACCTCGGCCCGCTCGCCGGGCCCGGCACCGACGCGCTCGCCGCGCTGCCCGCCGACGCGTTCCCGCTGCTGGCGGCGACGGCCCGCGCCGCCGCCGCCGTGTCCGTCGAGCGGGAGTTCCACCGCGGCCTGGCGCTGCTGCTCGACGGCCTCGACGGGCCGTCAGCGCAGTAGCGCGGCGTGCTGCGCCGCGATCGCCTTCGCGGCGTCCGCGACGATCCCCGCGATCAGGTCCGCGCACGTCGGCAGGTCGTCGATGACCGCGACGGCCTGGCCCGACGCCATCACGCCGAGGTCGGGCCGGCCGTCCACCATCGCCGCGCGCAGCAGCATCGGGGTGTTCGCCGCCATCAGCACCTGCGCCCACGACAGCTCCCGGCCGCGCCGCATCGCGCGACCGTCCGCGATGATCCGCCGCCAGGTGAGGCCCGAGATCCGGCGGAACGCCGCCGCGCTGCGGACCGCGCGGACCAGGCCGCTCCACCGGCCCGACCGCTCCAGCCCGTCCACCAGGCCGCTGCGCAGGACGCGGTGCGGCATCCCGTCCACGCGGCGGGTCACGACCGTCTGCGACGCCTCCAGATAGACGCGCTTCACCGCGTCCGGGACGGAGCTGTCGGCGGTCAGCAGGAACCGGGTGCCCATCGCGACGCCCGCCGCGCCGTAGGCGAGGGCGGCGGCCAGGCCGCGCCCGTCGAAGAACCCGCCCGCCGCGACCACCGGGACGTCCACGGCGTCCACGATCTGCGGCAGCAGCAGCGTCGTCGCGACCTGGCCGGTGTGCCCGCCGCCCTCGCCGCCCTGCACGAGCACCGCGTCCGCGCCCCACGCCGCGACCTTCTCGGCGTGCCGCCGCGCCCCGACGGACGGGATCACCACGACGCCCGCGTCCTTGAGCCGGTCGATCAGCCCCCGGTCCGGCGCGAGCGCGAACGACGCGACCCGCACGCCCTCGCGGACGAGCAGGTCCACGCGGTCGGCGGCGTCGCCCGCGTCGGCGCGCAGGTTCACCCCGAACGGCGCGTCCGTGCGCTCCTTCACCGCCCGCACCGCCGCCGCCAGCTCCGGCAGCGTCATCGTCGCGGACGCCAGCACGCCGAGCCCGCCCGCCTCCGCGACCGCCGTGACCAGGCGCGGCCCGGCCACCCAGCCCATGCCCGTCTGCATGACGGGGTGCCGGACGCCGGTGAGCCGGGTGAACGGCGTGTCGAACACCCGGTCGCCGGTCACGCCGGGACCTCGCGGTCGCGCAGGCCGCCGGGGTCCAGGACGTCGCGCATCAGCCGCAGTTCCTCGCCGGACGGCTCCCGCGTCACCGCGACCTCGCCGATCACCAGCGGGAATCCGGTCGCGGCCGTGACGTCCTCCACCGAGACGCCCGGATGCACCGAGCGCAGCCGCATCCGCCGGTCCGGTCCCGCGAAGTCCAGCACCGCGAGGTTCGTGACGACCGCGCGGATCTCGAACGCGCCCCGGTCGTACCCGACGCCGGAGACCATGTCCACGCGCTCGGTGAACACCCGCGTCGAATGCTTGGGAACCCAGTAGCTCGTGGTGTTCAACCGCGTGTTGCCGGGCGCGCCGCGCACGCCGAGAAGCTGCCGCGACGGGCGCTCCCACGGGCCGATGCACGAGATGTTGGTGTTCCCGTACGGGTCGATCTGGCTCGGCCCCATCACGACGTGCCGCCGCCCGTTCAGCACGAGCAGCAGGTGGTCGCGGAACGGCAGCCAGCCCTCGACCTCGGCGGCGGCGGCGCCGAGCGGCACGGGCGCGGCGCTGAGCGCCGGGCCGCCGTCCGTCGTCAGCAGGTCCGGCTCGAACGTCGCCCGCGCCAGCCGCGAGCCGAGCATCGGCACGAACCCGGCGACGGCCGCCGCGACGATCTCGCCGTTCCCCCGGAACAGGTCCGCGCACGCCGCCGCGCACACCTCCGCGCGCGTCGCGCCGATCACGTCACCGCGCCCGCTCACCGCTCCTCCTCGCGCCACGCCCGCACCGCCGCCTGGTAAGCCGCCTCGTCGCCGGACAGGAACCGCTCCGCGAACGCCGCCCACGCCGCCGGGTCGGCCGCCGCCCGCGCGTACTCGCGCTGGAACGCCTCGTCCCGGCCCTGGTCGGGCGCGCAGTCGGTGAAGTGCGCGCCGCCCGGCGCCTCCACGACGCCGGTCACGTGCGCGCGGCTGACCAGCAGCGACTGCACCGGCCCCTCCTTCAGCAGGTCGCCGGTCTCCACCAGCCGCTCGCACGACACGTACGTGCGGGCGGCGGCCTTGGCGAACAGGTCGTCCATGTACGGGTCGGGGCCGAGGTACTGGGCGTTGCCGCGCGCGTCGGCGCGGTGCAGGTGGATCAGCGCGGCGTCCAGCGGCAGCGCGGGGACGGCCACCAGCTCGGCGGCGTCCTCGTACGGCGACCGGACGGTCCGCAGCTCCGGGTTCACCCGCAGGACGTCCGAGCCGAGGCCCGCCGGCGTCGGCAGGAACGGCAGCCGGTGCGCCGCCGCGAACAGGCCGAACATCAGCATGCCCTCGTCGTACTCGGTCAGCTCGACCGCGCCGTCCTGGCGGGCGCGCCGGAAGTGCGGCTCCAGCGGGACCGAGTCCAGCGTCACGAACGCGGTGACCAGCCGCCGGACCTTGCCCGCCGCGCAGAGCAGGCCGACGTCCGGGCCGCCGTAGGACACCACCGTCAGGTCCGTCAGCGGCGACCGGCACAGCGCCCGCACCAGCGCCATCGGCTTGCGCCGCGAGCCCCAGCCGCCGATCCCGACCGTCATGCCGCTCTCCAGCGAGCCGACGACGTCCTCGGCGGTCATCACCTTGCCGGTCACCGGGCGTCCCCGGCCACGAACGCGTCGCGGTGCGCGTCGCCCGCGCCCGTCAGGTTCAGCTCGAACGTGAACCCCTGCTCGAACCGGTAGCTGCGGTGGACGTCCACCGGGTCGATGCCGTTCAGCGACTCCTTCGCGCGGCGGACGACCTGCCGGTCCTTGGCGGCGATCGACCCGGCGACCGCGAGCGCCGCCGCGCGCAGCCGGTCGGCGGGGACGACCTCCAGCACCGAGCCGTGCCGGTGCAGTTCGTCCGCGCCGACCGTCCGGCACGTGTAGACCATCGCGCGCATGAGGTGCTGCGGGACGAGCCGCGCGAGGTGCGTGGCCGCGCCGAGCGCGCCCCGGTCCACCTCGGGCAGCCCGAAATAGGCGTCGTCGGAGGCCACGACGATGTCGGCGTTCCCGACGAGCCCGATCCCGCCGCCCAGGCAGAACCCGTGGACGGCCGCGACGACGGGGACCGCGCAGTCGTAGACGGCCGCGAACGCCGCGAAACAGCCCCGGTTCGCGCCGACCAGCGCCGCGTGCCCCTCCGCGCGCTGCATCTCCTTGATGTCGACCCCGGCGTTGAACCCGCGCCCCTCGGCGCGGAGCACGACCGCGCCGGTCCGCGCGTCCGCGCCCGCCGCCGCGAGCGCGTCCGCCAGCTCGAACCAGGCCCGCACCGGCAGCGCGTTGACCGGGGGGACGTCGACGACGATCTCGGCGACCCCGTCGTCGTGGACGGTGGTGGAGATTCCCATGCGACCGCCTTTTCACCGAACGTTGGTTACGGTTAACCTAACATGCGCTTGCTCGGTGAAGGGAGAGTCGTGCTGCACGTGGACCTGACCGGCCGGACCGCCGTCGTCACCGGCGGGACGCGCGGCGTCGGCGCGGGGATCGCCCGCGAACTGCTCGCCGCCGGGGCCGACGTGGTCGTCGTCGGCCGCCGCGCGCCCGCCGCCCTGCCCGGGGCCGCCGGGCGCACCGCCCGGTTCGCCGCGCTCGACGTCCGCGACCCCGCCGCCGCCGAGGCGTTCACCGCGGGACTGGACCGCCTCGACATCCTGGTCAACAACGCGGGCGGGACGCCGTTCCTCCCGGCCGCCGACGGCGACGCGCGCACCCACGCCAAGATCGTCGAGCTGAACCTGCTCGCGCCGCTGATCATGGCCCGCGCCGCCCGGCCGCGGATGCTCGCCACCGCCGGGGGCGGCGCGATCGTCATGGTCGGCAGCGTCAGCGGCGTCCGGCCCTCGCCCGGCACCGCCGCCTACGGCGCGGCCAAGGCGGGCCTCGCCAACCTGACCGCGAGCCTCGCCGTCGAGTGGGCGCCGGACATCCGGGTCAACACGGTCACTCTCGGCATGGTCCGCACCGAGAGCTCCCACCTCCATTACGGCGACGAGGACGGCGTCGCGGCCGTCGCCCGGACCGTCCCGCTCGGGCGGCTCGCCGAACCCGCCGACGTCGGCCGCGTCTGCGCGTTCCTGGCGTCCGGCCTCGCCGCCTACGTCACCGGCTCGACGCTGCTGCTGCACGGCGGGGGAGAGCGGCCCGCCTTCCTCGACGCCGCCACGGTCAACAAGGAGAACGCATGAGGATCTGCGAGGGCCGCGCCGTCATCGTCACCGGCGCGGGGCGCGGGCTCGGCCGCGCGCACGCGCTGGAGTTCGCGCGGCACGGGGCGGCCGTCGTCGTCAACGACCTCGGCGTCGCCCGCGACGGGACGGGGCCGGGCGGCGCGACGCCCGCGCAGGAGGTCGTCGCCGAGATCGAGGCGCGCGGCGGCAAGGCCGTCGCCAGCGGCCACGACGTCGCGGACGAGGACGGCGCGGCCGCGCTCGTCGCCACCGCCGTCGAGCGCTTCGGCCGCCTCGACGCGCTCGTCAACAACGCGGGCTTCGTACGGGACCGCATGCTCGTCAACACGACCGCCGAGGAATGGGACGCCGTCGTCCGCGTCCATCTGCGCGGCCACTTCCTGCCGCTCAAGCACGCCGGGCGGCACTGGCGCGCCGAGAGCCGCGCGGGCCGCCCGGCGGCGGCGCGGGTGGTCAACACCTCGTCCGGCGCGGGCCTGCTCGGCAGCGTCGGGCAGGCGAACTACTCGGCGGCCAAGGCGGGGATCGTCGGGCTCACGCTCGTCGCGGCGGCGGAACTCGGGCGCTACGGCGTCACCGTCAACGCCATCGCGCCCGCCGCCCGGACCCGCATGACCGAAGAGGTGTTCGCGCAGACGATGGCCGCGCCCGCCGCCGGGGAGTTCGACGCGATGGCCCCCGAGAACGTCTCGCCGCTCGTCGTGTGGCTCGCCTCGGCCGAGTCGGGCGACGTCACCGGCCGGGTCTTCGAGGCCGAGGGCGGCCGGATCTGCCTCATGGACGCCTTCCGGCACGGCCCCGCCGTCGACCGGGGCGAGCGGTGGGACGCCGCCGCGCTCGGTCCCGTCGTCGCGGACCTGCTCGACCGCGCCCCCGAACCCGAACTCGCCTACGGCGCGGGCTGACCCGCCCGGGGAATGGCCGCGCGACCGGCGGCGTTCCAGCGGACGGGCGCGCGCCGCCCGAAAAACGGGTCGCCCGCCGCGCGGCCCGGCGCTAGCGTGCGTAGGTCGCCCCGGCGGCCGGTCCGGGGCCGGGCCGGCGCGTCGCCTGTCCTGCTGCTCGTCGTGAGGAATCACCCTGTGAGTTCGCCGCTCGCCGACCTGCGGGCGCGCCTGCCCGAACTGGCCCCGCTGGACCGCCACCGGCTGCGCCGCCGCCTGGACGGCACGCAGAAGATGCGCGACGAGCGGCGGCGCGCGTCGGTCATCGCCCAGATCGCCGCCGACGTCGAGGCCGCCGAGGCGCGGATCGCGCGCCGCCGCGCCGCCGTCCCGGCGATCACGTATCCGGCGGAGCTGCCGGTCAGCCGCAAGAGGGACGACATCGCGGCGGCGATCCGCGACCACCAGGTCGTGATCGTCGCGGGCGAGACCGGCTCGGGCAAGACGACGCAGCTCCCCAAGATCTGCCTGGAGCTGGGCCGGGGCGTCCTCGGCTCGATCGGCCACACGCAGCCGCGCCGGCTCGCCGCCCGCACCGTCGCGGACCGGATCGCGAGCGAACTCGGCACCGAGCTGGGCGACGCGGTCGGCTACAAGATCCGCTTCACCGACCGGTCCGGCGACGACACGCTCGTCAAGCTCATGACCGACGGCATCCTGCTCGCGGAGATCCAGACCGACCGGCTCCTGCGCCGCTACGACACGCTGATCATCGACGAGGCGCACGAGCGCAGCCTGAACATCGACTTCCTCCTCGGCTACGTCAAGGAGATCCTGCCGCGCCGCCCCGACCTCAAGGTCATCATCACCTCGGCGACGATCGACCCGGAGCGGTTCTCGCGGCACTTCGACGACGCCCCGATCGTGGAGGTGTCCGGCCGCACCTACCCCGTCGAGGTCCGCTACCGGCCCGTCACCGACCCCGACGACGAGGGCGCCGACCCCGACCGCGACCAGGTCCAGGCGATCGTGGACGCGGTGGACGAGCTGGAGCGCGAGGCCCCCGGCGACGTCCTGGTCTTCCTCAGCGGCGAGCGCGAGATCCGCGACACCGCCGACGCCCTGGAGAAGCACTTCACCCGGCGGCGCGGCCCCGCCGCCGAGATCCTGCCGCTGTACGCGCGGCTGTCGTCGGCCGAGCAGCAGCGCGTCTTCCAGCCGCGCGGCGGGACGCGCCGGATCGTGCTGGCCACCAACGTCGCGGAGACGTCGCTGACCGTCCCCGGCATCAAGTACGTCGTGGACCCCGGCACCGCGCGGATCTCCCGCTACAGCCACCGGCTGAAGGTGCAGCGGCTCCCGATCGAGCCGATCTCGCAGGCGTCGGCGAACCAGCGCAAGGGCCGCTGCGGGCGCGTGTCGGAGGGCATCTGCATCCGGCTGTACTCCGAGGAGGACTTCGAGTCCCGCCCGGAGTTCACCGACCCGGAGATCCTGCGCACGAACCTGGCGTCGGTCATCCTGCAGATGACGGCGCTCGGCCTCGGCGACATCGCCGCGTTCCCGTTCGTGGAGCCGCCGGACCGCCGCAACGTCAAGGCGGGCGTCGATCTCCTGCACGAACTCGGCGCGATCGACCCGGCCGAGAAGGACCCGAAGAAGCGGCTGACCGAGACCGGCCGCCGCCTCGCGCAGCTCCCCGTCGACCCGCGCCTCGGCCGGATGGTGCTGGCGGCGGACGAGAACGGCTGCGTCCGCGAGGTGCTGATCATCGCGGCGGCGCTGTCCGTCCAGGACCCGCGCGAGCGGCCCGCCGAGCACCAGCAGGCCGCCGACGACCGGCACCGCCGGTTCGCCGACCCGAACTCGGACTTCCTGGCCTACCTCAACCTGTGGAACTACCTGCGCGACCAGCAGCGCGAGCTGTCGGGCAGCCGGTTCCGGCGGATGTGCAAGAACGAGTTCCTGCACTATCTGCGCGTCCGCGAATGGCAGGACCTGCACTCCCAGCTCAAACAGGTCGCCAAGGGCCTCGGCGTCACCGTCAACACCGCCGACGCGCCGCCGGACCGCATCCACCTCGCGCTGCTCGCCGGGCTGCTGTCGCACATCGGCCTGATGGACACCGACGCCAAGGACGAGCCGCGCGACAAGCGCCGCCGCGGCCAGGAGTATCTGGGCGCGCGCGGCGCGAAGTTCGCGGTCTTCCCCGGCTCGGCGCTGTTCAAGAAGCCGCCGCGCTGGATCATGTCCGCCGAGCTGGTCGAGACGTCCCGGCTCTGGGCGCGCACCAACGCCAAGATCGAGCCGGAGTGGATCGAGCCGCTGGCCGGGCACCTGGTGAAGCGGTCCTACAGCGAACCGCACTGGTCCAAGAAGCAGGCCGCCGTGATGGCGTACGAGAAGGTCACGCTGTACGGCGTCCCGATCGTCGCGCAGCGCCGCGTCAACTACGGGTCGATCGACGCGGAGCTGTCCCGCGAGCTGTTCCTGCGGCACGCGCTCGTCGAGGGCGACTGGCAGACGCACCACAAGTTCTTCCACGAGAACCGGGCGCTGCTGGACGAGGTCGAGGAGATGGAGCACCGCGCCCGGCGGCGCGACATCCTCGTGGACGACGAGACCCTGTTCGACTTCTACGACGAGCGCGTCCCCGCCGACGTCGTGTCGGGACGGCACTTCGACGCCTGGTGGAAGCAGGCCCGCCGCGCCGAACCGGACCTGCTGAACTTCGAGAAGTCCATGCTCATCAACGCGAGCGCGGGCGACGTCAGCGAGGCCGACTACCCCGACACCTGGCAGCAGGGGCCGCTGCGGCTGCGGCTGACCTACCAGTTCGAGCCGGGCGCGGACGCCGACGGCGTCACCGTCCACATCCCGCTGCAGATCCTCAACCAGGTGCGGGCCGCCGGGTTCGACTGGCAGGTCCCCGGCCTGCGCGCCGAACTCGTCACCGAGCTGATCCGGTCGCTGCCCAAGCAGCTCCGCGTCAACTTCGTGCCCGCGCCCGACTACGCGCGCCGCGTCCTGGAACGCGTGTCGCCGCGCACCGAGCCGCTGCTGGACGCGCTGGAGCGCGAGCTGCCGGCGCTCGGCGGCGTCCCGGTGCCGCGCGAGGCGTGGGACCCCTCCCGGCTGCCCGCGCACCTGCACCTGACGTTCCGCGTCGTGGACGAGACGGGCGCGACCGTCGCCGAGGACGCCGACCTCGACGCGCTCAAGCGCCGCCTCGCGGGCCGGATGCGCGGCACGCTCGCCAAGGCCGCGTCCGCCGAGGGCGTCGAGCGCGCCGGGCTCACCTCCTGGACCGTCGGCGAACTGCCGCGCGTCTACGAGCGCGGCCAGAACGGCTACGCCGTCAAGGCGTACCCGGCCCTCACCGACGAGGGCGACACCGTCGCCGTCCGCATGTACGAGACCGAGGCCGAGCAGCGCCGCGCGATGTGGCGCGGCACCCGGCGGCTCGTCCTGCTCAACGCGCCGTCCCCGGCCAAGCAGATCCGCGCGGGCCTCGGCAACCGCGCCAAGCTCGCGCTCAGCCACAGCCCGCACGGCTCGGTGGACGCGCTGTTCGCCGACTGCGTCACCGCCGCCGCGGACGCGCTCATCGCCGACGCCGGGGGACCGGCGTGGGACGAGGCCGCCTTCACCCGGCTGTACGACCGGGTCCGCGCCGACCTGTACGACGTCACCGCGCAGATCGTCGGGCACGTCGAGCGGGTCCTGGCCGCCGCGCACGAGATCGACCGGCGGCTGCGCGGCTCGGTGAGCCTCACGCTCGTCCCCGCGCTGACCGACGCCCGCGCCCGCCTCGACGCGCTCGTCCACGACGGGTTCGTCACCGCGACGGGCCGCGCGCGGCTGCCCGACCTCGCCCGGTACCTCAAGGCGCTCCAGATCCGCCTCGACAAGCTCCCCGACAACCCCGGCCGCGACCGGCAGCTCGCGCACCAGGCCGAGGCGCTGGAGCAGGAGTACGCGGCGGCGCTGCGCCGCCTGCCGCCCGCGCGCCGCGACGACGACGCCGCGCGCGCCGTCCGGTGGATGCTGGAGGAGTACCGGGTGAGCCTGTTCGCGCAGCAGCTCGGCACCCGGCTCCCGGTGTCGGACAAGCGCGTCCGCAAGGCGCTCGCCCAACTCGGATCGTGACGGAGCGTGACCGCTTCTACCGCGCGGCGGGGCCGCCCGCCACGCCGTTCGGTGAGCGATAGGACCCCCGGAACTGTGCCCCGGCGGCGAACGATACGCGGAAAGCGCGCATCTGACCCCCAAGTCACTGCAGCCCGTGCTACTTGCCCGTAAGGTGCATCCCATGCCGAACAGCGATGAGCGCGACACCAGCGGCCCCGTGGAGGGGGCCGGGGCCGCCGGGGGCCGGGCGACCGGTGACGGTCCGCCGCGTGACTCTGCGTCCCTCACTCCGGGAACGGTGCCGGGGAGCGAAGCCGCGGTCGCCCGCGTGGGCGACCCCGTGACCGTGTGGCCGTGCGCCAACTGCGGGCGGCCCGTGCCGCAGCCGCCGGGCGCCGTCCGCGCCGTCCGCTACTGCCAGGACGACGACGGCGCCTGCGCGCGCGAGGCCCGCGAGCGGCGCGAGCGCGGCCGCGACGCGCCCGGCCTCACCGGGCAGGTCGCCGCCGCGTGGGAGATGGTCGAGCGGATGGAGAAGGCCGCCGACCTGCTCGCCGACTCCCTCACCGCCGAGCTCAGCGTCGCGGGCGTCGAGCGCCGCGTCGCGGAGGTCCGCGCCGAGGCGGCCCGCGAGCTGGCCACCGCGCAGAGCGAGCGCGACGCCTCCCAGCGCCGCGCCGACGAGGCCCGGCAGGAGTCGGCCGCGGCCCGCCGCCGCGCCGACGAGGCCGAGGCCGACGCCGCGCGCGCCCGCGAGGAGGCCAGGGCCGCGTTCGCCAAGCGCGACGCCGCCCAGCAGGCGTGGGAGGAGGCCCACGAGATCGCGCAGCAGGCGATGACCGCCAAGCTCGCCGCCGAGAGCGAGCGGGACCGGATCGCCGCCCGCGAGACCGAGCTGCTCGCCGCGCTGGAGGCCGCCCGCGCCGAGGCGGTCGCGCTGCACGCCCGCGCCGCCGAGAACGAGAGCGCCGCCGAGGCGCAGCGCGTCGAGGCCGCCGTCGCCCGGCAGGGCGTGGAGGACCTGCGCGCCGCCATGCGCGACGGCGAGGCGCAGCGGCAGCGCGCGATGCAGGCCGCCAGCCAGGCCGAGGCCGAGCGGTCCGCCGCCGAGCGCGCCCGCGCGGAGGCCGAGGCGGAGGCGCTGCGGGCCGCCGCGCGCGCCGACGAGGCCGTCAAGGACCGCGACGGCGCGCTCGCCCGCGCGCAGGCCGCGCTCGCCGAGCGCGACCAGCTCACCGCGAAGATCAACGACCAGTCGGTGCAGCTCCGGCAGCTCGCGCAGTCCGTCGCCGAGCAGCGGGCGGCGCTCGCCGCGCTCGCCGAGGAGCGCGACGCGGCCCGCGCCGAGGCCGACCGGGCGCGCCGCCAGGTCGACTCGTTCACGCACAACACGCTGTCGTCGAACGTGCCGCCGGGCGGGCGGCTCGCGGGCGGCGGCCCGGCGGCCGCACCGCCCGGGTCGTCCCCGATGGGGCAGGCCCCGCCCAGCCAGCAGCCGGGCTTCGGCGGCCAGCCGGGGCAGCCGGGGCAGCCCGGGCAGTTCGCCCCGGCGCCGGCCGACCGGCCGGGGGAGCCGGGCCAGCACCCGGCCGTCCCGGCGCCGCTGTCCGCGCCCGTCCCGCCGCCCGCCGACCGCCCGTTCCCGGGCGGGCCGGGCGGGCACGTCAACGGCTCGGGCGACCGCGAGGACCCGCTGTTCACCGGCCCCTGACCGCCGCCGCCCGTCGTCCGCTTGGCCGTCGTCCGCCCGTCGTCCGGCTGGTCGTCGTCCGCCCGGACGGCGGTCGGCGCGGGCCGAGGCGGCCGAGCGGATCAGCGCTCGTCCTCGCGGACAGCGCTGGTCAGCGCTCGTCCTCGCCGTTCGGTGCGGGCCGGTGCGGCCGGTCGCGGACCGGCGCGGACCGGCGCGGCTGGCGCCGGACAGCGCGCGTCAGCGCCGTTCGGTGCGGTCGGTGCGCATCGGTGCGCGGGTCAGTGCGGCCAGGCGACCGTGAGGACGACCAGCGCCGCCCCCGCGACGATCAGCAGCGCGTTCCCCCGGTCCCGGAACGCCGCCGCGCCCAGCTCCGCCGCGCGGCGGCGGAACGGCGGCGCGTCGAACCGGGCGTGCCGCGCCCGCTCCCACGACATCCCCGCGCACACGCACAGCACCGCCAGCGCCACGACGAGCAGTCCCTCGACGTTCATCCCCGTGCCTCCCTCGGTCCCTCCCGTCCGATTGAAGACCGGGGGCGGCGCGGGAACCGCGTCAGGTGACGCAGAGGACGCGGCGGTTCAGCCGAACCGCCGCGGATCGACCTCGATCCAGATCTGCTCGGAGCGGCCGAGCAGCCGCCCGTCCGCCCCGTACAGCGCGGTCGCAGCGTGCAGCTTGCGGCCCTCCCGGCTGCGCGCCAGCCCCATGACCAGGCAGTCCTCGCCGGTCTCCGGCAGGTCGACGACCTGCGCGGTCATCGTGCCGAGCACCGCGGGGCTCTCCGGCGGGTCGAACGCCCACCCGCCGGGGCAGTCCAGCGCGGCCCACACCAGCTCGGCCGTGACGGCCTCGTCCGGCCGCCACGGCGTCGCGACCAGCCCGTCCTCGACGCGGCCGGGCGCGAGCGCCAGCCCGTCGCCCGGCTCCCGGTCGGTGCCGCACACGAAGCACTGCGGGAACGGGTGGTTCTCGGCGGCGCGGAACTTCTCCGCCGCCTCCGCCGCGACGGCCGCGGGCACCGGCGGCACCGGCGGCACGACGATCGCGCCGGTCAGCGCCTCGGCGACCAGCTCGTCGCCGTCCCACAGCCACGCGCCGAGCCAGCGGTCGTCGGCGGGCGACACCCGCAGCTTGACGTCCAGCGGCGGCGGGCGGCGCAGCGACACCGTGACGGTGTCGGAGTCCACGTGCGAGGCGAGCAGTCCGGCGGTGTAGCCGCCGTTCCCCGAGGCGTCGGGACCGCGGAACCTCCTGGCAATGATCACTTGAATCCCCCGGAAGTCATCTCAGTCGGCCGAGACCGACGCTCGATTCTAGTGATCCGGTCGGACGTTTCCCCGCCGCCGCGCGTCCGGAACGGTGTGTTTCAGATCGCCCGCGACGGCGTCGGCCGCCCCGGCCGCGTCGTGAAGAACACCGACAGCGACCCGCGCAGCCGGGCCCGGACGGTGTCCTCCCCGACCGCCGCGCCCGCCGGGACGGGCGTCCGCTCCAGCGCGCGGGCGATGAGCCGTTCGGCGCGCCGGTCCGCGACGAGCACCGAGCAGGCGTCGCACGCGTACCAGGGGTAGAGCATGTTGAGCACCGCGACGGCCGTGTCGTCGTCGGACAGGCCGCTGGTGTCCAGCTCGACCTCGAACATGTCGGTGTCGTCGGGGTCCAGCGTCGGGTAGTACAGCCAGCCCGGATCGTCCTCGCCGCAGAAGTCGCAGGTGGGGGCGGTCGCGACGGGCGTGCCGATCGTCAGGTCCAGGTCGTGGTCCCACGGCTCGACGCGGCGGTTGTGCCGGTACCCGACCCCGTCGAGCGAGCCCTCCCGGTTGTGGGTGACGTCGTGTACCTCGCCGCCGCAGTGGGCGCAGATGAAACCGATGTCCGTCATGCCGCTCCCCGAGTCGCCCTCCGCGCGTCCCCGCCCGGCCCCGCCGGAACCCCGTCACCCCACGATATCCATCCGGGGGGATGCCGCCCAGCCGCCATCCGCCACCGCCGGTCCGCCAACCGCGCCGCCCGGGGCCGTGCGGGCGGGGCCGGGTCGGGTAGCGTGAGCGCGCCGCCAGCACCGCCGAAGGGGAAGAAGGTCGTCCGCGTGCCCACGTCCGTCGTCCTGAACGCCGACAAGATCGACCTCGTCCGCGAGCGCCGGCTGCTGCTGGACCAGGTGACGCTCACGGTCCTCACCGGCGAGCACTGGGCGCTGCTCGGCCCCAACGGCGCGGGCAAGAGCACCCTGCTCGGCATCCTCGGCGCGTACACGCACCCGACGCGCGGCACCGCCGAGATCCTCGGGCACCGCCTCGGCCGGGTGAACGTGCAGGACCTGCGCGCCCGCATCGGGCACGTCAACCCGCGGCACCCGCTGGAGTCGGCGCGGACGGTCCGCGAGGTCGTGCTGACCGGCGCGACGGGCACCATCGAGCTGGTGCCGCGCTGGACGCCGTCCGCCGCCGAGCTGGCCCGCGCCGACGAGCTGGTCGGGCTGCTCGGCCTCGGCCACCGCGCCGACGCCCGCTGGCCCACGCTGTCGCAGGGCGAGCGCGGCCGCGCGCTCATCGCCCGCGCGCTGATGGCCGACCCGGACCTGCTGCTGCTCGACGAGCCCGCGACCGGCCTGGACGTCGCCGCCCGCGAGCTGCTGCTGGCGAGCATCGACGAGCTGCGCGCGAACCGCCCCGGGCTGACGAGCGTCCTGGTCACCCACCACCTCGAGGAGCTGCCGACCACCACGACCCACGCGCTGCTGCTGCGCGAGGGCCGCGTGCTCGCGTCCGGCCCCGCCGACGACGTGCTCACGACCGAGCTGGTCAGCGCGTGCTTCGACCACCCGATCACCATCGCCCGCCGCGACGGCCGCTGGGCCGCGACCGCCGGACGGACGCCCCGCCGCGCCTGAACCGGCCGCCGCGTCAGGCGTCCGCCGCGACCCGGTGCTCCGCCAGGTGCGCCAGCACCGACTGGTTCGCCTCCCACCCGTCGGGGAACTTCACCGGCTCCCCGAGGCGCACCGGGTCCGCGGACGGATGCGCGTCCAGCAGCTCGGCGATCCCGGCGCGCGCCACGACCAGGCACGCGTGCCGGTGCCGGGACGCCAGCACGCACAGCCGCCCCGACTCCAGGTGGAACGCCGTCGCGTCCCGCCGCCCCGACAGCGGGTGCAGCACGACCGTCACGTCGTACTCGCGGCCCTGCAACCGGTTCGCGGTGTCGACGGTGATCTGCGAGCCGAGCGGGCCGAGCGCCGCGCGGATCGCCGTGACCTGGTCGCGGTGCGCCGCGCCCACCGCGATCCGGTCCGCGCCGACCGGCCGCGCGCCCGCTTCGGAGCGCGCCGTCGCGCCGCGCGCCAGCAGCCGCGCCGCCAGCGCCGCCGTCGCCGCGACCGCCGCGGCGTCGGTGCGCGGCGTGTGCCGGGCGGGCAGCTCGTACAGCGCCCAGCCGGAGCGGGCGGCCTCGTCCAGCGCGCGGTCGTGCGCGGAGCCGGTGCCGGGCTCGCCGAACTCCAGGCGGCGGTCGCCCGGGCCCGTCCCGGACCGGAACCCGGTGAACGGGTAGAACGCCCGCGACACCACCGGCGCGGCGGACGCGGGCAGCCGCCACGACACCGGCAGCCGGTGGACCGGCAGTTCGGGGTTGTGCGCGAGCAGCACCGACACGGCGCTGCGCGTCGGGTCCCAGGCCAGGCCCGCCCAGCGTTCCATCTCCACCGTCGAGAACGGGTCGAGCTGGCCGGGGTCGCCGACGAACAGCGCCCGCTCGAACCGGCCCGCGATGCGCAGCAGCATGTCCGAGCGCATCTGGTACGCCTCGTCCACGATCGCCCACGGCCAGGAGCCCTCCGACAGCGTCGCCCACTTGGCGGCGGTCGCGATGACGACGGCGCGGTCGGCGAGGTCGTCGGCCTTCTGCGCGACGCGGACCGACGGGCGTCGGACGCGGTCGGGCGCGAGGTAGCCCGCCGCCGACAGCCGCCCGAGCGGCAGGTCGGGGTGCTCGCCGGCGATCCGCTCGACCAGGTCGTCCACCTGCTCGTTGGTCTGCGCGACGATCATCAGCCGCTCGCCCGCCGCCGCCAGGTGGCCCGTCGCGCGCACCACCAGCGTCGACTTGCCCGCGCCCGGCGGGGAGTCCACGACCACGCCGCGGTGCGTCCCGTCCAGGTCGGCCAGGACGGCGTCCACCACGGCGGCCGCGGCGGCGGACGGGTCGGCGGTGTCCAGCAGGGTCACGACCACTCCTCGGCGGCGTCGGAATCGGTCGGGACGTACTCGGCGGGCGGCCCGCCGTGCGTCCACGGCGTGTCGGCCGACTCGGGGAACCGCGCCGGGCCGAACGATCCCGGCACCACCGAGGTGAAGCACACGCGGTCGCCCTCGGCGGGCACCGCGCCCGGCTCGGGGACGAGCTTGCGGCCGAGGCCGCCGGTCAGCTCCACCAGCACGTCGCCCGCGCCGGACTCCACGATCCGGCCCTTCAGCGCGGGCCGGTCCGCGCTGCACACCGTCGCGCCCGGTTCCAGGCGGACGGGGTCCGGCGTCGCGATCCGCACGCGCGGCCGCAGTTTCGGCCGCTTGCCCGACTCGTCCAGCCGCGTCGGGTCGGACTCGGCCACCGTCCCCGCGAACGCCTGCCCCGTCAGCCGGTACTCCGCCATCACCAGCGGGTCGTCGAACGCGCGGCGCGCGTCGTACTCCTCCTGGGCGCGCTCCAGCCGGTGCAGCCGCCGCGCCGCCGCGACCGCCGAGTCGCGGCGCGCCTGCGGGACGCCCTCGGCGAACCCGGCGTGGAACAGCGTGAACGCGTCCCGGTCCCGCTCCCAGCGGTCCGCGACGCTCGCGCCGGGCGGCAGCGCGCGCAGCAGGTCCACCGCGTGCCACGCCGCGTCCCACGTCGGGACGAGCTGCGACTCCAGGGCCGCGCGCAGGCGCGCCTCGGCGCGCGGGTCGCCGCCGGACGCGTCCCACGCCGCGATGGCCGGGGCCAGCACCTCGTTGTCGAACGTCGGGTCCGTCGCGGGACCGGCGGGCGGGCACCGCAGCGGGTCCTCGGCGCGGGCGGCGGCGGCCGGGCCGTCCAGCCCGGCGGGCGGGTCGATCCAGCCGAGCAGCGCGGCCAGGTTCGCGTCCTCCAGCGCGCTCTGCCCGGTCGCCCAGTGCAGCCGCAGCGCGTCGGTCAGCGCCAGCAGCAGCGACGAGCCCGGCCGGTCGCGGCGCTCGGCGAACCACGTCAGCCAGCGGCCGAGCGCGGGCACCGCCGCCTCCACCGCGTGCGGTCCCTCGGTGCGGCGGAACCGCGTGGAGCGGCCGAGCAGCCGCAGGAACGCCGCGCCGCCGCCGTTCGGCACGAGGATCTGCGGCGCGCCGGTGTAGCGGACGCGCTCCTCGCCGTCCCTGCCCGGCCCCAGCGGCTCGGCCGCACCCCGCGACGCCTCGACGTGCTCCAGCACGACCTTCGCCAGCTCCGCCGCGAACGCGAACCGCAGGTCCCGGTTGCGCGGCTGCGGGACGACGAGCAGCGCCGGATCGGCGCGGTCCGTCCCGAGCAGCACCGCCAGCGGCGCGGCGGCCTCCCCGGCGAGCCGCAGCGGGACCATCAGCAGCGGCGCGTCGGCCAGATGGCAGTGCCGGACCGTCGCCAGCGGGCGGGCGCGGCCCGCGTCGACCGCCTCCAGCCGGGCCAGCGCGGACAGGACGCTCACGCCGCGCCCCCCAGCGCCTCGCGGCGCAGCCGGGCCGCCGTCCGCAGCAGCGCCGCCGTCTCCGCCAGCTCGGCGGGCGGCTCGGCGGTCCCGCGCGCCAGCGCCAGCGCCGCGCCGACCGTGTCGACGCCGCCGAGGTCGTCGCGGACGCCCCGGCCGAGGACGCCGGTCGCGCCGCAGGCCCGCGCCTCGTCCCGGCAGAAGTACGCCATCTCGCAGCCCGACACGCACTCGGGCGCGTACCGCGCGCCGACCGCGCGGACCGCGTCGCCGAGGCCCTCGTCCAGCGCGAACGACAGGTCGGGCGGCAGGTCCGCCAGGATGTCCCGCACCCGGGTGAGCCGCGCGAGCTGCCGCTCCAGCACCGCGAGCTGCGGGCGGACGTCCACCGGCGTCGCGGACGGCCGGTTCGAGAAGTCCTCCGGGCACACCAGGAAGATCTCGTGCGCCACCCGCGCCGGGTCGTGGCCCAGCTCCGCGACCAGGCGGCGCAGCGCCAGGACGTACACCGCCGCCTGCCGCGCGGCCGCCGCGACCTGCTCGGGCTCGGCCTGCCCGTCGACGACGGCGAACGACTTGATCTCCACGACGTGGAACCGGCCGCCGAGCTGGAACGCGATGACGTCCGGCTCCAGGTACGCCGGGTGCCCGGCGATGTCCAGGCGCAGCATCGGGTGGTCGAACAGGGTGCCCTCGGCCGAGTCCAGCGCCCGCGCGAGCAGCCGCCGCGTCCGCGCGTGCCGCGCCTCCCGGCTCTCGCCGTCCTCCACGGCCAGGTCGTCGTAGAAAACCTCCGCGACGGCCAGGCCGAGCCGGTCGCGCAGCAGGGTCAGCAGCTCGGCGCAGCCGTCGGCCTTCACCTGCGCCTCGAACGCGTTGCCGCGCGCGAGGGCGAACTGCGACTGGCCGAACGGCGTCCCGAACCCCAGGTGGCGCGCGACCGCGTCCTTGTCGACGCCCGCCGCGTCCAGCACGCCGCGCCGCGCGCAGCCGGGGTTCGCGGTGAGCGCGGCGATCGTCCGCGCGTCGTGGTTGCGCGGCGGCGCGCCCGCGCGCAGCCGGTCCAGGTCCGGGGCCGTGTCCGCGGTGTTCTCGGTCATCGTGCTACTCCGTGGGTCCGGTCGGGAGCGGGGCGCGCGCCGAACAGCAGCCCGGCGGCGTCCAGGCGGGCGGCGGCGCGGCGCGCGGCCCGCGCGCGGTCGCGGGCGTCGGCGGCGGCGTGGACCGCCAGCTCGGCGCGCGCGGCTTCGGCGAGCGCCGCCGCATCGACTGTACCGACGCCACCGGCGGCCGCACCGGGAATGTTGGCCGCGAAACGCCGCAGCAGGCGTTCCGCTCGGTCGGGGCCGAGCCGCGCCGCGTGCTCGGCGACGCGCACGGCGGCGGTGAGGAAGTCCGTGCGCGCGCTGCGCGGGCCGATCATCCGTGTCTCCGGCGGCCAGGTGCTCAGCGCGAGCAGGCCGCGCGCCGGGGTGAGGGCGTCCGCCGTCAGCGCCGCGCACACGTAGTACGGACGGGCGTCCGGCGCGCTGCGGAACGCGCGCTCCTCGGCGCGTCTGAGGTCGGCCGGGCGCGGCACCGACAGGCCCGGCCCGTCCAGGAACGCGTGGTGGACCGCGCCGACCAGCTTCGGCGCGGCGGGGACGCCGATCAGCGCGAGCACCCGGTGGACGCGCTCGCGCAGCGGCACGCGCGGCACGTGCTCCGGCGGGGGAGCGGCGGCGTCCCGCGCGCGCTCGGCGGCGCGCAGCTCCGCGCGGAGCCGCCGGGCGTCCGTCCGGTCGCCCGCCGCCACCGCCCGCCGGACGGCCGTCCGCAGCGCCTCGACGCCCGCCGGGGGAAGATCGGGGGACATGGGCGCGACCCTAGCGCGGCGACCGGACAGTTCCCGCCCGGCCGGACCTGGTCACCCGCGCTGGTCGCGCCGCAGCGGGTGGTCCTCGGGGATCTCCACCAGCACGATCCGCACTCCTTCGGGGTCCTCGATCCACATCTCGATCAGGCCCCACGGCTCCCGGCGCGGCTCCCGGGCGATCGTCGCGCCCGCCGCCGCGAGCCGCGCGTGCTCGGCGGAGACGTCCCTGACCTGCAGCCAGATCATCGGCGCGCCCGCCGGGGCGTCGCCGTGCCCGGACACCTCCAGGAACCCCGGCCCGAGGAAGAACACCGTGCCCGGATCGTCGCGCGGGCCGAACTCCCGGTAGACCGCGAGGCCCAGGACGTCCCGGTAGAACCGGCGGCTGCGGGCGGGATCGGCGGGCCGCAGCAGGATGCGGCTGCTCAGTACCTCCATGCGTCCATCTTCGCCCGGCGCGCCGCCGTGCCAGCATGGCGGCATGACCCTTCCCCACCCGGAGGCGTCGCCCGGCGCCGTGCGCGCCGACCTCGCCGCCGGCGCGCCCGCCCTTCCGCGCACCTGGCTGGTCCGGCACGGCGAGAGCGAGTCCAACGCCGGGCTGCCCACGCTCGGGCCCGGCGCCGCGCCGCTCACCGCGCGCGGCCGCGCGCAGGCCGCCCGCGTCGCCGCCGCGCTCGACGCGCCGCCCGCGCTCATCGTCGCGTCGCCGTTCACGCGCGCCCGGGAGACCGCCGAGCCCGCGCGGAAACGATTCCCCGACGCGCCGTACGAGGAATGGGCCGTCCAGGAGTTCACCTACCTCGGGGCGTTCCACGCGGTGAACAGCACCGTGGACCAGCGCCGTCCGCACTCCGTCGCGTACTGGGAGCGCGCGGAACCGGACCTGCGCCTCGGCGGCGACGGCGAGACTTTCACCGCGCTCATCGCCCGCGCCCGCGCGTTCCTCGACCGGCTCGCCGCGCGGCCCGCCGGGCCCGTCGCGGTGTTCACGCACCGGCTGTTCCTGCTCGCCGTCACGTGGACGCTGACCACCGGGATCACCGAGCCGGACGCCGACGACATGCGGGCGTTCCGCCAGTACGCGCGGACGGTGCCGACGCCGAACGCGTCCGTCGTGGAGGTCTCCGGCGGCGCGGTCCGCGCCCTGGACGCCCCCGGTCAGCCGTAGGCCGGGCTCTCCGCCGGACGCTCGGAGTACGGCTCCGCGAACGCCTCCAGCGTCGCGTCCAGATGCGCCGACCACCACGCCGCCAGCGCCGCCTCGCCCGCCGGGGCTCCCGCGCCCGCCGCGCCCTCCCCGGCGACGTACCGGTGCCGCAGCGGCGCGACGTCGCACAGCCGCTCCCACCACGCCCGGTGCGCCGCGCCCTGCACCTGCTCGGCGTCCAGCGGGAACGCCGACCGGTGCCCGCGCACGAACGCCCGCACCCGCTCCAGGTCCAGGCCGCGCTCGTCGCCCGTCGCGAACAGGGCGGCGGCCGCCCGCACCACCTCGCCCGCCACCGGGCCCGTCGTCAGCGCGTCCCAGCCGAGGACGGCCGTCACGTTGCCCGCGCCGCCGTACCGCAGGTTGCCCGCGTGGAACGCGCCGTGCAGATGGCCGACGACGCTCGTGTCCGACTCCGGCGGCTGGTGGTCGGCGAACTCGGCCAGCAGCGCGCGGCGCTCGGCCAGCCGCCGCCCGGTCAGCGCCGCGAAGTCCGTGCCGTCGCCGGGGACCGCCGCCAGCAGCCGGTCGATCTCGGCGACCGCGTCGGCGGCGCGCGGCGTCGGGACGATCATCGCCTGCTGGACGGGCGGCGTGTGCGCGTCCAGCGCCGCGTGCAGCGCGCCGAGCAGCGACCCGAGCGCGTCGCACTGCGCGTACGTCAGCTCCAGCCCGCCCCGGCGGCGGCCGGTCGCCCACGGGAACAGCGCGTACCCGGTGCCGCCCGAGACGACCAGCGTCCGCCCGCCGCGCGCCGGGACGGGCGCGAGCACCGGCAGGCCCGCCCCGTCCAGCGCGGCGGCCACGCCGTGCCGGGCCACGATCGCGCGCCGGTCCGGAGCCGGGTACGCGCGCAGTAGGAACGCGTGCGGCCCCGCCTCGACGCGCCACGTCCCGGCGCCGACCGCGACGGGCGCGGCCGACGCGGGAAGCGCCCACCGCCGCAGCGGGCGCGCGGGCTCCGCGGCCTCGGTCGTGCTAGCGCTCTGTGACTCCGGCACGCAGTACCCCGGGTGGCGATCGAACGGATGTTCTGTTCGCCGCCGACGCTACACGGCCCCGCGCGCCGCGCGGAAGGGAACCGCCGCCGCGCTCAGACCCGTTCCAGCACCACGACCGGGATCGTGCGGTCCGTCTTGGTCTGGTACTCGTCGTAGGCGGGCCAGGTCGCGGTCATCTTCGACCACAGCCGGGGCCGCTCCTCGTCCGCCGCGGTGCGGGCGCGCGCCTCGAACACGTCGTCGCGGACCTGCACCGTCACGCGGTCGTCGGCGCGGAGGTTCTTGTACCACTGCGGGTCGTCCTCGGCGCCGCCCTTGGACGCGACGATCACGTACGCGTCGCCGTCCTGCTGGTAGATCAGCGGCGTCGTGCGCGGCTCGCCGCTGACGCGGCCCTTCGTCGTGAGCAGCAGCACGACCGTGCCGTTCCACTCGTGGCCGACCTCGCCGCCGGTCCTCTGGTACTCGGCGACGTGCTCCGGTCCGTACAGCATGGGATCTCCTTCCGTGCGTCCTTCGGAAGTGGATCTTCCCGGTCACGCCCGGACGATGCCGCACGGGACCGTTCCCGCACGCCGCCGCGGGGACGCCGTCACAGGTCGCGCAGGACGTCGCGCAGGAACGCGATCGTGTCGTCCGGCCGCGACGCCGTGATGCACAGGTGGTTCATCGCGCGCATGTAGGTGTCCACGTCGGACGGCTTGTCGAGGTACAGCGCGCTGGTGAGCTGCTCCAGGAACACCACGTCCGACAGGCCCGGCTCGGCGAACCGCAGGATCGTGAACGGCCCCGGCGCGGCCGCGTGGCCGCCCGCGCTGAACGGCACCACCTGCAGCGTGACGTTCGGCAGCTCCGACATCTCCAGCAGGTGCTCGATCTGGCGGCGCATCACCGCGCGGCCGCCCAGCGGCCGCCGCAGCACGCCCTCGTCCAGCACCGTCCACAGCGTCGGCGCGCCCGGCTCGGTGAACCGCCGCTGCCGCGCCCGCAGCAGGTAGACGCGGGGGTCGACGTCCTCTTCCTCGGAGGCGTCGGGGAACCCCAGCCGGATCACCGCGCGCGCGTAGTCCTCGGTCTGCAGCAGGCCGGGGACGAACTGCAGCTCGTAGCCGCGCAGCAGCGACGCCGCCTCCTCCAGCCCGAGATAGGTCTCGAACCACCCGGCCAGCACGTCGCCGTACTGGTGCCACCAGCCCGGCGTGTTCGCCTCGCGCGCCAGCTCCAGCAGCGACGAGCGCTCGGCCTGGTCCTCCACGCCGTACAGCGTGAGCAGGTCGGCGACGTCGCGCTCCTTGAACCCGACGCGGCCCAGCTCCATCCGGCTGATCTTGGAGTGCGAGCCGCGGATCTCGTACCCCGCCTGCTCGGTGGAGATCCCGCGCTCCTCGCGGAGCCGGCGCAGCCTGTTGCCCAGCAGGATGCGGAGCACGGTCGGCCCGCCGCGGCGCGGGTAGCCGAGCAGCTCTCCGCCGGTCGGTCCGTCGCCGTGCGAGGGCATCGAGACAGCAGCATCCTGGGGCAAGGTTCACCAGCCGGTCGGTTGGTCCGCACGGGGGGCGGAAAGGGCACCATTCATGGTAGGGGATCGCCGCTCCGGGCGGGAGGCATCGGATGATCACGTTCCGGGGTGACCAAGCTCTCGCCCCCCACCGGGCAACTCCCGTCCCACCTCGTCCGTCTTGTTGACAACGGCCCGGTGCGCCGCCGCGCGCGGCGTCCCGGCCGCCGGTTGGAAGCAAGATCAACCGTACGACCTGGGGGAAACCATGACCGACCACGACCTTCCCGACATCAGCTTCCTGACCTCCGGCGAGGTCTCCGACGCCGACCGGGACGCCGCGCGGGCGGCGGTCCGGTCGGCCCTCGACGGCGGCGCCGACGACGTGACGAGCGTGCGGGTGACGCTGAGCGTCGTCCCGGACGCCGACCTGCCCTGCCCCGCGCTGGCGCAGGCGATCGTCGGCGTCGACGGCGCCCGGCTGCGCGCGCAGGCGGCGGGCCGGACGCTGCCGGAGGCGATCGACCTGCTCCGCGACCGGCTGCACGTCCGCACCGCGTACCTGCGGGCGGGCTGACCCCGAGCGGCCGCGCGGCCCGGCGGGCGGACACCGCGCCCGCCGGGCCGCGCGCGTCAGAACGGCGCCGCGTCATCGGGGTCCGGTCCGTGGAGCTGCGGCGGGACCTCGTCGTACAGCCAGGCGTTCAGCGAGCCCGGCCGCCCGTCCGGCGGGCCGAGGCCGAGCAGGCGCGGGCCGATCGGCTCCCACCGGACGCGCACCGGGCCGCCCGGCCACGCGGGCGCGCCGCCGCCCCGGTACGCGGCGAGGTCCTCGCCCGTCAGCTCCGGCTCGGCGGGAATCCGGTGGACGCCGGGCCGCGCGGCGCGGGGCAGGAGCCGCTGCGCCGCCAGGCGCAGCAGGTTGAGCGCCGCCACGTCGTTGCGGCAGGACACGCCGCCGATCCGCAGCTCGGGCAGCCCGAGCCGCCGCAGCCCGCGCGTCGTCAGCTCGACGCACGCGCAGCCGTCCGGGGCGTCCTCGTCGGCGGCGCAGCGGCCGACGTCGCGGTAGGGCGGGAGCCGGACGCCGAGCCAGTCGTCGGCGAGCGCGAAGTCCGGGTCCTCCGGCAGCGCCGCCACGACCTCGCCGGTGTCGGGGTCCACGGCGGTCCCGGCCGTCGTCTCCGCGACGGCCCGGGCGACGGCGCGCGCCACCCGCGCCCCGAACGGCCGGTCGCGCGCGGGCAGGTCGGCGGTGACGCACACGTGCCGCGCCGCGGGCCGGGCCGTCACCGGGGCCAGGTCGAACGGCGACGCGGCCGCTGCCAGATCGTCGATCCGCAGCGCCGGCGTGCCGATCCGCGCGGCCGCCGCGGCCGCGAACGGCGGGCCGAGCGCGGTGAGGACGGCGGGTCCGCGCGGCCGCCGGTCCGTCGCGACGACGAACGCGGTCCGGACGGTCTCGGGGACGGTGAACGCGATGGTGCCGGGCATGGGCGCCTCCCTGGCGGGCCGATGGGGCCACCAGGCTGCGCCGGGCCGCGGCCGCGCCGGAAACCGGCGCGCGCCCTGTGGAAAACGGCGGGGCCGGGCATCGTCGCGATGCCCGGCCCCGCCGGCGGTCCCGCCCGGCGTCAGCGCGCCGAGATGTCCTCGTAGTGCCGCTCGGTCGGCCCGGTGTAGACCTGCCGCGGACGGCCGATCTTCGTCGTCGGGTCGGCCATCATCTCGCGCCACTGCGCGATCCAGCCGGGGAGGCGGCCGAGCGCGAACAGCACGGTGAACGCGTTGGTCGGGAAGCCCAGCGCCTTGTAGATCACGCCGGTGTAGAAGTCGACGTTCGGGTACAGCTTCCGCTCGGCGAAGTAGTCGTCGCTGAGGGCGACCTCTTCGAGGCGCATCGCCAGGTCGAGCAGCGGGTCGGACTTGCCGAGCGCCTCCAGGACCTTGCCGGTGGCCTTCTTCACCACGGCGGCGCGCGGGTCGTAGTTGCGGTAGACCCGGTGCCCGAAGCCCATCAGCTTGACGCCGGGCTCCTTGTTCTTCACGCGGTTGACGAACGTCTCGATGTCGTCGCCGTTGGCGTGGATGTTCTCCAGCATCTCCAGGACGGCCTGGTTCGCGCCGCCGTGCAGCGGGCCGAACAGCGCGTCAACGCCCGCCGACACCGAGGAGAACAGGTTCGCCTGGCTGGACCCGACGAGGCGGACCGTCGAGGTCGAGCAGTTCTGCTCGTGGTCGGCGTGCAGGATGAAGAGCATGTCGAGCACCCGGACGATCTCCGGGTCGATCTCGTACGGCTCGGTCGGCAGGCCGAACGTCATCCGCAGGAAGTTCTCGACGTAGCCGAGCGAGTTGTCCGGGTAGAGCAGCGGCTGCCCGATGGACGTCTTGTACGCGTACGCCGCGATCGTCGGGAGCTTGGCGATGAGCCGGACGCTCGACAGGTCCACCTGCTCGGCGTCGAACGGGTCGAGGCTGTCCTGGTAGAAGGTCGACAGCGCGCTGACGGCCGACGACAGCACCGCCATCGGGTGCGCGCGGCGCGGGAACGCCGAGAAGAAGGCGCGGAACTTCTCGTCCAGCAGCGTGTGTTTGCGTACCTTGTCGGTGAATTCCCACAGCTTGTCGGAGGTGGGCAGCTCACCGTAGATGAGCAGGTACGCGACCTCCAGGAACGACGACTTCTCCGCCAGCTCCTCGATCGGGTAGCCGCGGTAGCGGAGAATTCCCGCCTCGCCGTCGATGTAGGTGATCGCCGACGTGGTGGACGCGGTGTTGGTGAACCCCGGGTCGAGGGTGACGTGGCCCGTTTCCTTGAGCAGGCTGCCGATGCCGAAACCGGACGGCCCCTCGCTAGACCCGGTCACCTCCAGCGGCATCCGGCCACCCGCGTGGTTGAGCTCGAAATCGGACATGCTCGCTCGCTCCCAACTCCGTCCACACCTGCGTAGACGTTCCGTCGTTCATCGTAACCAGCCGATCATGCAGGTCGTTCCGGACCTCTCCGGCCACCGGGGTACCGCCGACAGGCTGCCGGCGGACCGTCGCGCGGCCTCGCGCAACGGCTCCCGACCGCGTCGAAAACCCGTCTGGACCGGCGCGGGCGGCCTTCCGCTCCGTGCCCGCGAGCGTCCGGTGTCACGATCATCACACCTGGGCGCGATGGGCTCTTCGAGTGATAATGATCTCAGTGTCCGGCTGCTTTCCGGGGTGCCCCTGCCCGGACTCGCGCGGGTGATTCACGGGCGGACGCCGACGTCGCTCGCCGGGGTTTTCCACAGAATTGAATTCGGTTTCCGTGCGTCTTCGCGGTCGGCCGACGCTGGTCCCCGACTGCGAACGGAGGCCGAAATGCCGAACACGTACGGGCCGCGGCGATTCGCCGCGCGCCTCGACCTCGCCGACTGGCAGTTCCGGGCCGCCCGCGCCCGGGACCTCCTGCCCGCGCCCGACGCCGGGAACGACCGCTGGTCCGCCGCGCTCGTGGCGGAGTGCGCCGGGCGGGCCGACGCCCTGCGCGCGGAACTCGGCTCCGACCCGCCGCTCGGCGGCGCGCGCGGCGCGGCCCGGCTCGCCGCCCGGGTCCGGCTCGACGTGGAGCGCGTCGACGTGGACGTGCTCGCCGCCAGCGGGATCATCGCGCCCGCCGGGCACTTCCGCGGCCACCTGATCTACCACGCGGCCGACCTCGACGCCGTGCCCGCCGCGGTGCTCGCCGACGTCGTCGCCGCGCGCAAGGGCCCGCTCGCCGGGACGGTCGACGCCGAGGGCGCGGCGCGCGTCCTCGGCTGGCGGCGCGCCCAGTTCGAGCGGGTCGCGGAGTCGCGCGGGCTCACGGCGGACGCCCTCGGCCGCTACCCCCTCGACGACGTCCGCGCGCTGGCGGACGACGCGGACCTGATGGCCGAGAACCGCGCCGAGACCGAGCGCGTCGAGACCGAGCGCGCGCTGCGCGCCGAGACCCGGCACGCCGCCGCGCTGCGCCGCTGGTGGGACGAGTGCGCCGCCTACATCGACGGCGCGGCCCCCCGCCCGCCCACCCTGGCCGACGCCCGCCGCGCCCTCGGCGGCCTCACCACCGCCCGCCGAACGCTGACCACCCTCCGGCCCCCGGCCACGGAGTAGGTGGTGTTGCCGAAGTTCCGGCCCACGGCCCTCGGCTGGCGGCTCGGGCCTGACCGGGAGGTGACGGGTCCGCGCCGCCGAGGGCGGCGGCGCGGACGCCGGATCAGCGCTTCTTCAGGAGGCCCGCGCGGCGGCGGCGCGGCGCGGAGGGCTGGGGGACCAGCGTGTAGAGGCGGTCCCGCGCGGCGGTCCGGGAGATGCCGGGGAGCCGGTCGGGCAGCCGGTCCGCCAGGCCCGCGGCGGCGCGGACGCCGCCCTCGCCGTCCACCTCCGCGCGCTCGCCCGGCCAGTCGCCGAGCAGCACCGCGGCGACCTCGCCGGGATGCGCGGCGACCAGGCGCTCGATGCGCTCCCGCTCGTTCTCGCAGTCCGCGACGAGCAGGAACCGGCGCGTGCAGGCCCCGCCCGCCTCCCGGCGGATGGCCAGCTCGGTCTCCATCGACCCGAGCGCCGACTCGAGGTTGCCCGGCAGGAACAGGCCCGCCGGACCGCCCTCCAGCAACTCGTCCTCCGCGAGGCCGAAGAGGGCGACCGCGTCGGGGCGGGGCACGACGACGAGTGCGCTGTCCTCGAAGTCCTCCAGCGCGGCGAGGGCCAGCACGCGCGCGGCGGCGGGCGACCCCGGGCCGGACAGGCCCATCAGCGGCACCGAGAACGGGTCGATCGCCGGACGGTAGGTGAAGCGCACCTTGGGCTCCGGCTCGACCTCGACGGACACGGGGGAGAAGACCGGCCCGAGCATCGCCTGCACCCGGCGGCGCAGCGGATAGGCCAGCGCGACGAGCGAGAGGAGCAGCCCGAGCAGCACGAACGGGGGCCGGACCGGCCGCTCGGGGCGGCCGTCGCCCGCCCGCGGCGCGGGCACCGGGACCGGCGCGGGCGCGGCCGGCGCCGCGGACGGCCCGGCGGCCGGGCTCTTCGCGGGCCGGGCCGACGGGTCGGGGTCGGGACGCGCGGGCCGGTGCCGGCCGGCGCGCGCCGGGCGCGGCGGCGGCTGGCGGCGCTGCGGCTTGACGTGCTTGTGCCGGGCCGCGACGCCGCGCCGCTGGTTCGGCGCGGCGCCGCGCCCGGCGGCCTGGAGCTCCTGCCAGGCCCGGCACATGCGGGCGAGCCGCCAGTCGGGGATGGCCGACAGGTCGCACATCGCGGACACCGAGGTCCGCTCGGCCGGCCGCGGGGGCGCGGCGGCGCGCGCGGGCCCCGCCGTGCCGAAGGCGACGGTCCCGGCCACGACCGCGCAGCCGAGCGCTCCGCGTGCGGAGCGCAGGACCGCGCTGTAACTGCCTTGTGGGTTCATTCACTGCCCCGGGGGGATCGCGGTGGTCACCGTAAGGGGACCGATCGTAGCCACTCCGGCTACGGAGCGTTGACCATTGGTCACAACTGATCGGGGAAGTGTCGGCCGACCGCGACATTCAGCGAGATCGCCGTCAGTTCCGTCCCTTCCGGGCGGCGACTCCGAAGCGTGACGAGAACCACCGGGATTGTGGTCGGACCATCGGTGGTTCCGGGAGTGGTCCAAAACGGGGTTTCGGCGGTGTCGGGAGGTTTCGGGCGGCCGGTGGGTCGTCGGGCGGGAGCGTGCCTCGGGCCGGTTCGGACGGCCGCACGGGCTCGGGCGCAACGGTTTCGGGCGTGCTTGCGGGTGTGAGTCAACTGTCCCGCGCTGACACGCCGTACGCCGTGAAAAAGACCGGCATCGGCCGATCTTGTGCTGTTCCTGCGGTAACGCGGGGGGATTTGCGGGCAATGTGTACGTTGGGTAGATCAACAGTGCTGTGAGCTGCGGGATCGGACCCCGCACTCCGGCTGACACGCAGGAGGTACACGTGAGTCGCACTCTGGCGAGGGGAACCCGGGTCACCGGTGCCGAACGCACCCAGCTCGCGGCCGAACTGGCGCCGCGCTACGCGGCCGGGGAGAGCATCCGCGACCTGGCGGCGGAGACCGGCCGCTCCTACGGGTTCATCTACAACGTGCTCAAGGAGGCGGGCGTCCCGCTGCGCGGGCGCGGCGGGAACACCCGCCGCAAGAAGGGCTGAGCGCGTGTCCCCCTCGCCCCCCGGGGGGACGGACGGGTCTCACGGTCCGCGGGACGGATCGGCCACCGCAGGCCGTCCGTCGAGGCCGGCCAGGTCGGCCGCCGCCCGCCCGGCCGCCCAGCCTTCCGGATTCGAGACCGTCCCGGCCCGGCCCCTGACCAGGTCGGGGAACAGCGCGTCCACGGCCCGGCCGACGGCGGCGTCCCGCGCGGCCAGCAGCGGGACGAGGTCAGTGCCGCCCGCCCGCCGTCCGGCCCGGTCGGCCGCCTGCCCGGCGGCCGCGCGCAGGCGCTCCCCGACGCGCGCCGCGTAGGCGTTCAGGAAGGAGTGCCGGAACGAGCGGGTCCGCGCGGTCCCGCGCGCGTCCCGCCGCGGTCCGGCGTGCGTCATCGCCGACGTGGCCTGGACCAGCAGCGACGTGAACAGCAGGTCCGCCGCCGCGAGGTCGGCCGGATGGCCGACGACGGTGGCCAGCCCGAGTTCGCGGTGCCACACGGCCCGGCACCGGTTCGCCTCGGCGACCACGGTCAGCAGGACGGCCTTGGCCGATTCGTAGGGGCTCTCGACGACGATCCGGCGGCCCCGCGGAACGTCGCCGCCGCCCGTCCGCGCCAGCAGCGCGCGGTCGATGCTGTGCCGCGCCATCAGCTCCTGCGCCCGGGCGCTCAGCGCCTCGGCCTCGCTCGGGAACTCGGTGGACTCGGCCTTGGCGAGCAGGGCGCGGACCCGGCCGAGCACGCGCGGGTCGGCCCCCGGCGACGGCTCGCCCGGCGATGGGACCGTTCCAGGCAGCGGCCCGATCCGCGCCATCCGCGGCGCCCTCCGCAACACCCGCAACACCTCGACCCCGACGCCGACCAGTTCCTCGGGCTCCGCCCGGTTCCGAGCACACCACGCTTCCGCGTACCACCCGTCCCCCTCCGAGGCCCCGCGCGCCCCGAAACTCGGCTCGCTCTGACGCCCGGATTTCGGCCCACCCGGCTCGCCGCCCGTCGGCCCGAAATTCGTTCCGGATTCGGGTCCGCCCGGTTCGCAGCCCGCCGGTCGGCGCGTCGGCTCGGCATCCGGTCCGCGCCCGGGATCGCTCGGCCGATGGCCCGGTCGGCACGCCGACCCGGGACTCGACCTGCGCGTCGGTCCGCGTTCCGGGCCATCCGGCCCGTTGTTCGCCGGGCCGCGCTCTGATCCGGAACCCGGCGCGCGCGCCGGCCCGGCTTTCTGGCCGTCCGGCACAACGTCGGCCGGGCGGCTCGGTCCGGAAGCCCGTTCGTGTGCCGACTCGTGCGATGGGCGGTGGTCTGGGGCGGTCCACCAGGGGGTCGCGCCGAGGTCGGCGGGTTGGGCGCGCCAGACGGGGTCGGCGGCGGCCGGGTAGGCGCGGAGTTCGGCGGCGACGGCGTCCAGGACGACGCGGCGGTGGCGGGCGGTGCGGCCGCGCGCCGCGTAGGCGGCCAGGTCGGCGGGCTGCCAGCCGCGTTCCCAGCAGGCGGTGACGGCCGACGACAGTTCGAGCAGCAGGGCGCGGCCCGTGGCGTCCGGCCACAGCGGGCCGCGCGCGAGCATCGCGGCGCAGCGTTCGTCGTGCGCGCGGGCCAGTTCGGCGAGCAGCGTCCGCGCGGTGGCGAGCGCGGCCCCGCCGGTCGTCGCCGTCATCGCGGCCTCCCCCCGGTCGCCGACGATCCTGCCATCGCGGGCGGCGCGGGCGGGCGGAGGGCGCGCCGGGTCAGCGGTTGCCGCTGCGGAGCTCCTCGGTGACCACGCTGCGGTACGGGCGCGTGGTGTCGGGGACGTAGGCGAGCCGCGCGAGGACCCGGTCGCCGTCGCGGATCTCGAAGCGGTATCCGGCCGCGCCGCCGTCCTCGATCTGCGCGACGGCCTGGTCGTGCCGGAGGCGGCACATCGTGTCGACCTTCTCCAGGGCCAGGTCGAGGTCGCGCGCCTCGGCGATGAGGCGGGCGGGCTCGCCGGTCTCCCAGATCTCGAACATCGGGTCAGTCCTGTCGGCGGTGGTCGGATCGGTCGGGGGCGTCACAAGCATCGAACCGTGCATCGAAGACAGCTTGCGCCGAACTGGTGGATCTTTCAATCGTTCAAGATCTCGGATAGATCACCATTCGGAGCCGTGCGTCATCGTAGTGTCATGGCGCGGACCCGGCCGGGCGTTCGCTCAGACGGGGTCGGCGAACTCGACGGCGTGCCGGGCGACGGCCGGGTCGGTGAACGCCAGCAGCGCCTCGGCCTCGGCGACGAGCGCGTCCGCGGCCCCGTCCGGCAGCGGCCGGAACGGGCGCAGCCGCAGCGTCGCGGACGTCCGCTTCCGGTCGGCGTCCCAGGTCCCCGCGACGCGGCCGTCCCACAGGAACGTGGCCCTGACCCGCAGGTTCTTGGTCGTGACGCGCGCCCGGTCGGTCTCGTCGACGAACCGGGAGCGGTCGGCGTGGGCGAGGACGAGGCTGTCGAACTCGGGCAGCAGGCGCGGCGGCGCGGGCGCGTCCGGGCCGGGGCGCGGCGCGTCCGGCAGGTCGAACAGCTCGCGGCCGCGCTCGTCGGCGAGGACGCGCAGCCGGGGGCGCAGCCGGTCGAGGACGGGCGCGAGGCGGGGCAGGCCCGTCCACGCCTGCGCGTCGGCGGTCGTGGCCGGGCCGAAAGCGGCCAGATACCGCAGGATCAGCCCGTCCGGTTCGTCCGCCGGGTCCGGGGCGGCGCCGAGCCAGTCCTCCGCGAGCGTGAACTCCGCGACGCGCGGGAACGCCCAGCGGTCGTCGGTGGGGACCATGACGAGCGGCAGGCACATCCGCACGGTGAACCCGAGCGCCCGGTCGTTGACGTCGGGGAACCGCTGGACGAGCAGGTCCCGCACCTCGTTGAACGTGCGCGGCCGCTCGCGCAGCAGCGCGCGGGCGACCGGCAGGACCGCCTCGGCGTCGAGCCCGGCCGCGCGGTTCCCGAGGACCTTGCGTCCGGCGTCCAGCACGGGCTGCAGGGACGAGCGGAACGCGGTGTAGTCGGCGGCCGTCACCAGGTGGAGCGTTCCGCGCATCGTCGTGGCGCGCACGACCTCCCGCGCGCGCAGTGCCGCGCGCAGCTCGTCCTCCGCGAACCCGGCGAGCCTGCTCCACAGGCCGACGAAGGGCGGCGCGGCCTCCTGCGCCTGGAGGCCGCCGAACCGCTCGACCGCCGCGGCGACGCCGAGCGGTTCGCGGGTGAGCAGGCCCTGGCGGGCCAGGGTCGCCCGGTTCAGCGCCCTTTCGGACAGGGTTTCGGTCATCACGCCTCCCGGTCGGGTCCGGTAGGGATTGTGTCATCGGGCGCGGACGGTCCGGCGGCGTCCGGCACGGCGTCCCGGACGATGCGGCGCATCCACGCGTGCGCGGCGTCGGAGTCGAACCGGACGTGCCACGCCGCGTCCAGCCGCAGCGGCGGCATCGCGAGCGGGATCGGGACGGTGACCAGCCCGAGCCGCGCGACCAGCCGCCGGTGCGGCCGGCTCAGCGCGAACCCCAACAGATCGGACTCCGCGACGATCGCGAGCCCGGTGTGCGCGTTCGGCACCGAGCCGGTCAGCCGACGCCGCAGCCCGGTGCCGGCCAGCGCCTCGTCGACCGGCCCGTGGAGGCGGCCGCGCCTCGCTGGCGACGCGCTCCAGCCGCGGCCCGGCGATGATTGCGATCGTCCCCTCGTCCGCCTCGACGGCGAAGCTCGCGCGCAGCGACGCCGGATCGGGCTCCTGGACCGCCCCGAAGACCAGCCCCGCCCGCCGCACCACCTCGTGGACCTCGGCGCGGATCTCCCGCGCGCGGGGCGTGGGCACCATGCCGCGCCCGGAGCGGACGAGCACCGGGTCGCCGAGCGCGCGCCGGATGCGGCCGAGCGTGCGGCTCATCGCCGGGCCTGAGAGATGCAGCCGTCGCTGCTGCTCCAGGTCACCGAGCCCGCCCGCAAACTTCACCGGGCAGATCGCGGAGCGATGCCGCGCTCGCGCAGGTCCGGTGAGGTCCGAGCCGCCAGGCGAGGGCCGTGGGTCGGGACTTCGAAACACGGACCAGGACCGCGCCGCCGGGCTCCTGGACCTCTGTGTCCTCGATCACTCCGGCGCGGGTCCGGGGGCGCGGTGGGCGCGTTCGGCGGAGACCGGATCGGCGGTGGTCCGCGGCCGTCCGGAGGGGCGGCTCGTGCTCGGTTCCGCGCCGCGCCATCTGTTCGTCGGGGACGGGACGGCGTCCGTCGCGATGCCGCGCGTGCCGGACCCCGCGACGCCCGTCCGGGGCACCGCCGAGACGTCCGGCCCGGACGACCGGCCGCCGCTGCCGCGGGCCGCCGACCTGCTGTGGTACGACCGCGACCCGGTTGCGCCGGGCGGTCTCGTCGCCGTCGTGCGGGCGCTCGGACTGCCCGGCGAGCCGGGTCGCGCGTGCGTCGTCGGGGAGGCCCGCGCGGTCCGGGCGACGCGCCGCCATCGGGTGGCGGGGCGGGGCCGGCCGCGCCGCGCGGTGACGGTGAGACCGTTCTGGAGGCCGGGGCGCACGGGGACGGACTGACGGGGCGGGCGGCGCGTGGCCCGCGACCGATTCGTGAAGATGCACGTGCATCAGCTCTTGCACCTGCACGCCATCTTTAGCAGGATTGCCCTCGGACCACGCACCTCCCGCACTGCGAACGCCCCCCGGAGATCGCGATGACCGCACATCTGAGCGACAGTGACCGACAGGCGCTGCGCCTCGCCCACGACCTCCGCGAGGAGCTGCGGCGCGCGCTCCCGCACGTATCGGCGGCCCCGTCGATCTCCCCGTTCGTCGACCCGGGCGGCCGCCCGGCCGTCCTCATGCGCATGGACGCCGACACGGCCCGCGCGCTGATGGCGCTGCTCGGCGAGCCCCGCTCCCTGCAGACGGGCCCGACGCAGATCCCGGCGTCCGTGCCCGCCGCCATGCCGGCGCCGATGCCCGCGCCGCTCCCGGCGCAGCGCCGCGTGGACGGGACCGTGCCGCCGCCGGCGCCCGAGCCGGCGTTCTTCCCGCGCACCGCCGCCCAGTTCTGACCCGGAACGTTCCGCCCGCCCGGTCCGCGCGGCGGGAACGCTCCCCACGTCCGGTCACGTCGGCCGGCCGGGTCCGCTGACGCTTCCGTGAGCCCCGCCGGGCCTTCGGTTCCACGCCTCCCCGAGGCGTCGGACCGGAGGCCCGGCGGGGCTTTCGCGTGTCCGGACGACTGGACCGATTCGCCTTTCGCATCGGTCTTCCGGGCCAGTCGCCATTCCTCTTGATCCGGTCATCGGCGGGTCGACGTCCTAAAGATCTACCTTCGCAGAAGGTAAAGAAAAGGACGTTTCGGGTTTGGTGTGTTAAACCCGCCTATACTCATCGTCAGATCAGGGTCAAAGCCATCTGACCTGGTCTTATGCAGGCGTCGTGTCCCGCCAGCCAGGCGGGTCCTCCCCAGCCGAACAGCGGTCGGCCATGCAGCGACCGCGCCGGAGCACGGGCCCGTAGCGCCCTTCCGGTCGGCGATTCCACCCGTTTCCCCGACGTCCGTCCCGCCATGCCCGAGAACGGGCCGGCACGGACGCGGGTCCGCGCTGCCCGCGCGGATTCGGAGCGGGTCCCTCCGCGGCGCCGAGGCCCGGGGCATCGCCCCGCGCCGCCGTCCCCCGCACCGTCCGCAGCGCCGCGCGCCCAGCGCCGCGCGCCCGGACGGCCGGGACGGCAGACCTGTCCGCCGAACAGAGGATTTCCATGCAGAAGCGAGCGACGAACGCCCTCCTGGCCGCGGTCACCGGATCGGCCCTGGCCGGCATGCTGGTCGCGGGAGTGGCGGTCGCCAGCGGCGACGACGAGCCGAAGACCGCCACCGGCTCGCCCGCGGCGGCCCTGGAGGACGCTCCCGCGCACGCCGGGACCGACGCCGCCGCGCGCGGCGAGGCCAAGGCGAAGGTGAAGACCGAGGCCAAGGCCGACAAGGTGAAGAAGGCCCCGAAGGTCCTGCTGTCGGGCAAGACCACCGCGTCCTACTTCTGGGACGACGGCTCCGGAGTCAACGGCGACACCGGCGCGCCCGCCAGCGGCAAGCCCATGCAGAAGGGGCTGTTCGCCAGCCCGAGCTGGCCGATGAACACCAAGGTGAAGGTCACCTACAAGGGCCGCAGCGTCACCGGCTTCGTCGGCGACCGCGGCCCGGGCGAGCCGTCCCACCGGGGCGTCATGCTCGACCTCGACACCTACACGTTCCGCTACCTGCTGGACGGCGGCAAGCCGTCGAGCAAGTACGACGCGGGCACCGGCGAGGGCCACCTCGCGGGCCTGAAGTACGAGGTCCTGTCCTGGGGCAGCGGCGCGGGCACCAAGGGCGCCCCGCAGCCGTTCGGTTCCTGATCCCGCGGTGAACGGCCGCCCGGTTGCGAGTCCTTTGACTCGCGGCCGGGCGGCCGTTCTGTGCCCCTCAGAGCCGTGCGCCCGGCGGCTCGCGGCCGTGTGCGAGGTCTCGCCCGTGGTTCCGGGGATGAGCGGTTACGCGGAACCCGGGTGGCTCGCCGCCGCGCGGGGCATCCCGGGTTGCTCGTGTTGGCCCGGGGGCCGTTCACGGTAGTTCGCGGGTGTCCCTCGGTGTTGGTTCGGAGGCAGATTGCCTGCGTACCTCGCGTTGTGACGGTGCGGCCGCGGACCTTCGGGTCCGCGGCCGCACCGTCGTGGTCGTGAGACCTACTTCGCGAGGCCCTTCTCGACGTCGTCGATGACCGTCGCGGCGGCGGCCGGGCCGCCGCGGGAGGTCCAGATCGCGCCGTCCACGTTGATCACGTGGCCCGCCCTGACGACGGGCAGGTCCTTGAAGGCGGCGATCTTCTCGGCCTCCTTGAGGGCCGCGGCGGCGTCGGGGTTGAGCGTGCCGAGCATCATGTAGTCGCCGTCGAGGACCTTGAGGTTCTCCAGGCTGAGCGCGTCGCTGGGGGAGAACCCGGCGGGGGTGAGCTGGCCCTGCGGGCGCTCGAAGCCGAGATCGCGGACGACGAGGCTGGAGAAGGCGTCCTTGAGCATGTAGCTCGGGCCCGTGGCGTTCCAGCGCACGATGCTGATCTTCTTCCCGGCCTTGTCGCCGAACTCGCCCTTGGCGTCGGCGACGCGCTTGTCGTAGTCCGCGATGACGGCCTTGCCCTTGTCGGGGACGTTGAGGACGTCCGCGATCCGGGTGAGCGTGGCCTTCCAGTCCTCGGTCATCTTCGTCGACAGCACGGTCGCCGGGGTGATCTTCTTGAGCTGGTCGATGACCTTCTTGTCGGGCAGGAACCCGGCGAGGATCAGGTCGGGCTTGACCTCCGCGACCTTCTCCAGGACGGGCGTGTTGAGGTCCCCGACCACCTTGTACTGGCCGGTCAGCTTCGCCTTGAGGTAGCCGGGGACGTCCTTGGCGAACCGGCCGTTGGTGACGCCGACCGGCTGCACGCCGAGCGCGAGCGCGGAGTCCAGGTCGGTCTCGGTGAGCGTGACGACGCGCTTGGGGTGGACGGGGACCTTGACGGTCGCGCCGGTCGCGTCCACGACGTCGCGGGTCGCGCCGCCCGATCCGGAGTCGGAGTCGTCCCCTCCGCACGCGGTGAGGCTCAGGGCGAGTGCGAGCACCCCGGCGGCGACGCCGGTCGCGCGGGAGCGAAGGGAGAGAGGCATGGATGACTCCTGGGGGAACGGTCTCGGTACGGCCGCAAACTTTAGGTTAGCCTCACCTAATTTGTCATCCGATGTGGCCTAGATCGCTCTTGCCGGAGTTCGCGGGTGCGCACGTTGACCGTTTCGTTCGCTCGGTGCTTAGCTGGAACCGCCCGACAACTTAGCTAAGCCTTACCTAAGTTGCCCTGCACCCCCCCTGGAGGCGACGTGAGCAGCGAACCCGGCCCGAGCACCCGCCCGTACAGCAGGCGGCTGGAAGCCGGACTCGCCCCCGAGGTCCTCGCGGCCGGACCGCCGCCCGTCCCGGAGCTGAAGCCGCCGTTCTCGACGCGGCTCGCCCGGCCGGAGGGCGAGGACCTCGACCTCGTACACCGCTGGATGAACCTTCCCCACGTCGCGCAGCACTACGACCAGGCGTGGCCGCGCGAGCGCTGGGCCGCGGAGATCGCGGGCCAGCTCGCCGGGGACTACGCGCGGCCGTTCATCGTGTCGCTCGACGGCCGTCCCATCGCCTACGTCGAGCTGTACCGCGCGGCGCGCGACGTCGTGAGCCTCACCTACCCGGCGCGCCCGCACGACGTGGGCTTCCACCTGGCGATCGGGGAGACGGACGCGGTCGGCCGGGGCATCGGCGCGCGCGTGTTCGGGGCGTTCATCGACGGCGTCCTCGCCGCCGAGCCCGCATGCACCCGTCTCGTCTCCGAGCCGGACGCGGGCAACGAGGCCGCCCGCCGCACCGACGTCAAGCTCGGCCTGCGGTTCCTCGGCGAGGTCGACCTGCCGCACAAGCGCGCCGCGCTGTTCGTCTACCCGCGCACCGAAGCCGACGTCCCGGTCCTGCCCGCATGACCGCCGCCGCTCTCCCCCCGGGCGCGGTCCCGCTGACGGGGGCGCAGGAGGGCGTCTGGTTCGCCCAGCGCCTCGACCCCGCCAACCCCGCGTACAACACCGCCGAGTACGTCGAGGTCCACGGGCCCGTGGACGCGGGCCTGTTCGAGCGGGCGCTGCGCGCGACCGTCGCGGAGACCGACGCCCTCGGCGTCCGGTTCGGCGGCGGCGACGACCGGCCGTGGCAGCTCGTCGCGTCCGGCGGCGCGGCCCCCGACTGGACGCTGCACCGGCCCGACGTCCGCGACGCCGCCGACCCGTACGCCGCCGCGCTGCGCTGGATGCGCGCCGACCTGGCCCGCGCCGTCGCGCCCGAGGCCGGGCCGCTGTTCACCCAGGCGCTCTTCGACCTCGGCGGCGGGCGCGTCCTGTGGTACCAGCGCTGCCACCACATCGTGCTCGACGGCTACGGCTTCTCGCAGGTCGCGCGGCGCGTCGCGGAGCTCTACACCGCGCTCGCCGAGGACCGCGCCTACCCGGGCGGCCGGTTCCTGCCGCTGCGCGACGTCGTCGAGGAAGAGGCCGCGTACCGCGCGTCCGAGCGGTGCGCCGCCGACCGCGCCTACTGGACGGGCCGGTTCGCCGACGCGCCCGGGGCCGTGTCGCTCAGCCCGCGCGCGGCCGAGCGGGGCGGGCGGCCCGCGCCGACGTTCCTGCGCCGCACCGGGCGGCTCCGCGCCGCCGGGCTCCGCGACCTGGCGGCCGCCGCCGGGGCGACGTGGCCGGAAGCGGTCGTCGCGGGCGTCGCCGCGTACACGCACCGGCGGACGGGCGCGCGCTCGGTCGTGCTCGGCCTGCCGCTGATGGGCCGCCTCGGGACGGCCGCCGCGCGCGTCCCGTCGATGGTGACCAACGTCGTGCCGCTGCGCGTCGACCTCGGCCCCGCGACGACGGCCGGGGAGCTGGTCGCGCAGGTCGCGGCGCGGCTGCGGGAGGCGCGCGTCCACGGCCGGTACCGGTCCGAGGACCTGCGCCGCGACCTGCGGCTGCTGGGGGAGGGGCGGCGGCTGATCGGGCCGCTGGTCAACATCAAGCCGTTCACGCCCGAGCTGCGGTTCGCGGGCGCGCCCGCGACGACGCACTACCTGTCGGCCGGGCCGGTGGACGACCTCACCGTCACCGTCCACGGCGCGGGGCCCGAGGACGGGTTCCTGCCGCTGGAGGTCGACGCCAACCCCGAGCTGTACGGCGCGGCGGAGATGGACGGGCACGCGGCGTCGCTCGGCGCGCTGTTCGAGGCGTTCGGCGCGGGCGGCGCGGAGCAGCCGGTGGGTCGGCTCGACGCCGTGCCCGCGCGGGTGAGGCCCGCGCCGGAGCCCGCGCCCGAGCCGGGCGGCGCGACGCTCGTCGGACTGTTCGAGGAACGCGCCGCCGCGACGCCCGACGCGGTAGCCGTGACCGATGGGGACACTTCCGTCACCTACGCGGAGCTGGACGCCGCCGCCAACCGCCTCGCCCGGCTGCTCGCCGGACGCGGCGCGGCGCCCGGCGCGTTCGTCGCGCTCACGCTGCCGCGCTCGGCCGGGCTCGTCACCGCGATCCTCGGCGTGCTCAAGACGGGCGCGGCGTACGTCCCGATCGACCCCGGCTACCCCGAGGCGCGCGTCGCCGCGACGCTGGCCGACGCCCGGCCCGTCGCCACGGTCGACGAGAAGACGCTCGCCGAGGCCGAGGAGCACTCCGCCGAACCGCTCGGCCGCGACCTCGACGCGGAACTGCCCGCGTACGTCATCTACACGTCCGGTTCGACGGGCGCGCCCAAGGGCGTCGTCGTGCCGCACCGCAACGTCGTCCGGCTGTTCACCGCGACGCGGCACTGGTTCGGCTTCGGCGCGGACGACGTGTGGACGCTCTTCCACTCCTACGCCTTCGACTTCTCGGTGTGGGAGCTGTGGGGCGCGCTGCTGCACGGCGGGCGGCTCGTCGTCGTCCCGCAGGACGTCGCCCGCTCCCCGGACGCGTTCGCGGCGCTGCTGTCGGCCGAGCGCGTGACCGTCCTGAACCAGACGCCGTCCGCGTTCTACCCGCTGCTCGCCGCCGACCCCGGCGGGCCGCTCGCGCTGCGGTACGTCGTGTTCGGCGGGGAGGCGCTGGACCCCGGCCGCCTCGCCCCCTGGCACGCGCGGCACGGCGCGGACGGCCCGCGGCTCGTGAACATGTACGGCATCACCGAGACGACCGTCCACGTCACGCACCGCGCGCTGGACGCGGCCGCGGCGGCGGGCAGCCCGATCGGCGGACCCATCCCCGACCTGCGCGTCCACCTGCTGGACGACGCGCTGCGGCCGGTCGAGCCCGGCCGTTCCGCCGAGATGTACGTCGGCGGCGCGGGCCTCGCGCACGGCTACCTCGGCCGCCCCGGCCTCACCGCCGGCCGGTTCGTCGCCGACCCGTTCGGGCCGCCCGGCGCGCGCATGTACCGCACCGGCGACCTCGCCCGCGAGCTGCCGGACGGGACGCTGGAGTTCCTGGGCCGCGCCGACGACCAGGTGAAGGTCCGGGGCTTCCGGATCGAGCCCGCCGAGGTCGAGGCCGCGCTGCTGGCGCACCCGGACGTCGCGCAGGCCGCCGTGGTCGTCCGCGAGGACCGGCCCGGCGACCGCCGCCTCGTCGGCTACGCCGCGACGGGCGCGGCCGACGGCGTCCGCCCCGACCTGCGCGCCCACCTCGCCGAACGGCTGCCCGCGCACCTGGTGCCCGCCGCCGTCGTCGGCCTGCCCGCGCTGCCGCTGACCGTCAACGGCAAGCTCGACCGCGCCGCGCTGCCCGCCCCTGCGCTGAGCGGCGACGACGCCGCCGCCCCGGCGACCGCCCGCGAGGCCGCGCTGTGCGCGCTGTTCGCCGAGGTCCTGGGCGTTCCCTCGGTCGGCGTGGACGACGGGTTCTTCGACCTCGGCGGCGACTCGCTGCTCGCCGCGCGGCTCACCGGCCGCGTCCGCGCCGTGCTCGGCGCGGAACTCGGCATCCGCGCGGTGTTCGAGACCCCGACCGTCGCCGGGATCGCCGCCGCGCTCGGGGACGGCGGGGACCGGCCGCCGCTGGCGCCCGTCCCGCGCCCGCGCCGCGTCCCGCTGTCGCACGCGCAGCGCGGCCTGTGGTTCCTCCAGCGGACGGGCGAGGGCTCGGCCTACAACGTCCCGGTCGCGCTGACCCTGTCCGGCGACCTCGACGAGGACGCGCTGACCGCCGCCCTCGGCGACCTCACCGCCCGGCACGAGATCCTGCGGACCCGCTTCCCCGAGGAGGACGGCGCGCCGTACCAGCAGGTGATGCCCGCCGCGCCGCCCGTCCTGCACCGCGCGGCGACGGCGGACGACCTGACGGCCGCCGCCCGGCACGTGTTCGACCTGGCCGAGGAGCCGCCGCTGCGGCCCGTCTTGCACACGGCGGGACCGGACGAGCACACGCTGCTGCTCGTCCTGCACCACATCGCGGCCGACGAGTGGTCGCAGGCCCGGCTCGTCGGGGACCTCGCCGCCGCGTACGCGGCGCGCCGCGCGGGCCGCCGCCCCGACTGGCGGCCGCTGCCCGTCCAGTACGCCGACTTCACGCTGTGGCAGCGGGACCTGCTCGGCGACGAGGACGACCCCGCGTCCACCGCCGCCCGGCAGCTCGCCCACTGGCGCGCGGCGCTGCGCGGCCTGCCCGCCGAACTCGACCTGCCCGCCGACCGGCCCCGGCCCGCCGAGGGGACGGGCCGCGGCGGCGTCGTGCCGTTCGCGCTCGGCGCGGACCTGCACCGCGCCCTCGCCGAACTCGCCCGCGACGCGCGCGCCAGCATGTTCATGACCGTCCAGGCGGGAGTCGCGGCGCTGCTCACCCGGCTCGGCGCGGGCACCGACGTGCCGCTCGGCACGCCCGCCGCGGGCCGCGCCGACGACGCCCTCGACCAGCTCGTCGGCTGCTTCGTCAACGCGCTCGTGCTGCGCACGGACACCTCCGGCGACCCGTCGTTCCGGGCGCTGCTGGACCGCGTCCGCGCCGCCGACCTGGCCGCGTTCGAGCACCAGGACGTCCCGTTCGACCGGATCGTGGAGGCGCTGGCCCCGCCGCGCTCCCTCGCCCGCCACCCGCTGTTCCAGGTCATGGTCACCTACGCCGCCGACCCGGCGGAGGGTCCGGCGATGCCGGGGCTGCGGACGTCGGTGAGCACCGTCCCGACCGGCGGCGCGAAGTTCGACCTGGCGTTCCGGCTCGTGGAGCGCGCCGGGGGCGGCGTGGACGGAGCGATCGAGTACAGCGCCGACCTGTTCGACCGCGCGACCGCGGAAGACCTCGCCGCGCGGCTCGTCCGGGTGCTGGCCGGGGCCGCCGCCGATCCGGGCCGCCCGATCGGCGCCCTGGACCTGCTCGGCCCGGACGAGCGCCGCACGATCCTGCGGGACTGGAACGCCACCGGCCACGACCGGCCGCCCGCGACGCTGCCCGCGCTGTTCGAGGCGCAGGTCCGCCGGACGCCGGACGCGCCCGCGCTCGTCCTGGACGGCGCCCGGCTCACCTACGCGGAGCTGAACGCGCGCGCGAACCGGCTCGCGCACCGCCTGATCACCGAGGTCGGGGCGGGGCCGGAGGACGTCGTCGGCGTCGAGATGCCCCGCACCGCCGACATGGTCGTCGCGGTGCTGGGCGTCCTGAAGACCGGCGCGGCGTACCTGCCGCTCGACCCGTCCTATCCGGCCGACCGGCTCGCGTACATGACGGACGACGCCCGCCCGAAGCACGTCGTGCGGCCCCCCGACCTGGCCGGGCTCGCCCGCTGCGCCGACACCGACCCGCCCGGCCCGACCTCGGTGGACCTGCCCGCGTACGTGATCTACACGTCCGGTTCGACCGGGAAACCCAAGGGCGTCGTGGTCACCCACGCCGGGATCGCGGACCTGGTCGAGACGCAGGAGAAGCGGCTCGGCGCGGGGCCGGGAACCCGCGTCCTGCACTTCGCGTCGCTCAGCTTCGACGCCGCGCTCTGGCAGATCTGCATCCCGCTGCTGTCCGGCGGCACGCTCGTGCTGTGTCCCGACGAGCTGCGCACGCCCGGCGCGGCGCTCGCGGACTACGCCGAGCGGCACGGCGTGACGATGCTCGGGCTGCCGCCGTCCGTCCTCGCGATGTTCCCCGCCGACGTCGGCCTGCCCGCCGGGTCGACGCTCGCGATCGGCGCGGAGAAGGTCCCGCCGGAACTCGTCGCGCGCTGGGGCCGCGAGCACCGCGTCGTCAACGCCTACGGCCCGACCGAGGCGACCGTCAACGCGACGCTGTGGGACTGCGACCCGGGCGATCCGGGGCCCGTCCCGATCGGCCGCCCCGACCCCGGCACCCGCGCGTACGTCCTGGACGCCGCGCTGCGCCCGGTGCCGCCCGGCGTCACCGGCGAGCTGTACCTGGCGGGCGCGGGCCTGGCGCGCGGCTACCTCGGCCGGCCCGCCGCGACCGCCGAGCGGTTCGTCGCCGACCCGTTCGGGCCGCCCGGCGAGCGCATGTACCGCACCGGCGACCTCGCCCGCTGGACGCCCGGCGGCGTGCTGCGGTTCGCCGGGCGCGCCGACGACCAGGTCAAGGTCCGCGGGTTCCGGATCGAGCCCGGCGAGGTCGAGAGCGCGCTGGCCCGGCTCGACGGGGTCGAGCGCGCCGCCGTCGTCGTCCGCGAGGACCGGCCCGGCGACCCCCGGCTCGTCGGGTACGTCGTCGGGGAGCCCGCCGCCGACCCGCGCCGCGCGCTGGCCGCCGAGCTGCCCGCGCACCTGGTGCCGTCCGCCGTCGTCGTCCTTCCCGCGCTGCCGCTCACGCCCAACGGCAAGCTCGACCGCGCCGCGCTGCCCGCCCCCGGCCCGGCGGCCTCGACCGGGCGCGGGCCGCGCACCCGGCAGGAGGAGATGCTGTGCGAGCTGTTCGCCGAGGTGCTGGAGCTGGAGCGGGTCGGGATCGACGACTCGTTCTTCGACCTCGGCGGGCACTCGCTGCTCGCGGCGCGGCTCATCGGCCGCGTCCAGGCCGAGTTCGGCGTGCGGCTCAGCGTCGGCGGGATCTTCGCCGCGCCGACCGTCGCGGAGCTGGCCGACCGGCTGGAGAGCGGCGGCGACGGGGACGCGCTGGAGATCATCCTGCCGTTCCGGACGTCCGGCGACGGCGTGCCGCTGTTCTGCTTCCACCCGGCGGGCGGCATCTCCTGGTGCTTCTCCGGGCTGCTCAAGCACGTCCACGACGCGCCGCTGTTCGGCGTGCAGGCCCGCAACCTCGCGCGCCGCGTCCAGCCCGCCGACACGCTCGCCGAGATGGCGGACGAGTACATCGCCGCGATGCGCGAGGTCCGCCCGCACGGACCGTACGCGCTGCTCGGCTGGTCGTTCGGCGGCGTCATCGCCCACCACGTCGCGGTGGAGCTGCGGGCGCGCGGCGAGGAGGTCGCGCCGCTGGTGATGCTCGACTCCTACCCGAGCGGTGTCTGGGACACCCTGCCGAGCGAGGAGGACGCGCTGCGCGCCCTGCTCTACATGGTCGGCCACGACATGACCGGCGAGGACGGCCCGGTCAGCCGCGAGCGCGTCATGGAGATCCTGCGCGCCGAGGGCAGCGCCCTCGCCAACCTCCACGACTTCACGCCCGCCGCGATGATCGACAACTTCGCGGTCAGCGCGAAGCTGGAGAAGGACGCCGAGTTCGGCCGGTTCGACGGCGACCTGCTGTTCTTCACCGCCGCGCTCAACCCCGCCGAACTCGGCAAGGGCGCGGCGTCCCCGACGTACCGCCTGTGGGAGCCGTACGTCGGCGGGAAGATCGTCAACCACGACGTCCAGTGCGAGCACAAGGACATGACCCAGCCCGGCCCGATCGCCGAGATCGGCGCGGTCGTGGACGCCGTCCTGCGCGGCGGCGCGCCGTGAGCGGCCGTGCGCGGACGATGGTCTGCGTCGTCTATGTGACCGTCGTGTTCATGGTCAGCATGGACATGACCATCGCGAACGTCGCGCTGCCCGCCATCGCGCGCGAGTTCCACGCGGCCCCGGCGGCGACGGGCGCGGTCGACGCCGCGTACCTGGTCAGCGTCGCGGTGTGCATCCCCGCGTCGGGGTGGATCAGCGACCGGATCGGGCCGAAGGCCGCCTACCTCGGCGCGCTCGCGCTGTTCGTCGCCGCCTCGCTCGCGTGCGGCGTGTCCGGCGGCCTCGGGATGCTCGTCGCGGCCCGCGCCGTGCAGGGACTCGCGGGCGCGCTGCTGCTGTCGGTCGGGCTGACCGTCCTGTACCTCGCGTACCCGCCGGACGAGCGGATGCGGCTCGCCCGCGCCATCGTCCTGCCCGGCGCGCTCGCCCCGACCCTCGGCCCGGTGATCGGCGGCCTGCTCGTCGACCACCTGTCGTGGCGGTGGGGGTTCGCGATCAACCTGCCGATCGGCCTCGCCGCGCTCGTCGCGGGCGCGGTCGCGCTCGACGGCGGCGGGCAGCGGGCGCGCCGCCGGTTCGACCTGCGCGGGTTCCTGCTCGTCGCGCCCGGCGCGGGCCTGGTGATGTTCGCGCTGAACTACGGCGCGACGCGCGGGTTCGACGCGTCCGTCGCCGTGCTGCTCGCCGCCGGGCTCGCGTGCCTCGCCGCGTTCGCCGTCGCCGCGCCGCGCACCCGCGAGCCGCTGGTGGACCTCGGCGTGTTCCGCGACGCCGCGTTCCGCGCGTCCGGCGGCGCGATGGTGTTCCTCGTCGCCGGATTCCTCGCCGCCGGGTACACCTTCACGCTGCTGTACCAGGACGGCCTCGGCCACTCGGCGTCGCTCGCGGGCCTCGCCGTGCTGCCCAAGGCGCTCGGCCTGATGGCCGCGTCCCAGGTCGCCGGACGGCTCCAGAACCGGTTCGGGCCCGGCCGCGTCGTCACCGCCTGCATGGTCGGCGCGGCCGCGACGATCGCGCTCACCGACCTCGTCACGGTCGGCACGCCCGTCCACCTGATCATGCTGCTGCACCTGGCGATGGGGTTCTGCGTCGGGCAGTCCTCGATCCAGCTCCAGATCACCGCGTTCAGCACGGTCGGGACCGCCGCGACGTCCGCCGCGTCCACCGTCTACAACACCGAGCGGCAGATGGCGTCCGCGCTCGGCGTGTCGATGGGCGCGGGCGTGCTGGCCGCCGTCCCCGGCGGCGGCCTGGCCCCCTACCACGCGGCGCTCGGCGCGGCGGCGGGCTGCGCGCTCGTCGCCGCGCTCGTCGCGACGCGGCTCGTCCGGGCCGCGCCCGCGCCCGCCGCGGCGAAGACCTGACGTCCCCTCCGCGCCGCACTCCCGCGGCGCGCCCCCGAGAGAAGGAGAACCCCGTGCCCGACGAGCGCCCCCGCGTCCCCGGCCTGCGCGTCCTGTCCGTCCTGCGCGCCGAGCAGGTCACCCCCGGGATGCGCCGGATCATCCTGGGCGGCCCCGAGCTCGCCGGGTTCGGCGACGGGCCGAACGTCAAGCTGCTGTTCCCGCCGCGCGGCGACGAGGACCCGCGGTGGCCCGTCCAGGGGCCCGACGGCCGGCCCGTCTGGCCGCCCGCCGAGCGGCGGCCGACGATGCGGACGTACACCGTCCGCCGGTACGACGCCGCCGCCGGGGAACTCCACGTCGACTTCGTGCTGCACGGCGACGCGGGCGTCGCGTCCCGCTGGGCGCGCGACGCCCGGCCCGGCGACCCGCTCGGCGTCCTCGGCCCCGGCGGGCGCGTCCTCGGCCGCGCCGACCGGTACGTCGTCGCGGGCGACCACAGCGCGCTCCCGGCGATCGGCGCGATCGTGGAGGGGCTGCCCGCCGACGCGCGCGGCCACGTCCTGGTCGAGGTCCCTGGGCCGGAGGAGGTCCAGGACCTCGCCCCGCCGCCCGGCGTCGAGCTGACCTGGCTGTTCCGCGACGGCGCGGCGGCGGGCGGGCCGGTGCTCGCCGACGCCGTCCGCGCGCTGCCCTGGCCGGACGGCGACGTGTTCGTGTGGATCGCCGGCGAGTCGTCGTCGGTCCGCGCGATCCGCTCCTACGTCCGCGACGAGCGCGGTCTGGAGCGCCGCAGATACCTGGCGATCGGTTACTGGAAGCGCGGCCTCACCGAGACGACCTACCACGACGAGCACGACAACGACCGCGACGAGGACTACTACGCGGCGGGCCGCGAGGAGGCCGCCGCCCGCGCCTGACCCGCGCCTCCCCCCCGTTCGTCCACCACCGAAGGAGCCGCCGTGTCCCGAGACGCCGTGTCCCGAGACGGAGCGTACGACCTCGTCGGCGTGGGCTTCGGCCCCGCCAACCTCGCCCTCGCCGTCGCGGTCGAGGAGCACAACGCCGCCGCCGACCCCGCCGACCGCGTCACCGCCCTGTTCGCCGAGCGCCAACCCCGCTTCGGCTGGCACCGGGGGATGCTGATCGAGGGCGCCACCCTCCAGGTGTCGTTCCTGAAGGACCTCGTGACGATGCGGAACCCGGGGAGCGACTTCTCGTTCCTGGCGTACCTGAAGGACCGGGGCCGCCTGGTCGACTTCATCAACCACAAGACGTTCTTCCCGACGCGCGTGGAGTTCCACGACTACTTCACCTGGGCCGCCGACCGCCTCGCCCACCAGGTGTCCTACGGCAGCGAGGTCGTCGCGGTGACGCCCGTCGCGGACGGGACGGGCGAGATCGCCGAGTTCGAGGTGGCCCTGTCCGGCGGCCGGACGGTCCGCGCCCGCGACGTCGTCGTCAGCGGCGGCCTCCAGCCGAAGATGCCGCCCGGCGTCGAGCAGTCCGCGCGGATCTGGCACAACCAGTCGCTGCTGCTGCGCCTCGCCGAGCACACCGGCCCGACCGGGAGCTGGACGGTCGTCGGCGCGGGCCAGAGCGCCGCCGAGGTCACCGACTACCTGCACCGAACGTACCCCGACGCCCAGGTCACGTCGGTGTTCGCCCGCTACGGCTACAGCCCCGCCGACGACAGCCCGTTCGCGAACCGGATCTTCGACCCGGCGGCGGTGGACCTCTTCCACGGCGCGCCCGAGGACGTCAAGCGCCGCCTGTTCGACTACCACCGGGGCACGAACTACTCCGTCGTGGATCTCGACCTCATCGAGGAGCTGTACCGGCGCGTCTACCAGGAGAAGGTGCAGGGGCGGGAGCGGCTGCGGATACTCAACGCGACATCCGTCCTGGACATCCGCGAGATCCCCGGCGGGGCGCGCACGACCTGCGAGTTCCTGCCGACGGGGGAGCGGACGGTGCTGGACTCCGACGTCGTCGTGTGCGCCACCGGGTACGAGCCGTTCGACGCGCTCGGGCTGCTCGGCCCGGCCGCCGAGCTGTGCCTGCGCGACGAGCTGGGCCGCGTCCGCGTGGAACGCGACTACCGCGTCGCGACCGCGCCGGGCGTCACCGCGGGCCTGTACCTCCAGGGCGGCACGGAGCACACGCACGGGATCACGTCCTCGCTGCTGTCGAACGCGGCGGTGCGGGCGGGCGAGATCCTCGACTCCGTCCTGACCGGGGCGCGGACGCGCTCCCCGGAGGTCGCCGCGACCTGACGCGCGCCCCGGCCCGCCCCTGGCCGCATCCGGCCAGGGGCGGGTCGGGCTCCGGATCGGCGGGCGACCAGCTCCGGCCGTCCGCGTTTGTCATGCCGGTGACAAGACCGCGCCCGGTATGCGCGGCGAGATGCCTTGCCCTCCGTGCGCGTCCTCCCGATAGTCGAAAGGCTTTCCTGACGACGAGGTGGAGGTGGCCCATGACCGGAGCGTCCGAGACGTCCGACTTCGACGTGATCGTGATCGGCTCGGGTTTCGGCGGCAGCGTCGCGGCGCTGCGGCTGGCGGAGAAGGGTTACCGCGTCGCGGTCCTGGAGGCGGGGCGGCGCTACACCGAGAAGACGCTGCCGAAGACGAACTGGCGGCTGCGCAAGTACCTGTGGATGCCCCGGCTCGGGCTGCGCGGCATCCAGCGCGTCCACCTGGTGCGCGGCGAGGCGGGCGTGCTCGTGCTCGCCGGCGCGGGCGTCGGCGGCGGGTCGCTCGTCTACGCCAACACGCTCTACCAGCCGCCGCGCCCGTTCTTCACCGACCGCCAGTGGGGCCACATCACCGACTGGCAGGCCGAGCTGGAGCCGTTCTACGACCAGGCCAAGCGGATGCTGGGCGTCGTGACGAACCCGCTGGTGACGCCCGCCGACGAGGCGATGGAGCGGGTCGCCGAGCAGATGGGCGTCAAGGAGACCTACCACGCGACGCCGGTCGGGGTGTTCTTCGGCGACGGCGAGCCGGGCAAGCCCGCCGCCGACCCGTTCTTCGGCGGGGCCGGGCCGGAGCGGACGAGCTGCACCGCGTGCGGCTCGTGCATGGTCGGCTGCCGCGTCGGCGCCAAGAACACGCTGGTCAAGAACTACCTGTACCTCGCGGAGCGGGCGGGCGTGCGGGTGCTGCCGGACACGACCGTCACGGCCGTCACGCCGCGCGAGGGCGGCGGCTACACCGTCGACACCGCGCGCAGCGGGATGCTGCCGGGCCTGGGGAAGCGGCGGCTCACCGCCGACCAGGTGATCTTCGCGGCCGGGACGTACGGCACGCAGCGGCTCCTGCACCGCATGCGCGACACGGGCAGGCTGCCGCGCCTGTCGCCGCGCCTGGGCGAGCTGACGCGCACCAACTCCGAGGCGCTGCTCGGCGTCGAGCGGATGACCGGCTGGCACCGCAAGGGCGACGTCGACCACAGCACCGGCCTGGCGATCACCTCGTCCTTCCACCCGGACGACAAGACCCACATCGAGCCGACCCGGTACGGGCCCGGCCAGAACGCGATGGGCATGATCCGCACGCTGCTCATCGACGGCGGCGGCAAGCCGCGCTGGCTGAAGTTCCTCGGCGAGGCCGCCCGGCACCCCGGCACGATCATCCGGGGCCTGTCGCTGAAGGACTGGGCGAAGCGGACCGTCATCGCGCTCGTCATGCAGACCGCGGACAACTCCATCACGGTGGGGGAGAAGCGCGGCCTGTTCGGGCGGCGGCTCGTGGCGCGCAACGGCGACGGCGAGCCGAACCCGACGTGGATTCCCATCGCGCACGACGCCGTCCGCAAGCTCGCCGACGAGCTGGACGCGACGGCGGGCGGCACCTGGTTCGACCTGTTCGACATCCCGACGACCGCGCACTTCATCGGCGGCTGCGTCATCGGGGAGTCCGCCGACACCGGCGTCATCGACCCCTACCACCGCGTGTACGGGCACCCGGGCCTGCACATCGTGGACGGCTCGGCGGTGACGGCGAACCTCGGCGTGAACCCGTCGCTGACGATCACCGCGCAGGCGGAGCGGGCGATGGCGTTCTGGCCGAACAAGGGCGAGGCCGACCCGCGCCCCGAGCCGGGCACCTACCGGCGGCTCGCGCCGGTCGCGCCGCGGAGCCCGGCGGTGCCCGCGTCGGCCCCGGCCGCGCTGCGCCTCGGCCCGACGCGGACGCTCGACCCGACCGCGCCCCGCCCGGAGTCGGACGCGCCCACGGGTTCCACCACGGGTTCCACCACGGGCGTCTGACGCCTCACGGCCCGCCGAGCGCGTCGGCGAGCCCGCCCCGCCAGCAGGCGAGGTCGTGGCCGCCGGTGTACTCGGTGAGCGCGGTGTCGTAGCCGCGTTCGCGCAGCGCGGCGTGGAACCGGCGCACGGCGGGCCGCAGCCGCCACTCGTGCGTGCCGATCTGGAGCCGGAACCGGGTCGGCACGCGCGGCGCGGCCGCGTACGCCGCCGTCAGCGCCTCGCCGTCCGCCCACAGCGCGGCGGACTGCGCGACGACCGTCCCGAACGCGCCGGGGACGCGCAGCGCGGCGGTCGCGGCGGCGAGCCCGCCGAGGCTCTGCCCGGCGGCGGTCCGCCGCGCCGGGCCCGCCAGGTCGTACCGGTCCGCCGCCCAGGCGGGCAGTTCGCCGCCGACGAACCGGGCGAACGCGTCGCCGCCGAGCTGGGCGTCGCGGACGGTCGCGTCGCCCGACACCGGGAGCAGCGCGAGCGTCGGCCGGATCAGACCGGCCGCCTGCAAGTTGTCCAGCGTCGGCGCGATCGGGACGAGATCCGCCCACAGTTCGCCGTCGAGGAGGACGAGCAGGTCCAGCGGCCCGTCCGCGACCGGCGGCGCGTAGACGTGGACGGTCCGGTCGCCGCCGAGGGCCGCGCTCGGCGCCGTCGCCGTCGTCAGCGCGCCCGCCGGGACGCCCGGACGCGGGTCGCGCCACGGCTGCGGCGGCGCTCCCGGCAGCTCCAGCAGCGAGGTGACCGCGCCGGGAATCCACGACGGCAGCCGGTCCGGGTTGAGCGGATCGGGCACCGCCGACCGCCGCACGTTCGCCCACGCCGCGTCGTCGGTCGCGTCCAGCGGCCCGTCGCAGGGATGGAACTGGTAGGTCGCGCGCAGGTCGGACGGGCAGCGGAACGTGCGGTGCCACACGTCGGAGCCCGGGACGCGCTCCAGCAGGATCGGCGCGAGGTCGTCGCGGTGCCCCTCGGAGACCGTGTTGACGAGCACGAGCACCCGGTCGGCCGCGCCGCGCCACACGAACGTCACCAGGTGCGTGCCGTCGCGCAGGTCGCGCACCAGCGGCGCGCGGGACGGGGGAGCGGCGGCGAGCGCGGCCGGGCCGGGCGTCGCGGCGGGCTCCAGCGGGCGGAACGGCTCGGTCTGCGCGGGGGCCGGGGCGGTCACCGCGCGACGGCCCCGTCCACGGGCTCCGCCGCCGCGACGCCGCCCGCCGCCGGGACGATCACCGGCGACCCGTCGCCGGGCGCGGCCAGCACGTCGGCGGGGATGCCGTACAGCGTGCGGATCAGCGCGGCGTCCACGACCTCGCGCGGCGGCCCGGCCGCGACGACGCGCCCGTCCCGCATCGCGACGAGCACGTCGGCGTAGCGCGCGGCGGACGCGATGTCGTGCAGCACCATGACGATCGTCCGGCCCGCGTGCGCGACGGACCGCACGAGTTCCAGCACCTCGACCTGGTGGCCGAGGTCCAGCGCGCTCGTCGGCTCGTCCAGCAGCGTCACCGGCGTCTCCTGCGCGAGGACCATCGCCAGCCAGCAGCGCTGCCGCTGCCCGCCCGACAGCCGGTCCGCGCGGCGGTCGGCGAGGTCGGCGACGCCGGTCGCGGCCATCGCCTCGGCGGTGACCCGCTCGTCCTCGGCCGACCACTGCCGGAACAGGCCCTGGTGCGGGTGGCGGCCGTAGGCGACGAGCCCGGCGACGGTGATGCCCTCGGGCGCGACCGGGTGCTGCGGCAGCAGCGTCACCCGGTGCGCGGCCTGCCGGGGCCGCAGCGACCACAGGTCCTGGCCGCCGATCGTGATCCGGCCCGCCGAGGGCCGGTGGACGCGGGCGAGCGCGCGCAGCAGCGTGGACTTGCCGCACCCGTTCGGGCCGACGATCGCGACGACCCGCCCGGACGGGACGCGCAGGTCCACCCCGTCCACCGCGACGAGCCCCGGGTAGCCCGCGCGGAGCCCTTCGACGACCAGTTCCACAGCGTTCTCCTTCACGGTCAGCCGCGCCGCTCGCGCAGCAGGACGGCCAGCAGGAACGGTCCCGCGACGAGCCCGGCGACCGCGCCCACGGGGATCTCGGTGTCGCCGCCCGCGACGCGGCCCACGGTGTCGGCGAGCGCGACGAGCACCGCGCCGACGAGCCCGGACGCCACGACCGGCACCCGCGCGGGCCCGGCGGCGAGCCCGGCCAGGATCGGCGCGCTCAGCGCGACGAAGGTGATCGGCCCGCCGACGCCCACGGCGAGCCCGGCGAGCCCGGCGGCGAGCGCGAGCACGAGCCAGCGGGTGCGGCGCGGGTCGCCGCCGAGGACGGTGGTGACGTCGTCGCCGAACCGCAGCATCCGCAGCCGCCGCCCGGCGAGCAGCGCGAGCGGCAGCAGCACGACGAGGCCCGCGCACAGCGGCCCCGCCGAGGAGTAGTCGCGCCCGTTGAGGCTGCCGACGCTCCAGGTGTAGACGGCGTCGGCGATGCCGAGGTCCTTCTTGGCCAGCAGCAGTTCCACGAACGAGCGGACGACGGCGGCGACGGCGATGCCGGTGACCAGCATCCGGTAGCCGCCCGCGCCCGCGCCGCCCGCGACGAGCACGATCAGCGCGGCGGCGGCCAGCGCGCCGAGCGGCCCCGACCACCACGCGCCGAGCGTCCCGCCGCCGAGGACGGTCAGCATCACCGCGAGCGTCGCGCCCTCGTTGAACCCGAGGAAGTCCGGCGAGGCGAGCCGGTTGCGGGCCATCGTCTGGGTGAGGCAGCCCGCGACGCCGAGCGCGCCGCCGACGAGCAGCGCCACGGCGACGCGCGGCAGCCCGAACTCGCGGATCATCAGCACCGCGCCGCCGGACCCGTCGCCGAACAGCGCGCGGACGGCCTCGCCCGGGGACAGCACGGTCGAGCCGAACACGACGCACCCGACGAGCACGAGCCCGGCGAGCGCCGCGAGGCCGAGCGCGGCGACCGCGCCCCGCCGGGGCAGCAGCACCGACCGCCCCCCGGCCCGCAGCACGACGCTGTCGTCGGGGCGCGGCGCGCGGTCGCCCCGGACGCGCCGCGCGCGGGCGCGCCGCACCGCGCCGGGTTGCGCGGGCGTGCCGAGCAGCAGCACCTCCTTGGACCGGACGAGCAGGATCAGCAGCGGCCCGCCGATGAGCGCGAGCATCAGCGCCACCGACGTCTCGTACGGCTTGATCAGCACGCGCGCGACCAGGTCGGCGGCGATGAGCACGGCGGCCCCGGTGAGCGCGGCCGCGACGAGCTGCCCGGCGGTGCGCGGCCCCATGAGCCGCCGCGCGGCGTAGCCCGCGACGAGGCCGAGGAACGTCAGCGGCCCGGCGAGCGCGACCGACCCGGCGGCCAGCAGCGTCACGGCGACCGCGACCAGGACCCGCGTCGCGCCGGGCCGGTGCCCGAGCGCGCGGGCGGCGTCGTCGCCGAGAGCGAGCGCCGACAGCGGCCGGACGGCGGGCACGGTCAGCGCCGCCCCGGCCGCGAGCAGCGGCAGGACGCCGAGGAACGCCTTCATCGTGACGCCCGCGAGCGAGCCGAGCACCCAGAACCGGTACTCGTCGTAGGTCTTGCCGCTGCCGAGCACGATGATGTTGATCATCCCGCCCGCGCTGGTGGTGAGCGCGGCCCCGGCGAGGACGAGCCGCAGCGGCGACGCCCCGGCGCGGCCCGCGCTCGCGATGAGCAGCACCAGCAGGCTCGCGACGAGCGCGCCGCCGAACGCCCACGGCAGGTACCCCGAGCCCGCGCCCGCCCCGAAGTAGGCGATGCCGGTGACGACGCCGAGCGCCGCGCCGCCGTTGACGCCGAGCAGCCCCGTCTCGGCGAGCGGGTTGCGGGTGGCGGCCTGCAGCAGCGCCCCGGCCAGGCCGAGCGCCGCGCCGATCGCGAGCCCGGCGAGAGTGCGCGGGACGCGCAGCGTCGCCACGACCGTGTGCAGGTCGGAGTCGCCGCGCGCGCCGCCCCGGTCCAGCAGGAAGTCCAGGACGCGGCCGGGCGGGGTGTCGCCGCCGCCGACGAACAGCGACGCGACGCCGAGCACGGCGACGAGCGCGGCCAGCGCCGCGAGGGGGCCGAGCGCGCGCGCCGGGCGGCCGCGGGCGGCGGCCGTCCCGGCGGGGGCCGCGGGCCGGGGGTTCGCGGAGACGGCGGACGGGGGAGGCATGAGGAAAGGCTAACCTAACCGGCCGTCGCGGTCCGGTGCCGCTGCCGTTCCGGCGCCGGGTGATCACCGTCACCCGGATCGCGGGGTTGACGCCGCCGCCGTCATTCGGGAGCTTAGGTAAGGCATCCCTAACTTAGGGCTGCCTTACCGGACGAGGGGGAGTACTCCGTGGCAGGCCCCGAAGGAACCCGACGGCCCGACGCGTCCCCTGACGGCGTGCCCGGGGTCGCCGGCACGGCGGCCCTCGTGACCGGCGGTGGCGGCGGGATAGGCGCGGCCGTCGCCACCGCCCTGGCCGCCGCGGGCGCGGCCGTCGCCGTCCTGGACCGCGACGCCGACGCCGCGCAGCGCACCGCCGACTCCCTGCCCGGCCCCGCGCTCGCGCTGCCCGCCGACATCGCGGACCCCGCCGAGGTCGAGGCCGCCGTCGCGGCCGCCGAGACCGCGCTCGGCCCGCTCGGCGTGCTCGTCAACGCCGCCGGAATCCTGCGGCCCGCGCCCGTCCTGGACCTCGCCGACGCCGACTGGGCCGCGACGCTCGCGGTCAACGCCACCGGCGTCGCGCTGGCGTCCCGCGCGGTCGCGCGCCGCATGGCCCCGCGCCGCGCCGGAGCGATCGTCACGGTCGCGTCCAACGCGGCGCGGGTGCCGCGCACCGGGATGGCCGCCTACGCCGCGTCCAAGGCCGCCGCCGTCGCGTTCACCAAGTGCCTCGGCCTCGAACTCGCCGGGCACGGCGTCCGCTGCAACGTCGTCTCGCCCGGTTCCACCGACACCGCGATGCAGCGCGACGTGTGGCCCGACCCGGTCGCGGGGGAGCGCGCCGCGATCGACGGCGACCCCGCCGCGTACCGCGCCGGAATCCCGCTCGGCCGCATCGCCGACCCCGCCGACGTCGCCGAGGCCGTGCTGTTCCTGGCCTCCGACCGCGCCCGGCACATCACCATGCACGACCTGTACGTCGACGGGGGAGCGTCGCTGCGCTGACGCCGCCCGCCGCCCGCCCGCCCCCTGCTCGAGGAGAAGCGACCATGCTGCCCGGAGCCGTCCCCTGGCCGGACGAGGCCGCCGCCCGCTACCGCGCCGCCGGGTACTGGCGCGGCGAGACGTTCGGCGCGCTGCTGCGCGCGGCCGCCGCCCGGCACGGCGGCCGCACCGCCGTCGTCGGCGGCCCGCACCGCTGGACGTACGCCGAGCTGGACCGCCGCGCCGACCGCGCCGCCGCCGGGTTCCGCGCCCTCGGCGTCGCGCCCCGCGACCGCGTCGTCGTGCAGCTCCCCAACGTCCCCGAGTTCTTCGAGACCGTGTTCGGGCTGTTCCGGCTCGGCGCGGTCCCGGTGTTCGCGCTGCCCGCGCACCGCCGCGCCGAGATCGGCCACTTCGTCGCGCACACCGACGCCGCCGCGTACGTCACCGTGGACCGGCACGCCGGGTTCGACCACCGGACGCTCGCCCGCGAGGTCAGGGCCCCGCGCACGGTCGTGCTCGGCGACGCCGCGGAGTTCACCCCGTACGCGGCGCTGGACGCCGAACCCGTCGAACTGCCCGACCCCGACCCGGCCGACGTCGCGCTGATGCAGCTCTCCGGCGGCACCACCGGCACGCCCAAGCTGATCCCGCGCACCCACGACGACTACCTCTACAGCTGCCGCGCCAGCGCCGAGATCTGCGGGCTGACGCCCGACGACGTGTACCTGTGCGCGCTGCCCGTCGCCCACAACTTCCCGATGAGCTCGCCCGGCGTGTTCGGCGCGCTCGCGGCGGGCGCGGCGACCGTCCTCGCGCCGCTGCCCAGCCCCGACGTCGCGTTCCAGCTCATCGAGCGCGAGCGCGTGACGATCACCGGGCTCGTCCCGCCGCTCGCGCTGGTGTGGCTCGCCGCCGCCCCGAACGCCCGCGAGGACCTGTCCAGCCTGGAGGTGCTGCAGGTCGGCGGCGCGAAGTTCGCCGCCGAGGCCGCCGCGCGCGTCCGGCCCGTCCTCGGCTGCACCGTCCAGCAGGTGTTCGGGATGGCCGAGGGGCTGGTCAACTACACGCGGCTGGACGACCCCGACGACGTCCGCGTCCGCACCCAGGGCCGCCCCATCTCGCCCGACGACGAGGTCCGCGTCGTGGACGACGACGACCGCGACGTCCCGCCCGGCGAGGTCGGCCACCTGCTCACCCGCGGCCCCTACACGATCCGCGGCTACTACCGCGCGCCCGAGCACGACGCCCGCGCGTTCACCGCGGACGGCTTCTACCGCACCGGCGACCTCGTCCGGCGCACCCCCGGCGGCCACCTGGTCGTCGAGGGCCGCGCCAAGGACCAGATCAACCGGGGCGGCGAGAAGATCGCCGCCGAGGAGGTCGAGAACCACCTGCTCGCCCACCCCGCCGTCCACGACGCCGCCGTCGTCGCCGTGCCCGACCCGGTGCTCGGCGAGCGCACCTGCGCGTTCGTCGTCCCGGCGGGCGACCCGCCGCGCGCGCCGGAGCTGCGGGCGTTCCTGCGCGGACGCGGCCTCGCCGACTACAAGATCCCCGACCGGGTCGTGACCGTCGACGCGTTCCCCGCGACCGGCGTCGGCAAGACGAGCCGCCGCGACCTGCGCGCCGCGCTCCGCGCCGAACTCCGCGACACCACCACCGCCGACCCAGCCCGCTGAGGAGGACCCGTGGCCATCCCCCCGATCGCCCCGTACCCGATGCCCGCCGAGGACGAACTGCCCGCGCCGCGCGTGGACTGGCGGCCCGACCCCGACCGCGCCGTCCTGCTGATCCACGACATGCAGAACTACTTTTTGGAGCCGTTCGCGGGCGACCCGGTCCCCGAGCTGATCGAGAACATCGCGACGCTGCGCCGCGCCGCCGACGCCGCGGGCGTCCCGGTCGTCTACACCGCGCAGCCCGGCGCGCAGTCGCCGCGCGACCGGGGCCTGCTCACCGACTTCTGGGGCAAGGGCGTCGGCGCGGACCCGCGCGCCACCGGCATCGTGGACGCGCTCGCGCCCGCCGAGGGCGACACCGTCCTCACCAAGTGGCGCTACAGCGCGTTCATCCGCACCGACCTGGCCGACCTGCTGCTGCCGCGCGGCCGCGACCAGCTCATCGTCACCGGGATCTACGCGCACATCGGCTGCCAGGCGACGGCGCTGGAGGCGTTCATGCGCGACGTCCGGCCGTTCTTCGTCGCCGACGCCGTCGCCGACTTCACGCCCGAGGACCACCGCGCCGCGGTCGGGTTCGCCGCGCGCCGCTGCGCCGCCGTCACCGCGACCGCGCCGCTCGCGCGCGCCCTGACCGCCGTCCCCGCGAGCTGACCCCGCGAGCCGACCCGCCCGGAAGAAGGAGACCATCCCGTGGACATCACCCTCGACGGCCTGCGCGCCGAGGTCGCCGCGACGCTCGGCGTGCCGCCGGACGAGCTCGCGCCCGACGGCAACCTCATGGACGCCGGCCTGGACTCGATCCGCGTCATGATGCTGATCGAGCGCTGGCGCGAGGAGGGCGCGCGCGTCGGGTTCGCCGAACTCGCGGAGATCCCGACGCTGGAGGGCTGGCACGCGGTCCTCACCGCGGACTGACCGGCCCGGGGCGGCCCGCGCCGGCACACGCGGGCCGCCCCCGCATAACCGCGCGCCGCCCGCTCCGGAACGTTCCAGAGCGGGCGGCGCGCGGCGCGTCAGGACGTCGAGCCGGTGCCCGCCTCCGCCGCCTCGACCGCCTCGGCGTCGAGGTCGCCGTGCTCGGCCCCCTCGTCCACGGCGGCCTGGTTGCGCTCGGCGCGGTTCAGTTCGCGGTGCCCGGTCGACAGGATCGCGATCCCGACGAGCACCACGCACGCCCCCACGACGAACGGCACGTGGACGTTGACGTGCTCGGCCAACTTGCCCGCCGCGAACGGCGCGAGCCCGCCGCCGATGAACCGCACGAACCCGTACGCCGCCGACGCCACCGGCCGCTCCACGGGCGCGACCATCATGACCGCCTGCGTCGTGACGGTGTTGTTCACGCCGATGAACACGCCCGCCACGATCACCGCGACGATCAGCACGGCCTTGTGGTCGGTGAACGCCGCGATGACGAAGATGTCCACGGCGAACAGGAACAGGTTCCCGTACAGCGTCCGCGCCAGCCCGAACCTCCGCTGCAGCCACGGCGCGCCGAACACCGAGAAGAACGCGACCATCAGGCCCCAGCCGGTGAACACCAGCCCGAGGCGCAGCGCGCTCAGCTCCATCGGGAACGGCGCGTACCCGAGGACGGTGAAGAAACCCCAGTTGTAGCAGAGCGCCGTCAATCCCATGATCAGCAGCCCGCGGTGCCGCAGCGCCTTGATCGGGTCGAGCAGCGACGTCTTGCGCGCGGGCCTCGGCGGCGACTTCACCAGCGTCACCGTCGCGATGAGCGCGATGAACATCAGCCCCGCGACGCCGTAGAACGGCCCGCGCCAGCTCATGTCCCCGAGCACGCCGCCGAGCAGCGGCCCGATCGCGATGCCGATGCCGAGCGCCGCCTCGTACAGGATGATCGCGCCGCCGAACCCGCCGCTCGCGGACGCGATGATCACCGCGAGCGACGTCGCGACGAACAGCGCGTTGCCGAGGCCCCAGCCCGCGCGGAACCCGATGATCCCGCTGACGCTGTCCGACGTCCCGGCGAGCGCGCTGAACACCACGATCAGCACGAGCCCGGCGATCAGCGTCCGCTTCGCGCCGATGCGGCTGGAGACGAACCCCGTCACGAGCATCGCCACCGCCATGACGACGAGGTAGCTCGTGAACAGCAGCGTCACCTGGCTCGGCGACGCGTCGAGGTCTTTGGAGATGGCGGGCAGGATCGGATCGACGAGCCCGATGCCCATGAACGAGATCACGCACGCGAACGCGACGGCCCAGACGGCCTTTGGCTGCTTGAAGGGACTCTGCGCGGCCGGGTGCGATCCGGTCGTACTCATGTATCGCTCCCTGCGGTGGGTTGCGGATGAATGCGCTGGCCGTACCCGGCGACCGCGCCGATGACCCGTTCGCCGAGCCGGTCGAGGGCGGGCAGCGCCCGCTCGATCGCGGCCCGGTCGCCGGGCGGCAGCTCGGCCAGCAGCGCGGCGAGCCGCTCGGCCTGCCCGGCGCGGCGGCGCGCGAGGTCGGCGCGGCCCGCGTCGGTGATGCGGACCAGGACGACGCGCCGGTCGTCGGGGTCGCCGAACCGCTCGGCGAGCCCGGCGCGCTCCAGCCGCGAGACGAGCTGCGTCATCGCGGGCTGCGTCACGCCCTCGCGCGCGGCCAGGTCGGTCAGCCGGGCCGGGCCGACGCGCTCCAGCGAGGCCAGCGTGGACAGGGACGTCATCGAGACGTCCCGGGGGAGCCCGAGCATCCGCATCGTCGTCACGACGCGCGTCAGCCCGGCCGCCAGGTCGAGGTCGTCCACCGGTTCACCCGAATGCATAAGTCCGTTATATCACCAAACCATATAAGTTGCCTATGCAACTACGGACAGTGAAAAACCGCCCCGTACGGTGACGAGGCGGTTTCCCGGACGAACTCAGCCGATGAACCCCCGCGCCCGGCGGAACAGCCCGAGCGTGACCGAGTGCAGCAGGTCGCCGGTCTCCTTCGGCGCCTTGCCCGCGCACGCCCGCGCGTGCGTGCCCTCCAGGACGATCCCGAGCTTGAAGCACGCCAGCACCGCGTACCAGGTGACCGCCGACAGGTCCCGGCCCGCGACGGCGGCGGACCGCTCGGCGTAGGCCGCCACCAGGTCGTCCGGCGCGGGCAGGCCCCCGGCCGCGCCGAGCGGCCCGGCCAGCGCGGCGCTCTCGTCGGCGCGGTCCGGCCAGGTCGCCAGCAGCCAGCCGAGGTCCAGCAGCGGGTCGCCGATCGTGGACATCTCCCAGTCCACGATCGCCGCGACCGCCGGCCCGGCGGGGGAGAACATCAGGTTCGCCAGGTGGTAGTCGCCGTGCATGATCCCCGGCCGCCACGTGGTCGGGCGGCGCTCGTCCAGCCACCGCGCCACGTCCGCGAGGCCCGGGATGTCCGGTCCGGGGTAGCCGTCCAGCGCCGAGTACGACTCCAGCTCCGCCGTCCACCGGCCGACCTGGCGCTCCAGGAAGCCGTCCGGGCGGCCGAAGTCGCCCAGGCCGACGGCCGCGTGGTCCACCGCGCCGAGCGCCGACAGCGCGCGGGCCGCGTTCAGGCCCATCTCCCGCCGCAGCGCCGCGTCGCCCGCGTGCGGCTCGGGCAGCGCGACCGTCGCGTTGAAGCCGTCGACCGGCGTCATCAGGTAGAACACCGCGCCGGACAGGACGGACTCGTCGTCGCACGCGGCGAGCACGCGCGGCGCGGGCACGTCGGTGCCGTCCAGCGCGGTCAGCACCCGCGCCTCGCGGCGCAGCACGTCGTTGGTGCGGGCCCGCAGATGGCGCGGCCCGCGCCGCAGCACGTAGTCGCGGCCGCCGCGCCGGAACCGGACCAGGACGTTCTGCGTCCCGCCGGTCAGCGGCGCGACGTCCTCGAACGGCCCGCCGGGCAGCCCCCGGCCGTCCATCCAGCGGCCGAGGACGTCGAAGTCCACCACCGCCGGATCAATGCCTCCGGGGCGTTCGTCGGGACGGCTCACCGGGTCCTCCTCGGGACGGGTTTCTACTGCGGAGTAACAATAATGCGTCCCGTCCCGCGCAGAACCGGCGAAAACCCCCGCGGATCAGCCGCGCAGCCCCGCGAACAGGTCGTCCTCCGGTCCGTCCGGCACGGCGACCCGGTTGCGGACGCGCACGAACGCCTCCCACCCGAACGCCATCTTCTGGATCTCCTCGGGCAGCCGCAGCAGGAAGATGCTGTCGCCCTGGCTGGCGTGCGCCTCCAGCGCCTCGCGCTTGGCGCCGATGTGCTCCGCGACGTCCACGACCGTGGTGATCAGCTCGTCGGGCGTGCCGATGTCGGCGGGCGGCTCCTCGTCGCCGAAGTCCAGCCCGGCGCTCCGCGCGTACTCGACCATCCGCCGGAACCCCGAGCGCGGCATCGCCGTGTAGTACAGCTTGTCCGGGATGTCGGTCGCCTCGGTCGCCGCGACCGCCACCCGGTGCGCCTGGATGTGGTCCGGGTGCCCGTAGCCGCCGTTCTCGTCGTAGGTCACGACGACCTGCGGCCGGTACCGCTCGATCAGCTCCGCCACCCGCGCCGCCGCGTCCGCCACCGGCACGTTCGCGAACGCGCCCGGATGGGCGTTGGCGTCCCAGCCGACCATGCCCGAGTCGCGGTAGCCGAGCATCTCCACGTGCGCGATGCCGAGCAGCTTCGCCGACGCGGCCAGCTCCGCGCGCCGCAGCGCAGCCACCGCCGCCTCGTCGTGCCCGGCCTCGCCCGGCTTGATCCCGCCCGGCGCGTCGCCCTGCTCCCCGTCCGTGCAGGTGACCAGCACCGTACGGATGCCCGCGGCGGCCGCGCGCGCCAGCACGCCGCCGGTGCCGAGGACCTCGTCGTCGGGATGGGCGTGGACGGCCATGAGCGTCAGGTCGTCGGTCATCGGGGGACTCCTCGGCAGGGGGCGTCGGCTCGGGACCGTCCACTCTACGGCGTTCGGGGCGGGCCGGAACCGGCCGGAAAACCCCCTCCGCGCCCGGCGTTCCGTGACGTACCGTCCGGCTATGGGTAATGCGCTCGTGCTGGTCGACGTGGACGGCGTGCTCAACCCCCGCGACCGCCCCCACCGGGGCTTCAAACGCCACCGCTGCTCCCCGAACGGCGTCACGTTCAAGCTGTGGCTCAACCGCGCGCACGGCCCGCTGCTCAGCGACCTCGCCGCCGCCGCGGGCGCCGAGCTGGCCTGGGCGAGCTACTGGTGCGACAGCGCCAACGAGTGGATCGCGCCGCGCGTCGGGCTGCCCGCGCTGCCGTTCGTCCCGATCCCGCGCTTCCCCGGACCCGAGACCGGCCGGACGCTCGGCGCGTGGAAGGCCCGGCACGTCGCCGCCTACGCGGGCGCGCGCCCGTTCGTCTGGTTCGAGGACGAGCCGGACGCCACCGAGTGCGTCGCCGCCGAGGCGGGCGTCGGCCCGCACCTGCTCGTCGCCGTCGACCCGGTCCGCGGCCTCACCGAGGCGCACCTGGCGCTGGCCGCTGCCTGGCTCGCCGAGCACGGCGCCTGACCCGGCCCGTTTTTTACGGACCATCGGTCAGATACCGCTTATCGGAGGGTCCGGAACCGGGCACCATGAGGGCACATCCCGGCGCGCCCGCCGACCGCCCCCCGACCGAGGAGCCCCGTTGCGCACGACCCCCGCCCGCCTCGCCCTGGTCACCGGAGGGGGCCGCGGCATCGGCCGCGCCGTCGCCGCCGCGCTCGCCCGCGACGGCGCGGACGTCGCGCTCGCCTACCGCCGCGACGCGGCGGCGGCCGAGCGGACGGCCGCCGAACTGGCGGCCACGGGCGTCCGCGCGTACGCCTACCGGGCTTCGGTGGACGACCTGGACTCCTGCCGCGCCCTCGCCGCCCGCATCGCCGACGAGCACGGCCGCCTCGACGTCCTCGTCCACAGCGCCGGGATCGCCAGCCGCGGCCACTCCGTCGCCGACACCGACCCCGCCGAGCTGGAGCGCGTCGTGCGCGTCCACGCCCTCGGCCCGCACCACCTCACCCAGGCGCTGCTGCCGCTGCTGCGCGAGGCCGGCCGGGCGCGCCGCGCCGACGTCGTGTTCGTCTCCAGCGTCATCACCGGCGTCAACCCCGCGTTCGGCGCGCCCTACGCGATGGGCAAGGCCGCGATGGAGGCGCTCGCGCACACGCTCGCCAAGGAGGAGCGCGGCAACGGGCTGCACGTCAACATCGTCGCGCCGGGCGTCGTCGACACCGACATGGGGCGGCGGCTGGTGCGCGCCACGCTCGGCGTCGCCGACATCCGCGAGCGGGACGCCGCGTCGCCGTACGGGCACGTGTGCGCGCCGGAGGAGGTCGCGGACGTCGTCCGGTTCCTGGTGTCGGACGCGGCGTCCTACCTCACCGACCAGCGGATCGTCGTGGACGGCGGCACGTTCTGACCCGTCAGGTCCGGGTCCAGTCGGGCTGCGCCTGGCCCGCGACCCGGATGTCGCGGCCGAACAGCACGACCTCGCGGAACTGCAGCAGCATCGCGCCGGTCGGCGCGTGGACGCGCCAGTCGGGCGCGAGCCACATCTGGAGCAGGCGCGTGCCGTCCGGCTGCTCGGCGTAGCGCGGGACGTCGTCGTCCGCGAGGCGGCGCAGCGTGACGCGGTGGACCGAGTGGACCTCGGCGGGGTCCGGGCGCGGCGGACCCGGATCGGCGAGGACCGCCACGAACGGCGTGATCGCGAAGCCCGACGTCGCGGGGAAGTCGTCCAGCGCGCCGAGCACGTCGTCCGGACCCGCGCGCAGGCCCAGCTCCTCCGCCAGCTCCCGGACCGCCGCCTCCCGGACCGTCTCGCCCGGTTCGACGCGGCCGCCCGGCAGCCCCCACTGCCCCGCGTTCCGGCCCCGGTACGCGCGCTTGATCACCAGCACCGAGGGCGCGCCGTCGCCGTCCGGCGTCACGCAGACGACGACGCCCGCGCGCCGCAGGCCGGGCGCGTCGGCCACCGCCGTCCGGGGGAACGCGGCCAGCCGCTCGGCGGCGGCGGCGCGGAACCGGGGGAGGTCGTCGAGGGGGGTCATCGGCCGATCCTCTCAGATCGGAACGTTCCGGGTATTCAGGGAAGTGTGGCGCGTTTCTTCAAGACCGCGCCCGGCCGCCGCCCTACGGTCGGAGGACGTTGATCGAACACACGATCGAGGAGAGGCATGGACCTGACCGACCTCCTGGCCCCCGCCGCCGCCAACGCCGTCCGGATCGTCGCCGCCGTCCCCGCGGACCTGCTCGACGCGCCGACGCCCTGCGACGGCTGGGACGTCCGCACCGAGCTGAACCACCTCGTCTACTGGACCGGCCGAGGCGGCCCCGCCGCCCGCAAGGAAGGGCCGGGCGACGGGCCGGGCGAGGACCACGACTTCACCGCCGACCCCGGCTTCGCCGACCACTTCGCCGCCGTCGCGGAGGACGCCGCGCGGGCCTGGCGCGACCCGGCCGCCTGGACCGGCAACGCCAGCCTCACCGGCGACGGCCCCGGGATGCCCGCCCCCGTCATCGGCGGCATGGTCTTCGGCGAATGGGTCCTGCACGGCTGGGACCTCGCCGTCGCCACCGGCCGGCCGCACGGCATCACCGACGAGATCGCCCGGGCCGCCTACGACGGCGCGGCCTCGATCGCCGCGATGGCCCGCGAGTACGGCGCGTTCGGCCCGGAGGTCGCGGTGCCCGCCGACGCGCCCGTCCTCGACCGGCTCCTCGGCGTCACCGGCCGCGACCCGCGCTGGAAGCCCTGACCGGCGCGAGCGGGGGTCCGCGCGTTCTACGCTTGGACGCATGTCTTCCACGTCTTCGATCCGCGTACGCTTCGCGCCGTCGCCGACCGGCATGTTCCACGTCGGCGGCGCCCGCTCCGCCCTGTTCAACTGGGTGATGGCCCGCCAGTCCGGCGGGACGCTCGTGCTGCGCATCGAGGACACCGACGCCTCCCGCAACAGCCCCGAGTGGACCGAGGGCATCATCCGCGCCCTCGCCTGGCTCGGCATGGACGGCGGCGAGTACGAGGGCCCGTACTTCCAGTCCGCCAACGCCGACAAGCACGTCGAGGCCGCCGCGCGGCTCCGCGCCGACGGCCGCGCCTACTACTGCGACTGCACGCGCGACGAGATCGTCGCCCGCACCGGCGACTCCCACAAGGGCTACGACGGCCACTGCCGCGACCGGGGCCTGGACCCCGCCCCCGGCCGCGCCCTGCGCTTCCGCACCCCCGACGAGGGCCAGACCACCGTCGTGGACCTGCTGCGCGGCAAGCCGGTGTTCGAGAACGCCGTCCTGGAGGACTTCGTCATCGCCCGCGGCGACGGGTCGGTCACCTTCCTGCTCGCCAACGCCGTCGACGACATCTCCCAGGGCATCACCCACGTCGTGCGCGGCGAGGAGCACCTGTCCAACGCGCCCAAGCAGCAGCTCCTGTGGGACGCGCTCGGCGCGGAGCCGCCCGTCTGGGCGCACGTGCCGGTGATCGTCAACGAGAAGCGGCAGAAGCTGTCCAAGCGCCGCGACAAGGTCGCGCTGGAGGACTACCGCGCCGAGGGCTACCTCGCCGACGCCATGCGCAACTACCTGATGCTGCTCGGCTGGGCCCCGGCCGGGGACCGCGAGATCGTCCCGTGGGACGTCATCGTGGACGAGTTCCGCATCGAGGACGTCAACTCGTCCCCGGCGTTCTTCGACGTCAAGAAGCTCAAGGCCATCAACGGCGACTACATCCGCGCGCTCACGCCCGAGGAGTTCGCCGCCGCGTGCCTGCCGTTCCTGGAGGACGCGCCGTTCGACGTCGACCCGGCCGTGTTCGCCGCGCTCGCGCCGCTCGCGCACACCCGCGTGGCCGTCCTGTCGGAGATCGTGCCGATGGTCGACTTCGCGTTCCTGCCCGAGCCGCCGTACGACGAGGCGTCGTGGAACAAGGCGATGAAGGAGCCCGCCGCCGCGATCCTCGACGGCGCGCTCGCCGCCTACCGCGACGCGCCGTGGGAGGCCGAGGAGCTGAAGACCCGGCTGGAGGCGGTCGGCGCGGAGCACGGGCTGAAGCTCGGCAGGACGCAGGCGCCCGTCCGCGTCGCCGTCACCGGCCGCACGGTCGGCCTGCCGCTGTTCGAGTCCCTCGAAATCCTCGGCCGGGAGACGACGCTCGCCCGCATCGAGGCCGCCCGCGCCCGCCTCACCTGAACGTGACCGCGCCGGGGTAGTGGCCGGACGCGCACGTGAAGCGCAACCGGCCGCGCCCCGGCACGCCCAGCGCGACGCGCGTCGTGCCCGTCTCGGGCAGCGCGACGTCCCGGTCCAGCGACGGGATCGTCAGGACGCGGGTATGCCCGTGCGTCCGCTCCGTCCTGATCTCCAGCACGGTCGGGACGCCGGCCCGCGCCGTCAGCAGCGCGGGCCGGTAGCCGTCGGTCAGCGCCCACACCGTCACGATCTGCGTGCCGGACGCGTCCGTCCGCACGAACCGTGCCGACACCTCCGCCGACGCGGTCCCGCCGCCGTCCGGCAGCCAGCCGCCGAGCCGCAGCCCGGCCAGCAGCGTCCACCCCGCCGTCAGCACCATCGCCGCCGCGACCAGCACGGTCAGCCGCCCGCGCAGCGCCCGCAGCACCCGCCCGGCCGCCAGCCCCGCCACCGCGAACACCGGTACGGTCCCCAGCACGAACCCCGCCAGCACCGCCGCCCCGCCGACCGGCGACCGCGACGAGACCGCCAGCAGCTCCGCCGACAGCGTCAGCCCGCACGGCACCAGCAACGTCGCGGCCCCCACCACCACCGGCCGCCGAAACCGCACCCGCCCACCCCCGCAAACCCCCACCGAGCCGCCACCGGCCGTGCCGCTGTCGGCCGTGCCGCCCCCGGCCGCGTCGGCATCGGCCGTGTTGCCACCGGCCGTGCCACCCCCGGCCGCGTCGGCACCGGCCGCGTCGGCACCGGCCGTGCCACCCCCAGCCGCGCCGGCACCGGCCGCGTCGCTGTCCGCTCCATCGGCGCGCGCCCGCCCGCCGTCCGCCGGGCCGCCGTCCGCTCCTGCGACCGCTGCGCCGCCGTCCGCCGGGCCGCCGTCCGCCGGGCCGCCGTCCGCTGCGCCGCCGGTCGGACCGCCGGTCGCGGGTCCGGTGGCTAAGCGCGCGGGCAGCGCCGCGCACGCGGCATCGTGCGTCGGCCTGTTCCTGCGCGCCCGGGTCCAGGCGGGGCGGGGGACGCCCGCGAGGTCGAGGGCGAAGAGCAGCAGGACGGCGGCCGCCGCCATCAGGAACGCGCCGCGCCAGTGCGGGCCGGGCTGGACGTCGCGGCCGAGCGCGCCCAGCACCGCGCCGAGCGCCGTGTGGACGGCCAGCTTCGCGCCGAGGAACGCGGCGACCGGCCCGGCGGGCCGCCGGGCGTCCCGCACGGCGCCCGCCAGCAGCCCGAGCTGCACGGCGGCGCAGGACGTCGCCCCGGCGAGCAGCCCGGCTCCGGCCCCGGCGGCGAACAGCGCGGCGGCGTCCATGTCCCACCTCCGCAGCGGAACAGTAGCCGCGCGCACACCCCGCCGCGCCTGACCGGACGGCCACCCCTGACCGTCCGAGAGGTCAGGCGGACCTCACCCGCCGGTCGCCCCGGACCCGGCGTCCGCCCCGCTCCCGGCCTCGGCCCCGGCATCCCCACCAGCACCGGCACCCGCACCGCCGGTCGACCCGCCGCCCACCTCGGCATCCGAGCCGCCCGTGCTCTTCTCGCCGCCCGCGCCGCCCATCCCGGCATCCGAGCCGCCCGCGCTCTTCTCGCCGCCCGCGCCGCCCATGTCCGAGCGGCCCGTCCCGGCGTCCGCACCGCCCGAGCTACCGCCCGCGCTCCTCGCGGCGCCCACGCCGTCGCCCGCGCCGCCGCCCATGTCCGAGCCGCCCGCACCGGCGTTCGTATCGCCCGAGCTACCGCCCGTGCCGCCACTGCCCGCAGCGCCCTGCGCGCCGCTCGCGTCGCCGTCCGCGTCCGGCTCCGCGCCCAGCGCCGCGGCCAGGGCGTCGAGGCGCCGCCGCAGTTCCGCGAGTTCCGCGTCCGCGCCCGGAGACACCCGCTCCGCGAGCACCCCGACCTGGTCGCCGACCTCGCCGAGCAGGGACAGCACCCGGTCCGGGGCGGCCACCCCGGCGGACCGCGCCGCCAGCAGCGCGGCCTGGTCGCGGAGCTGCGCCGCCTGCTCGCGCAGCCGGTTCGTCTGCTCCCGGAGCTGCCGGTTCTTGGCGTGCAGCTCCACGAACACCGACACCTTCGCGCGCAGCACCCACGGGTCGAACGGCTTGGCGATGAAGTCCACCGCGCCCGCCGCGTAGCCCCGGAACGCGTAGTCGGGGTCGCTGTCCACCGCCGTCAGGAAGATGATCGGCAGATCGCGGGTCTTGCGGCGGCGCTTGATGTCCCGCGCCGTCTCGAACCCGTCCATCCCCGGCATCACGACGTCCAGCAGGATCACCGCGAACTCGCCGGTCAGCAGCGCCTTCAGCGCCTCCTCGCCGGACCGGGCGCGCACCAGGTCCTGGTCGAGGGAGCTGAGGATCGCCTCCAGCGCGATCAGGTTCTCCTCCCGGTCGTCCACCAGAAGGATCTTCGCCCGGTCGTCCACGCGTCCGCTCTCCCCGCTCGTCTCGGCCCGTCTCGCCCGTCCCCACGCCCCGCCGCGCGGCCTACCGCACCGGCCTACCGCACCTGCCTATCGCACCCGCCTACCGCACGGGGGACGGCTGCAGCCAGCGCCGCATCACGTCCAGCAGATGGTCGACGTCCACCGGCTTGGGGACGTAGTCCGACGCGCCGGACTCCATGCTCTTCTCCCGGTCGCCCTTCATCACCTTCGCCGTGATCACGATGATCGGCAGATCGGCGAACTGCGGCATGTCGCGGATCGCCGCCGTCGTGGCGTACCCGTCCAGCCCCGGCATCATCACGTCCATCAGGACCACCGACACGTCCGGGTGCTGGTGCAGCAGGTTGATGCCCGCCTGCCCGTCCTCGGCGTACAGGACGTCCATGCCGTAGCCCTCCAGCACGCTGGTCAGGGCGAACACGTTGCGGACGTCGTCGTCGACGATCAGCACCTTGCGGCCCGACAGCACCGTGTCGAGGTAGTCCGCGGGCGGCTCCGACAGCGTCCCGGTCAGCGCGGGCTCGCCGCCGCCGGGCGCCTCGGCCCGCTCCTCGCGGTCGTGGGACGCGGGCTCGGCCTCGGCCGCCGCGGGCCGCGCCGCCGTGATCCGGCCCGGCTCGGCGGGCTCCTCCTCGGCGGGCGGGACGCGCCGCCGCCCCTCCGGCTCGGCGTACCGCGCCGGGACGTACAGCGTGAACACGCTGCCGTGCCCCGGCTCGCTCTCGGCGTGGATCTCGCCGCCGAGCAGCCGCGCGATGTTCCGGCTGATCGACAGCCCGAGCCCGGTGCCGCCGTAGCGGCGGCTCGTCGTCCCGTCCGCCTGCTGGAACGCCTCGAAGATCACCTGGAGCTTGTCCGCGCTCACCCCGATCCCGGTGTCGATCACCCGGAACGCCAGGACGTCCGGGGTGTTCCACAGCGCGGGCAGCGTGAACTCGATGTCCCCGGCGCGCTCGATCCGCAGCCGGACCTCGCCCTCGGCGGTGAACTTCACCGCGTTCGACAGCAGGTTCCGCAGCACCTGCTGGAGCCGCTGCTCGTCGGTGCGCAGCTCCGCCGGGACGTCCGGCGCGACCTCCACGCCGAACCGCAGCCCCTTGTCGGTCGACAGCGGCCGGAACGTCGCGTCCACGTAGTCGACGAGCGCCGCCACCGACAGCCGCTGCGGGTGCAGCTCCATCTTCCCCGCCTCGACCTTCGCCAGGTCGAGGATGTCGTTGATCAGCTCCAGCAGGTCGGTGCCCGAGCCGTAGATCGTCCGCGCGAACTCGACCTGCTTGTCGGTGAGGTTGCCGCCCTGGTTCTCCGACAGCAGCTTGGCCAGGACGAGCAGGCTGTTCAGCGGCGTCCGCAGCTCGTGCGACATGTTCGCCAGGAACTCCGACTTGTACCGCGACGACACCGCGAGCTGCTGCGCGCGCTCCTCCAGCGTGCGGCGCGCCTGCTCGATCTGGAAGTTCTGGATCTCGATCGCGCGGTTCTGCTGGGCCAGCAGCGCCGCCTTCTCCTCCAGCTCGGTGTTGGAGTGCCGCAGCTCGCCCTGCTGCCGCTGCAGCTCGTCGGACCGTTCCTGCAGCTCCTGGGCGAGGCGCTGCGACTCCGACAGCAGCGCCTCGGTGCGGGTGTTGGCGCTGATCGCGTTGAGGGTGACGCCGATCGTCTCGATGAGCTGCCGGAAGAACGCCAGATGGACGTCGCTGAACTGGCTGAACGACGCCAGCTCGATCGCGCCGAGCACCTTCTCCTCGAACACGATCGGCAGCACGATGATGTTCACCGGCGCGGACTCTCCGAGCCCCGACCGGATCTTGACGTGGTCGCCGGGCGCGTCGGAGATGATGATCGTCCGCCGTTCCTCCGCGGCCTGCCCGACCAGCCCCTCGCCGAGCCCGAACGACACCTTCCCGGCCAGGTCGCGCTTGACGCCGTACCCGGCGAGCAGCACCAGCTCGGTCTCGTCGCCGGTCTCCTCGGCCAGGTAGAACGCGCCGAACTGCGCGCTCGCCGTCGGCGTCAGCTCCCGCATGATCAGCTCCGCGACCTGCTCGAGGTCCCGGTGGCCCTGCATCAGGCCGCCGATCCGCGCCAGGTTCGACTTGAGCCAGTCCTGCTCCTCGTTGGCGCGCGTGCTCTCCCGCAGCGTCGTCACCATGAGGTTGACGTTGTCCTTCAGCTCCGCGACCTCGCCGCGCGCCGCGACCTCGATGGTGCGGGTCAGGTCGCCGCTGGCGACGGCGCGGGCGACCTCGCCGATCGCGCGGACCTGCGTCGTCAGGTTGGAGGCCAGCTCGTTGACGCTCTCGGTGAGGCGCTTCCACGTCCCCGACACGCCCTCGACCTCGGCCTGCCCGCCCAGCCGCCCCTCGCTGCCGACCTCCTTGGCGACGCGCGTCACCTCGGACGCGAACGACGACAGCGTGTCCACCATCGTGTTCAGCGTGGTCTTCAGCTCCAGGATCTCGCCCTGGGCGTTGACGTCGATGCGCCGGGTCAGATCGCCGTGCGCGACGGCCGTCGCGACCTGCGCGATGTTGCGGACCTGGTACGTCAGGTTCGACGCCATCCCGTTGACGTTGTCGGTGAGGTCCTTCCACATGCCGCCCGCGCCGGGCACGATCGCCTGCCCGCCGAGCTGTCCCTCGGTGCCGACCTCGCGGGCGACGCGGGTGACCTCGTCGGCGAAGGCCGACAAGGTGTCGACCATCGTGTTGATGGTGTCCTTGAGCTGCAGGATCTCGCCCTGGGCGTCCACCGAGATCTTCTTGCCCAGGTCGCCCTGCGCGACGGCCGTCGTCACCTGCGCGATGCCGCGCACCTGCGTGGTCAGGTTGTTGGCCATCGAGTTCACGTTGTCGGTGAGGTCCTTCCAGACCCCGCTGACGCCGCCGACGCGCGCCTGCCCGCCCAGCCGCCCCTCGGTGCCGACCTCCCGCGCGACTCGGGTGACCTCGTCGGCGAAGGCGGACAGGGTGTCGACCATCGTGTTGATGGTGTCCTTGAGCTGCAGGATCTCGCCCTGCGCGTCGACCGTGATCTTCTTGCCGAGGTCGCCCTCGGCCACCGCCGTCGTCACCTGGGCGATGTTGCGGACCTGGTAGGTCAGGTTCGACGCCATGCCGTTGACGTTGTTCGTCAGGTCCTTCCAGACGCCGCTCACGCCCGGCACCCGCGCCTGCCCGCCGAGCCGCCCCTCGGTGCCGACCTCCCGCGCCACGCGCGTGACCTCGTCCGCGAACGCCGACAGCGTGTCGACCATCTGGTTGATCGTGTTCTTGAGCTGCAGGATCTCGCCCTGCGCGTCCACGGTGATCTTCTTGCCGAGGTCGCCCTCGGCCACCGCCGTCGTCACCTGCGCGATGTTCCGCACCTGGTACGTCAGGTTGTTCGCCATCGCGTTGACGTTGTCGGTCAGGTCCTTCCAGACCCCGCTCACGCCCCGGACGTTCGCCTGCCCGCCGAGCTGGCCCTCCGTCCCCACCTCGCGCGCCACCCGCGTGACCTCGTCCGCGAACGCCGAGAGCTGGTCCACCATCGTGTTGACGGTCAGCTTCAGCTCCTGCAGCTCGCCCGTCGCCTCGACCGTCACCTTGCGGGTCAGGTCGCCGCGCGCCACCGCCGTCGTCACCTCGGCGATGTCGCGGACCTGCGCCGTCAGCCGGCTCGCCATGACGTTCACCGCCGCCGTCGCGTCCCGCCAGCGGCCCGTCATGCCCTTCGCCGACGCCTTGCCGCCCAGCCGCCCCTCGGTGCCGACCTCGCGGGAGAACTGCGTGACCTCCCAGGTGAACTGGTCCAGCAGCTCCACCATCGAGTTCACCGACCGCGCCATGCGCAGCAGCTCGCCCCGCATCGGACGGCCGTTCACCCGCAGGTCCACCCGCTGGGTCAGGTCGCCCTTGGCGACGGCCTCCACCACCCGGTGCATGCCCGTCGCCAGCTCCGTCAGCTTCCCGACGATCGCGTTGGTGTCCTCGGCCGCCGCCGCCCACTCGCCGCGCATCGGCCCCGGCCGCACCCGGCCGAGCAGCCGCCCGTCCCGGCCGATCTCCCGGCGGACGCGGCCCAGCTCCGCCGACAGGTGGCGGCCGTTCTCGCGGATCTCGTCCAGGATCGCCGCCGCCTGCGCGACCGCGCCCTCGCCGGGCACCTCGACGTCCGCGCGCAGCCTGCCGTCCCGCACCGCGACGAGCGCGCGCAGCAGCGGCTGGAGGTCGGCGTCGCTGTACCGCGGCGTCGTGTCCTTCGGCGACGCGCCCGCAGTGCGGGCGCCCTGGCCGGATCGGGACGCGGTTCGGGGCATGCTCTCCATCCTCCTCGTCCGCGATGCGGGATGCCCGGAAAGGACGGACACCTCTCCCGGGCCGCAACTTTCACTCTACGTCGCCGCGTCGGCGGAACCCGACGGTACGACGCCCGCGGCCTCGGAGGCATGGGACTTCGTAATCTTTGTGTTACGGTCTGTACGTATTGTGGCGGCGACGCCGCGGTCCCCGGCGGAGATTCCGGCGGCGGGCTCCCGCCGCTCCCCGGCCTCCCGCTGGCCGGGCGGTCGGCCAGTCTGCCACGATAGCCAGGACCGCGAGAAACCCCGCACGTGAGGAAAACGACTGGTGGATGGGCAGCCGGTGTCGGCCACCTTCCCCTCCGAGGCGACCGCCGTCGCCGACGCCCGCCGGTTCGTCCGGACGGTCCTGGCCGACTGGGACCTCCCCGACGCCGTCGACGACGCGGTCCTGGCCACCAGCGAGCTGGCCACCAACGCCGTCACCTACGCGGGCACCTCGTTCGAGGTCAACTGCGACCGCGTGGGCGACGAGGTCCGCATCGAGGTCCGCGACCTGCACCCCACCCGCGCCCCGGAGATGCCCGGCGTCAACGCCACCAGCGGGCGCGGCCTGCCGTCGATCGCCCGGCTCGCCAGCGCGTGGGGCGTCACCTACGACCGCCGCACCAAGGGCGTCTGGTTCCGGCTGCCCGCGGGCGGCGGGACGGACCTGCCCGTCCCCGAGCGCGCCCCGCGCGGCCGGGGCCGCCGCGCCCGGCCCGCCCCCGCGCCCGGCGAGACCGAGGGGGCCGCGCCCGGCACCGCGCTGAGCGCGTCCGCCGACCGGCTGCTGCGCTCGCCCGGCGTCCACGAGTCCCTGGAGAAGGCCGCCGCGGACGCCCGCGCCGCGCTCGGCGCCGACGCCGCCGCCGTCCTGCTCACCGAGCGCGACGGCGGCCTGGTCGTCGGAGCCGCCACCGGCCTGCCGCCGGACGCCCCGGTCGGCGCGCCGTCCGTCGTGGACCTCGGCCCCGCCGCGCGGTCGGGCCGCGCCTGGACGGCGGGCGGCGACGACCCGCTCGCCGCCGCGCTGGCCGCCGGGTCCGTCGCCGCCGCGCCGCTGGAGGCCCAGGGCCGCCTCACCGGCTTCGTCGTCGCCACCGCCGCCGACCCCGACCGCTTCTCCGAGGGCGACGGCGCCCGCCTCGAACGCCTCGCGGGCGAACTCGCGATCTCCCTGGAGAAGGCCCGGATCGGCGAGCTGGAACGATCCTGGCGCGGCTGGCTCAGCTTCGTCGCCGAGGCCAGCGACCTGCTCGCCGGCACCCTCGACCAGGAGCGCACGATGGCCCTGGTCGCCCAGCTCGTCGTCCCCCGGCTGGCGACGTGGTGCGCCATCTACACCTCCGGCGACGGCGACCCCGGCCGCCTCGCCTACGTCTGGCACGCCGACGAGAACCGCGTCGACCCGCTGCGCGCGCTGCTCGGCGGCCTCGGCGCGGTCCCCGCCGTGGAGACGCCCGCCCCCTGGCACGCCCTGGCCGACGCCCCGCGCGAGGCCCGCGCCGCCGCGGGCGGCCTCGCCGACGACGTCGCCCACGCCTTCCCGCTCATCGCGCGCGGCCGCCGCATCGGCTCCCTGGTCATCGGCCGCCCGGCGGGCGACCGCTTCCCGCGCAGCGCCGTCGAGCTGGCCGAGGAGCTGAGCCGCCGCGCCGCCCTCGCCGTCGACAACGCCCGCCTGTACGCCGAGCAGACCACGATGAGCACCGCGCTGCAGCGCAGCCTGCTCCCGCCCGGCATCCCCGACATCCCCGGCCTCGAAGTGGCCGTCGTCTACGAGCCCGCGGGGGAGGGCCACCAGGTCGGCGGCGACTTCTACGACGTCTTCGCCGCCGGGGACCACACCGCCCCGCCGACCGCGCCGCGCTGGCGGTTCGCCATCGGGGACGTCTGCGGCACCGGCCCGGAGGCCGCCGCCGTCACCGGCCTCGCCCGGCACGCGCTGCGCATCCTCGCCGCCGAGGACATGAGCGTCCCCGACGTCCTCACCCGCCTCAACCGGCTGATCCTCGGCGAGGGCGAGCGCGCCCGCCTGCTGACCCTGCTGCACGGCGAGATCACGCCCCGGCCCCGCCGCGACGGAGTCAGCATCACGCTGACCAGCGCCGGGCACCCGCCGCCGCTCGTCCTGGACCCCGACGGCTCCGTCCGCGACGCCGCGGGCCCGCAGCCGCTGCTCGGCGTCTTCGACGGCGTCGACTTCGGCACCGACACCGTCGAGCTGCGCAGCGGGCAGGTCCTGCTCTGCGTCACCGACGGCGTCACCGAGCGCCGCTCCGGCGGCCGCCTGCTGGGCGACGGGCAGGGTCTGGAACGCCTGCTGGCGGGCTGCGCGGGCCTCAGCGCGGGCGCCGTCGCCGCCCGCATCCAGCGCGCCGTCCGCGACTTCGGACCCGAGCCCTCGAACGACGACGTTGCCCTGATCGTTCTCCGGGCGTCATGATGAAGCCCGACAATCGGTAAGGTGTGGTGACGTGGGGCTGGCGTTGCAGACGACACGGCAGGACGGCCGCGCGACGATCGCCGCGCGCGGCTCCATCGACCTGCACTCCTCCGACGAGCTGCGCGGCCGGCTGACCGAGCTGGTCGACGCGGGGGAGCGCGACGTGGTCGTCGACCTCACGGCCGTGGACTTCTGCGACTCCTCCGGGTTGAACGTGCTCGTCCGCGCGTACAAGCACGCGCGGGCGCAGAACGCGACCCTCACCGTCACCGGCGCCTACGGGCGGGTCGAGAACGTCCTGCGCACCACGGGCCTCGACCGCTTCCTCATCCCCGAGGACGCGCCGGACGACGCCGGGACCTGAACGCGACGGCGAGCTGAGGCTGAGTGACCGACCCGATGACCGAGACGACGCTGCGCGCGGCGCCGCAGACCGAGGCCGTCGAGTACGCCCGGCGCCTCGCCGCCCGCACCATGCGCACCTGGTCGCTGCTGGAACGCGAGGAGCTCGTCACGGCGATCGTCGCCGAACTCGTCGCCAACGCCGTCCGCCACGCCGGGACGGCGCTGGAGCTGCGGCTGCTGCGCGGGGCGGACCGGGTCCGCGTCGAGGTCCGCGACCGCGCCCCGCAGATGCCGCGGATGACCGTCCCCGGGCCGCTGGACGAGTCCCACCGCGGCCTGTTCATCGTCGACCGCTTCGCCAGCCGGTGGGGCGCGGAGGCCGTGACGGGCGGCAAGGTCGTCTGGGCCGAGGTGGCCGTGTAGCGCGCCCCGGGACCGTGCGGCCCCGGGGCGGCTCTGATCAGCTCTTGCGGTACAGCTCCGCGACCATGAACGCCAGGTCCAGCGACTGGCTCCGGTTCAGCCGCGGGTCGCACGCCGTCTCGTACCGCTGGTGCAGGTCGCCCTCGACGATCGGGTGCCCGCCGCCGACGCACTCGGTCACGTCGTCGCCGGTGAACTCGATGTGGATGCCGCCCGGGTGCGTCCCGAGCGCCCGGTGGACCTCGAAGAACCCGGCGACCTCGTCCAGCACGTCGTCCACGCGCCGCGTCTTGTGCCCGCTCGGCGCCTCGAAGGTGTTGCCGTGCATCGGGTCGCAGACCCACGCGACCGGCGCGCCGCTCTGCCGGACCTTCTCGATCAGCGGCGGCAGCGCCTCGCGGATGCGGCCCGCGCCCATCCGTGTCACGAACGTCAGCCGGCCCGGCTCGGCGTCGGGGTTCAGCCGCTCGATCAGCGCGAGCGCGTCGTCCGGCGTCGTCGTCGGGCCGAGCTTCACGCCGATGGGGTTGCGGATGTGCCGCAGGAACTCCACGTGCGCGCCGTCGAGCTGGCGGGTCCGCTCGCCGATCCACAGGAAGTGCGCGGACACGTCGTAGGGGAGCCCGCTGAGGTGGTCCACCCGCGTCAGCGCGCGCTCGTACTCCAGCAGCAGCGCCTCGTGGCTGGAGTAGAACTCCACGCCCTGGAACTCGTCGGGGTCCGCGCCGCACGCCTTCATGAACGTCAGAGCCCGGTCGATCTCCCCGGCCAGCCGCTCGTACCGCCGCCCCGCCGGGCTCTGCGCCACGAAGTCCTGGTTCCACCGGTCGACCTGCCGCAGGTCCGCGTAGCCGCCCTTGGTGAACGCCCGGCACAGGTTCAGCGTCACCGCCGAGCAGTGGTACGCCTGCAGCAGCCGGCGTGGATCGTTCCGCCGCGACTCCGCCGTGAACTCCAGGCCGTTGACCATGTCGCCGCGGTACGCGGGCAGCTCCACGCCGTCGACGGTCTCCGTCGGCCGCGACCGCGGCTTGGCGAACTGCCCCGCCATCCGGCCGATCTTCACGACCGGAACGCTCGCCGCGTACGTGAGCACCACCGCCATCTGCAGCAGCGTCTTCAGCTTGTTCTTCACCGCGTCCGCGTTCGACCCCGCGAACGTCTCCGCGCAGTCGCCGCCCTGCAGGACGAACGCCTCGCCCCGCGCCACCTGCGCGAGGCGGTCCCGGAGCTGGTCGCACTCGCCCGCGAACACCAGCGGCGGAAGCTGCGACAACTCCCCGACGACGGCCCGCACCTCGGCGGGGTCCCAATCGGGCTGCTGGAGTGCGGGGAGGTCGCGCCACGCCTCGGGGACTCCCGCGGAGCTAGATGTACTCACGGTCCACAAGGCTATGACACGCCGAAGGACGCCGAAACGGCCGAAGGCGGCCGAGCGGCCCCCGCCGCCCGACCGCCTCCGGTCTCCGCGCTCACGCCGCCCGGCCGGGCGCCGCCACCGCCAGCTCCCGCGGCTCCCCGCCGACCCGCACCGGCAGCGCCGCCCGGCCCGCCAGGTCGGACTCCGCGGCGAGCTGCCGCAGCCGCCGCAGCGACCGGTCGGTGATCTGCCGGACGCGGTTGTGGCTCAGCCCGTACCGCGCCCCGATCTGCGCGTACGACAGCGGCTGGCCGCTCTCCATGCCGAACCGCGCGCGGACGATCGACGCCTCGCGCTCGGGCAGCCGGTCCAGCAGCCGGGACAGGCCCTCGACGTCGTCCAGCGCGAGGATCTCCGCCTCCGGGGTGACCGCCTCGGGGTCCTCCAGCAGGTCGCCCATCGGCGTCTCGCCCGCGTCGTCGACGGTCGCGTCCAGGCTCGCCGGGTCGCGCCGCCAGCGCAGCAGTTCGTCCACGTGCTCGGGCTCGGCCCCGAGCGCCGCCGCCAGCTCGTCGCGGTTCGGCTCGCGGCCCAGGTCGCGGCCGAGCTGCCGCTCCGCGCGGCGCAGCCGCGACAGCTCCTCCTCCACGTGGACCGGCAGCCGGATCGTCCGCGCGGTGTGGCTGAGCCCGCGCCCGATCGCCTGCCTGATCCACCACGTCGCGTACGTCGAGAACTTGAAGCCCCGCCGGTAGTCGAACTTCTCCACCGCGCGCATCAGCCCGAGGTTGCCCTCCTGGATGAGGTCGATGAGGGGAAGCGACTCCGTGGGGTACTTGCGGGCGATCGAGACCACGAGCCGGAGGTTGGCCTCCACGAAACGCTGCTTGGCGCGCAGGCCCGCCGCGACGAGCTCCTCCAGTTCGGCGGGGGAGACGCCGTCCGGCACGGTGCCCTCGTCCAGCAACTGTTCCGCGTACAGGCCACCCTCGATCGCCTTCGCCAGATCGACCTCCTCCTCCGCGTCGAGCAGGGGGGTGCGGCCGATCCGGTCGAGGTACGCCCCGACCAGGTCCTTGTCGGGGGCGTCGACCCTGTCCGCCTTGGTACGGGTTGCAGCCATCCTGACCCTTCTCTGGTGCGATCTCCCTAAGTGGGGAACGCCTATTACCGCTCTGGGATTCCCACGTCCGGAATACTGCGGAGTAAGGCAAGGCCCTACCCAGGTCTGATACCCCGGAAGAGGAGAAACCACATGGCGACCGTCACACTCACCGCCGGGAACTTCGACGAGACCGCGCAGGGCGGCGGGATCGTCCTGATCGACTTCTGGGCGGCCTGGTGCGGGCCCTGCCGCCGGTTCGCGCCCGTCTTCGAGAAGGCGGCCGAGACCCACACCGACATCGTGTTCGGCAAGGTCGACACCGAGGCCGAGCCCGCCCTCCAAGAACGCTTCGGCGTCGCGTCCATTCCCACGCTGATGGCCGTCCGGGACGGGGTGATCGTGTACGCCCAGCCGGGCGCGCTCCCCGAGGCGGCGCTGGAGAAGATCATCCAGGCGGTGCGGGACCTCGACATGGACGAGGTCCGCAGCCGCATGTCCTGACCGCGCCGCCCGGTCCCCGAAGATGGACCCATGCTGGCCGACATCGTCGACGCGCTCCGCTGCCCCGTCTGCGCGGAGCCGCTCGCCCCGCGCGACCGCGCCCTGGCGTGCGCCGCCGGGCACGCCTTCGACGTCGCCCGGCAGGGCTACGCGAACCTGCTCCCCGGCGGCGCCCGGCCGGGGACCGCCGACACCCCGGAGATGGTCCGCGCCCGGGACGCGTTCCTCGGCGCGGGCCACTTCGCGCCGCTGACCGGCGCGCTCGCCGCGAGCGTCGGCGACGCGGCGCGCGTCCTGGACGCGGGCGCGGGGACCGGCCACCACCTCGCCGCCGTCCTCGCGGCGGGCCGGGCTCGCGCGGGGATCGCGCTGGACCTGTCCAAGCACGCCGCGCGGCGCGCCGCCCGCGCCCATCCGCGGATCGGCGCGATCGTCGCGGACCTGTGGCGGGACCTCCCGGTGCGGGACGCGGCCGTGGACGCGGTGATCAACGTGTTCGCGCCCCGCAACGCCGCCGAGTACCGCCGCGTCCTCGCGCCCGGCGGCGCGCTGCACACCGTGACGCCGTCCGCCCGGCACCTCGGGCCGCTCATCCCGGAACTCGGGTTGCTGACGGTCGACGAGCGCAAGGAGGAACGCACCGACGAAACCCTCGGCGGGCACTTCCTCCTCGCGTCCCGCACGCCCGTCGAGACGACGGCCGACCTCGCGCGCGACGAGATCGCCGCGCTCGTCGGCATGGGGCCGAGCGCCCGGCACGTCCCCGCCGGCGAACTCGCCCGCCGGATCGCCCGGCTACCCGACCCGTTCCCGGTGCCGCTGTCGTTCGTGCTGTCGGTCTACCGGCTGCGCTGACAGCTCCAGCAGCACCTGGGGGACGTCGCCCGGCGCGCCGACCGGCGGCACGTCGACCACCTCGTACAGGAACGAGACCCCCACGCCCCGGAGCGTCGCCGCGAGCAGGACCGACTGCAGCGCCCGCCCCGCGCGCATCCACGCGCCGGGGGAGTCGCCCTCGGTCGTCAGCACGGCCCGCCGGCCGCCGCCCGGCAGGACGTGCATCGTCGTCCCCTCCAGCCGCGCGAACTCCGCGAGCTCCCCGACGAGCCGGGCGTCCGGCGCGGCGTCCCGGCCCGCGACCGCGCCGCGCGCCGGGGCCGGACGCATCGTCGCCGCGTACAGCAGCCGCTCCTCCCGGGTGACGCGGCGCCGGCGCGTGAGCCGCGCCGACGCGAGCAGCGTCGGCCGGTCGGCGTCCGGACGCTGGCGGATCACGGCCTCGCGACCGAGCTGCGCGGCGGCCAGCCGCAGGTTCACCAGGACGGTGCCGCAGCTCAGATGCAGGCCCCGGCCGGACGGGTCGTCCATCGCGCGGAACCTGGCCGGGTCGGCGTGGACCTCGACGCGGCCGTCCGCGGCGGTGAGGCGCCAGGCGGGGACGCGGTGGATCGTCGGCCCCATCGTCCCGGCGATGACCAGGCGTTCCGTCGAACCGCGGAGCACGGGTGCGCGCACGGCGTTCCTCCCTGACCCGAGCCCGCCGCGCCTCGGGGGAGCGCGACCGGCGACCGGGTGTCCCACCAGGCGAAACGACGCTCTTCTGCCTCGTGCGACACGACTGTGCGAACCGTACCGCAATGTGAGCTGACGCACCCGGTGTCCAGTCACCGGAACAAACGCCCTGCACAGCGGCGTTACCCCTGACGTCACAGCGGAAGCCGTCCGCCGCCGAACGCCCCGGCCCCACCGGCCGGGCGTCCGAAGCACCGCGCGGACGGTGTTAAAGTTATGGACACAGCCCAGCACGGGATGCGGAACGCCGGTCGGCGGTCGGCCCGAGGGACTCCACTTCGATCATGGTTCGCGAGTTCGGCTTGCGTGCGGTCGGGTGGGTGGGCTGGCTTCTCGGTCAAGGCGATGCGGCGGAAAATTTCTTCCGGTGGGTCGGTTTGACAGGGGGTAAGTCCTGGGTAAGCTTGAAGGGTTGCCCCGGAGCGAGAGCCACGCGAGTGGCTGGAGCGCGGTGGGTGTCCGTTTCTTGAGAACTCAACAGCGTGTTAAAAGCCAGTGCCTTTATCGGCCGGGTGACCTTTCGGTTTGCTCGGCCGCCCCGTAGCCGGTCCCCTTGGTGGGATCGGCGGGGATTTCTTTGAGGCAAGCGGACCCGTTTGCGGGTTCGCATTGCTGGGATTTCGATCCTTTTAAGGTTTGGCGTGCTGGGGGTTCGCCCCTCTGGTGCGTCGTTGGGCCTTGATGGAGAGTTTGATCCTGGCTCAGGACGAACGCTGGCGGCGTGCTTAACACATGCAAGTCGAGCGGAAAGGCCCCTTCG
>NZ_KB907209.1:222477-728992 GCF_000381885.1 Actinomadura atramentaria DSM 43919 | reverse complement strand
CCTTTCCGCTCGACTTGCATGTGTTAAGCACGCCGCCAGCGTTCGTCCTGAGCCAGGATCAAACTCTCCATCAAGGCCCAACGACGCACCAGAGGGGCGAACCCCCAGCACGCCAAACCTTAAAAGGATCGAAATCCCAGCAATGCGCCGACTCCATCAAAAGAAGCCGACGACTGCCTCAAAGAAATCCCCGCCACCATCGTCAGACGACAGTGACCACGGGGCGGCCGAGCAAACCGAAAGGTCACCCGGCCGATAAAGGCACTGGCTTTTAACACGCTGTTGAGTTCTCAAGAAACGGACACCCACCGCGCTCCGACCGCTTCCGCGATCCTCGCTCCGGGGCAACCCTTCAAGCTTACCCGGGACTTACCCCCTGTCAAACCGATCCACCGGAAGGAATTTTCCGCCGCATCGCCTTGACCGAGAAGCCAGCCCACCCACCCGACCGCACGCAAGCCACGCTCACGAACCATGATCGAAGTAGAGTCCCTCGGGCCGACCGCCAACCGGCGTTCCGCATCCCGTGCTGGGCTGTCCACTCAAGCGTACCCCGGCGCGAAGCGAGCTTCGAACCGTTTTCCGCTCGGGTGTTCCCCGGGGCCGTCCGCCTTCCGGCGTCCCGCATCCCCTCGGGGCAGGAAGAACATTAGGTACGGTCCCGAGGTCCGTCAAATCGGGGTCGGCGGGGGTTCGCGGGTGTGCGGCGGCGGGTTCGGGAACGCGCAGGTCGCGGGCTTCCCGGCCGGTTGCGGGCACTGCCCGGTCCGGCAACGGCGTGCGGGGTGTCGGCCGGTGTGGACAGACTCGTCTCCGGGTCCGGCGACGCGAGGGAGAGCGGTCATATGAGCGCGGTACGGGGTGGGCGCAGCGGGCAGATCGTCTGCGCGGTCGTGCGGCGGGGCGCGGACGTCCTCATGGTGCGGGAGCGGATGCTGCCGCCGGACGAGGCGTGGGTGCTGCCCGGCGGTCTGGTCGAGCCGGGCGAGCTGGTCCACGACGCGGTGGTCCGCGAGGTGCAGGAGGAGACCGGGCTCGCGGTGTGCAGGCCGGTCGGCCTCGCCTACGTGTGCCAGTTCTCCGTCGAGGAACCCGCGTGGCCGGGGATGTGGACGGTGTTCGCGTTCGAGACGGAGATCGTCCCGCAGGGTCTGGCGGCGACGGACCACGCGTTGGACCCCGACGATCCGGACGGCCTGGTGCTCGAAGCCGCGTGGGTTCCCGGCGACGAGGCCGTCGCGCGGCTGGCCCGGTCCACGTTCCGGCCCCGCCGCGACCCGGCCGTCCGCCATCTGCGCGACGGCGGCGCGGGCGCGGCGCTGTGGCTGTGGCCGGACGGAGTCGAGGGCGAACCGCTCGTCCTTCCAACGCGTCCGATGGGCGTCTGACCTGGGCTGATACACCGCTGATACGGCCACGCCAGCGGCGTGTCAGCGCCCTGTCAGCGCGTGACGGCGCGATATCAGCGGCATGGACCACGGTGTGTCCCATGACGGAAGTGATTCGGGCCGAGGGCCTGCAGAAGAGGTACGGGGCGACCCGCGCTCTCGACGGGGTCGACCTCTCGGTCCCGCGGGGCTCGGTGCTCGGGGTGCTGGGCCCCAACGGGGCGGGGAAGACGACGGCCGTCCGCACGCTGGCGACGCTGATCAAGCCGGACGCGGGCCGCGCGGAGATCTGCGGTTTCGACGTGGTGCGCGACGCCGTCCAGGTGCGCGCGAAGATCGGGCTGACCGGGCAGTACGCGTCGCTGGACGAGGAGCTGACCGGCACCGAGAACCTGGTGATGATCGGTCGGCTGCTGGACTTCCCGCGCGCCGAGGCGCGGTCCCGGGCGCGGGAGCTGCTGGCGCGGTTCCGGCTGACGGACGCGGCGGGCCGCGCGGTGAAGACGTACTCGGGCGGGATGCGGCGGCGGCTGGACCTGGCCGCGAGCCTGGTGAACCGGCCGGAGGTCGTGTTCCTGGACGAGCCGACGACGGGCCTGGACCCGCGGGCGCGCAACGAGGTGTGGGACACGGTCCGCGCGGTCGTCGCCGAGGGCGCGTCGGTGCTGCTGACGACCCAGTACCTGGAGGAGGCGGACGCGCTCGCCGACCGGATCGTGGTGTTCGACCACGGCAAGGTCATCGCGGCGGGCACGGCGGACGAGCTGAAGGCGGGCGCGGGCCGGCAGACGCTGGTCGTCCGCGCGAAGGAGGCGCACCGGACGGAGCAGCTCACGGCGATCGTCGCGCAGCTCACCGGTGAGGTGCCGGACGTCGTCGCGGAGACGGGCCTGGTGTCGGCGCCGGTCGCGGACTCGGGCGTGCTGGCGTCGCTGATCCGCGCGCTGGACGGCGCGAGCCTCGGGGTGACGGAGCTGGCGCTGCGGATGCCGAGCCTCGACGAGGTGTTCCTCACCCTCACGGGTCACAGCGCCGAGCAGAGCGCGCGGGCCGAAGAGAAGATCACGGAAGGGAGCCTGGCATGACCACGGCCGTTCTCGCGCCGCCCCGGCGGATCAGCCTGCGCCGCACGCTGCGGCACGGCCTGACACTCGCGTGGCGCAACATCTCGCAGTTGAAGCACTCGCCCGAGAAGCTGATCGACAGCACGCTGATGCCGATCGTGTTCCTGGTGCTGTTCCTCTATGTGTTCGGCGGCGCGGTGCAGGGCAGCACGCACGCCTACCTGCAGATGCTGCTGCCGGGCCTGGTGGCGCAGATGGCGATGTTCGCGACGATGGGTCTCGGGACCGCGTTGAACGAGGACATCCACAAGGGGGTGTTCGACCGGTTCCGGAGCCTGCCGATCGCGCGGTCCGCGCCGCTGGTGGGGACGATCCTGGGCGACACGGTCCGGTTCGCGACGTCGATGGTGATCCTGACGGCGTTCGGGTCGCTGCTCGGCTTCCGGTTCCACACCGATCCGCTGTCGGTGCTCGCCGGGTTCGCGCTGGCGTACGTGTTCTACCTGGCGGTGAGCTGGATCTCGGTGCTGATCGGGCTGGTGGCCCCGTCGCCGGAGACGGTGCAGGGGCTGGCGTTCCTGTGGGTCATGCCGCTGACGTTCGGCAGCAGCATCATGGTGGCGGACACGTCCACGATGCCGGGCTGGCTGCAGGCGTGGGCGAAGGCGAACCCGGTGTCGCACCTGACGGAGTCGCTGCGGGCGCTGATGCTCGGCGGGCCGGTCGGGAACCACGTCTGGTACACGCTGGCGTGGGCGGCGGGGATCATGCTGGTGACGTTCCCCCTGGCGATGCGGATGTACGGGCGCCGCGCGTGAGCGCAGGCGCGTCGCCGACGCCCGGCTCGTCCCTCTGGGGCGGCCGGGCGTCGGCGCGTCAGGGGCGGAGGGCGCGGACGGTCTCGCGGGGCAGCGCGCGGCCCCGCTCGCGGGCGGCCGCGAAGGCGTCGTCGCCGAGGGCGGCGCGGGCGGCGGCCGCGGCGAGGGCGGCGTCGTCGTTGTGGCGGTCCTCGTAGCCGTTGAGGGTGTGGGCCGCGCCGAGGAGTTCGGCGGCGCGCTCGTGGTCGCCGCCGGTCGCGGCGTGCAGGGCGAGGCCGCTGACCAGGACCGCGACGGTCTGGTTGCTGATCATCGTGTCCTCGTCGAGGCGGCCGAAGGCGCGGCGGTGCCAGGCCGCGGCGGCGGCCGGGTCGCCGTCGAGGTCGGCCAGGGCGCCGAGCCTGCTCAGCACCGTCGCGGAGATGGAGCCGAAGTCGGGCCGGTTCAGCCCGTGTTCGACGTGCTCGTAGGCGATCCGCAGTTCGTCGCGGGCGCGCTGGAGGTCCCCGGCGCGGCGGGCGAGGTCGGCCAGGGCGACGTGGCCCCCGGCGGCGTCGGCGAACTCCCCGACGCGTTCGAGCCGGGCGATGCCGGTGTCGATGTCGCGGCGGCCGGCGGCCTCGTCGCCCGCGCGGGCGCGCAGCGTGCCCAGCTCCACCAGCACGGCCGCGCCCTGCTCGGGGCTGACGCCCTGGACGGCGTAGTCGTGGGCGCGCTCGCCGTGCCCGATGGCGGCGGCCAGGTCGCCGCGCACGACCGCGCCGCGCATCAGCCCGATCTGCCCGACGATCATGCCGAACCGGTCCCCGAGCGCCTCGAACGCGGCGTACCCGGCCGCGACGCGCCGCTCGGCCTCCTCGACGCGGCCGTCGTTGAGGGCGAGGAACGCGCGGGCGAGGTGGACCGCGCCGCCGATCCACGGGTCGGCGGTGTCCTCGATCTCGTCCAGTCGCCGCGCGCACAGGTCGTAGTCGGCGGTGAACAGGCACGACAGGGGGCGGACGAGCACCAGCGCGGGATGCTTCGGGTTCGGCGGGATCGCGCGCAGCGCCTGGTCGATCGCGGTCCGCAGGCTGGACGCCGTGGGGCCGGTCTCCGCCACCATCTCGCTGACGAGCCGCGCGCTGAACTTCATGATCGCGAACGGTTCGGCCAGGCCGGGCGGCGCGGTGTCGCCCGCGATGGCCTCGACCTCCAGCGCCCAGCCGCCCGCCTCGCGCTCCAGGTCGCGCATGAACCAGAACCAGGCGAGGGAGCCGACGAGCCGGACGGCGAGCGGGACGTCGCGGATCTCCACGGCGTGCCGCATCGCGGCGGCGCAGTTGTCGCGCTCGGCGCCGAGCCGGTCGGCCCAGGCGAGCTGGTCGGCGCGGCGCAGCTCGGGTTCGGCGCGCTCGGCGAAGTCGGCGTACCAGGCGGCGTGCCGGTCGCGGACGGCGCGTTCCTCGCCGGACTCGGCGAGGCGTTCGGCGGCGTAGACGCGGACGGTCTCCAGCAGGCGGTAGCGGACCTCGGCGTCGCCCTCGGCCATGACGAGGGACTTCTCGACCAGGGCGGCGACGACGTCCACGACGTCCGCGACGCGCGCGTCCGCGCCGCCGCAGATCCCGGCGGCGGCGTCGGGCGTCGCGCCGCCCGCGAAGACGGCGAGGCGGCGCAGGACGGTGCGCTCCTGGTCGTCCAGCAGGTCCCAGGACCAGTCGACGACGGCGCGCAGCGTGCGGTGCCGGGGCAGCGCGGTGCGGCTCCCGGCGGTGAGGAGGCGGAAGCGGTCGTCCAGGCGTTCGGCGACCTGGGCGGAGGTGAGGGAGCGGAGCCGGGCGGCGGCGAGCTCGATGGCGAGCGGGATGCCGTCGAGGGCGCGGCAGATCCGCACGACGTCGGGGGCGGTGGCGGCGTCGACCTCGAAGCCGGGGCGGACGGCGGCGGCGCGGTCGGCGAACAGCCGGACGGAGGCGTAGGCGAGCGCGTCGGCGGGGGTTGCGGCGGCGGGCGGGAGCGGCAGCGACGGGACGGGGCACAGCGCCTCGCCGGTGATGCCGAGCGGTTCGCGGCTGGTGGCCAGGACGCGGACGCGCGGCGCGGCCCCCAGCAGCCGGTCCACGACGGCGGCGACGGCGTCGATGAGGTGCTCGCAGTTGTCCAGGACCAGGACGGCGTCCTGCCCGGCGAGGTATTCGGCGAGCCGGTCCAGGGCGGGGCGCGTCGGCCGGTTCTCGGGGCGCAGGACGACCTCGTGGACGCCGAGGGCGGTGAGGACGGCGGCGGGGATGTCGCGGCCGTCGCTGACGGACGCGAGCGGGACGAACCAGACGCCGTCGCGCGCGTCGTCCAGCAGCCCGGCGGCGGCCTCGGCGGACAGCCGGGTCTTGCCCGCGCCGCCGGGGCCGGTGAGCGTCACCAGGCGGCTGTCGCGGACGAGCTTGCGGACGCGCTCGGTCTCGGCCTCGCGGCCGACGAACGTGGTGAACCGGGCGGGCAGGTTGGTGCGGCGCCCGGGTTCGGGCTCGTCCTCGCGGGCGGGGGCGGACTCGCGGCGCAGCAGGGCGAGGTGGACGGCGGCGAGTTCGGGGGACGGGTCCGCGCCGAGCCGGTCCGCGAGGAGTTCGCGGCCGTCCTCGAAGACGCGCAGCGCGTCGGCGGGCCGTCCGGCGGCGGCGAGCGCGCGCATCAGCAGCCCGCGCAGCCGCTCGCGCAGCGGGTTCGCGGCGACGAGCGGTTCGAGTTCCGCGACCAGGCCCGCGCCCTCGCCGAGGGTGAGGGCGGCGTCGGCGCGGTCCTCGACGGCGGTGAGCCGGGTCTCGGCCAGCCGGGCGACGGGCGCGGCGGCGAAGTCGGCGTCGGCGACGTCGGCGAGGGCGGGGCCGCGCCACAGGTCCAGGGCCGCGCCGAGCGCGGCGACGCGGCGGCGCGGGTCGGGGTCGGCGCGGGCGGCGGCGACGGCGCGGTCGAACACGACGGCGTCCACGGCGGCGGGGTCGACGGCGAGGCGGTACCCGGCGGGGCCGTGCTCGACGAGGTCGCGGCCCGCGGCGGCGCGGAGCCGGGACACGACGGCCTGCAGCGCGTTGCCGCCGCCGGCGGGCGGGTCGCCGTCCCACAGGTCGTCCAGCAGGCGGTCGGCGGAGACGGGCCGGCCGGGGTCGAGGGCGAGGCGGATGAGCAGGGCGCGCAGCCGCGTGCCGCGGACGGGGACGGCGCGGCCGATCCCGTCGCGGACGTCGAGCGTTCCCAGGATTCCGATGCGCACATGACCTCCGACCACCATTGTCCCCCTTGTTCCGCCCTCGTTCGGAAAGGCCGGAACGGGCGGAGGCAAGGGGATCATCATGCCGGAGTCGGCGGGGGACGTTTGGCGCGCGCGGGACGGGTAGTGCGGGCCGCATGGATCTGTCTTCGCTGAAGCCCCTGTACTCCCGGCCCGGCCCGTTCGTCTCGGTGTACGCCGAGCTGCTGCGCCCGTCGGAGGACGCGGCGAAGGCCGCCGAGCTGCGGTGGCGGGCGCTGCGCGCGGAGCTGTGCGCGCGGGACGCGCCGGCGGGGGCGCTGGCGGCGGCGGAGGACGCGGTGGCGGCGGCGCTGGCGGAGCGGCGGACCGGTGGGCTGGCGGTGTTCGCGGCGCGGGACGGGTCGGCGCGGGTGGAGGCGCTGCCGGACGCGCCCGTCCCGGCGGCGCGGGTGGCGGCGCTGCCGCACGTCCTGCCGTATCTGGCGGCGCGCGGGGAGCGGGTGCCGTACCTGGTGGCGGTGGTGGACCGGCGCGGGGGCGCGATCGACTGCGTCGCGGCGGACGGGGCGCGGCGGCGCGTGGCGGTCGAGGGGGACGCCGAGCCGCGCGGCGCGTCCGGGCGGGACCGCGACGAGGCGCGCGCGCAGCGGTCGGCGGAGACGGTGTGGAAGGGCAACGCCAAGCGCGTCGGGCGGGCGCTGGACCGGGCGGCGCGGCGGTGCCGGGCGGAGGCGGTGGTCGTCGCGGGGGACGTGCGGGCGCGCGCGGCGGTGCTGGAGGAGGTGTCGGACGGGCTGCTGGCGCGGACCGTCGAGTCGGACCGGGGGGCGGGGCCGGGGCTGGCCGAGGACGTCGAGCGCGTCCTGGAGCTGAAGGCCGCCGAGCGCGTCTGGGCGGTGGCGGAGCGGTTCGAGCGGGAGCTGGCGCGCGGCGAGCGGGCGGTGGCGGGGCTGCCCGCGACCGTCGAGGCCGTCCGGCGGGGGCAGGTGGCGAGCCTGCTGCTGGACGACCCCGACTCCCCCGCGCGGCTGTGGGTCGGGCCGGAGCCGGGGCAGGTCGCGGCGTCGCCGGACGAGCTGCGGCGGCTCGGCGTGCGGGAGCCGGTGGAGGACCGGGCCGACGCGGCGCTGGTCCGCGCGGTCGCGGCGACGGACGGGGAGCTGGTGGTGCTGCCGGGCGACGGGCCGAACGCGGAGCTGGGGGTGGGCGCGGTGCTGCGGTACGGCGATCCGGCGTAGCCGGTCAGGTCCGGCGGGCGCGGTCCAGGATCTCGTCCTCGGTCAGCGGGCCGGACGGGTGGTGGGTGAGGCACAGCGGGGTCTTCGTCAGGACGAACGGCAGGCCCTCGCTGGCGACGTAGAACCGGCCGCGGCCGAGACCGCCGATGTTCTCGGCGTTCCCGCCCTTGGCGCGGGCCAGCTCGCGGGCCGCCGCCTGCTGGGCGGGGCTGTTGAGCTGGCCGAAGAACTGCGTCGTCGCGCTGCCGGAGATCTTGTTGTGCAGGCCTTTGGGCGCCTGCGTCGCGAAGACCAGGCCGAGGCCGTACTTGCGGGCCTGCGAGGACAGGACCAGCGCGCTGTCCAGCGCCGTGGAGCGCTGGCCGACGAGCGTGTGGGCCTCGTCCATCACGTACAGGCCGCCGAGCGGGCGGTCGCGGGCCGGGTTGCGCTTCACCCAGGAGAACAGGGCCATCTGGAGGCGGCCGGCGAAGCCCTCCCGGCGCTCGTCGCCGAGGCCGACGAGGCTGATCACCGAGACGCGGGCGCGCTTGCCCGGCGGCGGGGTCAGCAGCGTCCCCGGGTCGACCGGTTCGCCGCCGCCCGCGAACAGCGGGTCGTTGACGGTCGCCGCCGTCAGCGCCTCGGCCATCTCCGCCGCGAGCGGGACGGCCCTGGCGATCCGGCTCGCCTCGAACGGGAACTCCGCGAGCAGGCCGAGGAACGCGGTGAGGTCGCCGCCGCCGCGGCGCGCGAAGTACTGCAGGGCCTCGCGGAGGACGGCGTGGCCGAGTTGCGCCTTGCGTCCGGTGAGGGCGGCGTGCGGGGCCAGGGCCTCGACGGCGACGTCGATCCCGGAGCGCAGCTCGTCGGGGTCGTCGCGGACGGCCGCGAGGTCGGGCAGCGGCTGGAAGCTCAGCGGACGGCCCGACGCGCGGCCCGGCGTCCACACGACGACGTCGGTCCCGTCCAGGTAGGCGCGGGCGCGGTCGGCGTCGCCGGGCAGCCAGCCCGGCGGCGGCTCCGGCCACGGGTCGCCGAGGCGGGCGAGGTCGTTGTTGGGGTCCAGCACGATCGCGGACACGCCCCGCAGCGCGCACTCCTCCACCAGGCGGCGCAGCAGGACGGTCTTGCCCGAGCCGGACCCGGCGAAGATCGCCGTGTGTCGGGTCAGGACGGCCAGGTCGAGCTCGACGTCCCCGTCCCCGCGCGCCCGCTCCCCGACCCGCACCCGCGCGGCCTCGGGCGGGTTCTCCAGCGCGAGCCTCGGCGCCGCGCCGGACGGCGCTGCGGCAGGCGTCTGCGCGGCGGGCGGCGCGGTGGCGGGCGGCGACGTCCCAGCGGTCGGCGCCGCGTCCGGCAGAGGCGCTGCGCCGAGCCGTGGCGTCGCAACGGGCGGCGGCGCGGTCAGCGGCGCGGCGGGCGGGATGGCCGCATTGGGCGACGGCATGGCCGACGGCGGTGCGGCAGCAGGCGGCGCCGCGGCGGGCGGCGGCGCGGCCAGCGGCGGCGCGGCCGACGGCGCGGTCTCGCCCGGCGGCGGCGCAGCGGGTGGCGGCGCGGCGGGCGGGGTTGCCGCGCTGGGCGGTAGCGCGGGCGGCGGCGATGCGGCAGCGGGCGGCGGCGTTGGCTCGTCCGGCGCTGCGGCGGGCGGCGGTGTCGGTTCGGCGGGCGGTCGTGGGGCGGGCGGCGATTCGGCGGGGCGTGTCGCGGGGTGGGGCGGTGAGGTGAGGAGCGGCGGGATCGTGTGGGGCGGCGGTGGCGCGGTAGCGGGGAGGGCGTCCGCGAGGACGGTCGCCAGCAGCCCGGTGCGGCTCGCGGGGCGGCGGGCGCGGAGCCAGTCGTCCAGGTCGGGGGCGCGTTCGGCGAGCAGGGTCGCGAGCGCGGCGAAGGTGCGCAGGTCGGTTTCGGTGAGCGGCAGCGCGCAGCCGCCGCTGTCGGCCAGGAACTCGGTGCGGTCGCGCGTCCGCTCGCCCGCGGACCAGCGGGCGTTGCGGAGCACGACGAGCGTGCGGTCGGGGACGTCGGGGCCGATGCCCGCGGCGGTGAACGCGTCGTCCAGGCGTTTGAGCACCGCCCGGTGGTGCGGCGCGCCGATCGCGCGGAACGCCCAGTGCCGCTGCGCGTCGGTCCGCTCGTCGAGGACCTGCCGGAGCCGGGCGTGCAGGGCGGGCCGGTGGCCGGGCGGCGGGTCGACGGAGAAGGCGCGGCCCGCCGGGCCCGCCTCGGCCTTCCACGCGGTGAGGCCCGCGGCGAGCAGCCGGGGCACGACGGCGTCCTCGGCGGCCGGGTCGAGCGCGCCGGACGGGTCGGCGGCGGCGAGCAGCTCGGCGAACCGCGCGTCGAGCGCGTCCAGCTCCGGCGGCGCGGCAGGCGCGACAGCAGGCGGTGCAGCGGCAGGCGCGGCATCAGGCGGCGCGGCGGGCGTGACAGCAGGCGGCGCGGCGGGCATGGCGGCAGACGGCGCGGCGGGCGCGAGCACGGGCGGCAGGTCGTCGGTGAAGCTCTCCAGGAGCCGCACGGCGTCCTCGCGGCGGCACGCCTCGACATGCGCGGCGAGGCGTTTCAGCAGCGCGCGCGGCGTGCTCCCCGGCGCGGTCTCGAACGCGCCGGGCGCGACGGGCCAGGCCGGATCGGGCGGCGTGAACCCCGTCCCGGCGAGCGCGGCCGCGATCCGCCGCTCGATCAGCACGCGCGCCGTCTCCGGATCGCCGACCATCTGCAGGACGAGCGACGAGCGGAACCGGTCCGAAGCCGTGGCCACGGCCTGGTTGCGCACGTGTGTCCACGACGACGTCAGGCACGCCAGGACGCACAGCGTCCGCCGAGTCGTCTGCCGGAGCGCCATCAGCCCCCCGGCGATCTTCTCCAGCGTGGTGTCGTCGCGGGGCGCGTCGTCGTCGCCGACCGCGCCCGCCGACTTCGCGGTGTGCTCCAGCAGCGCGTCGATCTGGTCGACGGCGATCACGCTCGGCCCGGTCAGCGCGAGGATCGACGACAGCTCGACCACGACCTCCTGCGGGCTGCGCACGCGGCGGCTCATCCCCCACGCCTGCCGCTCGCCGGGCTGCGCCTCGTCCGTCGAGGTCAGGTGCGCGTATCCGACGTCCGCGGCGGCCAGATCCGGGGCGGCGAAGAGCGCGAGCGCGCGCAGCGTGTCCGCGCACCGGATGATCAGCCGCCGGTCGCGGGCGAGCAGGCCGTGGACGAGCGCGTCCAGGTCCGCGCGCGTGCAGGGGGCCGCGCCGGTGAGCGCGGCGGCGGTCGCCTCGGTGACGCCCGCGAGCGAGGCGAGGCGGCGCAGCAGGACGACGACCTGGTCCGGCGCGTCCCCGCCCGACCCCGGGTCGGGCCGCCCCAGGTCCTCGACCATCGCGCGCGCCGTCAGCTCCCAGAACTCCCCGCCGACGCTGAAGTCCACCAGGAAGAAGTAGCCGCCCGCCGCCCCGACGCGGCGGCGGACCCAGCCGAGCAGGTGCGTCTTGCCCGCGCCGCCCTCGCCTTCGAGCACGACGCCGAGCGGGCTGGCGGCGTGGGACGCGGCGGCGTCCTCGATCCCGTCCGTGATGAGCAGTTCGGCCCGGCGGTGGAGCCCGTCCACGTGGAAGGCGGGCGTCGCCCACGCGTGCTCGGCGGTCGCCGCCCAGTCCAGTCCGGCCGCGATGGCGCGCAGCGCCCGCCGCTCGGCGTCGTTCACCGCGCCTCGATCGACAGCAGGTGCTTGTCGGTCCCGCCGACGCGGACGGCCGCGGCCCGGTCGGCGGCGGTGAGCGTCCGCTGGTTGGCCTCGGGCGCGAGGTTGACGTCGGGGAGCCGCTCCATCCGGCGCAGGACGTCGTCCACCTCGGCGCGGGGCGCGTCGCCGAGCAGCGGGCGGACGGCCGTGAGCAGCACCCAGTCCTGCGGGCGGCGCGCGAGCCGCCGGTAGGCGTCGCGGATGCCCGCCTCCAGGTCGACGGGCTCCGGCTCGGCGCGCACCAGGAACTCGCCCAGGCTCGTCCCGGACCGCCGCAGCGCGTCGCGCAGCGCGGGCAGCAGCAGGTACAGCGCGCGGCCGAGCGATCCCGCGCGCGGCGGCGCGGCGGCCGACAGCTCGGCGACGCACCACGCCCAGCCGTCCTCGGTGAGTTCGTGGTGGTACGCGCGGCCGCGCTTCTCGCTCGCGACCAGCCCGAGGCCGTTCATCCGGCGGCGGGCCGCGCCGTCCAGCGCCGCGCCGAACGCGTCCCGCAGCTCCGGGTTCGACGCCGACCCGCCCAGCGCCATGAGCGCGACGAGCAGCGCGCGCTCCGGCGTCCCGAACTCGGTGTGTGCCATGCGGAGTCCTCCTAGGGGTCGGCCCGGACGCGGAATTCGCCCGGCCCGGTGACCAGTTCGGTGTGGCCGTGCTCGACGGTCAGCCCGCCGGACGCGGTGACGGCGCGCTGCTCGCGGTGCGCGGCGATGGCCCGGTCGTAGGTCGCGGCGTCGGGGAGCCGGACCCACAGGGCGCGCGCGACGTCGGGCGTCACGGTGCCGCGCACGTGGACGCGGAACCGGCCGCCGCCGTCGTCGCGGAGCGCGTCGACCAGGCCGGTGACGCTCGCCTCGCCCGCGAACCGGAGCCTGCGCAGCCGGAACCCGGCCCGGCCGAGGAGCCGCCCCGCGCCGGGCCCGAACGCGACGGACTCCTGCGGCGTGTCGCGCGGGAGCGCCCGCGCCCAGCGGAAGCCGACCTCGAACGGGCCGGTCCCGTCCGGCCCGGCGAACCGCGCGAGCGCGCGGCACAGGTTGGCGGACGCGCCGGACCCGACGCTCGCGTCGAAGCCCGCGAGGTCGCCCGCGTCGGCGGCGGCGCTGAGCCGCAGCGCCGCGCCGCGCAGCAGGACGAGCGCGCGGCGGCCGAGCGGGTCCGGGCCGTCGCCGAGCGGCAGCCGCAGGGCGACGCGGTCGCCGCCGGGCTCGAACGGGGCGACGCCGACGGTGTCGAGCAGGTCGCGGACGGGCCGGGGCGGCGGCCCCTCGAACACGGCGCGCGGCCCGGTGACGACGGCGCGGGCCGCCGCGCCGAGGACGTCCTTCGCACTCTCCAGCGCGGTGAGCGCGGCGGTGAGGCCGCCGGTGCCGCCCGCCGCCCGGTACCACTGGACGTCGTCGGCGGGCGCGGCGACGTCGGCGGCGACGGCCGCGCGCGACCGGCCCTCGACGGCGGCGAGCGCGGCGACGATCTCGCGGACGCGGCGCGGGCCGTCGCCCATCCCGTCGCGCGCGGGCACGAGGATCTCGTGCTCGTCGCCGTGGACCCACACCGACGCGCCCCGCCACGTCCCGGGCCGGCGGACCCACCCGGACGCGGCGAGGTAGCCGCTGATGTCGGCGACCGACAGGACGCCGGTCATGCCGCCGGATCGGAGCGCTCGGGCGCGCGCACCAGGTCGAGCAGGGACCGCGTCGTCAGGACGTTCGCCAGCGGCACGCCCACCCGGTGCCGGCGCCGGGCGTCGGGCCGGGCGACGGGCTTCTCGCCGTCGAAGCCGTGGAAGAACCCGAGCTGGCCCAGCAGCATCCCGCGCGTCTCGAAGCTGGCGTACGCGTCGTTGTCCTGCGGGACGACGATGACGAACAGGTAGCGCGGCACGGTGAACGGCCCGTCCGCGAGCTTGTTGTACTGCACCTCGGTGAGCCCGTCGTACAGCAGTTCCCCGCCCGCGTACTGCGGGTTCGAGCACGACTTGATCTGCGCCTCGACGGCGGGCGACGCGGCGAGTCCGCTGCGGCCCGGGTAGCGGAACCCGAGGTCGATGCCGTCGTAGTCGAGGTCGTCCTTGTAGATCAGGAGCCCGGCGGCGGACGCGAGGACGCGGACGTAGTCCTCGGCGAACTTCCCCTGGTGGTTCCACGGGTCGAGCACGGCGTCCCCCTTACAAGCCCCTGCGGCCTCGCGCTGCGCGGCAGCGTAACGGGGAAAACCGCATCAACCGGGGGTTTCGGGCGCTGTCCGGCCACGATCGGCCATCAGCGCAGCGGCACCACCGGGACGGCCGGGACGACCGTGTTGCGCAGTTCGCCCAGTCCCTCGACGGCGGCGACCACCTCGTCGCCCGGCCTGAGCCAGGGGTAGGCGTCCGAGCCGTGCGTCTGGGACAGCTCCAGGATGCAGCCCGTCCCGCAGGTGCCCGAGCCGATGACGTCGCCGGGCCGGACCTCCGTGCCGCGCGACGCGTAGGCGATCATCTCGCCGAACGACCAGTACACGTCCGACCAGAGCGCCCGCGAGTACGGGCGGCCGTTCACCGAGCACGTCATCGCCAGCCGGTGCCCGCTCCCCTCGCGGAAGTCCGCGATCTCGTCGGGCGTGACGAGGTAGGGGCCGAGGCCGGTCGCGGTGTCCTTGCCCTTGACCGGGCCCATCGCCTGCCGCATCTCGCGCCGCTGGACGTCGCGGCCGCTCCAGTCGTTGAGGACGCAGTAGCCGATGATCAGATCCTCGGCGTCGCGCGGCGTCAGGTCGCCGCCGCCGCGACCGACGACGGCGGCGACCTCCAGCTCGAAGTCGAACCGCTCGGTGCCGGGCGTCATGCGGACGTCCCCGCAGCCGGTGACCGCGTACGGGTTGGAGAAGTAGAAGACCGGCAGCTCGTACCAGTCGGCGTCGATCTTCCCGCCGCGCGAGGCGCGCCCGGCGCGGACGTGCTGCTCGAACGCGTAGAAGTCGCGGACGGTCGGCGGCGCGGCCAGCGGCGACAGCGGCGTGATTTCGGCGAGGGCGCGGGCGGGGCCGCCGCGCAGCGCGGTCTCGCCCGCCTCGCGCAGGGCGTCGGGGCCCGCCTGGACCAGCGGCAGCAGGTCGGCGGCCCCGGCGATGTCGCGGACGGCGTCGCCGTCGACGACCGCGACCTGCGCCGACGCGCCGTCGGCGTAGCGCACGAACCTCATCTTCCGTCCCCCTCGCTCGGCGGGTCCTGGCGCGTCCATCTAACGGGTTGCTCAGCGCGCGGCGGAAGAGCGGTCCTGGATTGCGCAGTCGGAGCCATAACAACGGCACACTGTGTGGCACACACTGTGGCGCAGTTTCCTCCCGCCACCGGCGCGGCCGGTCCGGACGAAAGGCGCACGGCATGGTCCTGGCGTTTCTGTGCCTGGTCGCCGCCTGCATGGCCGCGAACGCCGTCCGGCTGCGGCGGCGGCTCACCGCGCTCGACCGGCTGCCCGCGGACGGCCCCGGCGCGCCCGGCTACGCGCTGCTCGCCGCGCGCGGCGTGACCGTGCCCCCGGCCGTGCGCCGCGCGGCCGAGGCGTACGCCCGCGACCACGGCCTGGGGATGCTGGACCTCGTCCCCGCGAACCTCCCGGTGGACGAGGCGCTGGACCTGCTCCGCCACCTGGACGTCCGCCGGTACCGCGCCGACACGCTCGGCATGGGGCGCGGCGCGTGCCACGCCCTGCTGGTCGAGCGCGAGGCCCTGGCGCGCGCGGGCGTCGACGCCGCCGAACTCGACCCGGACGAACTGGGCGAGGCCACCGCCCGGCTGCGCCTCTACACGGGCGCCGCCGACCTGGTCGTCGCGGACATCGAGGCGCCGGGCCGCCCCGAGTTCCGCCGGTCGCGGCTGCGCTCGCTCGCGCTGGTCATCCCGCAGACGCTGGCGCTCCCGCAGACGTTGCTCGCCTCAACGGCGGGCTACCTGCTGATGCTCGCGGGCGTCGCGCTGGCCTGGCCGTACGGGCTGGCGCTGGCTGCTCTGTACTGCGCGCTGCCCGCCGTCGTCTTCACGCGCACCGCCGTCGTCCCGCGCGACCTGCTCCGCGTCTGCGCGACCCGGGTCGTCCACACCCCGTGGTCCAGCTTGCAAACGCTCCGCGCGCCCCGAACGCCCTGGGAGCAGCGCCTCATCGCCCGCCGCGAGGCCGCGCGCGGCTGGTACCGGGAGCAGATCGACCAGGGCGTCGAGCGGTTCGTCGGCCCGCGCCGCGCCGACTGCCCGTGGTGCGGCTCGGAACGCGTCGCGCGGCTCGTCAGGGTCCGCGACGTCCTCCAGGGCAAGCCCGGCCGGTTCGCGCTCGACCGCTGCCGGGCGTGCGGCCACGTCTTCCAGAACCCGCAGCTCACGCGCGAGGGCCTGGACTTCTACTACAAGGACGTCTACGACGGCCTCGGCGACGTCCTCGCCGAGCGGATCTTCAGCGCGAACACCGCCTGGTACCTGGCGCGCGTCGCGATGGTGCGGCGCTTCACCGACCCGGCGGCGTGGCTGGACGTCGGCACCGGCAAGGCGCACTTCTGCCGCGCCGCGCGGACCGTCCTGCCCGGCGCGCGGTTCGACGGCCTCGACATGAGCGCGGGCGTGGACGAGGCCGTCGCGCGCGGCTGGATCGACAACGGCTACCGGTGCGAGTTCCCGACCGCCGCCGACCGCCTGACCGGCCGCTACGACGTGATCAGCATGCACCACTACCTGGAGCACACCACCGACCCGCAGACCGAGCTGGACACGGCGGTGAAGGTGCTGCCGCCCGGCGGGCACCTGCTCGTCGAGATGCCCGACCCCGAGTCGCGGTTCGGCCGCGTCCTGCGCGGCTACTGGGTGCCGTGGCTCGCGCCGCAGCACCTCAACATGGTCCCGTTCGGCAACCTGCGGCGCGCGCTGGAGCTGCGCGGCATGGAGATCCTCGCGGTCGAGCGGCGCGAGGCCGACCAGGGGCCGGACTTCGTCGCGTCCGCCGCCGCCGTCGTCAACCGGCTCGGCCTGGATGTGGACAGACCCTGGTGGCCGCGTCCGCCGGGCCGCCGCGAGCACGCGCGCGTGCTCGGCACCCTCCTGCTGGCCGGACCGCTCATGGGCGCGGCGATCGTCGCGGACGTCCTGACGCTCCCGCTCGCACGCACCGACAGCAACGCCTACCGGATCTTGGCGAGGAAGAAGGCGGGATGAGAAAGCTCCTGAGCACGCTGGCGGCCGTCCTGTGCCTGGCGGCGACCCTCGCGTCGGCGGGCACCGCGCGCGCGGCCGGCGTCGCCGAGCACTGGCTGGACGCGCGGACGCTCGACCTGACGTGGTACTCCCCCGACGTCGGCGAGGACGTCAGCGCGCGGCTGCTCCTGCCCGCCGGATGGACGCGCGGGACGAAGAAGACATGGCCGGTCGTGTACGCGTTCCAGGGCGGCCGCGACGACTACACGTCCTGGACGCGCGAGACCGACATCGCGGCCCTCGCCCGCCGCTACGACGTCATGGTAGTCATGCCGTCCGGCGGCGACAACGGCAGCTACGTGGACTGGTGGAACGACGGCCACGGCGGCACGCCGCGCTGGGAGACCTTCCACACCGACGAGCTGCCCAAGCTGATGCGGCGCTACCACGCGGGGAACCGGCGCGCGACGCTCGGCGTCTCGTCCGGCGGCCAGGGCGCGGTGGCGTACGCCGCGCGGCACCCCGGCATGTACCGGTACGCGGCGTCGTTCAGCGGGTCCACGCATCTCACGATGGAGGGGATGCAGGCGTTCCTGACCACGGTCAACCTGCTCGGCTCGGGTCTTGACGCGTTCCGCATCTTCGGCGTCCCCGGCCGCGACGACGCGAACTGGCGCGCCCACGACCCGTACGTCCAGGCGGCGAAACTGCGCGGGACGGGCCTCTACATCTCCAGCGGAACCACCGGGTTCAACGGCCCCTACACCCCGCCGGGCGCGCAGTGGCGGCTGACGCAGCTCAGCGAAATCCTCATCGGCCGGATGAACCGTTCGTTCGTCGACCGGTTGCACACGCTGAAAATCCCCGTCACCAGCCACATCTACGGCGACGGATGGCACGCCTGGCCCGAGTGGAAGCACGAGCTGCACACCGCCTGGCCGCTGATCATGCGCGGCCTCGACGCCCGAGGAGCCGCCCGATGACCCCGCTGATCGCCCGGCTCGCCCGCTGGGCCCGCGAACTCCCCGACGAGACCGCGTACACGTTCGTGGACTACGCGACCGACCCCGGCGGCGCCCACCGCGCCGGCCGGCTCGGCTGACCCCGGTGGCGCTCCGGGTCCTCGACGTGGAACGGCCGGACGACCGGCTGCGGCTGATGACCGTGCGGACCTCGGCCGTCCCCGGCGAGGAACTGCGCGTCCAGGTCCTGCTTCCGCGCGGCTGGTCGCCGCGCGCCGCCCGGACCTGGCCGCTGCTCACGCTGCACCACGGCGGCCTGGACGACTGCACGTCCTGGACGCGCCGCACCGACGTCGCCCGGCTCAGCCGGGACGAGGACGTGCTCGTCGTCATGCCCGACGGCGGCCGCGCGGGCGGCTACACCGACTGGCGGCGCGGCCCGCAGTGGCAGCGTTTCCACATCCGCGAGGTTTTCGCGCTGATGCGCGACTGGTACCACGCGGCACCGGTGCGCGCGGTCGCCGGGGTATCGGGCGGCGGATACGGCGCGCTGCTCAGCGCCGCGCTCGCGCCCGGCGAGTTCCGCGCGGTCGCGGCGCTGAGCGCGCCGTGCTCGATCCGCACGCCCGTCACGGCGGTCGGCCTGCTCGCCGCCACCGGGATCGCCGGACGCGTCAACCCGCTGAACATGTGGGGCGTACCGGTCGTCCAGGACCGGCACTGGCGCGCCAGCGACCCGCTGCACCTCGCGCCGCGCCTGCGCGGGACGCGGCTGCACCTGTCCGCCGGGCTGACCGGCCGCCGCGGGCCGCTCGACCCGCCGGACGAGCCGTGGAGCCCGGCGAACGTCGCCGAGCCGATCGTCCGCTCCACCGTCCGGCCGTTCCTGCGCCGCCTCCGCGCCCACGGCATCCCGTACACCGCGCACCTCTACCGGGACGGCACCCACAGCTGGCCCTACTGGGAACGCGAACTGCACCGCGCGTGGCCGATGCTGATGCGGTCGCTGCGCTGACCGGCGGGCCTCCCCCCGGCCCTAAACTTGCGGGACATCCCGCGCCAGCGGTCGTCGTTCTGGCGCGGCTCCCCGAAGGAGGCGGCGGACCGCCATGACGCGCAGCACGCTCGTGGACGAGATCACCGAGCGCATCGCGTTCCAGATCGCCGCGGGCCATCTGCGCGCGGGCGACCGGCTCCCGTCGATCCGGCGGCTCGCCGAGGAGCACGAGATCAACCCGACGACGGTCCAGATGGTGCTGGCCCGGCTGCGCGCGATCGGCTTCGTGGAGGCCCACCACGGCCTCGGCGTCGTCGTGTGCGACATCGAGTCGCAGGGCGGGATCGAGACGTGGCGGTACCTGCTGCGCTTCTCCCGCCGCCTGCCCGGGACGGCCGCGCGCATCCTGCGGGACCTGCTGGAGACGCTGGCGATCTTCTACGAGTCCACGATCGCGCGGATCGAGAAGGACCCGGGGGCCTACGACCCGCGCCCGGCGCGGAACGCGCTGAACCGGCTGGACCGGCTCGTCGCGAGCGGGAGCGCGTCGGCGGCGGAGGTCCACCAGGGCGTCCTGGCGGTGCTGCGCGCCGGGGCGTCGGCGCTCGGCGGCGGCATCCTGCTCGGGGTGCTGAACTCGCTCGGGCCGATGCTCGGGGACGTGCCGGAGGTGCTGGACGCCGTCTACCACGACCAGGGCGTCCACGTGTGGTGGTGGGAGCAGGTCGTCGCGGCCTGGGAGACCGGCGACGTGGCCGGGGCCCGCGCGGCGGTCGGGCTGCTGGACGCCTGGCACGACGAGGTGACCGAGCGGCTCAGGCGCGCGCTGGAGTCCCAGGTCAACGGCTGACGGCCGACGTTTTACGCAAAAGTACGCGCGTATTTCTTTGGAGAACACTCACCCGTCTCGCTAGGCGCGGCCGACTGTGTGACACAGACTGCGGCACACGATCCCCCCAGCGAAGGATGAGGAACCATGCGGCCGAAGACACCGCGGACCCTCCGGCGCGCCGCGCTCGCCCTGGCGACCGCCGCCGCCCTGCTGACCCCGGCGGTCACCGCCCTGCCGTCCGCGAACGCGATCCCCCCGGACGACCTGCCCCCGGTCGGCGTCGACACCGGGCGGTTCAAGCTCCCGATCGCCTGCACGATCAACTTCGCGGGCGCGCTGCCCGTCCTGTGGCTCCCCCTGGACGTGGACATCCAGGGCGTCGCACCGGTGCAGCTCGGCCCCGGCCAGGAGTTCTGGCTGACGCAGGGCGCGGGCAGCATCACCTTCCCCGACTGGCTGACGTCCCTGGCCCCGATCCTCGGCATCGACAAGGCGGACGCGACGATCAGCGACATGTCGATCGGCGCGACCAACTCCACGCCGAACGCCGTCAACATCGCCAAGGACCCCATCTCGATCAAGGACATCCCGATCGTCGCGGGCAAGCCGCTCAAGGTCGGGCTCCCCGCCGCCGGCCAGCAGCCGTTCGACGTCGGCCCGTACACCGCGCCGCAGAGCGGCAAGGTGACGCTCGGCTTCAACAGCGCGTTCGCCAAGGTGGACCTGAAGTCGAGCTGGGGCTTCTCGCTGCCCATCACGGCCGACTGCAAGCCGCGCGGCGGCAACGCGCTGCTGACGATCGCGGTCGGCGGCGCGGCCGGGCAGCCGCCCGCCAAGATCCAGGGCGCGCCGCTCAACTTCGCCGAGCCGAAGTCCGGCGAGCTGGCCGGGATCATCAACGCGCCCTACAAGTGCGTCTGGAACGGGCAGACCTATGACGCGGGCATCGCGGTCGGGGCGGACGGGATTCCGCTGACCGTCAGCAAGTCCGGGTCGTTCTCGTTCACGAACGCGTCCGGCGCGCTGACGGTGCCGAAGGCGACGGTGAACAAGCTGCTCGACCAGGGCGTCAAGACCGTCTCCGGCACCGTGACCGCCCTGAACCTCGACGTCGAGGGCGGCACGCCGCAGAAGCTCAACGTCATCCCGAGCAGCGGCGTCGCGATCCCGAAGACGGCCCTGACGCGCGACCGGGAACTCGTCGTCCCGCTGCCGCAGGACGGCACGCTCACCGCCGGGCCGTTCACCCCGGCCGCCGGGGCGTCCAGCGTGCAGGTCTCGCTCGGCGACGCGAGCGCCACCCTGTCCTTCGACGGCGGCGCGGCGACGCAGGCCGCCTGCGGGAAGCCCGCGCCGAGCGTCTACCTGGTGGACAACCCCGTCACCTGACGCGCGGACGGCCCTCCCCGGCGGCGGGGAGGGCCGTTTACGCTGGCGGCATGGCCAAGGACAGCGACCCCCGCGAGTGCTCCATCGCCGACGCCCTGCAGATCATCGGCGAACGCTGGAGCCTGCTGATCATCCGGGAGCTGGTCTACGGCGTCCGCCGGTTCGACGGAATCGCGCGCAACACCGGTGGCCCGCGCGACATCCTCACCGCGCGGCTGCGCAAGCTGGAGACCGCCGGGATCGTCCGCCGCGAGCTCTACAACGAGCGCCCGGCGCGCTACGAGTACCACCTCACCGACGCCGGACGGGAGCTGAGCGACGTCCTCGCGGTGCTGATGCGGTGGGGCGACCGGCACCTGAACCCCGAGGACCCGCCCGTCCGGTGGATCCACACCTGCGGCGAGGTGCTGGAGCCCGAGGTCGTGTGCGCGTGTTGCGGACGGCCCGCGCGGGAGGGCGGGACGCCGACCGGGCGCGGCGCGCGGGTCTGACGCGCGCCGCGCCCGTCCGTCAGAGCCGTTCGAGGACCGTCGCGTTGGCCAGGCCGCCCGCCTCGCACATCGTCTGGAGGCCGAACCGGCCGCCGCGGTCCTCCAGGGCGTGCAGCAGCGTCGTCATGATCCGCGCGCCGCTCGCGCCGAGCGGGTGGCCGATCGCGATGGCCCCGCCGCGCACGTTCAGCCGCTCCGCGTCCACGCCGAGTTCGCGCTGCCAGGCCAGGACGACGGACGAGAACGCCTCGTTGACCTCGAACAGGTCCACGTCGTCCAGCGTCAGGCCGGACCGGGCGAGGACCTTGCGCGTCGCCGGGATGACGGCCGTCAGCATCATCAGCGGGTCGTCGCCCGCGACCGCGAAACCGTGGAAACGCGCGCGCGGCCGCAGCCCGAGCCGGTCGGCGGCCGCCCGGCTCATGATGAGCAGCGCGGCCGCGCCGTCGTTGATCGGGGACGCGTTCCCCGCCGTGACCCGCCAGTCGATCTCGGGGAACCGCTCCTCGTAGGACGGCTCGTAGTAGGCGGGCTTGAGCCCGGCGAGCGCGGCCGCCGAGGTCGTGGGGCGGACGGTCTCGTCCCGCCGCCCCGGCCAGGCGACCTCGCGGTCGAACTCGCCGTTCTCCCACGCGGCGTGCGCGCGCATGTGGGACTCGTACGCGAAGGCGTCCAGTTCCTCGCGGCCCAGCCGCCACTTCGCGGCGATGCGCTCGGCCGCGATGCCCTGCCCGATGAGCCCGCCCGGGTAGCGCCCGTTCAGCGCGGGACCGAACGGGTCGCTGCCCGGCAGCACGGCCGCGCCCATCGGCACCCGCGACATCGACTCGACGCCGCACGCGATCCCGATCTCGTACGCGCCGCTCATCACGCCCTGCGCGACGAAGTGCGCGGCCTGCTGGGACGAGCCGCACTGCCGGTCCACGGTCGTCGCGGGGACGCTCTCGGGGAACCCGGCGGCGAGGACGGCCGAGCGGGTGGCGTTGAGCGCCTGGTCGCCGGCCTGGGTGACGATGCCGCCGACCACGTCGTCGATCTCGGCCGGGTCGATCCCGGCGCGCTCGACCAGCGTCTTCAGCGTCCGGGCGAGCAGGTCCACCGGGTGCTCGGCGTGGAGCAGGCCGCCGGGCTTGCCCTTGCCGACCGGCGTGCGCACGGCCTCGACGATGACTGCTTCTCGCATCTTGCGTCTCCTTTGCTCGAATCCCGTTCGGTCCGACTGTCCGCCCATAAGTTGGATTTCACAACCCACTGGTCGCGTGGGGGCGCTCACACGTCCCGGCTCGGCCTCGGCACCGCGAGGCAGGCGACGGCGGCCGCGCCCGCGGCGGCCGCCGTGACGTACCACCCGGCGTCGAAGCGGTCCCGGCCGAGCACCGCGACGAGCAGCGCCACGCCCAGGACCGTCCCGACCTGGCGGGCCATCGTCACCACCGCCGAGCCCGTCGAGAACCGCTCCGGCGGGACCGCCGACACGGCCGCGCCGATCAGCGTGGGCAGCGCCAGGCCGACGCCGACGCCGGTCAGCAGCATCCCCGGCAGCAGGCCCGCCGCGTACCCGTCCTCGACGCGCCACGCCCACCACAGGACGCCCCCCGCGAACACCGCGCAACCGGCGAAGGCCAGCGGCCCCGCGCCGAACCGGCGGGCCAGCGGCGCCGCGCCGACCGCGAGGCCCGGGACCATGAGCGGGCCGGGCGCGACCGCGAGGCCCGTGCGCAGCGCCGACCAGTGCCACGCGTCCCGGCACCACAGGACGGCGGACAGCAGCATCGCGGCGAACGCCACCGCGAACAGCAGGCTCGCGACGGTCGCCGGGGCGAACGCGGGCAGCCTGAGCAGCCCGCGCGGGATCACCGGCGCCGGGTGCCTCGCCGACCGGACGGCGCACAGCGCGAGCAGCACGGCGGCGGCGGCGAGCGCGCCGCCCGACGCCCAGCCGTCCTGGACGATGCCGAGCGCGAGCGCGGCGATCCCGGCGGTGAGCAGCGCGGCCCCGAGCGCGTCCGGGCGCGGCCCGTCCCGGCGCACGGGCGGACGCGGCAGCACCGCCGCCCCCGCCGCGAGCGCCGCCGCCCCGATCGGCACGTTCGCCAGGAACGCCCAGCGCCAGTCGAGCTGGGTCAGCAGCCCGCCCGCGACGGGACCGAGCGCCGCCGCGACGCCGCCGACGGCCGTCCACCCGCGCACCGCCGCGACCCGCCGCGCGGGCGGCGCGGCGGCCAGCAGCAGCCCGAGCGACGACGGCACGAGCGCCGCCGCCCCCGCCGCCTGCACGACCCGCGCCCCCACGAGGAACCAGACCCCCGGCGCGACGGCACAGGCCGCCGAGGCCCCGGTGAACACCCCGAGCCCGAGCAGATAGGCCGGCCGTGCCCCGACCCGGTCCGCGAACCCCCCGGCGGGCACCATCAACGCGGCGAACACGACCGCATAGGCGTTGAGCACCCACGACAGCGTCGACAACGACGCCCCGGCGAACCGCTCCCCGATCTCCGGCAGCGCGACGTTGACCACGAACGCGTCCAGATTCGCCATCGCGACCCCCGCGACGACGACCCCGAACACACTCCCCACCCTTGAGGGTTGGATTGTCAAACTCATGACGCGCCAACCTAGCAACACCAAGTTTGATAAGCCAACCAACCCGGCTTCGTCCCCGGGGATGGAGCAAGTGGCGGACGCCCGGGTGTCGGCGGTCAAGGACAGGAATCGAGGCCCAGCCCGCCGCGGTCGCGGGCGGCAACGTAGACCTCCGCGATGCAGCCGCTGGTGTTCTGCGGCTGCAAGGTGACCCTGGACCAAAGCGACTGCGGCGCCTTGCAGCCGCGCTTGGCGCAGAACGCCTCGGGTCTCGTGGACAGGTAGACGGGCGGCGAACCTGCTCGTACCGTTCCCGCCGCAGCCCCACATCGCCGTCGCCGCCAGGGACTCACCCGTGCAGGAAGGAAACGAATCCATGCCCCGACTGATCGGCAGGACCCGCGCGAAGCTGACGGCCGCGGTCGTCGCCGTGACCACCGCCGCGTCGGCCGCCGCGGTCGCCGTCGCACCGGCCGCTTCGGCGTACGCCCCGATCTTCACGGTCGTCAACGCGGACGGCGGCGTCTACTGGCGCAATTCGCCGAACTGGTCCGACACCAGCCGCATTCCCGGCTGGGGCGTCTACAACGGCGACCGGCTCGCGTTGAACTGCTACGCGTACGGCGGCGCGGTCGCGCCTTATGGGAACACGCTCTGGTACTACGCCGTCGACCTGTCCCGAGGCCCCGTCGACCAGTACGGCAACCACCCCAGCGGATGGGTCTCCGACCACTACCTCAACACCCCGGGAACGGCCGCGAACCCGCAGCCGCAGACCCTTCCCTGCTGGTAGAAAACGCCGATGGGGCCGCCTCTCCGAAGAGAGGCGGCCCCATCGGCGACCGTGGAGCTATGGGGATTCGAACCCCAGACCTCCTCCATGCCATGGAGGCGCGCTACCAACTGCGCCATAGCCCCGTGCTCGTTGAGAAGCCTAGTGCATGTTCGGAGCGGTCGCGCACCCGAGCTGAGACGGTACCCATAGCGCTCCGCTACCTTTCGGTTGCGGAGAGGAGAACATCGCCGGTTTAGGCTGCGGTCAATGAGCATCGACGATGCCGCCGAGCGGGCGCGAACCCGGCTGGTGGACTACCTCCGCGACGAGGGGGTGGTCCGCTCCGCCGCGGTCGAGAAGGCGCTGCGCCGCGTGCCCCGCCACCGGTTCCTCGACGGGACGGACGCGGCCGAGGCGTACGCGGACCGCGCCGTCCCCACCAAGCGCGACGCGGACGGGACGCTGGTCAGCTCCGCGTCGCAGCCGACGATGGTCGCGACGATGCTGGAGCAGCTCGACGTCCGGCCCGGCGACCGCGTCCTGGAGATCGGGACGGGCACCGGCTACAACGCCGCGCTGCTGAAGGAGCTGGCGGGCGACGCGGGCGCGGTGACGACGCTCGACGTCGCCCCCGACCTGGTCGACCGCGCGCGGGCGAACCTCGCGGGCCTGCCGTTCCCGGTGACGGCCGTGGCCGCCGACGGCGTGGACGGCTACGCCCCGAACGCCCCCTACGACCGGATCATCGTGACGACGGGCGCGTGGGACCTGCCGCCCGCCTGGTGGGAGCAGCTCGCCCCGGACGCCCGGATCGTCGTCCCGCTGCGCTGGCGCGGCCTGACCCGCTCGGTCGCGTTCGACCACCGGGACGGACGGCTCACGGCCCGGTCGATGCTGCCGTGCGGCTTCCTGCCGATGCGGGCGCGCGACGGCGAGCGGTCGCTGAGCCTGGTCGGCGGGCGCGTCACCGTCGTCGGCGACGAGGACCAGGCGATCGGCGCGGACGCCCTGGCGGGCGTGTTCGACCGGCCGCGCGCGGAGACGTGGTCGGGCGTCCACGTCGCGACGGCGTGGGAGCCGGTGCAGGCGCTGGCGCTGCGCCTGGCGGCGGCCGAGCCCGGCGCGTGCGCGCTGCACGCGCAGCCGTGGGCGGTGGACGGCGGCCTGGTCGCGCCGGTGCTGCCGACGTTCGCCCCGGCGGTGGTGGACGGCCCGTCGCTGGCGTACCTGGCGGCGCGGCCGACGAGCCCGGGCCGCGCCGAGCTGGGCGCGATCGGCCACGATTCGGGCGATCTCACCGACCGCGTCGTCGACCAGATCCACCTGTGGCACGAGACCGCGCCGGAGCCGACGCTGACGGCGTACCGGAACGGCACCGCCCGTCCGGACCGCGGAACGGCCATGCTGAAACGCCACACGACGCTCGTCATGACGCTCCCCTCCGCCCACTGACGGAAGTCCCGGCCCGGTTCCGGGCGAGCGCTACCGGGAGGCGGTGGACCGGCCCCCGCAGAGCGCCGTCTCGACGGCGGCCCTCATGTCGTCGCTCTGCGCGTCCGTGCCGCCCGGGTCGAGGTTCACCACGGCCGTCGCCTGGCCGCCGCCGACGGTCGCGCCGCCCACGGTCTCGTATCCGAAGATGTCGCCGCCGTGCCCCCAGTACAGGCCGCCGCAGGGCAGCGGCCTGCTCTCCAGCCCGAGGCCGTACGCCCGTCCGCCGGAGTCGCCGGTGGGCCGGGTGCGCATCATCTCCCGCAACTGGGCCGGGCGCAGCAGCCGGCCGTCGACGAGCGCGCCCAGGAACCGGTCGACGTCGGCGCCGCTGGAGATCATCGCACCGGCGGCGCCCGCGACCGAGGGGTTGAAGCCGGTGAGGTCCGTCAGCGGCGCGTCCTGGCCCGGCCGCACGTATCCGCGCGGGTGCGGTCCGGGGATCGCCGTCTCGTCCTCCGGCGCGGAGGTGTGGCGCAGGCCCAGCGGGACGATGATCCGTCTGCGGACCTCGTCGTTCCAGGTCCTGCCGGTCACGTTCTCGATGAGCATTCCCGCGAGCAGGTAGTTGGTGTTGGAGTACTGCCAGCCGGTGCCGGGCGCGAACGTCGGCTGGTTGGCGAGCGCGACGTTCATCAGGTCGCGGGTGTCGTGGTGGGCGAGCGGGTCGGCGAGGATGTCCCGCGGGTCGAGGTGCGCGAGGTAGTCGGGTACGCCGCTGGTGTGCTGCAGCAGTTGGCGGACGGTGATCTTCCGCCCGTCGTTGCCCGCGCCGCGGACGACGCCGGGCAGGTAGCGTTCCACCGGCGCGTCGAGCGAGACGCGGTGCTCCCCCACGAGCTGGAGCACGACGGTGGCCACGAACGGCTTGGTCATGCTGCCGATCCGGAACCTGCTGTCGCGGGGCATCGGCGCCTGGCTCTGCACGTCCGCGACGCCGCTGGTCAGCACGGTGTCGCCGCGCCGGTCCCGCACGTGGAGGAGCGCGCCGGGCCCGCCGTCGACGGTGGTCAGCCGGTCCAGGAGCCGGGAGAGGCTCGCCTGGTCGGCACGGTCGTTTCCAGCACGGTCGGCCCACGCTGTACCGGCACCGGTCAGCGCGCTCACCGCGACACCGGACGCCGCCGCCAGGGCCAGTGCGCCGCGCAGCGCACGCTTCTGCTTGATCATGGGTTCTCCCGGAGTTCGAGACCTGCCTCGTTGCGATCTCGATCTTCGTGAATCCCGGCAGCCGGGCGGATCACCACCGCGAGCCATCTTCGGCCATCAACACCACGGGGGAGGACCGGGTCCGCAACTCCCCCACACGAGGGAGCCGCCCCTTCCTCGACCGGGCGCCTGCCGCCCTCGATGACTCGGACGTCACCAAAAGGGCGTCGGCGTTCCCGGTCCGCGCCTTCGCGACTGTCGGAGGCGCCGGTTAGGGTCGGCCGCGCAATGGTCCGGGGACGAGGGGCGGGAACATGGCGATGGCGCACTGGCTGCAGGCCGTGACGGACGAGGAAGCCGCCGCGCTCCGCCGAGATTCGTCTTCGGTCAACCGTCTCGACAGCCCGGTCTTCTCAATGACGCACTTTTTCGCCGCCGTCGAGCACTTCGCAGCGGCAGGCGGCCCACTGGACCCCGCCGAGGCCCCGGAGCACATCGCCGCCGAAACCGAGCGACTCGCCGCCTTCTACACGGCGGCCGCCGACAGGAACCTGGGCGCGGCCCTATACGTCACCTGAACCAGCCGTAAGCGCAACTGACAGCAAGTCGGCCGCACCTGTCCACGGCAATACGCTGACGCCCCAGTCACCGCGACCCACCGAGCCGCGCGGCCCCCACTGCCACGGCGCGTCATCGCGCGCGACCTCGGCATCGTCCGCTCCGTCTACTTGGACGGCCGAATCACCAAGACCGGCGCGTGGTCAGAGGGGCGATCCGCGCGACTGGTCCCCGACAACGCCGAGCGCACACCGCGTCAGGAAACCAAATACTCGACCGAAGACATCAACTCCTCCCCGAAATCCAACAGCGATGCGACCTCTTCGTACTTGATCCAAGCGGAGCCATCCACCGGCACGGAGTTGGCGACGTGCATCTTGAGAAGAAGCCGAAAAGCAAGGTCGGCGGAGGCCGACTTCGCGCACGCATCCAGGACGTCACGCACCTTCGATACATCGGAATCGAAGTATCTTCGCACTTGCCCGGGGAGCCGCAGAGGGGTCCCCCTGATGACATTACAAACCTCGTCCACCACGACGCGCGAAGACCACTCGGGGTCGAAGTCTACGGGAACATGCCCGTATACATCCCGCCACCGCCGACATGCTCCATCGATCCGACGCAGGAGCACCCTTCCCGCATCATCTCCGCGGAATCGGTGATTCCAGGAGGTCGACGCCGAGAGAAGCAGCTCGATCTCGCCGTCCTCCATGCTGGAATCAATCAATGCGGCGACGTCACAAGCAAGTGCGGCCGCATTTTTCTGCGACGACCTGTCGGCGACGGGCTCCTCCCCGGTAGAGAGATAGGAGTATACGACTTCTTCGACTCCCCCTACATGATCCCAGTCCTGATGGAACAACTCAGTAAGATAGGACAACCCAAAATCGAAACTCGTGAATCTATCCACATTCACTACTTTAGGAAAAGGGTTGAAACATAAAATCCGCCGGGATGGCCCTTTGCTCGCGTCAATTGTATGAAGTACCCATTCCCCGCTGCGGCACGGGATCCGTCCGCATAGAACGTGGTACCCAGGGAACGTCAACTGCTGGTCCGATCCCCGCAGCCACTTGCTGATGCGGGCCTGGTTGAAGGCTACCGCATAGTCCGCCACCTGTTGCGCAAGCTGCTCATCAATGAACACGCTATTCTTGCCACTCGACTTTTTCATAGCGAGCACAATTGCCTCTTCGTCCGATATTCCGACGTGTTCATCGAGCGCATGAGCCAATCTAGGAAATTTATCGCCGACCGCCGTGAGGCAGGAGGAGTTGTGTACGAGGATCGACGCATCCCCCGCCTGCACGTAGTACGTGTGCAGGTCGGCGACGGTCAGGTTGTAAACGCGTTGCCGGTGGGCGGCCCAGTGCCTGATCGCGGTAACCTGGACGTAGGTCCCGGCGCTCGTGCGAAGCCACATCCCCGGCCGGAGATCCGTGGCGTTGATCCAGGAATTGACGCCGCCGGCGACCCAGAACGGGTGGCGCCCGGTCGCGATCACGATTCCTGTGGCCTCGTCCCCGCCGACGCGGATCTTCGCTCCCGCCAGTGGTCCACGCATTTCTCCACCTGCCCAGACCAGCGGCCTCGGCGTTGTGTCGACGGATATCTCGACCAGATCCTTGTCTCCACTCCCTACAATCGTCGCGAGAACGGTTTTTGCTTCGACCTCACCGGTCTCGGGATCGGAGGGTACGGGGAGGTCGGGGCCGGATGGTCCAGCCGTGGGTGTGGGGACGGGTGGTGCTGTCACCACGGAGGCTGTCTCAGCTTCTTTCAGTGAAGGGGTGTTGGGACTGGCCCGGGCAGGAGGCGGCGGAGTTGTTCTTGGCGGAATGAGCCACCGCCCCTGCCACGGGTCGTTATCGGGCCGGACCGGTGTCCGGCGGTGAGTAAGCGGTGCCGTGCTCGGCGATCTCGCCGGACAGAGCGGTCACCGCGACGGTGAGCCGATCGCGAAAGTCGATCACCTGACTCGAACCGAGCGGCAGGTTGATCGTGATGTGGTCGCGGCCGTCACCGATCCGCACCTCCGGACCCGTCAACGCCCCGGAGTCGGTGTAGATCACGTTCGCGGCATCCAGAGCGGATCGGCGACGAGATGCGCGGGCGAACGGCGAGTCCCAGCAACCACCCAGCGTGACCGCTCGCCACGAGAAATCCCGGCCCCCAACGAGGACCGGGATCTGGGCGTTCAGCTATTTACCGAGGTTTCCTCAGGCCGAACTGTGCTTTTTACGCAGGGCCTTTCCAGCTCATCACAATGGGAAGTCATTGTGCCATGGAACATTCAGATCCTCCGGGTCAACGCCGACCCCCACCACCAGGGCTTCGGCTTCAGAGATATCGGCGACGGTCCCGATGTGGGTTCGCACGATGTCGTCCTCGAAGAAGCAGATGTCTTCGTCCACAAGGTGTTTGGGAACTTCTACCGTGGAGACCTTGAACGTCCCGTCGCTCAGCGGGGTGATCCACACCCAGCCATACACGTCTGGCGAGGCCACCTCCTTACGTGCCGACACTAGGGCGTGCGACATGACCAGGCGATTCTTCACTTCAGTGCGCATCTCTGACCTCACCAGAAGATTCGGATGATCGCCCCGCCCCAGGGCGAATCTTCGAAGGTATGGATCTGAAGATGAGGCAGGTCTCCGTCTCGGTTTCCAGAGCCATGGCCCAGAACTCGACCATCCGCTCCGACCTGATCATCCCAGTGGTAGGTTCCCGACTTCGAGCCGAAGTACCGCTTCGTCCCGACGCCGTCGAATCCAGTGGCATTTCGATATCCCCGCCCTTGGAACATGCCGAGGAACAGCTCTCCGGCCTCGTCACGGGACCCTACCCTGATGCTCGTAGAGCCTGCCTCAATTGCCTTGGCTGCCCTCGAAACGCTCGGACTCGACCACGGAATGTCGCACGGTCCGGCGTTATGGACGAGGACAGGGGTGTTACCGGCGAGCGCGTAGTACGTGTGGAGGTCGGCGATGGTGAGGTTGTGGACGCGTTGGTGGTGGGCGGTCCAGCGTTTGACGGCGGTGACCTGGACGTAGGTCCCGGCGCTCGTGCGAAGCCACATCCCCGCCCGAAGATCCGTGGCATTGACCCAGGAGTTGATGCCTCCGGCGACCCAGAACGGGTGGCGTCCGGTCGCGATCACGATTCCTGTGCCCTCGTCCCCGCCGACGCGAATCTTTGCCCCCGCCAGCGGCCCGCGCATTTCCCCACCGGGCCAGACCAGCGGTCTCGGCATTGTGTCGACGGAGACTTCGACGAGATCCTTGTCCCCACCGCCCACAATCGTCGCGAGAACAGTTTTTACCTCTACTTCACCGGTCTCGGGATCGGACGCAAGAACTGCCTCACCGGCCTTGACATCCTCGATCGGACGTTTCTCTCCGTCCGCCATCATGACTTGGGTGCCCGAAACAAAGCTGTTGCAGTCGACAACTCCCGCCGCTTTGGACGCTCTCGCCAGCCGCTTTGCCGTCGCGAGGTTTCCGAGAATCGGGACTATCGCGATCCCCGAGATTATGGCGTTCTTCCAGTCGCCCTCGAAGCCATAGTAGACGGCGTTGACGACGTCGGCCTCGTCGAGCCCTGCCATGCCCATGGCGTCTAGCGCCGCATGCAGGTTCTTCTCTCCGGAACAATTGGATTCGCCCGGGAACTCCGAGCAGAAGGCCAGCTTCGACTGGAAGTAGCGCTTGATATCGTCCGGGCGGGTCAGCGGACCGTTGAGGAGCATGTCCATCTGCCTGCGGTAAGCCGTTTGACGGCGCTTACCCTCCGGCAGCGCGGGGAAAATGACCGGGTAGGACGGCCGGTCGTGCTGCCAGCCATCGCGCGGAACCGGTTTGTCGCAGTTCTTGTTCGCGTAGAGGCAGTCGACGTTACCGCGGAGGGCGCCGTCCAGTCCGGTCGGGTCGCTGGCGGTCACGGGGTTGTCGTTCGCGTACGCGTAGCCGTTCCAGCTTTGGGTATTGTCGGTGTTGAAGACCGGATCGACGGAAACGAAGCGGCCCGTCTCGGGGTCGTACTCGCGCGCGCCGAGGTGCGTCAGGCCCGTCGGGTCCTTGGTGCCTCCGACGAAACCCTTGTCGTTCGGCCAGGTCGCGTCGTCGTCGAAGCCCCGCTCGCTTCCGAAGGGTGTGAAGCGACGCGTCGTCGACTCCTGGGTGGACGCGTTCACCGCGAGTTGGGCGGTGCCCTGGTGGTCACCGACCAGGAAGGTCACGGTGCCGTCAGCGGTCCGCATCGCGACCGTTTGCGCGGCATAGGTGTAGTACCTGGTCCCGCTCGCGGTCGGGGAACCGCTCGTGGCACGCAACTCCATGCCGGGCAGGTAAAGGGTGGTACCGGTCGGGTCCTTGCGGATCACCCGATTGCCGTCCGCGTCATAGACGAACGACGTCTCGCCGGCGTTCGAGGTGGCCTTGGTCAGTCGGCCCTCGGCGTTCCACGCGAGAGCTTGGGAATCGGTGCCGAGGGTCCGGCTCGTCATCCGCCCGGTGTCGTCGTAGTCGAAGAGGTCGGTCCGCGCGTCGCCTCCGCCCGCCTGGACGATTTTCGCGAGGCGGCTGCCCTGACCTGCGGGCGGATATGTGTACGTGCGCACGGTGTCATCGGTCCCACCGATGCCGTGGCGTGTCTCGCTCGTCCTGTTGCCGATCTTGTCGTAGGAGAACGTTTGCCAGTAGGGGGCGGGCCCGGCGATCACCGAAGCGGTCGGAGTGCTCGCGCAGGTATCGGTGTTCTGGGTCCAGGCCTCGGCGAGCCGCTGCTGGTAGTCGTAGCTGAAGCATTGGTTGTCGGTTCCGTCGGCGCCTTGATCAATGATCGAGGTGATGTCGCCGGAATCGGCGTAGTGGTAGGTCGCCTTCCGAGTGGCTCCCGCGATGTTCTCACGCAGCGTCGTGGTTTCGGCGAGGCGCTGGGTTCCAGGTTCCCAACTGAAAGTTTCCCATACCCGCTTGCCCTCGGCTCCGAGTTCCTGAGAAAGCGTCTTACCCGTGGGCGTGTAAACCGTTCCGCCCACATAGGTGAACTGCGGTGATTTCAGCGAGACGGGTCGCAGGTAGTCGTCGTAGCCGAAGGCCAGGCTCTCCGCCGGAAGACCTCCGGCCGCCGGAAGGCCTTGTCCCTTGACGGTTCCGTCGAGGTTGTAGGTCGTGCTGAACGTATAGGTACCCGCCAGCGGACCTTGGGACGACGGCACCGTGATGGCGCTGACCGCGACGCGGCCGAGAACGTCGTAATTGCGAACGGCCGTTGTGTAGTCGCCGTCGTCCTCGTGTTGTATCGAGGTCGCGACAAGACCTTTCCCGCGGGGTGCGGTGTCATAGGTCCACGTGGTGCGGACCGATCCGGTCGCCGAGCCCTCGCGGATCTCTGTTCTGCGGCCAACACCGTCATAGATTGTGAAGAGCTTGGTTCCGCGCGCGTCCGTGGTCGAAACCTGTCGGTCGAGATCGTCGTAGGTGAAGGTGGTGGTGCCCGTGTCCGGGTCGGTCGCCTTTGTTTGGCGTCCGCGAAGGTCGTATTCATGGGTGAAAACATTACCGACCGCGTCGGTGATGGTCTCGACTTGCCCTGCCGGCGTGTAGGTGTAACGACTTACGTCGAACGCCCCGGTCGGGGTGGAGCCCTGGTACTCGCGATGTTCGATCGTTTGCCCGCGGGCGTTCGTGATCTCCGTAAACGGCGTTCCGCCGGACGGAGGCGTGACGGATGAGCGGTTCCCACCCCCATAAGCGTAGGTCGTTCGCCAGAGTTCGGCCTCGGGTTGGTCGCCGTTTCCGGTCATGAGACGTTCGAGGGTCTTGCGTCCGAGCCCGTCATAGCTCGTTCGGGACTGCGAATCCACGGCGCCGGGTGTGTCGATCCCGAAGAGGTTAGTGGACGGTGTTCCCGTCGCGGGATACGGAGCGTACGTTTTGGTGACCTGGCCCCTGGAGTCGTAGAACGTGTCGGCGATGATGCGGCCGCCCGAGGTCGGCGCCTGGGTCTGGCGAACGCGCAGCCAGCCGTCGAGCAGCTCGATGTTCGAGACCCGCTGCGAACCGGTCGCGGTGAGCGTCTTGGTGGTGACCGCGGCGATCTCGCCGTCCGTGATCTTGTACCCGTACTCGAAATTAGGGTTCTGACCGTTCTTCTTCGACCTGTCCGGGAGCCAGACCTTGCTCAGCCTTCCCAGCGGGTCGTATTCCAGGTCGGTACGCAGGTTGTTCGCATCGATCTTCGCGATGGGCTGGCCGCTTGCCGGATCGAGTTCCTCCTTGCTCGTCAACGCCGTCGCCGCGTCGCCGGCCGTCGCGGGCGGTGTCGTGGTCGTTGTGCTACCGACGAGGCCGTTGACGTCGGTGTACGCGGTCATCGTCGCCTGACCGAGCGCGTTCGTCACTTTGAGCGAGCGACCGTACGCGTCGTAGGTGGTCGCCGTATCGGTCACATATACCGGCGTACCGCCGGAATAACTCGCGACCTTCTCGCCCTTGGTGAGGAGACCGCGCGTGGGGGCGTCCCCGAATTCTCCACCGTCGTACATATAACGCACATCGGAGATTACCTGCGCGGGTCGCGTTGCGGATTTCCCGCATTCGGTCGCAACGGTCTCTTTTCGAGACGGCAGAGAGACGATGTGCGCGCCGGTGTTGTCCGTGTACGTGGTTCTAACACACTGATCATCCGCATCGGTGGAGACGTCACCCAGGTCGTTGACGGTCTTGGGACGCCCGACCCCCGGCCCGGACGACTCGAAGTCGGTGTCAGTTCTGGTCTCGGTCCAGCCCCCGCCGTCCTTCGCCGTCCACGTAGTGCTGGTGTCGACGTTCACGACATTGGCGGTCGTCGTTCCCCACGATCGCGCACGTGATGCCGTTTGGACCCGCCAAGGCTTGTTGACGGTCTTGCTGAAGATCGTGCCGCCGGGCGCGGTGTACGTGACGCTCTTCAACTCGAACCCGGCGAGCGCGTCGTGATCGAGGTGGTCGCCGCCCTCACCGTCGGAGACCGTGACCGACTTGGTCCCGCCGTCCTTGTTCTTGCGGTCTCCGTCCATACCCCGCAGGTAGTAGACGTCGGACTGTGATGCTGGTGCGGCGAAGTCGCCGGTCAGCGTCCGGACCTGTCCGTACCCTCGCCATTGCGACCAGGTCTTGTACTTCTCTTTGGTCAGCCCGTCGTCATCGTCATAATGCCAGGCCCCGCCGCCCAGATATTCGTACTTAGTCACCATGTTCGGCGAGAGGCCCGTGCGATCCACCTGGGTCACGGCGGTGACCACGTACTTGTGGAACCAGTCGGTGATCGGATCTTCTCGGCCGGGCGGAGCCCAGATGACCGGAAAGCAGCGCCGCTCGTTGGTCTCCGGGACCGGCAGGTCGGTGAGAGAGCAGTCGGCGTCAGAGTAGGTGATGTCGAGTTGCCCGCCGGATTCGTCGTAGATGGCACCGACCCGGTAGCGGATGTAGGGCAAGATGTCGTCGCCGGTTTTGTCCAGCCGGTTCGCCAACTGGACGTGGTTGAACGTCACTTTGGGCAGATCCATCGTCGTGCCGTCCGCGGCGTGCCCTGTGTGCCGGATCTCGTCCAGACGCAGATCGCGGTCAACGTCGGCGAGTCCCCAGCTGTGGTCCAGCGTCCAGGAGTCCACTGGTCGATAGCCGGAGGCGTCCGGCTTGAGGATTTGGGTGGTGACCTTGGTGAGCCGCTTGCGAGACCAGAAGGTAGGTGACACGGAGCCGTGCGGGTCCTCGCACTTCTGGCCGGAGTCGCAGTGCAGGTCCCAGGGTACGTCCATCCAGGCGCTCGGCTTATCGCCGATCTTCGAGGCATCGCAGTCGAAGGACGAGTCCGCCTTGCAGCGTTCGGAGGTGTCGAAGACCACCCGCGCGGGCGCGTCGGCGAAAAGGGAGGTCTTGCGCAACCCATAGGAGATCGAGTTCAGGTAGCCGCCGCGCGTATAGGGCGTCTCATCCTCGGACTTGAGGTTCCGCCCGTAGTGGTTGGTCTCCTTCGTGTAGTTGTAGACGAGGGCGTTGCCGTTCGGGTCGACGACGTAATCGAGATTCCATCGATACGCTTGCTGGCACCATGACGCGGCGAATCCAGAGGACTGATGGCACGGTTCCGCATCGTCGTCGCCGAAGACCGGCACGGTCCACGTCGAATTAGTCTCCGCTTTCCCCGTGGACCAGCCCGGCACGCGGTTCAGCCCGAAGAAGTACTGGATTCCGTCGGTCGTGGTGACCTTCCAGTACTCCCCGTTGTCGTCACCGTTTCCGTTGGCCGAGTCGGTGAGCTTCTCGAACTTCGTGCCGTCGTCGGCCTTCGTCCGCCAAGTGCCATCGGAAGCCTTGATCAGCTCGCCGCCCTTGCCGTTCCAGGTGACAGTGGCGTTGTCATAGCCCCAGCACTGGTCGCCGGGGGAGTTACCCCACTCGTCCTTGGGCGCACCATCGTCCTTACAGGACTTGTAGCGCCGTTCGATGAAGCCCGGCTAAAGGTCGAAGCCCTCACCGACCCAGGAGGGCTGGCCGTTGGTGTTCCCCGTCCGCCCGTCCACACTCGCCGACGAATAGTTGATGGCGACCTGCGGACTCAGACCCCCGGGAACCGGGGGGACCCGCATCGGGTACGTCCAGGTGAAGTCGCCCGCGTTGCCTCCGGCCTTCCAGGTGGCGGACGCGGACAGCGACGTCGCCCCGTAGTCGCCCTGCGAACCGGAGGTGTCGGCCTCGACGGCGAGCAACGTGCCGCCGACCGCAGTAGTGTTCTGCGCATTCGTCGTTCCGGTGGCGGGATCGACCGTCACATCGGCGGTGAGCGTCTGGGCTCCCGTATGGTTCGTCGTCACGACCGGCGTCGCGGTGCGACACGTCGATTCGCCAGGCGTCGTGAGCGCACAGATGGGGCGGCGGACGAAACGCAGTCGCGATCCATATGAACCACCGAATGCCTGGGCGAACTCGCTGTAGTCCAGGCGGACGCCGATGTTCCCGGAGGCGGACGTGTCCGTTCGGGCGATGACGACCCCGGGACCGTCGATACCGACCCGTTGAAGCGTGGCGCGATCCACCATCGAAACGCGAACCTTGCTCGGCGCGACCTTCGCGGATTTCGAACGGCGTTTCGGTGGCGCAACCCAGACGGGGAGATTTCCGGCCTTGACTTCACCGGACGCGTGTACGGCGACCTCCGCCGCCCCCGCCTTCGGCCACGAGACCGCCTTCGGCCGACCGGTGAAAGCCGTGCGGTCAACGGCACGAGCCCGCGCTTTGAGGTCGCGTCCCGCGACGGGACGCTCGTGCGTACCGACCTTCGGCCTGGCAGCGTCCCATCGCCCCGCCGCGGCGTCCGGAATCGTCGCAGGTAGAACCGAGACGATGAGAGCGACCGCCAACCCGCCGGTGACCGTGCTCGTTCCACGCCGAATGCGCAGGAACAGCTTCCGTCGGCCCAGTTTCACTACGTCCTCCACACGAAAGGCGGGGTGACCGTCGCCGGATCGCACCGGCGGTGGACACGTCCGGTCACGGGCCGTCGGTTGTCGCGAGTTCGACTGGTTGGGCGAGGTAGGTGATCTGGGTGTCGGTGAGTGCGCCTTCGTAGACCCACAGGTCGTCGACGGCGTCCGGCCATGTCGTCTCGTCCGCGGTTTGCGCGAAGGTATTGCGTCCGATGTTGAGCGTCGGGTTGCTCACCGGGAGTCCCTTGACGTCGCCGACCTGGGAGGTGCCGTCGGCGCTTTCCTCGATGACGCCGTTGACGTAGAGGCTCAGCCGGTGGTTGAGGGCGTCGTAGGTGACCGCGAGGTGGTCCCAGTCGTTGTCGGCGAAGCTCGTGCTGGCCGTTTTCCGGACAGTCGTCATGTCGGTGGAGTCGGTGTTCGACATCTGCGCTTCCCAGCGGCCGGCCTCGGCCGGGTCCTCCGCATCGGGGACGTAGCGCAGGACGAGAGCGTTGGTGTTGTGGCCGGGTACCGAGAGGACGGTTGATGTCTTCTGCGGGCGGCCGAGGTTGCGGACCCAGCCGGCCACCGTGAAACTCCGGCTCGTGTCGAGGGGCAACGTGGTCGCGTCGGCGTACGCACCATCTCCGTTGAGTTGGAGACCACCCGGGGATACCCATGCGAATCCGGCGCCTGTGCTGATCAGCGCACCGTTGTGCGGGTTCAGCGGCGGGGTTCCGGCGGGTTCACCGGCACCGTCTGTGTTGAGTTTCCACCGTGCTTTGAGCACCGGCTGTTGACTGACCAGCTCCTGTGCTTCCTTCGGGCCGACGATGCGGTCGTAGATCCGGACGTCGTCGATGGATCCGAGCCAGTAGTCGGTGGTGACGCCGAGCCATTTCCCGCATCCGATCTGGAACCCGCCCGTCGAGGTCCAGGACACGTCGATCGGGCCGCTTTCGATTCCGGGTTCCCCGTTGACGAAGATCCTCAGCCGCTGCACCGTCGCGTCGTACACACCGACCAGGTGCGTCCAGGCGCCGAGCTGCGCGTTCTGTGCGGACTCGGCCTGGTACCAGCCAGACTCGTCGGAGTCGGTTTTCGTGCGGCCGAACAACCATTTCTTGATTCTGCCGTCGTATTTGAGATAGAAAGGGCTCTTGCGTGTGCCGTCCTGGCTGAGGACGACCTGCTGCGCGTCGACCTTCGACGCGTCCAGCCGAACCCAGGCGCCGACCGAGAAACTCTTCGTCGCATCGACCAATGCGCCGCTGGTCGATGCCTTCCCGTTGACTCCGTCCAGGCCCATCGCCGTGCCGTCCTGACCGGCCGCGCCGAGCGTCGTTCCTCCGGAGGCCGCGGCCGCGACGGCGGATTCGCCGGTTCGGACGTCGGCGTTCAGCGCCGTTGCGCCCGCCGGTTCGTCCAGGGTGAATCGGACTTTCTCCGGGCTGCCGTTGCCCGCGACGAACTTGTACGTCGTGGGCGCGCTGTTCTGGCTCGCCGCGGTGAACGACTGGACGGTCAGGACGTTGGGCCCGGCCCGGTCCGGCGCCAGGGACACGGTCCGCGCCGCCCCCGCGGTCGTGGGGACCGTGATGGGTTGCTGATCGTTCATCGTGACCTGGTAGCTGTTGGCGGCCCCGGACGGGTCTTTGATAGTGAACGCGCCCGGTTCGCCCACGCCGCCGTGTGCGACGTCGTCGTCGTCGTAGTCGACCGAGTCCACTGTCGGCGCTTCGGGGATGGTCGGGTCGTAGGTGAAGTAACACCCGGTCTGCGCGCCCGCCCAACTCCACGGGCCCCAGACCTCGCCGTCATAAGCACGCACGTGCCAGTCCATGACCTTGCCGACCGGCAGCGGCGCGTTGAGTGCTTCCGACGGCGGCCCATCATGAAACTAGTGACTGTACGTCTGTGGACACTCACCCGGCCGGCGTTGTCGGGAAACCGTCACCGACACTGAACTCCGCACGGAAGCGACTGATCTGCATTGAGCGGACCGTCCTCGCACGGCTCACGGAAATACTGATCATCGAATAAAGGCCACGGGAAAGAGCAGCGACCATCCGCGTCGCCACACTTACGATGCGACGACGAGCCGGAAGAACAAGAGACTCGGAGTTCGCCCGGTCTGATGGGCCGCGTTCCGATCCCGACAGCCCCGGACGCCGGTAGGGCCGCCTCCCCAATGAAAGGCGGCCCTACCGGTACGTGCGGTCTGCGGCGGCTCATGGATTCTCATAAGCCCTACGAGGTGGAGCTATGGGGATTCGAACCCCAGACCTCCTCCATGCCATGGAGGCGCGCTACCAACTGCGCCATAGCCCCGCCGCCACGTGGACGTGCATCCCGTGGCGCGCCGCCAGTCTAGCGGAAACCGGAGGCGGGGATCGAATCGGTTGTTCCGGTCCCCGCCCCGTGCGTCAGGCGCCGTTCTCGGTGCGGTCGTCGCCGAGGACGGGCTCGGGCAGCGTCCCCGCGTTGTGCTCGGTGAGCCGCCAGCCGCCGTCGCGCATCTCGCTGAGCACCGACCAGCAGCAGTTCGACAGGCCGCCGAGCCGCTCCCAGACCTCCTCGGGCAGCCCGAGGAGCGCCGACATGCCGAGCCGGAGCGCCGCGCCGTGCGACGCGACGACGAGCAGGCCGTCGGCGGGCAGGTCGTCCACCGCGCGGTCGAGGGCCGCGCCGACGCGCTTGGCGACCTGCGCGCTGGTCTCACCGCCGGGCGGCTGCCAGATCGCCCGCTCGGCCGGGTAGCGCTCCTTGATCTCGGCGGCGGTCAGCCCCTCCCAGACGCCGCCGTCGCGCTCGATGAGGTCGCGGTCGAGGCGGACGGGCAGGTCGGTGAGGTCCGCGAGGGCCTGCGCGGTCGCGGCGGCCCGCTGGAGCGGCGAGGCGAGCAGCGCCGTGGGCCGCAGCGCCGCCAGCAGCGCGGCGGACCGGCGGGCCTGGCGCAGCCCGGTGTCGTCCAGCGGGATGTCGGTCTTGCCCTGGAAGCGCTGTTCGAGGTTCCAGGCCGTCTGCCCGTGCCGCCACAGGACGAGCCGCCGCCGACCGGGGGTGCGCGTCCGCTCAGTCACCGGCGCTCCCCACGGGGGCGCGGTGGACGTTGACGCCCTCGGGCAGCTCGATCTCCGGGCAGTCCTTCCAGAGCCGTTCGAGGCCGTAGAACGTCCGCTCCTCCTGGTGCTGGACGTGGACGATCACGTCGACGTAGTCGAGCAGGATCCAGCGCCCCTCCCGCTCGCCCTCGCGGCGCACGGGCTTGGCCCCGGCCTCCTCGCGGAGGCGCTTCTCGATCTCGTCGACGATCGCGCGGACCTGGCGGTCGTTGGCGGCGGAGCAGAGCAGGAACGCGTCGGTGATGACGAGCTGTTCGCTCACGTCGTAGGCAAGGATGTCGTCGGCCAGCTTGTCGCCCGCCGCCTCCGCGGCGATCCGGATGAGCTGTGCGGCCCTGTCGGATGCGGTCACGATGCGCTCGCGATCCTCCCTGTAGGGGTCGGTACCCGGGACAGCCTCTCACGGCGGGCCGCGGGGGGACCTTCGTGTTTTGTGCGCCGGTTCCGCCCGGTTCGTCCGAACGGCGGTCCCGTCCCCTCCAGAGTAGGCGCGATTCGCCGGTGCGGGACGCGGAGCGGCAGCTCAGGGGGTTGCCGGACGGTACAGGGACCGCTTGCCGATGTACTGGACGATTCCGTCCGGCACGAGATACCAGATCGGCTCCCCCGCCCGCACCCGGTCCCGGCACTCGGTGGACGAGATCGCCAGCGCGGGCACCTCCATGAGGCTGACCCGCCCGGACGGCAGCCCCGGGTCCGCGAGCCGGTGCCCCGGCCGCGTCACGCCGACGAAGTGCGCGAGGTCGAACAGCTCCCGGCTGTCGTGCCAGCCGAGCATCTTCTCCAGCGCGTCCGCGCCGGTGATGAAGAACAGCTCGGTGTCGGGTCCGTGGCGGTCGCGCATCTCCCGCAGCGTGTCCACGGTGTACGTCGGGCCGGGCCGCTCGATGTCGATCCGGCTGACCGAGAACCGCGGGTTCGAGGCGGTCGCGATGACGGCCATGAGGTAGCGGTCCTCGGCGGGCGTGACGTCTCGCTCCCCCTTGTGCGCCGACACACCGGTGGGCACGAACACGACCTCGTCCAGCGAGAACACGTGCGCGACCTCGCTGGCCGCGACGAGGTGGCCGTGGTGGATGGGGTCGAACGTCCCACCCATGATCCCCAGCCGCCGCTTTTGCGTCATGCCGACGAGAATAGCCAGCCGAGAAACCGACCCCCCGACCGGACCCGCACACCCGACGGAAACGGGACGCGGCGGGAACCTCCACCCCCTTCCGGTCGTCAGACGTACCATGCCGGACATGACGACGAACACACCGGATCGCTCACGTACGCGGTTCCCCGGGATCAGCTCCCGCGCCTACGAACACCCCGCGGACCGCTCGGCCCTGGTCGCGCTGCGCTCCCTGACCGGCTTCGACGTCGTCCTGCGGCGGATGTCCGGGCTGTTCAACGAGCGCGCCATCCGCCTGACCTTCCTCGCGGGCTCGGTGCGGGCCAGCGAGAACCAGTTCCACAACCTCTACGACATGGTGCGCGACGCCGCGTACATCCTCGACCTGCCCGAGGTCCCCGAGCTGTACGTCGAGCAGAACCCGGCGGCGAACGCGTTCGCGATCGGGTCGGACAAGCCGTTCATCGTCGTCACCACGGGCCTGCTGGACCTGCACGACGACGAGGAGCTGCGGTTCATCATCGGCCACGAGGTCGGCCACATCCTGTCCGGCCACGCCGTCTACCAGACGATGATGATGATCCTGACGCGCCTCGGCGCGCGGCTCGCGTGGGTACCGCTCGGCAACATCGGCATCGCGGCGATCCTGATGGGCCTGCGCGAGTGGCACCGCAAGTCCGAGCTGTCGTCGGACCGGGCGGGCCTGCTCGCCGGGCAGGACGTCGAGGCCGTGAAGCGCGCGCTGATGAAGATGGCGGGCGGCACGCGGCTGGCGGACATGAACACCGACGCGTTCCTCGCCCAGGCCCGCGAGTACGACGAGGCGGGCGACGTCCGCGACGGCATGCTGAAGTTCCTCAACCTGCTCGGCCAGTCCCACCCGTACTCGGTCATCCGGTTCGCCGAGATCGACCGGTGGGCGCGCGACGGCGAGTACGGCCGCATCCTCGCGGGCGACTACCCGCGCCGCGCCGAGGACAAGGACGCCAAGATCAGCGACGAGGTCCGGAACGCGGCCCGCTCCTACAAGGAGTCGTGGGAGCGCAGCGCCGACCCGTTCATCGGCAAGGTCCGCGACATGGCGGACGCGGCGGCGGGCGCGGCGGGCGGCCTGTTCGACCGGCTGTCCCGGCGCGGCGACGGCGGCGGCGGCTCGAACAACTGACGCGAGCGTGAGGCAGGCCCCGGCGCGTGGACGCCGGGGCCTTTCGCGTGAAAGGGCGCGTCAGAACGGCGCGGGCACGAGCAGTTCGACGTTGCGGTCCTCGGCCGCCCCGCGCCGCGCGCCCGGCTCGTCCTGCCAGTCGTTCCCCGACAGTTCGCGGGACAGCGACGCCAGGACGAGCGGGTCACCGGTGCGTCCGCCGAACGCGTCAGGCCCGGCCGAGTCCAGGACGGTCGCGAAGACCGACAGGGTGCCGTCGCGGTTGTCGGCGAGTTCGACGATGCGGCTCTGCTGCGGGAAGTCCACGTGGGACGCGGTGTTGACCTCCCAGAACCCGCCCCCGCCCGACCGCGCGTGCGGGATGACCTCGTTGCGGTGCGTGTGCCCGTTCACCCACAGGACGACGTTGGGGAAGCGCAGCAGCAGCGCCTCGACCTCGTCCCCGAGCACCCGGCCGCCGCCGAGCGGGTTGCTGAGCGACGCGACCGTGTGGTGGCTGAACAGCACGAACAGCCGGTCCTTCACGGCATGCCCGACCTTGGCCCCGGACGCGTCGTAGTACCGCGAGCTGCCCGCGACGAGCTGCTTCTCCAGCCACGCGAACTGCGCCCGGTCCAAAGAGCCCTCGGCGTACCCGGCGGGGTTGACGGTGTCGAGCACGAGCCCGCGCACGACGCCCTGGTCGAAGCCGTAGTAGGCCGTCCCGTCGCGCAGGTTCGTCTGGGTGAACCCGTGCCCGCGCAGGGCGGCGGTCGTCGTGAAGTGCTCGCGGACGACCTCGGCCCGCGTCAGCATCCGCCGCCGCAGGTCGGGCGTGACCTGCCGGAACAGCCCGCCGTTCGCGCCCCGCTGCCCGGCCAGCCGGACGAGCGCGCCCGGGTCGTTGCCCGCGAGCATCCGGGCGAGCTGCTCGGCCTGCTCGTCGCTCCCCGGCGCGCTGATCTTGATGCCGCCGGTCGCGAGCCCGCCGACCAGGGGGTTCGGCGGGAGGTTGCCCTGAATGAGCCCGTCGTGGTTCCCGAACGCGGCCAGCCACGGCATCGCCAGGCCGGTGGCGCGGAACGGGCGGCGCGCGGCGTCGAGCAGGCCCGGGACGCGCGGGAACCCGTGGTCCGCGAGCGCGACGTCGGTCTTGCCGCCGGGCGGCGGCCCGTCCGGGTGCCAGAACCGGTCGTCGTAGTTGACGCGGTCCATCACGCCCTCGTACTTCGACGGGTCGCCGGAGTCGGGCCGGACCGTCCCGCCGTCGAGCAGGTCGATGATCCAGCGCAGTTCGTTGTACTGGACGTTGTCCGCCGCGTCGCCGGTGTTGATGGTGAAGGCGAGCTTCAGCCCGGTCGCCGGGCCGCGCCCGACCTTGTTGACCGCGTGGACCATCGCCTCCGCGACGTGCGTGGTCAGGACCTCCTGCGGCCGCCACGCGCCCTCGACGGGCAGGACGGACACGAGGTCCTTGAACCGGTCCAGGAACTCCACCCGCGCCGGGGACTGCGCGTCGATGACGTGGACGTCGGTGAGCTGCCCGAACGCCAGCAGCCCGCGCCGCGCCGCGGCCCGTCCGGCGGCGGCTGCGCCGCCGAGGTCGCGGCGGAGCCGGTGCGGCTCGCCGGGCCCGGCGGCGATCTTCCGGTAGCCGCCCTTCCCGGCGGGGCCGAGCAGCAGCGTGCGGTCGAGGGTGGTGCCCGCGACCGGCCCCCGCAGGGGGGCCGGCGCGGCTGCGGCGGGACGGGTGGGGAGCAGGAGCCCGGTGGTGGCTAGCCCAGCGCCCAGGGCGGCGCCGCGCAGGACGCCGCGACGGCTGATCTCAGGTGTCACAACAGTGGATCAGATCACACTTACGTTGTGACAACAAGGGTCAAACTGTCACATATCCGCTACCGGACATGCCCCTCGCCCGTCACGACGTACTTGGTGGAGGTCAGCTCCGGCAGACCCATCGGCCCGCGCGCGTGCAGCTTCTGCGTCGAGATCCCGATCTCCGCGCCGAACCCGAACTCCTCGCCGTCGGTGAACCGCGTGGACGCGTTCACCATCACCGCCGCCGAGTCCACCAGCGCCGCGAACCGCTTCGCGGCGGGCTGCGAGCCCGTCACGATCGCCTCGGTGTGGCCCGACCCGTACCGGCGGATGTGCGCGACGGCCTCGTCCAGCGAGTCCACGACGCGCGCCGCGATGTCCAGCGACAGGTACTCGGTGCCCCAGTCCTCCTCCGTCGCCGCGACGACCGCGTCGCCGTGCGCCCGCACCCGCTCGTCGCCGTGGACCGTCACGCCCCGCTCCGCCAGCGCCGCCAGCGCGCGCGGCAGGAACGCCTCCGCGACGTCGGCGTGGACGAGCAGCGTCTCGGCCGCGTTGCACACCGACGGCCGCTGCGTCTTGGCGTTCACCAGGATGTCCACGGCCATGTCGAGGTCGGCGGCGGCGTCCACGTACACCGAGCAGTTCCCGACGCCCGTCTCGATCACCGGCACCGTCGACTCCTCCACCACCGAGTTGATCAGCGACGCGCCGCCGCGCGGAATCAGCACGTCCACCAGCCCGCGCGCCCGCATCAGGTGCTTCACCGACTCGCGGCTCGTGCCGGGGACGAGCTGCACCGCGTCCGCCGGGACCGGCGTCCCCGCCAGCGCGCCCTGCATGACGTCCACCAGCACCGAGTTCGACTCGTACGCCGACGACGAGCCGCGCAGCAGCGCCGCGTTCCCGCTCTTCAGGCACAGCGCCGCCGCGTCCACCGTGACGTTCGGCCGGCCCTCGTACACGATCCCGACGACGCCGAGCGGCACCCGGACCTGCCGCAGGTCGAGCCCGTTCGGCAGGACGTTCCCGCGCACCGTCTCCCCCACCGGGTCGGGCAGCGCCGCGACCTTGCGGACGGCGTCCGCGACGGCCGTGATCCGCTCCGGCGTCAGGCTCAGCCGGTCGATCATCGACGCAGGCGTCCCCGCCTCCCGCGCCCGCGCCACGTCCAGCGCGTTCGCCTTGACGATCCGCGCCGCCGACGCCTCCAGCGCGTCCGCGACCGCGTGCAGCGCGGCGTCCTTCACCGCGCGCGGCAGCGGCGCGAGGTCCGCCGCCGCGTCCTTGGCGCGCCGCGCCGTCCGCAGGAACTCCGCGCGCTCCAGCTCGCTCATCACCGGCTCCTTCAGGTCGATGTCCGATCAGGGGTCAGTCGTCGGCGAGGATCACCATGCGGTCGCGGTGGATGATCTCGCGCTCGTACTCGGGGCCCAGCTCGCGGGCCAGCCAGCGGGTGGAGCGGCCCATCAGGTCCGGGATCTCCGCCGCGTCGTAGTTGACGAGGCCGCGCGCGACGACCCGGCCGTCGCCGTCGCACAGGTCCACCGGGTCGCCCGCCGCGAAGTCGCCGCGCACGCCCGTCACCCCGGCGGGCAGCAGCGACGTGCGGCGGCGCACCACCGCCTCGACCGCGCCCGCGTCCAGCAGGACGCGGCCGTGCCCGGTCGTGGCGTGCGCGAGCCACAGGTGGCGGCCCGACATCAGCCGCGGCGACTCGGGGTGGAAGTAGGTGCCGATCGGCTCGCCCGCCAGCGCCCGCTCGGCCGACGCCGCGTCGGTCAGCACCACCGGGACGCCCGCGATCCGCGCCGCCTCCACCTTGGTGATCATCCCGCCGGTGCCGACGCGGCCGGACGCGCCCAGCTCGATGCCCGCCAGGTCCTGCGGGCCGTGGACCTCCTCGACGCGCCGCGCGCCCGGCCGCCGCGGGTCGCCGGTGTAGAGCGCGTCGACGTCCGACAGCAGGATCAGCGCGTCCGCGCGGGTCAGGTGCGCGACGAGCGCGGCGAGCCGGTCGTTGTCGCCGAACCGGATCTCGTCCGTCGCGACCGTGTCGTTCTCGTTGACGATCGGGACGATCCCGAACTCCAGCAACTGCGCCAACGTCCGCTGCGCGTTGCGGTGGTGGGAACGGCGCATCATGTCGTCGGCGGTCAGCAGCACCTGCCCGACCGTCAGCCCGTGCCGGGCGAACGCGGCCGTGTACTGCGCGAACAGCAGGCCCTGCCCGACACTCGCCGCCGCCTGCTGGGTGGCCAGGTCGCGCGGGCGGCGGGCCAGCCCGAGCGGGCCGAGGCCCGCCGCGATGGCCCCCGACGACACGAACACGATCTCGGTCCCGGCGGCGCGGCGGGCCGCCAGGACGTCCACGAGCGCGTCGATCCGCGCCACGTCGATGGTCCCGGCGGTGGTCGTCAGCGACGACGACCCCGCCTTCACCACCAGGCTCCGGGCCTTCTCGATCTCCGAACGGCGAGTGCTCACGATCGTCACCTCGGGGGTTGCGGGCGGGTCAGCGGCGGCCGTCGAGTCTCCGGTCGGTGCCGCGCGGCCCCGGCAGGCTCTCGCCCGCCGCGATCTCGGGTTCCCAGTCGAACACGACCGCGTCGTCGGGGGTGCCGATGAGGACGGTCGCCCCGGACTCCGCGCCCGCCGCGGCCAGCTTGTCCTCCACGCCGAGCCGGGCGAGCCGGTCCGCGAGGTAGCCGACGGCCTCCTCGTTGGCGAAGTCGGTCTGGCGCAGCCAGCGCACCGGCTTCTCGCCGGTGATCAGGTAGGTGTTGTCGCCCATCGGCTTGACGGCGAAGTCCGCGCCGCCCGCGACCGGCGTCGGCCGCAGCACGATCCGGGTCGGCTCGGCGGGCGGCAGCGACGCCCGGTGCTCCGCGACCATCTCCGCCATCGCGAACGCCAGCTCGCGCAGGCCCTCGTGGCTGGCCGCCGACACCTCGAACACGCGCAGGCCGCGCTTCTCGAACTCGGGGCGGACCATGTCGGCCAGCTCGCGGGCGTCGGGGACGTCCACCTTGTTGAGGACGACGAGCCGCGGCCGGTCCGACAGCGGCCGGTCGCCCAGCGCCCGGTCGTAGGCGCGCAGCTCGTTCTCGATCGTCTCGAAGTCGGTGACGGGGTCGCGGCCCGGCTCGGGCGTCGCGCAGTCCACGACGTGCGCCAGCGTGGACGACCGCTCGATGTGCCGCAGGAACGCAAGGCCCAGGCCCCGGCCCTCGCTGGCGCCCTCGATCAGGCCCGGCACGTCCGCGACCGTGAACGTCTCGTCGCCCGCGCTGACCACCCCGAGGTTCGGGACGAGCGTCGTGAACGGATAGTCCGCGATCTTCGGCTTGGCCGCCGACAGCGCCGCGATCAGCGACGACTTGCCCGCGCTCGGGAACCCGACCAGCGCGACGTCCGCGACGCTCTTCAGCTCCAGCACGATGTCGCGCTCGTCGCCGGGCTCCCCCAGCAGCGCGAACCCCGGCGCCTTGCGCTTCGCCGACGCCAGCGCGGCGTTGCCGAGCCCGCCCCGGCCGCCCTCCGCGACGACGAACCGGGTGCCCTCCCCGACCAGGTCCGCCAGGACCTCGCCGCCGGGGGTCTTCACCACGGTGCCGTCCGGGACGGTCAGCACGATGTCGCCGCCGTCCGCGCCCGTCCGGTGCCCGCCCTGCCCCTGCTTGCCGTTCGGCGCGCGGCGGTGCGGGCGGCGGTGGTACTCCAGCAGGCTCGCCGCGCCGGTGTCCACGACGAGGACGACGTCGCCGCCGCGCCCGCCGTTCGCCCCGTCCGGCCCGCCGAGCGGCTTGAACTTCTCACGGTGGACCGACGCGCAGCCGTTGCCGCCGTTGCCCGCGACGACGTGCAGCACCACCCGGTCCACGAACTGCGCGCCAGACCCGGCTCCTGCGGCCACGGCCCCTCCTCGGCTCGTCGTTGCCCTGCCGGAAGACAGAGCAAGGGGCGGACCGGTACGGTCCGCCCCTTTCAAGAAAGCTTCTCGATCCGCGGACTATTCCGCCGGGACGATGCTCACCGCGTTACGGCCACGGTAGCGCCGGAACTGCACCGCGCCCGCGACCAGCGCGAACAATGTGTCGTCGCCGCCACGGCCCACACCCGGTCCGGGGTGGAAGTGGGTGCCGCGCTGCCGGACGATGATCTCGCCCGCGTTGACCTGCTGGCCACCGAAGCGCTTGACACCGAGGCGCTGCGCATTCGAGTCACGACCGTTACGGCTGGACGATGCGCCCTTCTTGTGTGCCATTGCCCCGCTCCCTTACTTCCCGGAGATGCCGGTGATCTTGATCTCGGTGTACGGCTGACGGTGACCCATCCGCCGCTTGTAACCGGTCTTGTTCCGGTAGTGCATGATGTTGATCTTCGGGCCCTTGACGGCGCCGACGATCTCGGCGGTCACCTCGTAGTTCGCGAGGTCGGCCGCCTTGCTGACGACGTTGTCGCCGTCGACGACCAGCAGCGCCTGCAGCTTCAGCGCGTCACCGGGCTCACCGGTCAGCTTGTCGACGGTGAGGACGTCGCCCTCGGCGACCTTCTCCTGCCTGCCGCCTGCGCGGACAATCGCGTACACCGCGGAAACCTCTCGTCTGCGCGCGCTTCCGGATCGAACCGGTCCCACGCGTGGTCGAAACCAGCCCTCGGCTGAGGGCCTACCCCCGGATCGCGCCGGAGGCGGCACACCGGCGGAGGACTCCACCGGCGCTCTCTGCTGGACCCGCCGAAGACGGCGGAGACGCACCCCTGCGGACCGCGCCAGCGGCCCGGCGGATGACTGGACGGCGCGCCTACGACGCACCGACATCCGAGAATACAGTACTAATCGCATCCCCGGACCAGCCGCTCGCCCGGCGGTCGTGTTCACTGCAGCCCTGCCCGACGCGCTCGCATAGGGCCTGCCTCAGCCACACCGCGAGTGCGTTACCTGGCCGCTGAAGCGAGCCGGAGGCGAGCTTCGGCGGCCAGATCGCGAAGCGATGCCGCCGGGAGGCTCGCCTTCGGCGTCGCCTCCCGGCGGCAGGTCACGCACTCGCGCTGTGGTCGGGGTCCTTGTACGGACCCCGCGTGCTGCTACTCGGCCGCGACCGTCTCCTCCGCCGCCTGTTCGGCGGGGGCGTCGTCGGTCGCCGCGGTCTTCGCGGTGCGGGTGCGGCGGGTTCGGCGGCGGCGGGCCGGGGCTTCCTCCTCCGGCTCCGGCTCGGCCTCGCCCGTGTCGCTGCCCGTGTCGCTGCCCGTGTCGGTCTCGTCCAGGTCCGCGTCGATGGGCTCGTCCGCCGTCAGGGCGCCCGGGGCGGCCGACGACGACTCGGCGGCGGCCTCCTCGGCCTCCACCACGGCCTGCGGGTCGGTCTCCTCCGACTCGTCCTCGGCCGCCGCGCGGGACTTCGCCGACTCCTGCCGCGCGAGCTTGTCCTCGACGGCCTTCTCGACCTCGCCCTTGCGCTTGCGGCGGCGGCCGTTCTCCTTGCCCGCGGACTTCCCGCCGTCCTTCCCGCCGCCGCCGGACTCCACCGGCGTGAGGTGGACGTGGATGCCCCGCCCGTTGCAGCAGTCGCAGGTCTCCGAGAACGCCTCCAGCAGCCCCTGCCCGACCCGCTTGCGCGTCATCTGGACGAGGCCGAGCGACGTCACCTCGGCGACCTGGTGCTTGGTGCGGTCCCGCGACAGGCACTCCACGAGCCGCCGCAGCACCAGGTCCCGGTTGCTCTCCAGCACCATGTCGATGAAGTCGACGACGATGATCCCGCCGATGTCGCGCAGCCGGAGCTGGCGGACGATCTCCTCCGCCGCCTCCAGGTTGTTGCGGGTGACGGTCTCCTCCAGGTTCCCGCCCTGCCCGGTGAACTTGCCGGTGTTGACGTCGATGACCGTCATCGCCTCGGTGCGGTCGATGACCAGCGACCCGCCGCTCGGCAGCCACACCTTGCGCTCCAGCGCCTTGGCGATCTGCTCGTCCACCCGGTACTCGGCGAACGCGTCGCCCGCGCCCGCCCAGCGCTCCACCCGGTCCTCCAGGTGGGGCGCGACGTAGTGGACGTACTCCGAGACGGTCTCCCACGCCTCGGGCCCCGCCACGACGAGCTTGGAGAAGTCCTCGTTGAAGATGTCGCGGATGACGCGGACCGTCAGGTCCGGCTCGCCGTGCAGCAGCGACGGCGCGGACGCCGTCCTCATCTTCTTGCGGATGCTCTCCCACTGCGCCGACAGGCGCGAGACGTCCCGCTCCAGCTCCTCCTCGGTGGCCCCCTCGGCGGCCGTCCGGACGATCACCCCGGCGTTCTCCGGCATGATCTTCTTGAGGATCTGCTTGAGGCGGCTGCGCTCCTTGTCGGGCAGCTTGCGGCTGATGCCGGTCATCGAGCCGTCCGGCACGTACACCAGGTACCGGCCGGGCAGCGAGATCTGGCTGGTCAGCCGCGCGCCCTTGTGGCCGAGCGGGTCCTTGGTGACCTGCACCAGCACCGACTGGCCGGACTTCAGCGCGACCTCGATGCGGCGCGGCTGGCCCTCCAGGCCGGACGCGTCCCAGTTGACCTCGCCCGCGTACAGCACCGCGTTGCGGCCCTTGCCGATGTCGACGAACGCCGCCTCCATCGACGGCAGCACGTTCTGCACCTTGCCGAGGTACACGTTGCCGACGTAGGACTGGCTGGTCGCCCGGTTGACGTAGTGCTCGACGAGGACGTCGTCCTCCAGCACCGCGATCTGCGTGCGCTCGCCCTCCTGCCGGACGACCATCGTGCGCTCGACGGACTCGCGGCGGGCCAGGAACTCGGCCTCGGTGATCACCGGCGGGCGGCGGCGGCCCTGCTCGCGGCCCTCGCGGCGGCGCTGCTTCTTGGCCTCCAGCCGGGTGGAGCCGCGCACGGACTGGACCTCGTCCTCGACGGCGCGCGCGTCGCGGACGTGGACGACGGTGTTCGGCGGGTCGTCGACGACGCCGTCCTCGGCCCCGCCCGCGCGGCGGCGGCGACGGCGGCGACGGCGACTGCCGCCGGCCTCCTCGTCCGCCTCGTCGGCCTCGGCCTCGGCGCGCGTCTCCTGCGCCGCCTTCGACTCCTTGGCGCCCTTCGGCTCCTTGGCCTCCTTGGGCTCCTTCTTCGCCGCGCGCGCGGGCTTCTCGGCCTTGTCGGCCTTCTCGGCGCGCTCCTGGCGGTCGGCCTTCTCGGGCTTGTCGGCGGCCTCGTCGGCCGCGCCGTCCTCGGCGCCCTCGCGGCCGCCCTTGCCGCGGCCCCGGCCGCCGCGCCGCCGCCTGCGGCGGGTCGGGCGGTCGCCGGACTCGTCGTCCTCGGCGAGCTCGTCGGCCTCGTCGGCGGCCTCTTCGGCCTCCTCCACGACGGCCGCCTCGCGCTCGGTGCGCGGGGTGGACGGCGCGGGCTGCGGCGGCTGGAAGACCACCATCGGCGGCTGGAACGCGATCGACGGGACTCCGCCCGCGTTCTCCTCGTCCTCTTCCTCGTCCGCGGCCTCGGCGGCGGGGACGGGCGGCGGCGAGAACGCCGGTGCGGGCGGCACCTCCGGCGGCGGACCGGCGGGCGCGGTGGCGCGGCGGGTCCGGGCGCGGGTGCGGGTGACGGGCGTGACGCGCGCCTCGGCGGCCCCGCCCTCGGGCGTCTCGGCGGTCTCGGCGGTCTCAGCGGTCTCCGTGACCTCGGCGGTCTCGGCGGGCGGCTCGGCCGCGGCGGCGCGGCGGCGCGACCGGCTCCGCCCGGCGGGCGCGGCGGCCTCGTCGGGCGCGGGCGCCTCGGCGGGTTCGGCGGCGACCCCGGCGGGCGGCTCCTCGACCGGCTCGACCTTCTTGCGGGTCCGCGTCGTGCGCGTGACCTTGGGCTTGGTGGCGGTGGTGCGCGCGGTGGTCCGCTCCACGGTCTTGGCCGCGGCGCGGGTCGTCTTGCGCGCGGGCTCCAGCGCGGGCTCCAGCACGGGCTCCCCGCCCGTCGCGGCCTCGCCGCCGGTCGCGGCGGCCGCCGCGGGGGACGGGGCCTCCTCGACCTCCGGCGGTGGACCGGCGGGCCTGCTGGCCGCCCGGCGCGTCGTGCGGGCGGGCTTCTTCACCTGCGCGGTGCCGCCTGCGGCAGCCGATTCGGCGTCGTTCTCAAGCATCCGGGCAATCTCCCGTCAGGTTCCCGGGCGCGACCGCGCCGACCCGCCGGTCAGGGCGGGACGTGCGGTGCGCCGCGCGGGAACTCTCCTCAGTTCTCGGTGCCGGTGCGCCCGGACGGTCGTCCGGGCGCACCGACGAAGTCGTCGGGGGCGCGCCCGCCGCATACCGCCCGTCCCGTGCGCGGCACGGGACGGGCCCTACGCGAGGGCGCCGGCGGCATCCGTGCCCACGGCCGGCGGGCGAAGGGCGGCCGCGGCCGCCGAGCCGGCGTCGTCGCCGGTCGGCCGCGCGGTCTCCCGATCGGGTCCGAGCGGATCCGTGGGGCCACCGGTGGCAGCGTCCAGAGGCCCCTGCGCCAGCCTGGTCACCAACGGCGGTGACGGCGGCGCGAGGTCGGCGACCTGGCGCAGTCCGGTGAGGATGTCGTCGGGTCGTACGGCAGGAGTGGTATGCCGGACAACCATGCGAAGTATCGCACAAGGGGCATCCGCCGCCTCCGAGGCGCGCCGGTCCACTTCGCAGCGGGACACGGCGGACCTGGCGTCGAAACGGCGCCGACCCTTCTTGGTGAGGCGTTCGACCTCGACCGTTTCGGCGGCCAGGAAGGCCGCGACGGCCGCCCGCGCTGCGTCGGCCGCGACGCCGTCGAGCCGGACGCGCCACTCCGACGCCTCCAGCCGGTCGGCGAGGGCGCTCGCCCGGCCCGACCCCGGCGGCACGGCCACGGCGTCCAGGACGTCCAGGCCGTCCGGCAGGGCCGCGTCGAGCTCGGCGCGGACCCGGTCGGGGTCGCGGGGCTCGGTGAGCCCGATTTCGAGGTACTCCGCCTCGCTGGCCACTCCGGTGGCGGCCGCACCCGTGTACGAGATCTTCGGGTGCGGGGTGAACCCCGCGCTGTGCGCGACAGGAATCCCGGCGCGCCGCACGGCGCGTTCCACGGCCCGGGAGATGTCGCGGTGGCTCGTGAAGCGCAGCCTGCCCCGCTTGGCGTAGCGGATGCGGAGACGCTGCGTCACGGGGGCCGGTGCGGGGCCCTCCGGCATCGGTGCCAGGGCTTCGTCCTTCCTACTCGCTCGCGATGGCCGTCCGCCGCCATGACGGACGACTCTCCCCCTAGGGTACGGCTCCCGGAGCCGCCCTCGACCGCCGCGCCGCACCAGAAGATCGTCGAGAACACGAAAACCCTTGCACCGCAAGGCCTTTTCGCGTTTTCACAACACCCTCCCCCAAAGGGGGACACGGCGTCCGCACGGCCGCGAGCCGCCAGGCGAGCGGCCGGGCGGACGCAGCGCGAAGGGCCGCACCGCAGCGGAACGCCGCACCGCAGCGAGCGCCAGCGAGCGAGGATGCGGCGCTCCGCGCCGCGGGGGGCCGTGGGGGTCCGCCCTCACAGTGACGCGCGCGCTAGCGGAGCGAGGACGCGTCGCTTCGCGCCGCGGGGGGCGTGGGGGGTCGTCCCCCCACAGTGAGAGGAAGCAGTTTCCGGCCCGTCGGGCCGATCTGGATCTCCGTGCCCATCGTCGGGCAGACGCCGCAGTCGTAGCAGGGCGTCCAGCGGCAGTCGTCGACCTCGGTCTCGTCCAGGGCGTCGCGCCAGTCCTGCCAGAGCCATTCGCGGTCGAGGCCGGCGTCGAGGTGGTCCCAGGGCAGGACCTCGACCTCGTCGCGCTCGCGGACGGTGTACCAGGCGAGGTCGACGGGCTCGTCGGCGAGGGCCTTGTCGGCGCAGGCGACCCAGCGGTCGTAGGAGAAGTGCTCGGTCCAGCCGTCGAACCGGCCGCCGTCCGCCCAGACCTCGCGGATGACGCGGCCGACGCGGCGGTCGCCGCGCGACAGCAGGCCCTCGATGACGGACGGCTGCCCGTCGTGGTAGCGCAGCCCGATGGAGCGGCCGTACTCCTTGTCGGCGCGCAGGGCGTCCTTGAGGGCGCGCAGCCGCCGGTCGACGGTCTCGTGGTCGCACTGCGCGGCCCACTGGAACGGGGTGTGCGGCTTGGGCACGAACCCGCCGATGGAGACGGTGCAGCGGATGTCGCGGCGGCCGGTGGCCTCGCGGCCGGCCTGGACGACGCGGCGGGCCATCCCGGCGATGGCGAGGACGTCCTCGTCCTCCTCGGTGGGCAGCCCGCACATGAAGTACAGCTTGACCTGCCGCCAGCCGTTCTCGTAGGCGGTGGTGACGGTGCGGATGAGGTCGTCCTCGGAGACCATCTTGTTGATGACGCGGCGCATCCGCTCCGAGCCGCCCTCGGGCGCGAACGTCAGCCCGGACCGCCGCCCGCCGCGCGAGAACTCGTTGGCGAGCGTGATGTTGAACGCGTCGACGCGGGTGGACGGCAGCGACAGCGAGGTGTTGGTGCCCTCGTAGCGGTCCGCGAGGCCCTTGGCGACGTCGCCGATCTCGCTGTGGTCGGCGCTGGACAGGCTGAGCAGCCCGACCTCCTGGAACCCCGACTGCTTGAGCCCCTGCTCGACCATGTCGCCGATGGTGGTGATCGACCGCTCCCGCACCGGGCGGGTGATCATCCCGGCCTGGCAGAACCGGCAGCCGCGCGTGCAGCCGCGGAAGATCTCGACGCTGAACCGCTCGTGGACGGTCTCGGCCAGCGGGACCAGCGGCTTCTTGGGGTACGGCCACTGGTCGAGGTCCATGACGGTGTGCTTCTCGACGCGCCAGGGGACGCCGTGCCGGTTCGGCGCGACGCGCTGGATGCGCCCGTCCGGCAGGTAGGTGACGTCGTAGAACTTCGGCACGTACACGCCGCCGGAGCGGGCGAGGCGCAGCAGCAGCTCGTCGCGGCCGCCGGGCTCGCCCTCGTCCTTCCACTCGCGGACGACCTCGGTGATGGCGAGGGCGATCTCCTCGCCGTCGCCGAGGACGGCGGCGTCGATGAAGTCCGCGATGGGCTCGGGGTTGAACGCGGCGTGCCCGCCCGCGAGGACGATCGGGTGCTCGTCGGTCCGGTCGGCGGCGTCCAGCGGGATACCGGCGAGGTCGAGCGCGGTGAGCAGGTTCGTGTAGCCGAGTTCGGTGGAGAACGAGACGCCGAAGACGTCGAACGCGGCGACGGGCCGGTGCCCGTCCACAGTGAACTGCGGGATGCCGTTCTCCCGCATCACGGCCTCCATGTCGGGCCACACCGAGTAGGTGCGCTCCGCGAGGACGCCGTCGCGCTCGTTGAGGATCTCGTAGAGGATCTGGACGCCCTGGTTCGGCAGGCCGACCTCGTAGGCGTCGGGGTACATCAGCGCCCAGCGGACGCGGGCGGCGTCCCACTCCTTGACCTCGGAGTTCAACTCCCCGCCGACGTACTGAATCGGCTTCTGCACGCGCGGGAGCAGCGGCTCCAGTCGCGGGAAGATCGACTCGATCGGCATGGTGGCGTTCCTCCGGGTCTTCGGGGATGGACGCATCAGGCTACCGCCCGGAAGGCGCGGCGGCTCAGTCGAACGTGCGGCGGCGCAGATGGACGGCCTGGAGCAGCCCGAGCGCGATGAAGTTCGCGAACGTCGCGGACCCGCCGTAGGACACGAACGGCAGCGGCAGCCCGGTGATCGGCATGATCCCGAGCGTCATCCCGATGTTCTCGAACGACTGGAACGCCAGCCAGCACACGACGCCGGTCGCGACGAGCGTGCCGAACAGGTCCGCCGCCTGGGAGGCGGTGCGCAGCCCGCGCCACAGGATCACGCCGAGCAGGACGACGATCAGCGCCCCGCCGATGAACCCCAGTTCCTCGCCCGCGACGGTGAAGATGAAGTCGGTCTGCTGCTCGGGGACGAAGTGCCCGCCGGTCTGCTGCCCGTGGAACAGCCCGCGCCCGGTGACGCCGCCGGACCCGACCGCGATCCGCGCCTGCTGCGCGTTGTAGCCCGCGCCGAGCGGGTCGACGTGCGGGTCCATGAACGCCGTGAACCGGTCGATCTGGTACTGCTTGAGCAGCCCGAAGAACCAGACGCAGAACCCGGCGGCCAGCCCGCCGCCGACGAGCCCGGCCATCCACCGCTTGCGCGCGCCCGACACCGCGAGCATCCCGAGGACGACGGCGGCGAACACCAGCGTCGTCCCGAGGTCGGGCTGGAGCATGATCAGCGCGGCGGGCACCCCGGCGAGCGCGAGCGCCATGAGGATGTCGCGGCGGCCGGGCCCGACCTCGCCGTCGCGGGGCTCGCCGAGGATCATCGCGAGCAGCACGACGAGGCCGACCTTGGCGAACTCCGAGGGCTGGACCTGGAACCCGCCGCCGATGATGATCCACGAGTGGGAGCCGTTGACGGTGGAGCCGAGCGGCGTCAGCACCGCGAGCAGCCCGAGGCACGCGACGGCGAACAGGATCGGGACGTAGGCCCGCACGAGCCGGTAGTCCAGCACGGTGAACAGCCCGCACAGCGCGATGCCGATCGCGAGGTTCAGCAGGTGGCGGTCGAGGAACGAGTTCGGGTCCTGGCCCTGTTCGAGCAGCAGCCGGTGGGTCGCGGACCGGACGAGCAGCGCGCCGAGCACCGACAGCGCGCTCACCGAGAGCAGCATCGTCCAGTCCAGGCGGCGCAGCGCGGACGCCCGGCGCCGCCAGCGCGCGACGTCGCGGTCCCGGTAGCCGCCGAGCGGCGTCGTCCGGGCGGTCACGGCGCGGTCCCGGCGCCGTCGTCGGCGGGCTTGGGCAGCGCCTCGGGCAGCTTGCCGTCCTTGAGCGCGGGCTTGTTGCCGTTCAGCCCGTACATGGACTCCCAGATCCGCCGGACGGCGGGCGCGGCCGCCTGGGCGCCCTGGCCGCCCTGCGACACCATGACGACGACGACGAACCGCGGGTTCTTCACCGGGGCGAAGGACGCGAACCAGGACGTGTCGTCCTTTCCGTAGACCTCGGCGGTGCCGGTCTTCCCGGCGACCTGCACCTTCTTGTCGTCGAACCCGCTGAACGCCCCGGCCGCCGTACCGGACTTGACGACGCCCGCCAGCCCGCTCCGGATGTAGGCGAGGACTTTCGGGCTGACCGGCAGCTTCGGCGCGGGCGGGGCGCCGATCTTCTGGACGCGCGACCCGTCCGGCTGGACGATCGCCGTCCCGACGCGCGGCACGACGAGCTTCCCGCCGTTGGCGACGGCCGCGAACGCGCGCGCGACCTGGAGCGGCGTGGCCAGCACGTCGCCCTGCCCGACCGACAGGTTCGCCGCGTCGCCCGCGCGCCAGGCGTAGCCCTGCGCGCAGTTCTCCGCCGCGATGGCCTTGAGGTAGGCGGCGCGCGTCGGGTCGGTCTTGGCGATCTCCGGGTAGCCCTGCTTGGCGCCCTTGCAGTCGGCCTTCTTGGTGGCGTTCCAGTACGCGCGCTTCCACGAGCGGTCGGGGATGCGGCCCGCGACCTCGCTGGGCAGGTCCACCCCCGTCTTGCTGCCGAACCCGTAGTGGCGGGCCATCGCGACCATCGGGTCGGACGGGTGCTTCTTCGGGTGCGTGCCGCCGTCGCGCAGCCACTGCTCGTACGCGAACTTGTAGAAGATCGTGTCGCACGAGACGACGAGCGCCTGGTGCAGGTTCATGTTCCCGTGCTCTTCGCCCTCGAAGTTGGTGAAGGCGCGGCTGCCGACCTTGTACGAGCCGGGGCACGGGTAGGTGCCGTTGAGGTCGTAGCCGTCGTTGACGGCGGCGGCGACCGACGAGATCTTGAACGTCGAGCCGGGCGCGTACTGGCCCTGGATCGCGCGGGAGATGAGCGGCTGCCCCTCCTTCTTGCCGAGCAGCGCGTCGTACTGCTGCTGGGAGATCCCGCCCGTCCAGATGCTCGGGTCGTAGGTGGGGTAGCTGGCGAGCGCCGCGATGTGCCCGTTGGTCACGTCCATGACGACGGCGGACGCGGCGTCGGCCTTGCGGCCCTGCGACCGCGCGCTCTCCACGGCGTCCTTGATGGCCTTCTCCGCCGACGCCTGGATCTGCGAGTTGATGCTGGTGACGAGGTTGCCCCCGGGCACCGGCGGCTTCTCCTTGGCGGTGCCGGTGACGCGGCCCTGGCTGTCGACCAGGACGGTCCGCTCCCCCGGCGTGCCGCGCAGCTCCTCGTCGTAGCTGGCCTCCAGCCCGTCACGGCCGATGAGGTCCGCGCCCGCGTAGCCGGTGACCTTGAGGTCCTTCTTCCGGTCCAGCTCGGCCTGGGTGATCGGCTGCAGGTAGCCGATGACCTGCGCGGCCCCCGCCCCGGACGGCCGCGGGTACTCGCGGACGGCCTGCATCTGCGCGGTGACGCCGGGGAAGTCCTCCTGGCGCTCGACGATCTGCAGGGCGCGCCGGTCGTCCACGTGGTCGTCCACGGGGATCGGCTGGTACGGCGAGCCGGGCCAGCACGGGCGCGGGACGCTCGGCCCGCACAGCCGGACGCGGTTCCGCAGCGTGCCCACGTCGGTGCCGAGCACCTTGGCGAGCCGCGCGAGGACGGCCGCGCCGTGGTCCTTCTGCCGCATCAGCGTCGTGCGGTCCACCGACACGACGAGCGCCGTGCGGTTGCGGACGAGCGGGCGGCCGGTGTCGTCCAGGATCATGCCGCGCACGGCCGGGACGACGATGTCGCGGGTGCGGTTGTCGGCCGCGACCTGCCGGTAGTGCGCGCCCTGGAGGACCTGCATCGTCCACAGGCGGCCCATCAGGACCAGCAGCAGCGCGCCGACCAGCACGTACAGGACGACGAGCCGGAAGTGGGTCCGGGAGTTCACAGCCCGGTCCCCCGGCTCGACATCGCCCGGTACTTGGCGGCCGGAAGCGTGAACCGGTCGTGCCGCGCGCCCTTGTCGGCGCGCTCGTAGCGGCGCGTGACGCGCAGCACGGCCCACACGACGAACGGGCTCGCGACGACGTCGTAGAACACCTGGAGCGGCACCATCCGCGCGACGATCGTCCAGCTCGCGCGCGGGTCGCCCAGCAGCATCCCGGTGATCGCGTACAGCAGCGTCCCGGCGAGCGCGCCCACGGCGACGGCGACGAACGGCACGACGGACCGCCGGTCCATCTCCGTCGCCGCCATCCCGCACAGGTAGCCGATGAGGCAGTACACCAGCGCGTACCGGCCGATCGTGTGGTCCGCGGGCGGGATGATGTCGGACGCCAGGCCCGCGCAGAACCCGACGACGACGCCCGTCAGCGACCCGTACACCAGCGCCAGCGCGACGACGGTCAGCAGCACCAGGTCGGGCGTGACGCCGCCGGGCAGCGGCAGCCGGTTCGCGACCGACACCTGCAGGACCAGCGCGACCACCAGGACCAGCGCCGCCGTGAGGTGGCGGCCCGTCGCGCTCGGTTCGGGTGCGTTCAGCACGTCAACCCTCCGTCTTCCGCTTGGCCTTCTGCTTCTTGCCCTGCTGGCGGTGGGGGGCGGGCGTGCCGGACGCGCCCGGCGACGGCGCGGCCGTCGGCGGCGGCGCGGGCCGCGGGGGCAGCACGGCGTCGCGGGGGTCGGACTTGGGCGGCGCGACCACGACGGCGACGACGTCGAGGCTGGTGAACCGCACGAACGGGCGGACCATCGCGGCGCGGCTCAGCCCGCCCTCGGGCCGGTCGATGCGCTCCACGGTGCCGATCGGGACGCCCGGCACGTACGGGGAGTCGCCCTGCGAGCCGAGCGTGACGAGCCGCTGCCCGACGCGCAGCGGCGCGTTGGCGTCCAGGAGCTGGAACTTGATGGGGGTGGAGCCGCCGTCGCCGAGGCCGCGCCGACCGCGGCCCTGCACGATGCCGATCTCCTTGGAGTCCTCCAGGCGGGCCCCCACCGACGACGCCGCGTCGGTGGCGAGCAGGACCGTCGCGGTCGCGGGGCCGACGCGGGTGACGCGGCCGACGAGCCCGGCGGCGCTCATCACCGTCATGTCGCGGCGGATGCCGCTGCTGCTGCCGACGTCGAGCGTGACGGTGTCCTCGAAGCCCTGCCCGGCGGAGATGACCTGCGCCGCGACGATCTTGTAGCCGCCGATCCCGGCGGTGTGCAGGAGCTGGTCGAGCTGCTTGCTGCGCCCCGCGTCCAGCGCGTTCGCGCGGACCTGCTCGCGCAGCCGCTGGTTCTCGCGTTCGAGCCGTTCGGCGCGGCGGCGCTGGTCGGGCGCGTCGGTGATCGCGTCGAAGGCGTTCCCGACCGGGCGGACCACGGCGGCCGACGCGCGCTCGACCGGGCCGAACACCGCGGCCCCGACGTCGCGCAGCCCGCGCAGCGGGGAGTTCTCCCCGCCCCGGTAGTCGACCGTGATCAGCACCAGGGCCGCGACGATCAGCACGCCGAGGACCGCGCGGGTCCGCCGGGTGTCGTTCACCGGCCGTCCTCCCGTTTCTCACCGCGACCGGCGGCGGCCGGTCTCGCGATCGAATCCGGCCGGGACGCGCCCGACCGGCGTTGGCGTTCCTTCCCGACCTCGCGTCCCGGCGAACCGAAACGGTCGAACCGGACACCGAGCGACGCGGTGCCCGGCGGGCGGCGCGGGTCAGTGCCGCGGTTCGGGCACCAGGACCTGCCGCAGCGACTCGAAGTCCTCCACGCACTTGCCGGTGCCGAGGACGACCGAGTCGAGCGGGTTGTCCACGAGGTGGATCGGCATCCCGGTCTCCTCGCGGAGCCGCTCGTCCAGGTTCTTCAGCAGCGCGCCGCCGCCGGTCAGCGCGATGCCCCGGTCCATGATGTCGCCGGACAGCTCCGGCGGGCACTTGTCGAGCGTGGTCTTCACCGCGTCCACGATGGAGTTCACCGGCTCCTCGATGGCGCGGCGGACCTCCTCGGACGAGATCACGACGGTCTTGGGCAGGCCGCTGACCAGGTCGCGGCCGCGGATCTCGGCGTGCGGCTCCTCGTCCCCGCCGGGGAACGCCGACCCGATCGCCATCTTGATCTCCTCGGCGGTGCGCTCCCCGAGCATCAGGGAGTACTCCTTCTTGGAGAACGAGATGACGGCCTGGTCCAGCTCGTCGCCGCCGACCCGCACGGACTGGCTGGTCACGATGCCGCCCAGTGAGATGATCGCGACCTCGGTGGTGCCGCCGCCGATGTCCACGACCATGTTGCCGGTCGGCTCGTAGACGGGCAGGCCCGCGCCGATCGCGGCGGCCATCGGCTCCTCGATGATGTAGACGCGGCGCGCGCCGGCCTGGTACCCGGCCTCCTTGACGGCGCGCTGCTCGACGCCGGTGATGCCGCTCGGCACCGCCACCACGATCCGTGGCTTGGCGAAGTGCCGCCGCTTGTGGACCTTCTGGATGAAGTACCGCAGCATGCGCTCGGTGACGTCGAAGTCGGCGATGACGCCGTCCTTCAGCGGCCGGACGGCGACGATGTTCCCGGGCGTGCGGCCGATCATGCGCTTCGCCTCGATGCCCACCGCCACGATCTTGCCCGTGTTGGTGTTGATCGCGACGACGGAGGGCTCGTTGAGGACGATGCCGCGCCCGCGGACGTAGACGAGCGTGTTCGCGGTGCCAAGGTCGACCGCCATGTCACGGCCGAGAAACGACAGTTTGTTACCCATGAAGAAAGGGAGCCCTTCATGTCGGCGGGCGTGCGGAGCGGCACCCCCTATCGTAACGTGCCACGCGGGGCCGGGTCAGCCGCCCATTCGGTGTGCGTCGCCCAAAAAACCGGCGTTGACCTGGGATTGTTCGGGTAAAACAGACGCGGGCCGGAGAGCTCCGGCCCGCGTGTGTCGGTGGCCCGGGTCAGGCCAGCTCGGGGAAGAACAGCTTGATCTCGCGCTCGGCGGAGTACGTCGAGTCCGAGCCGTGGACGATGTTCTCGCCGATCTCCAGCGCGAAGTCGCCGCGGATCGTGCCGGGGGTGGCGCTGACCGGGTCGGTCGCGCCCGCCAGCGCGCGGAACGCCTCGATCGCGCGCGGGCCCTCGACCACCAGCGCGACCAGCGGGCCGCCGGTGATGAACTCGACCAGCTCGCCGAAGAACGGCTTGCTCGCGTGCTCCTCGTAGTGCGCCTCGGCGGTCTCGCGCGGCAGGTGCTTCAGCTCCAGCGCCACCAGGCGCAGGCCCTTGCGCTCGATCCGGCTGATGACCTCGCCGACGACGCCGCGGCGGACGCCGTCGGGCTTGACCAGGACGAGAGTGCGCTCGGACACGGGTGGTTCTCCTCAAGTGACGGTGGATGGCGGCGCGCGTCCCGCCCGGTCGTCGACCGGCGGCGGGCACGTGGGGGCCGCCGTCCGGACGGGGACGCGGCCGACGCACCTTCGGCCGTGGAGTTTACCGGTCCCGCGAGGGCCGCCGCGCTGCCGGGCGGCCCGGAGCGGGGCGGCCGCCCGCCCGATTTCCGCGCGAATTCACGCGCCGGGGGCCGCGCCGCCGTTTTCCGCGTCGTTTTCCACCGAATTCGCGGCGGCCGCCGCGGCGGCCCGGCGCGCCATCCGCAACGCCGTCCACCACAGCGCGCCGAAAAGGACGCCGAGGAAGAACATCGTCGGAACGAGGAATCCCGTCAGGAAGATCGCGGCCTGCAGGGCGGTGCCCACCGGGACGCTCCACGGCCGCCGCAGCAGGCCGGGCAGCAGCAGGCACAGCACGGCCAGGCCGCCGCAGACGCCGCCCGCGAGCCCGGCGGACACGTCCAGCACCGAGATCGCCACGGGGATCGCGAGCGCGATGACGACCGCCTCGCAGACCAGCACCGTGGACAGCAGCGGCCGCCCGGTCTCCGCGACGCTCGCGCCCGCCCCGCCCGTGCCCGCCATCGGGTCCGCCTTCCGGTCCGTCGCCGCCGTCATCGGTTCCCGTCCGCCCGCAGGAGAATCCGGGCGTCGCCCGCGGTGACGACCGACCCGGTGATGAGCACGCCCGCGCCCCGGTACTCGCCGGTCTCCTCGGCGAGGCCGATCGCGCGGTCGATCGCGTCGTCCAGCCGGTCGACGAGGTGGACGCGCTCCGCGCCGAACACGCCCTCGGCCAGTTCCGCCAGTTCCTCGGGCGGCATCGAGCGCGGCGACGAGTTGCGGGTGACGACGAGTTCCGCGACGACGGGTTCGAGCTGGTCCAGCGCGCCCGCCAGGTCCTTGTCGGCCGCGCCCGCGAACACCCCGACGAGCCGGGTGAACCCGAACGACTCGGTGACGGTCGCGACCGTCGCGGCCATGCCCGCCGGGTTGTGCGACGCGTCCACCAGGACGGTCGGGCCGGTGCGCACGACCTCCAGCCGCCCCGGCGACTCGGCCTTCGCCAGCGCGCTGCGCACCAGCGCGGGATCGAGCTGGCCGTCGTCGCCGCCCGCGTAGGTCTCGCCGGGCGCGATGCGGGTCGCCGCCTCCAGCGGGACGTCGCCGGGCGTCGGGCCGCCGGACGCGAACGCCTCGACCGCCGCCACGGCCGTCGCCGCGTTGGACGCCTGGTGCTCGCCGAACAGCGGCAGGAAGACCTCGTCGTACACGCCGTGCAGGCCGCGCACCGCGATCTGCTGGCCGCCGACCGCGACCTCGCGGCTCAGCACGCCGAACTCGATGCCCTCGCGGGCCACGCTCGCGCCCGTCTCCGCGGCGCGCGCCAGCAGCACCTCGGCGGCCGCGACGGACTGCTGCGCCAGCACCGCGACCGCGCCGGGCTTGATGATCCCGGCCTTCTCGACCGCGATCTCCTCGACCGTGTCGCCGAGGTAGCGGGTGTGGTCCAGCGCGACGGGGGTGACGACGGCGACCTGGCCGTCCGCGACGTTCGTCGCGTCGGTGACGCCGCCGAGGCCGACCTCGACCACCGCGACGTCCACCGGGGCGTCGGCGAACGCGGCGAACGCCATCGCGGTCAGCACCTCGAAGAAGGACAGGCCGATCGGGTGCTTGCCGTCCACGATGTCCAGATAGGGGGCGATGTCGGCGTAGGCGGCGACGAACGCGTCCTCGCTGATCGGCTCCCCGTCGATCGCGATGCGCTCGCGGACCGACACCAGGTGCGGGCTCGTGTAGAGGCCCACGCGCAGGCCCCGCTCGCGCAGCAGCGCCGCGATCAGCCGGGCCGTGCTGGACTTGCCGTTGGTCCCCGCGACGTGGATCACCGGGTAGGCGCGCTGCGGCGACCCGAGCAGGTCGACCAGGTCGGCGATGCGGTCGAGACTCGGGTCGAAGTCCCATTCGACGCCGCGCCGGTCGATGGCGCGGACGACGGAGTCGTAGTCGGAGAGCGGGGATTCAGCCACGCCCGAAAGCCTACTCACCCGGGGCGGCGGACCGTCCCCGGGTGCGACGGCGGTCGGCGGGCGGTCAGCGGTGCTTCTCCAGGTCGGCGCGGAGCAGGCGGGCGACGACGGCCAGCTCGGACGCGGAGCGCTCGGTCTCGGCGGCGACGAAGCCGTACGTGGTGGGGGTCGCCCAGGCGCAGTACGTCCGGGTCGCGGCGAGGACGGCGAACGTCCCGCACGCGGCCGCGCCGCCCTGGCCGCCGGGGGACTCGGCGCGCGCGGCGAGCACCGTGGCGGGCTCGGCGGTGCGCAGGAACGCGGCGGGGTCGGCGATCACCTCGTGGCCCGCGATGACCAGGACCTCGCTGCTTCCGGTGCCGTAGAGCGCGGACACGACCGGGGCGTCCCGGACCCCGGCGGCGGCCAGCGCGGCGGACGCGAACGGGTACGTCTGCGCGGTCGCGGCCGCGTCGGGGACGCGGGCGAGCCCGGCCGCGCGGGGCGCCGCGACGATCCGCGCGGCGTGCGCGTCGCCGCTCCCGGCGAGCACGGCGACCGTCCCGGCCCCGAGCACGGCCGCCACGCCCAGCGCGACGAGCCCGCCGTACAACGGAACCCGCCGCCGCACCCGCTTCCCGTTGCCGTCGCTCCGCGCCGGGCCGGTGCTCGCGCCGCCGGCGGCGGGACGGGCGTCGCCCGTAGCGCTCACGCCTTCGTCGGCGGCCCGAGTGCCCTCGCCGGCGACGCCGCTCCGCGCGGCGGGACGGGCGTCGCGGGTTCCGGCGGTGCCGGCGGGCGCGGCATGGGACGCGGCGGCCGGGTCGAGCGCGGCGGCGTCGGCGGGCGCGGGGGCGGGGCCGAGCGCGGCAGAGCCGGGGGGCGCGGTGGGGGAATCGAGCGCGGCGGCCGGGTCGAGGGCCGTGGGGTCGGCGGGCGCGGTGGGCGGGCTGGTTTCGGTGGTGGCGTAGATCGGGGCGTGGGTGACGTCCACGACCGGGGTCGGGCCGGTGATCGTGGCGGTGGGGCCGGTGCCGGTGGCCGGGGAGTCCGCCCACCAGGGCGGGGACGTGCCGAACAGGCCCTCGGCGTCGACCGGACGCGACGACGGATCGGACGAGTCGGCCATGACACTCCCGGCAGCGATCCCAACAAAGGCCACGAACAGCCGAAATCGTAACGTGCCGGGACAGGATGCCGGAGCGAATCAGGGCGACCCGGACATGCCGGGTGCGCGGCGGGGCGGCGGGTCAGGCCAGGTAGAGGCCGTACTCGATCAGCTCCGGGAGCAGCTTCGGCGGCAGGTCCGCGATCGTCGCCAGTTCCTCCGCCGAACTGAACCCGCCGACGTCCTCGCGGATGCGCACGATCCGCTCGGCCGTCTCCGGCGCGATGCCGAAGCGCGTCAGCTCCCCCGCCGGGACCAGGTTGACGTCGATCAGCCCGCCGTCGTCGTACGGGCGGCGGTACGGCGGGAAATCCGTCCGGCCGATCCGCAGCTCGCGCGCCATCAGCGGGTTCTGCGCGGCGAGCGCACGCGCCTCCCGGCGCAGATGCGCGCGGGCGTTCGCCTGCTGGATCGCCGCGTGGTTGATCTGCTCGGCGGTCGGCGGCGGCACCGGCGGGCCCGGCGGCCGCATCATCACCGGCGGCGGCACGGGAGCCGCCACCGGCACCGGCGGCGCGGGATCGCGCGCGGCCATCACGATCGCGTGGACGACCCACACCGGCAGCCACAACCCGAACGTCATCACCGTCAACACCAGGTGCATGATGTGGACCGACGCGTCCGACCGGCGCTGCGGCACATGGTGGACGTGGATCGGCGCGGGCGGCACCGCCCCGCGCGGCACGTCCGGCGGAGCCCCGACCCCGGCCGCCGGACCGGCCGCGCCGACCGCCGGAGCGCCGACCGGACCGATCGCGGGACCGTGCGGATCAGGCTCGTGGACACCGCTCGTCCGCGCGTCCCGACGCAGACCCGGAACGCCCAGCGGACCGGGCGGAGGCAGGGGGCCGCGGACGAGATCGGGACGGACCGGCCGCTGATCGTGCATCGTTGCTCCCCTGCCGTCGGACGCGAACGCCCGGAGACCGGACGCGGACGCCACCTAACGCCAGTGTAAAAGACGCGTGGGGAGGCCCTGATGTTCCTGTCATTGTGGGGGGACGACCCCCCACACCCCCCGAGGCGCGGAGCATGCATCCTCGCTCGCTGGCGCTCGCTGCGGTGCATCCTCCGCGCTGCGCGCGCCCGGCCACTCGCCTGGCGGCTCGCGGCCGTGCGCGCGCGGGCAACCCCCTGGGGTTCCGTCCTTGCTCGGGTGTAGGCCCCCGGGGCTCGCGGCCGTGCGTGCGGGGCACCCGCTGTGATGTCTGTCCGTGGGTGCTCGTGTTTTTGCTACGAGGGTTCTCGCGGGTGCTCTTCGTTGCTCCCCGTTTCTTACTCCCCCAGTCCGTCGAGCTGCTTCTCCAGGCGGCGGATGTCCTCTTCGGCCTGGGTGAGGCGGGTGCGGTTCTTCTCCACGACGGCGGCGGGGGCCTTGGCGGTGAAAGCCTCGTTGTCGAGTTTGCGGCGGGTCTGGTCGGCCTCCTTGCGGGCGGCGGCCAGGTCCTTCTCCAGGCGGCGGCGCTCGGCGGCGACGTCGATGACGCCCGCCGTGTCCAGGCGGACCGTCGCGCCCTCGACGGGGAGTTCCGCCGTCGCCGCGAAGCCGTCGCCGGGCTCGGTGAGGCGCAGCAGCGTCCGGACGCCCTCCTCGTGGGCGGCGAGCGGCGAGCCGTTCCAGTCGAGCGCGGCCGTGACGCGCTGGCCCGGCTTGAGCCCCTGGTCGGCGCGGAACCGCCGGACCTCGGTGACGAGCCGCTGCAGCGACTCGATCTCGGCCTCGGCGGCGGCGTCGCGGCGCGCCGGGTCGGCGGCGGGCCACGCGGCGGTGACGACGGTGTCCTCGCCGGTCAGCGTCGTCCACAGCTCGTCCGTCACGAACGGGATCACCGGGTGCAGCAGCCGCAGCAGCTTGTCGAGCACCTCGCCGAGGACGCGGCGCGTCGCGGGCGCGCGGTCGTCGGCGAGCTGGACCTTGGCCAGCTCGACGTACCAGTCGCAGACCTCGTCCCACGCGAAGTGGTACAGCGTCTCGCACGCCTTGGCGAACTCGTACTGCTCCAGGTACCCGTCCACGTCCGCGATGACGGTGTTGAGCCGGGACAGGACCCAGCGGTCCACCGTGGACAGCTCGTCCGGCAGCGGGCCGCGCGCGTTCGCGCCGTTGATCAGCGCGAACCGGGCCGCGTTGAACAGCTTGTTGCAGAAGTTGCGGGAGCCCTGCGCCCACTCCTCGGCGACGGGCACGTCGCCGCCGGGGTTCGCGCCGCGCAGCAGCGTGAACCGGGTGGCGTCCGCGCCGTACCGCTCGATCCAGTCGAGGGGGTCCACGACGTTGCCGAAGGACTTCGACATCTTCTTGCCGTGCTGGTCGCGGACCATGCCGTGCAGGACGATCTCGCGGAACGGCACCGCGCCGTCCATCGCGTACAGCCCGAACATCATCATCCGGGCGACCCAGAAGAACAGGATGTCGTACCCGGTGACCAGCGCGGACGTCGGGTAGAAGCGCCGCAGGTCGGCGGTGTCGCCGGGCCAGCCGAGCGTGGAGAACGGCCACAGCGCCGACGAGAACCAGGTGTCCAGCACGTCGGTGTCCTGCGTCCACCCGGCGGGCGGCTCCTCGTCGGGCCCGGGGCAGACGGTCTCGCCGTCCGGCCCGTACCAGACGGGGATGCGGTGCCCCCACCAGAGCTGGCGGCTGACGCACCAGTCGTGCATGTTGTCCACCCACTCGAAGTAGCGGGCGGCCATCTCCGGCGGGTGGACGGTGACGCGGCCGTCGCGGACGGCGTCCCCGGCGGCCTTCGCCAGCGGCGCGACCTTCACGAACCACTGGAGCGAGACGCGCGGCTCCACGACCGTCGAGCAGCGCTGGCAGTGCCCGACCGAGTGCTCGTACGGCCGGACCTCCTTGACGATCCGGCCCTCCTCGCGCAGCGCGGCGACGACGGCGGGGCGCGCCTCGAACCGGTCGAGGCCGAGGAACGGGCCGGGCTCGCTGATGACGCCGCGCTCGTCCATGACCGACAGGGACGGCAGGTCGTGGCGGCGGCCGATCTCGAAGTCGTTGGGGTCGTGCGCGGGCGTGACCTTGACCGCGCCGGTGCCGAACGCCGGGTCGACGTGGGCGTCGGCGACGACGGGGATGCGGCGGCCGGTGAGCGGCAGCTCGATGGTGCGGCCGACGAGGTGCGCGTACCGCTCGTCGTCGGGGTGGACGGCGACGGCGGTGTCGCCCAGCATCGTCTCGGCGCGGGTGGTGGCGACGACGATGGAGTCGTCCCCGTCGCCGTAGCGGATGGAGACCAGCTCGCCCTCGCGGTCGGCGTGCTCGACCTCGATGTCGGACAGGGCCGTCAGGCAGCGCGGGCACCAGTTGATGATGCGCTCGGCGCGGTAGATCAGGCCGTCGTCGAACAGCCGCTTGAAGATGGTGCGGACGGCGCGGGCACGGTCGTCGTCCATCGTGAACGCCTCGCGGGACCAGTCCACGCTGTCGCCGAGGCGGCGCATCTGGCCGAGGATGCGGCCGCCGAACTCGGCCTTCCACTTCCAGACGCGGTCCACGAACGCCTCGCGGCCGAGGTCGTGGCGGGACAGGCCCTCCTTGGCCAGCTCGCGCTCGACGACGTTCTGCGTGGCGATGCCCGCGTGGTCCATGCCGGGAATCCACGCGGTCTCGTAGCCCTGCATCCGGCGGCGGCGGATCAGCGCGTCCTGGATCGAGTGGTCGAGGGCGTGGCCGACGTGCAGGGAGCCGGTGACGTTCGGCGGCGGGATGACGATCGAGTACGCGGGGCGGTCGGGGTTGCGGGCCGGGTCCGCGGTGAACAGGCCCTCGGCTACCCAACGGTCGTAGAGCCTGCCTTCGACGTCCGCCGGCTGGTAGCGGGTGGGCAGATCGACGGCGGCGGGGCCGCGCTCGTTGCTGGGAGGAGTCGTGGGCTGAGTCACGGCCAACGATTCTACGGGGACTTCGGTCGCGAACACGCCGCGCCCTCGGAGCGTCCAAGGGACGGCGGTCGCGGAGCGCGGGAAACGAACCCGCGCCGCGCGGCGCTGAGAGAGAAGACGGAGTCCTCTCCGGGTCGCGGACTGAATTGGAAAGTTCCCGTCCGGATCGGGACACACGTCACCTGACACCGGGTCATCCGACCCTGGAAGATGGCCGAGGGCGGCCTCAGCACGGCCGCGGAAGGGATCGTCATGCGAGCGGTCGTCGGCCGCGCCGCCGCGCTGGCGGGCGCGTTCGCCGCGGGACTCGTCACCGCCCGGCTCGCCGGGACGCCCCGGACGCTGCGGTTGACGTCGGAGCTGCAGCGGTCGCGGGAGCGCATCCTGGCCGTCCGGGAGGAGGAGCGCCGCAGGCTCCGGCACGACCTGCACGACGACCTCGGCCCGACGCTGGCGAGCCTGGCGCTGACGGTGGACGCGGCGCGGCTCACCCTGACCCGCGAGCCGGACCGGGTCGCGCCGGTGCTGACCGAGCTGCGGGACCGGCTGGCCGGGACGGTCGCCGAGATCCGGGACCTGGCGCGCGGGCTGCGGCCGCCCGCGCTGGACGACCTGGGCCTGGCGGCGGCGATCGAGGCGCTGGCGGAGGGCTGCGGGGACCGGGTGGACGTCCGGTTCGAGGGCTCGGCGAACGACCTGCCCGCGGCGGTGGAGGTCGCGGCGTACCGGATCGTGGCGGAGGCCGTCGCGAACATCCGCGCGCACGCGAGCGCGCCCGCCGCGCTGATCCTGCTGACCCGCCGCGAGGACCTGCAGATCGTCGTGGCCGACAGCGGGGTGGGGCTGCACCCGGGCCGGGCGGCGCTGCGGACGGGCGGCGGGCTGGCGTCGATGCGGGAGTGGGCGGCGGAGGTCGGCGGGCACTGCGCGATCGGGTCGCGGCCGGGCGGCGGGACGGTCGTCGCGGCCCGCCTGCCGCTGGCCGCCGCCCGTTACCATCGGTCTCCCACCGGCAGGGGCGGCGGACGGTGACGCGCGGGCGTCGGCGGGCGCGTCCCCACGAGCACGCGACGACGGGGTTGCGATGACCAGCGAGGCGATCCGGGTTCTCATCACCGACGACCACCCCGTGTTCCGGCAGGGGCTGAAGAGCCTGCTGTACGCGCTCGGCGGGATCGAGGTCGTCGCGGAGGCCGAGTGCGGCCCGGACGCGGTGCGGCTGTCGGCCGAGCTGCGGCCGGACGTGGTCGTGATGGACCTGCACATGGCGGGCGGCAACGGCATCGAGGCGACGCGGACGATCACCCGCAACAACCCGGCGATCGGGGTGCTGGTGCTGACGATGTTCCGCGACGACGACTCGGTGTTCGCGGCGATGCGGGCGGGCGCGCGCGGCTACCTGCTGAAGGAGTCGGGCGCGGCGGAGATCGGGCGGGCGGTGCGGGCGGTCGCGGCGGGCGAGGCGATCTACGGCCCGGACATCGCGCGCCGGGTGCTGCGGTACTTCACCGAGATGCCCGATCCGAAGAAGGCGGCGTTCCCGCAGCTCACCGACCGGGAGCGGGAGGTGCTGGAGCTGATCGCGCAGGGCCGGGGGAACGCCGACATCGCGGCGACGCTGTTCCTGAGCCAGAAGACGGTCCGCAACCACGTGTCGAACATCTTCATGAAGCTGCACGTCGCGGACCGTGCGCAGGCGATCGTCCTGGCCCGCGAGGCCGGCCTCGGCTGACCCGCCTCAGGCGCGCGGCGCGAGGCCGAGGGACGCCAGCAGGTCGGCGAGCTCGTCGTCGTAGACGGCGGCGGGGTCGCGGACGAGGGACCGCAGGTGCCCGTAGATCTCCAGGGCGACGAGCCCGTGCATGCGCCCCCAGACGCGCAGCGTGAGGGCGAGGGCGGCGGGGGGCAGGCCGGGGAACTCCGCCCGGACGTGGGCGGCGAGGCCGGGGTCGAAGTCGTCCCAGGTGCGGTCGCGCAGCGCGGGCTGCCGGGGTTCGGCGTACGGCCAGGCCGCGGCGACGAGGCCGGTGAGGCCGGTGCAGGCCCGCTGCTCGGCCTCCCTGGCGGGTCCGTCGGCGGGCGGCCGGTACCCGGGGACGGGGTCCCCGTAGACGAGCCGGAACCCCTCGGGGTTGGCGAGCGCCCATTCCCGGACGGTCCGCGCCCAGGCCAGGACGCGCCCGCCGGGGTCGTCGGCGGGGACGGCGTCGCGGGCGTTCTCGGCGGCGCGGACGAGTTCGGTGTAGACGTCGCTGATCAGCGTGGTGACCAGGTCGTCGCGGGTGGCGTAGTAGCTGTAGATCGCGCCGGCGGTCATGCCCATGCGGCGCGCGATGGCGCGCAGCGAGACGGCGTCGGGGCCGCCCTCGGCCATGAGGTCGAGCGCGATCGCCTTGATCTCCGCGCTGGTCTCCGCCCGCAGCCGGTCGCGCCGGCTCATCACCTGTTCGCCCACGCTTGACAGCCTACAGCGTTGCCGTACTGTTCACCGTGGCAAGTCTGAACGCCGTGTAATAATCAAATCCCGTGCAGGAGAATCCGTGGACAACGCCCCACGACCGCCGACCCGGCCCGGCGCCCGCCTGGCCCTGCTGGCGTTCACCCAGCTCATCGTGGCTCTGGACTACAACATCGTTTATGTGGCGCTGCCCGACATCACGGGCGCGCTCGGCTTCACCGCCGCGTCCGCGCAGTGGGTCGTCAGCGCGTACGCCGTCGGCCTCGGCGGGCTGCTGCTGTTCGGCGGGCGCGCCGTCGACCGGCTCGGCCCGCGCCGCGTGTTCGTGTTCGGCCTCGCGCTGTACGGGGTCGCGTCCCTGGCGGGCGGCCTCGCCCCGGACGCGGGCGTGCTCGTCGCCGCCCGCGCCGTGCAGGGCGTCGGCGGCGCGCTGCTCACCCCCGCGACGCTCGCGCTGATCTACCGGGGATTCGCCGAGGGCGCCGACCGCAACCGGGCGCTCGGCGCCTGGGGGATGGCGGGCAGCGCCGGGCTGGCCGCCGGATCGCTGCTCGGCGGTGTCCTCACCAACTACCTCGGGTGGGAGTGGGTGTTCTTCGTCAACGTGCCGCTCGCGCTGGCCGCCGCGCTGGCCGCGCCCCGGCTGCTGCCCGCCGACCCGCCGCGCGCCGCCGGGGCGGGCGGGTTCGACGTGCCGGGCGCGGTGCTGGCCACGGCCGGGTCGGTGCTGCTGGTGCTGGGCCTGGCGAGCGGCCCGGAGCACGGCTGGTGGTCGGTGCGCGGCGCCGGGTCGCTGGCCGCCGGGGCGGTGCTGCTGGCGGCGCTGCCGGTCGTCGAGGCGCGGACGCGGGACCCGCTCGTCCCGCTGCGGCTGCTGCGCACCCGGAACCTCGCCACGACGATGGTGGTGATCGCGCTGTTCCAGGCGACGCTCGGCGGCGGGTACTACGTCCTCACGTCCTATCTCCAGCCCGTCCTCGGGTACAGCGCGCTGGAGGCCGGACTGACGTTCCTGCCGCTGACGCTGGTGTGCATGGCCGCCGCGCTGAAGGCCGCGCCGCCGATGCTCGGCCGGTGGGGCGTCCGCGCGACGCTCGCCGCCGGGATGCTCGGCACCGCCGCCGGGATCGCCGTGCTCGTCGCCGGGGCGACGTCCGGCGGCGGGTTCTGGACGCTGCTGCCCGGCAGCGTCGTGTGGGGGTTCTTCGGCGGCGTCGCGTTCGTGGCGCTGTTCGCCTCGGCGGGCGCCGGGGTCGCGCCCGCCGAGCAGGGCGTCGCGTCGGGCCTGGCCAGCACCGCCAAGGAGATCGGCGGCGCGCTGGGGCTGGCGGTGTTCGTCGGCGTCGCCACCGCCGGGCGCGCGGCGGGCGGCGGCGCGCCGGAGCTGCTGGACGGCCTGCACGCCGCGGGCTGGGCCATCGCCGCCGTCACCGCCGTCGGGGGCCTGGCGGCCCTCGCCCTCAAGCCGCCCGGGGCGGAACGCGCGCCGCAGGACGGGCCCGCGGCCCCGGCCGCGGAGGAGGTCGCCTCCTGACCCGCGGCGCGGTGCGCGAGTGAGCCGCGCGGCGGCCGGCCCCGGGTGGGGACGGCCGCCGCGGCGGTGTCAGGAGCGGTCGAACATCTTCAGGGTCAGCGCGCCGTGCGCGGCGGCGGCGCCGGCGCGCAGGGCGGCCGCGACGAAGACGGCCTCGGCGACCTCCTCGCGGGTCGCGCCCGCCTTCTTGGCCGCCGCCGCGTGGTCCTCCAGGCAGTAGACGCACTGGGTGGAGTGGGCGACGGCGAGGGCGATCAGCTCGCGGTACTTGAGCGGGATCGCGCCGTCCTCGCGGCCGACGGACAGGTCGAGCCGCATCCAGGCGTTGAACTCCCGCGGGGCGAGCTTCTTGAGTTCGGGGAGCAGGTCCATGTCGGCGGGGTCGTGGTAGTGGTTCATGGTGCCTCGTCGGTGTCGGGGGCGGGTCCGGTGCGGGTGCGCGCGCCGAGGCGGCGGAACATCCGGACGTAGATGAGCAGGTCCAGCAGTTGCGAGTGGTCGCGGGTGTCGATCCCGAACAGCCGCTCGATGCGGGACAGCCGGTAGTAGATGGTGTTGGTGTGGATGTGCAGGTGCTCGGCGGCCTCGCGGGCGCGCATCCCGCTCTGCAGGTAGACGCTGATCGTCTCGACCAGCTCGTGCGCGTACGCGTCGCCGCGCGCCAGTTCCGCGAGGACGGCGGGCGGCGCGAGCTGCAGGACGTCCTGCGCGCCGGTCTCCAGGAGGTAGTCGAACGCGCTGAGCGCCCCGAGCGCCGTGACGGGCCGGTCCGGGGTGGACATGTCGGCCGCGGCGAGCGCCTGCCGGTACGCCGTCCGGACGTCCCCGACGTGCGCGACGGGCAGGCTGACGCCCGCCCGCACCCGCCCGCCGGGGTCCGCGCCGATCGCGGCGCGGACCGCGTCGGCCACCGCCGCCCCGCCGAGGTCGCCCGGCGCGACGGCGGTGACCTGCGAGTGCGTCAGCGCCACGAACGGCCGCAGCCCGCCGCCCGCGGCGGCCAGCGACGACTCCAGCCGGACCGCGACCGCCTGCGTGCGCTCGTGCGCGGTCGCCAGCGGCGACGCGGGCAGGCTGACCACCGCGACGTAGTTGCGGCGGCCGACCGCGCAGCCGAGGCGGCGCAGCCGGGTCTCGGCCTCGACGCCGGACACGCGGCCGTGGACGAGGTCGTCCAGCAGGTCGCGGCGGTCGGCCGCCTCGGCGGCGGTGCGCCGCCGGTCCTGCGCGAGGTAGCTCTCGATCGTGACGTTGCGGGCCAGCTCGCCGTAGGCGAACCAGCGCGCCGCGACCTCGCGGACGTCGTCGAGGGCGGCCCCGGCCCCGGGCCGCTCGACGGCCCGCAGCAGCCACTCCCACAGGGCGATCTCGCCGATCCGGTACGCGCCGAGCGTCGGCAGCAGCGCGAACCCGGTGCGGACGCGGACGGCGGTGATGTCCCGCTCGAACGCCAGCTCCGGGGGCTCGCCGCCGTCGCTCCAGTCCAGGAACGCGCGCAGGTGCCGGGACGTGTTGTCCTCGACCTCGGCGTGCCCCGCGTACTCGGGGATCTCCGCGCGGATGCGCTCGGAGATCTCGGCGGCGACGGCGTCGCGTTCGGCGGCCAGCGCGGCGAGCAGCCGCTCGGCGCCGGGGCTCAGCGCGCTCATGAGGTCATCCCGCCGCCCTCCCCGCCGGGTGCTCGGCGGCGGCGCGCGCCGCCAGCGCCTTCTTGTCGATCTTACCCACCGGCAGCAGCGGCAACTCGCTGACCAGCGAGAACACCTTGGGGATCTTGTAGTTGGCGAGCCGGGCGCGGCACCAGACGTGCAGGTCCTCCGGCGTCAGCGCCGCCGCCGCGTCGCACTCGACGAACGCGACGCCGACCTCGTCGTACACCGGGTCGGGGACGGCGACGACCGCCGCCATCCGCACCGCCGGGTGCGCCTCGACGGCGAGTTCGATCTCGCGCGGGTACACGTTGTAGCCGCCGGACTTGAACATCTCCTTCTGCCGTCCGACGAGCTGGAGGTTGCCGTCCGCGCGGCGGACGGCGACGTCGCCGGTGCGCAGGTAGCCGTCGGGCGTCCCGGCGGCGAGGGTCGCGTCGGGGTTGCGGAAGTAGCCGAGCATCCGGCCGGGGTGGCGGACCTGGACCTCGCCCTCCGCGCCGACGCCGACGTCCTTCCCGTCCGGCCCGGCGAGGCGCACGTCGATCTCGGGGATGGGGCGGCCGACGGTGGTGGACAGGACCTCGTCGGACGCGTCCGGGTCGGAGTAGGTGACGGACCCGGTGATCTCGGTGAGCCCGTAGGTGACGCCGAGCCGGGACGCGACGCGCCGGTACCGGCGGACGACGTGCGCGGGCAGCGGCCCGCCGCCCCAGTGGACGGCCTCCAGCGACGACAGGTCCGCGGACGCGAACCGGGGGTGCTCCGACAGCAGTTTCAGCGTCGTCGGGACCTGCATGAGCGCGGTGACGCGGTGCCGCTCGACGGCGTCGAAGACCGCGTCCGGGGAGAACCGCTCCTGGAACACGATCGTCCCGCCGCCGACGAGCGGCGTGCAGCACAGGTCCCCGACGCCGCCGATGTGGTTGACCGGCAGGTTCGCGATGACGCGCAGCACCGACGCGGACTGGTGCCGCGCCTGGATGCGGAAGCACGTGCAGATCGCCCGGTGGCCGAGGACCGCGCCCTTCGGGGTGCCGGTGCTGCCGGAGGTGTAGACGATGAGCGCGGCGTCGTCGGGGGTGACGGCCGCGCGGGCGGCCTCCAGCGCGTCGTCGGGGACGGCCGCGCCCGCCGCGAGGAACGCGGCCCAGCCGGGCTCGCCGTCGCCGAACAGCACGACCGAGCCGACCTCGCCGCGCTCGGCGACGGCGCGCGCGTCGTCGCCGAACTCGCGGTCCTCGGCGCGGGCCAGCGCGAGCAGCAGCACGGGGCGGCTGTCGGTGACGACGTGCTCCATCTCCCCGAGCCGGTAGCGCGGGTTGAGGCCGACCCAGACCGCGCCGACGCTCGCGCACGCCAGGAACGTCTGCCAGAACTCCGGGCGCGGGGTGGTGAGCATCGCGACGCGGTCGCCGCGCCGCACGCCCGCCGCCAGCAGCGCCCGCGCGACGGCGTCGACCTGGGCGGACAGCTCGGCGTAGGTCGCGACGGCGTCGCCGAACGCCCACGCGGGCGCGTCGGGGGCGGCCGCCGCCCAGTGCCGGACGTAGTCCGCGAGGCGGTCGTGCTCAGGGACGATCGGGGTCACGACGCGTCCCCGGTCCCGCGCTGCAGGACGACCCACCGCGCCACCATCGCGGGCTTCTCGCGCCCCTCGACGTACATCGTGTTGTCGGTGGTGAGCAGCGTCCCGCCCGAGCGCTCCACGGCCGACACCACGACGGACTCGACGCGGACGCGCTCGCCCAGCATCACCGGCGAGGTGAACCGCACCCGGTCGGTGCCGTAGTTGAAGCCGTAGCCGCCGTCCCCGGCGCGCGGCGCGTACTTGAAGCTGAAGTACGTCAGCAGGCTGAGCAGCAGGAACCCGTCGACCAGCGTGGAGCCGAGCGGGTGGTTGCGGCTCGGCGTGAGGTCGACGTGCGCGTCGTCCAGGTACGTCGCCCAGGAGAACTGGCGCAGGTGCTCCTCGTCGATCGTGAACCAGTCGCTCACGAAGTGGGTGTCGCCCGGGAGCGGGGGCGTGCGGTCCGGCATGGGGCTCCTTCTGGATGGAGGGGGAAGGTGGCTGGTTCAGGTGTCGGCGCCGAGGTAGGCGGCGACGACGCCGGAGTCGGCGAGCAGTTCCGCGCCCGTGCCGGAGAGGACGACGCGCCCGCTCTCCAGCACGTAGCCGCGCTCGCTGACCGACAGGGAGGCGTGGAGGTTCTGTTCGGCGAGGACGACGGCGGTCCCGCCGTCGGCGATCTCGCGGACGGCGGCGATGACGGCGTCCACCATGAGCGGCGCGAGGCCGAGCGTGGGCTCGTCCAGCACCAGCACGGCGGGGCGGCCCATCATGGCGCGGCCGATCGCGACCATCTGCTGCTCGCCGCCGCTGAGCGTCCCGGCGGCCTGGTCGCGGCGCTTGCCGATGACGGGGAACAGCTCCGTCAGCTCCGCGACGCGCGCGTTGATCGCGGCGCGGCGCGCGCCGGAGGCGATGCCGCCGACGACGAGGTTCTCGTGGACGGTCAGGCCGGGGAACAGGTGGCGGCCCTCGGGGCACAGCACGAGCCCGTGCCGGACCCGCCAGGGCGCGCCGCGCGCGGTCACGTCGCGGCCGTCGAGGCGGACGGTCCCGGCGCGCGCGGGGACGAGCCCGGCGACGGCGTTGAGCAGCGTCGACTTCCCGACGCCGTTCGCGCCGACGACGCTGACGCACTCCCCCGCGTCCACCGCGATCGAGACGCCGTGCAGGACGGGCCGCGCGCCGTACGCGCAGCGCAGGTCGGAGACTTCCAGTTTCACGCGGGCTCGCCCCTCTCTCCCAGGTAGGCGGCGCGGACTGCGGCGTCGGCGGTGACCTCGGCGGGCGTGCCGAGCGCGAGCGGCGCGCCGGACGCCATGACGAGGATGCGGTCGCACAGCGACGTCATGAGCCGCATCTTGTGGTCGATGACGACGAGCGTGACGCCGGTGGCGTTGACGCGCCGCAGCAGCGCGCCGAGGTCCGCGACCTCCTGCTCGACGAGGCCGCCGCTGGGCTCGTCGAGCAGGAGCAGGCGCGGCCCGCTCATCAGCGCCATCGCGATGGCGAGGCGCTGCTGCTCGTAGACGGGCAGCAGGCCGGCGCGGCGGTTCTCCCGGCCGCGCAGGTCGAGCAGGTCCAGCATCTCGGCGACGCGGCCGGGGCCGGTGCGCGTCCGGTGCGCGACCTGCGCGATGGCGAGGTTGTCCGCGACGGTGGAGTCGCCGAAGACCTGGCTGGACTGGAAGGTGCGGGCCAGGCCGAGGCGGCTGCGACGGCTCGGGGTGAACCGGTCCACGCGGGAGCCGAGGACGGTGACGGTCCCGGCGTCCTGCCGGTCCGAGCCGGCGATCAGGCTGAACAGCGTGGACTTCCCCGCGCCGTTCGGGCCGATGACGCCCATGATCTCGCCCTCGGCGACGTCGAAGGAGATCCCGTCCACGGCCCGGACGCCGCCGAAGCTGCGGCTCAGCCCGTCGACGCTCAGCACGGTTTCAGGCATTCGTGCTCACCTTCTCCTCCTCCGCCTCGGGCTCGGGCGCGGGCCGCTCGCGCTCGACCAGCAGCCGCCGCAGCGTCCCGGCCACGCCGTGCGGCGCGAACCGGATGACGACCAGCAGCACGACGCCGAGCGCCAGCACCGAGTACTCCTGCGCGCCGCGCAGCGCCTCGGGCAGCAGCACGTGGACGGCCGCGCCGATGACGGGCCCGAGCGCCGTCCCGCCGCCGCCGATGATCAGCGCGAGGCCGGTCTTGAAGTTCAGGTCGATGCCGCCCGCCGACGGGTCCAGGAACCCGATGTAGGGCGCGTACACCGATCCGGCGAGCGCGGCCATCGCGGAGCTGATGAGCAGCGCCGCGAGCCGGGTGCGGACGGGGTCGATGCCGAGCGCGTCCGCGAGCCGCCCGTTCTGCTTGATCGCGGCGAGGCGGCGGCCGAGCGGGGACCGCACGACCAGCGCGGACACGCCGCAGAACACGACGAGGAACCCGAACGCCAGCAGGTACCGGGCCGTGGGCGACTCGAACGAGACGCCGGGCAGGCCGCTGTAGGTCGGGATCGGGCCGAGGCCGAGCTCACCGCCCGTCACGGCCGTCCACCGGCTGAGGACGAGCTGCGCCATCAGCCCGAACGCCAGGCTGGCGATGACGAAGTAGTGCCCGTGCATCCGCAGCGTCAGCAGTCCGAGCAGCCCGCCCATCGCGCAGCCGAGGACGGCCGCGACGGGCAGCGTCGCCCAGAAGTTCCACTGGTGCGTCGTCATCAGCACGCCGGTGGCGTACGCGCCCGCGCCGAACATGCCGCCGTGCGCGACGGACACGAGCCCGCCGTACCCGAAGCACAGGTTCAGCGCGACCATCAGCCCGCCGTAGATCACGACGAGGCTGGCGAGCTGGAGCGCGTAGGGCGAGCCGAGGACGAACGGCAGCACGGCCCCGAGGGGGACGAGCGCCCAGGCGAGGACGCGTCCGGTCATCTCCACGCGACGGCCTCCTTCCCGAACAGGCCCTGCGGGCGGACGACGAGCACGAGGATCAGCAGCAGCACCGGGTAGGCGTCGCGCCACTCCAGCGACAGGTACGCCGCGCCGAACGCCTCGACCGCGCCGAGCACGATCCCGCCGACGACCGCGCCGTTGACGCTGCCCATCCCGGCCAGGACGATCACGACGAACGCCTTGATCGCGAGCGGGTCGCCGACCGTCGGGTACGCCTGGGAGATCGGGACGAGCAGCGCCCCGGCGAGCCCGGCGAGCGCGCTGCCGATCGCCATCGCCAGCAGCCCGACCGCGCGGGGCCGCAGCCCGACGGCCTGCGCGCCGGTCCGGCTCTGCGCGGCGGCGCGCACCGACAGGCCGGTGAGCGTGCGGGTGAGGAACAGGTGGAGCCCGACGAACAGCGCCACGGCGACGCCGATGATGATGAGCCGCTGGTAGGTGATCGTCGCCCCGGCGATCGTGATGGACCCGGGGACGGCCTCCTCCACGCTGCGCGGGTCCGGCCCCCAGATCACCTGGGCCGCGCCCTGCAGCACCATGACCAGGCCGAACGCCGCGATGAACAGCGTCTCGGACGGGGCCTTGCGGAGCTGGTCGAACACCGCCGCGTGGGTGATGACGCCGAGCGCGGCGAGCGCCGCGACGGCGACGAGCAGCCCGAGCCAGTAGCTCCCGGTCTCCCCGCCGACCCACCAGGTGAGGTAGCCGCCGATCATGGCGTGCGCGCCGAACGCGAACTGCGGGATGTCCATGACGCCGAAGACCAGCGCCAGGCCAGCGGCGACCAGGGCGTAGATGCTGCCGAGCATCACCCCGTTCGCGAGCGTCTGGGTGAACAGTTCCATGCGGGGCTACTCGGTGATCTCGCGGTAGGCGCCGTCGTCGCCGACGAGCCGCAGGTGGACCGTTCCAGTGACCTCGCCGTTCGGCTGCATCCCGGTGATGCCGAGGGTGTTGGCGGACTCGTCCAGCGCCTTCGGCATCGCCGCGCGCATCTTGACGGGGTCGGTGGACCCGGCGACGCTCGCGGCGGTCGCCAGCCAGGACGCCTGCGAGTACATCGTGGACGCGCTCGGGTCGCCCCTGCGCCCGAACTTCGCCTGGAACGCCTTCTGGAACTCGGCCTCGGCGGTGCCGCCGGAGTTCCACGGGCCGCTCTCGAACAGCGAGCCCGCGAGCTTCTTCGGCCCGCCGAGCTTGCCCGCCACGTCGTCGGCGTCGCAGGCGAGCATGAACATGAACCGGCCCTTGTAGCCGAGCTGCCGGGCCTGCTTGACGGTCGACGCGGCCATGTCGCAGGTCAGCGGCAGGGCGAGCAGGTTCGCGCCGCCGGTGATGAGCGGGGTGAGCTGCGGGTACAGGTCCGTCGTCCCGGCCTTGAAGCTGGCCTTGCGGACGGCCGGGAACCCGGCGGCCTCCGCGCCCTTGGCGAAGTCGTTGGCCCAGCCGGTGCCGAACTCGTCGTCGGTGCCCAGCACGGCGATCTTGTCGATGCCGAGCTTGTCGCGGGTGTTGGCCTGCGCGAGGAGCTTCCCGGTGCCCGGCATGTACGCCGACGTCGCGAACCAGTAGCGGCTGATGAACTTGTTGCCGCTCTGCACGACCTTGTCGGTCGCGGCGCTGGTGTTGATGATGAACTCCTGGCCCTTCTGCTGGTTGAAGCTCATCAGCGGGAGGGTGTCCACGGAGGTCGCGGTGAGGACGGCTGCCGCGCCGTCGCGGCTGGCGAGCTTGCGCCCGCAGGTGACGGCCTTGGCCGACTGGTACTCGCTGTCGCAGTAGACGACCTTGACCTTGGCCTTCTTGCCGCCGACGTCGACGCCGCCCGCCTTGTTCGCGGTCTCGGCGTACAGGTCGATGCCCTCGCGGCTCTTCTTGCCGAGGTCGGCGGCCGGGCCGGACAGCGGGAGGATCACGCCGAGCTTCAGTTCGCCGGAGCCGCCGCCGTCGCCGCCCGCGCCGTTGCACGCGGACAGCAGCAGGGTTCCTGCGGCGGCGAGCGCCACGGCGGCGGCGCCCGTCCGGGGGGTGGGACGAATCATGCGGGGACTCCTGAATCGGTCGGGGCGCCGCCGTCGCGGATCGCGGTGACGAGCGCGGCCTGGTGCGGCTGGAGCGCTTGGAGGGGGTTGGCGGCGAGGCGGGCCAGCGCCGGGTCGGCGGCCTCGGTGCGGTGACCGCTCAGCGCCTCGACCACGGCGAGCGCGCAGAACGGGACGTAGAAGGCCGAGTAGCCGCCCTCGTGGACGACCAGCAGCCGGTCGTCGGCGGACTCGGCGGCGACCGCCATGAGGCGTTCGGTCATCCACCGGTAGGCGTCGCTGTGCAGCATCATCCGGCCGTTGGGGTCGAACGCCGCCGAGTCGTAGCCGCTCGCCGCGACGACGAACTGCGGGCGGAACGCGCGCAGGCGCGGCAGCACGATCTGCTCGAACGCGTACTCGTACGCGCCCGTCCCGCATCCGGCGGGCAGCGGGACGTTGACGTTCGCGCCCTCCGCGCCCGGCCCGCCCGTCTCGGCGGCCAGGCCGCCGTCGGGGAACAGCCGGTCCTGGTGGATCGAGACCGTCAGGACGTCCGGGTCGCCGTAGAAGATGTCCTGCGTGCCGTTGCCGTGGTGGACGTCCCAGTCCACGACCGCGACCCGTTCGATCCCGTGGACCGCGCGGACGTGCTCGACGGCCAGCGCGACGTTCGCGAGCACGCAGAACCCGAGCCCGGTGTCGGGCAGCGCGTGGTGGCCCGGCGGGCGCGTGAGGACGTAGGCGTTGCGGACCGCGCCGCGCGCGACGGCGTCGGCGGCCTCGATGGTCCCGCCCGCCGCCAGCTCGGCGATCTCCAGATCGCCCGGCCCGAACGGCACCCGCTGGATCTCGCGGTCCGCGAACCCGCCCTTGGGCTTGGCGTTCTCGGCGGCGAGATAGTCCAGGTAGCCGGGCGTGTGGACGCGCAGCAGCTCCTCGCGCGTCGCGCGGCGCGCCGCCACCGGCGTGAGCCGGTCCAGCAGCCCCGACGCCGCGACGAGCGAGGCGACGCGCCGCTTGGTCTCGCCGTTCTCCATGTGCTCGCCCGGCTCGACGAACCCGCCCGGTGCGAGCGGACCGGCCCAGCGGCCGTTGTCGAACCACGCGAGCCGTTCGTTCCAGACCCAGCCCGTGCCCATGTCGCGCGCTCCTCCCTGCGGTGATGTGAGGAGAATCGCAGGGCGGAGTGAGCGAGGTCACTGTCGTGCCGCGCAGAGGAGGGACGGTGCCCGCTGTGCGTTTTCACAGCGGGCGCGGATCAGCCGGGGAAGCGGCGGACCCAGCGGCGCTGCCAGGGCGTCTCGACGGCGCGCGGGCGGTAGTGCTCGCGCGCCCACGCGACCGCGTCGGCGGCGGGCGTCCCGGCGAGGACGGCCAGGCACGCCACGACCGTCCCGGTGCGGCCGACGCCGCCGCCGCACGCGACCTCGACGCGCTCGCCGGCCCGCGCGCGGCCGTGCAGGTCCCGGATCGCGCGGACGGCGGCGTCCCGGTCGGCGGGCAGCCGGAAGTCGGGCCACTCCAGCCACGCGTGCTCCCACGCCAGGGCGGCGCCGTGGCGGGCGCGCAGCTTCGCGGTGCCGAGGTAGAGGCCGAAGTCGGGGGCGGGGCCGTCCGGCGTCCCGTCGCGGAGCCCCCGACCGCGCACCCGCGCGCCGTCGGGCAGCCGCACCGAGCCGGGGAGGGGGGATTCGTCCATGTCGATCACGGTAGCGAACTACGTGACGCGGCGGCGGACCGTCCAGAAGCACAGGCCGGACAGGACGAGCGCGAGCACCGCGTACATGCCCGTCTCCATCCACTGGAGCGGCCAGAAGCGGTCCGCGGGCTGGTAGACGACCCGCTGCCGGTAGCCGAGCGCCGCCATCGCGTCGAAGCACGCCTGGGACGGGCCGCCGTCGATCGCGGCGTCGCCGGGCGGCGGCGGAGCGCACGGGCCGCTGTCCAGGTCCATCGCCAGCGAGGAGACGACCCGGCCGCGCGCGTCGAGGGTGTCGTTGGCGAGCGTCCAGGACCCGTCCTCCGGCGCTTTGACCCGGACGTGGACCGCGCCCTTGTCGCCGTCCATCATCAGCGACTCCATGTTCCGCGCGGTGATCGCGGTCGTCGTCGTGACGGGCGCGATCAGGTGCGGGCGGACGAGCATCGGCACCGCGACCTGCACGGCCGCGAACACCGCGAGCGTGACGGCCATCGCGGGCAGCGTCCGGCGGACGAGCGTCCCGACCGCGACGCCGAGCACGAACGCGAACGCCGCGTGCCCGAGCGGCACGATCCCGCGCGCGTCGAACACGATCGGCGTCAGCCGGGGCACCTGCCGGGCGGACGCCGCGTCGAGCGGATGCGCCCACCAGGTGACGGCCAGGCTCGCGACCAGCGCGGCGACGATCGCGGCGGCGCCGGTGACGGCCAGCTTGACGGCGAGCCAGCGCGTCCGCGTGACGGTCTGGTTCCAGACCAGGCGGTGCGTGCCCGCCTCCAGCTCGCGCGTGATCAGCGGCGCGCCCCAGAACAGCCCGACGATCGCGGGCACGAACAGCACGGCCACGCCGGTGCCGATGAACAGGGCGCGGTGGTCGTCGGCGAACCGGCGCGCGAAGATGTCGCACGCGTCACCGTGGCAGGCCGCGATCCCGCGCGCGTAGTCGTCCGCGATGCCGGGGCCGGTGACCGCCAGGACGACGTCGAGCACGGCCAGCAGGCCGAGCACCGCGGACGCCTGCACGCGGAGCTGCCGCCAGGTGAGCCAGATCATTTCCGCACCTCCAGGGCGGGGCGGCGGGGGGCCGCGTCGGGCGGTGCGCTCATGTAGGCGAGGACGACGTCCTCCAGACTGACGTCCCCGACCGTCCACGCCGGGTCGAGGACCGGGCCGTCGCAGCGGACGATCATCGTGCTCTGCCGCTCGCCGTGGGCGGCCGAGACGACGTGCTGGCCGGGCGGCAGGTCGGCGGGGTCGCGGCGCGGGCCGGTGAGGCGGGCGTGCCCGGTGAGCAGGTCGTCGACGTCCCCGGCAGCGCGGACCCGCGAGTCCACGAGCACGATGAGGTAGTCGCAGGTCCGCTCGACGTCCGACACCAGATGGGACGAGAGCACGACGCTCAAGCCCTGTTCGGCGACGTCCTCCAGCAACGACTGCAGGAACTCGCGCCGCGCCAGCGGGTCGAGCGCGGCGACCGGCTCGTCCAGCAGCAGCAGTTCGGGCCGCTTCGCGATGCCGAGCGTCAGCGCGAGCTGGGCGCGCTGGCCGCCCGACAGCTTCCCGGCGCGGCGGTCCGGGTCCAGCCCGAGCCGCTCGACGCGGGCGCGCGCCAGCTCGGCGTCCCACCCGGGGTTGAGCCGCGCGCCGAGCCGCAGGTGGTCCGCGACGCTGAGCCCCGCGTACGTCGGGGTGTCCTGCGCGACGAACCCGATCTTGGCGAGCTGGCCGCGCGACTGACCCGGCCGTCCGCCCAGCACCCGCAGCTCGCCCGCCGAGGGCTCGATCATGCCGCTCGCGAGGTTGAGCAGCGTGCTCTTGCCCGCGCCGTTCGGGCCGACGAGCCCGACGACCCGTCCGGCGGGGACGTCCAGGTCGCAGTCCCGCAGCGCCCAGCGCCGCCCGTACCGGCGGCCGAGGCCCCGCGCCTCGACGGCGGCGGTCACTTCGCCTCCCGCAGCGACGCGTGCCGGTAGGTGGACTGGAACAGCGCCTCGATGCTCTCGTCGTCGAGCCCGGCGCGGCGGGCCTTGGCGATCCACGTCCGCAGCTCGCGGCGCAGCGGCTCGTGCGCGGCCAGGGAGTCGTCCGCGAGCGTCGCGGTGACGAACGTCCCGACGCCGGGCCGGGCCGAGACCAGGCCCTCGTGCTCCAGCTCCCGGTACGCCTTGAGGACGGTGTTGGGGTTGATCGCGAGCTGCCCCACGACCTCCTTGACCGTGGGGAGTCGGTCCCCCTCCCGCAGCTGACCGAGCCGGAGCGCCTGCCGTACCTGCCGCACGAGCTGCAGATACGGGGAGACGCCCGACTTCTGGTCCAGGTAGAACGCGATCACCGAACCTCCATTGCACTAGCTAACTAGCACAATAGTTCTCTGGTTCGGCGGCCGGTGTCAACCGGACTCCGGCAGGTGCGCGCGGCGGACGTCGTGCAGCCAGGCCGTCACGCGGTCCTCGTCGGGGTGGTCGGGCAGGGGCGTGCGGGCCGCGTCGAAGTCCTTTTCCGCGTCCGTGATCAGGGCGCTCGCCCTGCCGAGATCGCCTGCCGCGACCTGCTCGCCGAAGTCGAGGAACCACTGCGGGTCCGCGAGGCGGACGTCCAGCACGCCCGTCCGGTACAGGCCGAGGCCCTGGTGGACGAGCCGCGCCAGATGCCGCGCGTGCTTGGCCGTCCGCTTGCGGGTGTCGGCGGAGAACGAGCCGTCGCCGCGCGACTCCAGGCGGCGGAACTGCTGCGTCGCGTACCCGAGATAGGCGTCGCGGACGCGCGGCGCGGACACGAACGCGTTCCGGATGCCGACGAGCCGGTCACCGAGGCCGGTGCGCGTCTCGTACAGCCCGTCCGGCAGCCACAGCAGCTCGGTCGTGGTCGGGTTCGCCTTCAGGCACAGCCCGGCGAACTTCGCGGCCTCGTGCAGCGTGCTGTCGGGCATGGTCGTGACGCGCGTGGCCTCCCTGCCGGTCGGCGGATTCAGGCCGTGGAACAGCACGGTCGGCGCGGCGTAGACGCCGAGCCGGTCGATGTCGGAGCCCGGCCCGGCGAGCCCGTACGCCGTGGACCCGACGATTCCCGCGAGCAGAACGCGCCCGTTCACCACACCGATCCCCTTTCCCGCGACGGCGGAACGGCATTCCGCCGAAAGCGAGCCTGCCAGGCAGCGTTCACCCCCGGGAATCCGTTTTCCGCGGCCTAGGGGCGCGAAGGCTCCCCGCCTACTTCCCCGGCCGCCCGCCCGACCTTCACGCTCTGCGCGACCCTCTTCTCCCGAAAGCCGCCGCGAACGACCGATCCCGCTAGCGTTGTCGGGTGGATCTTTTCTCTCGAAGTTGGGCGGCGTTGCTTTCGGCTGTGGCGGATGTGCCGGACGAGGAGTTCGAGCGGCCGTCCGGGTGCGCCGGGTGGTTGGTGCGGGATCTCGTGTGCCACCTGGTCATCGACGCTCAGGACGTGCTGATCACGCTCGTCACGCCCGCCGAGGGCGAGCCGACCGTGGACGCCGTCACGTACTGGAAGCTCGTGGAGCCGCCGACCGGGGACGACCCGCTCGACGCGCTGATTCCCCGGCTCGCCGCCGCGTACGGCGATCCGAAGCTGCTCAAGTTCCACCTGGACGACGTCGGGTCCGCTGCGGGGCGCGCCGCCGCGTTGGCCGATCCCGCCGCGCTCGTCAGCACGCAGGACGAGATCCTGACGGCCGGGGATTATCTGAGCGCGTACGTCCTCGAATGGACGCTCCACCACCTCGACCTCGTCGCGCATCTGACCTCGGTCGACGGGCCGCCCGCCGAAACCCTCGCGGCGGCGCGCGCGGCGCTGGAGAAGATCGCCGGAGCACCGTTCCCCGCCGCGCTCTCCGACGCGGACGCGCTGCTCGTCGGCACCGGCCGCCGCTCACCGACCGACGCGGAGAACGCCGCACTGGGCGACCTCGCCGCGCGGATTCCGTTCGTCCTCGGATAGCTCCGGATTTCTCAGAGTTCTGCCAGAGAACCCTTCTAGTGTCGGCCGCGAATCCATCCACCAGGGAGGTTTTGGCATGTCACGCAGGACTCTGCTGGCCGGGGCCGGGCTGGCGCTCGCCCTCGTGGCGGGCACCGGCGGCGCCGCGAGCGCGGACGTGTCCCCAAGCACGGCGCCGAGCACGGGCCCGAGCACGGGCCCGTCGAAGGCCGCCGCGCGGACGGCCAAGGACGTCGCCCGGTTCTGCGCGCGCGTCGAGCGCGTCGAAGGCCGCGTGAACCGGCTGACCGGGCGCATCTCCGGCGGCCCGAACACGCGCGGGTCGATCCAGTGGCTCCAGGCCCGGCAGAAGAAGGTCCAGGCCCGCAACCCGCAGCGCGCCGCGCTGATCGGCCAGCGGATCGCCCTCCGCCAGAACCGCCTCGAAACGCTCAAGACCCGCAAGACCGGACTTGAGAAGGCGCGGACGTGGTGCGCCGCCCAGCGCTGACGCGCGCCGCCGTCGCCGTCGTCCTCGCCGCCGTGGCCGCCTCGGCCGCCGCGTGCGGCGGGGACGGCGCGGACGGCGGGCGCGCGGCGAACCCCGGCGCGTCGACCGCGCGCGACGGCGGCGGCGTCCCGACCGAGCTGCAGAAGTACGTCGATGACGCCGACCGCGCCGCCCAGCAGGGCGAACGGGAGATGGCGGACGAACCGTGACGCGTATGGCACCCTGATGTCCGTGCAGGTCACCGGGCATGTCAACCCGCATCGCGTCCTCGCCGTGGACGACGATCCGGCGATCCGCCGCGCGCTGCGCCGCGGCCTGGCGCTGGAGGGCTTCGACGTCGCCGTCGCGGACTCCGGCCGGGCCGCGCTCGCGGCCGCCGGGACCGCCCCGCCGGACGCGATCGTCCTCGACGTGTCCATGCCCGACCTGTCCGGCATCGAGGTCTGCCGGACGCTCCGCGACCGCGCCGTGGACGTCCCCGTCCTCATGCTGTCCGCGCTGGACGAGGTCGAGGACCGCGTCGCGGGCCTCGCGGCGGGCGCGGACGACTACGTCGTGAAGCCCTTCGACCTGACCGAGCTGGCGCTGCGCCTGCGCGCCCTGCTGCGCCGCGCGCGCCCCGCGCCGGGCCGCGTCGTCCGCGTCGTCCGCGTCGGGGACCTCGCGGTCGACCCGGACGCCCGCACGGTGACGCGCGGCGGGCGGCCGGTCGCGCTGACCCGCCGCGAGTTCGAGCTGCTGGACGTCCTCGCCCGCAACGCAGGGATCGTCCTGTCCCGTTCGGTGCTGCTCGACCGCGTCTGGGGCTACGACTTCGACGTGACGACCAACGCCGTCGACACCTTCGTCGGCTACCTGCGCCGCAAGCTGGAGGCCGGCGGCACGCCCCGCCTCATCCACACCGTCCGCGGTGTCGGGTTCGTCCTGCGGGAGCCGGGCGCGTGAAGCTGACGACCCGGTTCGCCGTCTGCGTCGCGGTGCTCGTCCCGGTCCTGGTGCTGCTCGCCGGGCTGCTCGTGCTGCGCCTCGCCGCCCACGACCTGCGCGCCGAGCGGGACCGCCAGCTCACCGCCCGCCTGCGCGGCCTCACCCCGACCGCCACGACGTACGTCCAGCGCACGCGGCTGCCCGCCCCGAAGCAGGCCGAGCGCGCGCAGCGCCGGGTGACGGGCGCGGCGGTGGACGACGGGTCCGGCGGCGTCTACGTCGCCCCGGTCGCGGGCGAGCCGCTGGTGATCGGCGGCGTCCCCGCGACGCTGCCCGCCAACGACCCGGCCGGTCCCGCGACGTTCACGGCGGGCGGCGAGCGGTGGCGGTTCGTCTCCACCGCGCTCGGCGCGCGCGGCGCGGCCGGACGCCTGTGGGTCTTCGAGCCGGAACGCCGCGTCGCGGACCGCGTCGCGCTCCTGCGGCGGCGGCTCCTCGCGGTCACGCTGGTCGCCGCCGCCGCGGGCGCGCTCGCCGGGTTCGGCCTCGCGCGGCTCGCGGTCCGCCCGCTGTCGGCGCTGCGCGGCCAGGCGCGGGCGATCGGCGACGCGCCCGGCTCAGGGCGGCGGCTCGCCACCGCGTCCGGCACCGCCGAGGTGGACGAGCTGGCGCGGCTCGTCAACGAACTCCTGGACCGCGGCGACGACGCCGTCCGCCGCACCGCCGCCGCCCTGGAGACCGCCCGCGCGTTCGCCGCCACCGCCGCGCACGAGCTGCGCACGCCGCTGACCAGCATGGGCGCCAACCTCGGCCTCATCGACCACGCGGGCGTCACCGACGCCGACCGCGCCGAGATCGTCGCGGACCTCGCCGCCGAGCACGCCCGCATGGACCGGCTCGTGACGATGCTGCGCCAGCTCGCGCGCGGCGAGCTGCTGGACGCGGGCAGCCTCACCGCCGTCGACCTCGCGGACCTGGTCGAGGCCGCCGTCGAGGACGCGCGCCGCCGCCGTCCCGCCGCCGCGATCACCGCGACGGTCCGCGACCCGGCGGCGGTGCGCGGCTGGCCGGACGGCCTGCGCATGGTCGTGGACAACCTGCTCGACAACGCCGTCGTCCACGGCGCGGACCGCGACGGCCGCGCCGACGTCCGCGTCGCGCTGGACTCCGAACCCGGCGCGGTGACGCTGCGCGTCCGCGACCACGGCCGCGGCATCCCCGACGCGCGGCGGACCGAGGTCTTCGAGCGGTTCCGCAGGCGGCCCGGCAGCCCCGGCTCCGGCCTCGGCCCTACGCTCGTCGCCCAGCAGGCCCGCCTCCACGGCGGCACGGTCACCGTCGCGGACCCGCCGGACGGCCCCGGCACGCTGTTCACCGTCCGCTTCCCCCGCGCGGACCGCTGAGAAAAAGCACGAGCCCGGCCCCCGGAAACTCCGGGAACCGGGCTCGGCGAAGAACCGTCAGGCGCTCTTCTCGCGCGGCTCGCGCTTGGTCGCCCGCTCGCGCGGCACCAGCGTCGGGTTCACGTGCTCCAGCACCGCCTCGCGGGTGATGACGACGCGGGCGACGTCCTGCCGGGACGGCACCTCGTACATCACCGACATCAGCACCTCTTCCATGATCGCGCGCAGCCCCCGCGCGCCGGTGCCGCGCAGGATCGACTGGTCCGCGATGGCCTCCAGCGCGTCGTCGGTGAACTCCAGGTCCACGCCGTCCATCTCGAACAGCCGGTGGTACTGGCGCACCAGCGCGTTCTTCGGCTCGGTGAGGATGTTGATCAGCGCGTCGCGGTCGAGGTTGTGGACGCTGGTGATGACCGGCAGGCGGCCGATGAACTCCGGGATCATCCCGAACTTCAGCAGGTCCTCCGGCATCACGTCGCCCAGCATCGCGGTGGCCTCGCCGAAGTCGGACTTGGAGCGGATCGCCGCGCCGAAGCCCATCCCCTGCTTGCCGATCCGGGACTCGACGATCTTCTCCAGGCCCGCGAACGCGCCGCCGCAGATGAACAGCACGTTCGTGGTGTCGATCTGAATGAACTCCTGGTGCGGGTGCTTGCGGCCGCCCTGCGGCGGGACGCTCGCGGTGGTGCCCTCCAGGATCTTCAGCAGCGCCTGCTGGACGCCCTCCCCCGAGACGTCGCGGGTGATCGACGGGTTCTCGCTCTTGCGGGCGATCTTGTCGACCTCGTCGATGTAGATGATCCCGGTCTCGGCCTTCTTGACGTCGTAGTCGGCGGCCTGGATCAGCTTGAGGAGGATGTTCTCGACGTCCTCGCCGACGTACCCCGCCTCGGTCAGCGCGGTCGCGTCCGCGATGGCGAACGGGACGTTCAGCAGCTTGGCGAGCGTCTGCGCGAGCAGCGTCTTGCCGGAGCCGGTCGGGCCGAGCAGCAGGATGTTGGACTTCCCGAGCTCCACGCCGTCGTCGCGGCCCGCGGCCTCCCCCGACTGGATGCGCTTGTAGTGGTTGTAGACGGCGACCGACAGGTTCTTCTTCGCCGTCTCCTGGCCGATCACGTACCCGTCGAGGAACTCGTAGATCTCGCGGGGCTTCGGCAGGCTGTCCCACTTGAGGTCGGAGGTCTCGGAGAGCTCCTCCTCGATGATCTCGTTGCAGAGATCGATGCACTCGTCGCAGATATACACGCCCGGACCCGCGATGAGCTTCTTGACCTGCTTCTGGCTCTTACCGCAGAACGAGCACTTGAGCAGGTCACCACCGTCGCCGATGCGTGCCACCCAACCGTCTCCTTTTCGTGGGGCCGCCCGCCTGGAGGATGAGGTGCGGCTCGATGGGTCCGTCCCGGAGGTTCGTTCGACGTCGGATTCGACGGTACCGCCTCCCACGGACTTGGTGAGCCCCCGCGCCCGGACGTGTGACGACCGGGCGGGGGTCTCCCGCGTCCGTGGGGCGCCCGTCAGCGCCGTCGTCTCAGGACGACACTACCTCGGCTTGGCGCTTCCTGCTGACGAAGACATCGTCGATGAGACCGTACGTCTTGGCCTCGTCGGCGGTCAGGATCTTGTCGCGCTCGATGTCCTTACGAACCTCTTCCAGGCTCTTTCCACTGTGCCTGGAGAGGATGTCCTCCAGCAGTTCGCGAATGCGCATGATCTCGCGCGCCTGGATCTCGATGTCGCTCGACTGGCCGTAGGTGCCCTCGGTCGCCGGCTGGTGGATCAGGATCCGCGAGTTCGGCAGCGCCGCCCGCTTCCCCTTGGTCCCGGCGGCGAGCAGCACCGCCGCCGCCGACGCCGCCTGGCCGATGCAGACCGTCTGGACGTCCGGCTTGACGAACTGCATCGTGTCGTAGATCGCCGTCATCGCGGTGAACGAGCCGCCCGGCGAGTTGATGTAGATGCTGATGTCGCGGTCCGGGTCGATCGACTCCAGCGTGATGAGCTGGGCCATGACGTCGTTGGCGGACGCGTCGTCGATCTGGACCCCGAGGAAGATGATCCGCTCCTCGAAGAGCTTGTTGTACGGGTTCATCTCCTTGACCCCGTACGTGGTGCGCTCGACGAACGACGGAATGATGTAGCGGTTGTCGACGGGCATCGGCCCGGCCGCTTGGATCTGCGGGCGGATCAGGTCGCTCACTTGCGTGCCTCCGTAGGTCGGTCGGGGTTCGTCAGGAGACGGGGCCCTCGGAGGGCACCTGGGTGGCGCTGAGCACCACGTGGTCGACCAGGCCGTAGTCGCGGGCCTCGTCGGCGGTGAACCAGCGGTCGCGGTCGGAGTCCTTCTCGATCTGCTCCAGCGACTGCCCGGTGTGCTCCGCGATCTTCTCGGCGAGCGTCTTCTTGACGTACAGCATCTGCTCGGCCTGGATCTTGATGTCCGAGGCGGTGCCGCCGATGCCGCCGGACGGCTGGTGCATCATGATCCGCGCGTGCGGGAGCGCGTAGCGCTTGCCGGGCGTGCCCGCGCACAGCAGGAACTGGCCCATCGACGCGGCCAGGCCCATGCCGACCGTCACGATGTCGTTCGGGACGTAGCGCATGATGTCGTAGATCGCCATCCCGGCCGTGACCGAGCCGCCGGGCGAGTTGATGTAGAGCGTGATGTCGCGGCGGCCGTCCTCGGCCGAGAGCAGCAGCAGCTCGGCGCAGATGCGGTTGGCGATGTCGTCGTCGACCTGCTGGCCGAGGAAGACGATCCGCTCGCGCAGCAGCCGCTGGAAGAGCTGGTCGCCCAGGGGCAGCAGGGGCGCCTCGGCGACCCGCGCCTGAACCTGCGACGACTCCTCGAAAGTCGGAGGCATGCTCACCGGTGTTCCTCCGGTCCTTTAATCGGTACGGATGTTTGGACAGTAACGCGCCGGGGGGCCGGGTTAAGCCGCCAGGGGCCGCTTTTCGCTGGCGGCGTAGCCTGCCGCCGAGGGGGTTGAAAACGCCGGGGATCGGATAACAGGACGAACGCCCCGCCCCCGGCGGCGGGCCGGGGGCGGGGCGTTCGTCGTTGCTGGTCAGGCGGCGGCGGGGGCGCTCAGGACTTGTCGTCCGCCTTCTCGGCGGCGGCCTCGTCGGCCTCCTCGGCGGCCTGCACGTCGGCGGCGTCCGCCGCGGCGGCGTCGGCGTCGGCGTCGGCGATCTCCTGCGCCTCGGCGGCGACCTCGGCCTCGGCGTCGGCCTCCGACCCGACCTCGACGGTCTCGCCGTTCAGCTCGCGCTGGATCGCGGCCGCGTCGAGCTCGTTGCCCGACTCGTCCTTGATCGTGACGTGCTCGACGATGAGGTTCAGCGCCTTGTTGCGCAGCACCTCCGCGACGATCGCCGGGAGCTGGTTGTTCTCGGTGAGGTACTCCGCGAGCTGCTGCGGCGCGACGCCCATCTGCATGGCCTGCGTCACGACGTACTCGCTGAGCTCCTCGTTCTCGACGCCCAGCTCCTCCTGCACGGCGAGCTGGTCGAGCAGGAAGCCGCCCTTGACCGCCAGCGCGGCCGCCTCGGCGACGTCGGAGGTGAACTCCTCCTCGGTCTTCTCCTCCTCGGCGAGGTACGCCTCGCGGGTGGTGCCGGAGATCGCGAGCTGCTGCTCGAACTGCTGGTTGCGGCGGTCGATCTCGTCCTGCACGACCTTGTCGGGCAGCGGGATCTCGACCTTCTCCAGCAGCGCCTCCAGCGCCTTGTCGCGCGCGTCGGAGAGCTGCTGCAGCTTCACCTGGCGGCCGAGGCGCGTGCGGACGTCCGCGCGCAGCTCCTCGATCGTGTCGAACTCGGAGGCGAGCTGCGCGAACTCGTCGTCGGCCTCGGGGAGGTCCTTGACCTTGACGCTCTGCACCGTGACGGTGATCTCCGCGTCCTGCCCGGCGCGCTCGCCGCCCGCCAGCGGGGCGGTGAACGTGGCGCTCTCGCCCGCCGACAGGCCGGTGACGGCGTCGTCCAGGCCCTCGACCGAGGAGCCGGAGCCGACCTCGTAGGAGTAGCCGGTGGTGGACGCGTCCTCGACGGCCTCGCCGTCCACGGCCGCCGCGAGGTCGATGGTGGCGAAGTCGCCCGCCTGGGCGGCGCGCTCGACGGTCGTCAGCGAGGCGAACCGCTCGCGCAGGTTGCCGAGGGTCTCCTCGACCTGCTCGTCGGTGACCTCGGCGTCGTCGACGACGACCTCCAGGCCGTCGTAGTCGGGCACCTCGAACTTCGGCCGGATGTCCACCTCGGCGGTGAACGCGAACTGCTGGCCGTCGTCCAGTTCGGTGACCTCGACGTCGGGCTGGCCGAGCACGAAGATCTCGGACTCCTCGACGGCGCGCCCGTACAGCTCGGGCAGCGCGTCGTTGACCGCCTCCTGCAGGACCGCGCCCCGCCCGACGTACTTGTCGATCAGCGGCGCGGGAACCCGGCCGGGCCGGAAGCCCTTGATCCGCACCTGCTGCGAGATCTCCTTGTACGCCTTGTCGAGGTTCGGCTTGAGCTCGTCGAACGGAACCTCGACGGTGAGCTTGACCCGCGTGGGGGTCAGCTCCTCGACATCGGTCTTCACTGGGGTAGGTCTCCTTGATCCGCGCTGTCTCGGCCGGGGCGTTCGACGCGTGCTCAGCCGGGCGGTGTCCCCGGCTCCGTCTCACTCGCGGGCACGCCGAAGAACCGGCTCCGCGCCCGTGCGCGCCAAGTCTAGGGGGTTCGCGGGCCGGGTGCGGACACCGGCGTCCCCGCCCGCCCCGGGAACGCCTCCGGCGACGGGTCCGCTGCGCCGCGCGGGAGGCCGGAGACGAGTGTTCCGGCATGATCACCGAGCGCCTCCGATTCCTCACCATGCGCTCTACCTGCGCATGTGACATGGAGCACCGCGAACCCCCATACTCTTCCGGGATGAACGGGATAGCTGCGGCCTTCGGCGCGACGGCTCTGTACTACCTCGGTTTCGCCGTGTTCAAGCTCGCGGCGGACCGGATGGAGCCCCTGCGCGGCAACCGAATCGTGCACATGGCGTGGACCATCGTCACCAGTTGGGTCTTCCTCGTCGCGCTGGCGATCGTCCTGTGCGGGCTGAGCCTGCAGATCGTCGCGCTGTCCAAGGTGTCGCTCGGCGTGGCCGTGCCGATCTTCATGTCCGGCGTCGTGCCGCTGCTGCTGATCGCGATGGCGTTCTTCGGCGACCGGCTGACGGCCCGCGAGTGGCTGAGCCTGCTGATGATCGCCGGGGCGATCCTGCTGCTGGTCGCCTCGACCGGGAACCCGCCGCCGGTGCGGTCCGTGGACGTCCCGACGTGGAAGCTCGTCGTGATCATCGTCCCGGCGCTGCTCGGGCCGCTCGCGCTGGTGGTCTTCGGCGACTACCGGCCCGACGGGCGGCACGCGCGGCCCGTCACCGGCATCGCCTACGGGCTGCTGTGCGGCTTCCCGGTCGGCACCGCCGAGCTGGCGATCAAGGGCTGGAGCGATTCGGACAAGGCGGGCTTCGGCGTGCTGACGACGCCGTACCCCTATCTGACGGTGCTGGCGGCGGGCCTCGGCTTCGGCATCCTCGTCGCGGGGTTCCAGCGCTGCCGGGTGTCGGTCGTCGCGGCCGTGATGACGGTCAGCGCCAAGTCGTACCTGCTGCTCATGGGCACGTTCATGTACGACGAGCCGTGGCCGAACGACCGGCTGAACGCGGTGCTGCGCGTCACCGCGCTGGTCCTCGGCGTCGCGGCCGTGCTGCAGTTCCCCCGGCACCGTCCGGTTCCGGACACCGAGCCGCCGGAGCCGGTGCGCGGGCCGGGCGGCGACCCGTTCGACGCCGCGCCGCTGGAGTCGCGCGGGCTGACCGCGCCGGGCGTCTCCCCCGTCGACTACGGGCTGGCGGCCGCGCCGACGCCGCTGGACGGGCCGCCGGCGGGCCGCCGCGACCCGTTCGCGCCGGACCCGCTCGGGCACGACCCGCTCGCGTCCGATCCGCTCGGCCGCGACCCGCTGGGGCGGGGGCCGTACGAGCAGGGCGAGAACGGTCGGCCGTCGCAGCCGAGCGGCGAGTACCCGCGCAATCCGCCCTGGCAGTAGAGGCGTACGCGGACGGCCCCGGTGCTGAGCACCGGGGCCGTTCGTCGTCTCAGCGGGTGCGGCGGTCCTTGCCGTCGTTCTTGGGGCCGCCCGCGAGGCCCGCGCGGCGGAGGGCGTCGGCCATCGCGCCGCCACCGCCACCGCCGCCGCCCGCGCCGCCGGGACGGCCGCCGCCCCGGTTGCCGCGCTGGCCCTGCCGCTGCCCCTGGCCCTGCCCGCCCTGGCGACGGCCGCCGCGTCCCTCGCGCCGCTCGGCGCGCTCGCCGCCGCGCGCCTCGTCGGTGAGCCGCAGCGTCAGCGAGATGCGCTTGCGCGGCAGGTCCACGTCGAGGACCTTGACGCGGACGATGTCGCCGGGCTTCACGACGTCCCGCGGGTCCGCCACGTACTTGTCCGACATCGCCGAGATGTGGACCAGGCCGTCCTGGTGGACGCCGATGTCCACGAACGCCCCGAACGCCGCCACGTTCGTGACGACGCCCTCCAGCAGCATTCCCTTCTCCAGGTCGGACGGCTTGTCCACGCCCTCCTTGAACACGGCCGCGCGGAACGCCGGGCGCGGGTCGCGGCCCGGCTTCTCCAGCTCGGCCAGGATGTCGGTGACGGTCGGGAGCCCGAACGTGTCGTCCACGAAGTCGGCGGGCCGCAGCGAGCGCAGCACGGCCGTGTTGCCGACGAGCCCGGAGACGTCCGACCCCGCCGCCTCGAGGATGCGGTGGACGACCGGGTACGCCTCGGGGTGGACGCTGGAGGCGTCCAGCGGGTCGTCGCCGCCCGGAATCCGCAGGAAGCCCGCGCACTGCTCGAACGCCTTCGGCCCGAGGCGCGGCACGTCGCGCAGCCCGGCGCGCGACCGGAACCGCCCGTGCGCGTCCCGGTGCGCGACGATGTTCTCGGCCAGCCCCTCGCTGATGCCGGACACGCGGGTGAGCAGCGGCGCGGACGCGGTGTTGACGTCCACGCCGACCGCGTTGACGCAGTCCTCCACGACGGCGTCGAGGGACCGCGACAGCTTCACCTCGGAGATGTCGTGCTGGTACTGCCCGACCCCGATGGACTTGGGGTCGATCTTCACGAGTTCGGCGAGCGGGTCCTGCAGCCGGCGCGCGATGGACACCGCGCCGCGCAGCGACACGTCCATGCCGGGCAGCTCGCGGCCCGCGTACTCCGACGCCGAGTACACCGACGCGCCCGCCTCGGACACCATGATCTTGGTGAGGCCGAGGTCGGGGTGGCGGGCGATGAGGTCGGCGGCGAGCTTGTCGGTCTCGCGGGACGCGGTGCCGTTGCCGATCGCGACGAGGTCGACCTCGTGGGCGCGGGCGAGCGCGGCGAGCGTCGCCAGGGACTCGTCCCAGCGGCGGCGCGGCTCGTGCGGGTAGATCGTGTCGGTCGCGACGACCTTGCCGGTGCCGTCCACGACGGCGACCTTCACGCCCGTCCGCAGGCCCGGGTCCAGGCCCATCGTGGCGCGCGTCCCGGCGGGCGCGGCGAGCAGCAGGTCGCGCAGGTTCCCGGCGAAGACGCGGACGGCCTCGTCCTCGGCCTCCTGCCGCAGCCGGGTGCGGGTGTCGATGCCGAGGTGGACGAGGATGCGCGTCCGCCACGCCCAGCGGACGACCTCGCCGAGCCACCGGTCGGCGGGGCGGCCCCGGTCCGCGATGCCGAACCGCGCGGCGATCTCGGTCTCGAACGAGCTGCGCTCACCCGGCTCGGCGGCCTCCTCGGGCTCCAGCCCCAGGTCGAGGACCTCTTCCTTCTCGCCCCGGAACAGCGCGAGGACGCGGTGCGACGGCAGCGACGCGAACGGCTCGGCGAAGTCGAAGTAGTCGGCGAACTTCGCGCCCGCCTCCGCCTTGCCCTCGCGGACCTTGGCGACGACGCGGCCCCGCCGCCACATGCGCTCGCGGAGCGCGCCGATGAGGTCGGCGTCCTCGGCGAACCGCTCGACGAGGATCGCGCGGGCCCCCTCCAGCGCGGCGGCGGCGTCCGCGACGCCCTTGCCGGCGTCCACGAAACCGGCGGCGGCGGTCTCCGGGTCCTGGCCGGGGTCGCCGAACAGCAGGTCGGCGAGCGGTTCGAGCCCGGCCTCGCGGGCGATCTGCGCCTTGGTGCGCCGCTTCGGCTTGTAGGGGAGGTAGACGTCCTCCAGCCGCGCCTTGGAGTCGGCGGCCATGATCTGGGCGCGCAGTTCGGGGGTGAGCTTGCCCTGGGCCTCGATCGACTCCAGGATCGCGCCGCGCCGCTCGTCCAGCTCGCGCAGGTAGCGCAGGCGCTCCTCCAGCGCGCGGAGCTGCGCGTCGTCGAGGGCTCCGGTCGCCTCCTTGCGGTAGCGGGCGATGAACGGGACGGTCGCGCCGCCGTCGAGCAGGTCCACCGCGACGCGGACCTGGTTCTCGCGGACGCCCAGTTCCCCCGCGATGCGCGCGGTGACGGGCGGCGGGGCCTGGTCGTTCGGCCCGGCGGTCTGGCTGATGGTCGCAGTCAAATTCTTCTCCCCTGGATCTCGCCCGTGCATTGTTCCGGTTGCGGGGGCCGCTTGTCGCGTCATCGCCCGGACCCGCGGCAGGGGGCCTAGGCCCCGTGTGCCGCCGCGCGGCCGTGCCCACAATGGGGTGATCCGGACGAGGGAGGGCGGACGTGGAGCGCGACACACGGCGGACCAGGGGCGCGGCCGCGGCGGCGCGCGGTCTCGCGCAGGCGGTGCTGGCGCTCGCGGCGGGCATTCCGCTCGCGGTGGCGTCGGTGGTGTCGCTGGGGCTGGTCGCGGCGGTCGGCGTCGGGCTGGCGCTCGCGCCGTTCGCGCTGCTGGCCGTCCGGGCGTTCGCGGACCTGCAGCGGGCGTGGGCGGCGGAGTGGTCGGGGGTGGAGATCCAGCGCCCGTACCGGCCCGAGCCGGAGCGGCGGACGCTGCCGCGCCGGGTGTGGTGGATCTTGTCGGACCCGGCGACGTGGCGGGACCTCGTGTGGACGGCGGCGAACATTCCGGTGGGGTTCGCGCTGGGGCTCGTCCCGGCGGCCCTGGTCGTCTACGGGCTGGAGGGGGTCGTCGTCGCGCCGTGGGTCGGGCAGGTGTCGGGGTTCGGCTGGGGGCCGTTCTGGCCGCTGCGGGATTACGGGGCGGTCGGCGTCCTCGGCAGCGTCGGCCTCGGCGCGGCGGCGGTATGGGCGGGGCTGCGGCTCGGGCCGCCGTTCCTGCGCGCGCACGCGGTGTTCTCCCGGTCGCTGCTCGCGCCGACGCGGACGGCGCTGGCCGAGCGCGTCCGGCACCTGACCGCGACGCGCAGCGAGGCCGTGGACGCGTCCGCCGCCGAACTGCGCCGCATCGAGCGGGACCTGCACGACGGCGCGCAGGCGCGGCTGGTGGCGCTGAGCATGAACATCGGCCTGGCCGAGGAGATGATGAAGCGCGACCCGGAGACGGCGGCGCGGCTGCTGGCCGAGGCGCGGGAGGCGAGCGGGACGGCGCTGACCGAGCTGCGCGGCCTGGTGCGCGGCATCCACCCGCCGGTCCTGGCCGAGCGCGGACTGGACGGGGCGGTGCGCGCGCTGGCGCTGTCGCTGCCGCTCCCGGTGGACGTCGCGATCGAGCTGCCGGGACGGGCGGACGCACCGGTGGAGTCGGCGGCGTACTTCGCCGTGGCGGAACTTCTCGCGAACATCGTCAAGCACAGCGCGGCGCGGCGGGCGTGGGTGGAGATCGACCACGACGGGCGGCGGCTGCGGATGATCGTCGGCGACGACGGGACGGGCGGCGCGCGGGTCGCGCCGGGCGGCGGGCTGGCGGGCGTGGAACGGCGGCTGGCGGCGTTCGATGGCACGATGGCCGTCACCAGCCCGCCGGGCGGGCCGACGATCGTGAGTCTGGAGCTGCCGTGCGCGTTGTCATCGCCGAAGATCTCGCCCTCCTCCGGGACGGCCTGATCCGGCTGCTGGAGGCGTTCGGGTTCGAGGTCGTCGCGGCCGTCGACAACGGGCCGTCGCTGCTGCGGGCGCTGACCGGGCACCGGCCGGACGTCGCCGTGGTGGACGTCCGGCTGCCGCCGACCTTCACCGACGAGGGGCTGCGCGCGGCACTGGAGGCCCGGCGGACCCTGCCGGGCCTCCCCGTGCTGGTGCTGTCCCAGCACGTCGAGCAGCTCTACGCGCGCGAACTGCTGTCGGACAGCTCGGGCGGGATCGGCTACCTGCTGAAGGACCGCGTGTCGGACGTCGCGCAGTTCGTGGACGCGGTGAAGCGCGTCGCGGCGGGCGGCACGGCCCTCGACCCGGACGTCGTCGCGCAGCTCCTCACCCGCCACGCCCGCGAGGAACCGGTCCTGCGCCTGACCCCGCGCGAACGCGAGGTCCTGGAACTGATGGCCGAGGGCCGCTCCAACGCGGCCATCGCGGCGAAACTCTTCATCACCGAGAAGGCGATCGGCAAGCACACCGCGAACATCTTCACCAAACTCGACCTCCCGCAATCGGAGGACGACAACCGCCGAGTCCTGGCGGTACTGAAATATCTGAACGCGTAACCGCCCGGCCTTCAACGAGCACGACCACAACATCACGCACGCCCCCCACGACCCCGAGCCGCCCCCGACCCCGCGCGGCTGCGCGCCGCGTTCGCTCGTTCTCGCTGGTCAGCGCGAACGGAGTTACACGCGCACGACCGCGAGCCGAGCGGAAGCCCGTACGACTGCGAGCCGCGCCCGACCCCGCGGGGTCACCCCGCGCGGCTGCGCGCCGCGCGGGGCTCTGCGCGCGGCGGCGAGCCGCCAGGCGAGCGGCCGGGCGCTTGGGGGTTCGCGTTGGGGTGTCGTCGGTCAGACGATCCAGGGCGGCGTCGCCCGCTCCCCCAGTTCCCTCGCCAGGTCGCAGTCCGTCACCGCGTCGTAGACCTGCATTCCCGCAGGCCCGGCGACGACGGCCGTGAATCCGGCCGACCCGGCGACGACCTGCCGGGGAAGGTCGGCGGGCAGGACGGCGGTGTCCCCCTCGGCGAGGCTCAGCGTCTCCCCGTCGAGGTCGATGGTCGCGTCCCCCGTGAGGAACGTCCAGACCTGCGCGCTGTCGAAGGTGTGGCGCGGCCCCCGCGATCCGGCGGGCGCGGCGGTGTGCCAGACGGCGACGTCCGCGCCGCCCTGGGCGGGTGAGGCGAGGGTGGTCATGACGCCGCCCGGGGTCTCGGTGCGGCGCGCGTCGGCGCGGCGGATGACGGGCACGGTCGGTTCTCCCTAAGATGGACAATCAGGTTGTCCATATAGTCAACGAGGTTGTCTTTCATGTCAAGCGATCCGCCGCCGTGGGATCTGCCGCTGCGCCTGTTCCTCGGCTTCCGCGCGCTCGTGGACGACGTCCACGCCGACCTCGCCGCCGCCGGGCACGCCGAGCTGCGGCCGATGCACGGCTTCGTCCTCCAGGCCGTCGGCCCGCACGGCACCACGGCCGCCGACCTGGGCAGACGCCTCGGCGTCTCCAAGCAGGCCGCCGGGAAGACCGTGGACGCGCTGACCCGCGCGGGCTACCTCGAACGCGCCCGCGACCCCGGCGACGCGCGCCGCCGCCTCGTCCGGCTGACGCCGCGCGCCCACGACGCCCTGGCCCGCTCCGCGGCCGGGTTCGCGGCGGCGCGGGAGCGCTGGGGGGCGGTCCTCGGCGCGGACCGCGTCCGCGAGCTGGAGCGCGCGCTCGCCGAGGTCACGCCCGCCGACGTCTGGCGCCTGGACGTCCCGGGCTGGTTCGCGGGCTCCTGACCGCCCTAGGATCACGCCCGTGGCACAGGTGAAGATCCACGGGCGGCGCGCGGCGTGGGCGGGGCGGCGGCGGGAGGTCTCCGACCTCGTCCAGGAGTGCCTGGTCGAGGCGTGGCGGCTGCCGCCGGACAAGCGTTTCCACCGTTTCCTGCTCCTGGACGACGAGGACTGGATCTGCCCGGGGCGCGGCGAGCGCTACCTGATCCTGGAGATCCTGTGCTTCGAGGGCCGCGGCGACGCGGGCAAGCGCGCGCTGATCCGCGCCCTGTACGACCGGCTCGTCCCGGCGCTCGGGCTGTCCGCCGACGACCTCGAACTGACGATCGTCGAGACGCCGCGCGTGAACTGGGGCATCCGGGGCGTCCCGGCCGACGAGCTGGCCCTGACCTATCCCGTCGCCCTCGAACCGTGATCGACGCCGTCCTGTTCGACCTCGACGGCACGCTCCTCGACCACGACGGCGCGGCCGCCGAGGCGGTCGCCGCGATGTTCCCCGCCGCCGACCCGGTCGCGGTCGGACGGCGCTGGGCGGAGCTGACCGAGCTGGCCTACGACCGGTATCTGGCGGGCGAGCTGACCCACGACGGGCAGCGCCGCCTGCGCGTCACCGCGCTCGCCGCCGAACTCGATCTTCGCCGCCGCGTGCGCCGCGCTCGGCCTGCCGCCGCGGCGCGTCGCCTACGTCGGGGACCGGCTCGACACCGACGCGCGCGGCGCGCTCCGGGCGGGCCTGCACGGCGTCTGGCTCGACCGCTCCGGCGCGGGCCCCGACGCCGGCGTCCCCCGGATCACGACGCTCGCGGATCTGCCCGACCTCATCCGTTCGGCAGGATGACCGCGCGCCCGTTGATCTCGCCGTCGTGGAGCCGCTGGTACGCCAGCGGCGCGTCGTCGATGGAGTACCGCTCGACGTGGACGTCCACCGCCCCGCTCCGCGCCAGGTCGAACACCTCGAACAGCTCCCCGCGCGACCCCCAGTAGGGCGCGCGGGCCGACATGTCGTACGGGACGCTGCCGAAGCCGACGTCGGCCCGTCCGCCGCCGATGCCGACGATCACCACGGCCGCCTCCACCGACGCGACGGCGGTCGCGATGGCCACGGTCGGCGGCGCGCCGACGAAGTCGAACACGCCCTGCGCGCCGATCCCGCCGGTCAGCTCCCCCACCCGCGCGACGGCCGCGTCGTCGGACAGGACGGCCTCGTGCGCGCCGACCTCGCGGGCCAGCGCCAGCTTCCGCTCGGTGACGTCCAGCGCGACGACGCGCGCCGGAGTCAGCGCCCGCAGGAGCTGGATCGCGACGTGCCCGAGCCCGCCCGTGCCGATCACGACGGCGGTGCTGCCGGGCGTCAGCACGGGCAGCGCCTCCTTGATCGCGTGGTACGGGGTGAGGCCCGCGTCGGTCAGCGGGACGGTCCGGACGGGGTCCAGGCCGTCCAGCGGGACGAGGTGCCGCGCGTCGTCCACCAGCATGTACTCGGCGATGGCGCCGGGCGCGCCCAGGCCCGGCGGGAAGATCCCCAGCTCGGCGGCGCGCAGGCAGTAGTTCTCCTTGCCCTGCGCGCACTTGGCGCACCGGCCGCAGCCCCACGGCCCGTACACCGCGACGGAGTCGCCGACCTCGACGCCGCGCACGCCGTCGCCGAGCGCCGCGACCGTGCCCGCGCCCTCGTGGCCGAGCGTGAGGGGCAGCGGGAACGTCAGCTCGTCGGCGGAGAAGTTCATCACCGCGATGTCGGAGTGGCAGACCCCGGCGGCGGTGATTCTCAGCAGCACCTGGCCGGGGCCCGGCTCGGGCTCGGGCACGTCCACGACCTCCGGCGAGCCGCCGAGCTCGCGGTACTGAACGGCCTTCATCGCGTCCCCCTCACATCGGTTGCGTCCGCGTCAACCCCTTCCGAGCCCTGTGGACGGATACGGGCTGGTCCGGCGAGATCTTTCTTGACCCTCGGCGGTCCGGCCGTCCCCGCCGGGCACGCTCCCGGGCATGGGAACGTGGTTCGCGCGGGAGATCGTGGGCACCGGCAGGCTCCGGCTGTTCTGCTTCTTCGTCGCGTTCATCGGGGCGTTCCTGTTCATCCGGTTCAGCGTCCGGATGATCCGGCGCGGGACGCGCTGGTGGCCGGGCAACGTAGCGCCCGGCGGGCACCACGTCCACCACGTGGTGTTCGGGCTGGTGTTCATGTGCGTCGGGGGCGTCGGCGGGTTCACCGTGCGCGATCCGACGTCGGCGTGGGCGGGCGCGGCGGCGGCGCTGTTCGGCGTCGGGACGGGGCTCGTGCTGGACGAGTTCGCGCTCGTCCTGGATCTCAGGGACGTCTACTGGTCCGAGCAGGGCCGCCTTTCGGTGGAGGTCGTGTTCATCGCGGCGGCGCTGTGCGGGCTGATGCTCGTCGGGCTGCATCCGCTCGGCATCGACACCGCCGTCCACGACGCCGGGTCCGGCATGGCGCTGTGGCAGGTGATCGTGCTGCTCCTGCTCAACCTCGCGCTGTCGGTGGTGACGCTGTTCAAGGGCAAGGTGTGGACGGGGCTGCTCGGCGTCTTCGTGACGCTGTTCGCGCTGGTCGGGGCGGTGCGGCTGGCGCGGCCGGGCTCGCCGTGGGCGCATCACCGCTATCCGGAGGGCTCGTCGAAGATGAAGCGCGCCCGGTCCCGCGAACGCCGCCTCCGCGCCCCCGTCCAGCGCTTCGCGTACCGGGTCCAGGACGTCGTCGCGGGCCGCCCGTCCGGCGAGCGGTGATTCCGGGCGGCGTCAGAACTGCACCGCCGTCACCGCCGTGAACTCCTCGATCCCGTCCGCGCCCATCTCCCGGCCGTAGCCGCTCTGCCCGTAGCCGCCGAACGGCGCGGTCGGGTTGACGACGCCGCCGTTGACGCTGATCTGCCCGGCCCGCATCCGTCCGGCGAACGCGGCGGCGCGGTCGGCGTCGGCGGCCCAGACCGCTCCCGCGAGCCCGTAGGGGGTGCCCTCGGCGACGGCCAGCGCCGCGTCGTCGCCGCCGTCGTAGGGGACGACGGTCAGCACCGGCCCGAACACCTCCTCCTGCTCGATCCGGCTCCCGGCCTCGGCGACGAGCACGGTCGGCTTGACGAAGTACCCGGTGGGGAGCCCGGCGGGCTGCTCCGGTCCGCCCGCGACGAGCCGCGCCCCGTCGGCGAGGGCGGCGGTGATGTGGCCGCGGACCCGGTCGCGCTGCGCGGCGCTGACGAGCGGCCCCTGCTGTGTGGCGGGGTCGGCGGGGTCGCCGAGGACGGTCGCGGCGGCGAGCCCGGCCAGGATCTCGGCGGCCTCGTCGACGCGGGCGCGGGGCAGCACGAGCCGGGTGGTGGCGCTGCACGTCTGCCCGCTGTTGTTCAGGCAGCCGGTGAGGGTGGCGGCGACGGCGCCCGCGAACGCGTCCCCGGCGAGGTCGTCCAGCAGCACGCTCGCGGACTTGCCGCCGAGTTCGAGGGCGGTCCGCTTGGGCGCGGCGGCGGCGAGCTCGGCGACGCGGCGGCCCGCGCGCGTCGAGCCGGTGAACGACACCATGTCCATCAGCGGGTGGGTGACGATGGCCTCGCCGACGTCCGGCCCGGTGCCGGTGACGAGGTTGAACACGCCCGGCGGGAGCCCGGCGTCGGCCATGACCTCCGCGAGCACGTACGCGACGCCGGGGGTGAGTTCGGCGGGCTTGAGCACGACGGTGCAGCCCGCGGCGAGCGCCGCCGCGGTCTTGGCGGTGACCTGGTGCAGCGGGTAGTTCCACGGGGTGATCGCGCCGACGACCCCGGCGGCGCGCCGGGTCAGCACCGAGTTGCCCTGCTCGCGGCGCCACTCGACGCGCGGCGCGACGTCGGCGACGGACGCGAAGTCGGCGACCCCGAACCCGGCCTGCACCAGCACCGAGAAGACGTAGGGCGCGCCCATCTCGGCGGTGGCGACGGCGGCGATCTCCGCGACGCGGGCCTTGAGCCCGTCCGCGATGCGGGCGCAGTACGCGACGCGCTCGGTCCACGGCAGCGCGGACCAGCCGGGCAGGGCGCGGGCGGCGGCGCGCGCGGCGCGGTCGACGTCCTCGGCGGTGCCCGCGGGAACGGTCCCGATGGGCCGCTCGGTGTAGGGGTTGGTCAGCGTGAGCGTCGCGGTGCCCGCCGGGACGGCCCACGTTCCGTCGATGTAGAGGGTGTCGCGGGTGTGGTCGGTCATGTCACTTCCCTCGGGCCAGGATGTTCTCGGCGGTGCGGTGGGCGAGCGCCATGCAGGTCAGCATCGGGTTCGCGCCGGACGGGGTGGGGAACGCGCTGGTGTCGCCGATCCACACGCCGGGCGTGTCGTGGAGCTCCCCGGTCGGTCCGGCGACGGAGGCGGCGGGGTCGGCGCCGATCCGCGCGCCGCCCATCTGGTGGGCGGTGCCGATGGGCAGCCCGCCGCGTCCGATCGGGATCTCGCGGAGCCGCGCGGCCCACGCGTCCAGGTCGTCGCCGCGCCGCAGGACGGGCGCGTTCGACACCCACACCGACTCGGCGCCGGCGGCCAGGTGCAGTTCGGCGAGGGCGCGGACGCCCCGGTGGTAGGTGTCGACGTCGCGGGGGTCGTCGAACGGGTAGTGGTGGCGGGCGGTGCCGGACTCGTCGGTGTCGACGTGCCCGCCGGTGTGCTCGCGGAGGATCATGACGAGGTTGGCGAGCCGCCCGAGGTCGGCCATGACCTCCTTGTGCTCGGCGCCGTCGCCGCGCGCGAGCTGGAAGGCGATGATGCCGGGCGACAGGTGGGAGCCCTCGATGATGAAGCCGTAGCCGTCGCCGAGGTCGCGGAACTCGTCCAGGACGGCGGCCTGCGGCGGGCCCCACCAGGGGTCCTGCCGGTCGGGGTAGACGGCGAAGACGCCCGCGCACGGGTGCAGGAAGAAGCCCTGTCCGACGGCGGGCCCGCCGAGGCCCGAGCGCAGCAGCAGGGCGGGGGTCTCCAGGGCGCCGCCCGCGACGACGACGTCGCGCGCGTGGACGGTGATCCGCCGCTCCTCGCCCGTCGCGGGGTCGCGGTGGACGGCGCGGACGCCGCTCGCGCGCCCGCCGGAGGTGAGGATCTCGGTCGCCTCGGTGTCGGTGAGGATCTTCGCGCCGTGGTCGAACGCGTCCCGCAGATAGGTGTTGAGCGTGCCGCGCTTGCTGCCGCTCGGGTCGCCGAACTGCGTGTAGCCCGCCGCGACCGGGTCGTAGGTCGCGGGGTCGACGTTGCGCAGCGCGGTCTTCACCGACCAGCCGAGCTTCGCGGCCCCTTCGGCGAGCCGCCGGTGCGGGCCGTTGTAGTCGCTGCACGCGTCGGTGGCGTTGATGCGGGCGGCGACGGCGTCCAGGTGCCGGTCGAACTCGGCGGTGTCGGCGCCGGTGATCCCGGCGGCGGCCCATTCGCGGCGGACGGCGTCGGTGGGCCGCAGGCAGTGGTGCCAGTTGACGGTGGTGCCGCCGCCGAGCGTCCGCCCCGCGAGCAGGCCCGCGTTCCCGTCGGCGGTGGAGGCGACGCCGCGCCGGTACAGCATGGTGCGGCTGGCGCCGTACTCGAGCTGGTCGTAGTCGCGTTCGCTGGTGGCGCCGCCGGCCTCCAGGACGACGACGCGGCGCCCGGCGGCGGCCAGGACGCCGGCGACGGTGCCGCCGCCCGCCCCGGAGCCGACGACCACCACGTCGGCCGCCAGCGTCTCGCCGTCGGCGGGCGCGTACGGGGTGATGTACGGCTCGTCGTCGGGCGGCCGGATCTGCGGCCCCGGATACCCGTACTGCGCCCACAGCGGGTTGCGGCCGTCCGCGCCGGTCACCGAGTGCGCGTAGACGCAGGCGAGGGCGCGCAGCCCGGCGATCCCTGCGGCGGCGTCGGGGGCGAGCGCGCCGAAGGTGGCGAGCATCCCCTCGCGGGTGGCGCGTCCCTGGTGCTGGAACCCGATGGACGCGAGCCCGTCGAGGAGTCCGGCGAGCGCGGCGTTCTCCTCGGCGGACTGGGTGTCCAGGTGGTCCAGCAGCGCGGTGTCGGCGCCCAGCGAGGTGCCGGAGGCCGCCCAGTAGCCGTGCGGGTCGTCGGCGCGGTCCAGCGGCGGCACGGCGGTGTCGACCACGGCGCGCAGCACCGCGAGCTGCGTCTCGGTGAAGTCGGGCATGTTACCTCCGTGGGGTGATGAGGGGGAGGGCGCCGGGGAGGACCCGGACGGTCGCCGGGAGGGTGCCGATCTCGTCGCCGTCGGCGCACAGCGGGATCGGGCGGTCGGCGCTGACGGTCAGCGTCGTCGCGGTGGAGAGCCGCACCTGGGGCCGCTCGATGTGGCGGCCCTCGCGGGCCTCGTTGGTGAACGCGACGATCTCGCGCTTGGGGATGCCCTCCTCGACGACCATGACGTCCAGGCGCCCGTCGTCGAGCCGGGCGGGCGGCACGATCCGCAGCCCGTGCCCGTAGGAGCCGGAGTTGGCGATGACGACGCTGGTGGCGCGCACGGTGCGGCGCGTGCCGTCGGCGTCCAGGGCGACGGTCGGGTTCCGCCACGTCAGCAGCGCGATGGGCGCGGAGATCCGGTAGACGAGCAGGGCGGGCAGGAACCGCAGCCGGTTGATGACGCGGTTGGCGGCGGACTCGACGCCGAAGTAGGCGTTGCCGGGGACGATGACGCCGTTGACGTCGAGCACGTCGATCGGGTCGGCGGGGCCTTCCAGCAGCATCCGGGCGAGTTCGGGCGCGGCGGTGGGGACGCCGAGGAGCCGGGCGAGGTCGTTGCCGCGTCCGGCGGGGACGACGGCGAGGGTGCCGCCGCCGCGCACCGCGCCGCCCGCGGCGTCGCGGACGAGGCCGTCGCCGCCGACGGCGACGACGACGTCGCCGCGGTCCGCCGCGGCGGTGGCGCGTTCCACGGCGTCGGCGGAGGACGCGGTGGTCTCGGTGGTGACGGTGGCGCCCGCGGCGGCGAGGAGTTCGGCGACGGGCTCCCACATCGCGCGGGCGGCCCGCTCGCCGGAGATGGGGTTGACGAGCGCGGTGAACGACCGCGCGGTCACGGCGCGCCGCCCGCGATGAGCACGCCGGGATTGAGCACGCCCTCGGGGTCCAGCACCCGCTTGACGGCCGCGAGCGCCTCGACCGCCAGCGGCCCGACCTCCTCGGCGTACAGCTCGCGGTGGTCGGTGCCGACGCCGTGGTGGTGGGTGATGGCGGCGCCCGCGTCGCGGATGGCGCGGCCGGCGGCGTCCTTCGCGGCGCGCCACTGGGCGATCGGGTCGTCGGCGGCGGCGCAGGTGACGGTGAAGTACAGCGACGCGCCGGTCTCGTACACGTGGGAGACGTGGCAGAGCACGGCGGGCGGGGTGCCCTGCGCGGTGAGCGCGGCGGTGAGGGCGGCGGTGACGTCCGCGCGGAGCCGGTGCAGGTTCGACCAGAACGTGACGGTCTCCAGCGTCTCGGCGATGCCGCCGCCGTCCAGCACCGGGTCGCGCAGGTACGGGCCGCGGAACCGGCCGCGCCGCCACGCCTCCCCCGGTTCGGGGCCGAGCGGTTCGCCGCCGTGGCCGCGCAGGACCGCCGACGCGGCCGCGCGGCGCGCGGCGACCTCGGCGGGTTCGCCCTCGTATCCGGTGACCGCCAGGCAGCCGGCGGCGACCCCGCCGGTCTCCCCCGCCGGGTCGGGCAGGTTCGCGGCGGTCTCGGCCTCGTCCGACAGCCGCAGGACGGTGGGCAGCGGCCCGTCCTGGGCGAGGGCGCGCAGCGCGTCGGCGCCGGCCTCGAACGACGGGAACCGCCATCCCTCGAAGACGCGTTCGCGGGGGACGGGCCGCACCCGGACGGTGACGGAGGTGATGACCCCGAGCGTCCCTTCCGAGCCGAGGACGAGCTGCCGCAGGTCGGGCCCGGCCGCCGACTTGGGCGCGCTGCCGAGCCGGACGGTGCCGCGCGGCGTGGCCAGCACCAGGCCGACGACCATGTCGTCGAACCGCCCGTACCCGGCCGAGGACTGCCCGGCGGACCGCGCGGCGGCGTATCCGCCGATGCTGGCGCCCTCGTAGGACTGCGGGAAGTGCCCGAGGGTGAATCCGTGGCCGCGCAGCAGCTCCTCGGCGCGGGGGCCGCGCAGGCCGGTCTGGAGTTCGGCGGTGCGCGACACCGGGTCGACGCGCAGCAGCGCGTCGAGGCGCCGCAGGTCGAGCGCGACGAGCGCGGTGAACCCGGTGCGGTCGGGCGCGAGTCCGCCGACGACGGACGTGCCGCCCGCCCAGGGCAGGACGGCGACGCGGTGCGCCGAGCAGATCCGCAGGACCGCGACGACCTCGTCGTGGCCGCCCGGGTACAGCACGGCGTCGGGCGCGGCGGAGGCGTCCCCGGCGCGCAGGCGCAGCACGTCGGCCAGGGACCAGCCGCCGGTGTGCGCGACGCGGGTCGCGTCGCCGGTGTCGACGTGGTCGGGGCCGAGCGCGGCGGCGAGTTCGGCGCGGACGGCGTCGGGCAGCGCGGACGGCGCGGGCCGGACGTCGGCGATCTCGGCGGGCCCGGCGGCGGGCGGCGTCGCGCCGAGCGCGGCGAGGGCCTGCCGCGTCGCGTCGGGCAGCGCGGCGGGGCGGTCGGGGTCGCCCCACCGGTAGGGGTGGAAGCCCACGACGGGCAGTGCGGTCTCGGTCATCGGAAGCTCTCAATGCTCTCTACATGTCGGGGTGGCGCTGCTACGATTAAACACATGAGCCCAGAACGTTTCAATGGCAAGTCGGAACTGGACCGCATCCGGGCCCGTCCCGCCGAGGCCCACAATGCGATCCCGGAGGACCGCATCCTCGACGCCGCGAGGGACTCGCTGCTGGAACACGGGATGAGCCGGTCCACGATGGCCGACATCGCCAAACGGGCCCAGGTGTCGCGCGCGACGCTGTACCGGCGCTGGGACAGCGTGCAGAGCGTCATCGGCGCGCTCATCACCCGCGAGTGGGCCGCCATCGCCGACGCCGGGTACGCCCTCGGCGGCGCGCACGCCCGCGAGCGCGTCGCCAACGCGGCCGTCCACATCACCCGCGAGATCCGCGCGCACCCCGTCCAACGCAAGATCATCGAGACCGAGCCCGAGTTCCTGCTGCCCTACCAGATCAGCCGGCTCGGCACCAGCGTCGCCTACCTCCTCGCCCGCGTCGAGGACGCCATCCGCCAGGGCGCCGACGACGGCTCCGTCCGCCCCGGCGACCCGGCGCTCCAGGCCCGCACCGTTCTGCTCGCCGGCTGGTCCTTCACCGTCAGCGCGCCCGCCGTCGTCGGCGCCGCCACCGGGACCGGACCCGAGTTCGACGCGCTCGACGCCGAACTGCGCCGGCTCATCGACCGCTACCTCGCGCCCTGATCCGCAGCTCCCGCCGCTCCCGCACGGCACCGCACGGCGGGGCGCCCACCCACAGGAAGCCGCTTGTGAACACAACCGAGCCCTCCCGTTCCCTCAACGCCGCGCGCCGCGCGCGCGACCTGGACGCCCTCGCCGCCGGCGCCCGCCCCGACCTGCTCGTCATCGGCGGCGGGGCGACCGGCGCCGGGGTCGCGCTGGACGCCGCCGCCCGCGGCCTGTCTGTCGTCCTGGTCGACAAGCACGACCTGGCGTTCGGCACCAGCCGCTGGTCGTCCAAGCTCGCCCACGGCGGCCTGCGCTACCTCGGGACGGGCCATGTCGGCGTCGCCCACGAGAGCGCCGTCGAACGCGGCGTCCTGATCGAGCGCACCGCGCCGCACCTCATCCGCGCGCTGCCCAACGTCTTCCCGCTGCTGAACTCCCTGGACCCGCGCGCCGCCGCGCTGATCCGCGCCGGGCACCTGGCCGGGGACGCGCTGCGCGCCGCCGCGGGCACGTCCCGGCACACCCTGCCGCGCTCGCGCCGGGTGACGCGCGCCGAGCTGCGCCGCCTGGTGCCCCGCGTCCGCGAGGACGGGCTGCGCGGCGGCCTGGTGTTCTGGGACGGGCAGCTCATCGACGACGCCCGCCTGGTCGTCGCGCTCGCCCGCACCGCCGCCGGGCTCGGCGCCCGCGTCCTCACCCGCTGCGCGGCCGTCGAGGCGACCGGGACCGGCGCGGTGCTGCGCGACGAGACCACCGGGGAGCGGTTCGAGCTGCCGGCCCGGATGGTCGTCAACGCCGCCGGCGTGTGGGCGGGGTCGCTGGCGCCCGGCATCACGCTGCGGCCGAGCCGCGGCACGCACCTGGTGCTGCCGCGCGCCGCGTTCGGCGGGATGGACGCGGCGCTGACCGTCCCGGTGCCCGGCGAGCCGCACCGGTTCGTGTTCGCGCTGCCCGCGCCCGGCGACCGCGTGTACCTCGGCCTCACCGACGAGGAGGTCAAGGGCGAGATCCCCGACGTGCCGGAGGCCACCGAGGACGAGGTCGACTTCCTGCTGGCCACGATCTCCGCCGCGCTGCGCGCCCCGCTGACGCGCGCCGACGTCCTCGGCGCCTTCTCCGGGCTGCGCCCGCTGCTGGACGCCGGGAACGGCCGCACCTCCGACGTGTCGCGGCGGCACGCGGTGCTGACCGCGCCGGACGGCCTGGTCACCGTCGTCGGCGGCAAGCTCACCACCTACCGGCGGATGGCCGAGGACGCCGTGGACGCCGCGCTGGCCGCGCGCGGCGCGACGGCCGGGCCGTGCCGGACGCGGCGGCTGCCGCTGGTCGGCGCGGCGGGCCGGGCGGCGCTCGGCGCGGTGCCCGCCCCGGCGCGGCTCGTCCGCCGGTACGGCACCGAGGCGCCCGCGGTCGTCGCGGCGGCGGGCGGGGACCCGCGGCTCCTCGAACCGATCGCCCCGGGCCTGACCACGACGCGCGCCGAGCTGCTGTTCGCCGTCCGGCACGAGGGCGCGCTGGACGCCGGCGACCTGCTGGACCGGCGGACGCGGATCGGGCTCGTCCCCGCCGACCGCGAACGCGCGGGCGAGGCCGCCCGGGAGGCGCTGGCGACCGCGTGATCCGGTGCCCCCGCGTGCCCCCGCCCGCTCCCGCGTCAGGCGGGTTCCGCGCCGACGAGCCGCAGCGCCAGGTCCCGGAAGTGCGCGGCGACGTCCTCGGGCGTCCACCGGCCACGGTCGCTGTACCAGCGGCCGATGTCGATGCCGAGCGACACGATCGCCAGCACCGTCATGTCGACCCGGTCGGTGCGGAACTCGCCGGTCGCGAGGCCCGCCTCGACGATCGAGCGGAACACCCGCTGGGTGCCGCGCCGCCGCTCGGCGATCGCCGCCAGGTGGTCGGGGGCGAGCGCGTGCAGCTCGTAGTTGACGATCCGGGCGCGCGTGTGGTCCTCGGCGTGCCACCGGAAGTAGGCGCGGGCGACCGCCGACAGCCGCTCGGTGGGGGTGACGCCCTCGGCCGCCGCCGCCCGGACCAGCGCGAGCGTCGCGTCGTGGCCCGCCAGGGAGATCTCGAAGAGCAGGTCTTCCTTCGACCGGTGGTGGACGTAGATCGCGGCGGGGCTCATCCCGGCCCGGTTCGCGATGTCGCGGGTGGTGGTGCCGTGGTACCCGCGTTCGGCGAAGGCCAGCGTCGCCGCCTCGATGATGCGCCGCTGCGACGCCGACCGGGCGGGTTCCTCGGTGGTCACGGTGGCCTCCCGGTGCCGGGGCTGGTCGGTGCGGGCGGCCCTTGACGGTGCGCCGCCCGGCGGGCCAGAGTAGCAGCCGCTTACTACTGAACAAGCGCTTAGTAACCAAGGAGCTGGAGATGACCGAACCGACGCGGCGCACCGCCATCGTCACCGGCGCCGCCCGCGGCATCGGGGCCGCCGTCGCCGAACGCCTCGCCGCCGACGGGTTCGCCGTCGCCGTCCTCGACCTGGAGGAGTCCGCCGCGCGGCGCGTCGCCGACCGCGTCGAGGCGGCCGGCGGCCGGGCGCTGGCCGTCGGCGCCGACGTGTCCGACGAGGCCGCCGCCGAGGCCGCCGTCCGCCGCGTCGCCGACGAGCTGGGCGCGCCCGCGGTGCTCGTCAACAACGCCGGGATCATCCGCGACAACCTGCTGTTCCGGATGTCGGCGGACGACTGGGACGCCGTGATGGGCGTCCACCTGCGCGGCTCGTTCCTGATGGCGCGCGCCGCCCAGGCGTACATGACCAAGGCCGGGTGGGGGCGGATCGTGAACCTGTCGTCCACGTCCGCGCTCGGCAACCGCGGCCAGGCGAACTACGCCGCCGCCAAGGCCGGGCTCCAGGGCTTCACCAAGACCCTCGCCCTGGAACTCGGCAAGTTCGGCGTCACCGTCAACGCGATCGCGCCCGGCTTCATCGAGACCGAGATGACCGCCGCGACCGCCGCCCGCGTCGGGATGGACTTCGAGGAGTTCAAGCGCGCCGCCGCCGCGCAGATCCCCGTCGCCCGCACCGGCCGTCCCGAGGACATCGCCGCCGCCGTGTCGTTCTTCGCGCGCGAGGAGGCCGGGTTCGTGTCCGGGCAGGTCCTGTACGTGGCGGGCGGGCCGAAGGCGTGACCGCCCCCGCCGACCCGCCCGGCCTGCCGCTGGCCGCGCTCGCCGCCCACCTCGACGCCGCCGCGCCCGGCCTGCTCACCGGCCCGCTCACCGCGCGGCGGCTGCCCGGCGGCCGGTCCAACCTCACCTACGCCGTCACCGACGGGGCCAGCACCGTCGTGGTGCGCCGCCCGCCGCTCGGCCACGTGCTCAGCACCGCCCACGACATGGGCCGCGAGCACCGGGTGATGTCCGCGCTCGCGGGGACCGGCGTCCCCGTCCCGCGCACCCACCTGCTGTGCGCGGACCCCGACGTGATCGGCGCGCCGTTCACCGTCATGGAGCTGGTCGACGGCGCGTCCTACGCGGGCGCCGACGACCTCGCCCCGCTAGGCCCGGACCGCGTCCGCGCGCTCGCCGACCGGATGGTCGCGGCGCTCGCCGCGCTGCACGCCGTCGACCCCGCGGCCGTCGGCCTGGCCGGCCTCGGCCGCCCCGACGGCTACGTGCGCCGCCAGGTGGAGCGGTGGCGGCGGCAGTGGGAGGCGTCCAAGACCCGCGAGCTGCCCGCCGCCGACGCCCTGTACGCCCGGCTCGCCGCGGCGGTGCCCGCCCGGTCCGACGCCGCGGTCGTCCACGGCGACTACCGCCTGGACAACCTCCTCGTCGACGGCGACGACCGCGTCGCGGCCGTCCTGGACTGGGAGATGGCCACGCTCGGCGACCCGCTCACCGACCTGGCGCTGCTGCGCGTCTACGGGGAACGGCCCGCCGCGCCCGGCCGGCCGCCCGTCGCCGCCGCGCCCGGCTTCCCCTCCGGCGACGAGCTGTTCGAGCGGTACGCCGCCGCGTCCGGCCGGGACGTCGCCGCGCCCGGCTTCTACCTCGGCCTCGCCCACTTCAAGCTCGCGGCGATCTCCGAGGGCATCCACCGCCGCCACGCGATGGGCCGGACGGTCGGCGACGGGTTCGACGAGATCGGCGCGGCCGTGCCCGGACTGCTCGACGCGGGACTGGCCGCCCTCACCTGATGGAACGTTCCCACCCCCCGGAGGCACCATGACCGCGCTCTCCCTCGCCACCGTCCTGGCGACCGCCGCCCGCCGCTCCCCCGCCGCGACCGCCCTGGTGGAGGGCGACCGCCGCCTCGACTACGCCGAGGTGTGGCGGCTCGCCCGCCGCGTCGGCGGCGCGCTGGCCGCGCGCGGCGTCGGGCCGGGCGACCGCGTCGCGCTCGTCGCGCCCAACGCCGTCGAGTTCGTGACCGGCTACTACGGCGTCCTCGCCGCCGGGGCCACCGTCGTGCCGGTCCCGACGCTGCTCACCGCCCCCGAGGCGGCGCGGACGGTGGCGAGCGCGTCCGCCGCCGCGCTGCTGTACCACGGGACGTACCGGGACCTGGCGGCCGAGGCGGCCGACGTCGCGGGCGTCCCCGCGCTGGCCGTGGCCGACCTGACCGAGGACGGCCCGGAACTCGCCGAGGCCGTCGCCCGCGACGCGTCCGACACCGCCGTCGTCTTCTTCACCAGCGGCACCACCGGCCGCCCCAAGGGCGTCCTGCTCACCCACCTCAACCTGGTGATGAACGCGACCGTCAACGCCTTCGACGGCGACGGCCTGTCCCCCGACGACACGGTCCTCGGCTGCCTGCCGCTGTTCCACCTGTTCGGGCAGACGGTCACGATGAACACGGCCTTCCGCGCGGGCGCGACGCTCGTCCTGCAGCCCCGCTTCGACGCCGCCGCGTGCCTGGACCTGATGGCCGCCGAGAAGGCCACGGTCTTCGCGGGCGTCCCGACCATGTACGTCCGCCTGCTGGAGGCCGCCGGCGCGACCCCGGCGCGTCCTCCCCTGCGCGTCTGCGTCTCCGGCGGCGCGTCCCTTCCGGTGGCCGTCCTGGAACGCTTCGAGGAGACGTTCGGAACCCAGATCCTCGAAGGCTACGGCCTGTCCGAGACGACGGGCGCGGGCACCGCCAACCAGACCCGCTTCGGCACCAGACCCGGCACCGTGGGCCACCCCCAGTGGGGCGTCGAGGTCGAAATAGCCGACCCGGACGCCGAGGACCGCGTCGTCCTCCTCCCGCCCGGCGCCCCCGGCGAGATCGTGATGCGCGGCCACAACGTCTTCGCGGGCTACCTCGACGACCCGGCCGCCACCGCCGCCGCCCTGGTGGACGGCTGGCTGCGCACCGGCGACATCGGCACGAAGGACCCCGACGGCTTCATCACCGTCGTCGACCGCAAGAAGGACCTCATCATCCGGGGCGGCTTCAACGTCTACCCCCGCGAGGTCGAGGAAGTCCTCACCCGCCATCCCGCCGTGGCCCAGGCGGCGGTCGTCGGCCTCCCCGACCCGGTGTCCGGCGAGGAGGTCTGCGCCGCCGTGACCCTCCACCCCGGCGCCACGGCCACCGAGGACGAGATCCGCGCCTACGCCCGCGAGCGCCTGGCCCGCCACACGTACCCGAGGATCATCAGGATCCTCGACGAACTCCCGATGGGCCCCAGCCACAAGGTCCTCAAGCGGGAACTGCGAGAAGCCCTCAAGTAACCGCGGAACCGGCGCGGCCGCAGCACCCCCGGCGGGCGGCCGGGCGGTGCGCGGAGGCGTCGCCCCGCACGAGCAGTACTGAAACATTCAGGAAACATCTGTATTGACACTTGAGTGACTTCTGTTACTGTTACACCACTTCGCAATCTGTTGCAGCAAGCGCAGGTTCGGCCAGCTCACCTGGCCTTTCGAGAGGCGAACAGCACCATGCACGATGAACTCAGCCGCCGCGGCTTCCTGGCCCGCGGAACCGGCTCCGCCCTGGGGATCGTCATGCTCGCCGGTGGCGGCAACGGCCTGCTGGCCGCGTGCTCGTCGTCGGACGGCACCGCCGCGGACGGTGAGCCGGGCGTCTCGACGGAGACCCCGAAGCGCGGCGGCACCCTGACCGTCGGCGTCCTCGCCGAGCAGAAGGGGTTCAACCCGCTCGTCTCCAACTGGGACACCGTCGGGCTCATCTACGGCAACACGATCTTCGACACGCTGACCCGCATCGACGCGGACGGCAAGTGGGCGCCCAACCTCGCCGAGTCGATCACCGTCAACGACGAGGCGACCGAGTTCAGGATCAAGGCCCGCGCCGGTGTCGCGTTCCACGACGGGACGCCCTGCGACGCCGCCGCCATCGCCGCGAGCCTCACCGCGAACTGGAAGTCCGAGAGCAACGGCCCCGCGCTGCTGAACGTCAAGGACGTCAAGGCCAAGGGCGACGAGGTCGTCGTCACCGCGCACACCCCGTGGCCCGCGTTCCCGTACTACCTGAGCGAGTACTGCGGCGTCGTCCTGGCCCCGGCGATGCTCAAGGACAAGAACGGCCTGGCCGACAAGCCGATCGGCACCGGCCCGTTCAAGTTCCAGAGCTGGACGCCCAACGACAAGCTCGTCGTGGTCCGCAACGAGAAGTACTGGCGGGACGGCCTGCCCTACCTCGACCAGGTGGTGTTCAAGCCGATCGCCGACGACCAGTCCCGCGCGAACGCGCTGAAGGCCGGCGACGTCGACCTCGTCCACTGCGTCGGCCCGAAGGTGATCCAGCAGCTCAAGGACGACTCGTCCGTCGCGTCGGCGACGGACGAGAAGGGCGCCACCGAGCGCAACATGGACACGCTGATGATCAACACGGCCAAGGCGCCGTTCGACGACCTGCGCGTCCGGCAGGCCCTCGCGTACGCCACCGACCGGGACCGGCTGCGCAAGGTCATCGACGTGGTGAACCCCGCGTCCGACGGCCCGTTCGGCCCCGGTTCCCCGTACCACTCCGAGACGGGCTTCCCCAAGTTCAACCTCAGCCGGGCCAAGCAGCTCGTCGCCGAGTACGAGCGGGAGAAGGGCAAGCTGCCCGTCATCACGCTCACCGCGCTCAACGACCAGACGGCCGTCGCGCGCGCCCAGATGGTCCAGGCGATGTGGAAGAACGCCGGGATCGAATGCAAGATCGAGCAGCTCGCGCAGGGCCAGGCCGTGCTGAACGCGCTGCTCGGCAAGTACGACGTCGTCCACTGGACGCAGTTCGCGGCCGGCGACCCCGACCTGAACTACACCTGGTGGTCGGAGCTGACGGCCGCGCCGATCGGCAAGCCGTCGCTGAACTTCACCCGGTTCAAGGACGCCGACCTCCAGAAGGCGCTCGTGGCGGGCCGCACCAGCGTCAAGGACGCCGACCGCGTCGCCGCCTACCAGCAGGTCGCGAAGGTGTTCGCCGAGAAGGTCCCCTACATCTGGCTGAACCAGGCGGTCTACCTCGTCGCCGCCAAGCCGGCCGTGCGGAACTGGGACAACGGCACGCTGCCCGGCGGGAAGCGCGCCCAGAAGACCACCACCGGCGTCATCAACGTCACCGAGACCTGGCGCCGGTAGCGGCGCCCCGCAAGGAGTGTGAGCCGATGCTCCGGCTGGCTCTGAAGAAGCTCGCGATACTCGTCCCGGTGGCGCTGGCCGTCTCGGTCCTGACGTTCCTGCTGATGAACCTGCTGCCGGGCGACCCCGCGTACACGATCCTCGGCTCGCGGGCGACTCCGCAGTCGGTGGCGGAGCTGACGGCCCGGCTGCACCTGGACGAACCCGTCTGGACGCGGTACTCCTCCTGGCTCGGCGGCGTCCTGACCGGCGACCTCGGCCAGTCCTACCTCAACTACCAGCCCGCGTCGTCGCTGATCGGGCACGCGCTTCCGGTGACCCTGGAACTGCTCGTGCTGTCGCAGGTCATCGCGCTGGCGCTCGCGGTGCCGCTCGGCGTGTACTCGGCGCGGCACCCGCGCGGGTGGGTGGACCGGATCGCCTCCACCGTCTCGTTCGGGACGCTGGCGATGCCCCCGTACATGCTCGGGGTCCTGCTGGTGTCGGTGTTCTCGGTGGGGCTGAAGGCGCTGCCCGCGACGGGGTTCACGCCGTTCGGCGACGACCCCGGGCTGAACCTGCGGTCGATGGTGCTGCCGTCGCTGACGCTGGCGCTGGGCTCCCTGGCCGTCTACGTCCGGCTGCTGCGCACCGAGATGATCTCGACGCTGCAGCAGGACTTCGTGACGGTCGCCCGCGCCAAGGGCCTGCCGGGCCGGGCGGTCCTGTGGCGGCACACCGTGCGGCCGTCGATGTTCTCCCTGGTCACCGCCGTGGGGATCAACCTCGGCTCGCTCATCGGCGGGGCGTTCGTGGTCGAGTACATCTTCGCGCTGCCCGGCGTGGGGGCGCTCACCCTCAACTCGATCTTCCAGCGCGACTACCTGGTCGTCCAGGCGTGCGTGCTGGTCGTCGCGGTGGGCTACGTGCTCGTGAACCTCCTCGTGGACCTGCTCTACCCGATCATCGACCCCCGGGTGCGCCATGTCTGAAACCATCGTCCTGACCAAGGACGTCCCGGCGGCGGCCGCCGCCCCCGACGACGCCGCCGCGCCGCGCCGCCGCCTCGGCCCGGTGTTCTGGGTCGCGGCCGGCTGGCTCGCGCTGATCGTGCTGGCCGCCGCGCTCGCCGACCTGCTGCCGCTGTCGCGGCCCGGCGACCTCGGCGACGCGATGCCGGGCGCGGGACCGTCCGCCGGGCACCTGCTCGGCACCGACGACCTCGGCCGCGACCTGCTGTCGCGGGTGATCTACGGGGCGCGGGTGTCGCTGATCGTCGGGTTCGCCTCCATCGCCGTCGGCCTCGCGGTCGGCGGGGTCCTGGGCCTGCTCGCCGGGTACTTCCGCGGCTGGGTGGACGCGGTGATCACCGCGGCGGCCAACGTGCTGCTGGCGTTCCCGGCGCTGGTGCTCGGCCTCGCGGTCGTGACGTTCCTCGGGCCGTCGCTGCCGCACGTCACGCTGGCGATCTCGCTGCTGGCGATCGGGCCGCTGACGCTGATGGTGCGCGGCGCGACGCTGATGTTCAGCGAACGCGAGTTCGTCCTGGCGTCCCGGCTCGTCGGCGCCCGGACCCACCGGACGGTGCTGCGCGAGGTGCTGCCGAACGTCGTGCCGTCGGCGCTGTCGCTCGGCCTGGTCAGCGTCGCCAACGCGATGGTCGCCGAGGGCGGGCTGTCGTTCCTCGGGCTGTCGGTCCGGCCGCCGGACCCCACCTGGGGGAACATGATCGCCGAGGGGAGCGCCGTGCTGGAGCGGACGCCGGCGGTCGCGCTGTGGCCCGCCGTCGCGATGTTCCTGACCGTCCTGTCGCTCAACTACGTCGGCGACCGGCTCCGCGGCCGCTTCGACGTCAAGGAGGGGGCGCTGTGACCGCCGCCGAGGAGTCCCCGCTGCTGCGGGTGACGGACCTGACGACCCACTTCCGCACCGACCGCGGCCTCATGCGGGCCGTGGACGGGGTGTCGTTCACCCTGGAGCGCGGCCGGACGCTCGGCGTCGTCGGCGAGTCCGGCTCGGGCAAGACGGTGCTGTCCCGGTCGGTGATGGGGCTGCTGCCGCGCGGCGACGTCGTGCGCGGCGGAACGGTCCAGTACGCGGGCGAGGACATCTCCGCGCTCGACGAGGACGGCCTGCGCCGGCTGTGGGGCCGCGAGATCGCGATGGTCTTCCAGGACCCGATGACCTCGCTCAACCCCGTCGTGCGCATCGGCCGCCAGATCACCGAGCACCTGCGGCTGCACACCGGCGCGTCCCGCGCCGACGCCCGCGCCAAGGCCGCCGCGCTGCTGAAGTCCGTCGGCATCCCCGAACCCGAGCGGCGGCTGCGCGAGTACCCGCACCAGCTCTCCGGCGGGATGCGGCAGCGCGTCATGATCGCGGTCGCGCTCGCCACCGGGCCGAGACTGCTGCTCGCCGACGAGCCCACCACCGCGCTGGACGTCACCGTCCAGGCCCAGATCCTCGACCTGCTGCGCGCCCAGCAGCGCCAGCGCGACATGGCGATGATCCTGGTGACGCACGACCTCGGCGTCGTCGCCGGACGCACCGACGAGGTCGCCGTCATGTACGCCGGACGCGTCGTCGAACGCGCCCCCACCCGGACGCTGTTCACCAACATGCGGATGCCGTACACCGAGGCGCTCGTCCGCTCCATCCCGCGGATCGCCGACCCCGGCCACACCCGGCTCGCCGCGATCCCCGGCCGTCCGCCGGACATGACCCGGCCGCCCGCCGGATGCCGCTTCGCGCCGCGCTGCGCGTACGCGCGGGACAAGTGCCGCGCCGAACAGCCCCCGCTCCGCGAGTCCGGCGAACCCGGACACACCTTCGCGTGCTGGTACCCGGTCGGAACCCCCGAGGGCGCCGCCGCCCTGGAACGCAACCGCAAGGAGGCATCGTGACGGCCACCGCCCCGCACCTGCGCGCCGCCGACGCCGCGCTGCTGCGCGTCGAGGACCTGGTCGTGGAGTTCCGCGCGGCCGGACGCCGCCGCGTCCACGCCGTGTCCGGCGTCAGCTTCGACGTGCTGCCCGGCGAAACCCTCGGCATCGTCGGCGAGTCCGGCTGCGGGAAGTCCACCACCGCGCGCGCCGTCATGCGGGTGACGCGGCCCGCGTCCGGCTCGGTGCGGTTCCGCGGCGCCGAACTCACCCGGCTGTCGGAGCGCGGGCTGCGGCGGATCCGCACCTCGATGCAGATGATCTTCCAGGACCCGGTGTCGTCGCTGAACCCGCGCCGCCGCGTCCGCGACATCGTCGCCGAACCCCTCGTCGTGTGGGGCCGCGGCGACGCCGCCGCCCGGGAGGCCAAGGTCCGCGAGGCGCTGGCCGCAGTCGGCCTCGACTACGACGTCGTCGGCGACCGGTACCCGCACCAGTTCTCCGGGGGGCAGTGCCAGCGCATCAGCATCGCCCGCGCGCTGGTCCTGGAACCCGAACTCCTCGTCTGCGACGAGCCGGTGTCCGCGCTGGACGTCTCCGTGCAGGCGCAGATCCTCAACCTGCTGGAGGATCTGAAGGAACGCTACGGGCTGACGCTGGTCTTCATCTCGCACGACCTCGCGGTCGTGAAGAACGTGTGCGACCGCGTGGCCGTCATGTACCTCGGGAAGGTCGTGGAAGTGGCGCCCGCGGACGCGCTCTACCGCGCGTCCGCGCACCCGTACACGCGCGCGCTGCTCAGCTCGATCCCCGACCCGGACCCCGACCCCGGCCCCGACGCCGCCGCGCGCGACGCCGAGTACGGGCCGCGCGGCGAGTCCCCCTCGCCGCTCGACCCGCCGTCGGGCTGCCGCTACCGGACCCGCTGCCCCCTCGCCCAGGACAAATGCGCCCGCGAAGTCCCCGAACCCCGGCAACTCGACGACGGCCACACCGTCGCCTGCCATTTCCCGATCACGACGTCCTGACCTGCCGCGACGCCGCGCGGGAATACCGAGCTGTCCAGTGGGGATTTGCTTGGTATGAGAGCGATCAGCTATGGCGAGTACGGCGGGCCGGACGTTCTGCGGCTCGTGGAGCGCGACGTGCCCGAGCCGGGCGAGGGCGAGGTCCGCGTGCGGATCGCCGTCTCCGGCGTCAACCCGACGGACTGGAAGCGGCGCGAGAACGGCGACCGCCTCGAGGGCGAGACCGTTCCGCACCACGACGGCGCGGGCGTGGTGGACGCGGTCGGGCCGGGCGTGACGGAGCCGCGGGTCGGCGACCGCGTCTGGACGCTGCTCGCCGCCTACCACCGCGCCGACGCGGGCACCGCGCAGGAGTTCACGGTGCTGCCGGTGAACCGCGTCGGCAAGCTGCCCGACGGGGTGGACTGGGACACCGGCGCGTCCCTGGGCGTCCCCGCGCTGACGGCGCACCGCGCGCTGACCGTCGCGGAGGGCGGCCCGGCCGAGCTGGCGCCGGGCGCGCTGGACGGCGTGACGGTGCTGGTGCCGGGCGGCGCGGGCGCGGTCGGCCACGCCGCGATCCAGCTCGCGCGCTGGGCGGGCGCGACGGTGATCGCGACGGTCAGCGGCGAGCGCAAGGCGAAGCTGGCGACGGCGGCGGGCGCGCACCACACGGTCGCGTACACGCGGCCGGACGCGGCCGACGCCATCCGTCGAATCGCGCCCGAGGGTGTGGACATCGTCGTCGAGGTCGCCGCCGCCGCGAACACGGCCCTGAACACGGCCGTCCTCGCCCAGGGCGGGACGGTCGCGGTGTACGGGAACGACCGCGGCGAGGGCAGCGTCCCCGTGGACTTCGGGACGAGCATCTGGCTCAACGCGCGCTACCAGTTCCTGGTGCTCTACACCGTCCGCGAGGAAGCGCTGGCCAGCGGCGTCCGCGCGGTCAACGCGGCGCTGGCCGACGGCGCGCTGCCCGTGGGCGAGGACGCCGGGCTCCCGCTCCACCGGTTCCCGCTGGCGGACACGGCCGACGCGCAGCGCGCCGTCCAGGACGGGGCGGTCGGCAAGGTCCTCGTGGACCTGTGACCGAGCGGCCGGGCCGCGCGGAAGGCGGCCCGGCCGACTTTCGTCAGAGTTCCGACGCGACCCCGTGCTCCAGCACGCGCAGCTCGGTCCCGTCCGGCCCGAGCCCGCGGAACAGGTTGTAGTGCAGGGTCTGGTGGACGTCCGCGAGCCCCGCCTGGTGGATCGGCACGGCCACGTCCGGCCGTACCGCGCGCAGGTAGTCGATGCCCTCGGCGGCCTTCATCCACGGCCCGCCCGCCGGGACGAGCAGCACCCCCACCGCGTCGGGCGGCGCGGCGAGCGCGTCGCCGGGGTGGTACACCGCGCCGTCGATCACGTAGCCGTTGTTGACGAGTCCGGGCAGGTCCGGGTGGATGACGGCGTGCTGGCCGCCGACGACGCGGACGGCCGCCGCGCCGAGGTCGAGCTTGTCGCCGTCGCTCGCGACCCGGTGGTCCAGCCCGGCCTCGGCGAGCTTCGCCCCCGTCCCGGCGTCCGCGACGAGCCGCGCGCCCGGGTTGGCGGCGAGCAGCGCGGGCAGCCGGTCGAGGTCGGCGTGGTCGGGGTGCTCGTGGGTGATGAGGACGGCGTCGAGTCCGGTGACGTCCTCGAACCCGGTCGCGTACGTGCCGGGGTCCAGGAGCACGCGCCCGCCGCCGTCGGTCTCCACGAGCACGCAGGCATGGCCGAAGTGGGTGATCTTCATCTGGCTCCTCCACATGGGCATCGGGATATGCGCCCACCTCGAACGTTAGCGCCGCCGATCAAGCGCGGGCGTCGCCCGGCGGGTGCTCGGCGAACCACTGCGCGATGCCGGGCATGTGCTGCTCGAATCCGCCCGGAGCGGAGATGTTGAGGACCCCGGCGCGCTCCGAGCCGCGGTTCTCGAAATCGTGCGTCGTGCCGCCCGGCACCAGGACGAACGACCCGGCCGCCGCCTCGATCCATGCGCCGTCCACCAGCACCGTCATGGTGCCGGCGAGGACGTAGAACACGTCGTCCTCGGGATGCGAATGCGCGCCCGGACCCTTGGTGTGCGGTTCGAGCCACCATTCCGAGATCGAATACCGCTGCCCGGTCTCCGCGCCGTCGGCCTTGAAGACTGCCGATATACGCCCCATCGGATAAGCCCGTCCCTCGCCCGGCCGCAACACGACCGGCCGCCGCGCATCACCCATCGCCGCACCTCCACCGCCACACTACCCACGCGCGGGCGTCATTCGCGGTCGGTGAGGCGGACGAGCATTTTCCCGGTGTTCGCGCCGCGCAGCATTCCGAGGAACGCGTCCACCGCGTTGCCGATCCCGTCCACGACCGTTTCGGAATAGCGCAGCGAGCCGTCCGCGAGCCAGCCCGCGGCGAGCCGCGCGTATTCGGGCGCGAGGTCGCGGTGGTAGCCGACGATGAATCCGCGCAGCGTGAGGCGCTTGCCGACGGCGAGGAAAAGGTTGTCCGGGCCGGGCGGCGGCTCGGCCTCGTTGTACGCGGAAACGGCGCCGCACAGCGCGATGCGACCGTCCGGGTTCATCGCTGCGAGCGCGGCGCGCAGGTGGTCGCCGCCGACGTTGTCGAAATACACGTCGACGCCTTCCGGCGCGGCCGTCGCGAGTTGGCCCTCGATGTCCCCGAGCCGGTAGTCGATCGCGGCGTCGTAGCCGAATTCCTCCACGAGCCGCCGCGTCTTCACCGGCCCGCCCGCCGAGCCGACGACCTTGGCCGCGCCGAGATGCCGCGCGACGCGTCCGGCGATGATCCCGACCGCCCCGGCCGCGCCCGAGATGAACACGACGTCACCTTCTTCGACGGGAGCGATGCGGACGAGCCCGGCATAGGCCGTGAGCCCGACCATCCCGAGCGCGCCCAGGTACGTCCGCGCCGGGGCGAGCCCGGTGTCCACCACCTGTGCGGACGTTTCCGGCACGATCGCGACCTCGCGCCACCCGCGCGAGTGCAGCACGGTCGCGCCGACCGGGATGTTCGCGGCGTTCGACGCGACGACCTCCCCGACCGCCCCGCCCTCCATCGGCTCCCCGAGCCGGTACGGCGGCACGTACGACTTCACGTCGTTCATGCGCCCGCGCATGTACGGGTCCACCGACATCCACGTGTTGCGCACGAGGATCTCCCCTGATCCGGGCTCCCCCACCGGTACCTCGACGAGCTCGAAGTCGGACGGGACGGGCTCCCCGACCGGACGGGCAACAAGACGGACTTCACGCGTGGTCTCGGACACTGGACGTCCTCCCAACTCTCCCGCGAGACGCGGGTCACACCGATAAGACAAAGCTTGCCTGATGTCTCATTCCATGTAAGCGTCTGCTTATGAACGTTCGCGCCATGATCGACGACGCCTACTGGGCGATGCTCGCCGCCGCCCACCTGCCCGGCGAGCAGTACACCGAACCCGTCGGCGACCCCGGATACTTCGGCCCGGACTCCGCCATCTGGTACGTCCACGGCGACGTCTCCGGCGTGCTCGGCGGCGTCTCCGGTCTCCTGCTCGGCACGCTCAACGAACCCGTCACGCACGGCACGAACCAGCACTCGAACTACCTCCAGGACCCGATCAAGCGGCTCGGCTTCACCGCCAGCTTCGTCATGGGCGTGACGTACGGGTCCACCCCCGTCGCGGACAAACTCACCGGAACCATCCGCGCCATGCACAAACGCGTCCACGGCACCATGCCGGACGGCCGCCCCTACTCGGCCACCGAGTCCGCCGACATCATCTGGACCGGCGTCACGCAGGCGTACTCCGCCGCGCGCGCCCACGTCCGCTACCACCCCAGGCCGCTGCGGGGGCGCGACCTGGACCGCTACTTCGCCGACTACGCCGTGATCTCCGAGAAGCTGGGCGCGACCGGCGTCCCGAAATCCCGCGCGGACGTCGAGGACTACTTCGCGATGATGCGGCCGCGCCTCACCGTCAGCGAGGAAACACTGGAAGCGATCCGTTTCCTGCGCGGCGCGTACGGCGACGACGCCGGGACGCGGCTCGGCAGCCTCGTCCTCAGCCGCGCCGCCACCGACCTCCTCCCCGATTTCGCCAAGAAACTGCTCGGCTTCACGCCGCGCACCCCGGTCGGCCCGATCGCCGCGCGGTCGGCCGGCACGGCGATCGTCCGGACGCTCCGGTACGGCGTGCGCTGGCGGAACATCGAGGAAGCGCACGCGCGCGTCGGCGCGCCGTACGTCCCGCCCACGGCGCTGTGACGCCGGGGGAACGCTGAATTGACCGCGACGGCCCGCGCGCCGCGCCCGGATTTCCCTACACTGACCGCATGGGCGACCTTCCGGTCTATGACGCCGTCCTGCTGCCCCCGGCGGACGTGAACACGCGGTCGGCGGAACTCAGCGCGCGGCTTTCCGGCACGGCGGAGACGGAATTCGTCCTCCGCACGGACGGGCCGTTCCCGCACCTTTCCCTCTACATGGCCAATTTCCCGGCCGAAAGGCTCGGCGCGGTCCTGGCCGAACTGCGGGCGATCGGCGCGGCGACGCCGCCGGTCGTCCTGGCGGGCGACCGTTTCGCGGGCAACGAGCACGGCATGTTCGAGATCTTCTACCGGAAGACCGACGCCGTGACGCGGCTCCAGCACGCCGTTCTCGCGCGCCTCGATCCGCTGCGCACCGGCCTGCGCCGCCGCGACCCGGTCGGACGCGTCATCGCCGACCACCGCCGCACCGCCCCGCCCGTCGCCGCCGCCAATCTCGACCGGTACGGCTACGACGAGATCGGCGAACTGTTCCGTCCGCACATCACCGTGACGCGGTTCCGCGACCCGGCGCTGGCCCCGGCGGACGCGCCGCCGCCGGAGTCGTTCAGCGCCGTCTTCCCCGCGCTCGCGCTGTGCGTCATGGGCGAGCACGGCACCTGCACGGAGATCGTGGAGGCGTTCGACCTCACCGCGTCGGACGCCGGATGCCCGGTCGCCTGATCAAACGGCGACGTTGCAAAGGATGCTACTTTGCAAAGCCGAGGCACGCCGCCCGGCGGCTGAGGCGTTCGCGGAAGGATTGATGGTTCATGGCTCGTGGGTTCGGTGACACGGCTCAGGATCGGCGGGTGCGCGTCCAGGGCGTGCCCGTCGACTCCTTCCCGGAGCTGGCACCGGAGGTCGGCCGGGGCGAGGCGCGCCGGATCACCGTCGTCGGCGAGGACATCCTGCGCCGCCGCCTCCGCGAGGTGACCGAGTTCGGCACGCCGGAGCTGGCGAAGCTGATCGACGACATGTTCGCCACGAACCAGATCGCGGACGGCGCGGGCCTCGCCGCCAACCAGGTCGACGTGGACCTCCAGCTCTTCGTCTGGGACGTCACCGACGAATGGGGCGTCCGCCACGTCGGCCACATCGCGAACCCCGTCCTGGACGAGGTCCCGACGGGCGAACGCCGGCTCATCAAGGAGAACGAGGGCTGCCTTTCCGTCCCCGGCCCTTATAGGACGGTCCCGCGCCTCGACCACGCCGTCGTCCGCGGTTTCGACAAGGACGGGAATCCGCTCGTCATCGAGGGCCGCGGCTATTTCGCCCGCTGCCTCCAGCACGAGACCGACCACCTGCACGGCCGCCTTTACCTGGACCGCCTCTCCAACCGCGAGCGCAAGTCCGCGCTCCGCGAAATGGAGACCGCCCAGGACGAGGTCTTCGCCCGCCGCGCCGCCAACGCCGCCCGCCTCGGCAAATAACCCGCCCTCCCCGAACACGGCCGGACGCCCACCCGGCCCTCACACGCCGCGACCGACCCATCACTCGCCCGGCCGTTCTGCAGCGAACCTCCCAGGGTTTCCGCACGACCGGAGGTTCGCTGCAAAACGCGCCTCAGCACCCCGGCTTGACCCCAGCGGGACCTGCGGCTTTACCCTGGGGTCCTCATCCACCCTGCGAGGGTTCGCAACCGTGTTCGGGTTCGATCCGTACATGACGCAGAACATCAGGTCCTCATCCACCCTGCGAGGGTTCGCAACGTGGTGAAGCGGAGCCGGGCGTCGCGGTCCTCGAAGTCGTCCTCATCCACCCTGCGAGGGTTCGCAACCGCGCCGGTACGGCGAGACGCTGGCGTGGCGGTCCGGGTCCTCATCCACCCTGCGAGGGTTCGCAACACATTGCTGAGTTCGGCGGCGGATCGCGCGAGGCGGGTCCTCATCCGACCTGAGAGAGTTCGCGACGTCGATGGCCGATTGAATCGGGAGTGGAAGCGCCGCAGGCCGAAAGGGATCAATCGAGGTCGAGCACCTTCCGGAGAACCGCCGCGAACTCGGCCGGGTGACTGCTGAGACCGGTGTGACCTCCGGGGAATTGGACGAGTTCCGTGCCGAACCGTTCGGCCAGGAAAGCGGCGGGCCGGTACGGCAATTCCCCGCGCGAATCCACGCCGCCTGCGAGAACGAGCTGCCCCGACAACGCCGCCAACCGGTCGACGTCCGGCGTATACGCCATGAAGCTCGGCACGATGCGGCCGAGGAAGTAGGGCATGTTCGCCATCGTCCGCTGAGCGCGCGCCGCGGCCTGCGGCGGCAGTTCCGCGGGGAGTTCGGGAGCCTCGTCGCCGGGCCGCCGCAGCCCCGCCGCGAACTCCATGACGGCGGGCATCAGGCCGTCCCGCCGGAACGTCTCCTGCACGCGGGCGAGCAGCGCCCGGTGCTCGGCGGCGTCCGGCAGCACCTCCACGACCGGCGGTTCGTGCGCCACGACGCGCCGCACCCGGTCGGGCCGGGCGGTGAGCAGGTGCAGCGCGACGATCGCGCCCGAACTGCATCCGACGACGTCGGCGGGCGCGTCCGGCGACAGCAGGTCGATCAGCCGGGCCGCGTCGTCGGCGTGCCGGGCGACGTCCTGCGCGGCGTCCGGATCGTCCAGCGGGCTGCGGGACATGCCGCGCGGGTCGTAGGACGCGACCGTGCGGCCGTCCGCCAGCGCGTCCGCGATGCCGTCGTAGGACGCGGCGTCGCCCGCGCCGCCGGGGATCAGCAGCAGGAGCGGGCCGCCGCCGCGCGTCTCGTAGTGCAGCGTCGCGCCGTCCACGCGCAGGTTTCCGGTGATCATGAGTCGTCTCCTTCGCGGGGGGCGGGCCAGTGCTCCAGGAGGACGTGCAGCGCGTCGATGCAGCGGGACCACGAGTCCTCGGCCGGGCGCGCGTGCGCGAATCCGCCCGCGGCCTCCAGGCTGACGAAGCCGTGGAGCGTGCTGCGGACGAGCCGGACGGCGTCGGTCAGATCGGGCTCGGCCAGCGCGTAGGCGCGCAGCATACTGTACGTCAGCTCGACCGCGCGCCTCGGCCCGGCCGCGCGCGCGGCGAGTTCCGGGTCGATCCGCGTCGGGACCTGCGTCGCGGTGTACCGGCCGGGGTGGGCGTGCGCGTACGCGCGCCAGGCGTCCGCGAACGCGGCGAGCGCGTCTTTCCCGGACCGTCCGGCGGTGGCCTCGGCGATCCGGATGGTCTTCTCGTCGGCCGCCATCAGCGCGATGCGTCCGCGCAGGTCCTCCAGGCCGCGGACGTGCGCGTACAGGCTGGCGTCCTTCACGCCGAGCCGCCGCGCGACGGCCGACATGGTGACGTGGTCGAGCCCGACCTCGTCCGCCAGTTCGGCGCCCGCGAGCGTGACCCGGTCCGCCGTCAAACCGGCCCGTACCATCCGTCCTCCTAGGGCTATTAGATTTTGCCTAATATCCCTAGGCTAGCGCGTCACGCGCCCGCTTTGGACCGGGCCACCGCGTCGGCCTTGATGTCCTCGAACTGCGCGCCCATCCGCTCCGCGAGCGCCTCGGCGGCGCGCAGCGGGCGGACCATCACCTTGAAGTCGAGGATCTTGCCGTCGTCGTCGCAGGTCAGGAAGTCGCAGCCGTTGATCTCCAGGCCGTTCACGGTGGCCTCGAACTCGTAGGCGTGGTGCGGGCCGTCGTGGATCTCGCGGACGTAGCGGAAGTCCTCGAAGACGCGGACGACTCCGGCGAGGATCGCGGCCGTCATCGCCCGGCCCTGGTACGGGCGGAACGCGACGGGGCTGGTGAACACGACGTCGTCGGCGAGCATCGCCTCGATCGCGTCGATGTCCCCGGCGAGCACGGCATCGGTGAAGGTCGTCACGGTGATCCCCTAGTCAACTTGTTGAGTATCCGGAGACCGATCGTAGGTCCGCCGTCCGACACCCGTCTAGGGGCGATTAATCAACTATGCGAATACTCCGCACGCACGGCTAGGGTGGCGGGCATGGCGCTGCGGAACGCGATCCTCGCGATGCTGCTGGAGGGCGAGTCGTCGGGATACGACCTGGCCAAGGTGTTCGACGCGTCCGTGGCGAACTTCTGGACGGCGACCCCGCAGCAGCTCTACCGCGAGCTGGACCGGATGGAGGCGCAGGGCCTGGTCCAGGCCCGCGTCGTGCGACAGGAACGCCGCCCCAACAAGCGCCTCTTCTCACTGACCGAAACGGGCCGCGCCGAACTGACCGCCTTCACCGCCCGAACCCCCCGCCCGACCGCCATCCGCGACGAGCTGCTGGTACAGGTGCAGTCGCTGGAATCCGGCGACGCGGAGTCGATCCGCGCCGCCGTCCAAGAGAAGCAGGCCGTCGCCGAACGGAAACTCAAGCACTACGAACGCACCCGTGCCCATCTGCTAGCGGGCCGGACCGAGGCGGACTACCTGACCAAAGCCGACCGCGTCGGCCCATACCTGACGCTGACCCGGGGCATCGCCTTCGAGCAGGAGAACATCCGCTGGTGCGAATACGTTCTTGAAGTGCTCGAAGCCCGCACGCGATCGGCTGCCCCGCGTACTTGACGAAGGGCAGCCGACTTGCGGTTCAGGCCAGGTCGTGAGTGCCCGTGTGGACGGCGTTGATCAGCGCTCCGAACGCCAGTTGGTTAACGATGATTTTGGGGCCGTCAAGGTCCTTGGAGTCGCGCACGGCCACCGCAGAACGGACGGCTGCGACTTCGACGCAGTCCCCACCGTACTGGTCGGAGCGGCTGCTCTTACGCCACCGAATACCGGACAGATCAAGCATGATCCTCGCCCTCCACTTGATGGATGAATTCGGTGAACGCCGAACGGTTCACCACGAGCTTGGGACCATCGGGGTCCTTGGAGTCGCGCATGGCCACCGCAGCGGCGACGGCGGCGACTTCCACACACTCCCCGCCATGCTCATCGCTTCGGCTGCTCTTGCGCCACAAAACACCCGACAGATCAAGCATACTTCTGGCCTCTCACTTGGCTGATCAACGCCCGCGACTGCTCTACAGGCAGCGCGTGGCTTCGTACCGAGTCATACCGTATGACATGGCGCGCCACCTGGACGGCATCTTGGATCAGCAGCCCCATACCCGATGACTCGGTGTATACGATCGTCCTTCCATCCTCAGTTCCCAGGACTATAAGCATTCCACCGACGCCTGGGTAGAAGCCCACGGAAGACGGAATTATTTCGATAGAAACATTGGGATGCTCGGACATTTCGAGAAGATAGTCGAGCTGGCGTCCCATGATCTCAGCGTTTCCGACAACCCGATGCAACACACTCTCGTCGATCATAAAGTTGGCGTGCGTGCGATCGAGGACCGCGCGACGCTGCATCCGGTCGCGGACGAGATGGTCGACCATGTCCATCGACTGATATGCGCCGATGATCGTCCGGGCGTAGTCCTCGATCTGGAGTAGTCCGGTGACCAGCACCGGACTCATGTTCTTGATGTAGAGCGCCTGCGTCTCATACCTGCAGTATTCCGGGAAGCCCGGCGGCACGACGGAGTAGTGCCGCGTCTCCTGGATGCGTTCCCACAGCCTGTGGAAGATGCCATCGGTCTTGAAGTACGTGTCGAGCGCGTCGGCGAACTCCTCTGACGGCAGGTTCTTGCAGTTCTCGACCTGGCCGACGTAGGACTCGCCGAACCCGAGGATCTTGGCGAGTTCGTTCTTCTTGAGTTCGGCCTTCTCCCGTCGCCACGTCAACTCCTTGGCGAACGTGACGATGGCGGGCGCGTCGTACGGTTCGGGCATGGCGGGCATCGCGACTCCGGGGAGGTGCGTCCGATCGGCCGATGCGGTCGATCAGGGCGGCGCTGCGTCCAGCGGGTGTTCGTCTGCCTCCCGAGAGTAAGGGAACCGGCGCGGCCGGGCGCGTCGATCCGGAACACGCGACCGCCGCGCTCCGCGTCCGGACGGTCCCGCACCCGGCGCCGCCGACGTCCGCCCTCGTCGGCGCGGGCGGTGTACCTGACCCGCCGGTGCAGTTGATCAAGGCCGTGGTGTGCCGCTGGTCGTGTCCGGCCGCTTCCCGAGCGTGACCGGGGCTGTGAGGGTTGGGACCACTCCGGCGGACGAAAGGCGGGACTCCGCGCGTCCCGTCCTGAACGCCGCCGGGGCACCGGAGACACGAGCAGCCCCGGCGCGCCGGGGCACGACCGGACGAGGAGGTCCGGCTGTGGGCCACGCACTGGATCGGCCGCCGCGGACGAACGCGCGGGCCGACCGCGCCGACCGAGCCGCCGCCGCGCGGATGGAACGCGAGAACCCCGGCTGGCTGGTGTGGTGGGGCCCGTGGTCCCAGCGCTTCTGGGCGGTCCCGGCATGGCCGTCCGCCCCGACCCTGGACGCACCGACCGCCCACGCTCTGACCGCCGCAATGCGCGTCCACACCCCGCACGGCCCGGCGGCGACCCGATGACCGCCGAAGTCCCGACAACGAGAACGCCCGCCCGAGCGACCGGCATAGCCCGCGACCTGACAAGCGTCCCAGCCGCAGCAGGAATAGCCCGAGACCACACCGCGAGAGCACTGGCGTCCTGGAACCTGCCGAACCTGATCAGCGACGCCGAACTGATCGTCACAGAACTCTTCACCAACGCAATGCAAGCTTGCAGCCCAGCAGAAACCGTCCGCCTCTACCTCGGCCGAACAACAACAACCATCGTCCTGGCGATCTGGGACGCCAGCCCCAAAACCCCCACCTGCCGCACCACAAGAATCAACCCACAATCCCTAGACCTCACACCGCGAAACTTCGACGCCAATGGCGGCTGGGGCCTCCCAATAGTCGCAGCCCTGACCACCCGCCAGTGGATCCACCCCACAACCCCGCGAGGCAAATGGGTCTGCGCAGAACTCCCCACCCGCTAACCCCCAAAGCCGCCCGTCCCAGGAGCCGGAGGGGACCCCTGGGAAGGGCACCGACCCTGTGCCCGCCTCCAGCGCCCGAGACCTCACAGGCCGGGAACGACGATCTCCAACCGCGAAGGCTCGTCGAGAGCATCGGCGAAAATGCGCAGCCGAAAGCTGATCGCCCCAACGTGAACGGTGATGCGGTTCCAGTTCCCGACATCCCGCACGGCCAGCTCGCCGTGCGCGGACGTGAACTCCCCCTCGTAGTAGGCGACGGGAAGTGAAACGTCCGCGCTCTCCGTGACGACACGAACAGACGTCAGTCCCTCGACCGCATGCCGGACCACCAGCACAAGGTGGCCCGGCGAGGACACGACAACCGGCCCGTCCCCCATGTCCGGCGGCTCGCCCCCGAACCCGGTCGAGGGGTCCTCAACGAACAGCACCCCGTTCCCGGCGAGCACTTCCAACACCGCAAGCGTTCCCATGTCCATCCCTCGACGGCACACGAAGAACAAAAGACCCGGGTCTGGAAAACATCCCCGACCTGGGTCTTCATCATGGAGAGCGGGCGACGGGAATCGAACCCGCGTAGCCAGTTTGGAAGACTGGGGCTCTACCATTGAGCTACGCCCGCGTGCGATCGGCCCGAAGGGGATCGCCTTCCGTAGGGTACAGGGTTTCGGGCGGGTTCGCGTTGGGGTGGGTGGGGGGTCAGGTCGTTAGGGCTTTGGCCAGGTGGGTTGGGGCGGAGAGCATCGGCCAGTGGCTGGTGGGGAGTTCGGTGAAGGTCCAGCCGGGGGTGGCTAGGGCTGTGAAGGCTGGGGCTCCGGTGGCGGTCATCTTGTGGACGGCCGCTAGGGGGATCGTTGTGGCGATCATCGTGCGGGGGGTTGTCGGGAGTGCGGCCGGGCGGTGTAGGGGGTCGGTGGCTGTGCGGGCCGGTTGGGGGGTTGCTCGGGTGCGGAGTTGGGACAGGGCTTCTTCGGTCAGGTCCGTCAGGGCTTGCGGGTCGGTGGTCGGGTCGAAGGGTGGGGGTGGGAGGACGGAGCCGTCGCCGATCTTCGCCAGGGTTTCCGCGCGCTTTTCGGGGTCCAGGAAGTCGATCTGTGCCCAGCCGGACGGTAGGGGTGCTGTGTCCACGTAGATGATGCGTTCCACGCGGTCGGGGGCTTGGTCGGCCGCACCGGTCACGGGCATGTTCGCGCCGCTGTGGGCTACCAGGACGACCTTGCGCGCGGCCGTTGCGTCGATCGCTGCCAGGACGTCCTCGATGTGCGTGTCGAGGGTGATGTCGGGCGATGCCTCGGAAGCGCGGTCTGCGACGCCCGTCAGGGTGATGGGGTGCGCTGCGTGGCCTGACGCGCGTAGGGCATCTGCTACGCGGTCCCAGGCCCATGCGCCCAGCCAGAAGCCGGGCACCAGTACGTATGTCGCCATGCTTGAAGCCTTCCTGGGTGGAGTTCGTCTGAACCGTACGGTTGAATCCGGGCAGTGTCCGTCCGGATTAGGGAGTGGCGTGTGTCACCTGCGGCGCGGGTTCTGGCGATGCTGGAGCTGCTCCAGGCGCGGCCCGGCCTGACGGGCGTCGAGCTGGCGGACCGCCTCGGGGTGGACGAGCGGACCGTCCGCCGTTACGCGGCGCGGCTCGGTGAGCTGGGTGTGCCCGTCGCCGCCGGGCGCGGGCGGTACGGCGGGTACCGGTTGACGCCCGGCTACCGGCTGCCGCCGCTGATGCTGAGCGACGCGGAGGCCGTCGCGGTCGTGCTCGGCCTGGTCGCGGGGCGGCGCGCGGGGCTGCCGGGCGACGCGGTGGAGAGCGCGCTCGCGAAGGTCGAGCGGGTCTTGCCGGACGCGGTGCGCGACCGCGTCCGGGCGCTGCGGGACGTCCTCGGCTTCACCGCGGCCGCGCGGGACGGGGACGCGCCGCGCACCGGCGTCCTGCTCGCGCTGGCGGCGGCGTGCGAGGCGGGCCGGCGCGTCCGGATCGCCTACCGCGACCGGACGGGCGCGGCTACCGAACGGGACGTCGACCCGCACGGCATCGTCCTGCACGGCGGCCGCTGGTACGTCACCGGGCACGACCACCGCAGCGGGGAGCGCCGCACGTTCCGCGTCGACCGGGTCGTGTCCGCCGAGACGACCGGACCCGCGACGACGACGCCGCCCGCCGACCCGGTCGCGGCCGTCGCGGACGCGCTCGCCGCCGTCCCGTACGCGCACGACGTCGAGGTCCTGCTGCACTCAGACGCCGAAGCGGTGAGGCGCCGCGTCCCGCCGACCGTCGCGACGCTGCGCCCGACGCCGGACGGCACCCTGCTGAACCTGAGCACGAACCGCCTCGACGGGGCCGCCTTCCTGCTGGCGAGCCTGGGCGTCCCGTTCACCGTCCGCCGCCCGGACGCGCTGCGCGACGCCGTCCGCGCGGTCGCCGCGACGCTGCGCGAGTCCGCCGAGCGGTAACGGCGGAAAAGCACGCGCTGCCGGGCCGCGCCCGCCTGATAGGCTCCGCGACGATGCGGCCGGTTCACGAACCCGCCGACGGGCTGTAGCGCAGCTTGGCAGCGCGCCGCGTTTGGGTCGCGGAGGCCGGGAGTTCGAATCTCCCCAGCCCGACCGTCGCCGCGGCGTCCGCCCGACCGGACGCCCGGCCCGTCCCTCCCCTCGCGGTGACGAACATGTCCCGCGTCAACTCGCGCCCACCGGGGAAAGAGCAAGATCATCTACGGTGGGGGTGGTCGATGGTGCGTAGGACGATCGCGGCGGTGTTCGCCGTCGCGGCGCTGGTCGCGGGCCCGGTGGTCGCGGACGCGGTGGTCGCGGACGCGGGGGCGGCGAGCGCGGGGCCGAAGCGGCGCGCGAAGGTCAGGGTGGCGGTCGATCCGGGGACGGTCCGGCTCGTCCCGGGCGCGACGGCGCCCGTCTCGGTCGAGGTCGACTTCGGGACGTGCGTGCGGGACGCGCTCGTCGAGATCGAGGCGGCCGAGGGCGAGGGCTACGACTTCGCCGACGTCGGGGAAGCGGTCGAGGGCCGGGCGCGGGTGTCGTTCGCGCTGGACGACGTCGAGCTGCGCGGCCGCTGGACGGTCACCGCGACCGGCACCGCGTGCGCGACCGGGCGCGCGCTGGCGCGCAAGAAGGCGTTCGAGGTCAAGCGCGACACGAAGGTGGACGGCTTCGCGGCCGAGCCCGGGGACGCGGGCGTCGCGGTGTCGGGGACGCTGACGCGGATGGACCCGTGGACGCGCGGCTACGTCCCATACGCCAGGGCGAAGGTGCGCATCGAGTCCCGGACGGGCGACGCGGGGGCGTGGACGACGCGCGACACCGTCGAAACGGACGCCCAGGGCCGCTTCTCGGCGAACGTCGCGGCGGACGGCGCCGACGCCTGGCGGGCCGTGTTCGCGGGCACCCGGCACCACGCGGACGCGGTCGGCGAGCCGCCCGACGCCGCGCTGCTCTGACTGTGCTGCTCTGACCGTGCTGCTCTGACGCGTCAGCCCGCCGCCCAGCGCGGCCCGGCGCAGCGCGCGACCAGGGCCTCGATCTCGGCGGCGGGCGTGTCGAACTCGTCGAGGTGGGCGACGACGACCCAGCGCGACCGGCCGTCGTCGGTGGGCTGGTCCAGGTAGGGGCGGCCGACCGAGCTGCGGTGCCGGGGCGGCGGGACGCCGGGCGCGGTCCGCACGGCGAGCGCCGTCGCGGTTCCGGCGGGCTGCGTCCGCACGCCGACGATCTGCTCCCACGGGTAGTGGACGGACTGGTGCCCGTACCGGACGGCGATCCCCTGCCGCCCGACGTGCAGGTCGTTCGGCGCGGACGCGACGACGGACGCGCGCCGCATCTCCAGCGCCGCGAACGGGACGGCCAGCAGCAGGCCCAGCCCGAACAGCACGAACACGACCGTCGCGTGGGCGAGGAACGCGACGACGGTGAGCACCGCGAGGAGCGCGAGCAGGACGGCGTACTCGGCCGTCCGGGACCGGTACGCGCCGGGGTCGCCCGCGTACCGCACCCAGTCCGGCGCGTCGGCGGGCGGCGGCACCGACGACGGGGGCGGCGGCGCGGCGGGCGCGGTCGCCATGCGCCGGTCCACCATCGTCTGGACCGGCTCGGGCAGCCAGCCGTGCGCGTCGCCCACCGCGAACGCGCGGACGAGGTCGGCGGGCGCGGGCCGCGCCGCCGGGTCCTTGGCGAGGCAGTCCGCGACGACGGGGCGCAGCGCGTCCGGCATTCCCGTCAGATCGGGCTCCTGGTGGACGACGCGGTACACCAGCGCGTGCGCGGGCCCTTCGCCGAACGGCTTGACGCCCGCCGCGTGGCACAGCACGACGCCGAACGCGAACACGTCCACGGCGGGCCCGGTGTCGCCGCCGGTGGCCTGCTCGGGGGCCATGAACCCGGCGGTGCCCGCGACGACGCCGGTCCGCGTCATCGCGGTGGCGTCGAGCGCGCGGGCGATGCCGAAGTCGATGACGCGCGGCCCGTCGTCGGCGAGCAGGATGTTGGACGGCTTGAGGTCGCGGTGGACGAGCCCCGCCGTGTGGACGGCCGCGAGCGCCTCGGCGAGCCCGGCGGCCAGGACGCGCAGCGACGCCTCGGGCAGCGCGCCGTGCTCGTGGATGGCGTCCGCGAGCGACGGCCCGGGGACGTAGGCGGTGACGAGCCACGGCGGGTCGCCGTCCGGGTCGGCGTCCACGACGGGCGCGGTGTGGAACCCGCCGACGCGCCGCGCGGCCTCCACCTCGGTGCGGAAGCGGCGGCGGAACTCGGGGTCGGCGGCCAGCTCGGGCCGGATCACCTTGACGGCGACGGGCCGGCCGCCCGGGGAGACGCCGAGGTAGACGTCGCCCATGCCGCCGCGGCCGAGGCGGCCGGTGATGCGGTGGCCGCCGACGCCGCGCGGGTCGGTCGGGGCGAGGACGTCCACGGACCCTCCGGAATGATCGGGGATTGCCCCCTTTTTGTACCGAGTGTCAGTGCGGGCGCGCCACCCGTTCGCGCGTCCGGAGGAAAGCCCGCAGGTAGGGGGCGGTGCGGCCGGCCGGGGATTCCGCGACGGCGGCGGGCGGGCCCGCTGCGACGACCGTGCCGCCGTCCGTACCGCCGCCGGGGCCGAGATCCACGACGTGGTCGGCGGTGGCGACGGCGGCCATGTCGTGGAGGGCGGCGACGACGGTCGCGCCGCCGTCCACGAGCGCGTGCAGCCGGTCCATGAGCAGGTCGGCGTCGGCGGGGTGCAGGCCGGTCGTCGGCTCGTCCAGCAGGTAGAGGGTGTCGTCGCGGCGGGCGCGCTGGAGTTCGGACGCGAGCTTGACGCGCTGCGCCTCGCCGCCGGACAGCTCCGTCGCGGGCTGGCCGAGCCGCAGGTAGCCGAGGCCGACGTCGCGCAGCGCGCGCAGCGAGCGCGCGGCGGCGGGCACGTCGGCGAGGACGTCGACCGCGTCGTCGACGGTGAGGGCGAGAACGTCCGCGATGCTGCGGCCGTTCCAGCGGACTTCGAGCGTCTCCGGGTTGTAGCGCGCGCCGTGGCACACCGGGCACGGCGCGTACGTGGACGGCAGGAACAGCAGCTCGACCGACACGTACCCCTCGCCCTGGCAGTGGGGGCAGCGGCCGCCCTCGACGTTGAACGAGAACCGGCCCGGCCCGTAGCCGCGCTCGCGCGCCTCGGGCGTGGCGGCGAAGACCTTGCGGACGGCGTCGAACAGGCCCGTGTAGGTGGCGAGGTTGGAGCGGGGCGTGCGGCCGATCGGGCGCTGGTCGACGCGGACGATCCGGGCGACGGCGTCGGTCTCGGCCAGGACGTCGAGGAGCGTGGACTTCCCCGAGCCCGAGACGCCGGTGATCGCCGTGAACGCGCCGAGCGGCACGTCGGCGTCGAGGCCGCGCAGGTTATGGCGGGTGACGTCCCGCAATCGGAGCTGCCCGCGCGGGTCGCGGGGTGTCCGTACGGCCTGTTTCACCTCACCGAACAGGTAGGGGCGCGTCACCGATTCGGCGATGTCGGCCAGCCCGTCCACCGGGCCGCTGTAGAGGACGCGGCCGCCGCCCGCGCCCGCGCCCGGACCGACGTCCACGATCCAGTCGGCGCGGCGGACGACGTCGAGGTCGTGCTCCACGAAGAACACGCTGTTCCCCGCCGCGCGCAGCCCGGCGAGCACGCCGATCAGGGCCTCGGTGTCGGCGGGGTGGAGTCCGGCGGACGGCTCGTCCAGCACGTAGACGACGCCGAACAGCCCCGAGCGGAGCTGGGTGGCGATCCGGAGCCGTTGGAGTTCGCCCGCCGACAGCGTCGGGGCGGAGCGGTCGGTGCTGAGGTAGCCGAGGCCGAGGTCCACCAGCGGTTCGATGCGCGAGACCAGGTCGCGGGTGAGCGCCCCGGCGGGGCCGTCGCCGCCGGTGAACGGGCGCAGGACGGCGGCGAGCGCGGTGAGCGGGAGCGCGGCCAGGTCCGCGATGGAACGTTCCGCGAAGGTGACGGCGAGCGCGTCCGGCCGCAGCCGCCGACCGCCGCAGACCGGGCACGTCCGCGCCTCCAGGAACGACGCCGCCTTCGCACGCCGCGCTTCGCTCTTGGAATCGGCGTACGCGTGGAGCACCAGGCGCTTCGCGCTGGAGTACGTCCCCTTGTACGGCCGCTGCACCCGGTGCGCCTCCCGGACGGGATGGACCGTGACAACGGGCTGCTCGTCGGTGAACAGTATCCATTCGCGCTGGTCGCGCGGCAGGTCCCGCCACGGGCGGTCGATGTCGTAGCCGAGCGCGTCGAGGATGTCGCGCAGGTTCTTGCCCTGCCACGCGCCGGGCCACGACGCGACCGCGCCGTCCCGGATGCTCAGCGACGGGTCCGGGACCAGCGAATCCTCCGTCACCTCGTGGACCTCGCCCAGCCCGTGGCAGCGCGGGCACGCCCCCGCCGGGGTGTTCGGCGAGAACGCGTCGGAGTCCAGCCGCTCCGCGCCCGGCGGGTACTCCCCCGCCCGCGACAGCAGCATCCGCAGCGAGTTCGACAGCGTCGTGACCGTCCCCACCGACGAGCGCGCGGACGGCGTCGAGCGGCGCTGCTGCAGCGCGACCGCCGGGGGCAGCCCGGTGATCTCGTCCACGTGCGGCGTCCCGGCCTGGTGCAGCAGCCGCCGCGCGTACGGCGCGACCGACTCCAAATAACGGCGCTGCGCCTCGGCGTACAGCGTGCCGAACGCCAGGCTGGACTTGCCAGATCCGGACACGCCGGTGAACGCGACGAGCGCGTCGCGCGGGACCGCCGCGTCGACTCCCCGCAGGTTGTTCTCCCGAGCCCCCCGGATTCGGACGAACGGGTCGTCGGACTCCATGATCTGCACCGTACCCAGCGCGGGAAGACGCGAGCCGCCCGCCGGGTTGCAAGGGAACATGACCGTTCCCTTCTCCGTCCTCGACCTCGCGCCCGTCGTGTCCGGGTCCAGCTCCGGGCAGGCGCTGCGCAACACGCTCGACCTCGCCCGCCGGACCGAGGCGCTCGGCTTCCACCGGTACTGGCTGGCCGAGCACCACGCGATGCCGGGCATCGCGAGTTCGGCGACGTCCGTCCTCATCGGGCAGGTCGCCGCCGCCACGACCCGGCTGCGCGTCGGCTCCGGCGGGATCATGCTGCCGAACCACGCGCCGATGGTCGTCGCCGAGCAGTTCGGGACGCTGGAGGCCCTGTACCCCGGCCGCATCGACCTCGGCCTCGGCCGCGCGCCCGGCACCGACCAGGCCACCGCGCGGGCGCTGCGCCGCTCCGCCGAGGCGCTGTCGGCCGACGACTTCCCCGAGCAGGTCGCGGAGCTGCGCGGCTACTTCGCGCCGGACGGCGTCGTCACCCCGGCGGCGGGCAACGGGCCGCCGGTGTGGCTGCTCGGGTCCAGCGGGTACAGCGCGCGGCTCGCGGGGCTGCTCGGGCTGCCGTTCGCGTTCGCGCACCACTTCAGCGCGCAGAACACGCTTCCGGCGCTCGCGCTGTACCGGGAGTCGTTCCGGCCGTCCGAGGTGCTGGACGAGCCGTACGCGATGATCGCCGCGTCCGTCATGGCCGCCGAGGACGACGCGTACGCGCAGGAGATGGCGAAACCGCAGGTCCTGCAGTTCCTGCGGCTCCGGCAGGGGCTCCCCGGGCCGCTCCCGACGCCGGAGGAGGCCGCGTCCACGCCGTACTCGCCGCTGGAGGCCGAGATGATCCGCGCGCGCATCGGCGACCAGATCATCGGCGGGCCCGAGACCGTCCGCAAACGCATGGACGAGCTGCTGGAGCGCACGCGCGTCGACGAGATCATGGTGACGACGTCGGTGTACCACCACGAGGACCGGCTGCGCTCCTACGAGATCCTCGCCGAACTGTACGGCCTCGCCTCCGGCGCGCCGGAGGCCCGGGGATAGCGTGAAACGGACGCGAGGGAGCTGATGAACGTGACACCTTTCTGGCTGGCGGGGCGCGCGGCGACGGGCGAGGAGTCGATCGAGGTCACCCACCCCTACGACGGGCGGACGGTGGGCGTCGCGGCCGTGCCGACGCCCGCGCAGGTCGAGGAGGCCCTGGCCGCCGCGCACGCGGTGCGGCGGACGGCGGCGGCGCTGCCCCTGCACGTCCGCGCGGACGCGCTCACGCACGTCTCGCGGCGGCTGGCCGAGCGCGCCGACGAGGTCGCGCGGCTGATCACCGGGGAGAACGGCAAGCCGCTGATGTGGGCGCGCGCGGAGGTGAACCGGGCCGTCGCGACGTTCCGGTTCGCGGCCGAGGAGACGCGCCGCTGGAGCGGTTCCGTGCAGCGCCTCGACACCGAGGCCGCCGCGGACGGGCGCATGGCGTACGTGTCGCGGGTGCCGCGCGGGCCGGTGCTGGGGATCTCGCCGTTCAACTTCCCGCTGAACCTCACGGCGCACAAGGTCGCTCCGGCCGTCGCGGTCGGCGCGCCGATCGTCGTGAAGCCCGCGCCCGCGACGCCGCTGTCGGCGCTGCTGCTCGGCGAACTGCTCGCGGAGACCGACCTGCCCGCCGGGATGGTGTCGGTGCTGCCGGTGCCCAACGACCGGGCCGGGGCGCTGGTCTCGGACCCGCGGCTGCCGATCGTGTCGTTCACCGGGTCGGTGCCGGTCGGGTGGGCGATCAACGACCAGGCGCCGCGCAAGCACGTCACGCTCGAACTCGGCGGCAACGGCGCGGCCGTCGTCCTGCCCGACGCGGACCTGGACTGGGCGGCGTCGCGGATCGGGCTGTTCGCGAACTACCAGGCGGGGCAGAGCTGCATCGCCGTCCAGCGCGTCTACGTGGACCGGTCGGTGCTGGAGGACTTCCTGCCCAAGCTGGTGGACGCGGTGAACGGGCTCGTCACCGGCGACCCGTGGGACGACGCGACGCAGGTCGGGCCGCTGGTCAGCGTCGCCGCCGCGGAGCGCGTCGAGTCCTGGGTGAACGAGGCCGTGGACGCCGGGGCCAAGATCCTCACCGGCGGCGAGCGCGACGGCGCGGCCTACGCGCCGACGATCCTCACCGGTGTGCCGGACGACGCGAAGGTCGTCCGCGAGGAGGTCTTCGGGCCGGTGCTGCTCGTCCAGCCGGTCGACGGGGTGGACGAGGCGTTCGCGCGCGTCAACGACTCGGTGTTCGGTCTGCAGGCGGGCATCTTCACGCGCAGTCTGGACGTGGCGTTCCGCGCCCATCGGGAACTTGAGGTCGGCGGGGTGGTGATCGGCGACGTCCCGTCGTACCGGGCGGACCAGATGCCCTACGGCGGTGTGAAGGACTCCGGGGTCGGCCGCGAGGGCCTGCGGTCCGCGATGGAGGACTACACGGAGGAGAAGGTGATGGTGCTGACGGGAGTGCAGCTCTAGCCCTGCGGTCTCACCGCCGAGCCCCGGCCGACTTGGCCGGGGCTCCGCCGCTCAGCCGGGGCTCGGCCCTTCCACAGGCCGCGCAGCGTGGACACGACGCCCCGGTCGCGCGTGCCGAACCCTCCGCGTTGGCCCAGCCACCGCGCCGCGCCCGCCAGACCCGGGTGAGCCCGCTGACCCCGACCGTCTCGGCAGGGTCGCCGAGCGGTGACACGACGCCCGGCCGACGCATCCGCGCCCTGGCCGTTCGGAGCCAGCCAGCCGCCGGGGCTGTCAGGTGCGGGCGAGCACGCTGATCCGGGCCTGTCGCGCTCGGAGCCTCCAGCAGGGACGGCGGCCCCGGCGGCCTGGTCGGCGCTTCCGACATGTGAGTCGCGCCCGGCCCGCAGGGGCCCGCAGCCCGGTGAGGCGCGGACGGGCACCGCCGCGACCGTGCAGGAGTGCGTTGGACGCTCCGCGTCACGCATGACCGCAGTTCTGGCCACCGCACTTCCGGCCACCGCGCTTTCGACTACCGCTTGGCTCTGGGTCGGGGAATGCGGCTCGGCGAATGTTCCGTGCGCCGGTGTCTGGACGACCGAATCACCGCACGATGAGTTCTCCTTTCGATGTGGGGCCGCGTGTCAGCGGTGGTAGGAGCAGCGGGGTGCTGGTCTGGCTCGTCTGTCGATCTGGCAGCCGGAGGGCATCGGCAGTCGGCCCCGGTGCGGGACGGTCAGCGGGCCGCGACCGCAGGGTTCGGGGGGCTGCAGCGGATCGACGCGTCCCCAGATCAGCGCGGGATCGTCGTCCGCGCGGGAGGAATCGCAGGCGGAGGCGTCCTCGCGGGAGGTCTCGGGACGCTTCTCCAGGAAGGCCGCCTCGTCGCGGGTGGACGCGGGCGGGAGGGGCTGCGCGGGGTCGCGGCGGCGCGTGCGGTCCTCGGCGTCCCGGCGGACGTCGCCGTCGACCGGCGGACCGTCCACGCGCGTCTTCTTGATCGGCTCCGGCTTGTACTTGGCGTGGTACTCCTCGACGCACAGGACCTCCGCCATAGGGAACCGCATGGCGTAGACCACGCTGCCCGTGCGCCTGACCTCGCTCACCTTGAGCACGCCGCCCTCGACGACGCGCTCGACCCGGCGGCCGGCCTTGGTCGCGATGATCTCGTGGACCTCCGCGCGCCTGCCCGGCGGCTGGATGGTGACGACGACCCTGTCGCCTCGCATACGGTCCGTCCTTTCGTCGCGTGCGGACATCGGCCCCCATCAGACCGGCCCGGCGACACCCCCGCAACCCCCGGCCCGAAGCTGTGGATAACTTCCGCATCCGCAGCCCCGCAGGGCTTCCCGGGGCCGGTGAACGCGACCGTCCGGGCGGCGGAACAAGGATGCGGAAGAGCGGCCACGAACACTACAGCGACGGGATGACCGTCTTCATCTGTTCCGCGCGCAGACCGCGCGGCGGGCGGCGTGGGCAGGGGCCAGCGGGACGGGCACGGAGTCCAGCGCCGAGCAGCGCGCGGCGCGCAGGGCGCAGGGCGGTGCGGGGCAACGCGCGGGCAGCGCTCGGCGCGGACGCGAGGCGGCGCGCAGGGCGCAGCGCGCGGGCAGCGCTCGGGCGGACGCAGGGCAGCGCTCGGCGCGGGCGCGGCGCGGGGCGGACGCGGCGCGGGGCGGCACTTGGCGCGGACGCGGCGCGGCGCTCGGGGCAGGGCGCAGGGCGGGGTGCGGGGCAACGCGCGGGGCAACGCGCGGCGCGGACACAAGGCGGCGCGCAGGACGCGGCGCTCGGGGCAGCGCTCGGCGCGGACGCGGGGTGGTGTGCGGGGTGAAAGTGGTGCGGTGCAGGGCGAGGCGCGGGTGGGGGGTGGGGTGGTGTGGGCGGGGTGGGGCGAGCCCCGGGCCGGTGAGGGGGCGGGCCGGGGCTCGCGGCGGTGTCAGGCGGAGACCCAGACCAGTTCCGAGCGGAGCCGGTGCGCGGCGCTCTCCGGGCTGCGCCACTGGCCGAAGGGGCCGCCGTTCGTGCCGAGGGTCGTCGCCGAGCCGCGCGGCAGGGCGACGCCGAAGGCGATCACCTCGGGCGGGGGCGGGGCCGCCGACGCGGCGGCGGTCTCGTCGGACGCGCCGTCGTCGGCCCGCCGGGCGGGCCCGCGATCGGCCGTCGCCGTCGCGGACTCGCGGCCGGGCGGGTCGGCGGGGTCGCCGTCTACCGGGCCGCCGGGCTGGCCGTTGTCCTCGCCGTCGTCCTCGTCGTCCTCGTCCGGCCGGCGGACCAGGACGAACAGCCTCGGCCGGACGCCGGGGAAGAGTTCGGCGACCAGGCCCGCGTCCATCGCCACTTCCTCGACCGGGTCCAGCGCGGACGCGAAGATGTCGTCGGCGCCGTCCTCCGGGCCGTTCGCCGCCTCCCGCCCGACGTGGTAGACAGGCGGACGTTCGGACCTGCGGATGCCGTCCATGCGATGCGCTCCCTTCCGAGCACTCCGGGGCCGGGACGGCCTGCCGCCAAGCACTGACCGTCCCGGCCCCTCGCCGTGTCCAGCCGCCCGGCCCCCGGCCGCACGACTTGACCTTTTCGCTAACTCCCCGTGAGGAGCCTCACACCTTCGGTATAGTGGCACACGCCCGCAGCCCGAACAAGGTGCTTGGGCAATGACAACATGTGGAGTCATGTGATGGCACGATCTCAGTGGGTGACACTCCGGGCTCAGTGGCTCGGTCAGCAGCTACGAAGCCTCCGCGAGGAGAACGGCATGCTGATCAAGGAGGTGGCCGAGTATCTGGAGCGTGACCCCGGCACCGTCAGCCGGTACGAGACGGGCGTGTACCCGATCCACTCGCCCGAACTTCTGAAGCTCCTCGATCTCTACCGAGTCGCCGACGAGCACCGCCGCTTCTCACTGCTCAAGTTGAGCGAGGAGGCGTGGCAGAAGGGCTGGTGGGACGGCTACGCACCGGATCTGGCCGAGTGGTTCAGCGACTACATCTGGCTGGAGTCCCGTGCCGACCACATCCAGATGTTCGACAACGTCGTGTTTCCTGGCCTGCTCCAGACAGAGGAGTACGGCGAGGCAGCGATGCGGACCACCGCTTGGGATGCCGACGACGAGAGCATCCGCCGCATGTTGGAGCTGCGGATGACACGCAAGGCGATCCTCGCGAAACCCAAACCACCGAGGATCTCCGTGATCTTGGACGAGGCGTTGCTACGTCGCCCTTCGGGCAGCCCAAAGGTCTTCGTCGCTCAACTTCGCTACCTCGCCGAATGCGCCGAACGGCCGAACACTGACGTCAGGGTGCTCCCGTTCAAGGCTGGCCTCCATCCGAGCCACACCGGCGCTTTCAAGATCTTCACGATGCCGGAACCGTTCCCACGGATCGCGCACGCCGACACGCTGCAGGGGGCGGTCTACATCGAGTCCCCTCAGTGCGACCGCTTGGTTGAGGCATACGATCGTCTGCACACGCTGTCCCTTGGCCCCGCAGACTCGGTTGAGCTGATCTCAGCCGTGGCAGAGGAGTTGGAATGAGCAAGCCCGAGACACGCGACGCGCTGACTCCAGACGAGCGGTCCCGGATCGGTTGGCACATCAGCACTTACAGCGATGGTGGCCCTCCCAACTGCGTCGAGGCCGGCCCGCTCGCGGACGGCAGTGACCGCGTGGCCGTCCGCCACAGTCAGCACCCGGACGCGGAGCTGATCGTCTACACGCGCGCCGAGTGGGAAGCCTTCACCGCCGGGGTACGTAACGGGGAGTTCGACTTCTTCGCCTAACCCTCGGAGGCGACCATGCACGACACCAACGCGGGCACGCTCGGAACCACCGAGCGTGCCCGCATCGCTTGGCACATCAGTACGTTCAGCGACAACGGGGGCGGAAACTGTGTCGAGGCTGGGCCGCTCGCGGACGGCAGCGACCGCGTGGCCGTCCGCCACAGTCAGCGCCCCGACGCCGAACTCATCGTCTACACCCGCGCCGAGTGGGAAGCCTTCACCGCCGGGGTACGCAACGGAGAGTTCGACTTCTTCGCCTGAGTTGCGCAGGCGGGGCGTTCCGTGAGCCCGCCCGCGCGGGCGGCACGATGGCCGCGCGGCGGGCGGGCGACCCCGACGAAAGTGCAGGTGGACGCTGGTCGGGTGGGTGATGCCGCGCGGAGTTCCGGGTTTCTAGCGTCGCAGGCATGAGCGATGTCATGGAGTTGCTGGACACCGCCGTGACGTCCCCCTGGTTCGTGCTCGTGTTGTTCGTGGTGGCGGCGGTCGATGCGTTCTTTCCCGTCGTCCCGAGCGAGAGCATGGTGATCACGGCGGGCGTGTACGCGGCGGACGGGCGGCCGCAGGTGGCGGCGGTGGTCGCGGCGGCGGCGCTCGGGGCGTTCGCGGGCGACCACGTCGCGTACGCGCTGGGCCGCGTCGTCGGCGGGCGGTGGGGGCGGGGGCCGCGCTGGGCGCGGCGGGCGGTGGCCGAGCGGGGCGGGCTGATCCTCGTCGTCGCCCGGTACGTGCCGGGCGGGCGGACGGCGGTGACCGCGACGATGGGCGCGGTCGGGTTCCCGGCCCGCGAGTTCGCGGGATACGCGGCGGTCGCGGCCGTGACCTGGGCGCTTTACGGGACGCTGCTCGGCTATGTCGGCGGACGGGCGTTCGAGGACGATCCGATCCTCGGCGTCGCGGTCGGCCTGGGCCTGGCGCTCGGAGTGACGGCGGTCGTGGAGGCCGTCCGATACGTCCGCACCCGACGAAAGTCGGGGTCGCCGGCCGACGATCGCGCACTGCCCGCGCCCGAGCCCGCTTCCTACGGTGTCGGACGCCACGACGACGCGGAGGAACGATGATCACACTGCGGGGCCTGACGAAACGGTTCGGCGCCAGAACGGCCGTCGACGGCCTGACCCTCGACATCGAGCCCGGCCTGGTCACGGGCTTCCTCGGCCCAAACGGCGCGGGAAAGTCCACGACGATGCGGATGATCCTCGGCCTGGACCGTCCCACGGCGGGCGCGGCGCTGGTCGGCGGACGGCCGTTCGCCGAGCTGCGCCGCCCGCTCGCCGAGGTCGGCGCGCTGCTGGACGCCAAGGCCGCGCACCCGGGCCGGTCCGCGCGGGCGCACCTGCTGGCGATGGCGCGCAGCAACGGCCTCGGGCGGCGGCGCGTGGACGAGGTCCTGGCCGCGGTCGGCCTGACGGAGGTCGCGGGCCGCCGCGCGGGCTCGTTCTCGCTCGGGATGAGCCAGCGGCTCGGGATCGCGGGCGCGCTGCTGGGCGACCCGCACGTCGTCCTGCTGGACGAGCCCGTCAACGGCCTGGACCCCGACGGGGTGCTGTGGGTGCGGCGGCTCATGCGGTCGCTTGCCGCCGAGGGCCGGACGGTGTTCGTGTCGAGCCACCTGATGAGCGAGATGGAGCGGACGGCGGACCGGCTCGTCGTCATCGGCCGGGGACGGCTCATCGCGGACGCGCCGGTCGCGGACGTGATCGCGGGGAGTTCCCGCACGTCCGTCCGGGTCCGCAGCCCGCGCGCCGGGGACCTGGCGGCGCTGCTGGCCGCCGAGGGCGTCGCGGTGGCGCGCGCGGGCGCGGAGGAGCTGACGGTCACCGGCGTCCCGGCGGAGCGGGTCGGGCTGGCCGCGCACCGCGCCGGGGTGCCGCTGTACGAGCTGAGCGTGCGGGAGGCGTCGCTGGAGGACGCGTACATGGAGCTGACGGGCGCGAGCGTCGAGTACGGCGCGGGACGGGAGGCGGCGCGATGACGGGCGACGGGTACCGGGGCGCGGTCCTCGCCGAGTGGACGCGGTTCTGGTCGCTGCGGTCCACGTGGTGGGGCCTGCTGAGCGCGTTCCCGCTGATGGGGATCGTCGCGACGACGCTGGCGAACTCGGTGACGGCGAACAACACCGACAGCGTGCGCGGCAACGACCAGGGCGTCGTGGCGACGAGCGGCGTCGCGCTCGACGCGCTGGACCTCGTGCAGTTCGTCCCGTTGACGCTGGCGATCCTGCTGGTCACGGGCGAGTACGCGCACGGCGGGATGCGGGTGGCGCTGGCGTGCGTGCCGTCACGGGCGCGGCTGCTGGCGGCGAAGGCGACGGTCGTCGCGGCCGTGTTCTTCCCGCTCGGGGCGGCGCTCGCGGTGGCGGGCACCGTCGCCTGCGTCCCGTTCCTGGGCAAATGGGGGCATCTGTCGGCCGGGGACGCGGTGGCGGACGCGCTGGCGTGCGGGCTCTACCTCGCGCTCGTCGGCGTCCTCGCGCTCTGCGTCGGGACGATGCTGCGCAGCACCGCCGGGGCGCTGACGACGGTGTTCCTCGTGCTGCTCGTCCTGCCGATGCTGCTCGGCGGCGGGCAGGAGATCGCCGAGCGGATCGGGGACGCGCTGCCGAGCGTCGCCGGACGGCACTTCATGAAGGGCGACGCGGACCCGTACCCGGCGGCGGCCGGGCTGGCGATCCTGCTGGTCTGGATCGCCGCGGCGCTCGCGGGCGGGTACGCGGCGCTGCGCGAGCGCGATGCCTGACCGCCGGTCAGCGCTCGTCGACGAGGTCGGCCTCGTAGGCGATGATCGCCGCCTGGACGCGGTTGCGGACGTCCAGGCGGGTGAGAATCGCGCTGACGTACGCCTTCACCGTGCCCTCCACGATGTGGAGCCGGGCGGCGATCTCCGCGTTGGACAGGCCCCGGCCCAGCAGGGCCAGGACCTCGCGCTCGCGCGGGGTGAGGGCGGCGGCGCGGCGGCGCGCGCGGGCGGCGTGCTCCAGCCGTCCGCCGCTCAGCTCGGTGATGACGCGGTGGGCGACCTTCGGGGACAGGAACGCCGCGCCGTCCGCGACCGCGCGGACCCCGGCGAGGAGTTCGTGCGGATCGCCGGATTTCAGCAGGAACCCGCTCGCGCCGTCCGCCAGGGCGCGGGCGATGTACTCGTCCTCCCCGAAGGTGGTCAGCATGACGACGCCGACGTCCGGGGCGGCGCGGCGCAGCTCGGCGGCGGCGGCGAGGCCGTCCAGGCGGGGCATCCGGACGTCCAGCAGCGCGACGTCGGGGCGGTGCGCGAGCGCCAGCGCGACGGCCTCCCGCCCGTCGCCCGCCTCGGCGACGACCTCGACGCCGGGGTCGGCGGCCAGGATCGCGCGCACTCCGGCGCGGATCATGGCCTCGTCGTCGGCGAGCAGCACGCGGATCACGCGGGGTCCCTTCACTGGCGGAGCACGTCCTTGGCGGCGAGGCGGCCCCCGGCGAAGCACAGCCGGTAGACGTCGCCGAGGCCGAGCAGGTTCACGTCGGAGCGGTAGTAGCGGCAGTCCGTGCCGCGCGGCTCGGGATGCCGGGCGCGGACGGACTCCCGGTTCACGAGCTGCATCGGCGGCGCGTCCCGCAGGACCGCCGCTCGGTCCGCGCCGATCCGGAGCGCGGTGAACCGGTCCGGGGGCAGGGACGAGTTCAGCGTCGCGACGGCGTAGTACCCGGCCATCACCGCCGACAGCGCGGCGAGCAGCAGCGCCGGGACGACGATCGCGGTGGCGAGGCTGCGGCGCACGGCGCGCCGCTCCCGCGCCAGCCGCCGCGCGGACTCGGACTCGTCCGCGCCGGGATCGGCCGCGCCGAGGTCGGCCGCGTGGAAGCCGTCTCCGCCGGGGTCGGCCGCGCCGGGACCGCTCGTGCCCGGGGCGGGTCTTCGCGCGTCGGGCGATACGGCGCCGGGCGCGCAGGGGAGGTTCGCGGTGACCTCGAAGCCGCCGGACGGCGTCGGGCCGGTGCGCAGGGCGCCGCCCGCGAGCCGGACGCGTTCGGCCAGCCCGACCAAGCCGAAGCCGCCGGACGCGAGGCCGTCCGTCGCGAGGCCGTCCGGCACAGGGGCGTCCGGCTCGTGGCCGCCCGGTGCGGGAGCGCCCGGCGCATGGCGGCCCGACGCGAGGCCACCCGGCGCGAGGGCGTCCGGCGCAAGGGCGCCCGGCGCAGGGGCGCTCGGGGCGGGGGTGGTCGGTGGGGCGTTGGTGATCGTGACCGTCACCGTGTCCCGCGTCGGGCGGGCGAGGTGGACGGTGATCGGTGCGCCGGGCGCGTGCTTGGCCGCGTTCGTCAGGGCTTCCTGGACGACGCGGTGGACGGCCAGCGCCGCCATCGGCGCGAGGTCCAGCGGCGCGTCGTCGCCGGTCAGCCGGACGGGCACGCCGGACGCGCGCGCCCGCGCCACGAGGTCCGCGACGCTCTCGCGGGCGGGCCGCACGGACGCGTCCGCGTCCGCCCGCAGCACGCCGATGATCTCCTGGAGCCGTTCGGTCGCGGCGGCGGCCCCGGCGCGCAGGTCGGCGGCGGCGCGCCGGTGCTCGTCCGCGAGGCCCGGCGCGACCTGGAGCGCGCCCGCGCGGACGGCGAGCAGCGCCAGCTCGTGCCCGAGGGAGTCGTGCATGTCCCGCGCGATCCTGGACCGCTCCCGCAGCCGTTCGCGCTCGGCCGCGATGCGCTGCTCGCGCTCCAGCCGCGCCGCGCGGTCCCAGCCCGCGCGCACCAGCTCCCGGTCCTGCCGCCAGTAATGGCCCGCGAGCCACGGCAGGACGCCGAGCAGCACCAGCCAGACCGTCAGCGCGAACCAGGTGGTGATGTCCGCGCCGCGCAGCAGGTTCATGACCGTCCCGCCGACGACGATCACCGTGAACGTCCACAGCACGGGCCGGGACCGCGCTGTCCGCAGCCCCGTCAGGTACGCCATGACCGGCAGCCCGAACGCGAAGTTCCCGTGGACGGCCGTCAGCGCGACGACGACCACCAGCGACAGCAGCGGAGCGGCCCGGCACGCCAGCACCGCGACGCCCAGCAGGACGACGCCCGCGAGCTGCGCCCACCAGTGCGCTTCGTGCGGCCGGACGACGACGAGGTCGGCGGTGACGGGCGGGAACTCCAGCACGGCGAGCAGCAGCGCGTCGAGCGCGACGGCCCGCCGCGACGGCCGCCGCGCCAGGCCCCGCACTCCGTCCCCCACGTTCATCCGATTCAACGTACATACCGGACGACCAGCGGCGTTACTGACGAAAGTCAGGTCCGCGCCGCCCACGCCGCCTGGAACATCTCGTGGATCGGCCGGGGCGGCAGCACGCGCAGGAACGGACCCGTCACCTCGTTGCGGTGCGAGACCTCCAGCAGGTACGGCTCCACCTTGAACGCCTCCAGCGGCAGCACGGGCGACTTCGTCTCCTGCCACTCGCCCGGGATGAACGCCGTCCGCCGCGCCCGCGCGCGCTTCTCCACGACGACGAGCCCGAGCGCGGCCAATTCGTCCTGCGCCGCCTTGTGCCGGGCGGGCTTCCACCCGTTCCAGCGGCGCACGTTCGCGTCGGTCGGGTGCGCGAGCGTGAGGAGCTGGAGGTACAGCGCGGCCGCGTCCGCGTCGGCGCCGGTCGCCGCGCGGACGTCCGCGACGAGTTCCGGCACGCTGCACGACGGGTCGTACTCGTACCGCCCGGCGGGCACCGGGCTGTCCAGCGCCCGCTCCACGAGCCGGGCGACGTCGCGGACGGCCAACTCCCGCCGCACCTCGGCGGCCAGCCGGTCGAGCCCGTTGTCCTCGCACACCTCCAGCACGTCCGCGACGAGCGCGGCGTCCGCGAGCCCGGCGGGCCGGAACAGGACGCGCTGGAAGTCCTCGTCGCTCCTGATCAGCAGCAGTCCGTCGTCGAACAGCTCGAACGGCCGGTCCTCGGCTCGGTCCGGCGCGGCCGTGACGGTGTCCGGCCCGAACAGCGCCGCCCGCGCCGTCCGCCCCCGCCCGACCCGGTGGTACCCGAGGTGCGAGATCAGGCCCGGCGTGTCGAGGACGGCGCGCAGCCGGTCCGCCGCCGCGCGCAGCCCTGCGAGCGCCGGGTCGCCGACCGGCCGCTCCGCGCACGCCCACGCGACCGCCGTCGCGCGCTCGGCGTAGGCGTGGCCTCGCAGCCGCTGGAGCTTTCCGTCGGCGTCTCGGAAGTTGAGCCAGACGTGGTTGCCGTACGCGGTGAGCACGACCGTCGGCCCGGGGACGGCCCGCTGCGCCGGGTCGCCCAGCGCGGCGGCCCAGCCCGCGCCGAGCCCGGTGTCGCGTTCGAGCGCGGCGGCCAGTTCCTCGTCCACGGGCGGGCGCGCGCCGAGCCGGGCCGCCCACTCGTCCGCCATCCGCTCGGCGGCGGCGACCGCGCCGTCGCGCGTCCACAGCTCGGCCGGGTCGCCCGGGACGCCCGCCGCGAGGACCGCCGCGTGCCCCGCGTAGTCGAGCCGCCGCAGCGTCCGCTCGACCTCGTCCAGCGACTCCCGCGCCACCCCGTACGGCTTGGCGCGCAGCGCCCGCCGCTGCTCCTCGATGTTGGTCACGAAGTCGGTGCCGAGGTCGCAGCGGCTCCGCAGCCCGTCCAGGACGTACCGGGCGACGGCCAGGCGCGTCCCGGTGCGGCGCGCGAACGCCTCGACCGCCTCGTCCGGGACCGGCGCGGGGCCGCGTTCGGCGAGCAGGTCCAGCGCGCGCGCCAGCCGCGCCGCGTCGTCGCGGGTCACGGCGGCGGTCGCGGTGTCCTTCGCGTCCGCCGGGGCGGGCTCGGCCGCGCGCTGGACGAAGCGGTGCCCGGCCTCCTGCCCCCGGTAGGTCCGGGCCGCGCCGACCGCGCCGGGCGGCAGCGAGCCGTTCGGGACGAACCCGACGCGCCACTCCCCCGGCGCGGCGAACGGCGTCCGCGCCCACGTCCGCAGCAGGTCCGCGAGCGCGGCCCGCTCGCCGTCCTCTGCGGCCGGGGACAGGACGCGCCGCACGACCGCGTCGATCCGGCCGAGCAGCACCGTCCAGTCGCGCGGCTCCGCGAGGCGGCTCACCGCGCGGACGCGCTCGTCCACGTCGCCCGCGAGGAACGCGCCGTCCGCCGCGACGGCGGTGGCGAGGACGGGCAGCGGCGACACGTGGTGCCTCGACGCGCCCCGGACGTGGTTCGCGACGAGCCCGCGCAGCGCCGGGAGCAGCGCCGCGTCGCCCACGTCGGCGGCGGGCCGCACCAGCGCGCCGGACGCGACGATCCGCGCGCGCCCCGCCAGCTCGTCGCGGAGCCGCGTCAGCCGCCCGGCGATCTCCGCCGCCGAGGCCGCGATCACCGGGTCCGCGACGCCGGGCGGCGGCGCGCCGTCGAGCAGCGCTCGGACGGCCGACGCGTCCAGCGCCCGCAGCGCCCGCGACGACGCCGGGTCGCGCGGCGCGAGGAAGTGCCAGAACATCAGCGGCGGCACGGGCGGCCCCGCCTCGCCCCGGCGCGCGACGCCCGCGACCGCCGCGCGCCACAGCGCGGTGGCGGGCTCGATCGCCTCGATCCGCCCGTCGGATTCCCGCACGACGAGCACGGCGTCCGCCTCCGGAATCCGCAGCAGCGCGCACGCGAGGGACCGGTCCCCGGCGGGCAGCCGCACCGCGCGGCCGTCCGCGGACTCGACGAGCCGATGCGGGTCCTCGCCGCCCGTGACCAGGATGCGCGCGCCGCTCAGCCCGTCCGCGTCCCCGAGCGGGGAGGAGACCCCGGCGAGGAGCCGCGCGAGCAGGACCGACCGCTGGTCGATGCCGTATCCCGCGCGCGGCACGGTGCAGAACGCGGGGGCGGGCGCGGCGACGGCCTCGCCGGTGGCCGCGTCCACCGCCTGCCAGTCGGCGCGGTCGCCGAACGCGTCGGCCGACCAGACGCGCGCGCCGTCCCCGACCTGGCGGAGCGGGAACGCGACGGTGGGCGCGTCGCCGGGCCGCAGCACGCGCCGCCCGTCGAACCGGCCGCCGCCGACCGCGAACTGGTCGCCGTGCCCGACGCGGGACACGTCGCCGGTGACGCCGTGCGCGGCGCTCGGCTGGACCTCGGCGACCGCGCCCGGCTCGCCCGCCCAGAACACGCGGCGCGGCGCCTGCGGGATCGTCCCTGACGCGACGAGGAAGTCCCCGCCGACGTAGTGGACGGTGTGGAACTTCGCGTCCTCCGGCACCGCGAACGCGCACGCCCCGACGCGCCCGGACGGCCCGACCGCGACGGCGCGGTCCCGCCCGTACAGCGTGAGGACGGGCCAGGACGCGGTGCATCCGACGACCTCGCCCAGCTCCGCGACGGCCTCGTCGAACGCGGGCCAGCCCAGCTCGGCCGGGATTCCGGCGCGCAGCGTCCGCAGCACGGGCGCGGTGAGGTCGAGGGCCGCGAGGGCGTCCGCGACGCCGTCGAGCGCGGCGAGCGTCGGAGTGTCCAGCAGCTTGCCCAGCTCGCGCAGCGTCTCGCCCGCCGCCCACGCGCCCTGGTCCGCGACGGCGCGCAGCAGCTCGTCCACCCGCGCGTGGACGCCGGCCTCGATGCCCGAACCGGGCCGCAGCCGGGTGAGGGCGGTGCCGGGGCCGTCCCAGTGGCCCGGCTGGAGCGTCCGCTCCAGCAGCGGGCCGAAATCGGGGTCGGCCGCGAGCGCGGCCAGGTCGCGCCCGGAACCGTCGTTGCGGACGTGGAGTTCGTGGCGCGGCCCGGGGTGCTCGACCGGGACGCCCGCCGCCAGGCACGCGTCGAGCAGTTCGGCGTCGAGCAGGGACCTGGCCCGGTACTGCGAGCGGTGCAGCGCGACCGGCGCGTCGATCCGCGGCGCGAGCCGCTCGACGGCCGCGAACAGCTCGGCGGGCGGCCGCTGCGCCGTGATGCCGCCGCCCGGGACGCGCACGTAGGAGTAGTGGAACGGGAAACCGCCGAGCCACGCCGCGAGGCCGCCGTCCGGCTCCAGTGAACCGTCGGCGAACGCGGCGAGGACGCCCGCCGCGTCCAGCATCCGCAGGAACGCCGCGCCGTCCGTCGCGCCGGTCGGGAAGAGGGCCGCGAGGGCGGGCAGGTCGTCGGGCTCGGGCGGGGCCTTGGCGAAGACGGCCGCGGCCGCGTCCAGCAGGCCGTCCGACAGCGCCGTCCCGCCGCACCGGGCCAGGACGCGGCCGAGCACGCGGGCCTCTTCCTCGACGCCGAGCCCGGCGGCCTTCGCCGACGCGCGCACGAGCCGGACCAGGTCGGCGGGCGGCGCGGCCCCGCGCCACGCGGTCAGCAGCGCGGCGAAGTCCCGGTGCGCCCGGTCCGCCGGGAACGTCGCCGCCAGCCAGGCGCGGTGCTCGCGCAGCGCGCGGGCCGGGAGCGCGCCCGCGCGGGCGAGCAGCGCCGCGTTGGCCGCGCGGTACGCGGCGTCGACCGGTTCGGCCTCGGCGGCGCGCGCCAGCAGGTACGCCTCGCCCGCCTGCTTGGTCCCGACGCGCAGGAACCGGTGCGCGACCGTGTCCCAGTACCAGGGGAGGTGCTCGGGCGGCAGCGCGCGGGCGGGCCGGGCCAGCTCGTCCAGGAAGCGGCCGGGGCGGCGCGAGTGGACGCCCGTGCGCAGCGCCTCGACCAGGCGTTCGGCGTCGGGGATGTGCGCGGGGGCGTGCGCCTTCGCCCAGTCGAGGTAGACGGTGGAGGCGGCCGGATCGGTCGGCAGGGGGACGGACATGTCGCGGATTATGGCAGCGAGTCCGGACAGACTTGACGGATTCCCGGACCACCGCCCTATATTCGATCCGCCGTCCAATAGCGACGGCGGGCCGGCCGGGGCCGCGGTGGGAAAGGCGCCCTCCGCGCGGCCCCGGCCGGCCGCCTCAGCGTCGGGTGTCTCAGCACGGGCCGCCTCAGCGTCGGGCGTACCGCGCCGCGCGGGCGCGCGGCGACGGCTCGCCCAGCGCCGCCAGCTCCGCCGCCACGGCCGCCGCAGCGCGGGCGCAGAACGCGGCGGGCTCGTCGGCGGCGTCCGGCCGCTCGTCCAGCAGCGCGTCCGCGATCCCCGCGCGCAGCAGGTCCGCCGCCCCGACGCCCTGCGCCCCGGCCAGCTCCGCCGCCCGGTCCGGCGTCCGGTGGACGATCACCGACGCGCCCTCCGGCGGCAGCGGCGCGAGCCACCCGTGCCGCGCCGCGAGCACCCGGTCGGCGGGCAGCAGCGCCAGCGCCGCGCCGCCCGTGCCCTCCCCGAGCAGCAGCGCCAGCGTCGGCGCGGCCAGCGTGATCATGTCCGCGAGGCAGCGCGCGATCTCGCCCGCCAGCCCGCCCTCCTCGGCTTCGGCCGACAGCACCGCGCCGGGCGTGTCCACGACGGTCAGCAGCGGCAGCCCCAGCTCGGCGGCCAGCCCCATCCCGCGCCGCGCCACCCGCAGCCCGGCCGGGCCGAGCGGGTGCCCGGTGCGCTGGCTGCGCCGGTCCTGGCCGACGACGACGCACGGCTCGCCGCCGAACCTGGCCAGCGCGAGCAGCAGGCCGGGGTCGGCCTCGCCCTGGCCCGTCCCCGACAGCGGCGTCACCGACGTCGCCCGCCGCAGCAGGTCGCGGACGCCGGGCCGGTCCGCGCGCCGCGACCGCTCGATGGCCTCCCACGCGGGCGGCGCCTCGACGGGCGCGGGCTCCCGCAGCGGCCGTTCCGCGACGGGCGCGGCCCGCGCGGGCTCGTCCGAGCCGCCGGACCGCCGCGCCGGGCGCGCCGCGAGCACGTCCAGCGCCGCCGCCGCGACGTCCGCGAGGTCGCCGATCCCCACGACCGCGTCCACGAGCCCCTTCGCCGCCAGGTTCTCCGCGACCTGCACGCCGTCGGGGAACGGCCGCCCGTGCAGCCCCGCGTACACGCGCGGCCCGAGGAACCCGATCAGCGCCCCCGGCTCGGCCGCCGTGACGTGCCCGAGCGACCCCCACGACGCGAACACCCCGCCCGTCGTCGGATGCCGCAGGTACACCAGGTACGGCAGCCCCGCCGCGCGGTGCGCCGCGACCGCCGCCGTGATCCGCGCCATCTGCGCGAACGCGGCCGTGCCCTCCTGCATCCGCGTCCCGCCCGACGACGGCGCGGCCAGCAGCGGCAGCCCCTCGGCCGTGGCGCGCTCGACGGCGGCGACGATCCGGTCGGCGGTCGCGAGCCCGATCGACCCGGCCAGGAACCGGAACTCCGACACCACGCACGCGACGCGCCGCCCGCGCAGCAGGCCCTCGCCGGTCAGCACGGCCTCGTCGCAGCCGCTGCGCTCCCGCGCCGCCGCGAGGTCCGCCGCGTACCGCGAGCCCGGTTCGGCGACGGCGGGCGGCGGCTCGTCCCACGACCGCCAGCCGGTGAGGACGCGGTCCAGCAGCACGCGGGCCCCGACCCGTTCGGTCACGGCGGCTCCCTCCGGGGTCGCGGACATGTCCGGCAGAGCATAGGAGGACCGCCCCGTCAGGACGTCCGGCGGGTGCCCGAGTCCGACAGCGGCAGCCGCAGCTTCAGGCACGCCCCCTGCCCCGCGCCCGCCGCCGACGGCAGCCCGTCGCCCGTCGCGATCAGCGACCCGCCGTGCGCGTTCGCGATGTCCCGCGAGATCGGCAGGCCGAGCCCGCTGCCGCCCTTGTCGCGGCGGCGGCTCTCGGCGAGCCGCTGGAAGCGGCGGAACACCTTCTCCCGGTCCTCCGGCGCGATCCCCGCGCCGTCGTCTCGGACGGTCAGCACCGCGTCGCCGCCGGACGACCGCACCCGCACCTCGATCCGCCCGGCCGCGTGCCGCTCGGCGTTGTCCAGCAGGTTCGTCAGGACGCGCATCAGCGCGTGCTTGGAGCCCCACACCAGCACGCCCGGCTCCGCGTCCACGTCCACCGGCACGCGGCGGCGGTGCCGCACCGACTCGTCGCCCGCGAACGCGCCGAGGTCGATGGCCTCGCGCTCCAGCGGCACGCCCGCGTCCAGCTTGGCCATGATGAGCAGGTCCGCGACGAGCCGCTGCAGCCGGTCGGCCTCGCCGAGCGCGCCGCGCGCGACGGCGGGCCAGTCCTCGTCCTCCGGGCTCTGCAGCGCCACCTCGAGCTGCGCCTGGAGCCCGGTGAGCGGGCTGCGCAGCTCGTGGGAGACGTCCGCGACGAACCCGCGCTGCCGCTCCAGCACCCGCTGCAGCCGCTGCAGCGTCACGTTGATCGACTCGGCCAGGTGCGCGACCTCGTCGCCGGTCGTCGGGACGGTCAGCCGCTGCTCGGCCGCGCCGCCGGTGATCGCGGCGAGTTCCCGCTCCATCCGCTGCACCGGCCGGACGGCCCGGAACACCGCGTGCCAGATCGCCCAGCCCACGACCAGCCCGGTGAGCGGCACCGCGAAGATGGCCTCCCACATCATCACGCGCAGGACGATCCCGAGGACGGGCACCGGTAGGCCCGTGTAGACGATCCGCCACCCGTCGGGCGTGTGCGCCCAGCCCCCGACGACGTAGACGGAGCTGTCGTAGCCGCCCACGTCCACCGTCTTGGCGACCGTCCCGGCGTATCGGGCGGGGCGGCGCGCCGTCAGCGGCGGGAGACCGGCGGCCTGGGTGTTCGCGGCGACGACGCGGCCCCGGTCGTCCACGATCTGGATCAGCGAGAACCCGAGCTGCCGCGTCCGCAGCTCGTCCGGCCCCGGCGCGCGCACGGCCGCGCTGATCTCCGCGACCGCCTTCTCCCCGTCGTGCCGCAGGTTCTTGAAGACGATCGCGTGCAGGATGAAGTAGTACGCGACCCAGCCCGCGATGATGAAGCCGACGAAGATCGCGGTGACGAGAAAGGTCACCCGGGCGCGCAGCGACCAGCGCGACGGCGGGCGCCACCCGCGACGCGGCATCTCCGCTCCCCCTCCGCTCGGACGCGCACGGCGACCGTCGCCGGGGGACGGACGATCAGTTGATCATGTTTGTTGCCGGGCGGGCCCGGGCGAAACCTCCGGATGGACTTTCTTGACGTTCCGCCCGTGCGCGGCGAACCGTCCGAACCGCCCGCGGTGGTAGAGCAGCGGCAGATCGTCGTCCTCGCCGATCTCGACGCCGGTGACGTGCCCGACGACGAGCAGGTGGTCCCCGATCTCGCGGACGCTGTGCCACGCGCAGCCCAGCCGGACCGCGACGCCCTCCAGCAGCGGCTCGCCGCGCGGCCCGGACCGCCAGCGCGTCGGGGCGGCGAAGCGGTCGGCGTCGCGCGCGGCGAACCGCGCCGCGAGGTCGGCCTGGTCGTGCCGCAGGACGTTGACGGTGAAGCCGGACGCCGTCCGCAGCCGCGGGAACGTCGTCGAGGACCGCGCGACGTAGAACGACACGAGCGGCGGATCGAGGCTGACGGAGGTGAAGGAGGTCGCGGTGAGTCCTTCCGGCGCGCCCCCGGAAGGACGCGCGGTGACCACGACGACACCGGCGGCGTGCCGGGCGAGCGCGTCGCGGAAGGAGTCCCCGGTGACCGGGACGGGCCGTGCCGTCGCCGTCCCGGTCACCGGGACACCCCCGCCGGCAGAGCGCCCCGCACGGCGGGGGCCACACGGCCGGCCCATTCCGTGACGACGGAATCGAGCCGGTCGAGGTCTTGTTCGAGCAGCGCGAGCCCCGGGGTCGGGACGGTCGCGCCCAGCTCGACGAGCAGGGGCCGCAGATGGACCTCCACGGCCAGCGCGTGCTGCGGCGCGCCGAGGACCAGCAGCGGCAGCGCGACCTTACCGGTCAGCGCGCCGCCCGGCAGCCGATCCAGGAAGGTCTTCAGCAGGCCGGTGTAGGTCCCCTTGTAGGTGGGGCTGGCGATGAGCAGGAGGTCGGCCGCCGCGACGCGGTCGAGCGCGGCGGCGACGTCCGGGCCGGGGTCGGACCGCAGCAGGTCCGGTCCGAGCTCGGACAGGTCGGTGGTCTCGGGAACGGCGGACAGTCCCGCCGCCTCGGCGACGGCGCGGGCGGCGGCCAGCGCGGCCGTGGCGGTGCGGGATCGGGGGCGGGGGTTGCCGATGATGACCGGGAAGCTCACGCGCCCCATTAAAGGGAACTATCCCTACCAAGTCAATCGGTTATGCCGGTATATGGGAAACGCCCGCGCGGCCCGGAAAAGGCCGATGCCCGCGCGGACGGCGCCTCCCACCCCTGGGGTGCCGTTCGCGCGGGCATCACCTTCGGTGCCGCCAACCGCCCGGGGTCTCGCGCGCCGAGGAGGATCCGACGAGTTCCGAGCCGGTTGCCGAACTGGTTCCCAGTCTGCCGGTGCGGTGTTCACTGGGGGCTACATCGAGATGACGTTCACGTTTCCAGTTCGGGCCGCGCGACTCGCTCCGGCGGCGGCCACGTGCGCCAGATCACGACGAGCGCGCAGTCGTCGTCGCGCTCGGCCGCCATCCGCTCCACGAGTTCCCGCGCGCCCTTGCGGAACCCCTCGGGGACGAGCCGCTCCGCCTGGCCCAGCAGGTTCTCGATGCCCTGGTCCAGGTCGGTGCCGGGCGTCTCGACCAGGCCGTCGGTGTAGAGGAGCAGCGCGTCGCCCGGCATGAGCGTCCCGGTGTCGGCGACGCAGTCCATCTCCGGCACGACGCCGAGCACGACGCCCTTGGCCGGGCTGACCTGCCACTGCCCGCTGCTCGCGTCGAACTGCACGGCGGGCGGGTGCCCGGCCGACTCGACGGTGTACGCGCCGGTCGCCAGGTCGATCTCGACGTGGACGGCGGTGACGAACCCCTCGTCCCAGCGCTGCCGGTGCAGGTAGCGGTTGCAGGCGGGCAGGAAGCCCTCCCGCTGGACCGATCCAAGAAGTCCGCCGAACGCGCCCGACAGCATGAGCGCCCGTGTCCCCGCGTCGGTGCCCTTGCCCGACACGTCGACCAGCGCGACCTCCAGCCGGTCGTCCTCGCGCACCGACACCACGAAGTCGCCGCCGAACGACGACCCGCCCGCCTGGAGCAGGACGACCTGCGCGTCCCAGCCCGGCGGCAGGTCGGGCAGCTCGCCCTGGCGGCGCAGCCGGTCGCGCAGCTCCAGCAGCATCGAGTCGCCGCGCAGGCCCTGCACGCCGAGCTGCTGGCGCGTCCGGGCCAGGGTCAGCGCGAGCAGCGCGCTGATGACGATCGTCGCGATCAGGCCGACGCCGAGGCCGCGCCCGTCGTCCCACGCCGCGTACGCGTTGAACCCGATGATCCCGGCGACCACCACGAGCAGCGCGACGACCGTCCGGATCTTCAGCAGCAGCCCGCCGCCGAGGACGATGAGCACCAGCGCGCCCGACGTCGCCCGCGACCGCGAGTCGCCGCCGAGGCCGATCACCAGCGCAAGCAGCGCCAGCGCGACGAAGACGTACCGCTCGCGGGTCAGCTTGCCCTGCCGCATCCACCGGTACAGGCGCACGAGCACCGGCATCCGGCGCAGGAACGCGCGGGCCCGGAGCGGAAGAAGGCGCACCAGTCGTTGCAGCATGACGCTAGGACCATACCGAGCATCCGGCGCCCACGGTGGGGTTCCACCGCCGCGATCACCCTGCGCGACGGGACGGTCATCGCGGGTGCGACCGTCCCGGAACCGCCGCCGCGCGCGGGCTGCGGCCGGGACCGGACACACGGCGGCCCCGTGCCGCGCGGACGCGGGACGGGGCCGGTTCCGGTCAGTCCTCGGCGGGCAGCGGGGGCAGTTCGCCCGTGTCCTCGTACTCCGCGAGCATCGTGATGCGGCGCGTGTGGCGCGGCTCGTCGGAGTACGGCGTGGCCAGGAACAGCTCGACGAACCGGGTCGCGTCGGCGAGGTCGTGCTGCCGCGCGCCGAGGCTGATGACGTTCGCGTCGTTGTGCTCGCGGGCCAGCGTCGCGGTCGCGTCGCTCCACACCAGCGCGGCCCGGACGCCCTTGACCTTGTTCGCCGCGATGGCCTCGCCGTTGCCCGAACCGCCGATCACGATGCCGAGCGTGCCCGGCTCGGCGGCGACGCGCTCGGCGGCGCGCAGCACGAACGGCGGGTAGTCGTCCACCGCGTCGTACTGCAGGGCCCCGCAGTCCACGGCCTCGTGCCCGTTCTCCTTGAGCCAGGAGAGCAGGTGCTCCTTCAGCTCGAAGCCGGCATGGTCGCATCCCAGAAACACGCGCATGCGGAGATTGTCGCAGGTGTCGCGGTGCCCCCGGTCCCCGGGTCAGGCGTCGCGGCGGTCGGCGCGGGTGACCTCGTCGTCGTCCGGTCCGGGTGCCTCGCCCGGCTCGTCCGACGCGTCCCGTGCGTCCTGGTTCGACGGCTCGGACGGCTTGGACGGCGTCGGCCGCTCCGGCTCGTGGCCCGGCGGCTCGGGCGGCTGCTGGCCCTGACTCGACGGCTCGCCCGGCTGTCCCGGCGGCGGAGGCGGCTGCTGACCCGGCGGGGGCGGCGGCTGCCGGCCGTACGGACCGGGCTGCTGCCCCGGCGGCGGGGGCGGCTGCGGCGCGCCCCAGCCGCCCGGCTGCGCGGCGTAGGGCTGCGGCGCGTACGGCTGCGGCGGCGCGGGTTGCGGCACGGGTTGTGGCACGGGCTGCTGGGGCGGCCCCCAGCCGACCGGCGGCCCCTGCGCCCCCGCGGGCGGCGTGTACGGGACTCCGGCGGGATGCCCCGGCGCGAGCGGCGCGCCCGGCCCCGCCGCGCCCGCCTTGCCCCGGCCCGCGAAGTAGGCCAGCACCGCGACCGCCCCGCCGAGCCAGCCGTAGACGATCGCGAACCCGAGCCCGCTCTCCATGACGGTCCACAGCATGCGGTACTGGGTGCTGCCGTACCCGCCCGAACTCGCGATGACCGCGCCGCCCTTGACGAACCCGCCGACCGCGCAGCCGACGAGCGCCGCCCACCACGCGCCCGCGAACGCGCCGAACGCGCCCCGGCGCGGGTCGAGCGAGCGCGCCGCGCCCGTCGCCAGCAGCAGCGTCAGCCCGAGCGCGAGCAGCGTGCCGAGCAGGTCGAGGACGAGGTAGTCCGCGGGCGGCTGGTGCCCCCGCCCGAACCCCCAGTCGAGGAACGACAGCCACATGACGGGCGTCAGGATCGACTCGTCGGCGTGGACGTGCGTGAACAGCCACGTCCGGACCCACGGGTTGCCGAACACGACGAACAGCACCAGCAGCGGCGCGACCGCGCCCAGTCCGACGAGGAACGCGCGCGGCCGCGCCTCGGCGCCGCGCGGAGGAGGGCCGGGCGGCTGCGGCGGACCGGGCGGGGGGCCGGGCGGCGGGCTGAACGTCATGGCGGCGTAGCGTAACCCGCCCGCCGCCGCGCCGGTAGCCCCGTCCGGCCGCCCGTTTCAGGCCGGGTAGCGGAACCCGGGATCGACCTGCTCCTCGAGGTTCGCGCCGACCGCGCGGTTCGCCCAGGACCGCGCGTTCTTGATGTGGAAGTCCACGGCCTGCTGGAAGTACGCGTCCCAGTCCTTGGCGCGGGCGTCCACGGCGGCGAGCATCGCGTCGAGGGCGGCGGCGTTGGCGTCCTCCAGGGCGACCCCGGCGCGGCCCTGCTCGAACGCGCGGACGGCGGCGGACTGCCCGACCCACGCCAGCAGGTCGTCCCCGACGTGGTCGCGCAGGTAGGCGACGTCGTCGTCGTTCTGGACCTTGTTGCCGACGACCTTGATGGCGACGTCGAAGTCCCGCGCGTACTCGGTGTACTGCCGGTAGACGCCGACGCCCTTCCGGGTGGGCTCGGCGACCAGGAACATCAGGTCGAACCGGGTGAACAGTCCGGACGCGAACGTGTCGGCCCCGGCGGTCATGTCCACGACGACGTACTCGCCGGGCCCGTCCACGAGGTGGTTCAGGTACAGCTCGACCGCGCCGGTCTTGGAGTGGTAGCAGGCGACGCCCAGGTCCTCGTCGCTGAACGGACCGGTGGCCAGCAGCGTGACGCCGTCCACCTCCTGCCCGAGCGCGTGGACCGGGTCGTCGCCGCGGGGCCGCAGCAGCCGCGAGCCCGCACCGGGCGGCGTCGTCTTGACCATCGCGGCGGCGGACGCGATGCGCGGGTTGTCGCCGCGCAGCCACTCCTTGATCTCGGTCAGCCGCTCGCCGAGCGCGGGGACCTTGGCGGCGCGGTCGTCGTCGAGGCCGAGCGCGACGCCGAGGTGCTGGTTGATGTCGGCGTCCACGGCGACGACCGGCAGCCCCCGCGCCGCCAGGTGCCGGACGAACAGCGACGACAGCGTGGTCTTGCCGCTGCCGCCCTTGCCCACGAACGCGATTTTCACGGTATGCCCCCGATTCGGATATGAAAACCATTGCCACTACGGACCGTGAGTTTCCCGAACCCCGCGCGACGGGGCAAGCCGAATCGTCGAGAACCGGCCGGAGTGTTGCCGACCTCTCACCCGCGGGACCGGGACGCGCCGGGCGGACCGCCCCTCAACGGGCGGCGCTCAACGGGCGGCGGCCGCCGGGTCGAACCCGAACGGCAGCTCCAGCCGGTGGGCGCGCAGCAGCTCGTCGTCCGCGAGCAGGTCCAGCGTGGGTGCGTCGGCCGCGATGACGCCGCCGGACAGGATCAGCGAGCGCGGGCACAGCTCCGCCGCGTACGGCAGGTCGTGGGTGACCATCAGGACCGTCACGTCGAGGCCGAGCAGGATCTCGGCCAGCTCGCGGCGGCCCGCCGGGTCCAGGTTGGACGACGGCTCGTCCAGCACCAGGATCTCCGGCTCCATCGCCAGCACGGTCGCGACGGCGACGCGGCGGCGCTGCCCGAAGCTGAGGTGCTGCGGCGGCCGGTCCGCGACGTGCCCCATCCCGACGCGGTCGAGCGCGGCCGCGACGCGCCGGTCCAGCTCGGCCCCGGCGATCCCGAGGTTGGCGGGCCCGAACGCGACGTCCTCCCGGACGGTCGGCATGAAGAGCTGGTCGTCGGGGTCCTGGAAGACGATCCCGACGCGGCGGCGGATCTCCCGCAGCGCCTTCTTGTCCTTGGGGTCGACGCGCAGCCCGCCGACGTCCACGGTGCCGAGGCCGCCGTGCAGGATGCCGTTCAGATGCAGGACCAGCGTCGTCTTGCCCGCCCCGTTCGGGCCGAGCAGCGCGACGCGCTCGCCGCGCCCGATCGTGACGTCCACCCCGTACAGGGCCTGGGTGCCGTCGGGGTAGGCGTAGGCGAGTCCGCTGACCCGCAGCGACGGGACGGATTCAGACGTGGTCACGGCACCATCCAAGCAGCGGCCGCCAGCAGCGCCGCGACCGCGGGCAGGACGGCGGCCGCCGACCACTGCGCGGCGGTCGCCCCGACGTCGGCGGTCGCGGGCATCCGCCCGGCGTAGCCCCGGCTGACCATCGCGAGGTGGACGCGCTCGCCCCGCTCGTACGAGCGCAGGAACAGCGCCCCGAGCGACCGCGCCAGCACGCGCGTGGCGCGCAGGTCGCGCGCCTCGAACCCGCGCGCCGCCCGCGCCGTCCTCATCCGCGCCAGTTCGGCCGACACCACGTCGGTGTAGCGCAGCATGAACGCGGCGATCTGCGTGAGGAGCTGCGGCGCGCGCAACCGTTCGATGCCGAGCAGCAGGACGCGCGGCTCCGTCGTCGAGGCGAGCAGGATCGACGCGACGACGCCGAGCGTGCCCTTGGCGAGGATGTTCCACGCGCCCCACAGCCCGTCCTCGCTCACCCGGACGCCGAGCACGGCGATCCGCTCGCCCTCGGCGATGAACGGCAGCAGGAAAGCGAACGCGACGAACGGGACCTCGATGACGACGCGGCGCAGCACGAGCCCCGCCGGAATCCGCGCGACCGCCGCGACGACCGCGAGCAGCACCGCGTACCCGGCGAACGCCCACACGCGCTCGCGCGGCGTCGCGACGACGGCCAGGACGAACAGCAGGACGGCGACGAGCTTGCACTGCGGCGGCAGCCGGTGGATCGGCGACGCGCCCGCGACGTAGAGCCGGTGGGCGTGCCCGGCTCCCACCTACGCGTCCTTCGCCGGCACGGGCGCCGGCACGGGCGCGGGCCGCCGCCGGACGGCCCAGAACACGCCGCCGCCGAGCACCAGCACGACGCCGACGCCGATGACCCCGGCGAGCCCGCCGGACAGCCGCCCGTCCCCGACGCCCTTGACGCCGTAGTCCGCGAGCGGCGAGTCCTTCATCGTGTGGGACTTCTCCTTGGCCGCGATGCCCTTGTCCGCGGCGACCTTCTCCAGCCCGTCCGGGCTGGAGCTGGCGTAGTAGCTGACGATCCCGGCCAGGACGAGCGAGACCAGCAGGAAGACGGCGAAGAAGCGCTTGGTTCTCACGGTGGCTCCTCTCAGCGCGCGGCGGGCGCGGGCTCGGTGCGCAGTTCGAGCGGCGCGGCCAGCCCGCGCGCGCCGTAGACGAGGTCGGGCCGGATCGCCAGGACGCTGGACACGGTGACGGCGGTGATCAGCGCCTCGCCGATCCCGATGAGGACGTGGACGCCGATCATCGCGGTCGCGACCTTGCCGATGGAGACGTCCGTCGTCCCGCCGAGCGCGTAGATCAGCGTGAACACGACGGCGGCGGCGGGCACGGACACGACCGCGCCGACGAAGGACGCGGCGGCGGCCGACGCGCGCGACCGGGGCAGCACGCGGATCAGCAGGCGGAACAGCCCGTACCCGACGACGACGGTCACCAGCGCCATGTTGACGATGTTGACGCCGAGCGCGGTGATGCCCCCGTCCGCGAACACGAGTCCCTGGACGAGCAGCACCACCGACACGCACAGCACCCCGGTGTACGGCCCGACGAGGATCGCCGCGAGCGTCCCGCCGAGCAGGTGCCCGCTGGTGCCGCCCGCGACGGGGAAGTTGAGCATCTGGGCGGCGAAGATGAACGCCGCGGTCAGCCCGGCGAGGGGCGCCGTCCGGTCGTCGAGTTCGCGGCGGGCGCCGCGCAGCGCGAGCGCGACGCCCGCCGCGGCGACGACGCCCGCCCCGACGGACACCGGAGCGTTGATGAACCCATCCGGTACATGCACACCCATCACCGTCCTGGCAGATCGTTCCAATTACGCCCAGTTTGACGGCATCCAGTATGCACATGCAAGACAGTTGCAACTGCCCCTCAGGGGCAGGTGAATGTCACTCGAAGATCGGGTCGCGGGTGCGGGAGCGCTTCAGCTCGAAGAACCCGTCCGTCTCCGACACCGCGAGCACGCCGTCCCACAGCTTCGCCGCCGCCTCGCCGCGCGGCGCGGGCGACACGACCGGACCGAAGAACGCGTTCTCCCCCACGGCGATCACCGGGGTGCCGACCTCCTGGCCGACGCGGTCGATCCCGTCGGCGTGCGAGGCGCGCACCGCGTCGTCGTACTCGGTGGACTCGGCGGCGTCGGCCAGCGCCGGGTCGAGCCCGGCGGCCTCCAGCGCGGCCTCGAACATCTCCCGGCCGAAGTCGGCCCGCTCCAGGTGGCGGCGCGTGCCCAGCTCGGTGTAGAGGCGGCCGAGCACCTCCGGCCCGTGCTTCTGCTCCGCGGCGACGCAGATCCGCACCGGCCCCCAGCCCTCCTTGATCATCTTCTTGTACGCCTCGGGGACGTCCTTGTCCTCGTTGAGCACCGAGAGGCTCATCACGTGCCAGCGCACGTCGATCGGCCGCAGCTTCTCGACCTCCAACATCCAGCGGGACGTCATCCACGCCCACGGGCACAGCGGGTCGAACCAGAAGTCCACCTGCGTACGGTCGTCCTGCGTCACGGGAACCCTCCTTCGGGCCGGGAAAGCGAGATGTCACCGCTCAACGCCAACCGGGCGGCCGCCGCCGCCATTCCCGCGCGGACCCGGCGGCATCCCCGGTGCGGACCCCGGCCGGTTGGTAGATATGAGGGGACCAGGAAGCACGAATCAAGGAGAGCATGTGGCAGGCAACCTCACGCGCGACGAGGCGCGGGAACGCGCCCGGCTGCTCACCGTCGGGTCCTACGCGGTGGAGTTGGACCTCACGGCGGGCGAGGAGCGGTTCGGTTCCACGACCGTGATCCGGTTCGCCTGCGCGGAGCCCGGCGCGGACAGCTTCGTCGACCTGCACGACGCGGTGGTGCGCGAGGCGACGCTGAACGGCCGCCCGATCGACCCGGCCCGCTACGACGCCGCCAAGGGCCGGCTCCCCCTGGACGACCTCCGGGAGGACAACGAGCTGCGCGTCGCCGCCGACATCCTCTACTCGCGGTCCGGCGAGGGCCTGCACCGCTTCGTCGACCCGGTGGACGGCGGCGTCTACCTCTACACCCAGTTCGAGACCGCCGACGCGCACCGCATGTTCACGTGCTTCGACCAGCCCGACCTGAAGGCGACGTTCGAGCTGACCGTCACCGCCCCGGCCGACTGGCAGGTCGTCACGAACGAGGCCGCCGACTCCTCAGGCGACGGCCGCTGGCACTTCGCGCCGACGCCGAAGATCTCGACGTACATCACCGCGCTCGTCGCGGGCCCGTACCACGCCGTCACCGGCGAGTACCGCCGCCCCGACGGCACCGCCATCCCGCTCGGCGTCTACTGCCGCGCGTCGCTGGCCGAGCACCTGGACGCCGACGCGATCCTCGACGTCACCCGGCAGGGCTTCGCTTTCTTCGAGAAGGTCTTCGACCGGCCGTACCCGTTCGCCAAGTACGACCAGCTCTTCGTGCCCGAGTTCAACGCGGGCGCGATGGAGAACGCGGGCTGCGTGACGTACCTGGAGGACTACGTCTTCCGCTCCCGCGTCACCGACGCCGCCTACGAGCGCCGCGCCGAGACGATCCTGCACGAGATGGCGCACATGTGGTTCGGCGACCTCGTCACCATGCGCTGGTGGGACGACCTGTGGCTCAACGAGTCGTTCGCCACCTACATGAGCGTCCTCTGCCAGGCCGAGGCCACCCGGTGGACCAACTCCTGGACGACGTTCGCCAACGTCGAGAAGGCGTGGGCGTACCGGCAGGACCAGCTCCCGTCCACCCACCCCATCGCGGCGGACATCCCCGACATCCGGGCCGTCGAGGTGAACTTCGACGGGATCACCTACGCCAAGGGCGCGAGCGTCCTCAAGCAGCTCGTCGCCTACGTCGGGCGGGACAACTTCCTGGAGGGCGTCCGGCGCTACTTCCAGCGGCACGCGTGGGGCAACACCGTCCTGGCGGACCTGCTGGACGCGCTGGAGGAGACGTCCGGGCGCGACCTGGCGTCCTGGTCGAAGGAGTGGCTGGAGACGGCGGGCGCGAACACGCTGCGCCCGTCCTACGAGGTCGACGCGGACGGGAACTTCACCTCGTTCTCCGTCGTCCAGGAGGCCAAGCCGGACTACCCGACGCTGCGCTCGCACCGCGTCGCGGTCGGCCTGTACGACCGCACGCCGGACGGCATCGTGCGGCGGCACCGCGTCGAGCTGGACGTCGTCGGGGCCCGCACCGACGTGCCCGAGCTGGTCGGCGAGAAGCGCGCCGACCTGGTCCTGGTCAACGACGACGACCTGACCTACGCCAAGGTCCGGCTGGACGAGCACTCGCTGCGCACGCTCGTCGAGGGCATCGGCGACATCCGCGACGGCCTGCCGCGCGCGCTGTGCTGGTCGGCGGCGTGGGACATGACGCGCGACGCCGAGATGGCCACCCGCGACTACGTCAAGCTGGTGGTCAGCGGCATCCGGGGCGTCACCGACGTCGCGGTCGCGCAGACGCTGCTGCGCCAGGCGCGCACCGCCGTCCAGCAGTACGCCGCGCCGGAGTGGCGCGCCGAGGGGCTGCGGCTGCTCGCCGACGCGCTGTACGACCTGGCCCGCGACGCCGAGCCCGGGTCGGACTTCCAGCTCCTCTACACCCAGGCGTTCACCGGCGTCGCGACGGGCGACGAGCACCTGGACTGGATCGCGGCGCTGCTGGACGGCTCCGCGGCGCTGCCCGGCCTGACCGTCGACACCGACCTGCGCTGGGGCCTGCTGCGCCGCCTGGTCGGCGCGGGCCGCGCCGGGGAGGCCGAGATCGACGCCGAGCTGACCCGCGACCCGACCGCCGCGGGCGAGCGGCAGGCGGCGGGGGCCCGCGCGCAGATCCCGACCGCCGAGGCCAAGGCCGCGGCGTGGGCGGCCGTCACCGGCGGGAAGCTGCCGAACGCGGTGTTCCGCGCGACGATCGCCGGGTTCGTCGACCCCGACCACACCGACCTGCTGGAGCCGTACGCCGAGCGGTACTTCGCCGAGGTCGGCCGGATCTGGAACGAGTGGACCAGCGACACCTCGCAGACGTTCGCCGAGGTGGCGTACCCGTTCCTGGTGATCGACCAGTCCACGCTGGACCGCACGGACGCCTACCTGGCGGCGGAGAACCCGCCGCCCGCGCTCGTCCGGCTGCTGTCGGAGGGCCGCGACGGCGTGGTCCGCGCGCTGCGCGCCCGGGAGCGGGACGCCGCCGCGTCCTGATCCGGCCGTGTCGTCCCGTGCGCCGGGACCCGCCGCTTCCATCCCTGGAAGCATGGGGTTCCGGCGCGCGGGACGCCGGACTCGGGGAGGACCGGAAATCGTGGAGACGGCACGCGACGTGCTGCGGGCGCTGGCCCGGCGGCACGCCTTCGGCGACCTGGAGGCGCTGACCGGCGGCGATCCGGCGGTGGCGGCGCTGTGCGCGTTCGGGCAGCGCGTCCTGGACCTGGACGCCGAGGACTTCGGGATGCCCGAGGCCGTGGGCGACGTCCCCCGCGACCTGCTCGACCGGGCGCGCGCGTCCCGGATGCCGCAGACGCCGCGTGAGCGGCCGCGCGGCGCGCTGGCCAGCCTGCGGCCCGCGTACGCGCTGCTGCTGGAGGTCGTGGAGATCCGCTGGCGGCGGCGGGAGATGGCCGCGCTCGTCGCCGCCGTCCACATCGCCAGCGAGTACCTGCCGCTGCTGGCGTGGGAGCCGGTGCTCGGCCACGCGGGCGACCCGGCGCTGATCGGCGGCGCGGTGACGGGCGCGGAGAGCCGGTTCGGCGTGCCGATCGAGCCGGGGACGCCCCGGCGGTGCGACCACACGCGGCCGGAGCGGTCGGCGTGCGAGCGGACGCTGCGCGTCGCCGCCGAACCGCCGTCCGGCTGGCGCGCGTACCTGGACCGGCAGCACAGCCAGGTCGCCGCGGCGCTCGGCGAGTGCGCCGCCCGCTGCCGGACGCCGTGCAGCGTCATGACCCGGCTGGACGAGCCCGTCCGCGCGGACCTGACGGCCCGCGCGCGGCTCGCCGCCGACTTCGCGGACACCGCGATCGTCCGGCTCCGGCACGCCGCGCCGGTCGGGCACGGGTTCGGCGTGCCGTCGCCGGAGGAGGTCGAGACGGCGTGGGGTCGCGCGCTGGCGTCGCTGCGGCACCGGCCGCTCGCGGCGGCGGCGCTGGCGGACGCGGACGGCGACGGGTTCCCGCTGCCGGGGCTGCCCGCGCTGTTCTCCGCCGTCGCCGCCGCCCCGATCGCCGCCGACACGCTGCTGCACGAGGTCGGCGACCGGCTCGTCCGCGCCCTCGGCTGACCGCCTACCGCTCCCAGATCGGCGGGGTCCGGCCGATCCACGGCCGGGCCTCCTCCAGTTGCGCGGACAGCGCGATCAGGTCGCCCTCGCCGCCGACGCGGCCCGCGAGCATGACGCCGATGGGCAGGCCGCCGTCCGTCCAGTGCAGCGGCACGTTCACCGCGGGCTGCCCGGACACGTTGTAGACGGACGTGAAGGGCGTGAACATCGTCTGCCGCCGGAAGTTCTCCGCGGGCTCGCACCCGTGGAAGTGCCCGATCTCGGCGGGCGGCTGCGCCAGCGTCGGGTGCAGGATCGCGTCGAACTCGTTGAGCCCCGGCAGCACGGCGCGCAGCGCGGACTGGAACGCGGTGAGCGCGTCCAGCAGCTCCGACGCCGACGTCCCCGCGCCGGTCTCCCGCAGCCACCGCGTGAGCGGCTGAAGCTTCCCCTCCTGCGCGGGATCGACGGGCGTGCGCGTCGCCATCGCCGCCCACAGCTTCTCGAACTGCGGGACCAGGTCGTCGCCGAGCGTCAACGGCAGGTCCACGACCTCGTGGCCGAGGCTCTCCAGCAGTTCGCTCGCCTCTTCGTAGGCGGCGAGGCAGTCGGGGTGGACGACCGCGTCCGGCACGAACGGGACGGCGCTGCGGGCGATCCGCATCCGGTCCGGCCGCCGCTCGGCGTGGCCGAGGAACGTCTCGCCGGGCGCGAGCGGCGGGGCCAGGTACAGGTCGCCGGGGAACGACGCCGCCATGACGTCCAGGAGCAGCGCCGCGTCCCGGACGGTCCGCGCGATCGGCCCGTTGGTGGACAGCCCGAACAGGTCCGGGACGATCGGGCCGGACGAGACCCGGCCGCGCGTCGGCTTGATCCCGAACAGCCCGCACACGCTGCTCGGGATGCGGATCGAGCCGCCGCCGTCGCTGCCCTGCGCGGCCGGGGCGAGGCCCGCCGCGACGGCCGCGGCCGCGCCGCCGCTCGACCCGCCCGCCGAGCGGGCGAGGTCCCACGGCGTCCGCGCCGGGGCGGACACGCCGTTTTCGGTGTAACAGGGCAGACCGAATTCGGGGGTGTTGGTCTTACCGAGAAGGACAGAACCCGCTTCCCTCAGCAGGACGACGACATTGTCGTCCACGAAACCGGTCAGACCCGCATATACCTCCGAGCCGAGGGTCACCCGGACGTCCTTGACCATGTTGAGGTCCTTGATCGGGACCGGCACGCCGAGCAGCGGCGGCAGCGCGGCCGGGTCGGCGGCGTCCAGCACCGCCTTCTCCGCCGCCGCGGCCTGCGCCCGCGCGATCTCGGGCGTGACCGTCACATACGCCCCGACCTGGTCGTTCAACCGGTCGATCCGGTCCAGGTAGTGGTCGGTCGCCTCGACGGGCGACACCTCGCGGGAGCGGATCGCCTCGGCGAGCCGCAGGACCGTCAGATCATGGAGTTGCGTCACACGGCCCGACGGTAGACGCCCCACCGCCCGTCCTCCAAGGAGCGCCGGGGACGCGGCGAGGGGTGAGGGCGCCCTTACCCCCGGCAGGGATGTGCGAATCGCGCGAAGACGGCGACAAAACTCTGCACCCGGCGCGGCTAGTCGCCGCCCCTCGAAACTGATTACTCTGCGCTCGGAGAATCATGTTTCCGGTGCGGAAGGAACACGGAGCGTCACCCATGTCGATCAGGGAACGCAGCGACACCCATCAGGACGTAGGCATTCCGCCCGAGGACGAAACTCTCGACGACCGGGTCCCCGACGCCGCCCGCGACACGGAACCCCCGGCGCCCCCGCCGGAGGACGCCCCCCGGCGGCCGCGCACCTACGGCGAGCTCGTCGGCGACCCGCAGGTGCGCCGCTGGATGCAGCGCGCCGCCGTGGCCGTCGCCGTCGCCGTCGTCGGCTCGGTGGTGCTCGGGGTGCGCCTCGGCGTGACGCTGGGCGCGCTGTACGTCGTCTACGACGTCGTCCGGCGCGCGCGGCGCGGCACCAGCAGCGTCGCGGCGTGGCAGAAGTCGTCCGCCGTCGAGCGCAAGACCGAGAAGCAGCTCAAGGCCCTCGAACGCAACGGCTACCGGGTACTGCACGCCCGCGCCGTCCCGCGCGACGACGAGGGCGTCAGCGACGGCCGCATCGACCACCTGGTGATCGGCCCGAGCGGCGTGTACGCGATCGACTCCGAGAAGTGGGACCGGCGGCTGCCGGTGCGGACGATGTCCCACCGCAAGCTGTTCCACGGCCCCTTCAACAAGAAGGACCGCCTCGACGAGGCCCGCTGGGAGGCCGAGCAGGCCAGCAGGACCATCAGCGCGCAGGTCGGGTTCGAGGTGCCGGTCCAGCCGTCCGTGGCGATCTACGGCCCGTCCATCCCGTGGAAGGTGATGCGCGTCCGCGACGTGGACGTCTACTCGGGCACCCGCGCGCGCGGGTACCTGCGCCGCCGCCCCACGATCCTCACCGAGGCCGACGTCCAGCGCATCTACTCGGCCGCCGAGAACTCCCTGCCCCCGAAGTACCCCGAAGGCCCCTGAACCGCGGAACGATCGAGGGGGAAGGCCGGTCTCCGGCCTTCCCCCTCGTCGCGTCCCCGGCCGCGCGGCCGGCGTCCGCGCGCGGCGAGTAGACTCGGGAGACGGTCGGCCGGTCCGCACGACCTCCGCGACACCGGCGGCAGCGCCGCGATCCGCCGCTGCGACCGCCCTGCTTCGGGCCGCCCCAGGACGGCCCTCACACCGCCCGCGACGGGGTTCGGGACGTCGTCGCGGCATACCGAAGGTTGGAGAGGTCCATGCCCCCGCTCAGGTCACGTACGGTCACGCACGGCAGGAACATGGTGGGCGCGCGCGCCCTCATGCGGGCCAGCGGCGTCGCCGGGGAGGACTTCGGGAAGCCCATCGTGGCGGTGGCGAACAGCTTCACGCAGTTCGTCCCGGGCCACGTCCACCTGCGCGAGGTCGGCGACGTGGTGGCGGGGGCCGTCAAGGAGGCGGGCGGTGTCCCCCGCGAGTTCAACACGATCGCGGTGGACGACGGCATCGCGATGGGCCACGACGGGATGCTGTACTCGCTGCCGTCCCGCGAGCTGATCGCCGACGCCGTCGAGTACATGGTCAACGCGCACCAGGCCGACGCCCTGGTCTGCGTCTCCAACTGCGACAAGATCACGCCGGGGATGCTGCTGGCCGCGCTGCGGCTCAACATCCCGACGGTGTTCGTGTCCGGCGGGCCGATGGAGGCGGGCAAGCCCGTCGAGGGCGTCGCGGGCGGCAACAAGCTCGACCTCATCGACCCGATGATCGCGGCGGCGAACGAGTCCATCAGCGACGCCAAGCTCGCCGAGATGGAGGAGGCCGCCTGCCCGACCTGCGGCTCCTGCTCGGGCATGTTCACCGCCAACTCCATGAACTGCCTCACCGAGGCGATCGGCCTCGCGCTGCCCGGCAACGGCACGACGCTCGCCACGCACACCGCGCGCCGCCGCCTCTACGAGGACGCGGGCCGCACGGTGGTGGAGATCGCGAAGCGGTACTACGAGGACGACGACTCGTCCGTCCTCCCGCTGAACATCGCCACCAAGGAGGCGTTCGAGAACGCGATGGTGCTGGACATCGCGATGGGCGGCTCCACGAACACGATCCTGCACCTGCTCGCGGCGGCGTTCGAGGGACGGGTCGACTTCGGGCTCAAGGAGATCGACGAGCTGTCCCGGCGCGTCCCGTGCGTCTGCAAGCTCGCCCCCGCGACCGGCAAGTACCACGTCGAGGACTGCCACCGCGCGGGCGGCATCCCGGCGCTGCTCGGCGAGCTGGACCGGGCGGGCCTGCTGCACCGCACGACGGCGTCCGTCCACTCGTCGTCGCTGACCGAGTTCCTCGCCAAGTGGGACGTGCGGTCGCCGGACGTCCTGCCCGAGGCGGTCGAGCTGTTCCACGCGGCGCCCGGCGGCGTCCGCACCACGTCGGCGTTCAGCCAGAGCGCGCGCTGGGAGGAACTGGACCTCGACCGCGTGAACGGCTGCATCCGCGACGTCGAGCACGCCTACACCCGCGACGGCGGCCTGGCAGTGCTGCGCGGCAACCTCGCCGAGGACGGCGCGATCGTCAAGACGGCCGGGGTCGAGGAAGAACTGTGGCGCTTCGCGGGCCCGGCGGTGGTCTTCGAGAGCCAGGACGACGCCGTGCAGGGCATCCTCGGCGGCGCGGTCAAGGAGGGCGACGTCGTCGTCATCCGCTACGAGGGCCCGAAGGGCGGCCCGGGCATGCAGGAGATGCTGTACCCGACGAGCTTCCTCAAGGGCCGCGGCCTGGGGAAGGCGTGCGCGCTGATCACCGACGGGCGGTTCTCCGGCGGGACGAGCGGCCTGTCGATCGGGCACGCGTCCCCGGAGGCGGCGGGCGGCGGCGTCATCGCGCTGGTCGAGGACGGCGACCGCATCGTCATCGACATCCCCGAGCGGCGGCTGGACCTCGACGTCCCGGCCGCCGAGCTGGAGGCCCGACGCGCCCGGCTGCTGGACGAGCTGGGCCGCTACCGGCCCCGCGACCGCCAGCGCACGGTCAGCGCCGCGCTGCAGGCGTACGCGGCGCTGGCGACGTCCGCGTCGACCGGCGCGGCGCGCGACGTGACGCTGCTCGACGGCCGCTGAGAACGCGACGCGCGAGGCCCCGTCCCCGGTTCCGGGGGCGGGGCCTTTCGCGTTCCATTACCCGCGAGGTCATCGCCTCGCTTCCCCCGGACGGAACAGACTGGGCACGTCGGAACGAACCGGCACCGATCCTGGAGGTTAGAAATGCCCGCTTACGCGATGGCCCAGCTCCGTCCCGTCCCGCCGCTCGCCGAGGGCGTCTTCGCCTACATCGAGCGCATCCAGGAGACGATGGACCCGTTCGGCGGCCGGTTCCTCGTCCACGGCGCGGACATCGAGCCGCTGGACGGCTCGTTCGAGGGAGCGATCGTGGTGATCGAGTTCCCGGACCTGGCCGCCGCCCGCGCCTGGTACGCGTCGGACGCCTACCAGGCGATCCTCCCGCTGCGCACCGACAACATCCCCGGCAGCGCGTTCCTGGTGGACGGCGTCGGCCCCGACTACGACCCGCGGCGGACGGCCGCCCGGATGCGCGCCGCGCAGGCCGCCGCGCTCAGCGCGTGACGCGGGCGCCGGTCAACCGCAGCAGCCACCGCCGCAGCAGCCCCCGCCCCCGGCGGGCGGGACGGCCGGTCCGGCCGCTCCCCCGGTCACGGCGACCGTCGACAGCAGCTTGACGGTGTCGTCGTGGCCGGCCGGGCAGGGGGCGGGCGCGGACGCCTCGCTCATCGGGCGCGACACCTCGAACGTCGATCCGCAGGAGCGGCAGCGGAAGTCATAGCGTGGCATGACCCGATTATCGCAACCGCGAGCGCCCGGGCGAGCCGTCCGGCACCGGCGATGCGGCCGGGACGCGCACTCGCGGTCCTTAGCTCCGCGAAAATTCATCGCCTTCGTCGAATGCGGAGAGCGGCTTTGGAGCGGGCGCGGGAATGACCGGGCGGACACCGTTGCGCGCCCTCTGCGGGACCGATAGCGTGCGCGGAAATCTAGACGGTTCCCGGTCGCGTGAACCGCCGTCGGGAGTGGCCATGAAAGCAGTGAGCGGGCTCGGCGCCGTCCTCCTGACGACCGCGGCGGCGGTGGTCGCGGCGGTCGGCCCGGCGGACGCGGCTCCGACCGACGCGCTGGCCTCGGCCGTCCAGGACATCGTCGCCGCGAACGGCGGCGGCGCGATCGGCATGGTCCGCGACGGCGCGACCGAGCGCACGGCCGCCGCCGGGCTGGGCGACCTGTACCGCGGCGTCAGGGCCGACCCCGCCGCGCAGTTCCGCATCGGCAGCAACACCAAGGTGTTCGCTTCAACGGTCCTGCTGCAACTGGAGGCCGAGGGAAAGCTGTCGCTGGACGACACGGTCGCCAAATGGCTGCCGGGCGCGCTGCACGGCACCAACGACGGCGCCAAGGTCACGATCCGCCAGCTCCTCAACCACACCAGCGGCGTCTACGACTACATGACCGACCCGCTCACGCTGCTCACCTACGGCGTGAACGTCTTCCCGGACCTGAAGTACACGCCGCAGCAGATCGTCGACATCGCGAACCGGACCGCGCCCTACTCGCCGCCCGGCAAGGAATGGCACTACGCCAACACGAACTACATTCTCGCGGGAATGGTCATCCGGGCGGTCACCGGCCACGACCCGTCGGTGGAGATCAAGAACCGAATCCTCACGCCTCTGGGCCTGACCCGCACCTACATGCCCGACGGCGCGTCAAAACTTTCCGGCAACCATTTGCACGGCTACGGATACGTCCTCGACGTGACCACGTCGAACACCTCTCTGACGGGCACCGCCGGCGCGGCCGTCTCCACCCTCGCCGACCAGGCGACGTTCCAACGCGCCCTGCTGACGGGAAAACTGCTCCCGAAGAAGCAGATGCAGGAACTGGAGACCACGGTCCCCGCAGGAGCGGAGGGAACGGAATACGGCCTGGGGCTGGTCCGCTCGAAAACCGCGTGCGGCACCGTCTGGTCCCACGAGGGCGCGGTCCTCGGCTACCTGGCCCTCTGGATGTCCGACGAATCCGGCCAGCACCAGGTACTCATGGCCAGCAACGTCTTCCCGGGCCCCAACACCAACGCCATCCGAGACGCAGGCACAAAGGCCTTCTGCGCAACAGAACAACCCTGATGCCCAACCAGCCGTGTCGCCCGACCCTCGTAGAAAAAGACGGCGACCACAGCGGGACCGCCAAAGCGAGCGCACCGAGCAAGAAGACCCGCAACGAACAGCAACCACGAGGGGCCTACACCCGAGCAAAGGACGGAAACCCCAGGGGTTACCGGCGGGCGCAGGGCCACGAGCCCGGGGGTGTCCACCCGAACAAGGACGGGAACCACCGGGGGTCCCCGGCGGGCGCACGGCCACGAGCCCCGGGGGTCTATGCCCGAGCAGGACGGGAACCACGGGGGGTGCCCCGCGCGCGCACGGCCGCGAGCGCTAGCGAGTGGCCGGGCGCGCGCAGCGCGAAGGGTCGCACCGCAGCGGAGCGAGGATGCGGCGCTTCGCGCCGCGGGGGGTGTGGGGGGTCGCCCCCCCCCCACAATGTCACGCCGCGGGTTCTCTCACATAAGCCGCCCACTCCGGATCCCCATCATTGATCACCCCGATCAACCGCCAGTGCGCCCCGCGCGGCACGCACGGCGTGACGGCCAGCGTCCACCCGAGTTCTTCGAGGAGCCGGTCCGCCTTGTTGTGGTTGCAGGTCATGCAGGACGCGACGCAGTTCTCCCACACGTGCTGCCCGCCCCGGCTGCGGGGCTGGACGTGGTCGATGGTCTCGGCGCGGCGGCCGCAGTAGACGCACCGGTAGTTGTCGCGGCGCATGAGCGCGGCGCGGGTGAGCGGGACGCGGCTGCGGTAGGGAATCCGGACGTAGCGCCGCAGCCGGATCACGGAGGGGACGTCCACCCGCGTGGACGAGGAGTGCAGGACCGCGCCGGAGGAGTCCTTGTGGACGATCTCGGCCTTCTCCCGCAGGAGCAGGCAGACGGCGCGGCGCAGCGGCAGTGTCGTGAGCGGTTCGTACGTCGCGTTGAGGAGGAGGACCTGGTGCCGCATCACGCGTCCCCCGCCGGTCCGGCGCTGGTTCTCGCCCCGGCGGGCGCGCGTCCGCGCGCGTGCCGCCGAGGCTCGCATATCTCCGGTACTCGCACACCCGCCATTGAGGACCTCCCCAGGGCGAACCGACCTGAAATCAGTGTGGCCTCAGAGGGAGGTCGTTCGCTACCCCATATCTCCCCCGGTGCCCGCCGGTCCGAACCCGGGTTCCCGGCGGGCCACATGGTTGTCGCCGTCCGGTGTCATCGGGGCGGCGGCTGCCGCCAGGTGACCCGGCCGCCGATGCGGACGGTGCCGGTGGCGCCGCGCGGGACGCGTGCGACGAGCCGTCCGGTGCGGTGCGCGCCCGCAGCGAGCGCGCCGTATCCGCAGCGCACGCCGGTCTTGCGGGCGGCGCAGCCGGGTGTGACGGCGACGACGGCGAGCCGGGGCCGGAGCCGGTGGACGACGGCGAGGTCCCCGACGGCGCGCGGCCCGGTGTTGCGGACGGTCCACGTCCACGCGATGGTGCGCCCGTCGTGCGCGACTTCCGCGCGCGAGTAGGCGAGCGTGACGGCCGCCGCGCGGCGCGGCGCGGCGCGCACCGGTGCGGCGGTGGTGAACGCGCAGGCCAGCGCGCCGGTGAGCGCGACGGCCCGGGTGGTCGCCCGGTTCATGGCCCCTCCTCGGATCAAGATCATTTCTAGCGGAGCGGGCCGGCCGGCGGGCGGCGACACGTCGGGGCGGGCGCGCCGGACGCGGCCCGGCGGCCGGTGAATACAGTGCAGTTCATGAGCCGACCGACATATCCGCCCGCGCGGCGGGAGGACCTCGTCGACGAGATCCACGGGCGCCGCGTGCCCGACCCGTACCGCTGGCTGGAGCGCCGCGACACCGACGAGACCCGCACGTGGCTCGCCGCGCAGGACGCGCTGTTCCGGGAGACGGTCGGCGGCGTCCCCGCGCGCGACCGGCTGCGCGCGCGGCTGGCCGAGCTGCTGTCGGCGGGCCACGTCGGCGGGCCGGTGTGGCGCGGCGGGCGCCGGTTCTTCACCCGCCGCGACCCGGGCCAGGAGCACGCGGTGCTGTGCGTCGCCGACCCGGGCGCGGACGTGCGCGTGCTCGTCGACCCGATGGCCCTGGACCCGGCGGGCACCACGACGCTCGACGGCTGGCAGCCCGACAAGGAGGGCCGCCTGCTCGCGTACAAGATCTCGCGGGGCGGTGACGAGGAGTCGCTGCTGTACGTCATGGACGTCGCGACCGGCGAGCGCGTCGAGGGCCCGATCGACCGCGCCCGGTACTCGTCGGTGGCGTGGCTGCCGGGCGGCGCGGCGTACTACTACGCGCGCCGCCTGCCGCCGGAGAAGGTCCCGGACGGCGAGGAGCAGTACCACCGCCGCGTCTACCTGCACCGGGTCGGCGCGGACCCGGCCGACGACGTCGAGGTCTTCGGCGACGGCCGGGACAAGACGAACTACTACGGCGTCGGGGTGAGCCGCGACGGCCGCTGGCTGACGGTGTCGGCGTCGCGGGGCACGGCCCCGCGCAACGACCTGTGGATAGCGGACTTGTCCGCGTCCCCGCCGGAGCGCCCCGAGCTGCGCGCCGTGCAGGAGGGCGTGGACGCCGAGACGGGCCTGTACGTCGGGCGGGACGGCCGCGCGTACGTCTTCACCGACCGGGACGCCCCGCGCTCGCGGCTGTGCGTGACCGACCCGGCCGACCCGCGCCCGGAGACGTGGCGCGACCTCGTCCCGGAGGACCCCGAGGCCGTCCTGACGGACTTCGCGATCCTCGACGACCTGGACCGGCCCGTCCTGCTCGCCGCGTGGACGCGGCACGCGATCAGCGAGATCACCGTCCACGACCTGGCGACCGGCGAGCGGACCGGGACCGTTCCGACGCCGGGCCTGGGCTCGATCGGCGGCCTCGGCGAGCGCCCGGAGGGCGGGCACGAGGCGTGGTTCGCCTACACCGACAACACGACGCCGACGGTCGTCCTGCGCTACGACGCGCGGACCGGGGAGACGACGACGTGGGCGACGCCGCCCGGCGCGGTCGAGGTCCCGGACGTCGAGACGCGCCAGGTCGTCTACACCTCGCGGGACGGCACCGAGGTGCGGATGCTCGTCATGGCGCGGCCGGGCTCGTCCGGGCCGCGCCCGACGATCCTCTACGGCTACGGCGGCTTCAACGTCCCGCTCACGCCGGGCTACTCCGCGAGCGTGCTGGCGTGGGTCGAGATGGGCGGCGTGTACGCCATCGCGAACCTGCGCGGCGGATCAGAAGAGGGCGAAGAGTGGCACCGCGCCGGAATGCGCGAGCACAAGCAGAACGTGTTCGACGACTTCCACGCGGCGGCGGAGGCGCTGATCAGCGGCGGCTGGACGACGTCCGACAGGCTCGCGATCTCCGGCGGCTCCAACGGCGGCCTGCTCGTCGGCGCGGCGCTCACCCAGCGGCCGGAGCTGTACCGGGCCGTGGTGTGCTCCGCGCCGCTGCTCGACATGGTGCGCTACGAGCGGTTCGGCCTCGGCCAGACGTGGAACGACGAGTACGGCACCGCCGACGACCCCGAGGAACTCGGCTGGCTGCTGTCCTACTCCCCCTACCACCGCGTCCGCGCGGGGACGGCCTACCCGGCGGTCCTGTTCACGGTGTTCGACGGCGACACCCGCGTCGATCCGCTGCACGCCCGCAAGATGTGCGCGGCGCTCCAGCACGCGACGGCGTCGGACGCGCCCGTCCTGCTGCGCAGCGAGGAGGAGGTCGGGCACGCGGGGCGGTCGGTGAGCCGGTCGGTGGACCTGATGACGGACACGCTGTCGTTCCTGGCGTCGCAGACGGGCCTGCTCTGACGTGGGGTCGGTCACACCGCGCCCGGACGCGCGACAACCCGAATTGACACATGCTCCAATAAGCGCATGGTGACCCCCGTGACCGCCCCCGCCCTCGACCGGATCACGGCGCTGCTCGCCGACCCGCCCGCCGACCCCGACACCGCGGCCGGGTACCTGGACCTGCTCGGCCCCGCCGCCGACCCCGCGCCGACGATCGCGCAGTCGGTGATGCGGTCGGCGTTCCTGCCGCAGATCTACGAGCGCGTGTGGCGGCCCGTCGGGTTCAACCTCGCCAAGGGCTGGCCCGCCGGACCCGGCACCGCCGCCGAGCAGGCGCTGCTGCGCCGCACGCTCGGGCTCGGCGGCGACCGGCCGGACGCCGCCGTGCTCGACGTCGCGTGCGGGCCCGGCAACGTCACCCGCGCGCTCGCGGCGGGCGTCGGCCCCCGCGGCCTCGTCGTCGGCCTCGACGCCGCGCCCCGGATGCTCGCCCGCGCCGCCGCCGAGGACGTCCCGGCGGACGGGCCCGCCATCGGCTACGTGCGCGGCGACGCCGCCGACCTCCCGTTCGCCGACGCGACGTTCGACGCGGTCTGCTGCTCCGGCGCGCTGTACCTGTTCGACGACCCGTGGGCCGCGCTGGACTCCATGACGCGCGTCCTGCGGCCCGGCGGCCGCATCGTCGTCCTGACCAGCCGCCGCCCCCGGCTCCCGGTGACGGGCCTCGCCGCGAGCACCGTGTCCCGCGCGGCGGGCGTCCGGCTGTTCGGCGACGGCGAGGTGACCGGCGCGCTGGAGGCGCGCGGGTTCACCGGCGTCCGGCGGCACCGGTACCCGTTCGTCCAGGTCGTCGGCGGCCGCCTGCCCTGACCCCGGCCCGCCGGCCCGCTCAGCGCAACTGCTTCTCCAGGTACACGTTGACGAGCCCGCCGATCCGCTCCCGGCGCGTCTCCCGCCAGCCGAACCGGCGGTACAGCGCGAGCGCCGTCGTCTGCTGCGACGTGGTGTCGGCGCGCAGCACCCGGTAGCCCAGCTCGGCGGCGCGGTCCTCCAGGATGCGGACGAGCGCCGTCCCGTGGCCCCGCCCCTGCCGGTCGGGGCGGACGCGCAGCCGGACCATCTCCACCGCGTCCAGCCCGGTCGCGCCCGGCACGCCGCCCGCGACCGCCAGCCCGGCGGCCGCCGCCTCCGCCGGGCCGAGCACCGCCGCGCCGAACGCGCGCGCGTGCCCGCCCGGCACCAGGTCGGCGCGGCGCAGCCCGCCCATCGCGACGATCGCGCCGCCCGCCTCCCCGACGAGGAACTCCCCGTCGTTGCTGAGGTAGATCTCCTCCATCCGGAAGAAGTCGTGGTCGTAGTAGACCCCGTCGCCGGGCCGCAGCCCGACCTGCGCCAGCCCCTCCCGGTGCAGCCGCAGCACGGTCGCGTGGTCGGCGGGGCGGTAGCGGCGGACCCGCAGCTCGCCCGCCTCCCACACGGGCGGTTCCTGCTCCCGGCGCACCGGGAGCGGGCGGCCGGTCTCGCGGGGGGACGTTTCCCCGGACGTCGTCATGTGCGTGGCTCAGACTTCCGTGCTCGGATCGGGGGCCGCCGGGCTCTTCACCCACGGGCCCGCGAGGGTCTCGTAGAAATCGTTCAGCTCGGGCATGTCGCCGCAGCGCGCCCGCACCTCGCCGCCGATCTGCCGGGCGCGGTGCATGAGGATGTCGGACCGGTGCTCGGGCGGCAGGTCGGTGATCGCCTCGGCGGCGGCCGCGAGGGCGGCGTCGCCGTGCCCGGCGTTCAGCCGGCACGCGGCCCGGTCGAGCTTGACGAGCGTCAGGTCGACGCGGTCGGTCGGCGCGTACAGGGTGAGCGCGCGGCTCAGCACCGCGTCGCCCTGCTTGTGGTCGCCGAGGTTGGTGAAGGTGTCGCCCTCGTAGAACGTCATCTGCCGGTCGGTGAAGCCGAACACCAGGTCGCCCGTGTGCTCCTCCCCCAGCCGCTCGAACACCGACCGGCCCCGCGCCAGCGCGCGCCGCGCCCCCGGCCCGGCGTCGCCGCGCCCGCGCAGCGCGAGCATCCCGAGCGCCCGCGCCTCCACCGCCGGGCCCATCGCGGCCGCGACGCTCGGGTCGCGGCCCGCCAGGTCCTGCGCCTTGCGCGCCAGGTGCAGCGCCTCGCGCGGGTCGCCGTAGTACATGGGGACGAGCGACTCGCGCACCGTCACCCACGCGCGGAGCTTGCGGTCGTTGGTCTCGTCGGCGGCGGTCCGCGCCGTCCGGAAGAACGACCGGGCCAGCCGGTGGTCGCCCAGGTTGATCATGATCAGCCCGGACAGCGCCGAGAGCTGCGCCGCGATCCGGCACAGGCGCTCCTGGAGTTCCACCGGCTGCCGCTTGTCGCACATGCGGCGGACCTCGCTGAAGTCCAGCAGCACGTCGCACAGCATCCGCAGCGACGGCGTCGCCTGGTAGATCTGCCCGTACCCGAGGGTGGTCTCCTCCCACTGGTCGAGCATCGTCGGCGAGACCGTGGCGTTGACGAGCGTGTCGTCCATCTTGCGCCGGAGCCCGTCCACGGCTCCGAGGAACTGGCCGTCCACCGCGACGCCCGCCCCGGCCAAGAGCTGCAGCAGTGTCCTACGCAGCACGATGTCCTCCTCCCCCACATCGACCGACATGGGATTCTCCGCGTGATCGAGCCCCGCGCGCCGGTCGGCGGGGAGCCAGCGGCGCGGCTCCGGCCGGCCGATGACGGCCCCGACCAGGGGCGGCGACTCGATCACGCCCCGCTCGGGTTCGCGGTCCCCGGACCCGGGGGCGCCGTGCCCCCGGCCGCAGACGCACGGGTTCTGGTAGCCGAGCCGTTCGGGTTCCACCCGGTAGACGGCGCAGAGGTAGTGCAGGTATTCGGGGCCGGGCCGCTTGTAACCGCTCTCGTACGCCGACAGCAGGGTCTCCCCCAGCTTGGGCTCCGGCTTTCCGTCCACCTCGAAAAGGGCGCGGACCTGCGCGACGATGTCGGACAGGGCGACGCCGTGCGCCAGCCGGTGCGCCTTCACCGCGCTCGTTCCGAACAGCGGGCCGCACTGCTCGTGGATCTCCTGGGCGATCTCCACGGGCGCGTGTCCCCGTGCCAGCCCGTGCGCGCGTATCCGGCGCGCGATGTCCGTTTCCTTACGGGGGGGCTCCGACATGTGCCTCCGGCCTCCCTCGCCGGCGGGCGGGGGGCTCCGGTCCCGGGGGGCGACCGGCGTCTCCTGCCACGGCGACCGGTTGGGTATTGCCACGACAGATAATCTTTCGCGCACAGAGCGTAACTCCCGCACCGGTGCGCGCCAAGCGATTCGTCAGAAAGGCGGCACGGTCCGGAGGACCATCCGCACCCCGGGTAGAGGATTTTCCTCCGTGGGGGTGAAAAAGCACTCCCGCGTCGAACTTTCCCCCTCCTTGGGGGCCGAACGCGCCGCTTGACCCTTCTGGTGAGAGTTGCAATTCTCGCAGTCAGTGACCGCGACGATCCGAAGCGTCCGGGCCCGGTGCCCGGCCGCGCGCCTCGGGGGCGGGATCGGCGCGTCACTCGGCGAGGTCGGCGGACCGGCCGCCCGCGCGGCGGCCGGGTCACCGGGAGCAGCGGCGACGGAGGGGGTGCGCGGGTGGTCATCGACGGACACGTCGAACACCTGGAAGGGCTCGGACGGGAACTCGGGACGCGCGGGCTGGTCGCCCGCGTGGTCGGGGCGCCGGGCGGGCCGGTGTTCCTGCGCGTGATCAACCCCGACGCGGCGAGCCTCGCCGAGGACGTCACCTGCGCCCCGGCGCCGGAGACGAGCGACGCCTACTTCTGGTGGTCGTGGGGCGAGCGGCTGCACCGGGCGGACGACCCGCGCGCCGCCGCGGCCAAGCTCGCGCACGTGCTGCGGCCGCACCACCGCTCGCCCGACCGGTCCGCCGGGCACCGCCCGGACCTCCGGCACGGGCCGCAGTCCGGCCGCGACGCCCGCCCCCACGAACTCCGCCTCCGCGAACCGCGCGGCCACACCGCCCGCGGTCTCGCCGCGGCCGACCCGGCGCTGCGCTGGCAGGCCGGCCACCCCTAGCTCCCCGAGCCATCCCGGATCGCCCCTGGACGGGCGCGTCCCGCGCGACGGCGGGCGGAACGGCGCGGCGAAGCCGCCGCGCGGGACGCGTCCAGCACCCGATCCGACCGACCCCCGCATCCCCCGACCGGCCCGCAGGAGCGCCGGGCGGCCCGCGGCGTCCGACCCGGCGAACCCCCTCGCCGGCCGGACCGGCCGCGCCGCCCCGGCCGATCCGGCGCCGCGACCAGACCCCCGGTCGCGGCGCCGGGCCCCCCGGTCCCGTCCGGCTCCGGGAACGGTCCACAATCCCGGCGCGCGGGCCCGGGCGGTGCCCGTACGGACGGGTCCGCCCCGTCCAATACGATCGGGCGGGTCGTCGCCGCGGGTCCGCGACCCGGCGGTGCGAAGGCCCAGCAACCGGCCGGGAGGTCAGTTCGATCATGTTGTCCAACCTCGGGTCCGCCCTGCTCCCCTGGGAGGACCACGGGTCCGCGGAGTCCGCGTGCCGACCGGGCGAGCCCAGCGTCGCCTGCCGCATCGTGTGGAACGTGTCGCACGACGACGGCTTCACGAAGTTCTTCCGCGCCTGGCTGGACAAGCCGCTCAACACCGTCTTCCTCATCGTCGTCACGTTCGTCGTCGCGCTGCTGCTGCGCCGCTTCGCGCACCGCATGATCGACAAGGTGACGCTGCGGATGGCGGAGAGCACCATCTCCGAGCGCGTCCGGGAGAAGTCCAAGACGCACTTCGCGGGCAGCCCCGCGCTGCTCAGCCAGCGCCGCGCGTCGCGGGCGAAGACGCTCGGCTCGGTGCTGCGCAGCGTCGCGTCGATCCTCATCATGGGGACGGCGGCGTTCAGCATCCTCGGGAACCTCGGGCTGAACCTCGCGCCGATCATCGCCAGCGCGAGCGTCGTCGGCGTCGCGGTCGGCTTCGGCGCGCAGAACATCGTCAAGGACTTCCTCGCCGGGCTGTTCATGCTGCTGGAAGACCAGTACGGCGTCGGGGACGTCATCGACGTCGGCACCGCGAAGGGCACGGTCGAGGCCGTCAGCCTGCGCGTCACGCGGATGCGCGACGTGAACGGCATCGTCTGGTACGTCCCGAACGGCGAGATCAAGCACGTCGGCAACGAGTCGCAGAACTGGGGCCGCGCGGTGCTGGACATCCCCGTCGACATCGCCGAGGACGTCGAGAAGGTCAAGGACCTGCTGCAGAGCACCGCCGACGAGCTGGCCGCCACGCCCACGTGGGACGAGCTGATCCTGGAGAAGCCGTCCGTGTGGGGCGTGCAGTCCCTCGCGGGGGACGCGCTGACGATCCGCGTCGTGCTGAAGACCGCGCCCGGCAAGCAGGCGCCCGTCGCGCGTGAGCTGCGCGAGCGGGTGAAGGTCGCCTTCGACCGGGCGGGCGTCTCGGTCGGCCCGACCGCCTGATCTTTCCCCGCCGCCGCCCCGCGCGGCGGCCCGCCCCTCGCATAGGGTGGGGGCGCTATGGCTGAACAGGTGACCTTCTACGAGGCGGTCGGCGGCGAGGACACGTTCCGGCGCCTGGTCCACCGCTTCTACGAGGGAGTCGCGGACGACCCGGTGCTGCGCCCCATGTACCCGGAGGAGGACCTCGGCCCCGCCGAGGAGCGGCTGCGGCTCTTCCTCATCCAGTACTGGGGCGGGCCGAACACCTACAGTCAGGAGCGCGGCCATCCCCGGCTGCGGATGCGGCACGCGCCGTTCGTGATCGGCGCGGTCGAGCGCGACGCGTGGCTGGCGCGGATGCGCGAGGCGATGGACGACCTCGCGCTCCCCGCGCAGCTCGACGCGATGCTGTGGAAGTACTTCGCGATGGCGGCCGAGAGCATGGTGAACGCGCCGTCCTGACCGGGTAGGTCGCGGGTATGACCCGAACCCCCTGGTGGCGCGATGCCGTCGTGTACGAGGTGTACGTCCGCAGTTTCGCCGACTCCGACGGGGACGGCGACGGCGACCTGCGGGGCGTCCGGTCCCGCCTGGGGTACCTGCGCGACCTCGGCGTGGACGCCCTGTGGCTGACGCCGTTCTACCGCTCCCCGCTGGCCGACGGCGGCTACGACGTCGCGGACTACCGCGCGGTCGATCCGCGCTTCGGCTCGCTGGACGACTTCGACGCGCTCGTCGCCGACGCGCACGCGCACGGCCTGCGGCTGATGGTCGACATCGTCCCGAACCACACCTCCGACCGGCACCCGTGGTTCCGGGAGGCGCTGGCCGCGCCGCCCGGCTCGCCGGAGCGCGAGCGGTACGTGTTCCGCCGGGGCGCGGGCGACGCACCGCCGACCGACTGGCCGTCCGCGTTCGGCGGCCCGGCCTGGACGCGGCTCCCGGACGGCGACTGGTACCTGCACCTGTACGCGCCCGAGCAGCCCGACCTGAACTGGCGCGACCCGCGCGTCCGCGCCGAGTTCGAGGACATCCTGCGGTTCTGGCTGGACCGGGGCGTGGACGGGTTCCGCATCGACGTCGCCGCCGGGCTGTTCAAGGACCCCGAGTTCGCCGACCTCGGCGACCGGGGCCGGCACTCGCCGGGCAGCCCGATCTACAGCCGTCCCGAGGTCCACGGCGTCTACCGCGACTGGCGGCGGCTGCTGGACTCCTACGACGGCGACCGGATGGCGATCGGCGAGGTCTGGAGCGACGACACCGCGAACCTCGCCCGCTACCTGCGCCCGGACGAGCTGCACCAGGTCTTCCAGTTCCACCTGCAGCTCGCGCCGTGGTCGGCGGACCGCTTCCGCGCGGTCGTGGACGAGACGATCGAGGCGGTGGCCCCGACCGGCGCGGCCCCGACGTGGGTCCTGTCCAGCCACGACGTCGTCCGGCACGTCACCCGGTACGGGTTGCCGGGCGGCCCGCCGGGGATCGGCGCGGCACGGGCCCGCGCGGCCCTGCTGTTCCTGCTGGCGCTCCCCGGCTCGGCGTACCTCTACCAGGGCGAGGAACTAGGTCTCCCCGAGGTGATGGACATCCCCGGCGAGGCGCGCCGCGACCCGATCTGGACCCGCAGCGGCGGCACGGCCCTGGGCCGCGACGGCTGCCGCGTACCGCTCCCCTGGTCCGGGACGGCCGCGCCGTTCGGCTTCGGCCCACCGGCCACGAACCCGTGGCTCCCGATGCCCGACGCATGGCGCCACTACACGGCCGAGGCCCAGGAGACCGACCCCGACTCGATGCTCACCTTCTACCGGCGGGCACTGGCGCAGCGCCGCGCGCTCCCACCGGATCTGCCGGGCACGGTGGAATGGCCGGACGCCCCGCAGGGCTCGCTGCTGCTGCGCCGAGGCCCGCTGACCTGCGCGGTGAACTTCGGCGACCGCCCGATCCCGCTACCCCCCGGCCGCCCGCTCCTCACCAGCGCCACGCTCGACGGCACCCTCCTCCCCGGCTCGTCCGCCGCCTGGCTCACCACGACCTGACACACCCGCGCCCGCAGGCGTGCGGCCGGCACGACACGCGGTCACGCGCTGCACGAACACGCGGAACGCACGTCGCGCGGGCTCGCGCGCGGCCCGGACACAGGCACGCGCGCCACACAGGACGCGAGCACGCGGCCCGCGCCTGGCGCGGGTGCGCCCGGCGCGGACCGCGCCCGGTGCGGACCGCGCTCGGTGCGGACCGCGCTCGGTGCGGACCGCGCCCGGTACGGACCGCGCCCGGTACGGGGTGGCGGGCCGCCGTTGGGTTGGGGCGGCAGGCGGTTAAAGGCGCGGGCGGTCCAGGAGCAGGGGGTCGTCGGCTTCGACGGCGCGGGCGGTGACGGTCGGGGCGGGGCCGGCGTTCGCCCAGCGGCGGACGTCCGCGGCGGCGGCCGCGCGGTCGCGCTCGGGAAGGGTCGCGATGAGCCGTCCGCTGTGGTTCATGCCCGGCGCGACGTACACCGCCGAGTCGCGCGAGCCCCGGCCGAGCCGGAACGGCTCGGCGCCCCACGGGTCGTTCTGGCCGTAGAGGAACAGCAGCCGCTCGCCGTGCGAGCGCACCCACGCGTCGATGTCGCGCATGGCGCGTCCGCCGTCGAAGCGCATCGGGATGTCGCGCGGGACGTACGTGCGCGGCAGGTAGTCGTCCTTGTAGCGCAGCAGCCCGCGCAGGTTGGGGAAGCTCGGCGACGGCCAGCCGAGCTGCGTGCCCGCCTGGTAGTAGTACGGCGAGTACTGGGCGAGGCTCTGGTCGGTGTAGGACGACAGGTCGGAGATCGCGTCGAGGCTCGCGTAGAGCGCGTCGTCGGACGCGTCCGGCGCGGGCAGCTTCGCGCAGTCGGCCTGGAGGCTGTACTGCCAGAACGCCCACTCGAAATCCAGCACGGAGTTCTCGAACGCGCGGTCGGGCGTGCGCAGGATCGTGAACGTCCACCCCTTCTGCTTCGCCTCACCGGTGAGGCGGGTGACGAGCGTCGTGCGGCGCTTGAGGAATTCGCGCGACAGCGTCTTCAGCCGGGTGCGGCACGCCGGGTCGGTCCCGACGCTGTCCAGGAACCGGTCGTAGCGGCTGTCCTCGTCGTTGCGGACGTCGTTCGGCGCGACGTACACCACGCTGCCGTCCACGTCGCCCGGGTAGAAGCGCCGGTGGTAGACGGCCGTCATGCCGCCCTTGCTCGCGCCCGTCGAGATCCACCGGGCGCGGTAGATCTTCTTGAGCGCGCCGATGACGCGGTGCTCGTCGGTCGCGGCCTGCCAGATGGTGTCCTTCGACCAGTCCGCCGGTTCCGGGCGGGACGGCGTGAAATACCGGTACTCGACGGAGATCTGGTTGCCGTCCACGAGCGCGGTCGGCTCGGCGGTGAACATCGTCTCGGGCGTCGCGTAACCGCTGGTGTAGAGGACCATCGGCCGGTCCTCGGACTTGTGCTGCAGCATGATCCGCTGCTCGAACCACCGCCCGCGCGGATTGCGGTGGTCGACGGGCTGCCGGTACGTCAGCCAGAACCAGCGGTAGCCGGGCAGCGTCGAGGTCTTCTCCTGGACGGTCATGCCCGGGACCGCGCGGAGCCGGTCGGCCACGTCGACAGCCGCCGACGCGGGCGGACCGGGCTCCGCGCGGACCGCCGTGACGGACGCGCAGGTCAGCCCGGCCGTGAGGAACAGGGCCATCGCACCTTGTGAGAAGCGCCGCATCTCTCCCCTTCCCTGTGGGTTCTCCACAAGTTCGCGACGCGACCTTAAGGGGACGTCAGTGGCGAGAACGGACCCTGTTCCGTCCGTTATCCATCCGTGACCACGGCCGGGCCGTCCCCCACATTACTGATCTTGGTCCGCGGCGCCCGGAAGCCACGGCGGCCCGGCCGCCCCGGCGTGCGGCGGCACCAGCGAGCGGCCGTCGTCCCACGGCGCGAGCCGCTCGTACAGCCGCTCGTCGTGCCAGCGGCCCGCGACGTGGATGTGCCGGCGCGCGATCCCGACCGGCGTGAACCCGTTGCGCTCCAGCACCCGCTGCGACGCGACGTTGTCGATCCGCGTGAACGCCTCCACCCGGTGCAGCCGCAGCTCGGTGAACGCGATGTCCAGCGCCTGCCGCAGTGCCTCGGTCGCCACGCCCCGCCGCACGTGCGCGCGGCCCACCCAGTACCCGGCGAAGCAGCTCTGCAGCGCGCCGCGCAGGATGTTGTTGAGCGTGATGCGGCCCGCGAGGACGCCGTCCACCAGGATCACGCCGGGCCACATCTCCCCGCACGCGTACGCGTCCAGCAGGTCCCGGACGTTGTCGAGCTGCCCCGCGACGGTGAAGTACCGCTCGCCCCGCTCGGGCTCCCACGGCCGCAGATGCTCCCGGTTCGCCCGGCACAGCGCGGCGAGCGCGGGCGCGTCGCACTCCGCGACCGGGCGCAGCCGCACCCGCGCGTCCCGGCCCGCCGGTTCCGGCGGGGTCACGCCTCCGGCGCGAGATATCGGCCGACGAACTCCCGCTCGTACGGGGTGAACCGCCGCAGCCGGTTCGCCGCCACGTCGAACGCGACGATCGTGGACGTCGCGGTCGCGAACACGTTCTCGTCGTCGCGGACCTCGTAGGCGAGCTTGAACGACGCGGCGCGCGCCTGCGTCACCCACGTCTCGACCCGCACCGGGTAGACGGTCGGCAGCAGCGGCAGCCTGTAGTCGATCTCGTGCCGCGAGATCACCATCCCCCGCACCGGCTCCTCGCCCTTGCGGACCGGGTCGCCGTGGAACATCTCCAGCCGCGCGTCCTCCAGGTACCCGAGGAACTTGACGTTGTTGACGTGGCCCTGCGAGTCGATGTCGCCGAACCGGATGTTGAACTCGTACACGTGGCGGTACTCGGCGGGGGGCGGTTCGCTGCGCTGCATGTCCTCACCTGGACTCGGTGACACGTCGTGCTGGTCGGGGCGATGGTACCCGTATCCGACATCCCGCCCTGAACAGACACCGCCCCCGGCCGGGGCGGGCCGGGGGCGGTGCCGTCGCGACGGAACGCGTCAGTCGCGGGTGAGCTTGCGGTGCGTCACGCGGTGCGGGCGCGCGGCGTCCGCGCCCAGCCGCTCCACCTTGTTCTTCTCGTAGTCGGCGAAGTTGCCCTCGAACCAGAACCAGTTCGACCCCTCTTCCCACGCCAGGATGTGCGTGGCGATCCGGTCGAGGAACCACCGGTCGTGCGAGGTGATGACGGCGCAGCCGGGGAACTCCAGCAGCGCGTTCTCCAGGCTCGACAGCGTCTCGGTGTCGAGGTCGTTCGTCGGCTCGTCCAGCAGGAGGACGTTTCCGCCCTGCTTCAGGGTCAGCGCCAGGTTCAGCCGGTTGCGCTCGCCGCCCGACAGCACCCCGGCGGGCTTCTGCTGGTCCGGGCCCTTGAACCCGAACGCCGCGACGTACGCGCGGGACGGCATCTCGACCTGGCCGACGTTGATGTGGTCGAGCCCGTCCGACACGACCTCCCACACCGTTTTGTTCGGCTCGATGCCGCCGCGGCCCTGGTCGACGTAGGAGACCTGCACCGTCTCGCCCAGCCGCAGGACGCCCGAGTCGGGCTGCTCCTCGCCGACGATCATCCGGAACAGCGTCGTCTTGCCGACGCCGTTCGGGCCGATGATGCCGACGATGCCGTTCGGCGGCAGGTTGAACGACAGGTCCTCCATCAGGAGCCGGTCGCCGAAGCCCTTCGTCAGCCCCTCCGCGACGATCACCGTGTTGCCCAGGCGCGGGCCCGGCGGGATCTGGATCTCCTCGAAGTCGAGCTTGCGGGTCTTGGCCGCCTCGGCCGCCATCTCCTCGTAGCGCTGCAGACGCGCCTTGCTCTTGGTCTGCCGGGCCTTGGGGTTGGAGCGGACCCACTCCAGCTCGTCCTCCAGGCGCTTCTTGCGCTTGGCGTCCTTGTTGCCCTCGACCTTCAGCCGCTCGGCCTTCTTCTCCAGGTAGGTGGAGTAGTTGCCCTCGTAGGGGTGGCAGCGGCCGCGGTCCAGCTCCAGAATCCACGTCGCGACGTTGTCCAGGAAGTACCGGTCGTGCGTGACGGCCAGGACGGTGCCCTCGTACTTGGCGAGGAACTGCTCCAGCCAGTTGACGCTCTCGGCGTCGAGGTGGTTGGTGGGCTCGTCCAGCAGCAGCAGGTCGGGCGCCTCCAGCAGCAGCTTGCACAGCGCGACGCGGCGGCGCTCGCCGCCGGACAGCTTGGTGACGTCCGCGTCCGGCGCCGGGCAGCGCAGCGCGTCCATCGCCTGTTCGAGCTGGCTGTCGAGGTCCCAGGCGTTGCGGTGGTCGAGCTGCTCCTGCAGCTTGCCCATCTCCGTCATCAGCTCGTCGGAGTAGTCCGTCGCCATCTGCTCGGCGATCTCGTTGAAGCGGTCCAGCATCGCCTTGGTCTCGGCGACGCCCTCCTCGACGTTGCCGAGGACCGTCTTCTCCTCGTTCAGCGGCGGCTCCTGCTGCAGGATGCCGACGCTGTAGCCTGGCATGAGCCGCGCGTCGCCGTTGGACGGCTGCTCCAGACCGGCCATCATCCGCAGCAGCGTCGACTTACCGGTGCCGTTCGGCCCCAGGACGCCGATCTTCGCGCCGGGGAGGAAGTGCAGGGTGACGTCGTCCAGGACGACCTTGTCGCCATGCGCCTTGCGCACGCGCTGCATCGTGTAGATGTACTCGGCCATGTTTCAAGACTAGAGCCTTCGCGGCACCGGTCGACGCGCCCTGCGGGGCGGGCGGGTCGGTCGCGGCGGGCGTCAGGCGTCGGGGGTGCGGGGGGCGTCGAGGGCGGGGAGGCAGACGCGGTCGCGGCCGGACGCCTTCGCCCGGTACAGCGCCAGGTCGGCGGCGGCCAGCATCTCGATCATGTCCGAGCCGTGCATCTGGAACAGCGCGACGCCGATGGAGATCGTCACGCTGACCGTGCCCTCGTCGGCGGGCACCGCGAGGCGGCGGACGCGGCCGCGCAGGCGCTCGGCGACCCGGCACGCCTCGACGGTGTCCGCGCCGGGCAGCAGCACGACGAACTCCTCGCCGCCGAACCGCCCCACCAGGTCGTAGTCGCGGAGCTGGTGGCACAGCGTGCTCGCCACGCCGATCAGGACCTGGTCGCCGATGAGGTGGCCGTGGGTGTCGTTGACCCGTTTGAAGTAGTCGATGTCGATCAGCAGCAGGGCCAGCGGCTCGTGGCCGCGCTGCGCGCGGGACAGCTCGGTGTCGGCCTCGCGCTGCCAGGCGACCGCGTTGAGCAGGCCGGTCTTGGCGTCCGTCCGCGCGGCGGCCTGCAACTGCTGGTGCATCAGGCTGCGCTGGAGCAGGACGGCGGGCGGCAGCGCGAGCAGCAGCAAGCCGAGGGAGACGGCCGCCAGGAGCGCGACCGTCACGCCGACGCACAGCTCGACCAGGTCCAGCAGCAGGCTCTCCCGGGTCCACAGCACGTCGCGCCAGCCGCTCTCGGGGTTGGCGGTGTGCGCGGCGACCGCGACGACGAACGTGCTGATCACCGTGAACAGCACCGCGCAGCCGATCGCCACCGGGACGCCCGGCGTGACGTCCACGACCCAGCCCGGCCCGGCGAGCGGCCGGGGGACGACCAGGTGGAACAGCACCGACGCGACCGCCGCCGCGATGCCGTGCGCGGCCATGACGAGGAGCCGCCGGTGCAGCAGCGTCCGGCGGACGCGGAACTGCAGCAGCAGTTGCAGCGGGACGGGGACGAGCAGCGCGTACGCGGGCGGCAGCAGCAGCGCGGCGGGCAGCCACCAGGCCGACAGCAGGTCGCGCGCGACGCCCGCGGGCATGCCCAGTCGGCGGGACGCCTCGATGCAGACGACCCCGCACGCCAAGATCGCGCCAAACGTGGCTAGATCGTTCAACCGCAGCGGGGCCTGCACGAGGGCCGCGAGCGTGAGGGAGACGTGGACGGCGACCACGGCGCACACGTAGACGGCCGTCAGGGACGGACGGCCGGAAACCCCTCGCCAACTGGGCTTTCGGGTGAGGTCCCCGCCACGGTCCTCCGCGGACGACTGCACTGCCGTCATCCTTCCCCCCTATGCATCACGTTGTGTAACACGATAGTTGCAACGTGTGCGTAGCGCGCCGGAAACCGGTAGCTTCGATAACGCACAAGTCGGTGGCCACAGGGCCATCCACCACACGGCCAGCGAATCCGTCGGCCTCAGCACATTCGGAGGGGGAGAGATCATGCGTGGCGTTTCCTGGATCTAAGGCGGCCCGCGACCCCCACCGCGCGGGGGCGGCGCACGGACGGCGCCCCCGCGATGGGGGACGGAGCCGGATCATGACCGCGACACCCGCTCGCCGCCCGCCCGCACGACGACGGCCCGGCCGTGGGTATCGCGGTCCGCGATCCGCCCGGAACCCGCCCCGCGCCCCCGAACCCGGCTCCCGACCCGGCCCTGCGCCTCGCGAGGCCGTCGGATCGCGCGCGCGGACGTGTGCGGGTGCTCGTTCTCGCCGAACGGACCGTTCCCTGACGAGCCGTGCCGTGTGCCGACCGGGCGGCGGCAGACCGGCCACGCCGTGCCGCGTTCGTCCCGCACGCCGGACCTCCCCTCGCCCGCCGAACCCGACGCGTGATTACCGACAGTACCGAGAACTTTACGTTGGCGAAAGACCCTGCGGCGACTTTTTGCAATCACTAGACCACCGTCTGTGACGCTCATGGGCATCCCTGTACCGTCCCCGGAACATGCCGTGCCACGCGTCCCGAGATCCGTGACCGTCCGCGACCCCGCCCGCCGCCTCGCGCCGGACCCACCCGACGCACGCTTCGATTCTGCGCGCGGTCGGCGGGCCGACGCGGTGTTTCCGGCGGCGCGCCGCGCCTAATCCCGCTACCCCCGAAGCCAGCCCTCCCCTACCTCCGCGCGGCCCGAAGACCACGCGCCGCCCATGCGCGTCGCGCGCCCCGCGGGACCGGGCGCGGCGGTCGGCCGCCGCGCCCGGGACCGGTGTTCTCGCTGGTGAAGCCGGAGATCAGGCGGCTTCGGCGCGGCGGCGTTCCGGGGTGGGCGGGGCGGCGGACGCCGCGGCGGACTGGGGTGTGGAAGAGGTCTCGGCGGGCTGGTCGGGCGGGGCCGTCAGCGGACCCGCGGCCGCCCAGTGGTCCGTCGCCTCGGTCGCCTCGCGGCGCTCGTCCTCGCTCAGGCCCGCCGACCGCGTCACCGGCCGGAAGTCGGCCGTCCCCCGGTTCAGGTCCGGCCCGACCGTGAGCGCGTCGATCTCGGCGGCGAACCGCCCCACCCCGTCCTTCTCGTACTGGCGGATGCGCAGCCGCCCGGTGACGACCACCGGGTACCCGCGCCGGAACTCCGACGCGTGGACGTTGTCGGCCAGCGCCTTCCAGCACTGCACGGTCAGGAACATCGTGTCGGAGTCCTGCCACTGGCCGGTCTGCCGGTCGAAGCGGCGCGGCGTGCAGCCGACCCGCAGCGACACGAACGGCGTGCCGTTCGCGGTGACGGAGTAGAAGGGCTCGGCGGCGACCCAGCCGGTGACGGTGATCTGCGCCTCGTTCAACATGGCCTCCCTGGGAAGCCGCGAGCCCGGGCGGCTCGCGGCACGGGGACCACGCTGCGGCACGGGCCGTCGAGAAAGGAAAACCGGCGGCCGCCTGTGGATAACCCTCAGCCGCGCAGCGTCTCCACGTCCGCGCGGAACCGCGCGTACCGGGCCAGTTCCTCGCCGATCGGCCGGATGACCTTGGCGTCCGCGAGCCGTTCGATGCGTTCGCGCATGTGGCGTTCCAACCGTTCGCCGTGCTTGGCGGACGACAGCGCCGCCATGTTCCGGCACGCCGCCGACGTCAGCCAGCCCATGCCCAGCATGCAGACGGCGAGGACGGCGATGTACGGGATCAGCCCGGCGTCGCCCAGCAGCCGGTTCGTCCCCGAGTCCGCCCCGATGATCGCATACACGACGAGCACGCCGATCCACCCGAGCCCGAGCACGGTGGCGAGCGCGAGGAAGTACTGCCACGTCTTCACCAGCCACCACCAGCGCGGCACCTGGTTGAAGCCCGGCAGCACGTCGCGCAGGGACGAGCCGAGCGCCTCCGGCAGGTCGTGCGCGTGGGTGCGCGCGGCGGCGCGGACGGACCGCGCCCACGCCTCGGGCAGCGCGTCGGCGTACCCCTCGGTCACCTTGACCAGGGCGTTGTCCACGTCGCCCTGCTGCGCGCCGACCGGCCCGGTGAACGCGCCGCGCAGCTCGTCGCGCAACTCGGTGAGCCGCATGCGGCGCAGCGGGTCGCTGCGCAGCCGGGCGATCAGGGCGTGGACGGGCCAGCCCACGAAGTCGGCGGCGCGCAGCTCGTAGGCGCTCTCCATCGCCTCGGCGACGGCGGGCGCCCCGGCCGCGTCGGTCAGCTCCCCGACGAGCTCGTCGCGCTTGGCGGCGGGCACGGCGGTGGGCGGCTCCTCGTCGGAGCGGTGGACGAGGAACCGGTCCGCGAGCCGGTCGAGGTCGGTGGCGAGCCGCGCCGCCCCGGCCTCGCGCGCCGCGACGGTCTCGGTGAGCACGGTGCGGAGCCCGTCGATGCCGTCCGCCGCGACCGCCGACGTGGTGATGATCTTCGGCTTGGCCAGGCCCTCGGCCTCCAGCAGGCGGCGCAGGTCCGCGACGCAGTCGTCGACCTCGCCGGGCTGGAGCTTGTCGACCTGGTTCAGGACGATCAGCGTGACCGCCGCGTACCGGGCGAACGGGACGATGTAGTTGCGGTGCAGGGCCGCGTCCGCGTACTTCTGCGGGTCCACGACCCAGACCAGCAGGTCCGCGATCGTGACGAACCGGTCGACCTCGGCGCGGTGGACGGCCTGGATGGAGTCGTGGTCGGGCAGGTCGATGAGCACCAGCCCCTGCAGCGACTGGTCGGCGCGGTTGTCCAGGGCGCTGGCGCGGGCGTAGCGGTGGCGTTTGTCCACGTCGAGCCAGTCGAGCAGCGGCCCGGCCCCGTCCAGCCCCCACACGCAGGCGTGGGCCTTGGACGTCATCGGCCGCCGCACGCCGGTCGGCGACAGGTCGAGCCCGCAGACGGCGTTGAACAGCGACGACTTGCCGCTGCCGGTGCCGCCCGCCAGCGTCACGACGGTGTGGTCGCCCGACAGCTTCAGCCGCTGCCCGGCGCGGTCCAGCAGGACGCGGGCGTCGTCGAGAAGAGCGCGGTCGACGCGGTCCTCGCCGTCGGCCGCGAGCCGCGCGAGGCCGTCGAGGCGGGCGCTCAGCGCGGCCGCGCCGGCGGGCTCGGCCCGGGCGGACTCCGCCGGGAGCGCGGAGGTGGTCATCGGGCGGCCTCCAGGGTGCGGGCGGCCTGCAGGAGGCGCGCGGGGACGGTCTGGTCGGGGATGCCGGCCGCGTCCAGCGCCTGGCCGAACCTGATCGCCTCCTCGTCGAAGATCATGCCGATGCGGCTGCGCAGGTCGGCGCGGGCCTTGGCGCCCATGCCGCGCAGCGACTCGGCCCCGAAGAGGGCTTTGAGCAGGCGTTGCGGGACGGCGCTGGTGCCGGCCTCGACGGCGACGTCGGAGGTGCCGAAGCCGAGCAGCCCGATCATCAGGACGAGCGAGACCGCCTCGGCGTCGAACGAGACGAGCTTGGCGACCGAGCGCTTGGTCACGCCCTCGGTGCGGACCAGCTCCTGCACGTGGTCCTGCCAGGAGCTGACGGCCCGGGTGACGCGCCGCGCCAGCTCGGGCGAGGCGGTGCCGAGCGCCGAGGACGGCCGGGCCAGCACGGGCCCGCCCGCCGGGTGCTCCCGCCAGCCCGCCAGGACCTGCTCGGCGGCGTGCTCGGCGGACGAGACGATGAGCGATTCGAGCCCGGCGCGCAGCGCGGACTTCAGCGCGCGGACGCGGCTCGGGCTGCGGTGCCGCCGCGCGCCGCGCTTGGCGCCCTTGCCCCGGCCGCGGACGCGGAGCGAGCGCAGCAGGTCGCCGGTGCCCGCGAAGTCCTGCCAGCGGGCGAGCACCTCGCCGCGCAGCAGGGAGCCGTTGCGGGTGGCCTCGTCCAGTTCGGCGAGCGCGGTGCCGTAGGCGCCCTCCACGATCCGGGCCAGCTCGGCGCGCTGCTCGGCCTGCGCCTCGACGTGCCGGGCGATCTCCGGGACGCGGGTGCGGAAGCTGTCCAGCACGGCGGCGAGCGTCTCGGACACCACGACCTCGCGGTCGGCGGCGCTCTCGGCGACGCCGGTGAGCCAGCCGCGGACCTCCTCGACGGCCTCCTCGGGCAGGCGGCTGTCCTCGATGCGGGTCTCGGGGACGGTGAAGCGGCGGGCGGTGCCGATGCCGCGCTCGTCCAGCATCGTCTGGAAGTGCTCGACCACCTCGGACCCCGCGCCCTGCGGGACGCGCGACAGCACGACGCCGATGGTGGCGCCGTTGTCGCGGGCGCGGCCGATCATGTCCCAGACCTGCGCGTCGGCGTAGCGGGCGGCGGTGGTGACGCACAGCCACAGGTCGGCGGCGGCCATCAGCTTGGTGGCGAACTCGTAGTGGTCCTCGAAGACCGAGTCGAAGTCGGGGCTGTCGAGCAGGGCGAGGCCGGGCGGCAGGGACTCGCTGGCGATGACGACGAGCTGGTCGCCCGCGATGGCGTCGGGCGCGGGGCCGCGGACGCGGCCCATGCCGGGCAGCAGCGGGCCTTCGAGGAACCAGTCGGCGTGGTCGGGGTGGCAGACCAGGATCGGGCTGCTGGTGGTGGGCCGGAGCACGCCGGTGGCGCTGACGCGGGTGCCGACGAGCGTGTTGACCAGCGTGGACTTGCCCGCGCCGGTGGAGCCGCCGAGGACGACGAGCATCGGCGTCCCGGCGGCCTGGACGCGCGGCAGGACGTAGTCCTCGAGCTGGTTGCCCAGTTCGGAGCGGGCTTCGCGGGCGTCCTCGACGCCGGGCAGGTCCAGGACGAACTCGAACGCGCCGAGCCGTTCGCGCAGGGCGGTGAGCGCCTCGGTCAGGGCGCGCTGGCGGACGGTCAGCGAACCGGGCCGGACCGTGCCCGCGCCGGTCCGGGCGACGGCCTCGGTGCGGACGGCGGGCGCGGGCACCGCGGGCTCGGCGGGCTCTCCGGCGGCGGTGCTGTTCGTCTCGACGGGGCGGTCCTTGTCTGGTGTCTCGGCGGGCGCGCCCGGCCCGTCGGGGTCGGCGGCGCCGTCCTGGACGGCGCTTCGGTCTGCGGGGGAGGTCACGGATCCCGTCCCAAGTCGGCTCGCAACGTGTCGATCTCCTGTGCCACGGTGACGACGTCGCCCACGATCGCTATCGCCGGTGGCCGGACTCCGGCGGCGCGCATCTCGCCCGCGACCGTCGCCAGGGTCGCCGTCAGCGAACGCTGGCCCGGGAGCGTCCCCTCCTGCACCACGGCGACCGGCGTGTCGGACGACCGACCATAGCCTATGAGGGCTTCGGTGATCAGTTCCATGCGCTCGACGGCCATCAGCAGCACGAGCGTGCCCTTGGACGCGGCGAGCGCGGCCCAGTCGACCGTGGACGCGGGGTGTCCGGGCGGGACGTGCGCCGACACGACGTGGAACTCCTGCGACACGCCGCGGTGCGTCACCGGCACCCCGGCCGCGCCGGGGACGGCGACGGCGCTGGTGATGCCGGGGACGACCGTCACCGGGACGCCGTGCCGGGCGCAGTGCAGGGCCTCCTCGCCGCCGCGTCCGAAGACGAACGGGTCGCCGCCCTTGAGCCGCACGACGAACCTGCCCTGCTTGGCGTGCTCCACGAGGTAGTCGTTGATGCTCTCCTGCGGGACGGTGCGCCCGTAGGGGATCTTGGCGGCGTCGATCACCTCGACGTCCGGGGCCAGCTCGTCCAGCAGCTCGCGGGGCGCGAGCCGGTCGGTCACGACGACGTCGGCCATCGCCAGGAGCTGCCGCCCCCGGACGGTGATCAGCCCGGGGTCGCCGGGCCCGCCGCCGACGAGCGCGACGCCCACGGGCTTGCGCCGCGAGTGCCGGGACGCCAGGCCGCCGTCGCGGACGCCGTCCACGATGGCGTCGCGGAGCCCGGCCGCGCGGCGCGGGTCGCCGCCGGACAGCACGCCGACGGTGGTCTCGCCGACCTGGCCGCTGGCGGGCGTCCAGCCGGGCGAGGCGTCGGCGTCGTCGGCGCGGACCGACCAGATCCGCGCGGTCTCGGCCTCGGCCACGACGGCGGCGTTGACCTTGCCGTCGTCGGTGACGGCCTGCACGAGCCACGCCCCGGCGCAGTCGCCGCGCTCGTACGTCCGGCGGTGCCAGGTGAGGCGGCCCGCCGCGACCAGGTCCTCCAGGGACGGCGTGATCTCGGGCGACACCAGGACCACGTCGGCTCCGGCGGCCAGCAGGGCGGGCACGCGGCGCTGGGCGACGCGACCGCCGCCGACGACGAGGACGCGTCGTCCGGCGAGCCGGAGTCCGAGCAGGTACGGGGGCACGGCGTGGGTCTCTCGATCAGTCTGGACGGTCGTTCTCGGACGAGCGTGACGGACATGGTTCTTTGCGCATAAAGGTACTCGGAACGGCGGGTCGATGGAGAGCGCCGGAGCCGCCGATGTGCGGCACCGGCCCATACCGTGACCAGGTCGTTACGACTCCTCCCGCTTGTCGGCGACGCCCGCCGCGTCGAACGTGGCGACCTCGTGCAGGACCCGGACGGCCGCCTGCACGAGCGGCAGCGCCAGCAGCGCGCCGGTGCCCTCGCCGAGCCGCAGCTCCAGGTCCACCAGCGGCCGGACGCCCAGATGCGCCAGCGCGGCGGCGTGGCCGGGCTCGGCGGAGCGGTGCCCGGCCACGCAGGCGGCGACGGCGTCGGGGGCGAGCGCGGCGGCGGCGAGCGCGGCGGCCCCGGCGATCACCCCGTCCAGCAGGACGGGCACGCGCAGCGCCGCGCCGCCCAGGATGTACCCGGCGAGCGCGGCGTGCTCCAGCCCGCCGACCTCGGCCAGCACCGTCAGCGGGTCGGCTCCGGCGGGCAGCCGCTCCAGCGCGCCCGCGACGATCGCGACCTTGCGGGCGTGGGTGTCGGCGTCGATGCCGGTGCCGAGGCCGGTGACGTCGGCGGCGGGCCGCCCGGTGAACGCGGCGATCAGCGCGGCGGACGCGGTGGTGTTGGCGATGCCCATGTCCCCGGTGACCAGGCAGCGCGCGCCGTCCGCGACGAGCGCGCGGGCGACCTCGACGCCCGTCGCGACGGCCCGGCGGACCTGCTCGGGCGTCATCGCGGGCCCGGCGGCCAGGTCGGCGGTGCCGCGCGCGATCTTGCGGTCCAGCAGGCCGGGCGCGGCGGGCAGGTCGGCGGCGACGCCGACGTCCACGACGGTGACCGAGGCCCCGACCTGCCCGGCGAACGCGTTGACGACCGCGCCCCCGGCCAGGAAGTTGGCGACCATCTGCGCGGTGACCTCCTGCGGCCACGGCGAGACGCCGCGCGCGTGGACGCCGTGGTCGGCGGCGAAGACGGCGACGGCGGCGGGCTCGGGCGGCGGGGGCGGGCACTGCCCGGCGAGCCCGGCGAGCCGGACGGACACGTCCTCCAGGACGCCGAGGGAGCCGGGCGGCTTGGTGAGCCGGTTCTGCAGGTCGCGGGCGTCGCGGATCGCGGCGTCGTCGGGCGGCGTGATCGCGGCCAGGGTCTCCTGGAGCGGGTCGGCGGGCATCGGGGGCTCCTTGCTCTGCGGGGGTCAGACGCCGAGGTCCGCGAGGACCTTCAGCAGGCCGTCGTGGGCGGCGCGGTCGCGGACGGCGATGCGCAGCCAGTCGGGGCCGAGGCCGGGGAAGGTGTCGCCGCGCCGGACGGCGTAGCCGCGCTGGCGCAGCAGCGCGCGGATGCCGAGGGCGTCGGGCACCCGGACGCACAGGAACGAGGCGCGCGCGCCGGGGACGACGTGGATGCCGCGCCCGGTCAGCTCGGCGGCCAGCCGGTCGCGTTCGCGGCCCATCGCGGCGGCCCACGCGTCCGCCTCCGCGACGGCCGCCGGCGCGCAGCACGCCTCCATCGCGGCGAGCGCGGGCGTGGACACGGCCCACAGCGGCTGCGCGTCGGCGAGCCGGGCGACCAGCGCGGGCGCGGCCAGGACGTATCCGGCGCGGAGCCCGGCCAGGCCCCACGTCTTGGTGAGGCTGCGGATCACCGCGACGCCGGGCGGGAGCGCGCCGGCCAGGCTCTCGGGCTCGCCGGGGACGCAGTCCATGAACGCCTCGTCCACCACGACGAGGCGGCCGGGCCGGGCCAGCGCCGCGACGGCGGCGGCCGGGTGCAGCACCGACGTGGGGTTCGTCGGGTTGCCGATCATGACGAGGTCGGCGTCCTCGGGGACGGCGGCGGGGTCCAGCGCGAAGTCCCCGCCGAGGACGACCCGGTCCACGGCGTGCCCGGCGGCGCGCAGCGCGGCCTCCGGCTCGGTGAACTGGGGGTGGACGACGACGGCGCGGCGCGGCGCGAGCACCCGCGCGAGCAGCACGAACGCCTCGGCGGCCCCGGCGGTCGGCAGCACCTCGGCGGGCGCGCGGCCGTGCCGGGCGGCGACGGCGGCGGTCGCGGCGGTCGCGTCGGGGTAGGCGGCCAGGTCCGCGACGGACGCGCGGACCCGCTCGGCGAGCCACTCCGGCGGCGTCCCGGTGCGGACGTTGACGGCGAAGTCGACGAGCCCGCCGCCCACCTCGGCGTCGCCGTGGTGGCGCAGGTCGATCCCGGGGGCGGTCACGGGGTGGCCTCCGTCGAGTAGAGCAGCGCGTTGACGGCCGCGGCGGCGACGGCGGAGCCGCCCTTCTCCGAGACGTTGCTGACCTGCGGCAGCCCGCTGGCGCGCAGCGCCTCCTTGGCGGCGGCCGCGTCCACGAACCCGACCGGCAGCCCCACGACCAGCGCGGGCCGCACGTCCCGCGCGATGATCTCCCGCAGCGCGGCGGGCGCGGACCCGACGACCCACAGCGCGCCCGGCCCGACCTCGGCGTAGGCGTTGCGGACGGCGGCGGCCTCGCGGGAGATCCCGGCGGCGCGGGCGAGCCGCCCGGTGTCGGGGTCGGCCAGCGCGCACACCGCGCGGCGGGCGGTGATCCCGGCGACGACCATGCCCTCGTCCGCGACGATCGGCGCGCCCGCGCGCAGCGCGGCCAGGCCGCGGCGCAGGTCGTCCTCGCGGGTGACGACATCGACGGCGTACTCCAGGTCGGCGCTGACGTGGATGATCCGCTCGGTCACCGCCCGCCACAGCGGGGGCATCGGGGAGAGGTCGACGCGGGACCGCAGGATCTCGTACGACCGGACCTCGATCGGGTGGGGCTGGCGGACGGTCACCGGTCCCTGCCTTTCAGTTCGTGGACGGCTCGGGCCGGGGCGGGCCCGCGAGCGCGGCGGTGGCGCGGGCGGCCGCGGTCCGGCCGACGAGCAGTACCGCGCGTCCCAGGGTATGGGCGGACCGCAGGGCGGCGGCCTCCGCCACCGAGGGTGTGCCGGTCCGCGCGCGGACGGTCTCGGACGGGTTCGGGACTGCGACGGCCGCGAGGTCGGCGGCGGCGTGGCCGTCCACGGGCACGCCGAGCGCCCGCGCGAGCGCGGTGACCGGCGGCGCGTCCGCGCGGGCGGCGAGGGTCGCGAGCCGGGCGACGTCGCGGCGGTCGGCCCCGGCGACGGCCAGGACGTGGTCGACGAGCGCGGCGAGTTCGGCGGGCGTCGCGGCGGACGACAATCCGACGCCGACGACGAGCCGCCTCACCACGGCACCTTCACCACGGGGCCCTCACCACGGGGCCCTCACCACGGCGCCTTCACCACGGCGCCCTCACCACGGTTCCGCCAGGGTCTCGACGCGGCGGGCGGGGGGCGCGGCCGGGCGCTGCGGGACGCCCCGGCCGGGCTCGCGGTCGCCGCAGACGACGTACGCGTGCTCGGGCGCGCGCCGAGGCCCGTCCGCCTCGGTTCCGGTCGTGAGGGAGATCGTCTCGACGGCGAAGCCCGCCGCGCGGAACGCGTCCGCCGCCGCCTCAGCGGGCTCGGGGGCCGCGTGAACGGCGACGGCCGTGCGCAGCGCCCGCGCCGCGCACCGGGCGGCGAGACCGGCGTCCCCGGTGACGACGACCGCGTCCGGCTCGGGCAGGTGCGCCAGCACGGCGGGCGACGAGCCGCGCGCGACGGCGGCCTTCACCCGGTGCGCGGCGACGTCGGCGCGGATCGCCGCGCGGGCGGCCCGGTCGGCGGCGACGGCGACGGCCGCCGCGCCGAGCCGGGCGCACTCGACGGCGACGGGCCCGGCCGCGTCCCCCGCGTCCCACACCAGGTCCCCGACGCGCGGCCCGACCCGGGCCAGGACCAGCGCGCGGACCGCCGCCGGGGCGGCGGGCCGGGCGAACGCGGCGGCGGGCAGCGCCCAGCCCGCCGGGCCGGGCGGCGTCCCGGCGAGCCACGACGGCTCGTCGAACCGCCCGAACGGGTCCAAGACGAGCACGAGCTGCGGGTCGCGCCACGGCCGCGTCGTGGCCTCGGCGGGCCGGACGCGCTCGATCCGCTCGGCGGGGCCGTCCAGGTCCTCGCAGACGACGAACGTGCGGGGCGTCACCGGGAACAGTTCCCGGGCCAGCTCGGCGGGCCCCGCCGCCGGGCCGGTGAGCACGGCGACCTTGCGGTGCGCGCGGCACGCGTTCGCGGCGCGGCGCAGCCCGCCGTCGCGCGCCGACACGACCAGGGCGTCGGCGTCGCTCAGCCCGGCCCGCGCGAACGCCCGCGCGGCGAGCACGGCCGGCGAGCCCTGCGGGGCGCTCATCCGGCCGGGGCCGACCGCCCGACCATGCCGGTCATGCGTCCGGCGGCGTCGACCAGCACGACCTGCACGGCGACGGCGGCGTCGAGGCGGTCGACGACGCGGCGGCACAGCTCCCGGCCGCACACGCCGAGGACCCCGGCGGCGGCCCACAGCGCCCGCGCGTCCTCGCCGGGGCCGGGGACGGGCGCGTCCATCGCGGCGGCGACGTCCGCCAGGACCGCCGCGCGCGAACCGCCCGCCGGTCCGGCGGCGTCGGCCAGCTCGGCGAACCCGCCGATCACGACGACCTGCGCCGCCCCCGCCGCCGCGTCCCGGACGGCGGCGGCGAGCGCGGCCGCGCCGACGTCGGCGAACCGCGCGGCGGACAGGCGCGGGAGCATCGCGCGGGCGGCGTCCCCCGCGCCCTCCCCCACGCACAGGACGAACGGCTGGTCGGCGGCGGCCGCGCCGGGCGCGGCGGTGGATGCGGTCATGCCGTCGAGCTTGGTGCGGGCGGGGCCACCGCGCCCTCAGGCGCGCCGGGCAGGTCCCGCGCGAGGTCGTTCGCGATCAGCCCGAACACCACCTGGTCGTGGTGCGCGCCGTCGGGGGTGCGCTCCGCGCCGCGCGCCCGGCCCTCCCGCAGGAACCCCGCGTTCTCGGCGACGCGGATCGAGGCGTGGTTGGACGTGAGCGCGCGCAGCTCCACCCGGTACAGGCCGCGCTCGTGCAGCGCCCACCGGACGACGAGCTTCAGCGCCTCGGTCGCGTACCCGCGCCCCCGCCACCTGGGCCGCAGGCCGTACCCGACCTCGCAGGTGAGCTGGGCCCAGTCGACGCGGAACAGCCCGATCGTCCCGGCCAGCGCGCCGCTCGCCGCGTCCAGGACGGCCAGGTGGACGCCGAGGCCGAGCCGCTGCGGCTGGTGGACGCCGGTCTCGAACCACCAGGCGAGCTTGTCGGCGTCCAGGTCGCGGGGGAAGTTCGGCGGGAGCCAGTCCTCCCCGGCGCGCAGGACGGCGATGTAGTCCTCGGCGTCGTCGAGGCCGAACGGCCGCAGCAGCACCCGTTCGCCGCGCAGGGTCACGGGCGGGTCGAACCGTTCGGTCATGCGCACTCCTCCACCAGGCGTCTCGCGAACCAGGGCGTCGCGGCCCAGTGCAGGTGCAGGTAGGACGCGACGCACGCGCCGCGCACGAACCCCTCCGGCCCCGTCGGGGACCACTGCCAGGCCGCGGCGGGTCCGTGGCCGGGCGTGGCCCGAGTGCGGTGGAACTCGTGGCCGCGCACCCGTTCGCCGGTCCGGGCGACCGCCGAGTCGGCGACCGCCACGGCGGCACGGTAGCCCAGTGTGAGACGCGGCGCCATCGACGCGGAGACATCGGGCAGAACCCCGCACATCGGGGCGCCGTCGAGTTCGCGGGCGAGGTACAGCAGCCCGGCGCACTCGGCGTAGACGGGCGCGCCGGACGCCGCGAGCGCGGCCACGCTCGCGCGCAGCGGCGCGTTCGCCGACAGCCCGGCGGCGTGGACCTCGGGGAACCCGCCGCCGATGACGAGCGCGGCGGTGCCCGCCGGCAGCTCTTCGTCCCGCAGCGGATCGAACCGCACGACCCGGGCCCCCGCCGCCGCCAGCAACTCCTCGTTCTCGGCGTACCCGAACGTGAAGGCAGGCCCCCCGGCCACCGCCACCACCGGCTCCCACCCCCGACCGCGCGCCCCCGCCCCGCGCGCGGCCGGGCCGGGTCCGTCGCCGTAGGGCGCAGCAGTCGGGCGTGCCGTGTCCGGTGCGCTCATGGTGAGGGCGGTTTGCGGGGTCCAGGGTTGTGCGGTGAGGGGTGGGGCGGTGCGGGCGAGGGCGAGCAGGGCGTCGAGGTCGCAGGTCGCGGCGACCAGGTCGCCCAGGCGGCGCACGGCGGCGACGGCGTCCGCGCCGCGTTCGGCCGCCGGGACGAGCCCGAGGTGCCGCGACGGCGCGGCCACGTCGTCGCGGCGGCGCAGCGCGCCCAGCACCGGAAGACCCAGCCCCGCGACGGCCTCGCGGCACATCGCCTCGTGCGCGTCCGAGCCGACCCGGTTCAGGATCACCCCGCCGATGCGGACGCGCCCGAACGTCGCGAACCCGTGGACGAGCGCCGCCACCGACCGTCCGGCCGCCGCCGACGCGTCCACGACGAGCACGACGGGCGCGGACAGCAGCCGCGCGACGTGCGCCGTCGAGGCGAAGTCGCCCCCGGAGTCCCCGCCGGACCCGCCCGGCATGACGCTCGAAGCCCCGTCGTACAGGCCCATCACGCCCTCGATCACCGCGACGTCCGCCCCGGCCGCGCCGTGCAGGAGCAGCGGGGCCAGCGCGTCCTCCCCGCACAGCCAGGCGTCCAGGTTGCGGCCGGGCCGCCCGGCGGCGAGCGCGTGGTAGCCGGGGTCGATGTAGTCGGGGCCGACCTTGTGCGGGGAGACGCGCAGGCCGCGCGCGGCGAACGCGGCCATCAGCCCGGTCGCGACGGTCGTCTTGCCGCTGCCGGAGGACGGGGCCGCGACGACGAGGCGGGCTACCACTCGATGCCTTTCTGCCCCTTCTGCCCCCGGTCCATCGGGTGCTTGACCTTGGCCATCTCGGTGACGAGGTCGGCGAAGTCCAGCAGCCGCGGGTCGGCGTCCCGGCCGGTGATGACGACGTGCTGGTCGCCGGGCCGGTCGCGCAGCACCGCGACGACCTCGTCCACGTCGATCCAGCCCCACTTCATGGGATAGGTGAACTCGTCCAGGACGTACAGCCGGTACGTCTCGGCGGCCAGGTCCCGCTTGATCTGCTCCCAGCCCTCGCGGGCGTCGGCGGCGTGGTCTTCTTCACTGCCGGGCTTGCGAATCCACGACCAGCCCTCGCCCATCTTGTGCCAGGTCACGGTGCCGCCCGCGGCCGCCTCGCCGAGGGCGCGCAGCGCGGCCTCCTCGCCGATCCGCCACTTGGCGGACTTGACGAACTGGAAAACCCCGACCGGCCAGCCCTGGTTCCACGCCCGCAGCGCCAGCCCGAACGCGGCCGTGGACTTGCCCTTCCCGGGACCGGTGTGGACGATCACCAGCGGCCGGTTGCGGCGCGCCCGCGTGGTCAGCCCGTCGTCGGGGACGTTCTCCGGCTTGCCCTGCGGCATGGTCGTTCTCCTAATGTCGGGGGGGTGTCAGGCGGCGCGGCGGTCGCGGACGACGCCCGCGAGCGACCCGGCGGCCAGGTCGTCCAGCCGGACGGTCTCCGCGCCCAGCCGCGCGCCGAGCGCCGCCGCCAGCCCGAGCCGCACCGGCCCGGACTCGCAGTCCACGACGACCGCCGCGCCGTCCGCGAGCACGCCCGCCAGCGCGGCAGCCGCCGGGGCCGGGTCGGGGCCGTGCGTGGCGCGGCCGTCGGTGACGACGACGAGCAGCGGCCGCCGCGCCGGGTCGCGCAGCCGCTCGGCGGCGAGGACGCGGGCCGCGCGCAGCAGCCCCGCGCTCAGCGGCGTCCGGCCGCCGGTCGGCAGCCGCTCCAGCCGCCGCGCGCCCGCCTCGACCGACGACGTCGGCGGCAGGACCAGCTCGGCGTCGGCACGGCGGAAGGTGACGAGCCCGACCTTGTCGCGGCGCTGGTACGCGTCCAGCAGCAGGCTGAGCACCGCGCCCTTCACGGCGGTCATGCGGCGGCGCGCGGCCATCGAGCCGCTGGCGTCCACGACGAACAGCACCAGGTTGCCCTCGCGCCCGTCGCGGACGGCCGCGCGCAGGTCGCCGCGCCGCACGGCCAGGCCCGCGCCGGTGCGGCCCCGGGACCGCTGGTGCGGCGCGGCGGCGCGCAGCGTCGCGGGCAGGTGGACGTCGCGCAGCCGCCCGTCGCCGGGGACGGGCCGCGCGCCGGACACGCGGCCGTGCGGGCTGCGGGACCGGGAGCGGCGGCCGGGCGCGCCCGCGCCGAGGCCGGGGACGGTGAACAGGCGCGGGGTGAAGCGGGCCCCGGCGGGGGCGGGCTCGGCGTCGCCGCCCGTGTTTGAACCCGCGCTTGAATCCGCGCCGCCGCGCGCGTCCACGCGCTCGGCGTCCGGGTCCTCGCCCGCGCCGACGCCCGTCTCGGGAACGGGTTCGGCGTCGGAGTTCTCGCCCGCGCTCTCGCCGTCGCCGGTCTCGGCCGCGTCGCCGGACGCGGGCGGCGGGACGGAGCCCGACGCGGAGTCGCCCGGCGCCGAGTCGTCCGGCGCGTCCCCGCCCGGCCCGCCGCCGTCCGGCCCGCCCGGCCCGTCGTCCGGCGGCTCCGGCTCGTCCGCGTGCTCGTCCAAGATCTCGTCGAGCCGGTCCCGGTCCAGCCCCGGCGCGTCGAACGGGTCGCGCCGCCGCCGGTGCGGCAGCGCGAGCCGCGCGGCGGTCCGCACGTCGTCGGCGGTGACCGCGTCCCGCCCGTGCCAGGCGGCCAGCGCGAGCGCGGCGCGCGCGGTGACGAGGTCGGCCCGCAGCCCGTCCACCTCGAACGCGGCGCAGACGGCGGTGATCCGCCGCAGCGCCGCGTCGGTCAGCGCAACGCCCGGCAGCCGGTCGCGGGCGGCGGCGATGCGCGCGGCCAGCTCCCGTTCGGCGCCCGCGTAGCCCGCCTCGAACCCGGCCGGGTCGTCCTCGAACCGCAGCCGCCGCCGCACGACCTCGGCGCGCTCGGCGGGATCGCGGGTCGCGGCGACCTCGACGGTCAGCCCGAACCGGTCCAGGAGCTGCGGCCGCAGCTCGCCCTCCTCGGGGTTCATCGTCCCGACGAGCAGGAACCGGGCCGCGTGCCGCACCGACACGCCCTCGCGCTCGACGTGGGACTCGCCCATCGCGGCCGCGTCCAGCAGCAGGTCGACCAGGTGGTCGTGCAGCAGGTTGACCTCGTCCACGTACAGCACGCCCCGGTGCGCGGCGGCGAGCAGGCCGGGCTCGAACGCGGTGACGCCCTCGGTGAGCGCGCGCTCCAGGTCGAGCGAGCCGGTCAGCCGGTCCTCGGACGCGCCGACGGGCAGTTCCACCAGCCGCGCCGCGCGCGCCTCGGCGGCGGCGCCGTGCGGCCCGTCCGGGCAGCGCGGGTCGGGCGCGGCGGGATCGCAGGAGAACCGGCAGCCCGCGACGACCGGCACCGGCGGCAGCAGCGCGGCGAGCGCCCGCACGATCGTCGACTTGGCGGTGCCCTTCTCACCCCGCACCAGCACGCCGCCGACACGCGGCGACACGGCGTTGACCAGCAGCGCCAGTTTGAGGTCGTCCATGCCGACGACCGCGGAGAACGGATAGCGCGCGTCGCTGGATGAGGCCATGCCTCGATGTCCTTCCCTCGGGTGTCCACGCCCGTTGGCGGCCTGCCGACGGCCGGAGTCTCCTGGCTCCCGGCTCGCCGCCGCCCCCGGCCTTCCGGCGTTTCCGCCGTGGCTTCGTCGAGGGAGGCTCCCCGGTCACAGTTGCGGGACAGCCCCGGATTTCCACCGGGTTCCTCCGCGTCCGTCGCAGGCAAGGATCGCACACCCGCGTCCGGAAGGAACCGGTAGGAGGGCGTCAGGGCAGTTCAACAGGCTTACACCCGAGAAGGGGGGTTCAGTCCCGAGGGATCACGAACCACACCGCCTTGCCCGGACCGGGCTCGCCGAGGCGCGCGACGGCGGACGCCACGCCCCACCGGCCGTCCGACAGCTCGCGGACGATGCTGAGCCCGCGCCCGCAGTCGCCCGACGTCCACGAGTAGCCGGGCAGCCGGGCGGCGGTGTCGCGGTCGAACACCGCGCAGCGCAGCTCCCCGGCGGGGCCGCGCGTCAGCCACAGCTCGTGCGGGCCGGGCGCGGTCGCGTGCTGGTGGGCGTTGGTGGCCAGCTCGCTGACCATCAGCCGGGCGTCGCCGCGCTCCCCGGCCGACAGGCCGAGCGCGGCCAGGACGCCGTCGAGCGCGGCGCGCGCGTGCCGGGCGCACTCGGGGCCGTCCGGCAGCGTCCACGCCCAGTCGGGGGGCGGGGGCGGCTCGGCCGCGGCGGAAGCACCGGGTTCACCGCTCGTTTCGGTGGTCTGGGCTGTGACTTTCACGGGGGCCGTCCTCCCGCTCGGAACGCCGGAGTCGGTTTCCGGCAACTCGTAACATTGCGTTCCCGAGCCGTCACGCGACAGCGTCTCGTGAGAATCTCACCGGCGCAACTGCCTTCGCCACATTGGTCCGCCGAGTTCGCCGGGGCGCGCGGATCGCCGTGGATTCCGGCAATCGCGTTGTGCGCGCGGCCCCCGCCGTAAAGACTCGACGACCATGAACTACCGGCCTACTGTGCGCGGCCGCCGGCTGGCCCGGGAACTCCGCAAACTGCGGGAGGAGCAGCGGCTCACGCTGCAGGACGTCGCGGACCGCCTCGCCTGGTCGCGCGCCACGGTCTCCCGGCTGGAGACCGGGCAGACGCGTCCGAAACCCGACGACGTCGCCGCGCTGCTCGACCTGTACGGCGTCCCGAGCCCCGACCGCGACGCGCTGCTGACGCTGGCCCGCGAGGCCGGGCAGCGCGGCTGGTGGACGGCCTACGCGGACGTGTTCGCGGGCAGCTACGTGGCGCTTGAGGACGACGCGTCCGACATCCGGACCTGGGACCCGCAGCTCATCCACGGCCTCCTGCAGACCGAGGACTACGCGCGCGCCGTCATCACCGCGGGCCGCCTGCTCCCCCACCGCGACCAGATCGAGCGCCGCATCGATGCCCGCCGCATCCGCCAGGGCCTGCTGGACCGCCCGGACGCGCCGCGCCTGCACATGATCGTGGACGAGGCGGTGCTGCGCCGCCCGATCGGCAGTCCGGCGGTGATGCGGGCGCAGTTCGAGGCGCTGCTGGTCGCGGGGCGGCGGCCGCTGGTGACGGTACAGATCCTCCCTTTCGCCCGTAAGGAACATGCCGGACTTGACGGACGTTTCACCATTCTTTCGTATCCAGACCCCGCAGACCCCGATATCGCCTACGTCGAAGGGACGATGGGCGACGTTTACATCGAAAGCAGTGCGGAAATAGCAAAGCACAGGGAACGTTTCCGTCTGATCGAGGAGGCGTCCCTGAGCCCCGAGGAGTCCGCGCACCTCATCACCGAGGCGACAAGGAGCAGCACGTGAACCATCTCCAGCGCGAACTCGCCGACGCCGCGTGGCGCACGTCCTCGCACAGCGGCAGCGGGGACCAGTGCGTCCAGGTGGCGGACCTGGCCGGCGCCCGGCGCGCCGTCCGGGACTCCAAGGACCCCGGCGGCCCCCTGCTGGTCGTGTCCCGGACCGGCTGGAACGCCCTGCTCGACGCGGTCCGCGCGTCCTGACCGGGCACGAGCGCGCGGCCCGCCGGACGGTGCTCCGCCCGGCGGGCCGCCCCGGCCCGGCCTTCCACCGAAACTAGAACGCGTTCTACCATGCACGGGCGACCCGCGAACCGGAAGGACCGCCCGTGACCGAGGACCTCAGGATCGGCGTCAACGTCGGCTACTGGCAGCGCGACGCCGACGACCAGACCGACACCGTGCTCGCCGCCGAACGCCTCGGCTACGACGCGGTGTTCACCGCCGAGGCGTACGGCTCGGACGCCTTCACCCCGCTGACCTGGTACGCCGCGCGCACCAGCCGCATCAAGCTCGGCACCGCCGTCGCGCAGATCTCCGCGCGCACCCCGGCCGCCACCGCGATGCACGCCCTCACCCTGGACGCGCTGTCGGGCGGGCGGATGCTGCTCGGGCTCGGCGCGTCCGGGCCGCAGGTCGTCGAGGGCTGGTACGGCGTGCCGTTCCCGAAGCCGCTCGCCCGCACGCGCGAGTACGTCGACATCGTGCGCCGGGTCTGGCGGCGCGAGGAGCCCGTCACCAGCGCCGGGCCGCACTACCCGCTGCCGCTGCCCGGCGGGACGGGCCTCGGCAAGCCGCTGAAGTCGATCGTCCACCCGCTGCGGCCCGAGATCCCCGTCTACCTCGGCGCGGAGGGCCCGAAGAACATCGCGCTCGCCGCCGAGATCGCGCAGGGCTGGCTGCCGCTGTTCGTGGACCCGCGGCGGATCGACGCGCTGTTCGGGGACTCCCTCGCGCACCGGCCGGACGGCTTCGACATCGCCGCGACCGTCACCACGATCGTCACCGACGACCTCGCGGGCGCGCTGGAGATCGCCAAGATCCCGCTCGCCTTCTACATCGGCGGGATGGGCGCGAAGGACCGCAACTTCCACCTCGACCTCATCGGCCGGCTCGGCTACGCCGAGGAGGCCGAACGGGTGCAGGAGCTGTTCCTGGACGGCCGCCGCGCCGAGGCCGTCAAGGCCGTCCCCGACGAGCTGGCCGACGCGATCTCGCTGCTCGGCCCGCTCGGGCGGATCTCCGAGCGGCTGGCGCTGTGGCGCGACAGCCCCGTCACGACGCTGCTGTTCGCGGGCGTCCGCGACGAGCCGACGCTGCGCGCGCTGCGCGACCTCGTCCGGGGCTGAGCCGGTCGCGGGGTGGGCGGTGCCACAGCCGCGCGGCGGAATGATCGAATGGGAGGCGACGCTGAACGGAGTGTCCGCGACCGGCGGACCACCGCGACTGGAAGAGGGACACACGATGTCCACGCAGGCCGACGCCGCACGGCTGCTCGTCCGCATCCTGGAGGCCGAGGGCGTCGAGTACGTCTTCGGCATCCCCGGCGAGGAGAACATCCACTTCGTCGATGCGCTCCGCGAGTCCTCGATCCGCTACGTCCTCGTCCGCCACGAGCAGGGCGCGGCGTTCATGGCGGAGATCTACGGGCGGCTGACGGGCCGCGCCGGGGTGGCGTCGGCGACGCTCGGGCCGGGCGCGATCAACCTGCAGCTCGGCGTCGCGGACGCGCAGACCAACAGCACGCCGGTCGTGGCGATCTCCGCGCAGGTCGGGCTGGACCGCATCTACAAGGAGTCGCACCAGATCGTCGACCTGGTGTCGCTGTTCCGGCCGATCACCAAGTGGTCGGAGCTGGCGCCGACCGCCGAGGCGCTGCCGGAGATGGTGCGCAAGGCGTTCAAGGTCGCGCAGACCGAGCGGCCCGGCGCGGTGTACCTGGCGATCCCCGAGGACGTGGAGTCCGCGCCGGTCCCGGCGACGCTGGCGCCGCTGAAGGTGGACGTCGTCCGGCCGCAGGAGCCGTCGCCCGCGCAGATCGCCCGCGCCGCCGACGTCATCGCGATGGCGCAGCGGCCGATCGTCCTCGCGGGGCACGGCGCGACGCGCGCGCACGCGGGCGAGGCGCTGGTGCAGTTCGCCGAGCGGCTGGGCGTGCCGGTCGCGACGACGTTCAACGGCAAGGGCGTGTTCCCTGACGACCACCGGCTCGCGCTGGGCGCGGTCGGGTTCATGCGGCACGACTACGCGAACTTCGGCTTCGACCTCGCGGACGTCCTCATCACCGTGGGGTACGAGCTGCAGGAGTTCGACCCCGTCAAGATCAACCCGAACGCGGACAAGAAGATCCTGCACATCCACTCCGGCCCCGCCGAGGTGGACGACCACTACCCGGTGTCGGTCGGCGTCCAGGGCGACATCTCCCGGACGCTGCGGCAGCTCGCGGACGCCGTCCACCGCCGCTTCGACGGCGCGGGCGCGGGCGAGAAGATCCGCAGGATGCTCCGCGCCGAGCTGGAGCAGGGCCGCGAAGAGAACGGCTTCCCGCTGTCGCCGCGCCGCGTCGTCTCCGACATCCGCGCGGCGATGGGCCGCCACGACATCGTCCTCGCCGACACGGGCGCGGTGAAGATGTGGATGGCGCGGATGTACCCGACGTACGAGCCGAACACGCTGCTGGTGTCCAACGGGCTGTCGTCGATGGGGTTCTCCGTGCCGGGCGCGGTCGCCGCCAAGCTCGCCCGCCCGGACCGGCGCGTCCTCGCCGCGACGGGCGACGGCGCGTTCCTGATGAACTCCCAGGAACTGGAGACCGCCGTCCGCGAGAACATCCCGATCACGGTGCTGATCTGGGAGGACGGCGCGTACGGGCTCATCGGCTGGAAGATGGACCTCGAACTCGGCCGCAGTTCGAACATCACGTTCGGCAACCCCGACTTCGTCGCCTACGCGGAGAGCTTCGGCGCGCGCGGCTACCGCGTGACGTCCGCCGACGAGCTGCTCCCGACCCTGCGCAAGGCGCTGTCGGACGACGGCGTCTCGGTGGTGACGGTCCCGGTCGACTACAGCGCCAACCTGGAACTCACCGACAAGCTGGGCGAACTGACCGACCCCTTCTAACCCCGCGCCCGCGACTCGCGTGGGGTGAACCGCCGTCTCGGCCGGGCGGTTCACGCCACGCAGATGATCTCGCCGTGGGTCACCGAGAACCAGCCCGCGTCGTCGGCCGCCCACTCCTTCCACCCCGCGTAGATCGCCGCCAGTTCCTCGCGCGTGGCGTGGCCCCCGGCCACCGCCGTCTCCGCGACGTGGGACCGCACCATCCGCCCGCCCCACGACTCGCTCCACCACTCGCGCTCCTCCGGCGTCGCGTAGCACCACGACGACGAGGACGCGGCGACGTCGGCGAACCCGGCGGCGCGCGCCCACGCGACCAGGCGGCGGCCCGCGTCCGGCTCGCCGCCGTTGCCGCGCGCGACCGGGTAGTAGACGCGCAGCCAGTCGTCCATGCCGGGCGGGTTCGGGTACCAGATCATGCCGCCGAAGTCGGCCTCGCGGACGGCGACGACGCCGCCGGGCCGGCACACCCGCCGCATCTCGCGCAGCGCCCCGACCGGGTCGGGGACGTGCTGCAGCACCTGGTGTGCGTGGACGACGTCGAAGGAGTCGTCGGCGTACTCCAGCGCGTGGACGTCCGCGACGGCGAACTCGACGTTCGTCGCGCCCCGTTCGCGGGCGGCGCGCGCGGCCTCGTCCAGCACGGCCTCGGCCGCGTCCACGCCGACGACGCGGCCGGGCGCGACGCGTTCGGCGATGCCCGCGGTGATGGTGCCGGGCCCGCACCCGACGTCCAGCACGGACGCGCCCGGCACCAGGTGGGGCAGCAGGTGCGCGGCGGAGTTCTCGACGGTCCGCCACTGGTGGGAACTCAGCACGGTCGCGTGGTGGCCGTGGGTGTACGTGCTCATGGTCGGGGCCCTTCCTCCGAGGTCCGGTGGACGTCTCCGACCCTAGACCCGCTGCCCAGTATTTGAGAATAGGATCTCATTATTTGAGACGAGGCGATGTTTGGTGCGGTATGTGATGATGTGACGCATGAGTGCGGAGGTAACCGACTTCACCCGGCCCGTCTCGGCCCGCGTGTGGAACTACTGGCTCGGCGGCAAGGACCACTACGCCGCCGACCGGCGCGCCGGCGACGAGGTCGCCCGGCACGTCCCCGGCATCGCCGCCGCCGCCCGCGCCGACCGGCGCTTCCTCGGCCGCGCCGTCCGGCTGCTCGTCGAGGACGCGGGCGTCCGCCAGTTCCTCGACGTCGGCACCGGCCTGCCCACCGCCGACAACACCCACGAGATGGCGCAGCGCCTGGCGCCCGACGCGCGGATCGTGTACGTCGACAACGACCCGCTCGTCCTCAGCCACGCCCGCGCGCTGCTGACCAGCACGCCCGAGGGCGCGACGAGCTACGTGGACGCCGACGCGCGCTCGCCCGAGGCGGTCCTGCGCGCGGCGGCCCGGACGCTGGACTTCGACCGGCCGGTCGCGCTGATGCTGCTGGCGATCGTCCACCTGATCACCGACGACGCCGAGGCCGCCCGGATCGTCCGCACGCTCGTGGACGCGCTCCCCTCCGGCAGCTACCTCGTCCTGACCCACGCCTGCCTGGACGTCGAGGCGACGCGGACGGCGATGGACGTCTGGAACGAGTCCGGCACCCCGCACCCCATCCGGGCGCGCGGCCGTGCCGAGATCGGAACGTTCTTCGACGGCCTCGACCTGCTGGAACCGGGCGTCGTGACGTGCCCGCGCTGGCGACCCGGTCCGGACGGAACCGACTTTCCCGACGAGGTCATGACGTTCGGCGGAGTAGCCCGCAAACCCTGACCAATGCCGCTAGGGTGCCGATGATCTTCTTCCTCGGAGGCGCCCCGTGCCGCACATCGACCTCGGCAACGACCTGCCCGGACTGCCGTCGCTGCTCGCCTACGCGCCGGAGACCGCGGGCCCGCTGCGGGCCCTCGCCGAGGCGCTGCTTCGCGGCCCCGGCCCGCTGTCCCTGGGCGAGCGCGAGCTGATCGCCGCGCACGTGTCGGAGCTGAACGAGTGCCGTTTCTGCGCGTCCTCGCACGGCGCGTGCGCGATCGAGCAACTGGACGACGGCGCGGACGTCCTCGCACGCGTCCGCGCCGACCCGGACACCGCGCCGATCACGCCGCGCCTGCGCGCCCTGCTGCGCCTAGCCGAAGCCGTCCGCGAGAGCGGCCACACGGTCACGCCCGAGACCATCGACGCCGCCCGCGCCGCAGGCGCCACCGACCGCGAAATCCACGACACGGTCCTCATCGCCGCCGCATTCTGCATGTTCAACCGCTACGTCGACGGCCTGGCCACCCAAACCCCCACCGACGACCGCGCCTACACAACGATGGCCCGCGCGCTCATCACCAACGGCTACACCTGACCCGGTCGCCCGCACCCCCGCCAACGGCCATGCAACCACCGCCGACCGAACCACCCCCACCCACACGGGGAAAACCCGTCGTAGACAAGGCGCGCCTGATCCCGGTCCGACACACCCCCGCCTGCGCGGGGAGAACACGCCGTTGCGGGTCGCCGCCTTGAACCGCTCCGGCACACCCCCGCCTGCGCGGGGAGAACCGCCTCGACCCGCCGAGCGGGTGGGGTCGGATCGGCACACCCCCGCCTGCGCGGGGAGAACGCCGCCTCCTGGCTGACCCCCGCCCGGAGCGCCGGCACACCCCCGCCTGCGCGGGGAGAACCAGCTCCAGGTCGGCCGTGGCCCTGGCCTCCTGGGCACACCCCCGCCTGCGCGGGGAGAACGTCAGGGTGGTCCAGGACCCAGGCCCACACCGCGGCACACCCCCGCCTGCGCGGGGAGAACACTTCGCGACCTGCGGCTGAGCGGGGCCGTTACCAGTTTGATGCCGGAAGTGGGTCGGAAGCTGTCGCCTTATGTCGGTGATTCTACGACGGTGGGAACGGGACGGGGCTGTTCTTGCGAGCCGCCACGGCTCGACGCCTCGGGGGTTCGGTCATGGGCTCGGTTCGGTGGTGGCTGGGAGTGGGCGGCGCGGGTGGGCGGTGGTCTGGCTGGCGCGGCTGGCGCGCGGTGCTTGAGATGATCTGCGCTCACTTCTCGGTTTCCACGGCCGAATCGACGGGAGACGCCTACGCTCTGAGATCGAACCGTTCCCCGGCGTGAGAGGTGGGAGATTCCGTGACGCCCCCCAAACAGCTCGACCCCAGTGCGTCCTTCCCCCAGCACTACGGCTGGCGCATCCGGACGAACCGGGATGAGAAGGAATGGACCCTGGAACAGCTCGGCGAGAAGATCGCTTGCAGCAAGTCCCAGGTCAGCCGCTTCGAGCACGGCGAGGCGGTCCCCGACCGCGCGACGGCCAAGCTCCTCGACCTCGCGTTCGGCACGACGTACTTCAGCGAGCACCAGGAGGTCGCCGAGCGCGAGACGATCCCGCCGCCCGCACGATCGCTGGCCGAACACGAAGCGCGAGGACGCACCGCGCGCGAGTACGCCCTGGGCGGCATGCCTGGACTGCTCCAGTCGGAGGCCTACATCCGGTCACTCGTGGCCGGAGGCATCACGCCCGAGGCGATTGAGTCCATCGTCGCCGAGCGCCTGCGGCGGCAGGGCGTCCTCGACCGGACGGAACCGCATCCGCTCCGGCTGACCACGCTCATCGACGAGGTCGCCCTTCGCCGGATGCCGGGCGGCCCGAACGTCGAGCGGGAGCAGATCGCCCATCTCATCGAGCGCGCCGAGCAGCCCAACATCACCATCCAGGTGATCCCCTTTCACACGAAGGGATACCTCGGCTTGGAAGCCGGTCCTTTCACCGTGATCGAGGACGCCAAGGACAGCCGTCTCGTCGCCTGGCGCGAGGGAACGGCGGGCACCGGTGAGATGACGAACGACGCCACGACCATCCGGAAGCTGTGCGAGGCCTACGATTCCATCCGGACGGTGGCGCTGCCCACCGACCTGACCATCCAGCTTCTCCGGACGATCCAGGAGTCTTTCGAATGACCGACTTCACCCCGCGCAACTGGCGTAAGTCCTCCCACTCGGGCAGCAGCCACGGCAACTGCGTGGAGATGGGCTCGGCGGACGGCAAGGTCGGCATCCGCGACAGCAAGAACCCCACCGCAGGCCACCTCACCCTCACCCCCGCCACGGCCGCCACCCTCCTCGCCCACGTCAGAACCCTCTGACGCACTCGACCGAGGCCCCTTCCCCGAATCCCGGGAAAGGGGCCTCGCCACATCACCCCCCCGGATGTCAGACTCAAGACCATCGGCGATGACTCCCCAGAAACCGGGAGACACCATGACCCCGCGCAACTGGCGCAAGTCCTCCTACTCCGGCGGTAGCCACGGCGACTGCGTGGAGATGAGCTCGGCGGACGGCAAGGTCGGCATCCGCGACAGCAAAGCGCCCCACGCTGGCTGCCTCGTCCTCGGCCCGGCCACAGCCGCCACCCTCCTCGCCCGCATCAAGACCCTCTGACCGATCCCGAAAAGGCCCTTCCCCGCGTACCCGCTGGAGGGGCCTTGTCGTGTGTGCTGGTCGGGGCGGCGGGTGGGCGCGTGGATTCGGTGGTGTGCCCCGTCTCCGCATCCGGGAGCGCGGGGAATACCCTGGCGCCGTCCCCCGTCGCGCCGGTCACACGCGTGCGCGGCGGCGGGCGATGACGCGTTCGCGATCGGGTGATCCCCGAAGCCTGGAGGTATACGAGGGTGCCAGTCCTTGACGAGAAACTGCACGACGTCTACGACGAGGTCCTGCGCCGCAACCCCGGCGAGCTGGAGTTCCACCAGGCCGTCCACGAAGTGCTGGGCAGCCTCGGGCCGGTGGTGGCCAAGCACCCCGAGTACGCGGACGCGCAGATCATCGAGCGGCTCTGCGAGCCCGAGCGGCAGATCATCTTCCGCGTGCCGTGGCTGGACGACGCGGGCCGCGTCCAGATCAACCGGGGCATGCGCGTCGAGTTCAACTCCGCGCTCGGTCCGTTCAAGGGCGGCCTGCGCTTCCACCCGAGCGTCTACCTGGGGATCGTCAAGTTCCTCGGCTTCGAGCAGATCTTCAAGAACTCCCTGACGGGCATGCCGATCGGCGGCGGCAAGGGCGGCTCGGACTTCGACCCCAAGGGCCGCTCGGACGCGGAGATCATGCGGTTCTGCCAGTCGTTCATGACGGAGCTGTACCGCCACATCGGGGAGTACACCGACGTCCCGGCGGGCGACATCGGCGTCGGCGGCCGCGAGATCGGCTACCTGTTCGGCCAGTACAAGCGCATCACGAACCGCTACGAGTCCGGCATCCTGACGGGCAAGGGCCTCACCTGGGGCGGGTCGCAGGTCCGCACGGAGGCGACCGGCTACGGGACGGTCTTCTTCGTGGACGAGATGCTGCGGACGCGCGGCGAGTCCTTCGACGGCAAGCGCGTGGTCGTGTCGGGCTCCGGGAACGTCGCGCTGTACGCGATCGAGAAGGTCCACCAGCTCGGCGGCACCGTCGTCGCCTGCTCGGATTCGAGCGGCTACGTCGTGGACGGCAAGGGCATCGACCTCGACCTGCTCAAGGAGGTCAAGGAGGTCCGCCGGGGCCGCGTCGCGGACTACGCCGAGGCGCGCGGCGGCGACGCCCGCGTCGCGGCGGACGGCTCGATCTGGAACGTGCCGTGCGACATCGCGCTGCCCTGCGCGACGCAGAACGAGCTGAACGGCTCGGACGCCGCCGCGCTCGCCGGGAACGGCTGCCTGGCCGTCGGGGAGGGCGCGAACATGCCCGCGACGCCCGACGCCGTCGAGGTGTTCGCCGAGGCGGGCGTGCTGTTCGGGCCGGGCAAGGCCGCCAACGCGGGCGGCGTCGCGACGAGCGCGCTGGAGATGCAGCAGAACGCCTCGCGGGACTCCTGGACGTTCGAGTACACCGAGAACCGCCTGAACGACATCATGCGCGGCATCCACCAGCGCTGCCTGGAGACCGCCGAGGAGTACGGCTCCCCCGGCAACTACGTGGCGGGCGCGAATATCGCGGGATTCACCCGGGTGGCGGACGCGATGCTGGCCCTCGGCGTCATCTGACGTCCAAACGGAGATCAGGTCACAATTCGAGAACGCCGCCCGCCCCGAATCCGTGAATTCGGGCCGGGCGGCGTTTCACGATGATCGCCGTGCGGCGGGACCGGCCCCCGGCTCGGCCCGCGCCGGTCAGGCGGCCGCGGCCACCCGGCGGCGGCGGTGGGCGGGGCGGTGGCGGGCGGGCGGTGCGGGCGGTGCGGACGGCGCGCCGACCGGCAGCGCGACAGGCTCAGGAGCAGGCTCGACCACGGGCCCCACCACGGGCTCGATCACGGCGGCCGGTTCGGCGTAGCCGTTCAGCGCGAGGCCGGACACCGCGCCGAGCCGCGGCTCGACCAGCGTGCGTTCGGCGGGCCCACGGAATCGCGGACGGGTCAGATGGAACGTCTCCCCGGGGACTGTGTCGTTCACTGCTACCCCTTTCCGAGCGCGCCGCGGACACCGGTTCCGAGCGCGCGTCTCACGCCCGGGTCATACCCGGTGACGCGTCAGGAAAAAGCCCGATCCCCCGGCACTTATTCCGTGGCGTGCGTCTCACTGAACACTCACGTTATGGCCTGCCTCCGACATTTCCGCGCCCCGATTCCCGGCGCGGCCGCCGTCCGGGCCGGGCGCGTCGAGGCGGGCGCGGCGGCGCTCCCGCAGCGGCTCGGTGATGTCCAGGAGCGGCGCGGCCAGTCCCGCGTAGAACACGAACGCGAGGAAGAACAGCACCGCCGGGGCGAAGACGAGGGGCATGACGAGGTCCATGCCCCCAGCCTGCGACGATGCGCGGGCGGGCCGCATCGACCTGGCGTCCACACTTTCCTGGCCGGGTAGTCCGTTCGGCCGATCCCCGCGTGCGCCGCAGGTCGTAGCCTCGGGAGGCGTGAACGAACGAGCCGGCGGACTGGACCGCGTCCACTCGGTGGGCGGCTGCCTGCTGCGGGTGGCCGTGTGGGGCTGCTCCGCGCTGGTGCTGCTCGCGTCCGTGCTCGCCGGGGGCCGCACGCCGCTGAACCTCGCGCTGTGCGGGGTGGCGGCGCTCGCGGTCGTCGGCGCGCTGGTCCGCCGGGACGTGCTGGCGTGGGCGGGCGGCGTCGCGGCGGTGTCGGGCGCGGCGACGGTCGCGGTGCTGACGCTGCGGCCGGTGCCCGCGAACCCGGCGGTGGCGCTGGAGATCGCCGGGCTGCTGGTCCTCGTGGTGCGGACCGTCCACAAGGCGCCGCGCGACCGGCTGGTCGTGCTGACGGCGCTGACGTCCGGCTCGGTCCTGCTGCTCGGGGCGCGGTTCGCGCGGCCGGTGCTGGTCGTCGTCACCGTGCCGCCGCTGGCCGTCCTCGTCGCCGTGGCGATCGGCGTCGGGTTCTACCTGCGCGCGCTGGACGAGCGGCGGGTCCGCGCGCTGGCCGCCGCGCGCCGCGACGAGCGCCTGGAGCTGGCCCGCGACCTGCACGACTTCGTCGCCCACCACGTCACCGGGATCGTCGTGCAGGCGCAGGCGGCGCGGTTCGCGGCCGGGTCGGGCGCCGCGCAGAGCCCCGAGCAGCTCGACGCGATGCTCGCGTCCATCGAGAAGGCGGGCGGCGAGGCGCTGACGTCGATGCGGCGGATGGTCGGGCTGCTGCGCGACGCGCGCGGCGGCGCGGCGGACCCGGCGGACGGCCTGCGCCCGGTCGGCGGCCTCGCGCAGGTCGCCGAGCTGGTCGGGGACTGGACGGAGCCGCCCGCGTCGCTGGCCGTCGCGCCCGACGTCGGGGAGCCGCCGCCCGAGGTCGCCACGACGCTGCACCGGATCGTGCAGGAGGCGCTGACCAACGTCCGCAAGCACGCCGCCGACGCCACGGCCGTGCGCGTGGAGATCCGGCGGCGCGGCGGCGACGTGGAGGTCGTCGTGACCGACGACGGCCAGGGCCGCGGCCGCCGCCTGCCGTCCGGCGGGTTCGGCCTGGCCGGACTGGACGAGCGGGTCGCCGCGCTCGGCGGGCGGCTGCGCGCGGGGCCGGGCCCGCGCGGCGGCTGGCGGGTGGCGGCCGTGCTGCCCGCCGCCCCGGCCCTGCGAGAATCGAGGGCGTGACCCTGCGCGTGCTCATCGCCGACGACCAGGAGATGGTCCGGGCCGGCTTCCGCATGATCATCGATTCGCAGCCGGACATGACGGTGGTGGGCGACGCGGAGGACGGCGTCCGCGCCGTCGAGCTGGCCCGCGCGCTGCGGCCCGACGTCTGCCTGTTCGACATCCGGATGCCGCGCATGGACGGCCTGGAGGCGACCCGGCTGCTGGCCGGGCCGGGCGTCGCGGACCCGCTGCGCGTCGTGATCGTCACGACGTTCGACATGGACGAGTACGTGTACGGCGCGCTGCGCGGCGGCGCGGCCGGGTTCCTGCTGAAGGACAGCGGCCCGGCGCTGCTCGTCGAGGCGGTGCGGGCGGCGGCGGAGGGCGCGGCGCTGGTCTCCCCGTCCATCACCGTCCGGCTGCTGGCGCGGCTGGCGGTGCCGCCCGCCGCGTCCCCGCCGGGCCGCGCCGCCCCGGCCGAGCGGCCGACCGAGCGCGAGCTGGACGTGGTGCGGCTCGTCGCGCGCGGCCGCACCAACGACGAGATCGCGGCGGAGCTGTTCGTGTCCCCGTCCACCGTGAAGACGCACCTGAGCAGCGTGCAGCGCAAGCTCGACGTGCGGAACCGCGTGGAGGTCGCCGCCTGGGCGTGGGAGACCGGTCTCGTGCGCGGGGGCGCGTAGCGGGTGGCACCGGAATCGCTGGCGGGACTGCCGTTCGCCGTCGTGGTCCTGTGGCTCCTCGCGGCGGCGGGCTGGGGCGGGGTCCTGGCCGGGCTGGTGCGCGGCCTGCCCGAGTCGGTGCGCGGACCGGCGGTGTTCGCGCACGTCCTGACGGCCCCGACCGCGGTGCTGCTGCCCGCGCTCGTGGGGTTCGGGTCGCTGTTCCTGACGGTCGGCCTGGCGGCGGCGTGGTGGTCGCTGCTGCTGACGACGGGCCTGCGGCCCCGGCGGCTCGTCGCGGCGGGCGGCTGGCCGCGGCTCGCGGCGTTCCTGCTGGTCGCGGCGGGCGGGGTGGCCGCCGGGACCGCGCTCGTCGGCTGACCTCTCCCGGCCCTGTGCGCGCTTGACCCGTTAATGCGGTCGATGTCCGGTCATCGGTACGTAGGATCGGGACAAGTACGAGCAAAGCGCCGGGGAGGTGGATCATGCCGTGTGCGCTGTGCGGCGACATCATCCCCAGGACCGTCGCCCGCTGCCCGCACTGCGGCGCGTGGGCGCGCCGCCGCGACTTCCGGGCCGTCGGCGTCGCGGTGTTCATGCTGCTCGGCTTCAACGCCTTCATCGCGCTCGGGTCGGGGATCAGCCTGCTGCGGGTCGGCCGCCCGCTGCGCACCGAGACGCACGACACCTACGACCCGGTCGGCACCGGGCGGGCGCTCGCGCCGTACGCGGACGTGTTCGCCGTCTGCGCCGTCCTCGCGGGCCTGACCGGGCTGCTGTACCTCGGCTGGCTGTGGCGGGCGCACCGGCAGTCGCCGGGCCCGCACCACCACCACCGCGCGTGGGTCGTGCTCGGCTGGGTCCTGCCCGTCGTGAACCTGTGGCTGCCGCCGCGCGTGGTGTACGACGTGTGGGTCAACAGCGGCCGCTACCGGACCGCCGAGCGGCAGGTCGCGGGCGTCGTCGTCGCGGGCTGGTGGACGTGCCTGCTGCTCGCGCTGCTGCTGGCCCGGCTGTTCGGCGCCGCGCACGCCGACACGCTCGCCGACGCGCGCTTCGACGTCCACCTCGGCGTCGCGGCGGCGGCGTGCCAGGCGCTCGCCGCCGCCCTCTGCATGGTGACGGTGTTCCACATCACGCGGCTGCAGGTCGTCCGCGACGACTGACCGCTCACGCCCAGACGCGGGTGAGCAGCCAGGAGCCCTCGGACGCCTCGTGCCGCAGCTCGTAGACGGCGGCGGACCGGCCGCGCACGGCCTCGACCCGCCAGTACTCCACCGGCCCGTCCGGCGTGCCCGCGTCGGCGCGGCCCGGCTCGGCCGCCTCCATGCGCCACCACTCGGGCGCGACGATCCAGTGCTCCAGCACCCGCAGCACCGCGAAGCGGCCGTCCGGCCCGGCGCCGGGCCGGCCGAACGCCGCCGGCACCCCGTCCGCCGCCTCGACCTCGATCCGGTCCGCGTACACGCGCGTCATCGGCTTCCCCCCGTCTCCCAGGTGCGTCCCGAGCGCCGCACGGGGGAAGTCATGCGGTTCTCGAACATGTGTTCGGTAGGAGTCTAGGGCGGCCGGAGACCGGACAGTACCTCGGGGTGCCGCGAAAACGTCAGGTCAGGCGGTGGGCGATGGCGTCGGCGGCGCGGTCGGCGTCCGCCACGTCGGCGATGCCGCCGCCCGTCCACAGATACGACCAGCCGGTCCCGGTGGGCATCGCGACGATCATCACCTGGTGCCCGGTGCGCGGACTGGAGACCGCCAGCACGGACTCCTCCGGCCCCGCCAGCCGCCAGTGCAGCCCGCGCGCGCCGACCGCGCGGGCGAGCAGCGCGAGATGGTGCCGGCGCACCTGCGCCGGGTCGTGGGCACGGGCTACGGACACCGTGATCAGCCGCCTCGGGGTGAAAGGGGTTCGCTGGGGCTCGGTCGGCTCGTTCCTTCCCGTGCGTCACGTCCGCGTCACGGAACAGATGGTCACGAGATGCTTACGCGCGCGGCCGACGAAGACGGGCCCGGACCGCTCGTGATAGACCCACTGGAAAAAGCGAGCCCCGCGCGAAGGAGCCCCCAGAGATGACCGCCGTCCCCGGTCCCGGCCTGCCCTCGCCGAAGGACGCCCGGACGGACCCGTCCCCGGCCGGACTGCGGGAGCGCAAGAAGCAGCGCACCCGGCTCGCCCTCATCGACGCCGCCCTCGACCTCTTCCTGCGCCAGGGCTACGAGGAGACGACGATCGACGAGATCGTCGCGGCCGTCGAGGTCTCCCAGCGGACGTTCTTCCGCTACTTCGCGACCAAGGAGGACGTCCTCACCGGCTTCTTCGCCGACTTCGACGAGGTGCTGATCCGCGCCGTCCGGGAGCGGCCCGCCGCCGAGCGGCCGTTCACCGCGCTCGCGGAGGCGACCCGGTCGATGCTGCGCTCGGTCGCCGACAGCGGCGCGGCCGGGGTCGCGCGGTTCCGCGGCGTCCGGCAGGTCATGGAGCGCAACCCGGTGCTGCTCGCCGCGCAGATGGCCCGGTTCCAGGCGGCCGAGGAGGCGCTGACCCGCGTCGTCGCCGAACGCGAGGGCGTCGACCCCGCCGAGGACCTGCGGCCCGAGCTGATCGTCGCGTTCCACGTCGCGACGATGCGGGTCGCGTTCGAGCGCTGCGCGCGGCTGGAGGTGTGGGACCCCGACGCCATCGCGCGCCGCATGACCGACTGCACGCGGGTCGCGCGCGAGGCCATGCGCGACTGGGCCTGACCGCGTTTTCCGATTCCTCCCGCCGGGAGCGGGACGGCTATGGTTTCCCCACACGCGCTCCCCGAGAGACCCCCTGGACCATCATGACCTCGTACGCAGGAGAGAACGACGCGCTCGCCGCCGGTGACCCGCGGGAACTCGGGCCCTACCGGCTGCTGTCGCGGCTCGGCCGGGGCGGCATGGGCACCGTCCTGCTCGGCGAGGACCCGGCGGGGCGGCGCGTCGCCGTCAAGGTGATCAACACCGAGCTGGCGGGCGAGGCGGCGTTCCGCGAGCGGTTCCGCCGCGAGGTCACCGCCGCGCGGCAGGTCCGGCGGTTCTGCACCGCCCCGGTCGTCGACGCGGAGCTGGAGCGCGACCCGCTGTACGTCGTCACCGAGTTCATCGACGGGCCCAGCCTGGAGCGCGCCGTCGCCGAGCGCGGGCCGCTGCCCGGCTCGGAGCTGGAGGGGGTGGCGGTCGGCGTCGCGACGGCGCTCGCGGCGATCCACGCGGCGGGGATCGTCCACCGCGACCTCAAGCCCGCGAACGTCCTGCTGTCCGCGACCGGGCCGCGCGTGATCGACTTCGGCATCGCGCGGGCGCTGGACGCCCCGGCGGGCGACGGACCGACCCGCACCGGGCAGTTCGTCGGCACCCCGAACTACCTGCCGCCCGAGCTGCTGCGCGGGGAGCCGGTGACGCCCGCGTCGGACGTGTTCTCCTGGGGCTGCGTCGTCGCGTACGCGGGCACCGGGCGCGCGCCGTTCGACGGCGGGTCGATCCCGGAGATCTTCTACAAGGTCGCGCACGAGGCGCCCGCGCTGGACGGGCTCGACCCGGACCTGCGGGACGTCGTGTCCGCCGCGCTGGACAAGGACCCGCGCCGCCGCCCCTCGGTGGAGGACCTGCTGAGCCGGCTCGTCGGCAACCCGCGGCCGAACCCGGCGCAGCTCGCGGAGACCGTGCAGGCGAGCTGGCACGGTCCCGGGCCCGCCGCGGACCCGACGGTTCCGGCGCGCGACCGGAACGTCCCGCCGACCGCGCAGCTCGGCGGCGCGCCGACGCAGCACGACCGGAGCATGCCGCCCGCCGCGCCGCCCGTGCCGCCGCGTCCGTCCGGCGGCGGTTCGGCGCGGCCGCTGGCGATCGGCGGCGCGGTCGTCGCGGCCGCGCTCGTCGCGGGCGTCGCGCTGTGGGCGGTGCTGTCGTCCGGCGGGCCGCCCGGCCACACCGCACCGGTGTTCAACGACGACTTCAGCCAGGACACCACCGGCTGGTACGGCAACGACTACGCGCCGCCGGGGCCCGACCAGGGGTACGAGAACGGCCACTACCGCGTCGACCTGCGCTCGTCCGACGACATCAACGTCACCGACTCGCCCGTCGACACCAAGAAGCGGACGCTGCCGACGCGCGCGCTCGTCACCGCGAACGTGCGGGTGACCGCCGGGCCGGACTACGGGCAGTTCGGGCTGTACTGCCGGGGCGACGACTCGTCGTCCCACGAGACGGGCTACCAGTTCCTCGTCCGCAAGGACGGCAAGGGCACGGTCATCCGCAAGGTCGCCCGCGACGGCGGCTCGAAGGAGCTGTACCGCTCCGGGGACGCGCCCGGCTACCGGCCCGGCGAGGAGAACACCGTCCAGATCGCCTGCGAGCAGAACGACGAGGGCACCGAGGTCAGGCTGCGGCTCTGGCTGAACGGCAAGCAGACCGGGTCGGTCACCGACAAGAGCGCCATCCTGCCGAACGCCAACGCGGGCCTCGCCCTGGCCCGCGTCAGCCAGTCGTCGGAGACGATGACGGCCCTCTTCGACGACTTCGAGATCGCCGAGATCGACTGACCCGCCGCGTCAGGCGCCGCGGCCGGTGCGGGAGAGGGCCGCGCGGCGGATCTTGCCGGTGGACGTGCGGGGCATCTCGGCCATGAACACCACCGAGCGCGGCACCTTGTGGGCGGGCAGGCCCGCGCGCGCGAAGCCGATCAGCTCGTCCTCGGTCGCGCGCGTCGGCGGGGCTCCGCCGTCCAGGACGACGAACGCGCGCAGGTCGCCGTCCGGGTCCGGGACGACCGCGACCTCCACCACCGCCGGGTGCCGCCCGAGCGCCCGCTCGACCTCGACCGGCGCGACGGGTTCGCCGAGCACCGTGACCTGGTCCCGCACGCGGCCGTGGTGGTGGACGAACCCGTCCGCGTCCACGTGGACGAGGTCGCCGGTGCGCAGCCAGCCGTCGCCGCCCAGCGCCTCCGCCGTCGCCTCCGGGCGGCCGAGATACTCGCGCGTCACCGCCGGGCCCCGGACGTGCAGGACGCCCGTCTCCCCCGGCCGCGCGACCCGGCCGTCCACCCGCACCTCGATCTCGTACGGGTCCAGCGCGACGCCGAGCGCGCCGCGCCGCCGCCGCGTCAGCGTGTTCGACACGAACGTGCAGCCCGCCTCGGTGCTGCCGAGGCCGTCCAGCACCGGGCAGCCGAACGCGTCCTCGATCCGCGCCGCCAGCGACGGCAGCAGCGGCTCCCCCGCCGACAGCGCCGCGCGCAGCGAGCCGAACGCGGCCGCGAGGTCCGGGCCGCCCTCCGCGACCAGCCGCGCGTACAGCGTCGGGACGGTGAACAGCAGCGACGGCCGGTGCCGCCGCGCCCGGTCCGCGACGCCCGCGACGGTCGGCGCGTCCGGCCACAGCACCGACGACGCGCCGAGGAACATCGGGAAGAACACCGTCGCGCCCAGCCCGAACGGGTAGCACGCCTTGGACAGGGACAGGACCACGTCGCCGGACGTCATCGCCAGCGCGCCCTCGGCCAGCGCCCGCACGAAGCACTCGGGGTCGCCGTGCCGGTGGACGACGCCCTTCGGCGCGCCCGTCGTCCCGGACGTGTACTGCACGTACGCGGGCGCGTCCGCGCCGACCGGCTCCGGCGGCGGGACGGACGCGGGCTCGTCCGCCAGGTCGTCCGCCGTCAGCATGTGCCGTCCCGCGAACCGCTCGAACAGCTCCGGCGCGCACACGACCGCGCGCGGATCGGCGTCCGACGCGACGAACCCGTGCTCGGCCGGGCTCTGCTCCGGGCCCGCCAGCACCGCGACCGCGCCGAGCCGCACCGTGCCGAGCAGCGCCGCGACGAACCCCGGCGAGTCGGGCAGCGCGACGAGCACCCGGCCGCCCGCCCGCACGCCCGCCGCCGACAGGATTCCGGCCGCGCGCGCCGCCGCGTCGTGGACCGCGCCGTGCGCGAGCGCGCCGTCCGGCGTGTGGAACAGCGGGCGGTCCCACCAGCCCCGGGTCCGCGCCCGCCGCGCGAGCACGTCCGCGAGATTTCCGTCCATGACGTGGCTCCTCCTGCTCGGGGACGAACAGGAGGCTACGCCGGGTATGCGCACCGACACGGGCGGTTCGCGAAAAAACCGGCCCGCCGGGGCGCGGTCTAGAAGACCTCCCAGCCCGTTTCCCGGCGGACCAGCAGGTCCCGCACCAGCAGCGTTCCCACGGGCACGTCGCGGCCGGGCGCGGCGTCGTCCTCGCCGCGCCCGTCGGACCAGACCTGCCCGACGGCCCAGCGCAGCTTCTCGATGCCGTCGGGGTGGCCCGTTCCGGAGGCGACGAGGACGTCGCGGGCGGGCACGGCGACGACGAGGTCGCCGTCGACGTCCTGCGCGAGCTTCTCCAGGAACCCGTCGTCGAGCAGCAGCGCCGCCTCCAGCCCGGCCCCGCCGAGGGTGACGGTGACGGCGCGGACGTCCGGATACCAGTCCAGGGACAGTTCCCGCCGCCGGTCGCGGAGGTTGGCGGTGGCGAGGGCCCGCAGGTCGCCCGCGGCGACGCCGAGCTCCTCGCAGTGGCGGGGGGCGACGTGCTCGTAGCGGCGGCGCGCGCCGCCGTCGTCGGGCAGTTCGAACGCGTAGGTGACGTACAGGTCCCCGGCGAACGGTTCCCGGACGGGCTCCTCGCCCGGCGGCAGCGGGAACTCCAGTTGGACCTCGGCGGGAACCCGCGCCTTCGGCAACGGGACCACGAGGTCGGTCCGCTGTTCGGTCCGCTCGGTCACGAGCTGCTCCTCCTGGGGACGGGGTTGCGCGGGTGGCTCACGATACCGGCAGGTCCCGCGCGGGCCCGGTCACGAACCGCCCGGCCCGCCCGGCGGGACGACCGGCAGCCCGGCGGGCGCGCCGTGCTCGACGAGCCGCAGCAGCGCGCCGGTGTCGAGGTGGTCGGCGACGAGGTCGCCCAGGACGTCGAGGGTCCGCTCGCGCAGGACGCGGAACGACACGTCGGGGGCCGGGACGAAGCGGCGGCCCGCGGCGGCGGCGACGTCCGCGAGGAACGCACGCCGGAAGCCGTCGTTCTCCAGCGCCCCGTGCCAGGTCGTGCCCCAGACGGCGCCGGCGCGGCAGCCGTCCAGGAACGGGTCGCCGCCGTCCGCGCGGACGGTCCCGTGGTGGATCTCGTACGCGTCGACCGGCTGCCCGTACGCTTCGCCGCGCGGGCGAGCGAGCGTCTTGTCCGGCGCGAACACGACGTCGGCGGGCAGCAGGCCGAGGCCGGGGACGTCGCCCGCGCCGGATTCCACGTCGTCGCGGATCGTGCGGGCGAGCATCTGGTAGCCGCCGCAGATCCCGAGGACGGGCCGCCCGGCGCGCGCCCGCGCGACGACGGCGTCCGCCAGCCCGCGTTCGCGCAGCCACGCGAGGTCGGGCACGGTCGCGCGGCTGCCGGGCAGGACGACCAGGTCGGCGTCCGCAAGGTCGCCGGGGCTCGCCGCGTACCGGACGGCGACGCCCGGTTCGCACAGCAGCGCGTCCAGGTCGGTGAAGTTGGAGACGCGCGGGAACCGGACGACGGCGACGCGCAGCGTCTCGTCCCCGTGCGGGGCGCGGGCGTCGGGCCGGGGCGCGTCGAGCGCGAGCGTGTCCTCCGAGTCGAGGTACAGGCCGAGCCGCCACGGCAGGACGCCCAGCACGGGCCTACCGGTGAGCGCGGTGAGCTGGTCCAGGCCGGGGGCGAGCAGTTCGGGCGCGCCACGGAACTTGTTGATGACGAACCCGGCGATGAGCGCCTGATCAGCCGGTTCGAGCAGCGCGACCGTCCCGTACAGGGACGCGAACACTCCGCCCCGGTCGATGTCCCCGACGACGACCACCGGCAGATCAGCGGAACGCGCCAACCCCATGTTGACGATGTCGCCCGCGCGCAGGTTGATCTCGGCGGGACTGCCCGCGCCCTCGCAGACCACGACGTCGTACGCCTCCCGCAACTCCGCGAGGCTCTCGGCGACGACGCCGCGCAGCCGCTCCTTGACGGCCCCGTACCCGAGCGCGTCCACCTCCGCCAGCGGACGGCCGCGCACGACGACCTGGCTGCGCCGGTCGCTGCCCGGCTTGAGCAGCACCGGGTTCATCGCGGCGGTCGCCTCGATCCCGGCGGCCTGCGCCTGCATGTACTGGGCGCGGCCGATCTCCGCGCCGTCCGCGGTGACCATCGAGTTCAGCGACATGTTCTGCGCCTTGAACGGCGCGACGCGGACGCCCTGGCGCGCCAGCCAGCGGCAGACGCCCGCGGTGACGACGCTCTTGCCCGCGTCGGAGGTGGTCCCGGCGACGAGCAGCGCGCCCTTCACGTCCTTCTCCCCTGCGCGACGGCGGCCGCCAGGACGGCCGCCGCGAGGGTGACCGTCCGCGACAGCCTCACGGCGCGGCGGACGTCCCGGACGCGCGGCGCCGGCCCGTCGCCCAGGACGGGCCGGTCCTCGGCGCGCCCGTGGTAGACGTTCGCGCCGCCGAGCGCGACGCCGAGCGCGCCCGCGAACGCCGCCTCGCAGCGGCCCGCGTTCGGGCTCGGATGCCGCGCGCCGTCGCGGCGCAGGACGCGCCACGCGTCCGTGCCCGGCGCGCACGCGGCGGTGAGCAGGCCGGTGACGCGCGCCGGAACCCAGTTGACGAGGTCGTCGAACCGCGCCGACGCCCAGCCGAAGTTCGCGTACCGGGCGTCGCGGTAGCCGACCATCGCGTCCAACGTGTTCGCGGCCCGGTACGCCAGCAGGCCGGGGACGCCCGCGACCGCGCCCCACAGCAGCGGCGCGATGGCCGCGTCCGAGGTGTTCTCCGCGACGGACTCGACGGTGGCGCGCGCCAGCTCGTCCGCGCCCAGGCCCGCCGGGTCGCGGGCGCACAGGTGGCCGAGCCGGGCGCGGGCCGCGTCGAGGTCGCCGCGCTCCAGCCGGTCCGCCATGATCACGCCCTCCCGGCCGAGGGACGTGCCGCCGAGGACGGCCCACGTCGCGGCCGCCGTCACCGCGACCGTCGCCGCGTCGCCGCGCGCCGCCCGCTGCGCCGCCCAGCCCGCCGCCGCCGCGCCGCCCACGAGGACGGCCGTGAACACGACGCCGTTCACCCGCGCGTCCGCGTAGACCCGCCGCTCCAGCCCGCGCGCCGCCCGCCCGAACGCCGCCACGGGATGGCCCCGCCGGGGATCGCCGAACGCCGCGTCCAACGCGACGCCCGCCAGCAGCCCCACCGCCCGAGGAGAGACGCGCATCGCCGCATCCCACCCCAAAATCGTCCCCACCACGGAGATAGACGATAAGACCTGCCGCCCACCGCCCCGACCGCCGGAAACAGGTGTGGAGCCGGAAGACGCCCGGCCCTACACTGTGACCCGGTGCCCACCGGGCGCCGGAGCGCCCGTAGCTCAGTTGGACAGAGCACCGGTCTTCTAAACCGACGGTCGCGGGTTCGAATCCTGCCGGGCGCGCGTCTCCCACCTCACCAACATGCCGCCTGACCAGTGCGAACGCCGGTCAGGCGGCTTGCTGCATGTGCGGTTGCATGCGGCGCCATGCGGCCGGATGCGGCGGCCCGTTCCCCATGCGTTCCCACGGGAACGGGCCGCCGGCCGCTCAGTCGTCGCCGAGAGCGTCGGTGATCCTGCGCTTGGCCGCTTCGTCCTGTCCGACGATGCACTTGGCGTAGACGCGCAGGAGCACTTCGACACTGTGACCGGCCCACTCGGCGACCTGGGGCGCCTGAACGCCCGCGTTGAGCCACGTGGACACGCACGCGTGACGGAGGTCGTAGGGTCGCCGGGCGAGCGGGGACGCCGCTTCCGCCTCGGTGAGCGCGTCCGTACGGGCTTTGCGCCAGGCACGGCGGTAGGTGATCGCGGGCAGCTCGCCGCCACGAACGCCGTAGAACAGCCGTCCGTCCGGACCGTCGCCGAACTCCGCGAGATGCCAACGGAGAATCCGCGTCAGCGCGGGAGCGCAGGGCACCGTACGGGATTGGCCGTCCGCCCTGTGCTTAAGTGCCCGTTCTTCGTAAGGGTCGCCGTCATCGGTCCACGCGGCGCCGACGTATGGCCGGGCCTTATGAAGCACGATCTCGCCCCAAGCGTCAGCGGACTCGCTCTCTTCTCCCGTTTCGTCCGCGCCGAGAGCCGGCAAGGCGATGTCGGCCTTGCGAAGGTTCAGGGCTTCTTCCGGCCGAAGGGCGGCGTAGTAGATGAGCGCGAAGAACGCGACCAAGCGCGGACCGCTCGGTTCCTGCTTCTTCACCGCGTCGAGCAGGGCACGCGCTTGGGCGTGGTTCACGACGCTGCGCCGGTCCACCTCGTTCGTGTCCGGCGCAGCGATCCATTTCAGGTCACGGATCGGATTGTGCGGGAGATATCCCTTTTCCACCGCGAAATCCATGGCGTTGGCCAGCAACATCCGGTGTCTCCGCGCAGTCGTGGCCGCAGCTCTCTTGCCGTCCAGCCGGGACGTTCCGGCGATCAGCAGCGCACGAGCCACCGTCGCATCGGTGAGAGCGCTCACCGGCGTCGTGTTTTCGTTCAGCCAGCGCAGCACCCGCGCGGCGTCGTCGGGCGCGGTCTCGCGGTTCTTGGTATTGAAGCCCCAACGATAGGTGGAGACCCTGATCTCCTTGTCGTCGGGCTTTCCTCGGCCGTCCGGAACCATTGCCGGTGTCGCGGCGGTGAGAGCGCGCGCGATGTCCTGGCGGTACTTGCCGGCGGCGGTCTTCCACTTCATGTCGACGTACTCGCACGCGAACGCGTACCAGCTCACGTCCTCCTTGGCGGCGCGGCCCCAGGAAACCGGCTCACCGGTCGAGAGGCTGAACGCCTCGCCTTGGCGGGCGGCGGTCACGAGGGAGCTGCGGAACGCGTCTGCTTGCGCCGACCTCTTGAACGACCGCTTCCATACCTCGGCGTCGGTGCGCCAGGCGACGCGGTAGGAAGTGACAGCGCCGGCCTTGTTCCGGCGCTCCTCGATCGCGAACACGCGAACGTTGTAGGTCGTGTTCTTCATCAGGCGGCTTCCTCGCGCGTGTCCAACCAGCGTTCGAACTCGGCGCGACGGACACGCAGAGCACCGTTGGGCAGCTTGATGCAGCGCGGGCCGGTGCCCTTGGCACGCCACTCGTAGAAAGTGCGGGAAGCGATACCGAGGTCTTTGCAGATCTGGGCGACGGTGAGCTTGTCGTCTCGACGGAACGGTTCTGGCATTGCTGTCACCTCGTCTTGCTGATCGGTCAGGGCATGAACCGGCGGCGTGCTTGGTGGCTTGAGCGCCGGTGTGTTCGTGGCGAAGGTCGAGGGGAAGCCGTCCCAGCCGTCCCAGCCTCGTTTTCGCAGGTCACCCCTGGGACGGCTTGGCGGGGTGGGACGGCTTGAGCCGTCCCAGGGCTGACGGGTGGGACGGCTCAAGCCGTCCCACGGCTGCGGGCCGTCCCAGGGGTGACCTGGGGTTATGAACCTGGGACGGCTGGGACGACCTACCCCCCTTCGCCGGTAAGGGGCAGAGGCGTCACGGTGGCGGGCGCGAGCTTGTCCGGAGCGCTGTCGGGGATGCAGTAGCGCCCCCAGGCGTCGAGGAAGTCGGCGCGCAGGTAGCCCTTGGCCTGTCCGCCGGGAAAGCGGATGTTGCCGGACCGGATGTCGTATTCGCGCAGCAATGCACCGAGCCGCATGGCGGTCAGGCCGGCGTGACCGTAGGTCGCCCAGGGCGCTTCCGGATCGGCTTTGAGCCGTTCCAGCAAGGTCGCGGTAGGAAGGGCATTGTCATGGCCGAATGCGGTCCGGCAGTCGGTGAGGAGCCGCAGCCGTGGTGACATCTGATCTCCGTCGCTGGCCTCGGCGGTAAGAGTGAGAACGGCGTGGCGGGCACGGTCGGGCCAGTGGCCCCCCGCATGGTCGGCGACGATGACGAGCGGTTCCCAGGTGTCGGCGGCGCGGTCCTCGACGGGCATGGGCGGCTCGGCGCGCTCAAGGATCGGCAGATCGACGCGCAGCCAATCGGCGAGGTCGTCGGCGAGCTGACGCAAGGCGGGACGGTCGCGACGGTGCCGGAACGGCTGCACAGTTTCACCGGGACCGCGCCGGCGCATGCGGACGATGACGGCACGGTCTTCGATCGTGTCGGGCATGGCGCCGATGCCGGCGAGCGCGGCCATGGCGAAGGTGGGGATGGATTCCACGCGGCCGGTGTTGGCGTCGTACCGCTTGGCGGGCCGGTTGCGCTGGTGACCGGCGTTGAGCAGTCCGCGCAAGTCTTCGTTGCCCTCCGCTTTGGGGCCGAAGATGGTGTCTGCCTCGTCCACCAACATGGTGGGCGGGTCTTCCGTGATCGAGCGGTAGACGGCGGCCGACGAGCTGTTGACCGTGATGAACGGGTCGTGGCACGTCGCTTCGATCACGTCGAGCAGCCGGGACTTCCCGCACCGCTTTTCCGGCGCCCGGATGACAAGCCGGGGCGCGTGCGCCCATGCGGGCTGTGCGTGCGTCGCAGCGATCCACAGCGCCACGGCATCGGCGGCGGCCGGGGTCGGAAGGATCACGTATCGCGTGAGCGCGGTGACGAGCGCGTCGAGCAGATCGGCGCCGTCGAGCCGTCCGGGTACGGGGTTCATGCGGCGTTCTCCCGTCGTGCGATGGTGCGGGGGTTGCGGGCGCCGGCAGTGAGTCCGGCCGTGATGGTGGCGCGCGCTTCGGCCGGGGTGAAGGCGTCGCGTCCGGTCGAGAAGTGGACGCTGGCGGCGTCCCACAGAACGCTTCTCGCGGTCGGCTCCGGCAGCGCACCAGAGCCGACCAACCTGCCGAGGTTGTACGCGGCCTTGTTGACCGCCCAGTTGCGTCCGCCCGGCTGCGCGTCGGTGATGCGCTCGGCCTCCCCCTTGAGTGCCTGGCGGGCGTAGGCGTCCAAGTCCGCAACGGTGGCACCGAGGTCGGCACCCAAGGAGGGGGCAGGCACGGCGGCGTTCACGAGAAGCCTCGTGAGCCACGTGGGAAGAGGCGCGGGAAGGATGTTGTGCGTGACGGTGTAAGAGCCGGCACCGTCCGGAAGCGAGACGAAGCTTCCAGGCGCAACGACGTACCCGCCATGCGCGCGGGTGTCGATGAGCCATCCCAGGCCGGTGCGATGGCGTCCGGAGGTATTGCGCAGCCGGACGCCAGGCGGTGCGGCGAAGTACAGATGAAGCCCGCCACGCCGGGTTCTGACGGTGAAGGTCTCGCAGGGGAACGACTCACCGTGCCGTTCAGCGAGTACCGCGAGAACGTCGGCTCCGTCCCGAACGCCCGGCTGCATCCACTCACGCGGCGGGTCCTGTCCGGGCTTGGGCGTATCGAGGTCGATGACGACGAGCCCGGACGGGCCGCACGCGATGCCCACGTTGAACCGGTCGCGTGCCCAGAACGCGCGGATGCGGTCGGGATCGGTGGTGGCGTTGGTTTCCCAGTTGGTGAAGCCGGACAGCGGTCGCTTGCCGCACGGGGTGAGCGGGAAGACGTGCCATCCCCTCGCGGCACAGGCGAGAGCGGCGACGCCCGGGTGTGCGGAACGCACGGTCGTCGGCGAGGTCCCGGTGGTCTCACGCGTGTCCAGCAATCGTGGGCCGTTTCGGGTCACGGACGGGACGGGCGGCGAGTTCTCCGTCATGATGGGGATGCCTCTTCTCAGGGTCTCGGTGAGGTCTTCGGGTCTCGTTGGGATCCGTGATCGGTTGGGGCGGGGCGGTCCGGCGGCGTGCTTGGTGGCTTGTGCGCCGGACCGCCCGTTGTGCGCCTAGGCCGCTCGCGGAGCAGTGGCGCCAGCGAGCTTGCTGGTCTGTTCAGCGGTGATGAGCCCTTGTTTGGCCCAGGTGTCGAAGAGGTCGGTCTGTCCGGGCGTGGGAGCAGGACAGGATGAGCACAGGCGGCCAGCGACGCTGCCCGGCTTGATGGTCGCTCCGGCCGGCTTCTGGCCCCATCGGCAGTTCTTGATGCCGAGGTCTGCGGCCTGCTTTTCCAGCGACCGGATGCGGTAGGCGGTGTTCGGGTACCAAGCCTCGATCTCGTCCAATTCGCCAGGCTTGGCGTAGGCGCCGCACAGGCATTCGCCGGACATGTGCAGAAGGTCGGCGACCTCGTTGCATGGGAGGCCGTAGCGGCGGCGGTACTCATGCATCTGGGCATTGGTGAAATGCACGATTGGCGAACACCACACGATGCCGCCTTGGGGATCGATCTCGGCGGCGTTTCGGAACCGGCGCTGAGACTCGTCCCAACGCATCCCAGCCAGGTAGAGCACCTTGCGGGACCTTCCGGCAGAGCCGAGGATGGCGGCCCGATTTCGCTGCAACGGCTCGTCCTTGAGACGGCGATACATCACCCGATGCCCCGCCGGGCCAGGAAACCCCATCCAGACCTGACGGCGGCCGGCGTTCGGGCCGGTGCGCGCGATCACGCGCCCCAGCACCAAGGCGTCGTAGGAGTCACGTGGGTGCAGTTCCCTCAGTGGCAGCCCCCACCCAGCGGCCGTGTCTCGGACGTATTGCCGGGTCTGCTCTATTCCAATCCCGGTGTTGACATGCACGATCGCATCGTGCTCGGAAGAGTCCAGGTAGGGGCGCACCAGATGCGCCAAGACCGTGGAGTCGTTTCCACCTGACATGAGCGCCTGACGCGCCACAATCGGGAAGCGGTCCAAGGCTTCACCGATGATCTCGTGAGCCCGTGCGATTGCCTCATCCAGCGTTCGCGCAGGCGGCGGCGCGTCAGCCTTCTCGGGGTGCCCGCCTACGGTGTCGGGCATCCCTGGCAGCATCCCCAGGTCGGTGCTGCGACGTCCCATCTCCGATACCTCGTCTCTGGTTGATACGTCGTTCCGTTGGGGTGATCGGTCGGTCGAAGCGGTCCGGCGGCGTGCTTGGTGGCTTGTGTGTCGGACCGTCCGTTTGTGTTTGTGGGTGGGTCAGCGGTGGCGGCGGGTGTGCCCGCTGACGTCTTTCAGGTAGGTCCAGAGGCGGCGGCCAGTGCGGAGCTGCGCACCGCGTCCGGCGCAGTGGTTGCAGTAGCGCCAGGCGCGCCCGGACGGGGAGCGGAAGCGTCCGGCGCCGTCGCATTTGCGGCAGGACCGATACGGCCAGATGACGCAGTGGACGATGTAGCCGACTGCGGTGACGGTGATGAGCAGGAACCAGACGCCGGGACCGGCGACGGTGCCGCTAGCGGCGATGAGCGAGGGGTTCAAGGTGGCCTCCCAGGCCGAATCCGGAGTTCCCGCAGGTCGAGGGTCTAGGCGCTAGATCACTGGTCAGCGGGCAGATGGGTGTCTAGAGGGGCCTCTAGGTCTAGAGGGGGCGGCCTCTAGACCTAGAGGCGTTCGGCGGGCTACTCGGTGCCGCGTCGGAGGTTCGCCAGGGCGTTGACGACGTGCTCGCGGTGGACGCCCTTGAGGTTCCGGCCGCGCCCGGTTTCGTCCTGTCCCCAAACCTGCGGGGTGGAGATGCCGTAGGGCTTGAGAGCGTTGGCGAGCTGGCGAGCCTTGCCGGTCGGGTCGAGGTCGGCCCACGCGCCGTAGGTCGCGGGACGAAGCTCGGCGAGCCGGTCAACGAGGGTCTGAGAGTGCTGCTTGTCCTCGCCGGGGGCGAACACTGCGGTGAGGTCGTCCAGCAGGTTGACGCCGTCGTCGGCAGGTGAGGCGTCCTCGCCGGCGGCGTAGCCGGTGAGGGTTCCCGCGTGCTTGCGGGCGGCGCGGGCGCGGTCGGCGATGCGGTCGGCGGCGGGGCCGTCGATGTAGAAGCCCCGGACGATCTGCGGGACGTCGCTCTCTCCGCCGAGGTAGCCGATGCCGCGATCCTGCTTGGTGAACGTCGTCGCCCGGATGCCGTTCTGGTACATCGAGGTGCCCAGGATCATGTCGTTCTCCATCTGGCCCATGACCCGAAGGCAGAACCGCAGTCCCACGTTGGCGCTGATCCCGGTGGGCAGGGACGTCTTGTCGGGGCGCTGCGTGGCCAGCAGCAGGATCACGCCGAGCGCGCGACCGCGCTTGATGATGGCGGTGGCCAGCTCTCCCGCTTCCTTGCCGTAGTCGGGGTGGGAGAACAGTTCCTGGCACTCATCGACCACGAACACCAGCGGGAACAGTCCGAGGGACTTTTTCGCCGAGAGCTGCGGCGTGACCTTGTTCTCCGGACGCACGTCCTTGGGCAGTCGGGCGAGGGTCTTGGCGCGCTTCTCAAGGTCGGTGTGGACCTCCTTGAGCGAGGCGAGGCAGTCGCCGATGGTGGCGTCGTCGGGGCCGGACCCGTAGTGGTGGGCGTACTTCTCGGCGAAGTCCAGGTCACCGGTGCCCTTGAGTTCGAACACCCGGCACTGCGCGAGCGGGTCGAGACCGGCGGCCAGAAGGGCAGGCTTGATCGCGAACGTCTTCCCCGCGCCCGGCATCGCGCCAATCAGCATGTTGGCGTACATCAGGGTGAGGGTGACGACGCGTCCCCGCTGGTCGGTACCGAACGGGATGGCTTTGAACAGGTCGGCGGCGGCGCCGGTCTTGGCCAGCGGCCACGCGGGCGGCTTGACTTGGTTCATGTCCTGGTCGCCGACCCACAGCACCAAGCGGCCGGCGTGCTGGTCGTGCGCGGGTTCGGGCCAGACGCACCCAAGGGGGCGGCGCAGCCCCGACGCGAGCCGGTCGCGGCGCTCCATGATGTCGGTGGCGGTCACCCCGTAGGGAAGATCGACCTCGGCGCGCCAACCGGGACCGTCGCGCGTGATGGGGGCAGGGAAGGTGATCCCGACACCACCCTTTCCGACCGCCTTGTTGATCTCGGCGATTCCGAGCGCGGCCAGAGCGCGCACGACGATCTCGCTCGTGAGCTTGGGTGCCTTGGTCGAGACGACGGCGGTGTCCAGGATGCGCTTGTCGCCGGGCGTGCCGATCCAGCCGAGCAGGAACACCAGCGCGGCCATGACGGCGGTCTGGGTGACGCCTCCGGCGGCGGTCACGGCGGCGGCGCCGAGTCCGGTACTGGCGATGCCCGCGCCGGTCACGAGCAGCCGGGCGCGCACGCGGTCGTTCCGCTCGGCCATGAGCTTGAGGTAGTCGTCGGTGTTCTTGCGGTCTACCGCGTGGGTACGCAGCGGCCGGCCGTCGAGGTCGAACGTCCAACGGGCGGTACCGGACACGACGCGGTAAAGGCCGCGCGGCGACCGCAGCGCCAAGCGCATCGAGTAGAGCGGGATGCGCGCGGCGTGGTAACCGGTGACGTGTCCGGCGTATCCGACCGCCCATCGGACGGTGGCGCGGGCTTCGTCACGGTCGCGCAGCCATGGCGCGATGATCGGGCGACGCTGCGCACGCTCGGCTTCCATCCGCCGTGCCCGCACGTCCGGCCGGTGGCGGGTGTCGGGGCCGTCCACCAGCACCCGGCCTTCCAACGGGTCGTCACCCTCGGCCACGCCGTCCGGGCCGGGCTCGGTGGGCGGCGACGGCACAACCGGCGGGGGCGGCGGGAATGCGGGTACCGCGTCCGGCACGGCGTCGGCGGGAGGGACGGGCAGGCGGATGACCTCGCCCATGGTGTTGTCGGTGGTCATCACTCGGTCCCTTCCTGCGTGGTCGTGGCGTTGGCGGTCTCGGTGGTGATGCGGTTGCGCAGCCGACTACCGGTGCGTTCGGAGACCTTGAGACGGCGGCCAAGTTCGGCGCCGGTCATGGTCGGGTCGTCGGCCAGCAGTGCGCGCGCCTTGGCGGTCAACCGGTCGGGCTTGGTGGCGCGCTTCCTGGCGGACTTGGCGGAGGTGCGGGTGACGGTCACAGTGCCGGGCCGGTTGTCGGACTTCGCCGGGCGCTCGGTGTCCGCCATCGCGCTCACAGACTTGTCCGATCCGGTGCCCGATCCCTGTCCGCCAGTCGAGGCGGTCAGAGCGAGCGGCGCGTCGGCGGGTGCAGCCATCACGGTCTCGCGCTCGGCGGCGACGGCGGCGAGTTCGCCGAGCCGGTACAGAGCGCGCACGCGGCGGGGCGCCTTCCATCGCCAGGCGAGCGCACCGTAGGTGTCCTGTAGATCGGTGCGGACCAGCAGACGGGACCGCTCGCGGTTGAGCGCGTCGGGGTAAGAACGTGTCTCCCACAGCACCATCCGGCGCCAGAGTTTGAGGGTGGGCCAGGGTGCCAGCACCCAACGTGAGGCGCGGATGCCATCCATGCGGGTGCCGGACTCGATGCCGGCGCGGACTCGGATGACGTGGGCGGCGACTTCGACGGCGATGACCCACAGGCCGGGAAGGATCGCGTGCGCGACCATTCCGAACGCGGTGTGCTCGGCGTTGACGTTCAGCCAAACGGTCGCGGCCGTCAGCGACCACGGGATGAAGCGCAGCCACCGGACGCGCATGTCCAGGCGGGCCAGCACGATGTCGAGCGCGGCGAAGATTCCGATGCCCAGGTCGATCCCGAGAGGGACCGTCCAGGCCAGCGGGCCGAACGAGGGTTCGGCGGCCTTCGCGACGGCGGCGAAACTGTTGACGAACCCCAGGACGCCGAGCACTCCCACGAGCGCGGCGACCGTGACGACGGCGGTGAACTCGTTGCCGGTCAGGCGCCGAACGGCCGGCGTGGTCCCCTCCCCGGACGTGCCGAACGAGGGCGGCGGGGTGTCGTTGAGACGCGTGATCGGTCGGGTCGGGTCGGGGGTCTCGGCGGCGTGCGGGTTGGTGGCCTGTGCGCCGAGGAACGGAAAGGCTGTCGTGTCGGGTTGAGCGGTCATGCTGCGATGTCCTCCCAGTCGGCGCAGTCCAGGCAGAGGCCCAGACGGCGGGACAGGACGTAGCCGGCATCGCGTCCGCAGTCAGGGCAGACGCGGCGGGCCTTGAGTGCCTTGGCCAGCGCGGCACGCTGGCGTTCGGTCGGGACGCGCTTGGGCAGCGCCAGGCGCACGTCGTAGAGGTAGGCGACGCGCACCCCACCGGGCGCGCTGTAGCGACGCGAGCGCCAGAGCACTTGAGCAACCGGCGACTGTCCGCCGGGCCGCTTACCGCGGGCCGCAAGCTGGCGAACCGTCAGCAAGTGCGCGGGCGCCATGCGCCAGGGGTAGGTCGGTATGCCGTAGCGGGCGCCGGTCGGGTCGTAGAACAGGGCGGAGCTGCGGCGACCCATGTCAGCGCTCACTCTCGCGGGAGAGCTTGCGGTGCCCTTCGACCTGACCCACGAGAGTTTCGTGCGCCTTTTTGTCTCCGGCGGCCTCGTACTGGTCAGCCTTGGCCAGCAACCGCGTGGCCTCGTTCTCGTGGTCCTTCTTGGTCCAGCCCATGGGGGTCTCCTAGATGCGCGCGTCATGCGCGGGCAGGGGCATGGTCAGAGCGAGGCGATGAGGGCCGCGACGAACAGCCATCCGATATGCCACGACTGGTCCAGGGCGTAGGCGCCCGTCCCAGCCGGTGCGGCGCCGCCATCACCGAGCCGGGCGAACTCCGCCTTACCGACCTTGTCGGCGAGCTTGAGCAGCGTGGCTCGGCGGTCAGCCCAGTAGTGGGACAGGGCGTCCACCAACAGGCCGGCCGTGACCGTCCAGACGTTGAGCGGAAGCGCCAGAACGAGCGCGGCGAACGCCAGAGCGACCACCTTCACGACGGTCAGGCCGACGACGTGCCGGGCGCAGAGCAGGCGACCGGTCCAGCCGGTGGCGCCCTTGCCCAGGGCCTCTCGGCCACGCTGAACCCAGTGGTCCCCCACCTCATGAGCGGCGTAGAGCACTGCGAAGACGGCGGCGAAGACGATCGGCGAGCCGTTCATCAGGCGACCTCTCCGAGGTCGTCGATGAACGTGCCAGCGAGCGCACGGATCTGCGCGACGGTGTGCCCGCCCCACACGCCGTAGTCCGGCTGCGTGTCGATCGCGTAGGCCAGGCACGCAAGGCGGAGCGGGCACATTCCGCACACCTCGACGGCCACTTCCTCGCGGGCCGCGCGCTCGTCGGGAGTCTCGCTGGCGTTCGGACCCGTGTGCAGTTCCGGATCGAAGCGGCACTGCGCACCGATGGCGATGTCTCCACGAACGTCCACCAACGGGACGGTCGAAGGCTTCTTGAAGATCGGGTTCACGGACATCTCCTTGAGAGCCGGGATCGGTTGGGGGCAGAGCGGTCCGGCGGCGTGCTTGGTGGCTTGTGCGCCGGACCGTGTCTGCATCGGGGAAGTACTCGTCATCGCGTCGTGGTCAGCTCAGGGCGCCGGCGAACTGCGAGATGGCGCTCACGACCTTGTTGATGAGGTGCGCGGCGGACGTCGGGTTGTTGACGGCGTAGACCACGGCGACCACGCCGACGACCCACTGACCGGCCTTGCTCGACTTCTGGGGGAACATCTGAGCCCTCCTGATCGCCCTTGCGGGCGCTGCCGGTGGCTCACCTTCGGGGCGAGCCGTTGGCAGCATCGTATACGCAACTTCGTATACGCACAATCCCTAGGTATACGATGATGCGTATACGCTGGTGGAGGACACCAGAGCACCCGAAGGGACTGATCACGCAGTGGCAGAACCGGCCTACGTCCGCATCGCCGGCGAGTACGCCCGGCGTATCCGCAGCGGGGACCTCGCACCAGGCACGCAGCTACCGAGCTACGCCGAGATCGCCCAGCAGCACAGCGTGTCGGACATCGTGGTCCGCAAGGCCATCGAACTTCTCCAGAGCCAGGGGCTCGTACGATCCATGCGGCGACGAGGTGTCTTCGTCGCCGACCGCCCCAACCTCGTGCGCGTGTCGCCCGAACGCCAGATGGAGACCGCCGAACGCTCGTTCCAGAACGAGTCCGATCGGCGGATCGAGGTGGAGCGCGAGACCGAGCAGATCGCCGCCACGGGCGAACTCGCAGAAGCCCTCGGCGTTCCGGCAGGCGAAGAGATCACTCACGTCATCACCAGGGCCACCGAAGACGGCCGGCCCATCTCGATCTCGGACACGTACCACCCGGCAGACGTCACCGACATCTCGGGCGCCGCCTACCTGGAAGAGACGATCTCCGACCGGCTACCGACAGCGGCGCACGCCTCCTGGCTGCGGACAACGGCCGGCGACCTCGTCAAGACGGTTCACCAGCAGTTCATCGGCGCCGACAAGCGAGTGATCATGATCTCGGATGTCTCGTATCCCCGCGATCGGTACGACGCGTTCGTGTTTCGCATGAGCCTCAAGTAGACATACGACGAAGGGGGCGCCGATCGATCGGCGCCCCCTTCGTCATTCGCACAAGCTCAGGCCCTAACCCATCCTTGCGCCACATCCGCGTCCGTCCACCATGAAACGAACTGCGAATCTACGGATTCCAGTCTCCAGCGAGTGGATAGAGCATCAAAGAAGGCATCATTACCCGTCTTCCCGCCCTTCGGTTCACCAATGTAGACGAGTCGCTGCCCCCCCGCATTCTCGAAAGCCGCAAGCGCATCTGAGGCCATGGTGTCGCCCCAGCCAGGAGGCCAGCAGAGGAACAGTACGTAATCCGCCCGACCGGCGCGCGTCGCGAACTCGTCCAAATCACCGACTCGGTGCCATACATCTACCTGGCCAGCCGCTCCAGGAAACGAAGCATTTACGGTTTCATTCGGTGGCTCTGAATCATACGCATCGACAGTCAACCCATAATCAGCCAACTGCGCCGCCCAATAGCCCCGGCCGGCCCCAAGTTCCACGACCGGAAGATTCGCGCAAAAATCCGCCACCCACTCGACGGTTTCCGGCGCGGGTATCGCGTAGGCGTAACTCGACTGCAAGAGCATCTGCGCGAAGGCGAGGCGCGCGCTTCCTTCTCCGCGACCGCCACCCACCACACGCCGACCTTCGTGCTCAACCACGCACGGTTCCACGATGTCCCAGTATGGGTTCCGGCTCACAGCACTGCCACCGGTCATGTAGTGGACGAACCGCAAGTCGAACTGCGCGTCGGCCTGGTTGTCACCCGTCCCCGCCAGCCCCGCCGCCGTCGCCAGGTACTCGGCCACCCTCGGGTACTCCGCCCGGAGTCTCCCCTCGTCTTTCAGCAACGCGGTGATCTCGCCCCATCTGCTTGAACTCATAGAAAACTTCGACACGATACAAGTCTCCCGTACGCTAGACGAACAGTCCACCCCGGAAACCGCGCCAGTGGATACGGGCGCCATGCTGGCAACCGACGAAATCGACTGGCGGGATCACGAACGACGAAATCATTATACAGAAGAGTGATTACCTCGGTCCTTGGACCACCAGAAGCCACTTACAGAAATCGGCAAGGTACTCAACCAATGTATAATTGTAAGTATTCAAATGCCGTTAATCGAACGACGCCACGGGTACCTATTAAGGGGCGGTTCCAGAACGTGGGCTTTCGCGATCCCATCTTGAAAATCTCGCGCCAGGGCGCTCGCAACGAATTCGGCAGCTTCATCGGGCGCAATTGACAACGTCCGCCCACTCTTCGTGCGAATAACTACGGAATCTCCACGACCTTCACGCACGATCAATTCCACAATTGTGCCGAACATCTTTTCGTAGACCGTAGTCGACCAAGGCCGTCGAGAGTAGATAAGGAATGAAAGGGCCGGCTCACCCTCACTGTGCCTGAAGAGTTCCCCAGCGGGATCTAGCAGCAGATAAACACGACTACCGGGGTAGCGCTCCTGTGAACCAATTCCACCCACCACCAGACCCTCACGGGTGCCGTTACGGATACGCGCATACGCGACTTGATCCACCATTTCTTCCGGGTCAGTCCGGATCTCGAGACCGTGCAACGCCAGATGCCCACCAAGAAGTTCGAGCCAGGACACGAAAGAACTTTTCCACTGCACGTACGAGCTAGCGGCGCGCTGCTTGATCTCTTCCTCAAAGATGCGCAAGGCCCATCGCGGGTTACGCATATCTCCGATGGCCCGCTCAAGCACACGTAGAAATACACCGATTAGCGGCGCAAGGTCTCCACCTTCATCACTTACCGCAAGCGCATTTATGTACCGGCTTCGATCACCGGACACGCGAATGATCAGCGGAGGGAGCCCCGCCGAACCAACTACAATATTGGCAAGCAGACGCGCGACTCGACCATTCCCATCATCGAAAGGATGGACGTGGGCGAGCCATGCATGAACTGTTGCAGCAATAATTACCGGAGGAAGCAGGCTATTCTTCCGGACATGTCCCAACCATTCTACGAGCTGCCCCATAGCACTCGGCGTGTCCGTTGGGGCGAAAGGAGTGTGCGCTGCACCAGATATTTCGTTGCACCACACTTTATAGCGCCCCGCGAGCGGATGCCGAGGCCCCATGAGCGTTTTATGCATACCGCGAATGTCAATCTCAGTGATGGGACGATCATTCCCATACATAATGGTGTCCGCGAAATTCTTGGCGCCACTCAGTTGCAAAACATCCAGCGTACGTGGATCACTTTCCACGCTTTTTGTGATTGTGTATCGTGTCAACTCGCGTTCAATATCGGACGCATCTTTGCTGGATAGAATTTCGTGCGTATGGGCTATCAGCTCCGGCCCTAGTCCCTCAACCCGGTTACTTTCATGCAATTCACGCACGCGATGAGAACGTTTTAGTGGTTCACTGAAAGCAGCGAGGTTGGCGAAAAGTTGGTCCCGTGCGCTCGCCGTGTCGGTCGTGACGTTGCGGATTCGTTTGAGCATGGAGCGCACACGGTCCCGGCTCTCTGTCAGCTCAGGAACGGAGTACGGCGAGCCCTCAAGACCGGTCTGCAGGTCCGCAACAGTCCAGTCGGTTCGAGACCACGGTCCCGGCGGCGGCGTGAACATGTGACCAGTGTGGCCCGACTTGCCACAGTGTGTCCCCGAATCTGGACACTGTCCCAACGGAAACCATCACGCCTTGGGCGAACGGGACGGTCATCACGTACTTCCCTGGCGGGCTCAACGAGCTTAAACGCTCCCAATACGGTCCCATAGGGCACGTTGCGGATCACGGGATCACATGTTTTCCCAGGTAGGGTCCGGTCTGTAGCGGGAGCGCACTCCGGTCTTCTAAACCGACGGTCGCGGGTTCGAATCCTGCCGGGCGCGCTCCCACCCCCGCCTGATGCCAACCGAGCGTCCGGCCACCCCTCGCACACGACCGCGCACCAAGGGCCTACCCACGATCCCCCGCGCCCGCCGCGGCGACGGACATTCGACAACCCGCTTCCCCGCCCGCTTCGAGACGGACGTGATCCTTCACGCACCCTCTGTGCCCGGACAACGTGGTTGACGCTAGACAAATCAACTGCAAGATTGACCGCCGACATACGCGATCCCGCGGATACAGGAGCCGCCGATGGGGCAGATCAAAGCCGAGTTCTCCGCATTCAGCGACGCCGAGAAGCTCTTCCACCGCGCGCTCGACGAACTCGAAACCACACTCGACGAATTAGCCGCCGACCTCGACCGCTCGATGGCCCGCTGGGAGGGCGACGACAAAGCGGCGTACGTGGACGCCCACGCGCAATGGGATGCGTCGGCCCGCGCCCTCCACGCCCAACTGGCGCTATTGCACAAGACCATTGTGCGAGCGCATCGCAACTACCAGAGCTCCAGCAGCACGAACGTCCGGATGTGGTCGGCGTGACCCGCGTCGTCATCGACACCGGTCTAGTCACCGATGTCGCGGGACGTGTCGCGGCCGTCCAGAACCACGACGTCAGCGCCGCGTGGACGAATCTCGCCCATGTATTGGGCGGCACCGGCGGCATGGCGGGCGACCCCGGCAAGGACAAGGCCGCCGCGAGTTTCGTGACGGCCTACACGCCGGCCGTCCAGGCGGCGTGGCGCGGATGGGCCGCCGTACACCGCGCGACGGGCGACATGTCACGCGGACTCGCCCAGATGGCGAACAACCACGACCGCGCCGACCGCCACTCCGCGATCGGCGGCGGCTTCTCGGTGCTGCCGCACTCGATCGGCACGATCGCCGACCAGGCGCTCGGCACGACGCCGGCCGCACCATTGAGCCTGGGCGAACCGCCCTCCGCCGGAGGAAAGGGGGTGGGCGCACCGCATTCGCTCCTGGGATCGCTGATCGGCACGGAGATCATCGATTTATCCGAGTACTGGCCGACCGCCGACCCGGGCAAACTACTGACCGCCGCCAGCGCCTGGAAGGCGGCCCACCAAGGTCTGATCAATGCCCGAGACCGGCTCGCGGCGAACGTTCGGACGGTCACCGACCAGGGAGATGCACCGGATCTCGACGCGTTCGGCGGTTACTGGAAGAAGGTGTACGGCGACTGCAACGCCAACACTCTTCTAGAGGGCTTGCCGTTGCTCTGCCTCGGCATCTCCAACGCGTGCGGCGAATACGCGTCGGCCGTCCAGCAAGCGCGGCTCAAGGTGAGCGGCGCGTCGGCGAACCCCATCAGCACGGCCGTCGAACTCGCCGCGCTGCGAGCGAGCCTCGCCGCGGCCGCGGGCAGGCTGGTGCAAACGGTCGGCACCATCGCGGCCGGCGGCCTCGCCGGGCACCTCATCACCTCGGTGACAATCGGCACCGCCAACATCCCCGACCTCCGAGTCCTCCAGGCGGAGATGGACGATTCGGTCCTGCGAGAGTGGAACTATCCGGACGATGACGCCGATGAAGAGAATCTCGAGGGGGACCTAGGGGAGATCGCACGGAACTATGACGACGGCGACCACTCAATCCGGGAGATCAGGGACGCCATCCATGCCGTGAAGAACAAGGCCAAATGGCGCGGCCTGGGAAGCAACAAGAATCCCGATATGGTCGTTGACATCAGAACCGGGGAAGTTTACCCCAGGACACCGAAAGGAATCAGCGATGACAGCATTGGCAACATCGGAGACTTCCTTTAGCATGGCGCAGCCGGGATTGCATCGATGATCCAGTATGACTCGATCGAAGACCGTAAGATCCTCCAGGCCCGAGGCACAAGAGTCGTCGAAGTCGATGCGGCCCCCAGTTTTCGGCTGCTACTGACCGACGGTCTCAAACTCGAGTACGACGGAGAAGTAACCTACAAACTAGGCGGTGAAAGCATTCGGAGCGCCCGACCGCTGTCGACGCTCCCGCCCGAGCAGGTCAACAGGCTCGTTGCCGCCAGACCCCTGTCCTGGGTCGTCTTCAACACCGGTGACCAGCGGATCGTGTTCTCGAACGCCTGGTACCTGTACCTGAGCGTCGACTCGGGGCAGTCGTGGCGACTTGATCTGGGCGATGGCGTCACACTGACCCATCCACCCACTTGATCGGGCACATGATCCTGAAAGATCGAAAGATCCTTCAGGCAAGAGCGACCGAAGTCATCGAAGTGAGGACTGATGCGGGATTTCACCTTCACCTGACGGAGGGACTGAGCCTGGAGTACAGCGGTGAGATGTTCTTGACCGTGGGACGCGAGGGCGACGAGAGCGCTCGTCCGCTCTCCGGCCTCTCGGCCGGACAACTCACCGCGCTCATCTCGGCCAGGCCGCTGTCCTGGGTCGTATTCAACGACGGGGATCAGCGCATCGTGTTCTCGAACAGGTGGTTCCTGGAGTCCCGGGTACGCCCAGGCGAGACTTGGCGACTCGTGCTCGGTGGCGGTGCCGTCCTCACTCATCCGCCCGCGCCCGGGCAGTGATCCTGCGGCCGACCAGGTGTGCGCTCCGTGTGCGGGCGGGGGGTGGTTCGGGGAAGCCGTGCGGCGTAGGCCTCACAGGGCGTGTCAGGGGCGGTGGGCGGGGGTGGGGCGGGTATCGTGGCGGTTTTCTCCGTGACCACTCGGTCCGAAAACGGTCCGCCGCACCGTCGAAGGCTCGGCCAGGGGACCGGTAGATTGCGAGCCGGTCTTCTTTGCCCTGTTTTCACGGTCCGCTTAGGTGACCGATGGCAGGGTGTGACCGTTGTGGTGTCGACGATCCCGGAGCGAGTGAGGAAACATGTCTGAGGATGGCAAGCCCCGGGGCGAGCCGGCGGTCAAGGCGAAGCTCCCGAACGCCAAGAGCATCCGCAGCCCCGAGTTCACCCCGCACGGCATCAGCGCCGGGCGCAAGAGCGGGCCGCGCCCGTCCGCGCTGACCGCCGCCCAGGCCAAGAAGCGGCGGCGGATCGGGATCGTCGCCGCGCTCGTCGTCGTCATCGCGGCGGCGGCCGGGGTCACCTACATCGTGACGCGGCCGGGGCCCGAGGTGAAGGTGACCGGCGCGTTCGGCAAGCTGCCCAAGGTGTCCATCCCCACCTCGCTCGCGCCCGCCAAGAAGCTCGTCGTCACCACACCGGTCAAGGGCAAGGGCACCGCCGTCGCCGACGGGGCCGCCGTGTACGGCCGGTACACGTTCTACCAGTGGGCCAAGGGCACCGGCGACGAGGCCAAGAAGAAGAGCACCAGCAAGAAGATCGACGACTCCTACAGCGCCGCCGCCGGGCAGATCCGGCCGCTGGTCATCGGCAAGACGGGCGTCAAGGGCGTCGACAAGGGCCTCGTCGGGCACACCGCGGGCAGCCGCGTCGTCCTGCAGATCCCGCCGGCGGACGGGTTCGGCGCGCAGGGCGAGCAGATGGGCATCTCGGCGAACGACTCGATGGTCTTCGTCATCGACATCCTCAGCGTGTACCCGAAGGACGCCGGGCCGTCCGGCACGACGCACGAGCTGAAGGACAAGGACCTGCCGAAGGTCACGCCGGGCAAGGCGGGCGAGGCGCCGAAGGTCGAGATCCCGAAGACGGACGCGCCGTCCAAGCTCCAGGTCAAAACCCTCGTCGAGGGCACGGGCGCGCCGCTGAAGAAGAACGACAGCGCGGTCGTGAAGTACCAGGGGCAGCTCTGGCGCAACGGCAAGGTCTTCGACTCCAGCTTCACCAACGGCGTCCCGGCGGTGTTCCCGATCGGGACCGGCGCGACGGTGCCGGGCTTCGACAAGGGGCTGACGGGCCAGAAGGTCGGCAGCCGCGTGCTGCTCGTCCTGCCGCCGAAGGAGGGCTACGGGTCCAAGGGCCAGGAGCAGGCCGGGATCAAGGGCACGGACACGCTCGTGTTCGTGGTGGACATCCTGGGCACGATCCCCGGCTAATTCCGACATATCGCTACACAGACGGCGGCGGGAACCCGGGAACGGGTGTCCCGCCGCTCGGCGTTCAACGGTCGGGGCCGCCGGTCAACCGGCGGGAACCCCCGATCGTCCTTTCTAGGTAATCCCGGGAGACAGTAATTGACCGGCCGAGTGAATCGGTCCCCTCGGGTATCGTCAGGTAACGGAATCATCACGGGGGGCTTGTGAGCGACAGCGGTAAGAACCCGGAGGGCACCGTGCCCGCCGGGCGGGGCGGCGACGGCGACGCCGGGCGGGAGCCGACCGCCGCGACGCCGGAAACGGCTCCCGAGACGGGGTCCGGCACGGGTTCCGACTCGGGCCCGGCACTGCCGGACGCGTCCGGGGACGACCCGGCGGCCACCCCTCCCCCCGCCGACGAGCCCCCGGACGAGCCCGCGGACCCCGCCGCGGACGCGGGCGACGACCGCGCCGAGCCCTCCGCGACGACCGACGATCCCCCCGCCGAGACCACCGCCGCACCCGCGAGCACGACCGCCGGGGCCGCGAGCGAAACGGACGCGCCCGCTGAGGACGACGAGCCCGCAGGGCAGTCGGCAAAGCCGACGCGTCCGGGAAGCACGAGCGAAGCGGACAAACCCGTCGAGGGCGACGGGCCTGCGGGCACGGCCGATGAGTCCGCAGGGGACGCGACGGAGCCGACGCGCGCGGAGAGCGCGAGCGACGCGGAGAAGGCCGACGAGACGACCGGGGACGCGGGCGGCGCGGACAGCGAGGGCGCTGAGCCCGCCGACGCGACCCGCGCGGAGTCCGTCGTCAAGGGCGCCGCAGGCGCCGACGAGGCCGACGAAACGAGCACCGCGGGGGCCGACAAGGCGGACGCGACGCGCGCCGAGCCGATCGTGGACGACGCGGGCGCGACCCGCGTCGAGGCCACTGCGGACGACGCGGAGACCGACGACGCCACGCGCGCCGAGAGCACCGTCGCCGACGCGACCCGCGCCGAGCGCGTCGTGACCGACGCCGACGTCGCGGAGGCCGCCGCGGCCGAGGCCGACGCCACGCAGGCCGACGCCACGCGCGCCGAGCCGGTCGTGGCCGACGCGGGCGCGACCCGCGTCGAGAACGATGCGGACGCCGACGACGCCACGCGCGCCGAGCGCGTCGTTCCGGACGCGACGCGCGTGGACCGCGTGGTCGGCGACGACGACCTCGCGGCGGCGGGGGCCGTCGCGGCGGCCGGGCCGGAGGCGGGGGCGGCGGGGGCCGTTCCCGGCGGCCCGGACGATCCGGCGGCGACCGCCCGGATCGGGAACGACGGGACGACCGGGCCGGACGACGACGCGACGTCCGCCCTGAACACCGAGGACGGCGCGGGCTCGGGGGCCGCGCCGCCCCCGGACGTCCCGCCGGACGGGAGTTCCCCCGGATCGGGGGACTCGGGGAAAATCGACAAGGACAAACCGAAGCGCAGCCGACGCGTCCGCTACCTGCGGCGGGCGCTGTTCACGCTGCTCGGCCTGGTCGGGCTGGTCGTCGCGGCGTTCGGGGTGGCGTATTTCCTGACGCCCGTCCCGTCGCCGCAGGAGGCGGCCATCGCGCAGGGCCCGACGTTCTATTACTCGGACGGCAAGACGGTCATCGCCAAGACGGGCGTGAACCGCGACGCCGTCACGATGGACCAGATTCCGAAGTCCATGCGCGACGCGGTGATCGCCGCGGAGAACCGCAGTTTCTACGACGATCCCGGGATCTCGTTCAGCGGGACGGTCCGCGCGTTCTGGTCCACGGCGACCGGCGAGCAGCTCCAGGGCGGTTCGACGATCACGCAGCAGATGGTCCGGAACTACTACGGCGGGATCGGCAAGGAGCGGTCCGTCACCCGCAAGCTCAAGGAGATCATGGTCTCCCTGAAGGTGGGCCGGGAGAAGCCGAAGGACTGGATTCTCGAACAGTATCTGAACACCATCTTCTTCGGCCGGGACGCGTACGGCGTCCAGGCCGCCGCGCACGCCTATTACGGCAAGGACGTCAAGGACCTGACGGCCGCCGAGTCGGCGTACCTGGCGGCGGCGATCCAGCAGCCGAGCAACTTCGCGGACCCGACGGGCCAGAACCGCGTGTACGCCGAGCAGCGGTGGCGCGCGGTGCTGAACAACATGGTGCGCGACAAGGCGATGGACGCGAACGAGGCGGCGGCGATGAAGTTCCCCGCCCCCGCCAAGCAGAAGATCACCGACATCCTGAAGGGCCAGAAGGGCTACATGGTCAATGTGGCCAAGAAGGAGCTGACGGAGCGCCGGGGCTACAGCGAGGACGAGATCAACCGGTCCGGGCTGAAGATCGTCACGACGTACGACAAGCGCCTGATGGACCAGCTCAAGGCGACGGTGAAGGCCAACACGCCCGCCGGGATGAACAAGAAGATCCGCACGGCGGTCGTGTCGGTCGATCCGAAGACGGGGCAGGTCGTCGCGTTCTACGGCGGCCGGAACTATCTGGACGAGCCGTTCAGCAGCGCGTTCAGCGACTGGGCGCAGGTCGGTTCGGGATTCAAGCCGATCGCGCTGGCCGCCGCCCTGGACGCGGGCAAGTCGCTGACGACGGCCTACGACGGGAGTTCGCCGCAGACCTTCAACGGCGTCTCTCTGCACAACGACAGCAACGAGAACTTCGGAATGGTGAACCTGGTCACCGCGACGGAGCACTCCATCAACACGGCCTATATCAACCTGGCCCAGGACATCGGCAACAAGAAGGTCGCCGCGATGGCCGAGAAGATGGGCATTCCGGCGGGCCGGATGACGCCCGCCCAGCGGGCCTCGGCGTCGTTCCCGCTCGGCGTCATCTCCGAGCACCCGGTGGAGCAGGCGGGCGTGTACGCGACGTTCGCGTCCGAGGGCGTCCACCGCACGCCGTACGTCGTGAAGTCCGTCTCCGACAACGACGGGAAGACCCGGACGTTCACCGAGAAGGGCACGCGGGCGTTCAGCGCGCAGGTCGCGCGGGACGCGACGTACGCGATGGAGCAGGTCGTCAACGGCGGCACCGGTACCGGCGCGCAGTTGCCGGACCGGGACGTCGCGGGCAAGACCGGCACGACCGACGCCGGTGCGGCGATCTGGTTCAACGGCTACATCCCGCAGATGGCGACCACGGTCGCGATGTTCCGTTCGGACGGGAAGCCGCTGAACATCCCCGGCTACGGATCGTACGGCGGTCAGCTCCCCGCGCAGATCTGGTCGTCGTACATGCGCGAGGCCGTGGACATCAAGGGCTACGAGCCGAAGGACTTCGGCGAGCCGTCCGTCCGCACCGGCGGCTACGACAGCGGCGGCGGCCAGAACCAGGGGACGCCGGGCGGACCGCGGACGAACCGGCCGGGCGGGCCGGACACGCGCGGGCCGATCTCGCCCGTGGAGCCGTCCGGTCCGACGCGGCCGACCGGCGGCCCGGTCACGCCGCCCGGCAGCGGCGGCGGGAACGGCGACGGCGGTGACGGCGGCGGGAACGGCGGCGGAGGCGGCGGCACCAATCCCGGCGGGGGCGGCGGGAACGGCCCCGGCGGCGGGGGCGGGGGCGTGGGCCCCGAACTCGGCCGCTAGTGGCCGTCCGGAGGGGCGTGCGGTGCGCCGCGCGCCCCTTCGCCGTCCCCGGCGGTCAGTCGCAGACCGCGCCGAGCCTGCGCGGGGTCTCGGCGAGGGTCGCGTTGAGCCCCTTCACGTCGCCGGTCGCGACGGCCGCGGACGCGGTGCGCAGCTTGCCCGCCTCGTCGTTCAGGACCGTCCGCAGCTTCTTGTCGTCGGCCTTCTTCGCCAGCGCGGCGATCTTCGCGGCGAGCTGGTCGGTGGGCGCCTGCCACGGCTTGGACTGCGCGGCCGGGACCGTCCTGATCTGCGTCATGTACGCCTGGTAGGCCGCCTTCGCCTCGCCGCAGACGGCGTCGGAGTTGCCGCCGCACGCCGCCGTGAGGCCGACCGCGGCCAGGACCGCCACCGCTCCCGGCACCGCCCGGAATCGACCGAATCGCATGACGCCCTCCTGCTTCGTCCCCGTGAGCATCCGCCCATACTGGCGCACAGCGCGGGTTCCGGCGCCTCACGCCGACGGGACTCGCACAACGAATCACGGTGACGTTCATGTACCGGTGGATGCCGCGGGGACGCGCCCCCTACCCTGTCGTGAAGCGCGGAGCCGGTGTCCCCGTCCTGGGGGTCCGGGCGTCGCCGCGCCGTCCGGCGGGGGGACCGGGCGGACGCGCGCGCCGGGAATCCGCTCCGCCGCGCGGGGGGTCGCGCATGCCGCGGGACCGGGGCGACGGGGGTCGCCGCGTCCCGCCGCGGGACCGGCCGACACGGGAGCTTTGGCCGTGTTCGCCCATGTAGCGTAGGCAGGTCCGTAACTCGTCGCGGCGTCGTCTCCCAGGACGCCGCCGACGGGACGAAGGCGGCGCGGGATGAAACAGGGGGTGGCGACCGTGGCCGACGTCTGGCGGCCCACGTCAGAGCTGGAACGGCGGCTCGTCGAGGCGGTCCGGGCGGGTGACCGGGAGGGGTACTTCCGGGCGCTCGCGACGGCGGAACTGCTGTTCCCGGTGGCGCCCGACCTCGTGGACGACGTGCTCGCCAACCGGGTGCAGCCGCCCTGGCCGACGCGCGACGACGACGGCCGCGTCCACGTCCTGGCGTTCACCTCTCCGGCGGCGATGCTGGCCTGCCTCGGCCCGGCGGTCCGGCACTTCCTGACGCTGTCGTTCGCGGACGTCGCGCGGAACTGGCCGGAACCGCGCTGGTGGCTCGCGGTGGACGCCGTGTCGCCGGGGCTGCCGGACGCGCCGCCGCTGCCGGTCGAGGGGCGGCTGCCGTCCTGGTTCGTGCGGCAGGTGGCGGACGGGGACGCGCTGCCGCCGCTGGCGGGACGGCCCGAACTGCTCACGCCGGTGCCGCCCGGCGCGCGGCACGCCGCGCCCGAGCCGTACGCGCCGGATGCGCCCGCCGCGCCCGCCGCGCCGGAGGGCGAGCGGGCCCCGTGGACGCCGCCGGGCGAGGCGCCCGCGTTCGACCGGGCTCCGGAGGGCGATCCGCGCGAGGAGACCGCGCCGCCGACGAGCCGCGACCCGTACCCGTCCGCGCCGGAGGCCCGGCCCGCCGCCGAGGACGAGCGTCCGGCGCCCGCCGGGTATCCGGGCGACGCGCGGCCGCGGGTTCCCCAGGGCGACGCGCTCGACGACGTCGCGCCGCCGTCCGCCGCGCCGCCGAACTTCGATTCCGTCGCACCGCCGCAGGAGCCGATCGCCCCGGCCGCGCAGGAGCCCGTCGCGCCGCCGTCCGTTGACTCGGGCGCGCCGCCGCACGAGCCCCTCGCGCCACCGGCCCCTGATTCGGGCGCGCCGCCGCAGGAACCCGTCGCGCCGCCAGCCCCTGATCTCGTCGCGCCGCCGCACGAGCCCGTCGCGCCCGCAGTCCCTGATTCGGGCGCGCGGCAGGAGCCCGCCGCGTCACCGACCCCTGATCTCGTCGCGCCGCCGCACGTGCCCGTCGCGCCCGCAGTCCCTGATTCGGGCGCGCGGCAGGAGCCCGCCGCGCCACCGGCCCCTGATTTCGTCGCGCCGCCGCAGGAATCCGTCGCGCCGCCGGCCGTTGATTCGGGCGCGCCGCCGCACGAGTCCGTCGCGTCCGCGGCCGATGATTCGGGCGCGCGACCGCAGGAGTCGGCCCCTGATCTCGTCGCGCCGCCGCAGGAGCCGAGCGCACCGCCCGCCGTGCTTGAAACCGCCGCGCCTTCGGCGCAGGAACCCGGCGCGCCGCCGCAGGAACCGGTCGCGGCCCCGGGGTCCGGCGCGGACGCGTCCGGGACGCCGCCGTTCGGGCGCCCCGCCGGTCCCGCGCCGGACGAGACGCAGCTCGACCTCCCCGTCGTCGCCGACGACGAGCCGTGGGAGGAGCTGCGCGAGCGCGCCCCGGCCAGGTCGCGCCCGTTCGAGCCCGCCAACGACGTCGAGCGCGACCTGCTGCGCGCCGCGTCCGCGAACGACCACGACCTGTTCCTGCGCACGCTCGTGGACGCGGAGGTCCTGCTCCCCGTCCCCGACGACGTGGACTACGCGCTGCGGCCGGGCCGCCCCGGCTTCCCGTGGCCGACGCGCGACATCGACGGCACCGCGACCGTCCCCGTCTTCACCTCGCCGGAACGGCTGGTCGAGGCCGCGCGCGACGCCGGGACGGGCTCGGCGTACATGCCGCTGCCGTTCACGGCCGTCCTGCGGTACTGGCCGGACTCCGCGCGGCCGCTCGCGGTGAACTCCGGCTCCCCCGCCGGGGGGACGATCCACGCCGGGCAGCTCCCGGGCCTGGCGACCTGGGCGGACCAGCGCGCGGCGCGGCGGCTCGCCGAGGCGTTCGAGCCGCAGAACGAGGTCGAGGAGAAGCTGTTCGAGGCGTCCCGGCGGGGCGACACCGAGGCGTTCTTCCAGATCCTGACGGGCGCGCAGGTGCTCGTCCCGGCGGAGCCGCAGACGCCGTGGGGCATCCCGCCGGAGGACCCGGACTTTCCGTGGCGTCCGGTGCCGGTCCACGGCCGCACGTCGATCCAGGTGTTCACGTCGCTGCGGTGGATGAGCGAGGCGATCGGGTCGTCCCGGTTCGTCATGCCGAGCTTCGCGGAGATGGCGGCGGCGTGGCCGGACGAGTCGTGGACGCTCGTGCTGAACCCGGGCACACCGGTGGACGCCGTCCTCCCGGCCGACCGCGTCCGGGCCCTCGCGGGCCGCGCCACGGCCCCGGAACCCGCTCCCGACGCGCCGTCCCCGGCACCGGGCGCGATCCCCGTGCCGGACGCGCCGTCCGCACCGGACGCGATTCCCACGCCGGACGTCCAAATCCCGCCGTCCACGCCGGACGCTCCAGTCCCGCCGTCGATGCCGGACGCCCAAATCCCGCCGTCGATGCCGGACGCGCCATCCCTGCCGCCCGCACCGGACGCGGTCCCCACGTCGAACGCCCAAGGCGCGCCGCCCGAACCAAGCACGGCACCCGTGCCGGACGCATCCGTTGAGTCGCGCCCGCCGCTGGCGGACGCACCGGCCGTGCCCGGAGCGAGCACGCCGCCCCTGCCGGGCGCGGGGGGAACGCCGCCCGCGCCGGACGCGCCGTCCGCGCCGTCCGCGGACAGCGCCACGGTCGGCGCGCCGGACGCGGGCGGGCCGCCTCGGCGGGGAATGGACGAGCCCGTCCTGGCCGCGCCGGATGCCCGTGGGACGGCGGCCGCTGAGTCCCATTCGGCCGCGTTCGAGCCGGGGAACCGGATCGACCAGGAGCTCTACGAGGCCGTCCGCAGCGGCGACTCGGACGCGTTCCTGCGGGTGCTGCTCGCCGCGAACGTGCTCGTGCCGATCCCCGACGACGCGCCGCTGGAGGTCACGCCCGTCCAGCGCGAGTTCCGGTGGGACGCGGCGCTGCGGGACGCGGTGTCGGTGCGCGTGTTCACGTCGCTGGTACGGCTGCGGGAGGTGCTGCCAGAGTCGCGTTTCGTGTACGCGGACTTCCGGGAGCTGATCGCCGCCTGGCCCCGGCCGGACTGGGCGATGCTCCTCAACCCGGGCACGCGGATCGGGGCGTCGCTGGAGGGCGAGCAGGTCCGGGCGCTGAGCGCGTGGGCCGTACGGGTCGGCCTGGTGCGGTCGCGGCCGGAGATCCCGCCGCTGCCGGAGCCGCCGCGCCCGCCCGCGCCGTACGCGGAGTCCGCTCCGCGTCCGCTGCCGTCGCGGCCCGAGCACGCGCGGGTCGGCACGCGCCCCGCGCCGCGCCCGGCACCGCAAGAGCAGTCGGGAACGCGCCCCGCGGAACAATCCGGCCCGCACGCACAACCAGGGACGCCACCCGCGCCGCAGGAGCGGTCCGGCCCGCACGCGCTACCCGCGCCGGAGGAACAGCACGCGCAGCAGGATCAGTCCGGTCCGCACGCGCAGCCCGCGCCGGGGCTCGTCCCCGAGCCCGCTCCCGAACCGGACGCCGCCCGGGAGCCCGTCGCCGTCCCGGAGAACGGGCTGCAACACGGGCTGCAACACGGGCTCGACCGGCGGCCGGAGCCCGGCCACGACGTCCGGAGCGACGGCGGCCCGCGCCCCGAGCCCGTCCCGGCGGACGCCCCGGCCGCGCGCCCGGCGCCGCCGGAGCCGGAGGGCGAGCCCGTCCCGCAGCCGTCGATCATGCAGAAGGTCGTCCCGCACGGCCACGTCGGCTGGTACCTGGAGCAGGGCTACGACCGCGTCGGCGGGTTCGTCCACCCGACGTCGGACGTGGCCGAGCTGCAGACCCCGGCGCAGCTCTACGAGACGCTGGGCCTGCTGTACCCGGACTCGCCGTTCGCGCCGTCCGACGAGGGCGTGTACGTCATCCGCTGGCCCGCGTACTGCGCGGAGCTGTACCGGGTGCCGTTCGGCGGCCGGTCCGAGGAGGAGCTGGCGTCGTGGGGCGACGCGGGCTGGGTCCTGGAGGCCGCGCCGTTCCAGGGGACGGGTTTCGCGCCGGGCAGCGCGGGCTCGATCCGCGAGTACAAGGTGGACAGCGTCCGCCTGCCGTACGGCGCGGAGATGTACCTGCTGGGCGCGGACCGCACGGAGCGGTTCGTCGCGATGTACGACCCGGACCGGCTGGCCTGGCTGCGGCCGGAGGCGGGTGAGCCGGGTGGCGAGCGCCGTTGACGGGCCGCCGGATGCGACGGGAGGCGTGATGGCGCCGATTCGGGACGGTTACCTGGCCCGCTGGCTGGGCCGCGACTTCGAGGCGGCGCCGGGCGCGGACGGCGAGATCCGGCTGTACGCGGCCGAGCCGACGGACGGGTTCGACGAGCTGCGCCCGGGCCGGTACCGCCGGATCGTCCCGGCGTTCGAGGTGGAGGCGCTGCGGTACGTCCGGACGGCGTGCCGGTGGCGCGGGGAGCCGTTCGTGATCGTCGGGGAGCACGAGGGCTGGCTGCGGGTGGAGTACACGGGCGGCCGCGCGCCGGTCGCGGAGCGCCTGGGGCTGGACCGGGTGGACCAGGGCGTGTGGCAGAGCTGGGCGCCGCGCGACGAGGTCGAGGACGTCCGCGAGGAGACCGTCTGACGCCCGTCCGGATCGCCGACCCGTTCCGGCAGGAGTGAAGAAGGACTTCCCGGGGTAGAGCGTTCCGGGGCGTTTCGGGGCAAACGCGACGGAGGTGCGTGGGACGTGCTCGCCCGGGTGAGGGCTCGTGTGACGGGGACCGGAGTTCTGCTGGGCCTGGGCCTGGCCGCGGGCATCGCGGCCGCGCCCGCGCCCTCGGAGTCGCCGCCGGGGGACGACGGCACGTCCGCGCCCGCGACGCTCACCGTCGCGGCGACGGCCCCGGCGAAGGCCGCGCCGGGCGACCCGGTGACGCTGACGGTCCGGATCGGCGCGCACGGCGCGGACGCGGCCGGGGTGCGCGTCACGAAGATCACCGCGTCCGGCGGCGCGGAGGTCGGCGGCGCGTGCGCGCCGCCGTTCGCGGGCGACGGCTGCGCGGTCGGGGCGCTGGCGCGGGACGAGTCCGGAACGGTCACCGCGACGGTGGCGGTCCCCGGCGACGCGACGGCGACCAAGGAGGTCGAGGTCAGCGTCACCGCGACGGCCGAGGACGTCGCGCCGGTGACGGGCGGCACGAAGATCACGTTCGCGGTGCCGGTGAAGCCGAAGCCCAAGCCGACCCCGAAACCGACCGAGAAGCCCAAGCCGAAGCCGAAGCCGACCGGCGACGGGAAGCTGACCGCGCCGCCGGTGCCGCCGGTCGCGCCGTCCGTCCCGTCCGTCCCGCGAGTGGCGGGTCCGCGGACCGCCGCGCCGCCCGTCGCCGGGTCGGACACGCGGCTCCCGTCCGTCGCCCCGCAGGCCCCGCCGCCCGCCGTGGCGCAGGAGCGCACGACCGCGCTCCCGCAGAGCCGGCTGCGCTCCAACACGGCGGCCGTCGCGGACGACGCCGCGTTCGAGCGGACGGCGGGCGTCCAGGCCGCGTGGCTCGCGGCGCTGTTCGTCGCGACGCTGCTGGTGCTGACGCAGGCGCGGCTCGGCCGCCGCACCGCCGCCGCCCGCCGCCGCCCGGGCGGGCGCCGCTCCCGGTTCAGCTCCCGGTGACGAGCGCGTAGCACGCGATGGCGGCGGCGGCGACCACGTTGAGGGAGTCGACGCCGCCCGCGAGCGCGCCCGGGTCCATCGGGATGCGGACGGGCGCGTCGGCCTCGGCCAGCCAGTGGGACGTCAGCCCGTCGCCCTCGGTGCCGAGCAGCAGCGCGACGCGCTCCCCCGAGGGCGCGCGGTCCAGCGGGACGGCGGCGGCGTCCGGGGTGAGCGCGAGCAGGGTGAACCCCGCGCCGCGCAGCAGCGCGAGCCCGTCCCGCCAGGACGCCATCCGCGCGTAGGGCACCGCGAACACCGCGCCCATCGACACCTTCACCGACCGCCGGTACAGCGGGTCGGCGCAGCGCGGCGACAGCACGACCGCGTCCACGCCGAGCGCGGCGGCGCACCGGAAGATCGCGCCGACGTTGGCGTGGTCGACGAGGTCCTCGAGGACGAGCACGCGCCGCGCGCCCGCGACGACCGAGGCGACGTCGGGCAGCGGCAGCCGGGCCAGCGACGCGAGCGCGCCCCGGTGGACGGGGAACCCGGCGACGGCCTCCACGACGGCGTCGTCCGCGACGTAGACGGGCGCGTCGGTCCCGGCGAGCGCGTCCGCGAGCGGCTCGACCCAGCGCCGCGCCATGAGGAACGACCGGGCGGGGTGCCCGCCGCCGAGCGCCCGGCGGATGACCTTCTCCCCCTCGGCGATGAACAGCCCGTGCTCGGCTTCGAGGCTCTTGCGGAGGTTGACGTCGCGGAGCCGGGTGTAGTCGGCGAGGCGCGGGTCGGCGGGGTCGGCGACGGGGACGAGGCTGGCCATGCCGCTTATTGTGCCGGGCCGTCCGCGCGCCCCACCGTCCGGCGTATGACCTGCAACATCATCATTTTCCCCGCCTTTGTAACCTATGGGCCGGACTACTACAGTGCCGGGAAACATCGACGGGTTTCTGGTGAATCGAGGCTGCCGTGAGCGGACGTCATCGCAACGACTTCCCTGAGGGGCCGGATGACGGTGAGCACGACCCGGCAGCACCGGTCTTCGGTCCCGCCAACGACGGGTCCTCCGACTGGTTCGCGCCGCGCGACAGCCAGACCCCGCAGGTGACGCCGGGCGAGACGGGCGAGAACCCCGAATGGCCGGGGCAGCGCTCCTACGGCGAGTCCGGGCCGCAGATCCCGGGCGGGACGGGCGGGTACGGCGCCGCGCCGCAGCAGCGGCCGGACCCGTACGGCTCCTTCGGCTCCGGCGGCTACGAGCGGCCGGGCTCGGGCGCGTACCGGCCGGGCGGTTCCGAGCAGCCCGGCTCCGGATCGTACGAGCGACCGGGCTCCGGTGGCTACGAGCGACCCGGCTCGGGCGCGTACCAGCCCGGCGCGAGCGGTGCCGAGCAGCCCGGCTCCGGATCGTACGAGCGCCCCTACGCGTCCGGCGGCTACGACCGCCCCGTCCCGCAGGGCTCCGGCGAGATCGGCGGCTACACGCTGCCCGGCGCGTCCAGCGCGGGCTTCAGCGGCTACGACACCGTCTCGGGCTCCGACGAGCGCCCCACCGGCTTCTTCGGCGGCCGCGCGGGCGGCGACTCGGGTGGTTCCGGGGGCTCGGGCGGGTCCGGCGGTCCGGGCGGCTCCGGCGGCTTCGAGAGCGGCCGCCGCCGCAAGCGCCGCCGCGGCGTCCTGCTCGGCCCGCTCGCGGGCGCGGTCGGCCTCGCGGTCCTGCTCGGCGTCGGCGTGTACGCGTTCCTCGGGACGGGCGGCGGCTGCGGCGGCGACGAGGCCCTGACGCTCCGCGTCTCGGCGTCCCCCGACATCGCGCCCGCGATCCGCAAGGCGGCGGACCGGTTCAACGGCGACGGCCGCAAGGTCGGCGGCAAGTGCGTCCAGGCGTCGGTGTCCGCGGACGACCCGTCGTCGATCGCGACGCTGCTGTCCGGCCAGGGCGTCCCGTCCGACTCCACCAAGCAGCCCGACGTGTGGATTCCCGACTCCACCCTGTGGACGTCGCTCGTGCGCACCAGCCCCGACAAGGCCAAGCGCGCCATCACGATCTCCAAGACCTCGGTGGCGACGAGCCCGATCGTCGTCGGCCTGCCGCAGTCGCTCGCGGCCCAGCTCCAGAAGCAGGGCGTCACCGCGACCCCGACGTGGGACAACCTGCTCAAGGCGGCGGGCGGCGTCGCGGGCGGCGGCGTCACCAAGAACCAGATGATCCCGCCGAACGCGGTGCGGCTGATGGTCCCCGACCCGACGAAGAACGCGTCGGGCCTGGGCGCGCTGATGATCACCGACACCCTGCTCACCAGCGACCCCAACAAGGAGTCGATCTTCACCGGGATCGTCCGGACGGTCCGCGAGGCGACCGTCCCCAAGGTGGACGACCAGTTCAAGCTGTTCAAGAAGGGCCGCACCGGCAAGCAGCCGGTCGCGCTCTCCTCCGAACAGGCCCTCTACAAGTTCAACAAGACGAACCCGGCCGAGCCGGCCGTCGCCCTGTACCCGATCGAGGGCACGCTCTCGGAGGACTACCCCTACACCGTCACCACCGGCGACGACGCCAAGACCAAGGCGGCGGCGCTGCTGGAGTCGGCGATGAACACCGACGCGACGCGCGCCGACGTCCGCGAGCTCGGCTTCCGCACCGCGGACGGCAAGGCCCCCGAGGGCTTCTCGGAGAAGCTCGGCGTGAGCCCGTCCCGTCCGCGCCAGCTCCCGTCGCCGAAGGCCGCCGAGGTCGCCGGGGTCATGCAGGCGTGGTCGAAGCTGTCGCTCAGCATCCGCATCCTGATCCTGACGGACGTGTCCGGCTCGATGGCCGCCCCGGTCGGCGGCGGGATGAACCGGCTCCAGGCGATCACCCGCGTCGAGCAGGGCGGGCTGAGCATGCTGCCCAACGACACCGAGATCGGCGCGTGGGAGTTCTCGACGAACCTCGTCGGCAAGCGCGACTGGAAGGAGATGGTGCCGATCGGCGGCCTCGGCGACCGCATCGGCTCCACGACCCGGCGCGGGCAGATCCTGTCCGAGCTCGCGCGGCTCCAGCCCAAGCCGAACGGCGACACGGCCATCTACGCGACCGTCCTCGCCGCCTACAAGGAGATGAACCGCGGGTACCGGCCGGACTTCGTGAACACCATCCTGCTGTTCACCGACGGCCAGAACGACGACCCCGACGGGCCGTCCCTCGCCCAGACGCTCGCGCAGATCAAGCAGATGCGCGACCCGAACAAGCCGATCCAGGTCGACATGATCGGCTACGGCAAGGACGTCGACCAGACGTCCCTGCAGAAGATCGCGGCGATCACCAACGGCACGGTGAACGTCGCGCAGAACCCGCAGGACATCCAGAAGATCGTCCTGAAGATGATCGCGCGCCGCATCAACGACTGACCCCGGCCCGGCGGGGCGGGCGGCTTGCCCCGCCCCGCCGGAAACCTCCAAAAAAATCTGCGATCGGTGTCAACCGGCCGCCCGGCTCGACCGTCTTCCTTGTCGGAGGCCCGACGGGGAGCGGGGCCGTCGGGCCTCCGACCTCTTGCCCCCTGCCGGTTCCGCCGGGGGCTCGGGCCGCGACCGGCCGCACGGCGCGCGGAACGCCGCTCACCTCCGCCCGTCGCGCCACCCTCGCCCGTCCCTCTCGCGGGAGGACCCTGTGTCCGCTTGGCCCAGTCTCGACCGTGCCGCCGACGAACGGCTCGCCCGGGCGCTCGCGGTCGGCGACCCCGCCGCCCCGGCGCTGCTCACCGACCGGTACGGCGCCCGGTTGTACGACTACTGCCACGCGCTGCTGCGCGACCAGGACGACGCCGCGTGGGCGCTGCACAACGCGCTGCTCGCCGCGTGCGCGCTGGGCCGCGCCGGGTCGCCGGACATCCCGTCCGGCGGGCGGCTGCGCGGCTGGCTGTACGCGCTCGTCCGCACCGAGTGCCTGCGGCGGCTGCACGACCCGGACCGGCCCGTCGAGCGGATCGAGGCCCCCGAGGCCGAGGACCCCTACCTGGACGAGGCCGAGCAGGCCCGGCGGCTGGAGGGCCGCCGCCTCGCGCACAGCGCCCTGGCCGGGCTGCGCGGCCGCGAGCGCGAGACGCTCGACCTGCTGCTCCGCCACGACCTGGACACCCCCGAGATCGGCGCGGTGCTCGGCCTCGACGACGCCGACGCGGCGCGGCTCACCGCCGACGCGCGCGCCGCGTTCGACGACGCCGTCGCCGCCGCGCTGATCGCCCGCGCGGACGGCGACGGCTGCCCGCGCGCCGCCGCGCTCGCCGCCGAGGGCGGCTGGCCGCTCACGCCCGACGCGGCCCGCGCGCTGGTCCGGCACGCCGAGGAGTGCCGCCGCTGCGGCGGCAGCCCGCGGCGGCCCGTGGCCGGGGCGCGGCTGCTGCAGGTGCTGCCGGTCGCGCTGATGCCCGCCGAACTGCCCGGCGCCATCACGGACGCCGCCGCGGACCCGGAGGTCGTCGCGGCCGCCGCGGAGCGGGCCGGGTCGCCCGGTCCCGAGGCCCCGACCGCCACCGTCCGCCTCGCGGGGCCGCCGTCCGGCGCGGACGGGGCGGACGATCTGGACGGGCCGCGCCGCCGCCGTCTCCCGCCCCGGCTGCTGCCCGCGCTGGGCGCGGCCGCCGCCGTGGTGCTCGTCGTGCTGGGGGCCTACCTGCTGATGCCGGGCTCGTCGGACCCGGCGGCGGGGCTGGGGTCGCCGTCGCCGTCCGCGCCCGCCGACCCCTCGGACTCGCCGGAGGACAGCCCGCCGCCGTCCGAGTCCGCGACGCCGTCCCCGACGCCGACGACGACCTCGCCGAGCCCGACGCCGTCCACCTCCGCGACGACCCGCACGGCCACCCCGAAACCCACCCACACCCTCCGCAAGACCCCGTCGACGCGCCCCGCGCCGCCGACGCACGGCGCGCCGCCGCAGCAGTCCATCAGCGTGTCGCCGTCGAGCTGCGAGCTACCGGGGATGTGCGTGGTCAACGTGCATGCACCGTCCTCCGTGACATGGACCGTGGTCTCGGATGGCGGGTTCAACGTGAGCCAGCACGAGGGAACCGGCGAAGGATCGGTCATGATCTCAGGTGACTGCCACTCCGGTTCAGTCAGCTTCTCCCCGCAGGCGACGGTCGCCGTCACCTGCACGGAGTCCCAGGGCCGTCCGACGCAGTGACCCCGCCGCGTCCCGTCACCGTTCGGCCCTCACCAGGGAGAGCCGGAGTCCAGGATGGCGTGGGCACGGTCCAGGAGCAGCGGGACGGCGTCCCCGATCTCGGCGAACCCCTCCCCCACCGTGGCGTTCTGCAGGAACCGCGCGTGGATGCCCTCCAGGATCGCCGCGAGCTTGAAGCAGGCGAACGCGACGTAGAAGTCGAGGGACGCGAGGTCCGCGCCGGTGAGCGCGGCGTACCGCTCGGCGAACTCGCGGCGCGTGTGGAAGCCGGGCGCGGCGGTGATCGTCGCGCCGACCGGCAGGGCGGCGGGGTCGGCGGCGTCGGTCCAGTAGACGAGCGTCAGCCCGAGGTCCGACAGCGGGTCGCCGAGGGTGGCCATCTCCCAGTCCACGACGGCGGAGATGGCCGGCGGGTCGAGCCGGACGAGCGCGTTGTCGAGCCGGAAGTCGCCGTGGACGAGCCGCGCGGGCGCGTCGCCGGGCAGCCGTTCGCCGAGCCGCGCGACGAGCCGGTCGTACTCGGGCAGTTCGCGGACGGTCCCGGTGGCGCGGATGGCGTCCTGCGAGCTGTCCCACTGCTTGCCCCAGCGGCGGAGCTGCCGCTCCATGTACCCGGCGGGGCGGCCGAAGTCCGCGAGCCCGGCCTTTCCGGGGTCGACGGTGTGGATCGCGGCGAGCGCCTCGGCGAGGGCGTCGCTGAGCCCGCGGGCCTGGTCGGGGGTGAGGTCGGCGGCGTCCGCCTCGTCGCGCAGGACGCGGCCCTCGACGAAGTCCATGAGGTAGAACGTCGCGCCGATGACGTCCGGGTCGTCGCAGAACGCGAGCATGCCGGGCACGGGCACGCCCGTGTGCGCGCCGAGCGCGGCCATGACGCGGTACTCGCGTCCCATGTCGTGCGCCGTCGGCAGGACGTGCCCGAGCGGCGGTCGGCGCAGCACGACGCGGCGCCCGTCGCCGAGCGCGATGCCGTAGGTCAGGTTGGACCGGCCGCCCGCGATCAGCTCGACCGCGGTGATGGGGCCCGCGCCGGGGAGGGCTCCGGCGAGCCAGGACGCGAGGCGCGGGACGTCGACGCCGGGCACGCCGGCGGGCAGTTCAGGGACGCTCATGACGACCTATTAGAACGCGGCTCGGATCGCCGGGGGAAGACCGCCCCCTCCCTTGCGCCCCGCCGGACGCGCCACGCCTCCCCGGCCACATCCGGCCGCGCCACGCGACCGCCCCGGAACACCGCCCACCTGCGGCGGAACGGCCACGACCCGCCGTGGCGACCGACGACCCCCGGCCGCGAGGTGGATCGGCGCGGCGCGCCGGGTACGCCCGCCGCGGCGGCCCGGGGCACGCGCCCGCGAACGGCCGCCGAACGCACGGCGGCGCCGGGGTGGACATCCCCGCCCCGCTGGATTACGAACGAACGATCGGACCAATTCGGGGCGAGAGCGCCCGATTGGGGAGGACGCACGGTGGCAGACGCATGGCTACCGGGGGCCGGCCGCATGCCGGCACGCGACGACGGCGGACCGCTGCGCGGCGGGGCCCCGCGCGCGGTGTGGCTGGGCAGCGACTCCGATCCGCGGGTGGTGTCGGCCCGGTCGGTGGCCGCCGACCTCGTCCGCGCCGGACGGCCCGTCCACGTCGTGTGGAATCCGCGGACGGGCGAGCTGGTGCAGCTCGTCCCCGCGACACGGGCGGCGGCGGCGCTGGGCGCGGCGGGCCGGGAGGGCCGCGCGTGCCTGCAGATCATGGTGGTGGGGGCGGCGCACGAGCCGTTCACGGCCGCGCCGCTGACCGGACTGGACGTGATCATGGCGTGGCTGGACGCGTGGGGGGTGGCGCGCCGCTGGCCCGCGGGCCCGCCGCTGCCGCCGCCGCAGTCCTACCAGGCGCGGCGGGACCGGCGGGCGTGGGCGCGCGGCGGCCACTTCGGCGCGTCGCAGGTGCCGGGGCCGGGGCGGCCCGACCCGGGCGCGATCGACGTCCGGCGGGTCACCGGGCCGGAGACGCCGGTCGCGGGGAGTCCGCCGGTCGCCCGGCCGCTGCCGCGCGAGGAGCGCGCGCCGCGGCTGCCCGCGCCGCGCCTGCCCGGGGATCTCGATCCCGTGCCGCCGCTGCCAGTTCCCGAACCAGCGAGCATCCGGTCCTGAGCGCGTCGGCGTCCGGGGCCGCGCCGTAGCCGATGACGAGGCCGCTCAGCTCCGGCTCGGTCGTCTGGTAGCGGCCGAGCGCGTCCACCAGGACGCCGCGCTCGGCGGCCTCGCGCCGGACCCGTTCGGCCGCGCCCGCCGGGAGCGCGACGACCAGGTGCAGTCCCGCGGTGTCGCCGCGCAGGTCGAGCCCGGCCAGCGCGTCCGTCGCGACGGCGCGGCGGCGCGCGTACTCGCCGCGCATCCGGCGGACGTGCCGGTCGAGGTCGCCGCGCGCCAGCAGGACGCGCAGCGCCTCCTGCGCGAGGTCGGGCGCGCGGTCGTTGACGCTCTCGCGGTACCGCGCGACGGCCGCCGCGAGGTCGGGGCGGGCCGCCAGCCAGCCGACGCCGATCCGCGACGTCAGGATCTTGGCGGTCGTGCCGAGGTAGACGACGACGTCGGGGTCGAGGCCGTGCAGCGCGGGCAGCGGCGCGACGTCGAACCGGAACTCGCCGTCGTAGTCGTCCTCGGCGACGAGCGCGCCGGTCCGCCGCGCCCACGCGACGAGCGCCTGCCGGCGCGGCACCGGCAGGACGCCGCCGAGCGGGTACTGGTGGGACGGCGTGGTGTAGACGAGCGCGAGGTCGTCCGGCAGGTCCGCGACGACGAGCCCGTGCCCGTCCACCCGGCACGGCACGACCTCCAGCCCGCGCGCGGCCAGCACCGCGCGGGCCTTGCCGAACCCGGGCTCCTCGACGCCGACGCGCAGGCCGGGCCGGAGCACGGCGGCGGCGGTGAGCGCGAGGCCGCTGGTCGCGCCGCGCGTCACGACGATCCGGTCGGGCGGGCACACCACGCCCCGGCTGCGCCGCAGGTACTCGGCGAGTTCGGCGCGCAGCCCCGCCTGGCCGCGCGGGTCGGTCCGCTCGTCGAGCGGCGCGGACGCGGCGAGCCGCCACGCGCGCCGCCACGCGGGCGTGTCGAGCGAGCCGGTGAACGCGGTGCCGGGCCGCAGGTCGATCGTCCCGGCGGCGGCGGGCTCCCGCTCGACGCGCGGTGCCTCGGGCGCGGCGGCGCGCGGCCGGTGGGCTTCGCTGACGATGTCCGTCACGTACGTCCCCGAGCCGTGCCGCCCCTCGATCCAGCCCTCGGCGTAGAGCTGCTCGTACGCCTCGGTGACGACGGTCCGGCTGACGCCGAGCGACGCGGCCAGCGCCCGCCCGGACGGCAGCCGCTCGCCCGCCGCGAGCCGCCCGTCGCGCATCGCGGCGCGGAGCTGGCGGACGAGCTGGTCGCGCAGCGGGCCCGCGCCGCGCTCCACCACGAGCGGAAGGTCGAACAAAGTGGTCCCCCCTGATCGCCTCGAAGTGGCTCTACTGACCAGTCCACTCGCGGCCTAGCGTAGGCGACATGGAAACGACACCGCTCTCCTCCACCGAACGGACCCGCGTCCGCCGCTACCCGGAGCGCTCCACCGCCGACCGCGCGGCCCTGTACCGGCTGCTCGACGAGGGCATGGTCTGTCACCTCGGCGTCGTCCTGGACGGCGCGCCGCGCGTGATCCCGACCGCGTACGGGCGCTCCGGCGACACCCTGTACCTGCACGGTTCGACGGGATCAACGACGCTGCGCGCCGCGCAGGAGGTGTGCGTCACGGTCACGCTGGTGGACGGGCTGGTGCTCGCCCGATCGCTTTTCCACCACTCCATGAACTTCCGCAGCGCCGTGATCTACGGGACGCCGCGGCCCGTCACCGACGACGCGGAGAAGCTGGCGGCGCTCCGCGCCATCACCGACAACCTCGCGCCAGGCCGCTGGGACTCGGTCCGGCAGCCGACCGCCAAGGAACTCGCCGGGACGTCCGTGCTCGCGGTGCCGCTCGCGGAGGCGTCGGTGAAGGCCCGCTCGGGGCCGCCCGGCGACGACGAGGACGACTACGCGCTGGAGGTGTGGGCGGGCGTCGTCCCCGTCCGAACGGCGTTCGGCGAGCCCGAGCCGGACCCGCGACTGGCCCCCGGCATCCCCGTCCCGGCGGGCGTTCCCGGCGCCTGACGGGCCGTGCGGCCGTGCGGGGCGCCGGAGAGGCATAACCTGACCTGGTGACCATGACCGCCGACCCGTGCGCCGCGTCCGGCGACCGCCGCGCGCCGGCGGCTCCCGCCGACCCCGGCGCGGACGGCTTCCGCAGGTGAGAGGGTAGATGAGCGACACCAAACTCGTATGGGTCGATTGCGAGATGACCGGTCTCGACCTCCGCAACGACGCCCTCATCGAGATCGCGGTCCTCGTGACCGACAGCGAGCTGACGATCCTGGACGAGGGCATCGACATCGTCATCCGGCCCCCGGACGCCGCGCTGGCCCAGATGACGAAGGTCGTCCGCGACATGCACACCACGTCCGGCCTGCTGGAGGAGCTGCCCGGCGGCGTCTCCCTCGCCGAGGCCGAGGACCGCGTCCTCGCCTACGTCAAGCGGTACGTCAAGGACGCCAACAAGGCCCCCCTCTGCGGCAACTCGATCGCGACGGACCGCTCGTTCATCGCCCGCGACATGCCCGCGCTGGACGGCCACCTGCACTACCGCATGGTGGACGTCTCCTCCATCAAGGAGCTGGCCCGCCGCTGGTACCCCCGCGCCTACTTCGCCAGCCCGGCGAAGAAGGGCGGCCACCGCGCCTTGGCCGACATCACCGAGAGCATCCAGGAGCTGCGCTACTACCGCTCCGCGGTCTTCGTCGCGCAGCCCGGCCCCGACTCCGAGACGGCCCGCGCCCTGGCCGCCGACGCCATCGCCGCGACCCCCCGCCCCGCCTGACGAATCTCGGTGGCGCACCACCCTCCCGGAGCCGCTACACTACTGGAAGCCGCGAACGCCGTTCCGGCCACGGTGGGTGTAGCTCAGCTGGCAGAGCACTTGGTTGTGGTCCAAGATGTCGGGGGTTCAAGTCCCCTCACTCACCCCACTCCCGAAAGGCCCGGTCCCCGACCGGGCCTTTCGCGTTCCCCAAGCACTACTGCGCTCCCTTTGGCGGCGGTGCCTTGAACGTGTGGTTCCGGTGCCAGGCGAAGTAGTCGGCGCGCTCGGGGTTCCACCACGAGACGACGCGGCCCCGCAGGTACCGCTCGATGTGCTCCTTGAGGTGGTCATGGCGGACGAGCGGGCTGACGAGCACGGCACCCCCGTCGTCCACCGCGACGAATCCCTTCTCGTAGACGATGTCGCATCCCAGATTGCATGCCAGCATCGCGATGTTGGGCATGTCCCCGCGTTCACGGTCGGTGCATTCACTGCGCTTCTTGATATGCGCCGCCCAGAGGACCTCGCGAGGAAGGATGCGGCCGCACAACGCGCACTCTCCTTCGTCACCGGGCAGCAGATACTTCTTCAAAGCGCCCTGTTCGACACGCCGGGTGGCATCGACGCGGCGGTCGAAGTCCCGGTCGACGGCCGGGAGTCTCGGCTGCTTCGGCGCGGCGGCCGACGCGTAGTCGTCCGCGAGGTCGAAGCCGGGAGAGTCCACGATGTCGACCCCGGCGAAATCGGCGACTCGCTCGGCGTCCTCTCCATCAACGACATAGGGGTTCTGTACGAAGAATCTGTCGCTCTTGATCCTCGAGAGGAGCGGCCGGATCTCACTGAACGGGATTTTGCAGCCGCGAACGTCGGTCAGTGAGTACATGCATTCCCAGGTGCGGCCGTCATCGTCCCTTCCCCACAACCGATCGGCCAACTCGGCGTTGCGGAAGAGATGGCTGATCGATCCACCGAGATAGAGTCTTTTGTCACCATAGAAGAAGACGTAGTCTCCGCGCTCGAGCTTTTCGTAGCGCGAGACGTTCACGCCGCCCTTCCCAGGCGTCATTCCCCACATAACCGCACGACCGGCCGGCGACAGTTCTTGGAGGATCCGCAGATCCTCCTCGCCCAGGAGGTCCGCGTTGGCGTCCAGGTCGACGGGGTTCAGGACGGTGTCCTCATAATGCTTCTTGACCGACTTGGTCTTCAGTCTGGCCGGCTGGAACATCACCTTCATCGATGCATTCCCAAAGTCGTCGTGTCTGGCGTTGCCGCCCGGAGGCAGACGATGGGCGGCACGTTGCGCTGGCCGGGGGCCAGGCGGCGATGTCCGACGAGCCACCGGGGCCGGGGTGCGGGGCGGATTGCCGCAGTGATGCCGGTTCGATCGCCGTCCGCGACTCTAGCCACCGGAGACCCCTTCATGCCGTGAGCCGCGCCGGGTACGGCGGTCCCATCGCGTTCTGTCGCGGGCGGTCGGTAGGTTGATCCGCGTCCGGTGGTCTGCTGTTCCTGCGCCTTGAGGCGGTAGGCGCTGGGCGTCATCACGACGGCTCCACTCCCGGCGGGGGAGTCGGGTCGCGAGAGGGCGGGCGATGACTTACGTCCCGACCAGGTCGAGAGAGGATCGCGGCAAGGTGCTCAAGGCCGTGAAGGTCCCGAACCGGCGGGATGCCTCGGGATCGCAGCCCGATCGCACGCACGTCACGGGGGACGCGTCGTGAGCGCGGCGGCAACGACGATCCCCTGCGTGTGGCACGGGCCGGTCGCCGTGCTGGCGGAACGTCTGCGGGATCCGGGGTTCTTCACCGCGTGCGCCGAACGGTACCGGGCCGAGGGCTTCGGCCCGGCCGGCGACGGCGAACTGCGGAGCTGGCGGAACAGCTGGCCGCCGCTCGTCGACGTCCTGCTGCGCGCCGGTCTCGGCGGGCTGTGGATCTACCTGGAGCACGGCATGGCGGGCGGCGGAATGCGCTTCGACGCCCTGTTGCTCGGCACCGGGCCGGATGGTTCCCCCGACCTGATCGTGGTGGAGTTGAAGCAGTGGGACGACGCCGAGCCCGTGCGGGACGGGTTCGTCCGCCTCCGGAACGGCAAAGAATTCCTGAACCCGGTCGTCCAAGTGCTCGGCTACCTGGCCTTCCTGCGCGGCTGGGTCGAGGACGGCTTCCGCCTGTCGCGGATCCGGGGCGTCGCCTTCCTCCACAACGCATCGGAGGAACGGGCCCGCGTCATCTGGGCGGCCGAGCGACGGCACGCGGCAGAGGTCCCGGTCATCGCGGGCGACCAGACAGGAAGCGAGGTTCCCCCGCGGCAACTCGCACGGCTGTTCCTGGCCGAGTCCACGAGCCCGCCGGACGAGCGGTCGGTCGCCGAGTTCGCGAGAGCGCGGTGGGTTCCCGCGCAGTCCCTGCTCAGCGCCATGGCGGACGACGTGGAGAACGCCGCGTCGTTCACCCTGGCCGGGGACCAGCAGACGGCGTTCCTCAGCGTCCGGCGCGCGGCGCAGGAGGCGCTCCGCTCCCCCGGCTCGCGGCCGCGCCTGATCGTCGTGACCGGCGGACCCGGCAGCGGGAAGACGGTGGTCGCCATCCGGTTGTTCGGCGGCCTCAATCGCCGGGCGGGCGTCGCCGCCCGGTTCGTGACCCCGTCGGGCACGCTCATCGCCCAGGTGCGCCGCGTGCTCCGCGACGCGGCCAAGAACCTCGTCCTGCTGCCGACGGCGATGCTCGCGCACAGCGCGCAGGGCGCCCGCGCGATGATCATCGACGAGGGCCAGCGGCTGAAGCGGAACCAGGCGCAGCGGCTCCTCGGCCAGACCGTGGAGCGGATCCCCGTCCTGGTCCTGTTCCTGGACGAGCGCCAGATCATCCGGCCGGACGAGGGCATCACCGTCCAAGAGGCCGAACGCGTCGCGGCCGCGCACGGCGCGGACTTCGAGGTGCTGCCGCTGTCGGGGAGTTTCCGGTCCAACGGGTCGCGGAACTACATCCGCTGGGTCGACCGGTTCCTCTACGAGACACCGGTCCGCTGGACCGGGGACGACTTCGACCTCGCCGTCGCGAACGACCCGCGGGAACTGCAGGACTGGGTCGACCGGCACGCGACCGCCGACCACGGCGCGCGGATCACCGCCGGGTTCTGCTGGCCGTGGGCGCGGGACCGGCGCGTGCTGGTGCCCGAGGTCGACATCGCCTGGACGGATCCCGACGGCTCCCCGCGCACCTGGTCCGCGCCGTGGAACGCGGACGAGGCGATGCGCGACGCCCCGCACCGGAACTTCTGGGCGACCGACCCGGGCGGGCATCGCCAGATCGGATGCATCTACACCGCGCAGGGGCTCGAGTACGGGCACGGCGGGGTCATCATGGGCCCGGACCTCGTGCGGCGCGGTGACGCGTGGGTGGCGCGCCCGGCCTTCAGCAAGGACTCCGCGATGAACGGCATCTCGCCGGAGCGGTACCTGCCGCTCGCGCTGAACATCTACCGGGTGCTGCTGACGCGCAGCACCCGCGCGACGCGCGTCTACTCCACGGACCCGGAAACCCAGCGGTTCCTCAACGAACTCATCGGAAGAGGAGTGCGCTGAGCACCCGCCTCGTCCGCCGAACACCGGTGACGCCCCGCGGTTGAGCACCGATCGCGGGTAGATGTGCGCCTCCGCGGGGCGGTTCTTGTTGTTCGGGGGTGGGTTGGGGGTGGGGAGACGTGCGTGTGGCGCACTAGTGTCTCGGCGGGCTTCGGGCGACCGTTTCTCGTGACCGGAACCCACCCCGTCCGGTCGGAAGGTGCGGGAGAGAGATGAGTCGCCGGTTCGGGCGTTGGGTCGTCGCCGTCGCGGTCTGGATCGCGGCGGTCGTGGTGCCGGGTGTCGTGGCGCGGGCGAGTGGGGAGGCGTGCGGGGCCTCCGTGGCGCGGGTTCGGTCGTCGCCTTCGGTGATCATCGGGGAGCCGGGGGACGTGTTGGCCTGCCGGATGGTGCGGGACGGGGTCGTCGGGGCGCGGGCCTGGGTTGTGCAGTACGTGTCCACCGACGTTCGTGGGCAGAAGATCGCGGTGGCGGGGACGGTCGTGGTGCCGGACGCGCCGTGGACGGGGAGCGGGGCGCGGCCGCTCGTCGCCTATGCGCCGGGTGGGCTCGGGCTGGGAGCGCGGTGCTCGTTCTCGCGTCGGCTTGTTGAGCGGCCACAGCGGTCCGGGACGCTTCGTCCCGACCACGCGGTCCGGACCGGCACGGCGACCGCCCGCTCGGCTGCGGCGGCCGACCAGGTCGCGGCCGGCCTGGCCGCTGAGGGCGGCGGGACGGGCGGTTCGGTCGGCGCCTATCTGCGGCAGGGATTCGCCGTCGTCGTCGCTGACGGGGTCGGGCGGTTGGACGGGCAGACGCCCGCGTTCGGCGTCGGCGCCGCGGCGGGGCACGCGCTGTTGGACGGCGCGCGGGCCGCGTTGCGGATGCCCGCGGCGGGGCTCGATCCGGGAACCGAGGTCGGGCTGTCCGGATACTCGGTGGGCGGATCGGCGTCGCTGTGGGCGGCGCAGCTCGCCGCGTCGTACACGCCCGGCCTGCGCGTCGTCGGCGGCGCGGCGGGCGGCGTGCCCGGGGACCTGCGGGCCGTCGCCGCGAGCCAGGACGGCGGCGTCTTCGCGGGCTACCTGGTGGACGTCCTCGTCGGCCTCAGCGCGGCGTATCCGTCGATGCCGTTCGACGAGTTGCTGAACGAGCAGGGCAGGCGCGCGGTCGCGGACGCCCGGAGCGCGTGCGGCGGCGAGACGCTGTCGCGGTTCTTCTTCACGCGGCTGGAGGACCTGACCACCGACCGCCTGACGCCGGACCGCTTCGCACAGATCGAGGGCGACGACGGACGGACGTGGGGCCAGATCCTCGCCGACCAGCGCCTCGGCGCGGGCGTCGGCGCGGCCGGATCGGGCGCGCGCTACCAGGTGCCGTTCCCCGTGCTGCAGTACCGGGGCGCGTTCGAGGAGGTCGTCCCGGCCTCCACCGAGGACGCGACGGCGACCGCGTACTGCCGCGCGGGCATCGCGACCCGCTACCGCGCGAACTACCCGGGCGAGCACGCGGCGACGGCGAAGCTCGCGGCCGACGACGTGGCACGCTGGCTGCGCGACCGGTTCGCGGGCGTCCCGGACCGCGGAACCTGCTGACACGCAACCCGTTCATGAGCCTTTCGGCGGTGCCGCACAGAACCGCGCCGCGCGGAACAGCGTCCCATTGACGCCCCGCCCCGAATCCCCAGGAGAAACAGTTCCATGAACCGACGCCCCCTTCCGCTCGTCGCCGCCGCCTGCCTGACGGCGCTCGCCCTTTCCGCCTGCAGCGACACGGCCGACCCGAAGCAGACGGCGGTGGCCAAGCCCAAGCAGGGGAAGCCCCGGCACGAAATCGCCTACAAAGCGGTCGGCACGGCGACGAAGGCCGACATCACCTACTCGACGCCCGCAGGGCAGGAACAAGGCGAGGCCACGAGCGTCCTCCTGCCCTGGACGAAGACGATCGTCGTCGAAACGGGCGAGTTCGTCGGCCTGTCGGTATCGAACCTGGGCGCCAAGGGCACGGTGACATGCCAGATCTACGTTGACGGCAAGCTGGTCAAGCAGAGCAAGAACAGCGGCGATCACTCCAGCGTGAACTGCGACCACACGGTCCACTCCTGATCACCCGGCGGCGATTTCACGGCGTCGCGGGCGGCCGCCAGCGACGCCGTTCCGTCGTCTTCTCGTAGGGCTGCGGATCGGGGTAGGTGAGCAGTTCCAACGTCCCGCCCCACGGCGTCCGCGCGTACCAGAACCGATTCCGCGACCCCGCCTCCGGGCCGGGCAGCGGCTGGGGATCGCCCAACGGGATTCCCCCGGCGCGCGTCACGCGTGCGGCGGCGGCCTCCAGGTCATCGACGTAGAAGGCGACGTGCTGCCAGCCGATGTCGCACGGAATGGCGGCGTCGCGCTGCCGGGGTCCTCGGAACTCGAAGAGTTCGAGCCCGGGCCCGTCCGGAAGGGCGAGCATCCGGATCACCACCTCGGCCGTGCCGGGCGGGACGCCGAGGCGCCGTTCGGTGCCGGACCCGCCGACCGGCCCGTCCTCGCGGCGCAGCGTGTCGTACAGCACCCGCGCGTCGAACGCCTCGGCGAAGAACCGGGTGGCCGCCTCCAGGTCCGGGACGGTCACCCCGATGTGGTCGATGCCTCGGGCCAACCCGGACTCCCTGCTCGCAACGGGCCGCCATCATCGCAGGCCGGGGCGGGTCCGCGCGGGTGTTCGCGCGGATCAGCGCGGAGCCGGGCCGAGCGCCGCGGGCCACCGGAACGCGCGCAGGTCGATCCAGCGCGCGCCGCAGACGCAGCGCCGGTAGCGGACGACGCCCTCGGAGGTGAGGTGGGCGGACTCGACGTCGGACGCGGCGGCCCTCCGGGGACAGGACGGGCAGGTCTCGATCTCCATGCCCCCACCGTGCTGCAATGGTCTTATGCATTTCAACGCTTACGGCGGGACCGGCGCGCGGGTCGCCGCCGACCTGCTGAACGCGCCCGACGACGACCCCTCGACGCTCTCGGAGATCCTGCGCGTCCACGGCATCGCCCGCCCCGAGCTGACCGCCGCGCACGCCCGCCGCCTCGCCGCGTGGATCGAGCGCGTCCGCCCCGTCTTCGGCGAGCCCGACGTGGAACGGCAGATGGCGGTCCTGAACGCGCTGCTGGAGGAGACCGCGACCGGCGTCCGCATCTCCACGCACGACGGCTCCGAGCCACATCTGCACTACGTGAACCAGGACCTGGAGACCGCCGAACGCGTCAAGGCGGCCATCGCGGGCGGCCTCGCCGTCGCGGTCGTCGCGGCGGGCGGCGTGCGGCTCGGCCGCTGCCTGCGGGACGGCTGCGCGACGGTCTTCATCGACACGTCCCGCAACGGGCGGCGCAAGTTCTGCTCGCAGCGCTGCGCGAACCGCGTCAACGTCTCGGCCCACCGCGCGCGGCGCGCGGCGCGGGCTTGACCCTCCAGCGACGGGAGACGCCACGGTGGCGGACATGGCCGACGACACGCTCCTCACCATCGGCGAACTGGCCCGGCTGACCGGCCTGACGGTCAAGACGATCCGGTTCTGGTCCGACGAGGGCCTGGTGCCGCCGGCCGCCCGAACCCCGGCCGGCTACCGCCTGTACGGCCGCGCGGCGGCGCTGCGCGTCGGGCTCGTCCGGACGCTGCGGGACGTCGGCGTGGACCTCGCGACGATCCGCCGGGTCGTGGACCGCGAGGTGCCGCTGGAACGCGTGGCCGCCGCGCACGCCGACGCGCTCGGGACGCGCGTCCGCGCGATGCGCCTCCACCAGGCCGTCCTGCGGGCGGTGGCGAGCCGGGGAACCGTCACCGACGAGGAGATCGCCCTGATGAACAGGCTCGCCCGACTGACCGACACCGAACGCCGCCGACTGATCAACGACTTCATCGACGACACGTTCGCCGACCTCGACCTCGGCCCCGGCTTCCTGCCGATGATGCGCGCCGCGATGCCCGAACTGCCCGACGACCCGTCGCCCGAGCAGGTCGGGGCGTGGGTGGAGCTGGCGGAGCTCGTCGGCGACGACGGGTTCCGCGCGGCCGTGCGCGCCGCCGCCGTCGACCAGGCCCGCGCCGCCGCCGAGACCGCGCCGGGCGACGCCGGACGGAGCCGGGCGCTCGCCGCGCTGCTCGGTGAACGGGTCGCCGCGGCGCGCGCCGCGGGGATCGCGCCGGACTCGGCGGCGTCGCGTCCGATCGTGGACGAGCTGGCCGCCGCGTACGCCGGCCACGCGGGCCGCGCGGACGGTCCGGAGTTCCGCGCCTGGCTGCTGCGGCGGCTGACGGCGTCGTCGGACCACGGCTACGAGCGCTACTGGCGGCTCCTCTCGGTGATCAACGGGACGCCGCGGCCCGCCGGGCTCGCCGACGCGGCGGACTGGCTGATCGCCGCGTTGTCCGCCTGACGCCCCGGGCGGCGGACTAGGTTGGTCCGCCATGACCGAACCGTCCTATCTGAACGATGTCCGGAGCGGGTACGACGCCATCGCGGCGGAATACGCCGAGATGTTCCGCGACCAGTTGGCAGGCGACGCCTACGCGCGGGCGATCCACACGGCGTTCGCCGAACGGGTGACGGGCCGGGTGCTGGAGGTCGGCAGCGGCCCCGGCCGGACGACGGCCGCGCTGCGCGCGCTCGGCTGCGACATCTCCGGCGTCGACCTGTCGCCGGAGATGGTCGCGCTGGCGAGCCGGACGTTCCCCGACATCCGGTTCGAGGAGGGCTCGATGACCGCCCTCGACGTGCCGGACGGAACGCTCGGCGGCCTGGTCTCCTGGTACTCGCTCATCCACATCCGGCCCGCCGACCACCCGGCGGTGATCGCCGAGTTCCACCGCGTCCTGCGGCCGGGCGGACGCCTGCTGCTCGGTTTCCAGGTCGGAACGGAGCCGCTGCGCCTGGAGAACCCGTTCGGGCACCCGGTGACGCTCGACTTCCACCGCCTCTCCCCCGACCGGACCGCGGACCTGCTCGCGGACGCCGGATTCGACATCGAGGCCCGCCTGGTGCGCGCGCCCGAGGGCCGCGAGGCCGTCCCGCAGGCGTACCTCGTCGCGGTCCGGCCCGATGCGTGAAGCGTGCCGCGCCGGGTAGGCGCGGCACGTTCTCGCACGTGGATCGGGGGACTGCCATGCGAGCCATCGCCGTGTCGGAGTACGGGGCGACCCCGTCGCTCATGGACCTGCCCGAGCCCGAGCCGGGGCCCGGCGAGGTCCAGGTCGAGCTGGTCGCGGCGGGCCTGAACCCGCTGGACTGGAAGATCGCCGAGGGGATGCGCAAGGACTCCTACGACGCGAGCTTCCCGCTCGTCCTCGGCGTGGACGGCGCGGGCGTCGTGACCGCGTCCGGCGGCGGCGACACGCGGCTGCGGGTCGGGGACCGCGTGTTCGGGTCGTTCTACGGGACGGACCGGGGGCTCGGCACCTACGCCGAGTTCACGGTCGCGCGCCCCGACGACCCGGTCACGCGGATGCCCGACGACATGAGCTACGTCCTCGCGGCGGCGCTGCCGACGTCGGGCATGACGGCGTGCGGGCTGGTCGAGCAGGCCGGCGTCGGCCCGGAGCAGACGGTGCTGGTCATCGGCGCGACGGGCGGCGTCGGGCAGAACGTCGTGCAGCTCGCGTCGGCGGCCGGCGCGCGCGTCATCGCGACCGTGGGGCGGCCGGACGTCGCCGAGCGCATGCGGACGCTCGGCGCGGCCGAGACCGTCGACTACCGGCAGAACGTCAACGACCAGGTCCACCGCACGGACGCGGCCGTGGACGTGGTGATCGACCTGGTCAGCATGCCCCCGGCCGTCGAGCGCGTCGCGGCGCTGCTGCGCGAGGGCGGCACGTACATCACGACGGTCTGGTCGGTGAACCCGGACGCGATGGCCGAGCGCGGCCTGCGCGGGATCAACTACTCGGTCCACGGGACGCCGGAGGCGCTGGACCACGTCGCGGACCTCGTCCAGTCCAAGCGGCTGCGGATCGCGATCGAGCAGGAGCCGCCGCTGGAGGAGGCCCCGGCCGCCGTCGCGGACAGCCGGGCGGGCCGGTCCGGCGGCAAGACCGTCATCCGGATCTGACGGGGTCAGCCGCGCGGGACGACGGTGTAGCGGCGCAGCGCGAGCGCGGGGTTGGTGGCGCGGGCGGCGGCGATCCGCTCCCCCGACGCGTCCCCGACGACGATGCCCGCCGCCTCGCCCAGTGCCGCGACGACGACGCCCATCGGGTCGACGATCATGCTCTGGCCCGCGCCGGTCCGCCCGCACTGGTCCGCGGCGGCGACGTAGAACGTGTTCTCGATGGCGCGGGCGCGGACCAGCGTCCGCCAGTGGTCCTCCTTCAGCGGGCCCGGCACCCACGCGGCGGGCAGCGCGAGGACGTCGGCCCCGGCGTCGGCGATGCGCCGCGCCGCCTCGGGGAACCGCACGTCGTAGCAGGTCTGGAGGCCGAACGTCAGGCCCTCGGCGGTGAAGGTCTCCGGGTCGGCGAGCGGGCCGGGCGCGAGGAAGTCCGATTCGCGGTAGCCGAACGCGTCGAACAGGTGGGTCTTGCGGTACGTCGCGGCGACCGTCCCGTCCGGCGCGACGGCGAGCAGCGTGTTGGACGCGCGCGCGGGATCGGCGGTGCGCTCGGTGAGCCCCGCGACGACGTGGACGCCGTGCGCGCGGGCGACGTCCGCGAGGTGCGCCGCGAACGGCCCGTCCAGCGGCTCGGCGGCGGCCACGAACCGCTCGTCCATGCGCGGCGCGGTGAAGCTCGCGTACTCCGGCAGCACGACGACGCGCGCTCCCCCGGCCGCCGCCGACGCGACCAGCGCGCCGACCCGCTCGCGGTTGGCGGCCTTGTCCTGGCCGGGCTCGAACTGCGCGACGGCGATCCGGACCATCCGCTTCCTCCTCGGTCGCTCTCCGGCCTCCCGGTTTAGCAGACGGCGCTTGGCCCGGCCCGCGGCGGGCAGGGGGCCGCCGGAAGGGGGATCGTCATGCAGATCGGATTCAAGCTGTTCGCCGAGGGCTTCGAGCCGCGCGAGATCGTCCGCCAGGCCGTCGAGGCCGAGCGCGCCGGGTTCGACTTCGTCGAGGTCAGCGACCACTACCACCCCTGGCTGCCCGAGCACGGGCACTCGGGGTTCGCGTGGTCGATGCTCGCCGCGGCCGCCGCGCGCACCGAGCGGATCACGCTCGCGACGGGCGTGACGTGCCCGAGCGTCCGCTACCACCCGGCGATCATCGCGCAGGCGGCGGCGACCACGGCGATCCTGTCGGAGGGCCGGTTCGTCCTCGGCGTCGGGTCCGGGGAGCGGCTGAACGAGCACGTCGTGGGGATGCCGTGGCCGTCCGCGAAGGTCCGGCAGGAGATGCTGAGCGAGGCGCTGCAGATCATCCGGAGACTGTGGTCGGGCGGGTACCAGTCGTTCGAGGGCAAGTACCTCGACCTGGAGGACGCGCGCGTGTTCGACCTGCCGGACGAGCCGCCGCCGATCGTCGTCGCCGCGGGCGGCCCCCGCGCGGCGCGGCTCGCCGCCGAACTCGGGGACGGGCTGTTCAACACGGTCGCGGACCCGTCCGTCGTCGCCGCGTACCGCGACGAGGGCGGCGCCGGGCCGCGCTTCACCGAGATCCCGCTGTCCTACGCGCCCGACGAGGAGTCCGCCGTCGCCGCCGCGCACCGGCGGATGCGGTTCGGCGTCACCGGGTGGAAGGTGATGGCGGAACTGCCCAATCCCGTCAACTTCGATGCCGCGACGGCGACCGTCACCGAGTCCGACATCCGCGAGGCGTTCGGCTGCGGGCCCGACCCGGCCCGGCACCTGGAGGTCGCGCAGGGCTTCGTCGACGCCGGGTTCGACCACCTCGCGCTCATGAACGCCGGGGAGGACGCGGACGCGTTCTTCGACTTCTTCGCCCGCGAACTCGCCGGTCCGCTGCGGTCGCTGACGCCGTCCTGACGCCGTCCCGCCGCTCCGGACCGTCGACCGCCGCGCGGCTGGGGGTTATGCTGCCGCCCTGACGAGCCAAGGGCGACCGCCGGAGGCGGGATGAACGTTGACGAGACGGCCCCACTGCGCGTTCTGGTGGTGGACGGCGATCCGCAGGTCCGTTCCGACGTCGTTTCGCTGCTGAAATCCGGCGGCGAGCTGACGGTCGCCGCCGAGGTCGCGACCGGCGCGGAGGCCGTCGAACTCGCCGACCGGATACGTCCCGACGTCGTGCTGCTCGACGCCGCCGCCGTCCGCGCCGGGCACACCGCCGCCCTCAGCCGCGCCGCGCGCGTCTTCGCCCTCGCCGGCCCGGACGACGACGCAGCCGCGGAGGCGGCGCTGCGCGCCGGGGCGGTCGGCCGCCTCGACCCGCGGACGTTCACCGTCGCGGACCTGGTGCGCGGCGTCCGCGACGCGTCCCGCACGAGCCTCGGCCTGTCCGCCCGCGAGGCCGAGGTCATGGACCTCATCGCCACCGGCCGCTCCAACGGCGAGATCGCCCGGCAGCTCTTCCTCAGCGAGAAGACGGTGAAGAACCACGTGAACCGGATCTACTCCAAGCTGGGCGTGGGCTCCCGCGCGACGGCCATCGCGCTGTGGCGCGGCATGATGAGCGTCGTCGCCGCCCCGGACCGCCGCCCGTAAACCGATTCGCGCGCACGCCGCAGCCGCTGCTAGTCTTCTACCTGTCGCCGGGACACACCGGACGACAAGCGCCGTTAGCTCAATTGGCAGAGCAGCGGACTCTTAATCCGCGGGTTCGGGGTTCAAGTCCCTGACGGCGCACCCGCTGTGTGAATCGGGGCCTCTCGGCCCCATTTCTTTTACCGGTCGCCGAACCGTACGTCGATGCGCAGGCCGCCTTCGTGGCGTGCGTCGGCGGTGAGGGTCGCGTGGTGGGCCCGGGTGACGGCGTTGACGATGGCCAGGCCGAGACCGTAACCGTTGCCGTGGCGTTCGGGTGCCAGTCGTTGGAACGGTTGGAAGAGGCGCTCGACCTGGTCGGCGGGGATGACCGGGCCGGTGTTGGCGACCGTGAGGGCCGCCTGTGCGCCGATGGTCCGAGTGGTGATCTCCACGTGTCCGCCTGGGCGGTTGTGGCGGACGGCGTTGTCGATGAGGTTGGCGGTCAGGCTCTCGATCAGTCTCGGGTCGCCGGTCGTCACCGCGGGCGTCAGGCGTTTCACCAGGTCGATGCCCCGTTCCGCTGTCTGGTCGCGGCGGGAGGCGAGCGCCTTCTCGACGGCTTGCGCGAGGTCGACGGGTTCGCGGCGGGTGATTCCCTGTTCGCTCGTGGCCAGCGTTAGCAGGGCCTGTACGAGTCTTTCCTGGTGTTCGCCGAGGGCCAGGGCTTCCCGGCAGGCCGCGCGCAGGGTGTCGGCGTCGGCGCCGGGGTCCGCGAGGGCGACTTCCAGGAGGGTGCGCAGCCCGGCGAGCGGAGTCCGCAACTCGTGGGACGCGTTGGCGACGAAATGGCGCTGCGCGTCGAAGGACGCCTGGAGGCGGGCGAACAGGTCGTCAAGAGTCTGGCCGAGTTCCGTCAGCTCGTCGGTGGGTTCGCCGAGGCCGAGGCGGCGGTGGAGGTCTCCCGCCGAAATCGTCTTGGCCGTGGCTGTGATCGTGCGCAGCGGATACAGGAACCGGCCCGCGATGAACCAGCCGAGCGCCAGCGCGACGGGAACCAGGACGACCAGAGCGACGGCGGACCCCGCCAGGAGTCGCGGCAGGCCGATCCCGTGCCCCGTGGTCGCGGGCGAGGGCTCGCCCACGGGCGTCGTCGACTGGACGGCGGCGAGCGGAATGTCCACGACCAGCAGCACGAACACCCCGGCCGCGTAGACGCCCGCGGCGTAGGCGAGCGCGAGCCGCGTCCGCAGCGGCCTGTTCGCGGTCATGACGATCCGATGCGGTAGCCGCCCTCGCGGACGGTCTCGATCACCGGCGGGTCGCCGAGCTTGGCCCGCAACCGGTGGACGGTGTGCTTGACGGCGCTGCTGAACGGATCGGCGGCCTCGTCCCACACGCGTTCGAGCAGTTCCTCGGCGGACATGACCAGGCCCGGCACGGCGAGCAGGCATTCCAGCAGCGCGAACTCCTTCGGGCTCAGCTCGAGACGCCGACCGGCCCGGAACGCGGTGCGGCGAGCCGGATCGAGCGTGATGTCCGCCCACTCCAGGACGGGCGGCAGCGGCGGCGCGGCACGGCGGCCCAGCGCGCGGGCGCGCGCGACGAGTTCGGCGAACGCGAACGGCTTGGGCAGGTAGTCGTCGGCGCCGAGGCCGAGCCCGTCGATGCGGTCCTCGACCGTGCCGGACGCGGTGAGCATCAGGATGCGCGTCCCGGAGCGTTCGCGGACGAGCCGCCGGCAGATCTCGTCCCCGTGGACGCCGGGCAGGTCGCGGTCGAGGATCACCAGCTCGTAGCGGGTGGCGGCCAGGCGGTCGAGTGCGGCGGTCCCGTCCAGGACGACGTCCACGGCCATGCCCTCGCGGCGCAGCCCGGTGCCGATCGAGCGGGCGAGGATCTCGAAGTCCTCGACGACGAGGACCCTCACCGCCGCGCACCGCCGGTCGTCGCGCGGGCGGGGCCGCCGGTTCGAGGTGCCATGCGTCCGACGATGCCAGACGCCGGGTTCCAGCCGGGTCGCGGCCGACGCGACGGGGCTGCGACCGGGCGCCGCGTACAACCGTCGGCATGAGTCCACTTCAAACCGCGAACGCGCCGGGGATCGTCGTCGCGGGGCTGCGCAAGCGGTACCGGGCGGCGCCGGCGCTCGACGGCATGTCCTTCACCGTCCGTCCGGGCGTGGTGACCGGCTTCCTGGGTCCGAACGGCGCGGGAAAATCCACGACGATGCGGGTCATCCTCGGCCTGGACGCCGTCGAGGAGGGTTCCGCGCTGATCAACGGCCGCCCGTACCGCCGCCTCCGGCGTCCGCTGACGCACGTCGGCGCGCTGCTGGACGCGTCGGCGCTGCATCCCGGCCGCAGCGGGCGCGGCCACCTGCTCTGGCTGGCGCACTCGCAGGGCCTGGACGCGCGGCGGGTGGATCAGGTGATCGAGCAGGTCGGCCTGGCCACGGCGGCGCGGCGCAAGGCCGGTGGCTACTCGCTCGGCATGCGGCAGCGGCTCGGGATCGCCGCCGCGCTGCTGGGCGATCCGCCGATCGTCATGCTCGACGAGCCGTTCAACGGCATGGACCCGGACGGCATCATCTGGCTGCGCGGCTTCCTGCGGTCGCTCGCCACGCAGGGCCGCGCCGTGCTGGTCTCCAGCCACCTGATGAGCGAGATGCAGGACACGGCCGACCATCTCGTCGTGGCCGGGCACGGCCGAGCCATCGCCGACGCCGCGATGGCCGACCTGATCGCGGCCGCCTCCCGGGACCGGGTCGTCCTGCGGACCACGGCCGGGGCGGACGCGACGAGCGTGCTCATCCGCGCGGGCGCGACCGTGGCGGCCACCGGCCGCGACACCGTCACCGTCTCCGGTCTGCCCGCGAACCGGATCGTGGCGCTGCTCAACGCGGGCGCGGTGCCGTTCTCGGAGGTGTCGGCGCACCGCGCGACGCTTGAGGACGTCTACCTGGAGCTGACGCGCGAGGCCGTCGAGTTCCACGCCGCGACGCCGGGGGCACCGCGATGACCCCGCTCCAGTCGCTGCGCGCGGAGTGGACCAAATTCCGGACGGTCCGGGGCTGGATGGTCGGCACGGTGGCGGCGGCGCTGATGATCGTGCTGTTCGCCCTGCTCACGGGGGCCAGCAGCGACCAGAAGGGCGCGCCGCCGGTCCCGGTCGGGCCCGGCGGGGAGCCGGTCACCGACAGCTTCTACTTCGTCCATCGGCCGCTCGCCGGGAACGGCAGCGTCTCCGTTTCCGTCTCGGCGCTCGACAGCCGCGTCCCGGAAGGTCCCGGCGTCGTTCCGTGGGCGAAGGCCGGGTTGATCATCAAGCAGAGCACGCGCCAGGGATCGCCCTATGCGGCGGTCATGGTCACCGGTGGGCATGGCGTGCGGATGCAGGACGGTTTCGTCCACGACACGGCCGGTCCGCGCGGTCCGGTTCGTCGGCTGCGGCTGGACCGCGCGGGCGACACGGTCACCGGCTACGCGTCCGCCGATGGCTCGACGTGGACGAAGGTGGGCACCGCGCGGGTGCGCGGGCTCGGGGCGACGGCGCAGATCGGGCTGTTCGTCGCGTCGCCGCCCGTCGTGGACGGCGGGGGCACGGCGGGCAGCGTGTCCACGGCCGTCTTCGAGGATCTCCGCGGCCACGGGACCGGTGACTGGACGGGCGAGCAGGTCGGAGCCGAATCCCCCAGCTTCGCCGGTTACCCGGACAACACCTCGGGTTCGTACACGGGAACCGACGCCCGGCTCACGGTGACCGGCGCGGGCGACATCGCGCCCGCCGTCGGCGACAGCCTGCCGACCGGCGGCCACCTCCGGGACATCCTCACCGGGACGTTCGCCGCGCTGATCGCGGTGATCGTCGTCGGCGCACTGTTCGTCACCGCGGAATACCGGCACAGGATGATCCGCCTGACGCTGGCCGCGAGCCCGGGGCGCGGCCGGATGCTGGTGGCCAAGGCGGTCGTGCTGTGGGTCGTCACGTTCGCCGCCGGACTGGCGGGGACGGCCGTCGCCGCGCCGCTCGGGGAGCGGCTCGCCCGGGACCACGGCGTCTACATGTTCCCCGTGTCGTCCTCGACGGAGTTGCGGGTGGCACTCGGCACTGCGGCGCTGCTCGCGACCGCGTCGGTCCTGGCGCTCGCGGTCGGCGCCATCCTCCGGAACAGCGCGGCGGCGGTGACCGCCGTCATCGCGGCGATCGTGCTGCCCTACGCGCTGATCGCCGTTCCGTTCATGCCCGCGGGCGTGTCGAAGGGGGTGGCGACGGTGACGCCGGGGGCGGCGTTCGCCGTCCAGCAGACGCTCGTGCCGTACGACCAGGTCGCGAGCAACTACACGCCGTACTACGGCTACTATCCGCTCGCGCCGTGGGCCGGGCTCGCCGTCCTGGCCGGTTACGCCGTGGTGAGTCTGGTCCTGGCCGCCGTCCTTCTCAACAGGAGGGACGCGTGAGACTGGCGCTGCACGCGGAATGGACGAAGATCCGGACCGTCGCCGGGCCGCTGTGGCTGCTGCTCGGGACCGTCGCGGCGACCGTGGCGTTCGGCGCCGTCGCGACCTCCGTGGTGACCGACCCGGGCGACCCGACCAAGGTCGCGCTCGTCGGGGCCGATGTCGGCCAGGCGCCGGTCGCCGTCCTGGCCGTGCTGCTCATCGGCGGCGAGTACGGCTCGGGCACGGTCCGCACGACGCTGACGGCGGTGCCGCGGCGGGCCGTCGTGCTCACGGCCAAGGCCGTGACGCTCAGCGGTCTCGTGGCCGTCGCCGGGACGGCCGCCGTCCTCGGGTCGCTGGTCGCCGGACGGTTCAACCTGCCCGACCCCGCGTCCTTGGCCGACGGGCCGACGCTGCGCGCGTCCGCCGGGACGGTCCTCTATCTGGTCCTGATCGCCCTGCTCGGCCTCGGCGTCGCGACCGCCGTGCGCGACTCGGCGACCGGCATCGGGATCGTCCTCGCGCTGCTCTACATCGTCCCCATCGTCTCCCAGACGATCGGCGACCCGCACTGGCAGCACCTCCTCCAGCACATCGCTCCCATGACGGCCGGACTCGCCGTCCAGTCCACGACCGACCCGCCCATGAACCCGTGGGCCGGCCTCGCCGTGACCGCCGGCTGGGCCGCCGCAGCCCTGCTGACCGGCGGCCTGCTCCTACACGCCCGCGACGCCTAGAGCGGGTCTCAACGTGCCTCAGCCACGGCACGAGTGCGTTACCTGGGCGGTGAAGCGACGCCGCGCTCGCAAAGTCCCGGTGAGGTCCGAGCCGCCAGGCGAGGGCCGTGGGCCGGGACTTCGAAACACTGCCTAGCCCTTGGCGACCGCGATGACGGCGTCGGTGAGGGCGGCGGCGTAGGCGTCGGTGAGCTTGGCCGGGTCGAACATCAGCGCGTACCACATCGGGCCGCGCACCAGGTCGATGAGCAGGTCGTCGTCGGGATGGGTGATCTCGCCCCGCTCGCGCGCGCGGCCGAGGATCTGGCGGACGGCGTCGCGGCGCGCCTCGATCAGCTCGCCGCCCATCCGGCGGGCGAACGCCGGGTCCTGCAGCGCCTCGGCGGCGATCGCCTGGTTGAGCGCGCCGGGCACGCCGCGCTGGGCGGCGAACGTGGCCTCCAGCAGGGCCAGGAGGTCTTCGCGCAGGTCACCGGTGTCGGGCGTGGGCAGCCGGGTGCGCGCGTAGGCGGCGAGGACGTCCAGGACCACCTCGCCCTTGCCCGGGTAGCGGCGGTAGATCGCCTGCTTGGAGACGCCGCTGCGGGCGGCGATGCCCTCCATGCTCATCCCCCGGTAGCCCTGCTCGGTGATCAGGTCGAGGGCGGCGCGGCGGATGGCTTCGTCGACGGCGGGGTCGCGGGGTCGTCCGGTCATGGCGCACAGCCTAGTTGACATACGCACCGGTCCGTATTTAATCTCATACGCAACGTCTCGTATTGAAAGAAGGGCGTCATGCGGACCCGTTCCTCGACCCCCGCGCTCCTGTCCCTGGCCCTCGGCTACTTCGCGCTCGGCACCGCCTCGCTCGCGGGCGTCGGCCTCAGCGGACCGATCGCCGCCGACCTGCACGTCTCGGCCGCCGAGGTCGGCACGCTGGTCACCGTCTTCTCCCTCGTCTTCGCGCTGACCGCCCCGATCGCGGCCGTCGCGCTGGGCCGTCTCGACCGCCGCCTGGTCCTGCTGGCGGGGCTCGCGCTGCTGGCGGTCGGCGGGGTCGCGAGCGCGGCGGCCCCCACGTTCGCGGCGCTGGCCGCCGCGCGGGTGGTCGCGGGCCTGGGCGCGGCGGTCTTCGGGCCCGCCGCCTCGGCCACCGGCTCGATGATCGTCCCGGCGGCGCGGCGGCCCCGCGCGCTGGCCGTCGTGTTCGGCGGGATGACGGCCGCGACCGTGCTCGGCGTGCCGCTGGCCTCGGCGGCGGGCGCGGCGATCGGCTGGCGGGCGACGATGGGCGCGGTCGTCGCGCTGACGCTCGCGGCGGGCGGGCTGCTGGCGGTGCTGCTGCCGCCCGTCGCCGCCGGGCCCGCCCCGACCGCGCGGGCGTTCGCCGGGGTGCTGCGCACGCCCGGGGCCGCGCCGATGATCGCGACGACGCTGCTGGTGCTCACCGCCCAGTTCACCGTCTACGGCGTCGCCGGGGCGTACCTGGCCGCCCGGTTCGACGCCGGTCCCGGCCTGGTCTCGCTGACGCTGCTGGTCTTCGGCCTGCTGGGGATGGTCGGCAACGCGGCCGGTTCCCGCGTCTACGCGCGCCTCGGCGGCGGACGCACGATCGCGCTCGCGCTGGCCGGGCTCGCGGTCGCGTTCCTCGCGCTGAGCGGCGGGCCGGCACTGCCCGCGTTCGGGATCGCGGTGTTCGCCTTCTGGGCCGTCTTCAACACGCTGTTCATGGCGCCGCAGCAGGCGCGGCTCGTGGAGCTGTTGCCCGAGCAGCGCGGCGTGCTGCTCGCGCTGAACGCGTCGGCGCTGTACCTGGGCATGAGCCTCGGCAGCCTGCTGGGCAGCGGACTGCTGCCCGCGCTGGGCGGCCGGTGGCTCCCGGCCCTCGCGCTGCTGCCGCTGGCGCTGGCCGCCGCCGCGCACGCCGCGTCGCTGCGGCCGCGCGCCGTCCGTCCGGCGGTTCCGGCCGCCGCGCCCGTCCCCACCCACCGCTGAAACCGGGAGATCCCATGCACGACCGCACCATTCTGATCACCGGCGCGACGGACGGCCTCGGCCGCGTCCTCGCCCACCGCCTCGCCGAGCAGGACGTCGCGCTGGTGCTGCACTGCCGCGACGCCGCCAAGGGCCGCGCGCTCCTGACCGCGCTGCGCGACCGGACGGGCAACGACCGGCTCGCCCTGGTCCGCGCCGACTTCTCCTCCCTCGACGAGATCCGCGCGCTGGCCGACCGCCTGGCCGAGCTGGACCGGCTGGACGTCCTGGTCAACAACGCCGGGATCGGCGTCGAGACCGCGCCCCGGCGCAGCGCGGACGGCCTGGAGCTGGCGTTCCAGGTCGACTACCTGGCCCCGTACATGCTGAGCTGCCTGCTCACCCCGCTGCTCGTCCGCACGGCCGCCGCGCACTCGACCACGGCGCGGATCGTCAACGTCACGTCGGCCGGGCAGGCCCCGCTGGACTTCGACGACGTCATGCTCGAACGCCATTGGGACGGCGTGCAGGCGTACTGCCAGGCCAAGCTCGCGCAGATCATGCTCACCTTCGACCACGCCGAACTGCTGCGCGGCCAGGACGTCACCGTCAACGCGCTGCATCCCGCGTCCTACATGCCCACCAAGATCGTCACGCCCCTGTTCACCGTCCAGAGCACCTTGGACGAGGGTGCCGCCAACACCGCCCGTCTCGTCACCGACCCGGCGCTGGCCGACACGACCGGCGTCTACTTCAACCGAGCCCGCCCCGCCCGCGCCCACCAGCAGGCGTACGACCCGACCGCCCGCGCGCGGCTACTGGAGATCAGCGAACGTCTGACCGGCGTCCGGCTCTCGGCGGCCGACGGCCGAGCGGTAGGCGGCGTCGTCGGCGAGTAGTGCGTTCGGCCCGTGAAGCCGCGTTCTCCGCCTTGGGTCTTGTGACGGGCGACACGGTGTGCTGCTATTGGCACAGTGCCAATGATACGGCGATACAAATTCTGCTTCACCGTATCAACGGCGCTTCCGGTCGCGAGGAGGAGCGAGGCATGGACAGACCCAGCAGGCGCAACGTGTTGGCGGCGGGCGGAGCACTCGGCGTGGTCGGCGCGCTGAGCGCCGCGACGCCCGCGCAGGCGAAGTCACTGTGGACGTGGTCGCCCGCCGGTTCGGTGGCGGGCGCGGGCACGGGCGACGACCCGGCCTGGGTCTGGGACCCCGAGGTCGACGACCTGGTCGGCTCGCTGCTCGACCGGGGCGACGTCCCCAAGGTCAACACGCTGCTGAGGCAGTGGACGAAGAACGGCCAGGCGCTGCCGTCCGGGCTCCCGTCCGACGTCCGGGACTTCGTCGAGGAGGCCCGCAGACTGCCGTCCTGGCTGGACGAGGGCAAGCTCGCCGCCGCGCAGAACTTCAACGAGAAGCGCGGCCTGTACCTCGGCGTGATCTACGGGTTCGTCAGCGGGATGATGAGCACGACCATCCCCCGCGAGGCGCGCGCCGTCTACTACTCCAAGGGCGGCGCGGACATGCGCGACCGCATCACCAAGACCGCCAAGCTCGGGTACGACGTCGGGACGTCCAACGCCTTCCGGCCCGACGGCGAGCTGATCGTCACCTGCGTCAAGACCCGCCTGGCCCACGCGGGCGTGCGCAACCTGCTGCCCAGGTCGCCGTACTGGACGAAGAGCCAGCCGGACGAGAAGATCCCGATCAGCCAGGCCGACATGATGGTCACCTGGCACAGCCTGCCGACGTCCGTCAACCGGACGCTGAAGCGGTGGAAGGTGCCGGTCGACCCGGCCGAGGGCGAGGGCTACCTGCACACCTGGCAGCTCACCGGCCACATGCTCGGCATCCGGGACGAGTACATCCCGAAGTCGTGGGCCGAGGCCGAGTCGCAGGCCACGCAGGTGCTCGACCCGATCGTCGGCCCGACGCCGGAGGGCATCAAGCTCGCCGACATGCTGCTCAACCTGGCGTCGTTCATCGACGGGGCCGTTCTCACCAAGCACATCCTCGGCGCGCTGACGCGCTACACGCTCGGCGACCAGACCGCGAAATGGCTGAACATCCCCAAGGAGCCGCTCTGGGACCCGGTGTTCCAGAATCTGTGGGAGCCGTTCGTGCAGGTCCGGGAAGGACTGCTCTCGCTGGAGAAGGCGCCGGGGGCCCTCCAGAAGTCCTATTGGGCGTTCGACGAGATTCTCCGGCTGGGCGTCCTGGTGCTGCTGTCCGGCGCGCAGTTCCCGATCAGCATCCAAATCCCGCAGACCAACAACCCAAACTACTGACCGGGGCCGCCGGGCTCGGATTTCGGCGGCTCCGAGCCCGGCGCGTCACCGCTGACCGGCCCCCGCCGGCGTCCGCACCGCCTTCCAGACCCTCTTGTCGTCGGCCGTGCAGGCGATCCAGACCGCGATGGCGACGAACACCGCCTGCTGCGGAATGCGCACCCAGAGCGGAGTCGGTTCGACGCCGTTGAGCGGGATGTCGTTGAGGGCCGCGTAGATGTTGGCCGGGAGAAGCAGCGGCAGCAGCACGGCCAGCCCGACCGCCGAGATCCAGCGCGTCGGCGCGAGCACGAGTCCGACCGCGATGAGCAGTTCGAGCACCCCGGTCACGTAGACCATCGCGAGCGGGAACGGCACGAACGGCGGGACCATCCGCGCGAGGTCCTCCGCGCTCGGCATGACGGACACGCTGTCGGGCGCGAACCGCACGATCCCGGTGAGGACCAGCATGGCGGCCATCGCGTGCGCCGCGCACACCGGCCAGCGCGCGAACCGCCGCACGCCGAGCGCGCCGAGCAGCCGCAGAACCGGCGCGGCGACGACCAGCACGACGGTCTCCACGCCGATGGTGTCGATGAACTCTTGCATGGGACGCCCCCTGTCGCGCACACCGATCTAGACATCGACAAGATTGCCCCATACCTTCAATCTTGTCAACGACAAGATTGGGGCGCAGCGCCGCGCAGCCCGGCCGCCGATTCCAGTTCGCCTCCACCAGCTCTTCAAGATCGGCGATTGACGAAGCCCGCGCGTCCGGTCGCCGACCGGGCGCGCGGTTCTCAGCGGGTCAGGGCGTCGAGGACGAGGGCCAGGAGGCGGTCGGCCTGGGTGTCGTCGGGAGCCTGGGCGATGCCGACGACGAGTCGGATCAGGTCGGGCGCGGTCACGTCGGGACGGGCCGCGCCGGTTCGTTGGGCGTGGTGCAGGACGCACGACGCCGTCTCCCGGATCGCCCCCGCGCAGTCGTCGGTCGCGTCGCACGCCACCGCGCCGACCAGGCCGCGGTCGGTGCGGGCGTGCGCGAGGAAGGCGCGCAGCCAGTCGGCCAGCGCGGTGCCGGGGGACGCGGCGAGCAGGTCGTCCACGCGGCGGCGCAGCCGGTCGACGCGGTCGGCGACGGCGGCCGCCTGGAGATCGCGGCGGGTCGGGACGTGCCGGTAGAGCGTGCCCGGACCGATCCCGGCGCGGCGGGCGATCTCGTTGAGCGAGACGTCGGGGCCCGCCTCCCGCCTGGTGGACGCGATCGTCGCGCACGGCGGCGTCGAGGCGATCCGCGTCCGCGCGCAGCTCAGCGCTTCACGGCGCGGAGGATGACGAACTTCGGGTTCGCGGCGACCGTCGCGCAGTTGCCGAAGAGGCGGCGGAGTTTCACGTGGTAGCCCAGGTGGCGGTTGCCGACGACCCAGAGTTCGCCGCCCGGTTCCAGGACGGCGCGCGCGCCGGTGAACATGCGCCAGGCCGTCGCGTCCGTCGTGGCGCGGTGGGTGTGGAACGGCGGGTTCGTCAGGACGAGGTCCGCCGAGCGCGGCGGGAGGTCCGCCAGGCCGTCGGCCGCGCGGAACTCGGCGCGGTCCGCGATGCCGTTCTCGCGGGCGGTCGCCTCGGCGGACGCGACGGCCTGGTACGACTCGTCGGTGAACAGCACCGTCGCGTCGGGATGGGCGAGCGCGGCGGCCAGGCCGACGACGCCGTTCCCGCAGCCGAGGTCGATGATCCGGGAGAAGCCGCCGGAACCCGGCAGGTGCTGCAGGAAGAAGCGGGTGCCGATGTCGAGCCGGTCGGCGCAGAAGATTCCGGCGTGGTTGACGACGGTGCGGCCGGACACGACGCCGACGTCGTCCGGGAGCGCGTAGCGCTGCGGCCAGGGACTCGGCGCGGGCGCGGACGACCCGCGCGGCTCGGCGAAGATCAACCGCGCCTTCCGCACGGCGAGCGACGTCCGCGTGGGCCCGACGATCTCCTCGAACAGCCGCAGCGTCGAAGTGTGGATCTCCTTCACCATCCCGGCGCCGACGACCGTCGTCCCGGCGTGCAGCGCGGGCGCGAGGCGGCGGAGCTGGTCCTCCAGCAGCGCGAGCGTCTTCGGGACGCGGACGAGCAGCACGTCCGCGCGGTCCGGCGGCGCGTCGCGCGTCGTGAGCGCGCGGACGGCGGCCGGGTCCACGCTGTTGCGGGAGAGGTTGTCGCGCGCGGCGGCCCGCCCCAGGAAGGAGTCCCCGATCGACGACACGTCGTGCGCGCCGGCCGCGACGAGCGCGGTCGCGAGCGCGCCGTGCCGGTCGCCGAGCACGACGGCCGCGCCGGACAGGTCCACCTCGGCGTCCGCGAGATGCCGCAGCAGGTAGTCGTCCGCCGCGTCGAAGGCGCGCAGCCCCTCGCGCGACTCCGCCGGGTGGCGGGCCAGCTCGATCGCACCCCACGGCGTCGCCAGTTGATCCATAGCCCGCCCAGGCTAACGGCCCCCGCCCGGCGCTTCGGACAGCCCGTTCGCGCGGCGGGGCGCGCACATCGTCACCGCCGGATGAGGTTGCCGTCCTGGAGGCGCGGCGCCCGTCGACGCCGGGGCGCGCCGGGCGGTCGAGCGGGTGATCGCCGAACGGGACGAGCGGGCGCTGACCGCGCCCGCGCCCGCGCCGAACCCGTCCGCGCGGCCCTGGCCGGGCTCGCGTCCGCCGCGCCGCACCGCACCGCCTGACCGCGTCGGGCCGCCGACCGCTCAAGTAGGTTGATCAGGTAAGTCGAGGACATCCGCGGCGGACCCGTGCGTTCCGCCGCCGGGCGCGCGGGGGCCGCCGGGCACGCGGTCGCCGGGAAGGGGGCCGCCCGTTGGCCGGGGACGCCAGGCTGCGCCGGCTATGGCCGTACATGCGCGCCCAGCGCGCGGACATCGCCCTGATGAGCGCGGCGTCGATCGGCGTGGCCGCCGTCGTCACCGCCGTGCCGGTCGTCGAGCGGCGCATCGTGGACGACGTCGTCGGCGAGGGGACGGGTGGGCCGCTCGCGCCGTGGCTCGGCGCGCTCGCGGCGCTCGCCCTCGCCGCGTACGTCCTGACGAAGATCCGGCGGTACCGGGCCGCGAAGGTCACCGTCGAGGTCGGCATCACGCTGCGCGAGGCCGTCCACGCGCAGGTCCACCGGCTCGACCCGGGCGCCCACGGCGCGCTGTCCACCGGGCAGCTCGTCAGCCGCGCGGGCGCGGACGTGCAGCTCATCGCCGCGCTCACCCGGGTGCTGCCCGCGCTGGCCGCGAACGTCCTGCTCATCGTCGGCGCGCTCGCCGTGATGACGGTCCTGTCGCCGCTGCTCGCGCTGGTGTCACTGCTGGTCGTGCCCGGTCTCGCGCTGCTGGCGTGGCGGATGCGGCGCGCGCTGTACCCGGCGACCTACAACGAGCAGGCCAGGACGGCCGAGGTCGCCGAGATCGTGGACCAGGCCGTATCCGGCGTGCGCGTGGTGAAGGCGTTCGGCGCGGAGCAGCGCGAGTTCGACCGGCTGGAGGCGGCGGCCGGGCGGCTGTTCGGCTCCAGCATGCGCACCGTCCGCATCCAGGCGCGGTTCCAGCCGCTGCTGTCGGCGCTGCCGTCGTTCGGGCAGGCGGCGGTCGTCGCGCTCGGCGGGTGGCTGGCGATCCGGCAGCAGATCACGATCGGGACGTTCCTGGCGTTCGCGTCGTACCTCGTCATGCTCGTCGGCCCGGCGCGGCTGATCGCCGGGATGTTCGCGCGCGTCCAGCAGGCGCGGGCGGGCGCGCTGCGCGTCTTCGAGCTGCTGGACGCGCGGCCCGACGTCGCGGACGCGCCCGGCGCGCCGCCGCTGCCGCCCGTCGCCGGGCGCATCGACTTCGACGGCGTCACGTTCGGGTACGACCCCGCCGAACCGGTGCTGGACGGGTTCGACCTGCACGTCGAGCCGGGCGAGACGGTCGCGCTCGTCGGCGCGTCCGCGTCCGGCAAGACCACGGCCGCGCTGCTGGCGGCGCGGTTCTACGACGTGGAGCGCGGCAGCGTCCGGATCGACGGCCGCGACGTCCGCTCGGTGGCGCTCGGCTCGCTGCGCGCCCAGATCGGCATGGTCTTCGAGGACGCGTTCCTGTTCTCCCGCAGCGTCCGCGACAACATCGCGCTCGGCCGCCCCGACGCCACCGACGAGCAGGTCGCCGCCGCCGCGCGCGCCGCCGAGGCCGCCGCGTTCGTCGAGGCGCTGCCCGACGGGTACGACACGGTCGTCGGCGAACGCGGCCTGACGCTGTCCGGCGGGCAGCGGCAGCGACTCGCGCTCGCCCGCGCGCTGCTCGCGGACGCGCCGATCCTCGTGCTCGACGGGGCGACGAGCGCCGTGGACGCCCGCGTCGAGGAACGCATCCACGCGACGCTGCGCGAGGTCCTGCGCGGCCGGACGACTCTGCTCATCGCGCACCGCCCGTCCACGCTGCGCCTCGCGGACCGGATCGCCGTCCTGCACCGCGGCCGCGTCCTGGACACCGGCACGCACGAGGAACTGCTGGCGCGCTGCGCGCACTACCGGGCGCTCGCGTCCGGCGGCGACCCGGCCGCGCCCGAGCCGGACGAGCCGCTCCCGCGCCTGCGCGGCGCGCCCCCGCTGCGCCCGGCCCGGTCCCGCACGCTCGATCCCGACCCCGAACTGCGCCGCCGCGTCGAGGCCCTGCCGCCCGCCACCGACACGCCGGGCGTGGACGTCCGGGCCGCCGCCGCGCCCGACCCCCGCTTCACGCTGCGCCGGTTCCTGCGGCCGTACCGGGGCGCGCTCGTCCTCGGCCTGCTGCTCGTCCTCGCGGACGCGCTCGCCGGGATCGCCGGGCCGTATCTGTCCCGCGATGGCGTCGACCGGGGCGTCCTGCACGGCTCGGTCTCCACCGTCCTCACCATCGCCGGGGTGTTCTGCCTGGTCACCGCCGTCGGCGTCGCCGCCGACCGGGCCGTCGCGCTCGTCACCGGACGCACCGGCGAACGCCTCATGTACGCGCTGCGCCTCAAGGTCTTCGCCCAGCTCCAGCGGCTCGGCATCGACTTCTACGAGCGCCAGATGGGCGGGCGCATCATGACGCGGATGACCACCGACGTCAGCGCGTTCTCCGCGCTGCTGTCGGACGGGCTGCTCACCGCCGTCGCCGGGGCGTTCACGTTCGTCGGCGTCGGTGTCGCGATGTTCGCGATGAACGCGCTGCTCGCGGGCGCGACGGCGCTCGTGCTGATCCCGCTCGTCGCGGCGACCGTCGTGTTCCGGCGGCTGTCGGCCCGGCCCTACCGGGAGGCGCGCGACCGCATCGCGACCGTCAACGCCTTCCTCGCCGAATCGCTGTCGGGCGTCCGCGAAACGCAGGCGTTCGGCCAGGAGGACCGGCGGCAGCGCGAGTTCGCCGCCGCCACGCGCGCCTACGCCGACGCGCGGCTGGCCGCGCAGCGCCTCATCTCGCTGTACTTCCCGTTCGTGCAGCTCCTCGGGGACCTGGCCGCCGTCGTCGTGCTCGGGCTCGGCGCGCACCTGGTCGGCGCGGACCGGCTGTCCCCCGGGGAGCTGATCGCGTTCCTGCTGTACCTCGACCTGTTCTTCAGCCCGATCCAGCAGTTCGCGGACGTCTTCGACGACTGGCAGCAGGCGCGGGTCTCGCTCGGCCGCATCGGCGGGCTGCTCGCCGAGCCGATCGCCGTCACCGCGCCGGAGCGGCCCGCGCCCGTCCCGGACCTGAAGGGCGAGCTGGAGTTCCGCGACGTCCGCTACACCTATCCCGGCGCGGACCGCGAGACGGTCGAGGGCGTCGCGCTGCGCGTCCCCGCCGGGGCGCGCGTCGCGATCGTCGGGCAGACGGGCGCGGGCAAGTCCACGCTGGTGAAGCTCGCCGCGCGGTTCGCCGACCCGACGTCGGGCGCGGTGCTCGTGGACGGGCACGACCTGCGGTCCTTCGACCCCGCCGAGTACCGCCGCCGCCTCGGGTACGTCCCGCAGGAGGCGTTCCTGTTCGCCGGGACGATCCGCGACAACATCGCCTACGGCGACCCCGGCGCGTCCGACGCCCGCGTGCGCGCCGCCGCCCGCGCGGTCGGCGCGCACGACGCCATCGCGGCGCTCCCCGACGGCTACGCCACCGAGGTCACCGAGCGCGGCGCGTCCCTGTCGGCCGGGCAGCGGCAGCTCGTCTGCCTGGCCCGCGCGCAGCTCGTCGACCCGGCCGTCCTGCTGCTGGACGAGGCCACCGCCGACCTCGACCTCGCCGCCGAGGCGCGCGTGACCGCCGCGATGGACGCCGTCGCGGCGGGCCGCACCACGCTGCTCATCGCGCACCGGCTCCAGACCGCGCGCCGCGCCGACGCGATCGTCGTCATGGACGGCGGCCGCGTCGTCGAGGCGGGCGCGCACGACGAGCTGCTGGCCGCCGGGGGCGCGTACGCGGCGCTGTGGTCCGCCGCCTCCTGACCCGCGCGGCGGTTTCGGGGACAGGACGCGATACGTGCGGATACGGTCCGCACATGGACTTGCCTCCCCTGGTCACCCTCCCCCGCCGGGCGCCCAGGCCGGAGCACCGCCCGCCCGCGGTGGCGTCCCCGGTCCGCCGCGTCTGGCTGCGCGGCCTCGCGGCGGCGGACGGCCGGCAGCCGGTGCGCCGCCTCGCCGCCGACCTCGCGGGCACGGTCGGCGGACTGCGCGTCGAGTTCGCGGGCTGGGAGTTCTCCCGGGCCGAGCGCGCGGCGCAGCCGCCGCTGCCCGTCGCGCGCGCGACGGCGCGCTGGTCGGACCCGCGCACCGGCGAGGTCCGCGCGGGCCTGGTGCTGCGCGAGCTGCCGTCCGGCGACGAGCGCGGCCGGACGTGCGAGTGGGCGGTCGCCGCCGACTGCGAGCACGGCTGGCGCTACGACGTCCCGTCGCCGTGCAGCTCGCTCGGGCTCGCCGGGCAGCGGTTCTCCGACCGGTCCGGCGCGTCGATCCTGGACGAGGCGATGATCTGGGCGCCCGAGGACGAGGAGCCGGACGGCCTCGACGCCCTGCTCGCGATCATCGACGACCCGGACCGCGCGGTCGCGCTGTTCGTCATCAGCGCGGGCACCGGCGCGGTGGAGGCCGTCGCGCACGCGCTGTGGCCGGGGCTCGTCTCGCTCGCCATCGTCAGCGAGGAGGGCCGGGCAGTCCTCAACGAGCGGCTGCCCCGGCGGGCGATCCCGCGCTGCGGCGGCCGGTACTTCCCCGCGGTCTGGGACACCGGGGCCACGGAAGAGGCCCTCGGCACGACGGTCGCGGGCCGCCGCTCCACCTACGAGCGGCTGGTGAACCGAGTGCTCGCGCTGCGCGCGAAGGAGCGGCCGCTCGGGATCGCGGCGGACGCGGCGGCGCTGCTGCCCGCGCCCGCCGACCAGGCGGACGCGGCGGCGGACGCGGTCGCGCCGGCCGACCTGGGCGCGCGCCTGCGCCGGTTGGAGGACGACCTGGCCGAGGCCCGCCGCGAACGCACCGACGCGCAACGCGCCCTCGAACGCGCCGAGCAGGGGCGCGACGCGGCGCTGGCCCGCGCCGAACGGCTCGCCGCCGAGCTGGCGGCGGCGCGGGCCGCGGCCGAGGCGGAGGCCGCCGACCCCGAGCGCGCGCGGCTCGCGCGGCGGCTCGCCGAAGCCCTCGCGGACCGGGACGTGTTCGCGCAGGCCCTGGAGATCGCCGAAGAGGAACGCGACCTCGCGGTCCGCGAGCGGGGGCTGCTGGCGGTGCGGCTCGCGCGCGCCGAGGCGGCCGCGCCGCGCCGGCCGGGCTCGTCCGGTCCCGGCTCCGACGACGCCGCCGCGTTCCCCGCCGACTTCGCCGAACTGCTGCGCGCCGCCGCCGACCGCTTCCCCCGGCTGCTGCTGGACGACCTCGACACCGATGCGACCGCCGCGCTCGACTCGTACCCGAAGGCGATGGTGTGGTGCCGCCGGACGTGGGACGCGCTGGCCACCCTCGACGCGTACGCGGCCGCCAAGCTCGGCGCGGCCGATCCGTGCCGGGCCGAGCAGGCTTCCGGCGCGGTCCACGGCTGCGCGTCCGGCCACCATTGCGGCTGCTCGGGGCACCAGGGGTCGGCGCACCACTGCGGGACGGCCGCCGCGCCGGCGCCGTGCGGCGCGGCCGACGCGGGCGCCGCCGAGGACCCGGCCGTCCCGCGCCCGACCGACGTGCTGGCGTTCATCCGCGCGGGCGGCCCCGGGACGATGATCAGCGCGAACATCGTCGCGCTCAGCGAGTCGGAGAACGTCAACGCCGACCCGCGCTACCGCACCGCGCGGATGTTCCCGGTGCGCCCGGAGACGCGGCCGAGCGGCCGCGCGTACTTCCCCGCCCACATCAAGATCGACGGCCCGCGCCCCCCGGCCCCCCGGCTGCACTTCTACGACGACACCGACGGCGCGACCCGGCGCATCTACGTCGGCTACATCGGCCCGCACCTGCCGACGTCCCGCACCAACTGACCGGCGGCGGCCCCGCGCGCCCCACCTGCGACGACCTAACTAAACCAATTCGGTAGGAATAGTTGCATAAGCGGGTGCGCCCGTGGTCTCATACCGGCATGCGCGTTCGGCTCGATCTGGTCCGGCGGCGGCACGTGGACCTGGTCCGCGTCACCGCCGCCGGCTGTCACGCCCACTGAGCCCCAGCCGGGAACCCCCGGCCAAGGCCGGAATCCCCCGGCCGCCCTCATCCCCACCCCAGAAACCCCCGAACCCACCAGGCGAAGCCGCAGGGGGGTTGCCCGCGCGCGCACGGCCGCGAGCCGCCAGGCGAGCGGCCGGGCGCGCGCAGCGCGAAGGGCCGCACCGCGGCGAGCGCCAGCGAGCGAGGATGCGGCGCTTCGCGCCGCGGGGGGCGTGGGGGGTCGCCCCCCACAATGAAAGGATTCACATGCGAAGCAAGACTCTCGCGGCCGCCCTCCTTCCTCTGGCCGCGCTGGCGCTGTCCGCCTGTGCGGACCACGGCGGGAAGGCCGGCGCGGGCGGCGGCGACCTGAAGATCGGCTACTTCCAGGGCGCGGTCGCGGGGCCGGAGGCCGTCGTGGCGGGCAACGCGGAGCTGGCCGGGAAGGTCCCCGCGAAGCTGGAGCTGCGGCCGATCGACAGCGGCGTCGCGGGCCTCGCGCAGCTCCGGGCGGGAGCGTTCCCGGCGGTGTCGGCGGTCGGGAACCCGCCGATCGTGGGCGCGTTCACCAGCGGCACCGACATCAAGGTCGTGTTCGTCGAGAGCCTGGACGAGTCGGGCCTGGCCGTCAACGACAAGATCAAGTCACCGGCGGACCTGAGGAAGGTCGGCGTCCTGGTCGGCTCCACGCTCGACTTCCAGCTCCGCGGCTGGCTGAAGTCGCAGAACCTGACCGACAAGGTGCAGGTCGCGAGCTTCGCGAGCGAGGCCGCCGAGGCGGCCGCGTGGAAGGCCGGGAAGATCGACGCCGTCTACATCAGCCAGGCGTTCCTGCTCGACCTGCGCAAGCACGACGCGCGGGTGCTCGCGACGGCCGCCGACATCGCCGAGCTCGGCTACGCGGCCGTCAACTCGCTCGCCGTCACCAGCGCGTACGCCAAGCAGCACCCGGAGACGGTGCAGCAGCTCGTCTGCCAGTTCTCCAAGGCGCAGGAGCTGGTGAAGGGGCCGGACGCGGAGAAGTACGTCACGCCCGCGACCAAGTACCTCGGCGTCAAGCCCGCCGACGCGCTGGCCGCGACGAAGGAGTACCCCTACGTCCCGACCGCCGAGCAGGCGTCGTGGCTCAAGGGCTCGGACGGGACGGCCGCGACCGGCAAGCTCGCGCTGAACTTCAAGCTCACCGCGCAGTTCCTCGTCACGCAGGGCCGCGCGAAGACCGTCCCCTCGGACGCGGAGATCGCCAAGCACATCGACCCGACGTTCTGGACGAAGGCGCAGAGCGGGGGCTGCAAGTGAACGCGGTGACGCTGCCGGAGGTCGCGCGGCCCACCGGCGTGCGGCTCCGGGACGTCCGCAAGACGTTCCACCGGCGGCGGCGCGCGGGCCGCGCCGCGCTCGACGGCGTCACGCTCGACGTCGCGCCCGGCGAGTTCCTGTGCCTGCTCGGCCCGTCCGGCTGCGGCAAGTCGACGCTGCTCAACATCCTCGCCGGGTTCGTCCCCGCCGACTCCGGCGAGGTCGTCGTCGGCGGGAAGCCCGTCACCGGTCCCGGTCCCGACCGGGGCGTGCTGTTCCAGACGCCCACGCTGTTCCCGTGGCTGACGACCTGGCAGAACGTCCTGTACGGGCCGAAGGCGCGCGGCGTCCTCACCCCCGAGGTGAAGCGGGAGGCCGAGGAGCTGCTGACGACGGTCGGGCTCGCGGACGCCCGCGACGCCTACCCGCACGAGCTGTCGGGCGGGATGCGGCACCGCGCCGCGTTCGCCCGCGTGCTCGTCAACCGGCCCGGCGTGCTGCTGATGGACGAGCCGTTCGGCGCGCTGGACGCGATCACGCGCGCCGCGATGCAGCGGTTCCTGCTCGACCTGTGGCAGGAGCGCCGCACCACGATCGTGTTCGTGACGCACGACGTCGAGGAGGCCGCGCTGCTCGGCGACCGGGTCTGCGTCATGTCCGCGCCGCCCGGCGGGACCAAGGACGTCCTGGACGTCGACCTGCCCCGCCCGCGCAGCTACGAGGACACCGAGACGCTGGAGTTCGTGCAGGCCAAGCGGCGGATCAGGGAGGTGCTGGAGCGATGACCGCGACGCAGGCCGCGACGGCGGCCGTCACCGACGCCCCGGCGCGGCGCGGCCGGTCTTGGCGGCGCGTCGGGACGGGCGCGGCCGCGCTCGCGCTGGCGCTCGTCGTCTGGGAGCTGGCCGCGCTCGTCATCGGCGACTCGGTGACGCTGCCGACCGTCACGGAGACCGCGAGCACGCTCGTGAAGTACCTGACGCACACGTACCCGGAGGTCCAGGGCAAGACGCTGATCCAGGACGCGCTGATCAGCGCCGCGCGCATCCTCGCCGGGTTCATGCTCGGCACGCTCGCGGGCGTCGTCCTCGGCTCCGCGATGGCCGGGGTCCGGGTGGTCCGGGAGCTGGCCGACCCGATCATCAGCGTGATCCGGCCGCTGCCGCCGATCGCGTTCATCCCGCTGCTCGTCGTGTGGTTCGGCATCGGGGAGACGTCCAAGATCGCGCTGATCTTCTTCGGGGTGCTGCCGATCGTCACCGTCGCGACGCTCGGCGCGCTCGACGCCGTCCCCGAGCCGCTGCTGCACGCCAGCCGCAGCCTCGGCGCGTCGCCGCTGCGCACGATGCTGCACGTGCGGCTGCGCGCCGCCGTCCCCGGCGTCATCACCGGCATGCGCATCGCGATGGGCGGCGCGTGGACCAGCATCATCGCCGCCGAGATGATCGCCGCGACCGGCGGCGTCGGCTTCCTCATCCTCCAGGCCGGCAACTACCTCCAGACGCCGCTGATTTTCAGCGGCATCGCGGGGATCGCCGTCCTCGGCTTCCTCTTCGACGGGCTGCTGCGCCTTCTGCTGCGGCTCGCCGACCCCACCGTACGACGCTAAGGAAGGACTCCCAGATGACCGAGATCCGCCGCCTCGGCGGCCGCATCGGCGCCGAGATCACCGGGGCCGACCCGAACGCGCTGCCCTTCGACGAGCTGAACGGCCTCCTGCTGGAGCACAAGGCCCTGGTGTTCCGGGGCGCGCACCTCGACGACGACGCGCAGCTCCGCTTCGCCGCCCGGTTCGGCGCGCTCACCCGCGCGCACCCGACCGTCCCGCCCGTGGAAGGCCGGCCCGACATCCTCCCGGTGAACGGCGAGGAGGGCATCCGCTCCAACGTGTGGCACACCGACGTCACGTTCGTGCGGACTCCCCCGGCCGTCAGCACGCTGCGCGCGCTCGTCGTCCCCGCCTACGGCGGGAACACGCTCATCGCGAACTCCGCCGCCGCGTACCGGGATCTGCCCGACCCGCTGCGGGAGTTCGCGGACCGGCTGTGGGCCGTCCACACCAACGACTACGACTACGCGCTGCCGCGCACCAACGCCGACAAGGCCGCCGAGTACCGCGAGGTCTTCACCGCGCGGCGGTACGAGACCGCGCACCCCGTCGTGCGCGTCCACCCCGAGACGGGCGAGCGCGGGCTGTTCATCGGCGGGTTCGCGCAGAAGCTCGTCGGCCTGTCGGGGACGGAGTCCCGCGACGTCCTCCGGCTCCTGCAGAAGTACGTGACGCGGCCGGAGAACCTGCTGCGCGTCGTGTGGAACGTCGGCGACGTCGTCGTCTTCGACAACCGCATCACCCAGCACTACGCGCCCGACGACTACGGCGACCAGCCGCGCGAGCTGCGGCGCGTCACCGTCGCGGGCGACGTGCCCGCGGGCGTGACGGGCGAGGAGAGCTACATCGTGTCCGGCGACGACGCCGCGCACTACACGCCGCTCGCCGTCGCGTCCTGACGAGCCGGGGAGCCCGCCTCCCGAGACGGGCTCCCCGCCGTTCCCGGCTTACGAGGAGACACCTGCGATGACGCTCGTCCACGAATCCTCCGTTCTGCCCGACGAACTGCTGTCCGCCTTCGCCGAGCGCGCCGCGCGCTACGACCGTGAGAACTCCTTCTTCCACGAGGACTTCGCCGACCTGCGCGCGGCGGGCTACCTGACCGTCGCGCTGCCGCCCGAGTTCGGCGGCGCGGGCCTCACCCTCCCCCAGGTCGCGGCAGCCCAGCGCCGCCTCGCCTACCACGCGCCCGCCACGGCGCTCGCGACGAACATGCACCTGTACTGGACGGGCGTCGCCGCCGACCTGCACCGCGCGGGCGACGGCTCCCTCGACTGGCTGCTGCGCGAGACCGCGGACGGCGAGGTCTTCGCGGCCGGGCACGGCGAACCCGGCAACGACCGCGACCTGGAGTACGCGCGGACGCTCGCGGCGCCGCAGCCCGGCGGCGGCTACCGCATCACCGGGCACAAGACGTTCACGTCGCTGACGCCCGTCTGGACGCGGCTCGGCGTCCACGCCCTCGACGACTCCGATCCCGAGCGCCCGAAGGTCGTCCACGCGTTCGTCGCCCGCGACGCGCCCGGCATCCGCGTCGAGGAGACGTGGGACACCGTGGGGCAGCGCGCGACCCGCAGCGACGACACGCGGTTCGAGGACGTGCCGGTGCCCGCCGACCGCGTCACGCGCGTCCTGCCCGCCGGGCCGACCGACGACCCGTTCGTCGCGTCGATCTTCGCGTGGGCGGAGGTGCTGTTCTCCAGCGTCTACTACGGCATCGCGCGGCGCGCGCTGGACCTGGCGGTCGCGTCGGCGAAGCGGCGGCCCTCGGTGAAGCTCGGCCGGCCCGTCGCGCACGACCCGTACGTCCAGTGGTCGGTCGCGGAGGGGACGGTCGAGCTGGAGGCGGTCCTGGCGCACCTCGAACGCGTCGCCGACGACTGGGCGGCGGGCGTGGACCACGGGGACGCCTGGCCGGTGAAGCTCGTCGCGGTGAAATACCACGCGACCGAGTCCGCCAAGCGCGTCGTGGACCACGCGCTGAAGGTCGCGGGCGCGGGCGCGCTGCGGACCGGCGAGCTGTCCCGGCTGTACCGGGACGTCGTCGCGGGGACGTTCCATCCGGCGAACACGGCGGCCGTCCACGAACTCGTCGGCAAGTCCGTGCTCGGGCTGCTGGCCGCGGGCGAGCGCTGAGCCCGTGGGGCGCGTTCTTCCTGCGGGCGGGACGCGCCCCTGACGGTCAGACCCAGCCCTCGCAGTACCAGTGGACTTCGTAGATCGGCCCCGGATCGGGACGTTCCCGGACTCGGATCTTCTTGAAGGACGGGTAGTGCCAGGCGCAGACCACCTGGAGATCAAGGCGCTGCAGGCCGCCCGCCGAGTCTTCGCACCACCACTCGCGGCCCCCGTCCGTGTAGGTGACGGTCTTTCCGGACTCGCCGCAGTAGTCGTCCATGCGGTCGAGTCCACCGATCTCGCGCCAGTGCCCGGGGGTCGGCGTATCAGTCGGCGTGCTGTCGACCGTGGTCCTCGCGGTCGGCGTCGACGAGCCGGGCGGCGGGGTCGAAGCCAGCGCGTGCGGGTCACCGCTGGACCCGCCGTTCAGCGCGTAGACCGCCGTCGCCGTCGCACCGAGCGCGGCCAACGCCGCCGTCCCGGCGGCGACCGCCTTCCACCGCCGCGACCCCGCCCCACCCGCCCGCGCGCCGGACGGCACGACCAGGGTCGAGTCGGACGCGGTCGAGTCTGACGCGGTTGGGCGCACCCCAGGCGGCCGTAGCTCGGCCGGGTACGGCGCGGCCGGGCTCACCGCGTTCGGGTTCACCGTGGGCGGGCTCGCCGTGGGCGGGTACGGCGTCGTCGGGTTGGGTGCGGGCGGCCAGTGGCGGTGGACGAGGTCGACGGCCGCCGCCTGCGTCTCCCGCTCGCCCACGAGCCGGACGAGCAGGTCCTCGGCCGTGGGCCGCCGCTCGGGATCGGGATCGAGCGCGGCCCGGACCAGCGGCACGAGATCCGCGGGCACGCCCGTCAGGTCGTACTCGCCGTGCTGCGCCCGGACGGCCAGGACCGGCAGCGTCCCCGTACCGAACGGATTGCGGCCGGTCGCCGCGAACGCGACGAGCGTCCCCCACGAGAACACGTCGGCGGCGGTGCCGACCCGCCCGCCGAACGCCTGCTCGGGCGCAAGGTAACCGGGACTCCCGATGACGACGCCCGTCTGCGTGTGCTGGATCTGCGAGTCCAGAGCACGGGCGATTCCGAAATCAATCACGCGCGGCCCGTCCGCCGCGAGCAGCACATTGGCGGGTTTGAGGTCGCGATGAACCAGATGAACGGCATGGATCGCGGTCAGCGCCGCGGCCACTCCCGCGGCCAAACTCCGCAGCTCATCAGGCGGCAGCGCACCGTGCGCCTCGACATGGCGCGTAAGCGACGGCCCGTCGATGTACTCGGTGACCAGATAAGCGAGTCCGTCCGCCTCTCCGTGATCGAGTACCCGCGCGGTACAGAACGAAGCCACACGCTGCGCGTTCACCGCCTCCGCGTCGAACCGCGCCCGATACACCGGATCGCTGGCCAGCGCGGGACTGATCACCTTGACGGCGACCTTGCGCCCCGAGGGATCGAGCCCCAGGTAGACGACCCCCATCCCGCCCTCGCCGAGCCGTCCGAGCAACCGCCGTCCGCCAACGACCGAGGGATCGCCCGCCCCAAGCGGCCGCACCCCCGAAGACCACGAAGCCTCCGCCACCCCGCCCTCCCGCCGACGACCGCTCGCCCAGTTCCCCGAGCACTCGGAACCGTCCGTCCGGGACGCTTCACAGCCCCGCGCGAACTCGAGCCCCGCGCCGACGATTCTCCACCGAACTCAACCGCCGCCCCCTACCAATTCTCGAGCCCACCACCATTCCGGACCACTCGTCAGAGACTTCTAGCCAGCCCGAAAACAAGTCCACAGCGCAGTGAAGATGCGTCACCTCGCACGGGAGCCGTTGAAGACCGTCCCGTCGAAGACACCGCCCGTGGGGACGCCTCCCACAAGCGACGCGTCACAGCACGGCCAGCGCCTCCAACGCGGGCAGCGCCGCCGCCAGGGCTTCCCGCTGGTCGGCGGGGAGTTCCGCGATCCGGGCGGTGAAGAACGCGGACCGGTCCGCGCGGAGCCGGGCGAGCCAGGCGCGGCCCTCGTCGGTGATGGTGAGGAGGCAGGCGCGGCGGTCGGCGGGGTCGGCGGTGCGTTCGATGAGGCGCAGTTCCTCCAGCCCGGCGACGACGCGGCTCTGGGTGGGGGCGCGGACCCCCTCGGCCTCGGCGAGGTCGACGAGCCGGACGGGGCCGAGCGACTCGACGGCCGCGAGCGTCGACACCTGTCCGATGGTCAGCGCCTGCGGGGTGTGGCGGCGCGCGCGGCGGTGGAGCCGCCCGAGCGCGATGCGCAGGCGTTCGGCGAGTTCGAGGTCGGCGGGCGGCACGCCCGGCTCGGCGCCGGGCGTGCGGCCGTCGGTGGCGGCGTTCACGACGTTCATGATTCGCCCACGGTAACCGCCTTCCGCTGCTCGGCGTCCTTCTCCTCGTGTACGTATTTGCCGCCGCGCAGCAGCGACGCGACGACGGCGAGCAGCGTGATGCCGATGGCGAGGCCGAAGACGATCACCAGGCCGTGGTGGAACGGTCCGGAGATGAGGTCGGGGAAGTAGGAGTGCCCGGTGAGCGTGTCGCGGTCGGCGGCGCTGATCTCGTTGAGCGATCCGGTGGGCGCGAGCAGGCTCTCGATCGGGTTGTAGCCGAGGAACGCGGCGAACAGCGTCCCGACCGGCGGCAGGTGCCCGATCTGGTTGGCGACGTCGGGCCGGACGCCGTGCTGGGTCAGTCCGTTGGTGAGCGTGTTCGGCAGGGTGTTGGCGAGGCCCGCGATCATCATCGAGAAGAACACGCCGATGGACAGGACCATCCCGGCGTTGGTGAACGTCGCCGTCATCCCGGACGCGACGCCGCGCTGGTTCGCGGGGACGGAGTTCATGATCGCCGCCGAGTTCGGGGCCGCGAACAGCCCGGAGCCCGCGCCGTTGAGGAAGATCAGCAGCGCGAACGCCCAGTACGGGAAGTCGGTCGGGATCAGCAGCAGGCCGAGGAAGGAGCACGCGGCGAGCAGCAGTCCGCCGGAGGAGAAGACCCGCGCGCCGTACCGGTCGGACAGGTAGCCCGACAGCGGTCCCGCGACGAGGAATCCGACCGTCAGCGGGAGCAGGTAGATGCCCGCCCACAGCGGCGTGTCCTCGTACTCGTAGCCGCGCAGCGGGAGCCAGATGCCCTGCAGCCAGATGATCAGCATGAACTGCATGCCGCCGCGCGAGATGGCGGTGAGCAGGCCCGCGCCGTTCCCGGCCGCGAAGGCGCGGATGCGGAACAGGTCGAGGTGGAACATCGGGCTCGGGACCTTGGTCTCGATGATGCAGAAGACCACGAGCACGGCCGCGCCGCCGATGACCCCGGCGAGGACCCACGGGTTCGTCCAGCCCATCGAGTGGCCGCCGTAGGGCTGGATGCCGTAGGTGACGCCCGCGAGGAGCGCGGTGAGGCCGATCGCGAACGTCGCGTTGCCGAGCCAGTCGATGCGCGCGCCGGGGTTGCGGCGGCCGGTGTCCTTGAGGGAGACATAGGCCCAGATCGTCCCGGCGATGCCGATGGGCGCGGAGACGAAGAAGACGAGCCGCCAGTTGACCTCGCTGAGCAGGCCGCCCGCGACGAGGCCGAGGAAGCTGCCCGCGATGCCCGCGACCTGGTTGACGCCCATCGCCATGCCCCGGCGGTGGGACGGGAACGCGTCGGTGAGGATGGCGGCGGAGTTGGCCATGAGCATCGCGCCGCCGATGCCCTGGAAGACGCGCCAGGCGATCAGCCACAGCGCTCCCCCGCCGCCCTGGAACGGGTCGAGCGCGAGGACGAGCGTCCCGATCGTGAAGACCGCGAACCCGGCGTTGTACATGCGGACGCGGCCGAACAGGTCGCCGAGGCGTCCCAGCGTCACGACGAGGACGGCGGAGACGAGCATGTAGCCCATCAGGATCCACAGCAGGTAGCTGACGTTGCCCGGCTCGAGCGGGTCCAGATGGATGCCGCGGAAGATGGCCGGCAGCGAGATGATCACGATGGAGGAGTTGACGGTCGCGAGGAGCATGCCGAGCGTCGTGTTGCTCAACGCGACCCAGTGATAGTGCTTCGTCGGCACAGGTCATCCTTCGAGGGGATTTACTTGCTTGTGCTAACTAACCTATCGAGTCGCGCCGTAGCGACAAAACCCCCTTTCGTCCGCATCCGGTCAACGTGGCACGCGCCACAGCGCCCGCCAAGGTGAGAAATAGTCACATTCTTCCCAATTCGGAAAGATGCTCGGCTCAGTCCTCCGGCCGTTCGGGCACGACGCGGACGCGCCGGGTGAACAGATGGTTCTTGTCCGCGCGGCTGCCCGGCGTCCGCCCGCTCCCCCAGCCGACGATCCGCCGGTACGCGCCCAGCGCGGGGCCGAGCGCGGCCTCGTCGGCGTGCGGGGAGCCCGGCGGCGCCGGGTCGCTGAACGGCGCGACGTACAGCGCGTCGGTCGGGCAGTGCGCCTCGCACATGAAGCACGTCTGGCAGTCGCCCTGCCGGGCGATGACCGGGACGCCGTCCGGACCGCGCTCGAACACGTCGGTCGGGCAGACCTTGACGCACACGTCGCACGCGACGCACCGCGCCGCGCTCACCACCTCGATCACGCCAGCGCCCCCGGGCTCTCGTGGACGGGATCGGCCGACCACGGGACGGGCGGCGGCCCGAGCCGGGGGTCGGCGGGCGGCTCGGGCGCCGTCCACGGCTCGTCCAGGCCGCCGGTGAGAATGCGGTGCTCGTACTCGTCGCGGGTCGGCGCGCCGACGAGCCGGTGGAGGCCGCGCGACTCGTCGCGGGCGAGCGCGGCCCGGTACGACCAGCGGGCGTGCGCGGTCAGCGCGGCGGCCTGCCGGGCGCGCAGCCGGTCCCGGCCCGTCCCGGCGACGCCCTCCGCCGCGACCCGCCGCCACAGCGCGTCGAGCCGGGCCAGGGAGCGGCGCAGCCCGGCGCGGGTCCGGAAGTAGTTGCGGTCGAGCGGCAGCACCTCGGCCTGGACGGCCGCGACGACCTCCGCCGGGTCGAGCGCGCCCGGTTCCAGCCCGGCCCGGCCGGCGGGGACGGCGCGCGGCCGGGCGCGGCCCGCCCCGAACCGGGCCGCGCCCGCACCCGCCCACGTCCCGGACGAGATCGCCCACGCGCCGTTGTACGCGCCGCCGCCGCTGACCGCGCCCGACACCGGCTCGCGCGTCGCGACGTCGCCCGCCGCGAACAGGCCGGGCACGGTCGTCGCGCAGTCGTCGGCGACGATCCGCAGCCCGCCGGTGCCGCGCACGGTGCCCTCCAGCACCATCCGCACCGGGTACCGGTCGCGGAACGGGTCGATGCCCGCCTTGTCCAGCGGCAGGAAGTAGTTCGGCTGCGCCTCCCGCATCGCCGCCCGCAGGTCGCGGGGCGCGCGGTCCAGCCGCGCGTACACCCGCTCGCCCGCCGCGAGCAGCTCCGCGACGCGCGTCCGGGCGGTGAGCGGGTCGGGGACCTCGACCTCCGCGCCGTCCTCGGTCGTGTACGTCGCGAACTGCATCATCAGGCCCTTGGTGTGCGCGCCGTGCGCCGGGGACAGCGCGTACGCGGCGGAGAACTCCATGCCCGACAGCTCCGCGCCCAGCTCGGCGGCCATGAGGTGCCCGTCGCCGGTGTCGACGTTCGTGCCGAACGCGCCGGACAGGAACGCGCAGCCGCCGGTGGCCAGGACGACCGCGCCCGCGCGGACCGTCCACGGCGCGGCGGCCCGCTGCCGCGCGAGTCCGGCCGCGCCCGCGACGACGCCCCAGTCGTCCACGAGGAGCCGCAGCGCCGGGTGGTGGTCGAGGATCGTCACGCCGGAGCGGTGGACGCGGCGGCGCATCCGCTTCATGTACTCCGGTCCCTGGAGACTGCCGCGCAACTGGACGCCGTCCTCCTCCGGGAACGGGTAGCCCCACGCCGCGAGGTCGTCGACGCGGCGGTACGTCTCGTCGAGGACGCGGGCCATCCAGCGCCGGTCGGCGAGGCGGCCGCTCTGCTCGAACCGGGACTCGACGGCGCGGGCGCGCGCGTCGCCCGGACCGTCCGGCGGCAGGTACCAGAGGTTGTTGCCGCCGGACGCGGTCGGCCCGCTGGTCCCGCAGTAGCCCTTGTCGGCGAGGACGACGCGCGCCCCGGCCGAGGCGGCGGCGAGCGCCGCCCACGTCCCGGCGGGTCCGCCGCCGAGGACGAGGACGTCGGTGTCGAGCGCGCCGGTCACGGCCGTGCCCCCGGCGCGATCCAGGAGTCGATCGTGAAGTCCTTCTCGATCAGCTTCTGCTGGACCAGGAACTTCTTCGTCCCCTCCAGTAGCTTCAGCCCCTGCGCGGGAAACGGCTCGTCGGGGAGTTGCGTCTTCAACGTGGTCTTCAGCGTGACGTCGGGTTCGTAGCCGCCGATCTTCGCGGCGAACGCGGTGTAGGCGGGCCAGTTCGCCTTTGCCGTCCGCACGGCCTCGTTCTGCGCCTCCTGCCACACGCGAACGATCTTCGGGTGGCCCGCGAGGTACTTCTCGGTGACCACGGTCGCGGACGTGCCGAGCAGGTCGGGATGGTCGCGCGACGCGACGTCGATGGACCGGTACCCCTTCTTCTCCTCCCCGACCTGGTCGGCGGACACCAGCGCGCCCGCGTCGATCGAGCCCTTCTCCAGCGCCGCGATGATCGCCGGCGTGTACATGTGGATGATCTGCTTCGGCTTGATCCCCTGCTGTTCGAGCGCGCCGAGCAGGTACCGGTGGATGTAGGAGCCGACCTGGACGGCGACCTTCTTGCCCTGCAGATCCTTGAGCGACGTCGGGCCGCCGTTCTTCTTGGCGAGGACGGCGGCGTCGAGGTTGACCTGGCTGAACGAGATCAGCCGGGTCGGCAGGCCCTTGCCGCGCGCGACGAGCGCGGGCGTGTCGCCGTAGACGCCGAGGTCGAGCGAGCCGCCCGCCAGCGCCTGGTTCAGGTCCGGGCCGTTCGGGAACGTCGCGACCTGGATTTTGGTGATCCCGGCCGCCTTCAGCTCGGGCAGCAGCCCGCCGCGCTCGTTCAGGAAGCCGGTCGCGCCGTTGAGCCGGTTGCCGGCGCCGGAGCCGATCACGCCGATGCGGAGCGTCCCGCCTCCGCCGTCCGCCTCGGAGGTGCCGCACGCCGAGGCGGCCAGGACGAGCAGGCCGGCGGCCAGGACGCGGGGGAACGCGAGTTTCACGGTGGTGCCTTTCAGGAGGTGAGGGGCGGGCCGGAGCGGTTCAGCGCGGGCCCGACGGCGAGCCGGGCGCCGGGCGTGCGGCCCCGGCCCCAGCCGATCTGCCGCCGGTACGCGCCGAGCGTGCCGGCGGCGGCGAGCGCGCGCTCGTCGGGCGGTTGCGGCAGCGGGTGCGAGCGCGGATCGACGAACAGCGCGTCGACCGGGCAGTACGCCTCGCACAGGAAGCAGGTCTGGCAGTCGTCCTGCCGCGCGATGGACGGGACGCCGTCCGCGCCCGTGTCGAAGACGTTCGTCGGGCAGACCTCGACGCACTTGTCGCAGCCGACGCAGCGCTCCCGCGAGACGATCTCGATCACGGCGCCACCGCCGCGACGGCCGTCTCCGGGCGGGTCCAGATCTCGTCGAGACCGCCGGTGACCAGGCGGAAGTGCTGGGCCGGGTCCGCGCCGGGCCGGTCCTCGCGCTTGTGCATGCCGCGCGTCTCGGTGCGGGCGAGCGCGGCGCGGTACATCCAGCGGGCGTGCGCGGCCATCGCGGCGGCGGACCGGGCGCGCGCGCCGTCCACGCCGGCCCCGGCGAGCCCGTCGCGCAGTGCGCGCCAGGTGTCGTCCAGCGCGGCGAGCGCGGGCGCGAGCCGGTCGCCGTGCCGCAGGTAGTTCTTGTCATAGGGCAGCACCTCGGCCCGCACGGCGGCGGTGACCTCGCGATGGTCGAGCGCCGGGCGGCCCGCCGGGCGGATGCCCGCCGCGCCGAGCGGCCGCGTCCGCCGTCGAGCGGCCCCGCCGCCGAGCGCGGCCGCGTGCCGCGCCGCGCCCTGCCCGGCCCAGGTGCCCGACGACATCGCCCACGCGGCGTTGTGGCTGCCGCCGCCGGTGAAGCCGCCGCAGATCAGCTCGCGGGTCGCGGCGTCGCCCGCCGCGTACAGGCCGGGGACGGACGTCGAGCAGTCCGGTCCGGTGATCCGGATGCCGCCGGTGCCGCGCACGGTGCCCTCGGCGAGGAGCGTGACGGGGAACAGGTCGTGGAACGGGTCGATGCCCTGCCGGTCGAACGGCAGGAAGAAGTTGGGCTGCGCGAGCCGCATCGCGGCCCGCTCGTCGGGCGTCGCGCGGTCGATGCGGCACAGGACGGGCTCGTCCAGCAGCGTCCGGGCGATCACCGACCGGCCCTTCTGGCTGCCCGCGCCCTCCAGCACCGTCCCGTCCGCGCGGTAGAACGTCGCGAAGGAGTAGAACGCGGTCTTGGTGACGGAGGTGAACGCGGGCGCGATGGCGTACGCGTTGGAGAACTCCATCCCCGACAGCTCTGCGCCGGCCTCCGCCGCGAACAGCGCGCCGTCGCCGGTGTTGACGTCGCAGCCGAGCGCGCGGGACAGGAACGCGCAGCCGCCCGTCGCCAGCACGACCGCGCCCGCCCGGACGCGGAACTCCCCGCCCGCGCGCAGCCTGCGACCCGCCGCCCCGGCGACCGCCCCGGACCCGTCGGCCAGCAGCTCGGTCACCGGGCTGTGGTCGAGGACGCGCACGCCCGCCCGGCGGACGCGGACCCGCATCCGCCGCATGTACTCCGGGCCCTGCAGCCCGCGCCGGATCTGGCGGCCGTCCGGCCCGACCGGGAACGGGTACTTGGAGATCTCGGCCAGCTCGTTCATGTTCGCGTAGGTCTGGTCGAGGACCCGCGCCATCCAGGCGCGGTCCGCGAGGTGGCCGCCGAGGCCCTCGCGGCTGGCCATCGCCGCCTCGCGCGCGGCCGGGTCCGGCTCGACGTACCAGACGCCGGTCCCGGCGGCGGCCGTCGCGCCGCTCGTGCCGAGGTAGCCCTTGTCGGCGAGGACGACGTTCGCCCCGGCCTCGGCGGCCTTGACGGCGGCCCACGCCCCGGCGGGGCCGCCGCCCGCGACCAGGACGTCGGCGGTCAGGTCGGTGCCCGTGGCGGTGCTCGGATCGGTCATGTCGTCTCCTCCGGTTCGGCGGGCGCGGGGGGCGGGGCGACGCCGAGGCCGTCGAGCAGGTCGCGGCGCAGGGCGGTGAACCGGGGGTCCTCCAGCGAGCGGGGGCGCGGCAGCGCGACCGGGTACTCGCGGGCGATCCGGCCGCCGGACAGCAGCAGCGCGCGGTCCGCGAGCAGCAGCGCCTCCTCCACGTCGTGCGTGACGAGCAGGACGGCGGGCCGGTGCTCGGCCCACAGGTCCGCGACAAGCGCCTGCGCCTTCAGCCGGGTCAGCGCGTCCAGTGCGCCGAACGGCTCGTCGAGCAGCAGCAACTCGGGGGTGCGGACGAGCGCGCGGGCCAGTGCGACGCGCTGCGACTCGCCGCCGGACAGCGTGAGCGGCCACGCGTCGGCGCGCGCCGCCAGCCCGACCTCGGCGAGCGCCGCATCGGCGCGCCGCCGCAGGTCGCCGCCGCGCAGTCCGAGGACGACGTTCTTCCACACGCGGCTCCACGGCAGCAGCCGGTGCTCCTGGTAGACGACGGCGCGACGGTCGGGAACCCCGATGTCGCCGTGGCCCTCACCGTCCAGGCCCGCGAGCGCGCGCAGCAGCGTGCTCTTGCCCGTACCGCTCGCACCGAGGAGCGCGACGAACTCGCCGGGCGCGATGTCGAGGTCGACGCCGTCCAGGACGGTCCGGTCGCCGAAGACGCGGGTGAGTCCGCGCACCCGCACCCCGGCCGGGGCTTCGGTCGTGACGGCGGTCATCGCGCCACCAGTCCCTTCCGCCACGCGAGCGCGCGCCGCTCGACCACGCGGACGAACAGGTCGGTGGCGACGCCGAGCAGCGCGTAGACGACGAGCACCACGAACACGGTGTCCATCCGCATGAACTGGGTCGCCTGGTTGATGACGAACCCGATGCCCGAGCTGGTCGCGGACTGCTCGACCACGACGAGCGTCAGCCACGCGAGGCCGAGCGACTGCCGGAGTCCGACGAGGATCTGCGGCAGCGCGCCGGGCAGGATGACGCGCCGGATCAGCCCGAGTCGGCCGAGCCCGCAGGACCGCGCGGATTCCACGAGACGTTCGTCCACGCCGCGGATGCCGTGGAAGACGTTGATGTAGAGCGGGAACACCACGCCGACCGCGATCAGCCCGACCTTCGACGTCTCCCCGATCCCGAACCAGATGATGAACAGCGGGACGAGCGCGAGGTGCGGGAGCATCCGCAGCGCCTGGACGGGCGCGTCGATGACGTCCTCGCCGACGGTGAGCAGCCCGGCCAGGAGCCCGAGGCCCAGCCCGAGCGGCAGCCCGATCGCCAGGCCCTTGAGGACGCGGACGAGCGAGACGCCGAGGTTGGAGCCGAGTTCGCCGGAGCCGATCATCGCCGCGCCGCGGTCGAGGACCTGGCTGAGCGGGGGCGTCGTGCTGCCGAGCCAGCCGGCGCGCGCACCGACCTCCCAGAGCACGAGGACGGCGACGAGCCCGCTGATCTTGCGGGACCGGCGCAGCAGCGTTCGCAACGCGGTTCCGGTCCATGCCGGGACGGGCCGAACACCGGTCGGTGCGAGCGAGGAACGGGGTGGATCGAGCAGGTCTGTGGTCACGCGGGCACCTCCGGGGCGGCGACGCGATGCGGGGCGGTCGGGAGGAAGGGAAAGGGGCTCCGGCGAGGGGCGCCGGGCGAATGGAGCCGCGGATCAGGGCTCCGCGGTGCGAGGGGGACGGGTCAACAGCCCGCGCTGCACACGCGGAGCAGGTCGATGTGGCGCCTCGCCACCAGGACCGCCGTCGCGTTCATGCGCCTCAGGATGCACGCCGGGGGGCGCTCTGGGAAGACCCGAGAATCGGGCTTCACCTGCACGAACGGCACCCGGCGAGCGGACTTCTACACTAATCCTACCGATTTACCTGGGAATATGCCCGAGATGATCCGTTCTCGCGCTCGGCATCCCCGATCGAGAACGTTGCGCAAATCACACGTTTTCGGCTCCCGACCGAAAACACTCCGCGACCGCCCGCCCACCCGGCGTCCCCGAAAACGCCGACGCCCGACCCCCGCCAAGCGGGAGCCGGGCATCACGAACAAGCGCCGCGCTGATCAGCGCCCCAGCGAACGCCCGCCCGAACCAACCCGCGGAACCGCACGGCCAACGAACCGGTTCAGCCGCCAGCCGCCCGGGTTCAGCGTTCGCCGGACCAGTTCGACGGCCGTCGAGCCGGTCCGGCACTCGCCGGACCGGCTCGACGGCCGAACAACGCGGGTCAGCGGCCAAGGGCGCCGGTTCGGCGCTCAGCGGCCGAACGCGCCGGTTCGGCGGTTGAGTGGGCCGGTTCAGCAACTCAACGACGCGGTTCAGCGACCGGCCTGGTCCAGCCGCTCAACGAACCGGTTCGAGGGCGCGCCGCGAGTACGCGCGCACGTCGGCGTCGGCGTCGTCGCGCACGGCCCGCAGCGCCGCCGCGACGTCGGCCCGGTCCGCCCAGCGCGTGAGCGCGAGCACGGCGGCCTTGCGGACGTCGGCGTGCGGATCGTCGAGGGCCTTCACCAGCGGCGCGGCGGCCGTGTCGGGCGGCGCGGCGGCCAGGCCCCGCGCCGCGCCGACCCGGACCTCCCAGGCCGCGTCGTGCAGCGCGGCGAGCGCCGCCGCGTCGAGCGGCGGCGGGCAGCCGATGCCCGCGCACGCCTCCAGCGCGGCGGCGCGGACGAGCGGATCGGCGTCGGCCGCCAGCGCCGCGACCGCCCCGGCGGCGGCCGGATCGCCGACCGCGCCGAGGCCGTGCGCGACATGGACGCGCACCTCCCGGTTAGCGTCGCCCGCCACCTCCGCGATGCCCGCCGCGTCATCCAGAGCCAACAACCCCCGCACCGCCTGGAGGCGGACGCGGTGGTCGGCGTCCGCCCGCGCGGCCCGGAAGGCGGCGCGGTCGCCGAGCCCGAGCGCGCGCAGCACGTCCAGCACGGCCGCGCGCACGACGGCGTCCGGCGAGGCCAGCGGCGGCGTCAGCGCGGCACGGACGGCGTCGGACGCGGGCAACACCTCCACCAGTTCACGCAGCGCCGTTGCGGCGGCGTGCCGCACCGAGCCGTGCGCGTCACCGAGCGCCCCGGCCAGCAGCGCGGCGGTCCCGTCCGGCACGACCTCGGTGACCGTGGCGACGGCCGCGCGCCGCACCTTCGGGTCGGCGTCGGCGAGGTAGGGCGCGAGGTCGTCGGCGGACGGCGCGGATTCGGCGAGCGCCAGCAGTTCCAGCATCCGGGGCGACCGCGCGACCGCCGACGCGCGCCGCTCCCCGCGCCGCGCCGCCGAGGCGGACGCCGCCGGGGCCGCCGCGCCGAGCTGAACCGGCTCGGTCCCGTGGTCGGGGACGTCGATGCCGTCCACGTCCACCAGGTAGGGGGCCACGGGACGCTTCAGGAACTCCATCGCCCCGTCCGCGCGCCTCCGCAGGTTGAGGTGGTAGAACCAGGCCGCGTCGTCGCGTTCGGGCAGGTCGGCGCGGTCGTGGTAGAGCCCCCAGCGGCTCTCGGTGCGGGTCAGCGACGCGCGCGCCGCCATCTCGGCGCAGTCGCGGATGAACGTGACCTCGGCGCAGCGCATCAGCTCGTGCGGGGTCCGCGCGCCCATCGCGGCGATCTCGCCGCGCATCCGGTCGAACGCCTCGACGGCGATCTCCAGCTTGCGGGCGGTCTTGGCGGGCGCGACGTAGTCGTTGACGAACCGGCGCAGCTTGTACTCGACCTGCGGCTGCGGCGGCCCGTCCGGGTTGCGCAGCGGCCGGTAAACGAGCTCGTGTGCGGCGGCGACCTGGTCCTCGTCGAGCGGCCCGGCCGCGTCGTGCCGGGCGCTGAACGCGGCCGCGTCCTCGCCCGCGAGGTCGCCGAACACGAACGCGCCGATCATGTAGTTGTGCGGGACGCACGCCAGGTCGCCCGCCGCGTACAGGCCGGGGACGGTGGTGCGCGCGTGCTCGTCCACCCACACGCCGGACGCCGAGTGCCCGCCGCACAGCCCGATCTCGGAGATGTGCATCTCCACGTCGTGCGTCCGGTAGTCGTGGCCGCGGCCGGCGTGGAACGTCCCGCGCGTGGGCCGCTCGGTGGAGTGCAGGATGCCCTCCAGCTCGGTCAGCGTCTCGTCGGGCAGGTGGCTGAGCTTGAGGTAGATCGGGCCGCGCGCCGAGTCGATCTCCCGGCGGACCTCGGCCATCATCTGGCCCGACCAGTAGTCGCAGTCGACGAACCGGTCGCCCTCGGCGTTCACCTGGTAGCCGCCGAACGGGTTCGCGACGTACGCGCACGCGGGGCCGTTGTAGTCCTTGATGAGCGGGTTGATCTGGAAGCACTCGATGCCGCTCAGCTCGGCTCCGGCGTGGTACGCCATCGCGTAGCCGTCGCCCGCGTTCGCGGGATTCTCGTACGTCCCGTACAGGTAGCCGCTGGCGGGCAGGCCGAGCCGCCCGCACGCGCCGGTCGCGAGGATCACCGCGCCGGCCGAGACCGTCACGAACTCGCCCGAGCGGGTGTCGAACCCGGCCGCGCCGACCGCGCGGCCGTCGCGCGTCAGCACCCGCACGGGCATCACGCGGTTCTCGATGGTGATGCGCTCGCGCATCTCCCGCCGCCGCAGGACGCGGTACAGCACCTTCTTGACGTCCTTGCCCTCCGGCATCGGCAGGACGTAGCTGCCGGACCGGTGGACGCGCCGGACCGCGTACTCGCCGTGCGCGTCCTTCTCGAACTTGACGCCGTACCCCTCCAACCGCTTCACCATCGCGAAGCCGCGCGTGGCCGTCTGGTGGACGGTCCGCTGGTTCACGATGCCGTCGTTGGCGCGGGTGATCTCGGCGACGTAGTCCTCCGGCGTCGCCCGTCCGGGGATGACGGCGTTGTTCACGCCGTCCATGCCCATCGCGAGCGCGCCGGAGTGCCGGACGTGCGCCTTCTCCAGCAGCAGCACGCGCGCGCCGCGCTCGGCGGCGGTGATCGCGGCCATCGTCCCGGCGGTGCCGCCGCCGACGACCAGCACGTCGCAGGTCAGCTCGCGGCGCTCGGTGAGGGGTGGGGTCTCCATCAGGCGGCCTCTTCTCCGGTGGCGGGGGCGCCGAGCGCGGCGAGGACCTGCGCGCGGCGGGCGGGGTCGGACGTCGCGGAACGCGGGTTGGGGATCTCCTGCTCGACGCCGGCCGGCCCGAGGACGACGATCCGCTCCCCAAGAAGCAGCGCCTCGTCGACGTCGTGGGTGACGAACACGACCGTGGCGGGCGCGTCCGCGAGCACGTCGAGCAGGAGCCGCTGCATGGCGGCGCGGGTCTGGGCGTCCAGCGCGCCGAACGGCTCGTCCATGAGCAGCGCGCGGGGGCGGGCCGCCAGGGCGCGGGCGAGCTGGACGCGCTGCCGCATGCCGCCCGAGAGCTGGCGCGGGAGCCGCCGCCCGGCGTCGGCGAGCCCGACGCGGGCCAGCCACGCGTCCGCGTCGGCGCGGCGGCGGTCGCGGGGCACGTTCCGGATGGCGAGCGGAAGTTCGACGTTGCGGCGCGCGGAGCGCCACGGCAGCAGCGCGTCGTCCTGGAAGACCAGCGCGCGGTCGGGCGACGGCCCGGCGACAGGCGCACCGTCGGCCATGACCGCGCCGGCGGTCGGCGGCAGGAGTCCGGCGAACGCGCGCAGCAGCGTGGACTTGCCGCAGCCGGACGCGCCGACGACGGCCAGGAACTCGCCGGGGCGGACCGCCAGGTCGAGGCCCGTGCAGACGGCGCGGCCGCCGTAGCCGAGCGTCGCGCCCTCGGCGCGCAGGGACAGCGGGGTCATCGGCGGCCCTCCTCGCCGGGCAGCCACCGCGTGGCGCGGCGGCCCACGAGTTCCACGACGCCGGACGTCACCCGGCCGAGCACGCCGATCGTGATCATCCCGACGAGGACGCCGGGGTAGTCGACGATCGTGTACGCCTGCCACGTCCGGTATCCGACGCCGAAGTCGCCGGAGATCATCTCGGCGGACACCACGCAGATCCACGCGACGCCCATCCCGACCGACAGGCCCCCGAAAACACCCGGCAGCACCCCGGGCAGGACCACCGAGGCGAGCACCCGCGCCCGTCCGCCGCCGAGCGTCCGCACCGCGTCCTCCCAGACGGGCGGCAGCGCGCGGACGGCGTGCCGCGTGCTGACGACCACGGGGAAGAACGCCGCGACGAACGTGATGAACACGATCCCCTGCTCGTTGCGCGGGAACAGCAGGATCGCCACCGGCACCAGCGCGATGGCCGGGACGGGCCGGACGATCTCCAGCAGCGGCCCGAGCAGGTCGTTCGCCCACCGCGACCGCGCGACGGCGACGCCGACCGCGACGCCGAGGACGGCGGCGAGCGCGAACCCGGACGCGATCCGCACGACGCTCTGCGCGACGTCCAGGTAGTACTGGCCCGTCCGGAGCTGGCGGCCGAACTCGCGGGCGACGTCCGCCGGCCCGGGGAACCGGTCGAACCGCACCCACAGGCGCGCGTTCGCGGCGGTGAGGACCTGCCACAGCGCGACGGCCGCGACCACGGACCCGGCGCGCACCGGCCAGCGGAGCCGCGCCCGCCCGCGGTCCGCCGCGGGACCGGGCGCGACGGCCACGCGCTTCTCGTCGTCGAGTGCGAGCGTCACGCGGCCTTCACCGCCTCCGCGTACTCGACGGGCGTCGCGGCCGCGTGCGCGCCGCGGTACGCGTCGGCCGTCTGCCGCGTCGCGAACGGCAGGTACCGGTCGCCGTCGCGGAGCCACACCATGCGGTCGGCGAACCAGCGGGTACCGGTGACCGCGTCGGGGGCGTAGACGGCGCGGACCTTCTTCCCGGCCGCCTCGTAGGCGCGGACACCGCGCAGCAGGCAGGTCGGGTCGGCGGCCGGACGGGTCGTCTCCTCGCCGGTCAGCCAGATCTCGCCCGCCGTCGCGGGGTCCTTCACCCGCTTCCGGCACGTCTCGTCGGTGCCTGTGATGGCGGCCGGGTTGGCGGTGGACGCGGCGGCCCGGTCGTAGTCCGCGCCGTACGCGCGGCGGATGTAGGACTCTTCGACGAACGAGTCCAGGTTCACCGGCTGCTGCAGCACGCCGATCGACTTCAGGAACGGGACGTCGTGCCGCAGCGCGTCGGTCAGCGGCTTCTTCAGCGTGGTGTCGAACGTCGCCTGCCCGCCCGCGCCGTTGTAGAGGTACACGGTCTCGGCGGGCAGACCGGTCGTCCGCGCAACGGACTCGGCGGCTTGCAACGGGTGCTGGTGCAGGTACTCGGTGGCGTCGATCTGCGCCTTCAGGAACGCCTGGAGCACGTCGCCGCGCTGCTCGGCGAAGCTCCTGCGGACGACGACGCCGTGGAACGTCGGGACGTCGAGGTCTCCCCCGTCGTACAGCAGCCGCGCCCGCCCTTGGTTCACGAGCAGCCCCGGCCACGCCACGAACTGCGCGAGCCCGGCGGCTTTACCGCTCTCCAGCGCGGACGCCCCCACGGACGGCTGCTGGTTCTCGACCTTCACGGACTTCGCCGGGTCCAGGCCGTCCTTCTTCAACGCCTGGACGAGCGTGCCGTGGCCCGCCGACCCGACGCTCGCCGAGACCGTCTTGCCCTTGAGGTCGCGCAGCGACGCGTACGGGGCGTCCTTCGCGACGACGATCCCGTTGAGCGAGCCCCGCAGGTTGTAGCCGGTGGTGGAGACGAGCACCGTGCGCGCGTCCCCGCCCTGCGCCTGCGCCCGCGCCCCGTTGATGAGGAGCGGGTAGTCGCCCATCGAGCCGATGTCGATCTTCCCGGCGAGCATCTGCGCGGTGATGGGCGCGCCCGTGTCGTAGTCCTGCCAGACCACCTTGTACTTGCGTCCGAGCCGCTTCTCGAACAGGCCGAGCGTGCGCAGCAGCGTGCCCGCCGTGACGGTGTTGATGGTCTTGGACTGGTAGCCGACGACGACGGTCGTCGCGCCGCCGCCCGCGTCGGCGTTGCCCGCGACCGAGCAGCCGGCGGCGGCCAGCGCCGCCGCGAGGATCGTGAGGAGTCGTTTCACCGTGGTCTCTCAGCGCAGCAGGTAGGGGATGTTCACGGTGACCGCGCCGGTCGGGCAGCGGTCGGCGCACGGGCCGCAGTACCAGCACTCGTCCACGAACATGTGGGCCTTGCCGGTCTCGGGGTCGAGCGCGAGCGAGTCGAGCGGGCATACGTCGATGCACAGCGTGCAGCCGTCGATGCACAGGGACTCGTCGACGGTGACGGGCACGTCGGCGCGGTTCTCCACAAGGGACATGACGCGGGCTCCAGTCGTTGCGGGGCAGGGCGGGGCCACCGCGCGGCGGCGGGGTCCCGAAGGCGGCTCTTTTCGGCGCGGGTCAGCGGTCGGCGGCGGTGCGGCGCAGGGTGCCGCTCATCGCGATGCGGTCGCCGCGGAAGCGGATGTACTCCAGGTCGACGGGACGCCCGTCGGCGAGCCGGGTGAGGCGCTCGGCCATGAGCAGCGCCGTCCCGCGCGGGGCTTCGAGCACCGCCGCGGAGTGCGGGTCGGCGTTGACGGCCTCCATCGTCATCTCGGCGGTGCCGAGCGGCTGCCCGGACAGCCGCTCCAGCAGCACGAACACGTCGTTGTGGACCAGGTCTTCGCGCAGCAGCGGCTCACCGAGGTCGCGGACGAGGTACGTCAGGTCCAGCGAGAACGGGACGCCGCCGATGCGCCGCAGCCGCTCGACGTACACGACGGGCTCGCCGGGCGGCAGGCACAGCCGGTCGCTGATCTCCTTCGGCGGCGTGAACGACCCGGTGGTGCGGACTTCGTTGGTGACCTCCCCGTGGCCCTTCAGCGTCTCGCCGAGGCCCAGCAGACGCTCGAACCCGTGCGTGTACTTCTCCGCCACGACGACGCTCCCGACGCCCGGGCACCGTTCAATGAGCCCTTCGCCGCGCAGCAGGTCGAGCGCGTCGCGGACGGCGTTGCGGGACGTCCCGAACTCCCGGACGAGCCGGTTCTCGGCGGGCAGGACGCCGTCCGCGAACGCGCCGTTGACGACCTGCCGGCGCAGGACGTCCGCGACCTGCCGGGCGCGGTCGGCCCGGCGGCGGCGGGCGTCTCCGAGGTCGATCGCTGCCAAGTTCTCGCTGGTCACAGGCTAAACATACTTAATCGGTAGGCATACGTGAATACCTGGGCCGTTCCGCCACCCCATGCCCGGCGAAATCGCCCGCGACCAGCACGAACGCACCCACCCGACCACCTTCCGCCACCCGATCCCCGGCATGATCTTCAGAAAATGGATGCGAGGCCACAGAATGCACTCATGGACGAGCGCCGCGACCTGGGCCGCAGCAACGGCGAGCCTCCCGACCCGGACTTCCTCGAAAAGCTCGCACGGGGATACCAGGTCGACAACACCATGCTCGCCGTGAGCTTGTTCTTCTCTCTCCTGCTCACCGTCTGCGGGACGATCGGGCTGAACTGGCAGACCGTGTTCCCGTTCGCGGTGTTCCTCGCCCTGGTCCACGCCGCGCGCCGCTGCCTGCGCGACCGCCGCCGCCAGCGGGCCTGGCTGGTCGGGAGCGTGCTGTTCGTCGAGGACTTCCGCGGAATGGTCGCGAGGTGCGACCTGGCGACGCCCGACACGATCCGCATCGGCCGCACCGCGACGATCTCGCGCGGCACCCCGGTCTGGCTTCTCCTCGCCGCCCGCGACGCCGTCACCGGCACGCGAATCCGCTACATCCTGCGCGACACCGCGAACCGCCTCCCCCGCGAAGACTGCCTCCATCTCGCCGAGGCGATCGAGGCCGCCCCGGACCTCACCGGCGACGCCGCGCGCGTCGCCCGCGACCTACGCGAACTCCACCGCGACGGCTACGTCCGCGGCGAGTCCGAACGCGTCGACTGGTCCCACCGCCACCCGACCTGAACAGGTGGGACGGGGGTTCACTCCGACTCGCTCTCCGAGTTATCCACAGGGCTGGGACGAAGGTGCGGCGGGGTTGCCGGAACCGCTCTGCTGGGGGTGCCAACGGCGGAAGCGAGTGAAGGGAACGAAGCCATGCAAGGCGACACCGTCGAGCTCATCGTAGAGGGCCGGAACGGAGCGTCCCGGACGTTCAGGTTGACCGCCAGCCGGGCCGGCCACCGGATCGACGTCGCGACGCGCGACGGGAAGGTGGTGATCACCGAGGTCAAGCGGTCGGGGCGGGCGCTGCGCACCGTGCGGGTTCCGGAGGACCGCGTGCTGGCGATCGTCGAGTACCGCGACGAGGGGCGCGCCCTGCCGTCCGTCGAGACGGCCGCCGACGACGGGGCGGCCACGGACGCTGCGGCGCCCGTCGCCGCCGAGCCGACCGCGGACGGCGACCTTTCCGAGGCGCTGCCCGGCGGCGGACGGTGCGCCGCCTGCGCTGCCGCCGCCGGTGCAGCGCGGGACGAACCGGAGGCGGGCCTCCTTCTCATGGAAGAGATCCGGGAGAAGGGCAGTCGGCGCACCGAGAGCAAGAAGCGGCCGCGTCCGAAACGGAGACGGTAGACGGGCTTCGGGAGCGCAGTGAGTTCCGGAGCGAGGACTCACGTTGGTCGTCCCCAACAGGCGCACCGTTTGAAAAGCTCGCTGCGGCTGGCGGTTTCCTGCGGATGCCTGGGCGAACCGGGCGTCGTCCGCCTCTCAGACGTCGCCGAGGGCGGAGACGGCCTCGGGGGCGTAGCCCGCCGCGGCGAGCGGTGCGCGGACATCGGTCTCCAGGTCGGGCTTGTAGCCGAGCAGCACGTCAGCCGGACCCGTGAAGTCCACGGAACCGAGCGCGGCGGGCAGCAGCAGGCTCCGGCCGGGTTCCAGGACGCCGTCCCAGCCGCCCGACGCGATGCGGACGGGCGCGCCGACGTTGCTCAGGACGACGGCCGCCCGGAACGTGTGCCGCGCCGTCGCGCCCGCCGCCGCCCGCCAGCGTTCCAGCACGAAGTGCGGTCCGGCGGTGCAGAAGACGCGCTCGACGTCGTCCGCCATACGGACGGACAGGCCTGGGTGGAAGTCCGGACGGTGTTCCGGCTCCCATTCGGCGACCATCAGGTCGAGGGCGCGTTCGCGCTCGTCGCGGGCGACGGGCGAGCCGTCGAGATGCCAGTCCATCGCGGACTGCTGGATGTCGGAGGTCTGCTCGATCTCGTACACGAGCGTGTCCGACCCGAAGCTGTGGATCGTCCCGCCCGGCACGTAGAGCGTCTCCCCCGGCCGGACGGGCAGCCGCCGCAGCACCGCGTCGAAGTCTTCGCGCCGCAGCGCGTCGCGCAGGGTGTCGGCGTCGACGTCCGGTTTCGTTCCGGCGAGGGCCGTCGCGCCCGGCGGCGCGTCGATGATGTGCCACGCCTCGGTCTTGCCGTTGGGCTCCTGCTCGATGCGCCGGGCGGTCTCGTCGTCGGCGTGCAGGTGGACCGGGAGCGGGTCGGTCGCGTCGATGAACTTGGTCAGCACCGGGAAGCGCGCCCCCTGGCGGCCCGGGCCCATCAGCTCGACCGGGAAGTCCTCGGCGAGGCTGCGCAGCGAGCGTCCGGCGAGCGGCCCCTCGGTGACCTCCCCGACCCGCCCGTCGACATCGCTGACCTCCCAGGTCTCCGCGATCCGGGGCGGCGTCGACTCGTCCGGCGGCCGGCCGAGCCGGTCGGTGATCGCCGTCCCGCCGAACACGTGGGTCATGATCGGCGTGCTCAACCGCAGCGGATACCAGTCCATCGCGTGCCCCCTCATGGATGCCGCGCCCTCCAGACGCAACCGGATACATCCACCCGTTACCCGACGAAACGCCCGACATCCACGCCCGCAAGCCCCGACCACTGATCACCAGGGCATGACGTGCTCCGGAGGGAAACGATCCCCGCGCGCGGGTACCCGGACGGCGTGGAATTCGGATACTCGCTGCTCTGCGAGCAGACACCGCCCAAACAACTCATCACCGACCTGGTCGGAGCCGAGGAGGTCGGATTCGACTACTCGGTCATCTCCGACCACTACTTCCCGTGGATCGAGGACCTCGGGCACTCCGCGTACGCCTGGTCGGTGCTCGGCGCGCTCGCGCAGGCCACCGACCGCATCAAGCTGATGACGTTCGTGACGTGCCCGACGATGCGCTACCACCCGGCCGTCGTCGCGCAGAAGGCCGCGACGATGGGCATCCTGTCCGACGGCCGGTTCACGCTCGGCCTCGGGGCGGGCGAGAACCTGAACGAGCACATCATCGGGCGCGGCTGGCCGTCCGCCGACGTGCGGCACGAGATGTTCCGCGAGGCGCTGGAGATCATCCGGAGCCTCTTCGACGGCGGGTTCGTCAACTACCGGGGCGACCACTTCCGCGTCGACTCCGCCAAGCTCTACGACCTGCCCGAACGGCGCGTGCCGATCGGCGTGGCCGCGTCCGCCGGGCGCGCCGGGCGGATCGCCGCCGACTACGCGGACGCGCTGATCTCCGACCAGCCCGTCGCGGACGTCGTGCGGGACTTCAAGTCCGGCGGCGGCGACGGCAAGCCGGTCTACGGGCAACTCCCGCTCGCCTACGGCGCCGATCCGGACGAGGCGCGGCAGCGCGCGTACCGGCTGTGGCGGTGGGGCACCGCGGGCTGGAAGGTGATGTCGGAGCTGCCCGGCCCGACGAGCTTCGCGGCGAGCGCGAAGACCGTCCGGCCGGAGGACGTCGCCGAAGCCGTGCCGAGCGGCGACGACGTCCAGAAGTACCTGGACACGGTCCAGACCTGGGCCGACGCGGGGTTCACCCACCTGTCGTTCTGCCAGGTCGGAGCCGATCACCAGGAGGACTTCCGGCGTTGGGCGGCGGCCGAACTGCTGCCCGCGCTCCGCGAGCGGTTCGGCTGACCGCCGGGGCCCGGCGGCGCGGCACCGCCGGACCCGGCCGGATCACAGGATCGGCTTGCCGCCCGTGACGGCGATGCGCGCGCCCGACACGTAGCTGCCCTCGTCGCTGGCGAGCAGCACGTAGACGGGGGCGAGCTCGGCCGGCTGCCCGGGACGTCCGAGCGGCGTGTCCGTGCCGAACGACTCGACCTTGTCCGGCGGCATGGTCGACGGGATGAGGGGCGTCCAGATCGGCCCCGGCGCAACGCTGTTGACGCGGATGCCGCGCGGCCCGACGAGCTGCGCGAGCGCGGCGACGAAGTTGGCGACGGCCGCCTTCGTGCAGTCGTACGGAAGCAGCGTCGGCACTGGCATGTCGGAGTTGACCGACGTCGAGGCGATGATCGACGATCCCGCCTTCATGTGCGGAAGCGCGGCCTTGCAGAGGTGGAACATCGCGGAGATGTTCGTGGCGAACGTGCGGTCCCACTCCTCGTCGGGGATGTCCTCCAGGTTCTCGCGCGTCATCTGGTACGCGGCGTTGTTGACGAGGACGTCGATGCGCCCGAACTCGTCGACGGCGCGCGCGACGACCGACCGGCAGTGCGCGGGGTCCCGCAGGTCGCCGGGCACGAGGACGGCCTTCTGCCCCGCGTCCTCGACCAGCCGCGCGGTGTCGGCGGCGTCCTCGTCCTCGTCGAGGTAGGAGATGAGGACGTCGGCGCCCTCGCGCGCGAAGGCGATGGCGACGGCGCGGCCGATGCCGCTGTCCCCGCCGGTGATGACGGCGGCCTTGCCCACCAGGCGCTTGGACCCCTGGTAGCTGTCCTCGCCGCTGTCGGGCTTGGGGTTCATCGCCTGTTCGGTTCCGGGCGGCGTCTGCTGCTGCGCGGGCTGGCCCATTGATCGCACCTCCGTGAGACGGCGTCGTGTCCTCGCCCGTTACCCGATCGAACGGATCTCATCGGCGGTCGCGACGGGCGGGATCGGGTAGGGGCGCGGCATGAGTGCTTCAGCGGAGGGCGCGGCGGCGTTCGTGCCGCCGGACGCCGGTCTGGACGAGCTCCGGCGCGCGGCGGACGGGTGCCGGGGCTGCGCGCTGTACGAGGACGCGACGCAGACCGTCTTCGGCGAAGGCGGCGCGGGCGCGCGGGTCGTGCTCGTCGGGGAGCAGCCCGGCGACCGCGAGGACGTGGAGGGCGAGCCGTTCGTCGGCCCGGCGGGGCGCGTCCTCGACCGGGCGCTGGCGGAGGCCGGGATCGAGCGCGGCGACGCCTACGTCACGAACGCGGTGAAGCACTTCAAGTTCCAGCGGGCCGAGCGGGGAAAGCGGCGGCTGCACCGCAAGCCCGGCCTGACCGAGATCCGCGCGTGCCGCCCGTGGCTCGTCGCGGAGCTGCGCGCGCTGCGGCCCGAGGTGGTCGTCGCGCTCGGTGCGACGGCGGCGCAGGCGATGCTCGGGCCGTCGTTCCGGGTGACGCGGGAGCGCGGTGTCGCGCTGCCGTTCCCGCCGTTGGACGTCCTCGGGACGCGGGAGGCCGCGGACGCCGGTGCAGGCGAAGGACGCATCGTCGCGACCGTCCACCCGTCGGCGGTGCTGCGCGCCGAGGACCGCGACGCCGTTTACGCGGGGTTCTGCGCGGACCTGACGGTCGCCGCGCGCCTGCTCGCGTAACGGCGACCCGCATGCGGTGGTCGCGGTCGGGTACGCGGGGGTCGGTCCACACAAACCACGGGAGAGGGAGCGTCCCATGTCAAACCCGCAGGAACCCGCCATGCGCAGGTCGGAGCAGACGAGCGTCACCGACCAGCCGCCGCCGCAGACGACGCAGCCGAAGGGCACGCGCCGGCGCCGCCATCCGCACGGGACCGACAAGGGAGCCAAGGGCGGCGGCCAGGGCGGCGGTGTGCCGCCCGGCCAGCGCCCGCCGCACCCGAGCTGACCGGTTCCCCGCCCGGCCCGCGGCGGGCGGGTCGGCGCACCGCCGGGGCGCCCGGTGTGGGACGGTTCCCGCAGCAGTGATCGTCCACGGCTGGGAGAACCGCATGACCGAAACGTCCGTCCGGCTGGAGTCCGACGGCGCCGTCCGGCACCTCGTCCTCGACGCGCCCGCCCGCCGCAACGCGCTCACCTCGGCGATGCTCGGCGAGCTGTCCACCGCCATCGCGGCCGTCGCGGACGATCCGGACGCGCGGGCGCTCGTCGTCCGCGCCGAGGGCAGGGCGTTCTGCGCGGGCGCGGACGTCACCGCCCTGTTCGGCGACCTGTCCCGGCCGACCGGTGCGATTCGCGACGACCTCAAGCAGGTCTACGCGTCGTTCCTCGGCCTCGCGGACCTGGCCGTCCCGACGATCGCGGCGGTGGACGGCGTCGCGGTCGGCGCGGGCGCGAACATCGCGCTGGCCTGCGACATGGTCGTCGTCGGGCCGCGCGCGAAGTTCGCGATCACGTTCGCGGACATCGGCCTGCACCCCGGCGGCGGCGCGACCTGGTTCCTGACGTCGCGGCTGGGCGGCCACCGGGCGATGGCCACGATCCTGGACGCCGAGACGATCGACGCCGACCGGGCGATGGAGTTCGGCCTGGCGACGCGCCGCGCCGACGACCCGGTCGCGGCGGCGACGGAACTGGCGCGGCGCTGCGCCGAGCGCGACCCGGCGCTGGTGCGGGACGTCAAGCGGGCGGTCCACCTGGCGCAGACCGGCTCGCTGCCGTCCGTGGTCGAGTTCGAGTCGTGGGCGCAGGCCGCGTCGCTGGGACGGCCCGCCTTCGCCCGCTACGTCGAGGACTTCCGCGCCCGGTGACGGACGGGGCGCCCGGAACCGGGCGCCCGCCCGCGTCACTGCGGCCGGGGGAACCCCGCGCGGAGCGCGTAGCCGCTCAGGTCGGCCCAGTCGTCGCCCGCGTGACTGTGGGCGGGGTCGAGGCAGCCGAGCGTGAGCGGCAGCGGGACGTTGTAGCGCGGTGCCTTGAGGTTCGGCGGGTTCTCGAAGTCCAGCACTTCGGCGAGGTTGCGCGCGGCGGCGTCGCGGACCGACAGCGGTTCCAGCCCCCACCGCCACTCGACGAGCTTCAGCACCGACGTGTGGTCGTACACCTCGTGCGCGACGGCGCCGCGCCGGGCGCGCGGCGAGATGAGCAGGCAAGGAACGCGGAAGCCGCGCAGTCCGGTGCCGAGGTCGGGGCGCGGGTCCGGGCCGGTGGGCGGCGGGACGTGGTCGAAGAACCCGCCCCACTCGTCGTAGTTGATGACCAGCAGGGTCCGTTCCCAGTTCGGGGACGTCACGACGGCCGTATAGACCTTGTTCAGGAAGTGCTGTCCGAAACGGATGTCGGCGAGCGGGTGCTCGTCCTCCGACAGGCCCGGCAGGAGTTCGCCGAGGAAGCCGGGCTCGACGAAACTCAGCGCGGGCAGGTTGCCGTTCTTGGCGTCGTTGTAAAAATCACCGATGTTGCGGCTGATGTCGAGGTGCTTCAGGCCCCACAGCGCGGTGAACGGCACGTCGCTGAAGTAGTAGCGGGCGGGGATCTTCTTCGCGGCGAGGCGGTCCCAGATCGTCGTCAGCTCGGAGAAGTTGAAGGTGTTGGAGATGCGGTCGGTCTGCGCCGCGTGCTGGAAGATCCGGTTCGGGAACGTGGACGACATGACGGCCGCGAAATACCGGTCGCAGACGGTCCAGTCGCGGGCGGCGTGGCCGTGGAAACCCAGGTCCGGTCCCTCGAAGTAGCCGATGGAGAACACGTCGTTGTGGCCGGCGCGCAGCCACCCGTCGCACTTGCCGTCGTTGTACTCGGTCCGGCCGCCCGCGTAGGAGTGGTCGGGGTCGTTGAATCCGCAGCCCCACGGGACGGTGAGGTGGTGCGTCGAGTGTTCGGCCCCGCTCGCGTCGGTGAAGGTGAGCCCGGCCTGGCGGCCGTCGGCGCCGGGGAGCCAGCCGAGATAGTGGTCGAAGCTGCGGTTCTCCATCATCACGACGACGACGTGGTCGATGCCGGATTCGGCCGGGTCGGGCAGCGCGCCGACCGGCGCGGTGTTCTCGGCGGCGCCCGCCGTCGCCCCGGCTCCCGCAGCCATGATCGCCGCGCCGGCCGTTCCCGCAAGAAATCCGCGCCGGGTCAGTTCGTCGATTCCCATACCTGTCCTCCCGCCGTGTTGGCCGTGAGCAGTATCACGACGCGCGTGGCCCAGGGGAAGAACGGCGGACGAGGGATGCGGGACGCAATATGAAATAGATTCATCCGGAAATCACTTGCGCCGGGGAACCGGCACGGTCCGTGAGCGGAATGCCGCGTTCAGTCGCGCGGCCGCAGCACCTGGTCCGCCCAGAGCCGCAATACGGCGTCCTCGATGGCCCGGTCGTCGCGGAGCACGCTGCTCAGCGCGAGTCCGCGCAGCAGCGCCAGCAACGACTCGTGCCAGACGTTGCCCGCGCGGCCGGGTTCGGCCAGGTGCGGGAACGCGTCCGACAGCAGGTCGTGGACCGCGCGGCCGATCTCCCGTTCGGCGGGCACGAGCGCGTCGCGCAGCGCGCGGTCGGTGCGGGCGGCGAGCCAGAGTTCGAGGCCCGCGAGGAACAGCGGGCCCGACATGACCTCGCGGAGCAGGGCGAGCGCGGCTTCGACGCGGCCCCGCTCCGGCGGCAGCGCGTCCGCCTTGCCGCGGACGTAGGCGACCTGGCGCTCGGCGATGTGGTGGATCGCCGCGACGAGCAGTTCGGCCTTGGACCCGAAGTGGTGCAGCAGCGCTCCGCGCGAGACCCCGGCGCGGTTCTGGACGCGCTGCAGCGTCGTCTCGGCGTAACCGTCCTCGACCAGGCAGGTCACGGCGGCGTCGAGCAGGGCGGCGCGGGTCCGCTCCCAGCGCTCCTGGCGTCGTCGCTCTGGCATCGCGCCATGTTAGCGTGCTAAAAAGACCGTCCGGACGGACTGTTTTTAGGAGGGCCCCATGCTCACCGTGGACCTCGTTCGGCGCGGGGCGGCGCGGTTCGGGCCGCGCACCGCCGTGCTGCACGGCGGCGAGTCCCTGACGTACGCGCAGGTCGACCGGGCCGCCAACGCGATGGCGCACGTCCTGTTCGCGCATGGCGTGTCCCCCGGCGACCGGGTCGGGCTGCTGCTCGGGAACGGGCTGTGGTCGATCCCCGTCGACTTCGCGTGCCTGAAGGCGGGCGTCGCGCGCGTCCCGCTGAACGCGCGGCTCGCCGCCGCCGAGCAGGCGCGGATGCTGCGGGAGACGGGCGTTCGCGTCCTCGTCCATGACGCCGCGCTCGGCGAGCGGGCCGCCGAACTCGCCGGGCTGCTCGACGGCCTGCGCACGATCGGCCTCGGCGCCGAGGGCGCGGCCGGCGGCCCGGATCTGCTCGCCGCGATGCGGGACGCCCGCACCGACGACCCGATGCTCCCGGCCGAGCCGGACGATCCGGTGCTGTTCCTCTACACGTCCGGCACGACCGGTCGACTCAAGGCCGTCGAGCACACCCAGGCGAACTACGCGGCGATCACCGCGAACATCCTCGCGAACCTGGTGTCGCCCGGCCGCGACTCGGTGATGCTGCACGCGGCGTCGCTGATCCACGCGTCCGGCACGTTCGTCCTGCCGTACTGGCTGCGGGGCGGGGCCGCGGCCGTGCTCGGCGGGTTCGATCCCGACGAGTACGCCGACGCGATCCCCCGCCACGGCGTCACCGAGATCAACCTCGTGCCGACGATGATCGGGATGCTGCTCTCCAGCGGCGCGGCGGGCCGCGCGGACGTCTCGACGCTGCGGACCGTCGTCTACGGCGCGAGCCCGATGCCGCGTCCGGTGATCACCGAGGCGATGGAGCTGTGGGGACCGCGTTTCGTGCAGTATTTCGGGCAGACCGAAGCGCCGCTGTGCATGACGGTCCTGGACGCCGAGGACCACCGCGACCCGTCGCTGCTGGGCTCCTGCGGCCATCCGGCCGTGGACGCCGAGCTGCTGCTGACCGACGACGACGGGATTCCGGTCGCCCCCGGCGAGATCGGCGAGATCCGCGTCCGCGCGCCGTTCGGCATGAAGGGCTACCACGACGCCCCCGAGCTGAACGCCGAGATGCTCGCGCCCGGCGGCTGGATTCGGACCCGCGACATGGCCCGCGCCGACGAGCGCGGCTACCTGCACCTGGTGGACCGCCGCAGCGACATGATCATCACCGGCGGGTACAACGTCTATCCCAAGGAGGTCGAGGACGTGCTGCTGGAGCATCCCTCGGTGGCGCAGTGCGTCGTCGTGGGCGCGCCGGACCCGACGTGGGTCGAGGCCGTGACCGCGTTCGTCGTCCCCGCGCCGGGCGCGCGGGTGGACGAGGCCGAACTCCGCGCCGCCGCCCGCGCCCGCCTCGCCGGGTACAAGGTGCCGAAGTCGGTGCGGGTCGTGGACTCCGTGCCGCTGTCCCCCGTCGGAAAGGTCCTGCGGCGCGCACTGCGCGATCCGCTGTGGGCCGGGACCGAGCGGGAGGCGCGCGCGTGAGCGTCCTCATCGAACGCCGGGGGCCGGTCACGCTGATCGGCATCGACCGGCCCGAGCGCCGCAACGCGGTGGACCGGCCGACCGCCGAGGCCCTGGCCGCCGCGTTCCGCGCCTTCGACGCCGATCCCGACTCCGTCGCCGCCGTCCTCTACGGGACGAACGGGACGTTCTGCGCGGGCGCGGACCTGCGGGCGCTCGGCACGCCCGAGGGCAACCGCGCCGAGCGCGACGGCGACGGGCCGATGGGACCGACGCGGCTGCGGCTCTCCAAGCCGGTGATCGCCGCCGTGTCCGGGCACGCCGTCGCGGGCGGTCTCGAACTCGCGATCTGGGCGGACCTGCGCGTCGCGGACGAGACCGCCGTCTTCGGCGTGTACTGCCGCCGGTGGGGCGTTCCGCTCATCGACGGCGGGACGGTCCGGCTGCCGCGCCTCATCGGGCAGAGCCACGCGCTCGACATGATCCTCACGGGCCGTCCCGTGGACGCGGCCGAGGCGCTGCGGATGGGCCTCGCCAACCGCGTCGTGCCCGCCGGGACGGCGATCGAGGCCGCCGTCGAGCTGGCCGCATCCCTCGCCCGGTTCCCGCAGACGTGCCTGCGCGAGGACCGCGCGTCGGTCCTGGACCAGTGGGGCCTGGACGAGTCCGCCGCACTGGCCGCCGAGTGGCGGCACGGCGAGACGTCGCTCGCCGCCGACGCACTCGACGGCGCGCAGCGCTTCGCCTCCGGCGCGGGCCGACACGGGTCTTTCGAGACCGGGTGAGACAACCGTCCGCTGGCTTTTCGGACAGAGCGTGCGCGGGGTGGGTTCGTGGCGGCGATGCCGCCTGGAGTGAAGGCCGGGATGTCGTCCGGTTCGTCCCTCCCGCGTTGCTGGATTCGGGTCGGGGCGCTCCGTACGATGACGGGCCGTGTCCGACGCTCCCGCCGCCTTCGAACTCCCGTCCGCCGGGCGCGTCGCGCTGCTTCCGGCCGTCGCGGTCCTGGCGTGGCTGGGCGTCGCCTGCCTGTTCGCGACGGCCGTCCTCGCGCTCGCGGGGACGCCGCGCGCGGCGGCCGGCTGCGCGGTGGGCGGCGGCGTGCTGCTGGGCGCGGCCGTCGTCGCCGTGCGGTCGCTGCGGCGGCGCGCGGTCGCGCGGATCGTGCTGGACGCGTCCGGCGTCCGGTCGCTGACCGACGCCGGGGAGACGTGCTGGGCGGTCTCGTGGGACGAGCTGGCGGACGTCGTCGTCGGCCCCGGCGTGCTCTCGCTCTTCCCGTTCGAGGGCTTCGCCGCCCGCCATCCCGAGATGTCCGGCATGTGGGCGGGCGACGGCGCGTACCGGATCATGTTCTCCCACCGGCTCCGCGCGTGGCGGGCGCTGCGGCGGGCCGTGGACGCGTTCGCGCCGCATCTCCGGCGCGGCCCCGGCGGATCGGGCGCGCTCGCCGACGTGTTCGCCGTCGCCCGGCCCCCGTTCGGGGTCGGCCGCCTGCTGCGCCGCGCCGAACGTGTCGCGCGGCCCGCCGGGCGTCCCGTCGAGCTGGTCGCGGGCGTCGCCGTCCTCGCCGGGTGGGGCGTCGCAGTGTTCGGGCACCGGGCGGCGCGCGCGTTCGCCGAGGCCCGCGACGCGGGCGTCGTGGACACGGGCACGCTGGTGCTCGTCGGCGTCGGCCCGCTGCTGCTCGCGGGGCTCCTGTGGCGGGTGTGGTCGGGCGGCCCGACCGCGATCTGGGCGCTGGCCGTCTACGGCCGCAACGTCGGCGCGCTGCTGACGGTCGGGCTCACCCTGACCTGGGCGGCGACGCAGGGCGTGACGGCCGGTCTCGCGGTGTTCCTCGGCCCGCGCCCGGCGGACACCGTGCCGTCCGCCGAGGAACTGCTCTTAGGCGCGGGCGCGCTGCTGCTGTTCCTGGTCGGCGCGCTGCTCCACCGCCGCCGCGTCTGGGCCTGGGTCGCCGCCCACGAGTGAGCCGCTTGCGACGAGCTTTCCCATCCGCGCGACACACGCCGGGAACCCCGGCTCGTTCTGGCGCACCGGGCGTTGTTCAGATGCCGAGGCGGTCGCGGACGGCGCGGTCGAAGGGGCCCGCGGGGCGGCGGGCGATTCGTTCGCCGAGCAGGGTGCGGGCGGTCGTGGTGCGGCCCGCGCGGACGGCTGCCTCGATGAGCGTCTGCTGGAGCACGTCGCGTTGGGCGTCGCTGCCGCCGGTGCGGCGCAGGGCGTGGCGGACGGGCATCATCAGGTCAACGGCAGCGTCGTAGTCCTTCTGCGCGAACGCGGCGATTGCGCGGCACACGGGCAGGCCGACCGCCCCCGTGACGTCCCGGTCGTCGGGCAGTCCAGATCCGGCGTCGCCCGTCGCGTACGCCTCGCGCGAGCGGATCAGCGCGGCCAGCGCCGCCTGGTCGTCCGCGCCGGCGAAGCAGAGCGCGGCGTGCCAGTCGTTGAACGCGTACCACGGGTCGGCGGCGCGGTCCCGCCACGCGTCGGCGAGCGTCGCGAACCGTCCGCCGACGTCCACGCCCGCCAGGTGCAGCCGCCACAGCAGCGAGGAGCCGTTAAGGATCTCCAGCGCGCTGCCCGCCGTCCGCTCGGGGGCCAGGTCGGCGTCGTAGGTCGCGAGGACGGCCGCCGCGTCGCCCGCGTCCAGCCGGAACAGGCAGCGGTGCCAGGTGAGGTGGAGCCGCAGGTAGTTGTCGCCGTCCCAGTCGGCGCGGCGGCCGTCCAGCCAGGCGGCGCCGTCCTCGGCGCGGCCGCGCTCCTCGAAGGTGTGGGCGACGGCGTGGACGGCCCAGACGTTGTCCGGGTCGAGTTCGGCGGCGCGGCGGCCCAGGCGTTCGGCGTACTCCCAGTGGCCGTTCTCCTCCGCGCCGAACGCGTACATGCCGAGCAGCCACGGGTAGTGCGGGTCGTCCTCGGCGAGGAACGCCAGAACCGCCCCGACGCGGTCGCGGAGCGCCACGGCGTCGCCGCGCAGGAAGTCCACCTGGTGCCCGGCGGCGAGCGCGACCATGTCGTGCGGGTCGTGCTCGGACAGCCGCGTCAGCAGGTCCGCCGCGCCGCGCAGGTCCCCGGCGAGCAGGCGGTCGGCGGCGTCGAGGTGGCCGCGCTCGCGTTCGGTGAGCGGCAGCCGCGCGCACCGCTCCCGGGCGCGGCCGAACGCGGCGGCGGTCTCGGCGGCGACCCCGGCCTCGGTGCTGAGCGCGCCGATGTACGCGTCCAGCGCGGCGGCGAGCGGGAACGCGTCCCCCGCCGCGAGCCACGGCGCGACCGGGTCGAGCATTCCGTGACGGAACCGCATGAACCGGGTGACGGCGTCGTGCAGCGCGTCCACGGCGGCCGCGTCCGGCGCGTTCAGCGGCGATCCGTACCGGTCGGTGAGCATGGGCGACGATCCCCTTCCCCGCGTGGTCCGTGCATGGCCCCCCTCCGGCACCCTAGGCGCTCATCCCGCCCGCACGACCGAAAAGCCCGGACCCGGCATCGCCTCCCCACCGCGCGCGGTGCGAGACGCCCCGGTCCTCGAAGCAGGCGGCGGTCTCGGCGTCGGCGGGGTAGTAGGACTCGATGGCTACCTCGTCGAGGGTGATGTCCTGCGGGGTGCCGAAGGTGGTGATGGTGGAGAAGAGGCGAAGCTCGCGGCCGCCGTGGCGGACGAGCATGTGGATCATGACGTCGGAGTCGGCGGGGGCTTCGACTGCTCCGGGGGCCAGGAGTTCCTCGTAGAGGGCGGCGAGTCCGGGATCGGGGGCGGCGGCGAGCTGGCGCCTCACCCGGGCGCGGAACACCGCGCGGACATCGGCGATGTTGACGACGAGGCGGGCGAGCCCGCGCGGGTCGAGGCCGAGCCGCAGCAGGTTGACCGGCGCCCGGAGCAGTTCGGGGTCGACCTCGGCGAGGAACGGGTCGACGGCGCGGTTGGCCGTGATGATGTTCCAGCGGCGGTCGAACGCCAGCGCCGGGTACGGCTCGTGCGCGCGGAGTACCCGTTCGACGGCGTTCCGGGCGGCGGACAGCGCGGTGTCGTCGAGCGGCCGTTCGGCGTACCGGGGCGCGAAACCGGCGGCGAGCAGCAGGCGGTTGCGGTCGCGGAGCGGCACGTCGAGCTGGTCGGCGAGCCGCAGGACCATGTCGGCGCTGGGGTTGGACTTACCCGTCTCGACGAGGCTGACGTGCCGGGCGGACACGTCGGCCGCGATGGCGAGGTCGAGCTGGCTGAGCCGTCGGCGGTGCCGCCACTGCCGCAGGAGTTCCCCGACCGTGTGCATGGTTCCCGAGCGTACTCATCGCGGCGCCGGACGCCATGAAATGGGATTTCATCGACAATCCACCGAGGCCGCGGAAACACTGCGGGCATGACCAACAAGGACATCGTTCAGCGGGCGCTCTCGGAACTGATCACGACGGGCAGCACCGAAGGGCTCGCGCCGCTGCTCAGCGACGACTTCGTCCACCATCGGCCGGACGCGACCTCGTCCACCAAGAAGGAATGGCTCGCCGCCGTGGAGGCGGCGCTCGTCCCGCTCGCCGGCATGCGGGTCGAGATCCGGCACGTGCTGGCCGACGGCGACCACGTGGTGCTGCACACGCGGCGGCGGCTCCCGGACGGCGGGCCGGAGATCGCGGTCGTCGACATCTGGCGGGTCGAGAACGAGCTGATCAGCGAGGCGTGGGAGATCATCGAACCGGTGGCCGACGCCGCCGCGAACCTCACCTGGTGGGAGCCCGCCGGCCGCTGACCGGAGCGCCCCCGTTCGCCGCACCGAGGGGCGAGGGACGCGTCGCGCCGGGCGCCGGGGCACGCCCTAGACGCTCACCCCGTGTTCCAGCAGTCCCGTCAGCACGCGGGGCGGGGTCAGGGGCAGTTCCCGGTAGCGGACGCCCGTCGCGTGGAACACCGCGTTGCCGATCGCGGCCGCCGCGCCGACGATGCCGATCTCGCCGATGCCCTTCGCGCCCATCGCGTTGAGGTGGGCGTCCGCCTCGTCGATCCAGAACGCGTCGATGTCGCGGACGTCCGCGCACGCCGGGACGTGGTACTGCGCCAGGTCGTGGTTGAGGTAGTCGCCGTACTCGTCGTCCATCACGCCGCGTTCCATGAGCGCCATGCCGACGCCCATCGTCATGCCGCCGACGAACTGCGACCGGGCCGTCTGCGGGTTGAGGATGCGGCCCGCCGCGAACACGCCGAGCATGCGCCGGACGCGGATCTCGCCGGTGTCGACGTCGACGGCGGCCTCGGCGAAGTGCGCGCCGAACGCGTGCCGCGCGTAGCGAGGACGGCCCTTGACCTCCTCGGCGGTGTCGACGACGGCCTCCTGCGGCAGTTCGCCGCCGGACGCGCCGAGCGCGACCAGCAGCGCCTCGCACGCGCGGACGACCGCGTGCCCCCAGCTCGCCGTGCCCATCGACCCGCCGGCGAGCGGGGCGCGCGGCAGCGAGCTGTCCCCGATCTCGACGGTCACCGCGTCGGGCTCGGCCTTCAGCGCCTCGGCGGCGACGACGGTGAGGACCGTCCGCGCCCCGGTGCCGATGTCGGCGGCGGCGAGCGAGACGGTGAACGTCCCGTCCTCGTGCGCGCGCGCCCGCGCCGTCGCGGGAACGGTGATCGCCGGGTACGTCGCCGCCGCCACGCCCGTCCCGACCAGCAGCCGGCCCTCGCGGCGGACGCCGGGCCGCGGGTCGCGGTGCGCCCACCCGAACCGGTCCGCGCCCTCGCGCAGGCACGCAAGCAGGTTCCGGGAGCTGAACGGCAGCCCGGTGTCGGGGTCGGTCTCGGGCTCGTTGCGAACGCGCAGTTCGACGGGGTCGAGCCCGGCCGCGTACGCCAGCTCGTCCATCGCGGACTCCAGCCCGTACATGCCGGGCGTCTCGCCGGGCGCGCGCATCCACGACGGCGACGGCACGTCCAGCCGGACGAGCCGGTGCTCGGTGCTGCGGTGCGGCGCCGCGTACATGTGCCGGGTCGCGGTGGTGGTCTGCTCGGCGAACTCGCGGACGTGCGAGGTCTGCTCGACGGCGTCGTGCAGGATCGCCCGCAGCCGCCCGTCCTCCGCCGCGCCGAGCCGGAGCCGCTGGATCGTCGGCGTCCGGTACCCCACGGCCGCGAACATCTGCTGCCGCGTCATCGCGAGCTTGACGGGACGCCCGGCGGCGCGCGCGGCGAGCGCCGCCAGCACCACGACGGGCCGCGGCGTGCCCTTGGAGCCGAAGCCGCCGCCGACGTGCGGCGCGATGACCCGGACGCGCTCGGGTTCGAGGTCGAAGACCTGCGCGAGGGTGTCGCGGACGACGACCGAGCCCTGGTTGGAGTCGTGGACGACGAGCCCGCCGTCGGACGTCCACGCGGCGAGCGTCGCGTGCGGCTCCATCGCGTTGTTGTGCTGCGCGGGCGTCCGGTAGGTGACGTCCACCCGGACGGGCGACGCGCCGAACACCTCCTCCGGCTCGCCCGACCCGGTGTCGGTGTCGAACCCGCCGTTGACCTTCTCCGGGTGGTACAGCCCGGGATGGTCGGCGCGCAGCTCGACGTCGATCTCCTCGGGCGCGTACTCGATCTCCAGCAGCCGTTCCGCCTCGCGCGCGGCCTCCAGCGTCTCGGCGACGACGACCGCGACGAGCTGCCCCCGGTACGACACGTGCCGCGACTGGAGCACGGCCAGCTCGCCGTCGGAGACGGGCTTGACGGACGGCGGGTCCATGCAGGACAGGACGGTGATCAGCCCGGGCACGTCCGGCGCGCGCACCGACAGCACCTCGCCGCGCGCGATGTCGGACGACACCGCGAACGCGTACGCGACGTCCTCGGCGGGGTACTCGTACGCGTACAGCGCCGTCCCGGTGATCTTCGCGCGTCCCTCGATCCTCATGACGCCTCCCCCGCGAGGTCGGTGAGCACCGCCGCGACCAGGTTGACGGCCAGCGGCACCTTGTAGGCGTTGCCCGGCAGCGGGTCGGCGGCGGCCAGCTCCGCCTCGGCCGCCGCGCGGAAGCTCCCGGGCGTCGCCGGGCGGCCGCGCAGCGCGTCCTCGGCACGGTGCGCGCGCCACGGCCGCGGCGCGACGCCGCCGAGCGCGATCCGGCAGTCGCGGACGGACCCGCCGGACACGTCGAGCGCCGCGGCCACCGACACCAGCGCGAACGCGAACGACGCCCGCTCGCGGACCTTGCGGTACCGCGCGGGCATCCGCAGCGGCGCCGGCACCTCGACGCCGGTGATCAGGTCGCCGGGCGCGAGCGTGGTGTCGCGGGACGGGTCGTCGCCGGGCGAGCGGTACAGCCGCTCCAGCGGGACGACGTCCTCCCCGTCGGGCTGCCGGACGCGGACGCGCGCGTCCAGCGCCGCCAGCGCCACCGCCATGTCGGACGGATGCGTCGCGACGCACTCCGGCGAGTGGTCGAGGATCGCCAGGTTCTCGTGGTCGCCCTCGATCGCCGGGCAGCCGCTGCCCGGATCGCGCTTGTTGCACGCCTTGCTGATGTCCTGGAAGTAGGGGCAGCGCGTCCGCTGCAGCAGGTTCCCGCCGACCGTCGCCTGGTTGCGGATCTGCCCGGACGCGCCGGACAGGAGCGCCTGCGACAGCAGCGGGTGGTCGGCGCGCACGCCGAGGTCGGCGGCGAGGTCGCTGTTGCGGACGGCCGCGCCGATGACGAGGCCGCCGTCCGCGCGGTGCTCGATGCGGTCGTAGGGCAGCCGCGCGACGTCCACGAGCCGCGCGGGCATCGCGACGCCGAGCCGCATCAGGTCGACCAGGTTCGTGCCGCCGCCGAGGTAGGCGACGGCCCCGTCGCCCGCGGCGTGGCGGCGCAGCGCGTCCTCGGCGGTCGCGGCGCGCTCGTAGGCGAAGGGCCTCACCGGGCCGCCTCCCGCACCGCCGCGACGATGTTGACGTACGCGCCGCAGCGGCACAGGTTGCCGCTCATCCGCTCGCGGATCTCGTCGTCGTCCAGCTCGGGCTCGGCGGCGACGTCGCCGGTCGCGGCGCTCGGCCAGCCGTGCGCCGCCTCGCGCAGCACGCCCGTCGCCGAGCAGAGCTGGCCGGGCGTGCAGTAGCCGCACTGGTAGGCGTCCTTCTCCAGGAACGCCTCCTGGACGGGACTAAGCCGTTCACCGTCCGCCAGTCCCTCGACCGTGACGACGTCCGCGCCGTCGTTGGCGACGGCGAGCGCGAGGCAGGCGTTGGCGCGCCGCCCGTCGAGCAGCACCGTGCAGGCGCCGCACTGGCCGTGGTCGCAGCCCTTCTTCGCCCCGGTCAGGCCGAGGTCCTCGCGGAGCAGGTCGAGCAGGGACGTCCGCGTGTCCACCGTGAGCCTGCGCAGGCTCCCGTTCACGGTCAAGGTGATGTCGGCGCGCACCGTCGGCAAGGTGTCCGCTCCTCCACTGATCGACATTTCGCCAGCGTATGGCTACGCGAAGTGCGTTCCCGGCGGCTTGGTCGCCCTCTTGCCAACAAGCCGCCGGTTCATGGTGATCTCTACCCCCGCGGCGGGGCCGAACCCTCACCAGAGCAGGACGCCCCGGCCGTCGCGGACCGCGCCGTCCAGCCACTCCAGGCAGTCGCGCAGCCACTCGTCCTCCAGCGCCGCCGCCAGGAACGACGCGAACCCGACCGGCGCGGTGACGTGGACCTTCCGCCCGGCGGGGACTCGGCGGTTCCACTCGCGCGCGGCGGCCGCGAACGGCGCGACGTCGAACGGGACGGGCAGTGGCCCGCGCTCCCCCGCCGCATCCCAGCGCGGCGCGGGCGGCGGCGCGGGCACCGGCAGCGCGATGATCCGCTCGCGCGCCGCGACGAGGTCCGGGCGCAGCGCCCACGCGTTGTCCCGGTCGCGGGCGGCCAGCGCGAGCGCGCGCAGCGGCGCCCACTCGTCCGCGAGCCTGCGGATGATGACGTACGCGTGCCACGCGCGCAGGTACGGGCGGTGCGCCCCGGCCCGCACCCGCTCCAGATGGGCCCGCCAGACCCGCAGCCGGCCGGGCAGCTCGCCCGGCAGATGGGTCCGCAGCGCGGCCCGCCGCCACTCGGCCGGGAACACCGGGTTCGCGACCAGCGCGTTCACGCGGAAGACGCTGCTGTCCCCGGTGTCGCGCTCGACGCGGCGCTCCAGCTCGGCGGGGTCGTGCGGGACGTCCGGCGCGGGCGCGGCGAACGCCGCCAGATCGGCCGGGAGCCGCCCGGCGGCCGCGTACCGCTCGGCCTGCGCCGCGACGAGACCGCGCAGCCCGGCCTCGGTGACGCCCGGAAGCAGCCGCATCCTGACCCAGTCGACTCCCATCGCGGCCAGGCTATCCGGCGGTGCGGCGCGCCGGTCCGGCCTGCGGGAACGGAGCGGGGCGCGGGTGCCGTCTGGCGGAAGGGATAGAAAATTATGACTTTCAGTGACGGATCAGGGACAGTACGTTGAACCCCGCCGGGAGATCCCCCAACCGCAGAGAGGCCGGTCCGGTTCATGCAGCCGTACGAACTGCCGGAGTTCTACGTCCCCTACCCCGCGCGCATCAACCCGCATCTGGAGCGGGCGCGCGTCCACAGCAACGCGTGGGCTCTGGACATGGGGATGCTGGACGCCACCCGCGACCCCGGCACCCCCGAGATCTGGGACCAGGCGGCGCTGGACTCGATGGACTACCCGCTCCTGTGCGCGTACACCCATCCGGATTGCGACGGCCCCGAACTCGACCTCATCACCGACTGGTACGTCTGGGTCTTCTACTTCGACGACCACTTCCTCGAGGTCTACAAGAAGCCCCGCGACCTGGAAGGCGCCCGGCACTACCTCGACCGGCTCGCCGCCTTCATGGAGCCCGGCTGCGCGCTGGAGCCGGAGAACGCGGCCGAGCGCGGGCTGGTCGACCTGTGGGCGCGGACCGTCCCGGCCATGTCCGACGCGTGGCGCGCCCGGTTCACCCGCAGCACCGACGCGCTCCTGCGCGACTGCCTGTGGGAGCTGGCGAACATCGACGAGGGCCGAGTCCCCAACCCCGTCGAGTACGTCGAGATGCGGCGCAAGGTCGGCGGCGCGCCCTGGTCGGCGGACCTGGTGGAGCACGCGGTCGGCGCGGAGGTCCCCGAGCGCGTCGTGGGCACCCGGCCGCTGCGCGTCCTGAAGGACACGTTCTCCGACGGCGTCCACCTGCGCAACGACATCTTCTCCTACCAGCGCGAGATCGAGCAGGAAGGCGAGATCAACAACTGCGTGCTGGTGGTCCGGCACTTCCTCGGCGTCGACCCGCAGACCGCCGCCGACACCGTGAACGACCTGCTGACGTCCCGGCTCAAGCAGTTCGAGAACACCGTGCTGACCGAGCTGCCGCCGCTGTTCGCCGAGCACGGCCTCGACCCGGACGAGCAGGCGCGGGTGCTCGCCTACGTCAAGGGGCTCCAGGACTGGCAGTCCGGCGGCCACGACTGGCACCTGCGGTCGAGCCGCTACATGAACCGCGCGGAGCCCACCGGCGTCGGCCTGGTCGCGGCGCGGCTGCCCGCCGTCGTCAAGGCCGCGGGCACCGGGCTCGGGCACGTCCCCCACCAGCGCGTCGGGCCGACCCGCCTGCCGGACTTCACCATGCCCTACACGGCCGGGACCAGCCCGCACCTGCAGCGCGCCCGCCGCGCGTGCGTCGAGTGGTGCGGCGAGATGGGCATGTACGACCCCGTGCCGCGCCTCGCCGAACCGGTCTGGACGGCCGCGCGGGTCGCCGGGTTCGACTTCCCCACCTGCTCCGCCGGGATCGACCCGGACGCCAGCGCGGACGGCCTCGACCTCTCGGCCCAGTGGCTCGCCTGGGGCACCTACGGCGACGACTACTTCCCGAAGATCTACGGGCGCGACCGCGACATGGCGGGCGCGAAGGCGTTCGCCGCGCGCATCCCCCTGTTCATGCCGCTCGACCTCGGCGCGACGCCCGTCCCCGAGAACCCCGTCGAGACCGGCCTCGCCGACCTGTGGCGGCGCACCGCCGAACCCATGTCGCCGCGCTCGCGCGCCGAATTCCACGAGGCCGTCGTCACCATGACCGACTCGTGGCCGTGGGAGCTGAACAACCACATCCAGGGCCGCGTCCCCGACCCCATCGACTACTTCGAGATGCGCCGACACACCTTCGGCTCCGAACTGACGACGACGCTCGCCCGCATCGAACACGGCGACGCCGTCCCGGCCGAGATCTTCCGGACGCGCCCCATGAAGGAGCTCGACGCCGCCGCGATGGACTACGGCTGCCTCGTCAACGACGTGTTCTCCTACCAGAAGGAGATCGAGTTCGAAGGCGAGATCAACAACGGCGTCCTCGCCGTCCAGCACTTCCTCGGCTGCGGCAAGGAGACCGCCGTCGACATCGTCAACGACCTCATGACCGCCCGCCTCCGCCAGTTCGAGCACATCGCCGCCACCGAGATCCCCCGCCTCGACCTCGACGGCACCGCCCGCGCCGGACTCGACGCCTACATCGACGGCCTCCGCGACTGGATGGCCGCCATCGTCAAGTGGCACCGCACGACCGACCGCTACGACGAGGCCACCCTGCTCGGCATCCCGCCGCTGCAGGCCCCCACCGGGATCGGCACCTCCGCGGCACGGCTCAGCGCCGTGCTCCGCAGGACCCCGATCCCCCACTGACGCGGCCCTCCCCTCCCCTCGGGCCGCGACGGGCCGTGGAGCGGACTGCCGAATGTGCGCTCCGCTTCACGGCCTGGTTTTGTTGCTTGCGGGGGGTCGACCCCCCACGCCTGTCACTGTGGGGGACGATCCCCCACACCCCCTGCGGCGCGAAGCGCCGCATCCTCACTCGCTGGCGCTCGCTGCGGTGCGACCCTTCGCGCTGCGGGCGCCCGGCCGCTCGCCTGGCGGCTCGCGGCCGTGCGCCCGCGGGCAACCCCCCGTGGTTCCCGTCCTTGTTCGGGTGTAGACCCCCGGGGGCTCGCGGTCGTGTGCGCGGGCCTTTTTCGCAACCTAAGCCGGGCGAGGTCCGCTGCGTCCTCGCGGTCGTGCGCGCGCGGGCCCCCTAGTTTCCGTTTTTGTCCAGGTGTAGATCCCCAATGGTTCGAGGCCGTACGTGCGCGGGGTGCCTCCAGGGTTTCCGTCTTTGCCCGGGTGTCGGCTCCCGGTGGCTCGCGGACGTGCGCGGGGGGCAACCGCGCGTCGGCCGCCCGCGCCCTCGCGGACGTGCGCGGGGGGGGGCGATCTCCCGGGTTTCCGTCTCCGTCGGGTGTAGATCCCTGCGGTAGCCGCCGTTTAAGGGTGGTCGCGCGCTTCTCGCTGCTTTGGTTTGGTTCAGCAGGCTTTTCTTGTTTCCATCAGGGCGAAGCCCAGGAGGTTGCGGCCCCGCCAGGCTTCGACGCGTTCGGCGTCGGGGTTCGAGGCGGAGAGGCCGATGCCCCAGATTCGGTCTCGCGGGCTGGCTTCCACGAGGATGCGGTCGCCGGTCGTTCGCAGGTAGTCGCCCATGTCCGGGTTCTGGGTGAACTTCGCGATGTTGCCCCTGATGACGATGTCCGTGCGGTGGCTTTCCCACGTGGCCTGGTCGAAGGGGCGGACGGCCCGGCCGAGGTCCTTCGCCTCCTTCGGGTGAGTGGCCGCGATGATGCGGGCGCGGGTCTTCTCGTCGGCGAAGAGGCGGGCCTTCTCGGCCATCATGAAGTGCTCGGCCGTGGCGTAGGCGATGCCGTCGACCTCGAAGGGAGACGGGTACCACTGGCTCAGGCAACCCGAACCCGTGCCGCCGTTCTTCGGCGGCTGGTGGCCCCAGAAGAACAGGAACTTCAGGCGCTCCCCGCGCCGCTGCATCTCCGCCAGCGTCTGGACATCCATCATGTCCGCAATTGTTCCAGTTTGAGCACTGGAAGGCCAGTGATTTTCCCCGGAGCCCGAGGCATCGTGGCGCGCTCGACCCATCGCCACTTAACGGGCGAATTGCCATAGATCCATCACTTTGGACCAACGGCGCACATGCTCGTCCGGTTTGTCGTGGCTTCTGGGGATAGGCTGGATTCCGCCCCGGATGAAACCCCGCGACCGGTCTCGGAACGCTTTCCACGCTCGAAGAGCGGGAGACACCGGCGATTGTCGCCATTTCCCCACCGCGCACAATGCGTGTGATGCATCCTACGTTCCGTGTCCGTCCATCGCGCGGTGCCCGATCCCGACCGCGGCCGCCCGTCCGCCGCGCGGCGGCCCCGGCCGCTCCCGCGCCCCCCGCGCCCCCCGCGCCCCCCGCGCCCCCCGCGCCGTGCGCTCGGCCCCCGCCGGGCGGCCCGGCGGTTCCCCGCCGGGGAGCCCTCCGACCGCACCTGAGGATCATCGCTATGTCACATGCCGATCACGACCCCGCCCGTCCCCCGGTGGAGCGCGCCCTGCTCGCGTGGCTGCTCACGGTCGCCGTCCTCGGCGGGGCCTGGCTGTGGACGCTGGCCGCCGCGCCGGCCGCCGCGCGGCGCGTCGTCGCGTGGGGCGGCGGCGGTGCCGCGCTGGCGCTGTCGGTCGCCGTCGCCGTCGCCGTCCACCACGCCGTCGCCGCGCGCCGCGCGCGGGTCCGCGCCGCGACGCTGCGCGGCGGCGTCGCGCTGCTGGAGGAGCAGATCACCGCGGTGCTGGAGGAGACGCTGCCGCGCGTCGCGCACGCCGTCCGCGCGGGCGCGCCCGCCGAACGGGCGCTGGCCGACGCGCCGCGCCCCGCGCACCCGCTGCTCCAGCGGCTGGTGCGGACCGTCGCCGCCGACCTCGCCGCCGCCGAGCGCGCCGCCGCGAGCGCGCGGTCGGTCGCCGAGGCGCTGGAGGAGGAGATGCGGCTGGTCATCGACGAGACGATCCCCGTCGCGGTCAAGCGCGTCCGCTACGAGAAGGCGGGCGCGGACCGGATCATGTTCGAGGAGCAGACGCCCGTCCACCCGACGCTGTACCGGCTGGTCAACGACGCGCTGCACGCGCTGTCGGCCAACGACCGGATGCACTCCTCGGTGATGCTCGCCAACGCCAGCGCCGCCGCGCGGCTCCAGGCGATGGTGACGAGCATGCTCGCCGAGCTCCGCGAGATGCAGTTCCGCTACGACGAGCAGGCCGTCTTCGGCGACCTGCTCGACCTCGACCACCGGGCGTGCCAGATGGGGCGGCTCGCCGACAGCATCGCGCTGCTGTCGGGCGGCCGCACCGGGCGGCGCTGGACCAAGCCGATCCGCGTCGAGAGCATCCTGCGCGGCGCGGTCGGCCGCATCGCGGACTACCGGCGCGTGAAGCTGCACTACAACGACACCGTCGCGGTCGCCGGGTACGCGGCCGAGGGCGTCATGCACGCGCTCGCCGAGCTGATGGACAACGCGACGCAGTTCTCCCCCATCAACACCGAGGTCCACGTGTACGCCGAGGAGGAGGACGCGGGCCTCGTCATCACCGTCGAGGACAGCGGCCTCGGGATGCGCAAGCGCGAACGCGACCGCGCGCAGCGGATGGTGACCAAGCCGCTCGGCCTCGACACGCTGCCCGGCAGCCGGCTCGGCCTCGCCGTCGTCGGCCGCCTGGTGCGCAAGCACCGGCTGCGGGTCAGCTTCCGGCCGTCGTCGCGCGGCGGGATCGGCGTCGTCGTCATGATCCCCCGGCACCTGCTGACGCAGCCGCCGCAGGACTTCTACGCCAACGCGCGGCCCGCGCTGCCGTCCGTCCCGCCGCCCCCGCACGGCACCGGGCCGCAGCCGATCGGGCCGATCGACCCCGGCCCCGACCCGGACGGCTTCGACCTGCCGCAGCGCCGCGCCGGGCACACCCTGGCGACGTCGCCGTACCCGGTGTCGGGGCCGAACTTCGAGCCGCCCGCCGAGGTGCCGCGGGCGCGCCGCGACGCGGCGGCCAGGTTCGCGGCGTTCCGGCAGGCGGGCCGCGACCGCGGCCCGCAGGACTGACTTCCCACCCGTCGATCCGATGAGGAGGCAGGGGCCGACCGCCCCGCGACACGATGAGCCCAGATGATCGCGACCTCGGCTGGCTGCTGGAGAACCTGGTCCGCCGGGCACCCGGCACCCGGCACGTCCTGGTCCTGTCCAAGGACGGCCTGAAGGTCTGCCACACCGGCGGCCTCTCGCAGGACTCCGCGGACCAGCTCGCGGCCATCGCCGCGGGCGTCCAGAGCCTGGCGATCAGCGCGTCCGCCGAGTTCGGCACCGGGCTCGGCGCCGGGCAGTCGATGGCGGAGTTCCCCGGCGGGGTGCTGCTGATCGTCCCCGCCGGGGAGGGCGCGCACCTGGCCGTCATCGCGGCCGAGGACGCCGACGTCGGCATGGTCGCGCACTACATGAACGAGCTGGTGGAGCAGATCGGCGGCTATCTGACCGCGCCGCCGCGGCGGCCCGCGGCGGCGCCGTGAGCGGACTCGCCCGGGAGGACCCGGACCGCCTGTTCGTCGTGACCGCGGGCCGGGCCGACGCCGCCGGGCCCGTGCTGGACCTGGTGTCGCTGATCGTCGGCGGGGTGGACGCGCCGCCCGGCACGCCGTCGGAGCACGCGCGCATCCTGCGGCTGTGCCGGTACCACCCGAGCTCCGTCGCGGAGCTGTCGGCGCACCTGCGGACGCCGGTCAGCGTCCTGAAGGTGCTGCTGCGCGACCTCGCGCGGACCGGCCTGGTCGCCGTCCGGGCGCCGGAGTCGGCGCGCGCCCCCGACCGGCTGCCCGACCTGGAAACCCTGAGGCAGGTGCTCGTTGGACTCCACGAACTCTGACGGGGTGCCGCTGCGCGCGACCGCCCGCGACGCCTTCAAGATCGTCATCGTCGGCGGGTTCGGCGTCGGCAAGACGACGATGGTCGGCTCGGTGAGCGAGATCCGGCCGCTCAGCACCGAGGAGATCATGACCCGCGCGGGCGTGGGCATCGACGACCCCACCGCCGTCGCCGACAAGAACACCACGACCGTCGCGTTCGACTTCGGCCGCATCACGCTGGACGCCGAGCGGGTGCTGTACCTGTTCGGCGCGCCGGGCCAGCAGCGGTTCTGGTTCCTGTGGGACCAGCTCTTCGGCGGCAGCCTCGGCGCCGTCGTGCTGGTCGACGTCCGCCGGCTCGCCGAGTCGTTCTACGCGATCGACCGGCTGGAGCACCACGGGATGCCGTTCATCGTCGCGGTGAACCGGTTCGACGGGCCGCGCCCGCCGCTGGACCGCGTCCGCGCCGCCCTCGACCTGCAGCCCCGCGTCCCGCTCATCGAGTGCGACGCGCGGGAGCGGGACTCCTGCAAGACCGTGCTCATCGACCTCGTCGAGCACCTCGCCTCCCTCCACGCTCCGGAGACCACGCCGTGACCGATTCCACGACCACACCCGACTCCGCCCCGCCGGACCACCCCGGGCACTCCCGGCCGGTCCGCCTCTACGGGCCGCGCATCGCGAAGGACCCGGACGCGCTGTACGCCGCGCTGCGCCGCGAGTACGGACCGGTCGCGCCGGTGCTGCTCGACGGCGACGTCCCGGCGTGGCTGGTGCTCGGCTACCGGGAGGTCACCCATGTGACGGGCAACCCGCGGCTGTTCGCGCGGGACTGCCGCCGGTGGAACATGTGGGAGCTGATCCCCGACGACTGGCCGCTGATGCCGTACGTCGGGTGGACGCCGTCGGTGATGTTCGCCGAGGGCGCCGAGCACCGCCGCCGCGCGGGCGCGATCGGCGACGCGCTGGACGCGGTGGACCGCACCGAGCTGACGAACATCTGCGTCGCCGCGGCGGACCGGCTCATCACCGCGTTCTCCGCCGAGGGCTGCGCGGACCTCGTCGAGCAGTACGCGCTGCGGATTCCGTTGCAGGTCATCGCGCGGATCTTCGGGATGCCCGAGGACGAGATCCCCGAGCTGGTGCGCGACATCGCCGAGTCGCTGGACGTCGGGGAGAAGGCGATGGCGGCGCACCGGCGCGTCCACGCGCGGATGGCGCGGCTCGTCCACGACAAGAGCCTGCGGCCGGGGCTGGACGTGCCGTCGCAGTTGCTGCGGCATCCGGCGAACCTGACGCAGGAGGAGATCGTCATCGACCTGCTCGTCGTGATGGCGGCGGCGCAGCAGCCCACGGGCAACTGGATCGGCAACACGCTGCGGCTGATGCTGGTGGACGAGCGGTACTCGGTGACGCTGCAGGGCGGGCGCGCCAGCACCAAGGAGGCGCTGAGCGAGGTCCTGTGGGAGACGACGCCGACGCAGAACTTCATCGGCCGGTGGGCCGTCCACGACTGCGTCCTCGGAGACCAGCCGATCGCCGGGGGCGACCTGCTGGTGCTGGGGTTCGCGGCGGCGAACAACGACCCGGTGGTGTCGCCGGTGCGGCGGCCCGCGGAGGGCCCGGAGGCCAACCGCGCGCACGTGTCGTTCGGGCACGGGGAGCACGGCTGCCCGTTCCCCGCGCCGGAGCTGGCCGAGGTCATCGCGCGGACGTCGGTGGACGTGCTGCTGGACCGGCTGCCCGACGTTGACCTCGCGGTGCGCCCGGACGAGCTGCGCTGGCGGCCGTCGCTGTGGATGCGCGGCCTGTTCGCGCTGCCGGTGCGGTTCAGCCCGGCCGCGCTCGACGACCTCGTCCCCTTCGACCCGACCGGCGCCGACCCGGACGACGACGCGGACGACTGACCGTCAGACCGGGGTGAACGTCAGCGGGAGCGACGCGGGGCCGCGGGTGAAGACGCCCTTCTCCACCGGCGTGAAGCCGTCCGGAAGCCGCGGGTCCGGCATCGCGTCCAGGAGCTGGTTCGCGCCGACCTCGACCTCGGTCCTGGCGAGCAGCGCGCCGACGCAGAAGTGGCGGCCGAGCGCGAACGCCACGTGCTCGGCGGCGGCGGAGAACGCGGTCGCGGTGGTGAGGTCGGCGCGGTGGACGTCGAAGTCGTCGGGGCGGTCGTAGCGGGCGGGGTCGCGGTTGGCCGCGCCGATCAGCGCGGTCACGGTGCGGCCCGCCCGGACGACGCCGCCGCTCAGCGCCACGTCCTCGGCGGGCTGCCGCATGATCATGTGGACGGGCGGGGTGTAGCGCAGCGTCTCGGCGAACGCGGCCGGGATCAGCGACCGGTCGGCGCGGACGGCGGCGAGCTGGTCGGGGTGGCGCAGCAGGTTCGCGAACAGCGCCGCGACGGCCTTGTCGGTCGTCTCGCCGCCCGCGGCGAGCAGCAGGCTGCAGAACGCCCTGATGTCCTCGTCGCTCATCGCGGTGCCGTCGATCTCGGCGCGGCAGAGCGTGGAGAGCAGGTCGTCGCCGGGGTTCGCGCGCCGGTCGCGGATGATCGGGAGCATGTACTCGGTGAACTCGCGGCGGGTGCGCTCCCCCGCCGTGACGACGTCCGGGTCGCCGGAGATGTTGCCGAGGAACGCGACGATCGCGGTGTACCAGCGGTGGAAGCGCGCGTGGTCGGCCTGGTCGAGGCCCAGCATGTCCACGATGACGTTGATCGGGAAGCGGGTGCTGTAGTCGGCGACGAGGTCGACGCGGCCCGTGCGGCGGAACCCGTCGATGAGCGCCGCCGAGTTGCGCTCGATGACCGGCAGGAACCTCTCCTGGAGTTCCGCGCCCCGGAACGCGGGCGCGACCAGGGCCCGGCGGACGGCGTGCTCGCGTCCGCTGAGCTGCAGGATCGTGCGGCCGTGGACGGGTTCGAGCTGCCAGTCGTAGTTCGCGGTGGTGAAGACGGGGTCCTTGAAGACGCGGGCGACGTCCTCGTACCGGGAGACGACGTAGCTCTGCATCCCCTCGTGCCACACGAGCGGCGCCTCGTCCCGCAGGACCCGGTAGGCGGAATAGGGATCGGCCGCGAAAGCGTTGGACAGTAGGTCGGGGATCTCCCGGGCCGTGGTCACAGTGGGGCTCACTCCCTCGTGTCGCGGGGCTCCGGCGGGTCGCTGCGGTCGAGCGTAAGGAGGGCGGTTTCTTGGCGTCCAGAGCGCGCCGGCCGGGCGCTGGTTACGGTCCCTCATGTCGCGCATCCGAAATCTGGCGTGCTGACCGTAATAGCGGCGCGTGTAGTGCCCGATCCGCCCGCCATTACCGGAGTTTTTCCTTAAAGGCCGGACAGTCCATTCCCGACATTTCCGGAAGTGCGTCCGGGTGGGCCGCGTTCGTGCGGCTCGGCCCTTAGGCGTATCATTCCGCTATCGGGGGGTTTCCGCGTTCCGCTTCGGCGACCAGCGCGGATCGCCCCGAGGAGACGCTTCGCCCTCGCCTTTCCCCGAACCGGCCGTGCCGGACCGCCGCCCGCCCGGGCGGTGCGGTCTAGACCATTTTGCCGAGCGGGGAGGGTCATCGGGGAAGATCTCCCTCTACCACTCCGTCCGGCCGCCCGCCGACGATGCGCGGGCGGCCACGACGACGGCCCGACAGGAGGACAGCGACAACGATGAGCACCCCTCTGGCCAACCCTCGCCGCACCCGGCTCGCCACGTGGCCCACGCAGAGCGGGGAGCAGGACACCGAGCAGCAGGCGCGGTCGGCCGAGACCGTCCCGGCGACGTCCGAGGACGAGCAGCAGGCCTCGTGAGCGCGGCGGCCCCGGCGGCCCCCGGGCCCGCCGGGGGACCCGCCGCCCGCGCCCCGCGCCGCCCGGCGGCGCGCACCGCCGCTGCACCCCGCGCCTGACGCGCCGACGGCCGTCCGAAACCACCCCCGGACGCGCCGCGACCCCGCTCCGCGCCCTCGCCCGCCGCAGTCTTGCCAGACCGTTCTGACCGGATCAGGCCGCATCCGAGTGTGACGTGCGTCGCAACTACGGTCCCGCGCCGCGAGCGCCGCATGGTGTTCCTCAGCGCGTTTGGTGGGTTTGTCATTCGGTGTGAAGATCGCACGATGGAGATCGTCGTGCTTTGGCGGCGATTACCTGGACTCACTGATCCCGGGGCATGTCCGGTGGTGCCGTGCGCAATTATGCGGCGTCCACCTACCCGTTCTCCGACGCGGCGCCCCCAGGCGACGACGGCCGCGACGAACGGTTTCCTCCCGGCTCTCACAATGAGCGGCGGATTTCCCACTTCCCCGGAGCCCCGTTCATCACTCGGACACGAGAAGTACCCACTTGAGCGTTCACGGTTCTCCTGGGCCGATGCGCTGGTCGGCTGGGGGTGGGCATGTTGGACTGGGTGGGAGACCTAGTTCTGGGGGAAGTCGATGACCGATCCGATGACCGTCGCCATCGCCACCGCCGCCGCCGGGAAGGCCGTCGAGTTGGCCGGTGAGCCGATCCGCAACGCCGCGGCCGCGCTCGTCCGGCTCGTTCGCGGCCGGTTCGGCGGGGACGCCGAGGCCGAGGAGGCGCTGGAGCGCGCCGCCGAGGAACCGCGGTCGCCGGAACGGCTGGCCGCGCTGGCGCACGCGCTGCACCGCCTCCGCGCGGAGGACCCGGCGTTCGACCGCACGGTCGACCGGCTCTGGAGCCAGGTGTCGCAGACGCAGACGCGGGTCGGCGACGACGGCGTCTCCAACGTCATGAACGGGAACGTGGGCGGCGCGTTCGTCCAGGTCCGCGACGTCAACGGCGATCTGACGATCTCCTGAGCGCCGCCGCCGCGTGGGGTTGGGCCTTCGCGGGGAGCCCCACGTGGAACGGCAGGTAGCACATCGTCACGATTCGCTCGTCCTGGCAGGCCAGGCAGAGGTAGGTGCGGTGGCCGGCGCGTCCGCGCCCCAGACCGGCGCAGGGCGCGCACACGCACGGCGACCAGCTCACGATCACGCGGCCGGCCGTCATCGCGTGCCCGCGCGGGCACGCGAAGGGAACGCGGTCGTGCGGCGACGTCGGTGACACGCCGCCAGCATAATCGAACACACAATCGAACGAAGCGACCCGCCCCCGGCCCGGCGCGCGGGTGGAACTGGGACGCCGACGACGGCTCCGGCCGTGCGGAAGGCCGCGCGAGCACCGCGGCGACGGCCACCTCGCCGCGTGGCACTGAGCCGACGCCCCGTCTGACGAACGAGCGGAACGCGCCGACGAAGTATCAGTGGTCGCGGTCGGTGAGGAGGCGGGCCAGTTCCGCCAGGTCGTCGCGGACGGACGGGGCCGGGGCGGCGGCGTCGAGTTCCGTCAGCGCCTCGGCGCGGAGTTCCGCGGCGCGGGCGTTCGCCCAGGCGCGGCCGCCCGCGCGGGCGACCAGGTCGGCGGCGCGGGCGGCGTCGGGCGCGGCCAGCGGTTCGGCGCGGTGGTAGAGGGCCGCGAGCTCCGCGGCCTCGGACGTGCCGGAGGTCAGCGCCGCGACGACCGGCAGCGACTTCTTGCGGTTCACCAGGTCGGAGTGGACGGGCTTGCCGGTGACCGCCGCGTCCCCCCAGATCCCGAGCAGGTCGTCGACGATCTGGAACGCCAGCCCGACCCGCTCCCCGAAGCCCCGCAGCCGCGCCACGCGCGCGGGCGACCCGCCGCCGAAGATCGCGCCGAGCGCGCACGCGCCGCCGATCAGCGCGCCCGTCTTCTTGGCCGCCATCGCCTCGCACTCGGCGAGCGTCACGTCCGCGCGCCGCTCGAAGGAGATGTCGGCGCTCTGCCCCTCGACCAGTTCGCGGACCGCGCGGCCGAAGGTCCGGACGGCGGGGCCGCCGACGGTGTCGGCGGCCAGCCCCTCGACCGCGCAGGCCAGCAGCGCGTCCCCGGCCAGCACGGCCGGGGTCGCGCCGAACAGGGACCACGCCGTGGCGCGGTGGCGGCGCTCGGTGTCGCCGTCCATCACGTCGTCGTGCAGGAGGGAGAAGTTGTGCGCGAGCTCGATGGCGACGGCGGCGGGCACCGCGTCGGCGGCCCCGCCCCCGACCGCCTCCGCCGCGAGGAACGCCAGCGCGGGCCGGACCGCCTTCCCGGCGGGCGCGTCGGCGGGGCCGCCCGCGGCGTCGCGCCAGCCGAAGTGGTACTCGGCGATGCCGCGCATCTCCCCGGACAGCTCGCCGACGGCGGCGCGCAGCGCCGGGTCGAGCAGGGCGCGGCTCCAGCGCAGGATCTCGGCGGCCGGACGGCCCCGCGTCGTCTCCCGGGCGGCGGACATGGCTTCCTCCTCTAGCGGGCGATCTCGACGTTCTCCAGGACGCCCAGCGCGTCGGGAACCAGGACGGCCGCCGAGTAGTACGCGCTGACGAGGTACGACAGGATCGCCTTGTCGTCCACGCCCATGAACCGCACCGACAGGCCGGGCTCCAGCTCGTCGGGGACGCCGGTGCGGTGCAGCCCGACGACGCCCTGCTCGTCCTCGCCGGTGCGCAGCACCAGGATCGAGCTGGTCCCGCCCGCGCTGACCGGGATCTTGTCGCAGGGGAAGATCGGGACGCCGCGCCACGCCTGGAACCGCCGCCCGTCGTGGACGGCGGGCTCGGGGTAGACGCCGCGCCGCGTGCATTCGCGGCCGAACGCGGCGATGGCCTTCGGGTGGGCGAGGAAGAACCGCGACCCGCGCCGCCGCGACAGCAGTTCGTCGAGGTCGTCGGGGGTGGGCGGGCCGGTGCGGGTGGAGATACGCTGCCGCAGGTCGGCGTTGTGGAGCAGCCCGAAGTCCCGGTTGTTGATCATGTCGTCCTCCTGGCGTTCGCGGAGGGCCTCGATCGTCAGCCTGAGCTGCTGCTCGGTCTGGTTCATCGGCTCGTTGTAGAGGTCCGCGACACGGGTGTGAATCCGCAGCCGCGTCTGCGCGACGGTCAGCTCGTACTCGCGCGGGCTCGGCTCGTAGTCCACGAACGTGCCGGGCAGGCCGTACTCGCCGCTGTGCCCGGACGCCAGGTCGATCGCGGCCTCGCCCTGCCGGTTGGCCGGCGGTTCGGGCCGGTCGCGGACGGTCTCCAGGTGGGCGCGCAGCGCCGGGTGGCGGCCGGTCAGCTCCGCGAGCGCCGTCCGCGACAGGGTCAGGACGGTCGTCGGGGTGAGCGCGCGGACCGTGTACGTCCAGGCGCCGTCGAGCCCGAGCAGTACCGACTCGCCGAGGAACCGCCCGTCGGCCAGGACGCCGAGGTCGGTCTCGGCGCCGTACGCGCCCGACCCGGCGCGCCCGACCTTGCCGTGCGCGATGAGGACGACCTCGTCCACCGGCCGCCCCGCCTCCGCGACGACGTCGCCGGGCGCGTACTCGCGCTGGACGAACCGGTCCGCGAGCGCGGCGAGGAGCTCGGGGTCCTCCAGGTCGCGGAGCGGCGGCAGCTCGGTGAGCTCGGCCGGGACGACCCGCACGGCCGCGCCGGTGTTGACGAACGTGAGCAGCCCGTCGCCGAGCCGGTAGGCCAGCCGCCGGTTGACGCGGTACGCGCCGCCGTGCGCCTCGACCCACGGCAGCAGCCGCAGCAGCCAGCGCGGCGTGATGCCCTGCATCTGCGGGCGGGTCTTGGTGGTGGTCGCCAGGTTGCGCGCGGCGGCCGTGGACAGGGAGAGCTGGTGGTCGGTCATGGATCGCGGCCTTCCGATGCGGACGCGGCCGGGGGCGTGGGGCGGCCACGCCCCCGGACGTGGTCGGGGGACGGGGGGTCAGGACGTCGTCACGCGCCGCGCGCGACCTCCACGCTCTCCAGCACCGCGAGCGCGTCCGGAACCAGGACGGCCGCCGAGTAGTACACGCTGACCAGGTACGACAGGATCGCCTTCTCGTCGATCCCCATGAACCGCACCGACAGGCCCGGCTCCAGCTCGTCCGGGATGCCGGTCTGGTGGAGGCCGACGACGCCCTGCGACTCCTCGCCGGTGCGCATCAGCATGATCGAGCTGGTGCGGGTGTCGCTGATCGGGATCTTGTTGCACGGGAAGATCGGGACGCCGCGCCAGCCGGGGACCTTGTGCCCGCCGACGTCGACCGCGTCGGGGTAGACGCCGCGCGCGCTGCACTCGCGGCCGAACGCGGCGATGGCCTTGGGGTGCGCGAGGAAGAACGCCGGGTCCTTCCAGACGAGCGTCAGCAGCTCGTCCATGTCGTCGGGGGTGGGCGGCCCGGACCGGGTGTGGACGCGCTGGGCGTAGTCGGCGTTGTACAGCAGTCCGAAGTCGCGGTTGTTGACGAGTTCGGCCTCCTGCCGCTCGCGCAGCGCCTCGACCGTCAGCCGGAGCTGCTGCTCGGTCTGGTTCATCGGCTCGTTGTAGAGGTCCGCGACGCGGCTGTGGACGCGCAGGACGGTCTGCGCGACGCTCAGCTCGTACTCGCGCGGGCTCGGCTCGTAGTCCACGAACGTGCCGGGCAGGTCGACCTCGCCCGCGTGCCCGGAGGACAGCGCGATGGCGGCCTCGCCGCTGTCGTCGGCGGCCCGCTCGGGCGACTCGACGTAGGCGGCGACGTGCTCGCGCAGCTCGGCGGAGGAGTCCAGCGCCTCCCGGAACCGGGCGCGGCTGAGCGTGAGGATCGTGCAGGCGGTGAGTGTGCGGACGCTGACGTCCCAGACGGCGTCGTCGTCGAGCAGGGCGCGGTCGCCGAAGAAGGAGCCGTCGGCCAGGACGCCGAGGTCCACCTCGTCGCCGTACTCGCCCGCGGCGACGCGCGCGAGCTTGCCGTGCGCGACGAGGTGGACCTCGTCGGCGGGCCGCCCGCGCTCGGCGACGACCTCGCCGGGCCCGTACTCGCGCTGGGTGCAGTGGTCGGCGAGGGCGGCCAGGACGGGCTCGTCGGCGAAGCCGCGCAGCGGCGGCAGCTCCCCGAGTTCGAGGGGGACGACCCGGACGTCCGCGCCGGACTGCACGAAGGTGATCCGGCCGTCCCCCACGGTGTAGCTGAGCCGCCGGTTCACGCGGTAGGCGCCGCCCGCCGCGCGCACCCACGGCAGGAGCTTGATCAGCCACCGGGAGGAGATGCCCTGCATCTGCGGGACGGTCTTGGTCGTCGTCGCGAGGTTGCGGGCCGCCGATGTGCTGAGGCTGAGCTGCGGTTCGGTCACGGTTCCACACACCACCGATTCGTGGTCGGGCTGACAGGGGGGTCGTGCTCGGGAAGGTCGGCGGGCGCGGCCCGTGACCGGGTCGCTCCGCTGCGCCACCGGGCACACTACCCACGGTGGTGACACGATCACAACGGAAGGGTTTTCTTACCTTCTGTAGCGCTTGTGTCACCCCGCGAGTCACACGATGCCCAGCAGCCCCACGAGAAATCGGCACGAATACGTCGATGGGCGGATAAACCGAGGCGGGTTCAGTGCCGCGCGACCAGGCCCTCGGACTCCGGCGCGTCCGGCGTGCCCGCCTCGTCGATCGGAACCCGGGCCGTTTCGGGCAGCCGCCAGAGCGGCACGAGCGCGACGAGTCCGGCGAGCATCAGGTAGTAGGCGGGCACCGAGTTGCTGCCGGTCGCGTCGATGAGGGAGCCGACCAGCACCGCCGCCGTCCCGCCGAACAGCGACGTCGAGACGTTGTAGCCGATCGCGAAGGCCCCGTAGCGGACCTTGGTCGGGAACATCGCGGGGAACGTCGCGCCGATGACCGCGAGCATCAGCACGAGCAGCCCGCCGATGATCGCGTAGCCGATGACGACGCCGAACGCCCGCTCCGTCTGCATCAGCGCGAACGCGGGCCACGACAGCACGACGAACCCGACCGCGGCCGTGACCAGCAGCGGCTTGCGGCCGATGCGGTCCGACAGCGCGCCGAGCGGCGTGATCACCGCGATCATCGCCAGCTCGACGCCGATCGTGACGAGCTGCGACGTCACGTCCCCGATGTGCAGGAAGTCCGCCAGATAGGACGGCATGAACGTCAGCAGCGTGTAGTCAGCGACGTTGAGCAGGAAGACGATCCCGATCAGCATCAGAATGGTCTGCCAGTGCCGCGCCAGCGTCTCGCGCAGCGGCGCCTTGGCCTTCTTGCCGCTCTCTGCCATGCGCAGGAACGTGGGCGTGTCCTCGATCCGCGACCGCACGTACAACCCGACGAGCCCGAGCGGCAGCGCCACGAAGAAAGGAATGCGCCACGCCCACGCGTGCATCGCGTCGTGCCCGGCGAGCAGGTTCACGATCAGCACCAGCCCGGCCCCGCCGACGTATCCGCTGAGCGTGCCGAGTTCGAGGAAACTGCCGAAGAATCCGCGCCGGTTCGTCGGCGCGTACTCCGCGATCATCGTGGCCGCGCCGCCGTACTCGCCGCCGGTGGAGAAGCCCTGGAGCAGCCGGACGGCCAGCAGCAGCACCGGCGCGGCGAACCCGATCGTGTCGTAGCCGGGCAGGACGCCGATCAGGAACGTCGACCCGGACATCAGGATGATCGTGACCGCCAGCACCCGGCGGCGGCCGAGCCGGTCGCCGAGCGGGCCGAAGAAGAGGCCGCCGAAAGGGCGCGCCACGAACGCCGCCGCGATCAGCGCGAACGACCGCAGCGTCGCGTTGCCGTCGTCCCCCGCCGGAAAGAACACCGTCCCGATGATCGACGTGACGATCCCGGCGCTGAACACGCCGAAGTCGAACCACTCGACCGCGTTTCCCATCGCCGACGCCACCACGGCCTTGCGGACCGTCCTCACGTCGGGCTCCGGGGCCGTCCTCACGTCTCCCATCCGTCCTCCCGCGCCACGTTCTCCCCACCGGAAGGCCGGGATAACGCACGGTGCGGGGAAAGGCCCGGCGGGTGAGCGCGGTCAGTCCCGGCGGGAAGCCTCCCGCTCCTCGCCCTCCGGAAGTGGCTCGGGGACGACGTCCTCGGGGATTTCGGGAAGCTGCATCGTGCTCTGCGGGCCCGCGTCGACGACGAGCAGCGGCGCGTCGTCCTCGGGAATGGCGATGAACGCCTGCGTGGCCTGCGCCTCGCGGCTGATCACGCCGCTGCTGAGGATCGTGTTGCGGTGCCGCAGGCGGCCGTTCTGCCGCAGCAGCTCGTCGATCTCGGTACGGGCGCGGCGCACCCGCTTGGTCAGCCGGACGTGGATCGCCAGGCCGCCGAGGGCCAGCCCGACCAGGAACGCCGCCACCGGGATGCCCACCGCGTGCGGCGCCGCCAGGACCGCGCACGCCGCGAGGATCAGCGCGGTCGCGACGCCGAGCGGCGGCCGGTGCGCGTCGACCCAGTCCAGGGCGGCGTTGACGGGCTTGGGAATCCTCACGCGTCGCTCTCCTCCACGTTCGCCGGCCCGCGGGGGGTCCGTGGTCGTCGTCGCCTTCGGGCGGGCGGCCGAAGGGCCGACGGAGCATGAACGACACGGACCCGGGGATGTGTTCCGGGCGGGACCGAGGCACGCGTCACCATCGCCCGCGTCCGGCCCGCCGCACCGCGCGCCGTCGTCGGCCGCGGGAGGGGATTACGAAACCCTAACAGCACGGGCGGGACCGGCCGCCCGCGGGCCGCGTGACCTCGATCGAGATGCGACGGAGGTCGGGGCCGAATATCGTTGACGGATATGAGCAATCACTTTGACGTCGTGGTCCTCGGTTCGGGCCCGGGCGGGTATGTCGCCGCGATCCGGTCGGCACAGCTCGGGCTCCGGACGGCGATCATCGAGGAGCGGTTCTGGGGCGGGGTCTGCCTCAACATCGGCTGCATCCCCTCGAAGGCGCTGCTCCGCAACGCCGAGCTGGCCCACATCTTCACCACGGAGACGGAGAAGTACGGCATCAACGTCGAGGGCACCGTGTCCTTCGACTACGGGGCCGCCCACAAGCGCAGCCGCCAGGTGTCGGAGAAGCTCGTCAAGGGCGTCCAGTTCCTGATGAAGAAGAACAAGATCACGACCTTCGACGGCCGTGGCGCGTTCACCGACGCCCACACCCTTCAGGTGGACCGCAAGGACGGTTCGTCCGACACCGTCACCTTCGACAACTGCATCATCGCGGCCGGCGCGCACACCCGGCTGCTCCCGGGCACGTCGCTGTCGGAGCGCGTGGTCACCTACGAGGAGCAGATCCTCAGCGCCGAGCTGCCGGAGAGCATCGTCATCGCGGGCGCGGGCGCCATCGGCGTCGAGTTCGCGTACGTGCTGCACAACTACGGCGTGAAGGTCACGATCGTCGAGTTCGCCGACCGGGTGCTCCCCAACGAGGACGCGGACGTGTCCAAGGAGCTGTCGCGTCGGTACCGCAAGCTCGGCGTCGAAATCCTCACCTCCACCCGCGTCGACCAGATCGACGACTCGGGCGCGAAGGTCAAGGTCACCGTCACCGGGAAGGACGGCGCGCAGCAGGTCCTGGAGGCCGACAAGGTCCTCCAGGCGATCGGGTTCGCGCCGAACGTCGACGGCTACGGCCTGGACAAGACCGGCGTCCGCCTCACCGACCGGGGCGCGATCGACGTCGACGCGTACTGCCGCACCTCGGTGCCGCACATCTTCGCGATCGGCGACGTCACCGCCAAGCTGATGCTGGCGCACGCGGCCGAGTCGATGGGCATCGTCGCCGCCGAGTCCATCGCGGGCGCCGAGACGATGGCGCTGGAGTACGTGATGATCCCGCGCGCGACGTACTGCCAGCCGCAGGTCGCGAGCTTCGGGTGGACCGAGGCGCAGGCGCGCGAGCAGGGCTACGACGTGAAGGTCGCCAAGTTCCCGTTCAGCGCGAACGGCAAGGCGCTGGGCCTGGGCGAGGGCGACGGCTTCGTGAAGCTGATCAGCGACGCCAAGTACGGCGAACTGCTGGGCGCGCACCTGATCGGGCCGGAGGTCACCGAGCTGCTGCCGGAGCTGACGCTCGCGCAGCAGTGGGACCTGACGGTCAACGAGGTGGCGCGGAACGTCCACGCGCACCCGTCGCTGGGCGAGGCCGTGAAGGAGGCCGTCCACGGCCTGGCCGGGCACATGATCAACCTGTAGTGCCGCGAGGCGGCGCGGCACCGGCCGCGCCGCCTTCGACAGATCCGGACTCGGACCCCGGTTCGCGGACAGATCACCCCATCCGCGACGATGGCCCCATGCGCCCCGACGACGACCACGGCCATCTGCGGCTCGACCGCGCCGCCAACGTCCGCGACCTCGGCGGAATCCGCTTCCCGGGCGGCGCGACGGCTCCCGGCCGGCTGCTGCGCGGCGACGCGCTGAACGGCCTGACCGACGCCGACGCCGAGCGGCTCGCGCCGCTGCGCACCGTCGTGGACTTCCGGACCGCGAACGAGATCGAGACCAACGGGGCGGACCGGCTGCCGCCGGGCGCGGAGCACGTCCACCTGCCGGTGGGCGGCGGCGACCTCAAGGCGTTCTACGACATCGTCGCCGAGGGCGATCCGGAGCGGCAGCGCGCGACGTTCGGCGGCGACCGGACCGAGCGGTTCATGCTGGCCGCGAACCGGAACTTCGTCGCGGTGGACGACGAGCGCGCCTCGTTCGCCGAGGCGCTGCGGCTCGTCGCGGACGCGGGGCGGCTGCCGCTGCTGTTCCACTGCACCGCCGGGAAGGACCGGACGGGCTGGATGGCGGCGATCGTGCTGACGATCCTCGGCGTCCCGCGCGAGACGATCATGGCGGACTACCTGCGGTCGAACCACTACCACCAGCGGGGCCGCGCGAAGCTGCTGGCGTTCCTGCGCGACACCGGGCAGATGAAGGAGCCCGAGCTGCTGCTGCCGCTGCTGGAGCAGCGCCCCGCGTACCTGGAGGCGGCGTTCGCCGAGGCCGACGCCCGCTACGGGTCGTTCGCCGGGTTCCTGGCGGACGGGCTCGGGGCGGACGAGGCGCTGCTGGCCGCCGTCCGCGCGGCGCTGACCGGCTGACCGCCGCGCTCAGGCGGCCGACCGCGCGAAGACCAGGTACTCCGGGTCGCCCTCGGCGATCTTGCGGCGGCGCGTCAGCGCGCGCGTGCGCAGGACGCCCGCGACGCCGATCCCCCACAGCACCGCCTGCACGCCCCACGCGACGCGGAACGCGTGCGGCGTGAAGTCCCCGCCGGGCGACAGCGCGTCCAGCACGACGCCGATGAGCAGGATCGCGACGAGCGCGGCGGCGAACCCGCCGATGTTGACGATGCCGGTCGCCGCGCCCTGCCGCGCGGGCGGGTTGAACGTCCGCGCGTAGTCGAAGCCGATCATCGCGCCCGGACCGCCGAGCGCCACGCACAGCACCAGGACGACGAGCAGCCACGCCGGGGCGGGCGGCGGGACGGCGAGGACGGTCGCCCACGCGGCGGCGGTGACGCCGACGATGCCGAGCACGAGCCAGGAGCGGCGCAGCGGGTACCGCGCGACCAGGCGGCCGACCACCGGCCCCGACACGACGTTGGCCAGCACGAACACGGTCAGCAGCGTGCTGGCCGCGCCGGGCCGCATGCCCTGGCCGGAGACGAGGTACGGGTAGCCCCACATCAGCGCGAACGTGTTGGAGGAGAACTGCGTGACGAAGTGCGTCCACAGGCCGAGGCGGGTGCCGGGGTGCCGCCAGGCGTCGGCGAGGTCGCGGGCGATCCGCCCGGGGGACGCCGCCGGGCGCGCGGCAGGCGTTCCGGGCGCGTCGCGCACGACGGCGAACGCGAGGACGGCGGCCAGGACGCCGAGCGCCGCGACCGACCCGAACGCGCTGGACCAGCCCGGCCCGTGCAGCAGCGCGACGAGCGGCACCGCGCTCAGCACCTGCCCGAGCTGGCCGAGCAGCCCGGTGAGCTGGGTGACGACCGGCACCTGCCGGGCGGGGAACCAGCCGGTGACGAGGCTGAGCACGCTGATGAACGTCATCGCGTCGCCCGCGCCGACCAGCACGCGCGCGGCGACGGCGGCCCCGACGCTCGGCGCGACGGCCATCAGCGCCTGCCCGGCGGCCATGACGAGCGCTCCCCCGGCGACCATGCGGCGCGGGCCGAGCCGATCCAGCAGCAGCCCGACGGGGATCTGGAGCGCGGCGTAGACGAGGAGCTGGAGGACGGCGAAGCTCGCGAGGATTCCGGCGGACGCGTGGAAGCGGTGCTCGGCGTCGAGGCCCGCCACCCCGAACGAGCTGCGGTGCAGGATGGCGAGAATGTAGGCGAGGACGCCGACCGACCACACGGCCCACGCGGCGGCGGGGGCCCGCTCACTGTTCCTGCTCACGTATCCCCACGATAAAGGGAGTTCTCCGGCGAATGGACACGGCTGCGGAGCGCTGGCGGGCGGTCCGCGCGCGCCTCGGGACGGACCGGGCCGCGCTCGGCGAGGCGGCGGACCGCCTGTATCCGGGGCTGCCGCGCGTCCCCGGCACCGCGCTGCTGACCCGGCCGGAGTGGCTGCCGGACGTCCCGGTGCCGCTGGAGGCCGTTCGGCTGGAGTGGGCGGAATCACCCCCGCCGCCGCTCGTCGCGGACCCGCCGGACGGCCTCCCGCCGGGGTTCCGCACCTACGCCGACGCGCTCGCCGCCCTCGCGCCGCCGCGCGTCCTGGAGAACCGCCCGGCCCACCGCCTCCTCGCCGCCCGCCTCGACACCGACCCGGTCCTGCGCTTCGGCCCCGGCCGCTACTTCGACGCCCTGAACGTCGGCGAACTCGCCGCCCACGAACTCGCCGCCCACGAGCAGGCCGCCCACGAGCTCGCCGCGCGTGAGCAGCGCGCAGACGAGCGGAGCGCGCGCGGACGCGCGGCGTGCCGCGCGTCCGCGCGCCGGACCGGCGCGGATGACCCGAACGCGGGCGGAACCGCCGCACGCGCGTCCGCGGGCGGTCCGGGCGCGGGCGGAACCGCCGCGCACTCGTCCGGGGGCGCGTCCGACGCGCGCGTGTTCAGGGGTGCGGGGTCGTTGCCGTTGCGGGGGCGGGTCGGAGATCCTCGGGATCTCGGGCGGCGGGCCGCGTTGTTGGCGATCACGACGGTCGCGTTGACGCCGTCCGGCGTGTATCCGCTGCACTGGCGCGATCCGGCGAAGGTCGCGCACGCGGGCGGGCTGCACCAGGTCGTGCCGGTCGGGATGTTCCAGTCCCCCACGCCGCGCGAGACGATCGCGCGCGAGTTCGCCGAGGAGCTGTTCGGCGCGCCCGAGGGCACGGCCGCGACGGGCTGGGACGTGCCGGTCTTCGTCGTCGGCCTCGGCGTGGACCCGCTGACGTTCGCGACGGACCTGCTGACCGTCGCGCTCGTCCCCGAGGACTTCCTGGACGGCCTCGTCGCGGAGAACGCCGAGGGAACGGTTACCCGCGCCGCCCTGGACGCGCCGACCCCGGCCCCGATGCAGCCCGCCGGCACCGCCGCGCTGGCCCTGGCGCGGCGGCACCGGCACTCGCTCAGTCCCGGGCGAGGTCCTTCAGCTCGTTGAGCGCGTCGTGCAGGTGGTCCACCAGCTCGGACGGGTCGGGCACGAGGTCGCGGCAGCTCACGATCCCGACGTCGATCGTCCCGTCGTAGGAGAACACGGTGATGTTCAGCCCGCCGGACACGTCCGTGACGACCGAGACCGGGTAGTACGCCAGGACCCGCGCCCCGCACAGGTACAGCGGGAACTGCGGCCCCGGCACGTTCGACACGATGAGGTTGAGCGGCCGCAGCCCGGTCAGCGGCGCGGCGCGCAGCGCGAGGCGCGTCGCGGAGCGGGCGAACGGCGCGGGGACGAGCCCGGCGACGTCGCGGACCCAGTTGCCCGCGACGGCGAACCGCCCCTTCATCCGGTCGAGGTCGGCGCGGACGGCGGCGAACCGCTCGGCCGGGTCCGCGACGTGCGTGGCGAGCGGCGTGGACAGGATCGACACCTGGTTGCCGGAGTCGGTGCCGTCCCCGGCGCGGTCGGTGAGCCGCAGCGAGATCGGGACGCCCGCGACGAGCGGCTCGTCCGGCAGCTCCCCGCGCTTGTCGAGCCAGGTGCGCAGCGCGGCCGCGCACAGCGCCATGACGACGTCGTTGACGCTGCCGCCGAGCGCGCGCCCGACCCGCTTGACCTCGTCCAGCGGCAGTTCGCCGAACGCGACGGCGCGGGACGGCCCGATCGGCCGGTTGAACGGCGTCGGCGGCGCGGTCGCGGGCTCGGCCTCCGGCGCGCCCGCGCCGGAGCCCGTGCCGAAGCCGGTGCCGAGGGCGAGCGCGCCGCGCGCGAGCCGGGCGACGCGCGCGACGCCGGGCAGCGCGCCGACGCCCGGCACGTCGTCCAGGCGCGGCACGGACCGCGCCACCGCGGCCGCGGACGCGACGGGGTGCGCGGCGATCCGCGCGAGCCCGGAGCCGACCATCGCCCGGCGGCGCGGCGCGCGCTGCGGGGCCGCGTCCGCGACGGCGGGCACGGCGCGCGGCTCGGGCGCGAGGTCGAGCAGCGCGGCCAGCGTCTCGGCGGCCATGACGCCGTCGATCGCGGCGTGGTGGACCTTGACGTAGACGGCGGCGCGGCCCGCCGCGAGGCCCTGGACGATGACCATCTCCCACAGCGGGCGGGAGCGGTCGAGCGGGCGCTCGTGCAGCCGCGCGACGGCGCGCGCGAGCTGGTCGTCGTCGCCGGGCGCGGGCAGGGTGATCTCGGTGATGTGCCGGGCGGGGTCGAAGTCGGGGTCGTCCTCCCAGTAGGGCCGGTCGAGCCCGAGGGGGACGCGGGCGAGCCGGCGGCGCAGCGGGCGCGGGGCCAGGTGCGCGCGGGTCGCGATCAGGTCGGCCGCGGCCTCGGGGGTGAGCCGTCCGCCGGGGCACGCGGCGGGGTCGATCACGGCGAGTCCGGCGATGTGGGCTTGGGTCGTGCCCGTCTCCGCGTTGAGGAAGACCGTGTCCACGGAGCTGAGCTGGCTGGTGAGCTGACTCATCGGTAGTCCCGTCTCATCGGCTGTGGGCCACCCCTCAAGGAAGTACAAATTACCCGACGGTAGGTCAATGCCCCCAGTCAAGGTGTAACGACGACTTAACGGGACGTTTCATCCCGTTCATCGAAGAATCCGGAGCGGTGGGCCCGTGGGGGGAAGGTGCAACTCGCGCGGTGGCGCGTACATGATCAAGAACGTTCGGGGACGGGCCGGACATTCCCGTTCGCGATGTGGCGTGCGCCATTACGATGGCGGACCATGACACGACCCCTCCCGGAGATCATGGAAGCGGGCTGGGCCGACGCCCTCGCCCCGGTGGCCGGACGGATCGCCGCGATGGGCGACTTCCTGCGCGCCGAGGTCGCCGCGGGCCGCCGCTACCTCCCCGCCGGACCGGACATCCTGCGTGCGTTCCAGCAGCCGTTCGGCGAGGTCCGCGTGCTGATCGTCGGGCAGGACCCGTATCCGACGCCGGGCCATCCGGTCGGGCTGAGTTTCTCGGTCGCCCCCGACGTCCGGCCCGTCCCCGCCAGTCTCGTGAACATTTTTCGCGAATACAGCACCGACCTCGGCCTTCCCACGCCGTCCAACGGTGATCTCACGCCCTGGACGCATCAGGGCGTCCTCCTGCTCAACCGCTCTCTCACCGTCATGCCGCGCAAACCCAATTCCCACCGCGGCAAGGGCTGGGAAGAGGTCACGGAGCAGGCCATCCGCGCGCTCGCCGCGCGGAACCGGCCGCTGGTGGCGATCCTGTGGGGACGGGACGCGCGCAACCTCAAGCCGCTGCTCGGCAACGTCCCGGTGATCGAGTCCGCGCACCCGAGCCCGATGGCCGCCGACCGGGGGTTCTTCGGCTCGCGGCCGTTCAGCCGCGCCAACGCGCTGCTCGAACGCCAGGGCGCGTCGCCCGTCGACTGGAAGCTGCCCTAGCCCGGCGCGGCCGCGCGCAGCCGCTCGCCGAGCGCCGCGACGTACGCGGCGAACTCCGGCGGCCCCTCGACGGTGAACGGCAGCCCGGTCAGCGCCAGCGCCGTCGCCGCCCACTCGAACGAGTCCACGGCGGCCTCGTAGCGCGCCGTCTCCGCCGAGACGGGCCGCAGCGCGCCGTCGAGCCGGACCGTCGTCCGCGCCACCTCCCGTGCGGACGCCGCGAACAGCACCCGCACCCGGTGGCGCGGCGCGCGCTCGGCGAAGCGCTCGGCCAGATGCGCCGCGAGGTCGTCCGCCGGAAGCGGCCGCGGCGTGAACGGCACCCCGACCGGCGCGACGGACGCGACCCGGTCCAGCCGGAACGCCCGCCAGTCGCGCCGGTCCAGATCCCACGCGAACAGGTACCAGCGGTCCCGCAGGACGACGAGCCGGTACGGGTCCACGTCCCGCTCGACGGCCTCCCCGCTCCGCCCCCGGTGGACGAGCCGCGTCCGCCGCCGCGCCGCGACCGCCTCGCCCAGCGCGGCGACGACGTCCGGTGCGACGCCCGGCCGCGCCCGCCCGGCGGGCTCCACGGCCGCCGCCGTCGCCGCCACGCGCCGCGCCAGCCGGGCGGGCAGCACGCCCTCCAGCTTGCGCAGCGCCCGGCGCGGCGCGTCGTCGCGGACGTCCAGCCCCGTCAGCCCGGCCGCCGCGACGCGCAGCGCGACGGCCAGCGCGACCGCCTCGTCGTCCTCGAACACCAGCGGCGGCAGCGCGCCGCCCGGCGCCAGCCGGTAGTGCCCGCCCGGCCCGCGCAGGCTCTCCACCCGGTAGCCGAGGCCGCGCAGCCGGTCCAGGTCGCGGCGCAGCGACCGGGGGCTCGTGCCGAGCGCGGCGGCCAGGTCCGCGGCGGGCCACCGCCGCCCGGACTGCAGCAGCGAGAGCAGCCGGAGCGTCCGCTCGGCGGTGTCGGCCACGGTCCCGCCCCGGCGTCAGGCGCCGGGGTCCTCCGGCAGGCGGCGCAGCAGCGCGGCGAACTCCCCGTCGCGCGGGCGCTCCGGCTCGCGGCCCAGCGGCGTCAGCCGCCGCTCGCCGTGGCTCCAGTAGACGCCCGGCGCGCACGGGTCGTCGGCGGCGGCGTGCATCTCCGCGACGACCTCGGCGAACACCGGCAGCACCGTCCGCACCGCCGTCGAGGTGATCGGGTACAGCAGCAGCGTGCTGTGGCACGGGACGCCCACCAGCGCGCCGTGCTCGTTCGGCGGCGGGAGGAACTGGTCGACCTCGCTCAGCAGCGCCGACACGTAACGGCTGCCCGGCTTGGTCACGACCCGCACGTCCCGGCCCGGCAGCAGCGGCTGGTCGCGGACCTGGACGTCCGCCAGCTCCCGGTCATGCGTGTTCGTCATCACGTACCCGAGCCGCCGCAGGCCCAGCAGGCCCGCGCGCGCCCGCGTCAGCGGCCCGCCGTAGCGCGGGTGCTCGATCATCACCATCGCGTCGAAGTGGTCGCCCGCCGGGACGACGACCAGGCCCTCGCGGTCGCGCGGCGCGAGCTTGGGGACGATGCGCAGCCGCAGCAGCTCCCGGACGTCGCCGAACAGCTCCATCTCGCCGACCGCCAGGAACGCGCGGTCCGCGATCTCGCGGATCCACTGGTCCACCAGGCGCGGCCAGCGCGCCGGCTCCGCCTCGGCGCAGCGCTCCAGCAGCGTCCAGGTGGTCGCGCGCGCCTCGGACCGGCCGACGGGCAGCACCACCTCGGACGTGCCGCCGTCCAGCCAGCCCGACGGGGCGATCACCGGCAGCAGGTCGCGGACGAGCGCGTGTACGTCCGCCGCCGCGTCCAACGGTTCCACGTCCATCGCCTCCTCCCCGTCCCGGACACCGGGCCACGGGTCAAGCCTCTCAAAGTTCGGGGCCGCCGCGGCACCCCTCCGGCCGACCGTATCGCCGTCGGCCCCGGCGACGCTGCCGATCCCGCCACCCTTGTCGCCCCGGGGCCACGGCTCAAGTACGGTGCTTCCATGTCCGAAATCGTGTACCCGCCGGTGATCAAGACCGCGCTCGCCCTGTTCAAGGCGCTGAACCTGAAGTTCCGCCTGGAGGGGACCGAGCACGTCCCGGCGACCGGCGGCGCGGTGCTGGTGAGCAACCACGTCAGCTACCTGGACTTCATCTTCGCGGGCCTCGCCGTCCACCCCGCCGGGCGGCTCGCCCGGTTCATGGCGAAGAAGGAGATCTTCGACAACCGGATCGCCGGGCCGCTCATGCGCGGGATGCATCACATCCCCGTCGACCGCGAGGCCGGGGCGGCGTCGTACAAGGCCGCGCTCACCGCGCTGAAGGAGGGCGAGATCGTCGGCGTCTTCGCCGAGGCCACGATCTCCCAGTCGTTCACGGTCAAGGACATCAAGAGCGGCGCGGTCCGGATGGCCGTCGCGGGCAAGGTCCCGCTCGTCCCCATCGCGATCTGGGGTCCGCAGCGCATGTGGACCAAGGGCCGCAAGCGCCGCCTGCTGCAGCGCAACGTGCCGGTGACGATCCTCATCGGCGAGCCGATGCACCCGCAGCGCGGCGACGACTACGCCGCCGTCACCGAGGAGCTGCACCGCCGCATGTCGGCGCTGCTGGAGAAGGCGCAGCGCGAGTACCCCGAGGTCCCGACCGGCGACGACCGCTGGTGGCAGCCCGCCTACCTCGGCGGCACCGCCCCGACGCCGGAGGAGGCCGCCGAGATGGACCGGCGCGAGGCCGAGGAGCGCGCCGCCCGCCGCGCCGCCCGCGCGGCCGCCGCCGAGCCCGAGCGGCGCGAGGGTGACGCCGCCTGAGCGGGGATAAACCGGTGGACGCCGCATTCGTCCCGCCTCGATCATCGAACCCATGACCGAACGCCCACGGGAGATCCTGCACTTGGTGGAAGCGCCGGAGGTCGCGACGGCGTCCGGCGCCGACCTCACGCTGCCGGTGATCCTCAGCGTCGACGACACCTGCTCGCCCGCCGACGTCATGGGGATGCTGTCGATGCGCCCCTTCGCGTCCGGCGACCAGCCGTGGTCGCGGTCCGCCCGGCTGGAGCACGTCCGCGCCGAGGCGCCGCTGCGGCCCGCCGCCGGGCGGCTGCTGCGCTCGGCCCGCGACCGCGACCGCGAGACGGTCCTCGCCGAGGGCGACGGCTGGACGCTGATCGCCAGCCGCTGGAAGCACGGCAGCGCGCACGTCGCGGTGTCGGCGCGCAGCGAGGAGCTGGCCGAGGCGATCCTCGCGGAGTCCGTCCGCGACGCCAGCGACCCGCCCAAGACCGACGAGACCAACGTCGAGATGGGGTTCTGGCACATGGGCTCGCACGGGCCCGTCCGCACCGAGCGCGCGATCTCGTCCGACTCGTGGGCCGACATCCGGCGCAACTACACCGCGCCGGTCGCCGCCGCGCTCGACGACGTCATGGCGCTGCGCCGCGAGGACGTCGCGGGCCGCCTGCTGCTCCTGCACGGCCCGCCCGGCACCGGCAAGACCACCGCGCTGCGCGCCCTCGCCCGCGCGTGGGGGTCGTGGTGCCAGGCCGACTGCGTCCTGGACCCCGAGTCCCTGTTCGGCACGCCCAGCTACCTGATGGAGGTCGCCGTCGGCGAGGACGACGACGAGGAGCGCCGCTGGCGGCTGCTCATCCTGGAGGACTGCGACGAGCTGATCCGCGGCGAGGCCAAGCAGTCCACCGGGCAGGGGCTGTCCCGGCTGCTGAACCTCACCGACGGGATGCTCGGGCAGGGCCGCGACGTCCTCGTCGCGATCACCACGAACGAGGACCTGGCGCGGCTGCACCCGGCCGTCGTCCGCCCCGGCCGCTGCCTCGCGCAGATCGAGGTGGGGCCGCTCACCCGCGCCGAGTCCGTCGCCTGGCTGGACGGCGCCGCCGCCGAGGCCGACATCGGCCCGGAGGGCGCGACCCTCGCCGAACTCGCGGCCCTCCGCAAGGGCGAGCAGAGCACCCGCCAGGAGCCCGCCGAGAAACCGGCGACCGGGTTCTACCTGTAACCGCCCGGGAACCGCGCACCCGGTGCGCACCCGCGCGGGAGTGCGCCCGCCGGGTACCGCCGCGCTCGCACGGGATGCGCGCCCACGCGCGCCCGCACGGACGCGAGCCGTTGGGCGAGCGGCCGGACGGGTCGCTCTGACCCGCGGCCGGACGTCCGCGAGCGACCGGGCGAGCGGCCGGCCGGGCGAGCCGACGGGCGGGTCTCAGCCGCGTGTTCGGGGGCCGTCGCAGACGCGTTCGAACAGGGCGCGGTAGGCGCGGCGGAGGGCCGGGAGGTCGTGGGCCGGTTCGGCGAAGGGCGCGCGGAGGTCGAGCGGGTCCGGGCCGTCCGGGGCGGGGACGGTGCAGCGCAGCCACATGCCGTGCCGGTCGAGGCCGAGCGGGCGGACGACGGGCGCCGGGTCGCCGAGGTCCGGCAGCAGCCGGGCCAGTTCGGCGCGGTGGCAGGCGTCGAGGTGGCCGAGGACGCCCGCCTCGATCGCGACGAACGGGTCGGGGCAGGCCGCGGCGTACTCCTCGGGTTCGAGCGTCGCGCTCCCCCACGGGTCGTCGATCTCGATCTGCGCGGGCTCCAGCGCGAGGATCACCCACTCGGGCTCGGCGGTGCCCTCGCGACGGGCGAGGTCGAGCAGTTCGGGACGCGGGTGGAGGCGTGCGATGCGCAGCGCTGCGGCGCGCCGCCTCTCCGGCGGGACCTCGGTGATCCAGCCGTGCAGCCACGCGCGGCCGCGCACGCGGTCGGCGAACGGGACGGGCGCGACGTCGGAGATCCGCAGCGTCGCGGGCAGGTCCTCGCGGCCGACGAGCGCGGCGGCGACGGGCAGGAGCAGCAGCGGCTCGCCCTGCTCGCCGGTGATGTGCGCGGGCACCGGCGCGTAGGGCACGCCCGGGGTGACGAGGACGCCGCCGGCGACGCCGTAGGCGAGGGTGCGCGCGCGTTCGGCCGGGGCCGGTCCGTTCACGGTCCGCTGCTGGCCCACCGGGCTCCTCCTTGCTAGGTTAGGCTTACCTAAGTAAGGATTACCTAACCACCGAAGGACGCCCATGAACAACCCCCGCCCCAAGGTCCGCCTGTCGCGGGCGCTCGGCATTCCGCTGACGCCCAAGAGCGTGAAGTACTTCGAGGCGCGCCCGTACCCGCCGGGCGTCCACGGCCGCGCGCGCAAGCAGGAGTCGGACTACAAGCTGCGGCTGCGCGAGAAGCAGCGGCTGCGCGCGCAGTACAACATCCGCGAGGCGCAGCTCGCGAACGCGTTCGCGAAGGCCGCCAAGGCGGGGGGCAAGACGGGCGAGACGCTGCTGGTGGACCTGGAGCGCCGGCTGGACGCGCTCGTCCTGCGCGCGGGCTTCGCCCGGACGATCTACCAGGCGCGGCAGTTCGTCGTCCACCGCCACATCCTGGTCAACGGCCGTCGCGTGGACCGCCCGTCCTACCGCCTGCGCCCCGGCGACGTCATCACGGTCGCCGAGCGCAGCCGGACGATGGAGCCGTTCCAGATCGCCGCGACCGGCGTCCACGCCGAGAACGTCCCGCCCTACCTCGACATGCGCGCCGAGGCCCTGGCCGCCCAGTTCGTCCGCCTCCCCGAGCGCCGCGAGATCCCGATCGTCTGCGACGAGCAGCTCGTGGTCGAGCACTACTCCCGCTGACGGAACCCGAGGACTCCTGAACCGGACCCGAGAACACCCGACAGCCCCGCCACCGCTCTCCCGGCCGCCGCCTCCGCGCCCGGGAGAGCTCCTTTTCAACGGGCGACCAAGCCGCCGCGCCACCCCTCGCCCCAACGACACACGCGCACGAACCCGGGAGCCCTTCTTCGACGGCGATGCGGGGCTCCGCGCACTCGCACGGCCGCGAGCCGCCAGGCGAGCGGCCGGGCGACCCGCTTTCCGGGGCTCGACCCTCCGCGAGCCGCGCGTTAGTATCAACCTAGCGATTGCTTGGCTGTCGGACGGAGGGTGTCCCCCGTGATCGTTTTCCACCCCATGACCAGGAACATCGGCGCCGAGGTCGAGGGCGTCGACCTCCGGGAGCCGCTGCCGGAGGAGCAGGTCCAGCGCATCCGGGCGGGCCTGCTGGAGCACCAGGTGCTGTTCTTCCGCGAGCAGCACATCTCCGACGAGCAGCACGTGGCGTTCGCGAAGCAGTTCGGGACGGCGAACCTGCCGCCGATGGACACGAGCGGCAGCGCCGTCCACGTCCTGGACCAGACCGACCCCAAGGGCGAGGGCGGCGACCAGTGGCACAGCGACAACACGTTCATGACGACGCCGCCGATGGGGTCGCTGCTGCGCGCCGTGATGCTGCCGGACGTCGGCGGGGACACGCTGTGGGCCAACATGTACCTGGTGTACGAGTCGCTGGCCCCGTGGCTGCGGCGGCTGTGCGACGAGCTGTACGCCGAGCACGACCTGACGATGTCGGTGAGCAAGGCCATCGACAAGGGCCACCGCCTGGACCTGCGCGACATGCAGGAGAAGAACCCGCCGGTCGTCCACCCGGTGGTGCGCGTCCACCCGGAGACGGGCCGCAAGGCGCTGTTCGTGAACCGCTCGTCGGTGACGCGGCTGATCGGCCTGTCCCGCCGGGAGAACGAGGCGATCCTGCCGCTGCTGTTCGACGCGGTCCGCGACCCGCAGTTCCAGGTGCGGCTGAAGTGGCGCGTCGGAACGCTGGCGTTCTGGGACAACCGCCCGACGCAGCACTACGCCGTCGCGGACTACACGCAGCGCCGCAAGATGCACCGGGTGACGGTCAACTGCCCGGCGGCGATCGACGACGGCGTCCCGAAGGGCCCGAACGGCGTGACGGGCGCGGACGCGCCCGCCGAGGCCGCCGCCGCCCGCTACCTGTGACCCGGCGGGGCCGGGGCGCCCGGCCCCGCCGGTCCGTCAGCCGGCGTGCCGGTGCGGGGCGAGCGCGCGGAACCCGCCCGCGAGCCGGTCCCCGTCCGCGCCGCGCGCCCGGTACTCCACGACCGCGCCGCCCGCGAGCCACACGGTGACGGCCCGCTCGCCCGCGTACGGCTGCTCACGGAGGCCCGCGATCTGCTGGACGGCGATGAACGCGCCCTTCGCCTTACCGCGCCGCCGCAGCGAGCCCAGCCAGCGCCGGTAGCCGGGGATCAGCAGCAGCGGCAGTGTGAGGACCATGACGCCGAGCACGATCCACCCGACGATCTCCCCGAGGACGGCCAGCAGCAGGCCGAACAGCAGGTAGGCGACGAGCGCCCCGAGCGGCAGCCCGGCCAGCGCGATCTGCCGGTCGCTGAGGCCGCAGTCCTCCATGACCGGAATTCCGAGCTGCGCGTAGAGCAGGCCGCCGATGATGAGGACCGCGACGGCGACAAGGACTTTCCTCGTGCTGTAACACCAGCTCAGGCGTCGTTCGGTCGCGTCGAGGAAACTCTCCCGCCGCACCGTGAACCCGCCCGGCCCGAATGTGAGGTCGACTCGTCCACCGGGATTCGCGTTGACCGCGCGAATCATCGTCATCGGCGTCCTTTCTCCGGGGTTTCGGGGATTAGGACGCCGGGCGCGCGACGGCGGTTCAGCGCAGGGCGCGGGCGGCGAGCACGATGCCGTCCTCGTCGCTGTAAAGCCAGTCGCCGGGACGGAACTCGACGCCGCCGAACTCGACGGGGACGTCCATCGCGCCCGCGCCGTCCTTGGCGCTCTTGCGCGGGTTGGAGCCGAGCGCCTTGATGCCGAGGTCCAGCGTGCGCAGCGTCGCGACGTCGCGGACGACGCCGTTGATGACGACCCCGGCCCACCCGTTCTCGACCGCCGCCGCGGCGATGAGGTCGCCCATCAGCGCCGATCCGGTGGAGCCCGCCCCGTCCACGACGAGGACGCGGCCCTCGCCGGGCGTGTTCAGCCGCTTCTTCACCAGGCCGTTGTCGCGGAAGCAGCGCACGGTCGCGATCGGCCCGGCGAACGCGGTGCGCGCGCCGAACTGGCGGAACTGCGTCTCGCAGCTCCGCAGTTCGTCGCCGAAGTCGTCGATGAGGTCAGCGGTCGCGAAGGAGGTCATGACGCTCAGCCTACCGATCGGTAACCCGCTATTCGCCGGGGGTCGGCGGGACGCCCTGCCAGACGGTCAGGTCGAACGTGAGGTAGCTCTTCGGCTCGGTGCCGGTGCCGGTGATCTCCAGGAGTCCGACCAGTCCGCTCCCGGTGGTCACACAGATCTTCTTGCCTTTTATCAGGAACTCCGAATCCAGCATGCCGGTGTAACGGGTCTCGTCGCGGCATGCCTCGTACGTTCCGGCAACGCCCGGCGGAAGCACGGCGATCTGGTCCCCGTACAGGTACGACCCGTCGTAACTGGCGTCGAAGTCCCCGCCGGCATTCGGCTTCGGATGCTTGGGGTCCTCGGTGAAGGAGATCGCGTAACCGCTCGTCAGATTGATGCCCGTGTACTTACCGAGTTCGCCGCCGACGCCGCCCGGCGCGGACGTCGCGTCCGGCGAGGCGGCCTGCGTACCGCCCGGCGCGCCGCGCATCGCGGGGCCGGACGTCTCGGCGGTCGCGGGCGCGGGCGTCCCGCCCGCCGGGTTCCGGTCGCCGCGCGCCGCCCCGCCCGACCCGCCGCCGGACTCCCACGGCCGCAGCGCCACCAGCGTCACGCCGAGCACGACGATGACGACGGCCGCCGCCGCGAGCGCCAGCAGCAGCACCCGGATCGCCGTCCCCGACGGCGCGGCCGGGGCCGGGGCGGGCGGCGCGGCGGGCGCGACCGGGTCGAAGCCCGGCCCGCTCGTCGGCGGGCCCATCGGCCGGGGCGGGTCGGCGGAGTAGGCGGGCAGCCGCCGCGTGACGTCCTCCGGGAGCCAGTCCGCGCCCGTCCGCCCGGCGTCCTCGCCCAGCTCGTCCAGGATCTCGCGGGGCGACGGGCGCTCGCCGGGGTCCTTGTTCAGGCAGCGTTCCAGCAGGCCGCGCAGCGACTCCGGGCAGCCCTCCAGGTCCGGTTCCCCGTGGACGATCCGGAACAGCACCGCCTCGGCGGGCCCGTCCCCGAACGGCGTGCGGCCCGTCGCGGCGAACAGGACGACGCCCGCGAGCGCGAACACGTCGATCGCCGGGGTCGCGGACCGGCCGAGCGCCTGCTCGGGGGCCATGTACTGCGGCGACCCGATCCGCATCCCCGTCCGCGTCAGCGGCGTGGTGTCGGCGGCGCGCGCGATGCCGAAGTCGATGACGCGCGGCCCGTCCGGCGCGAGCAGCACGTTCGACGGCTTGAGGTCCCGGTGGACGACCCCCGCCGCGTGGACCGCGACCAGCGCCTCCGCGACGCCCGCGCACACCGCGCGGACGCTGTCCTCCGGCAGCGGCCCCAATTCCACGACGGTCTGCGCGAGCGACGGCCCCGGCACGTGCGCGGTCGCCAGCCACGGCTGCGGCGCGTCGGCGTCGGCGTCCACGACGGGCGCGGTCCGGTGGCTCTGCACCCGCTGCGCCGCCGCGATCTCCTGCTGGAACCGCCGCCGGAACTCGGGGTCCTCGGCGAACTCGGCGCGGACGACCTTCACCGCGAGCTTGCGCCCGCTCTGCGTCGCCGCGAGGTACACGCGGCCCATCCCGCCCGCGCCGACGCGGGCCAGTATCCGGTAGCCGCCGATCGCCGGCGGGTCGCCGGGGGACAGCGGCTCGTACACCGGAACCGTCGCTGGCATGGGGCCTCCAAGGGGGTCGCGGCCCCCGTTTTTACCGGAGAATACGACGCTCTGCACGGATCGTGGGGTTCGTCCGTCAAGACGCGGCCAACATCGTCCCCGCGGTGCGTCGCCGCGCCCCCGGGGCGGGAAGGGGCGACCGTACGCTGAGGAGGCGGGCGGCCACCCCAAGCCCGCAGTCGGGAGGAGCACCGTGACCGAGGGCAGCCAGACCGGACCGGAGACCGAGCGCCTGCGGACCCTGTCCGAAGAGCACAGCGCGCACAACTACCATCCGCTGCCGGTCGTCATCGCCGAGGGCGACGGCGCGTTCGTCACCGACGTCGAGGGCCGCCGCTACCTCGACATGCTGTCGGCCTACTCGGCCGTCAACTTCGGGCACCGCAACCCGCGCCTCGTCGCGGCCGCGCGCGAGCAGCTCGACCGGGTGACGCTCGTCAGCCGCGCCTTCGACCACGACCAGTTCGGCCCGTTCTGCGCCGAACTGGCGGAGCTGTGCGGCAAGGACATGGTCCTGCCGATGAACACCGGCGCGGAGGCCGTCGAGACGGCACTGAAGACGGCCCGCAAGTGGGGTTACGAGGTCAAGGGCGTGCCCGCCGACGAGGCGAACATCGTCACGTTCGTCGGCAACTTCCACGGGCGGACGACGACGATCGTCAGCTTCTCCACCGACCCGGTCGCCAAGGCGTCCTACGGGCCGTACACGCCCGGGTTCCGGACCGTTCCCTACGGCGACGAGGACGCGCTGCGCGGCGCCGTCGACGGCTCAACCGTCGGCGTGCTCGTCGAGCCCATCCAGGGCGAGGCGGGCGTCGTCGTGCCGCCGCCCGGCTACCTGCGCGCCGTCCGCGACCTCTGCACCGAGCACGGCGCGCTGATGCTCGCCGACGAGGTCCAGACGGGCCTCGGCCGCACCGGCACGACGTTCGCGTGCGAGCACGAGGACGTCGTCCCGGACGTCTACATCCTCGGCAAAGCCCTCGGCGGCGGCATCGTCCCGGTCTCCGCGATCGTCGCGGACGCCGACGTGCTCGGCGTCTTCAAACCCGGCGAACACGGCTCGACGTTCGGCGGCAACCCGCTCGCCTGCGCCGTCGCCCGCGAAGTCATCGCCATGCTCAACACCGGCGAGTACCAGGCCCGCTCCCGCGAACTGGGCGCCTACCTGCACGAACGGCTCCACGCCCTCGACACCGACACGATCCGCGAGATCCGCGGCCGCGGCCTGTGGGCCGGCATCGAACTCAACGGCCTCGCCCGCCCCGTCAGCGAACGCCTCATGGACCTCGGCGTCCTCGCCAAAGAGACCCACGACACCACGCTGCGCCTCGCCCCGCCCCTGGTCATCGAGAAGAAGGACCTGGAGTGGGCTTTGGACCGGTTGCAGAAGGCTCTATAGCTTGTGGGGGGGCGACCCCCCACGCCCCCCGCGGCGCGAAGCGCCGCATCCTCGCTCCGCTGGCGCTCCGCTGCGGTGCGACCCTTCGCGCTGCGCGCGCCCGGCCGCTCGCCTGGCGGCTCGCGGCCGTGCGCCCGCGGGCAACCCCCCGTGGTCTCCGTCGTTGTTCGCGTGTAGACCCCCGGTGGCTCGCGGCCGTGCGCGCGGGGCACCCCTGTGGTTCCCGTCCTTGTTCGGGTGTAGACCCCGGTGCTCGCGGCCGTGCGCGTGGGGGCATCCCCGTGATTTCCGTCGTTGTTCGGGTGTAGACCCCCGGTGGCCCGCGGGTCATCCGTGGCGTGGGAACCCCGCCGTGGGTCGTGGTCGGGCGTCCGGGGGTCGTCCGCCTTCGTCGCTGCGGGTGGGTCGGTGGGTGCGGCCCGGCGGCTCGTGGGGTTCGTGTGTGGGCGCTGTGGCGCTCTGGCCTGGGCGGAAGAGATTCGGGGCGGCCGTTGTTGGGGCTTCGGCGCGTCGTGACATATATCAATATGACGGAGACGGTCCGGATGGATTAGTCTAAACAGATCAGTCCGAACCGATGAGAGAGGTGGCCCTGATGGGCCGGCCCCTGACTCCCCTGGCGCTGACGGTCCTGCGGATGCTCTGCGACGAGCCGATGCACCCGTACCAGATGCAGCAGCGCATCCGGGACCACCACTACGACGCCGCCGTGAAGATCACGCACGGCGCGCTCTACCACTGGGTGGAGCGGCTGGCGACCGCCGGGCTCATCGAGCCCGTCGAGACCAGCCGCGACGGCCGGCGGCCGGAGCGCACCGTGTACGCCGTCACCGACGCGGGCCGCGACGCCGCGCAGCTCCGGATGGCCGAGCTGATCGCCCGGCCGTCCGAGGAGTACCCGCTGTTCGGGACGGCGCTGGCGTTCGTCAACCTGCTGCCCGAGCAGGAGGTGGCCCGGCTGCTGCGCTCCCGCGTCGTCGCGCTGGAAGCGTCGCTGGCGGCGCACGAGTCCGTCCAGGGCGCGCACGGCCGGCGGAAGCTCGAACGCTACAAGCTGCTCGACCACGAGCTGACGATCGCGCAGCTCCGCACCGAGCTGGAGTTCTGCCGCTCGCTGGCCGGCGACCTGGAGTCCGGCCGCCTCACCTTCGCCGACGAGCCGGACGGCGACCCGCCCGGCCCCGCCGGCCGCTCCCCCGAAACCCCCCTCACCGAGGAGTCATCATGACGAGATGGCGCGGGAACCCCTGGGCGATCCTGATCACCCTGTCCCTCGGGTTCTTCATGACGCTGCTCGACCTGACGATCGTGAACATCGCGATCCCGAGCATGACCGACAAGCTGCACGCGTCCCTGGACGAGATCCTGTGGGTCGGCAACGCCTACATCCTCGTGCTGGCCGTGCTGCTGATCACCGCGGGCCGCCTCGGCGACCTGTGGGGCAAGAAGAACCTGTTCGTCGCCGGTGTCGCGCTGTTCACGCTGGCGAGCCTCGCCTGCGGGATCTCGCAGGACCCGACGCAGCTCATCATCGCCCGCGCGGTCCAGGGCCTGGGCGCCGCGCTGCTGATGCCGCAGACGATGTCGATCATCATCGCGACGTTCCCCGCCGAGAAGCGCGGCGCGGCGCTCGGCATCTGGGGCGGCGTGGCGGGCGTGTCCACCGTCGCCGGGCCGACGATCGGCGGCCTGCTGGTGAGCTGGCTCGACTGGCGGTGGATCTTCTTCGTCAACCTGCCCATCGGCATCATCGTGCTGGCGATGGCGCTGCCGATCCTGCCCGCGCACGTCAAGGGCGCGAAGCACAAGTTCGACATCACCGGCGTCGCGCTGGCGACGCTCGCGCTGTTCTGCCTCGTCTTCGCGCTCACCGAGGGCCAGAAGTTCGACTGGAACACCGGCATCTGGTCGCTGATCGGCGCGGCGGCCGTGCTGTTCGTGCTGTTCCTCGTCCAGCAGCGGCGGCGGCAGGACAACGAGCCGCTGGTCCCGTTCTCGCTGTTCGCCGACCGCAACTTCTCGATCCTCAACTTCGTCGGCGCGGTCGTGTCGGTCGGCATGGTCGGCATGTTCCTGCCGATGACGTTCTACCTGCAGTCGGTTCTCGGGCACAGCGCGCTCGAGGCGGGCCTGATCATGGCGCCGTCGTCGCTGGTGTCGATGGTCCTCGCGCCGATCGCCGGGAAGCTGTCCGACCGGATCGGCGGCCGGTTCATCCTCATGGGCGGGCTGTTCCTGTACGGCGTCGCGATGGTGTGGATCGTTTCGATCGCGCACGCCGACACGTCCTGGACGAGCTTCCTCGGCCCGTTCATCCTGATGGGCCTCGGCGTCGGCGGCGTGTTCGCGCCGATGGCGACGGAGGCGACGCGGTACGTCCCGCCGCGCCTCGCGGGCGCCGCGTCCGGCGTCAACAACACCATCCGGCAGGTCGGGTCCGTGCTGGGCAGCGCGGCGGTCGGCGCGGTGCTGCAGAACCAGCTCGCGTCCTCGCTGCGGGACGAGGCCGCCAAGCGCGCCGCCGAGCTGCCCGCGAAGTACCAGGGGCCGTTCACGCAGTCCATCGCCGAGCAGGCCAAGGGCGGCCTGGAGGTCGGCGCGGCCAACCACACGGCGTCGCTCCCGCCCGGGACGCCGCCGGACGTCGCCGGGAAGATCCACGAGCTGGGCGGCCAGGTCTTCGCGCACGGGTTCACCGACGCGATGGGCCCGACGATGCTGCTCCCGATCGTGCTGATCTTCCTCGGGTCCGCCGCGTGCCTCGGGGTGAAGGCGTACCACGCCGCCACCGGGAACGGCGCGCCGACGGCCGAGAGCGCGCCGGAGCCGCAGCAGGCGCACTGAGCGCCCGCGAACCGGCTCGAACGGGCGCCGAACCGGTTCAAGGCGAGGGCCCCGACGCACACCGCGTCGGGGCCCTTTCCTTGTCCGCTACTCCGCGGGGCCGCGCCGGTCCGCGCCCGCCGTCAGCCACGACCCGGACGGACGGCCCGGCGGGCACAGGACCAGGATCAGCAGCGGCGCGAAGCACACTGCGAGCACACCGCCCACCATGTAGACGTAGCCCGGCAGGTTGCCGAGGATGAGCAGGTCCCCCTCGGGCCGCTGTTGCGACAGCATCAGCGTCACCGCCGCCCACGCCAGGCCCGGCAGCAGCGCGCCCGCCCACGAGCGCATCCCGAACCCCGCCGCCAGCAGCAGCGCGAACAGGACCGCGACCGCCGCCAGCGCGGGCGCGACCGCCGGGGCGACCGGCCAGTCCTGCACGGCCGCGCCGAACGCGCCCGCGACCGCCCCGAGCAGCGTCAGGACGGCGTAGGCCGCGCCGGTCACCACCGCGTCCGCCCGCTCGCTCCGCTCCGTCGGCGCACCCGGGCCGGGCGCGGGACCGGGCGGGGTGGCGGGCTCGTCTTCGATCGGCACGGAGGTCAGGGTAGTGGCCGCCGGATCACGCGGGGTGCGCGGCGGGCTCGGCGGGCTCGGCGAACAGGTCCGTCTCCCGGCCGGACGGCGGCGCGCCCGGACCCGGGACGCCCTCCAGCAGGATGTAGTACTCCGTGCCGAACGCCTGCTGACCGAGGTTGTTCGACAGCGCGAAGAACGGGCCCGCGTCCGGCGGGGCCACCGTGATCTGCGTCCGGTGCGCCCGCAGCGCCGCGAGCTTGGCGGGCAGGTGGGCGCGCGCGTCGATCGCCGTCGTCACCAGGTCGTCCGGGACGCCCGAGCCCAGCTCGTCCAGCCCCGCCACCCGCGCGAACGGCAGCTCCGCCTCCCGCATCACCGCGATGGCGCGGGCCAGGACCGTGCGCGGCGTCGCGTACGCGTACAGCTTCGCCGCCCGCCACGGCTCCCCGCCCCGCCCGAACGCCGGATCGGCCGCCAGCTCGAACGCGCGGCGCGTCACCCGGTGCGCCTGGATGTGATCGGGATGCCCGTAGTTGCCGCGCTCGTCGTACGTGACGACGACCTGCGGACGGACCTCGCGGATCACCACCGCCAGCTCGCCCGCCGCCTCGTCCACGTCCGCGCGCCAGAAACAACCCGGATCGTCGTTGCTCGGCGCGCCCATCATCCCCGAATCGCGCCACCGGCCCGGGCCGCCCAGATACCGGTGGTCCGACACCCCCAGCGCCTCGCACGCCGCCGCCAGCTCCCCGATCCGGTACTCCCCCAGCCGGTCCTCCGCGTCCGCGCCCAGATGCCGCAACTCGGGCGGAATGATCTCGCCCTCCTCACCCAGCGTGCAGGTGACCAGGCAGACGTGGGCGCCCAGCGCCGCGTACTTGGCCATGGTCGCCCCCGTCCCGATGGACTCGTCGTCCGGATGGGCGTGGACGAACAGGATGCGCGGCTCGGTCATGGGTTGAGGGTACTCAGGGCTCTATTGCGTGTGGGGGGACGACCCCCCACGCCTGTCACTGTGGGGGACGATCCCCCACACCCCCTGCGGCGCGAAGCGCCGCATCCTCGCTCCGCTGGCGCTCCGCTGCGGTGCGACCCTTCGCGCTGCGCGCGCCCGGCCGCTCGCCTGGCGGCTCGCGGCCGTGCGCGCGCGGGCAACCCCACATCCCGCAGTAGCCGCCGGTGTGCGGGTTCCTCGCGGCCGTGCGCCCACCGGGCAACCCCCCGTGGTTTCCCGCTCGGGCGGGTGTAGACCCCCTTCGGTCGCTGTTCGTTGCGGGGCGTTCTTGCTCGCTGCGCTCGCTTCGGCGGCCCCGCTACGGTCGCCGTCTTTTCTACGAGGGTTCTCGGCGGGTGCTGTTCGGTTCGTTGTTCTCGTCGTTCTCGTTGTTTTCTTTACGGGGTTGTGCCGCCGCCTTCGGCGCCGGTGCCGCCGCCGGAGCCTCCTGAGCCGCCGCCGCCCGAACCTCCGCCCGAGCCGCCGGTGCCTCCCGTTCCGCCCGAGCCGCCGTCGCCCGTGCCGCCGTCGCCGGAGCCGCCGCCCGTGTCGGGCGGGTTGGTGGTCGGCTCGGTCGGCGGGGCGGTGGTCGGGGGCTCCTCGCTGTGGGTCGGGGGCTCCTCCGAGCGCGTCGGCGGGGGCGTGTAGCGGTGCGTCGAGCGGGTCGGGGCCGGTTCGTCGGGGGTCTCGTCGTCCGTCGTCGCGGACTGCGAGGCGGGCGCCGGCGTGGGCTGGTCCTCGGGGTCCTTGTTGCCGGACTTCGCCAGCGCCACGCCGATGACCGCGAGGATCGCCAGCACCACGATCACGCCCGCGACGATCGGCCAGCGGGCCGGGCCGCCGCCCCCGCCCGTGTCGGCCCGCCGAGCGCCACCGCCGCCGCCGTAGTTCGCGGCGGGCGGGAGCGTCCCGGTGAAGTCTGCGGGCGCGACGCCGCGCGGCCCGCCCGGCTGCGTGGCCCGCGTCGGCTGCTGGACGCGCGTCCGGTCCGCCCCGCCGCCCGCGAGCTGCGAGCCCTCCGCGAGCAGCGCCGTGGCCTGCGCGGGATCGTCCATCCGGGTCTGCCCGGGCTGTCCCCCGCCGATCAGCGCCATCATGATCTGCTGCGCGCCGGGCCGCCGCGCCGGGTCCTTGACCAGGCACCCCGCGATGAGGCCCTGGAGGTCCGCCGGGACACCGTCCAGCGACGGCGGCTCGTTCATGACCCGGTTGATCACCGCGACGACGGTGTCCTCGCCGAACGGCGGCCGGGCCGTCGCGGCGTACACCATCGTCGCCGCCCACGCCCACACGTCCACGGCCTCGGTGAGCCGCTGCCCCTGGACCTGCTCGGGGGCCATGTAGGACGGCGTGCCGATCGCCTTGGTCGCCGCGGTCTGCCCGACGTCCAGCGCCCGCGCGATCCCGAAGTCGATCACGCGCGGCCCGTCCGGCGCCATGATCACGTTGTGCGGCTTGAAGTCGCGGTGGACGATGCCCGCCTGGTGGATCGCCACCAGCGCCGTCGCGGTGCCGATCGCGAGCCGGTCCAGGTCCGCCCCGGTGACCGGGCCGCGCTCGCTGACCAGCGCGTAGAGGGACGGGCCGGCCACGTACTCGCTGGCGATGTAGGGCTGGTCGCCCGCGACGTCGGCCTCCAGCACCTGCGCGGTGCAGAACCGGGCGACCTGCTTGGCGGCCTGCGCCTCGCGGACGAACCGGTTGCGGGCGTCGGCGTCCCCGGCGAGGTCGGCGCGCAGCAGCTTGATCGCCGCCTTGCCGCCGGCCGCGTCCACCCCGAGGTAGACGACGCCCTGACCGCCCTCGCCGAGCCGTTCCAGCACCTCGTACGACCCCAGCCGCCGGGGGTCTCCCGGCTGCAGTTCGGGCATGGGCTCTCCTTCGTCCACGTTCGGTCGGGCAGGGGGCGGCACGTGTCGGGGGAGGACTTCGAGCCTACGCGAGCGGGGCGCTCGTCCGGGACCGTTCGCCGTCCGGCCCGATTCAACCGGAACGAACCCCGGTGCGCATCCGCCTCCGGAAGCGGGCAGACTCCCACCATGAGCATCAGCTATCCACGGCAGAGCGCCCGCACGCGGCGGTTCACCCTCGGCGTCCCGCGCGCGTTCCAGATCGCGCCCGACGGCTCGCGGGTCGCCTTCCTGCGCACCCGTTCCGGGGACGACCCGGTGACCTGCCTGTGGACGCTCGATCCCCAGAGCGGCGAGGAGACACTCGTCGCCGATCCGGCGGCGCTGGACCTCCCGGGCGAGGCGAATCTGCCGCCCGAGGAACGCGCCCGCCGCGAGCGCGCCCGCGAGCAGGCGGGCGGCATCGTCGGCTACGCGACCGACCGCGAGCTGGCGGTCGCGGCGTTCACGCTGGCCGGGAAGCTGTTCGTCGCGGACCTCCGGACCGGCGCGGTGCGCGGGCTGCCCGCCGCCGAGCCGGTGTTCGACCCCCGGCCCGACCCGGCGGGACGCCGCGTCGCGTACGTGTCGGGACGGGCGCTGCGCGTCATCGAGCTGGACGGGACCGAGGACCGCGCCCTCGCCCAGCCCGAGAGCGACCAGATCTCCTACGGCCTCGCGGAGTTCATCGCCGCCGAGGAGATGCGCCGTTTCCGCGGTTTCTGGTGGTCCCCGGACGGCTCGGCGCTGCTCGTCGCGCGCGTGGACGAGACGCCCGTCCAGCGCTGGCACATCGCCGACCCCGCCAACCCCGACCGGCCCGCGACCGAGGTCGCCTACCCCGCCGCCGGGACGCCCAACGCCATCGTCTCCCTCGCCCTGGTCACGCTGGAGGGCCGCCGGACGGGCGTCGCGTGGGACCGCGGCCAGTACCCCTACGTCGTCACCGCGCTGTGGGACGCGCGCGGCCCCGCGATCGTCGTCCAGCCCCGCGACCAGCGCAGCCAGCGCGTCCTCGCGGTGGACGCGCTGAGCGGCGAGACGACGCTGCTGCACACCGAGCACGACCCGCGGTGGTCGGAGATCGTGCCCGGCGTCCCGGCGCGGACGTCCGGCGGCGAACTGGTGTGGATCACCGAGGACCACGCGACCGAGACGCGCCGGATCACGGTCGGCGGCAAACCCGTCACCCCGCCCGGCCTCCAGATCCGCGCGGTGCTCGGCGTGGACGGCGACGAGATCCTGTTCACCGCCTCCGAGGACCCCACCGAGATCCACGTCTGGGAGTACCGGCCGGACACCCTCACCCGCGTCACCGAGGGACGCGGCGTGTTCTCGGCCGTCCGCGCGGGCGGGATCACCGTCGTCGCCGGGTCGCGGCTGGACGCCGACGACGCGTCCGCCGAGGTCCGCGGCCCGCGCGGCGTCCACCCGGTCGCCTCGCACGCGCAGACGCCGGTGCTGACGCCGCGCGTGGAGCTGCTGGCCGCGGGCGAGCGGGAGCTGCGCACGGCCGTCGTGCTGCCGACCGGCTGGGAGCCGTCGCAGGGGCGGCTGCCGGTGCTGCTGGACCCCTACGGCGGCCCGCACGCGCAGCGCGTCCTGGCCGCGCGCCGCGCCTACCTGGAGGCGCAGTGGCTCGCCGACCAGGGCTTCGCCGTGGTGATCACCGACGGGCGCGGCACGCCCGGCCGGGGGCCGGGGTTCGAGCGCGCCGTCCAGGGCGACTTCGCCACGCCCGTCCTGGACGACCAGATCGCCGGGATGATGGAGGCGGCGCGGCGGCACCCCGGCGCGCTCGACCTGGACCGCGTCGGCATCCGCGGCTGGTCGTTCGGCGGCTGGCTGGCGGCGCTCGCCGTGCTGGCCCGGCCGGACGTGTTCCACGCGGGCATCGCGGGCGCGCCCGTCACCGACTGGCGCCTGTACGACACCCACTACACCGAGCGGTATCTGGGACATCCCGACGAGGAGCCCGAGGCGTACGCCGCGCAGTCCCTCATCGACCGCGCGGCCGACCTGGCGCGTCCGCTCATGCTCATCCACGGCCTCGCGGACGACAACGTCGTCGTGGCCCACACGCTGCGGCTCTCCGCGGCGCTGCTGGCGGCGGGCCGCCCGCACACCGTGCTGCCGCTGTCGGGCGTGACGCACATGACGCCGCAGGAGGAGGTCGCGGAGAACCTGCTCCTGGTCCAGGTGGACTTTCTGAAGCGCAATCTGGGCTAGGTTTCCGGCCCGTGTTACGGCCCGTCCGCAGGTGGGAAAACGGGTGTCCCGAGATGCGCGTCCGCGCGCCGAGACGCTAGGGTCGGGGACCGGAGCGATGATCGACTCCGCTCCCCGAGCCGGGTCCGGCGGCCGCCGCGCGCCCGGCGCGGACCCGCCCGCGAGCGGGTCCGGCCCGACGCCCGCGCGCCACTCGCCGACAGTCCGGAAACCATTCTGTGAGCACGCTCAGCCGACAGCCGCACCCGTCCGGTCCGCCGCCCGCCGCCGCCCGGCCGGGCCGGGCCGCCGGGTCGGGCCCCGGCGCGGACGCGGCCGTCGAACTGCTGCTGATCGGGGACGATCCCGCCGACGCGTTCCTGGTCGAGAACGCGCTCGCCGACAGCGGCCTGGACGTCCGGCTGACCGTCGCCCCGGACCTCGACGGCGCGCGCGGCCGCCTCACCCGCCGCACCCGGTGCATCCTGGTGGACCTGTCCGCCCCCGGCATCGACCGGATCGAGGCGCTGCGCGACGTCATCGCGCTGTCGGGCTCCACGGCCGTCGTCGTGCTCACCACCCAGGACGACCAGGACCTCGGCGTCCGCGCCGTCGCGACCGGCGCCGCCGACCACCTGGTCAAACAGGACGTGGACGGCCCGCTGCTGGCCCGCGCGATCCGCTACGCCATCGAGCGCAAGCGCGCCGAGGACACCGAGCGGCGGCTGGTGGAGGCCCGCATCCTCGGCCGCGAGAACGCGCGGCTGGAGCGCGGCCTGCTGCCCGTCCCGCTCATCGACGACCGGGTGCTGCGCCACCACACCCGCTACCGGCCGGGCCGCCGCCGCGCGCTGCTGGGCGGCGACTTCTACGACACCGTCCAGACCGGCGACGGCACCGTCCACCTCATGATCGGCGACGTGTGCGGGCACGGGCCGGACGAGGCGGCGCTGGGCGTGCAGCTCCGCATGGCGTGGCGGACGCTCGTCCTCGCCGGGCACACCGGCGACCAGCTCCTCGCGACGCTCGACACCGTCCTCGGCCACGAGCGCCGCAGCGAGGAGATCTTCACGACGCTCTGCCAGGTCACGGTCGCCCCGTCGCGCCGCACCGCGCGGATGCACCTGGCGGGGCACCCCGCGCCGCTGCTGTTCCGCGAGGGCCCGGACGGCGCGGTGGACGTCGCCGCGCTCCCCGACTACGCGCACGGCCCCGCGCTCGGCCTGGTGCCCGGCGCGGAGTGGCCGACCACCGACGTCGACCTCGGCGAGGCGTGGAGCCTGATGCTCTACACCGACGGCCTCATCGAGGGCCGCGTCGGCGCGGGCCCGGACCGGCTCGGCTCGGACGGCCTCGTCCGGCTGGCGCGCGCCGCCCGCGAGCGCGGCGCGACGGGCCGCGCCCTCATCGACGCGCTCGTCGCGGAGGTCGAGGAGCTGAACGGCGACGCCCTCACCGACGACCTCGCGGTGCTGCTGCTCTCCCACCGCGTGACCTCGGCGTGATCAGAACGTTCTCCCGGCGAAACCCCAGATAGGGGCAAGGTTCCACCGGGACATGTGAAGTCGATCACTCGCCGGGCTCGACGGGGCGTAGGAAAACGCCGTGCTGCACGGCTCATAGCCTCCGGCTATCGAAACGAGTGCTCTCATGACTTGGTGTTCTCGTACCCGCGCGACCTACCGTTCGGGCCGTGGCTATAGCGATACCCAAGGTCTATCGATCGACCGTCGGCAAGAAGGCCGTCATGGCGGTCAGCGGCGCGGTGCTGGTGCTCTTCCTCATCGGGCACATGGTCGGAAACCTCAAGATCTTCTTGGGCGCGGACGACTTCAACCACTACGCGCACTGGCTCCGCACGATGGGCGAGCCGGCCGTCCCCCGCCGGACGCTGCTGACGATCCTGGAGGTCGTCATCTCCGTCGCGGTCGTCCTGCACATCTGGTCGGCGGTCTCCCTCGGGAAGCGCGCCCGCGCGGCCCGCCCGGTCAAGTACCAGGCGCGCAAGAAGTCGCACGCGCAGGGATACGCCGTCCATACGATGCGCTACGGCGGCGTCATCATCCTGCTGTTCGTCATCTGGCACCTGCTGGACCTGACGTTCCTCGTGGTGAACCCGAAGGGCGACGGCTTCACGCCGTACGAGCGCGTCGTCGCCGACTTCGACGCGTCCCGCTGGTACATCACCGTCTGGTACGTCCTCGCGGTGCTGCTGGTCGGCCTGCACCTGCGCCACGGCGTCTGGAGCGCCTTCAACTCCCTCGGCTGGCGCACCCCCCGCAACGACCGCACGCTGCGCGGCCTGGCGTTCGCCGTCGCCGGGGTCGTCACCCTCGGGTTCGTCTCCGTGCCCCTCTCTGTCACGTTCGGATGGGTGAGCTGACCATGAGCGACACCTCCTTCTTCACGCAGGGCGACCCGATCGCCGACGCCAAGGCCCCCGGCGGCCCCATCGAGCAGCGGTGGACGACCCGCAAGTTCGAGGCCAAGCTGGTCAACCCGGCCAACAAGCGCAAGAAGACGATCATCATCATCGGGACGGGCCTGGCGGGCGGCTCCGCCGGCGCCACCCTCGGTGAGGCCGGGTACAAGGTCATCCAGTTCTGCTTCCAGGACAGCCCGCGCCGCGCCCACTCGATCGCCGCGCAGGGCGGCATCAACGCCGCGAAGAACTACCGCAACGACGGCGACAGCGTCCACCGGCTGTTCTACGACACGGTGAAGGGCGGCGACTACCGCTCGCGCGAGTCCAACGTCCACCGCCTCGCGGAGATCTCCACGCAGATCATCGACCAGTGCGTCGCGCAGGGCGTCCCGTTCGCCCGCGAGTACGGCGGCCTGCTCGACAACCGCTCGTTCGGCGGCGCGCAGGTCTCCCGGACGTTCTACGCCCGCGGGCAGACGGGCCAGCAGCTCCTCCTCGGCGCGTACCAGGCGCTGATGCGCCAGGTCGACGCCGGGAACGTCGAGCTGCACCCGCGCCACGAGATGCTCGACCTGATCATGGAGGACGGGCGGGCGCGCGGCGTCGTCGTCCGCAACCTGCTGAACGGCGAGATCAAGCACTACACCGCCGACGCGGTCGTGCTGGCCAGCGGCGGCTACGGCAACGTCTACTTCCTGTCGACGAACGCGATGGGCTCCAACGTCACCGCGACGTGGCGCGCCCACAAGCACGGGGCCTACTTCGCGAACCCCTGCTACACGCAGATCCACCCGACGTGCATCCCCGTCAGCGGCGACCACCAGTCCAAGCTGACGCTGATGTCGGAGTCCCTGCGCAACGACGGCCGCGTCTGGGTGCCGAAGAAGGCCGGCGACACCCGCCGCCCCGCCGACATCCCCGAGGACGAGCGCGACTACTACCTGGAGCGCATCTACCCGGCGTTCGGCAACCTGGTGCCGCGCGACATCGCGTCCCGCGCCGCCAAGAACGTCTGCGACGAGGGCCGCGGCGTCGGCCCCGGCGGGCTCGGCGTCTACCTGGACTTCTCCGGGGCGATCGAGCGGCTGGGCCGCAAGTCCATCGAGGCCAAGTACGGCAACCTGTTCGAGATGTACGAGCGGATCACGGGCGAGAACCCGTACGAGACGCCGATGCGCATCTACCCGGCCGTCCACTACACGATGGGCGGGCTGTGGGTCGACTACGACCTGTCGTCCAACATCCCGGGCCTGTTCGTGACGGGCGAGGCGAACTTCTCCGACCACGGGGCCAACCGGCTCGGCGCGTCCGCGCTGATGCAGGGCCTCGCGGACGGTTACTTCGTCCTGCCGAACACGATCGGCGACTACATCGCGCAGACCAAGCTCCCGCCGGTCGCCGAGTCGGCGATCACGGAGGCCGAGCAGCGCGTCCGCTCGCAGATCGAGACGTTCCTGTCGATCGACGGCGACCGCTCCGTGGACTCCTTCCACCGCGAACTCGGCCACATCATGTGGGAGTACTGCGGCATGGAGCGCACCGAGGAGGGCCTGAAGAAGGCGCTGGAGCTGATCCCCGCGCTCCGCAAGGAGTTCTGGGAGCGCGTCAAGGTCACGGGCAAGGGCGAGGAGCTGAACCAGCAGCTCGAGAAGGCGGGCCGCGTCGCGGACTTCCTGGAGCTGGCCGAGCTCATGGTGATCGACGCCCTGCACCGCACCGAGTCCTGCGGCGGCCACTTCCGCGCCGAGAGCCAGGACGAGGAGGGCGAGGCCAAGCGCGACGACGCGAACTTCTCCTACGTCGCCGCCTGGGAGTGGGCCGGGGAGGGCGAGAAGCCGATCCTCCACAAGGAAGCCCTCGAATTCGAATACGTTCACCCGACGCAGAGGTCGTACAAGTAAATGAAGCTCACACTGCGCGTCTGGCGGCAGAGCGGACCGGACGACAAGGGCAGGATGGTCGAGTATCCCGTCGACGGGATCTCGGAGGACGCGTCGTTCCTGGAGATGCTCGACGTCCTCAACGAGGAGCTGATCGCCAGGGGCGAGGAGCCCGTCGCGTTCGACCACGACTGCCGCGAGGGCATCTGCGGCATGTGCTCGCTGGTCATCAACGGGACGCCGCACGGCCCCGAGCGCAACACGACCACGTGCCAGCTCCACATGCGCAAGTTCAAGGACGGCGAGGTCATCGACGTCGAGCCGTGGCGCGCGAAGGCGTTCCCGGTCGTCAAGGACCTCGTGGTGGACCGCAGCGCGTTCGACCGGATCATCAAGTCCGGCGGCTACATCTCCGCGCCGACCGGCGCCGCGCCGGAGGCGCACTCGGTGCCCGTCCCCAAGCCGGACGCGGACCGCGCGTTCGAGGCGGCGGAGTGCATCGGCTGCGGCGCGTGCGTCGCGGCGTGCCCGAACGGGTCGGCGTCGCTGTTCCTCGGCGCGAAGGTCACCCACCTCGGCCTGCTGCCGCAGGGCCAGCCCGAGCGCTGGGACCGGGTCGTGTCGATGCTCGAGACGCACGACTCCGAGGGCTTCGGCGGCTGCACCAACACCGGGGAATGCACGGTGGCGTGCCCGAAGGGCATTCCGCTGGACGTCATCGGACGGCTGAACCACGACTACATCAAGGCCACCGCGGGCGGGGCCAAGAAGTAGCAATCCGGTATCAACCGGACAGACCGGGCGGTCCTTCGGGGCCGCCCGGCCTTCACCGTTCCAGCAGCGTCTCCACGCCCGCCGGGAGGCTGTCGGCCAGCGCCGCCTCCACCAGGAACGTCATCAGCGTGTCCTGGAACGCGCGCGCCGCATGCGTCAGGCTGACGTCCTTGCGGTGCGCGAGCGCGATCGTCCGCAGCAGCGACGGGTGCCCGCCCTCCCCGTCCCGCAGGACGAGCGGCGTGCCGCGCAGCATCGGCCGCCCCGCCAGCACCATGCTCGGCACGACCGCGATGCCGAGGCCCGCCTCGACGAACCGCAGCACGGCGTCCATCTCGCCGCCCTCCACCGCGAAGCGCGGCTCGAAGCCCTCCGCGCGGCACGCGCTGATCGTCGCCTCCCGCAGGTCGTAGCCGGAGCGGAACATCACCATCGGCCGGTTGCGCAGGTCCGCGATGCGCAGCGTCGCACGGCGGGGAACGCCGGTCGCCGGGCGGCGCGGCGGCATCCGCCCGCCCGGCGGCGCGGGCGCCGGCCGCTCGTCGGCCGCCACGGGCGACGCGACGACGAGCCGTTCCCGCAGGATCGGGGTCGTGTCCAGCGGCGGGTCGCCGTGCAGCGGCAGGATCACCAGCGCCAGGTCCAGCGAGCCGCGCGTCAGCTCCCGGACGAGGTCGCGCGAGCCGCCCTCCTCGACCAGGATCTCGATGCCCGCGTACGCGTCGTGGAAGCGGCGCAGCACGTCCCCGAGCAGCCCCGCGCACAGCGACGGCGTCGCGCCGAGCCGCACCCGGCCGCGCCGCAGCCCGGCGAGTTCCTGCACCTCGTGCCGCGCGGTGTCGACGTCGGCGAGGATGCGCTTGGCCAGCGGCAGCAGCGCCTCCCCGGCGGGCGTCAGCGTGATGTTGCCGCGCGCGCGGCTGAACAGCGACGCGCCCAGCTCGGTCTCCAGCGCGCGGATCTGCTTGGACAGCGAGGGCTGGGCGACGCGCAGCAGCTCGGCGGCCTGGGTGAAGTGCCGGACCTCGGCGACGGCCACGAAGTAGGCGAGCTGCTGCAACTGCACCCGACCCAGGTTACGGCGCGCCCGAAACGTGACCGGGCGCGGCCCTCGCCCCCACGTTCTGTCACGTTCCAGCGGACGCTCGCATTTCTTGTCACTCCCGGATGAAAGCGTGCGCCACCATCCTGAACTTTTCTCATGAAGTGCGCTAGATCACCAGGTGAGGCGGTCATTACGGTGAGCCGACCCGCCCACCCCTCTTTGGAGCCCGTATGAAGCGTGTGTTCCGCCGCGCCCGCGTCACGGCCGGCCTCGGCGCGCTGGCGCTGACCGCCGGTCTCGCCGCGACCGCCCCCGCCGCGAGCGCCGGCACCGGCTACCAGCCGAGCGCCGCCGACTTCGCGAACTGCCCGAAGCTGCCGTCCGGCGCCAGTTCCCTCCTGTGGAACTGCCTGGCCATCGTCATCACCGGCGGCGAGATGAAACTCGGCGGCCTGACGCAGCAGATCACCAAGCCCATCACCATTCCGGTGGCCGTGGGCCTCCAGGACTGGAAGATCCAGCTCCGCACGCCGGACGGCGGCTTCAGGAGCGACCCGCTGGACGTCCCCCCGGAGGCGCTGCCGCTGCCGCTGCCCGGCGTCACCGCGCAGGTCGAGCAGGCCGGCGACATCGCGCCCGGCAAGCTCCTCATCCCCGACGTGCTGCCGATCAAGATCAAGGTGAACAGCCTCCTGTTCGGCAACGACTGCTACATCGGGAGCGACGCCGAGCCGATCGCCCTCAAGCCGGGCCTCGGCGACCTCGGCCTCGCCACCGTGAACGGCCAGTTCGTCATCAAGACGACGATCAGCGACAAGACCTTCGCGGTCCCCGCCGCGAAGAACTGCAGCCTGCTGACGGGCGTCCTCAACAACCTCACGAAGCTCCCGAGCCCCTCCGGCGCCAACAGCGCGACGCTGAACACCGTGATCCGCGTCAAGAACTACGCCTTCGGCGAGGACACGAAGTCCTTCGCAAAAGACCAGGGAATCCACTGACCGACCCCAGCACGCGACCCGTCGACACGACGCGAATGCATTGACGACGGCCCCGACCGGAGTCCACGACCGACCAGCCAGCGGACACGTGCGGCTACACGCGAACGCGCGACCTGACGACCTCGACCACAGCGCGAGTGCGTTAACTGCCGGGCGGGGCGACGCCGGAGGCGAGCTTCGCCCGGCAGATCGCGAAGCGATGCCGCACTCGCACGCAGTCCAGGTAAGCCGCGAGCCGCCAGGCGAGCGGCTTGGCCTGGAGTGCAATTAACGCGCGTGTTTGCGTAGGGCTGCGAGGTCTCGGACGACGAAGCGGCGGCGGCCCGTCTCGATCAGCCCGTGCCGCCGCAGTGTGCCGAGGGCTTTGCTGACGGCTTCGCGGGACGCGCCGACCCAGCCCGCGAGTTCCTCCTGGGAGAGGTTGAGGGTGATGCGGACGCCCCGGCCGCCGGGCTCGCCGTCGGGGACGCCGAAGCGTTCCGCGAGTTCGACGAGCCGCTGCGCGACCCGCCCGGTGGCGTCGAACATGCCGAATTCGACGCGTTTGCGGTCGGCGTCGCGGAACCGCTCGGACAGCGTCCGCATGATGAGCACGGACGCCGCGCCGTGGGTGCGCAGGAACTCCATGAACTGGTCGCCGGTGAACGTCAGCAGCCGCACCGACTCCAGTGCCGCGACGGTCGCGGACCGGGGCTCCCCGTCGATGGCGGCGAGTTCGCCGAGCAGCGCGCCGGGCCCGCGCACGGCGAGCAGCGCCTCGCCGCCCTGCTCCCGGTCGGAGTACGCCTTCACCCGGCCGGCGGTGAGGACCGCGACCCAGGTGGACAGCTCCCCCTCGCGGAAGATCGTCTCGCCGCGCCGGAACGTGCGCGGGTGGCCGATCCGCTCCAGGTCGGCGCGGTCGTCCGGGGACAGTTCGGCGAGGAACGATCCCTTCTCGTAGGGGGGCATGGCACCACGCTAAGGGCCGCGGGCCCGCGCCGCGCACGGCGGGCAATCACGAAAACATCACGCGTTGTGTGAACTTCTCCCTGTTCACACGGTCCAATCCGCGCGACGGTGGGCGTTCGCGGGGAGCGGCGGCGGTGGGCGGCGGTGTCGCGGGGGCACGGCCGCCCGCCCCGGAACGCGCCGCGCTCGTCGGGACCCGGTGCCAGCACCGGTCGTCGGCGGGGGAGCCTGTTACGGCGTTATCTTGCAGAATCCCGAGGCTCTCGTCCTCCTGGACCCCTCCACGCTCGACCGGGGCCGCGACCGTCAGGCCGCGGCCCCGGTCCCGCTCACGCGGGCGGCGTGTCGTGCGGTTTCCGGACGATGCCGAGCTTGCTGCCGAGCCAGACCACCGGGTCGTACTTGCGGCCCGCGACGCGCTCCTTCATCGGGATCAGCGCGTTGTCGGTGATCTTGATGTGCTCCGGACAGACCTCTGTGCAGCACTTGGTGATGTTGCAGAACCCGAGCCCCGCATCGTCCTGCGCGATCTCGCGCCGGTCCAGGACGTCCGCCGGGTTCATCTCCAATTCCGCGATCCGCATCAGGAACCGCGGCCCGGAGAACTTCGGCTTGTTCTCGTCATGGTCGCGGATGACGTGGCACACGTTGTTGCACAGGAAGCACTCGATGCACTTGCGGAACTCCTGCGAGCGCTGGACGTCCACCTGCTTCATGCGGATGTCGCCGGGCGCGACGTCGCCCGGGTCGAACGCGGGGATCTCCCGGGCCTTCTCGTAGTTGAACGACACGTCGGTGACGAGGTCGCGGATCACCGGGAACGTCCGCACGGGCGTGACGGTGATCGTCTCGTCCTCGGTGAACGTGGACATCCGCGTCATGCACATCAGCCGCGGCATCCCGTTGATCTCCGCCGAGCACGACCCGCACTTGCCCGCCTTGCAGTTCCACCGGACGGCCAGGTCGGGGGCCTGGGTCGCCTGCAGCCGGTGGATGATGTCGAGGACGACCTCGCCCTCGTTCACCTCGACGGTGTAGTCGCGCAGCTCGCCGTCCCCGTCGTCGCCGCGCCACACCCGGAACTTCGCGTCGTAGCTCACTGGACCTCCTCCGGCAGTTCCTCGGCGGTGAGGTACTTCTTCAGCTCGGAACTCTCGAACAGCCGGAGGAGGTCGGGGTGCATGGGCTCCATCGGCTGCCGTCTCAGCTCGACGCGCGGGTCGTCGGGGTCGCCGACGAGTCGGCACACCAGGTTCACCTTGCGCCACTCGGCCGACATCTGTGGATGGTCGTCGCGGGTGTGCCCGCCCCGGCTCTCCTCGCGCTCCAGCGCGGACTTGGCGATGGCCTCCGCGACGAGGAGCATGTTGCGCAGGTCGAGCGCGAGGTGCCAGGCCGGGTGGTAGCCGCGTCCGCCGTCGCCCACCGCGACCGGTTCGACGGACACGTTGCGGACGCGTTCGCGCAGCTTGTCGAGCGCTTCGAGCGCCTGCCGCAGCTCGCTCTCCTTGCGGATGATGCCGACGAGGTCGTTCATCGTCTGCTGCAGCTCGGAGTGGACGGCGTACGGGCTCTCGCCGCCCGTCCGGTCCAGCGGCGCGAGCGCCTCGGCGACGGCCTTGTCGACCTCGTCCTGCGCGACGGCGGGCCGCTCGTCGAGGTTGTCGAGGTACTCGGCCGCGCCGATCCCGCAGCGGCGGCCGAACACCAGCAGGTCCGTCAGGGAGTTCCCGCCGAGCCGGTTGGACCCGTGCATCCCGCCGGAGCACTCCCCCGCCGCGAACAGGCCGGGGACGAGCGCCGCGCCGGTGTCCGGGTCGACCTCGACGCCGCCCATGACGTAGTGGCAGGTCGGGCCGACCTCCATCGGCTCGGCGGTGATGTCGACGTCCGCCAGTTCCTTGAACTGATGGTGCATCGCGGGCAGCCGCCGCCGGATCTCCTCCGCGCCGCCGGGCATCCGGCCGACGACGGTGAGGAACACGCCGCCGTGCGGCGACCCGCGTCCGGCCTTGACCTCGGCGTTGATGGCGCGGGCGACCTCGTCGCGGGGCAGCAGCTCGGGCGGGCGGCGGTTGTTGTCGGGGTCGTCGTACCAGCGGTCGGCCTCCTCCTCGGTGGTCGCGTACTGGTTCTTGAAGACCTCGGGGATGTACTCGAACATGAACCGCTTGTCCTCGGAGTTCTTGAGGATGCCGCGGTCGCCGCGCACCGACTCGGTGACGAGGATGCCCTTCACCGAGGGCGGCCAGACCATGCCGGTCGGGTGGAACTGGACGAACTCCATGTTCAGCAGCGTCGCGCCCGCGAGCAGGGCGAGCGCGTGCCCGTCGCCGGTGTACTCCCAGGAGTTGGACGTGACCTTGAACGTCTTGCCGATGCCGCCGGTGGCGAGGATGACGGCGGGCGCCTCGAACACCACGAACTTCCCGGTCTCGCGGACGTAGGCGAAGACGCCCGCGATCCGGTCGCCGTCCAGGAGCAGCCGGGTGACGGTCGTCTCCGCCCAGACCTTGAGCCGGGCCTCGTAGTCGCCGTGCTCGCGGTGGTCCTCCTGCTGGAGGGCGACGATCTTCTGCTGGGTGGTGCGGATCAGCTCCAGGCCGGTGCGGTCGCCGACGTGGGCGAGGCGCGGGTACTCGTGGCCGCCGAAGTTCCGCTGGCTGATCTTGCCGTCCTTGGTGCGGTCGAACAGCGCGCCCCAGTGCTCCAGCTCCCAGACGCGGTCGGGGGCCTCCTTGGCGTGCAGTTCGGCCATCCGCCAGTTGTTGAGGAACTTCCCGCCGCGCATGGTGTCGCGGAAGTGGACCATCCAGTTGTCGTTGGGATTGACGTTCCCCATCGACGCCGCCGCGCCGCCCTCGGCCATCACCGTGTGCGCCTTGCCGAACAGCGACTTGGAGATGACCGCCGTCTTCTTTCCCTGGAGCCGGGCCTCGATCGCGGCGCGCAGCCCGGCGCCCCCGGCGCCGATCACCACGACGTCGTACCGGTGCCGTTCGATCTCCGTCATGAGTCTGTGGCTCCCTCTAGTTGAACAGCCGGGGGTCGGAGAAGGCGCCGCTCGCGACCAGCGCCACGTACAGGTCGGCGACGACGAGCGAGCCGAGCGTGATCAGCGCGAACTGCCCGTGCCGCTGGTTGATCTTGGAGACCTGCTCCCAGAGCCAGTACCGGACGGGGTGCTTGGAGAAGTGCTTGAGGCGGCCGCCGACGATGTGGCGGCACGAGTGGCACGACAGCGTGTACGCCCAGAGCAGGACGACGTTGGCGACCAGGATGATCGTGCCGAGGCCGATGCCGATCCCGCCGTCCGCGCCGTGGAAGGCGCGGATCGCGTCCCAGGTGTTGACGAGCGAGATGAGGACGGCGAGCAGCCAGAAGTACCGGTGCAGGTTCTGGCCGATGAGGGGGAACCGGCGCTCGCCGGTGTACTTCTTGTGGGGCTCGGAGACCGCGCACGCGGGCGGGGACGCCCAGTAGGAGCGGTAGTACGCCTTGCGGTAGTAGTAGCACGTCAGCCGGAACAGCAGCAGGAACGGCAGCGAGATGACGGCGAACGGAATCCAGCCGCGCGTCCCGGCCGGGAGGAAGGTGCCGAATTCCGCGGCGCTGCCGTGGTGCTCGCCCATCGTGACGTTGTTGCAGATCTCGTTGAAGCACGGCGAGTAGAACGGCGTCAGGTAATGGTACTGGGGGACGTAGAAGGCCGATCCCCAGAATGCGCGGATGGTCGCGTAGACCACCCACGCCGTGAAGATGACGAGCGTGGTGACGGGGTAGACGCGCCAGTCGTCCTTGCGGAGCGTCCGTGCCTTGATTCGGGCGCGCGACCGGTCCGGCGCCTCCAGTGTGCTCATTGATCGCCCTCCTGGGCCTCGGGTCTTGACGGTCCCCGTTTCCTGGGCGGTCGCGCGCACGGCCGTCGCGCCGCGGCCCGGAGGCGGCACCGCGTGAGGGGCGGTGACGCCTCGTGTGCGCTACCAGCGAAGCGACCTTACGCCAGGACGCCTCGACTGTGACATACATAACAGCCGGGGATCGGTGTGACTCCGGCCACAGATACACCCGGACCGCTTTGCCCGTGGAACACCGTTTCGGTCATAACCACCGCCTATGGCCGCTGTCTATTGACACGAGCGCTCCGGGGAATGAGCGGGCGCGCCGGGCCGGTCCGTGCCCCGGCCCGGTCCGTCACCGATCCGCGCCCGGCGAAACCTCCCAGCGGTCGATCACCTCCGGCGTGGCCCGCTCCGGGCCGCACCGCATTCCCGGGATCGGGGCCGCCTTTTTCCGCACGCGGCCATTCGCGGCGCCCGGAGATCGCCCGGAGAACCGGGATTCCCGGTTCGCCGCCCGCCGGGCAATGGTGCGGACGCGTCGTTCGGCCCGGGCCGCTCGTCCGCTGCCGGCGGGGCGGGGCGGCGGGGACCGGCTTCGTACCGATCTCGTTTATTCGGCCACGATGTCGGCGGTGTGTGGCATTCTCGACCCTGTCATGACCGACACGATCGAGATCCAGACCCCGGCCGCCGCGTGGCGGCCCCCCTCCGCGACCGGCCCGCTGTGCCTGACGTGCCTCGGCGCGCGGGTCGTCATCACGCCCGGCGCGCGCGGGCGCGTCCGCGCGCCCGCGGTGAACGCGCCCGTGGTCAACCCGCCCGTGGTGACTCCGTGCCCCTCGTGCGCGCCCGCTCCGGCGGCGTGCGCCCGCGCCTGAGCGCGCCCTCCGTTCCCTCGCCCGCGATCCCGCCGTCCGGCGGGGCGCGGGCTTCTCAGTCGCGCGGCCATGTAGCCGACGAACAGCGGCCCGGCGGCGAGATAGGCGTTCGCGGCGAGCGTCGGCACTCCGTGGAACCCGTACTCGGACGGCCCGCCGCCGTGCGGCGTCCACCACGGGACGGCGAGAACGAACAGCGCATATCCGGCGAATGCCAGGCGGTACGCGCCGTCGCGGAGCAGGACGGCGAGCGCGGGCACGACCCACACCCAGTGGTGCGCCCACGAGACGGGCGAGACGAGCAGCCCGGTCACGCCGGTCACCGCCACCGCCGCGAGCCGGTCGCCGCGCCGCGCCCACCGGGCGGCGACGGCGATCCCGGCCGCGCCGAGCAGCGGCGGGACGGCGCCGAACCACGCGCCGACGTCCCCGTGCATGATCCGGACGGCCGCGCCGTACGGCGACTGGTTGCTGATGTAGGGAATGCCGACGCGCGTGGTGTCGTAGAAGACGTCCCGCCAGTAGAGCCAGGACGCGTCGGGCGCGACCGCGAATGCGAGCCCCGTGCAGATCAGGAACGCGGCCGTCGCCGTCACGGCCGCCCGGATGCGTCCGGTGGCCAGGAGCAGCACGACGAAAATGGCGGGCGTCAGTTTGATGGCGGCCGCGATGCCGATTCCCGCCCCGCGCCGGAAATCCGCGAGGACGAGCGCCATCAGGAGAATATTCACCTGCCCGAGAAAGAACGAGTGCCACACGGGTTCGAGCAGGAGTCCGGCCGCGACGGCGGCGGCGAGGTTCGTCCGCGTGACGCGGCGGCCCGCGAGCCGGAGCGTCGACGCGCACGCCCACGCGAACGCGGCGACCGCTCCGACCTGCCAGATCGGCCGCGCCAATGTCAGCGGCAGCGCCGCCAGCGGGACGAACGCCGCCCCGAGGAACGGCGTGTTGGTGTACCAGAGCCCGACGAGCCGTTCCCGGTACAGCCGCGTCCCCTGCGTCACGACCCGGCCGCCCTCCCAATAGATGTGGAAGTCGAGCGAGTCGTAGAACAGCGAGAAAACGACGACCGCCGTGATTTCGACGGCCAGGACGGCATACGCCCAACGGGCCACGGGAACCATTCCTCGGATCGGGGATTCCCACGGTCCCGACCGCGCCGGGCCGAGCGCATCGGGCCGGCGGCGGCATTTCCCTGAACGCGGGTGGCCGTGGGGCGTACGCCTCGCGGCCAATGGGAGGAACGGCGACGGATCGTTACGATCAACGTATGTCGACCTCGTCAGCGCGCCGAGTCGCGGGCACGGCGCTCGCCTGGGGCGGCGCCGCGCTGTACCCGTTCGTCCTGTATCTGACGATGTTCCACGGCAGCCACGGGTTCCAGAGCTACGAAGTCCTGGCCTCGGTCGTGCTCACGCTCGTCACCGCGTCCCTGCTGCGCCGCGCACCGCTGCCCGCCCTCGCGGTGCTGCTGCTGGCGTGGGTCGCGGCCGCGCTCGCGCACCGGCAGACGTACGTCGCGGGCCTGCAGATCGTGGTGGCCGACGCCGCCGTCGCCTACATCGCGGCGACGCGGCGGCGCTGGACCGCGGCGGTCGCCGCCCTGCTGACGCTCGTCACGCAACTGCTCTCGGCGGCGGCGTTCCCGACCGGCCCCGACCTGGCCACGCACGCGCTGCTCGTCGTCGTCCTGCTCGGCGCGGCGTGGACGGCGGGCCGCTCCGTCCACGACCGCCGCGCGCACGAGCGCGAGCTGCGCGCGCGGGCGACCGAGCGGGCCGTGGACGCCGAGCGGCTGCGCATCGCCCGCGAACTGCACGACATGGTCGCGCACAGCATCGGGATCATCGCGATCCAGGCGGGCGTCGGCGGCCGCGTCATCGAGACGCAGCCCGCCGAGGCGCGGCGCGCGCTGAACGCGATCGAGGACACCAGCCGGGAGACGCTGGCCGGGCTGCGCCGGATGCTCGGCGCGCTGCGCCGCACCGAGCCCGCGCCGCTCGACCCCGCGCCGCTCGACCCCGCGCCGCTCGACCCCGCACCGGGCGTCGCGGACCTGGCGCGGCTCGCGGCGGCGACGGCGGACGCGGGCGTCCGGGTGGACCTGCGGTGGCGCGGCGAGCGGCGTCCGCTGCCGCCGGACCTGGACGTGTCGGCGTACCGGATCGTGCAGGAGGCCGTCACCAACGTCGTCCGGCACGCGGGCGTCGCGAGCTGCCGGGTGACGGTCTCGTACGGCCCGGCGGCGCTGTCGGTGGAGGTCGAGGACGACGGGCGCGGCGCGGCCCGCGGCGGCCCCGGCGGCTACGGCCTCACCGGGATGCGCGAGCGCGCCGGGCTGCTCGGCGGGACGCTCGCGGCGGGGCCGCGTCCCGGCGGCGGGTTCCGGGTCGCGGCGCGGCTGCCGCTCCCGGAGGCGGCGGCGTGACCGTCCGCGTCCTGCTGGCCGACGACCAGCCGCTGATCCGCGCGGGCCTGCGCGTCCTCATCGCCGACACCCCGGACCTCGCCGTCGTCGGGGAGGCCGGGACGGGCCGGGAGGCGGTGCGGCTCGCGGCCGAGACCGCGCCCGACGTCGTCGTCATGGACATCCGGATGCCGGACATGGACGGCATCGAGGCCGCCCGCCGCGTCGCGGGCCGCGCCGGGCCGCGCGTGCTGATGCTGACGACGTTCGACGACGACGAGTACGTGTACGCCTCGCTGCGCGCGGGCGCGAGCGGCTTCCTCGTCAAGGACATGGCGCTGGAGGAGATCCTGGGCGCGATCCGCGTCGTCGCGGCCGGGGACGCGCTGCTCGCGCCGGGCGTGACGCGCCGCCTGATCGCGGACTTCGCGGCCCGCCCCGCGGCTCCGCCGCCCGCCCGGCTCTCCCTCGACGGCGTCACCGCGCGCGAGCGGGAGGTCCTTGCCCTCGTCGGCCGCGGAATGTCCAACGCGGAGATCGCCGCCGAGCTGACGATCAGCGCCGCGACGGCGAAGGCGCACGTCGCCCGCCTCCTGGCGAAACTCGCCGCCCGCGACCGCGTCCAACTCGTCATCGCGGCCTACGAAACCGGCCTCGCCACCCCCTGACTACCCGCCCGATTCGCCCCCGATAGGCGATGATCTCCCTAATGCGCGGCGGCGAGAGGAGAGGGTATGGCGGACGATCCCCCGCTGCTGGTCCGAATGGCGTCCCGCCTACGCGGCGAGATCCGCGCCGACACCCTGGAGTCCTTCCGCCGCGCGGGCGGCGTCGCGTACGGCGAGATCCACGCGGCCGAGGAACTGCGCCGCGAGCTGTCAACCGCGGACGCCGACCTGTGGAGGCTGCCGCCCGGCGTCGCGAGCCAACTGCTCTGCGCGTGGAACGCCTTCGTCCTGCAGTCCGTCGGCGAACACCTTCTGGACGCCGACTACGCCGCCGAACCCCGGACGGCCGGGTATGTCCCCGCCGTGACTCACGCACAGGTCGCCGCGTGTTTCGACCGTGTCGAGACGTGGACGTCACGGGCACGCCAGGCGGCGGGCAACCGCGCCTTCGACGTTCGCGACCTCGCCGCGCTCCCGGACGACCTGCCCGCCTGGGCCGAAGCCTCGCCGTGCCCGCTCCCCCACCTGCACGGCATGCTCGCCGCCGCCCGCGCCGTCCGAGGCCACGCCGAAGTCGCCCTCGGCGTCTTCCTCCAGACGGCGGGAACCGGGCACGAGTCCGACCTCGGCCTGCTCCGCCAGCTCGCCGCCGACGCCTCAACCGCCGCCGACTACGCGGAAGGGCTCCTCGAAGCCGACCCCGACCCGGGCCTACACGAAGCCGTCGAAGCCCGCCTCCAGCGAGCGCTGGAGACCTACTACCACCTGGGTCAGCTCGTCGCGATGCCCGCGCTCATCGCCGCCTACCGCAACGACGACCTCGGCATGCGGCCCCCCACCGCCGCACCGCCTGCGCCCACCGCGCCGCGAGCGTCGTTGCCGTCCACCCCGCACCGCGAACCCGCGGCACCGCCCCGCGCGCCCGGGCCGCGCCCCGACCCCGCCGCACCGCACATCTACCCGCCGCCCACTGGTGGCCCGGCGCGCGGGCCCACCGCGCGGCGGCTCCTTTCGCCGTCCGCCGGTGCTCCGGTGCGCCAGGCCGCCGCGCCGGAAGCCCGTTCAGCCGTGTCGCCGACCGCCGATCCGTGGCACCTCACCGCGTCGGACGAGGTCGCGCGGCTCCGCGCCGACCCCGCCGCGTGCGAGGCCGTCCGCGAGATGTGGCGGCACGCCCGGAAGGCGGCGCTCGCCGTGCAGGCCGACGTCGACGCGGCGCTGTGCGCGGGCGCGGTCGAGTACACCGACGACGCCGCGGGACGACCGTTCGGCGCGTACGACGAGTGTCCGTGGACGCCCGTCTACACGGTCGCGCGGCCCGCCGTGATCGGCGGCCGACGCCTGCGCCGCGGCCGCCGGTTCGCCCTGCGGTTCGCCGACGCGCCGGGCGTCGGCCCGCGCCTGGAACTCGTCGTCGGCCGCTTCGAGCCCGGCCCCGACCGGTCGCGCCTCACGGAACCCGCGACGTTCCCCCGCGCCGACGACGACGCCGCGCTGCTCCGGGCCGCGCCCCTGCTCGACGCCGAATCCGATCCCTGGTGCCTGACGTCGCCCCACCTCCTCCCGGCGCTGCTCGACGACCCGTCGCGGAACTACGAGATCGAACGGCTGTGGGCGCGCCACCCCGGCGTCCGGACGACCCTGCGCGTCCAGGCGCTGATCGACACCGCCTGGGAGGCGGGAGCCGTCGACCACGCCGCGACGGACGACGGCGAACTCATCGGCGGCCACGCCGATTGCCCGTGGGGCGCGGTGTACGCGGCGCGGCGCGCGCTGCGGATCTACGGCCGCGACCTGCGCCCGGACCGGACGTTCGTCTTCCGCGTCGGCGTGCGCCCCGACTCCGGCCGCTTCGAACGCGCGATCTCGACCGGCCCCTTCACGCGAGGCGACAGGCTGGGCGGCCTGCTCACCGTCCGGTCCGCCTTCTGACCCCGAGGAGACCCCCATGCCCGGCAAAGCGGACGAGCCTTCCTTCCTGACGCGGGTCGCGTCCCGGTTGAAAGGCGAGGTCCGCGCGGACACCCTCGAATCCTTCCGCCGGGCGGGCGGCGTCGCCTACGGCGAAATCCACGCCGCCGAAGAACTCCGCCGCCGCCTCGCCGCCGAGAACGCCGACCTGTGGACCCTCCCGCCCGGCACCGCGAGCCAACTCCTGTGCGCGTGGAACGCCTTCGTCCTGCAATCCATCGGCGAACACCTCCTGGACGCCGACTACACCGCCGACCCGCGCACGGCCGGGTACGTCCCGGCCGTCACCCACGCGCAGGTCATCGCGTGTTTCGACCGTGTCGAGGAGTGGACGTCGCGGGCGCGGCAGGCGGCGGGCAATCCCGCCCTCGACGTCCGGGACGTCGCCGCGCTCCCCGACGACCTGCCGGAATGGGCCGAGGGACTCCTGGAAGCGGACGCCGAACCCGCCTTGCACGAGGCCGTCGAAACCCGCCTGCAACGCGCGCTGGAGACCTACTACCACCTGGGCCAGCTCGTCGCGATGCCCGCGCTCATCGCCGCGTACGCCAACGAGGGCCTCGGCATGTCGCCGGTCCTGGACCTGCCCGCCCTGGACTCGTCCGCGTTCGACCAGTGGTGCCTGACGTCGCCGCGCGAACGCCAGCACTGGCGGAACGATCTCCGCGCGCGGCGGGCCGTCGAGGAACTGTGGAAACACGATCCCGATCCGCGCCGCACACTCCGCGTCCAGGCCGAGATCGACGCGGCATTCGAGGCCGGGCTGATCGACTACGCGCGCGGGAACGGCACCTACCTCGGCGCGCACTACGCGTGCCCGTGGGGCGCGGTGTACGTCGTCCTGCGCGCCGTGACGATCGACGGCCGCCGCCTGCCGGCGGGCCGCCAGTTCACGTTCGAGGTGAGCGCCGAGGCCGTGCCGCGCGGGGGCCGGTTCGTCCGCAGGCTCTCGGTCGGCTCCTTCACGCCGACGCGCGAGATCGGCTACTCCGGCGGCCCGCGCCGCTGAGGGTTGGGACGCGGAAACGCGGGCACGCCTGCCTTCAAGATCATTTCGGAGGGAGGCGGCATGGCCGCTGTGGACCGCGTCCGCGTGCCGCGCCGCGACATCCGGCTGCCGGGCGTCCTGCTGGGGGTCGGGCTCGGCGGGTTCGTCGACGGCATCCTGCTGCACCAGCTCCTGCAGTGGCACCACATGCTCAGCAGCACCAACACCGACCGCATCGGCGTGAAGTACTACAACCCGCACACGGTGTCGGGGCTGGAGATGAACACGGTGTGGGACGGGCTGTTCCACGTCGTGTGCTGGCTGGCGGTGCTGGGCGGGCTGGCCGTCCTGTACGCGCGCGTCACGCACGACCGGCGGCGGGTGTGGGGGTCGCGGGTGCTGTGGGGCTGGGTGCTCGTCGGGTGGGGGCTGTTCAACCTGGTCGAGGGCGTCATCGACCACGAAATCCTGGGCATCCACCATGTTCGGTCCGGCCCGCACCAGATGTGGTGGGACATCGGGTTCCTGGTCGTCGGCGCGCTGCTCGTCGGCCTCGGTCACCTGGTCCAGCGCGGCGGCCGGGCCGCCGAGGACGCGACGTGACGCACCACGCCGCCGGCCCGCTGGACGCGCTGGCGCCCGGCGCGGCGGTGCTCGTGCTCGCCGCCGCCTATCTGGCGGCCGCCGTCCGCGTCCGCCGCCGCGACCCGGCGCGGCCGTGGAGCACGCCGCGCACGGCCGCGTTCCTCACCGGCTGCGCGCTGCTCGTCCTGGCGGCCGCCGTCCCGGACGCGCACCACGACTTCCGCGCGCACATGCTCCAGCACCTGCTCCTCGGCATGTACGCGCCGCTCGCGCTCGTGCTCGGCGCGCCCGTCACGCTCGCGCTGCGCGCCCTGCCGCCCGCCCGCGCGCGGCGGCTCGTCGCGGTGCTGCGCTCCCGTCCGGCGCGGGCGTTCGCCAACCCGCCGGTCGCGCTGCTGCTCAGCACCGGGTCACTCGCCGTCGTGTACTTCACGCCGCTCTACAACGCGACGGCGGAGCGCCCCGCGCTGCACTTGCTGCTGCACGTCCACTTCGTGCTGTCGGGCTGCCTGTTCGCGTGGGTCGTCGCCGGGCCGGACCCCGCGCCCGCGCGGCCCGGCGTCCCGGCGCGGCTGGTCGTCGTCGGCGTGGCCGTCGCCGCGCACGGCGTGGTCGCCCAGCTCATGTACGGCGGGGTGTTCGTGGACGTCCACGCGCCCGTCGACCAGGTGCGCGGCGGCGCGGAGATCATGTACTACGGCGGGGACGTCGCCGAACTGCTGCTGGCCGCCGCGCTCGTCGCCACCTGGCGGCCCGTCCGCCGGGCGGCGGCCCGCGCGTAGGCACCACGGCCCTTTCGTCGACACGTTCCACCCCTGGACATCAAGTCACCACTGGTGACACCATTGATGACATGAAGGAGCGGTTGACGCGCGAGCGCATCGTGGACGCCGCCGTGGCCATCGCCGCGCGCGGCGAGCCGGACGGCCTCACCGGCCGCGCGCTCGGCGCGGAGCTGGGCGTGGACCGCTCGGCGGTCTGGCGGCACTTCCCCGACAAGGACGCGCTGCTGCTCGCCGTCGGGGACCGGCTGCTCGGCATGGCGGCCGACCGCGCGGCCGACCGCGTCCCGGCGGGGTTCGGCCCGCGCGAGCGGCTGTCCGCACTGGCCCGCGAGGTCGTGCGGGTCTACGTCGCGCACCCGTACGTCGGCGCGGCCGTCGCGTCGCGGACGACGCGCGGTCCCGGCGAGTTCCGGATCGTCGAGGCGATGCTGGCGGCGCTCGCCGAGGTCGGCCTGGCCGAGGCGGACGTCGTCCGCTACTACCGGATGCTCGCGGACACCGTCCTGGCGTACGCGGGCAACCGCGCGCAGTACGCGGTGCTGCCGCCGGACGTCCGGTCGGGCGATGAGCGCGCGTGGCTCGCGGAGTACGCCGCACTGAACCCGGCGGAATTCCCCGAGATCACCGCGCGCGCCCGGCGGCTCGCGGAGGTCACCGACGACACGGTTTTGGACACGTTGCTTGAGGGCCTTTGGCTGGCCGTGAGCGCGAGGGCGGAGGGACGGTCATGAGGTGGCGTCGGATCGCGATCGCTTCGGCGGCCGCCGTGGCGGTGGTCGTCGGCGGCTCGTACGCGGGGACGTCGCTGCTGGCGGTGCCGCCGCCGCACACGCTGTACCGGCTGCTGACGACGCCGACGTCGCAGGTCGGCGGGCTGTATCCGGCGCGGCGCGTGCCCGCGTCGGCGCATCCGCTGCCGTTCGCGGAACGTCCTGGAACGCTCCCGGCGACGGTGCCGTGGAAGGGCCGCCAGATCACGGTCGCGCAGTTCCTGGAGACGACGAAGTCGCGCGCGTTCCTGGTCGTCCGCGACGGCGCGCTCGTCCACGAGTGGTACGCGGACGGCGTGCGGCCGACGGACCGCATGGCGTCCTGGTCGGTGGCGAAGTCGATCGTCTCTCTGCTGGTCGGGCAGGCGATCGGCGAAGGGAGACTGCGCGAGGACGACCGCGTCGCGGACCTGATTCCAGCGGAGCACGTGAATCCGGCCGTCCGCGTCCGGGACCTGCTCGACATGGCGAGCGGCATCGACGTCCCCGAGAACTACCGCGAGTACTGGCCGTTCACCGGCACGGCCCGCATGTACCTGACGCAGGACCTGCCGGGTTTCGTCCGCGACCACAACGGCCTGGAGTTCACGCCCGGCTCGAAGGGCGAATACCGCAGCGTCAACACGCAGATCCTCGGCATGATCCTCGCGAAGGTCGAGGGAAAACCCCTCTCAGAGCTGCTGGGCGAACGGCTGTGGGGACCGATCGGCGCCCAGGACGACGCGACCTGGAACCTCGACCACGACGGCGGAATCGAGAAGGCGTTCTGCTGCGTCAACGCAACAGCGCGCGACTTCGCGAAGATCGGCCGCCTGGTCCTCGACAACGGCCGCGCGGCCGACCATCAGATCGTCCCCGCAGCCTGGATCAAACGAATCTCGACACCAGCCCCGCACCGCGTCTCCGAATGGCAGTACTCGGCCCAATGGTGGCACCCCGGCCACGGCGCCCACTCGGCCCTGGGCGTCTACGGCCAGTACGTCTACACGGACCCGGCCACCAACACGGTGATCGTCAAACTAAGCGACTACGGCGACGAACAGGACGAACAACAAACCTTCGACGTCCTCCACACGATCTCCACCACCGACCTCACAACCCGCCCCGCCTCCTGAAAAAATTGTGCCCTGGCGGTCCCCCCACCCCCCAGGGCCGTGATGGCAGAACCGTCACGGGCGTGTCAGCCCTGAAAACTGCTGTCGACGAGAAACGGGTCGCCGTTTGCGACCATCGTCGGATCGCAGCTCGACGAGACGTTCGTCGCCGCCAGACCGCTCCCGCTGATGTCCAGCGTCATCGCGGCGCCGTCGTACGACGCGGCCGGGGAACCCTCAAGGTCGAAACTGCAGCCCGCGGAGTCATGGACGTGAACGTCGAAACCGGCGAACTCCCCCTGAGCGACGCCGCCGACCGTGCTCGTCACGTTGAACGCCCAGGACGAGATGTTGGTGATGGTCATGACACTTCCCGGAGCAAGGCAACCAACGGGTACTGACGAGTCACTGAACGTCGCGGAGGTGATCATGAGAGGGGGCGGCGTCGGGGAATCGCTTCCCGCGAGGTCGACCGTGTCGCAGGCGAGGGCGATCCCCGTAGACGTGTCGTACAGGACGAACGGGCCCGTACTGGCAAAGAACACCGTGTTGGCAGGTCGCGCGGGCGCGGCCACCGCGACGGACGCCGACGCGCCGACGACCGCGAGCGCCGCCGCGCAGACGGTGAAGAGACGTTCGACCACCGTTCCTCCTCGATCGTGAAGCACGGGACGGCCGCGCCGCCCGGTCGGGTCACCGCCGCGGCGCGGTCGCCGCGGTGGGGCCGTGCCCGCCGGGGTGGCTGAGCGGGCACGGCCCGGTCCGGGGTCACCGCGCCGATCTGGCGCGGCTTCGTCGCGTCAGGAGCCGAGCGCCGTGTACGGCTTCGACGCGATGTACTCGTTGAAGATCATCGTGTTCTTGCCCGCGGCGGACGGCGTCCCCGCGACCTGGTTCACGAACCAGTCGGTGACGCCGGCGCCGAACGCGCAGCCGTTGGCCCCGCCGACGCCGAAGGCGTTGTCGACGTGCTGCGCGGACCGGACGGCGAGCGGCGGCTGCGACAGGACGATCTCGGCGGCCTGGCCCGTGATCGGGGTGTTCGGCGGGGGCGGGCTGGTCGTCCCGGTGCTCAGGTTGAGCGTGATCGGGTCGCTGTTGCTCGCGATGTAGCAGTTGTTGCCGAGCACCGGGTTGATCAGCTTGATCTTGAGCCCGAGCTTGATCTTGAAGTCCGTGCTCGTCGGCTGGTCGAACACGCCCGCGAACTCCGGCTGCGCGTAGACCGCGGTAACGACCGGGTCGCCGAAGAGCCCGGGCTGGACGAGCATCTTGTCGGCGTGCATCGCCCCGAACACGGGGGTGATCTTGCGGGTCGTGACGTTGAACTGGCTGCCGAACGTCATCCGGATCGGCGACGTGATCGACTGGTTGAAGTTGCCGACCTGGAAGGTTCCGCTCGTGACGACGACCGTGACGCACGTCGAACCGGCCGCCTGGTACCCGGGAAGCAGGGCGGGGCAGTCGGAGAAGTCGAAGGAGCTCGGCATCGGGTCCGGGTTCGTCATGGGCAGAGCGGGCGCCGCCTGGGCGCCGCTCGCGGCCACGGCCAGGGCGGCGCCAGCGCCGGCGAAGGGCAGCGCCACGCGCGAGAGCAGGCGGGATTTTCTTCTTGACTTCACGGTTCGGTCCTTTCCAGGGGGAGACAGGAGGCCGGTCGGCCTCCACACGATCCGTAGTCAGGTCAGCCGTCAGGAGCCGAGAGCGCTGTACGAGATATGGGCCGCGTAACCGTTGGCGATCACGGTGTTCCGACCGGCGGCGCTGGGCAGTCCGACCGCCTGGTTCACGGCCGTGTCGAGCGCACCGCCCGTTCCACATCCGGAAGCGCCGTCCACGGCGAACGCGTTGTCGACCTCGGTAATCGAGTAGACGCCGTAGGACGGGTCGGGCGACGTGACGGAGACGGGGAGCGAGCCGCTGATCGGGGTGTTCGGCGGCGGCGGGTTCGTCGTTCCGGTCGTCATGTGCAGCGAGATGGGCGAGCCGTCGCTACCGATATAGCAGTCGTCGCCCAACGCCGGGTTGATCAGCTTGACCTTCAACCCGATGTCCACCGAGCCGCTTCCGCCGTTCGGCATGCCGATCCCGCCCGCATATTCGAGGCGCGCGTAGACCGGACCCGTGACCGACCCTCCGAAAACACTGGAGGGCAGTTGGACGTCGGCGGCGTCGATACCGCCGAACGAGTACACCTGCTTGCGCAGTATGCGATCGTAATAATTGTTCCAGGTGAACGCGACCGGTGACGAGATCGAGTAATCGACGTTTCCGACCTGCACCGATCCGCTCGTGACCACGAGGTTGATGCACAACCCGTTGAGTGTTCCGGCCGGGAGGGCGGGGCAATCGGAGAAGTCGAAGGACGTCGGCATCGGGTCCGAATGGGCGGGCACCGCATTCGCCGTACCCGCTGACAGCGTCAGGGCCGCTGCGGAGACGGCGACCGGCAGGGTCTTCCACGCATTGCGGCGAACGATCTTCGGGAACTGCATTCCAGCCTCCGGTCGATGAAATGTCGATCGTACGGAGTGGTGCTTTCGGTCGGCCGTGCCCGCAGGCAGGTGGACGCCCGCGGGCACGGCCCGTCATCGAGGGGTCAGGACCCCAGCGCGGTGTACGGCTTCGACGCGATGTACTCGTTGTAGACCATCGCGTTGTTGCCGGCAGCGGCGGGCGTTCCGCCGATCTGGTTCACGAGCCAGTCGGCCAGGCCGAGACCGAAGAGGCATCCGTGGGCGCCGGGCACGGCGAAGGCGTTGTCGACGTGCTTGGCCGAGCGGACCGCCAGCGGCGGCTGGGACAGGACGACCGTCGCGGCCTCACCCGAGATCGGCGTGTTCGGCGGCGGCGGATTCGTCGTCCCGGTGCTCAGGTTCAACGTGATCGGATCGCTGTCGCTGCCGAGATAGCAGTTTTCCCCGAGAACCGGATTGACAAGTTTGATCTTGAGACCGATCTTGATCTTAAAGTCGGTACTCGTCGGCTGGTCGAACACCCCGGCGTACTCCGGCTGCGCGTAGACCGCGGTCAGCCCGGTGTCGCCGAACAGGCCGGGAATGACGGGCATCTTGTCGGCGCGGAGCTTCCCGAACACGGGCGTGATCTTGCGCGTCGTCTTGTTGAACTGGCTCGCGAACGTCATGCGGATCGGCGAGGTGAAAGCCTGGTCGAAGTTGCCGAGCTTGAATGTTCCACTCGTCACCACGACCGACACACACGTCGAACCCGCGGCCTGGTACCCGTCCTGCAGCGCCGGGCAATCCGAGAAGTCGAACGAGCTCGGCATCGGATCCGGGTTCAACGCCGGCGCCACCGGTGCGGCCTGGGCGCCGCTCGCGGCAACGGCCAGCGCGGCGCCTCCCCCGGCCAACGGCAGGATCACGCGGGACAGCAGCCGGGAATTCTTGCTGAGTTTCACGGTCGATCCTTTCGGAGTGCGATACAGGAGCCTGAAACGGTTTCCTTCGATCCGTGATGCGGTTTCACGACGGGCCCCCTCGGGGGTCCGTTTCCTCCGGTGAAAGCCTGCAGCGGGGGTGGCCGGACGAGGAGCGGTTCGTGATCGGCCGTGCCCACGGGCGGGTGGATGCGCGCGGGCACGGCCTGTCATCGAGGGGTCAGGACCCCAGGGCGGTGTAGGGCTTCGAGGCGATGTACTCGTTGTAGATCATCGTGTTCTTGCCCGCGGCCGCCGGCGTGCCGGCGATCTCGTTCACGATCCAGTCGGCCACTCCGAGGCCGAACAGGCAGCCGTTCGCGCCCGGCACGGAGAACGCGTTGTCGACGTGCTTGGCGGAGCGGACCGCCAGCGGCGGCTGCGACAGCACGACCGTCGCGGCCTCACCCGAGATCGGCGTGTTCGGGGCCGGCGGGTTCGTCGTGCCCGTGCTGAGGTTCAGCGTGATCGGGTTGCTGTTGCTGCCGAGGTAGCAGTTGTTCCCGAGAACCGGGTTGATCAGCTTGATCTTGAGACCGATCTTGATTTTGAAGTCCGTGCTCGTCGGCTGGTCGAACACCCCGGCGTACTCCGGCTGCGCCTGCACCGAAGTCAGGCCGTACTTGAAGATCAGCCCGGACTGGATGAGCATCTTGTCGGCGCGGAGCTTCCCGAACACCGGCGTGATCTTGCGCGTCGTCTTGTTGAACTGGCTCGCGAACGTCATCCGGATCGGCGAGGTGACCTGCTGGTCGAAGTTGCCGACGGAGAACGTTCCGCTGGTGATCACGACGCTGATGCACGTCGAACCCGCCGCCTGGTACCCGTCCTGCAGCGCCGGACAGTCGGAGAAGTCGAACGAACTCGGCATCGGGTCCGGGTTCAGCGCCGGCAGCGCCGGCGCGGCCTGGGCGCCGCCCGCCGCCATCGCGAGCGCCACACCGGCCCCCGCGAGCGGGAGCGCGACACGGGAGAGCAGGCGATTGCCCTTGGTTGACTTCACAGTGGTTCCTTCCGATATGGGGTGGGTTGAATCACCGGTATGGCGACGCCACGGCGTCGTCAATGGCGATCCTCGGCCGGAAAGTCACGGGCTGGTGATCCTCTGAATCGGGTTGAACGCGAACTTCGCGCTTACATTGTGCACCGCGAAATTGTTCGTGAACCCGGGGATCGAATTGGTGGGACAGCTCGAGTCCGGAGTCGAGTAGAGGTAAGACGGACTGGGGCTCATGATCCCGGTTTCGGGATCGTACTTGCCATTGAACGCGGCGTCGGAGACATCAGTGCGCGGGGGCGGGGGCAGCGGCACCCTGCGCGTCAGACCGAAGCCGATAGTGCAACCGTCGGGCGCCTTCGCCGAAAGCCGCACTCCGTTGATGGTCACATCCCCGCCGGTCGCATAAGTACCGCTGGTGCTGCCGAACACGACATCCGCGAGCGCCGTCACCGTGATCGGCTGCCCCGAAGGCTGGCTCACGCAGCCGTCGAAGGCCATGTCGCCCGTCGCGAGTCCTGCCTGCGGATGCCAACGGCCAGCCCTGAACTTCAACCGCACCGTCGCCGAGTCGCACTCGATGGACCCGCCGGTTCCCGGGATGACGAACGGTTCGGCCTTCGCGACGGATACTCCGCCCGGCGACACCGAAACGGTGCTTACGTCGTACTTCTGGTCGCTGCAGTCCGTCGACGGGGAGCACCAGGCGCCGCTGATCGCACGGACGGTGTTCCCCTCGCCCGACGCGACCGCGTCCAGAAGCGGCGACAGATCCTCGTCGACGCCGCATCCTGCGAACTTCGGAATCGTCAAGGCGATGTCCTTGTCCGTCGTGTACTCACCGCCGTAGGGCAGCTGGGAGTGACCGACGTGCGCGTTGCCCAGGAACCCGTTGAGCTGAAGGAATGCCCGGCCGCTCTCGCACTTGTCACCGAGCGGGACGGCGACTCCGTTGACTCGCGCGCCGACGGCCTGCACCCTGACGAATCCGCGCACCCAGCCCAGGTCATCGCCGTTGCGTGGCAGATTAAAAGCCTGGATCGTGTCACCGCGCAGGTTCGCGACATCGCTTCCCTCAGATTCCGGGCCGGCCACCTGGACGACGCGGGAGACCATGCTGGTCGGCATGAAACCGAATCCAAGCGCGGATCCGCGCGAATCCTTCGTTTCCGCCTTGAGGTAGCCCTCAGACCCGATGTAGTTCTCGCTCTTCGAGGTCCACGAGTACGGATTCATGCGAATATTCGCACTCGCCGCGATGGGAACCGATGCGCCGAGTTTCTTGATGGTCGCGAAGCCAGTCATTTTCGCGCACTCGGGCTGGCCGTCCCCGGCCGCGCCCGGCACGGCGTCGGCCGGCCTTCCCTGGAGGTCGCCCATGCTTAGCTTCGGGTCGGGATTCATACCGCGAAGACGCGTGGCCGGCTGCAGCGCCTCGCAGTTGTACCGAGCCTCCGCCTCGGGCTCGGCCGAGTCGGCGGCGGACACGGCGCGAGCCTGCTCCGAACCCGCGAAGCCGATCGACCCGAGCCGACCGCTTCCGCTCGGGGTGCAGACGAGTTTGGCGATGCCCCCCGCCGCGCCCGCCGGGTCGACATTCAGACTCAGCTCTATCGCGCCTACCGAAAGGGCGACCTCTGCCGGGCGATCGACCGTGAGCGGGGATGGACGCACCGTTCCGACGATGCGCAGCGAGTCGCCGTCAGTGCTCTTCACCCCTGCTACCGAGAACGGCGACCAGTCCAGGCTATCGTCGCCTTCTCCCGTCTGGGCAAGAACACTGAGCCGAGCACTGCCCGTCACGGACGAAAGGTCCTGAGAATGCGATGAGCCATCCTGGACGACGGTCAGCGGAACCGTGACGGCGACCTTGAAGTCGTTCAGTTCGACAGGGTTGCCGATGCTTCCCCTTTTCGGCAGCCGGCCGGAGAGTTCAACGGTCGCTTCATGGGGTCCCGTGGCGGTCGAGCAGGCGTATACGGAATGGGAGTCCACGTCGGCCAGCGCGGAGGGCAGTCCAGTACTCAACGCGAACATTGTCGAAAATCCTGTGAACGCGGCCGCCACTGACAAGGAACGCGGAGTCCAACGCATCTGCCAAGATCCTTCATTTCATAGTGTTCACAGCACGCCCCGACCGATTCCGACCGAGCGCCTGCTCAATGGATTCCCGAGAACCCGATCGATGGCCCCGTGCCCCCACCGGTTCCGGTGGGGGCACGGTTTCTGCGGATCAGTCCGCGGAAATGATCACGCCTTGGAAATGGTCAGCGTCGGGTCGATGACGTAGGCGCCGTCCAGGAAGATGGTGTCGCCGTTGTTTGCCACCGTCGAGTCGCAGTTGTTGGTGTTCGAGATGGTGAGGTCGTTGCCGGAGACGGCCAGCGTCGCGGTCGAGTTGTCGTACGTGCCGTCGATGTTGCCGGTCACGTCGGCCGTGCAGCCGTCGCTGTTGGCGAGGTGGACCTTGACGTTCTGCAGCGTGCCGTAGACGACGCCGCTGGTGACGTGGTCGCCGACGAACGTGAAGGCGTTGGTGCCCGAGTAGTCCGGCGTCATGGTGACGGTGAAGCCGGCGCTGGCCGGGCAGCCGCCGCCGGGCACCGAGGTGTCGGAGAACGTCACGCTGGTGAGCGTGCCGAGCAGGTTGCTCGCGTGCGTGCCGAGGTTCGCGGTGCCGGCCGCGGTGGACGTGTCGCAGGTCACGACGACGTTGGTCTGCTCCTCCAGCGCGTAGAGCGTGTACGCCGGGGTGCCGGTGATCGAAGAGCTGCTGCCGGAGACCGTCCAGTCGCCGGGGCCCGCGAAGGCCGGGGCGGCCATCACGCCGAGGGCGGCGGTGGCGGTGGCGGTGGCGATTCCGGCGGTGCGCATGAACTTACGCATGTCAGTCTGCGTCCCTTCAGGGGGTGGCAAGTGTTGTGAGTCGTAGGAACACTTCGCTAGTAGGGATACTGACCGCGGTACTGCAGAAGCGACTCCTTCAAAATCCGAGAACGGGGCGGGTTCCGGATCGAACCGACTTCTTCAGCCGGTTCATCCTCGGCGCCGGCGGCTCGCTCCCCGGCGTGCCGTCACCAGGAAGATACGACGGCCGCAACCTCGGAATCAATAGCGCATCGACAGTTTTTTCGCGTTTCTGGAACCATCTTGCACCGTTGTCATCAACTTAATTTTTGATCACCGCCATATTGTCACCGGCTTATAACGTCGTTATCGACACGCCCGGCGTCCATGACGTTACCCAGCGGTACCGGGCACTGATCCGCCGCCGGGACGGGCAGTGTTGCCTCTGGTCAGCATGTGCTTGCGCGAGGGAAACTGTGAATTTGCGCCGACGAACACATTCCAACGGTCATCACCGACACGTGAATCGGACGCGTTGGCGTTCTTCCAGTAGGCGGCCGTGGCCGGGTTCAGCCCACACGGCCTTACGGCGACGTGCGACCAGCGCGGTCAGCCCCGGCGGAGCACGCAGTCAATAGGCGAGCCTCGCGCACGGTGTCTCTGCCGACCGGGCGTTCCACGGCGCAGTCCTCGCCCTTCCACGCACGCGAAGCTTTGCGCCGATCGGACCGCCTCGAGCGAACGTGTCCGGACGGCCTATCAGGGACTGGTAACGGTTTGAACCGGATTCACCATGAAGGCGCCATCGACCGTGAACGTGTCACCCACATTGGCGATGGTCCGATCACAATTCGTACTTTCGATTACAGCACCGGTATCAGCGGCGGGTACAACCGTCCCCGTAGAATTCTCATATGTAACCGGAATTCCGCCCGGAAAACCAATATCCGCCACACAGCCGTCACTGAGGTTCGTCACCCGCAGCGAAATTCCCGTGATCCTGCCTTCGACCTTCCCCGATCCGGCGTCATAAGAAGATGCCTGGTATTTCCACGGCAAGTGGAGCGGAGTCAACTGCGCGGTGGATCCGGCGCTTGCTGGGCACCCTACCGACCGGGACGAATCCGCGAATGAGATGGAGTCGATGGAGAGCAGGTCATCGCCGGACAGACCTGAGCCGGCGTGGGCCGTCGAGGATGAAGTCACCGTGTCACAGGTGACGACGATCCCGGTCTGATTCTCCATCACATAAAGCGTATAGGCCTCTGTGGCGTGAATTGTTCCGCCGGGTAGGAATTTCCAGGTCCCGGCCACTCCCGAGGCTGCGGTGGCGAGGATGCTTGCGGTGACGAGGACAGCGGTGGACAGGGCGGTCTTCTTCGTGCCTCTCACTACGGACTCCGATCGCGACGGCTGAGCGGATTCGCACCCTCCGGCGAACCGCCTATATGGAGATGGTATATCAGAATCAACATTTTGGTGCGCGCGGTATTCAAGCTCGAAGTGTCCAGTCTGGAGTATTGGCGGCACTGCGCTTCCACGCGGAGCCGGATTGTCATTCGCCGTGCCGGATTTGGTGTCTAACGCTCCGTCTTCCTGAAAACGTGAGGACCACAGCTGTCGCGGAGGCGGCGACGCGGTCGGCGTCCTCGGCGCGTAGGTCAGGCGTCGAAGGTGTCGATGTTGTTGATCTTCCAGGTTTTGTGGACGTAGAGGGCGTCGATGGCGAAGACCGTGGCGGAGTAGCTCGACTTGTTCTTGTCGGTGCGGGTGTTGGTCTGGTCGGCGAAGATGAGGACTCGGGCGTGGTCGCCGTCGAGGTTGGTGACCGCGGAGTCGGTGACCGTCGTCGTGAGAATCGTCTTCTGCTGCGGGGCCTGCTGGCGGACCAGGGCGAAGAGCTTGTCGTACTGGCGGACCGCGTCGCCGGTGAGGACTTCCTTCGCCGCCTTCTCCGTCTTGGAGACGTCGGCGTAGTTGTAGGAGAAGACCGTGTTCACGGCGGTGGTCATCTGGCCTTTGACCTCGCTGGTGCGGCCGTTGTCGCTTAGGGCGCCGTTCTTCGCGGCGGCGTCGCCGGTCCATTCGTCGGCTTCGGCGGCCGACCAGGCGGCCAGCGAGCCGAAGGCGATCGTCAGGACGCCGAGGAAGGTGACCAGGCGCATCCGGCCCGTCGCGGGAATCACGCGGGTGAGCGCGGAGGGGAGTTTCATGTCGTCAGTTCTCCCTCACTCGCCGACGCCGGTCGGGGCCTGCTGGAGCGCTGAGAGCTTCCAGCCGGTCGGGGTCTTGGTGAGCTGGCCGAGCATGCGCGAGGTGCGGGTGGAACTGCGGCCGCCGTCCGCGGTCACGGTCACGCGGACCGCCGCCATGACGGCCGCCTTGCCCGCGTGCGAGTCCAGTTCCGTCAGCGCGGATTCGAGGATTTTCGCGGAGCTGTTCGTCTTGCCCTTTTGGATACTCGCCCGCATCTCGTCGCGGCCTTGGACGATCTGGTCGTACAGGTCCGCGGTCGTCGAGTCCTGCCAGACCTTCAGGCCGGCGTCGACGCTGCGGTAGTCGAGCGTGTTGAGGTTGATGATGCCCTGGTCCGCGGCGCGCAGGACCTCGTCGCGCGTCCGCGCGTAGGCGATCGTGTCGTCATGCGAGGCCGAGTAATACGACCAGCCGAACCACGCCGCCGCGACGGCCGCGATCACCGTGACCGTGAGCGCGACCAGGACGAGCGGGTCGCGACCGCGCCTCGGCTCCGCCTCTTTCTTTACGGCGGGCTTTTCCTTCTCGGACCCGGCGCGCTCTGCGGCCTCGTCGGTCGCCGCCTCCTTTTCGGGCTCCGCTTCCGTTTCCGCGTCCGCCTCGTCGACATCGGCCACCGCCTCGGGCTCGCGCTCCGGCTCCTCGGCCGCCGTCTCCGCGGCGGGCTTCTCGTCGGCCTCAGGGTCCGACGTCTTCTTCTCCTGCGTTCTGGTCACCTGAATTCCACCCTTTCTTCAGGCGGCCCGAATGTCGCTGATGCGCCATCCGTGGTCGTCGCGGGCGGTGACGACGAGCTGGGCCGCGACCGGCGAACCGGCCGCCTTTCCAGCGCGCGTCGCCTGCTGGTCGAGGAACACGACCAGCACCGCCTCGCCGTCGCGGGTCAATCTGACGAGTCCCGCCCTCGACACCCGCGTGGTGAGGGCGAGTTTCTGGGCCGGGGCCTGCGCGCGGACCTGGCCGAACAGCGTCCGGTACTGGCCCGCGGCGGCCCCGACGAGCACGTCGGTCGCGGCCTGTTCGGTCGCGCCCGGATTCGTGTACGAGTAGGTGAAAATGCGGGCGACGGCGTTCGACACGTCCGCGACGACCTTGTCCGTCGCGCCCTTGTCCACCAGCGCGCGATTCGCCTCGGGGGATTTCTCGACGCGCGCGTCCTTCCAATGCGCGACGCCGAATCCGCCCACCGCGACGGCCACCGCCAGGAGCGCGGGCCAGGCGTGCCGCAGGAACCCGCCGATTGCGGCGGCGATAACCCGCCGACGCGGTTCGCGCCGCTTCTTGCGCTTCTTCGGCGCGGCCTCCGGCGCGTTCTCGTCCGTCTCTTGCTCGGCGATGCTCATCGGCCGCCCTCCCGAGTCGCCTTCCGGGTCGTCTTCGGGCTCGTCTTCGGATGCGTCGTGCGGTGCGGCGTCGGCGCGGCCTTCGGTCCCGCCGTGCCGGCGGTCGGGGTCAGCGCCGTCAGGGAGTTGACCTTCCACGTCCCCGACACCCGCTGCATCCCGACCTCGTACCGTTTGCGCTGCTCGGTCGTCGCCGGGTCACCCGCCTTCGGCGACATGAAGATGCGGACGGACGCGAGCAGCGTCGCGTTGCCCGACGCCGCGTCGAGCTTGGTGATCGCGAGCGCGGTGACGTCGCCGCGCGCCACGCTCTTCTGCTTGCTGAAGATCTGCCGCGCGTTGGCGAGGTCGGCCTGGAGCGCGTCGTGGAACGGGCCGGTGGAGACCTCCACCCAGTGGCCCATGTCGAGGTCGGCGCGCTTGGGGTCGACGCTGTTGAGCAGGGCGACGTCGGCGCGGGCGACCCGGGTCAGCTCGTCGCGCTGCGCGGCGAGGTCGTGCTCCTCGCCGCCGCGCGTCTTCAACAGGCTCCACGTCTGCGCGCCGAGGTAGACGAGCGCGAGGACGAGCAGGACGTATCCGGCGGGCCGCGCCCAGCGGAGCGGCCGCGCCGCCCGGATCAGTCCCGCCGCCGTCACCGTCCGCCTCCCAGGCCGAGCAGCCCGGCCATGTCGGTGGGCTGGCCGCCCGTCAGGTCCGGCAGGCCGAACGCTCCGAGCAGCCGCGAGACCTCGGTGGACGCGGCGGGCTTGACGGCCGCCGGGACGCCCTTGCGCGGGGCGTTCGCGCTGCCGCGCACGTTGATCCCGGACGACGCGGGCTCGGCGCAGTGCGCGGCGGTGTTCCACTTCGGCCCCTTGGACGTGTCCAGGCCGTTGCGGTACTGCGTCCCGCCGTAGCCGCGCGTGCAGGGCTGCGGGTTGAAGAACGTGTTGACGAGCCCGAGCCGCAGCGTCCCGGACGACACGATCGTCGAGCCCATGCCCGCGACCTGCGGCAACCGGACGAACACTTCCTCCAGCGCCGCCTGCCGCGAGTCGAACACGCGCGACGTGGTGAGCAGGTTCGCGACGAGCGGCCCGAAGCCCGGCTCGATGTCGTCCAGCAGCTTGGACATCTCGTCGGCCGCGCCCGGCGTGACCGCGATGAGCCGCCGCAGGTCCGCGTCGGACATCTTGAGCTGCCCGGCGAGCAGCTTGGAGCTGCGTGCGAACGACGTGAACGCGGCGGCCTCCTCGTTCTGCGTCCGCAGCGCGACCGAGCCGTTGTCGAGCAGGCCCTTGGTCTCGGGGAAGTTCTCGTCCGACGCGGTGAGGAACTTGCCGCTGGTGTCGAGGAGCTGCTGGAGGTGCGGGCCCTGCCCGGCGAACGCCAGGCCGAGTTCGTCGATGACCGTCTTGAGGTCGTTGAGCGGCAGCGACGCGGCGAGGTCGTTCACGCTCTTCAACGTCTCGGAGACCGGCGCGGGCGTCGTGGTGACGCTGCGCGGGATCGTGGAGCCCGCCGCGAGGTACGGGCCGGCCGCCGCGTTCGGCTCCAGGTCGACGTACTGCTCGCCGACCGCCGACCGGTCCGCGACGACCGCCTTCAGGTCGCGCGGGATCTTGGGCGCCGAGTTGTCGATCCACAGGTCCGCGATGACGCCGTCGCGCGTGAGGTGCAGCTTGCCGACCTTGCCGACCGTGATGCCCCGGTAGGAGACCGCGGACCCCTCGAACAGGCCGCCGGTCGTGGCCAGGTCGAGCTTAACGGTGTAGGTGCCGCGCATCCCGACGAACCGGCCGAGGTCGGCGTACCGGATTCCGGTGTAGGCGATCACCACGACGGCGATCACCAGGAACAGGACGAGTTTGACGCGGGCGCTGAGCGTCAGCATCAGTTGCCTCCCCCGAGGGTCGGGAGCGGCAGCGCGGGCGCGTCGCCCTGCCTGCCGCCGGGCGGGGTGGACGGGGTGGTCGGGAGACCCGGGGTGGAGGGCGTGGTGGCCGCGGAGTTGACGTCCGTCGCCTTGCCCGTGTTGGGGTCGCTGTCCGGGCAGGGCGTCGGCAGGGGCTCCTGCGGATCGTTGGGGTTGTCGGCGGCGAGCGCTCTGGCGCTCATCTTGGGCACGTCGTCAGCCTTCGTGACACTCGCCGGAATGACGCAGTTCATGTTCGGATCTGCGACCACCGTCAGATACCCGTTCAGGTAATCCCCCTTGATCGCCTTGGTCGCCTCGTCCGTGAACGGATACGTCAGCAGCACCTCAAGCGACTTAGGCAGATCCCGCCCCGAGTCCGCGAGCTTGTCGAGCACGGTCGACAGCGACCGCAGGTCGGCGGCCGTGTTCGCCTCGCTCTTGTTGATCACCTTGACGGCCACGTCGGACAGGTCGTCCAGCTTCCGCAGCATGTCCACGAGCTGCCCGCGCTGCTGCTCCATCACCTTGAGCCCCGGCGACAGGTCGGTCAGGACGGTCGAGACCTGCCCGTCCCGCGCCGCGACGGTGGACGACAGCCGGTTCATGCCGTCGAGCGCGTCGGTGATCGCGGTCCGGTTCTTGTCCAGCGTGGACGTGAGTTTGTTGAGGTTCTCCAGCGCGGACCGGACCTTGTCCTCCCGCCCGTTCAACGCGGAATTCAATTCCTGGTTGATGGTGCGGATCTGCGGCAGCCCGCCCCCGGAAAGCAGCATCGACAGCGCGCCGAAGACCTCTTCCGTGTCCGCGTTGCGCGTGGTGCGGGCGAGGGGGATGGTCGCGCCGTCCGTCAGCGGCTCCGCCGAGGCGTTCACCGGCGGCGCCGCCAGCTTGATGTACTTCTCCCCCAGCAGGCTGGACTGCTCAAGGTTGGCGGTGGCGTTGGCCGGCAGGTGGACGTCGCCGTTGACGATCAGCGTCGCCTGCGCGTGCCACGACCCGCGCGGCAGCGAGATCTTCTTGACCCGGCCGACCGGGACGTCGTTGACCCGCACCGACGCCTGCGGCACGAGGTTGATGACGTCCTCGAACTGGACGTTCACCTCGTACGGGTGCGACCCGAGGTTCGCCCCGCCCGGCAGCGGCAACTGCTCGACGGAAACCTGGGAACACCCGGCCGCGAACGTCGCCGCCACGGCGAGCGTCCCCGCGGCGAGGGCGGTTCTCCTCCTGCGCATCAGCGTTCTCCCTTGCCGGTGTAGACCGTCCCGGCCGGCGGGAACGGCAGCGCCGGAGTGTCGGACGACCCGGTGGACGGCGCGGCCGTCAGCCCGGAGGCCCGCAGCTTGCTGCACTCGGCCCGCAGCTCGCGGGACGCCGAGCTGGCCGTCGCGCACACCGGCCGGGTGTCGGCGGCGGTCGGCGTGAACCCCGGCTGCGCCTTGCCGTACACCTTGGTGATCTCCAGCAGGTTGCCGCGGCTCATCAGCGACCGCGTCTGCGGGTCGTAGGCGTTGAGCGCGTTCTGCGTGAGCAGCGGCGCGGTGTCGAGGACGTCCGCGAGCGCGGCGCGCTGGTCCACGAGCACCTGCGTGATGTCCGCGAGTTTGTCGACGTTCTTGACGAGCTTCGTCCGGTTGTCCTCGACGAGTCCCTTGACCGCGGCGAGCGCGATGGCGAGGTTGCGCAGCGCCCCCGCGAGGTGGTCGCGGTCGTCGGCGAGATATCCGGAGACGTCCGCGAGCTGGTTCTCCGCGTTGCGGATCTGCCCGTCGTTGGCCCGGAGCATCTTGCTGAACTCGTTGAGGTTGCCGATCGTGGCGTAGAGGTCGTCGCTGGAGTCCGCGAGGGTCTGCGACGCCTTGCCGAGGTCCGCGATGGTGTTGTTGAGCGCCTTGCCGTTGCCGCCGAGGTTGGCGGCCCCGACGCGGATGACGTCCGACAGCGCGCCCTGGGCGTTGAGCCCCTGCGGCCCGAGGTCGCCGCTGAACTTGCGGACGCTGTCGTAGAGCGCGTCGAGCTCCAGCGGCGTCGCGGTGCGGGTGACGTCGATGGACGCGCCCGCCGCCATCTTCGGCCCGCCGTTGTAGGCGGGCGCGAGCTGGACGTACCGGTCCGAGACGAGGTTCGGCGCGATGACGACGGCGCGCGCGTCCACCGGCACCGGCACCTTCTTGTCGACCTTCATCTCGACCTTGACCTGGTTGCCGACCGGCTTGATCGAGCTGATCGACCCGACCTTGACGCCGAGGACCCGCACGTCGGAGCCGGGGTAGACCCCGATCGCCGTGGCGAAGTACGCCGTGATCTTCCGGCTCGGCGTGGCCGTGACGACCGGCACGAGCGCGACGGCCACCAGGATCACGAACAGCGCGATGAACACTTCGAGCACGCGGGTCCGGTTGTCGCGCAGCGGTGACAGTGCCATTACCGCCCTCCCGTCAGGTGCGGCGGCTCGCAGCCGGTCGCGGGCGGCGTCCACGGCGGATTGTCGGTCTTCAGGTACTCCTTGGGGACGGTGCCGCACAGGTACCCGTCCACCCAGCGCCCGTTGCCCATCGAGTTGCCGACCTGCGTGATGTACGGCGAGGCGGTGGCGAGGACGCGGTCGAGGTTCTTCTGGTTGCGCTTCAGCGTGTCGGTCACCTGGTTCAGCGAGGTCAGGACGGGGTCGAGCCGCGGCCGCAGGTCGTTCACCAGCTTGATCAGCTCGGCGGACAGGTTCTCGGTGCCGACGAGCAGCGCGTGGACGGCGTCGCGCCGCCGCCGCAGCTCGGCGAGCAGCAGGTTCCCGTCCTTGAACAGCACCTCGAACTGCGCGTTCTGGCTGGACAGCGTGCCGGACAGCTTCTTGGTGCCGTCGAGGAGCTGCGCCAGCTCGGCGTCGCGGGAGGCGATCGTCTTGGAGATCGACGAGAGCCCGTCCAGCGCGGTCCGGACGTCGCCGGGCGTGTCGGCGAACGTCGTGGAGATCGTCTCCAGGCTCTGCGCGAGCTTCTGGGTGTCGACCTGCTGGAACGTGCGGCCGAGGTCCTCGAACGCGGTGGTCACGTCGTACGGCGAGACGGTCCGTTCCAGCGGGATCGGCCGCCTGGGGTCCTGCTTGCCGGACCCGAGCGGGTCCAGCGCGAGGTACTTCGACCCCAGCAGCGTCTTGATCATGATGGTCGCGGTGCTCGCGTCGCCGACCCAGGTGTGCCGCACCCGGAACGTCACCTTGACCTTGTTGCCCTCCAGCGAGACACCGGTGACCTTGCCGACGCGGACGCCCGCGACGCGGACCTCCTGCCCGCCCTTGATCCCGGCCGCCTCGGAGAAGTAGGCGCTGTAGGTGGTGCCGCCGCCGATCAGCGGCAGCCGGTCCGCCCGGTACGCGATGGCGCCGATGACCAGCAGGATCACCAGCCCGACGATCGCGACGGGGATCGGGTTGCGCTCGCGCAGCGGCTTCAGCCGGGGCCGGCCCCGGCGCGCCGCCCGGACGGCGGCCGACGGCTGCGGCTGCGGGGTGGGCGCGGTCATCCCTTGCACCTCGCGTCCTTGATCGGCAGCCCCGTCGGGTCGGCGGGCTGGTCGTCGGCGCCGGTGTCCGCGTAGTGAACGCCGACCAACTTGACCTCGCACTGGTAGAAGTTCATCCACGACCCGTACGAACCGAGGCGGCCGATGGTCGCCATCTTGTTCGGGGCGTTCTGCAGGAACCGCTCGACGAGCGGCTGGTCGCGGTTCAGGTTGTCGCTGAGCCGCCCGAGGTGGTTCACGCTGCTCGCGAGCGGGTCGCGCGTGACGTGCAGCAGGCTCGTCATCGCGGTCGCGAGGTCACCGATGCCTTCGAGCGCCTCGCCGATCGGCCGCCGGTCGGCCGCGAGGCCGGAGGTGAGCTGCCGCAGCGTGGTGACGAGGTCGACGAGCTGGTCGTCCCGGTTGTTGACGGTCCGGACGACCTTGTTGAGGTTCGCGATGACGTCCCCGATCACCTGGTCCTTCGCGGCGATCGTGGTCGTCAGCTCCCCGACCGTGCGCAGCAGGCTCTCGACCGTCCCGCCCTCGCCCTGGAGCACCTTGACGATCGACTCCGAGAGCCGGTTCGCGTCCCCCGGCGACAGCGCCTGCATCAGCGGCTGGAAACCCTGGAACAGTTGCGTCAGGTTCAGCGGCCCGACGGTCCGTTCGACGGGGATCACGCCGTTCTTGCGCAGCACCTGCCCCGGCGTCGCCGTGCCCTCGCCGAGCGCGATGTACCGGCCGCCGACGAGGTTGAGGTACTTCACCGACGCGGTGACCCCGGCGGGCAGCGTCCGGTCCCGGTCGACGGAGAACGTCACGAGCGCGAGCCGCCGGTCCGTCACCTTGATCGACTCGACCTGCCCGACGCGGACGCCCGCGATGCGGATGCCGTCCCCGGCGTGGAGCCCGGCGACGTCGGTGAACTTCGCCTTGTAGGACACGCGGTCGCCGGACGTGGTGTCGGTGATGCTGGCGGCGAGCAGGCTCGTCGCCAGCACCGTCACGACGATGAAGATGAGCGAGGTGGCCAGCGGGACGCCGAGTCCCTTGAGGCCCTGTCCGGCGCGCTTCACTTCAGGTTCACCTGCGCTCCCCGGTAGATGGGGCCGACCAGCACGCTGGACCAGCCGGGAAGCTGCTCGGGGACCTCGTTCACCGAGGGGGCGACGAGTTCGTTCACCATGTCGTTCTCCGAGGCCGAGTTGGCCGGGCCGAGCCCGCTGCCGGACTGCGATCCGGCCCGCTCGACGGTGCCCGCGACGGTCGGCACGCCCCCGGCGGGCAGGACGCGCGGCGCCGCGCCGACCGTGCCGACGTAGGGCACGCTCGGGCAGTGCGGCCCGCCGCCCGCGTTGTAGCGGGGCGTGTCCTTGCCGGGCAGGTACCGGCCCTTGTTCTGGACGGACACGACGGTCGCGTGGACGCCGTGCTCGTTCGTGCCCTTGCCGAGCGCCTTGTTCATCAGCGGGATGAACCCGGACAGCGTCCGGAACGTGCAGGGCGCGGCCGGGGCGTAGCGGGCGGTGAGTTCCAGCGAGGCCCGGCTGTCGGCCGAGAGCTGGATGATGATGTCGCCGAACCGGTTGAAGAAGTCCGTCGCGTTGACGGCCAGGCCCGACACCGACGAGTACACGTCCGCGAGCGCGGCGCGCTGCTGCACGACGGTCCGGCTCGTGGTGGTGAAGTCGGTGAGCGCGTCGAGCAGGTCCGGCGCGGAGTTCGCGAGGTTCTGCGAGAACTTCGCCAGCTCGTTGAGGTTGCGGGTGAGCTGGGGCAGTTCGGGGTTGAGCTTCTTGAGGTAGGCGTCGAGCTGTTCGAAGTTCTGTCCGAGCTGCTCGCCGCGGCCCTGCAGCGCGTACGACATCGCGTTGAGCGTCGCCTGGAGCTGCGCGGGCTGGAGCGTGTTGAGCAGGTCCATCGTGTGGTTGAGCACTTCGGACAGCTCGACGGCGTTCTTGCTGTGGTCCTCCTCGATGACGCCGCCGTCGCGGATCGGCGTCCCCGCCGAGCCCTGGGGCGGGACGAGCGAGACGTACCGCGCGCCGAACACCGTCGTCGGCAGCAACTGCGCCTGCGCGTCGGCGGGGACGAGCTTGGCGAGGTCGGGCTTGAGCGCGAGCGTCAGCTTCGCGCCCGCGCCGTCGCTGGCGATCTCGCGGACCTCGCCGACGACGACGCCGCGGACCTTCACGTCGGCCCGCCGGTGCATCTCGTGCCCGGCGGTGCCCGTCTTGAGCGTCACCATCGTCGCGTCGGTGAACTTCTTCTGGTAGATCGCGATCGACAGCCAGATCAGCAGGATCGGGACCAGCAGGAACGCCACCCCGTTGAGGCGGCGCAGGACGACGCTCGTCGTCGTGGGTTTCGCCATGTCAGCCCGTCACCTTCACGGTCGTCGTCGCGCCCCAGATCGCCAGGCTGACGAAGAAGTCGGTCAGGCTGATGACGACGATCGCGGTGCGGACCGCGCGGCCCACCGCGACGCCCACGCCCGCGGGCCCGCCGACCGCGCGGTAGCCGTAGTAGCAGTGGGCGAGGATCACCATGACGCTGAAGATCAGCACTTTGGCGAACGACAGCACGACGTCCTGTGGGGAAAGGAAGATGTTGAAGTAGTGGTCGTACGTGCCTGCGGATTGCCCGTTGAACCAGAGCGTCACCTGTCTGGACGCGAGGTACGAGCTGAGCAGGCCGACCCCGTACAGGGGGACGATCGCGATCGTCCCGGCGATGATCCGGGTCGTGACCAGGTAGGGCAGCGAGTGGATGCCCATGCCCTCGAGCGCGTCGATCTCCTCGTTGATGCGCATCGCGCCGAGCTGGGCGGTGAAGCCCGCGCCGACGGTCGCCGACAGCGCCAGGCCCGCGACGAGCGGGGCGATCTCGCGGGTGTTGAAGTACGCCGACACGAACCCGGTGAAGGCCGAGGAGCCGATCTGGTCGAGGGCCGCGTAGCCCTGCATGCCGACGACGACGCCGGTGAAGATCGTCATGCCGAACATGACGCCGACCGTGCCGCCGATGACGGCGAGCGCGCCGCTGCCGAACGCGACCTCGCCGAGCAGCCGCAGCGCCTCGGTGAAGTAGCGGCGCAGCGCGCGGGGCGTCCACAGGAGCGCCCGAACGTAGAAACCGAGCTGGTCGCCGGGCTGATCCAGCCACGACACCAGCCGCACCGGCCTGAACCGGCGCGCACCCGACAGTGCCATCGTCTAGGACCCCTTCGGCGGGACGACTTCGAGGTAGATCGCCGTCATCGTGAGGTTCACGAAGAACAGCAGGAGGAAGGTGATGACCACCGACTGGTTGACCGCGTCTCCGACGCCCTTGGGGCCGGGCGCGGGGTTGAGGCCCCGGTAGGACGCGACGATGCCCGCGATGAGGCCGAACAGCAGCGCCTTGGCCTCGCTGACGTACAGGTCGGGGAGCTGCGCGAGGGCGGAGAAGCTCGCCAGGTACGCGCCCGGCGTGCCGTCCTGCATCAGCACGTTGAAGAAGTAGCCGCCCGCGACGCCGACGACCGAGACGAGCCCGTTGAGCAGCACCGACACGCCCACGCACGCCAGCACCCGGGGGACGACGAGGCGCTGGATCGGGGAGACGCCCATGACCTCCATCGCGTCCATCTCCTCCCGGATCGTCCGGGAGCCGAGGTCGGCGCAGATCGCGCTGCCCGCCGCGCCCGAGATGATCAGCGCGACGATCATCGGGCTGGCCTGCTGGACGACCGCGAGGACGCTCGCGCCGCCGGTGAGCGACTGCGCGCCGAGCTGCGTGGCCAGCGACCCGACCTGCAGCGCGATGACGGCGCCGAAGGGGATCGAGACCAGCGCGGTCGGCAGGATCGACACCGACGCGATGAAGTAGAACTGCTGGATCAGCTCGCGGACCTGGAACGGCCTGCGGAACGTCAGCGCGACGACGCTCGCGGCGAGCGTGAACAGCCGCCCGGTCTGCCGGAGCGCGCTCGCGCCCGGCACGGACGTGTCGGGACTGGTCATGTCAGGCCCCCGGTCTGGTTCAGGTGGGCGCGGTTCTCCCGGATCGCGTGCTGGGCGGCGTGCGAGAGCGTCGGGAGGATGGCGTCCACGGCGGCGGCGTGCCGCGCCTCGGCGGCGCGGGCGGGGAGGCCGGGGCTCGGCCGGAGCTGCGGGGGGATGTGGATCGGGCGGACGGGGCCGAGGGTGTCGGCGGCGCGCGCCTCCTCCTCGAGCTTGGCCGCGTCCTTCTCCTCGGTCATGCCGATCGGGCCGTGCCGGTTGCCGCGCAGGAACTGCCCCACCACGGGCTCCTCGCTGGTCAGGAGGACTTCGCGGGGGCCGAAGGCCACGAGGTCGCGCAGGAACAGCATCCCGATGTTGTCGGGGACGGTCGAGGCGATCTCGATGTTGTGGGTGACGATCAGCATCGTCGCGTCGATGCGCGCGTTGACGTCGATGAGCAGTTGCGAGATGTAGGCGGTGCGGACGGGGTCCAGGCCCGAGTCGGGCTCGTCGCACAGGATGATCTCGGGGTCCATCACCAGGGCGCGGGCGAGGCCGGCGCGCTTGCGCATGCCGCCGGAGATCTGGCCGGGGAGCTTGCGCTCCTCGCCGAGCAGGCCGACGACGTCCATCTGCTCCAGGACGATGCGGCGGATCTCCTTCTCGGTCTTGCGCGTGTGCTCGCGGAGCGGGAAGGCGATGTTGTCGTAGAGGTTCATCGACCCGAACATCGCGCCGTCCTGGAACATCAGGCCGAACTTCTTGCGCATCGCGAAGACCTTGCGGTCCGGGTCGTTCACCATGTCGACGCCGTCGACCAGCACGCGTCCCGTCTCGGGCTTGAGCAGCCCGATCAGCGACTTCAGGAAGACGGTCTTGCCCGTGCCCGACGGGCCGAGCATCACGCTCACCTCGCCTGCCGGCAGTGTGAGGGTGACGTCCCGCCAAATGGTCTGCGGGCCGAAGGCTTTCGACAGGCCCTCGACCGTGACCTCAATTCCCAAGGAACACCCCCCAACGCCATGACAAAGCGTGGAATAAACCTGACCCGTGGTGACGGGCCGGTACGGACGCGACCAGCGGGAACCCTGCGCCACTGGTCTGTACGCGAGGACGTTACGGTCGAGTAGGGCCGGAATTCAATAGGGCTTCACAGACTGCAGGACGCAATTCGGTAAATCGCTGCGCGATATTGTCACCGGCTTAGCGTTGGATCTTGGGGGACGCTGCCTCGGTGATTACCAGCGGGTAGGATCGACCCGGGCGGCGGGTGGCGCGCGTCACGCGGACCCGCGTCCGGCCGCACAGGAGCGCCCGTCCGGTTGTCACCGGGCCAACATCGCCGGGCCGGTTTTGTCACCACCGGAGTAAGCGAACGGCGATGTACCGCTGAATCCGCACCAACCGCTTGTCAGCCTCCGGCGGTGACTTTATGTTCACGGTGTTTTCCGTATACCGCCCCGAGGGTGTGAGCTCCCCCGCTCGGACCACCCCCCTGCGACGGCGCACGGACCGCCCGGCCGGCCCGGCCGGACGGACAATGCGCCGCCGCCGCACAGCCGACCCGTTGCGGAGGTTTGCGTTCCGTATGTCGCAGGCATTGGAGCTTTCCGAGACCAGCGAGGGCCACGCCATCATCCCGGCCGAATTCGCCGAACTCCTCAGAGCGCAGCTCGGCGACGTGATCAATGACGTCATCGCCGAGATCCGCCGAACCATCCCCGAGTACAACCGTCCCGAGGATTCCGCCTACGACCAGATCCTGCGGCTCAGCGCCGAGATGCTCTTCAACGGGTTCCTCGACGCCGCCGCGGACCCGGCCGTGTCCTCGACCCAGCGCGACGAGACCTGCCGCGCCCTCGGCCACTTCGAGGCGGTCGAGGGCCGCAGCCTCGACCACCTCCAGGCCGCGTACCGCGTCGCCTTCCACATCGCCTGGCGGCGGACCGTCATCGTCGCCGAGCGCGAGGGCGTCCCGACGTCGGTGGTGTCCGACGCCGTCGACGCGATGCTCGTCTACCTGGACGAGGCCATCGCGCAGGCCCGGATCGGCCACCAGCAGGCCAGCGGCCAGGCCGACCTGCGGCGGCGCGGCGACCGGCGCCGCCTGCTGCAGCTCATCCTCCAGCAGCCCGCCGTCGTGCGGGAGGCGATCGAGGAGGCCGCCAAGACCGCGTGCTGGTGGCCGCTGCCGGAGTCCGCGACGCTCGTCGCCGTCCATCCCGACGGGCACTGCACGCGCTCGGCGCTGGACGCCGACGTGCTCGTCGACCTCGACGACGGCGAGCCGTGCCTGCTCGTCCCCGGCCCGATCACCGAGGCGCGCGCGAGCATGCTGCGCGCGGCACTGTCGGACGCGAGCTGCGTCCTCGGCCTCACGCTGCCGCTGGAGCGCGCGGCGCACTCGCTGCGCTGGGCGCGGCGCGTGCTGGCGCTCGCCGAGGAGGGCATCATCCGCGACGGGTCGCTCATCCCGTGCGAGGAACACCTCGTGACGATGTGGCTGATGTCGGACCCGGCGTTGATGGAGGAACTGGCCCGCCGCCACCTCGCGCCGCTCGACCACATGTCGGACGGGCACCGCCGCCGCCTCATCGAGACGCTGGCCGAGTCCGTCACGACGCACGCCACCGCCGTCGAGATCGGGGAGCGGCTGAAGGTCCACCCGCAGACCGTCCGGTACCGGCTGCGGCAACTGGAGGGCTACCTCGGGGACGGCCTGGAGGACCCCGACTCCCGGTTCTCCCTGGAGGCCGCGCTGCGCGCCACCGCGCTGCGCCGCCGCCGCGCGCTCGGCCGCCGCGGCACCCCGGGCGGCTGACCCGGCCGCTCCCGTCTCCCGTCCCCCCGCCTCCGGCCACGGCCCGCGCGCGATCCGCCGGGCCCGCCGGACGGGGCCGGGCGCGCCTCGCACGTCCCGGCACGGGCCGCTATCCTGACCGTCGGGTTACCGTTCCCTGACGGAAAGTCGAAGGGTCCATGCCAACCTCGACGTGGTTCCGGCTCAACGTGGCCAAGCGCGAGCGCGTGCTCGAGGTGGCCATGCGCGAATTCGGCGAGCACGGCTACTCCACCGGCAGCCTCAACACCATCGCGCGCGAGGCCGGGATCGCCAAGGGCTCCCTGTTCCAGTACTTCACCGACAAGCTGGAGTTCTTCGCGTTCGTCTGCGACGAGACGTCCCGGCGGATTCGCGAGGAGATGGAGCGGCGCATCGCCCGCGTGGACTTCGACCAGCCCTTCGACGGCTGGCTGTTCGACGTCCTGTGCGAGTGGACGGAGTACTGGGACGACCACCCGCTGGAGCGCGCCGTCACCGCCGCGACCAATTTCGAGCTGGACAACAGCGTCCGCTCCGTCGTCCGCGACACCGCCAACCAGCACTACCTCCAGGTCGTCCACCCGGCGCTGGAGCTGTGGCGGGAGCGCGGCGAGATCCGGGCCGACGCGGACGTCGACATCCTCGCGACGCTGCTGCTGATGACGCTGCCGCACCTGGCGCTGTCGCCGTACTACGACGGGCTCGACCCGGTCCTCGGGCTGCGCGGCCGCTCGCCCGCCGAGCAGCGCCCGATCATCCGCCGGATCATCGACGGCATCCGCCCCCTCTTCGAACCCGTCCCGGACGAGAAGCAGCCCTGAGCGCGACGGGGTGCGGGCCGGGCGGCCCGCACCCGGGCCGTCACTCCCCCGCGTGGGCGCGGCGGAGGGCGGCGATGTCCAGCTTGGACATGCCGAACATCGCGCGGGTCGCCCGCGCCGCCTTCTCCGGGTCGGGGTCGGTGATGAGCTCGATGAGCCCGTCCGGGATGACCTGCCACCAGACGCCGAACCGGTCGGCGATCCACCCGCACTCGGCCGCCCGCCCGCCCTCGCCGAGGACGGCCCAGTAGTGGTCGACCTCCGCCTGGTCCTCGCAGTGGATCTCGAACGACACCGCCTCGTCGATCGTGAACTGCGGGCCGCCGTTGAGGCCGACGAACCGCTGCCCGTTGATCGTGAACTCGACCGTCACCACCGACCCGGCCGGGCCGGGGCCGGCCTCGCCGTACCGGACGACCCGCTCGATCTTCCCGTCCGGGAACACCGACACGTAGAACTCGGCGGCCTCCTCGGCCGTCCCGTCGAGCCACAGGCTCGTGGTGAATCCCCGCGCGACCATTCTGGCCTCCTCACTCGTCGCGGCGCGCGCACCTCCGCGCGCGCCACCCGTCGAGAAGGACCCTCCCCACTTCTGAAACTCATCGCGCGCGGAGGAACGAACGGACGTGGGTCAGCGGGCGGACGGATCAGCGCTCTTCGACGTCCGCGACGAGCACGTCCACCCGCCGCAAGGCGGCCCGGACGAGCGGCGGCAGATCGACGTCCTCGCCCTGCTCGGCCTCGACGACGCGCGGCCGGACCACGCGCCGCAGCCGCCCGCCGTACTCGACCCCGCCCCGCTCGGCGACGAGCAGGTTCCGAACCCAGTCGCTGTCGGCCCCGTACGGCAGCGCGATGAAGACGCGCCCACCGCTGAGCAGCGCGACGACGGGCGTCCGGTACTCCCGCCCCGACCGCCGCCCCCTGTGGACGACCACCGCCCACGGCGGCAGGTAGGGCGCCCACACTCCCTGCACCCGGTTGGTGACGACCTTGTTGAACTCCGCGACCCGCCGCGGCACCAGCACCCGACCCATCATCCACCCCACCTCGAACGACCCGTCCGCCATTCCCAACAATACGGAACTTCAAACCGAACCACGGCCACCAATGCCAATAGTGACGTTTCGCGATCGCCCAAAAACAAGCCCCGCCCCACTTGCGCCCCCATTAACCACCGACATACCCTCATCCGCGAAGGAACGAGTGGACTCCCCCTTCGCACTCTCGCCGAACCCGCCGGAGCCGAGCGCCGCAACGCCGCGCCGCCCGCCTGGAACGCTCCCGAGCAAGCCCCCGTCCCCCCACGGACCACGCCGGAACGACGCCGTTCCCAGCCACCCCAGAACAGCCCGGTCACGGCGCCGCCCGACACCCGCCGCCGTGACCGGGCGCCACCCGAAAACACCGGAAACGCACCCGCCAGGCAAGAGAACCCGGCAATCCACACGCCGAACGCAACGCAAAAAAGCGAACCGCCAAGAAGCCCACCCGCCCGACCCGCACAGAAAAAGGCGCCCCCCCCCCCGCGGAGAACCCCCGAAGCGAAGCAAAGCCAGCAAGGGCACCCCACAAACGGCGACCAGCCCAGGGGAAACCCAGGCTCCCCCAAACAGATACACACAACCACCGAGCGGCACCCGCACGCGAACGGCGACCAACCCCCAGGTACGACCACCTCCGCACAGGCAGGAACCACCCGGCTTCCCCAACAGCTCCACACAACCGCCGAGCAGCACCCCGCACACGAACGGCGAGCAACCCCAAGGTGCGACCACCCCCGCGCAGGGCGGGAAACCCAGGGCTCCCCCAACAGCTCCCCACAACCACCGAGCAGTACCCCCGCACGCGAACGGCGAGCAACCCCAGGGGGTGACCACCCCCAAGCGGCGGGCACCCCGGGGGGTCTACACCCAAACAAAGGCGGAAACCCCAGGGGGTGCCCCGCGCGCGCACGGCCGCGAGCCGCCAGGCGAGCGGCCGGGCGCGCGCAGCGCGGAGGATGCACCGGAACGGAGCGCCAGCGGAGTGAGGATGCATGCTCCGCGCCGCGGGGGGCCGTGGGGGGTCGCCCCCCCACTAGTAACTAAGGGTGTAGTCCTCTTCCTTCGCCTTCCGCGTGGACGCCCAGAACTCGAACGTGTGCCCCGGCCACAGCGTCCGGTTGACCCCGTTCTCGTCGAGGTACCAGGACTGGCAGCCGCCTTCGCTCCAGACGGCGCGGCGGAGCCGCCGGTGCATCTTGTCGTTGAAGCTGCGGAGCGCTTCGGGCTTGGGTTCGATGGCGTCGGCGCCCTTGTCCTGGATGAGGCGGAGGCAGCTCAGGACGTGCTGGATCTGCGTCTCGATCATGAAGACGACGGAGTTGTGGCCGAGTCCGGTGTTGGGCCCGAGGAGCATGAAGAGGTTGGGGAATCCGGGAATGGTGGTGCCCCGGTAGACCTCGATCCCGTTCGCGAAGGCTTCCTGGATCTTGAGTCCGTCGCGGCCGACGATGCGCTGTTCGGCGAGTGCGTCGGTGACCTTGAATCCGGTGCCGTAGATGATGCAGTCGACCTCGTATTCGCGGCCGTCCTCGGTGACGATGGAGTGCTCGCGGATCTCGGCGATGGACGACGTCTCGACTTCGACGTTCGGCCGGGCCAGCGCCGGATAGTAGTCGTTGGACAGCAGCACCCGCTTGCACCCGATGGTGTAGTCGGGGGTGACCTTGGCGCGCAGCTCGGGGTCCTTGATCTGCCGGTTGATGTGCCAGCGCGCGAGCTTCTCCATCGGCACGGAGAGGCGCGGGTCGATGGTGAAGCCGACGGCGCGGGCTTCGAGCGTCCAGTAGATGGAGGCGCGGAAGGCGCGGGCCGCGCCGGGGACCTTGGCGAACGCGGCGCGGACGGGTGCGGGGATCGAGCGGTCCGGCTTGGGCTGGATCCACGGCGGCGTCCGCTGGAAGAGCGTGAGGCTCGCGGCCTGCTTGGCGACGCGGGGGACGAACTGGATCGCCGACGCGCCGGTGCCGATGACGGCGACGCGCTTTCCGGTGAGGTCGTAGTCGTGGTTCCACTCGGCGGAGTGGAACGCGGTGCCCTGGAACGTCTCCATGCCGGGCAGGTCCGGGAAGGACGGGATGTGCAGGGCGCCGATGCCGGACACGACGGCCTTGGGCGTGAACACGGTCCCGTCGGAGAGGGTCACGTTCCACCGCTTGGCGGCGTCGTCGTATTCGGCGGACTCGACGGCGCTGTCGAACCGGATGTGGTCGCGGACGCCGTACTTGTCGGCGGTCCGCTCCATGTAGTCGCGGATCTCCGGCTGCGGCGCGAACATCCGCGACCAGTGCGGGTTCAGCTCGAAGGAGAAGGAGTACATGTGCGAGGGGACGTCGCAGGCGCAGCCCGGATAGGTGTTGTCGTGCCAGGTCCCGCCGAGTCCCTTGCTCTTCTCCAGGACGACGAAGTCGTGGAAGTTCGCCTTCTTGAGCTGGATCGCCATGCCGAGCCCGGCGAAGCCCGAGCCGATGATCACGATGGCCGGAGCGCGCTCGCTCATGTCTGCCTACCTTCTCCCGGTAACCTACTCCCGGTAAGTTACCTGGAGTAGGTTACTGACGGTAGGTCCAACAGTTAGGATTTTCGTGTGAGCAGCGCCACGCCCCCGACCCCCCGGACCCGGCGGCGTCGCATGTCGCGCGCCGAACGCGAGCGGCAGATGCTCGACGTCGCCGAAGAGGTCTTCGGCGAGCGCGGCTACCAGGCCACCTCGATGGACGAGATCGCCGAGCGCTGCGGCGTCTCCAAGCCGATGATCTACGAGTACTTCGGCTCCAAGGAGGGCCTGCTCACCGCGTGCATCGCCCGGTCCCGCGCGGAGCTGTACGAGGTCACGCTGAAGGCGATGGCCGGGGTCACCGACCCGCGCGAGATCCTGGAGCGCGGTATGACCGCCTACTTCGAGTTCGTCGGCTCGCACAGCCGCTCGTTCACGATGCTGCTGACCGACCCGCACGGCGGCCCGCCCGCGGGCGCGGCCGCGATCCAGGAGACGCGCCGCCAGCAGAGCGAGCTGATCGCGGGCGTGCTGCGCACGTTCGCCGCGGGCCTCCCCGAGCCGGACCTGGCCGCGTTCACCGAGATCATCATGGGCGCGAGCGAGCGCCTGAGCCTGTGGCAGACCGGCCGCCCGGAGGTCGGCGCCCGCGACGCCGCCCGCTACATGACCGACTTCTGCTGGAACGGCCTCTCGCCCTACGTCACCTGACGCGGCAGCGCGTCGACCGCGCCGAGCAGCAGGTCGAGCCCGAACTCGAAGTCGCCCTCGGGGTCGCTGCGCGCCAGCTCGTCGCCCGCCGCGAGGACGTTCGGGAACCGCGTCGGGTCGAGTTCCCGCGCGGCGAACAGCCCGTCCGGATGCCGGTCGAGGACCTCGGCCATCCCCGCGTCCCGCAGTTGCGCGCCGAGCGTGTACGCCATGAGCGCGCGGGTGATGCGCACGGCGGTGGGTGCGTCGAACCCGGCGTCGTGCGCGATGGCGAACGCGCTCTCGGCCATCCGCAGCCCGACCGTGCCGTCCACCTTGTGCGTGAGGACGATCGTCATGCAGCGCGGGTAGTCGTGCGCGGTCTTGCGGAACGCGCGCGCGAGGGCGCGGGCGCGGTCGGTCCAGTGCTCGGCGGGGTCGCCGGTGAGGTCCATCCCCGCGACGACGTGCTCGGCGACGCCCTCCAGCAGCGCCGCCTTGTTGGGGACGTGGTTGTAGAGCGACATCACCGCGACGCCGAGTTCGGCGGCGACGGCGCGCATCGACAGCGCCCTGGTCCCGTCCCGCTCGATCAGGTCCACGGCGGCCCGGACGACGCGGTCGCGGGTGAGCGCCGGCCGCGGCTCGGGTGTGCCGGACGTCACGCGCCTCGTCATCGCCCGCTCCCTCCGTTCTCGTTGACATGGTAAGTGGGCCGTGACACGGTACGTACAATGTACGCCGGACGTACATCGTACGTAACCGCCCCCTGGAGGCCCCACGTGTCCACCAGAGACCTTTACACCAGTTCCGTCTCCCCCACGACCCACGAGATCCCGCTCGTCGGGGACACCCGGTTCACCTGGGAGTACGACGACGGCCGCGACAAGCTCCTCGCCCTGTACCAGAAGGGCAAGGACCGCCAGTGGGACTCGGTCAAGCGCATCGACTGGGACCTGGAGGTCGACCCGCACGACGTCCTCGGCGTCCCGGACCAGTCGCTCGCGGTCTACGGAACGCGCCACTGGGAGCGCATGAGCGAGCGCGAGCGCGGCGAGCTGCGCCGCCACTCGGTGTCGTGGCAGTTCAGCCAGTTCGTCCACGGCGAGCAGGGCGCGATGATCACGGCGGCGCGGATCGTCGAGACCGTCCCGGACCTGGACTCCAAGTTCTACTCCGCGACGCAGACGATGGACGAGGCCCGCCACGTCGAGGTGTTCTCGCGTTTCCTGCAAGAGAAGATCGGGATGGTCTACCCGATCAACACCAAGCTCCAGGACCTGCTGAACGAGACCCTCACCGACGGCCGCTGGGACATGCCTTACCTCGGCATGCAGGTGCTCATCGAGGGCCTGGCGCTCGCCGCGTTCGGCGTGATGCGCGACGTCACGACCAAGCCGCTGCCCAAGCAGATCCTCGCGTACGTGATGCAGGACGAGGCGCGGCACGTCGCGTTCGGCCGCCTCGCACTGCGCGACTACTACAAGGACCTGTCCGCGTCCGAGATGCGGGAGCGCGAGGAGTTCGTGATCGAGGGCTGCTACCTGATGCGCGACCGCATCCGGGGCCGCGAGATCTGGGAGAACTTCGGGATCGACGCGCGGGAGGTGGACGAGATGGTGGAGAACTCCCCGTACATGCGAATGTTCCAGAGCCTGCTGTTCAGCCGGATCGTCCCCTGCGTCAAGGACATCGGCCTGTGGAGCCCGCGCATCCGGGAGACGTTCGAGGAGATGGGCGTGCTGGACGCGTCCAAGGCCGACCTCGACGCCCTCATGCGCGGCGACGAGGAGATCGCCGAACGCCTGGACGCCGAGCGGTTCGCCGCCGAGGAGGCCGACCGCAAGGCCGAGGTGGACGCGGTGATCGCCGCCGAAGCCGCCGTGTCCTGAGCATGGGCGTCCGACCGTTCGACGGGGCGCTCGCGGTGGTGACCGGCGCGGGCGGCGGCCTCGGCCGCGCGACCGCGCTCGCCCTCGCGGAGCGCGGCGCGCGCGTCGTCGCCGCCGACCTGGACCTGCCGTCCGCCGAGCGCACCGCGGAACTCGTCGGCGGCCCGGCGGCCGCGTACCGGGTGGACGTGTCCGACGCGACCGCGATGGCCGCGTTCGCCGAGACCGTCCGCGCCGACCACCGCGTCCCGGACATCGTCGTGAACAACGCGGGCGTCGCCGCGAGCGGCCCGCTGCTCGACACGCCCGACGCCGTCTGGGAGAAGACGCTCGGCGTGAACCTGTACGGCGTCGTGAACGGCTGCCGCCTGTTCGGGCGGCAGATGGCCGACCGCGTCGCCGCCCTGCCCGCGAGACCGGAGAAACCGAACTTCGGCGGACACATCGTGAACATCGCGTCGATCGCGGCGTTCACCCCGAGCCGCAACCTGCCCGCCTACTGCACGTCCAAGGCGGCCGTGCTGACGCTCAGCGCGTGCCTGCGCGCCGAGCTGGCGTCGTCGCGCATCGGCGTGACGGCCGTCTGCCCCGGCGTGACGCGGACCGGCATCCTCGCCGGCGCCGACCTGCGCCTGCCCCGACACCTGCACGACCGCGCGGACCGGCTGGTCCAGGCGTTCGGGCAGCCGCCCGAGAAGGTCGCGGAGCGGATCGCCGACGCGATCGTCCGCAACCGCGCCGTGGTGCCCGTCGGCCCGGACGCGCGCCTGCTGCGCGTCCTGTCGCGGGCGACGCCGGGCGCGCTGCGGCTGCTGGCCCGCGTGCCCGCCCCCGCGCCGTAGCGGACGCGCCATCCGCAAGGAGGAACCAGACATGTCCACCGCCACCCCCGAGCGCCTCCACCGCGAGACGGCCGTCGTCCGCTGCCTGGACGGCGACCACACGCTCGTCCTGACCGACCGCGAGACCGTCGCGGAGCGGCTGCTGCGGACGTCCCGCAAGCACTCGTTCGACCCCGACACCGACGTGGACTGGGCCGCGCCGCAGGACCCGGACGTCTTCTACCTGCCGCCCGTCCTCGCGTCGCTGTACGAGACGCCGCTGTGGGAGGGCCTGACGCACCGGCAGCGCGTCGAGCTGACCAGGCGGGAGCTGTGCAGCATCGCGTCGTTCGGCATCTGGTCGGAGATGCTGCTGATGCAGGCGCTCGTCCAGCACGCCTACCGGCAGCGCTTCGACAGCGGCCACGTCGCGTACGCGCTCACCGAGATCGCGGACGAGTGCCGCCACTCGGTGATGTTCGGCCGGATGGTGCGCACCTGCGGGCTGCGCACGACGCGCCCGAACGCGCTCCAGTACGGCCTCGGCAAATTCGCCAACACGGTCTACGACCCGCTGGTGAAGTTCGCGGGGACGCTCGTCGTGGAGGAGTTCACCGACTCCTTCCAGCGGCTGACGTTCCCGGACGAGTCGTTGCAGCCGATGGTCCGCCAGGTCACGCGCATCCACGTCATCGAGGAGGCGCGGCACATCAAGTACGCGCGCGAGGAGCTGAAGCGCCTGGTCGCGACCGCGTCCGCGCCGCGCCGCAGGTTCGCGGCGGCGGGTCTGGCGCACGCGACGAAGCTGATGGCGTCGCAGGTCGTCCACCCGTCAGCGTACGCGGCGGTGGGCCTGGACCCGCGCGTCGCGCGGCGCGCGGCGGCGGCGAGCCCGCACCGCCGGGCGACGATGGCGTGGGCGTTCCGCAAATGCACGGCGTTCTTCGAGGAGGTCGGGTTCCTGGACGGCCGGGCGCGCGGGATCTGGGTCAACGCGGGGCTGCTGGAGTGAACTCGCGCTGCTCCACGGGCACGTCGGCGGGATGGTCGAGCAGGGCCAGGCAGGCGGCGTGCCCGGGGCCCGGGTCGAGGCGGCGCAGGGTGAAGCGCTCGGCCAGGCCGGGGCGGCCGGACCACTCCAGCAACCGGGGGGTTTCGGTGGGACCGGAAACCCGCAGGCGCGTCATCGGCTCGCGGAGTCCGTCGCCGGTCGCCTTGAGCAGCGCCTCCTTGCGCGTCCAGTAGGCGAGCAGCTCGGCCTCGCCGGACGCGGCCTCGCCGGGGGCGAGCAGGTGCGCGGCGAGGTCGTCCCCGAGCCGGCCGCTGGCGGCCTCGACGTCCACGCCGAGCGGGCCGTGCGCGGAGACGGCGAGCGCGACGCGGTCGCCGGAGTGCGAAACCGAGAGGTGGAGCGGTCCCGGGACGCGCGGGCGGCCGTGCGGCGCGCCGCAGTCGGGGCAGGTCCGGTCGACCTGAACGCGTTCCGGTTCGACGCCGAGCCGGGCGGCGGCGGTGAGCCGGACCAGGGCCGCGCCGAGCGTGAAGCGGTCCCGGTCGGCGGGCCGCAGATACCGTTCCCGGCGGGCTTTCTCGACGTCGTCCAGGAGTGCGGCGTACTCGGGCCGAACCGCGTCGAGCGCGGCCCACCAGACGGTAACCGGTTCCACCCTGACTCCCTTTCCGGCGGGTCGCGCCGCCCATTCCGCGCCGTTCGTCGGCGACATCCCCGACTATTTCGTATATATCGGACCGGTGGGAAGCACCGGGGCCGCCGAGCCCTCGTGCGCCCGGCGGCCCCGCGGCGGAGTACCCGCCCCTTCACCTGGGGTTATCTACACCCAGGACACTCCTGCCCGCTTCGCGCTCACCACGACGACTCCTCCTCCCCTGACGTGCGTGCGCCGGACCGTCCGTCGACGCGGGGCGGCGGACCGGCGCTTCCCTCCCCTTTACAGGAAACAACCTTAGAAGCGAGAGAGTTCTTATATGCCATGATCGGCCGATTGAGGTCAGAAATGGTTCACCGAAAACCCGCCAGAACGTCCCGTGCCGCCCGCTCCGCGTCCGCGAGGCAGGCCGCCCGCGCGGAGTCCGCGGCGCCGCCGGGGGCCTCCTCGCTGTAGCGGATCTGGACGACCGCGTTGCGGAGGCGGAAGCCGACCGTGGCCGTCACCGTGCCGCCGTGCTCGTCGGGCTCGAACGTCCGGAACGCCTCGTCCCCGAGGCCCCCGAACCGCTGCGGTGCGCGCGCCGAGCCGGGCGCGTGGACGGCCTTCTCCTGGATCGACGCCGCGAGGATGCGCCGGGCGTCGGCCTCGCCCGCCGGGAACAGCATCGCGTCCACCCGCAGCCACCGGTAGTGCTTCTTGGTGACGGTGAACGTGCAGGTCAGGTCGGTCGAACCGGACGACGAGGCGTCCTGCCGCGCGCCCGGGACGAGCCGGTCGAGCGTCCCGCGCGCGACCGCCTTGCACGGGTCGGGCAGCGCGGTGAACGGCGCTTTCCGGGTGGGCGTCGCGGTGGGCGTCGCGGTGGGAGTCGTTATGGGCGGTCTGCCCGGGGACCCGCCGGGCAGCAGCAGGAACACCGCGCCGCCCGCCAGGACGAACGCCAGCGCCCCGACGAAGAGCACGACGCCGCGCGGGCGGCGCGCCATGCGCGGCCGCTCGGGCGGGGAGTACACCCGCTCGAAGCGTTCGGCCGGGCGTTTCGGCCCGATCCCCGGTCCTTTTGCCACCGTCACCCCTTTTGGCGATCCTTACCGGGTTTTTCCCATTGCCATACCCACCGAAAAGGTAATCGGGTCACGATCCGCACGCCCCTCCCCCGCCGGAACGTCCTGTCAGACCCCGCCGACACAATGGGAACGTGCTGCTCATCGAGATCGCGCAGGCGTCCGCGACGGTCGCGGGCACCTCGTCGCGCCGCGCCAAGGCCGACGCGCTCGCCGCCTGCCTGCGCGACGCCGCGCCGGAGGAGGCCCCGGTCGTCGTCGCGTACCTGTCCGGCGAGCTGCCGCAGCGCCAGATCGGCGTGGGTTACGCGGCGCTGCGCGACCCGCCCGCGCCCGCGCCGGACGCCGTCCTGACGGTAGCCGACGTCGACGCCGCGTTCACCGTGATCGGCGCGGTCGCCGGGACGGGCGCGGTCGCCCGGCGGCGCGCGCTCGTCGGGGACCTGTTCGGCCGCGCCACCGCCGTCGAGCAGCGGTTCCTCGCCGGGCTGCTGTCCGGCGAGCTGCGCCAGGGCGCGCTGGAGGGCGTCATGGCCGACGCCATCGCGCGCGCCGCCGAGGTCCCGGCCGCCGCGGTGCGCCGCGCGGTGATGCTGCGCGGGTCGCTGGGCGCGGTCGCCGCCGCCGCGCTGGCGGACGGCGCGGCGGGGCTCGCGGCGTTCCGGCTGGAGGTGGGGCGGCCCGTCCGGCCGATGCTCGCGGCGGCCGCGCCGGACCTGCCCGCCGCGCTCGGCCGGATCGACGGGCCCGCCGCCGTCGAGTGGAAGCTCGACGGCATCCGCGCGCAGATCCACGTCGGCGGCGGCGAGGTGCGCGTGTTCACCCGCACGCTGGACGAGATCACCGTGCGGCTGCCGGAGGTCACGGCCGTCCTCGCGCGGCTGCCCGTCCGGGACGCGGTGCTGGACGGCGAGCTGATCGCGCTCCGGCCGGACGGCCGCCCGCACCCGTTCCAGGTGACGGCCGCCCGCACCGCGACGCGCAACCCGGCGGACCCGGTGCCGCTGTCGGTGTTCCTGTTCGACGTCCTGCACCTCGACGGCGACGACCTGCTGGACCTGCCCGGCGCGGAGCGGCACGCCGCGCTCGCCCGCGTCGCCCCGGAGGAGCTGCGGATGCCGCGCGTCGTCGCCGACGACGCCGAGCGCGCCGCCGACATGTTCGCCGAGGCCGTCGAACGCGGGCACGAGGGCGTGCTGGTGAAGTCGCTGGACACTCCGTACACGACGGGGCGGCGCGGCGCGGGCTGGATCAAGGTGAAGCCCCGGCACACCCTCGACCTGGTCGTCCTGGCCGCCGAGTGGGGGCACGGGCGGCGGCGCGGCTTCCTGTCGAACCTGCATCTGGGCGCGCGCGACCCGGCGACGGGCGGGTTCGTGATGCTCGGCAAGACGTTCAAGGGCCTGACCGACGAGCTGCTGGCGTGGCAGACCGAGCGGCTGCGGGAGCTGGCGGTGTCGGAGGATGCGTGGACGGTCCGGGTCCGTCCCGAACTCGTCGTGGAGATCGCGTTCGACGGCGTCCAGCGCAGCACCCGCTATCCGGGCGGGATGGCGCTGCGGTTCGCGCGCGTCCTGCGGTACCGGCCGGACAAGACGGCCGCCGAGGCGGACACCGTGGCCGCGGTCCGCGCGGTCGCCCCGCTCGTGGACTGAGGGCGGCGCTCCGCCGGGAACGGGCACGTCAGTACGCTTCCGGACATGGGGAACACCGCGGACCGCTGCGATCCGGAGCGGCGCGCGTGGATCGCCGAGGCCGTCCGCGTGGTGGACGCCGACGCGAACCGCAGCGCCGACACGCACCTGCACGTGTTCCCGCTGCCGCCGTCCTGGGGCGTGGACCTGTATCTGAAGGACGAGTCCGTCCACCCGACCGGCTCCCTCAAGCACCGCCTCGCGCGGTCGCTGTTCCTGTACGGGCTGGCGAACGGCTGGATTCGCGAGGACACGACGATCATCGAGGCGTCCAGCGGTTCGACGGCCGTCAGCGAGGCGTACTTCGCGCGGCTGCTCGGGCTGCCGTTCGTCGCGGTGATGCCCGCCTCGACGAGCCCGGAGAAGATCGCGCTGATCGAGTTCTACGGCGGGCGCTGCCATCTGGTGGACGACCCGTCCGCGATCTACGCCGAGTCGCACCGGCTGGCGCGCGAGTGCGGCGGCCACTTCATGGACCAGTTCACCTACGCCGAGCGCGCGACGGACTGGCGCGGCAACAACAACATCGCTGATTCGATCTTCGAGCAGATGCGGTTGGAGCGCTACCCGGAGCCCGCGTGGGTCGTCGTCGGCGCGGGCACCGGCGGCACCTCCGCGACGATCGGCCGCTACGCCCGCTACCGCCGCTTCGCTACCCGCGTCGCCGTCGTGGACCCGGAGGGCTCGGCGTTCTTCGACGCCTACACGCGCGGCGACCGCGACGTCACCGCGCGCGGCTCCCGCATCGAGGGCATCGGACGGCCGCGCGTGGAGCCGTCGTTCCTGCCGAGCGTCATCGACCGGATGGTCCGCGTCCCGGACGCCGCGTCGATCGCCGCGATGCGCTGGGCCGCCGACGTCACGGGCCTCGCGGTCGGCGGTTCCACCGGGACGAACCTGTGGGGCGCGGCCCTGCTCATCTCCGAAATGCGCGAACGCGGCGAACGAGGCAGCGTGGTCACCCTCATCTGCGACGGCGCAGAACGCTACGCCCACACTTACAACTCGGACACGTGGCTAACCACCCAGAACATCGACGTGGACCCATACCTCACCGCCCTCCGCGCCTTCCAACGGACGGGCGTACTCACCGACCCGACCGCCGCGCCATGACGGGGAAGGCCGGGCGGTCCACCTGCGCACGAACGACTTCTGGCGATTCAGCGACCATTCAACTCACTCTCCCGGAGAGCGCCGATGCCGATGATCGCGGCGGGTACACGCGGCCAGTACGCCTGCCTCAGCGGACAGAACGATGGCTCCATGTCACCAGAATTGACCGTCCATCGCGCGGGCGACTTCGACCGCACACACGTCCGTCCCCCGAACGGGTGGCGATGGAATGCGGGTGTCGCCGTCGGCGATGGGACGGTCGTCGCCGACGCCATCATGGCAGACGTTCCCGCGCAGCAGCCGCGGGCCATTTTTGAGGTCACGCCAGGTGACAGCGACCGTCGAACGCCGGCGATTCGAAAGATCACCTGTCCGCCACTGCGGCACTCCATCATTTATGACATGGCTCTTACACCCGGCGCCGCGCATGTACTCATCGTTCTCGATGCGGGAGTCACGGGTCCGGAGGAATATCTTGTCGCCGCTCCGGTGCGCGCTGAAGGGCCTGCGCGCACGTGGGCACTCTCCGATCCCGGCGTCCACGTGCGCGGCGTCTCGGCCGGCCCCGACGGCACGGCCGTCCTCACGGTCGTCGGAGCGCCGGACCGACCGCAGCATCGCCGTGTCCTGCGCTGTCGTCTCGACCGGTCCGACCCGCTCACTGACGCCACAGTGCTGCTCGAAGACGGCGATCAGGACATCTACGAGATCTACTCCGCGGATCTGTCACCGGACGGCTTCCTGCTCGCGGTCGCCTACACATCTGATCTGGGGGCGTTCTTCAACGTTGCGGTCATGCGTGCGGACGGCGGTCCGCTCCGGCGGGTCTGGCGGCGTTCATGCGCCGAGGGCGACCCCGGCACGAGTCCCGTCTCCTTCGACGATACGGGCGAACACCTGCTGTTCGGTTTCGATGACATCGTTCAAATAAGCCTTGACGGCTCACCTCCTCGCACGCTCGCTCGGTCGGTCACCGACCGTTGGCTGCGCGCTGCCTGTTGAGGGCGCCTTCCTCCGTCCACGATCACGACGCGGTGACCGCTCCAGCTCGAGCCGACCGCGGGACGGCCCGTCCCGGTCTCCAATCGCCCGGGTCGTCCGGGGGCAGGTGGGCGCGGACCCCGGACCGCGCGGGTGGTCGGGTGTGGGGCGGACCTGATCGGTCAGGAATCGAGAAGCGGGCCTGACCTGGGCGCGCCTAGCCTGATCTGCATGAGCTCGCGGGATTCCGCGGGGCTCGCGAACCGCGATCACGGAGGCTTGCATGACCACCTCGACCACGCTCGGAATCCAGACCGTGCTGCACCCCGTCACCGACCTCGTGGCGGCCAAGGCGACGTACACCGCGCTGCTCGGCGTCGAGCCGACGACCGACTCGCCCTACTACGTCGGGTACGAGGCGGGCGGGCAGCAGATCGGGCTCGTCCCGGCGGCTGCGGCGCAGGGCATGACCTCGCCCGTCGCGCACTGGCACGTCCAGGACATCAAGGCCAAGATCGACGAGGTGACCGCCGCGGGCGCGACCGTCAAGGACGAGCCGCGCGACGTCGGCGGCGGCCGCCTGGTCGCCACGGTCACCGACCCCGACGGGAACGTCCTCGGGCTCATCCAGGACCGGTGACCGACGCGCCCCGCGCGCGGCGGTCCGCCCGGCCGCGACGCGACGGCCGTTGGACGGTCTGAGCGGCCCGGTGTCCCGCACCGGGCCGCGCGGCCTTCTTTGGAACGCGCCAATCGGCTTGCCTGGAGTGCGCTCCAGGTTCCTAACGTGGCGGCCATGAGCATCGAACGGATCGACACCGCCGAACTCGGACGCGGCGGCCCCGTCGTCGGCGTCCAGGGCTTCGGCGCGATGGGCATCAGCGACGCCTACGGCGAGACGGACGAGGCCGCCGCCCGCGACACCCTCGAAGCCGCCGTCGAGACGGGCGTCACCCTCATCGACACCGCCGACATGTACGGAATCGGCCGCAACGAAGAATTCCTCGCGCCATTCATCGCCGCGCACCGCGACGAACTGGCCGTGGCCACGAAATTCGCCATCGAGCGCCGTGCCGACGACCCGACGTACCGGGCCATCCGCAACGACCCCGCCTACATTCGGACGGCCGTCGAGGCGAGCCTGTGCCGCCTCGGCGTGGACGCGATCGACCTCTATTACATGCACCGCCGCGACCCGGCCGTCCCGCTCGCCGAATCCGTCGGCGCGATGGCCGAACTCGTGCAGGCGGGAAAGGTGAAGCACCTCGGCCTGAGCGAGGTCACGGGTGCGGAACTGCGCGAGGCGCACGCCATCCACCCGATCGCCGCCATCCAATCGGAATGGTCGGTCTTCAGCCGGGACGTGGAGCGCAGCGCCGTGGGCGCAGCCGCCGAACTCGGCGTCGCGTTCGTCCCGTACTCGCCGCTCGGCCGCGGTTTCCTGACGGGCTCCTTCTCCAATGCCGCGGAACTGCAGAACAACGACTTCCGGCGGCTGATGCCGCGCTTCACCGGCGACAACGCCGCCGCGAACGCCGCCCTGCTGACGCCCCTGCGCGAGATCGCCGCCGACCACGACGCGACCATCGCCCAGATCGCCCTCGCCTGGGTGCAGCAGCGCGCGCGGGTCCACGACCTGACCGTCGTCCCCATCCCGGGCACGCGCCGCCGCGCCCGCCTCCTGGAGAACGCCGCCGCGACCCGCATCACCCTGACCGACGACGAACTCAAGAAACTCGAACCGATCGCCGCCCAGGTGGCGGGCGACCGCTGCGCCGACATGAGCCCGACCTCAGCGGCCCGCGAAGACTAAGGTCGTTCCAGACCCGGCGCGCTGCTCAGCAGCGCGTCGGGTCAAACAGACGACCCCGTCTTTTCAGCGAACCTCCCAGGGTTCCTGCACGACCGGAGGTTCATTGCAAAAATGGTCGGCAAGCCCACCCACGGCCCCCTGCCGACCAGCGGCTTTACTCTGGTCCTGCTCATCACCCTGCGAGGGTTCGCAACGAGCCGTCGCGACACACCCCGGACGCCGAGATCGCCCACCTGCTCATCACCCTGCGAGGGTTCGCAACCCGCCGCCGAGCAGTCCGACGGCGACGGCACCGCCTGCTCATCACCCTGCGAGGGTTCGCAACACCTTGAGCAAGTTGCCGATCAGCGACGGGCTGACCCTGCTCATCACCCTGCGAGGGTTCGCAACCATCACCGCCGGGCTCTCCAGGGACGCAGCGATGCTCCTGCTCATCACCCTGCGAGGGTTCGCAACATCGGGTGGTGCGAGCCGAGCGACTGGGAGGCCGCGATCCCTGCTCATCACCCTGCGAGGGTTCGCAACTGTGGCCCGATACGGCCACACGCGACACGACAACCGCCTGCTCATCACCCTGCGAAGGTTCGCAACCTGGCCGGGCCGTGGGTCACGGGCCTGATGATCGGCGCCTGCTCATCACCCTGCGAGGGTTCCAATCTCATGAAGCACAGTGCCGCGCGCCGGTCGGAGACCGGCGCGCGGCGCTGTGTTTCGTCAGGCGATCGTTTCGCCGTAGACATGGTCGACCGCCATCGTCATCAGTACGCGGCGGTCCGCGACCATCACTGTGCGGTACTCGTCCCAGTCCGGGTGCTCTCCGGCCGCGAGGCGGTAGTAGTCCACCAGGGCCTCGACCTCCGGGCCGTGCGGGTCGGTGCCCGGGCCGGTGAGGGTGACCGGGCCCTCGGCGGTCGCCCAGGAGCGGCCGTCGGCGCTCGTGACCTCCAGGGCCGCGCGCGGGTCGCGGCGCAGGTTCGCGGTCTTCGCGCGGCCCTCGGTCATCGAGACGTACAGGACGCCCGCGGCCGCGTCGAAGTACGGCATGACGGGCGAGAGCTGCGGGCGGCCGTCCGACTTGATCGTCGCGAGCACGCCGAGGCGGCTCGCCGCCAGCAGCGCGCGCGGATCGAAGGATGCAGTCGTCATGCCAGCGACAAGCCGCCCGCGCCCGAGGCTATTCCGCGCACCGGGCTGATACTTTGATATGGAGAATGCATCTACGTATCACCGGCACCGGCGGGCACCGCGGGCGGCCGATGAAGCGCGCGACTCCGGGGGAGACATCGTGGATCCGGTCCTGTCCCTGCTCATGGCGTCATCCGAGTCGGAGTCGCTGTTGGAACGCGCCTACGAGGACGCCGTCGAGCGCGCGGACGGCCCCGACGCCTCCCGCGCCAAGATCCTCGACGCCGCCTACGAGCAGTTCTGCCGCACCGGCATCCAGCGGACCACGATGGAGGACGTCGCCCGCCGCGCGAACGTCTCCCGCATCACCGTCTACCGCCGCTTCGCCACCAAGGACGCGCTGGTCGAGCAGGTCGTCCGCCGCGAGTTCCGCCGCTACTTCGACCGTTTCCTGAGCGACATCGAGCGCGCCGGGACCGCCGCCGACCGCGTGGTGCTGGGCTTCGTCAGCTCGCTGAGGGCGATCCGCGGGAACCCGCTGATCGGCGGCCTGATCGAGACGGAACCGGACCTCATCATGCCGTCGATGGTCAACGACGGCGGCCGCACGCTCGCCGTCGTCCGGGAGTTCGTCGCGGGTCAGCTCCGCCGCGAGCAGCGCGCGGGCGACGTGCCCGCCGAGCTGGACGTCGACCTGGTGGCGGAGCTGATGGTCCGCGTCACCGGCTCGTTCCTGGCGATCCCGAGCCGGCTCGTGGACCTGGACGACGACGCGCAGCTCGCGACGGTCGCGCGCCGCTTCCTCGTCCCGCTCCTGGAGCCGTCCCCGCACCGCCTCGACGGCGCGGAACCCGCCTAGCCGGTGAGCCGGATCGGGTTGAACAGGTCCGCGTAGACCAGCAGCCCGCCCATGACGATCAGCACGGCCGCCATGACGTAGGTGACCGGCAGCGCCTTCGCGACGTCCACCGGCCCGGGGTCGGGGCGGCGCAGCGTCCGGGCGAAGAACTTCTTCAGCGCCTCCAGCAGCGCCCCCGCCATGTGCCCGCCGTCGAGCGGCAGCAGCGGGACGAGGTTGAACAGCCCCACCGCGAGGTTCAGCGAGCCGATCAGCCCGATCAGCCCGTAGACCTTGCTCTTGGTCGGCTCGTGGGACGCGGCCAGCTCACCGCCGAGGCGGCTCACCCCGACGACGCCGATCGGCCCGTTCGGGTCGCGCTTCTCGTCGCCGAACGCGGCGTGCCAGACGCCGACCATCTTCTGCGGCATGTGCAGCAGCGCGCCCGCCGTGCGGGACGTCAGCTCGCCCATGTACTTGACGACCGCCACCGGCCCCTGCCGCTCGTACACGACGCGGGTGACGGGCGCGATGCCGAGGTACCCGACCGTGACGGTCTTGTCGAGGTCCTTGAGGTCGGGCATCTGGTTCTCGATGATCGGCGCGTGCAGCGTGACGGTCCGCCCGCCGCGCTCCACGTCGATCGCGACGTTCTTGCCCGCCGACGCGCGGATCTGCTCCTGCACCTCGGTGTAGGACGTGACCTTCCGCCCGTCGAACGCGACGATCCGGTCCCCCGGCTGGAGTCCGGCCCGCGCCGCGGGCGTGGGCTGCGCGCCCGCCGGGCACGACGTCGCCGTGGACGACGCGGGCAGCACGCACTCGGAGACGCTGTTCACGACCGGGTCGGACTTGGCCGTCTGCGCGCCGAACCCCATCAGCAGCACCGCGAACACGATCGCGGCGAGCACCAGGTTCACCGCGGGCCCGGCGAACATGATGATGAGCTTCTGCCACCACTTCTTGCGGTAGAAGACGCGGTCCTCGTCGCCGGGCCGCACCTCTTCCAGCGCCGCGCCGCGCGCCGACTCGATCAGCCCCTGCCAGGGCCCGGAGCTGACGCTGCGCACCCGCCCCTCGGCGTCGCCGCGCCGGGGCGGCAGCATCCCGATCATGCGGATGTACCCGCCGAGCGGTATCCACTTGACGCCGTACTCGGTCTCGCCCCTGGTCTTCGACCACAGCGTCGGCCCGAAGCCGACCATGTACTGCGGGACGCGGACGCCGAACAGCTTGGCGAACGTGAAGTGCCCCAGCTCGTGCAGCGCGATCGAGATCAGCAGGCCGAAGAACAGGATGAGCACACCGGCCAGCCAGATCATGCCCGCGACCCCTTCGTGATCACCGTGGGAACCCACTCAGCGTACGTCATGGCGGGGCGCCGCCGGTCATGTGAGGAAGCCGCGCAGCAGCGCGGCCGTCGCCTCCAGGTGCTCGGTGACGGCGGCCCGCGCGGCGTCGGGGTCGCCGAGCAGGATCGCGTCCACGATGGCGGCGTGCTGGACGGCCGCGTGCTCGATGTTGGGCCCGAGGACGGGGATCGCGTTGAGCAGGTCGGTGACGCGCATCCGGGCGTCGGCGCAGGCGTCGGCGAGCAGCCGTGACCCGGTCAGTTCCGCGATGGTCAGGTGGAAGACGGTGTCGAGTCGGCGGTAGTCGGCGGGCCGCGCCGCGTCGACCTCGGCGAGGCGGCTGCGCAGCAGCGTCCGCTGGTCGGCGGACAGGGCTGTCGCGGCGAGGGCCTGCGCGGCGCCGGTCTCGACGGCCATCCGGAAGGTGAGGGTGTCGGCGAGGCGGTCGCCCATCTCGGCGACGGCGCGGCGCAGGTCGTCCTGGCGGGGCCGGGGCCGCCGGTACACCACGAACGTCCCGCCGGACCGGCCGCGCCGCGACTCGACGTACCCCTCCTGCGCGAGGACGTGGATGGCCTCGCGCAGCGTGACGCGGCCGATGCCGAGCAGCGGCGCGAGCTCCCGCTCGGGCGGCAGCCGGTCGCCGTGGTCGAGGACGCCGAGCTTGATGGCCTGCAGCAGCCGCTCGACGGTCTCCTCGAAGGCGTTGCCGGACCGCACCGGCCGGAACACGGCGGCGGCGGTGACGCCGGCGGGCGGCGGGAGCGGGGCGGGTCCTGCACCGTCGGTCGTCCTCTTCATGGGCGTCCTTGGTCGCTCGGGACCGGGCGGTTCGCCGGGCTTCCTGTCTATCAAGGGCGTCGGGCGGGCTGGAACCCCGCGGACGGCGCGTGTCGTGTGCCGGACGGGCCACGGCGGCGTCGCCCGGCGCGGGGCGGGTGGGACGGATGTGCGCGCGGGTGCTAAAAACCGCGCGCTCCACTTGTACGGAAATGCCTGTACCCGGACGGGGTCGTTCTGGGCATCATGGCGCTCCCACCCCGGAGGAAGGGACTCATGAAGCGCACGTACCTCGCCGTCCTCCCCGCTGCCGCGCTGCTGCTCGCGCTCGGCGGCTGCGGGGGCCCGGACGGCGACAAGAAGGCGGCGTCGGCCGCGCCGTCCGCGCCCGCGTCGTCGCCGCAGGCCGCCGGGACGCCGTCCATCCCGGCGGCGCTGCCCACGATGCCGACCACCAAGGCCGGGCAGAAGGCCGCCGCGACGCGGTTCAACAACTGCATGGAGCAGCACGGCGTGAAGCTGCCGAAGCCGGGTCCGGGCGCGTCCGCGGCGGCGCAGCAGAACAAGGACAAGGTGCAGGCGGCGCTGCGCGAGTGCATCGCGGCGCTGTCCGGGCAGCCGTCCGCGAAGCCCAAATAGCCCGCGGGTCTCCGTCCCCCACCGCGCCGGGGGACGGCGGCCCGCTCCCGAATAAGCGTTTGGTTATCCTGGTCCGACCGACCAGGAGGTAGCCGTGGGGACCAGCAAGCGCGACCGGATCAAGATGACGCCCGAGGAGGTCGGCGCGTTCCTCGCGGCGTCCTTCAAGGTGCAGGTGGCGACGCTCGGCAAGGAGCGCGAGCCGCACCTGGTCACGATGTTCTACACGCTGCTGGACGGCAGGATCGCGTTCTCCACGTACCGCAGCTCGCAGAAGGTCCTGAACCTGCGCCGCGACCCCACCATGACCTGCCTGGTGGAGGACGGGTCGGAGTACTCCGAACTGCGCGGCGTCGCGCTGTACGGCACCGGCCGCATCATCGACGACCCGGACACGCGCCTCAAGGTCGGCGCGGTCGTCGGCGCGCGCCTCGCGGGACTGCCCGTCCCGGAACTCGGCGCGCCCTTGGAGCCGGAGTTCGCCGAGGCCATCGAGCTGGCGATGGCCAAGCGCGTGATCATCGTCATGGAGCCGGACCGCGTCGCGACCTGGGACCACCGCAAGCTCTGACGGCGTCGGCCACCGCGTTGCCCGCCGCGCGGGGCGAGCCCCGCACGGCGGATCGCGAAACGACGCGCGGGCCGAGCCCGCCGTTCAGCTCGCGGACTTCTCCTCGGCGGCGGCCCGGGCGGCCTCGCGGGCCTCCCACTCCTGCTGCTTGAGGTCGGCCTCGCGCGGCAGCTTGATCTTGGCGATGTGCCGGTTCATCGACCGCACCAGGAACACGAGCGCGACGAGCAGCACGACGAAGACCCCGAAGCCGAGCAGGCCCGGGGAGACCGTGTCGTCGTTCAGCGGAATGGCGTGGGCGGGCAGCGCGGCGAGCGGTAGCACTAGAGACACACCTTCTCCCGGACGCCGGCGAACAGGTCGTCCTCCGGCACCTCGGTATCGACCAGGGACCTGGCCAAATGGTAGTCCTCGGTCGGCCAGACCCGGCGCTGGAGGTCCAGCGGGACCTGGAACCAGAAGCCGTTCGGGTCGATCTGGGTGGCGTGCGCGAGCAGCGCCCGGTCGCGGACCTCGAAGAACGCGCCGCACGGGACGCGGGTCGTCACCGGCCACGGCGCCGGGGCCGCGTCGGCGAAGCGCTTCATCCAGTCGCCGTAGGGGGACTCCAGGCCCTCGTCCAGCATCGCCTGGTGTAGCGCCAGCGTCCGCTCGCGCGTGAACGTCATGTGGTAGTAGAGCTTGAGCGGCTGCCACGGCTCGCCCGCGCCGGGGTAGCGGTCGGGGTCGCCCGCCGCGTCGAACGCCTCCACCGACACCTCGTGGCACTTGACGTGGTCGGGGTGGGGGTAGCCGCCCTTCTCGTCGTAGGTGAGGACGACGTGCGGACGGAACTCGCGCATGGCGCGCACCAGCGGCTCGGCGGCCGACTCCAGCGGCTCCAGCGCGAAGCACCCGTCCGGCAGGGGCGGCGGCGGGTCGCCCTCGGGGAAGCCGGAGTCGACGAAGCCCAGCCAGCGCTGCCCGACGCCGAGGATCTCGCGGGCGCGCGCCATCTCCTCGGTGCGGACGCGGCCGATGTCGGCCTTGATCTCGGGACGGTCCATCGCCGGGTTGAGGATCGACCCGCGCTCCCCGCCGGTGCAGGTGACGACGAGGACCTCCACGCCCTCGGCCGCGTAGCGCGCCATCGTGGCCGCGCCCTTGCTGGACTCGTCGTCGGGGTGCGCGTGTACGGCCATCAGCCGGAGCCCGGTCCCGCCGGACGGCTCGGCGGCGGCTCGGTCCAGGGCCTCGGTCACCAGGGGACTCCCTCTTCGTGCGGGGTGCTGCGGAACGGGACGGACGCGCCGAAGGGGTACCCCGGTTCGGAGCATCCGGCACGACCGACGAGAATTGTCCCTGACAACGCCCGAACCCCGCAGAGAGATTCCCCGCGATGGCCCTCAGCGCACCGACCGGACCGGCGAGCGACCCGGCGGGCGACGCGTCGCCCCGCTCCGCCGCCGCCGACGCCGCCGCCACCGAGGCGGCCCGGCGCGGCCTCGGCCCGCTCGGGTGGATCGTGATCGGCGGGCTCACCACCGTCCTGGCCGCCGGGTTCGGAATCCTCTACATGCACGTCGGGCAGACGCCGGGCATCTCCGCGCAGACGACCACCTGGAATGTTCGCGACGCCTCGACCGTTGAGGTCTCGTACGAGGTCAGCAAGCCCGAGGGCGAGCGGGTCCGCTGCACGGTGGACGCGTTCGACGGGAACTTCGAGGTGATCGCGCAGCGGCAGATCGTCGTCCCGGCGGGCCGCAAGCGGATCGCCGGGGTGGAGACGCTGACCACGCCGCGCAGGGCCAACGGCGCCCGCGTCCGGGACTGCGCGGCGGCCTGACGGGGACCGCCCCGCCCGGACGGGACCGCGAAAACGCCAGGTGAAGCCGTTCACCGTTGGCGGATTGCGGGCCACCTGTTCAGGGAACCTTTACCCGCACGCACCGGATAGGCTTGAGGTTTCACCCGGCCGCACTTCATGTCGTTGTGGAACCCGCCCGTCCCGGGGCGCGCGACGATCGCACCATGTGATGAGGAGTACCCGTGACCGAGACCCGTGCTGACAACGTCACCTGGCTGACCCAGGAGGCGTACGACCGGCTCAAGGCCGAGCTGGACCACCTGTCGGGCCCGGGCCGTACCGAGATCGCCAAGAAGATCGAGGCCGCTCGGGAAGAGGGCGACCTCCGCGAGAACGGCGGCTACCACGCGGCGAAGGAGGAGCAGGGCAAGATCGAGGGCCGCATCCTCCAGCTCCAGGGCATCCTCGAGAACGCCAAGATCGGCGAGGCCCCGCGCGCCGAGGGCGTGGTCGGGCCGGGCATGACGGTCACCGTCGCGTTCGAGGGCGACGACGAGGAGGTCACGTTCCTGCTCGCGTCGCGCGAGGAGAGCGGGCCGATCGACGTCTACTCCCCCAAGTCCCCGCTCGGCGCGGCCATCAACGGCAAGAAGGTCGGCGACAAGGCCACCTACTCGCTGCCGAACGGCCGCAGCATGACCGTCGAGATCATCGACGCGACCCCGTACGTCGGCGGCTGACCGCCGCCCCCGCGGCTCGCGCAGGGCCCGCCGTCCCCCGGGACGGCGGGCCCTGCGTCGTCTCAGCCGCGCGCGGCGGCGCGGACGAGCGGGAGCGTGCGGTGCCGGATCTGGTCGGCCAGCGAGATGACGGTGGACGCCCGCTCGACGCCCCGCACGTCCACGATCATGTCGATGACGCGCTGCAGGTCGCGGTTGCTGCGCGCGACGACGCGGCACAGCATGTCGGCGGACCCGGTGATCGTGTGCGCCTCGATGACCTCGGGGACGGCCGCGAGCCGCGCCGCGACGGGATCGTGGCCGCCGCCCTGCGCGAGCTGGAGCGTCACGAACGCGGTGACGGCGTAGCCGAGCGCGGCCGGGTCGATCTCCGGGCCGTAGCCGCGGACGACGCCGGTCCGCGCGAGCCGGTCGAGCCGGGCCTGGACGGTGCCGCGCGCGACGCCGAGCCGCCGGGACGCCTCCAGCACCCCGACGCGGGGCTCGGCGGCGAACAGCTCGACGATCCGGGCGTCGAGGGCGTCGATGGGGGCGGTCATGCTGCTCCTCGCTCATCCTGTGCAGAACGTCCGGCGCTTCGGCCGTTTCACTGGTCAGATTGCGCAGTGATCCAGGCTACTCTTGCGCACTCTGCGGGCCGTTGTCGACATTGAGGTCATGGATGACTTCCCGGTGAAGGGCATGGACGCCGTCGTCTTCGCGGTCGGCAACGCCCGGCAGGCCGCCCACTACTACTCGACCGCCTTCGGGATGCGCCGGGTCGCCTACCGCGGCCCGGAGAACGGCAGCCCGGACGAGGCGGTCCACGTCCTGGAGTCGGGCGGCGCCCGGTTCGTCTTCCGCGGGCCGACGCGCGCCGGGACGGCCCTCGGCGCGCACGTCGCCGCGCACGGCGACGGCGTCACGGACCTGGCGATCGAGGTGCCGGACGCCGTGGCCGCCTACCGGTACGCGCTCGCGCACGGCGCGACGGGGATCGAGGAGCCGCACGTCCTGGAGGACGAGCACGGCAAGGTGACGGTCGCGGCCATCGCGACGTACGGCGAGACGCGGCACTCGCTCGTCGACCGCTCCCTGTACGACGGGCCGTACCTGCCGGGCTTCCGCGCGGCGGACCCGATCGTCGCGCCGCCGGAGAAGCGGTACTTCCAGGCGATCGACCACTGCGTCGGCAACGTCGAGCGGATGGACGAGTGGGCCGACTTCTACCACCGCGTCATGGGCTTCACCGACATGGCGGAGTTCGTGGGCGACGACATCGCGACCGAGTACTCGGCGCTGATGTCGAAGGTCGTCGCGGACGGCACGCGCAAGGTGAAGTTCCCGCTGAACGAGCCCGCCACCGGTCCGCGCAAGTCGCAGATCGAGGAGTACCTGGAGTTCTACGGCGGGCCGGGCGTGCAGCACATCGCGCTCGCGACGAACGACATCGTCGCGTCGGTGGACGCGATGAGCGCGGCGGGCGTGGAGTTCCTGCGCACGCCGGACTCCTACTACGAGGACCCGGAGCTGCGGGCGCGCATCGGGAACGTGCGGGTGCCCGTCGAGGAACTGCAGAAGCGTGGCATCCTCGTGGACCGCGACGAGGACGGCTACCTGCTCCAGATCTTCACCGCGAACGTCCAGGACCGGCCGACCGTCTTCTACGAGCTGATCGAGCGGCACGGGTCCCTCGGGTTCGGGAAGGGCAACTTCAAGGCGCTGTTCGAGGCGATCGAGCGGGAGCAGGAGGCGCGCGGCAACCTGTGAGGGCAACCTTTGCCCCAGCAGGGGCGAAAGTCCTGTTAAACGGGTGCCACCGGGCATTCGCGGCGGGGGACTTCTAGCGACATGACGCAACCTCCGCACGATTCCGGAGACCGCGAACCCGGCGGCCAGAGGCCCGGCGAGCAGGGGGGCGGGGAGCCGCCGCCGCAGCCGCTGCCGCCGTCGCAGGCCAAGCCCGGCGGCGAGCCGCCGTACGGGCGCGACCCGTACGGCGGCTGGCAGCAGGGCCAGCAGGGGCAGCAGCAGGGCCAGGGCCAGGCCGATCCCGGTCAGGGCGGCTGGAACCAGGGCGGCTACGGCGGCGAGCAGCAGCAACCGCCGCAGTACGGCGCGTACGGCGAGCAGCAGCCGCCCTACGGCAACCCGTACTACGGCCAGCAGCCGCCGTACGGCTCCGGGCCGGGCGGCGGGACGAACACGCTGTCGATCTGGAGCCTCATCGCGGGCATCGTCGGCCTGTTCACCTGCGGTGTCATCTCGCTGGCCGCCGTGATCATCGGCCACATGTCGCTGCGGCAGATCGCCGCGACGGGCCAGCGCGGGCGCGGCATGGCGCTGACCGGGCTGATCCTCGGCTACGTCGCGCTCGTCGGCTGGATCATCTACTGGATCGTGTCGCTGATCTTCGTCGGCACGGGACACCACGGCCGCGGCTACTAGCGGCGGTTCGTCGGTAGTTCACCCGAGTTGCCGCGCCTGTCGGGTACCGGGCAGGCTTGGCCCGTGCCGAACCCACGAAGCGCGCAGCGCCGCGCCGCCGCGACCGCCGCGCTCCTCGCCGTCGCCGCGCTGCCCGGCTGCCGGATCGTCGCGGACGACCCGACGACGAGCGAGCCGCCGCCGGAGGTCGCGGCCGGGCCGGGCGGCCAGGTCTCCGTGGGCGACCCGTACACGCCGGGCGACGGCAACGGCGGCTACGACGTCCAGCACTACAAGCTGACGCTGAACATCACGCCCGGTGCGGCGAAGGAGCTGGACGCCACCGCCGAGATCACGGCGAAGGCCACCGAGCGGATGAACCGCTTCGACCTGGACCTGACGGGCCTGGACGTCTCGGCGGTGACGGTGGACGGCGCGCCCGCGCGGAACGTCCGCGACGGCAGCGAGCTGGTGATCAGCCCGGCGAAGCCGCTGGAGAAGGGCGCGACGTTCGTCACGACGGTGAAGTACTCGGGCACGCCGCGCGCCGTCCGCGACCCGGTGCTCGGCACGTACGGGTGGGTCCGGACGTCCGACGGGGTGTTCGTGGCGTGCCAGCCGAGCGGGGCGCACACGTGGTTCCCGTCCAACGACCACCCGTCCGACAAGGCGACGTTCGAGTTCGTCATCACGGTGCCCGAGGGGCTGACGGCCCTCGCCAACGGCGAGCCGACGACCCCGGTGACCAGCAGCGGCGGCGGCACGCCCGGCCTGCCGCAGCAGCCCGGCGGGGAGCCGACCCCGCCCGGCGACGGCCCGGGGGTCGTGCCCGCCGGGTTCCGGCGCGGGCCGACGACGACCACGTGGAAGGTCACCGACCCGATGCAGACGTACCTGGCGACGGTCGACGTCGGCCGCTTCCAGGTGCGCACCGGTAAGACGCCCGGCGGCATCCCGGTGATCACGGCGGTGGACCCGACCGTCCCGAGCGCGGACCTGTCGGCGTTCCACGCGCTCAACGCGGCCGTCACCGACGAGTGGAGCAAGCGGTTCGGCCCGTACCCGTTCACCTCGACGGGCGGGATCATCGACAACGCGTCGGTGGGCTTCGCGCTGGAGACACAGACGCGCCCGGTGTACGGGTCGTTCGAGCTGCAGCAGTCGATCGTCGCGCACGAGCTGGCGCACCAGTGGTTCGGCGACAGCGTCGGGCTGACGCGCTGGCAGGACATCTGGCTGAACGAGGGCTTCGCGACGTACGCCGAGTGGATGTGGAACGAGAAGGCCGGCGGCCCCACGGTGCAGCGGCAGTTCGAAAACGTGTACGGCGCGGTGGGCGCGTCCGAGCTGTGGGACGTCCCGCCGGGCAACCCGGGCCGCACCCGCATGTTCGACCGGTCGGTGTACGACCGGGGCGCGGCGACGCTGCACGCGCTGCGGCTGAAGATCGGCGACGAGGCGTTCTTCCGCCTGCTGCGGACGTGGGCGCAGGACCACCGGCACGGCAGCGCGACCACGGCGCAGTTCACCGCCACGGCCGAGAAGATCTCCGGGAAGGATCTGGACGGGTTCTTCAAGTCCTGGCTCTACGAGCGGGGCCGTCCCAAGCTCTCCTAATCGGCGGGCAAGGGAACGGGAAAGACCGTCCGATGCCGGGGACAGGCCGGTAGCCGCGTGGCCACGCTGTTGACCGCGCTCCGGACAAGCCGGGCGCGGTCTACGGAAAGGCCCGCAACCCGTGGTGATGCACTCCGCGCTCGCCGCCGCCGTCGCGGCGGCGCTCCTGCCCCTCTCGCTCGCCCCGTCCGGCGCGTCCCCGGGGTTACCGGGGTTCACGCCGGGCGCGCCCGGCGCGGGCGACCCGTACTTCCCGAAGGCGGGCAACGGCGGGTTCGACGTCGCCGCGTACGACATCGCGCTGACGTACACGCCGAAGGGCCGCCGGATCGCCGCGACGACCCGCGTGACGGCGACGGCGACGCAGAACCTGTCGCGGTTCGACCTGGACTTCACGGGCAACACCGTCCGGTCGGTGACGGTGGACGGGGCGAAGGCCGCGTTCCGCCGCGACGGCGGCGAACTCGTCGTCACGCCCGCGCGCGGCCTGCCGAAGGGGCGGCGGTTCACGGTCGCCGTCGCCTACACGGGCGCGCCCGCGACGGACAAGGACCCCGAACTCGGCAAGACGGGCTGGATTCCGACGAAGGACGGCGCGGTGACGCTGTCCGAGCCGACCGGGTCCTCGACGTGGTTCCCGGTGAGCGACCACCCGTCCGACAAGGCGCGGTTCTCCTACGCGATCACGGTGCCGAAGGGCCTGCGCGTCGTCGCCAACGGCGAGCCCGTCGGGACGGCCGAGCGCCGCGCGGCGACGACGTACCGGTGGCGGACGGCGCAGCCGATGGCCCCCTACCTGGCGCTGGTCGCGATCGGGAAGTTCGACGTCCGCGACGGGCGCTCGCCGGGCGGCGTCCGGACGATCACGGCCGCCGACCCGGCGCTGCGCGTGAAGGCCGCCGACTTCCAGCGCGACACGGCCGCCGTCACCGACTGGGAGACGAAGCTGTTCGGCCGGTTCCCGTTCGACTCGACGGGCGGGGTCGTGGACAACGTGGGCGTCGGATACGCGTTGGAGACCCAGAACCGGCCCGTCTACCCGAACCCGGCGAACGACATCCTGCTCGTCCACGAGCTGGCGCACCAGTGGTTCGGCGACAGCGTCTCGGTGGCGCGGTGGAAGGACATCTGGCTGAACGAGGGCTTCGCGACGTACGCGGAGTGGCTGTGGCGCGAGAAGCACGGCAAGCAGACGTCCGACGACCGCTTCGCGAAGCTGTACGCCAAGCCCGCGTCGAGCCCGGCGTGGAAGATCAAGACCGGTGAGCCCGGCAAGGCGGGCATGTTCGACGAGTTCGCGATCTACGACCGGGGCGCGATGACGCTCCACGCGCTGCGCAGGAAGGTCGGCGACGCGGTGTTCTTCCGCATCCTGCGCGAGTGGCCCGCCCGCTTCGCGCACCGCAACGCCACCAGCGAGGACTTCATCGCCTTCGCCGAGCGCGTCTCCGGCACCGACCTGGACGGCCTGTTCGACGCCTGGCTCTTCACCGCCGCGAAACCGCCGAAGCCCTGACGAAGTCGAGACCGAACCGCGCTTGATCACCGCGCGTCCGCCGGAAAACCTGGAGGGGAACGACCTCTTCTCCAAGGGCGGACCGCGCATGAGCAGCAGATTTCTCCGATCGACGGCCGCGCTGGCGCTGAGCGTCGGCGCGGCCGTCGCCGTCACGGCGGCGCCCGCGGGCGCCGCCGTGACGCGTTTCACGCCGGGCGCGCCGGGGGCGGGCGACCCGTACTTCCCGGACATGGGCAACGGCGGGTACGACGTCGCGCACTACGACGTCGACCTCGCGTACGACCCGGCGTCCAAGGGCATCCGTGCCGTCACGACGATCGACGCGACCGCGACGCAGAACCTGTCCCGGTTCGATCTGGACTTCCTCGGCCCGCTGCGCATCTCGTCCCTGACTGTGGACGGCCGCGCCGCGACGTGGGACCGGACGGGCGCGCAGGAACTCCGCATCACGCCGCGTTCGGGCCTGCGCGCGCACCACCGCTTCCGCGTCCGCGTCGCGTACGCGGGCGTGCCGCAGACCGTGGACGACCCGGCGCTGGGCGTGTCCGGCTGGGTGCCGACCGCCGACGGCGGCGTCATGCTGAACCAGCCGACCGGCGCGGCGACCGTCTACCCGGTGAACGACACCCCCGCCGACAAGGCGACGTACACGTTCACGCTGACCGCACCGAAGGATCTGACGACGCTCGCGAACGGCGAACCGCTCGGCGCGGCGACCCGGCACGGCCTGACGACGACGCGCTGGGCGATGCGCAGCCCGATGGCCAGCGAACTGGCGATGATCGCGATCGGCAAGTACGACGTGGTCCGCACGAAGGCGCGGGGCCGCGCGAACATCACCGCGACCGACCGCGCGATGGCGATCACGCCCGAGAACGCGAAGGCGTTCAACACCCAGACCGCCGACGTCGTGGCGTTCCTGGAATCGAACTTCGGCCGCTACCCGTTCGCCTCGACGGGCGGGATCGTCGTGAAGGCGGGCGTCGGGTACGCGCTGGAGACGCAGGGCCGCCCGGTCTACGACCTCGGCCGCCGCCCCGGCTCGATCCCGGCCGGGGACCTGCTCGCGCACGAGCTGGCGCACCAGTGGTTCGGCGACGCGGTGTCGCCCGCGAAGTGGGCGGACATCTGGCTGAACGAGGGCTTCGCGACGTACGCCGAGTGGCTGTACGCGGAGAAGTACCAGGGCGTCCCGGTGCGGCAGAGCTTCGACAAGGTCTACGCGACGCCCGCCGACGACGACCTCTGGAACGCGAAGACCGCCGACCCGGGCCGCGACGGGATCTTCGACGCGACCGTCTACGACCGGGGAGCGATGACGCTCCAGGCGCTGCGCGAGGCGATCGGCGACCGGGCGTTCTTCCGGCTGCTGAGGGAGTGGCCCGCGCGGTACGGCGGCGGGAACGCGTCCACGGCCGACTTCATCCGGTTCGCCGAGCGGATCTCGGGCCGTGACCTGGACCGTCTCTTCACGACGTGGCTCTACACGCCGAGCAAGCCGAAACTATGAAAATCCCTCGCGATCCGCCGCTGGCCTGCTAGATTTTCGTCACTTTCGTGACATGCGGGGCGCGGCGGTAGCAGGGGGACGCACGTGGAAGAAGTCGCCGAACGCGGACGGCGCGGCGGCGGGCGGCGGCGGCCCGGACGCCGCCGCCGCCCCGACGACGGTCCCCGCCGCGGCCGGGTCGTGCTGCTCTCGACCATCGCGGGGGTCGCCGCGTTCGGCCTGACGGTCGGCGGGCTGCACGCGCTGTTCGGCGGCGGCGACGAGGCGGCGGCGGGCGGCGGGGGCGACTGCGCGGACGGCTGCGTCCTCGAACCGGTCGCCGTCCCGTCCGCCGAGCCGACCGTCGCCGACAGCGTGCCGCCGCGCAGCCCGTCCGCCACGCCCTCCGCGAGCGCGAGCCGGACGCCGGGCCCTACACCTTCCGCCCGGCGCACCGACCGCCCCGACCGCACCGACCGCCCCCGGCCCGGCGACCGCCACGGCCGCCCCGAGCGGCCCGGCGGCGCGCTCGCCGCGACCTACGCGATCGGGCGGCGCTGGGACTCGGGCTTCATCGGGCAGGTCACCGTCGTCAACCGGGGCGACGAGACCGTCCCGTCCTGGCGGCTCACCGTCGTCTTCCCCGGCACGCGCATCACGACGGGCTGGGCGTCGCTCGGCGGCGTCGGCACCGACTACGCGGGCGGCCGCCTCACCGGCTCCGGCGGCGGCCTCGCCCCCGGCGACGCGGTGACGCTCGGCTTCCAGGCGGAGGGCCGGCCCGGCCCGCCCTCCGCCTGCACCCTGAACGGGAGCCCCTGCTGAGTCAGCGGCTGATCAGGGGTGGAGCACCGTCATCCACATCGGTTCGCTGCGCGTCTGCATCGCCGTGAGGGCCTCGCGGACGTCGGTCAGCGCGAACCGGTGCGTGACCAGGTCGTCCACGTTGAGCGCGCCCGAGCCGAGCAGCGACAGCACCTCCAGCGCGTCGGTGCGCGTGCAGGCGCGCGTGCCGACGAACTTCCAGCAGCGGACCATCATGTCGCCGGGCAGCACCCCGAACGGCGTCCGGTTCGCGCCCATGTGGACGAGCGACCCGCCGGTGCGCATCGCGGACATCGCCTGCGTCAGCATCACGCCGGTCGGCACGTAGTCCAGCACCGCGTGGACGCCGCCGGGCACCAGTTCGAGGATGCGCCGGGTGAGGCCGCCGGTGGTCTCCCAGTCGTCCGGCAGGTCCTCCGTCGCGACCGTCTCGGCGGGCAGCGCGCTGATCGCGGCGACGTCCGCGAGCCGCGCGGCGGACCGGCCGACCAGGATCAGCCGCCCGACGCCGAAGAACGGCGCGAGCTTCACCGTCGCGGTGCCCATCATGCCGGTCGCCGCGTTCACGACGATCGTCGCGCCGGGCGCCAGGTCCGCGAGCTTGAGCGCGCGGACGGCGTCCGCGAGGTCGTGGATCTTCGCGCCGACGTCGAAGTTGACCCGGTCCGGCAGCGGGTCCACCAGCCACTGCGGCGCGCGGACGTACTCCGCGAGCCCGCCGTCGTGGTACTCGTCGTACAGCGGCATCGGCACCCGCGCGAACGCGGCGTGCCCCATCATCGCCTGCTGCGCGCACATCATCTCCCGGTCGGTGCGGCAGTACTCGCACGACCGGCAGGTGAGGTTGGGGTGGACGCGCACGCGCGCGCCGACCTCGAACCCGGTGACCTGGTCACCGACCGCCGCGACCGTCCCGGCGGCCTCGTGGCCGAGCGTCGTCGGCAGGTGCCCGAACGCGCCCATCTCCAGCAGCCGCATCATCCCGGGCGCGAGTCCGGCCGACGCGACGCGGACCAGCACGTCCTGCGGCCCCGGCTCGGGCACGGCGATCCGCTCGACGTGCAGGTCGAGGGAGTCGCGGTGCGCGCGCACCGCCAGCATCTCGTTCAACGGCTCGTTCTCCTCAGGCACGGCGCGCGGCGGCGACGCGGTCGGGGGTTGCGGGGTCGGCGTGCCGGGCGGTCTCGGCGACCTGCGGCAGTTCGGTGGAGGACAGGACGCGGATGTGCTCGGTGTCGCCGGAGGCGACCGAGGTGTACGCGACGCCGAGCGGAATACGGACGAAGTCGCCGGGGCCGAGGTCCGCGACGCCGCGCTGGGTGATGAGCGTCCGCGTCCCGGAGACCTGGTACTGGACCTCGTCGGTGTCCAGGTTGCGCCGGTAGACGGCCCGCTCGGCGGGGTCGGTCGCGGCGAGCCGGACGACGGCGAGGCGGAACCCGGGCGACCGGTACAGCGGGGTGGTGCCGTACCCGTCGGCGGGGCGCAGGACGTGCAGCCGGTCCTTCTCGCGGTGGACCTGGTCGAGCACCGCGCGCTCGTCGATGGGGAAGACGGCGGTGTCGTGGCCGCCCGCGCCCAGGCAGGACGTCACGGCCTCGTTCACCGCGCCCGCCTCCCAGCCGGGGAACGGCGGCATGACCGGCGCGGACGTCCGCTCGGGCTCCCGCTCCTCGGCGACGGACGCGGGCGTGTAGAAGAGCAGGTGGCTGTCCTTGCGCCCGTAGTTGTCGTGCGCGAGCCCGCGCGGCAGCCGCACGAAGTCGCCGGGGCTGTGCTCCAGCACGCCCCACTCGGTCATCAGGGTGCGCTCGCCCGCGATCTGGAAGCCGATCTCGTCCACGTCGCAGTTGCGGTGGTAGAAGGGCTGCCGGTTGTCCATCGTCTGCCACTCGACGCGCAGCGCGCCGCTCTCGTAGACGCCGCGCGGCGGCGCGAACGGCTGCGCCCGGTACTCCTGCGGGAAGTGGACGACGGTCAGCGGCGCGTGGTCGCGCCACAGCTTCATCGGGCCGGGGTGCGGCGGCGCGAGCAGCGCGTCCTCGTCGCGCTCGATCCGGCGCGGCGACCCGGCGTCCTCGGCGGTGACGACGAGGTCTTCCCAGACGGTCCCCATTGCGTGGTCTCCTCGGGTCAGAGCTGGTCGAAGTAGGCGGCGGCCCCCGGGTGCAGCGGGACCGGCGTGCGGCCGATCGCGACCGGGTCCAGCGGATACGTGACGGGGCTGCGCTCCGGCGGGATGTGCCGGTACTGCCGCTCGATGACCTCGCGGGTCTCGCCGAGCACCCACGCGACGGCGTACGCGACGTCCTCGGGCAGGTCCGAGCGGGTCAGGACGAGGAAGTCGGAGAAGTCCAGCGTCCGGAACGCGGGCGCGCCGGGGAAGAAGCCCTCCGCGACGTCGGACGCGGGCCACGCGAAGTCGGCCCACAGCGAGTCCAAGACGTCCGGCTCGACCTCCAGGAAGTTCATGTCCGCGCCGAACTGCTGCCAGGCCGGGAGCATGACGGCCTCGTGGACGATCGCGTCCGCGCGGCCCTCCAGCACGTGGTCGAACGACTCGAACGGCCGCTCGTCGGACAGGAACTCCCCGCCCCAGCCGACGATGTCCGCGCCCGCGCGGTCGAGGACGGCGTGCGCGGCCAGGCCGACGTGGTTCCCGCCGTCGTTGACCGACGTCGCGACGCGCAGCGCGGGCTTGGCGGCGCGCAGCTCGGCGAAGGTGGACACGCCGAACGAGCGGCGGACCGCGACGACGAGCCGGTCGCGCTGCGGGAGGACGCCGAGCGCGCGCAGCTCCGGGTAGTGCTCGTCGGCGTAGATGCCGCGCCCGTCGAGGGCGGCGGTCGCGAACGCGGCGGGGGTCGTCATCGCGATGTCGACCTCGCCCCGGCCGACGGCGTGGACGGCGTCGGCCATGCCGCGGCTGTTCCACGTCGCGATGCGGGTGTGGGGCCCGCAGCGGTCCGCGAGTTCCTGGGCGATCCAGCCGCAGATGCGGTGCAGGTTCGCCGCTCCCCAGTCGCCGCGCAGGTGCAGGGTGAGGGACCGTTCGATCTTCGGCTCTCGGGGGGCCACCACACGCCTCCTGTAGTCCCGTATAAGAGGACATAGATTGTGTAATACAGGACAGACTAGGCTCGGAGTGACGTGGATCGCAAGCGTTCCCTCATGGATACCTTGCTGCGAAACACCTGATGAACAGCGGGTCGGACCGGCCAATGGCACGCCTCGCGGGCGCGCGCGCGAACCTCTGTATGTTACGCAGGACACATGTCCCACATAACGGGAGTTGAGGTTCCAGTGGACCTGCCCACCACCACGAAGGCCGTCCGCGTCCACACGCCCGGCGGCCCCGAGGCCCTCGTCTACGACGACTACCCGCTGGAGGAGGTCGGCCCCGGCGACGTGCTCGTCGAGATCGACACCGCCTCGGTGTCCGGCTGGGACGTCAAGTACCGCGCCGGACTGCTGTCGGGGATCACCCTGCCCGGCCGCCGCGCGCTCCCCCTCCCCCAGCAGCTCGGCCGCGAGGGCGCGGGGACCGTCGTCGCGACCGGCGCGGCGGTGACCCGGTTCCGCCCCGGCGACCGCGTCGCGGCCGTCGTCCACCCCGAGAACCCCGACAGCCTGGAGACGATCCGGGGCCTCGGCAACCTCTCCAAGGGCATCGACGTGCCCGGCCACGCGTCGTTCGGGTCGTACGCCAAGCACGTCGTGCGCGACGAGCGGATGTGGTTCCCGCTCCCCGACCACGTGGACCTGGAGCAGGCCGCCGTCACGCTGTGGCCGTACGGCACCTCGCACCGGCTGCTGCGCGACCGGCTGCGCGTCGGGCTCGGGGACACGCTGCTGGTCTGCGGCGCGTCCGGCGGGATGGGCGAGGCGACGATCCGACTGGCGCGGCTCGCGGGCGCGCGCGTCGTCGCCACGACCCGGCACGCCGCCAAGGCCGACGGACTGCGCGAACTCGGCGCGGAGGAGGTCGTCGTCACCGAGGACCCGGAGGCGGCCGTCGCGGCGATCCGCGCCTGGTCGGGGACGGACGGCGTCAGCCACGCCGTCGACTACACCGGCAACGCGACGCTGCTGCGGCTCGCGATCGACGCGCTGCGGCTCGGCGGCGCGCTGTGCCCGGCGTCCGGCGCGCAGGTCCCGCCCGGCCCGTCGCCGTTCACCGTCAACGACTTCACCCGGCTGGAGATGACGGTCGTGGGCGTGCGCGGCGCACGGCACGCCGACGCCCTGGCCGTCCTCGACCTGCTCGCGCACGGCCGCATCTCCAACCGCATCGCCGCGCGCTTCCCCCTCGCCGAAGCCGCCAAGGCCCACGCGCTGCTGGAGCAGAGCACCGACCTCGTCGGCCGCGTCGTCCTCAAGCCGTGACGCCCGAGAAGCAGGGACGTTGACGGCATGTCCGTCATCGGACAACGGCCCGCGCCGCGCCGCGCGCCCCGGTAAACCTGGCCCGACGAAATCCGCAGGACCAGGAGAGCCATTGCCCAGGAGAACCCTCGTCGCCCTCGCGACGGCCGGAGTCGTGACGCTCGGCGCCGCCGCCCCCGCGGTCGCCGCGCCCGCCCACACCGGAACGGTCGCCGTCGCCAAGACGTGCAAGGCGCAGAAGAAGGCGCACAAGTCCTACTGGGTGTGCGTCACCCCCGGCTCGTACTGCCCCAAGGCCGCGCACAAGCGGTACGGGTACGCGTACAAGACGAACAAGCGGTACCGGTGCGTGAAGTACAGCAACGGCCGCTGGCGGTGGAAGCGCGCCTGAGCACGTCCGCCCTGGCGCGCGCCGCGTGCGCGCGTCAGGGCGTCGCGACCGTGTAGCCCCGGGCGCGCAGGTGCGCGACGACCTGCTCGCTGTGGTCGCTGCCGCGCGTCTCCAGGTGCATGACGACCTCGGCCTCCTCGACGGGCAGCCGCGCGGCGACGCGCTCGTGCATCACGTCCAGGACGTTGACGCCGAGGTCGGCGACGTCCCCGAGCAGCGTCACGAGCGCGCCCGGCTTGTCCTTCAGCCGGCACCGGACGACCAGGTACCGCCCCGCCCCGGCCAGGCCGTGCCGCAGCACCTTCGCCAGCAGCACCGGGTCGATGTTGCCGCCCGACAGCACCACCACCGCCGGGGTCCGCACCGCGTACGCGTGCTCCAGCAGCGCCGCGACCCCGGCCGCGCCCGCGGGCTCGACGACCTGCTTGGCGCGTTCGAGGCAGATCAGCAGCGCCTGCGACAGCGACTCCTCGGTGACCGTGACGACCGCGTCCACCACGTCGGTGACCAGGTCGTAGGTGAGGTCGCCGGGGCGGCCCACCGCGATGCCGTCCGCCATCGTCGGCCGCACCTCGACGCGGACCGGCCGCCCGGCCGCCAGTGACGGCGGGAACGCCGCCGCCCGCTTGGCCTGCACCCCGACGATCTTGACCGGCGGGCCGCCGCGCTCGGCCGTCAGCGCCGACACCGCCGCGCCGATCCCCGACATCAGCCCGCCGCCGCCGATCGCGCCGAGGATCGTCGCGACGCCGGGGAGCTGCTCGACGATCTCCAGCCCGATCGTCCCCTGCCCCGCCACGACCGCCGGGTGGTCGAACGGGTGGATGAACACCGCGCCGGTCTCGGCGGCGTGCCGCTCGGCCGCGACCAGGCACTCGTCCACGGTCGGGCCGGGGAAGCGGACCTCCGCGCCGTACCCGCGCGTCGCCGCGATCTTGGGCAGCGGGGCGCCGCGCGGCATGAACACCGTCGCGTGGCAGCCGAGCACCGACGCGGCGAGGGCGACGCCCTGCGCGTGGTTCCCGGCGCTCGCCGCGACGACGCCGCGCGCCCGCTCGGCCTCGCTCAGCCCGGCGATCCGCAGGTACGCGCCGCGGATCTTGAACGAGCCGGTGCGCTGCAGGTTCTCGCACTTGAGGTAGACGGGCCCGCCGATCAGCTCCGACAGCGCGCGCGAGTGCAGCAGCGGCGTCGGGACGACGACGTCGTGCAGCAGCTCCCGGGCCGCCCTTACGTCGTCGAGGGAGACTGGTGCCATTCCCCGATCCTCCCACGCGGCCCCCGCCGCGCGGCCGCCGGACGGGCCCGTTCCCGGGCGCGGATCAATGTCCGGACAATCGCCTTTTCCGCCGCCGGGACGGTATTTCGCTTTCCGTACCGAAGGCACGGACCCGTCCCGACTCGGGGACGGCGGCGCGGCGCCGCGGCGCCCACGACCACAGATCCCCTTTTCCGCGCCCCCGCCACCGGGAGACAAGGCGTCCCGGTTCACCCCGCGGCCGCCCTCTGGGAAATCCGGTGGATTCCCTGTACTCACTGGCGGCGTGAGGGTCGCGTCGATTTCCCGTGAATATTTGCTCACCGTCAATCAACGGCGAAGGCATTGCCTGACCCGGCGGCCGGTACCACCCTTGTTTCAGTGGGGGAAATTTTTCCCACATAAAAGGAGGGCATTGCCGACCAAATCAGCGCACCGCCGCCCGGGGGGCCGCGCCGCCGCCCGCGCCCCGCGCCGCGGGCCGCGCGGGGACCGGTCCGCGCGCCGCCGCGACCGGGACGGCGGCGCGCGGACCGGCCGCGACGGCGCGGTCCCGGCGGCCCCGCCCGCGCACGATCCCGACCCCAGCACCGCGCGACCGATCCGCGACCGGGCGAACGCCCCGGTCAGCACCCCGAAGGAGGAAGAATGACCGTTCTGCCGAATTCGGCGCGGGGCTCGTTCCCGCCGCCGTCCGTCCGGTGCGCGGCCGTCCACGCCGCGACGGCCCGCGCCTCACCGGACCCCGCCCCCGGCGAAAATGGAACGTGCCACAACGCCCGTGCAATCCGCCGCGAGACCGGCGCGCGAATGGCGCGCCGCCGTGCCCGCACGGAGCGCCGCACCGTTCCCGACACCCCGGATGAGCCCGGACGGCCCCCGCGCGCAGAAAGCGGCGGCCGATTCCGGGAAATCCACCGCCCCACCCGGCGGGAATACCGCGCACATTCCTCCCGCACCCGCGTGGGCGGCGCGGAGCACGGTGCCGCGCGCACCGTCCGCGCCGCCGCCGCGACGCCGCCGCCCGGGCGCCGCCCCGGCGGCGCGACGGATCACCGGGAAACCCGCCGATGACCGGCCGGCGACCGATGACCGAGCCCGAAGGCGACGGATATGGAGGCCGTGTGCTCGAAACAGAAGAAAGAGAGATCGGTGGCGCCGCGGGCCGGGCGACCACCGCCGCCTACTTCCTGTGCTTCGGCATGGTGGGCGTCGTGTCCGCGATGCTCGGACCGTCCCTCCCCGTGCTCGCCGACACGACCGGCTCGTCGGCGACCGCGCTGGCGGTGCTGTTCACGGCGGACTCGGTCGGGGCGGTGTGCGGCGCGCTGCTCGCGGGCCGCGTGTTCGACCGCGTCGACCCGCACTCCCAGGCGATCCTCGCGCTGACCGGGCTCGCGGCGGTCACCGCCGCGATGCCGATGCTGCGCGAGACGGTCCTGCTCGTCTTCGCCTGGTGGGCGCTCGGCACGGCCAAGACCGTGCTGATCGTCACCGCGAACACGCTGCTGATCCGGCAGCGCGGCGAGGGCGCGGCCCCGTACGTCAACGCGGGCCAGTTCTTCGCGGGGCTCGGCTCGCTGCTGATGCCGATCCTCATCGCCCAGTCCATCAACGGGACCGGCGGGCTGCACCTGTCGTACTGGGCGGTGAGCGCGCTCGCGCTGTGGATGGTCGTCCGCATCCGCGCGCTGCCCGCGCCGCTCGGGCCCGAGCCGCCGATCGAGCCGGAGCGGCGCGTCCAGCACCGCAGGCTCGTGATCGCGGTCGCGGTCCTGTTCTTCTTCTACGAGGGCGCGGAGATCGGGTTCTCCGGCTGGCTGCCCTCGTTCACCCTGGACCAGGGCATCACGAACTCGTCGGGATCGGCGGCGTACTACACGTCGATCTTCTGGGTCGCGATGACGACCGGGCGGCTGCTGGCCCTGCCGGTCGCGCGGCGGACCCCGGCCGAGCGCATCCTGGCCGCGAGCCTGGCCGCGTGCTGCGCGACCCTCGGCGCGCTGCTGCTGTTCGGCTCCACGCCGATGTTCGTGTCCCTGTGGACGTTCCTGTTCGGGCTGTCGATGGCGCCGATCTTCCCCGCGGCGTTCAACATGCTCAACCAGCACGCGGCGATGAACGGGAGGGTGAACTCGGTCTGCATGTTCGCCGCGAGCGGCGGCGCGATGTTCTTCCCGCTGGTGATCGGCCAGTTCATCACGCTGCACCGGTGACACCGGCCCCCGATCAGGGCTCGGCCCAGTACCGGTCCCCGGCCAGGACCAGGGCCGCCGCCCCGATCAGCCCGGACGCGGCGCCGAACGCCGTCCGCCCCACCTGGACGCGGGCGGCGAACGGCATCCGGGCGCGGGCGCGCAGCGCGTCGCGCAGCGGCCCGAACAGCGGCGGCCCGGCCTCGGCGATGCCGCCGCCGAGCGCGACGACGTCGAGGTCGCACACGTGCGTCACCGACGCGATGGCGGTGCCGAGCGCGGTGCCGGCCCGGTGGAACGCGCGCAGCGCGGTCGGGTCGCCGCGCCGCGCGTCGGCCGCCAGGTCGACGCCGGTGGCGTCCGCGCCGGTCCGCCAGCCGTGCGCCTGCGCCCACGCGACGAGCGCGGGCCCGCGCGCGACCGCCTCCAGGCAGCCGCGCCCGCCGCAGGCGCACGGCGGCCCGTCGGGGTCGACGGTGACGTGCCCGACGTGCCCGGCGTTGCCGCTGGACCCGTTGACCAGCCGGTCGTCCAGGATCAGCCCGCCGCCGACGCCCGTCGAGACGACCATCCCGAGGACGTTGCGGTGGCCGCGCGCCGCGCCGCGCCAGTGCTCGGCCACCGCGACGCACACCGCGTCGTTGTGCAGCCGCACGGGCAGGCCCGCGTACCGCTCGGCGAGCCGGGCGCGCAGCGGGAACCGCCGCCACGCGGGGATGTTGAGCGGCGAGACCTCGCCGTCCGGCCAGATCATCGGGCCGCCGCAGCCGACGCCGACGCCGGTCACCTCGGCGTCGCCCGCCGCCGCGTCGAGGAGTTCGGTGAGGGCGCGCCACAGGTCCTCGGCCTCGACGTAGCGTCCGGCGGGCGTCGCGGCGCGCAGCGCGCGCACCACCCCGCCGGACTCGTCGACCAGCCCGGCGGCGAGTTTCGTGCCGCCGACGTCGAGGGCGAGGACGTGCCCGCTCCCCCGCCCGCTCACTCGGCCTCCCCCGGCGCGCCGAACGCCAGGATCGACGCCGTGTACCCGTGGACGTGGTTGCGCCCCCCGACCGGCCCGATCTCGCCCGCCGCGAAGAACCCGCCGACGCCCGCGCCCGCGAACGCGCGCCCGAGCAGCCGCGCGTCGTGCCCGGAGTCGGCGAACGTCGCCCGGCCGCGCCCGTTGCAGGAGAACAGCAGCGCGCCCTCGACGGCGAGGCCGAACCGGTCGAGCAGGGCGGTCAGGTCGTGGTCGGCGGCGTCGGCGTCGCGGACCTGGAAGCGGACGGTCCGGCCGACGTCCACGACGTCCCCGATCGCGAGCGCGCCCGCGTCGGTGTCCGCGCCGACGACGCCGCGGACGAGGAAGTCGCCGCGCTCGTGCTCGTCGGCGTACTCGTCCATCGCGACGCCGATGAGCAGCCCCCGCGTGGCCAGCTCGCGGTCCGCGTCGGACAGGTCCAGGACGATCTCCTCCAGCTTCTCCAGCGCGGGCGCGCCCGCCAGCTCGTACAGCACGTTCTCCTCGGCGCGCGTCACGACCATGTCGGGGCCGATCGGCCGCGCGCCCTGGCTGACGACCGTCGCCGCCGTGACCGGTCCGCCGATGATGACGCCGATCGCGCCGTCCTCCAGCACCTCGCCGCCGGAGAACAGCCGGACCTCGCCGCGCTCCCCGTCCGCGAGCCCGCCGACGAGCGGCAGGCCGGGCAGCGCCTCGGCGGAACGCTCCACGAACGCGTCCACCGGGAAGCTGTACGGGTCCGCGAGCAGCACGCCGACGACGTCGTCCTCCCGCGTCTCGGGCATCCCGACGACGATCAGCCGGTCCTCGGCCTTCAGCGTCTCCAGCCGGAACGGCTCCAGCCGCGCGCCCGGCAGCACCGCCGCCCACGCGCTGACCGCCGACGCGCCCTCAACGCCGCGCCCGTCCCCGATGACGCCGCCGGAGCTGCACCCGAGCACGACGCGCGCGCCCGCGACGGCCGCCGCGCGCCGCGCCGCTTCCGCGACCCGGTCGCCGCCGCCCGCGTCCTCGCCGCCGGAGACGAACACGAACAGCAGGTCGGGCGGCCCGTCCAGGCCGTCCACCGCCTGCCGCACCGCGACCTCGGCCGCCGCCGTGAGGTCCGGCCCGACGGCCAGCCCATCACCGAACCGCGCCATCGGCGCCTCCCCCGCGTGCTCTCCGGAACCCGTTCACCGTCCTAGTCTCCCCGCTGGGCCGCCTGCGCCCAAACACGCCCGAGCCCGTCCGCGCGGGTCCGGAACCGCCCGTACGAAAGGGTGCGATCCGCCGCGACCGCGACGTAGTGTCGTTCGCGTGTCCCCAACCACAACCACGCTCGGCCGGCTCCGCGCCGACGGCCACGTCCAGCGGTCGGTGAAGGCGGAGATCCGCGACAACCTGCTCGCCCGGCTGCGGTCCGGCGAGCCGCGCTTCCCCGGGATCGTCGGGTTCGACGACACCGTGCTCCCGCACCTCGAACGCGCCCTGCTCGCCGGGCACGACCTGGTCCTGCTGGGCGAGCGCGGGCAGGGCAAGACGCGGCTGATCCGCACGCTCGTCGGCCTGCTCGACGAGTGGACGCCCGTCGTCGCGGGCTGCGAGATCAACGACCACCCGTACGCGCCGGTCTGCGTGCGCTGCGTCCGCCTCGCCGCCGAGCTGGGCGACGACCTGCCCGTCTCCTGGAAGCACCGCGACGACCGGTTCGGCGAGAAGCTGGCGACGCCCGACACCGCCGTGGGCGACCTCATCGGCGACGTCGACCCGGTGAAGGTCGCCGAGGGCCGCACGCTCGGCGACCCCGAGACCGTCCACTACGGGCTGGTGCCGCGCACCAACCGGGGCGTCTTCGCGATCAACGAGCTGCCCGACCTCGCCGAGCGCATCCAGGTGTCGCTGCTGAACGTGCTGGAGGAGCGGGACGTCCAGATCCGCGGCTACGCGCTGCGGCTGCCGCTGGACGTGCTGCTCGTCGCGTCCGCCAACCCCGAGGACTACACCAACCGCGGCCGGATCATCACCCCGCTCAAGGACCGCTTCGGCGCGGAGATCCGCACCCACTACCCGCTGGCGCTGGACGCCGAGCTGGCGCTGATCCGCCAGGAGGCCGACTTCGCCGACCTCGGCGGCGCGCCCGCCGAGGTGCCCGACCACCTGGTCGAGATCGTCGCGCGGTTCACCCGGCTCGTCCGCGAGTCCCCGGCCGTCGACGCGCGGTCCGGGGTGTCGGCGCGGTTCGCGCTCGCCGGGGCCGAGACGGTCGCGGCGGGGGCGGTGCGCCGCGCCGCGCTGACCGGCGAGGAGCGCGCGGTCGCCCGCGTCTGCGACCTGCCCGCCGTCGTCCCGTCGCTGATGGGCAAGGTGGAGTTCGAGGTCAGCGAGGAGGGCCGCGAGCAGGAGGTGCTGGAGCACCTGCTGCGCCGCGCGGTCGCCGAGACGTTCCGGCGGACGCTGGGCGCCGCCGACCTCGACGGGCTGCGCGCCCGGTTCGAGTCCGGCGAGCAGGTCGAGTCCGGCGAGCTGGTCCCGGCCGGGGAGCTGCTGCGCCGCGTCGGCCCGGTTCCGGGCCTCGGCCGGATGATGGAGCGCCTCGGCCTCGGCGGCGACTCGCCCGGCCAGGCCGCGGCGGCCGTCGAGTTCGCGCTGGAGGGCCTGTTCCTGACCCGCCAGCTCTCCAAGGACGTCAGCGACGGCCCGGACGGGACGGCCACCTACCGCACCTGACGCAGGACACCGCACACCGACGACCGCGGGGAGCCGCACATGAGCCGTTACCGCTACGGGGCGTACCACGACGGGCCGGACCCGCTGGCCGCGCCGTACGACGTGCGGTCCGCGCTCGACGCGGTCGGCGACGCCGTGCTGGACGGCGCGCGCCCCGACGAGGCGCTGCGCGACCTGCTGCGCCGGGGCCTGCCCGGCGCGGCGGGGCGGCGCGGCCTGGACGACCTGCTGCGCGAGGTCCGCGCGCGCCGCCGCGAGATCCGCGACCGGGGCCGCCTGGACGGGATGCTGGAGCAGGTCCGGGCGCTGCTCGACACGGCGGTCGGGCAGGAGCGCGCGGAGCTGTTCCCCGACCCGTCCGACGACGCGCGGCTGCGCGAGGCCGAGCTGGCGGCGCTGCCGGACGACACCGCGCAGGCCGTCCGGCAGCTCTCGGACTACCGGTGGAAGTCCGACGCGGCCCGCGCGACGTTCGAGAAGCTGAAGGACCTGCTGCGCCGCGACGTCCTCGACGCGCAGTTCCAGGGCATCCGCGACGCGATGCGCGACCCGGACCCCCGCGCGATGGAGCGCGTCAAGGACATGATGGCCGCGCTCAACCGGATGCTCGACCGGGAGTCGCGCGGCGAGCACAACCCCGAGGACTTCGCCCGCTTCATGGAGGAGTACGGCGACTTCTTCCCCGAGAACCCGCGCGACCTCGAAGAACTGGTGGACGCGCTCGCGCGCCGCGCCGCCGCGATGGACCGCCTGATGGCGTCCCTGTCGCCCGAGCAGCGCGCCGAGCTGGCCGACCTGATGGACCAGGTCATGCAGGACGCGGGCCTCGCGCTGGAGATGTCCCGCCTCGGGGACGCGCTGCGCGCCCGGCGGCCCGACCTCGGCTGGGGCACCCCCGAGCGGATGACCGGCGACTCCCCGCTCGGCGTCGGGGACGCCACGACCGCGCTCGCCGAACTGGCCGACCTCGCCGAACTGGAGTCCGCGCTCGCGCAGGACTACCCCGGCGCGCGGCTCGACGACATCGACGAGGACGCGGTCCGCCGCGCCCTCGGCCGCCCCGCCGTGGACGACCTCGCCGCGCTGCGCCGCATCGAGGCCGAGCTGGAGCGCCAGGGCTACCTGCGGCGCGGCGGCGGGAAGCTGGAGCTGACGCCCAAGGCCGTCCGGCGGCTCGGCGAGACCGCGCTGCGCCGCGTGTTCGCGCGGCTCGACGGCGGTCGGCGGGGCGACCACGACCAGCGCGACGCGGGCAAGGCCGGCGACCCGACCGGCGCGACGCGCCCCTGGCGGTTCGGCGACGAGCAGCCGCTCGACGTCGTCCGGACGGTGTCCAACGCGATCCGCCGCACCGCCGGGGACCGCGCCGGCGGCCCGGTGAAGCTCGCCGTGGACGACTTCGAGGTCCAGGAGACCGAGCGGCGCGCGGGCGCGGCGGTGTGCCTGCTGGTGGACCTGTCGTACTCGATGGTCCTGCGCGGGACGTGGGCCGTGGCCAAGCAGACCGCGCTCGCGCTGCACTCCCTCGTCACCACCGGTTATCCACAGGACGCCATCCAGATCATCGGGTTCTCCAACTACGCGCGGACCCTGCACCCCGCCGAGATGGCCGCCCTCGACTGGGACATGGTCCAGGGCACCAACCTCCACCACGCGCTGATGATCGCCGGACGGCACCTGGACAGCCACCCCGACTTCGAGCCGATCGTCCTCATCGTCACCGACGGCGAACCCACCGCGCACCTGCTCCCGGACGGCCGCTCCCGGTTCGACTACCCGCCGTCCCCCGACACGCTCGTCCTCACGATGGCCGAGGTCGACAAGATGACGCGGCGCGGCGCGGGCATGAACTTCTTCATGCTCGCCGACGACCGCCGCCTCGTGTCGTTCGTGGAGGAGGTCGCGCGCCGCAACGGCGGCCGCGTGTTCGCGCCGGACGCCGACCGCCTCGGCGAATACGTCGTCAGCGACTACCTGCGCGTGCGGCGGGGCGGCCGGTGGGGGGCGCGGCGCGCCGCAGGCTAGGTTGGCAGCATGTCCAGCTCCGATCGCCTCCTGCTCATCCTCCACATCGGTTTCGCGATCTTCACGCTCGGCCCGCTGACGGCCGCGACGATGTCCACGCCGCGCTACATCCGGCAGGGCAACGCGACCGTCGTCCACTACCTGCAGCGGACGACGCAGATCTACGGCCTCGGGTCGCTCGGGGTGCTGCTGTTCGGCCTGTTCCTGGCGTCCGGGAAGTTCGCGCAGGCGTGGCTGTCGGCGTCGATGACGCTGTTCATCGTGGCGCTGGTGCTGCTGCTCGTCATCGCGCGGGACCAGGGCAAGGCCGTCAAGCTGCTGACCGACGCGAAGGCGCCCGCCGCCGAAGACGACGAGGCGGCCGCGCCGTCCGGCGACGTCGCGGCCGTCGAGCGCGGCCGGATCGCCGCGATCTCCGGCATCGTCGCGCTGCTGTGGATCGTGATCCTCGTCCTGATGGTCTGGCACTGAGCGACCGGCCGGGCCGCGCGGCGGCCCGGCCGGTCCCCGGTCAGCGCGTGCGCGCCTTCAGGAACGCCAGGATGCGCGGGTAGACCTGCGGGTCGGTGAGCTGCCCGGTGCCGTGCCCGACGTGCGGGACCGTCTTCACCGTGACGCTCACCCCGTCCGCGCGCAGCGCGCTCGCCAGGCCGGTGCTGTGCGCGACTGGCACGAAGTCGTCGGCGGCGTGCATGAGCAGCATCGGCGCGTCCCCGGTGGACGCGTGCGTCGCGGAGTCGGCGTCGGTGACGCGGCTCCAGCACTCCTCGTCCTCCGGCGACGGCGTGCAGCCGACCAGGTCGATGACGGCGCGGCGCAGCTTGCGCTGCCGCGCGTCGGCCGTCGGCACGCCGCCGTCCTCGTACGCCAGGTACGGGTTGTTGACGGGCGACAGCGCGACCACGCCGCGCACCAGCGACCCGCCCTCGCCGTACGTGCCGAGCTGCGTCGCGAGCATCCCGCCCGCCGACGAGCCCACCACCACGATCCTGTCCGGGTCGACGTTCCAGCGCCCGGCGTTCTTCTTCACGAACTCCAGCGCCGACAGCGCGTCGTCGCGCTGCGCGGGCCACACCGCGTCCGCGCCCGTCCCGGCGAGGCGGTAGTCGGACGCGAACACCGCGAAGCCCTCGTCGGTGAGGCGGCGCGCGAAGTACGTCCAGCCGCTCTTGTCGCCCTCCAGCCAGTACCCGCCGTGCAGCAGCAGGACGGCGGGGCGGGGCTTCTCCCCCGGCGCCGTGCTGACGGCGACGCGCCGGTCGTCCCCGGCGTCGGTCTTCGGCCTGGCGTCCTTGGCGGTCGGCCGCCAGTACGCGTCGATCCGCTGCCGCCTGTCGTGCCCGAAGGAGTACGTGCCGAACTTCGGCAGGCTCGGCGTCACCATCACGGCCGACCCCGAGGTCACCGACCCGTCCGCGCGGTCCGGCGACCGCCGCGTCCGCGCGGTGTCGGCCGCCGTGCCCGGCGCGGCCGCCGGGCTGATCGTCGCGGGGGAAGGCTCCGCGGGCGCGGCCTGCGGCGACCACACCACCACGGAGACGCACGTCGCGGCCAACGCCGCGCCGCACACCACTGCTTTGCGCACTCCCGGCCCTTTCCTGGAGGGAACCTGGCGCGCACCAGCATAGATGTTTGATCAAGTTTTGGGCGGGGAGGACAGCCGGTTTGATCCCCGCCCGGCTCGCCGGGCGGGGGCCGGATCAGCTCAGGGCACGTTCCAGGTCGCGGAGCAGGTCGCCCGCGTCCTCGATGCCGACCGACAGGCGGACCAGGTCGGCGGGGACCTCCAGCGGCGAGCCCGCCGCCGACGCGTGCGTCATCCGGTGCGGGTGCTCGATCAGCGACTCGACGCCGCCCAGCGACTCCCCGAGCGTGAACAGCTTCGTGCTCTCGCAGACGCGGACGGCCTCGTCCTCCGAGCCCATCCGGAACGACACCATGCCGCCGAACCGCGCCATCTGCTTAACCGCAACGTCGTGGCCGGGATGCGACGGCAGGCCCGGGTACAGGACCTCGCGGACCTTCGGGTGCGCGTCCAGCATCGCCGCGATGCGCTCGGCGTTCGCGCTGTGCCGGTCCATCCGGACGGCGAGCGTCTTCACGCCGCGCAGCGTCAGCCACGCGTCGAACGGCCCCGCGACCGCGCCCATCGCGTTCTGGTGGAACGCGAGCTGGTCGCCCAGCACGCGGTCGGCCGCGACCAGCGCGCCGCCGACGACGTCGGAGTGGCCGCCGATGTACTTCGTCGTCGAGTGGACGACGACGTCCGCGCCGAGCGCCAGCGGACGCTGCAGGTACGGCGACGCGAACGTGTTGTCCACGGCCAGCAGCGCGCCCGCCTCGTGCGCGACGCTCGCCAGCACCGCGATGTCGGCGATGCCGAGCAGCGGGTTGGTGGGCGTCTCCGCCCAGATCAGCGCCGTCTCCGGGCGGATCGCCGCGCGCACCGCCGCGACGTCGCCGAGCGGTACCGGGTCGAACGACACGCCCCACGGCTCCGCGACCTTCGCGATGAGCCGGTACGTGCCGCCGTACGCGTCGTTCGGGATGACGATGTGCGACCCGGGCTTGCAGACCGCGCGCAGCAGCGCGTCCTCGGCCGCCAGGCCGGACGCGAACGCCAGCCCGCGCGCGCCGCCCTCCAGCTCGGCCAGGCACGACTCCAGCGCCGTCCGGGTCGGGTTGGCCGAGCGCGAGTACTCGTAGCCGCCGCGCAGGCCGCCGATGCCGTCCTGCTTGTACGTCGACACCTGGTAGATCGGCGGGACGACCGCGCCCGTCGTCGGGTCCGGTTCCTGCCCGGCGTGGATGGCCAGCGTCTCGAAGGAACGCCGCACGTCGTTGTCCATGCGTATGAGGCTAGCGACTGAGACCGGGCGGCCCGCCGCCCTCCCGGAGGATGAGGCGCGTACGCCCCTGGTAGCACGTCGAAGATGCGCTTCTGGGGTGAGTCGCCGGAACTGATCGTTCTTTACCGTTGGTGGAGTCGCCCAACCCCCCTCAAACATAAGGACCGAGCATGTTCGCTGGTCTCGCGCGCTTCGTCGTGCGACATCCGTGGTGGACCATCCTGAGCTGGCTGGTCGTCGCGGCCGTCGTGATCGCCTTCGCGCCGAAGCTCTCGACGAACTCCGACCAGGCCGACTTCCTTCCCTCCAAGTACGAGTCCGCGCAGGCCACGAAGATCGCGCAGAAGGCGTTCCCGCAGCAGGCGGACTCGCTGACGCTCGTCATCGTCAAGCGCTCCGACGGGCACGCCCTGACGCAGGCCGACGTCGCCAAGGTCGGCACGGTCGCCAAGGCGCTGGACGCGAAGAAGTACCCGACCGTGACCGGCGTCGCCGCGTCGCCCGAGTCCGTCGCCCCGAACAAGGCCGTCGAGGTCGTGTCGGTGCCGATGAAGGGCCTCGACAGCGACGCGCAGAAGAAGCAGTCCGACACGGTGAAGGACATCCGGGTCCAACTGCCCAAGCTGCTGTCCGGCAGCGGGCTGGAGGCGAAGGTCGGCGGTGACGTCGCCGGGTTCGTCGACAACGAGGACTCGTTCAACCAGTCCCTGGAGATCGTCGGCATCGCGACGTTCGTCCTGATCATCGGGCTGATCCTGCTGATCTTCCGGGCGCCCATCGCCGCCGTGCTGCCGATCGTCGTGATCATGGCGACGATGCAGGTCGTGACCGGCCTCATCGGCCTCGCGTCCAAGGCGTTCAATTTCTCCGGCGACGACAGCCTGAGCATCATCATCCTGATCGTGCTGTTCGGCGTCGGCGCCGACTACTACCTGTTCCTGCTGTTCCGGTACCGCGAACGGCTACGGGCCGGCGAGGACAAGAAGACCGCGATGATCACCGCGGTGACGCGGGTCGGCGAGGTCATCGCCTCGGCCGCCGCCGCCATCGCCGTGACGTTCCTCGTCCTGCTCCTCGCGACGTTCGGCGCGTTCAAGGCGTGGGGTCCGTCGCTGGCCATCGCGGTCGTGTTCATGGGCATCACGTCCCTGACCCTGTTCCCGGCGATCATCTCGCTGCTCGGCACGGCCGTGTTCTGGCCGTCCAAGGCGTGGAAGAAGCAGCCCAAGGCGCGGATCTCCGCCGCCGTCGGGCGCGGCGTCGGCCGGCGGCCGTGGCTCGCCGCGCTCGCCGCGGGCGGCATCATGGTCGTCCTCGCGCTCGGGGTGTTCTCCTTCAAGGCCAACTACGACTTCGCGTCCGGGTTCCCGCAGGACACCGAGTCCGCGCAGGCCACCAAGGACATGGAGAAGGGCTTCCCGCCCGGCCTCACCAAGCCCGTCCAGGTGCTGCTGAAGACCGACGACGGATCGCCCGTGACGGACGCGCAGGTCAAGCAGTTCCAGACCGCCGTGACCGGTGCGCCGGGCGTCGGGAAGGTGCAGGACCCGATCCCCGCGCCGGGCGACAGGAGCGTCACCCGCGTCGACCTGCTGCTGAAGAAGAACCCGGTCTCCAACGAGTCGGTGACGCTGCTCAAGAACGAGCTGACGCCCGCCGTCCACAAGGCGGCCCCGGACGGAGTGCGCGCCTACGTCGGCGGTGAGACGGCCCTGTGGGCCGACATCAACACCGTCAACAACCGGGACCTGTCGGTGACGCTGCCCGTCGCGGCCGCGCTCATCGCGCTGATCCTCGCGCTGCTCCTGCGGTCGGTGGTCGCACCGGTGTACCTGGTCGCGGCGGTGCTGCTCGGCTTCGGGTCCACGCTCGGCGCGGCCGTCTTCACCTTCCAGGACGGCATGGGCGAGGACGGGGTGACGTTCCAGCTCCCGATCATCCTCTACCTGTTCGTGCTGGCGATCGGGACGGACTACAACATCCTCATGACGGCGCGGCTCCGCGAGGAGGCCAAGAACGGCCACCCGCCGAAGAAGGCGGCCGAGCTGGCCGTCCGCCACGGCGGCCCGACCGTCGCGGCGGCGGGGCTCATCCTCGCCGGGACGTTCTCGGTGATGATGCTGGCGAAGGTGTCCTTCCTCCAGCAGATGGGCTTCTCGGTGGCGCTGGGCATCTCGATCGCCGCGTTCGTGATGTCGCTGTTCCTCGTGCCCGGCCTGACGGCCCTGCTCGGACACGTCGCCTGGTGGCCCGGCCACGGCGACGCCCCACGCAAGGACGCCTCGACCGGCCCCCACGACGACCGCCTCCCGGAGATGGCCCGCCGCTGACTCCCCGACAGGGACGGCCCCGCCCGGCCGCCCCGCTGAAGCCCCCCGGCGCCTCATTCGGCACCGGGGGGCTTTTCCTTCGCCCCCGTGCCGCTTGCCTTCGGAACGTTCCACCCGATGGGGTGCGTCTTCCGAGTCGGTCACCGGCGCCGCGCTGAGTCAGGTCAGGGTGTGGCCGTGGGCCGTTACGACGGGGGTCAGGTCGGGGGTGCCGAATTTTTCGGTGAGGCGGGCGAACTCGGTCACCTTGTCCTCGCCGAAGCGGCGGACGTGCGTGAGGAAGGTCGGGCCGCTCACGAACGTCGGCGGGGTGGTCTTGCTGTGGAACTTGTCGGCGTACATGACGAGTTCTTCCTCGTCCGTTTGCGCGACGTAGTCGGCTAGGGGAAGCGGGAGGCCCTGGCGTTCCACGTCGGCGCGGGTGATGCCCATTCCGGTGTGGCAGGAGCAGAAGCGGCACAGTTCTTCAGTGAAGCCTTCGGCGGCGAGGATTTCGTGGCCGAGGACGCCGTGGCGGATGTAGTCCGCGCCGTCGAACCGCCCGTCCGGGCCGTACAGCCGGTACACGCCGATGTCGTGCAGCAGGCAGCCCGCCCGCACCAGGTCGGCGTCCAAGCCGGACGCGCGGGCGAGAAGCTGGTCGGCGATCTCCCGGACGATCTCGCAGTGCGTGAACACGAGGTCGAACGCCGCTCGCGTCGGCGCGTACTTCATGTGCAGCGCGCGGATCTCCACGTCCGACGGAATGCGCATCCCGCGAGTCTAGGCGTTACTTATGAAGTCCCGGCCTGCGGCCCTCGCCTGGCGGCTCGGGCCTCACCGGGCCTGTGCGAGCGCGGCATCGCTTCGCGATCTGGCTGGGGAAGCTCGCCTCCGGCGTCGCTTCCCCAGCCGGGTAACGCACTCGCGCTGAGGCACTTTGCGCGCGGCGGCTGACAGCGAAGCGGTCAGCTCGTGCGTACCGAACCGTCGCGGGTCACCGTGACGGACCCCTCGTAGGTGATCGCGGGGCAGCCCTTCGGGCCGACGCGGTGGGCCTTCGCGGTCACGGGGCGGTTCACCAGGGCGACGCCGTCGGCGGTCGTCACGATGACCCGGAGCCGTATCGGCTCGCCGTCGTACGGCAGGCTGATCCCCGGCCCGCCGTCGCCCGTCGCGCTCGGCCCGCCGGGCGAACGCGCCGTGATCGGGACGCACCGGTTCGCCGCGCACAGGCGCCGGGCCTCGGGGTGGGCGGCGGCGTACGGCTCGGCACCGACCGTGATGCTGCTCATCCGCCTGATCATCGGACACACGTGACCGTCGTCGGAGCCGCATCCGGAAACGAGGAGGATCAAGGGGAGCGTCAGGGCGGCGAGGCGGCCGCGCGTCGCACGGGGAAGGGTCATGGCGATCAATCCCGGAGTCGACAGGGTCAGCGGCGCAGCCGCGTCCGGATGAGCCGCACAGGAGCGCCGATAAGACGCACCGCGCGCCGAACGGGTTCCGGCGAAAAGACCGCTGAATTCGTGCGTCACCAGAAGTCACCAGGAGCACCACGAACAGCGGAGGCGAGAATGGCACGAATGCTCTAGGCGGCCACGATGTCCCTGGACGGCTGCATCGCCGGCCCGGGCGGGGACATGTCCTGGCTCACCGAATTCCCCGGTCCCGATCCGGCGATGGACGAGGTCGTCGCGACGATCGGCGCGCTGCTCGTCGGCCGGACCACCTTCGGCGGCGACGACCCGCACCGCGGCACTGAGAAGGCGGGCGAGCCGTTCGGCGGCGGCTGGCGCGGCCCGCAGTTCGCCCGTCGCCCGCTGGAACACCGGGACGTCCACGACCCACCGCTTCCGCGTCCGCCCGTGAGACGGCGGTCGGGACGGTCCGCTCCGCCGGAAACGGTCGTCTCGCGGTGGTCCGTCCGCGTCTTACGTCAAGGGTTCGCAAAGATCGCCGCCGCTGACGTAGCGTCCAGGCATGCCTTACACCGGGTGTGAGCGATGCGGCGGCCGCGGGACCGTCACCGTCGAGCGCCGCCGCGACGTGACCGCCGGCGACGGCCGCCCGGCGACGGTGACGCAGCCCGTCACCGAGGAGTGCAAGGGCTGCCGGGGCGCCGGGGTGATCCCGCGATGATCCCCGCCGGGCTGCACATGCTCTGCCCGTCCTGCGGCGGCGCGGGCGTCCGCCCCGTGCCGCGCGCGGCCGTCCAGGCGGGCGAGATCGTCAGCGCGGTGTCGCCGGAGAACTGCCGCCCCTGCGACGGCACCGGCTGGCTCCCGCCCAAGCACGACGACCCCGCCCCGACGCGGGACGACTGACGTCAGGCGGACGCGGCGGCCAGGAACGCGATCAGGTCCTGCCGGGTGACGAGCCCCTTGGGCCTGCCGTCCACCAGGACGACCGCCGCGCCGGACGACTCCAGCAGCTCCACCGCCCGGCTCACCGGCTCCCCCGACCCGATCGTCGGCAGCGGCGGCGACATGTGCGACTCCAGCGGCTCGGCCAGCTTCTCCCGGCCCTTGACCAGCAGGTCCAGCAGGTCGCTCTCCACGATCGACCCGACGACCTCGGCCGCCATGACCGGCGGCTCCTCCTTCATCACCGGGAGCTGCGACACCTCGTACTCGCGCATGATGTCGATGGCCGTCCGCACGCTCTCGTGCGGGTGGACGTGGACGAACTCCGGCAGCGTCCCGCCCTTGCGGGTGAGGACGTCGCCGACGCGCGCCTCCTCCGTCGACGGGGTGAGGAACCCGTACTCGGCCATCCAGGAGTCGTTGAAGATCTTGCTGAGGTAGCCGCGGCCGCCGTCCGGGAGCAGCACGACGATCACCGAGTCGGGCGGCGCGGTCTCGGCGACGCGCAGCGCGGCGACGACGGCCATCCCGCAGGAGCCGCCGACCAGCAGGCCCTCCTCGCGGGCGAGGCGGCGCGTCATGAGGAACGAGTCCTTGTCGGACACCGCGATGACGTCGTCGCAGATCGTCCGGTCGTAGGTGTCCGGCCAGATGTCCTCCCCGACGCCCTCGGTGAGGTACGGGCGGCCGCTGCCGCCGGAGTACACCGAGCCCTCCGGGTCCGCGCCGATGATCTGGACGCGGCCGCCGGAGACCTCCTTGAGGTAGCGGCCGGTGCCGGTGATGGTGCCGCCGGTGCCGATGCCCGCGACGAAGTGGGTGACCGCGCCGTCCGTCTGCTTCCAGATCTCCGGGCCGGTCGTCTCGTAGTGGGAACGCGGATTGTTCTGGTTCGCGTACTGGTTCGGCTTCCACGCGTTCGGGATTTCGGCGGCGAGCCGGTCGGACACCGAGTAGTACGACTCCGGATGGTCGGGCGCGACGGCGGTCGGGCAGACGACGACCTCCGCGCCGTACGCGCGCAGCACGTCGATCTTGTCGCGGGCGACCTTGTCGGGGCAGACGAACACGCACCGGTAGCCGCGCTCCTGCGCGACGATCGCCAGCCCCACGCCGGTGTTCCCGGACGTCGGCTCGACGATCGTCCCGCCCGCCGCCAGCTCCCCGGACGCCTCCGCCGCGTCGATCATCCGGACGGCGATGCGGTCCTTCACCGAGCCGCCGGGGTTGAAGTACTCGACCTTGGCCAGCACCTGCGGGCTCGGCGACGCGACGACGCTGCGCAGCCGGACCAGCGGGGTGTTCCCCATCAGCTCGACGAGCGAATCGTTCACCTGCACCGGGCGGTCCCCCTGACGGTCCGAGGCGCCCCCGGGTCGGGCCGCGCCGTACGTTTCCTCGCGATGCGTCCCTGTTCGGCCCGCGTGTACTGCGGAAGCCGGGGATGCGAAACCGGATAGATTCCAATTCCCGACGGTAGCCCAGAACGGCGTTCGCGGGCATCACCACCGTACGGGGGGCGCTGGCGGGAGGTAGCGGGATGTTGCTGAGGGCTCTGCGGGCACGGCGGATCGCGGCGGCGGCCGCGTACGGCGGCGGGGGGATCACGGCCGTCGGCGGCCTGACGGTCGGGCTGCTGGTGGTCGAGGCGCGGATGGCGAAGAAGCTCATCCAGGCGACGCCGAGCGCGCCGCCGCCCGTCGCGGACGGCCTGTACGGCTCCGGGCCCGGCGAGCCGCTGTCGTTCGTCATGCTCGGCGACTCCACGGCGGCGGGGCTCGGCGTCCACGAGCCCGACGAGACCCCGGCGGCGCTGCTGGCGGCGGGGTTGTCGGCCATCGCGGGGCGGCCCGTCCGGCTGACGAACGTCGCGCTGTCGGGTTCCCGGTCGGCGGCGCTGCCCGGCCAGGTCGAGCAGGCGCTCGCGGCGCGGCCCGACGTCGCCGTCATCATGATCGGCGCGAACGACGTGACGGCGCGGGTGTCGCCCGCCGAGTCCGTCGGGTACCTCGCGGCGGCCGTGGAGAAGCTGCGCGAGGCGGGCTGCCAGGTCGTCGTCGGAACGTGCCCGGACCTCGGCTCGGTGAAGCCGCTGTGGCAGCCGCTGCGCTGGGTCGCGCGCAACGCCAGCCGGCGGCTCGCCGCCGCGCAGACGATCGTGGTGGTCGAGCGCGGCGGGCGGTCGGTGTCGCTGGGCGACCTGCTCGGCCGCGAGTTCGCGGCGGACCCGCTGGAGATGTTCAGCGCGGACCGGTACCACCCGTCCGCGCGCGGCTACGCGGCCGCCGCGGCGGCGGTGCTGCCGTCGATGGCGGCGGCGCTGGACCTGGAGCCCGAGCCGGAGGCGCTGCCCGACCCGCGGCGCGGCATGGGCGTCCTGCCGGTGTACCTCGCGGCGGCGGAGGCGGCGGACGAGCCGGGCACCGAGGTCGCCGGAACGCACGTCGCCGGGCGCGACCGGGGGCCGCGCGGCCGGTGGGCGACGCTGCTGCGGCGCGGGCAGGTGCCGCGCGACGAGGTGGAGGCCGCGCCGACGGCGTGATCCGCTCACTCCACTGTTGGACTGAGTGTCAACGATGTGGTCCACCCGATATGTACGCGCCGGTCCGGGGAACGCTAGATTCAAGGTGACCGGCAAGTAACACAGGTCGCCGCCCAAGGCCAACGACTAGGGAGTACCCGACATGCCCGAGGCAGTCATCGTCGCAACCGCGCGCTCGCCGATCGGCCGCGCGTTCAAGGGGTCGCTCAAGGACATGCGCGGTGACCTGCTGACCGCGCAGATGGTCAGCGCCGCGATGGAGAAGGTCCCGCAGCTCAACGCGAGCCACATCGACGACCTGCTGCTCGGCTGCGGCCTCCCCGGCGGGGAGCAGGGTTACAACATGGGCCGCGTGGTGTCCGTGCTGCTCGGCTGGGACAGCGTGCCCGGCGCGACCATCACGCGCTACTGCTCGTCCTCGCTCCAGACCACCCGCATGGCGCTGCACGCCATCAAGGCCGGCGAGGCCGACGTCATCGTCTCCGCGGGCGTCGAGACCGTCAGCCGCTTCGTCAAGGGCAGCAGCGACGGCCTCCCCGACACCGAGAACCCGCTGTTCGACGACGCCAAGGCGCGCACCGCCAAGACCGCCGAGGGCGGCGCGGGCGTGTGGCACGACCCGCGCGAGGACGACCAGATCCCGGACGTCTACATCGCGATGGGGCAGACCGCCGAGAACGTCGCGGGCCTCAAGGGCGTCAGCCGCCAGGCGCAGGACGAGTTCGGCGTCCGCTCCCAGAACCTCGCCGAGAAGGCCCTCGCCAACGGCTTCTGGCAGCAGGACATCACCCCGGTGACGCTGCCCGACGGCTCCGTCGTGAGCGCCGACGACGGCCCCCGGCCCGGCACCACCTACGAGAAGGTGTCGCAGCTCCAGCCGGTGTTCCGCCCGGACGGCACCATCACGGCCGGCAACTGCTGCCCGCTGAACGACGGCGCCGCCGCCGTCATCGTCATGAGCGACACCAAGGCCGCCGAGCTGGGCATCACGCCCCTCGCGCGCGTCGTGTCCACGGGCGTGACGGGCCTGTCCCCGGAGATCATGGGCCTCGGCCCGGTGGAGGCGTCCCGCAAGGCCCTCGCCAAGGCCGGCCTGACCATCGACGACATCGACCTCGTCGAGATCAACGAGGCGTTCGCCGCGCAGGTGCTCCCGTCCGCCGACGAGCTGGGCATCGACATCGACAAGCTGAACGTCAACGGCGGCGCCATCGCCATCGGTCACCCCTTCGGCCAGACCGGCGCCCGCATCACCTCCACGCTGATCAACAGCCTCAAGTTCCACGACAAGCAGTTCGGTCTGGAGACCATGTGCGTCGGCGGCGGCCAGGGCATGGCGATGGTGCTGGAGCGCCTGAGCTGACCCCTTCTGCTCGCCCCTGAGAACGGCCCCCGACGCACCAACGGGGGCCGTTCTCCTTCCCGGGCAGCGACCTCGGAAGCGCCCGCGCCGACGCCGACGGGCGCCGGGCATCTGGCTGCTGAGCCCGTGGGTACCGGGCCCGTGGACGGCAAGCACGTGGACGGCGGGCCCGTGAACGCCGGGCGTGTGGACGCCGGGCGTGTGGACGCCGGGCGTGTGGACGCCGGGCGCGTGGGTGCCGAGCTGCCGGTGCCGGGCCTCTCGGCGCCGGGCCTTTCAGGCAGACTGCGGACGGCGAGAGTAACGCCAGAGTCGCGACGGCCGAGCCGGTGGCGAGGACGCCAAGGAACCCGACGCCGGTGGGCGTTGGGCCATGTGTGGCGTCGATGCTGTCAGCACGGGACGCAGTCGGGAACGCGGGTCGCGGGTAGGGGTCAGCGGGGGCGGGCCAGGCCGCGTACGGCGAGGGGGATCATCAGGGTCGCGACGGCCAGGCCGGTGATGACGGCGGCGAGGACGCCGGGGCCTGCGGTGCCCGTGAGGGACAGGTCGCGTGCGGCGTCGATGCCGTAGGTGACGGGGTTGGCGCGGGCGATCCAGCGCAGCCACTCGGGCAGCCCCGCCACGGGGACGAACGCGTCCGAGGCGAACATCAGCGGGAACATCACCAGCCCGGCGGCGGCGTGCAGCGGCTCGGCGCGGTCGATCCAGCAGGCCAGCGCGATGAACACCCAGCCCAGGCTCCACCCGACCGCCAGACACAGCGCGACGGCCGCCGCCAGCCCGACCGCGCCCCCGGTCGGCCGGTGCCCGAACACGCACCGGGCCAGCGTGAGCAGGATGACGAGCCGCAACGTACCGCGCACCAACCCGTCCAGGCTGCGCGCGACGAGCACCGCGACGGGCTGGACGGGCATCGTCCGCAACCGCGTGAGCAACCCGCCGCGCAGGTCGTCCACCAGTCCGGTCCCGGCCTGAACCCCGCTCTGCAACGCGGTCGTGAGCAGCAGCGCGGGCAGGAGGAAGTCGAGATAGCGCACCCCCGCCGGAAACCCCGGCGCATGCGCGAGCCCGGACAGCACCTGCCCGAACGCCGTCAACATCACCAGCGGCTCGATCAGGCTGACGACCAGCAACCGCCGATCCGCGACGAACGCCCGCACCGACCGAGCCGTGAGCACCCGGACCTGCGCCCCCGCCCCGATCCCGCACCATCCACCCGACTCCCCGAACGACAATCCACGGGCATCGGCTCGAGATCGCCCGGCGGCGTTGGCCGGGGGGCTCCCAGGGTCGTCGGCGGTGGAGGGAGCTGCGGGGGCGGTCATCGGGCCTCCGTCCGCGCGGTCAGTGCCAGGTAGACCTCGTCGAGGCCGGGTTCGGCGACGGTGAGGCGGTCGGGTTCCACGGCGGCGGCGTCCAAGGCGCGAACGACGGCGGTGAGGTCGCTGTCGCGGGTCAGGGCGGTCGTGAGGGTTCGGCCGTCGCGGACCGGTCGGAGGTCTGCTCGGCGGAGTGCGGTCTCCGCCGCGTCGGCGTCGGGGTCGGTGCTGAGCTGGACGGTGGCGGTGCGGCGTCCGACGCGTGCTTTCAGGTCCGCGGGCGAGCCGGACGCGATGATCCGGCCGCCCGCGAGGACGACGATCGCGTCGGCGAGGCGGTCGGCCTCCTCCAGGTGCTGGGTGGTGAGGACGACCGTTGTGCCGGTGCCGGTGAGCTGGCGCACCATGTCCCAGAGGTCGAGGCGGCTGACCGGGTCCAGTCCGGTGCCGGGCTCGTCGAGGAACAGCACCTCGGGCCGCCGCACCAGGGTGGCGGCGAGGTCGAGGCGGCGGCGCATCCCGCCGGAGTAGGTGCGGGCGGGCCGGTCCGCGGCGGCGGCGAGGCCGAACAGGTCCAGCAGGTGGTCGGCGCGGGCGCGGGCCTGGCGGCGTCCGGCCCCGAGCAGCCGCGCGACGAGCAGCAGGTTGTCGCGCCCCGACATGGTGAGGTCGAGCGTGGCCTGCTGCCCGGTGACGCCGATGCTCCGCCGCACCCGCGCGGCCTGCCGGACGACGTCGTGCCCCGCGACCCGCGCCGTCCCGGACGTGGGCCGCAGCAGCGTCGCCAGGACGTGGACGAGCGTGCTCTTCCCCGCCCCGTTGTGCCCGAGCAGTCCGAGCACGCTTCCGGCGGGCACGGCCAGATCGACCCCGTCCAACGCCGCGACCGCCCCGAACCGCCGCCCGAGCCCGACCGCCTCGATGGCGTTCATCCGGTTCCCTCCCCGACGACGTCCTGTGCGGCGTGCTCGACGGCGCGCTCGACGACCGGTGCGGGCCGGGCTGCCGGGAGTTCGGCCGCCGGGCCCGATGCGGCGCGTCGGGTGTGGCCGGCGCCGGAGATGGGGTCGGTGCCGGAGGTATGGGCAGTGCCGGAGGTGGGGTCACTACTGGAGGTGGGGTTGGTGCCGGAGGTGGGGTTGGTGCCGGAGGTGGGGTTCGTGCCGGAGGTGGGGTTCGTGCCGGACGTGGGGTTCGTGCCGGACGTGGGGTTCGTGCCGGACGTGGGGTTCGTGCCGGACGTGTGACCGGTGGGCTCTGTGCCGGACGTCGGCTTGGGGTCCGGGCAGGTGCCGTGGCCGGGGGTGGCTACGGTGCCGGAGATTGCGGCGGTGTCAGGGGTGTTGTCGGTGCCAGGGGTGACGTTGGCGTCGATGTCGAGGATGGGGTTGGCGCCGGAGATGAAGTCGGTGCCGGGGGTCGCGTCGGCGCCGCGGGCCGCGTCGGTACCCAGAGTCGCGTCGGCGCCGAGGGCCGCGTTAGCGCCGAGGACGGCGTCGGTCCCAAGGGCCGCGTCAGCGCCAAGGGTCTCATCAGCGCCGAGGGTCGCGTCGGTGCCGTAGGTTGCGTCGGTACCAGGGATCGGGTCAGTCCCGGGGGTCGCGTCGGTCCCGGGGGCGGCGTTGGCGTCGGGGGTCGCCTCAGCGCCGCGCGCCGCGTTGGCGCCGGGGCTCGCATCAGCTCTGCGAGTGGCGTCGGCGCTGGGGGCCGCGTCGGTTCCAGGGGCGGCGTTGGCGTCGGGCGTCGCGTCAGCGCCGCGCGCCGCGTTGGCGCCGGGGCTCGCATCAGCTCTGCGAGTGGCGTCGGCGCTGGGGGCCGCGTCGGTCCCGGGGGCCGCGTCAGCGCCGGGGGTCGCATTGACGCCGGAAGTCGCGTCAGCTCTGCGGGTGGCGCCGGTGTTAGGGGTCGTGTCGGTCCCAGGGGGCGCGTTGGCGCCGGAGGTCGCGTCGGTGTTGATCTCGGGGGCGGGGGTAGTTGTGTCGGTGGGGGTTTGCTGAGCGGTGCGGAGGTCGGCGGTGTGGATGCGGTGGAGGATCGCCGTTACCGTTCGGTCGTAGGCGCTGAGCAGGGTTGATGCCGCGATGAGGCCGGTGGTCAGAGCTGCGGCGTGGCCCAGGGGGTCGAGGGGGGAGCGTGGTTCGGCCAGGGCCGCGCCCGCCAGGGCGAGTGCGAGCAGGGCGATGTTCCGGACGAGCAGCGGGTAGCTCATGATCGAGCTGCGGCGGCCGAAGCAGCCGCATTCGGCGAAGACGCGGCCGCGTACCGCGCGGAAGACCACGCCGACGAACAGCGCGAGCAGCGCCGACGCCACCCAGAAGCCGACCCGCGCGGTGACCGGGACGGCGACCAGGACCGCCGTGCTGGCCTCCAGAATCGCGAACGCCGCCGCCAGCGCCGTCGTCGCGGGGCCGTCGCGCATCAGCAGCCGTCGCACCGTCATGACGAACCGGCCGAAGTCCTCCCGGCCGCGCAGCTTGGCGAACGCGGCGGCGGCGAACACCCCGGCCGTCAAACACTGCGCGACCAGCGCCGCGTACTCCCTCACCGGCCCCACCTCCCCCGGACACGACTCCGCACGTTGCGCCTCCCGCCCGCGCGACTCCCATCCGCGCGACTCCCATCCGCGCGACTCCCATCCGCGCGACTCTTGTCCGCGCGAATCCCTTCCGCGCCACTGCCGCCCGCACGGCTCCTGTCCGCACGGCTCCTGTCCGTGCGGCTTCCCTCCACGTGACTCCCGCCCACGCGAGTCCCGCCCGCGCGGCTTCCCTCCACGTGACTCCCGCCCGCGCGACTTCCATCCGCGCGACTTCCATCCGCGTGACTCCCGCCCGCGCGACTCTTGTCCGCGCGACTCTTGTCCGCGCGACTCCCACCCGCACGTCTCTTGTCCGCGCGACTCTTGTCCGCGCGGCTTCCCTCCACGTGATTTCCCTCCGCGCGGCGACCGTCGGCGCGGTTCTCCGCTGCGCGGCTCTCCTGGGCGGAGGTCGTCTCGGCGCGGCTCTCCTCGGTGGAGTCGCCGACGCCCCGCTTTCCGCGAGCGTGCGTGCCCCGGATGCGGCTGCGGACGGCGCGGCTGCCGCCGGAAGGACGTTCCCGGGGATGTCGGCGGCGGGTGGCGGCGCGGACCGTCATCGTCAGGTGGAACAGCCGCGTGTCGTCCGGTTCGCCGATCGGCGCGCCCTCGGCCTCGACCCACGCGTGGGCGCGGAACGGGTCGGTGCGGACCCCGGTACACCAGTCGGGCCACGTCCCGCCGAACCGGCACAGCAGCGCCACCGCGATCGAGCGGCGCAGGCAGCCCTGTCCGGCGCAGCGCACGCTGACCGCGACGACCGCGCGCCGCGCGGCCAGCGTGCGGGCCGCGCTCGCCGGGCGCGCGCCGCACCGGGCGACGCCGAGCACCCAGCGCAGCCGGCGCGGCGGAAGGCGCTCCACCAGTGCGGCCAGCGCGACCGCCGGGCGGGCGGCCGCGCGGTGCAGCAGCGGCACGGGGCCCGTCTCCTCCAACGTCACCGGCATCGTCACGGGACCACCACCTTGGCCGCGAGCAGCGAGCGGACGAGCGCGTCCACGTCGCGGTCGATCCGGTCGGCGAACTCGGGGAACCGCCGCGCGAGGTCGGCGGCGGCCTCCTGCGGCCCGCGCCCCGCCAGCAGCAGCCGCAGGACGGCGCGGCCGGTGGGGTTGAGGGTGAAGTAGCGGCCGGTCCGCTCGTCGAGCAGGACCAGTCCCGCGCCGGTCTCGGTGGCGGTCACGTCGGGCGACAGTCTCATCGGACCCCTCCCAGGGGTGCGGTGGAGCGGGCGGCGGGCAGCGAGCGCAGCCACGCCTCGCAGGCGAAGGTGCCGAGCAGCGGCAGCAGCCGCAGCGAGAAGGGCGGCGGGGCGAGCAGCAGTTCGCGCAGCGCGGCGGCGTCGACGAGCCCGCGGTCGGCCAGCGCCATCCCGTCGCACAGGTCGAGCAGTTCGGCGCGGTGCCGCCGCAGGCCCGCGTAGACGTCCGCGCTGAACTCGGCCTTGGAGCGGCGGCCGAGGCTGGCGGCCGGGACGACGCCGCGCATCGCCTCGACCAGCGCGGGCTTGTACCGGTCGGCGCGGACGGTGTCGGCGTAGTCGATCGCGAGCGCGGCCTCGACGACCCGGTCGTCCAGGAACGGGGCCTCGGTGGCGACGCCGTGCCGCGCGGTGAGCCGGTCGACGCGGCGGACCAGCGCCCCGCCCTCCCGGACGCACTGCAGCGTCAGATGCCGTCCGCGCAGCGGCGACAGCGGCGCCGCGCCCGACGCGGCCGCGGTGAGCGCGTCGCGGACGGCGGCGACCGCGTCGGGCGTCGCCCACTCGGGCATCCGGTGCGCCGCGCCCCAGCCGCCGAGCGGCGCGTCGTTGACACCCCGGATCGGCGCGGTCAGCTCGCGGCCGACGTCGCGGCCGAGCCAGTCGGCGAACGAGGTGCGGTCGAGCAGCGCGCGAACGGTGGGCCGCAGCGGCCACCGGTACACCGACCGGTGCGCGCGGACCTGCCGGACGGCCCGCAGCGGCGCGCGGCGCAGCAGGTCCCACAGGTAGCCGGTCGCGGGATAGAACAGCTCGTCGCCGCCATACCCGGTCAGGTGCCGGTCGGTCCCGGCGGCGGCGGTCCGCCGGGCGTGCTCGACGAGCATCGCGCGGACGCGCAGCGCGGGGAACGGGCCCTCGACGTCGGGGTCGGGCGCGAGCAGCCCGGCGAAGTTGCCCGGATAGGTGCCCGCCCGGTGGACCTCGTGCTGCGCGTTGGGCAGTGCGGCGGCCGCGAGCGCGGCCCACCGCCCGTCGTCGCTGCCCGGGTCGGCGGACTCCTGGAGCACGGTCCGCAGCCGCGCGACGTGCGGGGCCGCCAGGAAGCACACGCTGGTGGAGTCCATTCCGCCCGACAGGTCGGCGCTGAGCGCGCCCCGGCCGTGCGCGCGGACCGCGACGGCCTCCGCGAGCGCGCGCCAGACCCGTTCCGCGCCCGCCGCGAGCGGGACGTCCGGCTCGGGCGGGGGGCGCCGCGGTTCGGTCCGCGCGCGCCCGTCCGGTTCGAGCAGCAGCCGGTGCCCCGCCGGGACGGTCTCCACGCCGTTCCACAGGCTGCGTTCCGCGAGCGGCCAGACCGGGCTCGGGGCCAGCAGCCGGATCGGCAGCAGGTCCTCCCGGATGTCGGCGCCGGTCAGCGCGGCGAGCGCGTCGGGCCGGTCGGCCGCGACGGTCGCCGGTCCGACGCGGGCGTGGAAGACCTCCCGGACCGTGGACAGGCTGCCCTGGACGGCGGTGACGCCGTCCAGGGCGGCGACCGCGTGGAAGCTGCCGGGCAGGTCCGCCGACAGCGCGTCCAGCCCGGCCGTCCCGCCGAGCCCGGCGGCGAACCGCGCCAGCCACGGCCGGGTCGCCGCCGAGCGGCCGAGGACCGCGATCCGCCGCCGGCCGGCGGCGGCCCAGGCGGCCTCGTCGTCGGCCCAGCGGCCGACGATCCACGGCCGCCCCGACGCGTGCGGGATCGTCCGCGACCCCTCGCGGCCGAGCAGCGACGACACCGCGGCCTCGCCCGCCGCGCTGTCGGGGACGACGAAGAATCGCATGGCCTCTCCTCACGCCGCGGTCGGCGGAACGGTCGGTGGAGAGGCCGGGGAACGATGCGGGAGGTCACGTTCCCCGGCCCGGTCCGGTCAGACGCAGTGCAGCCACAGGCACTGGTTGGCGTTGTCCCAGCCCCAGGTGCCCTTGCCCAGCGTGACCTCGCGGAGGTCGCCGATCTCGACGAGCGCGGGCGGTTCGTACGCCTGCATGTCCCTCACCTCTTTCTCGGGTGATCGAATGGGTGGTTCCGGCCACCGGACGCTTTGCCTGCGCCGTTCGGTGGCCTGCCGATAACGTTAAGCGGCCGTTCCCCGCGTCGCATGACCCCCGTTCAAGGAACACCGATTCCCGACAAATCCAGGAATGGCGGTTAATCGGTCGACGCCGCGGACCGATATCCCACGATCTCGTCCGGCCGGATCAGCCCGTCCTCGAAGGCCCGCGCCAGCATGTCCGCCTTCGTCGGTGCCGGCCGCCCCGCCCGCGCGTACTTCACTCGCGCCCGTTTCACGTACATCTCGACCGTGTGGACCGAAACGCCCATCCGCCGCGCGACCGACGCCTTCGACATCGACTGGAACCACAGCAGCAGCGCCGTCCGCTCCCGCTCCGACAGCGGCGCCGCGTCCGGCCGCCGGTCGCTGGCCAGCACCCCGGCGGCGGTCGGCGTCACGTACGGCCGGTCGGCGGCGACGGTGCGGACCGCCGCCAGCAGGTGCGCGCTCCCCTCGTTCTTGGCGACGAACTCGCACGCGCCCGCGTCCAGCGCCGCCAGCACCATCTCCCGCTCGGTGAACTGGGAGAACGTGATGACGCGCTGCCCGGCGGCGGCCAGCCGCGCCAGCTCGTCCAGCACGAGCCGGCCGTGCAGGTTCAGGTCGAGGATCAGCACGTCCAGGCCGCACGGCACGTCCTCGACCGTGTCCGCGACGTGCCCGACCTCGATCCCCGGATCGCGCGCCAGCCACGTCCGCACGCCCTCGATGACGACCGGGTGGTCGTCGATGACGCCTACGGCGATCCGGGCGGATTCCACCGCGTCTCCACCCACAGGCGGCCCTCCTCTCGGTCGAGCACGACGGACAGCGGGCCGTCCGCGCGCACCGGTACCTCCACGTCCGCGTCGGCGACGACGCTGACCACGACCTCGTCCGGCCCGGCGACGACGGCGAGCCGCGCCCAGCTCGCCGCGCCCGCCAGGACGAGCAGCGGCGCCTCGGCCAGCGCCCGCCGGACCGGCGTCGGCAGCGGCGGCACGTCCCCGTAGCTGAGCAGCGTGACGGCCACCGCGCGCCGCTCGGCGACGTCCGCGCACGCCCGCAGCTCGTGCAGCAGCGGGTGCGGGGTGTCGTCGGTCTCGGCGAACAGGCGGCGCAGCCGGGCCGCCTCGATCGCGGTGCGCCGCCGGACGGCGTCGTCGTCCGGCCGCAGCCGCGCCTCCGCCAGCCCGCGCAGCAGCGGCTCGACGCGCGCCTGGAGGTACTCGTAGCGGCGGCGGCGCTCGGCGTGGACGGCCTCCTCCGCCGCGCTGCGCGCGAGGCCCGCCGACCAGCGGCCCGCCGACTCGGTGGCCTGCCGGGCGGCCTCGTGCAGGCGGCGGCCGAGCCAGGCGAAGATGAGCTGGATGCCCGCCGTGGTGTACGCGACGGTGATCAGCCGCGTCGCGCCGACCTGGCCGAGCGTCCCGTCCGCCGCCATGTGCGCGGCCGTGCAGCCGACGTCGACCGCCATGAAGACGCCCAGTTCGCCGAGGGGGCGCCGCACCAGCAGCAGCACGCCCGTCCATCCGACGGTGTTGGCCGCCCAGCTCACGTCGCTGATCGCCGCGCCCGGCGGGTACGCCGCGCCCGCCAGCTCCCCGGCGGCCAGCGCGACCGCCGCGAGCGCGCGGGCCCGCGCTGCGTCCAGCTCGGAGCGCAGCAGCAGCACCGCGCCCGCGGTCTGGACGGCGGCGAGCAGAACCCACGCGGCGAACACCGCCGCGACCGGGTCGTAGCCGCCGACGCTCCGCGCGATGATCACGACGTCGTAGCCGAGGTGCCAGACGGCGACGACCCCGATGACCGTCCAGCGGAACGCCCGCGCGTACCGGACCGCGACGGGCCGCTCCGCCGCCCGCGTCATGCGGGGCGCGGCGCGGGCCACCGCAGCACGACGCGCGTACCGCCGCCCGGTCGGGTCACGACCTCCGCGCGCCCGCCGACCGAGCGCATCCGGCCGCAGACCGACTCGCGCAGCCCCCTCCGCTGCGCGGGCACGGCCGCCGGGTCGAACCCGCGCCCGTCGTCGGCGACGGTGACGACGACGCCCGCCGCCTGCTCGACGCGGATCTCGGCCGAGTCCGTCCCCGCGTGCCGGGCGACGTTCGTCAGCGCCTCCTCGACGCTGCGCGCGAGCGCGCCGACGACCTCGCGCGGCAGTTCGCACGGCGGCGTGTCGAACGCGACGCGCAGCGGCGGCAGGCCGGGCCGCGGCGCGCCCGCCGCCGCCCGCAGCGCCAGGTCGAGCCGCGCGGTCGGCGCGGGCTCGCCCGCGTCCGCGCGCAGCGCCTCGATGACGCCGAGGTCGGCGGCAGCGCGCAGCGACAGGATCGGCGAGAACCCGTTGATGCCGCCCGCGCCGACCATCGTCAGGGTCGCCAGGACGGTGTCGTGGAGCCGCCGCTGCTGGTCGCGCTCGTCCGCGCGGGCCGCCGCCCGCGCCGACACCCGGGCGGCCGCGGCGGCGCGGTCGGCCAGTTCGCGGTCGGCGGCGCGCGCCTCGCGGCGCAGCAGCCCGACGAGCGTCGCGGCGAGCCCGCCCTGCAGCACCAGGACGGCCGGCGCCTCGCGCAACCCCGGCGTCCCCGCCGCGTACACGGCGGCGGTGAGGACGGCCGCCGCCATCCCGAACGGCTGCCGCAGCGAGAACTGGGCGACGAAGACGCCGCTGCTGGCGACGACGTCCACCCAGCCCGTGCCCGCGCTGGCGCGCAGCACCTGATCAGGGACGAGCGCCCGGTGCAGCACGCACAGCGCGAGGACGACCGCGACGTCCCCGGACGCCAGCCACACCGACGGCCCCGCCGCGAGCATCGCGACCACGAACACCGCGCCCCACGCCACCAGGACGACGACGCAGGCCGTCACCCAGTCGGGCCGGGCGGCCGAGCTGCGCCCGGCGAACGCGACGACGGCGCTCATGACGCAGCTCGACGCGCGGAGGACGACCATGAACTGCACGGACTTGCGGCGCACGCCGAGCTGCGCCGGTCCCGCCGCCGCCCATCCGGGCAGAACGCTCAAGACTTCCCCCACGGATACACTTCGGAGCGATTCAGTCGCACACCGTATCCATCCCAGGGCGTGGCCTGCCCGGAAGATCCGACGACGGATAGCGGAACGTAACAGCACCGACAGTGCGACCGCCCGCCGCCTTCCGGCGGCGGGCGGTCGTGGGGGGACGCTCAGTCGCGTCCGCTGAAGTACGACAGCAGCCGCAGGATCTCCAGGTAGATCCACACGAGGCTGAGCGTGAGGCCGAACGCGCAGTACCAGGCGAAGTTCTCGGGCACGCCCTGCCGGACGCCCTGCTCGACGGCGTCGAAGTCGAGCAGCAGGAAGAAGCAGCCGACGAGGATCGCGGCGACGCTGAACACGTACGCGAGCGGGCTGGACGCGTCGCGGATGCCGATCCCCTCGGGCGAGCCGAACGCCGAGACGAGCAGGTTGACGAGCATCAGCCCGACGAGCCCGAGCCCCGCCGCGACGACGAACCGCACGAACTTCGGCGTCACCCGCACGATGCGCAGCGCGTACACGGCGAGTGTCGCGCCGAACGCGAGCGCGGTCCCGACGACGGCCTGGAACACGACGCCGTTGTAGACGTCGTTGTACGCGTGGCTGATGATCCCGACCGCGACGCCGTACACCGCCGCGAAAGCGAGCACGAGCGGCGCGTTCGCCTTCCGCCCGAACGTGATGAACGCCCAGATCCCGATCTCCGCGATCACCGCGATCGTCAGCACGGGCCGCGCGGACGCGGTCGGCACGAACGCCCACGCGAGCGCCGCCGCGACGACCAGCGTCCCGAGCGTGAAGAACGAGCGGACGACGACGTCGTCGATCGTCATGGCCCGCGCGACCCGCGCTGACGACCTCGGCAGAACCCCGCCGCCGTACCCGTAACCTCCCGCCCGCTGCCGAAAAGTCTGTCCCCGGAACGCGGGGTTGCTGCTCTGCACGATTCCTCCACCTGGACTGCCACTGGGGGTCTACAACGCAAGACGCCACACGAATGCCGTTAGTTCCCCGCTCCCAGGAGACCTATGACACCGAAAAAGAACCCGACGGGACAAAGCCACACCCAACAGCAAAAACACCGGCACCCCTCAAAGAAGCACAACCCGAACCCTAAAGAACGAGGTCGCGAGAAGGCCCCGAAGCGAAGCAAGCGAAGCCACCCCCGCGAACGGCGAGCAACCGAAGGGGGTGACCACCCCAAGGGGCGGGCACGACAGGGGACTACACCCGAACAACAACGGAAACCACGGGGGGTTGCCCGCGCGCGCACGGCCGCGAGCCGCCAGGCGAG
>NZ_KB907209.1:82736-222422 GCF_000381885.1 Actinomadura atramentaria DSM 43919 | reverse complement strand
CAACACAGTGCCCCTGGTCGGATTCGAACCGACACGGAAAAGCTCTTTTAGGGAGCCCGCCTCTACCGTTTGGGCCACAGGGGCGGCGTCATCATATCGGTACGGAGCGTGACGGGCCGGTGGTTTCGCTCGGTGGTTCCGCGGGGGTCAGCGGGGTTGGACGGCGCGTTCCTCGACGAGGGTGGTTCCGGCGCGTCCGTCCCGGTCGCGGCGGATCGCGGCGATCTCGTGGACGCCGACGCGGCCGCTCTCGCAGGCGAGGGCGGAGGCGGCGAGGTAGAGGAGCCAGACGCGGGCGCGGCCTTCGCCGGCGAGGTCGGCGCAGCGCGTCCAGTGGCGTTGGAGGCGGGCGGCCCAGGCGCGGAGGGTGCGGGCGTGGTGTTCGCGGAGGGCGGTGACGCCGCGGATTTCGAGGCCGGAGTCTTCGACGGCGGCGACGAGTTCGGCGAGGGTCCGGGGTTCGCCGTGTTCGGGGAACATGTAGCTGGTGGTGAAGGTGCGGCGGACCTGGTGGGGGCCGGGGCGGCGGGTGGGCTGCTGGAGGAGGAGGCGGCCGCCGGGGGCGAGGAGCCGGTAGAGGTGGGGGACGGCCTCGTCGGGGGATTCGACGCCGCCGAGTCCGACGACGGCGTCGTAGGGTCCGTCGCCCGCGGAGTCGATGCCGCCGGATCGGACGTCGACGCCGTCGAGGCGCTGGTCGGCGACGTATTCGGCCTGTTCGGGGGTGCGGGTGAGCGCGACGACGCGGGCTCCGGCGGCGGCGGCGCGGCGCGCGAACGCGCCCCATCCGGCGCGCAGGTCGAGGACGCGGGCGCCGGGGAAGAGGCCGAGCCGGTCGGCGGCGCAGGTGAGCGCGGCGTGCTGGGCGTCGTCGAGGTCGACGGCCTGGTCCCACTGGCCGCTGCCGTGGGCGAGGGTGGGGCCGAACAGCTCGGCGAAGAACGCGGCGGGCGCGCGGAGCGGCGCGGCGTCGGTGGGCGCGCCCCCGGCGGGGAACTCTTCGGCGGGCGGTCGCGGCTCGGTGCCGACCGCGCCGAGCATGACGGCGGTGCGGACGATCTCGCGCTTGTCGTCGCCGCTGAGCCGGATGGGCTCGTCGCCGCTGCGCATGACGCGTTGGACCGCTCCGAGCGCGGCGAACACGTCGCCCTCGATGTCGAGTTCCCCGGCGACGTAGGCGCGGACGAGCCCCATCTCGCCCGGTTTCCACAGCAGGCGGCGCAGCGCGCGCCGGTGCCGGATGACGAACGCGGGCGTCCCGGCGGGCCCGACCGAGCTGCCGTCCCAGGCGCTGACGCGGACGGGCAGTTCGTCGGGGGTTCCGTCGTCGCCGAGCAGGATGCGGGTGAGCAGCGGGGTGAGGCGGCCCGCCACGCCGTCCTGCATCGCCGCTCCCCCGATCGCGTCAGCTCCGTCCGGCGAGTTCGAACTCCTCGCGCGGGCGTTCCAGTTCGGCGAGCGAGACGATCTCGCGCCGGAAGAACAGGGCGAGGGTCCAGTCCGCCGTCACCCGCATCTTACGGTTGAGCGTGGGCATCCGTGACAGGTGGTACGTGCGGTGCATGAACCAGGCGGGGAAGCCGCGCAGCTTGATCCCGTACACGTTGGCGACGCCCTTGTGCAGGCCGAGGCTTGCGACGGACCCGACGTAGGCGTGCTTGTACGGCCTGCGCTCGCGGCCGCGCAGGTCGGCGACGATGTTGTCGGCGAGGCGGCGGGCCTGCCGGACGGCGTGCTGCGCGTTGGGCGCGGTGTACTCGCCGGTGCCTGAAAGGTCCGGGACGCGCGCATTGTCCCCGGCGGCGTAGACGTGCGGACGCCCTTCGGCGACGAGGTCCGCGCCGACCTCGACACGTCCCTTGTCGTCCACAGGCAGGTCGCTGTCCTTGACAACGGGATGGGCCTTGACCCCGGCGGTCCACACGAGCGTCCCGGCGTCGAACTCCTCGCCGTCGCTGAGGACGATGTGCCGGTTCTCGGCTGATTTCAGCATCGTCTGGAGCTTGACCTCGATGCCCCGCGCGCGGAGCGCGTCGGCCGTCCAGCGGCCCATCTCGGGGCCGACCTCGGGCAGGATGCGGTCGCTGGCCTCGACCATCATCCACCGCATGTCGCCGGATTTGACATTCGGATACCAGCGGCACGCGTCGCGCGCCATGTCCTCCAGTTCGGCGAGCGCCTCGATCCCGGCGAAGCCCGCGCCGACGAACACGAACGTGAGCGCGCGGCGGCGGACGTCCGGATCGTCGTTGGACGCGGCCACGTCGAGCTGGTGCAGGACGTGGTTGCGCAGGTAGATGGCCTCTTCGACGGTCTTGAACCCGATGCCGCAGCCGGTGAGCCCGGGGATGGGCAGCGTCCGCGAGATCGACCCGAGCGCGACGACGAGCAGGTCGTAGGGCAGCTCGTGCAGGTCGTCCGGCCCGGCCCCGGCGGGACGGAAGACGACGCGGCGGCGCCCGTCCTCGATCCGGGTGACATGCCCGTTGCGGACGCGGCAGTGTTTCAGCACCTTCCGGAGCGGCGCGACGACGTGCCGGGGCTCCAGGTTCCCCGCCGCCGCCTCGGGCAGGAACGGCTGGTAGGTCATGTAGGACTGCGGGTCGACGACGGTGATGACGGCCTCGCCGCGCTTCAGTTCGCGGCGCAGCCTGCGCTGGAGCCGGAGCGCCGCGTACATGCCGACGTAGCCGCCGCCGAGGATGAGGATCTGCCGGGGGTTCTTCTCTGCGGACATGTCACGCGGGGTACCCCGAACCGGGACGTCCGCACACGAAGTGATCCACCCCACAGTCCAGCAAAAGCCGGAAAATCATGCGAACTAGGGCGAAAACGGAAGCGTCTCATCGGGTGTGCGGGACGCCCGGCGTCCGGCACGGCGCGGGCGCAGGACCCGACGGGGGCGCTCGGCGGGCGTCCGGCGGGAACCGGCCGCCGGCCTGGCAACGGTCCTGCCCCGCGTCCGCTCCGTCAGGACGCCAGGGCGCGCGCCCGGGTGAACACCGCGTCCAGCATGTCCTCGGTGACGCGGCCGGTGAACGTGTTCTGCTGGCTCGGGTGGTAGCAGCCGAGCAGCGTGACGTCCCGCCCGTCCGGACCCGGCAGCAGCACCTCGCGCCCGTGCCCGAACGGCGGACGCGGCCGGGGCATCGCGTACCCGGCCTCCTTCAGCGCGGGCCACACGCCCTGCCACGCGAACCCGCCGAGCGCGACGACGCAGCGCACCGACGGCGCGACCTGCGCCACCTCGCGCGCCAGCCACGGCAGGCAGGCGCGGCGCTCGTCCGGCGTCGGCTTGTTGTCCGGCGGCGCGCAGCGGACGGCCGCGACGACCCGCACGCCGAGCAGCTCCTGGCCGTCGTCCGCGCGGACGCTCGTCGGCTGCGCCGCCAGCCCGACCCGGTACAGCGACGCGAACAGCCAGTCGCCCGAGCGGTCCCCGGTGAAGATGCGGCCGGTGCGGTTCCCGCCGTGCGCGGCGGGCGCGAGACCGGAGATCAGGATCGTCGGCTCGGCCGCGCCCCAGCCCGGCACGGGACGCCCCCAGTACTCCTCGTCCGCGAACGCGCGCCGCCGCTCCACCGCGACCTTCTCCCGCCACGCGACGAGCCGGTCGCACGCGCGGCACACCGACTCGCGCGCCTCGACCGCCGCGAGGTCCGGCGCGGACGCCGCCAGCCGCACGACCTCGGCCGCGTCACGCGCGACGGGCGTGTCCGGCCCCGCCGGATCGCCCGGCCACCCCGTCCCCGGCGGCACGAACGGCCGGTTCGACATGCTCATGGCTCGATCCTGCCACTCATTTTCCGGGCGTTCCCGGACGGGTACGATCACCGGGCCGGGTCCGGGTGGAGCGGGCGATCCGGCCGACTCGCGCGAGCGGAGGCCCTCCCCCATGCCCTCACCCGGCTGGTACCCCGACCCGACCGGCGAGTCCGCGCTGCGCTGGTGGGACGGAACCCACTGGACCCAGCACACCCACGCTCAGTCCCCGGAACCCACACCCCACCACCCCACACCCCCCAACCCACCGGCCGCCCCGCCACACGAGCCCGCCCCCTACGCACCCGCCGCGCCGTCCCACCCCGACGCCCCACCGCGCCCCCACGGCCTGCCCCAACCCACGCCCTACACCCCCGGCGCGCCACCCCAACCCGACGCCCCGCCCCACGCGCCCGACCTGTACCGGCCCGCGCCCGTCGCGCCACCGCAACCCGCGCCGCAGCCAGCGCCGCCGCACGCGGCATCGCCGTACGCGCCCGCGCAACCCGCGTCGTCGTACCCACCACCGCTGCCGCACGAGTCGGGTTCACCTCAGCCCATGCCCGGCGCACCCCCACATGGCGCGCCGCCACAGGCAGCGCCGCCGGACTCGGCATGGCCGTACGCGCCCGCGCTACCCGGCGTGCAGCCCGCGTCGCCGCTGCGACACGAGTCGGGTTCACCCCAACCCACGCCCGGCGAACCCCCACACGGCGCGCCGTCGCCGTCGGGGCCGCCGCGCGGGGTGGTGTCGTATCCGGCTGTCCAATCCGAGGTGCCGCCCGCGTCGTCGTTGCCGCCGGTGGGGCCGCGCGGTGGGGTGCCTGGGTCAGCGCCGCCGGGCGCGGCGTCGGCGTATGCGCCCGGCCCGGTCGAGGCGGCGTCCGGCGGGCCGTACGCGTCGGGGCCGCCTGCCCCGCTTTATCCGTCGCCCGGCGTGGGCGCGGGATATTCGCCGCAGGTGGCTGTGCCGCCGGTCGGGGGCGTGCCGGGGGCGGGTGGGGTTGCCGGGGGTGTGCCGGGGGCGGGGTTCGGTTCGGTCGGTGGAGGGTTCGCGCCGCCTCCGGCGTTGCCGCCGCCGTTGGACGCGGTGGTGGGCGGGGTTCCGTTGCGCGCCGACGCGCGGCTGGTGTCGTACGGGGCCGCCGGGTTGCCGTGGGACGCCGTGCAGTGGGGGGCGTACTGGGCTGGGGTGTTCCAGGTCGGGCGGTTCCCGATCGGGGGCGCTCCGCGCGTCGAGGTGCTGTTGGACGTCCACACGTGCGCCGAGCCGGAGGCGACCTGGGCGCGGCTCGTGGAGTGGTTCCGCGTCACGGCGGGCCGCCGCGTCGTCGCCGAGCTGGCGGCGCTCGCGCGGGCCGGGGAACTGATCACGCTCGCGCCGGGGCTGACCGTCCACCGGGGCGGCATCCGCGGCGACCGCATGTCGCTGAGCTGGTCGGCGGTGTCGGGCGCGGTCGTGGAGAACGAGCGCGTCGCCGTGCGCGGCTCGTCCGGCGACGCCGTCCCCTTCCAGGTACCGCTCTACGTCCCGAACGCGGTGCTGCTGCCCGACCTGATCGCCGCCCTGAAACGCGACCGCGCCGCCCGCGCCGACTGACCCGCGCCCGAACCCGCTGTCTCCCCGCCCCTTCTGTCCGGCGCGCGCCGAACGGGCGCGCACTGGATCGGCCGCGCAGAATGGGCACACGCAGGGCGAGCGCTCGCAGGGCGGGCGCGCGTAGGCCGTGTCGCGCAGGGCGGACGCGCGCAGGCCGGACGCGCGCAGGGCGGACGCGCGCAGGGCGGGTGCGCGCAGGGCAGGCGCGGGTGGTGTGGTCGGGTGGGGTCAGGCCAGTGACCAGGCCACGCCGTCGAGGACGTCGTGTTCGCTGACGACGACCGCGCCGAAGCCGAACTCGCGCATGATGCGGTCGAGGATGAGCGCCCCCGCGCCGATGACGTCCACGCGCCCCGGGTGCATCACGCCGAGGCGGGCGCGTTCGGCGCGGGTGGCGTGCAGGAGCCCGCGCGTCACCTCGTGGACCTGCGCCGCCGTGATGCGCGACAGGTGCAGCCGCGACGAGTCGTACTCGGTCAGGCCCAGCGCGATGCCCGCGACGGTCGTCACCGAGCCCGCGAGGCCGACGAGCGTGCGCGCCTCGTCCACCGGGACGGCCGCGCGGACGAGGTCGAGCGCCGCGTCGATGTCCGCGGCCGCCGCGCTGATCTGGCCCGGCGTGGGCGGATCGCCGTCCTTCAGGTGCCGCTCGGTCATCCGGACGCACCCGATGTTGACCGAGCGCGCCGCCTCGACCGACGAGCCGCCGAGCACGAACTCGGTGGACCCGCCGCCGATGTCCACGACGAGGTAGGGCCGCGCGGGCCGCAGCGTCGCGAGGTCGCGGGTGGCGCCGAGGAACGACAGCTCCGCCTCGACGTCCCCGGTGACGACCTCGGGTTCGACGCCGAAGATGTCCACGACGCCGGACACGAACTCGTCCCGGTTCTGCGCGTCGCGCGTCGCGCTGGTCGCCACGACGCGCGTCTTCTCCGCGCCGTGCTCGGCGATGAGGCCCGCGTACCCGCGCATGGCGGCGAAGGTGCGCGCGAGGGCGTCGGGGGCGAGGCGGCCGGTGCGGTCCACGCCCTCCCCGAGCCGGACGATCTCCATCCGGCGCTCGACGTCGGTCAGCTCCGCGCCGGACGCGTCGGCGATCAGCAGGCGGACCGAGTTGGTGCCGCAGTCCACGGCGGCGACGCGGGTCACGGGGACTCCTCGGGATCGGGGACGCACACGCACGGACCGGACCTCCACCACTCCGGCAGTTCGGCCAGGGCCTCCCGGCCGAACGGGTTGCCGCCGGGCACCGCGAGCTCGTGCGCGACGAGCGCGTGCAGGCACTTGACGCGCTCGGGCATCCCGCCCGCGCTCTGCGTCCCGGCGGGCAGCGGCTCGACGCCGTCCGCGCGCGCGGCCTCGTCGCGGCGGGCGAGGTAGTCGTCGTGGGCGGCGGTGTAGGCGTCCCGCAGTCCGGGGTCGTCGGCGAGGCGGGCCTGCATCGTCCGCATGGCGCCGCCGCCCTCCAGCGTGCCGATCGCGGACGCCGCCTTCGGGCACGTCAGATAGAACAGCGTCGGGAACGGCGTGCCGTCCGGGAGCCGGGGCGCGGTCTCGATCACCGCCGGCAGCCCGCACGGGCAGCGGTACGCGACCCGGCGGATGCCGCGCGGGGTGCGGCCGAGCTGGGCCGCCACGGCGGCCTCGTCGTGTTCGTCGATCATCGGTCTCCCCGGTCAGCGCGGGCGGTCGGCGTCCTGCACGGACCGCCAGAGCGTTTCGTACCAGGGCGGGCGGCGGTCGCGGCCGTCGCGGCCCGCCCGCGCGGTCCCGTCGTCGTCGCCGGACAGGACGATGAAGCACTTCTCGTCCGGCATGCAGTAGTGGAGGCGGCGCCGGGCCTCGCGTTCGATGTACGCCTCGTCGCCGAGCCGCCGCTTGTGCGCCTGGAGTTCGTCCACCTGCCGCTGCGCGACGCTCTGCCGGTGCTTGAGCTGGGCGATCTCGCGGCGCTGCGCGACGTACTCGCGGACGGGGTAGGCGAGGCTCAGCGCGATGGCGCACACCACGACCGCGAGGATCGCGGCCCGTCCGGTGAGCGCGTGGCGGCGCGGGCCGCCCGCCGGACGGTCGTCGTCCCGGCGGGCGGTTCCCCGGCCGTCCCGTTCGCGCGGCTCCATCGGGGTGCGGTCAGCCCTCCCAGGCGAAGCGGGGGAAGGCGGCCGCGCCGGCGTACCGGGCGGCGTCGCCGAGCAGGTCCTCGATGCGCAGGAGCTGGTTGTACTTGGCGACGCGGTCGCTGCGGGCGGGCGCGCCGGTCTTGATCTGGCCGCAGTTGGTGGCGACGGCCAGGTCGGCGATGGTGGTGTCCTCGGTCTCGCCGGACCGGTGGCTCATCATGCACCGGTAGCCGCTGGTCTGGGCGAGGGTGACGGCGTCGAGGGTCTCGGTGAGGCTGCCGATCTGGTTCACCTTGACCAGCAGCGCGTTGGCGGTGCCGGTCTCGACGCCGCGGGCGAGCCGCTCGGGGTTGGTGACGAACAGGTCGTCGCCGACGAGCTGGACCTTGGACCCGGCCTCGTCGGTGAGGGCCTTCCAGCCCGACCAGTCCTCCTCGTCGAGGGGGTCCTCGATGGAGACGAGCGGGTAGTCGGCGAGGAGGCCGGTGTAGTACGCGGCCATCTCGGCGGCGGACTTCTTGCCGCCCTCGAACGTGTAGACGCCGCCTTCGCAGAACTCGCTGGCGGCGACGTCGAGGGCGAGCGCGATGTCGCGGCCGGGGGTGAAGCCCGCCTTGCGGATCGCCTCCAGGATGAGGTCGAGCGCCTCGCGGTTGCTCGGCAGGTCGGGGGCGAAGCCGCCCTCGTCGCCGAGGCCGGTGCTGAGGCCCTTGGCCTTGAGCACGGACTTGAGCGCGTGGTAGGTCTCCGCGCCCCAGCGCAGCGCCTCGGAGAACGTGGGCGCGCCGATCGGGGCGACCATGAACTCCTGGACGTCCACGTTGGTGTCGGCGTGCGCGCCGCCGTTGAGGATGTTCATCATCGGCACCGGCAGCAGGTGCGCGTTGGGCCCGCCGACGTAGCGGAACAGCGGCAGCCCGGACGACTCGGCGGCGGCCTTGGCGACGGCGAGGCTGACGCCGAGGATCGCGTTCGCGCCGAGCGCGGACTTGGCGGGGGTGCCGTCGAGGTCGACCAGGAGCTGGTCGATGAGCCGCTGCTCGGTGGCGGGGTAGCCGACGAGCTTCTCGTCGATCGTCTCGTTGACGGCCTTGACGGCGTCGCGGACGCCCTTGCCGTTGTACCGGTCGCCGCCGTCGCGCAGTTCGACGGCCTCGAACTGCCCGGTGGACGCGCCGCTCGGGACGGCCGCGCGGCCCTCGGTGCCGTCGGCGAGCAGGACCTCGACCTCGACGGTGGGGTTGCCCCGCGAGTCCAGGATCTCCCGGGCGAGGACGGCCTCGATCGACGACACGGCGGCTCCCTGTTGCTCTGGTGGTGCGGGCAGTGGGTGAACACCCTATCGAGGGGCTCCGGAGCCGGGCCAAGGGGCACGCCCGCCGAAGCCGGGAGCACCGTGACAAAACCGTGCCATGCAGGCGACTTGACGAAGGTATTACCTATCTTATCTACTTACCAAGCCAAACACACTAGGACAGTAGGGAATAGCCCCATGCTCCGTAGACTTCGCGGTCGGGTCGCCGTTGCGGCCGTCCTCCTCCTCGCCGGGTCGGGAGCGCTGACCGCCTGCGGCGACGACGACGGCGGCGGCAAGTCCGGCGACGGCCCGCTGCGCCTGGGCTACTTCCCCAACATCACGCACGCGACCGCGCTCGTCGGCGTCGAGAAGGGCATCTTCGCCAAGCACCTCGGGACCGCTCCGAAGACGGCGACGTTCAACGCCGGACCGGCCGCCGTCGAGGCGCTGTTCTCCGGCGCGATCGACGCGGCGTTCGTCGGCCCCAACCCGTCGATCAACGCGTGGTCCCAGTCGCACGGCCAGGCCATCAAGATCTACTCCGGCGCGGCGTCCGGCGGGGTCTCGCTGATCGTCAAGCCCGGCATCAAGACCGTCCAGGACCTCAAGGGCAAGAAGATCGCCACGCCGCAGCTCGGCAACACGCAGGACGTCGCGATCCGCTACTGGCTCAAGCAGAAGGGCCTGACGGCCAACAAGGACGGCAGCGGCGACGTCAAGGTCGTCCCGCAGGACAACGCGCAGACGCTCCAGACCTTCGAGCAGGGCTCCATCGACGGCGCGTGGGTGCCCGAGCCGTACGCCTCCCGGCTGATCATCGAGGGCAAGGGCCGCAAGTTCCTGGACGAGAGTTCGCTGTGGCCCGGCGGCAAGTTCGTGATCACCAACCTGATCGTCAGCCAGGAGTACGCGAAGAAGCACCCGGACAAGGTGAAGCAGCTCCTGGAGGGCGTCGTCGAGTCCACCGACTACATCAACAACAACAAGGCCGACGCGGAGAAGATCACCAACGACGCGCTGACCAAGCTCAGCGGCAAGCCGCTCAAGCAGGAGATCCTCGACGCCGCGTTCAAGCAGATCCAGTTCACCGAGGACCCGGTCGCGTCCTCGCTGATCGCCGGCGCGCAGCACGCCGAGGACATCGGCCTGCTCGGCAAGACGGACCTGAACGGCATCTACGACCTCGGCCCGCTGAACGAGGTCCTCAAGGCGAACGGAAAGGCACAGGTCTCCGAGAAATGACACAGGCCGCCCCGGCCGCCGCGGGCCGGACCGCCGACGTGGCGGTCCGGCTTTCCGGCGTCTCCAAAGCATTCGGTTCCGGGACGAACCGGCTGCTCGCGCTCGACGCGGTGTCGCTGTCGGTCGCGCCCGGCGAGTTCGTCTGCCTGCTCGGCGCGTCCGGCTGCGGGAAGAGCACGCTGCTCAACCTCGTCGCCGATCTGGACCGTCCCACCGCCGGGACGATCGACACCGGCGACGCCCGCGTCGCGCTGATGTTCCAGGAGCCCGCGCTGTTCCCGTGGCTCACCGTCGCCGCGAACATCGAGCTGGCGCTGAAGATGCGCGGCGTGCCGCGCGCCGACCGCGCCGCGCGCGCCGGGGACCTGCTGGAGTCGGTCCACCTGCGCGACTTCGGGCGCAAGCGGCCGCACCAGCTCTCCGGCGGGATGCGGCAGCGCGTCGCGCTGGCCCGCGCGCTCGCGCTGACCGTCAACGACGACGGCAAGGCGGGCGGGACGGTCCTGCTCATGGACGAGCCGTTCGGCGCGCTCGACGCGATGACCCGCGACCTGCTGCACGACGAGATCGAGCGGATCTGGGCGGAGCGGTCGCTGAGCATCCTGTTCGTCACCCACAACGTCCGCGAGGCCGTGCGCCTCGGCGACCGGGTCGTGCTGCTCAGCAGCCGGCCGGGCCGCGTGGTGGAGGAGTTCCCCGTGCCGATGGAGCGTCCGCGGCGCATCGACTCGCCGGAGGTGTCGGGGCTGGCCGCCCGGATCACCGACCGGCTGCGGGAGGAGGTCGGACGGCATGGCGCATGACACGGTGCATGGCACCGCGGACGCGGTGGAGGCCCCGCGCGACGACCGGCTGAACCGCGAGCTGGCCGGGCTCGACGCGCTCGAACTCGGCGGCCACCGGGGCCGCGACCGGCTGTCGCGGGTGTGGGGCGCGCTGTGGCCGATGGTCGCCGCCGTCCTCATCGCGCTCGCCGCCTGGCAGGTCGTGGTGTGGACGGGCTGGAAGAAGCCGTGGGTGCTGCCCGGCCCCGCCGACACGCTGCCCGCGTTCTGGGACCAGGTCACCACCGGGCGGTTCTGGGAGGCCGTCGCGCTGACGATGCGGCGCGCGGCCGTCGGGTTCGCGGTGTCGGTGCTCGTCGGCGTGGTGGTCGGCGCGCTGGTGTCGCGGTTCCGCGTGCTGCGGCGCGCGTTCGGGTCGCTGATCACGGGCCTGCAGACGATGCCGTCGATCGCGTGGTTCCCGCTGGCGATCATGCTGTTCAAGCTGAGCGAGAGCGCGATCCTGTTCGTGGTCGTGCTGGGCGCGGCGCCGTCGATCGCCAACGGGCTGATCGCGGGCGTGGACTACATGCCGCCGATCCTGCTGCGCGCGGGCAAGGTGATGGGGCTGCGCGGGCTGAACCTGTACCGGCACCTGATCCTGCCCGCGTCGCTGCCGTCGTTCGTGGCGGGGCTCAAGCAGGGGTGGGCGTTCGCGTGGCGCAGCCTGATGGCGGGCGAGCTGCTGGTCGTCATCGGGAACACGACGTCGCTCGGCGTGCTGCTGGCGCAGGCGCGGGAGCTGAACAACACCGCCGAGATGATCTCCTACATGATCGTCATCCTGATCATCGGCATCGTGATCGACCAGGTGTTCGGGGTCGTGGACCGGTCCCTGCGGTCGCGCTGGGGGCTCGACGCGAACGACTGAGGGCGCGGCTTTCCGGGCGGCCGGGAACGGAAGATCCTTGACCGCCCGGAAGGCGGCGGTTTGCCGGTGGCCGGGCAGGCTTCCAGCGACCGCAACGATCCCGCGAGGTGGCCCGCCATGCGCCGACCCGGCGGCGGCGCGGAACGTCCCGCCGGAGCCGGGGGCGGCGCTCCGCCCGACGACGACCCGACCCGCGACGACCCGGCCGCCGAGCCGCAGCACGGGCCGCAGCACGGGCCGCTGCGCAGGCTCGCGCGGCTCACCCCCTGGGGCCGCCAGCCGCCGCGGATCAGGCTGCGCGTCACCCTTTCGACGATCCTGATTACGGCGGTGCTGACCACGGCCGTCTACGTCCTGCTGCTCGTGCTGATCCAGCGGCAGGAGGTGTCGGTGTTGGACGAGGAGCTGAGCCGCGAGGACCGCCGCCTCATCGCGATCATCCACTCGGAGCTGCCGGAGAACGGGCGGATCGTCACCGGCAACACCGGCGAGCTGCTGCAGGTCATCGCGCCGGACGGGCACGTCGCCGCCGCGAACGAGCCGATGCGCGGCCGCCCCCGCGTCGACTTCCCGCCGCCCGACCCCGACGACGACCGCAACGACGGGACGTCCTGCACGCTCGACGCGCCCGGCGGCCCGTGCTGGCGCGTGATCGTGTACCGGACGGCGACGCCGCAGGGGAACTACCTCGCCTACGCGATGGCGACCGCGCCCGGCCTGTTCCCGCGGCCGGGCGAGGCCGCGCTGCTGTCCCTCGGCGTGCCGCTGATCACCGGCCTCATCGGCTTCGGGACGTGGCGGGCGGCGGGCCGCACGCTGCGCCCGGTGGACGAGATCCGCGCCGACCTGGACGAGATCACCGCGACGGACCTGCAGCGGCGGGTGCCCGTCCCCGAGCGCGACGACGAGCTGTCGCGGCTGGCGGCGTCCGTCAACGCCACCCTCGACCGGCTGGAGACGGCCGTGGCGCGGCTGCGCGGCTTCGTCTCGGACGTGTCGCACGAGCTGCGCAGCCCCCTGGCCGGGCTGCGCACGGAGCTGGAGGTCGCCATCGCCGACCCCGACGCCGCCGACGTCCGCGACACGCTCGCCGCGACGCTGCGCAGCGCCGACCGGCTCCAGGCCGTCGTGGAGGACCTGCTGGCGCTCGCGCGGCTCGACGCCGCCGACCGCGAGCCCGACGAGCAGGTGGACCTGCGGCGGCTCGCCGACCAGGAGGTGCTGCGCCGCCCGCGCCGCGCCCGCGTCGTCGTCCCCGACGGCGACCCGGTGTACGTGCGCGGGTCGCCGCGCGACCTGGCGCGGCTGCTGACCAACCTCATCGACAACGCCGACCGGCACGCCGCGTCGGAGGTGCGGATCGAGATCACGCGGCTGGCGGACGGCTACGCGATGGTCGAGGTCGTCGACGACGGCACCGGCATCGCCCCGACCGACCGGGAGCGGATCTTCGACCGGTTCACCCGGCTCGCCGAGGGCCGGCACCGGGACGCGGGCGGGACGGGCCTCGGCCTGGCCATCGCCCGCGACATCGCCGAGGCGCACCGGGGCTCGCTGGTGATCCGGGACCGCGCCGACGGCCGCCGCGGCGCGCGGTTCGTGCTGCTGCTGCCGATGTGATCGCGCAGGTGGCGGGGCATGGCGGCATGATCGGCGCGTGAGCGGACATAGCGAGGGCGTCTCATGTTTCCGGAACGCGCGATCCGCCCCCCGGCGGGCGCGCGGCGGGAGGGTCATCATGCGCGTCGGTTCCGCCATCGTCGTCGTCTGGCTGGTCATCGGGGTGTTCGCGGCGGCGCAGCGCCACTACTTCGACGACGCGGACGCGAGCTGCGCCAGCCTCGGCACGCTCGGGCTGACGATCGTCGCGGGTCCGCTGAACTACATCGGCGCGAACCCGAAGGTCCACTGCACGACGCCCAAGCCGAGCGAGTAAGCGGCTCTCAGTCCTCGAACCGGTAGCCGCGGCCGCGCAGCGTCGCGATCGACGCCGGGTCCGCGCCGTGCTCGGCGAGCTTGCGGCGCAGCGCGGAGATGTGGACGTCCAGGGTCTTCGTCGGACCGAACCAGTTGACGTCCCACACCCGGTCGATCAGCGTCTCGCGCGTCACGACCTCGCCCGCGTTGGCGGCCAGGCACGCGAGCAGGTCGAACTCCTTGGGCCGCAACCGGAGTTCGGTCCCGTCGAACGTCGCGCGGCGCGCCGCCAGGTCGAGCGTCAGGCCGCCGCGCGTCAGGAACCGCTCCTGGCCGCGCGCCGCGCCGCTGCGCCGCAGGTGCGCGCGGAGCCGCGCCATCAGCTCGGTGAGCCGGAACGGCTTGGTGAGGTAGTCGTCGGCGCCCGCGTCGAGCGCGACGACGACCTCGAACTCGCGGGTGCGGGCGGTCAGCACGACGATCACGGCGTCCGGGAGGAGGGTCCGCAGCTTGCGGCAGAGCGTGACGCCGTCGACGTCGGGCAGGCCGAGGTCGAGCAGGACCAGGTCGGGGGCGCGCTCGGCCGCGCGGGCGAGCGCGTCGGCGCCGTCGGGCGCCCACTCGGCCGTGTAGCCCTGCGCGGTCAGCGCCTCGGCCAGCTCGGAGCCGATGACCTCGTCGTCCTCGACGACGAGAAGCCGCCCCGCCGTCATGCGCGCGTCCTCCCCGGGGTCTCGTGGTCGCCGCCACGATATCCGCGCCCAGGTGAGCGGTGGGTTAACGCCCGTCCGGGCGCCCGGCCGCCGCCGCTATCCTCGGGGCGGCCCGCGAACACTCCCGAAGGACCGGCGGCGGAGCAGATGGAACGACCCCCGGGGACGCCGCTGCGGCGGCGGCTGCTCGTCACGATCACCGGCATCACCGCGGTCGCGGTGGTGCTGCTGGCCGTCCCGCTCGCGGTGGCGGTGCAGTTGCTGTACCGCGCGCAGGCCGTCGCGACGCTGGAGCGCGACGCGGCGCGGGTCGCGGCGGTCGAGCCGGACGGGACGGGGGCGGCGCCGCTCCCCCGCGAGCTGAGCCCGCATCTGACGGTCGGGCTGTACCGGCCGGACGGGCGGCGCGCGTCCGGCGGCGGCCCGCGCACGTCCCGCGTCGCCGCCGCGTCCGCCGACGGCCGCTCGCACCAGGCCGACGAGGCGGGCGCGCTGGCCGTCACCGCGCCGGTCGCGGTGCGCGGCGGGCCGCCGGAGGTGGTGCGGGTCGCGCTGCCGGAGTCGGCGGTCCGGGCCCGGACGACGCGGGCGTGGCTGCTGATGGGCGCGTTCGCGGCGGTGATCATCGGGCTGGCGGCCGGGGTCGCGTGGAAGCAGTCGCGGCGGCTCGCCCGGCCGCTGGAACGGCTGACGCGCGCCGCGCAGGCGCTCGGCGCGGGCGACTTCACCGTCCGCGCGCAGCCGTCCGGGCTGCGCGAGGCGGACGCGGCGGGCCGCGCGCTGGAGGTGACCGCGCGCCGCCTCGGCTCGCTGCTGGAGCGCGAGCGGGCGTTCAGCGCGGACGTCTCCCACCAGCTCCGCACGCCGCTGACCGGCCTGCTGCTCGGGCTGGAGGCGGCGCTGGAGCGGCCCGGCGCGGACCTGCGGTCGGCGGCGCGGACGGCGGTGCGGCGCGGCGAGCGGATGCGCGACATCATCGACGACCTGCTGCTGCTCGCCCGCGACGCGGGGCCGGACCGCGAGCCGCTGGACGTCCCGGCGCTGCTGGACGAGCTGCGCGCCCGCTGGGAGGGGCTGCCGCTGACGACGACCGTGCAGGGGCCGCTGCCGTCCGTCCACGTGAAGACGTCGGCGGTGCGGCAGATCCTGGACGTGCTCGTCGACAACGCGCGCGAGCACGGCGGCGGCGCGATCACCGTGGAGGCCAGCGACATCGGGGGCGGGCTGGCGTTCGACGTCGCCGACGAGGGGCCGGGCATCACCGACTCCGAGGACGACGTGTTCACCCGGCGGGGCGCGTCGGAGGCCGGGCACGGGATCGGGCTGGCGCTCGCGCGGTCGCTGGCCGAGGCGGAGGGCGGGCGGCTGGTGCTGCGGCGGCCCGCGCCGCCGATCTTCACGCTGCTGCTGCCCGCGACGCGCGACGCCTGACCCGGTGCTGAGAACCGGTGCTGAGAACCGGTGCGGCCCCGGCCCCCGCAGGCGTCCGGGGCCACCCGCGCACGGACGGGCCGCCGTCTCCGCCCGGCTCCCAACCCCAGAAAGCAGCCCGGAGGTGGTGCGGCGGCCCGTCCGTCCACCGGACACGCTAGGACAGACCGGATAAGACGCGGATCAGCGCGAGGTTAGCGTCCTTTTTACCTTGGTTCGCCGCCGCTCGGGGGCGTCCGGCCGGTCCCCGGTGAAGCACCCGGCGACCGGACCAGTCCAGCGTGCGGACCGGACCAGTCGCCCGTTCAATAACGGTTGGAAATCGAGCCTTGAACCGGTCCGGACCGGCTCTTATGTTCGGGGCTGTACGGACCGCCGGATTTCCCGGGGAACGCGGAGGCGGGCGGCCCGTGCTGACCTTACCGCGCGCTGAAGAGGTCGGGCCTCGGTTTTCGGACCGGGCCATAGAAAAGGGGGAAAACAGACACGTCCACCGTGTCGTTGAGAGAGGCGGAGCACGTGAGAAAGCAGTTCGCCGGCGCCACCGCCGTGGGCCTGTCGCTGGCCCTCGCCCTGACGGGATGCGGCAAGGGAAGCTCGTCGGGCGACGACTCGTCCGGAAAGACGATCCGGTTCGTCGCCGCGATCTACGACGACAACACCAAGGGCTACTGGGACGGCCTCATCAAGGACTTCGAGGCCAAGAACCCCGGCTACAAGGTCAACCTGGAAATGGTCGACTGGGAGCAGATGGACCGCAAGGTCAAGACCTACGTCCAGACCAAGCAGGCTCCCGACGTCCTCAACTACAACGCCTTCTCCGACTTCGCCCGCGACGGGCTGATCTACAAGGCGGAGGAGGTCGTCTCGCCGCAGGTCCTGAGCGACTTCACCCCGACGTTCGTCAAGCAGGCCCAGTACCAGGGCGCGCAGTACGGGCTGCCGTTCATCTCCAGCGCGCGGCTGCTGTTCTACAACAAGGACCTTTTCGCCAAGGCGAAGATCGACAAGCCGCCGGCGAGCTGGGCCGAGGTCCAGGCCGACGCGCAGAAGATCAAGGCGGCGGGCGCGACCGGCTACGGCCTGCCGCTCGGCCCCGAGGAGGCGCAGGCGGAGTTCTACTCCTGGGCGATGAACAACGGCGGCGGCTGGGTGGACTCGTCCGGGAAGTGGGCGATCAACCAGAAGGCCAACGTCGAGACGCTCACGTTCCTGCGGGACCTCACCAAGTCCGGCGTCACGCAGCCGAACCCGGAGACCACCGACCGCGCGAAGGTCTTCAACCAGTTCGCGCAGGGCCGGATCGGAATGGCGATCGGCGGCCCGTTCACCAAGGCCGGATTCATCGACCCGGCGAACAAGAACCTCAATTTCGGGGTCGCGCCGCTGCCGAGCAAGAACGGTTCCAGCCACGACACGCTCGGCGTCATGGACGTCCTCGCCGCGTTCAAGCGGGACGGCGGGAAGAACAAGGAGGCGGTCCGCCGTTTCCTCGACTTCTTCTACAGCGCCGAGAACAGCTCGAAGTTCCTCAAGCTGGAGGGCTTCCTGCCGGTCACGAAGTCGGCCGGGGACGCGCTCAGCGCCGACCCGTACATGAAGCAGTTCGTGGACGCCCTGCCCACGTCGCAGTTCGCGCCGACCGGCAACCCCGCTTGGTCGGCCGTCGCGGGCGCGGTGAAGCAGGACCTCGGCGCGGCCGTCGCGAACGGCGACCCGAAGAAGGTCCTGGACGGCATCCAGCAGACGGCCGAGAAGGCCGGCTGAGTGGACGGCGTCTCGATCGCGGGCCGGGGCGCTCCGGCGTCCCGGCCCGCGCGGCTCCTCGCCCGGCTGCGCGTGCTGCTGGCCCCGCTGCCGTGGCTCGCGCCCGCGCTGCTGCTGATCGGCGCGGTCGTGCTGTGGCCCGTCGTGGAGATGGTGCGGACGTCGTTCCTGGCCATCAGCTCGTCGGGCGCGACGCTCGGCGGCGCGGGCACGCGCAACTACAAGGACCTGTTCGACGAGCCTGATCTCGGCGCCGTGCTGCTGCGGACGCTGCTGTGGGTCGTCGGGATCGTCGTGATCACGACCGTCCTGTCGCTCGCGCTCGGGCAGTTGCTGAACGCCCGCTTCCCCGGCCGCCGCGTCGTGCGGTGGGCGGTGATCGTGCCGTGGGCGGCGTCGGTGCTGATGACGGCGCTGATCTGGCGCTGGATGCTCGACAACGACTCGGGCGTGGTGAACCGGCTGCTGCTCGACCTCGGCCTGGTGGACGAGCCCGTCAACTGGCTCGCGCACCCCGGCCAGGCGATGGCGTGGATGATGGCCGTCGCGGTCTTCGTGACGCTGCCGTTCACGTCGTTCGTGATCCTCGCGGGCCTGCAGAGCATCCCGCCGGAGGTGTACGAGGCGGCGCGGGTGGACGGCGCGTCCGGCTGGACGACCTATCTGCGGATCACGCTGCCGCTGCTGCGTCCCGCCCTGCTCATCGGAACGATCATCAACTGCATCAACGTGTTCAACAACTTCCCGATCATCTGGTCGATGACCCAGGGCGGCCCCCAGCACGCCACGGACACCTCGACCACGTTCACCTACAAGATCGCCTTCTTCGACCAGCACGTCGGCGAGTCGGCCGCGATGGCCGTCGTCAACTTCGCGCTCGTGCTGTTCATGGTCGCGCTGTACCTGCGCGCGGCCCGCCGCTCGGGGGCGACGTCGTGACCCGGCGGTGGCGGGTCGCGCTGCTGGCCGGGGTCGGCTGGCTCGTCGCGCTGTTCTTCCTGGCCCCCTACGTCGAGATGCTGTTGACGGCGTTGAAGCCCGAGCACGAGCTGACGCGCTCGCCGGGCGGCTACGTCCCGTCGCACTGGCAGTGGTCGAACTTCACGGACGTGTGGACGGCCGCGCCCCTGTGGACGAACCTGCGGGTGTCGCTGACCGTCGCGGGCGGCTCGACGCTGCTCACGCTGCTGTGCGCGCTGCCCGCCGCGTACTACTCCGCGCGCAACCGGTTCAGGGGGCGCGGGGCGTTCCTCGTGCTCGTGCTGGTGACGCAGATGTTCGCGCCGACCGCGCTGGTCGTCGGCGTCTACCGGGAGGCGGTCATGCTGAACCTGACCGACACCCTGGAAGCACTGATCCTGGTGAACGCGGCGTTCAACCTGCCGTTCTGCGTGTGGATTCTGCACGGCTCGTTCAGCTCGGTGCCGCGCGAGCTGGAGGAGGCCGCGTTCCTGGACGGGACGGGCCGCATCGGCGCGCTGCTGCGCGTCACGCTGCCGGTGTCGATGCCCGGTGTGGTGACGGCCGTGGTCTACACGTTCATCGCCGCGTGGAACGAGTACATCGTGGCGCTGACGGTGTCGGTCTCGGACAACCGCAAACCGCTGACGGTCGCGATCCCGTCGTTCGTCACGCAGTACCAGGAGCACTGGCAGTACCTGTTCGCGACGTCGCTCATCGCGATCATCCCGGTCGTGGTGCTGTTCGCGCTGGTCGAGCGGTACCTGATCGGCGGGCTGACCGCCGGATCGGTGAAGTGACCGGCTGGACACCCGAATTGACCGGACGGTAAGTTACCGTCCGGTCAATTCGAGGAGGGCCGATGGCGGGCACGCGGTCGTGGTGGGGCTGGGGCAACGTCGAGGACGCGGTCGCCGGGCGGGAACGCGCCGAACTGGTCGGGCGGGTCGCCGCGCTGCTGCCCGACGCCGACCTGACCGACCACGCGCCGCCCGACGTCGCGTCGCTCGCCCTGCCCGCGCCGCGCGTCGCGCCGCCGCCCGCGCTCGCCGCGCTGTGCTCGGCGGACGTCGCCGACCGCGCGGCGCACGCGCACGGCCGGGCGTTCCGCGACGTCGTCCGGAACCTGCGCGGCGAGCTGCGGCACGTCCCCGACCTGGTCGTCCGGCCGCGGACCGGGGACGACGTCGCGGCCGTCCTGGACTGGTGCGGCGGCGCGGGCGTCGCCGTCGTCCCGTACGGCGGCGGGACGTCGGTCGTCGGCGGCGTCGAGCCGCGCGTCACCGGCTACGCGGGCGCGGTCAGCCTCGACGTCGGGCGGCTCGACCGCGTCCTGGAGATCGACCGGACGAGCCGCGCCGCCCGAATCCAGGCCGGAATCCCCGGCCCCGCGCTGGAGGACGCGCTGCGCCCGCACGGCCTGACGCTGCGGCACTTCCCGCAGTCGTTCGAGTTCTCCACGCTCGGCGGCTGGCTCGCGACGCGCGCGGGCGGCCACTACGCGACGCTCTACACGCACATCGACGACCTGGTGGAGTCGCTGCGCGTCGTCACGCCGGCGGGCGTCGCGGAGTCGCGGCGGCTGCCCGGCTCGGGCGCGGGGCCGTCGCCGGACCGGATGTTCCTCGGCTCGGAGGGCGCGCTGGGCGTCATCACCGAGGCGTGGATGCGGCTGCAGGAGCGGCCGCGGTTCCGCGCGGGCGCGTCCGTGCTGTTCGAGGACCACGGCCGGGCCGTCGAGGCGACGCGCGCGGTCGCGCAGTCCGGGCTGTTCCCGGCGAACTGCCGTCTGCTGGACCCGAACGAGGCGTTCCTGAACGCGGGGACGGCGAGCGGCGGCGGGGTGCTCGTGCTCGGGTTCGAGTCCGCCGACCACCCGGTCGGGGCGCGGCTGGACCGGGCGCTGGAGCTGTGCGCGGACCACGGCGGACGGGCCGAGGCCCGCCGCGACACCGGCCCGGACGCCGCCGCGCGGGGCGGCGCGTCGGCTGCGGACACGTGGCGGTCGTCGTTCCTGCGGATGCCCTACCAGCGGGACGCGCTCGCCGCCCACGGCATGATCGTGGAAACGTTCGAAACGGCCTGCACGTGGGACCGCTACCCGGCGCTGCGCGCCGCCGTCCTCGCCGCCGCCGACGCCGCGATGCGCGCGGTCGGCGCGACCGGGATCACGACGTGCCGGTTCACCCACGTCTACCCGGACGGCCCCGCGCCCTACTTCGGCGTCTACGCGGCGGGCCGCTGGGACGGGCTCCTCGCCCAGTGGGACGAGATCAAGGCGGCCGTGTCCGAGGCCGTCGACGCGTCCGGCGGCACGATCACCCACCACCACGCGGTCGGCCGCGACCACCGGCCCTGGTACGACCGGCAGCGGCCGGACCCGTTCGCGGCCGCGCTGCGCGCGGCGAAGGCCGCGCTCGACCCGGCGGGCGTGCTGAACCCGGGCGTCCTCGTCGACCCGACGCGCGACCCGGGGCGCGGCCCGACGCGCGGCCCGGTGCGCGGCCCGACGCGCGACCCGATGCGCGGCCCGGTGCGCGACCCGACCCGCGACCCGGTGCGCGACCCGGTGCGCGGCCCGGTGCGCGACCCGACCCGCGGCCCGACGCGCGGCCCGGTGCGCGGATGAGCGCGCGGACCGGCACCAAGGGCGTGCCGCGCCCCGAGCGGGAGGCGCAGATCCTCGCCGCCGCCGGGCGCGAGTTCGGGACGCGCGGGCACGCGGGCGCGTCCGTCTCGCGCATCGCGGCCGCTTCCGATGTTTCCAAACCGCTCGTCTACAGCTACTTCGGGTCGCGCGAGCAGTTGCACCTGGCGTGCGTGCGCGCGGCGGGCGACCGGCTCGTCGCCGCCGTCCGCGCCGCCGAGGACGCCGCGCCGGACGCGCCCGCCGCCGACCGCGCCGCGCGCACGCTCAACGCCCTCATCACCGCCCTGGACGGCCGCCGCACCGACTGGCACGTCCTCTACGACCCGACCCTGCCACCGCCCGAGACCGACAGCGCGTCCGCCGCCGCCCGCCGCTACCGCGCCGCCCTGAACGGCATGGGCGCGGCGGGCGTCGCGGACGTCCTCGCCCGCGCGGGCGACACCGACCCCGACGACGGCGACCTGCTCACCCGCATCTGGTTCGCCACCGTCACCGCCGTCGTCCGCTGGTGGGACGACCACCCCGACCGAACCGCCGCCGAACTCACCACCCGCTGCACCCGCCTCCTGACGACCCTCCGACCTGACGGCTAGTGGAATTCGTGGACGAGTTCGATGGGGCCGGTGATGTGGGTGTTGAACTCGTCGAGTTCCTCGGCGGGAACCCAGAGTTCGAGGATCGTCCGTCCGCCCGCCTGGCGGACGGGGTAGCGGGCGAGGAAGTCCGTCTCGACCTCGAAGCGCGTCACGTAGCCCGCGCCGTCGTGCTTGACGTTCCAGTCGCGGGCGATGCGGATCGCGTAGTCCTCGTTGAGGACGGGGTAGAAGATCGGCTGCTCGGGGAGGCGCGGCGGCCAGGAGCGCCAGTCCCGCGCGCGCAGCAGGTCGAGTTCGGCGGGGCCCACCGGGCGCCAGAGCGTGGTCGTCCTGTCGTTCACGGGCGCCGACCCTAGTCCGGGGCGCCGCCGGGCGGCGAGGGGATTTCGGGCGGCGGCGCGGCGCCGGCGAGCGCGCCGCACCGCCGCCGTGTCAGTCCGCCACGCGCAGCGCGCGGGACGGGCACAGGTCGGCGGCCTGGCGGACCGCGCGGCGGGCCGCCGCCGGCGGGTCGGGCCGCAGGACCGTGACGAGCCCGTCGTCGTCCTGGTCGAAGACGTCCGGGGCCGTCAGCGCGCACATGCCCGCGCCGACGCAGACCGCCCGGTCGGCGCTGACCTCCATCCCGCCGCTCACCACGTCACCGGGAGCGCGTTGACGCCCTGGATCGTCGCGGGCGGCCGCAGCGCCAGCTCGTCACGCGGGACGGCGAGCCGCAGGCCGGGCAGGCGGCGCAGCAGCGCGGTGAGCGCGATGTGCAGTTCGGCGCGCGCCAGGTTCTGGCCGAGGCACTGGTGGACGCCGTAGCCGAACGCCAGGTGGTGGCGCGCGGAGCGGTGGACGTCGAGCCGGTCCGGGTCGGGGAACGCGGCCGCGTCGCGGTTGCCGAGCGAGTTGGGGATGACGACGCCGTCGCCCGCGCGGATCGTCCGCCCGGCGATCTCGATGTCCTCGGCGGCGACGCGGATGCCCGCGAGGTCCGCGATCGACAGGTAGCGCAGCAGCTCCTCGACGGCCCCCGGCACGAGCCCGGGGTCCGCCCGGAGCGCGGCGAGCTGCTCGGGGTGGTCGTGCAGCGCGACGACGCTCATCGCGATCATCGACGCGGTCGTCTCGTGGCCCGCGACGAGCAGCAGGATCGCCGTCGCGACGACGTCCTCGCGGTCGGGCCGGTCGGGGCGCGCGACGAGCCGCGCGAGCAGGCCCGGTTCCGCCGGGGGTCCGTCCACGAGGCGGCCGAGGTAGTCGGCCAGGTCGTCGCGGGCCTGCCCGGCGACGCCGGGGTCGTCGGACTGCAGCAGCCGCCGCGACGCGTCCTGGAAGAAGTCGTGGTCGTCGTAAGGGACGCTGAGCATCCGGCAGATCACCATCGACGGGACGGGCATCGCGAAATCGGCCACGAGGTCGGCGGGCGGCCCCTTCTCGACCATCGCGTCCAGGAACCCGTCGACGATCTCCTCGATCTCGCCGCGCATCGACGCGACGCGCCGCACGCTGAAATCGCCGATGAGCAGGCGGCGCTGCGCGGCGTGCTCCGGCCGGTCGAGGCCGATGAACGCGGGCCGCCGCCCCCGGAACGACTCGAAGCGCGGCGACAGGAACGGGAACCCGGGGCGGTTGCGGTCGGACGAGAGGCGCGGGTCGGCGAGTAAGGCGCGGGCGGTGTCGTAGCCGGAGACGAGCCAGGCGGTCCGGCCGTCGTAGAGCGTGGCGCGGGTCAGCGGCGCGTCCTCGCGGAACGTCCGGTAGCCGGGCGGCGGGTCGTACGGACAGGTGCGGGCCTGGGGGTAGGGCGGGGGGACGAAGGTGTCGGTCATCGCATCCTTGCCTGTCAGGAAAGAACGGACTTCGCTTTACTTCGAAAGTAAGCTTCTTCGCGGCCGGGGGCAACGGGTCGTCCGGATGTCGGACGCGTGTGGTCCACTGTCCCCAACGCATCCGAGGCGGAAGGGGCCGCGATGACCGTGCGCCGGATCGTGCCCGACATCAGGACCGACGACATGGCCGCCGCGAGCGATTTCTACGCGGCGATCGGACTCGAAGTGGTCATGGACCACGGCTGGGTGGTGACGCTCGCGTCGCCGTCCAACCCGACCGCGCAGCTCACCCTGCAGGGCGCGGACGCGCACGCGGCCGTCCACCCGGACGTGTCGATCGAGGTCGAGGACGTGGACGCGGTGTACCGCGCGATGCTCGCGCGCGGCGCGGAGATCGTCCACGACCTGCGCGACGAGGAGTGGGGCGTCCGCCGCTTCTTCGTCCGCGACCCGGCGGGCGCGATCGTGAACGTGGTGGGCCACCGCTGACGGCTCGGGCGTGGACTGCCGTCGAGCCGGATGCGGGAGGCTGGGTTCATGCACCGCCTCACCCGCGTGCGGGTGCTCGTCCTGGCCGTCGCGCTGGTCGCGGCGGCATGTTCGTCGTGCGGCGAACCGGACCGGACCAAGCGCGGGCCCGCAGGCGGAGGGTCTTCGACAGGCGCGTCGAGCGGCGCGGGCTCCGGCGGGAGCGGCCCGGCCGTGCGCCCGCCGCCGCCCGGGATCGCGTTCGACTACCAGATCGGCGGCCCGTACCCGCCGCCGCCCGGCGTCCGCGCCGTGTCCCGCGACCGGACGGCCGCCCCCGCGCCCGGCCTCTACAACGTCTGCTACGTCAACGCGTTCCAGACCCAGCCGGACGCCGTCCGCTGGTGGCGGGAGAACCACCCCGACCTGCTGCTGACCGACCGCGCGGGCCGACCGGTCATCGACCGGGACTGGAACGAACCGCTGCTGGACATCTCCACGGCCGCCCACCGCACCGCCCTCGCCGCCATCGTCGGCTCCTGGACGGACGGCTGCGCCACGGCCGGATTCAACGCCGTCGAGTTCGACAACCTCGACTCCTACCAGCGGTCCGACGACCTTCTCACCGCCGCGGACGCCGTCGCGTTCGCGCGCCTGATCACCGCACGCGCCCACGAGCACGGCCTGGCCGCCGCCCAGAAGAACACCGCGGAACTGCTCCCCCACCGCGCCGTGATCGGCTTCGACCTAGCCGTCGTAGAGGAATGCGGACGCACCGACGAATGCGCCGAATACGCAACCGCCTACCCGAACCGCGTCTTCGACATCGAATACGACGCCAAGGGTTTCACCGCGGCCTGCCGATCCTTCGGCACCCGAATCGCCGTCACCCGACGAGACCGGGACGTCCTCCCCACCGGAACCCCCGGCCACCGCTACCGCGCCTGCACGACCCCCTGACCGCCGCCCACGCCGGGCGTCCGGCGGCTGCCGGCAATCGACCTCGCGGTGCTCCGAACCCGCCGCTCAACCAACGACAAACCGCGCCCGAGATCGCGCCGCCGCCCGCCCGCGTCGGCGGGGCGGGCGCGGCGAAGGACCGGCGGGCTCGGTGGGCTCCCGCCCCTGTGGGGAGCGCACCGCGGCCGTCGAGCGCGCCGACGATGTCACACCGGTCGGACATTTTTCGGCGCCCTCGGGTGAGGTTGTATGGAACGGACCCACCAGGGAGTGCATGTGAGCATCGACATCGCCCGAGTGCGCGCGGAGACGCCCGGCTGCGCGCACGTCGTCCACCTGAACAACGCGGGTTCGGCGCTGCCCGCGCAGCCCGTGCTGGACGCCGTCGCGGACCACCTCAGGCTGGAGGCCGAGTCCGGCGGCTACGAGGCCGAGGACCTCAACGCCGACCGGATCGCCGCCTTCTACCCCGCCGTCGCCGCGCTGATCGGCGCGCGCCCCGACGAGATCGCCTACGTCGAGAACGCCACCCGCGCCTGGGACCTGGCGTTCTACGCGGTGCCGTTCGCGCCGGGCGACCGCATCCTCACCACGACCAGCGAGTACGCGAGCAACGCCATCGCCTACCGGCACGCCGCCGACACGCACGGCGCGCGCGTCGAGGTGGTCCCGGACGGCCCGGACGGCCTGGTGTCCCTGGACGCGCTGGCGGCGGAGCTGGCGCGCGGCGGCGTCCGGCTCGTCTCGCTGAACCACGTCCCGACGCACAACGGCCTGGTCAACCCGGTCGCGGAGGTCGGCAAGCTGTGCCGCGCGGCGGGCGTGCTGTTCCTGCTGGACGCGTGCCAGTCGGTGGGCCAGATCGCCGTGGACGTCGCCGAGATCGGCTGCGACCTGCTGTCCGCGACGGGCCGCAAGTTCCTGCGCGGTCCGCGCGGCACGGGGTTCCTGTACGCGCGGCGCGAGATCGTCCCGACGCTGGTCCCGCCGCTGATCGACCTCCAGGCCGCCCGGTGGGATCCGGCGGGCTCGTTCGCGCTGCGCGAGGACGCGCGGCGGTTCGAGACGTGGGAGCGGTTCGTGGCCGGGCAGGTCGGTCTCGGCGTCGCCGCCCGCTACGCGGCGGATCTGGGCATCGCGGCGGTCGAGGAGCGCGTCCGCGCGCTCGGCGCGGGGCTGCGCGCGCGGCTCGCGGACCGGCCGGGCGTCACCGTCCGGGACCGCGGGCCGAATCCGTGCGGCATCGTCACGTTCACGATCGACGGGCACGAGGCGACGGAGGTCCGCGACACGCTGCGCGCCGCGAGGATCAACGTGAGCGTCGCCGTCCCGAGCGGCCACGGCTACGGCACCGCGACCGCCCGGGACGTCGTCCGCGCGTCCGTCCACTACTACAACACCGAGGACGAACTGGACGCTCTCGTCGGCGCGCTCCCCGTCACCGCTTGAACGGGCGCAGCGCGGCGGCCGTCCGCGCCTCGTCCACGACGAGGGTGCCGGGATCGGCGGGGTTGATCCGGGTCGGAAGGACGGCGTAGTCCGACCGGTTCGGGTTCACCTTCTCCAAGCCCTTGGCGAGGCTCTTCAGCGCGACCGAGTCGTCCCCGCCCAGGACCGTCACGGACGACGACGCCGCGGCGACGAACCGCGCCATCGCGACGGGATTGCCGAACTTCTGGTGCGCGCGCGCCAGCAGCGCCTTCATCAGCCGCTGCTGGCGCTCGACGCGCGCCAGGTCGGAGCCGTCGTCGAGGCCGTGCCGCACCCGCGCGTAGGCGAGGGCCTGGCGGCCCTTGACCAGGTGGCGTCCGGCCCCGAGGCGCAGCCCGCTGTTCCGGTCGTCCACGGCCTTGGGCAGCGTGATCTCGACGCCGCCGAGCGCGTCCACCATCTTCGCGAACCCGGCGAAGTCCACCTTGACGGCCTGGTCGACGCGCACCGACGTCAGCGATTCGACGCGCTTCACCGAGCACGACAGGCCGCCGGTCAGCATGTACGTCATCCGCGGCGAGGCGAGCTTGGCGTTCGGGCAGGTGACCGGGCTGGACACGACGTCGCGCGGGATGCTGAGCACGCTCGCCCGGCCGCGGTCCGCAGGCAGGTGGACGAGGACGATCGAGTCGGCGTTCGACGCGCCGCCGTTCCGGCCGTCCGCCCCGATGACCAGGACGTTCACCGCGCGGGCCGGGCCGCTCTCGGTCCGCGCGACCGTCCCGAGCGCGTGCCGGCCGCCGTCCCCGCCGCGCAGCAGCACGGTCGGGACGAGCACCAGCGCGGCCGTCACGGCGGCGGCCGTCGCCATGATCGCCGGGGCGAGCCACCGGCGGCGGCGCGGCGCGGCCGCCCCGCCCGCCAGCCGGGAGCGCTGCCGGACCAGCGTCGGCGGCGGCTCGTGTTCGAGGTCGCGGCCGAGATCGCGGAGCAGGTTCAGGTCGTCCATCGCTACGCCTCCTCGCGCATCGGGTCGGTGTCGCCGAGCGCCGCGCGGATCTTGCGCCGCGCCCGGTTGAGCCGGGACCGGACGGTCCCGACGGGGATGCCGAGCGCCGCGGCGGTCTCCGCGTAGCTCAGATCCGCCCAGGCGACGAGCAGCAGGACGTCGCGGTCGCGGCGGGGCAGCGCGGCGAGCGCGCCGGCGAGCACCGGCCGGACCCCGGCGGCGGCGACGGCGTCGTCCACCGCGTCGTCGGGGAAGGGGACGGCGTGCTCGGCGGGGCTGCGGCGCAGCGCGCGGTAGCGGGCGGCCTCGTCGCGGTGGTGGCGCGCGACGAGCTTGGTGACGATGCCGAACAGCCAGGGCCGGGCGTCCGGGCGCTCGAGGTCGTACCGGGCGCGGCGGCCGAACGCGGCCAGGAACGTGTCGCCGACGATGTCCTCGGCCTGCTCGGGGCCGAGGCGGCGCGACACGTACCGGTACAGCATCGGCGCGTACCGGTCGAACAGGGCGGCGAACGCCTCCGGGTCGGCGTGCGACCTGCGGATCAGCTCCGCGTCGGTCTCCGTCTCCGGGACGGCGGGAGCTGCGGTCATCGCGCGCGTCCGGACGGCGCGGGGGCGGGTCGGGGGTCGTGCATGGGAGGGCCGGCCTTCCCGGTGGGGGGACATGACGGGGATGTATCGCCACGAACCCGCCCCGGAGTTCACGGTTCCGGTCATTTTTCCTTGATCGCTTATGCAGAACGAAGTGAACCTAACGGCTAAGCTGCGCATCCTTGTAAAGGAGGACACGGGGGGTTCGTCGGCGAGACCGCTGCGTCCGCGCGTGTGGATGGGGCAGCAGGTCGAGGAGGCAGCGCCGTGAACGAACCCGAGCGGAAGGCCGACCGGACGGAGACCGCCGAGTTCTCGGCGCCGCCCCGCCGAGGCCGCCACGCCCGCCCGGCCCCGCCGGCCGCCCCGGCCGCCGAGCAGCCGTCCGACGACCCGGCCCGGCCCGCTCCCGAGGAGCCCCCGGCCGCGGAGCCGACCCCCCTCACCGCCCGACCGGGGGAGCCCTCCCCCGAGTCGACCCCGCCGAACGACGACCCGGCGGAACCCGCCGCCCGACCGGCCCCGCCCGCCGATCGCCGCCCGGCACCCCCGAACGACGACCCGACGACTCCGGCGGACGACCACCCGACGACTCTTGCTTCCCAGGCGGCACCCCCAACCAGCGACCGGGCGACTCCCCCCACGGCTCAAGCAACTCCCCCGCCGAGCGACCCGGCAACTCGCCCCGCGGGTCACCCGACCACGCCCAACTCCGGGCCGGCCGACCGACTCCCGCACCCGAACGCCCAACCGGCGACCCCGGCACCACGGTCGACGCCGCCCGACGACCGCCCGCAAGCGCCCGCCCCCGCGACGACACCCCCCAACGACACCCGAACGACGCCCGCGCCCACAGAACCCGCCGCGCAGGACGCACCCCCGAACGGCCGATCGACAGCGCCCGCGCAGGACACACCCCCGAACGGCCAATTGACGCCCCCCGCAGGGGACGCACCCCCCGACGGCCGGTCGGCGGCGCCCGCGCAGGACGCGCCCTCGAACGGCCGATCGACGTCCCCCGCCGCGCAACCGACCACGCGCCCAGGCGACACGACCCCGCCGCCCCGGCAGACGCCCCCGGCTGCTCGTTCGACACCGCCCGGACCACCTCCGACGCCGCCCACCGCACAGGAAACGGACCCGGCCGACCGGCCCGCACAACCCGGCAGCCACCCGGCCACGCCCGCCGCGCAGCCCACCGCGCAGCCCGCCCCGGCCACGCCCCAGCCGACCGAAGCCGCCGCACACCCAGGCCCGCCCGCCAACCCGGCGACGCCGCCCAACGAGCAGGCGCCCCCGCGCGACACGCACCCCACCCTGACCGCTTCCCAGCGCTCTCCGCGACCGAGCCCGCCGAGCGACCAACCAGCCAGGCCCGACAACTCACCCCCACCCAGCGGGCAGCCCATTACAACCCGCCAGTCCACTCCACCCGGCGGGCAGCCCACCGCTCCCCGCCAATCCACGCCGCCCAGCGCGCATTCGGCCCCGCGCCCGGTGCCATCCGCGCCGGACGCGCCGCAGAAGCCAGAAGCCCCCGCGCAGACGGAACCGCCCGCCGCGCACACGACGCCGCGCACCGGGCACCCTGGCGCGCCCGGCCACTCCACACCGCCCGGCGAGCAGCCCAACGCCTCCCGCCACTCCACGCCACCCAGCGGACACTCGACCCCGCGCGCTGCACAGCCCACATCGGACGCGCCGCAAACGCCAGAAGCCCCCGCGCAGACAGAACCTCCCACCGCGCACACGACGCCGCGCACTGGGCACCCGGCCACGCCCGGCCGCTCAGCGCCGCCCAGCGGGCAGCCCATTACAACCCGCCAGTCCACTCCGCCCGGCGGGCAGCCCAACGCTCCCCGCCAATCCACCCCGCCCGGCGGGCACCCGGCCCCGCGTGCTGTGCCGTCCGCGCCGGACGCGCCGCAGATACCTGGAGCGCCCGCGCAGGCGGGGCCGCCCGCTACCCGCGCGACGCCGCCCGGCGGCCGACCGGCCGCGCCCGAGCGGTCGGCGGCGCACGGTGACCAGGCGGCCGGTCCCGAGCGGTCGACACCGCCCGGTGGGCGTCCCGTCGCGTCCGATCGGTCGGCGTCCCTCGGCGGGGAGCACGCTGCGCCCGCCGGGGGTGAGCAGGTCGCGGGAGATGTTCCCTCGAACGCTTCTCCGGCGGCCGATGGGCCGCTCGCGACGCGGCCCGAGCCGTTGCCGCGGGCTTCCGCGCCGGGGCGGCCGCCGTCGCGGTCGTCGTCGCAGGCGCAGCCGACCGTGGAGGAACGGCTACCCTCGGCCGGGTCGCCGCCCACCGCGCCCTCGGACCGGTCGCCGCGCCGGTCGCCCGACGCCGCCCGGCCCTACGGCACAACGGGCAGAGCGGGAGCGGACGAGCGGCCGAACGTCCGTGGTTCTGGACCGTACGGCACGGCCGGGCCGGACGGGCGGCCGGGGAACGGTGCGTCCGAGCCCTATGGCTCGACGGGCGCGGAAGCTCGGCCGAGCACCGGCGAGCCGTACGGCGCCGCTGACGTGACCCGTACAGACGGACGCCTGAGCGGCGGCGCATCCGGACCGTGCGGCGCCGCGGGCGCGACCGGCACCGATGAACGCGCTGGCGAATCTGGGCCGTTCGGCGCGACCAGCACGGACGAGCGGTCGGGCGTTGGCGCGTCCGGGCAGTTCGGCGCGGCCGGCACCGACGAGCGGCCGACTGCCGGCGTGTCCGGGCAGTGGAGCACGCCCTGGGCCGGGGGCGGGCAGGCCGCCGTGCCGCCTCGGGGGGCGGAGCCGCGCGAGTACGGCGGGTACGACGAGTACGGGCCGCACGACGGACACGACGACGAGCCCCGGCGGCGGCGCTGGCCGTTGTTCGCCGTGCTCGCGGCCGTCCTGGTCCTCGTCGGCGTCGTCGCCGCGCAGCTCCTGCGCCCCGTGCCCGCGCCGACGCTGGAGCTGGCGCTCCCCGCGTCGCACACGTTCGCGGGCGGCGCGCCCGTCCTGCCACTGCCGGCGGACGGGCAGGCCGCCGTCTACGTCGAGGGCCTCGGCACGATGGGCTCGTCCGGCGGCACGGCCCCGACGCCGACCGCCAGCGTCGCCAAGGTGATGACCGCGTACGTCTATCTGCAGGAGCACCCGCTGGCGACCGGCGAGGCCGGCCCCGTCAAGACGGTGTCGCAGCAGGGCGTCGCGGAGATGCCGGGCCGCCGCCAGCGCGGCGAGTCGCTGCTCGGCATCACGGCGGGCCTGCGGCTCAGCGAGCGCAAGGCGCTGGAGGCGCTGCTGATGATCTCCGCGAACGACGTCGCGCACGAGCTGGCCCGCTGGGACGCGGGCACCGACGAGGCGTTCGTCGCGAAGATGAACGCGGCCGCGCGGCGCCTCGGCATGACGTCCACGACGTACACCGACCCGAGCGGCTACGACGCGGGCACCGTCTCCACGGCCGCCGACCAGGTGAAGCTGCTGTCGGCGGCGATGCGCGTCCCGGCGTTCGCGGAGGTCGTCGCGAACCGCGCGTACGTGCCCGACGACGGCGGCCCGGCCCGCCCGAGCGGGAACCTGCTGATCGGCCGGTACGGCGTCGTCGGCGGCAAGACGGGCTACACCGACAAGGCGGGCGGCAACTACGTCTTCGCGGCGCGCAAGCGGGTCGGGGCGGTCACCACGACGATCATCGGCGCGGTCATGGGCCAGCACTCGCCGAGCGCGGTCGGCGCGATCCAGGTCGGCCAGCGGCTCGTCGCGGCGGCCGAGACGGCGCTGACGGCGGAGCGCGTCGCGAAGGCGGGCGACACGGTCGCGCGCGTGGACGACGGTCTGGGCGGGACCACCCCGCTGCGCGCGGCGTCGTCGGTGACGGTCGTCGGCTGGCGCGGCCTGACCGTCCGGCTCGGCGTCGCGGGCGACCCGCCGCGCACGGCGGCGGCGGGCCGCAGCGTCGGGACGCTGACGGCGGGCCCGGGCCGGTTCGCGCTCACCACCGCCGACGCGCTGACCGGCCCGTCCCTCCCCCACCGCCTCCTGCGCCTCGGCTAGACGGCGGTCTCGAAGTCGCGGCCCGCGGTCCTCGCCTGACGGCTCCGGGACTTGGCGGGCGCGGCATCGCTTCGCGATCCGGCCGGTGAAGCCCGCTTCCGGCCTCGCTTCACCGGCCGGGTGACGCGTTCGGGCTGAGGCCCTAGACGGCCCCCGCGTACAGCGCGGACAGGAAGCGGATCAGCAGGGCCTCGCGGGTGGCGGCGGGCAGCGCGTTCAGGACGGCGTTGACCGTCGCCATCCCGCCGCCCGAGCCGACGCCGCCCGCGCCCGCCGCCGCGAGGAGTTCGGCGAAGCCCGCGTCGTCGAGCGCGTCCAGGTCGAGCGACGCGAGGACGTCCGCGAGCCCGTCGGGAACCGGCGCGGGCCCCGCCGCGCGCGCGGCCGAGACGGCGGCGCGGAACGCGGCCAGCATCGCGTCCACGTCGGTGACGCCGGTCAGCGTGAAGTGCAGGTTCGGCGGAATCCCCTGGTAGGAGAGCTGCGGCTGGAAGAACCAGCCGAGCCGCCGCGCCTCGTCCGCGACGACGAAGACGTCCAGCGCGGGGTCGTCCGACGCGACGGCGACGAGCGGCGCGACCGGCGTCCCCAGCACCCGCAGCCCCGGAATGGCGGCGACGCCGGAGATGAGCCGTTCGGCGGCGGCCATCGCGTCGGCCGCGAGCCGCCGGTACCCGTCCGCGCCGAGCGCCCGCAGCGTCAGCCAGGCCGCGCCGAGCGGCCCCGCGCTCTTGCTGCTCTGCACGGTCGCGTTGATCACGGTGTAGCCGGGCCATTCGGCAGACGCGAAATACGCGCGGCGGCGCAGCGCCGCGTCGGCGAACAGCACGACCGACGCGCCCTTGGGCGCGTACCCGTACTTGTGCAGGTCGCACGAGATCGACGTGACACCCGGAACCGACAGGTCGAACGGCGGCACGTCCGCGAGCCACGGCAGCACCCACCCGCCGACGCACGCGTCCACATGACAGCGCACGCCCGCGTCCGACGCGAGGCGCGCGATCTCGACCACCGGGTCCATGACGCCCTGTGGATAAGACGGCGCGGACGCGACGACCAGCACGGTGTCCGGCGTGATCGCGGCGGCCATCGCGGCCGGATCGGCGCGGAACGTCACCCCGTCCACCGGAACGGCCGCGATGTCCATCCCCAGGTAGTGCGCCGCCTTGTGGAACGCCGGATGCGCGGTCGCGGGCACGACGATCCGGGGCCGCCCCGCGACGGGAGCGGCGTCCCGCGCCGCCTTCACCGCGAGCATGATCGACTCGGTGCCGCCCGAGGTGAAGATCCCCGGCGTGTCCGGCCCGCCGCCGAGCCGCCCCGCGACGGCCGCGACGACCTCGCGCTCCAGCGTCACGATGCTCGGGAACGCGGTCGGGTCGAGGCAGTTGACCTCCAGCATCTCCAGGTAGGCGCGCGCGGCCGCGTCATGGATCACGGCCTGACCGGTGTCGTACACGTACGCGGCGACCTTCCCGCCCCGGACGGGCAGGTCGCCCGCGCGCAGCGCGGCGAGGTCGGCGAGCAGGGCGTCGGCGGGACGCCCGGTCTCGGGGAGCGGTTCGGGCTCAGGCATCGGTCTCCTCGGTCGGGGCGAGCCGCCGGTAGGCGAGCAGCGCGGGGACGCTGGCGAGCAGCAGCAGCGCGGGGACGAGCGTGTACCCGGCGGTGAGGCCGGTCAGCGCGGAGCCCGGCTGCGCGACGGGGTCGTCCAGGTCGGACGAGCGGAACGCGGTGACCGCCAGCACGGCCGCGTACACGCCGGGCCCGAGCGCCATCGCGCCGGTCTCGGCGGCCGTCCACAGCCCGGTGAACGCGCCGGACTGCGCCTGCCCGGTGCGCGCCGCGTCCGCGCGGACGGTCTCGGGCAGCAGCGACAGCGGGAAGAGCTGCACGGCCGCGTAGCAGACGCCGACGAGCGCGGTCGCGGCGAGCACGGCGGCCCGCGCCCCGCCCGCCACGGCCGGGTACAGCGCGGCGGCCGCGGCGGCGAACAGCGCGACGGCGGCCAGGTAGCACGCGACCGTCCCGAACCGCCGCGCGAGCGCGCGCCACGCCGGGACGGCGAGCGCGCTCGGCCCGACCAGGCAGACGAACATCACCGAGGTCAGCCCGTAGTCGCCGAGCCGGTACGTCGCCGCGTACGGCGCGCCCGCGAGCATCACCGCGACGGCGAGGGACTGCGCGGCGAACGCGGCGAGCAGCGCGAAGAACGGCCGGTTCCCGCGCGCGGCGCGCAGCGCGGCGGCCAGCCCGAGCGGGCGCGGGCCGGGCCGGGCGGCGATCCACCGCGTCGAGCGGGCGCTGGCGAGCATCGCCGCGCCGAGCACCGCGCCGATGACGACGCCCATCAGCGCGTAGCCGCCGCGCCCGCCGCCCGCGCCGTCCGCGACGGCGGGCGCGAGGCCGCCCGCGAGCAGGATGCCGACGGTGAGGCACACGACGCGCCACGCCATCGCGCGCCCGCGCTCGCCGGGGCTGTCGGAGATTTCGGCGGGCAGCGCGACGTACGGCACCTGGAAGCACGCGAACGCGGACGCGGCGAGCAGGAACGCGCCGCCCGTCCAAACGGCCGCGAACGCGGGGTCCGCGACGGGCACGGCGAACATCGCGGCGAACAGCAGCGGCAGCGCGGCGGCGCCGAACGTCAGCAGCCGCGTGCGGCGGCCGGTGCGGACGGCCTCCCGGTCGCTGGCCGCGCCGACGACCGGGTTGAACAGGACGTCCCACGCTTTCGGAACGACGAGCACGGCCCCCGCGACGGCGGCCGCGACGCCGAGCACGTCGGTCAGGTAGTAGAGCAGCAGCAGACCGGGCACGGCCGAGAAGATCCCGGTTCCGATAGACCCGACGCCGTAGCCGAGGAGCCGGCCGCGCGGCAGCCCGCTCACGCGCGCGCCCCGCCGCCGCCCGGCACGCCGCACCCCGGGCCGAGGCCGAGCATCGCGTCGTTGAGCCGGTGCAGGTGCGCGCGGAACCGGGCGACCTCGGCGGGGTCGTCGATGCCGCGCCGCCCGTCCGGGCCGGGGACGCCGCCCCGGCAGAAGCCGTGCGTACACCAGATGACGGTCATGACGGCGTACTCGGCGTCCGCCGCGCCGTCCCCGGCCGCCGCGCGGACGAGTTCGGCGGTCCGCTCGATGAGCGGCCGCGCGTACCGGCCCTCCAGGTCCGCGATGTCGGCGGCGTCGGACTGCCAGCGGTGGACCCACAGCGCGGGCACCTCCGGATGCGCCACGCAGAAGTCCACGTAGGCGTCCAGGAGTCGGCGCAGTCCCGCCGCGTCGGCCGCGCAGGACGCGGCGGCGGCGTCGAGCGCGGCGCGTTCGGCCTGGTGGGCACGTTCCATGACGGTCAGATAGAGGTCGCGCTTGCCGCCGACGTGGTACGCGACGGTCGCGATGTTGAGCCCGGCGGTCTCCGCGATGAGGCGCGTGGACGTCCCGTCGTAGCCGAACGACGCGAACAGCCGGGTGGCGACGGCGATGATCCGCTCGCGCGGATCGTCCGGGGACGGGGAGGTCATGGCTCACCGTAGGCGGCGCCGCGTATCCCAGTCAATCGCTTGATGGAGACCATGACGGTTTGCTCTTTGTTTACTACGCTCCGTGTTCAGAGCCCATCCATGCGGGAACAGGCCCGGCGGACGCCCCGAGGGCTCGGAGAACCCCATGACGCACGAACCCCGCACCCCGTTCCCCTACACCGAACCCGGCGTGGCCACGCTCCGCTCGGGCTCGCTCGTCGCGGCCGCCGCGCCGGGCCCGCCCGAGCCCGCGGTCCTCCGCGCCACCGGCCTCCGCAAGACCTACGACCCGGCCGCCGGACCCGTCCTGGACGGGATCGACGCGGCGTTCCGCGGCGGCGAGCTGTGCGCGCTCACCGGGCCGTCCGGCGCGGGCAAGAGCACGCTGCTCGCCTGCCTGGCCGGGCACGAGCCGCCGAGCGGCGGCGGCGTCCGGCTCGTCGACGGCCCCGGCCCCGGCACGCCCGTCCGCGGCCCGTGCCGGACGCTCGTCGGATACGCGCCCGCGCACGCGCGGCCGTTCCCCCGGCGGACGGTCGCCGCGTTCGCGCGCTGGACGGCGGCGCTCGCCCGCGTCCCGTTCGACCCGCACCACCTCGCGCGGATCGCCTGGCTGCTCGGCCTCGGCGACGCCCTCGACACGCGGGCCGCCGACCTGCCGCCCCGCGACGCGCGGCTCGCGCTGTGCGCGGCGGCGCTGCTGCCCCGCCCCCGGCTGCTCGCCGTGGACGCGGCACCGGCCGGGCCGGGCGGCGCGGACGCGGCGTTCCTGGACCGGCTGCGCCGTGCGGCGGGCGGCCTCGGCACGGGCGTCGTCGCGGTCGCCGCCGACGCGGCCGCGGCCGCCGTCGCCGACCGCGTCGTCGCGCTCGCGGACGGCCGCCTCACCGAATCCGGCGCGGCGGACGGCGCCGACGACGCGGCCGAGGCGGGCTGACGCTCAGTCGCGCGCGTCCGCCTCGGCGTCGCGCGCGGCGTCCGGCCCGTTCAGCCACACCGTCAGGACCATCTCCATCTCCAGCCGCGTCTCCGGGTCGTAGAGCTGCTCGCCGAACAGCTCCTCCAACTGGTGGAGGCGGTACCGGACCGTCTGCGGGTGGACGTGCAGCCGCGCCGCGACCTCGGTGGCGTTGAACCCGTTCTGCAGGCACGACAGCAGCGTCCGCACCAGCCGCTCGCGGTGCCGCGGCCGGACGCCGCGCAGCGGCGCGAGCCGCAGTTCGGCGACCGCGCGGACCAGTTCCTCGTCCTTGAAGACGACCAGCGTCGGCATGTGGTCGGCGCACCGGACCAGGCCCTCGGACGGCAGCACGCCGCGCCGCGCCAGCGGCAGCGCCTCGCGCGCCCAGCGCATCGACTTGGCGGCGTCCTCGACGCGGACGGTCGGGCCCATCGCCGCGACCCAGTCGCGCAGCGCGCCCTCCAGCATCCGCGCCCGGCCGGGCCCGTCCGGGTCGGGGACGAGCAGGCACGGCTCGCGCCGGTTCAGGTCGGCCAGCACGTCCGGCGGCAGCGACGGGTGCGAGAACGTCTCCCCGCTCCGCTCGTGCAGCACGACCGCCGCGACGGTGCGCGGCACCCGCCACTGCGCGAGCCGCGCCAGGTCCGCGACGGCCTGCGGCGCGGCGGCGGGCTCGGCGAGCAGCAGGTCCAGCAGCCGGCGGCGGCGGTGCTCCAGCTCGCCCGCCTCCTGCTCGCGGGCCTTGGTGTAGCCCTCGGTGGCGGCGCGGGCGATCTCGTCGAGGAACGCGAAGATGCCCTCGGCGATGCTCGCGAGCGTCCGCCGGGAGATGTTGTACCGCTCCGATTCGGCGGCCAGCCGCCGCCACGCGACGCGCGCGCCGAGCCGCAGCGACGTCTGCAGCACGTCCAGGCTGCGCCCCTCGCGCGCCTCCGCCCAGCCGATCTCCCGGTAGACGGCCGCGACGGGCTCCCAGGAGCTGTCCGGGTCCATGATCAGGTCGACGAACTGGCGCAGCGCGCCCTCGACCGCGAGCCGGACGAGCCGCGCGTACTCCTCGTCCTGCGGGCGCGCGTACTCGGGGACGCCGGCCAGGATCTCCTCGATCATCTCCTCGGCCAGCCCGTCCAGATGCGGGCGGAACAGCTCGGAGATCTCACCGGGCACGCCCACCCAGGGCTTGAGCGGCGACCGCTCCTCGATCGACATCGTCACCGTCGGCACCTCCCGCCCCTTCGTGGGTCCGGGGCTGCGAGGGACGGTACCCGCGCCGTTGCGCGGAGGCTGCGGTCTCACCGACGCATTAGGCCGCCGGTGTTGTCAACGGGATGACAAGTGCCGCTCAGGGCGCGGCGGCGAACGCCCCGCGCAGCACGAGCCGCCCCGAAGTGCGCACGAGCGCGCCGACCTCGTCCGGCGGGCGGCGCAGCGACGTCAGGCTGACGAGCGCGGCGAGCAGCACGTGCCCGAGCACGACCTCGACGTCGTCGCGCTCGGGGACGGGGTCGCCGATCGCCGCGGACAGCCGGTCGCGCAGGTAGAGGAACAGTTCGGTGCGGGCCTCGTCGACGCTCGGGTCGTCGGACGTCGCCGCCTGCACGATCGCGGACGCGAGCGTCAGGTTGTCGGCGGCGACGAACACGATCCGCTCCAGCAGCGCCGACAGCCGCTCGACGGGCGTGTCGCCGAGCGCGTCGCCGAACGACGGCCCGGCGCCCGCGTCCAGGCCGTCGATGACGCTGCGCGCCCACGCGCCCGCGACCTCGGTGAGCAGGTGGTCCTTCGTGGCGAAGTACCGGTAGACGGTCGCGCGCGCGACGCCCGCGCGGTCCGCGACGTCGTGCATGGTGACGGCCGGGTAGCCGCCCTCCTCGGCCAGGTCGCGGGCCGCCCCGATGAGCCGTTCCCGGCGGGCCTGCTGGTCCCGGGAGAGGCTGCGGGTGACGGTGATGCGCATCTGCGCACCGGTGCTGTGCGCGCTGCTGTGCGCGTCCGGCTCGGTCATTGGGGTTGTCTCCTCGCGGTGGCCTCTCATTGTGGCGCACCGCGAGGACGGGCCGGGCGCGCCCGGCGCCGAGCGCGCCGCGCCGCGCGCAGCCATGTGCAGAGCGTTCTGAACAAGCTCGGCGTCCGCTCGCAGCGGGAGGCGGTCATCGAGGCCGCGCGGCACGGGCTCGTCAGCGTCGGGAACGGCTCGGCTGAGCCGGGCGGTCAGCCGTCCAGGACCGTTTCGGCGAGGCGGCGGGCGGCCAGCGCGGGGTGCGCGCCGGGGCGCGTGACGGCGTGCGCGAGGACCCCGTCCACCAGGACGACGAGCTGGTTCGCGCCGAACTCCGGATCGGGGTGCCCGGACCGCGTCAGCTCGCCCGCGAACAGCGCGTGCAGGTCTTCCTTGAACGCGCGGATCTCGGCGTGCGCGGGATGCCCGGGATCGGTGATGGCCAGTTCCGCCGCCGTGTAGCGGCAACCGTGGAAGTCCGGCCGCGTCGTGATGTCCTCCAGCGCGTCGAAGACGGCGAGGACGCGGGCGCGCGGATCGTCCCCCGCCGACCGCATCGCGCGCCGGTACCGCTCCGCGCCGCCGGAGACGCGCAGCACCTCGGTGATCAGCCCGTCCTTGCCGCCGAAGTGCTGGTAGAGCGACCGCCGCGCGACGTCCGCCCGCTTGAGGATCGCGTCCACGCCGACATGGACGCCCTGCTCGTAGGTGAGGTCGCGGGCCGCGTCGAGCAGCCGTTCGCGAGGTCCCGGTCGCGCGTTCACGCACCGATTGTGCCACCGGCGCGGCGATAGACGGACCGTTCGATCTCTCGACGCGCGCCGCCCGTACGCCGCGCGGCGTATCCGCGAAGCAGCCCCCGGGCTGATCCGCGCGCCGCCCGCGCGGCCGTACCGTGGCGGGCATGGACGAGACGGCGGGCGCGCGGCGGTTCCCCGCGCCGTGGCGGTGGCCCGTGTGGGCCGTCCCGGCGGTGCTGCTCGTCGTCCAGGTCGCCGGCTCGTTCGCGGCGCAGCGGCAGAGCGGGCCGTGGCACGAGGCGCGCGCGCCGTTCACGCCGCTGGACCCGCTCGGCGTCGCGCTGCTCGCGGCGGGGCCGGCCGTCCTGCTCCTGCGCCGCCGCGCGCCGGTCCGGGTCGCCGCCGCGGTCGGCGCGGTGACCGTGCTGTATCTGCTGCGGGCCTATACGTACGGCCCGGTGATGCTGTCGGCGCTGGCGGCGATCGTCGCGGCGGTCACGGCGGGACGCCGGACGGTCGCGTGGGCGGGGTCGGCGGCGTTCCTCGCCGGGTACCTCTCGCTAACGACGCTCATCGGCGTCGACACGGCCGAGCGCGGGCACACCGGCGCGCTGTTCCCCGTCGACCGGCCGGGTCTGGACGGCACGGCGGGCTCGGTCGGCTGGGTGCTGGTCGCGCTCGTCACCGGGGAGCTGCTCCGCGCGACGGCGCAGCGCGCGGCCGCCGCCGCCCGCACGCGCGCCGAGGAGGCCCGCCGCCGCGCGAGCGACGAGCGGCTGCGGATGGCGCGGGAGCTGCACGACGTCCTCGCGCACAACATCTCGATGATCAACGTCCGGGCGGGCGTGGCCCTGCACCTCCTGGACGACGACCCCGAGGAGGCGCGCGGCGCGCTCGCCGCCATCAAGGAGGCCAGCAAGGAGGCGCTCACCGAGATGCGCTCGGTGATCGGCGCGCTGCGCGCGGACGGCGAGCCCGCCCCGCGCGCCCCGACCGCCGGGCTGGCGCTGCTGGACGACCTGGTCTCCCGCGCCCGCGCCGCCGGGCTGGACGTCACGACGCGCACGCGCGGCGCCCCGCGCCCGCTCCCCGCCGGAGCCGATCTCGCGGCGTTCCGAATCATCCAGGAGTCGTTGACCAACGTCACCCGCCACGCGGGCCCGCCGCCCGTCAAGGTGGACGTGTCCCTCGCCTACGGCGCCGACGCCGTGGATGTGCGCGTCACCGACGACGGCCGGGGTCCGTCCCCGCTCAACGACCCGCCCGCGGGCAGCGGCCTCCTCGGGATGCGGGAACGCGCCACCGCACTCGGCGGGACGTTCCGCGCCGCTCCGGGCCCGCACGGCGGCTTCCGCGTCGAGGCGACCCTGCCCGCCCCCTGAAACCCGTTGCCCGCCGCGCCACCGTGACCGCATCCAGCCCCACGAGCGGCGTTCTGGCACGCGGCGGTCCACGTCCAGTGGGACCCCCGAGCGGCCCCTGCGCGGCGCGCGCAGCATCCAGGTCGGTAACAGCCGCCACGTGATCGACCGATACGCCGACGAGTAGGTCCGCGAGATCACCGACCTGACGCTGCTCGTCCGCAAGGTCGACCCGCTCGTCCGCGACGGGCACACCGCCCGCGCCGCCGCGCTGCTCCCCCGCGAACGCCCGTATCCCTACCGCGCCCCGCACCTGCTCTGAGCGGTCAGGCGAAGAGGTCCTCCACGCTCTCGACCACGACCGCGCGCGAGACCCAGCGGTCCAGCTCAGTGCCGTCGGTGCAGGCCGAGATCCGCGCCCGCGCCCAGGACGGAACGGTGATACCGCGCGTCGCGAGCACCACGAGAATCACGCGCGCCTGACCCTCCGCACGGCCCTCCGCACGGCCCTCCGCACGGTGCTTCAGCGCGAAGTCGCTCTGCCACTGATGGTTGCGCAGGTCCACGTCACCGGAAGAGTTCGTCGATGCCGTCGACCACGACGGCACGCTGAACCCAGCGGCGCAGCTCGTCGCCGTCCGTACCGGCCGTGATCCGTTCCCGTGCCCAGTCAGGGACCGCGATCCCCCGAGTCGCCAAGATGGCGAGAACCGACTGCGCCTGGCCTTCCGCGCGGCCTTCCGCACGCCCCTCCGCACGGCCCTCGGAGCGGTGGTTCCGGGCGAACTCGCTCTGCCACTGGTAGTCGTCGAGCTTCAAGGTCTCCTCCAGGAGCTTCTTGGCGGCAGCGGGAAAACGCGACCCGACGTAGTCATAGTAGGCCGCGCCCAGGTCGCGGTCGACGGCGTCGATCGCTTCGGGGAGGCAGCGGATCACCTCGCGCGCACGGGCGTCGTCGGCGGGGGTCCGGAGGAGGGCCAATGCGCCGAAGAGCGCGACTTCGGGGTGCTCGCGGGCCTCGGACCGGTCGGTGACGGGCGGGATGCGGCCGGGCCAGACGGCGAGCGGTTCGAGGACCCAGCCGGGGTGGCCCATCGCGATGGGCTCGCCGCAGCGGCGCGCGGTCGTCTCGTCGGGGCACAGCACGAGCAGCGTCACGGGGCACTCGTGGCGGGCACGGAGCGTGGACAGGTACGCGGGCCAGCTGAACGTCTTGCGGCGCGCGTAGGCGGTCTGGGCCTCGACGATGATGCCGAGTTCCGGTGCGGCGGGGTCGCCGAGGAGGACGGTCGCGTCGCAGCGCAGTTCGGCGGGGCCGGTTTCGGCGAAGGACTCGGAGCCGAGGACGGCGGGCGCGTCGGGCGTCGCGACGCCGAAGACGGCGCGCAGCAGGTCGGGGGCGAAGCGCGGCTGGGTGCGGACGAACTCCAGCGGGAGTTCGTGCTCGATGGAGGGCACGCACCGAACACTAACGGTAACTGCCCGGTAACACACAGCCCAAGGGGAGGCCAAGGGGCGCATTGTCACTCGGGTGCGGAATCCGTTGGGGGAATTGGGAGCGGGTGGGGGTTTCCGGGCGTTGGAGGGGTAGACGGGTGGGAGGTCGCGTGATCAGGGTCGTGCTGGCCGACGACCAGGCGCTGGTGCGCGCCGGGTTCCGGGCGCTGCTGGACGCGCAGGACGGCGTCGAGGTCGTCGGCGAGGCCGGGACCGGCGACGAGGCCGTCGAGCTGGCCCGCCGCCTCCGCCCCGACGTGCTGCTGATGGACGTCCGGATGCCCGGTTCGGACGGCCTCGCGGCGACCCGCCGCATCGTCGCGGACGAGAGCTGCGCGAACGTGCGCGTCGTCGTCCTGACGACGTTCGAGCTGGACGAGTACGTCTTCGACGCGCTGCGCGGCGGCGCCTCGGGCTTCCTGGTGAAGGACACCGAGCCGGTCGAGCTGATCGCGGCCGTCCGCGCGGCGGCGCGCGGGGACGCGCTGCTGTCGCCGGGCGTCACGCGCCGCCTCATCGCCGAGTTCGCGGCGCGCGCGAAGGAACCGGTGCCCCCGCAACGGCTCGCCGCGCTGACCGGCCGCGAGCGCGAGGTGCTGGCGCTGGTCGGGACGGGCCTGAGCAACGAGGAGATCGCGGACCGGCTCGTGGTCAGCCCGGCGACCGCCAAGACGCACGTGAGCAGGACAATGATCAAATTGGGTGCCCGGGACCGCGCGCAACTGGTGGTCCTGGCGTACGAGTCGGGACTGGTGAAGCCGGGCTGGCTGCCGTGAGGCGCGGCCGCTCGTCGGGCTGTCGCCGGGTCGGCTGACATGACAGGGTGGGGCGCGGCAGGAACGCCCCCGACACGCGGAGGACAACGGTGCAGGCGAGTTCCGCGAAGATCCTGGCCGTGGACGACCGCGACGAGAACCTCGTCGCGCTGACCGCCGTGCTCGACGCCCTGCCGGTCGAGGTCGTCGCGGTGAACTCCGGCCACGCGGCGCTCAAGGAGCTGCTGAACGACGAGTTCGCGGTGATCCTCCTGGACGTCGTGATGCCCGGCATGGACGGTTTCGAGACGGCGGCGCACATCAAGGGCCGGGCGCGGACGCGGGACGTCCCGATCATCTTCCTGACGGCGGCGGGCGACGCGGGCGACGACGTCTATCGCGGCTACGCGGCGGGCGCGGTCGACTACCTGACCAAGCCGTTCGACCCGTGGCTGCTGCGCGCGAAGGTGTCGGTGTTCGTGGAGATGCACCGGCGCGAGCTGGAGGTGCGCCGCCGCGCGGAGCTGCTGCGCCGCGCGCTGCCCGACGAGGGCGGCGAGAACATCTGCGCGCTGCTCCAGCGGCAGGTCGGGCAGGTCGAGGCGGCGATGGCGCGGCTGCGGACCAAGGGCGCGGACCTCCCGCTGAACGATCTCGAAGAGCACGTCGCGGAGCTGCGGACGACGGTCCGCACGCTGTCGTCCTGACGGCGGCCCGCGGCCCGGCGGCGCGGGGCCCGCGCCGCATTGCAGAACGTCCCCGCAGGTCAGCGGCCAGATTTCTTTACCTTCGCGCGTTTGGTGCAAGTAAGTACTTGAGGGTAACTTGCGAGGAGTTCGTCACCTTTTGTGACGGCGATCACCGGTGTCCGCACACCGAACCCCTCGTACGGAGAGTGCCCCATGACCGACTCCACCCCGGCGTCCCTCGGCCGGGTCCGCTGGCGGCGGTTCGCCGCCCTCGCCGCGCCGGCCGCGATCGGCGCGGGCGCGCTCGTCTTCATGACGGGCCAGGGCGCCATCGCCTCGTCCTTCGCCGTCTCCGGCGGCAGCTTCAAGGTCAGCGCCGCGTCGCTGGAGGGCGACGGCTTCGTCCAGTACGGCGGCGCCGACCAGAGCAAGGACGGCAAGCAGCACCCCGTCCAGATCTCCGGCATCAAGAACGCCACGATCCGCGACATGTGCCAGTCGGTGAAGGTCGGCCCGTTCACGCTGCGCCTCACCGCGGGCACCGGCAAGGAGCCCGTCGAGGCCACCGACCTCGTGCTGGACGTCGAGCAGCTCGACGCCGACGCGGAGTTCAGCAACATCGAGATCGGCCGCGACGCCAGCACGCTCGACCAGGGCCCCGTCAAGGGCTCGGCGGGCATGTTCGGCCAGCAGGCGACGCACGTCTCGCTGACCAAGGTCCACCAGGTCGCGTGGGCGACCACCGCCGGAACCTTCAAGCTCAAGAACCTGAGCATGAAGCTCGGCGACGAGTGCTTCTAGGGACATGACGAAGACGACACCGCGAGGCTTCCGCCGCTGGCGGCGGACACGCCCCTTCTGGGGCGGCGTGTTCGCCGTCCTCGGCGGCCTGGAGCTGATCTCGATCCCGCTGGCGCCGATGCCGCTGGTCATCCACCAGGGCATGGCGGGGGTGGCGAGCTGGCTGCTCGGCGCGCTGCTCATCGTCGCGGGCGTGCTGCTGTGGTTCCAGCCCGCGCAGCGCGTCTTCTACGGGGTGCTGGCCGTGCTGCTGGCGCTGGCGTCGTTCCTGACGTCGAACTTCGGCGGCTTCCTGCTCGGCATGGTGCTCGGGCTGGTCGGCGGCGCGCTCGGGTTCGCGTGGACGCCGACCGGCGAGCCCGGCGCGTCCGACGAGCGCGACGGACCCGAGGAGCCCGCCGTCGTGCGGGCGACGCGGGCGCCCCGCCACGGGCGCGCGTACGCGTTCGCCGCGCCGCTGCTGCTGGCGGTCGGCCTGCCGTTCGCGCCGACGCCCACGCCGTCCGCCGCCCCGACCGCGACCGCCACGCCGGCGCCGACAGCGACGCCGACCCCGACCACGACGTCGACGCCATCCGCGACGCCCACCCCCAGCGCGACGCCGACCACCGCGTGCCCGACGCCGCCCGCCGCGACGTCGGAGACCGCCGTCCGCGCCTACCTCGACGCCCTCGGCAAGGCACCCAAGACCTGCGCCCCCGCGCCGAAGACCGCGACCGGCACGGCGCCGGCGTTCTCCGTGGACGCCACCACGCTCAAGGCGTCGTCGCTGACGATGACCGGCCTCAGCTACGACGGCGTCGCGTCGCTCAAGACTTCGACCGGCACCGTGAAGGCGCTGAAGTTCACCATGAGCAAGGCCGTCCTGACGGGCGTCGACCAGCGGACGACGCACGGCGGCGCGCAGTCGGTGCTGACCACCCCGTCGCTGACGTTCGGCGGCAACGTCGTCATGTATACGACGAAGATGTCGTCGAAGCTGCTCGGCATCCCGCTGACGTTCACGCCCGAGAGCCCGCCGCCGCTGGTCCTGCCGGTGATGCGGATGACGGACGTGGTCTCCGAGCAGCCCGCCGTCACGGCCGGGACGACGAGCATCAGCGGCCTGTCCCAGCGCGTCTGACCACCCGACCGGCAGCCACGTCCGACCGGCTATGCCGAGGAAGTCGCCGAGACGTCGGGCCGTACGCCGCCCAGCCCGTCGGTGTGCGTCAGCCGCGAGCGGATCAGGAACGCCCCCGCCAGCACCGCGACCACCGCGACGATCACCGCGACCGTCACGATGATCATGGTCTTGCGGCGCTCCTTCTCGTAGTCGGAGCGCGGGTCGCGCCACTGCTGGTACTGCGCCGACCCGCCGTCCCAGCTCCCGCCGGAGTTCCCGCCGGAGCTCCGCCCGTCCCAGGCGTTCGGGTCGTACAGCGTCCGCGCCTCCTGCTCGGCCGGGGCCTGGAACGGCGGCGGCGTCGCGGGCCGCTCCGGCGGCGCGGGCGGCGGCGTCGGCTCGGGCGTCCAGCGCTCCGGCGCGCTGCGCGGCGCGCGGGCGAGCCCGCCCGGGTTCCGCGCCGGGCCGGGGTCGCGGCGGGTCAGCGGCTCGACCTCCGCCGAGTCCAGCACGGTCGACGCGGGCGGCTCGTCGGTGACGGTGCGCTCGAACCGGCCCGACAGGTCGTCCAGGACGGTCTCGTCCACGAACGTCTTGGGCGGCGGCGGCATCGACGCGACCTGCGTCAGCAGCGGCCGCGCCAGCTCGCCTGTCATGCGGTGCCGCGGCTCGCGGGCGAGCAGGCCGTTGAGGACGGGCGTGAGCGGCCCCGCGTTGCGCGGCACCGGCACCGGCTCGGTCAGCGCGGCTTGCAGCGAGGACATCGCGTCCGACCGCTCGTACGGCGAGTGCCCCTCCAGCGCCGCGTACAGCGTCGCGCCGAGCGCCCACAGGTCCGACGCGGGCACGGCGCGCTCCCCCGCCGCGCGCTCGGGCGGGATGTAGGCGGGCGAGCCCATGACGAGACCGGTCTGGGTGAGCGTCGCGTCGCCCTCGACCTGCGCGATGCCGAAGTCGGTGAGGACGACGCGGCCCGTCTCGGTGATCAGCACGTTGCTGGGCTTGACGTCGCGGTGCAGGATGCCCTTCTCGTGCGCGGCGCGCAGCGCGGCGAGCATCTGCAGGCCGATCTCGGCCACCCGCCGGTGGTCGAGCGGCCCGGTCTCCAGCAGGTCCTGCAGCGACCGCGCCCGGACCAGCTCCATCACGATCCACGGCCGGTCGCCCGCCTCGACGACGTCGTGGACGGTGACGACGCCGGGATGGTTGAGCCGCGCCGACGCCCGCGCCTCCCGGAACGTCCGCTCGTAGAGGACGCCGCGCTCGGCCGCGCTGAGGCCGGGCGGCAGCACGACCTCCTTGATCGCGACCTCGCGGTCGAGGGTGAGGTCGTAGGCGCGCCACACCGTGCCCATTCCGCCCCGGCCCACCACCGCGTCGAGGCGGTAGCGCCCGCCGAGGAGACGCTCCTGTGTCATGTTCCGCCTGGTCTCCCCGTCGCCCGCCGTCTTCCCCCGCCGGCGGCGCGCGGGCACGCCTGCCGTTGACTCCTGCCGTCTGCCGTGGGTCGGACGCGCGGACGCGCCCGACGGTTCAATCGCACACCCGGGACGGGCGCGCGTCCACGTCATTGTTCACGGTCTCGCGGGCTCCGCTCCACCGGACCGCCCGAAATACGCAGCATGTCCCGGTTCATGGGTATCGGTTCGGACGGCGGAACGGTTACGCGCGGAACCCTTCGAGGCAGTCGAGCAGCAGCGCCCGCCGCCCCGCCGCCCGGTCCGGGTACGCGATCATGACCGCGTAGTGGCGGGCGCCCGCCGCGACGCCGCGCGACACGGCGTGCATCCGGCCGTTCAGCCAGGTGTACTCCAGGTCGGCCGCGCGCGGCGACGTGCCGTCCGCCCAGTTCAGCGACGTGCGCTGGTAGCCGGGCAGGCGGTTGTTCGCCCGCACCTCGGACTCGAACTGCTCCCAGTGCGCGTACGGGTCGCCCTCCCACGGCGTCCGGTCGACCAGGACGTACGCCTTGGTCGCCGGGTCCGTCCACGAGCGCCGGTACGGCGGGTCGTCCTTGCGCGTCCACCCGGCGGGGACGGGCAGCCGGTAGCCGTCGCCGCCCGAGATCCGCGTGCCCGGCGGCGCGGTCGGCGTGGTCGGCGTGTCGGACGCGGGCGCGGTCGCGTCGGTGGACGGGTCCGCCGCCGGGCCCGTCGGCCGTCCCGTGTCGGCGGCGGCCGCCGCGTCCGTCCGCCGCGGATCGGGGCCGGGCGTCTTCCCGTCCGGCCAGAGCACGAACGCCAGGACGCCCGCGGCGACGGCCGTCGCGGCGACGCCCGCCGTGACCGCCAGCACGGGCGAGCGGCGCCGCGCGGGAGCGGACCACGTCGGCGCGGACGGCGCGGGGACGGGCGCGGACCACGTCGGCGCGTGCGGCGGCGGCACGGGCGCGGACCACGTCTGCCCCGGCGAGACCGGCGCGGGCGCGATGCCGTGGTCCTGCGCGGTCGCGTCCGGCGCCGCCGGAGCGCGCGGCGGCGGCACCGCGTCGGTCGCCTCCCCGGACTCGACGGCGGCCAGCGCCGCGTCGGCGGCGTCCGCGGTCGGCCGCCGCACCGGATCGGCGTCCAGCAGCGCGAACAGCACGCCCGCGAGCGGCCCGGCGCGGCGCGGCGGGTCCGGCGGCTGCGTCATCACGGCCGCCAGCACCGCCATCGCGTCCGTCCGGTGGTGCGGCGGACGGCCCTCGACGGCCGCGTACAGCGTCGCGCCGAGCGCCCACAGGTCCGACGCGGGCAGCGCCCGCTCCCCGCGCACCCGCTCCGGCGACATGTACGCGGGCGAGCCCATGATCAGCCCGGTGCGGGTCAGCGTCGCGTCGCCCGCGACCTGCGCGATGCCGAAGTCGGTGAGGACCGCGCGCCCGTCCCGCGCCAGCAGCACGTTCGCGGGCTTGACGTCGCGGTGCAGGATGCCGATCGCGTGCGCGGCGCGCAGCGCGGCGAGCATCTGGCGGCCGATCCCGGCGGCGCGCGCGGGCGTCAGCGGCCCGTCCTCGTCCAGGACGTCCTGCAGCGACCGGGCGTCGACCAGCTCCATGACGATCCACGGCCGGTCGTCGAAGTCCACGACGTCGTGGACGGTGACGACGCCCGGATGGTTGAGCCGCGCGGACGCCCGCGCCTCCCGCAGCGTCCGCTCGTGCCGCTCGCGGCGCTCGGCGTCGCCCAGCGCGGGGTGCAGCAGCACCTCCTTGACGGCGACCGCCCGGTCCAGGACGTCGTCGTGGGCGCGCCACACCGTGCCCATCCCGCCCCGGCCGAGCACCGAGTCGAGCCGGTACCGCCCGCCCAGCAGCGTCCCCCGCGCACTATCCGACATGACGCGCGACCCTACCTTTTCCCCGACACCGACGGCATTGGACGTTCCTGCGGCGACCGCCCGCCTCAGCCCCCGGCGGGCCGGAAGAAGGAGAACACCGGCTGCATCCGCGCCAGCGTCGCGTCCCAGTCGGCGTCCGGGGCGTACAGCACGATCGCGTAGCCGTGCCCGTTCATCACGAAGCCCCGGTTCAGCGCGTGCATCCGCCGCGAACCGGAGTTGTACGTCCACTCCCAGTCCGCCGACTTCTTCCCGCTCGGGTCGCTGACCGGCGCGCCGTTCTCCACGGGCGCGATCCTGACGAGCGAGTAGCCGGGGAACCGCCCCTTGCCGGTCGGCTCGTAGTCCTTCCAGTCCTTGAGCGCACTCGGGTTGGGGTGCGAGGTCTGGCCGACCTGGATGTAGGAGACGCGGCCGGGCGCGTAGAAGAAGTCGCCGCCGTCCTTGCGCTGCGGGCCGGACCAGCCGTCCGGGACGGCGACCTTGTAGCCCGTCCGGTCGCTGTGCAGACGGAACCCGGCGGGCAGCGCGGGCGACCCGGTGGACGCGGGCCGGGTCGTGACCGGCGACGACGCGGGCGTCGTCGCGGGCGCGGACGCGTGCGGCTTCGCCGCGCCGCTCGGCCTGCCGTGCGGCTTGTCCCCGCGCGTGCTCGCGAACACGATGCTGGCGATGGCGACCAGGACGACGACCGCGATGACCCCGATGAGCAGCGCGTTCCGGCCGGGCACGGCCAACCCCGGCCGGGCGGGCTCCGGCTCCCCGGCGGACGGCGCGGGCTCGGGCGGCGCGGCGCGCGTCCGCGCGGGCTTCGGCGCGTCCGGGCGCGTCCGGCCGGGCCGGGTCTCGGCGGCGGGCACCTCGACGGTCATCGTGCGCTGGTCGTCGACGGTCTCCTGGCGGACGATCTCGTCCAGCAGCGCGCCCGCCTCGATCGCGTCCATCCGCACGTCGGGGTTCTTGCGCAGCAGTCCCTCGATGACGGGCAGCAGCCGTCCCGCCCGCTCGGGCCGGTCGGGCTCCTCGGTGATGACGGCGACGAGCGCGGCCATCGGCTCGTTGCGCTCGAACGGCGACCGCCCGTGCAGCATCGCGTACAGCGTGACGCCGAGCGACCACAGGTCGGAGGCGGGCCCGGCGGTGCGGCCCCGCGCGCGCTCGGGCGCGATGTAGGCGGGCGACCCCATGACGAGGCCGGTCTGGGTCAGCGTCGCGTCGCCCGCGGCGGTCGCGATGCCGAAGTCGGTGAGGACCGCGCGCTCCCCGCCGGGCGTGGAGCTGACCAGCACGTTGCTCGGCTTCACGTCGCGGTGCAGGACGCCGGCGTCGTGCGCGGCGTGCAGCGCGGCGAGCATCTGGCGGCCGATGTCGGCCGCGCGGCGGACGTCGAGGGGGCCGTCCTGCTTGATGACCTGGTCCAGGGAGCGCGCGTGGATCAGCTCCATGACGATCCAGGGGCGGCCGTCCTCCTCGACGACGTCGTACACCGTCACGACGCCGGGGTGGCCGAGCCGCGCGGCGGTCCGCGCCTCGCGGAACGTCCGCTTGTACTGGACGGTGCGCTCCTCGTCGGTGAGGCCGTGCGGCAGGATGACCTCCTTGACCGCGACGTCCCGCCCGAGGACCTCGTCGTGCGCCTGCCAGACCGTTCCCATGCCGCCGCGCCCGACATGCGTCACCAGTCGGTAGCGACGGGCGAGCAGACGCCCGCCGGTGGTCTCATTCGGCATATCCGCGACCATATCGACTTTTGATGACACCCTTGGACCCGCCCCGCACGCCATAACCCCCTACCCGTAGGACGCCCGGAACCACGAGAAGGTTCGCGGGCCCCACCCCTGATTGAAGCGCGATGGACGACGCACCCGGTACAAAGAAGACGACACGGCAGAGCCACGACGGGGGGCGCATGGCGAGGAACGGGCTGCGCGGCGAGGGGAAGAGCCTGATCGAGGCGTCGCCCACCATCTTCTTCTGGTTCACCCGGCTGTCCGGTGTCCTCTCGCTCCTGTCGTGGGTCTCCTACGGTCTCATCATCGAGCTCACCGACATCTGGGCTTTGCGATGGATCGGGTACCTCGGATGGTTCCCGAGCGTCCCCATCGGCCTGCTCTGGATCCTCCTGTCGATGGGCGTCCGGCGCCGCAAGAAGGCGGCGTGGCGGCTGCTCGTCGCCGTGTTCGGGTTCTACTCGGCGCTGAGCGTCGCCGGAGTCGTCGGCGGCCTCTTCGGCGCCGACGAGCCGGAGCCGTACGGCCCCGCCGTCACCGCCGTCGTGTACGGCGCGGCGCTGTGCCTCGTCGTCGCGTCGCGCGGCCAGTTCACCACGCTGCCGGACCGGCGCAACCGGCGACTCGCCGTCGTCGTCTTCACCGGCCTGCTCATCGTGACGGGCGGCGTCGGGACGCTGCTGGTCACCGTCTTCGACCGCGACCCCGACGGCGACTTCTGGACGCACCCCGTCTACGCCATCGCGCAGACCGTCCTCGGCCCGCGCGTCACCGGCAAGCCGATCGACGTCAACGTCCCCTGGTGGGTCGACGCGATCCTGTGGCTGCTCGGCACCGGCCTGCTCGTCGTGACGTTCTGGGCGCTGTTCCGGCCCGGCCGCCGCGACCCGATCCTCAGCGCCGAGGAGGAGCTGGCCGCGCGGCGGCTGCTGGCCGAGTACGGCGACCAGGACTCCCTCGGCTACTTCGCGCTGCGCCGCGACAAGGACGTGATCGTCGCGCCGAACGGCAAGGCGGCCATCGCCTACCGCGTCGAGGGCTCGGTGTCGCTGGCCAGCGGCGACCCGCTCGGCGACCCCGAGTCGTGGGACCAGGCGATCGAGGCGTGGCTCGGCGAGTGCCGCGCGCACGCGTGGATTCCCGGCGCGGTCAGCGTCGGCGAGCGCGCGGCGCACATCTACCGGCGGCACGGCTTCGACGCGCTCGAACTCGGGGACGAGGCGATCATCGACCTCGCCGAGTTCAGCCTGGACGGCCGCGAGATGCGGCAGGTCCGCCAGGCCGTCCGCCGCGTCGAGCGGGCCGGGTACACCGTCCGCATCCGCCGCCACGCGCAGATCCCCGACTGGGAGATGAGCAAGCTCATCCGCAGCGCCGACGCCTGGCGCGGCGAGGAGACCGAGCGCGGGTTCTCGATGGCGCTCGGCCGGCTGGGCGACCCGACGGACGGGCGCTGCGTGATGGTCGAGGCGTTCGACGCCAAGGGCGAGCTGCGCGGGCTGCTCAGCTTCGTCCCGTGGGGCCGGAACGGGCTCTCGCTGGACCTGATGCGCCGCGACCGCGCCGCCGAGAACGGGCTGAACGAGTTCATGGTCGCCAAGCTCGCGGAGAAGGCGGCGTCGGTCGGCGCGCAGCAGCTCTCGCTCAACTTCGCGATGCTGCGGTCCGCGTTCGAGCGCGGCTCGCAGATCGGCGCGGGGCCCGTCGCGCGGCTCTACTACAAGCTGCTGTCGTTCGCGTCGCGGTTCTACCAGCTCGAATCGCTGTACCTGTCGAACGCCAAGTACCTGCCGCTGTGGCGGCCCCGGTTCATCTGCTACCGGCAGAGCCGCCACCTGGTCCGGCTCGGGCTCGCGTACGCGCGCGCCGAGGGGTTCCTGCCGAGCCTGAACCGGCCGAAGCTGGACCGCGCCGCGCACATGGCGCCGTCGCCCGCGCTCGCCGAGAAGATCCGCGAGATCGAGGACGACGCCGACGCGCGGCGCGCGCCCCGGCGCAAGCTGTCGGAGCAGGAGCGCGTCCGGCACGCCAAGCTCGACAAGATCCGCGCGGCGGGGATGGAGCCGTACGCGCCCGGCTTCCCCCGGACCGACTTCGCCGCCGACGTCCGCCGCCGCTTCGCGGGCCTCGCGCCGGACGCGCGCACCGGCGAGACCGTCGCGGTGGCGGGCCGCGTCGTGCTGGCCCGCGAGCACGGCCGGCTGATCTTCGTGACGCTGCGGGACGAGACCGGCGACCTCCAGGTCATGCTCACCGCCGACGCGACCGGCGCGGACGCCCTCGCGCGGTGGAAGGAGCTGATCGACCTCGGCGACCAGGTCGGCGTCGCCGGCGAGGTCGTCGCCTCGCGGGCCGGGGAGCTGTCGGTGCTGGCCGCGTCGTGGCGGCTCGCCGCCAAGTGCCTGCGCCCGCTGCCGGACAAGCGCAGCGGCCTGGCTGATCCGGAGGCGCGCGTCCGGCAGCGGTACGTCGACCTCATCGTCAACGACGACGCGCGCGCGATGCTGCGGCGGCGCGGCGACGCCGTCGCGGCCGTCCGCGACGAGCTGCGCGCCCGCGCGTACCTGGAGGTCGAGACGCCGATGCTCCAGCCGATCCACGGCGGCGCGGCGGCCCGGCCCTTCACGACCCGCATCAACGCGTACAACATGCAGCTCTACCTGCGGATCGCGCCGGAGCTGTACCTGAAGCGGCTGCTCGTCGGCGGCGTCGGGAAGGTCTTCGAGCTGAACCGCAACTTCCGCAACGAGGGCGTGGACGCGACCCACAACCCCGAGTTCACGATGCTGGAGGCGTACGAGCCGTACGGCGACTACGACACGATGGCCGCGCTCACCCGCGACCTGGTGCTCGCGGCGGCGCGCGCGGCGCTCGGCACGACCGTCGTGGTGCGGAACGGGCGTGAGTACGACCTGGCCGAGCCGTGGGGCGAGATCACCGTGTACGGGTCGGTGTCGAAGGCGCTCGGCGAGGAGGTCACGCCTGGCACGCCGCTCGGGGACGTCCGGCGGCACGCCGAGGCGCACGGGATCAACGTCGACCCCGAGTGGGGGCAGGGCCGGATCGTGCAGGAGCTGTACGAGGAACTGGTCGAGGGCACGCTCGACGCGCCGACGTTCGTCCGCGACTACCCGGCGGAGACGTCGCCGCTGACCCGCCCGCACCGCGACGACCCGCGGCTGGCCGAGAAGTGGGACCTCATCGTCTTCGGGACGGAGCTGGGCACGGCCTACTCCGAGCTGATCGACCCCGTCCTCCAACGCGACCGGCTCACCGAGCAGTCGCTGCGCGCGGCGGGCGGCGACCCCGAGGCGATGGAGCTGGACGAGGACTTCCTGCGCGCGCTGGAGTACGCGATGCCGCCCGCCGGGGGCATGGGGATGGGCGTCGACCGGCTGCTCATCACGCTGACCGGGCGGTCGATCCGCGAGACCGTCGCGTTCCCGCTGGTCCGCCCCGGGCAGTGACGGACGTCGCCGTCCGCGCGGCGCGGCCCGGGGAGGCGGCCGCGCTGAGCGCGCTCGCGCTGCGCTCCAAGGCCCACTGGGGTTACGACGACGCGTACCTCGCGGCGTGCCGCGCGGAGCTGACGCTGCGGCCCGGCGACGTCGCGGCGCGGCGGACGGCCGTCGCGGAGCGCGGCGGGCGGGTGCTGGGCCTGGCGACGCTCGACGGCGAGCCGCCGGACGGGGAGCTGGGGCTGCTGTTCGTCGAGCCGGACGCGATCGGCGGCGGGATCGGGCGGACGCTGTACCGGCACGTGCTGGCCGAGGCGGCGCGGCTGGGGTTCGAGCGCGTCCGGATCGTCCCGGACCCGCACGCGACGGGGTTCTACCTCGCGCTCGGCGCGGAGCGGGACGGGCGCGACCTGGTGGCGCGGCCGGTGCTCCCCGAGCCCGCGTGGGCGGCGGCGTGGGACGCGGGCGGCCCGGCCGTGCGGATCGGGAACGCCGCGGAGTTCAACGGCCAGTTCGGCGGCGTCGTGCGCGGCCCGGACCACTACGCGTGCCTGACGGCGTTCTGCGGGGCGCGGCCCGCCGCGCTCGTGCTGCCCGAGCCGGTGCCGGACTGGTGGGCGCGCGAGACCGCCGACGCGCTCGGCTGGGGCGACGTGCCCGTCCACTCGGGTGTCGCGCCGGACGGCCGCGTGTCGGCGGCGGTCGCGGCGCGGCCGGAGCTGCGCGCGCTGCTGACGGACGCGCCGGGCGTGCCGTGGGGGCGGTCCGCCGCGTTCGGGCGGCTCGTCCCCGCCGCGCCGGAGCTCGCGGCGGCGATCCGCCGGTACGAGTCGAAGCGTTCGGCGCACACGCTGTTCCGGGCGCTCGGCCCGCAGGTCCCCGGCGTCGCGGTGCCCGCGCAGCGGCCGGTGCGGTCGCGGCGCGTGCTGGCGCGGGAGCTGGCCCGCGCGGGGGACGCGCCGGTCGTGGTGAAGTCCGAGTACGGCGTCGGCGGGTCGGGGACGCTCGTCGTCCCGCCGGACCGCGCGGGGCGGCGCGCGGCGCTGCGCGTCGCGGGCCGGTGGCCGCGCGGCGGCGCGGTGGTGGAGGAGTACGTCGCGAAGGCCGACGTGTGCGGCGATCCGACGTTCGACGCGGTGATCGGCGGCGACGGCGCGGTCCACCCGGTCGGCGTCGGGAGCATGGCGGTGGCGGGGACGGGCTACCGGGGCGTGACGGTCGGCCCGGGCGCGGTCCCGGACGCGGTCGCGGCGACCGCCACCGCCTTCGGCACGGCGGTCGGCCGCGCGCTGGCGGCGGACGGCTACCGGGGCTGGTTCGACGTCGACTTCGTGCGGGGCCGGTCGGGCGCGCTGGCCCCCGCCGAGATCAACCTGCGGCTCACCGGACCGGCCGCCGCGTTCTGCGTCGCGGCGGCGCTGGACCGGCGGCGCGCCGGCCGCCACCTGGTCCGGACGCTGGACCGGCTGCCGCTCGGCGCGCGGCTGCCCGACGAGGCGCTGCGCGAGCACGTCGCGGAGCTGACGGCGGCGTGCGGCGCGGCGGGCGCGACCGCGCTGGTCACGATCCCGACCGCCGCCTTCGACCCGGCCCCCTACCTGGGGCTGGCGCTCGCGGCGCGGACGCCGGACGCGCTGGACGCGGCCGAGGCGGCGGCGCGCGCGGCGAACACCGCGCTCGGCGCGATGTTCCGCGACCTGGACGTCAGTCGTCGTCGGCGCGCTCGCGTTCGCGTTCGGGATCGGCGAACGCGAACGCGATGAGCACGGCCGCCGCGATCATCAGCGTGATGTTGAACGCGTAGACGCACGCCGCCTGCCCGCCCCAGTCGGTCTTGGCGGTGAGCCGGTAGAAGTTGTCCTGCGGCCACCAGGCGATGAGCAGCCAGGCCAGGGCGACGTGCGCGAGCGCCGTCAGCCACGCCGGCCGGCCGAGCCGTTCCAGCCGCGAGTACCCCATGAACAGGTACGCGACGCCGACGCCGAACGCCGCCGACTCGGCCCAGTAGAGCACCTGGAACAGCGTCGCCCACGGCTGCGGGACGCCGCCGAGGAACGTCGAGCCCGGCCAGAACGCGTCGGTCAGGCCCCGCGACACGAGCGTGAGGACCAGCGCCGCGCCGAGCACGCACAGCGCGAGGACGCCGTCGCTCATGTCCGCGAAGACCTCGGCCTTGCCGCGTTCGCGGTCCGACAGGACGGGCAGCGGCAGCCGCTTGCGGCGCAGCCTGCCGTTCGCGTCGCGGGGCAGGCTCTTGACCAGGATCACGGCGCGCGGGATGCGGCGGCGCGGCAGCCGCGGGCGGCCGAGGAACGCCCGGATCTCGGCCGCGTCGACAGGCCCGTCGGCCACGACGTACGCGACGAGCGTGGGGCGGCGCTCCCCCGCCGGGATGCCGACGACCGCGCAGTCCTCGACGCGCGGATGGGCGCGCAGTTCCGTTTCTACGTCTTCGTAGGACATGGACCTCCCCGCGTGACGGAAATGGACGGTCAACCGGCGGTCAACACCATCGTGTCACGAAGGGGAGGAACATTCCTATGCATTACTTACCGGAAAGAGCCGTATATCCATCCAGCAATTACGCGCCACACCACACCCGCCGCCGCACCGCACCAGAAGCCCGGCCCACGTCCCGGCGCAGCCCGTCCCTAGCGGCGCGTCCCCGCGCACCCGGCCCAGCGCAGCGCGGACCGACGCAGCCCGGCCGACGTAGCTCAGCGCAGCCCGACGCAGCTCAGCGCAGTCCCGGCCCGGCGCAGCCCGCCGCCTCGCGCGGGCTGCGCCGGGCCGCGGTGTGGTGGCTCAGCCTGCGTCCTCGGTGGTCTTCGCGCGGGTCGCCGCCGCGCCGCCCGCGCCGACGAGACGGTTGTTCCCGCCCGCCGCGAGCCAGCGGCGCTCGAACTCGGCCAGGTGCTTGCGGGCGTACCGGGTGACGACGACCGGCACGAGCGCGCGCCCGGCCTGCAGCGCGGGGAGCCACGCCTGCCCGTACACGTGCGGGCGGCGCTGGACGAGCCCGCGCACCAGCCGCTCGGCGGTCGGCTCCAGCGGGTAGGTCCGGTTGGTCGGGAACGGCAGCGACGCCCGCATGTCGCGCAGCGCCGCGTCCTGGTCCGCGCCGCGCACCATGTCGGTGTCGGTCCAGCTCAGGTACCCGATCCCGACCGTGACGCCGTGCGGCGCCAGCTCGGCGCGCAGGCAGTGCGCGAACGCCTCGACGCCGGACTTGCTCGCGCAGTAGGCGGCCATCATCGGCGCGGCGCACAGCGCGGCCAGCGACGCGACCTGGAAGAAGTGCCCCTTGCTGCGGCGCAGCTCCGGCACGAACGCGCGCGCGGTGTTGACGCTGCCGAGCAGGTTGACCTCGATGACGCGGGCGAAGGTCTCGGGGTCGGAGTGCTCGACGGGCGCGCCGGTCGCGATCCCCGCGTTGGCGACGACGATGTCGATCCGCCCGTAGTGCTCCGCGACCTCGGCGGCGACGCGGCGCAGTTCGGCGTCGTCGGTGACGTCCACGGTCCAGTGCCGCGCGCCCGGCCCGCAGGTCTTCGCGGCGGCGGCCAGTTCCTCGGGCTCCAGGCCGAGCAGCGCGACGCGCGCGCCGCGCCGCGCGAGCGACTGCGCCAGCAGCAGGCCCAGCCCGCGCGCCGCACCCGTTACCACCGCCACCTGGCCGGAAACGCTTCCCGATCGCGCCACTTCGCTGCACCTACCTCTGGTCGAACGCTCGTTCCCAGTTGGAACTGTAATCGTCGTGAGCGTAGACCATGCGGCGGACCGTGTCAGCCCCCGGGGCGCGGCGGCCGCAGCCGGGCCTTCAGCTCGGTCACGTCGCGGCCGATCCGGCGGTCCATCGCGCGGCCGAAGTGCTCGTCGGCGACCGTCCGCACGACCGGGCGCAGCCGGTCCACCACGGCGGCGAGCCGGTCCAGGCCGTCCGGCGACGGCGGGCCGGGCACCGCGTCCAGCAGATGCGTCCGGGCGAGCTGAACGAACGCGAACGCCATCCGGTCGTAGGCGGCCTCCAGCTCCCACGACACCGCGAGGACGGCCCGCAGCGGGATGCCCGCGCGCACCAGCTCGACGGTCGCGTCCAGCAGCCGGCGGCTCGTGTGCAGCAGCCGGTCGCCGTCCACCACGAGGTAGCCCAGCTCCACCGCCTCCGCCACGGCCTCCTCGGTGAACTGGTCGCCGAACAGCTCCGCCAGCTCGTCCGGCCGCAGCTCCACCGGCGTCTGCTCCGCCCACGGCGCCGACGCCGCCCACTCCAGGCCCAGCAGCTCGGTGACGTCCCGGCCCTGCCCGGCGGCGGCCAGCAGCTCCTCGATGCCGTCCAGCCGGTAACCGCGCTCGATCAGCTCGCCGATCAGCCGCAGCCGGTCCAGGTGCGCGGCCGAGTACCAGGCGGTGCGGCCGCGCCGGACCGGCGGCGGGAGCAGCCGCCGCTCCTGGTAGTACCGCAGCGTCCGGACGGGCACGCCCGCCGCCGCCGCCAGTTCCTCGACCCGGTACTCGCGCTCCGCGCCGTCGTCGCCCGCCCCGCCCACCGCGTTCTCCCTCGTCCGTCCGGCCGCGTCCATCTTGCCGCCGCCGGACGGGCTCAGGAGACGCTGGCCCGGTACGTCTCCACCGCGAACCGCAGCCGCGCCTCGACCAGTCCGTCCTCGCTCGGCGGGCACGCCAGCTCGCGCCGGGCGCGCGCCACCAGCGCGTCGTCGTCGGCGGTGCGGTCCTCGGCGGCGAGCTGCGCGACGAGCGCCAGCAGCTCCGGCCGCTTGTAGGTGACGATCGAGCGGCCCTGGCCCTCGGGCGCGGCGTCCGGCTCCGGCTCGGGGCCGGGCTCGTCCGCGAGCGACCGGACCTTGGCGAACCGGGACCGCAGCAGCGTGTAGAGCGTCGTCGTCGGGGTGACGAGGTCGCGCAGCGGGCCGGGCAGCGCGTCCGGCGCGGGCGACCGCTCCGGCGGCGGCAGCGGCGCGCCCGCCTCCCCGACCAGCACGACGCGCGGCGCGAGCCACAGCAGGAACAGCGCCTCCGCGCCCGCGCCGTGCTCGCCGTCCACCACGACGACGTCGAAGGAGTCCGGGCCGGGCGGCAGCACGTCCGGGACGCGCCACAGCGGGACGATCCACGCGGGGATCACCCCCGGCCGGTCGCTCCACGCCGCCCACGCCCGTGCCGCGGTCAGCTCGGCGTCGAGGGCGCGGCGGTGCTCCTCGGCGTCCGCGACCGCGCGGCGCAGCCGGTCCGGCGGCGGCGTGCGCGGCGCGGCGGGCGGCCGCACCGCCGTCTTCCACGCCGTGTCCCAGGTCGCGACGCGGTCCGGCCAGTCGTCGCCGGGGTCGCGCAGCAGGTCCGCGAGCGCCGGGTGGACGGCCCGCAGCCGCGCCAGCAGCTCGTCGCGGCGGAGCTGCGCCGCGCGCCGGTGCCGGGCGTCGGCGAGCCCCGACAGCGCCCGCCCGTACGCCGCCGCGTCGCGCGCGTCGATCGCGGCGCGCGCGGCGGTCAGCTCCGGCGGGTCGCTGCGCGACACCGGGATGGAGTCGCGCAGCGCCGCGAGGTCGGCGGCGGCGCGCTCGATGCCCTGGCCGAGCAGGACGTGCTCCAGCCCCGCCGAGTACCCGTACCACTGGAGCGGGTGGGTGAGCTGGATGGGCAGCCCCGCGTCCGCGATCAGCGCGACGGTCTCCGCGACGGCGTCCTGGACGGACCGGACGCGCGCGAGCCGCAGGTGCGCCCGCCGGAACCGCGCGACCCGCTCCGGCAGCGGCACGTCCGTGGGGAACGACACCCCCGCGTCCTCCCACGCGGCCTGCAGCTCCCGGCATGTCAGCAGGATCATGAGGTAGGTGTGCAGGACGTCGAGGCGCTCGGGCGTCACGGCGGCCTCGCCGTCCACGAAGACGGCCGCGAGCAGTTCGGTCGGCCGCGGCCCCTGCACGCGCAGCACGCCCCGGCGCGGCGTGAACCCGGCCGCGAGCTGGTCGCGCAGCTCGCGGGCGTCGGCGGCGAGGAGCCGCAGCGGCGGGTCGCCCGGCGGCAGCTCGACGTGCCGGCCCGCGATGGCTTCCAGCGCGGCGGCGGCGTCCTCGACGTGCCCGGTCAGCTCCGCGACGCGCGACCACACGCCGGGCCGCCGCCGCGCGAGCAGGTCGGTGAACGCGCGGACGGTCGGGTCGGTGTGCTTCCAGCCCGCCGGATGCCCGGTGAGCCCGAGGTCGCGCAGCGCCGCGTTGACGACCATCGCGCGTCCGTCGAGCTGCGCGAGCAGCCGCGCGTCGCAGCGGCGCAGCGCGGCGGAGACTTCGGTGTCGGCGCGGCCCGCGCGCTCGGCGGCGGCGGCCTCCGCCTCGATGAGCGTCCGGACGTAGGGCGCGCTCGGCAGCGCGCCGGGGTCCACGTCGCGGTGCCGGGTGCGGTCCGGGCCGCGGTCGCGCAGCAGCCGGACGAGCTCGGCGGCCTCCGGCGCGGTCAGCGGCGGCTCGTCGGGCAGGTCCGGCGCGTGCGGAATCCAGGACGGCGCGGCGTCCGGCCCGCCGTCGGCCTCGGCCCGTTCGAGCCGGTCGCGCAGCCCTCCGGCGGCGCGGATCGCGTCGGCCGCGCGGCGCTCCAAGTCCTCGACGCGGCGGTGCTCCGCGTCCGGGTCGGTCCCGGCGGCGCGGCCCCGCATCGTCTCGGCGACCAGGCCCGACGTGGTCGGCAGCGCGCACATCTCGGCGATGTCGGGGGCGAGCGCGGCGTGCAGCCGCGCCGCCGACGCCGCGTCGGCGGTGACGGCCAGCACCCGGCTGCCCCGGCCGAGCAGCTCCGCGACGAGCTTGGGGGTGTCCCGCTCCTCCGCGCTGAGCAGCGGCGAGGGCGCGTCGGCGGTGAGCAGTGCGCCGAACCCGGCGGGCGTCCACGGCTGCGCGGCGATCTCGTCGTAGTAGGCGGCGACGGCGGCGCGGCCCGGCGGGCGGACGACGAGCGCGGGCGCGAGCCGCAGCCGCGCCGCGTCCGGGGCGGGGTGCTCGGGCGACCAGTCCTCGCGGAACGCCACCGCCTCCCCGTCGAGCGCCGCCGCGCCCCACGCGCGCAGGACGTCGCGCGCGGACGGGTGCAGCCCCGCGCCCTCGCCGCGCGCGACGGCGTCGCGCAGCGGCGCGGTGCGGTCGGGGTCGAAGCCGGGGACGCCGTCGAGGAGTTCGCGGTCCCGCAGCACGGCCGGCCCGGCGAGGACGACGTCGACCCGCTCGGACCGCTCGTCCACGGCGACCCGCACCGGGGTGGCGAGCAGGTGGTCGCGGACGGGCCGCCGGGTCAGCAGCCCGGTCCCGAGGACGATCTCCGCGCCGCGGACCCCGGCGAGGCCGCGCAGCGTGCGGTACCAGTGGCGCAGCGCCAGCCAGCCGTCGAACTCCTCGATGACGGCGGGCGGGCTCAGCGGGATGACCGGGACGCTGAACAGCACGTCCCCCGGCCCCGCGTCGGTCTCGACGTACACGTCGGGGGGCAGTTCGGCGAGCCAGTGGACGCGCTCGTAGGCGGCCAGGTCGCGCGCGGGTCCGCGGCGGGCGCGCGCGAGGTCGCGCAGGAACCGCAGCAGCGTTCCCGGACCCCGGTCCCCGCCCCCCTCCGGCACGTCGGCTCCCTTCCCCGGACGTCGCTGAGCCGATCTAACACCCTGGGCCAGCGGCTTCCAAGAGACGTCCAATGATCTTGCGGCTCCGGACGGTACCCCCGCGCGGGACTGTTGCGCGCGTGTCTGGCGCGCGGCCGTTCCGCCGTGGTATTGCGTCCGCGCCGACGCAGGTCAGCGCCCCGGCCACGGGCTCGGCCGGCCCGCCGAACCCTCCGTCGGAAGCATGATCCACAGGACGAGGTAGACGACGAACTGCGGGCCCGGCAGCAGGCACGACAGCAGCGCCAGCGCGCGGACCGTCCACGGACTCATGTCGAAGCGGAGCGCGAGCCCGGCGCAGACTCCGCCGATGACGCGGCCCCGGCGCGGTCGGTACAACCCGTTCATGGTGCGGTTCCCCCTGGTCGTCGGTCGCGCGGCCGGAGTCCCGGCCGCACGACTCCAACGCTACGGACGCGGGCCCGCCCGCCGCATCGGCCGCCGGACCCATCCGCACCCCCTACCCGGGGGTTACGGGACAACCCCTAGGGGGCGGTGCGCGCGTTGTGCGCGGCGACGAGCGGGGGCAGCGACGCCAGGTCGTCCAGCACGAACGACGCCGCCGCGAGGACGGGCGCGTGCGCGGGGTCGTCGCCGTGGACGTGCCCCCACGGGCCGCGCCGCAGGAACGCCGCGCGCATCCCGGCCGCCAGCGCGGGCCGCAGGTCGTTGTCGATCCGGTCCCCGACGTACAGGACGCGGCCGGGCGGGACGTCCGCGAGCCGCGCGCACCGCGCGAAGAACTCCGGGTCGGGCTTCTCCACGCCCCACACCGCCGAGATCCCGATGGCGTCGGCGGCGAGGCCGAGCGCGGCGGTCTGCTCGGCGGCGGCGGGCGGCTGGTTGCCCGCGATACCGACGTACAGTCCCTGCGCGCGCAGCGCGGCGAGGCACGCGCGCGCGTCCGGGTACAGGTCGGCCTCGCCGAACCCGTTGGGGACGCCCGCCTCGGCCCGGCGGCGCTCCTCGGCGTCGAGGTCGAACCCGGGCCGGAAGTACTCGAACAGGTCCATGTGGCCGCCGCCGCGCGCGAGGATCGCGCCGAGCTTCACCAGGAACGTGTGGCGCGGCACGCCGAGCCAGTCGGCCCAGCGCCCGTAGATCTCGCCCTCGTTGACGATCGTCTCGCCGATGTCGAAGAACACCGCGTCGATCGGCGCGGGCCGCTCGGCGGGCGCGGGCTCCGGCGCGGGGGCCGCCGGGGCGGTCACGGCAGGTCCACCGTCTCGCCCGCGGCCAGGCGGCGGAACTCCGCGCCCAGCTCGCCGCCCGCGGTCTCGACGTGCCGGTTCATCACGCCGAGCCCGTCGTCGTTGAGCAGGCCGTCGTGGACGACGTACGCGCGGCGCGGCGCGACCGCGCGGGCGTAGGCGTACATCTCGGGGACCTTCATCCACGGCGCGTTGGCCGGCAGGCACAGCGTCGGGACGGGCTCGTCCGGCACGGTCAGCGCGTCGCCCGGGTGGAACACCTCGCCGTCCACGAGGAACCCGGTGTTCGGGATCGGCGGCACGTCCGGGTGCAGGATCTCGTGGTCGCGCCCGTACACGTGGACGTCGAAGCCCGCGACGGTCACCGCGTCGCCGTGGCCGACCTCGTGGACGCGCCCGCCGACGTCCGCGAGCAGCGCGGCGACCTGCCGCGACGCCCACACCTCCAGGCGCGGGTCGGCCGCGAGCGCCTCGCGGACCCGCTCGGGCAGGAAGTGGTCGAAGTGCTCGTGGGTGATGAGGATCGCGTCGGCCCCGTCGAGGACGCCGGGCTCGCGGGTGAGGGCGCCCGGGTCGATGACGATCGCCCGGTCCTCCTTCTCCAGCCGCACGCAGGCGTGGCCGAACTTGGTGAGGCGCATCCCCGAATCCTTTCACGCGGGCGTTCCGCCGCAGCGGAGAGGGTCGGGACGGCATCGCCGTCCCGACCCTCTCCGGGCACCCGGTCGAGCGGGGTGCGGACCGGGTGCCGCGCGCGGGTCGGACGCGGGTCAGATCGGCGCCGCGCCGTCCGCGATGGTGAACGCCACGTCGCCCTGCGGGTCGACCTGGGCGTCCAGCGTCTTGTCGTCGAGCAGGAGCGCCACCTCGGGCTCGAGGTACACCTTGGCGCCCTCGGACTCGACGACCTCGTCGCCCGCCTCGGGCGCCGGGGCCACCGAGAGGCGCAGGGCGTCCGAGCCGTTGAGCCCGGACTCGATGCGGATGCCGGTGTCGGGCGGCAGCTGCGGGTCCGAGGTCACGGTCCGGATCACCTGGACGGCGCCGGTGGTGAGCGTCAGCATGTGCGACTCCCTACACGTCGGGGTCGGGTCTGGTCTGGACCCGACCCACCCTCCCCGGCGCTCCCGGCCCTAAACACCCTGTTCCGCGCGGGCCGTTCAGCCCGCGGACGGGGCGAGCGCGCGCACCGTCTCGGCCGGGGACAGCTTCCCGCCGGGCACGACCGCGAGGACCGGCGTGGTCAGCCCGTTGTCCACGTACTCGCGGACGCGGGCGCGGCACCGCTCCGGCGACCCGTGGACGACGAGGTCGTCGACGACCTCGTCCGGGATCACCGACAGGGCCTTCTTGCGGTCGCCCGCCGCCCACGCCTCGTTCATCGGCGCGAGCGCGTCGCCGCGGCCCAGCCACTCGTGGAACGCGCGGTAGACCGGCACGGTCATGTACGCGGCGATCATCCAGCGGCCGATCGCGCGGGCCTCCTCGGCGTCCTCGGTCGGGCAGACGAACAGGCGCGCGATCAGCTCCGGGCCGTCGCCGAGCGCCTCCCGGACCGTCCGGACGTCCTTCGGCGCGAGCCAGTTGGTGATCGCGCCGTCCGCCTCGCGCGCGGCGAGCCGCAGCATCCCCGGCCGCAGCGCGGCCAGCACGATCGGCGGCGGGACGTCGGGGGCCTTGTCCAGCCGGAAGCCCTTCACCGAGAACGTGTCGTAGTCCTCGGTGACCTTCTCGCCCGCGAGCGCGCGGCGCAGGAACCGCAGCGTGTCGCGCGTCTTCTTGTACGGCTCCTCGAACGGGATCGCGTTCCACGCCTGCACGATCGCGGGCGAGGACGTCCCGATGCCGAGCATGAACCGGCCCGGCGCGAGGTCGGCCAGCGTCGCGGCCTGCTGGGCGAGCAGCCCGGGGCCGCGCGTGTAGACGGGCACGATCGCGGGCGCGAGCCGCAGCGACGGCGCCCACTGCGACGCGAGCGCGAGCGGGGTGAACGCGTCGGGCCCGTTGGTCTCCGCCGTCCACACGTCGGTGTAGCCGAGGTCGGGCAGCTCCGCGACGATCTCGCGGTGGTCGGCGAGCGGCAGCCCGTTCAGCGGAATGGTCAGTCCCCAGCGCGACATGGGTCCTCCTCAGGCGATGGCGGGACGGATGATCGAGCCGCCGTCGACGACCAGGGTCTGCCCGGTCGTCCACGACGCGGCGTCCGAGGCGAGGAACACCACGGCCCCGGCGATGTCCTCGGGGACGCCGAGGCGGCCGAGCGGCAGCTCCTTGGAGATCGCCTCCTCGTTCGGCTCCCACAGCGCGCGGGCCAGGTTCGTCTTCACCAGGCCCGGCGCGACGGCGTTGACGCGGACCTTCGGCGCGAGCTCCACCGCGAACTGGCGCGTCAGGTGGATCACCGCGGCCTTGGTGGCGTTGTAGTACCCGATGCCGTGCTCGGTGACCAGGCCGCCGACGGACGCCATGTTGACGATCGCGCCGCCGCGCTCGCGCATCGACCGCGTCCACGCGAGCTGCGTCCACTGCACGATCGCGAACTGGTTGACCTCGACGGTCTTGGCGGCGCGGGCGGCGTCGATGTCCACCATCGGGCCGTAGTACGGGTTGGTGCCCGCGTTGTTGACGAGCACGTCGAGCCGGCCGAACTCCGCGACGGCGGCGTCCACGCACGCGGCGGCCTGCTCGGCGTCCCCGACGTGCGCGGCCTTGGGGAGCACGCGGGCGCCGGGGTGCGCGGCGCGGATCTCGGCGGCGACCGCGTCGAGCGCGTCCTGCTTGCGGGACGAGACGACGACGTTCGCCCCCTCGGCGGCCAGGGCCAGCGCGGTGGCCTTCCCGATGCCGCGGGAGGCGCCCGTGACCAGGGCGGTCTTCCCTTCGAGTCCTGTCCGCATCCGCACTCCTCGCTGTCTCATACCCGTCGAATCCGGCTCGGTCTCCCATCTTAGCGAAGTGACTGACGCGTCAGTTATTTGGTGTCGGCGGCGAGGACGAAGGCGCGGAACGCCTCGGCCGCCGGGGGCCGCCGCCGCGCGTCCGTCCAGATCAGCCCGATCGTGCGGGCCGCCCCGGCATCGGTGAGCGCCACGTGCCGGACGCCGTGCGGGACGTCCTGGTCGCCGCCGGGCGGCGCGACGACCGCGACGCCCAGGCCCGCCGCGACCAGGCCCCGGACCGTGCCCGTCTCCTCGCCCTCGAACGCGATGTCGGGGACGAACCCGGCCGACTCGGTCAGCGCGTCGAAGATCGTCCGCAGTCCGGCCCCGGCGCGGAACGCCACGAACGGCTCGGCGGCCGCGGCCGCGAGCCGGACCCGCGTCCGTCCGGCGAGCCGGTGCCCCTCCGGGACGGCGAGCTGCAGCCGCTCGGTGAGCAGCGGCCGCCACGCCAGCGCGGGGTCGCCCGGCGCGGGACTGGTGATGCCGAGATCGGCGTCGCCCGCCGCGACGGCCGCGCCGACCCGCTCGGCGCGGTCCTGGCTGAGCCGGAACCGCACGCCGGGATGCCGCTCGCGGAACCGGCGGATGAGCCCCGGCACGACGGACGGCCCCTGGGTGTGCAGGAACGCCAGCGACACCTCGCCGTGCTCGGGGTCCGCGGCCTGCGCGAGGGCGCGCCGGGCGGCGTCCTCGGCCGCGACGAGCCGCCGGGCGTGCTCGGCGAACACCGCGCCGTACGCGCTGAGCGCGACGCGGCGGCCGACCCGGTCGAACAGCGGGCGCCCGAGGTCGGCCTCCAGCCGCGCGATGGCGCGGGAGAGCCCGGGCTGGGAGATCCGCAGTTCTGCTGCGGCGTTCGTCACATGGCCGAGGTCGGCGACGACGAGGAACCACCGCACGGTCGTGGTGTCCACCCCTCCATTACTAACCCGCATCATGTCCCGCGAAACAGTGCATTGGACGCATAAGCCGTGTTCGGCACATGTTGGTGGTCATGACTCTCACCGCCGAGGACACCCGCCACCGCACGGGCTCCCCCGGCCTGCGGCGGATCAACCTCGCGCTGTTCGCCGCCGGCCTCACCACGTTCATGTCGCTGTACTGCACCCAGGCGCTGCTGCCGGAGCTGTCGGACGCGTTCGCGGTGCCGCCCGCGCGGGCCAGCCTCCTGGTCTCGCTCGCGACGGGCGCGGTGGCCGTGGCGGTGATCCCCGTCAGCTCGCTGTCGGAGCGGTACGGGCGAACACGCGTGATGATCGTGTCCTCGCTCGCGTCGGCGGCGGTCGGGCTCCTGATGCCGCTCTGCACGAGCTTCGGCGCGCTCGCCGCCGCCCGCGCCGCGCAGGGCGTCGCGCTCGCGGGCGTCCCGGCCGTCGCGATGGCCTACCTCGCCGACGAGGTCCACGCCCCGTCGCTCGGCGCGGCGATGGGCCGGTACGTGGCGGGCACCGGCATCGGCGGCGTCCTCGGCCGGCTCGTGCCGAGCACGGTCAGCGACGTGGCGGGCTGGCGCTGGGGCCTGGCCGCGACCGCGCTGGCCGCGCTCGGGTTCACGCTCGTGTTCTGGGCGCTGCTGCCGCCGTCGCGGCACTTCTCGCCCGCCCGCGTGGACTACCGGCCGCTGCTCGCCCACCTGCGCGACCCCGGCCTGCGCCGCCTCTACCTGATCGCGTTCACGGCGATGGCCGGGTTCGTGACGGTGTTCAACTTCCTGACGTACCGGCTGCTGGACGAGCCGTTCCACCTGCCGCAGGCCGTCGTCGGCCTCATCGCGGTGACGAACCTGGCGGGCTCGGCGGCGTCCGCGCGCGCCGGGGCGCTCGCGGACCGGGTCGGCCGCCGGACCGTGCTGCTCGGCGCGGGCGCGCTCGCGGCGGGCGGCCTCGCGCTGATGTTCCCGGCGTCGCTGCCGCTCGTCGCGGCCGGGCTGCTGGTGTTCACCTGTGGGTTCTTCGCGACGCACGCGGTGGCGAGCGGGTCGGTGGGCGCGCGGGCGGGGGTCGGGCGCGCACAGGCGTCCGCGCTGTACCTGTTCGCGTACTACCTCGGCAGCAGCGTGGGCGGGACGGCGGGCGGCCTGGCGTTCGAGCGCGCGGGCTGGACGGGCACGGGCCTGTACGTGCTCGTCCTGTACGGCGTCGCGGTCGGCGCGGCGCTCACCCTTGATTCAAGCAGGCGCTTGGTTGGTAAGCTGGCGCGGTGATCCCCCGAGGGAGGCCCGCGTGACGAACGGCGCGAAGAAACGCCGAACCCCCGCGATCGACGGCTGGTTCGCCCCCGAGCCCGGCGGCGGCGTGCGGCTGCTCGGCACCCGCTGCGCCGCCTGCGGCACCCCCTACTTCCCGCGCAACGACCTCGCCTGCCGCAACCCGCGCTGCGACGGCCCGCGCGACGGCTCCGAACTCGCCGAACACCGGCTGTCGGACCGGGGCCGGATCTGGTCGTACGCCGACGCGCGCTACAAACCACCGCCGCCGTTCGTCGCCGATGAGCCGTTCCGCCCGTTCGCCGTCGCGGCCGTCGAGCTGGCCGCCGAGCGGATGATCGTCCTCGGCCGCGTCGTCCCCGGCGTCACCGTGGACGATCTCGCCGTCGGCATGGAGATGGCCCTCACCGAAGGCGTCCTCTACGAGGACGACGACACCGAGTACACGGTCTGGATGTGGCAGCCCGCATGAGCGTCGTGGTGCTGGGTGCGGGGATGCACCCGTGGGGAAAGTGGGGGCGCAGCTTCGTCGAGTACGGGCTCGTCGCGGCGCGGGCGGCGCTCGCGGACGCCGGGCTCGACTGGCGCGACGTCCAGTACGTCGCGGGCGCGGACACCATCCGCAACGGCTACCCGGGCTTCGTCGCGGGCGCGACGTTCGCGCAGGCCCTCGGTTGGACGGGCGCGCGCGTGTCCAGCAGCTACGCGGCGTGCGCGTCCGGCGCGCAGGCCGTCGCCGCCGCCCGCGCGCAGATCCTCGCCGGGCTCTGCGACGTCGCGCTGGTCGTCGGCGCGGACGCCGCGCCGAAGGGCTTCTTCGCCCCGGTCGGCGGCGACCGCCCCGACGACCCCGACTGGCTGCGGTTCCGGCTGCTCGGCGCGACGAACCCGATCTACTTCGCGCTCGCCGCGCGGCGGCGCGTCGACCTGCACGGCGCGACGCTCGAGGACTTCGCCGCCGTCAAGGTCAAGAACGCCCGGCACGGCCTCGCCAACCCCAACGCCCGGTACCGCAAGGAGGTGACGGCGGCGGACGTCGCCGCGTCGCCCGTCGTCGCGGACCCGCTGCGGCTGCTGGACATCTGCGCGACGAGCGACGGCGGCGCGGCGCTGGTGCTGGCGTCCGAGGACTTCGCGCGCTCGCGCGGCGCGGCGGACGCGGTGCGGATCGCGGCGCTCTCGACCGCCACACCGACGTTCCCCAAGACCGTCCTGGACCTCCCCGACTTCGCGACGGACTCGGCGGCGGCCGTGCCCGAGCCCGAGCACCCGTTCCGCGCGTCCATCGCCCGCGCCGCCTACGCGGAGGCCGGGATCGGCCCGGAGGACCTGTCGTTCGCCGAGGTGTACGACCTGTCGACCGCGCTCGAACTCGACTGGTACGAGGACATCGGCCTGTGCGCGCCCGGCGGCGCGGAGGACCTGCTGCGCTTCGGCGCGACCGCGCTCGGCGGCCGCGTCCCCGTCAACCCGAGCGGCGGGCTCGCGTCGTTCGGCGAGGCGGTCCCCGCCCAGGCCATCGCGCAGGTGTGCGAACTGACGTGGCAGTTGCGCGGAACGGCGGGCGAACGGCAGGTTCCGGGCGCGCGAACCGGGATCGCGGTGAACCAGGGCCTCTTCGGGCACGGATCGGCGATAATCGCCGTTCAGGGCGGGCATCGGTCATGAACCGGCCCGCGCGGACGCACGAACGAGCGACGGAGCGACCATGCCTGACGACCGGGTCGACGGGGCCGCGCCGGGGGACGTGGAACGCCTCCCGTCCGGGCGGCACCGGCTGTCGCGCGCCTTCGTCGCCGACCACCAGGTGCGGCGCATCCTCGCCGCCGTCGTCGAGGTCGCCGGGGCGGACGGTTTCGGCCAGTTGACGGTCGACGCGATCATCGCGCGCGCGGGCGTCTCCCGCGCCACGTTCTACGTCCACTTCCGCAACAAGGAGGACGCGTTCCTCCGCGCCTACGACGCGCTGTTCACCCGCATGATGGAACGCGTCGTCGAGGCGTACCGGGGCCGCCCGGACGCGCTCGGCAGGCTGCGCGGCGGCATCGGCGCGCTGCTGGAATTCCTCGCCGAGGACCCCGCCGCCGCGCGGACGTGGGTGGTGGAGTCGATGGCCGCCGGCCCCGCCGCCGCCGTCCGCCGCGACGAGGCGCTGGCCGCGCTGAGCACGATCGTCGCGGACAACATGCGCGAGCTGTACCCGCACTACCCCGACCCCGACCTCACCGCCGAGACGATCGTCGGCGGGATCTACCAGGTCGTCTACACGCGCATCCAGCGCGGGGAGGCGGCCGCGCTGCCCGAGCTGCTGCCCGGCCTGCTCAACGCGTTCGCCTCGCCCGACCTGGACCGCTGGGGCCCGGGGGCCGCGGCCGGGGCCTGAGCGGCGCTCAGTCCGCCGCGCCGCGCGCCCGGCCCGCGTCGCGCGCGACCTTCAGCGCCCACGCGATCATCGGGGCCTGCAGCGGCAGGCGGCCGTACGCCCCGGCCTTCAGCGGCAGCGGCTTGTTCCGCCAGTCGTAGGCCATCTTCACGTTCGCGGGGAAGACGCCGACCATCAGCGCGGCCGTCGCGAGGCCGCCGGCGCGGCGCGTCCGGGGGACGGCGAGCGCGGCGGCGCACGCGAGTTCGGCCGCGCCGCTGACGTGCGTCCAGGTGCGGGGCGAACCGGGGAGGCGGCGCGGGATCAGCGCGTCGAACGGCCGGGGCAGGGCGAAGTGCAAGGTCCCCATGACGGCCATCGCCCCGGCGAGCCGGAGCGCGGCGCGCGAGGAGCGCGGTGTCTCGGTCATGGCGGGAAGTCTGCCCTATTCGACGCACCGTCCGGTACGGGGGCCGGGCAGTGCGGTGACGAGGGCTTCCGGTGGCGCGCCGCGTTCCACTTTTACGGAAACGTCCGCATTTCTCATCATGCGGGCCGCGATATATCGCGGCCGGCGCGTCCGGTGTGCGCCATTGCCCGGTGGCGACGGGCGTCGACTCGCCCCCTTTCTCAAAGAGACGGGATTGGTCATATAACCCCCGAACTCGTATATCACCAGGAGAGCGGGTGCAATGATCTTGAGCGGGCCGGGCCGGGGCGGTCCGAAGCCGCCGATCCGCCCACCCGCTCTCCGAGCAGGGACGTTCCGGAAGCCGCCTGCGGACGGGCCTCCGGCCCCCTGGCGAACCACAAACACCCCACAGACGTACATCTTTCACAATACGGACGAACCTCGCGTCAATGGATTCCGCGCTCCGGCCGCCCGCAACTCGAACTGCGGTTCGGCGGAAATCCGGCGACCACCCAATACCACTCCCCGGCACCGCTTCGATAGCCATCGGCGACATAGCTCCAACGGGGGGTTGTCACCCCGAGGAGATCTGCGTACGGTCATGTCCACGCCAGCCGCGACCGCGCCCGCAGCCGGCTTTACCTACACTCGCCCTCCCGGAGTCAAGAGGGGACTCATGCTCACTGGGGATCTGGCCTTGCAGGCCGCCTGTAGGAACTCGGACCCGGACGCCCTGTTCGTCCAAGGCGCGGCCCAGAACCGGGCCAAGCTCGTCTGCCGGGGCTGCCCGGTGCGGACCGAGTGCCTGGCCGACGCCCTCGACAACCGCATCGAGTTCGGCGTCTGGGGCGGGATGACCGAGCGCGAGCGCCGCGCGCTGCTGCGGCGGCGGCCCGAGGTCGCCTCCTGGAGCGACCTGCTGGCGTCCGCGCGCGAGGAGTTCGAGCGGACGCGGGAGCTCGTCCAGGCGGGCTAGCCCGCCGTGCGGGCCACGCCCGCGTAGACGCCGGGCAGGTCGTCCTCCGGGACGGCCGGGTCGGGCCGCCACCGGGTCGTCCAGGTCAGCCCCGGCTCCACCAGCTCGACGCCGTCGAAGAACCGGGCGATCTCCGGTCCGGACCGCAGGAAGAGCCGCTCGGACGCGTTCCGGTACGCCCGGCCCGCCTCGTCGGCCTCCTGCGGCAGGACGTCGCCGGTGCCGTGCGTCAGCACCAGGTGGCTGCCGGGCGGCAGCTCGGCCAGCAGGGCGGCGACGAGGTCGTGCGGGCGGTCGGCGTCCGCGACGAAGTGCAGCACCGCCACCAGCAGCAGCGCGACCGGCTCGGTCAGGTCCAGCACGTCGCGGACCTCCGGCCGGCGCAGCAGGTCCGCGCCCTCGCGCAGGTCCGCGTCGATGATCACGGTCCGGCCCTGCCCGGTCGTCTCGTCGGCGAGCAGCGCGCGGGCGTGCGCGAGGACGATCGGGTCGTTGTCGGTGTAGACGACCGACGAGCCGGGCGCGTGCCGCGCGGCGACCTGGTGGACGTTGTCGGCGGTCGGCAGCCCGGTCCCGATGTCGAGGAACTGGCGCACGCCCTGCTGCGCGCAGTACCGCACCGCCCGCGTCAGGAACCGCCGGTTGGACGCCATCGTGGCGCGGACGAGCGGGTTGTCGGCCATCAGCTTGTCGCCGATGGCGCGGTCCACGGCGAAGTGGTCCTTGCCGCCGATCATGTAGTCGTAGATCCGGGCCGGGCTGGGCGTGCTGGTGTCCACGCCGCTCGGGGCGTGGTCCTCGTCCCGACGCCACCGGGTGCTCTCCGAGCCCATCCGCGACCTCCACACCGTTCCGAGCACTTCGCCCGAATGATCGCAGTTGTCGTCTGCGGGCGGTGTGCCGTACGCCGAACCGGCCGCCCGGCGATCATCGCCGTGCAGGTCGCCGCCGGAACACCTCGCGCCCGCGGCCGCATCCGGCCAAACGTGTAGCGCCGTGACGCGCGTCTCGTGGCCGACCTCACCGTTCCCGGATCGCGACAAACCGGGCGACCCGCCGTATTTTTGAACTGACCGGTCAGTTCAAAAGTGGGAAGGGGCGACCGAGAGTGGCCGAGCGCGACGAGGGTTCCCGGGGCGCGGGCGTCGAAACGACAGCGCTGGAGTTGCGGGGTTCTCGGGGCGGGGCGGATCGCCAGAGGCGGTTCGTCTACCGGGACGTCGGGATGAGCGTGCCGCCGGGCGGGCTCGCCGCGCTGACGGGCATCGCCGGGTCCGGGCGCACGGCGCTGCTGCTCACGCTCGGCGGGCGCATGCGGCCGTCCGGCGGCGAGGCCGTCGTTGGCGGGCACGAGCTGCCGCGCGAGATGCGCGCCGTCCAGCGGATCGCGGGCCTCGGCGTCGTCGCCGGGGTGACGGACCTGGAGCCCGCGCTGACGGTACGGGAGCACGTCAGCGAGGCGCTCGACCTGCGCGAGGGCCTGTTCGGGCGGTGGCGGCACCGCGCCCGGCGCGTCCAGGAGGCGCTGGACCGCGTCGGGCTCGACGTGCCGCCGCGCACCCGCGCCGACGACCTCGCGCCCGACGAGGCGTGCCTGCTCGGGGCCGCCCTCGCGCTGGTCGGCGAGCCCCGGCTGCTGCTGCTCGACGACGTCGACGAGGGCCTGCCGCACGACCGGCAGCGCGCCCTGTGGGAGCGGCTCGCCGCGCTCGCGGGCGACGTCACGGTCCTGGCGACCTGCCACGATCCCGCACCCGCGGAAGGGCTCGCGCGGATCGTCGCGCTGCCCGACCCGCACGCGGTGGAGGCCGTCCGATGAGACTGCCCGCCCTGGCGTCCGGCGGCCTGGAGCTGCGCCGGTTCGGCCGCAACCGGCTGACCCGTGCGGCCCTCGCGTCGCTCGTCCTGCTGCCGCTGCTCTACGCCGGCCTGTACTTGTGGTCGTTCTGGGATCCCTACTCGCGGCTCAGCCACGTCCCCGTCGCGCTGGTGAACGAGGACCGGGCCGTCAGCTCCGGCGGCCGGACGATCCACGCCGGAGCCGACCTCGCCGACGAGCTGAAGGACCGGCGCGTCTTCGCGTGGAAGTCCGTGGACGCGGCGGCGGCCCGCGACGGCCTCGCGCACGGCCGCTACTACATGGCGCTGACGATCCCGTCGGACTTCAGCGCCCGCATCGCGAGCCCGGACGGCGACGGCACGCCCTCCCCCGCCGGGCTCCGCCTCGAACTGGACGACTCCAACAACTACGTCGTCGGGACGCTTGCGCAGTCGGCGTTCAAGGAGATCAGCGCCGCCGCCGGGGCGAAGGCGTCGCGGACGTACTTCGACCAGATCTTCGTCTCGTTCGGGAAGCTGCACGACAAACTGGACGAGGCTGCCAAGGGCGCGGACAAGCTCGCGGACGGCTCCGGGCAGGCCGAGGACGGCGCGGGGAAGCTCGCGGACGGCCTGAAGACCGCGCGCGGCGGCAGCGCCAAGGTCACCGCCGGGCTGGAGACGCTGCGCGGCGGCACCAAGCAGGTCGCGCAGGGCACGGGCCGGCTCGCCGCGTTCGTGGACAAGGCGGGCGACGTCGTCGTGCCGCTGCTGCGCGACAACGCGCCGCAGATCCGGCAGGCGGCGCTGCTCGTCGCCAAGGGCGCGGACGCCCTCGCGGACGGCGCCGGAACGCTGCCCGCCCAGACGAAGGCGGCCGTCGCACGCGCCGAGCAGGCCCGCGACGAACTGGCCGCCTATCTCAAGGAGCATCCGGAGATCGCCGCCGACGTGCGCGCCGACCTGCTGCGCGCGTCCGGCGAGGTCGTGTCCGTCGCCCGGCAGGTGGACGGCTACGTGCGCGAGCACGGCGCGGACCTGGCCAAGCTCGCGCACGACGCCCGGACCGTCGAGGCGCAGGCGAAGCGGGTCGCGGCGGCCGCGCCCGGCCTGGCCGCGAAGGTCGACGGCGCGCGCCGCGACATCGACCGGCTCAACGCGGGCGCGCAGCGCATCAACGCGGGCACCGGCCAGCTCCTCACCGGATCGGCGCAGCTCACCGGCGGCCTCGGCACGCTGTCGGGCGGCGCGGTCACCCTCGACACCGCGCTCGCCCAGATCGCGGACGGCAACCGGACGCTCGCGACCGGCCTCGGCGAGGGCGTCGCGCAGGTCCCGCACTACGGGGCCGACGAGCGGTCGGGCCGCGCCGACATGATGAGCGACCCGGTGCGGCTCGCCGCGAGCACCGACAACCCCGCGCCGAACTACGGGACGGGCTTCGCGCCGTTCTTCATCCCGCTCGCGCTGTGGGTCGGGGCGATGTTCGTCTACATGATGCTGCGCCCGCTGACGCCGCGCGCGCTCGCGAGCACCGCGCCCGCGTGGCGGGTGGCGCTCGCGGGCTGGCTGCCGGGCGCGGCGGTCGGCGCGGCGCAGGTGCTCGTCCTGCTCGGCGTCCTGCGGTTCGGGCTCGGGTTGGAGGCCGTCCGCTGGCCGGGCCTCATCGGGTTCCTGATCCTCGCGGCCGCGACGTTCCAGGCGATCGTGCAGTGGGCGAACGCCCGGTTCGGGCCTACCGGCCGGGTCATCGCGCTGGCGCTGCTGATGCTCCAGCTCACGTCGGCGGCCGGGACGTACCCGATCGAGACCAGCCCCGGCTTCTTCGGCGCGATCCGACCGTTCCTGCCGATGTCCTGGGTCGTGGACGCCGTCCGCCGGCTGATCAGCGGCGGCGACCTCACGCCCGTGTGGCAGGGTGGTGCGGTGCTGGCGGCGTTCCTCGCGGGCGCGCTGGTCCTGACCGCGCTCGCCGCCCGCCGGAACCGGGTCTGGACGATGACGCGCCTGCATCCGGCGCTGAAACTCTGAGCGGGAGGCGGGACGAGTGGGCCGGGACGCGACGCGGGAGCGGCTGTTCACCGCGGCGATCGAGCTGATCGCCGAACGCGGTTTCACCGGGACCGCCGTGGACCAGATCGCCGAACGCGCCGGGGTCGCCAAGGGCACCGTCTACTACAACTTCGGCAGCAAGGCCGGGCTGTTCGACGCCCTCCTGGACTACGGGATCGGACGGCTCGCCGGAAGCCTGCGGACTGCGGCGGCCGGGCTGGACCCGTCGGCGGCGCTGGACGCCGTGGTCCGCGCGGAGCTGCTGTTCCTCGCGGAGCACGAGTCGTTCGCGCGGCTGCTCATCGCGGAGACGTGGCGGCGCGGCGGCGACTGGCAGCACGCCGCGCTGATGATCCGCGAGCGGGTCGTCGGGGTCGTCGCGGACGTGCTGCGCGCGTCGGTGGACGCGGGCCTGCTCCGCGCCGACCTCGACGTCGGGACGGCCGCGTCGGCGGTGTTCGGGATGGTGCTGGTCGTCGGACTGGACTGGCAGGCGCTCCAGCCCGCCCGGCCCCTGGCGGAGGTCGAGGCGACGCTGCTGGATCTGCTGCGCGGGCGGCTCGCCGGGTCCGTCCCGTCCTGACGCGCCCGCGCGCTCACAGGGCGCGGTCACGGGACGCGCTCACAGGACGCGGTCGAGGAACGCGCGGGTGCGCTCGTGCCGGGGCGCGGTCAGCACCTCGGCCGGAGGGCCCGACTCCACGACGCGGCCCTCGTCGAGGAACACCACGCGGTCGGCGGCCTCCCGCGCGAACCCCATCTCGTGCGTGACGACGACCATCGTCATGCCGGATTCGGCGAGGTCGCGCATCACGCCGAGGACTTCGCCGACGAGTTCGGGGTCCAGCGCGCTCGTCGGCTCGTCGAACAGCATCACGGCGGGCTCCATCGCGAGCGCGCGGGCGATGGCGATGCGCTGCTGCTGCCCGCCGGAGAGCTGGCGCGGGTAGGCGTCCTCGCGTCCGGCGAGCCCGACGCGCGCGACGAGCCGCCGCGCCCGCTCGGCGGCGTCCGCGCGCGACAGCCGCCGCACGGCGACGGGCGCCTCCACGATGTTCTGCAGCACGGTGAAGTGCGGGAACAGGTTGAAGTTCTGGAACACCATCCCGATACCGGCGCGCTGCCGCGCCACGTGCCCGGGCCGCAGCTCGTGCAGCGCGTCGCCGTGCCGCCGGTAGCCGATGAGGTCGCCGCCGACGCGGACCGTTCCCGCCTCGACCTTCTCCAGGTGGTTGACGCAGCGCAGCAGCGTCGACTTCCCCGAGCCCGACGGCCCGATCAGGCAGACGACCTCACCGGCCGCCACCTCCAGGTCGATGCCGCGCAGCACGTGCGCCGAGCCGAAGTACTTGTGCAGGCCGCGGATCGAGATTCCGGCGCTCATGGGGGTTCCTTCGCCTCGGGCCGGAGCCTGCGCCCCGCCCGTAGTGCCGTTCCAGCAGGTACTGGCCCGCCGACAGCACCGACGCGACGACGACGTACCAGAGCGTCGCGACGAGCAGCAGCGGGATGATCAGGAAGTTGCGGCCGTAGATCAGCTCGGCCGAGTAGAGGACGTCGCCGACGCCGATCACGCTGACGAGCGTCGTGGACTTGAGCAGGCTGATGATCTGGTTGCCGGCGTTGGGGAGGATCGTCCGCATCGCCTGCGGCAGGACGATGCGCCGCAGCGTGCGGAACCGGCCGAGGCCGAGCGCCTGCGCCGCCTGCGTCTGCCCGGGGTCCACCCCGAGGATGCCGCCCCGGACGATCTCGGCGGCCAGCGCGGCCTCGTGGACGGTCAGCCCGATGATCGCGGCGGTCGTCGCGCCGATGAGGTCCTTGACGTCCGTCTGCACGAACGTCGGACCCCACGGGATGCCGAGCCCGAGCTTCGGGTACAGCGCGCCGATGTTGAACCAGACGAGGAGCTGCACCAGGAGCGGCGTGGAGCGGAACAGCCAGATGTAGCCGAGCGCGGCGGTCCGCAGCACGAAGTTCGACGACATGCGGCACAGCGCGAGGACCGTGCCGAGCAGGAAGCCGAGCGCGAACGTCAGGCCCGTCAGCCACAGCGTCATGTAGAGGCCGCGCACGATGGACCGGCTCGTGAAGTACGACGCGACGACGTCCCACTGGATGGCCTTATTCGTCGCGAGCGACTGTGCGGCGAACACGATCAGGAACAGCACGACCGCCGCGGACACCCACTGCCCGGTCCGCCGCGTCGGAACGATCCGCAACGGCGACTCGGATTCCGTGCGCCCGGACGCTGCGGCATCCCCCACAGCCGCATCACGCGGAACGCCTTCGGCCGACGTGGGTTCGGGCGGGGCGGTGTTGGGCGGGTCCGCAGCAGAGGGTGCGGAGTCGGGTGGGGCGGTTTCGGACATCGGGGCCTCAGTCGGGTCGCGGGACGGGTTCGAGGACGACGAGCACCTGGTCGGCCGCGACGACCTCGCCGAGCGCGCAGCGGATCTCGGCGACGGTCCCCGCGTCGCCGGCCAGGACGCGGTTCTCGGTCTTCATCGCCTCGACGATGGCGACGGTCGCGCCGCGCTCCACCGCGTCGCCGACCGCGACGGGCAGCGCGACGACGGTGCCGGGCATGGGCGCGGCGATCGACCCGGCGTCCGCCGCGTCGTCATCGGCGGCGCCCGCGCCGGGCGCGAGCCGCACCCGCGTGCCCGCGACGACGAGTTCGACGGCGTCGGGCGTGCGCAGCGCCGACCAGGGCAGCGCGCCGATCCGGCCGTGGAACACGCCGCCGTCCTCGGCGACGCGGACGCGGTGCGCGTCGCCGTCCACGGTCACGTCCACGGCGACGTCCGGCCCGCCGCGCACCGCCGTGACGGCGGCCTCCAGCCGGCGCGACCCCGCGCGCGTCACGACGCGGCCAAGCGGGGCCGCCGGGTCGAGGTACGCGCGGTCCAGCGGGCCGACCGCGCCCGCCCACGGGGACCGCGCCGCGCCCGCCGTCCGCCGGACCTCGATCGCGGCGGCGACGGCCGCGCCGACCGGCGCGAGGTCGGCCCCGGCGCGTGCGGCGGCGAACTCCCCGACGACCTCGGTGTCGAGCGCGCCGGTGCGGACGCGCCGGTCGTCGAGCAGGTCCGCGAGGAACCCCAGGTTCGTGGTGAGCCCGAGGACGGTCGTGGTGCGGACGGCCCCGGCGAGCCGCCGCAGCGCCTCGCGGCGGCTCGACCCGTGCGCGATGATCTTGCCGAACATCGGGTCGTAGAACGACGGGACCTCGCCCGCGCCGTCGAACGCGGCGTCCACGCGGACGGAGCCGGGCCAGCGGACGGCCGCCGCCGTGCCCGGCGCGGGCCGGAACTCGGCGTCGGGGTCCTCGGCGTACACGCGGGCCTCGACGGCGTGGCCCTCGCGGCGGATCTCGTCCTGCCGCAGCGGCAGGGGCTCCCCGGACGCGACGCGGAGCTGCCACTCGACCAGGTCGACTCCGGTGATCGCCTCGGTGACGGGGTGCTCCACCTGGAGCCGCGTGTTGGCCTCGATGAAGAAGAACCGCTCGTCGGCGTCCAGCAGGAACTCGAACGTCCCCGCGTTGACGTAGCCGATCGCCGCCGCGCCGCGCACGGCCGCGTCGAGCAGTTCCGCGCGCGTTCCCTCGCTGAGCCGCGCCGCCGGGGCCTCTTCCACGATCTTCTGGTGGCGGCGTTGGAGGGAGCATTCGCGTTCGTACAGGTGGACGACGTTGCCCTCGTCGTCGCCGAAGACCTGTACCTCGACGTGTCGGGGGCGCGGCACGTACCGCTCCGCGAGCAGCCGCCCGTCGCCGAACGCGGCACGGGCGAGCCGGACGGCCGCCTCGGCGGCGGCGCGCAGGTCCTCGGGCCGCTCGACGATCTGCATGCCCTTGCCGCCGCCGCCCGCGACGGGCTTGAGGATGACGGGATAGCCGAGGTCCGCGACGGCGGCGGCCAGCTCGTCGGGCGACTCGGTCGGGTCGGGCGTGCCGGGCAGGATCGGGACGCCCGCCTCGGCCATGAGCGCCCGCGCCCCGGCCTTGTCCCCGAGCGCCGCGATCGTCGCCGGGCGCGGACCGATCCACGTCAGGCCCGTTTCCGCGACGGCCGCCGCGAACTCCGCGCTCTCGGACAGGAACCCGTAGCCGGGGTGGACGCCGTCGCAGCCGGTGCGGGCGGCGGCGTCCAGCAGCGCGCCGATCCGCAGATAGCTTTCGGCCGCGGCGGCGGGGCCGATATCGACCGTCTCGACCGCGCCGTCGAGATGGGCGGCGTCCCGGTCGGCCTCGGAGTGGACGGCGACGTACTCGACGCCGAGCAGGTCGCAGGTGCGGGCGATCCGGCGGGCGATCTCGCCCCGGTTCGCGATGAGGATCCGTTTCAGCATGTCGTCACATCCGGAAGACGCCGAAGCGCGTCTCGCGTCGGGGGGCGGTGGCGGCGAGCGCGAGCGCGGGGGCCAGCCACTCGCGGGTCTCGGCGGGGTCGATGACGGCGTCCACCCACAGCCGCGCGGCGACGTAGAGGGGGCGGCCCTGCCGTTCGTAGTCCTCGCGGATCGGCCGCTTGAACTCCTCCTCCTCGGCGGCGTCCACGGCCTTGCCCTGCTTCTCCAGTTGCTCCGCGCGGATCAGGGCCATGACGGTCGCGGCCTGCTCGCCGCCGATGACGGACGTCTTGGCGTTCGGCCACATCGCCATGAGCTGCGGCCCTATCGCGCGGCCGCACATCGCGAGGTTGCCCGCGCCGTAGCTGCCGCCGATCAGCACGCTGAACTTGGGGACGCGCACCGTGGACGCGGCGTTCACCATCTTCGCGCCGTGCTTGGCGATGCCGCCGGCCTCGTACTCCGCGCCGACCATGAACCCGTTGATGTTGTGGAGGAACAGCAGCGGGATGTCGCGCTGCGCGCACAGCTCGATGAAGTTCGCGGCCTTCTGCGCGCTCTCGGAGAACAGAACGCCGTCGTTGATCAGCACGCCGACGGGATAGCCGCCGATGTGCCCAGTGCCGCACACGATCGTCGTGCCGTATCCGGCGCGGTACTCGGTGATCTCGCTGTCGTCCAGCAGCCGGGCCAGAATCTCGCGGGCGGGGATCGGCTCGCGCGGGTTCGCGCTGATGATCCCGGCGATCTCGCGCGGGTCGTGCCGGGGCGGTCGCGGGGTCCGGGCGGGCGGCGCGAGCGCTCCCCGCCCGCGCCGCGCGGTGATCTCGCGGACGAGCGCGAGCGCGTGGTCGTCGTCCACTGCCAGGTGGTCGGCGACGCCGCTGGTGCGGGTGTGCAGGTCGGCGCCGCCCAGCGTCTCGGTGTCCACGACGACGCCCGTTGCGGCCTTGACGAGCTGCGGACCGCCGAGGAACACCGAGCCGGTGCCGCGCACGATGACGGTCTCGTCGCTCATCGCCGGGATGTACGCGCCGCCGGCCGTGCAGGAGCCCATGACCGCGGAGATCTGCGGCAGCCCGAGCGCGGACATCTCCGCGATGTTGCGGAAGATCCGTCCGAAATGGTGCTCGTCGGGGAAGATGTCCTCCTGCATCGGCAGGAAGACGCCCCCGGAGTCCACCAGGTAGATGCTCGGCAGGCCGTGCTCGCGGGCGATGTCCTGCGTCCGCAGATGCTTGCGGACGGTCAGCGGGTAGTACGTGCCGCCCTTGACCGTGGCGTCGTTGGCGAACACCGCGACCGGCTGGCCTTCGACGACGCCGATCCCGGTCACCAGTCCCGACGACGGGACCGGCTGGTCGTACACCTCGTGCGCGACGAGCTGCCCGATCTCCAGGAACGGCGTGCCCGGGTCCAGCAGGCGGGCGAGGCGTTCCCGCGCGGTCAGCTTGCCGCGCGCGGCGTGCCGGGCGCGGGCCTTGGCGCCGCCGCCCGCGACGGCTGCCGCGCGCGCCGCCGCGATCGGCGCGCGCAGCTCGTCGTAGGCGGTGAGGTTGCGGCGGAAGTCGGGTGCGGCGGGGTTGACGCGGGAGCGGAGCAGCGTCATCGGTAATCCCTTCGAACGAGGACCCAGGCGAGCGCGCTCAGCGCGGCGGCCGTGACGGACCAGGCGAGGTTCGCGCGCAGCGGCGTCGCGGCAAGCGCGGCGAGTCCCGCGGTGGACTGCTGGAGGAATCCGCACAGCGCGATGCCGTACGCGCCGTGCTCGCGGACGGCGCTCGCGGCCGTCGCCATCGTGTTGGGGAAGAGCACGGACTGGCCGAACGTCGTCACGCAGTACAGCGCGATGAACAGGGTGAGGGCGGCGATCCGGCCCGCGCCGGTCGTCCACAGCAGGACGGTCGCGACGCCGGACGCCGTCATGATCAGCGCGCCGATCCGCATCAGACGGGCCGCGCCGAACCGCGCCACCGTCCGGTTGACGGTCAGCGCGCCCGCGAAATACGCGGGGGCGAGCAGCAGGCCGATGCCGCCGTACGCGTCCGCCGGGAGGTCGAAGTGCTGTTGGAAGACGAACGGCGCGACCTCCTGGAGCACGACGACCGTCGCGAACCCGAGGCCGCCCGCGCACGTCGGCAGCAGGAACGCCCGCGTCCGCAGCAGTTGCAGACCGACGCGGAACACGTTCCCGGCCTCGCCCGGCGGACGCGGCCCGGCGAACGGCAGCGCGAACGCCGTCGCGAACGCGGCCGCGCCGACGACCGCGAGCACGACGAACCCGAGCCGCCAGTCGGCGTACCGCGTCAGCAGGCCGCCGGTGAACTGGCCGCCGCCGAGCGCGGTGATGAACGCGATCGACAGCACCGCGAGGCGGCGCGCGAGCTGGTCGCCCGCGCCGAGGTCGCGGACGGCGATCCGCGCGATGATCGCGCTGCCGCCCGCGCCGACGCCCTGGAGCGCGCGCAGGACGAGCAGCAGCGGCGGCGACGTCGTGACGGCGAGGCCGAGGCAGCACGCGATGAACAGCCCGAGCGACGCCAGCAGCGGGCCGCGCCGCCCGTACCGGTCCGCCGCGCGGCCCCACGGGACGACCGGCGCGGCGGCCCCGATGACGAACACCGAGATCGACGCCCCGGCGAACCCGCGCGACACATCCAGGTCGTGCATGACGGCGGGCAGCGCCGGGAGGTAGATCGTCGTCGCCATCTGCGCCATGAAGACGACCAGGCACGACCAGAGCAGGACCCGGCGGCCGGTGTCGGCCGCCCGTTCCGGCGCGGCGAGGGCCTCAGCCACGGCCCGCGCCCCCACCGGCCCCCTGCCCGGCCAGCTCCGCGACGCCCGCCGGCGCGTGCTCGGCGCGCAGGTCGGTCAGCCGCGCCGCGAACCGCTCGATGTCGGCGTCCGCGAGGTTGGCGCGCAGCATGATCCGCAGCCCGGCGCGGCCGCGCGCGATCACCGGGAAGAACAGCGCGGACGTGTAGAAGCCCGCGTCGAGCAGTTCCTTGGCGATCTGGACGGTCGCCTCCTCCGACCCGATGTCGATGAACCGGATCGGCAGGCCGTCGCCCGCGCTCGCCGTCGGGACGCGCGCGTCGAACAGTGCGACCTTCTCCTGGAGCCGCTGCTGGAGCGCGGCCAGCTCGGGCGTCCGGTGGATCTCGGCGGACGCCAGGATCGCGCCGAGCCCGGCGGTGTTGATGCGCTGCGACCAGGTGAGCGGGCCGCCGTAGCGCAGCGCGAGGTCGCGGCGGTGCGCCGAGCCGCGCGGGCCGAGGAAGATCGCGCCGCCGGACGCGCCGAAGCCCTTGTTCAGCGAGGTGATGATCAGCGTCCGGTCGTTGATCTCGCCCAGTTCCGACAGGACGAGCCCGCGCCCGTTCTCGCCGAGCGTGGAGACGCCGTGCGCCTCGTCGAAGAACAGGAACAGCCCGTACCGGTCCTGGAGTTCCAGCAGCCTGCGGACCGGCGCCTTGCCGCCCGTGCTGTAGACGCCGTCCGCGACAAACGCGACCTTCGGGTGCGTGCGGCACAGGTCTTCCAGCGCGTCGAGGTCGTTGTGCCGGATCGTGGCGATCTCGGCCTCGTCGGCGACGGCGGGCTTCATCGCGTTCAGGCAGAAGTGCGCGTGCTTGTCGAAGACCATGAGCGGGGGCTCGTCCTCGGTGAACGCGCCGGACGCGACGAGCGGCAGCGCCGACCAGGCCGCCGCCGCGCACGACGCCAGCGTGACGGCCTCCACGTCGAACAACTCCGACAGCGCGTCCTCGGCCCTCTTGAGGATGCCGAAGTGGATGCGCATCCGGGAGATCGACGTGTTGAGCGACCGCGTTTCCAGCACGGCCTCGGCGGCGGCCTCGATGATCCGCTGGTGGGAGTCCAGCCCCAGGTAGGAGTACGACGACATGTTGACGAACTCGTGGCCGCCCGGTTCGGTGGCGTGCCGTCCGTCGCCGAGGTTCCCGACGACGACGCCCGCCATTCCGGCGGCGGTCGTGACGTCCCAGAATCCGTTGCTGACGCGAATGGTCTTCTTGGTGTTCATGAAGGTGTGCACGATCGCCTCCGGTGGCGGGTCCGGGCGTCAGTCCAAGCCGGGCGGGTTGAGCTGCGAGGTCTGCACGGCGCCGGATTCCAGGCCCCAGGCCTTGAGGATTCCGGCGTAGCTTCCGTCGTCGATGAGCTTCTGCACGGCCGCCTGCAGCGCGGGCCCGAGCGGGTCGCCCTTCTTGAGCACGAATCCGACGTGCTCGGCGTTGAGCGTGCCCTTGAACGCGAGCTTGGCGGGCTGCTGCTTGGCGTCGTACTGCGCGCGGATCGCGCTGCGCAGGAACAGGTCGATGCGCTTCTGGTCGAGCGCGAGGGTGAACGACGCCTGGTCGGGATAGGTCGAGATCTTCCAGGGCTCCTTGCCGAGCTTCTTGCAGTCGCCCTCGTGGCTCTGCAGGACGCCGATGAAGCTCGTGCCCGTCGAGGTTCCGACCTTCTTGCCGCACAGGTCGGTCAGTTTCGCGATCGTCGGCTGGTTCGTCGTGGGGTTGGCGAGGAAGCCGAAACCGTCGTTGTAGTAGGTGACGAAGTCGTAGGTCTTCAGCCGGTCGGTGGTCACCCCGAAATTGCCCTGGGCGACGCGGAACTTGCCGGTCTGCACGCCGACGAGCAGCGAGTCCCATTTCGTCGTCGTGGTGACGGCCTTGACGCCGAGCACGCGGGCGACGGCGTCCCGCAGGTCCACTTCCAGGCCGATCTGCGTCTTGTTGTCCGACGCGAGGAAGGTGAACGGCGCGCCGACGGTCGAAATGCCCGTCGTGATCGTTCCGGACTTCTTGACGTCGTCGGGCAGCCGTCCGGCGGCCGCGTCGTCCCTGCCGATCTTCTGGACGACAGCGGCCGCCGTCGCGGCGCCGGACACGGCCTCCTTGTCGGCCGCCGACGACGGATCGTCGGTGCCGCACGCGGAGGCGGCCGGAAGAAGGATCATCGCCGTCCCGGCGATGGCCCAGAAACGAGAGCGCATCGTGTTCCCATCACGTCGGAAGATCGACCGCCAGGAGAGTACGGCCGTGCGCCATTTCAAGTCAAGTTTCCCTACTAGGAAAGCAGGAAATAGGCCGCGAGCTGGGTAAACGCTGGCCGGAACGCCAATAATGACCATGCGGTCACGATCGGCACGTAACACAACCGGCGCCGCGCGGATGGCCTATTTGAATGGCCGATCCCGGCCATTGGTCAGATCATTATCGGGCCATGCCGGCCACCGGTATGCGCGCCGAATTAATACCGCCAGGCCGTTATCGGATGCCGAGTCGCCGGTCGACGCGCCGAAATACATGATGGAACGTTCCATATCCGCCCGAACCCACCCGTGCCCCATCGGGCGCGCACGTTCGCCGGGCGGGTCAGGGCGCGGCGGACGTCACCGGTTCGCGGTCGATCCACGGACGTTCCCGAGCCTCGCGCGCACGTCCGGCCGCAGCGTCAGCGTGAAGGAGCCGGTACGGAGCGAAGGACCGCGAATGCGGCGGGCCTCACGGCCCTGCACCGGGCGCTGCCGGGCGTCAGGCGTCGCCGCGCCCCGCGCGGATCTCGTCAATCGCGGCGGGCAGCGCGGCGTTCAGATCGCGCGCCCAACCGAGCAGGGCGGCGGCGAGGTCGGGCGGCGTGGCCGCCGCGACGGCCCGGTGCGCGGGCGCGGCGAAGCCCGCGAGGCGGGCGAGCGCGCCGGGCACCGGCTCGACGCGGACGCGCCGGCGGTCGCCCGGGTCGGGCGTGCGGCGCGCGAGTCCCGCGTCCTCCAGCCGGTCGATCACCGTCGTGATCGCGCCGCCGGTGGACACGCCCACGGCGCGGGCAAGCTCGCCGGGCGTCTTCGGGCCGTCGAGGTCGAGCAGGACGGCGCACTGCGCGTCCGTGACCGTCAGCCCCGCCCGCGCGGCGACGGCCTGCTGGAGCTGCACCGCGAGCATCGCGGCGCGCCGCAGCTCGGTGTGCAGGTCCCCGGATGCGGTCAAGGCACCTCCCGCCGTCGCGTCGCGCCCGGTCCCGCAGCGTAGCCGTCCGGGCCGGGCCGCGACCAGGACGGCCGAGGCACTACCGGACGCCCGATACCATGAAATGGTTAGGACCGCTAAACAACGGTCCTCTCCCCCGGCCCCGGTTCCCACAAGGACACCGGGGCCCTGAAGCCAAACCTCGCTGGAGCTGCATGACCACCCCCGCCGTGTCGGCCGCGACGATCGACCTCACCGGCGGCGCGACCCGCACCGCCCGCCTCCGCCTCGGCCGCCTCGCCCCCGGCGAGCGCGGGATCACCGCGCTGACCGTCCGCTACCGGGACGCCGCCGACGCCACGGTGTCGCTGTTCGCCGACGCCGTCGCCGCCTCGGCCCGCGCGCGCCGGCTCCGCATCGGCGTCTTCGAGCGCCGCGGCGGCCGGCTGCCCTGCCCCGTCTTCACCGGCACCCTCGCCGACCTGGCCGCCCGCGCCCGCGAAGGCCGCGGCGTCGGCCGCTGGACGGCGCGCGGCGACGGGGCCGAGCACACCGTCACCTACGAGGTGCAGTGGCGGCTGCCCGACGAGCCCGCCGAATCCGGCGAGCCGGCCGCCGACGCCTCGGCGGAACTCTCCGTCGCGGTCGCCGCTCAGACCTGGTGACTTCCGGCGTCCTCCGCGACCTGCCGCGCCCACCGGTAGTCGGCTTTGCCCGCGGGTGACCGGCGCATCTCGTCAACGAACGCGTACGCGCGCGGCACCTTGTAGCCCGACAGCCGCGCGCGGCAGTGCGCGTCCAGCTCGGCGGGCTCCGGCGCGTCGCCGGACGGCTGCACGACGGCCGCGACCCGCGACCCCCACCGCTCGTCCGGCACGCCGGTGACCACCGCGTCGTACACGGCGGGATGACCTTTCAGGACCGCCTCGACCTCCTCCGGGAAGACCTTCTCCCCTCCGGTGTTGATCGCCTGCGAGCCCCGGCCGAAGACGGCGATCGAGCCGTCCGCCTCGACCGTCGCGATGTCGCCGGTCAGCAGCCAGCGGCGGCCCCCGGTCTCGGGGAACGTCCGGGCGGTCTTCTCCGGGTCGTTGTAGTAGCCGCGCGCGATGTACCCGCTGCGCGCCACCTGACCGATGGCGCCGGAGCCGGGTTTGACGGGTTCCAGCGCGTCGTCCAGGACGGTGACGCCCTCGACGTCCGGCGCGAACCGTAGCCCCTTCTCCGGCGACGACCCGGCGACGGCCTCTGCGGTGGAGCCGGACTCGGTCGAGCCGAACCGGTCCAGCACGATCGCGCCCGGCAGGAGCGTGCCGAGCCGGTCGCGGACCGTCCCGCTGAGGATCGCCCCGGTGGAGACGAACGCGAACAGCGACGAGGTGTCGTAGGAGCCGCGCTCCAGCTCGTCCGCCATCGGGATCGCCATCGCGTCGCCGGTGACGGTCAGCGAGTTGACCTTCTCCCGCTCGATCGTCCGCCAGACCTCGGCGGCGTCGAAGCGGGGCGTGTAGACGACGGTCGCGCCCATCCACCAGGCGATGTACGTCGCCATCTGCGCCGCGCCGTGCATGAGCGGCGCGATCGGCATCATCGTGATAGGCGCGGTCGCGCGGGCCAGTTCGACCACGTCGGCGGGCGTCCGCGGGCGCGGGAACGTGGGGTTCCAGAACGCGAACAGCAGGTCCTCGACGTCCCACAGGACGCCCTTGGGCATTCCGGTCGTCCCGCCGGTGTAGATGACGTAGGTGTCGCGGCCCGACCGGGGCGGGAAATTCCGCGCGGGCGATTCCGCCGCGACCGCCTCCGCGAACGGGACCGCGCCGGGCACCGCCGACGCCCCGCCCACGGCCAGCAGGTGCGTGAGCAGCGGCAGGTCGGGGACGACCGCCGCGACGCGCGCGTCGAAGTCGGTGTCGTAGATCAGCGCGACGGCGTCGGAGTCGCGCAGCAGGTACCGCAACTCGTCCTCGACGTACCGGTAGTTGACGTTGATCGGCACGGCGCGGATCTTCAGCGCGGCGAGCAGCGCGGCGGCGTACTCGACGCCGTTGCGGAGCTGGATCGCCACGTGCCGCCCCGGGCCGATCCCGGCTCCGGCGAGGTGGTGCGCGAGCCGGTTGGCGTACGCGTCGAGCTCGGCGTAGGTCAGGCGCGCCTCGCCGCACACCAGGGCGACGCGGTCGCCGATCGCGTCGGCGATCCCCTCGAACAGGTCGGCGTGGTGGAACTCCATCGCGGTTCCTCCCGCGGGTCAGGGCCGGTCGCTGCCGACGATCCACATCGCGAAGAACTGCGCGCCGCCGCCGTAGGCGTGGCCGAGCGCGCGCCGTGCCCCGTCCACCTGGTGCTCGCCGGCCATGCCGCGCACCTGGAGCGCCGCCTCGGCGAACCGGATCATCCCGGACGCGCCGATCGGGTTGGACGACAGGACGCCGCCCGACGGGTTCCACGGGATGTCGCCGTCCAGCGCGGTCGCGCCGGACTCGGTGAGCTTCCAGCCCTCGCCCTCGCCGCAGAAGCCGAGGTTCTCCAGCCACATCGGCTCGTACCAGGAGAACGGGACGTACACCTCGGCGCAGTCGAGTTCGGCGCGCGGGTCGGTGATCCCCGCCTGCCGGTACACGTCGGCGGCGCAGTCGATGCCGCCGCGCGGGTTCACCGTGTCGCGGCCCGCGAAGAAGATCGGCTCGGAGCGCATCGCGGTGCCGTGGACCCACGCGGGCGGGTTCGGGGCGCTCCGCGCCGCGTCCGACGACGCGAGGACCATCGCGCACGCCCCGTCCGACGACGGGCAGGTCTCCAGGTAGCGGATCGGCTCCCACAGCATCGGCGTGGACTCGACCATCTCGCGTGAGATGCCCGGGATCTTCAGGTGCGCGTACTGGTTCTTCAGCGCGTTCTCGCGGTCCTTGACCGCGACGAGCGTTCCGATGTGGTCGGGCGCGCCGGACCGGCGCATGTACGCGCGGATGTGCGGAGCGAAGTAACCGCCAGCGCCGACGACGAGCGACGTCGTGAACGGCGTGTTCACGGTCAGCGCCCAGGTCGCGTTCGACTCCGACTGCTTCTCCCAGGCGACCGTCAGCACCCGGTCGTGGACGCCGCTCTGCACCAGGCCCGCCGCGACGATCGCCGTCGAGCCGCCGACCGATCCCGCCGTGTGGACGCGCATGATCGGTTTCCCGGCCGCGCCGAGCGCGTCCGCGAGGTACGCCTCGGGCATCGTGACGCCCTCGAACAGGTCGGGGGCCTTGCCGATGACGACGGCGTCGATGTCCTTCCAGGTCAGCCCGGCGTCGTCGAGGGCGCGGCGGGCGGCCTCGCGCAGCAGTCCGGCCATCGACGCGTCCGGCCGCCGCGTCCGGTACGCCGTCTGCCCGACGCCGATGATCGCGCACGGTTCAGCCATGATCTTCTCCCGAGAGCACGCAGACGAGGTTCTGCTGGAGGCACGGTCCGGACGCGGCGTGCCCGAGCGCCCGGGTCGCGGTGCCGTCGTGGACGCGCGCGGCGGCCTCCCCGATGCGGATCAGGCCGGTCGCCATGACGGGGTCGGCGGCCAGCGGCCCGCCGGACGGGTTGACGCTCACCTCGTCGCCGAGCCCGAGCGCCTCCCGCAGGATCAGTTCCTCGTGGGTGTACCGGGCGTGGAGTTCGGCGACCTCGACGCCGCCCGCGCCCGCTTTCTCCCCCGCAATGCGCGCGGACTCCGACCGGGCTAGGTCGCGCGCGCCCGGCGAGTGCGGTTCGGCGCGGTGGTCGATGCCGGTGATCCACGCGGGCCGTTCGCACAGCTCGCGGGCCTTGTCGCCGGACGCCAGGACGATCGCGGCCGCACCGTCCGTCACGGGCGGCAGGTCGTACCCGCGCAGCGGTGCGACCGCGTAGGGATCGTCGGCCGGATCGGGGAGATCGAGCGCGTGCGGGTTGGTGCGGCCCGCCGCTCGCGCCCTCGCCGCGACGGCTCGCAACGCGTCCTCGCCTTTGCCGACCGCCTCCAGGTGGGCGCGCGCCTGGAGCGCGGCGAGCGAGTCGGCGTCCAGACCGAGCGGCGCGAGGTAGTACGGGTCGAGCTGGCGGGTGGCGACCTGGGCGTAGTCGGTCTGCGAGGTCTTGCCGAATCCGTACACCAGCGCGGTGTCCACCTCGCCGTGCAGCAGCTTGACCCACGCCTCGTAGAGCGCCCACGCGGCGTCCATCTCCACGTGGCTCTCGGAGATCGGCGGCCACGCGCCGACCGCGTCCAGCGCCGCCACGAAGGAGAACGGCGCGCCGGCCAGGTAGTCGTTGGAGCCCGAACACGTGAAGCCGAACCGGCGGAGCCCGGTGCGCTCCTTGATTTCGGTGATGACCGGGGCGAGTAGTTCGGTCTCCGACAGACCGGTGTCCTCGCCGCTGTGCCGGGTCTGCACGAACGCGACGACGGCGACGTTGACGGCGCTCACAGGTAGTCCTTGATCTCGTCGAAGGGGACGTCGGGCTCGTCGATCGGCTCGAACCACTTGATGTTCGACATGGACTTCGTCCACTCCTCGCGCGGCCGCCACGCGGCCCTGACGCGCATCCCCATCCGCACCTGGTCGGCCGGGAGCCCGGCGACGAGCGCGAGCATCGTCAGACCCGCGCCGTCCAGCAGTACGTACGCGGACACGAACGGAACCTCGGGAGCGCGGGGGTCGGGCAGATTGTTCACGGCGAAGGTCGTGACCGTCCCGGTGTGCGGCAGCTCGACCTCTTCGCTCGTCGGAACGCCGTCGCGCGGGCACAGCCCCTTCATCGGGACGATCACCTGGCCGCAGACGTCGCAGCGGTGCCCGATAATGCGCCCCTCGGCGATCCCGGAGAGGAACCGGTCGAGCGCGCGGCCGCCCTGGAGCCGGTATTCGAGCCGCGACGGGTCGGTGATCGAGGTGACCTCGGGACGGAAGCACTCGATGTCGCGGATGCCGCCGACGCGGTCGTCGCGGAACTTCGCGCGGACCCGCATGCCGGTCTTGAGGAATCGCGGCGGTTCGGCGTGGTCCCCGACGTCCAGGACGTGCAGCAGCGCGGTGTCCGCGCCGTCGAGGCGGATCAGCGCCCACGCGAACGGCCGGTCCAGCGGGTGCGTCGGGCGCGGGTCGGCCACCCAGGACCAGGTCGTCACCGTCCCGGCCGGGCCGACCGGGACGAACTCGTCGGTGACGTCCTCCCCGGTGTCGGGGTCGTACTCGGCGGGCGGGACGAGCACGCGCCCGCCCGCCGTCCGGACACCGACCAGCCGCCCGTCGCGCAGCTCGCTCAGGAACCGCCCGATCACCGGGCCGACCGACCGCGTGTAGCCGCCGGGGAACTCCAGCACGTGGTTCACGTCAGATCGCACGGTCCCGGTCCTTCCAGTACGGGTCGCGCAGCTTGCGTTTGAGCAGCTTGCCGTTGGGCTCGCGCGGCATCGTCTCGATGAAGTCGATGGACTTCGGCCACTTCATCCGGGCGAGCCGGCCGTCCAGCGCGGCGAGGATCTCGGCTTCCAGCTCCGGCCCGGGCTCGACGCCCTCGGCGGGCTCCACGACGGCCTTGATCTGCTCGCCCCACTCCTCGTCGGGGATGCCGAACACGGCGACGTCCGCGACCTTGGGGTGCAGCGTGATCTCGTTCTCGATCTCGGCGGGATAAATGTTCGCGCCGCCGGAGATGATCATGTCGGACTTGCGGTCGGACAGGAACAGGAAGCCGTCCGCGGTGAGGTAGCCGACGTCCCCGACGGTGAAGAAGTCCTTCAGCCGGTTCTTCTCGGTCTTCTCCCGGTCGCCTTTGTACTCGAACTCACCGGACGCCATCTTCATGTAGATGGTGCCGTTCTCGCCGGTGGGCACCGGGTTGCCGTCGTCGTCCACCAGCAGCAGCTCGCTGATCGGCCACGCCTTGCCGACCGTGCCGGGATGCGCGCGCCAGTCGGCGGGCGAGGCGATCGTCCCGCCGCCCTCGGTGGCCGCGTAGTACTCCCAGATGCAGTCGCCCCACCAGTCGAGCATCGCCTGCTTGATCGGGACGGGGCAGGGCGCGGCGGCGTGGATCGCCTGCGTCATGGACGAGACGTCGTAGCGGTTCCGGACGTCCTCCGGCAGCCCCAGCAGCCGCTTGAAGTGCGTCGGAACCATGTGCGTGTTCGTGACGCGGTGCCGCTCGATGAGCGCCAGGGTTTCCTCGGCGTCCCAGCGGTCCACATAAACGAGCGTGTGGCCCATGTGCAGCGCCGTCCCGCCGAACTGGGTGACGGCGGTGTGGTAGTTCGGCGACGTGATCAGGTGCGCCTGCGGCGGCTGCCCCGCGGGGCGGCCGGGCTTGATTCCGAAGAGCGACAGCAGGAACGACAGCATCTCGGCGTTGTCGTCGGGGTCGATCCCGGCGAGCCGCCGCCGGACGCCCTTGGGCCGCCCGGTCGTCCCGGACGTGTAGTGCATCGTCGCGCCGTTGCTCCGGTCCGCCGGGGCGGTCTCCGGCCGCCCTGCCTCCAGCTCGGCGGCGGGGCGGAAGCCGTCGATCTCGCCGAACGCGAAGCGGCGGTGCGGTTCCAGGTCCGCCTCGTCGGCGGCGGCCGCGGCCGCGTCGGCGTAGCGCTCGTGCGCGAGGAACGCCTTGGCCCCGCTGTCGGCCAGGACGTAGCCGATCTCGGGCGGGGCGAGGTGCCAGTTGATCGGCGTGTAGTACCAGCCGGCCTCCAGCGCCGCGAGGTAGAGGACGAGCCCGTCCACCCCGTTCGGCACGAGCCCGCAGACGCTGTCGCCCTTCTCCAGCCCGAGGCCGCGCAGCCCGTGGACGAGGCGGCGGGAGCGCGCGAGCAGGTCGCCCGCCGGGTACTCGGTTCCGTCCGGATCGACGGCCGCGACCCAGGCCGGATCGGCCTGCGCGAGCCGCCAGAAGCCCAATGAACCCATCGGTCCCCTCTCGGTGATCACGATCACATCCGGGTGCTCCGAGGCCAAAGTAGATCACGTTCTCGTTTTATAGGGCAAGGGCTGTTGACTGGGCATGCTCGTCAGTAGAATCCGTTCCTGTTTCCACGACCGGGAGGGACCCATGACGGAACGGCTGCCGATCGGCACCGAGCACTGCACGGTCGAGCGCGACGGCGCGGTCGTCATCGTCACGATGAACCGGCCGGCGGCGCGCAACGCGCTCAGCTCCGCGATGCTCGTCGGCCTCGCGAGCGCCTGGGAGTACATCTCCGCGACGCCCGAGGTGCGCGTCGGCATCCTCACCGGCGCGGACGGCCAGTTCTGCGCGGGCGCGGACCTCAAGGCGATGGGGACGCCGCCGACCGACCCGGAGGTCCGCGAGCGCATGAAGCGCATCCCCGACTTCCACTGGAAGGGGCTGCTGCGCGACGGCCGTCCGACCAAGCCGCTCATCGCCGCGATCGAGGGCTACGCGGTGGCGGGCGGGACCGAACTCCTGGTCGGCACCGACCTGCGGGTCGTCGCGGAAGGCGCGACGCTCGGACTGTACGAGGCCAAGCGCGGGCTGTTCCCGATGGGCGGCTGCGCGATCCGCCTGCCGCGCCAGATCGGCTACGCGAACGCGATGGACCTGCTGCTCACCGCGCGGTCCGTCACCCCGGCCGAGGCGCTGGCGATGGGCCTGGTCAACCAGGTCGTCCCGGACGGCACGGCGCTGGCGGCGGCGCGGGCGCTCGCGGACCAGGTGGCGGCCTGCGGCCCGCTCGCCGTCCAGGCGATCCTGCGCACCTACCGGGAGACCGAGCACCTGCCGGAGGAGGAGGCGCTGAAGGTCTCCGACGAGTTGGGCTGGCCCGTCATCGGCTCGGCGGACGCCAAGGAGGGCTCGCTGGCCTTCAAGGAGAAGCGCCCGCCGGTCTTCCGCGGCGAGTAGACGAAACGGTCTATACAGAAGATAGAACGTTCTGTATAGTTGGGGCATGGATTCCGCCAAGCTCCCCGCCCGCGACCGCATCCTCGACGCCGCCGACCGCCTCTTCTACGGCAACGGCATCAACGCCACCGGCGTGGACGCCGTCATCGAGGAGGCGGGCGTCGCCCGGATGACCTTCTACAAGCACTTCGGCGGCAAGGAGGGCCTGATTTTGGCCTACCTCGGCGGCCGCGAGACCCGTTGGCAGGCACTGCTCGACCAGACGGTCCAGGACGCCGGGGACGACCCGGACGCCCGGCTGCTCGCCGTCTTCGCCGCGCTGCGCACCTGGGCGCGGTCGCTGTCGCGGTTCCGCGGCTGCTCGTTCGTCAACGCGATGGCCGAGCTGGCCGACGCCGAGCATCCGGCGCGTGCCCTGGTCACGTCCTACAAGCGCGGTCTGCGCCGGACGGTGCTCGACCTCGCCCGTGCGACGGACGCGGCCGACCCGGAACTGCTCACCGACCAGCTACTACTCGTCTACGAGGGTGCGATCTCGACGTTCGCCCTCGGGACGGTCGACGACGCGGTGGACCGTGCTTATGCCACCGCCCGCCAGCTCATCGCAGCCGCCACACCGACTCCGGCCGTGGCGTAGGACGCACCCTTCGAGCCGTGGCCACCCGATCCCCTGCCTGACCTGCGATTCCTCAGCGACGCGGGTCGAGTTATCCACAGCTTTCACCGCCGCGTGCATTCGTCTGCCGCCGAGGGTTCTACTCGGGTTCCCAGCCGGCGACCGAGGAAGGGCATACGGCACATGCTTGGAGACAAGATCGAGATTCTCGCCATCGGCGACAAGGGGCGCACGGAGACGTGCGTCATCTCCGCCGACCGGATCGGACGGCGCGTCGAGGTCGTCACCGAAGGCGACACGATGGAGATCAGGGAGGTCAACCGGCACGGGCGGGTGCTGCGCAGCGTCCAGTACGCGAAGGACCACGTCATCAGGCTCGTGAAGCACTTCAAACAGGGCGGGGACAGCGCGCCGGTCGTCTTCCGGTCGACCGGGGAAGACCCTCGGCCGGAGGACGACCGCCCCGTCAGCCCGCCTCGCCGCGCGGGCGCCGATCCGGTGAAACCCGGTTCGCAGAGTCTCGGGCCGTTGATGGGGACGTCCTGGCGGCCGCACTACAACACCACGGTGCTGACCATGAACGGGGCGCGGTTCCCCATCCCGTCTCCGCGCCCCGGCCCGTCCGCGAACGGCAAACCCGACGATCGCCGGCCGGGGAAGCGGCCCAAGGGCGGCGCCGGTAGACGCAAGTGACGACCAGCCGTACACGGCCGGGCCAGGGATGCTCCTGATGGCCAGCGCCCGGCCGTTCCGGACGGCGGGGTGGTCCTCCGACCGGCGGTACGCATCGCACGCGGCTTCCGCGCGCGACGCCCCTCCGACGGTCCCTGGCACGCATCGCTTACGGGTGGCTTCGCACGCCGGTTCCGGCGTGCGTCCCTCAGGGGGCGCTGAGGTTCCGCTGACGTGCAGGGGAACAGGCGGGCAATGTTCGCCGAACAACGTCGCGGGCGGCCCCACAGTCGGTCGCCGCGTCGTTAACGTGCGGGTTCACGGGCCGGGCGAGGCGGCCCCCGACCCGGAGGACGGTGCGTGTCCGCGAACGTCATCCTGCACATCGGCCAGCAGAAGTCGGGGACGACGTACCTTCAGCGCGTCCTCGGCCACTGCGCGGACGGCCTCGCCGACGCGGGGGTCCTCTTCCCCCCGTCCCTGCGGGAGGCGGTGCCGGACACGATCGAGAACCACGAGCGCGCCACCTACGGCCTGCTCGGTACGGAGTTCCCGTGGGTGTCGGAGGAACGCGCCGCCGAGGAGCGGCCGAAGTGGGACGCGCTCGCGGCGAAGGTCCAGGACTGGCCGGGCACCGCGCTGATCTCCGCGGAGGCGCTGTCGGTGATCCGGCGGGACGCGATCGACCGGCTGCTCGCGGCGCTGGACGGTGCCGCGCCGAGCGTCGTCGTGACGGCCCGGCCGCTGGGCCGGTCGCTGCCGTCGCTGTGGCAGCAGCACGTCCGCAACGGGCGGGTCAGTTCGCTCGGCGCGTTCTTCGCGGCCCTCGCCCGGCAGCGCGAGCGGGGTGAGCGGGCCGTCGAGGAAGAGCGGGACCTGCATCTGTGGCGGTCGTTCGCGCTCGGCCGGCTCGCCCGGCGCTGGGCGGCGGCGGTCGGGCCGGAGCGGGTGACGGTCGTCGTCAACCCCGGCACTCCGCGCGATCTGCTGTGGGAGCGGTTCCGGACGGCGATCGGCGCACCGAACGTCTGCGTGCCGGACGACGTCCTCGCGTTGCGCACGCATGAAAGCCTCACGCTGCCGCAGGCGCAGGTCATGGTCCGGCTGAACGAGGCGTTCGCGGCGGCGGGCTGGGACACCTACGAGGCGCGGGCCGTCCGGGAGGCGATCGTGCTGCGCGGAACGGTCCCCGGGCCGCGCCCCGGCGTGCCGGAGGCGGCGTGGCCGCTGGTCGAGTCGTGGACGGAAGAGGACATCGCGGACCTGTGCGGCACGGGCGCGCAGATCATCGGGCACATCGACGAGCTGCGGTTCCGGCCGGACCGCGACCTGCACGCGACCGTGACGCACGAGCAGATCGCACAGGCCGCCGCCGCGGCGCTGCTGGCCGTCGCGGACCGCGAGCGGTTCGCGCCGCCCGCGCCGGAGGACCCGGCCCCCGCGCGGGCGCGCCGGACGTTGCGGATGCGGCGGTGAGGCGCGCGGCGGCGCTCGTCGCCGTCCTCCTGCTCGCGGCCGGGTGCGTCAGCGGGACGGGGCGGGTCGGACCGCCGCCGAAACGCCCGAACTTCGTGTTCGTCCTCGCCGACGACCTCGACGACGCGCTGCTGCCGTACCTGCCGAAGACGACGCGGGACGTGGCCGACCAGGGCGTGACGCTGAGTCGCTACTACGTCAACCTGTCGTGGTGCTGCCCGTCGCGCGCGACGACGCTGCGCGGCCAGTACGCGCACAACACCAGCGTGTGGAGCAACAACCCGCCGAACGGCGGTTTCCAAGAGTTCTACCGACGCGGTGAGGAGAAGCAGATCCTCGCCACATGGCTCGCGGCGGACGGGTACCGCAACGGGCTGTTCGGCAAGTACCTCAACGGCTATCCCGACCAGGTTCCCGGGATGCCGCGCACCTACATCCCACCCGGCTGGGACACATGGGTGAGCCCGGTGGCAGGGCACCCGTTCCAAGGTTTCGACTACACGCTGAACGTGGACGGGAAGCTCGTCCACCGGTCGCCGTCGCCCGCCACGTACCTGACCGACGTGCTCGCCGGGGAGGCGAAACGGTTCGTCACCGCCGATGACGACCGACCGTTCTTCGCTTACATCGCGCCCGTGACGCCGCATCCCCCGTCGATCCCCGCGCCGCGCCACGCGAAGCTGTACCCGGGCTTGAAGGCACCGCGTACACCCGCGTACGACGCGTCCACCGAGGGAAAACCGACCGAGCTGCGGCGGCTCCCGCCCGTCACGAAGAAAGAAGAGCGGAAGTGGGACGCGCTGTACCGGCGGCGCGCGCAGGCCACCCGCTCGATCGACGACCTCGTGGACTCGCTCGTCACCGCGCTGCGCGCGGCGGGCCGCCTCGACGACACCTACATCATCGTGACGTCCGACAACGGTTTCCACATCGGCGACTACCGGATGCCGCCGGGCAAGAACACCGGCTACGAGACCGACATCCGCGTTCCGTTCCTCGTCCGGGGGCCGGGCATTCCGGCGGGTCGTACCGTGGCCGCGTTGGCGGGCAACACCGACATCGCGCCGACGCTTCTGGATTTCGCCGGGGCTCGGCGGCCGCCGCTGGTGGACGGGCGCTCGCTGCGGCGGCCCCTCACCACCGGCCGCCGTCCTGCCGACTGGCGCGCGGCGTTCCTGCTGGAGCACGGAACAGCGCGCAACACCCGGCCAGCCGCCCGCTACGACGGCTCCGGCGAGCCGCCCGATCCGTACACGCCGAAGACGCGCGACCACGTTTACCTGCCGGTTTTCACCGGCGTCCGCACCGACCGGTACCTGTATCTGGGTTACGTGACAGGCGAGCGCGAGCTGTACGACCTCGAAACGGACCCATATCAGCTCCGCAACCTCGCGGCCGACGATCCGGCCGTGGTGCGGCGGCTGGCGGCGTGGGCGGAACGCCTGCGGACCTGCGCGGGGAGCGAGTGCCGGACGGAGGAGGCACGGCCGCCGTCCGGTTGAGGGTGTTTGGTCCCGCTCTCTCGCGGCATACCGGAGGCGACTCGGACGACCTGGATCGACACGACAGGAAGTGATCCTCCGTGGCCGTGCATCTCTGGCCTCGCCGCGACGGTGAGGCCGCGACCCCCGACGCCGACCCGTCCGCCCCGCGCGACGACACCGTTCCCGGCGACGCCCGTTCCGGTGACACCCGCGTGGCGAGCCGCCGCCCGTGGCAGCGCGGCGCGCACGCCCGCTCCGCACCGCCCGCCGCCCCACCTGCCGCGCCGCCCGCCGCGCCGCCCGCCGGAACCGACCGGCCGGTCGTCGTCGAGCGGCCCCGGCGGCGCTGGCGACGGCGCGGCGGCTCGAATCCGCTGAGCCTCGCCATCTCGGCCGCCGGTTGGGCCGCCGCGCTGATTCTGCTGCTCGGGATGCTGCTGACCTGGGCGGACGCGAACCCCGCGAACGTCCTCGTGGACCATACGCTCGACGCCGGACGCTGGCTCGCGACCCCGTTCCACGACATCTTCACCCGCCGCGACGCCGACCAGCAGCTCTACATCAACTGGGGCATCGCCGCCGCCGTCTACTACGCGGTGAGCCGTCTCCTGTCCTGGCTGACCCGCTTCTGACGACAACCGACCGGTCGGCCTCACGAGGCGAGCAACAGTCCTCCGCGCAGGCCGCCCACGGCAACGTCTGCGCGAACCGCTGGCCTCCCCCGGGCACGGTCGGCGGGGGCGCCCCGCTGTCCACCGCGGACCGGCGTCCGCGCCCCCCACTAGCCGACCACGGCACGGCCTGCGGGCGGCTGGCAGCCCAACGCATGGCCTGCGCGCCCCGCTGGCCGTCCGTGGCATTGGCATTGCGGGCAGCCTTAACACGGCCTGCGGGAATCCCGGCCACCTGGGCACGACTTGGCCGCCCCACTGGTCGCCCGTGGCACGACCTGCGGGGATGGCTGGCCGCCTGCGATACGGCGTGGCCGCCCGACTGGCCGTCCGTGGCGCGGGCCTGCGCGCCCTGCGGGCAGCTCCAGGCCCGGCCTGCGGGCATCGGTGGCCGCCTACGGCATGTACGCGCCGCCCTACCGGGCGCCCGCAGCGCAACCTGCGCCCCGCTGGCCACCTGCGGCGTAGTGCGCCCGCCCCGCTGACCGCCTGCGGCACGGCCTGCGCGTACCGCTGGGCGCCTGCGGCACGGTGTGCGGGCACCGTTGGACCACTACGATGCGGCGCGTCTTGGTCTGGCGCGGGGCGCGGCTGGGTGTGGGCACGTCTAGTTCTTACGTCCTGGCCGTTAGTTCTTACGTGCTGGTCGGGCGCGGGTGTGGATGCGTTCGCCTTGGGCGCCGAAGATCGTCAGGCACTCGACGGGTTTTCCGTCCGCGCTGGTGAACGCGTGCGGGACGCGCGTGTCGAACTCGGCGGCCTCCCCCGGCGTCAGGACCAGGTCGTTGTCGCCGAGGAACAGCCGCAGCCGGCCCGACAGCACGTACAACCACTCGTAACCCTCGTGGGAGCGCTGGTCTTCCGGGCCGAGGGTCCGCGTCCCGTCCATGACCTGCTTGAACGCGCGCAGGCCGTGGCCGAGGTCGCGGGTGAGCGGCACGTACGTCGTGCCGTGCCGGATGAAGGGCCGTGCGTGGACGCGGGGGTCGCCGGTCGGGGGCGCGCCGACCAGCTCGTCCAGCGGGACGCGGTGGACGCGCGCCAGCGGCAGCAGCAGTTCCAGCGTCGGCCGCCGCCCGCCCGACTCCAGCCGGGAGAGCGTGCTGACCGAGATCCCGGTCGCGGCGGACAGTTCGGCCAGGGTCGAGCCGCGCTCGCGGCGCAGGGCGCGCAGCCTCGGCCCGACCGAGGACAGGACACCGTCCATCTCGTCGTTCATGCTCACCACTTTGCCACTCCGGCAACGGGATTTGTCATGGACGCCCGGCATGACCGACCCTCTCGACGGAGGTGATCGTATGTACGACGTAGTGGTGATCGGCGGCGGGGCGGCCGGTCTGAGCGGGGCGGTAGCGCTCGGCAGGGCGCGGCGGTCCGTGCTGGTCGTGGACGCGGGCGAGCCGCGCAACGCGCCCGCCGAGGGCGTCCACGTGTTCCTGAGCCGGGAGGGCGTGCCCCCGGCGGAACTGCTCGCGGCGGGCCGCGCCGAAGTCGCCCGGTACGGCGGCGAGGTCGCGACCGGGGAGGTCGTCGCGGCGACCCGGCGGGAGGACGCGGAGGGCGGCGGGTTCGCCGTCGAGCTACGAGATGGAACGATCCATCACGCCCGGCGGCTGCTCGTCACGACCGGCCTGGTCGACGAACTGCCGTCCATCCCCGGCCTCGCCGAGCGCTGGGGCGAGCACGTCCTGCACTGCCCGTACTGCCACGGCTGGGAGGTCCGCGACGAGCCCGTCGCGGTCCTGGCGACGGGTGCGCTCGCAACCGCCGTCCACCAGGCGCTGCTGTGGCGGCAATGGACCGACCGCGTGACGCTCGTCCTGCCCGATGCGGAGCCGGGCGGCGACGACCTGGAACGCCTCACGGCGCGAGACGTCACCGTCGTGCGCGGCAAGGTAGCGGCCGTCGAGGACGCGCCCGGCGGTGTCGCGGTACGACTCGCGGACGGGACGGCCGTCCAGGTCCGCGCGGTCGTCGCGGGCGCGCGCCTGGCCGCCCGCGCCGCGTTCGTGGACTCGCTCGGCCTGACCACGAGCGAGCTGGAGTGGGCCGGGCAGCCGGTCGGCACCCACCTGCCGACCGACGCGACGGGCGCGACGGCGGTGCCGGGCGTCTGGGCGGCGGGCAACGTCACGAACCCTATGGACCAGGTGATCGCGGCGGCGGCCGGCGGGGTCCGCGCGGCGGCGGCGATCAACGCGGACCTCATCGAGGAGGAGACGCGGCGGGCCGTCCTGGCGCGCCGCGGCTGACCCCGGACAGTTCAGGACGTTCCACGATGCTCCGGGCGGGGCGCGGCGCTAGAGTTCACGCGGAGCCGGATTGAGGAGCCCCATGAGCTATCCCCCCGTCCCGCCCGGCGGCCCCGGTTACGGCGGTCCCCCGCCGGGACCGGGATACCCCCCGCCGCCGCCGGGCTACCCGCCGCAGCAGCCTTACCCGCAACCGGGCTACCCGCCGCAGCAGGGGTACCCGCCCCAGCAGGGCTACCCTCCGCCGCCGCCACCGCCCCAGCAGCAGGGATATCCGCCGCAGCAGGGCTACCCGCCCGCGCCACCCCCGCAGCACCAGCCCCAGCCGCAGCCCGCCGGCGGGGACCTCTACGGATCGCCGCTGCTCGTCTACGACCAGCCGCAGCAGTTCTTCTCCGTCGAGGCGAACTACACGATCTGGACGCCGCAGGGCCAGCCCGCCGCGTACGTCCGCGAGCACGGCGTCGGTGGAGCGCGCAAGGTCTTCCGCGCGCTGAACCAGGGCACGCAGACCCGCGCCGAGCGCCGCCTGATGATCATGCGGCCGGACGGCGCCCCGTACTTCCAGTTCTACAAGCCGTACGGGATGATGGGCACGCCGAAGATGCACATCCTCGGCCCCCAGAACCAGCTCGTCGGCTACCTGCGCAAGCGCGCGATGCGCGGCTGGGAGATCCTGGACGCGCACGAGCGCCAGCTCGGGTACTACGAGCTCTACAGCGGCCGGATCAAGGACATGCAGGAGAACGACGCGGCGCTGTTCAAGCGCGCGTCCCGCGACTTCGGCGACCTGCTCGGCCAGATGTTCACCGGTTCGGACCGGTACGTCCTCCAGCAGCACTACCAGCTCCCCGAGCCGTTCAAGACGCTCGTCCTGGCGTGCCCGCTGGCCTTCGACACGGCCCTCTCCCAGAACCGCAGCCTCGGCGGCTTCCTCACCTGACGCGGCACTCGACGCGGCGGGCTCCCGGGCGGCGCGCGGGAGCCCGCGCCGACGTCATTCCTCGATGATGCGGCCGAGGCGTTCGACGGCGTCCACGTACTCGCCGATCAGGTCGTAGACGACCTGGGAGGCGGGGCGGACGCGGTTCATCGAGCCGACGATCTGGCCGACCGGGAACGTCACCAACTCGCCGTCGCCGGAGCGCGCGATGCGCGGCAGCGCGTCGGCGATCAGCATGAACTGCATCGGCATCGGCAGGTAGCCGGGCGATTTGTCGCTCTCCCACGCCTCGGTCCACGCGGTCTTGAGGAACCGGGCGGGCTTGCCCGTCCACGCGCGGGACCGGACGGTGTCGCGCGAGGTCGCCGCGAGCAGCTTGGGCAGCGCGCGCTCGGGGGTGTCGGCCTCCTCGACGGTGAGCCAGATCGAGCCCGTCCACACGCCCTCGGCGCCGAGCGCGAGGCCCGCCGCCATCTGGCGGCCCCGGCCGATGCCGCCGGCCGCCAGTACGACGGCCTCGGACCCGACCTCGTCCACGACCTCGGGGATCAGCACCATCGTGGAGATCTCGCCGGTGTGGCCGCCCGCCTCGGTGCCCTGCGCGACGATGACGTCCACGCCGACGTCCACCTGCTTGCGGGCGTGCCGGGCGCTGGAGGCCAGGCCCGCCATCGTGACGCCGTGCTCGTGGGCGAGCGCGACGACGTCGGCGGGCGGCGGGCCGAGCGCGTTGGCCAGCAGCGCGATCGGGTGCTTGAGCGCCACCTCGACCTGGGGCCGGGCGGTCTGGTCGGTCCAGCCGAGCAGGGCGCGCCCGGCGGTCTCGGTGGACGGCTCGACGCCGTGCTCGGCGAGCAGGTCGTCCAGGAACCGCCGGTGCTCGGCGGGGATCATGCCCTGGAGGCGGGACAGCAGTTCCTCGGCGTCGCCGAGGTCCGCGCCCTCGTACTTGGCGGGCATGACGACGTCCACCCCGTAGGGCCTGCCGCCGACGTGCTCGTCGATCCAGGACAGTTCGACTTCCAGTTCCTCGGGGGTGAAGTAGAGCGCGCCGAGGACGCCGAGGCCGCCCGCGCGGCTGACGGCGGCGACGACGTCGCGGCAGTGGCTGAAGGCGAAGATCGGGTACTCGATGCCGAATAGTTCGGTGACTCGTGTCCGCACGCACCGAGGGTAGGCCGCTTCGCCCACAAACTGCAACAGGTTCTACTTACTGGCTTCCCGCCAGTGAAGCTGGTGTGGAACAGGTATCAGGATGGCGGATTCCAGGTGTTGAACCGCCCGTCGGCGCTGCGGACCGGCGGCGGGTCCTCCTTGACGTCGCGGAACCGTCCGTCCGACACCCGGGGCAGCTCCGCCAGGTCCTCGTCCTCCGGCGCGCCCGACGCGGTGCGCAGGTCGCCGAACTTGCCGTCCGCGCGGCGCGGCGCGGGCGGCTCCTGCGGCCCGCGCGCCCCGCCCGCCAGCCCGACCGCCGTGCCGATCAGCAGCAGCGACAGCCCTCCGAACAGCAGGGACAGCGGTCCCCAGCCCTGCGCCGCGCCGATCTTGAACGCCGTCGAGTTGGACTTGTCGGCGAGCGCCTTCTGCGACGCCGGGGTGGTGAGCAGGTCCGCCTGCGCGACGGTCATCGAGCCGCGCCCGTCCGGCGTCGCCAGCGTGTTGCGGATGTTCTGCCGCGTCTTGATCGGGATGCCGGTGCGCGGGTCGACCCACTGAGTGATCGCGGCGGTGAAGTAGCGGTCCACCTTCTGGGCGGGGTCGGTCTTCTGCATCCCGAGCATGTCGGCCGGGATCTTCGCGTCCAGCGCCTCGGTCTTGGTCAGCGGGACCTGCTGGGTGAACCGGTAGGTCTTGATGCCGAGGATCTTCTCGGTGCCGTCGTACCGGACCGGGACGATCTGCCGGGTCGTCATGTCGAAGAACGGGTAGTCGCGCTTGTGGACGTTCGCGATCGGGAACAGGATTCCGTAGCCCGACATCTTCACGTTGGTGTCGCCCGCTACCTGCACGGCGCAGCAGTTGACCAGCTCGCCCGTCTTGCGGTTGAACGCGACGCGGAACGCCTGGAGGTCGATCTGCTGGTCCCGCTCCTTGTCGCGGATGTCGGTGGAGGAATCCCAGACGGCGATGCGGTCGTCGCCGTTGTTGGCGCGGACGTCCCCGCGGACGATGTTGGTGGCGACGAGCGTGACGTTCGTGCGGGTCTTGAACGCGGCCTGGTCGAAGTACTGGGCGTTCGGGGCCTCCAGCACCGTCTTCTGGTACTGGTTCAGCGGGGCGACCACGACCTTGTCGGCGACGTAGAAGCGGACCAGCGGGGCAAGCGTCATGCAGAACGCCCCGAGCGTCACGAGGATCATGCCCAGCGTACGCCGCATGCTGCCCATCTCCCCCAGAATCGCCGCGACCGCGAGGTGCTCGGCGGGTTCGTCACCGGCGTTGCCGCAGTACCCTACCTGACCGGTTTCTCTACCTTAGGGCGCGTTCAGTGATCGATCGGCCGGGCCGCCGGTGGCTCGCCCTGGCGGCCGTCCTGGCGGCGACCTTCATGGACCTCGTGGACGTGACGGTCGTCAACGTCGCGCTGCCCGACCTGCAGCGGGACCTGCGCGCGGGCGCCGCCGCCGGGCAGTGGGCGGCGTCGGTCTACGCGCTCGCCTACGCGCTGCTGCTGATCACCGGGGGCCGGCTCGGGGACGTCGCGGGCCGCCGCCGGGTGTTCCTCGCGGGCGTCGCCGGGTTCACCGCCGCGTCGGCGCTGGCGGCCGCGGCCCCGGACGCCGGGACGCTGATCGCCGCGCGCGCCGCGCAGGGCGCGTGCGCCGGGCTGATGGTGCCGCAGGCGCTCGCGGCGATCACCGTCCAGTTCCCGCCGGGCCGGGACAGGACGCGGGCGTTCACCCTGTACGGCGGCCTGCTCGGCGTCGCGCAGGCGGGCGGGCCGCTGCTCGGCGGCCTGCTCACCGACCACGGCGGCTGGCGGCTGGTGTTCCTGGTGAACCTGCCGGTCGGCGTCGCGGCGTTCGCGGCCGCCGCGCGCTGGATGGACGACTCGCGCGCGCGGCCCGCGCCCCGGCTGGACCCGGTCGGCGTCGCGCTGGCCGGGGCGGCGTCGGTGTGCGCGACGTTCCCGCTGATCGAGGGCCGGGCGCGGGGCTGGCCGTGGTGGAGCGGCGCGCTGCTCGCGGCGGCGGCCGCGCTTTTCGCGGCGTTCGCCGTCCACCAGCGGCGGGCGGCGGACCCGCTGGTGCCGCCCGCGCTGTGGCGGCGGCGGTCGTTCGCCGCCGGGCAGGTCCTCGCGCTGGCGCTGTTCACCGGTGTCTCGGCGTGCTTCATCACGCTGACGTGGCGGCTGCAGTTCGGCCTCGGCTGGTCGCCGACGCACGTCGCGCTGACGGGGCTCGCGTGGCCCGCCGGGATCGCCTGTACGGCGCAGCTCACGCACCGGTTCGGGCCGCGCCGCGCGCGCCGGTTCGTCGGCGCGGGGACGGCCGTGATGACCGCCGGGATGGCGGGGCTCGCGGTCGCGGCCGGCGGCGCGGCGACGACGGCGGGGCTCGTCCCGTGGCTGGCGGTCTGCGGCGTCGGGATGGGGCTGGCGCTGCCGGTGCTGGCGAACGCGGTGATCGCGGACGTCCCGGCGGGGGGCGCGGGGGCGGCGTCGGGGGTGTTCAACTCGGTCACCCAGCTCGGCGGCGTCCTCGGCGTGGCCGCCGCCGGGATCGCCTACGCGGGCGGGGCTGCGGGCGGAGCGGGGGGCGCGGCCGGGTCCGCGCCGCGCGCGCTCGCGCTGGCCGCCGCCGCGTTCGCCGTGGCGGCGGTGCTGTCGGCGGCGCTGCCGCGCAGCGTCGCGGCGCCGGAGGCGGACGCCTCCCGCGCGCCCGCCGCGTCCCGCTAAGGTGCATCGACCGTCGCGTTTGCGCATTGCGCCATACGTTCGCGCCACGCGCCAAGACCCTGTGGTTGCAGGCACCACGCGACGCGACGGCCGTACGGATCCGGCGGGAGGTGAGGGAGCTGACGACGACCACGCGCGTCACGGTCGTGGTGCCGACCCGCGACTCCGCCCGCACGCTCGCCCGCTGCCTGGCCTCGGTGCGGGAGCAGACGGTGCCCGTCGAGTTGATCGTCGTGGACAACGGCTCGGCGGACGGCACCCCCGATATCGCCGCCGGCTACGCCGACCGGGTCGTGGCGGCCGGGCCGGAGCGCAGCGCGCAGCGCAACCGGGGCTGGCGATCCGGAAAAGGCGAGTTCGTCGCGTTCGTGGACTCCGACATGGTGTTGGAACCGGCCGTCGTCGAGCAGGCCGTCGCGGCGTTCGACGCCGATCCGGGACTCGGCGCGCTGGTGATCCCCGAGCTGTCGTTCGGCGAGGGCGTGTTCGCGGCGTGCCGCGCCGCCGAGAAGCGCAGCTACCTGGCCGACCCGGCGGTCGAGGCCGCACGGGTCTTCCGCCGGGACGTCCTGCTCGCGACGGGCGGCTACGACGAGGGCCTGAGCGCGTTCGAGGACTGGGACCTCGCGGACCGGGCGGCGGCGACGGGCGCGCGCGTCGGCCGCGTCCGGGCCCGCGTCTGGCACGACGAGGGCCGGGTGACGCTGCGCGGCGCGTACCAAAAGCGCCGCTACTACGGCCGCTGGCTGCCGGTGTACCGCTCCCGCGCCACCGCCCGCTCGCTCGGCCGGTCCCGCGCGCTGCTGCGGCTGGCGGCGCGCCGCCCGTGGGTGCTGCCGGGCCTGGCGCTGCTCAAGGCCGTCGAGGCGGCGGGCCTGCTGGCCGGCGCCCGCGAGCCCGCCCGGCCCGCCGACCCCTCGGGTACCCTGCGCGCGTGACCGCCCCCCTGTTCGCGCGCTCCGCGCCGCCGGGCCCCGCGCCGGACGCCGAGCGCTGGCTGCCGAAGGTCTCCGGCCACCATCCCGCGCTGGACGGCCTGCGCGCGCTCGCGGCGCTGCTGGTGCTGCTGTTCCACGTCGCGGCGAGCGGCGGCTACCTGATCGGGGAGCTCGGCCCGTGGACGTCGCTGCTGTCGCGCGGCGAGATCGGCGTCCCGGTCTTCTTCGCGCTGTCGGGCCTGCTGCTGTACCGACCGTGGGCGGCGGCGGCGCTCGGCCTGCGCGCCAGGCCGGGCACGGGCGGCTACCTGTGGAAGCGGGCGCTGCGGCTGCTGCCCGCGTACTGGCTGCTGGTCGTCGCCGCGACGCTGCTGTACGCGCGCGACCACCTGGGCGACGCGGCGTCCTGGGCGAAGCTGCTCACGCTCACCTACTCCTACGACCCGTCGCCCTGGTGGGGCGACTACCTCGGCCCGAAGGGCATGGGGCAGATCTGGAGCCTCACCGTCGAGGCGGCGTTCTACGTCGCGCTGCCGCTGCTGGCGGCCGTGCTCACGTGGTGGGCCGGGCGCGTCCCGCTCGACGCCGACGGCGCGGTCGGCCGCCGCGCCCGCCGCCTGCTGTGTGGCCTCGCGGGCGTCGGCGCGGTGTCGATGGCGTACGTGATCGTGGTCCACCAGACGTCGAACCAGCCGTTCTACGGCAACTGGCTGCCGCGCTACCTGATCTGGTTCGCGGCCGGGATGGCGGTGGCCGTCGCGACGGTCTGGGCGCACGCCGAGCCCGGCGCGGACGGCCCGGTGCGCCGCTTCTGCCGGACGGCGGGCGCGTCCGTGGGGATGTGCTGGACGATCGCCGCGCTCTGCTACGCCCTGGCCGCCACCCGGATCACCGGCGTGTCCCGGCTGTACGAGGTCAACGTGTGGACCTCGGAGATCGAGCTGGTCCTGTACGGGGCGGTCGCGCTGTTCCTGGTGGCCCCGGTCGCGCTGGCCCCGGCGTGGCATCCCGTCATCGCCGGGGTGCTCGGCAACCGGGTGATGACGTTCCTCGGGAAGGTGTCCTACGGGATCTTCCTGTGGCAGTTCGTCGTGATCTATGTGTGGTTCAAGATCGTCGGGCACGCGCCGTTCACCGGGAACCTGATCCTGGACTTCCCCGTCTGCGCGGTGCTGACGGTCGGCGCGGCGGCGGCCAGCCACTACCTGCTGGAGGAGCCCGTCCGGCGGCTGGGGTCGTCGCGGCGGTCGTCGCCGCCGCCCGTGTCCGGGCCGGACCGGGCGTCCGGCGGCCGGTTCCGCGCCGCGCCCGCCGTCCCGTCGCCCGCGTCGGGGATCTTCTCCGAGCCCGCGCCGGAACCCGGCATCTTCTCGGAGCCCGCGCCCGTGTCCGAGCCCGTGTCCGAGCCCGGCATCTTCTCCGGTCCCGCGCCGGACGAGGACGCCGCGCCCGGCGGCATCCACTGGAGCTGAACGCCCTCCGCCAGCCAGGTGTCGGGGTCGCGCGGCGCGGCGAGCAGCACCGCCAGCCGCGCGACGGCCGCGACCGCGAGAAGCTGCGGCAGCACGTCGCGCAGCAGCGCGTCCGAGCCGGTGACGCCCCGCTGGTCCAGCCAGAGGCCCGCCGCCAGGCTGACCCCGGCCGCGATGAGCGCGCCCGCGTACGGCCACGGGGACCGGACCCGCCGCGCGAGCGCCGAGGGCCGCCGCTCGCACTGGTCGGCGGCGACCGCGACGACCGCCGCGACCGCCAGGCCGGGCAGCCCGGCCAGGTAGAACCCGACCGCCGACGCGAACACGACCGCCGCCGCGCGCGCCGGAGCCCGTGCCGCGCCCGGCCCCGGCGGCGGGACGGGCCGTGCCGCCGCCGCGCGCCCGCGCGGCCAGAACCCGACCAGCGCGAGCAGCACCAGGAGCAGCAACCCGCCGAACAGCGACGCCCGGTACAGCCGGTCCGGCGTGTAGACGAGCTTCACCGCGCCGTGCGTCCCCGCCGGGACCTCGAACGCCTGCCGCCAGCCGTCCAGCCGCACGGGCGTCAGCGCGCGCCCGTCCACGGTGGCCTTCCAGCCGGTGTTGTAGTTCTCGTTGACGACGAGGAAGGAGCGGCGCGCGGCGTCCACCTCGACGCTCCGCGAGCCCTTCCCCCACGACGTGATCTCGACCTGGGCCGTCGTGCCGGGCTTCGCCGCCGCGAGCGCGCCGCCGGGGTCCACGACCATCGAGTCGACCCGGTACGCGCCGCCGCCGGAGATGTCGTTGGCGCCGCGCTTGAGCTGCACCGCGCGGCACGCCTCGAACCGGACCTCCCGGCCGCCGAGGATTCCGGCGACCGTCCCGGTGGCGCGGGTTGGGACGGGCTTGCCGTTCACCTGCACGGTCGGGCCGCCGCCGCAGCGGGTGGTGAAGGCGCGGTTCCCGTCCGCCGTGAGCGGCGCGAGGCCGGGCACGCGGACCTCCGACACCTGCACCGGGCCCTGCGCGACCGTGAACCGCAGCGTCAGCCGGTCGGTGCTGAGCGGGTCGAAGCGCAGCGTCCCGGCGGTGTCCACGACGCCCTCGCGGGTCTGCCCGTGCGCGCCGGTGATGCTCACGCGCAGCGCCGAGCGGGCGGCGGGCGGGCGCTCGACGGTGATCTGCCCGATCCGGCGCGCGCCCTTCCAGGCGAGCGTCAGCGACGGGTCGCCGTCGTCGCCCGCCGGAACCCAGGTCGTGGTGGTGTCGCCGTCGAACGCGCTGCGCGGCAGGCTCGCGGGCTCCGGCGTGAAGACGGAGCTGGCGGTGACGCGCACCGCCGCGCCGCGCGCGAGGACCGCGTCGACCCGCTCGGCGTCGGTGAGGACGGCCGTGCCGGTGATCTTCGCGGTGCGTCCGTCGGCGGTGAACCGGCGGCGCAGCGTCGCGCCCTCCTCGTCGCCGCGGCCGAGGGACGGCGAGCACTCCCAGCGCTCCGAGCCGTCCATGCACTGCGCGGCGGGCTGCTGGGCGCGCTGCATGACCTGCGCGCCCGCGTGCTGCGGCATCGCCAGGTAGCGGGTCGCGGTGAGGCCGGGCAGCGACAGCTCCTTGATCGCGACGCGGGAGGCCACCGGCGACTGCGGGACGGCCTGGAGCGCGAGCACCCGCACCCGAATCCAGCGGGTCGTGCCGGGCGGCGTCTGGAGTTCCTGCGGCTCGCCGGTCGGTTTGACGGCCTGCGCGAGCGTCCCCGCCTCGGTCTCGACGGCGACGCGCGACGGCGCGGGCCCGAGGAACGCGTTCTGGTCGAAGCTCGCTTGGAGCCCGCCGGGGTCCACGGGATCGGTGAAGTCGACGCGAATCCACTGCCCGACCGCGCCCGACCAGCCGCCGGAGATCCAGCGCGTGTCCGGATCGCCGTCCAGGGCGGCGAACGGGAGCGCGGACGGGTCGTCGAGCCCGGCGACGGCGGTGGCGTCGGCGGCGGACGACGACGCCGTCACGCCCGCGATGCCGGTGTAGGCGGCGGTCGTCCGGTCCTTCTCCCAGGCGGCCTCCTCCGGGTCGGAGCCGACGCCCGCGTCGCCGTGCCGCCGCTCGCCCGCGGTCAGCGTCGGGGAGATCCCCGAGCGGACACGGCCCCGGTCGCGCTCGCGCCAGCGCAGCGCGTCCGAGGTGACGTTCGCGGCCTTCTCGCCCGAGTCGTCGTCGCCGACGAGGACGGGACGGCCTTTGAGCGCGCCGGAGTCCGCGAGGCCCAGCAGCGCCTCGGGCGCGCCCCGGACGCGCAGCGGGTCCGCGGCGTCGACCAGGCTCGCGACCCGGTCCGCGCCCGCGACCTCGTACACCTCGACGGGCGCGTACCGCTGGTCGAACGAGCCGACCGCCTCGTCGCCGCCCGTCCCGGCGGGCTGCGTACCGAACCCTGCGACGCGGCGGACGCCCGGCGACGAGTCCAGCGCCTCGTGGACCCGCGCGGGCCACGCGCCCTCCAGCGTCGAGCGCGTCAGATCGTTGCGGACGAGCAGGTAGCGGACGCCCATCCGGGCCAGCACCTCGGTGAGGCCCGCCGAGCCGTGCCCCGCCGCGATCCGCTGGTCCACGGCGTCCACGAGCCGCGCGAAGCCGGGCGAGCCCTGCGGGACGAGCTGCCGCGCACCCCACCGGGTCTTCAGCAGCGGCTGCACGATGTCGTCCATCGGCCGGCCCCACGTGTAGTCGCCGAAGCCCGCGCCAGGCACCGCGAGGACGGCCTGCTCGCCGCCGTGGCGGTTCAGCCACGTCGCGGCGTCCTCCCAGTACTTCGGGACGGCCGCGAAGTCGCCGGACCCGGCGAGCCCGCCGGTCGCCGCCGGGCTCGCCACGGCCGCGACCGTCGCCGCCGCGACCGCGAGCATCCGCAGCCGCGAGCGGGGCCGCCGGACGGTGACGAGCAGGTGGACGAGCCCGAGCGCGAGCGGCAGCCGCACCAGCCCGTCGAACTTGTAGAGGTTGCGCAGCGGTGACAGCGGCCCGTCGAGCAGGTCCCGCAGCGGCGCGGCCAGCGGGCTCTCGACGTCGCTGGCGTGCCCGGCCGCGATGATCAGGACGCCGGACAGGACGACGAGCAGCAGGAACGTCCGGTCCGGCAGGTCTCGGCGGGCGAGCCCGGCCAGCCCGAGCGCGGCCAGGACGACGGTCACGACCGTCAGCACGACCCCGGCCGACAGGGCGTGCCCGACCGGCAGCGACGACGCGTCGACGTAGTTGCCCCAGCGCTCCGCACCGCGCAGCACGTTGACGAGGCTCGTCGGGGCGGTCGTGGTGCCGGCCCGCTCGGTGTAGCCGAGCCAGGAGAACCCGTACCGGCCGGTGAGGACGAGCGGGACCAGCCACCACGCGACCGCGCACGCCGCCGCGGCGCCCCACCACGCCAGCAGCCGGAACCGGGCGGCCGGGCGCGGCCGGGTGAGGATGTAGAGGACCGGCACGGCGAACACCGCGACGGTCGCCGCACCGTTGATGCCCCCGCACAGCGCGACCGCGAACCCGGAACGGGCGGCGGCGCGGACCCGGCCCGTCTCGCCGCGCGCCGCGCCGACGAGCGGCAGCACCGCCCACGGGATCATCGCCAGCGGCAGGTACTCCCAGGAGTTCTGACCGAGCGCCGACAGCTCGTGCGGGCCGAGCGCGTACGCCATGCCGCCCGCCAGGCGGCTGATCGGGCCGCCGATCCCGAGCCGTTCGGCGAGCTTGCGCGCGCCGAGGAACGCCGCGCACAGCAGCAGCGCGAACCAGAACCGCTGCGCGATCCACGCGGGCAGGTGGACGGCGTGCGCAAGGGCGTAGAACGGCCCCATCGGGAAGAAGTACCCGGCGGCCTGGTTCTGGAGCTGGCCGAACTGGGCGGTGTCCCACAGGTGCAGGGCGCGGCCGAGGAACCCGGCGGGGTTCAGCGCCATGTCGATCTTGGTGTCCGGGAGGATGCGGCCGGGCCGCGTCGCGACGGACAGCAGCGCGAGGACCAGGCAGCAGACGGCGACGCGCGTCCGCTCGCGCAGCCGGTCGTCGATCTCGGGGCGCTCGGGTCGGTCGTCGCGGTCGGCGACGGCGAACCGGTCGGCGAGACCCGCGTAGCGGTCCACGACGCGCCAGAACGCGGCGCTCACGCTTCCGGCCGCGCCCCCCGCCATGCCACCCGCCTCCCTGGTCCCGGGCGGGACGCGGGTCAGCGTCCGCCCGTGTTGCGGCCCGTGTCACCGCTCGTGTCGCGACCCGTGCCACGGCCCGTGTTACGACTCGTGGCGCGGCCCGTGTTACGACCCGTGTTACGGCCCGTGTTACGACCCGTGTCGCGGCCCGTGTTGCAGCTCGTGGAACGGCCCGCGCCCGAGTCCGCCTCGGCGCGGCCGAGCAGGCGCTCGTGCGGCTCGGCGACGCGCAGCACGGTCGCGCCCGGCCGCTCCAGAACCTCGTCGCGCAGGGGCCCCTCGACGACCTCGGGGACCAAACCGTACCCGGCAACCACGTGTGCGTCGGAATCGGACGTCCCGGACGTGCCGCGGCGGACGGCGGCGGCGAGCAGCGCGCCCATCCGGTCGGCCGTGCGGGACCAGTCGAACTCGGCGGCCCAGTCCCGGCAGGCGGCGGCGATCCGGGCGCGGGCGGCCGGGTCGTCCAGCTCCTTGAGCGCTCGCTCAACCGTCGCGGCGAGGGGGTCGTCGGGGGCGGCGAGCCATCCGGTCGTGCCGTCGCGGACCGCGTCGCGCAGGCCGTCCACGTCGTAGGCGACGGTCGGGACGCCGAGCGCCGCCGCCTCCGCCACGCACAGGCCCCAGCCCTCGCCGCGCGACGCCGACAGGTGCAGGTCGGCGCGGGCCACCAGCGTGGCCTTCTCCTCCTCGGACACGAACCCGTGCAGCGTGACGACGTCCGCCAGCCCGCGCTCGCGCACCAGCGCGGCGAGCCGGTCCTCCTCGGGTCCGCGCCCGATGATCCCGATCCGGACGCCGGGACGGCGCACCCGCAGTTCCTCGGCGAGATCAAGGACGCGCTCGACCTGCTTGTGCGGCACGAGCCGCGTCACGCACACCAGCTCCGGGTCCCCGCGCCGCTCCCCGGCGACTCCCTCGCCTCCCCCACTCGCCCCGTCGAACGCACGCGGCGCGGCGGTGGACGCGGCGGCGGGCACGACGGCGGGCGCAGCGGCAGCAGGCGCGGTGCCGGGCGCGTCGGCGGAAGCAGCGGCAGGCGCGCTACCGGACGCAGCGGTGGAAGCAGCGGCGGGCGCGCTACCGGACGCAGCGGTGGACGCGGCGGCAGGCGCGGTGCCGGGCGCGGTGCCGGACGCGGTGCCGGACGCGGCGGCGGGCGCGGTGCCGGGGAGGGTTACGCCGACCGGGACCAGGTAGATCGGACCCGTCCAGTGGAGGCGGTCGCGCAGGGCCGTCATCGTCGTCAGCGAGATCGCCGTGCAGGCGTGCCGGCGGTAGGCGCGGCGGGCGACGGGCCCTTCGAGCGTCCGCCCGACCCAGGCGAGCCAGCCGGGGAAGTACAGCCCGAACTGGTCGTCGTGGACGTGGAAGATCGAGCAGAACACCGGGACGCGGCGCGGCAGGACCCACGGCGTGAAGAACGGGATGCCGTTCTGGCAGTCGACGACCGCGTCGAAGCGGCGGCGGCGCGCCAGCAGCCAGGCCAGCACGCGCGGATAGACGGTGAAGCGGCCGCCGGTGCGGGCGAACGCGACGCCCTCGACGGTCTCGCGCCGGGCCTGGCCGGGCGCGCGGCTCGTCAGGTAGGTGACGCGCGCGCCGCGCGCGGCGAACCGGCGGGCCAGCTCCCACGCGTACCGCTCGGCCCCGCCCGCGGCGGGGTGCCAGGGGTCGCGCCAGTTGACGATTGCGATCCGCAGCCCGGAGACGTCCCCGCTCATGCCCGCTGGGGCTCCGACCGCTCGGCGAGGGCGAGGACGGCGGGCTGCGCGGCGGGGACCGGGCGGGGCATCCGCCGGGGCGCGGCGCGGCGGATGCGCAGGAGGTCGCGCAGGATCTCCAGGGAGTGGCGGCGCACCGAGAACGTGGAGCCGGGGACGTCCCGCCACACGACGGGTACCGGCGTGATCTCCGCGCCGCGCCGGGCGCAGTGCATGAGCAGTTCGACGTCGAACGCGAACCCGTCCGTGCGCAGGTCGGCGGCGGCGGCGCGGGCCAGCGGCCCGGCGAAGAACTTGAACCCGCACTGGGTGTCGCTGACGCCGCCCGCCAGGTCGCGGATCGCGCGGTTGAAGGTGACCGCGCCGAGCTTGCGCAGCGGGCTGCTGTAGTCCTCGACGACCGACGCGGGGTGGCGGCGCGACCCGACGACGACGGGCCGTCCGGCGCGCAGCAGTTCGAGGACGCCGCCGAGCGCGTCGAGCCCGGTGGCCATGTCCGCGTCGCAGAACCCGACGTAGGGGGCGCGGGTGGCGAGCAGGCCGGTGCGGACGGCCGCGCCCTTGCCGCGCCGCGCGCACTCCAGCACCCGGACGGGCACCGGCCACGCCCCGTCGCGGACCAGGTCGGCGGTGCCGTCGACGCTGCCGTTGTCCACGACGATCACCGCGGCGGGCACGCCCAGCGCGGCGAGCGCGCCGCCGAGCGCGGCGAGGCCGGCCGGCAGCCGGCCGGCCTCGTCGCGCGCCGGGACGACGATCTCCAGCCGAGCGGGACCGGCGGCGTTCATCGCGGGATTCGCCCGGAGCGGGCGGCGGTCAACGGTCGCCGTACTGGTACAGCGACTGGACGACCGGCTTGTCCTGCGAGGCGCTCGCGAGCTGGACCGCGCCGAAGGACGCGAGGGCAGCGAGCAGCACGCCGGCGACGGCCGCGATGGCGATGCGCATCAGGGGGCCTTTCCTCGGGGGTCGCGAAGGGTGCGAGTGGCCAGCGTAATGCCTGATGCCGCGAATGACCAGACAACGGACATCAGGGCGATGACCCACGCGATCACGGCAGGAGCGACCGGGGCGCCCCGCTCGTCCGTCCGCGCGGGGTCGTCCACGCGGTACAGGACGAGATCGCGGTCGGCCAGGACGCGGTGCGCGCCCGCGAGCCTCGCGTAGTAGGGATTCCCCGAGGTTTCGGCGTCGAACGCGACATACCGGATGCCCGCGGCGCGCAGCCCGGCCGTCAGCGGCCCGCCGCCGGAGACGAGCGGGTCGAGCCGCCGCGCGCGCGGGTCCTCGGCGGGGATCACGGTCCGGCCGATGATCACCGCGTCGCTGACGATCCCGCGCCGGTCCAGGTAGCGGGGCAGCGCGTCCAGCGACGTCCGGCCGCCGTTCCACGGGTACTGCCGGTAGGTCGCCCAGGGCAGGATCAGGACGTCCCCGGGCACCGGGTCGGCGGCGGCGATCCGCCGCGCGCGCTCCCATGAGTCCGGGTACTGCACCGGGTGCAGCCGCCCCGCCGCGCCCCACGCCAGTCCGGGCAGCAGGATGACGGGCACCAGCACCGCGAGGACGCCGAGCGCGTCGAGCCGCCGCGCGAGCGCCCGGTCCACCAGCAGCCCGAACCCGACCGCGACGGCGACGGCGAGCGGCGCGGCGTACTGCTGGCCGTCGCGCAGCACCGCGAACCCCGACCACGCCTCGATCAGCCCGCGCAGCAGCGGCGCGGCGACCGCGCCGAACGCGGCCAGGACGAACCCGGTCCCGGCGGCCGCCGCGAGACCGCCCGCCGGCCAGGGCGCGCGCCGCCGCAGGAGCCAGCACGCCGCGAGCGAGGCGACCACGACCGCGAGCCACACGGCGGCGAGCAGCGGCGTCCCGTACGCCGCCGGGACCGCCGACGCGTTCCACGCCCCGCCCAGCGCGAGCAGGCTCCCGACCGCGCCGAACGGCGTGTCGGCGCGCGCCGCGAACGCCCCGACGGCCTCCGGCGCGCCCGGCATCCCGGACGGCCGCAGCCAGCCGGTGACGAGCCACGGCAGGCTCAGCGCGACGAGCGCGGCGGCGGTCTTCGGGACCGCGCGCCGCCGCCCGTCCCGGCACAGCACGACCGCGAGGGCGACGAGCGCGGAGACCGCGACGGCCGCGAACCCGCCGATCGCGGCGGGCACGAGCGCCCGGGCGAGCCGCCGTCCGCCGCCCCGGTCCGCCGCCCCGGCGGCGGCCGACACGACCAGCGGCAGCGCCGCGTAGCCGAGCAGGAACGCCCAGTGCCCGAGCAGGAGCCGTTCGGCGACGAACGGGTTCCACGCGTACAGCGCCCCGGCGGCGACGCGCGGCAGCGTCCGCTCGCTCGGCACCAGCGACGCGGCGGCGACCGACGCCAGCACGAAGATCCCGAGCAGGACGGCCTTCTGCGCGACGTCGCCGGGCAGCACGTGCGACAGCGCGACGGCGAACGCGTCGCTCGGCACGTGCCGCGGCACGGTCCCCGTCAGCCCGAACGTCATCCGCGAGAAGTGCGGCGCGGGCGTGAACACCATGTCGAACGACAGCAGGAACCCCGGCGCGAGGCCCGGTCCGAGCGCGAGCAGCCCGAGCACCAGGCCCGTCGCCCCCGCCGCCAGCAGCCCCGTACGTTTCATCCCGCTCTGTCTACCAGGCCCGACGGCCCGCGCCGCCCCGCGCGGACGCGGAGCAAGATAATCGCGGCATGGACGAAGTCGTGCTCGTCACCGGAGCCGCCGGGAAGATCGGCCGGTTCCTGCGCCCCCGCCTCGCCCGCCCCGGCCGCTTCCTGCGGCTCCTCGACGTCGCGGAGATCCCGCCCGCCGCGCCGGGGGAGGCCGTCGAGACGCTCCGCGCCGACGTCACCGACCCCGCCGCGATGCGCGCCGCGTGCGCCGGCGCGGCGGCGGTCGTCCACCTCGGCGGCATCCCGCACGAGGCCGGCTGGGCGGACGTCCTGCGGGTCAACATCGACGGGACGCGCACGGTCCTGGAGGCGGCGCGGCTCGCGTCCGTCCCGCGCGTCGTGCTGGCGAGCAGCAACCACGCCGTGGGCTTCCACCCGATCGCGGACGCGCCGGTCCCCGACTACCTGTTCCCCCGCCCCGACACCTACTACGGCGTCAGCAAGGCCGCCGGGGAGGCGCTCGGCAGCCTCTACCACGACCGGCACGGCATGCACGTGCTCTGCGCGCGCATCGGGACGTGCGAGGAGGAGCCGCCGGACCGGCGCGGCCTGGCGACGTGGCTGTCGCCCGGCGACTGCGCGCGGCTGTTCGAGGCGCTGCTGACCGCCCCGGACCCCGGCTTCCGCGTCGTGTGGGGCGCGTCCGCGAACACGCGGGGCGTCTTCGACCTGACCGAGGCGCGGGCGCTCGGCTACCGGCCCGAGGACGACGCCGAGCGCCACGCCGCCGCCCTGGCCGCCGCGCCGCCCGAGCGCGAACGGCCGTACGTCGGCGGGCCGTTCACCGACTGACCGGCGCCGCCCCGGGCGGGTCAGCCCGTCGGGGGCAGCACCTTCAGCAGGGACAGGAAGCGGTTCAGGTCCGGCCACAGCTTCTTGTTCGTGTTCGGCAGCGAGGCGAAGACGACGGCGGGCGCCGGCCGTCCGGTGTCGATCACGGCGGTCGCGACGACCTCGCCGGTCGCCTTGAACGGCGGTCGCTTGTAGGTGTAGTACGACGCCATCAGCCAGCCCGGCCGACCGCCGACCGTCAGCGCCTGCGACGCCAGCGGCACCGACTTGTGGTCGAACGCGTAGTAGTTCTCCTCCAGGCCCTTGGCGGCGAGCGCCGTGACCGTCTTCACGCTGTCCGGGCCGCTGTACGAGCCGCGCAGCGTCGGCAGCAGCGTGCCGGTGAGGAACTGGCCGTACCAGAGCTGCGCGCCGTGCTTCTCGGTGACGACGATCTGCTGCCCCGACCAACCCGAGACGCCCAGCTTGTTCTTCTTGGTCGGCGTCTGCCAGGGGGCGGCGAACCGGGGGTAGGCCAGGCCCGAGGTCGGGTCCGAGACCCGGCCGAGGACCTTGGACGGCGTCCCGGCGAACGTGCGCAGCGGCTTGTCCGGCGGGAGGTCCACCTGCGGCGTCTCCGCGACGGCGGCGGCGCGGCGGCCCTTGCCGGACTGCGCCGGCTCCGGGTCGGGCGAGTCGCTGCGGTGCTTGAGGTAGTAGACGCCGCCCGCCGCGATCAGCGCGACCACCAGCAGGCCGATCCCGCCGAACAGCAGGGTCCGGGAGCGGCCGGACGGCTCGTCGAACTCCGTGCGGGAGGTGCGCTCGCCGAGCTTGGCGTCGGCGGCCTCCTCGTCGTCCATCCAGTCGGGCAGCGTCCAGTTGCCGCTGCTCGGGCGGCCGGGCTTGCCCGGACCGGCGTCGGTGGTCGGCGCGACGTAGCGGCTGTCGGCGTCCTCGCGCGAGTCGCCCTCGAACAGCTCGCCGTCCCACGCGGCGGGCTCGGCGGGCCCGGCGGGCCGGAACGGCTCGTCGTCCGGCGCGGGCCGGGGCGGGACGGGCGCGACCTTCACGTCGTCGCCCGCCGCGTCGCCGGCGGCGTCGGCCTCGGCGGGCTCCCTCTCGTCGCGCTCGGCCGTCAGCAGCACGCGCGGCTCGGTCTTCGGTTCGATGCGCGCGGCGGGCGCCTCGGCCGGCGCTTCCCCGGCGTCGTCCGCCGCGCTCGGCAGCGGGCCGGTCGGGGCGCCCTCGTGCTCCCCGGCGTCGTTGTTCTCGGTCCGGCGCGGACCGCGCTCCCCCTGATCGGACATGCGGGACACGTTACGCGAAGATCAATTCATGCGAACGGGCCGGTCATCACACTCCGGAAACATTCACCGGTACGGCCCGGAAACAGGCGGCGACGGCGGCCCCGCGGGCGGGTACGCGGGCGGCACGCCCAGCCGCTCCCGCGTCATCAGCGTCGCGCCCGCGACCGCGCCCGGCATCGCCAGCACCGCGCCGAGCGGGATGAGGAACACCACGAACGCCGCCGCGCCGAAGCCGAGCGACAGCGACCGGTTCGCCTTCATCCGCGCGAACCGCGCCCGCCGCAGCAGCCCGCGCCGCTCCATCGGGACGGACGTCAGCTCGCCCGTCAGCAGGTAGCCCGACACCAGCGCCGCGACGACCGGCACGACCGTCTGCCCGACGACGGGCAGGAACCCGCAGGCGAAGAACACGATCCCGAACGCCAGTGCGACGAGCCCGAGCAGGACCGCGTCCTTGATCGCCCGGCCGATGCTCACGGCGAGGGACACGTCCGGGCCGGGCGGCGCGCCGCCGCGCGACTCCTCGACGCGCTCGGAGATCTTCTCGTAGAACGGGTCGCCGACGAGCAGCGTCAGCGCGGTGAACAGCACGAGCGCGACGAACACCACGGCGCCGAAGATCGTGATCCCGGCGATGATGTGGACGGTCTCGCGCGCGCCCTCGGACCAGTCGTCGGCGAACGGCGTCACGCCGCGCGCGAGCGCGCCGATGTTCCGCGCGAGCAGGACGAGCCCCGCGACGTAGAACGCGAGGACGATCACGGCCGGGATCAGCCCGAACAGCCACTGGCCGGGCCGACGCGCGATCCACCCGAGCCCGCGCAGGAAGTACCCGGCCCCGTTGAACAGGTCCTTCACGGCGGACGGCTTCGGCGGCGCCGGGGGAACCGGCGGCTGCTGCTGGTACACGGCGATCAATCTAGCGGGACGGAAGCCCGACAAGGTGGGCCGAACGCTCCCAGACCGTCCGGCGCAGCTCCACGTCCCGGCACGCCGGGGACTCCTTCAGCAGCCGCGCGAGCCGGACGGACCCGTGGTAGACGGACCCGTGATAACCGGTGCCCGTCGCGAACTCCGGGTCGGCGGCGAGCCGCACCACGGGCCGCGCGCCCTGCTCGGCGGTGCGCAACAGCGGCGTCCGCGCCAGCAGCGCGCTCGTCCGCGACGGGGTGGGCAGGTCGCGTTTCAGCCCCGTCGCGACCGGGCCGGGGCACAGGGCGTGGACGGCGACGCCCGTCCCCTCCAGCCGGTCCGCGAGTTCCAGCGCGAACAGGACGTTGAGCAGCTTCGTCCGCGCGTACACGCGGTGCGAGCCCGCCGCCCCGTACGCGCCCGGCTCGGCGAACCGCTCGGCGTCCAGCGCGCCCGCGCGGCGGTGCGCCTCGGACGCGACCACCACGACGCGCGACGGCGCGGACCGCACCAGCAGCTCGCGCAGCAGGTTCGTCAGCAGGAACGGCCCGAGGTGGTTGGTGGCGACCATGCGGTCGAAGCCGTCCACGCTGACCTTGGCGCGCGTCAGGTGGACGCCCGCGTTGTTGACCAGGACGTCCAGCCGCCGGTAGCGCTCGCGCAGGCGCTCCGCGAGCCGCCGCACGTCGGCGCGCGACGACAGGTCGGCGAAGAACGTCTCGACGCGGGCGCCGGGCGCGCTGCCGCGCACGTCGTCGGCGGCGTCCGCGCCGCGCACCTCGCTGCGGCTCACCATCGCGACGCGGAAGCCGCGCCGCGCCAGCGCCCGCGCGACCTCCCTGCCGATGCCCGACGACGCCCCCGTCACGACCGCGATCTTCTCGTCCATGCGCCCACCCTTCCGGAGATCCCCGTCACACCGGAAGGGCCGGCGGCGTGTCGGTCAGGGCGTCCAGCGCGGATCGCGGCCCGAGATCGCCAGGGCCTGCTCGAACGCGGACGCGGTCGGCGGGACGTCCACCGGGTCCGCGAAGCCGTCGTACTTGCGGTACAGCTCGGCGTTCTTCTCGACGACCGCGCGCAGCAGCTCGCCGGTCCGCGCGGAGACGCGGAAGTCCTCCCCGGCGGCCCGCGCGACGTCCCAGCCGTGGACGGCCATCTCCTTGACGACGAGCGAGGCGATGTCGGGCGCGGCGGCCGCGCCGACCGGCGTGGTGATCTCGCCCTCCCACACCCCCGGCTCCGCCCACGCGGCGAGCGCGCGGTCGAGCTGCGCGGCGTACGCGTCCGCCCAGCCGGGCTCGGCGGTGAAGTCGCGCTCCATCAGCTCGGCGGGGATGTCACGGCGCTGCGCGCGGCATTCGAGGCCGTGCGACGTGAACAGCACCCAGTGGTTGACGAGGGTGCGCAGGTCGAATTCGGTGCAGGGCGTCTTGGCGTCGAGGCGGTCGGCGGGGACGGCGCGGGCGACCCGCTTGGCCTCGGCGGCGCACTCGGTCATGGCGGCGTAGATTTCGTTCACATGTTCGAATCTACGGGCCGCGGGGATCGGCGGTCTTGAAGAAACACGACAGTAAGCTGGCGTTATGTCCGAGATGCCGCGCGGGGTGCTCTACCCGGAGCAGCACCGGCCCCGCGTCTCCGTGGCGACGTATCCGCCGGGCGACGGCCTCGCGCCGTTCGTCGAGTACTACTGGCACGTCCGGTGGGACCTGTCGGCGACGCCCGGCGAGCCGTACGAGACGCAGGTGCTGTCGCACCCGAACGTCCACCTGGTGTTCGAGGAACCCGCGCCCGTCCTGTACGGGGTGCAGCGGACGATGTTCACGCGGCGGCTGACCGGGGCGGGCCACGTCCTCGGGGTGCGGTTCCGGCCGGGTGGGTTCCGGCCGCCGTGGCCGGGGACCGCCGCCGAGCTGACGGACCGGCGCGTCCCCGCCGCCGACGTGCTCGGCCCGGCCGTGGACGCGATGAACGCGCGCGTCCTGGCGGACCCGACGGACACCGGCGCGGTCGAGGACTTCCTGCGCCCGTTCCTGCCCGACGCCCCGTCGCCCGCCGCCGCGCAGGCCGCCGAGATCGTGCGGCGCATCACCGCAGACCCGTCCCTGACCCGCGTCGACGGCATCGCGGCGGAGGAGGGCGTCTCCGTGCGGACGCTCCAGCGCCTGTTCGCCGAGCACGTCGGCGTCTCCCCCAAGTGGGTGCTGCGCCGCGCCCGCCTCCACGAGGCCGCCGCGCGCGCCCACGCGGGGACCGCCGTCGACTGGTCCGCGCTCGCCGCCGAACTCGGCTACAGCGACCAGGCCCATCTGACGCGGGATTTCACGGCCGCCGTGGGTGTCCCGCCGTCGCGCTACGCCCGCGCCTGAGTTTGCGGTTTTTATGCGGTTCATCCCGAATCGGTGCCGTCGATTTGGGGAGTGGGGCGTTAGCCGCGAACCACGAGGAGGCGTCATGGCTTTCATCACCACGCGCGACGGCACGGACATCCACTACAAGGACTGGGGCACCGGCCCGCCCGTCGTGTTCATCCACGGCTGGCCGCTGAACGGCGACGCTTGGGACGACCAGATGAAGCTCGTCGCCGACAACGGCTACCGCGCCGTCGCGCACGACCGGCGCGGCCACGGCCGGTCCTCCCCCGCCTGGGACGGCTACGACTTCGACACCTTCGCCGACGACCTGAACCAGCTCATCGAGGCGCTGGACCTCCGCGACGCCACGCTCGTCGGCCACTCGATGGGCGGCGGCGAACTGGCGCGCTACGTCCGCAACCACGGCACCGACCGGATCAGCAAGGCCGTGCTGCTGTCGGCGATCCCGCCGGCGCTGCTGCAGTCGGCGGCCAACCCGGACGGCGTGCCGCAGGAGGTCTTCGCCGACATCAAGCGGGGCCTGCTCACCGAGCGCTCGCAGTTCTGGCGCGACACCGCGGAGACGTTCTGCGGCGCGAACCGGCCCGGCAACAAGGTGACGCAGGGCAACAAGGACGCGTTCTGGCTCATGGCGATGCAGGCGAACCTCCAGGCCAGCGTCGCGTGCGTGGACGCGTTCGCCGGGACGGACTTCACCGAGGACCTGAAGCACTTCGACGTCCCGACGCTCGTCGTCCACGGTGAGGACGACCAGATCGTCCCGTTCGAGGCCACCGGCCGGAGGACCGCCGAGCTGGTCGACGACGCGACGCTCAGGACGTACGAGGGCGGCGCGCACGGCATGTTCGCCGTCCCCGGTTACAAGGAGCGGTTCAACCAGGACCTGCTGGACTTCCTGTACTCCTGATCAGGGCTTGCGCGCGACGCCAACCCAGTAGGGGACCTCGGCGCCGTCGAGGGGCGCGTCCGGCCGCCACTGCTGCGGCTGGACGATGCCCGGCTCGACCGGTTCGAGGCCGAGGCGGGTGAAGAACAGCTCGGTGAAGCGCTCGCGGCCGCGCGGGGTGAGCGGCGTGACGACCGTCCGGTTCCAGGCTTCCTGCGCGTTCCGGACGGCGGGGCCGCCGACGTCGTCGGTCCCGTGGCTGATCGCCAGGTAGCTGCCGGACGGCAGCGGCTCCATGAGGCGGCGGACGATGCCGACGGCGTCCTCGTCGTCCTCGATGAAGTGCAGGATGCTGATCAGCGTCACCGCGACGGGCTTGCCCAGGTCCAGCGACCGCCCCGCGCGCGCGAGCACCTTGCCGGGCTCGCGCAGGTCGGCGTCCAGGTACGCGCAGGACCCCTCGGGCGTGGACGCCAGCAGCGCGCGGGCGTGCGCGAGGACGGCCGGGTCGTTGTCGACGTAGACGACGCGGGCGTCCCGCGCGACGCCCTGCGCGACCTCGTGGACGTTCGGCGAGGTCGGCATCCCGGTCCCGACGTCGAGGAACTGCCGGATGCCCGCGTCCTCCGCCAGGTGCGCGACGGCGCGGCGCATGAACGCCCGCCCCGCGCGGGCCATCGCGACGACGTGCGGGAACGCCCGCTCGACCTGGTCGCCGAGGTCGCGGTCCACCGCGTAGTTGTCCTTGCCGCCGAGCCAGTAGTCCCAGACGCGCGCCGAGTGCGGCCGGGTGGTGTCGATCCGTTCCGAGGGGTTGCCGACGTGCTCGGCGGTGTCGGGGGCCATCGCGGATCACCGGTCCTGTCTGCTGTCGCGGGACGGAACGGGGCGATCATAAGCCGCGGACGCCTACCGCACCGGCGATTCCGGCCGGAACCGGTCCGCGGCGGCGCGGACGGCGGCGGGCGCAGGCCGCAGCGCGCGCCGCCCCGCCAGGACGGTCGCCAGCGCGAGCGCGCCGCCGCCCGCCGCGCCCGCGAACGCGCCCGGCACCCCCGCCAGCCGCTCCCCGTACCCGGACACGAACGAGCCGAGCGAGTTGCCCGCGCCGACCGCCGCGACGATCCACGCGAACGCCTCGGTGACCGTCCCGGCCGGGGCGAGCCGGTCGACGAGCGAGAAGCAGCACGCCAGCGCGGGCGCGAGGAACACGCCGCTGACGAGCGCGCACGGCAGCATCAGCGGGAACGACGGCGCCCAGACCAGCGGCACGTACCCGGCGGCGAGCGCGGCGAGCAGCCACGGCAGCCGCGCGGCCGGGTCGCGCCGGGCGTCGCCGCCGCGCGCGCCGTAGACCAGCCCGCCGAGCAGCGCGCCGCCCGCCATCGCGGCGAGCAGCAGCCCGGACGCGGCGTCGCGCCCGGCCCGCTCGGCGTAGGCGACGACCGCGACGGTGTAGACGCCGAGCGCGACGCCCGCGCCGACGAGCGCGAGCAGCAGCACCCGCAGGCCGGGCGAGCGCAGCGGCCCGGCCCAGTCGGCCGCGCGCGGCGCGGCGCGCCACCGCCGCGACGGCCGCGCGCACGCGACGACGAGCGTCCCGGCGATGCCGAGCGCGCCGGTCAGCAGCAGCGCCACGCCGGTGGACAGGGCGGCGGCGGCCACGACGAGCAGCGGCCCGGCGGTGAACAGCACCTGCTGCGCGGCGGCGTCGAGCGCGTAGGCGGTCTGGAGGGCGGCGCGGCCCGCCAGGACGTCCGGCCACAGCGCGCGCAGCCCCGCCTCCAGCGGCGGCGTCGCGAAGCCCGCGACGACGACCGCGGCGGCCGCGACGGGCAGCGGGCGCACGCCGACGCCCGCGAGCACCGCGTACCCGGCGGCGGACACGACGGCGGCGGGCGGCAGGACGCGCGCCTGCCCGTAGGCGTCCATCGCGCGGCCGAGGACCGGCTGCCCGGCGGCCATCGCGAGCCCGGACACGGCGGCGAGCGTCCCGGCGAGCGGGTAGTCGCCGCCGTCCGCGCGGACGTGCAGGACGATCGCGAGCAGCGCCATGCCGTTGGGGAGCCGGCCGAGCAGGGTGCCGCCGAGGAGGCGCGCGGCGTGGGGCGCGCGCAGGAAGCGGACGTAGACGAGCATCCAGGCCCCCGAGGCTCGTGGTCGGCGGCCCGTGCGTCGCCGGATCGCGGTCGCCGACGGGTCATACGTACCACCCGGCGGACGTCATACGTACCACCCTGAACAGCGGGGAAGCCACGTATTAATGCACAGACAGCCCGACTGACATTCGTGTCAAGGCCGTAGCCTGGTGGGCGCCCGGCAGAGCCGCCGGGCCGTCGCCAGGGGTCGTCAGGAGAGCCGCGTGCCCGCGTCCAGCCGCCCCGCCGCGCGCCCGCCGGGCCCCCGCGCGGCGGGCCGCCCGACGAGCCGGGACGTCGCCCGCGCCGCCGGGGTGTCGCAGTCGACCGTCTCGCTCGTGCTCGGCGGGAAGTGGGCGGGCCGGGTCTCCCCCGCGACCGCCGCCGCCGTGCGCGCCGCCGCCGACCGCCTCGGCTACCGGCCGAACCGGGCCGCGCGGAGCCTGCGGCTCGGCACCGGGCGCACGGTCCTGCTGCTGCTCCCCGCGCTCGACCCGGCCGCCGGGGCGGTGTACGTCGGCGCGGCGCGCGTCGCGGCGCGGCACGGGTTCGGCGTCGCGCCGTGCCCGTGGCCCGACGACTCCGGCGACGGCGGCCCGCCCGGCCCGCACGAGTCCCACGAGTCCCACGACTCGCACGAGTCGATCGACGGGGTGCTGGCCGCCGCGCCGCGCGCGCTCGCCGGGTTCGCCGGGACGCCCGCCGTCCTGCTCGACGGCGATCCGGCCGGGCCGGTCCCGACCGTCGCGTTCGGCGTCGAGGACGGGGCCCGCGCGCTCGTCGCGCACCTGGCCGGGCTCGGGCACCGGCGGTTCGGGCACGTCGCGGCCGCCTCGGACCGGTGGACGTTCCGGGCGCGCGGCGCGGCGCTGGCCGCCGCCGTCGCGGCGCTGCCGGGCGCGGCGTGGGCGCGCGCCGCCGCCGCGCCGGACGTCGCGGGTGGGCGGGACGCGGCGGCCGCCCTGCTCGACCGCCCCGACCGCCCGACCGCGCTGGTCTGCGACGACGATGCGATGGCGGCGGGCGCGTACAAGGCGGCCCGCGCGCGGGGCCTCGCGGTCCCCGGCGACGTGTCGGTCACCGGCTTCGGCGACGACCGGCTCGCGACCGCGCTGGAGCCGGAGCTGACGACGGTCCGGCTGCCCGCCCGCGAGCTGGGCGCGCGCGGCATGGCGGCCCTGCTCGCGCTGATCGGCGGCGCGCCGCCCGCGCCGCCCGCCGCGCGGGTGCCCGGGGTGCTGGTCGTCCGCCCGTCCACCGGCCCGGCCCGGATATAACGGACGGCATGACCGCACAGCCGACCGAGGTCGGGGAACGCCGCGAGGGGAAGCCGCCGCCCGCGCGGACGCGCCAGTGGATCGGGGACCGCGTCGCCGCCGAGGGATTCCCCGTCGCGGAGCTGCGCGACCGCCTCGACGGCGGGTCCGCCGTCGTCTGGGTGGACCTGTGCGCCCCCGACCACGACGACCTGCGGCTCGTCGCGGACGTCCTCGGCCTGGACCCGGTCGCGCTGGAGGACGCGGTGTCCCGCCGCGAGCGCGCCAAGCTCGACCGCTACGCGTCGTACCTCTTCCTCAACCTGTACGCCACCGATGTCGCCGAGCGGCGGCTCGCGCTGCACGAGCTGTCGGTGTTCGTCACCGACCGGGCCCTCGTCACGATCCGGCAGGACGAGCGGTTCGACGCCGACGAGCTGGTCCGCCGCTGGGACGACGACCTCGCGCTGTGGCGGCGCGGCACCGGCGACGAGGTCGCGAACGTCCAGCCGATCCTGCTCTACAGCCTGCTCGACCTGGTCGTGGACGGCCATCTGGACGCGGTCCAGGCCCTCGACGACGAGACCGACGCCGTCGAGGAGCTGATCTTCGACGACGGCGCGGCCGGCCGCGAGATCCAGCACCGCAGCTACCGGCTTCGCAAGAACCTCGCCGCGCTGCGCCGCGTCACGCTGCCGATGCGCGAGATCCTGAACACGCTGCTGCGCCGCGACACCGAGGCCGTCCCCGCCGCGATGCAGCCGTATTACCAGGACGTCTACGACCACACGCTGCGCGTCACCGAGCAGACCGACGCGCTGCGCGACCTCGTCGCGGACCTGCTGGAGACGCGGATCGCGCTCCAGGACAACCACCTGAACGAGGTGATGAAGAAGGTCACGAGCTGGGCCGCGATCGTCGCGGTGCCCACGGCCGTGACCGGCTTCTTCGGGCAGAACGTGGCGTTCCCGGGCCGGGACACGATCTGGGGGTTCACGTTCAGCTCGGCCGTCGTGGTCGTGTTCGGCGTCGTGCTCTACACGGTGTTCAAGCGCAACGACTGGCTCTGAGGCGCGGCCCGCCCGGGATCACGTCGCGGCGCGCAGGAACGCGGCGGCGACCGGCGCGGCGGCCTCGGCGCCCGTCCCGCCGTCCTCGATGATCACGGCGAACGCGAGGTCGCCCCGGTAGCCGATGAACCACGCGTGCGTCGGCGGGTTCTCGCCCGACCCGAACTCGGCGGTTCCGGTCTTGCCCGCCGTCCCGGCCGGGAACGACACGCCGCGCGCGGTGCCCTCGCTGACGACGGCGGGCATGAGCGAGTGCAGCGCCCGCTTGACGGCGGGCTCCAGCGGGTGCGGCGGTTCGGGCCGCCTGCCGTTCGCGTCGACGGCCTTGGAGACCAGCGAGGCGTCCACGACGCGCGGCGACCGCCAGGTCCCCGACGCGGCCGCCGCGGCGACCGCCGCCATGTTGAGCGGGCTCGTCAGCACCTCGCCCTGCCCGAACGCGGCGGCGGCGAGCGCGGTGTCGTCGGCGGTGGCGGGGAACGCCGCGCGGACGGCGGGCAGCCCGCCGATGATCGGCGCGTTGAACCCGAACTGCTCCGCGACCTGCGCGAGCCGCTTGGCCCCGAGCTTGTCCACGGCGAGCTTGGCGAACGTCGTGTTGCACGAGTGCGCGAACGCCTCCCGCAGCGGGACGGTGCCGAACTGCTCGAACTCGCTGTTCTTGAACGTCCGCCCGCCGATGGAGACCGTCGCCGGGCACGCGACCGGCGTGCTCGCGCTCATGCCGCCCGCGACGAGCGCGGCGGCCGTGACGACTTTGAACGTCGAACCGGGCGGATACGTCCCCATCAGCGCCCGGTTGTAGCCGCCCGGCTTGTTGGCGATGGCGACGATCTCACCGGTGGACGGCCGGATCGCGACCAGCGAGGCGTTCTTCTCCACGCCCGACAGGGCGCGGGACGCGGCGGCCTGCGCCCGCGCGTCGATCGTCGTCCGCAGCGGCGTGCCGTCCTTCCCGCCGAACCGCTGGAGGGTCTTCACGACCTTCCCGCCGTCGTCCACGATCTGGACGGCGAGCGCGGGCGTGCCCGCGAGCCGCCGCTCGTACTGGTGCTGGAGGCCGTCCGCGCCCGCCGGGTCGCCCTTCTTGTAGGGCGCGCCGAGCTTGGCGGCGGCCTCGGCGGTCGCGGGCGCGACCGTCCCGGCGATCTGGCCCGCCGAGCCGGGCCCGGCCAGGTCGCTGCCGTCCTTGGCCTGCACCGGCGCGCGGTCGGGCCACGCGCGCGACGCCCGGAGCCGCTGGCCGTCCTTGAGCCCGGGGTACAGGACGTCCGGCGACCAGGTCACCCGCCACTTCCCGTCCGACTTCGCGAACGGCAGGACGCCGGTGTACGACCACGTCCGGTTCCCCGCGAGCGTGAACGCGGCCTCGTACGACGCCGACTCCTCGCCGGTGGACGCGAGCGTGTACGTCTGCTTCGACGCGGCCATGTCGTCGTGCGTCTGCTTCAGCCGCTTCTCGAAGTCGGCGGGCGCGCCGTCGGTCAGCGCGCGCATCGCCGTGTAGTCCCCGCGCGTCCAGGCGGCGACGTAGTCGCGGGCGGCGTCCCCCGGCCCCCTGTCGCGGCGCAGGAACCAGAACGCCCCCGCGCCCGCGATCACCACCGCCACCACCGCGATCACCAGCCACGCTCGGCGCATGGGCCTCCCCCGTCCTGTCGGTGTCCGGCCCACAGCACACCAGGCGACCAGCGTTTTGTCCAAGATTCGTATGATTCTCAGTCCGATATACGAATTGCTATAGTCCCTGCTCGTGAACCTCGTCGGGCACCTCCGCTGCTTCGTCGCGGTCGCCGAAGAACTGCATTTCGGTCGGGCCGCCGAGCGCCTCGGCATGGCCCAGCCCCCGCTGAGCCAGCGCATCCAGCGCCTCGAACGCGAACTCGGCATCCGGCTGTTCGAACGGTCCAGCCGCCGCGTCGAGCCGACGCCCGCCGGGCTGCTCCTGCTGGAGGACGCCCGCGAGATCATCGCCCGCGCCGACCGCGTCCACGCCCTCGCCGACCGCGTCCGGCGCGGCGCGGACGGCGCGCTGCGCGCCGGGCTCCCCGCCGACCTCGGCGGCGGCGTCGTCGCCGCGCTCATCGCCGCGTTCGGCGCGCGGCGGCCCGGCCGGCGGCTCGACCTGCGCGAGATCCCCAGCGCCGAGCAGGCCGGGGCGCTCGCGGACGGGTCGCTGGACGTCGGCGTCCTGCGGCACCCCTGCGACACGCGCGGGCTCGACCTCGGGCCGATGCTCGACCAGCGCGTCGGCGTCCTGCTGCCCGAAGCCGACCCGGTCGGGGACGACGCCGTCGCGCTCGCCGACCTCGCGGGCCGCGACCTGGTGCTCTTCCCGCGCGAGGAGGCCCCCGGCAGCCACGACGAATGGCTCGCCGCGTGCCGCCGCCACGGCTACGACCCGCCCGCCGTCCGCGAGGCCCGCCATCCGCAGTTCGCGCTCGGCCTCGTCCTCGCCGGAACCGCCGTCGCGCTCGCCCCCGACCCCGGCGACGCGGGGCCGGGCGTCGTCTGGCGGCCGCTGGACGGCGACCCGATCGCCTGGCGGACGTCCTGCGCGTGGCGCGCCGACCGCGCCGACGACGCCGTCGCCGACTTCGCCGCCGTCGCCACCGCCGTCCTGCGCCGGGAGGCCCGCATGACACCGTTCGCCGCGCCGCGCCGCCGCGTCGTGCCCCGGCCGTCCGCGGGGTTCCTCGCGTGAGGGCGATCGAGGACGCCTTCCGCGCCGCCGGGGTCACCGGCTGGCTCTGCGCGCTCGACATCGACGGCGGGCGCGGCGTCGCGGTGCGCGGCGACGAGCCGGTCGTGCTCGCGTCGGTGTTCAAGGTGCCGCTGCTCGTCGCGTTCTTCCGCCGCGCCGCCGCCGGGCTGCTCGACCCGGCCGAGGCCGTCACGCTGCGCCCGGCCGACCGCAGCGACGGCCCGACCGGCACGTCGGTGCTGCTGGACGACGTCCGGATGTCCCTGCGCGACCTCGCCGCCATGATGATCACGGTCAGCGACAACGCGGCCGGGGACGTCCTGTACGCCCGCGTCGGCCGCGACGAGGTCAACCGGGCGATGGCCGACCTCGGCCTCACCGCCACGCACATCGCCAGCGACGGCCGGGAGCTGGCCGCCGGGATGCTCGCCGACGCGGGCGCCGACGACGTCGCGGACCTGTGGGACCGGCTCGCCGAACCCGGCGTGCCGCCGCTCGTCCGCGCGCTCGACCCGCTGCGCACGTCCCGCTCCACGCCCCGCGAGATGGCCGCGCTGCTCGCCGCGGTCTGGCGGGACGAGGCCGCGCCGCCCGCCGAGTGCGCGCTGATGCGGCGGATGCTCGGGCTCCAGGTCTGGCCGCACCGGCTGTCGTCGGGCTTCCCGTTCGACGACGTCCGGGTGAGCGGGAAGACCGGGACGCTGCCCACCGTCCGCAACGAGATCGGCGTCGTCGAGTACCCCGACGGGGGCCGCTACGCGGTCGCGGTGTTCACCCGCGCGCTGCGCCCCGCCGCGGTGCTGCCGCAGGCCGACGCGGTGATCGGCGCGGCGGCCCGGCTCGCCGTGGAAGCGCTGCGGCGTCCGCGCCGTCCCTGATCGACCGGACCGGTTGCGAATTCGGGCGGGCGGAGCAGCCGTCAACGCTCGTAGGCTGTTACCACGGCTTTGTTGAATCTTGGGGAGATTGCGTTGCGGCTGCCGGAGCATCTGGAGCTACTGCTCACCGACGAGCCGGTCCTCGACGTCTACGCGCACGGTCCCTGGCGCGTCCCGGACGGGCTGTTCGAGCAGGTCAGCGAGCGGATAGACGCGCTGGCCGCCGACCCGCGCGCCGCCGGGCTCACCACCGACGAGCACAAGCTGCTGACGCTGCCCGCCCCGCTCGTCCTGGCCGAGACGTTCGGCATCCTGGCGTACCTGCCCGGCGGCGGCGCAATCAAGGCGGGGTCCTGGTCGCAGCTCCCCGAGCGGCTGCTCGGCCGCCACCTGGTGAACCCGGCGCAGCTCAACACCCGGATGACGCGCTGGGACGCGCCCGGCGGCCGGTGGCGGCCCCCGGTGGACTGGCTGATCGAGGTCGCGGACCGGGAGCTGGCGATCGAGCTGGCCCGCGACGCGCTCGTCGCGCTGGAGGGCATCGCGCCGCTGGACGAGCGGCGCGCCGCGCTGCTGAAGCTGTACGACAACCCGCCGGACTGCGACGTCAACCTGCCGAAGTTCGAGCTGCGCGAGCACTGGAGCGCCCAGGCCGACGACGAGACGATCGCCGTCCTGCCCGAACTGCTCGGCCCCGTCGGGTACCTCGACTGGGTCGTCCAGGGGCTGCTCGCGGCGTTCGACCACCTGACGGCCGCCGCGCCGGTGGACGAGACCGTCACCGTCCACCTCGCCCGGCTGCTGCTGCAGGGGTCGATGGAGCACGTCCCGGCCGAGATGGTCGTCGCGCTCGGCGAGGACCGGTACGGCGAGCTGCGCGAGCGGTTCGCCGCCGAGCGGCGCGGGTTCAAGGCCGCGCGGTGGCAGGAGCGGACGCAGGCGTGGCTGGCCCGCGCGCTCGTCGAGGGCGCGGCGGACGGCTGCCGCGCCTGGCTGGACATGGCGATGCGGTTCGTCGCGACCGTCCAGGGCCTGCCCGGCGACCCGTGGTTCCCGCGCACCGAGTGGATTCCCGTCCGGCAGTTCCAGACGGACCTGCGGCGGATCTTCGGGCCGCGCCGCCGCGTGGTGAACCCGGTCGGGGCCGCGCTGCGGCAGGTCCCCCGGACGTCGTCGGGCGCCGCCCCGGGCGCGGCCGCGGACGCCGCCGCGCCGCCCATCGGGACGGGCCTGGTCGGGCAGCCCGACGTCGTCGCCGCGCTGCGCGAGACCGTCGCGGCGGGCGGCCCCGTCCGGCTGCTGCTCACCGGCCCCGACAGCACCGGCAAGCGCAGCGCCGCGCAGGAGCTCGGCCGCACGCTCGCGCTCGGCCGCGACCCGCTGTGGATCACCGGGAACCTGTTCGTCGGGCAGCGCCTCGCGGACGCCGTCGCGCGGCTGCACGCCGACGCGCGCGACTCCGTCGGCGACCGGCTCATGATCATCGACGGGCTGGACGCGGTGATCTCCGACCCCGGCAACGGGGAGGCGTTCGCGACGGAGCTGACGCGCGTCCTGGCCGTCCACCCCGACCTGCACCTCATCGCGCTGTGCGGCGCGAACGGCGACGAGCGGGTCCGCGAGGTCGACCCGGCGCTGCCGCAGCTCTTCCGGATCGCCCGCACCCGGCCGTTCACCGCCGAGGGGCACGCCGAGCTGTTCCGCCGCGCCGTCGAGGAGCAGGGCGGCCGCGTCACCAAGCAGGCCGCGCTCGCCGCCGGGGAACTGCTGGCCGCGACGCCGCCCGTCCAGACGCTCCGCAACGCGCGGCTCGCCCGGCACCTGGCCGACCAGGTGATGCCGCGCGTCCTGGACCGCGACGGCGAGCCCGTCGTCCGCAAGCAGGACCTCCCGCTCACCGTCGACACCGGGCAGGCGCTCGGCGACCCGCTCGCCGAACTCGCCGCGCTCACCGGGCTGGCGACGGTCAAGAAGGAGATCGCGCTGCTCGTCGCGGGCACGCAGGCGGCGCGGCTGCGGCGCGACGCGGGGCTGAGCGTCACCGCGCCGACCCGGCACCTGGTGTTCACCGGCAACCCCGGCACCGGGAAGACGATGGTCGCGCGGCTCCTCGGCCGGATCTACAAGCGGCTCGGGGTGCTGTCGTCGGGGCACCTGGTGGAGGCGTCGCGGGCGCATCTCGTCGGCGAGTACATCGGGCAGACCGCGCCGCGCACCCGCCGCCTGGTGGAGCGCGCCCTCGGCGGCGTGCTGTTCATCGACGAGGCGTACACGCTCAGCCAGTCCGCGCTGAAGGGCGACTACGGCTACGAGGCCATCGCCGAACTGGTCAAGCTCATGGAGGACCACCGCGAGGACCTCGTGGTCGTCGTCGCCGGGTACGAGCGGGAGATGAAGGACTTCCTCGCCGCCAATCCCGGCCTGGACTCGCGGTTCCCCCGGCAGCTCCACTTCGCCGACTACACCGACGACGAGCTGATCAGCGTCTTCGAGCACCTCGCCGCCGACGACGGCTTCACCCTCGCGGACGGCACGCGGGGCCGCCTGCTCCGGATGCTGCGCGGCACGCCGCGCGGGTCGTCGTTCGGCAACGGCCGCCTGATGCGCAACCTCCTGGACGTCGCCATCGCCCGCCAGTCCGAACGCATCGCCGCCCAGCGCACCCCGTCCCGCCGCTCCCTGGCCACCCTCCTCCCCGAAGACCTTCCCCCCGTCCTGGACAAACCCGAAGAACTCCTGGGCCACTACCTGTAACCCGCCCGCGCCGGCACGACCAGCCCCCAGCACTTCCCGCCGCAGCGGGCCTCCGACCCGCGAGCCGGCCGAACGGCCGGGCCGCGTGCGCCGACCCGCGCGGGCGGACGTTCGGGCGCGGATCGGCGGGCGGCACGGCTGGACTTCCGGGCGTCCCGGGGCCGGTGTCAGCGGGTGGTGGGAGGGGGCTTTCGTGCGGGGCGATGGAGGGCGCGCGGACGGGTTCGGGCGGCTGTGACGAGAGCTGCCGCGGCGAGCAGCGCGAGGGCGGCTGCCGTCACGACCAGCGGGCCGGGGCCCGCGGCGTCGCCGTGGGAACGGGTCGCGCCGGCGAAGTCCACCGCGCTGACGCTGTTCACGACCAGGTACCAGAGCGTCAGGTACAGGGCCTGGAACGGGCGGCCGACGCGGCTGACGGTTCCGAGCGCGTAGGCGAGGCTCGGCACGAACAGCGCGCCCGCCGCCCAGCCCGCGACGCCCGCCGCGTCCCCGGCCGCGAGCATCCGCGCGGCCGGACCGGCGGCGACGGCGCCCGTCAACAGCACCCCCGCCGCCCACTGCGCGACGAACCGCCCCGCGACGCGCGGGTAGGACGCCAGCAACCCCTCAAGCCCGACAGCGTGCGCCTGCGTCCCGAGCCGCGACCACACCAGCACGGGCCACACCCACGCGGCGAGCAGCACCCCCGACGCCCGCTCGGCGGGCACCGCGAACGCGACCGCGCTGATCACGATGGCCACGCCCCACCACCACCAGCGCAACCCGCCGGTGAGAATGCGCAACTCCCCCACCACAAGCCGCCATGCCCCCCACCCCATCCGCACCGGCGGCAACCCCGCCACGGGCGCCAAGACGGGCGCGGGGACAGGCGCGGAAGGGGCGCCGGGCGCGGGCGCGAAGCCGGGCGCGGATGCGCCGCCAAGCGCGGAACCGAACGTGGGCGCGGGCGTAGCGCCGGGCGCGGGGGCGGGTCCGAACGCGGGCGCGGGGGCGGGTGCGGGCGCGGTGCCGAGCGCGGGCGCGGGGGCGGGTGCGGGCGCGGTGCCAAGCGCGGAACCGAACGCGGGCGCAGTGCTGGGCGCGAGGGGGAACGTCACTGTGGTCGGGCGGCGGTTCTTGCGGCGGCGGGCGGTGCGGGACGGGTCGAAGCGGTCGAACCACAGGGCGGGAGCTGCTGCGAGGAGCGCCGCCAGGACGACCAGCAGCGCGCGGGAGGCGAGCAGGCCGCCCGTCGGCGTCCAGCCGGACCAGTCGAAGGTGCGCGGCGGGTGGTCCAGATAGGTGAAGCCCAGGCTGAAGTCGCTCCCGCGCACGTCGGCGTGCCGCTCGCGCAGGGTCGCGCGGAAGGACTCCGCGACGGGCGCGACGCCGAGGCCGCCGAGCGGCGCGCCCGCCGACTGGCCGCCGATCCCGACGACCATCGCGACGAAGAACCACACGATGTTCCCGAGACCGCTGCGCAGCCCCGGCGTCGCCTCGAACACCACGGCCGCGGCGGCCGTGACCGCCGTCAGCGGCAGCGCCAGCACCAGGTAGGGCGTGAGCAGCGCGACCAGGTCGAGGTGCGACGACTCGCCGCGCGCGAACTGCATGACCCCGGCGGTGATCGCGACCCCGAGCAGCATCGACGCGAGAACCGCGACATTGCTCGCGAACTTGGCGAGCAGGTACCGCCATGTCCGCAGCGGCGACGCGGCCAGCAGTTCGCCGACGCCGGTGGAACGGTCCCGTCCGATCGTCGTCCGGACGACGTAGAACCCGGCGATCGTCAACCACAGCGCGCTCGCCAGCGCCGTCACGGTCCCGACATAAGCGCTGTTGTAGACGCCCCGGTACCCGGCGACGTCCACGACCGTCCAATGCGTCCCGGCACCGGGCACCGCGACGTACCCCAGCCCGATCGTGGCCAGCAGCGTCACCAGATACACGGGCCGCCGCACGCGGTCGCGGACGTCCCCCGTGACCAGACTCAGGAACGTTCTCACGACGGCACCACCAGAAGGTACAGATCCTCCAGATCCGGCAGCACGCCGACCGCGCCGGGCAGCGGAGCGGCGGGCGCGAGCACGCGCAGCCGGACGCCGTCGCGCGTCCGGACCATCCGGCTCACCCGGAACCGCCCGCGCACGCCCGCGACGACGTCCGGCGGCACGGTCGCCTCCCACACGTGCCCGTCGATCTCCGCGAGGAGGTCCTGCGGCGCGCCGTGCCGCAGCAGCCGTCCCCCGGCGACGACGGCCAGGTCGGACGCGACGGACTCCACGTCCGACACGATGTGCGTCGACAGCACCACCACGCGGTCCCGCGCCAGGTCCGCGAGCAGGTTGCGGAACCGCGCGCGCTCCTCCGGGTCCAGTCCCGCGGTCGGCTCGTCCGCGATGAGGACGCGCGGGTCGCCCAGCAGCGCCTGCGCGATCCCGACGCGCCGCAGCATCCCGCCGGAGTATCCGCCGAGCGGCCGCTTCACGGCGTCGGTGAGGTTGACGGTCTCCAGCAGCGCGTCGACGCGCGCCTTCGCGGACCGCGCCGACAGCCCTTTGGCCGCCGCGAGGTAGCGCAGGAACTCCCGCGACGTCAGGTGCGGGTACACGCCGAAGTCCTGCGGGAGGTAGCCGAGGACCGAGCGCATAGCCTCGGGGTGCGCGACGACGTCGGTGCCGTCCAGCAGCACCCGACCCGCCGTGGGCCGCGTCACCGCCGCCATGATCCGCATCAACGTGCTCTTGCCCGCGCCGTTCGGGCCGAGCAGCCCGACGACACCGGACGTCAGTCGCAGCGAGAGATCGTCGATCGCCGCATGTCGGCCCCGGTACACCTTCCGGACGCCGACGAGATCGAGGACGGGCGCGTTCACCGCCCCGCGCCCGTCAGCTTCGTCGGGCGGCCGTCCCGCAGCACCCGGACGCCCTTCGGGACCTCGACGCGGAACTTCGCCTCGCAGTTCGCGAACCCGGTGCAGTCCGCGCGCAGCCGGAGCACGCCGCCTTCCAAGCCCCAACTCTTGCGGACGCCGGTCGCGTACCGGTGGGAGAACCACCGCGTCACACGGACGTCGGCGCGGTCGGTGGCGACCAGGTCGGTCGGCTCGGAGCTGCGGACGTCCAGCACCTTCCCGGTGAGGGGGAAGGTCGTGGACTCGGGCCGGGCGTCGCTCGCGGAGGCGCAGCCCGCCGCCGCGACGAGCGCGGCGGCGGCCGCGCCCGCCAGCGCCGCGCGCCGCGCGCGGCGGCCTGTCCGGGGCCTGGGGGTCGTCACGGAGATCATGGATGACAGCGTCGTCCGCCCGGCCCGGCGCGGCCCAGCCCGCAGGCACCACACCCGAAGCTGGGGCAAACCCCCGTTGCCGAACGAGCGTCCGGGGGTCGATCATCGCGGGATGCGTGCGGTGCGGGCCGCCAACGCGCTGACGGCGCGGTGGGCGGAGACGGTCTCGGGATCGGTCGTGCTCAGCGGCGCGGGCGTGTGGCCGCTGCTGGCGCTGCTCGCCGAAGGCGCGGCGGGCGACGCGCGCGCCGAGCTGGCCCGCGCGCTCGGCCGCCCGGCGGACGGCGCGGCCGAGGGCGCGCGGGAGATCCTGTCGATCCTGGACGGACCGGGCGCGGCGCGGGCCGCGATCGGCGTCTGGCGGCGGCGCGGCCTCGCGCTGCACGACGCGTGGCGCGCGCTCGTCCCGGACGGTGCGCTCGGCGAACTGACGTCCCGCTCCGCGCTGGACGCGTGGGCCGCCGACCGCACGGACGGCCTCATCCCGGCGATGCCCGTCGACCTTCACGACGACACGCCGCTCGTCGCCGCGACGGCCCTCGCCGTCCGGACGACGTGGCTGCGGCCGTTCGCCGACGGGATCGAGGGAATCACGGACGGGCCGTGGGCGGGCCGCGACATCGCGGTGGTGCGCCGGACGGGCGTCCACCTGGACCGCGTCCGGCGCGCCGAAACGCCCGCCGGGCCGCTCACGCTCGCGCGCGTCATGGGCACCGGCGGCGTGGACGTCCACCTCGTCCTCGGCGAGGAGCGCCGCGCGCCCGGGGCGGTGCTCGCGGCGGCGGTCGGCGCGCTCGCGGACCGCCGCGCCGTGCCCGGCGGCGCGCTGCCGTTCGGCGCGCCGTCGCCGGGCGTCCGCGTGGTGGCGGCGCGCGCCCACGCGCCGGACGACGTCCTCGCGCTGACCGTGCCGCGCTTCGAGGTCCGCTCGTCGCACGACCTGCTCGACCTGCCGGACGTGTTCGGGCTCCGCGCCGTCACCGACGCCGCGCGGCGGCCGCTCGCCGGAATCTCCGACGCGCCGCTCGCGATCGCCGGGGCGCGGCAGGAGGCGCTGGCCCGGTTCCACGCGCGCGGGTTCGAGGCCGCGGCCGTCACCGGGTTCGCCGCCGCGGCGGGCGTCCCCCCGCCGCCGCCCTACCGGGTGCGGCGGGTCGAGGCGGTGTTCGACCGGCCGTTCGGCGTGCTCTGCGCGGACCGCCGCAGCGGACTCGTCCTCGCCGCCGCGTGGATCGCCGAACCCGAGGACGCGCCCGGCTGAGCCGGGGTCACGCCCCGGCCAGCGTGTCCAGCTCGGTGATCTTCCAGTGGCCGCCGCGGCGGACGGCGTCCACCGCCAGCATCGTCGGCGTCGTGGACGTCCTGCCGTCCGTCGCGCGCGTCCCGTGCTGGTCGGCGAAGACGAGCAGGCTCGCCCGGTCGCCGGTCAGCGACGTGACCGCGCTGTCGGTCACCGTCGTCGTCAGGACGAGCTTCTGCGCCGGGCCCTGCTCGCGCACCGCCTTGAACAGCGTCGCGTACTGGCCCGTCGCCGCGCCGACGAGCACCGAGCGCGCCGCCGCGTCCGTCGCGCCCGGGTTGGTGTACCCGTACGAGAACACCTTCGCGACGGCGTCGCCGACCTCGCCCTTCACCTCGCTCGTGCGCGCGTTGTCGGTCAGCGCCGTGTTCTCCGCGACCGCGCCGCCCCGCAGGTCGTCCGCGCGCCGCAGCGAGTACCAGCCGCCCACCGCCAGCAGCACCGCGACGAGGCCCAGCAGCAGCGGGAGCCGGCCGGCCCGCCCCGCGTTCGTCCCGCTCACGATCCGGACCCTCCCGCCGGGACCTCACCGAGGCCGCTGACCTTCCACCCGCCGGGCGTGCGCTGCAACTGCGCCGCCATCCGGGTCTGCTTGACGGTCGGCGTCCCGTCCGCCGCCGTCGCGGTGATCCGCACCGCGAACACCATCGACGCCTTGCCCGCCCGGTCGTCCAGCTCGGTGACGCCGCTGCGCAGGATCTTCGCCGTCGTCACCGTCTTCGCGGCGGACGCGTCCTTCTTGAACTGCGCGCCGCCCTGCTCGAACTGGTCGTGCAGCGTTCCGGTGGACGAGTCCAGCCACGTCTGGAAGCCCGCGTCGATCTTCCGGTAGTCGAGGGTGCTGAGGTTCTGGACGTCCTGCTCGCCCGCCTGCCGCACCTGCTCGCGCAGCTTGGAGAAGTGCAGGCCGTCGTCGTGCGCGGCCGAGTACCACGACCAGCCCGCCCACGCCACGAACACCGCCGCCGCGGCCGCGACCACGAGCGCGGTCCGCACCAGCGGCTCCGCCCACGGACTCCGCCCGACGGGCTTCCGCTCGGCGGGCTTCCGCGCAGCGGCTCTCCGCTCGGCGGGCTTCCGGGGGACGGGCTTGCGCGCGACGGACTCACCGTCCGCGTCGTCCTCGTCCTCGTCGGCGTCGGCGTCGGCGTCGGCGTCGGCGTCGGCGTCGGCGTCGGCGTCGGCG
>NZ_KB907209.1:0-82726 GCF_000381885.1 Actinomadura atramentaria DSM 43919 | reverse complement strand
CGTCGGCGTCGGCGTCGGCGTCGGCGTCGGCGTCGGCGTCGGCGTCGGCGTCGGCGACATCATCCGCCGTGTCGCCGTCCGCGCCCGCCTCAGCGTCCGCGTCACGCTTCTCGGCGCGGCGTCCGCTGCCGTCCGCCTTCATGTCGGCGTCATCCTCGCCGCCCGCGCCCTCGACGCGATCCAGCACTGCGGGGTCCGCGTCGGCCGTCTCCGCGTCGGCGTCGTCCCCGACGCCCGCGTCCGCGTCCGCCTTCTCCGCGCGGCGCTCGGCATCGCCCAGCGCGTCCGCATCGGTCCCGCCGCCGTCTCCGACGTCGCCCGCCGCTTCAGTGTCCGCGCCACGCTTCTTGGCACGGCGGCCAACGCCCGGCGCATCGGCCTTCCCGGCACGACGCTCGGTACCCGGCTCCGCTTCGGCGTCGTCCCCGCCGATCGCGTCGGCTTTCTCCGCGCGGCGCTCGGCGTCGTCCAGCGCCTCCGAGTCGGAATCCCCGGCGTCGTCCCCGCCGCTCCCGGCGGCGCGGTCCAGCGTCTCGGCGGCCGCGTCGGCGGTCTCGGCGGCGTCCGCTGCTTCAGCGGCCGCGCGAGGCTTGCCGGCGCGGCGCTCGGTGGCGTTCGGTCCCTCGGCCGCCGCGTCGATCTTTCCGGCAGCGGTCTCGGCGGGGGCCGTAGCTTCGGCGGTCGCGCGGGGTTTCCCGGCGCGGCGCTCGGTTGCGTTCGGCGCCTCGACGGCCGCGTCGGTCTTCTCGGCGGGGGCCGTCGTTTCGGCGGTCGCGCGGGGTTTTCCGGTGCGGCGCTTGGTGGCGTTCTTCTTCGCTTCGGCGTCGTCCAGCGCCTCGGCGTTCTCGGGGGCGGCCGGGGCGGTGCCCGGCGCCTCGGCCTTCGTCTTGTCCTTCACGAGGGAAGCCGGGGCGTCGTCCGGCGCCTCGGCCTCCGGGTTCGTCGGGTCCTCGGGCTCCGTCGTGTCAGGGGGCGGGTCGTGCTCCTTCGTCTTACCCATGCTGTCTCCCTCAGCTTGAGCGGATGTCGGTGATGCGCCACCGGTCGCCGGAGCGGCGCGCGGTGACCGTGAGCTGCGCGGCGGCGGCCGTGCCGACCGGGCGGCCCGCGCGGGTCGTGCGCTGGTCGAGGAACAGCAGCAGCTCGGCGCGGTCGTCGTCCAGGGAAACGACGCCGGACCGCACGACCCGCGTCGTCAGCGCGAGCCGCTGCGCGGGGGCCTGCTGCTTCACGGGCGCGAGGATCTGCTTGTACTGCTCGGCGGCGCGACCGGTGAGGGCGGACGCGGCGGCCCGCTCGGTCTCGGCGAGCCCGTCGGGCGTGTACGAGAAGATCCGCCCGATCGCGGCGGACACGTCCCCGGCGACCTTGGCGGTCGCGTCGGAGTCCAGGACGGCCTTGTTCGTCGCGGGCGACGACTCGGCGGAGCGGTGCGCGGCGACCAGCAGCCCCGCGCCGGCGGCGGCGATCACGGCGGCGACGAGCAGCGGCCGCCACAGCGCGAAGATCCGGCCGATCACGGGTTGCCCGCCGGGATCGCGGTGAGCGACGCGAGCTTCCAGCCGCCCTTCGTGCGGGTGAGCCCGACCTCGTAGCGCTTGCGCTGGTCGGTGGGCTCGCCCTGGGCGGGCGTCAGCGTGACCCGCACCGAGGCGATCATGGTGGCGTCGCCGCTGCCGGTGTCGAGGTCGGTGACGGCGGCGGCCGTGACGGTCCCGGCCGCGCTCGTCCCCGTCTTCGCCATCTTCTGCTTGTTGGCGGGCGCGTCGCGGTGGAGCTGGTCGTGCAGCGCCCCGGTCGTCGCGTTCTCCCAGGCGCGCAGCCCCGCGTCGACCTGCGTGCGGTCGAGGGTGTTGAGGATGGCGAGTTCCTGGCGGCCCGCGCGCAGTACCAGGTCCCGGTCGCGCCCGTCCGCGCGCGCCGAGCCGTGGGACGCGTCGAAGTACGACCATCCCGCGTAGCCGAGGAACGCGACGGCCGCGACGACGAACGTCCAGCCGATCAGTCCCCACCCGGCGAGCAGCGGCGCCCGCCGGGCCTCCCGCGCCGCCGCCCGGGTGGGCGGCGACTCCTCTTCCAGCTCGGCGCTCATCGCCCCTCCCAAGGCTCGGCGGTTTCGGCTGATCCGGGGTCGTCCCCCCGGTCGCGTGCGCGGCCGGTCACCGGCCGGCCCCCGGCGCGAGGAGCGTGCCGGTGGCGGCGGGCAGGCCCGGCTCGCCGAGCGCGCCCGGCAGCCCGTCGGACGTCCCGGTCAGGCCGAGCGACCCGGCCTTGGCGGGCGGCGGCAGCTTCCCGGCGTTCGGCGCGTTCGCCGAGCCGCGGACGTTCTGGCCGCTGGACGGCGACGCGGCGCAGTGCGCGGCGGTGTTGAACGGCTTGCCCGCGCCGGTGTCGGTCCCGTTGCGGTACTGGGTGCCGCCGTAGCCGCTGACGCAGGGCAGCGGGTCGAAGAAGTTGGTCGTCATCCCGAACCGGAGCGTCCCGGTCTTGGGGTCGATCATCGTCGTCGCGGCGGACACGACGGCGGGCAGCTTCGACAGCAGCGTGTCGAGGGCGGGCGCGCGGTTCTTCAGGATGTCCGACGTCGTCGTCATGTTGGCGAGCAGGACGCTGAAGGACGGGTCGAGCTGCTTGACGAGCGTCGTCAGCTCGGTGGACGCGCCGGGCGCGGCCGCGATGAGCTTGCGCAGGTCCGGGTCGGACCGCTTGAGCTGGTCCGCGAGCAGCCGCGCGTTCTTCCCGAACGACTCGATGGCCTGCGACTGCTCGTTCTGCGTGGCGAGGACGGTCGCGGAGTTGCCGACCAGCGCGGTGGTCGGCTCGATGTTCTCGCTGGCCTTGTCCACGAACGTCTGGCTGCTGTCGAGCAGGGCGGTCAGGTTCGGCCCCTGCCCGGTGAACGCGTTGCCCAGCTCGTCCACGAGGGTGCGCAGCGAGTCCTGCGGCACGGACGCGGCGAGGTTGTTGAGGCTGCTGAGCAGGTCGGTGACGGGCGCGGGGATCGTCGTCGCGCTGCGCGGGATGCGCGCCCCGGCGGCGAGGTACGGCCCGCCGTCGGTGTTGGGCCGCAGGTCGATGTACTCCTCGCCGACCGCCGAGCGGTTCGCGACGACGGCCTGCGTGGCGGACGGGATCTTCGGCGCGCCGCTGTCGATGCGCAGGTCCGCGACGACCCCGGTGTCGGTGAGGTGCAGCTCCCCGACGCGCCCGATCGACGTGCCCCGGTAGGTGACGTCGGCGTTGGTGGCGAGCCCGCCGGTCTGCGGCAGGTCCACCGAGATGACGTAGTAGCCGCGCATCCCGACGAACCGGCCGAGGTCGGCGTAGTTGAGGCCGATGAACACGATCGCGCACAGCCCGATGACGGCGAACGCGATGTTCTTCATCCTGGTCTGGAGGGTGATCACGAGTTTCCCTCCCCGGCCGCGGGGAGCGGCGCGGTCGTGGACGGCGGGTAGCCGGGCGCCGTCTCCGGCTCGGTGAGCGGCGGGATGATCTCGGTGCCGGGCCGCGCGGTGACGTGCAGGTACGCGTTGAGGTAGTCGCCCTTGACCGCCGGGAGCACCGCGTCGGTGAACGGGAACGTGAGCAGCACCTGGAGGGCGCGCGGCAGGTCCCGGCCGGAGTCGGCGAGCTTGCGGACGATGGGGTCGAGGGCCTTGAGGTCCGCGACCATGTCGTCCTTGCTGGCGTTCAGCGTCTTCACGGCGACGCCGGAGAGCTTGTCGAGCGAGCCGAGCATCTGCACGAGCTGCCCGCGCTGCTTCTCCAGCACCTTCAGGCCGGGCGCGAGGTCGTCCAGGACCGTCCCGATCTCCTCCTTGCGGTCGCTCATCGTGGCGGTGAGCTTGGCGAGGCCGTCGATCGCGGCGGTGATGTTGCCCTTGTTGGCGTCGAGGCTGCCCGACAGCTTGGAGAGGCGCTCCAGCAGCGAGCGGATCTCCTTCTCGTTGCCGGTCATCGCGTGGTTCAACTCGGTGGTGATGGTGTGGATCTGGGCGATGCCGCCGCCGTTCAGCAGCATCGACAGCGCGCCCAGCACCTCCTCGACCTCGGGGTTGCGGTTCGTCCGCTCCAGCGGGATCGAGGCGTGGTCGCCGAGCCGTCCGGTGGCCCCGGTCGTCGGCGGGCTGAGCGCGATGTACTTCTCACCGAGCAGGCTCGACTGCTGGAGCTGCGCGTACGCGTTCTCCGGCAGCTTGACGTCCCCGTTCACCAGCATCGTGACCTGGGCGTTCCAGCCGCCGTCGGGCAGCGTCACCTTGGTGACGCGGCCGACCGCGACGTCGTTGACCTTCACCGCGGACTGCGGCACCAGGTTGAGGACGTTGGTGAACGTCGCGGTCACCGTGTACGGGTGCCCGCCGACGTCCGCGCCGCCCGGCAGCGGCATGCTCTGCACGCTGAGGTCGCAGCCCGCGAGCGCGCCGCCCGCGAGCGCCGCGGCGAGCCCGGCCGCCACGGCCCGTCTCCGGTTCATCGGCCCTTCCCCTCGGTCGTGGCGGTCCCGGCGGCCGGGAGCGGCATGCTGAGTTCGTTGAGGTTCGCGCGGCCCATCAGCGTCCGGGTGGACGGGTCGTAGGCGTTGAGCATGTTGGCCGCGGCGAGCGGCTGGTTGTCCAGCGCCTCGGCCAGCGACTGGCGCTGGTCCACCAGCGTCTGGGTGATCTTGGCGAGCTTCTCGACGTTCTTCTTGAGCACCGCGCGGTTGTCGCGGATGAACGTCGAGACGCGGGCGAGCGCGGCGGCGAGCGTCTTCAGCGCCTCGCCCAGCGTCTCCCGGTCGGCGGCGAGGAACTGGGTGACCTGCGCGAGCTGGTTCTGCGCCTGCCGGACCGCGCCGTCGTTGTCCTTGATCATCCCGGTGAAGCTGGACAGGTTCTTGATCGTCTCGAAGAGGTCGTCCTGCGACCCGGTGAGGGTCTTGGCGGCCTTCCCGAACTGCTCGATCGTCGTGCCGATCGCCTGCCCGTTGCCCTGGAGGTTCTTCGCGCCGGTCTCGACGGCCCTCGACAGCGCGCCGTTCTTGTTGAGCCCGTTCGGCCCGAGGTCGTTGGCGAGCTTCTTGATGCTGTCGTAGACCTTGTCGAGCTCCAGCGGCGTCGCGGTGCGCTCGACCGGGATCACGGTCCCGGCCGTCATCTGCGCGCCGCCGACGTACGCGGGCGTGAGCTGGACGTACCGGTCCGACACCAGGCTCGGCGCGACCGCGACGGCCTTGGCGTCGGCGGGCACCTGCACGCCGTGGTCGACGACGAACGAGACCCGCACCTTGGTGCCCTCGGCGCGGACGCCGGTGACGTGCCCGGCCTTCACGCCGAGAATCCGCACGTCCGAGCCCTTGTAGATGCCGACGGACGAGGAGAAGTAGGCCGTCACCTTCGTCCCGGCGGCGGGCCGGAACACGACCAGCGCCGCGACGGCCAGGACCACGACGACCCCGGCGGCGATCAGCGGAACGCGCATCCTGGTCAGCATCAGCGGCCCTTCTTCCCGGACTTGGGCGGCATGCAGCCGTCCTTGGGCGGCGTGCCCTCGGGCAGGTAGTTCTTCGGCACGAGGCCGCACATGTACCCGTCCATCCAGCGGCCGTTGCCCATCGCGTTGCCGAGGACCCGCGTGTACGGCCCGGCGAGCTTCAGCGCCCGGTCGAGGTTGGCCTGGTTCGCCTGGAGCGTGTCCACGACGCGGCCGAGCGCGTCCAGCGACGGCTTGAGCTGCGCCTGGTTGTCCTCGACGAGCCCGACGAGCTGCGTGCTGAGGTCGCGGGTGCCGACGAGCAGCCCGTGGATGGCGTCGCGGCGGCGCTGGATCTCCGCGAGCAGCGTGTTGCCGTCGCGCAGCAGCGCCGCGAACTGGTCGTTCTGGTCGGCGAGGGTGCCGGTGGCCTTCTTGGTGCCCGCGAGCAGCGTCGCGAGCTTGGCGTCCCGGCTGGAGATCGTCTTGGACAGCGCCGACATGCCGTCCAGCGCCTTGCGGATGCTCGGCGAGGTGTTGGCGAACGCGGCGGACAGGGCGTCCAGGGACGAGGCCAGCTCCTTGGAGTCCAGCCGCCCGGTCGTCGCGGCGAGGTCCTCGAACGCGCGGGTGACGTCGTAGGGCGACGTCGTCCGCTCCAGCGGGATCGTCCGGTCCGGCGACTGCTTCTCCGGCCCGAGCGGGTCGATGTCGAGGTACTTGTCGCCGAGCAGCGTCTTGATCGCGATGGCGACGGTGCTGGTGTTGCCGATCCAGGTCTTCTTCACCCGGAACGACACCTTCACCTTGCCGCGGTCGAGCTTCACGGCGCTGACCTGGCCGACCTTGACGCCCGCGACGCGGACCTCGTTGCCGTCGCGGAGCCCGGCCGACTCGGCGAAGTACGCCGTGTAGGTGGTGCCGCCGCCGATGATCGGCAGGTTCGCCGCGTTCAGCGCGAGCACCGCGGCGAGGAGCATCAGCACCAGGCCGACGATCGCGACGCTGATCGGGTTGCGGTCCTTCACCGGCTTGAGCCGCAGCCGCCGCATCCGGGCGGGCTGCCGCCGCCGCGCGGGCGGGGCGTGCGTGGGGGCCGTCATTGCTTCCCGCACCTCTCTTCGCGGCTGCGGACGCCGGTCGGGTCGTCGTGCGTCTCGCCCGGCACCTGCTGGTACTTCGCGCCGCTGAGGGACGCGGAGCAGAGGAAGAAGTTCATCCAGGACCCGTAGGACCCGGCCCGGCCGATCGCCTCCTCCTTCACCGGCAGCGTCTTCAGGAACTGCTCGACCAGCGGCTTGTCGCGGTTGAGGTTGTCCGAGAGCCGCCGGAGCCCGGCGACGTCGTTCTTGATCGCGGGGCGGCCGTCGGTCAGCAGCGACGCGGTGCTCTCGGTGAGGTCGTCCAGCGCGCTGATCGCCTCGCCGATCGGCTGCCGGTCGGCGGCGAGGCCGGACACGAGCTGCCGGAGCGTGGTGACGAGGTCCTTCAGCTCGTCGCCGCGCCCGTTGACGGTGTCCAGGACGGTCGTGAGGTTGTCCACGACCTCCCCGATGACCTTGTCCTTGTCGGCGATCGAGCCGGTCAGCGACCCGATCGTCGTCAGCAGGTTCTCCACGGTCCCGCCCTCGCCCTGCATGACCTGCACGACGGAGGCGGCGAGCTGGTTGACGTCGTCGGGCGACAGCGCCGCGAACAGCGGCTGGAACCCGTTGAAGAGCTGCGTCAGGTTCAGCGCGGGCGTGGTGCGCTCGAGGGGGATCGTCGCGCCGGGCGACAGCGTCCCGCCCGCGCCCGCGCCGCGGTCCAGCTCGACGTACCGCTGCCCGACGAGGTTCAGGTACTTGATCGTCGCGGTGGTGGACGCGGGCAGCGTCCGCCCCTTCTCGACCGAGAACTGGACCTGCGCGAGCCGCCGGTCCTTCACCTGGATCGACTGGACGCGGCCGACCTGCACGCCCGCGATGCGGACGCTGTCGCCCTCGCGCAGCCCCGACGCGTCGGTGAACCGCGCCTTGTAGCCGCGGGTGGCCCCGCTGTCGGTCTGCGCGATGCTCATCGCCAGGATCACCGTGGCGAGCACCGTGACCAGGATGAACAGCGCCGACTTGACGAGCGGTGCGGTGAGGCTCCTCATCCGACCTTCACCTCCGTCCCGCGGTAGACCGGCCCGGCGAGCAGGCTGCTCCAGTCCGGGAGCGTCTCGGGCGTCTCTTCCAGGCCCGGCGCCATCAGCTCGTTGACGAGGCGGTTCTCCTCGGGCGAGTTCGGCAGGCCGAGCCCGCCGGGGGCGACCGCCGTGGGCGTCGCGGTGGACGCGGCGGCGGCCTTGGTCGTCTTCGCGCCGTAGGGCACCGAGTAGCAGTGCGGGCCGTTGCCGCCGCCGAACCTCGGCCGGTCCTTGCCCGGCACGTACTTGCCCTTCGACGGGACCGACGTGACGTTCACGTGCAGCCCCGGCTGCGCGGTGCCCTTGCCGAGCACCTTGTCCATCAGCGGGATGAAGTCGTTGAGCATCCCGAGGGTGCAGGGCAGCTCCGGCGCGTACCGCGCGATGGTCTGCATGCTCGCCCGGCTCTGCGTCGAGACCCGGATCAGGTTCGCCGAGTTCTCCCGCAGGAAGTCGGTGATGCGCTGCGACCCGTCGGTGAGCGACGAGTAGACCGTCGCGAGGTTCCGCTCCTGGTCCACGATCGTCCGGCTCGTGTAGGTGAGGTCGTTGAGCGCGGTCAGGATGTCCGGCGTCGCCTCACTGTAGGTCTGCGTGAACTGCACCAGCTCGGTGATGCTCTTGTTCAGCTCGGGCAGGTTCGGGTTGAACTCCTTCAGGTACCCGTCGAGCTGGACGAGCGTCTTGCCGAGGTCGGTGCCGCGCCCGTCGAGGGCCTGCGACACGGCCGTCAGCGTCGCCGACAGCTTCTGCGGCTGGACGGCCGTCAGCAGCGGCATCAGGTTGTTCAGCACCCGCTGCAGCTCGATCGCGTTGGACGAGCGGTCCTGGTCGATGACCGTGTTCGCCGTCAGCCGCGCCTGCGTGGGCTGCGCGGGCGGGATCAGCGCGACGTACCGCTGCCCGAACAGCGTCGTCGGCAGCATCTGCGCCTGGACGTCGCTCGGGATCATCTTCATCTTGTCCGGCTTCATCGCGAGCTTCAGCGTCGCGCCGTCGCCGTCGGTGCTGATCTCGCGGACCTCGCCGACGACGACGCCGCGCAGCTTCACGTCCGCGTGCGGGTGCATCTCGTTGCCGGTCGACGCCGTCTTCACCGTCACCCACGAGACGCGGGTGAACTGCTTGTTGTAGACGGCGATCGAGACCCAGATCAGCAGCACGGGCAGCAGCAGGAACACGACGCCCGCTCCGCGCCGCCCGACCGTCCCGGCGCTCCGGGTAGTGCGGTGCCTCATCCCGCCACCTTCACCGTCGTGGTCGTGCCCCAGATCGCAAGGCTGAGGAAGAAGTCCGTGACGCTGATCAGCACGATCGACGTCCGGACCGCGCGGCCGACGGCCCGACCCACCCCGGCGGGTCCGCCGGCCGCGCGGTAGCCGTAGTAGCAGTGCGACAGGATCACCATGACGCTGAAGATCAGCACCTTGAAGAACGACAGGATGACGTCCGTGGGCGACAGGAACAGCCCGAAGTAGTGGTCGTAGGTTCCCGACGACTGCCCGTTGACGACGACCGTCACCTCCCGCGACGCCAGGTAGCTGCACAGCAGCCCGATCGCGTACAGCGGGATGATCGCGATGGCGCCCGCGATGATGCGGGTCGTCACCAGGTACGGCAGCGAGGGGATGCCCATGACCTCCAGGGCGTCCACCTCGTCGCTGATGCGCATCGCGCCGAGCTGCGCGGTGAAGCCCGCGCCGACCGTCGCCGACAGCGCCAGGCCCGCGACGAGCGGGGCGATCTCGCGGGTGTTGAAGTACGCGGAGGCGAACCCGGTGAAGGCCGCCGTCCCGATCTGCTGCAGGGCCGAGTAGCCCTGCATGCCGACGATCGTGCCGACCGCGATGCTCAGCGCGATCATGACGCCGATCGTGCCGCCGACGACGCCGAGGCCGCCGCTGCCGAACGACACCTCCGCCAGCAGCCGCTGCACCTCCTTGAGGTAGCGGCGCAGCGCGCGCGGAATCCACAGCAGCGCCCGGACGTAGAAGATGAGCTGGTCGCCGGGGTCGTCGAGGCGGCGCAGCAGCCGGCTCGGCCGGACCGTGTCGATCAGTGCCATCTCACCCTCCCTTCGGCGGGACGACCTGGAGGTAGATCCCGGTGATCGCGAGGTTGACCATGAACAGCAGGAGGAACGTGATGACCACGGCCTGGTTCACCACGTCACCGACGCCCTTGGGGCCGCCGCGCGGGTTCAGCCCGCGGTACGCCGCGACGACGCCCGCGATGAACCCGAACAGCACCGCCTTGAACTCCCCGATGTAGAGGTCGGGGAGCTGCGCGAGGGCGGAGAAGCTCGCCAGGTACGCGCCCGGCGTGCCGCCCTGCATCATCACGTTGAAGAAGTAGCCGCCCGCCACGCCGACGCACGACACCAGGCCGTTCAGCAGGAACGCCACCGCGACGCACGCGAGGACGCGCGGGACGACGAGCCGCTGGATCGGGGAGACGCCCAGCACCTCCATCGCGTCCAGCTCCTCGCGGGTCTTGCGCGATCCGATGTCCGCGCAGATCGCCGAGCCCGCCACGCCCGACACCAGCAGCGCCACGATCATCGGACTCGCCTGCTGGATCACCGCCAGGACGCTCGCGCCGCCGGTGAACGACTGCGCGCCGAGCTGCTGGGTGAGCGACCCGACCTGGAGGGAGATCACGGCGCCGAACGGGATGGACACCAGGGCGGTCGGCAGGATCGTCACGCCCGCGATGAACCAGAACTGCTCGACGAACTCGCGGACCTGGAACGGGCGGCGCCACATCTGCCCGAAGACGGTGGCGCCGAGCGCGAACAGGCGGCCCGTCTCGCGCAGCGCGCTCGCGGCGACGTTCACCGGTGGCGCGGTCATGACTCGTTCTCCATAGCGGGGGAACTCTCCTCGTTCAGGCCGGTCCCCGGGTCTTTCAGACCGTGGGGGCGGTCACATTAGTGACGGCGGGAAAACACGGACAAGAGGCCGTCGGCGCTGACGGGTTTTCTTGGCATCGGATGACAACCCCGTTCTTCCGGGTGGAGCAATAAGGGGCGGCGCTTCCGGCCGCGCCGCCCCTGCGGGATCAGCGCTGGGGCGACGGCCGCAGGCATTCCGCCGACCCCGCGCTGCAGAGGTTTCCTTCGATCATCTTGATGTAGTTGTCAGGACCGGAAATGCTCGCGGAGAGCAGGCGGTCGAGGTTGTCGCCCTTGGTCCCGCAGCCGGTGAACTTCGGAAGCGTGTACTTCCCGCGCAGCGGTCCGCCCTTGAGCACGTTGGTGAACTCGGGGCTGCCGCCGCCGAGGAGGAGTTTCGCCGGGGTGACCGACCGGCACTTGGGTCCGACGTCGAGCTTCGTGCCGTTTACGGTGACGTCGAAGAGCCGGATCGACATGTCCGTCTCAGCGCGGATCGTGTAGTTCTTGCCGTCCTGGACGATCTTGGCGACGGATTCCCCGACCTGCGTCATCTCCATATTCGCCCGCACCGGCATGAAGCCGAACTGCAGTGTGCTCGCCTGCGCGCGCAGCGGACCGGCGAACTTGAGTTCGACGAGATAGTGCCCGGTGCTGGGGTAGCTGGAGTGCAGAACGGCGTGCGCGAAAGTCGGTTCACCGTTCGCCGGGTCGTTGACGGCCACTGCCGCGCCGAGCTTCTGAACATTGCTGTATCCGGCGAGGAAGACGCACATCGCGGAGCCGGCGGGATATTTGCCACTTCCCTTCCAGTCCGAGCAACCCGCCGGCGGCTTCTTGTCGCCGCCGTCGCTGCCCTTCCCAGTCGTAAAGGTCACGGCCGGGGACGGGCTGGAGTTGTTCCCCGCCGCGTCGCGCGCGCGGACGGTAAGCGTGTACTCCGTCTCGGGCTTGAGCCCGGTGACCTGCACGCCGGGTTCCTTGGACGACGCGAGCTTGGTGTCGCCGTTGTAGACGTCGTAGCCGTCCACGCCGGTGTCGTCGGTGGACTCGGTCCAGCTCAGCGTCGCGCTGTCGGCGGTCGTCGCGGTGACGGTCGGCTTGCCCGGGGCGGTCGGCGGCGTCGTGTCGCCGCCCCCGCCGCCGCCCCCGCCGTCCGTGACGGTGAAGGTCGCGAGCGTGGCGTCCTGCCCGGAGTCGAGTGTGCAGGGGATGTTGGACAGGTCGGGATCGGTGATCGGCGCACCGCTGCTGTCGCGGGCGGTGATGTGCAGGACCAGTTTCCCGACCGTGATGGAGCCCTGGCCGGGCTGCGCCAGCGTCACGCGGGGCGCGTCGCCCGAGCCCTCGACCTCGAAGTCGCCCGAGGACGGCGCGGACCGCTTGGTCAGGGTGATCGGCACCTGCACGTCCTGGGCGCCTGCCGGCGAGTGGACCGTACTGGTCGACGTCGCCGTGCCCTCGATCGAGGCTGCACCGATCATCGCGAGGCCGTTGGTCGTGTCAGCGTTGATAGTCGACTTGGTGTCCACGTGGATCGACGGGGACGGCTGCCCCGCGGCGATGCTCGTCGGAACGTCCGCGTTGATCTTCACTTTCAACGGCTGCTCGAGGACCAGCGGATAGTCGCACGTGTAGTTCAAACTCAGCGACGCGGGAGCCGCCGCCGCGTACTGGGAACCGGCGAGGCCGGAGGCCGCGACGGCGGCGACGGCGGTGAACACCGCCGCGCTGGACCGCCTCGTGCTGAACAGGGCCATCGCTCGTTCACCTTCCGGGCCGGGGCGTTTCGGTCATCGAGTGCGGCAGCGTAGCGACGCTCCGGAAGGCCCAACAAGACATTTCGCCCAGGTGACCGGGGTCCTAACGAAACCCGATAGTTTTCGCTTCCGCACCCCCCGGAAACGCGCAGTAAGCCCATTGTGCGGATGTGAGCAAAACCGGCTCCCAGCTCCGTCCCGCGGTGCGGTGACCGGCGAAAACACTCGTGCGTCGACAACTCCCGCGAGCGGAAACACGCGAGGTCCGTCAATAACCCGCCGACGCCCTTGCCGCACCCTCCGCGACCGTGATCGGCTTCCCTCGGCGCCGGATCTCGGCGCCGCACGACGTTGAGGGAAGGGGACCGGTGTGGCGTTCCGTCCGGTGGGCCGGCCGCTGATGCGGCCGATCGTCGCGGGGATCGGCGCGGTGGCGGCGTTCGCCGCCGTCGGCGTGCTCCCCGGCGCGCTCGCCGCCGCCGACGACGACCCGAGTCCCGGCTCGACCATCGACCCGTCCAAGTGGGTCACCGAACTGGCCGTGTCGGTCTCGCTGTCGCAGTCGACGGCGTCGCCCGGCGACCACGTCACCGCGACGGTGACGGTGAGCGCCGGGAAGACCAGCAAGGACATGCCGTCCACGAGCACGAACGTGGACGTGTCCGCGCCCGGCCTGAACCCGAGCCCGTCCAGCAAGTACCTGGCGACGGTCTTCTACACGGGCAAGTCGTTCACCGTGGACCTCACCGTCCCGAAGAGCGCGAAGTCCGGCGCGGTCTCGATCGACGCGACCGCCACCGGCCCGCGCTCGCCGCTCCCGGTCTCGGGCTCGGCGCGGCTGACGGTGAAGGGCGCGGCGACCAAGCCGCCGGACAAGCCCACGACGAAGCCGACGCCGAACCCGACGCACAGCTCGCCGACCACGACCGTCCCGAACACGCCGGGCGGCACGGGCGGCGGCGGGACGGGCACGGTGCCGAACACGGGCGGCGTGCCGGGCATGCCGCAGGTCGGCGCCGCCCCGGCGATCCCGTCCGCGCAGACGGTGAACGCCCCCGAGGTGGCGCTGCCGCCGGTCGCGTCGCCGCAGCTCGCGACGGCCACGCCGGACAACGTGGCGACGTCCACGGCGAAGACCGCGCTGCGCTCGGCGGACGCCGTCCTGCCGACCGCCCAGAAGATCGGCCCGGCGGCGGCCGGGTGGATGGCGGCGCTGCTGGCAGGCCAGTTCCTCGTGCTGACGCGCGTCCGCATGATGCGCCGCCGCCGCGCGATGGCGGGCGGACGGCCGCTCGTGCGCGTCGTGACCGTCACGGTCCCGGCCGAGCCGCGCCGCGGCGCCGAGCCGCGCCGCGCCGACGACCTGGCGACGCACGCGACCGCGCCCCTCACGACGACGGCGGTCCTCGACCCCGAGCCCCTGCCCGAGCCGGAGCCCGAGCCCGCGCTGGAGCCGGAAGCGCCCCGCGCGACCCGCTCGTCCGGCGAGCGCGCCCGGCACCGTCGCACCCGGCGCTTCTCCCTGCTGCCCGGCGAGCCCGGACGGCGCTAACCCCCAGACTGGCCCCTTCCCCGCGCCGCAGCGCGCCGTTCGGTACGGGGAAGGGGCCTTCCAATTGAAAGCCCGCACGCGACCGCGACCCACCGCCGTCAGGCTGACGAGCCGCCCGCCCGCGCCCGCCTGAAGGGACGCCCGCCGCCGTCAGACCGGTGCCATTCGCCCAGAGGGCCGCGCGACCCACCGCCGTCAGACCGGCGACGGCTCCGTCCGCGCCCGCCTGATCCACGCGCGCAGCACCAGCATCAGCTCCAGCCGGATCTCCGGGTCCTCGATGTCGAAGTCGAAGAGATCCGTGAGCTGCGCCATCCGGTACCGCACCGTCTGCGGGTGGACGTTCAAAGCCACCGCCGCGTCCGTCGCGTTGAACCCGTTCTTCAGGCATTCCAGCAGCGTGACGGCGAGGCTGAGCCCCTTCTTCGACCGGTTCATGAGCTGGAGCGGTGCAAGCCGGCGCGCCGCGACGATGTCCACGAGCTGCCCGCTCTCCTGGAGCAGCAGTTCGGGCAGGTGGTCCTCGGCGCGGACGAGCGAGCCCCGCCGGACGCGCGCGGCGTCGCGCTCGCGCGGCGCGAGGTCCAGCGCGCGCCGCGCCCAGTGCAGCGAGATCCGCGCGTCGGCGGGCGCGACGCCGGGCCCGACGGCGGCCGTCCAGCCCGCGAAGGTCACGGCGAGCCGGTCCATCCGGCCGGGCCCGTCCGGGTCGGGGACGACGATGCAGGGGCGGCCCTGGTCGAGGCCCGCCAGCATCTCCGGCGGCAGCCCGGCCGGGCCCTCGCCGCCGTTGCCGGGCAGCGGCTGGAGCACCGCGACGGCGAGCCGCGCGGGCAGCCGCCAGCCCGCGACCGTGGCCTGTTCGGCGACGACGTTGTCGGGCACGGGCGTCTCCGACAGCAGCAGCGCCATCAGCCGCGCGCGCCGCTGCTCGCGCTCCCCCGCCGCCTTCTCGCGGGCGCGCGCGTAGCCCTCGGCGGCGGCGGAGGAGAGTTCGTCGAGGTAGGCGAAGTTCGCCTCGGCCATCGCGCTGAACATCTCCAGCGGGCGGCCCTCCCGCTCGTACTCCCCCGCCAGGTACCGCCAGGCGAGCCGGGACGCGATGCGCATGGCGTCCTGGAGGTGCTCCAGGCTGCGGCCCTCGACGGCCTCGCCGTACCCGACCTCGAAGTAGACCTGGTGGATCTCCGCCCAGGACGCGTCGGGGTCGTCGATGAGCCGCACGAAGTGCTCCATCGCGAACACCACGGCCGCCTCGACGACCCGCCCGTACAGCGGGTCGGCGGGCCGCGCGTACTCCGGCACCTCCCGCAGCACGCCCGCGATCATGACCTCCTGGACCTCGGGCAGCCGCGCGCGCATCCACGGCGCGGACCCGTCGGGCAGGTCCCGCCACGGCTCCGCCGTGATCCGGCGCGGCCACGTGCCGTCCCTGTCCGTTCTCGTCGCGGTCATCGGCCCGCACCTCCACATCCCCGATGGGACCTGACCGTAGAACGCGTTTCGGGTGCGGAACACTCAGCCTTCACACGCGGGGACCGCACCCCGTTGTCAGTCGGTTCACAAAGATCGCGGCGGCGCGTCCCGTCACGCCGGATGGACGACCGCGACGGGGCAGTGCGCACGGTTCAGCATCGCCTGCCCGACCGAGCCGAGCAGGAGTCCGGCGAACCCGCCGCGCCCCCGCGACCCGACGACGAGGAGGTCCGCGCGCGCCGACGCCCCGGCGAGCACGCGCGCGGGGCGGCCCGCGACGATCTCGGGGACGATCTCCAGATCGGGGTGCCGTTCGCGCCGCCCGGCGACGGCCTCGGCGAGCTGGCGCTCCCGGTCGGCGGCGTCGCTCTCGTCCAGCGGCGGGACGAGCGCGCCGCCGCCGACGGGCAGCGGCTCGTCCAGCACGAGCAGCGCGCGCAGCCGCGCGCCGCGCCGCTCGGCGACGTCGCACGCGAAGTCGATGGCGCGGTCCGACGCGGGCGACCCGTCCACGCCGACGAGGATCTCGGCGTACGGGATCGAGCCGGGCTCGCGGACGACGACCGCCGGGACCGTCGCGTGCGTCGCGACCTGCAGCGCCACCGACCCGAGGAACGCCCCGGTGAGCCGCCCCGCGCCGTGCGACCCGACGACGATCATCGACGCGGCGCGGCCCTGCTCGACCAGCAGGCCCGCGGGCTGCCCCGGCAACTGCTCGGTGCGGATCGCCGCGCCCCGCGCGATCCCGCGCGCGTGCGCGGCGGCGCGCTCCAGCGCGTCCCGCCCGTCCTGCGACAGCCACGCGCGGGCCTCCCGGACGCGCGGGTCGTCGCTCTCCGCCAGCAGCCACGGCCCGGCGGCGTTGACGAGCCGCAGCCCCGCGCCCATCCGCCCGGCCTCTTCCGCCGCCCAGGTGACGGCGGCCGTGCTCTGCTCCGATTCGTCGACGCCGACGAGGATTTCGCTCATACCCAGAACGCTACGGAGCGCGACGACGAGGTACGCGTCACGTGACCGTCACGTTCCCGAAGCATGCCTCAGCCCCGACGCGAGCGCGCCATCTGGCCGGGGAGGCGAGGCCGCGGGAGCGCGGCCCGGGGTCTGTCTCAACGAAACCTCGGCGCGAGCGCGTTGACGGCCGGGGAAACGGCGCCGCGCTCGCGGGCGAGGGGCCGTAAGCCCGGACTTGGAAACACTCCCTAGAGTTCGTAGGTATGAGCGACGGCGGTATCGACCTGGACGAGCTGGCGGCGGCGTACGCGTACCCCGAGAGGAAGCCGTGGCTGCGCGGCAACATGATCTCGTCGCTGGACGGCGCGATCCGCTACAAGGGCAACACGGGCGCGCTCGGCTACGACACCGACTGGCAGCTCATGCAGCGTCTGCGCGGCCTCGCGGACGTGGTGCTCATGGGCGCGACGACGATCCGCGAGTACACCGAGTACCCGGCGGGCGCGGGCGCGCTGGCGGTCGTGTCGCGCAGTCTTGAGCTGGACTTCGACGGCCCCCTCTTCACCGAGGCCCCGGCGCCGCCGCTGATCTACACGTGCGAGTCCGCGCCGCCGGACCGCCTCCGCGCCGCGCGCGCCCGCGCCGAGGTCCTGCTGACGGGCGAGGACTCCGCGAGCATCCCCGCGATGCTCCGCGACCTGGACGCACGCGGCCTGCACCGTCAGCTCTGCGAGGGCGGCCCCACGGTCCTCGCGGAGATCGCCGCCGAGGGTTTCCTGGACGAGCTGTGCCTCACCCTCAGCCCGACCATCGTCGCCGGAGCCGAACCCCGCATCCTCAACGGCCGCGCCATCGACCTGCAGCGCATGACCCTCCGCCACACGATCCGCGACGGCGACTACCTCTACCTCCGCTACACGAAGGCTGAGTAGTAGGAGTCAGCGGGCGGGGGTGCTGGTCTCCGCCTCGATCCAGCGGAGGTAGTCGCCGAGGCCGCCGACGATGGGGACGGCGACGATCTGCGGCACGTCGTAGGAGTGCGCCGCCTTCACCAGCGCGACGAGTTCGTCGAGCTGCGCGTCGGTGGTCTTCAGGACGATGCGGTGCTCCACACCGTCCTCGACGCGCCCTTCCCACCAGTAGAAGGACGCGATCGGGCCGCTGATCTGCGCGCACGCGGCGGCGCGCCCCTCGACGGCGGCGCGCGCGATCTCCTCGGCCTGCTCCCGCGAACCGGCCGTCACATGGACTTCGAGGTACTGAGCCATGCCGCGACCCTAACCCCCGGACCACCGCCTGACACCTGGAACCGTCACACCGGGCACGCACGGGAGCGCGCCGCGTCACGACCCCTGCGACGTCGTGAACAGCGGCCGGTCCACGCACCGCACGCACTGGAAGACGTACGTCCCGCCCGCGACGGACGGGCCAACGGCCGAGGCGGAGCCCCGCGCCGCCGACGACCGGCGCGCCAGTGGCCGGGGCGGAGGCCGCCCCGTCCGCGACCGGCGAGGCAGCAGGCGAGGCGGAAGCCCGCCCCCACACGCGACGGACGAGCCAGCGGGCGAGGCGGAGGCCCGCCCCCGCGACCGGCGGGGCGGTGGTTGCGGCGGGCGGAGGCCCGCGCCGCCCACGACGAACGAGCCAGCGGCCGAGGCGAAGCCCGCCCCGCCCACGACCGGTGAGGCAGTGGGCGAGACGGAAGCCCGCCCCCACACGCGACGGACGAGCCAGCGGGTGAGGCGGAGGCCACGCCGTCCGCGACGGACGCGCCAACGGCCAGGGCGGAGGCCGCCCCGCCCACGACCGGCAGGGCAGCGGCCGAGGCGGAGGTCCGCGCCGCCCGCGACGGACGGGCCATCGGACGAAACGGGGGCCGCCCCGCCCACGACCGGCGGGGCGGTGGGTGCGGCGGGTGATGATTCGCGCCGCCCACGGCGGGCGTGCCAACGGCCGGGGCGGAGGCCGCCCCGCTCACGACCGGCAGGGCAGCGCGCGAGGCGGAAGCCCGCCCCGGCCGCTGGCGGGCGGGCCTGTGGCCGGGGCGGAGGCCGCCCCGCACGCGATCGGCGGGGCGGTGGGCGAGGCGGAGCCTGTGCCGTCCGCGATGGATGAGGCAGTGGGCGAGGCGGGGTCGTCCCGTCCGGACGCGAGCGGCGGGGCGGTGGGTGGACGGGTGGGGTGGAGGTTCGCGCCGCCTCGCCGTGGGCGGGTCAGTGGCCGGGGCGGGGGTGGGCGCCCAGGTCGGCGGCTATGGCGGCGGCCGCGCGGGACAGGTCCCCGGCCGGGCCGATCACGCGGCGCGGGTCGAAGCCCCACACGAAGTTCCAGCCGTCGTGCGCGAGGTCGCAGCCGATCTCGCGCCGGGCGTCGCCGAAGTACACGCCGAGCACCGGGGGCAGCGCCGCGCGGAACCGCGCGACGCGGCAGGAGACGCCGGGATACGTTTCGCGCAGGGTGAGTCCGAGCGCTTCGAGGAACACCACGCGCTGGTTGACGGGCATCGGCGGAACGGTGTCGGCGTCCTTTCCGGAATTCCTTTCGGCGGCGTTGTCGCCGGGCAGGAAAACACCGACCGGATACCGCGCGGAACGCCGCGCGCCCGGACCGCCGTGGAACGGACTCTGCGGGGCCGACTCCACGAGATCACCCTCTTTCTCGATCGTTGGATTAATGGGGTGGAAGAGTGCGCGTGACCGCTGCGCGGACGAGGCGCGCCGTTTCGGCCAGGTCGCGGGTCGGCGCGAGGTCCGCGCCGGTCCGGACGTCGTAGAACCACCAGCGTCCGGCGCGGTACCGGCAGCCGACCGTCGCGGCGCGCCCGCCGTCCGCCGGGGGGAGGACGTTGAGGACGGCGCGGCCGTCGATGACGGCGAACGCGGTCGGCAGGCCCAGCGCCGCGACGAGCCCGGACAGGTGGACCAGCAGCGTGACGCGCTCGCGCTGCGGGACGACGGTCGCGGGCACGCCGCCGGACGGCGGTCCGCCCGGCTCGGGTCCGCCCACCGCCACCGCTCAACCCTCCGGGTCGAGGACGTCGCGGATCTCGGCGGCGACCAGCCGCGCGTCGCCGCCGCCCAGGACGTCCTCGCCCCAGGACCACAGGGCGCGCGGCGTGCCGTCGTCGGCGCGGCGGACGCCGATCATCTCGCCGAGGGGGCTGACGACGCCGCCGTCCACGGCGCGGACGCGCAGCACCGGCGCGCCGCCGCCGGGCCGCACGACGGAGGTGCGGAACGCGCCGAGCGAGTCGAGTGCGGCGGCGACGGCGCGGAGGAACGCCTCGCCGTCGCCGCGCGGCGCGGCCGTGGGGATGTCGCTGGACACGATCGCGATCCGCCCTTCCTCGGGTGTCCCGGCGTTCCGCAACGGTCATGGACCACACGAACCACGGAACCGGACATATGCCAACCGATTGGAATGAACCTTCCGGAGAACTCCGGCGGTGAACCGAGTAGAGCACCGGATTAAAACGAACTGCAAGTTTCCAACAAGATCCCCATGCGACAATCCGAGCAGTGCAAGACGGCGTTTCAATTCCGCGACCCCGACCCTTTCACTTTCGGTGAAAGACGCAACCCCGGAGGCGATCATGGCCAACGCGCCGAAAACATCGACGGTCCCGCGCAGGCAGCTCGGCCGGCATCTGCGCAGGTTGCGTCTGCGCATCAGGATGGACGTGCAGACCGCCATCGCCGTCCTGGAGATCTCGGAGACGACGCTGTGGCGGATCGAGAACGGCTGGACCTCGGTGAGGCCGGAGCGGGTGGCCGCGATGTGCAAGGCGTACGAAGCGCCGCCCAGACTGACGTCGTTCCTGACCGCGCTCGCGCTGGAGGGGAAGGCGCGCGGCTGGTGGCACGCCTACGGCGACACGATCCCCGAGGGATTCGACCTCTACATCAGCATGGAAGAGTCCGCCGGGAGCATGGACCAGTACTCCCCCGAGCTCATCCCCGGCCTCCTTCAGACCGAGGAATACGTCCGCGCCCTCTTCGCGAGGAACGAACCGCAACTTCCGGCGGCCGAGGTGGACAACCGCGTCCGCCTGCGGATGCAGCGCCAGATGCTGTTCACCCGCAAGACGGCCCCGACACGGCTGCGCGTCGTGCTCAACGAGGCCGTCGTCCGCCGTCCGATCGGAAGCCCCGCCACGATGGCGGCGCAGCTCCAGCAGCTCGCGGAGACGAACGAGCTTCCGAACGCGTCGATCCGCGTCATGCCGTTCGCGGCGGGCGCGCACCGAGGTCTGGACACCGGCCCGTTCACGCTGATGCGGTTCGCGCCGATCGAGGACGGCCACGAGTTCGAGCCGCCCACGGTATATATGCAGGGGTACACCGGCGAGCTGTACCTCGACAAACCCCGTGAGATCGACCAGTTCACCAAGGCGTTCGCGGAGATCTGGAACGATGCGTTGTCCGAGGAGGACAGCACTGCGCTGTTCCGGAGGACCGCAAAGGAGATGGACGACGATGACTGACTTCGCCACCGCCACGTGGCGCAAGAGCACCCGCAGCAACACCCGGCGCGAATGCGTCGAGGTGGCCGGGGCTTCCGCTGCGATCGGCGTCCGCGACAGCAAGTCCCCGCAAACCGGCCACCTGACCCTGGCCCCCGCCAACTTCGCAACCCTGCTCACCCACGCGAAGTCCGGCGACCTGGACCTCTGAACAAGCACGAACACCAGGCCCCCGTCCACCAACGGCCAGACGGGGGCCGACCCATCTCCTCCGGGGTACACCCAACCCGACCCCACCAAGGAGATGCGATGACCGACTTCACCACCGCGACCTGGCGCAAAAGCACCCGCAGCAACACCCGCCAGGAATGCGTAGAGGTAGCCACCGCCCACCCCACCTGGCGCAAGAGCACCCGAAGCAACGCGAACCGCGAGTGCGTAGAGGTGGCCGACACCTCCCCCACCATCGCCGTCCGCGACAGCAAGTCCCCCCGAACCGGCCACCTCCCCCTCACCCGCTCGTCCTTCGCCGCCCTTCTCACCCAAGCGAAGTCCGGCACCCTCGACCTCTGACCCAGCGCTCCGGCCGCGTCCGTCGACCGCGCGAGGCGCGAGCTGGTGATGCAGTCGTGGACCGCCGACGACGAGACCGTGAAAGCGGTCGGGGAACTGTTCCGTCCGGTCCCCGGCCACGAGACCGTCATCCGCGTTCCAGCCCGGATGATCCCCGTGCTCCGCCGGGCGCTGGACGAACTGGAAAGGTGCGGTGGAGTTGGAGAAGCCCCCCGCTGCTGGACCGTGAGGGCTTGGCGAAGCTGTTCGGGTCGGCGGCCACGAGTCTCGACCACCTCGAACTCCGCGACGTGTACCGCGTGGACACCGAGAGCCCGGATTACCTGCGCTGGCGCGAGAACCGGCACCGGCGGCGGCCACCGCGCGGCGGTCACTGGCCCGGTTTCGTCGCCGACACCGTGGCGCGCGGCGTGACCGTCCGCAGGCGCCGGGGCGTCTCCCTGCCCCAACCGACTACGTCCGCTTCGAGCACGCCGGTCCGTGGCGGACCGTGGAGGCGGGCGACGACGTCCGCTGGCTGCCGCGAGAGAAGGCCGCCGGGCTGCTCGTGCCGTCGAACGACTTCTGGCTGACCGACCGCGCATCCGGTCGCCGCCACCGGCCCCGGCCCCCGGCGGACTCGCCCGTCCAGCAGGCCCGGAAAGCCCTCGCCGACGAGCTGCGCGAACTCCTCAAGCGGTCCGGGGCGTCCAAGGCCGAACCTGCGCGCCGCGCCGGATGAGACGTTTCCCAACCCTCGAAGATCCTTACGCTGGTCAACCTCGCCGAGCGTGGACGACATCCGTGTCCGGTGCGCGTTCTGCGGAGCGGGGGACCGGGCCGACGACCTCATCGAGAAGATGCTGAACGTCTCCTCGGCGTACGTCGAATGGCGGCGGCGTGAGGAGTCCGGGCCGATGGTCCGCTTCGGCGGCTCCGTCGTCATGCGCGAACGGCTCGCCCACCTGTCCGCCGTCACGAAATGGCCCAACGCCCTGCTGGGCGTCATTCCCTTCACCGCAGACTGCACGGACCGCCTCTGAGTGCCCAAGCCCCTCCGGATCTATGACGACGAAATGGCGATCACAGAACTCCTCACCGCAGAAGTGACCGTCACTCAACGATTCGAGGTCGATATCTAAAGACCGCCTTCATCACACTCGCCGGGCTCGCCGTCTACGGCACCGCCGCTCGCACTCTCATCCACGCGGCCTCCGAGCACTGCTCGTGAACGAGAATGTGCTGCAAGACCCTGCACGATCACGGCCTGCCCGGTTAGCCTCACGCCAGGATCAACCGGCAGCGGCCGAAGAAAGGTGCATCGATGAACGCAGCGGAGACGTGCTCGCCCTGGGCGATGCGGCTGGCCGCCGACCGGCTTCCCTTCCCGCCGCCGTCCTACGCGACGGTGGAACTCGACGCGGCCAGCCAGACGGCGCGCTACCTGGACGCGGCGGGGCAGGTCATCGAGATGGGCAAACACGGGACGAACCGGACCCTGGCCACCACCTCGAAGTCCGGCGGCCCGGACGGCGAGGGGCCCCGGCCGCAGGTCGCGGACGACTCGACGCCCGACTACGAGTCGGACTGAGGCGTGGCGCCTTCCGTCCTGGTCGTGACCTCGCTGGAGGACGCCACAGCCGACCTGGTCGTCTCCGCGTTGAACGAACGCGCCGTGCCCGTGGCCCGCGTCGACCCGGCCGACATCGGCGAACGGCTGACGTTCGCGGCACGCATCGACGGGTCGTCGTGGTCCGGCCGGTTACGGACGGACAGCCGTGACGTCCCCATCGAGAGCGTGACCGCGGTGTACTATCGGCGGCCCACGCCGTTCGCCGCCCGCTACGCCGCGCTGCCCCGGCTCGATCGGGAATTCGCCGCCGCGGAAGCACGCCAGGGCTTGGGCGGCGTGCTCGCGGACATTCACGGCGCGCGCTATGTGAACCATCCGTTCGCGGTCGCACGTGCCGAGTACAAGCCCGTCCAGTTACGGCGGTTCGCCGAACTGGGCCTCCTGATTCCGCCGACGCTCATCACGAACGACGTCCGGAAAGCCCGTGCCTTCGCCGCCCGCAACGCGCCCGTCATCTACAAGCCCTTCCGGGGGCTGCCCTCGATCGACGGTGAGAATGCGGGCGCGATCTGGGCGCAGCGGGTCGACGCCGCCGACTTCGACGACTCGATCGCGGTGACCGCCCACCTCTTCCAGAAGGAAGTCCCGAAAACCAGCGATGCGCGCGTCACCGTCGTCGGCCGCCGGGTCTTCGTGCAGCGCATCACCGCGCCGGACGCGGCATTGGACTGGCGTCGCGGCGACTGGGCGGAACTCGTCCACACGCCCATCGCCGTGCCGGAGCCGATCGAACGCGCGCTCCACCGGTATCTGGCCGACATGGCGCTCGTCTTCGGCTGTTTCGATTTCGCGCTCACCGGCGACGGGGAGCGCGCCGAGGATTGGACGATCCTCGAATGCAACCCGAACGGCCAGTGGGGCTGGCTGCCCGACGCCGACTCCATCGCCGAGGCGTTCGCCGACGTCCTGACCGAGAAGGAGACCTGACATGTCCGACCGGCCCGCCGACGCGGCGCGGCTGCGCGCGGCGATGACCGCGCGCCTCACCGACGACGGCGCGCTGGACGACGCGGCCTGGCGGGCGGCGGTCGCGGCCGTGCCGAGGCACCGCTTCGTGCCCGGCTTCTATCTGTCCGCCGACGAGCCCGACGAACTCGGGCTACCGGTGTGGGAACCGGTCACCGCAGCGCTCGACCGCGAACGCTGGCTGGCGGGCGCCTACTCCAACAGCACGCTGGTCACGCAGTTCGACGGCGAGGAGCCGGACTGGAAAGCCCCGGCCGTCCGGCATGGGGGCTTCCCGACGTCGTCCGCGACGCTGCCGTCACTCGTGATCCAGATGTGGACGGACGCCCAGATCTCAGACGGGCACACGGTGCTGGAGATCGGCACGGGCACCGGGTACTCGACCGCGCTGGCCTGCGAACGGCTCGGCGCGGCCAACGTGACGAGCATCGACGTGGACGCGGGCGTCCTGACGCGGGCGGCGGCGGCGCTGCACGGCGTGGGCCTGCAGCCGACCGTCGCGGTCGCGGACGGGTTGTACGGGTACTGGCCCGAAGCGCCGTTCGACCGGATCGTGGCGGCGTGCTCGTTCCGGACCGTCCCGTCCGCGCTCCTCGCCCAGACCCGGCCGGGTGGCAGGCTGCTGCTCCCGCTCAGCGGCTGGCTGCACGGGAGCGCGCGAACGCTTCTGACCGTCGCCGAGGACGGCACCGCCGAGGGGCCGTTGCTGCCGGGGACCATTTCGTTCATGCCCGTCCGCGTCCACGCCGCGCCGCCGGTCGGCAATCCCGGCGACTGGCTCGCCGACGTCCCGTCGCGGACGCGCCCGGCCCGGCACGCCCCGGAACGCATCGACGCCCCGACCGAAGAGGCGTTCCACCTGCGTTTCCTCGCCCAGTGCGCCGCGCCGAACGCCCAACTGGTCACCCTCGAAGACCGGACGTACCTGATCGACGTGGTCACGGGCTCCGCCGCCGTCCTGGTCGACGGTCCGGACGGGTGGGCGGTGCGCGAAGGCGGTCCGCTCGAACCGTGGTCGCGGATCGAGGACGTCATCGACCGCTACGACGCGGCGGGCAGGCCCGGCCCCGAGGAGTTCCGTCTGCGGGTCTCCCCCGGCGGCCGACTCCTTCAGCATCCCGAGTTCCCGGACGGCCTCACCCTGCCCTGAGCCAGGACTTACAGGAACACGGATGTTTGCTTTACCTTGGGAGTGAGGGCCGTCCTCGGCCCCGAGGCCGCGCGACATCCTGGGAGGCCGACGTTGTGGAAGGTCGTTGCCGCCTGGCTCGTCGTGCTGATGATCCTCTCCTGGCACGGCGACAGTCCCCTCGCCGAGCTCTACATCTGGGGAACGCTCGCCTTCCTGGCCTACAAGGGGTGGGAGAAGGCGCAGCCCGCGCTCAAAGCGCAGGCGCGGGCCAAGGTCGAGGCCGAGGTCGAGCAGTGGCGGGCAGAGTCCGTCCCGTCCCCAGGCCCGGAGCTGAGCGAGACGTGCGCGCCGTTGACGGTGCCGCTACGGCCCGCCGCGCGCGGTGAAAACCCGCAGGAGGCGCTGCGGGAACTGAGCGGGGCGGTCGTCCGGCACGTCGCCGGGGAGGTCCTGCGGCACGCGGAACGACTGGCGGCGCTGCCGCCGGACGCGTGCGGGCCGGGCATCTACCGGGAGCGGGAGGGGCGGGACTGGTCCGCACCGCGGACGGGGACCAGGCCGTCCCCGGAGGCCGCGGCGGCGCTGTACGGAGTGATCGCGTGGGGCCGCGCCCGAACGCCGCTGCTGAAGCTGCTCCGGCCGGAAGCGGGCGCGCGGTTGGACGCCGATGCCCGCGGGCTCGAAGCGGAGTTGTCGCGCTTGCGTTCTTCGGGCGACCGGGTCAGCAAGGGACGCGGAGAAGTGGTCTGCCCGGCGGGAGACTGGGAGAAGTACCTCTCCCGCACGAAGAAGTGGCTTAGAGAAACCGGCGCGTCGCTCGGCGCGCTCGACGCCGAGAGCCCGATCGCCGAGATCCATCCACCGAGATTCGCGCGAATCAAGGACACGGTGGCCGCCGACACTCTCGCCCGGCAGATCAACCGGTTCCTGCGGAACCAGGACGCCCCGCGCGCCGGGCGGGCGCTCGCCGACTGGCAGGCGGCCGAAAGCCGGAGTGAGTCCCAGGCGCTTTCGGGGTTCCTGACCGACGAGATCCCTCGGAAGTACTCGAAGATCGGGTTCCGCGTCGCCGCGGCGGCCCGGCTGGGCGCGCAGTCCGCGAGTCCTGAGCTGCGGGCGGCGATCTACTGGGCGTTCAGGAACGTTCAACTGGCTTATCTGAAGGAGGTCATGGACCATATGGACGACTACACCCGCCAGTCCGGACGGGAAAGGCCCGTCACCGTCATCGGGAACGTGGGCCTCGTCAACGGGAACGCGAACGGCAGCACGATCAACGTGGCCAGCAACCTGAACATCGGCGGCGCCGGGGGCGAGACGAACGGCGCGGACCTCGCCGAGGTGGTGCGCGTCCTCACGGCGGCCATCCGCGACGCGGCGGAACTCGGCGAGCGGGACCGGACCGACCTGCTCGACCACGTCGCCGACGTCAGCGACGCCGCCGCCGCGCCCGGCGACCGGCGCAAGCTCCTGCGGGCGAAGGCCGCGCTCACGACGGTCGTGGCGGCGGCGGGCTCGGCCGGCCAGGTCGCCCAGGCCGCCCAGGACTGCATGAACGTCGTCGGACGACTCCTGTGACCTGCCGCGATTCCCGCTAGAGGGGCCGGACGACGACGCGCGGATCGCACCGGCAGGCCGGCGATGCCGGCCACGGCACACAAACCGCGCAAACCAACCGAAGAACCTCGAATAGGTTCACGTCACGCGAACTTCACGTAAGACGGCACCGCCCGAAACGGTCCCGAATCAAGATCGTCCGCGCTTCTGGCGAACGACCCTTGAAGGCGGGAGAGGCGCTGTGACTCAGAACCAGCAGGTCAGGACGGGACGATCGCGGAGGGACTTCCTGCGCGCCGTAGGAGTGACCGGCGGCGCGGGCACGATGTTCGCGGCGATGGGCGCGCTCGGCCTCGCGCCGACCGAGGCGTCCGCCGCGACCCCGGCGTTCCTGCCGCCCAGCCCGTCCGACTTCAGCCTCACCGGACGGCGGGCCGCCAGCGTCGTGATCCTCGGCGGCGGCGTCGCCGGACTCGTCGCGGCCTACGAACTCGGCAAGGCCGGATACCGCTGCACGATCCTGGAACCGCGCGGGCGCACCGGTGGCCGGAACCTCACCGTCCGCGGCGGCACCGCCGAGACCGACCTGTCCGGCAACAAGCAGGTCGCCCGATTCAGCGACGGCCAGTACCTCAACGCCGGGCCCGCCCGGCTCGCCCAGTGGATGGTCACCCTCGACTACTGCCGGGAGCTGGGCGTCCCGATCGAGGTGTTCACCAACTCCAACGCCGACGCCTACATCTACAACGAGAAGGGCGGGATGCGACCCGGCCGCCCGGTCCGGTACCGGACCGCCAAGGCCGACGTGTACGGGTACGTCGGCGAACTGCTCGCCAAGGCCGCGGACGGGGGCGCGCTCGACGCCGCGCTCACCGCCGACGACCGCGCGCGGCTGCTGTCCTTCCTGGAGGGCTGGGGCGAGATCGGCGGCAAGGCGGACGGCTTCGCCTACACGGGCGGCGCGAACCGGGGGTTCAGCGAGTACCCGGGCGGCGCGGGGCGTCCCGGCGTGCTGCTCGGGGACGTCCCGACCGCGTCGGAGGTGTTCTCCTCGGCGGTCGGCCGGTACTTCGCGTTCGAGTTCGAGTTCGACCAGGCGATGCTGATGTTCCAGCCGGTCGGCGGCATGGACCAGATCCCGAAGGCGCTGACCCGCGCCATCGGCCCGCACAAGGTCAAGCTCGGCTGCGCCGCCGCCCGGCTCACCCAGCGCGCCGACGGCGTGACCGTCGTCTACTCCGACGCGCACGGCCGGGAACGCTCCATCGACGCCGACTACTGCGTCGCCGCGATGCCCCCGCACCTGCTGGCCAAGATCCCCCACAACCTCGGCGGCGACGTGCAGACCGCGCTGGAGGCCGTCCGGCCGTCGTCCGCCAGCAAGATCGGGCTGGAGTACCGGACCCGCTGGTGGGAGACCGACCACCGCATCTACGGCGGGATCACCGAGACCGACCTCGACCTCGCCCACGTCTGGCACCCGTCGCACGGGTTCCACGAGCGGCGCGGCGTCCTCGTCGGCTACTACAACACCGGCGCGAACGCCGACGCGTACGGGAAGATGACGCCGCGCCAGCGGGAGGCGCGCGCCGTCATGCTCGGCGAGCGGATCTACGGCGCGAAGTACCGGACGGAGCTCGCCTCGTCGTTCTCCGTGTCATGGCGATACGTCCCGCACCTTGAGGGCGCGTGGCACAGCCTGCCCGGCGGCACGCCCGACGCGCCCGTCCTCAAGCCCCTCACCGCGCCCACCGGCCGCGTGCTGTTCGCGGGCGACTGGCTCTCCTACATGGACGCCTGGCAGCACGGGGCGATCCTGTCCGCCCGGCAGGCCGTCACCGCGCTGCACAAGCGCGTCATGGCCGCCTGACCCGCGCGGCGCGGCCCCGGCATCCCCGCGGGGCCGCGCCGCGCGGCCCCGGACCGCCGCGTGGACGTCGTCTGCAAACCCCTGCCGCCCGCGGCAAGATCGGAAACTAGTCGAAATCCCCGGCGACCGCGGCGTAGATCCGCATCGTCATCACCTCGGGACCGCCCGCGTCCTTCGTGAAGCGGTAACCGATGTTGCCGCGCACCGCGTGAGCGAACTCCAGCGAGCGGTCCGGGAGGCCGTCCGTCGAGTTCTTCATGCAGTCGTTGACGAATTTGGACCCCAGCAGCAGGTGCGACTCCTTCGGCGGACGGCTTGAGACGCCCCAGGCCGCCAGGAACGCTCCGCCGACGTTCTCGGGCACGTCGAACCTCAGCAGCAGCCGGTTGATGTCCCAATCGTCCTGACGGCAGTACCGGACGTTCTCCGCGCCCTCCGGCAGGTCCAGGCCGAACATCTCCAACGCGTCCTCAAGGCCGATCGTCGTCTTGACGGACCCCCGATACGCTCTCGCGTCGGACGTCTGCGCCGGGAAAACCACCGAGAAAACATGCTGACAAAGCACCGAGAGCACGAGGAGAACCGTTCCGGGGACGGCGAATCTCCGCACGGACGCACTCCGTTCGATTCCGACCGGGAGTTCGATCGTACCCCGGCGGCTCACGACCGGGGACAGGCGCCCTGCGCGCTTCGGGGCCGTGCGATTCTTCACATCCGGAGTACAAAGGCGGCCAGAACAAGCAGCGCGCACGCGCCGATGATGGCGGCCAGGGGCACGAGCGGCACGAAAATCCTCTTCTCGTACCCGCCCGGCCACGACTCGCCGCCCGTCGCGATCACCCGGTCGCGGGCCGCGTCGAGCTTCCGGCGGGCCTTCCGGGCATGCGGGTAGTCCAGCAGGTCGCCGATCACCGATCCACCGAATACAACAGAATCGATGATCCTCCGATCCCTGAGGCGAACGCCCAGCCCGTCGTCGACCACGAACTCGGAGAACTCACTCCACGGTATGCGATGGCGTACGGCGAAATTGTCGATGACAACACCGCCACGACAGACGCGCACCGCAGAATGTCGACCGATCAACCACATGCAGCAGAGCGGCACCGCGGCGGCCGGGAAGAGCAAGAATCGCTTGCCAGCATCCTCGATGATGACGGCGTTCCGCACCGCCATGACGGACAGCACGAGGCCGGCGACGAGAGCGAACAGGCAGAGACCTCTCCGTCGGGACACGATCTCATCGGCCATCATCGATCCTTCCGCCGCGACGCGTCGGCCGCCCCGGTCGCGACGCGGACCGCTCCGGCGGCGACCGGCGGCGCTCCGCACCGGCAAGGCTCCGGGCCAGAACGCGGAACTCTCCAACCGCGTTTCATGTTCACCCTCGTCCCCGCGAGGCCGGCTGCCCGCACCGGTCGCGATCGGTTCGCCCATAGGGACGAAATGACGTGCGCTCCACCGATCTCCCACGAAAAAACGGAAGGCTGTAATGCTGCGCAGCGATAAGCCGGCCACCCTGGGCGTCCCAGGTGAAGAAACCATGCGAACGTCGATAGCGCCGCCCTTCGACTCTCCCGCGGAAGATGCTCGACATGGTCTTCTCCAACATCACTCCCCCTTCCCCCGCGAGCGGCACCTCCGCCCGCGCATCGATATCGCCGATCTGAAGGATCGCGACCTCGCCGTCGAATATGAGCCAAAAATCGACGCCCTCGGCATGTACGTCGCTCACGCTCACGATCCGATGACCGCTGCTGATCTCGTCGACGTCGACATCGACATCGACGTCGGCTTCATCGGCGGATCGATGGATCATCGCGATCAGAGACCGCAGCTCACTTTCGCTCACACCGACACCGCCGACTAGACCGAAGCAAAGAAACACACTCCACTCACGCAGAACAAGAAGATGACCAAGAGCGAGATCCACGGGATTCGCACCGCGCGGACGTACGGGCCGTTCGATGCGCCCTGCGCGCAGAACACGCTTTTGTGTTCTTCGATCCAGACGACGGCCCGCCGGTATGTGGGGTAACCCAGAAGGTCGCCGATCATCGAACTGCCGAACAGCAACGAGCGCACCGTGCGCTCGCCGCCGCCCGCATCAATGAGCGAAATACCCAACCCCTGGTCGAGCCCAACGCCGTTGATGCGGTCCCACGGAATCCGATGCTCGATGAAAACATTTCTGACGAGCAGGGCATGCGGCGTCGCAACGAGCCTGCCGCCCCAGCCGAACATCGATGCGTACCAATGCACCAGCGCGACGATGACGCCGACGATGACGACCGCGGACGGCGGCGCGGGCACGGGGCCGCCCGCCATCAGCCCGGAAACGGCCAGGTCGAACACGGCCATGACCAGCACCAGGAGCACCCGCACGCTGCGGCGGCCAAGGCGTTCGGCCTTCACCACGGGAGTCGATCACCAACCACCATTATCCGGGCGCGGCGGGCCGAACGACGCCATCGTCCAGCCCGCCGACCTCGCGCGAGCACGATTCAGCCTTGATCACCGATTATCCGTCAAAATACGGCGACCAATCAGATTCGGCAGGATACCAGGCGGCCCGGAGAACGCATTAATCCCCGTCGGTCCCGAAAGTCTGCCGAGAAATCGGCGCGCGGCCGCCCAGCGCTTTACAGCGACGCCGGGTGGTAGGCGTCGAGCCAGTCGCTCAAAGTCAGGACGCGTTCCATCGGCATGCGGGTGGGCTGGAGGCTCGTCGGGCCGAGGGGGCGGGAGAGGGCGTCCTTGACGGCGGCGAGGTCCAGGTAGGCGTGGACCGGCTTGGACGAGTCCGCGGCGACGGCGGCGAGGCGGTCGCGGACGGCGCGCTCGTAGCCGGGGTTCTGCGTCGCCGGGTACGGGCTCTTGCGCCGCTGCGCGACCGACTCGGGCAGCACGTCCGCGACCGCGCCGCGCAGCAGGCTCTTCTCCCGCCCGTCGTAGGTCTTGTACGACCACGGCGTGTTGAAGACGTACTCGACGAGCCGGTGGTCGCAGAACGGCACGCGCACCTCCAGCCCGACCGCCATGCTCAGGCGGTCCTTGCGGTCGAGGAGCGTCCGGACCATGCGGGTGAGGTGCAGGTAGCAGATCTCGCGCATGCGGCGTTCGGCCGGGGACGCGTCCGGGACGTGCGGGACCTCGGCCAGCGCCTCGCGGTACCGGTCGGCGAGGTAGGCGTCCGCGCGGGCCTGGAGGCCGGGGTCGAGGAGGTCGAGGCCGCGGCCGAGGGCCGTCGAGGTCCACGGGAACGTCTCGGCGGCGACGGCGGCCGGGTCGTGGAACCAGCGGTACCCGCCGAACACCTCGTCGGCGGACTCACCCGACAGTGCGACGGTCGAGTGCCGCCTGATCTCGGCGAACAGAAGGTAGAGGGACGTGTCCATGTCGCCCATGCCGGGCAGGTCCCGGGCGCGCAGGACGGCGTCCACGGCGGACGGCGCGGCGAGCTGCGCGTTGGACAGGACGACGTCGGAGTGCGCGCAGCCGACGTGCCGCGCGACGTCCTGGACGTACGGCCCGTCGGCGGTGTCGCGCAGGTCGTCGGGGACGAACCCGCCCGTCTCGTCCACGAAGTCCACCGCGAACGAGCGGACGTGGTCCGCGCCGAGCGCCCGGTCGGCGAGGGCGGTGAGCGCGCTGGAGTCCAGCCCGCCGGACAGCAGCGTGCAGAGCGGCACGTCGGCGATGAGCTGCCGCCGGACGATGTCGTCCAGCAGTTCGCGGACGCGCGCGACGGTCGTCGCGAGGTCGTCGGTGTGCTCGCGCGCGCTGAGCGTCCAGTACGCCCGGTCGGTGAGTCCGCCGCGCGAGACCGTGACGATGTGGCCCGGCACGACCTCGTGCATCCCGGCGAAGATCCCGTGTCCGGGAGTCTTCGCGTTGGTGAGCAGTTCGGCGAGCCCGTCACTGTCGATGCGCGCGGTGAATCCGGGATGCGCGAGGATCGCCTTCGGCTCGGACCCGAACAGCACGCCGTCCCGCGTCGGCGCGTAGTACAGCGGCTTGATGCCCATGCGGTCGCGGACGAGCAGCAGTTCCTCGGTGCGCGAGTCCCACAGCGCGAACGCGAACATGCCGTTCAGCCGTTCGACGAAGTCGCGCCCCCACTCCAGGTACGCGTGCAGGACGACCTCGGTGTCGCTGCGCGTGCGGAACGCGTGCCCGCGCGCGGCGAGGTCGTCGCGCAGCTCCTGGAAGTTGTAGGTCTCGCCGCTGTAGACGAGCGTCGCGGGGCCGTGCGTCATCGGCTGGACGCCGCCCTCGACGTCGATGACGGCGAGCCGGCGGTGGCCGAGGGCGACGTGCCGGTCGAGGTGGAGGCCCTCCGCGTCGGGTCCGCGCGGCGCCATCGTGCGGGTCATCGCGAGGGCGGTGGCGCGTTCGGCGGTGAGGTCGCGGTCGTAGTCGACCCAGCCGGTGATGCCGCACATGGGAGAACCCCCTCCGGGAAATGTGGTTTCTACAGCTAACGCATTTCCCCCTGTCCACGAACCGCGAAACACATACGAAATACACCTCACCCGACATTCCAGACAGGGGGCTTGACTCCGTGTCGGAACCGCGACCGGGCCGCCGCCGACCGGATCGACGCCCGCCGCGCCGCCCCGGCCCCGTTCACACGAACGGGGGCCCCGCGCGGCGGCACACCTCCCGTCCCCCGCCTGACCGGCTCCGGCCATTACCCGAAGATCGACCCGCCCCGGTCTGGTGATCAGCTTCCCGCGGGTACGCGGAACAACGGCGCGCCCGCCGGTGCTTGCGCAACCGCGGGAGGACGCGCCTCCCGCGCCACCGGAGGGAAGAACATGACCGAGATCGACACGGGCCGCTACGGCATCTGGCGGCGCTGGAACCAGGTCGGCCCCGAACTCGCCGCCGAGGCCGAGGCGCTCGGCTACGGCACCGTCTGGCTCGGCGGCTCGCCCACCCCGAAGGACCTGGAGATCGTCCAGGGGCTGCTCGTCGCGACCGAACGGCTCGTCGTCGCGACCGGGATCGTCAACATGTGGGCCACCGACGCGCGCGACGTCGCCCCGGTCCACCGGAGCCTCGCCGAGGCGTTCCCCGGCCGGTTCCTGCTCGGCGTCGGCATCGGCCACCCCGAGGCGACCCGCGAGTACGCGAGCCCGTACGAGACGATCGTGTCCTACCTCGACGTCCTCGACGCCGAGGGCGTCCCCGCCGCCGACCGCGTGCTGGCCGCGCTCGGCCCGAAGGTGCTGCGCCTGGCGGGCGAGCGGGCGCGCGGCGCGCACCCCTACCTCGTCACGCCCGAGCACACGCGGCGCGCCCGCGAGGTCCTGGGCGCGGGGCCGCTGCTCGCGCCCGAGCAGAAGGTCATCGTGGACACCGACCCGGAGAACGCCCGCGCGCTCGCCCGCGTCAACCTGAAGTTCTACCTCCAGCTCGGGAACTACACGGCGAACCTCAAGCGCCTCGGCTGGACGGACGCCGACATCGCGGACGGCGGCAGCGACGCGCTCATCGACGCCCTCGCCCCGCACGGCGACGCCGCGACGGCCGCCGCCGCGCTCACCGCGCACCTCGACGCGGGCGCGGACCACGTCGCCGTCCAGCTCCTCACCAAGGACGACGCCGACCCGCTCCCCGGCCTCCGCGCGATCAGCGAGGTGCTCGGACTGGCCTGAGCGGGCGCGGCCCCGTCCGGCCCGCGCTCCCGGACGGGGCCACGGCGCTATCACCACGATCCGATCACGGAGGTGTGATCCGTACCCCGGGGTGGTAGTGATCCACCGGAGGAAACCGTGAACTTCTGGGAGTATCTGCGCAGCCGCGAGGAACTGCTGACGTTCGAGACCTGGCAGCACGCCAGCATGGTGTTCCAGTGCGTCGTCGCCGCCCTCGTCATCGGCGTCGCGATCGGGCTGCTGGTCTACCGCAGCCCCCGGCTGTCGGCCGTCGCGACCGGCGCGGCGGGCGCGGCGTTCACGATCCCCTCCCTCGCGCTGCTCGGCCTGCTCATCACCCCGCTCGGCCTCGGCGTCGCGCCGAGCGTCGTCGCGCTCACCCTCTACTCGCTGCTGCCGATCGTGCGGAACACCGTCGTCGGCCTCACCGGCGTCGACCGGACGCTCGTGGACGCCGCGCGCGGCATCGGGATGGGCCGCGCCCGCATCCTGCTGCGCGTCGAACTGCCGCTGGCCTGGCCCGTCATCCTCACCGGCGTCCGCGTCGCGACGCAGCTCGCGATGGGCATCGGCGCCATCGCCGCGTACGTGTCCGGGCCCGGTCTCGGGGAGCAGATCTTCTCCGGCCTCGGGCGGCTCGGCGGCGCGAACTCGGTGAACATGACGCTCGCCGGGACGCTCGGCGTGATCGTCCTCGCGCTGCTGTTCGACGCCTGCTTCGTCCTCATCGGCCGCCTGACCACGCCCCGGGGGATCCGTGCCTGACGCGCCCGACGCACCCGACGCACCCGACCCGCGCGCCGGGATCGAGCTGACCGACGTCACCAAGCGCTATCCGGGGCAGCGGACCGCCGCCGTCGACCGGGTGACGCTGCACATCCCCGCCGGGGAGATCGTCGTGCTGCTCGGCCCGTCCGGCAGCGGGAAGACGACGCTGATGCGGCTCGTCAACCGGCTCATCGAACCGACGTCCGGCACGATCACCGTCGCCGGGCGGGACGCGCTGAGCCTCAACCCGACCGAGCTGCGCCGCCACATCGGCTACGTCATCCAGGACGCCGGGCTGTTCCCGCACATGACGGTCGCGACGAACGTCGGGCTCGTCCCGCAGATGCTCAAGTGGGACCGCAAGCGCATCGCGGCGCGGGTGGACGAGCTGCTCGAACTCGTCGACCTCCCGCCCGACCGCTACCGCGCCCGCTACCCGCGCGAGCTGTCGGGCGGGCAGCAGCAGCGCGTCGGCGTCGCCCGCGCGCTCGCCGCCGACCCGCCCGTCATGCTGATGGACGAGCCGTTCGGCGCGCTCGACCCCATCACCCGCGAGCATCTGCAGGACTCCCTGCTCGGCCTCCAGGACGAACTGGGCAAGACGATCGTGTTCGTCACCCACGACATCGACGAGGCGCTGAAGCTCGGGGACCGCATCGCGATCCTCGACAAGGGCTCGCGCGTCGCGCAGTACGGCACGCCGCAGGAGATCCTGCTGAGCCCGGCGGACGAGTACGTCGAGCAGTTCGTCGGCGGGGCGCAGTCGATGCGGCTGCTGCGGTTCAGCCGCGTCGCGGACGTCCCGCTGGGCGAGACGCCGACCGCGCGGCCCGGCGACGACGCGGCGGCCGTCCGCGACCGGATCGGCGACGCCGACGACGCGTTCGCGGTCGTGCTGGACGACGCGGGGCGGCCCGTCCGCGCCGTCACCCGCGACGACCTGCGCGACGCGGCCGGGCCGCTCGGGGAGCGCGGCGCGCCCGTCCCCGAGCCGCTGCACGCCCGCGACACGCTCCAGCGCGCACTGGAGGCGCTGATCCAGACCGACCACGACCGCGTCCCGGTCGTCGGGCGCGGCGGCGCGTTCACCGGCACCGTCTCGCTGGCGACCGTGCAGGACGCGGTCCGCGACATGCGCCGCGCGGCCGAGCGGCGCACGGCGGGCACGGCATGACCGGCCCGCCCGCCGAGGACACCGCCCGCGAGCCGGGCGTCGCGACCGGGCGCTCCCGCGAGTCGCTGCACACGCCGACCGGGCGGTCCTGGCGGGCGCTGATCCAGCCCGCCGTGATCGTCGCGGCGGGCGCGGCGTGGCTCGCGTACGTCGAGAACTCCGGGCTGGACAGCATCGCGCGGCGGTCCCTCGCCCTCGACTACGTCGCGCGCAAGACCTGGCAGCACGTCGAGCTGACGCTGGTGTCCACGCTGGTCGTGCTGGCCGTCGCGCTGCCGCTCGGGGTGCTGCTGAGCCGCCGCCGGTTCCGCCGGGCGACGCCGCTCGTGCTGGCCGTCGCGAACATCGGGCAGTCCGCGCCCGCGATCGGCGTGGTGGTGCTGCTCGCGGTGCTGTGGGGCATCGGGTTCTGGACGGCGATCGTCGCGCTCGTCGCGTACGGGATACTGCCCGCGCTGCGCAACACGATGGTGGGGCTCCAGCAGGTCGATCCGTCGCTGACGGACGCGGCGCGCGGCATCGGGATGTCCGCTCCGGCCGTGCTGCGGCGCGTCGAACTGCCGCTGGCCGCGCCGGTGATCCTCGCCGGTATCCGGACGACGCTCGTGCTGATGGTGGGCACGGCGAGCATCGCGTCGTTCATCAGCGGCGGCGGGCTGGGCGACCTCGTCACGACCGGCGTCGCGACGCAGCGGACGCCCGTGCTGCTCACCGGCTGCGTCCTCATCGCGCTGCTGGCCCTGCTCATCGACTGGATCGGCGGCGTCGCCAGCCGCGTCCTCGGACCGAAGGGGCTGTGATGCGTGTCCGGCCGCTGCTCGCCGCGTGCGCCGTGCTGGCGCTCGCGGGCTGCGGGCTGAAACCGGCGTCGGCGTTCATCCCCGACGTCGAGCCGGGCAGCATCCGGCCGCTGCCCGACCTCAAGGGCGTCAAGCTGCGCGTGACGTCCAAGGAGTTCACCGAGCAGCTCATCCTCGGCAAGATCGCGGTGCTGGCGCTCAAGGCGGCGGGCGCGGACGTCGAGGACCACACGAACGTGCAGGGCAGCGCCACCGCGCGCCGCTCGATCACGCGCGGGTCCAACGACCTGATGTGGGAGTACACCGGCACCGGGTGGATCACCTACCTCGGGCAGGAGAACCCCATTCCCGATGCGGGGAAGCAGTTCGACGCCGTCCGCGACCTCGACCTGCGGCGCAATCACATCGCGTGGCTCGGGCCGCCCGCGCAGCTGAACAACACCTATTCCATCGCGGTGAACCAGCAGGCGCGGCAGCGCTTCGGGCTGCGGACGCTCTCGGACATGGCGAAGGTGCCCGTCGCGCAGCGGACGTTCTGCGTCGAGTCGGAGTTCTTCTCGCGCAATGACGGGATGCGCGGGATGTTCCGGGCGTACGGGTTGAACTACGGCTCGACGGTGCCGTCCCGCAACGTCCTCCAGATGAACACCGGGGTCATCTTCAACGCCGTCCAACACGGCCGCTGCACGTTCGGCGAGGTCACCGCGACGGACGGCCGCAACAAGGCCCTGCACCTGACCGTCCTGGACGACGACCGGCACTTCTTCCCGATCTACAACCCGGCGATCACGATCCGCGAACCGCTGCTGCGCGCCCACCCGGGGCTCACGCAGATCTTCGCGCAGATCAGCCCCAAGCTGACCACGGCCGTCATGACGGACCTGAACGCCCGCGCGGACGTGGACGGCGACGACCCGGTCTTCGTCGCCCGCGACTGGATGCGCGACCAGGGCCTGATCAAATAAGAGCCACCCGACGAGCCGTCGTCACAGCGCGAACCAGTGCGGCAGTCGTGCCCCCAGCACCACGCTCCCCTGGAACCCGATGCGCCCCGTCCGGACGGCGATGAGCGAGTTCAGCCGGCCCGCTCCCAGCCGGATCAGCGTCGGCGCGCTGAGCGTGAGCGTGACGCGGGCGCGGGCCGCCGAGCCGGGCCTGGCTTCGGCCCATTCGCCGAAGAACGCGGTCTGGTAGCGGAGCGTGCCGCCTTCGGGCGCGGCGACGTCCCACTGGACGATGCCGCGCCGCCCGCTGCCGGGGACGAACCGGACGCACAGCAGGTCGAAGACGCGGTCGAGGACGACGCCGGTTCCGGCGTCGGCGACGAGGCGCGCGATGCCCGCGTCGTCCATGCCGGGGATGTCGAGGAGTCTGCGCAGGTCGCGGGGCCCGTCGAGCCGGTCGAGCGGTCCGGCCGGGACGGTGGTGGTGCGGGGCATGGCCCTCCCAATCATCCCATCAATGCATGGGACATTACATGGCGGTCCATATATAGAGGGAAGGCGAGCCGGTCGTCAATCCACCGGCCGTCAGCCCAGCGCGCGCAGGATGCGCCGCGCCGTGCTCTGGACGTGGACCTCGTCCGGCCCGTCGTACAGCCGCGCCTCGCGGGCGTGCCGGTACATCCGCGACAGCGGCGTGTCGTCGGTGAGCCCGGCCGCGCCGTGGACCTGGACGGCCCGGTCCACGACGTCGTGCAGCATCCGCGCCCCGACGACCTTGACGACGCCGATCTCGACGCGCGCCTGGTCGCCCGCGTCGATCCGCTCGGCCGCCTGCAGCGTCAGCCCGCGCGCCGCCTGGATCTGCGCGTACGACTCGAACACGTGCTGCTGCATGAGCTGCTTCGCCGCCAGCGGCTCGCCGAACGCCGACCGCGCCCCGAGCCGCGCGCACATCAGCTCGAACGCGCGCTGCGCCTGCCCGAGCCAGCGCATGCAGTGGAAGATCCGGCCGGGGCCGAGCCGCTCCTGGGCGATGGCGAACCCCTGCCCGCGCGGGCCGAGCAGGTTCCCGGCGGGCACCCGGACGTCCTCGTAGGCGACCTCGTAATGGCCGCCGTGCAGCCCGAGCACCGGCGTCTCGCGGACGATCCGGTACCCCGGCGCGTCCGTCGGCACGATGATCATGCTGAACCGGCGGTGCGGCGGCGCGTCGTCCGGCTCGGTGCGGCACATGACGGTCGTGTACGCGGCGTCGGCCGCGCCCGTCGTGAACCACTTGCGGCCGCGGATCACCCAGTGGTCGCCGTCGAGTTCGGCGGTGGTCCGCAGGCCGGTCGGATCGGAGCCCGCGACGTCCGGTTCCGTCATGGCGAAGGACGGCGACACCTCGCCCGCGACCATCGGCGCGAGATAGCGCTCCCGCCACGCTTCGCCCGCGTACCGGTGCAGCATCAGCGAGTCCTGGAGCGTGAACGTGCCGAGCGCGAGCTGCCCCCACTCGCTGCGGCCCTGCACCTCGTTCACGTACACGTAGTCGAGGAACGGCAGCCCGCCGCCGCCCAGCTCGGCGGGGTGGCCGAGCGCCCACAGCCCGGCGGCCTTCGCCGCCGCGCGCAGCTCCGCGAGCGCGGCGCGGGCCGCGTCGCCGCCCGCGTTCAGGACGGGCTCGGCGGGCTCGACGCGTTCGGTCATGAACGCGTGGACGGCGTCGCGGACGTCCCGGACGCGGTCCGGCACGGGGAACAGCATCAGTCCTCCCCGGCCTCGGTGACCGGTTCCGGCCGGTCGTCGAGTTCGAGCCGCAGCGCCTTCGCGATCGTCGCGTGCATCTCGTACATGCAGGTGATGTAGGTGAGCAGCAGGATCTCGGGATCGGTCAGGTGCTCGCGCAGGACGTCGAACACGCCGTCCGCGACACGCCCGCCGTCGAGCACGAGCGCGTCCGTGTACGCCAGGACGGCGCGTTCCAGCGACGAGTAGCAGTCCGCCGTCTGCCAGTGCGGGATCGCGGCGATCTTCTCCTCGGGGACGTTCAGCTCGCGCATCTGCTTGCAGTGCTGCGAGAACACGAACCGGCTGCCGCGCGCCCAGCCCGCGCGGCACTGCCCGAGTTCGCGCAGGACGGGGTCGAGCGCGGCGTCCCGGTAGAGGGCGAAGCCGCGGACGGCGTGCCGGAAGACGTCGGGCGACTGGGCGAAGACCGTCCACCAGTCGCCGGGGGTACCGGTGCCGGGATCGGCCAGCCGGTCGTAGAAGAAGAGAATCCGCTCGTCGGTGACCTCGGCGCGGGGGACCTCGCGCAGACGGGGCATCGTCGTCCTTTCGGCGGGGCGTCGCGCCGGGGTGACTTGACACTGATGTCACATTCGGCCGATTCTCGGATCTTGATCCCGGGGCCGCCGGATTGTCAACCGAGGACGCCTGATGCCCGATCCTGAGCTGGCCGCCGCGCTGGCGGCGTACGGCGAGGTCACCGGCCTGCGGCGGCTCCCGGGCGGGGCGAGCCGGGAGACGTACGCGTTCGACGCCGGGGACCGGCCGCTCATCCTGCGCCGCGATTCGCCCGCTTCGCCCGACGCCGCGGCGATGGCGCGGGAGGCCGCGCTCCTAGCAGCCGCCGACGCCGCGGGCGTACCCGTCCCGCGACTTGTGGACAACGGTCCCGCGCTGCTCGGCGTCCCCTACCTGATCATGGAGCGGCTGCCCGGCGAGACCATCCCGCGCCGCCTGCTGCGCGACGCGCGGTTCGCGGCCGTCCGGCCCCGCCTCGCGCGCGAGCTGGGCCGGATTCTCGCGCGCCTCCACACGATCCCTCCGGCGGCCGTGCCGGGGCTGCCGGACGGCGACCCGCTCACCGACCTCACCGAGCGCTACGCGGGCTTCGACGAGCCGCGCCCCGCCGTCGAACTCGCCCTGCGCTGGCTCGACCGGCACCGGCCCGCGCCCGCGCCGCGCCGCGCCGTCGTCCACGGCGACTTCCGCACCGGCAACCTGCTGATCGACGAGACGGGCGTCCGCGGCGTCCTGGACTGGGAGCTGTCCCACCTCGGCGACCCCGCCGAAGACCTCGGCTGGCTCTGCGTGAAGGCGTGGCGGTTCAGCTCGCCGCACCCGGCGGGCGGCTTCGGCTCCCGCGCCGACCTGCTCGCCGGGTACGCCGAGGCGGGCGGCGCGCCGCCGGACGCCGCCGCGCTGCGCTGGTGGGAGGTCTACGGGACGCTGCGCTGGGCCGTCCTCTGCCGCCACCAGGCCGGGCGGTTCCTGGACGGGTCGGACGCGTCGATCGAGTTCGCCGTCCTCGGGCGGCGGGTCTGCGAGCAGGAGCACGACCTGCTGCTGGCACTGGGGCTGACCGCGCCCGTCACCGTCCCGGACCCGCTCGACGCGGCTGCCAGCGCGGGCGGAGTGCCACGCGACCGGCCCAACGCCGCCACGCTCCTCGACGCGGCGTCCGGTGCGGGCGCGGTGCCGCCGCACGACCGACCGGACACCGCCACGCTGCTCGACGCGGCTTCCAGCGCGGGCTGGGCGCCGCACGACCAGCCCGACGCCGCCACGCTCCCCGACGCGGCTTCCAGCGCGGGCGGGACGCCGCCGCACGACCGACCGGACACCGCCACGCTCCTCGACACAGCTTCCAGCGCGGGCGGGGCGCCGCCGCACGACGGGCCGAACGCCGCAGCGCTGATCGACGCGGTCGGCGCGTTCCTCGACGGCACGCGGCATCCCGACGAGCGCGTCCGCTACCACACGCGCGTCGCGTCGGCCGCGCTGCGGATCGCCCGCCGCGAACTGCTGCTCGGCGACGCGCACCGGGCCGCGCATCAGACCCGGTTGCGCGCCCTCGGGTGCGCCGACGACGCGGATCTGGCGTCGGCCATCCGCACCGGCGCTCTGGACGCGCGGATGGACGAGGTGGTCGCGGCCGTCCGCGCGTCCGTCGTGGACAAGGTCACCGTGGCGAATCCGCGCCACCTGGCGCTGCCCGGTTAGCGCTGGTCCTGGCGGATCGTCCAGCGCCCGGAGATCGCCTTCGGCGCGGGGCGGTCCTTCGCGTCGTCGGCCGCGAAGACCGCGACGGCGACGTACACGTGCTGGCCCTTCGTCAACCCCTTGGAAATCGTTCCGGTGACGAACTGGTCGCCAGTCGTCGCCTGCTGGTCCGCGTGGACTTCGCTCCACATCTTCGCGGACTTGTTGTCCTTCCAGTCGTGGACCTCGTAGCGGAGCTGGAAATAGTCCCCGGGCGCCATTCCCGTGACATGGACGACGGCGTCCATGTCCGCCCAGCTCGACACCGGCGCGACGTACCCGGGGTAGCCCTGCGGGTGCGCCTTGTCGGTATCGCTGTGCGCCTTCTTCGGGTCGCCGTACTCCTCGTCCCAGTTGACGACGGTGAACGTCCCCCACGGAAGGTCCTGCGCCTTGGACTTCCCATAGCTGCTGCGGATCGGCATGTCGTCGTCCTCCTCATGCACCGGGCTGACGCCGACGCGCCACTGCCCGTAATCGCTTTTCACGGCGCGGTCGTAGTCGAGGCCGACGCCGTTGATCGTGTGGTCGTTGGAATACTGCTGGAGCTGCGCGCGGGCGTCCCATTTCCCGCCCGACCACGCGTACGTCTGCCAGCCGTAGGTGATCTTGCCGCTGTCGAAGGCCCGCTTGATCGGCCCGTATCCCGCGTACAGCCCGACGCGGTCCCGCCCGATGACGCTCGCGACACCGTCGAGATAGTCGTTGATCTTCTTCTGCTGCCCGGACGAGGCGTCCCAGTCCACCGCGAAATAGATCGGCCGGTCCCCCGGCATCCCGCACGCCTTAGCCTGCGCGGCGGCGTCCCGCGCGTCCGCGACCCCGCCGGCCCGCCCCGACAGCGCCCGGTCCGCCGCCGACTCCCACACCACGACGACCCAGATCCCGGCCGCCGAAAGCTGCTCGGCCTCCGCCCGCGTCAGGTTCTTCCCGGACGTGTCATGCGACAGATACCGGCACGCGAACGCCACGCCCGCCTTCTCCAACGCCTTGACCCCGGGCCGCCCCCACGCGTAGTCCACCCCGAACACCGACATCTCCCAGCCCCTCTCTCACCCACGACGCCCCGGAGCCACTGCCCACGACACGCACCCCAACACCGAAACCCGCTCCGACCGGCCCATCCACCAACGAACCGCCCGCCCGACGACCAGCATCAGTATCCCGACCAACCAACATCAAGTGACCAACTTCGCCCAACTCACCTACAGAACCACCACAAACAACCCAAATAGGATGTTTCCACCGGCCGCTCGGTGAGCGACGCTAGTCGCCGAAAAGGTGGAAATGCTCGCTCTCCAGCCAGCCACTCAAGAACTCGGCGTCCGCGACATGCACATAACGCATCTCCTCGCCGCACATGGCGTACCCGACCTCGAAAACCCTTCCAAGGAACGACTCGACGAAACGGCGGACCTCACGCCGACGGGACTCCGATTCATCGCCGGGTACGCTCCCGCCGGGGCCGAGAAGACCGTCGAAATCAACGAGCGCGCCGCACTCCCGCATAATCGCCAACGCCAGGCTCGCCACCGCGACCTCGTTCGCCCTACCCGCCTCAGCGGCCCAGACGGCCAGCTCACCGACCGGCGCCGTCCCCACCTGGCTGTAATCATCACCCGGCTGCCTGTCGGCCTCCTGGTACTCCACCGCGAACCCGCCCCGCGCACCACCGACCGCAAGCCGCCCACCGACGAGAAACCGGACGCTGAACCCGGGCTCCATGACGATCTCTTCGGCACCGAGACGCTTCAATATTTCGAGGACGGCCCCCTGTACGCCGCCATCCACCTCCCCGGCGAACCACAGCACCACCGACGGTCCCGCCGCCGCCATCCGCCTCCACCCCGACCTCGGCGCAAAAAACTCGCCCGGCTCAGCGCACCCGACGTCCGCGCATTTTTCAAGTCCACCCTCGAACACGCCGTCCGCGAGGACGAACTCCCACGCAACGTCGCTGGCAACGTCAAGACCACCACGCCCCACCCCAGACGCTTCTAGCCCTCACCGCCGCCGAAGCCCGGCAGTTCCTCCAGGCTGCCGCTAACGACCGCCTGCACGCCCTGTACGAACTCGCCCCCCGCACCGGACTCCGCAAGCGCGCACTCCTCGGCCTTCACCGGAAGACCTGCCGGGTGGGTGGTTCGCGTGCATGCTTGGTCAGTTCAGGGCGCGGGTTGTCCATGCGTCCATGTAGGCGTCTTGTTCGGCTACGGTGCCTACTTTTCTCAGGGGCGCGGGGGCGAAGATGTCGAGGTAGGCGAAGCGGTGGAATGTGAAGGCGATCAGGTTGCGGACGACGTTGAACGATGGACGGCGGTAATGGGGAACGACGTGCGAGGCGCCCGCTTGGGCGCTCATGCTCGTCGGTCGGCAGTTCAGGCGTGCGCCGGCGACGAGGAAGCGAAATCCCTCGGATTCTGGAATTCTTCGCAGGGCGCGGAAAGCCTCGAAGAGTGTTTCGCCTTCGCCGTGCCAGGTCGCGCCCGTCTCGATGGTCGCCGAGATGAGCCACAGTTCGTCTTCTAGTCGGACGTCGAGCAAACATGGGACGTTGTTTCCCTCGACGTCGCGGAGCGCGATCTTCTCGCTCATGTCCACCTCCGGCAAATGGCGTGCCATTATCCGAGCGGATCGCGTTTCGGTCAGCGCCATGAATTCTCCGGCGCCAATGCTGTCGAACCGTCTTCGCTGAGCTCCGGATTCTAGCAAGTGTTCCGTGCTTGCGGATATCACGGCACAGGCGCTGGATCTCTCGTACCGTCGCGCGGGCGTGACCAGCGGGTACTCGGGGCTGATCAACCCGCCGTATGGGTGCGTGAGCATTGGGTGTGGGTGATCGATGCTTCTGCTCACGCAGTTCGTTTGGCTGTGTACGCAGCGTAGGAGTGTGCGGGAGGGGTCAGGTGGTGAGGTTTTGCGGGGGATGGGAGGTGGGATAGGTGGGGGATGCGGGTTCTTGTGCTTGGGGGTAGTGGGTTTGTCGGGCGGAGTGTGGTTGAGGAGGCGGTGGGGCGGGGGGATGTGGTGACGACGCTCAATCGGGGGCGGCGGGCGGGGATTGCGCCGGGCGGGGTTGAGCGGATTCTTGTGGATCGGACTGATGGGCGGGCGCTTGCTGCCGCTGTCGCTGGGCGGGAGTGGGATGTTGCTGTTGATACGTGGAGCGGGGCTCCTGTGGTTGCGCGGGAGGCTGTTCGGGTGCTTGGGGGGCGGGTTGGAAGGTGGGGGTATGTGTCTACCGTTTCTGCTTATTCATGGCCGCATCCGGTGGGGGTTCGTGAGGATGGGGAGACGGTTGAGGGGGATTCTTCGGATGAGTTCGTTGAGGACTATGCGCGGGGTAAGCGGGGTGGGGAGTTGGCTGTTCTCGATGCGTTCGGGGGGTCGGCTCTCGTTGTGCGGCCCGGGTTGATTCTCGGGCCTTATGAGAATGTCGGGCGGTTGCCCTGGTGGTTGCGGCGGGTTGAGCGGGGTGGGGAGTTCTTGGCGCCTGGGGAGGCTGGGGCGCATGTGCAGTTCGTTGATGTGCGCGATCTCGCTCGGTTCACTCTGGGGGCGTTGGAGAGTGGTCTTAGCGGGGTTTTCAATGTGGCCGGGCCGGTGGGTGGGGCGACTATGGGCGAGATTCTCGCGGAGGCCGTCGCGGTGACCGGGAGCCGCGCGGAGGCGGTGTGGGTTCCGGCGGACGTGCTCGCGGATGAAGGGGTCGAGGGGTGGACGGAACTGCCGTTGTGGCTGCCGCCCGGCGCCGAGTTCGAGGGGATGCGGACCGTGGACGCGTCCGCCGCGCGTGCGGCCGGGCTGGTCTGCCGGTCGATGGAGGAGACCGTTCGCGACACGTGGGACTGGTTGCGGGCCGAGGGAGACCCGGAGCCGCGCGCCGGGATCGGGTTGGAGCCGGAGAAGGAGCGGCGGGTTCTGGGGCGGTTCCGCGGGGGCGCGTAGGCGGCCGGGCCGGACGTCGCCCGCGGCGTCGGCTTGGAGGCGCGACCCCGCTCCGGACAATCGTCGGGCCGCGGGGGCGCGTGAGCGCCGGGGTTGGACGGCATCGGACGGGCCGTGGCGGTCCGGCGGGGCGGGTGTGAGGCTTTGTCGTTGGTTTCGGTGTCGCTGACCTGGTGGGACGCGGCGCGTCCCTAGAGTGGGGACGACGCGTGACCCGCCTGTCACGGAGCGCTCGTCAGGCGTGGGTTCGCCTCCTGTTCACGCCCCGTCCCGCAGGTGTCGGGCCGGGGCGTTCATCGTCGGCAGTCGGGTTCCCCCGCGTCCCTCCACAGATGGGAGCACGACCGATGCCCGACTCCGCGCACCTGACCCGGCGGCGGCTGCTGACGGCGGCCGGGACCGCCGCGGCCGCGTCGTTCGCCGCCGAATTCCTGCCGCCCCATGTGCGGCGCGCCTTAGCCTCCGGCCCCGCCCGCGGTTCCGGCCGCCTCGGCGACGTCGAGCACGTGGTGATCCTCATGCAGGAGAACCGCAGTTTCGACCACTACTTCGGGACGATGCCCGGCGTCGCCGGGTTCTCCGATCCGGACGCGGTGACGCTCGGCACCGGCCGTTCGGTCTTCTACCAGCCCGATCCCGCGAATCCGGCGGGGTACACGCTGCCGTTCCACCTCGACACGAACAAGAGCAACGCCCAGGCGATCCCGTCCACCAGCCACGCGTGGAGCGTCCAGCACGACGCGTGGAACGGCGGCCGGATGGACAACTGGATGCTCGCGCACCGCGCCGCCGACGGGGCCGCGAAAGCGCCGTACGTGATGGGCTACTACACGCGCGAGGACATCCCGTTCCATTTCGCGCTGGCCGAGCAGTTCACGGTCTGCGACCACTACCACTGCTCGGTGCTCGGCCCGACGTGGCCGAACCGGCTGTACCTGATGAGCGCGAGCATCGACCCGTCCGGCGAGCACGGCGGCCCCATCACCGGGAACGTCGATCCGACGCCGTACACGTGGAAGACCTATCCGGAGGCGCTGACCGAGAAGGGCGTGAGCTGGAAGGTCTACCAGGAGGTCGACAACTACGGTTGCAATGTGCTGGAGCCGTTCAAGGCGTTCCAGGACGCGCCGACGAGTTCGCCGCTCTACAAGAACGGCCTGCGGACGTATTCGTCCGGCCAGTTCGAGTACGACGCGAAGCACGGAAAACTGCCGACCGTCTCCTGGATCATTCCGACGAGCTACCAGTCGGAGCATCCGAACTACACGCCCGCCGCGGGCGCGGACTTCATCGCGAGCAAGATCGACGCCATCGCGTCGAACCGCGACGTGTGGGAGAAGACCGTCTTCATCCTCAACTACGACGAGAACGACGGCCTGTTCGACCACGTCCCGCCGCCGACGCCGCCCGCCGGGACGCCCGGCGAGTTCGTGGGCGGCCTGCCGATCGGCGGCGGTTTCCGCGTGCCGTGCGTGCTCGTGTCGCCGTGGACTCAGGGCGGCTGGATCGCCGGCGAGAACTTCGACCACACGTCCCCGCTCCAGTTCTTGGAGAAGGTCACCGGTGTGACCGTCCCGAACCTCACGCGGTGGCGGCGGCGGACGTTCGGCGACCTGACGTCCGCGTTCGGCTTCGCGCCGAGCAGGCAGCGGTTCCCCAAGCTCCCGAACACCAAGAAGCCGCTGGCCAAGGCGGTCTCGAACGTCACCGGCCTGCCCGCGCCGCCGCTGCCGGGGGCCGGGGCCGCCCAGAAGAAGCCCGTCCAGGAGCGCGGCTCCCGGCCGCGCCCGCGCCGCTGAGCCGCGAGGAGAGACCATGACGCGAGGATTCAAGCTGGCCGCGGGCGGGATCGCCGCCGCGGCGGTGCTGGCCGCACCGGTCGCGGCGTCGGCGCTGGGGAGCGGGGACGATCCCGACGCCGCCGACACCGAGCAGGGCGTCCCGCCGGGCGCGCCGTCGTGGACGCCGTCGCCGGGCGCGTCCCCGGGCCTGCGCAGCCAGACGCGGACGGGCCCGGGCTACTCGGCGTACGTCGCGCTGGCGGGCAGCGGCCGGATCGCGCGGGTGGACGCGGTCACGCACACGATCGTCTCGACGAGCGTCCGCGCCGACACGGCCGAGGGCGTCGCGGTGACGCCGGACGCGCGCCGCCTCTACGTCGCGGTGACCGGCCAGTACCAGGTCACGGCCGTGGACACCGCGACGGGCGCGAGCCGCGCGATCGTCGTCGGCGCGTACCCGCGCGACGTCGCGGTCGCGCCGGACGGCCGGCAGGCGTACGCGGCGGTCACCGGCGGCGACACGGGCCCCGGCGGCTCGCGCTCGGTCGCGGTGATCGACACCGCCTCCGACCGGGTCGTCCACAAGATCGACGTGGGTTCGGCCCCGCGCCGGGTCGTGTTCGCGCCGGACGGCCGCCGCGCCTACGTCGCCACGGCGAAGGGCGTGTCCGTCATCGACACGGCGAAGGGCAGGGTCACCGCGCGGATTCCGAAGATCACGACCGCGCAGAGCCTCGCCATCAGCCGCGACGGCGCGCGCCTGTTCGCCACCGAGCCGGACGCGAACCGCGTCTGGGTCGTCAACGCCCGCAAGAACACGGTCGCCGGGACGATCACCGGCGGCGCGGAGCCGTGGGCGGTCGCCGTCACGCCGGACGGTAGGAAGGTCTACGTCACGAACATGAACGCCGACTCGGTGGGCGTGTACGACGCGGCGTCCCGCAGGCACCTGAAGGACGTCCGCGTCGGCCGCCTGCCCGCGTCCGCCGCCGCGTCGCCGGACGGCACGGAGGTCTGGGTCGGCAACACGATGACCGGCACGGTGTCGGTGATCGGCACCGAGTCCGACCGGGTCACCGCGACGATCCGGGGCGGGACGGCCAGCGCGACGCTGAACTCCGCGCCGCTCGCCATCGCGTTCGCGAAGAACCCGTGACGCGACCGCGCGGCCGTCCCCCCGAGGGACGGCCGCGCGGCCTCAGACGGCGGCGACGCCCGCGTCCGCCGGGGCGAAGAACGCGGCCGCGTTCCCGCCGAGGATGCGGGCCCGCTCGTCCCCCGACAGCCCCGGGCAGGCCCGGACGACCGAGCCGGGGTCCTGCTCGCCGAGCGGGAACGGGTAGTCGGTGCCGAGCATGACGCGGTCGACGCCCATGACGTCCACGAGCAGCCGCAGCGCGCGCCCGTCGAACACGGCCGAGTCGACGTGGAACCGCTTGACGTACTCCGAGGGCGGGACGGGCGAGTCGGCGCGGACGATGTCGCGGTTGCGCCAGGCGTTGTCGGCGCGGCCGAGCAGGAACGCGAACGACCCGCCGCCGTGGCAGAAGCACAGCCGCAGCGACTCCGGGACGCGCTCGAACGCGCCGGACAGCATCATCGACAGGATGCTGAGCTGCGTCTCGGCGGGCATCCCCGACAGCCACGGGAGCATGTGGCCGCGCATCCGGTCCGCGCCGAGCATGTCCCACGGATGGGCGAGGACGGGCAGGCCGAGGTCCGCGCAGTGCGCGAGGAACGCCAGGATGCCTGGATCGTCCATGTTGCGGTCGCCGACGTGGTTGCCGATGTGGACGCCCCGGTGCCCGGCCGCGGCGGCGCGGGTCGCGGCGGCGCACGCCAGCTCGGTGTCCTGCAGCGGCACCTGGCACAGCGGCAGCAGCCGGTCGGGGGCCTGCGCGCAGTAGTCGAGGATGCGGTCGTTGACGAGGTCGCACCAGTCGGCGGCGCGGGCGGCCTCGGCGCCGTAGCCGAACATCAGCGGCGTGGACGAGACGGCCTGGACGTCGACGCCCGCGGCGTCCATGTCCGCGACGCGGCGGGCCGGGTCCCACAGGCCCTGGTCGACGGGCCGGTACTCCTCGTCGCCGCTCATCATCATGCCGGTGCCGTCGCGGTGGACGCGCAGCCACGGCTCGCCGGCGTCGGCGATCATCCGGCCCCCGGCCCGGCCGAGCCGGGGGAAGACGTGCGCGTGGACGTCGATGACTGTCAAGGGAGTCTCCTGGACGCGCGCTAGCGGCGCGCGGTGCGGGGGGCGGTGCGGGGGACGAGGTCGGCGGGCCACTGCCGGCCGGGGTGGGTCGCGCCGCAGTTCGGGCACGTCCGGTCGCCGTCGTAGAAGGACTCGAACACCGGCGGCAGGTCGTCGACGATCGAGCGGACCTGGAGTTCGGCGCGGTGGACGAGGTGGTGGCACTCGGTGCAGTACCACTCGAACGCCTCCTCCGTCCCCTCCGGCCGTCCGATCTCCACGACGAGCCCGATCGACCCGGCGACGGGCCGCTGCGGGGAGTGCCGGACGTGCGGGGGCAGCAGGAACACGTCGCCCTCGTTGATCTGCACGTCCACGGGCGGCTTGCCCTCTTCCTCCATGACGCGCAGGACCATGTCGCCCTTGAGCTGGTAGAAGAACTCCTCCACCGGGTCGTCGTGGAAGTCGGTGCGCTGGTTGGGGCCGCCGATCACCATGACGACGAGGCCGGACTCGTCCCACACCTGGACGTTGCCGACCGGCGGCTTGAGCAGGTGGCGGTGCTCGTCGATCCACGCGTCGAAGTTGAACGGCAGTCCGTGCGACAGCTTCGGGAGCGTCATGTCAGTTCTCCTTCACCGGGATGTGGGCGACGCACGAGATCTCGATCAGCAGGTGCGGATGCGGGAGCTGGTGGACCGCCACGGTGGTGCGGGTCGGGCCGGTCTCGTCGAAGTACTCCGCGTAGACGTCGTTGTACCCGCCGAAGTCGTTCATGCTGACCAGGTACGTCGTCAGGCTGACGAGGTCGGGGAGGTCGCCCCCGGCCGCGCGCAGCAGGTCGCGGATGTTCTCGATGACCGCGCGGGTCTGCGCGCGGATGTCGAGGTCGGTGACGCCCATCGGGTCGGCGGACGCGCCGACGAAGGTGCCGTCGGGCCGCCGGGAACTCGTCCCGGACACGTACACGAAGTCCCCGGCCCGCTTGACGTGCGGGAACCGGCCGCGCGGCGCGGCCTTGCCCGCGACGGTGATCGCCTCGCCGCTCATCGGGTCGTCACCTCCGCCGCGCCGAGGCCCGAGCCGGTGACGCGGACGTGCGCGCCGCGCGGCAGCGGGACGGCGGCGGTGGCCGCGCCCGCCAGGACGATCCAGCCGGGCTGGAGCGCGATCCCGGCGGCGGCGGCGAGCCGCGCGGCGGCGCGCAGCGACCGGACGGGGTCGCCGAGGATCGCGCCGGACGAACCGGCCTGCACCACGCGCCCGTCGATCTCCATCAGCAGGCCGACGTTGGCGAGGTCGCGGGGCGCGTGCCAGGCCCCGAACCCGTACCCGGCGGCGGACGCGTTGTCCGCGATGACGTCGGGCAGCGCGAACGAGAAGCCCTCGTAGCGGGAGTCCAGGACCTCGAATCCGACGGCGACGCCCGCGACGGCGGACTCGACGTCGGCGGGCGAGGCGACCTCGCGGCCGATGAGGTAGGCGATCTCGGGTTCGACGCGGGGGTGGATGAGGCCGGAGGCGTCCAGGTCGGCCCCGACGTGCATGGCGTCGGTGAGCAGCCCCCAGATGACGTCGTCCACACCCATCTGGACCATCTTCGCGCGGCTGGTGAAGCCCATCTTGACGCCGGTGAGCCGTTCCCCGCGCGCCTCGCGCCGCTTGACGGCGGCGCGCTGGACCTCGTAGGCGGTGGCGACGTCGAGGTCGGCGGCGTCGGTGAGGCGGCCGATGGGGCGCGCGTTCCGGCGCGCGTCGTCCAGGGTGGCGGCGAGCTGTTCGACGGTCACGCGTCCTCCTTCTGCTTGGGCTCCAGCACGGGCGCGAACGCGGCGCGGACGTCGCCCAGCCCCTCGATCCGCGCCTCCAGCACGTCGCCGGGCGCGACCTCGACCATCGGGCCGAGCGCGCCGGTCAGCACGGTGTCGCCCGCGCGCAGCGGCGTGCCGAGCGCGGCGAGCGTGTCCGCGAGCCAGAGCGCGGCGTGCAGCGGGTGGCCGAGGCAGGCGACGCCCGCGCCGGTCGAGACCTGCTCGCCGCGCCGCTCCAGGACCATGCCGCAGCCGCGCAGGTCGACGTCCGCGAGCGCGACGGGCCGGTTCCCGAGGACGTACAGCCCGCAGGACGCGTTGTCCGCGACGGTGTCGGCGAGCGTGATGTCCCAGTCGCGGACGCGGCTGCCGACGACCTCGATCGCGGGCAGCGCGAACGCGGTCGCGCGGATCAGGTCCGCGACGGTGTTGCGCTCGGCGGTCAGGTCGCGGTCCAGGACGAGCGCGACCTCGGCCTCGGCCTTGGGCTGGAGGACGGCCCCGGCGGGGATCTCCGCGCCGTCCGGGACGGCCATGTCGGCGAACAGCGTCCCGAAGTCGGGGCTGTCGACGCCGAGCTGGCGCTGGACGGCGGCGGACGTCAGGCCGATCTTGCGCCCGCTGATCCGGCGGCCCTCGGCGGTCCACCGGTCGGTGTTGGCGCGCTGCACGGCGTAGGCCGCGTCGAGCGTGGTGATCGCGGCGCGCACCGGGTCGCACGGGACGCCGGTCTCCTGCGCGGTGCGCAGCGCGGCGGCGGCGTCCTCGATGGCCTGCGCGGTGGGCGGTTCGGATGTCACGGCGGTCCTCAGAGGTTGACGCAGACGTTGACGGGTTCGGAGAAGAAGTCCAGCGAGTGCTGCCCGCCCTCGCGGCCGATGCCGGAGGCCTTGACGCCGCCGAACGGGGTCCGCAGGTCGCGGATGTTCCAGCCGTTGACCCAGACGATCCCGGCCTCGACGCGCGGCGCGACGCGGTGGGCGCGCGACACGTCGCGGGTCCAGACGGTCGCGGCGAGCCCGTAGGGGCTGTCGTTGGCGAGCCGCAGCGCCTCGTCCTCGGTGTCGAACGGCGCGACGTGGCAGACGGGGCCGAAGATCTCCTCGCGGACGGTCCGGGCGGTGTTCGGCAGGCCGGTCAGCACGGTCGGCTCGACGTAGTAGCCGCCGTCGCGCGCGTCGCCGAACTCCGGGACGCCGCCGCCCGCGACGACCGTCGCGCCTTCCTCCCGGGCGAGCCGGTAGTAGGACAGGACCTTGTCGCGGTGCCCGGCGGAGATCATCGGGCCGTAGTCGCGCAGGGCGCGCGCCCGCTCCCCGAGCCGCGCGACGAACGCGTCGAACACCGGGCGCTCGACGTAGACGCGCTCGGTGCAGAGGCAGATCTGCCCGGAGTGGGTGAACGACGACGCGACGGTCCCGTCCACGGCGGCGTCCAGGTCGGCGTCGGCGAAGACGAGCGCGGGGTTCTTGCCGCCCAGCTCGAACGAGACGGGCGTGACGTGCTTCGCGGCGGTCCGCATGATGGACGCGCCCGTCGCGGACTCGCCGGTGAACGCGATGGCCGACACGCCGGGGTGCTCGGTGAGGAACGCCCCGGCCGCGTCCGCGCCGTGCCCGTGGACGAGGTTGAACGCCCCGGCGGGCAGCCCGGCCTCGTCGATGACGCGGGCGAGGAGCGTCGCGGTGGACGGCGTCTCCTCGGACGGCTTGGCCACGACGGTGTTCCCGGCGGCGAGCGCGGGCGCGACCTTCCACGTCAGCAGGAGCAGCGGCAGGTTCCACGGGGAGATGACGGCGACGACGCCGAGCGGGCGGCGGACCGTGTAGTTCAGCGCCTGCCCGCCGCCGCTCCACGCGGGGACGGCGGTGGCGTACGCCTGCTCGGCCTGCCCGTACAGCAGGTCGGCGTAGGCGCGGAAGTTCCCGGCGGCGCGCGGGATGTCGACGGTGGCGGCGAGGTCGCGGGGCTTGCCGGTGTCGGCGACCTCGGCGTCGACGAACTCGTCGAAGCGGCGGTCGATGCCGTCCGCGACGCGGCGGAGCGCGGCGGCGCGGTCCTGCGGCGAGGCGGCGCCCCACGCGCCGTCGAGGGCGGCGCGGGCGGCGGCGACGGCCTCGTCCACGGTCGCGCGGCCCGCCTCGGGGACCGTCCCGACCTGGCCGCCGTCCACCGGGCTGAGCAGGGGGAACTCCGGCCCGTCCGCGCGGAAGACCCCGCCGACGTAGTGTTCCGCTCGCATGGGCGGCTCCTTCCCCTCGTCCCTCGTTGGCCTGGAACCGATGATGCGCCAGCGGGATATGCCTGTCTAATACTGTTTGTAGGATCGGACATACCGAGACCGTCATATCTTCCGGTGCGGAGGGACATTGCGAGAGACCGACCTGCTCAGCGGCCGCGTCAAGCTGCGGCACCTGGTCCTGGTGACCGCCATTGCCGACCACGGCAGCGTCCTGCGCGCCGCCGAGGCGCTGCACCTGGCGCAGCCCGCCGTCACGCGCAGCCTGCGCGAGGCCGAGCGGGCGCTCGGCGTCGAGCTGTTCACGCGCGGCGCGCGCGGCGTCACGCCCACCCTGTTCGGCGAGGTGTTCATCGAGCACGCCCGCGCCGTGCAGGCCGAGCTGCGCCGCGCCGGGGAGCGCATCGCCGGGCTCGCGGACGGCGCGGTCGGCACCGTCACGGTCGGGACGCTGCTGGCCGGGTCCAACGTGCTGCTCCCCCGCGCCATCGCCGCGCTCAAGCGGGAGCGGCCCGGCATCACCGTCGTCGTGCGGGAGGCGACGTTCGACACGCAGGTCCCCCGGCTGCTGGACGGCGAGATCGACCTGATCGTCGGGCGGCTCAACCCGATCGAGGACGGCCGCGCGCTCCGCCAGATCACCCTGTACGGCGAGCCGGTGCGGCTGGTGGCGCGGCGCGGGCACCCGGCGGCGTCGGCGGCGTCGCTGGCGGACCTGCTCGGCTACCCGTGGGTGCTGCCGCTGAAGCAGACGGCGCTGCGCTGGGAGCTGGAGCAGGCGTTCGCGTCCTCGGGGGTGCCGCTGCCGGAGGACCTGGTCGAATGCACGTCGGTGCTGACCGTGCGGCGGCTCGTCCGGGAGACGGACATGATCGCGGCGCTGCCGGAGCTGGTGACCGCCGCCGATCCGGAGATCGCGGCGCTGCCCGTCGAGCTGGCGGCCGTCCGCCACCAGATCGGCGTGACGCTGCCCGCGCGCCGCCCGCTGACCCCGGCGGCCCGGATCATGCTGGACCACCTGCGCGAATGCGCCGCCGAGCTGGGCGACTGAGCGCTAGAACAGCGCGAACAGCGCCTTCGCGGCGGCCGATTCGGGGTCCGCGAGGTCCAGGACGACGTCGTAGTGGTCGCGGCCGGGGACGACGAGCGTGTCCGCGCCCCAGTGCGCGGCGAAGCGCCCGGCCTGGTCGAGGAAGCCCGTCCCGTCGTGCTCGGCGACCGCGACGACGGCCGGGACGCGGCGCGCGGCGGGCAGCAGCAGCGGGCTCAGCGCCGCCGCGCGCGGCTCGTCGAGGTCCAGCCACTCGTTGACGTAGAGGCGCGTCATCGGCCGCAGGTCGAACAGGCCGCTGAACGGCAGCGCGGCCTTGACGGCGTCGGCGGGCACGCCGAACGCGTCCTGCCAGCCGTCCACCATCGTCATCCCGGTCAGGTGGCCGCCCGCCGAGCTGCCGCCGACGACGATCCGGTCCGGGTCGAGGCCGTGCGCGCGGCCGTTCCGGTGGACCCACGCGACCGCCGCGCGGACCTGCCGGACGATCTCCTCCAGCGTCGCGGCGGGCGCGAGCGTGTAGTCGGGGACGACGGTCGCGATGCCGTGTTCGTGCAGCGTCCGCGCCATGAACGCCGAGTCGTGCCGTGACAGCGCGCGCCAGTACCCGCCGTGCAGGAACACGAACACCGGCCGCGTCTCGCCGGGCACCGCGCCCCACACGTCGAGCAGTTCTCCGCTGCGCTCGTCGTAGCGGACGCCGGGGAAGCCCGGCAGCCCGTCCGTCGCCGCCGCCGACAGCTCCCGGTAGGCCGCGATGTGCCGCGCGAACAGCTCCGGACCCGCCTTGCGCTGGACGTTGTACGCGACGTCCAGTTCCTCGTCGCCCAGCTCGGCCCCCGGCCATCCCATGCGTGCGTCAGCTCCCTCGCGCCGTCAGCGGTCCGGCTCCGAGTCAACGCCCCCATAGCGGATTTCCGCAAATACCGTTTCGCGCGGCCGTTATCCCGGATTCGTTATCGGACGCGCCCGGCCCGCGCGGCGGGCGGCCTGCTCGACGGGGTCCGGGACGGGCGACGCCGCGATGAGCCGCCGCGTGTACGGGTGCTCGGGCCGCGCCAGGACGCGCCGCCGCTCGCCCTGCTCGGCGATCCGGCCGTCCAGCAGCACCGCGACGCGGTCCGCGAGGGCGTCCACGACGGCCAGGTCGTGGCTGATGAACAGCACCGCGAAGCCGAGGTCGCGCTGGAGTTCGGCGAACAGCTCCAGCACGCGGGCCTGCACGGACACGTCGAGGGCGCTCGTCGGCTCGTCCGCGACGAGCAGGTCGGGGCGCGGGGCGAGCGCGCGGGCGAGCGCGGCGCGCTGCCGCTGTCCGCCGGACAGCTCGTGCGGGTAGCGGGCGGCGAGGTCCGCGCCGAGGCGGACGGCGTCCAGCGCCTCGGCGGCGCGCCGCCGCGCCGCGCCCGGCGCCGCCCCGGCCGCCCGGAGCGGTTCGGCGATGCCGTCCCCGATCGTGCGGCGCGGGTCGAACGACGTCGCCGGGTCCTGGAAGACGAACCCGATCCGGCCCCGGACCGGCCGGAACGCCCGCTCGCCGCGCCCGCCGACGTCCGCGCCGAGCACCCGCAGCGCGCCCGACGCCGGGACGAGCCCCGCGACGGCCCGCGCGATCGTCGTCTTCCCCGACCCCGATTCGCCGACGAGCCCGAGCACCTCGCCGCGCGCGATCGTCAGGTCCACGCCGTCCACGGCGCGGAACGCGGGCCGCCCGAGCCCGCCCGGGTACTCCACGACGAGCCCGCGCGCCTCGACCAGGACCTCCCCGGCGGGCGGCGGCGACGGCGGCCGGTCCGCCGGGAGCCGCGGGACGGCCGCGAGCAGCCGCCGCGTGTACGGGTGGCGCGGGTTCGCGAACAGCTCGCGGACGGGCGCGCGCTCCACGATCCGCCCGGCGCGCATCACCACGACGCGGTCCGCGAGGTCCGCGACGACGCCCATGTCGTGGGTGATCACCACGATCGCGATGCCGCGCGCGTCGCGCAGTTCGCGGAGCAGGTCGAGAATCCCGGCCTGGACGGTCACGTCGAGCGCGGTCGTCGGCTCGTCCGCGACGAGCAGCGGCGCGTCCAGCGCGAGCGCCATCGCGATGACGACGCGCTGCCGCTGCCCGCCGGAGAACTGGTGCGGGTGGTCGCCCGCGCGCCGGGCCGCGTCCGGGATGCCGACGCGGTCGAGGAGTTCCACGGCGCGGGCGCGCGCGGCGCGGCGCGACAGCCGCCCGTGCGCGCGCAGCCCCTCCGCGATCTGCCAGCCGACGGTGTGGACGGGGTTCAGCACGGCGTTCGGCTCCTGGAACACCATCGCGGCGTCGCGGCCCCGGATTCGGCGCAGCTCGCGCGGCCCGGCGCGCAGCACGTCCCGGCCCGCGACCAGGACCCGGCCGCGCGTGCGGGCGGTCGGCGGCAGCAGCGCGAGGACGGACCGGGCCGCGACGGTCTTGCCCGACCCGGACTCCCCGACGACCGCGACGATCTCGCCGGGCGCGACGGCCAGGTCCACGTCCTCGACGGCGTGGACGTCGCCCTCGTCGGTCCGGAACGCCACCGACAGCCCCTCGACCGACAGCGGCCCCGCCGTGCCCTCGACCGCCCCGCCCGACCGGGGGCGGCGACGCCGCGCGCCGGGCCGCGCGCGCAGCCGGGGGTCGCGGACGTCGTTCAGCCCCTCCCCCAGCAGCGTCACCCCGAGGACGACGAGCGCGATGGCCGCGCCGGGGAACACGGCCGTCCACCAGATCCCGGACGCGACGTCCGACTGCGCCCGGTTCAGGTCGTACCCCCACTCGGCGGCCGAGGTCGGCTCGATGCCGAACCCGACGAACCCGAGCCCGGCGAGCGTCGTGACCGCGCCCCCGGCGTTCAGCGTGAGGACGAGCGGCAGCGTCCGCGTCGCGTTGCCGAGCAGGTGCCGCGTCAGGATGCGGCGGCGCGGCACGCCCGCGACGCGCGCCGCCTCGACGAACGGCTCGGCGCGCAGCCGGACGGTCTCGGCGCGCACGACGCGGAAGTACTGCGGCAGGAACACCACGGTCACGGTGACGGCCGCCGCCGTGAGACCCGTCCACTTCCCGGACGATCCGCCGCCGACGACGATCGCCATGACGATGGCGAGCAGCAGCGCCGGGAACGCCTGGAGCGCGTCGGCCGCGACGACGCACGCCCCGTCGAACCGCCCGCCGACGTATCCGGCGAGCAGCCCGAGCGCGGTGCCGAGCACCAGCGTCGCGACGGTCCCGAACACGATCACGAGCAGCGCGGTCTGCGTCCCCCAGACCACCCGCGACAGCACGTCGTAGCCGCCGACCGTCGTCCCGAACCAGTGCGCGCCGGACGGCGGCCGGTGCGCGCCGAAGTAGCCGTGCCCGTCGCGGAGCTGCGCGTACCCGTACGGCGCGAGCAGCGGTGCGAGCAGCGCGACGGCCGCCGCGAGCCCGGTGAGCGCCGCGCCGGCGAGCAGCATCCCGCGCTGGTAGCCGTGGCCGAGCCGCGCCATGCTCAGTACCTCACCCTCGGGTCGATGACGGCCGCGAGGACGTCCACGGCGAAGTTCGCGACGGCGACGATCACCGCGAGGACCACGACGATCCCCTGCACCGCCGCGTAGTCGCGGGCCTGGAGGTACTGCGTCAGCTCGTACCCGAGGCCCTTCCACTCGAAGGTCGTCTCGGTGAGGACCGCGCCGCCGAGCAGGTACGCGGCCTGCATCCCGATCACGGTCAGGACGGGGATGAGCGCGGGCCGCGCCGCGTGCCGCGTGGTGATCCGCCATTCGCCGACGCCCCGCGACCGGGCGGCCAGGACGTAGTCCGTCCCGAGCGTCCCGATCAGGTTCGCGCGGAACACCCGCAGGAAGATCCCGGTGCTGAGCAGGCCGAGCGCGACGGCGGGCAGGACGGCGTGCCGCAGCACGTCGCCGGCCATCGCGGCGTCGCCGAGGCGCAGTGCGTCGAACAGGTAGATCCCGCCGCCGTGCCCGCCCGCGTCCAGGTCGATCTCGTCGGCGGTGTCGAGCCGCCCGTTGACGGGCAGCCAGCCGAGCCTCGCCGCGAACACCAGCTTGAGCAGCAGACCGGTGAAGAACACCGGCGTCGCGTAGGTGAGGACGGCGAAGACGCGCAGCGCCGCGTCCGCGCCCCGGTCGCGCAGCCGCGCGGCGACCGCGCCGAGCGCCGGGCCGAGGACGAGCGCGACGACCATCGAGTACGCGACGAGTTCCAGCGTCGCCGTCCCGTACGTCGTGAGCATCGACGTGACGCGGACGCGGTCGCTGAGCGTCGTCCCGAAGTCCCCGCGCGCGAGCCCGCCGAGGTAGTCGGCGTACTGCGCGAACACGTTCCGGTCGTAGCCCGCCTCGTGGACGCGGCGGCGCAGTTCGTCGGCGGGCAGCCGGTCCCCGACGGACGCGGTGATCGGGTCGCCGGTGATCCGCATCAGGAAGAACACGGCCGTCGTGAGCAGGAACACGGTCGGCGGTATCAGCAGGAACCGGACCAGGACGTAGCGGCCGAGCCCGCCGCCGCGCCGGACGGCCGCGGGCGCGGCCGGCGCCTCCGCGAGCGCGGTCATCGGCGGGCGGCCCCCGCCCGCAGCGCCCCGAACGACAGGTTCCCGGTGGCCAGCGCCTCCCGCACCCCGGCGACCCGCGCGTCCGCGACGACGTTGGTGGCGCTCTGCACGAGCGGGACGATCGGCAGCGCGTCCGCGAGCGTCCGCTGCACGCGCAGCGCGAGCGCGGCGCGCGGCGCGTCGCCGGGCGTGGTGGCCTGCCGGTCGATCAGCTTGAGCAGCGCCGGGTCGGCGTAGTGGTTGCCGATGAAGCCCTTGTCGCCGTAGAGCGGCTGAAAGAAGTCCTGCGCGTCGAGGTAGTCGGCGTACCAGCCGAGCTGGAACAGCGGGTAGGAGTCCGCGACGCGCTGCTTGGCGTACTGCGTCCAGTCGGTGGACTGGAGGTCGACGCGGAACAGGCCGGTGGCTTCGAGCTGGCTCTTGACCAGCGCGAACTCGTCCGCGCTCGCGGCCCCGTAGTGGTCGGTGTTGTACTGGAGCCGCAGCGTCACGGGCGTCGCGACCCCGGCGTCCTTGAGGGCGGCGGCGGCCCTGGCGCGGTCCGGCCCGCCGTTCCCGTCGCCGTACGCGGCCTTGAGGACGGGGTTCCCGCCGGGCACCGCGTCGGGCAGGAACGTGTAGAGCGGCCGGTAGGTGTTCCGGTAGACCTGCGCGGCGATGGCCGGGCGGTCCACGGCGTGCGCGACCGCGCGCCGCACCGCGAGCGCCTTCGCCGGGTCGGCGTCCTTCGCCGCCGTCCCGTACGGCTGGGTGCGGAAGTTGAACGCGATGTACTGGATGCCCGTCGCCGCGCCGTGGTAGACGGTCAGCCCGCGCTTCCTGGCGAGCGAGTCGAGGCTGGCGATGGACAGCGTGCGCGAGGCCAGGTCCACCGAGCCCTGCTGCAGGTCGAGCTTCAGGTTGTCCTCGGACGCGTAGTACTTCACGTTCACCGTGGCGATCGACGGTTTGCCGAGGATGCCCTGGTAGTTCGGGTTGGCGTGGAACTGGACGAGCTGGTTGGCCCTGTACGTTCCGATCGTGTACGGCCCGGCGAACGGCCTCTTGGCGACGATCGTCGCGTCCGGCGTCACGGCCGTCGCGGAGAACACCCGGCGGTCCACGACCTGCCCGGCGGCGGACGCGAGCACCTGCGGGAACACCTGGTCGTTCGCGGACTTGAGGTGGAACAGGACGGTCGCGTCGTCGGGCGTCTCGACGCGGTCGAGGTCGTACAGCAGCGACGACGGCCCGTTCGCGTCGCCGATCTTGAGCTGGCGGTCGAAGCTGAACTTCACGTCCGCCGAGGTCAGCGGGTTCCCGTTGGCGAACTTCAGGCCCGGCTTGAGGACGGCCTTGTAAGTCTTCGGCCCGTCGAACCCGGCGGACGCCGCGAGGCTCGGCCGCAGCTCCCCGCTGCCCGCCGGGTGGTCGAGCAGCGTCGCGTAGACCTGGGTGATGACCGTGCCCGATCCGGCGTCGAACGACCCGGCCGGGTCGAGCGCGTACACCTTGTCGGTGGTGCCCACGGTCACCGCGCCGCCGGAGCCGCCGGACGCGCCCGCGTCCGAGCCGCACGCGGCGGCGAGCAGCCCGAGTGCGGCCAGCGCCGCCGCCGCGCCGCCGGTCCGTCCGCCGATCCGTCCGCCGGGTCCGGGTGTGCCCATCGCCTGCCGCCCTCTCGTTAAACCTACTAATTGAGTAGGGATAGTAGGTTAAGGGCCGAGCCGGAACCCGCGCCCGGCCACATCCGGTCGCGGGGCCGACCGCGCGGACACGGTCGAGCACTCCGCGTGGCCTGCATTTCCTACTTACCAGGTCTGTATTGACTGTTTCCTGTCCGCGTGGTTACGGTGACCGCGCCCGCCGTCCCCCGCTCCCCCTCCGCGCCGCCCCGATGGGAGACCCCCGTGACACCGACCCCGCAGCGCAGGCCCGCGCTCGCCGTCCCCGCGCTCACCGCCCTGGCCCTCGCGCTCGGCGCGTGCGGCTCCGGCGACGGCGGCGCGGCGTCCGGTGCGCCCGTCGCGGGCGGGACGCTGACCTTCGCGGTCGGCTCCGACGCCGGCTGCGTCGACCCCCAGCAGGTCGGCAGCAACGACACGATCTACTCGACGCGCCAGCTCGTGGACTCGCTCACCGACCAGGACCCGGCCACCGGCAAGATCGTCCCCTGGCTCGCGACGAGCTTCGAGGTGAACAAGGCCGCGACCGAGTTCACGTTCCACCTGCGGCCCGGCGTGACGTTCAGCGACGGGTCGCCGCTCACCGCTCAGGTCGTCAAGGACAACTTCGACGCCGTGCCGAAGCTCGGCGCGCGCGCCGTCCTGTCGACCCAGTACCTCGCCGGGTACGCCGGGACGGACGTCGTGGACGAGCACACCGCGCGCGTCCGCTTCAAACAGCCGAACGCGCAGTTCCTCCAGGCCAGCTCCACGTTCTCGCTCGGCCTGGTCTCGTCCGCGAGCACCCGCAGGACGCCGGAGCAGCGCTGCACGCAGGGCGTCGCCGGGTCGGGGCCGTTCACGCTCGCGTCGTACGTCCCGAACCAGGCGATCACGCTCGCCAAGCGCAAGGGCTACGGGTGGGGCTCGTCGCTGTGGAAGAAGACCGGCGAGGCGTACCTCGACCGGCTCGTCTTCAAGATCGTGCCGGAGTCGGGGGTGCGCACGGGCAGCCTCCAGTCCGGGCAGGTGGACGCCATCGGCAGCGTCGGCCGCGCCGACGAGGCCGCGCTGAAGGGCGCGGGCGTGCGGCTGCTGTCACGTGCCAATCCCGGTCTCGTCTTCAACGTCGGGCTGAACAACTCACGACCGCTGTTCCGCGACCCGAACGTCCGCCGGGCGATCCTCGCCGCGATCGACCGCCGCCAGATCGCCGACACCGTGTTCCCGACCGGGACGCGGCCCGCCACCAGCGTCCTCGCGCACACCACGCCCGGCTACGCCGACCTCGGGACGCTCCTGGCCGCCGACCGCGCCCGCGCCGCCGCGCTGCTGGACGGCGCGGGCTGGAAGCCCGGCCCGGACGGAATCCGCGCCAAGGACGGCGCGAAGCTGAGCTTCGCCGTCTCCTGGGCCCCCGTCGCCGCGACGAACCAGCCCGCGCTGGAGCTGGTCCAGCAGCAGCTCAAGGCGGTCGGCGTCCAGGTCGAGCTGAAGCAGATCCAGGTCGCGCAGCTCACCCGGCTCCAGCAGAGCGGCGACTACGACGCGCTGTTCGGCAACCTGACCCGCGCGGACCCGGACATCCTGCGCGGAACGTTCTCCACGAAGGGCGCGAACACCTACAAGCTCGCGCCGTCCGCCCTCGACGGACTCCTCGACAGGCAGGCGGCGACGCTCGACGCCGACGAGCGCGCCGGTTACGTCAAGCAGGCGCAGGAGACCCTGGTCCGGGACGCGTACGTCGCACCGGTCGTGGAACTGCAGACGGAACTCGGCGTCGCGAAGAAGGTCCACGACCTGGACTTCGAGGCGTCCAGCCGGGTGCAGCTCCACGACACCTGGATCGGCTGACCGCGATGCGCCGGTACGTGATCAGGCGCGTCGCCCAGGCGGTCGGCGTGCTGTGGGCCGCCTACACCGTGGTGTTCCTGGTGCTGGACTACCTGCCCGGCGACCCGGTCGCCGCGATGGCCGGGCAGGGCGACCAGACGGCCGTCGACCCGGCGCAGCTCGACCGGCTGCGCGCGCGGTACGGCTTCGACAAGCCCGTGCTCGTGCAGTACCTCGACTACCTCGGGCGGGCCGTGCGCGGCGACTTCGGCGACTCGGTCGCGACCGGGCGGCCCGTCACCGGGATGCTCGCGGCGGCCGTCCCGCAGACGCTCCAGGTCACGGTCGCGGGCATGGCGCTGGCCGTCCTGTTCGGCGGCGGCCTCGCCGTCCTCGCGACCTACACCCGGCGGCGGTGGCTGCGGAGCCTGCTGCTGTCGCTCCCGCCGCTCGGGGTGTCGGTGCCGGTGTTCTGGACGGGCCTGCTGCTGGTCGAGCTGTTCTCGTTCCGGCTCCACGTGTTCCCCGCGTTCGGCGACGACGGCCCGCGCGGACTCGTCCTGCCCGCCGTCGCGCTCGCGATCCTGCCCGGCGCGATGATCGCGCAGGTCCTCGCCAAGAGCCTGCTCGACACGTTGGACGAGCCGTACGCCCAGACGGCGCGGGCCAAGGGCGCGGGCCGCGCCCGGGTCCACCTGCGGCACGCGCTGCGCAACGCGGCGCTGCCCGCGCTGACCGTCGCCGGGGTGCTCGTCGGGCAGCTCATGGCGAACTCCGTCGTCATCGAGACGGTGTTCTCCCGCAACGGCGTCGGGCGGCTCACCGCCAGCGCCGTCACCGCGCAGGACATCCCCGTCGTGCAGGGCGTCGTGGTGTTCGCGGCGCTGGTGTTCGTCCTGGTCAACCTGGCCGTCGATCTCGTCTACCCGCTGCTGGACCCGCGGATCGCCGGCGCGGCGGCCCGCTGATGGAGGCGCCCGTGAGCCGCACGCTGAACAAGGAGCCGACGGCGGAGCCCGCCGTCCTGCGCGCCGCCGACCCGCCCGAGGCCGCGCCGCCCGGCCGCGCCGCGCCCGGTCTCGGGCGGTTCCTGCTGCGCCGACCCGGCCTGGTGCTCGCCGCGCTCGTCGCGGCGGCCGTCGTCCTGGCCGCGTTCTGGCCGGACCTGTTCACCTCGCGCGACCCGCTCACCGGCGTCCCCGCGCAGCGGTTCAGCGCGCCGGGCGGCGCGCACTGGTTCGGCACGGACGAGCTGGGCCGCGACGTCTTCGCGCGGATGGTCCACGGCGCGGCGCTGTCGATGAGGGCGACGCTGATCGCGGTCGCGCTGGCGTTCGTCGGCGGCGGGCTCGTCGGGCTGGTCGCCGGGTTCGTCGGCGGTCGCGTCGAGGGCGTGCTGATGCGCGCGGTGGACGTGGTGCTGTCGATCCCCGCGCTGTTCCTGTCGCTCGCGCTCGTCACGGCGCTCGGGTACGGGACGGTGAAGGTCGCCGTCGCGGTCGGCGTCGCGAGCGTCGCGACGTTCGCCCGCGTCATGCGCGCCGAGGTGCTGAAGGTGCGCCAGGCCGTGTACGTCGAGGCCGCCCGCTCGTGCGGCGCGCGCTGGTACACGGTCCTGGCCCGGCACGTCCTGCCGAACGCGGCCGGGCCGGTCGTCGTCCTCGCGACGCTCGACTTCGGGACGGCGATCCTCGCAGTGTCGTCGCTGAGCTTCCTCGGCTACGGAGCGCCGCCCCCGGCCCCCGAATGGGGGACGGTCATCGCCGGCGGCCGCAACTACCTGGCGAACGCGTGGTGGCTGACCGTCCTGCCCGGCGCGGTCATCGCCGCGACCGTCCTCGCCGCGAACCGCATCGCGCGGGCGCTGGACGGCGAGTGGGCGAGGCGGCGGTGAGCGCGCCCCTGCTGGAGATCAGCGACCTGGCCGTCTCCTACCGCGCCCGCGCGGGCCGCGTCGCCGCCGTGCGCGGCGTCAGCCTGGCCGTCGCGCCGGGCGAGATCGTCGCGCTCGTCGGGGAGTCCGGTTCGGGCAAGAGCACGCTCGCGCACGCCGTGCTGCGGCTGCTCGCCGACAACGCCGCGATCGACGGCGGGCACGTCCGGTTCGGCGACCAGGACATCGCGGCGCTCTCGGACCGCGAACTGCGCGCGGTGCGCGGCAGGGGCATCGGGTTCGTCCCGCAGGACCCGGCCGTGTCGCTCAACCCGGTGCTGCGCGTCGGGGACCAGGTCGCGGAGGCGCTGCGGCTGCACGGCCTGGCGACGCGCCGGTCCGCGCGGCTCGACGCCGTCGAGGTGCTGGAACGCGTCGGGCTGCCCGATCCGGCCGTCCGGGCGCGGCAGTACCCGCACGAGCTGTCGGGCGGGATGCGGCAGCGCGTCCTCATCGCCGTCGCCATCGCGGCGCGGCCCAAGCTGATCGTCGCGGACGAGCCGACGAGCGCGCTGGACGTCACCGTGCAGCGCCGCATCCTCGACCGGCTCCAGGACCTCACCGAGGAACTGGGCAGCGCCGTCCTGCTCGTCACCCACGACCTCGGCGTCGCCGCCGACCGCGCCGACCGGATCGCCGTCATGTCGCGCGGGCGGATCGTGGAGTCCGGCCCGGCGCGCCGGACGCTCGCCGAACCCGCGCACCCGTACACGCGGCGGCTGATCCGCAGCGCGCCGAGCCTCGCTACGGCCCGCGCGGCGGGGCCCGCGCCCGTCCTGGACAAGCCGTCCGGTGAACCGCCGCTCGTCGCCGCCGAGGGCCTGGTCAAGGAGTACCGGCTGCCGCGCGCGGCGGGCGCCGCGCGGACCGTCCGCGCCGTGGACGGCGTGGACCTGGAGGTCCGGCGCGGCGAGACGCTGGCGCTCGTCGGCGAGTCCGGGTCGGGCAAGTCCACGACGGCGCGGCTGGTGCTGCGGCTCGTCCCCGCGACGGCCGGGCGGATCGTGTTCGACGGCGAGGACGTCACGGCGGCGCGCGGCGCGCGGCTGCGGGCGCTGCGGCGGCGCGCGCAGCTCGTCTACCAGAACCCGTACGCGTCGCTGGACCCGCGCCTGTCGGTCGGCGCGACGATCACCGAGCCGCTGCGGGTGTTCGGCGTCGGGGACCGCGCGTCCCGGACGGCCCGCGCCCGCGAGCTGCTGGACCGCGTCGCGCTGCCCGCCGACGCGCTGCGCCGCCGCCCCGCCGAGCTGTCCGGCGGCCAGCGGCAGCGCGTCGCCATCGCCCGCGCCCTCGCGCTCTCCCCCGACCTGGTCGTCTGCGACGAACCGGTGTCCGCGCTGGACGTGTCCGTGCAGGCCCGCGTGCTGGACCTGCTCGCCGAACTCCAGGCCGACCTCGGCGTCGCGTACCTGCTCATCTCCCACGACCTGGCCGTGGTGCGGCAGGTCGCGCACCGCGTCGCCGTCCTGCGCGCCGGGCGGGTCGTGGAGACCGGCGCGACCGCCGACCTGTTCGACCGCCCGGCGCACCCGTACACCCGCGAACTGCTCGCCGCCATCCCCGGCGGCGGCCGCCGTCCCCACTCCGAGGAGTCGCCATGACCGCCCCCACCGCCGAGACCGCCGAGCCGCGCCGCGCCTGGGAGGCGTGGCGCGACGCGCACCACGCCCGCATCGCCGACCCGCACGGGTTCCTCGCCGTCACCGCGCTGCACTGGCTCAGCGAGGAGCCGCAGCGGCTGTCGGGCGCGCCGGGCGTCTGGTCCACCGGGCCGGACGGCGTCACCGTCGCGCTGGACGACGGCGAGGAGATCTTCGTGGACGGGAAGCCCGTGCGCGGCGTCCACCACTTCGGGGTCATTCCCGAGCGCGTCAGCGTCACGGCGCTGTGGGGCGAGGCGGCGATCGAGGTCGCCAAGCGCGGCGGCCGCGACATCGTCCGCCCGCGCCACCCCGACAACCCGCTGCGGCTCGCGTTCGAGGGCACGCCCGGCTACGACTTCGACCCGCGCTGGGTCGTCACCGGCCGGTACGTCGCGTTCGACGCGCCCCGGCCGACGACGGTCGGCGCGGCCGTCGAGGGCCTGGAGCACGTCTACGACGCGGTCGGCCGCATCGAGTTCGAGATCGACGGGACGCCGCTCGCGCTGACCGCGTTCGACTCGGGCAGGACCGGGAACCTGCTCGTCCTGTTCACCGACGAGACCTCCGGCGTCACGACGTACGCGGCGAACCGGACGCTCCACGTCCCCGCCCCCGAGCCCGGCGGCACGGTCGTCCTCGACTTCAACCGCGCCGCGAACCTCCCCTGCGCCTACACCGACCTGGCGACCTGCCCGCTGCCGCCCGCCGAGAACCGGCTGCCGGTCGCCGTCGAGGCCGGGCAGAAGATCCCGTACGAGCGGGCCTGACCGATGGCCGTGGAATCCCTGTCCTTCCTGTCGCCGGGCAACTATCCCGACGACGACCCGTACTCCGGCCTCGAAGACACGCTCGGGCTGTTCGAGTTCGGCGAGCGCGAGGGCTACGACGGCGCGTGGATACGCCAGCGCCACCTGGAGCACGGCGTCTCGTCGGCGGCGGTGTTCCTGGCCGCCGCGAGCCAGCGCACCGAGCGCATCCGGCTCGGCACGGCCGTCATCCCGATCGGGTACGAGAACCCGTTCCGGCTGGCCGAGGACCTGTCCACGGTGGACGTCCTCGCGCGCGGACGGCTCCAGGCCGGGTTCAGCACCGGCATGCCGCACGCGGACCTGCTCGGGGACGTCGTCCACGACGGCGACTGGCGCGCCTACGACCTCGGGTACGGCCGCGTCGCGCGCGTGCTGGACCACCTGCGCGGCGACTACCTCGGCGGCCCGGACACCCGCATCCAGTCGCCCGGCAACGTCCAGCGCCCGCGCCTCCAGCCGTACAGTCCCGGGCTGCTCGACCGCGTCTGGTACGGCGGGACGAGCCTGCGCTCCGTCCGCTGGGCCGCCGAGCACGGCCTGAACCTGCTCACCGGCAACATCGTCGCGGGCGAGACCAGCGACGACTTCGCCACCGCGCAGCTCGCGCTCATCGAGGAGTACCGGCGGCTGCGGCCGGCGGGCCGGGTCGCGGTCGGCCGCGTCGTCGTCCCGCTGGACGGCGCGGACGCGGCGACGCGGCGGCGCTACCTCGCGTACGCGGCGAGCCGCCACGAGCGGACGCTCAAGCCGCACGGCGAGCGGCGGCTGCTGTTCGCCCCGGACCTGGTCGCCCCGGCGGCGGAGATCGCGGAGCGCCTGCGCGCCGACAAGGCCGTCGCCGCCGCCCCCGAACTCCGCCTGGAACTCCCCTACGAGTTCGACCGCGCCGACTACGAGCAGATCCTCCACGACGCCCGCCACGCGGTAGCCCCGGCCCTCGCCCCCGCCTGAGCCGCCGCGTTCCGCCGCCCGCCCAGGTCCGGGGCGGCGGGACGCGGCACCTACACTGACCCGGTCTCCGACGACGAGGAGGACCGATGTCCGAGGCGTTCGCGCCCACCGCCCCCGACGATCCCGCGGACCCGGCCCGCGTCCTGGACGACCCGGTCCGCGCCGCCCTCACCGGCCCGCACGCCCGGTTCGCCGAGCGGCGCGGCGCGGTCGTGCGCTACCAGGCGGACGTGTGCCCGTTCTACTCGCTCCCGGCCGATCCGGGCCCGGCGGACTGGGCGGACGTCGCCGCGCTCGCGGGCCCGGGCGGCTTCGTCCTGCTCACCGCGCCGGCCGCGCCCCCGGACGGCTGGACGACGGAGCTGGACCTGCCCGGCGTCCAGCTCACCGACGACGGGATCGAGGGCGCGGCCGACCCCGAGGCCGTCCGCCTGACCGCCGCCGACGTCCCCGAGATCCTGGACCTGGTCGAGCGCACCCGCCCTGGACCGTTCCTCCAGCGCACCGTCGAACTCGGGAACTACTTCGGCCTGCGCGAGGACGGCAGGCTGGTCGCGATGGCGGGCGAGCGGCTGCGCCCGCCCGGCTGGACGGAGATCAGCGCCGTCTGCACCGACCCCGGCCACCGCGGCCGCGGCCTGGCGACGCGCCTGATCCGGACGGTCGTCGCGGGGGTCCGCGAGCGCGGCGAGCGCCCGTTCCTCCACGCCGCCGCCGACAACACGGGCGCCATCGCCCTGTACGAGGCGCTGGGCCTGACGCTGCGGCGCCGCCCGACCTTCTACGCGGTCCGGGTTCCTCCCGCCTGAACCCCGCCCGAACCACCACGGGAAGACCAATAACCACATAGGGCGATTGAATCGTTTCTTTCGGTTACGAGAGCGTAGGGGCGCCATGAACCGACAGCCCGTGGAGGCAGCATGCGTCTCTCCCACCCCCTGCGCGCCGTGACGGCGACCGCCGCCGGAGCCCTCGCCCTCGGCGCCCTCCCGGCCGCCGCGTCGGCGAGCCCGGCCCGGCCGCTCCCGCACGGCGTCGTGCGGCTGGCCGACAGCCGGCCGTGCCCGCGCGCGGTCCTGTGCCTCTACCGGGACTACGGCCGGTCCGGCCCGGCGTACGCCGTCCGGCCGGGCTACCCGGTCGAGCTGTCCCGGCTCCCGATGTCCGGGCGCACGGCCGCGAACAACGTCTCGTCGTGGGTGAACAACACCCGCTGGCGCGTCGTGCTCGTGGATACCGACCGCCACACGGCGCACGTCGTCGGCCCGCGCAGCGGCTACGAGGAGCCGTGGTCGAACAACGACACCGAGGACCTGGTGCTCTGGCTCCCCTGACCTGACGCTCCACCGATCCGGCGGACGTGCCCCAACCCGGGCGCGTCCGCCTTTTCGCGTCCCTAGGCACGTAGAGTGTCCTGTGATAGAAAACAGACGTCCTAACATTCGAGACTCTAACCGCTCAGCCGGATCACATACAAGATTGTTGACAATCTCGCTCACAAGTTACAGGATCACCGGCAGCCGACCGAGAACAGAGAGGTGCAGATGGACACCACGACGAACGCGTCCGCCCGCTCCCTGCTGGTGATCAGCGCCCACGCGGGCGACTTCGTCTGGCGCGCGGGCGGCGCCATCGCGCTGGCCGCCGAGCGCGGCGAGCGCGCGAAGGTCCTGTGCCTGAGCTACGGCGAGCGCGGCGAGTCCGCCCGCGCCTGGCGCGAGGGCCGCGGCCTGGACGAGATCAAGGCCCTGCGCCGCGCGGAGGCCGAGAGCGCCGCCGCCGCGCTCGGCGCGGAGATCGAGTTCCTGGACGCCGGGGACTACCCGCTGCGCGAGACGCCCGAGCTGGTGGACCGCATCGTCCGCGTGTACCGCGCGTTCGACCCGGACGTCGTCCTCACCCACACGCTGACCGACCCGTACAACGGCGACCACCCCGCCGCCGCCCGCATGGCGCTCCAGGCGCGCGTCCTCGCGCAGGCGATCGGCTACGACGCCCCCGGCGAGCCGCTCGGCGCGCCGCCGGTGTTCTTCTTCGAGCCGCACCAGCCCGAGCAGTGCGACTTCCGGCCGGACGTGCTGCTGGACATCACGTCCGTCTTCGACCGCAAGCGCGCCGCGATGGAGTGCCTGCCCGCGCAGCAGCACATGTGGGACTACTACACCGACCTCGCGCGGCGGCGCGGCGTGCAGCTCAAGCGCAACGCCGGGCCGAACCTGGGTCTGCCGCACGCGACGATGGGCGAGGCGTTCGTCCGGCTGTACCCGCAGGTCACCGGGGAGCTGTCGTGAGGAACGTCGTCGTCACCGACCCGCCGCGCGCCGACGCGGCGGCCGTGGACGCGCTCGCGGGGTTCGGCGTGGCGACCGTCCACGAGGCGATCGGCCGCACCGGGCTGCTGGACCCGCGCGTCCGCCCGGTCCACCTGGGTTCGCGGATCGGCGGGACGGCCGTGACGGTCCTGTGCTGGCCCGGCGACAACCTGATGATCCACGTGGCGGTCGAGCAGTGCCGCCCCGGCGACGTCCTGGTCGTCACGACGAACTCGCCGTCCACCGACGGCCTGTTCGGCGAGCTGTTCGCCACCGCGCTCCAGCGCCGGGGCGTGCGCGGCCTGATCACCGACGCGGGCGTCCGCGACGTCGCGGAGCTGCACGAGATGGGCTTCCCGGTGTGGTCGGCGGCCGTCAGCGCGCAGGGCAGCGTGAAGGCCACCGGCGGTTCGGTGAACGTGCCGGTCGTCGTGGCCGGGCGCGCGGTGCGGCCGGGCGACGCGATCGTCGCGGACGACGACGGCGTGCTGTGCGTCCCCCGCGAGACCGTCCGCACCGCCGTGACCGCCGCGCAGGCCCGCGTCGACAAGGAAGAGGCGTCCCGCGCCGCCTTCCGCGCGGGCGAGCTCGGCCTGGACCGCTACGGCCTGCGCGAACGCCTCCCGGACTTCGGCATCGAGTACGTCACCGCCGACGAGTACGCCCGCCGCTCAGGGGAGCCGACATGACCGGCGTCCCCTGCATGCTGATGCGCGGCGGCACGTCCAAGGGCGCGTACTTCCTGGCGGACGACCTGCCCGCCGACCCGGCCGAGCGCGACGACCTGCTGCTGCGGATCATGGGCACGCCCGACCCCCGCCAGATCGACGGGATCGGCGGCGCGCACCCGCTGACCAGCAAGGTCGCCGTCGTCTCCCCGGCCGCCGCGCCCGGCGCGGACGTGGACTACCTGTTCCTCCAGGTCGGCGTGGACGAGCCGACCGTCTCGGACCGCCAGAACTGCGGCAACCTGCTCGCCGGGGTCGGCCCGTTCGCGGTCGAGCGCGGCCTGGTCGCGGCGGCGGACGGCGAGACGTCCGTGCGGATCAGGATGCTCAACTCCGGCAGCGTCGCGACCGCGCGGTTCCCGACGCCGGGCGGCCGCGTCGAGTACGCGGGCGCGACGGCCGTCTCCGGCGTGCCCGGGACGGCCGCGCGGATCGTCCTGGACTTCGCCGGGACCGAGGGCTCGGCGGGCGGCGGCCTGCTGCCGACCGGCCGGGTCCGCGACGAGATCGACGGGATCGCCGTGACGTGCGTGGACAACGGCATGCCGGTCGTCGTCGCGGAGGCGTCGTCGTTCGGCCTGACCGGCTACGAGTCCCCGGCCGAACTCGCCGCCGTCCGCGACCGCGTGCAGGCGCTCCGGCTCCGCGCCGGACACCTGATGGGCCTCGGGGACGTCGCGGACGCGTCCGTCCCGAAGACGACGCTGCTCGCGCCGCCGCGCGCGGGCGGGACGGTCTGCACCCGCACGTTCATCCCCGTCCGCCCGCACGACGCGATCGGCGTGCTCGGCGCGGTGAGCGTCGCGACGGCGCTGCTGCTGCCCGGCGCGGTCGGCCGCGGGCTGGCGGAGCTGCCGCCGCCCGGCGCGCCGTTCGACGTCGAGCACCCCACGGGCGTCCTCCAGGTGGAAGTGGACCTGGCCGACCCCGGCCCGGACGGCGCGGTGCGCGTGCTGCGCTCCAGCGTCGTCCGCACCGCCCGCAAGCTCTTCGACGGCGCCGTTTTCGCGGGGCCGCCCCGCCCCCGGAGGACCCCGTGACCGACGAGCACACGCACGAGATCGCCCACGTCGCGCACGTGGAGCTGCTGACGCCCGAGCCGGAGAAGAGCCTGTGGTTCTTCACCGAGGTGATGGGCCTGACCGAGAACGGGTCGGACGGCGACTCGGTCTACCTGCGCACGTGGGACGACTACGAGCACCACACCCTCAAGCTCACCGCGCACAGCACGTCCGGGATCAGGCGGACGGGCCTGCGCGCGTCGAGCGCCGCCGCGCTGGAGCGCCGCGTCCGGGCGATCGAGGCGGCCGGACTCGGCGTCGGCTGGCGCGACGGCGACCCCGGACTCGGCCCGACGTACGTCTTCCGCGACCCCGACGGCCACGAGCTGGAGATCTACTGGGAGAGCGAGTGGTACGACGCGCCCCCGGAGCTGAAGCCGTCGCTGAAGAACCAGGCGCAGGCGTACCCGGGCCGGGGCGTGTGCGTGCGCCGCCTGGACCACGTCAACTTCCTCGCCGCCGAGGTCGAGGGCAGCACCGAGTTCCTGCGCGACGTCCTCGGCGCGCGCCCCACCGAGCAGATCCGCCTCGACGACGGGACGATCGCGGGCCGCTGGCTCACCTTCACCAACAAGTCCTACGACCTCGTCTACACGCGCGACCGCACGGGCTCGCACGGCCGCCTGCACCACATCGCGTTCGCCGCCGACACCCGCGAGGACATCCTCCGCGCCGCCGACATCTTCCTGGACAAGGGCGTCTTCATCGAGACGGGCCCGCACAAGCACGCCATCCAGCAGACGTTCTTCCTGTACGTCTACGAGCCGGGCGGTAACCGGATCGAGCTGTGCAACCCGGGCACGCGGCTCGTCCTCGCGCCGGACTGGCGGACGATCACCTGGACCGAGGCCGAGCGCGCCAAGGGCCAGGCGTGGGGCCTCCAGACGATCGAGTCGTTCCACACGCACGGCACGCCGCCGGTCCCGCTGGGGGACGCGTGACCGCGCTACACCAGCCGCAGGCCGGGGTCGTCGCCGATCTCCGTCAGCGCCGCGATGACGCTCGCGAGGTGCGCGCGCATCGCGGCCTCGGCCGCCGCCGGGTCGCCGCCGCACACCGCGTCGATGATCGCCAGGTGCTCGGGCAGCCCGACCGCCGGGCGGCCCGGCTGCATGGCGAGCCGGAACCGGTGCCGGACGTTCTGCGCGCGCAGCCGCTCCAGCACCGCCGCCGCCGTCCCCTGCCCGCCGATCTCCCGGACGCGCAGGTGCAGCAGGTGGTTGGACCGCGAGTACCCGATCAGGTCGGACGCGGCGACCTCGCGCCGCATGGCGTCCCCGAGCGCCCGCAGTTCGGCCCGCTGGTCGGCGTCGATCCGCTCGGCGGCCTTCGCCGCGCAAAGCCCCTCGACGACCATGCGGACCTCGCAGATCTCGACGGCCTCGGCCAGGGACACCGCGCGGACCCGCGCGCCCCGGTTGGCGACCCGCTCGACCAGGCCCTCGCCGGTCAGCTCGACCAGCGCGGACCGCACGGCGGCGCGCGGCGCGCCGAACCGCGCGGACAGGTCGGCCTCGACCAGCCGCTGGTCGGGCGCGAACTCGCCCCGGATGATCGCCTCGCGGATCAGTTCCGCGACCGGCTGGTCCGCCACGTCCCACCGCCTTTTGTGAACAATTTTGTTCACAACCTTACCGGAGGTGCCGCGTGACGGAGAACCCCCGCCCGGTCGTCGCCGTCCTCGGCCTCGGGGAGGCGGGCGGCGCGTTCGCCGCCGACCTCGCCGCGGCCGGCGCGGACGTCCGAGGCTACGACCCCGCCGTCCCCGCGTCCGGCGGAATCCGGCGGGCCCGCGACGAGGCCGACGCCGCGACCGGCGCGGACCTGGTCCTCAGCGTCAACCTGTCCGCCGCCGCCGAGGACGCGCTGCGCGCCGGGATCGGCGCGCTCGGCCCCGGCGCGGTCTGGGCCGACCTCAACACCGCGTCGCCGGAGAAGAAGGAGCGCCTCGCCGCGCTCGCCCGCGACCACGGCTCGCCGTTCGCCGACGTCGCCATCATGGCCCCGGTCCCCGGCCGGGGCCTGCGGGTGCCGATGCTGGCCAGCGGCGACGGCGCGGCGGCGGCCTCGCGCGTGCTGCGCTCGCTCGGCGCGTCCGTCGAGGAGCTGCCCGGCCCGGCCGGGCTCGCCGCGACCCGCAAGCTGCTGCGCAGCGTGTTCTTCAAGGGCATGTCCGCCGCGATCGTCGAGGCGCTGGCGGCGGCGCGCGCGGCGGGCCACGAGGCGACGCTGCGCGCCGACATCGCCGCCGAACTGGCCCGCGCGGACGCCGCCACCCTCGACCGCGTCGTCACCGGGACCCACCGGCACGCGCGCCGCCGCGCCGACGAGATGGCGGCGGCGGCCGAGATGCTGCATACCCTCGGTGTCCCGAACGGCATGGCCGCCGCCGCCCGTGACCTGCACGAACGCCTAGCCCAGTCCCCGACCGAGGAGAGCCCATGAAACCCGTCGATCTGCGCATCCTGTGCCCGGGCGGCAACTGGATGAACGTGGGCGGCCTGGTGGCCCACGGGCTGCACGGCCTGCCGCCCGGCTCCACCGCCGCCGCGATCACCGGCACCCCGCACGCCGCGCTGGCGCTGCGCGGCCCCGAGCTGGTCGCGGACGGCGAGTACCACGTCGGCATCGTCACCCCGGCCTGGCATCTCGCGCTCGCCGTCGAGGGCCGCGAGATCGTGGACCGGCCGCTGCCGCTGCGCTCCATCGCGACGTTCGCGCACGACGACCAGCTCGTCATCGCCGCCCGCAAGGAGTCCGGCATCACCTCGCTGCGCGACATCGCCGAGCGCCGCGCGCCGCTGAAGATCTCCATGCCGACGCGCGAGTCCGGCCACCCCGCCGCCGTCGTCCTGGACGCGATCTTCGCCGAGTACGGCTTCTCCCGCGAGGACGTCGAGAGCTGGGGCGGCGCGATCCTCGCGGACCGCCCCCGCTACCCCAACCTGCCCGACTCGGTCCCGGCCGACCCGTCCTTCGACGTCGTCTGCGACGAGGCCGTCATGACCTGGCGGTGGAAGCGCCTCAGCACCGAGTACGACCTGACGTACCTGCCCATCGACCGGGCCGTCCTCGACCGTCTCGCCGAGCACGGCACCAAGTCGGGCGCGCTGCGCGCCGGGCGGCTGCGCGGCGTCGCCGAGGACGTCCCGACCGTCGACTTCTCGGGCTGGGCCATGTACTGCCGCGAGGACCTGCCCGACGAGGTCGTCTACGAGGTCGTCCGCTCCATCGACGAGCAGAAGGCCCACATCTCCGGCCGCTTCACCGGCCCCACCGCCGCGATGACGAGCCCGGTGGACCTGCGGGACCTGTGCCACGAGCCGCCCGTCCCGCTGCACCCCGGCGCGGCTGCTTACTACCGCGACCACGGTTACCTCGACCAGGAGGACTGACATGGGAATCGTCCACGAGCACTTCGGCTCGTTCCCCTTCGACCGCGCGCCGATCGTCCTGGAGCGCGACGAGGAACTGCTCCTCGCCGAGCCCGCGCCGGGCCGCCAGCAGCTCCGCGACCACCCGATGGTCGAGGCGGTGTACTTCAACCCCGAGTACGTCGAGCAGCCCCTGACCTCCCCGCGCGGCGTCTACGAGGGCGAGGTCCTGCGCCTTGAGTGGCAGACGATGGGCAACGAGCACCGCCAGGGCTTCTACCACCGCAACACCGACGTGGACGAGATGTCGTTCCAGGTCTACGGCGAGCGCACGCTGATGACCGAGAACGGCTCGATCGTCCACAGCCCCGGCGACTTCTCGAACATCCCGGTCGGCGTCGCGCACGACAACTACGGCCTGCGCGAGGACATCCACATCCTGTTCTACGTCCCCGCGGGCGTCGAGGAGCTGCTGCCGCCGACGCGCACCGCCGAGTACACCGAGACCCCGTACCCGGGCTTCAAGCCGGGCATCACGAACGAGATGGTCACCGACGAGCTGGGCGGCCGGGGCCACGACGTCGTCATGGCCCGCGCCGACGAGCGGCTGCTGCTCGCCAAGGCGCAGCACTCCGGCGAGCGCATCCGGCTCGTCCGCCCCGCCGACGAGCCCGGCACCACGTGGCTGTACCGCTCGCCGAACATCCTCATCGGCCGGACGTACGCCGCCGCCGACGACGGCCGCGTCTACCTGCGCCACCGCGACGCGCACGAGATCCAGTACCAGATCAGCGGCCGGCGCACCCTCGTCACGCAGCGCGGGACGCTGGACGTGGAGCCCGGCGACTTCCTGTGCGTGCCGCGCGGCCTGGCGTTCACGAGCCTGCACGGCGAGCCGAGCGCGCACATCCGCGTCGTCTGCGACCGCGCCGTCCCGCGCATCTCGGACGCGACGAAGACCGCGCGCCCGTCCTCGGCGGCCGAGGTCGCCGAGCTGCGGGCGAAGATCGGAACGCTCCGATGACGCTGATGACCGCCGTCCGCGCCCACGACACCTCGGGGGAGCTGCGGGTCGAGCGGATTCCGGTGCCCGAGCCCGGCCCCGGCGACGTGCTGGTGCGCGTCGCCGCCGCCGGGCTCACCCCGGTGATCCTCAAGCACCTGCGGCGCGGCGCGTTCGGGCACCTCCCGGCGACGCCGGGCCACGAGATCGCCGGGACGGTCGAGGCGGTCGGCCCCGGCGCGAACCCGGCGCTCGTCGGGGCGCGCGTCCGCGTCCACCCGATGCTGTCGTGCGGCGCGTGCCGGTCCTGCCGCACCGACCGCGAGCAGATGTGCCCGCGCGCCGCGATGATCGGCAGCGGCGGGCACGGGGACGCGTCGGAGCTGTACGCGCGGTACCACGACGGGGGGTTCGCCGAGTTCGTCCGCGTCCCGGCCGCGCAGGTGGACGCGCTGCCGGACGCGGTCGGCTTCGAGGTCGGCGCGAAGGTCCACGACTTCGCCAACGCCGTCCGCGCGCTCAAGGGCGCGGCGCTCGGCGGCGGCGGGACGCTGGTCGTCACGGCCGCGACGGGCACGATGGGCACCGCCACGGCCGCGCTCGCGCGGTTCTTCGGCGCGGACCGCCTGGTCCTCGTCGCGCGCTCCGCCGACCGGCTCGCCGCCGTCGCGCCGCTCGCGGGCCCGCTGCCCGTCGAGACCGTCGCGCTGGACGACCTCGGCCGCGACTGGGCCGCCAGGGACGGCCTGACGCGCCGCCTGCGCGACCTGGTCCCGGACGGCCCCGACGCCGTCGTGGACTACCTCCCGCAGGGTCCGGGCACCGCCCAGGCCGCCGCCTCGCTGGCGACCGGCGGGACGTTCGTCCACATGGGCGGCAACACCGAGACGCTGCCGTTCCCGATCCGCGTGGTCATGCGCAACTGCTGGCGGATCGTCGGCACGCGCGGCTGCACCCGCTCCGACACCGACGCCGTCCTGGACATCCTCGGGCGCGGCGAGGTCCGGGCCGACGAGCTGGTCACCCACCGGTACCCGCTCGCGGAGATCACGGCGGCGCTGGACGCGGCGGACCGCCGCGCCGAGCCGATGTGGATGACCGTTCTACATCCGTGACCCGGCGTCGTCACGGCGGCGCGGTGCCGTGACGACGCCGTCCCCGGCGCTAGAAGTCGTCGTCCTCGGTGAAGTCGTTGAACTCGTACTCGACGTTGGTGACGTTGACGATCTGCTGCGGCTCGTCGTCGTCCAGCATCTCGTTGATCAGCGCGCCGCCGACCAGGCCCGCCGCGCCCGCCGCCGCGACGCCGCCCCAGCCGGGGCCGCGCCGCCGCTGCTCGTGCCCGTGCCCGTGGTCGTGCTCGTAACCCGGCTGCGCGTAGCCCGGCTGCCCGTAACCCGGCTGCCCGTAGCCCTGCTGCTCGTACCCCGGCTGCCCGTACGGCTGCGGATACCCCGGCTGCGCGACGGCCTGCTGCTGGAACGCCGCCCACCGCTGCGCGCACGGCGGGCACGCCGCGACGTGCCGGGCCGCGCCCCACTGCGGCGTCCACAGGACGTTCTGCACGCCCGGACCGTGCGCCGCGTCGAAGAAACACGTCACCGGAAACCTCCCATAAGCATCGTTGACCCGACCCCGCGAAACCCTAGCCGAGCTACTACACGCGTAATAGAAACTTCCGCGAGATCGCCCGAGCGGGGAGCGGAGGAAGGCGGCGACACGCCCGGCGGCCCCGCCGCCGAACCGGTGGCGCGGCCCGTCCGCCGCCCGCCGACTTGGACGCCCGTCCGCCGCCCGCGCGGCGAAGCAGCGCCGCCGCCCGCGCGCCCGGCGGCGTCGGCTCCCCCGCCGCGCCGATCCCCCGTACCATCCGAACGTGACGAATACCGCAGAATAAGTCTGACCAGATAGGACGTACAGCAACATGCCGCCCGGCGAAGCAGGCACCGACCTCGCTACGCTCGACGGCACGCATCCGCCCCACGCGGTTCCCACCGCCGACGAGTCGACGGCGACCCGCCCGTCCCCGAGAACGCTCATGGCCCCCACCCGACCCCAGCGCACCCGCCCCCTTCTCCCCCGTCGGCGAACGCGGCTGCGTTCCTTCACAAACGAGTCATCGCACGTGTCCCTCCGCTCCGCCCTCACGAACCGGCTCGTACGCCGGTATCTCCGACGTCTCCAGAACAAGCGGTCCATCCTCGACCCGGCGTCGCTGGCCGCGCTGCCCGAGGCGGCGCTGCTGCCGCTGCGCCGCGACGGCGTCGACCCGCTGCCCGCAATGGACGAGCTGCGCGGGCGCGCGCCCGTCTCCCGGCTGCCGATCCCGGGCGTGCGCGTCTGGCTCGTCAGCGGCCACGAGGAGGCCCGGCAGGTCCTCAGCGACGTGAAGTCGTTCAGCAACGAGTTCACCAACCTCGCCGCCGCCGCCGGGCTCGACGCCGACCACCAACCCGGCGGGCTGGGCTTCCGCGACCCGCCCGACCACACCCGGCTGCGCCGCCTGCTGACGCCCGAGTTCACGATGCGGCGGCTCAACCGCATCCAGCCGCGCATCCACGAGATCGTCGCCGAGCAGTTGACGCGGCTGTCCGAGGCCGCCGACACCACCGGCGTCGTGGACTTCGTCGAGCACTTCGCCACGCCGGTGCCGACGTTCGTCATCTGCGAGCTGCTCGGCGTCCCGTACGAGGAGCGCGGCGCGTTCCAGGAGTTCTCCGCGAGCCGGTTCGACGTCCTCGGCGGCATCTCCGGCTCGTTCGGCGCGATCTCCCACTCGCACGACTACCTCGGCGGCGTCATCGCGCGGCAGCGCGACAAGCCCGGGGAGGGGCTGCTCGGCGGCATCATCCGCGACCACGGCGACGAGATCGACGACGAGGAGCTGATCGGCCTCGCCGACGGCGTCCTGACCGGCGGCCTGGAGTCGTCCGCGAGCATGCTCGCGCTCGGGACGCTGGTGCTGCTGCGCGACCGCGAGCACTTCGAGGCGCTGCGCGACGCGGCGGACCCGGGTCCGGTCGCGGCGGCGCTGGTCGAGGAGCTGCTGCGGCACCTCAGCGTCGTCCAGACGGCGTTCCCGCGGTTCGCGCGCGCGGACACCGAGGTCGGGGACGTGACGATCGGCAAGGGCGACATCGTCGTGGTCTCGCTGAACGCCGCGAACCGCGACGCGCGCCTCGGGCCGGACATGAACGCGTTCGACCCGTCGCGCACGCCGAGTTCGCCGCACCTGGCCTTCGGCTACGGAATCCACCGCTGCGTGGGCGCGGAACTGGCCCGGGTCGAACTGCGCGCGGCGTTCCCGGACCTGGCGGCCCGCTATCCGAACCTCCGCCTGGCCACGGACCCGGAGAAGCTGGAATTCCGGAAACTCTCCATCGTCCACGGAGTGACGGAACTTCCGGTCCAGCTCAACTGACGAGAATGTCCCGCGCTGACCCCAGGGGATCAGCGCGGGACCGGCTCATTCGTCGGCGGGAAACGCGAGCATCGCGCGAATCCGCTCGGCGGGGTAGCGGCGCATCCCGGACGGCAGCGCGATCACCGGCAGCAGCCCCTCGTTCGCCCACCGGATGACGGTCCCGGGGCTGACGCCGAACATCCCGGCGACCTCCCGCGTCGACAGCAGCTCCGGGACCGGCTCCCGCCCGATCCGCTTCACCGGCCCGTCCGTCCGACGAGCGGGCCTCGCTGCGGAGGTGTCACCCGGCACTCCCTTCCTCGGGGACGCGCCGTTCGCGTCCCGACGTCCCGGCCGGGTGCGCCCCGCCCCCTCCACGGGACGCACCCGGCGTTCCCCGGCCGGGCGGCGGCCCGGCCGACTCCTCGACCCGCCGCTCCGCGCGGCTGATCGCGATCGTGAGTTCCTCGACGGTCGCGGCCTCGACGACGACCGTCTCGCGCGTGAACAAGGCCCAAGCGGTAAAGGTGCGCCGGTAACACCCCCAGACGACGACCCACCCGGGCGCGTTGCCCTCGGCCCACCGAGCCTGCTCAGCAGGCGGCACCACCGCCGTCAGCCCCCCGGCGACAACACCCGAACGACAGCGGCGGCGACAGCGGGAAGGTCGTCAACGGCCCCGATGTCATCCCCCCAAGACCACACGAACACGAACCCGCCCCCGGACGCCCGACACCGGACGTCCTCCGCGAGCCGGGCGCACCCGAGGTTCACGACCCGCAGATACGGATCGGGATACGCGGCCCCCGCCACAACGCGGCACACGAACCGCTCCCGCCCGAGAAGAAGGCCGCGCAGCGCCTCGAGATGAAGCCGCTCGGCCTCCAGATCCCGCACCCGCGACGGGCTCTGCTCGGCCTCCAGCGCTCCCGCGCCTCCCCGCCCGTCCCCGGCGCGGCTCCCGGCCCGGACGGCGGCACGATCGGCGACACGGTCGGCGGCACGGTCGGCGCTCCCCCGCCCCGCCGCGTACGCCGCCGCCCCGCCCCGCCGGACGTACCGCCCGGCCTTGTCGTCCTCCAACGCCATGAGCGCGGCCAGTTCGGCGCGGTCCCGAGCGACGACGACGTACAACAGCCCCGCGACTTCCTCGTCCCGAGTCAACGGCCGCACAAGCCGACACGACCACGTCCCGTCCGAGGAAGCGGTCGGCTCCAACCACCGCCCGCCCCCGGCGCCGCCGCCCGGCGGCACCGACGCTCCGCCCCGCGTGCCCCCCATCAGAACTCCCCCGCCCGACGCCCCTCCAGGCCGCCGAGCCCGCCCAGCCGCCGCGCGGCCCGCGCCCGCGCGCCCGCCAGGACGCCGACGAGTTCCCGCCCCGCACCCCGCACCCGACCCATATCGAACACACGTTCACACACGCGCTCGATGGTCTTGACATCGCCCCGCACTCGTGTGATGGCATTTGGTCTGGTGAGACGGGCGGACCGTTCTGAAATGATCACCGAACCCCTCCGATCTGACGGCGGATTTCCCCGAACACCTTCCATCTAGCCACCGTTCGGCGTAGCGTGACAGCCAAGTGACACAGCGCAAGGATGCCAGTTCCGCGCTACTTGCATCCTGCTTGCAATGCAACCCCCCGGAGGTTCCACAATGGTCGCGCACAAGATCGTCCCGGCTCTCAAGTCGTTCGGCTCGTACGTCCGCCAGATGCGGAAGGCGGCGGACATGACCTTGCAGGAGGTCGCGGACCTGGTCCATGTCTCGCGCAGTTACGTCGGCCAGGTGGAGGCGGGCGACACCCGCTGTCGGCGCGATTTCGCGGAACGTCTCGACAAAGCCCTCGAAGCGGACGGAAAAATCGTCCGGAAGTGGGACAATCTCCTCACCGACGCGGGCTACCCCGAGTACTTCCTCGACTTCACCCACGCCGAGGACGCCGCCAACCTCCTCCGCGCGTGGGTGGCCGACCGCGTCTACGGCCTGTTCCAGACCGAGGCGTACGCCCGCGTCCTGCTCATCACCGACCAGGCGGTCCGCAACCGCATGGCGCGGCAGGAGATCATCGACCGCGAGAACGGCCCCCTGATCTGCGTGATCATGGACGAGTCCGTCCTCCACCGCCAGGTCGGCACGCGGGAGGTGATGCGCGCCCAGATCGAGCACCTGATCGAGCTGTCCCGGCACGATAGGGTGCATCTCCAGATCGCCCCGACCGCCTACTACCGCGACGTGACGAGTTCGTTCACGATCGCGACCCAGCCCGACCGCTCCGAGGTCCTGTACGAGAGCAAGGCCATCGACGGCGTCGTCTCGACCAAGGCGAGCGATCTGGCCAAGGTGGGCGAGGCGTTCCTGACGCTCCAGGCCCGCGCCCTCAACATCGAGGACTCGCTGGCCTTCATGAGGAAGGTGTTGGAGGAGAAGTGGACCTGACCGACGCGACCTGGCGCAAGGCGACCCGCAGCAGCGAAAAGGGCGACGACTGCGTGGAGGTAGCCAACGCCCCGGGCACCGTGGCCATCCGCGACAGCAAAAACCCGGACGGCCCCAAGCTCCTCATCCCCCGCCCCGCCTACACCAACTTCACCACCGCCATCAAAAACCTCTAGCCCACCCC
>NZ_KB907208.1 GCF_000381885.1 Actinomadura atramentaria DSM 43919 | reverse complement strand
CCTCGTAGACAAGAACGAAAATCCCTCGTAGACGAAGACCGAAAAACCCTCGTAGACGAGGAACGAAGAACCCTCGGGGACGACCAAACCCGTCGCGGGGGAGCCCCGAAGCGAAGCGAAGCGAGCGAGGGCGCCCCCGCGAACGAGCAGCAACCGAAGGGGGTCACCGGCGGGCGCACGGCCGCGAGCCGCCAGGCGAGCGGCCGGGCGCGCGCAGCGCGAAGGGCCGCACCGCAGCGGAGCGCCAGCGGAGCGAGGATGCGGCGCTTCGCGCCGCGGGGGGCGTGGGGGGTCGCCCCCCCACAAGCAAAAGGGCGCATACTGGAGGTGATGAGACCCTCACGAGGCGCCGCGCGCCGCCACCTGCCCACCAGTCCCTTCAGCCCGCCGCCGCCGGCTCCGCCGGCGAAGGAGTTCGCGGTCGACGATCAGGTCACGCACGACTCCTACGGCCTGGGCCGTGTCGTCGAGATCGAGGGCGATACCGCCGTCGTGGTCGACTTCGGTGCCCGCAAGGTCCGTATCCCGGCTCCGTTCGCGAAGCTCTACCCCCTCTGACCGGCGTCTTCCGCCGTCCGTGCGCGGGGGTGCGGTTGCCCGGTCGGGGCCGCCGCGCGCCGTGCGTCCGGTTCGCCACGGCGGAACAACGTCGATTTCTCCCACTTTGACGGCTCTGCCGCCGCGCGGCGGGCAGAGCCGGGCTCCCGCACGCCGGGCGCGTCCCGGACGCGCCCGCGCGGCGAGCCGCCACGCGGGCGGCCGCACGCCCGGCCGCCCGCGTCCACCTGCCTTCCGGCCGCCCTCCGGCGCGCGTCCGGGGGGTCAGGGAACCTCTTCCAGCAGGCGGATGAGCGCCTGGAGGGGCTCGGTCAGTTCGTCCTCGTCCAGCAGGGGCGGGACGGGGGGCTGGGGGCGACCTCGGCGGGGGCGGCCGAAGACGGTTTCGCGGGCGCGCCACGCGATGTACGGGGCGCGCAGGTCGCCCGCGACCAGGGCGTCGCGGAGCGGGAGCAGTTCGTCCAGCCAGGGGCGCGGGTCGTAGCGCTCGTAGGAGTTCTCGCCGTCCTCCTCCTGGCGGTTCAGGCGGACGAGCAGCGCGTCACCGGCGGGCCGCGCGGACACGGCGAGCCCGTACTCGCCCGCGTAGGGAGCGAGCCGGTCGGCGAGCGCGGCGGGCACGCGCAGCCACAGCCCGCGCAATCCCCACTGGATGAAGTTCAGCGCGACGTCGAACCCGTACTTGGCGATGATCTCGTCGCTCCGGTTGAAGATCGGGTGCTCGGCGGGGCGCGACCACTCGTCCAGGACGACGCGGTCGGGCTCGACGTGCGCGTACGGCAGTTCGGCGCGCAGTTCGAGCATCTGCCGCTCGGTGAGCGTCCGCCCGTCGAGCAGGCGCATGTCGGAGAACCAGTGGAACTCGCCCGGGCCGCGCCGCCGGGGGATCTCCTGCGGCGAGAGCTGCGGCGGCAGGACCGTCGCGCGGATTCGCTCGCGGTACCGGTACCAGTCCCGGATCGCGGCGTCCGACCCGTCCTCGCCGCCGGGATCGTGGCCGAGATCGGCCGCGTCCCCGGCGTCGTCCGTCCGCGCGAGGTACCAGCCGAGGAACGCGGTCCGCCGGACGGCCTGCGCCTCGTCGGCCGCCCGCCCGATCTGCGCGCGGACCGCGCGGGTCAGCGCCGCCCGGTCCCGGTGGACGGCGCGCAGCCGCGCGAGCTGGACGCGGAAGGCGTTCACCAGCGCCCCGATGTCCCGATCGGCCTCGGCACGGGCCCGGTAGCGCGGCGCGGCCAGCCGCTCCAGCACCGGACGCGTCAGCCCGGCCACCAGCCGCGCGGCGGCCGGGTCGGTCACCGCGAGCCGGTACGCCCGCCCCGACTCGGTGTCCAGGACGGGCAGGAGCCCGGCGTCCTGGTCCAGCCACAGCCGGTACCGGCCGTCCGCGTCGAGCCGGTCCAGCCGCCGCGCGGCCGGGTGGTCGGCGGCGATCTGCGCAGGGTCCACGGGCGGCGGCCTCTCGACGCTCCGGTCAAAGCCCCATTCTCCCCCAGACCCCAAGAGATCGCCGGGAATCCGGCCGAGGGACCGCCCGCGTCCCGTGCCGTCCTAGGCGAACGGTCGTCGCCGTACGTTTCGCGACCGGTACACGACGTACGCGCGGAACGGATACGCCACCGGTGCGGCGAACGCGTGGACCAGGCGGCTGAACGGCCAGAGCGCGAACAGCGCCAGCCCCAGCAGCGCGTGCGCCTGGTAGAGCAGCGGCGCGCCGCTGATCGCCCCCACGTTCGGATGCAGCAGGAAGACGCTGCGGAACCACACCGAGACGCCCAACCGGTAGTCGTAGTCGCCCGCCGGAGCGAGCAGCGTCGCCGCCAGCCCGGCGAGCAGCACGGTCGCCAGGATCGGGTAGAGCGCGCGGTCCGTCCGGTCGGAGGCGCGGCGGACGGCCCGCACCCGCAGCCGCCGGGCGACCAGCACCGCGAGCCCCGCCACGGTCGCCGCGCCCGCGACGCCGCCGACGAGCAGCGCGTTGGCGCGGTACAGCGACTCGGGCACCCGCAGGTCCTCGGTCACCCGCTCGGGGACGACCAGTCCGATGACGTGCCCGGCGATGACGAACAGCAGCCCGTAGTGGAACAGCGGCCCGCCGACCGACAGCAGGCGGCTCTCGTGGAGCTGGCTGGAGCGCGTCGTCACGCCGAACCGGTCGTGGCGGAACCGCCACACCGTCCCCGCGGCGAACAGGACGAGGACCGCGTACGGCAGGACGCCCCACAGCGCGTACCGCAGGCCGCTCACGGCGTCTCCCCGTAGCCGTCCAGCCCGACCAGCTCGATCACCGGGCCGGAGCGCGCGAGTTCGGCGACGGCCGCGCGGTCCGCGGGCGTCGGGCCGGGCAGCGTCGCGCACACCGCGTCCAGCAGCGCCGCGTACGGGCTGCGGCGGTCGTGGAGGGCGAGCCGGAGCAGGTCCAGGCCGGGCCGGTGCGCGCGCAGCAGGCGCTCGCCGGGCTCCGGGCAGCGGGCGGCGAACTCCAGCATGACCGGCAGGTGGTCGGGCAGCTCGCCGCCGCTCGGCCGCCAGCCCTCGCGCCGGTAGACGTCCTTGAGCCGGACGAGCGCCGCGCCGCGCCGCCGCGTGTCCCCGTCCGAGTAGTACGTCATGTGCAGGGTGCGGCGGCGGTCGCGGTCGAACGTCAGGACGTAGCGCTCCTCGGCCGCGCGCGGGTCGTCGTCCGCGACCGCCGCGCAGAACCGCAGGACGGGCGCGCAGCGCGGGTCGTCGAGGCCGCCGAGCGCGTCCCGCACGTGCGTGAGCGTGCGCGGCCAGCCGGGTCCGGGGTAGTCGAGCAGCAGCGCCGCCGCCTGCCGGACCGCCGCGGCGATCATTCGGCCGCTCCGCGCGGCGGGAACAGCCCGGCGGGCCGCCCGCCGCCGTTCCAGTTGAGCAGGTTGACGCGGCCGCGCAGCGGGGATTCGCCGTCCCGGGGCGCGGGCGGCGCGTGGAACGCCCCGATCGGGTCGCCGCCCATGCCGGGGCCGCCGGGCGCGTCCAGCCCGCAGCCCGCCGCCGTGTCGCCGTCGCCCGCGCCCGGCGCGTACGCGGTGGGGACGACGTAGCGCTCGTCGTACTTGGCGAGGGCCAGGAGCCGGTACATGTCCTCCAGGTCGGCGGGTTCCATCCCGGCGTCGCGGGCGATGGCGGGATCGCGCGGCTCCCCCAGGTTGACGCGCCGCATGTACGCGCGCATCGCCGCGAGCCTGCGCAGCGACTCCCGGACGGGCCCGGTGTCGCCCGCCGTGAACAGCCCCGCCAGGTACTCGACCGGGATGCGCAGCGCGTCGATCGCGCCGAACAGGTTCCCGGCGTCCTCCCCGTCGTGGCCGCTCTCCCCGATCGCCTCCACGATCGGCGACAGCGGCGGGACGTACCAGACCATCGGCATCGTCCGGTACTCCGGATGCAGCGGCAGCGCCAGCCGGTACCGGGAGATCAGCGCGTGGACAGGCGAGCGGCGCGCGGCGTCGATCCACGACCGCGGAATGCCGTCCGCCTCCGCGTCGGCGGCGACGGCCGGGTCGTCGGGGTCGAGGAAGCAGCCGAGCTGCGCGCGGTAGAGGTCCTTCTCGTCCGGCGTCCGGGCGGCCTCCCCGACCAGGTCCGGGTCGTACAGGATCACGCCGAGGTAGCGCAGCCGCCCCACGCACGTCTCCGAGCAGACGGTCGGCTGCCCGGCCTCGATGCGCGGGTAGCACAGCGTGCATTTCTCGGCCTTGCCCGACTGGTGGTTGAAGTAGACCTTCTTGTACGGGCAGCCGCTCACGCACATCCGCCAGCCCCGGCAGCGGTCCTGGTCGACGAGGACGATCCCGTCCTCGATCCGCTTGTAGAGCGCGCCGGACGGGCACACCGCGACGCACGTCGGGTTCAGGCAGTGCTCGCAGATCCGCGGCAGGTAGAACATGTACGCCTGCTCGAACTCCTGCTTCACCTTGTCCCCGACTGCGCGAAGCACCGGGTCGCCGGCGACGTGGTCCGGGCCGCCGCCCAGGTCGTCGTCCCAGTTCGGGCCCCAGGCGACGGCGGTGGGGCGGCCGTCGATCAGCGACCGGGGCCGCGCGGTCGGGACGTCGTCGCCGAGCGGCGCGCTGATCAGGTTGTCGTAGTCGTACGTCCAGGGCTCGTAATAATCCTCCAGGCCGGGCATCTCCGGGTTGGCGAACAGCCGGGTCAGGCGGCGCGCCCGGCCGCCGGAGCGCGGCACGAGCCGGCCGTGGGAGAGCCGCCAGCCGCCCTTCCACCGGTCCTGGTCCTCGTGGCCGCGCGGGTAGCCCTGGCCGGGGCGGGTCTCGACGTTGTTGAACCACGCGTACTCGGTGCCCGCCCGGTTCGTCCACACCTGTTTGCAGGTGACCGAGCAGGTGTGGCAGCCGATGCACTTGTCGAGGTTCATGACCATCGCGATCTGCGCCATCACGCGGCGGCGCCCGCGTCCGGCGGCCATCAGTACGTCACCTCCTGGGAGCGGCGGCGGACGACCGTCACGGCGTCGCGCTGGTTCCCGGTCGGGCCGTAGTAGTTCGGGGAGAACGAGAGCTGGCCGTAGCCGCCGATGAGGTGCGTCGGCTTCACAAGCAACTTCGTCAGGGAGTTGTGGACGCCGCCCCGGCGGCCGGACGTCTGCGACTTCGGCACGTTCACCAGCCGTTCCTGGACGTGGTACATCAGCACCGTCCCGGTGGGGATGCGGTGGGAGACGACGGCCCGCGCCACCACGACGCCGTTGGCGTTGACCGCCTCGATCCAGTCGTTGTCCGCGACGCCGATGGACGCGGCGTCCGCGACGCTGATCCAGATGACCGGCCCGCCGCGCGACAGCGTCTGCATCAGCAGGTTCTCCTGGTACTCCGAGTGGATCGACCACTTGGAGTGCGGCGTCAGGTACCGGACGGTCACCGACAGGCCGTCGCCGCCCCCGCCGGGCAGGCTCTCCCCGAGCGCGGGCAGGTCCAGCGGCGGCCGGTAGACGGGCAGTTGCTCGCCCAGCTCGGCCATCCAGTCGTGGTCGAGGTAGAAGTGCTGGCGGCCGGTGACGGTGTGCCACGGCTTGGCGTGCTCGGTGTTGACGGTGAACGGCGCGTACCGGCGGTCGGCGGCCTCCTTGCCCGACCATTCGAAGCTCGTCCCGACCTGGACCGGCCGGTCCTGCGTGTCGGAGAAGACGACCCGGCGCTCCTCCGAGGCCGCCGCCAGTTCCTCCAGATCCGAGACCGGGCCGCAGCGCTCGGCCAGGGCACGGAAGCCCTCGGCGGCGATCCGGCCGTTGGTCGTGCCCGACAGCGCCAGGACGGCCTCGCAGAACCGGACGTCGGAGTCCAGCCGGGGCCGTCCGGCCGCCGCGCCGGACCGCGCGGTCCCGCAGCGCGCCGCCAGCCATTCCGTCTCCGGCGCGGTCCGGACGGTGACGCCCTTGACCGTCATGCCGCGTTCCTCCGGGAGCGGGCCGAGCGCGGCGAGGCGGTCCGCGACGGCGGTGAAGTCGCGCTCGACGAGCGCCGCGTCCGGCATCGTCCGGCCCGGCTCGGGCGGCGCGGACCCGTCGCGCCAGTCGGCGACGGCCCCCGGCTGCGCGGTCTCCTGCGGGCTGTCGTGCTGGAGCGCGGTCACGACCAGGTCGTGGCGGGTGTCCAGCCGCCCCTCGGCCAGCCGGGAGAACGCGCGGGCGAGGCCGTGGAAGATGTCGAAGTCCGTGCGGGCCTGCCACGGCGGGTCGATGGCGGGCGAGAACGCGTGGACGTAGGGGTGCATGTCCGTCGAGGACAGGTCGTGCTTCTCGTACCAGGTCGCGGCGGGCAGGACGAGGTCGGCGTAGAGCGTCGTGGACGTCATCCGGAAGTCGAGCGCGGTGAGCAGGTCGAGCTTGCCCTGCGGCGCCTGGTCGCGCCACGCGACGTCGCGCGGCCTGGCGTCCGGCGGGGCCTCCTCGGCCGTCGCGGCGTCGTCGGTGCCGAGCAGGTGCCGCAGGAAGTACTCGTTGCCCTTGGCCGACGAGCCGATGAGGTTGGCGCGCCACACCGTCAGCACGCGCGGCCAGTTCTCGGGGGCGTCCGGGTCCTCGCAGGCGAAGGCCAGTTCGCCCGACGCGGCCTTCTCCGCGACGAAGCGGCGCGGGTCGGCCCCGCTCGCGTGGACGGCGTCGCCGAGGTCCAGGGGGTTCGCGGAGAACGTCGGATAGGACGGCATCCAGCCCAGGCGGCCCGACAGCGCGACGAGGTCGGCGGTGTGCCGCCCGCGGAACAGGCCCCGGCCGGTCGGGGACGCCAGCGCGTCCGCGCCGAACCGCTCGTACCGCCACTGGTCGGTGTGGACGTACCAGTACGGCGTGCCCGCCATCTGCCGGGACGGGCGCTGCCAGTCGGCGCCGGTGGACAACTGCTGCCACCCGGCCAGCGGCCGAACCTTCTCCTGCCCGACGTAGTGCGCCCAGCCGCCGCCGTTGACGCCCTGGCAGCCGGTGAGCAGCAGCAGCGACAGGAACGACCGGTAGATCGTGTCGGAGTGGAACCAGTGGTTCGTCCCGGCCCCCATGACGATCATGCAGCGGCCGCCGGACTTCTCGGCCGTCTCGGCGAACTCGCGGGCGATCCGGACGGCGGTCGCGGCGGGGACGGAGGTGATCTCCTCCTGCCACGCGGGCGTGTACGGCCGCGACGCGTCGTCGTAGGACGCGGGCCAGTCGCCGGGAAGTCCGGGACGGGCCACGCCGTACTGCGCGAGCATCAGGTCGAACACGGTCGTGACCCTGCGCCCGGCGATCGTCCGGACCGGGACGCCCCGGCGCAGCGTGCCGTCCGGGACGTCGAAGCGCGGCAGCAGCACCTCCGCGACCGGCCCGGCCGCGTCGAGGCCGAGCACCGGTTCGATCCCGTCCAGGTCGAGGTTCCAGCGGCCTTTCCCGCGCTCGCTCCAGCGGTCCCCGAGGGTGCCGTTGGGGGCGACGGGCCCGTCTGCGGCGGCGTCGAGGACGACGGGCCGCCACGCGGCGTCCGGCCCGTCGTCGCCGAGGTCGGCGGCGGTGAGGAACCGGCCCGGCACGCACGCGCCGTCGCGTTCCTCCAACGTGATCAGGAACGGCAGGTCGGTGAACCGGGAAACATAATCCGTGAACGCCAGGACGCGGCGCTCCACGAAGCATTCGCGCAGAATGACGTGGCCCATCGCCATCGCCAGCGCGCCATCGGTGCCGGGATGCGGATGCAGCCACTCGTCGGCGAACTTGGCCGCGTCGGAGAAGTCCGGCGACATCACCACGACCTTCTGGCCCCGGTAGCGCGCCTCGGCCATCCAGTGCGCGTCCGGCGTCCGCGTCACCGGAACGTTCGAACCCCACAGCATGAGATACGCGGCGTCCCACCAGTCGGCGGACTCCGGAACGTCGGTCTGGTCGCCGAAGACCTGCGGCGACGCCACCGGGAGATCGGCGTACCAGTCGTAGAACGACAGCATCGTCCCGCCGATCAACGCCATGAACCGCGACCCGACCGCATGCGACACCATCGACATCGCCGGAATCGGCGAGAATCCCGCCACCCGGTCCGGGCCGTGCTCGGAAATCGTGTGGACGTGCGCCGCCGCCGCGATCTCCAACGCCTCGTCCCACGAGACGCGCACCAATCCGCCCTTGCCGCGCGCCCGCTGGTACCGCGCCCGCCGCTCCGGATCTCCGACGATCTCCGCCCACGCCGCGACGGGATCGCCTAACCGCTCCCGAGCCTCCCGGAACATCTCCACCAGGACGCCGCGCGCGTACGGATAACGCACGCGCGTCGGCGAATAGGTGTACCAGGAGAACGACGCGCCCCGGGGACAACCGCGCGGCTCGTATTCCGGCCGGTCCGGTCCGACGCTCGGATAATCGGTCTGCTGCGTCTCCCAGACGATCAGCCCGTCCTTGACGTGGATCTTCCAGGAACACGATCCCGTGCAATTCACGCCGTGCGTCGACCGGACCACCTTGTCGTGGCTCCACCGGTCCCGGTACAGCGCGTCCTCGACCGGCTGACCGGTCCGGAACACCGCCCGCCGGTCGCCGGTGAGCCCACCGCGCTCCAACCGGCCGCCGACCGCCAGCAGCCGTTCCGTCACCGCCGCCGCGGCCCGCTCGGCCCCGGCTCGCGCCCGCCTCATCGGACTCCCCTCCCTGGTCGGGGTGCGGGGAGCCGCGGGCGCGCGCCCGCCGAACCCCCGCCGGACGCCCGCGCCCGGCGGTCGCGTCCCCGCCGCCCCGGCCGGGGCGGCGACGCCTCCGACACTCGGGGGCGTCAACCAGTTCGGTCAAGAGTTTTAACCGTCCGCTAACCTACTCCGAACGTTGACTCATCCGGCGTTAACCGGAATCGGTCCCGATGAATTTGGCGCAGTCCGCAAAAATGCCGCGAAAAACGCCTCCGCCGCATCCGGAATTGTGCGCCGGGGAGCGGTCAGTCGCTCTCTTCCGCCGCCGCGGTGGCGGCCTGGGCGTTGGCCTCGATGCGGGCCTGCTCGGCCTGGGCGTGGGCGTCGATGACCGTCTGGACGGCTTCCTCGGCGGTGTCGACCAGGTGCAGCAGCTTCGGGTCGTCCGGGGAGATCAGGCCCTTGGTCAGCAGCGTCCCGTTGATCCAGTCGAGCAGGCCGCCCCAGAACTCGCGGCCGACGAGCACGATCGGGAACCGCGTGATCTTCTTGGTCTGGACGAGCGTGACGGCCTCGAACAGCTCGTCCAGCGTCCCGAACCCGCCCGGCAGCACGACGAACGCCTGCGAGTACTTCACGAACATCGTCTTGCGGACGAAGAAGTACCGGAACTCAAGGCCGATGTCGACGTGGTCGTTCAGCTTCTGCTCGAACGGCAGCTCGATGCCGAGCCCGACGGACGGCCCGCCGCCGTCCTGCCCGCCCCGGTTCGCGCCCTCCATGATCCCCGGCCCGCCGCCGGTGATCACCGCGTACCCGGCCTCGGTCAGCCGCCGCCCGACCTCCACGGCGGTCGCGTACTCCGGCGATCCCTCGCGGATGCGCGCGCTGCCGAAGACGCTGACCGCCTTCTGCAGCTCGGCCAGCAGCCCGAAGCCCTCCACGAACTCGGCCTGGATGCGCAGCACGCGCCACGGGTCGGCGTGCAGCCAGTCCGAGGGGCCCCGGTTGTCGAGGAGGCGCTGGTCGGTCGTCGTCCGGGGGACGGCGCGGCCGCGCAGCGTCGCCGGTCCCTGCCGGCGTGTTCCGAGGTCGTGTTCAGTTGCCATACGGGCCACCGTAGCCGGGGCGGCCTGATCAGGCGGTGAATCGCGCGTCACGCCAGCCAGGCGAGCAGGCGGCGTTCGCACTCGGTGACGAGCGGCAGTTCGACGTACTCGTCGCGGGTGTGCGCGAGGGTCGGCTCGCCGGGGCCGTAGTTGACGGCGGGGACGCCGAGTTCGGCGAACCGCGCGACGTCCGTCCAGCCGAGCTTGGCGCGCACGTCCGCGCCGCTCGCGGCGGTGAACGCGACGGCGGCCGGGTGGTCCATGCCGGGGCGCGCGGCGGGCGCGGCGTCCACGACCGCCACCGGGAAGCCGGCGAACACGTCGCGCAGGTGCGCCTCGGCCTCCGCCGGGGACTTGTCGGGCGCGAACCGGTAGTTGACGGTGACGACGCACTCGTCGGGGATCACGTTGCCCGCGACGCCGCCGCGCACGAACACCGCGTTCAGGCCCTCGCGGTACTCCAGCCCGTCCACGACGGGCCGCGACGGCTCGTAGGCGCGCAGGGCGTCCAGGATCTCCCCCGCCGCGTGGATCGCGTTGGCGCCCATCCACGACCGGGCGCTGTGCGCGCGCTCCCCGGCGGCGGTCACCTCGACGCGCATCGTGCCCTGGCAGCCGCCCTCGATGAGCCCGCCGGTGGGCTCCAGCAGGACGGCGAAGTCCCCGGCGAGCAGGTCCGGGCGGGTCGCGGCGAGGCGGCGCAGCCCGTTGCGCTCGGCCTCGATCTCCTCGCACTCGTAGAACACGTACGTCAGGTCGCGCGAGGGTTCGGCGAGCAGCGCGGCCAGCCGGAGCTGGACGGCCACGCCGGACTTCATGTCGGTCGTCCCGCAGCCGTACAGGCGGGTGCCGTCCACGCGGGACGGGAGGTTGCCGTTCAGCGGGACGGTGTCCAGGTGCCCGGCCAGGATGATCCGCTCCGCGCGGCCCAGCTCGGTGCGGGCGACGACCGCGTCGCCGTCGCGGACCACCGTCAGGTGCGGCAGCGCGCGCAGCGCGTCCTCCACGAGGTCGGCCAGGCGCTGCTCGGCGCCGCTGACCGACTCGACGTCCACGATCGCGGCCGTGAGGTCCACCACGTCCGATGCGAGATCAAGGGCCATGCCCGCAAGGTTAACGGGGCGGGGGCGCGCGCCCCCGCCCCGGACCGTCAGGTGTCGAGGCCGTGCTCGCGCAGGATGTCGTTCAGCTCGCTCTTGCTGTGCCGCTGCCCCGCTTCGAGGCGCTTGAGCACCAGCACGGCGGGCAGCCCGAACGTGCCGCCCTTGAACTCCTTGATCCGCGTGCCGCCGACCGCGACGCACCAGTCGGGGATGCGGCCCCGGCTGATCTCCTCGCCGGTCTCGACGTCGATGACGGGCATGGACGCCGACAGGTTCGTCCCCGACCCGACGACCGCGCCGGTGCCGACCCGCGCGCCCTCCACGATCATCGACCGGCTGCCGATCATGGCCTCGTCGCCGATGACGACGGGCTTGGCGTTCGGCGGCTCCAGCACGCCGCCGATGCCCACGCCGCCGGACAGGTGGACGTTCCTGCCGACCTGCGCGCACGACCCGACGGTCGCCCACGTGTCGACCATCGTCCCGGAGTCGACGTAGGCGCCGATGTTGGTGAAGGACGGCATCAGCACGACGCCCGGCGCGAGGTAGGCGCCCCAGCGGGCGATGGCGCCCGGCACGACGCGCACGCCGTCCAGGCGGCTCTTCAGCGGGATGCGGTCGTTGTACTGGAAGTCGCCGACCTGCGCGCGCACCATCCCCAGCACCTTGAAGCTGAGCAGGATCGCCCGCTTGGCCCGCTCGTCGACGACGACCTCGTCGGCGGCGTCGACGTGCGCGACGCGGGCCTCCCCCGCGTCGATCTGGTCGACGGCGGAGACGACGGCGGCGCGCGCGTCGGCGTCGTCGGGCGAGAGCTGGTCGCGCCCCGCCCACAGCTCGTCGATGACGGCCGGGATCGGGCTGGTGAACGATTCGGTCATGGGGCTGAGCCTACTGGGGGCCCGCTCCCGGTACGGTCTTCGCGTGGCTGCATGGGAAGGGAGGCTCCGGCGCTGGCGCTGGCCCGCCGCCGGACTCGTCGTCGTGCTCGCGCTCGCCGGGGGCGGTTACTGGGGGTTCCAACGCCTCCAGCCGTACCTGCACGGCGACGGCTGCGAGGTCGTCGCGCCGCTCGGCAAGCGCTCGCTGCGGCCCGAGCAGGCCGCGAACGCCGCGACGATCGCCGGGGTCGCGTTCCGCAAGCAGCTCCCCGAGCGGGCCGCCGTGATCGCGTACGCGACGGCGATCCAGGAGTCCCGGCTGCGGAACCTGTCCAGCGGCGACCGCGACTCGGTGGGGATGTTCCAGCAGCGGCCGTCGCAGGGCTGGGGCAGCCCGGAGAAGCTGCGCGACCCCGTCCAGTCCACCAGCAAGTTCTTCGACGCGCTGGTGAAGGTGAAGGACTACCTCGACCTCGACCTGCACGACGCCGCGCAGCGCGTGCAGCGCAGCGCGGACGGCACCGCGTACGCGCAGCACGAGGAGGACGGGAAGCTGTACGCGCAGGCGTTCACCGGCCGCCAGCCCGCCGCCGTCCGCTGCTGGTACCCGCCGAACCAGCAGGCCGCGCCGCGCCGCGCGGAGGCGGTCCGGGAGGTGCGCCGCACGTTCGGCAGCCGGTTGCAGGTGCTGACGGCCGCGCAGGGCTCCCCGACGCCGCACGCGGACGCGCTGCGGGTCTCGACGCCGCGCGCGGGGTGGGCGGTGGCGTCGTGGGCGGTGACGCACGCCAAGGCGTACGGGCTGCGGGAGGTCCGCTACGACGGGCGGCGCTGGACGTCCGCGGCGGGCCACGACGGCTGGACGGGCGACGCCGACGCCCCCAAGGACCGCGTGATCGTCCGCTAGGCGGCGTTTTTCAGTCCCGGCCCACGGCCCTCGCCTGGCGGCTCGGGCCTGACCGGGACTTGCGAGCGCGGCATCGCTTCGCGATCCGCCTGGTGAAGCTCGCCTCCGGCGTCGCTTCGCCAGCCAGTTAACGCACTCGCGCGGGGGCTGAGGCACTTCGACCCGAGCTCAGGCCAGGGCGAGGAACAGCTTTTCCAGTTCTTCCTGGCTCATCGGCGGGGCGTCGCCGTCGGCGGTGGCGGCGCACTGCCGCATCCCGCTGGCGATGATCTTGAATCCGGCGCGGTCGAGGGCGCGCGAGACCGCGGCGAGCTGCGTCACGACGTCGGTGCAGTCGCGGCCCGCCTCGATCATGGCGATGACGCCCGCGAGCTGGCCCTGGGCGCGGCGCAGCCGGTTCAGGACGCCGGTCACCGCGTCGTCGTCCACCTTCATGAGGGGCCTTCCGGTGTGGGTTCGGTCGTCCAATGGTACCTCCCGGGGTATCCGGTCCCCGGCGGTTCCGCCGGGACGGCTATCGTACAAACATCGGTGTCTGTTAATGTCGGCGGCGGCCGAGACCCCCAGGGAGCCGCGACATGCGCAGCCTCGCCGTCCGGACGACCGCCGTCCTCACCGCCGTCCTGCTGTCCCTCGCCGGACCCGGACTCGCACGGCAGGGCCCCGCCCGCGCCGAACCGGGGCCGTCCGAGGGCACGTACGCGGACAGCGTCCAGCGCAACATCGAGATCAAGCTGAAGGACGGGCGGACGCTGCGCGCCGACGTCCACTCCCCCGCCGACCCCGACACCGGCAAGCCGCTGCCGGGCCGCTTCCCCGTCGTCATCGGGTTCACGCCGTACGGGAAGACGCCGTCCGCGCTGGCCGGGGGCATCGGCTCGGGCGGGTTCAACCCGGCGCTCGTCCAGCACGGGTACGTCGCGGCCGTCGTGGACGTGCCCGGCACCGGCGGCTCGGAGGGCGAGTTCGACCTGTTCAGTCCGGACGAGGCGACGGCGGGGGCCGAAGTCGTCCGGTGGGCGGCCGCGCTGCCGAACAGCGACGGCAAGGTGGGCATGCTCGGGCTGTCCTACGTCGCGATCGACCAGCTCTTCACCGCGGCCGAGGTCGGCCCGGACTCGCCGCTCAAGGCGGTCTTCCCGATGGCCGCGACGCCCGACCCGTACCGCGACCTGTTCACCAGCGGCGGCGCGCTCAACGTCCTGTCGCCGCTCGGCCTGGTGTTCGGGTACGGCGTCACGCGGACGCTCACCCCGTTCCTCGAACTGCCGCTCGACCCGATGACGGCGCTGACGCTCGCCTACCAGCACCTCATGCAGGCCGGGCCGTTCGAGCTGACGATGGCCAAGGACATGCTCACCAACGGGCCGCGCCGGTACTACGACTCCTGGTGGGCCGAGCGCGCGCCGGAGAAGATCCTGCCGAAGATCGTCGCGAACGGCGTCGCGGTGTACCTCGTCGGCGGGCTGTACGACGTGTTCCAGCGCGGCGAGCCGCTGCTCTACAGCGGTCTGCAGAACGCGGCGGCGGGGCGGCCCGTCACCGCGCCGATGGAGCCGGGGCAGCCCGTCTCGTCCAAGTACCAGCTCCTCACCGGGCCGTGGACGCACGGCGGGATGGGCGCGGGCTACGACCTCACCGACCTGCAGATCCGCTGGTTCGACCACTGGCTCAAGGGCCGGGACAACGGCATCACCGACACGACGACGCCGATGCACGTCATCGAGCCCGGCGGGGCGACGTACTCGACCGCCGACTACCCGCTCGCGGACGCGCCCGCGCGGAAGCTGTACCTGCGGTCGGGCGGGCGGCTCACCGCGGACGCGCCGGGCGGCGGCGAGCCGGGCGACTCGATCTCGTACACGCCGCTGTCGGACCCGTGCGTCCGCTCCACCGACCAGTACGCCGCCGGGATGCTCTCGCAGCTCCTGGAGGGCATCGGGATGCCGGGCGTCTGCACCGGGCCGCAGAGCAAGCCGACGTCCAACGACAACGAGACGACGTATTCCACCGCGCCGCTGGATCAGCCGATGACGCTCGCCGGGCCGATCGGGGTGACGCTGCGCGCGTCGTCCACCCGGCCGGAGACGCTGTTCGCGCTCACCGTCGAGGACGTCGCGCCGGACGGAAAGTCCACCGACGTCACCGGCGGCGCGCAGCTCGGCTCGCTGCGCGCGCTCGACACGGCCCGGTCCTGGCGCGGCACCGGCGACGGCTACACCTACCCGTACCACGTGCTGACCGAGGCGTCCCGCGCGGACGTCCCGACCGGCGAGGACGTCCGCTACGACGTCGAGGTGCGGCCCGCGTTCGCGACGATCCCCGCCGGGCACCGGCTGCGGCTGCGGATCGCCACGGCCGACTTCCCGCACCTGGTGCCGCTCGCGGACCTGCCGAACCTGCTCGGCGGAAAGTACACGATCGCGCACGACGCGGCACGCCCCTCCAGCATCGAGCTGTCGGTGCGCTCCTAGCGGGCGGCCCGGACGAGGGTGTCGAGCGCGACGCCCTCGCCGGGCACCTCGCGCTCGACCCGTCCCGCGCGGACGATCCGCAGGTCCCCCAGCGCCGCGACGACCTCCGGCGCGTCGTACAGGACCGCCGGATCGCGCGGCCCGCCGACGCCGCCGCCGATGTTCGCGCGGTCGTGCCCGACGACCAGCAGCGTCCCGCCCGGCGCGACGGCCGCCGCCGCGCGCTCCAGCACGCCGTGCAGGTCCGGCTGCGGCAGGTGCAGGTACGCGACGAGGACGAGGTCGAACGCGCGCGGCTCCGGCCGGTGGTCGCGGACGTCGGCGAGCACCCAGTCCACCTCCGCGCCGCGCGACTCGGCCAGGCGGCGGGCCTTGGCGAGCCCGTTGGGCGAGAAGTCCACGGCGGTGACGCTCCAGCCGCGCTCGGCGAGCCACACCGCGTTGCGGCCCTCGCCCGCCGCGAGGTCCAGGGCGCGGCCGGGCGTCAGGTCGCCGGCCTCCTCGACGACGAAGCGGTTGGCCTCGGCCGTCCAGACCAGCTCGGTGCCCGCGTAGCGCGCGTCCCAGTCGGCGCTCTCCACACTGTCCCCCTCGGTACCGGTACGGGTGTCCCGCGGTCATACCCGCCCGGGGATTGACGAACGCCCCGGCGGGCAGGCCGGGCGTGGAGCCCGGAAGGAGCGGCATGACCGAGATCATCGTCCTGGACACGCCCGGCCTCGGCGACCGCGGCTACCTCGTCGGCCACGACGGGGTCGCGTTCGCCGTGGACCCGCAGCGCGACATCGACCGCGTCCTCGCGGCCGCGCACGAGCGCGGCTGGACGATCACGGACGTCTTCGAGACGCACCTGCACAACGACTACGTGAGCGGCGGGCTCGCGCTCGCCCGCGCCACCGGTGCGGCGTACCGCGTCAACGCGGGCGACGACGTCGGGTTCGAGCGCGCCGGTATCCGCCCGGACGACGAGGTGAAGGTCGGCGACCTGCGCGTCCGCGCCCTCGCCACGCCCGGGCACACCTTCACCCACCTGGCGTACGCGCTGGACGCGCCCGACCGCGCCGCGCCCGCCGCGTTCACCGGCGGGTCGCTGCTGCTGGGCTCCACCGGCCGTCCGGACCTGCTCGGCCCCGAGCACACGCGCGAGCTGGCCCGCGCGCAGCACGCGTCCGCGCGGCTGCTCGCCGCCGCGCTGCCCGACGACGCCGAGCTGTTCCCCACGCACGGTTTCGGAAGTTTCTGCGCGGCGACGCAGACGGACCGGCGCTCGTCGACAATCGGCGCGGAGAGGCACGACAACCCGGCGCTGACGCTGGACGAGGAGGCGTACGTCGCCGACCTGCTCGCCGGGCTCGGCGCCTATCCGGCGTACTACGCGCGCCTCGGCCCGATCAACGCCGCCGGGCCGGCGCCCGCCGACCTGTCGGCGCCGCGCCGCGCCGACGCCGCCGCGATCGACGCGAGCCTGCGCGCCGGGGAATGGGTCGTGGACCTGCGGACGCGCCGCGCGTTCGCCGCCGGGCACGTCCCCGGCGCGCTGAACTTCGGGCTCGACGGGTCGCTGGCGACCTACCTCGGCTGGCTGATCCCTTGGGGCACACCGGTGACGCTGCTCGCCACCACCGCCGACGACATCGCCGCCGCGCAGCGCGAGCTGACCCGCATCGGCATCGACGGCCCGTCCGCCGCCACGGGCTCCCCCGCCGAATGGACGACCGGCGCACCGTCGGCCTCGTTCCCCCGCGCGACCTTCGCCGACCTGGCGAACGCCCGCCGCGAGGGCCCCGTCGCCGTCCTGGACGTCCGCCGCCCCGAAGAATGGAGCACGTCCCACATCAGGGACGCCCTCAACATCCCCCTGCACGACCTCCAGCCCCACATCCCGGACCTCCCGCCCGAAGAACTCTGGGTCCACTGCACGACGGGCTACCGAGCCTCCATCGCCACGTCCCTGCTCACCGCCGCCGCTCACCCCGCCGTCCTCATCGACGACGACTACACGACCGCCGAAACCCTCTCCCTCACGGAGTGAGTTCAGAACACGTTCTGATAACATGCGGCCATGACCATCAGCCACGCGGACGCGGTGACGTTCTCGGACCTCTCGCGCAATCCCCGGTCCGTGGCGGAGCGGGCCGCCCGGCTCGGCCGGCTGCGCGTCACCCACCGCGACGCGCCCGACTTCTACCTCACGGCCGCCGACCGCGAGGACCAGCGCGACGAGGCGCTGACCACGACCTCGCGGCTCTTCCTCGCGCTCATGCGGCACGACGCGGGCGCGCGCTCCGTCCTGCTCGCGATGCCCGACGTCTTCCCGTGGGTGCGCCACCTCAGCACCGAGGAGGTCCGCGCCTTCACCGTGGAACTGGTCGACGCGCTGTCGGACGCCGCCGAACTCTCCCTCGACGCGTCCGCCCACGAGGTGATCGCGGGCTGGCGCGCCACGGCCCGCATCAAGGCCGATCCCGAGCAGCACGCGGACGCGATCCGGCCGACCTCCGGCGACTTCGGCCCCGTCGAGGTCACCCCGTGAGCCCCAAACGCGGCGACCGCGTCACCGTCCCCCCGCCCGACGACCAGTGGGACGTGCGCTTCGCGACCAGCGCCGCGGTGACCGGCTGGGAGGAGTTATGCCGGCTCGCCCTCGCGAACACGCGCCGCTGCCTGGACGCGCTGCGGGCCGAACCCCGCTCGCACGCGAACCCCGACCGGCAGCACCGCCTGCGCGGCGACCTCGCCACGCACCGCCACAACGGCCGCGACCTCGAACAGTGGGAGTACGAGGTCACGAGCGGCGGTCGCGTCCGCTACCTCGTCAGCGACGCCGACCGCACCGTCTGGATCGTCCACGCCTCCCCCCGCCACCCGAAGGACACCGACCGCTGAGTCCTTCCATGATCAGGCGACGGTCGCGCTCACGCCCCGATCAGGCGACGCGGATGGAGTGGGGGCCGACGCTGATCGTGACGTCGACGTGGCCGCCGAGCGCGGCGGCGTAGGCGCGCAGCGTCTCCAACTCCATCGCGTGGACGTCGCCGTTCTCGATCTGCGAGACGCGGGACTGCGAGACGCCCAGCGCCTGCGCGACCTCGGTCTGCGTCTTGCCGAGGGCCTTGCGCAGCTCACGCAGGTGGTGCCCGGCCACCCGGGCGTCCAGGGACGCCGCGGCCTCACCGCGGAGCGCGGGATCGTCCAGCCCGGGGTTGCGGCGACGCGCCTCCGCCTTGACGTCGTTCCAGGACCGTCCGGTGCTCATCCCCCGGCCTCCTTGTCCTTCCACGCCCGGTACTCGGCGTACCGCGCCTCGGCGAGCGGGATCGCCTCGTCGTACCAACGTGACCACCGCCCGGCCTTGTCACCCGCGACCAGGATGATCGCCGCCCGGTCGGGATCGAAGACGAACAGCATACGAATCTCCGTGCGCCCGCGTGATCCCGGCCTCAGCTCCTTGAGATTGCGCAACGCGGCGTGGTCCAGCGTGTCCACCAGCGGCCTGCCCAGCGTGGGGCCGACGGTCGCCAGCCGGTCCACGGCCTGTTCGATCAGCGCGGCGGTTCGCGGATCGGTCACGGCGAGGTCGAGGAACCACGCTTCGACGGGTTCGAGAAGGACGACATCCCAGGACACCCGACCGAATATAACACTGAGCTAATGCTCAGCGGGGGCGGCGGGTGGGGGTGGGGGTGAACCAGTCGGGGTCGGTCTCGGGGGTGGCGGCGTCGAGCCAGGCGCGGAGGACCATCAGGAACTCCAGGTGGAGGTCCGGGTCCTGGAAGGAGCCCTGGAAGAGGTCGTCGAGGCGGCGGAGGCGGGTGCGGATGGTCTGGGGGTGGACGTGGAGCTTCTCGGCGGCGGCCTGGGCGTTGAAGCTGTGCTCCATGACCGCCTGGAGGGTGGCGGCGTAGGCGTGGCGCTTGCCGGGGCGCAGCTCCAGCAGCGGGGCCAGGCGGCGAGCGGCGATGTAGGTGACGAGTTCGGGGTCCTGGAGGATCACCAGGGCCGGCATGTGGTCGGTGGCGCGGACGAGGCCGTCCGCGGGCAGGCGGCCCTCGCCCGCCAGGGACAGCGTGCGGCGCGCCCAGGCCAGTGAGCGGGCGGCGCGGGCGACGGGGACGGTCGGGCCGAGGGCGGCGGCGCGGCCGCGCAGCGCGGTGCGGAGCCGCTCGGCGCGGCCGGGGCCGTCCGGGTCGGGGATGATCAGGCACGGCTCGCTGAGGTAGCGGGCGTCCAGGACGTCCGGCGCGAGGCCCCACGGGCGCGGCTCGTCCTCGTCGGCGTCGCCGAGGACCGCGACCGCGACCGTGCGGGGCAGCGGCCAGCGGGCGACCCGGGCGAGGCGGGCCAGGTCGGCCTCGTCGGCCTCGGCGTCGCCGAGCAGGACGCCGACGAGCGTGCGGCGGGCGCGGTCGGCGTCGTCGGTCTCGTCCCCGCGCACCTCGGCGCGGCCGTTCGCGGCCGCCAGCACGATGCGGTTGACGAACGGGAACACCTCCTCGATCACGCGCCCGTAGGAGGCCGTGGAGACCAGGTCCCACGGGGCGAGGACGCGCGTGAGGTGCCGGACGAGCACGCGCGCCGCGATGTTCACCGCGTTCTGGAGCGCGAGCAGGCTGCGCCCGGCGCGCGTCTCGTCCGCGCCGAGCCGGGTGAAGAACGCCAGCAGGGCGGAGTCGTCGAGCCCGGGGCGGGCGACGCTGTCGATGAAGTGCCCGATGCCGATGCCGATGGCGAGTTCGAGGCCGTCGGCGAACCGGGGGGACGCGTACGCGGGCACCTCGCGGCGGATCGCGGCGGCGGCGTCGCGGCTGACGAACGGGCCGACCTCGGCGAGGAGCGCGGCCATCCCGGCGGCGGTCTCGTCCACGGGACGGCCCGGGACGGGCGGCGCCTCCTGGAGCGCCGCGTGGTCGACGCACCGTGCCTCGTCCAGCTCCCGTGTTCCGATCACCAGCAACACCGCCAATCTATGTTCCATAGATTTATGGACCATACGATGAAACAAGCGAGGCTCCCTGTCAAGCGGAACCGCCCCGCCCCGGAACGCTCACCGAGTGAGCGATTGCCCCACCTGTCTCCGATACTAAGTCGACGAAACGCCCAAAGATCACTGAACGAAGTTCAACTGAAACGGAGCGTTGGCATCGTTTGTTGTATATCGCCCAGAACAGCCATCGCGTAACAGGCGACTCTTGACGCACCCGTCCCAGGGCTCGCACGGGCCATGAACCCAACGCCCATGTGCCACGGATCAGCGGGAAGATCGTGGGCGGGCACGCCGAAGAAGCCGGCGGCGACCGGCGGGGAAAGACGGCGGGATCAGCCCTCGGCGGGCGGCGCGACCGGGCGCGGCACCGGCCGGGTCAGGACCTGCATCTGGTCGCTGAACGTGGCCTGGATGCGGGCGTGCAGCTCCTGGGCGAGCATGCCCTGGATCGCCTCCAGCCCGAGCGGGCGCAGCCGGGCGATCAGCTCGGCGACCTCCGGCAGGTCCTCGCGCTCCGCGAGCCGCGAGAAGTCCTGGAGGTTCGCCTGGTCGACGGCGAGCCGGACGAACCGGTCCGCGATCGTCGCGCAGTCGCCGCGCAGCTTCTCGGCGATGTCGTAGATCGTGCTGAGCGAGACGCCCGCCGCGTGCAGCTCCGCGCCGACGCGGAACAGGCGCGGGCTCGGCACCTCGAACCGGTCCCCCGCCCAGCGGATGAAGCCGAGTTCCTCGGCGCGGGCGAGCATCGGGAAGTACTCGGGCGACTTGCCCGCGAAGTCCTCTTCGGTCAGGTCGGGCGCGAAGATCTGCACGACCTCCGCGATGCCCAGGTACTCCGGCTCCTCACCCGACCACGGCTCGGTGAGGACCTTCTCGACGCCGAGGACGTCCGCCAGGTTGTGGCCGCTCTCCCACGCCGACAGCATCTCCCCGATGCTGGCGAGGGTGAAGCCGCGCTCCTGGAGGTTGCCGATGATGCGGATGCGCGCGAGGTGGGAGTCGTCGTAGTAGCCCGTCCGGCCCTTCATGCGGGGCGGCGGGAGCAGGCCGCGCTCCTGGAAGGCGCGCACGTTGCGGACGGTGGTGTCCGCGCGGCGCGCGAGGTCGTCGATTCGGTAGCTGCCCATACCCGCTTCTGGTCCCGTTCGGCGTCGCCGTTGACGGACCCATACTAGGCGCAGCGGGCACTATGCCCCACCATCGGGTGGGCCATGAATGCATGGAAGATACCGAGCGTACGTCCTGACATGCAGGAAAGCTGAAGAAATTTCATTATAGTGGGCCGGTTCGCTCCCGGAGCGGACCGGCCCACTCACCGATAGTGGGTCGCCCGATCAGATGTTGAACCAGCCGGGGAGCTTGGCGCCCCACATCATGTCGCCCTGCAACTTGATCTTGCCGCTCATCACGGCCTGGACGCCGGACAGCTTGCCCGCGCACAGGCGCAGCAGGTCGCCGGCGGTCAGGTTGAGCGTCACGCGGGGCTTGTCGGCCGGGCCCGACGACCGCGTCGCCGCCCCGTCCGCCACCGTCAGGTGGTAGGAGTACTCGGCGCCGCCGGCGCGGACGTTCCACTGCACGACGCCGCTCTCGCCGCCCGCGCGCTCCCCCACGAAGTGCTCGCACATGAGGTCGAAGACGCGGTCGAGCAGCCGCTCGGCGCCGATGACGGCGACGAAGCCCTCGATCGTGGACTCGTCCGCGCCGGGCGCGTCGAGGATGCCGCGCAGCTCGGCGGGCGAGGCGATCCGGTCGAACAGGGCGTGGACGGCCTCGGTGTCGTCGAGGTCGATGGCGGTCTCGGTCATGGGGCTCCTCGTCGGGGCGGCGGGACGGGCCGGGCGGCCGGGGCGGCGCGCCGGGGGCCGGAGCCCCCGGCGCGCGCCGGAACCACCCGCCGACAGGTATATCCCATTGATTCACGGCACAATACGCAGTGGCACATAAAGTCGCGCACTCCGATGCTCACCCGGCGGCGGTGTTCCCGCCCCTCAGGACGCCGCCAGCGCGGCCGTGGGCGGCAGCCGGGCCGCGCGCGCCGCCGGGTAGAGGCCCGCCGCCGTCCCGATCAGCAGCGTCGCGGCCACCGCGCCGCCGAACGCCCACGCCGGAACGGTCGGCGGCCAGCCCCGGTACGCCGCGAACGCGGCCGTCACCGCCGCGCCGAGCACCGCGCCCGTCCCGCCGCCCAGCGCCGACAGCAGCAGCGACTCCGCGACGAACTGCGCCCGGACCTGCCCGCGCGTCGCGCCGAGCGACCGGCGCAGCCCGATCTCGCGACGGCGCTCCAGCACCGACACCACCATCGTGTTCGCGACGCCGACGCCGCCGACCAGCAGCGCGACCGCGCCGAGGCCGAGCAGCAGGCTGGTGAACGCGCCGGTCGCGGCGGCCTTGGCGGCGAGCGCGTCCGAGGGGCGGCTGACGTTCACCTCGCCGGGGCTCTCGGGGTTCGCCGTGCGGGCGAGGACGGCGCGGACGGCCTCGACGGACGCGTCCGCCGACCGCTCGTAGATCTTCGTCGGGTGCCCGTCGAAGTCCAGGTAGCGTTCGGCGGCCGTCCAGCCGACCAGCGCGGACCGGTCGATCTCCGGCGCGAGCGGCAGCGCGTCCAGCACGCCGACGACCGTGAACCAGCGGCCGCCGATCCACACCCGCTCGCGGGCGCGGTCCACGCCGAGGCGCCGCGCGGCCGCCGAGCCGAGGACGACCGCCGGGTACCGGCCGGTCGCGGCGTTCAGCCACGCGCCGCCGCGCACCGTCCCGCGCAGCGTGCCGAGCAGGTCGGGCGTCGCGGCCTGGACGGCGATGCCGCCGGTGTCGGCGGGGTCGATCAGCGGGCTGCGACGGACGGTCGCGTCCGTCGAGCCCGTCGCGGACGCCGACCGGACCGGTCCGATCCGGCGCGTCATCGCCACCGATTCGGTCGGCAGCCGCGCGTTGCCGCCGAACAGCGTCTGGCCCGGCTCGACGGTCAGCAGGTTGGTGCCGAGCGCGTCGAGCTGCCGGACGAGCTGCGCCCGGCTCGACGCGGAGATCCCGACGACCGCGACCATCGTCGCGATGCCGAGCGCGACGCCGAGCGCGGACAGCACGACGCGCGCGGGCCGGGCGCGCAGCCCCGCCGCGCCGACGCGCAGCAGGTCGCGGGGCGCGAGCCGGGCGGGGGCGAGCCGCGCGCTCATCGCGGACCGCCCTCGTCCGACACCACGCGGCCGTCGCGGACCTCGACGCGGCGCGGGGCCCACGCCGCGACCCCGGGGTCGTGCGTGATCACCATGATCGTCGTGCCGGCCGCGTGCAGGCCGCCGAGCACGGCCAGGACATCCGCGCCCGCCGCGCTGTCGAGGTTGCCGGTCGGCTCGTCGGCGAGCAGCAGGTCGGGCGCGCCGACGACGGCCCGCGCGACCGCGACGCGCTGCCGCTCGCCGCCGGACAGCTCGTGCGGCCGGTGCCCGGCCCGGCCGCCGAGCCCGACGCGGTCCAGCGCCGCCCGCGCCAGCGCGCGCCGCCGCCGCGCGGGGACGCCCGCGTACAGCAGCCCGTCCGCGACGTTGTCGAGCGCGCGGACGCCCTCGGCGAGGTGGAACGACTGGAACACGAACCCGATGCTGCGGGCGCGCAGCGCCGACAGCTCCCGGTCCGACAGCGCCGCCACGTCGTGCCCGGCGACGCGGACCGTCCCGCCGGACGGGCGGTCCAGCGTTCCCGCGAGGTGCAGCAGCGTGCTCTTGCCCGATCCGGACGGCCCGACGACGGCCACCAGCTCGCCCGCCGCGACCGCGAGGTCCACGCCGCGCAGCGCGCGGACGCCGCCCGGATGCTCCTTGGTCACGTTCACCAGCTCGACCACGTTCACGACTCGGGCACCCCCACCCGCGTCCCGGCGGCCAGCCCCGGCCCGGACACCTCGACGCGGCCACCGCCGTAGACGCCCGGTGTGACGGGGACGATCCGCCGCGCGGCGCCCGACACGACCTCGACGCCGAAGCCGCCCTCGCTCAGCCCGAGCAGCGCCTCGACCGGCACCGACAGGACGTCCTTCGCGCGGGCGCTCTCCAGCGCGACGGACACGGGCGCGGCGTCGAGGCCGCGCGGCGGCTTTCCCGTCAGCCGGATGTCCACATCCACGGTGGACGATTTGTCATCGCCGCGTCCGGTGGTCTCCGCGACGCGGCCCACGGACGCGATGCGGCCCTTCGCCGTCCCGCCGCCGGGCAGCTCGACCGTGACGGGCGCGCCCGCGCGGGCGAGGCGCTGCTTGGCCGCGTCGAGGTCGACGTGGACGATCGGGCGCGTGCCGGTGACCGTCATCGCCGGGCCCTGGCCCGTCCGGTCGCCCTTCGCGACGCGGAGCGTGCCGACGCGGACGGCTGCGGGCAGGAACACGACCTGCCCCGGGGCGACCGCGCCGGTCGCCGGGAGGCCCGCGTCGTCCTGCCATTCCTTCACGGCGGCGGCCGTCGCGGCGGTGAACTCCTCGTCCACGGTGAGGTCCGAGCCGTAGCCGAGGGCTTGGAGGTTGGCTTCTAGCTGGCGGACGTCCTTGCCGTCCGGGACGCCGCGCCGCAGGGTCCGGTAGAACGGCGTCGCGCCGTACATCAGGACGAGCGGGCGGTCGTCCACGCGCAGCAGCGGGCGGCCGCGGGCCACGGTCGCGCCCTCCTTCGGCGTCCAGGTGACGGTGCCGGGAGCGGCGGCGACGTTGCGGCTTCCCGAGTACGTCAGCTTCCCGTCCACGGATTCGGTGTCCACGACGTCCCCGCGGGTGACCTCGGCGGTCGGGGGCGGCGCGGCGGCTGCGGCGCGCGACGCGGCCGGGTCGCCGCCGCGCAGCAGCGGGACGGCGGCGGCCGCCCCGGCGACGGCCGCGAGCGCCGCCGCGCCGAGGGCCGCGCGGCGGGCGGGCGTTCTCACCGGCCCTCCGGGTACTTGGCCTCGCACTCGCGCTGCGCGGCCTCGGCCTTGGCCTGGTCGACGTGCTCGTCCACGCGGACGCGCATGCCCTCGCCGGGCTTGGGGTCGGGCGCGTCCAGGCCGTGCTCGCGCAGGCACCGCGCGAGCTTCACCATGCGGTCGAACTCCTTCGCGTCCGGCGTCCTGGCGACGCCGCCGTCCTGGAGGAAGTGGACGCACGCCTTCTGCGCGGCGTCCATGTCGACGTTGTCGCCCTTCTTCGCGGTGATCCTCAGCGGCTTGCCCGGCGCGGGGTCGTCGATGTGGACGCCGTGCTGCCGGAGGCACTGCGCGAACTTGAGCTGGGCGTCCTGCGGATCGGTGGACGCGTGCGGCGACGCGGCGGCGGCGGACTTCGCGCCGCCCGCGCTCGCGACGCCGCCGTTCCCGCCGTCCCCGCCGCACGCCGCGAGGGCGAGCAGCGGCGGGGCGAGGACGGCGAGGAGCACGGCCCTGGTTTTCATGGTTCCCCTTTCGCGCCGGGCACCGTGCCGCGGCGCGGCCCATGCAACCGGGCGGGGGATTAAACGGAGATCAGGCGGCGGCCGCCGACGTTTCCGGCCGGGCGTCCGGATCGTCCCGCGCCGCGAATCTACGACGCTTTTCGGGAAACTCGGGGAAGCCGGGGAATCCAGCGAACCCGCAGGTCAGCCGACACGTGGACCGCTCCGCGCCGGAACGGGCCGGACCGCGCCCGGCCCGGTGCTAGAGTGTCGGCGGATTCCGGCCCGGGAGCGACCGAGCGCGAAAGCCCGGCCCGCGGCGCAACGCGTTGATGTGGATGGTTCATTGTGGTGGTGTCGGGAAGAGTTCTGCGTTTCGACGAGGTCCGCGGGTACGGTTTCATCGCCCCGGACGAGGGCGGTCCGGACGTTTTCGTCCACGCCAACGAGATCTCCGACGACAAGTCGGTGCTGACGCCGGGCACGGTCGTCGAGTTCGAGGTCATGGACGGCGAGCGCGGTCCGAAGGCGTTCTCGGTGCGGGTCGTGGACGGCCCGCCGCCGCGCCGCGAGCCGTTCGCCGAGGCGGGCGGCCGCCCGGCGGGGCCCGGCGGCGACGACGTCCTGTGCGACGTCCTCGCCCCGGCGGAGTTCCGCGAGGAGGTCACCGAGCTGCTGCTCAAGAGCGTGCCCGACCTCACGGGCGCCCAGTTGCTGCGGGTCCGCGAGAGCCTGCTCCCGCTGGCCCAGAAGCACGGCTGGGTGGACGACTAGACAGTCAAAGTCCCGGCCCACGGCCCTCGCCTGGCGGCTCGGGCCTCACCGGGCCTGTGCGAGCGCGGCATCGCTCCGCGATCCGGCCGGGTAACGCACTCGCGCTGTGGCTGAGGCACGTTGGGACAGGCCTTGGACGCACGGGCGACGAGCACCGGGACGGCGCGGGGGTGATCAGCCTCCGCGCCGCCGCCATTCCCGGCCATTCCCGCACGCCGCGCCCGGGCGATTGTGAGGATCATTCACGCCCCGCCGCCATTCAGCGGCGACTCGATACCATGCCGCGGGACCAGTTCCCGCATCGCGCGTCCGAGTTCGGCCCGGACCGCATCCGGCCATACCGAACGCCTTTCCGGGGACCGGTTCCGGCCACCCCCGGCGCCGTTTACCGCGCCGTTACCCCGGCTCGCGTGCCACGCCCGCGCCCCCGCCCACCGGGCGATGCTTCGGCACCCCCGCATTTCCGTCCCACTTTGGACAAGTTGGACATACTCGTCGTCAATGCGCGAGTGAAAGCGCACTTGACTCATTACCGGTACGGGCGGTTACCGGATCGTGAACGCACTCGAACCTCGCTTCCGGCGGGCTGGATCACCGCGTCCGAAGGGACTTAGGATCGTTCCGTCCCCGTGGCCCAACGGCAGAGGCGGACCCCTTAAAAGGGTCTAGTTGTCGGTTCGACTCCGACCGGGGACACTCATTCGGAAGCGCGGCCGCGCCATTGCCGCGTTCTCACTTTCGCCATCCCCCGCGCCGCGCAATTCACGAACGCGCGGCCTCCGCCGCGCCGACGTTCCGCGCGTAGGGACCGGGCCGCTCCGGGTCGACGTTCCACCCCGTGAGGCGGCGCGGCCGGACCCGGATGATCTCGTCCGACAGGTGCTCGTCGGGGTCGGGGGCGACGGCCGTCTCCGCGCGCCCGCGCACCTCCAAAAACCGGACGCCCTCCGCGCCCTCCCCCACCACGCTGTCGATGACGACCGCGACCTCGGGATTGACCTGGACGTTCCGGTACTTCGCCGAGGACGGCATCGCGAAGCCGTGAATGTCGATCGTCCCGAGTTCCGCGTTGTACCGGAACCCGACCGGCTTGTTCTGCGGCGCGCCGTTGGGCGCGATCGTCGCGAGGCGCGCGAGGTCGTGCGCGTCGACGAACGCGCGCTCGGTCTCGTTCAGGGTCATCGGGGTCCTCCTCCGCCGCCGGACGGCCGGGCGGCCGCCGCGTCCCCCGAACGTAGGGCGGCGTCCGCGCCGCGCCCACCCGGACCTTCGGCGTAGGACGATGTCCCTAGGCCGGGTCGGTGAGGGCGGTGAGGGCGGCGTCCTCGCAGCGGACGCGGACCGCGAGGACGGCCGCGTTCGCGGCGGTGAAGGCGAGCGCCGTCAGCCAGGCCGAGTGCGCGAGCGGCAGCGCCGCCCCCTCGACCGCGACGGCGACGTAGTTCGGATGGCGCAGCCAGCGGTACGGGCCGCGCGTCACCCGCGACAGCCCCGGCACGACGACGACGCGCGTGTTCCACTGCCGGCCGAGCGTCCCGATGCACCACCAGCGCAGGCCCTGCGCGGCGGCGGCCAGCGCGAGCATCGGCACGCCGAGCGCGGGGACGAACGGGCGGTGCGCGAGGCCCGTCTCCAGCAGGCACCCGGCGAGCAGGCCCGTGTGCAGGACGACCATCGCCCCGTAGTGCCCCGAGTCGATGACGGACCCGCCCCGGCGCAGGCTCCAGCGCAGGTTCGCGCGCGCGACGCCGAGCTCCGCGACGCGCTCGGCCGCGACCGCGCCGATCAGCGCGGTGTACCAGGCGGACATCCCGTCACCAGCGCAGCAGGACGAGTTCGGAGCAGAACCCCGGGCCGAGCGCCATCAGCACGCCGGGCGCGCCGGGCTCCGGCCCGCGCGCGAGCGTGTCGCGCAGCACGTGCAGCACCGACGCCGACGACAGGTTCCCCTGGTCCGCGAGCGACCGCCAGGTCACGTCCAGCGCGCCGTCCGGCAGCCCGAGCGTCTCGGCGACGGCCTCCAGCACCTTCGGGCCGCCGGGATGGCAGACCCACGCGGACACGTCGCGGCGCGCGAGGCCGTGGTCGCCGAGGAACCCGTCCACGTCGTCGGCGAGGTACGTCCGGACGACCTCGGGGACGCGCGGGTCGAGCACGATCCGGAACCCGTCGCCGGACACGTCCCAGCCCATGACCTCCCGGGTGTCGGGGTACAGGTGGGCGCGGGTCGCGACGACCTCCGGGCCGTCGTGGTCCGCGCCGCGCCGCTCCCCGCACATGACGACGGCCGCCGCGCCGTCCCCGAACAGCGCGGACGCGACGAGGTTGGCGACCGAGTCGTCGTCGCGCTGCAGCGTCAGCGAGCACAGCTCGACCGACAGCAGCAGGCCCACGCCGTCCGGCCAGCCGCGCAGGTGGTCGTGCATCCGCGCGAGCCCGGCCGCGCCGCCGACGCAGCCGAGGCCGAACATCGGGACGCGCTTGACGTCGGGCCGCAGCCCGAGCCGTTCCACGAGCCGGGCGTCCACCGACGGCGCGGCGATCCCGGTCACCGACACCAGCATGATCACGTCGACGTCGGCGGGCGCGAGCCCGGCGGCGGCCAGCGCCTTCTCGGCGGCCTCCGCGCCCAGGTCGCAGGCGGTCTCGATGTAGCGGTCGTTGGCGGCCTTGAACCCGTCGAGGCGCGCGTACTCCGCCAGCGGCAGCGACAGGTGGCGGTGCCCGACGAGCGCCGAGCGGTGCAGGCGCTCCAGCAGGCCGCGCTTCGTCCCGTCCGCGCCGCAGACGCGCGCGAACTCCTCGGTGATCTCCGCCTGCGGGTAGCGGTGGGCGGGCAGCGCGCCGCGCACGGCGGCAATGGTCGTCATGGGCACCCCGGTGGCCGATGGAAGAGCGGCCGGGTCGATCCCCGCCCGCAAAGGGAAGATCCCCGACCTCCCACCCAACCTCCTAAATCCCACCCCAAAACGACGAAAACCTTCCCGGCGGCTCACTACCATCACCGGCATGGGCAGCGGCGTCGTCGGGTTGATCGGCGGGATGAGCTGGGAGTCGTCGGCGGAGTACTACCGGCTGCTCAACACCCTCGTCCGCGAGCGCGACGGCGGCCACCACAACGCCCGCAGCCTGCTGCTCACCGTGGACTTCGCCGAGGTCGAGGCGCTGCAGCGCGCGGGCGACTGGGCCGCCGCCGGGCGGCTGCTCGCGGCCGCCGCGCGGCGGCTGGAGGCGGGCGGCGCGGACGTCGTGCTGCTCTGCACCAACACCATGCACCGCGTCGCGGACGCGATCGAGGGCGCGATCGGCGTCCCGTTCCTGCACCTGGTGGACGTCACGGCCGACCGCGTCCACGCGGCGGGCGTCCGGCGCGTCGGGCTGCTCGGCACCCGGTTCACGATGGAGATGGACTTCTACCGGGACCGGATGACGGCGCGGCACGGCACGGAGGTGCTGGTCCCGGACGAGCCCGGCCGGACGCTGGTCCACGACGTCATCTACGACGAGCTGACGCGCGGCGTCGTGCGCGACGAATCGCGAACGGCGTTCCTGCGGGTCATCGACGAGCTGGGCCGCCGGGGGGCGGAGGCCGTCGTGCTCGGCTGCACCGAGATCCCGCTGCTGGTCGGGCCGGACGAGAGTCCGCTGCCCGTTTTCGACTCGACGCGCATCCACGTCGAGGCGGCGCTCGACGCGCTGCGCTGACGCACTCTTCCACCTGACGCGACGAAACCGGCGGATTGTGGCCACAACCGGTCGCCGCCGTTCGTCATTGTCGAACAAATCGTGAGCCGACCTCACAGTTTCGCGCACCGTTACTCGTCGGTTGGCCAGCATTCGCGCTTGCTTGTCAACCGTTGTTCGACAATGCCGACTCGGGTTACTGTGACCGTCACCCACGCCGGGTCGGGCGCCGCCCGTCCGGTCCGGCGCGGGCCAAGGCAGTGGCGGCGCGGACATCCGGTCCGGGCCACGACCCCCCGAGGAATCCCCCCATGACACCCACGAGCCCGCCCGCACCGCCGGGCGGTGCGCTGGCCGTCGCCGGACTCACCGTCCGCTTCGGCGGCATCACCGCCCTCGACGACGTCGGCTTCACCGTCGAACCGGGCCGCACGGTCGGGCTGATCGGCCCGAACGGCGCGGGCAAGACGACGCTGTTCAACTGCCTCACCCGCCGGTACGAGGCCGACGAGGGCACCGTGACCTACGACGGCGCGGACCTGCTCGCCGTCGCGCCGCACGCCGTCGTCGGGCTCGGCATCGCCCGGACGTTCCAGAACCTCGGGCTGTTCCCGCGCATGACCGTCCGCGACAACGTCCTGGTCGGCGCGCACGCCCGCGCCCGCGCCGGATTCGCCGCCGCCGCGCTCCGGCTGCCGCGCGTCCGGCGCGAGGAGGCGCGGCTGCGCGCCGAGGCCGACGAGCTGCTGGCGCGGCTGGGCCTCACCGACGTCGCGGATCGCCCGGCGACGGGCCTGCCGTTCGGCACCCTCAAGCGCGTCGAGCTGGCGCGCGCGCTCGCCGCCCGGCCGCGCCTGCTGCTGCTGGACGAGCCGTGCAACGGCCTCAGCCACGGCGAGGTCGCGGAGTTCGCCGACCTGCTGCGCGCCCTGCGCGACGACCTCGACCTCACGCTCATCGTCGTCGAGCACCACATGGGCTTCGTGATGGGCACCTGCGACCGGGTCGTCTGCCTGGAGTTCGGCCGCAAGATCGCCGAGGGCGCCCCGGCCGAGGTGCAGAACGACCCGAACGTCCTGCGCGCCTACCTCGGGACGGCGGCATGAGCGGGTTCCTGACCGTCGCCGGGCTGCACGCCGGGTACGGCGCGGGCCGCGTCCTGCACGGCGTGGACCTCACCGTCGAGGAGGGCGAGGTCTGCGCGATCCTCGGCCCGAACGGCGCGGGCAAGACGACGCTGCTGCGCGCGCTGTGCGGCCTGATCCGCACCACCGGCACCGTCCGGCTCGACGGGGCCGACCTGCCGCGCAACCGCCCCGAGGCCGTCGCGCGGCGCGGCGTCGCGCACGTCCCCGAGGGGCGCGGCACGTTCGCGCCGCTGACCGTCGAGGAGAACCTGCGCGTCGGCGCGTACACGCGGCGCGACCGCGCGGCCGTCGCCGCCGACATCGACCGGGTGTACGGGTACTTCCCCGTCCTCGGCAAGCGGCGCGGGCAGGCCGCCGGGAGCCTCAGCGGCGGCGAGCAGCAGATGGTCGCGCTCGGTCGCGCGCTGCTGGCCCGGCCCCGGCTGCTCCTGCTGGACGAGCCGTCGCTCGGCCTCGCCCCGCTCGTCACCCGCGAGCTGTTCGAGATCATCCGGACCGTCAACCGGGACGAGCGCCTCACCGTCGTGCTGGTCGAGCAGAACGCCCACCTGACGCTGGAGTTCGCCGACCGCGCGCACGTCCTGGAGACCGGCCGGATCGCGCTGTCCGGCGCGGCGGACGACGTCCGCGCCGACGACCGGGTCGCCCGCTCCTACCTCGGCATCGGAGGTTAGCCGTGGCCGACTTCATCCAGCAGCTCGTGGAGGGGCTCGGCTCCGGCGCGATCTACGCCAGCCTCGCCCTCGCCCTCGTGCTGATCTACCAGTTCACCGGGATCGTGAACTTCGCGCAGGGTGAGCTGGCGATGTTCTCGACGTTCATCGCGTGGTCGTTCGTGCAGGCGGGCGTCCCGTTCTGGCTCGCGCTGATCCTCACCCTCGCGGTGTCGTTCCTCGGCGGCATGGCGATCGAGCGGATCGTGATCCGGCCCGTCGAGGGCGCGCCGGAACTCACCCTCGTCATCGTCACGCTCGGCCTGTTCATCCTGGTCAACGCCGCCGCCGGGTGGATCTGGTCGTTCCTGATCAAGGACTTCCCGAGCCCGTTCCCCGAGAGCGCGCTGCACCTCGGCGGCGTCAGCCTGAACTACTCCACGCTCGGCGTCCTCGGCGTCGTCGCCGCCGTGATGGGCGTCCTGTACGCCCTGTTCCGCTTCACCAAGATCGGGCTCGCGATGCGGGCCGTGGCGAGCAACCCCGCGTCGGCGCGGCTGTCCGGCGTGCGCGTCGGACGCGTCCTCGCGCTCGGCTGGGGGCTCGCCGCGACGGTCGGCGCGGTGTCCGGCGTGCTCGTCGCGCCGGTGCTGTTCCTGGAGCCGAACATGATGGGCGGCGTCCTGGTCTACGCGTTCGCGGCGGCGACGCTCGGCGGGTTCGACAGCCCGCTCGGCGCCGTCGTCGGCGGGCTCGTCGTCGGCGTCGCCGAGACGCTGGCGGGCGCGTACGTCGGCGCGATCGGGTCCGACCTGAAGATCGGCGTCCCGCTCGCGATCATCATCGGCGTCCTGCTGGTCCGGCCGCAGGGCCTCTTCGGACGGGCGGCGGTGGAGCGCGCGTGAACGGCACCCGGACCCCGACCGCCGCTCCGGCGGCGCGCGCGCCCCGCACCCGGCGGGCCGTCCTCAAGCCGCAGGGCGTCCTGCTCGCGGTGCTGCTCGTCGCGGCGTGCGTCGCGCCGTTCCAGCTCGTCCCGTTCCGGGTCTTCCAGCTCACGATGGTGCTCGTCTACGCCATCGCCGTCCTCGGCCTGGACCTGCTCGTCGGACGCACCGGGCAGATCTCGCTCGGCCACGGCGGGTTCTTCGCGATCGGCGCGTACGTCGCCGCCGTGCTGCTGGACCGCTGGGACGTCCCCTATCCGCTGACGCTGCCCGCCGCGCTCGCCGTGACGTTCGTGCTCGGGTTCGCGCTCGGCATCCCGGCGCTGCGGCTGCGCGGCCTGTACCTCGCGCTCGTCACCATGACCATCGCGATCTTCCTCGTGCCGCTGCTCAAGCGGTTCGAGTCGCTGACCGGCGGCTCGATGGGCCTCACCCTGACCAAACCGGACGCCCCCGCGTGGACGGGCCTCGCGCAGGACCAGTGGCTGTACTTCTGCGTCCTGCTCGTCACCGGCGGCGCGACGCTCGCCGTCGCCGGGCTGCTGCGCTCGCGCGTCGGCCGGGCGCTGGCCGCGATCCGCGACAACGAGGCCGCCGCCGAGGTCATGGGCGTCCGGCTGTCCCGGTACAAGACGCTCGCGTTCGCGTGGAGCGCGATGCTCGCCGGGGCCGCGGGCTGCGTCAACACCTGGGTGATCGCGTTCGTCTCGCCGGACTCGTTCACCTCCACCCTGTCGATCATGCTGCTCGCCGGCATCGTCGTCGGCGGCCTCGGCTCGCTGTACGGGCCGCTGCTCGGCGGCGCGTTCGTGTTCTTCATGCCGACGATGTCGCAGGGGATCAACCAGGCCGCGCCGGGCGTCATCTCCGGCCTGCTCATCATCGTGATCATGTACGTCGCCCCGACGGGACTCGCGGGGCTCGCCGGCCGCGCCTCCGCCGCCCGCCTCGCACGGAAGAAGTGAAGACCATGCGCAACCCCACCCGAACCACCGTCCGCTCGGGAGCCGTCGCGCTCTCGGTCCTGCTCGCCGCGGCGGCCTGCGGCCGGAGCGAGTCCGGCGGCCCGACCGCGCAGGGCGCGTGCGCCGGGCAGCAGACGACCGGCATCACCGCGTCCAGCGTCAAGCTCGGCGGGATCTACCCGCTGTCGGGGCCGTCGTCGGCGTACGGCGAGATCCCCAAGGGCGTCAAGGCGTACTTCGACTACGTCAACGCCGAGAAGGGCGGCGTGAACGGCCGCAAGATCGAGTTCACCGTCCGGGACGACGGGTACCAGCCGCCCAAGTCCGTCGAGGAGGCACGCCGCCTGGTCGAGCAGGAGAACGTGTTCGCGCTGTTCCAGACGCTCGGCACCCCCACGTCGGCGGCCGTCATGCAGTACGCGAACCAGCGCAAGGTGCCGCAGGTGTTCGTCTCCAGCGGCGCGTCCATGTGGGGCGCGGACCCCGCCAAGCACCCGTGGACGATCGGCTGGCAGCCCAGCTACCTGTCCGAGGGCGCGCTGTACGGGCAGTACCTCAAGGCCGACAAGCCGAACGCGCGCGTCGCCGTCCTCTACCAGAACGACGACTTCGGCAAGGACCTGCGCGCCGGGTTCACCAAGGCCATCGCGGGCAGCTCGGTGAAGATCGTCGCCGAGCAGACCTACGAGGTCACCGACCCCAGCATCGACCCGCAGATGCGCAACCTCGCCGGGTCCAAGGCGGACGTGTTCCTCGACATCACCACGCCGAAGTTCGGGTCGCAGGCCCTCGCCGCCGACGCGCGCAACACCGGGTGGAACCCGCTGCACATCATCAACAACGTGGCGTCGTCCCCGACCGTCCTCAAGCCGGTCGGGTTCAAGAACGTGCAGAACATCGTCTCGGCCGCGTTCTTCAAGGACCCGTCCGACCCGCAGTGGGCCGATGACGCGGAGATGAAGCAGTACAAGGAGAAGCTGAAGCAGTACGCGCCGGGCCTGGACCCGTCCGTCCCGTACTACACGCAGGGGTGGGCGGCCGCCGCGAGCGTCACCAAGGTGCTCGCCGCGATGAAGTGCCCGACGCGCGAGGGGCTGATGGAGTCCGCGCGGAACCTCAAGGACGTGCCGTCGGAGCTGCTGCTGCCCGGCATCGTCATGAACACCGGGCCGAAGGACTCCTACCCGATCGAGTCGCTGCAGCTCCAGAAGTTCCAGGGCGAGCGCTGGACGCTGTTCGGCAAGGTCATCGACACCCGCGTCGGTCTCTGACCCACCCCCCGAAAGGACCGGTATGACCAGGTTCTCGCGCGCCGCGGCGGCCGTGCTCGCCGCCGTCTCGCTCGGCGCGTTCCTCCCGGCGTCGGCCTCGGCCGCGCCCGCCCACGACCCGGTCGTCGCGACGCGCGGCGGCGTGCTGCGCGGCACGGCCGGGTCCGGCGCCGACGCCTACCTCGGCGTCCCCTACGCCGCGCCGCCGACCGGCGCGCTCCGCTGGCGGCCCCCGCAGGCGGCGGCGCGCTGGACGGGCGTCCGCGCGGCCGACCGGCCCGGGGCCGCGTGCCTCCAGCCCGGCGCGGCCGGGTCGGCGGAGGACTGCCTGTACCTCAACGTCTACACGCCGCCCGGCGCCTCGCGCGGACGGGCGAAGTACCCCGTCATGGTGTACCTGCACGGCGGCGCGTTCGTCACCGGGAAGGGGTCGGCGTACGACCCGACCGAGCTGACGAAGAACGGCGTCATCGTCGTCACCGTCAACTACCGGCTGGGCGCGCTCGGGTTCCTCGCGCACCCGTCGCTCGCGGGCCGGGACGGGTCCGCCGGGAACTACGGGCTGATGGACCAGCAGGCCGCGCTGCGCTGGGTGCGCGACGACATCGCGCGGTTCGGCGGGAAGCCCGGCGACGTGACCGTGTTCGGCGAGTCGGCGGGCGGGCTCAGCGTCCTGTCGCAGCTCGTCTCGCCGGGATCGGCCGGGCTGTTCTCGGCGGCGATCAACCAGAGCGGCGCGTACGGGCTGACGCTCCCGACGCGCGCGGCGGCCGAGCGGCAGGGGGCGTCGTTCGCGACCGCCGCCGGGTGCGCGGACCAGTCGGCGGCGTGCCTGCGGGCGCTGCCCGCCGCGACCGTCCTCGCGCACCAGCAGGGGTCGTACCTGCCGGACGTGGACGGCCGCGTCCTCCCGCGCTCGCTGGACGACGCGCTGCGGCGCGGGGCGTTCCACCGCGTGCCCGTCGTCAACGGCACGACGCACAACGAGTCCAGCTACTTCGTCGCGCTGATGTACGACCTCAGCGGCGGGCGGGCGACGCCGGAGAACTACCTCGCGGGCATCCAGGCGATGGCGTACGTCTCGGCGGACCAGGCCCGGCGCGTCGCCGCGCAGTACCCGCTGAGCAGGTACGGCAGCCCGGCGGAGGCGCTGTCGGCGCTCGGCACCGACGCCGACTTCGCGTGCCCGGCGCTGTCGGTCGACCGGTGGCTGGCGGGACGCGTCCCGACGTACGCGTACGAGTTCAACGACCCGAACCCGCCGGAGCTGTACCTGGCACCGGTGTCCTTCCCCTACGGCGCGGCGCACGCGACCGAACTGCAGTACCTGTTCACCGTCGGCAACGCGGCGTTCCCCGCCGAGCTGTCGCCTGATCAGCAGCGGCTCGCGGCGACCATGCGGCGCGACTGGGCGTCGTTCGCGACCGCGCACCGCGTCGCGGGCTGGCCGCGCTTCACCGCGTCGGGGCAGCGGATGCGCTCGTACGTCCCGCCGGGGTCGAAGCCGATGACCGGGTTCGCCGACGAGCACCGGTGCGGGTTCTGGAGCACCGTCCCCCGGAGCTACTGACGGCGTGTCGGACGCCCCGCGCCGGGTAGGCGCGGGGCGCAACCGACCCGGAGGAGACACCATGACCGAGCGGACGGGCCGCGAGACCGACGCCGAGCTGCGGACCGGCGCGGAGACTCCGGTCGATCCCGAGGACCTGGCGATGGCCGAGGGCCTGGACCCGACGCCGGAGCACGTCGAGGCGCAGCGCCGCCGCATCGAACGGGAGGGCGCGCAGCGGGCCACCGAAGAGACAGCCCCCTGACGCGCGCGCCCGTCAGGGCTTGCGGGCGGCGCCGCTCCACATCGTGGACGGCGTCGCCGCGTCCTCGGGACGGTCGGGCCGCCACTCGGGGGCGCGCACCAGACCGGGCTCGACCAGGTCGAACCCGTCGAAGAACCGGGCGACCCCGGCGCGGTCGCGCAGCCGGACCTTCTGCGCCATCAGCTCGTTCAGGCGGCTCGCCATGCCCGCCATCGCCGACGCCTGGATGTCGCTCGCCGGGTGCGAGACGACGAGGTAGCTGCCGGACGGGACGGCGGCCATCAGCTCCTCGACGATGCCGTACGGGTCGTCCTCGTCCGGGATGTACTGCAGGACGGCGACGAGCATGACCGCGATGGGCCGCTCGAAGTCCAGCACGCGGCGCGCGCCCTCGAGGATCGGCGCGGTGTCGCGCAGGTCGGCGTCCAGATACGCCGTCGCCCCCTGCGGGCCGCTGGTCAGCAGGGCGCGGGCGTGCGCCAGGACGATCGGGTCGTTGTCGGCGTACACGACGCGGCTCTCGGGCGCGACGGCCTGCGCGACCTCGTGTGTGTTGTTCGCGGCCGGAATCCCGGTGCCGATGTCGAGGAACTGCCGGACGCCCTCCCCCTCGGCCAGATGCCTGACGGACCGCGCCAGGAACGCCCGCGTGTTCCGCACCGACGCCACCATGTCCGGCATCGCCTCGATCGCCTGCTGCGCGGCGATCCGGTCGGCGGGGAAGTTGTCCTTGCCGCCGAGCCAGCAGTCCTGCACCCGCGCGATGTGCGCGACGCTCGTATCGAACGCCGGCGCTCCCCCGCTCGCATCCCGAGCCGCCATCGGCCACCCCCTCGCAACAGCCTCCCGCGCAGCCTAACCCCCACACCCCCAAAAGATGAGACAAATCCACATTCTTATGACACCCCGTGCCGCCCGCTCTCCCCGGACGACGGCGACGGCGGCCGGGTCAGGTGACCGAGGAGCGGGCCAGGACCGTGCCGAGGGCGAGGGTCAGGGTCATGAGGGTCAGTTCTGCGCCGGCCCAGGTGGGGAGGGCGGTGGGGTGGCGGGTCAGGACGGCGGGGAGGATGCGGCGGCGGATGTGGTTGCCGGTGCTGGCCAGGGCGATCAGGCAGGCGGTTTTGGCCAGGATCAGGAAGCCATAGCCGGTGGTGAAGAGGTTGTCGAAGAGGCCGTCGGGTTCTAGGCGGAGGTAGGCGATGAGTGCGCCGCTGATGGCCACTGCGGTGATGCAGACGGCGGCCAGTTTCGAGAAGCGGGGTAGGGCCGTGGCCAGGGTGTTTCGGTCGTCGGCGGCCAGGAGGAAGATCGCGCCCAGGCCGCCCACCCACAGGGCCGCCGCCAGGACGTGGGCGGCGATCGACGCGCGGCCCAGGAGCGGCTGTGAGGATTGGGACAGGTGGCCGGTCAGGGGGACGGCTATCAGGCCGACCGCGGCGACGAGCAGGGGAATGGCCGGGAGTGTTCGGCTTGCCGTGTTGAGCAGCGCGTATGTCGCCGCTGCGGCCAGGGTGACGAGTAGGGCACGGCCCGTCGTGACGTGGGTGGCGTAGTCGATGGTCTCGCGGCCCGTCACGCTGTAGCCGAGCGGGGAGATCTCCGCTGCTTGCAGCCAGAGGGCGCAGGCTGTGGCGAGCGTCCAGCAGACGCCGACGCCGGTCGCCGCGCGGCGGGTTCCGGCCGCCAGTGCTTCGTCCGTCCCGGCTAGCAGGATCAACAGCAGCGCCAGACCGGCGGCGGCTACGCCCGCGATGTTGCCGACCAGGCGCGCGGCGGGCAGGACGATCTCGGTGACCGATCTCGTCATCGCCATGCCGGAATGGTCGGGGGTCTCGGTCGCGCTGATTCCCAGCGCCAGGCCGCCGAAGGCGACGAGCGTCGCGGCGGCGACGGTCAGCGCCCGGCCCGTCATCGCGCCTCCCGGCGGCCCGACGCCCGCACGGCGGCCAGCGCGGCGCAGCCGAGCAGCGCCAGGCCGGCGAGCCAGAGCCAGGCGGGCCGTCCGCCGAGCCCGCCGGTGGACGGCCGGGCCGGTTCCGCCATCGCCGCCATCGGCGTTCCGCCGCCGGGCCGGGTGAGCGTCACGGTGATCGCGCCCGTCGTCGGATGGCCGTCCGCCGACACGATCCGGTACCCGAGCGTGTACGTCCCGGCAGGCCCGAGCGCGCCGACCGTCGCGCTGATCGTGTCGCCGTAGACCTTGACGCCGGTGACCTCCCAGCGCGTCATGCCCGGCCCGGTGACGGTGATCGCGTCGTATTCGTCGGATTCCTGGACGGGTTCGGCGAACGTGAACATGACCCGGCCCGGCGCGGTCGCGAGCCGCGCCCCGGCGGGCGGATCGGTGGCGACCAGCCTGTTGTGGGCCAGGGCGGGCCGCTGCCCGGCCAGCAGCACGAACGCCGCCAGCCCGGCGCAGCCCGCCGCCCGCGCGATCCCCCGCATCAGTCCCCGGCGGCGCGCCGCCGGCCCCGGAGCGCCCCGAAGCCGATCCCGACGACGCCGACCGCGATGCCGACACCGCCGAGCCAGCGCGCGGTGGTGTCGGTATTCGACATCTTCGTTTCGGTCGGCGCGGTTTTCTGTTCGGGCGCGGCCAGGGCCAGCGTCGGGGCCGGATTCTCGGGTTCGGCGCCGTCCGGGCCGACCGGCTGGTTCCATTCGGTCTTCGATCCGTCGCTGTAGGTCTGGACGGCCGAGAAGACGAGCTTGTCGGTGTTGGTCGGCAGCTTCGTCATGAACTGGAAGCTCTGGAAATTGTCGACCGGCGTGCCCTTTCCGCGTTCGGCCGTCCACACGATCGAACGGACGGCCTTCGTCACGGTGATCTTCTCCATGCGCACCGGGCGGTCGAGCGTGACGGTCTCGACTTCGACGTTCCAGCCGGGCACCGGCTCAGGCGTCACATTGGGCAGCGGCGTGTCCGCCGGAACGTCGAGTTCGAGCTTCACCATGCTCGCCTTCTCGGACTCGTTCGGCGCGCGGAGCGCCAGTTGGGCGTACTCGCCCCTCACCGCGGGCTGCGCGCTGGAAATGGTGACGTGCGCGGACGCGACCCCGCCGAGCAGCGCCGAAGCGACCGCCGCACCCGCGACCACCGTGCCGGAACGCCGAAGCGCCGGGCTGATTTCGACCATGTCTGGCTCCGTCCTCGACGGGGAAAGGGCCGTGCCGGCGCCGGTCCAGCACCGGCACGGCCCACGGGTCAGCGCTTGAGGTAGGCGACCATGATTCCCATCGCGTCGTCGACGCCGGTGGGGTGGTAATAGGTCGCGTGGATTCGGGCCGTATCCCCGACGTCCCATTGATCCATCGGCGTACACGGACTGAAGTCCGACACCGATCCCATATAGGCGTCCAGACTCGTGCCCGGATGGCCGTCGGTGGTCACGGTGTTCGCCTTCACGGGATGGCCGGGAGTGCCGGGTCCGGGACCGCTCGGCGCCGACGTGGATCCAGGCGCGTATCCGGCGACGGAGACGCACGAGAACTTCTTCTTGGTGACGTTCTCCAGCGACACGGCGATGGAGTGGTCGTGCGCGTGGCCGCCGACGCCCACCAGCGTCCCGCCGCGCAGCACGGGCGTGCTCCACTCCAGGTCGCTGTACCCGGCGGGGATCTTCTTCTCCGAGTCCGAGCACTGGTCGATGTCCAGCCAGACCGGGTCGACCGGAGTCGCCTTGCGCACCCAGGTGAACGTGAATTTGAATTCGACGTCCATCGGTTGCTGCGTGTAGTTCATCAGGTGGTAGATGAGCCCCCACCTGTCGCCCTTGTTGACGCGGTAGCCGTAGGTTCCGGCCGTGTTCAACTGGGCGATGGTCCGTTCGTTCCCGGCGGCGAAGAATCGTTCGTTCCCGCCGTTGAGCAGCCCGAGCCAGTTGATGGGCTTGAAGCCGCCCCAGGCCGGGCACGTCGCGTCCTGGCGGTTGAGGTTCATGAGGACGACGTGGTGCAGCATCCCGCCGTTGTTCATGTTGACGCTGGTGTCGGTGCCCTTCTTCACCAGGTCCGGCAGGATTCCCGTGATGTAGCAGTCGTCGCAGGGCTTGGGAATCGACATGGGAATGCAGCTCACCTTGTACGGCGACACCGGTCCCCAGGTGCTGAGCAGCGGATTGCAGCCGCCGTCGAGCGCGATCTGGTTGTCGAGTTCGCCCGCCGGCATCGCGCCGTGGTCCGGCATCGCGGCGGACGCCATCGGGTCCTCCATCGACGGCGCGGCCGGAATGGTCATCGGACCCCAGCGCACGGTCGTGACGTTCTGGCCCGGCGCGGGTTTCCAGACGGGCGGTTCGTAGGACGGCTGCGCCGAGGCGACGCCCGGCGCGAGCGCCGCCAGGAGCGCGAGAACGGCGAGGAACACCGCGGCCGACACGCGCGGTCCGAGTCGCAAGGGAATCATCCTTTCGCGAGGGCGCGGGACCGGGCGGGCTCCCGCGTTCGCCTCGGTTCGCCTTCGGGGGTGAGGGCAATTTAGGCGGGCGCGGACGGGCGCGTTAGCAAGCCCGGCCAACTGTCTGAGACAGCTACTCAGACGGTTTCGTCTAGCCGTGCCGGGCGAAGTGTGTTAGCGCGCGCCGCCGAGCCGCGCGAGTTCACCGCGGAACGGCCCCGACGCCTCCAGCCGGCTCAGCACGCCGACCGCGCCCAGCAGCGTCCACCAGACGCGGGCAAACCGCGCCGGGACGCCGAACCCGCGCAGGCCCCGCACGTCGACGGCGCGCACCGCCCGGCGCAGCCGCCGGTCGCTGAACGCGAACTCGTCGTCGCGCAGGAACGCGAAGACGTCCCGGACGACCCGCTGCGCGGCCGCGGGATCGGCGTCCGGCGCGAGGAACCGCCGGGCGCGCAGCGCGTCCGTCCACGCGCCGGGCGCGTCCCCGGCCAGCGCCGCCAGCAGTTCCGCCAGGTCGCGGCGCAGATCCGGCGGGACGGGCGCGCAGGCCCCGAAGTCCAGGACGCCGAGTCGGCCGTCCGGCAGCAGCCGCGCGTTGCCCGGACTCGGGTCGCCGTGCATCAGCCCGCACCGGCCGGGTCCGGCGAAACCGAACCGGAGCATCAGCAGGCCCGCCCGGTCGCGGTCGGCGCGCTCCCCCGCCGCGATGAGCCGCGTCACCGGCGTCCCGGCGACCCATTCGCCGACGAGCACGTCCCCGGCCTGCGCGACGACGGCGGGCACGACGAAGTCGGGATCGCCGTCGAACGCGGCGGCGAACGCCCGCTGGTTGCGCGCCTCCCGCGCGTAGTCGAGTTCTTCGCCGATCTGCTCGCTGATGGTTTCGACGACTTCCCAGCCCTCGGCCCGTCCGATCAGCGCGGACGCGAGCCGCCACAGCCGCGCGAGCTGCGCGAGGTCGCGCCGGAACAGGCGGCGCGCGCTCGGATACTGCACCTTGACCGCGACCCGCCGCCCGTCCCACCACACCGCGCGGTGGACCTGCCCGGCCGACGCCGCGACCGGACGACGGTCGTCGAACTCGCGGAACAGCGTCCGCCAGTCGTCCCCCAGTCCACGCGCGAGGACCTGATGCACGACGGACGGCAGCATGGACGGCGCGGACTCCTGCAACCGCGCCAGCGCGACCCGGTACGGACCGGCCAGATCAGGCGGCAGCGCCTGCCCGAGGACGCGAAGCTGCTCCGCCCCCTTGAGCGCGCAGCCCCTGAGCTGGCCGAGCACCTCGAACATGTGCTGCGCGGTGCGCTCGCGGACGTCCGCCGGTAGCGAGAAGACGTCGTCGCGCACGGGAACTCCTCACCGGAGGAACGAGTTGACACTGCAGTCGCGCGCCACGACATCCGGTGGAATGTAGGGTTTTCGGGGTGCGCGGTCAATGGCCGCATCGTGGGGGAACGGACGGCGTGCGCAAACAGACGATCGTGGACGAGATCGCCGACCGCCTGGCGCTGCGGATCGCGTCCGGCGTCCACGCCCCGGGCGAGCTGATGCCGTCCATCCGCCGCATCGCGGACGAGTTCGGCGTCAACCGCGCCACCGCGCAGCTCATCCTCGGGCGGCTGGAGGCGGCCGGGTTCGTCAGCGCCCGGCGCGGGCTCGGCTTCACCGTCCGCGACGTGCGGCTGTACGGCGGGCTCGACACGCACCGGCACCTGTTCCGCTTCGCGCGCGACCTGCCCGACACCGCGGCGGGGATCTTCCAGGACGTCGTGGAGCTCCACCAGGACCTGTTCCTGCGCACCGTCCGCACGATCGCCGCCGACCCCCGGCGCTACGACCCGGCGGCCGCGCGGCGCGCCGCGGCCCGGCTGGAGCTGCTGGCCGCGACGGACGATCCCGATCTGGCCGAACTCTTCGAGGCGGAACTGAACGTCCTGCGCGCAGTCGTGGCCGCAGTCGGCCAGACGGCGCACCTGGCCGTCCTCAACTCCCTCGCGGAGACGCTGGCCGAGGTGCCCGAGGCCGTCGAGGCGTTCTTCGCCGCCGAGCCGCGGACGCACGCGTCGGCCTGGCTCGCCATGCTCCGCGCCTGGGAGGCGAACGAGCCGCCGACCGAGCCCGAACTCGCCCTGTTCGGGGACCTCGCGGCGCTGCACCACCGGCGGGCGGTCGAGCGGTTCCGGCGGCTCGTCGGCGCGGCGTCCGACCTGACGCGCCACGCCGGAACCGCCTGAACCGCGCCCGTATACCTTCTACGCGTTCCGCGGGCCGCGCCCGCTGGCGCCGCGAATACGCGGACTACACCGCCGACTTCACGGACTACCTGCGCGGCCTGCGCGCCTGAGCGGTCATTCTTTCCGCCGTTGTCTTGTCCGTGGACGCGCATGTTCGCGTTCGTTTCTGCGATCGGTTCATTGTCCGGGGGCGGTGCCGGCCCGACCATGAGTCCCGCAACCGACATGCCGTCCGTCAGGAGACCCCGTGCGCCTGTTCCCCCTCGCGGCGACCGCCGCGCTCGCCACCGCGACGCTGTTCGGAGCCGGGACCGCCGCGCGGGCGGACGGGCCGGCTCCCGTCGTCTTCGTCCACGGTTACTCGGGAAGTGCCAAGAACTGGACCACCGCCCGGACTGTTTTTGAGAACGCCGGATATCCTTCCGACCGGCTTTTCGCCTACGAGTACAACTCCTACGGCGACAACACCAAGAACGCCCAGGGACTGGCCTCCTACGTCGCGCAGGTGAAGGCCGGGACCGGCGCGGCGAAGGTCGACATCGTCAACCACTCGATGGGCGGCCTCGTCAGCCTCTACTACCTCAAGGCGCTGGGCGGGACCTCCGACGTCGCGCATCTCGCGTCGCTCGCCGGGGCAAACCACGGGACCTACGCGGCCGTCAACTGCCTCTGGTATCTGACGTGCCGCCAGATGTACCCGGGCTCGGCCTTCATCTCCAAAATCACCGCCGGTGACGAGACGCCCGGGAACACGTCCTACGCGACCTGGTACTCGTCCTGCGACGGCGTGATCTATCCCTACACCAGCACGGTCCTGGACGGCGCGCGCAACACGAAGGTCGCCTGCGAGAAGCACGGCGGCTATCTCAGCGACACCGCCGTGCTCAAGCAGGTCGCGGACTTCCTGCGCTCCTGAGCCGGACCCACCGAAAGGACAACAGAATGCTCAGCAAGCGCGGAATTCTCGGCGCGCTGGCGGGCGGCGCGGTCGCCGTCGGCTGCCTGACCGCTCCGGCCCACGCCGCCGGTTTCGAGAAGGGCCCGGACCCGACGACGGCGAGCGTGACGGCCGACCGCGGTTCCTACGACATCGCCCAGGTCGACGTCCCCAAGGGCAGCGGAACCGGATTCGCGGACGGGACGATCTACTATCCGAAGTCCACCGCCGACGGCACGTTCGGCGCGGTCGCGGTCATTCCCGGATTCCTTGAGCCCAAGTCGGCGATCGACTGGTACGGCCCGCGCCTGGCCTCCCAGGGATTCGTCGTCATGACGCTCGACACGACCTCGGTCTTCGACACCCCCGACTCGCGCGGCGGCCAGCTTCTCGCGGCGCTCGACTACCTGACGTCCAAGAGCACCGTGAAGGACCGGATCGACCCGAACCGCCTCGCGGTCGTCGGCCATTCGATGGGCGGCGGCGGCACGCTCAGCGCCGCCGCGAACCGGCCGAACCTGAAGGCGGCGGTCGCCCTCGCCCCCTGGCACGTCTCGGCCCCGCTGACCTCGGTCAAGACCCCGACGATGATCTTCGGCTCGGACAACGACTTCATCGCCCCCGACGGCACCTTCGCCAAGCCGTTCTACGACGGAATCTCCAACGCCCCCGAAAAGGCGTACGTCCGCCTCAAGAACGCGGGCCACATGGCTTACGTCTTCCCGGACAAGCGCATCGCCGAATACACCCTCTCCTGGCTGAAGCGCTACGTCGACGACGACACCCGCTACACCCAGTTCCTCTGCCCCGGCCCGACGAACGAGTCCACCATCGCGGCCTACAAATCCACCTGCCCGATGTAACGAAAGCCAAATGAGCGGGCCGCGCGGACGATCCCGCGCGGCCCGCTCTCTTCGTACTACAGGATGCTGCGGCCGATGATTTCCTTCATGATTTCCGTGGTGCCGCCGAAAATCTTCGGTGTGTGAGGTCCTGTTGCTAAGGGAAGCATGAAACCGCAGGTCAGAGGCCATGATCGCGTTAGACGTTGGAGTCTAGTGGAGTCCCCTGGAGGACCCTGGATCACCGTCCGTCTAGCGGATGATCTAGCGAAGGTGATCTTCCGGCCGCTCCTGCGGGGACCTTAAGAAGGAGCAGCACATGGCGTACGTCATCGAGCGCGAGAGCGCCAGCGGTGACGCTCGGTACACCGGGATGTACAAGGCCGCGAACGGAAAGTACCTGTCCGCGGGCACCTTCACCACCCACGAACGAGCCATCGAGGTAGCCGAGCAGGCCGAAGCCCACGCCCGGGGCCTCACCACCGAGACCTCGCCCGCCAAGAAGGCGGTGACCACCATCAGCGCGTTCTGCAAGACGAGGTTTCCACACCAGCTCCCCATCGGCCCAGACACCAAGCAGAGCTACCACTACACGCTCAAAAACCACATCCTCCCCTACATTGGGCATTTGCGAATCATGGAGGTGGAGCGCGAAACGTTCCATCGACTGCTGACCGAAGTTCTTCCCGGCGAGGAAGGCGGCCAGCAGTCCATCACCACGATTCGCGCCGCCCGCAAGGTTCTGTCGTCGATGTGCCAACAAGCACTAGATGAGGGGTATCGGAAGAACAACCCCATCCGGACCATCCGCCTTGAGCAAGTTCCAACAAAGCTCATCTTGGTCGCGAACCATGAACAGTGGGAGCGCCTGGAAGCGGGCCTCACCTATGGCCCCTCCAAGTTCTATGCGCGCCTGAACGTCACATCCTGGGCACGGCAGTGCGAGATGCGAACCTTCAGGCCCTGCGATTTCGACTTCAAGGAAGGGACGCTGAGCGTTACCCGCTCGGCGGTGTATCTGAGTTCAAAATTCCACCCGTCCGGAAAGCCGGGATGGCTCGTCAAGCCGTACCCCAAGAGCGGCGACCACCGACGCTTCGGTCTTTCCAAGCGCATGTGCACTTGGGCACAAGAGCACATCGAGGAGTACGACATCCCAGACGACGGGTTGATGTTCCCGAACTGGATGTTCGCCTACCGCCAGCCCGCCAGCGTTGAACTCGCTCTGCGAGACGTCCCGAAGGGCCCGCCGATCGTCACTCCCCGCGGCCTGGTGTACGAGCATGGGACGCAAGGAGCGTACTACACGGCAAAATGCCGATGCCTGCACTGCAAGGCGTTTGCGGCGAAGTATCAGCGCGAGTGGCGACGCAAGAAGCTAGGGCAGCAAGTGGAAGCGCCGAGCCGGAACTACACCTGGCACAACAATGACCCGATGGCTTTTCTGGGCCGTGACATCTGGGGACGTCACTGGTCGACCGCTCGGAAGGCTGCGGGGCTTCCGGAGGAGTTCACTGCTTACAACGCGAGGCACACCGGGATCAGTTGGGGTATCGCCAAGGGGGTCGATCTCCAGAAGGTGCGGCAGCGTGCCGGGCACGGGAGTTTGGAGGTCACCTCCCGGTACGCCGCCATCCTGAACGAGAAGGACAAGTCGCTCGCTGAGTCACTGGAAGAGATCTTCGACGACTTCGACGACGTGGCTGCGTAGTCAGCTTGTGCAGCTCTCGATGAACTCTGCGATGTCTGCCCTGCGGAAGCGCAGCTGGCGGCCGAGACGAATGACCTTGATCTTCCCGGCTTCGACTTGGTCGTAGAGCCACGACTTCTTGATGCGCAGGATCGCGCAGACGTCGTCGGCGTCGAGCAGAGCAAGGTCTTCATGCAATGCCCCGGGCAGGGCGGCCTCGATGGGTTCAGCGCTCATGGGCTGCTGCCTGCCCGGGGCGAGTTGCTAAGTACACGCGGCACTAGTTGCTACTCGGGCGAGCCTTACCCGCGGGTGCCGAAGACTTGGGCTTCGGCGGCGGGGCCTCCGCTACACGCAACGGCAGCTCGTACTGCTCCTTGTTCCACTCAGCCAGCTGGTCGAGCTTGATCTTGTCGGCCAGCTCCTTGTTCGTGACGAACTCCCCCGCCTTGTCCAGGTTGGGGAGCTGGCTCTGGGTCACCGTGTCCTGCGTGGTAGCCAGCTCCGGGATCGGCTTGTCGCTCTGCCCGGTCCACCCGACGTAGGCCGGGTCATCGGGCTTGACGGGCTTGTCGTCAGCCATGGCTCACCTCACGCGTCCGTGACGTCGATGGTCTTGGTATCCGTGAACGGCTTACCGGCGACGGTGGCGGTGACGGTGACGTTCTTGGTCCCAGCGTCGGCGTAGTCGTTGTCGACCGTCCACGGCCCCAGACCGGTACCGGTGGCGTCCTTCTTCGTTCCGTCGAAGTCGACCTCGACCTTGGTGACGTCGCCCGCCTGGGCGTTGCTGACGATGGCCGACGCAGTGACCTTCAGCTTGTCGTTGTTCAGCGTCAGCTTGACGGACGGAGTGGGCGGCGAGGGTGCAAGGTCAACGGTCTTGGTGTCGGTGACTGCCTTCCCGGCGACGGTGGCGGTGGCGACCACGGTCTTCTTGCCGCCGTCGGTGAAGCTGTGACTGCCGGTCCACGGGCCCAGGCCGCTGCCGGTCGCTGTCACCGGAGTTCCGGCGAAGTCCAGGACAACCTTGGTGACGTCGCCCGCTTCGGCGTCGGTGATGGTGACCGAGGCGTCTACCTTCAGCCCGTTGGGCGTCAGCGTCAGTGCGGCCTTGGGGGCGGGCTTGGGCGGCTCGGGGATCGGGCGGTTGGTCGGGTCGCCCGCCGAGAAGAACCGGTAGCGGCGGTACTCCTGACCGCCGGCGACGATGACCAGGTCCTGGTAGCCCTCGACTGTCATCGCGGGCGTGGTGAAGGTGACCAGGGTGTCGGACTGGACCTTCAGGTCGGTGGCAGCAACCTTGCCAAACCGGATCTCGGTGACGCCGGTCAGGCCAGTGCCCTCCATGATGCCGGGCTGACCACCCTTGAGATCCAGATGGTTCAGACCCGATGCGCCTGCCACCGAGATGGAGGCGATGACGGGGATGTCGGTCTGCGGGATCGCCACGCGCTCGAAGATCGAGTCGCCTGGGAACTTATCGCAGGTGATGCGCACGATGGCCGGGGTCTGGACGTCCTTGGCCCACGCCTCGTCGAAGTTCAGCGCGGTGCCGGCGTTGGGAACCTGGGCGTTGTCCAGCTCGGTGTCGACGGTGACGGCCTTGGCCGGGCTGGTGCCCAGAACGGTGAAGGTGACCTTGGCCGGGTACGGGACGCCGGTGACGCGCAGCGAGGCGGTGCGGCGGTACTTGTCGGAGCGGTCGACGACGTTGTTCGGCACGGTCTCGACGGCGACCTTCATGGGGTCGATCCAGACCGGGGCCGCGGCGGTGCGCTTGGACGTGGCGGCCTCGCCGATCACGTCCCACTCCCCCGCACGCTTGAACACGTGCTCGGCCGAGCCGGTCTTGCGGTCGGCCTCGATGGTGTCGAGCGTGATGGTGACAGCATCAGACCCGTCACCGGGCCTGATGGTCACTTCGTCGTCGGCCATGCGCCGGTCGGCGATGGCGTGGATGGTGTGGTTGCGGGCTCCGAGCGCGCCGTTGGGGATGACGACCAGGCGGAAGCCGTCCTTGGGCGGCGGGTAGCCCAGCTGCTGGAGCGTGTTGCCGGTGAAGCTGCGCATCACTTACCGCCCTCGGCGCCGTCGTCCAGCAGCTCGGGGATACCGTCGGCGCGGAGCTGCTCGGTGGCGCGGGTCATACCGCCGATCTCGCGCTCGTCGCCGACACCACCGTTGAGGACGGCGAACGGGTCCTTGGCGGTGACGGGGTAGACGACCTCGTTCTCCACGGCGGGCGCGGAGGCTGCCAGCGGTGCCAGGTCGGGTGCGAACACCGGGGCCGAGTAGCCGATGGCGTCCTTGATCCCGCCCTTGACCGGGATCGGTGCTGCCTCCAGGTAGGTGAACTCGATCTCGTTGGACGCCCCGTAGGCCGTCTCGATCTTGATCTTGGCCTTCTTGGAGTACGGCGTGGCCGACGGGTCGGCTTCCCAGTCGGTGGGCGTGTAGTCCTTGTCGCGCGGGACCTTGATCGCCACCGACACACCGGAGATGCGGCGGAAGGCTGCATACCCTTCGTCGGCCTGGTCGGTGTTGCCGTCGGTGGAGCGCAGCTCGATGCCGTCCACGGTGACCTTGCGGATCTGGGAGAAGTCCTTGCCGCGCACTTCCAGCCACGTGCCGCCTGACGGATTGGCGGTGGCGGGGAACAGCACCTTGATCTTCGGTGCACCCGGGTGGCCGATCAGCTCGTCCGGCTTGCCCTTGGGGTGGAGGAACAGGTTGTTGAGGTACTGGGTGCCGTCGAACTGGCCGTTGATGACGCCCCAGTCGCCGTACAACGCGTCCACGTCGGGCTGGCGGCCGTCCTCGATCACCTGGCCGGGCCTGCGGGTCAGCTCGGGCACCCCAATCTGGCTGCCGTCCTTGTCGGCCTTCTGCGCGGTCCAGCTCGCGTACTCGGGGTCGTTGATCCCCACGTACGGGGACACCCCACCGGCGCCCCCGGAGCTGGAGCCGCCTGCGTCACCGGTTCCGGGGGCCGCTGCGACGGCGTCGGGGTTGGCTTCGGCGGGCTTGGCCTTGTTGGCGTCGCGGTCGTCGGGCGTCTCGTCGGTCAGGTCCGAGAGCTTGTCGGCAGGCTGGACAGGCTGGGACGGGCTGTCGGCCGGAGTGGCGGTCTTGTTGACCTTGGTGTCGGTGGGCGCGGACTTGCCGTCGGTGGTGGGGTCGCCCTTGCCGGGCGCGGTCGACGTGGTGTCATCCGTCGTCGGTGAGGTATTGCTGGTCTTCGGCACGGGTTCTCCCAATGGGGAAATCAGGATCGGTGAGAGGGTTGTATGCGTACAACTCCCGGTCACCCGGCCCGTCGTCGTCGAACTCTTCTTCGGGCGGGTCCTTGAATCCGAATGCCTTGATCCAGGCGGCGTCGTCAGGCGTTGTCACAGCAATCCTCTTTTCTTCTTCACACATCGTCCCTCAAGCTCGTCCGCAACAGCAACAATGACATTGGCTGCCGATTGGGCGTCCTTGATGGATTCGTGGGTTTCGGAGCGACGGTAGGCGTCAAATGCCGTCAGTACCTCGGTTCCGACCTGGTCAACCCATCCGAGGATCTCTGAGGTCGCCATCTTCGACAGCCGCCGGCGGGCCTTGTCGTAGGTGGCTTCAGGGGTGCGACGAATACGCCACCTAAGAATCGGCACGGTCTCCCCAGATGCTGGTCAGTCCGAGAATCTCCAGCAACTGCCATTCGATGTCCAGGTCACCGTTCGCGTAGTCGGCAATCCTTCTTTGAGCGTCGATGATTTGGTACGCCTTCTGTTCAGGACTTAGGGAAGACAATGCGGGTCCTTCCGTCGTGGCCGTGGATCTTCTCCACCGATTCCAGGGTGTCGCGGTGAATGGTGGAGGGGTCTTCTCCTCGCCAGCGCAGCGCCACGGTGCCGTCGGGCCACTTGACGCCGTCAGCGACGATCCCCTCCCCGCTGACGCCGGTGACGTCGTCGTGGCGGACCAGATGGAAGGGGCGGGCGAAGGCAGGGTGGTCGCGGTCGATGATGCGCTTGCGGACGTAGTCGCGCCGCAGCTCGTCCCAGTTGAACTCCTCGCACACCGCGCACTGGCTGATGGAGTCGCCGTTGTAGATGGAGGTGACCCAGTAGTGTTCGCCGGGCCCACAGGTTTTGGCGGGGCAGGTGGCGGTCATCATCGCCTCGACGGCGTCATTCATGGGCCGGTTCCTTGGTGAAGTGGGGCAGCAGCGCCCCGTCGCGGTCGAACATCTCGGCCTGGTGTGCGTCGATGGCGCGGGTGAGGGCGGCGTCCTCGTCCAGCGGGGTCTTCCAGTAGCCGAAGACCAGCCCGCGGCCCCGCCAGCGCACGATGATCGAGCGCCCGGCGCGGAAGGGGTAGTCGACCTCCCACGAGGGGGCGCGGTGGATTAGCGGCGCCTGGTCTGACAGCGGGCAGGTGTGGAAGAAGAGGCGTCCGGCGCCTCGGGTGCGGGGCATCAGCTGCGCCGGGTGTCGGCGATGCGCTGGAGGTAGGCCAGCGCGGCGGTCAGCAGGGCCTGGACCAGGCCGATCAGCAGCAGTCGCCAGTCGTCCAGCCCAAGACCGTCAGGCGAGATGATCGCGGCGGCTGGTGTGGTGACGGCCGCGGCGGCGATGGTTCCCTGAAGGACGGTGCGCCCGGCGCGGCTACCGGCGTCGCTGCTGGCCTTGACAGGGGCGGGCTCGTCGTCGGCCTGCTCGGCGGGGTTCGCCTCGTCATCGGGAACTTCGTCGTCCTCGACCGGTGACGCCGGGGTCCGGTGGGCGGGGTCGGTGTCGAACACCGGGTAATCAGGCCCCAGCTCGGGGTCGCCGTCTTCGGCGGTGCCGTCGTAGAAGGGCGCGGTCTCGTCGAACTCGGCCACTTCGCCACGCTCCTCAGCCAGGCAGTTCAGGGCGGTCATGTCCATGTCACTTGTCCCAGTAGAAGATCTTGACGGTGCGGCCGGTGAGCTTTCCGGTGCGGCCGAACAGGACGACCTGGGCGCGCAGGCGCATGCCCTTGGACACCGAGCCGATCGGTCCGTAGGTCTCGAAGTGGCGGCCGGAGGTGGTGGTGAACTCCTGGATCGGGTAGGTCTTGGAGACCTTCATGTCCTTCTTGGGGTTCACCTCGATCAGGCGCAACTGGCCCTCGGTGCCCTTGGGAACGTCCTCGATGGTGATGCCGACCGTGGACATGAAGTACGCCGGGCCGGACATGATGGTCGGGTAGTTCCCGTCGCCGTGCTGCTTGTGCTTGTCGCTGTATTCCTTGTCCCACCAGATCGTGGTCCACTTGTCGGCGGCCAGTTCCTGGCTCTTGAGCCCGCCGAGCGAGATGTACTTGGGCATGTCGTCCTCTCCGATAACGACGCTTGAGGAGTCGTCAGCACTGCCGGTCGCCTTGAACGGATATCCGTAGCCGTAGATCCGAGACGACGATCGGGACACGGATTTCTTGTAAACTCCGTCGCCCGCGTAATATGCACCATTCAGTGATCCACTGGTGTTTCCGCCGATCGTCACGACGTAGGTCGGATGTACCTCAACGACCAATTCGACGTGTGTTCCACCACCGGGCCCATAGAAGATCATCGCGCCGACCTTCGGGGTTCTGCCGAAGCGGCCCTTGCGCTTGAACCAGGAGACGGCTGCTGCACATGCGGCGGTCCACGGGTAGTCGACGTTGGGTGTGTAGCCCGCTTCTTTGAACCAGATGCTCTGGGCGATCTGGCACCAGGCCACCCCGTTCCATCCGAATGCCTCGCCCAGCGGGGTCCGGTTACTTCCCGGGGGCTTCTCACGCATTCCGATGTCGCGAGCAGCACGGCGAATCACTGCCATTGAGGTGGCGTTCGCCCATCCCACTGTCGAGCTGTCGGTGGTGCTCGGCATGTGCACCACTCCCTTTCAGCCGACGGTTCGTATTCCTTCCTCGAACCTGTCAGCCGCAGCGAAAGGGGTGACAATCACAGTTACTAGCAGCAGTCGCAGCCCGTGTAGGCGCAGTCGTTGCCCCGGTATTCTTCGTTGTCTTCTCGCTCCCATTCGGGAGTGTTTGGTGGAACAGCGAATGCTTCGGAGTATTCAGCGGCGGCCGGTGACTCGACCGGCACGACCGGCTCTATGGGCCCGCCGACGGGCACGCCCTGGGGGACGTAGTCCTCGTTGATTTCGGTGCGCCTGTGGCGGCCCGCCGTCTGGAGTCGCGCGAGCTTGGCTTCGGCTTCCTGCGCGCGATGCTTGGCCTGGCGCACGCTCAACGGCTCAAAGGAGCCGGGCGGCCAGAGGATCTCTTCGAGAACTGCGCGCAGCTTGGTGCAGGTAGGGCACATGGATTCCTCCGTGTCGGGTCCGTGCGCCCTACGCTTCCAACGCGCCGAGTGGCGGTGGCAATGGGAGTTACTAGAAGTCGCCGCGGCCGTAGTCGTAGTTGTTCAGCACGCGGTTGATGAACCGGCCGGGGCTGTTGGTGGAGCGGAACTCGTTCCAGACCTGCTCGCTCACCCCGTAGTACTCCCATGGTGTCCCGTCGCGAAAGCGCACCCGCAGCGTCTCGGTTTCCTCGTCGTAACCGGCCGCCACCGTGCGGGGCCGTGGCGGGTTGATCGAGCGGGTCGGCCGGTAGGGCAGCAGCAGCGAGTCGTCGCCGCGCCGGGCCATGGTGAAGGCCAGCTCTGTCTCGGCGTCGTGGCGCAACTGGTCGGCGACCTTGTGTGCGGCGACACGTCGCTCCCCTACATCGTCGTAGACGTCGTAGGGGTCGTGGAAGTCGCTGCGCTGGGTGCGCGGGCTGAAGTTGCGTGCTTGCCGGCGGTTGCGCGAGCGGCCACCCCGCCGGGCCATTACAGGCCCCGGGTCTGCTTGCGCCGGGCGGAGGCGACCTGTCGGGCCTGGCGCGGCGTCTGCCGGATGCGGTTGGGGTTGGCCAGCTGGCGGATCTGCTCGGTGGCGTCGGCGGAGGTGGCGCGCTGGTAGTCGGCGCGGACCTGCTCGACGCTGGCGGCCTTGCGTGAGTCGCTGGCGGGGCCGCGGGCTGCGCGGGCGTGGCCGCCGGTGCGGGGTGGCTTACGGGCGGCCGTCATCGCCGTCACCTCCCGGCAGCTCGTCGACCACCTCAATGCTGGCCAGGTACTGCTTGCGCTGAGCTTCGTTGAGGTGGTCCAGGGGCGGGAGCTGGTCGCGGCGGATCAGCTGGCCGGGGAACTCGTAGTCGTGCGGGGGCTGCGGCGAGCCCGACTGCACGGTCCAGTCCGAGGGAGGCCGCGGCCCGGCTTCGTCGCGGGTGACCTCGCACTGGCAGGTGGGGGCGTGAAAAGACCGCCCGGCGATGTGCTGACAGCATTCGGTGTGCATGATCATCACGGTAGGTCGCCGGGCGACCGAGATGGAAAGGGGTGTTGCTCAGGCCGCCGTCGCGTACATGTCGGCGAGCTTGCGCTTGATGGGCCCGATGCCACGGCCGAGTCCTTCCAGGGGGGCGGTGACCGGACCGCGCCAGGTGCGGCGTACCAGCATCAGGTAGGGCGCGGGCGCCAGGACGGTGACCGGCTCGTCTTCTACGCCGAGCAGGCGGGCTTGGTCGGCGATGACGTCGGCGGTGACCGCGCCGGGGTCGGTGGCGTGCAGCTCGTAGGGCTTTATAAGGGTCTCTAGCGGGACCAGGCCGTACCGCGCGGAGATGATCAGGACGCGGTCGGGGTTCAGGGCGGCGGCGGCGCGGCGCATCTGGGCGTGCAGGGTGCCGGTGTACATCTGGCCCGCAGGGGACGCCGGGGCGTTGCGCTTGTTCTTGCCACAGGACACGATGACGACGTTCACGCGGTCTCCTTTAGGATCTCCAGCATCGACTTGGGCTTGAAGCCCTGCTTGACCGCCGACAGCGCAAGGTCGCCGACCAGCTGGAAGTGCGCGCCGTGGTACAGCTGACCTTCGCCTTCTTCGTCGGGCTCGATGTGCACGCGGGTGTTGAACAGGGCGTGGCATGTGCGACACATGGCCATGCCCTCCAGCTCGGTGACCTGCTGGTCGTCGGCGTGCTCGGGGTCGGGCATGGGGGCGGTCAGCCAGATCTCGCTGTGGCAGGCGCACGGCAGGGTGGCCTTCACCTTGTCGCCGCGGCGGTGCTCGGCGGTCGAGTAGGTCCACGGCTGGGCTTTGGGGGCGTTGCGCTCGGCTTCGCGGCGGCGTCTCCATTCGCGCTCGCGGTGCTTGCTGTCGGTGTCCTCGACGCCCAGGCGGTAACCCCAGTCGAAGTCGTTCTCTCCTTCAAGCCGATCACGGTCCCCGTGGTAGTGCACGTTCAGTAACTCCTAGTTAGTGGCGGTGAGTGCGGGGGGACACTCTGGATGCGTTGATGCAGCGCATGATCGCGATAGGCACGTCTCGACCCGGCGTGACCGGCGAACGCCCTGCCCTGGCCCCGGAGCTGTGCGCACACCTCCGGGGCCCCTCAATTTCCGTCGCGTTCAGGACGCGCGGGGGTGGGTCCGCCGGTACTCGGCGATCAGGTCTTCGGGGGCGACGTGGGTGTAGATCTGCGTGGTCCGCACCGAGGCGTGCCCCAGTAGTTCCTGGATATAGCGGATGTCGGCGCCGCTCTTGAGCAGGTGGGTGGCGGCGGTGTCGCGGAACCCGTGCGGCCCCAGGTCGGGAACGCCCACGCGGCCGGTGCAGTAGGACACGATGCGCGCGACCTCCTGGCGGTACATGCGCCGCCCGGTGCCGGTCAGCAGCAGCGCCCACTGCCTGCGTTCGGGCGGCAGGTCGGCGGTGCGGTCCAGATGCGGGCGACCGTGCTCCAGGTACGCCTGGACCGCGTGCAGGGCGGGCACGCCGACCGGGACGGTGCGTTCGCGGTCGCCCTTGCCTTCCAGCACCGCGACCTGGTCCTCGGGGTCGATGGTGTCCAAGTCCAGGGCGCACAGCTCCGACACGCGGGGCCCAAAGGAGTACAGCAGTTCCAGGACGGCGCGGTCGCGCAGGGTGATGGGGTCGGAGCCGACCGCGCCGTGGTCCAGCAGCCGCCGCATCTGGCTCTTGGTCCAGTACTTGGGGATCTTGCGGGAGGTGACCTTGCGTTTCATCGTGGCGATCGGGCTGTAGTCGATGATCTGCTCGTCAACCGCCCAGGCCACGAACGTCTTCAGCGAGGTCAGGCGGCGGCTTTGGGTGCGGTCGGACAGCTCGTGGTCGTTGTCGGCCATCCAGTCGGTGACGGCTTGGCGGGTGATGTCGCCGACCTTGTTGATTCCGGTGTCGGCCGAGAACGCCCACAGGTCGCTGATGTAGGCGTTCACCGTGTTGTCGGCCAATCCGCGTACCGCTTCCAGGTAGCGGCGGTATCTCATCTCATCTGGTCCGAATGCTGCCCTGACTTGCATGCCTCAGAGACTATGTTCACCCCTGGCATGCTTCGTCCGTTTCGGGCTGTATTTATGTGTTAAACCGGGGAGATTTTCTCCTCGATCGGGGTGTAGCCCAGGTCCGTCATCGCCACGACCGGCGGCGGCAGGTGCTCGGCCAGCACCTGCTCCAGGTCCCTGGCCGGAACCGACCCGTGCAGCACCATCACGCCGTCGCCTTCCTGCCGGGCGTTGATCCAGATCCCCGACCGGGTGATCTTCTTCTCGAACGCGTGCATGTCCTCCACCGGCGGCCCGGCGAAACGCAGCTCGATGTCGTACCAGCAACCCACGGTCGTCCCTCCTCTTTTCTCAGGCCGCCAGTTGGCGGATGTCGTAGAAGCCGCGCTCGAAGTCGGCCAGCCCTCGGTAGTCGATGTCGGGGGCGCGAAGCGCCAGCGCGATCCGCTTTCCTACGGCTGCTGCCAGCGGCAGGGGGACGGCGTTGCCGATCTGCTTCCACCGCGAGGTCTTGGTTCCGATGAACTGCCAGGCGGGTGGGAAGGCTTGGATGCGGGCGAGCATGTTCATCGTGATCCGCGGCGGCTGTGGGTCGCCGGGCCGCGGCGGGGCGTCAGCGACGCTCTTGGAGGAGAAGCCCAGGTTTCGCCAGCGCTCGCGCGAACGCGACGGGCCCATGTCGGGCCCTCCGTGGATACGGGAACCGGCCACGATCGTGGGGGCGTAGGCGCGGTGGGCGCCGGCCAGCGACAGCCACTGCTCGACACCTTCCCAGCCCAGCGACCCCATCTCTTCGGCGCACACCTCGCCGACGCTGTAGGGGTAGGGCGCGCGGATGGGCCAGCGGAAGTGGGTGGCGTAGCGGGCGTGCATTCCCACCAGGAAGAACCGCGGCCTCAGCTGCGGTACACCGTGCTCGAACGCGCGTAGCACTGTGTACTGCACGCCGTAGCCCAGCAGCCGCAGCTGGAGGCACACACTTTCCAGGTAGTCGGAGAACCGGGCCTCGCCCAGTCCGGGAACGTTCTCTACTAGGACGGCTTTGGGACGGATCTGCGCGGCCAGTTCGATCAGTGCCGGGAACAGGTCACGTTCGTCGTCGCTGCCTTTGCGCAGTCCGGCGATCGAGAACGGCGGGCAGGGCACGCCCCCGGCCAGTAGGTCGACGCCGTGCCAGGCTCCGCCGTCGAGTTCACGGGCGTCGCCTTGGCGCACGTTCCATCGGGGGCGGTTGGCGCGCAGCGTCGCGCAGCAGTCAGGGTCGATATCAACCAGGAGCTGGTGGGCGAACCCCGCCTGTTCCAGCCCCAGCGCAAGGCCACCGGCACCAGCGCAGATCTCCACAGAGGTGAGCACCTCTGTGAGCCTGCCGCCCGGCGGCGGTGGCCTTGGAACGCGAGTTACTAAGCGGCTAGCTGGGAGCCGGGACGTCGGCGGTGCGAGGCGTCCTTCACCGACGCCAACGTGGCACTGGTCTGCCTGACGTTGGTCAGGCGCAACAGGTTACGGTCGGCCTCGGTCAGCCCTCCCGTTCCCGAAGCGGTGTAGCCCTCGGGGTAGGCGTAATAGGTGGCCAACCGTTCCCCGGTGCGGGCGTGCACGACCTTGATGCGCTCGGTGGTGCACCGCTGGCACTTTCGGATCACGTCGTAGGCACCGTCGTATAGGTGGCACGAGTGATCTTTCCAGTCGTGGCCGTCGTCGCGGCACTTGATCCACTCGGCGGGGAGAGCCTCAACCCATGCAATGACCTCTTTAGAAGCGCTCATGATCACGCAGAGTAGTGCCACTACTGGAAGATCATCCCCCGGAAGGTGAAAGTATTCACCCAAGCGACCGCCGATGATCTTTGACGTCCAGCAGGTTTGGTAGATCGTTCTTCATGGAAGCGGGATCACCGACTGCGAGGCGCGACGCCGAACGTTTCGGCGTCGACGCGGTGCGCGGTCTTCAGCGCTTTGAATAGGGTCCGGGCATCGGGCAGGTGTTGGCCCAACACCTCGAACACGGCCGACATGCCGTCCTCGTCTACGTTGTAGGCCACAAGCAGTCGCTCTGCGCATATGTGGATGTCGTCTGACAGGTCGGCAGCCAGGGCTCGAAGGTCTCCCTGCTCGGGGTCGACCACCTGTAGATCCGGGGAGAGCCATCCGGAGGGCGGGTCTTCTGCGACCGGCGAGGTGTGGACCAGTTCCAACATCGTCTTGTGCTTTCCGTTTCAAACGACAGGGTGTGCGAGCGCCCCGGACCTTCTCCTGCGGGGGTCGCAGGCTTCCACCGAGAAGGTCCGGGGCGCGTCTCTAGCCGGTGACGCTCCAGAAGATGGCGACGATCGTGCCGCCGATGAGCATCCCGAACAAGAGCAGTGACACGGCGAAGAAGTAGTCGCCGACCTCGGAGGTACTTGCGCCCCGGTGCGAGGTACGGTTCGCCTGTTGCTGAAGAGTCTGCTGCGGCTGGCTCGCCTGAGGTTGTCTTGGTCTGGGCCCTCCTGCGCTGCTCTGTCGGCGGGGGTCCGGCTGATTGTGTGAGAGCTGCCGCGGGGCTGCGGGCTGTTGCTGCCGAAGGGCCGTCCCCATGTGTCCGGCGCTCTGGCGCCCTTGGTTGACGGGGTAGGGCTGCTGATAGGGCTCGTGGTAGTGGGGGTTCATGTTCTCGTCACCCGTTTCCGGAACCAGACCCTGACGCCCGGACGATCGTGATAAAGCGCCTCGTCGTAGTCCCACTCGTCGGCCAACTCTCGGACGATCTGGCCCAGGCCGCGGCCGTTCTCTGCCGCCCCCTCGTTCTGGTCGTTCCCGGCGGAGCGCATCCGCGGCCTGGAGCTGTTCTCTTCCACCTCGCTGACAACGCCGATCTCGATGAAGGAGTCGGCGAAGGTGAGATCGACGCAGACGTGCCCGCCCCGCCCGTGGACGATGCCGTTGGTCAGTGTCTCCGACAGCAAGAGCACCAGGACGTCGATGGTGTCCGGATCATCAAGGACCGGTCCATCGGAGGCGGGGTCCAGCTTCTCGACCAGCCACTTCCTGCCGTAGCGCACGCACTCGGGCGAGCTGGAGAACCTGACGGTGTGCTTCGGGGCCGGGTATTTGCGTCCGTGGTTCGATCCACAGGTCTGAGTCAGGAGGGCGGGCGCAGGAAGCTCACGATCGATGTCTCGACCCGGTCCATCTCCCAGGAAGGCACCTGCCAGTTCCCGCCCCAGAGAAAGATCGCCGCGCCACCGCCGACGTCCAGAGCCCCGACCGTCACTCGCCGTTGAGTCTGGGGGCACTGGACCCTCCACCGGGCGCCGCCATCGACGGTCTCGACGAGCAAACCTTGGCGTGTCAGCCGGGCTACCAGCGTCGAAGAGTGTCGAGAGGAGGTCGGGCCGTCGTGCTGCGAAACCATCGCCGAATCCCATGACAGGTCGCTTCCTGGAAGTGCACGCGCACCCGAAGATCCCCCCAAACCTCCGAACACGTCGCGTCAGGCGTCGTTAAGCTAAGAGTGTGTCTGGCGACACACTTAAAGACAACCCTTCTAAGTGAACCGGGTCAGATTTTTCTTGACCTCATCTGGTACAAACCACCCATGGAGGAAGTGATGGCCACAAGACGGATCAGTCCAACCGTCCGTCGGCGAAGGCTGGCCAAGATCCTGGGCGACCGGAGGGCGGAGCTTGGGAAGGCACGCAACGATGCCGCCGAGTACGTCGGCGTCGGGGCCGTGACGATCACGCGCATGGAGTCCCCGACCGCCGGCAAGCCCAAGCTCGCCGACGTTGAGCGCTACGCCCGGTATCTGGAGTTCAACGACGCCCAGGTGGCCGAACTCGTCCAGCTCGCCCGCGACTGCCGGACCAAGGGCTGGTGGCAACAGCTCGGCGGAGCCTTCGACAACGCCTACCTCACCTTCATCGGCATGGAGGAAGAGGCCGACACGGTCCAGCAGTTCAGCATCTCCGCTGTCCCAGGGTTGCTTCAGACCTCCGACTATCAGCGGGCCCTCATCGCCGCGGACATGAAGTCGTCGCCTGAAGAACAGGTTGAGGAGCTGGTGGTAGCACGCCAGGTGCGACAGAAGCGTTTGGAAGGCGATGACGCCCTCACCGGGTGGTTCATCATCGGCGAAGCCGCTCTGCGCTGCCGCGTCGGTGGCGAGAAGGTGATGCGTGAACAGCTCGAACGCCTGCTTGCGTTGTCCCACAACGACAATGTGGAGCTACAGGTGCTCTCCTTCGACAAGGGCGCCCATCCCGCCATCGCCACGGGGTCGTTCACGATCTTGGGGTTCCCGGACCAACAAGACCCGCAGGTGGTCTACCGTGAACTCATAACGGGCCTCTTCATCGAAGACGCAGCAGAGGTCAAGGGGCACGGGAGACTGTTCGACCGATTGAAGGCGCAGGCTCTCGGCCCCGATGAGAGCAGGGAGCTGGTGACCCGCCTGCTCGCGGAACTCTAATGAGGTAGTACATGGATTTGGACAATGTCGCCTGGCGCAAGAGCCGACGCAGTAACGAAACAGGCGGCTGTGTGGAGGTGGCGCCGGTCCACAGCCACGAGGTGATCGCCGTTCGCGACAGCTACGACCCCGGCGGGCCAAAGCTGGCGTTCGACCCATCGGCATGGGCTAGCTTCGCTGATCGCGTTCGCAAGGGCGAGCTGAACGGTTAGCCGTGTGTGACGCGAGGCCCGGACCGTCCGGTCCGGGCCTCTTCTGTACCTAACGCAGGTGAACCAGATCATTTAGCCTACGCACTTGACCGTGGCACTCTCCTGGCGTGAGAGTCGATGTTGCTAGCTCTCACCCACAGCTCGTCTGGAGGCAGGCCCGTGGTCGATGGTGTGGAGTTTGTCGGTGGAGATCCCAACTCAGATGAGGTGGAGTGTCCGGCGGTGTGGCGAGCGCCCGGGGGTGCCTTCATCCGCGGCAAGACGGTGACCGACCCCAAGTTCACGGCCCGGTTCAACACGGATGTTGGCAAGGGCGACGACGAGACCGACGTATGGGTCCCCGACCGGTTGTTCCCCGCGATCAGGGAAGCGGTGGACGACGCTTACAAGCCGGATCGGGTGGGTGAGGGTCCACACGACTTCAAGACGCTCCTCAACGCGGCCAAGCGTTCGGTGATCCGGTTCGAGACCAGAGACGCCTACGACGTCAGCAAAGCCAGTGGGTATGAACGGTGGCGGCAGACAGGTGATCTCAGTGAGCACAGATGGACCGCCGATTTCCCCGATATGGTCCGGAAGGCGGTCGCCCGCGGGGTGAGCTGGCGGCGAGTACGGATCATCTCTCGGCCAGCGTCGGAGTACATGAGGTGGGAGCACGCTGTCACCGCGAAGAACGTGGAACTGGGTGAGGAGATCCGGTGGCTCTGGCGGGATCTTGCGGCCGACCTGCTGATTCCGGCTGCGGACTGCTGGGTCTTCGACAACCGTGTGATCCGCTGGAACTTCCAGCGCGGCGACAACTCCAATCCCGGGCTCTACACCTTCAGCTCTGACCCGCGCGTCGCGCGCGATATCGCTGGCGCATTCGAGATGGCGTGGGTTCGGGGAACGCCTCATGCCGATTTCGACATCAACTCCGATGTCCCTGGCATCTAGACAAGGCTGTCGCGGGCGGCGCTGATCAGTGCCCTGGCGGTGTCGCCCGTGACGGCGAGGGCGACCAGGTCGTCCCATGCCCGACGGTAGAGCGTGATGTCTTCCGGATGGGTCAGGGTGAGCATCCCGGACAGCAGTTCCACTCGTACCTGGGTGCCGTCTGCGAAGGTGCTGATAGCGAACGACTCGCGTACCCGAACGCCGTGGCGTCTTCCTTCGGTAGGTATGATCCCGATCGACACCGCCGGCAACCGCATCGCTTCGGACAAGTAATCCAGTTGGGCGCGGTGCACGTCCGCCGGAAAGTACTGGTACCGCAGCACCGCCTCTTCCAGAAGGAACGCCCACCGGCTTCCGGGCCGGTGCAGGTTCCGCTGTCTTGCCATGCGTGTGGCCACCGCTTGCGGAACGTCGTCCTGTTTCAGGCGACGATCCCGCCGTACCCCGCGTAGCACCTGGGTCATGTAATCCTCGGTCTGCAACAGGCCGTGGACCAGCTTCGTCTGGTAGCTCAGCTCGGAGACAACTCGCGAGTGCAGGTCCCCGACCGTGGCCTTCTGCCGCGCGTCCAGCCCGAGTTCGTGGTGCTCGCGCAGGGAGATCCATGTGCGAGCAACGTTGGCCTGCTCTGCAAGCAGTTCGGCCGTCTGCTGATCGGGGACATCGCAGAGACGGCACCAAAGTTTCACGGTCTCAGCAGTGATCGGACGCTGCCCTCGCTCGGTACGGCTGACGAGCGAGGAATCCCGCCACCCGGCCCGGCGCGCGAACTCCACACCGTTGATCCGCGCGTCAGTGCGGATCTTGCGGAGTTGTTCGCCCAGCCGCTCGCGAGCTGCCTGCGCTGATGACGACAGTGATGAGGGCATTGTGTGATCAATCTTGGCGTACTGGCCTGGGGTTATTCCGCTCCTTTGACGGTCTTTGACTGCCAACGAGGCGCGGCAGGAGTCAAAGACAGTCAAATCTCTAGCCTGCCTCTGGGCCGGCGCGGCAGGGTCGAGTAACACAAAGCTCACTCGCCAGAAGGAACAGACGCTCGCGAACCTTTGGAACCACTCGTGACGACAACCTCTGACCACACCCCGGACGTACAGAAGGACGTTCACGCCTACAGCCTCAGCGTCGGGCCTAACGCGCCTGCGGTGGCTGGCGAGAAAGTCCGGGAGGCGCTGCTGGGGTGGGGCCTCAAAGCTCTGATAAGCCCGGCCTCGCACTGCGCATCGGAACTGGTCGCGAGCGCGCTGAACAGCAAGGCGGACCGGATTCATCTGCGCGTCGAGCGATACACGCCGGGGATGGTGGAGATCGGCGTCTGGGACAGCGCACCGGGGTTGCCCGAGATCCAGGGCTCTGACCCTTCAAAGCTCGACGGGCGACGAATACAGGGCGTAGCCGAGTTGGCGGTGTCCTGGGGGGCCCAGTCCACCCCTGACGGCGGAAAGACGGTCTGGGCTCGCCTCATCGGTGGTGACGGCTGGTGACCATGCAAGAGATCGCCTCCCGGCTCAGACCGGGAGGTGTCCCCTAGAACTCCTCCGGGCGGTGAACAGACCCAACCACTGAAGTTCCCGTGTGGTCCGGCGGGGGCGCGTCAAGCGCCCCACCCTCTGCGGGAGGTAGCAACCTCTCTTCCCGCAGCGCGCCCGGGTCGAGCGCGCCACCGCCCGGAGGCCCGCAAGCTGTCCACATGAACACCATGTGAGGCGGTTGAGTCAGCGGGCGCCCATGCCGAACGCGGCTTCGGCCGCGTGGTGATCTGGAGTCTTGTCGTGGCCATCCGGCAGGGCAAGAGACCAGAGAGGAGCAAGCCTTTGCCTGAACTTCCCTCGATCTCGGACCGCCTGGTGTGAGGCTCATCCAGAGACACGCCACCGATCAACCAACAAGGAGCGAGAGCTTGAGCACCACGACCACCGACCGGACGGACCAGGACGAGCGAGCTGAGGTGCTTCGCAATGCCCTGGTCGACAAGGCCATCGCTGATCAAAAGGCGAAGGGTCTGGTGATGCGAGCCGACGTCGAGCGCGCGATGCGAACGGTACCCCGCGACCGGTTCATCCCGGAAGCGACGCTGGAGGAGGCGTACAAGAACACCGCGGTCATCACCAAACGCCGCGGTGACGAGACCGTCAGCTCGGTCTCCGCGCCGTTCTTGATCGCGGAGATGCTCGGTCAGGCAGCCGATGCACTCGATGGTCTGGGTGGCCGAGACGTCCTGGAGATCGGTAGCGGCGGCTACAACGCCGCGCTTCTGCGTGAACTCGTCGGACGTACAGGATCGGTCACGACCGTGGACATCGACGCCGATGTGACCGATCGCGCCGCAGCCTGCTTGGCGGCGGCGGGCTACAACGACGTGACCGTGGTGTGCGCGGACGCCGAGCATGCGATCGAGCCGGACCGCCACTTCGACTTGATCATCGTCACGGTCGGGGCATGGGACATCCCGCCCGCATGGCGCGAGCAGCTCACCGAAGGTGGTGTCCTCGTCGTGCCGCTGCGAACGTTCGGAACAACCCGTTCATGGGCGTTGCGACGCGCTGGTGATCGTCTGGTCAGCCACAGCCATCGCCAGTGCGGGTTCGTCGCCATGCAGGGTGCGGGGGCCCACACCATGCGGTATGTCGACATCGCCGATGGTGTCCACCTTCGGCTCGATGAGGGCGAACAGATCGACGTTGACGCCGCCAAGGGCGTTCTGACCCAGCCGAGATCTGAGGCATGGGCCGGACTGGACTTGTCTCCTCGTACCCGCCTGCATGACCTCAGCTTGTGGCACGCGACCCGCCTGCGCGAGCAGGCCGTGATCCTGACCGCCCAGGAAAGCGCCATCGAGTCTGGGCTTGTGGCCCCGTCCTGGAGGAACGGAACCTCCGCCACCTTCCACAACGGCACGCTCGCCTATCGGACTCTCCGTTGGACTGACCGGCGTTTCGATCTCGGGGCGTACGGCCATGGCCCGGAGGCGTTCGCGGCGGCTGAGCGGATGGTCGAACACATGCGCGCGTGGGTGGAGGCGGGCTGCCCGCCCCCGGAACTTCAAATCCTTCCTGCACACACTCCCGACGGCGACCTGCCGGACGGGGCGGTCCTGGACAAGCGGCACAGCCGCCTGATCCTGACCTTCACCCCTCAGTGAGAAGGGACCCTCATGGATTACCCGACGAACTCGACGGCGAGCGACACCGCTCCCAGCCCGCTCCGTGAACTGAACCTTCGTCTGGTCGACGTCGGCCCCGTGGCGTCCGCCCACGCGACGAGCACCGACGACGACTGCGGCTCGGGTGACACGGGTTCCAGCGCCTGCACGACCACGAGCAACTGATCGCGACACACCAAGAGCGCTGTCCGGCCTCCCTCTCGGAGGTGGGGCAGCGCTCCAGCGTCCATTTCCCCTCGATCGCGGAGCACGAGATGTTCCACGCGGCAGACGCGGCTTTGCTCAGAGCCGCTTCCTATCCCCGAGATCTGACGCTGCCCGATTGGCCCGACCTGACTGTTCACCGGCCTGATGAGTGGCTCAAGTGGTTGAGTGCGGTGTGGGCGTTGCCGGAGTTCGCCAAGGTCGTCGAGCATGCCGCTCCCAGCCTGGCCGCCCAGGTATCCCGTGCGCTGGACGGCGACCCGGTGAAGCCGCGCGCATTGCGGCGCCTGGTGGAGGCCGCGGTCCGGTATCTGTTGAGGTGGACGACCCGCCCGACGCCGTTTGGTCACTTCGCTGGTGTGGCTCCGGTCCTGTTTGGTGCACGCGCATCCGTGCGTTGGGGGGAACAGCATCACGACGTGGCTCGGCCCGATGAGCGCGACGTCGCGAGGCACACGTCTGCGGCGGAGAACGATCTGCTGGCGCTGCGCACGGTCATGGTGGTCACCAATAGCCTCGGGTACGTCCGGGGTGGAGTCTGGGTGCTGCCCTGCGCACGCGCCGACGATGAACGACGATGGGACATCGAACTCCCGTTGACCGATCCCGTGCGCGTCGCGATCGAGGCAGCTCGGACTCCCGTCCCCTTCTCCGAACTCGCTGCGAAGACGGCTGGAAAACTGCACGCCGACCTTGGCGAAGTTGAAGCGCTGGTTGCGGCCTTGGTCCAGGTAGGAGCGTTGCTGTCCCAGATCCGGCCGCCGATGACCGTGACCGACCCGGCCGATCACCTTGCCCGCCACGTCAGCGTGCCCGACGCCGGAGAACATCCTGCGGTCGTCGACCGACGGCTCGACTGCTCGGTGACGCTCCCCCCTGCCGTGATCGCAGAAGCGCAAAACGCGGCCTCCGCCCTCGTCGCTGTGGCACCGCCGCTACCAGGTTGGGATGCCTACCGCCGCGCGTTCATCGAGCGGTGGGGGCCCGGCGTAGCAGTTCCACTACGCGAAACCCTTAACGTTCTGGGCTTCCCTGCCGGGTATCGCGGTTCGACCCGCAATGAGCCGATCATGTTCACCGCTCGCGACGCCCTGCTGATCGACCTCGCTCAGCGCTCGGCTTTGGACGGCGGAACCGAAGTGGTGCTCGATAATGAGTTGATCACCGCATTGCGCGGCGACGATGATCGACCACCGATTCCCCACACCGAGCTGCGGTTCACCCTGGCAGCAGCGACGCTGGCCGAGCTGGATCGCGGCGCGTTCACCTTGACGGTCGTCAGCGGAGCCCGGCACGCAGGCGTGGCCGCTGGCCGGTTCCTGTATCTGCTCACCCCCACCGAACTGGCCCGCTTCCGCAGCGTCTACGCGGAACTGCCGACCGTCATGGCCGACGCGGAGATCGTGCAACTGTCCGGGCCGCCGCTCGATGTTCGGATGGCCGCGGTCGCCCGCACGCCCGAACTCTTCCCCATCGTGCCGACAGGCGACTTCCACCTCAGCCCCCGGTTGGTGTTGGATGACCTGGCGGTGGCCGCAGACCACCGGCGGCTTTGGCTGGTGTCACGCACTACTGGCCGACCGGTCGAACCACTACTGCTCAACTGCGTGCGGCTCCCACACTTGCAGCAGCCTCTCGTGCGGTTTCTGGCCGAAATCTGGACGGCCTGGACAGCCCCGTGTACGCCGTTCGACTGGGGTCATGCCGCCCGTAAGCTCGCTTTCCTGCCCCGTGTCCGGCGCGGCCGATCCATCCTGCGCCCCGCCCGGTGGATCATTCCCGCGTCCCAGCTTCCCGCCCGCACCGCTCCCTGGTCCCTATGGCGAGCCGACTGGTCAGCGCACCGCGAACACCTCCGGCTGCCCGACGTGGTGCTGCTCGGCGCCGACGACGTCCGGCTGCGCCTGGACCTGAACGACAACGCCCACCTGGCAGTCCTACGCAACCACCTCGACCGGCACCCGACCGCGGTCCTGACCGAAGCGCCTGAACCATCCGGCTGGATCGACAACCGACCGGCCGAACTCCTGCTCACCCTCACTCATCAACAGCCCAGCTCGACGCCACTCCGACCAGCCCGCTCCCTCAACACGATCCAGCACCGGCCCGGACAATCACGCTGGCTTGATGCATATCTGTACGGCCACGTGGATCACATCCTGACCCGTCTCCCCGGTAGCGACCTACCTTCTGGCTGGTGGTTCCTGCGCTACCCAGAGCCCGAACCGCATCTGAGGCTACGCATCCCCCTGCGACGCCCAGCCGCGTTCGCCAACGCCACTCGCGACCTCGCGCTCGTCGCAGAACAACTTCACGAGGAGGGGGTGTTGTCCGATTACTCGCTGCACACCTACCGACCCGAGACCCGCCACGGAACCGGCGCGACCCTCAGCGCCGCCGAAGCGGTGTTCGCCGCCGATTCCCGCGCCGCCCTCAAGCACCTTCACGCTGCCGACCGCCAGGCCGCCGCCGCGTCCGGGATGCTCGCCATCGCCCACGGGTTCACCACCGATGGGGCACGCTGGCTCGTCGACCACGCACCCCATCGCGGCGGCTCGCGGCTGGACCCGGCCCAGCTCACCGTAGCCCGCCGCCCCTACGGAGACGACGGCTTGGCCGAAGCGCTGGCCGCCTACCGGAGACTCGCCGACCGCGACGGCCTCGACGCCGACCAGGTGCTAGCCGACCTGCTGCACCTGCACCATGCCCGCATGATCGGCGTCGGCCTCGAATCCGAACGGCACTGCCTTCGCCTGGCCCGCGCCGTCGCGCGCACCGATCTGGCCCGGAGAAGCGCATGACGGCCGGTCAATCACTCGCCGACGGAGCCGCTGGCAAAGTCCTCCTCCACCTGGAGACCGGAAGGCGCGACGCCGCGTACGCAGAACTGGAGAAGGCCGTCGCAGCAGGAGTGAGCATCGCCGACAGCGCCAGTCTGTACTACGGCGCTCCGGCGCTCGCGTTCGTCCTAGCCACCTGCGATGACCCGCGTGTAGCCCGCGCCAAAGCCAGCGTAGCGTCCGGGACCGCGGTGCTCACCCGCCGCCGGCTGGAAGCCGCGCACCGCCGCATCGACCTCCAGAACAAGCCCGAGTACGCCGAGTACGACCTGATCCGCGGGCTGACCGGGCTCGGCGTCGCTCTCCGCCGAATCGGCGACATCGCCCTGCTCCGTGACGTCCTGACCTACCTGGTGCGTCTCACCGAACCAATCGGATGCCTGCCCGGCTGGTGGTGCCGCCACGGACCTGCCCGCGACCGCCCCTCTCCAGTCGGCGGCCACGGAAATCAGGGCATCGCCCACGGCATCCCTGGTCCGCTCGCGCTGCTCTCCCTGGCTTACCTCGACGGCATCCACGTCGATGGTCACACCGGCGCCATCGAGCGGATCGTCGGCTGGTTGGACGACTGGCAGCATCACACTGCGTCCGGCGCGGCATGGTGGCCGCCCATCGTCACCCTTGAAGACCTTCGCCGCTCCAGCCCAGCCGGACCAACCAAACCAGGACGCCCATCCTGGTGCTACGGAACCCCCGGGATCGCCAGGGCCTACCAACTTGCCGCCCGCGCGCTCGGCGATACCGTCCGCCAGTTCACCGCCGAAGACGCCTTCACCGGCTGCGTCAACGACCCAGAGCAGACACGCCTCCTCATCGACCGCAGCCTGTGCCATGGCACCGCCGGCCTCCTGGCGACCGGACGCCGAATCGCCGAAGACGCGCACAGTTCGATTTCCCTCAAACCACTGCTACGCCTGCACCAGAAGACCGTCCCCGGCGACGATGAACCCGCGGGCTTCCTCACCGGATCGGCCGGCGCCGAACTCGCTGTCGGCTCCACCACGACCCGGTGGGGCCCCTGCCTCCTGCTCTGTTAACCGAAGGGCTCGCCATGCATCAGGAAGCCTGGACACAGGTGAACATCGCCTACCCCGGGCATACCCCCGAGCAGCGCGAACAACAGGCCGTCAAGCACTTGGCCGACGTCATGCTCACCGCCGAAGTTTCCGGACTTATCAGCTCGTGGTTCTTCATCCGCAAAGGCCGCTGGCGTGTCCGCTACATGCTCGCCGAGAGCGACGGCCACGGCGGCGCCGACCCGCTCCACGCCCGCCTCACCGCCGGGGTCGCCTGGACATCGGATGTCTACGAACCGGAAGTCCACGCCTTCGGCGGTCCCGGCAGCATGAACACCGCGCACACGCTGTTCCACCACGACAGCCGCCACCTACTCTCCCTGCTCCCCCACACCCCTGTCGACCGGCAAGAACGCTCGCTCGTGCTGTGCACCGCGCTCATGCGCGCAGCAGGGCTCGACGTCAACGAGCAAGGCGACGTCTGGGCACGCATCGCCGAGCAGCGTTCCAGCTTGGCCGAGGAACCCCCAAGCGCGCGAGCATGGGCGTCCTTCACCGGCGGCGTGCGCCGCCTCCTGCTCGGCGAGGCCCGAACGGACCTCATCGGTGGTGAATGGCTCACCGCATTCGAGGAAGCAGGCAGAGAACTCCGAAACCTACGAGAACGCGGTGAACTTTCCAGAGGGCTACGCCAGATCCTCTCGCTCCACGTGATCTTCCACTGGAATCGAATCGGAGTCCCTGGTGCCGCCCAGGCCATGCTGACGCGAGCTGCGAAAGAAGCAATCTTCGGCAATGCGGAGACCTAAGAGATGGGAAAACCGATCATCGGCGCGGAACGTAAGCCGGTCCAACTCCGGGTGACGATCTGCTGGTGGTGCGGCCGAAGGATCTCGGTGCGCTGGTGCCTGCGCTGCCAGTGGGACGCTTTAACGGGTAACGCTCGGTTAACGCATCGCACGTAGAGAGGCAGATCAGAGGCATGTGGAACGATGTCGGCTTCCTTCACGGGCGCTTGGACCATCTGGACCCCCAGGTCATGATCCTCAAGATCGGTGAGGAATATGGCGAGGCAATCGAAGCGCACTTCGGCGAACGCGGCCTGAACCCCCGCAAAGGCATATGCCACTCCCAGGAAGACGTCCTGAACGAGTTGGCGGACGTCATTCTCACCGCCGCAGTGGCGATGGTGGGTGTGGCCAACGGCGACGTGTCGGCAGCAAAGAAACTCTTCGAGAAGCGATTGCGGTATGTCACAGAGCGACCGATGAGCCCCGAACGCTGAAACATTCACCGAGCCCAGTGCTGAGCTGGACCCGGCGGACCTTGCTGCTGGGCTGAGCAAACTAGAACGCTAGCTCCTCGAACGCCTGCGCCCAACTGGTGAACCGGTAGGCACGGTCATCGATGTATACACGGGCCGGGAGCTTGCGGTTGGTGACCAGCACCAACTCGCGGCGATTCCAGAACTGATGACGCCCGTTGTCGAGGAGGGCCGGGATGCCGTGCTGGATCAGCCACGCGCCGACCAGCAAGAGGCTGGTCCGAGCGGTGAAGATGAACACCGCGTCGCGCTTCATCAGCTCATGGACGCCTTCGACGGCGCCCTCGGCAGGCGGGTCGTAGATCGTGCCGTCATCCCAACCACGGCTATACCGGTGCACGGGGCCGTCGAAGTCTAGGCCGATCGCCATGGTGATTCCTTTCTTGTCCGCACCAGCGGGACACGCTGGTGCGGACACAGCTCAGACAGATCGCACTGGTCTCCGACGCGAACGGCTAGAACGCGCGGAGGCCAGCCGCCGCCGGGCCGCGGTGAGGTTGGTCAACGCGCGAAGCCGCTCGTACTTCTCAGCGGTACCGTGCCCGTCCCAGTCGGCGCCCCCGTCAGGCACGTGCTCGAACAACTCGACGTCGTCCTCGCTCAGGTGCCAACTCAACTGGCCGAACGGGCTCTTGACGTAGACCAGCGGCCAGGCGTCATCACGGTTGATGATCACCGAATCGTACGAGGCAGCCAAGAACGCCACCAGGCGGGCCCTTTCGGTGTACACGCTGTCCAGCGCGGCCTCCAGCTCGGCGATGCGCGCGGCGTGCTTACTCGGCGGCATTGCACGCCTCCAGGAACCGCGACCGGTTGAAAAGGCTGTTGAACCGGCCGACGGCATAGGCCATCTCGCGCGCCACCTGGCGGCGGATCTGTTCGTCCTCAATGCCGGCGATCACGTCGGCGACCGCCGCGAAGTGCTTGCGGGTCACCTTGATCGCCCCCCGGAGCGGGCTCCCTGGTGCGGCCAGTACACGTGCCACCCATCGTCGCCCTCGTCCATGTAGAAGACCTGGACGCTGCGCGGAAATATCCACTCGATCTGCGCGATCAGCTTCAGGTACTCCTCAAGCTTCAGGTAGTTGAACGCGCCGCCGAACAGCGTGCATGCGGGGACCTTGGTGCCACCCCACAAGCCCCCGAGCACACCTTCGGTCAGCGAGTGCAGCCCGTACTGGTAAAGCAACTTGGCCTCGTGGAGTTCCTTGGCCCGCGCGTTCAGCACGTCGACCAGCTCGCGGTCCTCCAGGATGCTGATCGACAGCATCACGTTCGTCACCTGGCTCACTTGCCCGCTCCCGCCTGTGCAGTCAGCGGCAGCCCGTTCTGCGAGGGCAGGTAGACCACGGTGTTGTTCTTGCCGGACTTGGCGATCTCCTCCAGCGCGTTGATCATCTCCATCTGGACGTACAGCGGAGTGAGCGTGCGGGAGATCTCGTCCTGAGCGGCCCGGACGCCCTTGGCCTGCTCGAAGCGGATCTGGGCATCCTGCTTGGCGATCTGGACCTTCTGCTCCTGGGCGGCGATCCGCAGCTTGTTGACGTGCTGCTCGTTCTCGGCTTGCACCCGGGCGATCGTCGCGGCGTTGTGGGCTTCCTCGCGCGCCTGGTACCGGTTGAACGCCTTCAGCCCGGCCCAGCCGCCCGCGCCCAGGACCAGCAGACCCACCAGCGCCACCGCGGCCAACCCGGCGAGCAGGCAGCCTTCCTTGGCGTCGTCGGCGGCCGTCACCGCTGGTCCCCCATCAGCCGCTTGGCTGTGGCCAGGGCGTGCTGCACACGCGTATACAGCGGCGGGTACAGCACGTCAGACGCGCAGTGCAAGATCGCGTTGCTGTTGGCTTTGTGCCACAGGTGCCGTTCGATCAGCTCCAGCACGCTCCACAGCTTGTGGATCTCACGCCGGGTGTTCTCGTCCAGCTCGACCGGTCGGCCGGTCGCCTCGTTCTCGGTGATCATGCCCGCCAGCCTTGTAGGACGTCGGGCAGTTCCCCATGTGCGAGTTACTACCAGCTGCCAAGCCGCAGCGTTAACGTGGTGCGGTGGCCTCACCAACCGCCTTCCTCGACCTTCGCCCCGAGCAGTTCCCCATCAAGATCGAACTGATCGACTACGACACGGACGAACTCTGGCGCGAAGAGACCCTGCCAGAGCCCGGCGCGCTCAAGATCCCGCCCGCCTGGCCGCGCGTGATGCGGGCGCGAGTCACCTACGGCGACGGCGAGGTCATAGACCAGCCCCCAGCCATCAAGTGCCCCGCATGCGGCTTCTTCTCCGAGCGGATCGTCGACGTCCGCAACGGCTACTGCCGCCGGTGCCGTAAGTTCACCTGCCGCGGCTGACCAGCCCAAACCCTGTCGCTCAACCCCTAGATCTCCAGCCCGCGCATCCACTGCCTAGCAATCTGCGCACGCATCCGGTCAGTGGCGTCGGAGTCGTCCTTGACATACACCACGCCTGCGGTCTCAATGTCGTCGATCGACAACTGCCCGGGAACCGGCTGTCCGATCGGCTCGTCCGGCTCGGGTCGGGCAGGCATTCGCGAACGCGAGCAGTCCATCTTGTGTCCCTTGATGCAGTGGCACTCCGGGCACAGGTGGTCGGTCGCCTCGTGCGCAACCAGCTGGGCGATCGGCTTGCCGTGGGAGGTGACGGTGATGGGCCCGGTGTAGGGCAGCGACGACACGATCTCGCGGCCCCGCTGACGAAGGTCAGTCAGTGTGCATTCCATGCGAGCCACGGTGATCGAGTGACAGGCCCGAACTGTAGAAAGAGTTGCTCGGTGGCCGCGCAGCAGCATCCCAACCAGCCTGATGAAAAGCCACCACGCGGCCCGTCCTCCCGCACCATGCCGGGGAGAACGAGATCGAACCTACCGCTCCAGCACGCCCAACAGACGCCCGATCCACTTCGGTATCGCAGGCAGCCGGGCCTGACGGAATTCCCCCACCCACTCGATCGGGTCGCCTTCAATCCACGCCATCCACAAGCTGTTGCCCTCGGGGATGAACGCCTCCACCACCAGGCGCCTGCCCTTGCTCGTAAGCGCGGTGCCCGCCAGCAGCACGGCATCGGGATCGGACCCCTTCAGCAGGGTCTCGTCCAGCTGCTGCTCGCGAAACGGGATGCCCGAGTCGTTCACCAGCGACAGCACAGACCGCGCCGAAGCGACCAGTGGCTCCCCACAGAAAACGACCGGACGCTCGGTCGCCCAAGCCACCAGGACACGTTCGTCCACCTCGTGTCTGCCGACCGCCTCGCTGCGGACCTCGCGCATCAGGCCCGTGACCAACTCGTGCAGCAGCTCGTCATCCACTCCACCACGCTACCGCCGGCCAAGAGGGAAGTGGGGCCGCACGAGGCCAAAAGCGCCGAGCCAATACCGATCGAGCCAAAAGCAAAAAGCCCCGCCGAAGCGGGGCTCTTGCGATGAAGGGCGGGAACCGAAGCCCCCGCGACAGTTGAGGATCAGCCACGCTATCCAGTGATAGCTCGCACCTCGATGAAGCGAAGACGCCCAAAGGCGTTTGCGAGGTCTTGCTTTGTGTGCCTTGACGGCTCACTCCTCAATGAAGACGTCCCCGGCTGGCGGCCGGGTCGTTGCATCCCCGCATACGCGGGGAGCACATCGGTAAGACCGGTAAGCCTTACACAGCCTGAGGATCATCCCCGCATGCGCGGGGAACACTCAACCTCACGTCTCCGACGCTATCCCCGGGGTCTGACAGTTTCAAGCAGAACGCCGCACCGGCCACTCGTTCGGCGGGATCGGCGCCAGCTCCGAACTCTCCCGCACGGCCTCGTCCAATCCGCAGTCCGCGCAGATCCGCTCCTCACGCTCCACGCTCATCCGCGACCGGGCCGGGTGCTCCCCCAGCTCGCCTTCACACCTCGGACAGGTCACCGTGCTCCTCCACCATTCGCTCCATCTGGGCGGCTAATCCAACTGCCGTGTCGCCACCGCACACGCGTGATGCTTCCGCGTGAACCGGTGGTACCGCAACCAACCCCACGACACAGGCAACCGCCTGCTCCTGTCGGCCTGCGCCAGCGAGAACCGCCTGCTGGTCCCCCCCACACACGGCACACATCAGCCACGCTCGCCCCGCACCCAGAACGATCCCGAACGGCGTACCTGGTATCGGTTTCACCTTCATGCCCGGGACGCTACGAACCTGGCCCTCCCAGGTCCGCGAAACGAACACTTACGAACAAGACGCACCAACAGCGAACAGCCGCGATCAGTCCCACAGCTCATATACGTGGGCGCCGTCGTCGGTGACCTGATAGGTACGGCGGTAGTCGGCGACCTGAATGTCCGGCAGGTACGCGTGCGGCCGGGTTGGGTCGAGTGGCGGAAGCATCCACAAAGGAAAACGGGATACCTCGGGACGTTCGGTCGACATCGGGACGCGAAACACCGTTGGCAGCTCATGCCACTCGATCCGCTCCCCATCCTTATGGCCACCCCGCAGCTCCAGCGAGTACGGAACGTCCTTCCACTCCTCGCGGTTCAGCTCCGCAATCGGGTCGCCGGTCACCCATCCACCTCGTCGACAGGCGGGTTCTCCTCGATGTACGTAGTGATCTTCAAAGGCAGGCCGGTCTGCTCCAGCGCGACGACCAAGCGCTCACGGATCTGCGCGGCTTGTTCTTCCGTCGCGTCGGCGGCGCACCAGTCCGCCACCACCGACACCCTGCGACCTGCCACCACGTCAGCTCGCGCCTTCCGAGCGGGACCGCTTCACCACCTGATGGGTGAAGTGGCCGTACCCGACCAGGCGCAGCGCCGCATCCTCAGTGTCAATGAGGCCCATGCTTCCAAAGCCCCAAGTCTCGGTGGGCAGCCCGTGCTCGGGATGGTTGAACACCGGGAGGAACGGGCCCTGCCCGCGCACCTGGCCCAGGACGTCGCCAGCCTCGTCGACCACTTCGATCAGCTCGGCGTTCACCCGCCGGGCTCGGGCGCCTGTCGGCAACAGTCGCTCACGCACATCCGCGGGGATGGGAACCTCGTCCATCCATCCACGCTAGCGCCCGTGGGCGGACCTAGCTGGAACTCCGCGCGCCAAACCAACGGGCGTGTTACAACGCCTCCATGAGCGACGACTACCGGCTGACCCCCGAGGACGTCCGGGGGAAACAGTTCAGCACGACCCGCCTGCGGCCCGGCTACGACGAGACCGAGGTCGACGCGTTCCTCGACCTGATCGAGTCCGAGGTGAGCCTGCTTCACCGCGAACGCGACGCCGCCCACGGCTTGGTCGACGAGCTGCGCCGCGTCCTGCCCGAGAACGAGAACGTCACCGACCTGGCCACCACGGTCTCGGCGGTCTACCGGCTCATCTGGGGCGAACCCCACCCCGGCTCGGCCGGGCTGTCCTGATCACCGGTGTTGCAGCGCGGGCCTCTAGCTCACAGGTCGAACGGCTCGGACCAGTTCAGCAGGCGGTGATGCGCCGAGGCGGCGCTGGCTTCCGCCGCGCGCTCGAACAGGACCCGGTTGGCCTTTTTATCCAGCGGTAGCGGGAGATGATCTCTTCCAGCGAAAGACAGGGCGGCATGGCAGCCCACAGCGATCTCCACCTCGACTGCACCGCCGACGATCAGGTGCTCCACCAGCGCCTTGTTGACCTTGATGTTCGTGCTCTGCGAAGCGTGCGGCGTCCGGTAACCCTGGAACCGTCGCCGCAGGTCAGCGGACTCCCCGATGTATGCGTCATACCTGGAGTGGTTCAGAAACAGGAGGCGGTACACACCCGGTTGCTTGCTCCGAACTGAAGGAAAAACGAGCTTCCCCGCCCGATCCAGGCCAAGAAGGCTCTCCCACGGGTCGTCACCGATCGGACTCCACCGCCAGTTGACCGTTACCGCCTCTAGCTCGTTCACAGCGGCCAAGACTACGGCTAGGGCACCAGCTAGGCATCCGTCGAGTCACGGAGCAGGCCAGCAGTTGCCATGCAGGGGCGGCCCGCGATACCGGCAACGCCTGACAGGTCCCAGAACTTCTGGACACGCGTCTAGTTCTTGCCCGCGTACCAGGTCCAGCCCTGATCTCCCCAGTTGCCGTTCGTGTCCTGGACGCCGCCCGGGTGCTCCTGGAAGAGGCGGTCGATGTTGAGTGGGACCCGCATCCCGGCCGGACCGATGTCCCCGGCGATCTCCAGGCCCGGATACTGCTCGCGCAGCTCCTCCACCGCCTGTCGGGCCAGCTCGACCGTCGCGCAGTCCCGCTTACCCAGCAGGATCTGAGTGCCCGGAGCCTTCCCCTGATACGCAGGGTCGTCGGCGGGGGCTACGGCATACACGGTGATCACGCAGATCAGGTTAACGGTCGGTCCCGAGACGCGTAAGAAACCTCGCTGACCTGGGTACACACGGGTCGGGGGGGAATCATGGGGAACATCAGAATCGGGATCGTCATTGCCGCCTCCGCGGCCCTGGCAGCGGCCTGCGGCGGCGGCAGTTCGCAGGAGGAGGCGCTGGAACGGGCGCTGGGTACGGCGAACAAGGTCTTGAAGAACAACGGCTGCACGGTCATGGAACTCACGCGCGCCGAGGTCGACGGGGACGCCATCACCTACTTCGGCAAGCTCGACTCCCCCGCGCTCACCGAGCCGGGGAAGGCGGCGACGTTCGTGCAGTGCGCGGGCGGCCTGGACCAGGTGGTGAAGGCGAGCAAGAACACCTACAAGAGGGTGATCGTCGACTACGGCAACGGCAAGCGCGACGTGAACTGACCACGCCCCCGCATCAGGCCCATACTGCATGTATTGCATAGATTGCAGAGAGTGATGATTGTGCAGGGAGTGCAGGTCTTGCATAGAGTGCCGAATTACAACAACTGCACAGTCTGACCGGCGGCCCGGGTGGCTGGGGCGACACTGTCCCGCAGGCCAGCAGACCCCCGGCTCGTGAGTGATCTGGTCCAATTACTCTTCGTAAATGCGACTTAACGGTGGGTAGTGGTTAATTCAGCCATTCTTTAGCTGATCTTGTGCCATTTTCCGCCGGCAAATCCGAGCTGATCATGTGAATTACAATTCCGCCATTCACGGATGATCTCGGACATTGCGGAATGCAGAAAGTATCTGCTTTTACCATAATGTCCCTTATGGAAGACCAAGCGTTCGCTCGCGTGATCGCGGTCACTGTGCAGAGAGTGCTCACGCAGCTACGCGACGTCACAAAGGCCAAGACTAGGTCAAGTGACGCAGCGTGAGGAGTTGCTACGCACAGTCACACCACGCAGTGTGAGCACACGCGACGCATCGTGACCACGGGGGCGGCGGGCACGCGCGGACGTGCTGTGATGCACGCTACACGTGGCGCGGGGATGCTCCGCACGTGGCGTGGGTCACGTAGCTATGTGTAGTGGTGTGGTGACGCTCCGAAAAAACGCGGCCCTTTTTCGTGATCATGGTCGGGCGGGCGCGCGTGGGCAGCCTCCCCGGCCTGTGAGCCGCGCCACACGCAGCGCGGGCGCGCGGTCGCCGGGGCACGCGATGATCAGTGGTCGCGGCCACACTCGCCGGCAAGTGAGCACTTGCTACGGGGGCGCGCGGGCGTAAGGGCGCGCTTGCATCAGACGAAAACGGGACGCGCGGGGACGTGATCATGCCGAGCCCGCCGTTTTCGGCACCCCTGCTAGAACGCGCTGAAATGGCCACTGAGCGCCTAGACCCCCTTCGGGGTGTCGCCTATCGCGGGTGAGGGTGTTTGGCTGTTACGCGCAACATCAAAAACGCACGGAGGGCGCGCGATGCCTTATGGCGTGGGCGATTGCGGGGCGTGGGAGTTTTGGGGCGTTTTGGCGTACCGAGCATTGCGCCGCGTGTGGTAGCGCACGGACGGGCGCATTCCGCCCCGTGAGGACGGCGGTGGGAATGGGTTGGCGCATGTGGTGCGAGCACGCCGAAACGTGCGGTAAGGTGGAACTGCACCAAACGGAACGGCGCGAAAGCGGCGGGAAGGATGGGGCACCGGACCACGGGGACGGAGCACACCGGAAGGTGTGGTAAGGTGGAACTGCAAGACACCGAGGGGCGCAAGCCTCACGGAGTCAAGCATCCCCAAGCCACACGGGACGGAGCACTCCGGACAGGATGGTAAGGTGGAACTGCAAGACCAGCGGGAACGCGAGTCGAGCAATTCGGCCAGACGGGCGGGACGGAGCACTCCGAACCACTTGGTAAGGTGGAACTGCAAGACCGGCGGAACGCAGGAATTGCATAGAGGCTTAAAGCCTCCCAACGCACGGGCGACTCGTCGCACGGGCAGCGGGATGGGCGCTCGCTTCTTGACAACAGAATGTCGCCAGTGAGGCGACCCGCGCTGATAAAGCGCGGAACGCAGGGTGAGTGTGAAGTGATGCATCCGCAAAGCGCAGTTATGGGCACGGAGTCTAGATCAAGACCCTGCAACCCTCGGTTCTCGGACCCTCGGTTGCTTGTGAGATCAATGCTTGTCCATACCGCTCCCAGGAGGAGTGTGTCTGCTGTCCCCTGATCTTGAACGTGCATGGCGAAAGCGCGGCGGTTAAAAATCGCGCCGGTAGCGGGTGTGGCATCAGGTCGGGGGTGACGCGAGCCGGAGTACCGGTGCGGGATGGAACGTGTGCTGTGGAGAAATCCACGCGGGCAGCGAATGTTAGGGACTGAAACGTGGCCATAGCTATGGCCTTAGAGCGGGCGACCGCGCGTGATAACCACAAGAGCCACTGAACTGGAACAGAGAAGCGCGCGTAGCCGTGTGTGGAGTTCCGGTGATCAGCGTCGGGGAGGTTCCGACACGGAATGTGAGGGGCGCTGATCTTTGAGAAAGAGGAGGCTTCCCCGCCCGTCGCGAAAGCGGCGGGCGGGTTCTCTCTCCCTCGGTTGAACAATCCGCACGATGGCCGTGCGGGTCGCTTGATCAAGGGGGATCGCAGTGAAGGAACGTAAGAACGATGCTCCGTGGGCAACGGCTCGCACCATGGGCATCCGGCAGGGTGAACGACTCCGCACCAGCGGGAGCGGCAACGACACGCGGCACCGGGTCAAGGGTGCGCGGTCGGGCAAGGGCTACGTCACCAGTGACCGGCCAAAGGGCGCGGGTCACGTCGCGGCTGAAGTCGACATGATCGGCGCTCGCATGAACGCCAAGGATCGGCGGAAGGCTCGGCGGGCGGCGGCGGCGCAAGAGCGGGTGCGCAACGGTGGCGCTCCCCGCTGGATTCACCGCAACCACGCGCAGCTCGACCAGGGCGCGGACTTCCGACAGGTGGACTACGCCGAGATCGTCAACGAGGACCTTGAACCGGGTGAGGTGCGCAAGCTCGCCTACCCGATGGCACAGATGATCGCCAGTCACGACGACTGAGCTAGATCAAAACGAACGCGGCCCGGCGACAGGTGAAGACTGCCCTGTTGCCGGCGACTGAGGGGGATGACATGACTCGGTACGACACCTACACACGCAAGCCGAACGTGCCCGCCGCCCGTGTCCGGGTGGAGTCGATCAACTCGGGCAAGGTGCGCGTCCACTGCAAGATCGATGATCGTCCGTGGACCTCGCAGGTCATGGATCTGCCCGCCGCCCGTGCGCTGCGTACGGCGCTGGAAGTGGGTGGATACGAAGTACAGATCCAGTGGGCGAACGGGGACGACCAATGATCACCAACGAGTGGAAGATCATCATCGAGCGCAACGGCGGCGGCTGGCGTAACCGGCTGCGCTACGTCGATGAGACGTCGGCGCGCGACTACTTCGAGCGGCTGCGTGAGCAGTGGGAAGACAACGCCAAGATGTCCGGCTTCACGTGGACGCTGATCGGTCCGCGCGGGAACGTGCTGGACCGGTTCGCCAACGACTGATCAAGTCCGGCGCGAGGCCGGGCGGGCACTACCTAGGGGGATCACCATGTCCAGAACGCTCACCAAGGCGCGAAGACGCCAGGGGTTCCGCTCACAAGAACACCTGAACGCGTTCTACCGCTATTACGACCACGACGCCGAGTGCGACACGTGCGGAGCGCCCGAGGCCGACTACTGGAATGAGGCTGACGCGTCGTGGCAGCCGACGACGCGCATCTGTCCGACCGGGCGTGAGCTGCGAGCCGAGTGGGATCGTCACTCGGCGTACTACAGGGGGAACTGATCATGGACGTACAGGGACGTATGGCTGTCACCGGTCACATCGTGTGGACCCAACTGAACGAGGTGTTGACATACGCCACGCAGGAACTGGAAGGCGGCGGCGAGATCGAACAGCTGATGCTGGCGGAGATCAACAAAATCATCCCATTCGCGGCCGACCTGATCGAGAACCTTCCGATCGAAGCAGAGTCGGCAGAGGACTTCCGCGCGGAGATCGACCAGAACGGACTCAAGATCCGCAAGATCGGAGAGAACTGATGGGCTGCGAAGCAAACCTGTTCGAGTACTGCGACGACCGTGCGCAGTTCGAGGTGTACAGCCGTGAGTTCGCGTTCGGCGCGCGGATCTACTGCGAGCACCACAAGAACGAGTACGCGCGGACCGGTATGGCTCTGCGTATCGATCCGATCAGGGGCTGACGCGTGAATCAGATGCTAGAGATCGACAACCCGGACCAGACGTGGGTCTGGGTCTGGTTCGAGGGTGACCGTGAGTTCCGGGCGAACTGGGATGAGAAGCCAGGCGCGCGGCGTGGTCAGGTCCTGGTCTACGAGCGGGAGACCGACCGGTTCCGCTTGGTGATGTCGCTGGCGATGCGCAACGACAAGACGGTGGAGGCCGCGCGGGTCCGCGTGGAGAACTACAGGAGGGAGCGAGCGTGACGCTGTTCGACGTGCGTGACTGGGCGGAGATCATCGGGCGTGCGGTGCCGTCGATGCCCTTGACCGAGGCCGCGAGTCTGATCGTCAACGCCTACAGGAAGATCAAGGAGCGTCGGCCTGACTTTGACCTGGGCGAGTGGCTGCGACTGGTGGAGAAGACCAGCGGGATGCCGTGCCCGCCTCCGTTCTGAATCTGACTTGCGATGAGAAGGCCGTCCGGCGCGAACGCGGGCGGCCACTGCTGTATCTGGGGGCAAATACATGATCTTCAACACCGTCGATTCCTGGCAGACACCGATCGGCCGGGTGCACACGGTCGAGACCGGCATTGGGTACGCGGTCCAAGTGCCCGGCGAAACGACGCAGGCCGGACCCTTCCGCACCCGCCAACAAGCCAAGCGTCACGCCGAGGACGTCGTCTACGTACTGCGCGGCTGTGGCCCGCTCCCTATCCCCGAGGGGGTCGAGGTGCCTAAGGAATGGGATGTCTGATGTACGACCCGAACACCACCGATCCGACCGTCCGGCAGCTACAGGACATGCAGCAGCAGGCCGAGATGTGGCGCTACATCGACACGCAACGTCAGATGCAGGCCGAACACCAGCGCCGCGAGGAACAGCGGCGCATGGAGAACATCGCGATGTACGCCGACCCGGACCCAGTTGGCACGTGGGCGGCTGGTCTGGTTGGACGCATGATCCGTGGCCTGATCTCCCGGTTGTCCGGGCGGCAGGCCAGAGATGACGCGGCCCGGCATGAACGCGACGCGTGGCAGTCCGAATGCACGCGCGTGTTCTACGAGATCGAGGCGCTTCGGGGTCGTCGGGATCTGACCGACGACGAACGCGCACACTTCACCGAACTGATCGCCTACGCCCGCCGCCTGGGCGTGGCTGGTATCTGAAGGGACTTCACATGACTGTGCTTCTCGACCGTCCAACCAACGTCATCGAGCGCCCGGCCGCCTGGGAGCTGGCGCGCATGGTCGGTATCACCGCGCCCGACTCCCCCGACTCCCCCGGCGCCGACTGGCTGGACCACGTGTACGGCACGTGGACCGACAACCGGGACGCGATCGTGGACGACGCCTACCCGCAGGACCGGGTCTCGGAGCTGGCCGACGGGCTGGTTCCGATCGGCACGCATCGGATCTGGGAGGTGTGGACCGACCTGTGTCTATACGAGTACGACTCCGATCTGGCCGGATGCGCGGAGACTCCGCATGATGCGGCGGTCGGGACCATCTACGACGTGGCCGGCGTGCTGATCGCCGAACTGGCGCGTGAGGAGGGGTACGACCTGTGAACGCCGACATCAAGATCGAAGTCACGTGGGACGGCGAGATCTGGAACGCGCACATCAGCGGAACGGTGGACGGTCAGGAGATCGGCGCGGACCTGGACGTGACGCCGCTGAGTTCCCCCGACTTCTCGTGCGCGGATCTGATGTCCGATGTAGCTGGCGAGATCGACAACATCACCGGGTGAGCTGCGGCCCGGCGTCCGGCGCAAGGCAGGGCTGCTACTGACCTACCGAACGGAGAAACACATGTACTTGGTGCAGCTGAGCACGCTCGAACTGGTCCGGCTTGAGATCGCTCTGGACTACGAGCTGAGCACCTACCGAGCATTCGAGACCAGCGCTCACACGGCACAGGTGATCCGCGAGCTGGAGGCCATCCAAGCCAAGCTCAAGACCGCCGCGTTCACGAGTGACCGCAACCAGAAGATCATCGATCTGATGCTCGCCGCCTAGCAGTCGAGCAACTACAAGTCCGACGCCGCACGCTCCAACAGATGGGATCGGGGGTGCGGCTTTCGCGTTTCTGGGGGCGATGTGAGCAGACGGATCGACAACCACAGCAAGAGGTGCGGCAACTGCGGTGCCCGTGACGTGGACGGCGTCGTGCTGTGGCTCGACGACGGCGGTATCTGGATGGACTGCGGCGTCTGTGGCGACTGCGGCTACCTCTTCTGATCGGGGGGTTGATGAGCTACACCGACCTGCGCGACTTCGAGGCCGAAGCCGTCTTCGAGCCGGGCGACGGAATCCGAATCGAGATCGAGAAGCTCGGCGGTGGCACACCGGGCGAGGCGTACGACGGCACGTGGCGCTACATCGTCACCAACACCCACGCCCACGGGGCAGGTGAGGTCATGCGCGGCCAGGACCTGGAGACCGGGATGCCGATCACGCACGCCCAGGCGGCGGCGATCGTCGCGGGATGGCTGACCGCTGGTGAGTCCCGGTCCGACCACGAGCGAGCGTTCGGTAACGCCCACGAAGACACCCTGTCCGAATTCGCCTACGACATGTGTGAGGCAGCGTGATGACGGTCCGGTACGCGGTGACTCTCGACGAGGACTACCAGCCGTGGGGCGACGACGGGATCAAGGAGCTGGAGACGAAGAAGATCAACTCCGGTGAGTGGGAGCCCTACATCCTGTGGGCCTACATTCCCTGCGAGCACGAGCACGGTCCGGACTGCCCCCACACCGTGGACTGGGAAACGATCGGCGGCTGCGTGGACGACGCGGACCTGACCGGGGTCTACGACACGTTGGACGCCCTGCCACGCGAGTTCCTGCGCGAGTACGCCCAAGACATGACCCGCACCCTGATCGACAACAACCGGGCGGCGGCATGAGCGTGCAGACGTTGCGTGAGTACCGGGTCTGGTGCGAGACCGGCGACTACGTCGGCGGCGCGGAGGTCACCACGGGCGGGCATGAGTCGGGCCGGCATGGCTACCTGGTGTGGCCTCATCCGTTCGACTCGGCTGAGTCCGACGAACCGAGCTGGCGAGCATCCGAGGGCGACGCATTCACCGCGGCCCGGGAACTGGCCGAGGAATACCTGGGGCAGGCCGTCGCCGACGCCACCGACCGTTTCGGTGAGCCGCCGGTCGGCGTGATGTCTGAGTACGGATACCACGTCCAGGTCGTCGAGGACGGTCAGGACGTGACCGCCCACCAGTACGCGGCCTGACCGGCGTCCGGCGCGACACCGGGCTGCCACTACCCCCCCCCACTGATCAGCGACATCTCAATAGAGGAGCTTCACCATGCGCGACATCACCGAGATCATGGACGCTTTCGTTTCCAGCTACGGCGGCCCGGTCGAGTACCACGTCAGCGAGACCCGGCGTACTCACGGCGACTTCAGCAACGATGACGCCTACTTCTACAAGGTGTCGGCCACCTACGTACGGACGGGAGCCCGGTTCACCCTGCACGGCGGTGAGCTGCTGCGCGTGCTGAAGAACGCGATCCCGTTCGCGTCCACCGACGAGACCCTTCCGGGGATCAGCTCGGTGGCGTTCGAGGTGTCTGAGCCGGTTCCGGGTCGGCACGAGCTGAAGGTCCACGCGACCGACCGGTACGTGATGTCCAGGGAGACCCCGACGCTTCCTAGCCAGGATGACCTGCCCGGCCCGGTGAAGATCGGCGTGGCGCCGGGCAAGTTCATGATCTCGCTGGACGACGCCAAGAACCTGACCAAGGCGCTGCCGAAGATGACGCGCGGGATGCTGGCGGGTTTCTACTCGACGTCGGTCGAGGTCCGCGAGGAGGTCCGCGAGGTCACCTACATCCCGGTGGACCCCAACCACACGGGATGGGTGCCCGCCAGTGAGGAGGAGGTCCGCCACACCGACGTCAAGATCACCGCGATGTCTGATGGCGGGCAGCAGAACTTCACCCTGCGCGGTCTGGACATGCCTGCCCTGAAGTTCGACAAGTTCTTCGGCCGCGAGTGGGCGGGTGAGGGCAACTTCGCCTCCGGAACGGTGGACGGTATCGCGTTCAACCCCAAGTACCTGGCGCTGCTGGCCAAGGTCGTTCCGGCCGGTTACAAGGCGGGTGTGCTGCCGTCGGAGTTCGTCTTTGGCACCAGCAACGTCAAGCCGGTCATTGCGCACGTCGGGACGGAGTTCAAGGCGCTGTTCATGCCGATCCGCGTGACCGACGCGGCGGTGGAGCGCTACCGCGAACCGGTCGCCGACGAGAACGAGCCGACCACGGCCCAGGTCCAGGCGGTGCTGGAGCGTATGGAGAACCGACAGCAGTCCGATCACGACCTGGCCGCCTGACCTGATCCACGAAAGGAACCCTCATGTACTTCGTTGACGAACTGACCTGGCACGACGAGATCAACGCCGAACTACTGGACGCGGTGATGCAGCTGGAGGACGGCATCGTGATCACAGCCCACGACGAGACGCGCTACGCGGCTGCGCCAGCGGGAGAGTTCCACGCCTACCGCAAGGCGGTGGGCGACGACGACCAGGACCCGTTCCTCCTCACCACGCGCAAGGAGCTGCTGGACCTGCTGGTGACCGTCGCCAAGCCGTGGCGGACCTGAGTCCGGCGCAATCCACGGCGGCCACTGCCAGATCCACCAACGAAAGGACCATCCATGGCTCTGAAGATCACCGGTCTGACTATCGACCAGCACCGCGCTGCTACCGAGTACCTGGAAGACAAGAACCTGGAGATCACCCGGACCACGATCACGTTCAACTGGAGCGATCCGCTGGACGTCGTGGACAAGGCGCTGTCCAAGCCGATGCCCAGCCGTGGCTACCCACGCCAGCCGCTGATGTCGATCCGGCGCAAGGTCGTCAAGGCCATCGAGAAGCAGATGGAGGCGGAGTGAACGAGCACGACGAGATCGAGATCGTCTGGAAGACACCGGCGGTGGTGAGCTACCGGAAACGGTTCACCGTCGCCGAGATCATGGATCAGTTTGATCCGGCCTACACCGTTGAGGAGCTGGCCGCTGAGGCGGCCAGCCAGAACGGGCTGATCGAGGTGGCCCGGCTGTTGACGCAAGGGGCGTTGCCCGAGGCCGAACAGGCGGCCAACGAGATCGAGTTCGAGGTCACCGGCCGCCGAGTCACCCATGTAGAGCACATCACTAGCGAACAGGAGGCAGTGTGATCATCGGCGAGCTGGTGTTCGTCAGCGATCTGAAGGACGGCGACTGGTACGCCGACGAGAACACCTGCGGCCCCGGCGCGTGGCAGCAGGTCATGGACAAGCCGCGCAAGGTCGGCGACGAAATCGAGATCGCACACGCCGCCGACGACGGCGAGTCTCCCGGCATCTACGACTCATGCGCGATGGTGCGGCGCTTCCAGCGTGTAAAGGTCACCGACCTGGAACACGGCGACCGGTACACGATCGAGGACGGAGACGGCCAGCCGGTCTGGGACCGCTGGAGCATTTTCGACGCCCTGGTGCGCGTCGGCGACAAGGGAGAACTCGGGTACGTGTACGACCTACACGTGCCCGGCACTCCATACCGGGACGGCGAGGTGGCATGGGTTCTGGGCCTGCCCGACTACGTCTACCGATTCAAGGCAGAGGAGAACTGATGGACGAGATGGAAGACGCGCAGGGCTGGGTCACCATGTCGCTGATCAACGACAACAGCGTGGTGATCGCCCAGGCCGAGGGCACTTTGGAGGGCTCGGGCAAGGTCATCATCGACCTGCCAGGCGGGGGGCGCGTGGAAGTGCGCTCGGACGGAAGCGTGCGCGAGTACGGCGGGCGCGTCCGGCGCTAACCAGGGCTGGAACGGTCCACGAACACATCGGGGGATGGCATGGACGCAAGCGAGCTGGTCGGTATGGACGTCAAGGTCCACTTCAACCTGACCAAATGGTGCTGGTCGGTGACGGCCCGCAAAGGCGAGATGGCCGGGCGAGTGATCGCCAACGTGGACGACATCACGCTGATGGGCATGAGGTTCCACGTCAATCCGAACAAGAACGAGTCGCTGCGCAACGGCGGTAAGCGCACCGTGCACGCGTGGGGCATCGGACGGGTGGCGGAGGTGAACACCTCCCCCGATCTGGAGGTGCTGACCTGCGTCTCCTACAACCCGCGTGATCGCGGTGACCGTACGTTCAAGATCCGTGATGCGCGTTCGCCCGACAACGGCAAGCCGATCGAACAGGCCGATCGGATGGTGTTCGCCAAGCTCGACCCCGCCGACAAGCACGGCTACGCCTGGATCTAACGGAGGACCTGAACATGATCTACATCGTTTCTCGTGCGGCTCTGGAGCGTGTCGATCTCCGCAAGGACGATCACGACATGGTGCTGTGCTGCACGAAATGCCAGAAGTACATCAATGAAGGCGAGTTCACCGAGAATGCGCTGGTGGAGGACGGCACGGACCTGGATCAGCTGATCCGGTGGGGGTTGTTCGAGCACGACTGCGCCGGCAAGACCGGCGACGGCCCGGCAATCGAGATCAGCATCGAGGAGCTGTGGGCTGCGGCACGGGCGGCGGCCGAGCTGGTCAACGAGAACGACATCGACATGACCCCGCGCGGCCCGCTCGGTCCGTTGAGCCGGGACGCAATCCGGAAGATCTGGGCGGCGCAGGAGGCCGAGGAGAACGACGGCCAGGGCGTGCGGTTGGCCGTGTGATCGGCGCGAGCACGGGCGGGCACTGCTGCAACGAAAGGAATTTGAACATGAATGAATTCGCGTTCGACGTCAACATCCACGGCGCGATGCGCGTGACGGCCTGCTGTGAGGCTTCAGCGCGGGGACGTCTGGAGGAGCTTCAAGCGCTGACTCCCGGTCAGGAGGCTTACGAGGGAGTGCGGTTCACCGAGTACTCGGTGGCTCAGGTGGGCGAAGTGTACGAGGAGATCTCCATGCAGCGGTTCACGTTCGACGCCACGTGTACGGCGACGTTCTATGTCGATGCCTACGACGAGGCGGCGGCCCGGCGAGCACTGATGAAGCACCAGGGCGTGAACTTCAACACCGACGACACGTTGATGTTTCTGCCCGCCCAAGACAAGCCGCTGAAGCTGCGTCAGGGCACCTACGCCGACGGTTCACCGGTGGAGAAGGTGCGGGTGGCGGAGTTGAACGTCAGCACGATCGACAGTCTGGAAGGTCAGGAGGCCGCGTGAGCAAGACCCGCCGCTGGAACCACCACCGCAACCGCGATGAGGCGTGGTGCGGCTGGTCTGAGGAGGACGTCGATGAAGAGCTGGCCGGTCTGATCGGCGCTGACCGCTGCCCTGACGGGTGCGAGGAGTCAGAGATCGAGGAAGTGGAGGCGGCGTGAGCGAGCCGAGGTACATCGTCCGGCCCATGATCGATGACGGGCACCACTACTGGGAGGTGCACGACACCAAGTACGACCGGCACGAGAGCCGGATGCGTGCCCGCACAGCCGAGGATCGACGTAAGGCCACCGAACGTGCCCGCCAGTACAACGAGGGCGTGCTGGCGGTCGGGGTGCCGTTGGACGCTGAGCCCGTGCACGGTGCCGAACCCGAGGGCCAGGTGTTGGAGCGGGAGCTGCACGAGTTCGACACGGCGTTCTACAGCGTGATCTACGAGCGGCGCGAGGATGGCAGAGTCTGGATGTCGCGGTGGCAGCTGCCCACGGACGGGGCGCAGGCGTTGAAGCAAGCGGCCAAGGAGGCAGCGTGAGCAGTTACGAAGACGGCATGGCGGATGTAACCGAGCTGCGCGAGGGCGACGGCTACCGTCCCTCGTTCACCAGCCAGAACGTTCCGGTGAAGTGGCTGGCCAAGGACCCGGAGGTCAACGGCGAGGAAGTGGTGCTCTACCACCGCGGCGAGCCCGACAATCCGCACTACTTCGCCGCCGATCAGAAGGTGACGCAGTGGATCAACCCCCAACGCACCAACTGGTTCGAGCGTGCTGAGGCGGCCCGGCAAGCGTTGAACGCAGCACTGCCCGAGGTCGTCGCTTTCTTCCCCAGCGGTCAGAAGATCCTGGACCCAAACCTGTCGTGCGGTCACGACGGCGACTCTGCCGGTTCGTACCTGTCGATCAACCTCGACGGTGACCCGTCCACGACTTGGACCATCTTCATCGGCACCCACGGCGGACCGTGGCCGACCTACTCCCACGACGCCGGTCAGACCGGATGGAGCGCCGACGGGTGCGACGGTGAGCTGATCTACAGCGCTGAGAACAACATGTCGCTGGGACCACTGGTGAAGGCGGTCTGCGACTGGATCAAGTTCGAGTACCCGAGACTTCACGGTCTGGCGACCACACGGCTTATGGAAGAGGAGGACGAGTGATGTTTGTGTCGGTGCTGGTGCGGCGCGCGGACGAGATCGCGCGGAACCTGACGGCGGCCAACAAGGCGGCCGATGACGGGATCGAGCTGCTGGCCAACAGCGAGAACGAGACCGCGTCGCGTCTGTGGACGTGGCTGAAGGAAGATCTGCGCGAAGACCTGGAGGAGTCGGGCGAGCTGGACGAGAAGCTGGTCGAGGAGATCGGGAAGGAGTTGACGGACTGGTTGGTGCGTCACCTGGTGGATAAGAAGGCTGGCCTGTGAGGCGCGGGAACACCGGCAGGGAGATGCTGGCTTCGGGGGCGTGGGAGCAGGTGAAGTCCAAGCATTACCGGCACTTCGACGGCGGCGAAATCTCTTACGACGGCAACCACTGGGTGTGGCGCACGTCCCTGACTGGGCAGCGGGGGTTCTCGGCGCTGTGGATCGCGCTTGAGGAGTTCGAGCGGGTGCTGGAGCAGGGGTAGTTCCGGAGGGTTTTCCTCCCCGGTGACCAAGCGTCGCCGGGGTTTTGTGTTTTCTGGGGGATCTACCAGGGAAAGGAGCGGCGCCAGAAAGGGCGGCCACTGTGAACAATTCGGGGGATTTCATGAAGAACATTCTGACGCTGGGCACGATCGCGTTGGCATTGGCGGTCGGTGCGGGGGCTTGCGGCGGGACTGACAGCGATATCGACACCAACTCCCCCGCCTACAAGTACGGAAAGGTCTTCTACGACTCCAACGACCGGACCGAGCAGGAAGCCGAGCGCACCTGCCGGCAGTCGGCCGCCTACAAGAAGGGCGAGGGCGTCGACGACCAGTGGCGCAAAGAGTTCGTCGCCGGGTGCATGGACGCCTGGCGTAAGGCGACCGGCAACGACTTCTGATCGATCTACAGGAGGTATGTGCGTGCACAAAGAGCATCTCAAGGAGCTTCTTCCCCACCTGCTCAAGATGAGCCCCGAGGAGTTGGGGCACACGTTCTTGGAGCCGGGGTGGGCGATGGACAACCACGACGAGCCCCCGGCCCCGGATGTCCCGCTGGAGGACGAGAAGGAGAAGAAGCGGCTGTTGTGGAACTGGGGCGCGACGGTCGCGAACATGATCCACTACGCCAACAGCGTCGGTATCAGTGACGCCGAGCTGAAGCAGGCCCTGGACGAGGCACTCAGGGGACACCGCGATCAACTGGCGTTCTCGGTGGCTGGCGGGCACGTGGAGCCCGAGACGACCGTGAACCTCTGGGAGGCGTGGAGGGGCAGCAAGTGGGTGGCCTGAAGATGGACGTGCAGCACTGGCGCAACGACCCGATCCCCTACTACTCCGAGCCGAACGCCAAGGCCAGCGAGGTGTGGTGGTTCGAGACCTCCCAGCCGGGCCGCAGCGATGAGTTCCGGGCGATCTGGACGCCCGCCGACGGCACGATGGAGCTGATCCGACGCGTCCAGACCCAGACGCAGCGCGACGACGGGACCTGGCAGCGCAACGACGGCGGCTTCCAGACCGAGGTCACCCAGCAGCACGTCACCACCAGCGAGCAGGCGTGGAAGCTGATGTGCAGCTGGCGCGCGGAAGCTCTGGCCAAGGCCGAGGCGACCGTCCGCACCGATGGCCGTTGGTGGGGGTGGGACTGGCGAGACGGCGAGCGGGTGTCGGTCGAGCTGATCGAGGATCGAGACACCGACCGGCAGGGCACCCGGTACCCGGCGACCGTCATCGAGCGTTGCAGGCTGGTGAACCGCGGCTTTGTGTACAACAGCAGCAACTGGGTGGTGGAGATCGACAAGGACCGCTGGCCCGACCATGCTCACCTCGACCTGGGCAGCGTCGGCGATTACCGGCGCGTCTACCACGGTTCGAGCCTGCGGCTGATCCCTTTGTGGGTCGCGTTCGTGGCGATCAACCCGACCTTCGGGTTGGGGGCCCGCATGGAGCAGATGATCTTCGTTCCGTTGGACGGGCTGCTGACCCGGCAGCAGGTGGTGGCGGAGATCCGCAAGAGGATCGACAAGAGCCTGTACGCCTACAAGATCCACGAGGTTCGCGGCCCGTTCAACGAGCCCGGCGAGCTGTGGATGTCCCTGGGGCACAAGCCGAAGTACCGCGACGCGGTTCCGATCCCTAAGCCGATGGAGGAGAAGTAACACGATGATGCAGATTGATGACCTGACCCTGCGAAACGGGCTGCCAGCCTGGGATCACGCCCGTCCCAACATCGCGACGGCCGTGCTGCGCGGCCTGGTGGAGGCTGGGGCTGTCAACGTGGAGGTTGGCAGGGTGGACGCCAATCCCTCAAGGCGTGGACCCCGGTACATCATCGACTTCGCCGGTGGCCCTGACGCTGATGCCATCGTGGTGCGGGTGCACGCCAACCTGACCAACGGCGGCGAGGTTGCTCGCTGGCTGAACACCGATCCCAAGTTCATCGAAGTCTTCGAGTCGCCGGATGACGCCGGACCGATCGACTCGGCACCGCAACCCGTGATCGTCACGCTGCCGGTGTGCGCGTGCAAGTTGGAGCGCACCCGTGGACAGCACGCCAAGATGTGTGAGTTCTACACCGAGGAGACCTCGTGAAGCACTACCGAATGTTCCTGGTCTACGAGGGCGACAAGCGCTGGTCGCTGATCAGCGAGACCGGTGATCATGACATCGGGCATCGCTTCACGATGCTGGACGGCGACAATCTCCACGAGGCGTTCGCCGACGGCAAGCAAACGAAGGTCATTCACCCGGGCGCGGAGCTGGTCTGGGTGGAGGACGAGCCCGCTTGGACGCAGGGAAGGGTGGCGGCGCAGGTGAAGAATCAGGCGTTGGAGGGGCTGGATTCGCAGGATCTCCAGCTGATCCGGGGTATGGCGGCTGACTTCCTGGACAACCTGGCCCAGGCCACCGCCGGCCAGGACCTGCCGCCGGGTATCGAGCGCGACAACGCCGACGTGATCAAGCGAGCCGAAGCGATCAAGGCACAGTGCGAGAAGAGGCTGGGGCTGTGACCGAAGAACCGAGGATTCCCGGCAAGCTGTTCGATCTGCTGATGGACCGGGAAGCGTTCACCAACCAGAACCGGACTGAGGTCGAGGCGCGCGTGCACCAGGCACTGCGGGCCTCGCGCAGCGTCAAGCAGGGCCGGGGCGTGACTGTTTACCTGCCGCGGCTGGCCGGTGACACCGCGGCCGTGGAGGAGCTGGCGGGATACTGCGACGGGCTGGCCGACCTGATCACCGGCGGCATCATGTCCATCCGCGAAGCGGGCATCCACCCGCGCGAGATCCGCAAGGCGACACAGATCCTCAGGGAGGTATGTTGACGACCATGGAAGACCGCATCATCAAGCTGGAGGCCCATGCGTTCCGCACAGGCTCCGACCTGGCCGACATCAGGCAAACCGTGGGCAGTATCGACGGCCTGGTGGCCTCGTTCGGGCAGCGTCACGAGAAGAAGCTGGACACGATCGCCGCCACGCAGGCCGACCACACCGGTCGCCTGGACCGCATCGAGGACCTGCTGAACCAGGTCTTGGACCGGCTGCCCCCGAAGTAAATCACCGGTTCTCGTCCAGCCCCGCACCAGGTGGTGCGGGGTTTTTTCGTGCCTGAAAGGAGACAGCGTTGGCGAAAACCCTGCACTTCATGGCCGGTGGCGGGGGCGATGTGAGCGGGTTCGAGGCCGCCGGGCACGATCCGGTGTGGGCGGGCAACCACCTGGACGGCGCCATCGCCACGATCGAGCTGAACCGGCCGCACATCACCACGCAGGTGGGGGACGTGGCCGAGCTGGACATGCGAGCGCTGCCGTCGGTGCAGATCGGGGTCGGGTCGCCGATCTGCACCGAAGCCGCCCCGGCGGGAGGCAATTCCACCCGATCCCAGGACGATGAGCCGTGGGAGGAGACGCGCATCACCGCCCAGGCGCTGGTCGACTACGCCCGTATCCACCGGCCCGAGATCGTGACCGGCGAGAACGTGCTCGGTTTCGCCCGCTGGAAGGGCATCGATCAGTGGATCGACGACTTCGCGCAGCTGGGGTACGAGCCGCACTTCGTGGCGCTGAACGCGATGCACGTGGCGCCGTTCGGGCAGCGGCCGGTCGCGCAGTCGCGGGAGCGGATGCTGTTCTTCTTCGCCCAGCCGGGGATCAAGTTCGACTTGGACATCTGGCCCGAGGCCCGGTGCCAGCTGCACGGGAAGGTGCTGGGCACCCGGCAGTGGAAGCCATCGAAGAAGCGGATCATGGTGGCCGGGTGGCCGATCGGTGAGTACGACCACGGCGGGCGCGGCGCGTACTGCTACGTGTGTCCGCATCCGGGGTGTGGGCGGCGGGTGGAGCCGGTCGTGCAGTCCGCGGCCCCGCACATCGACTGGACGCTGCCGATGCGTTACGTGTGGCAGGGGCGGTACAAGAACACCTTCACTGCGTACGCCGACGAGACCAAGCGCAAGATCGCGATCGGGTTGGAGAAGTTCGACGGCAAGCCGTTCGTCGTGATCTGCCGCAAGAACAAGACGGTCGAGAGCTTGGACGGTCCACTGGCGACGGTGACCGCGGCTGGTAATCACCACATGTTGATCGCGCCCGGCCCCGATGCCACGGTGGACGGGTGCCGCTTGCGGATGCTGGGCACCGCAGAGAAGGCCGCGCTCCAGGGGTTCTCCCCGGACTGGAAGTTCTGGGACAAGGTGTCGCCCGCCGACAAGGCCAAGAAGGTGCGGGACATGGGCGGGACCTTGGCCGGCAACGCGGTCCCGGTCCCGGTCGGACAGTGGGCGGGCAAGCGCGCCGCCTGGGCGTTGGCCGCATGAAAAACCAACAAGAAAGAGGTAGGGATGCCTGCTGTGAAGAACAAGATCGCACCGCTGTCTCTGTCGGGGGCTCCCGAAGACAGGGAGCGGCGCTCCGACGTGACGCTCGTCGAACTGCCCGAGCGGCCTGGCCTGCTGCTGGTGGCCCAGGCCCTTGGGCTGGACGCGGTGGGCGTGCACATAACCCACCAGCGCTTGGGTGTGGAGCTGGATCTGGGTGATGTCTACGAGCTGTATCTGAAGCTGGCGGAGTTCGTCGCCAAGTACGAGCCGGAACTCACCGAGATGCAGTCGTAGACGAGATCAGCGGACGGATTAAAACAGGGCGGCCACTGTGCCGCCTTTTTTGCTGCATGGGGGGCTGATGGGACGCAGTGCGCTGGGAAGGAAGTACCACTCCCGCAAATTCTCTGTTGAGCCCGATTTGTTCTACGAGCGGTTGCGCTGGGACGGCAGTGACGAGGACGTTCGGCGAGCGGTGAACCACGCGCTTCTGAGGTACCGCAAGCGCCCCCTGGAACCCGGCGCCAAGCCCGCACAGGATGACCGCGAGACGTATGCGATCTGGTGGACGGTGCGTTGGGAGGGCGGCGGACGCTGCGACGAGGTTCCGCCGCCGCGATATATGCGCGATGAGTGGGCGCAGACCGGGGCGCTCCCCCGGTACTACGTCAACGGCGCGAACCGGCTACCGCTGCTATGGGACCGGGCGGACTGGCTTCCGTCCGCCTGCCGGTGACTCTAGATAGCAACTCACAGACCAAACACACGAGGCCCCCGGGAGATCGTTCCCGGGGGCGTCTTCTGCATTCTCGGGGGAGATACATGACAATCACGATCAAGCACACCCGTCAGCACGGCACGCTGGTGTACGGGACGGTCCGCGGCGACGGGGCCGGGAAGATCCTGTCCCCGCTGAACTTCTCCGGGAGCGAATGGCTGCCGATTGATGAGGAGCTGGGTGACCCGTACTGGTACCTGCCGCACAGCCAGCGTTCCAGCGCCGACCGGTGGAAGTTGAATCGGGCCAAGCAGCAGCTGGAGGAGGCCGGGTTCGAGGTCGCCGAACTGGTCATCGACAACGTCACCCCGGCGTACGGGTTCGCCGAGCTGGAGGCTCGCAAATACGAGCACGCCAGCTACCGCGCCGACCGACTGGAGGACCGCTCGGCGAACGCCGCGACCATCTCCGAGGACATCCGGGCTCGCAACAAGCAGACCTACGACATGCTCAACGGCACACCTCTGCTGGTGGACCACTACAGCTACAACCGGCACAAGAACCTGCTGGAGCGGCTGTGGAAGCGCGAAGGCAAGGCGTGGGACCTGTGGCATCAGGCCGGGGAGCTGATGGGGCGAGCGGAGGCCGCTCGCGACTTCCAGGGGCGGCGCGAGGCGCACGGCACCACGCTGCGGCGCATCCAGCGCAAGGAGAAGCGGTTGCGCGACATCGAGCGGCGCATGGAAGGCAAAACCGAGTTCCTGTCGGAGAAGGACTTGGAAGCCAGGCTCGCCGAGTGCAGCGACCGGGGCATCCCCGCCAAGCGGACCGGCACGTTCGTTGAGATGCAGGTGCCGCAGTACGGCGCCGAGCCGAAGAAGCTGACGCTGTTCGAGATCTGGGTGGGGATCTCCGACGGCTTCCGGGCTGAGCTGATCGCCGAAACCGTCGAACTGGTGGAGGAGATCGGCTATTGGGAGGACCTGATCGCGGCCTCGGGGAAGAAGGTGTGGCGCAAGGAGGACTTCGCCAAGGGCGACTTCGCCGTCTACGGCAAGAAGGCATATGAGGTCACCAGGGTCAGCCAGAAGTCGGTGACCATCATCTCGGCCAGCTATCTGGGCTCCTTCCGCGAGCGGGAGATCGTCACGGTCGATGCGGTACGGGCAGCAACCCGTCACCCCCGCACCGACACCGTGCCCTTCGACAAGATCACCGGGAAGCTGTCCCGCGAAGAGGCCGAGCGGAGGTATCCGGCCGAGTTCGCCGTGCTGCTGAAAGGGGAGCCGCTGCCCAAGCACACCTCGGCCAAGCGACCCAAGAAGGCGCTCCCCATCAAGATCGAGGGGCGGCAGGGCAGCGAGTTGCAGTGGTGGGACGTGCAGGTCGGTGACGAGCGGTTCGAGGCGGCGTGGAAGATGCCCGAGTACGGCCAGTGGTACGCCCCGCCGACGGTGATCGAGGCCGCCGAGCCGATCAAGGTGTACGCCGACGCGGGCCCTGACGGGTTCTACCGCAAGCGCGGTGAGCTGGTCGCTGAGATCCCAGTGGCCAATATCCGGTGGGTCGAGGACGTCCACAACCTGGTGGTGGCGTGGGCGGAGAAGCGCCACGCCGACAACACCGCCGAGAAGGAGGTGGCGGCGTGATCCACACCAAGGCGTGGAAGCTGCGCCGGGGTGACCTGCTGCGTGTGGGGGTCAGCACGAACTTCGTGCTGGTCCGCCGCGCGACAGTCGTCGGCCGCAGGGTGGTGGTCGAGAAGTATCACGGGCTCGCCACTACCTGGTACGAGGCCGACGCGGACGTGCAGCTGTCCGCCCGCGGCCTCGGCCCCGATGACCGGCTGCCGGCGGAGATGTTCGAGCGGGTCTGGAAGACCCACACTTACGAGTAGGAGCGGCCCTGATGCCGACCAAGAGGATGAGCGAGACGCGGTTCGCCGAGACCTTCCCGGTGGGGACGGTCATGGTGCTCGACTGTAAGAAGAACGATCCGGGACTGGTCTACGAGAACTACCTGGTGGTGCGGATCACCAGGCATGTGCGGTTCCAGAAGCCGGGCGACGAGCCCGGCAAGGGGACAGGCGAGCTGGCGGGGCTGGTCGAAGCGAAGATCGTCGCCGAGGACCCGACAGCCATGTCCTACGGGAACGGCTACTACGCACCGGGCAGAGTCTCCACCTGCGAGCAAGGGTCGCTGCTGACGTTGGAGGAGGCCCGCGAGAAGTGGGGTGACCTGCCCGAGTTCCGGCTGGAGGAGCTGGGTGCGGGCGAGCCGTCCGGGCAGGCGTGAGATCCTGAAAGATATGGGGGACATGAACAACACCGCCGAAACTGAGGCCGACATCACGGCGCTGGAAGCCAAGATCATCACCGCGTGGCGAGAATACAAGGCCGCCGGGGAGGCCGAAGACCAGGCGCTCGCTCGTTTTTCGGCTCTGCTGAAGCTGGGGCAGGATGTACTGGTGGTGCATGCGCTGGCCGGGCGGCTGGGGGCGGTCCACCAGACGCTGTTCGACATGCGCGACCGGGTCAAGGGCACGCAGCTGGACTGGCTGAAGGCCGCAAAGCTGAGTGCCGATGACGCGCTGGAGTTGCTGAAGGACGAGTCGGCGCTGTCCGATGCCGCCGCGGCGGCGTGGGGTGACTGGCGCGCGGCGATCGAGGCCCGCGCGGAGAGCAAGCAGCGTGTGGTCCAGTTCTTGCAGGAAGCGCAGGGAAAGGTGGCGTTGCGTCCGCTGGGACGCAAGCTCGGTGTGTCGCACGTTCGGTTGACTCAACTGCGCAAGGGTGAGTCGTAGTCCCCTGGGATGGATCTCGCCCCCGAAGACACCGGTTCTTCGGGGGCGTTGTCGATTTCAGGGCTTGCTGGACGGGAAGTAGCGGTCCAGGAGCCAGCCCAGCACGGTGATGATGATGGTGGAGATAGTCGCAGCGATCTCGGCGTTATGCATGGCGGGCTCCCCGGTCCAGGATGCGCCAGGACGCTATGCCCAGCCCGGCGCAGGCGGCGAAGACCAGGGTGAGGCCGAAGAATCCGATGCCGTAGGCGCCGGTGGCCAGCGGGTGGGCGATGGTCAGCCCGCCCATGTAGGCACCGCCCAGCAACAGGGCGCAGCCGCGGGCGGTGCCGGTGACGGCACGGGTGAGCAGGGCGGCCAGCACCAGCAGGGTCAGCACGATGGCGGCCAGGTCCCACCAGGCGTTGAGTCCGTCGTTGAAGACCCTGGCTGAGCGGCTGACGAACAGGCCGCCGCCCAGGGTGGCGACGGCCAGGACCGCGGCGATGACGCGGCCGATATCGGTGATCATGGTTTCCCTCTCGGTCGAAGCGGCGTGGAGTTACTCCACGGATCAGACGGCGGTCTCTCCTTGGAGGACCTGGTGCAGGACGTCATCGGTGGCACGGGGCCGTTCCAGCTGGCCCGCTTGCTGGGCGGCGGCTGGGGAGAAGATGCGGGAGAAGATCCCGGCGGCGGGGGCGTCGCCGTGGGCCTCGATCTTCAGGGAGACGCCGGTCTGCTCGCGTTCGCGCACTGCCTTGGCCATGCGCATGTAGCGGTCCATCTCCGCTGACAGGTTGGCGTCGGGGTAGCCTCCGGCCAGGTCTTCGGCCATCTTGCCGATCGCGATGCGTTGGAGCTGCATTTCCAGCAGCGTGTAGGCGGCGGCCAGCTCTTGGCGGGCTTCGCGGATCTGGGCGGGGAACTCGTACACGCATGCGGCGCCGGGCTCGAACCCGGGGCAACCGCGGGCGGCCAGAAAACAGGAGTCGCAGGCGCGCAGGGACTCCCCCACACTGCGCAGTTCGGTGCGGGTGTGGGAGGTGGTGTTGCCGTCGACGTCTACGGCGGTGTCGGTGACGTGCTCGATCGCGGCGACCGGCAGCATCCGGCGTTCGCGGTTGCGCGGGGCCGGGCGGCGGGCGATCGGATGGGCGGCCGGTGGGGCGGGAAAGTCCCCCACGAGTGGCAACTGGGAGTTCCGCATCTGGTCGGGCGGAGTATCAACTGCCTGGGGGGTGTTTTCCGTGTTCAGCGCGGAACCCTCATTCCATGGTCGAGTAACTCCTTGCCCGGCGTTGAGGTGGTCTCGCCAGGCCAGCCACGACCAGATGGACAGTTTCAGGACTTCGGTGGAGTCGTCGGCGCAGATCGCCTCGGCGTCGAGTCCGGCGTCGATGAAGATCTGCCGGTGCCGGGTGCGGGAGCGGTCCTTGTACTTCTTGGGGTAGCGCTTGAGCTGCCCGTTGGCCCAGATGATGGTGTCGCCGTAGTGGGACGGGCTCAGCCACGAGGTCGAGGACACCGAGGCGAAGGGAACTCGTTCGATCACCTCGGGGCGGGTGATGCCCGATCCGTGAAGCCGGACGCCGGTGGTGTCGACGATGCGCGGCAGGTGCGGGGTGATGTCCATCGCGCCCTGCTCGGAGGTCAAGGCGGTCTGGGTGATGGCGACGTTGGAGTAGGTGTCGCACAGGCGCTGGAGTTCGCCCAAGCCGTCTTCGGCTCTCCACACCACCACCAGCTTGTCGGGCGCGATGTGGTCCCAGACCTGGCGGCGTTGGGCATTGATCCAGTCGGGGCCCAGGCGGGCGGCGTCGAACTCGATGAACAGGTCGAGGTCGTCGAGGTTGTCGGACACGTAGGTGACGTAGTCGGCGGCGATCTCCAGCAGCTGTTCGCGCGAGTAGTCCTCTTCGTTCTTGTTGAAGGAGAAGCCGCCGCTGTTGAGCAGCACCGACTCGGTGGCGCCGTCGGGTAGGTCGGTGGGGTGGTGTTCGTTGATGCGGGCCGGGGTGACGCGGCGGCGGCGCATTCCGTGGTAGGACAGCTCGATGTCGTGGGCGCCCCGGCTGTGCAGCAGTTTGCGCCAGCCGGGGACTTCCCCGCCGGTGAAGTACAAGCGCATGGTCAGCCCCCGAGGATCTGGTTACGCAGACGGGCGCGGGCGTCGGTGTCGCCGGTCGAGGCGGCGCGTAGCGCGTTGCCGTTACCGCCGGTGGATTGCTGGACCTGCTCGCGGCGGGCGGCGGCATTGGCCCACTGCGCCTGGACGCGGTTGACGACTTGGGGGTCCCCGCTGGGGATGCCGCCGCTCACAGGGGTGCCAGTGGATGATCTGCCACGGCCGATGCCCGACATGGCGTTGCCGTAGGCTCCGGCTTCGCGGCGTGCGGCGATGTCGGCGCGCATCTGGTCGCCGTAGGCGCGGGAGCGGGCGGTCATCTCGGCCTGGACGTTGCGGGAGGCTGCCTGCTGGGACTCGATGCGTTCCATCGCGCCGATGCGTCGGTTGACCATCTGCTCGGCGGCCTGGGCGCGGTCGGTCTCGGTGGGGGCGCTCCGCATGCTGCTCGAACTGTTGCCCGAGCCTGTGCTGGTGCCGGTGGCCTGTCCCTGCGGCCAGGCCATGCCCTTGCGTCCGGCGGGCTGGGCGGCGCCGTTGCGGTTGGCGGTGCCGTTGCCGGCACCGGTGTTCTGACGCGCTTCGGCTTGGCGTGCCTGCTGGCGGATCAGCACGTCCTGCATGTACTGCTTGCCCTCGGGCGAGGACTGCCAGCGGGTGTTCTCATCGAACGCGCGGTCGGCTTGGCGGCGGCGGTCCTTGAAGGCGGCGACCTCGGCGGCGCGGTTGGCGCGCTGGTTCTTGATGTTGCGTTCGCCGACCTTCTGGAGCTTGTTGGCGCCCCACGACAGGGCGCCTCCGCCTCGGGTGGTGTCGCCTGCCAGATTGTTGATCATGTCGAGGTTGATCACGGTGGTCTCCCGTCAGTGGGGGTCGTCGGACAGGCGGCGGTCGCCTGCCTTCAGCTCGCGCTGCCGGTGCAGCTCGGCGGTCAGCGCTGACCACGGCCGGACCGTGCCGTCGTAGTCGGGGCGGTGCTCGGGCACCGTGTAGGCGGGTTCACAGAAGGTGACGGTCGTGATCCCCTTGGACAGAGCGAGCGCTGCGGCCCCGGGGTCGGCGGTCACCAGTACGTCGATCGGGCAGCCGGTGTGGCGCAGGCGCTGGACTTGGCGCACGTAGCAGGCCGGGCTCGGGGCGGGGTCGGTGGCGATGCGGCACATCAGGTGGGTGTGGCCGCGGAAGTTCTCCACGTGCAGCCAGCGGGCGGCCTCGTGCTCGGGGTAGACAGCGCTGATGACGGCCACGCACGCCTCGACTTGCAGCCCGGCGAACAGGGCCGCGCCGTGACCGATGACCTTCTCGCCACCTTCGGCGCGCAGCACCCCTTCCAGGGTGAGGGCGAAGCGGATCATGCCGGTCCCCTTCGGCTCCACAGGGCGGCGCGCGTCACCAGCTGGTCCACCGACGACAGTTGGGCTCCGTAGCGGTCTTGCTGCACGGAGGTGGTGGCGGCCTTGTTCTGGGCGGCCAGCTCGCGCAACGCGGACACCACGCCCGACTCTTTGTGCGCCTGCCACCGGTAGTTGGCCCAGTCGAAGTAGCCCTTGCCGCCCTGGGCGAACGCGGCGCGTCGGCCGCCGTGAACGTCGTCGAACATGGCTTGGGCCTGGGCAACGACCACGCGCAGACGGGAAGAGGCGTTGACCCACCCGGGCGAGCGTTCGGGCAGCGCGTTGACCTCGCGCGCCGAGGCGCGGTAGCGGTCGATCAGTTCGCGGGCGGTCTCGGCCTCGCGCAGGATCTGGTTCGCCCACTCGGCCGGGTACATCGAGCGCGGATTGGACGGCAGGGCGGGCGGGGTGATCGTCCAGGAGTCGCTGGTGAGGTTGTAGGCGGCGTAGGCGTTGATGTCGCGGATGTCGCTGCCGGTGGGGTTGACGAAGTAGGTGACCTCGTAGTGGCGTTCGCCGAAGCGCTGGTCGGCGGTGTAGGGCCACACCTCGGCCTTGAGGCGCTCGGTCATCTCGGCGGCCGTGAGCTGCGCGCCCACGCCCTGATAGTCGGGGTTGTGCTCGAAGAAGCACGGCCAGTCAACGCCGATCAGCACGTCCAGGTCGCCGGGGGCGTCACCGGCGGCGCGTGGTCCCGCCCATTGGTAGGTGACCCCGGACCCGGCGATCCACAGCGTGGCCCACTTGTCGGGCTGGCTGTAATGGACGCGCCAGTAGTCCATGAGCGTCGAGATGATCTGCGAGCGGACCCCGGATTTGATGCGCGGCAGCTCGTCGCCGCCGACCCGGTCGTAGAACAAGGCGGGGTCGAGCGTGTCGGCGGGCGCGGAGAAGTAGCCCGACGCTCCGTCGGTCACGGCGATGGCAGGATCTGCGGCACGCGCCAGATATACGGACTGGTCCATAGATCAATTGTGAGCGCGGCGCTTTCGCCGTTGTTAGTGCGAGCCGGGGCGCTCATTGATCTACGGGACGTAGTAGTCTTTCAAGAAGGCACCCCTGGGGGACTGTGCTCTTTCCTTGTTAAAGGTGAGTCCGCATAGACCTCAACCCCCGGGGGTGCCATATCGGTCTTTAGCGGCGGCGGAGCCTGACGGCGTCGGTCAGCCACAGCGGCCAGGCTGGGCGCACGGCCCCGGCGAAATCGCGGCGGGCGCGTAGTACCACGACGCGGACGTGGTCGCCGGTCTTGGGCGAGTGCACGTAGCGGGAACGGCCGATGTACATGCCCACGTGGCCACGGCCGTGGAAGAACACCAGGTCACCGGGTGCCAGGTTGCGGCGCGACACCTTGCGGGGAATGCGGCGGTACTGGTCGTAGGTGACGCGCGGCATGGTGACGCCGGCCACGCGCCAAGCGCGCTGGACCAGACCCGAGCAGTCGTAGGCGCGCGGTCCGGTTGCTCCCCACGCGTACGGCTTGCCGCGTTGGGCCAAGGCGTAGCGCACGGCGATTTCGGCTGATTGCTGCCAGCGGGAATAAGCAAAGGCCACACGGTTCATTCGTGTGGCCTTGGTGCGGTTGTAGCTGATGCGGTTCTTGCGGTTTTTCTCGGCCGCCACGCGCATAGTGACGGCCTGTTCAGAATGCGGACGCACGCCCTGTTCGGCGGGTCTGTATGGCGCGGCGGGACTGAAGGTCAACACAGCCGCAGCAGCCAGGCTCGCAGAAATTACCAATTCGGGCTCCCTCAATCGGTGACAAGGACTCGTCAGGCCGCCTTGTCGCGGGCGGTGCTGACAGTGCTCTGCACGGGGCAGAAGTCGCACAAAAAGCGGGTGGCGGGGAGGTCCTTGGGTTTGGCGAGCCCGGCTTCCTTGCGCAGGGCGGCGGTGTCGGGGAGCAGGCGCTTGGAGTCGTCGCGGTAGTCGATGCACAAAGTGGGACGGCGGTGGGCGGTGAAGCATGCCAGGGCGTCTTCGCGCAGCGTGTTGGAGACGTTGTAGAAGTCATCGCCCAAGCCCTTGCCGGACTTGTCGCGCAGCAGCTCCAGGATCTTGGTGCGCTCGGATGGCTGCCGCCACGCGGCGGCGGGGATGCCGACGTACAGCTGGCCGTTCTCGCCCTCGGGGTGGCGGTGACGCGCGGCAGCGTATTCGAGGGTGTCGTCGTACTGGGTGGGGCCGCCGTAGGCGGGCAGCTCCTCAACGGTGTTGCAGATGCGGCATTCCAGGAGCCGAATGGTGTCGCTCACGATTCCCCCGATGGTGGTTCGTGCCCGGTGTTGGGGCACTGCCTGGTGGCGCGTTCGAGTCGGGGGGTAGTGGCAGGTGGAGGCTCAGGCCGTCAGGGCTGGGAATTGAAGCTCTTGCCCAGTTCCTCCACGCACTTCTTGTAGAAGAAGTGTTCAAGCTCTGCGAACTTCTTTTGCTGATCAACCCAGTCCTGCACCGACAGGGACGTTCGCTTCCCCTCGTGGTCGATGAGGTGGCCGTTGTGGCTGTCGCCGCTGATGCTCATGGCTTAGTCCTCACAGGGTTCGGGTAGCGGGCGTCGAATTCTTCATCAGTGAGGGGCACGATGCCGTCGGCGGCCAGCTCCGCGGCGTAGCGTGCGCGCATCTGTTCCCGCAGAAAGCTGTCGAAGGCTTCGTCGGCCTTCTGCTGGGTGTGAAGGCGGCGCACCCAGTCGGGACATTCCATGGGTTTGCGGTTGCCCTCGTCGTCAACGACGTAGACAGGAAACAAGGCCATCGGTTCAGCCCTGGTAAGGCATGGGCGGCTTGTACGGCCAGGACGGCATGTAGCCGGGCGTCTCGAACTCCTTGCCGCAGACGCCGACCTTCTTCGGCGCTTCGACGATGCCGTACCAGGTGGGGTACAGGTCCTGGCGCATGACCGGCGTGAGGGGTTCGGGGAAACCGCCGCGGTCGCGGATGACCTTCTTGTAGCGGCCGTCGGTCGCGCCCGCCCACAGGTCGGCGTTCATGCTGCGGCACTCGGGGTAGGCCATGGCTCAGTCCTTCTTCCCGGCTCGGCTGCCCTTGCCCTTGGCTCCCGAAGCGCCCCCGGCGCCCTTGGAGACCTTGGTCTTGCCCTTGCTGGCTCCCTTGGCGCCGGTGGCGAAGACCTTGTTGAGGATGTCGGCGGTCACGCCGAGCTTCTCGCGGCGGTCACCGTCGAAGCTTTCGACGGTGCGCACCACGCGGCCCGAGTGTCCGGCGCGTCGCCGGTCACCTGCCGCCATCGGCCGCTTGTGGCTCTTGCCTTCACCTATCGCCATGATCGCCTCCTGTTTCAGGGTCTGATGCTTTTGATCAAGCTCCGGTAAATGGGTCAGAAAATCCCCAGCGCCGGAAACGAAGTGCCCTGGTAGCCCGAGCGTCGCCCCGAGAAGTCCACGCGCTGGTACAGCTCGTCCACGCGTGCGATGTCGTCGATGCCGAGTGCGCGGTTCTCGTAGCCGAAACGCGGGCGGAACAGCTTCTGCGGGTACAGGGGGCGGATGTCGCGGAGCATCTGTGCCGGGAGGGTCCAGGTGGCGAGGGCGTCGTCGACCAGGCGCTCCTCGTTGCTGGCCCACGGTTTGGGGGCGTAGACGGTGTCGGGGTCGCGCGGGGTAGGCCCGGGTGCGCCGGAGGTGGCGATCGGGCGGCGGCCGAGCTGGTCGGCCGGGCGGGGCGGCCGGATCACCGTGCGGCTGGCCATCTCAGCCTGCCGTTCCCGAGAAGTACATGGCCGCCAGGATCACGTCGAAGGTCCACACCATCGGAATCACCAGACCTGCGGCGGCGCGTGACAGGCCGCGGCCGTAAACCAGGCGGCGCAGCTCCAGCTCCAGCGGGTTGGGCTGGGTGGCGGGTTCGCAGCGCAGCAGGTGAGGAGAACGCATGGTCATCTCCAGCTCGGTAGGAAACGTCGCATCCGGTCGGCGCGGATGGGATCGATGCCGTCGTGCCGCATCGAGGGCACGTAGCCGTAGCGGCGCTGCATCGCCATCGCCTGCTCGGGCGAGGGAGCGTTGACCTTGCCCATGTGAGCCAGGTGCACCGGCTCGTTGCCGCGGGCGGTCCACTTCAGGCCGCGCGCCTGGTACTCCAGGCCGGTGGCGGGGTTGAAGTCGGCAGGCCACTTGTAGTCGGCCGGGTCGATGATCTCGCCCTTGTGAACGCCGCGCTGGGTGTTGGCGGCGCTCACGCGGTCCTGCACGCTGGACAACACCCGGTCCCCGCGGCGGGTCACGATCGTGCCCAGGTACCCGTCGGGATATTCGGCCTGCCCGATCCTTGGGGTCTGCCGGGAACGGGATTCGTCCAGCCAGTTACGGAACGACGGGGTTCCGCCGCCTCCCTGCTGCACCGGCGCACCGGGCACCCCCTGCCCGAAGGGGGGCAGGAGTTGCCAGTTGGAGCCGGGTGCGGGCATGCAGGTGGGGTTCCCTTCGGGCTGGGCCGGGCGAACACGGCAGTAGTTGCTACTCGTTCACCCTTGGCGCGAGGTCGGCGAGATCTTTACGACCCCTCAGTGGGGGCGCGTGGCCTCGGAGGCGTTCTGAGCTGCGGCGGCCAGGTCGATGCCTTCGCTCTGCTGCTGGCCATCGCCGCCGGAGCTGTTGTCGGGCTTACCGCCGCCGACCATGGAGGAGGCGGCGTTGATGCCGGCGTTGAAGGCCATCGAGCGACCGGCCTGGCCCGCTGCCTGACCGGCTGCGCCGCGGGCGGCGGTGGAGGCGGCGGCGCGGGCGACCATGGGTCCGGCGACGCGGGCGGCGGCCAGGATCAGCGGGAGCACGCGATCACATTCCCTGGCCGTAGGCGCGGCGGGTGTAGAAGTCACGGGCGCCGACCGCACTGGGCATGAGCTTGGTGTTGCGCAGGTTCGCCGACGCCTCGGGAGCGTTGCTGTAGTGCATGGTCATCTGCGGGGCGAAGCTGGCACCGTGGCGCTCGTGCACGCTCTTGCGGTGCTTGGCGGTCGCGGCCTCCATGAACGAGCCCTTGCCGTGCTTCTTGGGCACGGTGATGGAGCGGTCCGGCGTGCGCGGCGCGACATTCCAGCGGTGGGCCTGGTCGCCCATGCGCGGGAACGAGGTGGTGGTCTTGTCTGCCACGGGAACTCCCCCGATAGGTACTGTCTGCGGCCGGAGAAGTTCGCCGGAAGGGGTCCCGTTTTGTGGCGCCGCTGTTTCACTTTCCATGATAGGAACAGGTGCCAGGCAAATGTTAGAACGCCTTTTGCGACGGGGAGGGCGAGGTTTGTGTGTTTCCGGCGGCCCCGCTGATGCCTTGGGAGAAGTCGCCCAGGCGGGCACCCTGCCCCAGAGTGGTCTTTTCGCTGGCGGCCAGATTCTGCGCCGGTGGGGTTCCGGCGGCGGGGGTGGCGTTCATCATAGCTGGCACGACTGGCTCCTCACGTCACAAGGATCTTGATCATGAGTGCGGTGACCTGCCCGTCAGGCATGTCGACCGTGCAGAATCCCGGACAGCAGACAAGGTCGATGCCTCTGGGTGCGACGAACCCTCGGGAGATCGCAATCGCCTTCATGGCCTGGTTGACCGCACCCGCGCCCACGCACCGAAGCGCCACGCTCTTTCCGTCGTAGATGCCGTTGGAGATGGCCGCGGCCAGTTTGTTGGAGTTGCTGGATGCCTTCACGCGAAGCAAAGCGTCAACGCTGCTGACCTTGTTCTCCTCGACCGTCCCAGATTCCATGTGCTTCCCCCGAAACCCTTGCCTTTTCTTCAAGAGTGGGGGAAAGCACATGGAATTTGTTAACTGGCCTTCTTCATATGGTCGGGAGCTATTCGCTGGCCGATGTGGATCAGGGCGGGCGGGTTGTCCAGGTAGTCGGCCGCTGCCCGCAGGATCTCGGCGCTGTCGCGGGCAGCCGTCAACAGCCTGCCGTTACAGAGCCTGCACAAAAGGCCGCGGACCACGCCGGTCTTGTGATCGTGGTCCACGCTCAGGCGTTGGCGGCGGGTGCCCTTGCAGATCGCGCACCGCCCGCCCTGGGCGGCCAGCAACGCCTCGTACTCCCCCGGACCCAGCCCGTAGGTGAGCTGGACGCGGCGCTCATGCCGTCCCGCCGACCGTGCCTTCTTCCGGCAGGACGCGCACACCCGTGCTCGCGGCCCCGAATAGAACTTGGCCTGCCGGTTGCGTTCGCACTTGGCGCAGCGTCGCATCCCGTTGCGCGTCATCGTCGGCTCCCGTGCTCGGCCGCCCGCTCCAGTCGCATCGCGGCGTGCAAGTCGCGGCGCTTGGCGGTGCGCCGGTCCACGCAGTAGGCATACGTCGGCGTCGCCCACCGCCACATCGTCCGCCCCAGCATTCTCACGCTGCCTCCTGCGTCTGCTCGGGCGGGCGGCAGCAGCCGTCGCAGCCATGCACACCCCACGCCCACCCTTCCTCGGACCCGTCGCGCAGCATCCGCCACGCCAGGTCGTCGGGGTCGGGATGGCCGGTGCCGTGCGGGCAGATCCGCTCAGCCAGCCAGCCGCGGTCAGCTCGAAACCGCAGCGACAGTCGCGCATGTGGTGGTCGGACGGATGGTGCAGGCAGCAGGTGTGCTCCCAGCACTGGTCGGGGTCATGGGTGTGCAACAGCCCGTCACGCACCCACACCCGCCGACCGACCAGCATCCGTCCGATCTCCTTGAACACCTGGTCTGGCAGCACGATGCCGTCCCCACCATCGCGATGGCCATCCTGATGGCCGGTCATGCAGCCCACCTTCCTTCTCGCCGGTCGGTGTCGGCGCGGCCGATCCGCCGAGACAGCTCCCGGGAGACGAACCTCTGCTTGTGCTCGGTGGACTCGTACATCGCAGTGATGATCTTCCGGTAGGCGTGGGCCTCGTTGTACTTGTCCGACAGCTCCTCGTACTCGGGGCTGCTCAACGCCTTGGCCTTGGCCGCCGTCACCGTCTTGCTGCCCTCGCTGTGGTTCAGCAGCCCGATGGACTTGTACCGCTCCAGGGCGTCGCGGGCGGCTGCCTCGTCGATCTCGGCGGCGGCCAGCTGGACGCCGACGAACTCCAGCCACTGGGTGTACTGGCCGAACAGCGTCATCAAGGCACTGTCGTCCAACTCGGTAACGTCGTGGGGTAGGTCGGGCATCTCGTCGCCGGGCCGGGCGGGCAACCACATGCCCTGGCCCATGGCGGCGTTGGCCGCGCGGCGCGAGGCACGGCGCAGACGCAGGTTAGGCGGCATCGGGCACGTCCTCGGCGTCGATCGGAGCGGTCAGAGCGGCGGCGGCCGGGTGGCCCCAGCACACGGCGTTGAACGGGCAGCCCTTGCAGATGCCACTGTCTGGAGACACATCACGCGGGCGGGCAGGTGGCACCTTGCGTTCCACGGCGCGCTCGACCTCGCCCGCCAGCTCTAGCTTGCGTTCCACGATCCGCGGCGAGGCTTTCACCACGAATTCTTTGACCTGCTGGTTCATCTTGCTTTCGTAGATGAAGATCATCTGCGTGAAGGGCAGGCCCATCTGCGCCGCGAGCCACAGGTAGAGGTTGGCCTGGCGCAGGTGGCTGGGGAACGGGGTGCGCAACTCCTTCCACAGCCCGTCGAAGTCGACCAGCTTGCGCCCCCCGGCGACGATCTCGTAGCGGGCCAGCAGCTCGGGGTTCTCGAACCGCACCGTCCCCAGCCCGATGCTCTTGATCTCGATCAGGGCGCCCTTGTCAGGCACGGCCCCGTCGGCGTGACCGGCGATCAGCCCGACCTCCAACGGCACCTCCCGGTAGACGATGTTGGTGTGTCCACCGACCTTCGAGCCGACGTAGTCACAGCCGTCATGTGGGAAGTCGGCCTCCAGTCCGAGGTAGTGCACGCCACACCCGTCGCAGTGCCACTTGCCCCACAGCACGCCCATGTCGCGGAGCCAGCCCTGCCAGCGGGCGTGGATGTCGTGGCCCTGCTCGAAGATGTTCTCCCGGACGAAGGAGAAGGCGGGTTTGCCGTCCTCGGTGGCCGGCGCTCCGGTGATCGTGAAGTAGGACCGGCGCGGGCACCAGTCGTCGTGGCTCATCTCCGATGGATGCAGGCAGTCGCTACGCCGGTCAGAGGGAGCGTCGGCCTTCTTCAGCAGGTGCGCCTGCACATCCCCCAGCAGCACGGTCGGCTTCTTGCGGATCTCGGCGAGATCTTTGAGACGGCCGGTCAGCTTCACGTGGCCGCCGGTCGGCTTACTCCGGGGCACCGAACGCCTCCTTGCCGCACGCCTCGCAGCTCACCGGGTCCCCCATCAGGAACCGCGCGAACTGCTCGATGGCGTCCATCCGTGCCTTGAACGGGGCCCCGTCGGTGTAACCGCGCGCGTTAGTAGCCGCGGCGGTGACGTGCTGGCGAGCGGTACTCAGCGCTTCGGCACGGTCCTGGAGACTCACGCCGCCTCCAGCCACAGCTCGTCGTCCACGATCACCTCGGGGATGACCGGCAACGGAGTGAGCTGCCCGGGAGGGAACCATCGCCAGTTGTCGCGCTTGTAGTGGGCCCGCAGGTACTTTCTGTCGCGCTCATGCATCCCGCCCCACACGCCGTTGGACTCGTTGTTCACCAGGGCGAACAGCAGGCATTCGGTGCGCAGCGGGCACACGGCGCCGTCGTCGTCGCCGTTGCAGATCCTGATCGCCTCGTCGGCTTCGCCGGTGTCGAACCAGGGGTCGTAGTAGCGGCTGACGGCGAACGAGACGCACTTGGCGGTGCGGGTGTTGTCGTCGCGGTCGCCGACCCATTGGGGTGCGTTGATCCGAAGGTGCATGACCATGATTTCAGTTCCCCCGATCGTGATTGGTGAACTGGTGGAAGGTGTTCTCGTCCAGGACCACCCAGCTGCGGTGGCCCATCTGGATGCCGAACGCCATCTCGCGGCCGTCCAGCAGCGCGTGGCGTTCGGCCAGCAGCAGCTCGTCGAGCTTGAGCGTGTACGACTTCTTGGCGGTGGTCTTGTACTCGATCGACCACTTGGCGGTGCGGACGTCGTTCTTGACCGCCCAGCCGTTCCCCGAGCCGGGGGTGCGACGCCCGCCGTGCAGGGCCGCACCCGCCTTCTCCTGCCGCAGCGAGGCTTTCTGCTGCGGGGTCTTCACCACGCCTCCCCCGTGTCGCTGGTGTATGCGGGGTCGGCGGGAGGCACTGTGTGCACCGGGTAGTCCGGTGCCGGGGGGTGCGGGTCGCGGACCATGTTGAGGTGGATGACCTGTGGCCGGTACAGCATCCCGACCATCAGCAGCAGCACCAGCGTCAGCCTGCACGCCCAGATCATTGGCCCGCCCGCTGCTGGAGCTGGTGCTGGATCCGCTGCTGCGTCAGCTCGTACGCCGCCTGGAAGTCGGCGAACATCTGGTTGCGCTCGATCTCCAACTGGTCCAGGTCGATGCCCAGCCACTCAGCCAGCAACGGAATCTGCCAGTCACACAGCTTCAGGCCCTTCTCGTCCTCGACCCAGTCAAGGAACTCTTCGACGGCCATCCACTGCTCGCGGTGATCGTGGTAGCGATCCAGCATCGGGTACGGGCGGTCGTCCTGCCTGCTTGGCTCCTCACCCGTCTGCCAGTTCATGCCGCCTCCTGCTCGGGCGCGCGGGTGTAGGCAGGGTCAGCGCACATGGCGATGACATCGGCCTCGTGGTCTTCGTCGGGGACGGTGCAGCTGCTGCACAGGCGACCGGCGGCCGGGGCGCTCTTCTTGGGCGGGCGCTCGCCCCACTTGCAGGCGACGATGCCCGCCTCCTTGGCGCGGCGCTCCAGGTCCCGGATGCGGTCGGCTGTCTCGGGGAACCACATGTCGATCTCGTCCAGCTCGCCGGGCCGGGCGAAGCTCCCGCACAAGCACTCCCCGCTCATGTGCAGCAGGTCGGACACCTCGTTGCGGGGAACGGGGTCGCCGGCATCGGCGAAGTGCTTGCGGTAGGCGTTCATGTCGGCGTCGGTCCAGTGCACGATCGGGCTGACCCACACCACCGAGCCCTCGCGGTCGATCTCGTTCGCGTTGCGCATCCGGCGCTCGGACTCGTCCAGCCGCATCCCCGCCAGGAAGATCAGGCGCTGCCTTCTGGGCTGGTCGATGAAGCGGCGGCGGACCTTGCGCAGGGCGCGCTCTTTGAGGCGGGTGTACATGAACTGGTGGCCTGCGGGCCCCGGGAAGCCGCGCCAGACGGCCTCCCCGGCATGCTTGCCCATCTTGGCGTGCACATTTCCCAGGACCAGGTCGTCGTAGGAGTCGTCGGGGTGCTCCTCAATCAGTGGCAGCCGGTAGCTGAAGGTCGTCGCGCGGACGAACTCGCGGGTCTCCTCCACGCCGATGCCGGTGTTGATGTGCACCACGTGGGTGGCGCGCTTGCGCATCAGGTGCGTCAACACGGTGGAGTCGTTGCCGCCGGAGTAGAGGCACAGGATGCCCTGGAGGCTCTTGCCGTCAGCTCCGATGTCGGCGATGGCCCGGTCCAGAATTTCGTGGGACTGGGCGATCTTGTCGTGGATGCTCATGTGTAGCTGTCCTCGTCGATGTCGTCGCCCACATCGAGCAGGCGCAGCGAGAAGCGGTAGGTGTGCTCGTCCCACCACGCGGCCACCGGGTGCTTGCCGGGCCGTACCAGCTGCGACCAGGCGAACGGCGGCTGCTCGCCGCGGCGGTAGAAGTCGTCGGTGCCGTGCATGTCCAACACGTTCTGGACATGGCAGGCGTAGTCGCCGTCGTCGGTCCAGACGGGGGCGCGGTGCCCGCGCTGAGGGCAGTCGCGGGGGTGCCGCGCGTCGACCACCCGGAACGGCAGGTTGAAGCGCGGCACCACCAGCGTGTGTTCGGTCGAGACCCACATGTCAGGCCGCCGCCAGGTGCTCGACTTCGGCAGCCTCGCGCCCGGCCGCCCGGAAGGACTGTGCGGCGGCGCGGGCCAGGATGGCGTCGGTCAGCAGCTGCTGAAGCTCGGGTTCGCTGCGCAGCGCGGTGGCCATGGCTTCCTTGCCGTGCCAGCGGTGCCCCTCGGCCGAGAACCATCCGCCCGCGCCGGTGATGACGTCGAACAGGATGCCCATCGCGACGATCTCTTTGACGGTGTCATAATCCCCGGCGGCGAAACCCAGCACGGGAGCGTCGCGGAAGAAGTACGTCAGGGTCGCGATCTGGTGCGGGCTGGCGCCCTTGTTCTTGATGGTTTTGGCCTTGATCGTCTGACCGACCCGAATGGTGCCCTTTCCGGGACGGGCCTCGTCGATCCATTCATCACGCCGGACTTCCAGGCGCGTCCAGTAGAAATAATTCTTCGCATTTCCGCCGGGCGTGGTCAATGCGGGGCCGTGCGGTGAAAACCCGCCGATCTTCTCCCTGTATTGGTTGATGATGATGCCCAGCAGGGGCTTCTCTTCGCCGTTCATCGCGCGCTTGGAGGCGCGGCCCGCCTTGCGGCAAAACTTCCCCGTCAGCCGGGCGCCCAGCGCGACGACCAAATCCTCCATGCTCTTGTTGGCCTCTTCCCCAGCGATCAGCGCGGGGTAGGAGTCGAGCACGATGGCGTCCACCGAACGGGACTCGGCGAACTTGAGCATGGTGTCGTAGGCGTACTCCATGTCCTGGGTCGGGACCACGATGACGCGGTCCAGGTCGATGCCCAGGCGCTGAGCCTGCTCCGAGTCGAAGTGCTCGGCCGCGACCCACACGGTGACAAAGTCAGGGTCACGGCGCTGATTGGCGGCGATCGTCTTCTGCACGATCGCGGTCTTGCCGTGGGACTCTCGCCCGATGACCTCGGTCCACTGGTTGCCGGGGAACCCTCCCCCGAGCGTCAGGTCCAGGGCCAGGCTTCCGGAAGTGAACCGCGGCGGCGGCACGATCTCACTGGCCAACACGACCGCGTTGTCTCCGGCTTTCTTGTTGATGCTCGCGGCCAAGGCGAGAGCTTGTTCGTTGACAGGCATGTCGATCCCCCCGAATCGTCGAGCTGGTCAGATGCCGCACACACCGGTCGAGCAGGAGCGTTCGGCCGACTCCTCGAAGTACTCCACGCCCTCGCGGCCCACGGCCTCGCTATAGGGGACGGCGGTCAGAGGCTGTCGGCCTCGCGCACCGTCAGGGAAGACCGTCAGCCCGCGCAACAGCGGCAGGTATTTGGCGAGCATGTCGCCGAACTCAGCAGGCCCCATGGCCTGGCCGCCGAACGCGGGCAAGTTGAGGGTGCTGCTGATCCCCATGTCGATCCAGGTCTGGAGCCACGCCTGCATCCCGATCCGGCGTTCGGGGACGGCGGCCAGATCGACGGCGGTCTCGATGTCCTCGGGGTTGATGCCCGCGGCGATCAGGCGGCGCGCGGCCTCGTCCACCACGTACTGGTAGCGGGGCTGGCCGTCGGCGAAGTAGCGGCGCTTGTAGGCCAGGCTGTACAGCGGCTCGATGCCCGAGGAGGTCTCCCCCAGGATCGCGATCGTCCCGGTGGGGGCGATGGCGCGCTTGGCCACCGGGCGCGACACCTTCAGCCGGTCGGCGTACTTGATCGCGGCGGAATCCGAGACTCCGGCATACACGTCCAGCCAGCGGGCCAGCTCGACGTCTGGGGCGTACCGCTTGCCGCGGCGGATCAGCCACTCGTGGATGCCCATCAGCCCCAGGCCGATCCGGCGGTTGCGCTCGCGCACGTCCTCGACCTCGGGGTACGGGAGCGCCGAGTAGATAGTGCCGCACAGAAGGAATGCGGTGGCGACCTCGACGACGCGTTCCAGTTCGTCCAGGTCCTTGATGCGCGGCAGGTTGATCGACCCGAGGTTGCAAACGTCATCGGAGTCGTGGGAGGTGACCTCGCAGCAGGGGTTGCGCAGGTTCTCGCCTTCGTGTTCGCCGCAGTCGATGCTCAAGCCCGGTTCGCCGGTCAGCAGCATCTGCTCCACGGCGGTCTCGTAGATGCGGTGGGCCTTCTCGTGGGAGTCGTCGTCGGCGTTGTGGTAGGCGGCGAAGAACGCGTTGTCCAAGATCACCGAGATGTTGGTCTGGTCGAGCGGGGCGCCCATGCCCTGGGAGGCGGCCTGCTTCTCCAGGGAGTTCCACTGCTTGGCGGTGATGAATTCCTCGATGTCGTCGTGATCCCAGTGCAAGCCAGCCCACAGTGCCGACCTGCGCGACCCGCCGCCGCGGATGTACCGCCCGGTGTCGTTGATCATCTTCATGAGGGAGATGGGCCCGGTCGCCAGCCCACCGGTCCCCTTCACCCGCGCGCCCGCCGGGCGGATGTCGGAGTAGACCACGCCCAACCCGCCGCCGGTACCCAGGGTGAGCACCGCCTTGCGGGTCAGGTCCGCCCACCCTTCCCGGGAGTCGGCGGCGCGGACCAGGAAACAGTTGTTGACCTGGTTGACCTTGCGACCTGCGGCGTACAAGTACCGGCCGCCGGGGATGAACTTGCGGGCTCCCATGAACTCGGCCGCCTGGTCGGCCAGGTCGGGCAGCAACGGGCGCATCACGGTGTCGACGACGCGGCGGACGGTATCGGGCCAGGTCTCGCCGTCCTGGGCGTAGCGGACGCGGTAGATGTCGGCGGCGAAGCGGCTCATCTGGCCGTCGGCGACAACAGTGGTGGTCATGGTGCCCCCTGGTTATGCGATGCGGTCGACGACCTTGGTGGGCTGGAAGCCCTCGGTCGGCAGTTGCCGGGCCGCCCGGGTGGGCTGCTCGGAGGTCAGGTGGGAGGGCAGGGAGGCACCGGAGGTGGAGTGGCGCACCGGGTAGCCGCAGTCGAAGCAGCGGGCGCCGCCGCCCAGGCCGGCGACGGTGAAGTAGTTGCCCGAGTGGCAGTCGGGGCAGCGCAGGTTCTGCCGGGCGGAGGCGGCCTTGCTGGCGGCGACCTGGGCATGGCTCTGCTCGTCCTGCGAGGCGAGCGGCTGCGGGGTGTGCGGGGTAGAGGGGTAGGCCCACCACGGAAGCTGCTGACCGGCCGGAGTCTGCTGCACCGGCGCGGCCGGGGGCGCCGGGCGGGGGTTGCCGAGTTTGTTGTCCCAGAATCCAGACATCTGTTGCTCCTCTAACCCAAGTGGCCTTCGTCGATCAGGTGCGCGACGATCGTTTTGGTGGTGGCGGCGATCAGCGCGGCATACTGGGCGACCAGCGCTTCGGCGACCTCGGGCTCGGTCTCCACTCCCTCGACCAGGGAGGCGGTGACGATCAGGCGGGCCAACTGCGGGGCGTAACGCGCGATGACGGGCTCGACCGGCGCGGTGGCGGCCAGGCGCTGGTGGGAGGCGTAGTGCTCGGCTTCGGACACCTCGGGGCCGGGCGGGACCAGCCCGATGCTGGCCAGCACTCGCTCGACCTGGTCGCACGGCAGGGTGTCCCAGGCCAGCTGGCGGGTGATCGGCAGTGTCATCTCAGGCGGCAGCATCATCGGCACCCTTCGTCTCGGCGCGGCGGGCACGGCGCGCGGCGTTGGTGCAGGTGCGGCATTCGCGACGCCCAGCGCGAGTGGTGAGGTTGTCGCCGGCAAGCTCGTGACCGCGAATGCAGTGGGTCTTGCGCTTGTTCTGCGCGGCCGGGCCAGTGCCGCGCAACGCGTTCTCCCCCCGGCTGAGCACGATGCAGTGACCGACCGCCGGGCGAACACAGGTGCGGTTGACGCACTCGTGCTCGATCGTCATCTCCGGCGGGATCGGTCCGACCAGCCACTCGTACGCCTGGCGGTGGGCCCGGACGTTCGTGGACCGCCAGCCCGACCCGGTGTTGCGGTACTGCAAGGAGAATTCGCCGTAGCCGTCGCGGTTGACGTTTCCCATCCACTCCCAGCAGCCGTCGGGGTGGTCAGGGTCCTTGTCGACCAGCGCCCAGAAGCGGTTCCAGTCGGCGTGCTGCTGCGCGGGCGTCTGCATCACTTGGCCTCCGCCCAGCAGTCGACGATCTTGACGTCGGTGGTGAGCGGGACCTTCAAAAGGTCGGCGATGCCGGGTCCGACCATCGCCTGCTCCAAGCCCTTGGCGCACTGCTCGGCGATCTCCTCGGGAGCCACGCACACCAGCTCGTCGTGGATCGTCAGCGCCATGCGCGCCCCGGCCGGAAGCGCATCGGGAAGCCGGGTGATCGCCAGCTTCATCAGGTCCGCGCCGCTGCCTTGGATCAAGCTGTTGAAGATCTGCCGTTCGGCCTTCTTCCTGATGCCGTCCTCGCGGGCGCACAGCTCGGGCACGCGCCGGTAGCGGCCCAGCAGCGTGCGCACGTGCGGGGGCTTGCGGCGGCGGGCCTCGGCGATCACGCGCTTTTTGAACCGGTAGATCTCGGGGAACAGCTGCTCGTGCTTGCGCATGAACTTCTTGGCCTCGGCGACGGTGATGCCCGCCATCTGCGCGACCTTCCCGGGTCCGGCCCCGTAGACCACGGCGAAGTTCAATCCCTTGGCGCACTGCCTCTGGGCTTTGGTGACCTGGAGGGGGGTGACGCCGAAGACCGTGGCGGCGGTGGCGGTGTGGGGGTCGATGCCGCGCAGGATGCCCTCGTACAGGGCGCCCTCGCCCAGGTAGTGGGCCAAGATCACCAGTTCGACCTGGCCGTAGTCGGCGACCACCAGCTTGTGGACGGGCGGCGCGACGAACAGCGACCGGATCGGCTTGCCCCACACGGTGTCCGGCCTGGGGATGTTCTGGAGGTTGGGCTGGAAGGAGGAGAACCTTCCGGTGACGGTCCCGTACTGGCACAGGTTGGTGTGCACGGTGAGGCGGCCAGGGACCTGGTCGTCGAACACGATGGGCTCGCGGTCCTTTTCCGGGTCGCCCAGGTAGCCGTCCACATATGTCGACAGCAGCTTGCTGGTCTCGGCGTAGTCCAGCAGCGCGTCCACCACGGCGTCGCCGCGGTGAGGCTCCAGGGCTTCGGCGCTGGTGGAGGGCTGCCCGGTGTCGGTGAGCTGGAGAACCTTCAGGCCCCGGCCGCCCTCGGACTTGGGTGCGAACAGCAGGCGTTGCTTTTGTTGGGTGGAGGCGACGTTGAACTCGCGACCGGCGACGGTGTGGCAGGCGGCCAGGCGGCGCGCGGTCTCGTCGGTCAGCTCGACCTTGAGCTTGCTCAGCGCGTCGGCGTCCAGCATGGTGCCCGCCTTGAACGCCGGCAGCAGCTGCTCCAGCACACCCATCTCCAGGTCCATCACGCCGGTCAGGTCGCGCTCGGCGATCATGCGGCGGTAGCGCCGGTACAGAAGCCAGGTGTAGTGGGAGTCCAGGTAGGAGTAGGTCGTGACCTTGGAGAAGGGGTGCTTCTCCACGCACTTGCCGACGTCTTCGGTGTCGTAGGCGTGGCCGTACAGGCGCTTGACGGTCGGCTTGAGACCCTTCTGCACGTTCTCGTTGAGCAGCCACCCGGCCACGATGGTGTCGAAGTAGGGGGGCGGGGGGATCTGTCCGCCGGGCAGGTGCTGGGAGACCGCGACCGCGTCGGTGGGCATGGAGTGGGCGACCTTGATCCGGTCGGACATGAAGATCGGGGCGAGGGTGTCGAAGACTTGGCGGCGATCCAGCTGGGCCGGGGGCTGCTCCCAGACCGGATGACGCCGGTTGATCATCTTGCCGTTCTTGTCGGGGGTGGGGACGATGCGCTCGCCGACGACGGTGTCCCCGATCGGGTGCCCCATCGGGATGGTCCAGGCGTTGCCGCCGCCGGTGGCGATCGACAACCAGGTCACATTGCAGCGGGCCGGGACGCCGCGGTGGGCTCCCGCCGCCTCGATGTCGAAGGCGAACGCGTTGCGGGTGGACAGCACGGCGGCCACGTGGGCGAGGTGGTCAGGGGTGGTGACCACTCGGCGTGTGAACCGCATTGCGTGTCCTTTCTGGTAGGGCGGGGCCAAGGGGCGTCGACTCCTCTTCCCGGAGTCGACGCCCCCGGCGCGGGGTGGGTGTCAGGCGGCGACCGCTTCGACGACCTCGCGCAGCTCGGCGCGGGTCTTGCGCTCCACCAGGTCGTCGTGCTTCCACCGCTCGACCTTGAACTGCTTCAGCTCGGCGTCGGTGAGCGGCGTGATGCCGTGGTCCTCCTCCAGATCGCGCAGCTTGACCGCGTCGACCCGGTACTTGGTCTTCAAGCCGCTGCCAGTGCGGGTGACCAGGAAGTAGAGGTCGTCGCGGTTGATCGGGCTGGTGCGGTCCTTGGCGGCGAACTCGACCAGCAGGTCCGCCACCATCGGCCCGACCGTCCAAACCTTCAGCTCGGGCTCGGCCGAAGAGTCGCCGTCGGCGTTCATCAGGACGACGTTGAAAGAGACCTGCAATCTGGGGTCGTTGCCCAGCTCGTCGCACAGCGGGCAGTTCTCGCGCAGGCAGACGAAGCCGCGCTGGCCCTCGGTGCGGTCCAGCCAGTGCTGGTAGTAGGCGGCGACCGGCTCGTCATCCAAGATCTTGATGACGGTGTCGGTGTCCTCCTCGATCTTCAGGTTGGAGGCGAAGCCGCCCGACTCGGCACGCAGGGTCTTGTAGGACCCCCAGCCTGTGCCCGAGGTGGCCGGGGCCTTGCCCTCGCTGGCGCCACGGTCGAACGCCTTGCGGGCGGCGTTGGAGGGGTGGTTGCGCTTGGACTCGGCGATCTGGTCCTGGATCTCGTCGATCTCCTCGCGGGTGATCTCCTCAGCCTCGGCCGCCTTGCGGGCACGGCGTTCGTCCAGGCTGGTGACGATCTTCTCGGCGGTCTCGGCGGTGCGTGCCCGGCGCTTGTTGTCGACCTCGATGTCGTTCTCGGTGGGCTCAGGCAGGTCGCGAGCGGTGGATGCGTTGGTCGTCGCGGCAGGGCGACGGGAGATGGTGCGCGGCACGGGTGGGTGTCCTTACTCTTCGTCGTGGGTGTTCTGGGTGACCAGTGGGTGGCGCAGGACGTAGGAGCCGCTCTCGCCGGTGGTGGCGGCGGCGTCGATCAGCTCGACGGAGGTGGCCTTCTCCAGCAGCTCACCGAGCTGGTCGAAGAACTCCTCGGGGCGCTGGGCCAGCTCGTGGTTGTCGTCGCTGGTCAGCTCGACCTCCGCGCCGACTTCGAGCCACTCGTACTTGCCCATGGCGATGTGGTGCCGGATGCTGCGGGTGATCTTCATGCGGCCTGGGCTCCCTGGCTGGTGTCGTTGCTGGTGGCCAAGTCGAGTTCGGAGACGTGGTGCAGGTAGCCCAGGCCGTCGGTCTTGCCGTAGACCACCTCGTCGTCCAAGGGCAGGCCCGCGTTGAAGGAGTGGATCGCGTAGTCCAGGCAGGCGATGGTGCCTCCGCTGGACATCCAGGACTGTCCGCCGACGCGGTCCCACCAGTCCTCGATGACGTAGGAGTCGCCGGTGGCGGCGATGGTCACGGTCTGGCCTGCGTTGGGGTGGGGTTCGCTGTGCAGCATTACGCCGCCTCCTGGTGGGTGTCGGTGCGGGCGGCGCGGGCGCGGGCGGCCTCTTCCAGGCCGGTGAACAGCTCGGCGACGCGGGTCTTGAAGCGGGTCTGGCCCAAGGGGCGGCGCGAGGAGTTGAGGATGCCTTCCTCGTGGGCGATCTTCAGAATCCCCTGCACCTGCTCGCGGGTGTAGAGCCGCTTGCGGGCGCGCGGGTCCTGGGACGGCGAGCGCAGCCGGGTCGGCGGGATGACACCCTCGGCTTCCCACTTGCGCAGGGTGACGGCTTTGCGCCCGAGGATGTCGGCCAGCTGCCCGACCGTGTAGAGGTCGATCACCTCGCCCTGGCAGCGCCAGGGCTGCGGGCGGATGTGGTCGGGGATTTCCGGGACCGCGTTGGAGGTGGCCGGGCGAAGGTGGCGGCCGTTGCGGTTGATCGGCGTGCGAGAGCCCGGGTAATACTCGGTCATGCCGCCACGTCCTTCAATGCGAAGGACTCGGACTGCTCCAGGATCTTGTCCAGCTCGTCATCGGTGAGCTTGTCTTCGGCGTACAACGCGAAGATTGCTTCTGGGTTGATGACGGTGATGACCTGGGCGGCCTCGCCCCACAGGCCCTTTTCCTTCAGGATGTCTTCGGCGATCTGCTCGTTCACGCGCGAGGAGACACGACGTTCCATCTTCAGCGAGGTGATGGACTTGTCGCCGTTTTCGATGGCATCCTTCAGGGGCAGATACACCGACCCCCGGTCATCTCGTTCGCCGTGCTTGTAGATGATGCCGGCCAAGTCGCCGCGCACCAGATCCATGCGGTTCTTCAGGGCCGCAGCCTCGCGCTTCAGCATGAAGTACTGGGCGGCGAGGCGATGAGCAATAACGTCTTCCGGGCAGGCTGGCGCCGCCGTTTCAGACATGGCTGTCCCCTTGTTTGAGTACCCGAGGTAGAAACTCGTCGTCCGGTTTCCGGCACGTCGAGTTGCTATTAAGGTACCCCTGGGGTAACGGACATATCGGGCGGCATTAATTCTTGACCACTGGCGTGGCCCGATTTACGCAATGGCGGCGGGCGGGCCCACCGACCAAAGTGCTCCTTCGGAACTTTCAAAGTGCGGTCGCTTCACATTGTCCGACTCGTGTTGCTATTCAAGCCGGGGCGACCTGGCCGAAATCATCGGATCGGTTTTGAATGGCTTGACGTTCAATATCCGGGGGCACCCTGGAGTTCCTCGTCGTCCTCCCAGACGGTGCCGGTCCAGTCGGCGGCCACCACGTGCCGGGTCTGGCCGCGCTCCCAGTGCCCCTCGGCGGTGCGGGTGCCGTGGCGCAGGATCATGAACTCGTCGGGGCCGTGGCCAGTGCGGGTGTGGGTGCGGATCAGTTTGAGCAGGTCCCCGTCGGCGCGCAGCTCCCACACGTGATCGACGTCGTCGCTCTTGGAGGAGTGGCCTCGTGCGCCCTGGCCACGGTCCTTGCCGAAGTGGTCCAGGCGGACCGTGGCGATCCCTTCGCTCTTGAGCGGCATGAGTGTGCAGGTGTAGAGGCCGTGCCAGGTGCTCGATTCGTTCTCTTTGCCTTGGACGAAGCGGCTGACGGTGTCGATGAACACCACCTGGGCCCCGTACTCCAGGACCAGGTCGACCATCTGGGCTCCGCCTGCTGCCGAGTTGAGCGGAGATATCTCGGGGAACGGGACGTACAGCAGGTTCTCCAGCTGGCCAGGTTCGGCGCCGAAGGCGTGGAAGCGTTCCTGGATGACGCGCAGGCCGTTCTCCTTGTCCAGGTAGGCCACGCGCACCGGCTCGGTCTTGTCCCAGCCCAGAAACGGCAGGCCCGCGGCCATGCGCCAGGCCCACTCCTGGGAGAACAGCGACTTGCCGGCCTTGGCGTCGCCGACCAGCGCGACGTGTTCGCCTTTGGCCATGAGGCGTCCGGCCAGCCAAGGAACCTCGCCGAAGTCGGTGGCCAGGAAGCTGGACCAGTTCAGGTGTGGCTCGACCGAGATCTCTTTGAGCTGGTCGAAGCCGTAGCCCGCTTCCAGGTGGTCGGTCAGGTCGGCGCCCTTACCGGTGGCGCGGCCCCGTACGACCTTGAGGGAGGCTGCGACCGGTTTGAGGGCCTTGTAGACGGCGCGGGCGTGGGCGAGCCCTGCTTCGTCGTGGTCGGCGATGATGACCGCGTGGACACCAGCGAGCTGTTGGGTGTACTCGGGCAGCCACTTGGTGGACTGGCTGTCCTTGCTGGCACCCTCGTGGTTTGTCGTGGCGACCTGGCCCATCTTGCGGGCGGACTCGACGTCCTTCTCGCCTTCGACGATGTACACGGTCTCGCCCGCGGCGACAGCGCGGCGCACCTGAGGCAGGTTGTACAGCACCTTGCGGGCATCGCCGAGACCCGGGGCAAGGCCACCCTCGGTGTAGTGCAGGATCGTGAAGTCCTTGCCGGGCTTGCGGCGCTTCATGAACAGGCCGGCGCCCAGCTCGTCGGTGTAGATGTAGTCGGCCGCCGCGCGGTCGCACACGGCACCGAAACTCAGGCCGAGCGCTTCGAGGATGCTGCGTGGGGTGCAGCCGGTGTGGCAGTAGAGCACGACCGGCTGGGTGTCGCCTTCTTTGATCGACAGGGAGGCTTTGCCGTCGTCGTGGGCAGGGCAGCGCGCCATCCAGCCCTGCCCACTGGGACGTACGTCCTCCAGCAGGCCAAGGATCTCCTCCAGGGCGAAGCCGGTGCGGATGTTGTCGCGCGCCAGCAGGTACTGCGACCAGCTCATGAGGGATCTCCTTGTGTCTGCGCGGTGGCCTGGTTACAAGCCAAGTGCGGCCAGGCTGGCGGCGGGATTGTCGGGGTCGACGACCACGCCTCGACCGGCTGGGTAGGAAAACTGCCTGCCCGGTTCGGGATCGAGTACGGCCACTACGTGCGGCTGGCACGACAGCTCGCGGCCGTGCTGACTCGGTGTGGTGGCGTACACCTGGCCGATCGGCAGGTCTGACAGGCGTTCGGCCAGCGCTTCGGCGTCCAGCAGGTGGGTGACCACGTCTACGCCCCAGTCGTGGCCCCACAGGTGCCAGATCACTTTGGTGGCGGCCGGGTTGATCTCCCACCTGCGCGGGTCGGTGAACGAGCGGCAGCCCAGGCCACGCCACCAGCGGTGGGTGGTGCGCTTGGGCGGCAACCCCACCAGTCCCTCGAACACCAGATGGATGCGGGGGACGATCTCGTTGGAGATGTCACCCCCTTGCATCGGTGCCTCCGGTCATCGGCACCAGCGTGGCGGCCTCGCGCTCCAGCAGGTTCATCAGCGCCGGGTGGATCTCGGTCAGCTGACGTTTGCCCAGCCAGGTGGTGACGACTGTGGGGCGGCCGTCGTTGTAGCGATCCGACACCAGCTGGTACAGGGTGCTCTCGGCGTAGCCGGTGGCGGTGCGGTGTTCGCCTCCCAGCTGGTCCAGCACCAGCAGGTCGGCGTCCTGGTACTCGCTGATACGTTCGGAAACATCGGTATCGAATCTTCCGAGGATGGTTTGTTTGGCGGCCACGTAGTCGTGCGCGGAGACGAAGCGGCACAGCTGCTTCTCCCGGGACTGGTAGGCCAGCTCGTAGAGCGCCGCGCAGGCCAGGTGGGACTTGCCGGTGCCGTGGGGTCCGGCCAGCAGGACCCCACGTGCTGAGCCGTTGCGGCTGCCCCACTCGCGCAAGTGCTGTAGCAGGATGTCGGCGGCGTTGCGCTGGTCGGCGTCGCGGGCTACGTAGTGGCTCAGGCGGTGGCCCCACAGGTGCCGGGGAACGCCGTACTTCTTGCGAACGGTGTCACTGGCGCGCATGCGGCGCAGGTCGGCTTCGCTTCTGGTGCGCACCCTCAGGTCGGTGACGGCGCTCATTCCCACTCCCATCCGGGGTTGCTGTTGCTGGAACCGGTGGGCTGGTCCCATGCCCAGGTGTCGCCGGTCTGGGCGGTGGGGCGGCGCACGATGGCCAGCAGCTTGTCGCGCTGCGACAGCAGGTCCATGCGTGCTCCGCGTTCGGGGCGGCGCAGGCCCGGGTCGGCCAGGTAGCGGTCGATCATCGCGCTGATCTCGTGCTCGGCGATGCCTCCGTTGATCCAGGCGTTGAGCGCGGAGGCGAGCTTGATGGTCTCGGGCTTGGACATGTACAGGTTGCAGTCGGGCAGGGCCTGGGCGAACTTCTCGGCCAGGTTGTAGCCCGGTGAACGGCGGCGGGAGTGCCGTCCTGCGGACTGGGCCGCGGGGTGCTCGGCAAGCGCCCCGGAGATCTCGACGACGTTCATCGGATCGAGCGCCGCGTCGGGGTCTGGGAGTCCGCGTGGGTGTTTCATGTCAGGCGTGCCCTCCGGTTCCGGGCCCTGGCCCGGTCTGAGGTAGGACGACGTAGTCGTACTACCGAAGAGGTTCTTAACGTCCTCCACCTGCGGTGGAGGACCGACAAGCACAGAAGAAATCTGCGCCGAGCACGGCTGGGTGTCAAAATCGGGGTTGGGATTCGCCTCGTCTATCAACTGGTGTCGCTCCGAATCGGATTCGGGACTAGTAACTGGTCCCATCGCAGCCTTGCGGTCACCTTGGGGTGTTATCACCCATCCTCCGCCGATATCTCTCACCGCGACTTTCCGGAGCGCGCGGAGAGCGGTTGTTTGGGGCATATCGGTTGCTTGCATGACTTCTTTGAGCGTGGCACCAGGCTGTATTTGCAGGACCCGCGCCACTGTCGCCTGCGCTTTAGAAAGGCGGGACGTCATCAGACAGTGGCGCAGCCGGAACCTTTTCCTCGACGGCAGCCCGCTTGGGCTCGCCCTTACTCGGTTCGGTGCGCTCGGCGGCGGCCTTGTAGTGGCCGACCGCGGCGTCCAGCTCGTTGGCCCAGGCACCGAGTGTCTCGATGATGCGGATGGCTTCCTTGATGCCTTCGTGGATGTTGGCCAGGGTTTCGCCGGCAAGTACGCCCGCCAGGGCTGTGGGCACCGGCGCCTGGCGGGCGGCGGGGATCGCGTGGTCGGCGGTGACGCGTTCCACCGGTTCGTCGGGCGTCGATTCGTTGGGGTCGTGCTCCAGCCTGAAGTCGTCCAGGCCGTCGGTGAGGCTACGCACGCCGTGGCCCTGTTCCAGCAGGGTGTAGACCAGGTCCCCGGTGGGGTCGTGGCTCTCGTCGAAGGCGGCCAGCGCGTGGATGACGTGCTCGGGGTGACGGCTGGCGAAGACGTCCAGCTGGGTCAGCACCTCCTCGACCACGTCCTCGGCCTGCACCAGCTCGGCTGAGGTGGGCAGGCCCGTCAGCGGCTGCCCTGCGGGGTGGATGAGCTGGAGCTGGACGTCGTTCTTGACGGCCCAGCCTGCGGCCTCGTTGACGGTGGCCAGGGCGCGGCCGGCCTGGTCGGGCAGGACCGCCAGCAGAAGGTGCGCCGGGCCACCGTCGGCCAGGTCGGTCAGCACGTCGTGCAGGTAGCGAGTGTTCACCTCGGCGGTGCCCGCGATCAAGATCATTTTTTGCATGCCGGGGTTATACGGGGAAGGAGATCCCGGAAGACGCAGGGCACGCGCACGCCTTTGTCAACGATCTTCTTTGCTTGACTAATGATCTTCGTCAAACCCTTAACGATCTCCCCTTATTTGGGCAAGGTGGTGATTCGATCTACCTCGACGGGAAGAGCAAAGGGCAAGTACTCAAGAATGATCTCCCTTACGCCTTGGACTGATCCCCCGGCTTTGTCAACGCGCCTGCTGCCCAAACCGGGATAAAAGAAGCTGCGGCTCTCGCCGCGGGCGTACTTGCCGCCGACGTACTCCCACCGGTAGTCGGTCGGGTTGGACTCGTAGGTGGGGTCGGCGTCGGGGACCGGCGGCTGGAAGCCGTCGCCGTCGAAGTAGGGCTGCAAGATCGTGCCGGTCTCCAGCAACACCCCGTCGATCGCCAGCACTCCCCCGTCGTCGCCATTGGCCGAGATCGTGATGGTTCCGGTGCGGGCGATAGCGCGGCCAGTCACCCAGAACCGCGCCCACCGGTGCTGCGGGTAGGGGCTGTCCTCGCCTCCCCCGTAGGGGACGCAGTCGAGGGTGTGCGGGCGTACCACGCTGGGCGGAGTCTCGGACGCGGCGTGCCAACTGGTATGGCCGCGACGGTTGTAGCGCATGGTGATGTCGCCGGTGTCGTCAGCGGGCTGTACGTCCACACCCCACGACGAGTCGGCATACGTCGAACGTGGCCCGCGCCAAGCGGCTTCGGCGCGGGACCCGAAGGTGTGGGGGCAGCCCCCGTAGGGGACGACCGTGTCGTCCTCGTCTGGGTAGGGGATCTCGTTGGTCCCGCCGCCGTAGGGGGTGTCGCCGTATTGGCCGGTGCCGTACGGGTAGTTCAGGGCTCCCTCGATCTCCACCATCCCGACCTGGTCGAATCCGGCCATGGTGACCTGGAGGTTGGTGACCGGCGGCTTGAGGTAGACGTAGCCCGACAGCGAGTACAGGTCGCCCGGTTCGGTGCCGGTGACGTTGATCGCCGCGCTGGCCTGGCCCAGTCCGGTGAAGGTGAGCGCCCCGAACGAGGTCCCGAACTTCGGCCCGATGGTGTTGCGGGCCAGCTCGGCGATCTCCTCAGGCGTGAGGTTCTCTTTCTCGGCTTCGGTGGGAGTGATCGGGTCGGGGATGCTGGCGCTCTGCGTCAGCTTCGCGACACCTGACGGCCGCCAGTGCTTGGTCGACACCTCGAAGGAGGGGTTGGGGATCAGGTTCAGCCGGGCCGGGAGCAGGGTGATGATGTGTTTGCGGGGCGCGGTGTACGGCGGCGGGCTGGGTTGGGCGGCGGTCTGAATGTCGACCGACACCCCGTCCAGCTGGATCAGGCCGTCGGCGGGAACGTTGTCGATCTGGAAAGCCACCTGCGCGTAGGCGGCGCGCTTCCACAACGGCTTGGTCTCCCCGGGCCGGTCGCCGCGCACCAGGTAGTCGCCGGGAGCCACCAGCGTGGTCCAGGGACGCTCGAACTTCCCGTCTTTGACGCCGGTCTTGTTGTTGGTGCCCACCGCCACGGCGTAGGTCATGGCGGGGTCGGAGTCGGTGGGTGCCCAGGCGGCGAAGTCATCGAAGCTGATCTCGGGGACCGCCACGGCCAGGCCGGCGTTCCCGTCGCAGCGCCCCCATGCCGACGCCGACATGGCCAGTGCCTGCTGCGGCACGATCGCCGCCGCCACCCGGCCGGTGCACACGGTGGTGATCTCCCCGGTCGCTGGGTCGGCGACGTCGCGGCAGATCATGTCGGCGCAGGTGATGTCGGCGTATGCCTCGACCGGCAGGTGCCGGTTGTCGCGGACCGAGGTGGAGGCGTTGGGTTCGCCCTCCCACACCGCGCCGTACTGGTCGCCGTCGACATATGCCGACAGCTCGCCCGACTCCACCTGCCAGCAGTCGATCTGGATGAAGGTGTCGATGGCCGGTGCGGCGTGGACGACGACGAACACCTCCGTGCCCGCGTCCACCGGTTCGGGGTGAGTGAGGTGGTGGCGCTGCCAGTCGCGGGTAAGGGTGGGGCTGATCTCTGCCAGGGGTTCGACCTGGCCGATCCGGTAGAGCCGAATCGACACCGGCAGAGCATCGGTCTTGCCGCGCAGGTACAGCGAGGCGGTGATGCCGTCGGCGGAGGTGGCGCTGACCCGGGCCGTCGGGCTGACCCACCCCTGTACGGGCGGGGCTTGGCCGGTGGCGGGGAGCATCACTTGCAGGGTGGTCTCGCCCTGCTCGACGCCGCCGATCGGCGGGACCGGATCGGTTTCGGCTCCTGCGGAGAGCTGCACCAGGCGGGCATCGCCGGCAGCGGTCCCGTCGATCCCTGCCTCGAAGCTTGGGTTCAGCACCCAGTTTCGGGTCAGGTCCTTGGCGGTCGCGCTCATCGGTAGGACACCCCCACGTTGCCGTTTTTGGGATTGAGGGTCACGCCGGGCACCGTGAGCACCTTGGTCCCGTTGATGTAGACCGTGGCCGTGGTGGAGCCGGTGAGCTCCACCATCAGCCGGTCCCCGTCGCGCACGACCTTGCCGCCGTAGGTGCCCAGCTGGGTCACCTTGCCGTCGGCGGCCACCTGTTCAAGGGCGGTGCGCGTGGCGCGGATGTGGGAGTTGTTGGTGGTGTCGTAGCGGGCGACGATCGCCTGCGGCGCTGCGGTGTCTGCGCTGGGGTTGGTCGTGCGGATGGTGGCGGCGACGCGCAGGTTCTCGGCGCCGTTCAGTCCGGTGTCGACGACGCTGACCGAAGGCGCTCCCATATCGACCGGGTGCCAGACTCCCCCGCTGGGGATCACCGACCCGGGTGGCAATGCCCCCATGGTGGTGGTGAACGCGCCCTTGACGTCCTTCCAGGTGGCGGCCCCGACCTCGACCGGACGGCGGCCGGTGGCCGGGGAGTCGCTGGTGAAGGAGTCGAACAGGGCGGTGCTGGCGGCGGCAGGGGTCCACGTGGCGTTGGCGGGCATACCGATCGGTTCGCCGTGCTCGTCGAACCAGGCCACGCCGACCTTGACCGGAAGCGCGCCGCCGGTCGCATGACGCAGATATCCGGCGATGGTGATGGCCAGGCGGTCATCAGCGCGTGAGGCTTGTGTCCACCAGGAGGTCGAGCCCGCCCGGTCGGGGATGACGCCCTGGCTGCGGCGTACCGCCTGGTACACGCGGCGGTTCCATTCCACCAGCTCCCCCACCTGGTATTCGCGGCTGGGTAGCCAGGGCTGGGTAGCGCGCGGAAGGGGGACGCCGTCGGCGATGACCTGCATCGGGTCGAGCGATGGTTCGCGGCCAGAGGCGGGGGCGGCGGGGTCCTTGAACCGTCGAGAGACCGACTTGAGGACGACTGAGCGGGAAGCGGTGTCCTTGTTCCGGACGTTCAACAGATTAGCGGTCTCAAAGCCACCAAGATCCGGACGCGTCGCGGCGGTAGAGCCTGGGCCCTGCGGGCTGTACTGGACCTCCCACCAGTCCCCCGTGTCCTTGGATACCCCGACAACGATCACTTCCCAGGTGAACGGGCCGCCGGTGAGCTTGTTGCGCACGGTGGGGTCAGCGGCCAGGGTGTCGCCCAGGCGTTTCCAGGCGTCGGTGTCCTTGGTGGGGTCGGGGATGTCAGCGCAGCCGTAGGCGTCGCGCTTGGCCTCGTACCAGGCGCCCACCCCTTGGTCGTGCTGTACGCGGGTGCCCTTGGGGTAGTAGACCAGCGGCGACCACATCTCGTACTGCGGGTGCACGAACGACGACTCGTCCATGGTCAGCATCAGGTTGCCGGTCACGCGGACGGAGATGTCCCAGCCGGTCATGATGCGAATCCAGTGCCGCAGCCCCTCCACGGTCCCCTTCTCGCGGATCACGTGGGAGTAGGCCATCAGACGGCGGCGCAGCAGGGTGGCCGAGTCGCGCGGATCGGCGTAACAGCCCAGTTGGAGCGCGGCGTTGATGAGGTTGCGGTGGTGGGTGAAGCCGATGTCGTTGAGGCGCAGCAGCGGCTCGTGCATCGAGCGCAGGTGGTCGACTCCGGCGGCGAACATCGCCAGGAACTTCTTGAGGTCTTCGTTCTCGGGTTGGGTGAGCAGCGTGGTCAGCTCGCCGCCCAGGTACCGGTGCCAGATGGGCACGCGTTCGAGCAGCCAGTTGTGCGAGTCCTTGTCGGCGACGACCAGCACGCTCGCGCCGCCCGCGCGTTGCCAGCGCTTGTCGACCGGGTCCAGCACGAAGATGGCGTAGTACTGGTAGCCGCCGGGGGTGATGGTGGTGTCGCTGGTGGCGGTCTGCGGCTCGTCGGGGGTGGCGTCGATGATGACCTGACCGTCACCGGGGCCCGCAGGGTATCCGGCGACCGACCTGACCAGACGCAGCCGCTCCCAGTCAGCGACCGGCAGCGTCCAGGAGATCGCCAGGTGTTCGTAGTCGGTCTGGGTGACCACGAACGGCTGCACCGAGTAGTCCACGACGCGGCGCTGCCCGTATTTCGTCAGCCCGTAGTAGTCGAGTGCGTAAGTCGCCATGCCCTCCCCCCTTTCACTTCTTTCGGAGCCAGACCGCGGAAAGATTGCCCCTGATCTGCATGCGGCGGCCCGAGTGCTGGGACACCAGCGCGCGGATCAGCCACCCCTTGTTCAGCGGCAGCACGCACGCCACGCTCTGACGGACACCGCGGGACTTACGCAGGTGCGGCAGGCCCGCGTCGCACGTCAGCTCGTACATGTGACGGCCGGTCTTGGGGTCGGCGCGGGTGATCTTGAGCAGCCGGTGTCCGACCGTCCGCGAGGTGGGGTACCAGTACACATAACCCGTCAGCAGCCATAGCCCGCTCTCAGGGATCAAGATGCCGCGACCGCCCTTGTCGAACCCGCCCATCGGCGCGCTGAAGTTGGTCACCTTCAGTGGCCAGTCGTCCACCAGGTAGGGGTTGGAGCGCACCCACTGGGGCTTGATGCTGGTGACGATCGCCGGTCGTTCCTCGTTCCACGTCAGGCCCCTCAACCTGTCGCGGATGTCCTTGTAGGTGCGGGTGCCGCCGGTCGGCCGTGGGTCACGTGACGGGTTGACCTTGGGCCCCAGCAGCGTCGGCTCGATACCGATCGTCTGTTGGATCGCCCGGATCTCGTCTTGCAGGAGGTTGACGTGCGCGGCCAGCACGTCATCGACGTAGTCCTTCTTGGGCTCGAAGGTCTTGACGCCTTTGGGGTATGTCGCCATGGCGGCCTCACTTACAGATCGTGGTGCGGTCGCCGACGGCGACGTTGATGGTCCCGGCGGTGGGCAGCTCGATGGGCCTCAGGCCCAGGTCGCGCAGCTCGGGGTTCTTGTCGGTGCCGCCCTTGCGCATGAGCTTGGTGACGCGCGCCGAGTAGACGCCTTCCAGCCGCATCAGCTCGGCGACGATCGCCGAGACGCTGATGCACATGCCGAATTCAGTGCGGTCGGGGCTCAGGAGTCGGCTGACGGCTTCCTTGGCGCGGAACTTCGCGTGCGCCACGTCGGTGCGCGGTTCCAGCCACAGGGTGACCCCTACGTCGATCGGGACCAGTTTGGGCCCGGCCACCGACACAGTGATGCCCGCCTGGATGCGTCCGCGCAGGTGCTCATAGATCCGCTCGATCATCCGGGCGTTGGGAGAGCTGCCGCCCGGCCCGGCGACGAACACGTTCACCGACGAGAAGTGCTCGGCGATGGCGGTGGCCTTGACCACGCCCGGCACGCTCAAGGCTTCCTGCTTGTAATCGTCGATCGACACGCACCGGTCCTGGGTGCGGTACTGGAGCGGGGCGGTGCCGCGGATCGACTCGGTGGATTCGGGGTCGGCTCCGCCGCGCATTTCGGTGGAGCGCGGCTGGCCGCCGCCGTCGGGCGCCAGTTCGACGCCGTAGATGTTCTCCGACGCGATCATGACGATCTTGCCGGAGTCCAGGTTGCCCTTGATCCCGTCGGCGACCCGGAACGTGGCGCGGATCTGCTGGTCTCTGCTGGGAATGGCGCCGGTGATGCCGTCGCCGAACCGCACCCAGGTGACACCGTTGGAGTCGGTGCGGACGGTGAACGCTTTGTCGCTGGGGTCGGCGTCCACGATGTGGTCCACGCGGGCCCACGGGGAGGGTCCGTAGGCTTCGACGACCTCGATCTTCACGGTGTCGTGGAGAACGCCGGTGCGTGGGAGCCGGAAGCGTTGCCCGGCCTCGCCGGTGGATGTGCCCACCAGTTGGTCGCGGACCGTCTCGCCTTGGGTGACCTTGATTTCGGTCGGGCTGTGGTCGGCGGGGATCGTCACGTCGGCGTCGGACTCGAAGATGATCACTTCGTCGGACTCGATGTCGAGTTCGGCGGCGAACTGGGTTCCTGCCTTGAGGATCACCGCGGCGGGGGCGTCGTCTTCGGTCTTGACCCATACTGCGCCTTGTGCGGGTGCGCCGTTGTGCGGCAGATATCCCAGCATGTCGGCGATGGCCAGCACGCTCATGCGTTGGGTGGCCGTCGGCAGGAATGCTTCCATCGCCGCGCGGTCGCAGTTATAGCTGAGCAGGTCGGTGATGTAGGAGAACAGTTCCGTCATCAAGACGCCGAAGTCGCCTTCAGACCTGGAGGTCCATTCTGGAAAAACCTGCCGCGCGTACTCCAGAAGGGCAGTTTTGGCCATCTGGTAGTCACGCGCGGTGTAATCAATCAGCGGGTCAGCCACGGGACACCTCGAAGCAGGGCTTCGGCCTATCCCGTGTCAGTTCTCCGCTGGCGCGAAAGCAAGTCGGTTGGTTTTATTGTCGCCCGGACGTGTGCCGGATACCGAATATCAGCCGCGTATAACCTCGGTGACTCGGCCGCCGACGTGAACGGTGGCCGTGTTGACGTAGGAGTCGCCGGCGTGGGTGCCGGGGCTGTCGACGGTGGCGATGTCGAGTTCGACCTTGGCTAGGCCCTGGTCGTTGTAGGTCGGGCGCACTCCGCGGAGTTTGATGCCCGGCTCCCATTTCCCCAGGCCCGTGGCGACACGGTCGACGATTTCTCCGCTGACTTCTTGGGTGTTGTTTTCAAACACCAGCTCGATCAGCGAGCAGCCGTAGGGCGTCATCATGACGCGCTCACCGTTGGTGGTGGCGGCCAAGCCCATGGCGTGGGCGTTGATCTGGCGGTCGGGGTCTTCCTGGACGGCGACGCGGCCAGTGCTGTCCAGCCGGAACGGAACGGCGATCTCTTTGGGCATGGTGGTCTCCTCACGGCCCCGGCGGCGGGACGGGTGGTGGTGTTGCGGCGCTGCCGCCGATCCAGACCGGTTGGCGGATGTCTCCCCCCAGGAACATCACCAGCACTTGGTCGCCGGGGGCGGGCATCGCCACAGGGATGATCATCGGTGAGGCCCACTGGCAGACTGCGCTGCCCAGCACGTGCGGGACGCGGGCGCGGATGCGTGTGTTGTGTACGGCGGTGACCGTGGCGGGGTAGATGCCGCAGTGCTGGGTCATGGGTGGTCCTGGTGGGCGGTGTGCGGATGGTGGATGGAGGGTCGCTGGATGTTGGCGATCCAGCGTTGGACGCCGGTGTCGGGGTCAGGCACCAAGTGCATGCCGCCGCCGGTGGAGGCGTTGTGGACGTCGGCGGTGGTGTAGCCGGTGTTGCGGTTGCGGACCAGGCGGACCTGGGTGTTGTAGAAGCCAGTGAGCGGGTCACCGAGTTGGGGGGTCCCCAGGCGGTGCCGGGCGGCGGTGATCAGCCAGGTTCCCTCCGCGTGCCGGGGCAGCGCTTGGCCGACCAGCCGGATCAGCCGCCCGGGACGCAGCCGCGGTGACCCTCGCAGGTCGGCTTCGGCCACCAGCCAGTCGGCGTTGGCGGCCGATTCGGCTCGGGCCAGCGCACGGGCCTCTCCGAAGGACGCGGCCGGGCGTGGGTTCTTGATCTGTTTGAGGGTGCCCGTGCCGGAGGTGGCAGCCACGGTGCGGCCGGTGGTGCGGTCCAGGCCGTACACGGTGCGGGTGGCCTTCACGCCGCCCACGGGGGTCTGGGTGCCGGCGATCATCTCAAAGCGGGTGACGTCGGCGACCTGGTGGCCGAACCAGTAGGTGGGGATGTCATTGCTGAGCCCGCCAGCCAGATAGGTCCGCGGGTGCAGCAGGGTCGCGTCGGGGCCGTCGATGTGCAGCCGGTAGCCGTTCTCGGCGGCGCGGTCGAGCAGGAACTGCCAATCGCTCTGGTCGGCGGATTGGGCCAGGTACCGGTGCCGGATCGGGGTGGTGTCGGTGACTGGCGACAGGCCCGCGCCCAAGGCGATCCTGCGGGTGATGTAGGAGTCGGTGACGCTGCGCCAGGACCGCACGTGCCCACAGTTCAGCGGCCAGGAGGTGCCGATCAGGACGTAGGAGAACGTCTGGGCCTGTGGGGTGCCCGCCGACCGGTCGCGCAGGAACTCGGCGTGATGCACGTATCCGTACCAGCGGTCGGTGTCGCCGGTGCTGCCGTAGCCCAGCGCCACCGGGGAGCCTTCAGGCCAGGTCTGCCGGTTGCGGTTGCCCGCTAGCTGGCCGGTCAGCTGGACGAAAGCCAGGGTGTGCCTGCCGAATTCCTGCCGAATCTCCAAGCTGTGGATGGCGCCGGGGTTGGTCACCCCGTCGGGCGGGCGCAGCAGCTGGGTGACCGGAAGCGACCATTGGCTGTCGGGAGTGCTAGTCACGGGGCACCCGCAACTCGGTGTCGGGCGGCAGGTCGAAGAAGTCGACGATCTCGGGGTTGGCGTCGGCGATGCGCCACCACTGCTGGTCGTCGCCGTAGACCTCGTACGCCAGCTGGTCGAGACGGCGCGGCCCCAAGAGCACCTTGGTGTAGGAGAAGACGAACGGGCCCTGCTCGCCGGGGTACATGGTGTTGCGGACCTGTCCGTTGACCTCGACGGGCACGACATTGGCGCCGTAGTAGCGCGAAGACGCCGGAATAGCCATCAGTTGCCTCCTGCTCGCCCGGCACGGCCGCCCGCGTCATCGCCGCTGCCACCGTCGGTGCTTTGCTGCTGTTCCTGAAGGCGGTAGTTCGGGGGCGGCAACAGCGTGATGTTGGTACTGATCACGCACCGGTTGGGCACCAAGTAAGCAGTGAAGTGCGTGTAGCTGACCGAAAAATTCAGGATGTAGCCGTAGTAGCGCAGTGGCCCCAGTTCCAGCATCACGGTGGTGGGCGACGGAGGAACGGTCAGGGTGTTGCGAATGTAGGGTCCCTGGTACTGCGGTGAACCGGCGAAGTTGAAGAACTCGGCGTTCATGTCGAAGTTGCTCATGCCGAGCATCTCGTGGAAGACCTGCACGTCGACCAGGACGCCCATCTCCTGGGCCAGGGTGCCTTTGCCTTTGCCGGGCTTCAGCCAGGTCTCGTAGGTGCGGTCGCACAGCAGTTGCAGCGAGATGTTGCCGGTGTTGGGTTCGGAAGGAACCGGGACCATCCCCACCAGGTTCGGCGGCGTGCCGCTTTCTGGCTTCTTGTACTGGGCGGTCAGAACCTCTTTGAGGGCCTCGGGCTTGATCTGGGAGTTGTAGGAGACCGTGATCTCGCTGGGGTTGTAGAGGAACTGGAACATCTGCGCTTCGTCCGCTTTGGGGACCTTCCCGTCCCACTCGCGGCGCCACAGCCGTCCCCGACGCAGGATCTCCCCGCGGTCGTTGGCCTTGTCCCCGGCGAAAGACCGCTTGCGCTTCCACAGCTCGAAGTCGGGGTTGGTGTAGCGGCGGCGCAGAACCTGCGGCTTGGACTTGTCGTCCTTCTTGTCGTCAGGCTTCTTCTTGGCCTTCTCCGCCTCGCCTTGCCCCTTCATCTTCTCGATCTTCTTGCAGGTGGCGATGGCGCGAGGGTTCCCGGGGAACCGCTCCTCGCAGGACTTCTTGGGCGGCATGTCAAACTCCCCCGGCGATCGTTTCGTACAGGTGTTCTCGGTCCAGCAGCCGCCGCAGCTCGATGCTGGTGTTGCGCAGCTGGTCGCCGGTGGTGCCGTCGCCGCCCGGCAGGTCGGTGTCCACGAAGTTGTCGGCGAACCGGATCGCCACTTCGTCGGCGTGGTCACCGTCTCCGCCGTGGGAGAACAGCGACTGGCGGGCGATGGCCTCGCGGACCTTCTCAGCGGGTCGCACCGGCAGGATCGACTCGCCCTTATGGACCTGGGCGGTCTCGTCGGCGCGCACGTCGTAGGCACCATCGCGGTACCAGTTGTGCTGCCGCCAGAACTTCTGCGCGCCGAGCGGGTCCTTGTAACGGCCCTTGATGTACCGCAGCATCCACTTGAGCTGTGTGGACGGGTTGGTCTTCCAGTCCTTGCCGACGCTGGCCATCTTGTTGCCGGGCAGCGCTTGGGGCAGGCCGTAAGCGCCCGAGGACGGGTTCTGTGCTTTGGGGTTCCAGGACGACTCGTGCTGGATCAGCCAGTCCAGAGCTTCCCATTGGGCGCCTGAGCCCCAGCCGTGTTTGGAAGCCAGCCCCTTGGCCAGTTCCTTCAGGCACTTCTTGTCGTCGAGCTTGCATTGAGCATGGGCGTCGCCTCCTGTGCCTCCGCTGCTCTGCTGCCCGGACGCCGCGCCGCTGCCGTTCTCGCGGCCAGTCCCCGAGCCGTTGCTGTCGCTGCTGGCAAAGCCCGCTGTTCCGCCGTCTCCGGCCAGGGCCGCGGCCAACGACTCGACTTCCTCCACCGACCCGTACTTGTTGCCCATCGCATCAGAGCCGGTCGAGGTACCGTGGCTGTCGCCGGGGTTGGAGGGGTCCTGCTTCTTCTCCTTGCCACCGTCGCCCAGGGCCACGCCACCACCTGCGCCGTTGGGCATCACGACGGGGGCGTTGGGGTCGGACGGGCGGCCGGCCACCACCGAGATATGAACGTGGTCGTAGTGGTTCTGGGTGATGCTGCCGCGGTCGCCCATGCGGCGCCACTTCTTGTCGCCGCGGCTGATGTTGAAGATCCGCTGTTTCCAGATCACGTACTTGATGCCCAGTCGCGAGGCGTTGGCGATGGCGTAGGCGGCGGTCCGGTCGCCCAGGGCTTCTTCGCTCCCGGTGGAGCGCTTGCCGATCCGGGAGGTCATGAAGTCACACGCCATGCCCTTGCCGTGGTCCTGGGGGTCGCCGGGGCGAAGGCACCCCACCGACGGGAAGCCCTTGATGCGGGACTGGATGTCGGCCTTGGCGCTGCGCATGGTGGGGGTCAGGTCCAGGCCGCCCATCAGGCCGCCGACCGAGGGCCCGAACCCGCCCATCAGCAGTTTGCCGATCCCGGCGGCCCAGCCGCTCTTGCCGACCGAGTCCAGCACCGCACCGCCGCCCGAGGCCCCCACGATCTGCTTGATGATCGGCAGGTTGATGATGCCGCTCAATGCCTTCTCGAACTCGGCGGCCACCTCGGCGGCGCCCTTCACCGCGCTGGTGAAGTCCTCGTTGATGTCGGCCTGGCGGGACTGGCGCGTGGAGTTGAGCCGCTTGACCGCGCGCAGCCGGTCCTTGTCCATGCCCCACTCGGCGGCCTTCTCCTGGGCCTCGGCGTCATCCTCGCCCGCCTTCTTCAGCGTCTCTTTGAAGTCGCTGTCGGAGACGCCCTTGCGGCGGGCCTTGTTCATGGCCAGGCCGTACTCCTTGAGCATGTCGGGGTCGAACCCTGACTGGATCGCCTGGATGTAGCCGGTGCCGCCCTGGGAGTAGAGCGTCTCGGTGTCCTTGTCCGAGAGCGTCTTTTGGCCGATGCGGTTCATGATTCCGGCGTGGATGTCACCGGGTCCGAAGCTGGTTCCGTCGCCGGAGGGCGTCAGGCCCAGGTTCAGTCCGGTGAACGTCCCGGCGGAGGAGGCGAACTGGGCTTGGAACTTGGCGACCTGTTCGGCGGACCGTTCGGGCATGGCGTAGGAGATGCCCATGTAGTCGCTGTAGGCGGCGCGCGAGCGTGCGGTCGAGCCAGGCCCGTACCCGACGGGGCCGCCAGCGATGTCACGGCGGATCATCTCGCCGCGCAAAGTGTCGTTGACGTTGAACCCGACCGACGGGATCGCCTGTCCGTTGCGGCCGAAGATCTGGCGGCGCAGCTGGTCGCGGCCATCGGCGGCGTTGCCGTTCATCCCCATCGAGGCGCTGGACACATAGGCGTCGATGCTCAGCTGCTCGCCCATGTGCTGGTTGCCGTAGCCGATCATCGCGCTCAAGGCTTTGCCCGCGCCCAGGGGCAGGCTGCCGCTCATCTGCGACAGGAACCCGCCACCACCACCGCCGCCGCCGCCGCTGGGTGAGGGGGCCACGCCGCCGAACGCTCCTCCGCCACCGCCACCGCCACCGCCGGAGCTGGTGCCTCGGGCTCCGCTACCTGCCGCCCCTGGTCCCCGACGAGGGGCGGGACGTTGAGGCGTGCGATAGCTGGTGGAGGAGAACCGTGCTCCACCGCCGTTGGCGCGATTGGCCGAGTAGTTGGACCCGGCGTTCCAGCCGGGCGAACGGGTGGCGGTGTAGCCGATGCCGCCACCGGTCAGCCGGTTGGCCGCGGACTGGAGCTGCTCCCACCGCGAGATGGCCTTGTCCCAGGTCGCCGCCGCGCAGATCAGCCGTTCGGCGGTGCGCTCCAGGTCGTTGGCGCCGATGATGCGCTTGATGCGTGGTGGCATGGCTTACCCCCCGGCGCCCATCAGCTCGTACACACGTTCGCGGGCCAGCTGCTGGGCGAACGCGCGGGCGGCGGCCTGGGCGGACTCGGGGGTGACGGTGCCGCTCACGCGGAACACGACCGAGCCCTGCCCGAAGTGCAGCGCGAGCTTGCCGCCCCCACTGCCGGTCTGGGCAGGGCGGGTCTTGAACACCGACGCTTTGGCCAGCACTTCGCGGACCTGCTCGGCGACTTCCTTGGGCAGGACCATCTCGCCTTTGTGTAGGTCGGCGGTCTCGTCCTCGGTCTCCCACGCGCCGGTGGCGTAGGCGTTGCGCTTGGGGCGGCCGTTGGCGTCCAGGCCCGGGGGCTGGCTTCCCTTGTCGCCGCCGCCCAGCACCACGTACTCGGCGCGCACCAGGCCCTGGCCGGATGCCTTGGGGCGCTTGGGGTCCCAGAAGCCCTGGCCGAACTGCGCCATCATGTACGTGGAGATGTCGTATTCGCGGTCGGGGATGCCGGGGCCGCGGTCGCCGACCTCACCGATCTGGACCTTGCCCTTGTGCCGGAAGGCGACCTTCGTGCCGCACTTCAACGTGCGGTGGGCGATGTGGTTCTTCTTCATCCCCTTGCCGCACGCCGGTGCGCCGGTGTCGCCGTAGGAGGAGTCGGAGCCGGTGTCCCAGTAGGAGGCGACCTCGCCGGACTTGGCCTTGGACCAGTCGATCTTCCCGGTGTAGGACGACGAGCCGGAGTTGTTCTGGTCGGATGCGCCGTTGGACTCGGTCTGGCGTTCCTTGGTGGCCGAGTCCTCCCCCACGCCGACGTCCGCGCCCGACAGTGCCCCGGCGATGGCTTCGACTTCTTCGACCGAGCCGTACTTGTCGCCCATGTGGCCCATGGCCTGCCCGACGGACTGACCGCCGGCCTGGTCGGGTCCGCTCCCGCCCTGGGCTCCGCCGCCCTGGCCGTTGGCGGCGGCGTTGTCCGACAGCGAGCAGCCCAGGATGCGCTTGGCGCCCATGTCCCAGCGGGCCTTGGAGTATTTGGTGATCTTCACGCCGCCGGTCTGGTTGGAGCCGGTGTCGATGACCTGTCCGCCGCCGATGTACATGCCGACGTGTCCTGGTGGTGCGCCAAATCCTGTGCGCCGGTACAGCAGGTCGCCTGGTTGGAGCTTCTCGCCGGGCTTGACGCGGCGTCCGTCGTTGCGCCACTGGGTCTGGGTGGTGCGTGTGATCTTTTTCCCGGCGAGGGAGTACATCCACTGCACGAAGCTGGAGCAGTCGAACTTGCTGGTGTCGCCTTCGCGGGCGCCCAGCAGGTAGGGCGTGCCCAGCTTGGACTTGCCCGCTTTGATCATCGTTGCGACGGCTCCGGAGTCGGCTCCGTCGCACCCGCTGCCGCCGGGGGCCTTGTCGGTCTGCTTGCTCATCGGCTCGGGGCCCGCACCGCCCAGCAGGCCCTTGACTGCGTTCCACGCCCCCGGCAAGTTGCCCTGCTGCACCGAACTCATCGCCGACCCGACACCGGAGGCGATCTTCAGGCCCCCGGCGATCAGGCCGCCCTTGCCGACCGAGTCCAGCACGCTCGCGCCGCCGGATGCGGCGACCAGCTGCTTGATCCCCGGGAGGTTGATGATGTTGGTGAGGGCCTTTTCCAGCTCGGTCGCCGCGCCCGCTGCGGCCTCGACCGAGTCCATGTAGTCCTCGTTGATGTCGGCCGAGCGCGACATCTTGGTGCCCTTGAGGTCCTTGAGCTTCTGCACGCCCTGGGCGCCGACGTAGTCGCCGATCTTCTTCTTGGCCTCTTCGTCGCCGTCGGCGGCCTTCTGCGCCAGCCGGTCCCAGTCGCCGGCGTTGCCGCCGTCGGCCATGAACTTCTTCTGGCCCTGGAGGTTGGTGCGCATCGCTGAGACGGTCTCTTCGGACCATCCCGACTCGATGGCCTGGATGCGGCCGGTGCCGCCCTGGGCGAAGAACGTCTCGATGTCCTTGGCGGACATCTTGTTCAGGTTCAGCCCGGCGCGGTTGAGCAGCTGGTTGCTCATCTGCGACATCGACACGTTGCTGCCGCCGCCCGACAACCGGCCGCCCAGGTTCATGAAGGTGAACGTCGAGGACGGGCCTGCGAGCTGCTGCTGGACGCGTGCGGCCCCGGCTGCCCCGAGCGTGGGGTTGGTCAGGCCGATCTGGGTGAAGTCGACGTTGCCCGCGCGCTGGCGGGCGGTGGTGGCACCGGGGATCGGCAGGGTGCCCATGGTGCGGCGCATCTGAGCGGCGTTGGCCCAGTCGCGGACGTTGAAGGCGATGCCCGGGATGCCCTCCCCGTTACGCCCGAACTGCTGCCCGAGGAACTGCTTGCGGGCCTCGCGGGGGTCCATGGAGGTGCCCATCGACACCGAGGAGGCGACGGCGTCCATGGTGAGCTGGTCGGGCATCTGCCGTTTGCCGAAGTCCAGCCAGGAGCCCATCGCCTTGCCAGCCAAGCCCATCGCGCCGCCCTGGTCGTCGGCCTGGTCGGCGAGCATCGACAAGAACCCACCGCCCCCACCGATCCCGCCGCCGGTCCCGGCACCCATCGAGCCGCCCTGGCCACCGCCGGTGAACGCCGAGCCGCCCCCGTTAGGGGTACCGCCTCCGCCCGCACCGCCGACTCCACCGGCGCCCGAGCGGGCCAGCATGGAGGCGACCTGCATCGCCCCGCCGGGCCCCTGGCGGACCTGCCCGCCGTTGGGGCGTCCGCCCATCCAGTTGGACATCGAGTTCCAGCCGCCGTTACCCATGCGCCCCGATGCGCCAGGGCTGGCTGCGCCCTTGCTCTCCAGGAACCGGGCGAACCGGGAGATGGTGCGTTCCAGCGCATCGACGGCGCGTTGCAGCTGGTCCTCCCCAGAGGTGCCCGAAGACGGCGTCGGCGTGTCGGCCACGGGTCACTCCCTTTCGGTGCGGGCGATCACGAACGCCTTCCAGTGGTGGCGCTCGCGGACGGTCAGGTTCTTGATGTCGGCCAACGGCCAGGGCATGGCCGCGGCGATCAGCTCGTAGTCGGCGTAGGCGGCGCGGTAGTCACAGACCGAGAAACAGGTCGCTGACCGTGACGGGCAGCTCGACCTCCTCCCCGCACGCATCGTGCGTGAAGGACAGCTCGTCGTAGCGCGGGCCGGGACGGCGGTCGTTGAGGGCCTTGAGGATGGCGGCGCGGTCGGGCATCGACAGGCGCTCGCGGACCATCGCCGGGATGCCCGCGGCCTGGGTCTCGCTGCCGTCGGGCTCGGTGAAGGACTTGACGGTTCGTGACAGCAGCAGCGTGTTCTGCTCGGCCAGCGAGGCGTTGTTTCCCGACAGCTCCAGCAGCGCTTCCTGGTCCTCGCCGATCGGCAGGCGCACGTTGGCGACGCGGCCTCGCCGCAGCGGCACGGTGAAGTTGCGGTCCTCGGGCGTGTCCAGGTGGCGGGTGGGGATGTCGTCCAGGGTGAGTTCCAGGTCGACCTTGCCGTTGCAGTGCGGGCATTCGGCGGCCGGGAACTCCAGCTCGTTGCCGTAGGTGGCGCGGCGGATCTCCAGGATGAGCTGGTCGCGGTCTCCGATCAGCAGCTTGCGCAGCAGCTTGGGGGTGGCCTCCTGGTCGCCCAGGCGCTCGACCCCGCATTCCAGCAGCGTGGCCAGCATCCGCGCGCTGTTGCGGGACTGGCGGGCCTTGGCGATGCGTTCCTCGTGCTCGCCGGTCAGCTCCCGCACGGTCGCGTGGCGGACCAGCTGGCCCTCGCCGTCGAAGAAGCCGCCGACCAGGTCCACGTGCCCGGAGGTGTGGTGGGCTGGGATGTCAGGCATCGGGCTGCCTGCGGTGGCGGTGGCCAGGGCCTGGCCGATGGCGGCGTTGGCGGCCCCCGGGTTGTTCATCGGGTTGACCCATCCGTCCCCGAACGGGTCGGCGGTGACAGTTTCGGTCTCCATTGTTTCTCCCCCGTGTATTTGTTCAGTGCTGGTGCGCAAACCGCTTACGGAATTACCACTTCTTGGGCTCGGCGGTGCCGACCTTGTTTGCGATTCGGAACTCGAAACCTTCGTGCGCCAAGGTCATCTGCTGCACCAGAACCGCATTTGCCCCGGCGTCGAGATCCGAAAATGCCACGGCCGTGGGCCAAGCGTTGTAGACCATGAAGCTGGCCTTGATCGGAGCCTGCTTGACGGTGACCGGGTGATCGATGATGTCGATCTGCACGCGAGCACGGAATTCCGCACCGGGCTTACCGGGTCCGGTGCCCTGCAAAACAGTGAAAAGCTCGCGCGTCCACTCCATCATCGCCGAGTCGCCGACCGCCAATCCCTTGGACAGCGTGATCGGTGCAAAATCGGCCTGACCAGGCATCTTCTGCGTGGTCGTGTTCATCCCACCTTCACGGTAAGGAATCACTTCGGTCGTGATGTTCAATCCACTCACGGCCATGAAACCCATCTCCGGAAAACCGGCCTTGTGAATCTTCACACGGAACCGGAAATTGCGAAGAGGATCGGTTTCGATATGGGCGATGGACGCCTTCTGAGTGATAGGCATGTTAACTCCCCCGAGTGCCTATGATTAAAGGTCAGGATGCGACTTCGTTGACGTCGGCTCCGCCCTCGTACTGGCCGATCCGAATCACAATGAACTCGGCGGGCGACGCCAGGGCCAGGCCGATGTCGATATTCACGCGGCCCGCGTTGGCGACGGCGGGTGGGTTGTTCTCGGCGTCGCACCTGACGAAGTAGGACGTCTCGGCGGTGGAGCCCTTCAAAACGCCCATCTGCATGAGCGACATCAGGTACTGGTCCAACATCACCGACAGCTGCTCCCACAGCGCGGGACCGTTGGGCTCGAAGATCGCCCACCTGGTGCGGTTGATGAGCTGGCGGCGCAGCATGATCAGCGTGCGGCGCACGCTGATGTAGCGATCGGGGAAGCCGCCCTTCAGCGTCCTGGCGCCCATGACGCAGATCCCCGAGCCGGGCACGGGCCTGATGCAGTTGATGTGGTTGTCGTTGAGGGTGTCGGTGCTTTGGAGCGGGAAGCGGTACTGCACGTCGACTAGGCCGTTGAGCGCGGTGCGGATACCGGCCGGGGCCTTGTGCGGTCCGATCGCCGAGTCGGTCTTGTCGTAGACCCCCAGCACCGCGCCGCCCGGCGGCACCAGTCGCGACGCTCCGGGGATGGAGGAGGTGGGGTCGGCCATCCGCACCCACGGCACATAGGCCGCTCCGTAGCTGGAGTCGGCCAGTTTGCTGGAGTTGATCCAGTTGACGTACTCGCTGGTGGCCGCGGCCACGTCCTGGGACCCGTCGGCGATCATCGGCGGATCGACGACCAAGAACGCCGAGTTGTCCTGCGCCCACTTCAGCGCGCTGTTGAGGATCGCCGAGTCGTTGCAGTTGACGATGTTGACGTTCAGGCCGACCGACTCGGCCACGCCGGTCAGCGCCTCGACCGCGGCCATCAGGTCGGGGGCGGCGGTGCCATCGATTCCGCCCGCCAGCGGCACCGGATCGGTGGTGGCGGCCAACTCGTCCCACGGGGACTCGAACTTCTCGGTGGCGGTCAGGTGGGTGACCAGCACGTACGCCGACCCCGACACGGGGCTGTTGATGATGTTGGGCAGGTACCGCGAGTCCAGCGGGTTCATGCTGACGTCGGGGAAGGTCTCCAGGACCGTGCCCGGGGAGTCGTCGGACTGCCAGCCCTGCCGGACAACGAAGTCCACGCGGCCGTCCTTGCCGGCCTCGGCCACGGCGCTGGTGCGGGCGATGACCTCGATCGACAACGTGTTGCCGATGGCCCCCTTGGAACGGGCGGTGACGGTCAGGGTGTCGACCGGCGGGACCGGCGGACGAATCCAGTCGGCCGTGGCCTTGGCGTCGTCGGCGGTGACATCGGCGGCCAGGGGCGTGCCGGTGACGGTGACGATCGCCGGGTCGTCGTCGATGTCCTCCTCGACAGCGCCCGCATCCTCCTCGACCGAGGAGGATGCGGCGGCGGCCTTCTTGGACTTGACGGTCGGGGCCGGGGCGGCGGGTGCCGCCACGTTCCATGCCGACGGCGTGTCGGTCTTGTCGCGCAGCCCAGGAACCGGAGGCTTCACCTCGCCGGGGTCGCCCTGGTTGAGCAGGGTCGTCACGGCGGCAATCGCGTCGGCGGGCACCGCTCGGGAGATGTAGCACTGGCTGCCGCCGTTGGCGAAGAACGAGAACACCGCCGACCCGAGCAGCTGGTTGCCCCAGAAGCCCCCGTAGACGCGCTCGAACATCTGCCAGCTGGTGACGCGGCGTGGGTCGTCGGGGCCCTGCGGGTAGGGCGCGACGAACGCGGCGATCGAGTCGCCCAGCGGGTTAGCCGGTGGTTCGACCAGCGGGTCCAGGTTCTCTTCGACATAGACACCCGGCGTCAGATACGAGACTGCCATGAGATTCCTCATCACTTGATGGAGCGGGTACGGACGTGCTGCATCCGGTGGATACTCCGTCGTAAGTGATCAGGTAAGAGTCCAGTTCGGTTCCCGAACGCACCTCGCTGATGCGGGTGCAGATCTCCATGACGCGCCGGTAACGGTGCAGCGCAGATTCGACAAGTTCAGTCGAAACGCGGATTAGATATGTGGCGGTGAAAAGACGCTTCCCGTCCGCGTCGCGGTCGGTGGATAGTTCTGGGCCGCCGAGCAGGTCCAGGCGGCGCACGGTGCCGTCTTGGGGGATGGGCAGGGCCCCGAAGCGGGCGGGCAGCCGCTCAAACCGGGCCACCTGGCCGATCAGGTCCACGTGGTGCACGGCTTTACGCGACAGCACGGTGACCTGGTAGTCGATGTTGTAGGGGACGGGGATCTCGTTGGGCCCGAACGGCTCGTCCTCGGTCGCGGGCGCCTCGCCCTCGGGCAGGTACCCGAAGATCGTCAGGCCGCGGTGTTCGCGGTCGGGGTCACGCTCGACGCTGCGGTGGTCGATGATCACTGCGGGGAAGGTCAGGTCGCCCAGCTCGCTTTCGGGGAGCCGGAACCGCACCTGCACCGGACGGCCGTCAGGGGCGTTGACGTCGGTGACCTTCATTCCTTGGAGACGGCTTTTGAGCGCCCCGTCCTCGTTGAAAATCCAGGGCATCTATTCACCGCCTTCACCGAACGAAAGGCAGGCATACGCCATAACATCCTCCCGATCGGTATAGGCGTTAGTCTGCAATTTCAGAGTAGACGCCCGAGCCGCGCAGGTACTAAAACGCGTCTCGCTGTGAGGCGAAAGCGTTGCCTTCGGCCGATTCTCCGGTCTGGATTTCGGTAGCGGTGGCGGGCGGGTTGCTCTCGTGCCAGTCCATGCCGTCTTTGCAGATCGCTTCGTCTTCGACGGGGTCGCCGAAGGCTCCGCAGGTGCACCGCCACATCCACATGGGGACGGTCATCTCGTCCACGACGCCTTCGACCTGTCGCCTGACGCACTTGTGTTCCATGACGTGTCCCCCGCGTCACTTGTAGATGATCATGAAGTCGAAGCTGGCCGAGCCGATGCTGCACGTCTTGGCGTTGCCCGAGGAGATGTACCACTGCGGAATGATCTGGATGTTCCCGGCCTTGGGCACCCACTTGTAGGTGATGTTGGTGTGCGACCCGACTCGGCTGTAGACGGCCCCGGTGCCCGATCCGTGATCCAACTGCGGGGAGCGATACGCCAGGCCCACCACGCTGTTGTCGGTGTTGGTGTTGGTGGCGTTCAGTTTGAACTTGATCTGCAACGTTCCGGGTTGGGGAACAGCGATCGTCATGTGCGGGAACTCGGCCTGCGAGAAGTCCACCCACCTGCTGGTGACATTGAACTTGGGCTGCTTGGCGATGCCGTTGCCCACCCACCGGTCGTGGATCTTGCGGCGCTTGAGATCTCCCACGTCGGCGCTGAGCGGACCGACCAGGCTCTCAACCGCCAGCAGACGCTTGTCCAGGTCGCCGATCTCGGAGGCGACCTTCACCCACGCCCCGCTCACACGCTTGTAGATGCCTCGCGTGGAGGGAGAGGCGGTCACCCACAGGTCCCCGTCGTTGGCGGTGGTGGGCTCGGTGTCCTCGACGTGGATCTTGTACCCGAACCGCCGTTTGAACTCCTGCTCGGCCCACAGCTTGGTGCCGTGCGGGTCGTTGGCGGTGAGGTGATCGTTGAGTCCGTCGCCGGCAGCGTCGGCCTTGTTCTCGACCATCTCGATGTAGTCGTTGAGCGGCCTGGCCCACCCGTAGTCGCCTGGCTGAGGCAGCGGCATTGATCTATCCCCCCAAGGGTTCGGTGCCGCGTTGCGCCCATGCTGCGAACTGCTGGTCGTTGACCAGCTCGTCCGGCTTCACCATGGCGGCGTCTACAGAAACAATGATGTCTCGCGTCTGAACCTGACCCAAAACCGCGATGCTCAACACCCGGAACACCCTGTCGTCGTAGACGATCCGGTCCTTGAGGTAGCGGTGGTGGCGGATGTCCAGCCGGGTCAGTCCGGTGCGGGTGACTTGGTTGAAGGACGCGGTGACGTGGATGTTGTCAGAGTAGTAGCCGCCTTCGGGGCGGTCCTCTTGGCGGCCTTCCAACCGGACCACGTGCAGCACCGGCAGGTTAATCGGCGCGGCCCAGAGTCTGCCGCGGCCGTCGCCCTCGTCGTAGATGGCGTGGATGCCCGAGATCGGCTGCTCCAGGTAGCGATACCAATCGACCTGGTCGCCGTGGGAGTGCTGGAACCCGTGCAGCGCGCCGTGAATCTCGTTGGTCTCGTAGTCGGCGGTGAAGGCTCCGCCGCACTTCCAGTCGAGCCTGGCCATCAGAATCCCCAGGTGCCGGGCCAGTAGGGCGAGGGGATACCCGAGTCGTCCACGTCGCGGCCGTCGATGGTCGGCAGCATCCGGATCGGGCGGCCGGTGGCGTCGTACTCGCGGGCCTTGAACACCGGAACGAGACGGCCAGTGGTGTAACTGACGCGGCGCAAGGTGAGCTGCTCGATCGCGTACAACCCGACGTTCAGCAGCGCCGCCTGTTCCTTGTACTTGTCGGTCAGCAGGTCGATCTCCTGGCGGAGTTGCTGGAACCGCTGCGAGCGGGGCAGCATCGTGCCGTCGGCGGTGGAGACGTCGATGTCGGTGGAAGCGTCCACCGACAAGGCCCACAAAGCTTCGATGGTGGCCAGGTACACCAGCAGCTGGTGCTCCAGCTCGGGCAGCGCGTCCAGCGTCATGGGTGTCTCGACGTAGCGGATGAACCCGTTGGCGTCACGGACGCGCTTGACCACCGACCGGTTCAGCGTGTGCAACCGGCTGCTCTCCTCGATGAAGTAATCCAACTCCTCATCGGCGAACAAGCCGTGGTGCCAGCCCTCGGCGACAAGCATCGTGCCGGTCGGCAACGGGGCCTTCAAGAAGATCACGCCGTTGCGTGAGTCCAGGGTGTAGGCCCAGTACGGCAACGCCGACGCCGTTTGGCCGGTGATGGTGAACACGTGCAGCCTCTCGGGGCTGACGTTCTGGACGGGCAGGTCGAACCGGGTGGTGGTGTGGTCGCCGTGCGCGGAGAAGCGGAAGAACTCCCCTTGGTCGCCCAGGTGAAGCCGGACTCTGTCGCGGATGCGCAGGGCCGCCAGGCGCATGACCTTCCACCGTGACCGGGCAGCGCGGAAACGGCGTGTGCGGGTCGACCACGCGGCACCCACCGTCAGCTTGGACGAACCCACCGACCACGCGGCGGTAGCGCTGATCATTGATCCCCCTACGGCAGTCCCGTGTTGATGTAGTCCGGGGACTCCCGCTGGGCGGGGTCAAGCTCCTGGTGCCGCCGCCAGGTGATCAGCGGCAGATCGTCTTCCATGACGACGTGGCGCTGCCACGTCAGCAAGACCATGTCCGGGTTGAGCTGGAATTCCTCTGTGTTCCAAGCGTAGATCCAGCACCGGTGCTCGCGGTAAGCGGTGTTCCACCGCATGCTTTGGCCGACAGCGTCGAATCCGGCGCTCTGCCATGATGACCCGACCGCCAGATGCTGGCGGTCGGCGACCCGCCAGCCCAAGGTCTGCGTCAGGTTCCCGGCTCGGACGTGGGTGGCCCACCGCACCGCCACCGCCAGGGTCAGGCGCTGGTCCACATGCCAGGCGACCTCGACCAGGCGGCCGGTGAACACCCACGCCATCCCCACCGCGACGTGCGCGCGGTGGGCAAGCTGCCAGCCGCTTCCACAGGCGCGCACGTCGCGGTGGTCGAGCCGCCATGCCGAACTGGCTTGGACGGCGTCGCCTGTGTGAACCCGCCACGCCAACGCCACCGGCCGCCTGGGGCGGATGTTCGCGGTCCACGCGACACCGACCGTCAGACGGTTGCGCTGCGCGACGCTCCAGCCCATCACGAGATGGGCGGGTTCGGCGGCGATCCGCCAGCCGATACCGGCGATGACCTGTAGCCGACGGCGGATGCGCCAAGCAGTGTCGGCGGTCTTCCAGTACGTGTCGGTGACACCCCAACTCGACGATGCCGCGGTGGACGTGCGTCGTCGAACATGCCAGCGCATCCGGACCTTGCGTTCCCGCTGCACGTCGGGTTCGTCCACCGCCCAGCCCATGCCGATCAGCAGGCGAGGCCGGGCATCCGCACGCCAGGACAACTCGCCCGTTCGGTCACGGCGGCTTCGGCTGCGCCACGCAAGGTCGGCGGCCAAGTGGGCGCGCACGTTCAAGCGCCACGCCAGGTCGGCAGCGCGACGGTCGGTCAGCAGGCTCGCCCAGCTCGACGGCCAAGCCGACGACACCCGGGCACGTGCCCTCCACGCCAGGGCAGCAGATCCTCGGCCGCCTGCTCCCACCATCCACGACGCCGCTCGGCTTATGGCCCCGCGCTGCCTCAAGGCCCATGCCGAGCTGCCGGCGACCGCTGGCCGCGCACGAAGACGCCACGCTATGCCTGCCGCCACGGCCGATCGTTCCCGTGCTGGCCAGCTCGCCCCGGCGGCCAGAGTCTGCCGCTGCCGGGTTTTCCACGAGGCTCGCGCCGATGTCCCGTAGGTCTGGGAGATCTGCCAGCTCGCGGCGGCAGCCATAGTCTGGCGACTCTTGGTGTTCCAGGACGCCGGGACGCGCAGGCTCTTGAGCACCCACGGACCGCCGCAGTAGACCAACGTGCCGCGCACCCACTGGCCGCCGTTGGCTCCCGGGCCCAGCGACGCCGTGGGCATCAACGACCGCAAAACCCACCGGCCGTCGGTACCGACGTAGCAGTCACCCGCGGTGTAGTGACAACCCACGACGCTGTTGACGTTGCGTTCCGGGCGGAAACGCGGGTCCTCGATCGTCAGCATGACCGAGTCGGGCAGGTGTCCGGTGGAGGTAGCGGTGATGACGCTGCCGGTCCGCTTGGCCACCAGGTGAACCATGACCAGCGCCCCGATGCGCCGGGCCGTCACCGTATTCCCGCCGACGCTGGTCGCCTCCCATCCTTCCCCGTAGGTGACCTTGGGCGCTTCCCACCCGGTGTCCAGCAACCGGTTCTGCGCGTAGGCGAGGCGCTCGTCCAGTCTGACGACTTCGGCGAGCAGTTCGGCGAATTCCTCCTGCTGGGATGCCTCCACGTCAGCTCCAGTCGTAGGGCTGCCCGGGGCACACCACCTGCGCGCGAATCCAGGTGGACACTCCCGTGCCGGAAGCACCGAGTTTGGCGGTGGCTACGTAGGACCGGATCTTCCACTTGCCGTCCTGCATCAGCTCCCCTTCGCCCCAGGCGTAGGTGGAGCCGAAGAAGTGGCTCCAGTCGACCGCTGGCCGAAACCGCGGGTCGGTGATCGTCAGAACGATGGTGTCGGTGATGTTGCCGAAAGCGTTGCCGGTCAGGGTGGCTCCGGTTCGGTCAGCTCCCAGCCGCACGGTGATCAGGTCGCCGACGCGGCGGGCACGCAGCGCGTTGGACCCCAGGCTGGACGCCTTCCACCCGGCCTCCCAGGTGACAGGCAGGGCCACCCACCCCGTGTCGCGGTCCCGGGCACGGGCGGCTCGGGCTGCACGAGGAAGGGTGATTCCGCTGCCTTGTTCTTCCACGCCGGTGACGGCGGCTTCCTCCAGCTCCGTGCAGGTCTTCTCCAGGCCGTCGAGCACGCGGTTGAGGGAGTCCAGCTGCGGATCGCTCACAATCCCTCCCCCGCGAAGACGGTCGTGAACGTGTGGTTCTCGTCTTTGACGAAGGTGCCGTTGGGGTACAGGCACCGCAGCATCAGGTAGGTCTTGTCGCTGGTGTCGTCCTCTTTGGCCAGCTCGACGTACCCGGCCCGGTAGCTGGTGGCGGTGCTCTGAGCCAGCGCGCGGCGCTCGGCGGGCATCATGACCGGGTCGTTGAAGGTGGCCATCTTCAGGTCGGGCACCCGGCCGTCGGCGCCGGCGACGATGTCGGCACCGGTGCGCGCCTGCTGGAACAACGTGAACACCCATGGTCCGACCTGCCGAAGCTCACCGGTGGAGTACTTCCACCCGGCGACGCTGGCCGCGCCCACGATCCTCCGCCACCCCGAGTCGGGCAGCTGCTCCTCGGCGTAGGCGATGTAGGGGTCCAGGTCGGCGACGCGCTCGCGCAGAGCGGCGACCCTTTGCCGGGCCGCCGCCAGCTGCTGCTCAACATCGTCTGCCATGGCACATCAGCTCAGGCGCCGGTGTCCCACTCGACCTCAAGGGTGATCTCGTCGTTGTCGACGGCCGGACCGCCCTGCGGCTCGCGCTTGAACCAGATCGCCTTCACCTGACCGGCCGCGATCTCGCCCAAATCGACGGTGTCGGGCGAGGCGGTGCCGGTCGGCTGGGCTTCCACCCACGTCACACCCGCGGGCTCGTCGGTCTCAGTCGCGATCTCCAGCGCCTGCTTGTTGGCCGCACCGGCCTCCGACGCCGCGGTGGGGTCAGCTCCGACCCAGACCTTGGTGGTGTCGCTGCTGTCCTTGATCACACGAGCGGTGATCAGCTTCATCGGCAGCGAGGCGTGGGTGTTGTGGACGAAGACGCACCGGTAGTCGATGGTCTTGTCCTTGTTCTCCTTGCCGCTGATGTCGTCGAAGAGATTGTTGAGCTTGGTCGCGCCGTCCAGCTCGGTGGCCGAGACGAAGCCGCCCAGCGAACCGTCGGCGGGGTCGGTCGGCTTGGGCTGCGGGTCGCCAGCCTTCGTCTTCACCGACAGCTTGATCTTGACGTCCTTGGCTTCCACTGGCATGAGAGACTCCCCCGTCTCAGATGATCGTTCTGGTGAGGCGGTCGGGAGCGAATCTCACGACTTGCCCCTTGAGGGCCTGGACCTCCTGGTCCAGCTCCCACCACATGACAAAGGTCCCGGCGGTCGATGCGCCGTCGGTGACCAGGGCGGCGTGCGTGACCGGCTCGGTCATGTCGTCGCCGAACGGACCGAACTCCACGGCCCCGTCGTTGCTGGCAGAGGCAGGCATCGTGTCGGGCATCCGCCAGGTCCCGACCGGCGCGCGAACGTAGCCGACCGTTTCCAGCTCGGCCAGGTTCGCCATGGTCGCTTCGGGCGGCGGGGCTGCGGTCAACAGCGCCAGGTACCGCTCGGGCGGCAGCTCCGGCGGCTTACCGCCCGAGTCGGGAATGCCCAACAGGAACCGCAGCGCCAGCTGACCGCCCTCCTTGGACAGCTCCCCGGACATCACTTACCACCCTTGCTCTTGGCGGAGCCGGTCGTGCAGACCTCGCTGAAGGTCGGCAGGCTCATCGCCACGGCACGGTCGGGACCGATCGGACGCTTGATGTCGATGACCACGGTGTCGTCGGTCCCGTTGTGGCCGATGCCTGGAGTCCCGGGCGGGTACACCGCGCGCACCGTTCCCTTGGTGCCAGCGGGCACGCGCCCGAGACCTTCCCCGTACTCGACCGCGAAGGTGACCGCGTCACCCGGCTTCGGCTTAGTGGTAGACATAGCCCTTTTCGTCCAGGTGCTTGTACAGCGGAGTCGGGACCCGGTAGGTGATACCGGGCTCGAAGTCGAAGACGTCGTGCGGACTGCCGAAGGTCATCTGCTCGACCTTCTCGTTGACGCGCATGGTGCGGGTCGGCTTCTCCAGCTCGGGCGCCGGTTCGACCTCGATGGGTTCGGGGTGGTCGTCGGTCAGGTCGACCAGCTTCGGCTCGGCCTCGGCTGCGTCGATCAGGGCGACTTCCTTGGCGCGCTCAGCCTGCTCGTCGGCGTGCTGCTTGGCGAGCTTCTCCTTGCGGACGCCGGTGAGGTCACCGGCGCGCTTGCTGGATGCACGTGGAGCCATGGGTTTTCTCCTTGAGAGTCACAAAATTGTCAGGCAGAAACGTCTTGACTTGATATCACTGGAGCGGATCAATTGGTCTCGGCGATGACCACAGAAATGTCAGTGATCAAGCCAAGCCCCCAAATCGCATACCAGCAAAGCGCGTGCTCGCGGCCGAAGTCGAGAATGCCGCCGTCGCGCAGTTCGACCGGCAGAGAGATGGCATGACCAGCCGCGTTATCGCCAATGACGATGGACTGGTAGACGTCCTTGCCAGCGGCGTTCTTGATGCGCTTGCACTGGGTCGTAGAAATGAACACCACGTCATGGAGACGGCCAATCTCGCCGATCATGAAGTTCCCCGGACTGGCATACTTGGTGATCTCGATGAATTCGGGGTCATCGCGAAGCTTGCGCGCTTGGTGCGGGTGCACGAACTGCACGTAGGTCTCGCCGAGCCTCGGGACGTTCTTGCTTTCGAGGGTCTCGACGCAGTCCTTCACGGTGTGCGAGGTGAGGTGGAAGTCGCCCGTCAGCGCGTCGCGGCTCGCGGCCGGCTTACCGGGGTCGTAAGGAGACAGGTTCGTGATCGTCTGACTGGCCTTGTACTTATCACGACCATACAGAACAGACGACGCCTGAAGCAGGGTGTCGCGCGCACTCTCGTCCAGGTACATGGCCATATTCCGGCCCAGCAGACGCGAGCCCGACGCCATTACGTCGTCGAAGCTGGCATTGAGCAGGAGTTCCGAGACAGCAATGGCGTAGCCATGCTCAGCGACCGTGATCGAGAACTGCGTCGCAGTGAGGGCGTTCGTCTGCATGCGGACGCCTTCAACGAGCTGCGTAGCCTTCCCCAAATTGTTGTACCTGGTGAAATTGATACTGAGTCCGGGCTGCACGCCCAGCTCAGTCTTCTTCACCATGAACTGCTCGAAACGCAAGATCGGCATCGCCTGGAAAAGAATTTCCTTGCTCCAGATCGTCTGGATCACAGGCGAAAGTCGGGAGGAGTCAGCTCCCGAGTAGACAGTGGGCGACGCCGACAGGAACGGCGTACCGGTGATAGCACTGGGCACTGGTGTTTCCTCTCACGAAATTCTGGTGCTCGGACTTAACGGCCGAACATCCCCTGATTTACTCCACCGGCGGCGGAGGGGAGGACCTTTTCGCGGAGTGCTGCCCAGTCGGCCATCGACATGGCCTTCAGTTCATCGGATGAAATCGTCTTGTGGCCCGAGTCGGTGTCCATAGGTCCGGAGACGGCGTATCCGGCGGTGGAGACGCCGCGCATCTGCGCGGCAGAGTTTGCCCGCGCACTAGCTACGTTTTCGAGAATAGCCTGGGTTTTGGCGCGGAGCGTAGAAATGGATTGCTCAACCTCTTCCTGGGTGTTACCCGTCACCAGGTCCAGGAGTTCGGGAGCAATGGTTTCGTTCTGGCGCTCTTCGGCGACCCGGCTGTTGATGTAAGCCTGGAGCTGCGCGAATTCGCGCTCCTTGGCGATGATGGCGCGTTCGGCCTCGCGTTCGGCGTCGACCTTGGCCTGCCAATCCTTGAACTCCTGGTCACGCTTGGCCAGAAGTTCGCGCAGGGAAAGCTCTTCCTCTTCCTGCGCACGGCGCTGCGCCTCCGCGGCCTCGCGCGCTTCCTGCTCCGCCTTGAGCCGGGCATCACGGTCCGCCTTCAGCTCTCGCGTGGTCTCCTTGAGCTTGGACAGCTCCCCGTAGAGCTTGTCCTTCTCCTCCTTGCGGGCGCGCTCGATGTCGGCCTGCGTGAAGTAGGTGGTCTGCGGTGCTGGGGGCTGCGCGGGCGGCTGAGTGGGCACGGGCGGCTGTTCCGGGGCCGTGCCATTGCCCAGCTGCGCCGGAGACGGAGCATTGGTCGGCTGCTCCGGGGACGGGACGTTAGTCGACTCCGGTGTGGGCGGCGTTCCCTGCTGATTTACGAACATGGTTCATCCCCCGATGAATGTCAGGCTGAGTTGTTGTTCGGTGCCCGGCGCTGGGCCAGCTTTGTGCCATACGCCTGGGTCAGTAGCTCAGGTGCTAGGTTCTGGACCTCGGCTGAGTCGAGGCCCATCATTGGATTGGTTTGCGGTTGCGGTGATTCGCCTTCGCCGGCGGGCGGTGGGCCCATGACCGGCTCGGCTCCGCCGTCGGGTGTCGGCATGACTCCGGTGATGGCGGCGATGGCCTGCTGGACCTGAACACGGACTAGGTCGACGGCGCCTTGCTTTTTGGCCTCGTCGATCAGCTCGTCGTTGATCTCGGCCATCTTTTCGTCTGGGAACTCGCTGCCCAAGTCGCGCAGAGCGCCGACCTTGGATTCCAAGCCCAAAGCGAGCTTGGCCTGGATCTCGTTGAGCTTCACCAGGACGTCTACTGGGAGCGGGGCCGACCAGACGCACTTGACGTCGTAGACGGCGGGGTCGTTCGGGTCGATGACGAGCGCCTGGCCCTCGGTGAGAAGACCGTCGGATTCAGGGTTGTAGGCCAGCGTCTCCGGCTCGTGCAGGAACAGGGTGCGCAGGGCCAGCTCGTTGATCCTGCGGAGCCCCACGGTGTACTGAAGGCGCTTGAGATCCATCTTCTGGATCATGGGCTGGTACTGGATGCTCAGAGCGACGCCCGAGGTGTTGCTGATGGGCTGCATCTGCCCCAGTGCCGACTCCGGCACGCCGGTCATCTCATGCATGCTCCGCTTGAGCATGTCCAGGTACGCCAGGGCGTGCGGCAACGCGTTGGTGCCGCCCTCCAAATTGAAGACATTGGCGTCCTTGGGCAGGCCACCCCAAACCTTCTTGGGGCCCTTCTCAAGGTTGCTCGCCTTCGCACCGGTGATGATGGTGACCGGGCTGGCGTGGTAATTGATGATGTCGCTGATGTTCGTGGCTTTTTCGTTGTACTCACGATTCAGCGGAATGATGTCATGGATATCCGACAGTCCCCAAGGGGAACCGGCGACAGGAATGTTGGGGATGTGCACGATCGGGACCTGACCCAGCGGATTGGGCCGGGAGTCGATCAGCTCATCGTTGACGTATTCCTCAATGCGGTCGTCGGTCAGGATCTCGGTGTAAGTGAAGACCTGCCGAGTTCCCTCTAGAGTGGTGCCCCAGAATCTGTACTTCAGTTTAAATCTCAGAAGTCTTTCGCGATCATGCGGATGCCATTCTGGAAAACAGAAGGAACTGTTGAGCGGCAAGATCCGAACGCGGCCCGGATGCGGGTTTCCGGCGGCGTCCTCGAACGGCGGCTCGTAGGCCACCTTGACGAACGAGTCGCCCGACACCGAGCCGTGGTTGCCCACGCTCCACAACGTCTGGGCCTTGTCGTTGTCGACCTCCCAGATGCGCTGGAGCAGCGCTGGGATGATGTGCTGGAACGCCGGGGCGCTCTCGAAGTGCACGCCGCGGGAGAAGGTGAAGTTGTTGGCGTAGTCAGCAAACGCGCGGGCGTAGTTGAACGTGATCTGCGGCTCGCCGAATTCACGCCGGTAGGCCCAGTGGTGCCCCAGATAGAAGGCCCAGCTTGTCGCATAGCGGTTCAAGCGGGTCTTCGAGGGCCGTGTACCTCGAACTCTTCGTCAGCGAGGTAAAAGCTCCACTAGCCCGAGCGGCGAGATGGCGATGGTCAGGTCTGAACCGGCGGCTCGCGCGCTGGGTGGAAGGAAGCTAATGGCCATGTGGCATCACCCCCTCTCCCGAGAGGGCGCCGCAGCGCGCGTGGTCAGCATGGCGGCGGTCAGTCCTGGACTTCGGCCGGGTTCTGGCGGGTGTAGTGGCTGCCCGAGCGGGCGACCTGCTCGTACTTGATCTCCGCGTAGTCGTTCATGGCGCCGTGGCCGAATTCGCTGAGGAAGGTTGGGGCTTCGGGCCAGGCCGCGCTGCCGACGTGGGCGCGCTGGCGCATGGTCTCGCCGGGCTCCTTGGTGAAGACGTTCTTGTTGTGGTTGCTGCGGCCCGGCGCGGTCTCGTAGCCCTGCATGACGCCGACGCCGAAGTCCGAGGGGATGTCGGAGTCGCTGGCCAGCCCCTCCTCGAAGCGGAGGGGGCCACGGCCGCCCACTCTGTTGGGAGCGGTGGTGCGCTCGTAGACGGTCGGGACCTTCTCGGGGAAGCGCGCGACGGGAGCCAGCGGGCTGCGGTCTTCGGCCATGATGTGCCTGCCTTTACGTTGGAACGTTCCAGTTCGACGCTAAAGATCGGCGACACAGGTTTTGTAAAGACAGTTACTCAGCGCTGACTCGGGACTACGCTGCGGCGCATGGATATGGACGCGTATCGGCAGCTGAAAGAGCTGTACGCGCAAGTGCCGAAGATGAAGGACTGCAAGCGCCTGTGTCAGGCGTCGTGTGTGTCGGCGCTGGACATGTCTCGGCTGGAGCGTGAGTTGCTGGAGGCGCGTGGTATTCAGTTCCCGCCGTACGTTGGGTCGGCGCTGCGTTTCCTGTGCCCGGCGCTGAACCAGCAGGGTGCATGTACAGCTCGTCGGGCGCGGCCAACGATCTGCCGACTGTGGGGGGCCAGCAAGATCCCGACGTTGCGTTGCCCGCACGGCTGCGAGCCAGAGCGGTGGCTGTCCCCCGAGGAGGTTATGGAGCTGCTGTTCAGGTCGTATGAGATCGGGGGCCACAAAGTCACCGACGGCCTGTCCGCCGCGGAGATGATGCGCCGGGCCAAGTCCGATCCCAATGTGTGGGCGGAGGTCTTGGCCTACTTCATGGGCGGCGAACAGGTGGGTGACGACCCACAGGTGGAGCAGATATTGCAGAACCACTATGCAGGCCGCCCGGCCCAGTTGCATCACTGCGACGACGAACTGCTGGGTGAGATCCGGCGGGCGCGGCGCTGATCAGGCCGCGTTATAGAAGGGCGCGTTCGACACCTGGACCTCTGGCATGGCGTCCTCCTGGGTGAGGATGCACGCCAGTGCGAGGCTGTCCGGGTAGTCATCGTGGGCGTCTGCTTCGTCCGGCGCCTCGACCAGCATGTGAGGCCCGACGAAGACCTTCTCCACGTCGGTCATCTGCTGATAGAACCGGCGCCACGTCTTGAGGCGCCGGGTCTTGGCGTGGGCGGGCCAGGAGATCATGCCCTTCTCCAACAGTGTGGCCAGGTGCTTCCACCTTTTGGACTGTTCGGGCCGCGAGCTGGTGATGTCGATGACCTCGATGTGGGGCATTAGGACGCGTAGCCGGTCGGCGACCACGTCACCGAGTCCTCCGGCGTCGATGCCAAGCTTGTACAGCCGGTAGTTCGACAGGAACTCCACGATCCGGAAGTACTGCTCCTCCCACTTCAAGCCGGTCAAGTCCAACCAGTTGAGGATGCGCGTGTCGTAGTAGCCGAATTCGTCGGGGTGGTCCCAGTCGACCCAGCAGACCGTGAGCACGGTGCTGTCTTCCTTGCGAGCGACGTCCAGGCCGGCAACGCACGGCGAGGCGTGCCAGGCGTGGACGACCTGCATGCTTTTGTCGCCCAGTTCGTCCAGGCGCTCGGAGGTGACGAACTGGCCTTTCTCCAGGAGCCACTTGAGTTCGTAGGACATCTTGAACTCGTCGGAGTCCGTGCCGAGCCGGAGCATCTCGCGCTTGACGAACTTCTCGTAGTTCGGGTTACTCTTGGCCGCCTCCTTCCAGTTCGCCTCGAAGTGCAGCTGCTTGGAGCCGCGCTTGGTCTCCTGGCGCTTCCCATGCTGGATGATCTTGTAGAAAACGCCCTTGGTGTAGCCAGGCGTACCAATCATGATCATCGAGGCGTTGGTGCTCGCGCCCATGGGCGCGACCGACTTGTTGATGATTTTCTCGTCGGCGTCCTGGCACTCGTCCACGATGATGAGGTGGTAGGTGCGCCCCTCGATTTTCGCCCGGGGATGGCAGGTCTGGCGGCGGATGAGTGAGCCGCTCTTTCTGAGGTGGACGGTGCGGCCCCGCTGGACGACCTGCTCGTCAATCTCCGGGTCAGCGCATACCGCTTCGGCACGTTCGGAAGTGAGGCGGTCCACTAGGCGGCCGTACAGAATGTCGGACTGCTCATCTGTGGGCGCGAAGGCTCCGACCCAGAACCCTTCAGCGAATTTTCCCAGAAGGTCGGGATAGACCTTGGCGAGGCGCGGCAAGATGATGAGGCACGCGGCCACGACATTTGCCACCGTCTCCGACTTGCCGGACTGGCGACTGAAAAGCGCGGTTGTGGTCTGGCCGTCATTGAGCAGAATCGACTCAATGACCCGGTACGCGAAGACGCGCTGGTACGGGTAGAGCGGGTGGCCGGACAGCTCATCGACCAGCAGCAGGATCTTCTCGACCAGCTCGGCGACGAACTGCTGGGACAACGGGTCGATCTCGACCTCGATGTCTTCGCGGGCCTGCCGTTCTTCTTCGGTCTCGTCAGTCTCTTCGATGAAGTCTTCGGGCGCAGCCGCCGACATGAGTCCCCCGTGTCATATCGCTCGATATGACGAGGGTGGGGCGGCTGTGCCCGAAGTAGGTAAGAGCTGTTGCTAGAGGCGGCTCTGCCGCACGCCATCACAGAGAGTGACCTTGAGGACCGTGTTGGCTGGTCACGGGCACCCGTGACCAGCCAACTGCACACGACTGCACAGCGGGGTCCTGGTAGCGTGTTTTCTAACAGGTGATCTAACGCCGGTTAGAGGCGGGGATCACGGAGACCGTGAAGGACTCACAAAACACCAGGTCAGAGCACTAGATGATGCTGCGGCCGATGATCTCCTTCATGATCTCGGTGGTGCCGCCGAAGATGGTCTGGATGCGGACGTCCTGGTACGCCTTCGCGATGGGGTACTCCATCATGTAGCCGTAGCCGCCGTGGAGCTGGAGGCAGCGGTCCACGACCTTCTTGACCAGTTCGGTGTTCCAGTACTTGAGCATCGCGGCTTCTTCGATGGAGAGTTCGCCCTTGCTCTCCTTGACGATGCACTGGTCGGTGAAGGTGCGGGTGACGGTGATCTCGGTCTTCATCTCGGCGAGGGTGAAGCGGTTGTGCTGGAACTTGCCGATCGGGCGGCCGAACGCCTCGCGGGTCTTGCAGTACTCGACCGTCATGTCGAAGGCGGCCTCGGCGGCGGCCTGGGCGGTGACGCCGATGGACAGGCGCTCGCGGGCGAGGTTCTGCATCAGGTAGATGAAGCCCTGGCCCTCTTCGCCGAGCAGGTTCTCCTTGGGGACGCGGACGTTGTCGAAGAACAGTTCGGCGGTGTCCTGCGCGTGCATTCCGACCTTGTCGAGGTTGCGGCCGCGCGAGAAGCCCTCCATGCCGCGTTCGACGACGAGGAGGCTGACGCCGTGCGCGCCCGCGGACGGGTCGGTCTTGGCGACGACGATGACGAGGTCCGACAGGATTCCGTTGGAGATGAACGTCTTGGAGCCGTTCAGGACGTAGTGGTCGCCGTCCTTGACGGCCGTCGACTTGATGCCCTGGAGGTCGGACCCGGCGGCGGGCTCGGTCATCGCGATGCCGGTGATGATCTCGCCGGAGCAGTAGCCGGGGAACCACCGGGCCTTCTGCTCGTCGGTGGCGAGGGAGCGCAGGTAGCCGCCGTTGATGTCGTTGTGGACGGAGAAGCCGGGCCCGTGGATTCCGGCCTTGGCGAATTCCTCGTTGAGGACGACGTAGTAGCGGTAGTCGGTGTTCCCGCCGCCGCCGTACTCCTCCGGCATGTCGATCCCGAGGAGCCCGGCCCGGCCCGCGGCGAGCCACACCTCGCGGGAGACGATCCCGTCCTTCTCCCACTGCTCGTGGTGGGGGGCGATCTCCTTCTCGATGAAGGCCCGCACCATGTCGCGGAACGCCTCGTGCTCGGCGGTGAAGATCTCGCGTGCCATGCGGCGGCTCTCCCTGGGTGTGTAAGCGTGCGCTGATACACGGTTAATGTAACACTGCTGCTGTCACATAAGGGAGCGCGGGGAGCGACATGGCGGACCTCACGATCGACGAGCTGGCGTCGCGCACCGGGCTCACCGTCCGCACCGTGCGCTTCTACGCGGGCCGCGGGCTGCTGCCGCCGCCGAAGCTGCGCGGGCGCACCGGCCTCTACGGCGACGAGCATCTGGCGCGGCTGGAACTCGTAAGGGAACTCCAGGCGCTCGGCCTGACGCTCGCCGCGATCGAGAAGCACGTCGCGCGCATCCCGGCGGACGCGCCGCCGGAGGACCTGGCGCTCCAGCGCGCGCTGCTGTCGCCGTGGGCCCCCGAACGTCCCGAGGAGATGGACCGCCACGAACTGGACCGCCGCGCCGGACGCCACCTGGACGACGACGCGCTGGCCCGGCTCGAAGCGCTCGGCGTGCTGGAGGTCGGCGCGGACGGCCGCATCCGCGTCGCGAGCCCGTCCCTGCTCGGCGTCGGCGCGGAGCTGGCGGCGCTGCCGATGCCGCTGGACACGCTCGTCGCATCCCACAGCGCGGTCGAGCGGTACACGGCGGCGCTGGCGGACGAGCTGCAGGGCGTCTTCCAGGAGACGGTCGTGCGCCCCTACCGCGAGCGCGGCCGTCCGCCGGAGGAACGCGCGCGACTGCTGGAGCTGGCGGCCAAGCTCAAACCGCTGATGATCCAGTCACTGGTGACGTCGTTCCAGCGCGCCGTGGACGACGCGATCCGGCGGACGGTCCCGAAGGACTAGGCGTCCTTCCACTCCTGGTCCTCGTAGTCCACGAGGTGCGGGTGGTCGAGGGTGTTGATCTGCACGTCCCGCGTGCGGACGTCCTTGCCGAACACGCGCGCGGCCGTCAGCACGCCGTCGTCCAGGTAGCGCAGGCCCGGGACGACGCGCGGGTCCAGCCCGAGCGCGGGCGCGGGACGCGACGGGGAGGCCAGCACGTAACCCCAGTCGCCGAACGACGGGACGTCCACGTGGTACGGCGTCGTCGCGAACCCGGCGGCGGCGATCGTCTTCTCGATGCTCCAGAACGATTTCGGGGCGAAGTAGGGTGATCCGGACTGGACGACCATCCGCCCGCCCGGCGCGAGCGTCCGCCTGACGAGGCCGTAGAACTCCAGCGAATACAGCTTCGCGGTGGCGACCTCGTCCGGGTCCGGCATGTCCACGACGACCGTGTCGAAGCGGTCGGCGCGCCCGCGCAGCCACGAGAACGCGTCGGCCGTCACGAGGTGGACGCGCGGGTCGGCGAACGAGTGGCCGTTGAGGTCCGCGATCGGCTTGTACGTCTTGGCGAGGTGCAGCATCTCGGGGTCCAGTTCGACGAGCGTCGCGGACCGGACGTCCGGATATTTCAGGATCTCCCGCATCGCCAGCCCGTCCCCGCCGCCGAGCACCAGCACGCGCCCGCGCGGCCCGCCCGCCATCGCCGGATGGACCAGCGCCTCGTGGTACCGGTACTCGTCCACCGAGGAGAACTGCAGGTCCCCGTTCAGGAACAGCCGCAGATCAGGGCGGCCCGTCAGCGAGATCGACCGCGTGATGACGATCTCCTGGTACGGCGTCCGCGTCTCGAACGCGATCGGCGCGTCGTAGAGGGCCTGCCGCGACGACTCCTCGAACCGGTCCGCCAGCGCGTACGTCGCGCCGAGGACCGCCAGGACGAGCGCCATCCCCGTCCACAGCCCGGCGCGCGCGGCCCGCCCGACGTGCCCCCGGAACAGCCACAGCACCACCGCGATGCCCGCGACCGCGTTCACGCCGCCGACGAGCAGCGCGCCCTTGATGTGCCCGAAGTGCGGCAGCAGCAGGAACGGGAACGCCAGCCCGCCGACGAGCGCGCCCACGTAGTCGGCGGCGAACAGGTCCGCGACGGCGCTGCCCGCGTCCTGCCGCCGGATGCGCTGCAGCAGCGTCATCAGGATCGGGATCTCCGCGCCGATCAGCGCGCCGACCGCGAGCGCGATGAGGACGAGCACCGGCACGTACACGTCCAGCCAGGAGAACGCGGCGTACAGCGTCAGCACCGACAGCCCGCCGACGAGCGCGAGCGCGCCCTCGACCGCCGCGAACGCCACGACGGGCCGCCGCTGCAGCGGTTTGGCGGCCAGCGACCCGAGCCCCATCGCGAACACCATCACCGACAGGACGATGGACGCCTGCGTGACGGAGTTCCCGACCAGGTAGCTGCCGAGCGCGACGAGCGCCAGCTCGTACACCAGCCCGCACGCCGCGCAGGTGAACACCGCCGCCAGGACGAGCGCCCGCGCCGCCCGCGCGGGGAGCCGCAGCGGCGCGGTCTCGACGGCGGCCATCTAGGAGATCGCGGCGGCCACCGTCGCGGCCGTCGCCAGGTCGGCGGCGGCGACGACCCAGCACGCGGGGTGCAGCACGTCGGACTCCACGACGGTCGCGCCGAGGTTCCCCGGCGTGAGCAGGTCGAGCAGGTAGAACGCGACGACCGTCAGGGCGATGCCGATGAGCCCGTACACCGACGTCTCCAGCAGGCCCTGGGCGAGGCCGTCGTCGCTGGTGACGATCGCGGTCGCGACGATCGCGCCGACGCCGAGCAGCTTCGCCGACAGGATCAGCGCCGCGCCCCGGTTGCGCTCCAGCCAGATCTGGTCGCCGAGCCGCCCGGGCGTCGTGACCTCGACGACGAGGTATCCGAGGGCCATCAGCGCGATGCCGACCGCCCCGTAGGCGAGGGCGGCCCCGCTCTCGTGCAGGACGCTGTTCATTCGGTGTTCCTCCTGCTCCGGACCGCCGCGACGGCGATCCAGGTGAGTCCGGCGAGGACCAGGACGGTCCCGATCGCGGCGGGGACGTACTTGCCCGCGTCGCCCGCGCCGGAGATGCGGTCGCCCGTGGCGGTCGTGTTCTGCCCGGAGTCGAGCGGGACGGCCGGGGCGAGGCCGGCCTGCGCGGCGGCGAGCGGCAGCGCGGAGATGGTGTCGGCGACGCGGGCGACGCCGTCCTCGGAGATCAGGTCCGTACGGGTGATGCCGAGGTTCGCGGGGAAGTCGGCGGGCAGACGTCCGGCGAGGCCGATGTTGTCCACGACGCGGACGGACGCGGACGTCCACTCCTCATCGACGGACGAGTAGTCGTACGTCGCGACGACCACCGCCCAGCGCGGGCACTGCGCGGGCTCGCGGCGCGGGTCGGTGCTCGGCCCGAGGTTGGAGCCGTACTCGACGTCGGTCTGGTGCAGCGCCGCGTCGTCCGCCCCGGACGGGTCCGCGAACGACGAGGTGTCGTCGGAGTGGACGCCGGAGTCCACGATCCAGCCGTAGCAGACGCCCTGCGCGTTCTTGGCCTGCGTGGCGCGCTCCACGAGCCGCGTGGTGTCGGGCGACTCGAACACGACGGCCTGGCCGCCGCGGTCCGACCCGTCCGAACCCAGCTTGGACAGCAGGTTGATCAGGACGATCCCGGCGATGATCACCACGATCCAGAAGCCGGGCTTGCGCAGGACCCCGTTCACTTGCCGCTCCCCGGTCCGCCGCCGCGGAACGTGGACGCGCGCCCGCCGACGCCGCCCCAGCGCCCGCCGACGGACGAGTGGTAGTGCCGGTAGCCGCGCTCGGGGTCCTCGACGGTGATGCGGCTGCCGGTGCCGTCCGGCAGGATGCCGACGACCTCGGACCGGTACCGCAGGAAGATCCCGCCCGGATCGTACGCGCGGTCGTACGGCCTGTTCTTGCGGATGATCTGCGCGGCGACGACGGCGGGCGGCGACGGCGACCGGTACGTCCCGACGCCGATCCGGCTGTAGTGGCTCTTGATATAGGAGCCCGCCGACGCTCCCCCGGCCAGCAGCGCGACCGCGACGATCACCGCGCCGAGCCCGGAGATCAGCGAGCCGCCGATCAGGGCGCGTCTCATTCGGCCACCGCCAGGCGGCTTGCGGTCATGACGATCTCCCGGGTCTGGGGGTAGGCGTGCCAGGTCCGCCAGCCGATCCCGGCGGCGTCGGGCGGGTCCGGCGCGAGGACGGTGACGGCGTGCGGGTCGCCGGGGAAGGCCCCGGTCAGGGCGTCGGGGCGGCCGTCGTGCGCGGCGCGGACGGCCGCGACGGCGCGCGCGAACGCGGCGTCGTCGGCGTGCCGCTCGGTGCGCGCGCGGAACGCGTACGCCAGCGGCCCTTCGACGGCGTCGTGCCGCGCGGGCAGCGGCGCGCCCGCCCCGGCCAGGCACGCGACGGTCTCGCTGAGCCCGCCGACGACGACCTGGTGCGACGCCCCGAGCAACCGGAACTCGACGGACCACCCGCCGGGCGCGTCCACGGACGGCCCGCCGGACGAGTGCGCGGACGAGTGCGCGGACGCGGGCGCGTCACGCCCGGCGCGCAGGTCGGCGGCGAGCCCGGCGGGCGGGCGGACGAGCGGGTCGCGTCCGGGCGCGGCGGCGGCGAGCCGCCCGGCGGACGGCCCGGCGGGCAGGCGGACGGTCAGGGCGGCGAGGGCGGGGAGGGGCGGGAGGCCGAGCGCGAAGCGCAGGGCGTCGGCGCGCGTGTCGGCGTAGGGGGCGGCGAGGGGGGCGAGCATCCGGTCAGGAACCCGGGTAGATCGTGAGCGCGCCGTTCGGGACGCGCTCGCCCAGCCCGGCCTCCCACGCGCCGCCGCCGTACTGCTCGAACGACAGGTACCGGCCGCCGGGCGCCGCGTAGTCCAGGTACTCGACGCGGCCCCGGACGCCGACGCCCGTCGTGCCCTCGCTGGTGTAGTCGGCGGTGCCGTGCTCGTCGCGGCGGTACTCGACGCCGTCCACGACGACGGTCTTCGCACCGGGCTTCAGGTCCCCGAGCTCGTGCTCGGTCCACCAGACGACCTCCAGGTCGGGGTCCTCCTCGACCGACACCCACACCTTGCCGCCCGCGGCGGTGTCGGCGTCGAGCAGATGCTCCGACCAGGTGAAGCCGCCCTCCTTCAGCCGCAGCGAGCCGCGCACGAAGTAGCGCGTGCCCAGGTACTCGACCATGTCGCCCGCCTTGAGCGCGCGCGGGTCTCCGGCGGCCTGGTCCTCCGCCGCGAACGGGTCGCGCGGCGGCGGCGCGGCGGCCGGCGCCGCGCCGCGCCCGCGCAGCAGGACCACCAGCAGCACGACCAGCACGAGCACGAGCAGGACCGCGACGGCGACGAGCACGGGAAGCACGCGGAACCTCCGAAAGACGGCGACCGATCACCCGGACGTCGGCGAATCGTATCGAAACGCCCGGTTCACGCGATCAGACGTACCGCCCACCCGCCAGGTTCCACCCCAAACGTCCGCCGCGCATCGCCGCGACCGCAGGGCGGAGGCTGGGAGGTCAGAGGCGGGCCGCGCCCGCTTCGACGCGTTCGTCCGTCGCGGTGAAGGCGATCCGGACGTGGTTCGCGCCCGCCGGGCCATAGAAGTCGCCCGGCCCGACGATGATGCCCAGGTCCGCCAGGTGCCCCACCGTCTCCCAGCAGGGCTCGCCGCGCGTCGCCCACAGGTACAGCGACGCCTCGGAGTGGTCGATCCGGAACCCGTGCCGCTCGAACGCCGCGCGCAGCAGCGCCCGGCGGCGCGCGTACCGCTCGCGCTGCTCGGCGACGTGCGTCTCGTCCTCGAACGCGGCGACCATCGCGGCCTGCACCGGCGCGGGGACGATCATCCCGGCGTGCTTGCGGACCTCCAGCAGCCGCCTGACCAGCACCGGGTCGCCGGTGACGAACCCGGCGCGGTACCCGGCGAGGTTGGAGCGCTTGGACAGCGAGTTGACCGCGAGCAGCCCGTCGTGGGAGCCGCCGCACACGTCCGGGTGCAGGACGGAGACCGGCGCGCGGTCCGCGTCCCACCCGTAGTCGAGGTAGCACTCGTCGCTGACGACGACCGCGCCGCGCTCGCGCGCCCACGAGACGACCTTGCGCAGGTGCTCGGCGGGCAGCACCTTCCCCGTCGGGTTGGACGGGGAGTTCACCCACACGAGCGCGGGCCGGACGGGACCGAGCGTCAGCAGCCCGTCCGTCGCGACCGAGTTGGCGCCCGCGAGCCGCGCGCCGACGTCGTACGTCGGGTACGCCAGTTCGGGGAACACCACGGTGTCGCCCGCGCCGAAGCCCAGCAGCGTCGGCAGCCACGCGACGACCTCTTTGGTGCCGATGACGGGGAGCACCGCGTCCGGGTCCGCGCCGCTCACGCCGTGCGTGTTCCGCAGCCACGCGGCGACGGCCTCGCGCAGCCGGGGCGTGCCGTAGGTCTGCGGGTAGCCGGGGGCGTCGGCGGCCGCCGCGAGCGCGGCCCGCACCGGCTCGGGCGTCGGGTCCACCGGCGTCCCGACCGACAGGTCCACGACGCCGCCGGGGTGCGCGGCGGCGCGCTCGCGGTACGGCAGGAGTCGGTCCCACGGGAAATCCGGCAGCGCGAGCACGCCCGCCCCTTTCAAGAATGTGACGCCGAATGGACGAAGCCGTGGCCTCCCGGAAAGGGGAGGCCACGGCGCAAAGGCCGACCGGGGCTCAGTCCTGCGTCTGCGGCGGCAGCGCGGCGGTGATCGGGTGGTCCTTGTCGATCTTGCCGACCTTGGACGCGCCCCCGGGGGACCCCAGGTCGTCGAAGAACTCCACGTTGACCTTGTAGAAGTCCTTCCACTGCTCGGGGACGTCGTCCTCGTAGTAGATGGCCTCCACCGGGCAGACCGGCTCGCACGCACCGCAGTCGACGCACTCGTCTGGGTGGATGTAGAGCTGGCGCTTGCCCTCGTAGATGCAGTCGACCGGGCACTCCTCGATACATGCCTTGTCGAGCAGGTCGACGCAGGGCTGCGCAATGACGTAGGTCACCTCAGTGACTCCTCTCCCGGTTCACCGCGTGCACGCTGTGAATAGTATTGCCGTCGCCGTGCAGTCGATTCGACATGGGGGTCACATGTCCGGCCATCTCGCCGCGCGGCTGGTGGTCTCGATCAGTGAGGCGGACGTGGGGCAGCGGATCTCGCTGCGCCGTCGCCTGCCTACGGGAGAGTACAGCGACGTGGTCGGCGTCCTCGAATCCTGGTCCGGGGGTACGCTGCGCGTCCGCCGCCGCACCGGGGAGCTGGCCGAGGTCGAGGCGTCGGCGATGGTCGCGGCGAAGGTCGTGCCGCCCGCGCCGCCGCCGCGCCGCCGCCGGTCCTAGCGGCCGGACGCGCGACGGCACCGGCCGCCCGGCCGGTGCCGTTCGGTGCGCGCGGTCAGTGGCGGGTGTCGCCGTCCGCCGTGGCGGGCTGCCCCTCGCCGCCCGCCTCGCGCGGCTGCGCGGGCTGCGTCGGCGTCGCGGACTTCGACGGCGGCTTCGCGGTCGACGACGGCCGCGTGGAGGACGTCGGGGACTTCGACGGCGGCCGCACCGTGCGCGTCGGCGCGACCGGCTCGGCGGGCTTCGGCGGCGCGGGCGGCATCCGCTCGGCGTAGGCGACGCCCGCCTGCAGCGGCTTGTCCGTCGAGTACAGCTCGGAGACGGTGACGGGCGTCAGGCCCTTCTTCTTCAGCCCGTCCAGCACGGTCGGGACGGCCGCCACCGACGTCTTGTGGATGTCGTGGAACAGGATGATCCCGCCCCGGTGCGCCTCCTTCACCGCGACCTTCTCGGCGCGCGCGGTGTCGCGGTACTTCCAGTCGAGCGTGTCGACGCTCCACAGCACCTCGGGCATCCCGATGGCGCTGTTCACGCGCTTGTTCACCGCGCCGTACGGCGGCCGCATCAGCTTCGGCGTGACGCCGCCGGACGCCTTGCGGATCGCCTCCTGCGTCCGCTGGACCTGCGAGCGGACGTCCGCGCTGGACATCGTCGTGAGCTGCGGGTGCGACCAGCTGTGGTTCGCGAGTTCGTGGCCCTCCATCGCCATGCGGTGGACGGCGTTCGGGAAGTGGCCGACGTTCTCGCCCAGCATGAAGAACGTCGCGCGGGCGTTCGCCGCGTGCAGCTCGTTCAGCAGCGTCTCGGTGTACGGGCCGGGCCCGTCGTCGAACGTCAGCGCGACGCACGCGACCTTCCCGCAGTCGATCGAGCGGGGGCCGGGCGGCGCGTCCGGGGCCTTGGCGCGCGGCTGCTGCCCGGCGACGACGGCGCGGCCCCGCGCGGCGGCCCGCTCGCTCCTGGAGTCGCCGCACCCGGCGACCGCCGTGAGGCCGACCGCGCCCGTCAGCAGCGCCGCCACGGCCCGTGTCCCGTTCCTCCTGTTGCGCACCACGACCCCCGAGATCCTGTGGACTCGGCGCGTTCCCGGTCGGCGACATCCAACCGCACACGCCCCACATGATCGCTTCCCGGAAATCCGGCCACAGGAGGTACGTGGAGCGCAAAACCCCCGGAAAACCCTGTCGGGGTCTCCGGGGGCCGGCGCGACGGATCAGCGGACGGGCCACTCCGGCACGTCCGCGGGCAGGTCCGTGCTCACCCGCATCGGGAACACCGCGGGCCGCTTCTCCAGGAACGACGTGACGCCCTCGGCGGCGTCGGCGGCGGAGCCGAGCGCGGCCATCAGGTGCGAGTCCGCGACGTGCGCGTCCCACGGCGACGGCGCCGACAGGCCCGACCACAGCAGCCGCCGGATCGCCGCGACCGACACCGCCGAGGTGTTGTCGGCGATCTCCCGCGCGAGCGCGTACGCGGTCGGCAGCAGCTCGTCGGGCGCGACGACGCGGGAGACCAGGCCGCCGCGCAGCGCCTCGGCCGCGTCGAACACCCGGCCCGTCACGGCCCACTCCATCGCCTGCGCGATGCCGACGAGGCGCGGCAGGAACCACGACGACGCGGCCTCGGTGACGATGCCGCGCCGCGCGAACACGAACCCGAACTTGGCCTTCTCGCTGGCGATGCGGATGTCCATCGGCAGCGTCATCGTCACGCCGACGCCCACCGCCGCGCCGTTGAACGCGCCGATGACGGGCTTGAGGCAGCGCGCGATGCGCAGCGCGACCGTGCCGCCGCCGTCGCGCGGGGTGCCGTCCTCCAGGACGTCCCGGCCCGCGAACATGTCCTGCGACTTGTCCTTGTTGAAGGTGTCGCCCCCGGCGGCGAGGTCGGCGCCCGCGCAGAACGCGCGGCCCGCGCCGGTGACGACGACGGCGCGCACGGCGTCGTCGGCGTCGATCCGGTCGAACGCGTCGAGGGTCTCGGCGCGCATCGTGTTGGTGTACGCGTTCATGCGGTCCGGGCGGTTCAGCGTGAGCGTCGCGACCCCGTCCCGCACCTCGTACTCGATCTCGGTGTACGCCACCGGGCTCCCCTTCCGCGCGTTCGGACGACGTAGAACGGGATTCTAGGGAGATCGGCGGCGCGCGGACCCGGGCGGGGTCAGGAAACCGCCTCGGGGAACAGCCGCGTCAGGACGTCCCGCCGCCACGCCTCGACGCCCGCCGCGGCCGGGCCGTCCGGCGGGGGCGGCGGCGCGACGGCCAGCGTCCCCTCCTTCTCCGGGACGAGCCGCAGCACCACCCCGCCGTCCAGGTCCACCAGCACCGGCAGCACCGGCCCGGCCGCCGCCAGCCGCGCCGCGACCGCGCCGAGCACCCGCGCCCAGCCCTGGCCGAGGTACGGCGGCAGCCCGGTCACCCGCACCTCCGGCAGCCCGCGCGCCGCGAGGCCCGCCGTCCGCAGTTCCAGCCCGCCGGACCGCTCGGCCCCGACGACGCGAACCTCGCCCCGCACACCCCACCCCTTCACCGCCTCTTCCACGCACGGACGCACAAGAAGGCCATTCGGTTCACACCCGTGAGACACATCACCGTGTCCGGCGAGCCGGGGGCTTCCCCGCCGCGCCGCCCCGGTCGTCCAGCTAAATTACGACAGTGCACTGGGCCGTGACGACGTACGATTCCGCCTTCGGATACGTTTCCGCGCACGGCGCGCCCCTGGTCGACCTGCTCGACCCCCAGCCCGGCGAGAAGATCATCGACCTCGGCTGCGGCGCGGGCGCGTTCAGCGCGGAGATCGCCGAGCGCGGCGCGGAGGTCCTCGGCATCGACGGCTCCCCCGAGATGATCGCGCAGGCCGCCGCGCAGCACCCCGGCCTGTCCTTCACCGTGGGCGACGCCCACGACTTCACCACCAGCGAGTCGTTCGACGCCGTCGCCTCCAACGCCGCGCTGCACTGGATGACGCGCGACCCCGACGCCGTCATCGCCCGCGTCCACGAGGCGCTGCGGCCCGGCGGCCGGTTCGTCGGGGAGCTCGGCGGCGCGGGCAACTGCGCGGAGCTGATCGTCGCGATGCAGACGGCCTGGCGCGTCTTCGGCCTCGGCGAGCCCGAACTGCCCTGGTACTTCCCGAGCCCCGCCGAGTACGCGGCCCGGCTGGAGGACGGCGGGTTCACGCTGCGGCTGCTGGAGCACGCCGACCGGCCGACGCGCATGGTCGAGGGGCCGGACGGCGCGGCCGACTGGGTCCGCGCGTACGCGCCGGGGGCGCTCGCGGACGTCCCGCCCGACCTCGTCGAACCGCTGCTGCGCCGCGTCAACGAACTCGCCGCGCCCGCGCTGCGCCGCGAGTCCGGCTGGGTCGCGGACTACGTGCGGCTCCGCTTCGCCGCGATCCGCAAACCCGACGGCTCCGCCCCCATGCCCGAGGGGCCGCCGCTCACCGGCACGCCCCTGTGACCCTAGGCTGACGTCCATGCTGCGGCTCACCGACGCCCGGACCGGGCGCCTCGCCGACCTCCCCGGCGGCCCCCTGCTGCGGATCTCCGCCGCCGGGGCGCGCGCCGCCGTCGTGGCGGACGTGCTGCGGCGCGCCGCCGAACGCGGCGGGCGGCGCGTGCTGCTGGACGCCGCCGGGCGCTTCGAGGCGCACGGCGTCGCGCCGCCGCAGGACCTCGGCGGCCCCGCCGACGTCGTCGTCGGCGGCTACGGGGAGGGGTTCCGGCTCGACGTCCCGCCCGCGCCGCTCGACCCGGGCGACGGGCTCGCCGCGCGGCTCGCCGTCCTGGCGACGCCGTACCGCGAGCCGCTGGACCGGGCCGCCGAGGACGTCGCGGCGGCGCGGCGGCGGCTCGGGCAGTGGCGGACGCTCGTCGCGGGCTGGGCGCGCGAGCCCGGCCGCCCGCCGGACCGCGCGTCGGTGCTGGCCGCCGAGACCGCGCTGGCCGACGACCTGGACACCCCCGCCGCGCTGGCCGTCCTCGACCGCGTCGCCGCGTCCCCCGACCTTCCGCCGGGCGCGAAACTGGAGACGTTCGTCGCCGTCGACCTGCTGCTCGGCCTCGACCTCGTCGCGCTGATCGGCCGCTAGTCGTCGCGGGCGACCGCGCCCTCGGCGGTCAGGGCGTCCAGGGACGCGGCGAAGACGTACGCCGTGCCGCCGCCGGGCTGGTCGAACCACGGGACGGCCGTGCCCGTCAGCGCCCACACCGTCCGCAGCAGGCGGAAGGCGTGCAGGTCGCGGTGCTCCCAGTCGGCGGGGAGGGACCGTTCCGGGAACGGGGTGCCCGCCGCGTACGCGACGTTGCCGTCCGGGCCGCCGTAGCGGTCCACGCGCGTGCCCGCCGGGACGCGCACCGGGCGCGGGTCGCGCAGCAGCGTCAGCGGCGGCTCGCCCGGCAGCGGCGCGATGGCCGGGACGGGGCCCGGGTCGTCGCGCGGCGGAATCAGCAGCGCCCGGCCGAGCAGGTGCGCGGCCGCGTCGTCGACCGCGGCGAACCGGACCTCCTTCAGCCGCTCGCCGCCGACCTGCTTGAACACCGCCCACTCGGCGTCGTCCTCGACCAGGCACCACGCGCCGTCCTCGGCCGCGCCGATCCGGTATCCGGCCGGGTCGACGCCGAGGTCCTCGAGGCGGCGGGCGACGCGCTCCAGCCAGCGGGCGGGGTTCACCGGGCGCGGCGGGGCGGGCTCCGGCTCCGGGACCACGCGCGGCTCGCCCGTCACCGCCGCCGTGGCCGCCTCCATCGCCTCGTCCCCGACCTGGGGGACGGCGAAGTCGCGGGCGCGGACGTGCGCGACCAGGTCCGGCTCCGGCGGGACGCCGTGTTCGACCAGGTAGTACGGCACCGCGCCCGACCACACCCACGTCCCGTCGGTGTGGAACGCCAGCGGGACGCGCTCGGAGCGCGCCGGGTCGAGCAGGTCCGGCGCGTGCGAGCGCGCCGCCAGCACCACCGGGCAGCCGCGCAGGTACTCCGCGAGCGGGCCGACGTCCGCCGGATCGACGGGCGGGCGCGACACCGCCGGGTGCTCGCCGTCGCCGCCGAGGCCGTCGAACACCCGCGCGCGGCGCACGCCGTGCCGCTCGGGCGGCGGCGGGGGCGGCGGGACGGGCGTCTCGCCCGTCAACCGCATCATCCACTCGGGGATCTGCGCGGTCGGGAACCGCTCCAGCTCGCGGCGCACCTCGTGCGGCGACGGGAGCGTGTTCCACGCGGGCTGCCCGTCGTAGGTGAACGACGCGCGGCACCGCACGCTCGCCTCGTCGTACAGGACCTCGAAGTCGATGCGGGACCACGTCGAACCCCGGAACGCGTGGGTGCCCGCGCGCAGCCGGTCCAGCAGGACGGCGGCGGCGGGCGGCGGCGTCCAGTCGACGCGGCCGCCGTCCGCGCGGGCCACCATCAGCGGCGGGAACTCCACATGGCCGCCCGCGGCCTGGTAGTAGCCGAAGACCTTGTGCCACAGCGGCGGGGCCTGGTCGGCGAGGAGCGTGGTGAAGCGGTTGGAGAGCAGGTCCATCTGCTCGGCCTGGTTCAGGGCGGGGACGGTCGCGTCCGGCGCGTACTCCGGTTCGCGGCCGGCGATGCGGTCGCGGAGCCAGCCGGGCATCTTCGCGCCGTCGCGCGGGAGGACGACCTGGTCGCGCCGCCAGTCGTCGGCGCTCAGCGGCGGGGTCCAGCCGGGATCGGCGTCGTAGTTGAAGACCGCGCCCTCGGCGTCCGGCTCCACGAACAGCGTCATCGAGAACCAGGTGCCCTGCTCCGACAGGTACTGGGCGCGGCGCAGGTCGGCCAGCAGGTCCGCCGCCTCGGGGGGCGGCTCGGCGTCCTCGACGCGGTGGTCGGCGGTCAGCCACGTCAGGGACGTCCGCTGCACGGCGACCGTCGCGCGGCAGCCGAGGTCCGCGCGGCGGAAGCCCTCCGGGGCCGCCGCGCGCACCGCGTCCGCCAGGCGGCGCTGGAGATCGGCGACCCGCGCGCTGTCCACCATCGGCACCCCCTCGTCCGGCCGGGCCAGGGTACCGGCCGGGCCGTCCGCGTGGACCGGGCGGCGCGGCTGCAATACCGTCGTCGGCTGTGCCTTACCGGAAAACCCTCCTTTCGCTGGTTCTGCTCGTGGTCGTCGTGGTCTGTGCCGTGGTCGGCGGGATCGGGTGGCATTTCTCGTCCCTGGCCACCGAGGTGGAGCACGGGCGGGCGTACCGGTTCACGATCGTCGCGGCGGGCGGCGGGACCGTCACGCTGCCGCGCGACTCCACGACGTCGCGGCCCGGTACGTGGGGGCTGATCTGGCCGAGCGGGCGGGCCGTGCTGGGGCCGGTCGTCGGCGGGGACTCGCGGACGGTGGTGCGGAAGGTCGTTTCCGGTTCTCCCGCCGCGGGTTCTCGGGCCGTGATCGACCATTGGGTTTACGGGCGTGATCCGCAGCAGGATCTCGGGTTGCCGTTCCAGGACGTGACGTATTCGTCGGCGCTCGGGGCCATGCCCGCTTGGTACGTTCCGGGACGCTCTTCCGTGTGGGTCGTGGCGGTCCACGGGCGGAATGCTTCGCGGATGGAGACGTTCCGCGCGATGAAGGCCGTCCACGCGGCCGGGATGCCGTTGCTGTCGATCTCCTACCGCAATGACGAGGGCGCGCCGCCGTCGCGCACCAAGCGGAACCTGCTGGGATACGAGGAATGGCGGGACGTCGCGTCGGCCGTCGCGTACGCGCGGGGGCACGGGGCTTCCGGGGTCGTCCTCTACGGGTATTCGATGGGCGGCGGGATGGTGGTGAACACCGTCCGGCACGACGCGTCGTTCGTGCGGGGGATGGTGCTGGACTCGCCCGTCCTCGACTGGAACTCCACACTGGACAAGCAGGCCGCCCAACGGTCCCTGCCCGGATTCCTGACGGCCGCCGCGAAACAGGTGCTGCACTGGCGGACGGGGATCGACCTGAAGTCGCTGGACGCCCGCACTTACGCGCCGAAGCTCCGGACTCCGACGCTGCTGTTCACCACCGACCAGGACCGCATGGTGGACAACGGGCCGTCGCTGGAGTTCGCGCGGCGTGCCCCTAAGGGGATGGTCACCGCCCTTTCGGCGCACGCCGACCACACCGACGCCTGGAACGTCGATCCCGCGCGTTACGAGAGCGCGCTGACGGCGTTCCTCACACCGTTGGCCTGACCTCCAGGAGCGTCTTGCCCACCGTCGCGCGGGTCTCGATGGCGCGGTGGGCGTCCGCCGCCCTCTCCAGGGGGAAGCGCTGGCCGATGAGCGGGGTGAGGGTTCCGTCGAGGGCTTTCGCGGTGGCGGCGCGGACCTGTTCCGGGGTGGGGCTGGCGGGGGTCAGGGTGATTCCTCGTTCCTGTGCTTCTTCCTCGCTGATTCCGGTCCATGCGCCGCTCGCGAGACCGAAGCTCGACATGCGGCCGCCTTCTCGCAGGGTCGTGAACGCGGCGCGGCCGATTTCGCCGCCCACGCCGTCGAAGACGATGTCGATGTCACCTGCGTTCTTCTCCCAGCCCGGTTCCTGATAGAGGATTACTTCGTCTGCGCCGAGGCTGCGTGCGACCTGGGCTTTGCGGTCGTTTCCCACGGCGGCGACGACCGTCAGGCCCGCGTTCTTCGCGAGCTGGACCAGGAGCGAGCCGACGCCGCCCGCCGCCGCCTCGACCAGCACGCGTTCGCCCTTCTTCGGCTGCGCGGCCTCGAACTGGAGGTGCGCGGTGCGGCCGTCCGCGAGCAGGGCGACGGCGGCGTCGAGCGCGATTCCGTCCGGGACCTCGAAGACGCCGTTCGCGTCCACGGCCGCGTATTCCGCGTATCCGCCGGAGCCGCCGGTGGACGTCACGACGCGCATTCCTTTTCGTTCCCCCAACACCACCGTGCCGCCGACGCCGTTGCCCGGGATCACGGGCGGGTCGAGCCGGTAAGGGATCGTCGCGCCCGCTCTCAGTTGCGTCTCGACGAACGTGATGTTGGCGTACTCGACTTCGACCAGAACCTGCCCGTCCTTCGGGACGGGATCGGGCGCCTCGCCCGGAACCAGCACCTCCGGCCCGCCGAACTCCCTCAGCCAAACAGCACGCATGGAAACATCCCTCCGACTCGGTGGCCCCACCCTGCAACCTCAAGCGGGCTGGAGGTCAAGCGCCGCCGTATCGTTCGGGATCATGACCGTGGTGCGCTCACTCCTGCTGTTCCTCCTCGCCGCCGTCGCCGAGATCGGCGGCGCGTGGCTGGTCTGGCAGGGCGTCCGCGAACACCGCGGCCTGCTGTGGGCGGGCGCGGGCGTCCTCGCCCTCGGCGTGTACGGCTTCGTCGCGACCCTCCAGCCCGACACGAACTTCGGCCGCATCCTCGCCGCGTACGGCGGCGTCTTCGTCGCGGGCTCCCTCGCCTGGGCGATGGCCCTCGACGGCTACCGACCGGACCGCTACGACCTCGCCGGGGCGGCGCTGTGCCTGGTCGGCGTCCTGGTGATCATGTACGGCCCGCGCGGCTGACCCGACCACCGGCCGCACCCCCGGCCCGCGCCCCGAAACGATCTTGAACCTTTCGGCAACGAACGGCTTTTCCCGCAACACCCATCTCTGTAAGCTTTCGCGCGTACTACGCCCCCGTTCTTCGACTGAGCGAATCAGGATGGCGATGCGCGCCCGGCCGGTACGTTCCACCCCCCACGGCTGCTGCCGCCCGAAATCCCGGGCGCCCCGAGCCGCGAGGACCACCGCTGCCGCCGCCCTCCTCCCCCTCGCCCTCACCGCCTGCGGCACCTCCCACCCCGCCGCCGGAACCTTCTCCCCCACCGGCCGAGCCGCCACCGCCACCCCCCTCGGCGACCCTTCGACCGCCTCCCAGGACCCGTCGAAACTCCCCACCCCGGAAATCGACAAAATAGTCCTGGACCGCTACCGCGCCTACCAGAAGATGTACCAGCGCGTCTACGAGACCAACGACCCCACCGACCTCCCCACGGTCGCGATAGACCCGGTCCTCTCCCGCGTAACCGCAGACGTAGAACGAACCAAGGCCAAACACGAAATCTGGCGCTTCACCAACATCTCCAACCCCAAGGTGTACGCCCGGAGCAAAGACGGCATGACCGTCTATGTCATCGACTGCCTCCAGACCCTCGCCAGCTACAAGTTCTCCACGACGACCGGAAAACGTCTGGCGGGCGGGGAGGGCAGTTCTTATATCCACCGGACCGCCGTGCATTATTCGGGCGGGCAGTGGCGCGTAGCCGATTCGATCGAAGGCGACAAATGCTAACCACCGGGCGTGTTCAGCGCGCGTTCGATTCAAGCGACCCGATCCCGCCGCAGCGGGGTGGCGGGAAGAGGTCGCGCGGTAGGGCCGTCCGGCGCGGCACCGGCGTCATCGCCGTCTGCACCGGCATCGTCGCTACGGCGTCCTCGCTCAGCGCGCCCGCGTTCGCCGATGGATGCGTTCTCGTCGACGGACGCCTTCACTGCAGCGACGAGGGATCGCGCCACACCGGTGGCCACGGCAGTCGCGGCGGAGGCGGCGGCGGAGGTGGCCCCTTCAAGATTCCGATCGACGGCGGCGACTGGAACCTGCACACGGACCCGGGTCAACAGGTCACCACGAAGGTTCCTGCAATCGACTTTGCGCAACGGCTTCGCGTGGAAACAGAGTTCCCCGTTCCAACCGTTTACACCGCACCGGCGGACCGCACGTTCGTCGCGACGCCGACAGCCTTGTGGGTTGACGGCTACCGAACCGTCTCGACGAGAGTGATTCGGGCCAATAACCGACGAATCCAGGCGGTCGCGACACCGGTCTCCGTGACATGGGACCTCGGCGAGGGCCAGATCAAATGCGCCAATGCCGGCACTCCCGATGGAAAGAGCTGCTCGTACACTTACCAGCGCTCTTCCGCGCGGGCTCCCGGTGGGGTGTACGAGATCACCGCCACAATCACCTGGTCGGTCGGGTGGACCTGCCGCGGCAAGGGATGCGAAATAGCCGGAGGTTCGCTGGACGATCAGGTGATGACGTCCCTTCCTTACCGCCTCAAGGTCGACGAGATCCAGAGCGGCAACAAATGATGGGTGAACGCTCGGCAGTCGAACATCGCCGCCTACGCGGCCTCGCGGCCGTATCGGCCGCGGCACTGGTCCTCGGCGGCTGCGGCGGCGGTCCTGAGCCCGCCGGGACGAGGACGCAGTCGCCAACCGCAGCGAGAACGAGTGCGACGCCCCCGTACAAGATGAACCTGGACCAGGTCGAGAAGCGTCTGGTCGGCCCAAAAGAGATCGGCTCCAAGGTTCGTCCCACGAACTCGGTTCCCGATTTCTACCGCAACGGACAGGTTCCGTTGTGCTCGCTTTCGAGCAAGCAGCCGACGGGCACATTCGACGCCACGGTAAGGGAGTACGCAAATTCGGGACCGAAGGGCACCGAAGTTCGATACGCCCAGTTCATCGCCACGTTCAAGGACACGGCCAGCGCGTCCCGCGCCTACAACGACTTGAAGAAGAATGCGGAGTGGTGCCCAGGCAAGAAGCACATCGACGGCAAGCGTGTGAGCAAGAACGACCTCCGGCTTCCACACGATGACACGTGGAAGCTGACAGAACCGATCACCGCGCCGTGGCTGCGGTTCCATGCGGTGGAACTACAGAAGTACGACCGGTCTGCGGGCGAGTACAACTGGCTGCACGCCATTTACGACTATGCGACCCAGGGCAACCTGCTGATCTCCACCATCTACATGGGGCGCACTGAACCCGACGGTACCTCGAAACCGATCGAGGACCGGGCGGAACGTATCTTCACCGAGCAACTCGACAAGCTGGGATGATGGACCGCGTCGTCGGCTACGACGAGATCACGACGCTCGGCGCGGGTTCGCAAGGACGCGTGGTCTTAGCGCGGGCCCGAGAGTCCCAAACCGTCGTCGCGATCAAGTACCTCGATGAGCGGCTGCTGACCGACGCCCATTCGCGCGCGGTGTTTCGGGCCGAGGCGCAGTCGCTCCACCGTGTCGTCAGCCCGTACGTCGCCAAGCTGATCTCGTACCACGAGGTCGATCGCATGGCGGCGATCGTGATGGAAGCCGTGCCGGGGACTCCGTTGCGCCGGGTGCTCGACGAGCGGATTGAGCCGTTCACGCCCGAAGCCGCGCTGGCCGTTCTGAAAGGGTCGCTGCTCGGGCTCGCCGCTGCGCATGACGTGGGGGTCGTTCATCGGGACTACAAGCCCGGGAACGTCATCGTCCGGCCGGATGGGTGCAGCAAGCTCATTGATTTCGGGATCGCGGTGCTCGCGGGGCAGGCCGGGACGGGAGGCACTCCCGCTTACATGGCGCCGGAACAGTGGATGGGCGGTCCGGCGTCCACTGCGACAGATGTCTACGCGGCGACCTGCGTGTTCGTCGAATGTGTGAGCGGTGCCAAGCCTTATCAGGCGGCGACTCTCGATGAGTTGCGGGATCTACACCTTCAGGCGTGGGTGCCTACCGCGCGAGTGCCTGAACGGCTCGCGCCCGTCGTCGCATGGGGGATGGCGAAGAACCCGGCCGAGCGGCTGGACGACGCGGCGGAGTTCGCGGGACGAATCGAGGCGCTCGCCGTTGAGGCATTTGGGCCGGATTGGGAGCGGCGGGGGCTCGTCGCGCTCGGGTCGGTCATCGCGGCGCTCGGGCTCGCAGTGCCCGTCGTCGCGGCGAGTGGCGCGCTGCTGGGATCGGCCGGGGCAGGGGCCGGGGCGAGCGGTGTCGGGGGGCATGCCGCGGTGGCCGCGGGGCACTCAGCCGGCGCAGGAGGCAAGGGCGTCCTCGCCAAGATCGGCGGGACGAAAGGGGCGGCGGCGTTGGGTGCCGGGGCCGGGGCGGCCGTGGCCGTGGGGGTCTTCGTGGCAGTCCCCCGACCCGATGTGGGAGGGCAGTCGACCGGCACGGTCGAAATGGGCTTCGCCCGGCCGTCAGTGCTGTTCGCTCAGCCTTACATGCCTGCTTCGGAAACGCCTCTCCTCCGCCACAGCCTCACCGTACAACCGGCCCGCGCCAAGAAGGGCACGCTCGTCAAGGTGACCGACAGCTACACCCAAAAGCTTCCATTCGGCTCAAAATATCTCAGCGACGGGACACGGCAGTGCTTCGGCGCAAAATCATCTCGCACGGACGGGATCGGGACCTACAGTCTACGCGTCGGCATTTCACCAGAAGACCTTCCGCCCGATCGGATTAAGCTAGGGCTCTTTCGCGCACCGGAGCATGGGAATTCAATTCCGCCCGAATCCGGGATCGACATCGACGCACACAGCAAGACGATAAACGAGAAGGAGCCGTACGTACCGGCACAGTGCGCCCAAATCTTCTCCGGTGTAGATGAGTACACTTTCAGGATTCCACGCGACGGAGTTCTGAGCGAAGGGCGATACCTTCTCGCGTACTGCAATCCGGTTCGCTTCACCAAAACGAGCCGGTACGGCGTGGCCGTTGACCCCAAGGCCGCCGGGGCGTACGCCAAAGGGAGTCTGCCCGAGTTGCAGATCATCGGCTGAGGAAAGCGGTTCAGACGACCTCTCCGATGGCGCCCAACAGGCCCGCCTTCGTCAGTCTCGGGACGTAGGGGGCCGCTTCGGGGTTCCAGGATTCGACCGGGACCAGGCCGGGCTGGTGGAGTTTGGTCCTGGTGAAGAAGGCTCCGATTTCGGCGGGGGTTCTGGGGATGATGTCGCCCGCCGCCGTTTTTCCGTAGGCGCCGCGTACTTCGCGTTGGAGGTCGTCGGGGACCTCGCCCGCGTGGACGTGGGAGAGGACCAGGAAGCTGCCCGGGGCCAGGTGGGAGCGGAGGGTTTCGACGACGGCGGCCGGGTTCTCGTCGTCGGGGAGGAAGTGCAGGATCGCCAGGAGAAGGATCGCGACGGGGCGCGAGAAGTCGATCTGGGCGGTCAGTTCCGGGTGGCCGAGGATGCGGTCCGGTTCGCGGAGGTCGGCCTGGATGACGGTGGTGTTGTCGTCGCGGGCGAGGAGCGCGCGGGCGTGGGCGAGGACGACGGGGTCGCGGTCGACGTAGACGACGCGGGCGTCGGGGGCGGCGCGCTGCGCGACCTCGTGGGTGTTCTCCTGGCTGGGCAGGCCGGAGCCGATGTCGACGAACTGGCGGATGCCGAGCGCGGCGAGGTGGGTGACCGCGCGGGACAGGAAGCGGCGGTTGGAGCGGGCGAACTCGGGGGCGTACGGGATGGCCTGGAGGACGCGTTCGGCGGCGGCCCGGTCGGCGGCGAAGTGGTCCTTGCCGCCGAGGTAGTAGTCGTACATCCGGGCGATGTTCGGGGTGTGGGGGTCGACGATCCACTCCGGGTGGCGCTCGTCCGCGGTCATCGGCGCTCTCCCTGCCTCGGGACTCCTGTCCGGCGATCTTAGGCCCGCCGTCACGGTCCGTGGGCGTCATGCGACGAACGTCGTGAACAGGGGCTTGTGTGACCGATGCAACATAGGTGAGAATCCTTCACATTCTTCGGCGAAGGAGCCCCGGATGCGCATCCGTCTCGACGTCCTGTTCGGCGTGGTCGTGCTCGTCGACGTGCTGTTCGTCTTCCTCCCGTCGCTGATCACGCTCGTCGGGAGCGCCGGGGAGACGCCCGCCGAGGTCATGGGCGCGTACGCGCTGGCGTGGTTCGTCGGGGCGTTCCTCACCGTCCCGGCCGCGCGGTTCCTCGGCGCGGGGCGGGTCCGGGTGGCGGCGGGCGCGGCGCTGGTCGTCGCGCGGCTGGTCCTCCAGGGGACGGACGGCGGCGACCCGCAGCTCTACGCGGCCAGCGTCGGCCTGTTCGCCGGGCTCGTCTGGCTGGCGGCGACGGCGATGGCGGCGCGCGACTCGTCCGCCGCGATGACGGGATTCGTCGGCGGCCTCGCGCTCGCGACGACGGTCCACGCGGCGCTGGACGGCGTCGACCTCGTATGGCGCGACGGCGTGACGGCGTGGGCGCTGCTGCTGGTCGAGGTCGCGGTCTTCGCGGCGACGCTCGTCCGCACTCCGGCCGAGCGGGACGAGGAGACCGGCGGCGGCTGGCTCCTCGTCGGCCCCGCGCTGCTGCTCTGGGGCATCGCGACGGGCAACGCCGCGCACGCGCAGGCGAGCGACGGCTGGCCGGAGTGGTCCGCGGCGGTCGTCGCGGGCGTGGCCGTGGCGTCGGTGGCGGTCGCGGCGCGGCCGAGGTTCTGGACGCGGCACCCGGCCGTCCCGGCGGTCGCGCTCGTCGCGGCGGCGGCCGTGTTCGCCTTCGGCCGGACGACGGTGGACGGCGTCCACGGCGTCGCCGCGTGGTGGGCGGTCCCCGCGCAGCTCGTCGGGCAGGTCGCGCTGGCGGCCTGCCTGGGCTGGGCGGCGGCGCGGCCGAGGAAGACGCGGCCCGGACGGCGCGGGACGGCGGCGGCGGGCGGCGCGCTGCTGTTCGTCCTGCTGGTCTTCGCGTACTACTCGGCGTACGACCTGGGCGTCGAGAACCGCTGGGTGCCGGTCGCGGCGGCGGTCATCGTCGCCGCCGGGGCGCGGCGGGCGAGCACGGCGGAGCGGGGTTTCGGCTGGCGCGTCCCGGCCGCCGTCGCGGTGGCCGCGGCGGTCGTCGCGGCCGCCCCGCTCTGGCGCGTCGAACACCGCTGGACGCCCGCGGACGGCGGGCTGCGCCTCGCCGAGTACAACGTCCGCATGGGCTACGGCCTCGACGGCACGATGACCGTCCGCCGCCAGGCCGCCGTGCTCCGCTCGATGCGCCCGCACCTGGTCGCGCTCAGCGAGGTCGACCGCGCGTGGCTGCTCAACGGCGCGCGCGACAACCTTCGGCTGCTCGAACACGAGCTGGGCCTGCGCGCGATCTGGGCCCCGGCGGGCGACGAGGTGTGGGGCGACGCGGTCCTCACCGACCTGCCCGTCACGGCCGTCCGCAACGAGCCGCTGGTGAAGGGCGGCCCGACCGGCGCGCAGGCGCTCCGCGTCGACCTGACGTGGCACGGCCGCCCGCTGACGGTCATCGCGACGCACACGCAGCCGCCCGAGGACTGGCGCGACCTCGGCCAGGCGCGCCAGCTCGCGCGGCTCGCCAGGGAGGCCGCCGCGGACGGCCGCCCGGTGATCCTGACCGGCGACCTCAACCTGCGCCCCGGCGACGCGGCGTGGCGCGTGCTCGTCGGCGCGGGCCTGGTGGACGGCCTCGCGCCCGCCCGTCCGCTGCCCACGTTCCCCGCGCTGCCGCGCCCGGACGACCCCATCGACCAGGTGCTCGTCACGCCCGGCCTGACGACGTCCGCGATCGTGAGCCCCGCCGTCGGGTACTCCGACCACCGGCCCGTGGGCGTGACCGTCGCCGTCCCCTGACCGCAGGCGGCCACGCGGCTGATCTCCCCGTGCCGAACCGGGTGATCTCGCTAGGTTGTGTCGCACACTGGACTTCGGGGGTGCGACGTGAACGAACTGGTGCGCTGGGAGACCGACCGCGGCCCCGTCGTCGTCGAGGTGGACGACGACCAGCCCGGCTTCGAGTCGGTGTCGCGCACGGGCGACCTCGTCCTCAGCGCGGGCGAGCACCTGGAGACCGCGCTCGGCACCGTCCGCGCCGCCGCCGAGTCCGCGCTGGCGTCCCTCGCCGGGCTGGCGAAGGCGCCGGACGTCGTCGAGCTGGAGTTCGGCGTGAAGCTGAACGCCGCCGCCGGGGCGGTCATCGCGAAGACGTCCCTGGAGGGCCACCTGAAGGTCAAACTGACCTGGGGCTCGCCGGAGGGCGCGGACGAGGAGGAGTAGGACGCCGCATGCGTGACTGGGGGTGGCGCGCCCGGGTCGGTTCGGCGGGCGGCGTCGGGTCCGGTTTCCTCGTCGCGCCGACGCGGGTCCTGACGGCCGCGCACGTCGTCCGGGACGCGGCCGAGGCGACGGTGTCCTTCCCCGGCGGCCCGGAGAAGGCGCCCGCCCGCGTCGTCCGCCCCACCGCGTGGGCGCGCGCGGGCGATCCGGGCGACGTCGCGGTGCTGGAGCTGGCCGAGCCCGTCCCGATCGACCCCGCGCCGTTCGCCGACCCCGGCGTCCTGGCCGGACTGGACGAGCGCCTGGAACTGCACACCTACGGCTTCCCCAAGACCCGCGACGGCGAGATCCGCTTCGCCTCGGTGACGACCGCGCCGGACTGGACGATGCGCGGCGGCGAATGGTGGACGGTCAAGACCGGCGACAGCATCGAGCGCGGCTACAGCGGCGCGGCCGTGTACGAGGCCGCGACCGGCGCGGTCCACGGCATGGTCACCGACGCGGACGGCGGAACCCTCGCGAAGATGCTCCCGGTGTCGGCGCTGCGCGAGTACGTCGAGGACCTGGACGACCTGCTCCCGCTCCGCTGGCTGGACGCGCCCGCGCGCCGCGAGCTGCGCGGCCTGCTGGGCGGCCGCCCACTGCCGGACGCGGCCCGCGCCGAGTTCGCGGCGATCGTCGGCCGCCCGCTGCCCGCCCGCCCCCGCACCGTGTGGGCGGCGCTCCGCGACGTCGCCGAGGGCTGGCCCGGCGAGGACCGCTTCGCCCGCGCCGTCGCGGCCGCGTCCCGGCACCTGGACCACGCCGCGCAGTGGCGGCTGGCGGCGTGGCGGCGCGCGCACCTGGCCGAGCCCGCGCCGCCCGCGGCCGGGGACGCGGCGATGGCGTCGCTGATCGTCCGCCTGGAGCCGATGACGCACGGGGACTACGAGCTGACCGTCCACACCTGGGCGGACGGCCGCGAGCAGGGCCCGGCGGAGACCGTCCGGGTCACCAAGGAGCAGGTCCGGCCCGCCGTGGAGGAGCGGGTGCGGCGCGCGGCGGGCGCGCTGTACGGGCGCACGTGGATGATCGAGTTCGCGGTGCCGCAGGAGTGGCTGCACAAACCGTTCGAGGAGTGGCACATCGACCGCGCCGACAACCGGCGGATGCGGCTGTACCCGGTCGCGGTGCGGGACGTGGAGCGGTTGCGGCCCGGGTCGATCCGCCGCGACCTGGCGTTCCGCCGCTGGCAGCGGCTGACCGAGCGCGGCAGCAGCGAGCCGCGGGAGGTCCCGTGCCGGGCGCGCAGCGACGAGTTCGAGAGCGAGCTGGAGGCCGACGACGACTACGGCGTGCTCGTGTACGCGAGCCGTCCGGCGAAGCCGACGCTGCGCGCGGCGCTGCGCAACGGCGTCCCGGTGATGCTGTGGCCGCGCGCGACGTGCGGCGAGCCGTCGCACGACGCGTGCGCGGGCCGCTCCCGGCTGGACGACCTGGTGCCGCGCGTCGCGGCCGAGCACCCGCACCGGCTGCCCGCGCTGGCCAAGTCCCTGCGGCAGGAGGCGCTGACGGCGTCCGGCCCGCACTGCGGGCACGCGCTGACGCTGCTGTGGGACGATCCGTCCCGCCTGCCCGACCCCCCGCTCTCGATGGAGGCGTGACGTGGACGACTGGCTGCTCTACACCGGCCGCCGTGAACCGCACGACGGCATCCGGCGGCTCCCCGACCCGCCCCGCTGGCGGACGTTCGACGGCTCGCCGGTGCTGGACCGCGTCGCGGGCGGCTCGGGCAGCGAGCACCGCGCGCGGACGTACCTGCCGTCCGACGACGCCGTCCAGCAGGTCAACGCCGCGCTGTACCTGCGCCGCCCGCTGCTCGTCACGGGCCCGCCGGGGACGGGCAAGTCCACGCTCGCGTACGCCGTCGCGCACGAGCTGAACCTCGGCCCGGTGCTGCACTGGCCGATCACCAGCCGCGTGACGCTCCGGGACGGCCTGTACCAGTACGACCCGCTGACCCGCCTGTACGCCGCGTCCCGCGAGGCCGAGGACGACGAGGGCGACGGCGAGGACATCGGCCGCTACTTCCGCCTCGGCCCGCTCGGCACGGCGCTGCTGCCGTACCCGGTCCCCCGCGTCCTGCTCGTCGACGAGATCGACAAGAGCGACATCGACCTGCCCAACGACCTGCTGACGATCTTCGAGAAGGGCGAGTACGAGATCGCCGAACTCGCCCGCCGCGCCGACTCCACGGCGTCGGTGCTGAGCGCGGACGGCCCGCGCGTCGCCGTGGACGGCCGCGCCGTGCGCTGCCGCGCGTTCCCGTTCGTGGTGATGACCAGCAACGGGGAGCGCGAGTTCCCGCCCGCGTTCCTGCGCCGCTGCGTGACGCTGGAGCTGCGGCAGCCCGCCTTGCCGGAAGAGCTGACGGCGATCGTCCGCGAGCACCTGGGCGACCTCGCGGACGAGAGCGAGGACCTGGTGGAGCGGTTCCTGAACCGGTCGGCGTCGGGCAGCCTCGCGACGGACCAGCTCCTCAACGCCGTCTACCTGCTGCGGCACGCGGACGTGCCGGACCGCGCGGCGCTCGCGGACCAGATCATGCCGTACCTCGGCGGGTCCGCCGATGACGATTGACCGGTTCCGCGCCGTCCTCGCGGAGGTCGGTCCGGAGCCCGACCCGGTCGAGCTGAGCGAGATGCTGTGGCTCGCCGCGCACCTGTCGCCGGCGCGGCCCGCGCCCGCCGAGCCCGTGGCGCGGGGTAGCGGGGCGGATTCGCCGCCGCGACCGCCGCCCGCCCCGCCCCGGCCGCCGGGCCGGGAGCCGTCCGCGCCGCTGCACCGCAGCGGGCCGGACGGCGCGAGAGGCGGGGAGGCGCTGCCGGTGCTCGTCCCGACCGCGCCGATGCTGTCGGACGCGCGCGCCGTGCAGCGGGCGCTGCGGCCGCTGAAGCAGCGCGTCCCGTCGCGCACCGCGCGGATGCTGGACGAGGAGGCGACGGCCGCGCGGATCGCCGACACCGCGTCGTGGTCGCCGGTGCTCGCGCCCGCGCCGGAGCGGTGGCTGCGGCTGACGCTCGTCGTGGACACCGGGCTGACGATGGGGCTGTGGCGGCCGCTCGCGCGGGAGCTGGCGCGGACGCTGGTGTGGCAGGGGGCGTTCCGGGACGTCCGGACGGTGCTGCTGACCCCGTCCGGGAAGGTGTCGGTCGCGGGGCGGACGCGCGATCCGTCGGCGCTGCTGGACCCGAGCGGGCGGCACGCGGTGCTCGTCCTGTCGGACTGCTCGGGTCCGCACTGGTGGGAGGACGGGGCGCGGCGGGCGCTGCGCCGGTGGGCGGCGGCCGGGCCGACCGCGATCCTCCAGCCGCTGCCCGAGCGGCTGTGGCGGCGGACGGCGGCTCCGGCGCTGCCGGGTCTGGCGACGCTCCCCCGGCCTGCGGCGGCGAACCGTGATCTGGCGTTCCGCCCGTACGACGGGGACGCGCCCGCCGGGCTGCACGTGCCCGTCCTGCACTTCGCGCCGCGCTGGTTCGCCGGGTGGGCTCGGCTGCTGACGGCGGGCGGGCCGGAGCCGACCGCCGTCGCGACGTTCCCGGCGGACGCGCCGCGCTCCGCCCCGGTCACCCGCGAACGCGAGCTGCCCATTGAAGACCGGGTGCGGCGTTTCCTCGCGTCGGCGTCCCCCGAGGCGGCCGAGCTGGCGGCGCACGTGGCGGTCTCGGAGCCGTCGCTGCCGGTGATGCGGCTGATCCAGCAGCGGGTTCTGGGCGGTTCCGGTCCTGCCCAGCTCGCGGAGGTCCTGTTGTCCGGCCTGCTGCGGCCGGTGGCCGGGGAGGACGGGCGGTACGCATTCCTGCCGGGCGTCCAGGACGAGCTGTTGGCCACTCTGCCGCGCCCGGCCGAACAGCACACGCGGGCGGTGCTGCGCGCGGTGTCGGCGGAGATCGAACGCCGCGCGGGCGGGCCTGCGGAACGCTTCGCGGCCCTGCTCGCCGCCCCGGGCGGCCCCCGGACGATCGAAGAGGGCGGGCGAGAGTTCGCGCGCATCGGCCCGGCGGCCCGCGCGCTGCTCCGCGCGGGCCGGTTGCCGGAGGTCGACGGCCCGGCCGCTGAGACGCGGACGGTACTGGCGTACTTCACCTCGGGCGCGCCCGTCGCGCGCAGCGTGAACGGCGTCGCCGTGGACGAGGTCGCCGCCATGCTCCTGTCGGCGCTGGACGACATGGGGCTGACGCCGCTCGTCGCGGCGGCCGGGCCGGACGAGAACACGATGGTCCTGGTCCTCGCGGAACCGGTCGACGTCAACGCGTTCGTGGAACGGGTGTGCGTTCCGCTCGCGGAACGGCTGCGCGGCGGGTCGCGCAGGCTGGGCGTCGTGCTCAGTGCGGGACCGGTGCCGATCGACGACCGCTCGCCTCGGGGCGAGGCCGTGGAACGGGCGACGGAACTGGCCTTCGGTCCCGAACTCCGGAACAGGATGGACGACGAGGACGCGGTCCTCGCCTTCGTCACGGCCGACGAACGCGCGCCGCTCGGAAGCCACCCGTCGATGACGACCCACATCACGACGACCGACCCGCACGGCCGCACAGGATGGACCGCGCTGTGGGGCGGATACGCACCCGAGCTCGGGCCCGGGCCCCACGTCGTCATCGCCGCCGAGTTCGCCCCGCCCGACCGCGACGAGTCGCGCCGGGCGCTGGTCGATGTCCTGCGCGACGCCCTGGGCTATGCGGGAGCCGGTCGGGGCGCGCACGCCGTCGGGGAGTGGGGCGACGGGGTGGTGTTCGTCCTGGCCGGAGGCGTCCATCCCGCGCTCGTGGGGAACCGGATCGTCCCCCAGCTCGCCGAATGGGCCGCGACCGCCGTGGGACCGAGCCCCCTGCGCGCCGCGATCGACATGGGGGTCGTGGAGCGGGACGGTTCGGGATTCTCCGGGCAGGCCGTCCGCCGCGCCACCCGGATGCTGGACGAGCGACCGCTGTCGGGCAGCCAAGCCACGCTCGCCGTCCTGGTCTCCGACGAAGTCCACCGGGCCGCCCCGTCACGGGGATATTCGCCGGTGGACTTCGCCGAGGGGGACTCGTCGTTCCGGGCGTGGTTGCGGGTGTGGGACGAGGAACGGCGGGAGGACCCCCCGCGCGCGCCGGCCGCCGATCCATCGGCGGCGACGCGGACCAAGACGGTGCTCGGGCCGGGCAGCGACGGAGCGCCCATCCTGCTCGACACGCTCGGCGAGGCCGCCCCGCACGGGCTCGTACTCGGGGACACCGAACGCCGTCAGAACGTGCTGCGACAGATCGCGACCACCGCTTGGCACATCCGTGCAGAGGTCGTTCGGCTCGGGCTGGGCGACGATCCGCTCGGGGACGCGGCCTTCCTCGCGCACGAGATGTCCGACCACGAACTGCTCGCACGCCCGGAGCAGTTGCGCTTCGTCATCGCGGAACTGAACCGTGAGCTGTATCGGCGGCGCACAGCCCCGGACAGGCCGTTGCTGCTGATCGTGGACGTCTCGCTGACGCTCCCCCCGCACCTGCGCGACCTGGTGACGCTGCTGCGGCAGGTCGCGTCCCAAGGTGCGGCGCTCGACGTCCATCTCGTGATGGCGGCGGCCGAGCTGGAGCGCAGCACGGCGTGGGACTCGCTGCTGCCGCTGTTGGAATGGCGCGTCGCGGTCGGGCCGGTGCGCAGCGCCGACAGCACGAGGCTGTTCTACCGCGCCGTCCGCCTCGCATCGCGCGAAGGTTGCTTGGCGCTGCCGGGCGAACCGCTGCGCCGGTTCACGCTCACGCCGTCGAACCCGGTCGCGTTCATCGAGGTCCCCGCCTCCCGCCTCGACGCGTCGCGCCGACCGCAGGCATTCCCCGAGTCCTTCGCGTCCCGCGTCGAACGCGCCCACGCGCTCATGGCCGAAGGCCGGGCCGACGACGGAACCGCGGAACTTCGGGCCGTCGCAGAAGCGCTGACGCGAATGTTCGGGGCCGACCACGCTTACACGCTCACCGCCCGGTTCGAGTTGGCGGACGCGCTGTCCACCGCCGCCGTCCACTTCTCCGACCAAAGCGACCACGAGCGGGCGGCGGACCGGATACACGAGGCCGTCGCGGTTCTCCGGACGCTGACCGAGGACAATGCGGAGACGGCCTTTCCGCTGCTGGCGAGCGCGCTCCGCACTGAGGCGTCCGTCCTGGCGCAACGCGGATCGCCGGGCGAGGCGGCCACCGCGTGCCGCGGAGCCGCCGACATCCTGCGGCGGCTCGTGGAGAACGCCGACGACGACGAGCACGCGGCCGACCTCGCGGACTGCCTTTTCGCGCTGGGAACCCACCTGGTGTCGGCGGACCGCGCGGACGAGGCCGCCGACGCGCTCACCGAGGCCGTCGAGATCCGGCGGCGGCTGCCCGTCCAGGAACCGGCGGCCGAACTCCCACTGTTCCGCGCGCTGGACGCGCTCGGCAACGTCCGCTCGGGCCAGGGCGACGTCGAAGCCCTGCTGGCCGTCCGCGCCGAAGCCCGCAGCGTCTACCGGCGGCTCGCCCAACGGGTGCCCGCCAAGCACCGCAAACCACTCGCGGCGCTCCTGCACGGCGACGCCGTCCTCCTGATCGGCTTCGAGCGGTGGGACGACGCGGCGCGGCTCCTGCGCGAAGCCGTCGCGATCCGGCGGGAGACGGGCGGCGCGGAGCTGGCCGAGGAGCTTCGCCTGCTCGGGGTCGTCCTGTCGCGTCTCGGCCGGGACCGGGCGGCCCGGGAAGCTCTGCGCGAATCGCTGGACCTCCGCCGCCGGACCGGCAACCGCGTCGCCATCGCGCGGACGCTGACCGACCTGGCCGCCGCCCACCGCGCCGCCGGGTCGGACGGCCCGGCCGCCGACGCGCTGGCCGAGGCCGCGGCCCACTTCCAAGCCGTCGCGGACGGCGCCGGGGAGGGCCGCGCCCGCGCCGGCCTCGGCAGCGTGCTGCTGCGGCTGCACCGCCGGGACGACGCCGTGGCGGAATTCGATCGGGCTGCCGCCCTGCTCCGCGCAGCGGGCGACCGGCGGGGCGAGGCCGCCGCGCTCACCGCTCTCGCCGGAACGCTCAACGCCCTCCGCCGCTACGCCGAGGCCGCCGACGCCGCGCGCCGCGCCGCGACCCTGTACGGCGCGGCGGGCGACCCGGCGGGCGAGAGCGCCGCGTGGACCGCCGCCGGGATCGCCTACCTGCGGGACCGCCGGACGGACGACGCCGTCGAGATCCTGCGCCGCGCCGCCGACCTGGGCCGCGCGGCGGGCGACCAGGAGCAGACGGGCACCGCCCTGGCCCAGCTCGGCGCGGCCCTGCGCCGCGCGAACCTCCCCGACGCCGCCCTGACCGCGTACGAGGAGGCAGGCACGGCGCTGGCCGACTCCGACCGCTCGCGCCTGGCGGACGTCTGGCGCGCACAAGCGGACGTCCTCGCCGAACTGGCCCGCTACGACGAGGCGATCGAGGTCCAGACCCGTTCGCTGGACGTCCACAACGAGCTGGGCAACCGCTCGCGCGTCGCGGACGGCTGGCACCGCCTGGGCTTCTTCCACGTCCGCGTCGGCCGGTTCCGCGAGGCCGTGGACGCCTACCGCAACGCGGTCTTCCACTTCCGCGCGCTCGGGGACCGGCGCGCGGACGCGCGGACGTCGCGCGACCTGGCGTCCACCCTGCAACTCCTCGGCCGCCCGCGCGAGGCCCTGGACGCGGCCGTGTACGCGACGGGCATCTTTCGCGAACTGGACGGCGGCGGCCTCGACCTCGTCCGCTCCCTGGAACTCCAGGCGACGATCCTCACCGACCTGGGCCGCACCGACGACGCGGCCGCCCGGACCCGCGAGGCGACCCGCCTCTCCGGCAACAGGCCCTAGGCTGAAGCGCGTGCCCGAATCGGACAGAGCCCGCCGCCCCTAGCGGCGGCGCGACCCTCTGACCCACGCTCCGCCGCACCAGCGTCCCCGACCGGTGCGGCCTTCTCGCCGTACCGGCTCCACGCTCTCCCGACGGAGTTCCGGTGCGTTTCCTTCGTTTCCCGCGCGGCCGTTCCGCGCTCGTCCTCGGCGTCGTCCTGACGTCGTCGCTCGCCTATCCGCTGACGATCACGGGCGCGTCCGTCGCGCTGCCCGGCCTGCGGGCGGGGCTGTCCGCCGGGCCGGACGCCGCCCAGTGGGCCGTCAACGCCTACAACGTGTGCTTCGCCGGTTTCCTGGCGTTCGCGGGGTCACTCGCGGACGCCGTGGGACGGCGACGCGTCCTCACGTCCGGCGTCACGCTGTTCCTCGCGGGCACCATCGCATGCCTCACCGCCCGCGACATCGCCGTCTTCGACGCCGCCCGCGCCGCGACGGGCGCGGGGGCCGCCGCCGCGACGGCCGCCGGGGCGTCCCTGCTGGCCGCGACGTTCGACGGGCCCGCACGCGCCCGCGCGTTCGGCCTGCTCGGCACGTCCCTCGGCATCGGCCTGGCGTTCGGCCCGACGCTGTCGGGCCTGCTGGTGGACGCGGCCGGATGGCGGGCCGTGTTCGCGCTGCCCGCCGCCCTGACCGGCGCGGTCCTGCCCTTCTGCGCGCTGCTCCCCGACCCGGCCCCGCGCACCGGCCGCCCGGACGTGCGCGGCGGCGCGCTGTTCACGGCGGCACTGCTCCTGCTCATCGCGGTCGTGGTGCAGGCCCGCGACCTGCCCGCCTGGGCCATCGCCCTCGGTCTGCTCGGCGCGGCAACCCTGACGGCGGCCTTCGCGGCGACCGAACGCGGCCTGACCCGCCGAGGCACGACGACCCCGCTGATGGACACGACGCTCTTCCGCGACCGCCGCTTCACCGCCTACGCGGCGGCGGCCGGAACGCTCATGGGCGTGCTGGTCCCGATTCTGGTCTACCTGCCGTCCTACCTGGTGACGGTCGTCGGCCTGGACGCGGGCCGCGCCGGACTGTGGACCCTCATGCTGACGGTCCCGTCGGTCGTCCTCCCCGGCGTGGGCGCGGCCCTCGCCCGCCGATCCCCGATGGGACTGGTCGCAGGCGCGGTAGCCCTGACCGGCACGGGCGCACTGGCTCTGACGACGATCACCCCGAACGCGACGGCGCTCAGCCTCCTGATCCCCATGCTCCTCACCGGTGCGGGCGCGGGCCTCACCACTGGCGTCGTAGACGGCCTGGCCGTCTCGGCGCTGCCCGCCGACCGAGCGGGAACGGCAGCGGGCCTCTTCAACACGGCCCGCCTGACCGTGGAAACAATCGCCCTGGCCGCCGCCGGAGCAGTACTCGCGACCACCCCCACCGGCCACCCGACAACCCACGGCATAAGGATCGTCTGCACAACCCTCGGCCTCACGGCCCTGCTCACCGCAGCGGCTCTCCCCTATGCCGCCCGTCCGAGAAAAGCGCTCGGCTGAACCCGCCACCGGCCCCGGTGGGCCATCCCACCGGGGCCGCCGCCTCACGACCGCCCGCACAGAGGACTAGTGCGCCCCATATCGGTTTCTCGCCGATCCACCGATCGGGATGCCGCGCGCGAAGAGGTTCCGAGAATTCACGGTCGTGTACGGACATGGATGTTAGAAAGCAAAGGTCCGCCAGGCCCGAATCCGCACGGACACATACGACGATAAGCGCACCAATAAGACACGATCGCCGTACGTTCAGAGCAGCAGTAAAGAAGGGTGATGGGGATGGGAAAGCACGAACCGACCAACCAGTGTGCGACGTGCGGTGGGAGCGGCAAGGTGCCGATCACGAGCGACGGCGTCGATGAGCGGTCGACCAGGGAGACCAAATGCCCGTCCTGCAAAGGCACGGGCGGTACGACGTGAGAGGCGGACCGGCGACTTTCCCCGGCCTTCCGGCCGTTGACCGGCGCCTGTTCGTTCCGGAGGACGTCTGGGTCGTGGAGGACGGGGAATGGCGTGTGCTGTCACGCAGTGCCGACCCGGCCGCGTGGGAAGAGCAGGTCGCGGCGGACGCGGCCGTCACGACGCACCTCAAGGACGGCACCTGGCCCACGTCATCGTCGTCGGCGCCGAGCGTGATGGCGAGGATGATCGCGGCCCTGCGGCTGGAGCCCGGAATGAAGGTCCTGGAGATCGGAACCGGCACGGGCTGGAACGCCGCCTGCCTCGCAGCGCTCGGGGCCGAGGTCGTGTCGATCGAAGTGGACGAAGCCATCGCGGACCGCGCACGCACGAACCTGCGAAACGCCGGACACGAAAGCGTTCGTGTCTTCTTTGGCGACGGCGAACACGGCGCCCCCGACGCAGCACCGTTCGACCGCGTGATTTCCACCGCCGCCGCACAACGCATTCCGTACGCGTGGGTGGAACAGTGCGCCGAAGGCGGCATCATCGTCACCCCGTACACCGGAGTGGGACACGTGGACGCGCTACTCGTCCTCACCAGGACCGGGAATGCCGCACGCGGACGGGTGGAAGGAAACGCGTCCTTCATGCCGCTGAGGGGACAGGGCGTGTCGCCGATGGAACGGCGCGCGATCGAGTCCCACGATGACCTGCGCATCACCGTCACGAGAACCGGCCAGAGCATCAGCTACGGAAACTAGGAAGCGCTCAACCAGAAGCAGCGCGGCCGAGCCCCCCGGGTGGGCCATCCCCCCGGAGCCCCCGCCTACCCGTCCGCGAAGTGTCCGCGAGGCGGCACGACGCACCGACTGCGACTTGGAGGAATTCGGTTCTGGGACTGGCTGCTGGCGGCGGGACGAGGGGAAATCGACCGTGTCTGTCAGGTCGAGTCGTGGGGGTCCGTCGTGGGCAAGCATGGCAAGCCGGTGACGTGTGTGATGTGTAATGGGACCGGGAAGCGGTTGGAGAGTAAGAACGGGTCGGGTGAGCAGGTGCCCAAGACCTGTTCGCGGTGCAACGGGACGGGGCAGACGACGCGATGACCGATCGGTTGGTGTGCCCGGACTGCGGCGGGTCGGGGGAACGGCGTATCGGTCCGCTGGCGATTCAGTGCGAGTTCTGCTTGGGCGCGGGCTATGTCGGCGGCACCGACGAACCGGCTGAGGAGCAGCCGGTCGGGCCTGCTCCAGCGGTATGGGAGCAGGTCGGGGCGTCGGACGTACCGGGATGCCCGCGCTGCCTGGGGCGCGGAGAGGTCGTCCATCTGGGGACGGAACGGCCCGCCAGGGCGATGACGATCCGCCCCTGCCCGGCCTGCTCAGCCGAGCCGCCGGGCGAAAGGCGACACGGCGTTTGACCTGCGGCGACCGGCGTGGCCGTCATTACCCGCCCTCAAGGACGGCACTTAAGCCCATGCTGTCCTCTTTCATCCCGCCGGAGCGCCCTGCGGCGACCCGCGATCGGGCGCCTGGTCCACACACTGGTCACTGGCGCCCTTACAACACGCGGCTCCGGCGGGACGTCCCGCCGGGGCGGCGTGCTCGGGCGTTGCGTTACAGGTCCAGCGCGCCCGACTTCACGCCGGAAAGCAGATCGGCGAACGCCGCGTGGTTCACCGCCAGGTGGCCCTTGCCGGGGTTCTTGCTGTCGCGCAGGCCGATCGTGCGGGGAAGACGCCCGACCTCCACGCAGTTGGTCTGGCCGGAATCCGCGCTGCGGGTGCTCTTGCGCCATGTGGCCATCGCACCGGCTCCTTGCCGTCGAGGGTCGGTCGGGGTCGGGGTACCCGGTGGGTCCCGTGCTGACGCTGCCTCGGCCGGACTCGGCCGTCAGGGGTTGACGCGGGGTTCGGTGGAACGGCGGCGGCCCCGGTGGGGTGTCTCCCGCCGGGGCCGCGCGCTCAGGCGTTGGTCACAGGTCCAGCGCGCCCGACTTCACATCCGCGAGCAGCCCGGCGAACGCGGAGCGGTTCACCGCCAGGTGGCCCTTGCCGGGGTTCTTGCTGTCGCGCAGGCCGATCGTGCGGGGAAGACGCCCGACCTCCACACAGTTGGTCTGTCCTGAGTTCGCGCTGCGGCTGCTCTTGCGCCAAGTGGTCACGGGTCATCCCTCGGTGTCGATCAGACTCTTAAGGTGCGCGCGGGTCGCATCCGGCGAGAGCGCAGCACCCGCCGTGCGGTCGTGCGCGACCACGAGTTTACGCAGGTCTCCCGTCTCGGCAATCAGCGAGCCTCGCGCCGGGGTCTCGACGTACCCGACCTCACGCGTGGGCGTTGAGTAGATATAGAAGTCACCTCCCAATCCGGACTGCAATCCCGCGTCGGCCGGGAGCAGTCGCAGCGTGACGTGGGGGAGGCTGGCGACTTCCAACAGTCGAGCGAACTGAGCACGCTTCAGCGGCAGCGGGGTCAGCAAAAGCGCGATCTCCGAGATGAGCGCAGAGATGTACGGAGGGTTTTCGCGCGCGAGGATGGATTGCCGCTGCGTACGTACGGCTACCTGCCCCTTCACATCCGGTTCACCTGCCTGTTCGAACACCGCCCGCGCGTACTCGGGCGTCTGGAACAAGCCCGGGATGAACGCGACGCCCGACAGCCGAATGACCGTCGCAGCGGCCTCGTACTCGACCGCGGCGAGGAATTCCAGCGGGGCCGCCAGGTGGCTCGCGTGGTAATGCAGGGACTCCAGGATTCCGCCGGTTCCCCATGTTTTGTCGAGTTCACGCATGGCTTCGATGGGCGGGGCGTTCCTCCGCGCCTCCCAGTTCGAGATCGTCTTGTGGTCGGCCCTCACGATCCTGCCGACCTCGGCCTGCGACATCCCCGCGTTCTTGCGAAGAAGCCGCAGGGTAACGGCCAGTGTGTCCCACAGACCGGACAGGGGGTCGATCGACTCAGCGGCGCTCATCCTGCACCCTCCGTGACTCTCGATTGTCTCGCGAGATATGGCGAAGCTACTCAGCCCACGTCACGCTTGTCCCCCAGACCGACGAAGAACGCAGGGGACATTCGCCTTACCTCGGAGATACAGGGCGACCGTGCGCGGAATCCCCGGAAAGGGGTGTGATGATCAGCGATCAGTTCGCACTCGGTGTGCGGTTGGTGCTCGCCGGGATAGGTGCGGGCACATTGGCCGCTCTGACACTGCTTGCGATATTTCTCGCCCTGGCCTGCCTGCGTTCGGCGCATCGGCGGCAGCGGGCATGCGGTCGCCATGTCCAGGTGTCGCGGCGTCGGGGGCGGCGGTGAACGCGCGCATCGAGCACCGCGAGCCCCTGCCGGGGTACCGCGAGCCGACGAGCCGTTGGTACGAGCCGTACCGGACCGCGCGCGACGGCGTGTGGCGCTGCAACGTCCGCGTCCGCCTGTCGTGGCGCGAGCGGCAGGCGGGCGTCCTCGCGTCCGTCGTCGCGGCGAGCGAGACCGGAGTGCGGCGGCTGATGGCGCAGCAGGACGAGCTGGCCGCGCGGGTCGGGCAGCGACCCGGCCCGGCCCGGGAGGCGAGCCGATGACCGGGCAGAGGTGCGCAACGTCCCCTGAACACGCCGACCGGTACGCCGAGGAGCGGACGTTTCTCGGGGCGATCGCTGAGGCGCTTGCGGCGCTCGGCGCGCTGCACGCCGAAATCCGTCAGCCGTACGGGATGGGCACGCCGTTTCTCCATGTCGTGGGTGACCGGAGCACCGGTCACGGCGAGGACGTCCGTCTCCGCCGCGTCGCCGACGACGGATCGCTCCGCGCCGTCTGGCAGTGGGGTGAAGACCTTCCCCTCGACCCCCGGCAGGCCGCGGCGGCGATTCGTCGTGTGGTCGCGCCGGAGATGTAGACCGATGAGCGGACGACACCAGAACACCGGGCAGGCCGCCTCCATCGCGCCGCCGCCCGATGTGGACGGCGGCCTGACCGGTCTGCCCTTCGCGCAGCGCGAGCGCATGACCTTCCTGACCCACCTCGCCTACTGCTTCGGCGCGCTGCCCGGATACACGACCGGCATCGCCGTGATCGACCTCGCGCCCGTCCTCAACGTGATCCCCGTGGACAGGCGCGGCCGTGCGGCGCGCGGCGCCGTCACGATCGCCTGCGACTACGACAAATCCCAGGGCGCGTGGTGCTTCACCTGGTACGCCACCAAAGAGCGGATCGGCCCCGCCAACAACCTCAGCACCGCCGCAGACCTGATCAGGAACCGCATCGAGAGGACGGTATGAGCACCAATCCGCAACCCGGCGGACGCACCGCGCGGATCGGACTCGTCGCCCGCGTCAACGGCATCTGGGGCGGCCGGTGGATGTCCGCCGACTTCGCCGCGAAGCTCGTCGGCGTCGCCCCGACCCGCCTGGCGCGGTGGGCGAAGGCGGGGCTGATCTCGTCCCGCCGGGACGAGCCGGGCGCGCGGCACCGCTACCTGCGGCCCGAGCTGGTGATCGTGTCCCGGTTGGGCGTCGGCGGCGCACCGCCCGACGTTCACGCGCTGCGCCGCCATGTGCGCGGGCAGGACGACGGGAGCGGCGAACCAGCCTGAGAACTCCCCGGCCGGGACACGCCATGTTTCCCGTGTGGCCCGACGGTCCCGGCCGGGGGCGCTGCCCGTCCACGGGCGTTCGCCGGCGTGGACGCGCGGGGCTACGGCAACGCGCCGAGTTCGGCGCGGGCGCTGGTGCGGAGGGCGCGGAGGGCTTCGGCCAGGGCCGTTCGCTGGGTCGGGGTCAGCGGGCCCGCGAGGTGGCGCGCGAGTGTTTCGGTGTGGACGGTCAGGGCCTCGGCCAGTTTCGCCGAGCCGGCGTCGGTGAGTTCCACGTGCTGGCGGCGGCGGTCGCCCTCGGCGGTCGTGCGGACGACCAGGCCCGCGTCCTCCATGCGGTCGATCAGCCGCGTCATGCCCCCGCTCGTCAGCGTCAGCTCCCCCGCGAGCGTCCCCATCGTCGCCGGGCAGCGCGCCCCGGACGGCGACAGCCGCAGCAGCACCTCGAACACCACGTGCCTGATCCCGCACCGCCGCTCCAGCTCCCGGTTCGCGATGCGCTCCAGCAGCGTCGCCGCGCCCAGCAGCGACCCGAACTCATGCAGCAGGTCCCCGGGAACCGTCCCGTCGTGGGTCACCGTCATCCGCCGGTCTCCTTCCCCCGTCACCCCCTCCAACGCGCGAACGCCCCGCCCGGCTTCCGCCGGAACGGGGCGTTCTGGGAGGCCGGTCAGTCCTTCTTCTTGGCGGACGGGCTGGTGCTCGGCGTCGGGAGCGTCGCCGCGCCGGTCTGGTCCTGCGGCTGCGTCTGGTCGTCCTGCCCGGACACGTACTGCTTGGTGACCTTCCACTTCCCGTCGATCTTGGCGAGGGCGAGCCGGATCAGGTTCGCGCGCGCCTGCGTCGGGCCCTGCTCGGTCGTCGCGGTGATGTCGACCTGGACGACGGCCGTCGCGAGCTTGCCGTTGACGTCCCCGACGAACACCGCCACGGACTTCGACGCCAGCGACGCCGTCGACTGCCCCGACTTGAACGTGTTGACCAGGCCCGGCGCGGTCTGGCTCTTGTACCTCTCGAGCAGGTCGCCGCCCATCAGCTTCTCGGCCTTGGCGATCTGCTCCTGGTAGTTGGACGCGCTGTAGTTCGCGGCGACGTCCCCGAACGCGCTCGCGACCTTCGCGACGTCCGCGCGGTCGTCCGCCTCGGACGCCTTGCCCGCCGCGACCCGCCACTGCCAGACGGCCAGCGCCGCGAGGACCACCACGACGACCGCGACGGCGATCAGGCCGGGCGTGCCGAGCGCGCCGGGCCGCGCGGGCTCGTCCGCCTCGGGCTCGGCGGGCGCGGGCTCGGCGGGCTCGGCGGGCTTGGCCTTCTTCGGCAGCGCGGCGACCTTCGGCTTCGCCGCGGGCTCCTCGGCGGCGGGCTCCTCGTCGGCGGGCTCGGCCTCGTCCTCGGCGTCGATCCGGGCGATGACGTCCTCGATGTCCTCGTCATCGTCCTCGATGACCTCGATGACGCGGACCCGCCGCTTGCGCTTGCCCGGCGCGGCCTTCCCGGCGCCGTCCGCGCCCTTCCCGGCGTCCGCGACCTCCTCGACCGGGGATTCCGCCGAAGCCTCCGCGGCGGCGTCGCTCGCGGCGTCGTCGGTGTTGTCCTTCGTGATCTTGGCGGTCACTTCGCGCACTCCTCGGGGGTCATCGGGGTCAGTCCTTCTTCCGCCGCCGCCGCAGCGGTGCCGGAAGCCGCGTCAGGCGCGACAGCGCGGGCACGAAATTCGCGATCACCCGGATCAGCACCAGCAGCGCCAGAACCGGGGCAACGTACATTAGCCAACGCGGGCCGACCGTAGAAGAGGCGTCGTCGTCATTGCTGGCGACGTTCTTCGCGTTGATCTGCGCGTCGTTCTTCCCGACGGACGGGTCGTGCGTCGGGATCGTCGCGCCCGGGTCCTTGGACTTGTAGGGCTTCTGCTTGCCGACCTGCGGCGTGCTGCCGTCCGGGCAGGTGATCGTCTTGTTCACGCCCGGCTGGTCGAGCGGGTACTTGTACTCCAGCGTCGCCGTCGTCTTGAGCGTGATCAGGAAGACGACGTTCAGGACCGGCTTCCCGCCCTCGTTGCCGATGACGTTGTGGAGCACGGTGTTCAGCATCGGCGCGGCCCTGAGGACGTCCGCGAGGTCCTTCAGGTAGTCCGGGTCGTATTTCGACAGCCCGAGCGTGCCGAGCGCGTCGACCGTGCATTCGAAGTTCTTGCCCGTCTGGTCGAGCAGGCCGTTGACGGTCGCGAGCAGGTCGGGGCCCCGGTCGCGCAGTTCGGTGAGCTGCCCGCGCACCTGGCTGAGCGCGGCGGTGACGGCGGCGAGGTTGTCGATGCCCGCGCCGAGGTCGCCCCGGTTGGCGTTCAGGACGCCGCCGATCCGCCCGAACTCCTTGGTGAGCCGGTCGAGCAGCTCGGTGTTCTGCGCGAACGTGGCGGTGAGCTGGTCGCCGCCGTTGATGATCTGGCGCAGCGAGTCCTCGCGGCCGGACCAGCCCGCCGCCAGCTCGTGCGTGAGCATCTTGGCGTCGTTCGGGTTGATGGCCTTGAGCGAGTCGATGACGGCGGCGAACAGGTCGCCGTACTTGGGCGGCACGCTCGTCTGGCTCTTGGGGATGACGGTCCCGGCCTTCATCGCGGGCGCGTTGATCCCGCCCGGCCCCGGCGTCAGCTCGACGACCGGCTCGCCGACCGCGGACTTGCGGGCGGCGGCGGCCTTCACGCCCTGCGGCACCGTCACGCCCCGGTCGATGTCGAGGCGGACGACGACGCGGTCCTTCTCCAGCTTCACCGAGTCGATCTTGCCGATGCGCAGCCCGAGGTAGTCCACCTCGAACCCGGGGTGCAGGCCGGGCGACGACTCGAACTCCACGACCAGGTGGTACGGCCGCTCGATGAAGTCGAAGTGGACGACGTTGCGGAACGCCCACACGACCATGACGACGGCCAGCGTCGCGAACACCGCGAGGTTGATGGTGAGGCGCCGCGTCATCGCTGTCCCTCCAGCATGCGGGCGAGGTCGGGGAACGCCTGGCGGAGCGCGGGCGGCAGCTCGATGCCCGTCCCGCCGCCGGAGCCGGACGGCTTGCCGGTGTCCTTCTTCGCGCCGGAGGTCTTCTTCTTCCCCTGGTCCGCCGCCTTCGAGCCCCCGGCGGCCGGGGCCTCGGGGATGACCGGGGTGCCGTTCGGCCAGGTCACCTTGAGGATCGGGTACAGCAGGATCTGCCCGTCCCAGGTCGCCTTCGGCAGCTTCTCGGAGAACGTGACGAGCCCGTCCACCAGCGCCGTCAGCCGCTTGCGGTTGCTCCCGAGCTGCGCGAGGACGGGGTCGACGTCCTTGAGCAGCTCGCGGAACCGCGCGACCCGGCCCTCCAGCACCTTGTCGTTGAGCTGCCGGGCCATCTCGGTGAGCTGCTCGACCGCGTGGACGATCTTGTCCTTGTCCTCGTTGAGGACCCGCGACGCCTTCTCCAGCTCGGCGGGGGCCGCGCCGAGCGCGTCCTTGCCCGCCGCCAGCGACCGGCCCAGCTTGGCGAAGTTGTCCACCGCCTCACCGAGCGCCTTGCGCTGGTCGGCGAACATCTGGAGCAGTTCGGCGGACTGGCGGATCGTGCTGTTCAGCTTCGGCCCGTTGCCGTCCAGCGCGGTCGCGCCCGCGTTGACGACCGTCGCGACGTCGTCGCCCGCCAGCGCCTTCAGCAGCGGCCCGGCCTGGCCGACGACCTGCTCGAACGCGGGCTGCACGCTCGTGTCCGCGATCGCCGCGTGGTTCGCCAGGAACGGGCCGGTGTCGGTGCGGCCGCCCGGCGGCAGCGTCAGGTCCACATAGTTCTCACCGAGCAGCGAGGTCACCTTCACCTCGGCGTGGGTGCCGACCGGCAGCCGCACCCCGTCCTTGATCGAGACGGTGACCTTCGTCCTGTAGTCGGACGTGAGCTGGACCTTCGTGACGCTGCCGATCGTCACGTCCGACATCTTCACGCTGTGCCCGGCGACGAGCCCCTGCGCGTCGGTGAACGTCGCCGTCAGCGTCAGATGGCCCTTGGGCGCGCCCGCCGTCCGCAGCGAGCAGCCCGACAGCGAGCCCGGCAGCGCCACCGACGCGGCCAGCGCGAGCGCCACGGCGCGTCTCATTTCCCGCCTCCGCCCGAGTAGGTGAACGGACAGTTGGAGTTCGGTTTCGGCAGCGGGCACTCGACCTCGTCGGTGTTGAGCAGGCCGCGCAGCCACGTCCGCAGGAACGCGTCCGCCGCGAACCGCAGGTGCAGCGACTTGTCCGTGGTGTTGTAGCCGCCGATGAACGCCGAGCTGATGCCCGGCAGGACGTCGATGAGCTGCCCGAGCTGCTTGGCGTTGCCCTTCAGGACCAGCGCGACCTTCGTCAGGACGCTCAGGTCGTACGGGAGCTGGCCCTTGTACTTGTCGATGAGCTTCCCGCCGTTCTTGGCGAGGTCCAGCACCCCGGTGACGAGCTGCTGGAGTTCGCCGCGCTCGGCGGCGAGGACCTGGCTGGCCTGCCCGAAGTCGCGGATGACCGTCCCGAGGACCTGCTCGCGGCCCCGCACGACCCCCGCCATGCGGTCGAGGTTCCTGGCGACCTCGATCAGGTCCTTGTCCTGCCCGGCGACGTTCTCCACGAGCCGCGCGCTCTGCTCCAGCGTCGCGTTGAAGTCCTTGCCGTTGCCCGCGAACGACTGCGCCGCGCCGTGCAGCGCCGTGTTCACCTTCGTCGGGTCGAGGGCCTGCGCGAGGTTGGTGAACGAGCTGAGCGCGTCGTCCACCTCGACGGGCACGTGGGTGCGCTCGATCGGGATGTCGTTCCCGGTCTCCTTCGCCTCGCCCGGCTTCCACGCCGGGTGCAGGACCAGGTTCCGCTCCCCCACCAGATTCAGCGGGACGATCGACGCCTGCACGCCGCGCGGCAGCGGCACGTCCCGGTCGATGTGGAAGACGACCCGGATGTGGTCGCCCTTGTTCTCGACCTTGTCGACGAGCCCGACGTCCGCGCCCATCACCTTCACCTTGGACTGCGGGTAGAACGAGCGGGCCTTGGCCAGCTCGACGGTCATCGTCCGCTCGCCGCCGCCGCCGACCGCGCAGCCGCCCGACGTCGCCGCCAGGACCAGGGCGAGCCCGGCCCCGACGAGCGAGCCCGGCCTCAACCGCCGTGGAAACCTCATCAGTTGCCTCCCTGGTTCCCGGCGGGCCGCCGCGTGGAGATCGGGCCGGGCGGCTGGAGCGGCCCGAGGCCGGTGAGCAGGCCCTCGATCCAGGCCCCGTTTCCCTTCAAATTGGCGATCTGCTGGAAGGTCGGGCCGAGCAGCGAGAAGTCGGTGTTCAGCGCGTCCATGTTGGGCGCGAGCCGCGTCGTCAGCAGGTGCAGGTTGTCCAGGAGCTGGTCGAGCTGCTTCTGGTTGCGGGAGATGACGTTCGACAGCGTGCGGACCGTGCGGCTGCTCGACCCGATCGTCGCGGCCAGCTCGTCGCGGCGGCGGACGAGGGTGTCCAGCAGCGTCTGGCTCGCGTCGAGGATCTGGCGCAGCTCGGCGTCCTTCGCCGCGAGCGTGCCGGTGATCTTCTTGCTGTTCTCGATGAGGTTCTGGACCTGCGGGGTCGCGTCGTTGAGCGTGCGGGACACGTCCTGCACGTTGACCAGGACCCGCTTGAGCTTCGCCGCGCTCGGCGACTGGATCTTGCCGACCTCGGTGAGGAGCTTGTCGATGCTCTTCTCGTCGAGCTTGCCGACGATGTTCTGCGCGCTCTCCAGCGCGTCCGGGACGGTGAACGGGACGGCGGTCCGCGACAGCGGCACGCGCCGCCGCGACGCGGGCACGTCCGCCATGTACGGCCGGGCGACCGGGCCGGACAGCCGCAGGTAGCGACCGCCGAGCAGCGTCGTCGTCTGGATCTCGGCCCGGGTGTCGGGGCCGAGGTCGATGCCGTGGTTCATGTGCCAGGTGATGATCACCTTGCCGTGCGCGAAGTCGGGCCGCACGCCGGTGACGCGCCCGGCCTTGACGCCCGCGACGCGGACGTCCTGGCCCTTCTTCATCCCGGCCGTGTCGGAGAACTCGCCGCTCATCGTGTAGCCGCGGTCGAACAGGTGGAGCTGCCCGACCGCGAACGCGAACACGCACGCGGCGCCCATGACGCCGAGCGTCAGCAGGGCGACGACCTTCTGGTTGACGTCCCGGAGGGAGGTGAGCCGTCGTCTCACTTGCCGCCTCCCGTCAGCATCGACTTGAGTTTCGCCAGGTCGGCGGGGTCGGGCGTCGTGTCGTTCGGCTGCTGGCCGGGGGCGGCGGGCAGGTTCATCGGGAACGGGCACGGGCCCTGCACGATGTTCAGGCACAGCGCGTTGGTGCGCAGGAAGTGGCCGCCGTTGGCGGTCGAGAACAACTGCCGCAGGGTGAGCGGGAGCTGCTGCACCATCTTTTCGAGCTGGTCCACGTTGAGGCGGAAGGTGCCGCTGAACTTCGCGAGGTTGTCCACGATCCGGGCCAGTTCGGCGTCGTTGCCGCCGAGGACGCGGTCGAGGTTGGTGGTGACGCCGCCGACCTGGACGATCGCGTCCTCCAGCACCTTCTTGTTCGCCGCGAACACCTTCGTCAGCTCCGCGAGGTTGTCGACGCTCGCGGCGATCTGCCGGTCCCGGGCGGCGACGGCGGCGCTGACCGTCTCGTAGTCGTCGATCATCCCGGCGATCGTCGTGCGGCGGGTCGCGAACGTCTGGAGCAGGCCGTCGAGGTTGTCGGTCAGCACCGAGAGGTTCTGCTCGTTGCCGTCGAGGGCCTGCGCGAACGCGAACAGGATCTTGTTGAGCTGGCCGGGGTCGAGGTTCTGGGTGAGCGGGCCGAGGCTGTTGACGACGTCGCCGAGGTCCACGACCGACCGGGTGTGCGGGACGCGCGCGCCGGACGCCAGCATCGTCCGGCTCTGGCCGGGTTCGAGGTAGACGACGCGCTGGCCCATGACGTTGCGCCAGCGGATCGCCGCCGTCGAGTCGTCCGGGATGCGGACGTCCTTGTCGACCTTCATCGACACGACGGCCTTGCCGCGCACGACCTTGACGCCGGTGACCTGGCCGACCGGGGTTCCGGCGACCTTCACCGTGTCGCCTTCGAGCAGGCCCGTGACGTCGTCGAACGTGGCCGTCAGCTTGTAGCGGTCGCTGAAGCTCGTCCCGAGGATCTGCTGCCCGATGTAGAACGTCAGCAGGCCGGTGACGACGACGAACACGCCGAACTTCGCCATCACCGTGTACTGGGGGCCGCGGCCGGGTTTGCCGCCGAACCGCTTCATGGGTTCACCTTCGGGGTGGACATGGAGAAGCCCGGCGGGCAGATGTCGACGAGCGTCCGGCACAGGTCCAGCGAGAGGGTGTCGCGGGCCTGCGCCAGCTCGGTGCCCTGCGGGCCCTTCGTGCGGATGATGTCGGCGAGCAGGTTGAAGAAGCCGTTGAGGCCGTCGATCATCGTCGGGATGTTGCCGCGCTGGGCGTTCACCGTCGCGGCGACCCCGGCGGCGGAGTCGACCACGTGGCCGAGGTGGCCGCCCTGGCGGTCGAGGGTGCCGCTCACCGTGCCGGCCGTCTTCCCGGCCTCGTCCAGCAGCGCGGACACCTTGTCGGGACGGGTGTAGACGACCGGGGCGACCTTGTTGGCGTCGGCGACGGCGCCGGTCAGCGTGCCGCCTCGGGTGGCGAGCGTCCCCGACAGGCCGGTGACGTCGTCGATGAGGCCGCGCAGGACGTTCCGGTCCTGGTGCGTGGCGTCCACGACGGTCGCGAGGTTGCCGACCGTGCGGCGGAGCGCCGGGCCCTCGCCGGACAACCCGGCGGAGAAGGTGTGGACGATCGTGGCGACCTCGTCGGGGTCGAGCGCCGCCGTCAGCCGGTACGTCGGCCAGGCGGTGTCGGAGATCTCCTCGGGGTCCGTCGTCCTGCCGATCCGGCCGCCGTCCGGGAGGTACGGGCCGGTGGTCTCGCCCGAGCCGAGGTCCAGCGTGAGGTCCTTCGGGCCGAACACCGACACCGGCTCGATGCCCGCCGTCGCGGTGCGCGCGACGCGGACGCCCTTGTCGAGGCGCATCCGGACGGTGACCCGGCCGTCGCGGCCGAGGCTGACGCCCGCGACCGTCCCGACCGCGATCCCGCGGATCTTCACGTCCGACTTGCCCGGGTCCAGGCCCTGCCCGGCCCGCGCGAACGTCGCCGTCAGATACGTCGAGCCCGCGTAGGACGGGGACGCGCCGAGCGCCACCCCGGCGGCCGCCGCCGCGAGGACCCCCGCGCCCAGCAGCGCGAACCCGGTCCGGGTGCGCGTGGAGAGGGTTTCGTCGCTCATCCGGTCAGCCTCACAGTTCCGCCGTGGCCCCAGAAGATGTACGACAGGACGAGGTTCATCAGGATCATGAGGATCGTGGACTCGCGGATCGCGCGACCCGCGGCGACGCCCACGCCCACCGGCCCGCCCGCCGCGTAGTAGCCGCGGTAGCAGTGGATGAACATGACGATGAACGCGAACACCGCCACCTTGATCGCGCTGTAGAGCACGTCGATCGGCGGCAGGTACAGGTGGAAGTAGTAGTCGTAGATGCCCGGCGAGAGCCCGTAGTACTGGATCGAGATGAACCGCGTCGCGAAGAACGCCATGAACAGCGACACCAGGTACAGCGGGACGAGCGCGATGACTCCGGCGGCGACCCGCGTGCAGACCAGGTAGGCCAGGGAGTTGACGCCCATGACCTCCAGCGCGTCGATCTCCTCGGAGATCCGCATCGCGCCGATCTCGGCGGTGAAGCCCGTCCCGACCTGCGCGACGAGCGCGACGCCCGCGATGATCGGGGTCACCTCGCGGACGTTGGAGTAGCTGGCGACCAGGCCGGTGAACGCCTCCGCGCCGATCCGCTCCAGGCCGGGGAACGCCTGGAGGCCGACCATCGCGCCGGTGGCCAGCGCCATCGTCGCGATCACGAAGATCATGCCGCCGCCGATGACGAGCGCGCCGACGCCGACGGTGATGTCGCTGACCTGCTTGGCGAGCGTCTTGCCGTATTTGCGGCGGATGACGATGTCGACGACGAGGTGGTAGAGCACCCGGCCGAGGAAGACCGGCAGGCTCGCCGATCCCGACAGGCCGGCGGTCCGGCCCCGGAAGGCCCGGCCGAGCTTGCGAACGGGGGAAATCGCGACCATCAGAACCTCGGGGGGAAAAGGACCTGGTAGATCATCGTGAGCACGTAGTTGAAACCGAACACCACGATCGAGGTCACCACGACGGCCTTGTTCACCGCGCGCCCCACGCCCACGGGGCCGTAGTCGCAGTTCATGCCCATGTAGCAGGCGACGGCGGCGGCGACGAACCCGAAGATCCACGCCTTGAACAGGGTGATCACGAGGTCCGGGAACTGGAGCAGGCTCGTCGCGCCGTCGAAGAACGCGCCGGGGCTGACGCCCTGCTGGATGACGTTGAAGTAGTAGCCGCCGAGGACGCCCGCGAGGATCACGACCGAGCACAGCAGCGCGGACACGGTGCTGGCGGCCCACAGGCGCGGGGTGACGAGGCGGTGGATCGGGTTGATCCCCATGACCTCCATCGCGGCCAGCTCGTCGCGGATGTGCCGCGCGCCCATGTCGGAGGTGATCGCGGACCCGCCGACGCCCGACACCAGCAGCGCGGCGGCCAGCGGCGCGACCTGCTGGATCATCGCGGCGACCAGCAGCGCGCCGGTCTGCGACTGGGCGCCGAGCTGGCGGGCGATGTCGCCGACCTGGAGGGAGATCGTGGCGCCGAGCGGCACCGCGATGAGCATGACCGGGACGCTCGTCACGCGGGCGAGGAACCAGCACTGCTCGATGAACTCGCCCCACCACTGCCGGACGTCCCAGGTGCGGCGCAGGCCCTCCAGGAGGGTGACGCACAGCAGCCCGGTCTCGTCCAGGACCTTGGCGAGACGCCGCAGGGCGAGGTCGGGAGCCCTGCTCAGGCTCATGGCCATCAGCCGGAGACCTCCCCCTCGGTGGCAGGGTGAAGGGACATTCCAGCCTCCTTTGTGCTCGGACGTCGGCGCCCATCCGAAACCGGCCGCCCGCCTCGGCCGCTGCGGGCGCCGCGCGGGTGGGGACCGCGACGCCCGGACCTCGGAAGACGCCCGGATCACGTTCGGGCCGCCGTGACCAGGGGACACACCGGCACCGTCTGTGATCTGGAGCACTCTATTGGAAAGTCGTCTAAGAAGCGAGTACTTACATTGGGGATTTGTCGGGAGCTACGATCAGGCGTTGTGCGAACTTCACCGCAGTCCGCGCCGGAGCCGCAGGTCATCGCCGAGGAACCGGCCGGTGACCCGCTGCTGACGGGAGTCCTCGACCGCTGGACGGACCAGGGCCTCACCGGGGAGCCGTGGCCCTTCATGATCCTGGCGTCCGTCGGGCGGCTCCACCAGTACCTCAAGAAGGCCCTCGACGGGGAGCTGAAGCAGCGCGGCCTGACCCGCACCGGCTACTTCCTGCTGACGACGCTCGCGCTCACCTCGACGGGGCGGACGCGGCTCAGCACGCTCAGCCGGCTGGTGATGATGCACCCGACCTCGGTGAAGCTCACGGTGGACCAGTTGGAGACCGCCGGGCTCGTCCGCCGGACCCCGCATCCCAGCGACCGGCGCGCGACGCTCGTCGAACTGACCGACGCGGGCCGGGCGACGGCGGCGGCGGTGAACCGGGCGCTGGAGGAGCCGGACGGGCCGTTCGCGGCGCTCGGCGGCCTGCGGCGGGAGCTGTTCGAGGCGCTGCAGCCCGCGCGGCTCGCGGTCGGCGACACGGAACTCTAGAACGTTCCCGCGCGGGCGGAACCTGGAGGGACCGGTGCGCGAACCGGGGAGGATGCGGCACTCTACTGACATGCCACAGAGCCACGGCACGCGCGGCCGGACCCCCTCGCGCGGACGCGGCGGAACGCGGCGGCGGACCGGCGAGCGCCCGCTCGGCAGGCCCGCGCCCCACGACGCGTCCACCCCGCAGGCCGCCCTCGACGACGTCGGACCCGGCGGGCCGCCGCCTGTGCCGCCGCCGAGGCTTCCCGCCGATCCGCCGGAGCCGCCCGCGGAAGAGCTCCCCGCGCCGCCGCGCCGGTCGCGGCGGCGGATCGCCGCGAAGATCCTCACGCACAACGCGACGATCGCGACCGCCGGACTCGGCGTGGCCGCCGCCGTCGTCGTGTTCGTCAACCCCGACGCGATCACCGGGCACCGCAGCAGACCGCCCGCGAGCGTGCAGGGGTTGTCGGCGGGCGACATGCTCGAACGGTTCCGGGCGTCCGACATGGACCCGATGGCCGCGAACATCGTCGCGTCCGCCAAGGAGCGCGCCTACAAGGAAGAGCAGGCGGAGCTGAAGCGGCTGCGCGCCAAGGCCAAGAAGGACGAGGCCGCGCGCAAGAAGCTGGAGGCGATCCGCAAGCGCGAGGAGGAACGCAAGCGGCTCGCGCGCATGAACCCGTCCGCCGCGCAGAACAAGGCGTACGGCAAGAAGATGAACGCGCAGCGCGGCTGGGGCAACTGCTGGCAGTCCCTGCTGACGCTGTGGAACCACGAGAGCGGCTGGGACGAGCGGGCCACCAACCCCGGCAGCGGCGCGTACGGCATCCCGCAGGCGCTGCCCGGCTCCAAGCTCGCGAGCGCGGGCCCGGACTGGCGGACCAGCTCCCCCACGCAGATCGCCTGGGGGCTCGGCTACATCAAGGCCCGCTACCACGACCCGTGCGGGGCGTGGGCGTGGTGGTCGTCGCACCACTGGTACTGACCCGGGCGCGGTGGCGGCGGGGCGACCGGCGCGGGCACGATGGTCGCATGCGGACGACGAACGGCACGGGCGGGCGGCAGTGGGCGCGCGCGGACTCGACCCGGCGGGCGCTCCTGGACGCCGCGCTGCACGTCTTCGCCGACCGCGGTTACGCCGACGCGGGCGTCGCGGAGATCGTCGAGCGGTCCGGGGCGAGCGTCGGCAGCCTGTACCACCACTACGGCGGCAAGGCGGGCCTGTACCTCGCGCTGTACGAGGAGCTGTGCCGCGACCAGGAGGACGCGGCGGCGCGGGCCGTCGCGGCGGCGCGCCGGAGCGCGGCGGCCGACCCGATCGAGCTGTTCGTCGCGGGCGCCCGCGCCTACCTCGGCGTCTGCTGGGAGCGGCGGGACGCGGCGCGGCTGTTCCACGGCGGCGAGGGGCCGTCGGGGTTCTCGCTGATGCGCCGGAAACGCGCGCAGCACTGGGTCGGCCAGAACACCAAGCTGCTCGCGCCGGGCGCGGCGGGCCGCGCGCCGCAGGTGCTGAGCCTCGTGCTGACGACGGTGATCGGCGAGGCCGGTCGGGAGATCGCGCTCGCCGACGACGAGGCCGACGCGCGGGAGATCCTGGACGAGGTCCTGCGCATCCTCACCCGCCTCGCGGGCTAGGGCGTGTCTCAACGTGCCTCAGCCACAGCGCGAGTGCGTTACCTGGGCGGTGAAGCGACGCCGGAGGCGAGCTTCGCCGGCCAGATCGCGAAGCGATGCCGCGCTCGCACAGGCCCGGTGAGGCCCGAGCCGCCAGGCGAGGGCCGTAGGCCGGGACTTTGAGGGCGGAGCGCGCCCGGCGGCCCCGTCCGGCGCGACGGGGTCCGCCGGGCGCGCCGCCGGGTCCACCTCCGCCCGGCGCCTCGGGCGGAGGTGGAGTTCGGGGGCGCCTCAGATCTGCACGCCGCGCGGGCGGCGCGGCGGCATCCAGGACAGCGAGAAGTAGCGCGCGGGCGCGGGCAGCGGCGGCAGCGCGCGCAGCCGCGCGGCGGTGATCCGCTTGCCGTCGAGCTGCGGGTAGAGGCGGCGGGCGCGGCGGACGGGCGCGTCGGCGCGGCGCATCATCCGCAGCCGCAGCAGGAGCAGCAGCGTCGCGGTGGACACGGCGGCGAGCGCCGCGCCCTGGAGGGCGCGCAGGTCGTCGTCGGTGAAGACCGCGCCGGGCAGCGGCCGCAGGCTGGACACCGGCACGAGCGGCATCGGGCTGGGCGCGGTCTGCGGGTTGGTGACGGGCGGCAGCGCGACCTGCGGGCCCTTGAGGTCCGCGAGCGGGTTCGCGGCGGGACCGGCGGGCGGGGTGAGCGGCGGCGCGTCCGGCGGCAGGTGGTTGAGGTCGACGCCGGGCGGCAGCGCGCCGGACGGCTGCGTGACGATGAGCGTGTAGCCGCGCGAGACGCCCGCGGCCTTGGCGGCGGACGCGCCGACCGTGAGCCGGATCGTCCCGGCCTTGGCGTTCGACGGGACGGTCACGGTCGCGATCGTGGCGACGCTCCGGCCCGCCGCGACGGTGCCGAGGGACCGTCCGGCGGGGCTGATCGACCCGCGGCTGACCGCCATCCGCAGCGCCGCGCCCGCCGCCGGGGCGTTGGCGGACGAGACGGTCGCGGTGACGGTGAGCGAGCCGCCGGGCCGCACCGTGGACGCCGACACCGACGCGCCGACCGACAGGACCGGGGTCTTGGGGACGCCGGGGTCGCCGCCGCCCGGGTCGGTGGGCGGGTTGCTGGGGTCGCCGCCGCCCGGCGGCGTGCTCGGGTCGCCCCCGCCGGGGTCGGTCGGCGGGTTGCTCGGATCGCCGCCGCCCGGAGGCGTGCTCGGGTCGCCGCCACCGGGGTCGGTGGGCGGGTCGCTCGGATCGCCGCCGCCCGGATCGGTGGGCGGGTCGCTAGGGTCGCCGCCGCCCGGGTCCGTCGGCGGATCGCTGGGCTCGGTCGTGCCGCCGCCGCCCGGGTCGGACGGCGGGTCGCTCGGCTCCGCGGGCGGGTCGGTGGTGGCGCTGGCGGACGGGTCGGGCGCGGGGTCGTCGCGCAGCGGGGCCGCCGCGACCGGGGGCGCCAGCGAGACGGCGATCACCGCCGCCGCGCCGAGGCCGGCGAGAATGGCGCCACCCGACGAACGCACCCGCGTCACCGCGTCACCTCCGGTCATTCCCAATGATCATGAAAGCTTGTGGGAAATTGATGAAAGCACGCGCCGCCGAGCCCCTACAACCCCGATCACACAGGTCATGACCGGGTGATTATCCGATGGGTCGGGGAATTGGCGGCGGTTGTCACCGGGTGAGGGCCGGGGCCGCCGCGGTCAACCCTCCGCTCCCGTCCCGTCACCGCCGCGCGCGCCGTGCCGGAGCCGCATCGCGCGCAGCGCCGCCTCGATCGCGAACCGCGCGTCGGGGTCGTTGAGGCGTTCGCCGAGCGCCGCCTCGAGCTGCCGCATCCGGTACCGGACGGTCTGCGGGTGGACGTTCAGCTCCTCGGCGATGTCGGCGGCGGTGCCGCGCAGCGTCAGCCACGTCCGCAGCGTGTCGAGCAGCCGGTCGCGCTGGCGGGCGTTGAGGTCGGCCATCTCGCGCAGGTGGCGGCGCGCGATCTGCTCGGTGAGCGCCTGGTCCGACAGCAGCCAGAGGGTGAGCAGGTGGTCGTCGCAGCAGGTCACCGGGCCGTCGTCGAGGATGCCGCGTTCGAGCAGGCCGAGCGCCTGGCGGGCCCAGCGCAGCGAGTCGGCGGCCTGCTCGACGGGGACCGTCACGCCCGCCGCGACCTGCCCCTCGGGCAGCGCCTCGGCCAGGGTGCGGCGGCGCTCGTCGGTGAGCGGGCCGGGGAAGACCAGGTGCGGGTCCTCGGCGGACAGGTCCGCGAGCGCGTCCGGCGGGAGGGCGCTGCGGACGTAGGGGCTGCCCGCCGCCGCGACGACCGGCGTGACCTCGTCGGGGACCGTCCACTTCGCGCGCGCCGCCAGTTCCGCGAGCACCCGGGGGGACGCGCCGGGCCGCCGGACGAGGAAGTCCAGGAGGCGGCGGCGGTGGCCTTCGAGTTCCTCGTCGGGGCGCGCGTCGAGAAATCCCTGTTGCGCGAGTGCCGCGAGTTCGTCGATATACGCGAATAGCGCGTCCGCGAGTTGCGCCATGATCGTCGTGGACAGTTTCCGGCGCGGTCCGACCTCCATCACGCGCCGCCACGCGACCTGCGCGCCGACGCGGAGCGCGGCCTGCAGCGTGTCGAGGCTGCGGCCCTCCAGCGCCTCGTAGCGGCCGAGGCGGCGGTAGGTCTCGTCGTGCCGGTCGCGGGGCACGGCCGGGTTGGCGACCTGGTCCACGAAGTGGCCGAGGGCGCTTTCGACGCCGATGCGCAGCGCCTCGACGTACGGGCCGGTGGACGGCCGCCCGTACTCGGGGATGGCGGCGCGGATCTCGGCGATGATCTCGTCGGCGAGACCGGGCAGTTCGGGCCGCATCAGGACCGCGAGCCGGCTCGGCAGGCGCGACGGCACGCGGTGGGCGATCCCCGGCTCCAACGTCTGCGTCATCTGACGGCACCTCCGAGAGCGCAGCCGTGCCGGCGTACGGCGCGCCGGGCGGGGCTTCCCGGGCCGCCGGACGGTCCGGTCGGTGGGTGGGCCGGAGGGCGCCGAGCGGGGAACCCCTGCGCCTCCCGGAACGTTCTGTGTGTGAGGTGAAGCACACCGAAACTAGATCAAGTTCGCCGGGAGACCGGGTAAAGAATTCTTAAAGTCACACTCGGTTATTGCGCCGTTGCATGTGGTTGGGATAACGGATCGTCACCAGGCGCGGGGCTCCGCTCGCGCAGCCGCTGGACGCGCAGCACCGCGTCGAGGACGAATCGCGCGTCCGCGTTGCCCAGTTGATCACTGAAGGTCTCCCCCATCTGCCGCATCCGGTACCGAACCGTCTGCGGATGCACCCGGAGACGCCGCGCGGTCTCGACGGCGTTCCCCTGCGACTCCAGCCACGCGCCGAGGGTTTCGGTCATCCGCGACCACTGACTTCGGTTCAGCCGTTCCAGACCGGGCATCCGGTGCCGCGCGACCTGCTCCAGCAGCGCGACGTCCGACAGCAGCCACAGCTCCAGCAGGTGGTCGGCGCAGCGCGTCGGGCCCGCGTCCTCCAGGATTCCGGCCCTGACCAGGGCCAGCACGGCGCGGGCCCAGCGCAGCGAGTCGGCCGCGTCCGCCAGCGGGACCGTCAGGCCCACCACCGAGCGGCGGTCCGGGAGCGCTCCCGCGAGCATGTCCCGCCGCGTCTCGGTGAACGGGCCGGGGACCAGCAGATACGGCTCCGGGTCGCCGAGGTCGGCGAGGACGTCGTGGTCGAGGGCCGCCCGGACGCACCGGGCCTTCGCGGGGAGCGCGACCATCGTCACCTCGTCCGGCACGGTCCAGCCCGCCTGCGCGGCGGGCTCGTCCAACGCCGACCGCGGCACCCCCGGACCGCGCAGGACGAGGCGCAGCAGCCGCCGCTGCATCTCGACCAGCTCCTCGGCCGACCGGGAGCGCGCGTCCAGATAGCCCTGCACCGACAGGGACGCCAGCTCGTCGATGTAGCCGAACAGCGCGTCCGCGAGCCGGGTCATCACCTCCGACGACAGCCTGCGCCGCCGGCCCACCTGCGCGACGCGCCGCCACGCCGTCTTGATGCCGACCCGGTACGCGGCCTGGAGCGCGTCGAGGCTGCGGCCCTCGTACGCCTCGTCGCGGCCGAGCGCGCGGAACAGCTCGTCGCGGCGCTCCTGCGGGTCCGTCGAACCGGCCAGCCGGTCCATGAACGTGCGGATCGCCTGGTCCACGGCCGAGCGCTGCGCCCCGTCCGCCGGGTACTCGGGGACCGAGCGGCGCACCTCCGCCAGGATCTCCTCGGCCAGCGACGTCAATTCCGCCTGCAGAATGTCGAGGATCGCCTGCGGCATTTTCTCGGAGGGATCGGGGGCGGGGAGTTCCCGGGGCATCGCGTCGATCCCTCCTTCCCGAACCGCCTGAACAATCGTTCGACGGCAGGCTACTCGGCACGCGGACGCGGCGCACCGGGCGCGCGCGGCCGGTCCGCGCCCCGAGGACGCCGTCCGCTCACCGGTTCACAGAAACGCCATTCCCGTCCCGCACCCGATGACAAAAGGCCGCGCCCGCCGCGACGAATTGTTACGCGCACCGCCGGGCGCACCGCGCCGCTCGCGCCCGGCCGCCGCGCCGTCACGTCGCGGGGTGCCGGGCGGAGTGGGACCGCGCCCGCCGGACCGCCGACCGGGGCGGTGGGGCCGGTCGTGTCGGAGCGTCGCACGCGCCATGCGGTCGTTTTCACCGGGATCGCCGCTCTCCATCGCGCGATAAACGCGGCGGGCGGGTGTCCGAATCCGGTCAGGGATTTGCCGTCTTCCCCTCGATGGCGCACATCGCGGTGGATGTTCGCGCGATTTCTGCGATCGGCGGGCGGATCTCCTGGAAACGGCTACGGGACACGCGGGGAAACTGCGGTGGGCGGGGTTCGGGGAATCAGTCGAGTTCGTCCGTCCATCTGTCGCCCGCGGTGCGCTCGAGGGCGGCGCGGACCTCGTCCTCGGCGGCGTCGAGCCATTCCAGTTCGATCAGCGCGACGGGCGGATGCGGGTCGGGGGGCCGCACGAGCACCGCGCGGGCGGACTCCTTCCTGGACTCGGGGCCGATCGAGACGGCCTCGACGTCCGTCCAGGCGAAGTGCGTCCGCCGTCCGCCGCGGTGGACGACGACGCCGTCCGCGTTCACCCACAGCCCGAAGCGGCGCAGCGCGACGGGCCAGGCCACGGCGACCGCGCCGACCGCCGCCAGCAGGCCGAGCACGCCGACGAGGGCGAGCACGAGCGAGCCGGTGACGGCCCAGGTTCCGTCCACGTGGCGCAGGAGCAGGACGCCGCCGGTCGTGGCGGCGAGCGCGGCGGCGAACAGGAGCGTGCAGGCGATCAGCGAACCGGCGCGCATGGAGCGGCTCCGGCCGAACCGGATCGCGTCCGGATCATCCTCGATCGTCCCGTTCACTCCGTCGCCGGGGGTCGGCGGGTCGGCGGTCTCGCTCATCACGGCTCCGTCCGCTCGGGGGGCGGTGATCATAGAACGGCCGGGCCGCCACGCGCGGGAAGCCCTTGCAGGGCGCGGTTCCGGGGCGTCGAAAGTTCTAGAGTCGGGGGAACGCCCGGAACGAGCGCAGGAGTCGGCAGTGACGCACCCCCAGGAGCCCGGTCAGCCCGCGTCCCCGCCGGGGGCGGGCTACGGACCCCCGCCGCCCCGCCACCCGCAGCGGCCCGAACCGCAGCGGTCCGACACCGGCGCGCAGCCGCTGCCGCCGCGCCCCGGCCCGCCCCCGCAGGGCCCGCCGCAGGGCCCGCCGCGCCCGGGCCCGTCCGGCCCGCCGCCGCCCGGCCGGGGATCGGGCGCGTTCCCCGTCCCCGAGCAGCCGTGGGCGCAGCGGCCCGCGCCACCGGAGAAGGGCCTGGTCGGCGCGCTGTTCGACGCGAACTTCAACTACCTGGTCACCCCGAAGCTGATCAAGCTCTGGTACCTGATCGCTCTCCTGCTCGTCACGCTCCAGTGCGCCGTGTTCCTCGGCTTCGGCGTGTGGATCGCGACCTGGGACGACTTCTGGGCGTGGGGCGTCATCCTGATCGTCGCGTCCCCCCTGGTGTGGCTGTTCGAACTGCTCCTGGTGCGGATCTTCATGGAGGCCGTGGTGGTCCGGTTCAAGGGCGTCGAGCACCTGCGGGTCATCAAGGACAAGATTTAGGGTGCCGCGTTAGGCTCGCGGCAATTCCACGCGGACAAGACGGGGCGAGCACGGTGGCCGACTTCGACGACGACGCTCCGCCGCGCGCCACGCGTCGGGAGCCGGACGCGACCCGCCGGGACGACCGCGTCCCGCCGCCGCGCGGCCCGGCGGCCACCCGCCGCGACGGCGGGGCGGCGGCGGGCGGCGCGCTGCTGCGGCTCCCCGAGCCGCTGGCGGCGCGGTTCCGGCTCGTCGGCGAACTGCCGGTACAGGGCGCGGAGTCGGACCTGCTGCTCGTCGCGGACGAGTCCGGCGCGCAGCGCGTCGTCAAGTTGTTCCGCCGCGGCTACAACGCCGACCGCGAGGTCTGGGCGAAACTCCCGCGACTGGCGTCCCCCCACGTCCTGCGCGTCCTGGAGACGGGCACCGCCGAGGGCCGCGACTACGAGGTCGCGGACTACGCGCCCGGCGGCAACCTGCGGACGCTGATGACCGGCCCGCTCGACCCGCCGACGATCGCCGAGGCGGTCGCGCAGCTCGCCGGCGGCCTCGCGGCCCTGCACGGCGCGGGCATCGTCCACCGCGACCTCAAACCGGAGAACGTGCTGGTCGAGAACGCGGACCCGGTCCGCCTGGTGATCGCGGACTTCGGCCTGAGCCGGGTGCTGGAGCAGAGCGTCATGTTCGCGTCGTCGTCGCGGACGCTCGTGTACGCGGCCCCCGAGTCGCTGTCGGGCCAGGTCTCCCCCGCCCGCGACTGGTGGTCGCTCGGCATGATCGTGCGGGAGCTGGCGACGGGCCGCCCGCCGTTCGCGGGCCTGAGCGAGACGGCGGTGGTGGACCAGCTCGCGACCCGCGCGGTGCCCGCCGACGACGTCGCCGACCCGCGCCTGCGGCTGCTGTGCCGGGGCCTGCTGGCCCGCGACCCGCGCGGCCGGTGGGGCGCGGACGAGGTCCGCGCGTGGCTGGCGGGCGGCTCCCCGCCCGTCGCGGCGGAACCGGCGGCGACGGCGGTCCCGCCCGGCCGGGGCGTCCCGTTCGCGGGCCGCCGCCACGACGACCGCCGCGAGCTGGCGCGCGTCCTGGCGGAGCGGTGGGACGAGGCCGCGCCGCACTTCTTCGGCCGCGGCGAGGCGGGCGAGGCGTGGCGCGCCCTGCGCGGCTGGCTGACCGAACTGCCGGACGACGGCCATATCGCGCTGATCGACCGGTATCTGACGGCGGACCTGTCCCCCGACGTGAAGCTGCTGCACCTCGTCCAGTGGCTCGACCCGGACCTGCCGCCGTACTTCCTCGGCCGCCGGTTGACGTCGGCGGACCTGCCCGGCCTGGCCGCGCTCGCCGCCGACCCCGCGCGCCCCGACCACCGGACGGCGTGCCGCATCGGCCGCGAACTGTGGGACAGGGACCTGCTGCCCGTCCTGGCGGCCTCACCCGAGGGCCACGATCTGCTGGCCGTCCACGAACAATGGCATCACCACGCGGCGGCATGGAACGAGCTGGCGTGCTGGCTGCGCGGCCAGGCGTCCGTCCCGCCCGGCCTGGCGGCGCGGCTCCCCGACACGGGCACGGGTCCAAGCACGGGCCCAAGCACGGGCCCGGGCGCGCGGCGCGTCGCGGGCGCGCCGGCCGACGACCCGCCCGTCGTGCTGCTGACGCTGCTGGCGCTGGCCGCCCGGCCCGCCGAGGCCGCCCGCGACCTCGCGGCGGCGGCCGACCGGGCGCGCGCGGCCGTCCGCGGCGACGTCCCCTGGTTCCGCTGGCTGGCGGACGGCGCGGGCGACGACCCGCTGCGCCGGTTCGCGGTCGTCCGGGCCGCGCCCGAGGCCGTCCTGGAGGTCGAGGCCCGCGCGCGCGACCGGCACGCCGCCGAGCGGCGCGACGCCGCGCTGCGCGCCCGGTGGGCCGACCGCGAGCGGGCGCGGCTCGCCGGACGCGGCCGCGCGACGGCCCGCGCGGTGGCGTGGAGCCTGCCGGTCCTGGCGCTGTGGCTGCTCGGCGGCCTGTTGATTTCGGCGCTCGCCGGGGACGGCGACCGCGGCGGCACCAGCTCGGTCGGCGGTCTCCAGCGCGGCGGCGGGTTCTCGTTCGGCCTCCTGGCGGCGGTCGGCGTCCTGGCCTGGCTGGTCCAGTGCGGCGCGGAGGTCGTCGTCGCGCGCGCGCAGGGCGGCGACTACCTGCCGACGGGCCCGTGGGCGTGGCTGGCCAAGGCGCTCGGCGCGGGCGGCCGCGGCCTGTCGAAGGCGTCGGCGACGGTGTCGGGCGCGGCCCGCCGCAACGGGCCGGGCGGCTGCGGCCTGCTGCTGCTCGCCGCGCTGGTGCCGCTGCTGGTCCTGATCCTGCTGGCGGCGGCCGTGACGCCGCTGGCGGGCATGGTCTGGCTGCTGATCCTGGTGGCGGCAGCGGCGGCGCACGCCGTCGCGGCGGGGGTACGACTGCACCGGTGGCGGACCGCGCACGCGGAGGGCGAACGCGCGGCGACGAGCGGAGGAGGGGCATGAGCAGCGGCGTCGAGGCCGACATCGTGCTGGACGCGGCGGTCGTCCTCACCCTGGGGATGAACCGCGTCCTCGGCAGGGGCGGGGCGGCGGCCGGGCGCGGCGCGCAACTGCTGGCGGCGCTCGCGGCGGGCCGGGCCGAGTCCCGCGCCGCCGCGCTGGCCGAGGCGGAGACCTACGAGCGGGCGCTGCGCGAGGTGCTGGAGCGCAACGCGCGCGCCGAGGCGCTGGCCGCGACCCGCGACGAGCTGGGCGCGGACGTCGCGCTGCCCGCCCCGCTGACCCCCGGCGACGAGACCGTCGCCGAGCTCACCGCGTGGTGCGCGGACGCCGACCGGGCGCTGGACGCCGCCGAGGCGGCCCTCGCGGGCGTCCTCGCGGCGCGCGTCGGCGAGCAGGTCTTCGCCGTCCCCGCCGAGGTCCCCGCCCCCCGCGCCGCCGAGGCCGCCCCCGAACCCCCTGACCTGCGCGCCGCCCTGGAACGCGTCCTCGCGCGCCTGCTGCCGGACGCGGCCGACGCCGACCGCGCCGCCGTCGCCCGCGCCGCCCGGCTGCTCGCCGACGCCGCCACCGGCCAGGACGCGCAGGGCGCGCTCACCGAGGTCCGGCTGCGCGTCCAGGAGGCCAACGACCGCACCCGGGAGCACCGCGCGCGGGAGCGGCGGCGCGCGGCCGAGGCCGAGGCCGCCGAGCGCGCCGCCGACGAGCGCCGCTATGTTCTGGAGTCCGTCACGGCCGCGTTCGAGGACCTCGGCTACGAGGTCCGCGCCGGGTTCGAGACGCTGACCGCCGCCGACGGGGCGCTGCTGCTGACCCGCGGCGACTGGCCCGACCACAGCGTGAAGATGCGCGTGGAGGACGCGGGCCGGGTGCGGGCGGCGCTCGTCCGGGAGCGGGCGGCGCGCGGCGAGGACGACCGGCGGCTCGACGTCGAGCGCGAGGAGCAGTGGTGCGCGGCGTTCGAGGAAGCCCGGGCGCGGCTCGCCGCGGCGGGGGTCGCGGCGGCCGTCGCGTGGCGGCTGGAGCCGGGCGTCCGGGAACTGCCGGTGATGCGCGCGGACGGGGCGGCGCGGCAGACTGGGGCGCGGGCCGCCGGGCGGGAGCGCGAGCGCGGCCGGTAGACGGGCGGGAGCGGGGAGCGAAGTGAACGGGGCGGCCGATGAGCGTTGATTCACCCACGCTGGGCGGGCGGCTGCCCGGCTGGCCGCCGTTCGTCCGGGAGCTGGACGCGACGCTGTCGGTCCACTCGCAGTACGTCCTGTCGGGGAACCTGTACGACAGCTTCCTCGCGCCGCCCGCCGGCACGGCGGGTCCGTCGCGGCTGCTGCCGCTGCGCCAGCTCCTGTGGGAGTCGCTGCGCTCCAGTGGCTTCAGCTGCCTCGTCGCCTACGACCCGGTGGACGGCGTCCAGGTGCTCCCCGAGGGGGACGACGAGATCGCCGAGGAGGCCCGGCGCGCGGCGGGCCGCCTGCTCGGCAAGCTCAAGCCCGACGACACCCCGTCGCTGGAGGGCCTGACCAAGTATCTGACGGCGGTGGCGCGCCCCGCCGAGCGAATCCGGGCGGCGTTCCTGCTGGACTCGGCGTCGCGGATCGCCCGGACGCCGACCGAGCTGGAGCCCGCCGAGCGCGACTTCTTCCGGTTCTGCGCGAAGCTGTCGCGGACGGCGCTGCCGGTCCGCGTCGAGGGACCGCGCCCCAAGCCGCTCTACAACCCGGTGCTGTGGCTGGTGGAGCGGCCGGGCGACCTGCCGCCCTGGCTGACGTCCGACAACGAGAGCATCCGCGAGATCACGATCCCGCGCCCGCACCTGGGCGACCGGCAGGAGACCGCGCGGCTGCTGGCCCGCGCGTTCGGCGTCCCGGACGCCGACGCCGACCCGGCGGCCGCCGCCGCGTGCGACGCGTTCGCCGAGCAGGCGGACGGCCTCACGCTCCAGTCGATGATCGAGGTGACGCGGCTCGCCAAGGAGCGCGGCGTGGACCTCGCGGACCTGCCCGACGCCGTCCGCACCTACAAGCTCGGCGTCCTGGACAACCCGTGGAGCCGCGGCCACCTGCGGCGGCGCGTGCTGGAGGGCGAGAAGCGCGTGCCCGAGCGCGTCATCGGCCAGCCGCAGGCGATCACCAAGACGCTCGACATCCTCAAGCGCGCGGTCCTCGGCCTGTCCGGCGCGCAGGCGACGCGGTCGGGCAGCCGCCCGCGCGGCGTGCTGTTCTTCGCGGGCCCGACGGGCACCGGCAAGACCGAGCTGGCCAAGTCGATCACCGAGCTGGTGTTCGGCGACGAGTCGGCCTACCTGCGGTTCGACATGAGCGAGTTCTCCGGCGAGGGCTCCGGGGACCGGCTGATCGGCTCGCCGCCCGGCTACGTCGGGCACACCGCGGGCGGGGAGCTGACCAACGCCGTCCGCGAGGACCCGTTCCGGGTGATCCTCTTCGACGAGATCGAGAAGGCCCACCCGCGCATCCTCGACAAGTTCCTGCAGATCCTGGAGGACGGGCGGCTCACGGACGGCCGGGGGAACACCGTCCACTTCTCCGAGTCGATCCTGATCTTCACGTCCAACCTCGGGATGTTCGTCCCCGCCCCGGACGGGACGCGCGTGCAGAACGTCGCGCCCGGCATGCCGTACGAGGAGATCGAGCAGCGGATCAAGGCGGCGGTCGCGGACCACTTCACGACCGTCCTGAACCGGCCGGAGCTGCTGAACCGGTTCGGCGACAACGTCGTGGTGTTCGACTTCATCGGCGCGGCGGCCGCCGACAAGATCTTCGACCTCCAGGTCGCGAACATCTGCCGCCGGGTCGCCGAGGAGCACCGCCTGCACCTGACCGTCGCCGACGCCGCGATGGAGACGCTGCGGTCCTGGTGTACGGCCGAGCTGGAGAAGGGCGGGCGCGGCATCGGCATGGCGCTGGAGTCGCACTTCGTGAACCCGCTCGCCCGCGCGCTGTTCGACCGGGAGCCCGGCGCGGACGAGGAGACCACGGTGACGGCCATCCGCCGCGAGGGCGGCATCGTCCACGTGGACCTGCGGTGACCGCACCGGAGACGCTGCGGCTCGCCAAGGCGCACTACCCCGTCACGGCGCTCGGCCCCGGCACCCGCGCGGGCGTCTGGGTGCAGGGCTGCACGCTGCACTGCCACGGCTGCCTGTCGCGCGACACCTGGGACGCCGACCCGGGCCGCGAGGTGCCGGTGGACGCGGTCCTCGGCTGGCTGGCGTCGCTGCCCGGTCCGGTGGACGGGGTGACGATCTCCGGCGGCGAGCCGTTCCAGCAGCCCGCGGCGCTGCTCGCGCTCGTCCGCGGAATCCGCGCGTGGCGGGACGAGCGCCCGCGTGAGACCATGCCGTTGGACATATTGGTCTACAGCGGATATGTCTACAGTCGTCTCTCGCGCACGGCCGAGGCGAGGGCGATTCTGGACCTCTGCGACGCCGTCGTCGCGGGACCGTACGTGGACCGGCTCAACCCGCCGGGCGGACCCACCGGTCGGCGGTCCCTACTCTGGAGGGGGTCGGCCAACCAGCGGATCGTGCCGCTGTCCCCCCTCGGGCGGCGGCGGTACGCCGAACCGGCCGGAGACGAGACCGAAGAGGCAGGGCCGCGAATGCAGGTGTCCGTGGAAGAGGGGCCGGAGGGAAGGCGGGTGTACTACATCGGAATCCCGCGACGAGGTGACCTGGAACACCTCTCGACAACGCTCGACGAGGCCGGAGTGCGCGCGGGGGTCGTGTCATGGCGAGCCTGAACTGCCCCGTCTGCGATGAGCCGTTCCAGCCCGGCGACCTGCTCTGCCTGAGCTGCGGGGCCAACCTGGCGCGCGCCGGAGGCGGCGGCGCGCCGCCGCGCACCGCGCCGCCGCCTCCGCCCCAGCAGGGGCAGCCGTACCAGCAGCAGCCGCCCTACGGCGAGCAGCCGCAGTACGGCGCGCCCCCGCAGCAGCAGGCTCCCCCGCCGCAGCAGGACCCGTGGGGCGCCCCGCCGCAGCAGGCCCCCCAGCAGCAGGACCCGTGGAGTGCGCCGCCGCCCCAGCAGCAGGCGCCGCCCCAGCAGGCACCGGCGCAGCAGGACCCGTGGTCCGCGCCGCCCCCCAACCAGCAGGCTCCCCAGCAGCAGGCCCCGCAGCCCGCCGACGGGTGGGGCGCGCCGCCGCCGAACCAGCAGGCGCCCTACGACCAGGGGCGGCCGGGCTACGACCCGTACGCCCAGCAGCAGCACGCTCCCCAGCACGGGCAGCCCCAGCACGCGCAACCCCAGCACGGGCAGCACGCACCGCAGCAGGACCAGTACGGCGCTCCCCCGCAGCAGGATCAGTACGGGCAGCAGCAGTACGGCGGCCAGCCGAACGGGTACCAGCAGCAGGGCTACCCGCCCCAGCAGGGCCAGCAGCCGCCGCAGCAGTACGGGGGCCAGGGGCTCGGCCAGGGTTACGCGCCCGGCCCGCAGCACGGCAGTCCTCAACACGGGGGCGGTCAGCACGGTAGCCCGCAGCACGGGCGCGGCCCCGCTCCCGACAGCACCGCCGCCATGTGCCCCTACTGCGAGGCCGTGCTGAGCAGCCCCGCGGCCGCCCAGTGCGACTCGTGCCTGCGTCCGCTCAACGGGCCGCAGGGCGGGGGCGGCGCGCCGCAGGCCGGACCGCCGGCCGCGCCGACGCTGCGCGTGCAGTTCCCCAGCGGGGACGTCAAGATCGGGGCCGGGCAGCACCTGGTCCTCGGCCGCGACGCGGGCCAGTCCCCGGTCGCGGGCACGTTCACGCAGTACGACAACGTGTCGCGGCGGCACTCGACCGTCTGGCTCGACCCGTCCGGCACCGCCTGGGTCCGCGACGAGGGCTCCACGAACGGCACGTTCGTCAACGGCGAGCGGCTGCCGCGCGGCGTCGAGGCCCCGCTGCGCGACGGCGACCAACTCCGCCTGGCCGCCGACGTCACGGGCACCGTCCAGCTCAGCTAGCGCACGCAAGAAGGGGCCGTCCCGAACGGGACGGCCCCTTCTCGCATGCTCATGCGCAGATCAGCTACTGCGCTTGGTGCGGGCTCGGGTGCGCTCGCGGTCCTTGGCGGACAGCACGACCTTGCGGAGGCGGATGGCGCCGGGCGTGACCTCGACGCACTCGTCCTCGGTCGCGTGCTCCAGCGCCTCCTCCAGGCTGAGGATCGTCGGCGGGGTCAGCCGCTCCAGCTCGTCGCCCGTGGACGACCGCATGTTGGTGAGCTTCTTCTCCTTGGTGATGTTGACGTCCATGTCGTCGGCGCGGGAGTTCACGCCGACGATCATGCCCTCGTACACCTCGGTGGTCGGCCCGACGAAGAACGTGCCGCGCTCCTGGAGGTTGGTGATCGCGTAGGCCGTCGCGGCGCCCGCGCGGTCGGCGACGAGCGACCCGGCCTGCCGGGTGCGCAGCTCCCCGAACCACGGCTCGTACGCCTCGAAGACGTGGTGCGCCATGCCGGTGCCGCGCGTCTCGGTGAGGAACTCGGTGCGGAAGCCGATGAGGCCGCGCGCCGGGACCAGGAACTCCATCCGGATCCAGCCGGTGCCGTGGTTGGTCATCTGCTCCATGCGGCCCTTGCGGACGGCCATGAGCTGCGTGACGGCGCCGAGGTGCTCCTCGGGGATGTCGACGGTCAGGCGCTCGACGGGCTCGTGCTTCTTCCCGTCGATCGTCTTGGCGACGACCTGCGGCTTGCCGACCGTCAGCTCGTAGCCCTCGCGGCGCATGTTCTCGACGAGGATCGCCAGCGCCAGCTCGCCGCGGCCCTGGACCTCCCACGCGTCGGGGCGCTCGGTCGGCAGCACCTTGATGGACACGTTGCCGACCAGCTCGCGGTCGAGGCGGTCCTTGACCATGCGGGCGGTGACCTTCGTGCCCTTCTCGCGGCCCGCCATCGGGCCGGTGTTGGTGCCGATGGTCATCGAGATCGCGGGCTCGTCGACGGTGATGAGCGGCAGCGGGCGCGGGTCGTCGGGGTCGGCGATGGTGTCGCCGATCATGATCTCCGGGATGCCCGCGATGGCGATGATGTCGCCGGGGCCGGCCTCGTCGGCGGGCTTGCGGGTCAGCGCCTCGGTCATCAGCAGCTCGGTGATCTTGACCTTCTCGACGCTGCCGTCGTGGCGGCACCAGGCGACCTGCTGGCCCTTCTTGATGACGCCCGCGTGGACGCGGCACAGCGCGATGCGGCCGAGGTAGCTGGAGGCGTCGAGGTTGGTGACGTGCGCCTGCAGCGGCGCGCCCGGCACGTAGGACGGGGCGGGGATCGTGTCCTTGATCACCTGGAACAGCGGCTCCAGGTCCTCGTCGGCGGGCATCTCGCCGTCGCCGGGCTTGGTCAGCGAGGCGCGGCCCGCGCGGCCCGAGGCGTAGACGATCGGGAACTCGATCTGGTCCTCGGCGGCGTCGAGGTCCATGAACAGCTCGTAGGTCTCGTCGACGACCTCGTCGATGCGGGCGTCCGGCCGGTCGGTCTTGTTGACGACCAGGATGACCGGGAGCTTGGCCTCCAGCGCCTTGCGCAGGACGAACCGGGTCTGCGGGAGCGGGCCCTCGCTGGCGTCCACGAGCAGGACGACGCCGTCCACCATCGACAGCCCGCGCTCGACCTCGCCGCCGAAGTCGGCGTGGCCGGGGGTGTCGATGATGTTGATGGTCATGCCGTTGTGGCGGACCGCGGTGTTCTTGGCCAGGATCGTGATGCCCTTCTCACGCTCCAGGTCGTCGGAGTCCATGACGCGGTCGTTGACGTCCTGGTTCTCCCGGAACGCACCGGACTGCCAGAGCATGGCGTCGACGAGCGTGGTCTTGCCGTGGTCGACGTGGGCGACGATGGCGACGTTGCGGAGGTCATCGCGCGTGGAGAAGGGCATGCGGGCTCGCCTTGGGTGAGGTTTCGGGATCGCCGCAGACGCGCGGCGCCTATCAGTCTACTTGGCCGCGCGCGGTACCCCTCCCGGACGTCCGTCACACCCGCAACGAGTCCCCCGTTTGGCCATTTTTCCCCATTCTTTGTATGGTCCTCGGCAACCGGGCGTACCGTGCCCCTTGCTTCGGGGCCGCGTCCGGAACCGCCGAGTCCCCCGCGGGGGAGCCGGGGAACCAACCGGGCTCCTCGGGGTGAATCGACGCGATGTCGTAGGGCTTCTCCGGCCCGAACCCGTCAGCTAACCCGGCAGGCGGCGAGGAGAGGAGACACCGGCTTTGGCACCGGACCACCGGCGGCGCCGCTTTCTGGCGCCCTCCGTCACGCTGGCCGCGCTCGTCGGCCTGGGGCTGACCGGGCCCGCGGTCGTGAACGCCGCCCCCCTGGCGGCGCTGGCCGCGCCCAAGCCCACCGAGAGCGAGCTGAAGAAGCAGCTCGCCGACCTGAACGACCAGGCCGAGATCCTCACCGAGAAGTTCAACAAGACGCGGGTGGACCTCGGCAAGGCGCAGAAGGCGGAGGCCGCGGCGACCCGCACGGCGGCGGACCTGGAACGCAAGGTCGCCCCGGCGCGCGAGCAGCTCGCGCGGCTCGCCGCCGCGAACTACATGAGCGGCGGCCCGGACGTGCTGTTCGGCTCCGGCGGGCCGGACGGGCTGTCGGACACCGCCTACCTCGCGCAGAACCAGGCGGCGGTCGTCCAGTCCGCGCAGGCCGAGATCGACAAGGCCAACAAGGCCAAGCAGGACGCCGAGGCGCGCACCAAGCAGGTCGAGCAGGCCCGCAAGCAGGTCGAGCAGGCCCGCAAGGCCGCCAAGGCCAAGATCGACCAGGTGCAGGCGCAGCTCGACAAGCTGACCACGATCCACGTCCGCGACCCGCACACCGGGCTCTCCGCGACGATCAAGGGCTCGGACCTGCCCGCCAAGATGGCGCGCAAGGCGTACTCCAAGCTCGGCAGCGCCTACGTCTGGGGCGCGGCCGGACCGAGCACGTTCGACTGCTCGGGCCTGGTCGTGTGGGCGTACGCGCAGGTCGGCAAGCCCGGGCTGCCGCACTACACCGGCGACCTGTACCAGCTCGGGACGCATGTGAGCCGGGGGTCGCTGCGCTCCGGCGACCTGGTGTACTTCGGCTCGAACCTGCACCACATGGGCATCTACCTGGGGAACGGGATGTTCCTGCACGCGCCGTCCACGGGCGACGTCGTCAAGATCTCCCGGCTGTCGGACCGGTCGGACTACGCGGGCGCGAACCGGATCACCTGACCGGGTCCGGTGGCCGAATCCGGCCACCGGACAACACGGGAATACCGGACAAGCTGTACTCTCTCCCGGCGCAGTACGCGAGCGCCGTCCCCGCTGCCCCGGCGGACCCTGCGCTCGTCCCTCCCCCGAAGGAGTCCCGGTGAACCTCCGCAAGTCCGCGCTCGTCGCGGTCGCCGCAGCGTCCGCGCTGCTCCCGGTCGCGGCCGTCGCGGCCCCCGCCGACGCGCTCGCGCGGCCCGCCGCGGTCGCCGCCGCCCCGCTGCCGACGCAGGACCAGCTCATCGCGCTGGTGCTCGGGGCCTTCCCGCCCTCGATCGGCGCCGACGCGCTCCAGATCCTCGGCGGGGACTACATGGGCGGGCTCACCAAGCTCGTCGCGGACGTCCAGGCGCTCACCCCCGCGCAGCTCCAGGACATCGCGACCAAGCTGCTGAAGATCCTCGACCAGGTCCCCGGCTGGCTGGAGGGCCTGCTCGGCGGCCAGCTCCCCGGCGGGCTGACCACCGACGAGGCGCTCACCGCCGCGCTGACCACCACGCTGTCCGCCGGGCTCGCCCCGCGCTGACCCGCGCCCGGCCGGCCCCCGGCGCGCCCGGGGGTCAGCCGAGGTAGCGCGCGACCAGCTCCACGACCGGCAGGTCCCCCGGCAGCCAGCGGACGTCGTGCAGCTCGCCCGCCGCGAGCCAGCGCAGCTCGCGGTGCTCCACCGCGCGCGGCTCCGCGCCGTCCGCCAGCCGCGCCGTCCACACGCGCAGCACGCCGCCGAGCACCAGCGGCCAGTCGCCGCCGATCCGGTGCCCCAGGACGACGTCCACGTCCAGTTCCTCGCGGCACTCGCGGACCAGCGCCACCTCGTCGGTCTCCCCCGGATCGACCTTGCCGCCGGGGAACTCCCAGCCGCCCGCCAGCGCGGGCGGCTCGGCGCGCTGCGCCGCCAGCAGCCGCCCGCCGGAGATGATCGCCGCACCCACCACTATCACCGCTGCATCCTCTCAAGGAGCGCCGTGCCGCCGGTACCCCGCGCGCGGGGAGATCAACAGCGCCCGGCGGTCAGGGAACGCGTGCGGAGAGCCGCGCCCGGGCACCGGACGTTCAGCCGCCCGCCGCGAGCTGGGTGATCTTCTGCTTGAAGTCCTTGCGGGCCAGCGGCCGCGTCGTCCCCACCCAGTCGGGGCGGCGGTACGACTTGACGCCGATCGCCGGATTGCACGCCGAGCAGCTCGCCACGACCATCTTGCCCTTGCCGATCACCATGCCGACGTGGCCGGGGTTGTTCGGCGACGTCCCTGGGCCGGAGTTGAAGAACACCAGGTCGCCCGGCTGCTCCTCGCCCTTCTTGACCTTCACGCCGAACGGCCACTGCTCGAACGTCGTGCGCGGCAGCGCCAGCCCCACGGCCGCGTACGCGGCCTGGATCAGGCTGGAGCAGTCCCACGCGTCCGGGCCCGTCGCGCCGAACACGTACCGCTTGCCGCGCTGCGCGAGCGCGAACGCGAGGATCTTCTGGACGAGCGCGGACGCCTCGGGCGGCAGATCGTCGTCGTCGCAGTTCACCCCATCGGACTGGACGGCCTCGAAGTTCCCGGACGCGTACTTCTTCGCCCAGTCCAGCACGAGGTCCACGTAGTCGGACGAGTGGTTATACATGAAGATCGCGGTGCGCATCCGCTCCGGCGCGCCGTTGTGCTTAAGGTACTTGGCGGCGGTGGGGATCGCGTCGGCCGGGTCGTAGCGGTCCTTCTTGCCGTCCTTGTCGCCGTCCACGGCGAACGAGTCGAACGTCGGCTTGAGGAACTGCATCGGGCCGCCCGCCCCCGCGTAGTTCTCCCCCGACGTCACGCCCGGCTCCCGCGACATGCCGTGGTCGGTCTCGACCTTCCCGATGCCCGCCAGGACGTTCCAGGGGATGCCGTACTCCTTGCCCGCCGCCTTGTAGAGCTCCAGGTAGGCGGCGGGGATCGCGCGGGCGTCGGTCGCGGCGGCGGGCTGCGCGCCCGCCGCCGAGGTGTCGGTGCAGCCGCCGCCGCCCGCGCCGCTGCCGCCGAACAGGAACTGGGACGCGCCGAACAGCGTCGGCACGACCAGCAGCGCCGCGAACAGGACGGCCACGGCGCCGAGCGCGGCCGTCGCCGCGAGCCGCCGCCGGTTCATCCCGTGTCGCCCTTCTGGCCCGCGTCGGCGGGCTCGAAGGCGTAGACCTTCAGGGAGTCGCCGTCCCGGGTGACGGTCACGGCGTACTGGCGGCTGGACCGGCTGGTCTTGCCGTCGCGGTCGATCGTCTGCTTCGCCGTCACCAGGAAGATGATCGAGTTGTCCTCGATGTCGCGGACGCGGTCGAGGGTCGCGCCGCTCTGCGCGACGACCCGCTGCGCGCGGCGCTCGTCCTGGAGGCCGGGGGCCGCGCTGCCGCGCCGCAACTGGCCCAGCAGGTCGTCGGTGACGAGCCCGGCGAGCCGCGCCCCGTACGCGTCGGGGGTCTCGTCGTACCGGTACGTGCCGTACGCGGCGACGAACCGCTGCGCGATGTCGGCGGCCGTGCCGAACTCCCGCTGCGAGAACGGCAGCAGCCGGTAGATGTCGAACGGGCCGGACCCGACGGACCCGGCGATCCCCGGCGGCGGCGACGCCGGGCCCGCGGGCGCGGCCGACGCCGTCGTCCGCGCCCCCTCCGGCGCGCGGTCGCCGTGCCCGGACGGGGCCAGCGTGAGGTACACGCCGACGCCGCCGAGCACCGCGATCAGCCCGCCGAACAGGAGCTTGCGCTGGCGGTCGGTCGGGTTCACGGCGCGTCGTCGCCGTCGACCGGACGCAGCCAGAACGGCAGTGGCGGCTCGTCACCGCCGCGCCGCGCGCCCCACAGCGGGGGCGGCGCGGGCTTGCCGCCCTGCCCGCCGGAGCCGCCCGAGTTGCCGCCCGCGCCGCCGCGCGGACGCGGGACGCCGGACGCCGGGTCCTTGCCGCCGCCCTTGCCGCCGCCGCCGCCTCGGGACGGGGCGCGCCCGCTCCGGCCGCCGCCGGAACCGGAGCCGCCGCCGCTGCCACCGCCGGAACCGCCGCTCGAACCGCCGCGCCGTCCGCCGCCGGAGAACCAGCCGCCGCCACCGCCGGACCCGGAGCCGCCGCCCGAGCCGCCGCCGGAGCCGCCGCCGGAGCCGCCGCCGGAGTCGCCGCCGGAGTCGCCCGAGCCGCCCGAGCCGCCCCGGCCGGACCGCGCGGGCGGCCGCGCCGCACCGCCGCCGGACCCGCCGTCGCCCTTGCCGGACGACCGTCCGCCGGTCACGATCCCGGCCAGCCCGCTGCCCCCGCCGCCGGACGGCCGAGGCGTCGCACCGCCCGTACCGCCCGAACCGCCGGAACCGCCGCCGGACCCGGCCCGCGCGTCGGGCACCGTCGCGCGCGACGGCAGGTTCAGCGGCGGCGCCGCACGCCGCGCCCGCCCCTGCCCGTTCGCGGCCGCGCCGCCCTTGGGCCGCGCCGCCAGCACGGGCGCCGCGTCCGGCGACTGCGGGTCGCCCGCGCCGTTCGCCGTCACACCGGTGCGCCGGTCCAGCGTCCCGTCGCCCGCGTCGGCGGCGTCGCGCTTGGCCGCGCGCCCGAGCCGGTACCCGGCCGCGCCCGGCACCACGGCCGTCGCGACGCCCGCCGTGCTCTTGCGCGCCTCCATGATCGACTTCTCGAGATGGGCCTCGCCCTTCTCGCGCGACCCCGCCGCCGAGTAGCCCACCGCCGAGAACAGGTGCTGGAACGGCTTGCGGTACACGAACGCCGCGAACGTCACCAGCGCGATGAGCAGGATCTGCAGGCCCCACGGCAGCGTCTCGCCGAGGATCAGCCCGTACGCCCACAGCAGCAGCGCCAGCACGCCGATCAGCGCCGCCTGTTTCAGCAGCATCGACAGCAGCAGCTCCAGCCAGCGCATCGCGATGACCCGTCCGATGCCCGGATGGATGCCGATCCCGAGGAAGATCGGCCCCGCCACCAGCAGCAGCAGGAACGAGATCTTCACGACGATCAGCGCGATGGCGATGACCAGGATCAGCAGGCCCGCGACCAGCGCCGCGAACAGCGCCCCGAACGCGACGGCCAGGCGGCTCGTCCAGTTCTTGCCCTGGAACAGCGGGTAGACGCCGGCGTGCTGGTCCTTGATGTTCTTGGTGACGTCCTTGTAGGCGTCGGCCTTCTTCGCCAGGTCGACGTTCTGGCCGCCGTAGGTCTCCGGGAGGTCGACGGCCTGCGACCACAGCAGCTTGTCGGCGTTGTCCTTGACGACGGCGGCGTTCGGGTCCGTCGTCCCGAACTCGCCCATCAGCCACGGCTTGCAGACCAGCGCCACCCACAGGCCGTTGGCGTTGCGGGTCGTGGAGTCGACCTTCGCCGCCGCGCCCGGATCGGCCTGCCCGGCGGGCGCCGGGATGCACGTGCCGCCCTTGTCGTCGCTCTGCGGCAACGCGGCGTTGAACGCCGCGCTCGTCGCCTCCGACACCTTCGTGCCGAGCGTCGTGAAGTCCGCGGGCCGCGCGATCAGCCAGATCAGCGCGACCATCGCCGCGACCATCCACACGACGCCCTCGGTGACCTTGCTCGCCCGTTTGCGGACCAGCCCCCACCACGCCAGCCACATCGCGCCGAGGATCACGACCCACGACCAGTAGCGGGCGTTGAACGTCTTGCCCATGTTGCTGATGACGCCGTCGACCGTGCTCTTCAGCCAGCCGAGCAGCGACTCCGACGCCGCCGCCTGGTAGACGCTGATCGTCGTCCGGTCGATCGCGCGGACCAGCGTGAACGTCGTGTTGGCGAGGGCGTTGCCCATCATCGCCATCGCGTCCGAGCAGCCCATGTCGACCGCGTACCAGCTCTGTCCGGCGGTGCCGTAGCGGTCGTAGTACGTCAGGTCCTTCGCGGCCGTCTTGCGGAGCTTGGCGTCCGGGTAGTCCGGCGGCTTGATCAGCCCGTCCGTGCCCGACCCGTACTGCTCGGGCGAGGGGTTGTCGGCGGGCTTGCACGGGTCGCCGCCGAACGGGCCCGCGCCCGCCGCCGGAACGAAGCCCCCGACGAACAGGGCGACGAGCATCGCGAACAGCACCGCGAGGCTCGTCCGGCGCGCGCGGCGGCGCGGCGGCCGCGCCCGCCGCCCGATCCGCCGCGGGTCCAGCCCGCGGTCCGGCGCCGTCTGCAGCCCCGCCGGGCCGCGGCGGCCCGCGTCCGGCACCGCGCGGACGAGCGCGGCACGGAACCCGTTCATCAGTGGACCTCCTCGGCGTCGGCCCCCGCGGTGGTGAGCTCCGCCGGCCCCGGACGGGACCGCGTCGGGTTGGTGTCCAGCCAGCGCCGCAGGTCCTGCGAGATCAGGTCCACCCCGATCCGCCCGGCCCGCCCGTCGAGGTCCCGGAACACGCACTCGCCGTTGCCGAGGTTGCGCAGCACGGCCTTGTGCTCGTCCGACGACTCGACGCCGAGCAGCGACATCACGTTCCCGACCTCCACGCGCTCGGACGACCGGAAGGAGAACACCGACGACAGGCAGTTGGTGACCTGCTCGTTCAGCAGGTCGCCCGCGTTCTGCGAGACGAGGATCAGCGCGGTGTTGCGGGACCGGCCCATCCGCGAGACCTCCGGGATGAGCTTGGCGCCCTCCGGCGTGGAGGTGATCGCCCACGCCTCGTCCAGGAAGATCGCCTTGGGCAGCCGCCGGTCGAGGCCGTGCATCAGCCGCCGCGCGAACTGCGACACCAGGTACATCAGCGCGACCGACAGCCGCTGCTCGTAGGAGTAGTCCTCGCGGTTGATCGCGACGTCCGGCAGGGTGAGGCCGCCGAGGGTGAACACGGTCGTCCACCCGGCGGTGTCGATGCGCTCGCCGCCGGACGGGTCGAAGCACAGCCGCGCGAGCCGCATCTCCGACATCGACCGCAGCACCGCGCCGAGGTTCTTGGACGCCGGGTCGGGCGCGGCCTCCAGATGGTCGACGACCTTGCCGAGCGACGGCCGGGCGGCGTTGGCGACCGCGCCGACCGCCTGGATCATCGCCGACTCGCGCTCCTCCGACATGCGCGGCAGCAGCAGCCGCAGCGTCTCGGTCGCCATCGTCTTCTTGGCGGCGAGGTCGTCGCCGAAGGAGAACGGGTCGAGCAGGCCGGGCGCGGCCGACCCGAGCGGCAGGACGCGCGCCCGGCGGCCCCGCGCCGCCAGCAGCTCGACCAGCGACTCGGCGTCGCCCTTGGGGTCGATCGCGGCGATCGTGACGCCGCGCAGCGCCATCTGGTACAGCAGCAGCAGCGCCAGCGTCGTCTTGCCGCCGCCCGGCTCCCCGGTGATCGCGACGGCGGTGGGCCGGTTGCGGGCGGCCGCGACCAGCGGGTCGAAGTGGACGATCGACCGCGCCCGCCCCAGCGTCTCCCCGACGTACGGGCCGATCCAGCCCTCCCCCGCGTCGTCGGGCCGGTCGCCGAGGTCGACGGTCGCGACGGGCATCCCGCCCGCGATCGTCCGCAGGTGCTGCCGCTGGACGTAGGCGTTCAGCCTGATCCGGTCGCCCGGCAGCGACTCGCAGAACAGCGAGAACTGGTCGCCGGTCGAGTTGACGACGTCGATCCCGATGTCCCGGTAGTGCTCCACCACCGCATCGACGCGCTGCGCCAGCAGGTCCTCGGTCGGCGCGGAGACGATCAGCCGGTGCCACCCGTACACGAACGGCAGCCGCTCCTTGGTGATGCCGTGCTCCAGCATCCGCGCGGCCTCGATCTGCTCGGCCAGCGCGATCGGGGCCTCCGCGCCCGCCTCCCGGATGTGCTGGTCCATGTCGCGGGCGTGCGCGAGCTTGCGCGAGACGTCCTTGGACGCCTTCGCGGGCGGGACGAGCTTCATCCGCGAGCTGATCTCCACCGGGAACGGCAGCGCGTCGCAGTAGTGCATCCACGGCTCCCCGTCGGGGAACGGCATCAGCTCCGGGAACCGCGCGAACGACAGGTACGCGACGTAGGACTGCGCGATGGCCCCGCCGCCCGCCCCGCTGAAGTTCGGCTGCTCGACCCGCAGGTACGAGCGCCCGTTGTGGATCGCGCCCTCGACCAGCGCCTCGATCTCGCCGCGCCCCCAGGTGCGGCGCGGCACCGCGGACGGCGGCGGGTCGGCCAGCGACCCGGTCACCGCGTGCTGGAACAGCCACGCGACCTCGGTGGACGTGGCGTGCCGCGCGTACAGCGCCGACCCGCCGAGCGCCCGGCCGACCCGCTCGGCCTGCTCCCGCCAGCGCGCGATCTCCTTCTTGTCGATCGCGTCGTCCTCCAGGCCGAGGACGTTCTCGCTGCGCTTGTAGAGCCCGAGGAGCTGCGGCAGGACGCCGCCGCCGAGCTGCGCGCCCATCCCGCGCGGCCCGAGCCGGACGCCGAGGTAGACCTCCTTGGTCCAGAAGTCCTTCGCCCACACGTGCGCGTAGGACTCCTCCAGGTACTCGCGCCAGCCCGGCCCGCCGTCGGACGTGCGGTCCAGCGCGAGCGCCCAGTCCGCCGCCGGGTACGTGCGGTTGGCGATGCGCAGGTGGATCTCGGCGTCCTGCATCCGGATGCCCGCGAGCGCGATCGTGATGTTGGTGGCGAGGGCTTCGCGCTCCTCGCCCGTCGTGAACTCGTAGGAGACCGTGGGGAGGCGGAAGTACACCCACGCGGCCGTGTCGGTCAGCAGGACCCGGTCGTCGAAGTACCGGACGGCCAGCCTGCTCGACCGGGCCTTGGCCGCCCGGCTCACCGCGCCGCTCCGCGCGGTCCCGCCGCGGCCGCCACATTCCCGTGGCGGACCGGCGAGGCGACTGTCCCACTCCTTCCCGCCGCGCTCCGCGTCGTGCGGGGCGGGCGTGCGGGGGCGCTCATCGGGTGGCCTCCTGCTCCTGCTGCAGCTCCTGGTAACGCTCGGGCACGACGCTGAACCCGCCGGCGACCACGCCGGCGAGGGCAAGATAGGCGCGGCGCGTCGGGGCGCGCAACGACTTCAGCTCGTTCCGGGGGGCCCGGTCCATGCTGAGGTGATCGTCCCACGGGATGCGGACGAGCGCCCGGCAGCGGCCGCGCGCGACGGACTCCGCGTGCTCGACGTCGCCCATGCTGCGGCGGCTCACCCCGTTGATCACCGTCACCGCGCGGGACCGCAGCTCGCTGTAGCCGTGCCCGTCCAGCCACTCGAACGTCATCGCGACCGCGCGGGGCGCGTCGGCGCTCGCCGGGGCGACCAGCACGATCTGGTCGGCGTGCGGCAGGACGCGCGCGACGACCGCCGCCGCCGCGTCCAGCAGCGTCACCGAGTAGAACCGGTCGATCGTGCGGATCGCGGTGGCGTAGTCGCGGTCGTCGAGGGCCTGCAGCGGGTTCTTGCCCGCCGCGATGACGTCCAGGCCGGACTTGGCCTGCGAGGTGTAGCGGCGCATCGCGGTGAGGCTGCCGACCTGGTCGGCGTGCGCGATCAGGCCGGTCAGCGTCTCGTTGGTCTCGCTGCGGGTGCGGCGGGCGAGCGCGCCCGGACCCGGGTTGACGTCCACCGCGACGATCGGTTCGCCGTTGTGGTGCGCCAGCGTGTGGCCGAGCATCAGCGCCGTGACGGTCTGGCCCGCGCCGCCCGTGCAGCCCAGCACGACGATGTGCCGGGTGCCGTGGAACGGCTGCTGGATGCGCTGCTGGTACTCGGCGTCGGCCTCGCCGTGGCCGCCGCCCACGGCCTGGACGAGGCGGCGCAGCCCGCCCCCGGTGACCTCGTGGTCGGGGCCGGGCGGGGTGATCGCGGGCTCGGACGGCGGCGGCTCGGGCGGCGGCGGCAGCGGCCGCGGCCGGACGGGCGACGCCGGCCCGGACCGCACCTCGCGCGGCGGGGCCTGCGCCTCGTCCCGCTCGCCCGCGTCGGGCCCGCCCCGCCACGGCGGCGCGGAGGGCCGCTGCCCGGGCCCGCCCGCCTCGGTCGCCCCGGAACCGTCCGGCCCCGCCCCGGGCTCACCCGGCATGTAGGGGTCGGGAACGTACTGGTCCGGCGCGGGCTGACCTGGTTGCGCGGGTCGACCGTACTGCGCGGACGCCGGTTGACCGGCCTGCGCGGGCTGCCCGGACGCCGGTCGATCAGCGTGCGGAGGCTGCCCGGAAACGGGCTGCGCAGGCTGGCCGGACTGCGCGGGCTGGCCGGACTGCGCGGGCTGGCCGAGCTGGCCGGGCGCGGACTGACCGGGCGCCGGTCGACCGGACGCCGGTCGACCGGGCTGACCGGACGCCGGCTGACCGGGCGCGTACGCATCCGGCCGCCCGGCGGTCGGCTGACCGGGCGCCGGCTGCCCCGCCCCGGCGCGACCGGGACCGTGGTGACCCGGCGCGGGCTGGTCGGACGCGCCGTGCCCCGGCGGCTGCCCCGCCCCCGGCCGACCGGACGCGGGACGACCCGCGACGGGCCGGTCCGGCGCGGGCCGGTCCGGCGCGGGCCGACCGGGCATGCGCCGACCCGCCACGGGCTGATCGGATGCGGGCCGCTCCGGCACCCGGTGGCCGGGCGCCGACTGACCGGAACCGGCCTGCCCCGCGCCGGGCTGACCAACGCCGGGCTGATCGGGCGCGTGCTGCCCCGCCCCGGACTGACCGGGCGAAGGCTGACCGGACGCGGGCTGACCGGACGCGGGCCCGTCCGCCCATGCGGGACGCGGCGGCGCCGGACGGGCCGGACCCGCCGGACGACCGGCGCGCGGCTCGTCGCCCGCCGGGGCGCCGCTCGCGGACGGCCGCGGCCGCGACAGCCCGTCCGTCCACGGCCGGGGCGGTTCCAGCCGCGCGGGCGGCCGCGCCTCGGGCGGCTGCCCGCCGGACGGCCGCGCTCCGCCGAACGCACCGGGCACCTGGGGGATGTCGGGCCGCGTCGCGGGCGGCTCGGACCGCGCGGCCGGGTTCCGCACCTGCGGGATGTCCGGCCGCGTCGTCAGCGGCCGCCGACGCCCCGATCCCGGCGTACGCCGCCCCGCGACGACGACGTCGCCGGGTTCCCCGTTGAACGCGGGCTCGTCCTCGGGCACGACGGGCATCACGGCCTGCCGCGGCAGATCGGGCCGCGTCGCGGGCGGCGGCCCGACCGCCCCCGCGCCCTCGCCGTCCCGAACGAAACGCTCGTCGCCCGCGACGGCGTCGGCCTCTTCGGCCGCCTCAACGCCGGACGCGTCGTCCTCCACCAGCGGCTCCGAAGCGTCGGGCCCGTCCACACCAGTCGGCGAACCGGACACGGCGGGCGCGGGCGCGCCGGAAACGTCGTCCCCGGCGGACGCCTCGACCGCGGCGGGCACGTCCTCACCGGCGGACGCCTCAACGGAGGCGTGCTCACCGGCGACCGGCTCATCGTCACCGGACGCCTCGGGCGCGGCGGGAACACGGACATTCTGCGCCGACGCGACCGGAACCTCGTTCTCCTCCGGGCCGGGCGGCTGCTCGCCGTCCGCAGGCGGCCGCCACCCGAACCCGGACTCGGCGGACCGCCACAGCGGCCCCGGCCGCCGCGCGGGCTCCTGCGTCGCATGCCCGGAGCCCGCCTCCCCCGCCTCCGGCCCGGAAGCCTCCGGCGGCCGCCGAGTCAACCCCGACCGCTGCTCCGACCCCCGCCCCGCGTCAGCGGGCCGACGCCCCAACCCGCGCGCGGGCTTCTCGAACTCCGCCGTCCGAGGCCGCCCCGCACCGCTCTCGTCCGCACCCGCCTGACCCATCCCAGCACCCGCTTCGGTATCCGACCGGCCGGTGCCCGGCCGCTCCACGCCCGGTCGACCCGCGCCGGGACGGTCCGCACCCGACTGCCCCGCACCGGACGCACCCGGCCGCCCAACGAGCGGCCGACCCACTCCCGGCTGGCCCGGACCCACCTGGTCCGCGTCCGCGCCCGGCTGTTCCGTACCCGGCTGCAGCGCGCCCGGCCGACCGGCGTTGGGCCGGTCCGCACCCGGCTGCCCCGCACCGGACGCACCCGGCCGCCCGACGCCCCGCCGCCCCGCTCCGAACCGGTCCGTCCCAAGCTGCCCGCGTCCCGGACGGTCCGGCGCGGCGTCCGCCGAAGGCTCGTCGTCGCCGTCCGGTGCGGCGGCCTTCCAGAACTCCGGATGCCCGCCGGGACGCCGCACGCCCGACGCGAACGCCCGCTTCCCGGTTCCCCCGGCGGCCCGGCCCGGCTCCGTTTCGCGCTCCCGCACCGGTTCCCAGTCCGGCTCGCCGCCCGGCTGCTCGGCCGTCCGCGCCGGGGGCACCGGCGGCGCAGCGGCGGCGGGCCGCGCGTCAGGCACGTCGTCGGGCGGCGACTCCAGCGTCGGCGTCGCGGGCGGCCGCTCGACCATCACCGGCACGTCGTCCTCATGGGAGATGTCCCGTTCGGCGCGCCGCCACGGCCGGGCGGGCGGCGGCACGACCGCGGGCTCACGCTCGGGCAGCGGCGGCGGCCCGGCGGCCCGCGCGGGCGCGACGGCGGGCGCCGCCGGAGCCTCGACCGCCGGAACCTCGACCCCCGGAGCCTCGACCGCCGGAACCTCCTCGGCCGCCCGCCGCCGCGCCCGCCGCCGCTCCTTGACGGCCGCGCGCTCCGGCGCGACGTCCTGCGCGGGCAGCTCCGGCCGCCGCCACACGCGCGCCACCACGACGACCTCGCGCGGCTCCCGGATCGGCGTCAACCGGCACCACGTGCGCGGCTCGGACAGGAACCGCGACTGCGACAGCAGCAGCTCGGTGAGCCGCTTCCCCTCGATCACCGGCCGCGTCGCCAGCCACGTCAGCACCCCGGGCGGGACGATGTAGAGCACGTGCCACGGCTGGTGGAACGGGATGCCGACGAGCGTGAGCAGGACGATCCACGGCACGAACACCCCGACGAAGACGCCGACCTGCACCAGCGGCAACGGCATCGGGAGCCGCAGGTCGTACAGCTTGTAAAGCCGCTTCTCGATCTTCCAGATGCTCGTGTACGTGGGTAGATCCACGCCCCTGCTCCCCTAACTGTCCGCGCACGGTGCCGCCTGCCCGGCCGCGTCCGGCGGCCTGGACCCGCCGGTCAGGTCAGGTCCACGCCGAGGGCCTTGGCGATGGCCTTGGCCGTCGTCTCGATGATGTTGGGCACATAGAAGACCACTCCGATGCCGATCGCGAGGACGATGAACTGGACGAACCGCGTGATCTCCCGGGTGAACAGGAAGAAGATCGCGACGATCGAGACGATGACGAGGAACAGCGGACCGAAGATCCCCCGCAGCCAGTCCGCGAGGTTGTCGGTCTTGAGTTCGTCGTTCGGCGCCGCCAGAACGTCGTGGGGAATCGACGCCATGATGTGGTGCAGCATCGACTGCCTACCTTTCCGGGTCGCCGGTGGTCGGGGGGACGTGTCCCCGGTGGGTCGCGGCGGCCGCGCGCGCGGGACGCGCCGCGGGGGTGGTGCCCGCCGGGGCCGCGGCCGCCGGTCGGGTCGTGCGGGTGCCGGGCGTCCGCGTCATGGCGCGCTCGGCTCGGTGATGCCGCGCACGTCGCGGACGTACCAGTCGCTCGCCTTCTTGACGAGGTCGAGCCGGTAGTCCTGCTCCAGCTCGCCGCCCGCGCCGCCGCCGGTGGCCGGGAGCTGCCAGGCGACGGTGGCGGTGACGACGCGCCGTCCGGGGTCGCCGGTCGGGGCGGTGACGCCGCGGACCGCGACGAACGTCACCGAGTTGCCGAGCCCGGCGATCGGCGAGCCCGCCGAGAAGCGGGAGAGCTGCGTCTGGTCGCTCTTGGCGTACGCGTCGAAGAACGTGCCGAGGATGGGCGTCAGCGCGGTCTCCAGGGCGGTGTCGCGCTCGCGGACGCCGTTCTGCGGCAGCGTCGCCCGGCTCGGCGGCGGCAGCAGCGCGGGCCGCCCCGAGACGACGAGCGCGCCGCCGTCCGCGTAGACCGGGACGGCGAGCCGCAGCCACTTGTCCTGGTTGCGGGCGAGCAGCGTGACGGTGCCGTTGTGGGCGTCGCGCGCGTCGATCCCGGCGACCTGCACGGAGCTGACCTGGAGCTTGCCCGCGTTGTTCCAGCCGAACTGGGCGGGCGCGCCGTCGGGCAGGAAGCTGCGGAGCTGCGCCTCGCGGGCGGCCGTGCTCTTGGCGTCGTAGTTGAGGTAGACGGCGGCGAACTGCAGCGCGAACGCGCTCGCGGCCGTGGTCGGGAACCCGGTCCCCTTGCCCGGCGACGGCTTCGCGGTTCCCGGCGAGTCGTCGGAGGTGAACCGCTCGAACGGCGCGCGGACGCCGTTGACGAGGATGACGAGGATCAGCGCCCACAGCACGGCGCGGCCCAGCCACACCCACCACCGGCCGCCGGACCCGCCGTGCCGCCCGCCCTCGACCCGGGAGCCGCCCCGCGTCCCCGGGTCGAACGACTCGTAGTCGGGCGCGTCGAAGGGGTCGGCGGCCGTGCCGAGCCCGCCGCCCGTCGCCGCGTCCTCCCCGGCGGTCCTGCGGCCGTTCTTCACGGCCGACCTGCGAGCCATCCTGCCTCCGCCCGCGCCTCGCCCCGTCCGGCGCGCTTCGATGCCTGGTCTGCTTGGAACGGTTCGTCCGAACCCATCTCGGGCCAGACTAACCACGACCGCCGATTCTTCCAGCGCATCGAGGCAAAGCACAGCCCCGCCGCGCGGTTGTGGATAACGCATTCGACGCCGTGCTGAACAGGCGAGATATCCAAACGGTGACGATGTCCTTCCCCTAACTCCGAACGGAGCGCGGGACCGGTCCGCGGGCGATCGGTGCGGCGCGCCGCGCCCGGCGCACCCGACGGCGTGCCGCTGGACACACCGGACATCTCACACGGCGGATTCCGGCCCACCGGAACCCCGGAACGCCGAACGCCCGGCCGTGATCACCGCACGACCGGGCGTAATAACGGACAAATCAGACGTTAAATCGGAATTCCACGACGTCTCCGTCGCGCATGACGTACTCCTTGCCCTCCATCCGGACCTTTCCGGCGGTCCGGGCGGCGGCCATCGACCCGGCCCCGACCAGGTCGTCGTACGACACGATCTCGGCCTTGATGAACCCGCGCTGGAAGTCGGTGTGGATCACGCCCGCCGCCTCCGGGGCCGTCGCGCCCTTGCGGATCGTCCAGGCGCGCGACTCCTTCGGCCCGGCCGTCAGGTACGTCTGGAGCCCGAGCGTGCCGAACCCGATCCGGACGAGCTGCGACAGCCCCGACTCCTCCTGCCCGAGGCCCTGCAGCAGCTCCAGCGCCTCGTCGTCGGGCAGCTCGATCAGCTCCGACTCGATCTTGGCGTCCAGGAAGATCGCCTCGGCCGGGTGGACGAGGTCGCGCAGCCGGGTGCGCAGCGCCTCGTCGGCCAGCTCCTCCTCGTCCAGGTTGAAGACGTAGAGGAACGGCTTGGCCGTCAGCAGGTGCAGCTCGCGCAGCAGCGCCAGGTCGATGCCCGCGTCCGCCGCGCCCGCGAACAGCGTCGTGCCGCTGTCCAGCAGCTTGCGCGCGGCCGTGACCGCGTCCACGACGGCGAGCTGCTCCTTGTCCTTCTTGGTGCGCGCCTCCTTCTCCAGGCGCGGCAGGGCCCGCTCGATGGTCTGGAGGTCGGCCAGGATCAGCTCGGTGTTGATCGTCTCGATGTCGCGGGACGGGGCGACCTCGCCGTCCACGTGCGTGACGTCGGCGTCCTCGAACACCCGGATGACCTGGCAGATCGCCGCCGTCTCCCGGATGTTGGCCAGGAACTTGTTGCCGAGCCCCTGGCCCTCGGACGCGCCCTTGACGATGCCCGCGATGTCCACGAACTCCATCGTCGCCGGGATGATCTTCTGCGAGCCGAAGATCCCCGCCAGCCCGTCCAGCCGGCGGTCGGGCACGCCGACGACGCCGACGTTGGGCTCGATCGTCGCGAAGGGGTAGTTCGCGGCGAGCGCGTCGTTCTTGGTCAGCGCGTTGAACAGCGTGGACTTGCCGACGTTGGGCAGTCCGACGATTCCGATGGAGAGGCTCACGGCGAATCAGTTTATGGGCCCCCGGACGGGGGTCAGGCCCCCGCTCCGCGCAGGAACTCCGCGACGTGCCGGAACACGGCCTTGCCCTCCGGCACGAAGTCGGAGAACACGGGGAACACGTGGACCTGCCCGTCCCACTCCTGGTAGACGGCCTCGACGCCGGACGCGCGGGCGCGCTCGGCGGCGGCGCGGGCGTCGTCGCGCAGAATCTCGGTGCTGCTGGCGACGAACAGCAGCGGCGGCAGCCCGGCCAGGTCGGCGCGGCCCGGCGCGAGCAGCGGGCTCTCCTCGACGCCGCCGTGCGCCTCGCAGTAGGACCGGCCCGCCCAGGCGAGCTTCCCGGCGGGGATCAGGGCGTCGGTGCGGGCGTTGAGCGAGTGCGAGTCCGCCTCGCACAGCAGGTCCGCCCACGGCGAGAACAGGAACGCGGCGGCGGGCTGCGGGCGCTCGCGCTCCTTCAGGGCGAGCAGCAGGGCGAGCGCGAGGTGGCCGCCCGCCGAGTCGCCGCCGACGACGATGTCGGACGGGGCGTAGCCCCGGTCGAGCAGCGCCTCGTACGCGCCGATCGCGTCCTCCAGCGCGTCCGCGGGCGTGTGCCGCGGCGCGAGCCGGTAGTCCAGCATCAGGACGGGCCGCGCCGTCGCGGCCGACAGCCGCCACGCGAACGGCCGGTACAGCCGGGGCCCGCCGAAGAAGTACCCGCCGCCGTGCAGGTACAGCGCGACCTTGCCCTCGTCGGGCGCGCCCGCGCGCACCCACTCGGTGCCGCCGGGCCCGGCGTCCTCCGGCGTGATCCGGACGCCGCGCGGGACGCCCTGGAACCGCCCGGCGAGCGCGGTGGCGCGCTGGATGAGCAGCATCCCGGCCTCGCCGTCGGGCCCGTACTCCCAGGCGCTGCGCAGCAGGACGCGGATGACGCGCGCCGCGATCCGCGCCTTGCCGGTCGGCGGCAGGCCGGGTTCGAGGGCGAGCGCGCGGGCGACGCGGCGCTGCGCCGGGGTGGTCGCCACGAACCGGAGCCGGGTGGATTCGAACGCGGAGAGGGCCATCGACGCCTCCTGGGGAACCGCGCGGAGACTCCCTGCCGTTCTCCGCACATCACGCTTTATTGGACACAGGGTCTCATGACCCGCGTCCCTCGCATCCGGCGCGTCGCGCCCGGCGGCACACGCGACCGCTGCGACGATGAACGCATGGATCTCGGGCTGTTCGTCGCCCTTCTCGTCGGGGCCGCCTTCGGTACGGCGCTCGGCTTCGCCGTCGCCACCGGCCGTCAGGGACCGCTCATCGCGCGCGCCCGCGCCGCCGAGGAGAAGCTCGCCTACGCCGAGGAGCGCATGGCCGAGCGCTTCGAGGCGCTGTCGGCCAAGGCCCTCGACACCAGCAACCAGCGGTTCCTCGAACTCGCCGACACCCGGCTGCGCGCCGCCGGGGTCGAGGCCGCGGGCGAGCTGGACCGCCGCCGCGAGGCCGTCGAGCACCTGGTCACGCCGCTGCGCGAGACGCTGGCCAAGGTCGAGGAGCAGTTGCGCGAGGTCGAGACGGGCCGCCGCGAGTCGCACGCGATGCTCGCCAAGCAGGTCGAGTTCGTCCGGCGCAGCTCCGAGGAACTGCGCGGCGAGACCCGCACGCTGGTGCGGGCGCTGCAGCGGCCCGAGGCGCGCGGCCGGTGGGGCGAGCTGCAACTGCGGCGCGTCGTGGAACTGTCCGGGATGGCGCACCACTGCGACTTCGACGAGCAGGCCGGCGTCGCCACGCCGGACGGGACCGTCCGCCCCGACCTCGTCGTCCGGCTCGCGGGCGGCAAGAACATCGTCGTGGACGCCAAGGTCTCGCTGGCCGCCTACCTCGACGCGGCCGCCGCCGACGACCAGCGCGCCGAGGGCGACCGCCTCGACGCGCACGCCCGCCACCTGCGCGAGCACGTCGACCGGCTCGCCGCCAAGACGTACTGGCGCGCGTTCAGCCCGACCCCGGAGTTCGTCGTGCTGTTCATCCCCGGCGAGGCGTTCCTCGCCCCCGCGCTCGACCGCGACCCCGACCTGCTGGAGCACGCGCTGCGCCGCCGCGTCCACATCGCGACGCCGACCACGCTGATCACGATGCTGCGGACCGCGTCGTACGCCTGGCAGCAGGAGGCCCTGTCGCAGAACGCGCGCGCGGTGTTCGACCTCGGCCGCGAACTGTACGAGCGGCTGGGCACGATGGGCGGCCACCTGGACGAGCTGGGCCGCGGCCTCACCAACGCGATCTCGTCCTACAACCGGACGGTCGGGTCGCTGGAGTCGCGCGTGCTCGTCAGCGCCCGCAAGCTGCGCGACCTCGGCGTCGTCGACGGTCCGCTGGACGCGCCCGAGCCCGTCGCGGACGCCCCCCGCGCCCTGTCGGCCGCCGAGCTGACCGCCGTCCCCGGCCGCCCCGCCGACGACGGGTACGATCCCCGCACGGACGGCGGACCGGTGGCCCGCCCGCGCGGCGCGGCCGACCCCGGCCCGGCGGCCCCCGCCGCCCGGCCCATTCCCGGACACGGCGAACGGCGGGAGAACCAGCGATGACGGCAACGGCGGACCGCTCGCCGGACGGCACCGGACGGCCCCCGGGAGGACGCGTGCGCGAACCCCGCCCGCGCCCCGCGGGCCGCAACCCCGCCGCGCTGACCGGGCGCGGCGGCATCGTCGTGCTCTTCGCCGCCGCGCTCGCCGGCGCGCTCGCCGCGCACTGGACGGGCACCGGCGTGCTCGCGGGCCTGGCGTTCCTGCTCGGCTGCGCCGCGGCGGCCCTGCTCACCCGCCCGGCGGACCTGCTGACGCTGGCCGTCAGCCCGCCGCTGGTGTTCTTCGCCGCGACGCTCGCGGCCGTGATCGTGGTGAACGCGGGCGAGCAGTCGCCCGTCCGGTCGATCGCGCTGGGCCTGCTCACCGCCCTCGCCGGGACCGCGCCGTGGCTGTTCGCCGGGACGGTCCTGGTCGTCGTCGTCACCGCGCCGCGCGGCATGCTCGCCCAGGTCCGCGACCTGCGCGGCCGCCTGGCGGGCCTGCGCCTCTTCCACGAGGAGGAGAACGCCGACCCGGTCCGCTGGGACGACTCCCGCCGCCGCGAACCCCCGGCCCACCACGCCGACGTGGACTGAGTTCATTCAGTCACGGCCCGAGATACTCGCCTGGCGGCTCGCACCTCGACCGCGCCTGGTGCGAGCGCGGCATCGCTCCGCGATCTGCCGCCAGGGGCTCGCCTTCGGCATCGCCCCCGGCGGCAGTTAACGCACTCGCGCTGTGGCTCGGGCACGCTGTCACGCCGTGGCTCACGTGCGCTGTTGCCGGGGCGTTCTCGGCTCTGGTCAGCCGACCGGGGTGATCGGGAGCTGGGCGCCCGGTTCGGCGCGGAGGTCGCGGCGGAGTTCCTTCGGGAGCGAGAAGCGCATGTGCTCCTCGACCGGCTCGACCTCCTGGACGTCGCCGTAGCCGCGCTCGGCGAGCCAGGCGAGGACGCCGTGGACCAGCTCGTCCGGCACCGACGCGCCGCTGGTGACGCCGACCGTGGTCACGCCCGCCAGCCAGGCCGGGTCGATCTCGTCGGCGTAGTCCACCAGGTGGGCGTCGTCCGCGCCGTGCTCCTTGGCGACCTCGACCAGCCGCACCGAGTTGGACGAGTTCCGCGACCCGACCACGATGACCAGCTCCGCGCCCGCCGCCATCTCCTTCACGGCCGTCTGCCGGTTCTGCGTGGCGTAGCAGATGTCGTCGGACGGCGGGTCGAGCAGGTTCGGGAACCGCTCGCGCAGCTTCTCGACGGTCGCGACGGTCTCGCTGACCGACAGCGTGGTCTGCGACAGCCAGGCGACCTTGTCGGGGTCGCGGACCTGCACGTTCGCGACGTCGTCGGGGCCGTCGACCAGGTGGATGTGGTCGGGCGCCTCGCCGGTCGTCCCGATGACCTCCTCGTGCCCCTCGTGCCCGATGAGCAGGATGTCGAAGTCGTCGCGGGCGAACCGGACGGCCTCCTTGTGGACCTTGGTGACGAGCGGGCACGTGGCGTCGATCGTCCGCAGGCTCAGCCCGGCGGCCTCCTGGTGGACGGACGGGGCCACGCCGTGCGCCGAGAAGACGACGATCGCGCCCTCGGGGACCTCCTCGGTCTCGTCGACGAAGATCGCCCCCTTCTCCTCCAGCGTCTTCACCACGTGGACGTTGTGGACGATCTGCTTGCGCACGTAGATCGGCGCCCCGTACTGCTCCAGCGCGATCTCGACCGTCTGGACGGCGCGGTCGACGCCGGCGCAGTAGCCGCGCGGCTTGGCGAGCAGGACACGGCGCGAGGTCGTGGAGGTCATGACCCCATCGTACGAGGCGATGTCCGGGCCCCGCGCGGCCGACCGGGAAAGCCCGGAAGCTGAGGTGAAGCCCGCTGGTGTGACCCACGGCACGCGCCCTTCGGACAGAAAGCCGTATGCCCGGGGTGACCGGGCTCCCACCTATGGGGCAGAGTGAGGACGGACAGACGGCCCACACGCGCGTTGCGGTCCGGTGCCTTCCGGACGGCGGGAGGGGAAGACGATGACGAAATCGCCGCGCCGACTCAAGCAGCAGGTGCAGGACACGGTGGGCGAGCAGATCCGCGACCTGCCGCTGCACGCCGTCCGGCTCGCGATGTTCGGCGTCGGCCGAGCCCTGCTGCTGAGCGACCGGATCACCAAGGACTACAAGGAGATCACCGAGGGCGGCGGCGTGCGGCCGGTCCTCGGGCGGCTCCGCGGGGACGTGCAGCACACGGCGGAGAAGGTCGTGGAGCAGGTCGTCGAGCGGGTGCGCGGCGGCGCGGAGGAGACCGAGCCCGCGCCGCGCCCGACGCCCCGCCGGACCGCGCCGCGTCCGGCGTCCCGCCCCGCGCCGCGCCCGCGCGCGGAGGAGCGCGAGATCTCCGTGGGCAAGCCGGTGGCCAAGCCCGCTCCCGCGCCGGTGCCCGAGCCGGAGCCGACGCCCAAGCCCGCGCCGGACCCGACGCCGAGCCCGTCCCCGCAGGCCGAGGCCCCGGCGAAGCCCGCGCCCGGCATCACCCCGGCGGACCTGCCCGTCCCCGACTACGACGCGGCGACGATCCCGCAGCTCCGCGCCCGCCTCCGCGGCCTGTCCGCCGACCAGGTGAAGCTGCTGCGCGAGTACGAGAGCACCCACGCGGCCCGCCCCGACGTGATCCGCATGTACGAGAACCGGATCATCAAGCTCAACGGCCAGGGCTGACCCGGCCCCGGGCCAACCTGCCCCACGCCGAGGGCACATCAACAGGTCCGGAACGCGCGACGGCCGCCGCCCCGAGAGGGCCGGCGGCCGTTCACGCGTTCCGGACCAGACCCGCTCGAGAACCGGCGCGTCGGCGTACACGTGATCGACGTCCACGCGGTCCAGCGCGGGGAGGACGGCCGCGAGGGCGGCGCGCTGCGGGGCGTCGAGCGCGGCGATGCGCTCGGCGAGGACGGCGACGCGGCGTTCGCGGGCGGCGCGCAGCGCGGTCCGGCCGGGTCCGGTCAGCTCGACGGCGACGACGCGGGCGTCGGCGGCGTCCCGGCCGCGGACCGCGAGCCCGTCGCGTTCGAGACCCTAGGGTGAACGCATGGGGATGGAGACCTCGGCCGAGTCGCCGGTGCCCGTGCGGACCGTGCTCCAGGCGGTCGGCGGCTGGATCGGACGGCTCGGCCGCATCTGGGTCGAGGGCCAGATCACCGAGCTCAACGCGCGCGGCGCCACGGTCTACGTGACGCTGCGCGACCCGGTGGCGAACATGTCCGTCCGGCTCGTCGGGCCGCGCGCGGTGTTCCAGGCCGCCGGACCGGCCGTCACCGACGGGGCGCGCGTCGTCGTCCACGCCAAACCGGACTTCTGGATCAACCGGGGCACGTTCTCGCTCAGTGCGATCGAGGTCCGCCCGGTCGGCGTCGGCGAGCTGCTGGCCCGGCTCGAACAGCTCAAGCAGGTGCTCGCCGCCGAGGGGCTGTTCCGGCCCGAGCGCAAGCGGGCGCTGCCGTTCCTGCCGGGCACGGTCGGGCTGATCTGCGGGCGCGACTCCGACGCCGAGCACGACGTCCTGCGCAACGCGCGGCGGCGCTGGCCCGCCGTGGCGTTCACCGTGCGGAACACGGCCGTCCAGGGCGCGCACGCCGTCCGGGAGGTGCTCGGCGCGCTGCGCGAGCTGGACGCCGACCCCGCCGTCGAGGTGATCGTCATCGCGCGCGGCGGCGGGTCGATGGAGGACCTGCTGCCGTTCTCCGACGAGGCCCTGGTCCGCGCGGTGTCGGCGGCGCGGACGCCGGTCGTCAGCGCGATCGGGCACGAGCAGGACAGCCCGCTGCTCGACCTCGTCGCGGACGTGCGCGCCTCCACGCCGACCGACGCCGCCAAGCGCGTCGTGCCGGACGTGCGCGAGCAACTGGAGTACGTCCGCCAGCTCCGCGACCGGGGCCGCCGCGTCCTCGCGGGCGGCCTCGAACGCGAGACGGCCTGGCTGCGCGGCATGCGGACGCGGCCCGCCCTCGCGGACCCGGTCCGCGAGATCGAGCGGCAGGCCGAGGGCGTCGCCGCGCTCCGCGACCGGACGCGCCGCTGCCTGACCGGCGCGCTGCACCGGGCGGGCGACGAGCTGGCGCACACGCGGGCGCGGCTGGTCGCGCTGTCCCCCGCCGCGACGCTGGCGCGCGGCTACGCGATCGTCCAGCGCGCCGAGGCGGGCGAGGGCGACGGCATCGTCCGCTCGACGGCCGACGTCGCCGCCGGGGACGGGGTGCTGCTCCGCCTCGCGGACGGGCGCGTCGCCGCGACCGTCACCGACGCCCCCTAGGGTGGACCGCGTGGCCGACGAGAAACTGACCTACGAGCAAGCCCGCGACCAGCTCACCGACGTCGTCCGGAAGCTGGAGGCGGGCGGCCTGACGCTGGAGGAGTCGCTGGCGCTGTGGGAGCGCGGCGAGAAGCTGGCGGAGGTCTGCGAGGAGTGGCTGGAGGGCGCGCGCGCCCGCCTCGCCGCCGCGACCAAGCCGGAGGGCGACGCGGCCGCGCCGTTCTAAGGCTTGGGCTGGGGGCGCAGGGCGGTGACGAGGACCGCCAGCTCGTCGTAGCCCGCGGTGCCGGTCACGACGACGGTCGGGCCGCCGGGCAGCGTCCGGGCCAGCGAGTACGCCTTCTTGTCCTTGCGGTAGTACGTCTGCCAGGTCGCGCCCGCGATCTCCCGCGTGCCCGTGGGGTTCTTGCTGTTGGTCATCCGCGGGATGTACGCGGCGGGCTTCTCGTCGCTCTGCTCCAGCGCCGCGTACTCGTCCGAGGGCGTGACGAAGCCGAGGTGCCAGGCGACCGGCTGACCGGACGAGCCGAGCCCGTTGACGCGCGAGCTCGTCGGCCGCCACCGCGCGGGCAGCCCCTCGGGGGCCTGCGGCGTGTAGGGCGCGCCGGACCGCATGGCGAGCAGGTGCCCCGCGTAGTCGACGGTCGGCAGCACCTCCTTGTCGCCGCGCGGGGTGATGAAGTAGATCACCGCGACGAGCGCGAAGCAGGCGGCCAGCGCGATCGTGAACCCGCCGAGCCCGGTCGTCAGCCGCTTGTGGACACCCGGGCTGACCTCCACCACGGGCCGGCCGGCGGCCGACCGCGGCGCGGCGGGGCTCTCGGGGGCGGGCGTCTGCGTCGTGTCGCTCACCCCTCCAGCATCGCGCACGGTCAGCGCTGCTCGGTACGCGGGTTCCGGATCGTGCCGACGATGTCCATGATCGCGTCGGCGAGCCGCCGGGACTCGCGCTCGTCGTCGCCCTGCGCGACCTCGGAGACCGCGCCCGCCATCGCGCCGGTCAGGACGATGACGAGGGCCTCGTCCACGCCGCCGTCCGCGGTGTGGAACAGCGCCGCGTTGCGCCGCGCCCAGCGGTTGAGGCGCTGGCGCATGACGCGGTCGAAGCCGGGCGGGCCGTCGCCGGAGATGAACAGCCGCGCGACGGCGCGTTCGGCGAGGCAGCCGTCGAGGTAGGCGCCCGCGCCCGCGATGAACTGCCGCATCGGGTCGGCCTCGCCCGCGTCCCGGACGGCGGTGATGGCCTCGCGGGTGCGCTCCTGCTGGCGGGCCTGGAACTCGTCGAACAGCGTGAGGTACAGGTCGGCCTTGCCGTTGAAGTGGTGGTACAGGCTGCCGACGCTGGCGCCCGCGCGGGCGACGATGTCGGTGACGGCGGCCTGCGCGAACCCGGACTCACAGAAGACGTCCCGCGCGGCGTTCAGCAGGGCCGTGCGGGTGGCGGCCCCGCGGTCGGAGGTGCGCGGCGCGGGGGCGGCCGCGTCCACTCCGCCGGACGGCACGTCGATGTCGCTGCTCATGAGTGCTGAGATTACGCCCTCGCTCCGGGGGAAACGATCCCTGTACCCGCCCTGTACCCGCCGCCGGGACTTTCGCGCCCTACCGGTGGCGGTCACGCGGTGTCTCTGGTCTGGTCCAATTTGTGAGCCAGGCCGGACATTACGGAGAATTCGAGTCACACCGACCGAAAGGGCTGCCACGTCATGTCCGACGAAACGACCGTGTCCTCGCCGCTGACCACCGAGCCCTCCGCGCCCGACCGCAACCTGGCGCTCGAACTCGTCCGGGTGACCGAGGCCGCGGCGATGGCCGCCGCGCGCTGGGTCGGCCGGGGCGACAAGAACGGCGCCGACGGCGCCGCCGTGAACGCGATGCGGCAACTGATCAACACCGTGTCGATGCAGGGCGTCGTCGTCATCGGCGAGGGCGAGAAGGACAACGCCCCGATGCTGTTCAACGGCGAGCACGTCGGGGACGGCACCGGCGCCGAGTGCGACGTGGCCGTCGACCCGGTGGACGGCACCCGGCTGACGGCCCTCGGCATGAACAACGCCATCGCCGTGCTCGCGGTGGCCCCCCGCGGTTCGATGTACGACCCCTCGGCGGTCTTCTACATGGAGAAGCTGGTCACCGGCCCGGAGGCCCGCGACGCCGTGGACATCGAGCGCCCGATCGGCGACAACATCCGCGCCGTCGCGCGCGCCAAGGGCTCGTCGGTCGAGGACGTGACCGTCGTCATCCTGGACCGGCCGCGCCACGAGGGCATCGTCAAGGAGGTCCGCGAGGCGGGCGCGCGGATCAAGTTCATCCTGGACGGCGACGTCGCCGGCGCGATCATGGCGGCCCGCGCCGGGACGGGCGTGGACCTGCTGCTCGGCATCGGCGGCACCCCCGAGGGCATCATCGCGGCGTGCGCGATCAAGGCGCTGGGCGGTGTGATCCAGGGCCGGCTCTGGCCGCAGGACGACGCCGAGCGCCGCAAGGCCGTGGAAGCGGGGCACGACCTCGGCCGCGTCCTGACCACCGACGACCTCGTCACCTCCGAGGACGCGTTCTTCGCAGCGACGGGCATCACCGACGGCGAGCTGGTGGACGGCGTCCGCTACGGCAAGGGCGTCGCGACGACGCACTCGCTCGTCATGCGGTCGCGCAGCGGGACGATCCGGTCGATCACCAGCGAGCACCAGTTGGAGAAGCTGCGCGCCTACAGCGCGATCAACTTCGACGCGGCGGTGTGACCGGCGGCGGGGCCGGGGGCGCGCGTCAGCGGTCCCGGTCCCGCCGGTTCCCGGGGAGGCGGCCGCGGACGCGGTCGCGGAGCGTCCGCTTGGGCGCGCGGGCGCTCACCGAGCCGAACAGCAGCGTCCCGACGATCTCCACGGTGGGGCCGCCCTCGACGGGCCGGTGCCGCAGTTCGCGCGTCGCCAGGACGGTGCGGCCGGTGACGCGGACGCGGACGCCGTCCGGCACGAGCAGCCGGACCCGGCCGCCGAGGACGAGCGCGTCCACCACGATGTGCCGCCGCTGGAGCACGGCGTCGCGCAGGTCCAGCTCGACCGTGCCGAACAGCGCGAACAGCGGCAGTTTCACCGGGACGACCCAGCGCCCCTCCCGCCGGACGCGTCCGAACGCGACCGAGACGGGCTTGTCGTCCACGATGATCGGCTGCGCCTCGCTGGGCCCGAGGTCGCCGGTGAGGCCGGTCAGCTCGCCGAGGGTGCGCGCCGCGTACGCGCGCTCGGTCCGCTCGGCGTGCTCGTCGAGGGTGATGCGGCCGTCGCCGAGGGCCTCCCCGAGCAGCGCGACGACGCGCTCCCGGTCGGCGTCGGAGGCGCGCAGCTCGCTGACGCGCCGCACCGGTTCCCCGGCGCCGCGGGGGCTGGACGTGTCCACGCGCCCCACAGTAGCCAGCGCGCGGCGCTTTCCCCACCCCGCTTCCCGTGGCCGCGACCATACGGTTTGGGGTGAATAGGGTCGTGCGGCATCATTGACCGGCCCGTACCGCGAACCCTACGCTCACATGAAAATTATTCATGTTGCTGAAAGAAGGACGCCATGACGGGCAGCGGGATCACCGCGCGCACCCGGCAGGCCCGCGCCGCCGGATATGCCGCCTTCGCCGTCCAGGGCCTGTGCTTCGCCGCCCTGGTGAGCCGCGTCAACCAGATCCGCGACGCCCACGGGATGACCGACGACCAGATCAACATCGTCGTCCTCTGCGTGCCGATCATCGCGGGCGTCGGCAGCGCCGTCGCCGCGCCGCTCATGGGGCGGTTCGGCAGCGGGCCCGTCCTGCGCGTCTCCCAGCCGCTGGTGTGCCTGTCGATCCTCGCGGTCGGGCTCACCGGGAGCAACAACCTCGCGCTGTACGCGGCGGTGGCGCTGTTCGGGCTGTTCGTCGGGGCCGTGGACGCGTCCATGAACGCGCAGGCCGTCACCGCCGAACGCGCCTACGGCGTCAGCATCCTCACCGGCTTCCACGCGCTGTGGAGCGCGGCGGCCGGACTCGGCGCGGTGTGGGCGTGGGTGTCCAACAGCTACATCTACCCCGACCACCTCTCGACGTCGCTGGCGGTCGGGTTCGCGATCCCCGCCGTCCTCGGGATCGCGGTGTCGCTGACCACCGGGCCGCGCCTGGCGACCAAGGCCGAGGAGGTCACGCTGCCCGCCGGGGAGGAACTGAAGGCGGCGGCCAAGCTCGTCCCGTGGCGGCCCGTCCTGATCATCGGCATCGCGATGGCGTGCTTCTACCTCGCCGACTCGATGCTCTCGAACTTCGGGTCGCTGTTCTTCGACAACGACCTGCACGCCAAGGACGTCGCGCCGCTCGGGCTCGCCGCCTACCAGGTCGCGATGGTCGCCAGCCGGGCCGTCGCGGACTTCGCCGTGCGGCGCTTCGGCGCGACGCGCGTCGTGCGCGCCGGGACGGTCGCGGGCGCGGTCGGGCTGATCCTCGTCGTGGTCGCGCAGAACCCGGCGATGGCCATCGCCGGGTTCGCCATCACCGGGCTCGGGCTGTGCGTCGTCGCGCCGATCTCGTTCTCGGCGGCGGGCAAGGCCGACCCGTCCGGCCTCGGCGTCGCCGTCGCCCGCGTCAACATCTTCAACTACGTGGGGTTCGTGTTCGGCGCGATCGTCGTCCTGATCGTCCAGCCGTTGGCCAGCTACCAGGCGTCCTACGCGGTCCCGGCGGTCCTGACCCTGGTCATCATCGCGCTGGCCAAGGGCTTCGAGCCCGCGGAGACCAAGCCCGCGGTGCAGCCTCCGGTCTCAGAACGCCCCATCGCGTAAGCCGCGCGGACCCAACAAGACAGCGCCCGGCCGCTCGCGAGCGGCCGCGGGGGCGTCGCCCCCCACGCCTACCCGTCCTCGGCCAGGGCCGTTACGGCGTCTTCGCCCGCGGAGCGGGCTTCCTGGGGGGAGAGGTCCTCCAGGGCGCGGCCGAGCGCGGTCAAGGCCGCGTCGGCGGCGGCGCGCAGGGTCACGGCGTGCTCCTGCGCGCGGGCCAGGTCGCCGAGACCCACGCAGTCGAACGACACCTGGGCGTCGTGGGCCGCCATCTTGAGCTGTCGCGCGGCCTCGTCCAGACTCATCGGTCCTCCCGCATCCCTCGCATCGCTTCGGACCGGGCTTCTACCCGCGCGCACTTGGGGTAACCGCCCGCGCGAGGACTTCTACGGACCGGTCCAGACGCGCCGTTGCGGTCCGGCCGTAACCGAGGATCAGCGCGGGCGGCGCGGCGGCGGCGCGCGCCGCCGACCAGGTGGCGCGCGCGCCGGTCACCAGGACGCCGTCGGCGGCGGCCGCGGCGACGACCGCGTCCTCGTCGCAGCCCGCCGGAAGCTCCACGTACAGGTGCAGGCCCGCCGAGACGCCGCGCACGACCGCGCCCGGCAGCCGGACGCGCAGCGCGGCGGCGAGCGCGTCCCGGCGCTCCCGGTAGCGGCGGCGCATCGTCCGCAGGTGCCGGTCGTGGCCGCCGTCCGCCAGGAACCGCGCCAGCGCGCGCTGCTCGGGCACCGGGCCGCCGAGGTCGGTCAGCGCGCGGTGGGCGCGCAGCGCCGCCGACAGCGCGGGCGGCGCGACGGCCCAGCCGAGCCGCAGCGCGGGCGCGAGCGCCTTGCTCACCGAGCCGAGCAGCACGACCCGCTCGGGGTCGACGCCCTGGAGGCAGCCGACCGGGTCGCGGTCGTAGCGGAACTCGGCGTCGTAGTCGTCCTCGACGACGATGCCACCGGTGTCGCGCGCCCACGCGAGGAGCGCCGCGCGGCGGGCGGGCGACAGCACGACCCCGGTCGGGTACTGGTGCGCGGGCGTGACGAGCACGGCGCGCGCACCGGTGGCGGCGAGCGCGGCGACGTCCAGGCCCTCGCCGTCCACCGGCACCGGGACGGGCTCCGCCCCGGCCGCGCGCAGCAGCGGGAGCTGCCGCTCGCTCGTCGGGTCCTCGACGGCCAGCGCCCGCCGCCCGTCCGCCGCGAGCAGCCGCGCGACCGCCGACAGCCCGTGCGCGACGCCGCCCGTCACGGTGATCCGGTCGGCGGTCGCGGCGGCCGCGCGGACGCGTCCGAGGTATCCGGCGAGTTCGGCGCGCAGGGCGGGGTCGCCCGCCGGGTCGGGGTAGGCCAGCAGCTCGTCGTGCGGGGTGTCGCGCAGGGCGGCCCGCAGCGCGGCCAGCCACCGGGCGCGCGGGAACGCGGCGAGGTCCGGCTGACCGGGCCGCAGATCGGCGACGGCGGCGGGCGCGGCGGCCGGAACGTCGGCGGCCGGACGCGGCGCGTCGGGCCGGACGAGCGCCGCGATCCGCGTGCCGTCCCCGCGCCGCGCGACCAGGAACCCCTCCGCCAGCAACTGCTCGTAGGCGGCCACGACGACGCCGCGCGAGACGCCGAGGTCGCGCGCGAGCGCCCGGCTCGACGGCAGCCGCGTCCCGGCGGGGAGCCGCCCGGCGCGCGCGCCCGCGCGCAGCCCGGCGGCCACCTGGGCGGACAGCCCGCCCGCCGCGCGGTCCAGCGCGAGGTGCAGATCGGTCATTGGTCCGGTGAACGGGGGTCGGATTGGCCCTGTTCGGTGGTCCAGGGCGCGCTTAGCGTCCCATGACATGACGATCTCCGACAGTCCGCCCGTCTCCGCCGGAATCCCCCGCGCGATGCTGGGGGCCGCGCTCGGGATGGCGCTGGTGGGAATGCTCCCGGCCGTCTCCAAGACGATCGAGGGCTATCCGGCGCTCGGCGGGCAGGCCGTGCGGTACGCGGCGGCCGCCGCGCTGCTGGGCCTGCTCGTCCGCCGCGCCGGAGCGCCGCCCGTCCGGTTGCGGGCGCGGGACCTGGTGCTCCTCGCCGCGCTCGCCGCGACGGGGCTCGCCGGGTTCAACCTGTGCGTGCTGGCCGCCGTGCGCGACACGAGCCCGGCGACGACGGGGACGGTCATCGGGGCGTCCCCGGTCGTCCTCGCGGTCGCCGCGCCGCTGCTCGCACGCCGCGCCCGGCCCGCCCCGGCCGTCGTGGCGGGCGCGGTCGCCGTCGCGGCGGGCGCCGCGCTGGCGACCGGGTTCGGGGACGCGACCGCGCGCGGCCTCGCGTTCTCGGCGGGCGCGCTGGCCGGGGAGGTGTGCTTCTCGCTGCTGGCCGTCCCGCTGCTCCCCCGGCTCGGGCCGCTGCGCGTGTCGGCGTACACGGCGGCGCTCGCCGCGCCGATGCTGCTCGCGGCGGGCGTCGCGGTGGACGGGACGGGCGTCGTGCGCGTCCCGTCCGCGGAAGAGCTGGCGGGCCTGCTGTTCCTCGCCGTCGTCATCACGACGGTCGCGTTCGTGCTCTGGTACGGCGCGGTCGCGCGGATCGGCGCGGACCGCGCCGGGCTGTTCACCGGCGTCCTGCCGGTGAGCGCGGTCGCGACGACGGTCGTGTGCGGTCTCGGGACGCCCGGCCCGGCCGCGCTCGCCGGGTCCGCACTGGTCGCGGCGGGCGTCGTCGCGGGCGTCGCCGTTCGCCCCGGACGGCCGGAGGCGCGGGCCGGAGTCGTAACCTGTAGGGCGGCCCCCATCGGAACGCGCGAGGATCACGATGCCTGAGTTCTCCTACACCGACCTGCTGCCCCTCGGCCCGGACGAGACCGAATACCGGCTGCTCACCAGCGACGGAGTGTCCACGTTCGAGGCGAACGGGCGGACGTTCCTCCAGGTCGAGCCGGAGGCGCTGCGGCTGCTCACCGAGACCGCCATGCGCGACATCGCGCACCTGCTGCGCCCGGCGCACCTGGCGCAGCTCCGCAAGATCCTCGACGACCCGGAGGCCAGCCCGAACGACCGGTTCGTCGCGCTGGACCTGCTGAAGAACGCGGGCATCGCGTCCGGCGGCGTCCTGCCGATGTGCCAGGACACCGGTACGGCGATCGTCATGGGCAAGCGCGGCCAGCACGTCCTCACCGACGGCCGCGACGAGGAGCACATCTCGCGCGGGGTCTACGACGCGTACACCAGGCTGAACCTGCGCTACTCGCAGATGGCGCCGGTGACGATGTGGGACGAGAAGAACACCGGCAACAACCTCCCCGCGCAGATCGAGCTGTACGCCACGCCCGGCGACGCGTACAAGTTCCTCTTCATGGCCAAGGGCGGCGGCAGCGCGAACAAGTCGTTCCTGTACCAGGAGACCAAGGCCGTCCTGAACCCCAAGCGGATGCTCACTTTCCTGGAGGAGAAGATCCGCAGCCTGGGGACGGCCGCGTGCCCGCCGTACCACCTGGCGATCGTGGTGGGCGGCACGTCGGCGGAGTTCGCGCTGAAGACGGCCAAGTACGCGTCCGCGCACTACCTCGACACGATGCCGGACGCGGGCTCCCCGCTGGGCCACGGCTTCCGCGACACCGAGTTGGAGGCGCAGGTCTTCGAGCTGACGCAGCGGCTCGGCATCGGCGCGCAGTTCGGCGGCAAGTACTTCTGCCACGACGTGCGCGTCATCCGGCTCCCCCGGCACGGCGCGTCGTGCCCGGTGGCCATCGCGGTGTCGTGCAGCGCGGACCGGCAGGCCGTCGCCAAGATCACGGCCGAGGGCGTGTTCCTGGAGAAGCTGGAGACCGACCCGGCGCGCTTCCTGCCCGACACCACCGACGAGCACCTGGACGGCGACGTCGTCCGGATCGACCTCAACCGGCCGATGGACGAGATCCGCGCCGAGCTGACCCGCTACCCGGTGAAGACGCGGCTGTCGCTGACCGGCCCGCTCGTCGTCGCGCGCGACATCGCGCACGCCAAGATCAAGGAGCGGCTGGACGCGGGCGAGCCGATGCCGCAGTACCTGCGCGACCACGCGGTCTACTACGCGGGCCCGGCCAAGACGCCGGAGGGCTACGCGTCGGGCTCGTTCGGGCCGACGACGGCGGGCCGGATGGACTCCTACGTCGAGCAGTTCCAGGCGGCGGGCGGCTCGCTGGTGATGCTGGCCAAGGGCAACCGGTCGCAGCAGGTCACGGACGCGTGCAAGGCGCACGGCGGCTTCTACCTGGGCTCGATCGGCGGCCCGGCGGCGCGGCTCGCGCAGGACTGCATCAAGAAGGTCGAGGTCCTGGAGTACCCGGAGCTGGGCATGGAGGCGGTCTGGAAGATCGAGGTCGAGGACTTCCCGGCGTTCGTCGTGGTGGACGACAAGGGCGACGACTTCTTCGCCGACACGACGGGCCCGGTGCTGAGCATCGGCCGCCGCTGAATGGGGGCGGGCGTCCCGCGCGGGACGCCCGCTCTTTGATCATCCGGAAAAGGAGCCGTTCGCCGCGCCGTTGATCATCTTCGATCCGCCCACCGAACGGACAATCCACAACATTTCGGACAGCGCGCGCGCTTCGGACCGGCCCCGCGCGCAGTTACGGACATCGCCCCGGAACCCGTCCCCCACCTGCGCCCGGGTGACAAAGAGTCCACCCCCCGGACACGCCCCGTCGGCGGAACTTTCACGCCGCCGCGCGCCCGCGCCCGCGGGGAGGTCACAGTATCGGCCCGAAAAGCGGGTTGGTCGCGCGGTCTCCCCAATGACCGCGCGGCCACTCCGGTATCTTTCCCCCATGTCTCAGTCTGAGCGCCTCGTGCTCGCGACGCGCTACCGGCTGGTCTCGGAAATCGGCCAGGGTGCCAACGGCACCGTCTGGCGCGGCCATGACGACCTCCTCGATCGCGCGGTGGCGATCAAGGAGCTCAAGCTGCCCGCCGACCTCTCCGAGAACGACCGGGTCGTCTTCTACCGCCGGACGCTCCGTGAGGCCCGGGCCCCCGCCCAGCTCCGCTCCACCTCGATCGTCGAGGTGTACGACGTGGTCATCGAGCAGGGCCGGCCGTGGATCGTCATGGAGCTGATCGAGGCGCCCAGTCTGGAACAGCTCATCGACCGCGACGGCCCGCTCCCGCCCGACCAGGTCGGGTACATCGGCCGCCGCCTGCTCGACGCGCTCGCGGTGGCGCACCGGGCCGGGATCGTCCACCGCGACCTCAAGCCCAGCAACGTGCTGCTCGACGGGGACCGCGTCGTCCTCACCGACTTCGGGCTCGCGTTCTCCTCCGGCTCGGCCAGCCTCACCAAGACCGGGCACTTCATGGGCTCCCCCGCCTACGTCGCGCCGGAGGTCGCGGCCGGGGACAAGGCCACGCCGCGCTCGGACCTGTGGTCCCTCGGCGCGACGCTGTACGCGGCGGTGGAGGGCAAGCCGCCGTTCGAACGCGACAACGTCATGGCGACGCTCAGCGCCCTGGCCAACGAGCCGCCGCCGACACCGCGCCGGGCCGGGGCGCTCGCCCCCGTCATCACCGGGCTGCTGGAGAAGCACCCGACGCGGCGGCTCACCCACGCCCGCGCCGTCGACCGGCTGGAACGCGCCCTGACCGGGCCGCGCTCGGCGCGCCGGACGCGCGCGCCCCGGCTGCGGATGGCCGCCGTCGTCGCGCTCGTCGGCGGCGTCGTCGCGTCCTGCGGAATCGGGGCGACGGCGCTCGCGATCGGGATGATGCGCGACTCCGGCGAGCCTGACCCCAAGACGCCGCCGACCGCCGCGCCCGCGTCCGCGCCCGCCGACGGGACGGGCACGCTCATGATCCGGGGCCGGACGGCGGGCTGCCGGATCTTCGTCGCGGTCCCCGGCGACACGCTGACCGTCCTGGCCAACAACGAGACGGTCGCGGTCGGCAGCGCGCGGCGCTACGACCAGCCCCGGCTCAACGCCGTCGTGTACGACGCGTCGGCCTGCGAGGTCTGGGTGAACGGCGCGAAGAAGCCCCTCGGCTCCCCCGGCGAACGCCGCAACTACACCGTCCGGGCCGACACCAAGGACTGACGCGGCCGGTGGTGCGAGCCCGTGGTGCGAGCCCGTGGTGCGAGCCCGTGGTGCGAGCCCGTGGTGCGAGCCCGTGGTGCGAGCCCGGTGTTGGGAGCACGGTGTTCCGGGCACGGTGTGATCAATGAACCGCGCCCGCCGGGGAATGGTCGGGGACGGGTCTTCGCTGCACCGAACAGCGGAGAACGCGCGATCAGCCGGAGGTGCAGGCGTCATGTCCGAGTCCGGGGAGTACCGGGTCGAGCACGATTCGATGGGGGAGGTCCGGGTTCCCGCCGCCACGAAGTGGCGCGCCCAGACCCAGCGGGCGGTGGAGAACTTCCCGATCTCCGGGCGCGGGCTGGAGTCGGCGCACATCGCCGCGCTCGGCCGGATCAAGGCCGCCGCCGCGAAGGTCAACGCCGGGCTCGGCGTGCTGGAGCCGAGCGTCGCGGAGGCCGTCGCCGCCGCCGCGCTGGAGGTCGCGGAGAACCGCTGGGACGACCAGTTCCCGATCGACGTGTTCCAGACCGGGTCGGGCACCTCGTCCAACATGAACGCCAACGAGGTCATCGCGACGCTCGCGCAGGAGCGGGTGGGGCGGCCCGTCCACCCCAACGACGACGTCAACGCGTCCCAGTCGTCCAACGACGTGTTCCCGTCGTCCATCCACATCGCGGCGACCACGGCCGTCGTCCACGACCTGATCCCGGCGCTGCGGCACCTGGAGGCCGCGCTGGTGCGCAAGGCGGCGGAGTTCGCCGACGTCGTCAAGGCGGGCCGCACGCATCTGATGGACGCCACGCCCGTCACGCTCGGCCAGGAGTTCGGCGGGTACGCCGCGCAGGTCCGGTACGGCGTGGAGCGGCTGGAGGCCGTCCTGCCCCGGCTCGCGGAGCTGCCGCTCGGCGGCACGGCCGTCGGGACGGGCATCAACACCCCGCCCGGCTTCGCGGCGCGCGTCATCGCCGAACTCGCGGACGCGACCGGCCTGCCGTTCACCGAGGCGCGCGACCACTTCGAGGCGCAGGGCGCGCGGGACGGCCTGGTCGAGGCCAGCGGCGCGCTGAAGACCATCGCGGTCGGCCTCACCAAGATCGCCAACGACCTGCGCTGGATGGGGTCGGGGCCGCGCACCGGGCTCGCCGAGATCCGGCTGCCCGACCTGCAGCCCGGCTCGTCGATCATGCCGGGGAAGGTGAACCCGGTCCTGCCGGAGGCGACGCTGCAGGTCGCGGCGCAGGTCATCGGGAACGACGCGGCCGTCGCGACGGGCGGCGCGGCGGGCAGCTTCGAGCTGAACGTGATGCTGCCGATGATGGCGCGCAACGTCCTGGAGTCGGTCGCGCTGCTCTCCAACGTCGTGCGGCTGCTCGCGGACCGCTGCGTGGACGGCATTGAGGCGGACGCGGGCCGGCTCCGCGAGTACGCCGAGTCCTCGCCGTCGATCGTGACGCCGCTGAACCGGTACGTCGGCTACGAGGAGGCCGCGCGGATCGCCAAGCAGGCCCTCGCCGAGCGCAGGACGATCCGCGACGTCGTGCTGGAGCGCGGCCACGTGGCGGACGGGTCCATCACCGAGGAGGAGCTGGACGCCGTCCTGGACGTGCTGTCGATGACGCGGCCCGCCGAGTCCGACGGCTGACGCCGGACCCGGGGCGGCCGGGTCAGTACGAGTTGTGCGACTGGAAGAAGCTCCACGCCCCGCACGGCGTGCCGTAGCGGCCCTTGATGTAGCCGAGGCCCCACTTGATCTGCGTGCGGGCGCTCGTCCGCCAGTCGGAACCGGCGCTGGCCATCTTCGAGCCGGGCAGCGCCTGCGGGATGCCGTACGCGCCGGACGGGTTCGCGGCGGTGGTGCGCCAGCCGCTCTCCCGGTTCCACAGGTTGACCAGGCACGCGAACTGGCCGTCGCCGTCGAAGCCGAAGCTCGGCAGCATGCCCTTGGCGATCTGCTGGGCCTCGCCCGCCGGGACGGGGTCCGCTCCCGCGCCGCCGCCCGTGCCCCCGCCGCCGTCGCCGTCGGACTTGGGCTTGGGCGTCTCGGTGGGGATCGGCTCGCCCTTGGAGCGCAGCGTCGGCGCGCCGAGCGTGCTCGACTCGGCCGCGCGCTTGACGGCCTCCTTGCGGCGCGCGGCCGCGAGCGCGGTGGTGTCGACCTCGGGGACGGCGGCGTCGGCGACGGGCGCGGACGCGACCGTGCCGGAGTCGCCGCCCTTGCCGCCGTCGCCGGTCAGCGCGAACGCGGCGACCGAGCCGCAACCGACCGCCAGGACGGCCCCGCCGACGACGGCGGCGACCGCGAGGCCGGTACGGCGGCCCGTGTTATGGCCCGTGCTGTGGCCCGTGTTATGACCCGTGCCGCTGCCCGGCTCGCCGGACGCCGCGCGCGGGCGGGCGGCCTTGGCCCGGCTGCGGCGCGCGCGGCCCAGCTCGGTGCGGGACGGCCCGGACGGCGACCGGCGGCGCGGGCCGCCGATCTCGATCTCGTCCGCCGCGCCCTGCCCGAACCCGGCCTGCTCGCCGCCGGGCTGCTCGAACCCGGGCTGCTCGGGCTGTCCCACCACGGGCTGCCCGCCCGGCCCACCGACCACGGCGCCGCCGAGCACGGCCTGGTCGAACCCCCGCTCGTCGAGCCCCGGACCGTCGAACCCCGGGCCGGGCGGCGCGCCGTGCAGGGCCGCCGAGCCGACCGCGGGCAGCCCCGCGGTGTCGCCGGAGCGCGCGGCGGTGTCCGGCGCGCCGGGGCGGGGCCCCGCGACGCGGACGTCGGGGACGGCCGCGTCCGGCGCGGGGAAGAAGGAGGACTGTCGATCGTCTCGCCTGGGTGACCCGAACGAGTCTCCGGACAAGGCGGTCCTTCCGACGGTCGCACGGCATGGGCGCGCGTGCGAGCGGCCTCACCCCGTCCCGGCGGGCCGCCGAGGCGGCCGTCCGGGCGCGGAACGGGTCGGCCCGCGCGCGGGTTCGCCGGGGGGAGGCGCAGGCCGTGGCACCGTTCCAGAGGTGCTTACGGGGACACACAATGCCCGACCGCCGGGGCCGCTCCGCAACCGAATCGAGATGGAAGGTGCGGGGCGGCGTGTTGTCAACCTGCGTGGGAGGGCCGTGGAACGGCCTGCGGAGCTGCGGTTCTTCGACCCCGGGTGCTAGAGAGTGACCTTCCTCACAACTATACCGTCCGGTAACGGACGAACACGGACGGTCAACGACAACTCACCGGCACGAGCGGGCCGCCCGGAACCCCGGACGGCCCGTCCCGCGTCACGCCCCGACGTCGCCCAGCAGATCGGTGACGAGTTCCGCGATCGGGGACCGTTCCGAACGCGTCAGCGTCACGTGGGCGAACAGCGGATGCCCCTTCAACCGTTCCACGACGGCGGCGACCCCGTCGTGCCGGCCGACCCGCAGGTTGTCCCGCTGCGCCACGTCGTGCGTCAGGACGACGCGCGAGCCCGCGCCGATCCGCGACAGCACCGTCAGCAGCACGCCGCGCTCCAGCGACTGCGCCTCGTCCACGATCACGAACGCGTCGTGCAGCGACCGGCCGCGGATGTGGGTGAGCGGCAGGACCTCCAGCATCCCCCGGTCGATGACCTCCTCGATCACCTCGGGGGTCGTGACCGCCGACAGCGTGTCGAACACCGCCTGCGCCCAGGGCGACATCTTCTCGTTCTCCGACCCCGGCAGGTAGCCGAGGTCCTGCCCGCCCACCGCGTACAGCGGGCGGAAGACGACGACCTTGCGGTGGCGGCGGCGCTCCATCACCGCGTCCAGGCCCGCGCACAGCGCCAGCGCGGACTTGCCCGTCCCCGCGCGCCCGCCGAGCGAGACGATGCCGACGTCCTCGTCGGTCAGCAGGTCCAGCGCGACGCGCTGCTCCGCCGACCGGCCCCGCAGCCCGAACACGTCCCGGTCGCCGCGGACGAGCCGCACCGACTTGTCCGGCAGGACGCGGCCGAGCGCCGACCCCCGCTCCGACAGGATGCGCAGCCCCGTGTGGCAGGGCAGGTCGCGGGCCTCCGGCAGCTCGGCGGCGCCCCGCTCGTACAGCTCCTCCACGGCCCCGGCGGGCAGCTCCAGCTCCCGCATGCCCGTCCAGCCGGACTCGACGACCGCCAGCTCCGCGCGGTACTCCTCGGCGGCCAGGCCCACCGACGACGCCTTCACCCGCATCGGGAGGTCCTTGGAGACCAGGACGACGTCCCGGCCCTCGTGTTTCAGCCAGCCCGCCACCGACAGGATGCGGGTGTCGTTGTCCCCCAGCCGGAACCCGGCCGGCAGGACGCTCGGATCGGAGTGGTTCAGCTCGACGCGCACCGTGCCGCCCTGGTCGCCCACCGGCAGGGCCTCGTCCAGCCTGCCGTGCGCGAGCCGGAGGTCGTCCAGCGTGCGCAGCGCCTGGCGGGCGAAGTAGCCGAGTTCGGGATGGTGGCGTTTGGCCTCCAGCTCCGAGATGACGACGAGGGGAAGCACGACCTCGTGCTCGGCGAACCGGGTCATCGCCCCCGGGTCGGCGAGCAGGACGCTCGTGTCGAGGACGTACGTGCGCCGGTCCGAAGCGGCGGCTTCGGCGGGGTTCCCTGACTCGGGACGGCGCGGGGAGGTTGTGGCCACTCGATCTCCCTGGCAGATGGGGGACTACCGGTGGCGCGGCGGTCCGTCCCGGCGCGGCACGGACGGCTCGGAGGGCCGGTGCCGGGCGGCGGGGCGGTGGGCGGGGCGTGCCCCGTGGGGACGACCTCAGGAACCGTAGCGCCGGTGGCGCGCGGCGTACGAGCGCAGGGCGCGCAGGAAGTCCACCTTGCGGAAGTCCGGCCAGTGGACCTCGCAGAAGTAGAACTCCGAATGGGCGCTCTGCCACAGCATGAAACCCGACAGGCGCTGCTCACCCGACGTGCGGATGACCAGGTCGGGGTCCGGCTGGCCGCGCGTGTAGAGATGCTCGGCGATGTGCTCCACTTCGAGGACCTCGGCGAGTTCCTCGATGCTGGTGCCCCTGGCCGCCTGCTCGACGAGCAGAGAGCGCACCGCATCAGCGATCTCACGCCTTCCCCCATACCCAACCGCGACGTTCACAATCAGGCCGGGGGCATCGGATGTGGCCTCGCGGGCCGCTTTCAGGACACGGGCGGTCCTATCGGGCAGCAGGTCCAGCGCGCCGACCGGCCGGACGTGCCGCCCGTCCGCCGCCAGCCGCTCCACCGTGTCCTCGATGATCCGCAGCAGCGGCTCCAGCTCGCCCGCCGGGCGGTTCAGGTTGTCGGTGGACAGCAGCCACAGCGTGACGACCTCCACGCCCGCCTCGTCCGACCAGCGCAGCAGCTCCGAGATCTTGTCGGCGCCCCGGCGGTGGCCGCTGTTGACGTCCGCGTGGCCCTGCGAGCGCGCCCAGCGGCGGTTCCCGTCCAGGATCACGCCGACGTGGCGCGGCGTGATGTCCGTCGGCAGCGACGACTCCACCCGGCGCTCGTACATGCGGTACGCCGCGTCGCGGACGACGCCGTACGGGCGGCTCCGCCGCACCGCCGCCGCCAGGCGCGCCGCGCGGCCGGGCTCGGTGGGTCGAGTCGACATGCTGGTGGTCCCTTCTCTTAAGGGGGGTCGACCCCCCTTACAACCCCCCGCGTTTCATTGTGGGGGGACGACCCCCCACACCCCCCGAGGCGCGGAGCATGCGTCCTCGCTCGCTGGCGCTCGCTGCGGTGCATCCTCCGCGCTGCGCCCGCCCGGCCGCCCGCCTGGCGGCTCGCGGCCGTGCGGCCGCGTGAGTCCGTGGTCGCCGTTCGTGGTCGGGTTGAAGAACGGGTGGCCGCGGCCGATGTGTTCCATTCATGAGACGCGGGATGGTGCGTCCCGGTGCCGGGGCGCGGAGGACTTTAGGGTAGCGAACGGATTTCTCCGGTGAGATCGGTGAGGAAGTCGAATAGTTCGCCGGAGGTGAGGACGGCGCGGACGCCGCGTCCGGTGGAGCCCCAGGCTTCGACGACCGCGCGGCGGGAGACCCGCCAGGCTCCCCCGTCCCCCGATCCCACCCAGCGGGCGGACGTGCGCAGCGTGCAGCGCAGTTCGCCGCAGCCGGGGGCGTCCGCGCGCTCGCGGTAGCGGAAGGCGAACAGCTCCCACTCGCCGCCGGGGCCGTCCTCCGGGCCGGGGAACCGGTCGTCGGGGTCCGGCCAGCGGGCGGCCTGCGGCGAGCCGTCCGCGCGGGCCGCCGCGACGCCCGCCGCCAGCGCCGCGAGCCGGTGCCCGCAGCGCTCCCCCACCGCGCCGAACGCCGCGCCGTCGCGGCGCAGCTCCAGGGTGACCTCGAAGGGCGCGCCGCCCCGGTCCCGCGCGGGCACCGGCAGGACGGCCAGCGACGACCCGTCCAGGCAGCGCAGTCCCCGCACGCGTCCCCTCCCCGCCTCGAAAACGATCTTCACTGACCACATTAAGGCAGGTCACAGCCATGATCACACCTTGGACAGGCCGTGATCCGGCAAGAGGTCAGGCGGTGGGACCGGCCGCGCGGGCGCGCTCGACGTGCTCCAGGGCGGCGCGCAGCTCGCCCAGCCACTCGTCGGTGTTCCTGCCGACGAGCCGCACGCACCAGGCGAGGGCGTCGCTGCGGCTGCGCGCCACGCCCGCCTCGACCAGCGTGTCGAGGACGCGCCGCTCGGGCTGCCGCAGCCGCGTCATGACCGGGACCGACAGCGTCGTGAACATCTCGCGGTGCCCGCCGCACGCGACGCCCCAGGACACCTTGTGCCCGAAGCGGTGCTCGGCCTCGCGCGCGATGGCGATCCGGTGGTCGCGGGTGGCCTCGCGGAACCGGGCGACGTGCCCCTCCACGGCCGCCGCCCGCTCGGCGTCGGACGCGCCCGGGGCCGCGGCCGGTTCGGCGAGGCGGCCGACGACCGAGACCTCCTCGCGGTCGAGGACGATCTCGGGCGCGCCCTCGAACCAGCCGTCCGGGAGCCGTCCGGAGAACCAGCCCCGGAGCTGGTCCGCCGACGCATTCGCTGTCATGTCATCGAAATTACCCGGCGACCGGGCCGGGCGGCCAGCGGACGCGGCGTCAGCCGCCGGCGCCCAGCCGGTTCGCGACGCGCGGGTTGACCCGGATCGCGCCCTTGAAGTTCGTCAGGTAGACGTTCTGGATCTGCACGACCGTGCCGGTGTGCGGCGCGGCGATCATCTTGCCGTTGCCGAGGTACAGCGCGATGTGCGAGATGTAGCCGGGGTTGGTGGGGTCGTTGGCCCAGGTCAGCATGTCGCCCGGCTGGGCCTTGCTGTACGGCAGGACCCAGCCGGTGCGGGCCTGGTCGGCGGCGACGCGCGGCAGGTGGATGCCGACCCGGTCGAACGCGTACTGCATGAGGCCCGAGCAGTCGTAGCCGCCCTCGGCCTCGGACTCGCCGCCCCACACGTACGGCCAGCCGAGCCGCGTGTACGCCGCCTTGATGACGGTCTGGACCTGCGCGGCCGTCAAAACCTCGCCGCTGGCGCTCGGGACCTTGCCCGTCGAGGACGGGTAGTCCAGCGCCGGGTTGACCTCGACGGCCTTGGTGCCCTTCGGCAACTGCTTCTTGAGCTTCTTGACGAAGGCGCGCGCGTCGTCCTTCTCGGTGAGGCTGATCAGCATCGCGTTGGACGTCGGCATGCCGAGCGTCTGCGCGGTCGCGTGGGACACGACCGCGTCCACGTCGCCGATGCCCATCGTCGCGTACGCGCCGACGCGGACCTGCGCGGACCGGCCGTCGCGTCCGGCGATCGGGATCTGGCTGCCCAGCTTGACGCCGCCGTCGCTGCCCATCGTGAACGAGATCGCGGCGTCGCCCGCGGCGATGTTGCGCCACAGGCCGTCCGCCTTCGCGGTCGGCTTCGGGGTGAAGTTGCGGAAGGTGGACGGGTCCACGCCGAGCAGGCCGACCTGCTTGCCCGCGACCTTGGCCTGGACGGCGTCCACGACCTCGACGCCGGTCACGCGCTTGGTGCGGCGGACGCGCTCGACGGTCTCGCCGGGCAGCGTGTTCGGCGCGGCGACCAGGATGTGCGGGGTGCGGCGCTTGCCGAGCGGCGCGACGGTCGCGGCGGCGAGCCGGGTGTCGCCGGACGCGGCGACGAAGCGGGCCTGCTTGTCCTGGAGCGGGACGGCGGCGGCGGGGCCGTCGGCCTTGGGCGGGTCGAGGACGACCAGCCCCGTCCCCGTTCCGAGGGTGGCGAGCACGGACACGCCGATGATCGTCGGTAGCACCCGGCGGTCCGGCTTGCGCACGGCAACATCTCCCTCGTCAGTCGGCGGGGCGCTGCGGCCCGCCCGTCGCGGCTTGGACGCGACCAATGATCAGATACCCGGCGCGCGGCGCGGGTTCGTCAACCCCGTCTCCGATACTCAGTGGTAACACCAAGGCCGAAGGAGATCAAGGTCACGTTGCCACAAAAAGGACCTTCGATCCAATCAGCCGCGGAGTTCGGCGGCGAGGGCCGCGGTCGTCGTCACCGGCAGGCGGCAGGCGAAGTCGCGGCAGACGTAGGCCGTGGGAACGCCGTCGACCTGCGCCCTTCCGGCCAGCAGCGGCACGCCGCCGGACGTCCCCACCGCGACGACCGCGCCCGGCGAGGACGCCAGGAGCGCCGCCCGGTGCAGCGCGCGGGTGGCGTCGTCGGCCGGGTCGCCGACGACGGCGACCTCCAGCGGGCCCGCCGCCAGCGCCTCCGCGACGGCCAGGCCCCAGCCCGCGAACCTGGCGTGCCGCGCGGCCAGCGGACGGGCGGGGGCCAGCGCGCGGACGGCCGCGTCGCGGTGCCGCGCCGAGCCCGTCAGCGCGGCGTACGACAGCAGCGCGCCCGCCGCCGCGAACTGGCCGGACGGCGTCGCGTTGTCGGTCGGGTCCTGCGGGCGGCGGAACAGCGCCTCGGCGTCGTCGGCGGTGTCGTAGAAGCCGCCCGCGTCGTCGGCGAAGCGGTCCAGGACCGTGCCGAGCAGGTCGCCCGCCGCGTCGACCAGCGCGGCGTCGCCCGTCACGCCGTACAGCGCGAGCAGGCCCTCGGCGACGTCGGCGTAGTCCTCCAGGACGCCCGCGTTGGCGCCCGCCTCGCCGTTCCGCGACGTCCGGACGAGCCGCGCGCCGTCCCGGTGGACGTCCAGGACGAGCCGGGCGACCTCCTCGGCGGCCGCGACGAGGTCGGGGCGGTCCAGCAGCGCGCCGCATTCGGCGAGGGCGGCGACGGCCAGGCCGTTCCAGGCCGCGACGACCTTGTCGTCCCTCGCGGGCGGGACGCGGTCGGTCCGCGCGGCCAGCAGGGCCCGGCGGACGCGCTCGTGGCGCTCGGGGTCTTCCGGGTCGCGCGGGAGCTGGAGGACCGACGTGCCGTGCTCGAACGTGCCCGTCACCTCGAACGCCTCGACGGCGTACGCGCCGTCCTCCGGTCCTAGGACGTCGGTGAGCTGGTCGGGCGTCCAGACGTAGTAGCGGCCCTCCTCGCCCTCGCTGTCGGCGTCGAGCGCGGAGGCGAGGCCGCCCTGCTCGGTGCGCAGGTCGCGCAGCATCCAGTCGCAGGTCTCCAGCGCGATCCTGCGGGCGAGCGGCGCGCCGGTCAGCCGCCACCAGTGGGCGTAGACGCGGGCGAGCAGCGCGTTGTCGTACAGCATCTTCTCGAAGTGCGGGACGACCCATTCCGCGTCCACCGAGTACCTCGCGAACCCGCCGCCGAGCTGGTCGTAGATGCCGCCGCGCGCCATCGCCTCCAGCGTGTGCGCGGCCATCGCGAGCGCGTCGCGGTCGCCGGTGCGGGCGTGGTGGCGCAGCAGGAACTCCAGCGCCATCGACGGCGGGAACTTCGGCGCGCCGCCGAACCCGCCGCGCGCCGCGTCGTACCCGGCGGCCAGCGACCGCACCGCGACGCCGAGCGCGTCCGCGTCGGGCGCCTCGACGTCCGCGCCGATCCCCCCGGCCCGGCCCGCGAGCGCGTCCACGATCCGCGACCCCTGCTCGACGACCTCCGCGCGCTGCTCCCGCCACGCCGTCGCAACGCCCTGCAGCAGCGCCCGGAACCGGTCCCGCGGAAAGTACGTGCCGCAGTAGAACGGGTGCCCGTCCGGCGTCGCGAACACCGTCATCGGCCAGCCGCCCTGCCCGGTGAGCGCCTGCGTCGCCTCCATATAAACGGCGTCGATATCGGGCCGCTCCTCGCGGTCCACCTTGACGTTGACGAACCAGCGGTTCATCAACTCGGCGGTGACATCGTCCTCGAACGACTCGTGCGCCATGACGTGGCACCAGTGACAGGCCGCATACCCGACGGACAACAGCACGGGCACGTCCCGCCGCCGAGCCTCGGCCAACGCCTCCGCCCCCCACTCCCACCACTCCACCGGATTCCCGGCGTGCTGCAGCAGGTACGGACTCGTCGCGTCCTTCAGCCGATTGCCCATCTCCCCATCGTCACCTATTCCTGCGCCGCGTGCGGATTCGGGTGCAGATCGGTGAGGACGCGGCCGTGGTGGTCGAGGACGTCGACGACCCCGGCCACCGACCTCGGGTCGATTCGGCCGAGCAGCGGCAGCGCCCGGTACCAGCTTTCGGTGCGCAGGATTCCGCCGACCAGCTCGTGGACGGAGACCGTTTCCGTCACCGGGCACAGGCGATGCGCGAGGACTCGGAGGACGGACAGCTTCCACCGGTCCTCGTCTCCCGCCGCGTCCAAATGCGTGGGGGCTCCTTGCAGGTATCCGGCGACGGTCACCTGCGCGACACCGCGAGCCGTTGGGTCCGGTATGTCGTCGGCCACGCGGATCGCGGACGCGACTTCACCGCGCGCGGCGTGCAGCAGCGCGAGGCCGGTGGCGAGCAGGGGTTCGGTCGTGAGGCGTGCGTACGCCGTCGTCCGCAGGGACGCGAGGCGCGCGTCCACCGACTCCCCCGAGGCGAGACGTCGCAACGCTTCGAGCAGATCGCTTTCGACCCCGAGCGGACCGGCGCCCAGCAGGCCGCCGATCGCCGCCGGATCGAGTTCCGCGTCGACGGCCAGCGCCGCCCGCCGGTACTGGAGCCCCGCCCGCCCCCTGGGCCGCCGCCCATCCGGAGGACCGGCCCATGACTCGGCGGTGTCGGCCTCGCCCGCGTACGCGAACGCCTGCGCGACCGACGCCCGCATCTCCGGCGGCTGCGGACTCACCCGCTCGGCGAGCGCCGCCGCCTGCACGGCGCACCGCAGCGCCTCGACGCGCCGCCCCGCGTCCGCGTGTCCCCTCGCCGCCGCTGTCATCAGACGTACGCCCGGCAATGCTCCGTGCGCCTTTCCCGTCAGCCGTGCCAGGGCTGAACCGGTGTCTCCGGGAAGGCCCGCAAGGGCTTCGGCGAGGTGCGGGAGCCACGGAAGGTCGGCTTCCCGCTCGGCGACGACCTGAAGGTACTGATCCACGTCCCGCCGCAACCGCGCACGGTCGCCGAGCGACCGCGATTGCGCCACCTGGCGGAGCAGATCCCTCTCCTGTCGAACTTCAGGGGGTTCCTTGGCGCCTCCGTCAGCGGGATCTGGCTCGGCGGGCTGGCGGTTCTTCTTGCGTTGATCCTGATCGACCACCGCCCGACCCCGCGCCGTGATGTGCGCAGGAAACTCGCCGAGCCTTCCGCGCACCGCTTCAGGCAGCTCTTCGAGATCGCAGGACGCCTGCGCCAACAAGGCCAGTGAGGCGCCGAAGTCGTCCCCCGACACGGTCTCGGAGATCGCTCGCGCTTCGCTCCACGCGGTCTTCGCGAGTTCCCGGGTCCGGTACCGCAGCTTTCCGCGCTCGTCCTCCGAGGTCACCTCTTCGAGGACGCGCGCGAGCGCGGACACCACCACGGCGCGGCAGTCGACGGCGACAAGGCCGTGGGAATCCACCGCCAGTCGTTCGGAGAACTTCTCGATCTTCTCCAGAAGGCTCTTCCTCCGCTCGGGATCGTTCACCGCAACGGACGCCATGATCTCGACCGCGAGGACCGGCTTTCCGTTCTCCGCCTGGTGATCCGCTTCGAGCAGCAGCTCGTCCAAGACGCGCGCCGCCAAGTCCGGGGCGGCCTCGCAGAGCAGCGCGGCGGCCCGCGCCACCGGTTCCACGTTCTCGGACCGGCGGATATCCACGCGCTCCAGCAGCCGGACGGCCTCGGCGGTCAGCGCGGCCCCGTCCCGCCCGCCGTCCGTCCGGCCCGCCTCGGCCAGCGCGACGACGGCCTGCGGGACGACCGCGACGGTCTCCCACTCCGCGACGGGAGGGCTCCAGGACGCTCCCTCGTCCGATCGCACCGCCCACATCGCCGCTTCCCAGGCGAAGTTCCGCGCCTGCTCCGACGCACCGGGCAATCTCGTCGCCAGAAGCTCCCGGACGACATCGAGGAGCCGGACGGCCTTGGACGCCGGATCACCGGCGCCCAGCGCCAGCGCCCGTGCCCGCTCCCCGTCGTCGACCACGCACAGCGCCCGCAGCACTTCGCGCGGAATCAGCGTGTTCCCCGCCTCCAGGAGAGCGCGCGACGCCGCCGCCGACGCCAGATCGGCGAGGGTCGGCTTCTCTGGGCCGGTCCGTTCCGGCGAGGTGATCCAGTCCAGTGACGCGAGCGCCAGATCGGTTCGGCCCCGCGCCGCGAGCCGCGCCAGTCGACGGTGGTCGAGGGTGAAGTTCTTGCGACGCTCGGCGGCTTCGCGCTCAAGAAGCCCCAGATAGCCGTGCAGCAGATAGCCGGGGGTGTCGGCGGGCCAGCCCTTCGCGCGGAACTCGTCCGCCCAGCCGCGGAACCCTTCTCGAAGGCGGGCGAGTTTCTTTTGCCCCAGGCTTTCGCACGCCTGTCTGTGCAGATCGCGGTGGGCCAGCACGAGCGCGTCCGGCTCAAGTTCTTCGCGGGAGAACGAGCGGCTGGCCACACTGCGCAACAGACGGGCCAGATCATGCGGGATGATCTCGCACCCGCCGCCTTGGACCAGGTACAGCAGATCTTGTTCCGTGAGGCCGCCTTCGGCCACGGCAAGCAGCCCGACGACGTCCCGCTGCCAGGAATCGTGTCCGCTGAGCAGTGCGTCGAGGTCCTCCAGCGCCGCTTCGTTCTTCGCGGCGATCTCGGCGGCCTCCGGCGACGGCCGGAAGTCCACGACCGGTTCGGCGTCGCGCAACGGATGGTCGTGCGGGAAGCCGATCGGCAGCGGTGGATGCGGTCGACGGCTGACCAGGACGACCAGCCCCGGATACGGCTCGGGCGGGAGCATCGACGCGATGCTGGACGTCTCCTTCACAGGCGCCTCGGTACCCCACGTCCCGGCGTCCTCATCGAGTCCGTCGACGAGCAGGACCAAGATGCGGTCCTCCTTCATGCACTGCTCCGAGACCGTCTCGTACAGCTCCAGAAGAGCGACCTTGTCCTTGTCTTTCGGTCCGGTGTTCGTCTTCCCGAGGTGCTTCAGGTACCGCCGCAGCGCTCCACACATCGTCGCGACGAAGTTCCCAGCGGTGTCACTTCCTTTGCCCCAGCGAACGAAGTATCCGATGAGATCGACTTCCGGCGGCGCGTAATCTTTGGCGAAGTGAGTGAGGAACTCGGACTTGCCCGACCAGGCCGGCGCCACCAGCGACACGTAGTGCGTTCCGCCGACGACCAGCTCGCGCAGTTGTTCAAGCTCGGTGTCCCGCCCACTCAGCTTCTTCAATCTGCTGAGCGCCGGGTCATGGATCAGCCGGAAGGGGAGTGCCGGGGTGGGACGGTACGAGTTACCGGGCCTGCCTCCCTGCCGCAGATCGCCGTGGGCGCGAGCCCGCTGCCAGAGCCGTTCCCACTCCTCGGCTGAACGCGCCGACCAGGCGGCCAGTTTTTCCATCCGGGAGATCAGGCGCTGGGCCGCCGGCCACGAATCCTGTGTCGGCACCTGTCTCCCGTTGAGCCATGCGCTGACCGTCCTCGGATTCATGCCCTCCGCGCGACAGATCTCCGCCTGCGACAGCTCGGGACCCGTGGCCCGGTTGCACAACTCCTTCAGGGCATTGGCGAACTCCACGGGCGCCGTCCGCCGCCCCACCGGCTCCACTCCGCTCACCGCGTCCCCTCTCGCGCCCGTCCATGACGACTTTTTTGTGGCCGCTGACCAGCCGAAACGCGACCGAGTCGACGATCCGACGTCGCGAGAAACCCCCAGGACGGGAGACAACCGTCGGGCCAGTCGGCCACCAGCGCCCGACCGACCCGTCCGAGAGGAACCCGCATGCCCGCACTGCCCTCCCTGCTGACCAACGCCCCGGTGTTCGCCGCCGCCGCAGCGTTCACCTACGCGCTGACCCTGTGCGGCGTCGCCCTCGTCTCGGTCACCTCCCGCAGCCCCGCCCGCCGCCGCGACGCCCGGTCCACCCTCGCAATCCTCCTCGGCCGGAGCCCGCAAAGGTGATGAACGCTTTCATTGACCGAAAAGAGCGAAATGACCACTTCGCACGCTTTCGCCGAGCAACACGGCGAGAGTCCCCGGAGACGGAATCCGAAGAACCGTTCGGCACGTCCACCCCGACGATCTCCGGACAAATTCCAACCGCTGTGGGAGCCTTCCTGCTGGGTGTTCCGTCCCCCGGACCCATCGGTGCGGGCGCGGGTGTGCCGGGGTCGTCGGCCGCGCCTCTCGTCACGCACCTCGCAGCGGCTGACACACGGCAGTTCCTCGGCCCCCTCCGGAGGTTCAACGCATGCAAGTGGCCGACCGGCCGATGGTCGATGAGGGCACCGGCAGGCCCAGTTGGGACCCGCGCGAACACCCGTTCGTCCGTGGTCTCGCGTTGGACGGGGCCGTGGCGGAGCGGTGCCTGACGGACTTGTTCTCGTCCGCCGACGCGCTCAAGGACGTGGATGGCGATACTCCGGGCGAGACGGTCGCCGTCGTCGAGTTCCTGCTTGCGCTCTGCTACGCGTCGGGCACGTACCCCGCTTCGGAAGCCGAATGGCGGCAATGGGTGCAGAACGGGCATCCGCTAGATGGGGTCGCGGCGTGGTTGGAGGCGCAGCCCGATGAGGACTGGGACCTGTTCCACCCGACCCGTCCGCTTGGGCAGAACGCTCAGTTGCAAGAGTTCCTTGCGGAGCACGGAACGGGTCCGGCCCAGTTGGTGATCGAGCAAGCCGGGGACTACAACCAGTTCGCCGACCACCACCATCTCGAAGACCCCGATCCGCTGCCCGCCGCCAAGGCGTACCGGGCCATGCTGACGCAGCATGTGTTCGGCGTCGCCGGACGCGCGCGGATCTCGGGGAAGGCGACTCTGGGGCCGACCCTCACCAACCTGGCCACCGGGCGGCTCGGCGGTCGCATCCGAGTCCTCGCCAAAGGTCGGACTCTGGGCCATACCTTGCGGCTGAACCTCACGCCGACCACCGACGACCCCGGGCCGCTCAACCTGACGTGGACCCGTGGGATCGAACGGCGCGGATTCACGAGCAAGCCGCCGCCCCGGTCCGTCGCCGGTTACGCGGATCTGCACAGCTACCTGGGGCGCTCGGTGCTGTTGCGGCCGAAACCCGGTCTCTCCGGTGACCGCGCCGTCGTCGACCGCGTTCTGGTCGCCGCCGGCGAACTGCTCGACCTGGACACCAAGAAGCACTGCCAGGACGCTGTGCTGTCGGAAACCCGGACCGGCGTCAGAAAGCCCCTGTGGCCGTCGGCGACGCGTGATCTCTGGCGTGAGGCGCACGCCCTCTACGCGGCGGTCGAGCGCCGGTCGGGCGGCCTTTACGCACGGCTCGCGGAACTGCCCCGCGAGGCGGGTCCGCACTCCGTCGACCTTCTCGCGGTCGGTCTGCTGACCAGCCAGGCCACGCCCGTCGGCTGGGTCACCAGTGTTTTCCCGTTCGCGCCGGGGCTGGCTCCGGAGTTGTTCGAGGCGTCGCGGCGAGGTTCGGAGGTGGCGGAGTACGTGGCCAGGGCCCTGGACCGGGCCGCCTTCGAGGCGTGGAAGGTCATGTATCCGAACCCCAAACCGGCCGACAAGAAGGCGCAGCTCGCGCGGTTCGACGCGCGCGGGGAGCAATGGAAGGCGACCGAGCAGCCGTTCTACACGCTGCTCGCCGATGTCGCTGACGGCGCGACGGTTGCCGAGTGCATGCCCGAGTACGCGGAGTGGCTTCTTGAAATGGCGCGTGAGTTTTTGACCAAGCGCTTGGACGCGCTACCGAACAACAGCCAGGGAATGCGAGCGCGAAGAGCGGCGGAAGATGGATTCGAACGCTTCATCAACGATTCCAAGGCACCGGCCGACCTGGCCGCGGCCGTGAACGGAGAAGCATGAGCAGCGCAGGTGGACCCGAGGCCGTGCAGTCGGACGCCGCCCGGCTGACGGCCTGGTTGATGGCGCTCGTCCGCGAACGGCAGTACGGCGAACTCGCGCAGCTCCGCCGCGTGACCGCAGGCAGCAGCACCAGATACCAGGCGGGTTGGCACGCGTCGGATCAGGAAAAGCGCGAGCTGTTCGAGCAGGTGGCCTTTCTGTTCGCCGTGTACCACCGGGGCGTGAGCGTCCCTACTCCGGGTTACGGCAGTTTCGGCGGGGCGGCCCGCAGGATCGGCCGACCGTCCGCCCGCGGCCCGGAGGACCCCGGCGCGACGCGGCTGGTCGACCGGGTCGTGGCCAGTCGGCGCATTCCCTGGCGCCATCTCCAGCACGGCATCGCCCGGCTGCGCGCGTGCGAGCAGCGTCCCCCGTCCTGGACCGACCTCGTCGTCGACCTGGACCGATGGCACGACCGGAAGGCCCGCGTCGCCTACCGCTGGGCGGTCGATTTCCACGAACCGCCGAACCCCCGACGGACCGACCGCTAGAAGGGCGGCAGCACGTGACCGAAACCAAGCAGTTCCTCTCCCTCCATCTGCTGGAGACCCTGGCCGCCGTCCTTCCCGTCCGCGACGAGAACAACGCCCCGAAGACCATCGTCTACGGCGGATTCGAACGGCACATGATCACCAGTCAGGCGAGGCGCCGTGCCGAGCGGATGCACGCCCGCGACCGGGCGAACGCCGGGAAGGGGCCGCTCTCCGGCCGCACGATGGGCCAGCGGACCCGCGAATGGGCGCTGCTCACGGCGCGCGTTCTGGAGACCGCGCACGGCTGGGAGAGGGACGAGGCCGTCCTCACCGCCCGGACCGTTCTTGAAGGGGTCGGCCTCAAGTTCGGTGATCCGGCGAAGAAGACCGTCGCGAACCTCACCAAAGTCCTGTTGTTCGCCCCTGCGGACACCGGTGAGCGGATCGCCGCGCACATCGCCGAGAACGCCGATGAACTGCGGGCGTGGCGGGATGAGTACCTCGAACTCCAGGCGGCGAACGCGAAGCCGAAGCGGGGGAAGCGCACGGCCTCCGACGAGCCGGAGACCGTCGTGGAGGAAGGACGCGAGAAGAAGCTCCCGCCGCTCCCGAAAGAATCGCGCGCCAAGGTGCTCACGGCCCTGGCACCGCGCGACGCCATCGACATCGCCCTCTACGGCCGATTCCTCGCCGAGATCGCGGATTCGCCCAACGTGGAGGGCGCGGTCCAGAGCGCCCACGCCTTCACGATCCAGGAGGCCGAGACCGTCGACGACTTCTATGCCGCCGCCGACGACGCGAAACTCGACCGGAAGAAGAACGCCCTCGATTTCCTGGACGCCGCAGACGACGCGGGGGCGGGAATGACGGGATACCAGTCGCTGATCTCGGGCACGTTCTACCGGCACGCCGTCCTCGACCGGACCCAGTTGCGGACCAACCTCCGGGCCGCCGGGATGACGGAACCGGAGGCGGAAGAGGCCGCCGTCGCGGCGGAGCAGGAGTTCGTCACCGCGTTCGTGGAGGCGTTCCCGGAGGCGAAGAAGAACTCCACGGCCTCCACGGGTTCGCTACCGGGGCTCGTCGTGGCCTTCGAGGGCGACCGCCCGTACAACTACGCGGCGGCCTTCCAGAAGCCCGTCAACGAGAATCCCGAGGACAGGGGCGGCGAGGGACCGGCCGGGCTGGCCGGAGTGCGGCGGCTGCTGCGCCATCACGCGTTCGTCGCCGACCGCCGCCCCGATATCCGCGCGGTCCGGCTGCTCACCTACGACCCGCAGGTCGACGCGCTCCTCAACGAGCTGTCCCCCGTGAGAGCGACGCGGGTGAAGACCGTCGAGGGACTGACGTCGTGACGCACGTCCTGCTCATCCGGTTGGCCGGGCCGCTCCAATCGTGGGGCGTGGGCAGCCGCTTCGCCCAGCGGCGGGATTCGCACAGCCGACCCACGAAATCCGCGGTGATCGGGATGTGCGCGGCCGCGTTGGGCCTGCCGCGCTCGATGGGACTGACCGAACCCGAAAGGGCCACGCCGACGGTCTTCGGTGAACTGGCCCGGACGGTCTTCGGCGTGCGAGCGGACCATCCGGGCGTGCCGGTCCGCGATTACCACACCGTGGGAGCCGGTAGCTATCCGCTGCGCCCGCGTGATCTGATCGTGGACCACCGGCGGGCGGCGGCCGTTTCGGCCTCCCTCGACGCGGCCACCGGCGAGGAATTCGGTAACCACGCGCTGGACGGATGGTACGGCTCGCCGAAAAGGATCGAGGCCGATCCGGTTTCCGGCGTGCTGGTGTCCAAGGAAGTGCCCCGCTCGGCTCTCGTCACCGAACGGTGGTACATCGCCGATGCGACGTTCCTGGTCGGTCTCCAGCACGAGGACGAGGCTTTCCTGACGTCGGTCGGCCAGGCGTTGGAGAACCCCCGGCACCTGCTGTGGCTGGGGCGGAAGTCCTGTCCCCCGTCCGGGACGGTCTCCCTCGGCACGGTTCCCGGCGACCTGGACACCGTATTCCGCAGATATCGTCTGCTTCCCGGCTCCGACGAAAACCGGAAACCGGGAAACAGGGTCTGGGCCTGGTTCCAGGTCCCACCCTCCGAGCCCGGCTCCAAACCCGTACACGACCAGCCGGTGAGCTTCGCCGCCGCGGGCGCGGAGCACACCGCGCGCTGGGAGATCACGCGCAGGATCACGATCCCGCCGGAAGCGACCGAATGGGAGGGCATCATTCCGTGAGCAGTCCGTCGCGCCCCCGAACCACGTCAGCCCGCTTCGTCGCGTCCCACTCGGTGCTGACCCTCGACACGCGCCATCCCTATGTGGCGAAATCCCTGCTCGACGCTCAGGAGATGCACCGCACCGTGATGAGCGGTTTTCGTGGGTGGATCGACAACGGCGACGCCGATGCCCGCGCGCAGATGGGCGTTCTTTCCACCTGGACGCTGAACTTCAAGGAAGCCGCGCTCATCCTCGTCGTGCAGTCCAGAATCGCGGGGAACTGGGCGCACATGCCCAACGCCGCCCTTCGCGAGGAACCGCGGTTCATCACGGTCGACCGCACGTTCAACACCGGCGACACGGTCGCTTTCCGGTCCGTCGTCAACCCCACGTACAGCAAGGCGCGCAGCGGCCCGGAGGGACAGCGGATGCGCGGGCGGCGGGTCGCGCACACCAACCCGGCCGGAGTCCGGAAATGGTGCGCGCGCCGTTTCGGGGACGGCACCGGAACCGGCGGAGACATGGGTGCCGCCGCCGATCCGGAGACCATCGCGGTGCGCATGCTGCCGACGGTTTCCAGCGCCACGTCCCACAAGGCGCTGAGGATCGCGCGCGCCGAACTGCGCGGTTCGCTGACCGTCACCGATCCCGCGGCATTCGTCGCGGCCCTTTCCGAAGGCGTGGGCCATGCGCGGGCGTATAGCTGCGGCCTGGTCCTCGTCCGCTGACGCGGGTCAGTCGTCGTAGAGGTCGGCCAAGGCCGTTTCTATGGCTCGGTGGAAGGTCGGGTAGGCGTAGATCATCGTGCTCAGGGTGTCGACGTGGACCTCGGCGTGGACGGCGACGGAGAGGGCTCCGAGGATTTCTCCGGCCATCGGGCCCATGACCGTCGCGCCGACGAGGACTCCCCATTCGGCGTCCTGGACGAGTTTGACGAAGCCGTCCCCGCCGGGGCCGTGGATCCAGCCGCGCGTGGACTGCGCCAGGTTCGTGCGGCCGACGCGGACCGGGAGGTTCTGGTCGCGCGCCTCCGCCTCGGTGAGGCCGACGACGCCGATCTCCGGGTCGGTGAAGGTGACGCGCGGGACGGCCCGGTAGGACGCGGGCGGCCCCGTCCGGTCGAGGATGTCGCGGACCGCGACCGCCGACTGGTACATCGACACGTGCGTGAACGCGCCCTTGCCGGTGATGTCGCCGATCGCCCACAGGCCGTCGCCCGCGCGCATGTTGCCGTCGACGTCCAGGGCGCGCGCGTTCTCGTCCAGGCCGACCGCGCCGAGGCCGAGGCCCTTCAGGTTGGGGCGGCGGCCGGTCGCGACGAGCAGCCGCTCCCCGGTGATCTCGCCGCCGGTCGTGCCGAGCGTGAACGCGCCGTCGTGCGCGACGCGCTCCACGCGGGTGCCGGTGCGGACGTCGACGCCCTCGCGCTCGAACACCTTCCCGAGCAGGTCGCCCGCCTCGGGCTCCTCGCGGCCGACGAGCCGCGGCCCGCCCTCGATGATCGTCACGCGCGTCCCGAACCGGGCGAAGACCTGCGCGGTCTCGACGCCCACGACGCCGCCGCCGAGGACGACCAGCGACTCCGGCGCCGTCTTGGCGCGCACCGCCTCCCGGTTCGTCCAGAACGGCGTGCCCGCCAGCCCCTCGATCGGCGGGACGAGCGGCGCGGTGCCGGTGTTCAGCAGGATGCCGCGCTCGGCGCGCAGCACCCGGTCCCCCACCGTGACCTCGCGCTTCCCCGTGATGACGCCCTCGCCGCGGACGAGCTGCACGCCGCGCCCGGTGAGCCGGTCGGCGGCGGCCTGGTCGTTCCAGTCGTCGGTGGCCTCGTCGCGGATGCGCGCGGCGACGCGCGTCCAGTCGGGCCGGACGGTGGTGTCGGCGGCCAGCTCCGGCGCGCGGCGGGCGTCCGCGACGAGGTCCCCGGCGCGGGCCATCATCTTCGTCGGGACGCACGCGAAATACGGGCACTCCCCGCCGACCAGCCGCGCCTCGACCGCCGCGACACGCAGGCCCGCGTCGGCGAGCAGCCCCGCCGCGTTCTCCCCGCCCGGTCCGAGCCCGATGACGACGACGTCCACTTCTTCAGCCATGTCCCTCACTGTGCCCGGCCCGCCGTCACTTATCTCTGCGTTTGGGCACCGGGACGCGGTCGAGGTCGTGGACGACGGTGATCTCCCCGCTGAACGCGGCGGCGGCCTCGGCGCGGAACCGCTCTTCCTCGTCGGCCCCGTAGCGCTCGGAGAAGTGGGTGAGGACGAGGTGCCGCACCCGCCCGTCCGCCGCGACCCGTCCCGCCTGACCGGCGGTGAGGTGCCCGTAGTCGGCGGCGAGCGCGGCGTCCCGGTCCAGGAACGTCGACTCGATGACGAGCATGTCCGCGTCCGCCGCGAGCTCCCCGACACCGTCGCACAGCCGCGTGTCCATGACGAGCGCGAACACCTGACCGGGCCGGACCTCGCTGACCTCCTCGACGGCGACCGTCCGGCCGTCCGGCGCGACGACGGTCCCGTGCTCCAGCAGCGTCCGCACCAGCGGCCCGGCGATGCCGCGCCGGGCCAGCTCGGCGGGCAGCATCCGCCGCCCGTCCGGTTCGGCGAGCCGGTACCCGTACGCCTCGACGGGGTGCGACAGCCGCCGCGCGGTCAGCGTGAACGGCGCGTCACCGGTGTCGACGGCGGCGCGCTCGCCCGCGAGGGGATGTTCGACGATCACGTCGGTGTCGCGGAACAGGCTCGCGTGCCGCAGCCGCGCCCAGTACTCCGCGCCGCTCTCGGGGAACGCGGCGACCACCGGGTGCGGGACGCCGTCGCGGGCGATCCGCTGGACGATCCCGGGCACGCCCAGGCAGTGGTCGCCGTGGAAGTGCGTGACGCACAGGAAGTTCAGTTCCGTCGCGGACGCGCCCGCGAGCGCCATCTGCCGCTGCGTCCCCTCGCCGGGGTCGAACAGCAGGCCGTACCCGTCCCAGCGCAGCAGGTAGCCGTTGTGGTTCCGCCGTTTGGTGGGCACGGCGCTGGCCGACCCGAGCACACGAAGATCACGCACGGTCTCATCATGGCGGGCCGCGTCCGGGCCGCTCACCTCGGTACCGGTGGCGCGCGGGGGTTCTGAGACGATGGTCGGAACGCGTTCGCGACGAAGGAGCCGTGCCCGATGCCCGCCGAGACCGAAGCGGTGAAGACCCCCCTGTACGACGTCCACGTCGGCCTCTCGGGGCAGATGGTGGACTTCGCCGGTTTCCTCATGCCGCTGCGGTACGCGTCGGAGACCGCCGAGCACGTCGCGGTCCGGACGGCCGCGGGCCTGTTCGACCTGTCCCACATGGGCGAGATCTTCGTCACCGGAACGGGCGCGGCCGCCGCGCTCGACCACGCGCTGGTCGGGGACCTGTCGGCGCTCGCCGTGGGCCGCGCCCGGTACACGATGATCTGCGCGCAGGACGGCGGGGTGCTGGACGACCTCATCGTCTACCGGCTCGCGGACGAGGTGTTCCTGGTCGTCGCGAACGCCGCCAACATCGCCGTCGTCGCGGACGCCCTCACCGAGCGCGCGGCGGGCTTCGACGCGGCCGTGGAGGACCGCTCCGCCGCGTACGCGCTCGTCGCGCTCCAGGGCCCGCTCGCCCACGAGATCCTGGCGCGGCACACCGACGCGCCGCTCGCCGGGCTGAAGTACTACGCGATCCTCGCGGGCCGCGTCGCGGGCGTGGACGCGCTGATCGCCCGCACCGGCTACACCGGCGAGGACGGCTTCGAGCTGTTCGTCTCCGCCGCCGACGCCGTCGCCGTCTGGCGAGCCCTCGCGGCCGAGGAGCAGGTCGTCCCGGCGGGCCTGGCCGCGCGCGACTCGCTGCGGCTGGAGGCCGGGATGCCGCTGTACGGCAACGAGCTGACGGCGGAGACGACGCCGTTCGAGGCGAACCTCGGCCGCGTCGTCAAACTGGACAAGCCCGTCGACTTCGTGGGCAAGAAGGCTCTGGCGGCGCAGGCCGCGACCCCGCCAGGCCGTAGGCTCGTGGGACTGGTCGCCCGCGGCCGCCGCTCGCCCCGCCAGGGGTACGCGGTGCTCACCGCGGCCGGCCTGCCGTGCGGCGTCGTGACCAGCGGCGCGCCGTCGCCGACCCTCGGCCGGCCGATCGCCCTCGCCTACCTCGACACCGGCGTCGTGGAGGAGGACGGTCTCGCCGTCGACGTCCGGGGCAGGCCCGAGGCGGTCGACGTGGTCGCCCTGCCCTTCTACAAGCGTCACTGAAACTGGAGAGAGACAACGATCGTGAGCGTTCCGGAGGAGCTTCGCTACAGCGAAGAACACGAGTGGGTCGCGGGGCTCGACGGTGAGGGCGGCATCGTGACCGTCGGGATCACCGCGCACGCCGCCGACGCCCTCGGCGAGATCGTCTACCTCGAGCTGCAGCCCGCCGAGGGCGACACGGTCGAGGCCGGGGAGGTGTGCGGCGAGGTCGAGTCGACCAAGTCCGTCAGCGACCTGTACTCCCCCGTCACCGGCGAGGTCACCGCGGTGAACACGGCGGCGCTGGACGAGCCGAAGGTCATCAACGACGACCCGTACGGCGAGGGCTGGATCTTCAAGGTCCGGATCGCCGACGAGCCGGGCGACCTCCTCGACGCGACCGCCTACTCCAAGCTCATCGAGGAGGACTGACCGCGTGCGCTTCAACGATTCGCTGGCCGCCGCCGACCCGGAGGTCGCCGAGGCCGTCGCGGCGGAGCTGAACCGGCAGCAGACGACGCTGGAGATGATCGCCTCGGAGAACTTCGCGCCGGTCGCGGTGCTGGAGGCGCAGGGGTCGGTCCTCACCAACAAGTACGCCGAGGGGTACCCGGGCAGGCGGTACTACGGCGGCTGCGAGTACGTGGACGTCACCGAGCAGCTCGCCATTGACCGCGCGAAGGCGCTGTTCGGGGCCGAGCACGCGAACGTCCAGCCGCACTCGGGCGCGCAGGCGAACACGGCGGTGTACTTCGCGCTGCTGTCGCACGGCGACACGATCCTCGGGCTGGACCTGGCGCACGGCGGGCACCTCACGCACGGGATGCGGCTGAACTACTCCGGCAAGACGCTGAACGTGGTGCCCTACCACGTCCGCCCGGAGGACGGCCTGGTCGACATGGACGAGGTCGCCGCCCTCGCCGCCGAGCACCGGCCCAAGATGATCGTCGCGGGCTGGTCGGCGTACCCCCGGCAGCTCGACTTCGCCCGGTTCCGGGAGATCGCCGACTCGGTGGGCGCGCTGCTCATGGTGGACATGGCGCACTTCGCGGGGCTGGTCGCGGCGGGGCTGCACCCGTCACCGGTGCCGCACGCCGACATCGTCACCACGACGACGCACAAGACGCTCGGCGGCCCGCGCGGCGGCCTGATCCTGGCGAGGGAGGAGTACGGCAAGAAGATCAACTCGGCCGTGTTCCCCGGGATGCAGGGCGGGCCGCTGGAGCACGTCATCGCGGCGAAGGCGGTGGCGCTGAAGTTCGCGGCGTCCGACGCGTTCAAGGACCGGCAGCGGCGGACGGTCGAGGGCGCGCGGCTGCTCGCCGAGCGGCTGCTGGCCGACGACTCGCGCAAGTCGGGCGTGAAGGTGCTGACGGGCGGGACGGACGTCCACTTGGTCCTGGTGGACCTGGTCGACTCCGAGCTGACGGGCCGCGACGCCGAGGACCGGCTGCACGAGGTCGGCATCACGGTGAACCGGAACGCGGTGCCGAACGACCCCCGGCCCCCGATGGTGACGTCCGGGCTGCGCGTCGGCACGCCGGCGCTGGCGACGCGCGGGTTCACGACGGAGGACTTCGAGGAGGTCGCCGACGTGATCGCGCTGGCGCTCCAGCCGTCCTTCGACCGGGACGCGCTGGCCCGCCGGGTGCGGGCGCTGGCCGACAAGCACCCGCTGTACCCGGACCTGTGACGGGTCGCGAGCGGCCCCGCGCCCGCCGGTCGGCGGCGCGCGGGGCCGCTCGCGGTTTCGGCCCCCGCCGATAACATCGCCGTGTAGCCGGGTAAGACCGGAAGATCCGTAACGGCGCAAGGGGGCGGCGTGGCGATCAGCGTCTTCGACCTGTTCAAGGTCGGCATCGGGCCGTCGTCGTCGCACACGGGCGGCCCGATGGAGGCCGCGCACCGGTTCGCGGCCGGGCTGCGCGACGACGGGCTGCTGGCGCGGACGGCGCGGGTGCGGGCCGTCCTGTACGGCTCGCTCGGGCTGACGGGCAAGGGGCACGGCAGCGACAAGGCCGTCGCGCTGGGGCTCGGCGGGGACACGCCCGCGCGGGTGGACGTCGACACGGTCGACAAGCGGCTGGCGGAGATCAGGGCGACCGGGCGGCTGGCGCTGCTCGGCGAGGTCGAGGTGCCGTTCGTCATCGGGGACGACCTGGTGTTCGAGCGCAAGGAGTCGCTGCCGGGGCATCCGAACGGGATGCGGTTCACGGCGTGGGACGCGTCCGGGAACGAGCTGCGGTCGCGCGTGTACTACTCGGTCGGCGGCGGGTTCGTCGTGGACGAGGAGGCGGCGGGGGCGGACCGCGTGAAGCCCGACGACACCGTCCTGCCGCATCCCTTCTCGACGGCCGCCGAGCTGCTGGAGCGCTGCGCCGAGACGGGCCTGTCGGTGTCCGGGCTGATGCTGGCGAACGAGCGGGCGTTCGGCCGTACGGACGCCGAGATCCGCGCCGAGTTGCTGGCGCTGTGGGCGGTCATGCGCGCGTCCGTCGAGCGGGGCTGCGCGACGGAGGGCCTGCTGCCGGGCGGGTTGAAGGTGCCGCGCCGCGCGCCGCGCCTGCACCGGTCGCTGCTGGCGGAGGGCGACGCGGACCCGCTGCGCGCGATGGACTGGGTGACGCTGTTCGCGCTCGCGGTGAACGAGGAGAACGCGGGCGGCGGGCGGATCGTCACCGCCCCGACGAACGGCGCGGCGGGCATCGTCCCGGCCGTCCTGCACTACCACGACCGGTTCGTCCCGGGCTCCGGCGACGACACGGTGGTGCGGTTCCTGCTGACGGCGGGCGCGATCGGTGTCCTGTTCAAGCAGAACGCCAGCATCTCCGGCGCGGAGGTCGGCTGCCAGGGCGAGGTCGGCTCGGCGTGCTCGATGGCCGCGGCGGGCCTCACCGAGGCCCTGGGCGGCACGCCCGCCCAGGTCGAGAACGCCGCCGAGATCGCCATCGAGCACAACCTGGGCCTGACCTGCGACCCGGTCGGCGGCCTGGTCCAGGTCCCGTGCATCGAGCGCAACGCGGTCGGCGCGATCAAGGCGATCACCGCGACCCGCATCGCCCTGCGCGGCGACGGCCGCCACTTCGTCTCCCTGGACCGCGCCATCAAGACCATGCGCGACACCGGCCGCGACATGCTCGACAAGTACAAGGAGACGTCCCGAGGCGGCCTCGCCGTCAACGTCATCGAGTGCTGACGCACCTGGCCAGGGGCATCACGCCCCAGCTAGCGGTACCCAACCAACCCGACCGACCAGTCACACGTCTTCCCGTTTCCCCGTGGCTTCCCGAAGGCAGGAGAGCAACGGCCCGCGCACGGCACCGACTGTGTGGGGCCTTCTCATACCCGCTCAGAGCCCGTCACGGTGCTTCGTGGAAGCCCCTGCCGACAGCAGCACCGACGAACGGCACGCCGACCGTAGAGACCCCTGGGGTAATGGGTGACCGATGCACTTCAGGCTCCGTCTGGGGCATGGTTCTTCGCCTCTGTACGGGTCTGGCGTATTTGAGTAGCTACGTCCTGTAGTCGATTATTCCGAAGCAGGAATATTCTTCTGAGCGCATTGACCACGTGGAATACTCACCCTAGATTGATGGTGACATCCCCGTTGAAAGGGTGGGAAAGATGGCGCTGGAAAACCTCATCGCTGGGCCTGCCTGCACCGAAGATGACTGCCCGCAGATCGGCCTAGCCACGGATGGGATGGTGGACGTCCAGGGCTATATTCAGTCTCAGATCACCACTCCTGATGGAGAGGCCGTTGTCCGCATCCCTGCCGAACTCATCATGGAGGCTGCCCGTGCGCTTGGACGGCAGTGATTGGCGAGAGTTCTTCGACCGATACCAGAGATCGGCCTGGCGGTTGGAACTGCGTTCGTTCTACACGATGCCGCAGGAGCAAGAATCCTTTCAGCGGTTCGCATCCGGTGAACGGCTGCCTGCCGATTATTGGTCCGGGTGGATGGCCCGGGTATCGGCCTTCGCGGAAAGCGGCCGAACCATCGGCCGCGTGCATGTCCTTCGGCGACCTCTTAGTGAGTATCTTCGTTTTCAGTTTGATTACTACTCGCACCATGTTCGTGCCGGTGAGGATATCCGCATACTCGATCTCACGGACAGGGGAGCGCCAGAACTGCCGGAGCACGATTTTTGGTTCTTCGATGATGAGCACGTAGTGGAGTTGCGTTACCGGGAAGATGGAACGCAGATAGGCCGGTTCCTCTTGGAAGAACCGGACTTGGACAAGTTCAGGAAGTACCGTGATAACGCTCTCGAAGGAGCGATTCCCTTCATGGAGTACTGGCAAGGGTAGTGCTTGAACCGGGCAGGCTAGGCAAGAACAGGAGCGACCTGGCGAGCATTCTTCGTACCCTGCGCAAAGAGGCCGGTTATACCGGCAAGCGCTTGGGGTCCGAAACGAGCATGAGCCAGAGCAGAGTATCGAAGATCGAGAACGGCAAGCTGACGCCGACCGTTGTTGACGTTCAGAGAATACTTGAAGCTCTTGATGTACCGGCCGAAGACAGGCCGGAGATTCTCGCGCTCGCTAAGTTGGCGAACACAGAGTACAGGGATGTTCGCTCGCTTCTGCAAAAGGGCCTAGACAAGAGACAGAACGAGCTAGAGGGCCTCGAACAGTCGTCTAGGCAATTGCGCTACTTCTTGCCAGTGATGATTACCGCGTTGCTGGCGACCCCCGAGTATGTCAGAGCGAGCCTTAGTCACTCTTCGGGCGACACAACGAAGGCAGTAGCGAGGAAGCTCGAACGGCAAGCCGTTCTCTATGACGAAACGAAGGAGTTCACCTTCGTACTCACCGAGGCGGCCATCAGATGGGCCGTGCTTCCCGCGCCTCTGATGGCTCTGCAGGTGGACCGCTTGATATCTCTTTCCCATCTGTCGAACATTCGACTGGGAGTCATCCCCTTGGGGGTCGAATCGGCCCGAGGGCCGATGAACACGTTCACCGTCTACGACAGGCGACTGGTCACAGCAGAGCTATTCAGCGGATCAATGGCGTTGAGAGACCCGAGAGATATTGACTTCCACCTCGGCTTGTTTGCCGGGTTCGAGAGCATCGCCGTGTTCGGCGGCGCTGCCCGTGACTATCTTTCCGCATGGACTCAAGCCTTCAGGGCATGAGTTTATGACAGGGCGGGAATAATCGTTGATGTCTCAGTGAATGCCGCATAGCGTCGCCCTACCGAACGAACGGAAGGGCGGGCATGTCGAACGGGTTCACGGCGACGTCGGGGACGGAGACGCGAGACGTCACGAGGATTCTCCCAACGGTGACGAAGGCGGAAGCCGAGTCGTACGCGGATGTGCTCAGGCAGTTGGTGCCGCTCCTCAAAGAGCGCGGCGTTTCAACGTTGCTCACGGAGTATGTGACCATTCACCTCGGCGACAGGGACAAGCCTTCGGCGAGGGCCGACGAGTATCAGCGGCCGGTACTCAGTGCCTGGCTGCCGGATGCCCCCCGGTCGGGTGTCGCGATCACGGCTACCTGTGGCATCTATTGGTGGGGTGAGGGTAGAAGCGTCAGCATTCGTGAGCCCGAAGGTGCGGCGGTAGCCGTTTCGGAACGGCTTACCGACTTGAAGCCGGCCGAGACTTCTTAGTTCACAATGGCCCTGTACGGCGCTGTGGCGCCTTCCAGCGGCCGACCGGGCGTTGGTATCGTTCTGGTATGACGACCCGCAGCATCCGAATCCCCGACGAGTTGGACGCCGCGCTGGTGGCGCTGGCCGAGGCCGAGCACGTTTCGATCAACACGGAGATCATCAGGGCCGTGGAGGAACGGGTGCGCGCGCAGGCGCACCGCGCCCGCGTCCGCTCGGTGATGGCCGAGGTGATGGCCGAGGACGCCGAGCTGCTGACCCGGCTGTCGAAGACATGACCGAGTACCTCACGGCCGAGGATCTCATCGAGATCAACGCGGCGGCGCTGGGCGGCACGGCGGCCGTGCGCGACGCCGGTCTCGTGGCCTCCGCCGCGATGCGTCCGGCGACGGTCGCGTTCGGCGCGGAAGCCTACGCGGCCGTCGAGGAGAAGGCCGCGGCGCTGCTGCACTCGATCATCTGCAACCACGCGTTCGTGGACGGCAACAAGCGCACGGGCTGGACGGCGGCGCGCATCATGCTCGCGCTCAACGGCCTGCGGCCGGAGCTGACCGACGACGAGGCGTTCGATCTCGTCCTGCGCGTCGCGGCCTCCGGCTCGCAGATGGAGGTCAAGGAGATCGCCGAGGCGCTGCGGGTCGTCGCGCGCTGAGGATGGGAACGCGGAGCGCCCCGGGTGGGGCGCTCCGCGGTGGTTCACTTGCCGTTGGAGAAGGCTTCCACGCAGGTGCGGGCGAAGGCGGACTCGTCGGCGATCTTGCCGCCGTTCTTGAGGAAGGCGTTGCGGACGAGCTTGCACGCCTGGGCGGCCTGGTCCTTCGGGTGCCGCTTGTTGCTCTTGGCGGCGGCCTTCAGGAACTCGGCGCGGGTGATCTTGTGCCCGTCCTTGCGGACGGCGATCACGGTGTTGGCGCCGGGGTGCGGGGCCTGCTCGGCGGCCGGGGCCGCCGGGGCCTGCGCGGCCGCCTTGTGGGCGGTGGCGTCCTTCGCCGAGGCATTCGAGGAGCAACCGGACGCCAGCAGGCATCCGGGCAGCAGTGCGGCGGCGATGAGGCGCTTCATGGTTCTCCCAGGTCGAGGCGGGGTTCGGACGGCAAAACCGTAGGCGCGCGCGACGCGGCGCGGACCGAACCCCGCCGTCCTTTACCCTTTCCGGGAGGTGGACCTACCCGGCGTTGGGACGCCCGGGAAGCCCCGCTAGTTGGTGTTCAGCACCTCCGCGACGAGCTCCCGCGCCTGCTCCTGCACGGCCGCGAGGTGGTCGGGCCCGGCGAACGACTCGGCGTAGATCTTGTAGACGTCCTCGGTGCCGGAGGGGCGGGCGGCGAACCACGCGCGGTCCGTCGCGACCTTGAGCCCGCCGATCGGCGCGTCGTTGCCGGGCGCGCGGGTGAGGACGGACGTGATCGCGTCCCCGGCGAGCGTGTCGACCGTGACCTGGTCCGGCGACAGCTTCTTGAGCAGTTCCTTCTCGTCGGGCGTGGCGGGCGCGTCGATGCGGGCGTACGCGGGGTCGCCGTGCTTCGCGGTGAGGTCGCGGTACAGCTCGCTCGGGCTGCGGCCCGCGACGGCGGTGATCTCGGCGGCGAGCAGCGCGAGGACGATCCCGTCCTTGTCGGTCGTCCACACCGACCCGTCGCGGCGCAGGAACGACGCCCCGGCGCTCTCCTCGCCGCCGAACCCGAGCGACCCGTCGAGCAGGCCGGGGACGAACCACTTGAACCCGACGGGCACCTCCACCAGCGGGCGGCCGAGGTCGGCGGCGACGCGGTCGATCATGCCGCTGCTGACGAGCGTCTTCCCGACGCCCGCGGCGGCGGGCCAGTCGGGGCGGTGCGCGAACAGGTGCGCGATGGCGACGGCGAGGTAGTGGTTGGGGTTCAGCAGCCCCGCGTCGGGCGTGACGATCCCGTGCCGGTCGGCGTCGGCGTCGTTGCCGGTCGCGAGGTCGTAGGCGGCGCGGTTGCCGATCAGGGACGCCATCGCGTGCGGCGACGAGCAGTCCATGCGGATCTTGCCGTCCCAGTCGAGGGTCATGAACCGCCAGGTCGGGTCCACGTCGGGGTTGACGACGGTGAGGTCGAGCCCGTACCGGTCGGCGATCTCGCCCCAGTAGAAGACGCTCGCGCCGCCGAGCGGGTCCGCGCCGATCCGGACCCCGGCGGCGCGGACGGCGTCGAGGTCGACGACCGAGCCGAGGTCGCGGACGTAGGCGTCCAGGAAGTCGTGCCGCTCCGCGCAGTCCATCGCCCGCGCGTAGGACACGCGCCGCACGTCGCGCAGGCCGCCGCCGATGATGGCGTTGGCCCGCTCCTCGATCCACGACGTCGCGTCGGTGCCCGCCGGGCCGCCGTTCGGCGGGTTGTACTTGAAGCCGCCGTCGCGCGGCGGGTTGTGGGACGGGGTGACGACGATCCCGTCCGCGATGCCCGAGCGGCGGCCCCGGTTGCGGGTGAGGATCGCGTGGGACACCGCCGGGGTCGGGGTGTAGCCGTCGCGGGAGTCCACGACGACCGTCACGTCGTTGGCGGCGAGGACTTCCAGCGCGGACGCGCGCGCGGGCTCGGACAGCGCGTGGGTGTCCGCGCCGAGGAACAGCGGCCCGTCGATCCCCTGGGCCGCGCGGTACTCGCAGATCGCCTGGGTCGTGGCGAGGATGTGGCGCTCGTTGAACGCGGTGTCGAGCGCGGAGCCGCGGTGCCCGGACGTCCCGAACGCGACGCGCTGCGCCGGGTCGGCCGGGTCGGGGTGCAGCGTGTAGTAGGCGGTGACGAGGCGCGGCACGTCCACGAGGTCCGTCCGGGTCGCGGTCCGTCCGGCGCGCGGGTCCACCATGTCTTCCTCCAGCCGGTCGTCGATCATCGGCCCCTACCCAAGGATCGCGCGGCGCTCACCCGGTGATCCAGCGCACCTCGTACGGGCGCAGGGCGAGGCGTTCGCCGTCCACGACGGAGACGGCGGCGCGCGGGGCGGTGTTGACGGCGACGGTCGCGCGCGGCTGCGCGAGGACGAGCACGGCGGGGTCGCTGGACGCGGCGCGCCGCAGCGGCGTGCCGGGCGGGAACCAGCGGCCGAACGCGCGCAGGACGGCCAGGTCGCGCGCCGAGGTGCGCCCGCCGGGCGGCCGGTACAGCGCGGACGTCGCGCCGCCGCGCACGAACCGGATGAGCGCGGCGGCCTGTACCGCGCCGCTGCGGGCCGCCGCGCCGGGCGGGGCGCTCCAGCCCGTCCACCAGACGGGCAGCTCGCCGTCGCTCTGCGCGCTGAGCCACTGGGTGACGGCGGAGTAGCGGCCGAGTGCGGCGAACGGGTCGCCGGGGCCGGGCGGCGGGCCGTCCACGGCGACGAAGTCGGCCCCGGCCTTGTGGCCGAGCCAGTACCGGACGGCGTCCAGCGCGCGCTGGTCCACGCCGCCCCACGCGCCGCCGACGTCGGTGGCGGCGCCGCCGGGCGGCCGGTCGGCCATCGCGACGGCGGGTCCGCCGACGCGCAGCCGGGGGTCGACGCCTTTCAGGGCCGCGTAGACCTTGTTGTAGAGGGCGGTGTAGGCGGCGGCGTCGAGCGCGCCGGTGTCCTCCCCGACGACGTAGTGCCGCACCTCGGGGTACCGCCGGGCGACGCGGGCGGCGAGGTCGGGCAGCGCGGCGGCGCGCGGGCCGGGGCGCAGCGTGACGACGGGGGCGCCGCCCGCCGCGCGGACGGCGCGGACGCGGCGGTCCAGCGCGGGTCCGGGCGCGTCGCCGCCGTCGAGCCGGAGGTCCTGGGCGACCGGGACGCCGGCGGCGGGGAGCGCGAGGCCCCAGCCGGGCCATCCGCTTCCCCGGCCGCCGACGACCAGGCCCCGTGCGGCGTGCTGCTCGCGGGCGGGCGCGGCGGGCGACCCGTGCTTGAACTCGGGCCCGGGGGCGAGCAGCGCGGCGGCGGGCGGCGCCGCGAGCAGCGCCAGGCCGATCCAGAGCGCCGCACGGGACGCGCCGCGCCGGAGGGACGAGTCCAACGCGAGTTCTCCCTGGTTCCGAGCGGCGACACGGTTCACGGTGCCGCCCGAAGCTCCAGGCCAGGTGGACGCAGTCTGAGTGTTTTCTGTCCGTCCGCGCGCACGCGGAAAGGCCGCGGCGGTGCGAGCCGCGGCCTTCGCGCCCGGGACCGATCAGTGGACGGGGTCGGTGCCCGGATTCGCCGGACCAGCGATGGAATCCGGCGGGGTTCGGCGCATTCGGGTGCGCCTCGGAGCCGTTCGTCGGTGCGGCTCCGGCGGCCTGTCCTCCCTTCGTTCCCCCGGCAGAACGTTCATTTCAGACATTAACGGAGCACATTGCCGTAAGCCCCCAAACGGCGATCAAGCACCGACAAAGGCTCAGAGCACCGTGCGGGCGTCGTCGCCGCCGACCAGCCGCAGCCGGACCACGGCGGGCAGCGAGTCGCGCTCCAGGGCCGACCGGAGCCGGGCCAGCGCCTGGCCCGTCACGCGGCGGCGCAGCCCCTCCAGGTCCGCGTCCCGCGAGTACGCGACGTTGAGGAACAGCCGGGGCCGCCGCGACGAGCCGCCCAGCCGCGCGCCCACGCCCCGGACGCCCGGGTAGTCGCCGATCTCGTCGCGCAGCGCGTCCGTCACGGCCTTCGCCGACAGCCGCGTCGTGCCGTGCTCGGCGTCGGGCTCCAGCGCGAGGTCCCCCACGCGGTCGCGGCGGCCCTGCACGAACAGCCACGCCAGCCCGAGCAGCGCGAGGACGACCGCGACGGCCGACACGACCCACCAGAACCAGCCGTGCGACGACGCGAACGACCGCGTCCCGCCGCCCAGCACCGCCTCGTGCGCCCGCTTCGACCCGAACGCGCCCAGGCCGAGCGCGATCCCGAGGCCGCCGAGCGCCAGCAGCGCGAGGCCGAGCAGGCTCAGCGCGAGCCGGTTGAGGCGGGCACCCTGCCGGTCCATGTCACTCCCTCCGGTCGATCTTCACGCGGACCTTGCGGCGCGGCACGGGGTTCAGCTCGTCCAGCCGCTCCTGGACGGCCGCGCGGACGCGGTCCGCCAGGTCGTGCTCCTGCCGCAGCGGCGTCTTGGCGGTGACGGTGAGACGGCGGCGGCGCAGCTTCACGCGTTTCACGCCGCTGATCCCGTCCACCGTCCGCGCCGCCGACGCCGCCGCGCCGCGCAGCCCGCCGCGCGTCACGCCGACGAGCAGGTCCGGGTCGTCGCCGTGCAGCGGGACGAGCCGGACGCGGCCCGGCATCGCCGCCGCCAGCAGCGCGACCAGGCCCAGCAGCGCGATCACGCCGGAGATCGCCAGCGCGGCGAGCGCGCTCCACGACGTCCGCCGCAGCCACGACGCCACGCTCTCGTACGGGACGACCTTCGCCGGGCTGCCCGCCAGCGCCGAGATCGCCTCGATCGCCACGAGCGCGCCGACGGCCGTCAGCAGCGCGGCCGCGATCAGCGCCGGCCACGCGCGCCGGGTGCGGAACGCGTGCCGGGCGCGGCGGTCGGCGCGGCCCCCCGGCCGCGCGCCCGCCGAGCCGGGCAGCCGTCCCGCGTGCGAGGACGCCATCGTCACGCCACCCCCGCCGGTTCGCGTTCGGCGCGCGGCGGCGTCCGGTCCAGCGCGGCGACGACCACGTCGACCTGCCGGACGCGGTAGCCCGTCGCGTCCTCGATCTCGTGCCGCACCCGGTCCCGGACGCCGCTGGCGACGCGGCGCACCGGTTCGGGGTACCGCACGGCGATCTCGACGCGGACCTCCGCGACGTGCCCCTGCACGTCCACCGACGCCTTCGCGGCACGCCGCCCGAGCGGGACGCCGAGGACGCTGCGGTCCATCGCGCCGGTCGCGTCGGCGCGGCGCGCGCCGTACTCGGCGAGCCGCGCGAGGACGCGGTCCGCGATGACGGTCACGCCGCGCTCCTCCCCGCCGTCCCCGCTCATGACGACGACCTGCGGCCGAAGGACGCGACGGTGTCGCCGACGTCGTTCAGGTCGGTCTCGCCCGAGAGGACGCGGCCGGCCAGGAACCCGATCGCGCTGAGCAGCAGCACGATCAGGAACGTTCCAAAGCCGCCGAGCGCCCCGGCGAACCCGAGCGCCGTCCCCCATGCCAGGCCCACGACGGGCCACACCTTCCGGTTCATCGCCCCTCCTCGCTGTGCTCGACCCGCGCGTCCTCGACCCGCACGTCCGCGACCAGCACGTCCGCGACCAGCACGTCCACCCGGCGGCCCCCGGCGTGCGGGCGCGCGGCGGCGCGGACGTCGGCGGCCAGGCGCGGCAGCGGCCGGTCCGGCCGGGCGACCACGCCGATCTCCACCGCGTCCGCCCGGACGGCGACGCCCGGCAGCGGCGGCCCCACGCGGAACGTGACGATCCGGCCGTGCGGCCCGGCGGTCAGGTCCGCCACCCCGGCGACGGACCGCGCCGCGTCCGCGACGCGGCGCGCGGTGTCCAGGTCGCTCGGGCGGGATTCCCGGTCACCGGCCGCCGGTCCCGCGCGCGCCTTGTCCTCGCCCCTGTCCTCGCCGCGCGCGTGCGCCTCGGCCCGCTCGTCCGCCCGCTCGGCGGCGTGCTGGACGCGCGCCGTCGCCCGACCGGTATCGGTCGCGGTCGCGCGGCTCACGATCCACCCGACGAGCCGCCCGAGCCCTGCCCGTTCCCGTCGTCCTCGCCCGGGAGGTGGATGTCGTCCACGGTGATGTTCACCTCGACGACCTCCAGCCCGGTGATGTGCTGGACCCGGTCGGTCACGTTGTCGCGGACCGCCGAGGACAGGTCCGGGATCGCCGCGCCGTACTCGACGACGAGGTCGATGTCGACGGCGGCCTGCTTCTCCCCGACCTGCACCGACACGCCCTGCGTGGCGTCGGTCCCGCCGCCGCCGGGCAGCCGCTCGCGGACCGAGCCGAAGGTGCGCGCCATGCCCGCGCCCATCGCGTGGACGCCGCCGATCTCGCGGGCCGCCATCCCGGCGACCTTGGCGACGACGTCGTCGGCGATCGTCGTGCGGCCCTGGTCGGTGACCAGCGCCCCGTCCGAGTGCGCCCGGCTGGAATCCGGGCGGGACAGCGTCCCGGTCCCGCCTCGGCCCGCCTGTCCGTTCTCCTGGCTCACGGCAGTTCCCCCTTTTCGGTCGATACCCGGACTAATACACGGGCGCCGAGGGGCGTAACCGCCTTATCGCGCAAAATACCTTTTCAATCCCTTTTTGCCGCAAAAAAACGGTGGGCCGGTGGCGTCGCGCGCCACCGGCCCACCGCCGGGCTGCGGAATCACTTCCGGGAGCCGAACATGCCCTTCATCTTCTCGGCCGCGTCCGACGCCTTCTCCTTCATGTCGTCCATCGCGCCCTGGGCCTTGGCGCCCATCTTGTCGCCCTTGCCCTCGCCTTCCAGCTCACGGTCGCCGGTCGCCTTGCCGGCGGTCTCCTTGGCCTTGCCCTTGGCCTCGTCCGCCCTGTTCCCGAGGTCACTCACAGCGATCCTCCCGATGCTGGATGTCCATGTGCGGGGGCTCCCCTACCCGCCGCCGCGCGACGAAACCCCGGCGCAGCGCGGCGGCCCCCGGGCGGAACCGGACGACGGCCGCGAGCGCGGGCAGGTCCGCCGCCCGCCGGAACCGCTCGACGGGACCGTCCCCGAGCGCCGCGAGCAGCGCGCCGAGCGGGGCGTCGGCGGGGCAGGCGACGGTCAGCGCCAGCCGGGGCGCGCGGCGCGTCCCGGTCAGCGCGAACCGCAGGTCGCGGACGCCCGGCACGGCCAGGACGTCCCGCCGCAGGTCGATCGCCGCCGCGCGGACGAGCATCCGCGACGGACCGTCCAGCGCGTTCCGGCGGCGCAGCACCGCCGCGCGGACCGTCCGCAGCGCCCCGACCGCCCCCGCCAGCGCGACCAGCTCCGCGACGCCCGCGACGGCGGGCCAGAACCAGCCGTGCCGCGCCGCGTACCGCACGACGGACGGCGCGAGGACGGGATCGGCCGCCGCCCGCGTCCCGTGCGCGCCCGCGCGGACCCCGGCGAGCACCGCCTCCACCGCGTCCGCGCCGAGCAGCGCCGCCGCGCAGAGCACCAGCGTCCCGCCCGCCGCGGCCGTCCCGACCCGGATGCCACCGTCCATGCCGCCCCCTCAGCCGTTCCGGCACGTCACCCGGACGTCCACCGCCGCGTCGCCCATCAGGTCCAGGCCCGCCAGCCGCGCGCGGACGGCCGCGTCGATCAGCTCGGGGGTGTTGGCGACGTTCAGGTATCCGGTGCGCGCCCGGACCCGGACCCGCCGCCGCGCCGCGCCGCCGCGCACCCGCACCCGCGCCCGCTCGACGCCGTGGACGCCGAGCGCCGCCCCGGTCAGGACGCGCCGCACGTCGCGCCGCCGCACCCCGCCCGCCAGCCGCCCGTCGCCGCAGCGGACCGGCAGCAGCCGCCAGCGGCCCGGCGCGCTCAGCCCGAGCAGCGCGGCCCCGGCGGCGGCGAGCGCGACCCCGGCCGCGCCGACGCCCCGGTCGCCCCAGCGGGCGGTCCGCAGCAGCGCGACGGCGTCCGCGACGGGCAGCAGCCCCGCCGGGCGCCCGGCGACCCGCGCGACGATCTCCACCGCGACAGTCCCGGCGCCGAGCGCCAGCAGCAGGGCCAGCGCCAGCGACAGCCAGGCGCGGCGCGCGCGGAACTCGCGGCGGGCGAACCGCCGCGCCCGCTGCCGCCCGGCCAGATCGTCGAGCAGCTCGATGATCAGCGCGCGCTCGTCCCGTGTGTCGTCCGTCCCCCGCCCCACGTCACCCATCGTGCCGCAGGCGGTCACTCCGCGTCAGCGGAAGCGGGTTCTGGCCGGGGTCAGCGGAACACGACGGTGCGGACGCCGTTCAGCAGCACCCGGTGCTCGGCGTGCCACTGCACCGCGCGGGCCAGCGCGATCCGCTCCACGTCCCGGCCGACGGCGACCAGCGCCTCCGGGCTGAGCGTGTGGTCGACGCGCTCGACCTCCTGCTCGATGATCGGCCCCTCGTCCAGGTCGGCGGTGACGTAGTGCGCGGTCGCGCCGATGAGCTTCACGCCGCGCGCGTGCGCCCGGTGGTAGGGCCGCGCGCCCTTGAAGCTCGGCAGGAACGAGTGGTGGATGTTGATGACGCGGCCGGGCAGCCGGGCGCAGAAGTCGTCGGACAGGATCTGCATGTAGCGGGCGAGGACGACCAGGTCGGCGCGGTAGTGCTCGACCAGCGTCAGCACCTCGGCCTCCTGCTTGGCCTTCTCCCCGGGCGCGACGGGCAGGTGGTGGTAGTCGATCCCGTAGGACTGCGTGAGCGGGCGCAGGTCCGGGTGGTTCGACACGACGGCGACGACGTCCACGTCGAGCAGGCCCGAGCGCTGCCGGTAGAGCAGGTCGTTCAGGCAGTTCCCGTCCTTGGACACCATGATCAGGACGCGTTCGCGGGCGGACGCGGGGTAGAGCCGCCAGTCGGCCGCGAAGTCGGTGCCGAGGATGCCGAGCCGGTCGCGCAGCCCGTCCTCGCCCTCCTCGGCGGACGAGAACTGGACGCGCATGAAGAACGTCCCGGTGTCGCGGTCGCCGAACTGCTGGCTCTCCAGGATGTTCGCGCCGCACTCGGCGAGCTGCCCGGACACGGCCGCGACGATGCCGGGCCGGTCGGGGCAGGAGAGGGTCAGCACGTACTCGTTCAGCCGCTCGTTCACAGGGGTCGCCTTCGGGTGCCTACAGGGTGGGGTACGAGCTTACGCGGCGGCCACGGCCAGGGCGGACATTGGTTTGACCTCCCCATTACCGGCTAAATTCGCTGCATGCGGCGACTTCTCCGGACCTTCCTGGCGGCCCCCCTCCTCGTGGCGCTGACGCTCGTCCTCGCGCTCGCCGCCTGCGACACCGACAAGGGCGGGGGCGGCGGCGGGACGACGACGAAGCCGCCCGCGACCGTGGACGGCATCTCCACCAAGACCGGCACGTACAAGGAGAAGCTGGACGTCGGCGGGTTCGGGCACCGCGAGTACCTGGTCCACGTCCCGCCGAAGGTCGCCAAGGGCGAGTGGAAGGACGGGCGGCTGAAGGAGCGGCTGCCGGTCGTCCTCGCGCTGCACGGCGGCGTCGCGAACATGGGGCAGATGGAGAAGCTGACCGGGTTCGACCGGCTGGCCGACGAGCACGGGTTCCTCGCCGTCTACCCGGACGGGTTCATGATGACGTGGAACGCGGGCGACTGCTGCGGCGCGGCCAAGATCGGCAAGATCAAGGACGTCGACTTCCTCAGCAAGCTCATCGACAAGCTCAACGAGACCGGACTGGTCGATCCCAAGCGCGTCTACGTGACGGGGTTCTCCAACGGCGCGGGCATGGCGTACCGGATGGCCTGCGAGAAGGCCGACAAGATCGCCGCGATCGGCGTCGTCGAGGGCTCGCTGGTGACCAAGTGCGACCCGTCCCGGCCCGTCTCCGCGATGATCTTCCACGGCACGGCCGACAAGAACGTGCCGTTCAACGGCGGCGGCAGACGCGACATCAACGACTCGCGCGGCTTCCCGCCGGTGAAGGACGCGGTGAAGTTCTGGCGAGAGAAGGCGGGCCTGCCCGATCCGCACGAGCGCGTGAAGGCCGAGACGACCGGCGCGGACTGCGAGGCGACCGGCAAGGGCGACGGCGGCGTCGAGGTCACGTTCTGCAAGATCGACGGCGGCCGCCACCAGTGGCCCGCCGGGGCCAGCCAGACGCTGTGGGACTTCTTCAAGGACCATCCCCGCTCCTGACCCACCCGACGTGAAGACTTTTCACATTAGGTCGTTCTATGGCAATGTGAACGGCATGAACCTCCGGGAGCGGTACGACGCCGCCACGGCCTCCCTCGAAGCCCCCTTCGCCGTCGTGGACCTGTCCGCGCTGCGCGCCAACGCGGCCGACCTCGTCCGGCGCGCGGGCGGCAAGCCGATCCGCGTGGCCAGCAAGTCCGTGCGGTGCCGGGCCGTGCTGGCGGAGGTCCTGGCGACGGACGGCTTCGCCGGGATCATGGCGTTCACGCTCCCCGAGGCGCTGTGGCTGGCCCGCGAGGGCGTCAGCGACGACATCCTCGTCGCCTACCCCACCGCCGACCGCACCGCGCTCGCCGAACTCGCCGCCGACGAGGCCGCCGCGCGCGCGATCACGCTCATGGTGGACTCCGCCGCGCACCTCGACCTCATCGAGAAGGCGGCGGCGGGCGGCGCGACCGTCCGGCTGTGCGTCGACATCGACGCGTCCTACCGGCCGCTCGGCGGGCGCGTGCGCGTCGGCGCGCTGCGGTCGCCGCTGCGGACGCCCGCGCAGGTCCGGGAACTCGCCGAGGAGATCGGGCGGCGGCGCGGGCTGCGGCTCGCCGGGCTCATGGCGTACGAGTCGCAGATCGCGGGCGTCGGGGACCTGCCGCCCGGACGGCCCGCGCGCGCCCGCGTCATCCACGCCATGCAGCGGCGGTCCCGGGTCGAGCTGGCGCGGCGGCGCGGGGAGATCGTCGCCGCCGTCCGCGAGGTCGCGGAGCTGGACTTCGTCAACGGCGGCGGAACCGGCAGCGTCGAGACCACCGCCGCCGAGAAGGCCGTCACCGAGATCGCCGCCGGGTCCGGGCTCTACCAGCCGCACCTGTTCGACTACTACTCCAACTTCCGGGGGCGGCCCGCCGCGCTGTTCGCGCTGCCCGTCGTCCGGCGGCCCGCGCCCGGCGTCGCGACCGTGCTCGGCGGCGGCTACCTGGCGTCCGGGCCCGCCGACGCGCTCCGGCTCCCGCAGCCGTACCTGCCGACCGGGCTGTCCTACGACGCCAACGAGGGCGCGGGCGAGGTCCAGACGCCGCTGCTCGGCGCGACCGCCGACCTGCTGTCCCTCGGGGACCGCGTCTGGTTCCGGCACACCAAGGCGGGCGAGCTGTGCGAGCGGTTCGCCGACCTGCACCTCATCGACGGCGACCGGCTCGTGCGTACCGTTCCCACCTACCGGGGCGAGGGGAAGACGTTCCTGTGAGCCGGGCTCCGCGCTGACGCCGCGTTCCGTCCGACCGAGCGGCTAGGTTGGCCCGTATGAGCGACGCCCAGGCCGACCGGGCCGGTCCGCGATGACGTCCCCGCCCCCCGCCGAACCCTGCCGCGGCGACGGGCCGGTCCCCCGCGCCCGCCGCGCCGAAGGCGCCCTGGACGTGTTCCTCACCGGCCAGGTCTTCATGGACATGATCTTCACCGGGCTGCCCCGGCTCCCGCAGCCCGGCACCGAGCTGGTCACCGACGGGCTCGGCTCCGCGCCCGGCGGCGTCGCCAACATCGCCGTCGCGATGAGCCGCCTCGGGCTGCGCACCGGGCTGGCCGCGCCGTTCGGGGACGACCTGTTCGGCACGTACCTGTGGCGCACGCTGGCCGAGCAGGAGGCGGTGGACCTGCGCTGGTCGCGGCGCGTCCCGTCGTGGCCGACGCCCGTCACGGTGTCGCTGGCGCACGCCGCCGACCGCAGCATGATCACCTACCAGCGGCCGCTGCCCGCGCCGTCCGACGGGCTCTCCGACCACGGGTTGCCCGACCACGGGTTGCCCGACCTGCTCGCCGCGCCGCCGCCCGCCGCGACCTGCTTCGTCGACGTCGACCGGCCGCTGCCCGCGTGGGCGCTCGCGCTGCGCGCGGCGGGCGCGCTGGTCTTCGCCGACCTCGGCTGGGACCCGACCGAGACCTGGTCCACCGCCGTCCTGGACCGGCTCGCGGACGTGGACGTCTTCCTGCCCAACGCCGTCGAGGCGATGGCCTACACCCGCACCCCGACGCCCGAGGCCGCGCTGGACGCGCTCGCCGAACGCGTCCCGGTCGTCGTCGTCAAACGCGGCGAGCAGGGCGCCATCGCCGTCGACTCGCGCACCGGGGAGCGCGCCGCCGCGCCCGCGCTGCCCGTCCGCGCCCTCGACCCGACCGGCGCCGGCGACGTGTTCGCCGCCGGGTTCGTCTACGGGACGCTCGCCGGGTTCCCGCTCGACCGGCGGCTCCGGTTCGCGAACCTGTGCGCGGGCCTGTCGGTCCGGCACCACAGCGGCTCGCTCGGCGCGCCCTGCTGGAGCGAGATCGCCGCGTTCGGGGAGTCCGGGGAGGTCCCGCCCGACGTCATGGCCGAGTACGCGTTCGTCGTCCCGCACATCACCGCCGCCGGGGGCGACTCCGGCCGCGCCGCCCACCGCGCCGAGCCCACGCTCCGCTGAGAGGACGTCCCGCCGTGAAGATCGCCGTCATCGGGGCGGGCAGCGGGTACATGCCCGGCATCGTCCGGGGCCTGCTGCACCGCGCCGCCGACCTGCCCGGCGCCGAGATCGCCTGCCACGACATCGACGCCGCCCACCTGGACGTCATGTCCCGGCTCGCCGCCCGCATGTTCGCGGCGCGCGGGGCGGCGTTCACCGTCACCGCCCGCACCGACCTCAAGGCCGCGCTCGACGGGGCCGCGTACGTGTTCACCACGTTCCGGCCCGGCGGGCTCGCCGCGCGGCACCTGGACGAGTCCATTCCGCTGCGGCACGGCGTCGTCGGGCAGGAGACGGCCGGGCCGGGCGGGCTGCTGATGGCGCTGCGGTCCGTCCCGGTGCTGCTGGAGATCGCCGCGCTCGCGGACCCGGCCGCGTGGATCGTCAACTACACCAACCCGACGAACATCGTCACCGACGCCGTGTCCCGCGCGACCGGCGCGCGGATCATCGGGCTGTGCGACCAGAGCGTCGGCGACACCGAGATGTGGGCGGACCTGCTCGGCCTGCCCGCCGACCGCCTCGAGGCGGACTGGACGGGGCTCAACCACGCCACCTGGGCCGAGCGCGTCCGGCTCGACGGCCGCCCGCTCGACCTGCCCGCGCTGCTGGACGCGCTGGAGGTGCCCGGCGGCGGGGCGACGCCGTGGCGCGACCCGGCCCGGATGGCGGAACTGGCGAAGATCCTCGGGTTCCTGCCGAACTCGTACGCCAAGTACTACTTCTTCCACGACGAGGTCGTCGCGGAGCTGCGCGAGAAGGGCACCACCCGCGCGCAGGACATCATGGCGATGCTGCCGGACTACTACGCGGGCGTCGCCGCCGAGGCCGAGCGCCCCGACCCCGACCCGAGCCGCGAGCGCGGCGGCGGGGAGCACGGCGAGTTCGCGGTGGACGTGATCTGCGCGCTCGAACGCGACGAGGGCCGCCGCATGATCGTCAACACCCGCAACGGCGGCGCGGTGTCCTCGCTGCCGGACGACGCGATCGTCGAGGTCCCCGCGATCGTCGGCCGCGCCGGGCCCGTGCCGCTGACGATGGGCGCGCTGCCCCGGCCCGTCCGCGGCCTCACCCAGGCCATCCACGGCTACGAGCGGCTCGCCGCCGACGCCGCCGTCGCCGGCGACCGCCGCCTCGCGCTCCAGGCGCTCCTGGCGCACCCGTTCGTCCCCGGCAAACGCGCCGCCGAGGCGATCCTCGACGACGGCCTCGCCGCCCACCGGGAGCACCTGCCCCAGTTCACCTGACGGCGCGTTCCCGCCCGCGCGCGCCGGGCGCACGACCAGCGCGTCCGGGTCGGGCCGCGCGACCCGACCCGCCTGCCCGGCCGGTCCGGCCAGGCCAGGCCAGGTCCGTGTCCGCCGCGCGCGGCGGACGCGAGCGGGCACGGACGCGAGCGGGGCACGGACGCGAGCGGGCGCCGACCGGGAATCCCGATCGGCGCCCGCTCGCGGACTGTCGCTACCTGCGGCGCTTGCGGCGCCAGACGACCAGGACCGTCAGCGCCACCCCCACACCGACCGCGCCGTACACCAGGCGGCGGTCGACCTCCCCGGGCTCGCCGTCCTCGCCCGGCGGCGCGATCATGGCCTGGACCGTCCGGGCGACCTGACCGGCCTCCTCCTTCAGGCGGTCGGCACCGCGCTGCGCGACATTGCGCGGGTTGACCCGGTCCGCCAGGACGTCGATCGTGCGCGCCAGCTCCGCGCGGGCACGCTCGATCTCCCTCTCCAACGCCTCCGGGTCGCGGGACCTGTCAGCCATACGGTGTTCCTCACTCGTTCAAGCCTGCGCGACGCATGATCGGGCCAGTGTCTCATTTCATTGTGGGGGGACGACCCCCCACACCCCCCGCGGCGCGGAGCATGCATCCTCACTCCGCTGGCGCTCCGTTCCGGTGCATCCTCCGCGCTGCGGCCGCCCGGCCGCTCGCCTGGCGGCTCGCGGCCGTGCGCCCGCCGGGCAACCCCCCGTGGTTTCCGTTGTTGTTCGGGTGTAGACCCCTGTCGTGCCCGCCCCTTGGGGTGGTCACCCCCTTCGGTTGCTCGCCGTTCGCGGGGGCGGCCTCGCTTGCTTCGCTTCGCTTCGCTTCGGGGGTTCCCCGCGACAGGCTTCGGTTTTCTCTACGCGGGTTTTCGGCTGGTGTCCTTCTTGGCTCTGCTCGCTCGCCTGCGGGTGGGGGCTCTGCGTTCTCGTTCGCTGCGGTTTCTTCGGCTCGGGGCCGGTACGGTGGGTGTCCTCTGGGTTCGGAAGGGGAAACGGTGAGCGAGCGACTGCAGGCGGGGGACGACGCGCCCGGGTTCGAGCTGCCCGATGCCGATGGGAAGCCCGTCTCCCTCGACTCGCTGCGGGGACGGCGGGTCGTGCTGTACTTCTACCCCGCCGCGATGACGCCCGGCTGCACCAAGGAGTCCGTCGACTTCCAGGGGAGCCTCGGGGAGCTGGAGGCCGCCGGGGTCACCGTCGTCGGGGTGTCGCCCGACGCGCCCGCCAAGCTCGCCAAGTTCCGGGAGAAGGAGGGGCTGACGTTCCCGCTCCTGTCCGACCCGGACGCCGAGGTGCTCAAGGCGTACGGCGCGTACGGCGAGAAGAAGCTGTACGGCAAGACGGTCGTCGGCGTCATCCGCTCGACGTTCCTGATCTCCGCGGACGGGAAGATCGAGCACGCGTACTACAACGTGAAGGCCACCGGCCACGTCGAACGCCTCCGCCGCGACCTCGCGATCTGACCGAACCGGTGGGGCGCCGTCCCCACCCCACGCGGGCGTGGCGAAATGGCATACGCGGCAGGTTTAGGTCCTGTTGATGGCGACATCGTGGGGGTTCGAATCCCCCCGCCCGCACCGGTCCCGGCCCCGCGCGGCCGGTTGTGGCCGCGCGGCCCGTCCCCGCGCGGCAACTGCGCCGAGGCCCCGGCGCGCGGCGGCGCGGCGGCTTAGGGTGGTCGGATTCGAGCGTCCGGATCGACCGCAGGCAGGCATCCCGTGAGCGAGCCCGACACCGACCCCGTCCCGCCACCCCCGACCACGCGCCCCGCCGCACCGTTCTCCCACCGGCTGCTGCCCTACGACGACGCGGGCGAACTCCTCGCCGCCGCCGTCCCGTTCCTGCGGGGCGGCCTGCGCGCCGCCGACCGCGTCGTCGCCGTCACCGGCCTGGCCACCCGCGTCCTGCTCCAGGGCGAACTGGGCGCGGCCGCCGACCGCGTCGAGTTCCGGGACGCGGCCTCCTGGTACGCGCACCCGGCCCGGACGTTCGCGTCCGCCCTGGCCGACGCCGACGCCGAGGCCGGACGCGGCGGCCGCCTGCGGCTGCTGGCCGAGCCCGCCTGGACGCGCCGCCCGGACGGCGAGGTCCGCGAGTGGCAGCGCGCGGAGGCGATCTGCAACGTCGCGTTCGCGCGGACCGGCGCGGCGATCCTGTGCCCGTACCCGGTGCGCAGCACGCCGCCCGCCGTCGTCGCGGACGCGCGCCGCACCCATCCCGAGACCGTCCGCGGCGAGCGCGCCGTCCCCACGCCCGGGTACCTGGAACCGCACGCCTACAACGACCGCTGCGACAGCGAGCCGCTGCCGCTCCCGCCCGCGTCCGCCGACGCGCTGTCCATCGCGCGGCCCGACCTGTACTGGATTCGCGCGTACGTGTCGGACTGGGCGCGGCGCGTCGCCCGGACGCCCGACGAGCCGCTGCAGCGCCTGCTGGTCGCCGTCACCGAGGTCGTCACCAACGCCGAGCGGCACGGCTCCCCGCCGATCACGCTCCGCATGTGGACGGAGCCGGGCGGCGCGTGCGTCTGCGAGATCTCCGACGGCGGCCGGTGGCCGGAGGAGTCCTGGTACGGGTTCGTCCCGCCGCCGCCCGGCGTCCCCGGCCGCCTCGGGCTGTGGGCGGTGCGGCTGCTGTGCTCGCGGGTGGACATCCGCACCGGCGCGGCGGGCACCACCGTGCGGCTGACGGTGGAGAACGCCCACGGCGGCTCCCGGACGGGCGCGCGCGCCCGGTCCGCGCGGGCCGATCCCAGGTTGAACTGAGCGTGAGGGGTTCTGTGCATTGGGCTCCCGAATCGCCTCGGGCGGCGTACGCTGAACCAATCCGCACCAACCTCGATGGGCAGGCCATGAGGAGCTGGTTCGACACCAGATGCGTCGACGACGTCCGGCCGGGCGACCACGCATGGTTCCCGTACTCGGGCGCCGAGGAACGCGACCACGTCGTCGGTCCCTTCGTCGCCGGGGCGCTCAAGACGGGCGAGAAGCTTCTCTACATCACCGACGCCGCGCCGGAGCTGCTGCCGGGCCTCGGCGGGCTCGACCCGGCGCCCTACACCGGAAGCGGCCAGCTCCGCGTGCTGCGGCGCGCCGAGTCCTGCCTGGACCGCGCGGGCGGCTTCGACCCCGACCGGCTCAGCCGCACCGTCGAGCGCGAGGTCGAGCAGGGCTACGACGCCGGGTTCCGGGCCGTCCGCGTCACGACGGACTACACGTGGCTGTTCGACGGCCGCGCCGACATCGCCGGCCTGCTCGGCTGCGAGGACCGGCTGGCGCACGCGGTGTCGCCGAGCACCGTCGCGATGGCGATCTGCCAGATCGACCGCCGCCGCTGCCCGCCCGACCAGCTCGCGGCCCTCGCCGCGACGCACGAGGTGCTGGTCGAGGTGAACCCGCTGTTCGACGACGGCACCCCGAAGATCGCGCGGAGCTTCGCGCCGCGCGGGCTGCGGGTCGAGGGCGAGCTGGACGCCGCCCGGCACGCGGTGTTCACCGAGCACCTGGGCCGCCTGCTGGCCGACCGGCGCGGCGTCCACCTGGACTGCTCGCGGCTCGGCTTCCTCGACCTCGGCGCGCTCAACCTGCTCGCCCGGTACGCGCGCACCCTGCGCGCGGGCGAGGCACTCATCCTGGACGACCTCCCGGCGAACGTGGAGAACGTGATCGACATGGTGGGCTGGCACCGGCTGCCCGGACTCGTCCGCGGCAGCGTCCGCGGCGCGGCGGACGGGGGCGCGACCGCATGAGCCTCACGCACCGCGCCCTGCTGTACGACGACCGGGACGGCTTCCTCGCGGCGACGTCGGCGTTCCTGCGGCAGGGCGTCGAGGAGGGCCGCGCGGCGGTCGCCGTCGTCCGCGAGCCGAACCTGGCGGCGCTCCGCGAGGAGCTGGCGTCCTACGGCGACGCGATCGAGTTCTACGACTCGGCGGAGTTCTACCGGCACCCCGTCCGCACGCTGAAGTCGTACCTGGAGCTGGTGGAGCGCAAGGCGCCGCTGCCGGTCCACGCGGTGGCCGAGCCGGTGTGGGACGGGCACGACGCCCGGCAGCGCGTCGAGTGGGTCCGCTACGAGTCGCTGATCAACGTGGTGTTCGCCAACTGCGACGCGTCCTCGCTGTGCCCCTACGACCGGTCGGCGCTGCCCGCCGACGTCGTCGACCAGGTGCGCCTCACCCACCCGCTGCTGACCGACGGCGCGGAGCACCGCGACAGCGAGGCGTACACCGACCCGGTGTCGTTCGGCGCGATCTGCGACCGGGGCCGCCGCTTCGAGCGGCCCGACGACGCCGAGTACCTGGCGATCGAGTCCGACGACCTGCAGCCGCTGCGGCTGTTCGTCGCCAGCCGCGCGAACGCGCACGGGCTGACGCCCGCCGCCGCGCAGAACCTCGTCACCGCCGCCAACGAGGTCGCCGCGAACGCGCTCGCGCACGGCGTCCCGCCGATGGGGGCCTGGGTGTGGACGGCCGGCGACGACCTGAACTGCGAGATCGGCGACCACGGGCACTGGCGGCCCGGTCCGCTGACCGGGTTCGTCCCGCCGAGATCGGCGCTGGACACCGGGTTCGGGCTGTGGACGGTGCGGCTGCTGGTCGACCTGGTGGAGATGCGGGGCGGCTGGGGCGGCACGTTCGTCCGGCTCCGCGTCCGCCGCTGACGGCGGCCGGGACCGACGGGCGGAGGCGGACCGGGTGAGACGGCGGTGACGGCGATGGAGACCTTCTGGTCGGTGCGGCGGCCGGTCGGCCGCATCCGGCCCGGCGACCACGCGTGGCTGGGGTACTGCGGCGTCGAGGAGCACGACCACGTCGTCGGGGCGTTCGTCCGGGAGGGCCTGCTCGCGCGGGACAAGGTGATCTACCTGTGCGCCGACGCGCATCCGGAGATCCCCGGCGTCGTCGGGCGGCCGCCCGCGAGCCTGCTGACGGTGCTGGAGACCGGCCATGACGGGCCGGGCCCGGCGCTCGCGGCGCTGGCCGCCGAGGTCGCGGCGGCGGAGCGCGCCGGGTTCGCCGCGATCCGCGTCACCGCCGACCTGACGTGCGCCGCCCGCGACCCGGAGGCCGCGCGGGACCTGCTGGACTGCGAGGCGGCGGTGGAGCGGCTGGTGCGGCCGAGCACGGCGATCAGCGCGATCTGCCGGGCCGACCGGCGGCGCGTGCCGCCGGAGACGATGGCGCGGCTGCGCGCGGCGCACGCCGTCCACGCCGCGCCCGACCCCGACTTCGAGGACGCGGTGCTGCAGATCGTCCGGACGTTCGATCCGCGCGGGCTGGCGCTGAGCGGGGAGCTGGACGCGTCCCGGCACACCGTCCTGGACCAGGCGCTCGCGCTGGTGCTGGCGGGCGGCGACCACGGGCCCGTCCACCTGGACCTGGCCGAGCTGCGGTTCATCGACCTCGGCGCGCTCAACATGCTCGCGGAGGTCGCGGCGCGGCGCGCGGGGCGCGGCCCGCTGATCCTGGACCGGATGCCGTCGCAGCTCCACGAGGTCATCACGACGGTGGGCTGGAACATGCTGCCGGGGCTCCAGGTCGGGTGCGCCGCGACGCCGGACCCGCTGCCGCGCCCGTAACGCCGTTTTCGTCCGGCGGCGCCCGGCTGGAACAATCACCCGTGTCGTGAAGATGGGCCGGTTCTTCGAGGGTGGGGCATGGAGCCGCTGCGGGCGGACGATCCGCGTCAGGTCGGGCACTACGCGCTGCTCGGGCGGCTGGGCGGCGGCGGGATGGGGCAGGTGTTCCTCGGCCGGTCGCGCGGCGGACGCCCGGTCGCGGTGAAGGTGATCCGCTCCGAGTTCGCCGACGACGCCGAGTTCCGGCGGCGGTTCTCGATCGAGGTGGAGGCGGCGCGGCGCGTTGGGGGGTTCTACACGGCGCAGGTCGTGGACGCCGATCCGGACGCGAACCCGCCGTGGCTCGTCACCGCGTACGTGGCGGGGCCGTCGCTGCACACGGCCGTCACGGCGGACGGGCCGCTGCCGGAGGCGGCGCTGCGCGTGCTGGGGGCGGGGCTGGCCGAGGGGCTGACGGCCGTCCACGGCTGCGGGCTCGTCCACCGCGACCTCAAGCCCGCGAACGTGATCATGGCGGACGACGGGCCGCGGCTCATCGACTTCGGCATCTCCCGCGCGCTGGACGCGACGACCGCCACGGTGTCCGGCGCGGTGATCGGCACGCCCGCGTTCATGGCGCCCGAGCAGGTCCTCGGCCGCGACATCGGCCCCGCCGCGGACGTCTTCGCGCTCGGTGCGGTGCTCGTCTTCGCCGCCACGGGCCGCGGGCCGTTCGGCACCGGCGGCGCGCACACGCTCATGTTCCGCGTCGTCAACGACGAGCCGGACCTGACCGACGTCCCCAAGTCCCTCACCGACCTGATCAGCGCCTGCCTGGCCAAGGACCCGACCGCCCGCCCGACCCTGACCGAACTCCTGGACACCCTCCCCCCACCGGACCTCACCGCACCCCCGGAGCCTTCACCCACCGCATCCGAACCACACGAGCCGCCCAGCGCCGCGCCCCCGGACGCCGCCGCGCTGGGCGCCGCGCCGCAGGCGGATGCCGCGCCGGTGGATTTCGTTGCGGCGGGGGGTGGGGCCGGGGATGGCTCGGTGCGGTGGGCGGGGGTCGCTCGGGCGCTTCGGGTCGGGGAGGCGGTGAGCGCGGCCGAGGCGCGGTGGGAGGCGGTCGTCGGGGTCGCCGAGGCCGTCGTCGCCGCCGATCCCGGGCGGGCCGAGGAGCATCTGCGCGGCCTCGGGTGGCCGGTGGGGCGGGCGGCGGCGCTGCTGGTGGCCGCCGAGACGGCCGGGGCCGACCGGGCGCGGCGGCTCGCCGCCGAGGCCGAGGGCCTGGCCGCGACCGTCCGCGTCGAGGACGAGCTGCTGGAACCGCTCGCGGACCGGTTCATCGCCGTCGACCCCGAGCGCGCGCTGCGGCTGCTGGACCGCGCCGGGCCGCGCCCCGTGGACGTCCCCGTCGCCGCGCTGCGGGCCCGGGCACTGGCCGCCGCCGCGGTCCGCGCGGCCACCGCCGACCGCGCGCGGGCGGACGTCCTGATGCGCCAGGCCGTGTCGGCGGCCGTCGCGATCCCGGTGGACCCCGCGTACGCGCCCGCCCGTCCGTCGCAGCTCGCGGAGGTCGCCGCCACCGCCCACGCGGCCGACCCCGCGCGGGCCGGGTACCTGGCCGACCTCGCCGAGCAGGCCGCGCTGCGGGCCAGGCGCCCGGAACGGGACCGCGCGCTGCTGTGGACCGCCGTCGCGCTCGCGCCCGCCGATCCCGTCCGCGCCGAGCAGGTCATCGGCCGGATCTCCGACCCGGACGTCCGCGTGGACGCGTGGCGCACGATCCTGGCCGCCGCCGAGGACGGCACCGACCCCCGCCCCCTCCTGGACGCGGCCGAACGCTGCCTCGCGCACGCCGACCCGTCCGGCGCCCGGCGGCGGCGCGACGCGGCGGCCCGCCCGCCCGCGCCCGGCCACCTGCGCGACATCGCGGTCGGCGCGGCCCGCTGCGCGCCGGACCGCGCCGAGTCCCTCGCCGCCCGCATCACCGAGCCGCACACCAGGTGCAAGGCGTTCACCGAGATGGCCGCCGAGGTCGCCGCAGCCGATCCGGCCCGCGCCGCGCGCTGGCTCGACGCCGCCTACCAGGCCGCGTTCGCCGCCCCGCCGCAGCACGCCGGGGACGCGCTGATCGACGTCGCGGAGGCCGCCGCGACCGCCGCCCCCGACATCGCCCGGCACGCCGCGCACCTCATCGCCGCCCACCCGCACGAGCCCGCCGGGACGCCCGCATGGAAGCTGGCGCGCCGCGCGGCGGTGATCGTCCCCGCCGACCCGGACCGCGCCCTGCACCTGGTGGACCTGGCCGCCGTCGGCAGGCCGATGGACGACTTCGACCGCGCGTACGTCTTCAAGGCGCTGGCGGCCGTCGCGACCGCGCGCGCCGGGACCGGGCCGGACTGGACGGTCCCCGTCCTGCACCGCGCGCTCTCGGCGGCCCCGTCCGCCGCCTGGAGCGAACTGTTCGTCGCGGCGGACGGCACCGTCGCCCCCGACCGCGCGGCCCTCGACCTGCTGCTGCGCGACCACCACGGACCGGGCCGCGACCACCTGCTGCTCCTGGCCGCCCTCGCGTCCGCCGCCGACGACCCCGAGCGCGCCGAGCACCTCGCGCGCTGGATCACCGACGCCCCGCTGCGCGACGCCGTGTTCGCCGCGCTCGCCGAGGCGTTCGCCGAGCGGGCGCGGTAGCTCAGCGCGCGGCGGCCAGCGCGCCGGGGATGATCTCCGCGAGGGCCCGGAACGCCCGCCCGCGATGGCTGATGGCGTCCTTCTCCTCCGGGCCGAGTTCGCCGGTGGTCCGGTCGTGCCCGTCCGGCAGGAACACCGGGTCGTACCCGAAGCCGTTCGCGCCGCGCGGCGCGTCCACGACGCGCCCGTACATGCGGCCCTCCACGACGTGCTCGGGACCGCCCGGCACGACGAGCACCGCCGCCGCGACGAAGTACGCGCCCCGGTGCGGGTCCGCGACGTCGCCGAGCTGGTCGAGCAGCAGGTCGAGGTTGGCGCGGTCCTTGTCGCCGGACGCGTCGCCGAACCGCCCCGACCAGCGCGCCGACAGCACGCCCGGCATCCCGTTCAGCGCGTCCACGCACAGCCCGGAGTCGTCCGCGACGGCGGGCAGCCCGGTGTGCGCGGCGATGGCGCGGGCCTTGAGCAGCGCGTTGCCCTCGAACGTCGGCTCGGTCTCGGGGACCTCGGGCGCGTCCGGGAACGCCTCCAGCCCGACGACCTCGACGCCCGACAGGATGCGCCGCAGCTCCGCGACCTTCCCCTGGTTGCGGGTGGCCAGGACGAGCGCGGTCATCGGGCCAGCGCCTCCTTCTGCGCCAGGGTCAGCTCGGCGCAGCCGGCGGCGGCGAGGTCGAGCAGGCCGTCCAGCTCCTCGCGGTCGAACGGCGCGCCCTCGGCGGTGCCCTGCACCTCGATGAACCGGCCGTCGCCCGTGCAGACGACGTTCATGTCGGTCTCGGCGGCGGAGTCCTCGGTGTAGCAGAGGTCCAGCCGGGCCTCCCCGGCGACGATCCCGACGCTGACCGCCGCGACGGACGTCCGCAGCGGATCGGCGCGGCACAGCCCCTTGTCGCGCATCCACGACACGGCGTCCGCGAGCGCGATGTACGCGCCGGTGATCGCGGCGGTGCGCGTCCCGCCGTCCGCCTGGAGGACGTCGCAGTCGAGCTGGACGGTGTTGTCGCCCAGCTTCCGGAAGTCCACGCACGCCCGCAGCGACCGCCCGATCAGCCGGGAGATCTCCTGCGTCCGCCCGCCGAGCTTCCCCCGCACCGACTCGCGGTCGTTGCGGGTGTTGGTGGCGCGCGGCAGCATCGCGTACTCGGCGGTGACCCAGCCGAGGCCGCTCTCGCGCCGCCAGCGCGGCACCGAGTCCTGGACGGACGCGGCGCACAGCACCCGGGTGCCGCCGAACTCGATGAGCACCGACCCCTCGGCGTGGTCGAGCCAGCCGCGCTGGATCGTCACGGGCCGGAGCTGGTCGGGGGCGCGGTCGTCAGGACGTGGCATGCCGACCACCCTAACGGCCGTCCGCGCCCGCCCGGGCCGCCGCCCGGACGGGAGCGGGCGGCGTCACAGCTCGTAGACCGCCCCGACCCGCGCCAGCTCGATCTCGCCCGTGTAGTCGCTGCCCTTGGCCTCCAGCAGCGAGCAGTCGTCGTCGTTCCACGGGACGAGATGGGTCAGCACGAGCTTGCCGACCCCGGCGCGCGCCGCGTGGTCCCCCGCCTCGCGGGCGGTCAGGTGCAGGTCCTCGGGGAGGTTCTCCTGTTCCAGGAAGGACGCCTCGCACAGGAACAGGTCCGCGTCGCGGACGTGCTCGACGAGCGCGTCCGACCGCCCGGTGTCGCCCGAGTAGGCCAGGACCTTGCCGTCGTGCTCGATCCGGAACGCGTACGCCTCGACCGGGTGGGGGGTCAGGACGGTGCTGATCCGGAACGGGCCGACCTCGAACACCCGCTCCAGCGTCCGGAAGTCGAACGTCTCCGTCATGCCCGGGTCGGGGTCCAGGTCGTACGCCTTCGCCATCCGCAGCGCCGTCCCCGCCGGACCCCACACCGGGATGCGCGGCACCGGGCCGTCGGGACAGTACGTCCGCGCCACCCAGTAGCCGCACAGGTCGAGGCAGTGGTCGGCGTGCAGGTGCGAGACGCACACGGCGTCGATGTCGTACAGCGGATGGAAACGCTGAAGGGTGCCGAGCGCGCCGTTGCCCATGTCCAGGACGAGGTTGAACCCCTCGGCCTGCACGAGGTAACTCGACGCGGGGCTCTCCGGCCCCGGAAAGCTGCCCGAGCAGCCGATCACAGTGACCCGCACGCTCACGTCCTCCTGTCGCAGTCCCGCGGGATCAGGTCGTCAGAGCCTTGCTCACGGTGGACTCCACCGAGCCGATCTCGGGGCCGAGGAACCGGCGGCCGAGCGCGGCGAACACGGCCGGGTCACCGGTCGTGCGGAACCGGTGGACGGGCGGGACGGGGGACTCCCCGCGGTCGAGTCCCCTGTCGTGCAGCACCCGGTACACGTCCTTGGCGGTCTCATCGGCACTTGAGACCAGTGTGACCCCGTCCCCGGCGACGTAGCTGATGACGCCGGTGAGCAAGGGGTAGTGCGTGCAGCCGAGGATGAGGGTGTCGCAGCCTGCGTCCACAATCGGCCGCAGATAGCCGCGGGCGACGTCGAGCAGCTCGTCGCCGGACGAGATCCCTCTCTCCACGAGTTCCACGAAGCGCGGGCAGGCCGCACTGGTCAGCGTGATCTGGGGGGCGGCGGCGAACGCGTCCTCGTAGGCGCAGCTCGTCACCGTCGCCTGGGTGGCGATCAGCCCGACCCGGCCGTTGGCGGTGGCGCGGGCCGCGCGCCGCACCGCCGGTTTGATCACTTCGACGACCGGGAGCGCGTACCGCTCCCGGGCGTCGCGCAGCATCGCCGCGCTGGCGCTGTTGCACGCGATGACCAGCATCTTGACGCCTTCGTCGACGAGCCGGTCGAGCATTTCCAGCGCGAACGCGCGGACCTCCGCGATCGGGCGGGGACCGTAGGGCTGACGCGCCGTGTCGCCGAGATAGTGGATCGATTCGTTCGGAAGCTGATCCAAAATCGCGCGGGCCACGGTGAGCCCGCCGAATCCGCTGTCGAAGATCCCGATCGGCGCGTCTGACATGAGGCACAAGGCTAAGCGACGCGGGAGCCGACAGGCGCGTCATGCGTCCGACATCACACGGTCACATGAGAGAAACCCGCCAGGCCGCTGACCATGTGATGCCGGGCGGGTGACTCAGCGGGCCATCCGGGCGATCTGGCGGCTCTGCGCCACCAGACGGCCCGCGCTGTCCCAGACTTCTACTTCTTCGTCGAACCAGCCGTCGGAGATCATCCGGGAACTGCCGTGGACCTCCAGCATTCCGGGGGCGGGCAGGGCGCGGAGGTGCCAGGTCAATTCCACGGTCGGGCACCAGCCGCGCGCGCCCGCGTTCAACGCGACGGGCGGGAGCGCGTCCACCGCCAGCGCGAGGACGAACGGGTCCGGCTCGTGCGGGTCGCGGAGCCGGAACCACGCGCGCTGCTCCGGGCGGCCGGTCGGCCGCCCGTCCAGCCAGCCCATCGTCGCCGGGTCGAAGCGCATGTCGACGCAGGCGGCGAAGCCCTCCAGCGCGCTCGCGTCCTTGCCGTTGCCGAAGTCCGGGCACTCCCCGATCGGCGGCAGGGCGGGGACGGGCCGCTCGCCCGCGTACGCCGGGGCCGCGTCGGCGGCGAGCGTCCCGGTGGTGATCAGCGCCTCGGTGACGGGCCGGTCGCCCTGCCGGAGCGTGACCAGCGCCATCGTCGCGGTCCTGCCGGTCTTGCGGACGTCCACCGCGATCTCGGCCGGGCCGGGCTTGGCCGTCCGCAGGAACGTCGCGGCGGTCGAGACCGGGTGCGCGTGCGCGGCGGCGTCCACGGCGGCGCGGCCGAGCAGGGCCATCAGGTAGCCGCCGTTGACGGCCTCGGCGAAGCCGAAGTCGGCGTCGAGTTCGACGTCGTAGCGGCCCTCGCCGGTGCGCCGCAGCGCCGTCGCGTCGCCGAACTTGCTCATGCCGTCCACCCCTGGGAGATCTAGAATGCCGTTCTAGAGAATCCTACCGACAAGCGCGGACCCGCGCCCCCGAAGGGACGCGGGTCCACGGAACCGAACCGGGATCAGGCCCAGAGCTGGCCCTCCAGCGCGGCCTCGGCCTCCTCCAGCGTGCCGCCGTACGCGCCGGTCGACAGGTACTTCCACCCGCCGTCCGCCACGACGAACACGATGTCGGCGTCCTCCCCCGCCGCGACCGCCTTGCGCGCCATCCCGAGCGCCGCGTGCAGCGCGCCGCCCGTCGAGATGCCCGCGAAGACGCCCTCCTGCTCCAGCAGCTCCCGGGTGCGCCGCAGCGCGTCCTTCGAGCCGACGGAGAACCGCGTGGTCAGCACCGAGTCGTCGTACAGCTCGGGGATGAACCCCTCGTCGATGTTGCGCAGCCCGTACACCAGCTCGCCGTACCGGGGCTCGGCCGCGACGATCTTGACGTCCGGCTTCTTCTCCCGCAGGTACCGGCCGACGCCCATCAGCGTCCCGGTCGTGCCGAGTCCCGCGACGAAGTGCGTCACGGTCGGCAGGTCGGCCAGGATCTCCGGGCCCGTCGTCTCGTAGTGCGCGAGCGCGTTGGCCTCGTTGCCGTACTGGTAGAGCATCACCCAGTCGGGGTGCTCGGCGGCGAGGCGCTTCGCCACCCGTACGGCCTCGTTCGAGCCGCCCGCCGCCGGGGACGAGATGATCTCCGCCCCCCACATCTCCAGGAGCTGGCGGCGTTCGGCGGAGGTGTTCTCCGGCATCACGCACACCATCCGGTAGCCGCGCAGCTTCGCGACCATCGCCAGGGAGATGCCGGTGTTGCCGGAGGTCGGTTCCAGGATCGTGCAGCCGGGGGTCAGCAGCCCGTCCCGCTCCGCCTTCTCGATCATGAAGAAGGCGGGGCGGTCCTTCACCGACCCGGTCGGGTTGCGGTCCTCCAGTTTCGCCCACAGGCGCACGCCGCCGCCCGGGGAGAGGCGCGGCAGCCCCACCAGCGGCGTGCGGCCGAGGGAGTCCAGCAGTGAGTCGAAGCGCATGGCACGGAATCCGCTTGGCTCAGCCGCCGGCTACGGCCGGGAGGATGGTGACGTTGTCGCCGTCGGAGACCGCGGCCTCCAGCCCGCCGAGGAACCGGACGTCCTCGTCGTTCAGGTAGACGTTCACGAACTTGCGCAGCCCCTTGTCGTCCACCAGCCGGTCGCGCAGACCGGGGTGGCGGGAGTCCAGGTCGCCGAACAGCTCGTCCAGCGTCCCGCCCTTGCCCTCGACGGCCTTCTCGCCGCCCGTCAGGTTCCGCAGGATCGTGGGAATCCGGACCTCGATCGCCATCGCGAAGCTCTCCTTCAAGTCGCAGGTGTGCCCCCGCCACCAGTGGACAACGGGGCGGGGCGCACGGGAAATTCCGGGGGTCGTCTCAGCGCGATCGGGGACAGTCGTAGACGATCTGGCCGCGCGAGTGCCCGAAGAGGAAGCTCTGCACCGGCGCGGCCCCCGCGCGGTGGGCGGCGCGGCGGGGATACGGGCGCGCCGCGCCCGTCACCTGCCCGCTCGTCACCATGCTCGCCATTTTACCGATTCGAAGTCCCGCTCCCGGACGCGTCAGCCCGCCGGCTCCACGACGACGACCTCTTCCTCGACGACCTCGGCGCCGACCCGCCGACCGCCCTCGAAGTCCCCGCCGACGATGCGGAAGGACCGGAACTCGGTCTCGGTCTCGTCCCGGGTGGACACCAGCACGTAGTGCGCGTCCGGCGCGTACGCGGCGTACGACACGTCGGTGCGGGACGGGTACGCCTCCGTCGCGGTGTGCGAGTGGTAGACGATCACGATCTCCTCGTCCAGGTCGTCCACCTCCCGGTCCAGCTTCAGCAGCTCGACGGGGTCGAACTTGTAGAAGGTCGGGGACCGTTCCGCGTTCGTCATCGGGACGAACCGGACGGGCCGGTCCGCTCCGGCGGGTCCGGTGACCACTCCGCACGCCTCGTCGGGGTGGTCGGCGCGCGCGTGCGCGACGATCTGGTCAACCAGGGCACGAGCGATCGTCAGCATGCCCGCTAGGGTACCCGCGCGGTTTCGGCGGACCCGTGCCGGTTCACCCGTGCCGGTTCAGCGGGGGACGCGGAGCCGGACGCGCGTCCCGTGCGCGCCCGTGCGGATCTCCACCAGCGAGCACAGCCGCCGCACCGCCCACATCGTCGCGGCCCGGCGGTGCGCGTGGGCGCGGGCGCGCGGCGGGGCGCCCGCCGCCGCGGGCGCGCCCGGCGGCAGCAGCCCGAAGTAGCCCGCCGCCAGCCGGTAGCGCGGGTCCAGGACGTCCCCGACGAGCTCGCCGCCCTCCGCCCAGACGCGGATCTCCGCCGCGCCGCCGCCCTCCCGCAGCGCCATCGTGACGACCTCGTTCACCGCCAGCACGAACGGCAGCGACCGGTCGCCGGGGACGCCCAGCCGCGCGGCCTCCAGCGCCAGGAACTCCCGGACGTCCGGCAGTCCGCCGGTCGCGAACGCGCGGCACGCCGCCCCGGCGGGCGGGTCCGGCAGCGGCTCGGCGTCGCACCGGGCGCAGAAGTCGCCGGGATCGACGAACCCGCCGCTGGGCCGCGCGCCCGCGCCGTCCACCAGCTCGGGGTGGGTGCGGGCGGCGTCGGCGAGGACGGGCGTCGGCAGCGACCGGGTGTCGTAGGCGCACATCAGCCGGGTCGGCGTCCCGGCGAGCGCGACGTTCAGCAGCGCCTCCAGGCGCTTCCACTCGCGGACCTCGCGGGCGGCGCGGCCCGCCCAGACCGGTTCGGCCAGCACGCGCAGCGTGCCGCGCGGCCACCAGCTCGCGCGGGCGCGCTCCTCCAGGTCGCCCAGCGCTTGGACGGGGGTGCGGAACCAGGCTCCGGCGTCCAGGAACTCGACGTCCTCGACGCCGTCCGCGCCGAGCCGGTCGTGCAGGACCTCGGCGGTGCCGGGGGCGAGGACCGCGACGGTCGGCGCGCCCGCCGCGCGGCCCTCGGCGAACAGCGCCCCCGCGACGCGGGCGAACTCGCCCGGCGACCCGTACAGCAGGGCGGCGTGCGCGGCGCCGCCGTGCCGTCCGGGTCGGCGCACGGACTCGAAGGTCGACTCGAACGTCATCGCGCCGTCCTCCCGGGAAGCGGCCTCGGACCGCCCAACGTACCAACCGGGGCTACTCGAGGGCGTACACCAGAGCGGACTGGAACGCGGTCAGCCAGTCGTAGAACGCGTAGAGGGCGGCGCGCGGGTCGGCGGGGTCGAGGTCGGGGCGGTTGTCGCCGTCCTCGTCGATGTCCAGGCGGGTGCCGATGACCAGGCGGACGTCGTTCACGGCGCGCATCCAGCCGACCGCGCCGGCCTCGTCCAGCTCGGCCGTCAGCTCGTCGTCGGCGGTGTCGAGGACGTCGAGGACCGCGCGCGCCGTCTCGCGCTTGGCGTCGCGCAGGCCCAGTTCGGTGAAGCGGCGGAACTCGTCGGCCGCCGCGTCGTCGTCCCGGTAGCCGTCCGGGAACAGCCGGGCGAGCGCCGGGTCGTCGGGGCGCTCGGCGCTCTCCGCGATGCCGAACGCGGCGAGGCCCGACGCGTCGTCCGGCGCGTCCCCGACCAGGTCGAGCAACTGCTCCATCAGCGCGCGCAGCAGGCCCGCCGCGTCGCTCCCGAGCCGCACCCGGACGCCGCCGGGGCGCGCGCCGACCTGGAACCAGCTCGTGTTCGACTCGTCCGCGCCGTCAGTCATCCCGTTTCACCGTCGCCCACAGCCCGTAGGAGTGCAGCACCTCGACGTGCCGCTCCATCTCCTCGCGGCCGCCGTTCGCGACGACCGCGCGGCCCTTGCGGTGGACGTCCAGCATCAGCTTCTCCGCCTTCGGCTTGGCGTAGCCGAACACCCGCTGGAACACGTAGGTGACGTAGTCCATCGTGTTGATCGGGTCGTTCCAGACGAGCGTCAGCCAGGGCCGGTCCGTGTCGGCCGCCTCCCCGAGGTCCGGGCGTTCCAGCTCGACCGGTGCCGGTGCGCTGCTCATGACCGCCTTCCTTCCTCGCGCTTCGGACGCGCCCGCCGCGCGGCGGGCGCACGCCGTTTCCCCCGATGCTATGCGGATCGCGCGCGGCCGACCTGAGCGGCGGCGCGCCGGGTCGTGGCCGTAATGTTCTTTTCGTGGACATGCGCGAGAGCACCGGGCTGCTGACCGACCAGTACGAGCTGACGATGCTCCAGGCCGCGCTGCGCTCGGGCACCGCCGACCGGCGCTCGGTGTTCGAGGTGTTCGCGCGGAGCCTGCCGCCCGGCCGCCGGTACGGGGTCGTCGGGGGCACCGGCCGCGTCCTGGACGCCATCGCCGACTTCCGGTTCGACGCGGACGAACTGGACTTCCTCACCGGCAGGGGCGTCGTGGACGAGCCCACCGCCGCGTGGCTCGCGGACTACCGCTTCACCGGCGACGTGCGCGGCTACGCCGAGGGCGAGTGCTTCTTCCCCAACTCCCCGATCCTCGTCGTGGAGGGCACGTTCGCCGAGGCGGTGCTGCTGGAGACCGTCGTGCTGTCGATCCTCAACCACGACTGCGCCATCGCCGCCGCCGCGTCGCGGATGGCGCTCGCCGCCGGGGACCGGCCGCTGATCGAGATGGGGTCGCGGCGCACCCACGAGCGCGCCGCCGTCGCCGCCGCGCGCGCCGCGTACGTCGCCGGGTTCGCCACGACGTCGAACCTCGCGGCGGGCCGCGCCTACGGCGTCCCGACCGGCGGGACGGCCGCGCACGCGTTCACGATGCTGCACGACAGCGAGCGGCACGCGTTCGCGGCGCAGCTCGACTCGCTCGGCAAGTCCACGACGCTGCTCGTCGACACCTACGACGTGGAACGCGCCGTCCGGACGGCCGTCGAACTGGCCGGGCCCGAACTCGGCGCCGTCCGCATCGACAGCGGCGACCTCGGCGAACTGGCCCGCCGCGTGCGCGGCCAGCTCGACGCGCTCGGCGCCCGCGACACCCGCATCATCGTCACCGGCGACCTCGACGAGTACGGCATCGCCGCGCTCGCCGCCGCGCCGGTGGACGGCTACGGCGTGGGAACGTCCCTGGTGACGGGCTCGGGCGCGCCCACCGCGTCGCTGGTCTACAAGCTCGTCGCCCGCGCGGACGGGCCCGGCCCGGACGCGCCGCTGCGGTCCGTCGCCAAGCGGTCCACCGGCAAGCCGACCGTGGGCGGCCGCAAGTCGGCGCTGCGCCGCGTGGACGTGCGCGGCACCGCCTGCGCGGAGGTCGTGACGGTCGGCGACGCGGCGGCGGGCGCGCGAGACCGCGCGCTGCAGGTCCCGCTGGTGGCGGACGGCGAGATCGTCGGCCGCGAACCGCTCGCGGCGGCCCGCGACCGGCACCGCGCCTCGCTGGCCGAGCTGCCGCCGCAGGCCCGGCAGTTGTCGCGCGGCGAACCGGCGATCCCCACGGAGATCGTCGCGGGCGGGTGAATACCCGGCACCCGCCAGGGGAGATACTTCACGAGAGCGGACGAAGGGGCGGCATGGGGGCGGTATGGGCAAGGCGCTGATCATCGTGGACGTGCAGAACGACTTCTGCGAGGGCGGCTCGCTGGCGGTCGGCGGGGGCGCGGCGGTCGCGGCCGCCGTGACGCTGCACGTCGCCCGGCACCGCGCCGAGTACGACCACGTCGTCGCCACCCGCGACTTCCACCTGGACCCGGGACCGCACTTCTCCCCCGAGCCCGACTACGTCGAGTCGTGGCCGCCGCACTGCGTCATCGGGACGCCCGGCGCGGACTTCCACCCGGCGCTCGACCTCGCCCCGATCGAGACGGTGTTCAGCAAGGGCCGCACCACCGCCGCCTACAGCGGCTTCGAGGGCGCCGACGACGCCGGGACGCCCCTGGCCGACTGGCTCACCGCCCACGACGTCACCGACGTGGACGTCGTCGGCATCGCCACCGACCACTGCGTCCGCGCCACCGCCGCCGACGCGGCCCGCGCGGGTTTCCGCACCCGGGTCCTCCTGGACCTGACGGCGGGCGTCGCCCCCGACACCACCGACCGGGCCCTGACCGAACTCCGCGCGGCGGGCGTCGGACTCACCGGCACCCCCCTCCCGGCAACGTGACCCGAAACAACCCCCACAACCCCGAAACCCCCGCTCCCGGCACGGGCGAGGGCGCTCCCGACGCAACCGCCGACAGCGGCGCGGGCGGCCCGGACGCGGTGGCGGAGGCCGCGGCGCGCGGGACCGACCACGCGGCGGCGGCCGACCTCCCGCCGGTCATCCTCGTGATGGGCGTCGCGGGCAGCGGCAAGTCCACGATCGGGCGCATCCTCGCGCGCCGCCTCGGCCGCGACTACGAAGAGGGCGACGACTTCCACAGCCCCGAGAACGTCGCCAAGATGGCCGACGGCACACCCCTCACCGACGAGGACCGCCGGCCCTGGCTCCGCGAGATCGCCGCCTGGCTGCGCGACCGCGTCGAGTCCGGCCACCCCGTCGTCATCAGCTGCTCCGCCCTCAAACGCTCCTACCGCGAAATGCTCGGCGCGGGCGAGGACATGCTGATCGTCTACCTCGACGGAGCCCAGGCCACCATCGAGGCGCGCATGCGCAGCCGCATGGGCCACTTCTTCCAGGCCGAACTGCTCAACAGCCAGTTCCACGACCTCGAACCCCCCGGGCCCGACGAGGCACTGGTCGTGTCGATCGAGGGCACGCCGTCGGAGATCGCAGAACGGATCGTGACGGCTCTGCGCTGACGCGCCCGTCAGTTCCGGCGGCGGGACGCCCATTCGCGGATCTTCTCGATGCGGCGGCGGACCTCCGTGCCGCTCGCCTGGGCCAGCGGGGGGCCGCCGCAGGTGCGGCGCAGTTCGGTGTGGATCACGCCGTGCGGCTGGCCCGTCCGGTGGCTCCACGCCCCGACCAGGCCGTTCAGCTCCTTGCGCAGGGCGTGCAGGTCCTCGGCGGCCGTGCGGTCCTGCCGGGGATCGCCCGTCCTGGTCTTCCGCTCCTTGGCGATCTGCTCGGCCTGCCGCTTGCGCAGCAACTGCCCCACCTGCTCGGGCTCCAGCAGCCCCGGGATGCCCAGGAACTCCTCTTCCTCGGCGGAACCCGGCGCGGCCTGCATGCCGAACTCGCCGCCGTCGTACAGGACGCGGTCGAACGTCGCCGACGCCTCGACCGTCTCGAACGACAGCTCCTCCCCCACCGCGTCGGGCGTGTCCCGCTGCCGGTTCGCCTCCGCGAGCAGGTCGTCGTCCAGACCGTCCTCGCGGACGGGCCGGTCCAGCACGTGGTCGCGCTCGGTCTCCATCTCCGCCGCGTGCCCCATCAGCGTCGGCACCGACGGCAGGAACACCGACGCGGTCTCCCCGCGCCGCCGCGCGCGCACGAACCGGCCGATCGCCTGCGCGAAGAACAGCGGCGTGCTCGTGGACGTCGCGTACACGCCGACCGCGAGGCGCGGGATGTCGACGCCCTCGGACACCATCCGCACCGCGACCATCCACCGGTCGTCGGACGCGGCGAACGTCTGGATCTTCCTGGACGCGCCCGGGTCGTCGGACAGGACGATCGTCGCCCCCTGCCCGCACACCGCCCGCAGCATCTTGGCGTACGCGCGCGCCGCCTCGTGGTCGGTGGCGATGACGAGCCCGCCCGCGTCGGGGATCGCGCGGCGCAGCTCGGTGAGCCGCCGGTCGGCGGCGGCGAGCACCTGCCGCATCCAGTCGCCCTTGGGGTCGAGGGCGGCGCGCCACGCCTGGGACGTCTGGTCCTGGGTGAGGGGTTCGCCGAGCGTCGCGGTGATCTCGTCGCCCGCGCGGGTGCGCCAGCGCATCTCGCCCGCGTACGCCAGGAAGATCACCGGGCGGACGACGCCGTCCGCCAGCGCGGGCCCGTACCCGTAGGTGTAGTCGGCGCGGCTGCGGCGGATTCCGTCCGGCCCCTCCTCGTACTGGACGAACGGGATGGGGTTGATGTCGGTGCGGAACGGCGTCCCCGACAGCGACAGCCGCCGCGCGGCGGGCTCGAACGCCTCGCGCACCGCGTCGCCCCAGGACAGCCCGTCGCCCGCGTGGTGGACCTCGTCGAAGATCACCAGCGTCTTGCGGGCCTCGGTGCGGTTGCGGTGCAGCGGCGGCCGCGCCGCGACCGTCGCGTACGTGACGGCGATGCCGTGGAACTCGCGGCCGACCGCGCCCTGCCCGTTCTGGTACTCCGGGTCGATCTTGATGCCGACGCGCGCCGCCGACTCCGCCCACTGCCGCTTCAGGTGCTCGGTCGGGCAGACGATCGTGATCGCCGCGACCAGGTGCCGGTCCAGCAGCTCGCGGGCCAGCCGGAGCGCGAACGTGGTCTTGCCCGCGCCGGGCGTCGCGACGGTGAGGAAGTCGCGCGGGCCGGGGCCCGACCCGTCCCGGCCGAAGTACGCCTCCAGCGCCTGCTGCTGCCAGGCGCGCAGGGACGACGCGGTCCCCCAGGCGGCGCGTTCGGGGAACGCGGGGGGCATGTCGGGTGCGGCGAAGGTGCTCACGGTCTCCGAAGGCTACCCAGTCCGACCGACAGAACGCGCGCGGCGGCCCCGGATGCGGCGAGCCTCCCGTCCCCGGACCCGGGCACAGGACGGCCCCGGCCCCGCGCGGAGGCCGGAGACCGCGCCGCTCGGCTCAGTCGCGCCGCATCGTGCTGTAGATCTCCTTGCACTCCGGGCACACCGGGTACTTCTCCGGGTTCCGGCTCGGCACCCAGACCTTGCCGCACAGCGCGATCACGGGCGTGCCGGTCACCGCGCTCTCGGTCATCTTGGTCTTGTCCACGTAGTGGGCGAACCGCTCGTGGTCGCCGTCGCCCTGGGACAGGTCCGGCCGGGTGTCGCTCTCGGGAAGGATCTTCGTGCTCACGCTCGCCACCTTAGTTCAGCGTCGGGTCGTCCGGAAAAGTCGAGACGAAGGCCAGGTCGCCGCCCTGGCGGCGCAGGACCTGCTGCCAGAGCCGGTCCGGCTCGCCCGCGAAGACGTCCCCCGACTCGGCGGGCACCAGGTACCAGGCGCCCTCCTCGATCTCCTTGCGGAGCTGTCCCGCCGACCAGCCCGCGTACCCGGCGAACACGCGGAGCTGGAGCAGTTCCGCCGCCAGCAGCGACGGCGGGGCGTCCAGGTCCACCAGCCCGACCCGCGCGACCTCGTCGCAGTCCAGCCCGCGCCAGCCGAGCGGCTCCCCGTCGCCGGGCAGCCGCGCCAGGGCCAGCGCGTTGTCCAGGGCGACCGGGCCGCCCTGGAAGACGAACGGCGGTCCCGTCACCAGTTCGGCCCAGGGCGGGAGGATGCGGTCCACCGGGACCTCCGTCGGCCGGTTGAGGACGACCCCGAGCGTACCCCCGGCCGTCTCGTGCTCCACGACGAGGACGACCGTGCGCCTGAAGTTCGGGTCGTCGAGCTGCGGGGTCGCGACGAGCAGGACCCCGACCCTGATGCCGTCTTCCATGCAGTCAATGATGCGCGTTCGGGGGTCCGCGCGGTACGTCCGGCCGTCCGTTGCCCTGTAAGCCCTTCCTATCCTCCCGGATATCGGCAGACTGAGAGTGTCCGTGAAGAATCGCTTACGATCATCTGCCACCCGCCCGGCACGCGGCCCGGCGGGGCGGGGAGGACGCGATGCAGTTGCCCAGGGTCGTCATCGCCGCCGTGTTCTTCGTGATCGGGCTGGTCATCGCGGTGCCGCCGCTGGTGAAGTGGGCCACCGAGTCGGACGCGTCGGGCCCGAACAAGACGGCGCCGTCGGTGTCTGCGTCGCCGACGCGCTTCCCCGTCGCGGTGACGATCGGCGCGGTGTCGTGCCCGGCGCGCAAGGTCACGATCGACGTCCGCAACACCTCCGGCGACAGGACCGACCTCGCCGTCGAACTCGACGACGGCACGCCCGCCGTCCCCGTCACGCTCGACGGCAAGGCGTCCCGCGCGACGACCGTCACCCTGCGGGAGGACCGCCGCACCGAGGTCCGCGTGACGGTCCACGGCGTGGCGGTCCTGTCGAAGTACCTGAAGGCGAACTGCAAGAAGGCCGCCGCGGCGCCCACGCACAAGCCGTCGCACGCGCCGTCGCACAAGCCCACCCGCAAGCCCGACAAACTCCCCCACACCGGCCCCGACTCCGGCGTCCTGTGGGCCCGCGGCGCGACCGGCGCCGCCGCCCTGGTGACCGGCGCGATCATCCTCTGGTACGGCGGCGTCTGGCCCCGCCGCCGAGAGAAGATCTTCGCGGGCAAGAACGCCCGCTAGAACCCGAGGCACGCGTCCGGGGTTCAGACGACGCACGCCCGCCGGTGACTCTGGGAGTTCCGGCGGGCACACGGCCGCGAGCCACAGGGGGTTCGGACGGCCGAACGCGCACAGAAACCCGTGGGATCACTGGCGGGCGCATGGCCGCGAGCCACAGGGGGTTCAGACAGTCACACGCCCACAGTGACCCCGGGGGTTCCGGCGGGCACACGGCCGCGAGCCACAGGGGGTTTGGACAGTCGCACGCCCACAGTGACCCTGGGGGGTTCCGGCGGGCGCACGGCCGCGAGCGTCAGCGAGCGGCCGGGCGCGCGCAGCGCGAAGGGTCGCACCGCAGCGGAGCGCCAGCGGAGCGAGGATGCGACGCTTCGCGCCGCGGGGGGCGTGGGGGGTCGCCCCCCACAATTACACGCTCGCGTCGCGGACCGCGCCCGCGACGCGGCTCGCCACGTCCGGGTGGAAGACGCTCGGGATGATGTAGTTCGGGCCCAGTTCCTCGGGCGAGACCACTTCGGCCAGCGCGTTGGCCGCCGCCGCCAGCATGTCCTGCGTGACGCCGTTGGCCTGCGCGTCGAGCAGGCCCCGGAAGACGCCGGGGAACGCCAGCACGTTGTTGATCTGGTTCGGGTAGTCGCTGCGGCCGGTGGCGACGACGGCGGCGTGCTCGCGGGCCTCGTCCGGGGAGACCTCGGGCTCGGGGTTGGCGAGGGCGAACACGATCGCGCCGTCGTTCATCGTCGCGATGTCGTCGCCGGTGAGGATGCCGGGCGCGGAGACGCCGACGAAGACGTCCGCGTCCTTCACCGCGCCGCGCAGGTCGCCCGCGTAGCCGTCGGCGTTGGTGTGCTCGGCGATCCAGCGCAGCGAGTCGTCGAGGTCGTCGCGGCCGCGGTGGACCGCGCCCTTGAAGTCGCAGACGACGACGTGCCGCGCGCCCGCGTGCAGCAGCAGCCGCAGGATCGCGGTGCCCGCCGCGCCCGCGCCCGCCATCGTGATCCGCACGTCCCCGATCTTCTTGCCGGTGACGCGCAGCGCGTTGGTGAGCGCCGCGAGGACGCAGATCGCGGTGCCGTGCTGGTCGTCGTGGAAGACGGGGATGTCCAGCAGTTCGCGCAGCCGCGCCTCGACCTCGAAGCAGCGCGGCGCGGAGATGTCCTCCAGGTTGATGCCGCCGAACGCGGGCGCGAGGATCTGGACGGTCCGGACGATCTCGTCGGTGTCCTGGGTGTCGAGGCAGATCGGCCACGCGTCGATCCCGGCGAACCGCTTGAACAGCGCCGCCTTGCCCTCCATGACGGGCAGCGCCGCCTCCGGGCCGATGTTGCCGAGGCCGAGGACGGCGGACCCGTCGGTGACGACCGCGACGCTGTTGCGTTTGATCGTCAGCCGCCGGACGTCCTCGGGGTTGCGCGCGATGGCCAGCGACACCCGGGCGACGCCGGGCGTGTACGCCATCGACAGCTCGTCGCGGGTGCGCAGCGGCACCTTGGACTGCATCTCGATCTTGCCGCCGAGGTGCATGAGGAACGTGCGGTCGCTGACCTTGTGGATCTTGATGTCGGCGATGCGCTCCAGCGCCCCGGCGATCTCCTCGGCGTGCGCGGTGTCGCGGGTGGCGATCGTCACGTCGATGCGGAGCGTCTCGTGCCCGGCGGTGTTCACGTCGAGGGCGGTGACGATGCCCCCGGCGCTCTCGACCACGTGGGTGATCTGGCTGACGGCCTTGCCGCCCGCCGGGACCTCCAGCCGGACGGTGATGGAGTACGAAACGCTGGGCACGCTCGCCACGACACTGCTCCCTCTTCGCTTGCACGGTGCGACCGCGCCCGCCGGCGGACGCGGGCCGCGGACGGGCGGTGGGCTCGGGCAGCCCCGGGGCGCGGGCGCGCGGGGGTTGAGAGAGCCGCGGAGCGGCGTGGGCCGGCCGGGCCGGACGGGCGCTGAACGGGCGCCTGCCGGGGCGGCCGCGCGGGCGCGGTCCTTGCCGTCGAGCATACGCCTCACCTGCGCGTCGCCACGCCCCGAACCCGCACCCCGCCCGCCCGCGCGGACGGGCGGGGGCGGGACTTCTAGAACAGAGCGGCCTGGAGCGCGCGGCGGGCTTTGCCGACGCGGGGGTCGTCCGCGGGCATGATGTCGAACAGCGCGAGCAGCCGCTTGCGGGCGGCGTCGCGGTCGTCCCCGGCGGTGCGCCGGACGGTCGCGACGAGCCGGTCGAACGCGGCCTCGACCCGGCCGCTCACCATCTCGACGTCGGCGGCGGCGAGCTGCGCGGCGACGTCGGCCGGGGCGGCGTCCGCGTCGGCGAGCGCGCGGCCCGCGTCGACGGACTGGACGCGCTCGCTGAGGTCCACCAGCCCGAGCCCGCTGCGCGCCTGCTCGTCGCGCGGGTCGCGCTCCAGCAGCTCGGCGAACTTCGCCCGCGCGACGGTCAGGTCGCCGCTCTGGAGCGCCTCCTCGGCCTCGATGAGCACCGGGTCGAGCGGCGGCCCGGCGGGCGCGCCCGGCGCGGGCTCGCCCTCGGCGGCGTCCGGCAGCAGGCCCTCCTTGCGCAGCGCCTCGAAGAGCTGGTCGATCGCGTCGCGGACCTGCGGCTCGGGCGCGGCGCCGTTGAGGAACGGCAGGAGCTGCCCGGCGACGACGGCCGCGACGAACGGGATGCCGCGCACGCCCATCTGCTGCATGTACGCGGCGAGCTGCGGGTTGGCGTCGATGTCGACCTTGGCGAGGACCCACCGGCCCGCCGCCTCGGCCGCGAGCTTCTCCAGGATCGGGCCGAGCTGCTTGCACGGGCCGCACCACTCGGCCCAGAAGTCCACCAGCACCGGGACGGTCTGCGAGCGCTCGACGACCTCGGCGTTGAAGGTCTCGTCGGTGACGTCCACGACGTGCGCCCCGGCCGCCGCGGGCGCGCCGCCGGGCGCCGCGCCGCCCGGCCCGCCGGCCTGCTGCCGCTCCTGGCGCTCCTGCCGCTTCTTGGCGGCGGCCTGCCGGGCCCCGAGATCCACGGCCCCGTACAACGAAAAGTCCCGAGAAGGCATGGGTCCATCCTGCCTCATCGCACCGCCCCCCGGTGCGCGCGCCGGGCACCCGCGCGGACGGGCGCGGCGCAGGGCGGGACGGGCCGTCCATCCCGCCGTAATGCGGACCGGGCAGGTGCGGGCGGACAGAGCGGAACATAAATGCGAAAGAATGCCCTTTCCGGTTAGGCAAAGAATCCGCCGTCCAGCGGCTGAGAGCAAAAGCAGGATGACAGCGATAACCAAGGCTGGTTATAGTCGCAATGTCGATGCCCGGTGCGACGGCGGCGCAGTGCCGCCGGAACCGAGCGGCCATATCAGATGGCCGCCGGCGGCAGGGGGGAAACGGTCGGCGGACGCCGAGTCCGCCGCGGGCCGCCGCGGTGCCGGGCGATGCAACGGGGGGTAAGACACATGGTCGCGGAGCTTTCCGCGATCGTGGCCGCAGGGATGGGTGTCCGCCGCGGGGGGCGGTGGCTCCTGCGCCCGGTGGCCTTCGGCGTCGCCGAAGGCGTGGCCGGCCTGGCCGGTCAACCCGGTTCGGGGAAAACCACTCTGCTGGCCACGTTCGCGACCCTGCGCCGGCCCAGCACGGGCGCGCTGCGGATTCTCGGGCACGACTCGGGGAATTCCGCCGGGGTGCGCGCGATCCGGGCACGGGTCGGATATCTGCCGGGCCGCATCGCGTTCGCCGCGAACATGACGGTCGGCGAGTTCGTCGGCTACGCCGCCTATTACAAAGGAATGCGCGCGAGCGCCGCGCGGGCCGCGCTGAAACGGCTCGACCTCGCCGACGCGGGGCGCGCGGAACTGTCGCACCTGCCGCCGGACGTCCGGCTGCGCGCCGGGCTCGCCGCGACGTGCGTCCACGAGCCGGAGCTCGTCCTGCTCGACGAGCCGCTGGCCGGGCTGTCCTCGGGGCGGCCGGGCGACGCGGCCGCGGCGGCGGAGCTGATCCCGCTGATCCGGTCCCTGGCGCCGACCGTCGTCGTCACGGCCGAGTCCGAACGGCTGCTCACCGGCTGGTGCGACCGGGTGCTGACCCTGGCGCGCGGCCGGCTGACCGACGGCACGCCCGGCGCGCAGCTCGGGGACGCGGCGCCGGAGGCGTCCGCGCGCGGCTCGTTGGCACGTTCCGTCGGCGGTTCGCTGGCGCGTTCGCTGCGCGGCCCGCTGTCCCGCGTCCGCGCGGGCCGGATGCCCGCGGGGAACGCGGCCGGTGTCTGAACTCGGACGGGTGCTCCGGCAGGACGCCCGCCGCACGGCCCTGCTCGTCGCGGTCCCCCTGCTGACCGTCGCGGGCTGCCTGGCCGCCTGGCCGTCGCTCGCGCCGGGCGTCGCGTACTGGGAGAACTCCTCGGTCGCGCTGCTGAACGCGGCCCGGTTCGTCGGCCCCGTCGCGGCGGCCCTCGCCGCGTGGGCGGGGGTGCGCGAGCGCAGCCTGGACTTCCTGCGGGACCTCACGACCCGGTCCCCCGCGACGGCCGCGCTGCTCGACCTGCTGCTGCTCGCGACGGCGGCGGTCGCCGTCTACGCGGCGGTCGTCGCGGTCGTCGCCGTCGAGACCCTGACGCGGCAGGACGCGGGACGGCCGCATCCGCTCGGGCCGCTGGCCGGGGCGTCGGCGTTCGTGCTGCACGTCGTCGCCGGGTACCTGGCCGGGCGGGTGCTGCCGCGCGCGGCGACGCCGCTGCTCGTCCTCGCCGCGACCGTCCCGTGGGCGCTGCTGCGGCCGCCCGGAGGCGCGTGGTGGAGCCTGCTGCCGCCCGCCGCGTACGACCGCGTCGGGCTGTTCGACAAGCTCCGGACGGACGTGCTCGCCGACCAGGCGCTGTGGGCGCTCGGGCTCACCGCCGTGCTCGTCCTCGGCTACACCGCGCGGGTCGACCGGCGGCGCGCGCTCGTCCCGCCGCTGCTCGCCGCGCTGCTGGTCACCGGGGTCGCGACAGTGCGGCTGGCGGAGGCCGGGGACCGGCCGCTCGCCCCCGCGCCGACCGGCCTGGCGTGCCGCCAGTGGCCGCTGGTCATCTGCGTCCATCCCGCGCTGCGGGCGGCGCTGCCGCAGCTCACCGCCGCCATCACCCCGCTCGCCGGGCGGCTGACCGGCACGCCCGCCGCGTTCACCCGCGTCGAGCAGCGGCCCGCCGACGCGCCCGCGGGCGTCGCGGGCGGGGTCGCGGCGATCCACCTGGACGAGACCCTGGACGACGGGTACGCCGGACGGGCCGCGTCACGCATCCTCGCGGAGGTCACCGCCGTGCCGTGCCCGTCGCCGCGCGCCGCGCAGTACCGGTCGCTGGTGGACGCCTGGCTGCTCGGCGCGGTGCCGCCGCCCATTCCGGACGAGCGCACGGCCGTCCGCTTCGGGGCGTGGACGGAGAACCTGCGACGGACGTGGCTCCGCACCCACTACGCCGCGTACCGGGACTGCGATCTCGGGCCCGGAACGTTCCTGCCGCGCGCGCCCGCCCCCCGGCCGCCGCACGGCGCCCGTCCCGGCTCGCGGGGCGCGCGGGAGATCGGCAGCGGGAGCCTGCACCGCTCCGAGCACGGCGTCCGGCACCGTCCGGAGACGGGCCTGGACACGGGCCCGGAAACGGGAAGGGGCCGCCCGACCCCCCGCCGGACGACCCCGGCCGTCCCACGACGGCCCGTTCCCCCGCGTGACCGCGCCGAGACCCCCCGGCCCGTCGTGGTCACGCGGTGGCCTCACCCGCCGGCGCGGCCCGCGCCGACGGCCTCCGCCGCCCCCGACTGGGCCGACGCGGGCGACGAGGCCCAGCGCCGCTCCACGAAATACGGGGCGACGGGCAGGACGGACGCCACCAGCGCGGCCAACGTCCTGCCCCAACTCCAACCCAGCTCCTCGCGCACGAAATAGACCGACCCCACGTACGCCAGGAACAGCACACCGTGCAGCATCCCCACGACCGACACCGCCGCCGGGAAGTCCGCCGCGTACTTCAACGGCATCGCCACCAGCAGCAGGAGCAGGAACGACGTCGCCTCGGCGATCGAGACGACACGGAAGACGCGCACGATGTTCACACCCGGAGAACGGAGCGGAGAAGGGGGAGGTTTCCGGGAGGGCGTATGCAGCCGGTCACAGTGTTGCTTGTGGGGGGCGACCCCCCACACCCCCCGCGGCGCGAAGCGCCGCATCCTCGCTCCGCTGCGGTGCGGCCCTTCGCGCTGCGCGCGCCCGGCCGCTCGCCTGGCGGCTCGCGGCCGTGCGCCCGCCGGTACCCCCCTGTGGTCGGCGCGGTCGGTCGGGTGGGAAACCCCCTAGTGGTCGGGCGGCGCTCGGGTTAATAGGGCGCGCCGAATTCGGGGGTATTGGTCTTGCCCGGTGCTTCGGGGAACCCGTGTGGTCGCCGTCGTTGGCGAAGCCGTGCGGGTGGTTGCGGCTTGATTTGGTGGGTCTTGCCTGCGTTGTCGTGCGGTTATGGGGGAACGCGGGTTTTCTTCTTGTTTTCGGGAACACCTCTGCCATGACTGGCTCGGATGTGCAGGATTCCCCCCGCGAGCCCTCTGTCCGGTCCCGGCGGCGCGGTGCGGGGGCGGCGGTGGCGCTCGTCGTCGTCACGGTCGCGGTCATCCTGGTGGCGCAGCGGACGCTGCACCTGCCGGGATGGCTGAACCCGTTCGCGGAGACCACCAAGGACCGCAGCGGCCCGGTGCTGCTGGAGTCGATCCGCGACCTCAGCCGGTACGAGGCCGCGAGCGGCAACTTCCAGGTCGTCGTGGACCTGGAAAAGGACAGCAAGTACCTGCCGAGCGCGATCCGGGGCAGCCGGACGCTCTTCGTCGGCAAGGGGTCCGTGGACGCCTACGTCGACTTCTCCAAGATCGCGTCCGGCGCGCTCAAGGTGAGCGACGACCGCAAGACCGTCGAGATCAGCCTGCCGCACGCGCAGTTGGAGAAGACGAACCTCGACCCGAAGGGCAGCTACGCGGTCTCGACCTCGCGCGGCCTGACGAACCGGCTCGGCGACGTCTTCAGCGACAACCCCAACAACCAGCAGCAGCTCTATGTCCTGGCCGCCCAGAAGATCCAGGACGCGGCCACCGCCAGCGGCCTCCAGTCCCGCGCCGACCAGAACACCCGCTTGATGCTGACGAACATGCTGAAAGCCCTGGGCTTCACTACGGTCACAGTCCACGTGGGCGACCAGTAGCGCACGGCCGCTCGCCTAACGGCTCGCGGCCGCACGCGTGAGGACGGCCCCGCAGCGCCGCCTCACCGCCGCGCGCACCGGACGCCGCCCAGCGCGGACACACGCACGCGGACGCCCTCAACAGCGCGGACACGCGAGCACGCGCGGGCCAACCCCGTGAGCGCGGCGCGCAGCCACGCCCACGGGTGGTCCCTGGCACGCAAGGTGATCCCCTTGGCGCGAGTGCGCCGGTGGGGAGGCGGCACCCCCTGGTTCGGGGGGTCGCCTCGTCAGACCTTCAGGATCAGGGCGTCGCCCTGGCCGCCGCCGCCGCAGAGGCCCGCCGCGCCGATGCCGCCGCCGCGGCGCTTCAGCTCGTACGCCAGGTGCAGGACGATCCGGGCGCCCGACATGCCGACCGGGTGGCCGAGGGCGATGGCGCCGCCGTTGACGTTGACCTTGTCCGCGTCGAGGCCGAGGTCGCGGACGGACTGGACGCCCACCGCCGCGAACGCCTCGTTGATCTCGACGAGGTCGAGGTCGGCGACGTCCAGGCCCTCCTTGGCGAGGGCGTGCTTGATGGCGTTGGCGGGCTGCGAGTGCAGCGAGTTGTCCGGGCCCGCGACGTTGCCGTGCGCGCCGATCTCCGCGAGCCAGGTCAGGCCCAGCTCCTCGGCCTTGGCCTTGGACATGACGACGACGGCCGCCGCGCCGTCGGAGATCTGCGAGGACGACCCGGCGGTGATCGTCCCCTCCTTGCCGAACGCGGGCCGCAACTTCGCCAGGGACTCGGCGGTGGTGTCGGGCCGGATGCCCTCGTCCGCCGCGAAGACGACGGGCTCGCCGCGCCGCTGCGGGATCTCGACGGGCGCGATCTCGGCGTCGAACAGCCCGTTCTTGGCCGCGGCGGCGGCGCGCTGGTGGGAGCGGGCGGAGAACGCGTCCTGCTCCTCGCGGGTGATGCCGAGGCGGCCGTTGTGGCCCTCGGTGGACTCGCCCATCGAGACGCCGTCGAAGGCGTCGGTGAGGGCGTCGTAGGCCATGTGGTCGAGGACTTCGACGGACCCGTACTTGTACCCGCCGCGCGACTTGGGCAGCAGGTGCGGGGCCTGGGTCATGGACTCCATGCCGCCCGCGACGACGACGTCGAACTCCCCGGCGCGGACGAGCTGGTCCGCGAGCGCGATGGCGTCCAGCCCGGACAGGCACACCTTGTTGATCGTCACGGACGGGACGCTCATCGGGATGCCCGCCTTGACGGCCGCCTGCCGGGACGGGATCTGCCCGGCCCCCGCCTGGAGCACCTGGCCGAGGACGACGTACTCGACCTGGTCGCCGGTGATGCCCGCCCGCTCCAGGGCGGCCCTGACGGCGTGCGCGCCGAGGTCGGCGGCGGTGAAGTCCTTCAGCGAGCCGAGAAGGCGGCCGATCGGGGTGCGCGCTCCCGCGACGATCACGGACGTAGCGGACATGAGGGGGCCTCCAGCAGGGTCGGGCGGCGACGTTTGCCACGATACCCAGGACGCTGGTTCGTCCAGTCCGCCGCCCTCCCGTCCGATTCCGAGCCCGAGGAGACCGCCTTGCTCACCCGCATCGACCACATCGGCATCGCGTGCCACGACCTGGACGCCACGGTGGCGTTCTACCGGGAGACGTACGGGTTCACCGACGTCCACTTCGAGGTGAACGAGGAGCAGGGCGTCCGCGAGGCCATGCTCAAGATCAACGAGACGGGCGACGGCGCGGCGAGCTACCTCCAGCTCATCGAGCCGATCCGGGAGGACTCGACGGTCGCCAAGTGGCTGGCGAAGAACGGCGAGGGCGTCCACCACATCGCGTTCGGGACGGACGGCGACGTGCAGGACGAGGCGGACGGCATCGCCGCCAAGGGCGTCCGGGTGCTGTACGACAGCCCGCGCCGGGGCTCGCTGGGGTCGCGGATCACGTTCCTGCACCCGAAGGACGCGCACGGCGTGCTGACGGAACTCGTCCAGAAGGGCTGAGTCCGGGGCGGCTCGCGGCGTTCCGGCGGGGCACGCCGATTTCGTGACGTGTTCGATATCACAACGTTGATCTGGCACGATCGGCGTGCCCCTCTGTAACTCTTCGGACACTTCTGGTGCATTTGGGGGTGGGGAGACGTCCGGGAACGCACGACCTCCGGCCGAAGGGCAAAAGCGACAAAACGCGCAGTGCGTTCAGATGAGCCCCCAACACGGCAGTGCTCGGAGTACGCTTCATCCACCGGAAGAGGTCTGGGGCACTCCGCCCGTTCAGCCAGGCGATCAACCGGTCCCCGGAACCACCCGTAGCCCCGTCACATCAGGATTGAGCCACATGCAGTCCGACATCGACGCCCAGCTCAGCAACTTCTTCGAAGACACGCCCCCACGCGAGTTCGACGTGGTGCTCCGCGGCTACGACCGGCACCAGGTCGACGAGCACATCAAACAGCTCGACGACGAGGTGCGGAAGAGCCGCGAACAGACGGGGGCGCTGCAGCGAGAGCTGTCGGACGCCCACCGTCAGCTCCAGGAGCAGGAGCGGCCGACGTACTCCGGCCTCGGCGCGCGCATCGAGCAGCTCCTGCGCCTCGCCGAGGAGCAGGCGACCGAGCTGGTCCAGGCCGCGCGCAGCGAGGCCAACGAGATCAAGGCCGCCGCCAAGGTCGACGCCGCCGAGCTGCGCGCCACCGCCGAGAACGAGGCCGCCGAGCTGCGCGCCCTCGCCCAGCGCGAGGGCGACGACATGCGCGGCGCGGCCGAGCGCGAGGCGGAGGAGGTCCGCACGTCCGCCCGCCGCGAGGCCGACGAGCTGACCTCGACCACCGAGCGCGAGGTCGCCAAGCTGCGCGCCACCGCCGACCACGAGGTCGCCGAGAAGCGCGCGTCGGCCGAGCGCGAGATCGCCAAGCTGCGCACCACGACCGAGCGCGAGGTCGCGCAGCTCCGCGCGTCCACCAAGCGCGAGCGCGACGAGGTGCTGACCACCGCCAAGCGCCAGGCCGACGAGATGCGCGCGCAGGCCCAGCGCATCCTGGAGGAGAGCGAGGCGCAGCGGGCGCAGGCCGAGGCCGAGTTCGAGATCCAGCTCGCCGCCCGCCGCGAGGAGGCCGACCGGCAGGACGCCGAGCGGCACGCCAACGCGCAGGCCGCGACGCAGAAGCTCGTCGCGGAGGCCGAGCAGCGGGCCGCGTCCGCCGAGCAGCGGGCGGCCAAGGCCACCCAGCAGGCCGAGCAGACGCGCCGCGAGGCCGACCAGCACGCCAAGCAGCTCATGGCGAACGCCCGCAAGAACTCCGACAACGTCATCGCCGAGGCCAAGTCGCAGGCCGAGCAGCTACTCGCCGAGACCAAGGCCGAGGCGGACCGCGTCCGGACGGCCGCGCAGCGCCAGGTCGACGACCTGACCCGCCAGCGCGACAGCATCAACAGCCACCTCAACCAGCTCCGCCAGCTCATCGGCGGCGTCGCCCCCGGCATGGGCGCCCCGGCGCTCGGCGGCGCGGCCGAGGAGCCCGCCCCGGCTCCGGAGAAGCCCGCGGCCCCCGCCGCGGAGGCCAAGCCCGCCCCCAAGCCGCAGGCCAAGCCCGCGGCGGCCAAGGGCCAGGCGAAGAAGGACGAGGACGACGAGGACTGGTGGCAGGAGTGACCCACCGCCCGAGTCGCGTGGCGCGGGCGAAGGTCCGGACCGAAGGCTGAACGGCAGGGTGTGACGGCGCGCGGCGGCGCGTCGGACGGACGACGGAGGGCCCGGAGGCGGAACGCCTCCGGGCTTTTCGTCATCTCACCCCGGTAGCCCGTAAGTTTGCTGTGGACCGGCTCGTCCTCCGACGACCGGGTGGTGAAGGAGATCCGCGTGCCCGACGAGCCGCTGCGCGACGACGACCCGGCCGAGAGCCCGGCCGTGCCCGAACCCGCCGCCCCGGCGGACGATCCCGAGGCCGGGCGGCTCCCGTCCGGCGGCGGCGCGCGCGCCGGGGACCTGGCGGACGCCGCCGACGAGCCCGCGCCGGGCGCGGCCGTCGCGGTTCGCGACGAGCCGCTGCCCGACGACGGTGCGTCCGACGAGCCGGTGCCCGACCCGGCGCGGGACGTCGAGCAGGCCCGCCGGGAGGCCCGCGCCGACCACATGTTCCCGTTCGGGCGGCCGGGGCAGCCGCTCGGCCGCGCGCACCCGTTCGTGTTCGGGTTCACCGCCGCGCTCGGCGTGATCACGGCGTGGCTGCTGGTCCGGTCGATCACCAGCGCGAAGTCCGTCCTGGTGATGATCGTGGTGGCGCTGTTCCTGGCGGTCGGGCTGAACCCGGCGGTGGAGCGGCTGAAGCGCATCGGGCTGTCGCGGGGCTGGGCGGTCGCGGTGGTGTTCCTCGGCGTGCTGCTGTTCTTCGCGGGGTTCGTGGCGTCGCTGATCCCGCCGCTGACGGAGCAGGTCACCAAGCTCGTCGAGAACATCCCGGACTACATCAACCAGTTGCAGAGCAACCGGCGGATCGCGGACTGGGACCGCCGCTACCACCTGCTGGAGCAGGCGCAGAAGAAGATCAACGAGCCGGGGTTCCAGAAGGACCTGCTGAACCGGGTCTACGACGCGGGCAAGCAGGCGCTGAGCGGCACGTTCCAGACGATCACGGTCCTGATCCTGACGCTGTACTTCCTGTCGTCGCTGCCGCAGATCAAGACGTTCGCCTACCAGCTCGCGCCGCGCACGCGGCGGGCGCGGGTGGCGCTGCTCGGGGACGAGATCCTGGAGCGCATCGGCGGCTACGTCGCGGGCCAGTTCACGATCGCGTTCATCGCGGGCGTCACGTCGTACATCTTCATGGAGATCCTGGGCGTCCCGTACGCGCTGGCGCTGGCGCTGATCGTCGCGGTGACGGACCTGGTGCCGCTGGTCGGCGCGACGGTCGGCGCGACGGTGGTGTGCCTGGTGGTGTTCCTGACGGGCTCCATGTACGAGGGCATCATCGCGGTCGTGTTCTACGTCGTGTACCAGCAGGTGGAGAACTACCTGGTGTACCCGCGCGTGATGAAGCGGACGGTGGACGTGGCCCCGGCCGTCACGATCGTCGCGGCGCTGGTCGGCGGCGCGCTGCTCGGCGTCGTCGGCGCGCTGATCGCCATCCCGACGGCGGCGGCGATCTCGCTGCTGATCCGCGAGGTCGTGCTGCCGCGCCAGGAGAGCACCTGACGTACGCGGGTCAGGCGTGGGCGGCGGTGAACGCGGCGACGGCGCGGTCGAAGCGGGCGGGCTGCTCGACGGGGCTGAGCTGCCCGGCCTCCGCGATGACCTCCAGCCGCGCGGCGGGCAGGGCGGCGGCGAGGGCGCGGGCGTCGCGCTCGTCGGTCAGGGCGTCCTCCGCGCCGTGCAGGACGAGCGCGGGCACGTCGGCGGCGGCGAGGGCCGGGGTCTCGTCGGGGCGGTCCGCGAGCGCGCGCAGCGCCCACGCGGCGGCGGCGGGCGGCGCGGCCTGCACCAGGCCGCGCACGCGCCCGTAGACGAACGCCTGCCGGGTCATCGTGGTGCGGCCGACGAGGCGCGGCAGGACGTCGTCGGCGACGGCGCGGATGTCGCCGGTCCGCTCCAGCGCGTCGGCCTGCCGGAGCCGCGCGGCGCGGACGTCGTCGGGATCGGCGGCGGCGCGCGCGGAGGCGAGCACGAGCCCGCCGACGAGGTCGGGGCGGCGGCGCAGCAGCGCGAGCGCGGTGTGCGCGCCGAGCGAGACGCCGCCGACGACGGCGCGTCCGATGCCGTGCCAGTCGAGCAGTTCGGCGACCGCGTCGGCGGCGGCGTCCAGCGACGGCGGCCCGCCGACGAGCCGGGAGCCGCCGAAGCCGGGCAGGTCGGGGGTGAGGACGCGGAAGCGGTCGGCCAGGCCCTCGCGCTGCGCGAGCCACATCGCGGACGAGAGCGGGAAGGCGTGGAGCAGCACGAGGGGTGGACCGGACCCGACATCTCTGGCGAAAAGCCGCACCCGCTCATGCTCGCCCAGAACCCCGCCGGGCGCGGCGGGCTGACCGTGATCGGCCGTGATCGGCCGGAGAGGTTTACCGGGCGGACGACCGCGCCGCACCGCGCGAGTCAGCGGTGGGATCGGTCCAACCCGTGGTCGGAAACCCGTGGTCGGAAACCCGTGGCCAGGAACCCGTGGTCAGAAATCCGTGGGAAGCGGGAACGCGCCCGGCGCGACGCGCCGGACGATCTCGTTCAGCACGATCCGCACGTACGGCTCCCCCACCCACAGGTGCTTGGCCCCGTCCACCGCCACGACCTCGGCCTGCGGAATCCGGGCGAACCGGGCGCGGGCCTCGGCGGGCCGCAGGTAGTCGTCGAACTCGGGGATCAGCGCGACGACCGGGCGGCCGTCCGCGCCCCAGGCGTCCAGGTCGGCGTCGGTGGCGCGGTGCAGCGGCGGGGACAGCAGGATCGCGCCCTCCACCAGCGGGTCGCGGCCCCACTTCAGCGCCAGCTCGGTGCCGAACGACCAGCCGAGCAGCCACGGGTGCGGGAGGTCGTTGAACTCGGCGTACTCGATGGCCGCGGCGACGTCGTGCCGCTCGGTCTCGCCGCCGCCGAACACGCCGTCGCTGGTGCCGCGCGCCGACGTGGTGCCGCGCGTGTTGAACCGCAGGACGGCGACGTCCGCGAGCGCGGGCAGCCGGAACGACGCCTTGCGCAGGACGTGGCTGTCCATCATGCCCTCGGCGGTCGGCAGCGGGTGCAGGCACAGCAGCGTCGCGACCGGTGGGCGCCCGGGCGGCAGCGCCAGCTCCCCGACGAGCCGCAGCCCGTCGGCGGTGTGCAGCACGATGTCCTCGCGCCGCGCGGGCAGCACGGACGCGGCGCGGATCTCGGCCATCTGGTCCCCCTAGTGGCGCGGCGCGTTGCGGGAGCGCTGGACGCGGGGCGCGCGCCGGGACCGGGCCGTCCAGCAGGGTCGGTGCCAGTGCCGCCGGTCGTCCGCGCCGCCGGGGCGGTCGGCGGGCCAGGCGACGACGTGCGGCAGCCCGACCGCGATGAGCTGGTCGCAGCCGGGGCAGCGGTAGGGCTTGACGGCCCGCGCCCCGGGAACCGCCGCGACGACCCAGGCGCCGTCGTCGGCCTCCTCGGTGTCGCGGTTCCACGCCGCGCCGGGCGTCGGGCGGCCCGGCGCGGAGCGGCGGTTCTTGCGGGGACTCATGGCCGTCAGGATAGGTCGTACCGGCGGGTACCGGTCAGCGCAGGCCGCGTCCGGCGGCGGCGTGCTCGACCAGGACGGGCGCGGGCGCGAGGGCCGGTTCGCGCGACTCCTCGTACAGGGCGGTCAGGACCTCGACGGCGCGGCGGGGGCCGAGCCGGTCCAGGTCCGCGACGGGGCCGGTGGGGTAGCCGCAGCCGAGGGTCATGGCGGCGTCGATGGCGTCGGCGTCGGCGTAGCCCGCGCCGAGCATCGCGGCGGCGTCGTTGAGGTAGGGGAAGCGCAGCGCGTCCACGATGGCCCCGGCGCGGTCGCGGCAGCGGACGGCGGTGCGGCCGAGCCCGGCGAGCAGCGCGGCGGCGCGGTCGGCGGTGGCGGGGAGGGTCAGCGCGGTGACGGTGAGCTCGGCGAGCGGGCGGTCGGGCTCGGGGACGCGCAGGCCCACGACGTCGCCGGGGCGGCCGGTGGCGACGGCCCGCGCGGTGACCGGGCCCTCGGCGGCGACGGCGATGACCGCGTCCGGCTTGACGCCGTCCGGCAGCTCCGCGCCCGCGCCGAGGACGACGAGGTCGGCGGCGGCCGGGTCGGCGTCGCCGGTGATCCCGGCGACCTCCCCGACGACGGCGACGGCGGGCGCGGGACCGGACTCGGCGGCCGCCTCGTCGGCGGACCCGTCGTAGGCGTAGAACCCGCGCCCGGTCTTGCGGCCGAGCAGCCCGGCCGTGACGAGCTCGCGCAGCAGCGGCGACGGCGCGTGGCGGCGGTCGCGGGACTCGGCGTACACGGCCTCCAGCACGCCGAGGCAGGTGTCGAGGCCGATGAGGTCCATCAGCGTGAACGGCCCCATCGGCAGGCCGCCGCCCGCCGTCATCGCGGCGTCGATGTCGTCGCGGGTGGCGTGGCCGTTCTCCAGCATCGCGGTGGCCTGGTTGAGGTACCCGAACAGCAGCCGGTTGGCGACGAACCCGGCGCGGTCCCCCACGGTGACCGGCGTCTTGCCGAGCTTGGTGACGAGGTCCGCGACGCCCGCGACGGCGGTCGGCTCGGTGAGGACGGTCGTGATGACCTCGACCAGCCGCATCACCGGCGCGGGGTTGAAGAAGTGGACGCCGACGATCTTGGTGGGCCGGTTCGTCGCGACGGCGATCTCCGTCACCGACAGCGAGGACGTGTTGGTGGCGAGCACGGCGTCCGCGCGGCACACCTCGTCCAGGCGGGCGAAGACCTGGCGCTTGAGGTCGAGGCGCTCGGGGACCGCCTCGATGACCAGGTCGCAGTCGCCGAGGTCGCCGAAGTCGGTGGACAGCGCGATGCGGTCCAGGATCTCGCGCTGCGCCTCGGGGGTGAGCTTGCCGCGCTTGACGGCGCGTCCGGTGGACTTCTCCAGGTGGCCGCGCCCCCGGTCCAGCGCCTCGGGGCTGATCTCGATGCCGACGACGGGCAGCCCGCCGCGCGCCAGGACCTCCGCGATGCCCGCGCCCATCGTCCCGAGTCCGACCACACCGACCTTGGTGAACGAAACCGTGCTCATGTCCGAAGTCTCCCAGAGGGCCCCGGCGGGGTACGACCCGGAGGTGCGCTTCGGAATCTTCCTCCTGGCAGCCCGCTTCCCCGGGGAGGACGACGCCGCCTCCCTCGCCCGGACGGTCCGCGCGGCGGCCGCCGCCGAGGACGCGGGATTCGACGACGTTTGGGTCGCGGAGCACCACTTCATGAGTTACGGCACCGTCCCGTCCGCGCTGGCGCTGGCCGGGCACCTGCTCGGCCGGACGGCGCGGATCGGCGTCGGGACGGCCGTGACGGTGCTGTCGGCGCGGCATCCCGTCGCGGTCGCCGAGGAGGCGGCGATGCTCGCGCTGGTGTCCGGCGGTCGGCTGCGGCTCGGCGTCGGGCGCGGCGGGCCGTGGCGGGAGCTGGAGGTGTTCGGGACGGGGCTCTCGCGGTACGAGTCCGGGTTCCCCGAATCGCTGGATCTGCTGCTGGCGTGGCTGCGCTCGGAGCGGGTCGGGTGGCGCGGCGAGCACTTCGCGTTCCGGGAGGTGCCAGTGGTGCCGCGCACCGCCGAGCCGCCGCCGGTGTGGGTGGCCTGCACGTCGCCGGAGACGGAGGGGCTGGCGGCCGCGCGGAGGTTGCCGATGCTGCTCGGGATGCACGTGGGGGACGCGGAGAAGGCGGCGGCGCTGGGGCGGTACCGCGCTGCGGGCGGCCCGGACGTGCCGCACGTCTCGGCGCATCTGGCGCAGGTCGGTTCGTCGCGCGACGACGCCGCCGGGGCGCTGCTGGCGGGGATGCCGGGGTGGCTCGGGCCGGGCTTGGACGGTTACGTCCCGGTGGACGACCGGCCGCGCCCGCACCGCGACGCGTCCGCGTACGTCCGGAAACTGTGCGGGCTGCACCCGGTCGGCTCGCCCGCCGACTGCGCCGCCGCGATCCGCCGCACCCTGGACACCGGCCTGCGGCACCTGATCTTCCTGGTGGAAGGCGCGGGATCGGAGGCCGCGACGCTGGAGAACATCGCGCGGCTCGGCGGCGAGGTGCTGCCGCTCGTCCGCCGCGCCGGGTGAGGGGCCGCGCCGGGCGCGGCCCCTCGGCGTCAGCAGTCGCGCAGCTCCGGGGACTGGTTCAGGATCTGCTCGCGCGCGGTGACGAACGTCCGGTACGCCGGGGAGTCGCCCGGCGGGAAGACGGCCAGCCGATGACAGTTCTGGAACGCCAGCTTCACGCCGAAGTGGCGTTCGAGGCTGCCGCGCATCGCGTCGGACGCCAGAGCCCGCAGGAGCTGGCCGCGCGCGGCCTCGTCCGGCGGCGGGACGGTGTTGTCGGCGAAGTCGCCGCCGTCCACCTGGAGCCGCGCCACCAGCTCGGTGATCATCTCCCAGGCGTAGGGCAGCGAGTCGCGCACGCACGCGACGAACGCGGCGTCGTCGACCTCGCCGCGCTGCGCGGTCTCCAGCAGTTCGGGGGACACGTCAAGGGACATCGGGGGTTCCTTTCACACGTCGTGATTGAGCACCCACCGGATCGACGCTAATCACGGCGCGCCGGGAAAGACAGGTCTTGACAGGACGCCTGACCGAGGTACGCGGCCCCGGGGACTTGGCCGGTCCGGGACGCGGCGGCGCGGCCGGCGAACTAAGCTCGGGCGTCGTGCGTCTCGTTATCGCCCGCTGCAGCGTCGACTACGCCGGCAAGCTCACCGCCCACCTGCCCCTCGCCCTCCGGCTCGTCCTGATCAAGGCCGACGGCAGCGTGAGCGTCCACGCCGACGACCGCGCCTACAAGCCGCTGAACTGGATGAACCCGCCGTGCTCGCTCCGCGAGGAGCCGTTCGACGAGGGCGGCGCCGTCGCGCGCTGGACCGTCACGCACGGCAAATCCGGCGAACGCCTCATCCTGACGATCCACGAGGTCCTGCACGACACCAGCCACGAACTCGGCCTCGACCCCGGCCTCCAGAAGGACGGCGTCGAAGCCCACCTCCAAGAACTCCTCGCCGAACACATCACCACCCTCGGCGACGGCTACACGCTCATCCGCCGCGAGTACCCCACCGCCATCGGCCCCGTCGACATCCTCTGCCGCGACGCCGCCAACGGCACCGTCGCCATCGAGATCAAACGGCGCGGCGAGATCGACGGCGTCGAACAGCTCACGCGCTACCTGGAACTCCTCAACCGCGACCCGCTCATCGCGCCCGTGCGCGGAGTGTTCGCGGCCCAGGAGATCAAACCCCAGGCACGGGTGCTGGCGGCGGACCGGGGCATCGACTGCGTGACGTTGGACTATGACGCGCTACGGGGCATTGAACACGAGGGCACGCTCTTTTAATTGTGGGGGGCGACCCCCCACACCCCCCGCGGCGCGAAGCGTCGCATCCTCGCTCCGCTGGCGCTCCGCTGCGGTGCGACCCTTCGCGCTGCGCGCGCCCGGCCACTCGCCTGGCGGCTCGCGGCCGTGCGCGCGCGGGCAACCCCCCGTGGTTACTGTCCCGGTTCGGGTGGAGACCCCCGGTAGCTCGCGTGCGTCCCCCGGGTAACCCCCGGGGCTTCCGTCCCTGCCGGGTGTAGAGCCGGTGGCTCGCGGCCGTGCGCGCGCGGGTAACCCCCCGTGGTTTCTGTTCCGGTTCGGGTGGAGACCCCCGGTGGCTCGTGGTCGGGTGCTCGTTGGAACTCTCTCTGAGACCGCTTCGGGGTTGGCGGGGGCTACCGGGGTGATTCGGGGTGGGGTGGTTCGTCGTAATCTTCGTTCATGCCCCCGGCGACCACGGACACCACTCGTGAGCGGATCATCGATGCCGCGCAGGACTGCTTCGCGCGGTTCGGCGTCGCTAAGACGACCGTGGAGGACATCGCGGCGGCGGCCGGGCTGTCGCGGGCGACGGTGTACCGGGCGGTCACGGGCGGGCGGGACGAGCTGATCCTCGCCGTCGTGCTGCGGGACCTGCAACGGTTCCTGGACGGGCTCGCGGAGCGGCTGCGCGGGGAGCAGTCGGTGTCGGCGGCGGTCGTGGAGGGCACCATCGACGCCGTGTCGTTCGTGCGCGGAGACGAGACGATCGCGCGGTTCCTCGTCCCGGAGGCGGCGGGCCACATGCAGGCGGCGGTGGCGGGCGCGGCCGAGCACGTGCTGAACCTGTGCGGCGACTACGTCCGTCCGCATTTCGCGCGGGCGCAGCGGCACGGGCTGCTGCGCGCCGACATCGAGGTGGAGGGCACGGTCGAGTTCCTGTTCCGCGTCATCACGTCGCTGATCGTCATGGACCGGCACCGCACGGACGACGAGTTGCGGGCGTTCCTGCGCACGTACGTCGTCCCGGTCGTCACGGGCGCCCGATAGCGTTCGGACGGCACGGGGCGACGGGGGGGCAGCAGCATGGCGACGCCGTACGGGGCGCGGCGGCCGGGGGTCCGGCCGAGCCCGGTCTTCCTCGTGCTCGCGGCGGTCACGGTCCTGTGCGGCCTGGCGTGCTGGCGGTACGGGCTGAGCATCGTCCGCCCGGCGCGGGTGCTGCTGCTGGTGTTCGTGGTCGCGGGCTGGATCGTGACGCTGTGCGTCCACGAGTTCGCGCACGCCTACCTGGCGCACCGCGCGGGCGACCGGACGGTCGCGACGCGCGGCTACCTGACGCTGAACCCGCTGCTGTACGCGGACCGCGTCCTCAGCTTCGCGATCCCGGTGGTGTTCGTGCTGCTGGGCGGGATCGGCCTGCCGGGCGGCGCGGTGTGGCTGGACCGGCACGCGATCCGGGACCGCTGGCGGCAGAGCCTGGTGTCGGCGGCGGGCCCGCTGTCGAACGCGGTGTTCGCGATCATGCTGGGCGTCATCTTCAAGAACTTCGCGTCCCGCGACCACGCGGTGTTCTGGACGGCCATCGCGTTCCTCGGCTTCCTCCAGGTCACGGCCGCGCTGCTGAACCTGCTGCCGATCCCGGGCCTGGACGGGTTCGGCGTCGCGGAGCCGTTCCTGCCGCGCCCGGTCCGGGCGTGGGCGGACCGGTTCGGCGGTTTCGTGTTCCTCGCCCTGCTCGCCGCGCTGTGGCTGATCCCGGCGGTGAACACGGCGTTCTTCGACCTGGCCTACGCGGTGTGCGACGCGGTCGGCCTGAACCGGACGGACGTCCTGATCGGCCGCGCGCTGCTGGAGTTCTGGCGCGACTAGGGCGCGGTCTCGGCGAGGCGGCGCAGCAGCAGCCGGAGCTGCGCGCCGTACCGTTCCTCGAACTCGGGCGAGCCGGGGCAGTGCCCGACGATCGCGCGCGCGGTGGGCGCGAGGATGATCGGCCCCATGACGAGCGAGTAGAGCATCATCATCAGGCACGCCGGGTCGAACTCGGCGGCGATCTCGCCCGCGTCGCGGCGGCGCAGCAGGTCCGTCAGGTCCTCGGGCGGCTCGGCGGGGACGTCGTCGGCGCACTCGGTGAGGCCCTTCCACGCCTTGAGGCGGACGCCGCGCGGGTCGCGCAGCGAGTGCCGCAGGTAGGCCAGGATCAGGTCCTCCAGGGACTTGTCCGGCCCGGTCAGCTCGGCCTCGCGGCGCAGCCACCGTTCGTGGAGCGCCGCGTACAGGCCCTCCTTGCCGCCGAAGTGGTAGCTGATGAGCTGCTTGTTGACGCCGGCGCGGTCGGCGATGTCCTGGACGCGGGCGCCGGCGTAGCCCTTCTCGGAGAAGACGTCGAGCGCGGCGTCCAGCAGCGCGCGGCGCGTCTTGTCCGGGTCCTGCCTGCGGCTTTCCGGCGCGGGCGTGCTGCGTGGTGTCACCGCCGCAGGATAGACGACCGGCCTTTGATACGTTCATCCAAACGGATGAAAGAGGGTGGTGTGCGATGTACCTGGTCAGCGGTGCGACCGGCAACGTCGGTTACGAAGTGGCGGCCGCCTTACTGGCCGCGGGCGAGCCGGTCCGGGGCCTGACCCGGAACCCGGCGGCGGCGCGGCTGCCCGCGGGGGCCGAGGCGGTGGCGACGGCGGACGCGGCGGGCGACGCGGCGCTCACGGGCGTCACCGGCCTGTTCCTGCACGCCGTGGGCGCGGGCCGCGACATCCCGAAGCTCCTCGCGGCGGCCCGCGCGCACGGCGTCCGGCGCGTGGTCACGCTGTCGTCGCAGGCGTCCAAGTGGCCCGGCAACCCGATCGGCGACCACCATCTGGAGCTCGAACGGGTGGTCGAGGAGACGGGTCTGGAGTGGGTCCACCTGCGGCCCGGCGTGTTCGCCGCGAACACGCTGGCGTGGGCCGGGCAGATCCGCGCGACCGGGGCCGTCCGGCTCCCCTACCCCGGTTCGCACGTCGGTCCGATCCACGAGCGCGACATCGCGGACGTCGCCGTCAGGGCGTTCCTGTCGGACGGCCTGGTCGGGACGCGGCCCGAGCTGACCGGCCCGGAGTCGCTGACGATGGCCGACCAGGTCCGGCACATCGGCGAGGCGATCGGCCGTCCGGTCGCCTGCGAGACCGTCGACCCCGAGACGGCCCGCGCCGCGATGACGGACGGTTTCGTCACCGACGAGATGGCGGGCTGGATGCTGCGCGCGCAGGAGTCGGCCGTCCACCGCCCGGCCGAGCTGACGCCCGAGGTCGAGCGCATCCTCGGCCGACCGGGGCGCACGTACGCACGGTGGGCCGCGGACCACGCCGCGGACTTCTCCTGACCGGCGGCCCCGGGCTGGCGCGGGCGCGCCGCCCGGGGCGTCAGGCGCGCGGGTCGGCCTCGATCTCGGCGCGCGCCCATTCCGCCCACTCGGTGCGCATCGCCAGCAGGCGCTTGCCGTACTCCATGACGAGACGGCCGTAGAACGACAGGTCGTCGTGGTCCCACTCGAGCTGGGCGTCCAGCTCGGCCAGCTCCGCGTGCGCGCCGCGCACGGCGTCCTCGTGGCGGCGCAGCATCTCGGCGGCCTCGGCGCGGTCCACCTGCCCGAGGAAGAACACCCGCAGCATCGGCTCGTCGCGCCGGGGCGCGGCGGGCACGGTGTCGACGAGCCAGTGCCGCATCGCCGCCCGGCCCGCGGGCGTGATCGCGTACGCCTTCCGGCCGCGCGGGCCCTCGCCGACGACCTCGATCCACCCGTCGGCGGTGAGTTTGCCCAGCTCGCCGTAGATCTGGCTCTGCGTGGCGGGCCATACGTTGTCCAGCGACAGCTCGAACATCTTCAGCAGGTCGTAACCGCTTGCCCCTTCCAGCTCGGCGATCAGGCCCAGGACGGCGTAGCGAAGGCTCATGTTCCAGATCGTACATCTCATGCTTGACATGTCTGAGTAGGAATGTCATCGTCTGACCTGTCGAACTTGGAACGTCTGGAGGGCTCCACCGCCATGCTGAAGCACTACGGCCTCACCTTCCTCCCGTGGATCGCCCTCGCCGTCATCAGCGGGTTCGACAACCTGGCGGGCGCGGTCGCCGGGCTCGTCGGAGCCCTCGCCGTCCTCGCGGTCCAGCGCCGCGACGGGCAGCGGTTCGACGCACTGATCCTCGAATGCTCCAGCGCCGTCTACATGGCCGCGCTGACCGCCGCGACGCTGGCGAACCCCGGCGCGCGCGTCCTGGACTTCGGCGCGTCGATGGCCATCGGCTGGCTCGCGCTCACCGCCTGGGGGACGCTCGCCGTCCGGCAGCCCTTCACCAGCGGCATCGCGCGCCGCAACGTGACCGCCGAGCAGGCCGGGACCGAGCTGTTCCGCCAGATCAACACCGTGCTGACCGCCGTCTGGGCCGCCGCGTTCACGCTCAGCGCCGTCGTCCTGTTCATCGTCCAGGACACCGAGCCGCACAACACGGCGCTGCTGGTCGCCGCGAAGATCGCCGGGTTCGCCGTCCCCGCGATCGTCACCCGCCGCTACCCGGACTACGCCCGCAAGCGCTACTTCGCCGCCCACGGCCTCGCCGACCACGCCTGATCCTCCCCGACCGAAGGAGCACGCCATGACCGAAGCGCCCGCCTGGCTCGAAGGCCACCTCGCGCCCGTCCCCGACGAGATCGACGCGCTCGACCTGGAGGTCACCGGAACCCTCCCGCCCGAGCTGACCGGCCGGTTCTTCCGCAACGGCCCCAACCCGCGGCCCGGCGAAGCGAGCGGGCACTGGTTCACCGGCCACGGCATGATCCACGGCGTGCGGCTGCGCGACGGCCGCGCCGAGTGGTACCGCAACCGCTGGGTCCGGACGACCCAGTTCACCGACGACGCGCCGTTCGTCCGCGAGGACCTCACCTTCGACCGCGCGGCCGTCCCCGCCAACACCCACGTCGTCCCGCACGCCGACAAGATCTTCGCGCTGGTGGAGGTCGGGTTCCCCTACGAGCTGACGCCCGAGCTGGACACCGTCGGCCCCTGCGACTTCGGCGGGCGGCTGACCACCGCGATGACCGCGCACCCCAAGCAGGACCCGGTGACCGGCGAGCTGCTGTTCTTCGGGTACGGGTTCCTGCCGCCGTACCTGACGTACCACCGGCTGTCGGCCGCCGGGGAGCTGGTCGAGAGCCGCGAGATCCCCGCCCCGGGGCCGACGATGATGCACGATTTCGCCATCACCGAGAACTACGTCGTCTGGCTGGACCTGCCGATGGTGTTCGACCTGGACCTCGCGGCCGGCGGGGCCGGGATGCCGTACCGCTGGGACGACGGGTACGGCGCGCGGATCGGCGTCATGCCCCGCGCGGGCGGCGACGTGCGGTGGTTCGACGTCGAGCCCTGCTACGTCTTCCACGTCGGCAACGCCCACGAGCGCGACGGGAAGGTCGTGCTCGACGGCGCGCGCTACCGGCCGGACGACTTCCGCACGCTGTGGACGATGATCGGCGGTTCCGCGGACCCCGCGCTGTCGGCGGGGGCCGGCGCGGCGACGCTGCACCGCTGGACGTTCGACCCGGCGACCGGCCGCGCCGCCGAGGAGGCGCTGGACGACCGCAACATCGAGTTCCCGACGCACGACGACGACCGCACCGGCCGCGAGCACCGCTACCTCTACGCGGTCGGCGGCGCGGTGCCCGGCGCGGGCGCCGGGTCGATCGTGAAGTACGACCTGGCGACGGGCGGCGTGACGGCGGTCGCGGCGGAGCTGCCGGGCGAGGCGGTGTTCGTCCCGGCGGCGGACCGGACGTCCGAGGACGACGGCTGGCTGCTGTCCGTCGTGGACGGCCGCGAGCTGGTCGTCCTGGATGCGACGGATCTCACCCGGACGGCCTCGATCAGGCTTCCGCGCCGGGTTCCCGCCGGTTTCCACGGGAGCTGGATTCCGGACGCTTGATCCGGACGGCGGCCACGGGCATAGGGTGGTTTACTAGCGAGTACTGCAAGTGACCGCTTACTGCGGGAGGACCCCCATGTCCGTGGCCACCGAAAGCCCCACGAGTTTCCCGTCGCTCAATCCCGCCACCGGCGAGGTGGTCGCGGAGCACCCCGTCCACGACGCGGACGCGGTCGCGAAGGCCGTCGCCCGCGCGCGGGAGGCGGCGCGCTGGTGGCGCGGGCTCGGCTGGAAGGAGCGGCGCGTCCGGCTCCTGAACGTCAAGGGCTCGCTCACCCGCAACCTGAACCGGATGGCCGAGACCATCCACCAGGAGACGGGCAAGCCGCTCCAGGACGCCCAGCTCGAGACGATCATGGCGATCACCCACCTGGACTGGGCGGCGCGCAACGCCGAGAAGGTCCTCGGCCGCCGGACCGTCTTCCCGGGCCTGATGTCGCTCAACCAGAAGTGCGAGCTGGAGTACCAGCCGCTCGGCGTCGTCGGCGTCATCGGCCCGTGGAACTACCCGATCTTCACGCCGATGGGCTCGATCGGATACGCGCTCGCCGCCGGGAACGCCGTGGTGTTCAAGCCGTCGGAGTTCACGCCGGGCGTCGGCGTGCTGCTCGCGGAGATCGTGGACGCGGTCGTCCCCGAGCACCCGGTGCTCCAGGTCGTGACCGGCCTCGGCGAGACGGGGGCGGCGCTGGCGTCCTCCCCCGACGTCGACAAGATCGCGTTCACCGGCTCGGGGCCGACCGCCAAGCGCGTCATGGCCGCGTGCGCGCAGAACCTCACGCCGATCGTCGCCGAGTGCGGCGGCAAGGACGTCGCCATCGTGGACGCCGACGCCGACCTCGACGCCGCCGCCGACGCGGCGCTGTGGGGCGCGATGGCCAACGCCGGGCAGACGTGCATCGGCGTCGAGCGCGTGTACGTCGTGGACTCGGTGTACGACGCGTTCCTCGGCCGGCTCACCGCCAAGGCCGAGAAGCTGCGGCCCGGCTTCGACCGCGAGGCCGCCTACGGCCCGATCACGATGCCCAGGCAGATCGACATCATCGAGCGGCACATCGCCGACGCCCTGGAGAGGGGCGGCCGGGCCGTCGTCGGCGGGCCCGGGTCGGTGCGCAAGCCGTACGTGGAGCCGGTGATCCTGACCGACGTGCCGGAGGACTCGGCGGCCGTCTGCGAGGAGACGTTCGGGCCGACGATCACCGTCCACCGCGTCCGCGACATCGACGAGGCCGTCGAGAAGACCAACGCCACCAACTACGGCCTCGCCGGGATGATCTTTTCCGGGGACCGCAAGCGCGCCGTCGAGGCGGCCCGCCGCATCCGCTCGGGCATGACGTCGATCAACGCGTTCGCGGCGTTCGCGCTGGTCGCGGCGCTGCCGTTCGGCGGCGTCGGGGAGTCGGGCTTCGGCCGCATCCACGGCGCGGACGGGCTGCGCGAGTTCGCCCGCGCCAAGGCCGTCACACGGCAGCGGTTCGCGCTGCCGATGAACCTGACGTCGTTCGAGCGCACCGAGCAGGAGATGGCCCGGGTGCTCAACCTCGTCAACATGCTGCACGGCCGGCGGTACAAGCGCTGACGGGCGCGCGCCGGGGGCCGCGCGGTCCCCGGCGCGCACTCTTGACGAGGGCTTTGATCTTCCGCGAGTCTACAAAGTGTGCTTTTGTGGTCACTCTAAGGACATGACGATCAAGCACATGCGAGGCCCGGCGACCATCGCCCTGGCCTCGGCGCTCACCGCCACGGCCCTCGTCGGCTCCGCGGAGGCCGCCACGGCCCCCGCCCCGGTTCCCGCGCAGGCCCAGGCCCAGCAGGCCCAGGACCAGGCGCAGGCCCAGCAGAAGAAGGCGTGGCCCGCCTACATCGCCGTCCGCAAGTACGCGAGCCGCGACGTCGTCAAGGTCGGCCACTACGTGACCTACACGCTCAAGGTCAAGAACCTCGGCTGGTACTTCACGCGCAACGCCTCGTTCTGGGACAACCTGAAGGACGTCCACCACCACGCCCGCATCGTCGGCCGCGTCCACGCGTCGCGCGGCCACGTCTACCTGCGCGACCACAAGCTGATCTGGGTCGGCAGCCTGTGGGCCAAGCAGGAGGCCACGGTGAAGTTCACCGTGAAGACCAGGCGCACCGGCAGGATGACGAACGTCGTCCACTGGGACGGCAAGAAGCCGGGTTGGGACCGGACCCGCACCCGCATCGTCCCGCGCCACATCAAGTAGCGGAACGGCGCACGCCACGCCGCCGCCCCGACCGGGCGGCGGCTTTCCGCTTTCCGGAGGCAGGATGAGCGTTCCGAGGATCGGCGTGGTCCTCCCCACGCGCGGACCGGACCCGGTGCCCGACGCGGTCGTGGCGGTCGCGCGCACCGCCGAGCTGCTGGACCTGCACGCCGTGGCGGCGTGCGAGCGGCTGCTCGTCCCCGCGCCCGGCCCGCACGGCGCGGGCGACGCCGACGGCGGACCCGGGCCGGACGGCTGCGCGTTCGACCCGATCGAAATTTTGACCTGGGCGGCCGCGCACACCGGCCGCATCCGCGTCGCGACCGGCGTGGTGGCCGCGCTGTTCCAGTCGCCGCTGGTGCTGGCCCGGCGGCTCGCCGCGCTCGACCGGCTGTCGGGCGGGCGGCTGGACGTCGGCGTCGGGCAGGGCTGGCTGCCGCAGGAGTTCTGCGCGGCGGGCGTCGAGCCGGGGCGGCGCGGCGAGGGGTTCGCCGAGCACCTGGCGGCGATGCGGGCGTGCTGGGGGCCCGATCCCGTCGAGCACCACGGCCCGTACTACCGCATTCCGCCCTCGTCGGTCGGGCCGAAGCCCGCGGGCGGTCCGCTCGCGCTGCTGGTCGGTGCGGTCGCGCGGCCCGCCGTGGAGCGCGCGGCGCGGATCGGGGACGGGTTCGTCGCGGCCGTCCGGGACTGGGAGCGCACCCGCAAGGAGATCCACTGGTACCGGACGGCGGGCGGCCGCGGGCGGATCGTCGTGCAGGTGCCGCTGACCGGGCTCGGCGGCGATCCGGCGCGGGCGTTCGCCGAGCGGGCCGCCGAGGCGGTCGGGCGCGCGGCGGCGCTGGACGCCGACGAAGTCCACTTCGCGCTGCCCGGCCGGGACGCCGAGACGCACGTCCGCGCGCTGGAGGCGTTCGCCGCGCGCGGCTAGCCCCTACTCCCCCACGGCGCGGAGCCCGCCGGGGCGGCGGCCCGCCATGCGGTCCAGGGCGCGTTCGGCGGCGGCGTCGGCGGGCGTGTAGACGATGATCCGGTGGCCGTCCTCGCCCGGGACGTCCAGCGTCTCGTAATCGAGCCGCAGCTCGCCGACCTCCGGATGGGCGAGGCGTTCGGCGGCGGCCATGCGCGGCGGGCTGGGCAGCGCCGCGAGCCGCGCGGCGAAGGGGGCTCCGGCGAGCACGGTCAGCTCGTCGATGAACGCGTTGACGTACCGGTCGTCGTGGACGGCGACCATCCGCAGGTACGCGACGGCGGCGTCCGCGACGTCGTCCCAGTCGGGATAGGCGGCGCGGGCGCGCGGATCGGTGAACAGGAACCGCAGCAGGTTGGGCGGATCGCCGTCCAGCGCGCCGAGCGGCCGGACGAGCCGTTCGTAGCCCGGCGTGTACGCCAGCACGTCGTTCAGCGCGTCGAGTACGACGGCCGGTCCCGGCCCGAGCCGGTCCAGCACCGCCCGCACGCCGGGCCGGACGGTCCGCACCGGCGGATTCCCCGCGTTCGGGCACAGCACCCCGAACCCGCCCGCCGACGCCTTGGCGACGTGCCGGAACTGCAGCCGCTCGTCCCCGCTCATCCGCAGCGCGTCCGCGAGCGCCCCCATGACCTGCGGCGACGGGTTGCGGTCGCGGCCCTGCTCCAACCGGGTCAGGTACTCGACGCTGATCCCGGCGAGCGTCGCCAGCTCGGCGCGGCGCAGCCCCGGCGTGCGGCGGCGCGTCCCGGCGGGCAGGCCGACGTCGGCGGGCCGCACGGCCTCGCGCCGCGCCCGCAGGAAGTCCCCGAGTTCGTTGTCGCCCACGCCCGGAACGCTACCGGCGCGCGCCGCCCGGGTCGTGTCCCCGTCACTACCACCCTCGGCCCGCGAGGGGGACGAAATGTCGGGGCCGCCGAGTACGGTGGCTGGTTCCCCAAACCCCCAGGAGTGCCGCCATGACCCTCCATCCCGCCGACTCCCACGCCGTCGTCCAGGTGCGCGGAGCGCGTCAGAACAACCTGCGGAACGTCTCCCTGGACCTGCCCAAGCGGCGCCTCACCGTCTTCACGGGCGTCTCGGGCTCGGGCAAGTCGTCGCTGGTCTTCGGGACGATCGCCGCCGAGTCGCGCCGCCTCATCAACGAGACCTACACCGCGTTCGTCCAGTCGTTCATGCCGAGTTCGGGGCGGCCGGACGTGGACGAGCTGCGCAACCTGAGCGCGGCGATCGTCCTCGACCAGGAGCGGATGGGCGCGAACTCCCGCTCCACGGTCGGCACCGCGACGGACGCGTTCACGATGCTGCGGATCGTCTACAGCCGCCTCGGCGTCCCGCACGTCGGGACGTCCAGCGCGTTCAGCTTCAACCTGCCCGAGGGCATGTGCCCCGACTGCGAGGGGCTCGGGGAGGTGACGGACATCGCCGTCGACCACCTCCTGGACCGGAGCCTGTCGCTCAACGAGGGCGCGATCACCGTGCCGGGGTTCGCGGTCGGGTCGTGGTACTGGGAGATCTTCGCCGGGTCCGGGCTGTTCGACCCGGACCGGCCGCTCGCGGAGTACACCGAGGCGGAGTGGCACGACCTGCTGCACCGGCCCGTCGAGAAGCGCAGGGTCGGCAACCACAACGTCACCTACGAGGGGCTCGTCCCCAAGGTCCGGCGCACGTACCTGACCAAGGACCGCGACTCGATGAAGCCGGGCCTGCGCGCGTTCGTGGACCGCGCGGTCGTCTTCACCGCGTGCCCGGCGTGCGGCGGGTCGCGGCTGAACGCGGCGGCGCGGTCGTCGGTGATCGACGGTGTGGGCATCGCGGACTGCGCGCGGATGCAGATCAGCGACCTCGCCCGGTTCGTCGCGACGATCGACGACCCGTCCGTCGCGCCGCTGCTGGCCAACCTGCGCGGGCTGCTGGACGGGCTGGTGGAGATCGGCCTCGGCTACCTCAGCCTCGACCGGCCGACGCCGACGCTGTCGGGCGGCGAGTCGCAGCGGGTGAAGCTGGTGCGGCACCTCGGGTCGAGCCTCACCGACGTCACCTACGTCTTCGACGAGCCCACGATCGGGCTGCACCCGCACGACATCCGCCGCATGAACGACCTGCTGCTGCGGCTGCGCGACAAGGGCAACACCGTGCTGGTCGTGGAGCACAAGCCCGAGGTCATCGAGATCGCGGACCACGTCGTGGACCTCGGGCCCGGCGCGGGCACCGAGGGCGGGGAGATCCAGTTCGAGGGGGACGTCGCCGGGCTGCGCGCGTCCGGGACGCTCACCGGGCGGCACCTGGACCACCGCGCGGGCCTGCGCGAGCGCGTCCGCGAGCCGCGCGGCTGGATGCCGATCCGCGGCGCTGATCTGCACAACCTCCAGAAGGTGGACGTGGACGTGCCCGAGGGCGTCCTGACGGTCGTCACCGGCGTCGCGGGATCGGGCAAGAGCTCGCTCGTCCACGGGTACCTGGCGGGGCGGGACGGCGTCGTCGTCGCGGACCAGTCCCCGATCCGCGGTTCGCGGCGCAGCAACCCGGCGACCTACATCGGTCTGCTCGACCCGATCCGCAAGGCGTTCGCGAAGGCCAACGGCGTCAAGCCCGCCCTGTTCAGCGCGAACTCCGAGGGCGCGTGCCCCGAGTGCAACGGCATCGGCCTGATCTACACCGACCTGGCGATGATGGCGGGCGTCGCGTCGGTCTGCGAGACGTGCGCGGGCCGCCGCTTCACCGCCGAGGTCCTGACGTACACGCTGGACGGCAAGAACATCGCGGACGTCCTGGACATGCCGGTCGCGGAGGCGCACGCCTTCTTCCGGACGGGCCCGGCGCACACGATCCTCACCCGGATGCTCGACGTCGGCCTCGGCTACCTGCGGCTCGGCCAGCCGCTCACCACGCTGTCCGGCGGCGAGCGGCAGCGCCTCAAGCTCGCCGTCCACATGGCCGCCACGGCGCGGACGTACATCCTGGACGAACCGACCACCGGCCTGCACCTCGCGGACGTCGACCAGCTCCTCGGCCTGCTCGACCGCCTCGTGGACGACGGCAACACCGTCGTCGTCATCGAGCACCACCTGGCCGTGATGGCGCACGCGGACTGGATCATCGACGTCGGCCCGGGCGGCGGCCACGACGGCGGCCGCATCGTCTGCACCGGCCCGCCCGCCGCCCTCGCCGCCGACCCGGCGACGCTGACCGGCGAGCACCTGGCCGCGTACCTCGCGGGTTGATCGGGTTTTTCGGGTACGCGGCGTTCGCCTTGGCCCCGGACGCGCAAGGAACACCGCATGGCCCAGGGAACCCCGCTCCGCGATCCCGAGAAGGACCGGCTGCTCACGCCGGAGAACGCGGCGCTGCTCGTCATCGACTACCAGCCCGAGCAGATCAGCACGGTCGCGTCCACCGACCAGGACCGGCTGATGATGAACGTCGTCACGGTGGCGCGGGCGGCGGTGTCGTTCGGCGTGCCGGTCGTGCTGACGACCGTCGCCGTCCGGATGGGCTCCAACAGCCCGACCGACGACCGGCTGACCGAGGTCCTGCCGGACGTCCCGGTGATCGACCGGACGTCCATGAACTCGTGGGAGGACCCCGAGTTCCGCGCCGCCGTCGACGCCACCGGCCGCCGCAAGCTGATCATGTGCGGGCTGTGGACGGAGGTGTGCGTGGCGTTCCCGACGGTCGACGCGATCGCCGAGGGCTTCGAGGTGTACCCGGTCGCGGACGCGATCGGCGGCGTCAGCCGCGACAGCCACGACGCGGCGATGCAGCGCGTGGTGCAGGCGGGCGCGCACCCGGTGTCGGCGCTCGCGGTGGCGTGCGAGCTGCAGCGCGACTGGGACCGGGGGCACGGCGACAAGCTCCGCACGATCATGAAGTGGTACTTCCGGCGGCTCGCGGAGCTGGCTAAGCCGGAGTCCGCCGCGTCTTAGGCGCGGGGCGCGGCCTAAGCCGCGTTCCGGGGTGCGGAGATAAGGCGTCGTCCCGATGTGGGGGTGTACGGCTTAGGGCGAATCTTGTCGTTGTCGGGCCGCAGGGGCCCGGCACCGGCAGGAGGCCACGACATGTTGCACCCCGACTTCACCGACAAGCTCGTCAAGGACCGGACCAAGCGGCTCATCGACGAGGCCAAGGCCGACCGGAAGGCCGCCAAGGCCGCGAAGGGCCGCAAGCGGTGACCCGCCGGCCCGCTGCGCGCCCGATCGGCTGCCGGTGCCCCCGTCCCGTAGGGACGGGGGCACCGTCGCATCCACCACGGGCGCGTCAGCCCGCGGCGAGCGGCGCGCGGCCCCGGATCAGGTCGGCGGCCCGCTCGGCGATGGCGATGGTCGGGGCGTTGGTGTTCCCGCGCGGGACGGTGGGCATGACGGAGGCGTCCACCACCCGCAGGGCCGCCACGCCCCGCACCCGCAGCTCGGTGTCGCAGACGGCGTCGCCGTCGCCCATCGCGCACGTCGAGGTCGGGTGGAACAGCGTCGCGACGTCCCGGCGGACGAACGCGGTGAGCGCCGCGTCGTCGTCGGCCTGCTCGCCGGGGGCCAGCTCGCCGCCGGTCAGCTCGGCCAGCGGCCCGGTCGCGGCGATCTCCCGCATCTGCCGGATGCCGGCCAGCAGGATGTCCAGGTCCGCCTGCTCCGCGAGGTACGCCGGGTCCAGCAGCGGCTTGGCGTAGGGGCTGGCGTTCCGCAGCGTCAGCGCGCCCCGGCTCTCGATCGCCACGGCCGTGACCAGCACCGACAGCGCCCGCGTGGACGGGTCCACCAGCCCCTGGTTCACGAACGGCGTCGGCAGCACGTGGTACTGCAGGTCCGGCGCGGGCAGGTCCGGGGACGTCCGGACGAACCCGCCCGCCTCCGCCACGTTCGACGCCAGCGGCCCCTTCGCGAACGCCTGGTAGCTCAGCAGGCTGCCCACGCTCGCCTGCTCCCACAGGTTCTTGGTGCGCGGCGTCGCGAACATGACGTTCACGAACGGGTGGTCCTGGAGGCCGCGCCCGACCGGCGAGTCCACCAGCACGTCGATCCCGTGCTCGCGCAGGTGGTCCGCCGGGCCGATCCCCGACAGCATCAGGAGCTGCGGGCTGTTGACCGCGCCGCCGCACAGGATCACCTCGGCGTTCGCGCGCGCCTCGCACCGCTCGCCGCGCCGCTCGTAGCGGACGCCGACCGCGCGGCCGCCCTCGATGATCACGCCGGTGGCGAGCGCGTCGGTCTCGACCGTCAGGTTCGGGCGGTCCAGCGCCGGACGCAGGTAGCCCGCCGCCGTCGACCAGCGCCGCCCGCGCTTGTGCGTCACCTGGTAGAAGCCGACGCCGTCCTGCTCGGCCCCGTTGAAGTCGGCGTTCGCGGCCAGGCCGTGCGCCATCGCGGACTTCACCCACGCCGTGGTGAGCGCGTGCCGGTACCGCAGGTCCTCCACGCGCAGCGGACCGCCCGCGCCGTGGTGCTCGGACGCGCCGTGCTGCTGGTCCTCGGCGCGGCGGAAGTACGGGAGCAGCTCGGCGTGGCCCCAGCCCTTGCAGCCCAGCTCGTCGCGCCAGGTGTCGTAGTCGTGCCGCGCGCCCCGGATGTAGATCATCGCGTTGGTGGACGAGCTGCCGCCGAGCGTCCGGCCGCGCGGCCAGTACACGCTGCGGCCGTCCGCGTGCTCCTGCGGGACGGTCGAGTAGTCCCAGTCGAACGGTCCCTTGATCAGCGACGCGACGGCCGCCGGGATGTGGATCGCGTCCGCGTCGTCGGGCGGCCCGGCCTCCAGCAGCAGGACGGACGCGTCGGCGTCCTCGCTGAGCCGCGCCGCGAGGACGCAGCCCGCGCTGCCCGCCCCCACGATGATGTAGTCGTACACGGCCGCCTCCGGCTCTCTCCGCATTCGGGTGGGTAAGGGCGACCCTACAGAACGCGGTTCGCCCCGCCCTACCCCGAATCATCCGCTTGGTCGCGGTGTGGTCCGGCGCACCCGTCGCGGGACGGGCCGCCGCGTCCGGCTTACAGTGACCGCATGGCGAAGAACAGGGAGACCCCGGTCGTGCTGTCGCGGATCTACACGCGCACCGGCGACGACGGCAGCACCGCGCTCGGCGACGCGTCGCGGACCGCCAAGACCGACCCGCGGCTGGCCGCCTACGCCGACGTGGAGGAGGCCAACGCGGCGCTCGGCGCGGCCCTCGCGCTCGGCGCGCTGCCCGAGCCCGTCGCGGGGCTGCTGCGGCGCGTCCAGAACGACCTGTTCGACGTCGGCGCGGACCTGTGCTCGCCCGTCGTCCCCGACCCCGAGTACCCGCCGCTGCGCGTGGACGGCTCCTACGTCGAGCGGCTGGAGGCGGCCTGCGACGAGCACAACGCCGACCTGCCCACGCTGCGCAGCTTCATCCTGCCGGGCGGCGCGCCCGGCGCGGCCCTCCTGCACGTCGCCCGCACCGTCACCCGCCGCGCCGAGCGCAGCACATGGGCCGCCATCGAGACCCACGGCGGCACCGACCCCGCCACCGGCGAGGGCCCCGCCCGCGGCGTCAACCCCTGGACGGCCCGCTACCTGAACCGCCTGTCGGACCTGCTCTTCATCCTCGGCCGCACAGCCAACGCCGAACACGGCGACATCCTCTGGCGCCCCGGCGCCCAACAAGAAACCCCCTGAAAACCCCCACAGCACAGCCGCGCCGCGCACGGCGTTCGCCGTGCGGGCGCGCGCGGGCGCCTTATCCGCGCGGCCGCGAGCCGCCAGGCGAGTGGCCGGGCGGTGTGTGTGGGGGTCGTTTCCGCGTGGGGGCTCGGGTTAGCCCTACCTTTCTTTGACCGGGCTCCCGTCTGTCCGGCGGCCGGCGCGGCGGGCAGGCTGAGGGGACGACAGGGACGGTTCGAGGGGGAACGTGTGAAGACGCGCGCCGGGGCGGGGCTCGTGGTGCTGGCGGTCGCGGTGAGCGGCTGCGGGCTGGTCACCACGGGCGGCAAGAAGCACGCGGACCGCTCGTACGACGTCGCGGGCACCGACAGGGGGCTGACCGTGCGGACGAACGGCACGGTCGAGGTCGTCGGGGCCGACACCGCGAAGGTCACCGTCCACGAGCGGTCGTTCTGGACGAACGACAAGAACAAGCCGCAAGCCACCCACACGGTGCGCGACGGGGTGCTGACCCTGTCGGCGCGGTGCCGGACGCAGTTCGTCATGGGCGGCTCGTGCGGCGTGAAGTACCGCGTGACGGTCCCGCGCGCCCTGGCGGTGACGGTCCACGGGCAGAACGGCGGCCTCCGGGTCTCCGGCACGACCGCCCCCGTGGACGTGCGCACCGACACGGGTTCGATCTCGCTCGTCGACGTGACGGGCCCGTCGCTGCGCGCCCGGACCAACAGCGGCGGCCTGGTGGTCTCGGGCCGCACCGGCTCCGCCGACCTGAACACCGACACCGGCTCGATCGACGCGAAGGCCCTGGAGGCGACGTCCGTGACGGCCTCGACGGGCTCGGGCGCGATCCGCCTGTCCGGCCGCGTCGGCCGCGTGAACGTCCGCACCGACACGGGCCCGGTGATCGGCGAGAACCTGACGGCGCCCCGCGTCTCGGCCCGCACGAGCGCGGGCACCGTCCGCCTGACGTTCGCCGTCGCCCCCGACAACGTGCTGGCCCGCACGGACACCGGCGCGGTCGCCGTCGCCCTCCCCGCCGACACGCCCTACGCGATCGAGACCGCGACCGACACGGGCCGCACGCACCTCGACCGGGCCGTCCACCGCGACTCGACCGCCCCCCGCCACCTGAACCTCCGCACCAACGCGGGCCCCATCACCGTCGAACCGACCTGACCGCGAAGTGGCGGACCGCGTGTTCGACGCCTGCCACCATCGTCTTCAGCAGCTTGTAGTCCACGTTCTTCTCCGTGTCGCAGACGACGTGGTAGCACGGGTCGTACGGGTCGCCCGCCTTGCCGCCGTAGCGCTTGGCCTCGGCGAGCGTCTTCACGCCCTCCGCGCCGGACTCCATGCCGCCCGCCGGGATGCCCGCCTTCACGAACGGCCCGTAGTCGGAGCGGCCGTTGAAGGGGCTTTCGGACGTCGGCAGTCCCCGGGCGGCGTAGTAGGCGCGGAACGTCCTCTCGATCGCGGCCGACCCGGCGGGCGGGGCGGTCGCGGTTCCTTGGGAGCCGTCGCCGTCGTAGATGCCGCGAATGCCGTTCACCGAGCCGAGCATGTCGAAGTTCAGCGCGAGCGCGATGCGCTTCTTCTCCGCCTTGGTCAGCGACTTCACGTACGCTTCGGAGCCCTGGAGCCCGTCCTCCTCCGACCCCCAGAACGCGAACCGCACCCGGTTGCGGACGCGCGTGTGCGCGAGCCGGGACGCGACGGCCAGCACCGTCGCCGACCCGGTCCCGTTGTCGTTGATCCCCGGCCCCTCCGGCACGCTGTCCAGGTGCGCGCCGACGACGACCGTGCGGGACGCCCGGCCCGTCCGCGTGTCCGCCAGAACGTTCGCGCCCGCCTTCGACGACGTGCCCGCGTCCGTCCGGACGTGCAGGACGAGCTTCCCGCCCGCCGCCTCCTTCACCAGCGCCGCCCCGACCGTGTACGACGTGGACACCACCGGCAGCGGCTGCTGCTTCCCGAGCGTCCCGCGCACGAGGTCCCGCTGGTCCGGCCGGTTGTAGATCAGCACCGCCGCGGCGCCCGCCGCCCGCGCCCGCGCGGCCTTGGCCCCGAAGTCGCACGCGCCCCGCTGCAGCAGCGCCACCGCGCCGCGCGGGAACGAGGCGAAGTCGGCGTCCTCGCAGCCCGCCGTGCCCGCCTCGTTCGCCTTCGGCACGTCCACCGCGACGGCCCGCGCCGTGACGTCGCCCGTCCCCGCGTACTCCATCGACACGAAGTCCGTCGCGTGGACGTACGGACGCGGCTTCGGCGCGACCACCGCCAGCTCCGGCGTGATCCGGTCCGCCCAGTGCGGGTACGTGAACCGCCGCACCACCGGCCGGTACCCGGCCCGGCGCAGCTCGTCCACCACGTACGCGACCGACGCGTCGTACCCCGGCCGCCCCGCCGCCCGGTTCCCGCCGTGCTCCCGCGCGATCGTCGCGAACGCGCGCAGATGGCGGCGCACCTCACCGAACGCGGACGGGGACGAGGCCGACGACGCCGAAGCGTCCGGCACCACCAGGAACGGAAGAACGAGCACGGCCGCGCCCACGGAGATCTTCATGATCACCCAACTGCCCCGGCGCGGGCCACGCGACGCCCACCCGGGCGTCAGAAACCTATTCCGCCTGGGGAAGGTCCACCGGGAACCCGGGCGGCGCGGCCTCCAGCCACGACAGGAACCCGGTCAGCGCCGCCGCGCCCATCGCCAGCTCCAGGCGCACCGCGCCGTCCCGCACGGCGATCACCTCGACGTCGGGCAGCAGCCCGTCCGCCTCCCGCTCCCCCGGCGACCGCCGCCCGGACACGACGAGGCCCCGGCGGTGGATCACCTGCCGGGGCCTGGAGCGAAAACCGAACACGCGGTGCCAGTGCAGCATGTCGCCCTGATAGCGGCCGATGCCGAGCCGCCACGGGCCGGGCGCGCCCCCCTCGGGGACCACCCGCAGGCTGCACTCGACCGTGCCGCCCTTGCGGACGAACCACCGCCGCCGCACCGCCATCACCGCGAACAGCGCGACGCCGAGGGCGGCCAGCGCCCCGACGACGGCGGCGAGCACCCCGCCCACGTCCAGTGCCAGGTGCCCGCCCATCACGTTCCGCCGGTCAGGCCGCGACGCCCGCCGCGGTCAGCCGCGCCCGCGCCCGCCGCTCGGCCGTCGTGTCCGGACCGCCCGCCGCCAGCGCGTCCGCCAGGGCCTGCCGCGCCTCGTCGACGTCGACCTCGGCCCCGAGTTCCGCCTGCTCGGCCAGCACCGACACCTCGTCGCCGGCGATGGAGAAGAATCCGCTGCCGACCATCGCGTGGACCTTCTCCGAGCCGTCGGCCGGCTCGATCGTCACCACGCTGCCGTCCAGCAGCACGCCCAGCACCGGGGCGTGGCCCGGCAGGATGCCGAGCTGGCCCTCGATGGTCTGCGCGACCACCAGCTTGGCCTCGCCGGACCAGACCTCACGCTCCGGTGAGACCAGCCCGACCTTCAGGGTTGCCACCTGTCATCCTCCGCTCAGCAGGAGCGGGCCGGGCGGGCCGCCGGGGCGGCCCGCCCGCACCCCTTACTTCTCCAGCTCCTTGGCCTTCTTCTCGACGTCCTCGATCCCGCCGCACATGAAGAACGCCTGCTCGGGAATGTGGTCGTACTTGCCCTCGGCGATGGCCTTGAACGAGGCGACCGTCTCGTCCTTGGGGACCGTCACACCGGGCTGGCCGGTGAACTGCTCGGCCACGTACATCGGGTGGGACAGGAAGCGCTCGATGCGCCGCGCCCGCTCGACCGTGACCTTGTCCTCCTCCGAGAGCTCGTCGATGCCGAGGATGGCGATGATGTCCTGCAGCTCCTTGTACTTCTGCAGGATTCGGATCACCTCCTGGGCGACGTCGTAGTGCTCCTGGCCGAGGACCTGCGGGTCCATGATCCGGGACGTGGACGTCAGCGGGTCCACGGCCGGGAAGATGCCCTTGGAGGAGATGTCGCGCGACAGCTCCGTCGTGGCGTCCAGGTGCGCGAACGTGGTGTGCGGCGCCGGGTCGGTGATGTCGTCCGCGGGCACGTAGATCGCCTGCATCGAGGTGATCGAGTGGCCGCGGGTCGAGGTGATCCGCTCCTGGAGCACGCCCATCTCGTCGGCCAGCGTCGGCTGGTAGCCCACCGCGGACGGCATGCGCCCGAGCAGCGTGGACACCTCCGAACCGGCCTGCGTGAACCGGAAGATGTTGTCGATGAACAGCATCACGTCCTGGCCCTGGACGTCGCGGAAGTACTCCGCCATCGTCAGGCCGGACAGCGCCACGCGCAGCCGGGTGCCCGGGGGCTCGTCCATCTGGCCGAACACCAGCGCGGTGTCGGCGAGGACGCCGGACTCCTCCATCTCGACCCACAGGTCGTTGCCCTCACGGGTCCGCTCGCCGACGCCGGCGAACACCGAGGTGCCGCCGAAGTTGCGGGCGACGCGCCGGATCATCTCCTGGATGAGGACGGTCTTGCCCACGCCCGCGCCGCCGAACAGGCCGATCTTGCCGCCCTTGACGTACGGGGACAGCAGGTCGATGACCTTGATGCCGGTCTCCAGCATCTCGGTCTTCGACTCGAGCTGGTCGAACGGCGGGGCCGTGCGGTGGATGCCCCAGCGCTCGTTGATCTCCAGCGACGCCGTGGGGACGTCGAGGGAGTCGCCGAGGGCGTTCCACACGTGGCCCTTGGTGATGTCGCCGACGGGCACCGAGATCGGCTCGCCGGTGTCGGACACCGCCGCGCCGCGCACCATGCCGTCGGTCGGCTGCATCGAGATCGCGCGGACCATGTTGTCGCCCAGGTGCTGGGCGACCTCCAGGGTCAGCGTCTTCGTCTCACCGCCCAGCTCGACCTCGACGTGCAGGGCGTTGTAGATCTCCGGAATGGCGTCGGCGGGGAACTCCACGTCGACGACCGGGCCGATGACCCGGGCGACGCGCCCGGTGGCCGCCGCCGTCTCTACCTGAGCAGTCATTCTCACTCCCCGCCAGAATCGGCGAGCGCGTCAGCGCCACCGACGATCTCGCTGATTTCCTGGGTGATCGCGGCCTGCCGCGCCTGGTTCATCAGGCGCGTGTAGACCCCGATCAAATCGTTGGCATTGTCGGTCGCCGACTTCATCGCCCGGCGGCGCGCGGCGTGCTCGGACGCGGCCGACTGGAGCAGCATGTGGAAGATGCGGCTCTCGATGTAGTTCGGCAGCATGAGGTCGAGGGCGTCCTTGGCGGACGGCTCGAACTCGTACGCCGGGGGGACGGGACCGGACCCGTCGTCCTCGCGCTCGGTGATCTCCAGCGGGATCAGCCGGCGGACCTGGACCTCCTGGGTCAGCATCGAGACGAACTCGGTGTAGACCACGTGGATCTCGCCGACGCCGCCCTCGGCGTCGGACTTCAGGAAGTCCGCCGCGACCCGGCGGCCGATCCGCTCGGCGCTGGCGAAGTCGGGCCGGTCGCTGAACCCGGTCCACGACTCCGCGTACTCCCGGTCGCGGAACTTGTACCAGGTGAGCGCCTTGTTGCCCACCAGGTACAGCACCGGCTCGCGGCCCTGCTCGCGGATGCGCTGCGCCAGCGCCTCCGCCTCGCGGATCACGTTGGCGTTGTAGCCGCCGCAGAACCCGCGGTCGCTGCTGACCACCACGATCGCGGACCGCAGGTCCTCGGGCTGCTCGCGCAGCAGCGGGTGGTCGATGCCGACGTTGTGGCTGACCAGCGCGGACAGCGCCGCGACGATCTGGTCCGCGTACGGCTTGGACGCCGCGACCGCGTGCTGGGCCTTGACGATCCGCGAGGTCGCGATCATCTCCTGCGCGCGCGTGATCTTGGCGGTCGACTTGACCGACCTGATCCGCTGCCGGAGTTCACGTACCTGTGCAGGCATCGCGTCAGCCCTTCTTGACGCGGGTGATCGTCTCCTGCTCCACCGAGTCCTCGTCGATCGCCTCGACCGTCTCGTCGCCCAGCAGGTTGCCCTCGCTGGTCTCGAAGCCCCGCTTGAACCCGGTGATGGCGTCCTTGAGGGTGGTCAGGTTGTCGTCGGTGAGCTGCCCCGTCTCGCGGATGCCCGACAGCAGCCCGGGGTGCGTGCGCTCCAGGTGGTCCAGGAAGCCGCGCTCGAAGCGGCGGATGTCCTCCACCGGGACGTCGTCCAGCTCGCCGGACGTGCCCGACCAGACCGAGACGACCTCCTGCTCGACCGGGAACGGCGAGCCCTGCGGCTGCTTGAGCAGCTCGACCAGGCGGGCGCCGCGGTCGAGCTGGGCGCGCGAGGCGGCGTCCAGGTCCGACGCGAACGCCGCGAACGCCTCCAGGTCGCGGAACTGCGACAGCGCCAGCTTCAGCGAACCGGCGACCTTGCGCATCGCCTTGATCTGCGCGGAGCCGCCGACTCGGGAGACCGACACACCGACGTTGATCGCCGGGCGGACGCCCTGGTTGAACAGGTCCGTCTCCAGGAAGCACTGCCCGTCGGTGATGGAGATGACGTTCGTCGGGATGAACGCCGACACGTCGTTGCCCTTGGTCTCGATGATCGGCAGGCCGGTCATCGAGCCGCCGCCCATGTCGTCCGACAGCTTCGCGCAGCGCTCCAGCAGACGCGAGTGCAGGTAGAAGACGTCACCGGGGTACGCCTCGCGGCCCGGCGGGCGGCGCAGCAGCAGCGACACCGCGCGGTACGCGTCGGCCTGCTTGGACAGGTCGTCGAAGACGATGAGGACGTGCTTGCCCTGGTACATCCAGTGCTGGCCGATGGCCGAACCGGTGTAGGGGGCGATGTACTTGTACCCGGCCGGGTCCGACGCGGGGGCCGCGACGATCGTCGTGTACTCCAGCGCGCCCGACTCCTCGAGCTGCCGCCGCACGTTCGCGATCGTCGAGCCCTTCTGGCCGATCGCCACGTAGATGCAGCGGACCTGCAGCTTCGGGTCGCCGGTCTCCCAGTTGGACTTCTGGTTGATGATCGTGTCGACCGCGACCGTCGTCTTGCCGGTCTGCCGGTCGCCGATGATGAGCTGCCGCTGACCGCGGCCGATCGGCGTCATCGCGTCGATGGCCTTGATGCCGGTCTGCAGCGGCTCGCCGACCGACTGCCGCTGCACGACGGTCGGGGCCTGCAGCTCCAGCGCGCGGCGCTCGGTGGACTCGATCGCGCCCTTGCCGTCCAGCGGGTTGCCCAGCGCGTCCACGACGCGGCCGAGGAAGCCGTCGCCGACGGGCGCCGACAGCACCTCGCCGGTCCGGCGGACCTTCTGGCCCTCCTCGATGTTGCTGAAGTCTCCCAGGACGACGGCACCGATCTCACGGACGTCCAGGTTGAGCGCCAGTCCGCGCGTCCCGTCCTCGAACTCCAGGAGTTCGTTCGCCATCGCGGAGGGGAGTCCCTCGACGTGGGCGATACCGTCGCCGGAATCGACGACGGTGCCGACCTCATCGCGCGCGGCGGCCTCGGGCTCGTACGACTGGACGAAGCGCTCCAGCGCGTTCCGGATCTCGTCCGGACGGATCGTCAGCTCCGCCATGATTCCTCTCTTGCTCCCTCAGGGGTCAGCTCGGCGCTTGTCAGCCCGCGAGCCGCCGGCGGACGTCATCCAGCCGTCCGGCGATCGTGCCGTCGATGATCTCGTCCCCGATCTGGACGGACAGGCCGCCCAGCGTGCTCGGGTCGAGTTCGATGTTCAGGTGTACTTCGTGGCCGTACGCCGCGGCGAGCACCCCGGCGAGCCGGGTGCGCTGCTCGGCGGACAGGTCCACGGGGGTGCGCACCAGCGCCACCAGCCGCTCCCGCCGCTGGGCGACGAGCCTGCCGTACTCGGCGAGCCCGCCCTCCAGGCTACGTCCCCGCGGGCGCAGGACCAGCTCGGTGACCAGCGTGAGCGCCGACGCGGTGACCTTCCCGGCCAGCAGGTCGTCCAGCAGGGCGGCCTTGCGGTCGCCCGGCAGGTTCCGCGAGACGAGGGCGTCGCGCAGCCCCGGCTCCCGCTCGATGACGCGGGAGAACCGGAACAGCTCGTCCTCCAGGTCGTCGATGCGGTCCGCGGCCTCGGCGCGGGCGGCCTCGGCGGTGACCGCGAGGACCTCCAGCGCGTCCGACAGCTCCGACGGCCTGGACCAGCGCAGCCGGACCACGTCGGCGACCAGACCGAGAGCGGCCGGGGAGACCTGGCCCTCCAGCAGGCCCCGCACGAGCGCGTCCTTGGCGCCGGCGGACGCCGACGGGTCCGAGACGGCCCGGCGCACGCCGTGCTCACGGTCGATCAGGTTCAGCACCGCGAACAGGTCGCCGCCCAGCGTGCCGAGGTCGGCGGAGGGGATGACCGCCTCCAGCCGAGCCCGGGCGTCCGCCAGCGAGGCCCTGCCCACCGCTCCCGTGATGGTCATGATGTGATCTGCTCCTGGCGTCCCGCGCGGCCTTCGAGTTCCTCCAGGAACCGGTCGACCACGCGGCTCTGGCGGGCGCTGTCCTCCAGGGACTCGCCCACGACGCGGCCGGCCAGCTCGACCGACAGCGCGCCGATCTCGGCGCGCAGCGAGGCGAGCGCCTGCTGCTTGTCGGCCTCGATCTGGGCGTGCGCGGCCTCGATGATGCGCCGCGCCTCGGCCTGCGCCTGCTCCTTCATCTGCGCGATGATCTGGTTGCCCTGCTCGCGCGCCTCCTCGGCCTGCCGGGTGGCGTCGCGCTGGGCCTCCTTGAGCTTGGCCTGGTACTGGTCGAGGGTCTGCTGCGCTTCCTTCTGCGCCTCCTCGGCCTGCGCCAGCCCGCCCTCGATCGCCTTGGTGCGCTCGGCGAGCGTGGCCTGGATCTTCGGCACGAACAGCTTGGCGACGATCAGCAGCAGGATCACGAAGGCGATGCTGCCGACGACCAGTTCCGCGGTCTCGGGGAGGACCGGGTTGGATTCCCCGTCCTCAGCGAGCACCGCGGCGGCCAGCAGGTTGCTCATGAGGGTTCCGCCTTCCTGTCAGAAGTGAGGGCCGTCGATCACTTGTGGACGAACGGCACGACGAAACCGATGAGCGCGAGCGCCTCGGTGAGGGCGAAGCCCAGCAGCATGTTCTGGCGGATGACGTTCACCATCTCGGGCTGGCGGGCCATCGCCTGCACGCCCTGGCCGAAGATGATGCCGACGCCGATGCCGGGGCCGATGGCCGCGAGACCGTACGCGATGGAGCCGAGGTTGCCGTTGACACTGTCGGCCGCGGCGAGAACAGCACTCATGTCTTCTGCTTTCCTTCTCATTCGACCGGTGGGGGTTGGGAATCCACCGGAGGTTTTCGGGATTTACGGGTGAGGTCCTGGGTCAGTGCTCGGGGTGCAGCGCGCCGCCGATGTAGGACGCGGCCAGCAGGGTGAAGATGAACGCCTGCAGGCTCTGCACGAAGATCTCGAAGCCGGTCATGATGATCGTCATCAGGAACCCGACGACACCGACCCCCGCGCCCGCCGGGGTGAGCTTCTCGACCAGGAACCACCACGCGACCGTGGAGAAGAACGCCAGGAGAAGGTGCCCCGCGAACATGTTCGCGAAGAGTCGGACGGAGTGCGTGAACGGCCGCAGGATGATGTTCGACAGCAGCTCGATCGGCGCGAGGATGACGTACAGCGGCTTCGGCAGGCCGGGCGGGAACATCATGTTCTTGAAGTAGCCGATGAAACCCTGGTGCTTGATGCTCAGGAACAGCATCGTCACGTACACGAACGCGGCGAACACGATCGGGAACGCGATGTGCGAGGTCGCCGGGAGCTGGAGCACCGGGACGACGCCCGACAGGTTCAGGAACAGGATGAAGAAGAACGTCGTGAACAGGAAGCCCATCCACTTGTCGCCGTCCTTGCCGATCATCGGCCGGGCGACCTGGTCGCGGACGAACAGGTAGGCGACCTCGCCGACGTTCTGCACGCCGCGCGGGACGAGCTGCGCGTTGCCGAACGCGCGCCAGGCGAACACGATGAGCGCCAGCGCCGCGAGGATGACGATCAGGACCGGCTTGGTCAGCCAGTCGAGCCAGGACGGCCCGCCGGAGAAGAGCGGCCCCCAATCGAAGATGTGGAGGCCGGGAGCCTCGAACTCATCTCCGCCGGCGGCGAGGAGGTGCGGCGCGCTCACGCGGCAGTCCCTTCGTCAGTGACACTGCAGGTCAGTCGGTACTTCGTCTGCGCGCCACCCGGGCGCGACTTTGGCCGGTGGCCCGTGTTGGAGCTTGTGTGGGAGCCCGTGGCGGCCCGCCGCCGCGCAGGCGCCGTCAGCGTCCGTAGCGGTGGTAGACCAGGTAGAGCGCAAGAGCGAGGCCCACCAGGATTCCGATGGGGAACAGCGCCGAGGTGCCCAGCCAGTGGTCCAGGAGCCAGCCGATCCCGCCGTAGACGGCCATTCCGCTCAGCACGTAGCTGGGGATGGACCAGGCGGCGTTGGCGAAGCTCTGGTGGTCGTCCGACGGATCGGACTCCGGACCGGGCCGGTGCTCCTCCTCGCTCATCGCAGGACGGACCATAGCAGCCCAACTCCCTGGTGGTCATATCGGAGTAGTCCACGGCCGGAGGCGCTTTGACCTCGCCCCGCGCGCCGCCGACGGCGCGGTCTCCCGCGAGCCCCATCACGGGCTCCGGTCGCCGACCGAGGCGGCGTTGTCAGCGGGGGTGCGGACGGCGTCGCCGGAGTCGGCGGGGGTCGCGGTGTCCGACCCGGTCGGCTCGACGTAGAGGGTCTTGGTCCGGAGCGTCACCCGGATCTCCGCGGCGATCCACACGAGCGTCAGGCCGATCACCGACCAGCCGAACGCCTCGGTGTCCCAGACGGTGACGTCCTGGAAGGCCGCGACGACCGCGAACATCACCAGCACCTTGGCCAGGTAGCTGAAGACCGCGGCGGCGAACATCATCTGCGGGGAGATCTTGGACGCGTAGCTCACGGCCACGACGCTGATCGAGAAGAAGACGATCACCGTGATCGCGGCGACGCCGGCACCCAGCGCTCCCTTCGTCCCGCCGAGGAGCAGGCCGACCAGGAGGGCGGCGATGCCGGCGAGACCGGAGGGGATCGCGGCGCCGCGGAGAATCCGGGCGTCGGAAGACTGCATGAGGGCTCCGGCTGGTCACGGTCAGTGGTCGTCTCTTGTTCGTGAAAGGTATCACAAGCGTCCGGAACGTCCACAATTACCCTAGATGTAACGGGTTAACGACCCGCTAACGTCCCCGTACGTTCACCTATGCACAAGGACGCACAAGGGACTGTAACCCAGGCCGGGCGGCGGACGCCGGGAACCGGCGGCCGTCCGGCCGCGCGGCGCGCGGTGATTCCTCGGCTCGATGTTACCCACTGGTAGCGGAGGGCCGGACGGCGCCCCCGGCGAGCACCTGGCTCAGACGGATTCGCGGGTGCGGCCCGGGACCGCCGGATCGCCCTGCGCGGCGCGGCGCGCGGCCCGGCGCGGCAGCGCGATCATCAGCCCGACGCCCGCGACCGCCGCCACGGCGGTGGCCGATATCACGATGACCTGCTGGTTCGTCACCGAGAGGGCGATCAGCCCGGCGGCGACCAGACCGACCCAGAAGTACATGATCAGCACCGCGCGGCGGTGCGAGTGGCCGAGTTCGAGCAGCCGGTGGTGCAGGTGGCGCTTGTCCGGCGAGAACGGCGAGCGGCCGTCGCTGGTGCGCCGCCACACGGCGAGCAGCATGTCGATGAACGGGACGGCGGCGACCGCCGGGACCAGCAGCAGCGGCACCCAGAACGGGAACAGCCCGTAGGTGCCGAGGATCGACGGGTCGAACTGGCCCGTCAGCAGGATCGTCGAGGCGCTGAGCAGCAGCCCGATCAGCATCGACCCGGTGTCGCCCATGAAGATCCGCGCCGGGTTGAAGTTGTGCGGCAGGAACCCCGCGCACATCCCGACCAGGACGGCGGCGGTGAGCGTCGCGCCGGTCAGCGTGGTCAGCCCGTTGGTCTTCGTCAGCAGGTAGGCGTAGAAGAACAGGGCCGTCGCGGCGATGCCGACGACGCCCGCCGCGAGGCCGTCCAGGCCGTCGATGAAGTTCACCGCGTTGATCGTCGCGACGACGATGAGGACGGTCAGCGGCACGCCGTAGGTGGGCGGCAGCGACAGCGCCTCGCCGTTGGGCAGCGGGATCACGTAGAGCTGGATGCCCTGCATGATGAAGATCCCGGCGGCGGCGACCTGCCCGGCGAACTTGGTCAGCGGGTCCACGCCCCAGCGGTCGTCGGCGATGCCGACCAGCACGATCAGCCCGCCCGACAGCAGCAGGGCCTTGCCGATGCTGATGTCCCCCTCGGCGAGGACCTTGCGCATCTCCGGCAGGCCGGTCGCGACGACCAGCGCCGCCGCCATCCCGCCGAACATCGCCAGGCCGCCCAGCCGCGGCGTCGGGATGACGTGGACGTCCCGGTCGCGCGGGGCGGCCTGCGCCCCGAACCAGACCGCGAACCGGCGCACGGCGGGCGTGAGCAGGTATGCGACGAGAGCCGCCACCAGGATGGTGAGCAGGTACTCGCGCAACTCCCGCCTCCTTCCCGCGGTGCCCGTCGAAGCGGTGAAATGGGAACGCCCTGAACGGGCGCACCGGACAACTCTATTCCTCCCGCCCGACCACCGGGGCGGTTCGGGCGGGCCGCCGGGCGGCCCGGCGGGTCCGGGCCCCGGCGGCCGCCCCGGCGAGCAGCGCGGCCCCGGCGGCGGCCGGGCTCCCGGCCGACGCGAGCCACAGGCCGTCGCGGGCGGCGCTCGCGGCGAGGTCCCCGGCGACCAGCGCGGTGCCGAGCGCGGCGAGGACGGGCGGGGCCGCGCGCGGGACGGGCGGGCCCCGGACCGTCCACACGGCCGCGACCACGCCGAGGAGCAGGAGCACGCCGCCGACGCCGCCGCCCCGCCAGCGCGGCGGCGCGAACCGGGGCGGCGGCACCGCGACCGCGCCCTTGGGCAGCCGCGCCTTGACCAGCATCCCCTCGTGCGGGGCCAGGCCGCGCTGGCTGAAGACGATCGCGCGCGGGCCGTCGCGGTGCCGGAGGCACGGGGTGAGCGGCGGGTCGCCCGCGCGGCAGCCCGCCCGGAACCGGACCGGGCCCTCGACTCGGACGGCGGCCTCGGCCACCGGTACGTCCCAGGCGGTGCCCAGCGCGTCCCAGACGAGTTCGTCGTGCTTGGGGAAGGGCGTGAGAAGGCCCGTCACGTCGTACTCGATCACGTACGCCTGACGGCCGCCCACGGGGGTTCCGCCGCCGACGGTGATCCGGACGTCGCGCGGCAGCGTCCGCACACGCGCGCGGGCGGGCGCGCCCGTGGACGAACTCGTGCTGATCCGGTGGACGCCGTAGACCCGGCGGCCCTCCCGGTACGGGACGCGGCGGACGATGCCGTGGTCGTCGCCGCCGCTGAAGTCGTAGGTGACCGTCTCGTGGACGTGGACGACGCCGTCCGGCCGCACGGTCAGCACGACGTCGTACGCGGGGATCTCTTCTTCGGCGGCCGCGGGAAGCGCGAGCACGGCCACGACGGCGGGCAGCAGCACGGCGAACAGCACGGCGCGCGCCGCCATCGCCGGTGCTCCCCCGCCCGTCCCCACGTCATGCATGGTTCCACCGACCGGGCCGGTCGTACCGAGGGTTGCCCGGAACGTCCGCGTCCGGATCGCGTCTAGGGTCGGTCGCGTGCGGCCCGGGGACCGGAACGGGGACGGCGGCGACGCGGCGCGGTGGCCCGTCCCCGCCGATGTCGCCGTGCCCGCGCTGCTCGCGCTCGCGCAGCTCGGCGGGACGTGGCTGCTCGCGGGCGCGCTGGACCGGACCGCGTGGGCGCTGGTGTGGGCGGGCGTCCTCGGCGGCGCGGGCGCGCTGGTGTGGCGGCGGCGCGCGCCGCTGGCCGTCCTCGCCGCGACGTCGGCGGTCGGCGCGGCGGCGGCGCTCGCGGTCCACGACGCGGACGTGCTGGTCGGCGGCGTCGCCGAGTGCGTCGCGCTGTTCTCGGTGGCGGTCCGCCGGGACCGCCGGACGGCCGTCGCCGCGGCGCTCGCGGTGTGGGCCGTGACGTTCCTGGCGTTCCTGCCCGTCCGGCACGGCGTCGCGGACGTGCTCGTCGCCGAGCTGATCGACGGCGGCGCGTACCTGGTCATCCTCGCGCTCGGGCAGACGCGGCGGCAGCAGCGGGCGCGGCGCCGCGCGCTGGCCGGGCGGCTCGCGGCGGGCGACGCCGAGCGGCGGGACGCGGCGGCGGCCGAACGGCGGCGGCTCGCCCGCGACCTGCACGACGTCGCGGGGCACCATCTCAGCGCGGTCGCGGTCCACAGCACGGCGGCGGCGCGCGTCCGCGACCCGGCGGTGGCCCGCGGCGCGCTGGCCGCCGCCGCCGCGACGGGCCGCGAGGTCCTGGCCGCGCTCGCGCACCTGGTGGACGTCGTGGACGCCGTAGACGCCGACGCGGGCGGGCGGCTGGACCGGCTGCTGCCGCCGCTGTGCGACGGGCTCGCCCGGCTCGGCGTCCCGGTCGGGCTGGAGTTCGAGGGCCGGGCGCGGCGGGCGCGGCCGGAGACGGTGACGGCCGCGTACCGCATCGCGCAGGAAGCGCTGACGAACGCGGTCCGCTACGCGCCGGGCGCGGCCGTGACGGTCGCCGTGCGGTACGCGCCGGGGCGGGTGCGGATCGAGGTCGTCAACACCGCGCCCGACCCGGCGCGCGCGGGCGGCGGCGGGCTCGGCGGCGGGCGCGGCATCGACGGGATGCGCGAGCGCGCGGCGGGCGTCGGCGGCACGCTCGCGGCCGGTCCCGAGCCGGGCGGCGGCTGGGCGGTGCGCGCGGACCTGCCGCCGGGCGCGCCGCGTCGGGGTCCGGGCTGGCCGGAGTTCCTGGACGGCGCGGTGGCGGCGTTCTGCGCGCTGCTGCCCGGGCTGCTGGCGTTCCTGCCGCCCGATCCGATCGTCCGCGACCCGTCGCCGACGCTGGCCGCGCTGGTCTCGGTCGGCGTCGCGGTCCGGGCGGCGCCGCTGTGGTGGCGGCGGCGCGCGCCGTGGCGGACGCTCGCCGCGCTCGTCGCCCTCGACCTGGCGTGGTCGGCGGCGGCAGCGGCGTTCGCGCCCGTCGCGTGGGCGGTGCTGGTCGTCGGCTCGCCCGCGTCGATGATCGCCGTGTACGCCGTCGCGCGCCACGCGGGGCCGCGCGGCGCGCGGACGTGGCCCGCGCCGCTCGTCGCGGCCGTCCCGTGGGCGGCCGGGCTCACCGCCGTCATCGCCGTCGACCCGGACGGCGGACGGCCCGGCGACCTCGCGTTCGGCGTGCTCGTCGGCGGCGGGGGCGCGCTGCTGGTCCTGACGCCGTTCTGGGCGTGGGGCCGCGCCGTCGCGCTGCGCGCCGGGCGGTGGGAGGCGGGCGCGCTGGAGACCGTCGAGGCGCGCGCCGCCGAGGCCGTCCGCGCCGAGCGGCACCGGATCGCGATCGGGCTGCGCGGCAGCGTCCTGGACCACGCGACGCGGCTCGTCCGCACCGCCGAGGCCGGGGCCGCCGCCCCCGCGGCCGAAGCGCCCGCCGCGCTGGAGCGCGTCGCCGGGCACGCGCGCGCCGCGCTCGCGGACATGCGCGCGCTGCTCGACGCCCTCGACAATTGACGAGTGAAACGTCGGCGGCCCCTGCTAGGTTTACGGGGCTAATTCCGAGATAGCTGAGCATGGAGGTACGAATGCGGCGTCTCGTTGCCGCGGCCCTCGCCGCCGGCACCGTCCTCGCCGGCACGGTGGCCGTCGCCGCCCCCGCCGACGCGGCGACCCACAGCTGGACGAGCAAGAACGGCTGGAGCACCCTCAAGGCGTACGGCACCTGGAGCCACACGTCCAAGAAGGCCACGCTCAAGGTCTGGCTCGCCGACAGCAAGAAGAACGGCTGGTCCCCGGGCGTGCAGTTCCGCACCTGGACGGCCGGCTACAAGAAGTCGAAGTACTCCTCGGTCTTCTACTTCGTGGACAGCCGCACCGGCAAGCCCGCCGACACCAAGTTCAGCGGCTACCGGGGCGCCTACACCGCCGGTTACCCGGCGCACGCCTACGTGCGCGAGGTCGGCGTTCGCGTGTCCGACCGCAAGCTCGCGGCCGGCCCGTGGAAGAAGCTCTACTGATCTTCCGCTCCCCTCGAAGAAGGCCCCGCCGAGTACACGCGGCGGGGCCTTTTCCGTGGCCGCATCCGGCCGGGGAACGAACTCAGTCGGCTGTGTCGTCGGTCACGTCCTTGCGCAGCCGGACATTGGCGTCGTCCGGCGCGGCGGCGGCCTTTTCCTCGGCCTTTCCGTCCGCGGCGGGCTCGGCCGTTTTCCGCAGATCGACCGGCGAAACGGCGTCGGGCTCGTCGTCCTTCTCGTCCTCGTCGGTCAGCAGGACGCCGACGACCGCGCGGATCTTGTAGTCCGGGATCGCGCCCGCGCGCAGCAGCCGCGGCACCGGCCCGGTGAGGTCCACGATCGTGGACGCCTCCCCCGCGCCGGACGGGCCGCCGTCCAGATACGCCGCGACGGAGTCCCCGAGCATCTCCTCGGCCTCCGCCGCCGTCCGCGCCGCCGGACGCCCCGACAGGTTCGCGCTGCTCACCGCGAGCGGCCCCGTCTCCTTCAGCAGCTCCACGGCCAGCTCGTGCATCGGCATCCGCACCGCGACCGTGCCCTTGGTCTCCCCGAGGTCCCACAGCAGGTTCTGGTTCGCGCGGCACACGATCGTCAGCGCGCCCGGCCAGAACTCGTCGATCAGGTCCTGGCCGTAGGTGCCGAGGTCCTCCACCAGCGCCGTCGCGGCGCGCACCGAACCCACCAGCACCGGCGGCGGCATGTCCCGGCCCCGGCCCTTGGCGTCCAGCAGCGCCTGCACCGCCGACGGCGTGAACGCGTCCGCGCCGACCCCGTACACGGTGTCGGTCGGCAGGACGACCAGGTCGCCGCGCCGGACCGCCGAGGCGGCCTCGCCGATCCCCCGGCTGCGCTCCACCGGGTCGGAGCAGTCGTAACGTCGGCTCACGATGGGGGTTCCCTCCTGTCCCGCGCGGCTCAGTCGACGCCGAGGCGCGCGGTGACGAAACGGTCCCGGTTGGTCAGGTCGCGCCGGTTGCGCACGTCCCGCCAGCCGTTCTCCTCGGCGAACGTCCAGTAGACGTCGTTGCCCTGCAGATCGCTGTGCTCGACCGCGACGTAGCCGCCGGGGCGCAGCAGCCGCCGCGCGGTGCGCTCCACCACGCGGACCGCGTCCAGGCCGTCGTCGCCGCCGCCCCACAGCGCGTCCGCCGGGTCGTGGTCGCGGACGTCGCGCGGCACGTACTCCCACTCGCTCATCGGGATGTACGGGGGGTTGCTGACCACCAGGTCGACGGTGCCGTCCAGCTCGCCGAGCGCGGTCGCGAAGTCGTCCAGGTGCAGCCGGACGCGCCCGCGCTCGTCCAGCTCCTCGATGTTGCGGTTCGCGTGGACGAACGCCGCCGGGTCCTTCTCGACGGCGTGGACGCGCGCCCGCGGGGCCTCCAGCGCGATCGACAGCGCGATGGCCCCCGACCCGGTGCCGAGGTCCACCACCAGCGGGTCGCGGACGTCCATGTCCCGCAGCGTCTCCAGCGCCCACCCGACCATGACCTCGGTCTCCGGGCGCGGCACGAACACCCCCGGCCCGACCTTCAGCTCCAGGTACCGGAAGAACGCCCGCCCGGTGATGTGCTGCAGCGGCTCGCCCGCCTCGCGCCGCGCCACGTACTCCCAGAACAGCGCGTCGAAGGCGCTGTCGGGCACGTTGTGCAGCTCGCCGCGGCTCACGCCGTGGACGGCGGCCGCCAGCTCCTCGGCGTCGGCGCGCGGCGACGCGGCCCCGGCGTCGGCCAGCCGCGCCGTGGCCCGGGCGATCTCGTCCAGCAGCAGGTTCATGATCCTTGGGCTTCGTCCAGCCGGCGCTGGAGGTCGGCGTCCACGAGCGCCTGCGTCACGTTGTGGAGGTCGCCGTCCAGCACCTGGTCGAGGTTGTACGCCTTGTAGCCCACGCGGTGGTCGGAGATGCGGTTCTCCGGATAGTTGTAGGTGCGGACGCGCTCGGACCGGTCCACCGTGCGGACCTGGCTGCGGCGCTCCGCCGACGCCGCCGCGTCCGCCTCCTCCTGCGCCATCGCCAGCAGGCGGGACCGCAGGATGCGCAGCGCCTGCTCCTTGTTCTGGAGCTGGCTCTTCTCGTTCTGGCAGGACACGACCGTGCCGGTCGGCAGGTGGGTGATCCGGACCGCCGAGTCGGTGGTGTTGACGCTCTGCCCGCCGGGGCCCGACGAGCGGTACACGTCGACGCGCAGGTCGTTCGGGTCGATCTGGACGTCCACGTCCTCGGCCTCGGGCGTCACCAGCACGCCGACCGCGCTGGTGTGGATGCGGCCCTGCGACTCGGTCGCCGGGACGCGCTGCACCCGGTGGACGCCGCCCTCGAACTTCAGCCGCGTCCAGACGCCCTCCTCGTGGGAGCCGGTCGCCTTCACGCCGACCGTGACGTCCTTGTAGCCGCCGAGGTCGGACGGGTGCGCGTCGATGATCTCGGTCTTCCAGCCGACCCGCTCGGCGTACCGCAGGTACATCCGCAGCAGGTCCCCGGCGAACAGCGCGGACTCCTCGCCGCCCTCGCCCGCCTTGATCTCCAGGATCGTGTCCTTGTCGTCGCTGGGGTCGCGGGGGATCAGCAGGTGCCGCAGCCGCTCCTCCAGCTCGCCGCAGCGGCGCTCCAGCTCGGCGGCCTCGGCGGCGAACGCCTCGTCCTCGGCGGACAGCTCCCGGGCGGCGGCCAGGTCGTCCTCGGCGGCCTTCCGCTCCCGGTACGTCTCGACGATCGGCCGCAGCCGCGCGTACCGCTTGCCCAGCCGCCGCGCCTCGCTCTGGTCGGCGTGGACGGCGGGGTCGGCGAGACGGACCTCGATGTCGGCGTATTCGCTGATCAGATCGTCGAGATTCACGGTGTGCGTCCTGGGCCTGGCCTGACGGCCGGTTTCGAGCCGCGACGGGGGCGTCCCGGCGGCTCCTGGTCACTGCGCGGCGCGCCGCCGGGCTCGGCGGCGCGCCGGGCGGTGCGCTACTTGCTCCGCTTGCCGAACCGCTGCTCGAAGCGGGCCACCCGGCCGCCGGTGTCGAGGATCTTCTGCTTGCCCGTGTAGAACGGGTGGCACGCCGAGCACACGTCGGCGCGGATCTGGCCGTTCTCGGCGGTGCTGCGGGTCTCGAAGGTGTTCCCGCAGGTGCAGGTCACCGTCGTGACGACATAGTTCGGGTGGATGTCGGGCTTCATGGGTTCTCCTCGCCTAGAGCGGTCGCCGGGCGTCCCGCTCGCACGGCGAAGGCCGGCGAGGCGACGGGAAGCGTGAACCGGTACCGCAGCGGTTGCACTCCAAGTGTGCCAGATACCCGAACGTGCCGAGGTCACCGCCCATTCCCCCCGGCGGCCCCCGGTCAACCCCCGGCGCGGCCGAGATACGTCAAAACCGCCATGACGCGGCGGTGGCCGCCCTGGGCGGGCTGGAGGCCGAGTTTGGCGAAGATGTTGGAGATGTGCTTCTCGACCGCGCCCTCGGTGACGACGAGGCGCGCGGCGATCGAGGCGTTGGACCCGCCCTCGGCCATCAGCGCCAGCACCTCGCGCTCGCGGGGCGTCAGCGCCTCCAGCGGATCGCCGGTGCGGCGGCGGCCGAGGAGCTGGCCGATGACCTCGGGGTCGATGACCGTCCCGCCCGCCGCGATGCGCCGGACCGCGTCGATGAACTCCGCGACCTCCGACACCCGCTCCTTCAGCAGGTAGCCGACGCCCTCCGCGCCGCCGCCGATGAGGTCGGTGGCGTACCGCTCCTCCACGTACTGCGACAGGACGAGGATCGGCGTGCCGGGGACGCGGGCGCGGGCCTCCAGCGCGGCGCGCAGCCCCTCGTCGGTGAAGGACGGGGGCATCCGCACGTCCACGATCGCCAGGTCCGGGCGGTACTCCTGCACGGCGGGCGGGAGGCCGGGCCCGTCGCCGACCGTCGCGACGGTCTCGATGCCCGCGTCCGCCAGGAGCCGGACGAGCCCTTCCCGCAACAGCACCGAGTCCTCGGCGATCACCACGCGCATGCCCCCCATCATGCCGGGGCCGTCGCTCACCAGGTGCAGGGCAGGTCCGCGCGGACGATCGTGGGCCCGCCGGGCGGGCTGTCCACCAGGACCATGCCGTCGATGGTCGCGGCCCGGTCGGCGAGCCCGGCCAGGCCGCCGGACGGCCGGACGACCGCGCCGCCGACGCCGTTGTCGGCGATCTCCACGACGACCCACGCGTCCTCGCGGGCGACCCGCACCGACGCCCGCGTCGCCCGCGCGTACTTGGCGACGTTCGCCAGCGCCTCCGCGACGATGAAGTACGCGATGCTCTCGACCGCCGCCGGGGGCCGCTCGGGCAGGTCCACGTCCACCTCGACGGGCACCGGGGCGCGTCCGGCGAGCCCGGACAGCGCCGGGTCCAGGCCCCGGTCGGTGAGGATCGCCGGGTAGATGCCGCGCGCCAGGTCGCGCAGTTCCTGGATCGCCTCGCGGGTGCCCGCGTGCGCCTGCTCGATGAGGTCGCGCGCGCCCTCGGGGTCGCTGTCGAGCTTGGCGCGGGCGCGGCCGATGTCCATCGCGACGGCCAGCAGGCGCTGCTGCGCGCCGTCGTGCAGGTCCCGCTCGATGCGGCGGCGCTCGAACTCGACGGCGTCCACGCCGCGCGCCCGGCTCGCCTGGAGGCGTTCGGTCGTCGCGCGCAGTTCGCGGTTCTCGGCCTGCGCGCGGTTCGGGCCGAGCAGGAGCCGCGCCCACAGGGCGTGCGCGATGGCGATCGTCCGCGTCACGTACAGCGCGACGAGCAGCGCGACGACGCCGAGCGCGGCCATCGGCAGCGCCTCCAGCGGGTTGCCCGCCCAGTACGACACCGGCCCGAAGTTGACCTCCATGCCGCCGCTGCCGAGCACGATGGCCGGGGAGAACAGCAGCATCGCCGTCGCCGACCACGCGACCGCCGACACGACGAACTCCGCGAGGCCGATCGGGAACGTCGAGGCGAGGTAGACGAGGTCCTTCCACGTCGCCGGGTCGAGGACGAGCGCCTTCAGCTTGGGGAACGGGTTCCGGCCGCGCGGCATCGGCCGGTACGGGTCGGGGATGCGGACGCCGAACGCGAGCCGCGCGAGCCGCCGCTCCACCATCGCCACGGCCCGCCACAGCACCATCACTCCGGCGAGCAGCGGAATCCCGACCCAGATGACCGTCAACGCCCCCGAGACCGTGATCCCGACGAGCAACCCGATGAAGTACGCCAGCCCGAAGAAGAAGTGGACGCCGAGATAGATCGCGGCCCGCCAGTTCACGGCCGCCCGGACCATCGCCCCGGGCGTCCACGCCCCGTCCGCGACACCCACCGCCCCGGCCCTGCTCACTTCACCCACGGTCGCCTCCAACCCCGCTCCACCGCCCGACGACCCACGCCGCCGCACAGTCCCCAGCCTCCCCGACCAGCCAGCCGCCCACCATCCAGCACCCCACCAACCCCCAGGTAGGGCTACCCCCACCTCGACCCGTGAGCGCCCCCGCCCGGAACTCCGTCTGGGCGGGGGCGCTCACGGTGGATCGGTCGGCCTGAACGGCATCGGGCGGACGTGAACCGCCGCCAAGCGGGTTCTGACCAGGCGAGCTCCTCTACGGCCTTCCGCGTGCGGGACCGGGTCACGGAGGTGAGCGGTGAGACCTGTGACTCGGCGCGGACGCACAGGCTGCATCGCGACTCAATGCGGCGCGGGGTTCCGACCGGGTCGCCGACCCCCGGCCGTCTCCCCCTCGCTTGGAAGTCCCAACACCGACGTGATCCCGGAGTCGAGCAGACCGAACGATTTACCATCCGTCCTGACTGAAGGACGTCATCCGGTGTCGAGCGTACGCTCATCCTGGACCCTTGTTCCGAGGTGACGAGGTGCTCCGGCAAGGGCCCGGCCCGATGGAGGAAGCCATGTCCGTGATCTTGATCGGCATAGTGCCCGACAATCCAGGGGGTGCGTGTCCTGCGGTCTTCCGTGCGGAGGAGCCGGGCGGCGGATATTACTTCCAGGGCAAGACGGTGGAGAGCGGGGGCGGCCTGGAGCATGAGGCACTCGTGTGGCTGCCGGTGTCCATGACGACGATCATCCGTGACGCGTGTCGGGTTCACCCGGTCCCGGCGGATGGCGGGACCGAGCGGGGCGCGATCGTCCGCGCATTCGATCCGTGGGACGGCTTCTACGTCCGGGGCTCAGTCGTGTCCGATCCAGCTCTGCTGGCGAAGATCGCGGCCGAGAGCCCGATCCTGGATGATGAGCTGGTCGTGTGGCTGCCCGAGGACGCGACCGCCGAGATCATGGAGGCGTGCGATGCCCGAGGTGTCGTTTGAGGATCTGCTGGGTTCTGCCCGGATCGACGCGGTCAAGTTCGAGCTGCGCGACGAGTACATGACGTCGGACCCGGCGTATCAGGGCTGGCTGGCCGGTGAGTCGGCGGAGAAGGTCAGTACCGGATACTCCGACTGGACGGCGTTGGCACGCGCGACGGCGGCGCGTGGCGTCGCGATACGCCGGGTGCGCATCGTTGCCGAGCCGGTTTCGGACTATGTGAAGTTCGAGCATGCGGTGACCCCGGCCGTCAATCTGGCGGGCGGTGAGGACATCCGCTGGCTCCCCCGGTCGCACACGGAGGGCCTGCTGGTGCCGGCGACGGACGTCTGGGTGGTGGACGGCCGAACCGTCCTGTTCCTGTTCTTCTCCGGCGATGGCGACTTCGTCGGTTCGCGTACCGCGACCGGCGAGGGGGTGGCCGCACCGATCTTCGAGGCGTTCACCGCCGCGTGGAAACGCGCTGTGCCGCACCACGAGTTCACAATCTGACGACCGGCCCTTTTTCCCTTCTCGTGACTGCATCGTCTTCTTCCAGCGCGAATGCGGCGCGGCAGGCTCTCGCCGACCGTCTCCGCGAAATCCGCGTCGACGCCGAGTTGAGCGTGCGCCAGTTGTCGGCATCGGCAGGTTGGCATGAGGCGAAGACGTCGCGGATCGAGCATGCCAAGAAGGTGCCGTCCGCACGTGATGTCCGCGTATGGTGCGACACCTGCGGTCAGTCCGATCTCGCCGAGGAACTCATCGCGGCGGTGCGTGCGGTGAATTCGGCCTGGCTCGATTGGAGACGGGCCGAACGGACGGGCCTCAAGCATCTGAACGTGCAGGTCCGCGAGCTTTATGAGCGGACCAAAGTGCTGCGGGTATACTCGCCGACGTTCATACCCGGCCCCGTCCAGACGGAGGACACGATTCGCGCGATCCTCACGTCGGTCCGGCTGCGGCGGCGGGTAGCCGTGGACGATGTCGACGCGGCGGTCGCTGAGCGCGTCGATCGCCAGGAGTCGCTGTTGCGAGGTTCCCATCGCTTCCTCATTCTCTTGGAGGAAGCCGCATTGGCGATGCAGATCGGCGGGCCGCGCGTTCAAGCAGGACAGTTGCGGCGCCTTCTGGAGGTCCAGCACCTGCCCGCGGTTTCCCTCGGCATCATCCCCGCAGGCATCGACCGCAGCGAACTCCAGTGGGGAGTGGAGATGTTCTTCTTGTTCGACCATTTCCAAGTCTCCGTCGAACTCGTCTCAGGGTTCCTGAACGTCACGGCCCCGCCGGAGATCGGCATGTACGCGGACACGTTCGCAGGTCTGTCGGACCTCGCCTCGTTCGGCGACACGGCGACCGGGATGATCAATGAGGCACTGCGGAGAATCGACGGCTAGTCCAATATCCGCAAGTATCCGCAAGCCCGTGGACTCCTCGATCGATCACACGTCACGGTAGGACAGCACCGAGCCCGACCCGCCGATCGCGTCGGACGGAAGCTCCACAGCATGACGTCCGCCGCCGACCGACCCATCGGTCAGTTGTTCCGAAAGGTGATTCTCCTGTGGACGATGATCTGCTCGTGGCGGTGGAGATCCTGGCGAGGATCCACGACCGGACCGACGTCGGCCAGTCCGACCCTCCGCCCGACGGCGGCGGCGACGACCCCTGGCCGGACGGCGACGCACTGAACGTTCCGGAGTGAAACCACGGTTCGCCCGGCCGCGCGGCGTCGCCGCCGCGCGGCCCGTCCTCCTCGATCAACCGGCAGGAAGGTGAACGACGTCATGGACCACCGACTGATCGAATACGTGGAAAAGTCGCTGGGCTGGAGCGGGCCACAACTGCTCGGTGACCAGTTCGCGCGGGGACGCGCCGGAGACCCGTCTCTGCTGGAACGTGTCCTTACGCCGCAGCGCCTCTTGGACTTGGTGATGCGACGCAGCCTGTCGGACCCGCAGGTCCGGTGCTTCCAGAACGGCGGCGAACTGCATCCGAACGCCTACTGCGAGCAGACGCTGACGCGACGCCGACAGAGCATCCGGATGGTGGACATGCGCCGTCTGGGGACCTTACTCGGCGACGGCGCGACGTTGGTCCTGGACCAGACCAATGTCTTCGATCCGGTGATGGAGGTCGCATGCCGAGCTTGGCAGTGGTGGTCACGCGAACATGTGCAGGCCAATGTCTACCTGACGACGAATGACGCCGCCGGATTCGACCTGCACTGGGACGACCACGACGTGCTGATCCTGCAGTTGGCGGGGGAGAAGAACTGGGAGGTGCGCTCGCCGTCCCGCTTGGCACCGATGTTTCGCGACGCCGAACGCAACACCGCCCCGAGCCAGGACATCGTCTGGGCCGGCACCCTGCGCGCGGGCGAGGTGATCCACATTCCGCGCGGATACTGGCACAAGGCCACCCGCCAGGGTCTCGGTGCCGGGCTCAGCCTGCACGCGACCTTCGGGTTCGTCCAGCGCACCGGGGCGAACTGGCTGGCATGGCTCGCCGACTGGTCTCGCGGAAGCGAACTGTTCCGCCGGGATCTGAGCCGATGGGCCGGAGCGGAGCAACAGGCCGCCGAGCATCTACGGCTCGTCGCCGCCGCTACAGCGCTGATGGAGGCCAGCAGTCCAGCGGATTACCTGGCCGCGCGAGAACTCGAAAGCGTTCCGCCACGACATATTCCGTATCTACCAGTTCTCGGAAAGGCCGAAACGGTAGTGTGCATCGCCGATTTCAGGCCGCGGATCGAGGAGCACGGCGATGTCGTGGAGGTCTCGTCCAACGGCAAAAAGCTTACCTTCACGCGCAAGGCACTCCCCTCGCTCCGCTTGCTGCTCAGCGGAAATCCCGTCTCACTGCCGGCCGCCGTCACCGCCGTAGGGCACGAGATCGAACGCGTCGCCGAAATCGTGGTCAGGGAGGAACTGTGCGCGGGCCTGACACCAGAATTGTCCTCGGGCTACACCGGTCTCGTCACCAACGCCCTCTCCTGATCAATGCTTTGAACCTCGGCGTCGATGCGATCGACACCAGCTTCAGCTACCACGACTTCGCCTCGCACCGCACGCTGGCGCGCAAGGCCGGAGACCTGCTACGTGAGTTCACGGTCTCCACGAAGATCGGTTTCTTCCCAGCCCGGCACGGAGCCGAGCACTCCCTCGATCCGATGCGCCTCCGCACCGCCCTGGAGCAGACGAACCGCGACCTCGGCAGGACTCCCGACTTGGTCTTCCTGCACAACCCGGAACGCTCCCTGCGGCCTCGCCATATCCAGCAGGCACGGGAGGTGCTCGGCCAGGCGTGCGCCGCCCTGGACGAGGCGGCGGCTGACGGGCTGTGCGGGGCGTGGGGGATCGCATCGTGGAATCCCGAAGGTCTGCCAGCGCTCATCGACGGTTCGATGCCCCGGCCCCACGCGCTGATGGTCCGGTCCGGTCTCTTCGTCGGCATCGAGACCCTCGACGCGTCGGCGGCGCTCGCGGCGCGCTGGGACGCGCCGGGTACGGCGTGCTGGGGCATGAGCCCCTTCGCGGGCGACGCCAGCAACGCAGCGCGAGAGGGCCTCGACCCGCGCCTGTTCCTGCGCGGGGCCGCAGCGGACTGTTCCCGCGCGGCGGCCGCCTTCCGCGTTGCCTGCCGCCTCCCGTCGGTCAGTTCCCTCGCCGTCGGAGCGGACGATCCTCGGCATCTCGGCGCGCTCCTCGACAGCCTGCGCTTCGCCGTCGACGACCGCAGGATCAGGCGTTATGTCGAGTTACTCCGCAGCCACCGGGTTCCGGTCAGTCGCGCTGGAGTTCCTTGACGAGGCGCGTCGCCTCGGCCTGCGCGCCCCGCAGTCGGGGATCGGCCGGATGGGCGTGCGGGCCGACGATCTTCGCGCAGCAGAACAGCATCATGATCTTGCCGTCCCGGCTGTCGAGATCGCGGCGGCGTTCGTGCCGCACGCGATCCGCGAGCGACGGGACTGCCAGCGACCCGCTCCACAGGCTCGCGGCGTCCAGGCCGCGCGGCGCCCGGCCCCAATCCTCCCAGTCGAACAGGCAGAACCGCGGAGCCGTGACGTTCGACCAGTGCAGATCCGCGTGCGCACTCGCCCATTCACCGATCACCGCGTCGACCGACGTGCCGAAGACCGCGTGGACGACCTCGGTCACGTGCTCCTGAGTGATCAGGACCGTGTCGGGTGTGGCGACCCGAGCCGTTCCCTGGGCGCCCAGCGCGTCCAGTGAGGAGTTCAGCGCCGACCACCACTCGTCCGGCAGCCTCGGATCAGCGGTCACGATCCCGGCCGGTTTCACCGGGGCGGCCGGGAGCAGGCTCGTCTCGTCCGCGCGCCACATCGCACGGCCCGCCGGGTCCGTCCACGCGACGCCGCCCCACCAGTCCGGCTTCGCCACGCCGCGCAGGAGCGCCGCGCACTCGACGCCGTTCCACCCCTGCCCTTCGGCGCGGATGCGCGCCATCGGACGTCTCTCGACCCGCACCCACGTCTCACGATCCGTGCGCGCACCGAGCGTGCGGCGCTTGGGCACCAGCCCGTCTCGAACAAGACGCACACCAAGGGACCGCTCCACCCGGGCCAGCACTTCTTCCACAGGCTGGGACCGCAGGTCGACCGCATCGCGTGTCGGTGCAGAAGGCATCAGAGTCATCCGGCGGGTCAGAGATCGTAGTCGCCGTGTTTCACGGCTGCGATGAACGCGGCGGCTTCGGGGAGCGGGATTCGGTGGTGAGGGGCTTCGGGGTCCTTGCTGTCGCGGGCGTGGAGGGTGTTCGCCTCACGGGCCAGCTCCACGCATTCGCCGCCGTTGATGTTGCTGCGGGTGGACTTACGCCAGGTGAGAGAGGGCATCGCTTTACCAGTCTTCCTGCGCGGGAGGCCGGGCGGACGGGGTGACCCGCCCAGCCAACGGGGTCACAGGTCGTACGTACCCCGCTTCACCGCCGCAATGAACGCAGCGGCCTCCGCGATCAGGAGACGGTGCCTGGGGCCTTCCGGGTCCTTGCTGTCTCGGGCGTAGAACGTCCCCGCAGCGCGAGCAACCTCCACACACTCGTTGTTGCTGAACCCGCTGCGGGTGCTCTTGCGCCAGGTCAGGTCGAACATCGCTTCACCGGTCTTCCTGTGAGGGCCGGACGGGACGGGGCGATCCGCCCGACCGGGGGGAGTCACAGGTCGTACATACCCCGCTTCACCCCCGCGATGAACGCGGCGGCTTCGGGTAGTGGGATGCGGTGATGGGGAGCTTCGGGGTCCTTGCTGTCACGGGCGTGGAGGGTGTTCGCCTCGCGGGCCAGCTCCACGCACTCGCCGCCGTTGATGTTGCTGCGGGTGGACTTACGCCAGCTTAAAGAGGACATCGTGTCTCCGGCCTTCCTGTGGGGGCTGGGCGGGACGGGGCGACCCGCCCAGCCGGGGGTCACAGGTCGTACCTACCCCGCTTCACCGCCGCGATGAACGCGGCGGCCTCGGGCAGCGGGAGACAGTGTCGAGGGCCGTCCGGGTCCTTGCTGTCTCGGGTGTAGAACGATCCCGCAGCGCGAGCGACCTCCACACATTCTGCATTCTTCACGAAACTGCTGCGAAGACTCTTGCGCCAGACCAGGTCGGGCATCGCTTCACCGGTCTTCCCGTGAGAGCTGGGCGGGACAGGGCGACCCGCCCGACCGGGGGGAGTCACAGGTCGTACATACCCCGCTTCACCGCCTCGATGAACGCGGCGGCCCCGGGAAGTGACAGGGCGTGCTGAGGGTCGTCCGTGGCCTTGCTGTCGCGGGCATAAAAAACGTTCGCAGCGCGGGCCAACTCCACGCAGTTGCCGCCGTTGATGTTGCTGCGCTTCGCTTTACGCCAGGTCAGAGTGTCCATTGCCGCGCTGGCCTTCCTGTTCGGAGAGGCTGGGCGGGACGGGGCGGCCCACCCAGCCAACGGGGTCACAGGTCGTATGTACCCCGCTTCACCGCCTCGATGAACGAGGCGGCCTCAGCGATCGGAAGGCTGTGCCGGGGGCCGTCCGGGTCCTTGCTGTCGCGGGTGTAGAAGGTCCCCGCAGCGCGAGCAACCTCCACGCAATCATTGTTGTTGAACCCGCTGCGGGTGCTCTTGCGCCAGGTCAGAGTGTCCATTGCGTTGCCACGTCCTTCATGAGCTTGAGCGATGCCGAGCGCGACAGCGCTTCGGCTCGCAGTGATTCCCAGCGGTTCCTGATCATGGCCACGTGTCCCGGATCTTCGACTACATGGCCACTGAGTGTCGTGTCAAGGAAGGCAATCTCCTCGCCATCGAGCGTGGCGAGAGTAAACGGCCCACCGAATCCAGCGTACCCGCCGACTTCGTCCGGGACGATCTGGACCCTGACGTGCGAAAGTTCGCACATCTCGATCAGGTGTTCCACCTGCTCACGCATAATGGCAACGCTCTTCATCACTCGACGGATTACGCCTTCGTCCAGAATTGCGACATACATCGGCGGCTTGTTGCCGGTCAAGATCTTCTTGCGTTCAATGCGGGCCAGCGTTCGAGTATCGATCTCCTCATCTGAAGCAGTAGGCAACCCAAGCCGAAGCACGGCACGGGCGTACTCCTGGGTCTGCAACATCCCGGGCATGAACGAAAGCTGGAAGGTGTTGAGTCCGGACGCGCTCTCCTCGATCCCACGCCAGCGGTTCACGAAGTCCGGCACCGACTCTCGGATCACGAGTTCCTTGTAGAGCCGCAGAAGCGCCCCACTGGTATCCATCACGTTGTCGCACGCCTGGATGAACTCGGGCTTGGGCTGGCGCTGAGCGGTCTCGACCATGCTGACCATCGACGGCGAGTAATTGATCTTTGCGGCGAGTTCCTCCTGGGTGAGGTTGCGGTGTTCGCGCCAGGCGATCAGCTCGTTGGCAAGGTACTGCAGCCAGGTCGGGCGGTTGTTGGGGTTGGCGCTCATGCTTCCTCACACCTTTCTCACAGGCGGACCGGGGGAGACACACGGTCACGAGTGGCGGACGAAACGTGTTCCTCCGCGCTGAGCGTCAGGGTAGACAGATCCCACGAGCAGGCACCAGACGTATCCGAGAAGTTCGTTAATTGATTTCGAGGAGAGTCATCGTGAATACGGAAGAATCGGACCTTCGCGCCATTTGGCCCGGGTGGAGTTTCTGGACGAGTCGCCACGGCGTCCTGCTGTGCGCGACGCGGCGGCGGGCGCTCAGCGACCGGGAGACCCGGCGCGGCCTCGCGCGCACGCTCATCGCCGACGACCCCGCCGACCTGCGCGCCCAGCTCGACGCGCAGGAGGCCATCGAACTCGCCCACGCCGATCCCCGCGCCCGCGCCCGCACCGACGCCCGCACCGGCGCCCACCACGGGGCGGCGGACCCGGCGGGACCGCGCCGCGACCACCGCGACACGGCCGGACCCGCGCCCGCCCGTCGCGGGTCGGCCGACCCCGTCCCCGCGCCCCACGGTCCCGCCGCGCCCGCGCCCGCGCCCACGCCCGCGCCCGCCTGACGACGGCCCGCCCGTCCGTCCGACAACGACACGTCCGCCCGACAACGACGCACCCGACTCATGTCCGCACGACAGCCGCACGCCCGACCATGTCCACCCGACAGCGGCACGCCCGACTCGCGCCCGCCCCACGGCGGCGCAGCCGACCGGCGACGGCGCGACCGACCCGCGCCGACCGGCGAAAGCACGGCCGAACCGCGCGACGCCGACCGCGACGCGCATCCGACCGGCGGCGCGGAGAGCGTCCGCACGACGCACGATCCGCGTCCACACGACGGCATGACCCCACGTCCACACAACGGCACGACCCGCGTCCGCGCGGAGGGACGTGAACCGCGTCCACGGAGGTGCGCGACCCGCATCCGCGCAATGGCGCGCGGTCCGCGTCCGCACGAAGATGCGCGAGCCGCGTCCGCACGATGGCGCGCGACCCGCATCCGAGGTGCGCGAACCGCGTTTGCACGGCGGTGCGCGACCCGCGGCCGAGCGGCGGCGCGCGAGCTGCGTCCACACGGCGGTGCGCGAGCTGCGTCCGCACGGGGGCGCGCGACCCGCGTCCGCGCGACGGTGCGCGACCCGCGTCCGCGCGATGGCACGCGACCCGCATCCGCACGACGGTGCGCGACCCGCATCCGCACGATGGCACGCGGACCGCACCCGCGCGGCCGGGCGCGAACCGCGTCTGCGCAGCGGTGCGCGTGCGGTCGCCGCGCGGCGGTGCGTGGCCGCGCGGCGGTGCGTGGGCGGCGGCTGCACAGCGGTGCGTGGGCGGTGGCCGTGTGGCGGTGCGTGGTGGTGTCCGAGACCCGGCGGGGACCGGTGTGGCCGCGCGGGTCGGCCCCTACGCGCGGACCGGCCCCGACCGGCGGGGCGGCCCCGGAGGAGTTCCGTCCATTGGCCTCCGGGGCCGCTCCGCATCAGTTCCCGCCGCGATTCCAGCCAGCCGCGCGTCCGCGCGCGGAAATCTCCTCAGCCAGACAGGGACTCCCCCCCCCATGCCTTCCCCACAGCAGTCCACTCCCGCCGCGAGCGCGCGTTGGGGCGTCGTCCCCTTCATCACCGCGTGGTCGTCGGAAGAGGCTCCCCCGGCCACGATCATTTCTGGCGAACGCGGGATCGCCTACGCCGACGAGACCGTCCTCGACCGCGACCGCCACGGCGTCCTGTGGGCGCGCAACACCTCCAGTCCCGGCGTCGGCCGCCCGCTGTTCAAGAACGTCCACCACCTGCGGCAGCGCCGCGCCATGCGCCGGCTCCTCTGCCAGGTCTGCGGCACGCCGTGCGGGACGGACGCCCGCTGGCTGCTGTCGGCCGCCGAGTACCGCGAGGACCCGTGGCCCTCTCCCGTCCTCACCTCGCACCCGCCCGTGTGCCCGGACTGCGTGGACCGCTCCGTCCGGCTCTGCCCGCACCTGCGCGACGGCCACGTCGCGCTCACCGCCGACCGTCCCCGGCCCGCCGCCGTCTCGGGCATCCTGTACCACCCGACGATCCTCGGCCCCGCCCCGATGCGGCGCGCCACCCTCACCTTCGACGACCCGCTGCTGCCCTGGCTCCGGGCCGCGCAGCTCCACATGCGCTTGGACGACTACCGCGTCCTCGCGCCCTGAACCCGCGCGGAAACGCTGAACGCCCCGCCCGGAAACCCGGACGGGGCGTTCAGCGGTCGGTCAGCGGTCGTCGCTGATCGTCGTCTTCTGCACCTGGAGCATGAACTCCGCGTTGGACTTGGTCTCCTTCATCTTCTCGATGAGGAGTTCCAGCGCCTGCTGGGTGTCCAGCGCGTGGAGCACCCGGCGGAGCTGCCACACGATGCGCAGCTCCTCCGGCGCCATGAGGATCTCCTCCTTGCGGGTGCCGGACGCGTCCACGTCCACCGCCGGGAAGATCCGCTTGTCCGCCAGGGACCGGTTGAGCTTCAGCTCCATGTTGCCGGTGCCCTTGAACTCCTCGAAGATGACCTCGTCCATCCGGGAGCCGGTCTCCACCAGCGCCGTCGCGAGGATCGTCAGCGAGCCGCCGTTCTCGATGTTGCGCGCCGCGCCGAAGAACCGCTTGGGCGGGTACAGCGCCGTGGAGTCCACACCGCCGGACAGGATGCGGCCCGACGCGGGCGCCGCCAGGTTGTACGCCCGGCCCAGGCGGGTGATCGAGTCGAGCAGGACGACGACGTCGTGGCCCAGCTCCACCAGCCGCTTGGCCCGCTCGATCGCCAGTTCCGCGACCGTGGTGTGGTCCTCGGCGGGGCGGTCGAACGTCGAGTGGATGACCTCGCCCTTCACCGACCGCTGCATGTCGGTGACCTCTTCGGGCCGCTCGTCCACCAGCACCACCATCAGGTGGCACTCGGGGTTGTTCTTGGTGATCGCGTTGGCGATGGCCTGCAGCACCATCGTCTTGCCCGCCTTCGGCGGCGAGACGATCAGCCCGCGCTGGCCCTTGCCGATCGGCGACACCAGGTCGATGATCCGCGTCGTCAGGACGGTGGAGTCCGACTCCAGGCGCAGCCGCTCCTGCGGGTACAGCGGCGTCAGCTTGGAGAAGTCGACGCGGCCCTTGGCCTGGTCGGGCTCCATCCCGTTGACGGTGTCGAGCCGGACGAGCGCGTTGAACTTCTCGCGCCGCTCGCCCTCGCGGGCCTGCCGGACCGCGCCGGTGATGACGTCGCCCTTGCGCAGCCCGTTCTTGCGGACCTGCGCGAGCGAGACGTACACGTCGTTCGGGCCGGGCAGGTAGCCGGTCGTGCGGACGAACGCGTAGTTGTCGAGGATGTCGAGGATGCCCGCGACGGGGATCAGGACGTCGTCCTCGGTGACCACGGGCTCCTCGAAGCGCTCGCGGCCGCCCCGGCCCCGGTTGCGCTCGCGGAACCGGCGGCCGCGCCGCCCGCGGTTCCCCGCGTCGTCGTCGTCCCCCGGACCGCCGGGCTGGCCGCCGCCGGTGTTCTGGCCGCCGCGCTGGCGGCCCTGCTGGTCGCCGCCCCGGTCGCCGCCGCGCTCGCCGCGGTCGCGGTCGCGACCGCCGCGCGTGCGCTGCCGCCCGCCGCCCTCGCCGCGCTGGTTCTGCTGGCCCTGCTGCCGGTCCTGCCGCTCCTGCTGGCCGGACTCGCCGTCCTCGCCCTCGGCGCGGTTGCGGCGGCCCTGCTGCTGCTCGCGGGGCTCGCGCTGCTCGCGGTCGCCCTGCGCCTTGTCGGCGCGCGTCTCACCACGGGCCTCACCACGGGTCGCCTTCTCGGGCTTGGCGGGCTGCTCGGCGTCGATGCTCGTCTGCACGGCGCTGGCCTCTCCGGTGGTCGCCTTCTCCGCGGTCGCCGCCTTCTCCGGGGCCGCGGTCGCGGTGTCCCGCTTGGCCGCGGCGCGGGTGCGCCGCGGACGCTCGGCCGGAGCGTTCCCAGCGCCCTGCTCGCCCGCCGAGCCCTGCGCGCCGCCCTGCCGGTCCTGGATGGCGGCGATGAGCTGGCTCTTGCGCATCCCGGTCGTGCCGGTGATGCCGAGGTCGGACGCGAGCTTGCGCAGCTCGGGCAGCACCATCGCCGTCAGGCCGGTGCCCGTCCGGCGGCGCCGGGGGGCGGCGGGCTCGGCGTCCGGAGCCGGTGCGGTGGCGTCCGTCAGGACTTCGCTGGATTCGCTCACTAAGGGTCCTTCCCAGGGAGCGGGCGTTGGCCGGCGATCGGCCAGTCAACCCGGTGGTGCGGCCCGGCGGGGGCGCCGAGTCGGGCTACGCCGGTCGCGGTGGGACCGTTGCCGGCGATTTGGTGGCATGGCCAGATGGTGGACGGGACGGGTTGCTCGCAGATTCTCCCAGTACCGCCACGTCCGCAGTTTCGGTGGAATGCCGGACAACGGGTTGTCACGGTCTTGGGAAGCCGGGTACGCGTGACCCACGCGGAGTGACGCACGGCTGACGAGCACACAGCCCCGAACGGGGCATCTGGTGCGGCATTCAGCCTAACATCACCAGGGCGCACTGCTATTCCCCAGAGGTCGTTGTGTTCGCATTTTACCTGGCGGATCGCGGTGTCCCGCCGACCCGCGCCCGGCCCGAGCCGGCTCAGGTCCAGGCGCCGGTCACGCCCGGTCGGACGCGCACGCCGCGGGGGGCGACGTCCAACCGGTACACGTGCCAGCCATTACCCGCTTCCCCATCTATCGAATCAAGTCGTGATGCGGTTGTGAAGGCCAGGACAGTAGGTCCTGCCCCGGAAATGACCGCCGGGACGCCCGCTTCCCGCAGCCGCGCGACGAGCGCCGCCGATTCCGGCATCGCGGGCGCGCGGTAATCCTGGTGCAGCCGGTCCTCGGTGGCGTCCAGGAGCACCGAGGCGTCCAGTCCGCCGGTGAGCGCGGCGACGAGCAGCGCGGCCCGGCCCGCGTTGGCGGCGGCGTCGCCGTGCGGGACGGTGTCGGGCAGCAGCCCGCGCGCCCGCTCGGTCGGCACCCGGTGCTCGGGGACGAAGACCGTGACGCCGTCGACCGCCGGGTCGAGCCGGACCAGGCGCGGCCCGTCCGGCGTCGTCCACGCGACCGTCAGGCCGCCCGCCACGCACGGCGCGACGTTGTCGGGATGCCCTTCGATGTCGGTGGCGAGGCGCAGCGCGGCGTCGTCGCCGAACAGCGCGCCGTGCGGGTGCAGGGTGCGCGCCGCCGCGATCCCCGCGACGATCGCCGCCGACGACGAGCCGAGGCCCCGGCTGTGCGGGACGCGGTTCACGCACGTCAAGCGCACGCCCGCGACGTCGCCCAGCGCCTTCGGCGCGAGCGCGTCGATCTCGGCGAGCGCGCGCCGCAGCACCTTGACGATCAGGTGGTGCTCGCCCCGGTCCGCGACCTCCGCGCCCTCGCCGGACACCTCGATCGCGACGCCGGAGAAGTCCGTCCCCGCCGGGTCGATCTCGACGGTGACCTCGTCGCGCAGTTCCAGCGCGAGGCCGAGGGAGTCGAAGCCGGGCCCGAGGTTCGCGCTCGTCGCCGGGGCCTCGACGGTGACCGGCTCCGGCCGCGCGGTCACGTCAGGCCCAGCGCCGACGCCGCCGAGTGCGCGTCGACCTTGACGGTCGTCGGCGCAGGAGCGCCGGAGATCGCCCAGTCGGGGTCCTTGAGGCCGTTTCCGGTCACCGTGCAGACGATCTTGGAGCCGCGCTCCACCACGCCGTTCTGGACGGCCTGGAGCAGCCCGGCCACGCTCGCCGCCGACGCGGGCTCGACGAACACGCCCTCCTCGGCGGCCAGCAGCCGGTACGCGGCGAGGATCTGCCGGTCGGTGACCGAGTCGATCGCGCCGCCGGACTCGTCGCGCGCGGCGATGGCCAGGTCCCACGAGGCGGGGTTGCCGATGCGGATCGCGGTCGCGATGGTCCGCGGGTTCAGCACCGGCTCGCCCTTGACGAACGGGGCCGCGCCGGACGCCTGGAAACCCAGCATCCGGGGCGTGCGGGACGCGACGGAGCCCGCCGCGTACTCCTTGTAACCCATCCAGTAGGCGGAGATGTTCCCCGCGTTCCCGACGGGCAGGCAGTGGACGTCCGGGGCGTCGCCGAGCGCGTCCACGATCTCGAACGCGGCGGTCTTCTGCCCCTGCAGCCGGTACTTGTTGACCGAGTTGACCAGCGCGACCGGGTAGTCCACCGACAGCTTGCGGGCCAGTTCCAGGCAGTCGTCGAAGTTCCCGTCCACCTGGAGCAGCCGCGCGCCGTGGACGAGCGCCTGCGCCAGCTTGCCCATCGCGATCTTGCCCTGCGGGACGAGCACCGCGCACGTCATGCCCGCGCGCACCGCGTACGCGGCGGCCGACGCCGACGTGTTGCCGGTGGAGGCGCAGATCACCGCCTTCGCGCCGTCCTCGGCCGCCTTGCTGATGGCCATCGTCATCCCGCGGTCCTTGAACGAACCGGTGGGGTTGGCGCCCTCCACCTTGAGGTACACCTCGCAGCCGGTGAGCTGCGACACCCGCTGCGCCGGGACGAGCGGCGTGCCGCCCTCCAGCAGGGTGATGACCGGCGTCTCCGCCGTCACCGGCAGCCGGTCGCGGTACTCCTCGATGAGGCCGCGCCAGGCGCGGGCGGTCGCGTTCACTCGATCTCCTCGGATGACCTGCGGTCTTGCGGGCAAGTGTAAAGGCAGGGGCAAGGCCGCGCGGCTACTCGTCGCCCTCGACGCGCATGACGCTGGCGACCCGGCGGACGCTGTCGAACTCGCGCAGCGTCTCGACCGTCGCCGACAGGGCCGCGTCGGACGCCCGGTGGGTGACGATGACGAGCTGCGCGTCGTCCCCCGAGCCCTCCTGGCGGACGGCCTGGATCGACACGCCGTTGCGCGCGAACTCCTCCGCGACGGTCGCCAGCACGCCGGACCGGTCGGCCACGTCGAGCTGCACGTAGTAGCGGGTGACGGTCTCCCCCATCGGCAGGACGGGCAGCGACGCGTACGTCACCTCGACCGGCCCCGGCGTGCCCGCCACCTTGTTGCGGGCGACGGCGACGAGGTCCCCGAGGATCGCCGACGCGGTCGGGGCCCCGCCCGCGCCCGCGCCGTAGAACATCAGCGACCCCGCCGACTGCGCCTCGACGAACACCGCGTTGTACGCCTCGCGGACGCTGGCGAGCGGATGGCTGCGCGGGATCATCGCCGGGTAGACGCGCACCGAGACGCCCCGGTCCACGCCGTCGCCGCCGGGGACGCGCTCGCAGATGGCCAGCAGCTTGACGACGCTGTCCATCTCCTTCGCGCCCGCGACGTCGGCGGCGGACACCTCGGTGATGCCCTCGCGGTGGACGTCCGCGGCCGTCACCGGCGTGTGGAACGCGAGCTGCGCGAGGATCGCGGCCTTGGCGGCGGCGTCGAAGCCCTCCACGTCGGCCGTCGGGTCGGCCTCGGCGTAGCCCAGCTCCTGCGCCTCCTCCAGGGCCTCCTCGAAGCCCGCGCCGTGCGTGTCCATCTGGTCGAGGATGTAGTTCGTCGTGCCGTTGACGATGCCGAGCACGCGCTGCACCCGGTCCCCGACGAGGGATTCCCGCAGCGGGCGCAGCAGCGGGATCGCGCCCGCCACCGACGCCTCGTAGTACAGGTCCGCGCCGGACTCGCGGGCGGCGGCGAACAGCGTCGCGCCGTCCTCCGCCAGCAGCGCCTTGTTCGCGGAGATGACCGACTTGCCGGTCTTCATCGCGGCGAGCAGCAGCGACCGGGCGGGCTCGATGCCGCCGATCACCTCGATCACGATGTCCACGTCGTCGCGGGTGACGAGCCCCTCGGCGTCCGTCGTCAGCAGCTTCGGATCGACCCCCGCGCGGACCCGGTCGGGGCGGCGCACCGCGACCCCGGCCAGCTCCAGCGGGGCGCCCACCCGGGCAGCCAGGTCCGCGCGCTGCTCCTCCAGCAGCCGCACGACCTGGGTGCCGACGACACCGCACCCCAGCAGCGCCACCCGCAACGGTTTCACCCTTCGACCTCCGCATCGAGCCGCAGCAGGTCGTCCGCGGTCTCCCGGCGGACGATGACCCTCGACCTGCCGCTTCGCACCGCCACGACGGCGGGCTTGGGGACATGGTTGTAGTTGCTCGCCATCGAGCGACAGTACGCACCGGTCGCGGCGACGGCCACCAGGTCGCCCGCCGTAAGATCTTCGGGCAACCACAGGTCACGGACGACGATATCGCCGCTCTCGCAGTGCTTTCCGACAAGCCTGCCCAACATGGGCGCGGCATCCGATTCCCGGCTGGCCAGCACGCACGAGTACTCCGCGCCGTACAACGCCGTCCGCAGGTTGTCGCTCATCCCGCCGTCCACCGAGACGTACGTGCGGATGCCCTCGACGTCCTTGACCGTCCCGACCTCGTACACCGTCACGCCGCCCGGGCCGATGATCGCCCGGCCCGGCTCGACCGTCAGCCGCGGCATCGCCAGCCCGTACGCGCGGCACTCGCGCGCCACGATGTCGCGGAGGCTGTCGGCCATCGTCTTGGGGTCGATCGGCTCGTCGCCCGGCGTGTACGCGATGCCGTAGCCGCCGCCGAGGTCCAGCTCCGGCAGCTCCAGGCCGTGCTCGTCGCGGATCGCGACCAGCAGCTCCGCCAGGCGGTGCGCGGCGACCTCGAAACCGTCCGGGTCGAAGATCTGCGACCCGATGTGCGAGTGCAGGCCGACCAGCTCCAGCTCCGGCAGCGCCAGGACGCGGCGGACCGCCTCCAGCGCCGCGCCGGAACTCCGCGAGAACCCGAACTTCTGGTCGTCGTGGGCGGTCGCGATGAACTCATGGGTGTGAGCCTCCACGCCCGTCGTCACGCGCACCATGACCTTCGGCCGCACACCCCGCTCGCGCGCGAGATGGCCGAGCCTGGCGATCTCCTCGAAGGAGTCGACGACGATGTGGCCGACGCCCGCGTCCACCGCCTGCGCCAGCTCCGCCACCGACTTGTTGTTGCCGTGCAGCGTGATCTTCTCCGGCGGGAACCCGGCGCGCAGCGCGACGGCCAGCTCGCCGCCGCTGCACACGTCCAGGCCCAGGCCCTCCTCGTGGACCCAGCGGGCCACCGCCGTGCAGAGGAACGCCTTGCCCGCGTAGTGGACGCTGCCGTCGTGGAACGCCTGCGCGTACTCGCGGGCGCGGGCCCGGACGTCGTCCTCGTCGTACACGTACAGCGGCGTGCCGTACTCGCGCGCCAGGTCCCGGACGTCCACGCCGCCGACCGTCAGCGCGCCGTCCGTCCGGCGCGCGCCGCGCGGCCAGACCTCGTCGGCCAGCGCGTTCAGGTCCGCCGGCGGCGGCACCGGGTGGTCTTCGGGCAGCACGTCCGCGTGCCGTCCGCCCGCAGGATGGACCCTGCTCATCCGCTCATTCCCCCGCTCGTCATATCCGCTCCCGCGGAGTCTCGCCGATCGTTTTCAGTCCGTTGCCCAAGGCGATGCGCGCCGCCCGCGCCAGCGTGACGCGGGCCGCGTGCACCGCCCCGGGTTTCTCGTCGCCCTTCGGCAGCGCGGGACACCGCTCGTGGACGTCGTGGTAGGCGGCGGCGAGCCGCTCCAGACACAAGGCGAACGGGCGGGGGTCCTGTTCCCGTTCGGCCTGCCGCGCGCGGCAGGGAAGATCGGCCACGACCTCGGTGAACCTGCGTTCCTGCGCGGTCTCCGGGGCCGGTGGTCCTTCCTCGACGTGAAGGTCTTCGGCCCAGCGGCCGACCCATGCGGCGCGGGCGTACGCGTACCGGACCTCGAAGCCGGGGTCGCCGAAGACGCGGGGGCCGTCCTTCCACGGCGCCTGCGGAACCTCCGCGGCGGCGTAGGCGTCGCCCTCGGCGAGGACGCCGCTGACGACCCGCGCCGGATCGACGGCGATGACGAGCATTCCGTCGCCCTCGACGCGCTCCACGCCGGGCAGCGCGCGGACGCGCTCGGCCGTGACCTGGGGGTCCAGGCGCAGCCGCAGCGCGAGCGAGGTGGCGTAGACGCCGGGGCCGCGGACGCTCAACGGCACGTCGCGGGGCGCGAGCGCGCCGCCGGCGACCGCCGCGAGCGCGGCGCCCAGCTCGGCAGGGGTCACCCTGGTGAGACTATCTGACCATTATCTGGACACGGCAGCGAGTTTACGGACGGTCTGGATGAGCTGATTCGGGTCGAACGGCTTCGTCACGTAGGCGTCCACGCCGATCTCGTGCCCGCGCCGCACGTCGTGCTCCTGCGCCCGCGCGGTGATCATGACGACGCGGATGCCGCTGGTCTCGGCGTTCTCCCGCAGCCGGCTCGCGGTGACCCAGCCGTCCAGGCGCGGCATCATCACGTCCAGCGTGATCACGTCGGGGCGGACGTCCAGCACGCGGTCCAGGCAGTCCTGCCCGTCCACGGCGGTCTCGACCTCGAAGCCCTCCAACTGGAGGTTGACCGCGATGAGCTGCCGGATGACCTCGTCGTCGTCGACGACCAGCACGCGTCCCAGTGGCTCGCTCACGGCCTCGAAGGTAGCCCACCCCCCGCGCCCCCGCACGCCGAACAAACGAGGTGCGCGACCACCCGCCAGTCCTGGTAGCCTTTTCCCACGCCGCTCACCAGCGGCACCGCCCCCTTAGCTCAGGGGATAGAGCAACGGCCTCCGGAGCCGTGTGCGCAGGTTCGAATCCTGCAGGGGGCACCCCGTAGCGAACGGCCCGAACTCCAGTGTGAGCTGGGGGCGGGCCGTTGGTCGTTTATCGGCGGTGTGGCATCAGCGGCCATGCCGTGTGCCGCATTCCGTGTTCCATTTGTGTTCCGGTCGTTCAGCGCGTCGTCGACGAACTCATGTGCGGCGTTCCCCGGGCGGCGGTGGGCATGCTGGGTCTCGGGGCGGCGGCTGGCGGCCGGTCGGTGAGGTGGTGGAATCCGCAGACTCTCCTGTGACGTTAGGGTAGGGGCGAGTCCGCGATGGTTCGCCGGATGCCGGCCTGTCGTTTCGGCGGTCCGGGTGATCGCCGGGCGTTGGAGTCCTCCCCCGCACGTCGCGCGGGCTTTTCGCCGCTGTCGGCGCATGAATCTGGAGTGTCGTGAGTCTTTCCGCCGTGCTGGCGCGCCGTCCGCGGCCGACGTATCCGATCACCGCGAAGCTCGTGCGGACCGAGGTGCTGTCCGGGCTGGTGGTCGCGTTGGCGCTGATCCCCGAGGCGATCTCGTTCTCGGTCATCGCGGGCGTCGATCCGCGGATCGGGCTGTTCGCGGCCTGCACGATGGCCGTCACGATCTCGGTCGTCGGCGGGCGGCCCGCGATGATCTCGGCGGCGACCGGGGCGGTCGCGCTGGTCGTGGCGCCCGTCGTCCGCGAGCACGGGCTGGGCTACCTGTTCGCGACCGTCGTGCTGGCCGGGGTCTTCCAGATCGCGCTCGGCGCGCTGGGCGTGGCCCGGCTGATGCGGTTCGTGCCGCGCAGCGTGATGGTCGGGTTCGTCAACGCGCTCGCCATCTTGATCTTCATGGCCCAGGTGCCCGAGTTGAAGAACGTGCCGTGGGCCGTTTACCCGCTGGTGGTCGGCGGGCTGGCGCTGATGGTGCTGTTCCCGCGCGTCACCAGGGCCGTTCCCGCGCCGCTGGTGTCGATCGTCATCCTGACCGCCATCACCGTCGCCGCCGGGATCGCCGTGCCGACCGTGGGCGACAAGGGCGCACTGCCGTCCTCGCTGCCGACGCCCGGCGTCCCCGACGTGCCGTTCACCTTCGGCACCCTGACGACGATCGCGCCGTACGCGCTGGCGTTCGCGCTGGTCGGGCTGATGGAGTCGCTGATGACGGCCAAGCTCGTCGACGACATCACCGACACCCCGTCCAACAAGACCCGCGAGTCCATCGGGCAGGGCGTCGCCAACATCGTCACCGGGTTCCTCGGCGGCATGGGCGGCTGCGCGATGATCGGGCAGACGATGATCAACGTCCGCAACGGGGCGCGCACCCGGCTCTCGACGTTCCTGGCCGGGGCGTTCCTGATGACGCTGTGCATCGCCCTCGGCTCCGTCGTCTCCACGATCCCGATGGCCGCGCTCGTCGCCGTCATGGTCCTGGTGTCGGTCGGCACGTTCGACTGGCACTCGGTCAGGCCCGCCACCCTCCGGCGGATGCCGGTCGGGGAGACCGCCGTCATGCTGATCACCGTCGCCGTGGTCGTCGCGACGCACAACCTGGCGATCGGCGTGGTCGTCGGGTCGGTCACCGCGATGGTGGTGTTCGCGCGCCGCGTCGCGCACCTGGTCGAGGTCTCGGCCGTCACCGACCCCGAGGGCGGGCAGGTCGTGTACGCCGTCACCGGAGAGCTGTTCTTCGCGTCCAGCAACGACCTGGTCCACCGGTTCGACTACGCGGGCGACCCCGACCGCGTCGTCGTCGACCTGACCGACGCCCATGTCTGGGACGCCTCCAGCGTCGCCGCGCTCGACGCCGTCACCGCCAAGTACGCCCAGCGCGGCAAGACCGTCGAGATCGTCGGACTCAACGAGGACAGCGCCCGCATGCACGGCACCCTGTCCGGGGAGCTGGCCGGGAGCCACTGACCGAGGCTCACCGGTAGCGGGCGGCGACGGCGGCCAGAACCTGTTCTCGCGCGGCCTCCGGCCCGGTGATGCCGACGAGGACGTAATAGGCCAGCCCTTCGGCGAGCGCGACCAGCGCGACCGCCGCGTCAACGGGATCGGTGCCGGGGACGAGCAGCCCGGCGTCCGCGTCCCGGCCCAGCAGGCCGGCGAGCCGGCGGTGGAGGCGGTCGTACTCGGCGCGCATCCGGTCGGCGATGGCCTCGTCGCTGAGGGCCAGGGCGGTGAACGACTGGCGGACGCGCATGTGCGCCCGCGTCTCGTCGTCGCGGGCGAGGAGCTCGGTCAGCACGGTCGTCAGCACCGACCGGGGCGCGGCCCGGTCGAGATCGTCGCCGACCAAAGACCTGATCCGGGCGGCGCTCACCTCGTTGGACCGCTCGAAGGCCGCCTCCACGAGTCCCTGCTTGGCGGGGAAGTAGTGCTGCACGCGGCCGGGTGAGACGCCCGCCCGCGCGGCGACCTCGGTGAGCGAGACCGCCTGGAGCCCGCGTTCGGCGACGATCGCCAGCACGGCGTCGGCGATCTCCCGCCGCCGCGCCGCGTGCTGCGCGCCCGGTCCCCGGGTCCGCCGGTCCATCGGCCGCCCCCTTTGTTCGATGCGTACACATTGGATTGACCGCCGAGTCTAGCGTCCGTAGCGTGTCGGCAAACGAATGTGCTCACATTGATCTGCCAAGGAGCCGCGCATGGGCAGACACGCGACGTCCTGGCTCGTCCTGGCCTGCGCCGCCCAGTTCATGGTGGTGCTCGACGTCTCGGTGGTGAACGTCGCACTGCCCGCGATCCGCACATCGCTGGACGTCCCGGCCGACCGCCTGCCGTGGGTCGCCGGCGCGTACACGCTCGCGTTCGCCGGGTTCCTGCTGCCGGGCGGACGCCTCGCCGACCTGTACGGCGTCCGGCGCGTCTTCGTCGCGGGCCTCGCCCTGTTCACGCTGCCCAGCCTGGTCGGCGGGCTGGCGGGCGGCCCGGCGTGGCTCATCGCCGCCCGCGCGGCGCAGGGCCTCGGCGCGGCCGTCCTCGCCCCGGCCACGCTGACCGTCCTCACCACGACCTTCGCCGCCGGTCCGGCGCGCACCCGCGCCCTCGCGGTCTGGACGGCGGTCGGGCTCGTCGGCGGGGCCGCGGGGAACCTGCTCGGCGGCGTCCTCACCGTCGCGCTGTCCTGGCGCTGGATTCTGCTGGTCAACGTCCCGCTCGGCGCGGTCGCCGCCGTGCTGGCCGTCCGACTGCCCGCGCGGCGGGGCGGCGGGCGGCCCGGCGGGCTCGATCTTCCCGGCGCGGTCACCGCCACCGCCGGGCTGGCGCTGCTGGCCTACGGCGTCAGGGGCGGCCCGGCGGCGGCCCGCGCCCTGACCGCCGCCGCCGTCCTGATCACGGCGTTCGCGCTCATCGAAGCGCGGGCGGCGCGCGAACCGCTGCTCCCGCCGAGGTTGCTGCGCGTCCGCTCCGTCGCGGTCGGCAACGCGGTGATGCTGCTCACCGGCGCGTGCTTCCAGGTGCCGATGTGGTACTTCCTCACCCTTTACATGCAGGACGTCCTGCACTACTCGGCGCTGCGGACCGGATTCGGCTTCCTCCCCCACACGCTGCTGACCGTGCTCGTCGGGCTGCGGGCGACGCCCCGGCTCATGGAGCGCGTCGACGGGCGGACGCTCGTCATCGCCGGAGCGCTCCTCGCCGCGGCGGGCTTCGCGTGGCAGGCGCGGAGCGGCGGCGGTTACCTCTCGGGCGTGCTCGGCCCCGCCGTCCCGATGTCCCTCGGCGGCGGGCTGCTCACCACGCCGCTCACCGCCATCGCCGCCGCCGGCGTCGAGGAGCGCGACGCCGGGGCCGCGTCCGGGCTGCTGAACACCGCCAAGCAGGTCGGCGGCGCGCTCGGGCTGGCCGTCCTCACCGCCGTCCCGGCGGCGGCGACGCCCGGCACCGCCTTCGGGATGATGGCGGTCGTGATGGTCGGCGCCGCCGCGCTCTCCCTCGCCCTCCCGGCGTCGCCCGACGCGCCGGGCGGTTCACGGGACGGACGTCGCCGGGGTCCCGCAGGCGGGTGATCCGGGCGCCCCGCTTCACGCGCGGTGGCGTCCGAGTGCGTCCGCGAGCGCGCCGGCGAACCCCTCGGCGTCCGCCAGGCGGGCCCGGAGCTCGGCGGTGCGTTCCTCGACCAGGCCGTGGTAGGCGGCCAGCTTCCCGAGCCGCGCCCCGCGGTCGGGCGCGGCGGTCTCCTCGGCCGCCAGCCCGTCCAGGACCTCCAGCAGCTCGCGCATCTCCTCCAGGCTGAACCCGAGCGGCTTCATCCGCATGATCACGTGCAGCCGGGCGACGTCGTCCTCGGTGTAGAGGCGGAACCCGCCCTGCGAGCGGGCCGTCGGCGGGGCGAGGCCGACCTCCCCGTAGTAGCGGATGGTGCGCAGGCTCAGGCCGGTCCGTTCGGCGACCTCGCCGATCTGCATGTGCGTCCGGGCCATCGAGCCCCTCTCACCGATGTCCTCGCGGTGGGGACATCCTAGGGCGATCGGAATCGGGCGTCGGCGCAGGCCACATGCGGACTCGGGCGTCGGCGCCGGCGGATGGGCGGGCGCATTACGCTCGTTCGATGGGTCATCCGCTGCCTTCGGTCATTGGTCGGTACGAGGTGTTGCGTCCGCTGGGGGCGGGCGGGATGGGGGAAGTGTTCCTCGCTCGCGGTGAGGACGGGCGGATGGCCGCCGTGAAGGTCATGCGGGAGCACATCGCCCGGCATCCGCAGGGCCTGCCGCGGTTGCGGCGGGAGATCGAGGCGCTGCGGCGGATTCAGAGTCCGCATGTCGCGCGGATTCTCGACTACGCGCTCGACGGCGCACCGGCGTTCGTCGCCACGCGGTACGTCGAGGGGCTGACGGTCGAGGACGTCGTCGCGCGGCGGGGGGCGTTGGGGTGGGGCGAGCTGCGGCGGTTGGGGGTCGGGTTGGCCCTCGCGCTGCAGAGTCTTCAACAGGTCGACGTGATCCATCGGGACATCAAGCCGAGCAACGTCATGCTGGTCGACGGCGAGCCCGTGGTGATCGACCTCGGGATCGCGTTGGTCGCCGGGATGACTCGGATGACGTACGGCGTCGTCGGGTCGCCCGCGTTCATCGCGCCGGAGGTTCAGGAGGGGCGGACGGCTGAGCGGGCCACGGACGTCTACGGGTGGGGCGTGGTCATGAAGTTCGCGGCCACCGGCGGGGACGATGTGCCGCTCCCCCAGGAGTTCGCGGGCGTGATCGAGGCGGCGCTGGCGCGTGACCCGGCGGCGCGGCCGCAGGCGCACGAGCTGGTCGAGAGGATCGAGAGCGCGCTCGGTCCGGACGCCGTCCGCGAGTCGTACCGGGCCGCGCTGGATCGCGGTGAGCACGGCCGCGCCGAGGCGCTGGCGCGGCAGATCGACGCGCTCGCGCCCGAGTTCCCCGACGCGGCGGACGGCATCCGGCTGCTGCTCGACGCCGCGCGCGACGCCCGCGACCGCGGCGCCCTGGAGCAGACCGAGCGCTGGTACGCGCGCGGGCGGGAGCTGGCCGCCGAGCACGGCGCGCGCGACCTGGAGGGCTGGGCGCTGGACGGCCTGGCCCACTGCGCCCGGCGGCGCGACGACCACGAGCTGGCCGGGCGCTACTCGGCCGAGGCGCTGGGCGTCGGCGTCCAACTCGGCGAACTCGCCATGCAGGCGTGGAGTCTGACGCACCTCGGGCACTGGGCGCGCAGCACCGGCAGGCTGCAGCGCGCGATCGAGCTGTACGGGCGGGCCCGGGACTTCGCCGCCGAGCACGGGCTGCGGGACGTCCAGGGCTGGGCCGGGGACGGGCTCGGCGGCGCGCTGCTGCGGGACGGCCAGCTCGACCGCGCCGCCGAGGTCTTCACCGAGACCCGCGACCTCGCGCTGGAGATCGGCTACCTCGAACTCGTCGCGTGGAGCTGGGACAACCTCGGAAACTGCGCCCTGCGGAAGGACGACCCGGCGGCGGCCGAACCGGCCTACCGGGAGAGCCTGGAGATCGCCCGCAACACCGGCAACCGCACCGTCGAGGGCTGGGCGCTGATCAACCTGGCGCGCTGCCGCAAGGCGCTGCACGACCCGTCCGGCGCCGCCGAGCTGTGCGCCGAGGCCGAACCGATCGCCCGCGACCTCGGGAACAGCGAGATGCTGGCGGAGATCGAGCACGTCCGCCGCGCCTGACTCACTCCAGGTAGACGGGCAGCGCCTCGTGCCCGTTGGAGATGAACCCCGCGTTCGGCCGCAGCTCGGCCGCGGGGACGGCCAGCCGGAGGCCCGGGAAACGTCCGAACAGCGCGGGCAGCGCGACGGCCGCCTCCGCGCGGGCGAGCGGCGCGCCCAGGCAGAAGTGGACGCCGTGGCCGAAGGCCAGGTGCTCCTTGGTGGGCCGGGTGACGTCGAACCGGTCCGGGTCGCCGCCGTTCAGGTCCGGGTGGCGGCCGGCAGCGGCGTAGGCGGCGATGATCGCCTCGCCCCGCCGGATCGTCCGGCCGCCGGGCAGGGCGATGTCCTCGACGGCGTAGCGCAGCGGCAGGTTCGCGACGGGCGCCTCGTACCGCAGGGCCTCCTCGACGGCGTCGCTCCAGGCGGCCCGGCCCTCCCGGACGTGGGCGAGCTGTTCAGGGTCGGCGAGCAGGGCGGCGACGGCCTGGTCGAGCAGGTTGACGGTGGTCTCGTGGCCCGCCGAGATCACGAGCAGGAGCGTGTCCAGGAGTTCCCGCTCGGTGAGGACGGAGCCGTCCTCGTCCCGCGCGTCGATCAGCACGGACGTCATGTCGTCGGCGGGTTGCGCGCGTTTCTCGGCGACGAGCCCGCCGAGCAGCGCGTACAGCTCGCGGGTGTTCGCGGCCTGCTCGTCGCGGGTGAGAGTGGTGTCGAAGACCTTGTCGACCATGCGGCGGAAGCCGGGCCCGGCCTCGGCGGGCAGCCCCATCAGCTCGCTGATCACGGTGATCGGCAGCGGGTAGGCGAAGTGTTCGCGCAGGTCGACGGGCTGGTCGCGGCCGGCGAGGCCGTCCAGCAGGTCCGCGGTGATCCGCTCGATGCGCGGGACGAGCGCGGCCGTCCGGCGGGCGGTGAACGCGGGGCTGACCAGGCGGCGGAGGCGGCGGTGGTCGTCGCCGTACGCGGTGAACATGCTCTGGACGGCGACCCACAGGTCCAGCGGCCAGACGCCGACGATCTCGTCGGGGAACTTCGGCCAGTGCCGGTGCGCGCTCTTGGACACGCGCGGGTCGGTCAGCAGGCGTTTGAGCAGGGCGGGGTCGCTGACGGCCCAGGCTTCGACCCCGAGGACGTCCACCCGGACGGCCGGGCCGCGGGCGCGCAGCTCCGCGTCCTCGGCGTGGCGGTCGCCGCCCATGACGAGTAATGCCTCTCGGTCCACGCGCGCCTCCCGGGCCGAGCGCGTCGGGCCGCGCTCCCGTCCGCAGTGTGACACGGCGGACGCGCGTCCGGGCTAGCCGAATTCGGCCACGCGCTCCTCGGACTCGGCCGACCCGAACCACGCCACCGCGACCGCGCCCGCGACGGCCACGGCGAAGCCGACCGCCGCGAGCCAGGCGAAGCCGGGACGCGACTCGTCGCCCAGCCACAGCACCCCGAGCGCGCCCGGAACGACCGTTTCGCCGACGACCAGCGCGGCCGTCGCCGCGTTCACCGACCCGATCTGCAGCGCGACCGTGTGCAGGTACATGCCGCCGATCCCGGCGACGGCGATGGCGTAGAGGGCGGGGTCGCCGAGGAGTTGCCGCACGTCCAGCGGGTCCGCGCCGTTCAGCACCCGGACGCCGACGCCGACCGCGCCGAACCCCAGCCCGGACAGCAGGCCCGCGATGATCGCGGCGCGCGCGCCGAGCCACCGGACGAGCGCCGTCCCGACCGCGACGAGCAGCACCGACAGCGCGAGCAGCCACCAGTGCGTGCTGATCGCCGTGTGCGGATGGCCCTCGTCCCCGGCCGCCCCGGCGAGCAGGACCAGCGCGCCGCACACGACACCGATCGACGTCCACTCGGCGCGGGTGAGCCGCAGTCCCAGCATGCGGACGCTGAGGAGCGCGGTGACGACCAGGTTCGCGCTGATCACCGTCTGGGACAGGAACAGCGGCAGCAGCCGCGCGGCCAGCGCGCCGAGCCCGAACCCGACCGCGTCCAGCACGGTTCCGACGATGAACTCCCAGGTCACGACCGCTTTTGCGGTGGACGCCAGGCTGGGGCCGCCGTAGCCGGTGGTCCCGTCCGCGCCCTGCCGCGCCGAGCGGCGCGAGCCGACGGCCTGGAGCACCGAGCCGGTGCCGTAGCAGAGCGACGCCGCGACGGCCGTCAGCATGCCGATGAACACCGGTTCCCCTTCCTACGGCTCACCGGAGCCTACGTGTTCGCGGGGCGTGCGAGCGGTTCACATCCCGTACACGCGGCGATCATCCGGGCGGGTGAAAGTTCCGGCATGACCATCATGTCGCTGGTGCGCCTGGCCGCCGGGTCGCTGTTCGCCGTCTCGGCGCTCGCCTCGCCCGCGCACGCCGCGTCCAACGCGACGCCGACGTACGAAGTGAAGATCAACCTGACCTCGGCAGCGCTGGACGCGTCCCACGATCCGACGTCGGCGGTGAAGTCGGCGTTCGGGATCACCGGTTCGGCGGCCGCGCGGTCGGGCATCGAGGTCGTGCCGATCGGCTCCGAGTACGTCGTCGAACTGTCGCTCAAAACGGACGACTACGACGACGCGGCCACGTTGCACAGCGACGCCATCGCCGTCGCGGACGCCCACGGCTGGCTGTACCACGGGGACGTCCTGAAGACGCAGCTCGTGCTCGACCAGTACTGATGACCTGCGAGGTTCCAGACGCGTTCACGGCGCGGCCAGTGCCGGTTCACGCGTTTCGTGGACCGTCTCGGACGTATCTTCACGTCTCGCCGAGGAGCACGACTTTCATGGCACGACCGATCCTTCGCGGGCTGACCGCCGCGGCGCTCGCCGCCGCGCTGCTGACGCCGACCGCCGCCCACGCCGCGCCGTCCGCCGGCCTGCGCGGCACCGTCACGGGCACGGCGACGCTGCCCGACATCCCCCTCGGCGAGTTCTCCAACGCGCTGCTGCCCGGGTCCGTCGCGGACGACCGCGGCGTGGACCTGGGCGGCATCGGCAGCGACCTGTACCCGGCCGGGCGGCCCGGCGAGTTCTGGACCGTCACCGACCGCGGGCCCAACGGGCAGATCAAGGTGGACGGGGCGGACCGGCGGACGTTCCCCGTCCCGGGCTTCGATCCGGCGATCGTCAAGGTGCGGGTCCACGGCAAGCGGCTCGACGTCGTCAAGGCGATCCCGATCCTGACGGCGCACGGCAAGCCGGTGACCGGGCTGTCCAACCAGCCGGGGCGCGACGAGGTGCCCTACGACTACAACGCGTCCACGAAACTGGAGCTGAACCCGAACGGGCTGGACACCGAAGGGATCGTTCCCGCGCACGATGGAACGTTCTGGCTGGTGGACGAGTACAGCCCGTCGCTGGTCCACGTGTCGGCGAAGGGGCGGGTGCTCGCCCGGTACGTCCCGAAGGGGCTGGCGCTGACCGGGGCGGACTACCCGGTGGTCGAGGCGCTGCCGTCGATCTTCCTCGCGCGCAAGGGGAACCGCGGATTCGAGGGGCTGACGGTGCTGCCGGGCGGGGACCTGGTGATCGCGCTGCAGAGTCCGCTGTCGAACCCGTCGAAGGCCGTGGGGAACGCGTCGCGCACGACGCGGCTGCTGCGCTTCTCGCCGCGCCTCCACAAGGTGACGGCCGAGTACGCGTACCGGTTCGACGCGGTGTCGGTCGTGGACCCGTCCGCGACGGACACCAGTGACCTCAAGATCTCGGCGCTGGCGGCGATCGGGCCGGAGACGCTGCTCGTCCAGGAGCGGACGGACAACGCGTTCCGCCTGAACCGGGTCGTGTTGAACCGCCGCAGCAACATCCTCGGGACGCGCTGGGACGCGACCGCCACGACGCCTTCTCTGGAAGCGCTGCCCGACCCTGCCGCCGCCGGTGTTCCGGTCCTGTCCAAGCGGCTCGCGATCGACTTCAACAAGGTCCCGGGCGCACCGAAGAAGGTCGAGGGCATCGCGGTCCTCAACCCGTGGACGGTCGCCGTCATCAACGACAACGACTTCGGGATGACGGACGGTCCGGGCGCCTTCGACGCGAACGGCCGCCTGATCGACAGCGGCGCGCAGACGACGCTGATCACGGTACGGCTGTCGGGCCCGCTGCACTGAGCCCGCGTGGGAACGGCCGGACGCCGCGGGGGCGCCCGGCCGTTTCGCGTTTCGACGCGAGAAACCCGGGATCGGGTCGTTCTCAGAAGCCTTCTGCGGACACCATCGGTCCGCCGCTCAGGTAGTTCACCAGCGCCGCTCGGGTTGTCGACACGAACTCCGTCGGTACTTTGTCCACCGGATGCCAGGCCACCTGTGAGTGCTTTTGCGGTTCGGCGTTCACCGGGTCGCCGTCCCAGTTGTGGGTGACGAACACGACCGTGAGGAAGCCGTTGGGTGCTTCCACTCCCCACGCGCCGTGGATGATGCCCGCCACCTTCAACTCGACCGGATTAACGACGAGGCCCGTCTCTTCTCTCAGTTCGCGGGCTGCTGTGGCCGTCACGACCTCGCCCTTGTCGGCCTTGCCGACGGGGAGGTCCCAGTGGCGTGGGGCGAACTTGGCGTCGGGTCCGCGTTGGAGCAGCAGCACTTGGTCGGCGGCCCGGTCGTGAACGATGACAGCCGCGACGAGAAGTGTGTGGGAGTCGAGGGCAGGGGGCAGGGCGGAATCGGTCACGTCGGCGATCCTTTCAGACGGGTGCGTGCCGGATTCGCTGCTCCAGCAGGCCGGCGCCCGGTACGCCACGACGCCGGTAGACGGCGAGGGTATGCCGGATCGAGGCGAACGCCGACCGGCTGCGCGCCGAGTCCATTCCCTCGGCGAGGTCCAGTGCGCGGCTCCACGCCGCGACCGCCTCGTCGGCCCGGGCCTGGGCTGCGAGGCAGTCGCCCAGGTCCATGTGGGTGAGCAGATGAACGCGCGGGAAGGCGACTGGGTCCCAGGAAGTGAAAGCGGCACGGTGTCGGGCCTCGGTGCCGATGTGGTCGCCGATCTCGGTCAGGGTTCGGGCGGTGTGGGAGTCGACCGTTCCGGCTGCCGGGCCCATGAGCAGGGAGTAGGACGGCTGCGGCTCGTCGTCGCGGGCGAGGGCGTCTTCGGCGGCGAGCAGCGCGCGGGCGGCGTCCGTCTTGTCGCCGAGGGCGGCGTGGGCGCGGGCGTGCGTGATGTGCAGGAGCGCCTGCGTGGCACCGTCGGCGTGGCCGTTGGCGCGCTCAAGGGCTGCCTGGATGAGGTCGCGGCTGTTGTTCGGTTGCTTGAGGCTGAGGGCCTGGTGGGCGACGGCGCGCATCATCCACGCGGTGTGGGCGTGAGGGTCGGCTTCGACGGCGAGTTGGAAGCCGAGCAGGTAGTACCGCTGAGCCGCGCCTTCATGCCCGAGGTCATGGTGTTTCCAGCCGAGTAGCCACGCCAGTTCCGCGGCGGCTCCGAACGCGTCTCTTCGGATTGTGTCGCTGGTGAAGCGGCCGGACAGCATGGGAGCGGCGGTGTCGGCGAGGTAGGCGGCGACCGTGGACAGGCCGTGCCCTCCGCCGAGAACCTCGTCGGCGGCCGTGAACGCTTTGGTGATCTGCCGGACCACCATGACCTCTTCGGCACCGACGCGGGCTCGGCCGGTGCGTGCCCGTAAGAGGCGGGCGACCGGCTCGTGGTCGTAGTCCAGGGGCATCGTCACGTCGGCGGCGGTGAAGACGGCCGCCGCCAGGAAGTTGCGGTGGTCGATGTCGGCGCGGCCGAGCAGGGCGGCGGTTTCGATCGGCTGCGCGCCGGCCAGCTCAGGGCCGGTGGCGGTGAACCCGAGCTGCGCGGGCGTCACCGGTCGCCCGGCCCGCCTCGATAGGACTTCGGCCAGGTAGGCGACCGTTCGCTCGCCGGGTTCGGTGCCCGCGACCCAGTGCGCCACTGCGGACTTGTTCGTTCGCAACACCTCGCCGTTCTCGGCGGCGATGCGGACGACCGCACGGGCCACGGCGTCGTAGCTCAGGCCGCTCGCGGCGATCATCTCGCGCAGACGGTGGTTGGGGGAGCGCTGAACTGGCGCCCTCGGCATCGGAACCCCGCTCGGTTAAACCGGTTAAACGCTCGGCGACCCCCCAGACGATAGTCGGCCGCGGGGCGAGCGTCGTTCACTGGAGCCGCAACCTGGTCGGCGCACCAGACCACCGGGTGTGGATTTCCCACGCGCCGGTTCCCGAGCGAACGGAGCACACGACATGAGCACCTCGACCTCCCAGCAGGCCGGTCAGCAGCAGAACGATTCCGGCAGCGGCGGACCGGCGTTCGCGCCGTTCGAGCTCGACATCACCTTCATCGAGGGCACTCCGGCGGCCGAGACCGTCTTGATGTGCAGCACAGGCGACACGTGCGGAAGCTCGTGCCCGAGCGCTTGCACGACCTCGTAGCCAACCGGACCGGGAAGAGCGTCGCCTGTCCCAACGAGTGGATGCCCAGGATTGGAGTGTGGGTGATGACGAGGTCACGGCGTCGGCTGTACCGGCGCACCGGCACGGGAATGCTGCGGGCCGCAGTGAATCTCCAGGCCCCGGATCTGCCCGCGTGGCCGAGACCGGATGCCTCCACTAAGCAGTGGCGGGACTGGCTCGCTCCCGTCTGGGCGGACGCGACGTTCCGGGAGACGGTCACCGGCGCCAGCCCGGACCTGGCCCGGCAGGTCGGGTCGATCCTGGGCGGACGGCCGGTGAAGGCGCGCCGGGCGCGGCGGGCGGCGCTCGCGGTCGCCAGGTACGCGATCCGGTACGCGCACCGTTCCACTCCGTTCGGGTTGTTCGCGGGCGTCAGCCTGGTCGGCTTCGGCGGTAGTGCGGCAGTGCGCGTCGGGGACCGGCACGTTGTCGTCCGGCGGGCCGATCCGGTCGCGGTGGACGCGGCGATCCGCATGCGGGAGGCGGACGCCGCGCTGATGGCCGACGTCGAAGTGCGCGTCAACACCCTGGCGCGTGTGCGAGGCGGCCGGGTGTACGTCCCATCTCAGGGAGCGTCGGAGTTCTCGATGGCGCTTACGGCGGCGGTCTCGCTGGTGCTGGACGCCGCCCGGTCCCCGATCCGGCACGCGGACCTGGTCGGCAAGCTCGCCGCCGAATTCCCCGACGTCGGTGACGATCGAACGGCCGCCTTCGTAGCGGAGCTGCTGCGCACCCGCCTGCTGGTGTCGCAGCTCCGGGCCCCGGCCACGCTCGCCGATCCGGCCGATAACCTGCCGACCGGCATTTTGGCAGCCGGCGAGCTGAACGCGGCGGTGGACGTGCGCCTGGACGCCGAGGTGCGACTGCCGGAGACGGTCGCGGTGGAACTGGAGACGGCGGCGACCGTGCTGGCCAGGTTGACGACCTGTCCCACCGGAACGCGGGCCTGGACGCACTATGCCGAGCGGTTCGCCGACCGCTTCGGCGAGGGCGCGGAGGTCGGTCTGGAGCAGCTGATCGACCCGGATCGTGGGCTGGGTCTGCCGGAAGGGTTCGGGTCGGTGTCCGAGCCGCCACGTCCGATGTCTCGGCGCGACCGCCTGCTGTTGGAGCTCGCCGGAACCGCAGCCGTCGAAGGCCGCCGTTCGGTCATCCTCACTGAGGCGATGATCGAGGAGCTGGAGGCGTCGGCGGGTGAGCGGCCGACCGTTCTCGCGCCCCACTTCGAGGTATGCGCGCAGGTCCATGCCCGGTCGCTGACGGCGCTGGACGCGGGCGACTTCCGGCTCGGGGTCCAAACCGTCTCCCGGGCGGCGGGCACGATGACCGGACGGTTCTGGTACCTGCTTCCGCAAGCCGCCGCCGACCACGTCGATCTCCCCACCGTCGACCCGGGAGCGGTGCAGGCCCAGCTGTCCTTCCCTCCCGCGCGTATCGAGGCGGACCTGCTCACGCGTGCCCCGCAGGTGCTGCCGCGACTGGTCAGCGTCGGCGAGTTCCGGCACGACGAGGATCAAGCCCTCGGCCCCGGCGACCTCGCGGTCGGCCTCCAGGACGGACGGCTGTACCTCGCCATCGCGGCCACCGGGGAGCACGTGGAGTTGCTGACGCCGACCGCGATCAACTTCGTCTGGAACAACTTCACGCCGCCGCTGGTCCGGTTCCTGGCCGAGATCAGCCGGGCCGCCACCCCGCAGGTGACGTGGTTCGACTGGGGAGCGGCGTGGACCCTGCCGTACACCCCGGCCCTGCACCACCGGCGCAGCGTCCTGACCACCGCCCGCTGGCAGCTGCGCGCCCGCGCCCTGCCAGACCGCCACGCATCGTTTGATCAATGGGGCGAACATCTCCATTCTTGGCGGACCCGGGCCGGCGTACCGTCCTGCGTGCTCTTGGCCATGGACGATCAGCACCTCCGGCTCGACCTCACGCGCGACATGGACCTGGACCTGCTGCGCGCCCACCTGTCGGCCTTCCCGGTCGCGATATTCCACGAGCCGCCGCCTGCGGACGCGGACGGCTGGATAGGTGGCCGGGCCCACAGCATCGTCGTCGCCATGCGGGCGAACCGATGACCTCGGTCGACCCGCCGAAGGCGCAAGCATTGTCCGAGGGTGCGCTGGGCGTGGCGCTGCTGCACATCGAGCGCGGCGACCACACCGCCGCGAAGCGGCTCCTGGCCATGGCGGTGACGGACGGCGTGAGCGTCGGCGCGAACGCGTCGCTGTTCCATGGTGCTCCGGCACTGGAGTTCGTGCTTCGTTGTGCTCAGCGAACGGACCTCACTCTTCAGAACGCGGTTGACCGTGTAGTGGCCGCGCGCTTGGCCGCCGCTCTCCGGAGACGTGAAGCGGGCCGCCTTCCGCATCTGGCCGAGTTCGATCTCATCCGTGGTCTGACCGGCCTGGGAGCGCTGCTCTTGTCCCGGCCAAGCCGGTCGGGGCTGATCGAGGAAGTGCTGACCGCGCTGGTGTCGCTAGCGCGTCCGGTCGAAAGCGACGGCCGGCTGCTGCCGGGCTGGTGGTCGGCCGACGGCCCCGGGCACGAGCCGATCGTCGGAGGCCACAGCAACAACGGCATGGCGCACGGCATCGCCGGCCCGTTGGCGTTGCTGTCGCTGGCCACCGGCCAGGGCGTCGAAGTAGAAGGGCAGCTCGCGGCAATCGACAGGTTCGCGGGATGGCTGGATCGGTACGGCGCCTCCTACTGGACCACGCGCGACCAGATCACAGACGGCGAGCCGGCGCCGTCCATCCCCTTGCGACCGTCGTGGTGCTACGGGGCTCTCGGCGTCGTTCGTGCTCTCCAACTGGCTGCGATCGCCCTGGATGATTCAGCGCGCAGGCAAGCAGCCGAAGACCGTGCGCTCGCCGCGCTCACCGACACGGGCCATCTCAACCTGATCACCGACGTGTCACTGTGCCACGGCTGGGCGGGTGTCCTTACCGTGACCAGGTCGATCGCAGCCGACAGTCGCACCCCACACCGTTTCGCCGCGCACATCGAATACCTCCGCCGACGCGTGGACAGCGAGATCGGCGCGCTGACCAAGCCGGGCTTCCTCGAAGGCCGCGCGGGCGCCCGGCTGGCACTGGACGGCACGGACGCCACCGGCTGGACCCGTGCTCTGTTGATCGCCTGACCGCCCGCCTACTCACTGAGCTGGAGCGAACACGACGCATGAACTGGAACGACGAGAACCTGCCTCTCCTCGCGGAACAGGATTGGTGGCACGCCACCGTCTCCTTCCCAGGCGGCAACGGGCCGAGTCCGCAGGACGCCACCGCGCTCGCCGCCGCCCTGTCCGAACACCGGTTCCACTTCTTGCGCAAGGAGGGCATGCTCCGACTGCGCACCGACCGATCCGCCAGGGACTTGCTCAACCACCTTGTCGCCGACGAGGTGGCGGCCGACTGGGTCGGGGGTGTCTACGAGCCCGAGACCGACGCGTTCGGCGGCCCGCACGGCATGACCGTCGCTCACGATCTGTTCTGTGCCGACAGCCCCGCGGCCCTGGCGGAGACCGGCAGCCCTTACGCCCGGGAACGCTGCGTTTTGCTGCTGTCGTCCATGCACCGCGCCGCCGGTCTCGACCCTTTCGAGATCGGCGACGTGTGGGCGAGGTTCGCGCGTCACCGACCGACGATCGACCCGCCCGACACCCTGACCAGCGGGACGGCGATCACCGCGATGCGCCGCCTCATGAACGCCGACGCCGCCCAGCGAGATACCGCCGAGCCGGGCTGGCGCGAACGCGTCGCCGCTTTCGCCGACGCGGGCAGCCGTCTTGCGCGGCTCGCCCGCCACGGCCGGCTGACGCGCGGCCTGCGGGCCGTCCTCGCCCACCACATCGTCTTCGCGTTCAACCGGGCCGCGGTGCCGGTCGCCGAACAGGCAGCCGCGGCGTGGCTCGCGCGGCAGGTCGCCTTCACCGATGACGAACCGTCCGCCGCGTTCACCGGCTCGACCAGCACCACCGCCCCTAACCTCACGACCATGGAGACCACCATCACCACCACCGCTGACCTGCGCGACGCCATGGTCACCAGGCTCACCGAGTCCGGCCACCTCCGCGCTCCCGCGATCATCGAGGCGTTCTGCCGCACCGAACGCCACGCCTTCGTGCCGGACGCCGACCCCGAAGCCGCGTACGTCAATGACGCCATCGCGATCAAGCACGACACCGACGGCGAGATGATCTCCTGCATTTCCGCGCCGTCCATCGTCGCCACCCAGCTGGAGCAGCTCGACGCCCGGCCCGGCCACAACGTCCTGGAGGCCGGAGCCGCGACCGGCTACAACGCCGCTCTCCTCGGCCGCCTGGTCGCACCCGGCGGCAAGGTCTGGACCGTGGACGTCGACGCCGACCTCGTCGCCAACGCCGCCGCCAACCTGACCGACGCCGGGGCCCACAACGTCACCGCGCTGCTGGCCGACGGCGCGGCCGGACTCCCCGAACACGGTCCCTACGACCGCATCCAGTTCACCGTCGGCGCCGGCGACGTCCCGTCCAGAGTCCTGGACCAGCTCGTCCCCGGTGGACGGCTCGTCATCCCCATGCGGATTCGCGGCAGCATCTCCCGCTCGTTCGCGTTCGAGGCCGACGGCGACACCTGGAAGACCGTGTCGTGCGAGATGGCGACCTTCGTCCCTCTGCGCAGGGGCGTTTGCGACGACATCTACACCCTCGTACCGCACGAGGGAGAAGGGAACGTCCGCCTGGAAACCTTCAGCGAGCAGCAGGTGGACCGGGAGGCGATGCGCACCATTCTCGACACGCCCGCCCACAAGATCTACACCGGCGTGAAGTTCCGGCAGGGCTCACCCTGGCAGTGGGTCTACCTGTGGCTGGCGTGCGCCCTGCCCAACGGCCTGTCCCGCATGCCCGGCCAGCGGCCCGGCTTCACCCCGCACTTCGGCTGGGGGTCCATGGCCGCTCTCGACGGCGGGGCCCTCGCCTACCTCACCGTCCGCGAAGGAGAAGACGGCGATGGACGGTACTGGGAGATCGGCGTCATCGGCCACGGCACCGGAGGCCAGGAACTCGCCGAGCAGGTCGTCTCCGCGATCACCGAGTGGGACCGCGACTACGGCAACAGCGCGCCCGAGCCCGGCTTCCGCATGGCCACCGCCGACCGACGCGACCTGCTCAAGAGCACCGACCCGCGCTTCATCATCGACAAGACCTACAGCCGTCTCGTTGTCGACTGGACGTAGCAGGGGAGCAGCGCGATGAATCCCGTGATCGCCAGCATGATCCCGCTGGTGTGCCGTCCCAAACCACCCGGCCTTCCCCTGACTGACCGCATCACCAAACTCACTGCGCTGACTGTCCAACCGCCCGACGCGGGCCACCACCAGCTGGTGGCCCGCGCCAGCGGCGTCCTCAACTACGCCGCCCTCATCGCCAGCGACGTCGGACTCCCCGACCTCGCTGCCGCCCTGTGCTGGCGACAACACCGGATCTTCGCCGAAGCCGGCCACCTCGACCAGGACACCGCCGTGATGGCGCTGATGCCACTGGTCAACATCGCCCGGCTGCTCATCCGGGAAGGCGACGGAGGCAGCGCCTTCGACATCCTTCAACGGCTCTACCAGGCAGCCCAGCAACGCGGCACGACCGTCATTGCTGACCACGACATCGACTTCGGCCCACTGATCCAGACCGACGACGACCACCGCAAGATCTGCACCGAACTCTGGATCACCGTCCTCACCGACGGAGCCCGAGCACTGGCCCGTCAAGGCCGCTGGATCGAAGCCGCCGACGCCCTGGCCACACACCGCGGCATCGGCAACCGCCTCCTCGACGGCCGCCAGATCAAGATCATGTCGCTACTCGAACAAGGTCGCACCCAACAGGCCATCGAGACGGTCGAATCCAGCTCTCCCACCGAACCTTGGGAGACGGCGGTCGCGGAAATCCTGCTCATCTCCTGTCACCCGAAGGCCCCGTCGGCGTTGGATCATGTCGTGTCCCAAACGCTCACCCTGATCGGCCGGTATGAACCAACAACCGCGGCATTCCGGACCCGCCTCGCCCTGGCCACCCTCGACCTGACGACCAACAGGCCCCATTGCGGCACCGCCGAACTGCGGGACGCGACCGTCCAGGTCGCCTCCACCGATTCCTACGCGGCCCGAGACGTCCTAGCGCACTCCGTCGTGCGCGCACAACTGCGCGCTGGCCAAGAACAGACACTCGCCGCAGTCCTTGCCTTGTCAGGGCTTGGCTCGAAGACCCTCTCGGAACCGCAGATGGAAGTCTTCAGCAGAGCTGGCCGTACGGCGGAAGGCCAGCTGCGAAACCTTCTCGCCCGAAGACCACGCACTGTGTGACGAGTTGCGTCGAGCGTGGCCCGGCGACTTCAGCAAGACTCATGCGAGTAATAAGAGAGTATTTACACCTGATCGGTGGGCATCGCAGTTGACGTATTGCGGTGTTGGTGCCTGGCGCTGGGTGGGTGGGTGGGTGGGCGGTTGCGGGCTGGGTCTTTGAGCGGTCGCTTGGGCGCGTGTGGGCTGGGATGATGGGTGCGTGGGTGAGGACTTGCGGGTTGATCCGCCGCATGAGGGGGATGAGCGGGCGGTCTTGTGCGGGTTCCTGGAGTATCAGCGGGAGACGTTGGCTTGGAAGTGCTCTGGGTTGAGCGCGGCGCAGCTTCGGGTGCGGGCTGTGCCGCCTTCGGAGCTGTCGCTGCTCGGGCTCGTTCGGCATATGACCGACGTCGAGCGGGGTTGGTTTCTGGGCGTCGTGGGCGGCGAGGACGTTCGGCCGTTCTATTGGGCTGACGATCGTCGGCAGGACGTTGACTTCGCGGTCGACGATGCTGATCCCGACGAGGCGTTTCGGTTGTGGCGCGAGGCATGTGCGCGGTCTCGGGAGGTCGTGGCTTCGGCTGAATCGCTGGACGTCGCCGGGGTGCATCGGCGGAACGGGTCCGCGTACTCGCTGCGGTGGGTTCTTACGCACATGATCGAGGAGTATGCGCGGCACAACGGGCATGCGGATCTGCTACGCGAACGGATCGACGGGGCGACTGGAGAGTAGCCGCGGCCACGGCCTCGCGAGGGCGGGCCTCGGTGGCTGGCGTTCGGTCGGTGGTGTTGGCGCGCGTGGTCGTCTCCCAGGCCCCCGTTTGGCTGGGAGACGGTTCGGCGTCAGTGGTGGCGGCCTGCCGGGGCGAGGGGACTTCTGGCGCGGCTTTGGTGCCTGGTCTTTGGAGGTGGCCGGGTGCGTGTTGGGGTCAGGTGTGGTGGCGGGATAGGTGGGGGTGGAGTAGGGCGGCTACCTCCTTGGGGGCCTGTTCTGGGATCCAGTGGCCTATGCCCTTGAGGGTGTGGAAGGTGTAGGGGGCCGTTATGTAGTTGGCCGTTAGTTTGGCTGCTTTGGGGCCTAGGGCTGTGTCTTTGTCGCTGTAGATGTAGAGGGTGGGGACCTTGATCCTCCTTAGTTGGGAGGGGGAGCCGAAGGGCATGGCTCGGTACCAGTTCATGGCGGCCGTCAGGGTGCCTGGGGTTGTCATGTAGTCGATGTCGCGGGCCGCGTTCACCGCTGTCTGGCCGGTGGCCGCCATGCCGGTGATCATGCGGGGTCTTGATGTTCTGGCCAGCCAGAGGGCCACTTGCTCCGGGAGCCAGGGGATCTGGAAGGCGAACATGTACCAGGACCGCAAGAACTGGGTGCTGGTGAAGAGGGAGCGCATGAACGCTGCCGGGTGTGGGACTGAGAGGGCCGTCAGGGTTTTTACGGCCTCTGGGTGAGTTGAGGCTAGGGACCAGGCCACGGCTGCGCCCCAGTCGTGGCCTATTACGTGGACCGGGTGGCCTTGGCCCACCACATTGATCAACGCTAGGGCGTCTTCGGTGGTGGCTTTCAAGCGGTAGGCGAGTCTGCCTTTCGGTCTTGCTCTTGGGGAGTAGCCGCGCTGGTTGGGGGCCAGGGTGCGGTAGCCCTCGGCGTGGAGAAGGGGGGCCAGTTCGTTCCAGGACGAGGACGACTGCGGGAAGCCGTGGAGGAGGATGATCACCTCCCCGTCCAGTGGGCCTTGGTCGGTGACGTCGAAGGTCAGGCCGGCTCGTTGGAATGACGTGATTCGTTGGGTGGCGGCCATCGCGTGGGGCTCCCGGTTCGTTGAGATCGTGCGGCGGCGGTGACGGTGGCGGATGGCGTCAGAGGCGTGCCGTGGGGTGTTCTACCCACTGGCCGTGGAAGGTGTAGCCGAGGCTTTCCGGTACCGGCAGCGTGCAGACGGGGCCGTCGGCTACCGCCTTTGCGTTGAAGACCGCGATGTCCGTCGAACCCGTGGTGATGTGGTTGACGTAGGAGATCAGCCAGCCCTCGTCGTTCAATTCGTCCTTGTCGCGGGGGACGAACAGGGGCTCGCTCGCCATGTAGCCCTCGCCGTAGTCGAAGACGTCGGCCTCGCCGATTTCGGTGTCGTAGCGGGCCACCGCGGAGAAGGCCACGCCGAACGACAGGTCGCAGGCGGCGGCTCCGTAGACGTCGCGGTGCGTCCCGGCCGCGCGGCGGGGGTCGATGGTCGGGAATTCCAGCGGCAGGCGGTGGAGCTGATGCGACTCGACTTTCCCGGACGGGCCCACGCGGTAGCGCCACAGGCGGCCGATCGGGAAGCCGGACGGGTCCGTCAGGTGGCTCATGCTGCTGAGCGCCTCGTGCATCACCGACCAGGAACGGAACCGCACCAGGTCGAAGACGATGTCGGTGCCGTCGTCGTAGGCCCCGGCGAAATGCCACTGGAACCACGGGTCCGTTTCGATGACGCGGAAGCGGCCGCCGTCGCGTGGGACGAGCAGGATGCGCGTCGGCTCGTCCGCGTGCCAGCGCATCGCGTGGAACGCCGGTTCGCGGCCGGAGAGCAGCGCGCGCATGTCGAGGATGACGGGGCCGAGGCAGAAGACGAGGTGCGTCGCCGTCATCGCGAAGTCGTGGACCATGAAGCGGCGCGGCAGGCGGATCGTGCGGACGTGTTCTGTCCTCCCGACGCGCGGAGTGCGGTAGATGTGCAGGTTCGGCGTCGGCCCGTACAGGCAGCCGAAGTTCCACACCTCACCGGTGGCCGCGTCCCAGCACGGGTGCGCCGAGTAGGGGCGGCCGGTGCGGCGGGCGGCGCGGCCGGTCGGTTCCAGCGCGCCGCCGAGGTCGCACCGGCCGAGGGTTTCGAGCGAGCCGGGCACCAGTTCCCACGGCTCGTCGGCCTCCCAGAGCGCGAGCAGCCGCCCGTCGATCACCGCGACGGACGTGTTGGCCTGCGAGATCGGCGGGCTGAGCATGTTGCGGAGCCGGCCGCCCGCGGCGTTGGCGCCGCCGAGGCGCAGCGGCGGCCCGTCGCCCTCGCGGGTGTCGAGGGCGGCCCGGTAGGACGGCGTGCGCACATAGCGGGAGCGGGCGCGCACCGGGCCGCCGGGCGCGAACGTCACGGCGCTGACCAGGCCGTCCCCGTCGATCATGTAGTCCGAGAGGTGGTTGCCCGCGCCGTTGCGGTAGAGCGTTCCGGCGAGTCCGTCCGGGACGCTCCCCTGGGTCGGGCGGAGTTCGGCGTCGACTTCGCGGGCCCAGCCCCCGTGCCGCAGGTCCATGCGCGCTCCAATGTGATCAGCGAACACATTTGATGTGAGCATTGATTACATCCGGCCGCGGAGCGGGTGTCAAGGTGTGGTACGACTGGCCGTATGAGCGCGCGGACCGCCGGACGGCCCTACCACCACGGCTCCCTGCCGGAGACGCTGATCGAGCACGCCGTCCGGCTGCTGGACGAGTCGGGGGCCGACGCCGTCACCGTCCGCGAGGTCGCGCGCCGCGCGGGCGTCTCCCCCTCCGCGCCGTTCCGGCACTTCCCCGACCGGGCGGCGCTGCTGGCCGCCGTCACCGAGGCCGTCGCCGTGGACTTCACCCGGATCTACACCGCCGCGGTGGACTCGGACGACCCCCTGCCGTTCCGCGCGCTGGGCCGCGCGTTCGTCCACTACGCGCTCGACCACCCGCACCGGTTCGCGCTGCTGCGCGGCGCGGTGTTCAACGCCGACCGCGCGCCCGTCCTCGACGAGGGGCACCGCGCGTTCACCGACGACATCACGGCGATGATCGCCGACGCGCAGCGGCGCGGCGAGCTGCGCGCGGCGGACCCGGCGCTCGTCCTGGTCGCCGCGCAGGCGCTGGTCTACGGCCTTTCGCAGATGTTCGTGGACGGCTATCTCGACGCCGCGCGGGCGGACGCGCTGATCGACCAGGTCATCGACCTGTTCGGCATGGGCCTGCTCGCCCCGGACAGCGCGTTGCGCGGTCCCCTCACCGAGTGTCCGCCACCCATTCGAGGGACGGGGTCGTAAGGGCTTTCGCCGCGATCTGCTTGGCGGATTCCGTCTGGAGTTGGGCGAGGGCCGTGTCGATCCAACCCTGGGTATTGTTGTTCCCGTGCTCGCGGTATTCGACGGCCTGAATCAGGCATTCGAGTTTGTCCGCGTCGCGGGCGCAGCGGGCCTCCGGGCTCGACTCGGCCTCGTACTCCGTCACGACGCCGCTGACCATCGCGGCCACCGGCTCCGGCACGCCGCGCATCTGATGGGCCGTGACCTGCTCGTTCGGGACTTTCGTCACGTACGGACGGGCCGAGTGCGGCAGATCGGTGAGGCGGGTCTCCTGCGTGTCGTGGAAAAGGCTCAGAATGGCGGCGCGTTCCGGGTTCGCGCCCTCCATGACGGCCAGGACGCTCGCGATGAGCGCGGCGCGGAACGAGTGGTCCGCGATGCTCTCGGGATCGTTGACTCCGGCGACGAGCCAGCCCGTGCGCTTGTAGCGCTTGAGCACGCCCATCTCGTACAGGAAGCCCGTGAGGCGTTCCGTCTCGTCGCTCATCCGTCCCCCAGCTCGTCGTACGGCGATATCACGACCGTAGCGAACCGTTCGATGACGCGCCGCGTCTGACCGGAGACGACCCCATCGGAAGGACGAGCCAATGGTCGCTCTCATCGTCCTTGTCGTCGGCCTGTCGGTCCTGTGCTTCGTGCTCGGTTTCATGGACCAGCGGAAGATCTACTGGAAGACGGCCGCCTGGCAGTACCGGAATCCGGAGGCGAACGAGCCGTCCGACACCGCGCTCGGCCTGAGCCGCGTCGGGTATTTCGTGAGCGGCGCGATACTGCTGGTCCTCGCCATCACGATGACGGGTTACGAGGGCTCGCGGGACTACTCGGCGTCCAAGGTCAGCATGGTCGCGCATTCGGCGGCGCTGCGGCTGGGCCAGGACGCGACGTCGTCGGGGCTCGGCTCGTCGTACGGGGCGACGTCCCGCGTCTACCGCGTCGTCACCGAAGAGGGCGACGGGAACGTCAAGGTCCGCCCGATGGGCCTGAGCAAATACGAGCTGACGAACCGTTCCGGCAAGAACCCGGTGTGCCTCACCGTGGAAGTGGACGACAAGCTGTCGCTCACCGACGACGAGCCGTGGAGCCATTCCGTCAGCACGTCCGTGGACGAAGGGCCGTGCTGACGTGGGGAAACTGAGGTTCCTCCTGCTGTTCCTGGCGATCTGCTGTTTCATCGTCGGCGGATTGGACCAGCGGAAGCTCTACTGGAAGACCTCCGCGTGGCGGTACCGGATTCCGGAGGCCAACGAGCCGTCCGACGCGGCGTGCAAGGCGAAACGGATCGGGCTGTTCGCGACGGGTCTCGTTCTCATCGCGATCGCCCTGGGCTAGTGCCCGCTGTCAGACCGCCCCGCTAGCGTTCGCCGCGTTGAATCCGCTGGTTCGAGGTGGGGTGGTCTGCCCGTCATGGTCGATCGGTCGTGGGAGCGGCGCAGCGCGGTGCGGGTCGTGCCGCCCGCGCGGGCGCGCAAGCTCGCGAAGGTCCCGTTCGTGGAGCTGGCGGACGGCCGGCTCCAGGGGGTCGTGTCGAGCGGGTCGGACGTCGCGCGGGTGTACGTGTCGTCCGTCGCGGCGGCGACGCACGCGTTCAGTTGCAGCACCAACAACAACCGGCCCTGCGGCGGGCTCGGCGCGGGCTATCTGTGCAAGCACCTCCAGGCGCTCGTCAAGGAGGCCGTGCTGCAGTACGGGCTGGAGCGCGTCGCCCGGTACCTGAAGGCCGACGTCGGCGAGGGCGACGACCTGGTGGACCGGCTCGACGGGGTCAAGGAGCAGGCGCCCGCCGCGGCGGTGTTCAGCCGGTTCCTGCGGCACCTCGGCTATCTGGAACTGCCCGTGACGGCGGGGCCCGTCCCGGAGGCGCACTGGTTCCCGGCGGGGGCGAGCTGATGCGGGGCGCGCAGATCGCGGCGCTGGCGGACGCGCCGGACGGCGTCGCCGAGGCGCTGGCCGCGGTGGACGGCTTCGACGACGCGCTCGTCCACGGCCTCGCCCGGCTGGACGAGGAGCGCGAGGCGGCGCTCGCGGCGCTGGCCGGGGCGGTCGGCGCGACGCCGCTCGGCGGCGCGGCGGCGGACGCGGCCGCGAAGGTCACCGCCGGTTCCGTCGCCGAGGACGCGCTGGCCGCGCTGGCGGGCGGCCGCGCGGCGGTGCTCGGCGCGGTCCACGACGCGCTGCTGGCGAGCGCGGACGAGGCGCTGGGCCGGGAGCGCGCCGCCTGGGACGCCGACGCGGCGACCGGCGACGCGCACGCCAACCTGCTCGGCGGCTGCCGCGCGTGGCTGACGGAGTTGGCCGTCACCGGCTGGCGCGGCGTCGACCACGACCTGGTGTCCGGCGCGGACCGGACCGTCGAGGCGGTGCTGGCGGAACCGGCGCTGCGGCGGCTCGGCGTCCTGCTCGACGGGCTGGCCGGGGAGCTGCGGGCGTCGTGCCCGGTGGGGACGCTGGAGCGGCTGCCCGTCCGCCGGTGGGCCGACCTGTGGACGCGGGCGGTGCTGCTCGCGGCGCGCGGCCCGTGGTCGGCGGCGGCGGCACGGGCGGTGTCGGGGCGGCTGCTGCCGCTGGGCGTGGACGTCCACGAGCATCCGACGGCGGTGGGCGTCGAGGTCCACGCGATCCTGGAGGAATCGGGCGGGTCGTCGCGGCTCGTGCGGACGTCCCTGCTCGCGCCCAAGACCGACACGATCGTCGGCCCGGCCGTGTGGCGGCTGCTCGCCGGGTTCCCGGTACTGCTCGGCGCGCTCGCGGAGCGGCGCGGGCTCGTCGTGACGGACCTGCCGCTGACGCCCGGCGGCGATCTGATCTGGGACGACGAGCGCGCGGCGGCGGGCGATCCGGCGGACCCGTTCGTCACGGCGCGCGTCGGGCTGGCGGCGGCGCTGGCCCCGCCCGTCCCGCCGCTGGACCGGCATCCGGTGCGGATCTCCGAGCCGGTGCTGCTGGAGGGCTACCGCGTGAAGGACGGCCGGTTCGAGCTGGACGGGCAGTCGCTCGCGGTGGAGACCGACCGGCTCCCGGCGGCGGGCCCGCTGACGGAAGCGCTGGTCAAGGCGTCGTCGGTGTGCATCGGGCTGCTGCGCTCGGATGCGGGCGGCTGGTCGGTGCGGCCCCTCGCCGTGCGGGCGACCGTCCGCAAGGCCCCCGTCGAGGCGCACAACGGCGACTGGGCGCTCGGCCCCACGGACCCGAAGGTCCAGAAGGCCGAGGCGAAGGCCGGGGACTCGGTCGCGGTCCTGCGGGAGCGCGCGGGAAGGCTGCTGCGGGCATGAGCGACGATAACCGGAGGCAGGTGCTGTACTGGCGGCTGCTGGCGCGCCTGTTCGACGCGGAGGAGCAGCCGTCGCTGGAGGCATCGAGCGTCGCGGTCCTGGACGATCTCGGGCTGCCCGCCGCGCTGCTCGATCCGGGCGTCTCGGTGGACAACGTCGTCCAGCGGCATCCGGAGCTGGCGGCGGAGTTCGCGGCGCTGAGCGGCGAGGACGACGCGGACCTGCGCGTCCGGCGCGCGGCGCTGGCGTCGAAGCTGCTGCTCAACGCGTTCGCGACGGGCTCCGGCAGCGTCAGCGCGACGCAGCTCGCGGGCTGGCAGCAGGACGCGCGCTGGCTGACCTCGGCGTTCGGCGGGGGCGGCGGCCTGTCGGGCACGCTCGCGCGGGTCGAGGGCGAGCTGGTGTCGCGGATGCGGCTGCGCGAGGTCCTGGCGGACCCGGCGCTGGCGTCGCGGCTGACGCCGAGCATGTCGCTGGTCGAGCAGCTGCTGCGCGACAAGTCGAACCTTTCGGGCGTCGCGCTCGCCAACGCGAAGGCGCTGATCCGCCGCTACGTGGACGACGTCGCGCAGGTGCTCCGCACGCAGGTGCAGCAGACGAGCGCGGGCGCGGTCGACCGGTCCGTCCCGCCCAAGCGCGTCTTCCGCAACCTCGACCTGGACCGGACGATCTGGAAGAACCTCACCAACTGGGACCCGGAGGCCGAGCGGCTGTACGTCGACCGCCTCTTCTACAAGCACACGGCCAAGCGCACGACGCCCGCCCGGCTCATCGTCGTGGTGGACCAGTCCGGCTCGATGGTCGACTCGATGGTGAACTGCACGATCCTGGCGTCCATCTTCGCGGGCCTGCCGAAGGTGGACGTCCACCTCATCGCCTACGACACGCGCGCGCTGGACCTGACGCCGTGGGTCCACGACCCGTTCGAGGTGCTGCTGCGGACGAAGCTCGGCGGCGGCAACGACGGACCGGTCGCGATGGCGATGGCCCGGCCGAAGATCGCGGACCCGAAGAACACCGTCCTGGTGTGGATCTCGGACTTCTACGAGTTCGACAGGTCCCAGCCGCTGTTCGAGGGCATCGAGGCCGTCCACCGCTCCGGCGTCCGGTTCATCCCGGTCGGGTCGGTGAACAGCTCGGGCCGCCAGGAGGTCAACCCCTGGTTCCGCCAGCGCTTCAAGGCGCTCGGCACGCCCCTGATCTCGGGGCACATCAACAAACTCGTGACCGAACTCAAGAACTTCCTCGGCTAAGGAGACACTGCGATGACCGACGAGATGCTGCGCGCCCCCGCCGAGGTCAAGTACGCCGAGGAACTGGCGTACCTGGAGTCGGTCGACGACGCGCCCCGCCCGTTCTCGTGGCGGCTCAGCCCGCGCATGGTGCGGATCTTCGTGCTCGGGTCCGAGCGGGCCGACGGGCTGGACCGGGAGATCCCGCAGAAGTGGTTCGGCGACCGCAGTTTCGTGGAGCGGAGCATCGTCACGCTCGCGTCCGACCGGGGCCTGCTGCTCATCGGCGACCCCGGCACCGGGAAGAGCTGGCTGGCCGAGCTGCTGTCGGCGGCGATCTCGGGGAACTCGACGCTGGTCGTCCAGGGGACGGCCGGGACCACCGAGGACCACGTCAAGTACTCGTGGAACGTCTCGATGGTGATCGCCAAAGGGCAGTCGCGGGAGTCGATGATCCCGTCCCCGATCATGACGGCGATGGAGCGCGGCGTGATCGGCCGGTTCGAGGAGCTGACGCGCTCCACCAGCGACGTCCAGGACGCGCTGATCTCGATCCTGTCAGAGAAGTACGTGTCCATCCCCGAACTGGACGACGACAACATCGTCTTCGCCAAGCCGGGCTTCTCGATCATCGCGACGGCCAACAGCCGCGACCGGGGCGTCAACGACCTGTCGTCGGCGCTGAAGCGGCGGTTCAACTTCGTGCGCATCCCGGTGGTGACGAGCAAGAAGAGCGAGGCGGAGATCGTCCGGTTCCGGACGGCGGAGCTGCTGCGGCGGCACCGCATCGAGGTGGAGCTGCCGCCGAGCCTGCTGGACATCCTGCTGGAGAGCTTCGCCGACCTGCGGGCCGCGTCCGCCGCCGCGACGGGCGACGACGACAAGCTGGAGTCGGCGCTGTCCACGGCCGAGCAGATCGGCGTGCTGGAGGACGCGATCCTGCACAGCCGGTTCTTCGGCGACGGCGCGCTGACGGCGCGGACGCTCGGCGGGTCGCTGGTCGGGTCGCTGGTGCGGCGCGCGCCCGAGGACCTGGCGATCATGAACAAGTTCTGGCACGGCGTCGTGGAGCCGCGCGGGAAGGACGACGCGCCGTGGCAGGAGTTCCTGGAGGGCGGCCGGGACGCGCTCGGGACGCTGTCGTGAGCCCGTTCGCCGCGCTCCGGGAACGGCTGCTCGACGCCGCCGGGGCCGTCGCGGGCGGGGCGGTGCCGGAGATCCTCGCGGGCATGGTGGACGACGTCGACCGGGCGCTCGCGGAGGAACTGGAGGTCTTCCCGGTCTGCCACCACTCCCCCGCGTCCGCGCTGGCGATGGCGCGGCGGCTGCGGGAGAAGCGGCCGAAGGTCGTCTACCTGGAGCTGTGCGAGGACCTCGCGCCGCTGCTGGAGGAACTGCGGCACTGCAAGCTGCCGGTGGCGTTGCAGGCTTTCGCGTCCGAGCTGGACGGGCATCCGGCGGACTGGGGGCCGCTGAGCGTCGTCGCGCCGATCACCGAGGCTTCGGCGGAGTACCAGGCCATCGCGTACGCGCTGGAGACGCCGGGCGTGGAGCTGGTCCCGGTGGACCGGTCGGCGGACCACGTGTTCCAGTGGACGCCGCGCGAGCCCGCCGAATCGTCGGCGGACGAGGCCGGGCTGCACGGCGACGCGGTCGGCGTCGAGATCGGCGACCTGCGGCCCGGGTTCGCCGAACTGGAGGAGCACCTGCTGCGGCACGGGCGGGTGCGGCACTGGTCCGAGTGGTGGGACCAGTACGTCGAGCAGCCGCTGTCGGGCGCGGACTACACGACGTACCGGCAGGTCATGGTCATGATCGGCAGCCTGTTCCGGCGGCTGCGGCCGGACGGCGACGACGGCCGCCGCAACGAGGACCGCGAGCGGTACATGTGGACGCGGATGCGCGAGCACCTGGCCGCGTCCGGCACCGACCCGGGCGACTGCCTGTACGTGTGCGGGGCGTACCACGCGGCGAGCCGCGTCGAGCAGTTCGGGAGCGGTTCGACGGCCGCGTTCGAGGTGTCGCCGCGCACGGGGACGCGGTGGCTGTACGGGCTGATCCCGTCGAGCCACTCGGCGATCGAGGCGCAGTTCGGGCTCGCGCCGGGCTCGGTGTCGATCGCCGCCGCGACGTGGCAGAAGGCGCTGCGGCGGGCGCGCGTCAAGCCGTTCCGGCTGGACGGGTCGCCGGACACCGCGCGCGCGAAACCCGCGCCGGCCGCGCCCGTCGCGGACCGGCTGACCGCGTTCCTGGAGCGGCCTCCCGCGCTGGACGGGCTGGACGAGGCGGAACTGCTCGGCTGGAGCGTCGACATCGTCCGGCTGGCCCGCCGCAACGGGTACCCGGCGAGCACCGCCGACGCCATCGCGGTGTTCGAGACGTCGATCCTGCTCGCCGGGATGCGGGACCGGGCGCGGCCGACGCCGTACGACTTCCAGGACGCGGCCGTCACCTGCATCGAGAAGGACGTCGTGCCGGGCCGCCGCGACGTGCGGCGGCTCTGCGAGATCCTGCTCGGCGGCGACCGGATCGGGCAGGTCGGATACGCCGCGCTGCCGCCGCTGGCCCGGGACGTCCTGGACCGGCTGGAACCGCTCGGCCTCGATCTGAAGGCCCGGACGATCCAGCGCGCCCTGCTCGACCTCAACGCCGACCCTGATCTGCGGCCGTGCTCGGACCTGCTGTGGATGCTGCGGCGGCTGCTGCCGGGCGACGCGGTGCGGCCGATCATGGGCGCGCGGCGGCTCGGCGAGGAGCCGGTGCAGGAGAGCTGGGACCTGGCGATCGGCCGCAACCAGCGGGCGCTCGTGGAGCTGGGGTACGAGGGCGTGACGGTCGAGCAGGTGCTGGAGGGGCGGCTGCGGCGGTCCGTCCACGCGCCCGGGGCGACGGCCGCGACGGCGCTGGCGGCCGTCGAGGACGCGCTGCTGTACCTCAAGGGCCGCCGGTTCGCCGACGAGCTGGGCGCGCGCGGGACGGACCTGCTCGCCGCCGAGCGCACCGTGGACGACGCGCCGGACGTCCTGCGCCGCGCCCGGCGGCTGCTCGCGCACTTCCGCGCGACCGAGCCCGCGCTGCCGCCGTGGTGCGAGCGGTTCGTCACGACCGGGTACGCGCAGTACTGCACGCTGCTGCCGACCGCGTTCGCCGACGAGGACACCGGGGTCCGGCAGGTCGCGGCGATGCTCGGGTTCCTGTTCGGGATGGAGGGGCTGGCGCTGTCGCTCGGCTGCGACCGGGCGCAGCTCGAACTGGCCGTCCGGCAGTCGCATCCCGAGGCGCCCGCCAAGGTCGCGCTGCAGTGGGTCGCGCGGTACCAGGTGGGGCTGCTGTCGCGGGACGAGCTGCGGGCGCGGTGCGACGCGCTGCTGGACAACCCGCTGACCGTGCCGGTGTTCCCGCAGTACCTGAGCGGGTTCGTGCAGGCGCTGGAGGCCGCGCCCGCGCTCGCGCCGGTCGTGGTGGAGGTGATCTCCAAGGCGTTCGGGCGGCTGCCCGACGACGTGCTGCTGCCGTGGCTGCCCGTGCTGATCACGACGCTGCGGGACCAGGCGGCGGACCTGGTGCCGGTGCTGGTGCGCGAGGCGGGCCGGACGTTCCCGGCGGGCCTTCCGGCGCTGGACGCGTGGACGCCGCCCTGGGAACGCCGCCCGGCGGCCGCGCCGGTCGCCGTCTCGGGACCTGCGGCGGGCCTGTTGTCGGAGCATCCCGCGACGGCGGACGCGGTGGCGGCGCTCCTGGGCGTGGCGACGACCCCGCCCGCGTCCACGGCGCTCCCCCTCCTGACGACGCACCCCGCGTCGGCCGAGGCGATAGCGACACTGCTCGGCACCTGACCTGCGCGGGCGTGGTCAGCCGCGTTGTTGGGTTCGGTATTCGGGGCCCATGTCGGGGTCGGAGGGGACCTCGTGGACGAGTTCCGCGCCGTCCAGGAGGGTGCGCAGGATCGGGCGGGCCGCGTCGGCGTCCATTCCGGCGCGCGCGGCGACGTCCTGGACGAAGCCGGGGCGGCCCTCGGCCTCCAGTTCGACGACGGCGGTGTAGAGCTTCTGCTGCTGCGGGCTCAGATCGTTGATGCGCATGTCAGAGGCCCTTCCCGCCGGGGGCGGGCTTCAATGATGCGCGCGGGCGGCCCCGGCGCGGGGCCGCCCGCGCGGGCGGTCAGGCGACGGGTTCCGGGGCCGCCTCGGGGGCGGGGGCCTCGGCGGAGCTGCGGGTGTTGCTCGTCCACAGGGCGACGACGGCCGCCGCGACGAGCGCCAGGCAGCAGGCCAGCAGGGCGCGCTGGAATCCGCCGGTCAGCGCCTCGGGCGCGGGCGCGTGCCGGGCGAACAGGTCGCCGGTGCGAGCCGTCGCGAGCGCCGAGAAGATCGCCAGCCCGAGCGCGCCGCCGAGCTGCTGGGACGCGTTGAGCAGCGCCGCCGCGAGCCCGGCCCGCTCGGCGGGCACGCCCGCGTTCGCGGCGGACGTCACGGCGACGAACACCGCGCCGAGCCCGAGCGACGCGACGACGGTGCCGGGGAGCAGGTCGCGGACGTACGTCCCGTCCGCCGGAATCCGGGAGAGCCAGAACAGCCCGGCCGCCGCGACGACGAGCCCGCCGATGATCAGCGGCCGCGTCCCGACGCGGGAGATGAGCCGCGAGGAGATCCCGGCGGAGATCCCGCCGCCCACGCACAGCGGCAGGTACGCCGACCCGGTCTGCATGGGCGTGTAGCCGAGGACGTTCTCCATGTAGAGGCTGAGGAAGAAGAACATCGACCCGAATCCGGCGAGCGTGACGAGCTGGGTGACGTCCGCCGCCGCGAGCCCCCTGATCCGGAACAGCGACAGCGGCAGCAGCGGCGCGCGGACCAGCGACTCGTTCACGGCGAACAGGGCGAGCAGCGCCAGCGAGCCGCCGAGCCCGGCAATGGTGCGGGTCGCGGACCAGCCGACGTCCGGGGCCTTGACCAGCGTGTAGACGAGCAGCAGCATCCCGCCCGTCACGAGCGCGGAGCCGAGCGCGTCGAAGCCCTGCGGCCGCCGCGCCGGGCCGTCCCGCTCGACGAGCGCGAACACGCCGACCAGCGCCAGGACGCTGACCGGCGGATTCACCAGCATCACCCACCGCCAGCCGGGCCCGTCGGTGAGCAGCCCGCCGAGCAGCACCCCGGCGGCGGACGCGAGCCCGGCGACGCCGCCCCACACGCCGAGCGCGCGGTCCCGGTCGGAGCCCTCGCGGAACGCGGTGGTGAGGATGGACAGCGCGGCGGGCAGCATCAGCGCCGCGCCGACGCCCTGCGCGAGCCGCGCGCCGACGAGGACGCCCGCGCTGCCGGCGAGGCCCCCGGCCAGCGACGACGCGGCGAACAGGACCGTCCCGGCGACCAGGACGCGGCGGCGGCCGAGCAGGTCGGCCAGCCGCCCGCCGAGCAGCATGAACCCGCCGTAGGCGAGCAGGTAGCCGCTCGGCACCCATTGCAGGCTCTGGACGGAGAAGTGCAGGTCGGCGCGCATGGCGGGCAGCGCGACGTTGACGATCGAGGCGTCGATGAAGTCGAGGAACGCGATGACGCACAGCAGGGCGAGGGTGAGCTTCCCGCGTCCGGTGGCGAGGAACGACGGGTTCATCGGACGGCCTCCCGGGCGGCGTAGGACGGCCGCAGCACCGCGCGGTACAGGACGCGGGCGGGCGGCGGGAGCGTGCCGAGGACGGCCCGGCGCGTCGGGGCGTCCGCGCCGTCGAGGACCCACGGCAGGAACGTCGCGATGCCCGCGCCGAGCCGCCGCCGCTGCTCATCGCCGAACGCGCGCCACTCGCCGGGCGTCAGATGCTCCTGGACGAGCGGGAGCGCCTGCTCCTCCTCGTGGTCGCAGTGGTCGGTGAGGGCGGCGGCGAGCCGGTCGGCGTGCTCGGCCAGGTCGGGCGGGGGTTCGGCGGCGGCGAGCGCGCCGGCCGCCGCGCCGAGCAGGACGGTGAGCCCGGCGTGCTCGGCCTCCATCCGGTCCAGGACGGTTGCGCCGGGGCCGCCCGCGACACGGTCGCGCAGGATCGGCCACAGATGCGTGTCCTCGGCGGTGTGGTGGATGTGCAGGAAGCGGGTGAGGCGCGGCCAGACCGCGCGGGCCGAGCGCGGCTCGCGCCGGGCCAGGGCGGCGAGGCGGTCGGCGTCCCGCTGGAAGGCGTCGTGGACGGCGTACATCATCGAGGTGTCGATCATGCGGGTTGTCCTCATCGGTTCGCGGAGCACGGGCCGGTGGACCCGTGACGCCAATGGAGAGGGGACGCGCGGCCGGGAACGTGACACGTTGAGGGACACGTCACATTCGCGGCTTCCGATGTCACATTCCGGGGCGCGCCGCCCCTCTTGTCAGCGAGGCACGACCCCAGGGAGGCGCCCATGACCGTCGACGACACCGCCGTCGAGGCGTTCGCCGCGCACCGCGAGCTGCTGTTCTCGGTCGTCTACAACCTGCTCGGCAGCGTCGCCGACACCGAGGACGTGCTGCAGGACGCGTGGCTGGCGTGGGCGGCGCGGTGCTCCGCGCCCGGCGCGGCGGAGATCGGGAACCCGCGCGCGTACCTGGTGCGGGTCGCGGTGAACACGGCGCTGGCGCGGCAGTCGAGCGTCCACCGGCGGCGGGAGACCTATGTCGGGCCGTGGCTGCCGGAGCCGGTCGTCACCGGGGACGACACCGCCGAGCGCGTCGAGGCGGTGTCGATGGCGCTGCTGGTGGTGCTGGAGACGCTGACGCCGCTGGAGCGGGCTGTGTTCGTCCTCAACGAGGTGTTCGGCTACGCGCACGCGGAGATCGCGGAGATCCTGGAGCGGTCCCCGTCGGCGGTGCGGCAGCTCGCGCACCGGGCGCGCGAGCACGTCCGGGCGCGGCGGCCCCGGTACTCGACGGACCGGCGGCTCCAGCGGCGGGTGACCGAGCGGTTCATCGCGGCGGCGCTCGGCGGGGACCTGGCGGCGCTGCTGGAACTGCTCGCGCCGGACGTCGTGCTGTGGTCGGACGGCGGCGGCAAGGCGCGGTCGGCGCTGCGGCCGGTGCGGGGGCGCGGGAACGTCGCGCGGGTCATCGCGGGCGTCGCCGCGCGGCGCGTCGCCGAGGACGTGGACGTCCGGTACCGCACCGTCAACGGCGACCCCTCGGCGGTGCTGTTCGACCACGACGCGCCGTTCGCGGTCATGGTGCTGGACCTGAGCGAGGACGGCTCGACGGTCGCGGGCGTCTACACGGTCCTCAACCCCGACAAGCTCAACGGCGTCACCGAGGACCCCTGACCCCGCAGGACGCGGCCGTCGTCAGTCCGTGGTGAGGACGGCGGCGCCGGGGAAGCGGCCCGCCTTGAGGTCCTGAAGGGCTTCTTGGGCGGATTCGAGGGGGTACGTGCGGGTCGTGGCGCGGACGTCGTGGCGGGCGGCGAGGGCCAGGAACTCGCGGCCGTCCTCGCGGGTGTTCGACGTGACCGTGCGCAGTTCGCGCTCGTAGAAGAGGTCGCGTTCGTAGTTCAGCGGCGGGACGTCGCTCAGGTGGATACCCGCGACGGCCAGGACGCCGCCGCGGTCGAGGGCCTGGAGGGCGACCGGGACGAGTTCGCCGGCGGGCGCGAAGAGGATCGCCGCGTCCAGCGGCTCCGGCGGGGCGTCGTAGGCGTCGCGGGCCGACGCGGCGCCGAGCGAGAGGGCGAGTTCCCGCGCCGCGTCGCCGCGCGTGAGGACGTGGACCGTCGCGCCCTCGGCCAGCGCGACCTGCGCGCACAGGTGGGCGCTGCCGCCGAAGCCGTACAGGCCGAGCCGCCCGCCCGGCGGCAGTGACGCGCGGCGCAGCGCGTGGTGCCCGATGATGCCCGCGCACAGCAGCGGCGCGAGCGCGACGTCGCCGATCTCCGCGGGCAGCCGGTAGGCGAACGCCGCCGGGACGGTCGTGTACTCGGCGTACCCGCCGTCCGCGTCCCAGCCGGTGTACCGCGACGCCGGGCACAGGTTCTCCGCGCCCCGGCGGCAGTACCGGCAGGTCCCGTCGGTGTGCCGGAGCCACGCGACGCCCACGCGGTCGCCTTCCGCGAACCCGGCCGCGCCCGGGCCGAGCCCCGCGACCTCGCCCACGACCTCGTGGCCCGGCGTCACGCGCGGTTTGCGAACGGGCAGGTCGCCCTCCGCGACGTGCAGGTCCGTGCGGCACACGCCGCACGCCCGCACGCGCACCAGCAGCTCGCCCGGCCCCGGCTCGGGCGCCGGCCGCTCGACGAGCCGCAGCGGCCCGTCCTCGATCGGCCCCGGCTCCACGACCTCCCACGCCCGCATGCGCGCCCCCTCGGTGTCGTCCTCGTCCGGGTACGTACCCCGCGTCAGAGGTGGCGCAGCACCTGGGTGCGGACGGGGCCGCTCAGCCCGGCCAGCAGCCGGTCGCCGCGCCCGCCCGCCGACGCCCGCACGATCGCCGCGACCGTGTCGGACGGGACGTAGCCGAGCACCGCGCACGCCTGCCGCACCGCCATCGCGTCCACGATCCGCGCGGCGGCGGGGACCGGGAGCGCGCCGAGGACGGCCGCCGCCGCGCGCAGGTCCGTCCCGCCGAGGACGCGGGCGGCGTCGCGGGGCGGCATCGCGGCGGCGAGCGCGCCCGCCCCGGCCTCGCTCAGGTAGCCGAACGCGCGGGCGGTGTGCGTCGTGGACAGCATCCGGACGACGTGGGCGGCGCGGTCCGGCCAGGGTGCCATCGCGTCCAGGAGGACGGCCGCCGTCCGGGGGCCCGACACGGCCAGGACCTGCGCGGCGGTCTCGCCGGGCAGCGCGAGCAGGACGGGACCGGCGGCCGGGCCGAGCCCCGCGAGGACGTCCCGGACGACGGCGGGCGGGCGGCGGCGCAGCTCGGCGGCGGCGTCGGCGGGCGGCAGGCCCCGCACGGCCCGCGCGATCCGGCCCGCGTCGGGCGACGGGCCGGGGACGCGGGGCGCCGGCGCGGCGCGCGTGGGTTCGTCGCGCCCGCCCGGATCGCGCGCCGACAGCCCCCGGCGCGGCGCGCGCCCGGCCGCGCGGTCGTCGGACGAACGACGGTCGCGCGCCGAGGGACGGTCGGACGCCGGGCCGGGGGCGCGATCGGCCGGGCGGTCGGAGGCGCGGTCGGACGGGTGGCCCGAAGCACGATCAGACGCACGGTCCGGCGCGCGGCGGTCCGGCGTCCGGTCCGCGGGCGCGCGGCGGTCGGCCGGGCGGTCGGAGGCGCGGTCGGGCGCGCGCCGGTCCGGCGCGTAGGCGTCCTGCGCGTACGGGTCGGGCGCGTAGGGATCAGGCGCGTAAGGGTCAGGCGGCCGGTATCCGGGCCCGCGCCGGTCCGGCCGTCCGTGGTCGGGGAGGGTGCGGGGGCGTGCCGTGAGGGCCGCGCGGAGTGCCGCGTCCAGTTCCGGTGCGCGCAGCCGCGCGTCCGGGTCGCGTTCCAGCAGCCCCGCGACGGCGTCCGCGAGCGGCCCCGGCCGGGCCGGGCGCGGCACCGGCCCGCTCATGATCGCCCAGATCGTCGCGGCGGCGTCCTCCCCGCCCGGCCGGAACGGCGACCGCCCCTCCAGCGCGTAGAACAGCGTGACCCCGAGCGACCACAGGTCGGACGGCGGCCCGACCGCCTCGCCCCGGATGCGTTCGGGCGCCATGTACTCCAACGTGCCGAGGACGGTGTTCGCGGCCGTCAGCGCCGTCGCGCCGCTGATGTGCGCGATGCCGAAGTCGACCAGGTACGCGAGCCCGGCCCCGTCGAGCAGGATGTTCGCGGGCTTGACGTCGCGGTGCAGCACCCCGGCCCCGTGCGCGGCGGTCAGCGCGCGCAGCACGCGCAGCCCGATGCGGGCGACGCTGTACTCGTCCTGCGGCTCCTGCGCGACGAGATCGGCCAGCGAAGGCCCGGAAAGGTAACGCATCACCAGCCACGGATCGTCCCGCTCGACGAACACGTCGTAGATCTGGACGATCGCCGGGTCCTCCGCCTGGGCGAGCGCGCGCGCCTCGCGGAGCGCCCGCGCGCGCCGCTCGGCGAGGTCCGGCCCCGACAGGTGGTGCGTCAGCTCCTTGAGCGCGACGGTCCGGCCGAGGACGGTGTCCTCGGCCGACCACACGCTGCCCATCCCGCCGGTGCCGAGCCGGTCCAGCAGCCGGTACCGGCCGTTGAGCAGCCGATCGCGTCCCACGCGTTCCACCACGGGCGGCTCAGTACGGGTCGTTGTCGGGGTACAGCTCGATGCCGCCCGAGTCGCCGGACAGGTCGTCGTCGCGGTCGGCGCGGCCCGCGTCCATCGCGCGCAGCGCCGTGTCGTCGGGCGAGATCGGCTCCTCGGCGGGCGGCGCGCTGTCGTACCGCGTCGCGGTGCCGTTCATCCGCTCCGCGGGCCGGGCGGGCGGCGCGGGCCGCGGCACGTCGAAACCGCGCGGCCCGGCCGGGTCGGTCTCGTCCCACGGCTCCTGGACGCGCGTCGGCCGCTCGGGCTCGGCCGCGGCCTTCTCGGCGTCGGCGGCGGGCGCGGCGGGATCGGGCGCGTCGCGGTCGCGCGTCCAGATGTCGCGCACCGACGACGCGGCGTGCCCGCCGTGCGCGGTCGGGACGGGGCTGAGGCTGTCCCGCGCGTCCTGGTACTCGCGCCGCGCCGCCAGCGCGAGGACGCGCTCGTAGTTCCCCGGCTTCTGCATCAGCTTCACCGACACCGGCAGGCACTCGATGACGAGGAACAGCAGGAACAGCAGCAGCCGCGCGCCGTTCAGCGTGAGGTCCTTGCCGGACGCCTGGTCGAGCGCCTGAAGGCGGATGAGCAGGCCGCCGTCCGCCTTGTTCTCGGCGTCGAACGCGCGCTGCAGGTCGGCCTGCCGCCGGACGGCCGCGTCCAGTTGCTCCTGGAGTTTCGGCAGGTCCTGCTTGGCCTGGTCGACGCGCGCCCGCTTGGACTGCTCGTCGTCGGACGAGAGCTGCTTCTTGCGCGCGTCGATCTGCGCGTTGAGATCGTTGACGCGGCCCTGCGCCTCGTCGTACGCCTTCTTACTGGCCTGCGCGAGCGGGCCGTCGCCCTTGCGCGGGCAGTTCGCGCCGCCGTAGAGCTGGCACTGCCATTCTTTATAGAGCTTCGTGGTTTCCTGCTGCTGTTTGTCCCGTTCGGCGGTGAGGGCCTTGACCTTCGGATCGGTCGCCGGATCGACCGGGACGTCCCCGTTGCTGTCGACCACCTTCTGCCGCGCGGCGACCTGCCCGCGCAGCGACACGACCTGCTTGCCGATCTCCCCGTCCCGCTGGCGGGCCTGGAAGTCGTCCGCGCGGTGCTGCTTGATCTCGGTGATCTGCGCGTCGATCTCGGACTTGAAGATCTGGAGCACCAGCGGCGTCGAGACGACGAACCCCAGCAGCAGCGCCAGGAGAATGCGCGGGACCGCGAGCCGCCACCGCCGCGCCCCGTCCGCGGGGATCGACGTCACCAGCCAGCGGTCCAGGCTCATGATCGCCAGACCCCACGCCGCCGCGGGCACCACCGAGACCACGGCGTTCAGCCCGACCGCCGTCGTCAGCGCGAACCACATCGACAGGGCCGCGAGCGAGCTGGTGATGAGCACGGCGCCGCCGATGCCCTCGAATTTCCCGCGCTCGGTCGGGCACTTGTCGAGGATCTCCGGTCTGGCCCCGGAAAGGTTGATCAGGAAGCCCTTCATCCATTCCCCTCCAGGAAACAGGGGCCGCGCGGCCGGTTCCACCCTAGACGCGCCCCGAGCACCGCCGAGGGGCCGCGCTGACCGGGACGATAGGGATGGCCATGTCCGGCCATTGTGTGTCATCCGCCACAGACCCCCGGAGGATAATTCGGTAACTGGTGGACCGTGCGGACGGTCAGGCTTTCGCGCGTTCGGAAATCACCCGCGTCAAGGGAGGACGACCGTCGTTGATCGAACCCGACGAGGTCCGCAAGGCCGCGGCCGCCGCCATCGCGGACCTGAGCGGGGAGCGTCCGCTGCTCGTCGCCGACCTCGCCGCCGAGGGGCTCGTCCGCTGGGACCTGCACCGCGACGCCGCCGACACCCCGCGCGGCCGGTCCCGGCCCGTCATCCCGTGGGACGAACTGGCCACCGATGACGCGCTGCTGCGCGCCGTCCGGACGCCCCGGCCCACCGGGCTGCTGCTCGTCAACACCTTCCCCGAGGGCGCGCGCGGCGCCGCCGCCCTCGACGCGCTGCGCGCCGCCCACCCGCACGCCGTCGCCGTCAGCAGCGACGTGCGGCTCGGCGAACTGCTCCGCGACGTCATCGCCCACACGCCGCTGACCCGCTGGTACGACCTGGTGACGCTCAACCCCACCCCCGAGGGGCGGCTCGGCCTCGGCACGCGGCAGCTCTTCCCGGTCGGCGCGCGGCGCGGCGACTCCAACCCGCTCGCGGTGGACGTGGAGGTCGCCGACGAGCACGGCACCGTCCTCGCCGTCGTCGCGTCCGGCAAGGAGCGGCGGTACTCCCTCGTCAAGAAGGACGCGGTGCGGCTCGCGCCCGGCCGGTACACCCTGGACGCCGAGCTGCGCGGGCCCGGCCGGGTCCGGTTCCGGCTGCCCGACGCCGACGCTGCCGTCGTCCCCGACGAGCGGGAGTGGGAGGCGCTCGTCGCGTCCGTCCCCGACCGGATGCCGCCGCGCGTCACCGCCGCGCACCTCGTCGTCGCCGTCGAGCAGGGCGACGGCGACGAGCGCGACGCCGACCGCCTCGCCCGCGCCGAGCAGGTCGTCGCCAGCGCCGCCGACGACCTGCGCGACCGGCTGCGGGTGTCCGTCCTCACCTACGGCCCGCACGCGTTCGAGCGGCGCGCGCCCGACGAGCCCGTCGCCGTCCGGATCTGGGAGGGCGGCGCGGCGCGGGCGCTGGAGGCGCTGGACGCCGCCGCGCACAGCGACCCGCCGCCGCGCGGCTACCCGCGCGCGGCCGCGCTGGAGTGCGCGCTCACCGAGGTCGCGCGGCGGCTCGGGCCGCCCGGCCGGGACGTCCGCACGGCGGTGCTCGCGCTCGGCGCGCGGCCGCCGTTCCCGCCGCGCGTCCACCCGTCGGAGATCCTGCCGTGCCCCGCCCGCAACGACTGGGCGCGCGCGCTCGGGACGCTGCGGACCTACCCCGGGATCGCGTTCGGCGCGATCCACGACCGGCCCGAGGAGGCCGACGACGTCTGGCGGCAGCTCGGCCGCGACGCCCCCGCCCCGCTCGCGGCCGTGGACGCGCGGCGGCTGGCCGCGTCGCTGGGCCTGGCGCCCGCCGCCGCGCAGCGCCTTCCGTTCCCCATCGGGACGCCCTGAGGCGGTCCCGGCCCATCGAAGGAGACCCGCACATGGAACCGGAACGCGGCCTGCCCCCGGCGCGGCCCGAGCACAACATCGCGATGTGGGGGCCGCCGGGCAGCGGCAAGACCACGTTCCTCGCGGCGCTGCACATCGCGCTGAACCGGCGGCAGGACGGCTGGAAGGTCGTCGGCGCGAACGGCCCGTCCACGGACGCGCTGATCCGGCTGACCGGGTCGCTGGCGACGCAGGGCCACTTCCCGGCGGCGACGCGCGGCATCGAGCGGTACCGGTGGTACCTGGTCGGGGCGGCGGAGCGGGCGAAGCGGTTCGCGCTGCGCCGCCGGCCGCCGCAGGACGTCCGGATCGGGCTGGACCTGCTCGACCCGTCCGGCGAGCTGTTCGACCAGGAGCACTCCGGGTACGCGGGCGTCCACGGCGAGCTGGTGGACAACCTGGTGAACAGCCGCGGGATCGTGTTCCTGTTCGACCCGGTCCGCGAGTTCGAGGACGGGGACGCGTTCGACTACCTGCACGGCGTCCTGTCGCAGCTCGCCAACCGCATGCTGGAGTCGCCGGAGTTCGCGGACGGCATGCTGCCGCACCACGTCGCGGTGTGCATCACCAAGTTCGACGAGATCCGCGTCATGGAGACCGCCGAGAAGCTCCGGCTCGTCACCGTCGACCCCGACGACCCGCTGGGCTTCCCCAAGGTCGAGGAGGAAGACGCGCGCGACCTGTTCCGCGCGCTGTGCGGGGTGTCGGCGACGGGCAACGCCGAACTCGTCCACAACACGCTCATCCAGTACTTCCGGCCGGAGCGGGTCCGGTTCTTCGTGACGTCGGCGGTGGGCTTCTACGTGGACCCGCGCGTCGGCCGGTTCGACCGCGACGACTACCAGAACCTGCTGCCGGAGGCCGAGTCGTCCAAGGCGGTCCGGGTGCGCGGCACGATCCACCCGATCAACGTCGTCGAGCCGCTGCTGTGGCTCGGCCGCAGCCTGGCCGCCGCGCACCGCGCCGCCCCGGCCGCCCGCGCCGCCGGGACGGGCCGGTGAGCCGCGCGGCGGCGCCCGTCCAGTGGGCGCTGATCGGCAAGCGGCCCGGCGGCCGCGCCTACGAGGTGCTGAAGTGCGGCGGGGACGTCTTCAAGCGCGACGACTTCTCCGCGATGAACCAGCGGTTCTCGCCGGGGACGCCCGAGCGGCTGCCGCAGGTGACGGTCGCGCGCGCCGCGTCCGGCGACAACGCGCACCTGACGCTGTCGATCGAGGAGGAGTCCGAGGAGCACGACGCGGTCGGCCGCGACGTCGTGGTGACGCGGCTGTACTGCGTCCCCTACGCGCTGCTCGCGGAGCGCGCGGTGTCGTACGAGGCGCTGTACCGGGCGTGCGACGCGCTGCGGCTCCCGGCGGCCGGGCCCGCCGCGATCGAGCTGCCGCCGCCGGACCCGCAGCCGCTCGCGGACCGGATGGACCGGGTCGTCGTGCGGACGGCGGCGCTGCTGCTCACCGGCGGGCCCGTGCAGGTCGTCGGCGCGGACTCGGTGCCGCTGCTGGACCGGCTGCGGTTCGTCGACGCCGTCACCGCGATCCTCCCGTACGGGATGCGCACGAAGTTCTCCGCCGCGACGTGGACGAGCAGCACCGCCGAGCACCAGATCCGGCTCGCGTTCGCGCGGCACGAGCGCGAGAACGCGCACACCGTCGTGTGGAACGAGCCGCCCGACATCCCCCGCGAGGCGGACGCGGCGCTGCGGTACATCGACCTCGTCGCCGGGCGCTCCCGGCTCGAACTGCTGGAGCTGATGGCCGGGGAGAAGCGGCAGCTCGGGTTCGGGCCCGCCGACCGGCGCGAGGTCCTGCTGCTGCTCAACCGCGCCCGCGAGCCGCTGCAGCTCCCGCCGCCGCTGCCGGGCGGCGGGGAGAGCGTCGCGGACCTGCTGGCGCGCTGCGCGGACGCGCTCGACGGGCGCGCCGACGACCTGGAGGACGCCGTCCGCCGCCTGTCGTACGCGGCCGGCGGGACGCGGGCCGCCGCCGACGCGGCCGCGCACTGGGAGGTCATCGACCGGCGGCGGATGCTCACGCCCCGGCGGGGCGTCCGCGCGCAGGACGCGCAGGCGCTGTACGTGCTGCTGGTCCAGCTCGCGTTCCGGCACGTCGACACGGCCGAACTCGCGCAGATCGAGCGGGCCGCGGGCGGGCTGCACCAGCCGCTGCTGTACGCGCTGTACGACCTGCGCGGCATCGCGTCCGCCGAAGTGCAGCTCACCGTGGGGTGGAAGCTCGGGAACAAGATGCTGAACAGCGTCCTCGGCGGGCTCGGGGAGGCCGTCCTGACCGAGGTCGCCGTGCGCACCGCCGACCCGGTGACGGCCGAGACGGCGTGCGACGCGCTCGCCCGGCGCGGCGGGTCCGAGCCCAACGGCGAACTCGTCCAGGCGCTCCAGGCGCACGGCTACCTCGCGCCCGTCGTCGCGCGGCTCAAACCGGACCGGCCGGACGAGCAGCGCAAGCGGCTGACAGCGCTGCTGCGGGCCGCGTACGGGTCGGGGCCGCTCGGCCGCGCCGAGTTCCGCGAGGTCGTCGGCTCGCGGCGGGACCTGGCGACGCCCGCGCTGCTCGGCGCGGCGCTCGCGCTGTGCGGGGAGCCGGACGCGTGGGACGTCCTCGTCGAGGAGTACCTGCTCGGGCTGCTGCGCGGTGCCGGGCTCGGCAAGGACGTCGACAAGAAGCTGCCCCCGCCGCGCCCGCCCGCGCCCGCCCCCACGCAGCAGATGGGCGCCTGGCCGCCGCCCCCGCCGCCCGACCCGCCGACCGGCGACAAGCAGGGCGGGCTGCGGCTGCCCCGGCTGCGGCGGTCCGGCCGCCGGGAGGAGAGCGGGGACCGGCAGAACGCGCCGCCGGCCGCCGCCGGGGACCCCGCTTTACATCCGGGACGGCTGTACGAGAGCACCGCGTTCCGGATGCTCGTGCTCGTCCTCGGCGCGGCGGCGGCGACCGGGGCGGTCCTCGGCCTCGCGCTCGCGCTCGTCACCGGGTGACCGCGCCCGCCGTCGCAGGACCCGCAAGCTCTCAGTACCCGTGGCGACCCGTGAGGGGGCCGGTTCGTGAAGGACCCGTTGGGCGGCCCGACGCCCGAGGACGCGGCGGTCCCGGTCGCCGCGGAGTGGGCGCTGTTCGGCCACTCGCCCGCCACCCAGCGGCAGGAGGTCCTGGCGTGCAGCGCCGGACGGCTCGGCGCGGCCGACTTCGCCGAGATCGCCGGGCGCTACGACCCCGGGACGCTGGAGACGCTGCCGCAGGTCACGCTCGCCCGCGCCGGGTCGGGCGACGGCGCGTACCTGACCGTCGCGCGGCAGGAGTGGGCGGCGGAGGACCGGTACGGGCGGCCGCAGCCGGGGACTCGGCTGTTCTGCGTCCCGTACGCGGCGCTCGCGGCGCGGCCCGTCTCGTACGCCGCGCTCCATGACGCGCTGAACGCCGGGTTCGACGCCGCGTCCCGCCGCGAGCCCTCGCCTCGTCCCGCGCCCGGCCGCCGGACGGGGCTGAGCGCGGGTCCGCCCGTTTCCGTCCCGGCCGGGGGCGCGCTGCTGCGGGTGTCCGTGCCGGAACTGTCGGCCGCCGAGATCGCCGCCGACATCACCGCCCCGGCGATGACGGCCGCCGCGCTGCTGCTCACCGGCCGGCCCGTCTGCCTCGTCCCCGACGCGGGCCTGCCGCTCGACGCCCGGCTGCGGTTCCTCGACGCGGTCGTCGCGCTCCTCCCCTACGGGATGCGCACCGCGCTGTCGGCCTCGACGTGGACCAGCGCCACCGCGGACCACCGCATCCGGCTGTTCTTCAGCCGCGGCGGCCGCCCCGGCGCGCACACCCTCGCCCTGACCGGCCCGCCGCCCGACCCCTTCCTGGACGACGCGGTCGACGCGTACCTGGAGATCCTGCGCCGCGCCCCGAACCTCCCCCGCGTCATCCGCACCCTCGCGACCAGCGCCGACCCGCTCCCCTTCCTGGACGCCGCCCCCGACGCCCTGACCCGCCTGACCCGCGCGTTCCCCGGCCACCGCCCCGAAACACCGCCCCGCCCCACTGAAGACGCGGCCCGAGGCGGCGCCACCCCACCCGGAACGGCGAGCAACACGACCCGCGGTCTCCGCCTCCCCTCGCCCCGCCAAGCAGACGACCCCGAGCAAGACCCCCCGAACGACCAGACCGGCGACCGCACGCGCAACCCCTGGCCCGAACGAACGCACCGCCCCCCAGACACCCCCGCGCGCGACCACACGGACGACCGGGCGAGCACCCCACCGAACGATCCGACCGACGACCCGACCGACCGGGCGGGCGTCCCCCGGCTCGACCCCGCACGCCGTCCGGAGAACCCACCGACCAACGCGGCCGACGACCCGGAAGACCGCCCCGCACGCGGCCGTCCGAACGACCCCGCGCGCGGCGCGACGAACGGCCCGGCAAGCGCCCGCACGCGCGACGCCGGACACGACCGAGCGCGCGACCGGACCGACGATGCGGACACCCCGGGAAGCGACCGGACGCGCGACGCCGGGCGCGGCCGGGCCCGCGACGCGGCGGGCCGCCGGGCCGACGATCCCGCAGACGGCCCAGAAGGCAGGCGAATTCGGGGCGGTGGACGCGGCCGGGCCGACGATCCCACGGACCGCCCAGAAGGCGACCGGACGCACAGCGCCGGGCGCGGCCGGGCCCGCGACGCGGCAGGTCGCCGGGCGGACGAGCCCGCAGACGACCCGGAAAGCGAGTGGACTCGCGGTGCCGGGCGCGGCCGGGCGGGCGGCGCGGCGGGTCGCCAGGCGGACGAGCCCACAGATGACCCGGAAGGCGACCGGACGCGCAGCGCCGAATACGACCGAGCGCGCGACGCGGCAGGTCGTCCGGCGGACGAGCCCGCAGACGACCCGGAAGGTGGGCGGACTCGCGGCCGTGGACGCGGTCGAGCGGGCGACGCGGTGGGCGGTTCGGAGCGCGCGTCGGCGGGCGGCGCGGCGGGTGACTCGCTGGGTACTCGGGCGGGCGCGGCGCGAGACCGGGCGGACGAGCCTGCGGGCGACCCGGAAGGCGGCCGGGCTCGCGGTGCCGGGCGCGGCCGGGCGCGCGGCGCGGCGGGTCGGAGGGCGGACGAGCCCGCGCCCGGCGCGGCGGGCTACCAGACAGGCGACCCGACAGGCGATCCCGCGCTCGGCCCGGCGGGCGACCCGGCGGGCGGGCGGTCGGGCGGCTCCGCGGGCGCGGCGGCGGGCGCGCGGGCGGGCGGGAGCGGGCGCGGGCAGTCGGGCGAGGCGGGGGATGCCACCGGAGTGCTCGCCGCGTGCGCGGACGCGCTCGACCGGCATCGGATGCACGAGCTGGGGCCCGTCCTGCCGGAGTTGCGGCGGCTCGCGGACGAGCGGCACGGGCGGGCCGCGCGGGAGCGGCACCGCGCGATCGTGGAGAGCCGCGGCCTGCTGCGGGTGCAGGCGAGCGTGCCCGCGCTGCAGCGGACGATGCTGTACGACGCGGCGCTGCGCCTGTCGTACGGCCCGGCGCTGCTCGGCGCGGACGTCCTGCACGTCGTGGACCGGGCCGTCGACCCGGACCCCGAGCTGCTCATGGTCCTGGTCGGCCTCGCCGTCCCCGATCCCGCGCTCGCGCTGCTGCTCGGGGACCTGCCGGGCGCGGCGGACGCGCGGGGCGGCCTGCTCGCCCGCGTCCGCACCGCCGACCTCGTGGGCTGGATCGCGCACAACCCCGTCGACGCGGCCGACACCGACCGGCTGCTGGCCGCCGTCGAGGCCCGCGCGGGCGACCCCGGCCTGTCGGCGGCGCTGCCGGCGCACGGCTACCTCGCGGCGGCGGTCGCCGCGCGCTTCCCCGACGACCAGGCCGCGCAGGAGGCCGCGCTGCGGCGGCTGCTGCGGGCCGCGTTCGGCCGCCCCGCGCTCACCCCGGCCGAACGCGACGGCGTCCTGGCGTCCCCCGCCGCCCGCGACCACCCGCCGCTGCGCGACGCCGCCCGCTCCCTGACCCGCCCCCGCACCGCCCCGCCCCGCCGATCCGCGCAGGACAATCCCGCCGCCCCGCCGCACCGGCCCGCGCGAGGCGGCACTGACACCCCGCCGGGCCGAACCACGCAAAGCACCGACGCCCCGACCCGCCGATCGACCCAGGACCACGGCAACGCCCCGCCGCACCGGACCGCGCCGGGCAGCACCAACCCGCCGACCCACCGGACCGGGCCGGACGGCGACGATTCCCCCACCCGCCGGACCGCGCAAGGCGGCACCGACGCCCCGACCCGCCGATCGACCCACCGCCGCGACGACGCCCCGCCGCACCGGCCTGGGCCGGGCAGCACCGACCCCTCGACCCAACGCGCCGAGCCGGGCGGCGACCCCCCGACCCGCCGAACCGCGCAAGGCCGCGCCGATGCCCCGACCCGCCGGTCGGCCCAGGGCCGCGACAGCGCCCCGCCGCGGCGGACCGGGCCGGGCGGTGACGACTTCCCGACCCGCCGGACCGGGCCGGACGGCGGCGACGCCCCGGCCCGCCGGGCCGGGATGGGTGGCGGCGGGGCGGGGCGGTCGGGTGGCGAGTCGTCGGAGGGTGAGGCGCCCGGCGCCGCGTCCGGTCGTGGGCGGGCGCCCGGTGAGCCCGAGTACACGACGTCGGATCTGGTCCTCGGATGTACGGCCTTCGCGGTCGTCGTGCTGCTGGTGGTCGTGGCGCTGGTGTGGTGGCTGGTCGCCTGAGGCGTCAGGCGGGCAGGGCGGCCGCGATGTCCGGGTTGAGCAGGTCGCGGACCTTCGCGTACGGGGCCGTCAGCACGTCGTGGATGCACGCGCTGCCCTCCACCGACCAGTTGACGGCGAAGTGGTCGCGGTCGAGGAACACCGTCGCGGCCGCCGGAATCCCGGCCGGGTCGTCGCCGCTCGCCGGGCCGGGCAGGAAGTCCGCGCGCTTCAGCCGCGTCGCCGCGCAGCCGTCCGGGCCGAACACGCCCTCCTCGGTGCTCGTCAGGCGGCGGAACAGGTCCGCGATCCCCGCGTCCGTCAGCGCGGACGGTTTGAGGATGTCGGCCGTCGTCAGCGGGCGGCCGGTCTTCAGGTCCGCGTTGACGGCCCAGCCGGGCAGCGTCCCGTCGGACGGCGCGCACGTCCGGCCGTCGAACGTGTAGAGCGCCGACACCAGGCGCGGCCCGCTCAGGCCCAGCTTGACGCTCGTGTCGACGGCCGCCGTCCCGCACTCCGCGCGCGTCTCCGGCTGCACGAGCATGCTCTTGTTCGCCTGGCGCATCCAGGAGATGTGGAAGTCCAGCGGCGCGCGCAGCGCCGCGTTGACCTTCTCCTGCGCGCCCGCGTCCGCGAGGCCGGTCACCCGCGCGTACTTGGCGTTGACGGCCAGGTGCTGCTCGGTCGTCGTCATCGCCGCGAGCGCGACGGCCGGGGACGCGCCCTTCGCGGGCGGCGCGTCGTGCCCGCCCGACCCGCGCGCCGTGTACGCGGCCGCGCCGCCCCCCGCGACGGCGACCGCCGCGACGACGGCGACGGCGACCTTCGCCCCGGTCCCCGCGAGAAGCCCCGCACCGCCCCCACCCGCCGCACCGCCCGCAGCCCCCGCGACACCACCGCCCGCCGCGCCGCCCGCGCCCGCGCCGAGCGCGGTGCCGAGCCCCGCCACGGCGAGCGGGAACAGCGCCGCGAGCGCGGCCGCCGCCGACGCGAGCAGCCGCACGCCCCGGTCCTCCCAGTCCGCCCCGTACCCCGCGCCCGCGACGCGTTCCAGCTCGGCGAGCAGCGCGAGCGCGCCCGCGGGCCGGTGCGCCGGGTCCTTGGCCATCCCCGCCAGCAGCAGTTCCCCCAGCTCCGGCGGCGCGTCCGCGACGGGAATGGGCGCGGTCAGGTGCGCCGCGCGCAGCCCGTCCGCCCCGGGCGCGGCGAACGGCTTGCGCCCCGTCACGCACTCGAAGAACACGCACGTCGCGGCGTAAACGTCGGCGGCGGGCCCGGCGGGCCGTCCCGCCCACTGCTCGGGCGGCATGTACGCGGGCGTCCCGGACGCGCCGTCCGCCCCGGCGGGCGCGGCGATCCCGAAGTCGATGAGCTTGCTCAGCCCGTCCCCGCGCACGACGACGTTCGCGGGTTTGTAGTCCCGGTGGACGACGCCGACCGCGTGCGCCGCCGCGAGCCCGAGCAGCGACCCCTTCAGCACGACCAGCGCGGCCTCCGGCCCGAGTGCCCCGTGCTCGGCGAGGACGCGCCGCAGCGGCACGCCGTCCACCGCCTCCATGACGATCGCCGCCCCGTCCGGCCCGGTGACGAACCGGTACAGCCGCGCGACGTGCGGGTCCTCGACGCGGCCGAGCAGCACGGCCTCGTCCCGCAGCCGGTCGAGGTCGGCGGACGCACCGGTCAGGTACTTGATCGCGACGGGCGTCCCGGCGTCGTCGTGCCGGGCGAGGACGACGCGCCCCTGCGCGCCGCGCCCCAGCTCGCGCACCTCGGTGAACCCCTCGACTCGCCACTCGCCCATCAGCCGACCACATCTCCGAAAGTAAGATCACGAAATTCCACGGGATGTGATGACAGCACAGAGCGCCGGGTTCAGGGATCTCGCGTGTCCGGAATCACGGACGGCGGCCGACCGCGCCCCACAGCAGCCCCGGCGCGTCGGCGGGGTCGCCCGGGTCGGGCCGCCACGCGGCGGCGCGCACGACGCCGGGGTCCAGCACGTCGAACCCGGCGAAGAACCGGGCCACCTCGGCGCACGCGCGCGGCCGCAGCGGAACCCCGGCCCGCCGGTAGACGGCCAGCGCGGCGGCGGCGCCGTCGGCGTCGTCCGCGCCGTGCGTGACGATGAGGTGGCTGCCCGAGGGGAACTCCGCCGTCAGCTTCTCGACGAGCCCGTACGGGTCGTCCTCGTCGGGCAGGAAGTGCAGCACCGCGCACAGCAGCACCCCGACGGGCTCCCGCACGTCGATCAGCTCGCGCAGCCGGGGCGTCCGCAGCAGCCCGGCCGGGTCGCGCAGGTCGCCCTCGACGACGGCGACGTGCGCGCTGTCCTCCAGCAGCGCCCGGCCGTGGCTCAGCACGACGGGGTCGCGGTCGACGTACACGACGCGCGCGCCGGGCAGCGCGGCGCGCGCGATCTCGTGGACGTTCGCGCGCGTCGGCAGCCCCGCGCCGACGTCGAGGAACTGCCGGACCCCCGCCCCCGCCGCGTACCGGACGGCGCGCCCGACGAACGCCCGGTTCGCCAGCGCGGCGCCCGGCGCGGCCGGGACCGCCGCCCGGATCTCCGCGGCGGCGGCCCGGTCCACGGCGTAGTTGTCCTTGCCGCCCAGGAAGTGGTCGTAGATCCGCGCGGGCGACGGCCGCCGCGCGTCGAGCGCCGGACCGCCGCCGGGCCGCGAGCGGGCCGACCCGGCGGCCCGGTCCAGGGCGGTCTCCAGCAGCGTCCGCATCCGTTCGTGGCCGGGGTCGCGGTCGAGCCAGTGCCGCGCGTCGTCGATGACGGCGCAGGGCCGTCCGGCGGCCAGCAGCACCCCGGCGATCTCCTCGCGGACGCGGCGCAGCTCGGCCAGCAGCAGGTCCCCCGCCGGGGCGGGGACGTCGCCGGGCGGACGGCCCGTCCACAGCGCGAGCGCGCGCCGGTACGCCGACACCACGGCCGCCGCGCCGCCCGGCCCGGCGGGGGAGCCCTCGACGGGCCGGTGCGCGAGCGCCCGCGCCCACCGGGCCCGCGCGCGGAACTCGCGGACGTCCACGTACGCGCCGTCCGCGTCCAGGCGGCAGCCGCCGTCCGCCCCGGAGAGGACGGCGGGTTCCAGCACGGCGCGCGCGGCCGCGACGACGGCGGGCGCGTCCGCGCCGAAGAGCCGGCCCAGCTCCGCGCCGCTCAGCGCGCTCCCGTCGCACAGCGCGAGGGCGCACAGCAGCCGCCGGACGCGGGGATCGTCCACCCGGGCGGCCGTCCCGTTCACCCGGACGTCCAGCCGCTCGCCGAGAAGACGAAGTTCCATCACGCGCACCCGCTCCGTTGCCTGCGATGTGATTAACGTGAACGTTAATCCACTCACGCATTTGACAACGCCACCCCTGTCCGCTTCCGGCCAAGAGGCGGTGCGCCCCCGCGTTACACCATTTGTTTACTAGGGAAGATGACCGTTCGGCACCGGGCGGGACGCCGGTGCCACCCCTGCCTGAACGCGCCGTTAATACGGACGCCCGAAACGGGCACCGACTTGTGAACATGTGACGCGCCGAGAAATTCGAGCCGCAATTCGGCGATTAAAGAATGGCGGCCCCGGGCCGCGCGGGACGGCCCGGGGAAACACGCTCACGCCAGGTCGGCCGCCGTCACCGACATCGCCACCGGCTCCGCCGGGGCCGCGCCGAGCGCGCGGGCCAGCCGCCGGAACACGGCCGCATCGGCGGCCCGGCCCCGCCGCTCCAGCAGCTCGTGCGCGCCGGTCCACGGCACGCCGCCTCAGCATGACCCAGGGTCTGCCTCAAAGTGCCTCAGCCACAGCGCGAGTGCGTTAACTGGCCGGTGAAGCGATGCCGGAGGCGAGCTTCGCCGGCCAGATCGCGGAGCGATGCCGCGCTCGCCAAGGCCCGGTGAGGCCCGAGCCGCCAGGCGAGGGCCGTGGGCCGGGACTTGGAAACTCAGCGTCGAAGAACTCCGTCGCGCGGGCGAACTCCTCGTAGGTGTTCATGGGGCTCCCTCCCGGTTCGACGCGGACGTCAACCGGGCGGGCGCGCGCTTTGTTCCGGGGTCAGAAGCCTTCCAGCGCCCGGTCCAGCCGACCGCGCTCCTCCGTCAGCGTCTGGACCTGGCTGTCGCGCTCGGCGCGGGACTGCAGGTTCTGCCCGGCGTCGGCGAAGTCGCCCGGATCGGGGACGCTGGCGTTGGTCCCCAGCTCGCCCTGCAGCGTCTCCAGGGTCTCGTCGATCTCCTTGATGCGGTCCTGGATCTCGCGTTTGCGCTTCTCGATGTCCTCCACCGGTGCCTCCCCGTCAGATGCGGATCACGGTCTTGCCGCGCGCGCCGCCGAGCCTGCCGGCCGCGAGCGCGGCGGGGGCCTCCTCCAGGGAGACCTCCCGATGCACGGCTACCCGAATCCGGGAGGCGTCTATCATCTCGGCGATCACGCGGAGCAGGTCGCCGGAGCCGCCCGCGTGGACGTTCACGCCGCTGAGCTGCTGCGCGGCCATCTTGTCGGGGTTCACCGCGCCGATCGAACTGACGTACGCGCCGCCGGGCCGCAGCAGGCCGGCGCGGTGCTCGACGTCCTGCGGGCCGCCGACGACGTCGATCACCGCGTCCACGCCGGAGTGCCCGGCGAGGACCTGTTCGGAGACGTCCGCGCCGGGCCCGTAGTCCACGGTCTCGTCCGCGCCGAGCCGCCGCAGCTCGTCGGCCATGTCGGGGTGGGCGGTGGCGATGACGCGCGCGCCGAGGTCGGCGGCGAACTGCACCGCCATCTGCCCGACGCCGCCCGTCGCGCCGACGACCAGGACCGTGCGCCCGGCGTCCACCTGCGCCTCGCGGACCATCGTGTACCCGGTCATCGCGGCGGTCGGGACGGCCGCGGCCTGCGAGTAGATCATCCCCTCGGGCATCGGCGCGAGCGGCGCGTCCTGCGCGACGACGGCGTACTCGGCGTAGCTGCCGACGCCGCGCGCGACGTCGCGGAACTGCCCGAAGATCTGCTCCCCGACCGCGAACCGGTCGACGTCCGGGCCCGTCCCGGCGACGACGCCCGCGCCGTCCGTCCCGACGACGAGCGGGAACGACGCCTCGACGGTGTCCTTGAGCAGCCCGTCGACGATCTTCCAGTCCACCGGGTTCAGCCCCGCCGCGACCAGCTTGACCAGGATCTCGCCGGGCCCGGGCTCGGGCCGCGGCAGCTCGACCGCGGACGGCGTCGCGCCGTACTCGGACACGGCGATGGCTCGCATGGTGGTCCCCCGATCCACAAAGCGAAAGATCTACTCGTTCCCGCCCTACCCGGCGCGCCGATCCCCCAACCGGCGCGGGTCAGCCGGTGCCGCGCTCGTGCGCGCGGACCCGGTCGGCGAACGCCCGCGCGACCTCGCGCAGCTCCGCCTCCGGGTCGCGGCCCGCGGCGCGCGCCTCCCCGACCAGCGCGAACAGCCGCGCCCCGAACTCCGGCCCGGCGAACGCGAACTCGTCGGCGGGCAGCTCGACGCGGCCCGCGCGGCGCTGGAGCTGCGCGGCGAGCGTCAGGGCGGGCTGCCCCATCGGGACGCCGTCCAGCACGGACGCCGCCGCCCCGCGCCGCGCCTCCCGCTCGGCCTTCTTGATCTGCTCCCAGTTGGCGTTGACCTCGGCCGCGCCGGACACGGCGACGTCGGCGAACACGTGCGGGTGCCGCCGGACGAGCTTGTCCACGATCCCGCCCGCGACGTCGTCGATCGTGAACCGCGTGTCGTCGGCGCGCTCGGCGGCGACGACGGAGTGGAACGCGACCTGCATCAGCACGTCGCCCAGTTCTTCGCGGAGCGCGCCGAGGTCCCCGTCCGCGACGGCGTCCGCGACCTCGTAGGACTCCTCCAGCAGGTACGGGACGAGCGTCGCGTGCGTCTGCTCGCGGTCCCACGGGCACTCGCGGCGCAGCGTGTCCATGACCGAGACGAGGTCGAGCAGCCGCGCGCCCGGCAGGTCGTAGGACCCGTGGACGACCTCGACGTCCACCGGGTCGGCGAGCACGAGGTTCCCGACGGCGCGCAGCAGCGGCTCGTCGCCGTCCGGCGCGGCGATCCACAGCGCCGACCCGGCCCGCGCGGCGGCGACGAGCGCGGCCGGGTCGGGTTCGGCGACGGTCTCGGCGGCGACGTCCGCGTCCGCGAGGTACGGCAGCAGCGGGTGGCCGGGGCGCGCGAGGACGCGGTCCGCCGAGCGCAGCGCGTCCCACGCGCGCCAGCTCAGCAGGCCGGGCGCGACCCGGTGGCTGGTGGCCAGCAGGACCAGGCTCATCCGATCCCCTGCTCGGTGCCCGACAACTGCGAGGTGACCGGTCCGATCGACGCGGTGGCCCGGTCGAACGTGCCGTAGCGCGGGTTGATCTCGACGCGGGTGGACGCGGCGGTGTCGGCGATCTGCTTCTGCGCGGCCCGCAACGCCGCCTGCGCCTGCTGCGGGTTCCCGGTCGTGCCGCCGGGCAGCAGCCGCGTCGCGAGCGCGTTGGTGATGGCGAAGTAGCGGACGATGTCGCCGGTGTAGCGCGTCGGCAGCCCGTTGGAGAGCGTCACGGCGTCGACCCCGCCGGGCCGTTGCGCGAACTGGGCGCGGATCATCGCGAGCTGCCCGCCGGTGACGTCGATCCCGGCCCGGTCGGCGGTGCGGTCGGCCAGCCGCAGCAGCACGCGGACGTTCAGCGCCTTGCGGACGCTGTCGGACGACGCGCCGCTCTGCGCCATCGCCGCGTTCGCGGGCTGGTTGTCGAGGAACTGGGCCCGCCAGTCGCGGACGTCCCGGTCGAGCGACGCGGTGGTGATCCGGTCGTTCCCGACGATGGCGGCGCTCCCCGCCTTCACCGGGGACGAGCCGCATCCGGCGAGCGCGCCGATGGCGAGCGCGGCGACGGCGGCGGCCTTGACGGGCGTCCGGGGCACGGGTGACTCCTTGCTCGGCAGGTGGTGATCAGCGGGCGCCAGCCTAAGCCCGTGCGGGTTCCAGGAACAGGGCTTGGACGAGGTCCGTCGCCCATTTCAGCAACTCCTGGTCGCGCAGCGGACGCCCGCCGAGCGGCGCGGTCTTCGGGGCGGGGACCAGCAGCGTCCCGGCGGCGGGCTTGAGGATGCTCTTGGGGTAGAGCCGCTGGAGCCGCACCTGCCGGGACTCGGGCAGGTCCACCGGCGCGAACTTCACGAACGTCCCCTGGAGGGCGACCTCGGTGAGCCCGGCGCGGCGGGCGAGGGCCCGGAACCGGGCGACCTCCAGCAGGTTCAGGACGGGCACCGGGAGCGGCCCGAAGCGGTCCTTCAGCTCGTCGTGGACCTCGGTGATCTCCTCGTCGGAGGTGATCGCGGCGATCCGCCGGTAGGCGTCCAGGCGCAGCCGCTCGCCGGGCACGTACTCGTGCGGCAGGTGCGCGTCCACGGGCAGCTCGACCTTGGTGTCGGGGGTCTCGGCGGGGCCGCCGCCCTCCTTGAGCTCCCGCACCGCCTCGCCGACCATCCGGACGTACAGGTCGAACCCGACGCCCGCGACGTGCCCGGACTGCTCCGCGCCGAGGATGTTGCCCGCGCCCCGGATCTCCAGGTCCTTCATCGCGACGTACATGCCCGCGCCGACCTCGGTGTGCTGCGCGAGCGTGGACAGCCGCTCGTGCGCGGTCTCCGTCAGCGGCGCCTCGGGCGGGTACAGGAAGTAGGCGTACGCGCGCTCGCGGCCGCGCCCGACGCGGCCCCGGAGCTGGTGGAGCTGCGACAGCCCGTACATGTCGGCGCGGTCCACGATGAGGGTGTTGGCGTTGGGGACGTCCAGGCCGGACTCGACGATCGTCGTGGCGACGAGCACGTCGTAGTTCTTCTCCCAGAAGTCGACCATCACCTTCTCCAGCTCGTGCTCGTTCATCTGCCCGTGCGCGATGCCGATCCGCGCCTCGGGGACGAGCCGGGCCAGGTTCGCGGCGACCTTGTCAATCGAGCGGACGCGGTTGTGGACGAAGAAGACCTGCCCCTCACGCAGCAGCTCCCGCCGGATCGCGGCGGCGATCTGCTTGTCCTCGTACGGGCCGACGAACGTCAGCACCGGGTGCCGTTCCTCCGGCGGCGTGAGGATCGTCGACATCTCGCGGATGCCCGTCAGGCCCATCTCCAGCGTGCGCGGGATCGGCGTCGCCGACATCGCCAGCACGTCCACCTGCGTGCGCAGCCGCTTCAGCTCCTCCTTGTGCTCGACGCCGAACCGCTGCTCCTCGTCGATGATCACCAGGCCGAGGTTCTTGAACCGCGTCTGCGCCGACAGGATGCGGTGCGTGCCGACCACGACGTCCACCGTGCCGTCGGCCAGGCCGCGCAGCGTCTCGTTGATCTCGGCGTCCGTCTGGAACCGGCTGATCGGCTTCACCGCCACCGGGAACGCGCCGAACCGCTCCGCGAACGTCGACAGGTGCTGCTGGACGAGCAGCGTCGTCGGGACGAGCACGGCGACCTGCGAGCCGTCCTGCACGGCTTTGAACGCCGCCCGCACCGCGATCTCGGTCTTGCCGTAGCCGACGTCGCCGCAGATCAGCCGGTCCATCGGGACGGGCTTCTCCATGTCGGCCTTGACCTCGTCGATCGCGGCGAGCTGGTCGGGCGTCTCCACGTACGGGAACGCGTCCTCCAGCTCCCGCTGCCACGGTGTGTCCGGCGCGAACGCGTGCCCGGGGCTGGCCATCCGCGCCGAGTACAGCCGGATCAGCTCCCCGGCGATCTGCCGGACGGCGCGGCGGGCCTTGGACTTGGCCTTCTGCCAGTCCGCGCCGCCGAGCCGGTGCAGGCTCGGGGCCTCCCCGCCGACGTACCGGGTCAGCTCCTCGAGCTGGTCGGTGGGGACGAACAGCCGGTCGCCGCGCGCGTACTCCAGGATCAGGTACTCGCGCGTCGCGCCCTGCACGGTGCGGCTGACCATCTCCACGTACCGGCCGACGCCGTGCTGCTCGTGGACGACGTAGTCGCCCGGCGTGAGCCGCAGCGGGTCGATGCCGCCGCGCCGCCGCGACGGCATCCGCCGCGCGTCCTTGGTGGACGACCGCTGACCGGACAGGTCCGCCTCGGTGAGGACGGCGAGTTTCAGCGAGTCCCAGACGAACCCGTTCTCCAGCAGGCCCGTGGTGACGTTCACGACGGACGGGCGCGGCTCCCCGTCGACGTCCGCGAGCGTCGCGCCGATCCCCGCCTCGGAGACGAGCTGGACGAGCCGTCCCGCCGGTCCCGCGCCGGGCGTGACGAGCACGATGCGCCAGCCGCCGTCGATCCAGCCCTTGAGGTCGGGCATGACGCGGCCGGTGTCGCCCCGGTAGGCGTCGGCGGTGCGCACGTCCAGGCGCAGCGCGTCCTCGCCGGGGTTCAGCGTGGTGGCCGTCCAGCGCGGCAGCCCCAGTTCGGCGGTGTGCTCCTGGACTTCCTCCAGCGAGCGGAACGCCGCAGCGCCGAGGTCGATCGGGGCCTCGCCGCCCGCCGCGGCCGTCACCCAGCTCGCCTCCAGGAACTCCTGGCTGGTGCGGACGAGCTCGACGGCGCGGGACCGGATGCGCTCCGGCTCGCACACCAGCAGCGCCGACCCCTTCGGCAGCAGGTCGGTCAGCAGCTCCATGCGCTCGGCGAGGACGGGCGAGAACGCCTCCATGCCCTCGACGGTGTCGCCGTCCGCGATGCGGCCGAGGATCTCCGCGAGCGCCGGGTGCTCCTCGGCGAGCAGCCGGGCGCGCTCGCGGACGGTCGGCGTCAGCGGCAGCTCCCGGCACGGCGGCGCCCACAGCCCGCCGGCGGCGACCTCCAGGGACCGCTGGTCGGCGGCCTTGAAGTAGCGGATCTCCTCGACGTCGTCGCCCCAGAACTCCACGCGCAGCGGGTGTTCCTCGGTGGGCGGGAACACGTCCAGGATGCCGCCGCGCACGGCGATCTCGCCGCGCTTCTCGACCAGGTCCACCCGGTGGTACCCGGCGTCCACCAGGCGGCGGACGGTGTCGTCGAGGTCGGCGGCGCCGCCCTGCCGCAGCCGGACCGGCTCCAGGTCGGCCAGCCCCGCCACCAGCGGTTGCAGCACCGCGCGGACCGGCGTGACGACGACGTCCAGCGACCCGCCCCGGCCCTCGCCCGCGTCGGCCAGGTCGGGCGCGTCGGGGTGCGCGAGGCGGCGCAGCACCGCCAGCCGCTGCCCGACGGTGTCCGAGCGCGGCGACAGCTTCTCGTGCGGCAGCGTCTCCCACGACGGGAAGTGCGCGACGCGGCCCGGCTCCAGCAGGCTCGTCAGCGCGGCGGCCAGGTCCTCGGCCTCCCGGCCCGTCGCGGTGACCGCCAGCACGACGCCGTCGCCCGCCGCCCGCGCCAGCGCCGCGGCCAGCACCGGCCACAGCGACGGCGGCGCGACGATCTCGGTCTCGGCGCGCAGATCGGTCAGGGCACGGCTCAGCCCGGGATCGGAACACGCGACGTCAACAAGTCCAGAAAGAGTCATCCGCTCCCGCAGCCCCAACCATCGCGGAGAAGAACGCGCCGCCGGAACGCAGCACGAGAAACCGGAAACCTGACGCGGCCCGGCTGGTAGGACTCCAGCCTACGCGCCCGCGCGAGGTGCCCCGCGGCCCAGCCCGACCGGCGCGCGCCGACCGACACGGACCGACACGAGAAGCGGTAAATAGCGGACACTCCGCAGTCGATTGGTTACGCTGCGAGGTTGTGACCGAACTCCGATCGGACAGCGACGGCGACCTGTTCACCGAACGCGCCCGCCAGTACGCGGCCGACCGGCCGAACGACCGGCTGCACATCCTGGAGGCCGGGTGCGGCTGGGGCGGCGGGCTGTGCCTCGGGCCGCCGGAGGGCGGGGCGGGACACCAGGTCACCGGCATCGACCTCGACACCCCGGCGGCGCGCGCGCACGTCCGGTCCCGCACCGACCTGTCGGCGTGGCATCTGGGCGACCTGCGGACCGCGCCGCTGCCGCCGCGCGCGTTCGACATCGTCCACGCGCCCTACCTCATCGAACGGGTGCCGCACGCCGAACTCGTCCTGGACCGCTTCGTGGCGGCGCTGCGGCCCGGCGGGCTGCTGCTGCTGCGGCTGCGCGACCGCGACAGCGCGTTCGGGTTCCTGGACCGGCGGCTCCCGCTCGGCCTGGCGGCGCGGCTGCCGAGCTGGCCGGACGACCGGCCCGTCCCGCCGCCCGCGGGCCACTACGAGCGCGTCGCGTCCCGGCAGGGCATGCAGTGGTACTGCGTCATGCGCGGCCTGGTGATCGCCGAGGAGCGCACGTCCCGCGACACCCTCGCCACGCTCGGCGCGGGCGCCGGCGCGGTCTCCGGCCTGTGCCGCGCCGTCGCGGCCTGCTCCCGGGGCCGCCTCACCGCCGCCCACACCGACGTCGCCCTCGTCATCCGCAAACCCGAGAACCGCTTCGCCCGGCTCATCTGACGCCGGATGGCCGCTTCCGGCCGTCGGTCGGAAGCGGTCAGGAGCGGCCGGTGATGAGCTGGCGCAGCGCGCTGCTCGACGTGTGGACGGTGTAGGGGAAGTACAGGACGCGGACGCCGACCGCGCCGAGGTCGCGCTCCAGCCGGTCACCCTTCTCGGTGCCCTTCCAGTCGTCGCCCTTGAACAGGACGTCGAAGCCGAGCCGCCGCCACATGACGACCTTGTCGCTGGACACGTCGGTGACGACCTCGTCCACGCAGCCCATCCCGCCGACGACCGCCAGCCGCTCGGCGTGCGGGACGATCGGCGGGCGGCCCTTCGCCCGGACCAGGACCTCGTCGGTGACGACGCCCGCGATCAGGCGGTCGCACTGGGTGCGGGCGCGCCGCAGGATGTTGAGGTGCCCGATGTGGAACATGTCGAACGCGCCGGGCACGTACCCGACGACGCCGTCGGGGGCGGTCACGCGCCGCCCTCCGGCCGCCCGAGCGCCCCGACCTCGCGGAACCACTTGACGGACGCGGCCAGCAGGAAAAGCAGGTTCCCCGCGAAGATCAGCGCGTAGACCGGCAGGAAGACCTTCGGCCAGCCGAGCAGCAGGAACGACGCGCACAGCAGCCCGTAGTCGGTCGGGACGACGAGCAGCGACCGCAGGGTCGACGGCGCGGCGGCGGGCGGCACGGCCGTGCCGGTCCGGGCGCGGTGCGCGCGGGCCAGCAGGTCCTTGAGGATCATGCCGAAGAACATCACGGCCGCGACGACGGTGAACCCGAGCGGGATCAGCAGGTAGGCCGCGTGGTCGAGGTCGAAGAAGCGGTAGAAGGAGATCAGCACCGCGCCGTGCAGCGCCGAGATCTTGAGGCTGTCGACCATGTGGTCCAGGTACTCGCCGGCGGGCGAGCCGCCGCCGCGGAGCCGGGCGAGCTGCCCGTCGGCGGAGTCGAAGGCGTAGCCGACGACGAGCGCTAGGCACACCGCGATCCCGACCCACGGCGCGGGGGCGGCCAGGGCGATCAGCGCGACGCCCGCGAACGTGAAGCACGCGCTGATCCCGGTGACCTGGTTGGGCGTCAGCCCGGCGGTGTAGGACGCGGCGGCCAGGAATCGGCCGAGCCTGCGGTTGACGAACCGCGAGTACGCCGGGGCGCCCTTGGCGCTCTTCTGCGCGCCCGCGAGCCGGGCGAGCGCCGCGCGGAAGCCCCGCGGCGGGGCCGGGGGGCCGCCGGCGCGGTCCTCCTCGTGGACGGGCGCGCTCATGCCACCGAACTCCTGCCCTCACCCGCGCCGACGCCGCCGTCCAGCGCCGAGCGCAGCACCGGACTGGCGGTCGCGGCGAGATCGTCGAAGCGCACCACCCGGACGCCCGCGGCCGACAGCGCGCGCTCGGCGGCCGCCGACACGGGCGCGTCGGGACCGCCCGCGAACACCGCGTGGAATCCCACGGCCGCGTGCGCGGCGAGCAGGTCGGCGTCGGCCAGCGCGACCGCCTCGGCGACGCAGGCGACCTCGGCGACGATCTCCAGCCGCTCGATCAGCGGGACGATCGGCGCGGAGCCCCGCCGACCGGCGGCGAGCCGGTCGTCCAGGACGCCGACGACCAGCCGGTCGCACCGGGCGGCGGCCCGGCGGAGCAGATCGAGGTGACCCACGTGGAAGAGGTCGAACGAACCGAACGAAAAGCCGATCACACCTTGCATGCGCTCCCCTTGCCGCAACGCGCGCGCCTTTGTACCGGGTGGTGGATCGACCGTACGCTAGCAGCTCTTTACGCACGTCATGTAACGGACGACCCGATACGTTCCACGGCCCCGGACCCTCTCGGGAGAGGACGACTTCTCCCAAGAACCGGGAAAAGAGCAGACGGTGCGCATCCGGGCGATTACCCTGAGGGACCGTGTCCGGCCAGGCACCCGGCGGCCCGGCGCCGACCGGCGCGACCCCGCCGCGGCTCGGCCCGACGTGCGCTCCGCCGCTGCGGCTCGGTATTTTTCTGCCGAAACCCCATACCGACCTGGAACCGCCCGGCACGCCCGGACGGGATCGGAGAACGCGGTGACCGCCGAAGCCGGCCTGCCCGACATGCTGCGCGACCTGCCCACCTGGACGCCCGACCCGGTGGAGCTGGCCGATCTGGACCTGCTGCTGTCCGGCGCGTACGCGCCGCTCGGCGGGTTCCTCGGCGCGTTCGACGCGGCGATGGTCATCGCGGGCGGGCGGCTCGCGGACGGGACGCCGTGGCCGGTGCCGGTCACCCTCGGCGTCCCCGCCGACCTCGTCGGGCACGAGCGGCTCGTCCTGCAGGACCCCGAGGGGGTGCCGCTGGCGGTGCTGACCGTCACCGAGTCGTGGCAGGACCCGACGTCCGGCGCGACGCGGCTCGCGGGGCCCGTCGAGGCGCTGCGCGCGCCCGCGCACGGACCGTTCCACCGGCTGCGGCGGCGGCCCGACGAGCTGGAGCCCGTCGCGGGCCCGCTGCTGGCCGTCGCGACGCGCGAGCCGCTGCACCGCAAGCAGCTCGGCCAGCTCCGGCAGGTCGCCGAGCAGCTCGGCGCGGCCGTGCTGGTGCTGCCGCTGCTCGGCGGCGAGCACGACGAGGCGCTGGTGCGGGCGCTGCTGGCCGTCCGCCGGGAGCTGCCGGAGGGCGCGCGGATCGTCCCGCTGCCGCTGCCGCCCCGGCCGGGGACCGAGCCGGGCGGGGACCGCGACGTCCTGCTGCGCTCGCACGTCGCCGCCGCGTACGGCGCGACGCACCTGCTCGCGGAGCAGGGCGTGGAGGGCACGGCGATCCCCGTCGTCGTCCCCGAGCCGTGGGGCTACGACGCGGACGTGGAGGTCTGGCGGCCCGTCGCCCGCATCGACCCCGACCACGTCCAGGCCGAGCTGACGCCCGAGCGCCTCGGCGAGCTGCTGGACCGGGGCGAGCCGATCCCCGACTGGTTCACGCCGCCCGCCGTCGCCGCCGAGCTGGCCGTCGCCCGGCCGCCCAAGCACCTGCGCGGCCTCACCGTGTTCTTCACCGGGCTGTCGGGGTCGGGCAAGTCGACGGTGGCGCGCGGCCTGGCCGACGCGCTGGTGGAACGCGACGGCCGCAACGTGACGCTGCTGGACGGCGACGTCGTGCGCCGCCTGCTGTCGGCGGGTCTGACGTTCTCGCGCGCGGACCGGGACCTCAACATCCGCCGGATCGGGTACGTCGCCGCCGAGGTCACCCGGCACGGCGGCGTGGCGATCTGCGCGCCGATCGCGCCGTACGCGGCGACGCGCGCGGAGGTCCGCTCGATGGTCGAGGCGGTGGGCGACTTCCTGCTCGTCCACGTCGCGACGCCGCTGGCGGAGTGCGAGCGGCGGGACCGCAAGGGCCTGTACGCCAAGGCGCGTGCCGGGATCATCCCGGAGTTCACCGGTGTGTCCGACCCGTACGAGGTCCCGGACGACGCCGCGCTGACCCTCGACACCACCGACCTGACCGCAGACGAGGCCGTGGACCGGGTGCTGTCGCTGCTGGTCGAGGGCGGCTGGGTGCGACCTTCCTAACCCTTCCGGGGTTTTCCTACCGGCCCGCCTGGATTGTCGGCGGGGGCGTCGCCTACCCTGGTCGGCGGGTGTTCCCTAGCTAGCTGGTAGGTCATACGGATGGACTTCGATTGGACGATGGCGCTGGGCTCGTTCCTCGTCGCCGTCGTCGTCGGCCTCACCGGAATGGGCGGCGGCGCGCTGATGACGCCGATGCTCGTGACGTTCTTCGGCGTCAGCCCGCTCGCGGCCGTCTCCAGCGACCTGGTCGCCGCGGCCGTCATGAAGCCCGTGGGCAGCTTCGTCCACTACCGGCAGGGGACCATCGACCTGCGGCTCGTCGGCTGGCTGTGCGGCGGGTCGGTGCCCGCCGCGTTCTGCGGGGTGCTGCTCGCCCGCGCGCTCGGGCACGGGTCGGGCGTCGAGGACGTCATCTCGGTCGCGATGGGCGTCGCGCTGCTGCTGGCGGCCGCCGGGCTCGTCGTGCGCGGGATTCAGGCGCGGCGCCGGGACGCCGCGCTGTCCTCGTCCGCCGAGTCCGCCGAGCCCGCCGGGCCGGTCGCGATCCGGCCCGTTCCGACGCTGCTCGTCGGCGTCGTCGGGGGGCTCGTCGTCGGCCTGACCTCGGTCGGGTCCGGGTCGCTGATCATCGTCGCGCTGCTCGCGCTGTACCCGACGCTGCGCGCCAACCAGCTCGTCGGGACCGACCTGCTGCAGGCCGTCCCGCTGGTGTTCTCGGCCGCCCTCGGCCACCTGCTGTTCGGCGACTTCCAGATGGACGTGACCGCGGCGCTGCTCGTCGGGTCGGTCCCGGGCGTCTACCTCGGCTCCAAGATCTCCTCGCGCGCGCCGGGCGGGCTGATCCGCCGCGTGCTGGCGTTCGTGCTGGTCGCGTCGGCCCTGAAGATGTTCGGCCTGGCCGTCACACCCCTCGCCTGGACCCTGGTCGCCCTCGCCGCGGGCGCGACGGGCGTCTGGCTGGCGGGCCGCCGCCGCACCCCCGCCCCGACCCCGGACCGCACCGAGGACCCGGTCCGCACGGGCTGACCGGGTCCGGTCAGCCCACGGCGGGCACGTCGTCGGCGGCGGGCTCCGCCGCCGGACGCGCCTCGGTCGGGGCAGCGTCCGCCACCGGATCGCCGCGGCGCAGCATCCGCCACAGCAGCGCGGCCGACACCAGCCCGCCACTGCCCAGGCAGTACGGGACGAGCGAGGCGTTGCCGCCGTCCGCCACGAGCAGGCCCAGCAGCACCAGCAGCCCCACGGCGCTCTCCACGCCCCGGATCGCGAACACCGACCGCGACCGCTTGCGCGCCGTCGCCAGGCTCGCCAACGGCAGCGTGCAGGCGAAGCACACCGCGTAGACGCCCCAGCCGAACAGGGCCGTCCGGTCGATGTCGAACGACCCGCCCGTCACCACCGGGCCGAGCAACCCGCCGAGCGCGATCCCCGCCGCGCTCATCACCAGCGCGACGCCCGCCATCAGCGCGCAGCCCCGCACCGCCTGGACGGCCCGCATCGGCCGCCCGGCGCGCTCGGCCTTGGCGAAGTCGCCCAGCAGGAACCAGCCCGCGCCGTTGACGAACGTCATCGCGGGCGCGAGCAGCAGCCGGGACGCCTCCACGGCGGCGAGCGCCGCCGTGGAGGCCAGCCCCGCGACCATCAGCCGCGCCACCAGCAGCGCGCCCGGCCGGATGCCCGCCTGCACCGACCGCCACCAGGCGAACCCGGCGATCTCGCGGATCGCCGCGCCGCGCACCGGGGCGAGCGCGTACTCCTCGGCGGGCAGCCGCAGCCGGGCGAGGACGATCGACGCCGCGCAGCCCACGCACATCGCCGCGAGGACGAGCAGCACCGACGCGTCCGCGCCGAAGCCCAGCAGCGCGCCGAGCGCGGACAACGTCACCAGCAGGTAGCAGGCGTCGTTGAGCGTCAGCCGCCAGAACTCCATGCGCGCCGTGAAGACCCGCCGCCCGGTCTCGTTCAGCAGCCACAGTGCCACCAGCAGCGCGAAGACCGCCGCCTCGGCGGGGTCCGCCCGCCCCATCGCGGCCACGACCGCCGAGCCGACCGCCGCGCCGACGAGCATCGTGCCGCCGACCGCGAGCACCAGCGCGCCGCGCACCTTCGGGTCGAACCGGTCGAAGACGGTGAGCGTGTCGCCGACGAAGCTCGTCTGCACCGCCGTGATCATCACCAGGACGGCGAAATACAGCGCGTACGCGCCGTAGCCGTCCGCGCCGAGCGTGCGCGCGGCGAGGGCCTGCACGACGAGGCTGCCGCCCGCCGTCACGAACTGGACGGCGACCGCGCCCCCGGCCGAGGCGAGCAGCCGCCCGGCCTTCGCGGCGAGCTCGCGGGGGTCGCGGCGGCTCACGAGTCCAGGTTGAACTTGATCAGGCTCGGCGTCTCGTGCGCCCCGGACGTCCGCGCGCCGCGCTTGCCGCGGGACCGGCGGCCCGCGTGCGCGTGGTGCGGCTGGTCTTCGGGGAGCTGCGGGAAGAAGTCGTCCTCGGCGGTCTTGGTCGGGTCGCCGCCGAGCCGCGGCGGGGTCTTCGCGTCGTCGTCGCGCGCGGTCTCGTCGTCGGCGGGGGCGGCGGGCACGGCGGGCGAGCCACCCCAACCGTTGACCGCCGACTCCCCCGACGCGCGCGGGAGGTCGCCGACGGCCTCCCCGACCGCCTCGACGCGCGGCTCGACGCGCTGCGGGCCGCTCTCGCGCGTGCCGGACTCCGCGGCGTCGCGGCGCTGGGAGAACGAGTGCGCGGCGCGCTGGATCACCCGCTCCACGTCCGGGTCGAGGTCGGGCATCGGCGCGGCCCGGCGGCCCCGGCGGTCCGGCCGGGCGGGGCGGGGCGCGGGCCGCGGGGGCTCGACGGACGGCGGGTCGACGAGCAGCGGGTCCGCGAGCGGCGGGTCGGCCGGGGTCGCCGGGTCCGAACCGCCGACAGGTCGCGGCGTGGCCCTGCGGCTGTTCCGCCCCGGCGCGGAGGCGCGCAGGAACGCGACCACGCACGCGAGGATCACGCCGACCGCGACGCCGATCACGCCGTTCTGCGGGAGCTTGCTCGGCGCGGGGGCCGTCGGGTCGGCGCTGTCGACGAACTGCAGGCCGTCGTTGGTCTTGCCCTTGGCGGTGAGCAGCCCGCTCTCCTCGCTCTGCAGCTTGGCGAGGTTCGCCGTCAGGAGCCGGTAGGCGCGGCTGCCGGGTGTCGCGGTCTCCATGTCCTGCGTGGCCTTGCGCTCCAGCGCCTGGAGGTTCTTGATCTGGTCGTCGAGTCGGGCGATGTTCGTCGAGACCGTGACCTCGCGGTACGCCTGGACGGCCGCGTTCGCGATGGCGGCGGCCTCGACCATGTTCGCGCCCTTGGCGGTCACGACGACGACGCCGCCGTCGGTCTTGGTGGAGGTCTGCACCCGGCCGCGGAGCTGGCTCGGCGTCAGGTCCACCCCGTGCTTGGCCTTCAGGATCGCCGCCGCGCGGGCCAGGACCGGCGCGGAGCCCGCGAACGCGGCGCGCTGCGCGGTGAACGTCGCGAACCCGGGCCCGGACACGACGCCCATCCGCAGGACGTTGTTGTTGTTCGTCGGGTCGGTGACGGCGAAGCGCGCGGTCGCGGTCGCGCCCCCGAAGAGGATCTGGGTGGCGGCGACGGCGGCCAGCACGGTCGCCACCACGATGCCGACCGACATCAGGCGGTACCGCAGCACGGCCTCGACCAGACTGATCTCCGGCGTCGCCGGAGCGGAGGTCGGTGCTGTCATCAGGTGCTCCGCATCCTCGTGTGGGGGGCGCCGGCGATTCCGCCGACGGCGTCGCGCAGTTCCCGGTGGTAGCGCGGCAGGCCGAACCTGTCGCGGGCGTCCGCGCGGGCGCGCTTGGCCATCGCCAGCGCGCCGTCCCAGTCGTCCAGCAGCCGCGCCACGCCGTCGGCGAGGGCGGCCGGGTCGTCGGGGCGGACGAGGACGCCGTTGTCGCCGTCGCGCACGATCTCGGTGAGTCCCTGCGTCGCGCTCGCGACCACGGGCCGCCCCGCGAGCATGGCCTCGACGGCCACGTTCCCGAAGGGCTCGACCCGGGAGGGGACGAGCGCGATGTCGGCCGCGGCGAACGAGTCCCACACCGACGAGCGGAACCCGGCGAACGCGACCTCGTCGCCGGCCTCGGACCGCAGCCGCTCCTCGAACCACTCGTAGCCCGGGAAAACGCTACCGACCAGGGTCAAGGACGCATCGTACCCGCGTTCGCGCAGCAGCCGGACGGCGGCGACCGCGGTGTCGGACCCCTTGCGCGGCGAGAGCCGCCCGACGAGCACGAGCCGCGCGGGCCGGTGCGGTTCGGCGGGGGCGTCGGGGACGTCCTCGTCCGGCCCGGCGACGCCGTTGTAGACGATCGTCGCCCGGCGTCCCGCGCCGCCGAGCGCCGCCGCGCTGGCCCGGCTGTTCACCACGACGGACCGGGCGAGCCGCAGCGGGAGCCCGAGCGCGGCGCGGACGACCCCCGGCACGCCGTCCTCGGCCTCGTGGACGTGGCACAGCGCCGGGACGCGCGCGAGCCGCGCCGCGACGAACCACAGCGGGATCGTGACGGTGTTGACGTACACGGCCGCGGCCCGGTTGGCGCGCAGGAGCCGCCGGGCGGCGGGCAGCGCCCGCACCGCGGCGGCGGCCAGCCGCAGGAGGCCGACCGGCGTCAGGTACGCCTTGCGCAGCACCGGGACGTCGAGGAGGACGACCTCGGCCCCCGCGTCGCGCAGGACCGGGGCGAGCGGTCCGTCGGCGGGCAGCGTGACGAGGACCCGCCAGTGCGGCGCCAGCGCCCGGACCGACTCGATCAGCATCCGGTCGGAGCCGTAGAGGTCGGGTGACGGGTGGGCCAGCACCACGCACGGTCTCGGATCTCGGTCCTCCACGGCGCCCCCTGTTCTCCTGGCGATCCGTCTCTTGGATACCAGTTTCGCGCGGTCCTTAGATTAACTCCCGATTGCGGCCGAGACGCAGTGCTTCGGGAGCCCCTAGCCTGTGCTGAGTCCGACAGCAGACGAACAACGCAACAGGGGGCCTCGGTGCGCATCGCCATGATAGGGACTCGCGGGGTTCCGGCACGTTACGGCGGATTCGAGACCGCGGTCGAGGAGATCGGGCGGCGGCTGGCCGCAGGCGGTCACCGGGTGACGGTCTACTGCCGGGGCGAGCGCCACCCGGAGCGCGAGTACCTGGGGATGCGGCTCGTCCACCTGCCCGCCGTGCGCCGGAAGGTCGCCGAGACGCTGAGCCACACGGGCCTGTCGGTGCTGCACGCGGCGTTCCGCCGACCGGACGCCGCGATCGTCTTCAACGCCGCGAACGCGCCGCTGCTGCCGGTGCTGCGCACGCTGCGGATTCCCGTCGCGACGCACGTGGACGGCCTGGAGTGGAAGCGCACGAAGTGGAGCGGCGCGGGCCAGCGGTACTACCAGACGGCCGAGTCGCTCGCCGTGCGCTGGTCGGACGCCCTCATCGCCGACGCCACCGGCATCCAGGACTACTACCGCGAGCGGTTCGACGCGAACTCGGTGTTCATCCCGTACGGCGCCCCGATCCTGCGCGAGCCCGACACGGCGAAACTGGCCGAAGCCGGTTACCGGCCGCGCGGCTTCCACCTGGTCGTCGCGCGCTTCGAGCCGGAGAACCATCTGCACCTCAAGGTGGAGGGGTACCGGCGCAGCGGGGCGGAGCTGCCGCTCGTCGTCGTCGGCGCGGCCCCCTACGCCGACGAGTACACCGACAGGGTGAAGGCGCTCGCGGGCGACGATCCGCGCATCACGTTCCTCGGCAGCGTCTGGGACCAGGACCTTCTCGACGCCTTCTACGCGGGCGCGCTCACCTACCTGCACGGCCACTCGGTGGGCGGCACGAACCCGTCGCTGCTGCGTGCGATGGGCGCGGGCGCGCCCGTCGTCGCCTACGACGTGAACTTCAACCGGGAGGTGCTGGGCGAGGAGGCGGGCCGGTTCTTCGGCGACGCCGAGTCCCTGGCGCGCGAGATCGAGGCCGCCGAGGCGGACCCGGACGGCGCGGCCAAACGCGGCGTCGCGGCGCGCGACCGCGCGGCGGAGCGATACGTGTGGGACGACGTCGCGGCGGCCTACGAGCGGCTGTGCGAGGACCTGGCGGCGCGGCGGCTGACCCGGCGGACCGTCCGCCGGAAGGGCTGAGCCGCCTCCGACGCGCGAACGCGCCCCCGGTCCGCGGACCGGGGGCGCGTTCGCGTCGCGGCGGGCGTCGCCCGCGGGCGGTGCGTCAGCGGGTCACCTGGTTGGAGGCGGCGCTGGTCGCGGTGTTCCCGAAGGCGTCCTTCACCCGGATCTTGTAGGTGTGCTTGCCCTTCGGGGCCGAGCTGTCGGTGTAGCTCAGCGACGGCTTGGTCCAGAACGCGGACTTCGCCGTGGTCGTGCCGATGACCGTCCCGTCGCGCAGGATCTCGTAGGTCAGCGCGTTGTTGTCCATGTCCCAGGTCGCGGTCCAGGTGACCTTGATCTTGGTGGACAGGAACTGCTTGGCCGCCTTCGGCGCGGCCGGGGCCGCCGGGCCGGTCTTGTTCGGCGCCCTGTTCTTCAGCGCGAACCGGACGAGGCCCTGCTGGTTCTTGCCGTTCACGCGCGGGAACTCGCCGCCGAGCGCCAGGTAGCCGTCGTTGCCCGTGATGGCCCACGCCGCCTGGTACTGCTTGGTGAACGTGCCCATCGCCAGCGACGGGAACCAGTGGAGCAGCGACGGGATCGGCTGCTTGGAGTAGGTGCTGTTGGTGCCGGGCGCGCCCTTGTCGGTGCCGGTGGCCTTGACGGTCTCGGCGATGGCGCGCTGGTAGAACACCGGGTCCTGCTGCCCGAACGCGCCGAGCGAGGTGCAGTCGTGCGCGTGGTTGACGCTGTAGACCGCGTCGCCCTGCGGGAAGATGCTGTACGTCGCGCCGTAGCAGTTGTCGAGCCAGATCAGGGAGCCGTCGGAGGTCTTGGCGGTGAACCGGCCGTCGAACCAGTGGCCGCCCTCTCCGTCCGCGGCGGCGAACACCGTGTCGCCGACGATCTGCAGGTCGGTGACGTAGGAGAACTCCTTGCTGCTCTTCTTCGCCGGGATCGGCGTGCTCTTCCACGTCAGGCTGCCGCCGTTGGTCGCGTCCACCGCGCCGATCCCGACGTGCGTCGCGCCGTTCAGCTTCTGGAACCGGCCGCCGACCAGGACGCGGTCGCTGCCGGGCACGGCGGCCAGCGCGAAGACCTCGTCGTCGTCGGCGGTGGGCCGCCAGGTGTCGACGTTGGAGCCGTCGGCCGCCTTCACCGCGGCGAGGCGGGTCCGGGACTTGCCGTTGACGTTGAAGAAGTTGCCGCCGAGGTAGACGGTCGAGTTCGTCGCGGCGATGGCCCGGACCTTGTTGGACACGACCGGCGCGAACGACGACACCAGCGCGCCCGTCGCGGTGTCGAACGCCGCCACGCGGCTGCGCGGCTGCCCGTCCACGGCCGTGAACTCACCGCCGACGTACACGCGCTTGCCGTCCGGCGAGGCGACGATGCGCAGCCCCTGGCCGTTCAGCACGTGGTGGAAGGAGGTGACGAGGTTCCCGGTGGTCAGGCTGAACGCGAGGATGTTCTGCCGGTCGACCTCGCCCGCACCGCCCTCGGCGACGCCCGGCGGACGGGCCTTGGTGAAGTTCCCGGTCGCGTAGACCGTGTCCCCGACGGTGACCATGCTCCACACCACGCCGTTGACCTGCCACGTCGGCAGCGGATCGGCGCTGACGGTCGCGGGGACGCCCGACGGCGGGGCGGTGTCGGCGCCCGCGGGGATCGCCGGGGCCAGCGACGCGGCGACGAGTGCCGCGGCGGCAAGGGGGAGGGTCCACCGCCTGCGGTTGATGAGAGCGTTCACGTATCGGTCACTCCTGCATTGAACCGGCATGGCCCTCGCGGCCATCACGGCGGGAATATTAGTGCTCTCGATCCGATTCATCCGGATCTTCGTTGAATCCGCGCGGAATTTTCCCGCACGGGCGTTGCGCGGCGGGCCGCGCCCCGGAGTCGCGAGGACTCCGGGGCGCGGTCCCGCGCGCCGTCAGGCGATCAGCCCGTCACCGTCAGGTCGTCGACCGTGACCGTGCAGGGCGCGTTCGTGGCGCTGCCCGCCAGGTACGCGCGCATGCCGACCGACCCGGCGGCCTGGAGGCCGTCGGTGGCGTCGGTCTCGGTGAGCTGCCAGCCGGCCGGCTCGGCGGAGCCGTCCGCCCACACCTTGGCCCGCAGCGTCGTGGGCGAGGTGCCGCTGACGCTGAGGCGCAGGCGCAGCGGCGTCCCGGGGGTGTAGGTCAGCCCCGCGATCGTCTGCTCCGTGCCGATCACCGTCTCGGAGTTCGACGCGTTGGTGCGGCTGAGCTGGAGCGACACCACGCCGGACGGCCGGAACCGCACGCGCGCCCGGTAGTCGCCCTGCCCGGCGATGCGGCGGCCGGCGAGCCAGTAGTAGATCCCGTTGCCGGTGCCCTCCTTGTCGACCGACACCGCGACCCGCGCGTCGACGGCCGTGGCGGAGATCCCGTTGAGGTAGACCCCGGACGAGCCCGTGGGCGCGCTCATCGCGATGTGCCCGGCCCCGTCCGACACCGTCAACCCGGCCAGGTCGCCGACCCCGGTGTAGGCCCCACCGACGTCGGCCGTGCCGAATCCGCCGGCGGCGGTGCGGCCGAACGCGTCGTTCGCCAGGTAGGGCGTCGTGACCGTCACCGTGTGCGTGACCTCGTCGGTGGCGTTCTGGTCGTCGGTGACCTTCAGCTTGACGGTGTAGGTCCCGGCCGCCGCGTACGTGTGGTCCGGCTGGGCGCCGGTGCCGGTCGCGCCGTCGCCGAAGTCCCAGGCGTAGGACGCGAGCGTGCCGTCCGGGTCCGCCGATCCCGTGCCGTCGAACGAGCACGCGAGCTGCGTGCAGGACGACGTGAACGCGGCCGTCGGACTCTGGTTCGGCGCGATGGACCCGTTGCCGATCCCGTAGTGCCGGGCGACCTCGGCGGCGGTCAGCGCGCGCGGGTAGACGGCCACCTCGTCGAGCGTGCCGTTGAGGTAGTCGCTGGACGGCCGGTCGGTCCACCCGCTGAGGTTGTCGCCGCCGATCCGCCACAGCCCGCTGTAGCTCTGCGCGCTCGTGACGGACGGGTCCGCAGCGGCCTGCTGCCCGTCGACGAACAGCTTCATGCCGTCCGTGCCGTCGAGCGTGCCGACGATGTGGTGCCACGTCCCGTTGTTGACGGCCGTGGAACTGGTGATCGTCTTGACGGTGTTCGGGTAGACGCCGAACACGACCCGGCCGTTGTTGGTCAGGTAGAGGTGCCGGTCGTAGTTCGAGCTGTTGCCCGATCCCGAGTTCCCGTATCCGATGATCTTGCCGCCGGAGGTCGAGGTCGTCTTCACCCACGCCTCCACCGAGAAGTTCCCGGGCGTCGGAGCGTTGCCGCTGATGCCGGTGCCGAGGACCGTCCCGTTGAACTTCACGGCTCCGTCGTCGCCGGCGGCGAGCGCGCCCGACTGGCCGCGCGTCGTCCCGAACGCGAGCTGGACGTCGTTGCCGCCCGCCGTGTCGTAGATCGTCCCGCTGGACTCGCCGAGCCGCCAGTAGGACTCGGCGCCGCTCGCGAGGACCTCCGGCGGGTAAGGCCCGGTGACCGTCGTGCCCGAGCCGGGCGCGACCGCGTTGGACGGGTCGCTCGTCACGGCGTTGCCCGCCGGGTCCACCGCCCGCACCCGGTAGGTGTGGGTGCCGCTCGGCGCGGTCGTGTCGACGAACGCGAGCTTCGGCTGGCTCCAGAACGTCGAGCCGCGCGTGACCGTCCCGACCGGGGACGTGCCGTCGTCGCGCAGGACGTCGTAGCGCAGCGTGTTGTTGTCCATGTCCCACGTCGCCGGCCACGTGACGCGGACGCGCCCGCCCGGCAGGCTCTGCGCGGACGGCGTCGCGAGGTCGGCGGCCTGCGGCCCGGACTTGTTCGGCGCGAGCGCCTTGACCGCGAAGCGGACGAGGCCCTGCTGGTTCTTGCCGTTGACGCGCGGGAACTCCCCGCCCATCGCGACGTAGGAGTCGTTGCCGGTGACGGCCCACGCCGCCTGGTACTGCCCGGTGACCGTGCCCATCGCGAGCGTCGGGAACCAGTGGAGCAGCGTCGGGATCGGCTGGCCGCTGTAGCTGCTGTTGGACGCGGGCGGCGCGTGGTCGGTCCCGGTCGGGTAGATCGTCTCGGCGAGCGCGCGCTGCGGGGACCGGTCGGGGTAGGCCCCGAGCGACGAGCAGTCGTGCGCGTGGCTGACGCTGTAGAGCGCCTGATCCTGCACGAACAGGCTGTAGGTCGCGCCGTAGCAGTTGTCGATCCACACGAGCGCGCCGTCGGCGGCCTTGGCCGCGAACCGGCCGTCGAACCAGTGCCCGCCCTCGCCGTCGGCCGCGCCGTAGACGGTGTCGCCGACGACCTGGAGGTCGGTGACGTAGGAGAAGTTCGAACCCTGCTTCGCGGGGATCGGCGTGCTCGTCCAGGTCGCCGTGCCGCCGTTGGTCGCGTCCACGGCGGCGACGCCGACATGGGTCTCGCTGTTCAGGGACTGGAACCGGCCGCCGACGATGACCCGCGTGCCGCCGGGCGCGACGGCGAGCGCGAAGACCTCGTCGTCGTCGGCGGTGGGCCGCCAGGTGTTGACGTTGGAGCCGTCCGAGGCGTTCACCGCGGCGAGGCGGGTCCGCGAGTTGCCGTTGACGTTGAAGAAGTTGCCGCCGAGGTAGACGGTCGAGTTCGTCGCGGCGATGGCCCGGACCTTGTTAGACACGACCGGCGCGAACGACGGCACCAGCGCGCCGGTCGCGGTGTCGAACGCGGCGACCCGGCTGCGCGGCTGCCCGTCCACGGCCGTGAACTCACCGCCGACGTACACGCGCGAGCCGTCCGGCGAGGCGACGATGCGCAACCCCTGGCCGTTCAGCGAGTGGTCGAACGACTGGACGAGGTCGCCCGTCGTCAGGTCGAACGCGAGGATGTTCTGCCGGTCGACCTCGCCCGCACCGCCCTCGGCGACGCCCGGCGGGCGCGCCTTGGTGAAGTTCCCGGTCGCGTAGACCGTGGTGCCGACGGTGACCATGCTCCACACCACGCCGTTGACCTGCCACGTCGGCAGCGGATCGGCGGTCACCGTGGCGGGGGTGCCGGCGGGGGGATCGGTGTCCGCGGCGGCCGGGGCCGTCGGGAGGGCGGACACGCAGGCCAGCGCGGTGACGATCGCGGTGAGCAGGGCGGCGCCGCGGCGCCGGAGCGAGAAGAGGGCGGAGGGAGGTACGACGCTGCGCGCGGATGCACGGCGGGCACGCGTCGGATGTGCTCTCACGAGTGGTGTACCCCTAGACAATCCAGACTTCCGGACCCCACCGGTCACGGAAGTAAAAAAAGGGTAACCGAGGCGAGGTCAGCGACCCAGCGGATGCCTGAACCGGCCAATTCACCCGATCCCGCGACACGACGGCGACGAACCGGTGTTTCCGGCCGTCACGCCGACCCGCCGATGTCTAGACTGACGGACGATCCCCGACGCACCGTCCGGTCACCGGACGTTCCGGGCGCACCACCCCCGACCGAGAAGAGACACGCATGCCGCACTCCGGTTCCCGCCCGACCGCGCTCCGCGCCGCGGCGGCGGCGACGCTCGCGCTCGCGCTCGCGCTGTCCGGCTGCGGCAGCGACAAGAAGGAGGCCAAGCCCAAGCCTCCCCCGGCGCCCAGCGAGCAGCCGGAGTCCGAGGTCACGGCGGCGCCCGGGTCGGAGGCGCTGAAGTCGACCGGGCTGCGGCGGCCGGTGACCTACGACGACAAGGTCTCGGTCGCGGTCGTGGACGTCCGGCACGTCCGCAACCGCGCCACCGGGCCCGGCGAGGTGACCGGCAGGACGCTCACCATCTTCACGCTGCGGTTCACCAACGGCTCGTCGAGCACCCTCGACCTCAACAAGGTCCGCGTCCTCGCGCGGTACGGGCCGAAGGGCGCGCAGGCGAGCCCGACGTCCTACGCCAACCTCAACGACTTCTACGGGACCGTCGCCCCCGGCGCGAAGAAGAGCGCGTCCTACGCGTTCGACCTCCCGGCCAGCGGCTACAAGTCCGTGACGCTCAAGGTCGCGTTCGACGCCAAGCACCGGACCGCCGTCTTCACGGGCGCGATACACGCCTAACTCCCCTGATACGCAAGACGACCGGAACAGGTCAGTGGTGCCGGTGGTCCGCCAATGAGTGAACTGGGTATTTTTCCCAAGACCTGAACGGCCGTCCGGCCGACGGTCCCGACCCGGGGGTGGCTATGCGGTGGACCGCGCGACGCGCGCTGGCGGTGTCCTCGGCGGCGGTCGTCGGCCTCACCGGAGTGGGAGCCGTCGCCTGGAACCTCCCCGACGGCGGGGTCGCGTCGTTCACCGCCGCGTCCGGCCGCCCGGCCCCGCGCGGCGTCGGCGCCGCGAAGATCGGCACCACCGACTACAAGGTCCCGCGCGACGCCGTCGTGGTATCGCCCAGCGGCGACGACAACGCCAAGGGCACGCTCGACGCGCCGGTCGCCACGCTCAACCGCGCCGTCGACGCCGCGACGGACGGCGCGACGATCGTCCTGCGCGGCGGCACGTACCACGAGACGGTCGAGCTCCCCGCGGGCAAGCGGCTGACCGTCCAGTCCTACCCCGGCGAGGCGGTCTGGCTCGACGGCAGCTCGCCCGTCGGCGACTGGCGCGCCGAGGACGGCGCGTGGGTCCGCGACGGCTGGACCGCCAGGTTCGACCACAGCCCGAGCTACACCAAGGGCGCCCCGGCCGACCCGGACCCCGACTTCAGTTTCGTGTCCCCCAAGCACCCGATGGCCGCCCACCCCGACCAGGTGTGGATCGACGGCGTCGCCCAGCGGCAGGTCGGCTCCCGCGACGGCGTGCGCGGCGGAACGTTCTACGTGGACGAGGCCGCGCAGCGCCTCTACCTCGGCTCGGACCCGCGCGGCCGGGACGTCCGGGCGAGCACGCTCGACGAGGCGGTCACCGTCCGCAGCGACGGCTCGGTGCTGCGGGGCGTCGGCGTCCGGCGCTACGCGACCTCGCTGCCGCAGCTCGGCGCCGTGAAGGTTGCCGCGAAGGACGTGCGGATCGAGAACGTCGCCGTCACCGACTGCGCGACGACCGGCCTCAGCGTGCTGTCCTCCGGCGCGCGCGTCGAACACCTCACCACCACGCGCAACGGCCTCCTCGGCGTCCACGCCAACCAGGCCGACGACCTCGTCCTGGACCGGGTGCTCGCCACCCGCAACAATCTGGAGCACTTCAAGTACTCGCCGGTGTCGGGCGGCATCAAGGTCACGCGGTCCCGCGACGTCCGCGTCACCGACGGCGCGATGCTCGACAACCTCGGCAAGGGCGTCTGGCTCGACGAGTCGGTGGACGGCATCACGATCACCGGCGACCGCATCGCGGGCAACGCCGACCACGGGATCTCGCTGGAGCTGAGCGCGGCGGCGGTCGTCGCGAACAACCTCGTGCGCGACAACGGCGGCACCGGCCTGAAGGTCAACAACACGGCGAACGTGAAGATCTGGAACAACACGTTCGTCGGGAACCAGCGCACCGTCCACCTGGTCCAGGACCCGCGCAGCCCGGACGACCCGTCCACTCCCGGCCGCGACCCGCGCCGCGACTACCCCGACCCGGACATGACCTGGCGGCTCGGCGGCGTCGACATGAGCGACAACCTGCTGGCCGTCCCCCGCGACGGCGCGCCGTGCCTGCTGTGCGTCGAGGACGCCACGGGGCGGCGCGGCGGCGGCGACATGGACCTCGCGCTGGACGGCAACGTGTACGTCCGCCGCAGCGTCAACCGGCCCGCCGCCGCGGTGCTCTGGCCGACCAAGCCCGGTCGGCCCGAGTCGTTCGACACGCTCGCCGCCTTCCGCTCCGGCACCGGCCAGGAGCGCGCCGGCCGCGCCGAGGACTCCGCCGCTCCGGACGACGGCCCGGACGCCTGGGCGAAGGCGAACGCCAAGGCCGCGCGGCCGCTGCCCGAGGACGTCGCCCGCCTCGTCGGCAAGCCCGCGGGCACCCGGCGGATCGGCGCCTGGCTGTCCTGACGCGCGGCCCGGACCGGGCGGCGCGGGGGGCGCGCCGCGCCTATCCTGGTCGGGCCGCCCCCAGCCAGGAGACCACCATGAAAGTTTCCGGCGTGTTCCCGCGCCGCCGGCCCCCCGCGCCGTCGGCGGGCTGGTGGGCGTACGTGCTGCCGCTCGCCCTCATGCTCGCCAGCGACTACAAGCTCCGCAGCCGCGACATCGACGACGCCGTCGGCGGCAGCGCCGACCTCACCGTCCTGGTCGAGATCGCGGTCTACGGCGCGGCGCTGCTGTACCTCGGCTGGCGGTTCGGCTTCCGGCTCCCCCGGCGGCGCATCACCGGCCTGCTCTTCGCGGGCTGGATGTTCGCGCTGTACCTGGCGATGTCGTCGCTGTGGTCGCCGTTCAAGGCCCTCGGCGCGGTGCGCGGGGCGCAGCTCCTCATCACGATGACCGTCGCGCACTTCGTCGCGACCCGCGCCACCCGCGCCGACCTGCGGCGGCTCGCGCACGCGTTCATCGTCATCGTCGTCATCTCCGTGGGGATCGGGATCGCGCACCCGTTCCCGCGCACCAAGCACACCCAGGACCGCTTCAACTGGCTGTTCGTCCACCCGGTCATCGCGGGCGTGTACCTCGGCATCGCGATCCTGCTCGTCGTCGGGTACCTCGTCCGCTGGACGACGCCGCGCGACCGCCTGTGGCACCCGCTGGTGTACGTCGGGGCGCTCGCGGTGCTGTCGGGCGCGCTGGTGATGACGGGCACGCGCGGCGCGGCGATGGGCGCGGTCGCCGGGATCGCCGTCCTGCTCGCCACGGCGCGCGGGCCGCGCGGCCGGGTCGACGTGCTCATCGTCGGGGCGGCCGTGAGCGCGCTGGGCGTCCTGGCGTTCTCCGACAAGATCATGGCGTTCGCGACGCGCGGCGAGAGCGCGCAGCAGCTCGCCTCGCTCAACTCCCGGACGGACCTGTGGACGCTCGCGCTCAACGCGTTCAGCGAGGAGCCGATCTTCGGCCGGGGCCTCGGGGCGTCGCGCGGCCTGTTCCTGGAGGAGATCGGCCTCGGCGGCGGCCACAACGCCTTCATCAACGTCCTGGTCGACGACGGCGTCGTCGGCGCGGTCGTGTTCAGCGCCCTGCTGCTGACGCTCGCCGTGGTGCTGCTCCTGCTGGTCCGGCGGATCGACCTGCGCGCCGACGCGGGCACCGCGCTCGGCATCCTCGCGTTCTTCCTCGTGGACGGCATCACCACCGAGGGACTCGCCGCGCCCGCCAACGTGTCGGGCATCTGGCTGATGATTCTCATCGCCTGGACCGAGGTGATGCGGCGCGACGCGGCGGCCGCGCTCCCGTCGGTCGTCCCGTCAGTGCCGCCGCCGGACGCGCCGCCGGTTCCGCAGCCCGAGTCCCAGGCTCAGCGCGCCTAGCAGCGCGAGCCCGCCGAGCGCGGCGGTGCCGAGCGGCCCGCCGGGCAGCGCCGGGCGGCCCGGGACGGGCACCGGCCGGCCGGTGCCCCCGTCGGGGCGGACCGGCGCGTCGCCGCCCGCGGCCGCGGGGAGCGCCACGGACCGGAACACCGGCCGCGCGCCCGCGCTCGCGAAGACCGCGCGCTCCCCGGCCGCGTCCAGAGCGAAGTGCGCCGCCGGGACCCGGACCCGCAGCACGTGCTCGACGTCGCCGCGCACGCTCGCCAGGACCCGCACGTCGGCGGCCGTGCGCAGCACGACGCGGCCCTGCGCGGTCATTCCCGCGCCGAGCGCCCGGAACGCCAGGACGCGCATCCGGGTGAGGTCGTTGACCTGCGGGCCGAGCGCGCCCGGCAGCGCGTACAGGGCGGTGGCGCGGGCCGTCCGCGCCAGGACGTAGACGCGCCCGTCGCGCGGGTCCGACAGCAGCGTCCCGGCGGCGTGCGCGCCGTCGGGGTACCGCACCGTGCGCTTGCGGACGGGCAGCGTGCCGCTCTTCAGCGCGGTGGGCTCGACGACCTCGTACATCCCGATCGTGCCGCGCGGCTGGCTGAGGTCGGCCAGGTAAAGGCGCGGGCCGCGCGCGTCGTCGCGGGCGGCGGTCAGGGCGTCCAGCGCGACCCCGGCGGGGACGCCGGACAGCGCGTAGACGGCGCGGGTGCGGCCATCCGGGCCGAGGGCGTACAGCCGTGGCGCGCCCGCCGTCCCGGCGAGGGCCCACCACACGCCGTCGTGCCCGACGCTCGGCGCGATCCCGGCCAGGCCCCGCACGCGGGGGTCGGCGGGCCGGAACGACGCGGCCACCGACGGCGTCGTCGTCGGCGCGGGCGTGCCCGGGGCGGTCGGCGTGGACCGCGGGCTCGTCCCGCCCGGCGTCGGCGCGACTCCCGGCGCGGTCAACGGCACGGGCTGTCGCACGGGCGGTCGCACGGGCGCGGCCAGGGCGGGCGACGCCCCGGCCGCGACGGCGAGCAGCGCGGCGGCCGCCGCCGCGCACGCGGCCCGGCCGCGGCGGGCACCGGCCGGGAATCGCCGAAGACGTCCCGCGACGCGGCTTGTGGCATTCTTGCGCTCGTGATCCCGCTCAGCGTCGACGGCGCGTTCCTGTTCTCTCCCCGTGTCCACGGCGATAACCGGGGGTCCTTCCACGAGTGGTTCCAGGGCGACGCCCTGCGGGAGCGGATCGGGCACCGGTTCGGCCTCGCGCAGGCCAACTGCTCGGTGTCGGCCCGGGGCGTCGTGCGCGGCGTCCACTTCGCCGACGTCCCGCCCGGCCAGGCCAAGTACGTGAGCTGCGTGCGCGGCGCGATCCTCGACGTGGCCGTCGACCTGCGCGTCGGCTCGCCGACGTTCGGCGAGCACGCCGTCGCCCGGCTCGACGAGGACAACCGCGACTGCGTCTACCTCGCGGAGGGCCTCGGCCACGCCTTCCAGGCGCTGACCGACGACGCCACCGTCGTCTACCTGTGCTCCGCGCCGTACGCGCCGGGCCGCGAGCACGGCATCGACCCGCTCGACCCCGCGCTCGGCATCGAGTGGGCCGCCGACGTCGCGCCGGTCCTGTCGGCGAAGGACGCGGCCGCGCCGTCGCTCGCCGATGCCCGCGCCGCCGGGCTCCTGCCCGACCACGCGGCCTGCGAACGGTACCGGGCCGAACTCGGCGCCCGCTGACCCGTCGGACGCGCGCCGCCCCGCGGCGGTGCTCAAGGCACGCCGAGCACCGGCCAGGCGGCGTGCAGGGCGGCACGCCAGTCCCGCATCGGGGGCAGACCGGTAGCGGCCCAGCCGTCATGGCCGAGCACGCTGTAGGCGGGGCGGGGGGCGGGGCGGACGAAGCCGTCCGAGGTGACGGGGCGGACCCTGCCGGGGTCCGCACCGAGGAGCGCGAAGACTTCGCGGGCCAGGTCGAACCAGGTGGCCCGACCCGCGTTGGTGCCGTGATAGATCCCGGGGGGAGCGGACGATCCGGCGAGGTCGATGATCCGGTCGGCGAGGTCGCCGGTCCAGGTGGGCTGGCCGACCTGGTCGTCGACGACGTCCACGGTCGGCCGGGTCGCGGCGAGGCCCGCGATGGTCCGGACGAAGTTCGGCCCGTGCGCGCCGTACAGCCACGCGGTGCGCACGACGTGGCCGCGCCCGGTCGCCAGGACGGCCCGCTCGCCCGCGAGCTTGGTGCGCCCGTAGGCGTTGACCGGCGCGGTCGGGGCGTCCTCCCGGTACGGCTCATCGGCCGTCCCGGCGAACACGTAGTCGGTGGAGGGCTGGACGAGCGTCGCGCCGGTGTCGGCGCAGACGGCGGCGAGGGCCGCGACGGCGGTGCCGTTGACCGCGAGCGCCGCGTCCTCGGCGGCCTCGGCGGCGTCCACGGCCGTCCACGCGGCGCAGTTCACCACGACGTCGGGGCCGTGGCGGCGGACGGCGGCGGCGGTGGCGGCGGCGTCGCGCAGGTCGAGTTCGGCGCGCGTCACCGCGACGACCTTCGCGCCGCGCTCCCGCAGCCGCACGCACAGTTCGGTCCCGAGCATCCCGCCCGCACCGGTGACCAGCCAGATCAACGGACGCTCCCGGCGCGCAGCGGTTCCCACCAGGCCCGGTTCTCCTCGTACCAGCGGACGGTGTCGGCCAGGCCGTCCTCGAACGCCACGCGCGGCGCGTAGCCGAGGGCGCGCAGCCGCGCGTCCGACAGCGAGTACCGCCGGTCGTGGCCCTTGCGGTCGGTGACGCGCTCGACGCGGTCCCAGCCCGCGCCGCACGCGGCCAGCAGCCGCTCGGTGAGCTGCAGGTTCGTCAGCTCGGCGGTGCCCGCGACGTGGTAGACCGCGCCGGGCTCGCCGCGCTCGGCGACGAGCCGGATGCCGCGGCAGTGGTCGGTGACGTGGATCCAGTCCCGCACGTTCCCGCCGTCGCCGTACAGCGGGACCGTCGTGCCGTCCATGAGGTTCGTGACGAACAGCGGGATGACCTTCTCGGGGAACTGGTACGGCCCGTAGTTGTTGCCGCAGCGGGTGATCGAGACGGGCAGCCCGTGCGTGCGGAAGTACGCCAGGGCGACGAGGTCGCCGCCCGCCTTGGCCGCCGAGTACGGGGAGTTGGGGGCCAGCGGGGTGTCCTCGTCCCACGAGCCGTGCTCGATGCTGCCGTACACCTCGTCGGTGGAGACCTGCACGACCCGGCCGACCCCGGCGTCCAGGCACGCCTGCATGAGGACCTGCACGCCCTGCACGTTGGTGCGGACGAACTCCCCGGCGCTCGCGATGGACCGGTCGACGTGCGACTCGGCCGCGAAGTTCACCACGACGTCGTGCCCGCGCACCGCCTCGCGGACCAGCTCCGCGTCGCAGACGTCGCCCCGCACGAACCGGTACCGGCCCTCGACGGGCGCGAGGTTGGCGAGGTTCCCCGCGTAGGTGAGCTTGTCGAGGACGGTGACCTCCGCCGACCCCTCGGCGACGAGGTCGCGCACGTACTGCGAGCCGATGAACCCGGCTCCGCCGGTGACCAGGACGCGGTTCACCGGCTCACCTGCACGGTGCTGTGGTCGCCGAGGACGAGCCGGTGCGCGCGCGGCACCGGCGGCGCGGGCGTCACCCGCGCCTCCCGGCCGATGAGCGAGCACTCGATGCGCCCGACCCCGTCGATGGACGCGCCGCGCAGCACGATCGAGTACTCGATCTCGCTGCGGTCGATCGCGCAGTCCCGGTCGACCGAGGTGAACGGGCCGACGTAGGAGTCGCGGATGCGCGTCCCCGCGCCGATGACGGCGGGGCCGACGATCCGCGAGCGCGCCACCGACGCGCCCCCCTCCACCACGACCCGGCCGATCAGCTCGCTGGCCGCGTCGACCTCGCCGCGGACGCGCGGTTCCACACCCTCCAGCACGAGCCGGTTCACTTCGAGCATGTCGGTGACGTTACCGGTGTCCTTCCAGTAACCGGTGATGACCGTGGACTCCACCCGGCGGCCGTCGTCGATCAGCCACTGGATCGCGTCGGTGATCTCCAGCTCGCCGCGCGCGGACGGCTTGAGCCGCGCCACCGCGTCGTGGACGGCGGGCCCGAACAGGTACACGCCGACGAGCGCGAGGTCGCTCTTGGGCTCGCTCGGCTTCTCCTCCAGCCCGACGACGCGGCCGTCGGCGTCCAGCTCGGCGACGCCGAACGCGCGCGGGTCCGACACGCGGGTCAGCATGATCTGCGCGTGGGGCCGCTCCGCGCGGAACCGCTCGACGAGGTCGGCGATGCCGCCGACGACGAAGTTGTCGCCGAGGTACATGACGAAGTCGTCGTCGCCGAGGTAGTCGCGGGCGATCAGCACCGCGTGCGCGAGCCCGAGCGGCGCCTCCTGGCGCAGGTAGGTGACGTCGAGGCCGAACGCGGAGCCGTCGCCCACCGCCGCCTCGATCTCGGCGGCGGTGTCGCCGACGATGATTCCGACCTCGCGGACGCCCGCGTCGCGCAGCGCCTCCAGCCCGTAGAACATCACCGGCTTGTTCGCCACCGGGACGAGTTGCTTCGCCGAGGTGTGCGTGATCGGCCGGAGCCGCGACCCGGAACCGCCCGCCAGCAGCAGCGCCTTCATCGCGCGGACGCCTTCGCCCGGCCGACGCGGCCCGCGCGGTCCGGGGGGAGGTTCTGGATCATGGGGGCTCCACGGGTGGCCGGTGCCGGTGCGGGGCCAACCTTACCGGCATAACGGCCACCCGGAGCCAACTCGCCCGACGGGCCGGACTACTTCGCGCCGAGGATCATGCCCGCGCCGACCGTGTTGTTCGTCGCCTCGTCGATCAGGATGAAGCCGCCGGTCAGGCGGTTGCGGCCGTAGTCGTCCACGAACAGCGGCTGGGTGACGCGCAGCGAGACGCGGCCGATCTCGTTCAGCCCGAGGGACGGCGCGGACTCGTCGCGGTGCAGCGTGTTGACGTCCAGGCGGTAGTTCAGCGTCTTCACCATCGCCTTGGCGGTCCGCGTCGTGTGCTTCAGCACGAGCTTCATGCGCGGCGACAGCGGGCGGTCCGGCGTCATCCAGCAGACCATCGCGTCGAGGTCCTGCGCGGACTCCGGCCGGTTGTTCGGCCGGGCGATCATGTCGCCGCGCGAGATGTCGATCTCGTCGGCGAGCCGCAGCGTCACCGACATCGGCGGGAACGCCTCGTCGACCGGCCCGTTCGGCCCGTCGATGTGCGTGATCGTCGTCGTCAGCCCGGACGGCAGGTGGACGACCTCGTCGCCCGGCTTCAGCACGCCGCCCGCGACCTGCCCCGCGTAGCCCCGGTAGTCGTGCAGTTCGGGGTCGGTGGACGCGTGCGGGCGGATCACGTACTGCACCGGGAACCGCACGTCGATGAGGTTGCGGTCGGACGCGATGTGGACGTGCTCCAGGTGGTGCAGCAGCGACGGCCCCTCGTACCAGGGCATGTTCACCGACCGCTCCACCACGTTGTCGCCGTGCAGCGCCGACAGCGGCACGAACGTCAGGTCGGTGACCTCCAGCTTGGAGGCGAACGCGGTGAACTCGTCCACGATGCGCTCGTAGACCTCGCGGTCGTAGCCGACCAGGTCCATCTTGTTAACCGCGACGACCAGGTGCGGGACCTTCAGCAGCGTCGTCAGGAACGCGTGCCGCCGCGACTGCTCCAGGATGCCCTTGCGGGCGTCCACCAGGATGATCGCCAGGTCGGCGGTGGACGCGCCCGTCACCATGTTCCGGGTGTACTGGATGTGCCCGGGGGTGTCGGCGATGATGAACTTGCGGCGCGGCGTCGCGAAGTACCGGTACGCCACGTCGATCGTGATGCCCTGCTCGCGCTCGGCCCGCAGGCCGTCGGTGAGCAGCGCCAGGTTCGTGTACTCCTCGCCCCGGTCCGCGCTGGTGCGCTCCACCGACTCGAGCTGGTCCTCGAAGATCGATTTGGAGTCGAACAGCAGCCGGCCGATCAGCGTGGACTTCCCGTCGTCCACGCTCCCGGCGGTCGCGAACCGCAGGATGTCCATCTGCTTGCCGGACGCGGCGGCAGGGGACGGCGCAGTGGCCTCCATCAGAAGTAGCCCTCCTTCTTGCGGTCCTCCATCGCGGCCTCGCTGGCGCGGTCGTCGGCGCGGGTCTGCCCGCGCTCGGTGATCCGCGTGGCCGCGATCTCCTCGATCACCTCGTCCAGCGTCGCCGCCGCCGACTTCACCGCGCCCGTGCAGGACGCGTCGCCGACCGTGCGGTACCGGACGGTCGCCTCGAAGGCGGGCTCGTCGTCGCCGCGGTTGGCGTAGGAGATGTCGGCGAGCAGCATCCCGTCGCGCTCGAACACGCGGCGGGAGTGCGCGAAGTAGATCGAGGGCAGCTCCAGCTCCTCGCGCCGCACGTAATCCCAGATGTCCAGCTCGGTCCAGTTCGACAGCGGGAACACCCGGACGTGCTCGCCCTGCCGGATACGCGTGTTGTAGAGGTTCCACAGCTCGGGCCGCTGGTTCTTCGGGTCCCACTGGCCGAACTCGTCGCGGAACGACACCACGCGCTCCTTGGCGCGGGCCTTCTCCTCGTCGCGGCGCGCGCCGCCGAACGCCGCGTCGAAGCGGTGCTCCTCGATCGCGTCCAGCAGCGTCGTGGTCTGCAGCCGGTTGCGGCTCGCGCGGCGGCCCGTCTCCTCCACGACGCGGCCCGCGTCGATGGACTCCTGCACGGACGCCACCACCAGCCGGACGCCGACCTCCGCGACCCGCCGGTCCCGGTACTCGATCACCTCGGGGAAGTTGTGGCCGGTGTCGACGTGCATGACGGGGAACGGGACCGGCGCGGGCCAGAACGCCTTCTGGGCGAGGCGCAGCATCACGATGCTGTCCTTGCCGCCGGAGAACAGCAGCACGGGCCGCTCGAACTCCGCGGCGACCTCGCGGATGATCTGGATGGATTCGGCTTCGAGGACGTCCAGCTGGGACAGCAGATAGTCAGAGCGCTGCATGGTCTCGGATCTCTCCACGCTTTCTGGCAGATGCACCGGTCGGGCCGCCCGCCGGTCGGAGGACTCGCGTCGGGGTCAACGCGGCCGCTCGGCCGGCAGGGCGTCGCGCACGTCCCGTATGCCGGTCAGCAGCATCGATGCCGACAAGGGGTGGCACACCAGGATATCCGGCAACATCGGGTCGGGCCGGTTGTAGACCAGCGGAGACCCGTCGACACGGGACGCGTGGGCGCCCGCGGCGACCGCCACCGCCGCCGGGGCGGCCGAGTCCCACTCGTACTGGCCGCCCGCGTGGACGTACGCGTCCACCTCGCCCAGCAGCACCGCGGAGATCTTCGCGCCCGCCGAACCGATGGGCACCAGCTCGACCTCGGCGTCCAGAACGTCCGCGAGGGCGCGGACGAACTCCGGCGGACGCGTCCGGCTCACCGCGATCCGCAACCGGCCCGGCGCGGGGTCGGGCACCCGCAGCGGCGACCGCTCCGCGCCCGGACCGCTGACCGCCGCGCCCCCGGCGACTGTGTGCAGAGTCACGTCCCGGGCGGGCAGCGCCACCGCGCCCGCCGCCAGGTCGCCCTTCGCCCACAGCGCCACGTGGACGGCCCAGTCCGGGCGGCCCTCCTCGGAGAACTCCCGCGTCCCGTCCAGCGGATCGACGATCCACACGCGGTCGGCCGCGAGCCGGTCGGCGTCGCCGGTGTTGCCGGTCGGGGCACGGTCCGCGTCGCCGCGCGACCGCTTGCCCGCCGCCGACGCCCGGCCCTCCTCCGAGAGCACCGCGTCGCCCGGACACCGCTCCGCCAGCGCCGCCATCAGGTACTCGTGCGACCGCAGGTCGCCGGTGTCCTTCAGGACCCGCGCGTCGGCGAACCCGGCCTCGTCCCGGACGCCCAGCAGCAGCCGGCCCGCCGCCGCGGCCAGCTCCGCCGCGCGCGCGTGGTCGTCCGCCGCCGTGTGCTCTGCCATGCCGTCCCGTCCATCCCGACTCGACTGATCTGAGATGTCCTATTGTCCACGCGGCGGGCGCGCCGCGGGACTGCGGGTCCGCACCCGTGGCCGACGGGTGAGCCGGACGTTCCGGGCGGGGTCAGTACGCGCCGGAGCCACGCACGACCGCCGACCAGGTCTTCCACATGATCTGCAGGTCCAGCGCGAGGGTCCAGTTGTCGACGTACCGCAGGTCGAGCCGGACCGACTCCTCCCAGCTCAGGTCCGACCGGCCGCTGACCTGCCACAGACCCGTCAGCCCCGGCTTCACCACGAGCCGCCGGTACACGTCGCCGCCGTACTCGGCGACCTCCTCGGGCAGCGGCGGGCGCGGGCCGACGAGCGACATGTCGCCGCGCGCGACGTTGATGAGCTGTGGCAACTCGTCCAGCGAATAGCGGCGCAGCACCCGCCCGACGCGCGTGATGCGCGGGTCGGACCTGATCTTGAACAGGACGCCGTCGTGTTCGTTGGCCTCCAGGAGCTCCTGCTTGCGGGACTCGGCGTCGGCGACCATCGTCCGGAACTTCAGCACGGTGAACTCGCGCCCGTCGCGGCCCACCCGCGTCTGCCGGAACATGACCGGGCCGGAGCTGGTCAGCTTGACCATGACGGCGATCACCAGCAGCACCGGGCTCAGCAGTGCCAGCCCGACCAGCGCGCCCGCCCGGTCCACGAAGCCCTTGAGCAGTTTGCGCCCGCCGTCCAGCTCCGGGTGCTCCACGTGCAGTAGCGGCAGGCCCGCGACCGGCCGGATCGAGATGCGCGGTCCGGTGACGTCCATCAGGGCCGGAGCCACGACCAGCTCGACGTCGTCGCGCTCGATCTGCCACGCCAGCCGCCGCAGCGCGACGCCGTCCATCTCCGGGCACGCCAGCACCGCGACCGAGTCCGCGCCGACGCTCCCGACGACCGCCGCCGCCTCCCGGAAGTCGCCGAGCACCGGGACGCCGTCGACCGCCCCGGCGCGCGCGCCCTCCCCCGGCGGCAGGCACACCGCGACGATGTCCATGCCGTGGTACGCCTTCTCGCGCAGCAGCCGGATGAGGTCCGCGACGGCGGCGCGGTGCCCGACCGCGACCACCCGCCGCATGTGGTCGCCCTGCCACCGCCGCCGGTGCAGCCACTTGCGCAGCCGGTACCGCACCGCGACGTCGAGCGCCACGCCGAGCGGCAGCGCCATCACCACATAGCCGCGCGCGACCTCGGTCTTGGTCGCGTACGCCATGATCGCGACGGTCGCGGTGAGTGCGAAGCCCGCGCGCAGCACCCGGTGGAACTCCTCGTACCCGACGCCGATGTAGCGCGGCTGGTACGCCCGGCACAGCGCGAGGAACGCGACCCACCCCAGCGGCAGCACGACGCTGAACGCCACGTAGGGGAGTTCGAGTGTGTTCGGCACACCGGGGAACCGGACGACGAAGGCGAGGGCCCCGGCGAACAGCATCACCAAGAAGTCGAGCAGGACAGCGGTCCGCCGGTAGCGGACGATCCAGTCCCCCCGCCGCCGACGCGGCCGCGCGACGGCGGGACGCACTTCCGGCTCGACCTTGTCGACGACCGCCATGTACGCCTCACCAGCCCCTGATCTGCGCCCACGCCCCACCGAGTTCACCTCGAAGACGCACGAGCGCTGTCGGCGGTTCACACCCGGCGTAAGTTCATCGACCGTGAGGCATCTTACGGGTGCTTTATCTCACGAATGTTGCCTACAGCCATACAGGCGACAGACTTCACTAACTCGGGCGAACGCCCCACTAGCCCGCGTGGAACAGATTCTGCGCCGCCGCCAGCCCCGACGCCGTCAGCGCCTCCACCGCGTCCGCCGCCCGCTCCACGTTCAGCTCCAGCTCGCGCCGCTCCACCGTCGAGAAGTCCTTGAGCACGAACGCCGCCGCGTCCATCCGGCCCGGCGGCCGCCCCACGCCGAACCGGACCCGCAGGTACTGGCGGTCCCCCACGGACCGGGTGATCGACCGCAGCCCGTTGTGGCCGTTGTCGCCGCCGCCCTGCTTCAACCGGATCGCGCCGTACGGGACGTCCAGCTCGTCGTGGACCACCACCAGCCGCTCCACCGGGGCCTTGTAGAAGTCCCGCAGCGCCTTCACCGGCCCGCCGGACTCGTTCATCCACGACCGCGGCTTCGCGAGCACCACGCGCTCCGCGCCCAGCCGCTCCTCCACCACGTCCGCGCGCGACCGGTGCGACTTGAACCGCCCCCCGACGCGCCCCGCCAGCACGTCCAGCACCATGAACCCCGCGTTGTGCCGGTTGCCCGCGTACGACGGACCCGGATTCCCCAGGCCCACCACCAGCCACGGCGCCTCAACCACAGCCCACACTCCCGAGTCCGCGCCCGGGACGGTCCCGGGGCAGCACGACGCACGGCCCCCGCCGGTGGAGTCCACCCGCGGGGGCCGTGCGCGATGTCCGAAGCCGGTCACGGCGCCGCAGCGCCCGACACGGCACGCCGCCCCGAACCGGGCGGCACCGGGTCACTCCCCGGACTCGGCCTCCGCGGCCTGCTCGGCGGCGGCCTCGGCCTCGCCCTCCGCGGTCGGCGCCTCGCCGTCCTCGGTGACCTCGGCCTCCTCCTCGGCGACCGGGTCCGAGACCAGCGTCGCGTCCACGACCTGCGCGATCAGCGTGTCGCCGTCCACGGTGAGCTGCACGCCCGACGGGAGCTTCACGTCCTTGGCGAGGATCTGCGTGTCGATCTCCAGGCCCTCCGCCGAGACCTCCAGCGCCTCGGGGATGTGCGTCGCCTCGGCCTCGACCGCGATCTGCACCACCGGCTGCTCGATGCGCGCGCCCGACACCAGGTCGCCGACGACGTTCACCGGGATCTCCACGGTGACCTTCTCGCCGCGCTTCACCAGCAGCAGGTCGACGTGCTCCAGGAAGCCCTTGATCGGGTCGCGCTGCACGTCCTTCGGCAGGGCCAGCTCGGCCCCCGACGGCAGGCCCTCGATCGTGAGGAGCACGTTCGGCGTCTTGAGCGCCAGCATCAGGTCGTGGCCCGGCAGCGAGATGTGCTGCGGATCGGTGCCATGACCGTAGAGGACGGCGGGAACCTTGCCGGCCCGGCGGGTGCGCCGCGCGGCACCCTTACCGAACTCGGTGCGCGGCTCGGCGGCGATGCGTACCTCGGACACGGCGGAAACTCCTTGCTTGTTGCGATCCACGGCCGTCCGGCATGGACGTCCGCTGCGGACAGAGCCAATCAGGCGATGCTCGACGCGTCTGGCGCCTCGAAGATTCTTTGCGTTCCCCGGGGAGTGCGAATCCCGTGTTGCGAGACCGAACTGAACGACCTGGGGCATACGCGGATTCGGCAAGTCTAACCGATGACCGCGGCCCCCCACGCCACCGCACCCGCCCCAAGGCCCCTCGCACGCGGCGGACCCGGCGGGACGCCCGCTTCCGCGAGCGCCCGCCGGGTCCGTCATCGGCGGTTCAACCGAAATGTCCCGCCGGGGAGGCGGCAGCGGCCCAGCCGCAGTCCGGCTGCTTCCAGCGCGGACGCGTCAGCTGTGGCCGCCGAACAGGCTCGTCACCGAACCGTCGCTGAACACCTCGTTGATCGCCCGCGCGATCAGCGGCGCGATCGACAGCACGGTCAGCTTGTCGAACTGCTTCTCCTCCGGGATCGGCAGCGTGTTCGTCAGCACGACCTCCGAGATCCGCGAGTTCTTCAACCGGTCCACCGCCGGACCCGACAGCACGCCGTGCGTCGCCGCCACGACGACCTTCGCCGCGCCGTTCTCGAACAGCGCGTCCGCCGCCTTCACGATCGTCCCGCCGGTGTCGATCATGTCGTCCACGATCACGCACGTCCGGCCCTCGACCTCGCCGACGACGTCGAAGACCTTCACCTCGTTCGCGACGTCCGGGTCCCGCTTCTTGTGGATGATCGCCATCGGCACGCCGCCGAGCCGGTCGCTCCACCGCTCCGTCACCCGCACCCGGCCCGCGTCCGGCGCGACCACCGTCACCCGCGACAGGTCCAGCCGCTGCTCGAAGTGGTCCGCCAGCAGGTCCAGCGCGAACAGGTGGTCCACCGGGCCGTCGAAGAACCCCTGGATCTGCGCCGTGTGCAGGTCCACCGTGATCAGCCGGTGCGCGCCCGCCGTCTTGAACAGGTCCGCCATCAGCCGCGCCGAGATCGGCTCGCGGCCCCGGTGCTTCTTGTCCTGCCGCGCGTACCCGAAGAACGGGGCAACCACGGTGATCCGCTTGGCCGACGCGCGCTTCAGCGCGTCCACCATGATCAACTGCTCCATGATCCACTGGTTGATCGGCGCCGTGTGGCTCTGGATCACGAACGCGTCGGAGCCGCGCACCGACTCCAAGAACCGGACGAACGTCTCACCGTTCGCGAAGTCGTAAGCCGAAGTCGGCGTGAGCTCGATCTGAAGGTTGGCGGCCACCTCCTTCGCCAGCTCCGGGTCGGCCCGGCCGGTGAAGAGCATGAGCTGCTTCTGGCCACTCGCCTTGATCCCACTCACCTGCGACAACTCCCCCTCATATGACGTACTGCACCCGTCCCGGGGAACGGGCGCCGCCTCCACCGGCCCACGGCGATCACTCGCCGCCCGAATCCCGCGCGCGGGACCGCTCGGCCGCCTCGGCGGACGGCGTGCCGGCGCGGCTGCGGCCGACCCACCCCTCGATATTTCGCTGCCGGCCGCGGGCGATGCCGATCGCCCCCGGCGGAACGTCCTGGGAGACCGCGGAACCCGCGGCCGTGTACGCGCCGTCGCCGATCTCGACCGGCGCGATGAGGACCGAGTTGCTGCCGACGAACGCCGCCTCGCCCACCCGCGTCCGGTGCTTGGCGACCCCGTCGTAGTTCGCGAAGATCGTGCCCGCGCCGACGTTCGCGCCCGCCCCGATCTCCGCGTCGCCCACATAGGTGAGGTGCGGGACCTTCGCGCCCTCGCCGACCTCGGAGTTCTTCAGCTCCACGTACGTGCCCGCCTTCGCGCCGCGCGCCAGCCGCGCGCCCGGCCGCAGGTACGCGAACGGGCCGACCGACGCGCCCGGCCCGACCTCCGCGCCGACGCACACCGCGTTCACCACCACCGCGTCCTCCCCGACGCGGGTGTCGGTCAGCGTGCAGTTCGGGCCGACCCTCGCGCCCGCCGCCAGATGCGTCGCGCCGTGGAGCTGGGTGTTCGGCAGCAGGACCGCGTCCGGCTCCGCCGTGACCCGCACGTCCACCCACGTCGTCAGCGGGTCCACCACCGTCACCCCGGCGCGCATCAGGCCCTCCAGGACGCGGTCGTTCAACCGACGCCGCGCCTCCGCGAGCTGGACGCGGTCGTTGACGCCCTGCGTCTCGACCCAGTCCTCCACGAGGAACGCCCCGACGCGCAGCCCGTCGCCGCGCAGGATGCCGACGACGTCGGTCAGGTACTCCTCGCCGCCCGCGTTGTCGGTCGTCAGGCGCTTGAGCGCGCCCGCCAGCCGCGCCGCGTCGAACGCGTACATCCCGACGTTGATCTCGGTGACGGCGCGCTGCTCGTCCGTCGCGTCCTTGTGCTCCACGATCTCGGTGACCGCGCCGCCGGAGTCCCGCAGGACCCGCCCGTACCCGGTCGGATCGGGCATCGGAGTGGTGAGGACGGTCGCGGCGTTGCCCTCGGACTCGTGGACGCGCACCAGTTCGGCGAGCGTCGCGCCGCGCAGCAGCGGATGGTCGCCGTTGGTGACGACGACGGTGCCGGTCAGCTCCCCGACCCGCTCCAGCGCGACGCGCACCGCGTGCCCGGTGCCGCCCTGCGTCTCCTGCACGACGGGCTCGGCCTCGGGCGCGTGCGCGCCCAGGTGCTCGACCACCTGCTCGCGGCGGTGCCCGACGACGACGACCAGCCGCGCCGGGTCCAGCTCGCGGGCGGCGGCGACCACGTGGCCGAGCATGCTGCGCCCGCCCAGCTCGTGGAGCACCTTGGAGGTACGGGACTTCATCCGGGTGCCCTCGCCTGCGGCGAGGACGATGACGGCGGCCGGGCGGCTCGCGCTCACGAAGAGGCTCCTCGGCATCGCGGACGGGATCGGTGCGGGGACGGGACGAACCACGCTCACCTGCGGCAACAGGGCACGGCGGGGCCACGCTCACCCGACATGTGCAGGATACCGCCCACCCGGAACCCCCCACCCCACCGCACCCGCGGCAAAGCCCCCGGCGGGCCGGACGCGGCACCGCGCCGGACCGCCCGGGCTTCCGCGCGCGCCTAGGGCGTGTTTCCAAGTCCCGGCCCACGGCCCTCGCCTGGCGGCTCGGGCCTCACCGGGCCTGTGCGAGCGCGGCATCGCTTCGCGATCTGGGCGGCGAAGCTCGCCTCCGGCTCGCTTCACCGCCCAGTCAACGCACTCGCGCTGTGGCTGAGGCACTTTGAGACACGCCCTAGGGCATGGGCTCCCGGAGAGGGACTCGAACCCCCATAAAGCGAGCCAAAGTCGCTTGTCCTGCCTAATTAGACGATCCGGGACAGACCTGGACACTTCAACCAACGCCCAGGCTTTCAACCGCCGTCATACGATACCGGCTCCGCTCTCCGGCTCCGAAGGGTTATCGGGCTCCGCCGCCCCGTCCGCCCAGCGCGCGGACGCCGCCGCCGGACCCAGCATCGCGCCGAGCGCCCACCCCTCGATCCGGCGGTAGAGGTCGGCGCTCCGCCCGACCCCGATGCGAAGGCATCCGCGATACCGCCGTTCCTCCGCCTCGTACCTGATCTTCGGTGCGTGCCTTTTCAGGACCGGCTTCATGAAGTCGCCGGCCTCGACTCCCGCCAGCGCGGCCCAGAACTCCGTCGAACCCGCGAGATCCCCCGATTCGTGGATCGCCACCCGGTAGGTGACGGCGGCGCGGCCGACCCCGGCCGTCCGCAGGAACTCCAGGAAGAAGCGCAGCAGGTGCGGGTCGGAGTTGATGAAGTCCACGTGCTCCTGCACGCGGTAACTCTTGTCCTTGCCTCCTTCGCACCAGTAGGCGAGCGAGCCGAGCAGCAGGACCTCCCGCTCGGTCAGCCGGCCGACCTCCCGCGCGGCCGCCGCGCAGATCCCGGCCCGGACCGCCGCCCGTCCGGCGCGCGCGGCCGCCTCGTAGGCGTCCCGGCCCGCTCTGATCCGTTCCCGCACCTCCGCGTAGCTCCGGCGGCCCGAGCTCACCCACCTGCGGACGGTCGCCACCGAGACGCCGACCCGCTCCGCCGCCTCCCGCGCCGTGTGTCCGCGCGCGCAGAGCTCGATCGCCTGCTCGGCGCGCCGGTCCATCTCCTCCCACGCGCGGATGTAGGCGAGCGGCGGCCCCGCGTCGGCCAGCGCGCGCCCCACCGTGGACGGGCTGACCCCGAGTTCGTCACGGATCTGCGCCCACGACCGGCCCTCATCGCGCAGCGCGCGGGCGCGGCGGCTCCGTTCCTCGAACCGGGCGCGGTCCGCCGCGTCCTCGGCGATCCTGCGACCGCCGACACGACCATGCCGCGCGAACGCGTCCGCCACGTCCGCGAGATCCGCCGGTCCGTCCCGCCCGGCGAGCATCACCCCGAGCGCCCAGCCCGCGATCCGGCAGTACAGCTCGTCGCTCCGCGCGACCTGGACGTTCAGGCAGCCGTGATAGCCCGGACCGGTGTTGCGGCGGTTCGTCGTCTCGCGGGTCTTCTTGATCAGGGGGCGGGTGAAGCGGGCGGTCGGGCCGGTGGTCTCGCGCCAGAAGCGTTCGGCGTCCTCGGCGTCGGCGGTTTCGTGGATCTCCAGGCGGAAGGAGACGCGGTCCCGTTCGACGCCCGCGACGTGGAGGAAGCGGAGGAAGAGGCCGATCAGCGCCGGGTCGGTGTTGGTGAGGCTGACGCGGGTCGCGCCCGTCCGGGCCTTGGCCCCTTCGCACCAGTAGACGATCGCGCCCGCCAGGAGGACGTCGCGGTCGGTGAGATCGCCGATCTCGCGGGCGGCGGCGAGTTTGGCGGTGCGGCGCCCGGTGTCGGTCGCCGCCCGGTGCGCCGCGCGGCCGGGGGCGCGGGCGGCGACGCTGCGGCGGGTCTGTTCGGCGGCGGTGATGGGGCGGGGCATGTCGCGCAGCCAGAGGGAGCAGGAGCTTTTGGAGACGCCGAGGGCGGCGGCGATCTCGTTGTAGCTGGCTCCGGCGGCGCGGAGGTCGCGGGCACGGGCGCGCAGGTCGTCCTTGGCGTTGGCGCGCCGGGGGGTGTGGTCGGCCATGTCCCGCACCGTACGGCGGGGGTGTGACAGAACGCGTCCGAGCCGTCACCGATCGGGGTCGCCGGGCCAGTCGGGCAGCGGTTCCACGCCGGATCTCCCAGCGGTGGGGGCGGCGGACGGGCCGAGGTGTGCGGCGACGACGCCGCATGGTCTCGCTTCTCTGAAGTCGGGGAACGCCCAGAACGCGTCTGATACGTCCGCGTTCGGGTACGCACCTTTTCCGAGTGGGCCTGTGCAACTTACGGCACCGTAGGTTACGGTGGCGTAGGTAACGCACCCGAAGAACAGGAGTTGGTGACGCATGACTACAGCCCCCGCTGTCGACGCTCCGCGCCCGGCGGCGCGCCCGGAGCTCGACCCCGAGCCGCGTGGCGCGGCGGAGAAAATCCTCATCGCGGTCTTCACCGGAGTCCCCTTCCTCGCGCTGATCGCGGCGGTGCCGCTGGCGTGGGGACACTTCCTCGGCTGGACCGACGTCGCGCTCACGGCGGTTCTCTACTTCATCTCGGCGGCGGGGATCACGGTCGGCTACCACCGGTACTTCACGCACGGGTCGTTCAAGGCGAACCGGCCGCTGAAGATCGCCCTCGCCGTCGCGGGGAGCCTGGCGATGGAGGGCCCGGTGATCACCTGGGTCGCGGACCACCGCCGCCACCACAAGCACTCCGACAAGGAGATGGACCCGCACTCGCCGTGGCGGTTCGGGGACGACTGGAAGGCGCTCGCCAAGGGCCTGGCCTGGGCGCACTACGGGTGGCTGTTCAACCCGAACCGCACGTCCAAGCGGCGCTTCGCCAAGGACCTCCTCGACGACCGCGACATCACGTTCATCCACCGCTGGTTCCCGGGCCTGGTCGCGGTGTCGCTGCTGACCCCGGCGCTGCTCGGCGGCCTCATCACCTGGTCGTGGCAGGGCGCGCTGACCGGGCTGTTCTGGGCCGGGCTCGTGCGCATCACGCTCGTCCACCACGTCACGTGGTCGATCAACTCGATCTGCCACACCTTCGGCAAGGAGGACTTCGAGGTCCGCGACAAGTCCCGCAACGTGTGGTGGCTGGCGATCCCGTCGCTCGGCGAGTCGTGGCACAACCTCCACCACTCCGACCCGACGTGCGCGCGGCACGGCGTGCTGAAGGGCCAGATCGACATCTCCGCGGGCGTCATCCGCGGGTTCGAGAAGGCGGGATGGGCGCGCGACGTGCGCTGGCCGGACGAGCGGCGGCTCGCGGCGAAACGCACGAAGCGCCCCGCTTGAGCGTCACAATTGTCCCTGTGACAGAACCCGCCCCCCGGTCCCGCCGCAAGCGGATGACCGGCAAAGAACGCCGCGAGCAGCTCCTCGACATCGGCCGCACGCTCTTCGCCGAGCGCGGCCTGGACGGCACGTCGGTCGAGGAGATCGCGTCGGCCGCGGGCGTCTCCAAGCCGGTGGTGTACGAGCACTTCGGCGGCAAGGAGGGACTGTACGCGGTCGTCGTGGACCGCGAGTTCGAGAAGCTGCTGCGGCTCGTCACCGACGGCCTGACGTCGGCGATCCACTACCGGCGCAAGCTGGAGGGGGCCGCGCTCGCCCTGCTGGAGTACATCGAGGAGAGCCCGGACGGGTTCCGCATCCTCGTCCGCGACTCCCACGGCGGGACGGGCACCGGCAGCTACGCGAGCCTGCTCAGCGAGATCGCCGGCGAGGTCGAGCACCTGATGGCGCAGGAGCTGGACCGGCACGACTACGACGACAAGTACGCGCCGATGTACGCGCAGATGCTGGTCGGGATGGTCGCGCTGACGGGCCAGTGGTGGCTGGACGTCCGCAGGCCCAAGCGCGAGGAGGTCGCGGCGCACGTCGTGAACCTCGCGTGGAACGGCCTGTCGGGGCTGGAGCCGCGCCCGACGCTCGATCCGCGCCGCCGCCGCAAGGAGCTGGAGCGGCTGGAGCGGCGCGCGGAGAAGCGGGCGGAGAAGGAGCGGCGGGCCGAGGAGAAGGCCGCCGAGCGCGCGGGGCGGTCGCGGAGCCGCCAGCGCGACGACCGCGGCGCCGGGGACGCCTGACCCGGCGTGCCGGCGGCCGCCCGGAGTTCGTCCGGGCGGCCGCCGATCGGGGTCGCCGGGCTCGGGTCGCGAGACCGGGTCTGTCGGGACGCCGCCGCCGGAAGGGCAGCACACCGCAGGGGAACGAGTCATGTCGCCCTCCCGGTGGCGGCGTCCGGTCCTAGGGGCCCGCGCGGCGCGCGACGACGAAGATCCGCCGGAACGGGAAGACCGTGCCGTGCGGCGTCGCCGGGTAGGCGGCGCGGAGCCGGGCGGCGAGTTCGTCGAGGAACGCGCGGGCGTCGGCGGGGTCGAGGGCGGTCAGGACGGGCCGCAGCGCGGTCCCCTTCATCCATTCCAGGACGGGGTCCGCGCCGTGCAGCACCTGCAGGTAGGTGGTCTCCCACGCGTCGACGGCGCAGCCGTGCCGGGCGAGGAGCCCGAGGTATCCGGCGGCGTCGAGGACGGGGTCGGGCCGGACGGTCCCGGCGAGCCGGTCCCGCCAGCGCGGTTCGGCGGCGACTTCGCGCAGCAGCGCGTGGCTGGGCGCGTCGAAGTTGCCGGGCACCTGGAAGGCGAGGACGCCGCCGGGCGCGAGCGCGGCGGCCCAGCGCGGCAGCAGCCCGGTGTGCTCGGGCACCCACTGCAGGACGGCGTTGGACACGATCAGGTCGGGCGGTTCGGCGGGCGTCCAGTCGCGGACGTCGCCCACGGCGAAGCGGACCCGGTCCTGTGGACGGGCGGCGTCGATCATCTCGGGCGAGGAGTCGATCGCCTCGATCTCCGCGTCGGGCCAGCGGGCGGCGAGGACGGCGGTGAGCTCGCCGGAGCCGCAGCCGAGGTCGGCGATCCGGCGGGGGGCGTCGAGCGCGACGCGGCCGAGCAGGTCGGCGAAGGGCCGGCCGCGCTCGGCGGAGTAGGCCCCGTACTGCGCGGGGTCCCACACGGCCTCGGCTTGTCTCGACATCAAGACACAGCATGCCCCGCCCATATCTTGATGTCAAGAAAGACGTCTCGATATCGAGAAAGGTAGGGTGTCCGCATGCAGGACGAGGTGGACCGGCTGGTCGAGGCGTGGCGGACCGAGCGCCCGGATCTCGACGTGCAGCCGCTGTCCGTCCTCAGCCGCGTCTCGCGGCTCGCCCGCCATCTGGACCGTGCCCGCCGCGCCGTGTTCGCCGAGCACGAGCTGGAGTCCTGGGAGTTCGACGTCCTCACCGCGCTGCGCCGCGCGGGCGAGCCCTACCAGCTCAGCCCGGGGCGGCTGCTGCGGGCGACGCTCGTCACGTCCGGGACGATGACCAACCGCATCGACCGGCTCGCCGCGGCGGGGATGGTGCAGCGGCACCCCGACCCGGCCGACAAGCGCGGCGTGCTGGTCCGGCTCACCGGCGCGGGGCTGACCCGCGTCGACGCCGCGTTCGCCGACCTGCTGCACCGCGAGCACGCCATCCTCGACGCGCTCACCGGCGACGAGCGCGAGACCCTCGCCGGACTGCTGCGGACGCTGCTGATCCCGTTCGACGACCTCGACGGGAACCGCTAGCCGACGTCCTCCGCCAGCATCAGCCACTCTTCCTCGACCTCGGCGGCCTCGGACTGCAGCTCCTTCAGCCGCGCGTCCAGCTCCTGGAGCCGCGCGTAGTCGGTGGCGTGCGCGGCGAGCTGCTCGTGCAGCTCCCGCTGCTGCCTGGTGAGCTTGTCGAGGCGGCGTTCGAGGCGGTCCAGCTCCTTGCGGGCCTTCCAGTCCTGCCCGCCCTTGGGCTTGGCGGGCGCGGCCGGGGCCTGCTCGGCGGGACGGGCCGCCCCGGCGCGGCGCGCCAGGTACTCGTCCACGCCGCCGGGCAGCATCGCGACGCGGCCGTCGCCGAGCAGCGCGACGACGTGGTCGGTGATGCGCTCCAGGAAGTACCGGTCGTGGCTGACGACGACGAGCGTGCCGGGCCAGCCGTCGAGCAGGTCCTCCAGCTCGGTCAGCGTCTCGATGTCGAGGTCGTTGGTGGGCTCGTCCAGCAGCAGGACGTTCGGCTCCCCCATCAGCAGCCGCAGCACCTGGAGGCGGCGGCGCTCCCCGCCGGACAGGTCCCCGACCGGCGTCCACTGCCGGTCCCCGGGGAAGCCCAGGCGCTCCAGGAGCTGGCTGGCGGTCCACTCGCGCTTGCCGACGGTGATGCGGCGGCGGATCTCCTCCACCGACTCCAGCACGCGGCGCTCCGGGTCCAGCTCTTCGAGGTTCTGCGACAGGTGCGCGAGCTGGACGGTCTTGCCGCGCACGACCCGGCCCGCGTCCGGCGTGACGGCGCCGTCCAGCAGCCGCAGCAGCGTGCTCTTGCCGCTGCCGTTGACGCCGACGAGGCCGATCCGGTCGCCCGGCCCGAGCCGCCAGGTCAGCCGGTCGAACAGCGTGCGGCCGCCGACCCGGACGCCGACGTCCTCCAGCTCGAACACCGTCTTGCCGAGCCGCGCCGTCGCGAACCGGGTCAGCTCGACCTGGTCGCGGGGCGGCGGCTCGTCCGCGATGAGGGCCTGCGCGGCGTCCACCCGGAACTTGGGCTTGGAGCTGCGGGCCTGCGGGCCGCGCCGCAGCCACGCCAGCTCCTTGCGCAGCAGGTTCTGCCGCTTGGTCTCGGTGGCGGCGGCGATCCGCGACCGCTCGGCCTTGGCCAGCACGAACGCCGAATAGCCGCCCTCGTAGCGCTCGACGCGGCCGTCCACGACCTCCCAGGTGCGGTCGGTGACCTCGTCGAGGAACCAGCGGTCGTGGGTGACGACGAGCAGCGCGGTGCGGCGGGCCTTCAGGTGCCCGGCCAGCCAGTCGATCGCCTCGATGTCGAGGTGGTTGGTGGGCTCGTCGAGGATCAGCAGGTCGGAGTCGACGGTCAGCAGCCGGGCGAGCGCGACGCGGCGGCGCTCCCCGCCGGACATCCCGGCCAGCGCGGCGTCCAGGTCGACGCCGGGCAGCAGCCCGGCCAGGACGTCGCGGACGCGGGTGTCGCCCGCCCACTCGTGCTCGGCGCGGTCCCCGATGACGACGGACCGGACCGTCGCGCCCTCGGGGAACTCGTCGCGCTGCGTCAGGAAGCCGAACCGCAGGCCGCGCGCGTGCGTGACGCGGCCGCTGTCGGGCTCGACGGCGCGGGCCAGGACGCGCACGAGCGTGCTCTTGCCGCCGCCGTTGCGGCCGACGACGCCGACCCGGTCGCCCTCGTCCAGCCCGAGCGAGACGCCGTCCAGCAGGGGCTTGGGCCCGTACGCCTTTCCGGCGTTCTCCACGTTGATCAGATTCACGACGCGTCCAGGCTACCGGTGCGCCGGACCGAACCGCGCTCAGCCGGTGGGCGGCCCGGACGGGCCGGGCGGCGCGGAGGGCGGGCCGGACGGACCGGACGGCGGCCCGTGTTGAGGCCCATACGGGGGTTGCGCGGGCGGGCGGTAGGGCGGCGGGCCGCTGCGGTCCCGCCGCGTGGCGAGCAGGACGACGAACACGACGGCGCCCACCATCCCGACGACCACGACGAACAGGAACAGCAGGATCAGAACGGTCACCGGTAGACCTCCAGACGAACTCACCTCAGCGGTCGGCCGCGGGCCGGACGACGGCCGCGCCGGGCGCGGGCCCGGCGGCCGGGACGGCGGCGGCGACGGTGTCCTCGGCCGCCAGCGCCTCGGCGACGCGCTCGGCGTGCCCGGCGTCGGCCGCCAGGAACGCGCACGTCGGGCCGGACCCGGACACCAGCGCGCCGAGCGCCCCGGCGCGCTTCCCGGCGTCGAGGGTCGCGCCGAGCGCGGGACGCAGCGACAGCGCGGCGGCCTCCAGGTCGTTGCCGAGCGCCGCGCCGAGGACGTCGGCGTCGCCGGACTCCAGCGCGGCGTACAGGTCGCCCGCGTCGTGCGGCCAGACGGCGTCGACCGCGCCCGCCGCGCGCAGCCGGTCGCACTCGGCGTAGACGGCGGGCGTGGACAGGCCGCCGTCGGCGGTCGCGAACACCCAGTGGAACGGGCCGTTCGCGGCGACGGCGGTCAGCCGCTCGCCCCGGCCGAGGCCCACGGCGGTGCCGCCGACGAGCGCGAACGGCACGTCGCTGCCGATCTCGGCGGCGAGGCCGAGCAGTGCGGCGCGGTCCAGGATCGGGGTGGCCGGGTCGTCCCACAGCCGCGCGCAGGCCAGCAGCGCGGCGGCGGCGTCGGCGCTGCCCCCGGCCATGCCGCCCGCGACGGGGATCGCCTTCCGGATGCGCAGCGCGACCGCCGGCTCGACCCCGAGCCGCGCCGCGACGAGCCGCGCGGCCCGCACGGCGAGGTTGCGGTCGTCGCACGGCACCTGCCCGACGTCCACCCGCGCGCCCGGCATCCGCTCGACCTCGACCGCGAGCCGGTCGGCGGGCTCGACGACGACCTCGTCGAACAGCGACACGGCGTGGAACACGTTGACGAGGTCGTGGTACCCGTCGTCCCGCAACGGCCCGACCCCGAGCCGGAGGTTCACCTTGGCGGGCGCACGGACGATCACAACGGTCACCCGCGCAAGCCTATGGCGTAACGCCAATGGCGCGAGCCGCCAGGTGAGCGCCTTTCGCTATTCGCCCTGGGTGACCGGGACGTTGCGTGGGTTGAAGTAAGGCAGGGTCGCCAGTTCGCGCAGGGCCGAGACCGCGCTGGCGTCGCCGTCGACGGCGAACTTGCGCCGGTCGTCGCGCGGCTCCTCGGCACGCTCGTCGGAGTCGTAGTACAGGACGGCCTTCACCTGCGGGTTCTGCAACGTCTGCGCCGCGCGCCGGAACCACTCGGCCCGCCGCGCCCCGTACGACGCGGGCACCCCGAACTCCCCGATCATGACGGGTTTGGGCCGGTCCTTGGCCCAGTCGAAGAACAGCTTGGTGATCTCCGACAGGTCGGTGTAGGTGTCCCCGGCGGGCGTCTCGGCGTCGGCGCAGACCCAGTCGACCTGGTCGTCGCCGGGGTAGTAGGACGGCGCGTTGCGGCTGCCGAACCCGCTCGCGGTCGGGCACCACACCCACGCGACGTTCGCGACGCCCTCGGCGGAGAACACCGCCCGGACGTGCTTCCACGCGGCGACGTAGGACGCGGCGTCGTGGACGCGGTCGGCGGCGGACGGCACGTCCATGTCGCGCTGCCAGCGCAGGAAGACGGGCTTGCCGAGCGCCTTGATCGCACGGGCGCGTTCGCGGATCAGCGCGTCGTCCCGTCCGGCGGCGATCTCCTTGGTGTCGCCGCTCTTCCAGTTGAGCATGAGCAGCCGGGACGTCGCGGTGACGGCGCGGTCCTTCGCGGACGGGAAGGACGTCTTCCACCCGTAGTACCGCTGCACGATGTCGACCTGGCGGCCGAGGCCCCGTTCCAGCGCGGCGACGCCGGCCATGCCGGGCGCGTCGCCGTCGCGGCCGGGCGCGAGCGGCCCGGCGGACGCGGGCGGCGCGGACGGCGCGTCGCCGTCGCCCGTGCCGGGCGGCGGTGCCCAGACGCCGAAGTACGCGCCTTTGGTGGGCGGCTCGGGAGCGATCCCGGCGCGGGTGGTGGTCGTGATGCGCGGTTCGGCGTCGGCGCCGTCACCGCACCCGGCCGCCGCGAGAGTCCCGGCCAGGGCCGCCGCGAGCGCGACCGTCCCGGTTCCGCGCGAACGCCCGTTCGCCCACCCCTTCAGCATGGTCCTCCGCCTCGTTCCGGTCCGGTGCGCCACCGAGACGATACTGGGCGATCCGCGCGAAGGAGGCCACGTCCAGGGCCTCCCCCCGCGCCGTCGGGTCGACGCCCGCGGCGCGCAGGGCGCGCTCGGCGGCGGCGGGCGACCCGGCCCAGGGCGCCAGGGCGGCGCGCAGCGTCTTGCGGCGCTGCGCGAACGCCGCGTCCACGACGGCGAACACCTCGTCGCGGGTGGCGGCGGTCTCCGGCGGGTCGGCGCGGGTGAACGCGACGAGGCCGGAGTCGACGTTGGGGACGGGCCAGAACACGGCGCGTCCGACGGGCCCGGCCCGCCGCGCGTCCCCGTACCAGGCGAGCTTCACCGACGGCACCCCGTAGACGCGTCCGCCGGGCCCGGCGGTCATCCGGTCGGCGACCTCGGCCTGCACCATGACGAGCGCGCGCCGCAGCGTCGGGAACCGGGCGAGCAGGCTCAGCACGACGGGCACGGCGACGTTGTAGGGCAGGTTCGCGACGAGCGCGGTCGGCGGCGGCCCGGGCAGTTCGGTGATCCGCAGCGCGTCGCCGAGGACGACCTCCAGCCGGTCGGCCAGCTCGGGCGCGCGGGCGCGGACGGTCACCGGCAGCGCGGCGGCCAGCGCCGGGTCGATCTCGACGGCGACGACGCGCCGCGCGGCGGGCAGCAGCGCGAGGGTGAGCGACCCGAGGCCGGGCCCGACCTCCAGGACGACGTCGTCGGCGGCGAGGTCGGCGGTGCGCACGATGCGCCGCACGGTGTTGCCGTCGATGACGAAGTTCTGCCCGAGCGTCTTGGTCGGCCGGATGCCGAGCGCCCCGGCCAGTTCGCGGACGTCGGCCGGGCCGAGCAGTGATTCCCCCACGGCTCCAGTCTCGCAGGTCAGGAGAACAGGTACTTCCCGCAGTTGGGCCACTGCCCCTGCCAGCGGCCGTTGACGCGCTGGTAGAGGAGCTGCGCGCGGTACGTCTGCTCGGCGGCGGGGGCGTCGCTGGGCTTGCCGGACCCGCCGACGGACGACCACGACGGGAGCGAGAACTGGTACAGCCCGTAGTACCCGGCCGGGTTGACGGCCTTGGGGTTGCCGCCGGACTCGCACTTGGCGAGCGCCGCCCAGTTGAGGGAAGACGCCGACCCGCTGCCGCCCGACTGCGGCCCGATCGCGAGGATCTGCGCGACGGGCTTGCTCTTCACCTTCCGGGCGAGGACGATCTCGACCTTCTTCTTCCCGCGCCGCGCGAAGGCCGTCTTGACGATCGTGACGCCGGGCTTGGCCTTGCGCAGTTCCTTCTGCGAGAAGGGCGGCAGCTTGGAGTCCTTCTTCTTGACGACGGGCAGCGTCGTCCGGACGACCTTCAGCTTCGGCTTGGACAGCAGCCGCGTGACCTCGACGCGGTTCTGCGCGGGCTGGTCCACGGCGGGTTCGACGAGGTCGTACCTGCCGAGTTTGACGCCCGCCTCGTCCAGGACCTCGCGCACGGTCGTCCCGGTGACCGAGACCGTCTTCTTCCTGCGGTCCACGACGAGGACGACCTTGCGCGCCACGGGCTGGGTGGCGCGCGGTGCGTCCTGCGCGGGCGCGGCCTGCGCGGCGGACTTCTTGGGCTGGTCGCCGCCGCCGCAGCCGGCGGCGGCGGTGATCGTGACCAGGGCGCACAGAGCCGCAGTCACACGCGAATGACGCACGGTGGGATTTCCTCCAGGAGCGCCGGACGCCGGGGGACGTCCGTTCAAGCGCCAGAACCTAGCGGCAATCCACCCTTACTTGCCACTTATCCGGAAATTCCGGCCGTCACCAGGGGCCGAAGGCGCGGACTCCGTTGGCGTCGATCGCGGCGCACAGTTCGGCCAGATCGACGCCCTTGACCTCGGCCATGAGCCGGAGCGTGTGCGGGATCAGGTAGGACGCGTTCGGCCGCCCCCGATTGGGCACCGGGGTGAGGAACGGCGCGTCCGTCTCGACCAGCAGCAGGTCCAGCGGGGCGGCGCGGAGGGCGTCGCGGAGCGGTTCGGCGTTCTTGAACGTCACATTCCCGGCGAAGCTCATGAAGTACCCGTTGTCGGCGCAAATGCGGGCCATGTCCGCGTCGCCCGAGTAGCAGTGGAACACCGTCCGCTCCGGCGCGCCCTCGTCCGCCAGGATCGAGAGGACGTCGTCGTGCGCCTCGCGGTCGTGGATCACCAGCGCCTTGCCGGTGCGCTTGGCGATGTCGATGTGCGCGCGGAACGAGCGGTGCTGGTCGCCCTTGCCGGCCCAGTCGCGGTAGTAGTCCAGGCCGGTCTCGCCGACCGCGCGGACGTGCGGGAGGGCCGCCAGCGCCGCGATCTCGTCCAGGACGGCGTCGGTGACGCCCGTCGTGTCGTTGGGGTGGATCGCGACGCCCGCGTACACGTCGTCGAACTCGGCGGCCGTCTCCGCGCACAGCCGCGAGGACTCCAGGTCCACGCCGATCGTGACGATCCGCGCGATCCCCGCCGCCCGCGCCGACGCGAGCTGCTCCTCGACCGGCAGCCCCACCAGGTCGAGGTGGCAGTGGCTGTCGAACACCGGCGCGGGCAGCGGCTCCGGCAGCGCCGGGAACGGCTCGTCGCTCACGCGTTTCCCTCGAGGCGGGCCAGCTCCTCATCCACGACGGACGTGTCGAGCTTGGTGAACAGCGGCGTCGGCTTGGCGAGCGGCACGCCCGGCCGGATCGGCACCGACTCCCACTTCGCCTCGGTCTTGTAGTCCCCGGTCAGGATCGTGTAGTCCGGGCCGCCGTCCTCCGACACCGTCTCGACGCGCGGCATCCCGCTCCACGTCCCCTCGCCGCCCAGCATCTCGTACACGCGCTGGGACGAGTTCGGCAGGAACGGCGTGAGCAGCGACTTGGCGTCGTCCACGACCTGGAGCGCGACGTGCAGGATCGACTCGACGCGCTCGGGGTCGTCCTTGAGCTTCCACGGGGCCTGGTCGGACAGGTACCTGTTGGCGTCCCGGACGACGTCCAGCGCCTCGGTGATCCCGTTCCGGAACCGCGACCGCGACAGCTCCGCCCCCACCGCGTCGAACGCCGACCGGCTCCGCGCCAGCAGCGCCCGGTCCGCGTCGGTGAGGTCGCCCGCCGCCGGGATCGCCCCGACGTTCTTGGCCGCCAGGTTCACCGACCGGTTGACGAGGTTGCCCCACGCCGCGACCAGCTCGTCGTTGTTGCGGCGGACGAACTCCGACCAGGTGAAGTCGGTGTCGTTGTTCTCCGGCCCCGCCACCGCGATGTAGTAGCGCAGCGCGTCCACGTCGTAGCGGGCGATGAAGTCCTTCACGTAGATGACGACCTGCCGCGACGACGAGAACTTGCGGCCCTCCATCGTCAGGAACTCCGACGACACGACCTCCGTCGGCACGTTCAGCGCGCCCAGCGACCCGGGCTTGCCGCCCCTGTCGCCCGCGCCGCTGTAGCCGTAGAGCATCGCGGGCCAGATCTCCGCGTGGAAGACGATGTTGTCCTTGCCCATGAAGTAGTAGGACAGCGCGTCCGGGTCCTGCCACCAGGCGCGCCACGCCTCCGGGTCGCCGCTGCGCCGCGCCCACTCCACCGACGCCGAGAAGTACCCGACGACCGCGTCGAACCAGACGTACAGCTTCTTGGCGGGGTTGTCGCGCCAGCCGTCCAGCGGGATCGGGACGCCCCAGTCCAGGTCGCGGCTGATCGCGCGGGGCTGCAGGTCGTCCAGCAGGTTGACGGCGAACTTCAGCACGTTCGGCCGCCACTGGCCCTGCTTGCCGTTCAGGTACCGGCCGAGGACGTCGGTGAACGCGGGCAGGTCGAGCATGAAGTGCTCGGTCTCCACGAACTTCGGCGTCTCCCCGTTGATCCGGCTGACGGGGTTGATCAGGTCGATCGGGTCGAGCTGGTTGCCGCAGTTGTCGCACTGGTCGCCGCGCGCGCCGTCGTACCCGCAGATCGGGCAGGTGCCCTCGATGTACCGGTCCGGCAGGGTGCGCCCGGTGGACGGCGAGATCGCGCCCATCGTCGTCTTGGGGAAGATGTAGCCGTTGTCGTACAGGCCCTTGAACACCTCCTGCACGACCGCGTAGTGGTTGCGCGTCGTCGTGCGGGTGAACAGGTCGTACGACATGCCGAGGCCGTGCAGGTCGGCGGTGATGACGTCGTGGTACCGGTCGGCGAGCTCGCGGGCGGTCACGCCCTCGGAGTCGGCCTGGACCTGGATGGGCGTGCCGTGCTCGTCGGTGCCGCTGACCATGAGGACCTGGTTGCCCGCCATGCGCTGGTACCGGGCGAACATGTCGCTCGGCAGGGCGAACCCGGAGACGTGGCCGATGTGGCGCGGCCCGTTGGCGTACGGCCAGGCGGGCGCGGTCAGGATGTGGCGGCTCGACATGTAGACAAGGTTAGAGGGCGGCGCGCCGGGCTCCGCACGGATTGCCGCGCCCGCCTCGATAGCCTGACCTGGCGGACGAAAGCCGTCCCGCAACGCGGAGGTGACGACCGGGGATGATCCAGACCGCGCCGCGCTCGGAGTCCGGGGACCGCACCGAGGGCGGGGGGCGGCACGGGCGGCGGATCGCCGCCCTGTCGGGGCTCGTCGCGGTGTGCGCGCTCGCCGCCCAGTGGGCGGTGAAGACACCGCCGCTGTACTTCGACCCGTACTACGTGTGGCTCGGGGCGCGCGACTGGCCGGACGTCCCGCTGGACAGGTGGCCGTTCTCCGACGTCCCCCACCAGGTCACCCGGATCGGGCTGCTGCTGCCCGCGCGGCTCGCGCAGGAGGTCCTGGGGCCGGGGCAGGTCGCGTACTACACGGTCGCGTTCGGCGGGAGCTGCCTGTTCTTCGTCGGCGTGTACCTGCTGGTGCGGTCCATGTTCGGGGACGTCGCGGGCGTCGCGTCGGCGCTGCTGCTGATCGTCCACCCGTTCTTCACGCTGACGAACCCGTTCGGGCACGAGATCACCTGGTCGATGGGCGTGATGCTGCCCGACATGCCCGGCGCGGGGCTGTTCGCGATCGGGATGGCGGGGCTCGTCGTCGCGAGTCGGCGGACGGGACGCGCCCAGACGCGGATGCTGCTCCTCGCCGGGACGTGCCTCGGCTCGTCGTTCCTGATCCGCGAGTTCCTGGCGTTCCTGTTCCTGATGATCCCCGCGTACCTGGCGCTGCTGCGCATCCCGTGGCGGCGCAACATCACGGTCGGGATTCCGATGGCCGTGATCCTGGTGTTCGACTTCGTCCACAACACGCTGGTGTGGGGCGACCCGCTCGCCGGAATCCTGTCGGCGGCCGAGCACGGCGGCCAGTCCCGCGACTACGTGACGCGGCCGCTCGCCGCCGAGTCGTTCTGGCGCGCGATGCACGACTGGAACGCTCTCGGCACCGTGTTCGTCGGCGCGCTGGCGCTGACGGTCGTCGGCTGGGTCGTCACCCGCGACCGGCGGCTCGCGCTGTGCCTGGTGTGGTTCTTCACGCTCGCGATCCCGCTGACGCTGTTCGCGGGCGTCCTCGACCCGAACAGCATCTCGCTGCGCGCCTGGCTGCTGCGGTACTGGTTCGGGATCTTCCCGGCGCTGCTCGCCGGGGGCTGCGGCACGCTGATCCTGCTCGCCCGCCGCGTCCCGGCGGACGCGGTCGCGCGGTGGCGGCTGCGGCCCGTCGCGGCGGCCGTCGCGGTGGCGCTGAGCGCGGTGTACGTCGTCGCGGCCGTCCGCGCCGTCCCGAGCCTGCCGCGCGACACCGCGTGGGCCGAGCTGCGGACGTACCTCACGGGCCGGACGGACCTGCCCGTCCTCACCGCCGACCGCCGCCTCGCGCAGACGCTGACGTTCTACACGCGCACGCCGTGGGGCGACCCGGTGTGGCACGGCCGCGTCCAGGACTACGACCAGTACTTCCCCGCGCCCACGCCCGCCCCGCCGACCGCGCCCGCGCTCTACACGCACTGGCGCGGCATGGAGGGCCAGAGCCTCGGCGGCTGGCGGCCCTCCGCCAAGGAGGGCTGGACGCTGCGCTGGCACTCGTCGGACGGCGTCCTGGAACTCTGGAACCCGCCCGCCGCGCGTTAGCGCTCCGGCACCCAGGCCACCCAGCCCGGCCCCTCGCCGTCCGCGCCGTGCCGGGCGTCCGCGACGCGCCAACCGGCGGGCGCGCCGCCGTGCCACGTCGTCACCGGGTCCTGCTCGCCGTCCCACGCCGCGAACGCCAGCCCCGTGCCCGCCGGGGGCGCGGAGTTCGCCGCGCTGTACCCCGTCAGGCCCGTCCACCAGACCTGGTAGCTGAGCGGCAGCCGCAGGTTCCACGGGATCGCCCAGTCCACGGCGACGGCGGGGCGCGCTCCGCGCGGCACGAGGTCGGACACGTCGCTGACGGCGAGGAAGTGCCGGTTCAGCGGCGCGGAGATCCGGTCGAGCCCGGTCGTGACGACGGCGAGGCTGAGCGCGGTGAACAGCGCGCCGAGGAGCAGCGGCGCGGAGCGCGGCGGCCGGGACGCGAGGTACACGAGCCCGAGCAGCACCAGCCCCGCGACGGTCGCGGGCCACAGCCGGAACTCGTGCCAGTTCCACGTCATCAGCGACGTCTCGGGGAAGTCGTAGGGGTTGTAGTCGTAGGTCGACAGCCGCGACCCGGCGAACCGGTCCACGACGAGGGCCGTCGCCGCGAGCAGCGCCGCCGCGCCCGCGACGGGCCGCACGAGCGTCCGGCGCGGCGCGCGCAGCACGGTCGCGATCCCGACCGCGAACAGGATCGGCAGGACGAGCGCAAGGTAGCGCGCGTACACGTAGTTCCCGATGCGGTGCTCGTCGGGCAGCGCCGCCGACGTCGCGAGCGCGATGCCCGCGCTGACGCCGAGCAGCGCCAGCACGACCGCGCGCAGCGGCCCCGGCGTGTCCCGGCCGAGCGCGACGCGTCCGAGGACGAGCAGCCCGATCCCCGCGACGCCGCCGGTGATCGCGAGCTGGCACCAGAGCTGCCCGGTGGCGAGCCCGAGCGTCCACCCCCACCCGTCCGGGCTGGTGAGTCGCGTGACGAGGTTGTGCCCGAGGTTGTTGTCGCCGTGCGGGTACAGGACGGGCAGCAGCCGCCCGTTCATCGACAGCCCCCCGGCCGCCACCGCGCCGAGCGCCGCGACCCCCGCCGCCTGGACGTACCACCGCCGCCAGCGCAGGACGGCCGCGAGCAGCAGCAGCCCGCACTGCGCCGCGAGGAGCAGCACGCCGCGCGTGTGGCAGACGTAGGCGTACGCGGCGAGCGCCGACGCGCCCGCCGCGAGCGCGGGCGACCGCCACCGCCCGGCCGGCCCGGTCAGCCACGAGTGCGCGCACAGCAGCCAGCCGAGCGTGACGACCGGCAGCACCGCGTCGGTCAGCGCGAACTCGGAGAAGAACAGCACGGCCGGGAGCACCGCCATGACGTGCCCGAACAGGTACGCGCGGCGGCGGGTGAGCCCGAGGCGGCGCAGCAGCAGGTACCCGAGCGGCATCATCAGCGCGCTGACGAGCGCGTTGGCGACCAGCGCGATCTCGTACACGGCCGTGGGCCGCTCCGCGAGCCAGTACGCGGGCGCGAGCAGCAGCGGGTACCCGCCCCGGTAGACGGTCCCGTACGACAGGTCCGCGCCCGGCCCGCCGGTGAGGACGCGCGCGGAGAACATGTAGCCCAGCTCGTCGGGGTTGGCGACGGGCACGGCCTGGCCGCGCGAGAACCAGAGCCGCAGGGCGACCTGCAGCGCCCAGCCGAGGACGAGCGCGACGGGCAGGCTGCGGACGAGCGCGCGCGGCGCGAGCGCGGCGCGCAGCCGGGGCGCGGCGCGGCGCGGCGGGGCCTCCCGCGCGGTCGTCGCGGGGGCGGAGGGCGAGGACGAGAGCGTCACGGGAGGATCACCGGGGGGCGGTCGGGGCGGCCCGCGCGCCGTGCCGGAAGGGCCGGGGCCGGACGGGGGATCGGGGGCCGCGGGAGCGGCGGGCGCGTCGGGCACATGACCGCGCCAGCCTGGCACACTCCGGCCGACCGTCCGACGAACCGGGCGGAACGGTCAGGAATCTCTCGGCGAGACGGACACATCGTGTCCACTACGTTACGAGACGTGCCGACCCGGCCGAAAACAGGGGGTGTGCCCGGCCGGGCACGCGAAAGGACGCCCCGTGCGCCGCCCGCGCCGGGCGGCGCGGTCGGCGGGGCGTCCCTCGCGGTGCTCAGTCGCGGCTCAGTCGCGCGCGGCGTCGGCCGTCCCGGCGGGCTCCGCCGGGGGCTCCACGACGGCCTGCTCGGCGGCGACGCGTTCGACGGCCTCGTCCACCACGTCGGCCGCCTCCGCCGCCGGGTCCGCCGCGAGCGGCTGGTGGCGGCGGATGCCGAGGATGCTGACGAACAGCGACGCGAACAGGAGCTGGAGGCTCATCACCAGCGCCGTCGCCGCCGGGACGACGATGCGCAGCGAGTGCCGCGGGTCCAGCTCGCCGAAGCTGTGGACGCGCCAGTGCATCACCGACGCCGCCAGCCCGGCGAGCCCGGCGACCGCGAGCAGCGCGCCGAACACCAGGCCGCGCTCCAGGCTCCACCACCGCATCAGCGTGCGGACCCTGGTGTCGTCGGGGAGGAACCCCTCCTCCATCGCGTACACCTTGGTGAGCAGCGCGAACAGCACCGCCTGGAACCCGATCACCATCGCCGCGCCCGCGCCGACGAGCGTGTCGACGTCGAACGCGACGTTCCCGATCCGCACCGGCCCCGCCGACAGCGCGACGCCCGCGACGAGCCCGAGCGTCATGAACAGCAGCCCGGGGATCAGGAACAGCCAGCGCGGGCTGTAGAGCATGAGGAACCGCAGGTGGCGCCAGCCGTCGCGCCAGGTGTTGAGGTGCGGCGGGCGGGACCGGCCGTCCGGCGACAGCGTCGTCGGCCGCTCGCGGATGTCGTACTTGGCGAGCGTCGCCTTGACGACCATCTCGCTGGCGAACTCCATGCCGCCGGTCTGCAGCCCGAGCCGCATGATGGACGCCTTGTTGAACGCCCGCAGCCCGCAGTGGAAGTCGCCGATGCGGCTGCGGAAGAACAGCCGCCCGAAGAAGCTCAGGACCGGGTTGCCGAGGTAGCGGTGCAGCGGCGGCATCGCGCCGGGCGCGATCCCGCCCTCGAACCGGTTGCCCATGACGAGGTCGGCCCCGTCGCGCAGGTCCTCCAGGAACGGTCCCAGAGTGGCGAAGTCGTAGGAGTCGTCGGCGTCCCCCATCGCGACGTACTTGCCGCGCGCCGCGCGGATGCCGCCCATGAGCGCGTTGCCGTACCCCTTGTCGGCGACCGGGACGACGCGCGCCCCGGCCTCGCGGGCGAGCCGCTGGCTGCCGTCGGTGCTGCCGTTGTCGGCGATGACCACCTCGCCGTCGATGCCCTCCCGCTCGAAGAAGGCGACGGTCTTGGCGACGCACGTCGCGACCGTCTCCGCCTCGTTCAGACATGGCATCACTACGGAGAGTTCCACGCGATCTCCTTCGCTACCGCTGGTGACCCTCTGCGGTACTGTCGACTACTCTCGTTGTCTCGCCGTCCGCCCCCTTCGGCGGACGGGGACCGCGCCCCGGCGGGCGAGGATCACGCAATCATGATGCCCGCCCGGAAGGGACCTTGCGCGTCACTTCCGCCAGAGGGGTCCGTATCGTGTTGCGTATTTGCAACCTGTTGACCGGGCCGCAGCGGGCCGCGGGCGGCAGGCTTGGGGGACAAGCATACGGGCACGACCGCCCGGAAAGGTTGGCGCGCCAGTGACGCTCACCGGAAAGGGCACCGCCGACGACGGCGAGGACCGGGGCGCGACGTCCCGTCCGGCCACCGGCGCCGGGAAGGCGTCAGTCGTGCGCGACCGCACCGCCGGGCTGTGGGCGACGGCCCGCCGCCATCCGCTGTTCGCCGCCGTGCTGGCCGTCGCCGCGCTGCTGCGCGGCGTCGCGATGATCGGCTACACGCCGGCGATGTACTTCAACGACAGCTTCGACTACCTGCACGTCGCGACGCGCCCGTACCCGCATCCGCTGCGCCCGGACGGTTATTCGTTCCTGCTGCTGGTGCTGAAGCCGTTCCACAGTTTCGCGCTGGTCACCGGTGTGCAGCACCTGATGGGCCTGGCGATGGGCGTCATGGTGTACGCGGTGCTGCGGCGGCGGTTCCGGCTGCCGAAGTGGGGCGCGACGCTGGCGACGGTGCCGGTGCTGCTGGACGCGTACCAGATCCAGCTCGAACACCTGATCCTGTCGGACGTGCAGTTCACGTTCCTCGTCGTCACGGCGGTGACGCTGCTGCTGTGGCGGCCGGAGACGACGTGGCGGCTCGGCGCGGCGGTCGGGCTGCTGATCGGGCTGTCCTGGCTGACGCGCTCGGTGGGCGCGCCGGTGCTGCTCGGCGTCCTGGTCTACATGCTGATCCGCCGGGTGAACTGGCGCGTCCTGCTCGCGACGGTGGTGGCGTGCGCGCTGCCCGTCGTCGCGTACATGGGCTGGTACAAGCTGGACAGCGGCAAGTTCGCGATCACCGAGTCGAACGGCATCTTCCTGTACTCGCGGACGTACAAGTTCGCCGACTGCCACAAGATCAAGGACCTGCCGGTCGAGGAGATGCCGCTCTGCACCGAGCCGGAGAACCGGCTGCCGAACTCGCAGGACGGCATCTGGAACGCCGCCTCGCCGCTGAACCGCTACCTCGGGCCGCGGTTCAACGCCGACCAGAACGCGACCGCCAACGACTTCGCCAAGCGCGCGATCCTCGCGCAGCCCGGCGACTACCTGAAGGTCGTCGCGCACGACTTCTTCCGCGTCTTCCAGTGGAAGCGCACGGTGTTCCCAGATCCGGCGACGTACGCGCAGTACGAGTTCGGCTCGCGCTCGGGGACGCTGCCGAACTGGCGGATGGACAGCGACCACACCGCGGCGGACGAGGCCATCGCCTACGAGCACGGCAGCGCCCGCACGAAGGTCGTCGAGCCGTTCGCCGGGTTCATGCGCGGCTACCAGCACGTGTTCTACCTGCGCGGTTCGATGGTCGGCGCGATCCTTCTGATCGGGCTCGCCGGGATGCTCGTCATGTGGCGGCGGATCGGCGGCGTCGCGCTGCTGCCGTGGACGCTCGCGGTCGGGCTGCTGCTCGCGCCCGCCGCGACGGCCGAGTTCGACTACCGGTACGTCCTGCCGACGGTGCCGCTGGCCTGCCTCGCCGCCGGGATGTCGTTCGCTCCGGCCGTCCGCTCGCGGCTGCGGCGGCTGTCCCCGCCGGGCGGGGCGGCACGCCAGCGGCGCGGCGCGCGGGACGCCGAGAGCGTCACCAAGCGTGCAACCGCCGGAGTTTGAACACCAGTTCCAGGTCGCCGCCGTGGCGCGAGCGCGGCACGGCCGGATTGCGCCGGTAGGGCGCGGTGTAGATGTTCTCGCTCCGGCAGTTCGGGCACCGGTGCTCGACCCAGGGCGGGACGGCGGGCTGGCCGCCGCGCTGGTACACGGTCGCCTCGTGGCCGTGGTGGTCGTCGCCGTGGACGACGTCGTACTGCTCGTCCCAGCGGCGGCCGCAGTTCTGGCATTCGTAGACCCAGGTCTCGTGGCTCGTCCATGTGTCCTTCATGGTCGTCCACCCCCCTCGCGGGTCTCATTGCCGGACGATCTCGGGACATGCCCGAAAAGTCCTGTTTATTTCGCGGCGACCACGGCGTCGTACACCACGCGCTTCGGAACGCCGTTCTCCTTGGCGACGGCGGTGATGGCCTCCTTGCGGGGCGTCCCGGCCGCGACCCGGTCCGCGACGGCCGCCGCGAGGTCCGCCGGGTCCGACAGGCCCGCCGGTTCGGGCGCTCCCCCGACGACGAGCGTGATCTCCCCGCGCACGCCGTCCGCCGCCCACTCCGCCAGCGCGCCGAGCGGAGCGCGCCGGATCTCCTCGTAGGTCTTGGTCAGCTCCCGGCACACCGCCGCCGGACGGTCCGCGCCGAACGCCTCGGCCAGCGCCTCCAGCGTCGCCGCGAGCCGGTGGGGGGCCTCGAAGAACACCATCGTGCGCGGCTCGTCGGCCAGCGCGGCGAACCGGCGCGACCGCTCCCCCGCCTTGCGCGGTGGGAAACCCTCGAAGCAGAACCGGTCGGTGGGCAGGCCGGAGACGACGAGGGCCGTCGTGACCGCTGACGGGCCCGGCAGGACCGTGACCCGGACGTCGTGCGCGACGGCCTCGCGGACGAGCCGGTAGCCCGGATCGGACACGCCGGGCATTCCGGCGTCGGTGATGACCAGGACGTCGCGACCGGCGAGCAGTTCCGCCAGGAGTTCGGTCGCCCGGGACGCCTCGTTCTGGTCGTAGTAGGACACGATCCGGCCCGTCACCGCGACGCCGAGGTCGCCCGCCAGCCGCCGCAGCCGCCGGGTGTCCTCCGCCGCGACCACGGGCGCGGCCGACAGCGCCTCGCGCAGCCGCGGCGAGGCGTCCTCGGGCCGTCCGATGGGCGCGGCGGCGAGCAGCAGCGCGCCCGCGTGCAGGTTCCCCGTCATGCGGCCATTGTCCCGCGCCGGTCGTCCGCCCCGGCCCGGCCCTACGATGTCGGAATGGCCACGACGGACTACGCCCCGGCTCCGCCCCGCGTCCCCGGCCCGGCCCGCTCCCTGCGGGACTGGGTCGCCCCGCCGGTCCTGCGGGACCGCGCCGCGGGCTGGATCGGGCCGCTGCTCGTCACGCTGCTCGCCGGTTTCCTGCGTTTCGACCGGCTCGGGCAGCCCAAGGCCGTCGTGTTCGACGAGACGTACTACGCCAAGGACGCGCTGTCCCTGCTGAAGTTCGGCTGGGAGCACAACACCGCCAAGGACGCCGACAAGCTCCTCATCGCGGACCCGCACGCCAACATCTGGGCGGACGGCCCGGCGTTCGTCGCGCACCCGCCGTTCGGCAAGTGGATGATCGCCATCGGCGAGCAGTTGTTCGGCGCGACGCCGTTCGGCTGGCGTTTCATGCCCGCGCTGGCCGGAACGCTGTCGGTCCTGATCCTGTGCCGGGTCGCCCGCCGGATGACCGGCTCGACGATGCTCGGCTGCGCCGCCGGGCTGCTGCTCGCGGTGGACGGGCTCGCGTTCGTCACGTCCCGCGCGGCGCTGCTCGACGTGTTCGTCATGTTCTGGATACTCGCCGGGTTCGGCTTCCTCGTCCTCGACCGGGACCGTTCCCGCCGCCTGCTCGCCGCGAAGGTCGAGGGCGGCGACGTCGCGCCGCTCGGCCCGTACGTCCCGCACCTGTGGCGGATCGCGGCCGGGGTCTGCCTCGGGCTCGGCCTCGGGACGAAGTGGACGGCGGTCTTCTACATCGCGGCGTTCGGGCTGATGGTCCTCGCGTGGGACTTCGGGGCGCGGCGCGCGGCGGGCGTCCGCTCGCCGCTGGCCGGGGCTTTGGTGCTGGACGCGATTCCGGCGTTCTTCCAGCTCGTCGTCCTCGGCGTCGTGACGTACCTGGCGACGTGGTGGGGGTGGATCTTCAAGCCCGGCGGGTGGGGGCGCGGGCAGGTGTCGTCCAACGTCCTGCTGCGGCCGTTCGAGGCGCTGCCGGACCTGTGGAAATACCACCACGACATGCTGGACTTCCACAACGGGCTGGAGGCCAAGCACCCGTACCAGTCGTGGCCGTGGGACTGGCCGGTGCTGCGCCGCCCGGTCGCGTTCTACTACACCGAGCCGAACAGTTGCGGGGCGTCGCGGTGCTCCCGGGAGATCCTGGGGATCGGGACGCCCGCGCTGTGGTGGGGCGCCATCGCGGCGCTCGTCGCCGTCGCGGTGCTGTGGATCGTCCGGCGCGACTGGCGGGCGGGCGCGATCCTGCTCGGGTACGCGGCCGGGTGGCTGACGTGGTTCCCGTCGGCGTTCCGGCACCGGACGATGTTCCTGTTCTACGCGACGCCGATGATCCCGTTCATGTGCCTGGCGATCGTGCTGGCGTTCGGCTACCTCATGGGGCCGTCGCCGGGGCCCGCGCCGATGCGGTCCCCGAAGGACGCGGCGGCGCTGGTGCCGTCGCCGCGCCGCCTGCTGGGCGCGGCGGCGCTCGGGGCGTTCGTCCTGGTGGTGCTGGTGGACTTCGCGTACCTGTACCCGGTGCTGGCGGCGAAGGTGATCCCGTACGACTCGTGGCACGCGCGGATCTGGTTCGACAGCTGGATTTGATCTCCGTCGTCGCGTCCGGCCCGCTGCTGCGGGTTGACGGTAGATCGACCGTTCTATACCTTGCGGTAGATCGAATGGTCTATCTATGGAGGACGCCGCATGCGCAGTTACCACGTCGACAGCGGGGCGGGCATCGAGGGCCTGGCGCTCCGGGAGCACGCCACGCCGGAGCCCGGCCCGGGGCAGGTCTTGCTGGCCGTGCGGGCGGTCTCGCTCAACTACCGGGAGCTGATGGTGCTGCGCGGGGACTACGTGCTGCCGGTGAAGCCGGACGTCGTGCCCGTGTCGGACGGGGCCGGGGACGTCGTCGCGGTCGGGGCCGGCGTCGACCCGTCGCTGGTCGGGGCGCGCGTCGCCGCGACGATGTTCCCGAGCTGGCAGGACGGGCCGTTCGGCGTCGAGCACCTGCCGCAGCTCGGCGGGTCGCTCGACGGGCTGCTCACCGAACTCGCCGTCGTGGACGAGCGGGGGCTCGTGCCCGTCCCCGCGCACCTGTCGTACGAGGAGGCCGCGACGCTGCCGTGCGCGGCGGTCACCGCATGGAACGCCCTGACGGGCGGGGACGGGTTGCAGGCCGGGCAGACGGTCGTCGTGCAGGGGTCGGGCGGGGTGTCGCTGTTCGCGCTGCAGTTCGCCAAGGCGCACGGCGCGCGGGTCATCGCGACGACGAGCAGCCCGGCGAAGGCCGCGCGGCTGGCGGACCTCGGTGCGGACGAGGTGATCGACTACCGCGCCGAACCGGACTGGCCCGCCCGCGTGAAGGCCCTGACGGACGGCGGCGCGGACCGCGTCATCGACGTCGCGGGCGTGCTGGACCAGTCCTTGGCGGCCGTCCGCGTGGCGGGCCATGTAGCGTGCGTCGGCTTCATCTCCGGAACGGCCCATCCGCTGGACCCGCGCCTGCTCTTCGCGGCGGGCGCGACGATACGCCCCATCGCGGTCGGCCACCGGGCCCACTTCCGCGCGATGAACAAGGCGATCGAGGCGAATTCCCTGCACCCGCTCATCGACCGCACGTTCCGTTTCGACGACGCCCCCGAGGCGTTCCGCTACTACGCCTCCGGCGAGGCGTTCGGAAAGGTGGTCATCACGATCTGAATTCGGCCTGCCGAGCCGGGCCGCCGGGTTGAGCACTTACCCACGCTCCGCGCGGCGGCATGCTGGACTGGATGAGCACACCCCACGCCCGCCCAGTCCAGCCGATGAACAGCGTTGTCTTTGCAGCGAACCTCCGGGGTTTTCAGCACGACCGGAGGTCCACTGCAAAAACAAGCGGAAGCAGCCACGCCTGGACCACCGCGACCAGCGCCTTTACTCTGGGGTCCTCATCCACCCTGCGAGGGTTCGCAACCCGAGGGTGCCGCCGTCGGCGTCCGCGCACTCGTGTCCTCATCCAGCCTTCGAGGGGTCGTGGGTGATGAGGGCCCAGACGGCTTTGCCGGTGGTGGGGTGGCGGGCGGTGCCCCAGGCTCGGGCGAGGGCGGCGACGATGGTGAGGCCGCGGCCGGATTCGGCGGTGTCGTCGGGGCGGGCGGGTTCGGGGAGGTCGTCGGCGGTGTCCCAGATCTCGATGACGGGACCGGCGGCGCAGCCGAAGACGCGCACGAGGATGTCGGGTCCGGCGGTGTGCAGGTAGGCGTTGCTGAGGAGTTCGGCGGCGACGACGAGGGCGTCGTCGCGGACTGCCGCCGGGTAGCCGTGGTCGGTGAGCCAGCGGGCGACGAACGTGCGCGCGCCCGAGACGGCCTCGGCGTCGGCCTTGACGATCAGGACGGACGCGTCGCACGCGAACGCCTCCCCGCTCGGCGCGCCGAACCGCCACGGCCCCGGCGGAACGGGCGCGTCCGCGTCGACCGCGCCCCCGCCCGGCGGCAGGACGCCGCCCTCCGCGCAGCCCAACCCCGCCGCAGTGGCGACCTCGGAGCGCGCGTTCCCCTGCCGCACCGCCCCCGCGCCGGAACCGACGCCCGCGCCCTCCCCCGCGCCCGGCGCACTGACACCCGCGCGCGCCTTCTCCGCGAAACCGCCGGGCTCACCCCCAGCCCGCGCACCCAAGCGATCAGCGCCCGCACTCCCCGCCCCGCCCGATCCGACTTCGGCGCAGGCGCCGCCCGACGCGACGCCCACACGACCGCCGTCCCACCCGCCCAGCGCGACCCCCGCACGACCGCCGTCCCGCCCACCCGACGCCGCTTCCGCCCGAGCGCTGCCCCGCCCGACCGACGCGGCTTCCGCGCGAGCGCTGTCCTGCCCGACCGACGTCGCCCCCGCATGGGCGCTGTCCGGCCCGCACGGCACGGCACCCGCACGACCGCTGTCGCGCCCGCCCGACGCGGCTTCCGCGCGAGTGCTGTCCCGCCCGGCCGACACCACTGCCGCGCGGGCGCCGTCCCGCCCGGTCGACGCAACGCCCGCACGACCGCCGTTCGGCTGGCCCGGCGCGGCTTCCGCGCGGGCGCTGTTCCGCCCGCCCGACGCGGCTTCCGCGCGAGCGCTGCCCGGGCCGCCGGACGCGACGCCCGCACGACCGGCGTCCCGCCCGGCCGACGCCACTGCCGCGCGGGCGCCGTGCCGCCCGGCCGGCGTGGCGCCCGCGCGGGCGCCGTTCGGCCAGCTCGGCGCGGCTTCCGCGCGGGGGCTGTTCCGCCCGGCGGGCGCGACGCCCGTGCGGGCGCTGTTTCGGTCGGGCGGCGTGGTTCCGGCGCGGGGGCTGTTTCGGTCGGGCGGCGTGGCTTTCGTGCGGGTGTTGTTCTGCGGGGTGGGGGCGGGCTCGGCGTGGGTGATCGCCGGGGGGGCGGGGGTGGTTGGGGGCGGACGAGGTGTTGAGCCAGTAGCCGTCGCGGACGCGGGGTGTCGGGTCGGGAGTGCGGCGCGGGGTGGGTGTCGTGCGTGCTGCGGTGCCGGGGGACTCGATGAGCGCGGAGACCCAGGAGACGCCAGGGGTCGCGATGAGTGACGAGACCCGGGGGATGCCGGACGACGCGGCGCGGGAGACCCAGGAGATGCCGGACGACGCGGCGCGGGAGACGCGGGAGATGCCGGAGGACGTGGCGCGGGAGATCCGGGAGATGCCGGACGACGCGGCGCGGGAGACCCAGGGGATGCCGGATGATGCGGCGTGGGAGACCCAGGGGATGCCGGGGGTCAGGGGCGCGCGGGTGAAGGCGGGGTTCGGGTTTTTCCGGTTCACTGAGAATTCCATTTCGGGCGAGGACGGGAAGGGCACGGCGGGAAGCGGGAAGAAGGCGCGGGCGGGCGGCCCGGCGGCCCGGAGGCGGAAGTGCCGCCGGGCGGCCGGGCGGGCGGGTCAGCGCGGCGGGGACTGCGGGATTCCGAGGATTTCCGCGACCGTGCGGGCGACGCCGGTCAGCGAGCCGACCGGGCCGAGGACGGCGCGCGGGTCGAAGCCGCGCACGAACATCCAGCCGTTGCGGCCGAGGTCGCAGCCGACGTCGAGGGACGCGCCCCGCCAGGAGACGCGGAGCAGCGGCGGGAGCTGGGCCTTGAAGCGCGACACCTCGCAGTGGGTGCCGGGGTTGTGCTCACGGAGCGTGAGGCTCAGCGCGTCGAGGAATGTGCGGCGCTGATTGCTCGGCGGCGCGGACGGCGGGCCAGTTCGGGCGTTTTGTTCGGAATCGCAGTCCATCTACGCTCCTTCCGTAATCTTCTTTGCCGTTCCCGCACCATTCTTCAAGATCACCATTAAACTCGACACCGAACACGCCATGACCAAGTCGAACGCCGAAGGAGGGGATCATGGTCAACCGGAAAGATCTCGACCCGACCGAGTCACCGGCCACGCTTCTTGGCTACAAGCTGCGCGAGTACCGCGACGGTGAGCGCATCTCGCAGGCCCAGCTCGCGGCGGCCGTGAACTACAGCCCCGACCTCATCAGCAAGATCGAACTGGGCCACCAGGCCCCCACCCCCGAACTCGCCGCCGTCTTCGACAAGCGCTACGGGACGGGCGACTGGTTCCAGCGCCTCCAGCCCCTCGCGGCCAAGGCGGGCATCCCGGTCTTCTTCCAGCCGTACGCGGAGCTGGAGGCGGGCGCGGACGAGTCTCGCGTCTACTCCCCCGACCTCATCAGCGGAATCCTGCAGACCGAGGAGTACGCTCGCGCGATCTTCGAGACGAGCCAGCCGACCGAAGAGGTCGAGAAAATGACGGCGGGAAGGATGGCCCGCCAGACCATCCTGAAGCGCGACAACCCGCCGTGGCTGGTCATCGTGCTCGCCGAGATGGCGGTGCGCAAGGTCGTCGGGAGTTCCGAGATCACCAAGGCCCAGTTGTCCCACGTCCTCGCTCTGATGGACGAGTCCAACATCATTGTTCGGGTCATGCCGCATCACGCGCCGGTCTACCCTTCGACCGGCTTCACGCTGTTCAGCCGTGACGACAAGCCGGACATCGCCTTCATCGAAGGTACGGAGGAGAACGGCCACGTCGTGTCAGTAGACTCCAAGGTCAAGCAGCTTCGTCGGACCTGGGACAGGATCAGCAACGTGGCCCTGATCGAGACCGACTCGAAAGCTCTGATCAGAGAAGCGATGGAGGATCTGTGAAGGACACTCTGCGGTCGACGTGGCGCAAGAGCAGCTACAGCGACAGCGCAGGCGGCGAGTGCGTGGAGTTGGCCGACCTGGCCACCACCGTGGGCGTACGCGACAGCAAGAACCCGCACGGCCCGGCTCTCCATCTCACCCGCACGGCGGCCACGACACTGGCCGCCGGGATCAAGTCCGGCACGCTGGATCTCTGACCCACCCCGCCAAGAACACTCAAGGCCCTCTCACCCCGGGAGGGCCTTTCGCGTACGAGGGCAACAAAACTCTTCCTTGCCCCCGACCCCCAACCACCCGACGCTGGACCAGACGACCAACAGTCCAACTGGGGAGCATCAATGACTCAGTGGCGAAAGAGCCGCTACAGCGACGCCGCAGGCAGCAACTGCGTCGAACTAGCTTGCTGGCGCAAGAGCACCCACAGCGATCAATCCGGCAGCGAATGCGTCGAGCTAGCGGCCCTGACCACCACCGTCGGCATCCGCGACAGCAAGAACCCGACCGGCCCCCACCTCCACCTGACCCCCCGCGCCGCCCAAGACCTGGCCACCCGCATCAAGTCCAACACCCTCGACCTCTAACCCATCCACACGCGAACACTTCCGTTCTTTCAGCGAACCTCCGGGGGTTCCGGCACAACCGAAGGTTCATTGCAGAACCATCCCCGGCCCAACCCTCTAGCCCCAACCCGACCAGCACCTTTACCCTGGGGTCCTCATCCGCCCTACGAGGGTTCGCAACACGTCACCTCCGGAGCGCTGACGAACACGGCGTCGTGTCCTCATCCGCCCTACGAGGGTTCGCAACGACCTTCCGGCCGAGCGCCTTGGTGGCGTTGCCCTGTGGTCTTCATCGGCCCTACGAGGGTTCCGGCGCAGTGAGCGGTTCGTTCAAGACGGTGTTCGGGGCGCCGGTGAGACTTCGTGTCATGAGCGAGCAGAGTTTCACTCCGGCGTTGGGGCGGTTCGCGCTGCCGCGTGTCTATGACTCCCTGATCGCGTTGACGCGGGAGCGGGTGTGGCGCGGTTCCGTCGCCATGCACGCGGCCGTGCGCGGCGGGGACGTCGTGCTCGACGTCGGGTGCGGGACCGGGTCGCTGGCGCTGTTGCTGCGGCGCGTCGAGCCGGAGGCGCGAATCATCGGCGTCGATCCCGATGCGAAAGTACTGGCGGCGGCTCGGCGGAAAACAGGAGCCGACGCGGTGGAGTGGCGGGTCGGGATGGGGGATGCGCTGACGAGTGTCACCGAAAGCGGGTCCGTGGACGTCGTCGTGTCGAGTCTTGTGCTGCATCAGTGCCCGGTGGCGATGAAGCGCGCCATTCTCGGTTCGATGCTGGACGTCCTGAAACCCGGCGGGCGGCTCGTCATCGCCGATTTCGGGGAGCAGCGCACGAAGGCGATGCGGCTGGCGTTCCGCCTCGTCCAACTGGCGGACGGCAAGGACGACACGCAGTTCAACGCGGACGGGAAACTCCCCGGCCTCATGTCCGACGTCGGATTCCGTCAGGTCCGGGAGGCCGAGACCGTCTCAACCGTCAACGGCTCCATCTCCGTCTACACGGCCCGGCGCGGCTGACGGGCGCAGCGCGCGGACGGCCTCGGCGGGCGTCATCCCCATCATCCGGCGCATCTCGCGCGTGAAATGCGCCTGGTCCGCGAAACCGCCCGCGTGGGCGGCGACGGCGAGCGCGTCCCCCGCGCGCAGCGCCTCGGCGGACCGCGCGAGCCGCCGCCAGATCCGCCAGCGCGCGAGCGGCATGCCCAGTTCGGCGCGCGCGAGGGCGCGGAGGCGCTGCGGCGAGAGGCCGACGCGCGCGGCGACGTCGGGCAGGGGCATGGGCTCGTCCAGCAGGGTGCGCATCGCGGCGAGCAGCCGTCCGTCGAGGTCGCGGGACGGGCGCGCGCCGCCGGGGCGGACGTCCGCCTCCCGCAGCCCGCGCAGGCCGGGCGCGACGACGAGCCCGCTCCCGCCGAACGTCCGCAGCCCGTCCGCGAACCGGCAGTGCGGTTCGATGAAGAACGTCCGCAGGTCCCGCGAGGGGAGCAGCCGGTGCTCGACCATCGGCGGCACGACCAGCGCCGCGCCGCGATGGCGGACGCCGGACGCGTCGTCCATCGCGACCTCGCCGTCCACGGCGACGGCCACCTGGAACGCGGCGTGCCGGTGCGCGCCGCCCGCCCCGACCGCGCCCCGGTAGAGCGCGTAGCCGTCGCCCACGGCGAAGTACGGCCCCGTCCCGTCCACCCGCGCCATGCTAGGGCGGGCGGACGGCGGGGCCGCACGGGGTTCACCAGGTCTGGCCCGCCGGTTCCTGGACGGTCGCGTTGATGCGGTTGAAGAAGTTCGTCATCGCGACCATGAGGATGATCGCGGCGAGTTCCCTCTCGTCGAAATGGTCGGCGGCCTCGTCCCACACGTCGTCCGGGACGGCCTGGCCGGTGCGGTCCGCGATGCGGGTCGCCGCCTCGGTCAGCGCCAGCGCGGCGCGCTCGGCGTCGGTGAAGAACGGGGCCTCGCGCCACGCGACGACGGCGTGCAGCCGCTCGTCGGTCTCCCCGGCCTTCTTCGCGTGCGCCACGCCCCCGTAGATGCAGGCGGCGCACCCGTTGATCTGGCTCGCGCGCAGATGCACCAGCTCCAGCAGCTCGCCGGACGGACCGGCCTTCTCGATCGCCTTGCTGATGCTCTGCACGCCGCCGAGCACGCCGGGGAGCAGCGTGGCGGGGTTCTTCATGCGGGCTTCCATGTCCGTCTCCTTCGTTCGTCGTCTTCACCGGGATGACGACGGCGGGCGCGCGAACGTGACCGGAAACGTCAGCCGAGTCCGGGAAGTCGGCCGGACAGGCGCGGCGCGCGGCGCGCCAGGCGGATCATGCGGGTGGTGGACAGGACGATCTGCTCCTTCGTCCACGCGGCGCGGCGGCCGGTCCATACGCGGTCGCGGGGGGCGTCGTCGGCGTCGAGGAACTGGAGGAGGCCGTCCGAGCGGCCGAGGCTCACGCACTTGGCGTAGTAGCGGAAGCGGAGCGGGTCCGGCGCGTCCCCGCGCAGTTCCGCGCGGACGGTGGAGGCCGCGCGCGAGCCGGTCGGGATCGCCGTCGCGCAGGCCATGCGGAGGCCCGCGGCCGCGTCGCCCGCGACGACGACGTCCGGGTGGGAGACCGAGCGGAGCGCGGCGTCCACGCGCAGGCGGCCGTTGGCGTCGGCGGCGAGTCCGGCGGCGACGGCGGGTTCGGTGTTGGGGGTCATCGCGGCGGCCCAGACGAGCGTGTCGGCGTCCACGTCGGCGGGGGCGACGCGGCGGCCCTCGGTGACGGCGACGCCGAGCCGGGTCAGCGCGGCGCGGAGGTAGGCGCGGGCCTGCGAAGACAGATCCGGGGCGAGTTCGCCTTCGGTGATCAGGGTGACGCCCGGCCTTGTTTCGGCGAGTTCGGCGGCGAGTTCGACGCCGGTCAGGCCGCCGCCGACGACGGCGACCGTGCCGGGGCGCGTCCGGACGTCCGACGCCTGCTCGACGGTGCGGACTCGGGGGTCGTCTGGGGCGGCGGTGCGGCTCCCGGCCGCGTAGACGAGACGGTCGTAGCCGAACGTCTCACCGGTGTCGGTGGTGACCTCGCGGGCCTCGGGGTCCAGCGCGACGGCGCGCGCCGCGACGTGCCGGACGCCCGTCCCCGCCAGGAACCGCGCGAGCGGATGCGCCGCCGACGCGCGCGAACCCGCCGCCAGCTCGTGCAGCCGGACGCGCTCGGTGAAGACACGGCCGGGCGCGATCAGCGTCACGGCGTTGCCGGGGGCCAGGCGCAGGGCGGCCGTGAGCCCGGCGTAGCCCGCGCCCACCACGATGATTCGGTGCTCGTTGTTCGTCATGTACTGGAGACGGGACGCGGCGGGCGGCTGTGAGCATGATCCGCGTCACACGCGGACGTGCGCCAGCTTCTCGGGGTTCACGACGGCGTCGAGCGCGACGACCCGGCCGTCGTCGGCCACAGCGAACGCCAAGACCAGCACCGTTCGGCCGTCCTCCGTGACGACCAGGCCGGGGACGCCGTTCACGTCGCGGATCTCCAGCGACATCGCGCCCGGCCGGAACCGGCGCGCGATACCGGCCGCCAGCCGCGCGACGGCCGCCGCGCCCGCGACGGGGACGCGCGCCGCGCCGACCCGGCCGCCGCCGTCCGAGCGCCACACGACGTCCGGGTGCAGGACGCGGACGAGCGCGTCCAGATCACCGTCCGCCACGGCCGCCAGGAACGCGTCCACGGCGGCGCGGTGCGCGGCGCGGTCCGGCGAGCGGCGCGGCGCCGCCACCCGGACGCGGCGGCGCGCGCGGGCGGCGGCCTGCCGGGCGGCGTCCGGGGAACGCTCCAGGACGTCCGCGACGCGCTCGTACGGGACCGCGAACACGTCGTGCAGCACCAGCGCGAGCCGTTCGGCGGGCGTCAGCCGCTCCAGCGCGGCCAGCAGCGCCAGGCCGACCGAGTCGTCCAGCTCGGCGCGCTCCTCCGGGCCGGGCTCGGTGACGACCGGTTCGGGCAGCCACGGGCCCGGATACGTCTCGCGGCGGGCCTTCGCCGCGCGGAACTGGTCGTGGCAGACGCGGCTCACGACCGCCGTCAGGTAGGCGCGCGGGTCGTCGGCGGCGCCGTCGGGGACGGCCAGCCAGCGCAGCCAGGTCTCCTGGACGGCGTCGTCGGCGTCCATCACCGAACCCGTCATCCGGTAGGCGATGCGCCAGAGCCGGTCGCGCTGCGCCTCGAACACCGCCGGCTCCGCCATGCGACCACCGTCCCAGACGGGTTCCGTTTCCGGGCCCCGACCCCCGGTGGAGCGACGAACGTGCAGGTCAGAAGGTTTTCTGCATGAAGATCAGGGGGTTGGGGAGACCGGCTGCGAAAGGAGGGACGACATGCCCTGGTTGATGATTCTCGCTCTGCTCCTGGTGATCGTCCTGGCCGGCGCGGGTTTCGCGTTCAAGCTGCTCTGGATTCTCGCGGTGATCGCGCTCGTGCTGTGGCTGCTCGGCTTCGTCGCGCGCGGCACCGGCGCGGGCGGGCGGCGCGGACGCTGGTACCGCTGGTGACCTGACTTCACGCGGTCGCGGGAGTTCCGGCTCCCGCGACCGCGGGCGGTCAGTCGAACCATTCGGGATCGCCCGCTTTGATGAGTTCGCTCAGTTTCGCGTGGTCGTGGATGGCTTCGTGCAGGCTCGCGGCCAGCGTGCGGAGCGCGTCCAGATCGTCCCCGTAGGCGACGAACATGCCCGCCTCTGGATCGAGGCCGAGGCGGTTCTCCAGCCCGGGATCGCGCGCCAGGACGGCGCGGGCCACGCCCGCCCAGCCGTAGCCGCTCTCCTCCAGGCCGTGCTCGGCGAAGACACCGGACGCGCCGCCCATCTGCGCGTCCGTCAGCATCAGGCAGTACGAGCCCGGGCGGTGGTCGTACTCGAAGAGGCTGAGCGGCGCGTACGTCTCCTTGTCGTTCATGGCCCGGGAACGTAGCCGCCGCCTCGGACAGTGCAGTCCACTTGCCGCGCATTGGCCGCCGACAACCGGCCCCCGGTGGGCGTGGAATGGGTCCACGTCACCGAACCGAGGAGGCCACATGGCGCTCAACGCGACGCTTCCCGAGGCCGCGCCCGCGTTCCGCTTCGAGCCGAGTTCGCGCGCCGCTTCGCCCGCCGAGCTCGCGGCCGCGCGCGATTCCGCCGCGTTCGGGACGCGGTTCACCGACCACATGGCACTGGCGGACTGGACGGCCGATGCGGGCTGGCACAACGCGCGCGTCGTCGCGTACCAGCCGCTCGCGCTCGACCCGGCCGCCGCCGTTCTGCACTACGCGCAGGAGATCTTCGAGGGGCTGAAGGTCTACCGGCACACGGACGGGTCGGTGCGCGCGTTCCGGATCGACGCGAACGCGCGGCGGTTCGCCGCGTCCGCCGCCCGGTTGGATCTGCCCGCGCTGCCGTCCGAGCTGTTCGTCGCGTCGGTGCGGGACCTCGTCCGCGCGGACGCCCGCTGGGTGCCGGACGGGCCGGAGCGCGCGCTGTACGTGCGGCCGTTCATGTTCGCCGCCGAGCCGTTCCTCGGGCTGCGCTCGGCCGCGCGCGTGACGTACGCGGTGATCGCGTGCCCGACCGGCGGCTATCTGGGCGCGGGCGAGGCCGTGTCGCTGTGGCTCGCGGACGGGCACTCGCGCACCGGACGCGGCGGGACGGGGGCCGCCAAGTGCGGCGGGAACTACGCGTCGTCGCTGGCGGGGCAGCGGGAGGCGCGGGAGAACGGGTGCGCGCAGGTACTCTTCCTCGACGCCGGAACCGGGACGTTCGTGGAGGAAGCGGGCACGATGAACCTGTTCTTCGTCCTCGACGACGGCACGCTCGTCACGCCGCCGCTCGACGGGACGATCCTCGCGGGGGTGACGCGGGACAGCATCCTGGCGCTCGCGCGCTCCGCCGGGCACGCCGTGGAGGAACGGCCTTTCAGCTTGCGGGAATGGGCGTCCGGGGCGGCCTCCGGGCGGCTGCGCGAGGTCTTCGCGACCGGGACGGCGGCGGTCGTCGCGCCCGTCGAACGCCTGCGCGGCCGCGACGGGCTCGACCTGCGCACACCCGGCCCCGGCCCGGTGACCCGCCGCCTGCGCGAGGAACTGACGGCCATCCAGTTCGGCCGCACTCCGGACACGCGCGGGTGGACGTTCGACCTGGGGGTTGCGCCGTGATCTCCCGACCTCGCGACACGCGGGAACCACACGACACTTCGGATGCGCCGAATGCGCCGCGCCCGGCAGACGCGGCGAGCGCGCCGGTTGCGGCGGGCACGGCGGACGCGGCAGGCGCGCCGGTTGCGGCGGTTGCGGTCGGCTCGGCGGGCTCGGTGGGTGGGGTCGGGTGGTTTGCTCGGCGGGCTTGGGAGGCGGTCGGGGGTGATCCGGCGGTGCTCGCGCGGATCGCTCCGCCGTCCCGGCCCGTGCCGTTGCCGTCGCGGTTGCCGGTGGGCGAGCTGGCGTATGACAGCGTCGCGTTGGCTTCGCTGGCCGTGGCCGAGTTGGGGGGCGGCGGGGTGGTCGCGCCGTCGCCCGTGCGCGTCGCGGCGTCGTTCCACGGGGACCGGCTGTTCCGGCTCGACGGCCGCGCCGCCGAGGCGTGGTCGCCGCTGTCGGGGTTCTGGCGCACCGCCGACGGCTGGGTCCGCACGCACGCCAACTACCCGCACCACGCGCGGCGGCTGCGGTCGCTGCTCGGGCTGGCGGCGGGCGTGCGGCCGGGCGAGGTCCGCGCCGCGCTGGGCCGCTGCTCCGCGCGGGAGCTGGAGGAACGCGCCGCCGTCGCGGGCGCGATCGTCCTGGCCGTCCGCGACGAGGCGGAGTGGCGCGCCCATCCGCAGGCCGCCGCCCTCGCGGACCGCCCGCTCGTGGACGTCCGCCGCATCGGCGACGCACCCCCGCGCCCCCTACCCGGGGGACCAATCCAGGCGGACGCTCCGCCGGTGACGAGCGCGCCGCCGCTCACGGACACGCCGCCGCTCACGGATGCGCCACCGCTCGCGAGCGCGCCGCCGCTGGCGAGCGCGCCGTGCCCGCCCGGCGGCCCGCCGGCGCGAACGCTTCCGCTCGCGGGGGTTCGGGTGCTCGACCTCACCCGCGTCATCGCGGGGCCCGTGGCGGGGCGCGTTCTCGCGTTCGCGGGGGCGGACGTCCTGCGCATCGACCCGCCGCACCCGCCCGAACTCCCCTGGCAGCACCTCGACACCGGCCAGGGCAAGCGCTCCGCGACGCTCGACCTGGCGTCCGGAGCAGGCCGCGCCGAGCTGCACGGGCTCCTGGCCCGCGCCGACGTCGTCCTCACCGGCTACCGCCCCGGCTCGCTCGACCGGTTCGGCCTCGCCGACGACGACCTCGCCGTCCGGTATCCCGGCCTGATCGTCGGGAGGATCAGCGCGTGGGACGGCGTCGGCCCGTGGGCGGGCCGGCGCGGCTTCGACAGCGTCGTGCAGGCGGCCACCGGCATCGCGCTCATCGAAGGCGACGACGCCGAGCCCGGCGCGCTCCCCGCCCAGGCCCTCGACCACTCCGCCGGGTACCTGCTCGCCGCGGCCGTGCTCACCCTCCTGCGCCGCCGCGCGGCGGAGGGCGGGACGTACCGGGCGTCCGTCGCGCTGGCCCGCGTCGCCGCCGAACTGCTCGCCGCGCCCCGCACCGGCCCGGCGCCCGACGCGGAACCGCTGCCCACCGTCACGCAGGACGGCCCGGCCGGGCGCGTGACCTGCGCGCCGCCCGCACTCGACTTCCCCGGCGCGCCCGCCGAGTACGTCCCCGCCCGGCCGTGGGGCACGGACGAACCCGCCTGGGAACGTCCGTGAGCGAGCCGCGGATCGGGGCCGCCGCGCTGCGGGCCCTGCTCGGGGAATGGGAGGACGGGCGCGCCGTCTACGTCGCGCTCGCCGAACGCGTCCGGCTGCTCATCGCGGACGGCCGCGTCCCCGCGCGGACCCGGCTCCCCGCCGAACGCGAACTCGCCGCCGCGCTCGGCCGCAGCCGCACGACGGTCGCCGCCGCGTACCGGGCGCTGCGCGAGTCCGGGCACCTGGTGAGCGTGCGCGGGTCCGGGAGCGCGGCGGCGCTGCCCGCCGCCGAGGCCGCCGCCTCGTCCGTCGTGGACTTCGCGCGCGCGATGCCGCCCGCCGTCCCCGGCCTCGACGCGATCGTCCGGCGCGCCCTCGACGACCTGCCCGCCGCGCTCGCCGCGCCCGGCTTCGACCTCGTCGGCGACCCCGGCCTGCGCGCCCGCATCGCCGACCGCTACACCGCGCGCGGCCTGCCGACGACGCCCGAGCAGATCGTCGTCACGCTCGGCGCGCAGCACGCGCTCGGCCTGTGCGCGCGGACGCTGGTGCGGCGCGGCGACCGCGTCCTGGTCGAGATCCCCACCTACCCGTACGGCTACGAGGCGTTCGGCGCGGCGGGCGCGCGGCTCGTCGGCACGCCCGTCACCCGCGACGGCTGGGACGTCGGGCGGCTCCGCGACGTCCTGGCGCGCACCGCGCCGACCGCCGCGTACCTGATCCCCGACTTCCACAACCCCACGGGCGCGTCGATGCCCCCGGCCGACCGCGACCGCGTCCACGCCGCCGCGCGCCGCGCCGGGACGACGCTCGTCGTGGACGAGACCACCGCCGACCTCGACCTCGGACGGCCGCCCGGCGACGGCCCGTTCGCCACGCGCCCCGGCGTCGTGACGGTCGGCTCCCTCGGCAAGAGCGTCTGGGGCGGCCTGCGCATCGGCTGGATTCGCGCCGACCCCGGCCTCCTCGCCCGCGTCGTCGCCGCCCGCGCCGCCACCGACCTCGGCACGCCCGCCCTCGAACAGCGCATCGCCGCCGCCGCGCTCGACGAGCTGCCCGCGCTGCTCGCCGTCCGCACCGCCGAACTGCGCGAACGCCGCGACGTGCTCACCGCCGCGCTCCGCGCCCGCTTCCCCGACTGGGACGTCCCCGACGCGGACGGCGGCGTCGGCCTGTGGGTCGGCCTCGACGCCCCCGCCGGATCGGTCCTCGCCGCCGCCGCCCAGGCGCGCGGTCTCGCGATCAACGCGGGCGCGCGGTTCACCATCGACGGGTCGTGCGAACGGTTCCTGCGCGTCCCGTTCACCGCGCCCGTCCCGCAGATCACGCGCGGCGTCGGGCTCCTCGCCGAGGCGTGGACGGCGCTGCGCGACCTCACCGCCGCTCCGCACGGCTCCCGACGCGCCCCGGACGTCATCTAGGGGGTGTCGTCGAAGTCCCGGCCCACGGCCCTCGCCTGACGGCTCGGGCCTGACCGGGACTCGGCGAACACGGCATCGCTTCGCGACCTGACGCACTCGCGCTGGGGCCAAGGCGGTTTGGAACCGGCGTTGGCCGCATGTTCGCGGGCCCCCGTTTGTCACTCGCGGGTCTTGTGAGGCAGGTCACGCCGGGGTTAGCGTCCTTCCGCCCTATCCCGGCGCCCCGCCCCCCAGGAGCCGCCCATGCTTCGCCGCCCCCTGTCCGCCGCGCTCGCCGCCGCCGTCCTGTTCGCGGCCCCGCTCGGCGGGTCCGCCGCCGTCGCCGCGCCCGCGCCGACCGCCGACCCGGGGCCCGTGTCGGTCCTGGACACGCTCCCGCTGCCGAATTTCGACCGGCTCGACCCGTCCCCGCACCCGGTCGCGCTCACCGCCGCGCCCCGCCCGCTGAACGTCAGCTACACCTACAACGGGCAGACGCGGACGCTGGACGACTTCCTCAACCGCACGACGCAGGGCTTCGTCGTCCTGGACGGCGACAAGATCGTCAAGGAGTGGTACGCGCCCGGCTACTCGCAGGACTCGCTGTTCCAGTCCTGGTCGATGGCCAAGTCGTTCACGTCCGTCGCGATCGGCATCGCGATCGGCGAGGGCAAGATCCACTCGATCGACGACACCGTCGGCCAGTACATTCCCGAGCTGGCCAAGTCCGCGTACGGGGACATCACCGTGCGGAACCTGCTGCGGATGGCGTCCGGCATCGCCTGGACGGAGGCCATCGACGACATCCCGATGCACGTCCTGGTCAGCCTCGGCCTCACCACGACGCGCGACTGGGCGTCCGGCCGGACCAAGGCCGTCGAGCAGGGCACGACGTTCAACTACACCAGCATGAACACCGCCGTCCTCGCGCTGATCCTCGCGCGCGCGACGGGCATGCCGTACTACAAGTACGTCCAGCAGAAGCTGTGGAACCCCGGCGGAATGGCGTCCACGGCCTTCGTCGGCAACGACTCGCACGGCAACGCGCTCGGCTACTGCTGCTACTACGCGCGCGACCGCGACTTCGCGCGGTTCGGGAAGCTGATGCTGGACGGCGGTTCGGTCGGCGGCGTCCAGGTCGTCCCGCACGACTGGGTGACGCTGTCGGCGACCCCGGCCGGGAACACGCCGACGTACGGGCTGAGCTGGTGGCTCGACGGCGACGACGCGTTCTACGCCGACGGGCTCGGCGGCCAGGACATCTACGTGTCCCGCAAGTACAACGTGGTCGTCGTCAAGAGCACCTTCCTCAACCTCGACACCGCCGAGGACGTCCCCGCCTACCGTGCCGTCGCCGCCGAGGTCGCGCGGACCCGCTGAGCCCGGCGCGCCGCCGCCCGCCCGGCCCGCCGCATGGGCGGGCGGCCGCCCGGGTAGGGCGGCGGCGACCCGAGCCAGAGGGGGACTCATGGTCCGCAAGAAGATGGAAGGCGACGAGACCCAGCGCCGCCACGCCGCCCGCGCCGCCCGTGACGCCGGGACGACGCCCAGCGCGGCGGGCGTGACGACGGGCGCGTCCAAGCAGAACCACAGCGACCCGCGCCACGACCCGTACCACCACGTGGAACGGCTCTCCGACATCCACCGGGGCAAGGGGCGGGACGAGTCCCCGCACCCCAAACCCGGCTACGGCGAGCCGGAATCCAAGCGACACCGGAGCTGAACCACGACCGCTCACTGAATATTTCGGGGGATTCGACATGCAGCACGACCAGCTCATCGGACAGGTCCAGGCCCGCGCCCGGCTGGCCAGCAGGGGCGAGGCCGAGACCGCCTGCCGCGCCACCCTGGAGACGCTCGGCGAACGCGTCCCCGAAGGGCTCGCCGACCACCTGGCCGCCCAGCTTCCCCGCGAGATCGGCGAGAACCTGCGCCGCACCGAGGTGTTCGGCGGCGCGGGGACGGGCGAGCGCTTCGACCGCGCCGACTTCGTCGCCCGCGTCGCCGCCCGCGCCCAGGTGGACGAGCCACGCGCCGCCTACCTCGCGCGCGTCGTCCTGGAGATGATGGGCGAGGCCACCGAGGGCGGCGTCATGGACAAGATCGCCGACGCGGTCCCGGACGACATCCGCGACCTCCTGGCCCAGGGCAGCACGGACTGACCAGCGGGACCTGACCCACCCGACCGCGAGCCGCCGGCCCACCCGGCGGCTCCCCCACGCGCCCGACCGCGCTGCCGCGCGCGGGCGGCCGCTCAGTACGCCGCGCGTCCTGCGCGTCGCGTCGCGGGCGCACGGCGGCCGACGCACGGCGCGACGCGCACGTGGCGTGGCGCACGGCGCGTCAGCGGGTGCGGGGCGCCGCGCCGAACGCCCTGACGGAACCGGTGAAGCCGGTGGACGACCCGCGCTGTCTACGCGAGCATCGAGCCGCGACAGATAGCGAGGGTGCGAATGCGAAAAGTAATTTCCACTGGAGTTGCCCTGATTCTCATCGCGGGGGCGGGCGATCCGGCGCTAGCCGACGAGGACCCCGGACGGATGGTCGCCGTCCGGGCCCCGTCCGCCGCCGACGCGCGCCGCGCGACGGGGTCCTGGACCCCGGCCCGGATGCGCGCCGCGCGGCCCGTCCCGATCCCCGAGCGCCGGGCCGCGCCGGGCAGGCCGCGCGGCACGGCCGTCCACAGCGTCGCGCCGAGGCCCGGTCCGCGCGCCGCTGTCAGCGCCAGCACGGGGAAGGTGTTCTTCCGCGACCCCGCCAACGGCCGCGACTACTCGTGCTCGGCCGCCGTCGTCCGCAGCGCGTCCGGCGACCTCGTCGCCACCGCCGGGCACTGCGTCCGCAACGCCGCCGGATGGCTGGAGGACTGGACGTTCGTCCCCGGCTACGACCGCGGCCGCCGCCCGTACGGGACGTGGCGCGCCGAATGGCTCGCCGCCTTCGCCGGCTGGGTGCGCGGCGCGCGGCCCGAGTACGACGCCGCGTTCGTCAAGGTCGCCCCGCGCGGCGGCCGCGACCTCGCCGCCGTCGTCGGCGCGAACGGCCTGCGCACCGGCGGCCCCGCGCGGGCGCGCACGACCGTCCTCGGCTACCCGTTCCTCGCGCCGTACGACGGCGAGCGGCAGGAGTCGTGCGCCGGGACGACGCGCCCCGCGGGCGTCCGCCGCGCGCTGCCGTGCCCGCTCACCACGGGCGCGAGCGGCGGCCCGTGGTTGAGCGGGTACGACGGCGGCACCGGCTACGTCACCGGCGTCACCACCAACACCGACCTCCGCAACACGACGCTGTGGAGCCCGCCGTTCGGCGACGCGGTGTGGCGGCTCTACCGGAGCGCCGACGCGCTCTGACCCGGGTCGGGCAGGTCAGGCGGGCAGCACCAGCGGGTCCAGCCACAGCCGCGCCGCCCCGCCCGACCGCAGCCGCCGCAGGAACGTCACGATGCCGGACGTCCCCGTCGACCAGTCCGGACTGCTCTCGAACAGCGAGGTGTCCGGGAAGACCGGGGCGTCCGGCGTGCCGCCCGCCCGCGCGAGGATCAGGTCCGCGACGCGGTCCGCGCGCCGCCGGTAGGCGTCCTCCCCCGTCACGGCCGCGAGGTCGAGGTACAGCTCCCCGATCCCGGCGAGCCCGCAGCACTGCGTCAGCGCGTACATGCGCGGCGCGAGCCGTCCGCAGACCTCGGCGGCCTCCCGCGCGAGGTCGAGGTAGGCGTCCTCGCGCAGGTCGCGGCCCGCCCGCACCAGCGACGCCCCGATGCCCGCCATGCCCTGGCAGAACGCCGCGTGCATGGGCTTGGCCGACGCGGACCGCGCCGCCGCCAGCAGCGGCGCCATGTGCCCGGCGAGGACGTCGTAGCCCTTGCGGACGACCGGCTCGCAGGCGGTGTCGCCGGTCGCGGTCCGGTACGCGAGCAGGAAGTGGGCGAGGCCCGCGACGCCGTGCGAGTACCCGAGCGTCCGCGACACCGCGCCGCAGTCGTCGTAGTCGGGCGCGCCGCCGCCCGCGACGCGCTCCAGGCCCCCGGCGGCCAGCCGCTCCGCGCACCGCGCGGCGAGGTCGCGGCGGGACGCGTCGCCGGTGAGGTCCCACAGCAGCAGCTCGGCCAGCCCGATCCCGGCGAGGCCGCCGTGCTGGTCGTCCCCGGCGACGCGCGGCACGACGGGCCGCGCCATACCGCGCGCGGTCTCGGTCAGGGCGTCATCGCCGAGCGTCGCGCCCGCCGCCGCGACGAACACGGCCGTCCCGGTGTCGCCGGTGTAGAGGCCGGGCCGGTGCTCGCGCATCGCCAGGAACCCGGTGGCCCAGTACGCGAGGTCGCGGGCGAGGTCGGCCGCCTCCGCGCGGTCGTGGTGGTGCAGCAGCTCCAGCCCGATCCCGGCCGCGCCCCGGTACAGGTTGACGGGGTTGACGACGCGTCCACCGGTGAGCCGTTCGCCGCGCATCAGCCGCTTCGCGCCGCGCACGACGTCCTCGACGCCGTGGTCGACGGCGCGCGCCAGCCGCCGCTCGCGCTCGCCGGGCTGCAGGACGGGCGTCGGCGCGGTCGCGAACCGGCCCGCGCGCAGCCGTCCGGCGGTGGCGCGGCGGTCGGCCGGGTCGGGGCTGAGCAGGCCGAGGATCGTCCCGCCGATGCCGCCGCGCCCGTCCAGGACGGCGGCGGCGCGGGCGGTGTCGTGGTTGTGGGCGTCGCCGGTCATCCACGTCGGCGGGACGCCGGTCGCGGCGTAGAAGAGGGTGGCGCCGAGGGAGTAGTAGTCGCACTCGACGGTCGGTTTCTCGTTGCGCTCCTGCTCGGGGGAGGCGTAGCCGCGCGTCCAGCCGAAGATCGGCGGGTCCTCGACGTGGGCGATCTCGAAGTCCACCAGCGCCGGGCGGCCCGTCGCGTCGTCCAGCACGACGTTCGCCGGGCTGACGTCGCGGACGAGCACGCCGCGCGCGTGGACGCCGTCCACCAGCTCCAGCAGCCGGACGGCCAGGTCGCGCAGGCAGCGGCCGTCGCGCGGGTCGGCGGTGTAGAGGCCGTTGAGCGCGACATCCTGGCCCAGCGCGGTCGCGCCCATGTCGGTGATGACCAGGTACTCCTGCTCGCCGTGCCGGAAGTGGTCCAGCACGCGCGGGACGCCCTCGACGTCGCGCAGCAGCTCCAGCGCGGCCCGCTCGTTGCGCAGCCGGAACCGCGAGTCGCGGCGCAGGACGTCCTCGTTGACGTGGGCGCGCGCCTCCTTGACGATCACCGACGCGCCCGTCTCGCCGTCCAGCGCCCGGTACACGCGGCCCTTGCCGTTGCGGGTCAGCGCCCGCTCGACCCGGTACCGGCCGCCGAGCACGACCGCGGGCGGCCCGCCCGCCGGACGCGGCGCGGGGACGCCCGGCTCCGCGAACGGGTCGGGGTCCCACGGCGGCTGCCAGTACGTGTCCTCCGCCATGCCCGCGTGCGTGCCGCCCGCCGGATCGGTGACGACCAGCTCGAAATCGCCGTCCTCGTTCGGCCGGTACTGCGACTGGAACGGCCCGAACCGGTAGTAGACGGGCGCGTCCGGCCGGACCCGCCGGTCGCTGTTCACCCGCGGCCCGGTCAGCCCCGCCAGATCGGCGGCCAGCCGCCGCGCCAGCGGCACCACGTCGCCGCGCGCCGCGTAGACCGTCACCGCCTTCCCGATCGACCCCGGGCTGTTGTTGGAGGAGTTCAGGTCCTGCAGCGCCCGCCCCGACCGGACGACCTTGAAGTGGCAGGACGCCGCCGTCAGCGCGGGCAGCATCCGCCGGACGGTCTCCAGCAGCGTCGCCGGGCGCGCGGACACGTGGATCTTCCAGCCCTGCACGGGGAGCCGGAACGAGGGGTCGTCCACGACGAGCCATTCGCCGTGGGCGGAGATCGTCCGTCCGGCGCGGGCGGCGGGCTCCGCCAGCGCGGCGCGCAGCTCCCCCTCCTCCGCCAGGACATCGGGTTCGGTGAGCACGTGGGGTCCCCTTCCGTGGGCGTCGGCGAACGGGACCGGGGGGCCATCGAGACCGATGACCCCCCGGCGCCGCGGTCAGGCGGTCAGGCCGCCGTCAACACGGGTGTCGCTCAGGCCTGCGTGCTGAAGTCGTCGCAGAGGCGGGTGAGGCCCCAGTGGCAGACCGTGCAGCTCCCGGCCTGGTACTCGGGGGCCTCGGACGGAACGGCGGCGAGCTCGTCGGCCTCGATGACACCGGCGTCGCGGGGCTCGAAAGAAGCGGCCATGACTCCTCCTCAGGATGTCGTTGCGTTGCCTTACAGTCGCAGACGGTAACGTGTGGACGTCCGCGAAGGACCAAGGAATCGCAAAAAATGAAGGTAAAAAGAAGGGAGGCCGACACATTTTGGCATGGCTCCGGCAAAACGCCGCCAGTTCTGTCGCCTATGTCGGCGGGCCCGCGGTCCGCGCGCAGGCCCTCGCCAAGCGCTACCCCGGCGCGACCGCCGTCCGCGGCGTGGACCTCGCCGTCGCGCCCGGCGAGACGTTCGGCTTCCTCGGCCCCAACGGCGCGGGCAAGACCACCACGATCGGGATGCTCTGCACGCTCACCGCGCCCACCTCCGGGGACGCGTGGATCGACGGCCACAGCGTCCGCACCGCCCCCGACCGGGTGCGCCGCAGCATCGGGCTCGTCTTCCAGGAGACCACCCTCGACCTCGGCCTCACCGCCTGGGAGAACCTGCGCTTCCACGCCCGGCTGTACGGCGTCCGCGCCGACGACGCCCGCGAGCGCGCCCGCGACCTGCTCGACCTCGCGGGCCTGGCCGACCGGCGCGACGACCCGGTCGCCGCGTTCTCCGGCGGGATGCGGCGGCGGCTGGAGATCGTCCGGGCGCTGATGCACCGGCCCCGCGTCCTGTTCCTCGACGAGCCCACCGTCGGCCTCGACCCGCAGACGCGCGCGCGGATCTGGGAGCACCTGCACCGGCTGCGCCGCCGCGAGGGCATCACGCTGTTCCTCACCACGCACTACCTCGACGAAGCCGAGCACTGCGACCGCGTCGCCATCATCGACGGCGGCGCGATCGTCGCCGAGGGGACGCCCGCCGAGCTGAAGGACGTCGTCGGCGCCGACCGCGTCGAGCTGCGCACCGGCGACGACGCGGCCGCCGCCGAGCGGCTGCGCGGCGCGTTCGGGCTCGAACCGGCGCTCGGGCCCGCCGGGCTGTCGGTGCGGGTCGCCGACGGCGCGTCGTTCGTGCCCCGGCTGTGCGCCGGACTGGACGTCCCGATCGACGCCGTCACCGTCGTGCGGCCCAGCCTCGACGACGTGTTCCTTCACTACACCGGCCGCACCATCCGCGACGAGGGGGCCGCCCGGTGACCGCCGCGCTCGCGGACGAGCTGGCCGCGCTGCGGGTCGTGTGGCAGCGCGACATGCTGCACTACACGCGGGACCGGCTCAAGATCGTCGTGACGCTGATCCAGCCCGTCCTGACGCTGCTGGTGCTGGGCGCGGGGCTGTCGGCGCTGCTGCCGTCCGGGCCCGGCGCGGACTACCGGACGTTCCTGTTCCCCGGCCTGCTGGTGATGGCCGTCCAGGCCCCGGCGCTGTCGGCCGGGGCCTCGCTCGTCGCGGACCGGCAGGCCGGGTTCCTGCGGGAGATGGTCGTCGCGCCGGTCCGGCGGGAGACGCTGCTGGTCGGGCGGTGCCTCGGCGGCGCGACGATCGCGGGCTGCCAGGGCGCGCTGATGCTGCCGCTGGCCGCGCTGGCGGGCGTCCCGCACGATCCGGCGACGCTCGCGCTGCTGCTCGGGGAGCTGGCGGTCGTCGCGCTCGCGGTGACGGCGCTCGGCACGCTGCTGGCCGTCTGCATCCAGCGCGCCGAGTCGTTCTACGCGCTGATGAGCATGATCGTGACGCCGCTGGCGTTCCTGTCCGGCGCGATGTTCCCCGTCAGCGGGCTGCCGCCGTGGCTGACCTGGGCGGTGACCGCGAACCCGCTGAGCTACGCGGTCGACGCGCTGCGCCGCACGATCACCGCCCGGCTGCCCGGGCCCGTCCCCGAGCGGCTGTTCGCCGGACCGCGCTGGGGCGGCTGGCAGCCGCCGGTCGCGGTAGAGCTGGCGCTGCTGGCCGGCTCCGGGGCGGTGCTCCTGCTGTGGGCGGCCCGCCGCTTCCGGCGCACCGGCTGACGGTCAGCGCCCGCGCTCCGGGGAGGTGAGGAACAGGCCGAGGACGAACGCCGCGACCGGCACGGCGCACAGCAGCGTGAACACGCGCTGCGGCCCGTGCGCGTCAGCGGCCAGCCCGAACAGGGGCGCGATGAGGCCGCCGACGCTCACGGCCAGGCCGAGCGTCACGCCCGCCGCCGTGCCGGGGCGGCTCGGCAGGTAGTCCTGCCCGAGTTTCACCAGCACCGCGAACGGGACGTTCAGCGCCGCGCCCGCCAGGAACGCGAACAGCAGCGGGACGACCGGGCCCGGCGACGCGCGCAGCCCGACGAGCATCGGGACGACGAGCACCGCGCCGAGCTGGACCGTGCGGACGAGGCCGATCCGGTCCGCGAGCCGCCCGCCCGCGACCGTCCCGGCGACGCCGCCCGCCAGGAAGCACGCCAGCGCGGCGCCCGCGAGCGCGCGCGAGCCGTGCAGGTGGCGGATCCAGTACAGCTCGATGAACGTCGTGATGCCCGCGAACACCGTGGACCGGACGATCTCGACCGCCGTCAGCACCGCGAACGGCCCCCACCGGTCCCGGCCGGTCGCCGGGGCGGCCGCCGCCGCGCGCGTCCGCCGCCCGATCCGCAGCAGCACGAACGCGACGAGCACGGCGGGCGGCACGAACAGGACGGTCGCGCCGACGCCGAGCGACACCAGCGCCGGGGTCGCCAGGACGGGCGCGAGGAAGAACCCGACCGTCCCGCCCGCCGCGAAGACGCTCATCGCCGCGGTGCTCTCCCCCGCCGCCTCGCGGGCCGCCTTGCCCGCCGCCGGGTGGAACATCGCGACGCCGAGGCCGGACAGCAGGATCAGCGTCCACACGAGTGCGTACGGCCCGACGAGGCCGGAGAGCCCGTAGCCGAGCCCGGCGACGAGCACGCCGGCCGCCGCGAGGCCGGGCAGCCGGAGCCGGTCCACGGCGATGCCGACGAACGGCTGCGGGACGGCGCTGCCGAGCGTCGCGGCGAGCGTGAGGCCGCTCGCGGCGAGGTAGCTGTAGTGGCGTTCGAGGACGAAGTAGGGGACGCTCGCGGGGACCAGGCCCTGGTACAGGTCGTCCACCGCGTGTGCGACGCCCCAGGCCCACATCCGCCGCATCGGCCCGGCCGCGCGGGCCGTGACCTGCGGCGGGGCGATCTGGTTGAGGGACATGCGGTCCAGCGTGCCGGGGGGCGCCGGTTGCGGGCTAGCGATAGTCTGCCCTTCTATGTCGGTCATCTGCCAGTACATCGAGACGGCGACGTCGGCGCCGCTCGCGCACCGGGAGGTCGTCGAGCGGCACCGCCATCCCGACCACCAGCTCGTCCATCCGAGCCGGGGCGTGCTGCGCGTCAGCACCGACGCGGGGACGTGGGTCGTGCCGCCGCACCGGGCGGTGTGGATTCCCGCCGGGGTCGTCCACGGGCACCGCGCGCACGGGCCGACGCGGCTGCGCACGGTGAACTTCGCCGTCGCCGACGCGCCGCCGGGGTTCGACCGCCCGACCGTCCTGGCCGTCTCGCCGCTTCTGCGCGAGGTCGTCATCGCGCTGACCGACGACGACGGCCTGGCCGCCGAGCAGCGCCGCAACCTCGAACGCGTCGCCCTGGACCAGCTCCGCCGCGTCGAAACCCTGCCCACGGGCCTGCCCTCGCCCGCCGACGACCGCCTGCGCCGCATCGCGGACCTTCTGCACGCCCATCCCGCCGACCGCCGCACCCTCGCGGAATTCGGCCGGACGGTCGGCGCGTCCGAACGCACGCTGAGCCGCCTGTTCCGCGAGCAGACGGGCATGACGTTCCCGCAGTGGCGCGGCCAACTCCGCCTGCACCACGCTTTGGTCCTGCTGGCGGCGGGCACGTCCGTCACCTCGGTGGCGACCGCCTGCGGCTATTCGGGTCCGAGCGCTTTCATCGAGGCGTTCCGCCACGCGTTCGGGACGACTCCCGGCCGCTTCCACGCGACCTGACGCGGCTCAGAACGTGCGGGGCACGATCAAGCAGGCGCTTCCGTCACGGACGATCCGCACGCGTTCTCCGGTGCCGAACTGCGCGAGTTCTTCGGGCAGCCGGTGCGTGCGTTCCGTCAGCCTTTCGCCATTTCCCGTACGAACTTCGACGGCGGTGACCCACCAGTCCCCATCGGGCTCGTCTTCAATGGCGACGGACTCGACTTCCGCGTCCTCCCCGCCCGATCTCAACGCCTCTTCAGTTCCCGCGCGGAGCCCGACGAGAGCGAGCGGATCGACGTCGGGTTCGATCCAGACGAGATGCGCCATCGTCGGATAGCGGCGGAACCCGAAAACCATCCCCGGAGCGATCCGGCACCCTCGGGCGGCGGGGAACCGCCGATACCCGTGGACGAGCTGATCCGTGGCCGAACCGAGCGGCCGGGCGATGACGCGGACGTCGTGCATCTCCTGCTCGGCGTGCGCCCAACTGGTGATCTCGACCCCGACGACGACCGCGACCTCCAACGCGGTATCAGGACGCGGACGCTCGGCGTCGTCCTCCCGGACAAAGCCCTCGCACCCGAGTATCGCGAGCACCAGGAATGTCCCCATCAGAACGAAAACCGTCGGCCAGCCGATGCCGACGAGCACGGCGGCGACGACGATCGTGCCCACGGCGAGCGGCACGATGACGCGCCGCCGCGCCCGCACCCGCCGGAGCCGCCGAGCGTGCGCGTCCAGCATGAACGCGTCGGGAACCCCGCTCATGTCAGTACCACGCGGGCCACAGCGCCAACGCTCCCTCCGCCGATCGAGCGACGAGAAACCGCCCGACATGCCGAGCGGTAGCGATCTCCTCGGGCCGCAGAAACCCACGCACCGTCAATCTCTGCCCGCCGTGATCAACCACCGCCTCAACCTCAATGTGCCCCGCCCGAACCCGCCCCGTAGCCCGCACGGAAACAAGCCCAACGGCCTCCGCCCGCCTGCCGAGAAGCGCGCTGTACGCATCACCGTCAATCAACCCAAGACTCAACCGATGATCGAGCAACAAACGACCGACGTCCTCAGCCGACAAATCGAAGGCCGGCGTCACGGTGTCCCCGAGCACATGACTACGCCCCCGAGGCATCGGCCGAACCGGATAGAACGTCCCCGGCCGCACGTTCCGAACGTCCCCAACCTCGGTATGCACGACAGTCTCCGACCCGCCCGCTCCCCGCAACCGCACCCGCGCCGGAATCCCGCCCCCGTCCTCACTCCCAACCCCGTCGAGCACCGCAAGAACCTCTGCAACGGCAACCCCCTCAACCAACCCCCCGCCAGCCAGCAAACCCCCGTCCTGCCACCGCGCCAGTACTTCCGGAGCCCGCTCCCAAGCGACCATCCGCAGCGCGAAATACGACCCAGGCTCATGCGGCACCGGCGGCACCCGCACTTCCCGCCACTCCGAAACCAAGAACCCCCAAACCATCACTGCCACGACCCCGAAAACCACGCACAACGCCACCACAACGCTTCCGCCCAAACCAACCCCCACCCTCCCGACAACACCCAGACCAACCCACCGTTCCACCACCCCCGACAATGAAGCAAGACAGGCCCGGCCCCGGAGATCCGGGGCCGGGCCGTTCGCTGTGCCGGGTCAGCCGACCTCGGCGCGGGCCTGCTCCTGCAGGAGTTCGTCGGTCATCGCGACGATGTGCGGCACGAACTTCTTCTCCGCGCAGACGGTCCCCTTGGCCTTCTCGCCGGGCGCGAGCGTGGTCGTGGGGATCTGGTCCTCCGTCGCGGTGACGTCGACCTCATGCTTCTCCCCCTTGCTGTCGACGAGGCTGAAGTAGAGCGGGTTCACCGCGAGGTTCTTCTTGCGGTGGTTGACCACCGTGATCTTGACGCAGCTGTGCGGGGTGCCGTCGTCGAGCGGGCCCGCGTCGTACGCCACGCGCTTCGCGGCGATGGCGACGGTGACCTTCTTCGCCGGCGCGCCACCGCCCTTGCCGCCGCCGTGGTCCGCCGACTGCACGGCGGTCGGCTCGGTGCCGGTGTCGCACGCGGCGAGGACGGTGGTACCCGCAGCGAGCAGCGCGGTGAGGGCGAGAGTACGGATCATGCGTGGTCCCTGAGGTTGGGGCGGGAGGCTCTGGCCGCCTTGGGACGCGACGCGCGCCCGGCCGGTTCTGCCGCGCAGCGGCCTGACCTGGTCGACAGCGCCGGTAAACCACCAGCCGCCCTCGCGCTACGCGGCGGCCACCCGCCCGTCACCCGCCCGCCACACGCGAACGGGTCACGCGGCGCGGGCCGACGGCCGGGACGGCTCGCGCTTTCCCCGGAAACGCCGGTGGCCCCGCTGCCGAAGGCAGCGGGGCCACTGGGGACGCCGCGCGGGACGTCAGATGGTGGAGGTGGCGGGAATCGAACCCGCGTCCTTCGGTGATGAGACAGGGCTTCTCCGGGCGCAGCCTGCTAGTCGTTTTCTCAGCCCCGGCGCTCACGCAGGCGTGTCGCCGACGGGCTCAGTCGCTGTTAAGTGTTCCTACGCACCCCGCGACCGGGCGTGCAGGTGGAGTCTCCTAGCGATGCCAGACCCCGGGTCGGAGACTCTCCCGGGCTGACAGAGTTCGCTCCTCGCTCAGGCGGCGAGGGCGAACTCGGACTGCTTCTTGTTGGCAGTTATTGTTTTGCCGTCACAGGATTTTCGAGGTCACGACGGCAACCCTCGACCCGCTTCCCCTGGCTCGACCTACCGAAGTCGAAGCCGGTCACCCCCATGTTGAGTTGTCAAGCGCGGCCGGTCCCGAAGGACGTCCGCCGTACCGACGATATAGGGAGAACGCGGCGGACGCCAACGGTATTCCGGCCGGTCCGCACGCCCCCGGACGACGAGATGGCCCCGGCGGGCGCGGAGCGCGCCCACCGGGGCCGACCGGCAGGGTCAGGCCGGTCCGGACGGCAGAGCCTCCCCCGAGACGAGGCTCTGGTCGGTGACTGGGTCCGCAACCCCCCGAGCGGTGCCCCAGTCACCAGGAAAGACGCCAGGAAGGCCGCGGACGGTTGCACATCGGACCGCAAAGAGCCTCCCAAAGCCCGACGTGCCACGGGCGGCGTGCGCTAGGAGCGCGCCAACGGAAGGGCTGCCGGGGGCTCAGCGGGGGGTGACCGGGGTCGTGGTGGAGCCGGGGGTCTCGGGGGTCGCGGGCTTGGTGGTCGTGCTCGGGACGTGCGCTCCGGTCAGGAACCGCGCCGCCAGCGCCGCCGGGTTGACCTTGCCCTCGACGGCGATGGCGAACGCCAGGTCGGGCCGGGAGCCCACGAACCACGAGACGGTCTTCGTCCGCCCGTTCTCCTGGTAGTCCACGGTGGCGACGACGCCGGACACCTTGCCGCCCACGGAGACGTTCGCGGCGCGGGCCGTCCCCGACACGACGCCGCGGCGCAGGAGCTTCTGCAGGTCCGCGGTCGTGGCGACGTCGAACGGGCGCGCGGGGGGCGCGTCGGTCGCGGCCGGGTCGGCGAGCAGGAACGGCGGCCGCCAGGTGACGTTCAGGACGCCCGCCGCGGCCGTCGCCATCGCCAGCGGGCTCATCCGGACGCCGCCCTCGCCGACCATCTCGGCGGCCTTGGCGGCGTCGTCGGCGGGCCGCGGGACGGAGCCGGTGAACGCGGGCACGCCGAGCGCCCAGTCCTTGCCGAAGCCGTACCGCTCGGCGGCCTGCAGCAGCGCGTCGGCGGAGACGTGCGACGACAGCGATGCCAGCGTGGTGGCGCAGCCCGCCCCGAAGTTGCGTTCGAGGGTCTGCCTGCCGTGCGCCTTGTTGGTGAACGTCGAGTTGCCGACGGTCGCGTTGCCGGGGCACTCGGTCTTGGTCGCGCCGGTCAGCCCGGCGTGCAGCAGCGCGTCGGCGGTGACGATCCCGAACGTCATCCCGGGCGGGTAGCTGCCCTCCATCGCCAGGTTGCGCCCGTCCGTGCCGTGGTTGGCGACGGCCAGGACCTCGTTCGTCCCGGCGCGCAGCGCGATCAGCGACGCGGGCGCGCTCACCCCGGCCAGGGCGTTGTCGGCGCGGTTCTGCAGATTGCGGTTCAGGGTGGTCTGAACGTCCTTGGGGTGGTTCGCCGGGGAGTCGGTCAGCGGCCAGGACGCGAGCGTCTGGGTGTTCGCGCCGGACGGGTCCTGCGCGACGACGCGGACCGTCGGAATCCCCGCGAGCCGCCGCTGCAGCGCGAGCTGGATGCCGCTCGTCCCGATCGTGTCGCCCGGCTGGTAGGGCGCGCCGACGAGCTGCAGCGTCTCCGACGTCGCCGGCCCGAGCCCGCCGACGACCTCCGGCGCGGCCGCCGCGCCGATCGGCTCGCTGCTGGTCCGCCGTTCGAGCTGCGGCACCCGCATGAGCCGCAGGATCAGCGCGTTGTCCGCCGGGCGGACGAGCGTCAGCAGCGGCAGGAACGTGTTCGGCGGCGCGGACTGGACGCGGCCGAGCAGCCGGTCCACGTCCAGCGACATCCCGCCCTCCTTGCGGGCGGCGGACGCGAGCTGGTCGAGCGTCTTGCGCGCGTCGCCCACCCGTCCCGGGTAGACGCCGAAGACGTCCGCCGTGACGGTCTTCTGCAGCGACCGCTTGCTGGAGTCCAGGATCGACGCGCGCTCGGGGTCCTCGCTGACGACCGCGAGCCGCTGCCCCGGCCCGAGCCGCGGGTTGATGATCGACGGCTTCCAGACGACCCGCCAGTCGCCCTTCACCTGCCGCAGCTCCATCGAGCTGGCGTACCGCCACGGCTCGCCGTTCTCACCGAGGTCGATGGAGATCGAGAAGCGGGCGAGCGCCCGGTCCGAGGCGGGCTTGGCGATGGCGACGCCGCGCGCCTGCCCGGTGGAGTCGCGCGCGCCGATCGCCAGCCGCAGCGACGCCGCGTCGAGCTGCGCGCGGACCTGCGACAGCGCCGACGCCACCGCCGCGCGCGGCGCGCCGGTGGTGAGCTTGGCCGCCGCCTGGTAGTTGCCGACCTGCCAGGCGATGAGGAAGTCGCGGACGGTGGGGGTCGGCGACGGGTCGGTGCAGGCCGTCAGCCCCCCGACCCCCAGGGCGGCGCACCCCGCGCCCGCGATCAGCCGGCGCAGCCGTGCTCGCCTGTGCATCGACAACCCTTCACCGTCTCCTGAACCGGGCCGCCGCGGCCTTGGCCATCTCGCGGTCGGCCTCCCGTTTGGCGATCGCCTGTCGCTTATCGTAGGACTTCTTACCACGACCGAGCCCGATCTCGACCTTGGCTTTGCCGTCCTTGAAGTACAGGGCGAGCGGGATCAGCGTCCAGCCCGGTTCGGACGTCTTCGCGACGATCTTCTGGATCTCGCGGCGGTGCAGCAGCAGCTTGCGGCGGCGGCGCGGCGCGTGGTTGGTCCACGTCCCCTGCGTGTACTCGGGGATGTGGACGCCCTCCAGCCACACCTCGCCGTCCATGACGTGGGCGTATCCGTCGCTGAGCGTCGCCCGCCCCGCGCGCAGCGCCTTCACCTCGGTGCCCATGAGCACCAGGCCCGCCTCCCAGGTGTCGTCGATCTGGTAGTCGAAGCGGGCACGCTTGTTCTGGGCGATGAGCTTGCGCCCTGTCTCACGTGGCACGGATCTCAGTCCTTCTCCGGGAGTGCGGCTCGCAGACCGCTCAGCACGGTGCGGGCGCGCCGTTCGGCCTCGGTGGGCGGTAGGTCGGCGGAGACGGCCACGTCGGGCTCGATCCCCGTTCCGTCGAGGTTACGGCCGCTCGGCGTCCGGTAGCGACCGACGGTCAGCTCGACCGCCGAGCCGTCCGACAGGCGGTACGCCTCCTGGACCGACCCTTTTCCATAAGTACGCGATCCTACGATCACGGCGCGGTCCCGGTCGCGGAGGGCTCCGGCGACGACCTCGGCGGCCGACGCGGTGCCCGAGTCCACCAGGACGACCAGCGGCGTGCGCGCGTCGCCGGGCTCGGTGACGGTCAGCGGCTCGGGCGGCCGGTCGCGCCGCTCGTAGGTGACGACGAGCCCGCCCGGCAGGAACGCCGACGCGGTGGACACCGCCTCGGCGAGCAGCCCGCCGGGGTCGCCGCGCAGGTCCAGGACGATCCCGCCGCGCACGGCGGCCGGATCGCGCGTGACGGCGGCGCGCACCCGCCCGCCGACGCCGCGCGTGAACGCCCCGACGCGGACCAGCCGGACGTCGCCCGGCAGCTCCGACACCGACACGTCGCCGTCCTCGACGGCCGCGCGCACGAGCTGGAAGTCCTTGCGCGCGGAACCGCGCTCCACCGTCAACGCGACGGGCGCGCCGGGTGTTCCGCGCAGCGCGGCGGCGACGCGGGCGACGTCCCAGCCCGCGGCGGCGGTCCCGCCGACGGCGGCGACGACGTCGCCGGGGCGGACGCCCGCCCGCGCGGCGGCCGACCCCGGCTGGACGCTGGCGACGCGGACGCGGCCGTCCCCGGCGGTGCCGAGCCAGACGCCGACGCCGCTGTACCCGCCGTCGAGGCGGCCGCGCACGTCGTCGAACTCGGTGGCGGTGTAGTGCCGCGCCCACTTGTCGTCCAGGGAGCGCAGCATGGCCGCGATGGCGGCGTCGTCGAGGTCGGCGCGGGTCGTCCGGTCGGCGGAGCGCTCGGCGATGGCGGCGGCGGCCTCGTCCAGCGGGGACCGCGAGCCCTCCTGCCGGACGGGGTGCTCGCCGCCGCCCGAGGAGGCGGTGGCGAGCCCCGCGCCGTACGCGCAGACGACGGCCACGGTGACGGCTCCGGCGCGCAGCGCACGACCGGGGTACCGCGACATGCGGTCAGTCTAGGGCGAGCCGGACGGACCCCGGGCTAGATCTTCAAGTAGCGCCGAAGCGTCAGGAACGAGGCGACCGCGCACAACAGCACGCCGAAGCAGATGGACAGGACGATCACGGCGAGCACCGCGCCCCAGCTCAACTGCGTCGTGAACTGCATCTGCCCGGCGAGCCGGTCCAGCAGCAACGTCTTGGAGAACACGAGCAGGATCGCGGCGAACAGTCCGCCGATCAGTCCCGCGATGGCGCCCTCCAGGATGAAGGGCATCTGGATATAGGTGTTCGACGCGCCGACGAGCCGCATGATGCCCGTCTCCCGCCGCCGGTTGAACGCCGACAGCCGCACGGTGTTGCCGACGAGCAGGACCGCCGCGACCACCTGGAACAGCGCGATGAGCAGCGCCGCCCACTGCAGCCCGTTGAGGATCTTGAAGAACTTCTTCAGGATCTCCTGCTCGTTGATCACCTGGTCCACGCCGGCCTTGCTGATCAGCGGTTCGACCACGCCCTTGTACTGCTGCGGGTCCTTCAGCCGGATGCGGAACGAGTCGGGGATGTCGCCCGGCCGCGTGCTGTTCACGAACGACGGGTTGGACTCGAAACGGTCCTTGAAGCGCGCGTACGCCTGCTCGCGCGTCTCGTACTCGACCTTGGCGACCTGCGGCATCTTCTCCAGCGTCGCCTTGATGTCGTCCTTCTGCTGCTGCGTCGCGTCCTGCTTGCGGCAGGCGGGGTTGGAGCTGGTCTTGGCGCAGAGGAAGACCGAGACCTCGATCTTGTCGTACCAGTAGTCCTTGGACACGCTGACCTGGTTGCGGATGAGCAGCCCCGTGCCGAAGAGCGCCATGGCGATGGCGACGGTGATGACGAGGGAGATGGTCATCGTGAGGTTCCGGCGGAGACCGATCCAGATCTCCTGGAGAACGAACTGTGCGCGCATTCCTCGCTGTCCTTGATCGCCTGCGCCCCGCGGGGAGCGTCGGGTCCGGTCGGCCGCGGCCGCGGTCCGGACGGGGTGTGGCTGCGGCCCGGCAGGGCCGCCCGGTCAGTACGCCTGGCCGTAGACGCCGCGCGACTGGTCGCGCACGACGCGGCCGTCCTCCAGTTCGACCACGCGCTTGCGGAACGCGTCCACGATCGCGGCGTCGTGGGTGGCCATGACGACGGTGGTCCCGGTCCGGTTGATGCGGTCGAGCACCTTCATGATGCCGATCGAGGTGGCCGGGTCGATGTTCCCGGTCGGCTCGTCGGCGAGCAGGATCATCGGGCGGTTGACGAACGCGCGGGCGATGGCGACGCGCTGCTGCTCGCCGCCCGACAGCTCGTTCGGCATCCGGTGCGCCTTGCCCTCCAGGCCGACGAGGTCGACGACCTCGGGCACCACCTTGTTGATGAACCGCCGGGGCTTGCCGATGACCTCCAGCGCGAACGCGACGTTCTCGAACACGTTCTTGTTCGGCAGCAGCCGGAAGTCCTGGAACACGCAGCCGATGCGGCGGCGCAGGTGCGGGACCTTCCAGTTGCTGATGCGGCTGAGGTCCTTGCCCGCCACGTGGACGTGCCCCTGCGACGGCCGCTCCTCCTTGAGGATCAGCCGCAGGAACGTCGACTTCCCCGAGCCCGAGGGCCCGACGAGGAAGAGGAACTCGCCCTTCTCGATGCCGACGTTCACATGCTGGAGCGCCGGCCGGTTCTGGGTCTTGTAGACCTTGGTGACGTTGTCGAAGTGGATCACGGCTGCATCACGGCGGTTTCAGCACCATTCTTGCGAAGGACCCGCGAGGTCTCGTGCGGGAGGAGTCGCGTCTTTCGTCGGTCGTCGCGCGGAGCTGACGCACTCGCGCCGAGGCTGGGCCGCGCCGCCGGGCGGGCGGGCGGGACGTCGGTCCGCCGGGCCCGGCGCGGCCACGGGGCCGCCGGGGTCTCCCGGCGAGGAGTCCGGGGCGGAATCATACCGCCGGCGCTGCGGCCGATGGGTCACCTCCAGTGCGAGGCCGTCCGGGCGAGGGACGGCCGACTCCAGGGGACCGAAGGCCCGCCGGCGGCGACCGGCGTCGAGACGAAGGTCACCGGCAGGGCTCCGGCGCGTCTCGGTTCGGTAACCGGGACGCACCGAGCAGTGTACGGGCGGACGTCCACCGCCCCGACCACTCGCGCCCCCCAGCGTTCTCGCAGGACTTTACCGCCAGCCCATGCCTAATGGCGCGAAACGGAGCCTAAAGTTCTTCCTGCCAGGAACATCCCGCTGAGAGGGGCAGCCGGATGAGCTGCGACCACCTGATCTGCGCACACTGCTCGCATCCGGTGAGCGAGGGGCGCTGCCCGAGCTGCCGCGCGGTCCGCGCCCGCATGCACGGCGACGGGCCGTCCATCCCACCGGTGCTCGTGCTCGCTGCGCTGCTCGCGCTGCTGTTCGGGGCGCTGCTGCTGCAGCGCTGCGCGGCCTGAGCGCGCGGCTCAGTCCTTCAGCTTGGGCGTGTTCGCCTTGACGGGCGCGCCGGTCGAGCCGACGACGTCGGCCTTCGGCTGCGCCTTGCCCTTCTTGGCGCGCGCCGGGTCGGTCACCGCGTACTGGTACGCCTCGGTGACGTCGATCTCGACGCCCTCGACCGTCCCGTCCAGGAGGTGCGCCACGTTGCCCGGGATCGCGGGCTTGATCTTGGGGTTCTCGACGTCGCCGCGCGTCACGCTGTTGCGGAACAGCGAGTACAGCACGAGCCCGCCGCCGTGCTCGGTGCGCAGCGAGAAGTACGGGTAGGGCGTCGCGACGAACACGATCTGCCGCGTGAACTTCTTGTCCGCGGCCTTCTTCCTCTCCTTGCGGGTCTGCTTGTAGTACCCGGAGGTGAGGTCGCCCTTCTTCATGACCTTCGCGGCGACGCTGTCGGGGCCCTCCGACGCCATCGTCGCCTGGATGCCGGGCACCTCGCGGGGCCGGATCAGCACGGTCTCGTCGGTGGTGGCGAGCGGTTCGGCGTAGCCCTGCGCGTCCACGACGACCTTGGGCGGCTTGGCCTTCGGCCGCAGCTCGGTGCTGAAGCTGAGCCGCCAGCCGGTCTCGGCGGAGCGGCGCATGAACGCCATCAGCGCCGTGCCGGTCGACTTCGGCTTCCCCGCGACGGTGCGCGGGACGGACGCCACGAACCACTGCGGGTAGACGTCCTCCTTCAGCTTCGGGACCCACAGCTTCGGCTTGCCGTAGGTGAAGCGGCGCACCGGGTCGCCGTCGAAGGCGGCGCGGCGGAACTCGGCGGCGGTCAGCGCGGACTGGCCGTCGGACGTCCAGGACAGCGCCAACCGCTCGTCGCCGGAGGCGCGGGCCACGTCCTCGTCGGCGACGTAGGTGCGGAACTCCCGGTCGGCGACCTGCGGCGTCAGCGGCTCGGAGACGGGCTCGGGCACGCTCGGCAGCGGCGCGGGCCGCGCGCGCGGGCGCTCCTCGCCCCCGCACGCGGCGAGACCGGACAGCGCCAGCAGCAGCGCCGCGGCGACCGCCGCCGGTCTCGAAGAGGTCCTGTCCACGCCCCGCCCCCCGGACGAGCCCGGCGCAACGTCCGGGCGGGCCGTGTCCCGCGCGTCCTTCGCGCCGGCCCGATCGGACATTCTGCCACCCTGGCCGGGCGGCGCGGGCTCGGCGGGCGGTGTCGCCGGGCACGTCCGGTCCGCGCTCGGGCAGTCCCGCGACGGCGATAGGCTCGGGGGCGTGGCAGCCATCGACGCAAAAGATCAGCTCAAGGAACTGGGCTCGACGCTCACGGGCATCGAGCAGGTCCTCGACCTGGACGCCATGCGCCGCGAGATCGCCGAGCTGCGCGAGCAGTCCGCCGACCCGGAGCTGTGGAGCGACCAGGAGCACGCCCAGTCGGTGACGCGCCGCCTCTCCTACCTGGAGAGCGAGATGAACCGCGTCGAGGGGCTGCGCCAGCGCCTCGACGACGTCGCCACGCTGTACGAGCTGGCCGACGAGATGGACGACGAGGACACCCGCCGCGAGGCCGACGACGAGCTGGCCGGACTGCACAAGTCCGTCCAGCAGCTCGAGGTCCGCACGCTGATGTCCGGCGAGTACGACGCCCGCGAGGCGCTCGTCACGATCAACGCGCAGGCGGGCGGGGTGGACGCCGCCGACTGGGCCGAGCAGCTCCAGCGGATGTACCTGCGCTGGGCCGAGCGGCACGGCTACCCGACGGAGGTCTACGAGACCTCCTACGCCGAGGAGGCCGGGATCAAGTCCACGACGTTCACCGTCAGGGCCCCCTACGCCTACGGCACGCTGCGCGGCGAGCACGGCACGCACCGGCTCGTCCGGATCTCCCCGTTCGACAGCCAGGCGCGGCGGCAGACGTCGTTCGCCGGGCTGGACGTGGTGCCGGTGGTCGAGCAGAGCGACCACGTGGACATCGACGAGACCGAGCTGCGGATCGACGTGTACCGCTCGTCCGGGCCCGGCGGCCAGGGCGTCAACACGACCGACTCGGCGGTGCGGATCACCCACCTGCCGACCGGCATCGTGGTGTCCTGCCAGAACGAGCGCAGCCAGTTGCAGAACAAGGCGACGGCGATGGGCGTGCTGCAGTCCAAGCTGCTGGAGCGCAAGCGGCAGGAGGAGGCGGAGAAGATGTCCGCCCTGCGCGGCGAGGGCACCAGTAGCTGGGGCACGCAGATCCGTAACTACGTCCTGCACCCGTACCAGGTCGTGAAGGATCTGCGCACGGGGGTGGAGGTCGGGAACCCGACGTCGGTGCTCGACGGCGACCTGGACGAGTTCATCGAGGCCGAGATCCGCTGGCTGCGGCAGCGCGAGGCCGAGTAATCCGCCTGGCATAACGGTCATTCCGCATTCATAGTGTCACCCTGCGGTGACACTGCGATGATGGGCGGCGCACCCGTACCCGCCTCACCCCCGGGGGCCGCCCCATGCCCGCACGCCGCGCCACCGCCGCGCTGACGGCCGTCCTGCTGTGCGTCCCGTGCGCCGCCGCCTGCTCGCCGGGGCGCGGCGCGGCGCCCGATCCCGCGATCGACCGGGCGGAGGCCGAACGGGTGCTGGCCCGGTACGGGGCCATCGCCCGGCACGCGTCGGCGACGCTGGACGGCACCGGGCTCGCGGCCGTCGAGAGCGGGCCGCAGCTCATGATGGACCTGGCCGCCCTCACCCGGCTGCGCGCGGCGGGCCGCCGCCCCGCGCCGGTCGACCTGCGCCGGGCGACGTACTACATCCCGCGCGTGAGCGGGTATCCGCGCTGGTTCACGGTCGGCGCGCTGAGCCGGGGCCCCGGCGGGACGGTGCGGCACGCGCTGCTGTTCGCCAAGGACCGGCCGGGCGCGGCGTGGCTGCTCGCCGCCGACCCGCTGCCCGCCGCCGACGTGCTGGACCGCGTCGCGCTCGACGCGCACGGCTACGCGACGGCGGTGCCGCCGACGTCCACCGGGTACCCGGTCGCGCCCGCGCGGCTCGGCGCGGCGCACGCCGCGCTGCTGACCGGCGGGCCGGGCGCGCCCGGGGCGGCCGTCCTCGCGACGGGGCCGGACGCGGTCCGCGCGCACCGGGCCGTGCTGGCGGGCCAGGCGGCGCTGCGCCGCCGGGGCGTGCGGCTGACGACGCGGTTCGTCCCCGACCGGACGCCCGCGTACGCGCTGCGCACGGCGGACGGCGGCGCGCTCGTCTGGTACGTGCTGCGGCGGCACGAGAGCTACCGCGCCGCCCGCCGCGCGAAGATCCAGGTGGCGGGCGACCTCACCGGGCTGACGCCGCGCCGCTCCTTCCCGAACCGCATGGCCGCGACGACGCTGATCCAGTACCTGACGAAGATCCCCCCGACCGGCGCGCGCCCCGCCGCCCCCGCCGTCACCGGCGAATACCGCCGCGCGGTGGCGGTCACCGGCTCCTGACAAGTCCGACCCGCCGGCCGCAGGACGGAGTGGTGCGCGCGGCGGCCGGGTCCAGATCGACGGCCCGGCCCGCACCCGTCCGCGAGGCGGGGGTTGCGCACGCGGCCGGGTCCAGATCGACGGCCCGGTCCACGCCGTCCGCGAGGCAGGGTGTTGCGCGTGGCGGCCAGATCAGAGAGGCGGCGGCCGCTCGACCCGCCGGCCGCGAGGCGGGGTCGCGCGCGGTCGGTCAGAGTTCGGCGGTGGCCAGGGTTCCCGGGGTTGCGTCGGTGTGGGCCAAGAGGGTGCCGGTCGGGGACCAGATGCCCGAGTTTCCCGCCGTGCGGAGGTAGCCGCCGCCGGTCGGGCCGGCGAAGCTCGCCAGGGCGACCGGGACGCCGTGGGCCGTCGCGATGCGGCGGGCGCGGGCCGGGTGGACGTCGGCCTCGTCGGCGGCGTGGACGATCCCGGCCGCGTAGACGTCGACGCCGCGCGCGGCGGTGGCGGCCGCGTGCGCGGGGTCGCCGGTGTCCTTGCAGATCGCGAGGCCGATCCGGACGCCGTCCACGACGACGCGCCCCGGCTCGTCGCCGGGCGCGAACCGCTCGGCCTCCGCCGCGCCGAGCCGCATCTTCCGGTAAACGACGCGGACGCCGCCGCCCGTCACGGCGAGCGTCGCGATGTGCGGGCCGGGGACCGGAGCGCCCGCGAGCGCGAGCGTCCCGGTCTCCGCGCACGCGGCGACGAGCGGGGCGAGCCGGTCGTCGTCCGGCGCGAGCGGCGCGGCGTCCAGCTCGTACCCGGTCAGGGACAGTTCGGGGAACACCACGACCCGCGCGCCCGCCCGCCGCACGGCGTCCGCGTGCGCGACGGCGTTCGCCGCCACGTCGTGCGCCGCGCACACCGGCTGCGCCACCGCGAAGATCATCCGACCGACTCCCCGCACCGAAGACCACGGCCAGCGTGCCACACCCGCGGAACGCGCCGCCCGGCGCGATGCGCCTCCCGGGACACCGGCGCAGCGCGAACCGGCCGCACGCAGCAACGAGCCGCGCGGCGCGGAAGCCGTCCCGGACGAACCGCGCGGCGGAGGCGCCTAGGGGGCGGCAGGGAGCGCGTCCCGGACCAGGCGTGCGGCACAGCGTCCCGGACGAACCGCGCGGCCCTGAGCGCCCAGCGTCCGGGGCGCGTAGCGGGAAACGCGTCCCGGACGGGCCGCGCGGCGGAGAGTGCGTCCCGAGACGGAGGCGACGGCGTCCCGCCGCCGGGTGGCGGCGGGACGCGGCGGGTTACAGGGAGCTCGTCGTGGCCAGGGTGCGGACCGCGCCGAGGGCGACCGAGAGGGTGGCCAGGTCGAAGCTGTCGCTCTCCCAGATCTCCAGCAGCGTCTGCTGGGCGCGGTCGACGGCCGTGCGGTTCTCGTCCGCCCAGCGGGTGAGGCTGACGTCGGCGGGCGTGCCCGGCTCGTTCATCGCGAGGACGGCGCGGGTGAGCGCCGCGTGCGCCGAGTACAGGTCGTCGCGGAGCGCGGCGCGGGCCATCGACCGCCACCGGTCGTCGCGCGGGAGGGCGATGACGGGTTCGCGGAGCCGGGCGAGCTGGAGCCGGTCGGCGAGCAGGAAGTACACGTCCGCGACGTCGGTGACCGGGCGGCTCATCGCGTGCGCGATCGACACCAGGTCGAACGTCGAGTAGGCGGGGACGAGCACCGCCGACCGCTCCGCGAGGTCCTCGGGGACGCCGAGTTCGCGGTAGGTGTCGCGGCGCTCGGTGAACGCCGCCTGGTCCAGCCCCTGCAGCACCGACGGCAGGTGCCGCGCGAGCGTCTCCGCGCTGCCCTGGAAGAAGTCGATCGTCTCGCGGATGTCGAACGGCGGCCGCCGGTGGTGCAGCAGCCAGCGCGCGCCGCGCTCGGTGAGCTTGCGGGCCTCCAGCAGCAGCGTGATCTGCGTGGACTCCTCCACCTGGTGGGACAGGCCGTCGACGGCGTGCCAGAAGCGCGGCATGTCGAACACGGCGCGGGACACCAGGTAGGCGCGGGCGATGTCGGACGGCGACGCGCCCGTCTCCTCGTGGACGCGGAACGCGAACGTCGTCCCGGAGTTGTTGACGAGGTCGTTCACCACCGCCGTCGTGATGATCTCGCGGCGCAGCGGGTGCCGGTCCATCGCGGACCGGAACCGCTCGCGCAGCGGCGTCGGGAAGTAGTCGACGAGCCACGACTCCAGGTACGGGTCGTCGGGCAGGTCGGAGGCGATGAGGTCGTCGTCCAGCGACAGCTTGGCGTAGGCGAGCAGGACGGAGAACTCCGGCCCGGTGAGGCCCCGGTCGGCCTGGCGGCGCTCGGCGAGGGCCTTGTCGTCGGGCAGGAACTCCAGCCGCCGCTTGAGCAGGCCGTCGCGTTCGAGCCGCCGCATCATCCGGGTGTGGACGTGCAGCATCGACGGGGCCTGCGCCCGCGCGGCGGCCAGCACGACGTTCTGCGCGCAGTTGTCGCGCAGGACGAGGTCCCCGACCTCGTCGGTCATGCTGTAGAGCAGTTCGTCGCGCTGCTTGCGGCCGAGCCCGCCGTCCCGCACGACCTGGTCGAGCAGGATCTTGATGTTGACCTCGTGGTCGGAGGTGTCGACCCCGGCGGAGTTGTCGATGAAGTCGGTGTTGATCAGGCCGCCGGTGCGGGCGAACTCGATCCGGCCGAGCTGGGTGAAGCCGAGGTTGCCGCCCTCGCCGACGACCTTGCAGCGCAGGTCGGCGCCGTCCACGCGGACGAGGTCGTTGGCCTTGTCGCCGACGTCGGCGTTGTTCTCGGTGGACGCCTTCACGTACGTCCCGATGCCGCCGTTCCACAGCAGGTCGACGGGCGCGAGCAGCGCCGCGCGGATCAGCTCGTAGGGGGCGAGCGCGGCGACGCCGTCGGGCAGGCCGAGCGCGGCGCGCATCTCGGGCGTCAGCCGGATCGACTTGGCGGTGCGCGGGAACACCCCGCCGCCCTTGGAGATCAGGGACGTGTCGTAGTCGGCCCAGGAGCTGCGCGGCAGCTCGAACACGCGCCGCCGCTCGGCGTAGGACGCCGCCGGGTCCGGGTCGGGGTCGATGAACAGGTGCCGGTGGTCGAACGCGGCGACGAGCTTGATGTGCTCCGAGAGCAGCATGCCGTTGCCGAAAACGTCCCCGGACATGTCGCCGATGCCGACGACGGTGAAGTCGTCGCGCTGCACATCCACGCCCAGCACCCGGAAGTGGTACTTCACCGACTCCCACGCGCCGCGCGCGGTGATGCCCATCGCCTTGTGGTCGTAGCCGACCGACCCGCCGGACGCGAACGCGTCCCCGAGCCAGAACCCGTACTCGGCGGCGACGCCGTTGGCGATGTCGGAGAACGTCGCGGTGCCCTTGTCGGCGGCGACGACGAGGTAGGTGTCGTCGCCGTCGTGCCGGACGACGTTGGGCGGCGGGACGACCTTGCCGTCCACGAGGTTGTCGGTGACGTCCAAGAGCCCGGAGATGAAGTCCTTGTAGCACTCGATCCCGGCCTGCATCCACGCCTCGCGGTCGGCCGGGTCGGGGAGCTGCTTGCCGACGAACCCGCCCTTGGCGCCCGCCGGGACGATGACGGTGTTCTTCACCGCCTGCGCCTTGACCAGGCCGAGGATCTCCGTGCGGAAGTCCTCCCGGCGGTCCGACCAGCGCAGCCCGCCGCGCGCCACCGACCCGAACCGCAGGTGGACGCCCTCGACCTTCGGCGAGTACACGAAGATCTCGAACTTGGGGCGCGGGAGCGGCAGGTCGGGGATGCCCTCGGGGTCGAACTTCAGCGACAGGTACGGCTTGCCCTGGTAGTGGTTGGTGCGCAGCGTCGCCTGGATCATCGCGAGGTAGGCGCGGAGGATGCGGTCCTCGTCCAGGCTCTGGACGTCCTCCAGGCGGCCCTCCAGCTCCTCGGCGATGCCGACGCTGCGCTCGATCTCGCCGCCCGCCAGGTGCGGGTCGAGGCGGCTCTCCCACAGGCGGACCAGCAGCCGCGTGATGCCGGGGTTGCCGAGCAGGACCTGCTCGATGTAGCGCTTGGAGAACGACGTGCCGGTCTGCCGCAGGTACATGGCGTAGGCGCGCAGGATCATCGTCTGCCGCCAGTCCAGGCCGACGTGCAGGACGAGCGCGTTGAAGCCGTCGTTCTCGATGCGGCCGTTCCACAGTGCGGTGAACGCGTCCTGGAACAGCGTCTTCACCGCGTCCTCGGGGACGCCGGGCGCGGGCGTGTAGCGCAGGCCGAGGTCGTAGATCCAGCCGCGCGGGCCGCCCGTGGGCATGATCTCGTACGGCCGCTCGTCCACGACCTCGACGCCCATGTTCTGCAGCAGCGGCAGCATCTTGGACAGGATGATCGGCTCGCCGCGCCGGAAGATCTTCAGCCGCCGGACGCCCGGCTCCGCGCCCGCGGGCTCCCACAGGTCGATGGAGGTGTCGCCGTCCGCGGCGAGCGCGTCGAGGCGGCGCAGGTCCGCGACGGCGGTGGTGGCGGTGAAGTCGGCCTTGTAGCCCTCGGGGAACGCCTCGCCGTAGCGGGCGGTCAGCTCGGCGGCGCGGTCGTCGGCGCACTCGCGGGCGATGGCGTCGGCGAGGAAGTCGCTCCAGGAGCGGGTCGCGTTGGCGAGCCGCCGCTCCAGCGCCTCGGCGTCCACGTCGGGGAGCTGCCGGCCGCGCTCGCCGCGCACCACGACGTGCAGCCGGGCGAGGACGGACTCGGTCACGTTCGCGCTGTAGTCCACCGAGACGCCGTCGAACGCGTTGCGCAGGATCTCCTGGATGCGCAGCCGGACCTTCGTCGTGTACCGGTCGCGCGGGAGGTAGACCATGCACGACATGAACCGGCCGTAGGGGTCCTTGCGCAGGAACAGCTTGAGCTGGCGGCGCTCGCGCAGGCGCAGCGTGCCGAGCGCGATCGGCAGCAGCTCGTCGGCGGAGATCTGGAACAGCTCGTCGCGCGGGTAGGACTCCAGGATCTCCACGAGGTCCTGGCCGTCGTAGCTGTCGGCGGTGAACCCGGCGCGCTCCAGGACGTCGTCGACCTTGCGCTTCAGGACGGGCACGTGCGCGATCGACTCGCTGTAGGCGACGTGCGCGAACAGTCCGAGGAACCGCCGCTCCCCCACCACCGAGCCGTGCCGGTCGAACTTCTTGACGCCGATGTAGTCCAGGTAGACCGGCCGGTGGACGGTCGAGCGCGAGTTCGCCTTGGTGATGACGAGCAGGTGCCGCTCGGTGGCGCGCTTGCGGACCTCCGGCGGCAGCGACGCGAAGCTGCCCGACTCGGTGGTGTCGGTGCGCAGGATGCCGAGGCCGGTGCCGGTGACGGGCCGCAGCGCGGACCCGTCGTCGGCCAGGACGTAGTCGCGGTAGCCGAGGAACGTGAAGTGGCCGCCCGCGAGCCATTCGAGCAGTTCGACGGCCTCGTCGGACTCGTCGCCGCGCAGCGGGGGGTTCTCCCGGACCTCGCGGGCCAGCGACAGCGCCCGCTCGCGCATCTTCTCCTGGTCCTCGTAGGAGACGCGGACGTCGCCGAGGACGCGCAGCAGGTCCCGCTCCAGCTCGGCGATCCTGTCCGGGTCGGAGACGCGGCCGACCTCGATGTGGATCCACGACTCGTCCAGGTCGCGGGAGCTGTCGTGCTTGCCGCGGAACACCTTCAACCGGCCCGCGACGTCGCGGTCCACGCCCATCAGCGGGTGGACGGTGATGTGGTTGGTGAGCTTGTGGCGGCTCAGCTCCATCGTCACCGAGTCGACCAGGAACGGCATGTCGTCGGTGACGACCTGCACGACCGTGCGGCCCGGGTCCTCCCAGCCGTCCGCCTGCTCGGACGGGTTGAACACCCGCACCTTCGCGCGGCCCTGCGGGCGCTCCGCGCCGAGCGCGCGGTGCGCCATCGCGGGGCCGTACACTTCGCCCGGCGTGCGGCCGATCAGGTCCTCGGGGGCGACGTTGCGGTAGTACAGCCGGAGGTAGCCGTCCGTCTCCGCGATGTCCCCGTGCTCCCCGAGCGCGGCGGCGTACTGCTCCGCCGCGGCCCGGAGCAGGTCGTACTTCTCCTGATCGAGCTCGCCGCTCATCCTTGAACAACTCCCCTAGAGAACCGCGCGCCACGTCGTTGTGGCGGCGTCCACGCGCCAGCGTAGCGATGAACGGCACGCCGCCCGTCCGGCGGGGCCGGTGCGGAGAACGTGCCGATTCCTACCTTGCCAGCCGACCGGGCGGCGGCACCGGGAATCGGGGAAGCCGCCGGTCAGGTCCCGGCCTTGTCGCCCTTGGGCGACGTCGGGTCGGTCGGGCCTGTCGGGGGTTCCTCGGTCGGCGTCGTCGGGTCGGTGGGCGGCTCGGAGGACGGCGGCGGCGACGAGTGGCTCGGCGTCGGCGTCACGCTCGTGGACGGGTCCGGCGGCGTCGGCGAATCGGTGGCGGAGGGCGAGCCGGACGGGTCCGCGGTCCGCGGGTGGGGCGCGGGGGCGGGCGCGCTGTCGTGCGGCGCGTCCACGACCCGCCGCGTCGGCCCGGTGTTCGCCGGGGCGGACGGGCCCGGGTCGCTGACCTTGGTGGACGACTTGCTCTTCTCCGGCCCGGTCAGCGCCAGGACCGTCGACACGACCACGACCGCGACGACGAGCGCCGCCCCGGCCGCGACGATGCCGAGCCGACCGCGCGAGCGGCCGAGCAGCGCCGCCAGCGCGGCGCGCGGCTCGGGCAGCACGCGCCGCCGGGGCGGCGGCGGGACGGGCGAGACGCCGGGGATCACCGGGCGGGTGCCGGTCGGGTCGCCGCCCGTGTCGGCGTCCATGTCGCCGTCCATGTCGCCGTCCATGTCGGCCGCCAGGGCGCTGCCCGCCGTCAGCATCGCCGTCGCGTCGTCGCGCTCGGGGACCGGCTCCGGGCTCGCCTCGGTGCCGAGCAGCCGCAGCAGCAGCGTCCGCGACCCGGGCCGGTGGCCGGGCTCGCGGGCCAGGCACGCGCGGACGAGGTCGGCCAGCGGCCCGTCCATGTCGCCGAGGTCGGGGTCCTCGTGCAGGATGCGGTTGATGACGGCCGGGATCGAGTCCTGCCCGAACGGCGGCTCGCCGGTCGCGGCGTAGACCAGCGTCGCCGCCCAGCAGAACACGTCGGCGGGCGTGCCGATCTCCTCGCCCTTGATCTGCTCGGGCGCCATGTAGGAGGGCGTGCCGATGACGCGGCTGGTCAGCGTCGTCGCGCCGGTGATCGCGCGGGCGACGCCGAAGTCGATGACGCGGGGCCCGTCCGGTCCGACGAGCACGTTGTGCGGCTTGAAGTCGCGGTGGACGACCCGCGCCTCGTGGATCGCGGCGAGCGCGGTGGCGGTGCCGACCGCGAGCCGGTCCAGCGCGGCCCCGCGCAGCGGCCCCTCGTCCCGGACGAGCTGGTTCAGCGACGGCCCCGGCACGTACTCGCTGACGATGTAGGGCCGGTCGCCGTCCACGTCGGCGTCGATGACCTGCGCGGTGCAGAACGGGGCGACGCGCTTGGCGACGTCGAGTTCGCGCAGGAAGCGGGAGCGGGCCTTGTCGTCGTCGGTGAGGTCGGCGTGCAGCAGCTTCACCGCGACGCGGGGGACGTCCTCGCCGGGCTCCTCGCCCTCGGGCGCGCGGGCGCCGAGGAAGACCGCGCCCTGGCCGCCCTCACCGAGCCGACCGAGCAGCGCGTAGGGGCCGAGGCGGTCCGGGTCGCCGGAGCGCAGTGCCCCGAGTTTCATCGGAACGGGCACATCCCTTCGGGGTGAGGTGCGTGTGTCGGGGGGCCTTTCGGCACCCTACCCGGCCGCCGCGCGGTCGGGCGCCCGCTCACCGGGCAGCCTAGTGCGCGGTCCCGGGCGGCGGAGGGCGGACGCGGCGGCCCGTGCCGGAGGGGGCGTCTCATCGTCGCCGCGGTCCCTTCTTCTTGTGGTTCCGCTTCTTCTTCGCGTGCGCGGCCGGGGCGCCCCGGTGCTCCACCCCGGCCTTGCGGCCCGGCCGCGCGGTGGACGTGCGCGGCGTGACGCGCGGGGCGGCGGTCCGCTTCGGCGCGGCGTCGGGGGCGGCCGTCGCCGCCTCGGCGGTCGGCGCGGGCGCGGGCGGGCCGCCGCCGCGCGGGAACGCGGTGAACGCCGCCGCCGCGCCGACGACCGCGACCGCGCCCGCGACCGCCGCGAGGACCGTCCGCCGCCGCCTGGTCCCGCGGGGCGGCGCGGCCGCGCGGCCGAGGCGGACCGTCACGCCGTCCCGGCCGGACGCGAGCCGGGCCAGCAGCGCGGCGGCGTCGGGGCGGCGGGCCGGGTCCTTGTCCAGGCACGCGGCGGCGAACCCGCGCAGCGGGCCGCGCAGGCCGCCGAGGTCCGGCGGGCGGGTGAGGACGCGGGTGAGGACGACGTGCATCTCGTCCTCGCCGAACGGGGCCGCGCCCGTCGCGGCGTACACGACCGTCGCGGCCCAGCCCCACAGGTCGGCGGGCGGGCCGACCGGCTCGCCGCGGACGCGCTCGGGGGCCATGTAGGAAGGGGTGCCGAGGATGTCGGCCGTCACCGTCGCGTCCCCGGCCGCCGCCTCGCGGGCGATGCCGAAGTCGATGACGCGCGGGCCGTCCGGGGCCAGCAGCACGTTGTGCGGCTTGACGTCGCGGTGGACGACCCCGGCGCGGTGGATCGCGGCGAGCGCCGTCAGCATCCCGGCCGCGACGCGCTCCAGTTCCGGGCCGGCGAGCGGGCCGTCCGCCAAGACCCGCGCGCGCAGCGACGGCCCGGCGACGTACTCGCTGACGATGTAGGGGCGGCGGCCGTCGAGGTCGGCGTCCAGCACGCGGGCGGTGCGGGACGTCGAGACGCGCATCGCCGTCTCGGCCTCCCGCAGGAACCGGGAGCGGGCCGCGGCGTCGGCGGCCAGGTCGGCGCGGAGCAGCTTCACCGCGACGCGCGGGCCGTCCATGTCGGGGCCGACGCCGAGGTACACCGTGCCCTGGCCGCCCTCGCCGAGCCTGCCCAGCAGGACGTAGCGGCCGATCCGGTCGGGATCGCCGGGCCGCAGCCCCTCGTGGTCCATCCGCACCCTATGTTCCGCGCGCGCCGCCCCGCCGTCCGGACCGGCCCCGCCGGTGTTGGACGCGCGGCCCGCCGGGCGCGTTGACCGACCGCCGGACGCACTTTTCCGCCATTCCCGTGAATACCGGCTTCGGCGCGGCGTCGAGAATGCCCGCGCCCCGCGCCATTTTCCCTGCTCATGACCGTTTTTCGGCCGAGTTCGGGGATGTCGCCGCGCCGAGCCGGGTAGATCGTCTCGCGGATGATCATGTAGGGAGGTACGCCACATCATGTCCATCCCCTTAAGAGCCGCCTGCGGCGCCGCCACGGTGACGCTCGCGCTCGCGTCCGGACCGGCGGCGCTCGCCGCCGACGGCCCGTTCGGGACCGACCGCGCGGAGACGCCGTACGCGGTCTCCGCAGCGCAGGACAGGCAGCAGGACCAGCGGGACCAGCAGGTCGCGCCCCGCACGTGGTCGCGCACCCGGGCCCGCGCCGCGCTCCGCGCCCGCCGGCTCGCGCTGCTCCAGCGCGCCGTCCGCAAGAAGCGGACCGCGATGACCGCGAAGTGGGACCGCCGGGCGCGCCGCGCCGTGGCCTTCGCCGTCAAGCAGAAGGGACGCCCCTACGTGTGGGGCGGGACCGGGGGCGGCGGGTTCGACTGCTCCGGGCTCGTCCAGCAGGCGTGGCGGCGGGCCGGGGTCTCGATCCCGCGGGTCACCTACGACCAGTACCGGCGCATCCGGGCGCGCGTCCGCACGCCGCGCCACCTGCGCCCGGGGGACCTGGTGTTCTTCAACCACCTCAACCACGTCGGGATGTACCTGGGCAGGAACCGGTTCATCCACGCGCCGCACACCGGGGCGACCGTCTCGGTGGCCCGGCTCAAGGGGTACTACAGGCAGAACTACGTCGGGGCCGTCCGGCCGGCCTGGGTGAAGCTGCCCGTCGTGCCGACGTCGCTCGACGGCTGATCCGGCGCGACCGCCGGGATCGGCCATGATGGCGGGATGACCCGTCCGCACACCACGCTCGACGGACGCCGCGTCTACACGCGCGCCGACCTCATGGAAGCCCACGGCATCGGGCGCAGCACCCTGGAGAAGTGGTACCGGGAGCGCGCGGCCAACGGCCACCCGGAGGCGGCGGGGACGTCCGGGGGACGGCTCGTCTGGGACGCCGGGGAGTGGGACCGCTGGTTCGCGGCCCGCTCCCCGGCGTCCGCCGCGCCGCCCGGCCTGCTCACCCGCGACCAGCTCGCGGAGCGCCACGGGCTCAGCAGGCACCGCCTGAAGGAGCTGTGGGCCGACCGCGCCGCCAACGGGCACCCGGAACCGGCCCACCGCCACGGCAAGGCCCTGTACTGGGACGACGCGGTGTGGACGGCCTGGTACGCGGGGCTCGCGTCGCCCGAGGCCGAGCCCGGTGATCTGGTGACGCTGGCGGAGGCGGGCCGCATCCTGGGCCTCGCGCCCTCCAGCGTGACGGTGTACGCGTCCCGGCCGCCCAAAGGCTGGCCGGAACCCGTGCGGGTGGAGCCCCTGAAAGGGGGCCGGGTGCGCCGCCTGTACCGCCGGAGCGATGTCGAGGCCTACGCGGCCCGTATGCGATGAGCCATTCTGCGAGGACGCTCGAAGAATCGTCCTGAGGAACAGGACTTTACCTTTCGGTCGCCGCCGAACAATCGTTTGCCGACTCGCTTCAGACCCGTGCCCGCAAGGGCTTCACGCCCATTGGAATGACGGCCCGGGCTGGGGTGTTGTGCCCGGACCCGCCCCACGAGGGCGGCCCGAACGCCGGGGAATGGCAAAGCCGGTCCCTGCGTTCTACCTGGACCGCCGCACGCGGATGGCGGGCACGTGGGGAATGCCGGACCAGCTCTTGGTGTTCTTCTCGGACCCGCCCCGCGCAGCGGCGGGGAACGCATCGGGGGAATGGCCACGCCACCCCAAGCGTTCACCAAGGACCGCCCTTCATGACGGCGGCGTCCAGGTGGGAATGCCAGCACGAACCCAGGCGTTCCCCTTGGACCGCCCGAAACGGCGGCGGAACGTCACGGGAATGACAACACCGTCCCATGCGTTCTTCTAGGACCGCCGCGAACACCGGGCGGACGGACCTCGCGAACGGGGTCCCACGAGCAGGCCGTACCGCGCCTTACCGAGCACGGATCATCGCTCTTTCAAGCGGGCGCGTCGCGTCAGTACGCGAGGCGGACCACGGCCTGGCCCACGACTCCGGACCGAACGGGCGTCGTGCGGCACGGCCGCTCGCCTCATCTGGCGACAGCGCAACAGTCCATCGACCGCAGGGCGCGCACGCGTGCCCACCGCCGAGTCCGCGCGTCAGCGCGGAGCCGGGGACCCACTCGTCCCAACTGGGGTGAATCGGCCCGTATCCGGGCCGTAGGGCGTCTTCCACGTCCGAACCCGTCAGCTAACCCGGTAGGCGACATGGAAGCGAGGAGTACCCGCCCATGATCGGTAAGTATCGCAACTCGACCCCCCTGTCCGTCGCCCTCCGCACCACCGGCACCCTCGTCGCCGGCGCCGCGCTCGCCGGCACCGCGCTGACGGGCGTCGGCTCCGCCCAGGCCGCCACCGGCCCGGAGACCGGTAAGCACGTCCCGCAGGACGCCGTGTCGGCGCCGCGCGCGCCGCTCGCCGCCGACGGCGACCTCGGTGACGGCCTCAAGGGCCGCGACAGCGCGCAGGACCGCTTCGACGCCCGGCACGACGACGGCGGCCGGACGCCCGAGCTGGGCGACGGCGGCCGCGACCACGGCGCGCCCGTCGTCCCGGACGACGAGGGCGACCGCCCGGCCCACCGCGGGCACGACGGCGGCGCCGACGGCGGCACGGGCTCTGACACGGGCCTCGGCGGCGACCACGGCACCGGCCGCGGCGACGAGCCGAAGGTGACCGCGCAGGACGTCATCCGGCAGGCCGAGTCGCAGGTCGGCGTCAAGGAGGACGGCTCGGGCGAGACCAAGTTCCAGGACTGGTACATGTCCACCGACCGCGCGAAGGAGACCACCAAGCGCGACGGCGGCTCGATCGGGGCCTACAAGGACGCCTCCTGGTGCTCGATGTTCGTCTCCTGGGTCGGCACCAAGGTCGGCTTCTCCGACCAGGTCGGCCAGGACGCGTGGACCATCGCCCACGCCAAGTGGTTCAAGTCCCACGACCGCTGGGGCACCAAGCCGAAGCCGGGCGCCGTCGTCTTCTTCAACTGGGACGGCAAGAAGTCGCTCGACGACATCGAGCACGTCGGCTTCGTGGTCAAGGACAACGGCGACGGCACCGTGAAGACCGTCGAGGGCAACACCGGCAACGCGGTGAAGACCAAGACCCGTGACCTCGACCAGATCGTCGGCTTCGGTTACCCGAACTACGCCAAGTGACCGACGCCCGCACCACCAGCACAGCGCGGAGCCCCGCGCCCCGGCCCCGGCCGGCGGCGCGGGGCTCCGCGCTTTCCCGCGTCGGCGAGGCTCAGGTGAGCGGGACGAAGTGGTCGAGGGATTCGGGGTTGGCCAGGGAGTCGCGGTTGGCGGCCTGTTCGGGCGGCGTGCCCAGCAGGATCTTGCGGACCGGGACCTCCAGCTTCTTGCCGGACAGCGTGCGCGGGACGCTCGGGACCGCGACGACCTCGTCCGGGACGTGGCGGGGCGACAGCGCCCCGCGCAGCTCGGCGCGCAGCCGGGCCGCCAGCTCGTCGGTCAGCTCCGCGCCCTCCGCGAGCTGGACGTACAGCAGCAGGCGGCCCTCGTCGCCCAGCCGCCCGGTGTCGATGACGAGGCTGTCGGCGATCTCGTCGAAGCCCTCGACCACCCGGTAGAAGTCGGCGGTGCCCATGCGGACGCCGCCCCGGTTCAAAGTCGAGTCCGAGCGGCCGTAGATGACGCAGGAGCCGTCCGCGCGGATCTCGATCCAGTCGCCGTGCCGCCACACGCCCGGATACACGTCGAAGTAGGACTCGCGGTAGCGGACGCCGTCCGGGTCGTTCCAGAAGGACACCGGCATCGACGGCATCGGCTCGGTCAGCACCAGTTCGCCGACCTCGCCGGTGAGCGGGCGGCCCGCGTCGTCGAACGCCTCGACCTTCGCGCCGAGCCCCCGGCACTGGATCGCGCCGGGCTCCAGCGGCAGCAGCGGGCTCGGCCCGACGATGCCGGTGCAGATGTCGGTGCCGCCGGAGAACGAGCCGAGCAGCAGATCGTTCCCGACGTTCTCGTACACCCACGCGAAGCCCTCGGGCGGGAGCGGGGAGCCGGTGGAGCCGATGCCGCGCAGCCGCGACAGGTCCAGCTCCGCGCCGGGGCGGCGGCCCTGCTTGCGGCACGCCGTCAGGTACGGCGCGCCGACGCCGAGGTAGGTGACGCCCTCCTCGGCGGCGAGCGCCCACAGGTCGCCGGGCGCGCCGTCGTACAGCACGACCGTCGCGCCGACGAGCAGGCCGCCGACGAGGTAGTTCCACATCATCCAGCCGGTCGTGGTGTACCAGAGGAAGACGTCCTCGGGGCCGAGGTCCTGGTGGAACGACAGCGCCTTCAGGTGCTCCAGGACGATGCCGCCGTGCCCGTGGACGATCGGCTTCGGCAGCCCCGTCGTGCCGGAGGAGTACACAACCCACAGCGGGTGGTCGAAGGGGACGTGCGCGAACTCCAGGGGGCGGCCGGGCTTCGGCAGGTCGGCGTAGCGGACGCCCGCGCGCAGCCCGTCCGGCGCGGACGCCGGGTCGAGGTACGGGACGAGGACGGTCGCGGCGACGGTCGGCAGCGCGGCCTCGATCTCCCGGACCGTCTCGCGCCGGTCGAACCGGCGCCCGTTGTAGGCGTAGCCGTCCACGGCGATCAGCACGGTCGGCTCGGTCTGCGCGAACCGGTCGATGACCGAGGCCGACCCGAAGTCCGGCGAGCAGGACGTCCAGACCGCGCCGAGCGACGCCGTCGCCAGGAAGCACACCAGCGCCTCGGGGATGTTCGGCAGGTACGCGGCGACCCGGTCGCCCTCGCCGACGCCGAGCGCCGCCAGCCCCGCCCGGACCTCCGCGACGTGCAGCGCCAGCTCGCCCCAGGTGATCACGCGGTGGCCGCCCGCCTCGGACCGGAACACGACGGCCGTCTCGTCGGGGTGCTCGCGGGCGCGGCGCAGGGCGGTCGCGGCGTAGTTCAGGGTCGCGCCGGGGAACCAGCGCAGGCCGTCCACCGGGGTCCTGCCGCCCGCGCGGACCGGCCCGTCGCCGCGGTGCCCGACGACGCCGAAGTACTGCCAGACCGCGTCCCAGAACGCGTCGATCTCGGTCGTCGACCAGCGCCACAGCTCGTCGTAGGACTCGGTGAGGATCCCCCGGTCCCACAGCCAGTGCTGGAAATGGGTCGCGCGCGCGTTGGCGACGACGGCGTCGGTCGGCTCCCAGAGCGGCGCGGTGGCGTCGGACATCGGTTCTCCCCTTCGGTCTTGCACGGCGCGGACCCGAGTCAGGAGCGGGTCAGCTCGCGGATCGCGCTGATCAGCGGGCCGGTCTCCGCGAGCGTCGGCAGCACCGCGTCCGCCCCGGCGGCCCGCAGCTCGGCCTGCGTCGCCGCGCCCGTCGCGACGGCCACCACCGGCGAGCGGGCGATCCCGGCCGCCTGCACGTCGCGCACCGAGTCGGCGACGAACACCGTCGCGGACTCCCCGAACCGCGTCCCGTACTTCTCGTTCGCGCGCGTCCGCGCTATCTCCAGCAGCGCCGCCTTGCTGTAGACGCCGGTCTCGTAGCCGCCGGTGTCCAGGTCGAGGCGGTTCGCGAGGCCGAGTTCGGAGACCTTCAGCCGCGCGACGGGCTCGATCGACCCGGTCAGCACCGACTGGAGCGTGCCGGGCTCGCGGCCGAGCGCGTCCAGCGCCTCCCGCGCCCCGGCCAGGACGCGGCCGTGCGCCAGCAGGTCCCGGCGGCGGGCCGCGTACGCCCGCGCGAGCGCGTCCATGAACGCGGGCAGGTGGTCGTCGGTGGTGACGATGTCGTTGAACGCCAGCGTCTCGAAGATGATCTCCGACTCGGTGCGGCCCGCGGTCGGGGCGAGCCGGACGAGCGGGCGGCCGGTCGTCGCGCGGAACGCGTCCGCGTACGCCTCCCGGGTCACCCGTCCCACGTCCACCAGCGTGTGGTCGATGTTCCACAGCACCAGGCGGGTCAGCGTCGTCATGGGCGTCCAATGCGCGTTCGGGCGCGCCCCGGGCGGAGCGGTCCGGGGGCGCGGTCGGACGGCCCTCATCGTCGCCGCTGCCGCCGCGCGCCGCAACCCGCGGCCGGCCCGGCCTCATCCGCCCATGTGCGGGTAGCGGTAGTCCGTCGCCGGGACCAGCGTCTCCTTCAGCGCGCGCGGGTTCACCCAGCGGATCAGGTTGAAGATCGACCCGGCCTTGTCGTTGGTGCCGGACGCGCGCGCCCCGCCGAACGGCTGCTGACCGACGACCGCGCCGGTCGGCTTGTCGTTGACGTAGAAGTTCCCCGCCGTGAAGCGCAGCGCGTGCTGCGCGTGGTCGATCGCGGCGCGGTCCCGGGCGATGACCGCGCCGGTCAGGCCGTACGGCGCGGCGCCCTCCATCTGGTGGAGCGTCGCGTCGTAGTCGGCGTCGTCGTAGATCCGCAGCGCGAGGATCGGGCCGAAGTACTCGGTGGTGAAGATCTCGTCGAACGGATCGTCGCCCTCCAGCACGGTCGGCCGGACGAACCAGCCGATCGAGTCGTCCACCTCGCCGCCCACCAGGACGTTGATGGACGGGTTCGCGCGCGCCCGGTCGATCGCGGCGCTGTGCTTGGCGAACGCCCGGTCGTCGATGACCGCGCCCATGAACAGCGACAGGTCGGTGGTGACGTCGCCCATCGTCAGGGACTCGACCTCGCCGAGGAAGTCGTCGCGCATGACCTTCCACAGCGAGCGCGGGATGTACGCGCGGGACGCGGCGGAGCACTTCTGCCCCTGGTACTCGAACGCGCCGCGCACGAGCGCCGTGCGCAGGACGTCCACGTCGGCGGACGGGTGCGCGACGATGTAGTCCTTGCCGCCCGTCTCCCCCACGATGCGCGGGTAGCCCCGGTACCCGGTGATGTTGTCGCCGATGGTCCGCCACAGGTGCTGGAACGTGCGGGTCGAGCCGGTGAAGTGGACGCCCGCGAAGTCCGGGTCGGGCAGCGCGACGTTCGACACCGCCGTCCCGTCCCCGGTGACGAGGTTGATCACGCCGGGCGGCAGCCCCGCCTCCTCCAGCAGCCGCATCGTGAAGTGCGCCGCGAACTGCTGCGTCGGCGACGGCTTCCACACCACGACGTTGCCCATCAGCGCGGGCGCGGTCGGCAGGTTCCCGGAGATCGCCGAGAAGTTGAACGGCGTGATGGCGAGGACGAAGCCCTCCAGCGGCCGGTACTCCATCCGGTTCCACACGCCCGGCGAGGAGATCGGCTGGTTCTCGTACAGCGACCGGGCGTAGGCGACGTTGAACCGCCAGAAGTCGGCCAGCTCGCACGCCGAGTCGATCTCGGCCTGCTGGACGGACTTGGACTGCCCGAGCATCGTCGCGGCGTTCAGCGTGGACCGCCACGGCCCCGACAGCAGGTCGGCGGCGCGCAGCAGGATCGCGGCGCGGTCGTCGAAGGACAGCGCCCGCCAGCCGGGCGCGGCGGCGCGGGCCGCGTCGACCGCCGCGCGCACGTCGTCGTCGGTGGCGTTGCCGAGGGTGCCGAGCACCTTGGCGTGCGCGTGCGGCTGGACGACGTCGATCGGGTCGCCGCCGCCCAGGCGCCGGTCGCCGCCGATGGTCATGGTCAGGTCGAGCCGGTTCTCCGCCAGCTCCTTGATCTTGGCCTCCAGGGCCGTCCGCTCGGGACTGCCCGGCGCGTACGTGTAGACCGGTTCGTTGACCGGGATCGGCACGGTGGTGGCACCGTCCATGCGCTCGCTCCCCTGAGAAGTCCGACATCGTCGTCGATATGCGGACCCCTACCCCACTGCGGCGCGCGCCAAAATGCGAGGTCGGACGGGAGTTGATCAGGTGAGGCCGGCGAGTTCCTGGGTGGCGTACCAGAGCAGTTCGTGGCCCTCGGCGCCGTCCACCGCGAACCGGGCGCCGTCGTCGCCCGCGCGGGCGGCGGGCAGCGCGGCGACGGCGGCGCGGACGTCGTCGGCGGCCGCGTCGTCGTCCACGTGGCCGGAGGCGATCCGCCGCCAGGCGACCGGGGCCGTGACGCGGACCAGCGCGGGCTCGTCGTCGTCGCGGACGGCCTCGACCAGCTCGTCGGGCACCTCGGCGGCCAGCACGACGCGGCGCGGCGGCGCGCCGGGTTCGGCGGCGAGCAGCGCGAGCGAGGCGCGGGCGGCGGCGGTCATCGCCGCGTACTCCAGCTCCTCGGTGTCGCCGACGGCGTACCACTCGCGGAGCGCGGGCGTGACGGCGTAGCCGGCGAGCGGGGCGGGGCCGAGCTCGCGGGCCTTCGCGGCGGCGGCGAGCGCGGACGGCGTGGACGGCAGGAAGACGCGCATGACGGACCGCAGCCTATGCGCTCAGCGCGCCGAGGTCGCGCAGCGCCGCCACGGTGGCGTCCGGGTCGGTGTGCAGGATGCCGCGCATCCCGACGGCCTCGGCCGCGCGGACGTTGTGCTCGATGTCGTCGATGAACGCGCAGTCGGCGGGGCGCAGGCCGAGCCGCTCCACGGCGTGCCGGAAGATCCGCTCGTCCGGCTTGCGCATCCCGACCTCGCAGGAGATCACGACGTCGTCGAACAGCCCGTCGAACAGGTGGCGCGGGTAGTCGTTGCCCCACGAGTTGGACAGCAGGGCGGTGCGCAGGCCGCCCGCGCGGACGTCCCGCAGCGCCGCGTACATCGGCTCGACGGGGCTGAACGCGGCGAACATGCGGGCGATCAGGCCGTCCGCGACGACCGCGCCGCCGTCCACGGTCCGCAGCTCGGCGGCCAGCAGCCGCTCGAACTCGGCGGTGGCGAGGCTGCCGTCCTCCAGGCCGTGGATCGGGTTGACGCCCGTGCCGTCGTACGCCTGCTTGACCCAGCCGCGCATCACCTGCTTGTAGTGCGCGGCGTCGATGCGGTCCTCGGCGAGCCAGACGGCGACGGCGGCGTTGAGCGGGGACGTCAGCACCCCGCCCCAGTCGGTGATGACGGCTTTGAGAGTCACGTCCCGATGGTACGGCCTGAAGTGGAATGGTGTTCTAGATCGACGGGCTCCGGCCCCCGCGCGGGCGGGGGCCGGAGCGCGCGTCAGGCGGACCGCAGCCGCTGGAGCGCCTCCCGGACGCCGCCGTCCGCCTCCTCCAGCACCGTCGTCGCCCGCGCCGCGGGCACCTCGCCGAGCAGCGACACCAGCGCCACCCGCGTGTTGCCCCCGGCCTCGGACAGCGCGTTCTCGCACGTCACGGCGTCCATGCCGGTCGCCTCGGTGAGGATGCGGACGAGCCTGGCCCGCAGCTTGCCGTTCAGCGCGTTCACGCTGACCATCAGATTCGAGTAGGTGCGGCCCAGCCGGACCATCAGCGTCGTCGAGAAGGCGTTCAGCACCAGCTTCGTCGCCGTGCCGGCCTTCATGCGGGTGGACCCGCTGATCACCTCCGGTCCGGTGGCCAGCCCGATGTGGACCTCCACCTCGTCCCCGTACGGCGCGTGCGGGTTGCAGCTGATCAGCGCGGTGCGGGCGCCCCTGCCCGCCGCCGCGCGCAGCGCGCCCAGCACGTACGGCGTGCGGCCGCTGGCCGCGACGCCGACCGCGATGTCGCCCGGCGCCACCTGGGCGGCGTCCCGCGCCCCCTGCTCGGCGTCGTCCTCGACGTCCGAGACGGCTTTCACCAGCGCCCCCGCGCCGCCCGCGTTGTGCGCGACGACGCGTCCCCAGATCCCGAACGTCGGCGGCAGCTCGGCGGCGTCCAGCACCGCGAGCCGACCGGACGTCCCGGCCCCGAAATAGTGTACGCGCCCGCCGCGGCGCAGGGACGTCACGGCGAGTTCGACCAGCTCGGCGATCTGCGGCAGCACCGCGGCCACCACCATCGGCACCGTGGCGTCCTCGGTGTTGATCAGTCGCAGGACGTCGAGGGTGGGCAGGGTGTCGAGGTCGAGGGTCCGCGGGTTGCGGCCCTCCGTGGGCAGATCGACGTCGATCACCGGCGCCTCCGCTCGGCTCGTCGCACGGTCCGGCCCCGGACCGCTTCGAAAGTGGCCTCCAGCGCCTCGCGGGTCGACCCGAACGTGCGCTGGGCGACGCCGACGAACACGCAGTCGATCACCGTGAGCTGCGCGAGCCGGCTCGCGGTCGCCCCCGACCGGAACGTCGTCTCGCGGGCCGCCGTCGTCAGGACGAGGTCGGCCGTCTCGGCGATCGGCGACTTGGGGAAGTTCGTCACCGCGACGGTCGTGACGCCGCGCTGCGCCGCGACCTCCAGCGCGTCGATGGTCTCCACCGTCGCGCCGGTGTGCGAGATGCCGATCGCGACGTCGCCCGCGCGCAGGACGGCGGCGCTGGTCAGCATGATGTGCGCGTCGGACCAGGCGTTGCACACCCGGCCGATGCGGTGCAGTTTCTGCTGGAAGTCGGCGGCGACGAACGCGCTGGCCCCGACGCCGTACACGTCGACCCGCCCGGCGGCGACGATCGCGTCCACCACCTGCTCCAGCATCTTGATGTCGAGTTGGGTCGCCGTCTCCTCCACCGCGCGCGCGTCGGCGAAGGTGACCTTTTCCACAATCTGTTCGAGGGAGTCGTCGGGGCTGATGTCGCTGCCGATGACCCGTCCGCCGCTCGCGCTCTGCGCGCGGCCCGCCTCGGTGGCGAGGGTCAGTCTCAGCTCGGGGTAACCATGAAAGCCGATCGCCCGGCAGAACCTGATGACCGTGGTCTCGGAGGTTCCGCAGGTCTGGGCGAGTTCGGTGATGGTCGAGTTCGCGACCCCTTCGGGGTCGTCGATGACGCGTTGAGCGACTCGTCGCTCGGCGGGGGGCAGCGAGGGCAGCAGAGAACGCACCCGCACCACGGTGCTCAGCGGCGTCGCCTCCTTGGCCACCGCGTCACCCGTGGGCGCGCCCGCCTCCCCCGTTGCACTCCCCGGCTCCGTGCCGGTGGGTTTCCTCATGGAAGAAATTTTCTTACTGCCTGGATGTCACGTCAACGGTAGAAAAGGCTACGGTCGCCATGTGTTGACCCATTTGGCCGGTCCTTTCGTGGTCGGCATCGACGCGGGTGGCACGAAGACCCGCTGTGTCGTCCTCACGCTCGGGGGCGTTCTCGCCGGAACCGGGACCGGCCCGGGGGCCAATCCCAACTCGGGCGGCGACACCGCGGGCGCACTGTCGGAGGCGCTCAACGAGGCGCTCGGCTCCCTCGATCCGACGCACGTGATCGGCGGCGTGTTCGGCATCGCCGGGGCCGGGTCGGCCGGCCGGCCCGCCGCCGTCGCCGCCGCGCGGCGCGCGTGGCAGGAGGCGGGGCTGCGCGGGTCGCCCGCCGTAGTCACCGACATCGCGGTCGCGTTCGCCGCCGGGACCACGGCCGAGAAGGGCATCGTCGTCTTCTCCGGGACGGGCGCGGGCGCGGCCGTCATCAACGACGGCGCGATCGTCCGGCGCGCCGACGGCTACGGCTGGCTCGTCGGCGACGAGGGGTCGGCGGTCTGGCTCGGCCGCGAGGCCGTCCGCGCCGCGCTCGCCGCGTTCGACGGGCGCGGGTCGCCCACCCTGCTCACCGAGTCGGTGCCGCGCGCGCTGCTCGGCCCCGGCGCGGCGGGCGAGCTGACCGCCCACCGGCACCGCGGGCGGCACCGGCGCGCGCTCGCGCTGGCGGGCGCGGCGCCCGCCCTGTCCGGCGGGGGCGGGACGGCCGTCCTCATCCCCCGGCCGTCCCCGCCGCCGCCCGACCCGCGGCTCGCGCAGGCGATCGTCAAGGAGGTCTACGGGCGGCCGCCCGCCGCGCTCGGCCGGCTCGGGCCGGTCGTCGCGGCGGCGGCGGAGGCCGGGGACGCGGTCGCGCGGCGGATCACCGAGGAGGCGGCGGCGGTGCTGCTGCGGGACGTGGACGCGGTCCGGCCCGCGCTCGGCGGGTCGTTCGCGCCCGTCGTGATGCACGGGTCCGTCCTGCGCGACGGGCCGGTCGCCGAGGCGGTGCGCGCCGGGCTGCGCGACCGGTTCGCCGCCGACCCGCGGCGCGCCGGGGACGGCGCGGTCGGCGCGGCGGGAATGGCGCTGCGGCGGCTCGGCTACCCGGTGCTCGGGCCGCGCCGGACGGCGGTGACCTGACCGGCGCCCGTGCCGCGCTCCCTCCGGGGGGCGCGGCACGGGCTCACCGCACGGGCTCACCGCACGGGCTCACCGCACGGGCTCACCGCACAGGCTCACCGCACAGGCTCGAAGCATGGGCTCGAAGCATGGGCTCACCGCACAGGCGCGCGGCACAGGCGCGCGGTACGGGCTGGGAGCGCGGGATCGAGGCGTGGGCCTGCGCCGGGGGCCGTATCGACAGCGCTGAGTGCAACGGCTAGCGTCGCAGGGTAAGCACTGATCTTTCCGGATCTGTCGGTCGACCATGTCGGGGGGCTGGTCGCGTGCGCACCTCACGTTCTCTCGCGATCGTCGCGGCGGCGGCCGTCGTCGCGCCCGTGGCGGCCTGCGACGGGGGCGGTGGCGGCGGCGGGACGTCCGCGACGCCGCGCGGCTCGGCGTCCGCGTCGCCGTCCACGTCGTGGATCGCGGGCTATCTGCGGGACATGAGCCTGCGCGAGAAGGTCGGCCAGCTCTTCGTCCCCGACTTCGCCGACGCGGCCGCCGCCACCAAGCTCGTCGAGAAGTACCACGTCGGCGGGCTGATCTACTTCCCGCGCAACATGCCGTCGCCCGAGGCGACCGCGCGGCTGTCCAACTCGCTGCAGAAGGCCGCGTCCACGCCGCTGCTGATCGGCGTGGACGAGGAGCAGGGCATCGTCCACCGTGCGCCGTTCATCACCCGGTTCCCCGGCAACATGGCGCTCGGCGCGACGCGGAACCCCGGATACGTGCGCGAGGCCGCGCAGGTGACGGCCGCCGAGCTGCGCGCCGTCGGGATCAACCAGAACTACGCGCCCGACGCCGACGTCAACGTCAATCCGGCGAACCCGGTGATCGGGCCGCGCTCGTTCGGGTCGGACCCGAAGCTCGTCGCCTCGCTGGTGAGCGCCGCCGTCGCGGGGTACCAGGGCGCGGGCGTCGCGGCGACCGTCAAGCACTTCCCGGGGCACGGGGACACCGACGTCGACAGCCACACGGGCCTGCCGGTCATCGAGCACTCCCGGTCGTACTGGCAGCGGCTGGACGCGCCGCCGTTCGAGGCCGCCGTGGCGGCGGGGGTGGACGCGGTGATGTCCGCGCACATCGTCGTGCCCCGGCTGGACCCGTCCGGCGATCCGTCCACGCTCTCGCACGCCGTGCTGACCGGGCTGCTGCGCGACAAGCTCCACTTCAACGGTGTGATCATCACGGACTCGCTGAAGATGGCCGGGGTGCGCAAGAAGTACGGCGACGCCGTCGCGCCCGTCCGCGCGATCCAGGCCGGGGCCGACCAGCTCCTGATGCCGCCGAACCTGCCGAAGGCGTTCGACGCGGTGCTGGCGGCCGTGCGCAAGGGCACGATCACCGAGAAGCGCCTGGACGAGTCCCTGACGCGCATCCTCACGCTCAAGCAGCGGCGCGGGCTGTTCAAGGGCACCGCCGTCGATCCCGACAAGGCGGGCGCGGCGATGCGGACGGCCGCGCACCGCCGCACCGCGCGCACGGTCGCCGAGCACTCCGTGACGCTGGTCCGCAACGACGGCGGGACGCTGCCGCTCGGGTCGAAGAAGGTGTTCGTGACCGGGCCGCAGAGCGCGGCGCTCAGGTCCGCGCTGCGCTCGGCGGGCGTCCGCGCGGCGTCCTCGGCGAAGGACGCGGACGTGACGGTGGTGACGGTTCTGGGCGGCCGCCCCGCGATCCCGGCGGGCGCGCGGTCGGTCGTGGTCGCCGCTCTCGGCCTGCCCTACGTCCTCAAGCAGGCGGGCGGCGCGGCGGCCACGGTAGCGGCGTACTCGTCGTCGCCGGTCTCGATAACGGCCCTCGCCCGCGTCCTGGCCGGAAAGGTGAAGCCCGCCGGCAGGCTCCCCGTCCCGGCCGCCGGCCGCAAAGCAGGCCACGGCCTCACCTACTGACCCCGTCCGTGCGGGCGCTAGACCGGGCGGTCGCGGCGGGCGAGGACGGCGCGGGCGGCGGCGCGCGCCGCCGGGGCCGTGCGGGCGGCGCGGGCGGCGGCTGCGGCGGCGCGGCAGCGGTCCAGGGTGTGGCCCGCCAGTTCCTCGCGGACGGCCGGGATCGACGGCGGGGCCATCGACAGCGACGCGACGCCGAGGCCGACCAGCACGCACGCCAGGATCGGGTCGGCCGCGCCCTCCCCGCACACGCCGCACGGGACGCCCGCGCCCGCCGCGAGCGCGACGAGGTCGAGCAGCGCGGGCTGCCACGGGTCGTGCAGCCGCGCGAGCGCCCCGGACTGCCGGTCGGCGGCGCACGCGTACTGGGCGAGGTCGTTGGTCCCGACGCTGAAGAACTCCACGGCGCGCGCGAGGTCGCGGGCGCGCAGCGCGGCGGCCGGGACCTCGATCATCGCGCCGGGCCGCGCGAGGCCCGCGTCGCGGCACAGCGCGGCGAACCCGGCGGCCTCGTCCGCGCCCGTCACCATCGGGGCCATGACGCCCACCGGGCGCCCGGCCGCCGCGGCGGCGAGGGCGGCGAGCTGCGCGGTGAGGATGTCCGGGTGGCGGCGCAGCATCCGCAGCCCGCGCTCGCCCAGCGCCGGGTTCGGCTCGGGGGCGGGCGGCGGCAGGAACGCCAGCCGCTTGTCCGCGCCCGCGTCCAGGACGCGGACGATCACGTCCCCCTCGGGGAACGCCGCGAAGACCTCGGTGTAGGCGGCGACCTGCTCGTCGTGGCCGGGCGCCTCGGCCCGGTCGAGGAACAGGAACTCGGTCCGCAGCAGCCCGACGCCCTCGGCCCCGTGCGCGCGGGCCGCGTCCAGGTCCGCGCGGACCCCGGCCGGGCCGCCGATGTTGGCGAGCAGCGGGACGCGGCGGCCGTCGCGCGTCCCGCCGGGCAGGGCCGGGTCCGGCGCGGCGCGCCTGGACGTCCGGTCGCGGACCCGCGCGGCGCGCACCTCGGCGGGCGACGGCCCCGGCCGCACGGTGCCCGCCGCGCCGTCCACCAGGACCGGCGTCCCGTCCGGGAGGTCCGTCGCGCCGCGCACCGCGACGACGGCGGGCACCCCGAGCGCGCGGGCGAGGATCGCGGTGTGGCTGGTCGGCCCGCCGTCCTCGGTCACGAACGCGACGACGACGGCGGGGTCGAGCAGGGCCGTGTCGGCGGGCGCGAGGTCCCGCGCGACGAGCACGAACGGCTCGTCGGCGACCGGGACGCCCGGCAGCGGCACGTCCAGCAGCAGCGCGACGGCGCGGTCCCGGACGTCGTCGAGGTCCGCGACGCGGGCGGCGAGGTAGGCGTCGGCGGCGGCGAGCGCGTCCCGGTGGACGCCGAACGCCTCCCAGACGGCGCGGGGCGCGGCCAGCCCGGCGGCGACGCGCGCCGCGACGCCCGCCGCCAGCTCGGGGTCGCGGGCCATCAGCGCCTGCGCGACCAGGACGTCCCGGCCGACGTCGTCGGCGGCGCGCCCGGCCAGGTCCTCCAGGCTCTCGGCGACCCGCGCGAGGGCCGCGAACGCCGCCGCGGTCTCCGCGGCGGCGTCTGAGTCGTGCCGCGCCCCGGGGGGCGGCTCCGGCACGGTGCCGACCATGCGGCGGACGGGTCCGTACCCGGAACCGGGACTCACCCCGGTGCCGCGCAACGGACCCGCGTCAGGCATGCTCGGGCTCTTCCTCGGTGAGGATGCCCTCCAGCGTGTTCAGCAGCTCCTCGGCGCCGTCCCCGACTGCGGTCAGGGTGACCTCCTCGCCGTGGTGGGCGTCCAGGCCGAGCACCGCGAGGATGCTCTTGGCGTTCACCGGATCGTTGCCGTCCCGTCCGACGGTCACCTCCATCGGGGCCTTCGCCGCCGTCTGCACGAACAGCGCGGCCGGGCGCGCGTGGAGGCCCACGCGGGACTTGATCTTCACTCTGCGCTCGGTCACTTGGGAACAACTCCTCGTCAGGCCCCGAGCTCGGGGCGGATTGATGTCCATGAAGTCCGCCTTATCCAGGAGGCGACGTGGAAACCTCCACGCGCCCCCTACCCGGCACAGCGGACATGCGTATCAAACCCACGTGAACAGCTCGGTCCCCTGGTGGACCGGTCCATCCGCGCGGACCCGGGTCAGCGCGCCACCGTCCGCATCGAGCGCGACGACGGCGCAGATCGGCGACCGGCCGGCCGCCTCCACCGCCACGGGGTCCCAGGCCACCACGGGCTCCCCCGCGTTCACCTCGTCGCCCTCGGCCGCGAGCAGCGCGAAGCCCCGCCCCTTCAGCTTCACCGTCTCGATGCCGAGGTGGACGAGGACTCCGTGATCTTCATCGTCCACCACGACGTACGCGTGCGGGTGGAGTTTCACGATCCGGCCCGTCACCGGCGCGATGGCCCGGCCCGCCGCGCGCACCGGGTCGACGGCCGTGCCCGGCCCGACCATCGCCTGCGCGAACACCGGGTCGGGCACCCCGGCCAGGCCGATCGCGCGGCCCGCGACGGGCGACAGCACCCGCGTCATACGCGTCCCTCCGGGGTCAGCCGAGCACGTCCTCGATGTCGCAGGCGATCGAGTCGGCCTGCGGCCCCACCACCACCTGCACCACCGGGCCGCTGCGCAGCACCGCGATGGCGCCCGCCGCGCGCAGCGCGGGCTCGTCCACCCGCGCCGCGTCGCGGACCTCGGAGCGCAGCCGCGTCGTGCAGGGCTCGATGTCCACGATGTTGGCCGCGCCGCCGAGGGCGGCGACGATCGCCTCCGCCCGCCGTATCCCGCCGTGACCTCTCATCCGGGCCTTCCCGTCCGCCCGCTCGGCGGACTGCTCAGTCGGTCTGCGTCACCTTGTTCAGCCCGCGCGGGACGTCGGGGTCCACGCCGAGCCGACGGGCAAGATTCTCGACCAGAATCTGCCCGGGGACGATCAGACCGAGCGGAGTGACCCATTCCGGCAGTTCCGGACCGGGCAGCGCCGCGTCGCTCGCGGCCGCCAGCCCCGCCCCGCCGCCGACCGCGAACGCGCGGGCGCGCGCGCCGCGCACCCGCTCGGCGAGCGCGATCGTGCCGGGCAGCGTCGGGCCGTCCCCGGCGGCGACCAGCAGCGCGGGCGTCGCGTCGTCGACGACGGCGATCGGGCCGTGCAGCAGGTCCGCGTAGGACAGGCCCATCGCGTGCAGGTAGCACGCCTCCTTGATCTTGAGGGCGAGTTCCAGCGCGGTGCCGAACGCCAGGCCGCGCCCCGACACGACCGCGCCCGGCACGCCCGCGAGGCCGTCCACGATGGCCGGGAGGGCCGCGGCCGCCTCGGTCCGCGCGATCAGCGCCGCGACCTCGTCCGGGACGCGCCGCAGGTCGTCCGCGGCGACGTCGGCCCCCAGGCCGATCGCGAGCACCGCCAGGGCCGCGAGCTGCGTCGTGTAGGTCTTGGTCGCCGGGACGGCCAGTTCGTCGCCCGCCTCGGTGACCAGCGCGACCTGCGCGGCCTCGGCCAGCGGCGACCCGGCCCCGTTGGTGACCGCGACGGTGCGCGCGCCGCAGTCCGCCGCCCAGTCCATCGTCTGGACGATCTCCTCCGTCTTGCCGGACTGGCTGATCGCCACCGCCAGCACGCCCGACAGGTCCAGCTTCCGGTGGTAGGCGGTCGCGACGGACGGCGCGGCCAGCGTGCCGAGCCGCCCCGCCCGCGTCTCGACGAGGTAGCGGCCGTAGACGGCGGCGTTGTCGGAGGACCCCCGCGCGATGAACAGCACCTGGCGGGTCTCGCGCGCCAGCGCCGCGACGTCGGGCACACGCGGCAGCAGCGCCCCGATCGTGCGGTCCAGCGCCGCGGGCTGCTCGCCGATCTCGGCGCGCATCCGGCTCGTCGTCATGATCCTCCTCCGGTGGGCTCCCGCCCGTCGATCCACGTCCGCCGGGCCCGGAAGTCCGGGCCGAGCCAGGTGAGGTCGGCCGCCGCGCCCGGCGCGAGGCGGCCGAGGTCGGGTCGGCCGACCAGGTCGGCGGGGACGCGGGACGCGGCGTCCACGGCCTCGGCCGGGTCCAGGCCGAGCGCGACCGCGTTGCCGACCGCGTCGTCCAGCCGCAGCGCGGACCCGGCGATCGTGCCGTCCGCGCGCAGCGGCGGGCCCTGCTCGGGCAGCGTGATCGGCTCGCCGCCCAGGTCGTACTCGCCCGGCGCCATCCCGGCGGCGGCCGCGGCGTCGCTGACGAGCACCGTCCGGCCGCGCGCCGCGCGGAACACCAGCGCGGCCATGACCGGCGCGACGTGGTGCAGGTCCAGGATCAGCCCCGGGCTCAGCCGCGGGTCGACCAGCGCCTGCGCCGCGACGCCCGGCGCGCGGTGGTCCAGGCCGCTCTGCGCGTTGAAGATGTGGGTGACCATGCGCGCGCCCGCGTCCGCGGCCTCCGCCGTCCGCTCGGCGGTCGCGTCGCTGTGGCCGACGCTGACCAGCACCCCGGCTGCGGCGAGCGTCCGGACGGCGTCCAGCGCGCCCGCGCGCTCCGGCGCGAGCGTCAGGAGCCGGACCAGGCCCGTCTCCAGCAGCTCCGCGACCGCCTCGGGCGTCGGGTCGGTGAGGTGGGCCGCGTTGTGCGCGCCCTTGCGGCGCGGCGACAGGAACGGGCCCTCCAGGTGGACGCCCAGGACCTTCGCGGCCGGGGCGGGCAGGCGCGGCAGCAGCCCGCGCGTGCGGCGCAGCGCGGCGGCCTGCTCCGCGACGGGCGCGGTGATGAACGTCGGGAGGAACGCGGTGACGCCGGTCTCCGGCAGCCGCGTGACGACCTCGCGCCAGCCGTCCTCGTCCGCGTCCGCGAGGTCGTGGCCGAAGAAGCCGTTGACCTGGAGGTCCACCAGGCCGGGGGCCAGCAGGCCGTCGGGCAGGTGCTCGTCGGCGCCGGGCGGCCGGCCTTCCCCGACTTCCGCGATCCGCCCGTCCTCGACGCGGACGAACCCGGGCGCGAGCAGCCGGGCGGGGCCGCCGTCGGGGGAAGCGACCACTCCGGCGACGGTGATCAGCAGTGAAGCCATGCGCGCACTCTCCAGGGGCACGGGGGGCGCTTCGCCCCGCCGCAACTGGTCTAGTCCGGACTAGACCAGTTAGCACCATACTGCACCGTTCCGGACGGCGGCGGCAACGGCCGCTCCACGACCCTGCCCGCGACCGGGTTCTCCATGCTCACGCGCCGGTTCGGTCCGCGCCCGGGCGATTGACACGCGGGCGGGGACCGTGGTCTAGTCCGGCGTTGACCGGCGCTTGAAGGATCTCCGTGACGAGCATCGACCCGGGCGGCCCGCTGCCCAAGTACGCGCAGCTCCGCGCCGTCCTGCTCGGCCTCATCGACGGCGCGGAACTCCCCCTGGACGCCCCCATCCCCTCCGAGCGCGAGCTGTGCGCCCGCTACCGGCTGTCGCGCACGACCGTCCGGCAGGCCATCGAGCTGCTCGTCGGCGAGGGACGCCTGCACCGCGTCCCCGGCAAGGGGACGTTCGTCGCCCGGCCCAAACTGGAGATGCCGCTGCGGCTGGTCTCCTTCACCGAGGACATGCTGGCGCGCGGCATGCGGCCCGGCGGCGCGGACCTGGCGCGCGGCACCGTCCCCGCGGACGGCCGCCTCGCCCGCCTCTTCGACGTCCCGCCGGGCACGCCCGTCCACGTCATCGAACGGCTCCGCACCGCTGACGGCGAGCCGATGGCCGTCGAGCGATCCCACATCCTCGCGTCGCTCGCCCCCGACCTCACCGACCGGCGGCTCGCCGACCGGTCCCTGCACGGCGTCCTGGAGGCCGTCTACGGGCTCGTCTTCGACGCCGGGGACCAGACCATCGACGCCGGTCTCGCGGAGGCCGACGAGGCGCGGCGGCTGGAGATCCCGCGCGGCGGCGCGGTCCTGCGGCTCCAGCGCCGCTCCTACACCGGCGGGATCTGCGCGGAGCTGGGCGTCTCCACCTACCGCGCCGACCGCTACCAGATCCGAACGGCACTCGGGCTCCCCTGACCCCGGCGGCCCCTGGAAGGACACCCCCGATGACGTCCCCGACCGAGGCGGCCCCCGGCCCGGCGCAGGCCGCCCTCGCCGTGCTCCAGCGCATCGGCCGCAGCCTCATGCTGCCCATCGCCGTGCTGCCCGCCGCCGCGATCCTGCTGCGGCTCGGCCAGGACGACCTGCTCGGCCGCGCCGGGCTCGGCTGGAACCGCGTCGCCGAGGTCGTCGGGGGCGCGGGCGACGCCCTGTTCGAGGCGCTGCCGCTGCTGTTCGCGGTCGGCGTCGCGATCGGCTTCGCGCGCAAGGCCGACGGGTCCACCGCGCTCGCCGCCGTCGTCGGGTACCTCGTCTTCGACCGGGTTTCCAAGACGATGCTGTCCCACTCGTCGTCGCTCCGCGCGAGCGTCGTCGTCCATCGCGTGGACGACGACGGGACCGTCCACCAGGTCGTGGACTGGGGCGCCAAGAACCCCACCGACGTCCTCGGCGGCATCCTCATCGGCGTCCTGGCCGCCGTGCTGTACCAGCGGTTCCACCGCGTCCGGCCGCCGTCGTGGCTCGCGTTCTTCGGCGGCCGCCGCTTCGTGCCGATCATCACCGCGCTCGGCGCGCTCGTCCTCGGCGTCCTCATCGGGCTCGGCTGGCCCGTCCTCGGCGGCTGGCTGACGCGCTTCGGCGACTGGATCACCGGGGCCGGGGCGCTCGGCGCGGGCGTGTACGGGGTCGTGAACCGGCTGCTGCTGCCGTTCGGCCTCCACCACATCCCGAACTCGCTGATCTGGTTCGTGTTCGGCACCTACAACGGGCCGGACGGCGTCGTCCACGGCGAGATCAACCGGTACCTCGCGGGCGACCCGCACGCGGGCGGGTTCACGGCCGGGTTCTTCCCCGTCCTGATGTTCGGGCTGCCCGGCGCGGCCCTGGCCATCTGGCGGACCGCCGCGCCCGAGCGCCGCCGAGCGGTCGGCGGCCTGATGATCTCCGCCGCGCTCACCGCGTTCGTCACCGGCGTCACCGAGCCCATCGAGTTCGCGTTCATGTTCGTCGCGCCCGTCCTGTACGGCGTCCACGTGGTGCTGACGGGCGTGTCGATGGCGGTGCTCAACGCCGCCGGCGCGCAGCTCGGGTTCGGGTTCTCCGCCGGGTTCATCGACCTGGCGCTCAACGCGACGAAGGACAACACGCGCGGCCTCCCGCTGATCGTCGGGCTCGGCCTGGTCTACTTCGTCCTCTATTACGTGATCTTCAGCTACCTGATCAGGCGGTTCGACTTCGCCACGCCCGGCCGCGAACCCGACGACGACCAGTCCGGACCGCCCTAGCAGACGCTCGTCACTCTCGGTAAGTCGTTGACCTCATCCGGTCAGGATGTATTTTTTTCGGCTCCCGGTGCTCTTGGTTAGTGACGCCGGAGAGCCCGGCGCCTTCCACCAGGGAGGCCCCATGACCGTCCGCACCCCCCGCGCCGCCGCCGTCCTGCGCGTCGGCCCCGCCCGGCCCCCGCTGCGGCTCCTCGCCCCGGGTGCGCCGAACCCGCCCGACCCGGTGCCCGCCGCGCGCGCCGCGCTCGCGCTCGTCGCCGAGATCCTCGCCGGGACGCAGCCGCCCGACCGCTCCGCGGGCCGCTTCCTGCCGGAGATCCGGGCGGCCCTCGCCGCGCACGCCCCGCCCGTCCCGCCGGGCGCGCTGCTCGCGCCGCCCCGCGTCGTCGCGGACTGGACGCAGCGGCCCACGCCGCACGCCGTCGAGGCGGGCGCGGTCGTGCGCACCGGCGCGGACGTGCGGGCGCTCGCGCTGCGCCTCGAACCGCTGCGCGGCCGCTGGACGTGCGTGGCCCTGGAGATGAGCGTCCGCGACGGCGCCCCCGCCGCCGCCCGCCGCGCCGCCGCCCTGCGCGCCGCCTGACCCCGGAGACGACGAACGGCCCCCGGATCGCTCCGGGGGCCGTTCCACGCCGTTCAGGACCTCACTTGCTGCGCGGGTCCCCGTGGCAGCGCTTGAACTTCTTGCCCGACCCGCACGGGCACGGGTCGTTGCGGGAGACGCCCGCGTACTCGTCGGGCTGCTCCTCGCTGTGCAGCTCCACGCCGCCCTCGCCGTCGACCGTCGGCGCGCTGTACTCCAGCTTCTTCGGCCGGTGGTGGTCGTCCAGGCCCTTGGCGTGGACGACGGGCGCCTCCTCGGTCTCCTCGACGTCCTCGACCGCGACGGCCGTCCCGGCCTCCCCGCCCTCGGCGGTGGCCGACAGCGCGACGGGGTTCGCGCCGACGACCGGCGCGGGCTCCTCCGCCTCGATCTCGACCTCCAGGTTGAAGAGGTAGCCGACCGACTCCTCCTTGATCCCGTCGAGCATGGCGTTGAACATGTCGTAGCCCTCGCGCTGGTACTCCACCAGCGGGTCGCGCTGCGCCATCGCCCGCAGGCCGATGCCCTCCTGGAGGTAGTCCATCTCGTACAGGTGCTCGCGCCACTTGCGGTCCAGCACCGACAGGATGACCCGCCGCTCCAGCTCGCGCATGACGCTCTCGCCCAGCTCCGCCTCGCGCTTCTCGTACGCGGCGAGCGCGTCCTCGCGGATCTTCTCGGCCAGCGTCTCGGCGTCGAGGTCGGAGATGTCCCCGCCCTCCTCGACCAGGTCGTCCGGCGCGATCGAGATCGGGTAGAGCTGCCGGAACGCCTTCCAGAGCTTGTCCAGGTCCCAGTCCTCGGCGAAGCCCTCGCCCGTCGCGCCCGCGACGTAGCCGTTGACGACCTCGTCGATCATGTTGTGGATCTGCTCGCGCAGGTCCTCGCCCTCCAGCACCTTGCGGCGCTCGGCGTAGATGACCTTGCGCTGCCGGTCCATGACCTCGTCGTACTTCAGGACGTTCTTGCGCATCTCGAAGTTCTGCTGCTCGACCTGGCCCTGGGCGGACTTGATCGCGCGGCTGACGAGCTTGGACTCGATCGGCTGGTCGTCGTCCATGTTCAGGCGGTTCATCAGCGCCTCGACGCCCGCCGAGTTGAACAGCCGCATCAGGTCGTCCTCAAGGGACAGGTAGAACCGCGACTCGCCCGGGTCGCCCTGGCGGCCCGACCGGCCGCGGAGCTGGTTGTCGATGCGCCGCGACTCGTGCCGCTCGGTCGCCAGCACGTACAGGCCGCCCGCCTCGGCGACCTCCTCGTGCTCGCCCTTGACGGCCTCCTTGGCCTTCTCCAGCGTCTCCGGCCACGCCGCCTCGTACTCCTCCGGAGTCTCCAGCGGCGACAGGCCCCGCTGGTGCAGCTCCAGGTCGGCGCGGAAGTCGGGGTTGCCGCCGAGCATGATGTCGGTGCCGCGGCCCGCCATGTTCGTCGCGACCGTGACGGCGCCCTTGCGGCCCGCCTCGGCGATGATCGCCGACTCCTGCTCGTGGTGCTTGGCGTTCAGGACCTGGTGCTTGACGCCCCGGCGCTTCAGCATCCGCGACAGCCGCTCGGACTTCTCGACCGAGGTCGTGCCGACCAGCACCGGCTGGCCCGCCTCGTTGCGCTCGGCGATGTCGTTGACGACGGCCTCGAACTTGGCCTGCTCGGTCTTGTAGACGACGTCGGCGACGTCCTTGCGGACCATCGGCCGGTTCGTCGGGATCGGCACGACGCCGATCTTGTAGGTCTTGTTGAACTCCGCGGCCTCGGTGTCGGCGGTGCCGGTCATGCCCGAGAGCTTGTTATACATGCGGAAGTAGTTCTGGAGGGTGATCGTGGCGAGCGTCTGGTTCTCGTCCTTGATCGCCACCCCCTCCTTGGCCTCGATGGCCTGGTGCATGCCCTCGTTGTAGCGGCGGCCGTGCAGGATTCGGCCGGTGAACTCGTCGACGATGAGCACTTCGCCGTTCATCACGACGTAGTCCTTGTCGCGCTTGTACAGTTCCTTCGCCTTGAGGGCGTTGTTGAGGAAGCTGACGAGCGGCGTGTTCACCGAGTCGTAGAGGTTGTCGATGCCGAGCCAGTCCTCGACCTTCTCGACGCCGGACTCGGTGATGCCGACCGTGCGCTTCTTCTCGTTGACCTCGTAGTCGCCCGGCCCGTACTCGTCCACCTGACCGGCCGTGCTGACCAGTTCCGCCCGCTTCAGCCGGGGGACGATCTTGGCGAACTCGCCGTACCACTTGGAGTTCTGCTCGGCGGGGCCGGAGATGATCAGCGGGGTGCGCGCCTCGTCGATGAGGATGGAGTCGACCTCGTCCACGATCGCGAAGTTGTGGCCGCGCTGGACGCACTCCTCCAGCGACCACGCCATGTTGTCGCGCAGGTAGTCGAAGCCGAACTCGTTGTTCGTCCCGTACGTGATGTCGGCGGCGTACGCGGCCCGGCGCTCGTCCGGCGTCATCTGCGGGAGGATGACGCCGACCTCCAGGCCGAGGAACTGGTGGACGCGGCCCATCCACTCCGCGTCGCGCTTGGCGAGGTAGTCGTTCACCGTGACGACGTGGACGCCCTCGCCCGACAGCGCGTTGAGGTACGCGGGGAGCACACAGGTCAGGGTCTTGCCCTCACCGGTCTTCATCTCGGCGATGTTGCCGAGGTGCAGCGCCGCGCCGCCCATGACCTGGACGTCGTAGTGCCGCTGGCCGAGGACCCGCTTGGCCGCCTCGCGTGCGGTGGCGAACGCCTCCGGGAGCAGGTCGTCCAAGGTCTCACCCTCGGCGAGGCGCTCCCGGTACTTGTCGGTCAGCTCGCGCAGCTCGGCGTCGCTCATGTCGAGGAAGTCCTCCTCGATCGAGTTGACCTGATCCGCGAGCTTCTTGAGCTTGCGCAGGGTTTTGCCTTCGCCCGCACGAAGGATCTTGTCGATGACTGGCGGCACTCTAGGAGGCTCCTTGCAGATCGTGGGTCACCGCCTGAGGGCGGCGCGCACACCACACGTACGATTGCCATCGTAGGCGAGACCCAGAATGGTCTAGGTCACCCTGCGACGCAATCCACCCGGGGCACCGTTTGACCCGGCGGCGCGCGGATAGCTGTATTGATGCACCTGATGAGGGGGGCGCTATGTCCGAAGATTCCCACGGCTCGCACGCGGGCCGGGTCAGTTCCTGGGTCGCGGTGGCGATCGTCTTCGCCGGCTTCGTCGTGGGCGGCGTCTCGCTGTGCCTCGGCCCGGCGTGGGTCGGTTTCTACGTCGGCGTGGGCATCGTGGTCGTCGGGATCGCGGCCTGCGGCCTGGTCCACGTGTTCTCGGACGTGGTGGTGGACGCGCCGCGGGTGATCCCCGAGATCGTCGACTACTCGGTCTTCGGTTCGCGGAGCGCCAAGCGGCGCGGCGGGGACGCCGGGGAGAGCATCGAGGCGCCGACGCGCACCGACACCCAGAAGCTGCCGCACGGCTGACCTCCACGGCGCACACTACGGAGAACGGACGGGGCCCGCCCGCGGGTTCCCGTCCGTCGTCGTCTCCGGCCGGCGCGTCCCGGCGCGCCCTCAGCCGAGCGGCGCGGTGACGCGCTCCACGCGGACGTCGTCGCAGCCCACCCAGGCCGCCGCGTCCGCCAGCGCGCGGTGCAGCGCCGCCAGGGACGCCTCCGCGCGGGCCGGAGTCGCCGCGTGCGGCTCGAACGACACCTGCCGGGCCACCAGCGTGCGGCCCTCCCGGGCCGGGTCCACCCGGCCGATCAGCCGCCCGCCCGCGAGCAGCGGCATCACGAAGTAGCCGTGGACGCGGTCGGCCTTCTTGACGTACGCCTCCAGCCGGTGGTCGAACCCGAAGACGCGGGACGCGCGGGACCGGTCCCACACCAGCGGGTCGAACGGCGACAGCAGCGTGGTGGCGTGGCGGCCGCGCGGCGGTGACGCCAGCGCCGCCGGATCGGCCCACGCCGCCGCGGGCCAGCCCGCCACGCGGACCGGGACGAGCCCCGTCTCCCCGATGACCGCGTCCACCTGCTCGGCGCGGACGCGGTAGTAGTCGGCGAGGTCGGCGCGCGTGGCGACGCCGAGCGCCCGGCCCGACCGGGCCACCAGCGCGGTCAGGCAGGCCGCGTCGCCCGGGTCCGCGGCGAGCAGGTCGGCCGGGATCGCCCGCTCGGCCAGGTCGTAGACGCGCCGCCAGCCGCGCCGCTCGACGCAGACGGCCTCGCCGGTGTCCAGCAGCCATTCGATCGCGATCTTGGTGTCGCTCCACTGCCACCAGTCGCCGCCCGCCTTCGCGCCGCCCAGCTCGCGTGTGGTCAGCGGCCCCTCGGCGGCGAGCCGGGCGCGGACGTCGTCCAGGACGGTCTTGTCCACGGAGTGCCAGCGCTTGCCGCGCCGCTGGAACTCCCGGCGGCGGAACGCGAACAGCGGCCAGTCGGCCACGGGGATGATCGACGCCGCGTGCGCCCAGTACTCGAACGCGCGGCCGCCGCTCCAGTACGCGTCCTCCACGGCCGCGCGGCCCACCGCGCCCAGCCGCGCGTAGGGCACCAGTTCGTGCGAGCGCGCCAGGACGGAGATCGTGTCAAGCTGGACCGCGCCCAGCCGGTCCAGCAGGCGTGCCATCCGCGCCGGGACGGCGCCGCGCCGCGCGTCCGCGCCCAGCAGGCCCAGCGCGCGCAACTGGATCCGCCGCGCCTCGGACGCGGACAGCTCGACCTCGGCTTCGGGAAGGAGCATCGCCATGCGGGCGATGCTACGTCACGACACCGACAAAACCGGAACGCCGGTGACAGCGGCGGTCAGGTGATCTCCAGCAGCTTCTCCCGGACGGCGTACACGACCGCCTCCATCCGCGAGTGGAGCTGGAGCTTCTCCAGGATGTTGCGGACGTGGTTCTTCACGGTGTTCTCGGAGATGAACAGCTCCCGCGCGATCTCCCGGTTCCCCAGGCCCCGCGCCACCAGCCGCAGCACCTCCATCTCCCGGTCGGTCAGCCGGGGCGCCGGGACCTGCTGGGTCCGCTCCTCACTCCGCCTGGCCAGCGCCGCGAACTCGGTGATCAGCTTCGACGCCATCGAGGGGCTGATCAGCGACTGGCCGCCGTGGACCGCGCGGACCGCCTGCGGGACCTCGTCGATCGAGATCTCCTTCAGCAGGTAGCCGCTCGCGCCCGCCTTGATCGCCTCGAAGAGGTCCTCCTCCTCGTCGCTGATGGTCAGCATGACGATCTTCGCGCTGGGCGCGACGTCCTTGATCGCGGTACACGCCTCGATGCCGCTGCGGCGCGGCATCCGGACGTCCATCAGCACGATGTCGGGGATGAGCTCGCCCGCCATCTCCACGGCCTCGTGGCCGTCGCCGCCCTCGCCGACGACCTCGATGTCCGGCTCGTCCTGCAGCACCATCTCCAGGCCGCGGCGGAACAGCGCGTGGTCGTCGACGATCAGGACGCGGATCGGATCGGCCGCGGCGGGCCCGTCCCGGCCCGACGCGGTGCCGGCGGCGGGCGCGGCGGCCTGCCGGGGCACCGCCGCGGGACCGCGAGCCTCGGGTTTCTCGCTCACCTGAGTCGCGGCGCGGAGGAGACGCCGCTTCCCCCCTTCAACTGGCTGGGATTCGGTCCGTGGGAGGGACCGCGGAAGCGGCGGGGCCGGGGCGGCGGGGCGGGCGGCCGGAGTCGTGCCGGACGACCGCCGCGCCCCCGCCCGGCCCCGGACCGCCGCGTCCACGGCCTTGCAGAAAACGCCTTTCTAGATCATGACACGGTTCCGCCGGTGACGTGACGCGAGTGCCGCATCACTCTTCGGCAAGGCGGATGACGCCGTAGTCCCATCCTCGCCGCCGGTAGACCACCGACGGAAGACCCGCGTCCTTGTCGTGGAAGATGAAGAAGTCGTGGCCGACCAGCTCCATCTCGTAGACGGCCTGCTCGATGCCCATCGGCACGGCGCGGTGGGTCTTCTCGCGCACGACGACCGGGCCGTCGCCGTCCATCTCGAACGGGACGAACTGTTCGTCGGCGTCGGCCGCCGGCGTCGTGGCGGCCGTGGTTCCGGCGGGGTCCAGCGTCTCGACGGGCGCGACCAGCGTCGCGGCCGCCCCGGCGGTGCCCGCGGGGCGCAGCGCGTCCGGCAGCTCCGCGTCCGCCGGCCTGGCCGCCCGGCCGCGCGCCCGGACGTGGTGGGCCTTGCGGCGCTCGGCGTCGCGCCGCAGCCGGCCCTCCAGCTTGTCCAGCGCGAGGTCGAGCGCGGCGTACCGGTCCTCGGCGGCCGCCTCGGCCCGCACGACCGGCCCGCGCGCGCGGATGGTCAGCTCGACGCGCTCGCGCTCGTCGGGCACGCGCAGGCTGGCGTCCTCCGAAACCTCCACGTCCACGCGCATGACCTTGTGGTCGAGCCTGCCGATCTTGCTCAGCTTGCCCTCGACGTGGCGGCGGAACCGCTCGTTGACGTCGGTGTGACGACCCCTGACGACGATGTCCATGTGGGTCCCCCTTCTCCCGGTTGCGATGTCTTCCCTTCCGGGGGTCTCGCAACCACCGGAAGGCGCCATTGCTCGGTGGGTCGCACCCGCCCGGCCGACCTGGTCTTCGTCCCCACATCCGCCTGCTGAGGGGCTCGCGGCGCTCTCGCCACTACTGCCCTTCTCCCGCTGCGGGGGGTGTCGGACCCCCCGACGGGGCAGGACTTACCTCTAAGGCGCACCGTGATCGGTCGACGAGAAGTCGCCTTACGTGGGCCGTTTCGCCTGCGCCTGGCATCGGCTAGCCGGACCGGAGGTCGCGCTCCCGAGGAGCGCGCCGATCCGACGCAACCACGGACCCGGGCGGGTGCCATGTCTGGAACGCTAACCCCTTACGCCGTGAATGTCAGGGGGGTTGGGCCGACGAAATCCTCACGGACCGTCATCGGGAGGCCCGCGGACCGCGCCGCCGGGGTCCGGCCGGCGCCCCGGCGATCGGCTCGATCCCCTTGTCCGGAAGGGGTTCCCGCAGTCGGGACGGTGCTGTCCGCCTGCTAAATCCGGGGGTCTCGGTTGGCGAAATCTCTAATCCGCCGATGACCGCACGTGACGAGCGCCTCATCGTTTCCGCGCGTGTCCTCCGCTCATCGGCCACGCATCGTCACCGTCAGCGGCGGGGACGCCCTGTGAAGGTCGTCACCCGGAGCGGCGTGTCGCCGGGACCGTCGCGGCGATCGTGGCGGCCGCGACCACGTCGGCCCCGGCCGCGCGGAGCGCCCGGACGGCCTCGGCCAGCGTCGCGCCGGTCGTCACCACGTCGTCCACGACGATCACGCGGACGCCGCGCGCGCCCCGGACGGCGCGCAGCGCGCCGCGCAGGTTGGCGGCCCGCCCGGCGCGGCTCAGGCCCGCCTGGTCGGCGACCGGACGGACCTGGGCGAGGACGGGCGCGAGCGCGACGGGCCCGGCGAGCACCCGCACGGCCTCGGCCGTCAGCCGCCGCAGCGGGTCGTGGCCCCGCCGCCGCGTGGCCCGCCGCGAGGACGGCACGGGCACGAGCCCCAGCGGGCCGGGCGCGTCCGGCGGCAGGGCCGCGCGGACCGTACGCGCCAGCGCCGCCCCGAGCGGGCTCACCAGCGCCCGGCGGCCGTGCTCCTTGTGGGCGTTGAGCACGAAGGGCACCACGCCCGCGTAGGTCGCCGTCGTCCAGCACGGCACGCCGCGCGGGAGCGCGCGGACCGGCACGCGGCGCGGCGGCAGCTCGAACGGGACGGCGCAGCCGGGGCACAGCCGCGCCCGCACGCGCCCGCAGCCCGCGCAGAACTCGGGGGCGACGAGGTCGAAGAGGTCATCGAGGAAGCTCATGGCGCGAGCGTGGAGGGGCGTCGGACCGGCGCGCCAACGCCCGCGCCGCCTGTGGACGACCCCGGTCAGCGGGGATACATCGGGTCCGAGCCGGGGACCGGGCAGATCCACTCGCTGATCAGGTCGTGCGGCGCGCGCTGGCGGCACACCTGGCCGGGCCCCTCGTCCTTCGTGCCGATCAGGACGGGCGCGCCCGGCGCGGCCGCGATCGTCTTCGGCACCCCGAGCGCGCCGACGCCGAGCGAGCTGATCGCGCCGCCGCCCACCGGGATCAGGTACGGCAGCACGCGGGTGTCGTTGCCCTTGCGGCCGAGCACGGCGAGGGTCCCGTAGTCCCGCCACGCGAGGTCGATCGCGTCCACGAGTTCGGAGCTGACGGCGAGGAACGCGCCCGCCTCCAGGCCGGACGAGCCCTGGTCGCGGACGATCCGGCCGAGCCGCAGCTGCGCCCGCCCGTCCGCCTTGACGATCACGGCGGCGCGGACGCCGTCGCGGGCCAGCCGGAACGCGACGACCTCGCGGCCCGACAGGCCCCAGTCGCTCACCCGGAAGGCGGGCCCGCCGCGCGGCCGCACCCACAGCCAGGACCGCTCCTTGCCCGTCTCGACCGTCCAGAGCGCGCCGCTGCGGTCGAACGAGGGCGCGGTGAAGCGCGTTCCCGCGCCGTGCCGTTTCAGGACGGTCCGGAAGCCGGAGTTGCCCGCGAGGTCGCGCAGCAGGACCCGGTCGCCCGCCGGGCTGAGCCCCGCGACCTCCTTGTAGTCGCCGGAGACGGCCGGGCGGACGACCTGCGCCGCCTGCGGCAGCACGGGCTGCGGCTGGTCCCCGGCCAGCCGGCTGAGCCGCCCCGACGAGCCCAGCACGTACGCGGGCTGGTCGGGCACGGCGGGACCGTCCGGCGCGTTGCCGTCCCAGGCCCGGACGGGCTGGACGCTGCCGTACCGGTGCGGCGTCGCGGTGTCCCCGGCGATCTCCAGCTTCCACCGGGTGATCTCCGAAAGCTGCCGCAGCGTCCACGAGAGCTGCGCGGACATCCGGTCGACGTCGCCCGACCGGGCCTCGACGCTCAGGTCGACGACCGCGGTGTCGTCCTCGATCCGCAGCCCGCGCAGCCGGGTGCCGCGCGGGAACGCCGAGTCGACGGCCGGGCCGAGCCAGGACGTCGGCCCCGCGAGGAGCGCGCGGACGAGCTGGCCCGGCAGGTTCTGCCGGTTCACCAGCGGCAGGAAGATCCCGTTGGGGACGAGCGTCCCGCCGTCCGGCGCGAAGAAGTACAGGTTGACGGTCCGGAAGGCGCGGTCGACGTCGCTCTTGGTCAGGATCAGGCCGTTGTTCGGGTCGCCCGGCAGCCCGGCGATCCGCCACGGGCCCTGCGCGGTCTTGACGACGTCGAAGGTGACCTCGGCGGCCTTGGGGTCGGCGGTGTACTGCCCGTCCGCGCCGATGGAGCCGAGCCGGCTGCCGGACGCCTTGACGGTCGCCTGGGTGGCGGTCTGCGCGACGATCTCCAGCCGGGGCCGGTCCGCGAAGACCGCCACCGGCGGGCGCGGGCCCGGGTTCCACGACGACGCCGCGCCGGTCAGGTACTCGCGGGCGACCTTGTGGCCGTCGTCGAAGCTGGCGGACGCCGCGAGGAACCCGGCGACGAGCTGCGTCGGACTCCACTCGGGCCGCGGGCTGACCGGGATCAGCCGGACGTAGGGGTCGTCGACCTGCTCGGCGGGCTCGGCGGGCCGCCCGGTGACGACCCGGCCGCCGCTCGGCACGCTCGCGCAGCCCGTCAGCGCGACGGCGAGGAGGACGGCGGCGACCACGCCGCGCGTACACCTCATTCGCCCGCCTCCAGTTCCGCGTAGAGCGGGCGGCCGCCCGCGCCGGGCGGGACGAGCGGCAGCGGCGAGCCGCGCAGCTCCGCGCCCGCCGTCCGCGGCAGGGACAGCCGGAACTGCGAGCCCGAGCCCGGTTCGCCCCACGCCTGGAGCCAGCCGCCGTGCAGTTGCGCGTCCTCGCGGGAGATCGACAGGCCGAGCCCGGTGCCGCCGGTGGTGCGGGCGCGGGCGGGATCGGCGCGCCAGAACCGGTCGAACACCATCTGCCCCTCCCCCGGCCGCAGGCCGACCCCGTGGTCGCGGACGGCGACCGCGACGGCGTCCCGGTCGGCGGCGACGGACACGACGATGTCCTCGCCCTCCCCGTGCTCGACCGCGTTGACCAGCAGGTTCCGCATGATCCGCTCGACGCGGCGGCGGTCCACCTCGGCCATGCACGGCTCGCCGGGGAGCTGGAGCAGCACCTTGCTGCCCTTGTGCTCGGCGAGGTTCTGGATGTCGCCGACGGCGCGCAGCACGAGGTCGCGCATGTCGAGCGACTCCGCGTCGAGCGTGGCGGCCCCCGCGTCGTGGCGGCTGATCTCCAGCAGGTCGGCCAGCAGGGACTCGAACCGTTCCAGCTGGCTCTGCAGGAGTTCGGCCGAGCGGCCGACCATCGGGTCGTCGAAGGTGTCGCGGTGCTCGTACAGCATGTCCGCCGCGATGCGGATGGTCGTCAGCGGCGTGCGCAGCTCGTGGGAGACGTCCGAGACGAACTGCCGCTGCACCTGCGACAGCTCCTCCAGCTCGACGATCTTGTCCTGGAGGTTCGCGGCCATCTCGTTGAACGAGCGGGCCAGGCGCGCGAGGTCGTCCTCGCCGCGCACGCGCATCCGCTCCTCCAGCTTGCCCTCCGCGAGCCGCTGCGCGCCCTGCGCGGCGAGCCGCACGGGGATCACGACCTGCCGGGTGACCAGGGACGCGATGGCCGCGAGCAGCAGCACCAGGACCGCGCCGACGCCGACGAGCGCCTGGCTGACGACCGTCAGCGTGTGCTGGTCCTGGGTGAGCGGGAACAGGTAGTACAGCTCGAACTGCCCGGCCTTGCCGCCGACGATCAGGCCGCGCTCGGACGGGCGGCCGACGTACGACAGCTTCCCGAACGTGTACGCGGTCGCGTCGGCGGGCGCGCGCCGCAGCTCGTCCCGCAGGCGCTGCGGGATGCTCTCGACCCGCAGCTCGTTGGTGCTGTAGCCGTCGAACGACGAGTCGCGCGTGTCGCGGATGTAGACCTCGTACAGGCCGGACGGGCCGCTGCGGGCCTTGAGCCCGGCCATCACGTTGTCCAGCCGGCTGCCGTTGTCGGGCTGGTTGCCGAGCTGCCGCGCGACCGTCGACAGCCCCTCGTCGAGCTGGAGCCGGGCCGCCTTGATCTTGCTGTCCATCAGCGCGTTCGACATCTGCTGCGTCAGGAACGCGCCGAGGATCGCCACCACGATCGCCGAGATGCACAGCGTCGAGGTGACGACCCGGACCTGGATCGACCGGCGCCACCGCAGGTAGGCGCCCGCGACGAGACGGCGGAGCCAGGCCAGGCAGCGCCGGGCCCGTCGTCTCACCGCGTTCATCAGGGCCGTCCGGGGGTTCTCAGGCCGGGCCCGCCTTGTAGCCGACACCGCGGACGGTGACGACGATCTCCGGGCGTTCCGGGTCCTTCTCGATCTTCGCGCGGAGCCGCTGGACGTGGACGTTCACCAGCCGCGTGTCGGCGGCGTGCCGGTACCCCCAGACCTGCTCCAGCAGGACCTCGCGGGTGAAGACCTGGCGCGGCTTGCGGGCCAGCGCCACCAGCAGGTCGAACTCCAGCGGGGTCAGCGGGATGTGGGTGTCGCCGCGCTTCACCGAGTGCCCGGCGACGTCGATGGTGATGTCGCCGATCTGCAGCGTCTCGGGGGCGGGCTCGTCGGTGCGGCGCAGCCGGGCGCGCACGCGCGCGACCAGCTCCTTCGGCTTGAACGGCTTGACGATGTAGTCGTCGGCGCCGGACTCCAGGCCGAGGACCACGTCGACGGTGTCGCTCTTGGCCGTCAGCATGACGATCGGGATGCCCGACTCGGCCCGGATCTGGCGGCACACGTCGATGCCGTCGGCGCCGGGCAGCATCAGGTCGAGCAGCACGAGGTCGGGCCGCGTCTCGCGGAACGCCTCGAGCGCCTTGTCGCCGTCGTGGACGAACGACGGCTCGAAGCCCTCGCCGCGGAGCACGATGCCGAGCATCTCGGCGAGCGCGAGGTCGTCGTCGACGACCAGTACACGTCCTCTCATGGCCCTCATCGTCACGAAGTCAGGGTTCGGTGGGCGGATCGCCTTGCCGAGCCAGGTTACCTGCGTTTACCCGTGCCATGACTCTCCCCGGTCCAGGTTAAAGGCCGGGTGTGGTCGAGCCACGCCGTACTCAAAGGCCGGAGTGTAGACAGGTTCCGCACCGTCCATGACCGTTTGCCGTGATTCGGTCATCCGGCACATCGTGACCCACCGGGCCTCATCCGGCAATCCAGGCAGCGGAGCCGTGGCAGGATGTCCGGACGCGGCGGACGGCGCGCGAAGCCGAGCGGGGAGCGGAGAATGCCGAGAACGGCCGGGTGGGACGACGATCCCGCCGCCCTGCTCGGCGGGGACGTGCCCTTCCGCCCGCTCTCCACCGCGGACATCCTCGACGGCGCGGTCGCCGCGATCCGCCGCGCGCCGCGCCTGACGCTCGGGTTCTCCGTCGCCGTCTGCACCGTCGTCCAGGTCCTCGGGACGGTCGTCGGCTACGTCATCGTCGGCGACGAGGCCCACGACGAGCGCACGCCCGAGGTCCTGCTCCGCTCCGTGGGCGCGCAGTTCGTCCTCGGCGTGGCCGGGCTCGTCCTGACGGCGCTCGGCATCCTCGTGCTGGCGGGCCTGCTCGCGCCCGTGCTCGGCCGCGCGATGTTCGGGCGGCCCGCGCCGCGCCGCGTCCTGCGCGACGTCGGGCCGCGGCTGCCCGCCCTGCTCGGCACCTCGCTGGTCGTGCTGGTCGTCTCGCTGGCCGGGCTGCTCGTCCCGGCCGCGCCGCTGATCGCCGCGCTCGCGGTCGAGGCCGAGCCGCCGCTGATCGTCGTCTCGGCGCTGCTCGGACTGCCCCTGGGGCTCGTCGCGATGATCTGGCTCTACGTCATGCTCGTGCAGTCCGTCCCGGCGGCCGTCCTGGAGCGGCGCGGCGTCGGCGCGGCGCTCGGACGCGGCCGGACGCTGTCGCGCGGCGGCTGGTGGCGGACGGCCGCCACGCTCGTCGTCACGCTGACGCTGACGGTGTTCATGGGCCTGCTGGCGCTGCGCCTGCCGTTCCTCGTCGCCCAACTGGTGCTCACGTCGGGCGACCCGTCCGACGGGCAGTTGTTCGCCGGGCTGGTCATCGACACCGTCGGGCGGATCGTCGGCTGGTCGGTGGTGCTGCCGTTCGACGCCGGGGTGATCGTGCTGCTCTACATGGACCGCCGGATGCGCCGCGAGGGCCTGGACCTCGACCTGCGGACCCGCCCGGCCGCGTCCGGCGATGACGACGACGACTTCTTCGAGCGCTGGCGGCCCGCGGCCCCCGGCGCCCCGGGACGGCTGCCGTGATCCTCGACCCGATCGGCCGCGACCAGGCCCGCGAACTGGCCCGCCGCGAGCTGGAGAAGCCCGTCTACCACCGCGACGACCCGTCGTGGCTGGAGCGCACCTGGCAGCGGTTCTCCGAATGGCTCCAGGGGCTGCTGCACCGCGCGAGCGCGCCCGGCTCGCACGGCACCGGGGGCGGCTGGGTGTCGCTGCTGGTCATCCTGCTCATCGCCGCCGCGCTCATCGCGGCGATCGTGTGGCTGATGCGCGGCCGCCGAAACCCGCGCGCGGCGCGTCCGGCCCTGCTCGACGGCGCCGGGACCGCCACCGCCCTCGACCACCGCGTCAACGCCGAACGGCTCGCCGCGGCGGGCCGCTGGCCGGAGGCGATCCGCGAACGGCTCCTGGCCGTCGCCCGCGACCTCGAAGAACGCGCCGTGGTCGGCCCGCGCCCCGGCCGCACCGCCGACGAGCTCGCCCGCGAGGCCGGTGCGGCGCTGCCCGACCTGGCCGCCGACCTGCGCGCGGGCGTGCGGATCTTCGACGACGTCTGGTACGGCGACCGGCCCGGCGGCCCGGACGCCTACGCGCGGCTCCGGGCGCTGGACGAACGCGTCCAGGCCGCGCGACCCGCCCCGCTGGAGACGGCCTCCGGCGCGCCGGAGGAGGCCCGGTGGTGACCACGGTTCCCACGGCCGGCCAGGTCGCCGGGCGGCGGCTGCGCGCGGCGCGCGGCGTCGTCGGAGCGCTGCTGGCGATCGTGCTCGTCGCGATCGTCCTCGCGGCGCTGCGGCCGTCCGGCACGGCCGGTGCGCTCGACCCGGCCTCGGCGGGCCGGGACGGCGCCCGCGCGATCGCCCAGATCCTCGGCGAGCGCGGCACGCGCGTCACCGTCGCGCGGAACGCGGCCGACGCCGCGGGGGCCAGCTCGTCCGACGGCCTGCTCATCGTCACCCGGACCGACCGCCTCACCGGCGCCGACCTGGCCCGGCTCGCCGCCGCGCCCGGCGACACCGTGCTCGTCGGCCCGAGCCAGCGGGTCCTCGACGCGCTCGCCCCCGGCGTCGAGGACGCCGGGGAGGCGTTCTCCTCGACCGTCGAGCCCGGCTGCCCGCTGTCCGCCGCCGTCCAGGCCGGGACGGTCGCGTTCCACGGCGCGCACGCCTACGACGTCCCGGCGGGCGCGGTCGGCTGCTACGCCACCGGCGACGCGTCCCGGCTCGTGCAGATCCCGGTCGGGAGCCGGACCGTCACCGTCCTCGGCGGCGGCGGACCGCTCACCAACGAGCACCTCGACGAGGAGGGCAACGCGGCGCTCGCGCTGAACCTCCTCGGCGACCGCTCGTCGCTGGTATGGCTCGTCCCCGACCTCCCGCCGCCCGGCACGGACGGCGGCGACCGATCGCTCGGCGAGATGGTGCCGTTCGGCTGGCGGCTGATGCCGGTCGGCCTCGCCGTCGCCGTCGCGCTCGTCGCCCTGTGGCGCGGCCGCCGGTTCGGGCCGGTCGTCGCCGAACGGCTGCCGGTCACCGTCCGGTCCGCCGAGACGATCGAGGGCCGCTCCCGGCTCTACCGGGCGCACCACGCGCGGCGCACCGCCGCCGCCGCGCTGCGCACCGGCGCGCGGAACCGGATCGTCCCGCTGCTCGGGCTGCCGCGCGGCGCGGCCGACGACCCCGCCGCCGCCCCCGAGATCGTCGCCGCCGTGGCGGCGCGGACGACCCACGACGAGGGGACGGTCGGCTTCGCGCTGTACGGCCCGGAGCCCGCCGACGACGCCGCGCTCGTCGTCCTCCCCGACCTCCTCGACGACCTGGAAAGGCAGGTGCGCGACTCTTGAACCACCCCATCGACCTGGAGAAGGACGACCTTCCCAGCGGCGCCGAGCGGGCGCGCGCGGCGCTGACCGCGCTGCGCGGCGAGGTCGCCAAGACCGTCGTCGGCCAGGACTCGGTGGTGACCGGCCTGGTCATCGCGCTGCTGTGCCGCGGGCACGTGCTGCTGGAGGGCGTGCCGGGCACCGCGAAGACGCTGCTGGTCAAGACGCTCGCCCGCAGCCTCGACCTCGACTTCAAGCGCGTCCAGTTCACGCCCGACCTCATGCCGGGCGACGTCACCGGCTCGCTGATCTACGACAACCGGTCGGCGGAGTTCGAGTTCCGGCAGGGCCCGGTCTTCACGAACCTGCTGCTCGCCGACGAGATCAACCGGACGCCGCCCAAGACCCAGGCGTCGCTGCTGGAGGCGATGGAGGAGCGGCAGGTGTCCGTGGAGGGCACCGCGCGGGCGCTGCCCGACCCGTTCGTGGTGTGCGCGACGCAGAACCCCGTCGAGTACGAGGGCACGTACCCGCTGCCCGAGGCGCAGCTCGACCGGTTCCTGGTGAAGCTGACCGTGCCCGTCCCGAACCGGGACGAGGAGATCGCGATGCTGCAGCGGCACGCCGCCGGGTTCGACCCGAGCGACCTGTCGGCCGTCCGGCCCGTCGCGGGCGCGGCGGACCTCGCCGCGGGCCGCGCGCAGGTGCGGGCCGTCCACCTGGACCCGAAGGTCGCCGCGTACGTCGTCGACCTGTGCCGGGCGACGCGGCAGTCGCCGTCGCTGGCGCTCGGGGTGTCGCCGCGCGGCGCGACCGCGCTGCTGGCGACGTCGCGGGCGTGGGCGTGGATGTCGGGCCGCGACTACGTGTCGCCCGACGACGTGAAGGCGCTGGCCCGGCCGACGCTGCGGCACCGCGTCCAGCTCCGGCCCGAGGCCGAGCTGGAGGGCGCGACCGCCGACGGCGTGCTCGACGGCATCCTGGCCCACGTCCCCGCGCCCCGCTGATGGCGGTCACCGGCCGGCTCGGGCTGCTCGCGCTGCTCGGCGCGTTCCTGCCGCTGCTGGTGGCGAGCTGGTGGTCGCTCCTGGGGGTCTGGGCGGTGCTCGCGGTCGGCGTCGCCGCCGACCTGCTGCTGGCGGGCAATCTGCGGGCGCTGCGGCTGCACCGCGACGGCGACACCGGCGTCCGGCTCGGTGAGACGGCCCGCGTCGCGCTGATCGTGGAGAACACCGGGCGGCGGCGGGTGCGCGCGCGGCTCCGCGACGTGTGGCCGCCGAGCGCGGGCGCCGCACCGCGCGTCGTGCGGATCGACGTGCCCGCCGGGGAGCGCCGCCGCGTCGAGATCACGCTGACGCCGACGCGGCGCGGCGACCGGGACGCGGTGACCGTCGTCATGCGGTCGCGCGGTCCGCTCGGCCTGGCCGCCCGGCAGCTCTCCCGGCCCGCGCCGTGGCGGGTGCGGGTGCTGCCCGCGTTCCCGTCCCGCCGCCACCTGCCCGCCAAGCTCGCGAAGCTGCGGGAGCTGACGGGGACGAACATCGCGCAGATCCGCGGGCAGGGCACCGAGTTCGACTCGCTGCGCGAGTACGTGGCGGGCGACGACGTGCGCTCCATCGACTGGCGCGCCACCGCGCGGCGCGGCGACGTCGTCGTGCGGACGTGGCGGCCCGAGCAGAACCGCCGGATCTACCTGGTGCTCGACACCGGCCGCACGTCGGCGGGCCGGGTCGGGGACGTGCCCCGGCTGGACTGCTCGATGGACGCGGCGCTGCTCCTGGGCGCGCTGGCGTCCCGCGCGGGCGACCGCGTCGACCTGCTGGCCTACGACCGGCGGGTCCGGGCGCGCGTCGAGGGCTCGTCGCGGACGGACCTGCTCACCGCGATGGTGCAGGCGATGGCGCCGCTGGAGCCCGCGCTGATCGAGTCGGACGCGGCGGGGACGGTGTCGGCGCTGCTGTCGCGCGTCCGGCAGCGGTCCCTGGTCGTGCTGCTGACCGAGCTGAACCCGGCGGCGATCGAGGAGGGGCTGCTGCCGCTGCTGCCCCGGCTGACCGCGCGCCATCTGGTCCTGATCGCCGCGGTGGCCGATCCCCGCGCGGCCGAGATGACGTCCGCGCGCGGCGACCTGGCCGCCGTGTACGACGCGGCGGCGGCGGAGCGGGCGCACGCGGAGCGGGCCCGGCTGACGGCCGAGCTGCGCGCGTTCGGCGTCGAGGTCGTGGACGCGCCGCCGGACCGCATCGCCCCGGCCCTCGCGGACGCCTACCTGGCTCTGAAGGCGGCGGGCCGCCTCTGACGCTGGCACCAGGTCGCTTCGCCCTGGTGGTGCCTGCCCGACCTCGATCCGACCTGGCCCGGCGGCGGCGCTAGCCCGCGACGGGGACCGCATCGGGTTCCAGGTCGCTCGCGCCGGTCTCCCCGGCCTGAAGCGCGCGGCGGCCGAGCACGACGACGTACGTCAGGAACGCGGCCTCCGCGAGGACGCCGATCCCGATGCGCAGCCACGTCTCGTGGACCCAGCCGGTGACGAAGCCCTCGATGAGCCCGGAGACGAACAGCACACCGACGAGGCCGATGGCGACGGCGATCAGCGCCCGGCCCTCCTGCGCGAGCGCCTCGCCCCGGCGGCGCGGGCCGGGGTCGATGACCGTCCAGCCGAGCCGCAGCCCCGCCGCGCAGGCGAGGTAGACCGCGGACAGTTCCAGCATCCCGTGCGGCAGGATCAGACCGAAGAACACGGCGCCCTTGCCGTGCGCGAACATCAGCCCGGCCGTCAGCCCGAGGTTGAGCTGGTTCATGAACAGGACGTACAGCGTCGGGAGGCCGAGCAGGATGCCGAACATCAGCGCGACGGCCGACACCCACGCGTTGTTGACCCAGACGTGGAACGCGAACGACGAGGCCGAGTGCTCGGTGTAGTAGTTGGCGAAGTCGTGGTCGACGAGCTGCCGGATCGCCGAATCGGAGCCCACCGACGACTGCACGTCGGGATTGCGCGCGATCCACACGGCGAGGACCACCGCGAACACGTTGCCGACGACGACGATCGCCGCCCACCACCAGCGCAACCGGTACGCGGCGGCGGGGAACGCGACGGTGGCGAAGCGCGTCACGTCGCGCCACATCGGCGCCTGCGCGCCCGCGACGGTCGCGCGGCCCCGCGCGACGAGGACGGACAGGCGGCCGACGAGCTGCGGGTCCGGCGAGCTGGAGCGGACGACCGACAGGTGCGTCGCGGTGCGCTGGTACAGCTCGACCAGCTCGTCGATCTCCTCGCCGGTCAGCTTCCGGCTGGAGTTGACGAGACGTTCCAGCCTGCGCCACTCGCCGTCGTGCGCGGCCACATACGCGTCAACGTCCACCGGGCGAGCGTACTGCCGGTTCGCCCGGTGTGCGGTGTTCCCGTCCGCCGAGGGGGCAAAATGGGACGTCCCAACCTGGAGGAGGGCCGCTCGTGGCCGAACTGGTGACCGGCGAGGCCGTCGCGCTCGAACTTCGGGTCGCGCGGCTTCCGAGCCGGGGCTGCGCCCTCCTGCTCGACGTGATCCTGCAGCTCATGGTGCTCGGCACGTTGACGAACCTGGTCGGGATGATCGCGGCCGTCGCCGACGACGCGTGGGCGGTCGGGCTGTCGCTGGTGACGGTGGTGCTGGTCATCGTCGGCTACCCGTGCGCGATGGAGACGCTGACGCGCGGCCGCACGGTCGGCAAGCTCGCGCTCGGCCTGCGGGTCGTCGCGGACGACGGCGGGCCGGTCCGGTTCCGCCAGGCGCTGCTGCGCTCGCTCGCCGGGTTCCTGGAGTTCTGGACGCTGTACGGCGCGCCCGCGCTGATCGCGTCGCTGTGCAGCAACCGCGGCAAGCGCCTCGGCGACGTGTTCGCCGGGACGATCGTGATCCAGGAGCGGACGTCCGGCCCGGCGCACTTCGGGCCGGTCGCGGTCATGCCGCCGGGGCTCATGCCCTGGGCGCAGGGCCTGGAGCTGTCGCGGGTGTCCGACGAGCTGGCGATGACGGCGCGGCAGTACCTCGTGCGGTTCTGGGAGCTGCTGCCGGAGGTCCGCGACGAGCTGGGCGCGCGCATCGCGGGGCAGGTCGCGGCGGTCGTGAGCCCGCCCCCGCCGCCCGGCTGGCGGCCCGAGCTCGTGCTGTCGGCGGTGCTCGCGGAGCGCCGGGTGCGCGAGGCGCGGCGGCTGGCGGCGCAGCGCGCGCAGTTGCGGCGGCTGCGCGGCGAGCCGCCCGTCCCGGACGAGGCGTTCCCCGGCCCCGCCCCCGCGGTGGCGATGGCGGGCGGTCCGCCGCCGCCCCCGCCCGGCCCGGCGCGTCCGGTCCCGCCGCCGTTCAGCGGCCCGGTTCCGGGCGGCCCGGCGTTCCTCCCGCCGCAGCAGTACGGCGCGGGGCCGTACCAGAACGTGCTCAACCCGCCGCCGCAGCCCACCGGGGGCTGGCCTGCGCAGGGCCCGGCGCCGAGGCGATCGTGACCTCCTTGTGATCCAGCGCACTCTTCCTCGGCCGGAGCACGCGACCTAGAGTCCGAATAACTTTCATATTTCGGCTCTGGAGTCCGGCCATGCGCGCTCGCACCGTTCTGACCCGGATCACCGTCCTCGCCCTCGCGGCGGCGGCCCTGACCGCCGTCCCGCCCGCCGCCGCGGACACCGCTCCCCCGCCGCTCATCACCGACGACCAGGGCCGCGCGCTGATTTTGCACGGCCTCAACACCGCCGGCAGCGCCAAAGGGCCGTCCGGCCTGCCGTGGATCAGCCGCGCCGACGTCGCCGGCGAGGCCCGCGACCTCGGCACCGACTCCGTCCGGTACCTGATCCAGTGGAAGAACGTCGAGCCGAGCCCTGGCCAGTACGACGAGAAGTACCTCGACGACGTCGCCGAACGCGTCTCCTGGTACCGCGAGCAGGGCATGCACGTCATCCTCGACATGCACCAGGACCTGTACGGGCCCGCCGCCTGCACGGGCGCGGGCAACGGCGCTCCCGCGTGGGCGACGTTCACGGACGGGCTGTCCTGCACGCCGCAGGAGCCGTGGGTCCTCACCTACGTCCAGCCCGCGATGCTGCGCGCCTACGACAACTTCTGGAACCACACCGGCAAGCACCCCGAGCTGATGCAGCGCTACACGGCCATGTGGCAGCACGTCGCGGCGCGCTTCGCGGACGACCCGGCCGTGCTCGGCTACGACCTGATGAACGAGCCGTTCGGCGGGACTCGGCAGTTCGGCTTCTTCGAGGGTCCGACGCTCACGCCGTTCTACCAGCGCCTCGTCAACGCGATCCGCGAGGTGGACCGCGACGGCTGGATCTTCGTGGAGCCCCAGTCGCTCGGCGCGAACGAGGGCGCCGACATCGCTCTGGAGAAGGTCACCGACCCGCGTCCGGGCGGCGCGCGGCTCGTCCTCGCCCCGCACTTCTACCCGGGCGGCGTCGACATCGGCGGCACCTACTCGGGGCTGACGAAGCTCCTGGTGGACGCGCAGTTCGTCCTGTGGCGGCGCAACCTCCCGGCCGCCGCGAAGCGGCTCGGGATGCCGCTGTGGATCGGCGAGGTCGGCGGGATGCCCGCGACGACCGAGGGCGCGGCGGAGTTCACCGCGGACTGGCTCGCGATGGCCGACGACCTCACCGCGGGCTGGGCCTACTGGTCGAACGACCCGGGCTCCACGGGCGTGTTCGCCGACGGCGCGCCGACCGCGCTCGGCAGGCAGCTCGCGCGGCCCTATCCGCGCGCGGTCGCGGGGACGCCGACGTCCATCACCGCGTCCGCCGCGTCGTTGAAGGTCTCGTTCGCCGAGCGCGCGGGCGTCACGGGCGCGACGGAGCTGTGGCTGCCCGCGTCCGGCTTCCCCGGCACGCCCAACGTCGCCTCGTCCGACCCGGCGGGCGCGTGGCGCTCGTCGTGGGACGCCCAGCGCCGCGTCCTGTCGGTCTGGTCGGACTCCTCGAAGCCGACGCACACCCTGACCGTGACGCCCTGATGGGCGGGAGGGCGCGCCGCGGCGTGCCCTCCCGCGTCAGCGCAGGTGCTCGCAGGCGAAGTAGGCGGCCGCCCCGTACGCCATGTGCGGCACGGCGTCGGAGATCCAGCTCGTCGCGGACCACTTGCGCGGGTCGGTGACGCCGAGCAGCGTCATCGGCGCGTTCGAGCCGATCATCGCGAGCGCGCCCAGGGCGAGCACCCCGACCGGCCACGGCGCCCGCCGCCGCGCGAGCATCGCGTAGCAGACGGCCGAGCCGAGACCGGTGGCGTAGCCGAGCAGCGTCCCGATGCCCTCCTTGCGGCCCGCGGCGGACGACCCCTTGCCGAGGTCGACGCCGACGTCGCCGGCGAGTTTGTCGACGGTCTCCTCCGGCGTGCTGCTGGCGGGCCGCCCGCGCACCGCCATGTCGAGGTAGGTCGTGAAGTTGAGGGCGCTGGTGCCTGCGGCACCGGCGATCAGCCCCCGGGTGACGGCGTCCATCGGTTCTCGGCTCCTTCGTGTCGGTGCCGCGCGGGGCGGGTCCGGACGGACCCGCCCACGAGCGCGGCTCAGGATTCGTCGGTCTCGCTCCCCCGGCCGCTCAGCGCGACCAGCGAGCCCGCCGGATGCGCCTCCGGCCGGGCGTTGAGCACCGGGTCGAAGCTCCGGTCGCCCGGCAGCGGCGTGTCCAGCCGGAGCCGCGCGAACGGTCGCCACGGCCCGGTGAGCGTCGCGACGGCCAGGCCGAAGACCAGCGGCGCGGCGGTGACCGCGTCGCCGAGCAGGTCCACGCGGCCGGGCAGCATCCGGCGGCGCAGCGGGAACAGCCCGAGCAGCCGCACCCGGCCGCCGAGCCGGTACGGCAGCAGCGTCGTGTAGACGCCGGACAGGAACGAGCGGCGCGGCAGCGGCAGGTGCCGCAGCACCGGCGGCATCGCGGACGTGGTGAACAGGACGTCGATGGGCGTGCTGTGCGTCGGCACGCGCAGCGCGACCCCGAGGACGCCCGGCAGCACGCCGGGCAGGCCGCGGGGCAGCCCGCCGCCCTCCGACAGCCGTGCCGTGACGCCGTGCGCGCCGACGGCCGCGAGCGGCCCCGCCCGGTCGGGCAAGAGCCGGGGCGCGTCGGGCGCGACGTCGAGCGTGCCGCCGAAGACCCGGCCCACCGGGTGCGGGACGCGGCGGACGCCGCGCAGCCGCGTCGCGGCCTGCGTCGTCGTGGTCATCGCACCGCTCCCTCACCGCGCCGCGCCCGCGAGGGGCGCGAGCTGCAGGCTCTCGCCGCGCCGGACGCGGCGGACGCGGTCGGCCAGACCCCGGCGCGCCATCTGCGCGTCGAAGTCGGACAGCGGGGACTTCATCACCGTGTAGTCGTCGTAGTGGACCGGGACCACCGTCGCGCACTGGACGGTCTCGACCCAGTCCGCCCCCTGGCGGCCGTCCATCGTGACCGTCACCAGGCCGAGCAGCCGGGTTCCGCCGAGATGCACGATGCCGGTGTCGATGCCGGGATGGCGGCGGGCGATCTCGCTGATCTCGCCGTACATGAGCGTGTCGCCGCTGATGCACAGCCGCAGATCCGGTTCGCCGCCGCCGCTGCCGAACTCCAGCAGCGTCCCCATGACGGGCGGAAGCGCCTTGCGGAGGAGCCCGGGGCCGTGACGTCCGGGAAGCGCCGTGATCCGCAGGTAGCGGTCTCCGGCGGTCAGGGTCCGATGTCCCCACGTGTCGAGCCCGTCCGCCTCGGCGAAGCCCCGCCCGCGGAGGGCGCGGGCGGCGGCGTCCGTGGTGTAGACGGGCAGGGAACGGTCCAGTTTCGCCTCGGCGATCCTGTCCCAGTGGTCGTCGTGCAGGTGCGACAGCACGATCGCGTCCAACTCGGGGAGCTGGTCGGGGCCCAGCGCGGGCTCCTTGAGGCGGCGGCTGACGATGCCGTAGCCGAGATGCGCGCGCTGCCCGCGGTGCAGGAAGTTCGGGTCCGTGAGCAGGGTGAAGCCGCCGTAGCGGATGATCGTGGTCGCGTTGCCCACGAACGTGAGCGTGCCGTCGTCCGGCTCGACGGCGCCGGTCCTGGCCGAGCCCATCGGGACCCCCTTCTCCCTCGGTCGAGGGGCGGCCCCTACCCCGGCGCGCGGCCGGTCATGCGCCCGGCAGCGCCAGGTTCGGCGGCGACTCCAGCTCCGCCAGCTCGATGCCGGGGGCGTCCAGCACGACATCGCCCGCCAGGTGGACGATCCGCGTCTCGGCGGTGTCGGGATCGGTGATCTCGTAGCGCTCGACCGGGAGCGGCGCGAAGTCGGTCTCGTGCAGGTGCGTCCCGGCGCGGCGCACGCGGCGCGTCACCGTGAGGACGGCGAGCGACGGCCCGGCGATCTCGACGACCCGCAGCCCGCTCTCCCGCCCGTCCTCAAGGCCGAGGGACCGCGCGGCGGCGACCAGGAACCCCGGCGACTCACCGAGGAAGCCCGCCGCCCGCGCCGTGCCCTCCGCCGCCGCGCCCGCGTCGTCGTCGGCGCCGCGCACCCATGCCATCGCTTGCCCGGTGAAGCCGCCGCGCAGCCAGACGCCGGGAGCGCGCACCTCCACCCGGATCTGCCGCCACCGCGCGTCCACGGTGAGGTCCGTGCGCACCCCGTCGGACCGATCCCCGACGTAGCGCCAGCCGCCCGGCCCGGGCGCGCACTGGAAGCGCTCGTGAAGGTTCTCCGACAGGTGCAGGTACGTTCCGCGCGGCATTCCCGGACGTTACCGCGCCACGCTCCCGGCTCAGTCCACGTGGCCGGGCACCGGGTCGGTCGCGTGCGCTCCCTGCACGACGGTCCCGCATCCGGCGCAGCTCGCCTGCACGTCCTTGAGGACGTTCATCTTGTTCAGCGTGAGGTACCCGATGTTCAGCGTGACGGCCGTCTTCCCGTCGAGCAGGATCGCGACGAGCGAGACGTCGTCCTTCTCCTTCGCGACGTACGCCTTGGCCTGCTCTTCCGTCCCGAACACCGCGAACGTCATCTGAGCGCCCGCGTTCGGGAACACCTCGCCCTGCTTTTCGTAGCAGGAGTACTCGCGGTAGAACGTCGTCTGCTTGGAGAACGGCTCCTCAATGCCGAACGTCCCGTTGTTCCATTCCCCGTATCCGCACTTGGGGTCCTTGCCCATCGAGTTCACGGCGATCGGCTGCACTTTCTCGAACTCCAGGTGCCCCGGAGTCGGCGCGGTCTTCTTCGTCGGACCCGATGATCCCGATCCACCCGATCCGCAGCCCGTCGCGAGCACGGCGGCCATCGCCGCCGTCCCGGCCACCGAGATCCAGCGCTTCATGATCGTCTCCGTTCGACGTCCGTACGGCCCGGCATGGGACCGTTTACCGAGACGTCGTGCGGACGGGATCGGCTCCCCCTCGGGATGTCCGACTCCGGCCACGCCGTCGGTTCAACCGTCGAACGAGACTTCGGTGAGACCGCCGAGTTCAGCGACGGCGACACGGTCCTCGCGCGCGAGGACCTCGACCATCCGCTCGGCCTCCTCGACCTCGACATACCGGCCCACCGCCCGCCTGGCCCCGGGTTCGGGCGTCTCCAGCCAGAGCCGACCATCGTCCTCCCGCATCATCTGGACGATCCCGCCGGTCCGGCCCTCGAAGGTGAGGAAATTGCCGTCCTCGGGCGTCAATGCGCGGACCCACCGCAGGCAGGTCTCCAGATTCTCGGGATGCATTTCGCTGTCGGACCGACGCCGCGTCGCGTCGTTCACGGTGATCTCCAGCAACGGTTCAGGCTCACCCGGCACGTCCGTGGGCACGTTCGCCGGGTCGGCTCCGAGGAACAGCGGGCCGAGCGCGTCCCACGCCCCCAGGCGCGGCACGTCGACGGCGGCGTCGGGGCCGTCCACCTGCGTGAAGGTGCCGCGCAGCCGGTCCCAGACACGGCGCAGCGCCAGCTCGTGGCCGCGCACATCGCGGACCCGCAGTTCATCCCCCACCCGCAGCGTCGGCGCGTAGTCCGCGAGGAGGAAACGCGCCTGGATCGTCGGGCGCCTCGGCCACGTCCTCCCGGTAACCGTGCCGCGCCCACGACACGAGCACCCGACCGCCGCGCACGAGGTACACGCCCGTGCCGAACGGAGACCGCTCGACCAGGACGTCATGCCGCCCGATCCGCTCGGGTTCGGCGACCGAAGGCCGGTCCTCGCTCAGCAGCGCGCGGAGTCGATCGTCGTCCGGCCGCGGGTCGGCTCGTGGGTCCACGCCCGCACGCTAGCGTGCGAGACGGACATCCCGGTCAGGAACCGAGACGCCAGGACCGCAGGTACTCCTCCTGCTCGGGGGTGAGCGCGTCGATCCCGACCTCCATCGAGGCGAGCTTGAGCCGGGCGACCTCGGTGTCGATCTCCTTCGGGACGTCGTGGACCGCCGCGTCGAGGTCGCCGTGAACCGCCGCCAGCCACGCGCACGTCAGCGCCTGGTCCGCGAAGGACATGTCCATCACCGCGGCGGGATGCCCCTCGGCGGCGGCCAGGTTCACCAGACGGCCCTCGGCGAGCAGCACGAGCCGACGCCCGTCCGCCAGCACGTACTCGTCGGCCTGCGGGCGCACGGCGGGATTCACCGCGACCGCGAGGTCCTGCAGCGCTCGCACGTCGATCTCGACGTCGAAGTGCCCGGAGTTCGCGAGAATCGCGCCGTCCTTCATGGCGGCGAGGTGTTCGCCCCGGATCACGTCCCGGTTGCCCGTGACGGTGATGAAGACGTCCCCGTGCCGGCACGCGTCGTCCATCGGCTCGACCCGGAAGCCCTGCAGCACCGCGTCGAGCGCCTTCACCGGGTCGATCTCGGTGACGACGACCCGCGCGCCGAGCCCCCGCGCGCGCTCGGCCAGACCGCGGCCGCAGTAACCGAACCCGGCGATGACGATCGTCTTGCCCGCGAGCAGGGTGTTGGTGGCGCGGACGATGCCGTCCAGCGTCGACTGGCCTGTCCCGTACCGGTTGTCGAACATGTGCTTGGTGTCGGTGTCGTTCACCGCCACCATCGGGAAGCGCAGCACGCCCTCCCGCGCCATCTGGTGGAGCCGGATGACGCCGGTCGTCGTCTCCTCGCAGCCGCCCTTCACCGTCCCGAGCAGGTCGGTGCGCTCCAGGTGGAGCGTGTTGACGAGATCGCAGCCGTCGTCCAGCACCAGATCCGGGCCGATCTCAAGCGCCTGGTGGATGTGGCGGTAGTAGCCGTCGCGGTCCACGCCCGACCGCGCGAACACCGCCGCGCCGTACTCGGCCGCGAGCGCCGCGGCCGTGTCGTCCTGGGTCGACAGCGGGTTGGACGCGGCCAGCGCCACCTGCGCGCCGCCCGCCTGCAGCGTCCGGATCAGGTTCGCGGTCTCCGTCGTGACGTGCATGCACGCCGCGACGCGCCAACCCTCCAGCGGCCGTTCCAGCGCGAACCGCTCCCGGATGCGCCGCAGCACCGGCATCGACCGGTCCGCCCAGTCGATCCGGGCCACGCCCGCGGCGGCGAGCCCGGCGTCGGCGACGTCGCTCGGCGGCAGGTCGGTCACAGCGTCCCCTCGTGATGAGGACGCCGCCGCGCCGGAAGGGCGCGGCGGCGTCGCTCGGACTTCCCCGACGGATCAGTAGCGGTAGTGGTCCGGCTTGTACGGGCCCTCGACGTGGACGCCGATGTAGTCCGCCTGCTCCTTGGTGAGGGTGGTCAGCTTGACGCCGAGCGCGTCCAGGTGGAGCCGCGCGACCTTCTCGTCCAGGTGCTTCGGCAGCACGTACACGCCGACCGGGTACTCCTCGGTCTTGGTGAACAGCTCGATCTGCGCGATGACCTGGTTGGTGAACGAGTTCGACATCACGAACGACGGGTGGCCCGTCGCGCAGCCGAGGTTCATCAGCCGCCCCTCGGCCAGGACGAGGATCGTGTGCCCGTCCGGGAAGCGCCACTCGTGGACCTGCGGCTTGATCTCGACCTTTTCGACGCCCGGGATCTTCGCCAGCCCGGCCATGTCGATCTCGTTGTCGAAGTGCCCGATGTTGGACACGATCGCCTGGTGCTTCATCCGCTCCATGTGGTCGGCGCGGATGATGTTGAAGTTGCCGGTCGTCGTGACGAAGATGTCGGCGATCCCGACGACGTCCTCCAGCACCGAGACCTGGAAGCCGTCCATCGCGGCCTGCAGCGCGCAGATCGGGTCGATCTCGGTGACGATGACGCGCGCGCCCTGGCCCTTCAGCGCGTCCGCGCAGCCCTTGCCGACGTCGCCGTAGCCGCAGACGACCGCGACCTTGCCGCCGATCAGCACGTCCGTGGCGCGGTTCAGGCCGTCGATCACCGAGTGGCGGCAGCCGTACTTGTTGTCGAACTTCGACTTGGTGACCGAGTCGTTGACGTTGATCGCCGGGAAGGCCAGCGTCCCCGCCTTGTGCATCTCGTAGAGGCGGTGGACGCCGGTCGTGGTCTCCTCGGTGACGCCCTTGACGTTCGTCGCCGTCTCGGTCCAGCGGCCCGGCTTCTCCTCGATCGTCCGCCGCAGCGTGTCGAGGATGACGCCCCATTCCTCGGGGTCGTCGGCGGTGGCGGTCGGGACGGCCCCCGCCTTCTCGTACTCGGCGCCCTTGTGGACGAGCAGCGTGGCGTCGCCGCCGTCGTCGAGGATCATGTTCGGCGTCCCGCCGTCCGGCCAGCGCAGCGCCTGGTCGGTACACCACCAGTACTCCTCCAGCGTCTCGCCCTTCCAGGCGAACACCGGTACGCCCTGCGGCTGCTCGACGGTGCCCTTGGGCCCGACGACGACCGCGGCGGCGGCGTGGTCCTGCGTGGAGAAGATGTTGCAGCTCACCCAGCGGACGTCGGCGCCGAGCTCCACCAGCGTCTCGATGAGCACGGCCGTCTGGATCGTCATGTGCAGCGAGCCCATGATCCGCGCGCCGCGCAGCGGCTGCGACGCGGCGAACTCGCGGCGGACCGCCATCAGGCCGGGCATCTCGTGCTCGGCGAGCCGGATCTCCCGGCGCCCGAAGTCGGCGAGCGAGAGGTCGGCGACCTTGAAGTCCATGCTGTCTGTGCTCCTTGAGGTTCCGCGTCGATGGTCTTGGGCCGGGTTCCGGAGGGAGTCTAGGCCGGTCCTTCCCCGGAGAGCACGGCCGGGGGCGACTTCCTCACACAGATTTGTCAGAATCGGCCCATGCGTATCACAGAGGCGGCGCGACGGCTCGGCACGTCCCCCCGGATGCTCCGGTACCGCGAAGCGCTCGGCCTGCTTCCCGCCACCCGCGACGCCGGTCCAGGCCACCGCCGCTTCGGCGACGCCGAACTGCGCGCCGTCGCGCTCGCGCTCACGCTGGAGCGCCGCTACGACGTCGGCCCAGCCGAACTGGCGTTCGGGCTCCGCGTGCTCGCCGAACCGGAGGTGCAGGCGCGGCTGCGCGAGCTCGGCGAGCGCATCGGCCGGATTCCCGCCCCGCCCGCCCGCTACCTGGACTTCGAGAAGGAGAAGGCGCTCCGCCTGCTCGACCGCCGCCGATGAGGCGAGCCCCGAACTTCGACCGCGCCGCCGACGTCCGAAGAGATCGTTAGCATCCCTGCGATTCCCCCCACCATCAGAAGGCAGACCGCATGAAACGCTGGCTCTACGGAGTCCTCGGCGTCGTGCTCGGCATCGGGCTGTTCGTCGGCGGCATCGCGACGCGCGGCAGCAGCGAGGTGAAGTGCGGCGACCAGGTCATGTCGCCGGGCGACACCTGCAGGACGTTCAGCCACGGCTCCTCCACGACCCGCGGCTACGAGGACCAGAAGTCGCAGAACGGCCACGAGGCCGTCATGATGATGATCTTCGGGCCGCTGGTGTTCCTCGGCGGGCTGGTGTTCCTCGGCGAGGCGGCGGGCGTCCGCCGCCGCCTCAAGTCCCCCGCCCCCGCCGGGTACGCGCCGCACGCGACGCCACAGCCGTACCCGCAGCCCGGCCCGGTTCCGAATCCCGCGCCCCAGAACTACGGCCCGCCCAACTACGGGCCGCCGAACCCGGCCGCACCGCACTACCCGCCACCGAACCACGCCCCGCCGCAGTACGGCGGCCCGCCCGCCGGGCAGCCGCGCGGCTACCCGACGCCCCCGCCGAACTACCCGCCGCCGAGCCAGCCGTACCGCTGACGGTCAGGCCGGGTCGCCCCCCGGACCGCCACCGGGCACGACGACGCCCGACTCGTACGCCAGCATCACCGCCTGCGCCCGGTCCCGCAGGCCGAGCTTGGTGAAGACGCGCGCGACGTGCGTCTTCACCGTGTGCTCGCTCACGACGAGACGCTGCGCGATCTCCGCGTTGGACAGCCCGCCCGCGATCAGCACGAGCACCTCGGTCTCGCGGGCGGTCAGCGTCTCCAGCGCGGGCGGGGCCTGCGGACGGGTCCGGCGCTGCCGTGTGAACTCCCGGATCAGCCGCCCCGTCACCTGCGGCGCGAGCAGCGCGTCGCCGCGCGCCACCACCCGCACCGCCGTCACCAGTTCCTCGGCGGTGGCGTCCTTCAGCAAGAAGCCGCTGGCGCCGACGGCGAGCGCCTCGTAGACGTACTCGTCCACGTCGAAGGTCGTGAGGACGAGAATCCGCACGCCCTCGGCCCACGGCTGCGCGAGGATGCGCCGCGTCGCCTCGATGCCGTCCATGACGGGCATCCTGATGTCCATCACGATGACGTCGGGCCGGTGGATTTCCGCGAGCCGCACGGCCTCGCGGCCGTCGCCGCCCTCGCCCGCGACGGTGATGTCCTCCTGCGCGTTGAGCAGCGCCGCGAATCCGGCGCGGACGATGGTCTGGTCGTCGACGATCAGGACCTTGATCACCGGATCGGCTCCGTCCTCGGGGGGCGGTCAGCGCCGCCCCGGCGGCGCCTCGGAACGCGGATCACGGGCGGCGTTCTCCTTACTGGTCAGCGGGAGTTCGGCGTCCACCTGGAAGCCGCCCTCGACGGCCGGCCCGGCGGAGAACCGTCCGCCCAGCATGGTCGCACGTTCCCGCATCCCCACCAGACCGTGTCCGCCGGACGCGGGCGCCTGCGGCGGCGGTTCCGGCGGCATGACGCGGGTCCGGCCCGCCGGGTCCGGCAGCGTCACCGTCGGGTCGCCGCGACCGGGCAGGACGGCCGTCGCCCCCTCGACCGGAGCCCGCCCGGCCGGTCCGTCGTCGCGGACGCGGACGGCGAGCCGGTCCGGCAGGTAGACCAGGTCCACCCGCACCTGCGCGCCGGGCGCGTGCCGCCGCGCGTTCGTCAGCGCCTCCTGCACGATCCGGTACGCCGACAGCTCCACGGTCGTGGACAGTGTGCGCGGATCTCCCTCGACGCGCAGGTCGACGCGGCCGCCCGCGCCCCGGTGCTGGTCGATCAGCTCCGGCAGCCGGTCCAGCCGGGGCTGCGGCGCCGAGTCCGGCTGCTCCGGGCGCGCGTCGGCGCGCAGCACGCTGAGCAGCCGCCGCATCTCCACCAGCGCCTCGCGCGCGGTCTTGGCGATCTCGGTGTAACCGGCGCGGGCCTCCGGGGACAGGTTCTCCATCGTGTAGGGCGCGGTCTCGGCCTGCACCGCGATCATCGAGACCGAGTGCGCGACGACGTCGTGCAGTTCCCGCGCGATCCGCGCCCGCTCCCGCATGACGGCCTGCTCGTGCTGCGCGACGCTCAGCCGCGTCAGCGTCTCGTGGGTCCGCTCGGCCGCCGCCGCCTCGGTGCGCCCCGCGCTCTCCACGGCCGTGCGGGCGTCGCCGAGACCGATGGCGGCGAGCACCGCGATGATCGTCGCCGGCCACGGGACGTCGTCGAGCGTCGCCGTCGCGAGGTAGACCACCCCGACGGTCACGACCGACCCGACCGCGAGGACGCCCGTCGACTGGCGCGGCAGCTCCCGGCCGAGCGCGTAGAGCGTGTAGAGCGCCGCGAACGCGGTCGTCACGAGCACGGGCTGCCCGGTCAGCAGGCTCGCGGCGGACGCGCCCAGGACGACCGCCGCGACCGGGCGCAGGTACTCGCGCCGCCAGACCAGCGGCAGCGTCGCCGCGACGGCGAACGCGCCCGCCACGCTGATCGGGGACTGCGTCCGGGGCACGAGTTCGGCCAGCGCCGCGACGGTCAGCGCGAGGCCGGTGAGCGGTGCGAAGTACCAGGACTCCGCGACCTCCGACCAGAAGTGGATCCAGCGGGGGAACAGCGCCCGCTGCGTCCCCGTGTCCGCCGGCGAGCCCGGCCGCGCCCCGGTCAGCCGCGTCGCGAGCCGCCGCCGCACGGGCCGCAGCAGCGTCCCCACGCCGGTGAGGACCCACAGCAGGAGCTGGCCGACGCCCGCGACGATCCGCCCGGAGAACCTCCACGCGTGATGGGCGAGTGCCGGGCCGAACGCGGTCGGCGGATCGGCGGGCGGGGCGGCGGGTCGGTCGTCACTGGTCACCCCTTCATGGTGACCGGTTTCGCGCCATGTTCACCTCACCGCGCAGGCTTACGCTCGGCGACGGCATCCCTCTGCAGGACGACCCCGGTTCCCTCCTCAGGGCTGACGCCCCGAGCCGCACCCCGACCGTAATGTCTTTCTTGTGACACGGCGGCGGTGCTCCGGCGGGGGTTTCCGGAGCGCCGCCACGGGTCACGCCGAGGACCGAACCGGGTGCGCCCGCTCCGGTCCCCGGGGCCCCGGCGGCCGCGCGGACCTGACCCTCGCGCAGCGGCCGGGAAGACCGCCCGGTTCAGGGGTTCGGACGGTCACCGCACGAGACGCCCTCGCCGGCCGCCCACACGCCGACGCCTGGGCTGGGGCCGACCGAGGAACGGTCGGCGAGGGGTCTCGCAGCGCGTACGGAAACCGAGTCACGCCCGGATCGGCGCCTTCTCAGGAGGCCGTGTCCTCGGTCGTCTCCGCGACGGGAGCGCCCTTCGTGCGATCCAGCAGCGCGGGCTCCAGGTAGATCAGCCGGGCCTCGGGCAACTCCGCGCGGATGCGCGCCTCCGCCGCGTCGATGCCCCGCGCCACGTCGGCCGCCGTGTCGTCGTGGTTGACCGCGATCTTGGCGGCGATCAGCAGCTCCTCCGGGCCGATGTACTCGGTCCGGATGTGGATCACGTGCTCGACCTCGTCGGCCGACTCCATCGCCGCGATGATCCGCTTCTCCTGCTCGGGGTCGGCGCCCTCGCCGATCAGCAGGCTCTTGGTCTCGATCGCGAGGACCGTGGCGACGCAGCCGAGCAGCAGGCCGATGGCGATGGTGCCGACGCCGTCCCAGACGCCGTCGCCGGTCGCGACGGCCATCGCGACGCCGAACAGCGCGAAGATCAGACCCAGCAGCGCGGCCGCGTCCTCCAGCAGGACGACCGGCAGCTCCGGCGCCTTGGCGCGGCGGATGAACGCCACCCAGGACTTCCCGGCGCGCAGCGAGTTCGACTCCTTGATCGCCGTCCGGAGCGAGAAGCCCTCCAGCCCGATCGCGACGATCAGCACGGCGAACGCCCACACGGGCGACTCGACGTCGTGCGGGTGCATCACCTTCTCGACGCCCTCGTACAGCGAGAACGCCGCACCGACCGTGAACAGGACGACGGCGACGACGAACGCGTAGAAGAAGCGCTCCCGGCCGAACCCGAACGGGTGCTCGGGCGTCCGGTCCCGCTCCGACCTCTTCCGGCCGAGGATGAGCAGTCCCTGGTTGCCCGAGTCCGCGATCGAGTGGATCGACTCGGCCAACATGGAGGACGAACCCGTGAACCCGAACGCCACGAGTTTCGATACGGCGATGCCCAGATTCGCGGCGAGTGCCGCGATAATCGCCTTCGTCCCGCCCTCAGCACTCATCTATGCGATCCTCGTCTTCAGTTCCTGGATGGTCGCGACGGGCGTCGGGTCGACACCCAGTGCGATAGCCAAGTAAACCGTGACGTAGTCGGCGAGCGCGATGAGTGTCGCGATTCTTTCGAGCGGATGCTCGCCCTCGGCCCGCAGTTCCGTGACCGCGACGCCACGCGCCCGCGCCAGTTCCACCGACACCTCGCGGCGCTTACGGATCTGCGGGTGCTCCTCGCTGTCGCGCAGGACGACCAGGTGCAGCCCGTGCTCGGCGTCGTCGGCGCGGTCGCGGAAGAAGTCGTCCGGGTCGGCCGCGCCGCCCTGCGCGAAGTACCCGTCGAACGCGACGACCTGGTTGTGGTCGGACTCCGGCAGGCAGCCGAAGACTCCCGGGTACTTGGCGTTCTCGTTGAGCTGGCAGCAGAAGCGGTACGCGGCCGTCGCCGTCGTCTCCGAGCCGCCCCAGATCATCGGAATGTCGCCGAGGAGTTCCGCCGCGACCTGCTTGGCGGGGTTCACGAACGTCTCGCTGCTCGGGCGGCAGCGGTGCGCGATGTCCTCCAGCCGCCCGGCGGCCACCTCCAGCAGGCCGTCGGGGGCGTCGACGAGCCCCAGCCCGCGCGCCGCGACGAGCAGCGGGACCGTCAGCCCCCACAGCGTCGAGCGCGGCTGCCCGGCCGAGCGGACCGGAACGAACGGCGACCGGCTCTGCTCGGCCAGCGCCGACAGCGGCGAGTCCGCACCGCCGACGAACAGCATCCGGCAGCCCCGCCGCGCGGCCTCGGCCGCCACGGCGACCGTCTCCTCGGTGCCGCCCGAGCAGGACACGGCCATGACCAGGTCGGCCGCGCCGACCCAGCCGGGCAGCCGGTAGCCGCGCACGGTGATGATCGGAACGGCGCAGCCGAGGCCGCAGACGGCCGCGAGGACGTCGCCGGAGATGCCCGAGCCACCCATGCCGGTCACGACGATCGCGCGCGGCCGCCCGTCGCGGGCGAGGACGTCCACGGCGCCGGACTCCAGCGTCGCGGCGCGGGCCTCCCGGATCTGCGCCGCCGACGACGCGACCTGGCGCAGCATGTCCGACGGGTCGGCGGCCTCGATCCGGGCCACGTCGTCGAGCCGCCCGGCGTCAACCGCGACGCTCACGGGGCCGGGGTCCGGGCCTCGTCCACGAGCAGGACCGGGATGTCGTCCAGGACCGGGTACGCGTAGTGGCACGGGCCGGCGCACACCAGCTCCGCCGCGGCGTCGTCGGCCTCCAGCCGCCCTCCGCAGTTGGGGCAGGCGAGGACCTCCAGCAGCCACGAGTCGAGCTTCACGGTCACTTCTCCCTCACGATGGCCAGTACCTCGTCGCGGATCGCCGTCATGGTCCGCTCGTCGGCGGCCTCCGCGTTGAGGCGAAGCAGCGGTTCGGTGTTGGACGGCCGGAGGTTGAACCACCACTCGTCCGCGCCGACCGTCAGTCCGTCCAGTTCGTCGATCGTAACGCCGGGCCGCGGGGCGAACGCCGCCCGGACCCGCTCGGCGGCGACGGCCTGGTCGGCGACCTCGCTGTTGATCTCACCGGACGCCGTGTAGCGGGTGAACTCGGCCAGCAGCTCCGACAGCGGCCCGTCCTGCTCGCCGAGGGCGGCCAGGACGTGGAGCGCGGCGAGCATCCCGGAGTCGGCGAACCAGAAGTCGCGGAAGTAGAAGTGCGCCGAGTGCTCGCCGCCGAAGACGGCTCCGGTCTCGGCCATCGTCTGTTTGATGAACGAGTGCCCGACCCGCGTGCGGACCGGCGTGCCGCCGTGCTCGGCGATGATCTCCGGGACGGCCCGCGAGGTGATCAGGTTGTGGACGATGGACGCGCCCGGGTGCTTGGCCAGCTCCCGCGTCGCGACGAGCGCCGTGATGGCCGAGGGCGAGACGATCTCGCCGCGCTCGTCCACGACGAAGCAGCGGTCGGCGTCGCCGTCGAACGCCAGGCCGATGTCCGCGCCGCTCGCGCGGACGGCGGCCTGGAGGTCCCGCATGTTCTCCGGCTCGATCGGGTTGGCCTCGTGGTTGGGGAACGTTCCGTCCAGCTCGAAGTAGAGCGGGACCAGCTCGACGGGCAGCCCGGCGAAGACGGTCGGAACGGTGTGCCCGGCCATCCCGTTGCCCGCGTCCACGGCGACCTTGAGCGGCCGGATCGACGACAGGTCCACCAGCGACTTCAGGTGGTCGGCGTACCCGGCGAGCAGGTCGCGGGACGTCACCGTCCCGGCGGGGCCGGAGAAGGCGGGCACGCCGCGCTCGACGAGGTCGCGGATCTCGGTCAGCCCGGTGTCCCGGCCGACCGGCCGCGCCCCGGCCCGGCACAGCTTCATGCCGTTGTAGCGCGCCGGGTTGTGGCTCGCGGTGAACATCACGCCGGGCAGGTCGAGCGCGCCGCTGGCGTAGTAGAGCAGGTCGGTGGAGCCCAGCCCGGCGGCGACGACGTCCGCGCCCTGCCCGGTCGCGCCCCGCGCGAACGCCTCGGCGAGCGGGACGGAGGACGGCCGCATGTCGTGCGCGGTGACGACCGCCGACGCGCCGGTCACCCGCACGAAGGCCGCGCCGACGGCCTCGGCGGTCCCGGCGTCGAGTTCCGCGGGCACGACGCCGCGGATGTCGTACGCCTTGAAGATCTTGGCGAGGTCGCCCACTCCTGCTCCCGTCCTGTCACCGTCTGAACCCCTGAGCCTACCGGGGGAAGATCACGGGACGGGCGGGGGCTACTCCTGGCCGGGCTGGGTGCGCGCGGGCTCGGAGCGCAGCACGCGCAGGTGCCCGCGCCGACCCACCTCGGTGCCCTGCCCGACGGGTTCCTGGCCGGTCCCCGGCAGCGGCCGGGCCGCCTCGCGGACCGCGTCGGCGAGGGCCTCCAGGTCGTCCGCGCTCGGCTCGGCCTCCTCCTCGACGGGCAGCCGGACGAGTTCCCATCCCATCGGCGCGGTGAGCCGCTCGGAGTGCTCCGCGCAGAGGTCGTAGCAGTGCGGCTCGGCGTACGCGGCAAGCGGCCCGAGGACGGCCGTCGAGTCGCGGTAGACGTACGTGAGCGTGAACACTGCGGGCGCCTTGCAGGCGGTGCGGGAGCAGATGCGGACGGGGCTCACGATGGCCGACCGTACCCCGCCGCCGCCGACTGCGCCACCACCCCGGGGAACGTGTCGCCGTTACCGGACATTTTCCCGTGTAACGATCACAATCCCGTCGCCGATCGGCACGATCCGTCACCGCGGGGAGACGGTCCCCTCACCTCCGGCACAGGGATGGATCACGGGACGGGCGGTAAGCTGGGAACGTGCGATCCCGTGTGGCTGGCGTACGGCGCCGCGACCGGCGAGGACGGGGCCTGCGCGGCCCCCTCACACCGCCGCGGGCGCCGATCTCGCGCAGCCGTGCCGAACGGTTCGAGGACCTCGTCGCGGACGAGGTCCGCCGACTCGGCCGCCGCTGGGGCCGCGAGCTGGCCCAGGTCGAGTTCGTGGTCGAGGACGTCCCCGACGTCGACCCCCGGTCCGACGGCCCGGTGCCCCTCGGCATGACCGAGCCCGGTCCGGGCCGCGGCGGCGTCCGGATCGTGATCTACCGGCGGCCCGTCGAGGCCCGCGCGGACGGCGAGCGGGAGACCGCCCGGCTCGTCCGGGACCTGCTGGTCGAGGAGGTCGCGGACCTGCTCGGCCTCTCCCCCGAGTCGGTCGATCCGAGCTACGACACCCCCGACGACTGACCCTCTCGCTGCCCGCGCCTGAGAAGCGTCGGGCCCCCGCACCGGGGGATCGTCAAGACCCGGCCCGGTGCGGGGGCCCGCCGTACGCACGGTTCGTCGCGCCCGGTGTCCCGTCCCCGGCTCGGCCGGGGACGGGACACCGGGGACGCGCTCAGACGGCCTGGCGCTTCAACTTGCGCCGCTCCCGCTCGGAGAGCCCGCCCCAAATACCGAAACGCTCGTCATGCTGCAACGCGTACTCCAGGCACTCGGCCCGGACCTCGCATGCGCGGCACACCTTCTTGGCTTCGCGCGTCGAGCCGCCCTTCTCCGGAAAAAACGCCTCCGGATCGGTCTGCGCGCACAGTGCGCGCTCCTGCCAGCCCAGCTCTTCGCCGTCGTCTGTGCCGTGCGCCAGCGGGATGACAACCTCGCTCACAGCGCACCTCCTAGCCCGTGGAGCCCCCTGGTCGATGCCTTCCCTGCGCTCCGTTCCCCCGAGAAGGCATAGAACTACACCTCCGAAATTACACGTGTGTAACACCTGATCCGTCAAGCGGAACGGGTTTCTGAAGGGACGAACGGGGTCTTTTGGGCTAAGGGTCCACCCGCTTTGACAGAAGATCAGTTAAACGAGAGATCACTGCGGGGGACGGTTGTCGCGGTACCAATCGGCGCCGCCCTGTTCACCGCCCTGCTGGCCGTACTGCTGACCATATCCCTGCTGGCCGGGCTGCTGCTGGCCCTGCTGCCCCTGCTGGCCCTGGTCGCCGCCGTAGGCGCGCGTCCACTCGCCGGCGCTCTCGTCCTCGGCCTGCTGGGCGGCCTGCTGCGGGTCCTGCTGGCCCTGCTGCTGCCCCTGCTGGCCGTACTGCTGGTACTGCTGCTGAGCGTACTGGTCGTAGCCCTGCTGCTGTTGCTGGTCGTAACCCTGCTGGCCCTGCTGCTGGCCGTACTGCTGCTGGTCGTAGCCCTGCTGCTGGCCCTGCTGGCCGTACGCCTGCTGCTGGCCGTACTGCTGGCCGTACTGGTCGTAGCCCTGCTGCTGGCCGTACTGCTGCTGCCCGTACTGCTGGCCGTAGCCCTGCTGGCCGTAGTCGGGGTAGCCCGGGGGCACCTGCCCGGCGGCGGCCTTCGGGGCGGACGGGAGCGCCTGGAAGACGGTGAAGATGAACCAGCCGGAGATGCCGATCACCGCGAGCTTGGACGCGCCGTAGAGGAACGCCACGAGCTTGATGGACGAGCTGGAGCCCTCACCGAGGTCGGTGAACATCCCCGCGAGCCAGGCGACGACGCCGAACAGCGCGAGCCCGCCGACCACGACGAGGGAGGCGAGGGTGATCGTCCGCGCCTGCGACGTCGGCTCGGCGGCGGTGTGCGTGACGAGCAGGACCGCGACGACGAGCAGCGCGACGGTCGCCACGCCGGTGAACATTCCGCCGGTGGTCTCGCTGAGGGCCCGCCCGGAGAACGTGCTGTACTCCGACGAGCTGATCAAGAGGTCGAGGAGCCCCGCCAGGAGCTGCACTCCTGCGGCGGCGAGCAGTACCCAGGCCGCCGGCTCGCGCAGGCGCTGGACGGCTTCCTTGTTCACGACGATTTCTCCAGACGTTGCGGTCCTCGCCCGACCCCGGGGGACGGACGCCTCATCTCCAGACGTTGCGACCCTCACCCGACGCGGGGACGGGAGCCTGCATCGCCCAACGAAGGCAATCGGATGACAGACGCAAAGCTTTGCACATCGCGGGCCCTCACGTCTCATTCCCCTGCGTTCCGCCGGGACCGTCCAAACCGGGCGGCGACGTCTAAACCCCAGCCTGCGGCCGCTTAGGCTGAGCCCATGAAGATCGTTGCGCCGGCCGGCGGAATCGGTGGGGCCCGCTTCCTGCGCGGCCTCCGAAAGGCCGCTCCCGAGGCCGAGATCACCGTGATCGGCAATACGGGAGACGACATCTCGCTGTTCGGGCTCCGCGTCTGTCCCGACCTGGACACCGTGATGTACACCCTCGGCGGCGGCATCAACGAGGAGCAGGGCTGGGGCCGCGCGGACGAGACGTTCACCGTCAAGGCGGAACTCGCCGAGTACGGCGTGGGGCCCGGCTGGTTCGGGCTCGGCGACCGGGATTTCGCGACCCACATCGTCCGCACGCAGATGCTGGCGGCCGGGTATCGGCTGTCCGCGGTCACCGAGGCGCTGTGCGACCGGTGGCGGCCGGGCGTCCGCCTCATTCCGATGACCGACGACCAGGTCGAGACGCACGTCGTCGTCGACGATCCCGAGCAGGGCCGCCGCGCGATCCATTTCCAGGAATGGTGGGTGCGCTTGCGCGCGTCGCTCCCGGCCGTGTCGATCGCCCCCATCGGCGCGCAGGACGCCAAGCCCGCGCCGGGCGTTCTTGAGGCCATCGAGGCGGCGGACGTCGTGCTGTTCCCCCCGTCCAATCCCGTCGTGAGCATCGGCACGGTTCTGTCCGTTCCCGGCATCCGGGAAGCGTTCGCGGAGAAGACCGTCGTCGGAATCTCCCCGATCATCGGCGACGCGCCGGTGCGGGGGATGGCGGACGCGTGCCTCACCGCGATCGGCGTCGAGACGTCGGCCCGCGCGGTCGCCGAACTGTACGGCCCGGAGCTCATCGACGGCTGGCTCGTGGACGAGGCCGACGCGGGCGTCGAGGTCGAAGGGATCGCCGTGCGGTCGCGGCCACTGCTGATGTCCGACGACGCCGCGACCGAGGCCATCGCCGCCGCCGCGCTGGAGCTGGCGCGGGAGCTGGCGCCGTGAGCCTGGAGGTCTTCGGGATTCCGGGCCTGCCCGAAGTCGCCGAGGGCACCGACCTGGCATCACTCGTCCCGCTCGACCTGGTGCGCGACGGGGACGTGCTCGTCGTCACCTCCAAGGTCGTCAGCAAGGCGGAGGGGCGGGTCCTGCGCGCCGACGACCGCGAGAAGGCGATCGACGCGGAGACGGTCCGGCTCGTCGCGCGCCGGGAGCACGCGCGCGGCGTCACGCGGATCGTCGAGACCCGGCAGGGGCTCGTGCTCGCCGCGGCGGGCGTGGACGCGTCGAACACCGCGCCGGGCACCGTCCTGCTCCTGCCCGAAGATCCGGACGCGTCCGCCCGGCGGCTCCGCGCGGCGCTGCGCGAACGCGGCCGGGACGTCGCCGTCGTCATCTCCGACACGCTCGGTCGGCCGTGGCGCAACGGGCTGACCGACGCGGCGATCGGCGTCGCCGGCCTCGATCCCGTGAACGACCTGCGCGGCGGGGCGGACGAGTACGGCAACCGCCTGGAGGCGACCGTCGTCGCGGTCGCCGACGAGCTCGCGGCCGCCGGCGACCTGGTGAAGGGCAAGCTCGACGGCGTGCCGATCGCGGTGGTGCGCGGCCTCGCCGGGCTGGTCACCGACGCGGACGGCCCGGGAGCGCGCGTGCTCCAGCGCAGCCCCGACGAGGACATGTTCCGGTACGGGTCGGCGGACGTCGTGTTCGCACGCCGCACGATCCGCGAGTTCACGGCCGATCCGGTGGACGGCGCCGCCGTCCGCCGCGCCGTCGCGGCGGCCATTGCCGCCCCTGCTCCACATCACACGACGCCGTGGCGTTTCGTGCTGCTGGAGTCGGCGGACGCGCGCACGCGGCTGCTCGACGCCATGCGCGACGCTTGGGAGGCGGACCTGCGGCGCGACGGCTTCTCCGCCGAGTCGATCGCCAAGCGCCTCCGGCGCGGCGACGTCCTCCGACGCGCGCCTTACCTGGTCGTCCCCTGCCTGGTGATGGACGGTTCGCACACGTATCCCGACGACCGCCGCAACACCGCCGAACGCGAGATGTTCACCGTCGCGGTCGGCGCGGGCGTGCAGAACCTGCTGGTTCAGCTCGCGGTGCAGGGCCTTGGGTCGTGCTGGGTTTCGAGCACGATGTTCTGCCGCGACGTCGTCCGGGAGGTGCTCGACCTGCCCGCCGACTGGGACCCGATGGGCGCGGTGGGCGTCGGCCGTCCGGCGGCCCCGCCCCGCGAACGGCCGAGCCGCGACCCGTCGGCGTTCATCGAGGTCCGCTGAGCCGGCGGGCGCGGTCGGCGACCGCGCCCGCCGGCCGGAGCGTCAGCGCAGTCCGGCCCGGAGGTCGGTGAGGATGCTCCGGATCAGCGCGCGCGAGTCCTCCGGGTTCATCGCGGACGTCTTCTCGATGTGCTGCCAGATGTCGAGGAGGTCGAACGGGCTGATGCTCGCCCCGAGGACCGTGTGGTCGACGCTCACTCGCTCGGCGGAGTTGGAAAGTTCAAGCACGTCGAAATGGTGGCCGCGCTCCTCGTAGATCGGGGCGGTCTCAGGGATGGTCCTGATCGTGACTTCGGGCCGCTCGGACAGCTCCAGGAGGTGGCGGAGCTGCTCGACCATCACCTCGGGGTCGGGCACCGGGAGCGTCAGCGCCTGCTGGTCGATGATCATGTCGAGTCGGCGCGTGCGGCCGCCGGGGCGGAAACGCTGCCGGGAGTCCATGAGGTCCCAGGCGGCGTCCGGTTCCAGGTCGAAGCCTCGGCCGCTCGCGAGCATGCGTTCGTACGCTTCGGTGCGCGCGAGATCAGGGATCAGCCGGATGCGGTAGGACCGCACCAGGGACGCCTCCGCCTCGCAGATCAGCGCGTCCCGCTCCTCGGGGCGCAGTTGTTCCCCGTGCCGCTCTATCCACGGCGGCCCCGCCGACCGGTAGGACAGGTCGATCATCATTTCGGCGGCCTTGGCGCCGATCACCTGGTAGCTCTCCAGCATGTGGCGGACCTTCTCGGGCGAGGGCGACTCGAACCCGGTCTCGACCCTGATCAGCCAATCCACCTCGCAGCCGATCCGCTCGGCCGCCTGCTCGTAGGAAAGCTCGACGATCTCCCTGGTCTTCATGAGGTACACGCCCAGACGCCGGGCGTTGATGTTGGGAAGGCGACGTTTACGTGTCATCGGGACCTCCGGCTCCCCATCTCAGCACCATCGGGGCGATGACGTTGAGTAGTTCCGAAAACTCTCGCGGTAGCTGACGGGTTACCGCCGCGCACGACGCTCGATCCGGTTTCTTCGTCCCGCCTCATCTGATCGACAAGCCGATGCCCAGCCTTCCGTGAGCCATCCCTTGTCAGCCATCTGACCTGCGGAAATTCGAGTTATCCACAGGTTGGAGCTCAGGATGCGGCAGGGCTCCGGCACAGGTTCTCATGGACTCCGTCCGATCGACCGAAGGGAAGAAGCCATGCGAGGCGACAGCGTCGAGGTGCTGGCCGACTGGGGAGCCAAGGGCCTGCACCGTTACGTGATCACCACGACCCGCGCCGGACGCCGTCTGGAGGTGACGGCGGGCTCCGGGGTGGTCGAGGTCCGGGAAGTGATGCGGACCGGCCGCGTTGTGTGGACGTTGCGGTTCCCTGCGGAACGGGTCGTCCACATCCTGGAGAGCGACGGTTCCGCCGACAGCTCCGCGATGTTCGAGATCGACTGCGTCCGCGTCCCGGCCGAGTCGGCGGGGCTTCAGGATGAGGCGGCGGCGGACGACGCGTCCGCCGTGGTGACATCGGAGGCCGTCGCACCGGGCGTGCCCCCGATCGCCGCACGGCCGCCCGTCCCGGCTCTGACGGCTGCGAGCGCGGGACCGCTACGCGACAACGGCTCGTCCAAGGGCCTCGGGAGGCAGGGCAAGACGAACAAGGGCAAGCGGGGTTCGCCGCGAAAGCGGCCCGGTGGCAGGAAGCGGTGAACGCCCCGAGGACAGCCTGGCGGCGGGGTGCCGCACCGTCGTCCGCTGAGCGCTGGACGACGGTGCGGCGGTGACGCGGTTCAGCCGCGCACGGTCATCGGTCCTCAGACGGCCGTCAGCGGCAGGGAACGCAGGCTCCCACCGCCGAAGTGGCCGATGCCGTCGGTACGGCGGGCCGCCTCCAGCCGCTCGGCGGGGACCTCGCCGTACAGCGTCGTGCGCTGCCGGGCGGGACGTCCCGCCGCGGCGGCGATGGCCTCCAGTTCGCTGATCGGCTTGAACGAGCCGTTCTCCGAACCCGCCATCCGGCTGATCGTCTCCTCCATCAGCGTGCCGCCGAGGTCGTTGACGCCGCCGCGCAGGACGCGGGTGCAGAGTTCGTCGCCGAGCTTCACCCAGGACGTCTGGATGTTCGGGATCGCGCCGTGCAGCAGGATGCGCGCGAGGGCGTGGACGGCGACGTTCTCGCGCGCGGTCGGTCCCGGGCGCGCGAGGCCGGCCAGGTAGATCGGCGCGTTGTTGTGGACGAAGGGCAGTAGGACGAACTCGGTGAACCCGCCCGTCCGCTCCTGGATCGAGCGCAGGAGCCTGATGTGCGCGACCCAGTGCGACGGGGTGTCGACGTGCCCGTACATCATCGTGGAGGTGGTCGGAATGCCCAGCTCGTGAGCCGTGGTGACGACCTCGACCCACTGGTCGGCGGGCAGCTTGCCCTTGGTGAGCACCCATCGGACGTCGTCGTCGAGGATCTCGGCCGCGGTGCCGGGCAGCGAGTCGACCCCGGCCGCCTTCGCCTCCTGCAGCCACTCCCGGACGGACATGTCCGTCCGGCTCACCCCGTTGACGACCTCCATCGGGCTGTAGGAGTGGAGGTGGATGCCGGGGGCGCGGCGCTTGACCTCGCGGGCGAGGTCGAAGTAGGCGGTGCCGGGCAGGTCGGGGTGGATGCCGCCCTGCATGCAGATCTCGGTCGCCCCGGCCGCCCATGCCTCGTCCACGCGGTCTCCGACCTGCGACAGCGACAGCGTGTACGCGTCGGCGTCGGTGCGGCGCTGCGCGAACGCGCAGAACCGGCAGCCGGTGTAGCAGACGTTGGTGAAGTTGATGTTCCGGGTGACGACGTAGGTCACGTCGTCGCCGACCGCGTCGCGGCGCAGGTCGTCGGCGATGCGGGTGAGCGCGTCGAGCTCGGGGCCTTCGGCGTGCAGCAGCGCCAGGGCCTCGTCGTCGGAGATCCCGGCGGGGTCGCGTTCGGCGTGCGCTAGTGCGGCGCTGATGTCGGCGTCGAAGCGGTGCGGTGCGTTCATCCGCTCGCGTAGCGCGTTCCAATCGCCGTAGACCTCGTCGAAGTCGTCGCGGCGGTCGGACGTCCGGCCGGTGGTGTCGATCTCGACGTGCAGGTCGGTCCGGCCGGACGCGGTGAACCCGCCGTCCGGCTCCTGCCACGGGCGGCCCTCGGGAATCGCGCCCTCGCGGGCCAGGCCGGTCGCGGGATCGGCGAGCGCCGCGACGTGCCCGGCGACGCGCGGGTCGAGCCACGGCTCGCCGCGCCGGACGTACTCCGGGTAGATCGTCAGGCGTTCGCGCAGCTCGAATCCGGCGGCGGCCGTGCGCTCCGCCAGCTCGTCGATCTGCGGCCACGGCCGCTCCGGGTTGACGTGGTCGGGCGTGAGCGGCGAGACGCCGCCCCAGTCGTCGATGCCCGCGCGGAGCATCAGCGCGTACTCGTCGGACACCAGGTTCGGCGGCGCCTGGATGCGCGCCTTCGGTCCGAGGATGAGCCGCGTGACGGCGATCGTCGCGGCCAGCTCGGCCAGTTCCGCGTCCGGGGTGTCCCGCATCTTGGTGTCGGGCTTGGCGCGGAAGTTCTGGACGATGACCTCCTGGATCGCCCCGTACTCCCGCATCGTCCGGCGGATCTCGAAGATCGCGTCGGCGCGTTCGTCGACGGTCTCCCCGATCCCGATCAGGATGCCGGTCGTGAACGGGACGTTCGTGCGGCCCGCGTCCTCCAGGACGCGGAGCCGGACGGCCGGGTCCTTGTCCGGCGACCCGAAGTGCGGGCCGCCCCGCTCGGTGAACAGCCGCGTCGCGGTCGTCTCCAGCATCATGCCCATCGACGGCGCGACGGGCTTGAGGCGCTGGAAGTCCCGCCAGGTCAGCACGCCCGGGTTGAGATGCGGGAGAAGGCCCGTCTCTTCGAGGACCCGGATCGCCATCGCGCGGACGTAGGAGAGCGTGTCGTCGTAGCCGTGCGCGTCCAGCCACTCGCGGGCCTGCTTCCAGCGTGCTTCGGGCCGGTCGCCGAGGGTGAAGAGCGCTTCCTTGCAGCCGAGCGCCGCACCCTGCCGGGCGATCTCCAGGACCTCGTCGGGGCTGAGGTACGGGGAGTCGAGTTTGTGCGGGACGGTCGCGAACGTGCAGTAGCCGCAGCGGTCACGGCACAGCCGGGTCAGGGGAATGAAGACCTTGCGGCTGTAGGTGACGATTCCCGGCCGCCCGGCGGCGGCCAGGCCCGCGTCGCGGGTGCGGGAGGCGTAGGTGAGCAGGTCGTCGAGCTGCGCGCCGCGGGCGTGCAGCAGGGTGGCGGCCTCGGATCGGTCGAGTGTCTTGCCGTCGCGCGCGCGGGCGAGCGCCCTGCGCAGCGCGGACTCGGTCACGCCCGTCATCGCCGCGCCCCCCGGCGCGCGCGGTGATCGGTCGGCGTCCTCATGGCGTCCATGCGGGGCACTCTATGCCAATCGTCATAATTCCGGGAGCGGCGGGGTGCCCGCTTCGTCCTTGGCAGCGGCCGGGAGTCCCGTTCTATTCCCCGGCGGCGGGCGGGCGTCCCCGGACGAGGCCGGGCCGCGCGGCGACCAGCGCGTCGGCAGCGGCGCGGACCGCGTCCAGCACCGCCCGCACCGACGGCCGGACGTCCGCTCCCGCGCGTCGCCACAGCTCCATCGTGCGGTGCAGCGGAGCGCCCGCGATTTCACGAGCAACGACGCCCGGTTCGTTCTCCGCGCCCGCGAGGTGCGGCACGATCCCCACCGCGCCCGCCGACGCGATGAGCGCGAAGATGACGCGCAGGTCGTTGGAACGGTGCCGGACGTCCGGCCGGTACCCGGCGAGTTCGACGCAGGCCCGCTCGATCTGCGCCGCGTGGTTGGTGCTCGCGTAGGGCGACGCCCACCGCTCCGCTGCCAGGTCGGCGAGGCGGACCGGCCCCGGTCCGCGCGCGAGCCGGTGCCCGGCCGGGAGCACGACGCGCATCGGCTCGGTGACGAGCACTTCCGACGCCAGGCCGGGGCGGTCCGGCCGGGGCAGGTTGGGATGCTCGTCGGACAGCACGACGTCGATCTCGTGGGCGGCGAGCGCGTCGAGGATCGCGTCGTCCTCCGCGTCGCGGACGTCGACCCGCAGGTCGGGATAGGCGGCCGCGAGTCCTGGCAGCGCGGGAACGACGACGTTCAGCAGCGCCGTCTGGAACCCGACGACGCGGACCGTCCCGACGACCTGGCCGCTGGCGGCGAGCGCCGCCTCTTCGGCGCGCTCCGCGTCCGCGAGGAGCGCCCCGGCCCGTTCCGCGAGCACTTCGCCCGCTTCAGTGAGGCGCAGCCGCCGACCGGCCCGCTCGACCAGCGGAACGCCGACCTCCCGCTGGAGTTGCGCGAGCTGCTGGGAGACCGCCGACGGGCTGTAGCCGAGCGCCTCGGCCACCGCGCCCGCCGTGCCGCGCCGCTTCAGCTCGCGCAGCACGCGGAGCCGACCGAGATCCAGCATGCGACGAGATCCTTCCACGGCGGGCGACCACTGGCACGCTGGGACGGTGAAGGAGTCCTTACACGAACACTACAGAAATCATCGCTGGACCTGAACGTTCGTCCGAGCGCAGACTTGCAGTACATCCCGCGCGGGAGCGTCCCCCGGGGCCCGGCCAGGCCCTCCACGTTCGTCGAAGGACGGTCCCCCATGTACTCCCTGCTCGCCCTGTTCCTCACACTCGCCGCGTTCGGAGCGCTCGGCGTCTTCTTCGGCGCGGACTCCCGCGACGGCCACGACTGGACGACCGGCGAGCGACGCGGGCCCCGGTTCGGGCCGCCGCCCCGCATCCTCGTCAGAAGGAGCGGTAGTCGCGCACCGCGAGCCGAGGCCCCCGCCGAGGAGGACGAAGACCGGAGAATTCCAGCAGCCTCGTGACGCGGTGCCGGTGCCCCGCGTACGGCTCCAGGAGTTCCAGCATCCCCGCGTCGTCCACCTTCCGCCCCGCCAGCGCCCATCCGACGAGGCCGGGCAGGTTGTAGTCGCCGACCGACACCGCGTCCGCGTCGCCGACCGCGCGCTGGCGGATCTCGGCGGCCGTCCACACCCCGATCCCCGGCAGCGACCGCAGCCTGTCCTCGGCGGGGTCCTCCTCCAGCCGCGCCGCCACCCGCGCGGCACCGATGATCGTCTGCGCGCGGATCGCCTCCGCGCCCGACCGGTGCCACTCCCAGGACGGAATCCGCGCCCACACGTGCGGCGGCGGCGGAACGCGCATGGCGGGCGCGCCGGGCGCGGGCGTACCGAACCGGCGCAGCAGGTAGCGCCAGGCGCGGAACGCCTCCAGCCCGAGGACCTTCTGTTCCAGGACGGCCGGGGCCAGCGCTTCGAAGACCCGGTTCGTCCGGCCGATCCGGAACCCGGGCGTCCGGCCGACAGCGGTGCGGAGCGCGGAGTGAACTGGCTTGAACCCGTCGGTCGTGTCGCGGGCACCGAGCAGGTCCGGGACGTTCTCCAGCAGCCAGGCCGCACCCGGCCCGAAGGCCGTCGCGCGCACGGTCCCGCCTACTGCGACGACCCGCAGCGTGCCGGGCCCGTCCGGAGTGAACGACGCGCGCCAGACGCCGCCGGCCTCGTCCACACGGAACGCCGGGTCGCCGTGCCCGCGCCGATGCGGTGCGAGGACGCGCGCCACATTGACGGGCCACGGCGGACGCCACTCGCGCTCCACGGTCTCGGCCACCGCCGCACTCTATGCGTTGACCAAGACTTGGACAGCCTGCGCCGAAGGCCCGTCAGGCGTCGGTGGAGAAGCGGACTGCCGTCGCCGGAAGCTCGATGCCCGGCCAGAGCCGCAGGCCGTCCCGCAGCTCGTTGCCCGGCCCCACGACCGCCGCGTCACCGAGGATGACGCCGTCCAGGGTCGCGCCGGGGCCGACCCGCGCCCCCCGGCTCAGGACCGAATCGCGGACCGTCGCTCCCTCGGCCACGAACGCGTCGTCCAGCAGCACGCTGCCGATGACGGTCGCGCCCGCCTCGATCACAGCGCCGCGCCCCACGGTGGTGCCGCCGCGCACGACCGCGCCCGGCGCCACTACGGCGCGGTCGAGGACGAGCCGTTGCCCGGGCCGCCCCGGCATCGCCGGGGACGCGAGCCGACCGAGTACGAGATCACGCGAGCCCTGCACGAAAGCCTCGGGCGTGCCGACGTCCAGCCAGTAAGCCGACTCGACGTATCCCATCACCGTCGCGCCGGACGCGATCAGCGAGGGGAACGTCTCCCGTTCCACCGACACGACCTCGCCTTCCTCGATCGTGTCGATCGCCGCGCGGCGGAACACGTAGCAGCCCGCGTTGACCTGGTTCGTCAGCGGCCGCGCCGTCTTCTCCAGGAACGCCGTCACCCGGCCGTCCGCGTCGGTGGGGACGACCCCGAACCGCGATGGGTCCTCGACCTCGGTGAGGTGCAGTGTGACGGCCGCGTCCGCCGACGTGTGCAGCTCGACCTGCGCTTTCACATCGTGGCCGGACAGGATGTCGCCGTTGAGGATGAGCACCGGGTCCGCCGGACCGGACTCCAGAGCCGTCGCCGCGTTGCGGATCGCGCCGCCGGTGCCGAGCGGCTGGCGCTCGCTCACGTAGCAGAGCTCGACGCCGTAGGCGTGCGAGCCGAAGGCGGCCTCGAACATCTCGGCGCGGTAGGAGGTCGCGAACACGATCCGCGTGACGCCGAGGGCGCTCGCGCGCGCGAGCTGGTGGGCCAGGAAAGCAACGCCCGCCGTGGGCAGCAGCGGCTTGGGCGTGGAGATCGTCAACGGGCGCAACCGCGTGCCCCGCCCCCCGACCAACAGGATCGCTTCCACTGGGCTCCTCCCTCGACCGGCCGGACGGGCGTCCGGCTCCCACGGCGTTCGGGCGAGCCTACTGCGCGGTCCCCGCGAAGATCACGGAGGGGAAGCGCGAGGTCAGCGCTTGCGCACCTGGAGCAGCACGATGCTCCCGCGCTCGTTCGGCGCGCTGCGGTCGGCGAGCGCGACGAGCGGGGCCAGCGGTGCGGCGGCGTTGAAGCCGATCTTGCCGCCGTAGGTGGACAGCGACAGGTACAGGCGCTCGGCGGCGGCCGTGCGGAACTGGTACGAGTGCCGGACCAGGTCGAGGCCCCGCTCGTCCAGCAGCGCGCGCAGCGACTCGTGCGTGTAGGTGTGCTGGACGTGGTACTTCGCCTTGTGCGCGTCGCGGAGCTTCGGCCAGGCGTCGGCGCGGCTCAGCACGTCCGCCGACATGAAGATCTGCCCACCCGGCTTGAGGACGCGCGCCATCTCGTCGAGAGACTTGCCGCCGTCGTCGAAGTGCTCGATCGCGCAGACCGACAGGATCGCGTCGAACGACGCGTCGGCGAACGGCAGCCGCAGCGCGTCGCACTCGATCAGCGCGGGCGCGTGGGCGAGGGTAGCCCCGTAGACCATCTTGGCGCGCGCCAGGTCGATCGAGACCGCCTCGGCGCCGCGCTTGCGCGTCAGGCCCGCCCAGTAGCCGTCGCCGCCGGCGACGTCCAGGACGCGGTGCCCGCGCAGGTCGCGGCCCATCCAGTCCAGCAGCGTCCCGGCCTCGCGGTACCGGCAGACATGCACCTGATGCCCCATGAAGGCCACGACATCCGAGAGTTTCACCCGCGCCACCCTACCGAGCGCCCGGGGCGCACGCGGCACCCAATCATGGCGGCGTGCCCGGTCGCCTACGCTTGGGCGGGTGGGGTTCCCCGGGAACCTCGACGCCGCGCCGGGCCTTCCGTTCCGGGGCGCGGCCGTGCGGAGCCCCGTGCCGAGGGTCCGCGACCACGAGAAGGGTGACCGGTGACGTCCAAGGCCGCCGTCCTGCGGGCGCTGCGCGTGCTGCTCGTGCTGCTCGCGCTCGGGTTCTGCGCCTACAGCGTCGCCTCCCAGTGGGACGACACCGTCCGCGCGTTCCGGCAGATGTCCTGGTACACGCTGGTCGGCGCGCTCGTCTTCGGCGTCGCGGGGCTGTTCGCGTGGACGCTCGGCTGGCGCGCCTTCATGAGCGGACTCGGCTCGCCGCTGCCGTTGAAGGCCGCGTTCCGCATCTCGGCGATCTCGGGGCTCGGCAAGTACGTGCCCGGCATGGTGTGGGTCGTCCTGACGCAGGTGGAGCTTTCGCGCGAGCACCACGTGCCGCGCGCTCGCAGCTTCAGCGCGTCCGTGCTGGCCGTTGCGACCACCACGGCGTGCGGTCTCGCGGTCGCGGCGGCGACGCTGCCGCTGACGTCGGCGGCGGCGCGGCGCGAGTACTGGTGGATGTTCCCGTTCGCGCCGGTCCTGCTCGCCGCCCTGCATCCCAAGTTCGTGACCTGGGCGCTGAACACGGTGCTGCGGTTCGCTCGGCAGTCGCCGCTCGAGCACGCCGTGTCGTTCGGGGCCATGTCGCGCGCCGCCGGCTGGACGATCGTCGGCTGGCTGCTGTTCGGCGGCCACCTGTGGCTGCTGTGCCAGTCGGTCGGCGGCGGCGGTCTCCGGCTGGTTCCGCTCGCGGTGGGCTCGTACGCGCTCGCGTTCGTCGCCGGGCTGCTGGTGTTCATCGCGCCGGGCGGGCTCGGTGCGCGCGAGGCGGTTTTGACCGCAGTGCTGTCGCCGGTGCTTCCGGCGGGCGCGCCCCTCGTCGTCGCGATCTCCTCGCGCGTCGTGCTGACGATCGCGGACCTGCTCTACGCGGGCGCGGGAGTCCTCGCGGGGCGCGGACGCGTCGTCGCTCCAGCGGACGGGGACGCCGACGACGCGCGGGAACTCGTCACCGGGCCGCCCGCCAAGGAGTGACGGCGGTCACTCCCCGGTCAGAACGTCGATGTAGGCGTCCCAGCGCGGACCGTGGTCCACGCGTTCGATGCCCGCGCGCAGGCGCTCGGCCTCACCGGGCGCGTAGAACCGCTCGATCGCCTTCGCCAGCCCCGCCGCGTCGCCGGGCTCGCAGAGCAGCCCGTCCACCCCGTCGCGGACCTGGTCGGGGAAGCCGCCGACCCGCGTCGCGATCACCGGGACGCCGTGCTCGTGGGCCATCCACACGTTCTGCGACGCCGTCGCCGAACGGTAGGGCAGGACCAGCGCGTCGGCGGCCGCGAACAGCTCGGGCACCTCCGCCGCCGGGACGTATCCGGGCCGCAGATCCACCCGCCCGGTGAGACCCAGGTCGCCGATCAGCGCCTGCGTCTCGTCCACGCCGCCCCAGAACTCGCCGGCAACGGTCAGCCCGACGTCGGCGGGGCCGTCGGCGAGCGCGCGCAGCAGCACGTCCAGGCCCTTGTACGGCCGGACGATGCCGAAGAAAAGGAGGCGACGCCGCACCTCACCGACCGGGGGAATCTCACCGGCCGGAGCGACCGGAAGGTGCGCGGGCATCTCCGCGACCCGCACGGGCCGAGACGTCAGCGTCCGGGCCAGCTCGGCCTGTTCCGCCGAGTGGACGAGCACGCCGTCCACGCGCCGCAGCAGCGCGCGCATCAGCGGCCGGTCGTAGGGCTTGCGCTCGTGCGGCAGAACGTTGTGGCACAGCGCCACAGTCCGCGTTCCTCGCCCGACTCCGGCGAGAATCCCCAAGTAGGACGGCACTTGCACCGGACTCAGCACCGCGAATACGACCAAGTCGGCGGACCGCAGCGAACGCCCCGTGCGCCACCAGCCGTCCGGCCGCCGCCAGTCCAGCGCGTGCCGGGTCGCGGGGAAGGGCTCGCCCTCGGGGTCGTCGATGGTCTGCTGGCCCGGGTACAGGAATTTCGGGTACTGCGCCCGCCACGACTCGACGGCGACGTCGTGCCCGGCCGCCGCGAGCCGGTGCGCCAGCTCGGTCGTGTGCTGCGCGCCGCCGCCTTTGTACGGGAACGCCGGTCCGACGATCGCGACCCGCATCTAGACGTCGCCGCGTGATCGGACGATCAGGTCCGCCAGCAGTGCCAGCGAGGCGATGATCAGCCCCGTCACGAAGATCATGATCGTGTTGTTCGCGAAGTAGCCGAAGTGGGCGACCATGTCGTACACGCCCTTGACGATGCCGATGACCAGCAGCCACAGCGCCAGCGGCATCAGCACCTTGAGCGGGTTGAAGTACATCACCATCCGCAGCACCTGGAGGATGTAGCGGTACGCGTCCTTGGTGAAGTGGAATTTCGACTTGCCCGCCCGCTTGGCGTAGTCGATCGGGACGTACCGCACCGGGTGCTGGTTGGACAGGAACGCGATGGTGATCGTCGTGACGCAGGAGAACCCGGGCGGCAGCAGCCGCAGGTAGGGCAGCGCCACCGACCGGCGGAAGGCGCGCAGGCCCGAGTTCAGGTCCGGGATCTTGGTGTTGGTGAGCCGCTCCGCGGTCTTGCGGATGAACCACTTGGCGGGCACGCGCAGGAGCTTGTGCGTGCCTTCCTCGGTGCGGCGCGCGCCGACGACCTGGTCCACCGACGGGTCGGTGTCGAGGATCTCGACCAGCTCGGGGATGCGCTCGTTCGGGTAGGACATGTCCGCGTCGGTCCACACGACGATGTCGCCGCGCGCCTGCTGGCTGCCGATCCGCCGGACCGTGCCCGAACCGCTGTTGTGCTGGAACGCCATGATCCGCATGGTGGGGAAGCGCGGCGCGGCCTCGCGGAGCCGGGCGAGCGTGTCGTCGGTGGAGCGGTCGTCCACGGCGAGCAGCTCGTAGGACTTTCCGCTGGCGTCCATCGCGGCGCAGATGCGCTCGATCTCGGCGATGACGTGGTCCTGCTCGTTGTAGCAGGGCAGCACGATCGTGACATGGACGCCCGAGTCGCCGGACACGGGCTCCGTCCGGTCCTGCGGCAGGCTCGCCGGGACGGCCTCGGCCTCGGGCGCCGGGACGGACACGGGTGCGGTCTCGGTGGCGGATTCGGTGCTCACGCAGCGCGAGAATACCGGTCCTCCGCTCCGGATGACGCCGCCGCGGGCCGACCGCGCCGCGCTTCGCCCGCGCGTCGGCGCAGTTGAGGGTCTGTCCGATGGCACGTGGGAGAGCGGGTGCGAACGCGACCTTACGGGCGCGGCGGCTCGGCGATCCACACGTCGGACGTCAGGCCCCAGGTGGAGTCCGGCGGCGAGGTCAACGTGCGTTCGTCCTGCCGGGTCCGCAGCCGCATCACCTGGACCGCCTGGCCGTACGGCGAGACCTGGCCGGCCTGCGCGCCGAGGACCACCGGCCGCCGCCCCACCGCGTAGATCTTCCCGACGACGCGCCGGACGTCGGCCGTGCCCGCATGGTCGTTGACGCGGGCCGCGGGCAGACCGCACATCCCGCGGATGACCTGAAGGAGGCGATCCGAGGTCGCGTGGTCCACGACGAGCACGGACCGTCCGGCGCCGCCGATGCCGCTGCACATGCCGCGCACGGCACCGATCTCGTGCTGCTCGGTCCGTTCGGTGAGGACGCCGTGGGACGAGAGCGGGATCGGGAGGAAGAGCAGCAGCGCCACCGCGACGGCCGCGCACCGGACGGCGACGGGTCCGTAGCCCGCGCGCCGGACGCGCCGCATCGCCCAGGACGCCGCCCACAGCGCGAGCAGGATCATGCCGGGGATGACGACGCCGAGCAGCCGCCGCGCGGCCCACGGGTGGTCCGGCGTGATCGCGGGACGGTAGAGCGTGGTGACGGTCGTCCAGCCGATGACGGCGAGCGGGGGGAACCAGCGCAGATCCCCGCCGCGCAGCAGCCGCCGCACGAGCAGCGCCGCGCCGAACGACGCGAGCAGCACCACCGGGATGCCGACGTACCAGATCACCCAGTAGAGCGACAGTTCCGAGTACTGGCGGGCTCCGTCGACCGGCAGGTGGGTGAAGCGCTGCACCTGCTCGATGAACTGCGCGTTGAGGCGGTCGTCCTCGGACTTCGGGACGCGCCGGACGGTCTGGACGAGCGGCCGCACCGCGAACGCCGTCATGACGAGCAGCGTCAGCACCGCGCCGAGGCCGGGCACCGGACCGCCCGCGACCGCCCGGCCGAGCCGCCGCAACCGTTCCCCGGTCGCCGGAACGCGCAGCGCGACCGCCATCAACGCCGTCGCGACGACCAGCGCGGCGGTCATCATCAGCAGCGGGTCGAGCGAAGCGTGGAGATAGCGGAGGTAGGGCCGGGAGAACCGGAAACCCTCCCCGAGCCCCGCACCGGCACCGACGAGAAGCCCGGCCGCCAGCGGCCAGCCCATCCGGGTGACGGGCCGCTCGCGCGCGGAGTCCGCGCCGGGCTCGGCGAGGTTCGCGGGCAGACCTCGCCGGTCACGCCGGCGCCGCCGGGGAGCGAGGCCGATGAGCAGGCCCGCGATCACGACGAGGGGGAAGACGTCCCGCAGCGCGTCGATACGAACCAGAACGATCAACCCGAAAGCGAGCCCCGCCAGGAACGCGCGCACGCGCGGTCGGCTCAGCGCGGCGTCGTCCAGCATCGCCAGCCCGCCAAGGAGAAGGACGAGCGCGGGGAGTTCGCTCAGCGTGGAGCGCGAACCCCAGATCATCGGCGTCGTCAGCGCGAGCATCAGCGCGCCCGCCGGTGCCCAGCGCGGCCCGGCGAACCGCGCCACGACGCCGCCGAACGCGAGCACGGCGCCCGCGCCGAGCAGCGGCGCCATCAGGACCATCCCGTGGGTGCCGCCGAGCCAGCCGCCGAGCGTCAGCACGAGCGGCAGCCCCGCCATGAACTGCGGGACGATCGAGCCGCCGTCCGCGTAGAAGGCGGGGCTGTCGTAGGTGAGGACCGGATCTCCGCCGCCGAACGCCTGCCGCATCTGCGGAATGGGCAGCGAACCGTGGTCGGTGAGCCACGTCGCGAACTGGACGTAGGAAGCCGGATCGCGGCGGACGATGATCTGCTCGGAGCACATCAGCGCCTGCAGGACCAGGAACGCCAAGGCGACGACGACGACGCCGACGGTCGACCACCAGGGCACTCGGACCGGGTCGTCGGCGGGAGACCGGCGCAAACCCGCCCACAGCAGCGCCGCCGCGACCGGGACGAAGATCACGATCGCCGGTCCGGGACGGAGCACGCCGCCGAACAGCAGCGGCAGGGTGACGACGAGCCACGCCATGACCAGCAGCGCCGGGATCACCGTGAGCCGCGCGAGCAGCCGGCCCGCGCTCACATGTGCCTCCGCTGGGCGTTCCGTCGGCCGCGGGCGGGGCCGCCACGGGCCGCCGCGCGCCGTCCGGGAGCGCGGTCCGTCGATCGGGTGCCTGATCGTATTCACCGCTGGTGACGTGCCGCAAGCGTCGGGAGATCATCGGATCGGGCCGCGCGTGCCTCTACGCTCGGCCCATGACCGACGCACGAGGACCGGAGCCGCGCACGCCCGCCGAGCTGCTCCGGCGGCGGGTCGCCGACGACCCGTCCCGGCCGCTGGTGACCTTCTACGACGACGCCTCCGGCGAGCGGGTGGAGCTGTCGGCCCGCACGTTCGACAACTGGGTCGCCAAGACCGCGAACCTGCTGGTGGACGAGCTCGGCGCGGGGCCGGGCGGGATCGAGCACGCGGTGTTGGTGCTTCCGCCGCACTGGCAGTCCGCAGTGTGGTTGATGGCGTGTTGGTCCGCGGGCGTCGCCGTGCGCGTGGTCGATCCGGCGGACGGGGTCGCGGGCGACCCGCCGGACGCGCCGTTCATCCTCGCGGCGGCGGAAGAGGTGCTCGCGGACGTCGCGGACGGCCCGCTCGGGTCGGCCGCCGACGAGTTGGTCGGTCTGTCGCTGCACGCGCTCGGCGGCCCGCTGGCCGCGGCGCCGCCCGGCGTCACCGACTACGCGGTGGAGGTGCGCGCACACGGCGACCGTTTCACGCCGCCGCCGGGCGTTGGCCCGCAGACCTCGGCGTTGACTGTGACAAAGGTCACACTGACAGCGGGCGAGCTGGTGGCCGAAGCGGCCCGAACCGTCGACAAATGGGGCCTGGACTCGCAGGACAGGCTCCTCGTTGCCATGTCCTTCGCCACACTCGAGGGTCTACTGGCGAGTCTCCTTGCTCCACTAGTCTCAGGAGCTTCCGTCATAATCCAACGAAACTTTGACAAAGCGGCCCTAGATCGTCGCCTGACCCTCGAACATGTGACAGCGATGGCCGGTGTGCCCGAACCCAATGACGCGTCCGGGTCCGTCCACCGGCTCGCCTGACCTACGCTCAGACGCGATCCCGTCCCACTCGGAGCCGATGAACAACAACCCGATGTACATGGAGTACGTCGACGACGCCGATCCCGAACCGGCGACTCGTCGACGTGGCTGGCGCGTCCTCGGTTGGATCTCCGTCGGCCTCTCGGTGGTCACCGTGGCGGGTGCCCTCACCACCTACGGCATCTACCGCCACGCGCTGGGCAACATCGCGCACGAGGACGTCAACGCTGCCATCGGCCCCAACCGGCCGAAGAAGCTCAACAACGCGATGAACATCCTCGTCCTCGGGTCGGACACGCGCTCGGGGAAGAACGCCAAGTACGGCAGGCGCATGAAGGACGAGCCGCCGCGCTCGGACACGATGATCCTGATGCACCTCTCCCCCGGCGGGAAGCAGGCCATCGGGATCAGCTTCCCGCGCGACCTCCTCATCCCCATCCCGTCCTGCACGGGCCGGAACGGGCAGAAGACTCCCGCGGTGAGCCGGGCCATGATGAACTCCTCGTTCACCAACGGCGGCGCGCCCTGCGTGATCAAGACGATCGAAGCCCTCACGCAGATCAAGATCGACCACTTCGTCCAGGTCGACTTCACCGGCGTCAAGACGATCACCAAGGCCGTCGGCGGCGTCCCGGTCTGCCTGCCGAACGCGGTGAACGACAAGGACTCCAAGCTCCACCTGTCCGCCGGCACGCACAAGATCTCCGGTGAGACGGCGCTCGCGTACGTCCGCGCCCGGCACGGCCTCGGCGACGGCTCCGACACGCAGCGCATCAAGCGCCAGCAGAAGTTCATCGGCGCGCTGGCCAACAAGGTTTTGAGCGCCGGGACGCTGAGCAACCCGACGAAGCTCGTCCCCCTCATCAACGCCGCCACCAAGAGTCTCGTGGTGGACGACGAGTTGAAGGAGGGCACGATGATGCAGCTCGCGCAGAGCATGTCCGGCCTGTCGTCGGGCAAGCTGCGGTTCGTCACCGTGCCGTCCGGCCCGGACCCCGCCGACACCAACCGCGTCATCCTGTCGTCGGGCGCCCAGGACTTCTTCTCCGCCGTCCGCAACGACAAGACCGTCCCGTCCGAGGCCAAGCCCAAGGCCACGAAGGTCCCGCCGAGCCAGGTGACGGTGCGGGTCTACAACGGCAGCGGGACGCCGCGTCAGGCCAACCGCGTCGCCTCCGACCTGCGGACCAAGGGCTTCCAGATCAGCGGCACGGGCAACGCTTCCAGCACGGCGACGACCAAGGTCGTGTACGGTGCTGGGGCGGAAGAGCAGGCCCAGACCCTCGCCGCCCAGATCCAGAACGCGCCCGCGCCGAAGGCGCTCCCGTCCGCCGCCGCCGGGTCGGTCGGCCTGATCATCGGCCGCGACTGGGGCGGTCTGAAGGGCGCCGGGGGCGGGATTCCCGAGCAGCGGGACGAGGTCAAGGCGAGCGACGACATCTGCAAGGGCGCCTGACCCGCGGCCGGCCCGAAGACGGGACGGTGCGGCGGTGACGGCCGGAACGTACCGATGAGGAGCCGGCTCCACAGCCCATGACGTACGACACCAGGCCATCGGCCACCCCGCAGCCCAGACGCCCGTGGCCCGGCGAGACGCCGGATGCCGCGGTCCCCGCCGCGACCGGGGCGCACGCCCCGCCGGGGCCGGGCGAGGGCGGCGGTCCGGACGCGGCGCAGCGGGCGAGGGACGGCGGCGCGCCGACCGCCCCCCGGCCCCGCAAGCAGCGGGACCCGTTCTTCGACAACGCGAAGTTCCTGGCGATCCTGCTGGTCGTGATGGGGCACTCCCTGGCCAACCTGCTCGACGTGCCGGTGGCCAAGGGCCTCTACATCTTCATCTACATGTTCCACATGCCGCTGTTCATCGTGATCACCGGCTACTTCTCGCGGAACTGGACGTTCGCGGGCGGCAAGGCCCGCAAGCTCATCACCAACGTCGGAATCCCCTACGTCGTCTTCGAGACGGCGTACTCGCTGTACGACTGGCTGGCGGGCCGCCACCACCTGGAGATCAGCCTCCTCGACCCGTACTTCCTGACGTGGTTCCTGTGCGCGCTGTTCTTCTGGCGGCTGTCCACGCCGGTCTGGCAGCAGATCCGGTGGCCGCTCGCCGTGGCGCTGGTGTTCTCGCTGCTGTCGTACATGAGCCACCTCGGCAGCACCTTCGACATCCACCGCGTGATCGGGCTCCTGCCGTTCTACGTGCTCGGCCTGATGCTGAAGCCCGACCACTTCGAGATGCTGAAGAAACCGCAGGCGCGGGCCATCGGAATCGTCGTGATGGTCTGCGGGCTCGCGGTCGCGTGGGTCGCCAAGGACCACATGGCCCATTCGTGGGTCTACTGGAAGAGCCCGAACAGCTCGTTCGGCGTCGACAACGTGACCGGCACGGCGATGCGGCTCGCAATGTTCGCGGCGGCGGTGCTGCTCGTCGCGGCGTTCCTGACGCTGGTCCCGCAGCGGCGGACATGGTTCACCGGTCTCGGCGCGACGACGCTGTACGCCTACCTGCTCCACGGGTTCGTCACACGGCTGCTCCAGTTCACCGGCTGGTGGGGGTCCGACTGGATGCACACGGTCCCCGGCATGGTCGCGGTGCTCGTCGGCGCGGCCGCCGTAGGGACGTTCCTGTGCTCCAAGCCGGTCGTGAAGTGCATGAGCTGGGCGCTCGAACCCAAGATGACCTGGGCGTTCACCCGGCTGCGCAAGCCCGCGCTGACGACGACCCGGCAGCCGAAGCACGCCGCTCCGGCCGAGGGCTCCGCGCCGGACGTCCCGGCCGGGCCGGGAGCGCCCGAACCGGCCGGTTCGCTGCCGTCCGCGCCCGGCGGACGCCCGTACCCGCCCGCCTGACCTGGGCGGGACCGTGCCAACGGTCCCGCCGTCCCGGCCAGCCCGCACCGGACGCCCATCGGGTTCGCCCGGTTGGCACCGGTTGGCACTTTTAGTCACAACTCGGCGACAACGCCGAAGGCCGAATCCGGTCACCCGTTACCATCGACAGGGCGTTTCGAGAACCCCCGCACACGCAGGCTGTGGGCGCCGCATGCCGGGAAGCGTGAACATTCTTGAGGTTCGCGCGCTCGGCGACCGGGGATGCCTCTCGGCACGGAGAAAGGACAGCTTTTCATGGCGAACTTCACGCTCGATGACGTTCGGCAACGAACGTATAAAGCGCGTGACGCGTGGTGGACGGTGATGCTGGTCGATCCGCTCGCCGCCCGGCTGGTCCGCTTCACCGCCAACCGCACCCGGATCACTCCGAACCAGCTCACCGTCGGCGCGCTCCTCCTCGGCCTCGCCGCGGGCGCGTGCTTCACCGTCGCGACCTGGCCGTACCTGCTGATCGGCGCGCTGCTGTACCACCTGTCGTTCACGCTCGACTGCATGGACGGCAAGATCGCGCGGCTCAAGGGCACCGGGTCGATCTTCGGGGCCTGGCTCGACTACATCTTCGACCGCGTCCGCGTCCTGGCCTGCGCCTGCGCCCTGATGGGCGGGCAGTACGCCCGGACGGACAATGTCGCCTACATCTGGGCCGCCGTCGCCGTCGTGTTCCTCGACATGCTCCGGTACATGGACGCGCTGGAGATCTACAAGGTCCGCAACCAGATGCGCGGCAAGATGCGCATGGCGCAGGAGGAGGCGGCGGAGCTGGAACTCGCCGTCCGGCGGCGCAACGGCGAGGAGCCCGTCACGGGCACGCTCCACGACGCGTTCCAGTCGACCGGGCTCCAGCCCGACCCCGAGGCGGACATGGAGGAGCAGGTCGTCGGCGACAACCCGAACGTCGCGCTCCAGCAGGGCTTCAACAAGCGCTTCCCCTGGTACGCGCGCATCCGCAACGCGCTGCTGCGCGGCCGCATCCGCCCGCACCTGATCAGCGGCATCGAGTTCCAGATGGGCGTGTTCATCGTCGCCCCGCTGATCGCCGCCGCCGTCCCGGGCGCGATCATCCCCGTGACCGCCCTGTCGGCCGCCGGAATGCTGACGTTCGAGCTAATCATCATCTACAAGTTCTGGCTCTCCACCAAGGACTACAGCCGGTCGATGACCAAGCTGGACCGGCGCATCGCCGACGCCCGCGCCCAACTCCCGATCGAGGAGGGCACGCCGGTCGCCAGCACCGGCTGACAGCCCCACCGCGACCCCGCTCGTCAGGTCCCCCGCGGGGAGGGTCCATCGGAAAGCCGCCCGGAATCCATCCGACGATGTCGTCCGATTGGCGTTCTCATGGAATTCGACCGCTCTCCCGCTCCGACCCTCAGTGTCGTCGTGCCCGTCCACGGCGTTCAGGGCTACCTTCGGCAGTGCCTGGACTCCTTGCTCGTCCAGGACGCCGAAGGACTGGAACTGATCGCCGTGGACGACGCGTCTCCGGACGGCTGCGGGGCCATCCTCGACGAGTACGCGGCGCGCGACCGGCGGGTGCGGGTCGTCCACCTCGACGACAACGTCGGCCTCGGCGAAGCCCGCAACGTCGGGCTGGAGCTGGCCCGGGGCGACTACCTCTGGTTCTTCGACAGCGACGACTACGCGACCGAGGGCGCCGTCCCGGCGATCCTGGCCCGTCTCGCGGCGACCGAGCCCGACGTGCTGCTGTTCGACTACGCCCGGTCCTACTGGACCGGGCGTTTCGAACGCAACAAGATGAACCGCCTGTTCCGGGAGCCGCCGGCACCGGACGTCTTCTCCCCCGTCGACCGCCCCAGCGTGCTCGAACTGATGATGACCGCCTGGAACCGGGCGATCCGGCGGGAACTGCTGCTCGAACTCGGGCTCCGGTTCAGCGGCGGCTACTACGAAGACCTCAACGTCACGTATCCCGTCCTCATGGCGGCGGAGCGGGTGAGCCTGCTCGACCGGGTCTGCTACGTGTACCGGCAGCGGCGCAGGGGCGCGATCACGCGGACCACGGGCCGCCGCCACTTCGACGTGTTCGCGCAGTACGAGCGGGTGTTCGCGTTCATGGACCGGACGCCCGCCACCGAGCCGTTCCGCGCGCTGATGTTCGACCGCGCGCTCTGGCACCTGCTCGTCATCCTCGGCAAGCGCGACCGCCTGCCCGACGAGGACCGGCCCGCGTTCTTCGCCAAGGTCGCCCGGTTCTACCGGTCCCACCGCCCGGAGGGGCACGTCACCGCCGACGACCCGGCGGTCGCGGCGGTGGCCGCGGGCGACCACGACGCCTACCGGCGCGCACTCGACCGCGCGGACGCCCGCAGACGCCGGGAGGCGCGCAACCGCGACCTGACGCGCCGCGTCGGCCGCCGGACGACGCGCGTCAAGCGGCGGCTCAAGCTCGGCTACTACGGCGTCGAGCGGCGGCGGTGCCCCGTGGACGAGCACCTCGCGGTGTACGCGGCGTACTGGAACCGCGGCTACTCGTGCAATCCCGCGGCAATCTATGAGAAGGCGCGGGAACTCGCCCCCGACGTGCGCGGCGTGTGGGTCGTGCGGCCGGACGCGGCGGGCGAGCGCGGCGGCCTGCCGCCCGGTGTGGAGCACGTCGTCGCGGGGTCGCCCGCCTACTACCGGCTCATCGCGCGTGCCAAGTACTTCATCAACAACGTGAACTTCCCCGGGCACATCGTGAAGCGCCCCGGCCAGGTCCACCTCATGACGCAGCACGGGACGCCGCTCAAGGTGATGGGCCTCGACCAGCGCGACTACCCCGTCGGCGCCAAGGGCATGCACTTCGGGAAGCTCATGCGCCGCTCGGACCGCTGGGACTACCTCATCTCCTCCAACCCCTTCTCCAGCGAGGTCTGGCGGCGGGTCTTCCCCTGCGAGTACGAGATGTGGGAGATCGGGTATCCGCGCAACGACCGGCTCGTGCGCTCGGACGACGACGAACGCGCCCGGCTGCGGACCGAACTCGGCGTGCCCGAGGGCGCGACGGCGATCCTGTACGCGCCGACGCATCGCGAGTACCAGCGCGGCTACCGGCCGATGTTCGACATCGGCCGGTTCGTGGAGCGGCTGGGGCCGAACGTCGTGCTCCTGCTGCGCGCGCACTACTTCTACGGCGACGAGGACCTCGCGGACTCGATCGGCCCGGTCCACGACCAGGTCGTGGACGTGTCGGGGCACCCTTCGGTCGAGGACCTGGCCATCGCCTCCGACGTTCTGCTGACGGACTATTCGTCCGTCATGTTCGACTACGCCAACCTCGACCGGCCGATCGTCGTCCACGTGGACGACTACGACGCGTACCGGCGGACCCGCGGCGTCTACTTCGACCTGCCCGCGACCGCGCCCGGCGTCGTCACCCGCACCGAGGACGAGCTGGCGGACGCCTTCACCTCCGGCGCGGTCTGGGACGACCCCGCCCACGCCGCCCGCGCCGACTTCCGCGCGCGCTTCTGCCCCTGGGACGACGGCCGCGCCGCCGAACGCGCCGTCCGCGGCCTGTTCCTCGGCGAAAAGGTCAAGACACCCGGCTGAGTTCCGAGGTGCGTCAGTGGTCGGCGGCTTCAGGCGTTCCGGCGGGCTCGGCGGTCTCGCCGAAGTCCGCCTCTTCAGCGGGTTCGGTGGCGCTGGTGGTCGCGTCGGACTTAACGGCCGTGACCGTCTTGGCGGGCTCGATGGTTTCGACGGCCTCGCCGATCACAGCGGCTTCGGCGTCTCCAGCGTGCTCGGCGGACTCGGCGGCGGCCGGCCGAGCTTCCGCGATGGCCGCCTCTGACCGTTTCGGCGTCAGGAGCGCGAGGCCGAGCGCGAGGCACGCGAACGGAACGGCCGGCAGCACGTACCGGTAGTCGAAATCCGCCGTCGCGGCAGGGACGACGAGCAGTCCGAGTCCGACGCCCCACGGGATCATGGGCCCCTGGATCCAGTCCAGCAGCGCGCGGCGGTTCCGTCGACGGCCGGGGATGCGCATCCGGAACAGCGGCACGACGAGTGCGGCAAGGAAGATCGCTCCGAGGATCGTTCCAGGCATCCAGATGTGCGCCTGGTAGCGCAGCATGCGGCCCGACCACGGCTGGACGACCCGGCTCTCGCCGCTGTCGTTCCCGGTGTACTGCTCGGCCAGCACCCGCTGGGAGTCAGGCCACCGTTCGCCCACGGGGAAGACGTAGGAGCGCTGGGTCCACGGGTTCGGGTAGAACGTGCGCTCCCATTTGAAGCAGCGAAGCGTGTCGTTGACGACCACGCGGATGTAGTCGCCGGGCTGCGCGAGGATCGCTTCGCGCGCGAACTCGCTCGCCAGTTCGTTGTTCTCCTTGTTCGTCTGCGCGTCGGGCATCCCGCGGAAAGGCGAGTCGTGCGCCCACATCACCGAGTACGCCGCGGAGATGCGCGGGTCGGTGTGTTTGGGGCACAGCGCCGCGAGCCGCGCGTCGGGCTTGATGACGGCGCAGTCCGCGAACTCCGCGACGCGACCGTAGAGGAAGATGCCGCTCGCCTTCGACGTCGCGAAGTCGCCCCACACCGACTGGAACCAGAACATGTAGCCGACGACCGGGGCCGCGAACGCGACGGTCGCGGCGACCATCGCGCGCCAGCCCGCGCGGCGGACGAGCATGCCCAGCAACAGCAACGCGATGAACGGGAGCCCCAGCGTACGCGTGACGGCCGACGCGCCTATGAGGAGACCGGCGAGGGCACCGACCCACCACGGCATCCGGCGTTTCCACAACACCATGAGGAAGGCGGTGAGCAACAGGAACGTGAAGAACGTTTCGGCGAACAGACCGTGTTCGAGCGAGATTTCGTGGGTGGGGAGGACGATCGGCGTGATGAGCACCGCGCCCACGAGACCTGGCAGCCAGTGCCGCCACCCCAGCAGGCCGGAGCCGTCCGTCAGCGGCCAGGCGGCGCGGCCCGCGCGCCACACCAGCGCGTAGACCATGACCCCGAACAGGATTCCGAGCGCGTGCTGCACGGCGAGGACGGCCGTCAGGCTGTGGAGCGGCCGCAAGAGCCAGAGGAACAACGAATAGCCGCTCGGCCGTAGTTCACCGGGCGTGAGCTGGGTGGCGTCGCGCAGGTAATGGTAGGAGTCGCCGAACCACAGCGCCCCTGGGTATCCGAGGACGGCGACGGTACGGACAGCGATGCCGCCGGCAAGAACGATTATGGCGAGCAGGTGCCAGCCGGCGAAGCGCGTCGCTCCAAGAGCCGCGCGGACGGGGTGCCGCAGAAGGCGGCCACGTCCCTCACCGGCCGATCGCGCAACCGGGAGTCGGGGGGAACGGCGAAGCCTCACGTTGGGAGCCTACCGAGCGTGTACGCGAGATGAAGCATTACGCGCGACGGCAGACGAGTACTTGTTTCCCGGACATTTTCCGCGTATCGAAGCCGGGCAGAGCGCCCTTCTTCATCGGCGCGGTGGACCGTGCGGCGAGGACGCAGGAGACGTCGTACCGGTCCGCGATGCGGCTCCGCTCCGCGGGAGATGCGGTCTTCCGGAAGAAGGCGGCGACGTCGTCACGCCGCTCCTGCTCGTTCACGAACGGGTAGGGCCAAGACGGTCTGACGGTGTACGCGCCGTGAGCGTTCACGACCCGGCCCGCCCAGTTGACGTTCGTCATGACGACGGTGCCCGGCCGGATGTCGCGGGCCAGCGCGTCGTACGGCGTCTGGACCTTCGTGTGAACGTTCCAATCTTTCAGGACATCGTACGAAACATCCCATGCGCGAAGCAGGCCGCCCGCGTTGGCGTCGAGCCCGGCGAGGCATACGACGAACGTCGCGACCCCGTACGCGACCCGCGCCGGAACGCGCCGCGTCGCGGTGCCGAGCCGGATGGCGAGGGCTAGGTGCAGCGGCAGGAGGACGGCGGGTATGACGCGCCCGTAGCCGTAGTTGCCGAGCACCAGGACACCCACGGCGAGCACGAGCAGCGCGCCCGCGAACAGTGCCTGGAGTTCACGGCCGAGCGGCCGCCGCCCGGCGAAGAAGAGGGCGGGCAGACCGATGAGGGCGAAGAGATAGCCGGGGAGTCCCCAGTCGCGCGTGATGTCGTCGATCAGTGGGCGGTGGATCTCCGAGAAGTCGCCGGAAGCGCCGAGGAGCGTCGTGATGTCCGACCAGGGCCATACGAAGACCGCCGCCACGGCGACCGCGCCCGCCGCCAGCAACCAGCGCAGTGAAGCCCAGGTGAGCGCGGACCGCAGGCGGGGAAAGTGGCACAGGGCGAACGCGACGAGGCCGATCACCGTGTTGATCGCCGTGAACGGGTGGGTGAGGACGATGACCCAGCACAGCGCGGCGAGCAGCGCGGGCCGCCGCCATCCGCCGGGGCGGTCGAGCCATGAGAGCGCGACATCCCAGGTGAGGAGCATCAGCGCCGTGGCGAACGTGCTCGGGTAGGTCAGCGTCCAGGACAGCGAGTACAGGTCGAGGAACCCGCTCCAGTCGCGCGGCTCCGTGCCCCACAGCAGCAGCGTGAAGACCACGGCGAGGACCGCCGGGAAGGCTCCCGCCCGGCGTCCGACGAGCCGCCAGAAACCGGTGAGCAGCAACGCGATGTTGACGAGGCCCGCGATCTCCAGCACGGTCCGCGCGCCGACGCCCCATCCGGCGAACGCGAGGAACACCGTGTAGGGCGAGTAGTACGGGCTGCCCTCACCGGCTCCGACCATCGGATCGCGGGGATCCAGCGGATCGCGCCGCAATCCGTCGATGGTCGCCAGATGGAGCCGGAAGTCCCCCGCCCACTGGTGGCGGACCGTCACGAGGACGGCCCACAGGAGCACGCACGCCACGAGCACCGCGTACGGTCCGCGCCACCAGGGCGCGGGACGGCCCGGTCCGTCTGGAGCCGACCGGCGCGCGCCCTCGGCACGCAGCGTCGTCGAACCCGATCCGGTGGTTTTCTCCTCCCCCACGTTCGAAAGGCTATAGGCGCGGGTCACATGATCAAACCGCCGGTACCGCATCGTTGATCTTCGCGGCGGCGATGAGGTCGATCCACTGGCGGCACACCTCGTCGAGCCCGTACGCGGCGCGGACCTGGGCGCGGGCGTCCGCGCGGTCGGTCTCCCACGTCCCGCCCGCGACCGAGGCGGCGATCGAGTCGGCCATCGCGGACGTCGTGGCGTGAATCCAGCGGCGGTCGTAGATCGTGTCCGCGCCGGGCCAGTCCAGCAGGGCCGGGACGGCCCCGGACGCCATGCCTTCGGCGGGGGCGAGGTGGAAGCTCTCGTCGTCGCTGGTGGAGAGGACGAACCCGACGCGCCGCAGCCACGCGGCGACGTCGTGGCCGTACGCGTCGAAGACGACGCCGCCCGCGAGCAGCGGGGACCGGCGGATGCGGCGGAAGAGCCGTTCGTAGTGGGCGCGTTCCTCGGGCTTCCGCCAGATCCACCAGTAGTCCCACGGCAGCTTCGACTTCACGAACAGGACGAAGCGCGGGTCGTCGCGGCGCAGGTCCTCGACGGCGTCGAGCGCGAGGTCGAGGCGCTTGCGCGAGGGCGCGATCCCGATCATGCCGAGGTGGTGCTCGGCTCCGGCGAGTTTGGGCCGGTCGAGCTGGGTGTCGTCCACCCAGTTGGGGATGACGGTGACCTTCTCGCGCGGCCAGCCGGTGGTGGCGACGGTCAGGTCCGCGTAGTGCGGACTGACGCAGATCACCTGGTCCACGGCGTCGATGTCGAGCTGCTTGGGCCAGTCGGCGTACAGCTCGAAGCGGTGGAGCCGGACGAGGAGTCGCTGGCCGGGCCGCTTGCGCTCGGCGTACCAGAGCGCGTTCGGCCCGCACCACTCGCAGACGATGACGTCCGCCCACTCGATGAGCGCCCGGCCGCGTTCGGGGTCGTGCGCCTTCAGCGCGGCCCAGTGGTCCACGCGGACCTCGATGTCGGGCCGGGACCGCAGGTAGTCCAGCAGGCGGGTGAAGAACTTCAGGTCGTGCCCGGCGACGCCGACGCGCAGCTTGTGCCCGCCGGGCGCGGCGGCCAGGACGGCGTCGGACGGCTCGGGGAACACCCGGGCGAGGCAGCCGCGCAACCGGTCCGCCGCCGCGTCGAGCGTGAAGCCCTCGGCGGCGGCGCGGCAGCGGCGGGCGGCGAGCGCGTACCGGTCGGGGTCGGCGCGGACGGACGCGAGCACGTCCACGACGTCGTCCTCGGTCGCGGCGAACAGCGGGTAGTCCGCGCCGAACAACCGCTCGTGCATGGGCGTCCGGTTGACGACGACGGGCACGCCGAGCAGTCCGCACTCCAGCAGCTTCGTGGACAGCTCAAGGCCGGCGTCGAGCGCCGGGTGCCGCCACGACAGGCCGATGTCGCAGCCCGCCGTGATCCGCATCGCCTCGGCGCGGGGGTGGCCGCCGTGCCGGACGACGCCGGGCGCGGAGGCGAGCGCGTTCTCCATCCGGGCCGCGTACGACGGGTCGTCCGGGTCCTCGTGGATCTTGTCGCCGACCATGTGGACCTCGGCGGCGACGCCGCGCTCGGCCAGCAGGGCGGGCAGCCGGGTCATCTCCAGCGTGTTCCATCGGGGCGCGAACTTGCCCGTGTAGACCAGCCGGAGCGGCCGGTCGGCCGTGACGGGCCGGTCCTGCGCGGGGACGATCCGGTCGGGCAGCACCGCGACGGGCGGGAACAGCTCGCTCTTGCCCGCCGTCGCCGGGACGGCCGCCTCCAGGAAGCCGCGCAGTTCCTCGGTCTGGCAGAGCAGCAGGCGCGAGGCGTCCGCGATCCGGCCGAGTTCGGCGGCCGCCGCGTGGGTCATCTCGTCCGCCGACTGGGGGATGTCGGTGAGGTACGTCCACAGCCGTCCGGCGAGGGGCCCGGCGGCGAGCTTCGCGGCGATCGTCCGGCCGCGCACCACGACGAGGTCGAACGGGTCGGCGGCGTCGAGCTCGCCGAGGACGGCGGCGGCCCAGCGCGGCGGCATCGGGACCTTCGCCGGAATGCGGCCCGCCGCGTGCGGGCTGTGGACGGTGACGCCCGGGAGCGCGCGCAGCGGGTCGACCAGGCGCCCGGTCCGCACCGGCGCCTTCAGGACGAGCGTCACCGCGCATCCGGCACGCGCCAGCGCCTGGACCATGCCCTGCGCCCAGACGGCCGATCCGTCGATCAGGTTCAGATCGACATCGCCGTAGACGAGGGCGCGCGGTCGCCGGGTGTGCTCGGTGGGTCGCACGGGGTCTCCTGGTGGTCGGGGTCGTAGGCGGTGAGCCCGGACGGGCTCGTGACGGTGGCGTCCCAGTCGAGGACGGCGAGGGTGGGCGGGACCTGGACGTCCGGCGCCCGGTAGAGCAGGACGGGCAGGTTCCGCGAACGGGCGACGCGGCGCAGGTCGGCCAGGGCGCGGTCGCGGTCGAACTGCCCCGGCACGCCGAGGTACGCCCACGGCCCGCCGGGCGCGCCGGCGGCGGCGTCCACGACCAGGGCGTCCAGGTCGGCGTCGGCCAGGACGACCCGCCCGTCGTGCGGCGAGACCGGCACGACGCGGGCGTGCTCGGCGAGGGCGTCGGCGGTGCCGGGGCCGAGGACGCCCGCGACGATCGGGCCGCGCACCGCCTCCCCGGCGGGCGGCGTCGCGACGAGCAGGCGGTCCTCGGCGCGGACGGGCTCGTCGAACCGCGCGGTGTCGCGGCCGCCCGTCCCGTTTGCCCGGACGGGCGCGTTCCGGTCGCGCCACAGCCGGTACAGCTCGCGCGGCAGCCGGACGCCGCGCTTGCCGGGCGCCCGCGCCGCCGAGGCGACGATCCGCCCGAAGCGGTAGGTCGTGGACCCTTCCAGCGCGGCGAGCCGCCGCTCCAGCTCGCCGAGGCGCTGCTCGCGGTCTTTCAGCAGGGCGCGCAGCCGGGCGGCCCTGCGGCGCTCCCGCGCGGCCTCGGCGGCGGGGTCGTCGGGCAGGTCGGAACGGTCAGCCACGGACGAACTCCATGATCACGTCGGCGATTCGGGGTCCGGCGTGCCCGTCCCACAGCGGTGGGCGGCGGTTCGCCGGGACGGGCGGGGCCGCGAGCGCCTTGCGCGCCTCGGGGACCAGTTCGGCGGGCGTCACCAGGCGGTTGGTGCCGTGGGTGATGGTGGCGGGCCGCTCGGTGTTGGGCCGGACGGTCAGGCACGGCACGCCGAGGACGGTCGTCTCCTCCTGGAGCCCGCCCGAGTCGGTGACGACGGCCGCCGCGCCGCGCACGGCGGCGAGGAAGTCGAGGTAGCCGAGCGGTTCGCGGACGTGGACGCGCGGGTGCTCGTCCAGCCCGGCGGCCAGCAGCGCGGCCCGGCCTCGGGGGTGGACGGGGATGACCACGTCCGCGAGGTCCGCGACGCCGTGCAGGTGCCCGACGAGGTCGGCGGCGGTCGCCGGGTCGTCGACGTTCGCGGGCCGGTGCAGCGTCGCGAGCACGTACCGGTCGGGCAGGGCGTGCTCGGCGCGGGCGCGGGCGGTGTCGAACCGGGCGAGGTTGCCGAGCAGCGTGTCGATCATCGGGTTGCCGACGAAGTGGATGCGCTCGACGGCCACGCCCTCGTTCGCCAGGTGCCCGACCGCCTCGGGGCTCGTGACGAGGCACAGGTCGGAGAGCTGGTCGGTGACCCGCCGGTTGACCTCCTCGGGCATCGTCATGTCGAAGCTGCGCAGCCCGGCCTCGACGTGGGCGACCGGCACGCCGATCTTGGCGGCGGCGAGCGCGGCGGCGATCGTGGAGTTCACGTCGCCGTACACCACGACCAGGCGCGGCGCGCGGCGCAGGAACTCGGCCTCCAGGCCGGTCAGCAGGGCGGCCGTCTGCGCGGCGTGGCCGCCCGACCCGACGCCGAGGTTGACGTCCGGCTCCGGCAGGCCCAGCTCGGTGAAGAACACCTCCGACATGCGCTCGTCGTAGTGCTGGCCGGTGTGGACGACGGCCTGCGCCGCCCCCCGCGCCTCCAGCGCGCGCACCACCGGCGCGGCCTTCACGAAATTGGGGCGCGCCCCGAGGACGTGCAGGACGATCCCGCCGTCGCGCGCTCCGGCACCGTTCTCTGTCATCGCCTCTTCCTCGCAGTCATCCGGCATTTCACCCGTTCATACCAAGTGATGCCACCACCCGTCGCGAAGGAACGGAACCCGGCGTGGCGGAAAGGTGAACAACCGGAGAAATCGCAAGGTGAGGGGGCCGGAACCGAAGAGACGTGATCTAACGTCCGAAAGTGGAGACCGGAATTTCCGGGTGATCGCAAGAACCGTGAAAGGAGGTGCCCGGTGGATCTCGTAGTCATCGGGCTCGGTTACGTCGGGCTCCCGCTGGTCCGCGAGGCGTGCGCGGCGGGGCTGTCGACGGCCGGACTGGAACGCAGCGAGGCCGTCGTCGAGGGGCTGCGGGCGGGCCGCTCGCACGTGGACGACGTGTCGGCCGAGGACGTCGCGGCGATGCTCGCGGCGGGCTTCGCACCGACGACCGACCAGGCCGTCCTGGCCGAGGCGCGCACGATCGTGATCTGCGTGCCGACGCCGCTGTCGCCGGACGGCGGCCCCGACCTGTCGGCGGTCACGCAGGCGGCCGAGACGGCCGCGGCCCACCTGGCGCCCGGCGCGCTCGTCGTCCTGGAGTCGACCACGTACCCAGGAACGACCGACGAGGTCGTGCGGCCGATCCTGGAGAAGTCGGGCCTGTCGGCGGGCACCGACTTCCACCTGGCGTTCTCGCCGGAGCGCATCGACCCGGGCAACGCCGAGTACGGCGTCCGCAACACGCCCAAGATCGTCGGGGGGCTGACGCCCGCGTGCGCCGCGGCGGCCGCCGGCTTCTACGGGCGGTTCGTGGACCGTGTCGTGCAGGCGCGGGGCACGCGCGAGGCCGAGATGGCGAAGCTGCTGGAGAACACCTACCGGCACGTCAACATCGCCCTGGTCAACGAGATGGCGGTGTTCTGCCACGAGCTGGGCATCGACCTGTGGGACGCGATCGACTGCGCCGCCACCAAGCCGTTCGGCTTCCAGGCGTTCCGGCCGGGGCCGGGCGTCGGCGGGCACTGCATCCCGATCGACCCGAACTACCTGTCGTACAAGGTCCGCTCGCTGGGCTACCCGTTCCGGTTCGTCGAACTGGCGCAGGAGATCAACGACCGGATGCCGCGCTACGTCGCGGAACGCGCCCAGCAGCTCCTCAACCAGCAGGGGCGCGCGCTGAAGGGCTCGCGGGTGCTGCTGCTCGGCGTCACCTACAAGGCCGACATCGCCGACCAGCGCGAGTCCCCGGCGCGGCCGGTCGCGCGGCGGCTGGCGCGGCTCGGCGCGGAGCTGGTCTTCCACGACCCGTACGTGCGCGACTGGGAGGTCGACGGCTCGGCCGTTCCGGCCGTCGGTCTGGCGGAGGGCCTCGCCGGCGCGGACCTCGCGATCGTCCTCACCGACCACCGCGAGTACGACCCGGACGCGCTCGCCCGCGACGCCCGGTTGCTGTTCGACACGCGGGGCCGCACGCGCGGCCTTTCCGAGCCGACGGTGGAAATGTTGTGACGGTCATGTCTTCCGGCGCCGTCCACCTGCCGGACACACCCTCTTTGCGAGAAATTTCCGACAATCGCGAAGAGTCCGGATCAACGATTGATCGTACTTTTCCCGGAGTGAGGCGAATGCGGATCTGCGTTTGCACGGTCGTGCATCACCCCGAGGACGCCAGAATCCTGCACCGGCAGATTCGGGCGCTGCTCGACGCCGGTCACGAGGTCACCTACATCGCGCCTTTCCGCGCGTGCAACGCGACGCCGTGGCGGCGCGTCAGCCCGGTGGACGTGCCGCGCGCGACCGGCCGCCACCGCGCGGCGGCGGTGCGGGCCGCGCACCGCGCGCTCACCGAGCACGCCGGCTACGCCGACATCGTGCTGCTCCACGACCCGGAGCTGCTCGTCGGGCTGCCGCGCGCGGTGCGCCGCCGCACGGTCGTGTGGGACGTCCACGAGGACACCGCCGCCGCGCTCGCGGGCAAGGGCTGGCTGCCGAGGCCGCTGGTGCCGCTGCTGCGGCCCCTCGTCCGGCACGTGGAGCTGCGGACCGAGCGGCGGCACCGGCTGCTGCTCGCCGAGGAGGCGTACCGGGAGCGGTTCCGCGGCCCGCACCCGGTCGTGCCCAACACGACCTACGTGCCGGACCTGCCGCCCGCGCCGCCCGGCGACCGCCGCGTCGTCCACGTCGGGCACCTGTCGGCCGCGCGCGGCGCGCACGACATGATCGCCGCCGCGCGGCTGCTCGCGCCCGAGGGGGTGACCGTCGAGCTGATCGGCCCCGCCGACCCCGACGTGCGTCCCGCGCTGCGCGACGCCCAGCGCACGGGCGTCGTCCGCTGGTACGGGTTCGTCCCGAACGACCGGGCGCTGCGGATCGCCGAGGGCGCGACGGCGGGGCTGGCGCTCCTGCACGACAACCCCAACCACCGGCACTCGATGCCGACCAAGGTCGTCGAGTACATGGCGCGCGGCCTGCCGGTGATCACCACGCCGAACCCGGCCGCCGCGGCGCTCGTCGAGGACGCGGGCGCGGGGATCGTCGTCCCGTACGGCGACCCGGTGGCCGTCGCGGACGCCGTGCGGCGGCTGTGCGCGGACGACGAGCTGCGCGTCGGCTGCGGCAAGCGCGGCCACGAGACGGCGCTGGCGAAGTACCACTGGCCTCTCCAGGCCGAGTCGTTCGTCGCGCACCTGGAGGCGTGGGCGGCGGAGGCCGCCGCCCCGGCCGTCCGGCGCGCGCCGCTCGCGGAGCCGGGCACGCAGGCCGACAGCCCGGCGAGCGCGGTCTGACGCGCTCCGCCGCCGAACTCGGCCGGACTCCGCCCGGCACGGCGGCCCGTCCGCCTGCGCTGCGGCGAAGCGTGCGCCGTCGCCTGGCTCTTCGGTCCGCCCCGGAACTCCCGTGCCGCCGAGCTCGTTCATCCGGACCGCGCGCCTCCCATCGGCGCTAACCGGACTCCCCAGGCCGCGCTGGAAGGCTCCTACCGTCCGCCGCCATGCTCGGGGCCGCGTTTCGCGGTAGATCCCGGGCCGGGTCTCGCGGCTGCTTCTTCGGGTCGCCGGATCGGCCGGTCCGCGGCGCGTCCATCGCCCGCAGCCGGGCCGCGACCGCGCGCGCGAGCCGCACCGCCGCGCCCTGCGGACGCGCGGCCTGCACCACCACGACCGTGCGGTCCACCCGCAGCGCGACCGTGCCGGACAGCGGACCCAGCTCGTACGCCTCGTCCGCGCCCACGTCGCCGCGCCGCCGCGCCTGCGCCTGCACCGCCTGCAGCGCGTCGAGCATCCCCGACGCCGCGCCCCCGTCCGGGGCGACCCAGCGCACCGACACCAGCAGCGGACTTTCGCCCCAGCCGCCCGCGGGCGCGCCCTTCGCGGGCTCCTTCGGCGTGTAGAGGCACGACACCGGGCGCGGCAGCCGCGTCCCGCCGACCGTGACGTGCTCCGCCGCGACGCGGTGCGCGGGCATCCGCACCGCCGCGAGGTCGGCGCGGCCGAGCAGCGCGCACGCGTCCGGCCAGTCGTGCGGCGGGACGCCGCCCAGCTCGGCGGGGCCGACCCGCTCCTGGCCGCCGCGCAGCGCCACCAGCCGCGCCGCGCCGGTCGGCCGGGGCGCGGCCTCCGGCACGGCCGCGTACAGCAGCCCGCCCGCCGCCGCGAGCCACGGGCGGACGCCGTCGAGCGCCGGGTCGAGGACGAACGGCGCGGGCACCGGCCGCACCGACCCGTCCCCGGGCGACACGACGTCGATCCCGGCGGGCAGCAGCGCGTCCGCGAGCCGGGGCCGCAGGGCGTACACCGCGCCGCCCGCCGCCGCGAGCGCCGCGTACGCGGGCGCGTCGCGCCGCCACAGCGAGCGCCCGGAGCCGGGATCGACGGCCTCGATCCGCCCGGACCGCGTGCCGTCGCCGTCATCGTCGGCGGCGGGCTGGTAGGCGACGATCAGCGGCCCGCCGTCCACGAGCACGGCGGGGCACATCGTGTCGCCGCAGACGTCGTCGCCCTTCCACACGGCGAGCGTCGACCCGTCGGCCGCGAACGCGCGCAGCGCCGTGCCGTCGGCCGCGAGCACCGCGCCGCCGCGCACGGCGACCTGCGGCGCGCCGCCCGGGCCGAGGTCCCGCACCCACCGGGACCGGCCCGTCGCCGGGTCGAGGGCCAGCAGCCGCCCGCCGCCCGCGCAGTCCAGCGCGACGGCCACGATCGTCTCGGTCGCGTCGGCGGCCTGCGCGGCGTCCTCGAACAGGCGGCAGCCGCGCGGCAGCGGCAGCGTCCAGCGCCGGTCGCCCGTCGCCGCCGACCGGCCGTACAGCTCGGCGCGGTCCGGCCCGGTCGTCACGACGTTCCCCGACCCGGCGGGCCAGCGCAGCGTCTCGCGCGCCGCCGACGCGGGCAGGTCGCCCGAGCGCCGCCACAGGACGCCGCCCGACAGCGCGTCGAACGCGACGGTCTGCCGGTCGCCGCGCCGGTCGCCCCGCACGAACGACGCGACGATCCGCGTCCCGGTCGTCGCCCACGCCGCGAGCGTCCAGCCGATCCGGCGGTACCCCCAGCGGGCGGCACCGGTGCGGGCGTCGCGCACGTCGAGGCCGTGCCCGGACACCGCGACGGCCTGCCCGTCCGCCACCGCGTAGGCGACGGCGCCCGCGCCGCCGGACGGAACGCGCTCGGACCGCTCCCAACTCACCGCGAGCGGCCCCGGCGGCGGCCCGAGGTCGAGCTGCGCGCGGACGGGCGCGTCCGTCACCGAGTGCCGCACCTGCCACCACTCCGCGCCGAGCACGAACCGGTCCACCGAGTAGGCGGCCGCCCCGACGCCGAGCGCGACGGCCAGCAGCCCGGCGACCAGCCCGCGGCGGACCGGGAGCCTGCGCGCGGGCCCGCGGGGGAACCGGCGCAGCGCCACGACCGCCGCCTCCCTCCCGTACCGTTTGCGGCGAGAAATCTCCGAGCCTCCAGCCTGCCCTGTGCGCGCGCCGAGCGCGACACGCCCCGATCCAACAGGGAGCCGCGCATGCGGATCTTCACCTCGTGGCGGACGTGGGACGACGCCCGCGCCGCACTCCCCGTCGATCCCGCCGCCCTCGACGACGCGGCCGCCGCCGCGCTCGCCTGGCACGGCGACCAGACCCGCCCCACCGGTGCCCCGTACGTCGAGCACCTGCTGGAGGCGCTGGAGGCGCAGGCCGTCGGCGCGGGCGTCACCGACCACGGCGTGCTCGCCGCGACGCTGCTGCACGACGTGGTGGAGGACACGTCCGCGACCGTCTCCGACGTCGAGGCCCGCTTCGGCGCGGACGTCGCCGAGCTCGTCGACTGGGTCACCAAGCCCCCGGCGACCGGGCCGGGCCGGCAGGCCAAGCGCGCCGCGAAGGCCGCGTACCTGCGCCGCCTGCGGGACGCGCCGCCGCGCGCCGTGCAGGTGAAGCTCGCGGACCGGATCAGCAACGTCCAGCGGCTGGAGCAGATGCCGCCCGATTTCCAGCGCCGCTACTACGCCGAGACCGTCACCTACGTCCTGCCGCTTGCCCCGCCGGGCTCCTGGTACGCGGACTGGTACGCCGAGTGGGCGCGGCAGTACGCTCACCTGCGCTGACCCCCGGAGGAGGACCGTCATGGAACGCGAGTGGGTGGCCGAGGAGAGCGTCGTCGTGGCGGCCCCGCCCGAGGCGGTGTACGCGGCGGTCGCCGATCCGCGCCGCATGCGCGAGTGGAGTCCCGAGCTGTTCGCCGTCCTGGTGCGCGGCGGCGGCCGGAAGTTCACCGGCTTCAACCGCATCGGCGCGCGGGTCTGGTTCACCGACTGCCGCGTGACGGTCGCCGAACCGGGCCGCAACTACGCGTTCCGCGTGACGAGCTTCGGGCTGCCCGTGGCCCTGTGGGGTTACCGCGTGGAGGACATCGGCGGCGGCTCGGTCCGCCTCGCCGAGTACTGGGAGGACCTGCGGCGCGACCACCGCGGCGCGGGCCTGGTCTCCCTGCTCGGCCGCGTCTTCACCGGCGTCGCCGCGCCCGACCGCGCCGAGCGCAACCGCGCCGGGATGCGCACGACGCTCGCCCGGATCAAGGCGGCCGTCGAGGCGGAGGCCGCGGCCGCCTCCTGACGGACGGCGCGGGGGCGACGCAATAAGCTGTCCCCTTCCCGTCTTCAAGGAGCAGCCCGCCATGCCGTCCCCGGTCAAGGACCAGGAGATCGCCGCCGAGCAGCGGTACGTCGACCGGGCCTACGCGCGGCTCGACGAGATGCGCGCCGAGGCCCAGGCCCTGCTGCGCGAGGGGTACCGGCAGTCGCTCGCCGGGACCAAGGGCTCGCTGGTGGACCGCGACGCGATGGTCCACCAGGCGGCGCTGCGCGCCCAGGCCCTCGACGTCGCGGACGACGGCCTGGTCTTCGGCCGCCTCGACCTCGTCCCGCGCGACCGGGACGAGCCGTCCGAGGCCGCCGCGCGGATCGAGAACGGCCGCGAGGTCCGCTACATCGGCCGCATCGGCGTCCGGACGGGCGAGCACGACTCGCTGGTCATCGACTGGCGCGCTCCCGCCGCCGAGGACTTCTACCGGGCGACGCCCGAGGACCCGCGCGGCGTGATCCGCCGCCGCGTGCTGCACTCGCGCGGCCACGCGGTCGTGGACATCGAGGACGACCTTCTCGACCCCGACGCCGCCGAGGGACTGACGGTCGTCGGGGACGGCGCGTTCCTGGCGTCCCTCGCCCGCACGCGCGAGGGCGCGATGCGCGACATCGTCGCGACGATCCAGCGCGAGCAGGACGAGGTCATCCGCGCCCCCGCCGACGGCACCGTCCTGGTGCGCGGCGCTCCCGGCACGGGCAAGACGGCCGTCGCGCTGCACCGCGTCGCGTACCTGCTGTTCCGCCACCGCCGCAAGTTCGGGTCGCGGGGCGTGCTCGTCGTCGGCCCGAACCGCCGCTTCACCGCCTACATCGAGCGGGTGCTGCCGTCGCTCGGCGAGGGTTCGGCGACGCTGCGGTCCCTCGGCGACCTCGTGCCGGGCGTGACCGCGTCCGTCCACGACGCGCCCGCCGTCGCGCGGATCAAGGGCGCGGAGGAGATGACGGCGGTGCTGCGCCGCGCCGTCGCTGACCAGCCGCCGGACGCGCCGGACGAGCTGCGCGTCGTCTACCGGGGCATCGTCGTCCGGCTGGACCGCCCCGGCCTCGACCGGCTCCGCGCCGACCTGCACCGCCGCAACCGGGGCGCGGTGAACGGCGCGCGCGGCCGCGTCGCCGCCGCGCTGCTCGACGCCCTGTGGGCGGTGTTCGGCGCTGCGGGCGGCCGGGAGGCCGCCGCGCGGGACGCCGCCGACGACGGCTCCGCCGTGTGGGGCGCGCTGCTGGCCGCCGAGGGCCTGGGCGAGATCGACGGGCCGTCCGGCGGCCGCGCCGCGCCCGCCGCCGGGAGCCGCGCCGACTTCGACGCCCGCGTCCGGGGGCAGCGCGCGTTCACCGACTTCCTCCAGGCGTGGTGGCCGATCCGCCGCCCGCTCGACGTGCTCGCCGCTCTCGCCGATCCCGGCCGGCTGCGGCGCGCGGCGGGCCGGGAGGTCCCGCGCGCGGACGTCCCGGCGCTCGCGGAGTCGTGGGCGGCGCTGCCGGGCCGGGCCAGCTACCAGGACGTCGCCCTGCTGGACGAGCTGGACGCCCTGCTCGGCCCGCTCCCCCGCCCGGCCCGCCGCCCCGCCGACGACGACGATCCGTTCGTGGTCGACGGCGTGAACATCCTCACCGGCCAGCAGGTCGCCGACGACGACGCCGAACCCGAGATGCGCGAGCTGACGACGTCGATCGAACGGCTCGAACGCGCCCGCCGGGTGGACGACGGCGTGGTCGAGGAGCGCCCCGAGTACGCGCACGTCGTCGTGGACGAGGCGCAGGACCTCTCCCCGATGCAGTGGCGGATGCTGGGCCGCCGGGGCAGGCAGGCGAGCTGGACCGTGGTCGAGGACCCGGCGCAGAGCGCCTGGGAGGACCTGGCGGCGGCCCGCCGGGCGATGGACGCCGCCCTGGGCGGCGGCACCGGGTCGAAGAACCGCCGCCGGGGCGCGCGCCGCGAACCGGCCCGCCGCACCCGGCACGAGTACGAGCTGACCACGAACTACCGCAACTCCACGGAGATCGCGGCGGTGTCGGCGCGCGTGCTGGCGCTCGCGCTGCCGGAGGCGCGGCCCGCCCGCGCGGTCCGCACGTCGGGCATCGCGCCGGAGATCCGCCGGGTTCCGGCCGACGGGCTGGCGGCGGCGGTCCGCGCGTCGGCCGAGGCGCTGCTCGACCGGGTCGAGGGCACGATCGGCGTGATCGTCCCGCTGCCGGACGGCGACGCCTGGACCGAGGCGGCCCGCGCCCGCCTCGCCGAGGGCTTCCCCGAACGCGTGCAGGTCCTGGACGTCCTGGAGGCCAAGGGCCTGGAGTTCGACGCGGCGGTGATCGCGGCCCCCGAGACGGTCGCGGAGCAGTCCCCGCGCGGCCTGCGGGTCCTCTACGTCGCCGTCTCCCGCGCCACGCAGTACCTGCACGTCCTGACGGCCGACGACCGCTGGCTCACCGAACTGACCGCCTGAGACGGGCCGCGGCGCTAGATGATCGGCGGGCGGCCGGTGCGCGTCATGCGCCAGGCCGTCTTCCAGGAGATGGGGCGGCGCGGCCCGGCGGGCTTGCGCCAGCCCTCGGCGAACCCGGCGAACCACGGCTTGAGCGCGCTCGGCTTCCGCTCGCGCAGGACCGTCATCGCGACCCACACCGAGAGGTACGTCAGCGCCAGCGGCCACGGCAGGTTCCGCCGGGCCAGCCACACGCGGTTCCGCGCGTTGTAGCGGTAGAACATCTCGTGCCGCGTCGGCAGGACGGCCGGGTGGTACATCACCGCCGCCGCGTCGTACACGATGTGGTAGCCCGCGTTCAGGACCTGCCAGGCGAGGTCGGTCTCCTCGTGGGCGTAGAAGAAGTCCTCCGGGAGGCCGCCGCCCGCGTCGAAGGCGCTGCGCCGCATCGCGCACGCGCCGCCGAGGAACGTCGTCACCGCCGAGGACCGCTCCGGGTCGCCCGCGCGGAGCCGGGGGACGTGCCGCCGCTCGCCGCGCCCGCCCTCGGGGTCGCGGACGCGGAACGACACGACGCCGAGCGACGGGTCCGCGGCGAACCGGTCCCGCAGGTGCGCGCCGAGGCGCGGCGAGCGGTACCAGCCGTCGTCGTCGAGGAACAGGATCAGGTCCCCCGAGGACGCCTCGACGCCCCGGTTGCGCCCCGCGGGGATGCCGACGTTCTTGGGCAGCCGGACGAGCACCACCCGCTTGTCGTCGAACACCGGGTCGTCGCCGGGCCGCCAGTCGCCGGAGACGCCCTGCCCGACGAGCACGACCTCGACCTCGACGTGCTCCTGCTCAAGGGCGCTGCGCACCGCGCGCGCCAGCTCGACCGGGCGGTTGCCCATCGTCAGCACGACGACGCTGAGCAGTCCGCCGTCGCGCGCGGGGGCGTTCTCCATCTGGTCCTGCGGGGTCACTGCGCGCCTTTCACTTCAATCTGCGGGAGGCGAGGATGCTGATCAGGTGCAGCAGCGTCTGCAGCACCGCCACCACGGCGACCGCCACGGTCAGCACGCGCGTCGCGGCGGGGGTGTCGGTCCCGAGGACGACGTCCAGGAGGGCCGCCGCGACGATCAGCAGCGACAGCTCGACCGCGCCGATGATCCGGTGGAACTTCAGCATCGAGGCGGCCTGCCGGGCCAGCGCGATGCGCGTGGACCGGGGCCGCAGCGCCCGGTCGCCGCCGGACGGGTCGGCGGGCAGTCCCGACTTGGCCCGCGCCACCACGACGTTGTCGGTCTCCGCCTTGATCAGCGCCGCGCCGAGCGCGGCGAGCAGCCCCAGCTCGACGTAGCCGCCGGTGTCCCAGCCGCCCTGCGCGGCGAAGCCGAGGCCGGTGAGCAGTGCGACCTCCGACAGGTAGTGCCCGATCCGGTCGAGGAAGACGCCGCCGACGGACGTCTGCCGCAGGTACCGGGCGACCTCGCCGTCGATGCAGTCGAGCAGCAGGTAGAGCTGGATCAGCACGGCGCCGCCGAGCGCCGTCCACAGCGCGCCGGTGCCGGAGGCGGGCAGCGACACGACGGCGCCCGCGAGGACGCCGCAGACCATCATCAGGTACGTGAGCTGGTTCGGGGAGAACCCCAGGCGCAGCGCCGCCCAGGCGAAGTACGGCGACAGCGACCGCATGTAGATGCGGCCCGCCCAGTGCTCCTCGTTGCGGCGGTCCTTCAGGCCGGGCGGCTGCCCGTGCCGCCGGATGTCGGCGACCCGCGCGGCCCGGCGGGGCGGACGCGGCTCGCCGCCGTCGTCCGGCGTCTCGCGCTCCGGCAGCTCAGCCTCCGTGGGCCTGGACATACTCTTCCACCGCCTTGCGGGTCGCAGCCTCGTCGAGGTCGAGATGCTCCAAGATCGTATAGCGGCCGGGGCGGGTGCGCGGGGCGTATCGGACGGCCGTCGTGAACTCCTCGACGGTCAGCCCGACGTCCTCGGGCAGCTTGGGCAGCCCGTGCCGGTCGAGGCACGCGACGATCTCCGCGAGCCGCTCCGCGCCGTCCCCGAGCCGCGTCGCGCGCAGGTGGAAGCAGAACGCCGCGCCGATGCCCGCGAGCTCCCCGTGGTTCGCGGTGTTCGGGTAGAGCTGGTCGATCGCGTGGAGAATCTCGTGGTCGCCGCCGGACGCGGGCCGCGAGTCGCCCGCGAACGACATCGCGAGTCCCGACAGGACCAGCCCCTCGGCCAGGACGGTGAGGAACCGGTCGGAGTCGATCGTCCCCGGCTGGTGCAGCAACGCCTCGGCGGCGGTCCGGGCGACGGTCAGCGCCATCCGGTCGACCTTCTCGCCGCAGTGCTCGGCGGCGAGCAGCCAGTCCTCGACGGCGGAGAAGTTGCTGACGACGTCGCCGATCCCGGCCCGGACGAGCCGGGGCGGCGCGGCGTGGACGTAGTCGAGGTCCACCACCATCGCCAGCGGCATGACGACGCCGAAGGACCCCTTGCCCTTCTCGTGCGTCAGGGACGCGACGGGCGAGCAGATCCCGTCGTGCGACAGGTTCGTCGCGACCGACACCATCGGGATGCCCGACAGCGTCGCCGCGTACTTGGTGGCGTCGATCGTGCGGCCGCCGCCGATCCCGACGACGGCCTCGTACGAACCGGCGCGCAGCCGCGAGCCGAGCGCGACGGCGGCGTCCACGGTGCCGCCCTCCACCTGGAAGACCTCGCAGGCGGCCAGCGACTCGCGGGCGTGCTCGGCGATCTTCTCGCCCTGGCCGGGGCCGACCGCGATGGCGACGCGTCCCTCGGTGGCGATGCGCCGGTCGGCGAGCAGCTCGCCGAGGGCCGCGACGGCGCCGCGCCGGACGTCGATGGACAGCGGCGCGGTCAGCATCCGTGTCAGCAGGGGCATGGGCCTCCCTCTCGGGCGCCGGCCGCGTGCGTCCCGGCCGGCGCGCCGTGTCCCGCCGGGACGCGGGGGCGCCCCGGCCGGCCGGTCAGTAGGTCTTGGCGATCGTGCGGGCCTTCTCCAGGTCGTCGTGGTTGTCGACCTCGACCCACGCGACGTCGCCGATCGGGGCGACGGCGATGGTCGCGCCGCGGTCCACGTACACCTGGTACCCGTCCTCGTAGTACTGGTCGGGGTCGGCCTCCCAGGTCGCCTTGAGGGCGTCCGCGAGGGCGTCGGCGGCGGCGGGCTCGATGAGCGTCGCGCCGATGTACTCCCCGGCCGCGTCGGCGGGGTCCATCAGCTTGGTGATGCGGCGCAGGCGCCCGGCGTCGTCGAGGATGACCTTCATCTCCTCGTCCGCGAGCCGCTTCACGTTGTCGACGGCGAGCAGGATGTCGGGGCCGCGGTTGTCCAGCAGCGTCCGCTCGACGCTCACCGGGTGGACGGTGTCGCCGTTCACCATGAGGACGCCCCTGGCGAAGTGCTCCCGGGCGAGCCACATGGAGTAGGCGTTGTTCCACTCCTCGGCCTTGTCGTTGTGGACGAGCGTGATGGAGACGCCGTACTTCTCCTCCAGCGCCGCCTTGCGCTCCTCGACCGCGCCCGCGCAGTAGCCGACGACGATGACGATCTCGGTCAGGCCGACCGAGGACAGGTTCCCCAGCGCGATGTCCAGGATGGTCGTCTCGCCGTCGACCGGCACCAGGGCCTTCGGCAGCGTGTCGGTGTAGGGCCGCAGTCTCCGGCCCGCTCCCGCCGCCAGCACCATCCCGATCATGCTTCCTCTTCCTCCAGGTCGACCGTCACGCCGCTGCCGCAGGGTGTCCGCGCCCAGGTCCGGACGCTCTCGCCGCCGAACACCACGCCAAGGTAGACGGCGAGGGAAGCGTACGCGAACGGAAGGAGCCCAAGGAGGCCCGCGAAGGCCGCGACGAGCATCCGGCCCTCCCCGCCGAGCCCGGCGCGGGAGACCCACGCGGGCGGCCGGAGTCCCTGACGGGCGCGGTACACCACGTCGTGGTGGTGGAACGCGAGCACGGCGAGCAGCACGTAGGTGAACGGCGCCGGAACGCCCTGTGCGAACCCCAGGACAGCGAGGTAACCATACTCGATCGAGCGGACGATGGGCGGGACGAGCCAGTCGAACCGCCCATCGTGGGCGTGCTCGGCGGCGGGCCCGGTGAGCAGCAGGACGACGGCGGGCGCGAACAGCGCGCCGCCGTGCTGCTCCCCCACTCCGGTGGCGAGCAGCACCGCCGTGACGGCGAGCGCGACGAGCGCGCCCGGCAGCGGCGGGAGCTGGCCGCGCGCGAGCCCGCCGAGCACGCGGCAGACCGCGCCGTCGTCGCGCTGGAGCCGCAGCGGCGACCCGGGCCCGGCCGCCCCACCGGTGGTCCCGAGGACGGCGGTCACGGCGCGACCGTCCGTTCCAGCGGCCCGGCGGCCGCGGGCCGCGCGGCGGACCGGGCGACCCGCCCGGCGAGCGAGGCGCACACGGCCGCGCCGCCCCAGGACAGCAGCGCGACGAGCGTCCACCAAGGCCCGGCCAGCGCGGTCACGACCGAGATCAGCAGGAAGCGCTCCCCGAGCTCCAGCGACAGCGCGCGCCGCAGCGGCGACGGCCCGGCGCGGTACGGGCTGACGTCGGTCGGCTCCACGAGCGAGAGCACGCGCGGCGGGTCGGCACGCGCCGCGTAGGAGAAGCCGATCGCTTGCCGGACGGCCAGCAGCCCCAGCGCCGCCGCCGCCAGCCGCCAGGCCGAGCCGTCGCGCGGGTCGGCCGCGACCGCGCCCGCGGCGAGGCCCGCGTAGACGGTGAACTCCTTGAGCCGGTCGCAGACGGCGTCCAGCCACGCGCCGAGCGGCGTGGCCGCGCGCGTGTACCGGGCGAGCTGGCCGTCCACGCAGTCCAGAACGAACGACGCGAACAGCAGCACCGCGCCGATGGCCGAACCGGACCGCGTGCCGTCGGCGAACCAGAACGCGGCGAGCGCGGCCGCGCCGAAGGAGATCGAGGTGACCGTGTTCGGGGTGAGGCCGCGGCGGGCCGCCCACGCCGTGATCAGAGGGCCGTAGCCGGCGCCGAGGGTCGCGACCGGCCCGTCCGGGGACTTGACCGCGGCGGCGAGGCGGTCGGCGTCCTCGTCGCGGGCCGCCAGGTCGCGCAGCGCCGCCCGCGCGTCCTCCCCGGTGCCCGGCCGCAGGCACGGCGCGGGCCCGGCGGGGCGCGCCGCGACGGGCTCCCCGGCCCGGACGAGCGCCACGAGCAGCAGCGGCACGACGTCCTGCGCGGGCAGCGCGCCGTCGTCCAGCAGCCCCGCGAGGCGGTCCGCCGCGGCGGCGAGCGCGCCGACCCGGTCCGGCGGGACGTACAGCGCGCCGACGAACGCGGCGTCGGGCAGCGTCACGCGGTGCGTCATCGACCCCGCCGCCACGACGCGCCCGCCCGCCGTGCGGACCGGGACCGCGCCGGACTCCGCCGGGAGCGGCGCCGTCACCGCCGACGCCGCCGGACCGTCCAGCAGCCGTTCGAGGACGGGCCCGCCCGCCGCGAGATCGCCCGGCAGCACCGCGACGCCGCCGTCCGCCGCCCGCGCCAGCCGCGCGATCTCCCGCAGGTCGGCGCGCTCGTCGGCGCACTCGGTGACGCGGTGCCCGGCGGCGCGCAGCGCGGGCGCGAACTCCGGCCGGGTCACGACGCGGGGGTCCGGTACGTTGAGGGCGGCGAGCCTCTCGACGAGCCCCGCGAGCAGCGTCGCGCCGCCGCCCGGTAAGGCCGCGGCCGGGCCGGGACCGTACCGGCTCCGCGCGGTCGCGATGATCACGGCGACGGTCATCGGCGCCTCCGCTCGGCGGTTTCGCTGGTCGGGCTCGGTGGACGATTGCAGAGCGTAGCGGTTCGGTCGCGCGAACCGGGGGTATCGAGGAGGGTCGATGCGAACGGTCGCCGTGGTCCTGGCGGGCGGTGTCGGGCAGCGGATGGGCGCCGGCCGCCCCAAGCAGCTCATCGAGGTCGGCGGGCGGCCGATCCTCGCGCTCGCCGTCGAGGCGTTCGACGCGCACCCGGGGATCGACGCGGTCGTCGTGGTGATGGCGGCCGGGCACGTCCGCGCCGCCGCCGCGCTCACCGCGCCGTACGGGAAGGTCGCCGGGATCGTCGCGGGCGGCGACACGCGCACCGCGTCCACCGCCGCCGCCCTCGCGGCGCTCGACGGCGAGCCGGACGACGCGCGGGTGCTGTTCCACGACGCCGCGCGCCCGTTCGTGGACGCGGCCGTCATCGACCGGGTGCTGGCCGCGCTGGACGACGCCGACGCGGTCGCGGTGGGCGTCCCGACGCCCGACACGATCGTGGAGGTCGCGGACGGCGTGGTCGCCGCGATGCCCGCCCGGCACACGCTCGTCCGGTTCCAGACGCCGCAGGGGTTCCGGCTCGGCGTGATCCGCGCCGCCTACGAGCGGGCGCTCGCCGATCCCGAGCTGGTCGCCACCGACGACTGCGGCGTGGTCCACCGATACCTGCCGGACGTGCCGATCCGGGTCGTCGCGGGGGCCGAGCGCAACCTCAAGGTGACGCATCCCCTGGACATCGTCGTCGCCGAACACCTCGCCACAGAGACGGAGACAGTGTGATCTTCCAGCAGACGCCCACCGTCATCGGCCACCGCGGCTCGGGGTCGGGCGACGTCCCGGTCGCCGGCGGCGGCACGGTCGCCGAGAACACCCTGCCGTCGCTGCTGGCGGCGGCCGAGGCGGGCCTGTCGTGGGTCGAGATCGACGTGACCCGCACGTCCGACGACACGCTCGTCCTGCGCCACGACCCGACGACGCCGGACGGCGGCTTCATCGTCGAACGGGACGCGGCGGCGTCCGGGCTGCCCCGGCTGGAGGAGGTCTTCGCCGAGCTGCCCACCGACATCGCGCTGGACCTGGACATCAAGACGGTCCTGGAGGACGCCGTGGACGCCCCGTCCCGGCGCACCGGCGCGCTGCTCGCCCCGCTGCTGCGGCGGGAGGCCAAGCGGCGGCCGCTCGTGGTGACGTCGTTCGACCCGTCGCTGCTGGTGTACCTGCGCGACGAGGTGCCGGAGGTGCCCGCCGGGCTGCTGACCTGGCTGCGGTTCCCGATGTGGCACGGCGTGTCGGCCGCCGCCGGGCTCGGGTTGCAGGCCGTCGCGCTGCACACCGCGTCGTGCGGGTTCGAGCACCCGGACACGCGGCTGCGGTCCCTGGAGCACAACGTCGACGTGGCGCACAAGGCCGGACTCGACTTCATGGTCTGGTGCCCGAAGGCGGCCGACGCGGCGCGCTACGCCGAGGCGGGCGTGGACGCGATGGTCGTCAACGAGATCCCGGGCGTCCTCACCGCGCTGGCCTGACCCCGGGCGCGGCGGCCCCCGCGGACCGCCCTCCCGTCAGCGGCCGCCCCCGTACATGCGGGTCCACTCGCCGGGCTCGTCGTCATCGTCGTCCGCCGGCTTCGGCGTGTCGGGCCGGGCGGCGGGCGGATTCGGCGGGCCGTACGGGTCCGGCGCGTCGCGGCGCGCACCAGGCGGGTTCGGCGCGGCGCCGGGCGGCGGGCCGTACGGCTCGGGCGCGTCCGGCCGCGACGGCGGCGGGAGCTGCGGCGCGGGCGGCGGGCCGCCGAACGGGGCGTACGGCTGCGGCGCGTCCGCCGGGCCGGGCCGGGGCGCGGGAGGTCCGTACGGGTTCGGCACGCCCGGCTGCGGCTCCCCGTAGTACCCGCCGGGCGCGACCGGCGGCCGCGCGCCGGGCGGCACGCCGGGCCGGAGCCGCGGCAGGGCGCGCCAGCGCGAGGGCGGGAGCGACGCGACGATCAGGAGCGCGCCGACGACCAGCAGCAGGCCCGTCGAGGTGACCGTCAGGTACGCGTTCTGAATCCGCCCCGAACCGAGCACGTCGTGGCCGAACTTCGTCGCGTTCTGCGGCGACAGCACGGCGAACAGGCCGATGAGCGTGTAGACCACGCCGGGGATCAGCGACGCGAGCGGCGACAGCCGCGAGCCCGCCGCGAGCCCGAGCAGCACGCCGACGGCGAGCAGCGGCAGGATCACCGAGGCCTTGTCGTCGCCGCCCATCACCCAGTAGCGGTAGATGCGCATCGCGCGGTCCGACGCGAACAGCAGCAGACCGAAGGCGACGCCGGTGGCGGCGATTCCCACGAGCGCCCCGAGCGCGTGCCGGGCTCCGTTGGGCATGGACGACCTCCTCGAAAGGGACGATCGCCATGATCCGCCCCTCGCGGGGTCAGACGCCAGTCCCGGTCCCGAGGTTCGGACGGCCGCCCGGAGCGGGCGGCCGTCCGCGGGTCATCCCTTGGCGGGCGTCGGCTGCCCGAGGCGGGGCGGGCTCGTCAGGAACCCCACGCCCCAGGAGACGTGCATCGTCGCCAGGACGAGCGGCAGCCGCACCCACGCCGACACCGGCAGGCCGCGGCCCTCGACGGCGGCGCCCGCGATGATCGCGCAGGCGTAGCCGCCGGGCAGGACCCAGCCCGGCCAGAACCCGAACGCGCCCGCCACCGCGCCCGCGACCATCGCCACGACGGCGGCGGGCGGCGCGAGGTAGCGCGGGTTCAGCGTGCCCTGGTGCTCGCGGCCGACGACGCGCCGCCACCGGCCGGTGTGGAAGTACTGCCGGGCCAGCGCGCGCAGGTTCGGGCGCGGCCGGTAGGTGACCCGCATCCGCGGCGTGAAGAAGATCCGCCCGCCGGTCTGCCGGATGCGGTGGTTCATCTCCCAGTCCTGCGCGCGGACGAACGTCTCGTCGTAGTACCCGACGCGCTCCAGCGCGCTGCGCCGGAACGTGCCGAGGTACACGGTCTCGACCTCGCCGGGTTCGCCGCCGGTGTGGAAGCGGGCGTTCCCGACGCCGAGCCGGGACGTCATCGCGCGCGCGACGGCCTTCTCGAACGGGGTCGTGCCCTCGGCGGCCATGATCCCGCCGACGTTGTCTGCCCCGGTCTCCTCCATCGTCTCGACGGCGGCGCGGACGTAGTCGCCGGGCAGCAGCGAGTGCCCGTCCACCCGGACGATGATCGAGTACTGGGACGCCTTGATGGCGATGTTGAGGCCCTGCGGCGTCCGCCCGGTGGGGTTCGGGACGACGACGAGCCGGGGGTCCTCGGTGGCGAGCCGCGCCGCGATCTCCTCGGTGCGGTCGCGGGACGGGCCGACGGCCAGCACCAGTTCGAGCTCGCCGGGATAGTCCTGGTCCAGGATGCGCCGCACGGCGTCGGTGAGGTGCCGCTCCTCGTTGAGGACGGGCATGACCACCGACACGGCGGGCCAGGTGCGGTCGCCTGCTGCCGGACCCGCGCCCGGTTCCCGGTCGGGGTGGGCGCTCTGCGCGTGGGGAGACGGATTCATACTCGTGGGGCGTCGACCGCCCCGTTCCTCTCTTGGCTCGCTGCCTGCGACGCGGTCGGCGCGACGCCGGACGCCGGTCAAGACGGCGCAACGTTACCGGATGGCCGGGGACACGGACCCCGAGTACCGAACGGTCCGGTCTTCCCCACTTTAGAGTGGTGGGCGGCCGCGATCCACGACGGCCGGTGATCTTGGGGAGGCGGCGGGCGCATGGCAGACGGGCACGACGCGGGAGACGGCGCCGGGCGGGGCGGCGACCCGCTGGAGCGCTACTTCCGGCCGCGTCCCGGCGGCACGCCCGCGGGCGGCGACGCGCCCGGCGAGGGCGTGACGATCGACGGCGCGCCGGCGCCGCGCGTGTCGGTGGAGACCCCGCGCGGCCCGCGCCGCCCCGGCCCGACGCTGAGCCCGCGCGCGGCGCTCGCGGCGCGCCGGCAGCGGCGGTTCCTGACGGCCACGGGCGTGATGTCGGCGTTCGTGCTGCTGACGTCGGGCGGCGCGTGGGCGTTCCAGAGCTACGTGACGGGCGCGATCGACCGCGTGTCGGTCGGCGGCCTCGGCCCGGGCGCCGGCCCGAAGGGCGCGATGACGATCCTGGTGGCGGGCGTCGACCGCCGCGAGGGACTGACGAAGGCGCAGCAGAAGGCGGCGGCGCTGGGGCACGAGGCGGGCGAGCGCTCCGACACGATGATGCTCGTCCACCTGTCGCGCGACCACGACCGCGTGTCGGTGGTGAACCTCCCCCGCGACTCCAACGTGATGATCCCCGCGCACCGCTCCAACGGCACCGAGGGAGCGAAGGGGCAGCCCGTCCCGGCGCGGCGCGGGAAGCTGACGTGGGCGTACCAGTTCGGCGGGCCGGACCTCACGGTCAAGACGATCAAGCAGGCGACGGGCGTCCCGATCGACCACTACGTCGAGGTCAACTTCTACGGCTTCGTGAACATGGTGGACGCGCTCGGCGGCGTCGACATCTGCACCGAGCAGGCGATCGACGACGCCAAGAGCGGCCTGCGGCTCCCCGCGGGCACCTCGCACCTCGACGGGCTGAAGGCCCTCGGCTACGCCCGCGCCCGGTACACGCTGACCGGCGGCAGCGACCTCGGCCGCATCGACCGCCAGCAGCAGTTCATGGCGCAGATGATGAAGCAGGCGCTGTCCACCAAGACGCTCAGCGACCCGGTGAAGTCGGCGAAGTTCCTGAACGCGGTGCTCAAGTCGCTGCGCGTGGACGACAAGCTCGCCAAGAACCTGCCCAAGCTCGCGGACCAGATGAAGGGCCTGTCGACGGACAGCGTCACGTTCGCCAAGGTCCCGCTGTCCAACGACGACTACAACGTCGTGCTGTGGAACGCCCCGACGCCGCAGTCCACGGTGCTGTGGGACGAGCGCCGCGCCGACGAGCTGTTCGGCCGCGTCCGCGAGGACCGGCCGCTGGTGAAGGCCCCCGCGTCGCCGTCCGCGAGCCCGACCGCGACCGCGCCGAAGGAGGACCTGCCGACGGTCCGGCCGGGCGACATCACCGTCCGGGTGCTGAACGCCGTCGGCACGCCCCGGCTCGCGGCGCGCGCGGCGGGCGACCTGCGCGACGTCGGGTTCGCGGCGACGGTGGTGCCGGGCGTGGCGCGGCGCGGCCTGGCCAGGACGCTGATCCAGTACGGGCCGGGCCGGGCGGACTCCGCCAAGACGCTCGCGGCGGCGATCCCCGGGGCGAAGACCAAGGAGGTCGCGTCGCTCGGGTCGCGCGTGCAGGTGCTCGTCGGCGAGGACTGGGACGGCGCCAAGAAGGTGAAGCTCGCGTCCCCGACGCCGACCGCGTCGCCCGGCGGGGACGACGACGTGGACGCCGCGACCGCGACGAAGAAGCTCTGCCGCTGACGGCCGCCGAGAACACGTCCGCGCCCCCGCCCGGCCGGGCGGGGGCGCGGCGGAACGCGTCGTCCTACTTCAGAAGCTGGCGGGCGATGACCATCCGCTGGATCTGGTTCGTGCCCTCGTAGATCTGCGTGATCTTGGCGTCGCGCATCATCCGCTCGACCGGGAAGTCGCGCGTGTAGCCGTAGCCGCCGAGGAGCTGCACCGCGTCGGTGGTGACGTCCATCGCGACGTCGGAGGCCAGCGCCTTGCACGCCGACGACACGAACGTCAGGTCCGGGATCTTCTCACCGTGCATCGCGCGCTCGGACTTGATCGCCGCGTGGTAGGTGAGCTGCCGCGCGCCCTCCAGCCGCATCGCCATGTCGGCCAGCATGAACTGGACGCCCTGGAACTCGCCGATGGCCTTGCCGAACTGCTTGCGCTCCTTGACGTACCCGATCGCGTAGTCCAGCGCGCCCTGCGCGATGCCGAGCGCCTGCGCGGCGATCGTGATGCGCGTGTGGTCGAGGGTGGCCAGCGCGGTCTTGAAGCCGGTGCCCTCCGCGCCGATGATCCGGTCGGCCGGGATGCGGACGTCCTCCAGGATCACCTGCCGCGTCGGGGAGCCCTTGATGCCGAGCTTCTTCTCCTTCGGCCCGAACGACACGCCCTCGTCGGACTTCTCGACGACGAACGCCGAGATGCCGCGCGCGCCCTTCTCCGGGTCGGTCACGGCCATGACCGTGTAGTACTCCGACACTCCCGCGTTGGTGATCCACATCTTGGCGCCGTTGAGCACCCAGTGGTCGCCGTCGCGGACGGCGCGCGTCTTCATGCCGCCCGCGTCCGACCCCGCCTCGGCCTCGGACAGCGCGTAGGAGAACATGGCCTCGCCGCGCGCCACCGGAGTCAGATACTTTTTCTTCAGCTCGTCCGATCCGGACAGCAGCACCGGAACGGTGCCGAGCTTGTTGACCGCCGGGATCAGCGACGAGGACCCGCACGCGCGCGCGACCTCCTCGATCACGATCACGGTGGCCAGCGCGTCGGCCCCGGCGCCGCCGTACTGCTCCGGGACGTGAACGGCGTGCAGCTCGTTCTGCACCAGCGCGTCCAGCGCTTCCTGGGGGAAGCGGGACTCCTCGTCCACCGCCGCGGCGAACGGGGCGATCTTGGCGTCGGCGAGCTCGCGCACCGTCCGCCGAAGGAGTTCGTGCTCCTCCGACGGGGCGTAGGCAGGAAAGTCGGGACTCATACCGGGAATGCTACCCGGCAGTATCTTCGGCCGGACATCGCAGGTCCGGCCGTCCCCGCGCGCGGGGACACCGCAACGAGAGAGGAAGTCGCCTTGGCGCTCCGCCTGACGGTGATCGGGACCGGTTACCTCGGTGCCACGCACGCCGCGTGCATGGCCGACCTCGGTTTCGAGGTGCTCGGGCTCGACGTGGACGGGGGCAAGGTCGCCCGGCTGTCGGCGGGCGACCTGCCGTTCTACGAGCCCGGCCTGGAGCCGGTGCTGCGGCGCGGGCTGGAGAGCGGGCGGCTGCGGTTCACGACGTCGTTCGCGGAGGTCGCCGAGTTCGGCGACGTCCACTTCCTGTGCGTCGGCACGCCGCAGCGCACCGGCGAGTACGCCGCGGACCTCACCTACGTCGAGGACGCGGTGAGCGCCCTCGCCCCGCTGCTGCGGCGCCCCGCGGTGATCGTCGGCAAGTCCACGGTGCCGGTCGGGACGGCCGCGCGCCTCGCGGACCGCGTCGCCAAGCTCGCCCCGGTCGGCGAGGACGCGCTGCTGGCGTGGAACCCCGAGTTCCTGCGCGAGGGCTACGCCGTGCAGGACACCCAGCGCCCGGACCGCATCGTCGTGGGCCTCCCGGGCGACCCGGCCGCCGCCGCGCGCGCCGAGGAGGCGCTGCGCGTCGTGTACGCGAACCCGCTGGCCGCCGGGACGCCGTTCATCACGACCGACTACGCGACGTCCGAGCTGGTCAAGGTCTCGGCGAACGCGTTCCTGGCCACCAAGATCTCGTTCATCAACGCGATGGCGGAGGTCTGCGAGGCCGCGCACGCCGACGTCACCAAGCTGTCGGAGGCCCTGTCGCACGACGACCGCATCGGCGGGAAGTTCCTCGGCCCGGGCCTCGGCTTCGGCGGCGGCTGCCTGCCGAAGGACATCCGCGCGTTCATGGCCCGCGCGGGCGAGCTCGGCGTCGACCAGGCGCTCACGTTCCTGCGCGAGGTCGACGAGATCAACATCCGCCGCCGCATCCGCATGGTGGACCTCGCCCGGCACCTGCTCGGCGGCTCGTTCATCGGCCGGACGGTCGGCGTCCTCGGCGCGGCGTTCAAACCCAACTCCGACGACGTCCGCGACTCCCCCGCGCTCGACGTGGCCGCGTCGATCCGCGCGCAGGGCGCCAAGGTCACCGTCTACGACCCGCGCGCGATGGAGAACGCGCGCCGCGCCCAGCCGACGCTGGAGTTCGGCGACTCCGCGCTCGACGCCGCCCGCGACGCGCACGCCGTCCTGCTGCTCACCGAGTGGAAGGAGTTCCGCGAGATGGACCCGGCGGCGCTGGCGTCCGTCGTCGCGGAGCGCAACATCGTGGACGGCCGCAACGCCCTCGACCCGGAGACGTGGCGCGCGGCGGGCTGGATCTACCGCGCGCTCGGCCGCCCCTGACGGTTTTCGGCGGCCGTCCCGGGCGAGGAAGACGGGACGGCCGACCGCGGTTGCACCCGACATGAGCGAATTCGCGGATGAAGCGGTCATCGACAAGCTGCTCGGGGCGAGGACGTGGGCCTTCGTCGGGCTGAGCGACAACCCGCTGCGGGAGGTGTACCGGCAGGCCCGGCTCGCGCAGCGCGCGGGCGCGCGGATCATCCCGGTGCATCCCGACCGGAAGGACGTCCTCGGCGAGACGGCGTACGCGTCGCTGGCCGACGTTCCCGTGCCGATCGACGTCGTCGGCGTCTACCGGCGGTCGGAGTTCGCGGGCGGCGTCATCGACGAGGCCGTCGCGGCGGGCGCGAAGGCCGTCTGGCTGCCGCTCGACGTCATCGACGAGGACGCGGCCCGGCGCGCGCGGGACGCGGGGCTCGACGTCGTGATGAACCGCTGCCCGGCCGTGGAGCGCAACCGCCGCGCGCCCCGCTGACATCCGCACCGCGCGCCCCGCTGACGCGCGCACCGCCCGCCCGCCCGTGCCCGCCCGCACCGGGGCGCGCGGCGTTCACCGGGTCAGAGGGACGCGCGCAGCTTCTCGCCCTTGGCGGTGGCCTGCGCGTGCAGGTCCCGCTGGAACTCCCGCATGCGCTCCTGCAGCGCGGGATCGGCGGCGGCGAGGATGCGGACGGCCAGCAGCCCCGCGTTGCGCGCCGCGCCGACCGCGACCGTCGCGACCGGGACGCCCGCGGGCATCTGGACGATCGACAGCAGCGAGTCCATGCCGTCCAGGTACTTCAGCGGCACCGGCACGCCGATCACCGGGAGCGGCGTCACCGAGGCGAGCATCCCCGGCAGGTGGGCGGCTCCGCCCGCGCCCGCGATGATCACGCGCAGCCCGCGCCCGGCGGCCCGCTCGCCGTAGGCGATCATGTCGTGGGGCATCCGGTGCGCGGAGACGACGTCGGCCTCGAACGGCACGTCGAACTCGGCCAGCGCGTCCGCGGCGGCCTTCATGACCGGCCAGTCGGAGTCGCTGCCCATCACCACGCCGACGATCGGGCTCATCGCTGCCTCTCCTTCATGGCGGGGCCCCAGCGCAGGAAGTCGGCGGCGTGCCGGGCGCGCTCCCGCGCGTCGGCGAGGTCGGCGCCGGTCGCGGTCACGTGCCCGATCTTGCGGCCGGGCCGGGACTCCTTGCCGTAGATGTGGACCTTGACGTTCGGGTCGTGCGCCATCACGTGGAAGTAGCGCGGGAAGACGTCGGGGTCGTCGCCGCCGAGGACGTTCGCCATCACCGTCCACGGGGCGGTCGGCTCGGTGGAGCCGAGCGGCAGGTCCAGGACGGCGCGCAGGTGCTGCTCGAACTGCGACGTCCGGGCCCCGTCGATCGTCCAGTGCCCCGAGTTGTGCGGGCGCATCGCCAGCTCGTTGACCAGCAGCCCGTCCTCGGTCTCGAACAGCTCGACGGCGAGCAGCCCGGTGACGCCGAGGCGTTCGGCGAGGTCGAGGGCGAGGCGCTGCGCCTCGGCGGCGCGGTCCTCGGCCAGGTCCGGGGCGGGCGCGATGACCTCGACGCAGATGCCGTCCTCCTGGACGGTCTCCACGATCGGGTACGCGGCGCCCTGCCCGTACGGGGAGCGCGCGACGAGCGCGGCCAGCTCCCGGCGGAACGGCACCTTCTCCTCGACGAGCAGGTCCACGCCCTCGGCCTGGAGCCGCGCCGCGAGCCCGAGGTCGTCGGTGACCCAGACGCCCTTGCCGTCGTAGCCGCCGCGCGCGGCCTTGAGGACGACCGGCAGCCCGTGCTCGCGCGCGAACCCGGCGAGGAACCCGGCCGGGTCGTCGGCGGGGACGCGGGCGAACGCCGGGCAGGGCGCGCCGAGCGCCGCCAGCCGTTCCCGCATGACGCCCTTGTCCTGCGCGTGGAGCAGCGCGGCCGGGCCGGGCCGGCACGGGACGCCGGACGCCTCGACGGCCTCGATGTGCGCGCCGGGCACGTGCTCGTGGTCGAAGGTGACCACGTCGCAGCCCTTGGCGAAGCCGAGCAGGTCGGGCAGGGCGCGGTCGTCGCCGAGCCGGACGTCGGACACCGCCTTGGCGGCGGAGTCGTCGGGGTTCGCGGCGAGGACGCGCAGCGGGACGCCGAGCGCGATGGCCGCCTGCTGCGTCATCCGGGCGAGCTGGCCGCCGCCGACCATGCCCACGACCGGGACGTGCGCTGCTTCTGTCACGGTCAGCAAGGTTATCCGCCCGATCGGCCCAAAGAAGCGCCCGGGCGCGCGTACACCGAACGTAACGGGGCATGCCGGACGGAGATGCCCACGGCGGTACATCCGGTGTTCCGCCGTGACGGCGCTCTGGGGCGTCTATCCTCAATGTGCCCTGACTTACGGGCGCCTTCGCATCACCGGGGGACTCCACCACGGCCGGGGGGCCGGAAGGACGGTTTCGCTTCGTGAGCCTGCTCGCGCATCTGTACCGGCGTTTCGCTCACATCGTGTACGAACTGGCGAAGTTCGGCAGCATCGGCGCGATCTCGTTCCTGATCACGCTGGGGATCGGGAACGGGCTGCACGTCGGGCTGCACGTCGGGGAGCTGACCTCCACCGGGATCGCCACCGTCATCGCGGCGACGTTCGCGTACGTCGCCAACCGGTACTGGACGTTCCGCCACCGCGACCAGAGCGGCCTCGGCCGCGAGTACGTGCTGTTCTTCGCGCTGAACGGCGTCGGCCTGGTGATCACGTGGCTGTTCCAGGGCGCGGTGAAGTTCGGCCTGGAGATGCGCGGGCCCGTCGCCTACAACGTGTCCCTCGTCATCGGGACGGCGGCGGCGACGCTGTTCCGCTACTGGTCGTACAAGCGCTGGGTGTTCCTGCCGACGGCCGACGGCCCGGACGCCGGCGCGGCGGCGGCCGACGGCGCCGCGGCGACCGCCTCGTCCGGCGCGCTGGAGCCGCCCCGCCCGCAGGGCCAGGCGGAGTTCACCAGCATCACCTGACCGCGCCCCGCCCCTCGGACCGTTCCCGGTCAGGCGGGCCCGCTGACGACGCGTTCCACGGCGAGCAGCGCGTCCGCGGCGGGCCGCAGGAACACGCCGAACACGGCGGGCCGCGAGCTGATCAGCTCCAGCCGCCCCCCGTCCACGATCGCCAGCGACCGGGCCAGGTACAGGCCGAGCCCGGTGCCCTTCCCGCTGCTCACGCTGCGCTCGAAGACGCGCGGCTCCAGCTCCGGCGGGATGCCCGGCCCCTCGTCGCCGACCTCGACCACCACCGAGCACGCCCCGCGCCGGGTGTTGATCGTGACCGTCCCGGCCCCGTGGACCAGCGAGTTGTCCAGCAGCGTCGCGATGATCTGCGACAGCCCCTCGGGGCTGGTGAGGCCCACGAGCCCGTCGTCGCCGGTGATCCGCAGGTCCCGTCCGTCGCGGCGGAAGATCGGCCGCCACTCCTCGACCTGCTGGGTGATGATCCGGTCGATCGGGGCGGCGACGGCGTCGCCGGTGCGGTCGTGCCGGGCGCGGGCCAGGAGCTGCTCGACGACGGCGACGAGCCGCTCGGCCTGCGCGACGGCCGCCGCGCCCTCCTCGCGGACGACGTCGGGGTACTCGGCGGCGTCGATCATCTCCTCCAGCCGCATCGACAGCGCGGTGAGCGGCGTGCGGAGCTGGTGGCTGGCGTCCGAGGCGAACTCGCGGCTCGCGGCGAGCAGGTCCGCGATGCGCACCGCGCTGCGGTCGAGCACCTCCGCGACCCGGTCGACCTCGGGAATGCCGTAGCGCCGCCGCCGCGGCCGGGCGTTCCCGCTGCCGAGCCGGTCGGCGGTCTCGGCGAGGTCGACGAGCGGCAGCGTCAGCTTGCGCGCCTGGAACATCGCCAGCCCGACCGTGACGGCGATGCCGAGCGCGGCGAGGCTGCCGATCAGCAGCAGTTGGCGCAGCGCCTTGTTCCGCACGTCCTCGACGGGCTGCTGGATGCTGACCCGCGCGACGGCGGTCGCGCCCTCCGCGGTGAGTGCTCTGCCGGGCGCGTACTTGCGGCCTGCCGTCACGGTCTTCCCGTCCGCCAGTCTGATGACGATGTATCGGTTCGGATAGGCGTCCGCGATCTTGCGCTCGTCGAGCCCTTCCCGCGATTCCAGGTTCAGAGCGACCCCGCCCAGGATCGACGCGGCCTCCCGGCCGAGCGACTGGTGGGCTTCCTCGTAGATGAGCCTGTGCGTGGTGTAGGCGAGGGGTATGCCGAGCAGCAGGATCGCGACGATCACCACCGCGAGCGTCGACAGCAGCAGTCGGCGCCTCATCGAGGGCTCCTTCGGATCGGTGCCGGGACCGCGCGACCGGGCCGTGGGCCGCTCGGGACGGCCGGCCCGGCCGCCGGACCTGGAGGAACGGAGCGGCTAGTCCCCGCGCTCGAACCGGAAGCCGACGCCCCGCACGGTCGTGATGTAGCGGGGGCTGCCGGCGTCGTCGCCGAGTTTGCGGCGCAGCCAGGAAATGTGCATGTCGAGGGTCTTGGTGGAACCCCACCAATTGGTGTCCCACACCTCGCGCATGATCTGCTCGCGGGTGACGACCTTTCCCGCGTCGCGGACGAGCACCCGGAGCAGGTCGAACTCCTTGGTGGTGAGCTGGAGCTCCTGGTCGCCCATCCAGGCCCGGCGCGACTCGGCGTCGATCCGCACCCCCTGGACGATCGGAGTCTCGGTGCTGCCGCGGCGCAGCAGCGCGCGGACGCGGGCGAGCAGTTCGGCGAGCCGGAACGGCTTGGTGACGTAGTCGTCGGCGCCGGCGTCCAGGCCGACGACGGTGTCGACCTCGTCCGCCCTGGCGGTCAGGATCAGGATGGGCACGCCGTGCCCCTCGGCACGGACCCGCCGCGCCACTTCCAGCCCGTCCAGCTCGGGCAGCCCGAGGTCGAGGACGATGAGATCCACGCCGCCCCCGAGCGCCCGCTCCAGGGCCTGCGGCCCGTCCGGGCTGACTTCGACGGTGTACCCCTCGCGCCGCAGCGCACGGGCGAGAGGCTCGGAGATGGACGTGTCGTCCTCGGCGAGCAGTACTGAGGTCATGAACCGATCGTATGGCCATTCATGAACGTTTCCTGGCGTGATCCGCGCTCTTGACCTGCGGTTTGCCACTCGTAGTACTTCCACGAACACACATAAATTCCACAGAATGCATGGATAGGGCTATTTATTACCCCGGTTCGCCGGACGGACGCGGGGCCCACAGCGGTCATTTCCGTCGCCCGCGGGGTGGTCCGATGCCGGGCGACTCCCCGCCAAGCCGCCCGAAGGAAGCCGATTCCGGCGTGTCGCGGACGATGGCCGCCCGGACCGGGCGCGGTCCCGGCCGCCGGGGGGACGGCTCCCGCGCCCGAGGGTTAGATCACAACGAACCGCAGGTCACTGGCCAACCGGGACATCCTTCGGTTATCTTAGGGGAGCCTAACCTTAATGAGGGGGCCCTAAGACCCCTCCCGACCCGCGCGGACGCCGCGCAGCCGCTGAAAGGTCATCCATCCCATGTACGTCTGCATCTGCCACGCGGTGACAGAAGAGGATGTTCGAGGCTGCATGGCCGGCGGCGCGTGTACGTCGGCGCGCGAGGTCAAGGCGGCGTGCGGGATGAAGCCGGGCTGCGGCTCGTGTACCCGCCGCCTGTACGGCCTGATCAGCGAGTACCGCGACGGGACGGGCGACAGCCCCGAGACGGCCGGGCGCGAGCACCGCGCGCCCGACGGCGCCCCGCTGACGGTGTTCGCGGACGCCGGGAGGGAGTCGGTGACGGCGGCCTGAACCCCCTCCCCCGGCGAACCCGCCGCGCGCCCCCGTGACGGGGACGACACGCGCCAGGCGGGCTCTTGTGCTGTCCAAAACCACCCCCGACATGGAAACATGACGCGGTATGGAAGGCGACAGGGACATCATCGCGCTGCTCAACGAGCAGCTCACCGCGGAGCTGACCGCGATCAACCAGTACTTCCTGCACTCCAAGATGCAGGAGAACTGGGGTTACGGGCGGCTGGCCAAGCACACGCGCGACGAGTCGTTCGAGGAGATGCGGCACGCGGAGCGGCTCACCAACCGCATCCTCTTCCTGGAGGGGCTGCCGAACTACCAGAAGCTCGGCACGCTGCGCATCGGCCAGACGGTCGTGGAGCAGCTCAAGGCCGACCTGGAGGTGGAGCTGGAGGCCGTCGCGCGGCTCAAGCCGGGCGTCGAGCTGATGCGCTCGCGCGGGGACATCACCTCGGCGAACATCTTCGAGGACATCCTCCGCGACGAGGAGGAGCACATCGACTACCTGGAGACCGAGCTGTTCCTGGTCGAGCAGCTCGGCGAGCAGAACTACCTGCTCCGCCTCACCGAGGCGCCCGGCGAGGACTCCCCGAAGGTCAACTGACGGGTCCCTCCTCGGGGGGCAGCGCGCGGCGCAGCACGTACGGCTGGACGATGCCGAGGCCGCGGACGGGGCGGCGGACGATCCGGGTGACGCGCAGTCCCGGTTCGTCCGCGAGCCGCGCGGCCAGCTCCTCGTCGACGACCACGGCGCCCGGCCGGGCCAGCGAGGTCAGCCGGGCGGCGAGGTTGACGGTGGTGCCGAACACGTCGCCCATCAGCGCGAGCACCGGCCCGTAGGCGACGCCGACGCGCACGTCGGGGATCTCGGTCTCGTCCTTGATCTCGGCGGCGATGGTCAGCGCGATCTCCGCGCCGGTGCGCGGCGACTCGGCGCTGAACAGGACCTCGTCGCCCAGCGTCTTGACCAGCCGCCCGCCGCAGGCGGCGATGATGTCGGACGCGGTCTCCTCGAACCACTCCACGACGCGGGCGAGTTCGATCTCGTCGACCTCGCGGCTCATCTGCGTGAACGACACCATGTCCGCGAAGCCCACGGCGGCGTGCGGGCGCAGCGGGCCGCCCGGCTGGCGCTCGCCCGCCCCGGCGGCGGCGACCGCGATGCCGCGGGTGCCCGCGGCGGCGAGCTGGCGGCGCCAGGCGTGGACGACCAGGGGCTCGAAGTCCTCGATGTACTCGTCGGCGATCCGCATGATGCGGTCGACGGACTCGGCGGTCGGGGCGTCGTCGGGCCGGTCGGCGATCATCGCCGACAGCAGGTTGACCTGCCATTCGGCGAGCCGCGCCATCGTCTGCCCGAACGCGCGGACGAGCCGGATCGCGCTGTCCTCGTCGAGGACGCCCTCCTCGATCAGCTTGTGGATGCGGCCGAGCGCCGCGACGTCGCCGCGCGTGTACGCCACGGCGTCGTCCGGCATGGAGGGGTAGCCGAACGCGCGCCAGACGCGGCCGGAGAAGGCGCGGCTGACGCCGGACAGCCGCACGGCGTCCTTGCGGGTGTACTCCAGCTCGCCGCCGAGCAGCAGTTCTTCGATCTGTCGGGGATCCGGCAACTCCGGTGACATCTCTTGCCCCCTCCGCCCGTTGCCTTGCGCGACATATCGTGACAGATCAGCCCTCAGCGGGTCGCACGTGGACCACGTCGCCGGCGCTGACGCTCTCGTCGCCGTCCGGACCCCGGACGACCAGGCAGCCCGCCGCGTCGATGTCGCCCGCCGTGCCGACGAGCGTCCGGTCGCCGGGCAGTTCGACGCGCACGGTCCGGCCGAGAGTGGCGCAGATCTCCTTGTAGTCGGCGCGCAGGCCGGATTCCTCGGGATCGCCGTCGCAGCGCGTCCAGGCGCGGTACCGGTTCTCGAACTCGCGCAGGATGCCGCGCAGCAGCGTGCTCCGGTCGGCGCGCGGCGCGCCCTCGACGGCCAGCGATGTCGCGGTCGGGACCGGCAGTTCCTCGGCGCGCAGGCCGACGTTCAGGCCGACGCCCGCGATCAGCGCGTCCCCGACCTTCTCCACGAGGATGCCCGCGAGCTTGCGGTCGCCGACGAGCACGTCGTTGGGCCACTTCAGCCGGGCCTCCACGGCGGCGTCGCCGCCCGCGAAGAACCGCTCGCCCTCGGCGTCGAACGCGGTGAGGCGGCGGACGGCCGCGACGACGGCGACGCCGGTCAGCAGCGGCAGCCAGCTCAGCCGCGTGATCGGCACGGCCGGGCGGACCAGCACGGAGAACGCCAGGCCCGAGCGGGGCGGGGCGGTCCAGGGGCGGCCGAGACGGCCGCGGCCCGCCGTCTGCGATTCGGTGGCGAGGACGGCGCCCTCGGGGGCCCCGTCGCGGGCGGCGGCGGTCAGGTCCGCGTTGGTGGAGCCCGTCTCGGGGACGACGCGCAGGTCGGTCCACAGCGCGCCGGGCCGGACGAGCGCCCGGCGCAGCGCGCCGACGTGGAGCGGCGGCCGGGCGAGGTCGGCGTACGGTGAGTCGCTCATCTCCCCCATCCAACCTCACGCGTCCCGGCGGCCCCGAGGCGGCGGGCCGCGTCACGACATAACCAAGCGCTCGCTTGACATGGTGCGGCGGACCGGGCAGCGTCCCCGGTATGGGACTGCTCGACGGCCTGCGCGTGCTCGACCTCACGATGTGGCGGCCGGGCCCGTACGCCACGCTCCTCCTCGCCCAGCACAGCGCGGACGTCCTCAAGGTGGAACCGCCCGGCGGCGAGCCGATGCGCGCCTTCCCGGGCCACTTCGGGCCGCTCAACCGGCACAAGCGCTCGGTCGTCCTCGACCTCAAGGACGAGCGCGACCGCGCGCGCTGCCACGAACTCGCCGCCGGGGCCGACGCGGTCGTGGAGGGCTACCGGCCGGGCGTCGCGGACCGGCTCGGCGTCGGGCACGCGGCGCTGCGCGCCCGCAACCCGGCGCTGGTCTACTGCTCGCTGTCGGGCTACGGCGCGTCCGGGCCGCTCTCCGAGACGCCCGGCCACGACGTCAACTACCGCGCGCTCGCCGGGGCGCTGCCCGCGGACGCGCCCACGCCGTCCGCGGACGACCTGCCGCTGGCGGACATGGCCGCGGCGGCGACGGCCGCGTTCGCGATCACCGCGGCGTGCCTGCGGGCCCGGGAGACCGGCGCGGGCGAACGCCTCGACCTCGGCCTGGCCGACGTCCTCGCGAACTGGGTCGCGACCGTGCCGTCCGCGCGCCGCCGGGGCGACGGGCCGGGCGAGCGGCCGCTGCCGGGCTACGGCGTCTACCGCGCCCGGGACGGGCGCGTCACGCTCGGCGTCGTCTCCGAGCAGCGCCTGTGGGACGCGACCTGCGCGGCGCTGGGGCTCGACCACCGCGTCGGCGTCCCGTTCGCCGAACGGCTGCGGGACGCGTCCGCGCTGGATCGCGAGATCACCGACACGGTCGCCGCGCTGGACCGCGACGAGGCGCTGGCCCTGCTCGCGCGCCACGGTGCGCCCGCCGCGCCCTGCCTCACCCGCGAGGAGGCGGCCCGCCACCCGCACTTCCGGGAACGCGGCGTGATCGACGGCAGCCCCTTCCGCACCGAGGTCCACGCGCCGCGGACGGGCGGCGCGGCCCCCGAACTCGACGGGCACCGGGGCCTGGACTGGCCGCGGCGGTAATTGGGAGGCGATTTGTCGGTTTCGACTGGCATGCTGGTGTGGTGACCACCCCGTTGACGAGTCCCGTCCTGGTCGGCCGAGGCGCCGAACTGGACGTGCTGCGCCGATCCCTCGCGGACGCGCCCGGGGCCGTCCTCGTCGGCGGAGAGGCCGGCCTCGGCAAGACCCGCCTGGTCCGGGAGTTCGTCGCGGACCTGGACGACGAAAGCCGCGCGCTCGTCGGCGGCTGCCTGGAGCTGGGCTCCGACGGCCTCCCGTTCGCCCCGTTCACCACGATGCTGCGCGGTCTCGTCCGCTCCATCGGCCCGGACGGCATCGCCCGCCTGCTCCCGCGCGGCGACACCGGCGGCCTGGCGCGCCTGCTGCCGGAGTTCGGCGAGCCGGAGACCGACGCGCCGTCCGGCGAGGAGCGCGCCCGGCTGTTCGAGCTGGTCCTGATCCTGCTGGAGGGCCTGGCGGCGGAGGGCCCGGTGGTCCTCGCCGTCGAGGACGCCCACTGGGCGGACCGTTCCACGCGCGACCTGCTGGCCTTCCTGATCCGCAATCTCGGCGCCGCGCCGCTGCTGATCCTCGTCACGTACCGGACCGACGAGCTGCACCGCACGCATCCGCTCCGGCCGCTGCTGGCCGAGCTGTCGCGGCTCGACCGCGTCCAGCGGCTCGACCTGGAACGGCTCACCCGCCACGAGGTCGCCGAGCTCACGGAGGTCATCCTCGGCGACGCGCCCCAGTACGACCTGGTGAGCCGCATCCACGCGCGCAGCGAGGGCAATCCGCTGTTCATCGAGGCGCTGCTGGACGCCGACGGAACCCTGGCGTGCGAGCTGCCCGAGTCGCTGCGCGACCTGCTGCTGGCGGGCGTCCAGCGGCTCCCGGAGGAGACGCAGGACGTCCTGCGGGACGCGGCGGGCGGCGGCACCCGAATCGACCACCGCCTGCTCTCGGCCGTCTCGGGCCTGGACGACGGCGCGCTCACCCGCGTTCTGCGGCCCGCCGTCGCCGCGAACGTGCTCGTCGTGGACGGCGACGGCTACGCGTTCCGGCACGCGCTGATCCGCGAGACGCTGCACGACGACCTGCTGCCCGGCGAGTACACGCGCCTGCACACCCGCTACGCCGAAGCCCTCGAACGCGATCCCGGCCTCGTCCCCGCCGGGCGGCTCTGGGTCGAGCTGAGCCACCACTGGCTCGCGGCCCACGACGCGACGTCCGCGCTGGTCAGCGCGTGGCGGGCGGCGGCCGACGCGCGCAAGGCCGTCGCGTACGCCGAGTGCCTGGCGATGCTGTCGCGCGTGCTGGAGCTGTGGGAGCGGGTTCCGGACGCGGCCGAGCGCATCGGCGCGGACCACGTCGAGGTGTTGGAGAGCGCCGCGGCGGCCGCCGAGTCGGCGGGCGAGTACGAGCGCGGCATCAAGCTCGTCGGCGCGGCGCTGCGCGCCCTCGGCGACGCCCGCTCCGAGCGCCGCGCCGCGCTGCTGATGCTGCGCGGCGCGATGCTCCACCAGCTCGCCCGGCCCGGTTTCATCGAGGACCTTCAGGCGGCGGTCGACGCGCTGGACGAGCCGACCGTGCTGCGCGCCCGCGCCCTGTCCACGCTCGCCCAGTACGGCCGCCTGACCACGGGCATCGACGACGCGCGCCGCGCAGCGACCGAGTCGCTGGAGATCGCGCGGCGGCTCGGGGACGGCGCCGCCGAGACGCACGCCCTGGTCACGCTGTTCTGCGTGGACATGGACTACGACAGCGACATCGACCGCATCGACGAGGTCGCCGAGGCCGTCCGCCGCGCCGACTCCGCGGGCGCGACGCTGCGCCTCGCCGTCATCAAGTCCCACTACCTGGAGGGCGCGGGCCGGCACGAGGAGGCCGCCGCCGTCGCGCGGCGCGGCATCGAGCAGGCGCGCGAGTTCGGCGTGGCCCGGACGCAGGGCAGCTTCCTCAGCATCAACCGGGCCGAGCCGCTGCAGTCCCTGGGCCGCTGGGACGAGGCGCTGGTCGTGCTGCGCGACGCGTTCGCGCAGGACCCGGCCGTCACGATCCGCACCTCGCTGCTCGTCATCGCCGGCGAGATCGCGCTCGCGCGGGGCGACCTGGACGCCGCCGCGACGGACCTGGACGCCGCGCTCGGCGTCCTCGGCGTGAAGACGCGGTGGCTGAAGACGCAGGACTACTTCGCCACGCTGCGGCTCCAGGCGGGCATCGCGCTCGCGCGCGACCTGCCCGAGGAGGCGCTGCGGCCGGTCGCGCAGGTCGTCGCGACCCCGGGACTCCCCGACGACGCGCGCTACGCCTGGCCCGTCCTGGTGCTCGGCGCGCGGGCGGCGGCGATGTTCGCGCCGGACGCCGACGCCGTCGAACAGGCGCTCGCGCCGATCGAGAAGCGGGCGCGCGACCTGCACGTGCGCGGCCCCGCGCAGGAGGCGTGGGCGATGACGTACGCCGCCGAGGCCGGTCATGCGCGCGGCGGCCGCGACATCGCGCCGTGGGACGCCGCCGCCGAGGCGTGGAAGCGGCTGGGCCGCCCGTACGAGCGGGCGCTGGCGCTGGAGCAGGCCGTGCGGTGCGCGCTCGCCGCCGCGGCGCACGAGACCGCGGCCGAACGCCTCGCCGAGGCCGTCGGCCTCGCCCGCCGCCTGGCCGCCGCGCCGCTCTGCGCGCGCCTGGACGACCTGGCCCGCCGCGTCCGCGGGCCGCGCGGCGCGACGCCGCTCGGGCTGACGCCGCGCGAGCACGAGGTCCTGCGCCATCTCGCCGAGGGCCGCAGCAACCGCGACATCGCGGCCGCGCTGTCGATCTCGGCGAAGACGGCGAGCGTCCACGTCTCGAACATCCTCGGCAAGCTCGGCGTCGCCAACCGCGGCGAGGCCGCCGCGACCGCGCACCGGCTCGCGCTGTTCGACGGGGCCGCGGCCGACTCGTGACCGGTGCCGCCCGGCCCGTCCCGCCAGTCAGCGGGACGGGGGCCTCCCCTCCCGGACCCCCGTCCCCTGACCGTCGGACCACACGGGAACTTCAGTGGCCGGCCGTCCCGACCAGGACCCGCGGATGAACGCGGCTCATCTCCGCTCGGAGAGGCGGCCCCCGGCCCGTCCGGCCACGGCACAGTCTTCCGGCGCGCCGCGGCGTCCGCCATCGGGACGGCCACGTATCGGGATACCTAAAAAACATCGGGCGGTACGTACGCATACCCGCCCGGCGCCCTCCGAGTCAGGACGGAACGCGCGCCACGCAGAAGACCGTCTGGCCGAACGGCGGCCGCACGACGCGCTCGATCACGCGGGTCAGCGGGATGACGGTCCGGTCGTAGATCTTGACGAGCCGGGGGTCGGGATAGCCCGCGCCGCCGCGCCGGACGGCCGCCCACCAGGCGATCCCGCCGAGGAGGTTGATCGGCTTGAGGACCTCCGCCTCCAGCCCCGCCGCCTCCACGGCCGCGCGCAGCGTGTCGGGCGTGTAGCGGGTGACGTGCCCGACCTTGCGGTCGAAGTCGCCGTAGAGCTGCATGTAGCCGGGCACCCAGATGACGATCCGGCCGCCGGGCAGGGTGACGTCGGCGAGGTCGCGCAGCGCGCGGACGTCGTCCTTGATGTGCTCCAGGACGTTCATCATGACGACGGTGTCGACCTTCTGCCGCAGCACGATCTCGGCGGGCAGCTCCAGGTCGACGACCTCGACGCCGTCGTCGGCGGCGTACCGCTTGCGCAGCTCGCCCACGCAGTACGGGTCGTTGTCGCTGACGGCGAGGTAGTCCAGCCGTTGCGCGAACTGCTCGGAGAAGTGGCCGAGGCCCGAACCGATCTCCAGCATCGACCGTCCCACATGGGGGGCGACCATGTCGTACTCGTAGCGGCGGTAGTTGCGGGCCTCGTCGCCGCCCAGGTGGTTCTCCAGCGCGCCGTCCCCGGCGGCGGGCTGGACGACGTCGTCGCCGTGGGCCCCCGGGCCCGGTGCCCGCCGGCTGCTGAGGAGGGTGAGGAGCTTTCCGGTAAGGGTTTTCTGCTGACCTCGTGACTGCATGATGTCCGCTCGTAGATGCGTGCGTCGCTCTTCGGATCAAGGTCGCGCGGACCGATCCCGGCGATGGGAAAGTCGGGCCAGTTTAGCGACGTAGAGGCCGCGGGCGTTCCTTCGGCGCGGGTGACGGCGTGTGCGGTGACGAACCGCACCGACACGGACAGCGACCATCGCCCCGCAACGCTCCCGAACGGACGAACGGGCGGGACTCCCCGAGGGAGTCCCGCCCGTTCGCGGAAGTGCGCGGGTCAGATGCGCTCGATGATGGTGGCGTTGGCCTGGCCGCCGCCCTCGCACATCGTCTGGAGGCCGTAGCGGCCGCCGGTGCGCTCCAGCTCGTGCAGCATCTTGGTCATCAGGATGCCGCCGGTCGCGCCGAGCGGGTGGCCGAGCGCGATGGCGCCGCCGTTGGGGTTGGTCTTCTCCAGGGACGCGCCGGTGTCCTTCGCCCACGCGATCGGCACCGGGGCGAACGCCTCGTTGACCTCGAACACGTCGATGTCGTCGATCGACAGGCCGCTCTTGGCGAGGGCCTTCTCCGTCGCGGGAATCGGGCCGGTCAGCATGTAGACCGGGTCCGAGCCGGTGACGGCGAGGGTGTGGATGCGGGCGCGCGGCGTCAGGTTGTGCTGCTTGACGGCCTCCTCGGAGGCGATGAGCAGCGCGGACGACCCGATGGAGATCTGCGACGCGACGGCGGCGGTGATCGCCCAGCCCTCGCGCAGCGGGTTGAGGCCCGCCATCTTCTCCAGCGTGGTGTCGGGGCGGGCGCCCTCGTCCTTGGACAGCCCGGCGATCGGGGCGATCTCGCGGTCGAAGTGGCCCGCCTCGATGGCCTTGGCGGCGCGGCGGTGGCTCTCCAGCGCGAACTTCTCCAGGTCCTCGCGGGTCAGGCCCCACTTCTCGACCATGAGCTGCGCGCCGCGGAACTGCGAGATCTCCTGGGTGCCGTACCGCTCGATCCAGTCGTCGCCGAAGGGCAGGTCCATCCCGGCGACGACGCTGGCGCCCATCGGCACCTTCGCCATCTGCTCGACGCCGGCCGCGACCACGAGGTCCTGGGTGCCCGACAGCACGCCCTGCGCGGCGAAGTGGATCGCCTGTTGCGACGAGCCGCACTGCCGGTCGATGGTGACGCCGGGGACGCTCTCGGGCAGGCCCGCCGACAGCCACGCCGTCCGCGCGATGTCGAGGGTCTGCGGGCCGACCTGCATGACGCAGCCCATGATCACGTCTTCGACCGCGGACGGGTCCACCCCGGTGCGGTTGACGAGCTCCTTCAGCACGTGCGCCCCGAGGTCGGCCGGGTGGACGTCCTTCAGGGCGCCCTTCTTGGTGCCGACGGGGGTACGGACCGCGCCGACGATGTACGCCTCGGCCACTACGCCTCCAATTAAGCAGGATCTGGGGGTTCCGTCCCGAAACCGAGTGAGATTCGGTTAGTCAGCAACAGGTTACCTCGGAGTAGCCCACCCGACGGTGTGACCTGCATCTCGCTCGACTCCGGACCGACGCGGGCGAGCGTAGTTCACCGCCCCGCGTCCCGCGCCCGGCGGGTCAGTCCGCCGCGTGGACCTGGCGGCCCGCCGTGTCGTCGCCGAGCGTCTGCCGCGACAGCTCGTCCAGCAGGGCGGCGAGCTCGGGGTTCTCCTCCGGGGCCCAGCCGTCCAGATGCCGCGCGAGGCCCCGCGCGCGCGTCTCGACCAGCCGCTCGGCGACGGCGCGGCCCGCCGGGGTCGCGGCCAGGCCGTCCGCGCCGCGCTCGACGTAGCCGTCCTCGACGAGCCGGTCGACGAACGGGCGCCCCTGCTCGACGGTCACCCCGGCGCGGTGCGCCAGGTCCGCCGACGCGATCGGGCCGTTGTGGACGATGCTGCACAGCGCCCACATCCCGCCCGGCGACATGTCCACCCCGGCGAGCCGTCCGAGGCGGCCGTACAGTTCGCGCGCGCTCGGATCGCGGCGCATCAGGTCGCTCAGCGCCCGCTCGATCTCCTCCCGCGAGCCGCGCGCCGACGCCCCGCCGACGCTCTCGCCGAGATCAGGAGCCTGCGAGGTGGAGCGGAGCGGGAACTCGCGCAGGAACCACGTCAGCACGAACGCGACCAGCGCCACCGGCACGGCCCACAGGAACACGCGCTGGATCGCGTCGGAGTACGCGTGCAGGAAGTGGCCGCGCACGGCGGGCGGGAACCGGTCGATGAGGTGCGGGTTCCCCTGGACGGCGCGCGGGTCGAAGCCGGGCGGCAGCTCGCCGCGCCGCGCCAGGTCCGCCATGTTCGCCGCGAGCCGGTTGCTGAACACCGACCCGAACACCGCGACGCCGAACGAGCCGCCGATCTGCCGGAAGAACGTCACGCCGGACGTCGCCGCGCCCAGGTCCCGGTAGTCGACCTTGTTCTGGACCGCGATGACGAGGACCTGCATGACGAGCCCGAGCCCGAAGCCGAGCAGCGCGAACCGCAGGCTCATCGACAGCGTGCTCGACGTCTCGCTGACGCGCGACAGCAGCCACAGCGCCACCGCGGTGATCGGCGTGCCGACGATCGGGAAGACGCGGTACCGGCCCGTCCGGCTGATGATCTGCCCGGACCCGATCGACGCGACGAGCAGGCCGAGCATCATCGGCAGCAGGTGGACGCCCGACAGCGTCGGCGACACCCCGTGGACGATCTGCAGGAAGATCGGCAGGAAGGTCAGCGCGCCGAACATCGCGAACCCGACGACGAAGCTGATCGCCGCGCTCAGCGAGAACACCGACTCGGCGAACAGGTGCAGCGGCAGGACGGGCTCGGCCGCGCGCCGCTCGGCCAGCGCCCAGAGCGCGATGAGCGCGAGCGCGCCGACCGCGAGGCCGACGATCGTCGCGGAGCCCCAGGCGTACGTCGTGCCGCCCCACGTCGCGAGCAGGACCAGCGCCACCGACCAGCCGACGATGAGCAGCGTCCCGAGGTAGTCGATCCGGTGCCGGTGCCGCTCGGCGGGCGCGCGCAGCGCCACCGCGATGACGACGAGCGCCACCAGGCCGATCGGGATGTTGATGTAGAACACCCAGCGCCACGACAGGTTGTCGACGAACCAGCCGCCGAGCAGCGGGCCGCAGACGCTCGACACGCCGAACACGCCGCCGAACAGGCCCTGGTAGCGGCCGCGCTCGCGGGGCGGGACGACGTCGCCGACGATGGCGACGACCAGCACCATCAGCCCGCCGCCGCCCAGGCCCTGGACAGCGCGGAACGTGATGAGCTGCGCCATGTCGCCCGCCTGGCCGCACAGCGCCGAGCCGACCAGGAAGATCACGATGGAGAGCTGGAACAGGCGCTTGCGGCCGTACTGGTCGCCCAGCTTGCCCCACAGCGGCGTGGACGCCGTGGACGCCAGCAGGTAGGCCGTCACCACCCACGACAGGTGGTTGAGGCCGCCGAGGTCGCTGACGATGGTGGGCAGGGCCGTCGAGACGATCGTCTGGTCCAGCGCCGCCAGCAGGATCGACAGCATGAGCGCGCCGAGGATCACCGCGAGCTCGCGGCCCCTGGGCATGCTCTCCACGTGCGCCTTGTCCGCGGCCATCCAGTTCCCCCCGAAACGTCGCGTCAGGGGGAGATCTACCCATTGAGTAGCGGTTGGTACACGTAGGGTGTCCGAACGTACGCGCACCGACGCCCGCCGGGGCGGACCCGGCGGGCGTCGGGGAAGTCGGTACGGGGAGCCGGGTCAGCGCACGAGGTCGCGGGCGACCTTCGCGGCGCCGACCGCCGTCGCGCCCGCCGAGATCGCCGCGCCGCCCGCCGTCACCCACAGCGGCAGCCGGCCGCGCGACTTCAGCGCCGCCACCGTGTCGAAGGCGTCCACCGCGAGGCCGAGCCGCACCCACAGCCGGCGGGACGGGCCGCGGCTCAGCAGGTAGCCGGCGCCCAGCGCGATCTCGCGGGCCGCGAACATCCGCGTCACGTAGTCGCGGCCCGGATCGGCCGCGCCGTCCGCCGAGCGGCCGAGGCCCATCAGCTTCACGGTCAGGCCGGGGGCGGCGAACGCGGCGGCGCCGAGCGCCAGCCGGCCCCGCGCCACCGCCGCGACCGCGTCGTCCAGCCGGTCGCTCTTCACGTTTTCCTTCTCATCTGCCACAGGCGTGAGCGTAGCCCCGCCGCCGGGCGCGGCGGGCACGGGGTGAAGGACGGGCCGCGCGATTAGGCTGCTCGGGAAAGGCGCCTCCCCCGGAACGAAGGTGGCCATGATGGAAGGCTATAGCGCACTGATCGTCATGGCGCTGCTCTGCGCGTTCTGCGTGCGGTGGGCGGCCGTGAAGCTCCGGCTGCCCGCGCCGACGCGGTCGGCCGTCATGGTCGTGTTCGCGCTGGTGGCGCTCACGCTGTTCGGGAAGCACCTCAACGGCGGCTGAAACCCGCCGGGGTTTCCGGCGACCGGCCCCGAACCCGGCGGCGGCCGCGGGAGTCATATCTCGCGAACCGGGCCGCGCACCGCCCCGCGTCCGCCGCTCCGCGACGGCGCCTGCGCCCGGCCCGCCGAGCCGAGGGGAAGATCCGACGTGGCCCGACCGGCCCTCACCGCCCGGACACCGGGCCGCTCGACCACCTCCGAACTGCGGCGGCTGCTGGAGTTCGCCGCGCCGCTGCCGGGCGAGGTGTGCCTGGACGTCTCCTGCGGGCCCGGACCGCTGGCCGCGGCGCTGCGGCCGCGCGTCCGGCACGTCACGGCCGTGGACGCCGCGCCCCCGCCGCACGGCGCGAACGGCGTCGCGCATCCCGGCGAGGACGGGGACGGTCCGGTCGGGGTTCGGGCGGTCGCGACCGCGCTGCCGTATCGGGACGGCGCGTTCTCGCTCGTCACGACCCGCTGGTCGCTGAGTTCCCTCGGCGAGCCGGTCGCCGTCCTGCGCGAGCTGCTGCGCGTGTGCCGGCCGGGCGGGCGGGTGGTCGTGGCCGAACTCGTCCGGGGACGGCTCACCGCGTCCGGGCACGCCGCCGCCGGACCGACCGTGACGGCGCTGACCGAGCTGGTCGCCGCGGCGGGCGGGACGATCGGGCGGCTCGACGCCTTCGCCGCCGAGCGGCCGCTCGAACCGTGGCTGGACCGCGCGGACCCGGCCGTCGCCGACCGCATCCGCGCGTCGCTGATCAGCGAGGTCGACGGCGGGCCGGCGACCGGCGCGCGGCCCCGCGTCATCGGCGGCGAGCTGTGGTTCACCCAGTCCTGGGCGCACGTGGCGCTGCGGCGGCGCTGAACGGAGACGGCCACCGGGGACGGGGTCGTCGGCGTCAGGACGCACCCGGCGTCGCGGGGGCGCTGAACGGCGTGTCCGGCCGGGCATCGGCGCGGGGACCGGTGTGCGTCTCCGGAGCCGTCCCCGGCCGCGGCGGGTCAGCCCGCGGGCCAGCCGCAGCCGCCGCAGAACTTCGCGTCGCCCAGTTGCGTGCCGCAGTTGGTGCAGAACTTCTTCGTCTCGGCGGGCGCGGAAGCCTGGGGCGCGCCGCAGTTGCGGCAGAACTTGTTGCCGCCGCTCTCCTCGCCGCAGGACCCGCAGAGTCCGGTGGCCTGCTCCTTGTACTGGACACCCTCGGTCCAGTCCTGCTGCTGGATCTTCTCGTCGAGCTGGCGGATCTGCGCGGCGGCCTGCATCCCGGCGATCTCCTGGTCGAGCTTGGGCGCGCAGGACGAGCACAGTCCGCGCTCGCCGTTCCAGCACACGCTGCGGCAGACCCACTGCGAGCAGCGGTGGCACTGGACGAACTGCGGCGAGACCTCCTCGACGGCCCGCGCGAGCATCCGGTCGCGGGTGCCGCTGCGCTCGCCGCGGTTGCGGAGCCAGCGCAGGTCCCAGCCGAGCGAGGACGCCTTGTTGCCCACCTCCCCGCCGAGCAGCCCGCCGCCCATCTCCAGCAGCTTGCCGCCGACCCCCGTGACGGAGCGCTGGAAGCTCGACGCGTAGCCGTTGCCGCAGCGGTTGCAGCGGAACTCGAACTGGTAGCCGTCCTCCGACGACTGGTCTGTGTAGTTGCTGGTGAATGGCACCATCTCGGCCACGATCCGTCCCCCTTGCACCTTCGATCACCGGATCTCGCCTGATCGAGATATCACGGCGCCTGGACAAATGGGAGATATGGCCGAAATCGGTCCGACAACCGGGGTTATCCACAGGGGGAAACGGATTTTGCGCGGCGCGTCCGCCGCGCCGCAGGCTTGAGCGCGCAGGGCCTCGCAGGGGGCCGGAGCACAGCGTCGCGGGGGTGTCCTAGTGGGAAGTCAGCGGAAGCTCGAACCAGACCGCCTTGCCGTCCGGCGTCGGGCGCGCGCCCCAGCGCGTCGCGAGCTGGTCCACCAGGTACAGGCCGCGGCCGCCCTCGTCGGTCTCGCCCGCGCTGCGGATGCGCGGCAGCCGCATGTCCGCGTCGAAGACCTCGACCCAGACCGCGCCCCGGCCGCGCCGGAGCCGCAGCCGGAACTCCTTGGCGGGCGGCTCGTCGCGGCCGAGGCCGCCGAGCCCGCCGTCGAGGTCCCAGTCGCCCTCGTCGAACGCGTCCAGGTTGAACTGCACCGGCGGCGGACCGCCGTCCAGCACCAGCTCGCGGCGCGGCGCGGGCGTGGCCGCCGCGTGCAGCACGACGTTGGTGACGACCTCGGAGACCAGCAGGCACGCCAGCTCGACCTGGTCCTCCCCCATCCCCCACTCGGCGAACGCGTCCGCCGCCAGCCGGCGCGCCTCCGAGACCATGATCGGCTCGGCGGGGAAGGCGCGGTCGCGCACGGCCAGCTCGTCGGCGGCCGTCCGGATCACCACGATCGCGACATCGTCGTCGATCTCACCGGGCACCGCCGCGTACGCGGCCTCCGCGATCGTCTCCACGTCGCCGCGCGCCACCGCCGCCACCGCGGCGCGCACCATCTCGCGCGCCTCCTCGCGGGAGTGGTACTCGCCGTCGTCCTTGGGGCGGCGGTCGATCAGGCCGTCGGTGTAGAGCACCAGCGTCGAGCCCGGCTTCAGCTCGGCGGTCTCCTCGTTGAACACGATCTCGCCGCCGAGCCCCGGCGCGCGGACGCCGAGCATGGCGCCCTCGCTCTCGAAGCCCAGCTCGCCGACCTCGCCGTCCACGACCAGCAGCGGCGGGTCGTGCCCGGCGTTGGCGAACTCCAGAACGCGCGACCAGGCGTCGTAGACGAAGTAGGTGCAGGAGACCAGCGGCGGCCGGACCAGCTCGTCGCTGTTCCAGCCCGAGCGGGTCCGCTCCGGGCGGGTCATCGTCCGCACCCACTCGTCGAGCTTGCGCAGGATGTCGGCGGGCGGCTTGTCGTCCTGCGCGAACGCCCGCAGCGCCGCGCGGAGCTGGCCCATCACGGCGGCGGCGCGCGCGCCCCGGCCCTCGACGTCGCCGATCACCAGGCCGACGCGGCCCGCCGAGAGCGGGATCACGTCGTACCAGTCGCCGCCGACCTGGGTCTGGATGCCGTGCCCGTGCGACTCGATCGGCCGCGCGGGCTCGTAGCGCCACGCGATCTCCAGCCCGTCCAGCAGCGGCGGGCTCTCGCCGGGCAGCAGGTGCTTCTGGAACGCCAGCGCGGTCTCGCGCTCCTGCTCGAACAGCAGCGCGTTGTCCACCGACAGCGCGACGCGGCTCGCGATGGCGCCCAGCAGGTCGCGGTCGAAGCCGTCGTAGTGCGGGTCGGGGCGGCGGGACAGGTTCGACAGGGCCAGGCTCATCACGCCCAGCAGCTCGCCGCGCACCAGCAGCGGCGCGGAGATCACCGAGGTGATGCCCATGCCGCCGCCCGCGTCGTGGTCGCGGCGGCGCAGCATGTCCTCCACCAGCACGGTGTCGCGCCGGTGCATCGCCTTGGCCGCGTGGTGCCCCGGCGGGTACGACACCGGTTCGCCGACCTCGGCCCAGGTGCCCGGCGGCGGCGTCCAGCCGCCCGCGTGCCGCGACACCCGGCGGATCAGCCGGTCACCGCTGAACAGGTCGATGAAGCAGTGGTCGGCGAACTGCGGGACGAGCGTGTCGGCGACGCGGCGGAGCGTGTTCTCCAGCTCCAGCGACCCCGCCAGCCGGGTGCCGATGCGGTCCAGCAGGCCGTAGCGGTCCTGTTCGCGCTGGTTGGAGCGCAGCGCCTCGCGCGCGAAGATCACGATGCCGTCGACGGAGCCGGACGGGTGCCGCAGCGGGACGGCGTGCGCCCGCGTGTAGACGGTGCCGCCGTCGGACCGCATGCTGCAGAAGGTGCCCTCCCACACGTTGCCCTTGAGCACGTGCCGGGCCAGCTCGGTGGCCTGCTCGTGGTCCTCCTCGGCGATGCCGAGGGACAGCACCGAGTGGCCGACGAAGCCGTCGCCGCCGAACCCGAACAGCCGGCGGGCGAAGTCGTTGCCGTAGATGACGTTGCTGAAGCGGTCGCAGACGACTACCGCCATCTCCATCTGGTTCAGGACGGTCTCGGGCGGCAGGTGCGCCTCGAACGGCGGCTCCCCCCAGCGCTTCATCTGCCCATCCTGACGGCCGATCCCGAACCCAGCTCACCGCGACGCCCGGCGCGGCCCGGACCCGCCGCGCGCGGGGGCCACCGTCGTATTGAACGACGAACCCGCGGCGCGGACGCGGTGGAACGGCGCGCCGGTGGGGAGATCTTCGGTATAGACCGCCGCGGCACGGCGCGCGTGCCCACTGCCCCGCCGTCCCGCCGCAAGCGTCAGCGCCTGCTCACGAAGACGTGCTGCGCGATGTCCCGGGGGACCTCCCGCTCCGGCACGTCCGGCTCGTCCTCGACCGTCACCCGCACTCCGTCATCCGTTGTCCGGAGAGTCACCTCTCGTCCCGGTTGTATCCCGATTTGCTTCAGTTTAAGCATCAGATCACTGTCGCCCTGGACCTGCTCGCTGATCCGCCGGATGACGGCGGACGAGCCGCCCGAGGACGCGACGGCGGTCATCACGGCGAGCTTGGAGACGTCGACGTCGTCGCCGTGGCCGCCCAGCTCGTCGAGGCCGGGGATCGGGTTGCCGTGCGGGCAGGTGGTCGGGTTGTCGAGCAGCGCGACCAGCCGGCGCTCGACCTCCTCCGACATCACGTGCTCCCACCGGCACGCCTCGATGTGGACGTCCTCCCAGGGGAGGCCGATCACGTTGACCAGCAGGCACTCGGCCAGCCGGTGCTTGCGCATGACGCGCGTGGCCAGCTCGCGGCCCGCGTCGGTGAGCACCAGGTGCCGGTCCCCCTCGACCCGAAGCAGCCCGTCGCGCTCCATCCGGGCGACCGTCTGGCTCACCGTCGGGCCGCTCTGCGAGAGGCGCTCGGCGATGCGCGCGCGGAGGGGGACGATCCCCTCCTCTTCGAGCTCCAGAACCGTCCGGAGATACATCTCCGTGGTGTCGATCAGGCCGTGTGAGGTCACAGCTCCCTCCAGACTTATGACCCTCGAGTCTACTTGCTCGCAGGTCCCCGTGAGGGGCGCGAGCCGCAACCCGTCCATGCCGGATAGTGAAGAACGTCCGAGAACTCGCGCTTCTTCCCAGGCGTCCCGATCGTCACGCCGAAGGGCGGGTACGGGCGGCTCCGGTCAGACGGCGGGGGCCTGCTCCCCGCGGTCCTTCGGACCGGCCGCGGCCGCGTCGGCGGCGGTCTCGACCGGCCCCCGCGCCGTCCGGGTGTCGTACCGCAGCAGGGCGGGGACGGCCAGGCCCGCGACCACGACCAGCACCGCGCACGCGATGCCGCCGCTCACCCAGGAGACCGTCGCGCCCGCGACGGCGGCGGTCGCCCCGGCGCGCAGGTCGCCGAGCCGGGGGCCGCCCGCCACCACGACGGTGAAGACGCCCTGGAGGCGGCCGCGCATCTCGTCGGGCGCGTAGGTCTGCAGCATCGTCTGCCGGAACACGGCCGAGATCAGGTCCGCGCCGCCGCCGACCGCGAGCAGGAGGACCGCCAGCCACAGCGAGTGTGCGAGCCCGGCCGCCGCGACGGCCAGGCCCCAGACCACGATCGCCGCGACGAGCGCCGCGCCCTGCCTGCGCACCCGCCCGATCCAGCCGGAGGACAGCCCGCCGAGCACCGCGCCGATCGCGATGGCGGCGAACAGCCAGCCCACCGCGCCGTCGCCGCCGAACCGGTCGTCGGCGACCTCGGGGAACAGGGCGCGCGGCATCGCGACGCCCATCGCGATGATGTCCACCACGAACGACATCAGCAGCACGGGCTGGGTGGCGAGGTACTGCAGCCCGTCGAACACCGCGCGGAGGCCGGGCGCGCCCGCGACCTCGCCGAGCGGCGGGATCGACGGGAGGCGCAGCGCCGCGTACAGGCCGAGGGTGAACAGCACCGCGTCCAGGCCGTAGGCGACGGAGAAGTTCCAGCGGGCGAGGATGACGCCGGCCAGCAGCGGCCCGGCGAGCATGCCGACCTGGCTCGCGGTGAAGTTCAGGGTGTTCGCGGCGGGGACGAGCGGCCGGTCGATGATGCGCGGGATGATCGCGGACCGCGTCGGGGAGGAGATCGCGAACCCGACGGCCTGCACGGCGACGACGGCCATGATGAACGCGACGCTGTCCAGGCCGAGCAGCGCCTGCACCAGGAGCAGGAGCGTGGAGAGCCACGTCACGCAGGACGAGCCGAACAGCAGCTTGCGCCGGTCGACGTGGTCGGCGATGGCGCCGCCCCACAGCCCGAAGACGATCAGCGGGACCAGGTTGACGAACCCGAGCACGCCCACCCACAGGGACGAGTGCGTGAGGTCGTAGACCTGGACCGGCACCGCGACGGCGGTGACCTGGAAGCCGATGAACGAGACGCCCTGGCCGAGCCACAGCCGCCGGAACGGGCCGTGCGCGAGCGGGCGGACGTCGATCGCGAGGCGGCGCAGCCCGGACGCGCGCGGGGCGGCGTCCTCGGCGGCGTCTTTGGCGGCGTCTTTGGCGTCGTCCCCAGCGGCGTACTCGGCGTCGTCTCCGGCAGCGTCGTCGGCATCGTCCCTAGCGGCGTCGTCGGCGTCGTCCTTGGCGGAGGGACCGGAGCCGTCAGGAGTGTCCGAGGGGGTTGACTGCTGTTCCGAAGTCACGGGGACAGTCTCTCCACCTTCCATTCGTCGGGAACGTCCGACTCCCCCGAGGCCGGTGCGCGGCGGGGGGCGGGACGCGTGCGGCGGTACCGGAGCCGGTCGTGCAGGCGGTTGGGACGGCCCTGCCAGAACTCGATCTCCTCCGGCCCGACGCGGTAGCCGCCCCAGAACGGCGGCAGCGGGACAGCGTCGGCCCGACTGTCCGCATTGTCCAGTTCTGGCCACCGTGAGGCTACCTCGGCGTAGCCGCGTTCCAGCTCGTCCCGGTCCGGGATCACCGACGACTGGTGCTCGCTGGCCCACGCGCCGAGGCGCGACCCGTACGGCCTCGTCCGGAAGTAGGCCGCCGACTCGGCCTCGGGGAGCCGCGCCACCGGGCCCGTCACCCGGACCTGACGGGACGCCGCGTGCCACGGGAAGACGAGCGCCGCGCGCGGGTTCGCGGCCAGGTCAAGCCCCTTCCGCGAGGTGAAGTTGGTGAAGAAGCGGAACCCGGCGGGGCCGTAGCCCTTGAGCAGGACGGTCCGGGCGCTCGGCGCGCCGTCCGCCGACGCGGTGGCGAGCACCATCGCGTTCGGCTCCGGCAGCCCGGCCGCGACGACGTCCTCGAACCAGGCCGCGAACAGCGCCAGGGGGTCGGCGGGGACGGCCTCTTCCACCAGGGAACCGCTTTCGTAGGATGCGCGGAGCCGCGCGGGGTCGTGCGCCGGCCGGTCAATGGGGCGTTCCACAGCGTCACACCCTCTCACCAGGGACTCGTCGAACTCGCGGGGACCTGGATACTGACCGGTAAGCGCGACACGGTTCAATGGCACGGCTACCGCCTTATCACTCATGGGGACGAAAGGCAGGGACGACATGTCCGACTTCAAACCCGGGCTTGAGGGGGTCGTGGCCTTCGAGACCGAGATCGCCGAACCGGACAAGGAGGGCGGCGCCCTCCGCTACCGGGGCGTCGACATCGAGGAACTCGTCGGCCGCGTCTCCTTCGGCGACGCCTGGGGCCTGCTGGTGGACGACAGCTTCGAGCCGGGCCTGGCCCCGGCCGAGCCCCACCTGCTGCCGGTCAAGTCCGGCGACGTCCGGGTGGACGTGCAGGCCGCCCTGCCCACGATCGCCCCGGAATACGGGATGCGCCCGCTGCTGGACATCGACGACGAGCAGGCGCGCGCGGACCTGGCCCGCACCTCCGCGCTCGCGCTGTCGTTCGTCGCGCAGTCCGCGCGCGGCGTGGGCGTGCCGCTCGTCCCGCAGAGCCGGGTCGACGAGGGCCGCACCATCACCGAGCGCTTCATGATCCAGTGGCGCGGTGAGCCTGACCCCAAGCACGTCCAGGCCATCGACGCGTACTGGGTCTCGGCGGCCGAGCACGGGCTGAACGCCTCGACGTTCACCGCGCGCGTCATCGCCTCCACGGGCGCGGACGTCGCGGCGAGCGTCGCCGGCGCGATCGGCGCGATGTCGGGACCGCTGCACGGCGGCGCGCCCGCCCGCGTCCTCCCAATGATCGAGAAGGTGGAGCAGTCCGGCGACGCCCGCAGGGTCGTCACCGACATCCTCGACGGCGGCGAGCGGCTGATGGGCTTCGGGCACCGCGTGTACCGCGCGGAGGACCCGCGCGCCCGCGTGCTGCGCCGCACCGCCCGCGAGCTGGACGCGCCCCACTTCGAGGCGGCCAAGTCCCTGGAGGACGCGGCGCTGGCGGTGCTGCGCGAGCGCCGCCCGGACCGCGCGATCGAGACCAACGTCGAGTTCTGGGCGGCGGTCATCCTCGATTTCGCGCAGGTCCCGACCGCGATGATGCCCGCCATGTTCACCTGCGGCCGGACCGCGGGCTGGGCGGCGCACATCCTGGAGCAGAAGCGCACCGGCCGCCTCGTCCGGCCGAGCGCGCGCTACACCGGACCGGGCAGCCGCTCGATCGACGACGTCACCGGTTCCGCGGAGGCCCTCAAGCGTTACGCCGGCTGACCCGCCGGTACCCGCCCCCGCAACGCCTTGAGGCCCCCGGTCCGCCGGGGGCCTTTCGTCGTCCCCGGACTTCCCGTGGTGCGGACGGGGCACGGGGCGGGGTTTGTCATCATGGGGGCGTGACGGATGCCGTGGATGAGCCGCTTGAGGGGGATATCGGGCCTTCTGCCGAGGCAGGCCCGGCCGAAGTCCCGCGTGCGGCGGCGGCCCGGACGGCGGAGCTGCGCCGGTTCGAGGCCGAGCGGGAGGAGCGGCGGCGGCGCGCGAACGCGCGGGCGGGGGCCGTCGCGAAGTGGCTCGCGGCGCTGCTGCTCGCCTTCCTCGCCCAGGACTCGATCCGGACGGCCGTCGAGGCGCGGTCCAAGGGCGACCCGTGGCTCTACCCGCCCGCCGTGCTGGCCGCCGTGTTCGTCGCCGGGCTCGTCCTGCTGGCCGTCCTCGCGCTGCGGTCGCTGCGCCGCCGGCGCGGGCACTGACCCCGGGAGACCCTGCGGGGCAGGGGTTCGACGGTGATCTCCACGGCAGGTCAAGTACCCTCCTGTGGGTGACCGACAGCGCGAATCCAGCCATTGACATTCCCGCCGACATCAAGCCCGCCGACGGCCGGTTCGGCTGCGGGCCGTCCAAGGTCCGGCCCGAGCAGCTCGCCGCGCTCGCGGACAGCGGGTCCACCTACATGGGCACGTCGCACCGGCAGAAGCCCGTCAAGTCCCTGGTGGGCCGGGTGCGCAAGGGCCTCGCGGAGCTCTTCTCCCTGCCCGACGGCTACGAGGTCCTGCTGAGCAACGGCGGGACGACCGCGTTCTGGGACACGGCCGCGTTCGGCCTCGTCCGGGACCGGTCCCAGCACCTCGCCTTCGGCGAGTTCTCCAGCAAGTTCGCCAAGGTCACCAAGACCGCGCCGTGGCTGTCGGACCCGTCGGTCATCAGCGCCGACCCGGGCGACCACCCCGAGGCCGTCGCCGAGGCCGGGATCGACGTGTACGCGCTCACCCACAACGAGACCTCGACGGGCGTCGCGATGCCGATCCGGCGGCCCGCCGGGACGTCCGCCGACGAGGCGCTCGTCCTGGTCGACGCGACCTCCGGCGCGGGCGGCCTCCCGGTGGACGTCAGCGAGACCGACGTCTACTACTTCGCGCCGCAGAAGTGCTTCGCGGCGGACGGCGGCCTGTGGGTCGCGCTGGCGTCCCCCGCCGCGCTCGCGCGCATCGCGGAGATCTCCGCGTCCGACCGGTACGTCCCCGAGTTCTTCAACCTCACCACGGTGGTGGACAACTCGGCCAAGGACCAGACGTACAACACCCCGGCCGTCGCGACGCTGCTGCTGTTCGCCGAGCAGATCGAGTGGATGAACGCGAACGGCGGCCTGGCCTGGACGACGGCCCGCACCGCCGACTCGTCCCAGCGGCTCTACACGTGGGCGGAGAAGACGTCCTACACGACGCCGTTCGTCGCCGACCCGGCCAAGCGCTCCCAGGTCGTCGGGACGATCGACTTCGCGGACGGCGTGGACGCCGCCGCCGTCGCCAAGGTGCTGCGCGCCAACGGCATCGTGGACACCGAGCCGTACCGCAAGCTCGGCCGCAACCAGCTCCGCATCGGCATGTTCCCGGCGATCGACCCGGCGGACGTCGAGGCGCTGACGGCCTGCGTGGACTACGTCGTCGAGCGGCTCTGAGCCGTCCGCACGGCCGCGAGCCCGTCCGCGCCTCCGGGCGCGGGCGGGCTCGCGCCGTCCGGGGGGCGTCCCGTTCGAGGCGCGCGGGCGGCCGAATAAGCTCGATGGCGTGAACCGCGCGCCCCAATGGCTGCTCCCCACCGTCCTGACCGCGCTCGTCCTGGCCGTGGTCGTCGGTGCGCTGCTGAAGTGATCCCCGCGACGAGGGGCGCGCCGCGCCGTGCGCGCCGCGCGGCGGCCGGGGCGTCGGCGGCGGCGCTGCTGGTGCCCGCCGCGGCGACGGGCGCGGCGGCGCGGGTCCCCGCCGACACCGGCTCCCGGGTGGCGTTCCGGATCAGCGATCCGCGGATCACCGAGTCCAGCGGCCTCGCGACGAGCCTGCGGCATCCCGGCGTGGTCTACACCCACAACGACTCCGGCGGCGTGCCCGCCGTGTACGCGCTCGGCCCGGACGGCCGGACGCGCGCCACGCTGACGCTCGGCGGCGCGACGGCCCGCGACTGGGAGGCGATGGCCGTCGGCCGCGACGAACGCGGGCGGCCCTGCGTCTTCGTCGCCGACATCGGCGACAACCTGGGCGGCGCGTGGCCGTACGTGACGGTCTACCGCATCCCCGAGCCCGCCTCGCTGCGCACGCAGACGATCCGCGCCGCCAAGTTCAAGATCAAGTACGAGGACGGGCCGCGCAACGCCGAGGCGATGCTGATCGACCCGCGCACGAACCGGCTCTACATCGCCAGCAAGCTGTTCAACGCGTCCCTGTACGCGGCGCCGCCGAAGCTCAGCACGCACGGCTACAACATCATGCGCAAGGTCGGCGACGCCCCGGCCATCGCGACGGACGGGGCGTTCGCGCCGAACGGGCTGAGCTTCGTCATCCGCACGTACTTCGGGGCGCGCGTCTACGCGATGGGGAAGGACGGCAAGCCCGGCAGGTCGCTGGGCTCGGTCGGGCTGCCGGCCCAGAAGCAGGGCGAGTCGGTCACCTACACGCGGGACGGCTCGGCGCTGCTCGTCGGGTCGGAGGGCGCGGACCAGCCCGTCTACGAGGTGCCGCTCGACGCGGACCTGCGGCCGTCCCCGGCCGCTTCCGCGACGCCGCGCCCGGCGGCGGAGGACGGCCGTGCCGACGAGGGCCGCAAGTCCAGCTCCGGGCCTCGGGTCGGGTTGTTCCTCGTGCTCGGGATCGCCGCTCTCGTCGGCTATGGAGTGGTGCGCAGGAAATCCTGACGCGCGGCGGGACACATGTGAGGATGCGGACTGTGGAGCATGAGCTGGCGGGCCTTCGGGGACCGGGCGGACGGTGGCGGCCCGTCGCGGCGGGGCCGTTCACCCTGCTCGCGGTGGCGCTGGCGCTGGTGCCGATCCACCCGGTGTGGCTGTGGGCCGGGCTGATCGCCGCCGTCGCCGCGTTCCCGTGGCTGCTCGGCGCGGCGCCGGAGGCGCGCGTCCGCCGGCACCGGCCGTACTGGCGGCTGTCGACCGAGGGGCTGGAGCGCGTCGGGCCGGGCGGGCTGAGCCTCGTCCGGTACGAGCGGTCGCGGATCGAGGGACTGGCGATCACCACGGGCGACGACGTGCTGACCGTCTTCCACAAGTTCGGGCGGACGGCGGCGGGGCCGCTGGCGACGCTCGGCATGGAGCCGATCGCGCTGTTCGTGACGGCACGGCAGCTCGGCATCCCCGTCCACGTCCTGGACGGCGACTCCGCCGACCTGCTGGACCCGGCCGTGGAGGAGGGCGCGCGCGTCGCGAGCGGCGACACCGTCCTGACCGGACTCGGCCCGCTCCCCAAGGACCACGCCGCCGAGCAGCGGCTGCTCGACCAGGAGGCGCGGCTGCTCGCGGCGGCGCACGAGCCCGCCGCCGAGCCCGACCCCGAGCGCGGCGCGCGGCCGGTGCGGCTGTCGTCGCCGTCGCCGCGGCCGAGCCGCCGCCGGATCGCGTTTCTCGGCGTGCTGACCGCGCTGCTGGGCGTCGCGATGGTCGCGCGGATCGCCGTGGAGGGCGCCAGCGGCGTCGGCGAGCGGGTCGCGGCGGGCTGCTGGGCGGTGGCAGCGGTCGCGGGCGGCCTGCTGGCGCGGCGACGGCTCCTGCTGTCCCCGCAGACGGACTGGACGATCACCGCGGACGGCGTCGCGGTCCGCTCCCGGCCCGCGGGCCCCGAGGCGCACGGCGTCTGGCCGGGCGAGCGGGAGGCGCCGGGACGGCGGCGCGGGTCGGCACGGCGCGGGCCCGCGCGGCGCGGCGGACGCGTCGTGGTGCCCGCCGGGCGCGTCGCGGCGATGGTCGTCGGCCCCGGCCTGCGGCTCGACCCGCTGACCGGCGCGCCCCGCCCCGCCGACCTGTCGGTGCTGGTGTTCGACCACCGGCTCGACCTCATCGCCCGGCTGCCCGCGCACGGGCTCGACGCGTTCCAGCTCGCGCACGCCCTCGACGACCACGGCTACCGGGTGATCACGCCGGGCGCGCCGCCGCCGCGCCTCCCGCACTACGGCGTCGAGGGGCTGCCCGACATCTTCGCGCGCGTCCCCGGCGGGCGGCTCGTCGTCGCGGACGGCGGGCTCGGCTGGGCGGACGCGGCGGGCGACGTCGTGCTGCGGATGCCCGAGGACCGCATCGGCGGCGTCGAGCTGCTGACCATCGGCGGCCACGCGTGGGTCCGGCTCTACGACACCGACGGGGACGAGTTCTTCGCCGCGCCGCTGTCCGCGCTGCGGATCTCCCGCACGGACCTGCGGGAGAAGGCGCGCGACGCGGGGCTGCCCGTCACCGACGCCGAGTACGACGCCTATCTGAGCGCGGCGTTCCACTCGGCGGTGTCGGCGATCTCGGTGCCCGAGCCGGAGCCCGCGCCGGAGCCCGAGCCCGCGCCGGGCGTCCTGCTGGACGCCACCCGGCGGTCCCGCGTCCTCGCGGCGACGCTGAGCGTCCTGCTGTGCGAGGTCGTCGCGGTGATCGGCGCGCTGTGGCTCGGCCCGGAGTTCGGCGGGTTCGCGCGGACGGCCGGGTGGTCGGTGCCCGCCGGGCTCGTCGCGGCGCTGGGCGGCTCGTGGCTGTACGACCGCAACCGGGCGCAGCTCAAGGTGTCGGTGGACGGCGTCGCGGTCGTCACCCGGCGCGGGCGCGTCGAGTGGGACCTGGCGCGCGACCGGGTCGGCGGGGTCGGGATCGACGAGTCCGGCGACCGGATGCCCCGGCTCGTGGTGTGGGGGCCGTCCGGCCGGGTGCTGCGGCAGGTGACGTTCCCGCCGGACCTGCGCGAACTGCGGCGCGCGTGCGAGCGGTACGGGCTCCCCTGGGGCCCGCCGGACGAGTCTCGCCCCGTCCCCCCGCCCCCGGAACTCTGACGTCCCGGCTCAGGGCAGGCGCATCGCGCCGGCCGCGCGGGGCTGTCGGATCGAGGCACACCGCGTCGGACGCGCGCTGGGCGGCCTGCCGGGTCAGAGCGCGCACGCCGTCCCGGACTCGGGCGCCGACCGGGCCGCCGGGTCGCGGCGAGCGCGCCGCCGCGCGGCGGCCGGTCGAGGCGGTGGGCCGGTCAGGGGGTCGGGTCGGCGAGGGGGTAGGTCGCCAGGGTCTCGTAGGTGGGGTGCGGGCGGTCGCGGTCGGGCGGGCGGCTGCGGACGAGCTGCAGTCCGGCGGCCGTCCACGGCCCGGCGGCGAAGGTGGCGAGCGGTTCCAGCAGCGGGCGGACGTCCGCCGGGCAGCGCGTGCGCGCGAGCGTCAGGTGCGGGCGGAAGGTCCGGTGCCCCTCGGCGGCCGCCCCGGCGTGCGCGCCCGCGGACGCGGCGGCCGCGGCGAGCCCGGCCAGGGCGCGCCGGTCGCCGTACAGGCCCGTCCACAGGACGCGGGCGTGCTGGCCCCCGGCGGGGAACGCGCCGCCGCCCGCGAGGGTCAGCCGCATCCGCGCGTGGCGGGCGGCGAGGAGTTCCAGGCGGGGCGTCAGCAGGTCGAGCCCGGCGGCGTCGAGCTCCCCGAAGAACGCGACGGTGACGTGGAGCATGTCGCGGCGGACCCAGCGCAGTCCGGGCCACGCGCCGCGCAGCGGCCCGGTGAACCGCTCGACCGCGTCGAGCACGCCGGGCGGCGGGACGAGCGCGGCGAACAGCCTCATTCACGTCTCCGGTCCGGCACAGGGCAAGCCTGGCAGCCGCCGCGCCGCTTGTCCACGGACGGATTCGCGGTCCGGCGTCAGCTTTCGGCGGCGGACGGGCGGACGGCGCGGCGCAGCGCGGGCAGGAGCGTTCCCTTCGGCGACATGACGAGCGCGACGACGGCCGTCGCGGTGAGCGTGACCGCGCCGCCGAGCACGATGCTCAGCCGCGCCCCGAAGTGCTCGGCCATCCACCCGACCGTGGGCGCGCCGAGCGGGTTCGTCCCCATGAACACGAACATGTAGAGGCCCATGACGCGGCCGCGCATCTCCGGCGCGACGCCGAGCTGCATGCTGGCGTTCGCCGAGGTCGTGAACGTCATCAGCGCGATGCCGGTCGGGACGAGCAGTACCAGGAACGCCCAGTACGCGGGCATGACGCCGGTGACCGTCTCCAGCGCGCCGAACAGCAGCGCCGCGCCGAGCAGCAGCCGCAGCCGGGGCCGCGTGGTGCGGCGGGCGGACAGCAGCGCGCCGGTGAGCGCGCCGACCGCGAGCATGCTCGACGCGAGGCCGAACGACGACGCCCCGGTGTGGAACACGTCGCGGGCGACGAGCGCGATGGTGATCTGGAAGTTCATGCCGAACGTGGCGACGAACCCGACGAGCACGAGCACCATCAGCAGGTCCCGGCGGCCCCGGACGTACCGCAGGCCCTCCCGGAGCTGCCCCTTGGCGCGCGGGACGGGCTCGGAGACGTTCAGCTCGCCCGTCCGCATCCGCGCGAGCCCGACCAGCACGGCCGCGAACGAGGCGGCGTTCACCAGGAAGACCGGCCCGGTGCCGATCCACGCGATGAGCACGCCCGCGACGGCGGGCCCGAGCAGCCGCGCGCCGTTGAACGTGGCGCTGTTGAGCGCGACGGCGTTCTGGAGGTCGTCGCGGCCGACCATCTCGACGACGAACGCCTGCCGGACGGGGTTGTCGATGACGGTCGCGAGCCCCAGCCCGAACGCGAGCACGTAGACGTGCCACACCTGCGCGGTCCCCGTGACGCTGAGCAGCCCGAGGGTGAGCGCGAGGACGCCCATCGACACCTGCGTGATCATCAGCAGCCGCCGCTTGGGGTAGCGGTCGGCGATGACGCCGCCCCACAGGCCGAACAGCAGCAGCGGGAGGAACTGGAGCGCGGTGGTGATGCCGAGCGCCGTGCCGCCGGACGCGCCGGCGAGTTCGAGGACGAGCCAGTCCTGCGCGACGCGCTGCATCCACGTGCCGGTGTTCGACACGACCTGCCCGGCGGCGTACCGCCGGTAGTTCGGGACGCGCAGCGAACGGAACATGCCGCCCCGGCGCGCGCCGGGGGCCGCGGCCGAGGGCGGCGACGGTGCCTCGGCGCCGTCGTTGCTCTCGGCCTCGACCTCCGCCGCGATGCCGGCGTCGAGGACGTCGGTCAGGCCCGGCTGATCTTGTCCAGGATCGGGGCGGCCCGGCGCAGCACCTCCTGCTCCGCCGGAGGCAGCTCCGCGATGCGCTGGCCGAGCCACGCCTCCTTGCGGCGGCGCTCCGCCGCGAGATGGTCCCGGCCCGCCTCGGTCGGGCTGATCACCACCTGGCGGCCGTCGGTCGGGTGCGGGGCGCGCCGCACCAGCCCCCGGTCCTCCAGGTGGGCGATGACCCGGGTCATCGAGGGGGGCTGCACCTTCTCGTGCTGGGCCAGCTCCCCCGGCGTCATCGAGCCGTGCCGCTCGATGGCCGCGAGCGCGGCGAACTGGGTGACCGAGAGGCGGCCGTCCTCCTCGCCGGGGCTGGACAGGCGCAGGTGCCGCAGTCGTCGGGACAGCCGCGCGATCGAGATGCGCAGCTCCTCGGCCAGAGCCGGGGCCGCCGGGCGGCCTCTGGTCGGTGGGGTCATGGTCGTTCGCAGAAGTCATTGCCTTTGCTAACGATATCCGGCGGATGGATATTCCGCCAGATCGCCGGCACGGCGCTGAACTCCCTCCCTCTCTTCGCTCGACGGCTTCCATCGTGCCACGCACCCGTCCTGACATGGCTTTTCGGTGCGCCGCGAACGGCGCGCGGCCCGGCGGCGGACCGGGCGTCCGCGCCGGGTAGCGTGGAGCCGCCCGCGGGAGCGCCGGGCGACGGGACGAGCGAGTCGGGGGCAGCGGATGGTCGAGCCGCGGACGGACAAGGCGCGGCTGCCGGACCCGCCGCCGCTGCGCACCAACGACGTCGCGGTCGCGGCGGCCGGGACCGCCGCGTGGGCGGTCGCGCTGGTCGTGCTGCTGGTCGTCGGCCTGCCGGACGGCGAGCGCTGGTGGCTGTGGACGTGCGTCGCCGGCATGGCCAGCGGCGTCTTCGCGATGTTCTACATCCCGCGCCTGCACCGGGGACGCGTGCGCCAGGTCGAGCGCGGATCGCGCGAGCCGTAGCCCGGTCAGTCCTCCAGGTCGGCCTCGGTGAGCAGCTGCGGCAGCGCGGCCGGGTCGCGCAGCACCGCCGCCGCGAGCAGACGGTCGTGCCAGCGGCCGGTGATCCACGCGAGCGCGCGGGCCAAGCCTTCGGGCGTCGCCGCGTGCGGGACGTCGCCGTCCGCCCACCACGCGAGTTCACGGCCGTCCACGACCAGCGGGTCGTGCGCGACGTACTCGGCGGGCGCGTCCGGCAGCACGGCGCGCGCCGCGTCCGGCACCGGGCGGCGCTCCCCCGCCGACTCGACCGCGCCGTCCACCTCGTCGCTCGCCAGCGGCAGGTCGAGCGCGGCGGCGAGCGCCGGGGCGTCCGCCGGGACCGGGACGACGAGCGGCTGACCGGTCAGCAGCGGCAGCAGGTCGGGCCGGTCCAGGACGAGCGCGTCGGCGGCGTCCACGACCTCGACCGCGCCGTCCACCAGCGCGCGGACCCGGTCGGGCGGCTCGACGTCCAGGCCGGGGACGCGCGCCAGCTCGGTCCACAGCGCGCCGAGCGCGGCGCGGTCCACGACGCGGGACGGGTCCGCGAGGCGGTCCAGCAGCTCGTCCGCGCCGCCCGGCTCGGCCAGCAGCGCCGCCAGCGACGTGCGGACGCCGAGCGCCAGCAGGAACTCCTCGTCCAGCCCGCCCGGCGCCTCGTCGTACAGCCCGGCGAGCAGCGGGTCCGCGCCGGGCGCGCGGAACCCGCCGGGGCGGCGGCCGTCCAGCACGGGCGCGCCCCGCAGCCACCACGCGGTGTACGACGGGACGTCCACCCGGCGGCCCGCCCGGACGGCCCGCACCGGCTCGACGACGACCGCGCGCCACGGCGGCGCCGCCAGCAGCCGCAGCGCGGCGGGCCAGTCGGCCACCAGCTCCAGGTCGCGGACCGCCGCGAACTCCGGCACGAGCGGCGGCAGCGCGTCGTCGCCGAGCAGGTCGAGCACGGCGCCCGCCCAGCGGTCCTCGTCGTCCAGGTCGAACCCGGCGTCGCCGTCCGCGACGCCCACGAGGTCGACGTCCTCGGCGCGGACGACGGCGAAGCCCGAAAGCACGCCGCACGCGGCCAGCGCGTCCGCGCCGAACCGGTCCAGCAGGTCGTCCGCGACGATCCCGAACGGCGCGTCGTCGGCCATGATCCCGCGCAGCGGGCTGTCGGGCAGCAGCAGCTCCCCGGCCGGGTACGGCTCGCCGTCCGCGCCGTCGAGCGCGAGGTCCGCGAGCCATTCCTCCTCGCCCGGGTCGAGCCGGGCGGCGGCGACGAGCGCGAGCACGGCGTCCGCGACCGCGCGGGGGTCGTCGGCGTCGAACGAGCCCGCGACGGCCCGCCGCACCGCGGCGCCCGTCAGCACCTCGCGCGGTCCGGCCTCGACCGCGCCGAGCCGCAGCAGCAGCGGATGCGCGGCGGCGGGGTGGACGAACCGCAGGTCGAGCACGTCCGCGCCGGGCGGCGGCGCGGGCCCGTCCGCGACGAGCAGACCGCGCGGCCCGCGCACGAGGCGGCCGGACGCGAGCGGCACCGGCAGCGCGCCGAGCGCGTCGGCGGGCGCGCCGGACAGCGCCTCGTACAGCCCGTGCCACCATTCCGGTTCGCGTTCGACGGCGGCGAGGGCGTCCACGACGTCCGCGAGGTCGGTCCGGCGGACGCCGAGCGCGTCGAGCGCGCGGTGCCGCGCGGGCCAGCCCGGCGGCAGCAGGTTCGGGATCACGTCGGCGGCGAGCAGGTCGACGGCCGGGGCGGGCGCGTCCACCACGACGGTGTCGCGACCGCGCAGCCCGCCCGGCAGCAGCGGGACGTCGGGCAGCCGGTCGCGGACGGCGCGGCGGACCGCCGCGTCCAGCTCGCCCGCGCCGATCGGGCCGGGCACCAGGTCGAGCAGCGCGGGCTCCGGCGGGACCGTCCGCAGCAGCTCGACGTAGGCGTCGGCGGCGCGTTCGGCGAGGAACCGGGTCAGCGCGCCGGGCGCGACGCGGCGGCGGTCGGGGCCGAGCGGGAACGTGGCGATGAGCAGGGCGGGCAGGTCGAGCGGTTCGTCGCTCGGCGTCGGCGCGTGCAGGACGGGCGACGTCCCGTCCGGGAGGCCGCCGGCCGGGAGCGCCCAGCGCACCGACCAGCCGGGCCGCCCGCGCTCCTCGACGGGCCGGTCCGCGAGCAGTTCCGGCGGGATCGTGCCGTGCGCCTCGACCACGGTCCACGCGGCGGGGTCCAGGACGACGGTCCGCGCCGCCCCGTCCACCTCGACCTCCACCGATTCCAAGGCGGGCAGCGCGAGAAGCAGCGCGGGGCCGACCGCGGCGAGCTGGCGCGCGACCGCCGCCACGGCCGCGTCGTCGCGCAGCGGCAGCCGGACCAGCGTCGCGAAACCGTCCGGGACGCCGCCCGGCTCGGCCGGGAACGGCAGCCGCAGCAGCGGGACGTGCCCGCCGCGCCGGTCCAGCTCACCGGCCAGCTCGGGGACTCCCGCGACGAGCTCCCGCGATTCGGCGGCCGACCAGCGCACGCCCGCCCCGCCCGACACGATCGACGGCGCGTCGCTCACGGCGGCGACCGCCGCGAAGCCCACGCCGAACCGGCCGACCGACGCCGCGTCGTCGCGCTTGGCCGACGCCCGCAGCGTGGACAGCGCCTCCGCGCCCGCCGCGTCCAGCGGCGCGCCGGTGTTCGCGGCGGTCAGCTCCGCGCCGCGCAGCGCGAGCTGGAGCCGCCCGGGCACGCCCGCGCGGGCCGCCGCGTCGGCGGCGTTCTGCGCCAGCTCCACCACGACGCGGTCGCGGTAGCCGCCGAGGGCGTGGTCTTCCTCGGTGTTGGCGTCCTCGCGGAACCGGGCGGGGGACTCGGTCCAGGCCCGCAGCACGCGGGCGCGCAGCGCGGCCGTGCCGAACGGGTCGTCGGCGGTCACGGGGCGCGTCAGGCGGAGGCGTCGCCGGGCGCGACGATCTCGTAGCCGAGCTCGTCGATGACCGGGGGGCCGTGCTCGGACGCCGCCGGGATCGACACGGCCTCCGAGTGCGCACCGCAGCCGTGGTCGGCGGAGACGACGCGGCCGTCGTCGGGGGCGTACTCGTTGGCGCACACGCCGAACACCTGGCGCAGCGCGCCCGCGATCGGAACGTAGAAACCGCAGGTCGAGCACTGCGCGGGCGCGGACGCCGCGATCGACGCGTGCGGGCCCGCCGGACCGTCGTACCAGCGGGCGGCGGCCTCGTCGCGGCCCTCCAGCGACAGCACGCGGACCCGGCCGAGGCCCAGCTCGTACTGCTCCTGGCGGTCGAGGCGGTCGTCGACCTCGGCGAACCCGGGCGCGAGGCGGACGTCGTCGGGGGCGGTCGGCAGCAGGTCGCCGGGGCCGAGGTCGCCGGGGCGCAGCCGCTCCAGCCACGGCACCCAGGCGGGCGCGAGCAGCGCCTCGTCGCCGGGGAGCAGCACGCACTCGTCCACGGTGACGGCCTTGGCGCGGGCGGCGCGCGCGACCGTCACCGCCCAGTGCCAGCCCCGGTAGGCCGGGTCGAGGCACGCGAACGCGTGCGTGACGACGCGGTCGGCCTCGGCGCGCAGCCCGAGATGCTCCCCCACCTTCGCGGGACGCGCCGTCTCCTCGGCGGCGGCGCGGGCGAGGTCGACGGCGGCGGCGCAGGCCGGGTCGACCGCGGGGGTTCGGGTGCGGCGGGTGGAACTGGACCGAGGTTGTGGGCTCACTCTCCAATTCTCACCCATGGAAGGACGTGGCCGGACACACCGCCCCCGGCTCGCGGGTCTCAGGGGGCGAGGTCGTCGGCCACCGCGCGCAGCACCGTGGCGATCTTCTTCGCCTCCGCGGGGGCCGGGTGCTTGCCGCGCCGGTACGTCTCGGAGATGCCGTCGAGGAGCTTGATGAGGTCCTCGGTGATGACGACCATCTCGTCCGGCTTCTTGCGCCGCTGCTTGGCGATGGTCTTCTCCACCGACGGCAGCGTGTCGAGGACCTGCAGCGACAGCGCCTGCTGCCCGCGGCGGCCCTCCACGACGCCGAACTCGACGCGCTGTCCGGGCTTGAGCGTCTGGACTCCCCCGGGCAGCGCGGAGGAATGCACGAACACCTCACCGCCGTCGTCGCGGGTGAGGAAGCCGAAACCCTTGTCGGCGTCGTACCACTTCACCTTGCCAGTGGGCACGGGAGACCTCGTTAGCTCTCGTCCTGGATCGGCCCTAAAGATTAGCGCCACGCCACGGCTCGGCATAATGCCGCCGGGGTGGGACAGAACGTACCTGGAGGACGCAGGGAAAGCACCCGGATATCGGGTTGCGATGATCTTCCAGGTCAGCGGGGGCGGAACGCGCCGAGCCAGCGCGGGAACGCCAGCAGGTCCGGCAGCACGACGTCCGCGCCGTACGCGGTCAGCTCCTCGGCGCGGAACGCGCCGGTCGCGACGGCGACGGCGGTGACCGACGCGGCGCGGGCCGCGTCCACGTCGCCGGTGTGGTCCCCGACGTAGGCGTGCGCGCGGTGCTCGCGCAGCGCGACGCCCTTCTCCGAGCCGAACAGGCCGCCGACGACGACGTCCACCTCCAGCCCGAGGAACCGCACGGTCCGCTCGGTGTCGGCCTGGTTCTTCCCCGAGACGACCACCACGCGGCCCCCGGCGGCGCGGACCCGCGCGACGGCCTCGCCCGCGCCGGGCATCAGCGCGGTGACCGGGACCGCGACGTCGGCGTACAGCGCGCGGTACCGCGCGGCCATCGCCGCGATCTTCGCGGCGGGGAACCAGTACGCCAGCTCCTCCTCCAGCGGCGGGCCGATCCGCCCGACGACGGCCTCGGTGTCGATGGGGGTGCCGGTCTCGCGCGCCAGCGCGGCGTACACGGCGGCGATGGCGCGGCGCGTGTCCGCGAGCGTCAGGTCCAGGTCGAAGCCGACACAGAGGTCGTCCCCGACGCGACGGGGCAGATCGAGATCGAACACGCGACCCAGGGTAAAGCCCCATCCAGGGGACGGAACCCCCACGAGCCGCCGGGCCTCGACGCGGCGCGGCGCACAAAATCCCGCGTCCCCCCGGTAGTGGCGATGCGACGGGATCCGAGTGGAAGGACGCGGGATTTCGATTCGCGACCGTCGTTTCGGTCACGGCCGGCGGGCCGGGACCGCGGAAACTGCGCTCGCGACAAGTCCCATACCCGGCCTCCCACCCGAAAACCGTATGAGCTGGAAAAACAGCGTCACCAAAAGGGCGCGGCGCGGCAAAGTCCGGCCGAATACCCCTGGCGTGCGGGCACGGCGTGGGCTACGCCACGAACACGGCCGCGCCACCGCCCGGACGCTGCGCGGACGCGCGCCGCGCGCCGATTCGGGCGGCACCTAACGCGCGGCACGACGACGGCGGCCCGCACGCATGCCTTAGTGTTCTTGCGGAGGGAACACACAACCATGACGACTTCTACGCGCGAGCGGATCGTGGCCGAATCGCTCCGCCTGTTCGCCGAGCGCGGCTACGCGGCGACGTCGGTCGCCGAGATCGAGGCCGCCGCGGGCCTGTCACCGGGCGCCGGCGGGCTCTACCGGCACTTCCGGTCCAAGGAGGAGGTGCTGGCCTCCGCCATCCGCGAGCACATCGAGCGCACCCGCAAGCAGGTCACCGACGTGCTGTCGCAGGCGACGGTCTACGAGGACCGCCCGCTGCACGTCCGCCTGAAGATGACGTGCCACGCGGGCCTGGCGAAGATGCGCGAGGAGCAGGACCTCATCCGGGTGCTGTTCCGCGACCTCGACCAGTTCCCGAACCTCGTCGCGGAGATGCGCGAGGGCATCGTGAACCCGCTGTACGACGGCATCGCGTCGTGGCTGGCCGCGCAGCCGGAGTTCGAGGGCGCCGACGAGGACTGGCCCGCCATCGCCTCGATCCTCGGCGGGGCCGTCGTCAACTACTGGCTGGCGAACGAGTCGATGTACGAGCCGCCGACCCGCATCGACGAGAAGCGGTTCGTGGAGAGCTGGGCGCGGCTCGGCATGGGCCTGACGGCGTCGGGGCGCGAGACGGCGTCCTAGAGCGGCGTTCCGGACGCCGCGGCGGGCACCGGCGACCGGTTCGTTCGCCGACGCCGTTACATTGGAGCCGGATGGAGAGCTTCGCGGACTGGCTGCGCGCACGCGACGATGACGCCCTGCGTGCGCTGCTGTCCGCGCGGCCCGAGCTGATCACACCCGTCCCGGCGGACCTCGCGGCGCTCGCCGCCCGCGCCGCGACGCCCGCGGCGGTGTCCCGCGCGCTGGACCGGCTCGACCGCTTCGCCCTCGCGACGCTCGAAGCCGTGCTCGTCCTGCCCGGGACCGAGCTGGCGACGGCGCTGGCGGCCCCGCCGGAGCGGGTGGACGCCGCCCTCGCCGAGCTGCGCGCGCAGGCGCTGGTGTGGGGCGATCCCGGGCCGCGCGCCGCGCCGGGCGTCCGGCAGGCCCTCCCGCACCCGGCCGGGCTCGGCCCGCCCGTCGCGGAGGTCTTCGCCGGGTACTCGGCGGCGCGGCTGGCCGATCTCGTCGCGGACCTCGAAGGCGCGGAGCCGCGCGGCTTCCCCGACGCCGCGCGGCTGACCGCGCGGCTCGCCGAACTGCTCGCCGAGCCCGGCCCGCTGCTGGCCGACGCCGGACCGGAGGCGCGGGACGCGCTGGAGCGGCTGCTGTGGGGCCCGCCGACGGGCCGCGTGTCGGACGCGCGGCGGCCGGTGCGCGTCGAGACGGCCGCGACCCCGATCGAGCGCCTGCTGGCGCGCGGCCTGCTCGCCGCCGAGGACGACCGCACGGTCACGCTGCCCCGCGAGGTCGCGCTGCGGCTGCGCGGCGGCCGCCTGTTCCCCGAGCGGTGCGACGAGCCGCCGCCGCTGCCCGCGCCGAAGGAGCCGCGCCCGGACCGGGTCGTCGGCGCGGCGGCGGGCGAGGCGTTCGGCGCGGTGCGGCTGGTGGAGAAGCTGCTGGAGCGGTGGGGACTGGAGCCGGTGCCGGTGCTGCGCAGCGGCGGGCTCGCCGTCCGCGACCTGCGCGCCGCCGCCGCGTTCCTGGACGTCCCGGAGTGGCGGGCCGCGCTGCTCGCGGAGATCGCCTACGCGGCGGGGCTGCTGACCCGCAGCGGCGACCTCGACGGCGAGTGGGTGCCGACGCCCGCCTACGACCTGTGGCTGCTGCGCGACGTCGCGGGCCGCTGGATCGAGCTGGCGCGCGGCTGGCTGCGCACCGAGCGCGCGCCGGGCCTGGCGGGCGGCCGCGACGACCGGGACCGGGTGATCAACGCGCTGAGCGAGGCGGTGGTGCGCGGCGGGACCGCCGACGTGCGGCGGTCGGTGCTGGCGGTGCTGGCGGCGGCGGAGCCGGGTTCGGCGCCCGACGCCGACGCGGTCCGCGCGCGCCTGGCCTGGCTGCGGCCGCGCCGGGGCGGGGTGTTCCGGGACCGGATGGCCGACTGGACGCTACGGGAGGCCGCCGCGCTCGGCGTGACGGGCTTCGGCGAGCTGTCGCCGTTCGGCCGCGCGCTGCTGGACGGGGGCGATCCCGAGCCGCTGCTGGAGCGGCACCTGCCCGAGCCCGTCGACCGCGTGCTCATCCAGGCGGACCTCACGGCCGTCGCGCCCGGCCCGCTCGTCGCGGAGCTGGCGCGCGAGCTGGCGCTGGCGGCGGACGTCGAGTCCACGGGCGGCGCGACCGTGTACCGGTTCACGCCCGCGTCGGTCCGGCGGGCGCTGGACGCGGGCCGCACCGCCGCCGAGCTGGCCGAACTGCTCGGACGGCATTCCGCGACGCCGCTGCCGCAGCCGCTGGTGTACCTCATCGAGGACGTGGCGCGGCGGCACGGGCAGCTCCGGGTGGGCTCGCTGACGTCGTACGTCCGCACGGACGCCGCCGCGACGCTGGACGAGATCCTGGCGGACCGCCGGTCGGCGGCGCTGCGGCTGTTCCGGCTCGCCCCGACCGTCCTGGCGTCCGCGCTCGGCCGCACCGAGCTGCTGGACGGGCTGCGGTCGCTGGGCCTCGCGCCGGTCGCGGAGACGCCCGGCGGCGACGTGATCGTGACGCGGCCGGACGCGCACCGCGCGGAGCCGCCGCCGACCGCCGAGATCGTCCGGCTGCGGCCGTCCGTCGCGGACTCCGCGATGATCGACGCGGCGGTGCGGGCGCTGCGCGCGGGCGACGAGGCCGCGCGGCACGGCGCGGAGCACGCCCCGGCGGGCGAGCCGCCGCGCTCCCCCGCGATGGCGACGGTGGAGCGGCTGCGCGCGGCCGTCGAGCGCGGCGGCCGGGTGTGGATCGGCTACCTCGACCAGCAGGGCCAGTCGTCGAGCCGGATCGTGGAGCCGGTCCGGGTGGACGGCGGGTTCCTCACCGGCTACGACGCGACCCGCGCGGCCGTCCACCGGTTCGCGCTGCACCGCATCACGGGCGTCGCGGAGCTGGACGAGTCGTAGGGCGGGGAAGAACCGGCCCGGCGCGCGCCGTTGGACATGGAAGGGCCGCGCGCCGGGTAACGTGCGTTCGCCCTCCACCGCACCGATTCCCTGACGAAGGCTGCTCACGTGACCGACGGTCCGCTCATCGTCCAGTCCGACAAGACGCTGCTGCTCGAAGTGGGGCATCCGGCGGCGGGCGCGTGCCGCAAGGACATCGCGCCGTTCGCCGAGCTGGAACGGGCGCCCGAGCACGTCCACACCTACCGGGTGACGCCGCTCGCGCTGTGGAACGCGCGCGCCGCCGGGCACGACGCCGAGCAGGTCGTCGACACGCTGCTGAAGTACTCGCGCTACCCCGTCCCGCACGCGCTGCTGGTGGACGTCGCGGACACGATGGCGCGGTACGGGCGGCTGCGGCTGGAGAAGGACGCCGAGCACGGCCTGGTCCTGCGGTCGTCGGAGCGCGCGGTGCTGGAGGAGGTGCTGCGCGCCAAGAAGGTCAAGGGGATGATCGGGGACCGGGTCGGGGACGACGCGGTGGCCGTCCACCCGAGCGAGCGGGGCGCGCTGAAGCAGGCGCTGCTCAAGCTCGGCTGGCCCGCCGACGACCGCGCCGGGTACGTGGACGGCGAGGCGCACCCGATCGACCTGGCCGAGGACGGCTGGGAGCTGCGCTCGTACCAGCGGGAGGCGGCGGACGCGTTCTGGCACGGCGGCTCGGGCGTCGTGGTGCTGCCGTGCGGGTCGGGCAAGACCGTCGTCGGTGCCGCCGCGATGGCGCGCGCCCGCGCGACGACGCTGATCCTGGTGACGAACACCGTCTCCGCGCACCAGTGGAAGCAGGAGCTGATCAAGCGCACGTCGCTCACCGAGGACGAGATCGGCGAGTACACGGGCGCGAAGAAGGAGATCCGGCCCGTCACGATCGCGACGTACCAGATCATGACGACGCGCCGGAAGGGCGTGTACGCGCACCTGGAGCTGTTCGACGCCCGCGACTGGGGCCTGGTGGTGTACGACGAGGTCCACCTGCTGCCCGCGCCGATCTTCCGGATGACGGCGGACCTCCAGGCGCGCCGCCGGCTCGGCCTGACCGCGACGCTCGTCCGCGAGGACGACCGCGAGGGCGACGTGTTCTCGCTGATCGGCCCGAAGCGCTACGACGCGCCGTGGAAGGACATGGAGGCGCAGGGCTGGATCGCGCCCGCCGACTGCGTCGAGGTCCGCGTGACGCTGACCGACTCCGAGCGGCTGGCGTACGCGACGGCCGAGCCGGAGGAGCGCTACCGGTTCTGCGCGACGACCGACACCAAGACGCGCCTGGTGGAGGCCCTGGTGAAGCGGCACGCGGGCGAGCAGATCCTGGTGATCGGCCAGTACATCGACCAGCTCGACGACCTCGGGGCGCTGCTCGGCGCGCCGGTCATCAAGGGCGAGACGCGGGTGAAGGAGCGCGAGCGGCTGTTCGACGCGTTCCGGTCCGGCGAGCTGAACGTGCTCGTGGTGTCGAAGGTGGCGAACTTCTCGATCGACCTGCCGGAGGCGACCGTCGCCGTGCAGGTGTCGGGCTCGTACGGGTCGCGGCAGGAGGAAGCGCAGCGGCTCGGGCGGCTGCTGCGGCCGAAGGCGTCGGGGAAGGGCGCGCGGTTCTACGCGGTCGTCGCCCGCGACACCCTCGACCAGGACTACGCCGCGCACCGGCAGCGGTTCCTCGCCGAGCAGGGGTACGCGTACCGGATCGTGGACGCCGACGCCGTCCTGTCCGGTGGCGGAGAGCTGTAACGTGGTCCGCGACATGTGTGCGTTCATGATGGTCACGAGGCCCTGGTCCGCCGTGCGGGGCCTTCCCTTCTGATCTGACCGAAAGCTCCGCCGCTCCGAGCGTCCACGCCGGTGCGGCCGTCCCGCGCTGCCCGGCTCCTTCCTCGCTTCGCGGAGCTTTCGCATGCGCACGCATCCTGGCGGCCGGCACGAGCTGGGCCAGAACTTCCTCGTCTCCCCCGAGATCATCGACTCCTGCGACGCGGCCGTCGCCGCGACCACCGGCCCGATCGTGGAGATCGGGCCCGGCGGCGGCGCGCTGACCGTGCCGCTCGCGCGGCTCGGCCGGCCGCTGACCGCCGTCGAGGTCGACCCGCGGCTGGCCGACCGGCTGCGGCGGCGCGTCCCGGCCGCCGACGTCGTGACCGGCGACTTCCTGCGGCACCGGCTGCCGGACGCGCCGCACGTCCTGGTCGGGAACCTGCCGTTCCATCTGACGACGCCGCTGCTGCGGCGCGTCCTGCGGGCGTCCGGGTGGACGTCGGCGGTGCTGCTCGTCCAGTGGGAGGTCGCGCGGCGGCGCGCGGGCGTCGGCGGCGCCTCGCTGATGACGGCCCAGTGGTGGCCCTGGTACGACTTCGCGCTGCTGCGACGCGTCCCGGCGCGCGCGTTCCGGCCCGCGCCGTCGGTGGACGGCGGGCTGCTGACGATGACGCGCCGCGCGCGGCCGCTCGTCGCGGACCGCGCCGCCTACCAGGCATTCGCCAGGGCGGTGTTCACCGGGCGGGGGCGCGGCGTCGCGGAGATCGCCGTCCGCGCCGGGGTGCCGCGCCGCGCGGTCGCGGCATGGCGGCGCGAGTACCGCGTCCCGGCGGCGGCGCTGCCCAAGGACCTCGGCGCCCGGCAGTGGGCGGCGCTGTTCAGGGTGGCCCCGTGAACACCACCCTTGACACGGGCTCCCTGCCGCGCGCGGATCTCGGCAGATTGAACGCCATGAACACCAAGACGGCATCGCCGCTGAAGAACGGGGCCTGGACCCTCGACCCCGCGCACTCGTCGGTCGGCTTCACCGTGCGGCACCTCGGGATCTCCAAGGTGCGCGGCGCGTTCCGGAGCTTCGACGCCTCGCTGACGGTGGACGGGGACGAGATCGCCGTTACCGCCTCGATCGAGACGGCGTCGATCGACACCGGCAACCGCGACCGCGACGCGCACGTGCTCAGCGCCGACCTGCTCGACGCCGTGAAGCGCCCGAGGCTGGAGTTCCGCTCGACGCGCGTCGAGCGGGACGGCGAAACCGGGACGCTCACCGGCGACCTGACGATCGGCGACGTGACCCGGCCCGTGACGCTGGACGTCGAGTTCGGCGGCTTGGTCGAGTTCCCGGGCCTGCCGGGGCGGCACGGCGGCTTCGACGCGACCGGCGAGCTGCGCCGCTCGGACTTCGGCCTCTCGTTCGGCGCGGCCGACGCGATCCTGAGCGACCGCATCAAGCTCCAGCTCGACATCCAGTTCGTGGAGCCGGGCGACGACTAGAACAGGAGGGCGTTCGGGGGATTGTCACCGGACACCGGCACGTGGTCGGGGGCGGTCCGCCCGCAGGAGTCGGCGGCGTGATTCCGAGGGACGCGACGAGTTCCGCGCGACGCGGGGAACTCGTCGTCGTCCTCCCGGAGCGGAGGCCGCAGGCAGCCGGCGGATCGGACTATTCGGCCGTCTTCTCCATCGCGGCGAGGACAGCGGCGACGCCCGCCAGGACGTCCCGCTCCGCCTTCTCCTTGTCGATGCCGAGCTCGGCGAGCACGCCGCCGCCGTTCTCCCACTCCAGGAGCGCCAGCAGCAGGTGCTCGGTGCCGATGTAGTTGTGGCCCAGCCGCAGGGCCTCGCGGAAGGTGAGTTCGAGGACCTTGCGGGCCTGCGCGTCGTAGGGGACGAGTTCGGGCACGTCCTCGACGGCCTCGGGGAGGCGCGCGGTCGCGGCTTGGCGGACGGCGTCCAGCAGGACGCCCTGCGCGACGATAGCCTTCGCCGCGAGCGCGTCCGGCTCGTGCAGCAGGCCGAGCAGCAGGTGCTCGGGCCGGATCTCGGCGTTGCCCGCCGCCCTGGCCTCGTTGAGCGCCGCCATGACGGTGTTGCGCGCCCGCTGCGTGAAACGGGAGAAGCCCTGCGACGGGTCGAGGTCGGCGGCCGCCTTCTGGACGAACCGCTTCTGCGCGGCCTGCTTGGTCACGCCCATGCTCTTGCCGATGTCGGTCCAGGACGCGCCGGAGCGCCGCGCCTGGTCGACGAAGTGCCCGATCAGGTGATCGGCCACCTCGCCCAGGTGCTCGGCGGCGACGACCGCGCTGGTGAGCTGGTCCAGGGCGTCGTCGTGGACTTTCTTGATCGTGTCGATCAGCTCGTCGAGGCGGATGGACGCCTTCACGGGTTCGGTTTCAGACATGCGTCAACCATAAGTTGACGACCGGGCATCGTCAACCACGAGTTGACGATCTTCGTCGTAGGACTCCCGCGCGCCGATCACCTCGGGCAGGTGCTCCGCGGACCAGGAGCAGCACGCGTCCATCGGCCCGATCAGCGACCGGCCCAGCGCCGTCAGCTCGTACTCGACGGCCCGCGTCCCGCCGAACGGCTCCGGCCGCCCGTCCCCGCCCTCGGCCAGGACGGTCCGGGCGAGCAGCCCGTCGCGCTCCATCGAGCGCAGCGACTCGGTGAGGACCTTCGGCGTGATGCCGCGCAGCGGGACCTGCAGCTCGGAGAACCGGCGCGGCCCCGACTCCAGGCACCGGATGATCTTCGGAACCCATTTCCCGCCGATGCGGAACGGCGGCCGCCCGGGAGCGCACTCGGGGAACATGTCGGCTTCGAGGGGCTTTCTCACCCCGGCGAGCCTACGGAACTATCGTTGCGGGAACCACGGACGCGGCGGTTAGCGTCCCGCGCACCGGCCGGTCGGCGTGACCGGCCCGTGCGAAGGGAACCCCCATGAGCCGGATCGCGATCTTCGGAGCGGGCGGGCGCGCCGGGCGGCGCGCCGTCTTGGAGGCCGCCGCGCGCGGCCACCGCGTCACCGCCGTCGTGCGGAACCCGGACGCCCACCGGGACCTGGCCGGCGCGGACGTCGCCGTGGTCGCCGGGGACGTGACATCCGCCGCCGACGTCGCCGCGGCCGCCGCCGGGCATGACGCGGCGATCACCACGGCCGCGCGGCTGGACGTTCCGGCCGTCGAATTCTTCCCGGCGGCCGCCCGCGCGCTGCTGGACGGCCTCGCGCGCGCCGGGACGGCCCGGCTCGTCCTCACCGGGATCGGGACGACGCTGGAGACGTCCCCCGGCGTGCCCCTCCACGACACGCCGGGCTTTCCCGAGGACGCCCGCGCGTTCTCCCTCGGCCACTCCGCCGAACTGGACGTCCTGCGCGCGGCGGACACGTCCGTGGACTGGCTCGTCCTCGCTCCCCCGCCCGTCGTGCTGAACGACGGCGAGCGAACCGGCCGCCACCGCATCGGCGGCACGGCGCTGATCCCGGCGGACGCGTTCTCCTACGCCGACCTCGCGGCCGCCCTCGTGGACGAGGCCGCACAACCGAAACACCACCGGACGCTGGCGGCCGTGGCGTACTGATCCGAGCCGAGCCCGGTCGGCGGCGATCCGCGCGCTCGCGTACGGACCCGGCGCAAGCCCAGTCGGAAGCAATTCCGACACCGGCGGACGCCCGCCGATCCACACCAAGCCCGGTCGCGACGGCCCGCGCGCTCGCGTACGGACTCGACGCAAACCCGATCGGAAACAACCCCAACACTGGTGGCCGTCTGCCGATCCGAGCCGAGCCCGGTCGGCGGCGATCCGCGCGCTCGCGTACGGACCCGGCGCAAGCCCAGTCGGAAGCAATTCCGACACCGGCGGACGCCCGCCGATCCGCACCGAGCCCGGCGGCGATCCGCGCTCGCGTACGGGATCGGCGCGCCGGGCTGGAGGATCCGGTCGCGGCCGTCGCTCGCCGGTTCGGCTTGAGCCCGCTTGACGGTGATATGGCCGTTCGGGGTGGGTCGGTAGGGTTCCGGGGATGAAAGTGGTGGTCACCGGCGCGGCCGGGTTCGTCGGCGGGCACGTCGCGGAGGCGCTGGCGCGCGCCGGGCACGCCGTGCTCGCCGTCGACGCGCCCGCGCGGTCGCTGACGCCGCCGCGCGCCGAGGCCGCGTTCGCCGCGCTCGGCGGCGTCCCGGGCGTGGTGCTCCGGCGGCTCGACCTCGCCGAGGACACCCTCGAACCGCTCGCGGACGCCGACGCGGTCGTCCACCTCGCGGGCCGGCCGGGCGTGCGGACGTCGTGGGGCGCCGGACGCGCGCTCGTCTTCCGCGACAATGTGGAGGCGACCCGGCGGCTGCTGGAGGCTTGCCGAGAGAACCGGCCGAAGGTCATCGTCGCGTCGAGCTCGTCGGTGTACGGGGCCGCGCGCCGCAAGCCGAGCCGGGAGACCGACGCGCTCGCGCCCGCGAGCCCGTACGCCGAGAGCAAGGTCGAGGTCGAACGGCTCGCGGCGAAGGCGGCGGCGGACGGCGTCGGCGTCGCGGTCCTGCGCTACTTCTCGGTGTACGGGCCCCGGCAGCGGCCCGACATGGCGTTCCACCGCTTCATCGAGGCCGCGCTCGACGGCAGGCCGCTGCCGCTGTTCGGCGACGGCCGCCAACTGCGGTCGTTCACGCACGTCCGGGACGTCGTCGCCGCGACGGTCGCCGCCGTAGAACGGGACCTGCCGGTCGGCGCGACCGTCAACGTCGGCGGCGGCGAGCCCGTCGCCGTCCGCGACGCCATCGCGCTGATCGCGGACCTCGCGGGCGTGCCCGCGACCGTCCGCGAGCAGCCGCCCGTCGCAGGCGACGTCCCGCGCACCTGGGCCGACACCGGGCGGGCGGCGGACCTGCTCGGCTGGCGGCCGACCGTCCCGCTCGGCGCCGGGCTCGCCGAGCAGATCGCCTGGCACCGGAGCGAACGATGACCGACGCCCCCGACACCACGCCGCCCGCAACCACGCGACCCGACACAGCACAGCCCGCCACCGCGCCGCCCAACATGGCACGGCCTGCCACCGCGCGACCCGACACCGCGCCGCCTGCCACCGCGCGACTCGACACCGCGCCGTCCGCCGCTGCGCGCCCCAACACGGCGCAGGCCGTTCCCGCACCGCCCGGCACGGCACGACCTGGCGCCGCGCGCCCCAGTACCACGCCGCCTGGCGCCGCGCGCCCTGGCACCGCGCCATCCGCCGCTGCGCGACCCGACACGGCACAGCCCGTTCCCGCGCCGCCCGACACGGACGCCGCGCGACCTGACACGGCACAGGCCGACGCCGCGCCGCCCAACACCGCGCCGCGCGGCGCGGCACGACCTGACACCGCGCAGCGCGGCGCGGCACGACCTGACACCGCGCAGCGCGGCGCGGCACGACCTGACACCGCGCAGCGCGGCGGGGCACGACGTGGCACGGGGCGGCGCGGTGCGGCACGGCCCGAGACCGCGCCGCGCGGCGTCGGCGGGTCCGCCGTTCCCGGTGGGGCGGGTCAGGAGCGGGGCGCGGGGGTTCGGCATCGGGCCGCTTACTTCGCGTTCGATCGGTTTCCGTCGAGCAAGGGATCGGCCGTCCATATCGCGCAGATGGCGGACGAGATGCTGGGCTTCTTCGGGGGCGGCCTGCTCGGGGTGCTCGGCGGCGGGCTGCCGCGCCGGCAGGTGGACGGGCCGCGCGAGACCGTCCGCTTCGACGCAAAGATCCCCAACCTCATCGACCGCGCCGAGGCGTACTCGGCCTGGGTCGCGGACCGGATCGCGGAGCACGCCGCGACGCTGGAGCTGTGCCACGTCCGCGACCCGTGGAGCGCGCTGCCCGCCGTCAGCGCGCCCGGCCGCCGCCACCGGGTCGTGTACGAGGTGAACGGGCTGCCGTCGATCGAGCTGGCGCACACGTGGCCGTGGGCGTCCCCGGCGGCGCTGGCGAAGATCCGCGAGCTGGAGCTGTTCTGCCTGGAGCACAGCGACGCGGTCGTGGTGCCGTCGCGCGTCATCGCGGGCGCGCTCGACCGCCTCGGCGTGCCCGCCGACCGCGTCCACCTGGTGCCGAACGGCGCGGACGTCGTGCCCGCGCCGCCGCGCCCGCCCGACGCGCCGGACCGCTACCTCGTCTACGTCGGCGCGCTCCAGCCGTGGCAGGGCCTCGACGTGCTGCTGCGCGCGTTCGCGCGGCTCGCGGACCTGCCCGACCTGCGGCTGGTCGTCTGCGCGTCGGTGCCCGCGCGGCGCGCGAAGGCCGTCCGGCGGCTGGCGGAGCGGCTCGGTGTCGCCGACCGGCTGGACTGGCGGTTCACGCTGCCGCACCCCGAGGTCGCGGCGTGGCTCGCGCACGCCGAAGTGTCGCTGGCCCCGCTGACGGGCTGCGCGCGCAACGTCGAGCAGGGCTGCGCGCCGCTGAAGGTGCTGGAGTCGATGGCCGCCGGGGTGCCCGTCGTCGCGTCGGATCTGCCCGTGGTCCGGGAGCTGATGGCGGACGGCGAGCACGGGCGGCTGGTCCCCGCCGACCGGCCCGCCGAGCTGGCCCGCGCCGTCCGAATCCTGCTGGAGTACCCCGACCGGGCGCGCGCGATGGGCCTGCGCGGCCGGGAGCGTATCCGTTCTGACCTGACCTGGACGCATTCGCGCGGAAAACTCGCGGCGGTTTACCGTAGCCTCGCGAACGGCATGGCCAGCTCTGACGACGGGTGGTGATCCGGGGCGTGTTCTACCGCAAGCAACGGGCCGCGCTGAACGGGTTCCATCCCGTCCACCGCACGCTGGTCGAGGAGCGGGCGACGGCCGTCACGCTCCGGCCCGCCGACACGGACGGCCTCATCCGCAGCTTCGCCGCGCACGCCGCCGCGATCCGCCGCCGCAGGTGGCGGCTGCCCGAGCGCGTCCCGGGCGTGCTGGTCCCGCTGATGCGCGTCCTCGCGGCCGACATGCGCGCGGACGCCCCGCTCGGCGTCGCCGTGGACTTCCGCGGACCGAAGGCCCCCGGCAAGGAGGGCCCGGCGATCGCGTTGCCGGTCCGGCTGCCGTACCTGTCGGTCCGGCAGTGGTTCGCGTTCGACCCGTGGCTGCGGATGCGCGCGGAGCTGCGCGACGGCGGGGCCCTCGAGCTGGCGGTCGTCGACCGGGTCCGGTTCCGGCGGATCAAGAAGAACAGCTCCCGCGGCAAGATCAAGATCAAGACGAAGAGCAAGACCGTGCGGCTCGTCACGGTCAGTCGGCGGCTGCCCAAGGGCGCGGTCCTGACCCGGCCCGCGACGCCGCCGCCCGGGTGGATCGCGGTGCGGGTCAAGGAGGGCTCGCGGCCGGTGGTCCGGGTCCGGGCGCGGCTGCCCGAGTCCGTCGAGGGCCCGGAGCTCGTCCGGCGGACGCTGCTCATGACGACCGAAACGTTCCGGTGGACCGCCCCGCAGCCGAGGAGGTCGCGGTGAACCCCTGCGGCGTGATCACCGGGTTCTTCCTGCTCAACCCGTGCGGGCGGCCGTCCGTCACCGCGTGCGCCCGCTGCGGACGCGCGCTGTGCCAGCACCACGCGGACGCTTCCGGGCTGTGCCCGGAGTGCGCCGCGCCCGCCGACCCGTACGACTCGGGATGGGCGTCCGGCTACCGGCGCACCTACTACAGCGACAGCTCGACCACCTACAACGACCCGAACTGGTACTCGACGTTCGACTCCTACGACCGGGGCGCGTTCGACCAGGGCGGTGACTGGGCGTCGGGCGGCGGCGACTTCGACGGGGACGACTTCGGCGACTCGGGGTTCGTCGACTCGTGACGCGCGTCCTCTGGCTCACCGAGCACTACCCTCCGAGCAAGGGCGGCATGGCCGAGTCCTGCGACCGGATCGTGCGGGGCCTGCGCGGCTCGGGCGCGGAGGTCGACGTCGCCCACCTGACCCGGCGGAACCGGCCGTGGCGGACCGAGCACGAGCACGGCGGCCTGCTGCTGACCGCGCCGCTCGGCGAGGACCCGGAGCACGCGCTGCGGCGGCTGCTGACCGCGCCGACCGTCCAGGACCGCGCGTACACGCACATCGTCGCGTTCGGCGGGATCTACGCGTTGCTCGCCGGTCCGGTCCTGGCCTCGCTGCTGGACGCGCCGCTGATCACGCTGCTGCGCGGCAACGACATCGACACCGGCGTCTTCTCGGTGCGGCGGCGCGCGGTCCTCGCCGATGCCCTGCGCGCCTCCGCGCGGATCTGCGTCGTGGCGCGCTCGCACATTCCGCTTGTCCGGGCGCTCGCGCCGGACGCGACGGTCGAGTTCGTCGCCAACAGCGTCGACACCGCGCAGTGGCAGGTGCTGCCGTCGGAGCGGGAGCGCGCGGCGGCGTGGCGGGCCGCGCACGTCGAGCCTGGCCGCCGCACGCTCGGGCTGATCGGGCAGCTCAAGAGCAAGAAGGGCGTCGGGTTCCTGCTGGACGCGCTGCGCGCGACCGGCCGCGCGGACCGCTTCCACCTCGTGCTCGTCGGGGAGCTGGAGGACGGCGTGCTGGCCGCCCTCGACTCGCCGTACACCGCGCTGCCGTTCCGGGAGCGCTACGACCTGCCACCGGTGTACGCCGCGTGCGACCTCGTCGCGCTGCCGTCCTTCTACGACGGGATGCCGAACGTCGCGCTGGAGGCCGCCGCGCTCGGCGTGCCGCTGCTCGCCTCCGACGCCGGGGGTCTCGGCGACGTCGCCGACGACCGCATCGGGTTCACCTTCCGCGCCGGGGACGCCCACGGCTGCCGCGCGGCGCTGGACCGCGCGGCCCGCGCGACGGACGGCGAGCTGGCGGCGCTCGGCGCGGCGGCGGCCGCCCGCGTCGCGAAGGACTTCACGCCCGCCGCCGAGACCGCCGGGTACCGCGCCGTCCTGGCCGCGACCGCCCGGTGATCGTCTGCCACGTCGAGGGCGACGGGCTGGGGCACCTCACCCGCGTCCGCGCCTACCTCCACACGCTGCGCCCGGCCGGGCCGGTGATCTACCGGACGAGTTCCCCGTTCGCGGCGGACCGCCGCGTGGTCGGCCCGGCCCGCGTCGAACGGGACTTCCCAGCCGGTTCCGTGGACGAGTTCGTCGTGGACGCCTTCCCCGCGGGCCGCCACGGCGAGCTGACCGCCGCCGACGCGCCGCCCGCCGCGCGGACCGTCCACCTGGCCCGCCTGCTGCGCTGGGACGTCTACCGGGAGCGGCTGCCCGCCGACCCGCCCCGCTTCGACCGGACGTACGTCCTGGAGGACCTGCACCCCGACCACCTCGCGTACCTGCGCTCGGTGTCGGCGGAGCTGCGCCCGCTCACGCTCGTCGATCCGCCCGCAGCGCCCCCCGCCGAGCCGGTCACCGGCTGGCTGATCGTCCACTCCGGCCCGGACTCCGAACTCCTCCACCTCGTGGACTACGCGCGCGAGACGGCCGCGATGGAAGGCGTCCGACCGCCCATGACCCTCGTCGCGCCGCGCCGCCCGGACGGGCTCCCCGCCGGAATCGCCTACCGCGACGACTACCCGGCCGCGCCGCTCGCCGCGAGTGCGGACCGCGTCGTCACGGCGGCCGGGTTCAACGCCGTCCGCCAGTTCGCGCCGCTGCGGGAACGGCACCGGATGCTGCCGTTCCCGCGCGCGCTCGACGACCAGTTCGCCCGCGCCGCCCGCGCCCGTCAGCCGCGCAGCCGGGGCAGCACCTCGGTCGAGTAGAACTTGAAGAACGCGTCCTGGTGTGGGCCGATCTGGTTGATGTAGACCTCGTCGAACCCGGCGTCCAGGAACGGCTGGACGGCCTGCAGATGCCGCTCGACGTCCGGCCCGCACGGGACCTTCTCGCGGACGGTCTCCACCGGCACCAGCTCGCTGATCTGCTGGAAGTGCCGAGGCAGCGGCAGGAGCTGGCCCGCCTCGCCGGGGACCTGCTCGTTGCGCCACAGGCTGTGCGCCAGCTCCGCGCACTCGTCCTCGTCGGGGCCGTAGCACGCCTTGAACCCGCCCGCGACGAGCTTGCCCTCGCCGCCCTCGTCGCGGAACAGCCGGACCGACTCCGGATCGGGGAACGTCGTCATCAGGCCGTCCGCGACGCGGCCCGCGATCGAGATCGCCTTCGGCCCGTAGCCGGACATCAGGATCGGCGGCGGCGTGTCCGGGACCGTGTAGAGCCGCGCCGTGTCCACCGTGAAGTGGCGGCCCCGGTGCGAGATCTGCCGCCCCCCGAACAGCGCGTGGATGATCTCGATGGCCTCTTCGAGCCGTTCCAGCCGCTGCGCGGCCGACGGCCAGCGCTCGCCGGTGATGTGCTCGTTCAGCGCCTCGCCGGACCCGACGCCCAGCCGGAAGCGGCCCTTGAGCAGCACCTGGCTCGTCGCCGCCGCCTGCGCGACGATCGCCGGGTGGATGCGCGTGGTCGGGCACGTCACGGCCGTCGTCACCGGGATCGACACCGCCTGCGACAGCGCGCCGATCACCGACCAGACGAACGGGCTCTCACCCTGCGCGTCCAGCCACGGGTGGAAGTGGTCGGAGATCCACAGGGCCTCGAACCCGGCGTCCTCGGCGAGCCGCGCCTGGTGGATCAGCTCGTCCGGGCGGTGTTCCTCGCAGGACAGGAAATAGCCGAAAACCGTCATGGCGCGGCCCTACCCGCGTGCCGGAGGACGAACGTCTACGCGCGGCAAAGGCCGGTCAGCGGGCGCGGGCGCCCGCGCGGAGCCGGTCCGGGTCGATCTCCCGCGCCGGGTAGCGCCGCAGGTACTCGGTCTCCAGCTCCTCGGTCCGCGCGGTGTGCTCGGCCAGCGCGTCGTCGCTCGCGTGGCGCAGCGCCTCCATCCGAGTCTCGTAGAGGTGGCCCAGCTCGCGGAAGAGGTCGTCGTCGTGCAGTCGGGACGCGTCGATTCCGGTGCTCATGTCACTCCTTAGTCGTGGATACCTGGCGACTACCCCGCGACTACCCCGTCACGCGGGCACCAACCCGCGCCTCGGACGGCAGAAGACCCGCAGCTCCCGCGCGTACTTCCCGAAGCCGAGCGCCGACGACACCGTCGTCACCTCGCCGTCGCGGGCCAGCCGCAGGCCGCCCGCCGGGGCGACGAGGTCGAGCGCGTCCGCCCGCCAGTGCCGGTAGCCGCGCGTCAGGTGCAGGTGCCCGAGCAGGACGGCCGCCAGCGCGCGCAGCCGGGGCGCGCGGTCCGCGGCGACGACCACGCGGACGTCCAGCCGCCCGTCGTCGAGCCGGTCCCGCCAGGTCGGCGCCGGGCCCTGCGAGCCGAACGCGCAGTTCCCGACGAAGCCGAGCCACACCCGGACCGTCCGGCCGCCGACGACCATCTCCACCGGCTGCGCGTGCCGCAGCGTGCGCGCGGCCGCCACCGCCAGCGCGGGCCACTTGCCGAGCCGCCCCTCCAGCCGCTCGCGGCGGTCCACCAGCTCGGGGTACGCGCCGAAGCTCGCGGTGTTCAGGAAGAGCAGGTCGTCGTCCGTCCCGTCGCCCTCGCCGCTGACCTGCGTCACGAAGCCGACGTCGGCGCGGCCGAGGCAGCCGCCCCGGTAGGCGGCGACGGCGTCGGCGGGCAGCTCGATGCCGAGCGCGCGGGCGAAGTGGTCGAACGTGCCGCCGGGGATCGGGAGCAGCGGCACCCGGTGGCGCAGCGCCGCGACGGCGGCGGCGTTCACCGTGCCGTCGCCGCCGATGACGGCCAGGACCTCGGCGTCCGCGGCGGCCTCGTCCAGCACCTTCGCCAGGTCGTCGTCCGGGTCGGGCCGCACGATCCGCGCAGCGGGCAGCTCCCGCCGCACGAGTTCCAGGGCCAGTTCGGCGGGCGGGCGCAGCAGCCGCCGTCCGCCGTCGGCCGCGTTGTCGCCCGAGTCCGCGTTCACGACGACGACCATGCCCTGGCCGTCCTGCGCGATCTGCACGCGCTCCCCGCCGGTCCGTGTGACCTTCGCTACCTGCGGGCGGGCGGGCCACACGAACCGCGTCCCCACGCCGACCGCCGCGCCGAGGAAGACCCCCACGAGGACGTCACCCGGAAAATGCGCGCCCGTGTAGACGCGCGAGAACGCCACCGCCCCCGCGACCGCCGCGACGGGCAGCGCGACCGCGGGCGGGGCCTCCAGCGCGACGCCGGTCGCGAACGCCGCCGCCGACGCCGAGTGCCCGGACGGGAACGCGTGCGACGCGGGCGGCCGCCACCGCACCCGCCGCGGCGGCACCAGGTCCAGCACCGGCCGGTGCCGCCGGAAGGCCCGCTTGCCCAGCAGGTTCACCAGCGGGCTCGCCACGCCGATCCCGATCACGCCGCGCAGCGCCGCGCGCCGCAGCGCCACCCGCCGCGTCGCCGCCAGCCCCGCCGCCGCCGCGAACCACAGCACCCCGTGGTCGGCGGTCCGCGACAGCACGGGCAGGACGGGCTCCAGTCCCGTCAGCCGCGCGGACGCCACCCGGTCGAACGCCCGCCGGTCGAGGTCGGCCAGGGCGCGAAGCCCGGCCGGCGCGTGTACCCGTCCCATCTTCTGCAACATGCCCGGGGTATCCCCTCGGCGGGCGACATGATTCGCGATGATCTCAATCCGGGGGTCACCTGCCGGCGAACGTCCCGCGCGGGAAGCCGACTGCAATAGGCTTCCCGGCATGAGTCACCGGGAACGGCTCACCGCCTCCGAGGGTGAGCCGGTCGCCACGATCAACGATCCCGCCCGCTGGAACGGCACGGGCGGCGCGTCGCTCGCCGAGTTCGCGGCCCAGCACGGGCTGCGGCAGAGCGCGGCGCGGCCGTCGCTTCCCGCGTACGTCAAGGCGCTCTGGCAGCGCCGGACGTTCGTCTGGAACCTGGCCAGCGCCAAGACCGCGGCGACCTACAGCGGTTCGCACCTCGGCCAGGTGTGGCAGGTGCTGACGCCGCTGCTGAACGCCGGCGTCTACTACCTGATCTTCGGGTTGCTGCTCGGGCAGAACAAGCACATCACGAACTATCCGGCGTTCCTGATCACCGGCGTGTTCGTGTTCACGTTCACCCAGCGGTCGCTGAGCGCGGGCGCCAAGTCGATCGGCAACAACCTCTCGCTGATCCGCGCGCTGCATTTCCCGCGCGCGACACTGCCGCTCGCCTACGTGATCATGGAGTTGCAGCAGCTCCTGATTTCGATGGCGGTTCTGATCGTCATCGTCCTGCTCACCGGCGAGACACCGGAAATTTCCTGGCTGTTCATCATCCCGGTCCTCGTGCTCCAACTGATCTTCAATATCGGGATCAGCATGATGATCGCGCGGATGGGGGCCTTCATCCGCGACATCCAGCAGCTCCTGCCGTTCATCACACGGACGTGGCTGTACTTCTCCGGCGTCTTCTTCATGATCGCCGAGCGGGTCGACAAGATCTCCGGGCACGGCCACCACTGGCTCGGCCGGATCATGGAGGCCAACCCCGCCGCCGTCTACATCGAGCTGGTGCGTTTCGCGCTGCTCGACACCTACCACAAGGACGCGGCCCAGTATCATCTGAACCACGGCCTTTTGTGGCTGTACGCGCTCATCTGGGCGGTCGTCGCATTCGTCGGCGGGTTCTGGTACTTCTACCGGGCGGAGGAGAGGTACGGCCGTGGTTAAGGCCCTGAAAGAAAGAAGCTCGGTGGCGGAAGCGCAGCCCGAGGTACGCCCCGACCCGACCCGTGAGCCGATCGTCGTGGTCGACGGCCTGCACATCATCTACCGGGTCTACAGCGGCGGCGGGAACAAGGGTTCCGCGGCGACCGCCCTCATGCGCATCATCAAGCGCGAGAACCGGCCGCAGATGAAGGAGGTCCACGCCGTCAAGGGCGTGTCCTTCATCGCCTACCGGGGCGACGCGATCGGCATCGTCGGCACCAACGGCTCCGGCAAGTCGACGCTACTCAAGGCCGTCGCCGGGCTGCTGCCGCCAGCGCGCGGGGCCGTCTACACCGACGGCCAGCCGTCGCTGCTCGGCGTGAACGCGGCCCTGATGAAGGACCTGTCGGGCTCGCGCAACATCACGCTCGGCTGCCTGGCGATGGGCATGACGCCCGAGGAGACCAAGGCCAGCTACGACTCGATCGTCAAGTTCGCCGACCTCAAGGCCGGGTTCATCGACTACCCGATGAGCACGTACTCGTCCGGCATGGGCGCGCGGCTGCGGTTCGCCATCGCGGCGGCCCGCACGCACGACGTCCTGCTGATCGACGAGGCCCTGGCCACCGGCGACGCCAAGTTCAAGCGGCGCAGCAAGGCCAAGATCGACGAGCTGCGCGAGGACGCGGGCGCGGTGTTCCTGGTCGCGCACAACCTCGACGTCATCGAGGAGACCTGCAACCGCGTGATCTGGCTCGACGACGGCCGCGTGAAGATGGACGGCGACCCGGAAGAGGTTCTGGGCGCCTACACCGAGGCCACCGGCAAGTAGCCCGGCCGTGTGATCGCCTCCCTGATAGGTATGGGAGGCCAATGGATCAACGGACGAGGAGACCGCCCATGAGCGCGCAGGCCCCGCTTCCCGACGAGTATCTCCCGCAGGTCCCGTCGTTCTCGCTCACCAGCTCCGACATCGCCGACGGAGAGCCGCTCGCCGAGGCCCAGGTCTTCGACGACTGGGGCTTCAGCGGCGGGAACCGCTCGCCGCACCTGGCGTGGTCGGGGTTCCCGGCGGAGACGAAGAGCTTCGCGGTGACGTGCTACGACCCGGACGCCCCGACCGGCAGCGGGTTCTGGCACTGGGTGCTGTTCGACGTCCCGGCGTCGGTCACCGAGCTGGCCGCCGGGGCGGGCGTCCCGGACGCCGCAGTCGGCGTGCAGGCCCGCAACGACTACGGGGTGAAGGCGTTCGGCGGGGCGGCCCCGCCGCCCGGCGCGCCGCACCGGTACGTCTTCACGGTCCACGCGCTGGACGTCGAGTCGCTGGGCGTCGACTCCGACACGATGCCCGCGGTCGTCGGGTTCAACATCACGGCGCACACGCTGGCGCGGGCGAAGCTCGTACCGACGTACGCGTCCTGACGGCGTCCGGGCCGCCCCGGCGCGGGGCGGCCCGGACGCGCCCGCCTCCCGAGTTATCCACAGGCCGGAGTTCGGTGTGCGAGCCGTCCGCCGACCGGGATCTCATGGGATCGCTTCCAACGAAAGGAGCGACCATGCAGGGTGACAGGGCCGAGATCGTCATGGACGCCGGCTGCGGCACGACGCAGACCTTCGAGCTTACCGCCGCCCGGGCGGGACGCCGGATCGAGATCACCGAACGCGACGGAACGCTGCGCGTCAGCGAGGTGACGCGGACGGGCCGTGAGGTACATGTCCTGCGGTTCCCGTCAGCACGCGTCCTCGCCGTCATCGAGCACCGGCACGGCGACGACGAGGCGCAGGGACAGAGCCAGGACGAGGCGCGCCACGGCGCATCCACCGGGAAGGGGAACACGCGGGCCGGAAAGGCCGCCGCACGGCGTCTTCCGGGTCGGCGGCGCCGCGGAGACGGCGCCGCCGACCGGATCAGTCCTGGAAGGGGAAGCGGTCCGCGAACGCGGGACGCAGATCGTCGAGCCACACGGCGTCCGCGTCGTACTTAGCGTAGAAGGGGCGCCCGACGAGGGACGAGTCCCGCGCCTGGATGAGGTGGAGCGCGAAGGCCTTCTCGCCCATGAGGTCCACGACGCCGTCCACGCAGACCTTGCCGGGCGTCGCCGACATCGACGGGCCGCGCACCGTGCGGCACAGCCCCGAGACGTTCGCGTAGGCGTCGCGGAAGATCTCGTACGCGCGGGCGAGCGGTACCGCGAAGTAGTCCTGCGGCCCGGTGTCGCGCTCGACGAACATGTAGTACGGGACGAGGCCCATCCGGGTCTGGACGCGCCACATGGTCTCCCATGTCCCGGCGTCGTCGTTGATCGTCCGGATCAGCGGGGCCTGGGTGCGGACGACGGCCCCGGTGTCGCGGATGCGGCGGCACGCCTCGGCCACCATCAGCGGCTCCAGCTCGCGCGGGTGGGAGAAGTGCGCCATGAACGCCAGGGTCTTGCCCGCGGCGACGACCTCCTCGAACAGCCGCAGCATCGCGTCGGCGTCGGGGTCGGTGACGAACTTCTGCGGCCAGTACGCGAGCGACTTGGTGCCGATGCGGATCGACTCGATCTGGTCGAGGGCGAGCAGCGGCTCGACGTAGCGCCGCAGGACCGGCTCGCCCATGATCATCGCGTCGCCGCCGGTGAACAGGACGCTGGTGACGCTCGGGTGCGCGACAAGGTAGTCGCGGAGCTGTGTGACGTCGTCCCCGGCCATCTTCAGGTCGGCCTCGCCGACGAACTGCGCCCAGCGGAAGCAGTACGTGCAGTAGGCGTGGCAGGTCTGGCCCTGCTTGGGGAAGTACAGCACCGTCTCGTCGTACTTGTGCTGCATGCCGGGGACCCGACCGTCCCCGAAGCTCGGCACGTTCAGTTCGAGCTGCCCGGCGGGATGCGGGTTCAGGCGCATCCGGACGGCGTGCGCGGCGGCCTCGACCTCCTCCTTCGACGCGTCCCGGCGCAGCAGGCCGGACAGGTGCGCGACGTCCGCCTCGGGGAGCATGTCCGGCTGCGGGAAGACCAGCCGGTAGATGGGGTCGTCGGGGGCGCTGGACCAGTCGATCAGCTCGTCCAGGACGTAGGCGTTCGTCCGGAACGGCAGGACGGTCGCGACCGCGCGGGTCGCCAGGCGCTCGTCGGCGTTCAGCCCTGCCCGGGCGGTCAGTTCCTCCAGGTGCTTGGCCGTGAAGGCGCGGAACTTGCGACCGGTGGATCGCGCTGCGGGAGCCGCGTCGTTCACCAGTGTCACGTGTCGGGTCTCCTCTGTTTCGGCGGGGTCGGTGCCCCGCCCCGCCCGTCGCGGAGCGTGACGGGCGGGGCATGGGACACACCCATTGAAACGCCCGCCCCGCCGGGCGACGCAAGACCCGGAACGGCCGATTGACGTGCCCCCAGGTCAGCGACCCCGCACGTACGGGACGCCCCGGCGGCGCGCGACCGAATCGACGCCCGCGCGCCGGTCACGGTCCGTGAAAGGGGCGGGCCCTCGCGGCATTCCGCGCCGAGGGGGTCATACTGATCAGGAAGACCGACCGCAGGGCGAGGGGGCCACTGTGCGCGAGGACGGACCTGGCCGGGTGCCGTTGTTCGCCGTCCTGCTGCTGGCCGCGTCCTGTTTCACGTACGCGAGTTTCGCGCTGGAGAGTTGGCTCAGCCCGAAACTGGACTCGATCAACGGTTACGCGAGCGAGCTGTCGGCGGTCGACCAGCCGTACCACGTGCTCTACAACGCGGGAGACATGATCACCGGCGCGATGGTGATCGTCTCGTCCGCGACGGCGCTGCTCACGCTGCGCAGGCGTCCGCTGGCGACGGCCGCGTGGGCGTTCCTCGGCCTGTTCGGGATCTCCGCGATCGGCGACGCGTCGTTCCCGCTGGACTGCGCGCCCAGCCTGGAGACGTGGTGCGCGCTGCGGGAACGGGCGGACACGCTGTCGTTCTCGCACAACTTCCACGAGGTCACCAGCACCGGCGTGATCACGATGGCGCTGATCGCGATGTTCCTGTTCGGGCTGGCCGCGCGGCGGTACGGCTGGTGGCCGGTGCTGGCCCGGTGGGCGTGGCCGCTGGCGGCGGCGGAGGCGGTCACCAGCGCGACGACCCTGGTCGCGATGATCTTCGGCCGGTGGCTGGGCATCATCCAGCGCGTGCAGATCGTGATCCTGTGCCTGATGCTGCTGGTGATCGCGTGGGCGCTGTTCCTGGACTGGCGGGCCGGGCGGGTCGCGCGCCGCCGCGTCCCCGAGAGCGCGGAGGCCGCCCGGTGACCACGCTGCTCGTCGCCGCCGCGGGCGAACGCGTCCACGTCGCCGAGCACGGCGCGCCGGACGCGCCGCCGGTGCTCGTCACGTCGGGGCTCGGCGGGGCGTGGTTCGACTGGCGCACCGTCACCGCGCTGCTCGGCGGCGAGTTCCGGGTGACCGTGCTCGACCGGCCGTCGCTCGGCCTCAGCCGGCCCGCGCGCGCCGCGCCGACGCTGCGCCGCGACGCGGACGTCCTCATCGCCCTGGCCGAGCGCGCGGGCCGCCCGGTGACGCTCGTCGCGCACTCGATGGGCGCGTTCTCCGCCGAGGCGGCCGCGCGGCTGCGGCCCGACCTGGTGTCCGGCGTCGTGCTGGTCGACCCGAGCTTCGAGGACGAGCGGCCCGGCCCGTTCTGGCGGCTGGCGGCGCGGGCGGTCCCGCTGACGCGCCCGCTCGGCTACGCGGTCGCCGCGACGGGCCTGCCGCTGCTCGTCGGCCCGGCGGTCCGGCGCGCGGTGCTGCGGCTGGTGTCGCGGACGATCCCGCGCGTGCGCGCGGCGCTCGTCCGGGCGGTGTACGCGCGGCCGGCCGTGCTCGGCGCGCTCGCCGCCGAGTGGCTGGCGTACGCGCCGATGGCCGCCGACCTGATCGAGCTGCGCGAACGGCGGCCGTTCCCGCCCGTCCCGCTGGTCGTGCTGACCGCGTCGGACGGCGAGGACTCCGGGACGCGGCGGACGTGGGCGCGCCGCCACGAACGGCTCGCCGCGATGAGCCCGCGCGGCGCGCGGCGGGAACTCCCCGGGAGCAGGCACATGGTGATGTACGACCGGCCCGAGGCCGTCGCGGCGGCGGTGCGGGAGGTCGCGCGGTGACGCGGGTCTTCGCGCTGCTGTGCTCGGCCGTCCTCGCGCTGTCGGCGGGCGGCTGCCGGGTGATGCAGCACATCTCCGAGGGCGCGTACCGCAACGCCGTCCGCGACGGGACCGTCGACGACCTCGGCGCGCGCGGCATCGCGCTGCGCGGCAAGCCGTCCTGCGAGTTCCCCAAGCGGGCGGGCGACGACATGCTGACGATCCGCTGCACCGGCCGCACCGCGGGCGGCGACCCGGTCACCGTGACCGGCCGCGCCGCGCGGGTCAGCCAGACCGACCCCCTGGAGGACTACGTCGTGACGGTCGGGGACCGCGTCGTGCTCCGCCAGGATTGCCTCGGGTTGGGTTGCGTCCACCGAAATCCCTGATCATCTAACGGCTCGTCCCGGATACGGAAAGCGAGGCTTGCACGGCGTGTCCCGGGGTGACGAACTCCACTGTGAAGATCACCCGTGTGAAGGCCCTGATCCTGGGCGTCGTGTCCCTCGCCGTCGTCGGCGGCGCCGTCACGGGCGTCCTGCTGGCCACCGCCAAGGAACTGCGCTACCCGACCCAGACCAAGCTGCGCTCCGCGCTGCCCGCCGCCGCGACCGCCGAGCTGAAGTCCCGCGGCGTCGCGCTCGGCGGTCCGCTGAGCTGCGCGGACCTGCCGGGCTGGACGAAGAAGCGGCTGCGCGCAACGTGCTCCGGCACGACGGCGAACAAGCAGGCCGTGGACGTCATCGGCACCGGCGACGAGGCGTCCGCCAAGCACTACTTCACGATCCTGGTGGCGGGCTCGCCGGTCGTGCAGAACGCGCCGTGCCTCGGGAAGGGCTGCCGGAAGGGCGGCTGACCGGGGCCGGGGCACGCGGACGGACGTCCTACCATGCGATGAGCTGCGGTGACCCGCGGCGCGTCCGTCCCGCCCCGCCCACCCTGGAGCCGCCATGATCCGCGACGCGGCACGTCCGGCACCGATCGCGGTGGACACGATGGGCGGCGACCACGCCCCGGGCGAGATCATCGCGGGGGCGGTGGCGGCGGTCCGCGAGCACGGCGTGCGGCTCGTGCTGGTGGGGCAGGCGCCGCGCATCCGGCGGGAGCTGGACCGGCACGGCGTGATGGGCGAGATCCCGATCGTCCACGCCGACGAGGCGCTGGACATGGGCGAGGGCGCGCTGGCGAGCTGGCGTAAGCCGCGCTCGTCGATCGCCATCGCCTGCCACCTGATCAAACAGGGGCAGGCGTCGGCGCTGGTGTCGGCGGGCAGCACGGCGGGGATCGTCGCGACGTCGCGGCTGCGGTTGAAGGGGCAGCAGGGGGTGCTGCGCCCGGCCATCGCCGTCGAGCTGCCGACGCTGCCGCGGCCGACCGTCCTGCTCGACTCCGGCGCGACCGCCGACGTCAAGCCCGAGACGCTGCTGCAGTTCGCGGCGCTCGGCACCGCGTACGCGCGCATCCGGCTCGGCCTGGCGCGGCCGCGCGTGGGCCTGCTCACCATCGGCGCGGAGCCGGGCAAGGGGAACAAGGTGACGCGGCGGGCGCATGAGCTGCTGGCGTCCGGGCACCACGACGTGGAGTTCGCGGGGAACGTCGAGGGCCACGACCTGCTGACCGGCGCGGTCGACGTCATCGTCACCGACGGGTTCACCGGGAACGTGGCGCTGAAGACGATGGAGGGCACGGTCCGGATGGCGTTCGCGGAGCTGCGCTCGGCCATGACCGCGTCCCGGACCGCGCGGATGGGCGCGCTGCTGCAGCGGCGGCGGCTGCACGAGCTGCGCGACCGGCTCGACTCCGACAGCTACGGCGGCGGGGTGCTGCTCGGCCTGAACGGCACCGTGGTGATCGCGCACGGCGCGGCGCACGCGCGGGCGATCACGTCGGCGTGCTCGCTGGCGCACGGGCTGGCGGCGGGGCAGATCGTGGAGCAGATCCGCGAGCAGGTCGCGGCGACGCGGACGTCGCGGTTCGGGCGCTGGACGCACGGCGACCGCGACCGCGAGCCGGAGCGGGACGCCGAGCCGGGCGGCGCGGAGCCCGAGAGGGCCGACGCGGGCGAGCGCGGACGGTCGTCCAGGGACGGCGCCGCCGAGCGCGGACGGTCGTCCAAGGACGGCGCGGACGCGGCCGAGCGCGGCCGAGCGCCGAAGGACAAGCCCGGCGCGGACGCGGGCGAGCGCGGCCGAGCGAAGGACAAGCCCGGCCCGAAAGACAGACCCGGCGCGGACGCGGCCCAGCCCGCCGCCGACTCCGACGAGCCCGCGCTCAGCCGGGGCGAGAACCCGGGCTGACGCCGGTGCCGGAGGCGGGACGGGGCCTGACGGCCGCGCGGGTCGCGGAGCTGCGGGCCGCCGGCCGGACCAACGACGTGCCGCGCCGGTCGAGCCGGTCGGTGGGCGAGATCGTCCGCGCGAACGTTCTCACCCGGTTCAACGCCCTGATCGGGTCGCTGTTCATCCTCATCCTGATCTTCGGCGCGTGGCAGGACGCGCTGTTCGGCGGGATCATCCTCGCCAACTCCGCGATCGGCATCGTCCAGGAGCTGCGCGCGAAGCGGACCCTCGACCGGCTCGCGGTCGTCGGCGAGACGCCGGTCCGGGTGGTGCGGGACGGCGAGGTCGTCGCGGTCCCGCAGCAGGACGTCGTCCTCGGGGACCTCATCGCGCTCGGCAGCGGCGACCGCGTCCCGGTGGACGGGTCCGTCGCGGAGGCCGCCGGGCTCGAGGTCGACGAGTCCCTGCTGACGGGCGAGGCCGACCCGGTGCTCAAACGGCCCGGCGACCCGGTCCGCTCGGGCAGTTTCGTCGTCGCCGGGAGCGGGGCGTTCACCGCCGAACGCGTCGGCCGGGACGCGTACGCGGCGCGGCTGGTGGCGGAGGCGTCGAAGTTCACGCTGGCCCGCTCGGAGCTGATGAACGGGATCAACCGGTTCCTGAAGTGGGTCACCTGGCTGATCGTCCCCACGGCGGTGCTGCTGTTCGTCAGCCAGTTCGCGGCGGCGGGCAACGCCTCGGACGCGGTGGTCGGCGCGGTCGCCGGAGTCGTCACGATGGTCCCCGAGGGCCTGGTGCTGATGACGAGCATCGCGTTCGCGGTCGGCGTCGTGCGGCTCGGCCGCCGCCGCTGCCTGGTGCAGGAGCTGCCCGCGATCGAGGGCCTGGCGCGGGTGGACGTCCTGTGCGTCGACAAGACCGGCACGCTCACCGAGCCGGGCATGGACCTGGACCGCGTGCTCCCGCTCGACGGCGATCCCGAGCCCGTCCTGGCGGCGCTCGTCGCGGCCGACCCCGACCCGAACCCGACGATGGCGGCGATCCGCGACGGCCTCGACGCCGCCGCACCCAAGTGGGAGACGACCCGCCACGTCCCGTTCTCGTCCGCTCGCAAGTGGAGCGGCGCGGCGTTCGACGGCCGCGGGAGCTGGGTGATCGGCGCGGCCGACGTGCTGCTGGCCGCGGGCGACCCGGCCCGGGAGCGCGCCGAGCGGCTCGGCGCGGAGGGCCTGCGGGTCCTCGCGCTCGCGGGCGTCCCGGACGGCGCGTTCGCCGACCCCGACGCGCTCGACGTCACCGCGTCCGCGCGGCCCGCCGCGCTCGTCGTCCTGCGGCAGCGGCTCCGCGCGGAGGCCCCGGCGACGCTGCGGTACTTCGCCGAGCAGGGCGTCACCGTCAAGGTCATCTCCGGCGACAACCCGCGCTCGGTCGGCGCCATCGCCCGCTCGCTGGACCTGCCGGGCGCCGACGCGCCGCTGGACGCGCGCGAGCTGCCCGACGACCCGGTGGAGATGGGCCGGGAGCTGGAGCGGCACTCGGTGTTCGGCCGCGTCACGCCGCAGCGCAAGCGCGCGATGGTCGGGGCGCTGCGGGCGCGCGGCCACGTCGTGGCGATGACGGGCGACGGCGTCAACGACGTCCTGGCGCTCAAGGACGCCGACCTCGGCGTTGCGATGGGCTCGGGCAGCGGCGCGACGCGGGCCGTCGCGCAAGTGGTGCTGCTGGACGACAGTTTCGCGACACTCCCCCACGTGGTCGGCGAGGGCCGCCGGGTGCTCGGCAACATCGAGCGCGTCGCGAACCTGTTCCTGACCAAGACCGTGTACTCGATCATCCTGGCGGTGCTCGTCGGGCTGGTCCACGTCCGGTTCCCGTTCCTGCCCCGGCACATCACGCTGATCAGCGCGCTGACGATCGGCGTCCCGGCGTTCTTCCTCGCGCTCGCGCCGAACACCGAGCGGGCGCGCGCCGGGTTCGTCCCGCGCGTGCTGCGGTTCGCGATCCCCGCCGGGCTCACCTGCGGCCTGGCGACGTTCGCGGGCTACTGCATCAACGTCTCGCGCCGCGACTCCCGCTACGCCGACGACAGCACGACCGCGACGATCGCGCTGTTCGTCCTGGCGCTGTGGGTGCTCGTGCTGATCGCGCGGCCGTGGAACTGGTGGCGGCTCGGCCTCGTCGCGGCGATGGGGACGGCGTTCGCGGTCGTCCTCGCCGTTCCGTGGCTGCGCCGGTTCTTCGCGCTGTGGCCGCACGACCTCGCGGGCGGCGGGACGTCCCTCGGCATCGCGGTCGGCGCGGCGGCGCTGCTGACGCTCGCGCTGCGCTGGGACGCGTGGCTGCGCCCGCCGCGACGCGGGAAAACCATGCGCGGAGAGCACCCGCCGCGCCGATAACCTTGGGGCATGTCCGATCCGCAACTTCTCCTCGCCGCCCGCGTCCAGGCCGCGCTCGCCGCCGCCTTCGGGCCGGAGTACGCCGGCGCCGACCCGGTCATCCGGCCGTCGCAGTTCGCCGACCTGCAGTCCAACGCCGCCCTGCCGCTCGCCAAGCGACTGCAGGCCGAGCGCGGCGAGAAGCAGAACCCGCGAGCGGTCGCCCAGGAGATCGTGGACCACCTCGACGTCGCCGACCTCGTCGCGAACGTGGAGATCAGCGGGCCGGGCTTCATCAACCTGACGCTCGACGACGCCTGGATCGCCGCCGAGGCGCAGCGCGCCCTGGCCGACGACCGGCTCGGCGTGCCCGCCGCCGAGCACCCGCAGCGGGTCGTGGTCGAGTACTCCTCGCCGAACGTGGCGAAGGAGATGCACGTCGGCCACCTGCGGACCACGATCGTCGGGGACGCCATCGCGCGCATCCTGGCGTTCCTCGGCCACGACGTGATCCGCGACAACCACCTCGGCGACTGGGGCACCCCGTTCGGGATGCTCATCGAGCACCTGCTCGACGTCGGTGTGGAGGCCGCCGCGCGCGACGACTCGTCCGTCAGCGACCTGACCGCCTTCTACCAGGCCGCCCGCGCCAAGTTCGACGGCGACCCGGCGTTCGCCGACCGGGCCCGCGCCCGCGTGGTGTCGCTGCAGGCGGGCGACGCGGAGACGCTGCGGTACTGGCAGATCCTCGTGGACGTGTCCAAGCGGTACTTCAACACCGTCTACCGGCGGCTCGGCGTCACCCTGACCGACGACGACATCAAGGGCGAGAGCTTCTACAACGACGCCCTGGCCCCGACCGTCCGCGAGCTGGAGGACAAGGGCATCGCCGTCGTCAGCGACGGCGCGCTGTGCGCGTTCCCGCCCGGCTTCACCGGCCGCGAGGGCGACCCGCTCCCGGTGATCATCCGCAAGAGCGACGGCGGCTACAACTACTCCACCACCGACCTCGCGACCATCCGGTACCGCGTCGACACCGAGCGCGTCGACCGGATGGTCTACGTGGTCGGCTCCGCGCAGGCCCTGCACTTCCAGATGGTGTTCGCCGTGGCGCGGATGGCGGGCTGGCTGGGCGACGACATCCGCGCCGAGCACGCGCAGATCGGCAACGTCCTCGGCACGGACGGCAAGATCCTGCGGACGCGCGCGGGCGGCACCGTCAAGCTCGCGGAGCTGCTGGACGAGGCCGTCCAGCGGGCCGGGGCCGCCTACGACGAGACCGAGCACGACCCCTCGTTCGACGCCGCCACCCGCGCGGACATCGTGGAGAAGGTCGGGATCGGCGCCGTGAAGTACGCCGACCTGTCGGTGGCCCGCGACAGCGAGTACACCTTCGACTTCGACCGGATGATCTCCTTCAAGGGGAACACCGGCCCCTACCTGCAGTACGCCGCCGTGCGGATCCGCTCGATCTTCCGGCGCGGCGGCGTGGACCCCGACTCGGCCACCGGCCCGATCGCCGTCGGCCACCCGGCGGAGCGGGCGCTCGCGCTGCGGCTCCTCGGCTTCGGCGCGGCGCTGGAGCAGGCGGGCGAGAAGGCCGAGCCGCACCGGCTGGCGAACTACGTGTTCGACCTCGCGCAGGACTACACGGCGTTCTTCGAGAGCTGCCCGGTGCTCAAGGCCCCCGACGACGCCACGCGGCGGTCGCGGCTCGCACTGTGCGCGGCGACGCTGCGGACGCTGGTCACCGGGCTGAACCTGCTCGGCGTGCCGACTCCGGAGCGGATGTAGCGGTCCGTCCGCCCGTCCCGTCCGCCGGTCGGCGGGCGGGACGGCGCGGCGGTCACTGCCAGTAGCCCTCGACCTCGCCGACGGGGCGGGAGTGCGCCTCGCCGGGGTTCTCCCCGGCGTCCAGCCGCGCCCGGCGCTGCCGCAGCAGGTCCCACGCCTGGTCGAGCGCGCCCTCCAGCTCCGCCATCCGCGCCTGCTCCTGCGCGTCGGTCAGCTCGCCCCGCTGGTGGCGGGCGCGCAGCTCGCGCTCCTCGGCGACGTAGCCGCCGATGCGGGCGAGGATGTCCTTGTCGTCCATGTCCCCTCCACGGTCGGTTCCGCCGCCGGGCGCGTCGTCGGGCGGGTCAGCCGCCGCGGCCGCTGAGACCGGACAGCAGACCGCCGACGCCCGGCCGCTGCGCCGAGCCTACGTCGGTCTTCGGCTCCGGCGTCGGCGTGGTCGAGCGGGTGGCGGTGCGGGCCGCGCGCGGGCGGGTGGTGCTCGCCTTCGGCTTGGCCGGCGTGCTTCGGGACGCCGTGCTGCGGCTCGCCGTGCTTCTCGACGTGGTGCTGCGCGAGGACGGGCTGCGCTTCGCGGTGCCCGACGACGCGCGCGCGGTCGTGCTCCGGGACGGCGAGCGGCTGGACGCCGCCGACGTGCCGCGCTTCGTCCCGCTCGACGAGCCGGACTTGGCCGTGGACGACTTCGACGCCGATTTCGACGCGGTTTTCGCCGTGGACGCCTTCGTCCCGGACGACTTGGCCGACGACGACTTCGAGGCCGTCTTCTTCGCCGTGCCGCTCTTCGGCTTGGCGACCGACCGCGAGGACGTGGACGCCCCCGTCGAGATGGCCTTGGCGGCGGTGTTCATCGCCTTGGCGGCGTCCGCCATCGCCTTGGTGGCGCTGGTCATCGCCTTGGTCATGGCGGTCATCGCCTTGACCGAGCCGTTGGTCTTGGTCGCGACCGACTTCATCTGCGTCGCGGCGGCCTTCGCCTGCGTCGCGGCGGCGGTGACCTTGGTCGCGGCCGCGCTGCCGGACTTGCCGGACGTCGAGCGCTTGGCGGTGGACTTCTTGGCGGTCGTGGACTTCTTCGCCGCCGGGCGCGAGGCCGTCACGGTGGACCGCGACGTGCTTCCCGCCGCGCTCGTCCGCTTGGTCGCGGGCTTGCGCTTCGCCGTGCTCTGGGCCCGGCTGCTGGTCGCGCGGCCGGCGCTTCGGCCGGACGTCGCGCGCGTGGTCCTGGTAGCCACTGATCTACCCCCCGTGTTGATCAGTTACGGAGGGTTGATTCCACGCCACGTGCCGATTTACACACGATTTCGCCAGAACGGGATCAGGCTCCCACGGTATGCCACACCGTCTTGATCTCCAGAAACGCCCTGATTCTCGCCGTTCCCGGCTCTCGCGACCAGTCGTCCGCCGGGCGCGAGAAAAGTCGTTTGAGGTTGCCCGCGGCGGCCTCCGCGAGCGGTTTCGCGTCCGCGTCGGGGACTCCGGTGAGGTCCAGCGCGTTCACGTCCTCGTGCGACGCGAGCCGGGGCGCGAGTTCGGCGCGGTACCCGGTCAGCAGGTTGACGACGCCGCCCGGCAGGTCGGACGTCGCCAGCACCTCGGCGAACGCGGCGGCGGGCAGCGGCGCGGGCTCGGACGCGACCACGACGGCCGTGTTCCCCGACACGACGACGGGCGCGAGCATCGACACCAGGCCGAGCAGCGGCCCGTCCGGCGCGACGATCCCGACGACGCCCGTCGGCTCCGGCACCGAGACGGTGTGGAACGGTCCGGCGACCGGGGCCGGGTCGCCGAAGACGGCGGCGAGCTTGTCCGCCCAGCCTGCGTACCAGACCCAGCGGTCGACGGCCGCGTCCACCTCCGCGCGCGCCGCCGCGCCGTCCAGGCCCGTCGCGCGGAGTTCGGCGGCGAACTGCTCGCGGCGGCCCTCCAGCATCTCCGCGATCCGGTAGAGGATCTGGCCCCGGTTGTACGCGGTGCGGCCCGACCAGCCGGGGAACGCCTTCCGCGCGGCGACGACCGCGTCCCGGACGTCCTTGCGCGACGCGCGCGCGGCGTTCGCGAGGAACGCGCCGTCCGCGTCCGCCACCGGGTAGGACCGGCCGGACTCCGACCGGGGGAACGCGCCCCCGATGAACAGCTTGTAGGTCTTGCGCACCGGAATCCGTTCGGTCATCTCGTCCGCCATGCCGCCTCCGCTCACACGTCGAGGTAGGCCGCCAAGCCGTGGCGGCCGCCCTCCCGGCCGTGGCCGGACTCCTTGTAGCCGCCGAACGGCGCAGCCGGGTCGAACCGGTTGAACGTGTTGGCCCAGACCACGCCCGCGCGGAGCCGTTCGGCGACCCACAGCGTCCGCGACCCCTTCTCCGACCAGATCCCCGCCGACAGGCCGTAGGACGTGTCGTTGGCCTTCGCGACGGCCTCGGCGGGCGTGCGGAACGTCAGCACCGACAGCACCGGGCCGAAGACCTCCTCCCGCGCGATCCGGTGCGCGCCCGCGACGCCGGTGAACAGCGTCGGCGCGAACCAGAACCCGTGCTCGGGGAGCGCGCACGGCGGCGACCAGCGCTCCGCGCCCTCGCGCTCGCCCGCGGCGGCGAGATCGGTGACGCGGGCGAGCTGCGCGGCCGAGTTGACCGCGCCGACGTCGGTGTTCTTGTCGAGCGGGTCGCCCACGCGCAGCGTCGCCATGCGCGCCTTCACCCGCTCGACGAACTCGTCCGCGATCGACTCCTGCACGAGCAGCCGCGACCCGGCGCAGCACACGTGGCCCTGGTTGAAGAACGCGCCGTCCACGACGCCCTCGACGGCCTCGTCCAGCGCCGCGTCGGCGAACACCAGGTTCGCGCCCTTGCCGCCGAGTTCGAGGGTGAGGCGTTTGCGGGTGCCCGCGACCGTCCGCGCGATCTCGCGTCCGACCTCGGTGGAGCCGGTGAACGCCACCTTGTCGACGCCGTCGTGGGCGACCAGCGCCCGGCCCGTCCCGGGACCGCCCGTGACGATGTTGACGACGCCGGGCGGGAGGTCGGCCTGCCGGCAGACGTCCGCGAAGAGCAGCGCGGTGAGCGGCGTCGTCTCGGCGGGCTTCAGCACGACCGTGTTGCCGCAGGCCAGCGCCGGGGCGACCTTCCACGCCAGCATCAGCAGCGGGAAGTTCCACGGGATCACCTGCGCGGCGACGCCGAGCGGGCGCGGGTCCGGCCCGAACCCCGCGTGGCCGAGCTTGTCGGCCCAACCCGCGTGGTAGAAGAAGTGCGCGGCGGCCAGCGGGACGTCCACGTCGCGGGACTCGCGGATCGGCTTGCCGTTGTCGATCGTCTCCAGCACCGCCAGCTCGCGGGAGCGTTCCTGAAGAATCCGGGCGATCCGGAACAGGTACTTGGCCCGCTCGCGGCCCGGCATCGGCCCCCAGACCGCCGTCTGCGCGGCGCGCGCGGCCGCGACGGCGCGGTCGACGTCGGCGGCGTCGGCGGTCGCGACCTCCGCCAGCGGCTCGCCCGTCGCGGGCTCCACCGTGGTGAACGGCGCGCCGCCGCCACCGGTGAACTCCCCGCCGACGAACAGCCCGTACGACGCGCGGAGCCGCACGGCGTCCCGCGACTCGGGCGCGGGCGCGTACTCGAAGACGTCCATGCGCGAGCCCCCGCTCAGTCCTGCGCGACGCGGTCGGGACCGGAGTACACGCCCGTCGCCAGCGTGCGCCGCTGCATCAGCAGGTCGTTGAGTAGTGCGGACGCGCCGAACCTGAACCGGTCCGGGGTCAGCCAGTCGCGCCCGGCCGTCTCGGCGGCCAGGACGAGGTAGCGCAGCGCGTCCTTCGTCGTCCGGATGCCGCCCGCCGCCTTCACGCCCACCGCGCGGCCCGTCGCGGCCCGGTAGTCGCGGACGGCCTCCAGCAGCACCAGCACCACCGGCGGCGTCGCGGCCGGGGCGACCTTGCCCGTGGACGTCTTGACGAAGTCCGCGCCCGCGTCCATCGCCAGCCACGCCGCGCGCCGGACGTCGTCGTAGGTCCCCAGCTCGCCGGTCTCCAGGATCACCTTCAGGTGCGCCGCCCCGCACGCCGCCCGGACCGCGCGGATCTCCTCGTGGACCTTCAGGTAGTCGCCCGCGAGGAACGCGCCCCGGTCGATCACCATGTCGATCTCCGTCGCCCCGGCCGCCAGCGCCGCGCCGACGTCCGCCAGTTTCGCCGCCAGCGGCGCGCGGCCCGCCGGGAACGCCGTCGCGACGCTCGCCACGCCGACGCCGCCGCCCGCGAGCGCGTCCGCCGCGGCGCCCACCAGGTCCGGGTAGACGCAGACGGCCGCGACGCTCGGGACGTCCGGCTGGCCCGGGTCCGGCCGCAGCGCCTTCGCGCACAGCGCCCGCACCCGGCCGGGCGTGTCCGCGCCCTCCAGCGTCGTGAGGTCGACCATCGAGATCGCCAGATCGACGGCGCGCGCCTTGGCGGCCGCCTTCACCGAGCGGGCGGCGAGCCGCGCGGCCCGCGCTTCCGCGCCGACGCGGTCGACGCCGGGCAGGCCGCGCAGCAGCGCGCGCAGTTCCGCTTGGCCGCGGGTCTCCGTTGACACCGTTCCAGCATCGCCCAGCGACGTCGGCGCGACAACGTCCGTCCCGGGCGCGGCGGCGGACGGGCCGCGCGCCACCGGAAAGACGAATAACGGTTCCGCGTCGCATCCGCGACCACGATCCGGCACCGAACCACCGTTTTTGTCATTTGATGCACGTCCGCGCGATCCGCCGTCGTCATATCGGCCGTTGCCCGGAAGGAACCGACCCCGGTGGCTACACTGCTGATCATCGAGCGGCACCCGCCGCGGGCGCCCCCGCGCCCCGCCAGGACGCCGCCCGCCCCCGCACGGCGGGCCTCCCGGAACCCCGGGCGGTCCGCGGGAAACGCAGCACCCGATGATTTCCGCGCCCTATCGGAAAGGTGAGCAGCGTCTGACCCCCGACGCCGTCGCGCCAATTCCGAGGACAACTGCACACGTCCGGCGCGAGAATGGCCCGTTCCATTCCCGCCGGCCGAAAAGGATCACCGCGGCGTCACGGCCCCGCGGTGAGACACCCCTCCGCCACCGTGACACGTCCGACGCCTCCCCGCACGCCAGACGGAGTCCCATGCCCTCATCAGCCATCCCCCGCGGCCCCGGGAACGCGCCGTGACCGGCGCGACGGACCAGCGGGCCCGGCCCGCCGCCGCGCCGGAGCGGCCCGCCGAGCCGGCCCGCATCCCGTGGGGCGCGCCGCCGTCCCCGGCGCACGCCCCCCGCCCCGCCGTCTGGGGGGCCGTCGCGCTCACCGCCGCCGCCGTGCTCGCGCTGTTCCTGCTCGCCGCCGTCGTCCTGCTGGCGACGGGCGCGCGGCTCGGCTGGCCCGTCCCGCTCGCGGGCGCGGCCGTCGCCGCCCTGCTGCTCACCGCGCTCGCGCTCCGCGAGCACCGCGACCGGCTCGACCGCGCCGCCGACCGCGCCCTCGCCGCGCGGCGGGCCGCCGAACTCGCGGACGCCGCCGACCGCGCCCGCGTCGCCTCGCTCCGGCTCGGCGAGTGGGAGGCGTACGCCACCGCGCTGCGCGGCCGCGCCGACGCGCTGGAGGAGCTGACCCGCCGCCTCCTGCTCGCCTACCTCCCCGCCGCCGTCCAGGGCGACCGGCCGCCCCGGCTCGGCCCCGAACCCGCCGAACTGCTCGGCCCCGAACTCGCCGCGACGATGACGGCGGCGCTGGAGTCGATCGTCGAGCTGCGCCGCGACCTCGCCGACCGCGAGGACTCCTACCAGCAGGTGATGGTCGCGCTCGCGCGGCGCGTCCAGTCCGCGAGCCACCGCATGCAGCTCGCCGCCGAGCGCATCGCCGAGGAAAACCGGATGCTGCCCGAGGTGTACCGCGCCGGGCAGGCGATGGACCACGCCGCGTCGCAGGCCGCGCGCGTCGCGCAGAGCGTCGCGATCCTCGCCGGGTCGTGGGAGGGGCAGCAGTGGACGCGCGGGCTGCGGCTCGCGGAGATCGTGCAGGCCGCGTCGGCGCGCATCGAGGACTTCGGGCGCGTCCGGATCGAGGGCGACCCGGACGTCGGCGTCGATCCCGTCGCGCTGGAGCCGGTCGTCCACGTCATCGCGGAACTGCTCGCCAACGCGACCGAGGCGTCCCCGACCGCGACCGACGTGATCGTCAAGGTGTCGGCGGCGGCGTCCGGCGCGGTGTTCCGGATCGACGACCACGGCACCGGGCTGGAGGAGCCCCGGCTGTCGCACGCCCGCGACGTCGCGGCGGGCCGCGTCACGCCGAGCCTGGCCGACCTGGGCGAGGTGCCGCGGACGGGCCTGGCCGTCGTCGGCCGGTACGCCGTCGAGCACGGGCTGAAGATCACGCTGGACGAGTCGCCGTACGGCGGCCTCCAGGCGGTCGTGCTGGTCCCGGCGGGCCGGACGATCCGCGTCGCCCCGCGCGGCTCGGCGGCCTTCGCCCACCCGACCCCCGAACCCCCGCCCGCACCGCCCGCCGGACTGCCGACCGCGAGCACGCCGCCCGCCGGGACGCCCTACGCCGGGAAGCCGGACGCCGGACTACCGCACGCGAAGCTGCCGCACGCGGAGCTGCCGCCCATCGAAACGCCGCGCACCGGTCCGCAGCACGCCGGCCCGTCGCGCGCCGAATCACCGGACACCGGAACGCCGCGCGCCGAACTGCCGCTCACCGGCCCGCCGCAGGCCGACCCGCCACCCATCGACACGCCGCGTACCGGCCCGTCGTCCCACGCCGGCCCATCACACGCCGGCCCGCCGCGCGCCGACCTACTGGCCGCCCGCGCGCCGCGCGCCGAATCGCCGCTCACCGACGCGACGCCCACCGACGCGACGCGCGGCGACGCGACGCCGTCCGGGGGAAGCGTTCTGCCGCAGCGCCGCAACCGCCGTCGCCCCGCCCACGTCCCGCCGCCCGCCGCCGGACCCGCCGTCGCGGCCCCCGACCAGACGCCCGAGGACGCCGCGTCGTTCATGGCGGGCGTCTTCGCCGTCCGCCCCGACGATGCCGCCGACGCCGACGACGCACCCGCGGCGCCGTCCGCCGAGCCGCCCGCCACCCCCGCCGACGACCCTGGAGACCCCCGTGAGTGACTGGACCGTTGAGCAGATGGCGCGCGTGCCGGGCGTCCGGCACGTCGTGCTCTGTACCACCGACGGTTTGCTGAAGGCCCGCTCCGGCGACCTCGCCCGCGACGACGCCGAGCGCCTCGCCGCGCGCTGCACCGCGCTGCTGTCCCTCGGCCGCGACCAGGCGGCCGCGCACGGCGGCGACCCGGTCGTCCGGCAGGTGATGGTCCAGCACGACGGCGGCTGCCTGTTCGTGCGCGGCGCGGCGGCGGGCACCGCCCTCGCGGTCGTCACCGGGGAGGACATCAACCCGGGCCTGATCGCGCAGGAGATGCAGCACATGGTCCTCAAGCTCGGTGAGGCCGCGCTGAGCACGCCCCGGCGCGGCGCGGGCGGGACGGGGTGACCGTGCGGCTCCCCGACGACGCCGCCGAACCCGCCGCCGCCGACGACGCCGCGCTGCGCCCGTTCGTCCTGACGTCCGGCCGCGTCGCGCCCGGCGACGCGGCGCTCGCCCTCGACACGCTGCTGCGCGCCGACCCGACCGGCGCGCCGCTCGCGGTGGACGCCGCGCCGCAGTCCCGGGCGCTGCTGCGGCTGTGCCGGGGCGGGACGCTGTCGGTCGCGGAGGCCGCCGCCCACCTCGCCCTGCCCGTCAGCGTCGTGCTCGTCCTCGCCGCCGACCTGGTCGCCTCGCACCATCTGCGCCCGCACGGCGACCGCCCCGAACCCACGCCCGGCCACGCCCTCCTCCAGAAGGTCCTCGATGGACTCAACAGCCTCTGAACGCCCGCCCGGACGGCACCGGGTCGACTACGTCGCCGACACGGTGACCGAGACCGCCAAGATCCTCGTCGTCGGGGACTTCGGCGTCGGCAAGACCACGTTCGTCGGCGCGGTCAGCGAGATCGAACCGCTGCGCACCGAGGAGCAGATGACCGAGGCCAGCGTCGGCGTCGACGACCTGGCGGGCCTCGACCGCAAGACCACCACGACCGTCGCGCTGGACTTCGGCCGCCTCACGCTCGGCGGCGACCTGGTCCTGTACGTCTTCGGGACGCCGGGGCAGCGCCGCTACTGGGACATGTGGGCGGGCCTGGCGCGCGGCGCGGTCGGGGTGCTGGTGCTCGTGGACACGCGACGGCTGGAGGGCAGTTTCGAGGTGCTGGGCGAGTTGGAGGAGCACGGGCTGGGGCCGGTCGCCGTCGCGGTGAACGAGTTCCCCGACACCGTCCGGCACCCGGTGCCGGACCTGCGGCGGGCGATGGACCTGCTGCCCGAGACGCCGCTGGTGACCTGCGACGCGCGCGACCGCGCGTCCTCGATCCGCGCGCTGACCGCCCTGACGCGGCACGCGCTCGCCGTGGGAGCGGGGCCGTCCGCGTGACCGGCACCGAACTGGAGCGGCTCGCCGCGTCCGGCGTCCTGCCGCTGGACGCCACCACCGCCGACCCCGACGGCGCGTTCGAGCGGCTGTGGCGCGGCTACGGGCCGGTCGCGCCGGTCGAGCTGCAGCCCGGCGTCCACGCCTGGCTCGTCATGGGCTACGACGAGCTGCGCACGATCACCCGCGAGGAGCACCTGTTCAGCCGCGACGCCCGGCAGTGGCGATCGTTCCAGGACGGAACGGTCCCGCCCGACTCCCCGCTCGGCCCGATGATGTTCTTCCGGGACAACGTCATCGGCCACGACGGCGAGGAGCACCGCCGACTGCGCCGCCCGCTGCAGGACGCGATCGGCGGCATCGACCACCGCCGCCTGCGGCGCACCGTCGAGCGGCTCTGCACCGGCCTGATCGCGGAGATCGCGCCGCGCGGCGAGGCCGACCTGGTCCGCGACTACGCGGCGGCCGTCCCGCTGCTGACGATCGGCGACCTCATCGGCCTGGACGCGGCGCAGTCCGCGGAGCTGCTGGAGGCCACCCACCTGCTGTTCTCGTCCGGGGAGCGCGCGCAGGAGGGCAACGCCCGCTTCGAGGCGCTGCTGTTCGGGCTGCTGGCCGCGAAGACGGCCGCGCCGGGCGACGACATGACGAGCGTCCTGCTGCGGCACCCGGACCTGCGCAGCGACGCCGAGGTCCTGCAGACGCTCGTCGTCCTGGTCTCGGCCGGCAACCACACGCTGATCAGTTGGATCTCCCAGTCCCTGCGGATCGTCCTGACCGACCCCCGGTTCGCGAGCCGGATGCGCGGCGGGCGGCTGTCGGTGGACGACGCGCTGGACGAGGTCCTGGCCCGCCAGCCCCCGATGATCAACATGCCGGCCCGGTACGCGCTGGCGGACGTCGAGCTGGGCGGCCGCCGCGTCGCGCGCGGGGACGCGCTGATCCTCGGCCTGGCCGCCGCGTCCCGCGACACCCGCGCGCACACGCCCGGCTGGTGGACGCACGGCAACCACGCGTCGATGGCGTGGTCCGCGGGCCCGCACGCCTGCCCGGCCCGCGACCCCGCCCGCACGATCGCCCGGACGGCCGTCGCCGCCGCCGGGCACCTGCTGCGCGACGCCCGCATCACCGTCGACCCCGACGCGATCGGCAGCGAGCCGAGCCCGTGGACGCGCATCCCGCGGGGCCTGCCCGTCGCGTTCACGCCCGCGCCGATCGCCGTCCCCTGACCCCCGCTCGATCACCCGCTTCGCCACCCGCGCACCGGAGTCGCCCATGAGCACCCCAACCAGTCCGAAATATGCCCATATACCAGTCATCCCGTTGGACCCGGCGGGGTCCGACCACCACGGCGAGGCGGCCCGCCTCCGCGCCGCCGGCGAGGCCACCGGCGGCCTCGTCCGCGTCGGCCTGCCCGGCGGCCTCGTCGTCTGGGCCGTCACGACGCACGAACTGGTCGAGCAGATCGTCCGCAGCCCGGACATGAGCAAGGACTACAAGACCTGGACCGCCTACCGGACCGGCGAGCTGACCCCGGAGAACCCGATCATCGGGATGATCGCCGTCGACAACCTCGTCACCGCGGACGGCGAGAACCACCGCCGCCTGCGCCGCCCCATCACCGCGACGTTCACCCAGCGCCGCGTCGAGGAGATGACGCCCCGCATCGCCGCGACCGTGGACGAACTCGTCGCGGAACTCCCCGCGCACGCCGACGCGTCCGGCGTCGTGGACGTCCGCGCCCACCTCTGCGCGCCGCTGCCACTGCGCGTGATCTGCGACCTGCTCGGCGTCCCCGACGACGAGTGGGCGCGGTTGCGGCACCTCGTCGACTCCATCTTCCGCACCGACACCACGCCCGAACAGGTCGCCGAGGTCATGGCGGACATCCCCCGCTTCCTCGGCGCGCTCATCGAGACCCGCGCCGCCGACCCCGGCGACGACCTGACGAGCGCGCTCATCGCCGCGCGCCGCGACGGCTCCGTCGACATGAGCGACCGCGAACTCGCCGACACCCTGTGGGTCCTGCTCACCGCGGGTCACGAGACGACGATCGGGCTCATCGGCAACACGATCCGCGCGCTGCTCGCCCACGCGGACCAGCTCGCGCTCGCCCGTGCCGAGGACCGCTACGCCGACGCGGTCGCCGAGACGCTGCGCTGGGACTCGTCCATCGGCAACTTCCTCGCCCGCTACCCGGTCCGGGACGTGGAGATCGCGGGCGTCACGATCCCGGCCGGGGACGCGATCATGGCCCCGTACACGGCGGTCGGCCGCGACGCCGCCCAGCACGGCCCGACCGCGCACGAGTACGACCTGACGCGCGACCAGCGCCCGAACCTGGCGTTCGGCGCGGGCCGCCACGTCTGCCCCGGCTCCCACCTGGCGCAGCGCCAGGCGGTCCTCGCGGTCCGGGCGTTCTTCACCCACTACCCGGACGCCGAACTCGCCTTGGGCCCGGACGGCCCGAAGCCCGTCCCGAGCCTTTTCACCAACGCCCTCGCGGAAATCCCCATCCACCTCTGACCCACCCGGCCGCGCCCCAACCCCCCACCGGGGCGCGGCCGAATCCCCAGGCACCGCCCCGCTGTCCCACACTCGCTCGGCGCGAACGTCCCCACGCGCGGACCGCCCGGCCTTATGCGCCGCCGCCCGACCATCCCACCCACGCACGGCCGGGCATTCTCCGGATGGCCCCGACCGCCTCCGCGCCGCCCTTCGGCACCGCCCGACCCTGCGGTCGCCGTCTGGCCCTGCGGGCAGTACCCAGACTCAACCCCCAGCGCCTCAACCACGGCGAACCTCAACCCCAGCGCCGTAAGCCAGAGCGCGCCTTCTCGCGTACGCTCGTCCGGACGTCCTCGCGGCGTCCTCAAACGCCTCCGCGCCCGCTCAGCGCGGACGGAACGCAAGCAGCCGACATCCGAACGTCCTCCTCAGCCCGGCCGAGGCGCGAACGGCTGGCCGGCTGCCGTGCGGACGCCTAGGCCGTGTCCGGTGGATCATGTGGTGATCCAGAGCAGTGCGCTGACCAGGGTGACTGCTGCCCGGTAGTGGCGGGCGAGTTTGTCGTAGCGGGTGGCGATGCCGCGCCATTGCTTCAGCCGGTTGATGCAGCGTTCCACGACGTTGCGCTGCCGGTAGGCGGCGGGATCGAACGCTGGTGGCCGTCCGCCCCGGCTTGCGCGACGGCTGCGTCCGGCTCGCTGATCGCTTCTTTCTGGGATGGTGCAGCCGATGCCGCGCGTGCGCAGATGAGCGCGGACGGCGCGGGAGCTGTAGGCCTTGTCGGCGATGACGCGGTCGGGGCGGGTGCGGGGACGCCCTCGCCCCGGCCGCGGCACGCGGATGTCGATCATGATCTGATCGAAGACGGTGCAGTCGTTGACGTTCCCAGCGGTGACGGCCAGCGCCAAAGGCAGGCCGCGGCCGTCGACCGCCAGATGGAGTTTGCTGGTCAGTCCGCCTCGGGACCGGCCGAGCGCTTGCCGGTTTGTCCCTGCGGGTTCCCTTTTTTGCGGGCGCCGGCCGCGTGCTGGTGGGCACGCACGATCGTGGAATCGATGCTGACGGTCCAGTCGATGCGGCCGATGGCGTCGTCATGGACTTGGACGCAGGTGAGGACCTGGTCGAACGTCCCGTCGGCCGCCCACCTGCGGTAACGCTCGTAGACGGTCTTCCAGTTGCCATACCGCTCGGGCAGATCCCGCCATGGAGCACCGGTGGCGAGCTTCCACAAGATCCCGTTCAGAACGGTCCGGTGATCCAGCCACCGGCCGCCCCGGCGCACCTGACCGGGCAGAAACGGCTCGATCCGCACCCACGCCGCATCCGTGAGCTCATGACGACGCACCACGCCCGCCATCACACCCCAACCCACTGATCGACCTCAACCAAACACCGAGATCCACCGGACACGACCTAGGGCCTGTCTCAAAGTGCCTCAGCCACAGCGCGAGTGCGTTACCTGCCGGTAGAGCGAGCTGGAGGCGAGCTTTACCGGCCAGGTCGCGAAGCGATGTTGCGCTCGCACAGGGCCGGTGGGGTCCGAGCCGCCAGGCGAGGGCCGTGGGCCGGGACTTTGAAACACGTCTAGACTCGCGCCGCCCGCACACCGCCGAAGGGAACCGATGCCGGAGTTCACCGAAATCACCGACCGCCTGCGCGCCGCCGGGTGCGTCTTCGCCGAGGACGAGGCGCGGCTGATCGTTGAGACCGCCACCGGGCCGGACGAGCGCGCCGCGATGGTCGAGCGCCGGGCCGCGGGCCTGCCGCTGGAGCACGTCCTCGGCTGGGCGGAGTTCGGCGGCGTCCGCGTCATCGTGGAACCCGGCGTCTTCGTGCCCCGCCGCCGCACCGAGTTCCTGCTCGAGCAGGCCCTAGAGCTGACGGACGGCGAGGCCCCGGTCGTCGTGGACCTGTGCTGCGGCTCCGGCGCGCTCGGCGCGGCCTTCGCCGCCGCCCGCGCGGACGCCGACGTCCACGCGGCCGACCTCGACCCGGCCGCCACCGCGTGCGCCCGCCGCAACCTCCCACCCGACCGCGTCCACACCGGCGACCTCTTCGCGCCGCTGCCCGCCGCCCTGCGCGGACACGTGGACGTGCTCCTCTCCAACGTCCCCTACGTCCCGACCAGCGACATCGCGCTGCTCCCCGCCGAGGCGCGCGACCACGAAGCCCGCGTCGCCCTGGACGGCGGCACGGACGGCCTCGCCGTCCTCCGCCGCGTCGCCGCCGAAGCCGCCGCCTGGCTCGCGCCCGCCGGGCACCTGTTCTTCGAGACCAGCGAGCGCCAGGCCCAGGCCGCCGTCGCGGCCGTCACCGCCCACGGCCTGACCGCGCGCACAGCCGAGTGCGACGACCTCGCCGCGACCGTCCTCATCGCAAGCCGCCCGACCTGACCTGCTACTGCCCGGCCCGCCCGGCCTGCGCGGCCCGCCCCGCCCGACCTGACCTGTGTGGTCCGTCCCCGGCCCAATCCACGCGGTTTGATCCGCCCGGCCGCATTCGCGGCCGGGTTCGCCCAAGTCAATTCGCACGCGTTCAGGTCAATTCGCACGCGTTGACCCGCCCGGCCCGCGTTCGGGGCGCCGCCGCGTCAGCCGCCCAGCTCGGTGACGGCCGTATCGAGTGCGTCGGCCAGCCGCTCCAGCGTCTCGGGCGTCGTCTCGCCCTCACCGATCTGCGTCACGACGTCCCGCCGGTCCGTGACCAGCAGCCCGTCGGTCGCGTGCGCCGACGAGACGACCTCCGGACGTCCGTTCACGACGATAAGCGCGGCCTCGGGGTCCTCGGCCCGCAGCAGACGTTCGACATGCTCCACAGTGATCACGATCGGCTCTCCTGTCGTCGAGGGCTGCCCGGCCGCCTACCCGACACCCGCCGCCCGTAACACCCCACCTGCATCGACCCAGCCGACCACCGCCCAACCGCGGACCCGCTCGACGGCGACGCCCCACCGCCTCACACTCGGTCGCCCCCACAACACAAAAAGGCCCCGCCGAAGGCGAGGCCCGCAAAACACGAACAGCCCCCACAGAAAGAGGCCCGGAAAGCAGGACAGGCCCCGCCATGAATGGCGGGGCCTGTTCGTAATATGAGTCCGGCGGTGTCCTACTCTCCCACACAGTCCCCCATGCAGTACCATCGGCGCTGAAAGGCTTAACTTCCGGGTTCGGAATGGGACCGGGTGTTTCCCTCTCGCCAAAACCACCGAACGACCAACCCCAACCCCTCCGAAGCACCGAAGCGCTCCACGGACGGGCGGGAAACTCATGTCGTTTAAGCGAACATTATTCACTTGAAACTCGCGGAACCCAGTTGTTGTCTGGGAACCGCACAGGGACGCGAACACTACTCTCACACCAGCAGGGGTGTTTCTGTGGCGATGGGTTTGA